>NZ_AUEQ01000033.1 GCF_000426065.1 Mycobacterium sp. URHD0025 | reverse complement strand
GTGTTCAGGTCGGTTGACGGGGTACCAGAGCAGGTCATCAGGCCTGTAGAGCAGGCCGACTTCGGTTGGCAGGTCCTCGATGCCACAAACTGGCCGCGGGACCGACTGGACGAGGCCATCGGGGAAGTTGCCGGCTACGCGTTTGATCTGTCTGCTGAGATACCTTTACAAGCAAGGCTTTTCCGCATCGCTGAGGTTGAGTACGTGCTGGCCGGAGTGCTGCATCATATCGCTGCGGATGGTTGGTCGGTAGCGCCTCTGCTGACAGATCTGCAGTTGGCGTATGCCAGCCGGTCTACCGGATGTGCGCCGGAGTGGGCACCGCTACCTGTGCAATATGCCGATTACACACTCTGGCAACAGAATGGTGTGGGGTTGGAGTCTGACCCTGACAGTCTGATCACGGCTCAATTGGCGTATTGGGAGAAGGCACTGGCCGGACTTCCCGAACGGCTGGAGTTACCCACGGATCGGCCGTATCCGCTCGCAGCCGATTATCGCGGCGCCAGTGTGGAGGTCGACTGGCCAGCTGAGTTGCAGCAGCAGGTCCGGAAGATCGCTCACGAACAGAACGCCACCAGCTTTATGGTTGTGCAGGCTGCGTTGACGGTACTGCTGTCCAAACTGTGCACGAGTTCTGATGTGGTCGTGGGCTTCCCGGCCGCCGGGCGCAATGATCCTGCATTGAATGATCTGGTCGGATTTTTCGTCAACACGTTGGTGATGCGAGTCGACCTCGCTGACGACCCAACCGTGACTGAGCTTTTGGCTCGGGTGCGTCAGCGCACCTTGGCGGCGTTGGAGCATCAGGATGTGCCGTTTGAGGTGTTGGTGGATCGGCTGAATCCGACCCGATCGCTGGCCCATCACCCGCTGGTACAGGTCATGCTGGCCTGGCAGAACTTCGCAGGACAGGACAATGGCCCCGCCGGCAGGACTGGCTTGGGTGATCTGCAGGTCGCGTCGCTACCGGTGGAGGCCCACAGCGCCCGGATGGATTTGGCGATGTACCTGGGCGAGCGCTTCAACGAGACTGGTGAGCCGGCGGGGATCGGTGGAACGGTGGAGTTCCGTACTGATGTGTTCGATGCGGCCAGTATCGACGTGTTGATCGGGCGGTTGCAGCGAGTGTTGGACTCGGTGGTTGCTGATCCAGGGCGGTTGTTGTCGACGCTGGATGTGCTGGAGCCCGCTGACCACGTTCGCCTCGACGGGTGGGGCAACCGGGGAGTGATGTCCGAATCGGTGGCCGGCGTGTCGATTCCGGTGATGTTCGCCGAGCAGGTGGCGCGCGACCCGGGTGCA
>NZ_AUEQ01000032.1 GCF_000426065.1 Mycobacterium sp. URHD0025 | reverse complement strand
GCACTTCCTGGTGTGTGGTGGAAAGCTTTTGCGGTGTGGGATGGGCCCGCGGCCTATCAGCTTGTTGGTGGGGTAATGGCCTACCAAGGCGACGACGGGTAGCCGGCCTGAGAGGGTGACCGGCCACACTGGGACTGAGATACGGCCCAGACTCCTACGGGAGGCAGCAGTGGGGAATATTGCACAATGGGCGCAAGCCTGATGCAGCGACGCCGCGTGAGGGATGACGGCCTTCGGGTTGTAAACCTCTTTCAATAGGGACGAAGCGCAAGTGACGGTACCTATAGAAGAAGGACCGGCCAACTACGTGCCAGCAGCCGCGGTAATACGTAGGGTCCGAGCGTTGTCCGGAATTACTGGGCGTAAAGAGCTCGTAGGTGGTTTGTCGCGTTGTTCGTGAAAACTCACAGCTTAACTGTGGGCGTGCGGGCGATACGGGCAGACTAGAGTACTGCAGGGGAGACTGGAATTCCTGGTGTAGCGGTGGAATGCGCAGATATCAGGAGGAACACCGGTGGCGAAGGCGGGTCTCTGGGCAGTAACTGACGCTGAGGAGCGAAAGCGTGGGGAGCGAACAGGATTAGATACCCTGGTAGTCCACGCCGTAAACGGTGGGTACTAGGTGTGGGTTTCCTTCCTTGGGATCCGTGCCGTAGCTAACGCATTAAGTACCCCGCCTGGGGAGTACGGCCGCAAGGCTAAAACTCAAAGAAATTGACGGGGGCCCGCACAAGCGGCGGAGCATGTGGATTAATTCGATGCAACGCGAAGAACCTTACCTGGGTTTGACATGCACAGGACGCCGGCAGAGATGTCGGTTCCCTTGTGGCCTGTGTGCAGGTGGTGCATGGCTGTCGTCAGCTCGTGTCGTGAGATGTTGGGTTAAGTCCCGCAACGAGCGCAACCCTTGTCTCATGTTGCCAGCACGTAATGGTGGGGACTCGTGAGAGACTGCCGGGGTCAACTCGGAGGAAGGTGGGGATGACGTCAAGTCATCATGCCCCTTATGTCCAGGGCTTCACACATGCTACAATGGCCGGTACAAAGGGCTGCGATGCCGTGAGGTGGAGCGAATCCTTTCAAAGCCGGTCTCAGTTCGGATCGGGGTCTGCAACTCGACCCCGTGAAGTCGGAGTCGCTAGTAATCGCAGATCAGCAACGCTGCGGTGAATACGTTCCCGGGCCTTGTACACACCGCCCGTCACGTCATGAAAGTCGGTAACACCCGAAGCCGGTGGCCTAACCCCTTGTGGGAGGGAGCCGTCGAAGGTGGGATCGGCGATTGGGACGAAGTCGTAACAAGGTAGCCGTACCGGAAGGTGCGGCTGGATCACCTCCTTTCTAAGGAGCACCACGAGAC
>NZ_AUEQ01000031.1 GCF_000426065.1 Mycobacterium sp. URHD0025 | reverse complement strand
TGAAGTGGTCCCCAGAAGTTGGACTCTGACGTTTGGAGCCTAAGCGGCAAGGGCCTGGGCCCGGTATTGGACCGGGCTCAGGCCCTTGAGCTTTGTCGAGATTCGTTCGATGTTGTACCAGTGGATGTAGGTGTCGAGGGCAGCGGCGAAGTCCTCGACAGTGTCGAACCGGTTGTGGTGGAACATTTCTGACTTCAGGTGGCCGAAAAAGTTCTCCATGACCGCGTTGTCATAGCAGTTGCCTTTGCGCGACATCGACTGCACCGCCTCAACGTCGCCGAGCAACTTACGCCAGGACCAATGCCGGTATTGGAAGCCCTGATCGGAATGCACCAGCGGACGTTCACCCGGTTGCAAGGTGGCGATCGCAGCGGTCAGTGAAGTGTTGGTCAACTCCACATTCGGGCTCATCGACCACGCGTAGGCCAGCACCGACCGATCGAACAAATCGAGGACCGGTGACAGATAGACCTTGCGCTCACCGATGCGGAACTCGGTCACGTCGGTGACCCACTTCTGATTCGGCGCGCTCGCGCTGAAGTCGCGGTCCAGGATGTTCTCGGTGATCTGCCCGGCCTGGTCGCTGTAAGAGTTGTAGCGGCGGCGGCGCCGCACCCGGCAGATCAGCGCCAGCTCGCGCATCAACGCCAGCACGGTCTTTTTGGCCACCACGAAACCGCGCCTGATCAGCACCGTGTGGATGCGGCGGTGCCCGTAGCGGCCGTGGGCAGCCTCGAATACCTCAGTGATCGCGGTCTTGAGGTCGGCGCGCGCATCAGCCACCTCGGGTTTGCCGTGGTGGTAGTAAAACGTCGACCGCGCCAACTGCGCGACCTCCAACAGCACCAGCAGCGGATGATCAGCCTTGAGAGCGGCGACAGCGGCGGCTTTCACCGCCGCTCCTGCGCCCTCAAGGCCCGCAATTTTTTTAAGTAGGCGTTCTCTGCTCGCAGCCGCACATTCTCCTGCTCCAACCGCTGCAGATCCGTCAACTCCTGCGACGAAGAATCCGCGTCTTTGGGTTGGCGCCCTTGCGGTTTGGGTTTCAACCCGTCCTCACCGAGCCGGCGATAGGTCCGCACCCAGGTCTGCACCAGCGTCGCCGAGGACAGCCGGTACTCCTGAGCTACCTGCTGCGCACACGCACCCTCGTCGATCACCTTGCCCACCACTTCGAGCTTGAACTCGAACGAGTACTGCGTTTTGGTCGGTTTTGCCACCAGTACCTTCCTGCCATGCAGGACCCAACGGCGATATATTTCGCGAACCGGCCCCCGGCTCACTCCCAGATACCTCGCCGTGGCGCCATAGCCCCGACCCTGCTCGAACAACGCTACCGCCGCACCACGTTGAGCCTCACTCAACGAACTAGAAGGATGCAAAAAAGTACTCCCCAGAAGAAGAAACTGAATTTCTCAGTCCAACTTCCGGGGAGCACTTCA
>NZ_AUEQ01000030.1 GCF_000426065.1 Mycobacterium sp. URHD0025 | reverse complement strand
AAAACCGCCCGATTACCCCACCCAAAAAGCTGCGAATGCTCATCCTCATCCAAAAAACCCATCGACGACAACCGCCGCGTCACATCAGCAGTCACCACAACACCCCCGCGTTGACGGGACCGCGACAGAAATCCCCACAGAACGAGCGGCGCCCGCGTTGCCGTGCAACCACTCTTCATCAAGTTGCATCGGACCTCCCACCATGCAAGCCCCGGCCCTTCTACCCGTCAGGGGCCTGGCCCCGCACCAGCCCGTCGCGCAAGATCTTCGGCCGGATATCCGGCCGGTACTGCTCGAGGTACTCCAAGCGCATGACGCCCTCCAGCAGGTTCATCGGCGAGCGAGCGTCGGCTACTGCCTGCGTGCCCCACGTGGATCAAGACAATTAAACTCCCGATCGTCCAGTTTTAGCTACAAAATAGCCAGTTGCCAGATTCCAGCATATCCATCGCTCCTCGGTCGAGGACGGAAATCGGCGATCCAGGAAGGCGCTGTTGCTGTGTTCGCGGGGCGTTCAACCTCCAGCCGACCCGCACATGCTCCATGAGCAAACTTTGCACTGCGCCCACACAGGCTAGCGAGCCATGTGAACTCGGTTCCGCCGGCTCGGCCGAAAAGCCTGGTCGCGACCCGCAGCGCAATTACCACGACGGCCGTTCCAATCGTGCACCAAGCTGGGCATCTCCACTCAAGATCAGGAACTTTCCGCTTCCCATACGCCCGTAACACCGATGTAGTTCAATCCAGCGAACTCGCCCGATGGACGCCCGGTGCAACGACGACCGATACGCCCGGGGTGAAGACACCCGCGGCGCTTGTCACGCTTGTGGCAAACTGTGAAAATTGCACATACCGCTCCCCGAAGCACACCTCCGGTCACCATTCGCGGCGACCTGGTTCGCCGGGTGAGCTCCGGCAATGCCACATCGCAATCAGGTCTACCTGGATTTGCGACTGCAAATACTGGCAAAGAATCAAGATCGCGCGATTCATCGATATGGAATCACCACGGACTCGCACACCTACTGCAGAGCGGACACTCAAGGCCGACCGGTCCGAGCTCCACCCCGCATGGAGGCCCTCTCCCACGAGTACCGCGGTTGCGGCGGGCGATTCCCGTCAGCCGCCAGACTGGGGCCGTTGGACGACTCGGCAGACACTGCAAGTGCTGAGACATGTGATTCGTCGCCATAGCGACGGCCGGCCGGCCCAGAGTGATGATGCCGTCTCAACGGGCGGAATTCACGGCGCTCGTAAGCGCCGGCAGCCAGGAAACCCACGAGGTTCCGTCAGCGTTCAGCGCTTTCGCGGCAGCACGTTTCAGAAACTACTTCGCGGCACTTTCCAAACGAGATTTGAGCTGTTCTGCGTATTCACTCAGAGAGTCAGCGGTGAACATCTCAAAGTGTGTGCAGGCGACAGGTAGTACTGCGATCTCACCCGAAGCACAGGGGCTCCAACTTTGCGCCAGTGACCGGGCAGCCCTTCGGTTTCGGAAGTGTGCCCACCGCGATTTGATTCCAGAACCGCTACCGGCGTCGCATCGAGTTCGCGCCGCGGAGAACACCACCATATCGCCATCGAACACCTCGGGTTCATGCTCCAGGAGGAGCAACTGGCCCGAACTGACGCTTCTCGCCATGAATTCCATCAACCGCCGAGACGGTGGACTACACCCCCGTCGCTGAATCAGCTCCGCCACGCGCGGATACTTCAGAGGTTTCCAATGGAGCGGGACACCAAGACTATTGGTTCGCAGGATGTATTCCAGCACCCATCCTTCGGCAATTGCTCGGTTACTGGCGATCACTCTGGTGATGCGCTTCCAGTATTTATTTGGATTCAACAACCCGTCCAGCAACACCAGACGCTGCACCTCACACCCTCGCCGCTGGAGCTCAACGGCGAGCGCGTGAGCGACCACGCCCCCGAAAGACCAGCCGAGAATCCGATACGGCCCGCTCGGATAAAGCTCCTGCAGGCGATCGGCATAGCTGGCCGCCATACGCTGTATCGATGACGGTTCAGGCTCACCATCGGCGGGTATCTGATTGATCCCGATGATCGGCCCGTCGACGTATTTGCCCAGAGCCCGATACGACCAGCTCAGGCCGAAACCGTCATGGACACAACACAACGGCACACCGTTGCCCGGCTTGAGCACCTCAACCGGAACCACTTCCTGCGCACCGTCGGCGCTGCCCACCTGCGCGGCCAGACTGCGCACCGTCGGCGCATCGAACATCACGCGCACCGCCAGGTCCGTATCGAGGCTGGCGTTGGTAGCTGCGATCACCCGCATCGCAGACAGAGAGTCACCGCCCAGGTCGAAGAACGAGTCGTCGACCCCGACCCTCTCCAGACCGAGAACCTGGGCGTAGATACCGGCCAAGATCTCTTCAGTGAGTGTGGCCGGCGCACGGTAATCCTGACCATCGACGTAGTCCGGTGCCGGCAGAGCACGGCGATCGAGCTTGCCGTTGACCGTCAACGGCAGGTCGTCCAGTACCACCACCGCCGCCGGCACCATGTAGACGGGTAACCGTTCGGCAAGCTCGGTGCG
>NZ_AUEQ01000029.1 GCF_000426065.1 Mycobacterium sp. URHD0025 | reverse complement strand
GTCGGGCCGGCTCAGCACTGCCGGTGACGTAGCCAACCAGACGCTTGTCGCCCGGGCGATCTTCTCGCGCAATGACTGCCGCCTGATCCACACCCACCAGATCGGCCAGCACAGCTTGGATCTCGCCCAATTCGATGCGATAGCCACGGATCTTGACCTGCTCATCGGCCCGACCCAGATACCGCAACTGCCCGTCAGGGCCCCAGGACACCAGATCCCCGGTGCGATACATGCGTCGCCCGGACCCACCGAACGGACACGCCACGAACCGCGACCCTGTCAACCCGCCCCGGCGCAGATACCCGCTCGCGAGTCCCGCACCGGCCACATACAACTCCCCGACCACCCCAACCGGCACCGGACGCAACCACCGATCCAGAACGAAAAACGCCGCCCCCGGCACCGGCACACCGATCGGCACCACCCTCGCCCCAGCTTCCAGCGGCGCAGTGAACGACGTGTACCACGTCTCCGTCGGACCATAACCATTGATCATCACCCGACCCGGCGCCCACCGATCCACCAACTCACTCGGACACGCCTCACCCGCCACCACCAACGCCGTCGACCCCAAACCATCCGAAGACAACGCCGCCGCCGCAGACGGCGTCTGATTCAAAACAGAAACACCCTCAGCAACCAACAACGCATGCAACTCATCCGGCGAAGCCGCCACCACATCAGACACCACCACCAACCGCCCACCACCCAACAACGCACCAAAGATCTCCCACACCGACACATCAAACGCATACGAATGCCACTGCGACCACACCCCCGCGCGCGGCAACCCCACATCCAAGGACCCGAGCAACTGAGTGACGTTGCCATGAGGCACCGCAACACCTTTCGGAACACCCGTCGTCCCCGAGGTATAGATCACATAGGCGATGTCGTCAGCAGCCGGCACCGGCAATGCGGTGACAGGCTGAGTCGCGATGAGCGGATCGGCCACGTCGACAACCTCGACCCCGCACACGCGCAGCCGTTCAGCCAAAGGGCCGGTGCTCAGCGCGGCAACCGGCTTGGCATCCGCGGCGACGACCGCGATCCGCGCGTCCGGATGCGCCGGATCGATCGGCAAATACGCCGCACCCGACTTGAGCACCGCCAAAATCGCGACAATCGCCTCCGCCGAACGATTCAGCAACAACGCCACACACTCACCCGGGCCCGCGCCATGATCAACAAGCACATGCGCCAACCGATTCGAGGCCTCATCGAGCTCGCGATAGGTCAACGAATGCCCCGAACAGGTCACAGCCACCGCATCCGGCGCACGGGCCACTTGCCCGGCGAACACCGCCGGTACCGACACCGCAGCACGCACAGACCTGGTCAGCGCCGCGCGATTGCCAAGCTCATCGAGGCGATCGTGCTCCGAAGCATGGACCACATCAACAGATGACAACGTTCGGGCCGGATCAGTGACGAGCACCTCCAGCACCCTCTCCAACCGCCCGATCACTCCTACGACGGTTTCGGCGTCGAACACATCGGTACGGAACTCCACCGACCCCGCAATCCCAGCCGGCTCCCCGCTGCCGCTGAAACTCTCACCCACCGAGAACACCAGATCCATGCGGGCGGTGTGTGTTTCAGTTGACATCGGTGCCGCCTGAACGTCACCCATCCCGGACTCGGCATCGCGGGCACCCGTGGGGTTCTGCCAGGCCAGCATCACCTGAATCAGCGGGTGATGGGCCATGCTGCGGGTTGGGTTCAGCTTGTCCACCAACACCTCGAAGGGCACATCCTGATGCTCGTAGGCTGCCAGGCTGCGCTGCCGCACCTGCGCGATCGTCTCGGCGAGGGTGGGGTCAGCGGCCAGATCGACCCGCAACACCAGGGTGTTGACAAAGAACCCGACCAGTTCGTCCAGGGCGGGATCGTTACGCCCGGCGATCGGAAAACCCACTGCCACATCAGGACTGGCACTCAGCTTCGACAGCAGCACCGCCAGCGCAGCCTGCACCACCATGAAACTGGTCGCATCGTTCGTCCGCGCAACCGCCGCCACCTGCTGCTGCAACCGCGCCGGCCACGCCACCGCGACACTGGCCCCCCGGTGATCGGCAACCACCGGACAAGGCCGATCCGTGGGCAGCTCCAAGCGCTCCGACAAGCCGGCCAAGGCGTGTTCCCAATACGCCACCTGCCCCGCGATGCGGCTCTCGGGATCAGACAGCTCACCAAGCTGATCGCGCTGCCACAACGTGTAATCCACGTACTGCACCGGCAAGGGAGACCACTCCGGAGCCTGCCCACCACACCGGCTGGCGTAGGCCACCCCCAGATCACGCACCAGCGGAGCAACCGACCATCCATCGGCAGCAATGTGATGCACCACCGCCACCAATACATGATCGTCGTCGGCAAGCCGGAAAAGCGTTGCTCTCAACGGAATCTCGGTCGCCAGATCAAATGCCTGGCCTACCGCCACACCGACTGCGTCCTCCAACCGGTCGGCCGGCCACCCGCCGGCATCGACAACCTGCCACCCGAACTCCGCGTCCTCGACCGACATCACCACCTGCCGCGGAACACCCTGATCGGCAGCAAACACCGTGCGCAGACTCTCGTGCCGGCCGACCACGTCCGCCAGTGCCCGGCGCACTGCGTCGACGTCCAACTCACCACTGATCCGATATGCCGTCGGGATGTTGTAGATCGGCGATGGCCCCTGCAACTGTTCCAGGAACCACAACCGCTGTTGGGCATACGAAAGCGGAATGACTGCCGGGCGTTGTTGCGGCGTCAACGGAGCCCGTACGCGAGCGCCGTCGCCGATGCGTGGGGCCAACTGGGCGATGGTGGGCGCCTCGAACACCGCGCGAACTGCCAGATCAGCATCGAGGCTGGTGTTGATGGCATTGACCAGCCGTGTCGCTGACAAGGAGTCGCCGCCCAGGTCGAAGAACGAGTCATCGACCCCGGCCCGCTCGAGACCCAGAACTCTGGCGTACATGCCGGCCAGGATCTCCTCAGTTGCCGTACTCGGCGCTCGGTATCGATCGAGGTCGGCGTATTCCGGTGCGGGCAGGGCGCGCTTGTCGAGTTTTCCGTTGACCGTCAATGGAAGGGACTCGACCAACACGACCGTCGCCGGCACCATGTACGCCGGCAATCGCTGCGACAGCTGGGTGCGCAACACACCCGGGTCCGCGGTGCCGGTGATGTAACCGACCAGTCGGTGGTCCCCGGGGCGGTCTTCCCGCGCGATCACCGCGGCCTGCTGCACTCCATCCAGGTCAGCCAACGCCGCTTGGATTTCGCCCAATTCGATGCGATAGCCCCGGATCTTGACCTGCTCATCGGCTCTGCCCAGATACTCCATCTGCCCATCAGGACCCCAGCGCACCAAGTCCCCGGTGGAGTACATACGCGATCCGGCCGGACCGAACGGGCAGGCGACAAACCGTGACGCCGTCAGCGCCGACCGGCGGCCGTAGCCATAGGCCACACCCCGGCCTGCGACATACAACTCCCCCACCACACCCTCCGGGACTTGCCGGAGCCACCGATCCAGAACAAAGGCGGCCGCCCCCGGCACCGGAGAACCGATCGGCACTACTCCCGAACCCGGCCGCAACGGAGCGCTGATCGTGACGCACACCGTGGCCTCAGTCGGACCATAGGAGTCGACCATCAACCGTCCGGGTGCTGCCCACTGATTCACCAACTCGGTGGGGCAGGCCTCACCGCCGACCACCAACGCGGTGGACTCCAAACCATCGGGTGACAGCATCCCCACCGCCGACGGAGTCTGACTCAACACCGTGACTTTTTCATCGACCAGCACTGCGTGGAAGTCCTCCGGCGAACTCGCCACCGCTTCGGAGATGATCACCAGCCGCCCACCGTGCAGCAGCGCACCGAAGATCTCCCACACCGAGACATCGAAGGCATACGAATGGCACTGCGCCCACACTCCCGGGAAGGGCAGTCCGGTGCCCAGGGATCCCATCAACTGGGTCACGTTGCCGTGGGGGACTGCCACCCCCTTCGGCACTCCGGTAGTTCCCGAGGTGTAGATCAGGTACGCGATATCACAAACCGCAGGTCCGGACAGCGGACTGCCTGGCTGCTCGGCAATGCGCGGATCATCGACATCAACCGCCGCTACATCACGGCCCTTCAATCGCCCGGCCATGCCCGCCCTGGTCACTACGGCCACCGGTGCGGCATCGTCGAGCACGAACGCGACCCGCGCATCCGGCACCGCCGGGTCGATCGGCAGATACGCCGCCCCAGACTTGAGCACCGCAAGGATCGCGACGATCGCCTCGGCCGAACGATCGAGCAGCAACACGACGCACTCACCCGGACCCGCACCCACACCAGTCAGATAGTGCGCCAAACGATTCGATGCCTCGTCAAGCTCACGATAGCTCCACGAGCGCCCTACACCGCTCACTGCGACCGCATCTGGCGTACGCGCCACCTGCCCGGCGAAAGCCACGGGTATCGACACCGCCGCCAACGGTTCAGCCAGAACTGCCCGATTACCGGCCTCATCGAGACCGGCGCGCTCAGCGATGTCCAAGATGTCGATCGTCGACAACAACCGCTCCGGGTGGGCGGTGATCGCCACCAACACCCGCTCCAATCGTCCGATCAACAGCTCAACGCCGGCCGCATCAAACACATCGGTGCGGAATTCCACCGACCCACCGATGCCGGAGGGGCCACCGGCCTCATCCCGTCGTTCGGACAGCGCGAACGTCAGATCCATACGTGCAGAATGGGTGTCGGCGGTCAGCGGGCTGACTTGCACATCGCCCATACTCGGCGTCTCTGCTTGGTCGCCACCCTGCCACGGGAGGTTCTGCCAGGCCAACATCACTTGGACCAACGGGTGATGAGCCAGCGATCGGGTTGGCTTGATTCGGTCCACCAACACCTCGAAAGGCACATCCTGATGCTCCAGAGCAGCCAGGCTGCGCTGCCGTACCTGCTCCACCACCTCGGAACCTGTGAGATCTCCGTCGAGTTCGACCCGCAGCACCAGGGTGTTGACGAAGAAACCGACCAACTCATCCAATGCCGGATCGCTGCGTCCGGCGATCGGGAAGCCGACTGCCACATCGGAATTGCCACTCAGGTTCGACAACAACACCGCCAATGCAGCCTGGACCACCATGAAGCTGGTGGCGTTGTGTTCACGGGCCACTCGCGCGACCTGCTGCTGCAACTCGGCGGGCCAATCCACCATCACGGTGGCACCGCGGTAGTCCGCGACCGGTGGATAGGGCCGGTCCGTCGGCAGCTCCAGCCGCTCGGGCAGCCCGGCCAGCGCCTGCTCCCAATACGCCAACTGCCCAGCGATCCGACTCTCTGGATCTCCCGGATCACCCAGATACGAGCGTTGCCACAACGTGTAGTCGACGTACTGCACCGGCAACGGTGCCCAGCCGGGGCCCTGTCCCGCGCACCGGCATGCATACGCCACCCCCAGATCCCGTACCAACGGGCCGATCGACCAGCCATCGCCGGCGATGTGATGGACCACCGCCACCAGCACGTGCTCACCCTCGCCCACTCGGAAAAGGGTTGCCCTCAAGGGAATCTCGGCTGACAGGTCGAAGCTATAGCCGACGGCCGCGTGGATCGCATCGTGCAACCGATCCACAGACCAGCCAGTAGCGTCGAATACCTGCCACCCGACGTCGGCCCGGTCTATGGGCACCACGACCTGCCGCGGAACCCCCTCGACAGAACTGAAGACTGTGCGCAATGACTCGTGGCGCTCCACCACATCGGCCAGTGCCTGGCCGAGCGCATCGACATCGAGCTCACCGGTGATCCGATATGCAGCAGGCATGTTGTAGATCGCCGACGGTCCCTCCAACTGGTCGAGGAACCACAACCGCTGCTGGGCATAGGACAACGGCAAAACATCCGGGCGCTGCTGGGCCACCAACGGCTCACGCCGACCCGAGCTCTCACCTGCACGCCCAGCAAGACCAGCCACCGTCGGTGTCTCGAACACCGCACGAACCGCAAGATCGGTATCCAAGCCCGCATTGACAGCATTGATCAACCGCATCGCCGA
>NZ_AUEQ01000028.1 GCF_000426065.1 Mycobacterium sp. URHD0025 | reverse complement strand
TCGGCGATGCGGTTGATCAATGCTGTCAATGCGGGCTTGGATACCGATCTTGCGGTTCGTGCGGTGTTCGAGACACCGACGGTGGCTGGTCTTGCTGGGCGTGCCGGTGAGAGCTCGGGTCGGCGTGAGCCGTTGGTGGCCCAGCAGCGCCCGGATGTTTTGCCGTTGTCCTATGCCCAGCAGCGGTTGTGGTTCCTCGACCAGTTGGAGGGACCGTCGGCGATCTACAACATGCCTGCTGCATATCGGATCACCGGTGAGCTCGATGTCGATGCGCTCGGCCAGGCACTGGCCGATGTGGTGGAGCGCCACGAGTCATTGCGCACAGTCTTCAGTTCTGTCGAGGGGATTCCGCGGCAGGTCGTGGTGCCCGCAGACCAGGTCGATCTGGGATGGCAGGTCGTTGATGCCACCGGCTGGCCCGCAGATCGGCTACCCGACGCCATTCGCGCGGCCGTCGAGCACAGCTTCGACTTGTCTGGCGAAACACCTTTGAGGGCAACCCTTTTCCGAGTGGGCGAGGGTGACCATGTGCTGGTGGCGGTGGTCCATCACATCGCCGGCGATGGCTGGTCGATCGGGCCGCTCGTACGGGATATCGGGCTGGCCTACGCGAGCCGGTGCGCGGGACAGGCCCCGGGCTGGGCACCGTTGCCGGTGCAGTACGTCGACTACACGTTGTGGCAACGCTCGTATCTGGGCGATCCGGGAGATCCAGAGAGTCGGATCGCTGGACAGTTGGCGTACTGGGAGCAGGCGCTGGCCGGGCTGCCCGAGCGGCTGGAGCTGCCGACGGACCGACCCTATCCACCGGTCGCGGACTACCGCGGGGCCAGTATCGCGGTTCAGTGGCCGGCCGAATTACAGCAGCAGATAGCGCGAGTGGCCCGTGAACACAACGCCACCAGCTTCATGGTGGTCCAGGCCGCACTGGCGGTGTTGCTTGCCCAATTGAGCGCAGGTTCCGATGTGGCAGTCGGCTTCCCGATCGCCGGACGCAGCGATCCGGCATTGGATGAGTTGGTCGGCGTTTTCGTCAACACCCTGGTCCTGCGGGTCGAACTCGACGGCGATCCCACAGGTGCTGACCTGTTGGCGCAAGTCCGGCGTCGCAGCCTCGCTGCCTACGAGCACCAAGATGTGCCCTTCGAGATGGTTGTCGATCGGCTCAATCCGGCTAGAAGTTTGACCCACCATCCGCTGGTGCAGGTGATGATGGCGTGGCAGAACCTGGCCAGTCGGGACCACGACCAGGCGGCCTCGCCGACTTTGGGTGGAATGGAGGCCACACCGCTGCAGGCGGACACGCAGACCGCCCGCATGGATCTGACGATCTCGTTGGCAGAGCGCTGGAGCGCCGGCGAGCCGGCCGGGATCACCGGGGCGGTGGAGTTCCGCACGGATGTTTTCGATGCCTCGACCGTCCAGACGTTCGTCGACCGACTGACGCGGGTGGTGCAGGACCTGACCGCGGATCCCGCAGCGAACCTGTCGTCGATAAATCTGCTGGAGCCCGCTGACCACGTTCGCCTCGACAGGTGGGGTAACCGGGGAGTGATGTCCGAATCGGTGGCCGGCGTGTCGATTCCGGTGATGTTCGCCGAGCAGGTGGCGCGCGACCCGGGTGCAGCGGCAGTGGCGTGTGGGGATCGGTCATTGACCTATCGTGAGCTTGACGAGGCATCGAATCGCTTGGCGCACTATCTGACTGGTGTGGGTGCGGGTCCGGGTGAGTGCGTCGCTTTGCTGCTCAACCATTCGGCCGAGGCGATCGTCGCGATCCTTGCGGTGCTCAAGTCTGGCGCAGCGTATCTGCCGATCGACCCGATGATGCCGGACGCGCGCATCGGGTTCATGCTCACCGATGCCGCACCGGTCGCGGCGGTCACCACCGCTGAGTTGGGTGCACGGCTGAGTGGGGACGACCTGACCGTCGTCGATATCGCTGATCCTCGGTGGGAGGAGCTGCCCGCCACGCTGTTGTCGTCGCCTGCCGCGGATGACATCGCGTATCTGATTTACACGTCGGGGACCACAGGTGTGCCCAAGGGTGTAGCGATCACCCATCAGAATGTGACGCAGTTCCTCGGGGCTGTTGATCCGGCATTGGTGGGCCCCGGAACGGTGTGGTCGCAATGGCATTCGTTGGTGTTCGACGTATCGGTGTGGGACATCTTCGGCGCTCTGTTGCACGGCGGCCGGTTGGTCGTGGTGCCCGAGGAGGTGGCCCGTTCACCACACGATCTGCACGAGTTGTTGGTGACCGAGAAAGTCACCGTCTTGAGCCAGACGCCTTCGGCTGCGGGGATGCTCTCACCGCAGGGTCTGGAATCCACCGCCTTGGTGGTGGCAGGGGAAGCATGCCCCACCGAGTTGGTGCAGCGGTGGGCGCCGGGACGTGTCCTGATCAACGCATACGGCCCCACCGAGGCCACGGTGTACGCGGCGATCAGCGCGCCTTTGAAAGCAGACACGGCGATTCCGAACATCGTCCCGATCGGTTCCGCGGCACCCGGGGCTGCGTTGTTCGTTCTGAATCGCTGGCTGAAAGAAGTGCCTCCCGGCGTCGTGGGGGAGTTGTACGTGGCGGGCCGCGGCGTCGGAGTGGGTTATGTGGGACGAGCAGGGTTGACCGCATCGCGCTTCGTCCCCTGCCCGTTCGGCGGCTCGGGGACGCGCATGTACCGGACCGGAGATCTGGTGCGCTGGGGCAGTGACGGACAGATGCAGTACCTGGGCCGCACCGACGAGCAGGTCAAGATCCGGGGCTACCGGATCGAACTGGGCGAAATCCAGGTCTCTTTGGTGGATCTGGACGGCGTGGAACAAGCCGTCGTCGTTGCCCGCGAGGACCACCCGGGTGAGAAGCGGCTCATCGGCTACGTCACTGAGACGGCACCCGGGCTGTTCGACACCGGTAAGGCCCGAGCCCAACTGGCCGAACACCTTCCGGCCTACATGGTCCCTGCCGCGGTCGTGGTGGTCGACGCAATCCCGTTGACCGTCAACGGCAAACTGGACAGACGTGCGCTCCCGGCGCCGGAGTACATCGACGCCGACAGCTATCGTGCCCCGTCCACTCCCGCCGAGGAGATCCTGGCCGGTATCTACGCCCAGGTTCTCGGTCTGGAGAGGGTTGGGGTCGACGATTCGTTCTTCGATCTTGGTGGTGACTCCCTGTCAGCGATACGGCTGATCAATGCGATCAACACCGCGTTCGACTGTGATCTGGCGGTCCGCGCGGTGTTCGATGCGCCGACAGTTGCCCAGCTGGAGCCGCGAACCGCTACGGGGTCGGGCGGACGGACACCGTTGGTGCCCATGCACCGGCCCGAAGTTGTGCCGTTGTCGTATGCCCAGCAACGGTTGTGGTTCCTGGACCAATTGCACGGCCATTCACCGATCTACAACATGCCGATGATCTATCGGGTCAGCGGGTTGGACGTCGACGCGCTGCGCCGGGCGTTGGCCGATGTGGCGGCCCGGCACGAGAGTCTGCGCACGGTCTTCCCTGCGGTCGACGGCGTCCCCCGGCAACTGGTCATCCCCGCCGAGCAGGTTGATGTCGCCTGGGACGAGGTCGATGCCTCAGGTTGGCCGGCCGACCAGCTGGCGGGCGCCATCGACACGGCTGTAAGGCATCCATTCGAGCTGGATACCGAGATTCCGATATGGGCAAGGCTTTTCCGCGTTTCCGGGAATGACCATGTGCTGGTCGCAGTGGTCCACCACATCGCCGGGGATGCGTGGTCTTTCGCTCCACTGGCGCGTGATGTGGCTGTCGCTTACGCGGCCCGGTGTGCCGGCCAGGAGCCGGAGTGGTCTCCCTTGCCGGTGCAGTACGTGGATTACGCACTCTGGCAGCGCGAGCAGCTCGGCGAGCTGTCTGACCCGCGCAGCCGCATCGCCGGTCAACTGGCCTACTGGCAGGACGCCTTGGCGGGAGTGCCCGACCACCTTGAGTTGCCGACGGATCGCCCGTACCCGGCGGTCGCCGATCACCACGGCGGGGTCGTGAAGGTGGATTGGCCGGCTCAGTTGCAGCAGCAGGTGGCGGCGGTTGCGCGGGAGCACAATGCGACCAGTTTCATGGTGGTGCAGGCAGCGCTGGCGGTGCTGCTGTCGAAGCTGAGTGCCAGTCCTGATGTGGCAGTCGGCTTCCCGATCGCCGGGCGTAACGATCCCGCCCTGGACGAACTGGTCGGGTTCTTTGTCAACACCCTGGTGTTGCGGGTCGATCTGGCCGCTGACCCCAGCGTCGCCGAGACGATCGGGCAGGTGCGGCAGCGCAGCCTGGCAGCCTACGAGCATCAGGATGTGCCCTTCGAGGTGTTGGTGGACAAGCTGAACCCGACCCGCAGTCTGAGCCATCACCCGCTGATTCAGGTGATGCTGGCCTGGCAGAATCCCGCCAATGCCCCTGCTGCCGAGTCGGCGGCGGGCGATGTGCACGCCGCGCCGCAGACAGCCGAAACCCACACCGCGCGGATGGATCTGGTTTTCGCGCTGGGCGAGCGATTCGATGTGCAGGGTGAGTCGGTTGGGCTCGGTGGTTCGGTGGAGTTCCGGACTGACGTGTTCGACGCCGGGACCATCGAGGTGATGGTCGAGCGGCTGGCAAGGGTCCTGGCGGCGATGGCGGTCGATCCGGCACAGCGCTTGTCGTCGATCGATGTGTTGGACGACGGCGAGCACGCTCGCCTCGACGAGGTCGGCAACCGGTCCACACTCACCTGCACCGCACCTTCGCAAGCATCGGTCCCGGTGCTGTTCGCTCAGCAGGTTGACCGGGTGCCTGATGCGGCGGCGGTGACCTTCGACGGCAGGTCCATGTCGTACCGAGAACTTGATGAGGCCTCGAATCGGTTGGCGCATGTGCTTGTTGATCATGGCGCGGGCCCGGGTGAGTGTGTGGCGTTGTTGCTGAATCGTTCGGCGGAGGCGATTGTCGCGATTTTGGCGGTGCTCAAGTCGGGTGCGGCGTATTTGCCGATCGATCCGGCGCATCCGGACGCGCGGATCGCGGTCGTCGCCGCGGATGCCAAGCCGGTTGCCGCGCTGAGCACCGGCCCTTTGGCTGAACGGCTGCGCGTGTGCGGGGTCGAGGTTGTCGACGTGGCCGATCCGCTCATCGCGACTCAGCCTGTCACCGCATTGCCGGTGCCGGCTGCTGACGACATCGCCTATGTGATCTATACCTCGGGGACGACGGGTGTTCCGAAAGGTGTTGCGGTGCCTCATGGCAACGTCACTCAGTTGCTCGGGTCCTTGGATGTGGGGTTGCCGCGCGCGGGGGTGTGGTCGCAGTGGCATTCGTATGCGTTTGATGTGTCGGTGTGGGAGATCTTTGGTGCGTTGTTGGGTGGTGGGCGGTTGGTGGTGGTGTCTGATGTGGTGGCGGCTTCGCCGGATGAGTTGCATGCGTTGTTGGTTGCTGAGGGTGTTTCTGTTTTGAATCAGACGCCGTCTGCGGCGGCGGCGTTGTCTTCGGATGGTTTGGGGTCGACGGCGTTGGTGGTGGCGGGTGAGGCGTGTCCGAGTGAGTTGGTGGATCGGTGGGCGCCGGGTCGGGTGATGATCAATGGTTATGGTCCGACGGAGACGTGGTACACGTCGTTCACTGCGCCGCTGGAAGCTGGGGCGAGGGTGGTGCCGATCGGTGTGCCGGTGCCGGGGGCGGCGTTTTTCGTTCTGGATCGGTGGTTGCGTCCGGTGCCGGTTGGGGTGGTCGGGGAGTTGTATGTGGCCGGTGCGGGACTCGCGAGCGGGTATCTGCGCCGGGGCGGGTTGACAGGGTCGCGGTTCGTGGCGTGTCCGTTCGGTGGGTCCGGGGGACGCATGTATCGCACCGGGGATCTGGTGTCCTGGGGCCCTGACGGGCAGTTGCGGTATCTGGGTCGGGCCGATGAGCAGGTCAAGATCCGTGGCTATCGCATCGAATTGGGCGAGATCCAAGCTGTGCTGGCCGATCTGGTGGGTGTGGATCAGGCGGCAGTCATTGCGCGAGAAGATCGCCCGGGCGACAAGCGTCTGGTTGGCTACGTCACCGGCAGTGCTGAGCCGGCCCGAC
>NZ_AUEQ01000027.1 GCF_000426065.1 Mycobacterium sp. URHD0025 | reverse complement strand
CCACATTGCGATGAGAGATCACCACACCCTTCGGCACACCCGTCGTCCCCGACGTATAAATCAAATACGCCACATCATCAGCCGCCGGCATCGCCAACACACCAATGTCGGCCGCCACACCCAGATCGGCGATATCCACAAGCGGCACACCACAACCGGCCACCCGACCAGCAAGATCACTGCTGCACACCACCACAACCGGAGCAGCATCAGCAAGCATGAACCGAATCCGCGCATCAGGATGCATCGCATCGATCGGCACATACGCCGCCCCCGACTTCAACACCGCCAAAACCGCCACAACCGCATCAGCCGACCGCGGCAACAACACCGCCACCCGCTCACCCGGCCCCGCACCACACTCAATCAACCAGTACGCCAACCGATCCGACGCCTCATCCAGCTCCCGATACGACATCGAACAACCCTCGAACGACACCGCCACCGCATCCGGCGCACGAACCACCTGCGCAGCAAACAACACCGGAATCGACACCGCCGAACACACCGCCCGACTCAAAACCGCCCGATTACCCCACCCAAAAAGCTGCGAATGCTCATCCTCATCCAAAAAACCCATCGACGACAACCGCCGCGTCACATCAGCAGTCACGACGCAACCCCGCCTCGGCAGTCATCACCGTCAACACCTGCCGCAGCCGCTCGATCAACCGCCGAACGCTCTCCTCGTGATAGACACCGGTGCGAAACTCCACCGTCCCTCCAATCCCCGCAGGCTTGCCGTCCCCACTGCGGCGCCCGCCCCCCCTGGGCTGTTACCTATCGGACGCCTGGCCCTGCCAATCTGTCGCGCAGGCGCTTCGGCCGGATATCCGGCCAGTTCTGCTCGATGTAGTCCAGGCACGCAGAGCGGTCCGCCTCGCCGAACACCGCCTTCCAACCGACAGGAACGTCGGCGAAGGTCGGCCACAAACTGTGTTGCTCCTCGTCGTTGATCAACACAAGAAAGCTGCCGTTGTCATCGTCAAACGGGTTGATGCTCACCTGGTCCTCCCCTGCACCGAGTTGACCAGCCAAAATCGTTCGACGATCAGGACGCAGGGCGGCTACTCACCACCGGCGTCCATATTGCCTTTTGGTCTACTACAGCTATGAATTGTCTTGTTGCAGAGCGTCAGCATATCCACTTACCTATGGCATCGCACAGAAATCGATGATCCGAGCGTGCCACGTTGCTGAGTCCCAGTACTTTATCGCCCCATTCGCCCCGCACGTAACTTTTTGGCAAATCTGGACGGCGTCCATTCATGCCGGACCTCGACTCCCACGCCGAGCGAGATCCGGCAACCGGGACCATCGGAGTTCAAGGCCCTGAATGCGGGCGGCAATCCGTGCGGTACCCCGACAAACGTGTAGTTCAATCCAGCGAATCGGACTAGCCGGCGATGGGACGTCGCACCCTGCCGCATCCCCGGTAGGCGACGGGAAACTGCCCGACAAATGAGACAGATCCGCAAACTCCGCAGGCAACGTGAGCGCACCGGCCCACGGCACAATCGAGGGCCCGTTCACGACTATTGCGTTAGCCAGAAAAGCGTCGGAACACGGCGACCGCCGGCATCTGCGTCAAATTTGCGACCGCAAATAATGGCAAATATTTCACATTGCAGCGATCCGGCAACCTTGCATCAAGATCGAGTTTGTATCGTCCGCAAGAACACGTCAAAGACCGAGGCACTTTCGGGACCGAATCGACCGGGCTTCCACGATGCGACGACGAGTACGCACGCGCTGGGTGCAGAGTGGCCGCTGAGCCGGCGACACGTCGGTATTCTCCTCGGAGTTGTCCAAGTAGGTCGATCTGTGGGATGGAATCACATGTCTGCACGCGTCGAGAAGCTGGAGTTTCAGGCCGAGGCACGCCAACTCCTGGAGCTGCTGGTCCACTCGGTTTACTCCAACAAGGACTCGTTCCTGCGGGAGCTCATCTCCAACGCGTCCGACGCGCTGGACAAGCTGCGCCTCGAGACACTGCGCAACAAGGAGCTCACAGCGGACACCTCCGACCTCCACATCGATATCGAGGTGGGCCGCGAGCCACGGACACTTACCGTGCGCGACAACGGTATCGGGATGACGCACGACGAGGTCGTGGACCTGATCGGCACTCTCGCGAAATCAGGAACCGCGCAGCTGCGTCGGCAATTGCAGGATGCCAAGAACGCAGCCGCGTCCGATGAATTGATCGGGCAGTTCGGCGTCGGCTTCTACTCCACGTTCATGGTGGCCGACGAGGTTGAACTGCTCACCCGCAAGGCCGGAGAGAGCGGGGCTACCCGATGGGTATCGAGCGGCGACGGCACCTACACCATCGAGTCCGTCGACGACGCACCTCAGGGCACGTCTGTCACGCTCTATCTCAAGCCCGAAGACGTTGATGATCAGCTCCACGACTACACCGCTGAGTGGAAGATCAGAGAACTCGTCAAGAAGTACTCCGACTTCATCGCCTGGCCCATCCGAATGCAGGTCGAGCGACAAGCGCCGGCCACCGAAGAGGGCGGAACGGACCGCGTCTCGGTCGAAACCCAGACCCTGAACTCGATGAAAGCGTTGTGGGCCAAGCCCAAAGAGGAAGTCTCCGAGCAGGAATACCACGAGTTCTACAAGCACATCGCCCATGCCTGGGACGATCCACTCACGGTCATCTCGATGAAGGGCGAGGGCACCTTCGAGTACCAGGCGTTGTTGTTCATCCCCTCGCATGCGCCGTTCGACCTGTTCACCCGTGACGCCAAGACCGGGGTTCAGCTCTACATCAGGCGTGTCTTCGTCATGGGCGACTGCGACGAACTGATGCCCGGATACTTGCGCTTCGTCAAAGGCGTCGTCGATGCACAAGGGATGTCGCTCAACGTGTCTCGGGAGATCCTTCAGCAGGATCGGCAGGTCACCGCCATCCGTCGGCGACTGACGAAGAAGATCCTGTCGACCATCACAGACCTGCAATCCGGAAAGCCCGCGGACTACCAGACGTTCTGGTCCCAGTTCGGCGCGGTCCTCAAAGAAGGCCTGATGTCGGATCTGGACAACCGGGACGCGTTGCTGCGGGTTTCGTCATTCTCCTCCACCCAGAGCGACGACGAACTGACCACGCTCGCCGGATACGTCGAGCGTATGAAAGACGGTCAGGAGCAGATCTTCTACGCCACCGGACCATCGCGTGAGCAACTTCTGAAATCCCCTCATCTAGAGGCGTTCCAAGCCAAAGGATACGAGGTACTCCTGCTCACGGACCCGGTGGACGAGATCTGGGTTGGGTCGGTGCCCGAGTTCGAGGGCAAGCCGCTGCAGTCGATCGCCAAAGGTGAAGTCGACCTCGACTCCGATGCGGACAGGGCCGAACACAAAGCTGAACGCGAGGCACAGGAGCAGGAGTTCGCCGGCCTCCTGGGCTGGCTGACGGACACACTGGCCGACCGCGTTTCGGAAGTGCGGTTGTCCAGCCGATTGACCGAGTCTCCGGCCTGTCTGATCACTCCGGCGTTCGGCATCACGCCGGCGCTGGCGCGCATGTACCGGGCTTCGGGACAAACGGTCCCAGTCGGGAAACGGATTCTCGAGCTCAACCCGGCGCATTCGCTCGTCACTGGCTTGCGAAAGGCCCACGCAGCCGAAGCGGAGAAGACCGTAGAGAACGAAGCCCAGATGCAGCGCCTGACCGAGACTGCCGAACTGCTCTACGGCACGGCTCTTCTCGCAGAGGGTGAGGTACCCGAGGACTCGGCCAAGTTCGCCGCACTACTCGCCGACCGCTTGGCGCGCACCGTGTAACTCGCGTCGTCCGACCCGGCTCGGAGTCCGGTTTCGTCGCGTTTGCCAGGTGAAACCGCAGTCAGACTCGTACCTTGAGAAAATGAGCAACGTACTCGATCTGCTCGATCAGACCATGTTCGACTACGCGCAGGCGTCGGGTTCGACGACCCGGCTGCAATGCGTCTGGGTGTATGACCGTTCGGTCGACATCGACGGTCTGCGGCAATTCCACGCCCACCTTGAGCGAGGACGGTTGTCTCGCTGCATCGCCCATTCGCCATTGCCATTCGGCCGCAGCCGGTGGGTGGCACCCGACAGAGCACCGGAGCTCGAGATCGTCGCGGGGGCCCGACCGCGGGATGCATTCGACGGGTGGCTGGACGAGCAGAGCAACAGCCTGCTGGACTGCGAGCACGGACCGGCGTGGCATCTCGCGGTTCTGCCATTCACCGACGGCGGCGCCGGCGTGAGCTTGACCATCGACCACTGCCTCATCGACGGCGTCGGGCTGTGGGAAGCGGCGGCGGATGCGGCGCGTGGCCGCGACGACCCGGTCATCTGGCCGGACGCGGCATCGCGCGGGCGGTGGCAGGCCCTGCGCGAGGACGCCCGCCAGACCATGAGGGACATCCCGGCGATGAGCCGTGCCGTCATCGCCGCAGTAAAGCTGGGCCGGCCTGGTCGCAACGGTGCCGCAGCTGCCGCCCCGCCGGCCACCAATTCGCCTCCACCGCCCTCCGAACACGACGAACTCCACAATCTCCCAACGGCAACGGTCTTCGTCGACGCCGACGAATGGGACGCCCGCGCGCGCTCACTCGGCGGGACCAGGAACACGCTGCTCGTGGGACTGGCAACGCGCCTCGCTCAGCGAGCCGGCCGGGTGGCGAGGGATGGGTCTGTGGTGGTGACGCTGCCGGTCAACGAGCGCACCGCGGACGACACTCGCGCCAACGCGATCAGCGGTGTGCTCGCCACCGTTGACCCTGCGACCGCAACCACCGACCTGCGTGGGATCAGGGCCGCGGTGAAGCAAGCGCTGATTCGCCACCGGGAAGAACCCGACCCCGCGCAGGTACTGAATGCTCTGGTTCCCCTGTTGTCCAAGCGGCTCCTCAAAGCCGCCCGCGGTGCGACCAGGGTCAGCGCGTTCAACCTCGTCGGCGCCTCCAACGTCGGCGTGACCGATGCCGCCGCGAGCCGGCCAGATGGCACAGAGGCCGACGCCTATGCCATCAGGCTCCACCACCTCGGAGTGGACACACCGGCGATGCAGCAGTACGGCGGATTGCAGACTTTGCTCTCGGGAACGGTGCAGGGACGGATTTTCGTTTCGCTGATTTCGTACCTTCCAGGCCATGCCAACTCTAAAGATGAACTGCACCAGGAACTCTCGACCGCCTTGAAGGAGTACTCGCTCACCGGCACATTTCTTTGAACAACCCGATGGCGGGACATGCCACGGCCGGCTCGGCAGGTCGCGGAGCCGCTCGACCGCGACTCGCGCAATGCGGCTCCGACAAGCGAAATAGACCGTGAAATCGTCAGACCCCCTGCGGTCACCAATGTATTCTTAGGCACGGCCGAATCATTGCGAGGCTCTTGGGAGGGTCCATGAAATCCATTCTCAAGATGCTGCTGTCGGGCTTCCTTCTAATGCTGGCGCTTTGGTTGCTGTTGTTCGTACCGGCCGGCACGCTGAACTACTGGCAGGCGTGGCTGTTTTTCGCAGTGATCGCAATCTCGTCGTGGATCTCGAGCATCTATCTGATGCGCAAGGCCCCCGCGGTACTCGAACGTCGCATACCGACTTCCGAACCCCGGCGGGTGCAGAAATTCTTATCGGCAGCCACCCGCGTCTGCTGGTTTTCAATCGTGGTGGTCAGCGCCCTTGACCACCGATTCGGATGGTCCTCGGTCCCGACGGCCATCTCCGTGGCCGGGTTTGTTTTGACCGTGATAGCGATCTGGGGAATAACGGTCGTCTTTGCGCAAAACAGCCATGCTGCCGTCATCGTCCGGGTGGAGGAGGACCAACCGCTGATCTCTTCCGGCGTGTACGGGATGGTGCGTCACCCCATGTACACCTTCATCACATTGATGTCGGTAGGCGCCCCTCTTGCGCTGGGGTCCTACTGGGGACTCGTTGCCGCCATTCCCACCCCGCTGGTGTTCGCCCTGCGTATCCGCGACGAAGAAACACTGCTTCAAGAAGAGCTGGCGGGTTACCGCCACTACATGCAAGAAGTCCCGCACCGCCTGGTACCCGGCGTTTGGTGACCGAAACCGGTCGGAGTGCCGGCGCCGTCAGCTGGGAGCCGGTCCCGGTGGCTCACCCGAGTCGCGGCGGGCACTGGGTGAGGTCACGATGCGGAATGCCGCGCCGGGGCCCACGAACACCACCGACCTCCACCGCGTCGCGCAAGGGGTTCTGAATCTGTTCATGTTGAAGATCCGTCAACTGTTTTCCGTATGCGCTCAGCGATGTGGCGGCCAACATTTCGTAATGAGTGCAATCGACGGGATGCTCAGTGAGATTCCCTGAGACGTAAGGCTGCCAACTTCTTTGCTGATACCGGAAGGCCATTCGAGCCAGCACTCCCGGGCGCCGTACCCTTATTCTCGGGATCCTCATTCTCCGCGCAGCCGAGAACACGACCATGTCGCCGTCGAAGACACCAGGTTGATGCCCCACCAACAATGACCAATTCGCACTGAGACTTTGAGTCATGAAATCGACCAATTGATTCGGCGGCAGCGCAAACTCGCCGGATCCGTGCTGACGCAGTATTTCCTCGACCTGCCGGTAGGCAAGGCGACCCCATTGGCTTGGAACGTCGACACCCTTCGTCCTCAATATATGTTTGAGGATATGACTCTGGCCCCACGACAAATTCGATGAGACAACGCGTTTGATATTCACCGTGGGATCCAAGAGCACCAGATGCCGGACTTCACAACCACGTCCCTTCAACTCCACCGCCACAGCGTGGGCGACGACGCCGCCGAAGGACCATCCCAGGAGTTTGTAGGGCCCGTCGGGATGGAGGGACTGCAGGCGGTCCGCATAGTTGGCCGCCAGGTCACGGATAGACAGCGCGCCAACCTCATCATCTCCTGGGACTTGATTGATCCCGATGATCGGACCGTCCAAGTAGTCACTCAAAGCGCGATAAGCCCAGCTCAATCCGTAGCCGTCGTGGATGCAGCACCAGGGGATTCCGCTGCCCGCCTTGAGGATCTCGACGGGAATCACTTCGTCGGCGCTGTCGCCTCTGCCGACGTGCTGAGCCAGAGCACTTACAGTCGGAGCCCCGAATATGGTGCGCACCGGCAGGCCAGTGCCCAGGTTGGAGTTGATCGTGGCGATCAGCCGCGTCGCCAGGAGTGAATCCCCGCCCAGGTCGAAGAAAGAGTCGTCGATCCCGACTCGCTCCAGCCCCAGCACCTCGCCATAGATCCTGGCGACAGTCTGCTCGATGGGATTCGACGGCGCACGATAGCGATCGGCCTCGGAGTAGTCCGGGGCAGGTAGGACTCGTTTGTCGAGCTTGCCGTTGACCGTCAACGGCAGGTCGTCCAGTACCACCACCGCCGCCGGCACCATGTAGACGGGTAACCGTTCGGCAAGCTCGGTGCGGAGTCGGGCCGGCTCAGCACTGCCGGTGACGTAGCCAACCAGACGCTTGTCGCCCGGGCGATCTTCTCGCGCAATGACTGCCGCCTGATCCACACCCACCAGATCGGCCAGCACAGCTTGGATCTCGCCCAATTCGATGCGATAGCCACGGATCTTGACCTGCTCATCGGCCCGACCCAGATACCGCAACTGCCCGTCAGGGCCCCAGGACACCAGATCCCCGGTGCGATACATGCGTCGCCCGGACCCACCGAACGGACACGCCACGAACCGCGACCCTGTCAACCCGCCCCGGCGCAGATACCCGCTCGCGAGTCCCGCACCGGCCACATACAACTCCCCGACCACCCCAACCGGCACCGGACGCAACCACCGATCCAGAACGAAAAACGCCGCCCCCGGCACCGGCACACCGATCGGCACCACCCTCGCCCCAGCTTCCAGCGGCGCAGTGAACGACGT
>NZ_AUEQ01000026.1 GCF_000426065.1 Mycobacterium sp. URHD0025 | reverse complement strand
GAGTGGATCAACGTCGGCCAGCCCGATGAACGCGCCTTGGGCAAGGCAGCCAGCCAGGCGGACCAGGTGCTGCTGTTCCCGTTCGCCGCCGGCGTGGCCACCTGGTGGCGCACCGTCGGACCCAAGGTGGCGGGGCTGCCGAACCTGTCGGTGCTGCAGATACCGCATGCACCGGTGCAGCAGCTGGCCCAGACTGTCGATCGACGGGTCTCGGCGCAGGTGATGGTAATGGAAGGTCAGGTGACGATGACCGTAGGCGCAGTCGACGTCACCTTCACGCCCGAGCCATTGCAGTGAACGTCTGAGCCCGAGGAACTAGTCGATAGCGTTGGCGCCAAGTCTGGTGCCTACTGCACGGCACCGAGGCCTACCCTGCAGTGGGTCCCCCACCCGCCACCACCGTTTGCCAGTGATCTCGCCGGCACAGTCGTGGATGTGTCGGACATATTCGGGCAATGTCTGCCGGGTCACGCGCGGGGCACGGTTCCGTTCCCGAGAGCAAGGCGCACCACTTGCGCCGGTCGCACGATTCCGTCGGCGGGCGGCTTGGCATGTCCACCGTCGGTGGTGACGTAAGCGACCCGTCCGTAGTCACCCGGCGACCTGCCCCAGACGATGCTCGAAGGCCCCACCAGTGAATCGGTGAAGGGATCACCCGCGACGATCGCCGGCTCCGGCCCGTGGCCCGGCTGAAGCGGAACCCGATGGATCGTGTTGTCGATGTGGGTGGTGATGTAGGCGACGCCGGCCTCCTCGTCGAGGCAGAAGTCATCGACCGCATGGATGCCCTCGGCGATCAGTTCCGGCACACCCTCCGGCTCGTACGTGCGGGGATCGACCTTCACGCACAGGAAGCTCTCCGTCGCGGAACCGGTGTAGTACAGGTGACCGGTCGAAGCGGCATAGCGCACGCCGTTGACGCCCGGCATGGGGATCTGCACGGTTTCTGACAGCACCACCGGCGCGAACGGGTCCGTGTACGACGGTGCCATCGACTCATGCTGTAACCACGGCTTCGCCGTCGCGCTGAGACCGCCATCGCTGAGGTCGACCCGCCAGATGAGCCCCTCCACACAGTCGGCCACGAGGATCACGTTCGGCGCCAGGAGGCACGCGCCGTTTGGCCCCGCGCTGTCGGGAGCAAAGGTCAGCACCCGGGAGGTCGGCACCGCGTCACCCGGCGTCCACCCGCGAAAGTCGAAGCGGTGCAATGACGGATCGCCGAGCGTTCCGACGTAGAAGATGTCGGGTTCGGTCTCGACGATGCCCATGGTGAGCCCGTCGAGCGTCGCGATGAGGAGCGGCTCGACCGGGATGGTGCTCGTCGGCGCGGGCACGTACCACAGCTCGCTGTGGTTGAGGGCCGTCACCAGGAGGGATCCATCCCCGCGTACCGCGATGTTCTCGAGGAAGTAGTTCGGCGGGAAGTTGGCCACCGCTGCGAGGGTGGTGTTCGCGTTGTTGCTAAGGGTCATGATGCTCCTTCGAAATGTGCTGTTACGTCGATAGGTCGGTATCCGGCCGCCTGTGTCAGCGGGGCGCCGGCACCTCGAAAAGGCTGAGCAATGCCGATACGGTGAGGTACTGCCCCATCAGCGCGACGATGTCGAAAAGGCCGCGCCGACCGAAGGCCGTTTCCGCCGCCCGATACAGCGCGTCGTCGATGCGATGGGCCTTCGAAAGTTGCTGCGCCAGTTCAGCGGCGATCAGTTCGTCACCGTAAAGGGACGTCGGAACTTCACCATGGGCCAACGCCTGGATGGCCGCCGTGTCGATCCCGGCGTTGGCCGCCAGCACCGAGTGCGCGTAGAGCTCGTACTCGGCGGCCCACACTCCCCCGACCGCCAAGATGACGATTTCGCGGATGCGCGCGTTGAGCATGGTGAACTTCGATTCGGCAGCCGCGAAAGCCAGGAAGCGAGAGGCGATCTCGGGATGATGCAGGAATGCGTTGAATGGACCGATCAATCGGTCATCTGGTGAGGTGATTTCGAATCCGGCGTTGATGGCCCACGGCAATTGTGTGGTTCTCACCGAGGCAGCCAGGTCCTGCTGATCGGGTGACAATCCGGCGGGGTCGACCAGTGGTAAACGCCCGCCGAGCTTTTCATTCACGGCAGCCAAGGAATTCTCCTTCGATGTGGATGTTGTTCCGGCGCCGTCGTTCTGGAGGAAGTCCGATCGGCCGCACAACTCCACGCTGCCTCACCGTTTGCCATCTGTGAAGTGCATCATTTGCCTAGTAGCACATGCATGCCACGCATAGTTCGAGGAAGGTCAGGCCAGAGGCAGTTGCGACCCATCAGGCTTCGACGGGCGGCGCCCCGGAAGGCGGTGAGGCGGTCACGCCCTGCAGGATGCGCCGCAGCCACCGATGCCATGGATCGGCGTCCATCCGCGGGTGCCAGACCGCATAAATGGTGAACGGCGGGATGTCAGGTGGCGCCGGGATCACCTTGGTCGCACCGTCATCGGGTACCCAGGACAGCAGTCGCGACGGGAAGGTCAGCACCAGGTCGGATCCGGGCAGCGCTGCGGGCGCGGTGACATGGAACGGAGTGGTCAGTTGAATGCGCCGCGACACGCCGAGGCTGTGCAGCGCGGGATCCACGCCGGGCTGAATCCCCTCTTCGACGTCGATCGCCAGATGAGGCCAGCGCAGATACTGCGCCAATCCCATGGACCGCCGCTTGGCCAGCGGATGATCGGCCGCCACGACACAGACGAACCGATCGCTGAAAAGCTTCTCGGCGCGATATCGCGGCGGCGGCGTTCGCCCGAGTGCCAGCAGGTCGATACTGCCGCCCTCGAGCTTGTCGAACGCCCGACCGTCGAGCACCTCGAATGAGATCGTCGACCCCGGCGATTCGGCGCGGATGGCTCGGGCGAGGGCCGTTCCGAACGCCGACACCGTGTAATCGGTGAGCATGATGCGGATATCACGGGCCGCCAAGGCCGGATCGAAAGCATCCGTACCGAACAGCTCGTCCAAACTCGGTAGGAACGTTGAGATTTGAGCGCGGATTCGCTCTGCGCGCGGCGTCAGGGCATAGCCCTCGTCACCGCGCACAAGCAGTTCGTCGTCGAAGAGCCGTCGCAGCCGGTGCAACGTGCGGCTCATCGCAGGTTGACTGATGCCCACCCGCTCGGCGGCGCGAGAGACGTGTCTTTCGTCGAGCAGCGCGACCAGACCTGGGAGCAGGTTGAGGTCAACCCGATGCAGATTCAACGGGCGCATGGTGTACAGCGTAGCCAATGCGCGACGGTTATATGGCCGACCGTCTCACATTTCCAGGCCCCTCTTCATCCAGGAGTATTGCCGGAACGAATATGGCGGTCTACCACTGAAGAACGTCCGACTGCGAGTGGCGGTCACGCTCCCCATTTGGGCTGCCGCCCAACCTTTTCTACCCGTGGAGGAGATGCTCTCGCAGTGGCTCTGAGTGACTGTAGGAAGAGCTCGTTCACATCTCGTCGAGTATGAGTGCTTCCGTTCGCGCCGTAGGCTCACGGCATGCACAACGTGACTCTGGCCAGCACCGCCGCACCGGCTGCGCTGATGGCGACGGTGGCGCTGGCGGCCTATTCATCGTTGATCCTCACCTGCATCGCGGTGGCGATCGACGGCGCCCGCCGACACCGACGACGCCGGGCCATCGCCGCCGCAGTGATGGTTGGGGTGCTGACACTGGGCGGGCTAGTTATGGCGATTGTCAGCAGCATCGCATGAACCCTCACAACTCAATGAGCGTGGAACACTGGGTAATTGGCGGTTTCGGCAACTCCCGGAACTTGCCATCGACGACCTTGCCCCTCGATACGCTGATTCCGCGAGCGCCCCAATGACGATTACGACTCTCCCAAGGAGCACGATTCATCCGTCGGTTGCGACAAGCTCATATCGTCACTCAGTGAGGCCGTATTGCCCAGCAGACTCTATCGGGCAGTCAGCAAGCATAGAGCCCCTCAGGACTCGTTTGAGTAGTCGACGCTGAGCCAGTGTTGGGGTCGCATTCGGAACAAAAGTGACTCAGCGTCGGGATGGTCCCTGGCGAACGCCTTCGTGAACGCGTTGCCCCCCTCCTCGCCGAGATAGCGAACGGCGATCGCGTTCATGATGGCGTCGTCGGCTGTCTCGATCGAGGTCAACGGCCCCTCGGCAGTGACGTAACGGTATGGATACGTCTCATCTTGAGCAGTGATGGAGAAGCGCCCAGCGGCGGTGATGAGGCGAGCTTTGAGCGACCCCGCCAAGCTGGAGACGAGAACCTCGCCGCCAGGCTCGTAGGCATACCAGATCGGCACAGACAGCGGTGCGCGATCAGGGCGTTCGACGGCAATTACACCAACGTGCAGATCGGCTAGGTAGGTCTCACGTTCCGTGCTGGTCATTTTCGGCATAATCTGACCAACCCAGTGTCCCCCGGCACGATTCCCGGCCACAGGCGCGGGAGGTCGATAGGCGCCCGCGCACAGGGCCGGACGAGAATGGCGGAGCCGAATGGACAGTCGCCAGTGAGGCAGTGTCAAACCGTCAGGGAACCAGCCGCCAATCTGAGTTGGCTAAGAAGGCAGTTCTACGACGATTTCAACGCTTGGATGGATCCGAAAGCAACCGGTAGCAACGCGTTCCCATCTAACTGCTCATCCTCAGCAACGCTGTCAACTGTCACCGCTGCCAGCCGTCTCCGCGGGTGCGGTGCTCCCGTAAGGATCTCTTTTTGCAAGCTCTCTTCGGAGGATTTTTCCTGCCGGCGACTTCGGAATGCGTTCGATGAACTCAACGATCCGAATCTTCTTGTGCGGAGATACTCGGTCGGCGACGAAGGCCAGCACCTCGGCGGAGTCGAGGGCGCTCTCTGATACTGGAACGACGAAGGCTTTCGGGACTTCCTCACCGTCGCGGGTGCGCGCAGCGATGACCGCCACGTCGTCAATCTGTGGATGGGTGAGCAGGAGTGCCTCGAGCTCGGCGGGTGGGACCTGGTACCCCTTGTATTTGATCAGTTCCTTCATTCGGTCGACGATGGTGACAACACCGTTGGCGTCGATGGTTGCGATGTCACCGGTGTGTAGGTATCCGTTTGAGTCAAGTGTTGCCGCGGTTGCCTTGTCGTCACCGAGGTAGCCGACCATGACGTTGGGTCCTCTGCACCAGAGCTCGCCCGGTGTCGAGAGTCCCTCCCCCGGTGCGAGTATCTCGGTGCCGGTGGCCGGGTCGACAAGTTTGCATTCCATATTGGGGATGGTGGTACCGACCGATCCCAAATCAATGTCATGGCGGTCCCAGGGTATTACGTGAGAGACGGGGCTCATCTCCGACATTCCGTAGCCTTGGCGCACAGAACAACCCAGCCGATTCTGCAAGGCGACCGCCAGTTCACGGCCCAGCGGTGCGGCTCCAGAGACGATCGTGTTCAGACTCGACAGATCGAACTCGTCGACCACTGGGTCCTTGACGAGACTGACAGCAATGGGTGGCGCGATGAACGCAAAGGTGCAGCGGTATGCCGATATGGCGGCGAGGAAAGTCCGGAGCTGGAACTTTCGCATTGTGATGATTTGGGCCCGGTAGTGCAGGCCGGCGTTGAGGATTGCTGTCATTCCGTAGACATGGAAGAACGGTAGTGCGGCGATAACGGTGTCTTCGGCAGTGATACCCATGACCGACTCGATCTGGCAGAGGTTCGCGACCAAGTTGCGATGGGTGAGCTTGACGCCTTTCGGGCGGCCGGTGGTGCCAGAGGAGTACGGCAGGACAGCCAGCTGTGAAGACGCGTCGAAAGACAGCTCCGGAGGCGGTGCTTCTTCCGCCAGGAGATCGGATACCGAAGGCATGTGGTCGTCGGCGTCGATAGCGATTATGCACCCGGGCGAGAGCCCCGCCTTAGCCACGGCGGCCGTCGCCTGCGGCAACAATGCATTGTCGGCGAACAGGAATCGCGCGCGTCCATCTTTGAGCTGACGGGCAATGTCGTCGGCTGTATAAAGTGCGTTGATCGTGGTGACGACACCGCCGGCGCGCAGCACACCGTGGTAGACCGCCGCGAATGTCGACGAGTTCAAAGCGAGCAGACCGACAACATCACCGAGTTGCAGTCCCCGCGCTGCCAGCGCGCCGGCGATCGAGTCCACTTCAGCTTTCAGCGACCGGTAGGTCGTGATGGAACCAGAGTGCGCATCGACGAGCGCGGGCCGATCGAGGTGGTCAATGTCCGAGCCGCTGAAAAGCAAGCGGTAAAGGCTACTGTCAGGGATATCTACGTCGGGGTATGGGCTTGTGAAACTCACGCAGGAACCTTCTTCCTTCGAGGCTATGCAGATTGGTCGATAATTCAGCGATGGAAGCACTGGTCGAGGTGACCGAATGCCGTTGCCTGCCTTTGCCACCCGCATTCGGGCGTCATACTTGCGACTGGCTCAACGTGACCGGCCGGTGATCAGCGATGGGTGCTCATCAGCAGGATGGGTGCTCACAATCGGATGTGTGGGTAGGGACTCGCGGTCCACCGCGCGCCCTGCTTGATACACATCGGTGATGGCGCGCAGGTGGCGGATGTCCTCGAGTGGATCTGAGTCGAGCAGAACAAAGTCAGCGAGTTTGCCAGTTTCGACCGATCCGATGAGATGGTCTTTTCCATAGCCGCGGGCCACGCTGAGGGTGGCGGCGGTGATGGCTTGCATCGGCGTCATCCCTTTCTCGACCATGGACTGCGTCCAGTGGAAGTGATCCCCTCCGAGGGTCCAGGGACGGTCTTCACGCTCGCGTGGAGACAGGTCGGTGAGATGATCGACGCTCGGGCAACCCGCGTCGGTACCCATCAGGACCTTCGCATCGGCCCCGATCAGCGTGCGCTCGTTGTCTGCGAAGGCTCCACCGCCCAACAGGGCAGCCCAGCTGCCGACTTCTTCCAAGCCCTTGCGGTGTTCGTCGTGAATGGTCTGCAGTTCTGCGTAGCAGTTGCTGTCGACGATCTTGTCAATGAGGCGGTGCGGGATAGGTTGCCCCATGGTGTAGTTGGCGTGGATCAGAACGTCGGCACCCAGATCTACTGACGTCTCCAGCGATTCGACTGACAAACTGTGGCTCAGTACGGGCACTCCTACGGATCGGGCCTCTTCGACCATGAGGTCAAGCACCGGCCGAGTGAAGGTGAGATAAGAGCGATCCAGCCCGACCGTCATGAAGATGTGATCGCTCACGGCGATCTTGAGCATGTCCACACCGCGGGCGAGGTAGTCCCGAATGCGGGGTCGGATCTCCTGGCGTGGCAGCAGACTGAGCTGGTGGCCGACCCCGGCCTCGAACATTGCGTCGATGCGATTGACGAAGGATTGTGCAGCTGCCTTGCGGCCGGCGAAGTGGAAGTCGGCGCTAAACGGACCGCCCATCCCGACGATGGCACCAGCAGCGAAAATCCGCGCACCCTGAGACGTGCCGGCGTTGATGCGGTCACGGGCGGTGAGAACCGGTTCTATCGCGTTGTAGGTGTCGAATACTGTGGTGACGCCGTTGCGCAGCTCCAGTTGCGCGGCTTCCTCGATGACCTCGACGTAGCGCCCCTCCCACCGAGCCAGGTACTCGATCGTCCCGGGTCCCACCATGAACATCCAGGCGTCGAGCAGGTGGACATTGCCGTTGACATACCCAGGCAGCATCCAGCGGTTGCTGCCGTCAATCACCGTCGCGCCGGCTGGCACCTCGGTGCTTTCGGTGGGGCCGATTGTGCTGAAACGGTCTCCATCCACGATGACTGTGGTGTCGCGTTGCGGCAGCCCGCCGTGGCCGTTGATCAGGTGAACGTTGGTGATGGCGGTGAGTGTTGAAGTCATCTGATACTCCTCTTGTGATTCAAGTCTCAAGGAGAGTATCCGAATCGATCGATTCGGTAAAGTCGAGAGCTAGCGGTCGATAAGGTTGAGCGATGGTGAACGCAGCAGAGGGCGAGTCGGCGGCCACCGACGGGCGCGCCCTGCGGTGGGAGCATAGGAAGCCCCAGTTACTTCAGGCCGCAACGGAATACATTCTCGAAAATGGCGTCGCCGACATGACGCTGCGTCCGTTGGGCGCTGCCGTTGGCGCGTCGATCACCACGCTGATCCGCCAGTTCGGCAGCAAAGAGGAACTTATCCACGAGGTGTGCCGCGAGATTCACGGGCAGATGATCAGCGCCTTCGACCAGTTCTGGGCACGCAGTGACGGCCGTCCAGTTGACGTGCTTCGAGCGTTGTGGAGCTTATGGCTCGGCCCGGAGTATTCCCGGCAGTTCGTCTTCTTGTTCGAGCTTTACGGGCTGGCGCTTCGGGAACCAGATCGTTATGAATGGTTCGCCCAGTCCGTGGTCCATGATTGGAAGACGCCGCTGGAGAACGCGCTTCGTGCCAGCGGTATCGACGCAGGCAAAGCCGGGGATCTCGCAACGCTCGTCCTCGGAATTATTCGCGGACTTTACCTGGAAAACGCCGCTACCCACGGGACTGATCGGGTGAACAGCGCATTTGAACTCGCGCTAACGTTACTGACCCCCGCCCTGGAACCGGCTGCCGACTGATCGGACTGGGTGCGTGCCGCCTTCTGTCGTGGCCACGCGCGCCGGTTAGATGCACGACTTCGCCAGATATGGCGTGGCAGCGCACTTCCGCTCCCACTGCGGTGTGGTGGACACTATGACGTGGCCCTTTCTGCAACAGTGTTCAAAGTCGAACTTGGCGTCTCCGATGTCGATCACGGTTACTACGCCGACCACACGCT
>NZ_AUEQ01000025.1 GCF_000426065.1 Mycobacterium sp. URHD0025 | reverse complement strand
TCGTGGGGCCCAGACGGACAGCTGCGCTATCTAGGCCGTGCCGATGAGCAGGTCAAGATCCGTGGCTACCGCATCGAGTTGGGTGAAATCCAGGCCGCGCTGAGCGCTGTGGACGGTGTCGAACAGGCAGTGGTGATCGCCCGCGAAGACCGGCCCGGCGACAAGCGGCTGGTCGGCTACGTCACCGGCACCGCCGACCCGGACAAGGCGCGTACCGCACTTGCCCAGACACTGCCGCCCTATATGGTGCCCACCGCCGTCGTGGCCATCGAAACGTGGCCACTGACCGTCAACGGCAAACTCGACAAAAAGGCTCTACCCGCACCGCAATACCAGCACACCGACCAACACCGAGCCCCGACCACGCCCACCGAGGAAATCCTGGCCGGCATCTACGCCCAGATCCTCGGCCTGAACCACGTGAGCGTGGATGCGTCGTTCTTCGAACTCGGAGGCGACAGCATCCTGTCGATGCAGGTGGCCTCCCGCGCTCGTGCCGCGGGTCTGACGTGTCGCCCACGCGACATCTTCGTCCAGCAGACCGTGGCCCGACTCGCCGAGGTTGTCCAAGCGAGCGATCACCCCGAAGAGCCTGCTGACGAGGGACTCGGCCCGGTGGTCGCAACCCCGATCATGCGGTGGCTCAAAGACCTGGAACGTGCCGGTGGGCCGATCGACCAGTTCAACCAGACGGTGCTGTTCCAGGCCCCCGCGGATGCCACCGAGGCCGATGCCGTAATCCTGTTGCAGGCCTTGATCGATCGACATGGCATGCTGCGATTGCGTGCCGAAGACGACGGCGCCGGCGCATGGTCGCTGACTGTGCCCGCCGCGGGGGAGATCCACGCCGCCGGGTGTATGCGTACGGTTGACGTGCTGTCCGAAGAAGCGCTGGTAGCAGGGCGACGTGCACTGAATCCCGCCTCCGGGGCGATGCTCAGCGCACTGTGGGTGACTTCCACGAGGCAACTGGTGTTGATCGTTCACCATCTGGCTGTCGACGGCGTGTCATGGCGAATCATGTTGGAGGACCTCAACATCGCCTGGGCACAGCACCGCCGCGGAGAACCGGTGGCCATACCGCCTGCAGGCATGTCGTTCGCCCGATGGGCCGGCCTGCTGGCTCAGTTCGCGCTCGCCCCGCAAGTGACCGACCAGGCACACGTGTGGCGGCAGGTCGCGGCCACACCGCCGGCGCTGCCCGCCCCGCAATCCGAGGTGGACACCTACCGGACCGCCGGGCGGCTGTCGATGACGCTGGACGCCGGGACCACCCACATGCTGCTCGGTGAAGTACCTGCGGCATTTCACGCAGGTATCCAAGACATTCTGTTGATCGCATTCGGATTGGCGGTGGCCGAATTCACGCGTGCGGGCGGCGCCCCGATTGGCATCGACGTCGAGGGCCACGGCCGCCACGAAGACCTGGGTGGACCATCCGACCGCGCTGTGGACCTGTCGCGCACGGTCGGATGGTTCACCACGAAATATCCGGTGGCGCTCGCGACCGGCGCATTGCGCTGGGCCCAGGTGGTCGCCGGTGACGTCGCGCTCGGCGCGGTGATCAAGGACGCCAAAGAGCAGCTCCGCGCTCTGCCCGACGGCCTCACCTACGGTCTACTGCGCTACCTGCGCCGCGACGTGGACCTTTCTGGACCCGACCCGGCGATCGCGTTCAATTACCTGGGCAGGATGGGTGGAACCGCCGGCGACGCCTCCGGCGATCTCTGGCAGATCCATTCTGAGGGATTGGCGTTGGCCCGCACTGCCGGCGCGGTGCCCACGTCGCTCGGGCACACCGTCGAACTCAACGCCGCGACTGTCGACACGGACACCGGTCCACAGCTGAACGCCGACTGGACGTGGGCGCGCTCGGTGCTCGATGACGAGCAGGTCAACCGATTGAACCAGTTGTGGTTCGAGGCCCTGGCCGGCATCTGCGCGCATGTGCGATGTGGCGGCGGTGGATTGACTCCATCGGACATCACCCCCGCCGTGTTGAGCCAGGACGAGATCGACGAGCTCAGCCTGCGACACCGTATCGCCGACATCCTGCCGCTGACCCCACTACAGCACGGACTGCTCTTCCATGCCGACACCGCACAGGGCTCCGGCGATGTGTACGCGATGCAGCTGAATGTCGCGCTCAGCGGCCCACTCGACGCGCAGCGGCTACGAGACGCGGTGCACGCGGTCGTCCGGAGGCACCCGCAGCTGGCGGCCAGATTCTATGGCCAGGCCGAGCAACCGGTTCAGGTGATCCCCGCTGATCCCGACGCGCCTTGGCGACATATCGCCCTGGAAACCAACGGTATTGGCGTGGACGTACAGATCCAGGACATCTGCGCCGCGGAACGTTCCGCGGTATGTGACCTCGAGAACCAGCCCGCGTTCCGGGCCGTCCTCATTCGCATCGACGAGGATCGGCATCGGTTCGTACTGACCGCTCATCACATCGTGCTCGACGGCTGGTCGATGCCGATCCTGCTCCAGGAGATCTTCGCCGGTGTCAGCGGACAGCGCCTGCCCGCGGCCGCACCGTATCGCAGCTTTGTCCGCTGGCTCTGCGAGCGTGATCGTGTCGGTGCCCATGACGCATGGCGTGAGGTACTGGCCGGATTCGAAACGCCGACGCTGGTGGGCCCACCGGGCCGAGATGGACCAGGGTTGCGAGGTGTCGCATCTTTCCGGTTGACCGAGGCGATTACCCGGGCGCTCGGCGATCTGGCGCGCTCGCATCACACCACCGCCAGCATCGTGTTCCAGGCGGCGTGGGCGCTACTGCTCGGCACTCTGACCGGCCGGCAGGACGTGGCTTTCGGCACCACCGTCTCTGGCCGCCCTGCCGAGGTTCCCGGCGCGGATTCCATGGTGGGCCTACTGATCAACACGGTGCCGGTGCGGGCGACCCTCCACCCCGCCACCACCACCGCAGACCTGCTTGAGCAATTGCAGGGCGCCCACAACACCACCCTCGAACACCAACATGTGGCGCTCAGCGACATCCACCGCATCACCGGACAGGACACCCTGTTCGACACGCTCTTGGTCTTCGAGAACTACCCGGTCGACGCCACCGCCCTGTCGGGCGTCGACGGTGTGACCATCACCGAGCTCGACTTCCGCGAATCGAACCATTACCCGCTCGCGGTGCAAGTTCTGCCGGGCCGCGAAATGGGTCTGCGCGTCGAATTCGACACCGAGGTATTCGATCTCGGTGCCGTCGAGGCCTTGATCGAACAGCTGCGTGCGCTTCTGACGGTGATGACTGCCGACCCGCGTCGGCCGCTGTCCTCGGTCGATCTGCTCGACGACGCCGCGCACGCCCGTCTCGACGAGTGGAGCCACCGGGCGGTATTGACCGCTCCGGTCCAAACCTCGGTCATTGCGTCGATTCCCACATTGTTCGCCGAACAGGCGGCCCGGACGCCGGACGCTGTGGCGGTGACTTGCGACGGCCGATCGATGACCTACCGGCAACTCGATGAGGCCGCCGAGCAGTTCGCCCAGGTGTTGTCCGCACATGGTGCCGGCCCCGGCCAGGTTGTGGCGCTGCTGTTCTCCCGCTCGGCTGAAGCCATCGTCGCGATTCTGGCGGTCCTGAAAACCGGTGCGGCCTATCTGCCGGTGGATCCGGCTCTGCCGCCGGCTCGCATCGATTTCATGGTGGCCGATGCCTCGCCCGTCGTGGCGGTCACCACGGCCGGGCAGCGGCCGCGCCTGCATGGTCTCGACCTTCCCGTCATCAACATCGACGACCCGGTCGACGTGCGGCCGGGATCTGCGCTGCAGGCCCCAGCGGCCGATGACATCGCGTACATCATCTACACCTCGGGAACCACCGGCGTCCCGAAAGGCGTTGCCATCCCGCACCGCAACGTGCCGGGCCTGTTCGGATCCCTCGGCCCCCACGTGTCGTCAGGCCCGGGACAGGTATGGACGCAATGGCACTCCTACAGCTTCGACGTCTCGGTTTGGGAGATCTTCGGTGCGTTGCTCCATGGCGCACGCCTGGTGGTGGTCCCGGAAACGGTCGCCGCGTCGGCCGACGAGTTCCACGGGCTGCTGGTGGCTGAACACGTCACCGTGTTGAGCCAGACACCATCGGCTGCGGGCATGATCTCGACGGAAGGACTCGAGTCGGCGGCGCTGGTGGTGGCCGGTGAGCCGTGTCCCTCCGAGCTGGTGGATCGCTGGGCGCCCGGCCGGGTGATGATCAACGCCTACGGCCCCACCGAGGCAACCGTGTATGCATCGATCAGCGCTCCGCTCACCATCGGTTCGGTGGTGCCGATCGGCGCTCCCGTCGCCGGGGGAGCGCTGTTCATATTGGATGCCTGGTTGCGCCCGGTGGCGCCCGGTGTCATCGGTGAGCTGTACATCGCGGGACGCGGTGTGGGGACCGGATATTGGCGCCGGGCCGCCCTGACCTCGACGCGGTTCGTCGCCTGCCCGTTCGCCGGCGCGGGATCTTCTGGACAAAGGATGTACCGCACCGGCGATCTGGTGCGATGGGGCTCCGACGGTCAAGTGGAATACCTCGGACGTGCCGATGAGCAGGTCAAGATCCGCGGATACCGCATCGAGTTGGGCGAAGTCCAGGCTGCGCTCGCCGCTCTCGACGGAGTGACCCAAGCCGTCGTGATCGCGCGCGAAGACCATCCCGGTGACAAGCGCCTCGTCGGCTACATCACCGGAACAGCCGAGCCGGGACAGATCCGGGCCCGGCTGGCCGAGCGCCTGCCGGGCTACATGGTGCCGTCTGTGGTGCTGGCTCTCGATGCGGTTCCACTGACGGTGAACGGCAAACTCGACAAACGCGCCCTGCCGGCACCGGACTTTTCCGGCACCGGCCACTATCGGGCCCCGGCCAACCCGGTCGAGGAGATCCTGGCCGACGTCTTCGCGCGGATACTGGGCCACGACCGCGTCGGTGTCGACCATTCGTTCTTCGATCTCGGCGGGGACTCGTTGTCGGCCATGCGTCTGGTCGCCGCGATCAACAGATCGCTGCGGGCCGGCGTCACGGTGGGTTCGCTGTTCGACTCGCCGTCCGTCGCCCAGCTGGCCGCTCGCCTCGGTGGGCAAGAGTCCCGGCTGGAGCCGTTGGTGGCCGGTGAGCGGCCCACCGTGGTGCCGCTGTCGTACGCCCAGTCGCGGTTGTGGTTCCTGGACCAATTGCAGGGTCCGTCACCGGTTTACAACATGACAGCCGCGTTCCGGCTCACCGGCACACTGGACGTCGAGGCGTTGAGCGCCGCGTTGTCCGACGTCGTGGCTCGTCACGAGTCTCTGCGCACCCTGTTCACCGCTCCCGACGGCATTCCCCGTCAGGTCGTGGTGACCGCCGGACATGCGGAAGTCGCCTGGGACGTCGTCGACGCCACCGGCTGGACGCCGGCTCAGCTGGAGGCCGGTATCGAGGACACATCGCGGCATACCTTCGACTTGTCCAGCGAGATTCCTCTACGGGCCAGGCTTTTCCGCCTGGCCGATGACGAACATGTGCTGGCTGCGGTGGTACACCACATCGCCGCGGACGGCTGGTCGGTGACACCGCTGGTGACTGATTTGGGGCGCGCGTACGTCGATCGGTGTGCAGGGCGAGTCCCGACCTGGACGCCACTGCCCGTGCAATACGCCGATTACTCATTGTGGCAGCGAGCGCAGTTCGGCGACTTCGATGACAGCGACAGCCGAATCGCCGCACAACACGCCTACTGGCGGGACGCCTTGGCGGGCATGCCCGAGCGCATCGATCTGCCGACCGATCGGCCGTATCCGCTGATGACCGATCAGCGCGGCGCCACGATGCCGGTGAACTGGCCGGCCGAGCTTCAGCGGCAGGTCGCCCGGGTGGCTCGTGAGCACAACGCGACCGTGTTCATGGTGGTTCAAGCGGCACTGCTCACGCTGCTTTCCAAGCTCAGCGCGAGTTCCGATGTGGCCGTGGGATTCCCGATCGCCGGGCGGCGGGATCCGGCACTGGATGAACTGGTCGGCTTCTTCGTCAACACGCTCGTGCTCCGCGTCGACCTTAGCGGGGACCCGACCGTCGCCGAGGTCGTGGCCCAAGTGCGGACACGCAGTCTGGCTGCGTTCGACAACCAGGACGTGCCGTTCGAAGTCCTCGTCGAGCAACTGAACCCGACGCGGTCTCTGGCGCACCACCCGTTGATCCAGGTCGCGCTGGCGTGGCAGAACCTCGGCGGCCACGACGTCAATTCTTCGGCAGCCGGGATGGTCTTGGGCGATGTCCAGGTCAGGCGTCTGCCCGTGGACACCCACACCGCCCGAATGGATGTGAATTTCTCACTGGCCGAGCGGCGGACCGAGACCGGTGAGCCGGCCGGTATCGGCGGGACGGTGGAATTCCGCACCGACGTGTTCGACCCCGAGACCATCGAGACGTTCATCACCCGGTTGCAGCGGGTGCTGACCTCCATGACTGCCGACCCGGGCACACGTCTGTCGTCCCTCGATCTGCTCGGCGACGACGAGCGCGCCCGGCTCGTTGCCCTCGGCAACCGCGACGCGCTGATCCGGCCGGCACCCCGGCCGGTCTCGATTCCCGCGCTGTTCGCCGAGCATGTGTCGCGTACCCCCGACGCGGCGGCACTCACGTTCGCCGAACGCTCATGGACCTACCGCGACCTCGATGAATCCGCGAACCGCCTGGCGCACTTGTTGATCGGTCACGGGGCCGGACCGGGGCGGTGCGTCGCGCTGCTGTTCAGCCGATCCGCCGAGGCGGTCATCGCCATCCTGGCCATCTTGAAGACCGGCGCGGCGTATGTCCCGATCGATCCGGCGGTGCCCGATGCACGGCTGGAGTTCGTACTGTCCGACGCCCGCCCGATTGCCGCCGTCACGACCGCAGATCTGGCCGGCAGGCTGCTGGGACTCGGAGTGGCAGTCATCGACGTCGGCGAGATCGAGACAGCAGCATTCCAATCGAGTGAACCGCCGGTGCCGCACGCCGACGATGTCGCCTACCTGATCTACACCTCGGGCACCACCGGTGTGCCCAAAGGTGTTGCCGTCACCCACCACAACGTGACGCAATTGTTGGAGACGCTCGATGCGGGGCTGCCCAGCCCGGGGGTGTGGCCCCAGTGCCACTCCCTGGCGTTCGACGTCTCGGTATGGGAGATCTTCGGAGCCCTGCTCCGCGGCGGACGGGTGGTCGTCGTCCCCGAGGACGTCACCGTCTCACCGGATGACTTTCACGCCTTGCTGGTTCGCGAGCACATCGATGTGCTGACCCAAACACCGTCTGCGGTACGGGTTTTACCGTCAGAGGGGCTGGAATCGGCAGCGCTGGTCGTGGTCGGGGAGACCTGCCCGCCCGAGGTGGTCGATCAGTGGGCACCCGGGCGGGTGATGATCAACGCCTACGGCCCCACCGAGACCACGATGTGTGTGGCGATCAGTGCGCCCCTGGAAGCTGGTCAGCCCGGATCTTCTGTCGTGCCGATCGGCTCGCCCGTTCCCGGGGCCGCGCTGTTCGTGCTCGACGAGTGGTTGCGGCCGGTTCCGGCCGGGGTCATCGGTGAACTGTATGTGGCAGGTGCCGGCCTGGCGTACGGCTATGTCGGCCGGACCGGGTTGACCGCATCACGGTTTGTCGCGTGTCCGTTCGGTGGCGCGGGAACGGCCGCAACCCGCATGTATCGCACCGGAGATCTGGTGTGCTGGCGCACGGACGGGCAGTTGCAGTACCTCGGCCGCGCTGATGAACAGGTCAAGATCCGCGGTTATCGAATCGAACTCGGCGAAGTGCAAGCCGCATTGGCCGGCCTCGACGGTGTGGAGCAGGCCGTCGTGATCGCCCGTGAGGACCGTCCCGGCGACAAGCGCCTCGTCGGCTACATCACTGGCAGCGCCGAACCGGCCGGCGTTCGCGCCGAACTCGCCGACCGGTTACCGCCATACATGGTGCCGGTGGCCGTCGTGGCGCTCGACGCGTTGCCGCTGACGGTCAACGGAAAGCTCGACACCCGAGCACTTCCCGCACCGGACTATGAGGCCGGTGGCGGGTACCGGGCGCCGGGGGATGCCGTCGAGGAGGTCCTCACCGACATCTACGCTCATGTTCTTGGGCTCGAGCGGGTCGGCGTCGACGACTCGTTCTTCGACCTCGGCGGAGACAGCATCTTGTCGATGCAGGTGGTCGCGCGGGCACGTGCGGCGGGGCTGGTGTGTCGGCCACGCGATGTGTTTGTCGAGCAGACCGTGGCGCGGCTGGCTCGGGTGACCGGAGTGGCCGGAGGTTCGCCCGGACCGGTCGATGAGGGCATCGGGCCGGTGTCGGCAACTCCGATCATCCGCTGGCTCAATGACCTCGAGAGCATCGGACCGACCGATGAATTCAACCAGACACTCGTGGTGCAGGCTCCTGCCGGCGCTGTCGAGGCCGATGTCGTAATTCTGTTGCAGGCCTTGGTCGATCGCCACGGCATGCTCCGGTTGCGCACCCGGGAGGACGGCGGCGGCGGGTGGTCGCTGACGGTGCCGGAGGCAGGTTCTGTCGACGCGAGAGGATGCCTGCGTTCGGTGGACGCACTGACCGATGAGGCGCTGGTGGCAGCGCGGTCGCGATTGAACCCGGCCGCCGGGACGATGGTGAGCGCGCTGTGGGTGACCTCCACGAGCCGGCTGGTTCTGATCGTGCACCACCTCGCGGTCGACGGGGTGTCGTGGCGGATCCTGTTGGAAGACCTCAACATCGGCTGGTCGCAGCATCGGGGTGGGCAGTCGGTGATCCTGCCGCCGACGGGCACGTCGTTCGCGCGGTGGGCCGAACTGCTGCACACGCGCGCCGATCACCCGGACGTGGTGGCCCAGGCGAGCGCATGGCGACAGGTGGCGGCCGGCCCTGCGGTGTTGCCGGTGGTTCGAGCCGACGTCGATACTCATCAAACCGCCGGGCAGCTGCGGGTGTCATTGGATACCGCGACAACGCGCATGTTGCTGGGCGAAGTACCCACTGCGTTCCATACCGGCGTCCAAGACATCTTGCTGGTCGCCTTCGGGCTCGCTGTGGCCGAATACTGCGATGCGGCAGGCCATGACGCCACACCGATTGTGATCGATGTCGAGGGGCACGGCCGGGTTGACGATCTGGCCGATTCACGCGATCGGACGATCGACCTGTCGCGCACGGTCGGATGGTTCACGACCAAATACCCGGTCGCCCTCAATTTCGGGGATCGCGCCGGCGGACTGTCCTGGGACCAGGTGAGGGCCGGCGACCCGGCGTTGGGATCAGTGGTCAAAGCCGCCAAGGAACAGCTGCGTTCGCTACCCGATCCACTGACATACGGACTTCTGCGCTACCTGAACGCCGACGTCGATCTCGACGGCGCCGATCCGGCGATCGGGTTCAACTATCTGGGCCGTCTCGGCGGCGGCGCCACCGAAGCCTCCGAGGATCTGTGGCGGATGTCGGTGGACGGCCTGTCGGCCACGGGTGTGACCGCCGCGATACCGATGCCGTTGACCCACACCGTGGCACTCGACGCGGGGGCCCTCGATACCGACGCCGGCCCGCAGCTGCAGGCGAACTGGACCTGGGCGCAGTCCGCACTCGATGACGCACAGATCGATCGGCTCAGCCGCTTGTGGCTGGATGCGCTGACCGGCATCTGCGAACACGTCCGAAACGGCGGAGGTGGACTCACTCCGTCGGACATCGCGCCTGCCCGCCTCACCCAACATGAGATCGACGAGTTGACCCGGCAGTACCGGGTCGCCGACATCCTGCCGCTGACCGCATTGCAGCAGGGGCTGATCTTCCACAGCAGCACCACGCAGGGCCCCGAGGACGACCTCTATGTGGTGCAGTTGGACATCACCGTCGCCGGCGCGCTCAACGAGCATCGGCTGCGCGACGCCGTGCAGGCAGTCGCCACCCGTCATCCGCATCTGGCGGCTCGATTCTGCGAACAGTTCGACGAGCCGGTGCAGGTGATTCCGGCCGATCCCGCCGCAGGGTGGCGCTACGTCGAATTGGGCACAGCCGCAACCGAAGAGCACATTCGACGGATATGTGCCGAGGAACGTGCCGCGGTCTGCGATCTGGCACATCCGCCGGCATTCCGGGTGGCAGTGGTCCGCACCGCGCACGACCGTCACCGGGTGGTCCTCACCAATCACCACATCGTGCTCGATGGTTGGTCGCTGCCGATCCTGTTGCAGGAGATCTTCGCCGCCTATCACGATCGGCGGTTGCCGGCGGCCGCCCCGTACCGCAGCTTCATCGGCTGGCTGGCCGATCGCGACGTCGAAGCTGCGCATGCGGCCTGGCGTGAGGTACTGGACGGTTTCGACAGCCCGACCTTCGTCGGGCCGTCGCAGAAGTCGGAGTTGGGTTTACGGGGAGTGCGGGCGCACCGGCTGTCGGCGCACACCACACGGGCGCTGGGCGAGCTGGCGCGTTCGCATCGCACCACCGTCAACATCGTGTTGCAGGCCGCCTGGGCGCTGTTGCTCGACTCGGTGACCGGCCGGCGCGACATCGCCTTCGGGACCGTCGTCTCGGGGCGGCCTGCCGAGGTGGTGGGCGCGGAGTCGATGGTGGGCCTGCTGATCAACACGGTGCCGGTGCGTGCCGACATCACCGCCGCGACCAGCACCACCGATCTGCTCGAGGCTCTCCAAGTCGCCCAGACGAAGACCCTTGAGCACGAATACCTCTCACTCAGCGAAATCCATCGGATCACCGGCCACGACCGGCTGTTCGACACCCTGTTCGTGTTCGAGAACTACCCGGTGGACACCGGTGCGTTGTCAAACACCGGTGACGGCTTGGAGATCATCGATTTCACGAGCCACGAATCCACCGATTACCCGCTGACGATGCAGGCCATCCCCGGTGATGAACTTCGCCTGCGCCTCGAATACGACACCACCGTCTTCGACGAAGCCGGTATCGAAATGCTCACCAAACGGATCGAGACGGTCCTGGAGGCGATGACAGCTGCTCCGGGTCGGGCGTTGTCATCGGTCGACGTCCTCGATGCTCCTGAGCGAGCGCGCCTGGCGCTGTGGGGGAATCGGGCGGTGTTGTCCGATCTGGTAGCGCCGGCGTCGGTTCCCGAGTTGTTCGCCACGCAGGTGCTGCGGGCTCCTGAGGCGGTGGCGCTGGTGTGCGGCGACCGTTCGTTGAAGTATCGAGAACTCGACGAGTCCGCGAATCGGTTGGCGCACTTGCTCGTCAGTCGCGGAGTCGGCCCCGGAGAGCGGGTCGCGTTGATGTTCCCGCGTTCGGCCGAGGCGATCGTGGCGATCCTCGCGGTACTCAAGAGCGGCGCGGCCTATCTGCCGATCGACCCGGCGCTGCCCGAGGCCCGCGTCGAGTTCATGCTGACCGACTCGGCTCCGATCGCCGCGGTCACCACAACGGAGTTGGCCGAGCGGTTCGACGGCCACGCCATCACGATCTTCGACGTGCGGGACTCGGTGATCGAGGACTGGCCCAGCACGCCGTTGGCGCCGCCCGCACCCGACGACATGGCCCACATCATCTACACCTCGGGCACCACCGGGCAGCCGAAAGGCGTGGCCGTCACCCAGCGCAATGTGGCGCAGCTGTTCAACTCGCTCGAGATCGGCGTGCCGCTGGAACCGGGACAGGTGTGGACGCAGTTCCATTCCTACGCGTTCGACTTCTCGGTGTGGGAGATCTGGGGTGCGCTGCTGCACGGTGGGCGGCTCGTGGTGGTGCCCGACGCGGTGACCCGTTCGCCCGAGGACTTCCACGCGCTCCTGGTGCGCGAACACGTCACTGTGCTGACCCAGACGCCGTCGGCCGTGGGAGTGCTGCCGGTGCAGGGACTCGACGCCACGTCGTTGGTGATCGGTGCCGAGCCCTGCCCGCCGGAGTTGGTGGATCGCTGGGCGCCGGGGCGGGTGATGGTCAACGTCTATGGCCCGACCGAGACCACGATGTGGTTGTGTGCCAGCGCGCCTTTGGAATCCGGCTCGGGTGCTCCGCCGATCGGTGCACCGACGGCATGGGCGGCGTTCTTCGTGCTGGACGAGTGGCTGCGACCGGTGCCCGGGGGCGTGGTCGGCGAGCTGTACCTGGCCGGTGCAGGTGTGGGCATCGGATATTGGCGCCGGGCGGGGCTGACCGCATCGCGCTTCATGGCATGCCCCTTCGGGGAACCGGGCACGCGGATGTACCGCACCGGCGATCTCGTCCGGTGGCGTTCCGACGGACAACTGGATTACTTCGGCCGTGCCGATGAGCAGGTCAAGATCCGTGGGTATCGCATCGAACTCGGCGAGATCCAGTCGGCGCTCGCCGCGCTGGCAGGCGTGGATCAGGTGGCGGTGATCGCCCGCGAGGACCATCCCGGTGACAAGCGCCTCGTGGGGTACATCACCGGCACCGCCGATCCGGTCAAAGCCCGTGCCGCACTTGCCGAACGGCTGCCGGGCTACATGGTTCCCGCCTCGGTGGTGGCCCTCGACGCATTGCCGGTGACGGTGAACGGCAAACTCGACACCCGGGCGCTGCCCGCGCCGGACTATCGGGATGCCGAGCATTACCGAGCGCCGGCAGGTCCGGACGAGGAGATCCTGGCCGGGATCTACGCCCGGGTGCTCGGCGTGGAACGTGTCGGCGCCGACGACTCGTTCTTCGATCTGGGCGGGGATTCCGTCTCGACGATGCGCCTGGTGTCGGCGATCAACGCCGCTCTGAATACCGAACTCTCGGTGCGCACGGTGTTCGAAGCGCCCACGGTTGCGCAGTTGGCGCTGTGTCTCGGTGACCGCGCCGGACAGCCGGATCCGTTGGTGGCCGGTGAGCGCCCCGAGGTGATTCCGCTGTCGTTCGCCCAGAACCGGTTGTGGTTCGTCGACCAGTTGCAGGGGCCGTCGCCGGTCTACAACATGCCGGTGGGCCTTCGGCTTCACGGCCGGCTCGACATCGACGCGTTGGGTGCGGCGCTGGGCGACGTGGTGGCCCGCCATGAGAGCCTGCGCACGCTGTTCGAGGCGCAGGGCGGCACACCCCGCCAGGTGGTGGTGCCGGTCGAAGGGGCCGATTTCGGCTGGACCGTCATCGATGCCACCGACTGGTCGCAGAGTGCACTGGAGGAGGCGATCGGCGACACTGTCCGGTACAGCTTCGATCTCGGTGCCGAGATACCGTTACGGGCGAAGGTTTTCCATGTCGCCGAGGATGAACACGTCTTGGTGGCAGTCGTGCACCACATCGCGGCAGACGGCTGGTCATTGAGTCCGCTGGTTCACGATCTGAGCGTGGCCTACGCCGCCCGGTGCACCGGGCGGGCACCGGACTGGGCGCCTCTGGACGTGCAGTATGTCGACTACACGCTGTGGCAACGTGCGCAGCTGGGTGATCTGGACGACGGTGACAGCCCGATCGCCGCTCAGCTGGCCTACTGGGAAGACACCCTCTGCGGACTTCCCGAACACCTGGCGCTGCCCACCGATCGCCCGTACCCGCCGGTGGCCGATCAGCGCGGTTCCACCGTCGACGTGGACTGGCCGGTCGAGTTGCAGCAGCAGGTGAGCGCGGTCGCCGACGAGCACGGCGCGACCAGCTTCATGGTGATGCAAGCGGCGCTGCTCACCCTGCTCTCCAAATTGAGTGCGAGTTCCGATGTGGCAGTGGGATTCCCGATCGCCGGTCGTCGCGATCCGGCCCTCGACGAGCTGGTGGGCTTCTTCGTCAACAACTTGGTGTTACGCGTGGATCTGGCCGGAGATCCGACCGTGGCGGAGGTGCTGGCCGAGGTCCGTACCCGCAGCCTGGCCGCGTTCGAGCATCAGGACGTGCCGTTCGAGGTGCTGGTGGAACGGCTCAACCCGACGCGTAGCCTCACGCACCACCCGCTGGTGCAAGTGGCGTTGGCGTGGCAGAACCTTCCCTGGCAGGACACCGGCCCGGCCGACGGTCTGCACCTGGGGGACCTGCAGGTGACGCCGTTGCCGGTGGACACCCAGACCGCCCGCATGGATCTGACGTTCTCCTTGGGCGAACGCTGGACCGCCGAAGGCGAACCCGCCGGAATCGTTGGGGCAGTGGAATTCCGGACCGATGTGTTCGACGCAGGCAGCATCGAATCCCTGATCGCGCGCTGGCAGCGAATTCTGGCCGCGATGACGGCTGACACCACCCAGCGGCTCTCGTCCCTCGATCTGCTCGATGAGGCTGAGCACACCACGCTGGATGAGTGGGGCAACCGGGCGGTATTGGTGAACCTCCCGCCCGCCGCGGGCACGACCTCGATCACGGCCTTGTTCGGGGACCAGGTTGCTCGTGCGCCGGAGGCGGTGGCGATCAGTTTCGCCGGCCGCCGCATGACCTATCGGGAAGTCGACGAGGCCGCTACCCGGCTGGCTCGCACGCTGGCTGCTCACGGTGTCGGTCCAGGTACCTGCGTGGCATTGCTGTCGGAGCGCTCCGCGGACGCGGTGGTGTCAATGCTGGCGGTGCTCAAGGCCGGCGGGGCGTATCTACCGATCGACCCTGTATTGCCCGATACGCGAATCGAATTCATGCTCTCCGATGCCGCACCGACGGCCGCGATCGTCACATCCGGACTGGCTGACCGGCTTACCGGGTGCGCCCTCCCGGTCATCGACGTCGGTGATATCGCAGACACCGAGGTTCGCGCCCTCGACAGTCTGCCCAGCACCGCGCTGCCCGTGCCGGGGCCGGACGACATCGCCTACATCATCTACACCTCGGGCACCACCGGCGTCCCCAAGGGCGTGGCGATCACCCACCGCAATGTGACCGGTCTCCTCGGGTCGCCGGACACCTTCCTGGCCGGACAGACCTGGACGCAATGGCATTCGTATGCCTTCGACGCCTCGGTCGAGGAGATCTGGGGCGCGTTGCTGCACGGAGGGCGGCTGGTGGTCGTCCCCGAATCCGTGGCCCGCTCGCCAGAGGACTTGCAGACCTTGCTCGTCGAGGAGCAGGTCGACGTCTTGAGCCAGACGCCGTCGGCCGTCGCGCTGTTGTCGCCCGAGCGTTTGGGCGCGCTGTCGTTGCTGGTGGCCGGTGAGGCCTGCCCCGCCGAAGTGGTGGACCGCTGGGCGCCCGGGCGCTTGATGGTCAATGCCTATGGTCCGACTGAGACCACGATATGTGCGTCCAGGACAACGGCTTTGGCGCCCGAAACCGGTTCGCCCTCGATCGGGGTGCCGGTTGAGGGCGCGGCGCTGTTCGTGCTCGACCGGTCGCTGCGTCAGGTGCCGACCGGAGTGGTCGGAGAGTTGTATGTCGCCGGCCGCGGTGTGGGAATCGGCTATCTGGGCCAGGCGAATCTGACCGGATCGCGTTTTGTGGCTTGCCCGTTCGCCGGCGCGGGATGCCCTGGTCAGAGGATGTACCGCACCGGTGATCTGGTGCGCTGGGGTACCGATGGGCAGCTGCGGTACGTGGGCCGGGCCGATGAGCAGGTCAAGATTCGTGGGTATCGCATCGAACTGGGTGAGATTCAGGCAGTCCTGGCCGGGCTGGACGGCGTCGATCAAGCGGCCGTGATCGCTCGTGAGGATCGGCCCGGCGACAAACGGCTGGTGGGCTACGTGACCGGGACAGCGGATCCGGCCAAGCTGCGCACCCAGCTGGCCGAGCAGCTTCCGGCGTATATGGTCCCGGCTGCGGTGGTCACCTTGTCGTCGCTGCCGTTGACCGTCAACGGCAAGTTGAACACCCGGGCCCTGCCGGCACCCGAGTACTCCGACATCGACCGGTACCGCGCTCCGGGGACCGTCACCGAAGAGATCCTGACCGGGATATACGCTGCCGCGCTGGGTGTGGAACGGGTCGGGGTCGACGATTCGTTCTTCGATCTGGGCGGGGATTCGCTGTCGGCGATGCGTGTGGTCGCCGCGATCAACACCGCTCTCGACACGGGACTCGCGGTGCGGGTCCTGTTCGAGGCACCGACAGTGACGCAATTGGCGCCACGCATCGGTGGTGAAGAGGCTCGCTTGGACCCGCTGGTGGCCGGGGAGCGGCCGACGGTGATCCCACTGTCGTTCGCTCAGTCCAGGCTGTGGTTCCTGGACCAATTACAAGGTCCGTCACCGGTTTACAACATGGCCACCGCACTGCGGATCAGCGGTGCGCTGGATGTCGACGCGTTGGGTGTCGCGCTGGCCGACGTGGTGGCCCGGCACGAAAGCCTGCGTACCGTCTTCCCGGCAGTCGAGGGCATTCCGCGTCAGTCGGTAGTGCCGATCGAGCACGCACACTTCGGCTGGGACATCGTCGACGCCACCGAGTGGCCGGCGGAGCGGTTGCACGACGAAATCGGCGAAGCGGCCCGTCACACGTTCGATCTGTCCCGTGAAATCCCGTTGCGGGCCAAGCTTTTCCGCCTCTCCGGCGATGAACACGTGCTGGCCGCCGTTGTGCACCACATCGCTGCCGACGCGTGGTCTCTCACGCCACTGGTCGCCGACCTCGCGGTGGCCTACGCCGGACGGAGTGCCGGGCAGGCCCCGGCGTGGGCCGACCTGGCCGTCCAGTACGTCGATTACACACTCTGGCAGCGCGCCCAGTTCGGCGATCTCGACGACAGTCAGAGCCGCATCTCCACACAGCTGACCTCCTGGCACGATGTGCTGGCCGGGATGCCCGAACGGGTGGAACTGCCCACCGATCGTCCGTATCCGCCGGCGGCCGACCAGCGCGGCGCCATCGTCTCCCTGGACTGGTCCGCCGAGTTGCAGCAGCAGGTCGCCCGCGTCGCCCGTGAGCACAACGCGACCAGCTTCATGGTGATCCAGGCTGCGCTGCTGACGCTGCTGTCCAAGCTCAGCGGAAGTTCCGATGTGGCAGTCGGTTTCCCCATCGCGGGGCGACGCGATCCCGCACTCGACGAGCTGATCGGCTTCTTCGTCAACACTCTGGTACTGCGGGCCGACCTGGCCGGGGACCCGACGGTCGCGGAATTCCTGGCGCAGGTGCGGGCGCGCAGTCTGGCCGCCTACGATCACCAGGATGTGCCGTTCGAGGTACTCGTCGAGCGGCTCAACCCGACCCGGTCTCTGACCCATCACCCGCTGATTCAGGTGGCGCTGGGATGGCAGAACGTTCCCGGTCAATCCACCGGCGGCCTCGCACTCGGTGACCTCGAGGTCAGCCAGATGCCCGCGGACACCCACACCGCGCGCATGGATCTGAGCTTCTCCCTGGCCGAACGGCGAACCCACACCGGTGAACCCGCCGGAATCGCCGGGACGGTCGAATTCCGCACCGACGTGTTCGACACGGCCACCGTCGAGACGATGATCAAGCGATTCGAATCGGTGTTGTCGGCGATGACCGCCGATCCCGACCGGCGCCTGTCCTCGATCGACCTGCTCGATGCCATCGAGCACGCTCGTCTCGATGCGATGGGCAATCGGGCGGCCCTGGCAGGGACCGTGCCGCCTTCGGATCGAGTGTCGGTCCCGGGCTTGTTCACCGCACGGGTCGCCGAAAACCCAGACGCGGTCGCGGTGAGCTTCGACGGCCTCTCGTTGACTTACCGCGGGCTCGACAAGGCGGCGAACCGGTTGGCGCACGTGCTCATCGGACAGGGCGCCCGGCCCGGTCGCTGTGTGGCCCTGCTGCTGGACCGCTCCGCGGATGCGATCGTCGCGATGCTGGCGGTGTTGAAGACGGGGGCTGCCTATCTGGCGGTCGACCCGACGCTGCCCGCGTCGCGAATCGATTTCATGATGGCCGATGCCGGACCGGTCGTCGCCGTCACCACCGCTGTCCTGGCAGATCGGCTGGGCGGGCACCGCTTACCGGTGATCGATGTGGGCGACCCGGCCGTCGCGAACCAGCCCGACACCGAACCCGCGTACCTGGCCCAGGCGGCCGCCGCGGAAGATATCGCCTACCTCATCTACACCTCGGGCACGACCGGCCTGCCCAAGGGCGTCGCCGTCACTCATCACAACCTGACGCACCTGGCTCGGTCCACGCCTGAGCACCTGCCGGCGAACCAGGTTTGGACGCAGTGCCACTCGTACGCGTTCGACTTCTCGGTATGGGAGATCTGGGCTGCGCTGTTGGGCGGTGGACGCCTGGTCGTGGTGCCCGAGGCGGTCGTGAGCTCACCCGACGATTTCCATGCCGTTCTGATCAGCGAGCAGGTCAACGTACTCACCCAGACCCCTTCGGCCGCAGGGGCGTTGTCCCCGGAAGGGCTGGAGCCGGTCGCGTTGCTGCTCGGTGGTGAGGCCTGTCCGGGTGAGGTGGTCGATCGCTGGGCCCCCGGGCGGGTGGTGATCAACGCCTACGGACCCACCGAGGTCACGGTGTACGCGTCGATGAGCGCACCGCTGGAAGCCGGTTCGGGCGCCGCACCCATCGGGGCGCCCGTCCCGACATCGGCCTTGTTCGTACTGGACGAGTGGCTGCGCCCGGTACCCCCCGGAGTGGTCGGCGAACTCTACGTGTCCGGCGACGGAGTGGCGTGCGGATACCTGGGCCGGGCGGGACTGACCGCAGGGCGGTTCGTGGCGTGCCCGTTCGGTGAACCCGGGCAGCCCGCAACGCGCATGTACCGCACCGGAGACCTGGTGAGCTGGCGTGCCGATGGCCAGCTTCAGTATCTGGGCCGCGCCGACGATCAGGTCAAGATCCGTGGCTATCGCATCGAACTCGGCGAGGTGCAGGCGGCATTGGGCCGACTGGACGGAGTAGGGCAGGCCGCAGTGGTCGCCCGCGAAGACCATCCGGGCGTCACGCGGCTGGTCGGCTACGTCACGCAAGACGCGCCCGGTGTGGTGGACCCGGCGGGTATGCGAAGCGCGCTGACCGACCGACTGCCTCCCTACATGGTTCCGGCGGCGATCGTGGTCCTGGACGCGTTGCCGTTGACGGTCAACGGCAAACTCGACACCCGCGCCTTACCCGCGCCGGAATACCAGGACGCCGACCAGTACCGTGCCCCGGAGACGGCCGTCGAGGAGATCCTGGCCGGGATCTACGCCGAGGTGCTCGGGCTCGAACGGGTGGGGGTCGACGACTCGTTCTTCGACCTGGGCGGCGACAGCATTCTGTCCATGCAGGTGGTGGCCCGGGCCAGAGCGTGCGGTGTGATGTGCAGGCCCCGTGACATTTTCGTCGAGCAGACTGTTGCGCGGCTGGCGCAGGTGGCCGGGGTGTCCGGCAACGACAGCGGTCCGGTCGACGAGGGCGTCGGTCCGGTGGGGCCGACCCCGATCATGCGGTGGCTCGAAGAGGTGGACCGGGCAGGTGGCCTGGTCGACGAGTTCAACCAGACCGTGGTGGTGCAAGCGCCGCCGGCAGCCACGGTGTCCGACGTCGAGGTGCTGCTGACCGCCCTGCTGGACCGGCATGCCATGCTGCGCCTGCGTGCCCAAGACGACGGGGACGGACGCTGGTCGTTCACGGTGTCCGAGAAGGGTTCGGCACGAGCGCATCTCGTGTCCGTGGATGCGTTGTCCGACGAGGCGCTGACCGCCGCCCGGTGCCGGCTGAACCCGGCCGCCGGGGAGATGGTGAGCGCCCTGTGGGTGCCGTCCACCGGCCGGCTGGTGTTGACCATCCATCACTTGGCGGTCGACGCGGTGTCCTGGCGGATTCTGCTCGAAGACCTCAACATCGCGTGGGCTCAGCGTTGCCACGGGCAACCGGTGGTCCTCCCGACGACCGGCACTTCATTCGCACAGTGGGCAGCGCTGCTTGCCGAGCATGCTCGCGCCGCGACAGTGAAGGATCAGGCCGACGATTGGCGACGCGTTCTCGCGACGCCGTCGGCGTTGCCCGCGGTGCGGCCGGAATTCGACACCTACGCCACCGCGGGGCAACTCACCGCATCGTTGGATGTCGAGACGACCCGCGTGCTGCTCGGCGAGGTTCCGGCCGCGTTCCACGCCGGCGTGCAAGACATTCTGCTGATCGCCTACGGGCTGGCGCTGGCGGAGTTCTTGGGTGTCACCTTGCCGGTCGCCATCGACGTCGAGGGGCATGGCCGCGAAGAAGAACTGGCCTCAGCCGGCGACCAGAGTGTCGATCTGTCCCGCACCGTGGGTTGGTTCACGGCCAAATACCCGGTGTTACTGAGTGTTCGAAAACCCGGCGCCGGACTGCGCTGGTCTGATGTGGTGGCGGGGGATCCGGCACTCGGCCGCGTGGTCAAGGACGCCAAGGAACAACTGCGTGCCCTGCCCGACGCAATGACCTACGGCTTGTTGCGCTACCTCGACCCGGACACCGATTTGTCCGGAGTTGAACCCGGCATCGGTTTCAACTATCTCGGCAGGCTGGGCGGGGCGGGAACGGCCCAGTCCGAGGATCTCGATGGACTCTGGCAGGTCAGCCGCGACGGTGCGCCGGTCGCCGCGGCTGCTGCGGCGATCTCGATGCCACTCGGACATACCGTGGAACTCAACGCGAGTACCGCCGAAACCGAGACCGGCCCAAGTCTTCACGCCGCCTGGACGTGGGCTCCCTCGGCCCTCGACGAGACCCAGGTCAGCCGACTGAGTCAGCTCTGGTTCGAGGCGCTCAAAGGCATCTGCGCGCACGTCGCCGGCGGCGGAGGCGGCCTGACGCCGTCCGACATCACCCCTGCCCGCCTGGCTCAACCCGAGATCGATGAGCTGAGTAGGCATCACCGGGTTGCCGATGTCCTTCCGCTGACCCCCCTGCAACGGGGACTCCTGTTCCAGGCCAATGCAACTCGCAGCAACGATGACGACGTCTACGCCATGCAACTCGACGTCACCATCACCGGCCCACTGGATCCGCAGCGACTGCGCGGGGCGGTGCGCACCGTGGTGAACCGCCATCCGAACCTGGCCGCCCGCTTCGACAAGCGATTCGACGAACCGGTCCAGATCATTTTGGCCGATCCGAGTGTGCCCTGGCAGTACCACGATATGACCACGGACACAGAGCAATCCACCAGTTCGGGACTCACGTCCGAGGAGCAGATCCAGCGGTGGTGCGCCACCGAACGTGCGGCGGTCTGCGACCTGATGCACGAAACCGCGTTCCGTACGACACTGATCCGGACCGCGGACAATGAGCACCGATTCGTGATGACCTATCACCACATCGTGCTCGACGGTTGGTCATTGCCGATCCTGCTGCAGGAGATCTTCGCCGGCTACTACGGGCAGCGGCTTCCTGCCGCAGCGCCCTACCGCAGATTCGTCACGTGGATGGCCGATCGGGACGTCGACGCCGCGCACGCCGCGTGGCGCGAGGTTCTGGCCGGCTTCGCCGCGCCGACTCTGGTCGCGCCGGGCCGGACAGCACCAGGACGACGTGCCACCGAGACATTCCGGATACCCGTCGAGACAACCCGTGCTGTCAACGAACTCGCGCGCACACAACACACCACCGCCAACACCGTGCTCCAAGCGGCCTGGGCGCAGGTACTCACGTGGCTGACCGGCCGACACGATGTCGCTTTCGGCGTCGCCGTATCAGGTCGGTCGGCCGATGTGGCGAGTGCGGATTCGATGGTGGGCCTGCTCATCAACACGGTGCCGGTTCGGGCCACCATCACCGCGGAGACCACGATCGCCGGCCTGCTCGATGAACTGCAACGCCGGCACAGCGACACCCTCGACCATCAGCATCTGGCGCTCAACGAGATCCACCGGGCGACCGGTCACGATCAATTGTTCGACACCTTGTTCGTCTACCAGAACTATCCGGTGGAGACCGTGGCGTCATCGATGGCCGACGGGCTGGCCATCACCGCGGTCAACGGTCGCGAATACAACCACTACCCGCTGACCCTGCAGGCCATGCCCGGCAACGAGCTGGTGCTGCGGGTCGAATTCGATACGAGTGCGTTCACCACGAAACGGGTGAACAAAGTCGTCGCACGGTTCCGGCGGGTGCTGGAGGCCATGACCGGAGAGGTACAACAATTGTGACTGCCGACGCCAACCGGCGATTGTTGTCGATGGATATCGATGACGAGGACGAGCTCGAGGAGCTCGACGAGTGGGGGAACCGGGCGGCGTTGAGTGCGGTGGCGCCGCGGCCGGTGCCGGTGTCGGTTCCGGTGCTGTTCGCTCGGCAGGTGGCTCGTGACCCGGAAGCGGTTGCGGTCACCTTCGAAGACACTCACACGACGTACAGGGACCTCGACCATGCCGCCAATCGGTTGGCGCACTTGCTGGTTGAGCGGGGTGTGGGGCCTGGCCGGCGGGTGGCGTTGTTGCTGTCGCGGTCGGTTGAGGCGGTCGTGGCGACCTTGGGGGTGTTGAAGGCGGGTGCGGCGTATGTGCCCATCGATCCGTCGATGCCCGATGCGCGTGTGGATTTCGTGCTGGCCGACTCCGAGCCCGTGGTCGCGGTGACCACCGCCGATCTCGCCGAACGGTTGGACGGCTCTGCGTTGACCGTCATCCTCGCGAATGACGTCGCGTTGGCCGGTCAGCCCGCTACCGCGCCGAAAGTGGATGTGGCGGCTGATGATGTCGCGTATGTGATCTATACCTCGGGTACGACGGGTGTGCCCAAGGGTGTGGCGGTTGCGCATCGGAATGTGGCGCGGTTGCTCAGTGCCGTGGATGGTGAGCTGGGGTTGTCGGCGGGTCAGGTGTGGACGCAGTGTCATTCGTTGGCTTTCGATTTTTCGGTGTGGGAGATTTTCGGGGCACTGCTGCACGGCGGCAGGTTGGTGGTGGTGCCCGAATCGGTGACCCGTTCACCCGAGGAGTTCCACTCCCTGCTCGTCGATGAACGGGTGAGTGTGCTGAGCCAGACTCCGTCCGCGTTTTATGCGTTGGCGGCGGTGGACGCGGCCGGTCCGGACAGTCGGCTGTCACTGGAGGTTGTGGTGTTCGGCGGCGAGGCGTTGGACCCGCCGCGCCTGAGCCCGTGGCTGACCGAACATCCGAGGCTGCCGCGGCTCATCAATATGTATGGGATCACCGAGACGACGGTGCATGCCTCGTTGCGGGAGATCACTACTGCCGATGTGGGCAACGGAGTTTCGCCGATTGGTGTGCCGTTGGCTGATCTGGCGTTTTTCGTGCTCGATGGTTGGTTGCGTCCGGTGCCCGCCGGTGTGGTGGGTGAGTTGTATGTGGCCGGTGCGGGTTTGGGTTATGGCTATGTGGGCCGGCCCGGGTTGAGCGCGTCGCGGTATGTGGCGTGTCCGTTCGGTGACGCCGATGCTCCGGGGATTCGGATGTATCGCACCGGAGATCTGGTGTCGTGGGGCCCAGACGGACAGTTGCGCTATCTGGGCCGTGCCGATGAGCAGGTCAAGATCCGTGGCTACCGCATCGAGTTGGGTGAAATCCAGGCTGCGCTGAGCGCTGTGGACGGTGTCGAACAGGC
>NZ_AUEQ01000024.1 GCF_000426065.1 Mycobacterium sp. URHD0025 | reverse complement strand
CGCTGACCTGGGATCAGGGCTCGGAGATGGCCAACCACAAGGCCATCGCCAAAGCCACCGACCTCGACATCTACTTCTGCGACCCGCATTCGCCATGGCAACGCGGCAGCAATGAGAACACCAACGGACTGCTGCGCCAATACTTCCCGAAAGGGACAGATCTCTCGTTGTGGGGGCCCGGATACCTCGACCAGGTCGCCTCCGAACTCAACGGAAGACCCCGCAAGACCCTGGGATGGAAAACCCCAGCCGAAGCCCTCACCGAACTACTCTCAAATCCACCAACTGTTGCATCGACCCCTTGAACTCGCCGCAATGACAGCAGCCCGGAGGTAGAACCCGACGGCGCGACGGGATGCGACGGCATCACGATGCGCGTCAGCGCGTCGGCGTCGCCAGCGGCCAGCCCACCGAGGCCAGCCGGGAGGCGACCTGGTTGATCTCTTCGGGATTCGGGTCCTTCTCGATGACGCTGCGCACCGCGATGCGGATGGCGTCGTCCGTCACCGGGCCGTCACCGTTGCTGGCGCGCAGGACGGTGTGAGCGGCTTCGACCACCTCGTCCTCGGTCAGCGTCCGGGTCAGCAAAGCCAGTAGGGCGAACTGGTCCTTGGGCGGAACCCCTTCGGGGTAGCCCGCACGCAACCAGCCCAACACATTGTCCAAGACGCTTGTCGACTCACCCATGGATACTCAGCTCACTTCTTGGGCAGGAACGGGAACAGGTCGATACCGGTGTGGTGGATCATCGTGGTCCGGGTGATCCACGCGATGGCCACCAGGATCACCAAACTGACAAGGGCGAACAGCGCCAGCCCGACGAACTTCAAGACCGGGTTGGGGGCGTGGGTGGCGCCGTCGGCGGTCGTGCCGCCGGCCCCGTTGGAGTAGGCCACCAGTCCCGCGGCGAAGACCGCCGGCAGACCGGCGCCCAGGATCAGGCCGACCACGAGCACCTTGAAGATGGATTCGAGATAAGTCATTGCGATTCCTTGTGTTCGCTTGTGCGCGGGACGATCAGACGCTGGCTTTGTCGGCGCCGGGGTTCTTCTCGGCACTCGGTGCGCCGGGATCGGTGGCCTCACGCACATCGGCGGGCACCACGGAGTTGGTGGAGTGGTCCCAATCGGCGTTGACGTTGCTGTGGTCGACCTTCTGCTGCTGGGCGCGCCACCACATGTATCCCGACAGGGCCACCAGAACCAGGAAGATCAGCCCGTCACCCGCGAGCGCCGAGGAGGTCAGCGACTCGACACCGTGGGACAGCCAGTACGCCAGCGCGCCGACGAGGCCCGCGGCGGGCAGCGTCACCAGCCAGGCGACTGCCATGCGGCCGGCCACCGCCCAGCGCACCTCGGCGCCGGGCTTGCCGACACCGCTGCCCAGGATCGAACCGGTCGCCACGTGGGTGGTCGACAGGGCCATGCCTGCCGCGCTGGAGCTCAGGATGATCGCGGCCGACGATGCCTCGGCGGCCAGGCCCTGCGGGGACTCGATCTCGACCAAGCCCTTGCCCAGGGTGCGGATGACCCGCCAGCCACCGATGTAGGTGCCAAGGCCGATGGCCAGCGCGCAGGAGGCGATGATCCAGAACGGCAGGCCGTCGTTCTTCACGTCGCCGCCGAGGTGGCCGGTGGTGATGAGGGCCAGCGCGATGACGCCCATGGTCTTCTGCGCATCGTTGGTTCCGTGCGAGAGCGCGACCAGCGAGGCGGTGGCGATCTGTCCCCAGCGGAAGCCCGTCTCACGCCGCTTCTGCGCGACGTTGCGGGTGATGCGGTAGACGAGCCAGGTTCCGCAGCCGGCCACCAGGCAGGCGATCACCGGGGCGGCCACCGCCGGGATGAGCACCTTCTGGCTGACGCCGGCCCAGTTCACCCCGGACAGGCCGATCGCGGCCAGGCCGGCACCGATCAGACCACCGAAGAGTGCGTGCGAGGAGCTCGACGGGATGCCGAACAGCCAGGTGAGCAAGTTCCACAGAATGCCGCCGATCAGACCCGCGAAGATGATCGTCAGACCCGTCGAGGCGTCGATCGAGGGGATCAGGGCCCCGGTCTTGGAATCCTGGATCTTCAGCACCGAGCTGGTGACGGTGATGGCGACCTCGACCGACAGGAACGCACCCACCAGGTTCAGCACACCTGCCAGCAGCACCGCCGTCTTGGGCTTGAGAGCGCGGGTGGCGATCGAGGTGGCCATGGCATTGCCGGTGTCGTGAAAGCCGTTTGTGAAGTCAAAAGCCAGTGCCGTTGCTATCAACAGCACCAGGACGATCAGCTCAGCGCTCATGGCCGTAATTCTGTAGGACCGCAGGCGCTTTTGACCAGCCGGAAACACCTCGCTGAGCTGGGAATTCAGCTACCCTGCGAATGAGTTCACCGAGTGTTCATCTGCCCACCCCGGATTGTTCGCCGGGGCGCTTTGCCGATTCCCGAGCGGCCGATACGTTCACTGCGAGCCAGAGTCGGCTGGCACAACTACCATCAATGCGGTCTTCCGGCTCAAACTCGAATGGCCGGAGGAACCTCGCTCGGGTGCATCAGGAGTAGGCACAGTGAACGCTTTTCTCGCGAAGATCGCGGCCTGGCTGAACGCCGGGTACCCCGAGGGGGTGCCCGGACCAGACCGGGTGCCGCTGTTGGCGCTGTTGACTCGGCGATTGACCAACGACGAAGTCAAAGCCGTCGCACACGATCTCGTCGATCGCGGTGACTTCGATCACATCGACATCGGCGTACTCATCACCCAGATCACCGACGAGTTGCCTCGTGCCGAGGACGTCGAACGGGTGCGGGAACGACTGGCCGCCAAGGGCTGGCCGCTGGACGATCCGCGCGATGCCGAGGACGCAGGCGACACCGGCACCGGGGACGCCCCGAAAGAGCCAGGGAGCCCGGCATAGCAGTCCTGCGCCCCGTCACCGTCGGACCCGCGACGGACGCGTTGCGAGCGACCCTCGACGACGTCCTGACCGGACGCGGGCCGGCGATCTTGCCGGTCCCCGCCGACGACGAACGTCAAAGTTCCTTGCTCACAAGCGCTTTACGGGCCGGCGAAGAGATCGACGACGACGTCGCGGTGGTGATCTCGACGTCGGGCACCACGGGCAAACCGAAGGGCGCACTGCTGACCGCTGCCGCGTTGCGCGCCAGTGCCGAGTCCACCCACGCCCGACTGGGCGGTGCCGGACGGTGGCTGCTCGCCCTGCCCGCCTACCACATCGCGGGTTTGCAGGTCCTGGTGCGCAGCGCGCTGGCGGGCACCACGCCCGTCACCGTCACCCCGTCCTTCGATCCAGCCGAATTACCCTCTGCGGTAGCAGCTTTGGGCAGCGGGCGGCGCTATGCCTCACTGGTGGCGGTGCAGTTGGACAAGTCCCTGCGTGACCCGGCCGCCGCGGAAGCACTCGCCGACCTCGATGCCGTTCTGATCGGCGGTGGACCGATGCCCGCCGGGGTGGCCGAACGTGCGGAGGCGGCGGGGGTGAACGTGGTGCGGACCTACGGGATGAGCGAGACGGCGGGCGGATGCGTGTACGACGGCGTGGCGCTGGATGGGGTGAAGGTGCGTATCGACAATGCCCGCATCGTGCTGGGTGGGCCGACCGTGGCCAAGGGGTATCGCAATCCGATCAGTCCCGACCCGTTCGCCGAGCCCGGCTGGTTCCGCACCGATGACCTTGGAACTGTGGACGATTCAGGCGTATTACGGGTCCTGGGCCGGGTCGACGACGCGGTGAGCACCGGCGGTTTGACCGTGCTGCCGCAACTGGTCGAATCGGCTCTGGCCGGCCATCCCGCGATCGCCGACTGCGCGGTCTTCGGTGTCCCCGACGAGCGGCTGGGCCAGCGGGTGGTGGCCGCACTGGTGCTGACCCCGGGTTCACCAGCCCCCGACGAGGCCGAGCTGCGCGCCCACGTGGCACAGACCCTCGATGCCACGGCCGCACCGCGCGAGCTGCACATCGTCGACGCGTTGCCCCGGCACGGCATCGGCAAGCTCGACCGGCGCGCGCTGGCCGCCCGCTACAGCTGAGCGCGCCGGAGCTGCGGACCTGATATTTCACTTGTCGTCTTCGGCATGATGGAGTCATGCGCCGAGAAGTGACCTCCGCGGATGAGCTACGCGCCATCGTCGGCCAACCCACGGCAGCCGTCGCCAAGAAGGTGACCGACCGGCTGTCCGAAGCTCAGCAGGGCTGGCTCAAGCATTCGCCACTGGGTTTCGTGGCCACCACCGATGCACACGGCCGCGTCGACGTCTCCCCCAAGGGCGACCCGCCGGGTTTCGTCCAGATCATCGACGACACCACAATCGCCATCCCGGAACGGCCCGGCAACCGGCGCGTCGACGGCTTTCTCAACGTGCTGCAACGACCGCACGTGGGCACGGTCTTCGTCATCCCCGGCCGCGGCGACACCCTGCGGATCAACGGCACCGGCCGGATCCTGTCCGACGCGGACTATTTCGACGACATGGTGGTGGACGGCAAACGGCCGATCCTGGCCCTGGAGATCGCCATAGAAGAAGTGTTCTTCCACTGCCCCAAGGCATTCCTCCGTTCGGACACATGGAAGCCGGAGACCTGGGATCCGACGGCGGTGCCCTCGGTGGCGCAGATGGCCAAGGCGTTCAAACCCGACCAGACCCAACAGGAACTCGACGCGTACTACAGCGAAGACAACCTGCGCAAGATCCTCTACTGAGCCAGGGCGCCGCTCTCACGAGTTCGTCGCACTCACATGCCGACCAATTTTCACACTGGCAGCTTGCTTGCCACCAGGTCCACGGGCGTGATTGTCGGCGGCGTTGCGAACAGTTCGTCGCCGCGGGCCTCGATGGCTTCGCGAACTTTTCCCTGGAGATGGGCCTGGCGATCATCTTCGCTGTCGAAAGCGTCGAAGATGCGAAAGGACGACGGTCCGAGCCGGAATGCGAACCAGGCAAGTGTTCCCGGCTCGGCCTCCACCAGCTTCTGGGCATCGACCAGGAAGCCGGCCACGTCCGCCTCCTTACCTGCGCGGGCCTCGAACTCGACGAGAAAACCGTATGCCGGCATGGCAACCCTTCCATGTCTTTAACACGTCGCATTCACAGTGAATGCGGTTGCGACATAAACCGATCGGTGCATATCCCGATGCGGGCGACGGTACCGAACAAATCCATCCGAGTAAACCGATCGGTTTCCTGGCAGCGACGCGTCGCGGCGACTCGCTGATCGATGCCCGCGCCGAGCCGCCCAAGAGTGCGCACCCGGCACTGTGACGCGCGCCACAAACAGGCCAGTTATGGAATGATCAGTAAATAAAATCGGCTGTGCGTACCAGCGGCCATGCCGCGAGTCAGAAGATTCTGAACTCTTCAGTCGCAGAACGGAGTACGCACATGTCAGATCGACCGGTCGTGTTCATTCACGGCCTTTGGATTCACACGTCGGCCTGGGAACCCTGGGCCGAGCTCTATCGACGAGAAGGCTACGAGCCGATCCTGTCCGGATGGCCGGGTGACGGCCCGAGCGTCGCATCGACGCGCGCCACCCAACTCGTCGGTGGATACGGCGTCGCCGACGTCGTCTCGCACTACAGCAAGCTCATCGCCGGCCTGTCCACCAAACCAGTAGTCATCGGGCACTCATTCGGCGGGCTCATCGCTCAGCGACTGCTCGACAACGGAGACGCAGCGGCGGCGGTCGCAATCGACCCCGCACCGATCAAAGGCGTGACCAAACTGCCGCTTTCGCAGATCCGGTCCACGATTCCGGTATTGCGCAGCAAGAAGAACCGCGACGGCGCCGTAACCCTGTCCGAGCGGCAGTTCCGCTACGCCATCGCCAACGCGATTCCGCGTGATGAGGCTCGCGAGTTGTACGAACGCTTCGCCATCCCCGCTCCCGGCAAGCCACTGTTCGAGGTGGTCGGCGCCAAGAAGGATCCCCACTCCCCTACGACGGTCAACGTCAACAACGGCGAGCGTGGCCCGCTGCTGATCATCGGCGGCGGCAGAGACCACATCGTCGCCGAATCTGTCACCCGGCAGGCAGCCGACCTCTATGAGGGTTCGCACGCGGTCACTGACTACCACGTGTTCGACGACCGCGGCCATTCCTTGGTCATCGACTCACGCTGGCGGGAAGTCGCCGACTTCGTCCTCGGTTGGGTCAACGCCCACCAGAGCCCCGGCCTCACCTATCTCCCAGGAGCCCAATCATGAGCGGCAATGAGCGGTACCTCGTTACCGGCGCGACCGGGAAAACCGGTGCGCACGCGGTGAAGCTGTTGCGCGAGCAGGGTGCCCAGGTGCGCGCGTTGGTGCATCGTCACGACGAACGCTCAGCACGGCTCGGCGAACTAGGTGCCGAGGTCGTCACCGGTGACCTGCTCGATTTCACCGACGTCAGCTCGGCCATGGCCGGAATCACCGCAGCCTACTTCTGCTACCCCATCGATCCCGGTGGCCTGCTGGACGCCACCACGATCTTCGCGCAGTCCGCCAGTGAGGCAGGCGTGCGCGCGGTGGTGAACATGTCGCAGATCTCGGCCAGGCGAGACGCGAAAAGTCATGCCGCGCAGAATCACTGGCTAAGTGAGCGACTGCTGGACCGGTTCGCCTTCATCACGACCCACTTGCGACCTACGTTCTTCGCCGAATGGCTGATCTGGCAATGGTCGCGGCCCGCCGACGGTGACGGGGTGCTGCGGTTGCCATTTGGCGACGGCCGCCATGCGCCCATCGCGGGGATTGACCAGGCCCGGGTGATCGCCGCGATTCTCACCAATCCGGCTCCGCACGACCGCCAGATCTACCCGCTGTACGGACCGGTGGAGCTGCATCACGACCAGATTGCCGAGAAGATCTCGGCCACCCTCGGATTCCCCGTCCGGTACGAGCCAGTGGAGATCGCCAGATTCGCCGAGGTTCTCGAGGTTCAGGGCCACACTCCGTTCCTCATCCAGCACCTGTCCAACGTCGCACAGGATTACCGGGACGGTATCTTCGCCGGCGCCGACAACCTCGTCGAAGTCATCACAGGCACTCCGGCCCTGACCGTAGAGCAATTCGCCGCCGCCAACCGCACCGCGTTCACCGGCACCGGTCAGCAACGGTCCTGGGAACAACTGCGCGACAACGCACGCTAGTGGCTACCGGGTCAGGCCCGCGGGATCATGCTGATGAACGCCTCAGCGGCTGCTTTGATCTGCGCGGGTCTGACCCCGCCCTTGTCCAGCGCCTCAAGCCCACGCACGAAGGCCAACACCGCGGTGGCCAGCGCCTCTGGATCGGCATCGGGTCCGATGGCCCGTTCAGCTTGGCCGGCCTGGACACATCCGGTCAACGCCCGTCGCCACTTGGCGAGTGAGCGTTCGATTATCGCGTCCGCTTCCGCGTCAGTGGCAGCCAATTCGGCGGCACTCTTGGCCATCAGGCAGCCGCGGCGGGCCTTGTCGGTAGCGAAACGTTTTGCCTGCGAACGGATATGGTGAAGTAGCCGGTCGTATCCGCCCAGATTTGGAACCGTGAGTTCGACGACGAACGCGCCGATCATGTCGGTGCAGTAAACGTCCAACGCCCTGAGAAACAGCCCGTGCTTGTCGCCGAAAGCCGCGTAGATACTGCCTTTTCCGAGCCCGGTCGCCGCACTGAGATCGTCCACCGAAGTCGCCGCATAGCCGCGCGACCAGAACTCGTCCCGGGCAGCGGCGACGACTTCGGCCTCATCGAACTTACGGGGACGGGCCATGGCCAAATTGAACTCCGTTCGTGAACGAAGAGTCAATGTGCAACAGGTTTCACCAGAATCGCCCGCGTGTAGAGCAGCTGGAAGCCCCGGCGCTGCACATTGTGCTGGGACTTCGAGCCGGGCGCTGTCGTCACCACGGCGAGCTCACAGCCGGCGGCGGCAGCCTCGGCCAGCCGCGCCCCCAACAGCGCGGCCTGCACGCCACGGCGACGGTAGGCCGGCGCTGTGGCCGCACCGGCCAGCTGAGCGATCCCACCGGCCAGCCGCATCATCCCGCCGCCGGCGACGTTGCCGTCGTAGAGCGCGATAAACGGTGTCACCCCAGCTTTTTCCATGTCCCGTTCGGCTCGCTCGACGATGTCTGCGGGGAACTGCTCATGACTGCCCGGGCCCTCGCCGTCGGGATGCGCGAAGCCCTCCACCACCACCCTCACCCACACGTCGAGATCGTCGGCCCGGCGCACCTGTACGTCGGTCGACAGTGGCTCCTCCATACCGATCGGCCTGGCGAGCACGTTTTCGAACTCGACCAGACGATAACCACGGCCGGACAACAATTCGGCGAGCTCGGGATCGGCCAGATTCGACAGCTCCACCCGGGTCGAGCCGCCGCGGGCGGCGAACGCCCGTTCGATCTCACCGAGCACCGCCTCGTCGGGCAGTCCGTCGAAGCCGAGGCCGACCACCTTGTTCATCGGCGACTCCGCCTCGGCGAAACAGGCATAACCCCCGGCCACAGGCAGTACGAGCCCGTCCGCGCCCCGGTGTCCGGCAGCATGGGTCGCCGCCGTGATCAGGTCCGCCTCGGCCTTCTCGATACGCCGGGCCAGATCGATACCGCAGAACAGTTGATCCGAGCCCGCGTCCGAGTCACCGTAGATAGCCACGTCGATATTGTGCCCGCACAGGCATTTCCGAAACGTCCCGACATCGCGTCGGTCAGCGCGGCGGCCCGGCCGGCTCCCACGACTGCATGGCGGTGTCGAGCTCATCGGCATCGAGCGCCTTCACCGGAATGGGCGATTGACCGGCGTGGTAGCGCATACCGTCCAGCAGGATGGCCACGTAGCGACGCCACAGTTCGGCGTCGACATTGCCGGCGTATTCGCTCACCGTGCCCGCCAAGAGACTGAAGATCGGCATGTCCGTGGACGACAGCTCCGGGCGTAGATACCCATCCCCCTGGGCCCGCTCAACCAGTTTGGTCAACACCGGGACGAGCTGCTCCTGGCAGGCCTTGACCCGGTCGCACCCATAGGACTTGCTGAACGCGATTTCCCGCAATCCACGATCAGTCGCTGTGATCTCACACATCTTCTCGACGTACCACGCGAATCCCTGCCATGAATCCTCTTGTTGCAACGCGGATTCAGCTAGCGCGGTGAGCTGCTCCATACCGTCCACGAAGATCGCGCCGATCAGCTCTTCCTTCGTGGCGAACCGCCGGTACACCGTGCCCACCCCGACATTGGCGTAGCGCGCCACGTCGTTGAGCGTCGCTTCGAGGCCTTTCTCGGCAAACAGCTCCCGCGCAGCGTCGAGTACCCGCTGCCGGTTGCGCTCTGCGTCCTTGCGCAGTGCGGGGCGTGTTTCCTCGGTCATATCTCTCAGTTCAAGTGAGCGGCGTCATAAGTGGATTGATCCTATCCACTTATTCCGATAACTTTACCCTTCGAAGTGCGTAGGCCGCCTGAGATCAAGGTCGTCGCGAACGCATCGAAACGTCGGGAGGCCCACCAATGACTGCTGTCATCGATATGCCCGTCGCGGGCCTTCCCTCGGGACAGCCTCGATGCTGAAGGCCATCAGCCGAATATGGCTGCCCGTACTGATCGTCATCGCCATGGGCGCCGGTGTGCTGATCGTGATGAACGTCCGCAAGGTCTTCGGCGCACACCCCGTCATCATCACCGAAACCACCTCGGACAACGCCGAGGACTTCAACCCCAAGTTCGTGAAGTACGAGATCTACGGCACGGGCAACACTGCCGTCATCAACTACATGGACCTTGAAGGCAAGCCCCAGCGCACCGGAGAGGTGCCGCTGCCATGGACTTTGACATTGCAGACCACGTTGCCTTCGGTGCAGCCCAACATCATGGCGCAAGGCGACGGGAACAGCATCAGTTGCCGAGTCACCGTCGATGACAAGGTCAAAGAAGAGAGAACGGCTACTGGATTGAACGCACAAACTTTCTGCTTTGTGAAGGCAGCATGAGCACGCCGACCGACGACACCCCGACCGACGCCATCGCCACCGGGCGCCACGCGGCACCTCCGCGCCCACCGATCCCCCGGTTCCTCCGGGCATTCGCCTTGCCGATCATCCTCATCTGGATCGTGATCGTCGCACTGCTCAACACCGTCGTCCCTCAACTCGAGGTCGTCGGAAAGATGCGTGCGGTGTCGATGAGTCCTAACGACGCCCCGTCGATGATCGCGATCAAAGAGGTCGGCAAGAAGTTCCAGGAGTACGACACCAGCAGCTCGGTGATGGTCGTACTCGAAGGCGACAAGCCGCTGGGCCTCGAGGCGCACGCGTTCTACGACCAGATGGTCCGTGACCTGCGCGCCGACACCACGCACGTGCAGCATGTGCAGGACTTCTGGGGCGACACCCTGACCGCCAAAGGCGCGCAGAGCCGCGACGGCAAGTCCGCGTACGTGCAGGTCTACATCGCCGGTGACCAAGGCGAGACGCTCGCCAACGATTCCGTCGAGGCAGTACGGCGCATCGCGACCGAAAGCCCCGCACCCGACGGGGTGAAGGCGTATGTGACGGGATCCGCGGCGTCGAGCACCGACCAGAACATCGTCGGTGACGAGAGCATGCAGATGATCGAGCTCGTCACCTTCGGTGTCATCGCGGTGATGCTGCTCGGCGTGTACCGGTCGATCATCACCACACTGATCGTGCTGGTGATGGTCGTGCTCGAATTGTCCGGTGCGCGTGGGATGATCGCGCTCCTCGGCTATCACAATGTCTTCGGTCTCACGACGTTCGCCACCAACATGCTCGTGACGTTGGCGATCGCCGCGGCCACCGACTACGCGATATTCCTGATAGGCCGATATCAGGAAGCCAGACGCTCCGGCCACGACAAAGAAGCTTCCTACTACGACATGTTCCACGGCACGGCCCATGTCGTGCTCGCGTCGGGTCTGACCATCGCCGGCGCGACGTTCTGCCTGCACTTCACCCGGCTGCCGTACTTCCAGACCATGGGCATCCCACTGGCGATCGGAATGACCGTCGTGGTCGCCATGGCACTGACCCTGGGGCCGGCCGTCATCTCGGTGTTCAGCCGATTCGGCAAGATCCTCGAGCCCAAGCGGCATTCGAAGTCGCGCGGATGGCACCGGGTCGGCACCGCCACCGTCCGCTGGCCGGGCGGAATCCTGGTGTGCGCCATCGTGGCAGCACTGGTCGGCCTGCTCGCCCTGCCGGGCTACCACACCACCTACAACGACCGCATCTTCCTGCCGAAGGACGTTGGCACGAACATCGGCTACGACGCCGCGTTCCGACACTTCTCGCAGGCCAAGATGAACCCGGACCTGATGATGATCGAGTCCGACCGCGATCTGCGGAACCCGGCCGATTTCCTGGTGATCGACAAGATCGCCAAGGCTCTCAAGAACGTGCACGGCATCGCCCAGGTGCAGACCATCACCCGTCCCGACGGTGATCCGATCAAGCACTCGACGATCCCGTACACGCTGGGCCAGAACGGTACGACCCAGCTGATGAACAACGACTACCTGCAGACCAACCTGGACAACATCCTCAAGCAGGCCAACGATCTGCAGAACAGCATCGACTCGATGACCGAGATGATGAGCATCCAGACGGATCTGGCAGCGGTGTCGCAGCGGATGGCCGACAAGATGAAGACCACGTCCGGCGACATGGCCGACGTGCGGGACCACCTGGCGGACTTCGACGACCAGTTCCGGCCCCTCCGCAATTACCTCTACTGGGAGCCGCACTGCTTCGACATCCCGATGTGCTGGTCGATCCGGTCGATCTTCGACGCGCTCGACGGCATCAACACGATGTCCGACGATTTCCAGGATCTGGTTCCGGAGATGCAGCGCATGGCCGACCTGATGCCGCGCATGGTCGCGGTGTTGCCGGCGCAGATCCAGACCATGAAGAACCAGAAGCAGATCCTGCTGAACCAGTACCAGGTGCAGAAGGCCCAACAGGATCAGACGATGGCGATGCAGAACACCGCCACCGCCATGAGCGAAGCGTTCGATACGGCCAAGAACGACGATTCGTTCTACCTGCCACCGGAGGCCTTCGGGACCGAGGACTTCCAGCGGGGCCTCAAGCTGTTCATGTCGCCTGACGGACATGCGGTGCGGTTCACCATCATTCACCAGGGTGATCCACTTACCCCGGAAGGCACCGCACGCATCGCACCGCTCAAGGTCGCGGCGACCGACGCGATCAAGGGCACTCCGCTGGAGGGATCCAAGATCTACCTCGGCGGCAGCTCGGCGACGTTCGCCGACATGCAGCAAGGCGCCGACTACGACCTGATCATCGTCGCCGCGGCGGCACTGATCCTGATCTTCATCATCATGTTGGTGCTCACCCGTGCCGTGGTGGCCTCTGCGGTGATCGTCGGCACGGTGGTGCTGAGTCTTGCCTCGGCCTTCGGCCTGTCGGTACTGCTCTGGCAGCACATCGTGGGAATCCCGTTGCACTGGATGGTGATGCCGATGTCGGTCATCGTCCTGCTGGCCGTGGGCGCGGACTACAACCTGTTGCTCGTGTCCCGAATAAAGGAGGAGATCCACGCCGGGCTGAAGACCGGGATCATCCGGGCCATGGTCGGCACCGGCGCCGTGGTCACCTCCGCGGGCTTGGTCTTCGCCTTCACCATGGCCTCGATGGCGGTCAGCAGTTTGATCGTGATCGGCCAGGTCGGAACGACCATCGGCCTGGGTCTGTTGTTCGACACCCTTGTGGTGCGGTCGCTGATGACCCCGTCCATCGCGACACTGCTCGGACGCTGGTTCTGGTGGCCGCAACGGGTCCGCCAGCGCCCGCTGCCCCAACCGTGGCCGAAACCCATCCAGCGCGATCCCGAGGAGGCGATGGTCTGATGAAGCGCATGCTGATCACCCTGATGTTCGGTGCGGCAACAACTCTGGCCCTCGCGGCACCGGCACACGCCGAGATCGATACCGATTTCGCGAATGAGCTGCACACATTCGGTATCTATGGGCAGCGTGACTACAACGCCTGGATCGCCAAGATCATGTGCAAGCGACTGCACAACGGCGTCGACCACAATGCGCAGGACTCGGTCGGTTTCGTGAAGAAGCAACTCGCCAAGGACAGCACCGATGCTCAGTCGTGGCAGTTCCTCGGCACCGCGATCAACTACTACTGCCCCGATCAGCGCTTCGTCTTCGAACAGGCCGCGCACTAAACGACTTTGGAGTGACATGCTGAAAAACACGATCCGCACCGGCGTGGCCGCCTGCGCGGTCGCCGCCAGCCTGGCGGGGGCCGGCATTGCCGGAGCCGACGCAACCGACGACTACCCGATCCCCAACCGGATCCTGCGCACACCGTGCACCGCCGAACAGATCATGGCCGCGGCCCGCGACGTCGAGCCGGTGTACTACGAGCGCTACATGATCGACTACAACAACAAGCCCGTTGCGGATCAGCAGGGTGCCCAGGACCGCATCCACTGGTTCTTCTCGATGGATTACGCCGGCCGCCGCCAGTACTCCGAGAACACGGCCACCAACGCGTTCTTCGAGAACATGTCATGGCGCTGGCCGAACTGGGCCAAGCTGTTCTTCAACAACAAGGGCGTCGCGGCCAACACCACCGACGTCTGCCAGAACTACCCGCCCAACGACATGTCTGTGTGGGACTGGCACTGACGCACCCGGGGCGTCGACGTCACCGAAACGTCAGACACGCCCCGGCGGGGCCCGCCTAGGCTTGGGCACATGCAGATCAGCCGCCGGGAAGCTGTCGCGGTAGTCGTCGGCCTGGTCCTGGTGGTGGCAGCGTTCGTCGTGCCCCATCTGCACCTGGGTATCGTGACGCCGCTGATCAACAGCTCCCCCGCGCAGATCTACAGCTTCACCGACACCGCACCGATTTTCGGCTGGTGGAATGCGCACGTCGGCTGGGGCACCATCCCGGCGATCGCAATCGCGATAGCCGCAGTGTGGTGGGGCCCCGCACTCGCGCAACGGCTTTCATGGAAAGCCGTACCGGTGACCGCGTGGGCGGTATCGTGCGCCTGGGCGTTCTCGCTGGCGATGATCGACGGTTGGCAGCGCGGTTTCGCCGGCCGCCTCACAGCGCGCCACGAGTACCTGCGCCAGGTCTCGACGATCACCGACATCCCCGAGGCGCTGCGCACTTTCTCCTCGAGAATTCTCGACTACCAGCCCGATTCATGGATCACCCACGTATCGGGTCACCCACCCGGCGCCCTTCTGAGTTTCGTGTGGCTGGACCGTGTCGGGCTGGGCGGTGGCGCGTGGGCCGGACTGCTGTGCCTGCTCGCCGGATCCAGCGCGGCCGCGGCGATCGTCATTGCGACCCGCAAGCTCACCGACGAGGCCACCGCTCGGCAGGTCGCGCCGTTCGTATCGGTGGCACCGACGGCCATCTGGATCGCGGTCTCGGCCGACGGCTACTACGCGGGCGTGGCCGCATGGGGAATCACGCTGTTGGCCGTGGCTGTGCACGGATCGGGACCGCGCCGGATCCTGTGGGCCGGCGCGGCCGGGTTCGTGCTGGGCTGGGCCATCTTCCTCAACTACGGACTGGCTCTCATGGCGTTGCCTGCACTGGCCGTGATCGCGACAGCAACCGACTGGGGGGCCGCCCTGAATGTCCTACTGCCGGCTGTGGTGACCGCGCTGGCAGTCGTCGTGGTGTTCGCAGCAGCTGGTTTCTGGTGGTTCGACGGTTATACCCTGGTCCAGCAACGCTATTGGCAAGGTATCGCCGCCGACCGACCCTTCCAATACTGGTCGTGGGCCAACCTGGCATCCGTGGTCTGTGCCATCGGCCTCGGCAGCGTGGCCGGGATCGGACGGCTGTTCGATGTCGCCGCGATTCGGCGCCAACCGGGGCTACGCGTGGTACTGATCGCCGCGCTGGTCGCCATCCTGTTCGCCGATCTCAGCATGCTGAGCAAGGCCGAGACCGAACGCATCTGGCTGCCGTTCACGGTGTGGCTGACCGCGGCCGGCGCGTTCCTCCCGGCCCGGTCACAGCGCTGGTGGCTGGCGGTCAACGTCATCGGCGCGCTCGCGCTGAACCACTTGATCCTCACCAACTGGTAGCACCCGCACGATCAGCTGATACAGCAGCACGCTCAGCCAGACCACGGCCAGCGAAACATACAGCCCCAGAGGGTAATTGCGATCGAGTACGGTCGCGTTATCTGGCCGCATCCCGGGCCGGCCGTACACCGGGACAGCCAGTACGACGAGCACTACGCTGCACAGTGCCGCCACCGCGATCGGCGAGCGGGAAGCGGCCGGGATCAGCCGGCGGCCCGCCCATCCCACTGCGGCGCACAACGGCGCGAAGACGAAATCGTGCACAATCACCCCGATTACCGCCCACGCCAGGATCCTCATGATGATCACCGGCGGGTTCTCCGACAGCAACAGCGCGCCGTACCCCGCCAGTCCCACCCCGATCACCGCAAGTAGCAGTCGCGTAGCCGTCATCTCACCACCTCGATCCGGGACAGCCACTTTGTCTGCAGCACACCGGGTCTACTCGGAGCGATGAGCCGGCACGGGTAGCCGTGGTCCAGGTCGAGAGGCTCACCGTTGAGTCGCAACGCGATCAATGTCGCGCTGTCGCGGGCGTGCCGCGCGGGCAGCACGGTGCGGGAGTACGGGCCCGGCGGTTCCAGCGAGATCATCCGCACATCGGAGTCCGGAGCGCCGCCCACGGTGGCGATCAGATCGGCGAGCACCACCCCGGTCCAATCCGCGCCGACGCTCCAGCCTTCGACGCATGCGATGGGCAGCCGCCGGGTGGTCTGCGGTAGAGCCGCCAACTCGGCCACGCTGAAGGTCCGCACCACGGCTCCCGACATCACGGTCAGGTGGTAGTCGGGCGAGGTCGCACTACGCAGCACGCCGGCCGCGATCGCCGACCGGTTCACCGGGACCCCCTGCGGCCCTTGCCCGGACCGCGGCGCCAGCACGGACGCCCGGCGCAGGAAGCCCACGCTCTGCCCGGCGGTCGCGGCCGTCGCCAACGCTACCGCCAGCCAGGTGGCACGCAGCACGGTGCGCCGGGTGGGGCCCGCGGTCACATCTCGCGGCGCAGTACCCGCCTCCCGATCCGGCGACTCCCCCAAGGCGCGCCGGATCACAGGCAATTTCACCGCGACATGTACCAGCACGGCGCCGGCGGCCAGATAGGCCATGGCGTAGTGGGCGGTCGTGAAGAAGAAGTCGAACGCGTACCACTGGGCGATGTTCAGCAGGCCGGTGGACAACTCGAAGAGGATCGCGCCCACCAGCACCAGGATCGACAACCGTTCCAGCTGGCGGGTGAGCCCGCCGATCACCGGGCGCTCGAACAGCTTCGGCCATACCGACCACAGCTTGACGACCACGAGCGGAATCGCGGCGATCCCCGAGATCACATGCAGCCCTTGGGTCAGCCGGTACAGCCAGACCGGACGGGTGGGCCAGAAGAACCAAGGCTGCGGATGCTGGATGAGGTGGCTGATCAGCCCGGTGATGAAACAGATGGCCACCGCGACGCCCAGGGCCGTTCCGACGCGGGCGGTCACCGCCGTTCCGCGCAGGCTCATAGCGCTTCCAAGGACGCGATGACCCGGTCACCGACTGGGTGCACCGCCGTCACCGCGAGGCCGACATCCCCGGCGAGACCGGCCGCGCAGTCCACACCCACCGTCGCCCAACGAAACCACGGTCCGATGCTGCCCACCGTCTCCAACCTGACCCATGCTGCGTCAACTCCCGTTGTCGCCGTGTCGAATTCGACAAGGCAGCGGCCGCCCGTCCTAAGCAGCTCACCGGCGCGCTGCAACACCCGCCACGGATCACCGCCCAGCCCGACATTTCCGTCGGCCAACAGGACGTTGTGCCAGCGACCGGTTCCGGGCAACGGTTCGAACAGGTCGCGGCAGAGCACCGGTGCGCCACTTCCCCGCGCCAACTCGATGGCCGTCTGTGACAGGTCCACCCCGAGCGCGGGCAGCCCACGCCGGACCAGACCGGCGACCAGCCGGCCCGGCCCGCAAGCAAGGTCGAGCGTCGGCCCCGAACACAAGTCCACGATCATGTCGTCGAAGCGGCGGTCGCTGCGCGCGCCGCCCAACCAGCTGTACACCGGCAGGTGGCGCAGGCTGCCGTCGTCGCGCCGGATCCAGCAGCGTTCCCCGTCGAGCGCCCGCTCGTAGAGTTGCCCGTGCATATCAAACCCCCCGAGCAGCGTGGGAGAACCGGCTGCCCGGCGCACACACCCGGCCCACCACAGGGATGTCGTCAACCGTGTCGAAATCGGCCAGCTCTGCCACGAGGGTCACCGCCGCTCCTGTACGACGCAGTGCCGCAAGGGTTTCCGCACCGGTGTGCGATGTCGACATCTCGACGCCGCTCAGACAGGCGGCCGTCCCGCCGTCCCGGACGCCCAATACCCACCAGCCGCCGTCACGCGCCATCCCGAGCACCGCGTCGGTGCCCGCCAGCGCACGCCAGCACTCGTCGAGCAACGCCGCGGTCACCTGCGGGGTGTCCATCCCGATCTGCAGCACCGGCAGGCCGGTCGCCGCGGCCGCGTCGGCATGCGCATTGGCCAGCCGCTGCGCAAAGCCCTCGCCGCGCTGAGCCACGACGATGAAATCGTCCAACCGGTCCTGAATTTCGCTGCCGCGGCAGGCCCTCGCGAGGTCACCGGTCAACGCCACCACCCGCGCCGCGACCGCGGCCTCGGCCACCGCGTCCAAGGTGTCCAGCAGCGCGGCGGCCGCGATATCGGCGGCCGCCTGGTCACCGACTCCCGCTGCCAGCCGCGTCTTGGCCAGCCCGGGCACCGGCGCCTTGGCAACCACCAGCACCGCAACGGGATTCATCGCATCACCCGCCAGAAGTCCAGTGCGGCGACGATACTGCCCCGCACCGATCCGCTGACCTTCGATTCCCCGCCGGTGCGCGGACCGTACGCCACATCGCGTTCGACCACCCGCCAACCGGCCTGGGCGGCGCGAACCAACAACTCCAGCGGGTAGCCAGACCGGCGGTCGGTCACCCCGAGCCCGATCAGCGCATCGCGGCGGGCCACCCGCATCGGCGCGATATCGTGCACCGGCACCCGGTACCGCTGCCGCAACCGCCAGCACACCGCGGCGGTACCGAGCCGGGCATGCCACGGCCAGTGCAATCCGGGCACCGACCGGCGCCGGCCGATGACCAGATCGGCGCCGCGGTCGAGTTCGGCGACGAGCGCCGGAAGCTCCCTCGGGTCCAGCGACCCGTCCGCGTCGAGCACCGCGACGATCGGTGTCGCGGCCGCGACCACGCCCGCATGCACCGCCGAGCCGTAACCGCGACGGGGCTCGGCCACCACAGTCGCTCCGAGCGCCCGGGCCACCTCGGCCGTGCGGTCGGTGCTGGCGTTGTCGACCACCAGCGGCCGGTACCCATCGGGCATCGCCGCCAGCACTCCGGGCAGCGAGTGCTCCTCGTCAAGACACGGCAGCACCACGGTCACGTGGTCGGCAGGGGCCATAAATTCCGACGGTAGGCCGCCCCCGGCCCGCTGACCAGGGCCCAACTATGACGAAACTGTGACATAGCCGCAGGTCGCGGGACCGCGGCAGTAACCTCGAAAGGTGACCCGGGTACTCATCGCCGACGACGACACCGTCGTGCGAGACGTGGTACGGCGCTATCTGGAACGCGACGGCCTGGACGTCTCGATCGCGCAGGACGGCACCGAAGCTCTGCGACTGCTCGGCTCCGAGCAGATCGACGTCGCCGTTCTCGACGTGATGATGCCCGGTTCCGACGGGCTGTCGCTGTGCCGCGATCTGCGCCGGGACGGCGGTTACAGCATGCCGGTGATCCTGCTGACCGCCCTCGGCGAGGAAGACGATCGCATCGCGGGCCTCGAGGCCGGCGCCGATGACTATCTGACCAAACCGTTCAGCCCTCGTGAGCTGGCGTTGCGGATGCGGTCGGTGCTGCGCCGCAGCAGCGGCCTCACCACGCCGGTGCCCGCCGAACTCGCCGTCGACCAGCTGCGGGTCTCCACCGCGGCACGCTCGGTGACCATCGCCGGGCGCACGGTCAACCTGACCAACCGCGAGTTCGATCTGCTGGTGTTCTTCCTGACCAACAGCGACGTCGTGTTCTCCCGCGAGGAACTGCTGAAACGGGTCTGGCGGTGGGACTTCGGCGATCTGTCCACCGTGACGGTGCACATCAAACGGTTGCGGTTCAAGCTCGGCGATCAGCACCGGATCCAGACCGTGTGGGGGCGGGGCTACCTGTGGAGTGGTGATGAGCGCTCGCGCGAAGAACAGAGGATCTAGTGCAGAACCTCGTTGAGATCATCGGCTGGGCGCTGGCCTGCTCGGTACCGGTCGTCCTCGCCGGGGCGATCATCATCCGGCTGGCCCGGTCCTGGTCGCTCGCGCTGAGCATGGTGGTGCTGGTGCTGATCCCGACGCTGGCCACGTTCACCGGCGTGCTCGGCGCCAGCGGATTCATGATCACCGAGACCTTCGAGCAGACCGGTGTCGTGCTGGTGATCGTGTCGGTGGTGACCATCCCGGCGGCTGTCATGCTGGCCCGTTACCAGGCCCGACGCACGGTGTGGGAGCAGGAGATCCGTGATTCCGAACGGGCGGCCGAGCACTCCCGCCGGCGGCTGGTCGCATTCGTCAGCCACGATCTGCGCACCCCGCTGGCCGGGATCCGCGCGGTCTCCGAGGCCATCGCCGACGGTGTGGTCACCGACGACGAGGTCAGGACCCAGGCTAAACACATTGAGCAGGAATCGATCCGGCTTTCCGATATGGTCGACGATCTGTTCGAGATGTCGAAGATCAACGCCGGTTCGGTGCAACCCGTACGCGAACCGGTGGCGCTCGACGAGGTGGTGGCCGATGTGATCGCCGCCCACCGGATACCGGCCGGCCGCGCGGGGGTGCGGTTGACCGCGGAACTGCCCCCGCAGCCGGTGCGGGTACTGGGCAGTGACCGCTCCCTGGTCCGGGTGCTGTCGAACCTGGTGGCCAATGCCATCGCGCACACACCGGACGGGGGCAGCGTGACGCTGGCCCTGGGGGCGGACCACGACGGCGCGTGGGCGCACGTGGACGACACGGGCGTCGGCATCGACGAAGCCGATCTTCCGCGGGTGTTCGACGTGGCCTACCGAGGCTCCAACGGCCGTGTGCCACGGGCGGATTCATCGCTGCCGAGCGGATCAGGGCTGGGGCTCACCATCGCGGCGGGGCTGGTGCAGGCGCACGGCGGCACGTTGTCTGCCCGCAACCTGGACACCGGGGCGCGCTTCGAGGTGCGCCTGCCCTTGGCAACCGACGCCGCCGAATAGCCGTCATTCCGGCAGCGAGTTGCTCAGCCGCTCGGTGGCTGCCACATAGTCCTCGATGAACTCGCGCACCACCTCACGTGCCGGTTTCACCTTGTTCATCAGCCCGACACCCTGCCCGACGAAGTACGTCGCCAATGCTTGCGCACCCGGATGACCTTGCGCGGCAAGCACATCGATTCGCCGGATCACGGGCTCGGCGAGCATGTTCTGCAACGGCAACGGAAGCGTTTGGTGTCCGGCAGGATTCGGCGCCCACGCCGCCGTCCAATCCGAGGCCAGCTGGCGCGCCGGCTTGCCGGTACGCCCGGTCGAGCGGACGGTATCGCGCGACGTGGCCGCCAGCATCTTCTGCACGGTGTGCGGCGCTGTCTCGGCCTCCTCGGTGGTCAGCCACACCGACCCGGTCCAGGCACCGGCTGCGCCCATCGCCACAGCAGCTGCCATCTGCCTGCCGGTCACGATGCCGCCCGCGGCCAGCACCGGGATGTCGCTGCCGGCAGCCTCAAGGGCTTCGATTACCTCGGGGACCAGCACCAGCGTCGATACCTCGCCACAATGCCCACCTGCCTCGGTGCCCTGCGCGACGATGAGATCCACCCCGGCCTGCACCTGCTTGAGGGCATGTTCCCGGGCACCCACCAGGGCGGCGACCGGGATCCCGCGCTCACGACCCGCCTCGATCATGTAATCGGGCGGTACCCCGAGCGCGTTGGCGATCAGCTTGATCGGATGACTCATCGCCACATCCAGCAGCTCGTGGCCGGTGTCGCCGGACAGCGAGGAGCCGCCCAGGCGCTGCGCGGCCTCGGGCTCGATGCCGTGATCGGTGAGCAATTGCGCGACGAACTCGCGGTACTCGGCGGGAATGCGGTCAGTGAGCTGCCCGCGGGACAGATTCTCGCCCTTGCCCTCGAATTTCGCCGGGACGATGATGTCGGCGCCATACGGTTTGCCGCCCACCTGCTGGTCGATCCAGGTCAGCTCGCGGTCCAGCTGCTCGGGGGTGTACGCCGTGGCGCCGAGGACACCGAAGCCGCCGGCATTGGTCACCGCAGCCACCACGTCGCGGCAGTGGCTGAAGGCGAAGAGGGGAAAATCGATCCCGAACTGCTCACAGATGGCGGGTTTCACCCCGTCAGTATTGCCACGCGGACTTGACGGGTGTCAAGAGTGTGCGCACTCGCCACTCAGGCGCGCAGCGGTGCGAACGCGAACTCGGCCAACCCGTCGTACGGGTCGATCGCAGCCTCGAAACCCAGCACCTGCGCCGCGCGCACCGGCGAGGCCACGATGTGGCGGACGTCGCCGCTGCGGTACTGACCGGTGACGACGGGCTGGTCGGCACCCCGGGCCGCGCACAGGCGGGCGGCCACCTCCATGATCGAAATGGGGCGCCCCGAGCACACGTTGAACGCGTTGAAGCCGTCGAGCCCGGCACCGACCGCCGCCACGTTGGCGGCCGCGACGTCGTCGACGTGAACGAAGTCGCGCATCTGCCCACCGTCCTCGAAAACCCTTGGCTCCTGGCCAGATTCGAGCTGTGAGCGAAAGATCGCCGCGACTCCGGAGTACGGGGTGTCGCGCGGCATGTTCGGGCCGTAGACGTTGTGATAGCGCAGCGCGACCACAGCCCCGGCACCGGCTTCCGCCCAGGCCAGGGCGTAGTGCTCCTGCGCGGCCTTGCTGGCGGCGTACAGACTGCGGGGGCGCAGCGACGCACCCTCCCCGACGAGCCGCCACCGCAATTCTTCCCCGCCGATCGGGCAGCGGTGCTCGAACACCGCGGCGTCCAGGTCGGCGCGGGTGCGCGGCGCCGGGTCGACCGGTCCGTGCTCAGGGCAGTCGTAGCCACCCTGCCCGTACACCACCATCGACGAGGCCAACACCAGCCGGGTGCAACCGGCGGCGAACATCTCGGCGAGCAACACCGCCGTCCCGTAGTCGTTCACGCCGGCATAGGACGGCGCGTCCGCCGCGTCGACCCCGGCACCCACCACCGCGGCCTGATGACACACCACATCGACCCCGGCAAGCAGGGGCGCGAGCGCTGAGCCGTCACGGATGTCGACCACGTGGCACTGCGGCGGGGGTTCTGCGCCGGGACCGTGCGCGGCGGGCAGCATGGTGTCGACGGCGACCACCTCGTGCCCGGCGGCCTGCAACGCAGCCCAGGTGCGGGCACCGATGAAGCCCGCCGCACCGGTGAGCAGAATCCTCACGGCAGCTCGAAGGGCAGCTTCACCCCGTCGTGGGCCAGACAGTGCGTACAGGCGCGCTCGGTCTCGACAGCCTCCAGCGCCTCGCGGACGAGCTTCTTGAACGGCACCAGGTTGCGCTCGAACTCGGCGAACACGTCCACCGTCGTCACCCCCGAGCCGGTCTCAATCCCGGCATCCAGATCGGTGACCAAAGCGATTGCCGCATAACACATCTCAAGCTCACGAGCCAGCACCGCCTCGGGATAGCCGGTCATGTTGACCAGCGTGAAACCCTGATCGGCGAACCACCGGCTCTCGGCTCGGGTGGAGAACCGCGGGCCCTGGATCACCACCATGGTGCCGCCGTCGACCACCCCGGGCAGTGCGGCCGCGGTGGACCGCAACGCCGGGCAGTACGGATCGGCGAAACCGACATGGATGCCGCCGGAATCGAAGTACGTGTCCGCGCGGCCGCGGGTCCGGTCCACCAGCTGATCGGGCACGACGATCGAACCCGGGCCCAGCTGCGGGGTCAGACTGCCCACCGCGCACGGAGCGAGAATCCGGCGCACACCCAACGAGCGCAGCGCCCACATGTTGGCCCGGTAAGGGACCGTGTGCGGCGAGTACTCGTGACCGACCCCGTGCCGGGGCAGGAAGGCCACCTCGTGCCCGCCGACGGCGCCCACCGTGATGGGCGCACTCGGAGGCCCGTAGGGGGTGTCCACAGGGACAGTGCGAGCCTCGGGCCCGAAGAACGAATAGAACCCGCTACCGCCGATGACGCCGAGCATGCAGTGCTATTCGGCCTCGTCGTGCGGCTTGGCGGGTTCCTCCGAACTTTGATCTACGACACCGTCATCGACGACCGTGCCCAGATCGTCGTCGAAGTCGTCGAAATCCTCGTTGGCCTTGCGGGCGCCGTCGGCGATCTCGAAGACATCGGTGGCAAGGCCACCGATGACGGTCGCGACATCTTTGACGGCCGTGGTGATGATCGAGGTGACCTGCCCGACCGTGGAGGCCACTGCCTCGACGGATTCCTGCAGCACGTCCTTGCCGATCTCGGTCTTGCTGAGCTGCTCCTTCATGAGGCTCAGTGTAAGGCGGCATGAAACGATGGCGCTCGTGGCCAGTTTCGCGCAATGGATCGAGGGCGCCCGTCCCCGCACCCTGCCCAACGCCGTCGCCCCGGTGCTCGCCGGTACCGGCGCCGCCGCCTGGGTGGGTTCGGCGGTGTGGTGGAAAGCGTTGCTGGCGCTGGCCGTATCGCTTGCTCTGATCATCGGGGTGAACTACGCCAACGACTACTCCGACGGCATCCGCGGCACCGACGATGTGCGGTCCGGTCCGCTGCGCCTGGTGGGCTCCAAGCTGGCCTCGCCGCGGGCCGTGCTGACCGCGGCCGTCGCAAGCCTGGCGGTCGGCGCCGTGGCCGGGCTGGCGCTGGCGGCGGTGAGCGCACCATGGCTGATCGCGGTCGGGGCCGTGTGCATCGCCGGTGCCTGGCTGTACACGGGCGGCAAGAAGCCCTACGGCTACCTCGGCCTGGGTGAGATAGCCGTGTTCATCTTCTTCGGTCTGGTCGCCGTCCTGGGCACGCAGTACACCCAGGCCCTGCGCATCGACTGGGTCGGACTCGTGGCGGCGGTGGCCATGGGCTCCCTGTCGTCGGCCGTGCTGGTGGCCAACAACCTGCGCGACATCCCCACCGACACCGAGTCGGGCAAGATCACGCTGGCCGTGCGTCTCGGCGATGCCCGCACGCGGCTGCTGTATCAGCTCCTGGTGGGCGTGGCCCTGGTGCTGCCCCTGGTGCTGATGCTCGCCACGCCGTGGTGTGCCGTCGGCCTGGTAGCACTGGCGCCGGCGGTGCGGGCACTGCGCCCGATACGCGGCGGCGGCATAGGAGCCCAGCTGATCCCGGTCCTGCGCGATACCGGTCTGACCATGCTGGTGTGGGCGATCTCGGTGTCCGTGGCCCTGTTCCTGGCGTCGTAGCCGGCGCGCGTCGCCGACTTCTACGTGGGGGTCGCTGCGCGTCGACATCCACGACCCAGGTGTCGAAGTCGGCGTGGTCCAAGCATTCACAATGCACACCTCGCATCCCCCACGGCGCCCGCGATGGTGCACTAACGTGACCGTCGGCCTGCAACGCCGACGACCTGGGGGATGCGCATGACCACTTCGACCGAGGCGCATCAGCCCGCACCATCGGGCCGCGCCGAGACTCGTCGGGCCATCTGGAACACGATCAGAGGCTCGTCGGGCAACCTCGTCGAGTGGTACGACGTCTACGTCTACACCGTGTTCGCCACCTATTTCGAAGCACAGTTCTTCGACAAGGCAGACAAGAACGCGACGGTCTACGTGTACGCGATCTTCGCGGTCACCTTCCTCACCCGCCCGATAGGCTCGTGGTTCTTCGGCCGGTTCGCCGACCGGCGAGGCCGCCGCGCCGCACTGACCTTCAGCGTCTCGCTGATGGCGCTGTGCTCACTGGTGATCGCGCTCGTTCCCTCGCGCGAAACCATCGGTGTCGCAGCGCCGATCATCCTCATCCTGTGCCGGCTGGTGCAGGGCTTCGCCACCGGCGGCGAGTACGGCACCTCGGCGACCTACATGTCCGAGGCTGCGACCCGCGAACGGCGCGGCTTCTTCTCGTCGTTCCAGTACGTGACGCTGGTCGGCGGACACGTACTGGCGCAGTTCACCCTGCTGATCATCCTGACCACGTTCAGTACCGAGCAGGTCCACGAATTCGGTTGGCGCATCGGCTTTGCCATCGGCGGCGTGGCCGCGATCGTGGTGTTCTGGCTGCGGCGCACCATGGACGAATCGCTGTCCCCCGAACAGCTGGAAGCCATCAAGGCCGGCAAGGACAAGAGCTCCGGGTCACTGAGGGAACTACTCAACCGCTACTGGAAACCGCTGCTGCTGTGCTTCCTGATCACCATGGGCGGCACCCTGGCGTTCTACGCCTACAGCGTCAACGCCCCGGCCATCGTCAAGACCACCTACAAGGACCAGGCCATGACGGCCACCTGGATCAACCTCATCGGATTGATCTTCCTGATGGCCATCCAACCGCTGGGCGGCATGATCAGCGACAAGGTCGGCCGCAAACCCCTGCTGCTGTGGTTCGGCATCGGCGGGGTGATCTACACCTATGTGCTGTTCACCTATCTGCCCCAGACACATTCACCGATCCTGTCGTTCCTGCTGGTCGCCGTCAGCTACGTGATCCTGACGGGGTACACCTCGATCAATGCCCTGGTGAAATCCGAGCTGTTCCCCTCACACATCCGCGCGCTCGGCGTGGGAGTCGGCTACGCCCTGGCCAATTCGATATTCGGCGGCACCGCACCGGTGATCTACCAGGCCCTCAAAGAACGAGACCTGGTGCCGTGGTTCATCGGCTACGTCACGGTGTGCATCGCCCTGTCACTGGTGGTCTACGTGTTCTTCCTCAAGAACAAGGCCGAAACCTATCTGGACCAGGAGAAGGGGTCGGCCTTCATCCAGTAGCTCCGCCATCCACCGAAGGCCGGCGTCACCGACGTCATGGCCTCGGGCAGCGAGCCAGCAACTCGCGGATCGCATCGACCGACAACGCGTTTTTCGCCACGAAGCCCAGCGCCGGACTGGCCGCGATCAGCTCGACCAGATCCTGCTCCGAATAGGTCGAGGTGAGGATCACCACCGGCCGGTGCCGGCTGCGGTGCAACTGTTCGGCCACGTCGAATCCGCTCTCGGCGCCGAGCATCACATCGAGCAGCACCACGTCGGGCCGCAGTTCGTCGCAGAGCTTCAGGGCCTGCTCGCCGTCGGCCGCCGCACCGACGACCTCGACCCCTCCACCACCCAACAGCCGGGTCGCGGCGCTGCGGAATCCGGCGCTGTCATCGACGATGAGGCAGCGCACCGGGCCTCCGCATCCGAGTCATCAACCCAGCGTCTCAGCCTCGGATCGCGGTGGCATTACCGCTAGCCGGAAAATCGCCGCGCAGCAGGCATGAACCCCGGCGGCGTAGCGTTCCTGTTCAGATGACTGTCGCCCGTGCTGTCCCGGCTCTCGCCGACCGGCCCTGGCCGTCGGTGCGTACCCGGCTGCTCCGAATGCTGCTGCGGCCGAAGGCGCCACCGCTGGCCGCCGGGATCGTCGTTGCGATCGCCTTCATCACCGCCGAGACCCTGATCGTCACCCAGTTGCGGCAGATGGCACCCGAAAGCTCGTTCGGCGCGGTGTTCCTGCTCGGTGTCCTGGTGGTCTCGGCCGGCTGGGGAATGTGGCTCGCGGTGGCCACGTCCCTGGTCAGCGCCGTGGTGTACGTGCATTTCCACATGGAGACCCACAACGCGCTGCTCCCGATCCACGACCAGGACCTCGCCGCGATCATGGTCTTCCTGCCAATCGCGCTGCTGACCAATCTGCTGGTCGGGCAGGCCCGGCTGCGGGCCGCCGATGCTGCGGCGCTGGCCGGACAGCAGGCGGCGCTGCGCCGCGTAGCCACCCTCGTGGCCCGCGGATCGCATCCCGACGAGGTCTACCCGGTGGCGGTCGCGGAGCTGGCCGGCGGGCTGGGCATGGACCACGTGGGGCTGCTGCTCTACCAGGACGACGGGACCGCGGCGGTGCTGGCCTCGCGCGACCCACACGGTGAGGCCAAGCTGCACATCGGCGAACGACTGCCGTTGGAGAGCGGGTCCCTGCTGACCGTGATCGCCGAGACCGCCGAACCGGCCCGCATCGAGGACTACGCCAGAGAAACCGGTATCACCGCGTCGCGCATCCGGGGCATCGGGATCCGCTCGGCGGTCGGCGCTCCCATCATCGTCGACGGCCAGGTCCGCGGCCTGTTGGTGGTCGGCTCGGCCCGGCCGGGTGTCTTCGACACCGGCACCGAAGCCCGTGTCGCCGACTTCGCGGACCTGGTCGCCACCGCGATCGCCAACTCCGAAACCCGTGCCGCACTGACCGCCTCGCGTGCCCGGATCGTGACCGCCGCCGACCAGGCCCGGCGGCAGTTCGAACGCGACCTGCACGACGGCGCCCAGCAGCGGGTGGTCTCACTGAGCCTGGCGCTGCGGGCCACCCAGGCATCGATACCGGCCGACCAGACAGAACTCATCGATCAACTCGACAGCCTCGTGGCCGGGCTGTCAGCGCTGTCGACCGAACTGCAAGAGCTTTCCCGCGGAATACATCCGGCCGTGCTGTCCCGAAGCGGCCTCGGCGCCGCCATCCGAGCCCTGGCCCGGCGCTCCCCGATCCCGGTCGACGTCGAGGTCGACCTGAGCGACGCGATCCCCGAATCGGTGGGGGTGGCCGCGTACTACGTCCTCGCCGAGGCATTGACCAACGCGGCCAAGCATTCCGGGGCCACGGCCGTGGAGGTGACGGCCGCTGTCACCGACCACACTCTGCACCTCTCGGTGCGCGACGACGGTGTCGGCGGTGCCGTCACCGGAGCCGGGTCCGGATTGATCGGTCTGGCCGACCGCGCCGAGGCGCTGTCCGGTCAGCTCAGCATCACCAGCCCACCGGGAGCCGGCACCACCGTCCGCGCCTCGATCCCGCTCAATTGTGTTCAGCCGCAGCCTTATCAGTGATGGAAGAGCAGACCGTACGGTCCGAAGAACGGGTACTGGGCCTGGTAGTCGACCGACGGCGGGGTCGCGACGATCTGCGCATTGCCGTCGGACCGGCAGACTGTCGAGGTCGCGCCGGCGGTACAGGTCTGTGGGTCCGGATCGGCCTGGGCCACGGGTGCCAGCGCTATTGCCGCGGCGGACGCGGTCAACAGCATCAATAAACGTATCGGGTTACTCATGATGGCGGTACTCCTTTGTCGGCCAACTCAATTCGAGTACCTCAAGCCTCGCCGACAGTGGCGCCCAAAACGACGGCGCTGACCCCCAACTCCTGTTACCGGCTATCCCCCAGAAGACTGACCACGTTCTGGGAGCAAAAGATTTGCTGCTACTTGGATTTCGGCGGCTCGTCGCCCCGCAACCGCGCCTGCAGTTGCTCGCGATCTTTACGCCGCCGCTCGTCGACCACCGCGATGGAGGCCGTCGCACGCTCACGCAGCGGACGGAACAACCAGATACCCAGCGGCAGCGCGATCACGATGGCGAACAACAGCGCCACCACGACGGGGAAATTCGCCACAACCAGAGACCCCACGCCGTAGATCGCCGCGGTGAGCACAGCGACCAGCACCAGCCGGGCGACGAGGTAAACCACCACGTCGGTGATCATGCGAGAGGTCGAACCACTTCCTGACACGCTCCGAGCCTACCGACGGCGCGTATATTCGGATAAAGGAGGTTTCGAGTGGCGTATCTACTCCTGCTCATTGCCGCAGCAAGCCTGGTGTACATCGGCTGGCGGTTGGCGCGGGTTTCCGGCAGTCAATCCAAGACCCGCGTGATCGGCCCCGATGACGACCCGGACTTCTTGCGCCGGCTCGGGCACGGCGACAACCCGCGCAGCTAGCCTGCGTCAGGCGCGCGGGCTCAATGACCGGCGCGCCCCGGGAAAGTCAGATGCCACCACCGCGGCCAGTTCGATCAGCGCCTCGCGAGTGCCGGGCTTGAGCCGGTCCAGGCTGATCTCTGCGCCCTCTTCCAGATGAGGATCGAACGGCACCAGGCGCACCGCACGGCAGCGCCGGGAGAAGTGGTCCACCACCTTGGACAGATCGACCTTGCCGGACCGCGGCCGCACCGCGTTGATCACCGCGATGGAATTGCGCACCAGCTCCTGATGTCCGTGGGCATCCAGCCAGTCCAGCGTTGCCGACGCGCTCCGCGCCCCGTCCACCGAACCCGAGCTGATCACCACCAGCACGTCGGCCTTCGATAGCACCGCCGACATGGCCGAGTGCATCAAACCCGTCCCGCAGTCGGTGAGCACCAGGCTGTAGAACCGCTCCAGCACCTCCAGCGCGCGCAGATAGTCGTCGGAGCTGAACGCCTCCGACACCGCCGGATCACTCTCGGAGGCCAGCACCTCCAGCCGGCTCGGCCCCTGTGACGTGTAGGCCCGTACGTCGCTGTAGCGCTCGATGCCTTCGGCGTCGCGCAGTAGGTGCCGCACCGTCGCCGCCGTCTCCAGCGGCACCTTCTGGCTCAGCGTGCCTCGATCGGGATTGGCGTCCACCGCGATCACCCGGTCACCGCGGATCGAGGCGAACGTGGCGCCCAGTGTCGCGGTGATCGTGGTCTTGCCCACGCCGCCCTTCAGCGACATCAGGGCGATCCGGTAGCAACCCTGCAGCGGCTGGCTGACCTCGCCGATCAGGTTGTTGCGGTGCGTGATCTTGGGGCTCTCACCGACGTTGATCTGCTTGAACGACGCCACATAGAGGGCCTTGCGCCAGCCCGAGGTCGGCGGGTTCTTGCGCTGGCCGAGCAACGCGTCGGTCGAGAGATCCCGGTAGGGCGTGGAGAAATCGTCCGTGGACGCCGGGCGGACGGGACCTGCTGGGACGGGCTGCGGGTAGGCCCCCGCCACTGGCGGCTCGAAGCTTGCAGGCACCGGCGGTGCGGTGATGACGGGTATGCCGTGTGGCGGCGTCGCGGCGGTCCACTCCGCGGGCAGCGGAGTGGAGACACCGGGCTCGGCGGGATTGCTGAACCGCTGCTGACTGCGGAACCCGGGCACCGGAGCGAACACCGATGGGACAGGAGGCAGTTCGGCAACGGGGGCGGGAGAAACCGCGGGTGGCGGGTCAGCGGCCGGTGGTGCTGCCTCATGGATCGGTGCCGCCTCATGGGTCACGGTCGGCGGCGCCGGCTCATGGATCACGGTCGGCGGTGCCGGCTCATGGGTCACGGCCTCGCTGTTGTCCTGTGGGGCAGGCTCCTGCGTTTCGGACGGCTCCGACACCGGCTCGGACTCTTGCTCCTGCACCGGTTCAGACACTGGTTCGGACACGAAATCCCCTCTTTTCCACACACTCCCGACCGGACCGCAGCCGCACCACAACCACTGGGCGCGCGGTCATCTCACCACCCTGGCGGCGCCTAGCCAACCCCGGCGTACGAATGCAGGCCAACGGTCACCAAGTTGATGAAGAACAGGTTGAACACCATCGCGACGAAACCCACGACGTTGATCCAGGCCGACTTGCGATCCCGCCACCCCGCGGTCGAACGCGCATGCAGATACGCCGCGTACACCACCCACGCGATGAACGACACCGTCTCCTTGGGGTCCCAGCCCCAGTAGCGGCCCCAGGCCTCTTCGGCCCAGATCGCGCCGAAGATCACGCCGAAGCCGAAGATCGGGAACGCGAAGATCGTGGTGCGGTAGGCGATCCGGTCGAGTGTCTGCGCGTCGGGCAGCCGATCGATGATTCGTCCGAGCGCGTTCTCGCGGTCGGCCAGCGGCGACATCTTCAGCAGGAACAGGATGCTGGCCACGCCGGCCACCAGGAAGACACCGGAGCCGAGGCTGACCACCGACACGTGGATCGGCAGCCAGTACGACTGCAGCGCGGGCATCACGGGCGCGGCATTGGAGTACAGCCAGCGCCCGGACACCGTCAACAGGATCAGCACCGGAACCAGCACGAAAACCCACAACGCGCGGTACTGCGGCTTGCGCAAAACGACCGCCGCGGCGATCAGCCCGCAGAAGCTGGTCAGGTTGATGAACTCGTACATGTTGCCCCACGGCACCCGCGAGGTGGCCAGGCCGCGCAACACGATGCAGATGAACAGCATGCCGATGCCGACGTAGGTCAAGGCCAGACCGGTCTTGCCGACCCGCTCGTCGAACGGCCGCCGGGGCTCCTCGGCGATGACGCCGGGGGTGGCACTGTCCGCGCCGACGGTGGCGCCGACGAGGACGGCCGCTCCAGCCATTTGCTCTTCGCGCGAGCGCTCATCGACTTTGCGGCCACGGCTGGAGGCGAGTTCGACGGCGAGCAGGATCAGCGCGCCGACCAGAACCACCACCGACGACGTGAACGCCCAGTCGGAGTACCTGGCCAGTCCGATGTCGATGTGCTCGGTATTCATGCGTCCTTCTCTCCTGCCGGCTGTTCGTATCCCTCCAACAGCCGCCCGGTCAGCTTCTCGAACTCATCGCCCCAGCCGGAGTTGTCGGTACGGGCCAGCCCGCCCAGCTCGACGTTCACCGTACCTGCCGCAGCCGTCTGGATCCGAACCCAGATCCGGCGCCGGCGCACCACCAACGACACCAGCAACCCGGCCATCATCGACATCGCGAACACCAACACCCAGACCTGGGCCGGGTCGTGCGAGACCTGCAGGTTGACGAACGGCACGGCACCGTCGAAGCGGACCTTGGTGCCGTCGTCGAGGCGCGTGTCCTGGCCTTCGACCAGGTTGACCCGCGCCACCTTTGTCAGCTGCTTGCGATCGATCAACCGGGGATCCAGCGAGAACAAAGACTGCGGCCGGCCGGTGTCCAGACCGGTGTCACCGCGGTAGATGTCGACCGCCACCGCCGGGTCGTTGAGTGCCGGGAAGCTCGACGACAACAGCGTGCCCTCAAGTTGCTTCGTGGGGGCGAAAAGGCCTTGGATCGCGATCTGGTGCTTGCGACGCTCATCCGCATCCGGATACGTACCTGCCGGCGGGTCGATACGCACCACGCCGGAGGACAGCAGCGTCATCTGTTCCTCGGGGCGCCACTGGATGGTCTGGCTACGCTCCCGGCCGTCCGGGAAGGTCACCGTGAAAGTCGGTGCGTAGCCGTGCCCCTGCAGGTAGACGCGGTCACCGCCGATGCGCAGCGGATGGTTGACCTCCAGGCGGTAGGGCTGCCAGGTGTCGGCGGCCAGATGTTCTCCGGACTGGTAGTCGATGTTGGCGGCAAAGGACAACGCCTGGCCCGTGGGCAGATAATGCGCGTCGAAGTCGTTGACCCGCAGACAGATCGGGCTCAGCGAGGTGCCGTCGACGGTGTTGCCGGCCCGGAACGAGTCGAAGGCCGCCGGCGAGGCGGTACAGAAACCTGGACCACCGTCGGCGATGACGATGACGTTGCCCTCGTAGCCGAACAGCTTGCCCGCGGCCACCGCCGCCAGCAGGCCCAGCAACGAGAAGTGGAAGACGATGTTGCCGAACTCGCGCAGATAGCCCTTCTCTGCGGATATCTCCGTGGCCCCATCCTGCTTCCGGACGACCTTGCGCCAGCCCTTCAGCCGGCCGGTCACGGTCCCGGTGAGCTCAGCGGCGTCGGCGGCCACCTGCTCGGCGTGATGCTTGGGCAGCCGGCCCAGATTGCGCGGGGCGGGCACCGGTACTGCCCGCAGGTTGCGGAAATGCTCGATCATCCGGGGCGTCAGGCAGCCCACCAGAGAGATGAACAGCAGCACATAGATGGCGGTGAACCAGAAGCTGGAGAACACGTCGAAGGCCTGCACGCGATCCAGCCAGGGCCCGAGCGTGGGATGGGCGGCCAGATACTCGTCGACCTTGGCTTCGTTGAGGCTGCGTTGCGGCAACAACGCGCCCGGGATCGCGCCGAGCGCCAGCAGGAACAGCAGCACCAGCGCCGTGCCCATCGACGTGAGGGTCCGCCAGGTGTTGCGTACCAGCGCGAGCAGACGCAAAACCGCCCCAAAACGCTGCTTTTTGGGCAGGTTTGTGTCTGCTCGCGGGGAAACCTGGGTCATATCGGGAGCCTCACATCACTGACGAAGGCGTCACGCACCCACGACACGAACTCATTCCAGAGACCCGTCACCAGCGCGGTACCCACCAGGATCAGCAGCACGCCGCCGAAGATCTGAATGGTCCGGGTGTGCCGGCGCAACCAGCCCAGGCCCGTCACGGCCCGCGCCGACCCGAGCGCCAGCAGCACGAACGGGATGCCCAGACCGAAGCAGTAGGCCAGCACCAGCACCACCCCGCGGGCCACGGTGGCGCCGTCGGTGGCCGAGGCCACCGCGATCACCCCGGTCAGCGTCGGCCCCAGGCACGGCGTCCAGCCCAGCGCGAACACCGCACCCAGCAGCGGGGCCCCGGCCATGGTGGACCACTGCCGCGGCGCGAAGCGGGCCTGGCGTTGCAGCGCCGGGATGAAGCCGACGAACACCAGGCCCATCACGATCGTGACGACACCGCCGATACGTTGCAGCAGAACCTGATTGACGATCAGCGCGGTGGTCATCCCGAGGACGGCGACCGCGCCGAGCAGGAACACCACGGTGAAACCGGCGACGAACAACGCCGCCGCGCCGGCCACGCGTAGCCGCGCGGTGCGGGTCGCTTGCTTGGTCGTGCCCGCATCGGTGACCACCGGGCTCTCCTGGACCCCCACCACGGCGGCCAGATAGGACAGATAGCCGGGCACCAGCGGCACCACACACGGCGAGGCGAACGACACCAGCCCGGCCAGCACGCTGATGCCCAATGCCAGCAGCACCGGCCCGGCCGCGGCGATCTCGGCGAACCCGGTCATTTCTGCGGCCCCGGTACTGCGGCCGGCTCCGAAGCCAACCGCTCGACCACGGGTCGCAGGTCGTCGGCCAGCAGCTCACGCAGGAACACCGCGGCCACCCTGTGCTGACGGTCCAGCACCACGGTCGACGGGATCACCGTGGTCGGGTACTTGCCGCCGAACGCCATCATGGTGCGCATCGCCGGGTCGTAGATGGAGGGGAACGTGACCTTGCGGTCGGTGACGAAATCGACTGCGGCATCACGGTTGTTGTCCCGCACATCGATGCCAAGGAACTGAACGCCGTCGCGACGGGTCTCTTCGTACACCTGCTGCAGCTGGCCGATCTCGGCCCGGCACGGACCGCACCACTGACCCCACACGTTGATCACCACGACCTTGCCGGCGAAATCCTCCAGCGAGATGGTCTTGGTCGGGTCGGTGAGCTCAGGACCGCTCAGTTTGCCCGGGGCACCGCGCTTTTCGGCCGGATCGTAGAAGATGTCGGTCTTGCCGCCGGGTGCGACGAACTCGAAGGTGCCGCCCTGGGCCACCGCGTCGTCACCCGTCGAGCAACCGGTGAGCAGCACCAGCCCTGCCAGCACCGCCACACTCACCCGGGTGACCAACGACGTCATTCAGATTCCCCAGGGCTCCGTGTAGCCCCATCGGATCAGCTTGTCTCCGTCGAAGGTGAACGACGTGATCGACGACAGATCGCACAGCCGGCTGTGCGGCAACGGCAGATGGGCGAGCTTGCGTCCGGTCATCGCCCGCCGCAGCGTCTCCACCGGGAGCTGGTGACTGACGCACACCGCCTCATGCCCGGCCGCCTTCTCCCGGGCACGGTGCATGGCCGCCATCATCCGGGGAGCGATCTCGTCGTACGGCTCACCCCAGGAAGGCTTGGCGGGGTTGCGCAGCTTCGGCCAGTTCCTCGGGTCGCGCAGGGCACCGTCGCCCGGCGCCACCCGCTCCCCCTCGAACATGTTCCACGACTCGATGAGGCCCTCATCGGTGAGGATCGGCAACCCGTGGCGGTCGGCGATCGGCGCCGCCGTCTCCTGTGCCCGCTCCAACGGAGAGGCCACCACGTAGACGATGTCCTTGTCGGCCAGCCAGTCGGCGGCAGCGCGCGCCTGGGCCTGCCCCCGCTCGGACAGGTGATAGCCGGGCAACCGGCCGTAGAGCACCTTCTCGGGGTTGAACACCTCGCCGTGACGCATGACGTGCACGGTGGTCCTGACGGTCGACGTGGGTTCGGTCACGGTCGGGCCTCCGCAGCGGCGCGGGCCGCACCGGGCAGGGCATCAGCGATGCGCTCGAATGCCGCATCGTCCAATGCCGCTGAGACAAACCAGGTTTCGAAGGCACTGCACGGCGGGTAGACGCCGGCCTCCAGCAACGCATGGAAAAACGGTGGGAAGCGCCAGGTTTCGGTGGCCTTGGCCGCGGCGAAGTCGCTGACCTGCTCATCGGTGAAGAACACGCTGAGCATGTTGCCCGCGCGCTGCACGCGGTGCGCCACCCCAGCCTCGGTGAGGGCGCCGGTGAGCAGACCGGCCAGCCGGTCGGCATTGGCGTCCAGCCGGGCATAGGCGGCATCGTCGGCGTTGCGCAGCGTGGCCAGCCCGGCCGCCATCGCCACCGGGTTTCCGGACAGTGTCCCGGCCTGGTAGACGGGCCCGAGCGGGGCGAGCCGCCCCATCACCTCGGCGCTGCCGCCGAACGCCGCGGCGGGCAGTCCGCCGCTCATCACCTTCCCGAAGGTGAACAGATCGGCGTCGACGGGATCCAGCCCGTACCAACCGGCCCGGCTCACCCGGAAACCCGTCATCACCTCATCGAGGATCAGCAGCGCACCGTGGGCTGCGGTGACCCCGCGCAGCGCCGCGTTGAAACCGGGCAGCGGAGCCACAGTACCCATGTTTCCCGGGCTGGCTTCGGTTATGACACAAGCGATCTCGTCGCCGAACCGGCCGAAGATCTCCTCCACCGCGGCGACGTTGTTGTACGGCAGCACGATGGTGTCGGCCGCCGCCGCGCCGGTGACACCGGGCGAGGAGGGCAGACCGAGGGTGGCGACGCCCGAGCCGGCGTCGGCCAGCAGCGCGTCACTGTGGCCGTGATAGCAGCCGGAGAACTTGATGATCTTGGCGCGGCCGGTGTAGCCGCGGGCCAGCCTGATCGCACTCATCGTGGCTTCGGTACCCGAGTTGACCAGCCGCAGCCGCTCGACGGGAGCCACACGATCGATGATCTCGGTGGCCAGTTCGGTCTCCGAGGGTGTCGGGGCGCCGAAGCTCAGGCCGTTGGCCGCCACCTGCTGCACCGCTTCGACCACCGCCGGGTGGGCGTGACCCAGGAGCATCGGGCCCCAGGAGCAGACCAGGTCGACATAGCGGTTGTCGTCCGCATCCGTCAGCCAGTAGCCCTTGGCCGAGGTGATGAACCGGGGGGTGCCGCCGACGGAGTTGAAGGCACGCACCGGGGAGTTCACCCCGCCGGGGATAACTGCGCAGGCATCGGCGAACAGCTGGGCCGATCGCCTGATGTGCGATTCGTCAGCACGCATGGCCACCAGTGTCCCAGTCGGCGCAACTCCGTCAACTACAGGGTGTAGTGGTCGCGATCACCCGGCTGGAGTCAGCGCGAACACCGGATGATCGGCGTCGTCGGGCAGGTCCCGGAAGTAACCCTCGACCACCTTGCCGGCCAGCGGCCGGTAGGCCGCGATGATCGGCGCCCGCTGGTCGACCGGAACCTCGGCCGCGAGGTAGCTCGTTCCCCCGAGCGTCACCTGTGGATTGGCCCGAATATTGCGCACCCATTCCGATTCCCCGCGGGTGGAGACCAGATATCTCACACCGTCGACCTCGGGCACGACGACGGGGATCTGTTGCGGCTGTTTGCTGACTCGGGTGGTGACGGTCAACGTCTCGCTGTGGCCGACTCCGGTGGCCATCGCGATCCGGTTGAATACTGCGCGAACAAACCATGGGGGCTTGAGATAGGCCATAACTCACGAGTTTGATGGTGAACATGCAGTTACCGCAATCGCTGGCCAGGTTCAACCGTTATGTGACCAACCCCATCCAGCGCCTGTGGGCGGGCTGGGCGCCGACGTTCGGCATCCTCGAGCACGTCGGCAGGAAATCCGGGAAGACCTTCCGGACCCCATTGAGTGTCTTCAGCACCGACGACGGTGTGGCCATCATGCTGACGTACGGTCCGGATCGGGACTGGTTGAAGAACATCACCGCAGCCGGTCACGCGCGCATCCGCCGCCACGGCAAGACCATCGAGGTCAGTGGGCCGCGGGTGGTGTCGAAGGCCGAGGCGGCCGAGCATGTGACGGGCGCGATGCGTCGTCCGTTCGCGCGCCTGCCGTTTGAGCAGGCCGTTCTGCTCAAACGGGTCTAGCCCTCCCGGCGGAAGCCAACGGGCGGGCCCCCGGGTACGGCGTGGACGCCTGCGCATCCAGTCGACGGTTCTGACGGATCACCACGGACCGCAGGCCGAGCAGTATCGCAACGGGAACCAGCATGAGCGCGACGATCTGGAGCATCTCGCTCATCGCGGGTTCCGCCTCGAGCGCCCGAGCGGGATGAGGGCAACCCCGGTGGCAGGAAACCCGGCCGATGTTTCGTATCGCATGCCTGCCGGTCTACTCCGCGCCCGGCCGGACGCCATCGATCTCAACGGTTTCTTGACGGCACGCCACCGGATCCTTACGCACTTGCCGCGGTTGGCCCGCACACCGCATCCGCTGGACGCGCGAACCCCTGTTCACCTGGGAATTCAAGGTCTACCGTAGATAGGTCACCACCGAGGTCGGCGGCAGGGCTGCAGCATCTGTCCGACCGGTGGCAGGAGGTCATCATGAAGCGCCTACTCGTCATCGGTTACGGAATCGCGAGCTACCTGGCGTTCATCGTGGCCTTCCTCTACGCGATCGCCTTCGTCGGCGACTTCCTGGTGGCCCGGACGGTCGATTCGGGTATCGCCGCACCGATCGCCGAGGCGGTGCTCGTCAACCTGTTGCTGTTGTCGGTATTCGCCGTTCAGCACAGCGTGATGGCCCGGCCCGCGTTCAAACGCCGGTGGACCCGCGTCGTCCCGCAAGTCATCGAACGCAGCACCTACGTGCTGTTGTCCAGCCTGGCGCTGTTCCTGCTGTACTGGCAGTGGCGGACCATGCCCGCGATCGTCTGGAGCGTGGAATCCACTGCGGGACAAGTGGTTCTGTGGACGTTGTTCTGGGCCGGCTGGGCAATGGTGTTCAGCTCTACGTTCATGATCAACCACTTCGAACTGTTCGGGCTGCGGCAGGTGTGGCTGAGTTGGCGCGGCCGGCCGTATCGCGAGCTCGGATTCCGAACAGTGATGCTGTATCGGGTGATCCGGCATCCGATCATGGCCGGGTTCATCGTGGCGTTCTGGGCCACCCCGACGATGACGGCAGGCCATCTACTGTTCGCGGCCGTCAGCACCGCCTACATTCTGGTCGCGATCCAGTTCGAAGAGCACGACCTGGTGGGCGACCTGGGCGACGAGTACCGCGACTACCAGCACCGGGTGGCGATGCTGGCTCCGGGCCTGCATCGCGGCCACGACAGCCCCACCCCGCACGTCAGGCACCGGCCCGCCTGACGGCACGAATTTCGCGACTGGCTTTTATTTTTTTCTGATGTATGGTCGGGCCCAGTGATTGCTTGCGACAAGGAGCAACGATGGCTGACAAATCCCAAGGCCGCCTGCCCAAAAAACCCGCGATGACCATCAAGGAAAAGCGGGCAGCGAAACGCGACAAGATCGCCGACGAAACCATTCCCAAGCGCAAGCGCCCAGACCGAGCGTAGCAGTTTCACGCAGGTCATCGTGGCCTTTCAGCTCTGGTGCAGCGAGGGCAACAAGCCGGATCCCGCCCGCAATCCATCGCCTTTTTCGGTGGGGTGGTTTTATGCGTCAGCAATTTTAATGCCGATTTTAGATTCGCATTTTTGGCGGAGCTTTCATTTTCGGTCGGCGCACAGAAGAATTGTCGACAATGGTCGAGTACGGCTGGTTAATGCTGCGGCGGATCACGTCGCCGCACTCGCGGAGTATTGATGTTCCACTGGCTTACCGACCAGTCCGAGGGCGATCAAACCCGTCACTCGACGCCCACGGTGGCACGACGCTGCGGTAGGCGAGGATTCCGCGCGGCGGGGTGTGCGCGGTGTGGCCGGCAAGCGCCGGGCTTGCCCGGATGTCAGGGTCCGCGTGCTGGGTTGGTGGTGAGGGCGTGGTCGATGGGTGGCCATGGGTCGGGGTCGTCGTATGCGTAGGTGGCTTCGAGGTGTCCGGTTGGTGGTGAGGCGTGGAGCAGTTCCCAGCCGGGTGGGAGTTCGGTACCGAACGGCTCTGGGATGGTCGGGTCTGGTTGGAATGAGTCTGGGTTCCAGAGGTATTCCGCACTGAGTGGGGTGAATGTGGGCTGGTCGACGTCGGTGTCGAAGTCTGTGTCGCACTGCGGGTTCCATTCCTGGTCCCAGTCGTCCCAGTGCGGTTCGGGCACGCGGTCAGGCGCCAGCGCCCAGTCGGGGTCCGGATCCCGGTGCGGTACCGGCCCGTGGCCCGGGTGGTTTTCGGCTGTGAAGCCTGGGGCCGGCTCGGGGTCGGGGTCTGGCTCGCGCGCCGGCGCAGGGCCTGGCTCAGGCGCTGGCTCTGGATCAGCGTCCGGCGCTGCGTTTGGCGTGGGTTCGGGGTAGCCCGTCAGATCCGGCGCAGGGTTTGGCTCCGCTTCCGGAGTGAGCCCCGGTTGGGGTTGGGGGTTCTCGGGTGGGGTGAGCAGTAGTTCGGGGCGGTGGTGGTAGTTGATGCGGTGTTGGCCGTGATCGAGCCCGGGTGGTGGGTGCCATTCGACGTTGCCGTCGGGGTTGATGGTGGTGGTGTAGCCACCGTCGCCGACCATGCGGTTGTCGGGGCCACAGGCCAGGGTCATCTCATCAACATTGGTATGACCACCCTCAGCCCAATCCGCGGTGGCGTGATGAACCTGGGAACCATACGCGCCGGTGGTGCAGCACGGTTTGGTGCAGCCCCCGTCGCGGGCGATCAACATGATCCGCTGCGCCGGGCTAGCGATACGGCGGGCCCGGAAATAGTTCAGCGCCGCCCCGGTGGCCTGATCGAAAACCGCCAAATGATGACTGGCATGGGCGGCCATCCGGATCACATCTTGGATCGGAATTTTGGTGCCCCCACCGCTGATCCCGATCCCGGCCCGCGATTCCAAATCTTGCAGGGTGGTGCGGATGATCACCGACACCGGTAACCCGTTGAGCTGACCCAGATCCCCACTCATCAACGCGAT
>NZ_AUEQ01000023.1 GCF_000426065.1 Mycobacterium sp. URHD0025 | reverse complement strand
GAGGGCGCCGGGGCCGAGGACTTCGAGGGCACCTTGGAGCTGGGTTACCAGATCGGCTTCCCGTGGTCGCTGGGTGTGGGGATCAACTTCTCCTACACGACCCCCAACATCCTGCTCGACGATGCGTCGATCTCGCCGACCGACTTCAACCCGCTGGGCTCGGTGATTACCCCGAACCTGTTCCCGGGTGTGTCGATCAGTGCTGACCTGGGCAACGGCCCCGGTATCCAGGAAGTGGCCACGTTCTCGGTGGACGTCAAGGGTCCGGCCGGTGGTGTGGCGGTGTCCAACGCGCACGGCACCGTGACCGGTGCTGCCGGTGGCGTGCTGCTGCGTCCGTTCGCCCGCCTGATCGCCTCGACCGGTGACAGCGTCACCACCTACGGCGAGCCTTGGAATATGAACTGAGGACATGAAGCCTCACAGCCTCGACGAGAGCAGCCCCTGGAAATCTCCAGGGGCTGCTTTCGTATCTGCGGGGTGCGCGTCAGGTGCGATCGGCGCTGGTGTGCTTGGCGGTGTCAGGGCTGGGGCCGGTACCGGGGCCGCTGACATGCTTGCCGCTGTCGGCCTCGCCGTTGGAGGCCAGCAGATCGCGGATCTCGGTCAGGATGCTCAGCTCGGTGTCCTGGGCCTGCTCGACCTCACCGCGCTCACGCAGCTTCTTGTACGGCAGAACGATCACGAAGTAGATCACCGCGGCGACCAGGATGAAGTTGATGAAGGCCGACAGGACGGCGTTGAAATCGATGAACGTCTCAGGATCGCCGCCCAGTGAGATCTTGAGGATGCCGTATTCCTTGCCGGGGCCGGCACCGATGCGGTCGATCAGTGGCTGGACCACTTTTTCCGTGAATGCGGTGACCAAACCGGTGAAGGCCGCGCCGATGACCACAGCAACCGCAAGATCGATGACATTGCCACGAGACAGAAACTCTTTGAAGCCCTTCAACATGCGGGACCCTTCCTGCAGTTTGTTGTGTTTTGTGGGGCAAGCAAACAGTAACCGAGTTTGCCGAGCGGCTGGGCGATTGTCGTCCAACATCTTCGCGACGCGCGAATTGCTTTGTCCGGCAGTGTGTTACGGGTTAGTGAATCGTCAGCGTGACGGCCTGCACCAGGCTGGTGGCCGCCACCTCATTGGCTGAGCGCGCGGGCAGTGCCACCAGGGCCACGCGCTCGCTGCCCACTCCGGCTCCACGGGCCTTCTCCGAGACCAGGACCACGACGGCCCCCGAGGCCACCACCAACGGCCGGGCTGGTTGCTTGTCATCCTGATCGGCCGTCACCGTCAGCACGTCGACCACATCGCCCGGGCGGATGAGATCGAGCAAAGCCGTATCGCTGAGTTTGACCGGGACGATCCGGGCATCCGGCCCCGCAGCCGATTCGGCCAGCCGTGACCCGAGCAGCCGGACATCGGTGATGACTTCGCCGCGGCGGGCCGGAGCGGTCAGCGTCGCACCGATCACCGGGGCCACGTCACGCTGGGCGCCGTCGGGCAGGGTGGCGGTGGCGCGGCGTTCGAGTTGCACATCGGCTGCGGTCAGCGCGACACCGGGAGAGAGGTCATGGGCGGCCACCGCGATCGCGGTGTACTCGCCGTGCGGATCCGACCTCAGGGCGGCGATGGCCGCCAACGCCACCAGCCCGGCCGCGGCGGCACGGCGTGCGGCGACCGTGCGGGTCCAATCGGGTCGCGCGGACGTCAGCCGACGCCAGGGCGGCGGGTTGAGTGAATCGGCCATGGCGTCACGGTAGGCGCGCAACGGCCGGGTGAGAACGGCGTCTTCGCCGTCCTGTGGATAACTTCGGGAGCTAGCTCGACGCGGCCGCGGCAGGGGCGGCGCTGGAGCTGCTGGACGACGAACCGCTCGATGACGAGGAGGACGACGAAGTGGACGAGTCCGACGACGTGCTCGACGAGCCGCTCTCCGAGGCCTTGGCGGCGGAGCCGTTGGACGCGCTCTTGCCCGAGTCGCGGTTGTCGGTGCGGTAGAACCCGCTGCCCTTGAACACCACTCCCACCGAGCCGAAAAGCTTGCGCAGCTTGCCGGAGCACTTGGGGCAGGTGGTCAGTGCGTCATCGCTGAAGGCCTGCACCGCGTCGAACCGATTGCCGCACTCAGTGCACGCGTAGGAATAGGTAGGCACGAAAACCCTCCGAGTTTGGTCAAACTTGTTAGCACTCTACCGGCTCAAGTGCTAGAACCGCTACGTGGGCCATGTCATTCCCGCGGGCCGCCGGCGCCGGCGCACCGGAAGATTAGCGGTCTTGCTCGTCGTCGCGGTAATCGTGGCCGTGGCGGCCGTGCTCCTGATCGCCCGTATGCGCGAGTCCGGGACGGCATCCCAGCCCTCCGTCCAGCCTCCGACCTCGTCCGGGCCCCGCCCTTCGGGCGCGCCTGCCGGCCGGCCCACCCCCGGCTTTGACCACGCCCGTGGGCTGCTGTCGGCCCTGCCGGTCCAGGGCTGGGACCGCCACACCGACTACGCGAGGTACCGCTTCGGTGAGGCCTGGAGTGACGACGTCAACGTCGAGTTCGGCCACAACGGCTGCAACACCCGGGACGACATCCTGCGCCGCGACCTGGCTCAGCTGACCGTCCGCCCCGGCACCTGCTACGCCGCCACCGGTGTCCTGCGCGACCCCTACACCGGTGTCGAGATCGCGTTCACCCGCGGGCCCGACACCTCCGGCACGGTGCAGATCGACCACGTGGTGTCGCTGTCGGACGCCTGGTACAAGGGGGCGCGGGTCTGGGACCCCCAGCGGCGCAAGGACTTCGCGAACGATCCGCGCAACCTGATCGCCGTCGCCGCGCAACCCAACTTCGACAAGGCGTTCCGCGACGCGGCCAGTTGGCTGCCGCCCAATGTGGCGTTCCGCTGTGAGTTCGTGGCCCGCCAGGTCGAGGTGAAAGCCGCCTACCAGCTGTGGGTCTCGGCGAAGGAAAAGCGGGCGATGGAGACGCTGCTCGACAACTGCTAGGCCGCCGGATTCGCGATCGGCAAGCCAAAGGTCCACATGCGCCAGTTACGCCCCCGTAAGCTGGCGTTGCCCACCCGACAAGCACGGGATGCGACGATGAACCTCGTTGAATACAAACAGAAATCGGCATTCCCGGGCCAGATCGGCCGCAGCAAGGGCGCGGCAGTGAACTCACTGCAGCGCCGAGCCGGAAGGACACATCATGGTCGAAGGAACGGTAAACGAGGCGGGAACCGCCGAGCCGCACCTGGCGCGCGAGCAACTCCCGATTCCTGACCCCAAACACGTCGGGTTGACGACCTACGACGCCAAGGACCCCCACACCAAGTACCCGCCGATCAAAGAGTTGCGGCCGCCCAAGGGCGCGCCCAACGTGCTGATCGTCCTCATCGACGACGTGGGATTCGGCGCCTCGTCGGCCTTCGGTGGCCCCTGCCACACCCCGGTCGCGGAGCGGCTGGCAGCAGAAGGGCTGAAACTCAACCGATTCCACACGACAGCACTGTGCTCGCCGACCCGGCAGGCGCTGCTGACCGGGCGCAACCACCACTCGGTCGGAATGGGTGCCATCACCGAGATGGCCACCTCGGCGCCGGGCAACAACAGCATCCGGCCCAAGGAGAAAGCGCCGATCGCCGAGACCCTCAAGCTCAACGGGTACTCCACCGCGCAGTTCGGGAAATGCCATGAGGTGCCCGGCTGGGAAGTCACCCCGGTAGGACCGTTCCACCAGTGGCCCACCGGTTCCGGCTTCGAGTATTTCTACGGGTTCGTCGGTGGGGAGGCCAATCAGTACTACCCGGGGCTGTACGAGGGCACCACCGCGGTCGAACCCCCGCGCTCACCCGAGGAGGGCTACACCCTTACCGAGGACCTCGCCGACCACGCGATCACCTGGGTGCGCCAGCAGAAGGCGTTGATGCCGGACAAGCCGTTCTTCATGTACTTCGCGCCGGGCGCCACGCATGCCCCACACCACGTTCCCCGGGAGTGGTCGGACAAATACCAGGGTAAGTTCGACGAGGGCTGGGATGTGTTGCGGGCGAAGATCCTCGAACAGCAGAAGAATCTGGGTGTGGTGCCCGAGGATGCCGAACTGACCAAGAGGCACGACGAGATCCCCGCCTGGGACGACATGCCCGAGGAGCTCAAGCCGGTGCTGGCCCGGCAGATGGAGATCTACGCCGGGTTCCTCGAGCAGACCGACCATGAGGTGGGCCGCCTCGTCGAGGCGATCGGCGATCTGGGGGTCCTGGACGACACGCTCATCTACTACATCATCGGCGACAACGGCGCCTCGGCCGAGGGCACGCTCAACGGCTGCTTCAACGAGATGACCACGCTCAACGGCATGCCCGGAATCGAGACCGTGGAGTTCCTGCTCTCCAAGATCGATGACTTCGGTACGCCGGAGGCCTACAACCACTACGCCGTCGGCTGGGCGCATGGTTTGTGCGCTCCGTACCAGTGGACCAAGCAGGTCGCCTCGCACTGGGGCGGTACCCGCAACGGCACCATCGTGCACTGGCCGAAGGGACTGGCCGACAAAGGCACGACGCGCAATCAGTTCCACCACGTCATCGACGTCGCGCCCACCATTCTGGAGGCCGCGGGTCTGCCCGCACCCACGTTGGTCAACGGCATCGCGCAGGCACCTTTGGAGGGCGTCAGCATGCTGGGCACACTGCGCGACGCCGCGGCGCCGGAGACGCATGTGGTGCAGTACTTCGAGATGATGGGCAACCGCGGTATCTACCATGAGGGCTGGACTGCCGTCACCAAACACCGCACGCCGTGGAAGGCCGACACGCCGCCGGCATTCGACGACGACGTGTGGGAGCTCTACGGGCCCGACGATTGGACCCAGTCGCACGACCTCGCCGCCGAAAATCCGAAGAAACTCGCTGAGCTGCAACGGTTGTGGCTCATCGAGGCGGTCAAGTACAACGTCGTCCCACTGGATGACCGCGGCTTCGAGCGCATCAACCCCGACATCGCCGGGCGTCCGCAGCTCATACGTGGCAACACACAGTTGCTGTTCCCGGGCATGCGGGTCAGCGAGTGGGCTGTTCTGACCCTCAAGAACAAATCGCACTCGGTGACCGCCAACATCGTGGTGCCCGAATCGGGCGTCAAAGGCGTGATCGTCACTCAGGGCGGCAGCGTCGGCGGATGGTCGCTGTACGCGCAGGAGAGCACGCTGAAGTACTGCTTCAACTTCTTCGGTATCGAGCACTACATCATCACCGCGGACAAGCCGATACCGGCCGGCAAGCATCAGGTGCGGATGGAATTCGCCTACGACGGTGGGGGATTGGCCAAGGGCGGGGATGTCACGCTCTACTACGACGGCGAGGCTGCAGGCAAGGGCAGGGTCGAGCAGACCATCCCGATGGGCTATTCGGCCGACGAGGCGTGCGATGTGGGTTCGGACACCGGATCGCCCGCGTCACCCGACTACGGGCCGACCGGAAACAAATTCACCGGCGAGATCGAGTGGGTACAACTCGACATCGGCGAGGACGGCAATGATCACCTCATCACGGCAGAGGATCGCTTCAACATCGCCATGGCCAAGCAGTAACGGTCACGACGTCCGGTAGCGCGGGACGATCATCACCGGCACCGGGGAGCGACGCAGGATCTTGCCCGCGGCCGAGCCCAGGAACACCTGCGCGCTGGGCGCGGCCGCGCCCGAGCCGAGCACCAGCATGTCCCCGGCGTCCCACCCGATGCTCTGCACCGCGCTGTTCCAGTCGTGGCCGGCGCCGACGACGACGTCGACGTCCGGAACGGCCATCCGATCGCGAATAGCAGTGAGTTGCTTGGTGATTTCGGCGATTGTCCGCCGTGACCACTGCTGCACCACCAACTCCTCGGCGGAGGTTTCGATGGTGCCGGCGAACGCCGCGGTGTTGCGCACGGTGAACGACACGATGCGCAGCTTGGCCTTCCAATCCGCCGCCAGTTCGGCGGTGGCCGGGATGAGTCCGTTGACGTCGGCCTCCCCGCCGTAGGCCGCGGTGAGGCGGCGGATCGCGGGGTCGGTCTGGGCATATCCGCGCGGTGCGAAGACCACCGGCACCCGGGCGGTGTGCACCAGGCGTTCGGTGACGCTGCCCAGTGCGACCCGGCCGAGCATCCCCGATGACGATGAGCCGACGGACACCATGGTCACCCGGTGGGCGTCCGCGAGCTCGATCAAACCCGTTGGTATCGAAGTGGATTCGTGGACCACCGGGGTGACGTCGAGATCGATGGGCAGTACCGCGACCGCGCGCTGCAACGCCTGGGTGGCCTGCCCGCGGACGTAGGCCAGATACTCACCCTCGACCGGGTCCTCACGCGGTGGCCAGGCCCGTTCCACCACCGCCGCCGCGATCACCTGCTCGCCTGTGGTGCGGGCGATCTGGATGGCCAGGTTCAGCGGTGCGCTGCTGTGCCGGCTCGCACTGAATGCGGCCAGGATGGTCACGACGCATGCTCCTGGGTGCGGGCTCGTGACACCACATGGGTCACCGGGATCTGATGTTCGGTGCGGGCCCGGTCGACGACGTCGAAACGATGCCACACCGAATCCTCCGGCGGCAGAGTCGAAATGACGATCTGGTCGGGCCGGAACTCCTCTACTGCATGGGCCAAGGCTCGCAGCGGACGATAGTCGCCCAACTCGCCGTCGGCCCGCAGCTCGTCGGCGCGCAGTGTGTTCAGCGTCTGGTCGAGGCGGCGCTGGGCCGCGCGGGTGGTGGCCTCGGAGATGTCGAGCGGGCCGTGGGTGGCGGCCACCCCGGTCTCGATCGGGCTGGCCGGCACGACGACGTGGTAGACCGCATCGCGGTCGGCGCCGATGCGGCGCAGCTCAGCGAGTAGTTCACTGGATTCCACAGTTTCGTTGGCCAGCACCAACACTCGATGCGGATGCGGGCCCCCGGCCGTCGGGGCCATCTCGGGTGCTTCGGGTTTGCGTCCGATGTACCAGCGGTTGGCCAGGAACAGTGCGATGACCACAGCCCAGGACAGCAGGCTCAGGGTCAATGCCTTCCGGTTGTCGCCGCCCTGGACGAACATCTGGACCAGGATGGCGGTGATCGCGGCCGCCGTCAGTATCGAGAGCACCGGGAACAGCCACATCTTCACCTTGAGGGTGTCGGCTGAGGCGCGGTAGCGCAGCACGATCTGCGAGATCGCGATCAGCAGATAGACGAACAGGATGACGGCGCCGCTGGAGTTCAACAGGAACGCGAAGATGGTGTTCGGCGAGAATGCCGCGGCGATCACGCAGATGAAACCGATCACCGATGAGGTCAGGATGGCCGGGGCCGGCACCCCTCGCCGGGTCACCGCGACCAACTGCGGCGGCGCCTCGCGACGGGCGGCCAGGACGAACAGCATCCGCGACGCCGTGTACATCCCGGAATTCAGGCAGCTCAGCACGGCCGTGAGCACCACGGCATTCATGATGTGGTCGGCGTACGGGATGCCCATCTCGGTGAACGCCGAGACGAACGGCGACGCGGCGACCTGGTCGCTGTTCCACGGCAGGATCGTCACCAACAGGAACGCGGACCCGACGAAGAACACCGCGATGCGCAGGATCACCGAGTTGGCGGCCTTGGCCACCGCGCGTTCGGGATCCGAGGATTCCGCGGCCGCGATGGTCGCGATCTCGGCGCCCACCATCGAGAAGATCACCGTCACCACACCGACCGTGATGGCCATCGCGCCCACCGGGAAGAACCCGCCGTGCGACGTGAGGTTCGAGAAGTCCATGTCCTTGTGCGGCCACAGCCCGATCACGTACAGCGCACCCAGGCCGATGAAGGCGATGATCGCCGCCACCTTGATCCCGGCGAACCAGTATTCGAACTCGCCGAACGACGACACCGAGAAGAGGTTGGTCGCTGTCATGGCGATCAGCAGCAGTAGCGCGGTGAGCCAGATCGGTGCCGCCGGTATCCAGTACTGGATGATCTTGGCGCCGGCGATCGCCTCGAAGCCGACGACGATCACCCAGAAATACCAATAGAGCCATCCGACCGAGAACCCCGCCCAGTTGCCGAGCGCGTTGCGGGAGTAGTCGGCGAACGATCCGGTGGACGGGTTCGCCACGGCCATCTCGGCGAGCATTCGCATCACCATGATGACCAGGACCCCGGCCAGTGCATAGGTGATGAACGCACCGGGACCGGTATCACCGATCACCACGCCCGATCCCACGAACAGCCCGGCGCCGATCACGCCGCCAATGGCGATCATCGTCAACTGTCGCTGACTGAGCGCCTTCTTCAGTGCGGGTGTTTCACCCATGTGCGTACCGACTCCTCTGTGGTATGTGACTCAGGTCACAAGCGGCCAGAAGAGAACGCTATGCCTGCCGGCCGACCGGCGGAGCCGAAATCGGGCCGAAACTGTAGGAAACTCGGCCCGCTCGTTCAGACAGCTGTCGAATCGGTGCGGTACAGCCCGGCCAGGCGAGCCAGCCGCAGGCTCAGCATCAGATCGAAACGGGTCTCGCCGTCACTGAGATCGCCGTCGACTGCCTCGGTGAGTCTCTCCAGCCGGTAGTACAGCGTGGACCGGTGCAGATACATGTCCTCGGAGGTGCGCCGGACGTCACCGCCGTTGGCCAGATACGTCTCGAGCGTGCGGAGGAGGTCATCGCGGTTTTGCTCGATCAGGCTGACGATGCCGGGATGGACCAGCTCGCCGAGCCGGTCCGGACCGTAGGCCTGGCCCAGTAACGCGAGGGTGCGCCACGAGCCGAGTGCGGACCAGTCGGCCACCTGGGCGCTGCCCGCGCCGATCCGTGCGAGTGTCAGCGCCAGGCTTGCCTGGCGGAACCCAAGGGCCGCTTGCGTTATCGGAAGAGGGACGCCGGATGTGCCGATGGCTGGGCGGGTTCCGTAACTGGCCCTGACGGCCAGGGCCACGGTTTCGGCAGTTGTGGCGGACCCGGCGTCGGAACGCGACATCGCGAGGATCGTCGTCGGCGGTCCTGCCACGGTGTACCACCGGCGCGTCCGGTCGGTTGCCGCCAACCGGAGGCGCAGGGCCATGCTCCGATCGACCGATACGCCCGCGCCGTCAGCGCCCGGCTCGAACCTGAAAACCTGGACCACGTCGTGCGGCTCGGCCATCGCCCTGGTGTGCAGTTCGGCGACCACCGCCTGCGCCTGCCCGGGATCTTCGGCGGCGATCAGCCGCATCAAGAGGCCCTGCTGCTCCGACTCTTCGGCGCGCAGCGCCGCGTTGCGACGGTCGAGGATGGCCAGCAGGTCGCCGGCCGCTCGCTCGGCCAGCTGCTGATCATGCTCGGACAGCGAGCCATCCGGGGCGATGATCCAGAGGTAGCCGAACCGCTCTGACGCCGAGCGCACCGGCACGCAGAACCGCGGCATCAAGCCGTGGTGCGGAAATGCCGGGGTCCACAACGCCGAGTTCGCCGAGCCGATCCCGAATTCGAACAACGCCGCCTTGACCTCCGCGCGCGTCTCACGTTGCAGCACGCTGTGGACGCGCACGTCATCGAGCTCGCCGAGCTGGCGGCTGTGTGTGATCGGGGTCAGCTCCTCGTCATCCAGCAACACGGCTCGATCCAGGGTCTGGGCCAGCACGTCGACGATCAGCTGCATGCGGCCACTGAAGTCAGCGCTCACCGGATCGGACACCTGACGATTCTGGACCAGCTCAACGCCGCAACGTCACGATTCCGCCCGACGGCGTCAGCGCATGCGTCATCCGCACGTCGTGAGGGTCGGCAGGCAGCTCGTCGACCAGCTCGTCGTCCCGCACCACCGCGACCAGCCGGGCGTGCGGCGCCGCATAGATCAGGCTGCGGTCGTAGAACCCGGCGCCCCGGCCCAGCCGGTTTCCGTGGCGGTCGACGGCCAGCGCGGGCACCAGGACCACGTCGGCGTCGGCGATCCGTCCGGCCGGCAGCCATGGTGGCGCGGGCTCGCGCAGGCCGAACTCGGCGGCCACCAAGGTGCCCGGGTCGTACGGGCCCCACTGCATCGGCATCGCACGGCCGTCCTCGTCTTTGCGGGCAACCGGAAGCAGCACGCGCACACCGAGTTCCAGCATGGTGTCCAACAGGCCCTGCGAACCCGGTTCGGAGCCCACCGGAACGTAGGCGCACACTGTTTGCCCGCTGCGCACCAAAGTGGGCAGCCAGTGGCGAAGTGCCTGCGACTCACTGTCGCGGCGGTCGGTGGGCACGGCCCGTCTTGCACGCAGAACGCCGGCTCGCAACTCGGTCTTTGTCGGCGGGGTCACGCCCTCCACCATTTCAGAACGGACGTTAGGGTGTGAACGATGAGCACGTCTCACAAGGCGCCTGAGGTGCCGATTCCCTACACGGCCGTGGTCCCGGCGGCCGGTCTGGGTACGCGATTCCTTCCGGCGACCAAGACCGTCCCCAAGGAATTGCTGCCGGTCGTCGACACCCCGGGCATCGAGTTGGTCGCGGCCGAGGCGGCTGAGGCCGGCGCCGAGCGGTTGATCATCATCACCTCCGAGGGCAAAGACGGCGTCGTCGCGCATTTCGTCGAGGACCTGGTGCTCGAGGGCACGCTGGAGGCCCGCGGCAAGAAGACGATGCTGGAGAAGGTCCGCCGCGCGCCCGCACTGATCAAGGTCGAGTCGGTGGTGCAGGCCGAGCCGCTGGGCCTGGGGCACGCGGTCAGTTGCGTCGAAACCGCCCTGGCTCCCGACGAGGACGCGATCGCCGTCCTGCTGCCCGACGATTTGGTGCTGCCGACGGGCGTGTTGGAGACCATGTCGAAGGTGCGGGCCAAACGCGGCGGCACCGTGCTGTGCGCCATCGAGGTGCCCGAAGACAAGATCAGTGCCTACGGCGTGTTCGACGTCGAGACGGTGCCCGACGCGGCCAACCCGAACGTGCTGCGGGTCAAGGGCATGGTGGAAAAGCCCAAGGCCGAGGATGCGCCGTCCCCGTACGCCGCCGCTGGCCGCTACCTTCTCGACCGGGCGATCTTCGATGCGCTGCGCCGGGTTTCGCGTGGGGTCGGCGGGGAGATCCAGCTGACCGATGCCATCGCGCTGCTGATCGAAGAGGGCCATCCCGTCCACGTCGTCGTGCACCGTGGAGCCCGACACGACCTGGGAAATCCCGGCGGCTACCTGAAGGCTGCGGTTGACTTTGCGTTGGAACGTGACGACTACGGCCCCGAATTGCGGCGGTGGTTGGTCGAACGATTGGGTCTGACCGGACAGGAGGGCTAGCAACGCGCTGGCCCGGTACGCCGCACGTTGTCCGGTAGTCGGCCCGGAGATGGGATAGGAAGGCGTGTTGTGCGTTCGGTGGAGGAACAGCAGGCTCGGGTAGCGGCTGCCGCGGTGGCGCCCCGACCGGTGCGGGTGGCCATCGCCGAGTCCCAGGGCCTGATGTGTGCCGAGGAGGTCGTCACCGAACGGCCCATGCCGGGATTCGATCAGGCCGCCATCGACGGTTACGCGGTGCGCAGCGTCGACGTGTTGTCCGTGGGCGATGGTGCCGGTGAGATCAGCCTCCCGGTGATGGGCTCGATCGAAGCGGGCGCACGTACCCCCAGCCGATTGCAGCCGCGGCAGGCCGCGCGCGTGCAGACCGGTGCGCCGATGCCCACGCTGGCCGACGCGGTGCTGCCGCTGCGATGGACCGACGGCGGTGAGAACCGGGTCAAGATCATGCGCAGCGTGCGCTCCGGCGCCTACGTCCGGCGCACCGGGGACGATGTGCAACCCGGCGATGTGGCGGTGCGGGCCGGCACCATCATCGGCCCCGCCCAGGTGGGGTTGTTGGCGGCGGTCGGCCGCGACCGCGTGCTGGTGCATCCGCGGCCCAGGTTGTCGGTGATGTGCGTCGGCGGCGAGCTCGTCGACGTGTCCCGCAGTCCCGGAACCGGGCAGGTGTACGACGTGAACTCCTATGCGCTCGCAGCGGCGGGCCGGGACGCCGGTGCCGAGGTCAACCGGGTCGGCATCATCAGCACCGATCCGCGGGAACTACGGGAAACCGTTGAGGGCCAAGTCAATCGCAACGAGATCGTGGTCATCGCCGGTGCGGTGGGCGGGGCCGCGGCCGAATCGGTGCGGACCGTCCTCGCCGAACTCGGCGAGATGGAGGTGGCCCGGATCGCGATGCACCCGGGATCGGTGCAGGGCTTCGGCCAGCTGGGCCGTGACCGCGTTCCGGTGTTCCTGCTGCCGGCCAACCCGGTGAGCGCTCTGGTGGTGTTCGAGGTGATGGTGCGCCCGCTGATCCGGCTGTCGCTGGGCAAGCGGCAACCGATGCGTCGCGTGGTTCAGGCCCGCACGCTGTCGCCGATCAGCTCGGTGGCCGGCCGCACGGGATACCTGCGCGGGCAGCTGATGCGCGACCAGGACACCGGCGAGTATCTGGTGCAGGCCCTGGGCGGGGCGCCGGGCGCGTCCACCCACCTGCTGGCCACGCTTGCCGAGGCGAACTGTCTCGTGGTGGTTCCGAGCGAAGTCGACGAGGTTCGCACCGGCGAAACGGTGGATGTGGCATTCCTGGCCCAGCGCGGCTGATAAGACTTCATTCGATGAATGACGGTGTGACGAATCGATCACGCGGATGAGCCTGTTCCGGTCCAACACTTTTCACCCGGGTTGGCCGGGTCCGGTCGGACCGTTGCGGGTGAAAGCCGGCGTGGTGCGGCTGCGGCCGGTGCGGCTGCGCGATGCCGCGGTATGGAGCCGCATCCGGCTGGCCGACCAGACCCACCTGGAGCCGTGGGAGCCGGTCAGTGGTGTGGATTGGCATGTCCGCCATGCTGTTTCGTCGTGGCCGGCAATCTGTTCGGGCCTGCGCGGCGAGGCCCGGCGTGGCCGGATGCTGCCCTATGTGATCGAGCTCGACGGGCAGTTCGCCGGCCAGCTCACGATCGGCAACGTGACCCACGGCGCGCTGCGATCGGCATGGATCGGGTATTGGGTGGCCAGCGACAAGACGGGTGGCGGGGTGGCGACGGGTGCACTCGCGCTGGGGCTCGACCACTGCTTCAACGGCGTGCAGCTGCACCGGGTAGAGGCCACGGTACGCCCGGAGAACGCTGCGAGCCGGGCCGTACTGGGGCGGGTGGGCTTCCGCGAGGAGGGCCTGCTGCGCCGCTATCTCGAGGTGGACGGCGCCTGGCGAGACCATCTCCTGGTGGCGGTCACGTTGGAGGAGCTCAAACATTCGGCCGCCCAGGCCCTGGTCATGGCGGGCCGGGCCGCCTGGTGCTGAGTCTGTCGGTGTGGGCGCGGCGCGCCGCGCCGAAAATGCGTCCACGGTCGTGATTGCACCGGATCCGCAGCCCTGGAAGCAATCTCAGCGAAGTCGGACCCGCCAGCTGTTACCAATGTGACAAATGTGACTGTTGGTGCTTGTATCCATCGAATTACAGGTGTGTAATTGGGTCGGCGCGCCGTCCATGGATGCGCTGGTCACAGACCTAGCCTGAAGGGGAAAGGAGCAGGCGTCATGCCAAGCATCCCCCAGTCACTGCTGTGGATTTCCCTTGTCGTTCTCTGGCTTTTCGTTCTGGTCCCGATGTTGATCAGCAAGCGCGACTCGGTGCGTCGTACCAGTGACGTCGCCCTGGCGACACGAGTGCTCAACAGCGGCCGCAACGCACAACGGTTACGACGCGGCCCGGCCGCCGGGCACCACAGCGATCCCCACTGGCAGCCCAGCGCGGACCACCTCGACGAGGATCTCGACGAAGACCTCGAGGACGAGGCGCCCGCCGAGGTGCGCGTGCAGCGCACCGTCGTGGTGGCCGCGGCGCGCGTCGAGGTCGCCGAACCGGACTACCTCGACGTCGACATCGTCGACGAGGATTCCGGCGCACTGCCGGTCGGTGCGATGTCCGAGGCAGCCGCCGCGGCCGAGCCCGAGGAACTCGATGAGCCCGAACTCGAATTGGAGTTCGAGACCGAGGCCGAACCCGAGCCGGAACCCGTCGCGGTCGAAGAACCCGTCGCGCAATTCGAGGCCGAGTCCGAGGCCCAAACCGAGCGCATCCCAGTGGATCTCGACGGCACCGACGAAGTCGACGAGGCAGAGGCCGACGAGACCGACATCGCCGAAAGCGATGAGCCCGACGCGGCAGACGAGGACGCGGCGGACGAGGCCGCGGCAGATCAGGCCGACCCCGACGACCTTGCCGACGATGAGTACGAGTACGTCGCCGACTCTTCGGGCCTGGAGCCCGAGGCCGAGGACGAGCCGGCCGATGAGGACCAGGCCGAGGCGCCCGTCGCCTCGTTGAGCGCGACCCGTCAGCGCCGCTTCGAATCGAAGACCGCCGCCGACGTCAGCGCCCGCAAGTTCCGGTTCCGCAAACGTGTGCTCGCCGTGCTGGCTGTGACGTTGCTGTTCTCGGCGGCTGCCGCCTTCCTGGTGACGCCGTCGGCCTGGTGGCTGTGTGGCGGTGCCGGCACGCTGACCGTGCTCTACCTGGCCTACCTGCGTCGCCAGACGCGCATTGAGGAGCAGCTGCGGCGTCGTCGTGCGCAACGCATGGCGCGGTCCCGGCTGGGCGTGGAGAGCACCGAGGACCACAAGCTCGACGTGGTGCCGGCCCGGTTGCGCCGCCCCGGCGCGGTTGTCCTCGACATCGACGACGAGGATCCGATCTTCGAGCACCTGGCGTACGCGTCGTACGGCTCGATGTCCCGCGAATACGACCTACCGCGCGCTGCCGGGCAGTAGGGCGGCCGGTTTCCGGTTCCGGGCCGTCGGCTGGTAGCCTTTCGTTCCGGTATCAGGGGCTATAGCGCAGTTGGTAGCGCGTCTCGTTCGCATCGAGAAGGTCAGGGGTTCGATTCCCCTTAGCTCCACCAAAGAGTTCTTACTCGAACCGGCGCCCGAAAGGATGTCGGCAAGGGAAAGAGCTAATCCAGAGTAAAAATAACGATGTTGTGCTCGATCCGAGGCTCCCGCAAGGGGGCCTCGTTTCGTTGTGCTGGAAGTCGATGCTGTCAACGCACCCACTTTGGTTTGGTTCGCGAGGTCGAGCGCTGCGTGGAAATCCTCAAAGGGCGGGTTCAGGTCACTTGCTTGAACGCCGTGGTCGTCGAGATAGAACCTTTGGTAGAAGGTCTCGTTCATGTTGCGCCGCGTGGCGTCGTTGCCGTTGGTGTAGGACTTCTCGGGGTCAGACATCAGACCAAGGGCGCTAAGCAGTACGTCAGTTCCAGTCGCGAGCTCCGCGTCGGCGTTGGCCAGGCTGGCTTGAGCGGTGTTTCGCTCGGCTTGGATCCTCCGCAGCCTGGCCATGACCTTGGTCTTGGGCAGGGCGTCGTCAGCGAGGAGGTCAAGGAGTCTGTCTTCCTTGCCTTCGAGGTCCTTGAGTTTGCGGCTCAACGCTGCATGCAATTCCGCAGCACTCATCTGTTCGTTTGCAAGCGCTTCTTCCAGTAGTCGTCGAACATCGGTGACGAACGTGGCAGGTAGGTTCAGGGTCGCGTAGTGGTCGATGATCGCCTTCTCCACCTTCTCGGCTTGGAGGTATGGCAGGTCGCATACACCGTCTTGGCGGCCACGGCATAAGAAGTAGCCGTAGCGAGTGCCGGAGCGGTTGGTGGCCTCCGTGTAGATGAGTCGTGAAGTGCGCTCGTTTCTTTCGCAGCGGTCGCAGAACAGGATGCCTTTGAGGTAGTGCTGTAGGACCCTGTCGCGCTGGCCGCTCTTGCTGCGAAACTCGCAAACTTCTTGCACCTGGTTGAACAATGCTCGGTCGATGATCGGTTCGTGTCGTCCGGCGTAGACCTCACCCTTGAAGACGACGCAGCCTATGTAGTAGGGGTCGCGCAGCATGCGATGCAGCCACTTGAACGTGACGGGCCGTTCCGGGAGCTTCCCGGCGGGACGCGCGGTCAGTCCGAGGTCGGCCATGGTCGCTTCGAGGCGTTCGAGTCCATAGTCGCCAGTCGCGTAGAGTTCGAACGCTTTTCGCACGAGTGGCGAGCGCCTTTGGTCGATCTGAACCGTATTGATCAAGCGGCCTTCGTGCTCGACGCGAACGTTGAGGTATCCGAGCGGTGCTTTGCCGGTGGTACCGCCGTTGGCTGCCTTGTGTTGCAGCTTGATTCGAATATCCTCACCGCTCAGTCGGTTCTGGACATCATTGAAGATGTCAGTGACGGCTTCCATGGCATCGGCGTAGACACCATCGCCGAAATCCTCTCGGGCGGAGACGAGCCGGACATTCAGCTTGTCCAAGACACGCTTGGTGATCGGCCAGCACGCGACCTAGCGACACGATTGAGCCGGCCCTCAACAGGGGCTGGCTCAATCTTCGTCCGTCGTTGTTAGCGGGAGTCCTCTCGCAGTGCACGTACGAATTAATCGAATTCTCCCGATCCGTGTAGACGGCAATGGCAACGGCGGAAGTTGGATCGCTTTTGTCATGACTCGACGATATCGAGCTCCTGCACGAGATCAATCGATCGCTCGTCCGCGAGCACGGGGTAACCACCCCGACGGTCGGTGCAGACTCTCGACCTCGACTACTGACGGCGAGTTCAATCTTGTGTTTCGGTGCAGATCGTGAACTTGCGCACCGCGTGCGGGAATCCTCCAGTGGGGCAGCCGTTGTTGGTGGTGGTGTTCAGGATGACGTTGAGAGGTTTTTCGCGATTCGGTTTGGTGGTGTCGTCACATTTGGCGCGCACAGCGCTCACTTTCCCGATGCTCAGGCAGTCGGTACTGCTCCAGGCATAGTCCAGGCAGGCGGTGAATTGGCCTTCGTCGGGGTTCATGTAGAACTTTTGAGCCACATCTGCCGGGCACTGGTCAGGCGTGGATACCCGCTGGATCACTGTATAGCCGTTGTTCGGCGATCCGCAGTCAACCACCGTGAGTGTGGCGTTGCTGCTCGGCCCTTCAAAGCTGACGCATGCCCCAACTGGTGCTATCGATGCGCCGGGGACGTTGGGGGGCTGCGAGGGGAACTGTCCGGGGATACGACTGAAATCCGCAGGCGCTGGCGCCGTGGGTGGTGCAGAAGCGTGGTCTTCTCCCTGGGTGCCGTTGCATGCTGCGGTGGCTAATGCGACTGCGGTTAACACGGCACCGAACTTAAGCATCACTATCACCCGATCTGCGCACTTTTCGATAGAGATATATTGCGAAGCCCAGCCCGTATGCACCCACTATCCCCTGCAAGAGGACAAGTACGAGGGCGGTATTCGAAACCGCGCCGACCACTGATGCGATTATTAATAGGATTGATCCCATGGCGGTCAGGACAACTGGAAGCATGCGTCGTGCTCGTGTCATTTGTTGCCAGTCCTTCGATTTGAAGTTGCCATCAGCGGGTGCCGCAATCTATCGCTGCCACTACTCCACCGGTGGTGGCAACGCCGCCGCCGAGGATTCCTAGTCCTGCCGCGATCGCTGGCACGCCGCCTGTGGCGCCGATTCCGGTCAGTGATAGTAGTCCGCCGCCGAGAACCAGTAGCCCGCCTCCGATTGCCATTCCGATGTTCATCTTTTCCCCGACAGTGCACAGATCTTTCTCGGCTTGTTTCTTTTCTAGCTCGGCAATCTTCTGTTGGTCCTGGACATGTTGTTGCTTCCCCTCGTTGATTTGCTTCTGAAGGTTATCGATCTGGTCCTGAACCGACGGCTTCTGGGCCGTGGTCGGTTCGCATTGTGGGCACGGTGGCGTGGGTGTTGGTGCGGGGTCGAGGCCGGGTTCGATCCAGATCGGGCCTCGGCCGCCGCCACCGCTGATGCCGACAAGGGTGTTGCCCAGCATGGCGGCGGCGTCTTGGCATTGCTGCTGCCGTTGATTGACCTTCTGGGTGTCTTGATTATTGTCGGGCTGCTGCCGAGCCTCTTGCTGTTGAGCCGACTGCTGCGGTTGCTGCTGGGCAGGCTGCTGTTGCCCCGGTTGCTGACTGGGTGGTTGCGCTGGTTGTTGGGGTGGTGCGTCGTAGTTGGGTGGCATTTGGCCGTGCGCGGGGGTGCGCGGCTGAGCTTGCTGCGGGTACTGGGCATTGCCGCCTTCTTGCCCAGTGGGGGCTTGTGCCGCGGGATTGTTGATCGAGATCCCGTTGCTCGGGTCGAGTCCGGGGTAACTGGAGTTGACCCCGCCGGAATAGCCCGGTTGCTGTCCGCCCATCGACGGTGGTTGGAACTGCTGCCCACCGCCGGGCGGCCCGTAGTCGCCACCACCGTTGCCGCCGCAGTCCGGCGGACACTGGGCTGCGGCCGTGGGTAGCCCAACGAACCACGGTGGAGCGGCGTTGCGGTGGGCGGGTTGAGGGCTGAGCAGGCTTGCCGCCAAGATCACCGCACCGAGTACCGCCCCTGTCGCCAGTCGTGTTCCGGCTCTCACCTGAGGCTGGGGGCTATCCGCGCGCTCGCGGTGAGCGCGCCGTTGACGATGCCGCATATTAGTTTGCTCGAATCCTCGATATCGGTTGTCTGACGCCGGACTGGCGTCTCTGCGATCAGCCATGACCCCCCTCGTTGTCGGCAATCTGCAAATCAAGATCATACGAGGGTGTGCAGCCCCTTGTCGCTGCAACATAGATATCCGAAATGACCTTGTCAAGAGCGCTAAACCGTGCATCGCCGAGGCGAGTTGTGCGAATCGCGGCGCCGGAACGCCTAGCGGGTAGCTAATTTTTGCGCATGAAGAACAGGTATGCGTCAGGCGTTGATACTGCGCGACTACACCATTTGCTAGCCGATCTGAGGGCTCGCATTCAAGTTTGCCGTGGTCGCGCCGCAGGGAGATTCGGGGTCGGCATCGATCGGGCCACCTCGGCGGTGGCTGGTTGCGTGCGAACCGACTGCCTGAAACGACCCGCGCGGATCGGCTCGTGCAACCAAAGTTGCCAGTCCGGCCCATGTGCTCGCTCGGCCATTGATCGCATGATCTCGGTGAACGTGTCCGCTCTGCAGGTGAAGGCTCTGCCTCATCCGATGCCGCAGGAAACATGGATACCCTGCGGCAGGGGCGCATGCCGACTCACGTGGGCAGCCAGTACAGCTACTCTTCGTGACGGCCCAGTCGGCGAACTCGAGTATCCACATGAGGCGCCAAAAGCCCCTATTTACAACGCTGTTTGATGCCTGCGGCCCGGATGGAGGATCCGGCCTACTGTGGGATACGCCACGTGGAGGCAAATAGTCTGATCTTGACATAGATCGTTATCGTATGGTTCCTTCATCGTCACTCAGCAAATGCTCGAAGGCATCGCTGAATCTCGTTCGGGGGAGGGTGTGGGCTTGTCACACGGTCGGGGACATCGAGCAGCAGGCCGCGCGGCGGCTGTGGCCGCAGCGCTGGCAGTGGGTGGCACAGGTTTCGTATCGCTACCCATGGCGGACGCTGCGCCGCAGTTGATGCCGGATCGATGGACGCAGTTCGTCACCGATGATGGCTGGGTCGTCGATGTGAACACCACCAACGAGGTAATCGATCACATCGATAACCTTGCGGGCGCGTCGAATTCGTGGCAGGCCCGGGTGACACTGCGGTCAGAGGCCCGTATCGGCGGGCAGGGCTCCTCGGTCATCCAGGACGCCCAGCTGGAGTCCGGCTACTTCGTCGGGTGCCGCACTGATTCCTCGGCTGGTGTCGAAGTCGGCGGAGATCTCGGGCTCGACCTCAACCAGCAGGCAGGCGCCGGTGTCTACGGCGGCGGCTACGGCCAAGGCCAAGGCGGCGCCGGCGGTGGTGGCGGTGGTGGTGGCGGTTTCGCCGGTGCCCAAGGCAACGTCTCAGTCGGCGCCACCGAGCATATCGGCGGCTACATCCGGGTACTTCTGAAACCGGGCGGGCACGCCCAGGTGGCGATGGATCGGATCAGCCTGCGCAACATGCACGCGGTGTCGAACCTGCGGGAGCAGAACATCGTCGCCGACGGATGCGGGGGACAAGTGAAAATCCAGTCCTACACCACGATTCGGCTGCGCACCGACAACGGCAACGACACCCAAACCCTCTACGGCGAACCGAAAGACCTCTAGAACGTGATGCGTGCCAACAACTCATTCCTGCGCCTGGCAATCGTATCGGTTGTGCCCATTCTGGCCCTGATGGCACCTGCGCTTGACCACTCGGGCGCAGCGGCGCCTGGGTCGTTGGCGGTGGCCGCTGCCGACCCCGCAGTCCCGCCGCCAGTGCCGGTACCAATTCCGCGGCCCATGCCCGCCGACCCGCCCCGGGTCAATCCGATTGGCGGAGCGCGGATCTCCTCCACCACGCCACAGGGGGAAACTGCAGGCCTGGAACAACCGCTCGCAGCACCGGCCGAACGCGGCGAGGCCACGGTACCGATGTGGGCCAAAGATGGCATCTTCGCACCAACCGCACATCCCAACCGTCAGATCCGTATCCACTTGCCCGATGAGTTGACGTTGCAGCCAGCGGCCTGGACACCTGGCGGGGGCGGTGTGTATGCCAGCGCGGATGTCGACTACGCAGTGAGGCCGCTGACCGGTGGCGGTATAGATGTCACGATCACCCGCAAAACAGTGTTCTCCTCCTCAACGATCCCGTTCGGGATCAAACTCCCGGGCGGCACGCATCTACGCCAAGGTGACAACGTGGTGCTCGTCGAAACCGACGCTGCGCCAGGACGACCCGCTGCGGTGATCGGCACGTTCAGCATCCCGGCCGCCCACGACACCAACCAGAAACCGCTGACGGTGACCCCTGCGTTGGGACCGGGGTTTCCGCCTGGCCAGTCGAATCTGACCGTCGACCTCGGACCAGCCGACATCTTCGCGTTCCCGGTCACCATCACCCTGGCCTACCGGGCCTCCGATATCCCCACCACCGGGGCACCCACGCCGAACTGGACGGGCCTACCTGAGGGCGCACCCACCATCGCGGCCGCGACCGATGGTTCAGCGCAATGTCCGGGCGGGGTCAACGACTACCGCAGTCCTGACGGGCGCAGCGCTGAATTCACCGCTGGGTGTGTCACCCACCAACAATGCCTGGCCACCACGCCGACTCACACCTCGGTGACCGCCTGCCACAACACGCTACTGGCGCACCTGTCGGTGGCCTGCACTACCACCTTCGGCCAGGCCGGGCCCGACTACGACGCCTGCACACGGGCTGCCGAAAATGTCGTCGCCACCGCCAAAACCACCATGGCCGGACCCGCGGAATAGCGGGGGATGAAATGGGTTTTGAACGTCTGTCATCGTTGGTTGTGGGCTTGATCATGGCCGCTGCTGCGGTGGCGGTCTGCATCCTGACGATCTGCGTGACGTGGACTGCGGTCCGAGGCAAGCTGAACCGAAACCAGTGGACTGGCATACGAACTCCGGCGACCATGCGCAGCGATGCAGCCTGGGTAACAGGACACCGCGCGGCAGCGCGGAGCGCACCGGCCTACATTAGCCTCGCGCTCGGCATATGCGCGCTGACAGTCTGGGCACTCCTACAAGGCTGGACATTCGGTGTCCTTCTGATCGGCATCAGCGCACTGGTCGTGGTCCTGGCTGCGTGCGGATGTCAGAAGACCGCTCCACGGCCTGGCCGCACCATCGGTTCCAGTCGCCGCGTCGTGTGCCCGCAACTGGGATAATTGCTGGACTGCTCGGAGGGAACGGCCAGAGTCTGAAGTGCACATTGCGGCGAATCGGACGTTCTCGGAAACGGTCGCGATCTAGGAGGCAGCCATGCCGGTCGGAGCCACACAACACGCATTCGCCGAACTTGCACGGCGTGACGGTATCGATCTCGTTCCGCAGTCACTGCCATGGCTGAACCGGCGCGGCCATCTGGGATTGCCCGCCGACGTCGTCGATCACGCCACTCTCGGTGCGCTGGAGCGGATCTACCGTGCGCTCGGCGGTGACTTGTCGATGCTGGCCACCGCGACCACCACGCCGCTGCGCGGCGACTTCATTCATCCTGAGACTGGAACATTGGTTGAAGTCGATGAGTCGCAGCACTTTACGTCGTTTCGGTTGCAGACTTTCGGGTTCTACCCCGCGAGTACTCGATTAGGCTTTGACGCCGAGGCCTATCTCAGCGCTTGCGCGACGTGGCAGCGGTCATCGGACGGCTATTTTCGTACAAAGGCTGCACGCGGGTTCGGTCAAGGTGGTCGCCAACGGCAACGCGCCTACTATGACGCCTTGCGGGACTTGGCTTCTCCGGCAATGGGATTGCCGCCCCTGATCAGAATCGAGGCTGCCGACCGTGATCCTGATGGTGCCTGTCGGCGGCACCGGCAGCGCCTGCTGGCCGCTCTTGGCTGAGCCGGCAGCGGACGTTTCATCTTTTCTCTCGTGACGACTCTGATGGTGTGTACACCTACCCGTCTTGCGCTCGGCAGGTCCCGGTCAGTATCGCGGTGGACTTCGCGGCTGGCTTGCAGAGCAAGTTCGAGGTGGTCGCACAGCATTCCTGAAGTCCGGCAGCCGCGAAGCATCCAATGCCGGGAGGGAGCTTACGTGAGTGGCTTCGCAAATCAGGTAGTCAATTACGCAGGACGTTCGGGCGGTTCATCGGCAGGATCGATGGTTGTGCCTCCGTGCCCCGAGGAGAAGGTGTGATCGTCCAGCTCATCCAGGCAGTCTCTGCGGTGTCGGTACCAATTGTGGTGGCGGTTGTCGGCTACAAGCTGAACAGGCGACTCAAGGAATACGACGCCAGCCAATGGCGGAACCAGGAACTCATCAAGGCAAGGTTGCAGTATTTCGGTCAGATCGCACCGATGCTGAACGACCTGATGTGTTACCTGACATTCGTCGGGCGGTGGAAGGAGCTGACACCTCCCGAGGTGATTGCGCTCAAACGGGATCTCGACCGGCTGTTCTACCCTGTTGCGCCGTTGTTCAGCACGGACACGGAAACGGCTTATAACGGGTTCATGCAGATGTGCTTCGCGACCCACGGTGGCTGGGGCAGGGACGCCCGGATCCAGAGCGGGTTCATTCGGCGGCGCCAGGCTGCCGGTGAAGCCTGGCGCTCTGAATGGGAGTCGATGTTCACCCTGGGGGAGGATCAACCGGTCGAGGGCAACAGCATGCTCGCCGTGCGCGCGGGCTACGACACGCTGGTAGCGAAGTTCGTGGGAGACGTGGAACTTCTAGAGCCTCGGCAGCGGTATGCGTCTCGCGACGTCGTGAACAACGCGTGGTGAACGGATCGTGGCCGCGGTGGTAGGTGGACAACTTTGGTCAGCAGCTGACTGAGCCAATCAAGAGATCTGCGTAGGCCGGAGCAACGTTCGGCGCGGGTGACTATGCGATATTGGTCGGCCAGCCAGGCGCGGCCAGTTCAGGGGCGGGTGCCGCATCAAGTTCGTTTTGGTATATCGCTTGGCGTTGGGCTGTGTCGTGGGGCATCTTGTCCAAGCATTGCAGATAGAGATTCTGGTAATCCTTGCCTCTGCCTAAGCCGCCCGGAGTGGAATCAGGGAAATCCTTTGAGCCCCATAGCCCTTCACTATTGGCGCCGATGATCTGCCAGCCGGCGAACACGTCGGATTGAGGAGCGGGTCTGGTGCCCTTCTGCGGGTAGATCGCCTGCGTGATCGAAGAACCGCCGGCAGCCGTTGTTCCGTCGGCATATTCGATTCGCCACAGTTTGATTCCCGCAAGGTCTGGGCCAGTGAGGCCCTTGGTGGCACCTTCGGACGTATTGAAGGCCGATACGTAGGTACCTGATTTGTCACTTTCCCGAAAGATGTTGTAGCGGCCATCGCAGACGTAGGCACGATGCGTAGCATCGCCAATCGATTCGATAGCAAGAACGTGGAAGTACTCGTTGCCGAAATACCGCTTGGCGTCACCTAGAACAAGGTCGGTGCCGGGCTGGATATCCCATAGCTCGTAGGGCAGATCCGAACTGACGTCGTCTCTGGGCTTGCCTACCGCAGGTGCAGCACGCTGGAATCCTGGATAGACAAGGTCGGTGTTGCGCGTCATATCCCCAATGCGGTGCGACTCCAGATACGCCCGCAATGGCACAGCCGGACCGGATGTGAGATCGACGCCCATATCAGCACTCCAGCGAAAGCGAAGCCCCTCCAGCGAATCCGGCCAGCCGGCAGACAACGATCTGGAACCGCAGGCCACCATAGAAACAACGACTGGCACGACTGCGCATAGCCGGGCCAGGGCCGTGCCCCATCCTCGGCGCCTCATGCGACGTCGTCGGGCCAACCGGGCACTGCCGGTTCTGGGCCGGGTGGGGTGTCGAGTTTGCTTGCGTAGATCGCTTGGCGCTGGGCCGCGTCGTGGGGCATCTTGGCGCGGCACTGCTGCTCGCGCTCTTTCCAGCCGTCATAGGTGTGCTCGCTGCGCCGAGGGCCCCAAGACCCGATGCTGTTGGCGCCAGTGATTTGCCAAGGTCCGAATACGTCGCTCAATGGGGCGGGGTTGGGGCCTTTTTGCGGGGTGGTGACCGCTGCCGGCGCGTCGGGCACCGGTGGGTTGGGATGGTCGGTGAACTCGACACGCCATAGCCTGATCGCCGGTTCTTCGTCGGGAGAATCGCCTCGGGGAAGGAGTGGTTCGAACGTGCCGGTGTTTTCGGCGTCCCGGAAGATGTTGTACCGGCCGTCGCACACGTACGCCCGATATCCGGCGCCGTTCTCTGTCGGGGTGAGTTCGAGGATGTGGAAGTACTCGTTGCCGTAGAACGGGTGCGGCGCGACCGGCATAAGCGTCAATGCCGGAAACTCAGTCCCAGGTTGAATGTTCCATAGCTCGTAGGGCAGGTCGGATCGGGAGGCGTCGCGGGGTTTGCCGGGGTGAGGGACGGCTCGGGCGAACCCGGGGTAGGCGTCGCGGGCGTCAGCTGTCATATCTCCGATCCGGTGCGATTCTAGATATGCGCGCAGCGGCACCGCCGGACCCGACACCAGGTCGATGCCGGGTTCGGCGGTCCATCGAAACCTGAAGCCCTCCAACTGCTCAGGCCAATTCGCCAATTTGTGCTCGGTCGGCGGTGGGGCCGGTTCGTCAGCGGTCTGGCACCCGGTGAGTGTCAGACCGACGGCCAGCAGGGCGCCGCAGATGCGTGCGACGGTGGGTGCGGTCAATTCTCGGGCTCTTTGTGTTGGGTCTGCGCGTCCGGGATCGGCAGGGTGTCGCGGTAACCTGTGCCGTAGCGTTCGAGACCGCTGTCGACTTCGTCGCGCACGCTACGCAAAGTAGGCGTCCGCAGCGTCTCGAAACTTGTCCATTTTGCCCAGCTGTTCGATTTCGTCGAAGGGTTTAATCTTTCCGGTCTCGGGGTCGATCAGCTTATCTTCGGCGAAGGCGCTCGTGTCGCCCATGTTGTGGTCGATGAGGTGTTGGGCTACGGAGCGTTGGATGGCATCGTCGCTGGAGATGGTCATGGGTTTAGCCGGGTCGGCGGTGGGTGCTTGACCGACCATCATCTCTCGCAAGGGATCGCCGGGAATCTTGCCGTAACCGTCCAGGATGTCTTTGAGGATGGGGATTTCCTTGCCGGCGGTCTTGGCGATGTCGAGCCATTCACCGCGGCTCTTGTAGGCGTCCACGTCTTGGAGGTTGCCGTACTTGATCGCGTCGTTGTCGGCGATGTTGGCTGCGGTGTCGATGACGCCGCGTAGGGTGCCCGCGCTGTGCATGTCCCCGGTTTTCACGGTGTCACCGTCGATGATTGATTGTTCGAATTGGTCTTGGTATTGAATGCCGTTGAGATAGGCCTGGCTGTTGAGAACGTCGCCTGCCTTGCTGTCGGTGTCGATCACCGAGAACAGGTCACGGGTGTTGGGCATCGCGGCGTCAGTGGTGACGTTGTCCAGGGTCTCGAAGCCGAGGGTCTTGTCGAGTTTGTTGCCGATCATGTCGTCAATGTAGGGCCTGTTGGCTTCGGCCAGGCCGCGTGCCAGTTCAGGGTTGACCTGCCCGAGCGATTCGCCCTTGGTACCGAAGATGTCGAGCAAGTCGGACGCGTTGCCTCCCGCCCATTTGTCGACCGCGTGCATGATTTCCCCGGCGCGGGTGGCCTGGGCCACCTGGGTGGGATCGGCCAGATTGGTCGCTTCGGCAACTGGGGCAAGACCGGTCAGTATTCCCGAGGCCGCCGCTCCGTCGTCGGCCCATTGCCATCATCCGGGCGCCGTGTGGGTCGTGGCGAACCGCGTCCATCAGCGTGGGAGTGATGCTTGCCGGGTAACAGCCAGCAAGCAGGTGGGAGACAAACGCCATCGAGTACGGCGGTCGTACTCGACCTGTGGCAGCAGATTGTCTGTCACCAGCCTATTGTCGGGCACTTCGCACTCGGTCGGGACGGTAGCGACTCTGGTCTTGGAGATGCCATAGCGACTGGACCAGTAATCGGGTCCCCTCAGTTCTTCCGATTGCCTCCACAAAGTTTGAACAGGTCAGCGCGGTTCGGAAGAATCTCCCGGGCCGCGTTTGTCGTTACCGGCCGCGGACCCGGGCCCGCAAATCGATGGGAAGGTCATCGGCGGGTGTGGGCCCGGTTCCCCAGGTCAGATGGGGACGGTAGCCGGCGGGCACGCTCCACTCGAACCGCCTCAGCATCTGATGCATCGTGCTCTTGACGGTCATGTCGGCGAACTGCTGGCCGATGCACTTGTGCGCGCCACCGCCGAACGGCGCGAACACGTAGCGGCTCACCGTGGCGCGCGACGCGGAATTGTTGACGAACCGCTCGGGATCGAACGTGTCGGGGTCGGGCCACCAGTCGGAAAGCCGCATGGAGGCATAGACATTGATGGCAACCTGGGTCTTGCGCGGGACGAAGTGCCCGAGGATCTCGGTGTCCCGGACGGTTTGGCGGAACAGTGCGCCCGCCGGGGCGTACATCCGGAGGATCTCCTTGAACGCGGCGTCGAGCAAGGGATAGGCGTCCAGGTCCAGCACCGTCGGCTGGTCATTCGGAAGGCTGGTCGCCTCATCGCGAAGCGCCTCCTGCCACTGCCGGTTCCGGCCCAGTTCGTAGGCGAGCATGGACAGCGCGATGGCGGTGGTGTCATGGGCGGCCATCAGCAGGAAGATCATGTGGTTGACGATGTCGGTCGGTGCGAACCGGGCGCCGTCCTCGTCCTCGCTGCGGCACAACATCGAGAACAGGTCGGTGCCGTCGCCGCGCTGCCGTTCGGGAACCTGATCGGCGAAGTACCGCTCGAGCCGCTCCCGGGCTCGTAGCCCCCTGGCCCACACGCCCCCGGGCACATCCGCCCGCAACAGCGCCTGCCCGCCCCGCACGGTGTCGTGGAAGTCCGCCGACAGCTGATCGGATTCGGGGCCGAGGTGCGTACCGACGAATACCTCGGCGGCCTGTTCGAGCAGCAGGTGCTTGATGGACGGATAGAACGGAAAGGCTTGAGCCGAGGGCCAATTGCGCAGCGTGCGGTCGATGCTGGGCAGCATCAATCTCAGGTAGCCATCCAATGCGCTCCGCGTGAAGGCCTGTTGCATGATGCGGCGGTGGTCGCGGTGTTCGTCGAAGTCCAGCAGCATCATCCCGCGGTGGAAGAACGGCCCGATCACCGGCGCCCAGCCGCGAGTGCTGGAGAACACCTTGTCGCGGTTGACCCAGGCGGTTTCCAGGGCATCGGGTCCCATGAGTCCGACGACGCGGAAACCGACGCCGCCGGCCCACGACACCGGCCCGTATCGCTCGTAGCGGTCCCGCGCGAAGGCCAGCGGATCGGCCAGCGAGCTCAACACGTGGCCCAGGAACGGGAAACCGTAGTTGCCCATGACGGGTTTCAGATTCGACCCGGGAGGCGGAGCGGCCAGGGGGCGTTCGCCGCTGGGGAATCGTGAGGTTACGGCGGCGCCCAAGGTTTGGAGTCGGTGCGTGTTCGCGGGCGAACAAAGTTCCATCGGCCCTCCTCGACTATCTGGTACGAAACCGTGCCAGACTGTGCGGGTGGTGTCAACGACCAATCGTGCTTATGGAGGCCAATCGGCGGACGTCCGCCGACGGCAACGACGCGAGCGTCTGCTGGAAGCCGCGATGGACGTGATGACGCGCAACGAGTGGCGGTCGGTGACGGTCGAGAAGCTCTGCACGGCAGCAAATCTCAACAAGAGATACTTCTACGAGAGCTTCACCGATCTCGACGCCGTGGCGGCCGCCGTCGTGGACGACATCGCCGACGGCGTGCGCAGCGCCACGGTGGCCGCAGCGGACGCGGCCGCGCAGGAGCCACTGGAGATTCAGGCAATGGCGAGTGTGTCGGCCGCTGTGCGGGCACTCGTCGACGATCCGCGTCGCGCGCATGTCCTGCTCGGCGGAGTCGCGGCGTCGCCCGAACTCGATGCCCACCGCACCACGGTCATGCACCGGCTCACCGACGTACTCATCGACCACGGGCGCACAGTCCACGGGGTCGAGTTGGAAACGGATCCGTTGGCCAAGGTGGCCCCGGCGTTCATCGTCGGCGGGACAGCCGACGCCATCCTGGAATTCGTCAACGGCGGCGTCCACCTGTCTGTCGAGGATTTCATCGCGCAGCTCGCGACACTCTGGTTGATCACGGGCAACGGAGCCGCCCAAGTGGCGCGTGCGCGGACCACTGCGACTTAGGCGCTGGATGGCAAGTCCTCACCTCAAGGGTGCGTGACGAGATACGTTTCGTTCTCCAGGCTTGCGGCGAGTTCATCGGCTTCCAACGGTGAAGGTGACCCCGGTCAGGTCCTCGGACACCGTCCACAGGCGTACGGCGTCCTTGGTGTCGCGCAACGTTTTCCAGAGTTTTTGCTGCCCGGGCGGCCCGCCTACGTGCCCTGGCCACTGCGGTCCGTAGAACATGCCGTCCTCGGCGTCGGCTGACGCGGCGGCCATCAGCGCCGGGAGCTTCGCGCTGTCCACGGTCCCGACGATGAGGCCGTGCGCAGACAGTCGGCGGATCAGTCGGACGCCGGCGGTGTCCTTGGCCCGGCCGACTTCCGGGCGCGCCGCCAGCAGGCTGGTCGGGGCTACGCCGGGGTGCGCGATGTTGCTGGTGATGCCCCAGCCCGAGTCCGCGCTGCGACGGGAGAGCTCAAGCCCGAACAGCCCGACCGCGATTTTGGACTGCCGGTATGCCGACATCCCGTCGTAGGAACGCTCCCAGTTCAGGTCGGTCCAGTTGATGGCGCCGCTGCGGGCAGCGACGCTGGTTTGAGATGTCACCCGGGCGCGGCCGGCCCTGAGCAGTGGCAGCAGATGAGCGGTGAGGGCGAAGTGGCCCAGATGGTTTGTGCCGAACTGCAATTCGAACCCGTCTTCGGTGGACTGCCGGTCCGGTGGGGTCATCACTCCGGCGTTGTTGACGAGCAGGTGCAGTGGAGCACCCTCGGCGCGCAGCTTTTCACCGAGAGCCGCCACCGAGGCCAGGGACGACAAATCGAGTTCCTCCAGCGACACCGCGGCGTCCGGGTGCTGTGCGCGGATCTTGGCGACGGCCGCGGCGCCCTTGGCCGGATTCCGCACCGGCATGACCACCTCTGCGCCGGCCCCGGCCAGCCTTATCGCGATGCCGAGGCCGATCCCATCGCTTGCGCCGGTCACCATCGCCCGCTTTCCGGACAGGTCTTCGATCGTGATGTCGTAATGATGTGGCATGCGCTCAAGCGTGCCCACCGGAGTCTGTCGTATCCACGGCCTGACGATCCGTGGCTGAGCGAGCGGGTTCCGCGACAAAATGGCACGCATGATCGATCGAGCCGGCCTGGCGCAGTTTCTCGTCCGTCGTCGAGGGGCGCTACAGCCGGAGGACGTCGGACTTCCGCGCGGGCAGCGTCGTCGTACCGCCGGGCTGCGGCGGGAGGAGGTTGCGGCGTTGTGTCATATGTCGACGGATTACTACTCGCGACTGGAGCGCGAACGCGGACCGCAGCCCTCGGAGCAGATGATCGCCTCGATCGCACAAGGGCTCCATCTGTCCCTCGATGAGCGTGACCACCTCTTCCGCCTGGCCGGCCATCAACCGCCGGTGCGCGGCTCGAGCAGTGACCACATCAGCCCCGGCATGATGCGGATCTTCGACAGACTCACCGACACGCCGGCCGAGATCGTCACCGAACTGGGAGAGACCCTGCGACAGACGGCGGTCGGCGTCGCACTGGTCGGCGACCTGTGCCGCTACACCGGTTTGTCGCGCAGCATCGGGTACCGGTGGTTCACCGACCCGCAAGTCCGTGATCTCTACCCGCCCGAAGACCATGAGTTCTACTCACGGCTCTATGTTTCCGGGCTCAGGGCGGTGCTGGCGGTGCGCGGGCCCGGGTCCAGGGCCGCTCGGTTCGCCGACGCGCTCACCGCCGAGAGCGGGGAGTTCCGGGACCTCTGGGACCGGCACGAGATCGGTATCCGGCCGCGAGAAGTCAAGCGCTACCGGCATCCTGAGGTGGGCAGCCTGGAACTGCACTGCCAGATCCTGCTGGATCCCGAGCAGTCCCACTCGCTGTTGGTCTACACCGCGGAACCGGGCAGTGAGAGTTACGAGAAGCTGCAGCTGCTCTCGGTGGTCGGTGCGCCGGCGCTGTGATTCGTCCACGCGGTCGAATAGCCGACCGGGCCTGGTTAGTATGAGGCGTGGAGGATCAGCCGGCGGGCTCCAGTCGTGTGGCACGCCGTCGCGACCGGCGTAAGGCCGAGATCGTCAAGACCGCGACCCGGATCCTCACCGAGGCCGGCTACGGCGGCATGAGTCTGGAAGTCGTCGCCGAGCAGACCGACATCGCCAAGGCCACTCTCTACCACTACTTTTCATCCAAGGACGCCTTGGTCGCCGCGGCACTGGAGACCCTCACCCAGGAGGTCCTGCAGCGGCTGGCGGCACGCGAGGACGAGCTCGGAAGGGTCGATGCCCGCGAACATCTGGCGGCGCTGATCGATGAACAGATCCGGATCCTCACCGAGACTGCGCCGGAAGTGGCCGCGGTGTTCTCGTGGCCACGCGGTTGGCCGGAGATCTTCGAGGATCCGATGAAGGACATGCGTCGCCGTCACGACGCGGTCTTCCGCCGGGTGGTGGAACGTGGTGTGGCCGACGGCGAATTCGCCTGTCCCGACGTCAATGTCGCCCTGCAGTGTCTGCACGGCATCCTCAACCAGTCTTCGGTGTGGATCGGACCGGGCCTGCACGACGAGAATCGGGCTGAACTGCGTGCCGCGATCGTCGACCGTGCATTGTGCCTCTTCTACTGAGCCGCCGGGTTGTTCTGTCTCGCCGGCTCCGCCGACGGGCTGTTCTGTCTCGCCGGCTCCGCCGACGGAAAGTGCGGCGCGCGTTTTTCGCGCAAGGCGGTGTAGCCCTCCACCACGTCAGGTCCCATGAAAGTCAACATCTCGTAGGCCGCGGACTGGTCGAAGATCGGGCCGGCATTGCGCAACCAGTTGTTGAGAGCCCGCTTGGTCAGCCGGATCGCCTGTTGTGCGCCGGTGGCCAGATTGTCTGCGATCCGCAGTGCCTCGTCCAGAACCTCCTCGCGTGGAAGGGCTTTGGCGACCATGCCGATCCGCTCGGCCTCGATGCCGCCGATCATCTCACCGGTCATCAGGTAGTACTTGGCCTTGGCCGTGCCGGCCAGCAGTGGCCAGATGATGGCGGCGTGGTCACCGGCCGCCACGCCGAGTTTGACGTGGCCATCGCCGATCCGGGCGTCCTCGGCGATGATCGCGATGTCGGCGAGCAGGGCGGCCACCGCGCCGGCACCGACGGCGACACCGTTGATGGCCGAGACGATCGGCTTGTCGCAGTTGATCATGTTGTAGACCAGGTCGCCCATCTCGCCGAGCATGTGTGACACCCGGTCGTAATCGCCGGCCATCCGCTCGACCATGGCCAGGTCGCCGCCTGCGCTGAAGGCCTTGCCCGCGCCGGTGATCACGGCGACCCGGGTCTGCGGGTCGGCTGCGACGTCCTTCCAGATGTTGGCCAGTTCGGTGTGCATGCCCTCGTCGGCGGCGTTGTACTTCTCCGGCCGGTTCAGCGTGATCAGCAGGACGCCGTTGTCCCGTCGGGTCAGCGTCAACTGTTGGTAGTCGGAGAAGTTCATGGCGGTACCCCTTCTGCTCACGCACGTGGTTCAACCGAAGCTACGGTTTTTCGACCGACTGAGTCAATTACCGACCGAGTGGTTGATTTCTATTGCCTGGCGACCGATAGTGGCCGTAGCGTCCACATCACCGCAGATCGGGAGGTCGCATCGTGCGATTCGAGAACAAAGTCGCCGTCGTGACGGGTGCGGCATCGGGAATCGGCCGAGCCATCGCGATCGGGCTGGCAGAGGGCGGCGCCACGGTCGCCGCCGTCGACCGCAATGAGGCAGGTCTCGCCCAGACGGTGAAGGACTGCGCGCGAGCCACCGCGTACGTGACCGATCTGGCTGACCCTGAGGCCGTGAGCACACTGCGCGACGACGTTGTCGCTGCGCACGGAACACCGGCCGTCATCGTCAACGCCGCGGGCTTCGACCGGGTCGAGCCGTTCATGTCCAACGACGACACGCTGTGGCAGACATTGGTCGCGGTCAACTTTCTCGGACCGGTTCGGCTCACCCATGCCTTCCTCGAAACCATCCTCGCAACGGAAGGCACGGCAAAGATCGTCAACATTGCCAGCGATGCGGGACGCGTGGGCAGTCTGGGGGAGACGGTGTACGCCGGCACCAAGGGCGGGGTGATCGCCTTCACCAAGTCGCTCGCGCGCGAGATGGCCCGCCATCAGATCAACGTCAACTGTGTTTGCCCTGGACCGACCGACACCCCGCTGTTCGATTCGCTTCCGGACAAGGTTCGCGATGGGCTGATCAGAGCCATCCCGTTCCGCCGCGTCGCGAAACCCGAAGAGGTCGCCAAGGCGGTACTGTTTTTCGCCTCCGACGATGCCAGTTTCATCACTGGCCAAGTCCTCAGTGTCAGTGGAGGCTTGACGATGGCCGGTTGATGACCATCGGGTGGCCGGCAGGGGGAGAACCCACTCTTGGTCGACGCCAGTTGGCAATGGCATACTTGCTCAGCCCCGAGACGGAACGCAGGTGATTCGGTTAGCCTCGGGGAGCAGATTGGCCAGTTGGGGGATTGCTATGGCAAACGATCTGAAGGTGGACCCGGGGGCGCTTCGCGCTGGAGCCACCAGCAGCGAGATGATCGCTGCCGAATTGGGGCTGTCGCCTGCCCGCCTGGATGCCGGAGGCTATCCGAGCAGCACCGGTGTCTCGGCGATGGATGACGCGGTGATCACCGCGCGGGCTTCCCAATCAAGTCGCGTCAGCACGCAGGCCGGGCATCTGTCCGCGGCCGCGCACCGCTACACCGCGACCGACGAACAACACGCCGGAGGTCTGGCGGAGTTGATGTGAATGACGTAGCCGCCGCCGGTCCATCAGGTGGGGCGCTGACTCGCTCCCGGCTCGAGAGTTGGGACACAACGTATCTCGCGGACGCTGCTGCGCGCTGGCGCCAGTTGGCGGCCGAGTCCGAGGAACTGTTCGAGTGGCACCGGCAGAACGTTTGTGCGCCCGGAGGGGCGGAGTGGTCGGGCGCCGCGGGCGAGCTCGCGGGTGAGCAGGTCAACGCCGATGCCGCGGTGATCCGCAAGCAGGGGGACATCCAGCGTGAGGCCTCCGAGATCGCCGAGAACGGCTGCCGTGACATCCGGCTGGCCGTAGGGCAGGTGCTGGAGGCCATCACCGCTGCCGAAGAGGACGGCTTCCAGGTGTCCGAGGATCTCAAGGTGCGCGACACCCGCCGCATCGACGTCAGCACCATGGCTGTGCGCTACACGGCTTCCCGGGAGCATGCCGAGGACATCCGGTGGCACTGCGAACGGCTGATGCAGGCCGAGATCTACTTGGGCCAGCGGCTCGAGGGCAAGGCCCTCGAGCTCGCCGCCATCCGCTTCGCGGTGTGACCGGGCTGCCGGGTTAGAGCTGGGCCCAGATCGACTTGGTCTTGAGGTACGCGTCGATGCCCTCGTAACCGAATTCCTTGCCGATGCCTGACTGCTTGTAACCGCCGAACGGCACGTTGTGGTCGAACGTCAGCTGGCAGTTCAGTCCCACCATGCCGGCCTGCAGGCGCTTGCCCAGGCTGTGCGCGCGGGCCAGGTTGGTGGTCCAGACGGTCGCCGCCAGGCCGTAGTCGGTGTCGTTGGCCATCGCGATCGCCTCGTCGTCATCGTCGAACGGCAGGATGGTGACGACCGGGCCGAAGATCTCTTCCTTGTACAGCCGGCTGGTGGTTGGGTCCACGTTGGTGACGACGGTGGGCTTGACGAAGTAGCCCTTGCGGTCCAATCGGTAACCACCGGAAACGATTTCGGCACCGTCGCGTTTTCCCTGATCGATGTAGCCCAGCACGCGGTCGAGTTGCTTCTGGCTGACCAGCGGGCTGATCATGGCGCCCTCGTCCTTCGGGCCGCCCAGTACCAGGTTGTCTCCGATCATCGCGATGCCCTGCACCACGCGCTCATAAACACTGCGCTGCACGATGATTCGTGATCCGCACACGCAGCCCTGCCCCGAGTGCACGAAGATGCCCATCGAGGCCATCATGATCGCCATGTCCAGGTCGGCGTCTTCGTAGATCAGCACCGGGGACTTTCCGCCCAGCTCCAGGGTCACCTTCTTCAGGTTGTCCGCCGAATCCCGCATGATCTGCTTGCCGACCTCGGTCGAGCCGGTGAAGGCGACCTTCTCGACGTCGGGGTGTGCGGTGATCGCGGCACCAGCGGTGGCGCCGTAGCCGATGACGAAGTTCACCACGCCGTCCGGCACGTCGGCCTCACCGATCAGGCGTTCCAGCAGCACCGCCGACAGCGGGGTCTCCTCGGCGGGTTTGACGACGCTGGAGCAGCCGGCGGCCATGGCCGGTGCGATCTTGGCGCAGGCGTTGAACAGTGGGCCGTTCCACGGGTAGATGAGTCCTACTACGCCATACGGCTCCTTGGTGGTGTAGGCGTGCAGGTTGGAATAGTTGCTGTTGACGCCGCCCTCCATCTGGACCTGGTAGCTGCTGCCGTTGAGTTTGGTGCACCAGCCCGCGTAGTAGCGGAAGAACTCCGCGCAGGTGGAGACGATCATCTCTGCCTGCATCGGGGGCATCCCGGCGTCCAGCGATTCCAGCTCGGCGAATTCCTTGGCGTGCTCATCGATCAGATCGCCCAGCTTCCACAGTGCCTTGGCGCGCTGGCGGGCCGGGATGTCGGTCCAAATCCCGGACTGGTAGGCCGCTTTCGCGGCGGCGACGGCCTCGTTGACCGCGTCGGGACCGCAGTCGCGGAACTCGGTGATCTGCTCCTCGGTCGCGGGGTCGATGACCGGAATGGTCTCGCCTGTGCCCGGTCGGTTGCGGAGCTCTTCCAAAACCGTCTGCAGTTCCATAGGGTTCCCTTCGTCGTCGAAATGCTGAGCATCTGCTTAGCAGTCGCGAACCGAGACGGTCAAGACCGCATATGCGGATCGTGAGCGGCAATTTCGCCGTGTTTGCGGTTGTTGGGTTGATGCGGTGCGGATACGCTGACGCGGTGCCAGACATCCGGATCCGCGAGGCGGCCGAACTGCTCGGGGTCAGCGACGACACCGTGCGGCGCTGGATCGACGACGGGGCGCTGCCGGCCCATCTCGACGGTTCCGGGCGCAAGGTGATCGATGGCGCCGCGCTGGCGGCGTTCGCCCGCGCCAACGCCGCTGCGGCGCCCAAGGATCCGCTCGGTATCGGCAGCTCGGCGCGCAACCGCTTCGCCGGGCTGGTCACCGACGTCATCGCCGATGGGGTCATGGCCCAGGTGGAGATTCAGTGTGGGCCGTTCACCGTGGTGTCGCTGATGAGCAGCCAGTCGGTACGTGAACTCGGCCTGGCTCCCGGCAGTATCGCCGTCGCGGTGGTCAAGGCCACGACCGTGATCGTGGAAACCCCGAAAGGACACTCGTGAACCCCACCCGGATGTTCGCCTTGGCGCTCAGCGCGGTGAGCGCGACCGCTCTGATCGGCGGCTGCTCCTCGGCCGACGATGCCTCGGCGCCCTCGAGCTCCGGGGGCGGCTCGATCACGGTGTTCGCCGCGGCCTCGCTGAAATCGGCGTTCACCGAGATCGGTCGGCAGTTCGAGACCGACAACCCGGGGAGCTCGGTTGAGTTCTCGTTCGCCGGATCCTCCGACCTTGTCACCCAGCTCAGCCAAGGGGCTGACGCCGACGTGTTCGCCTCGGCCGACACCCGGAACATGGACAAGGCAGTGGCTGCGGACCTCGTCGAGGGCGGCCCGGTGAACTTCGCCACCAACACCTTGACCATCGCCGTCGCACCCGGAAACCCCAAGGGCATCAAGTCATTCGCCGATCTGGCCAAGCCGGGCACCAGCGTTGTGGTGTGTGCGCCGCCGGTGCCCTGCGGCGCTGCCACCGAAAAGGTCGAAAAGGCCGCCGGGGTGACGCTGGACCCGGTGAGCGAGGAGACCTCGGTCACCGATGTGCTGGGCAAGGTCACCAGCGGACAAGCCGACGCCGGCCTGGTCTACGTCACCGACATCGCGGGAGCCGCGGACAAGGTCGCCGGCGTCGCCTTTCCCGAAGCGGCTCAGGCCGTCAACACCTACCCGATCGCCGTGCTCAAGGACTCCGAGCGCATGGAGTTGGCTCACCGCTTCGTCGATCTGGTGACCGGTGAGGCCGGCCAAAAGGCTCTCGCCAAGGCTGGATTCGCCAAGCCCTGACCGAGCCCGGGGTGGCGCCGTAGCCTGGGACTGTGGCCGATCTGACCGAGATCAGTGCTGATGACCTGGCGGCACTGGAGTTCTTCGCCGGATGCAGGCCGTCGGTATTGGCGCCGTTGACCGCCCTGCTGCGCCCGCTGTCGGTCCCGGCGGGGCACGTGTTGATCCGGCAGGGTGATCCGGCCCTGACGTTCATGCTGCTGGCCTCGGGGCGGACCCGGGTGGTTCACGACGGGCCGGACGGACAGGCGGTTGTCGCCGATCTGGAACCCGGCCTGATCATCGGTGAGATCGCACTGTTGCGCGACGCGACGCGCACTGCCACCGTGACGGCCCTCGATCCGGTGACGGGATGGGTCGGCGATCGTGAGGCTTTCGAGGTCATCCTGCATCTGCCCGGGATGTTCGACCGGCTGGTCCGTATCGCCCGCCAGCGGCTGGCCGGGTTCATCACACCCATCCCGGTGCAGGTACGCAACGGTGACTGGTTTTATCTACGGCCCGTCCTGCCAGGGGACGTCGAGCGGACCCTGAACGGACCTGTCGAATTCTCCAGCGAAACCCTCTACCGGCGTTTCCAATCCGTCCGTAAGCCGACCAAGGCCCTGCTCGAGTACCTCTTCGAGGTCGACTACGCCGACCATTTCGTCTGGGTGATGACCGAGGGGGCCCTGGGCCCCGTCGTGGCCGACGCCCGGGTGGTGCGCGAGGGGCACGACGCGACCACCGCCGAGGTGGCGTTCACCGTCGGTGACGAGTATCAGGGCCGCGGTATCGGTACCTTCCTGATGGACGCCCTGGTGGTATCTGCGGATTACCTTGGTATAGAACGCTTTACCGCACGGGTGCTGAGTGACAACTACGCGATGCGCCGTATCCTTGACCGGCTCGGCGCGGTATGGGAGCGCGAGGATCTGGGTATCGTGCTCACCGACGTCCCGGTGCCGTCCGTCGACTCGCTCAGCCTGGAACCCGAGCTGGCGGCGAAGATCAAAGACGCGACGCGCCAGGTGATCCGGGCGGTGAGTCAGTGAGCGAGGGGCCCGCCCGCGCCCGGCGGCCACCACTCAACAAAGACACGCTGGTGTGCATCTCCCTGGCGGCCCGGCCCAGCAACATCGGGACGCGCTTCCACAACTACCTCTACGACGAACTCGGCTTGGACTACCTCTACAAGGCTTTCACCACAACGGATATCGCCGCGGCCATCGGTGGTGTACGCGCCTTGGGCATCCGGGGCTGCTCGGTGTCGATGCCGTTCAAGAAGGACGTCATGGCCCTCGTCGACGAGATCGAACCGTCGGCCCTTGCGATCGACGCGGTCAACACGATCGTCAACGACCTCTCGGTTCCCGGTGGCCGTCTCACCGCCTCCAACACCGACTATCTGGCCGTGCAGGCCCTCGTCGAGCGGTTGGACCCGGGCGACGCGGTGCTGATGCGGGGCAGCGGGGGCATGGCCAAGGCGGTCGGTGCGGCGCTGCGAGACAAGGGTTTTCACCAGGGAACGGTCGTCGCTCGCAATGCCGACGCCGGGCGCGCGCTCGCGGAGGCACTGGGCTACGCCTATGCCTCCGAGGTCGGCGCACTCACGGCGCCCATCCTGGTCAACGTGACCCCGATCGGGATGGCCGACGGGCCCGACGAACACCGCAGCGCGTTCGAACCGGCGACCATCGAGGCGGCCAGGGCAGTCGTCGACGTGGTGGCCATGCCCGCCGAAACCCCACTCATCGCCGCGGCCAGAGCGGCCGGCGTGCCCATCATCACCGGTGCGGAGGTGATCGCGCTGCAGGCCGCCGAACAATTCGAGCGCTACACCGGAGCGCGGCCGACGCCTGAGCAGGTGGCCGCGGCGTCGGCCTTCTCGCGGCAATAAAGCTACGGGGTGATGACCGTCTGCTCGTCGATCGTCGTGGTCGCGTCCATCAGCGGGACCATCTGATCCTCGGTGCCGTCGGCGTTGAACTGCAACACGAACAGGCCGTCGGATCCGGGGATCACCACGGTCTTCTGAGCGATCAACCGCGTGGCGCCGTCTTTCACGTACGTGCCGCCGATCTGGTACGCATCGAATCCGCTCAGTTGGTCGGCGGACCCGTCGCCCTGGTTCTGGTAGCCCGGCAGGTTCCTGATCTCGTTCGGGGCGTACTCCAAGATCTTGGCCTGATCAACGTCGCCGGTCAGCTTGGACATCAGCGCGATGATGGACGGCGGATCCGCGGCGAACTCCGGATCGGTGGATACCATTGCGCTCCAAGCCCATTCGGGAGCAGTCGATGTCGCGTCCTGCCAGCCTTCGGGTATCGGCAGGTCCAACATGGGCGTACCCGGATCACCGCGATGCACCGGTGTTTCGGTGATCTTGTTGTCACGGATGTAATCGACGATCGTGTACTTGTGTCCGGCCGGAGTGCCCGCGTCACCGGTCTTGGACGGTTCGGTGCTGGTCTCGCCGGCTCCGGCCGTCGCCTCAGTCGCGGTGCCGGACACCGTCTTGCCGCCGCAGCCGGCCAGCATGACCCCGAGCGCCAAGGCGGCGACGACGATTCCGCCGGCCCTCAGTGAGGTGGTCATCGGTCTCCAATCGATTGGACGCCCCCGTGAGGCGCAACTGATTTGCACGATAAACGGTTTCCTGGCCGATAGCTGGCAGAAGCCGCAGTCCGGCGGCGCGATCTATTGCACAGTGAAATGTTCGGGCCGCCGATGGCGCCCTCAGCAATGCGCCGACAGATAGACCGTCCGTGGGGCGCTCTGAGACGGGCGCACCGACCGAACGGTGCACCGGTCCAGGGGCGCGGTCCCGGTCCGGTCGATCACGACGTCGTAACCCAGGCCTTGCAGTTCGTCCGCTGTGTCCTGCGCCGATCCGACCCCCGACGGCGCGGCCGGCGCGGCGGCGGGAAAGCCCAGCGCCATGGCCGACAGCGCGCCGCCGGCCAACACAGCCCCCGCCAACTCGTACACCGGTCGCGCCCCCATCGTCGTGGATGTCCTTCCGGTGCAAACCAGCCCTGCGGCAATTAAATTCCGGTGTATCGCAACGCTTGTCGTGTTTTCGGTGACCGAAATTCGATTGACAACCGGCGCCGCCTCCGTTCTCGACAGCAAACCCGGGCTGTGGTATCAACACGCCGTGCGCCTTTTCGCCGTCGCGGCGGTCCCGCTGGTGTGCGCCCTGGTTTGCGGGGTGGCATGCGGACCGCGGTCGGCGCCGGAACAGGCACCGGCGTCTTCGTCGCCGCAGGCCACCGGCGAAACTGTCACGGTCAATCCGGCCCGCATCGAACGGGTGCGCCAGGATCTGCCGCCCGGCTACGAGGTGGTCGCGATCGATCCGCTGGCGACCCCGGTGTCGCTGTGGGGTTTCGGTCCGCAGTGGGCGGCTGACCCGGAACAGTGCGCGGCGCCGGCTGCACCCGAAACCGAACCCGGCCGGGGCTGGTCGGCCTCCGGGCCGGGCGGCATCGTCTATGCGGCCGTCGCGAAGGTGAAGGATGCACCCGCCGAACCCCATCCCGACGTGCCCTGCCAACAGTGGAGCGTTTCTGGCGGGCATTCTGTCGGGACGGTGACCACCGTCGCGGCCCCGGCGATCGAGGGCGCTGTGACCGCCGGAATGTCCACCGCCATCACCACCGTCGTCGAAGGCGGCACCGAAACCCGATCCCATGCGGACACGTACACCGCTGATCTGACCGTCGAGGCCGGTGTCTATCACCTGTTCATCACCGTCGTCACCGATCCCGGATCGCCCAATCCGGCGCTCGATACGGCATTCATCACCGATCTGCTGGTGAAAACGGTTTCGGCGTTACGCGGCTGAGCCGGTTGCGCCGGGTATGTCGACGAGCCCAGGTATGTTATCCAGCGATGGAGAACCACCACGTCTTGCTCGCCACCGCGGGCGTCCTCGTCTGCGCCGCCGGATTGGTCGCCTGCGGTCAATCGGACCAGTCGGCTTCCGCCCACGCGGACATCGCCAACGTCGCCAAGGTGCGCTCAACATTCGGCCCGGAGTTCAAGGTCACCGATGTGCCGCCCACCGGAATCGACCCGAAAATGCTGGCGCCCCACAAGATGCCGCCAGGGGTGAAAGTGGATCCCGCCGATTGCGCGAAGTTCGCCGAAGGCCAGTCATTGCCGGAGGGGCTGAAGGGCAACATGGCTGCCACGTCCGCCGAAGGTGCGGGAAACCGGTTCATCGTGCTGGCGGTGGAGACCTCCGAACCCGTCCCGTTGAACGACCCGGGCGACGCCTGCAAGCAGGTGAAGTTCCTGGGTCCGGGGATCCGCGGGCAGGTGGATGTGGTCGAGGCCCCGCAGATCGAGGGGGCGCGCACCATCGGAACCCATCGCATCGTGCAGACCGCCGTTGGCGGCCAGGCGCGGACCGGCGAGCTGTACAACTATGTCGCCAGTTTCGACACGTTCATGGTGATCGTCACCGCCAACCCGCTGGTGGAGCCGGGCAAGCCGGTGACACCGGTGGACCAGAAACGGGCCCACGACCTGCTCAACTCCGCGGTCGCCGACGTAAGGGCCTAGCGACCCTCAGCGCACGTCGTGCGGGCGGAACTGGATGCTGATCCGCGGACCCACCAGGCTGGTGGTCTTGGGTATCGAGTGCTCCCAGGTGCGCTGGCACGATCCGCCCATCACCAACAGGTCGCCGTGGCGGTGCTGTAGCCGAAGGGCGTGACCGCCGCCGCGCGGGCGCAGTGCGAAAACCCTTGTCGCGCCGAGCCCGACGATGGCCACCATGGTGTCCTCGCTGCGGCTGCGCCCGATGGTGTCGCCGTGCCAGGCGACGCTGTCGTTGCCGTCGCGGTACAGGCACAGGCCCGCGGTGGTGAAGGGCTCACCGAGCTCGCCACCGAAGGTGTCGTTGAGCCTGCGCCGGATCTGTTTGAGCCGCGGATGCGGCACCGGCTCGTCGAGCAGGTGGTGGAAGCTCACCAGCCGTGGCACCGCCACCACGCGGTCATACATCTGGCGCTCCTCGGACCGCCACGGGACCCCGTCCATCAACTCTTCGAACAGCGAGTCGGCGTCGGGCAGCCAGCCCGAGCGCAGCTCGACCCAGGCGCCGTTGCCTAATCGACGACGTTCAGCGTGCTCGAACAGTGAGCCTTGCAACGCCAGCTCCATGCGCGCGAGTGTATCGCACAGACGTTCGACTGTGTCAAAGGCGAGAGGCGCCCGGACCGCGTTCGGCCAGGACATCGCCGGGGTTGGTCAACTGGCAGGTCTTCAGGCTCAGGCAACCGCAGCCGATGCATCCGGTCAGGTTGTCGCGCAAGCGTTGTAGGTGCAGGATCCGGTCGTCGATGTCCTGGCGCCACCCGGCCGAGAGCCGGCTCCAGTCCTTGCTGGTCGGCACCCGGTCGTCGGGCAGGCTGGACAGTGCATCCCGGATCCGGGCCAGCGGTATGCCCAGCCGCTGCGACATCCGGATGAATGCCACGCGGCGCAGTGTCTCGCGCGCGTAGCGGCGCTGGTTTCCCGTGGTGCGGCGGCTGGCGATCAAGCCCTCGCGCTCGTAGAAGTGCAAAGCCGACACTGCCACGCCGCTGCGCTGCGACATCTCGCCAGGAGTTAACTCGTGCGTCTCCATACACCTCAACCATAGTTGAGTTAACGTCATGGCGTGGAGACTGCGGCGTTCGGTTCCAACTCTGAGGTCGGCACACTGCGCGCCGTCATCCTGCACCGGCCCGGCCCGGAGCTTCAGCGGCTGACACCGCGCAACAACGACGCCCTGCTGTTCGACGGGCTGCCGTGGGTGGCCAAGGCGCAGCGGGAGCACGACGCCTTCGCGGAGGTGCTGCGCTCACGCGGGGTCGAGGTGATGCTCTTGGCGGATCTGCTGACCGAGGCACTGGCGCACAGCGGCGCTGCCCGCATGCACGGGATCTCCGCGGCGGTTGACGCGCGACGCCTGGGTGTGCCATTGGCCCAGGAACTTTCGTCGTATCTGCGCACCCTCGCGCCCGGCGATCTGGCCCGCATCCTGATGGCCGGGATGACCTTCAACGAGGTGCCCTTCCACGGTGCCGAACTGTCACTGGTGCGGCTCATGCACCACGGCGGAGATTTCGTGATCGAGCCGCTGCCCAATCTGCTGTTCACCCGGGATTCGTCGTTCTGGATCGGGCCCCGCGTGGCCATCACGTCGCTGGCGCTGCCGGCCCGGGTCCGCGAGACCTCGCTGACCGATCTGATCTACGCCCACCATCCGCGGTTCCTCGGCGTGCGGCGCGCGTACGAGTCACGTTCGGCACCCGTCGAGGGCGGTGACGTCCTGCTTCTCGGGCCCGGGGTGGTGGCGGTCGGAGTGGGGGAGCGCACCACGCCGGCCGGCGCCGAGGCGTTGGCCCGCAGCCTGTTCGACGACGATCTGGCCCACACCGTGCTGGCGGTGCCGATCCGGCAGGAACGGGCCCAGATGCACCTGGACACCGTGTGCACCATGGTCGATGTCGACGCGGTGGTGATGTACCCCAATGTCGTGCACTCGTTGTCGGCGTTCACGATTCACCGCGCCGAGGCCGGGATCCGGATCGACGACGAAGTGCCTTTTGTGCAGGCGGCTGCCGACGCGATGGGAATCGACCAACTGCGGGTGATCGACACCGGGCTCGACCCGGTCACGGCCGAACGCGAGCAATGGGACGACGGGAACAACACCCTGGCCCTGGCGCCAGGGGTGGTGGTGGCCTACGAACGCAACTCGGAAACCAATGCGCGGCTGGCTGATTCGGGTATCGAGGTGCTGCCGATCGAGGCTTCGGAGCTGGGCACCGGCCGCGGCGGGCCACGCTGCATGTCGTGTCCGGCGGCGCGGGATCTGCTCTAGTGCGTTTCGTTTCGCGTTGTTTGCCTGCGCCCTTTTCGCCGTTTTCTGCACCACGGTCGCGACAGCACGGGCGGTTTCAAGGGGTCGATGCAACACCCTTCTGATTGAGGAGTGTTGTGATGGCGCGATCGTTGTTCCAGTCGAGGAAGCCGTTGTTTTGGGAGCAGATCCGACGAGGCCTTCTCGCGGGCGAGGCCGGTGAGGCGGCCGGCGTGTCGGCAACGTGCGGTCGTCGGTGGTTCCGTGAAGCTGGTGGAGTGAAACCCCGTGCAAGCACACCGAATATCTGCGGGCCGCGGCCACGGCTGACCCTCGAGGAACGTATAGAGATCCAGGTCGGCGTTCATGCCGATGAGTCGATACGGTCGATCGCGACACGACTGCGCCGTGCGCCTTCGACG
>NZ_AUEQ01000022.1 GCF_000426065.1 Mycobacterium sp. URHD0025 | reverse complement strand
CAAAGCTCAAGGGCCTGAGCCCGGTCCAATACCGGGCCCAGGCCCTTGCCGCTTAGGCTCCAAACGTCAGAGTCCAACTTCTGGGGACCACTTCATTCACCTGGAAAGGGGCAGTTTTGCGTCTGCTGGGCGAGGGTCAGGTGGGGTTCGAGTACACCCGGGTAGGGGAGATGAGTACCGCGGCGCGACGTTCCTCGCGCATGACGCGGTCATAGGTGTCCCAGTCGTCGTGCGTGCCGCCTGCCGCTTGGAAGATGGCGCGCAACAGCAGCCGCAGCGCCTCGGCGTCCGTGTCAGGGCTCGGATCGTCGGGCCCGATGATCGCGGCCGTGCCCTCGACAGTCGCCCATTGCCAGCCCGCGCGGGCGACGACGGTAGCCCGGGGATCGGCGCGCAGGTGCGCGAGCTTGCGCGCACCGCCGATCGCCACGAGGGCGACGACGGGTTCGCCGGTGCGTGGATGCACCATCACACCGGCGTTGACCACCGAGGATTGGATGCTGCCGTCGCGGCGCAGCGTGCTCAGCACACAGAGTCCGTGATCGCTGGACAGCATCTCGGAGAACTGGGATATATCGGTCGCTCCGGTTCCCATCAGACCACCTCAATCCGCCATGTCGAATGCGGCGTGGACTTTCGTCGGCTGAACGCGGACCACGAGTTCTCCCGGTACGCCGTTGCGCCGGCCGAACTCCTCGGCGCGGTCGGCGCCCATGTAGCGGCCGCCGGTGCGGGTGGCGATGTCGAGAAGTTCGTCGGGGTCTTCGCTGATCGAGGCGATGCCCTGGACTTGGACAAACGCATACGGCGGGTTGGGGTCGTCGACACAGATCACCACTCGCGGGTCGCGGGCCAGAGCCCGGCCCTTGGCGGTCTCCTTGCCGGTGTTGAAGACGAGGGTGCCGTCGTCCACCACAAACCACACGGGTGCCGCCAACGGCCGGCCGTCAGCCGCGACCCAACCCAGCACCGCGGTGCGCGTGCCTTTGGACAGAAACGCGATCACATCCTCGGAAAGTTCGCCCATGCGGCCACGCTACGCCGCGTCCGCGTGCTCACCCCGGCAACGAGGCGGGCCAGTCGGGCAGCGGCATGGTGTCGTAGAGCCGCACGCCCTTCGTGTTGAGACGGGCCAGTGACTGGACCACGCCAAGCGGCAGCAGCGAGATCACCTGACCGGCACCCACCAGTGCGCGGATGCCCCAACCACTCGTGGGCACCACCGTTTTCGCGTTCACGCGGGCCAGCTTCCGGCTGCCTTGGACCGGCGCCTGCATGGTGCGTTCATACGCGGCGAACGCCGCGGCGTAATCGTCACCCGCCCGCACCATCTCGGCGGCCAAGACGTAGGCGCCGTACACCGCGAGGCTGGTGCTGCCGCCGACTGCGGGCCCGGGGCAGTAGCCTGCGTCGCCGACGAGAGTCACGCGGCCCCGCGACCACGTGGACATCTGCAGCTGCGTGATGGCGTCGAAGTAGAACGTCGGTGTGCGCTCCACCTCGTCCAGCCAGCGGTCCACTTCGGGGCTCATGTGCTCGAACGCGGCGCGCAACTGCGACTTCTGGCGCTCCGCATCGCGGTAGTCGTAATCCAGCGGTTGGCTCGGCCGGAAGATGTACACCGCGCGGGCATCGTCGAGATGATCGGCGGTGTAGATGCCTGCCATGTGGCCGGGTTTGAAGTAGCCGGTCATCTCGCCGTCACGGGCCAGGCTCTTCGGCACCGACACCACCGAGAGGTATCCACCGAGGAAGCTCTCGGAAACGTTGTCGCCGAACGTTATACGACGCACCCCGGAGTGCAGCCCGTCGGCGCCGACGACCACGTCGAAACGTCGGGGTGGATTGTGTTCGAACGTGACGTCGCCGTCGGGTGAGATCGAGGTGATGGTGTCCCCGAAGAGATATTCGACGTCGTCTCGACCGGTCCGGAAGTAGATCTCACTGAGGTCGTCACGCATGATCTCCACGTGCCGGTCGGACATGGCCCCGATAATCTTGAGGTAGTCCAGCCGGGCGGGGCGTGACGTGCCGGGCCGGTGGATGACCATCTCGGTGGTGCCGGTGGCGTGTGCCTCGATCTCGGGCAGGACCCCCATGCGCTCGGAGATCTCCATGGCGGGCCGGAACAGGTCGACGGCGTGGCCGCCTGTCTTGCGCAGTGCCGGTGAGCGTTCCACCACGGTGACGTCGATTCCGTGTCGTGACAGCCAGTAGGCGAGTACGGGCCCGGCGATGCTGGCGCCGGAGATGAGAACCTTCACGATGCCCCCTTACTTAACGGTCGGTAAGTGATCCTGTCATGAGCTTACCTATCGTTAAGTAAGTTAGGGTGGCTACGTGGCCAAGCCTGAAGTGGATACCCGGCAGCGCATCCAGGATGTGGCGCGCGAACTGTTCGCGGAGAAGGGTGTTGTCCGCACCAGTCTGCAGGACATCGCCGACCGTCTCGGAATCACCAAACCCGCTTTGTACTACCACTTCCGGTCACGCGAGGACCTCGTCCGCAGCATTGTGCAACCCCTCGTCGACGAGGGTGAGGCATTCATCGCCGAGCAGGAACGCAAGCGCGGCGCCGCGCGCGCCACACCGCGGGAACTCCTGGAGGGTTACTTCGACTTCCACTATCGGCACCTGGCTGACCTGGTCCTGCTGGTTTCCGAGCTGACCACGCTGGCCGATCTGGGGCTGATCGACCAGCTGCTGGCCTGGCGGGCCAGGCTGGGCGTGCTGGTGTTCGGCCGGCGGCCGACGCTCGAGCAGTCCACTCGCGCCGTCATCGCGTTCGGCGGTCTGCAGGATTGTTGTCTGCAGTTTCCCGACGTTCCCTACGAGCAACTGCGTAAGGCGACGGTCGACGGCGCGATGGCCGCGCTGGGCCTGTAGCCACGGCACCTTCGAGTGGGCATGATGGATCGCATCGCCGACGACGGGGGCCGGAATGTCCGATGACATGGGGGACGTCAAACTCATCCCGCTCGAGGTCCTGCTGGGCCAGCCCGAACGCGCCGCGGCGCAGATATCACCGGACGGCATGCGGTTGTCCTACATCGCCCCACTCGAAGGCGTGTTGAACGTGTTTGTCGGTGACGCCGGACCGGGCACGGATAACCCGGTCACCCACGACACCGACCGCGGGATCCAGAATTACTTCTGGGCCCACGACAATCGCCACATCATCTACGTCCGGGACAGGGATGGAAGCGAGAACTTCCGGCTGTACGACGTCGACATGGAGACCGGGGCGGAACGCGATCTGACCCCGATGGATGGCGTGCAGTGCCGGGTCATCGCGCACCGCAAGCGATTTCCGAACGAGGTGCTGGTGGGCATCAACAAGGACAATCCGCAGCTGCACGATGTATACCACCTTGACCTGCGCACCGGTGCGCTGCGCAAGATCGTGGAGAATCCCGGTTACCTCGGCTGGGTGGTCGACGATGACCTGAAGGTGCGCGGCGCGGCCGCGCCGACTCCCGATGGCGGCCTCGTCATTCTGGTGCGTGACGACGACACGGCCCCGTGGCGGCCGTTGCTGGAGGTTGGACCGGACGACGCGGAAAGCACCGGGCCGGTTGGCTTTACGAAGGACGGCATGGCGATGTACCTGCAGTCCTCTGTCGGTTCGAACACTACCCGGCTGGTCCAGATGGATATCGAAACCGGCGCGACCGAGGTGATCGCGGAGGACCCCACCTACGACATCAACAGTGTGATCGTCCATCCCGACACCCGCGAAATCCAAGGCGTGACGGTGTATGGCGACCGGCAGGAGTACCGGATCTTCGACGACTCGATTCGTGGCGACGTCGAGGCACTCGAGCGGCTGCACCCTGGCGAGCTGATGATCACCGACCGCGACGCGGACGACACGACCTGGCTCGTCGCATTCGACCAGGACTCAGGACCGGTGAAGTTCTACCGCTGGGATCGTGAAATGCAAACTGCCACCTTCCTGTTCGATCACCGGCCAGAGCTGAACGAGTATCCGCTGGTGCCCATGGAACCGTTCAGCTACACCGCCCGTGACGGCCTGACGATCCACGGCTACGTATCGTTCCCGGCTGGGGGCGACCGCAAGAATCTGCCCACCGTTCTCAACGTGCACGGCGGGCCATGGGCCCGTGTCGGCTGGGGCTTCGATCCCGAGGCGCAATGGCTCGCCAACCGCGGTTACCTGTGCGTGCAGGTGAACTTCCGTGGTTCCAGCGGCTACGGCAAGGAATTCCTCAATGCCGGCAACCGTGAATGGGCCGCCAAGATGCACGATGACCTGCTGGATGCGGTCGGCCACCTTGTCGGGCAGGGGATCGTCGACCGGGACCGGGTGGCGATCTACGGCGGGTCCTATGGTGGGTACGCGGCGCTGGTGGGCGCGGCCTTCACGCCCGAGGTGTTCAAGTGCGCGGTCTCGCTGGTCGGCCCGTCCAATCTGAACACTCTCATCGCGTCGTTCCCGGAGTACTGGAAGCCATTGATCATGCTGTGGCACAAGCGCGTTGGCGACGATCCGGACTTCCTGTGGTCTCGGTCGCCGCTGTCGCGCGTGGATGCCATTCGCATTCCGATTCTGATCGGGCAGGGCGAGAACGATCCGCGGGTCAAGCGGGCGGAGTCCGAGCAGATCGTGGCGGCCATGAAAGAGCGCGGCCTCGATCACGAGTACGTGATGTACGAGAACGAGGGCCACGGCTTCGTCAAACCCGAGAATCGCCTCGACTTCTATCATCGGGCCGATCAGTTCCTCGCCAAGCATCTCGGAGGTCGTGCTGAGTGAGGGTCAGTCGCTCCTCGCGAACAGATAATGCCGCGCCCGGTGGGTGTTGTTCAGGTCCAGTGCCGGCTCGTCTCCGCTTGAGAGCAGTGTCCAGCCGTGGCTGAAACGCCGTTGTACTTCATCGAATCCGATGCCCGGCACGCCCATCGATGCGCCAGGGATGAACGCCACGATGAGTAGTTGCGCACCGGGGGCAGCTACCGCGCTGACCTCCGCGACGTAGGCGTCGCGGTCGGCGGCGCTCATGCCGTGCAGACACCCACTGTCGATGATCAGCTGGAAGCCGGGCCGGATACCTGACGAACTCAGTTGCGTCACATCGGCTTTGGCAAACTGCACCGGCAGCGGGCCGGCCTTGGCGCGGGCCTTCTTCAGCGGTTTGGCCACGTAATCCACACCCGTGACCTGCCACCCGTGCCTGGCAAGGTAGATCGCGTTGTCCCCGGTACCGCAGCCCAGATCGAGCGCGGTTCCCGGGGGCAACGACGTGTTTTCGACAAGCTCGGTCAGGCTGTGCGCCAACGGATGACCGTCCCAGGGCGTGAATCCCAGGCGGTAGAGCCACCGGAACAGCCGTTGACGCGAGCTCACAGTGTCAGAGCGACCCCAGATCGGAGGACAGCCAGTGCTCGGGCTTCAAGAAGACAGCGACGCTCTCGCCGTGTTCCCGGCGGGCGAACTCCAGATATGGCTCCACCTTCTCGGGCGCCAGGTAGCGCTTGGTCATCTCGACGAGTTGCTCATCGGTGCCCGGTTCGATGCGACTGACGGCACCGTCGACGGCCACGTAGCGCACCGTCGGCTCGAGACGCTCCACCATCAATGTCGCGTGCCCGGCCGCCTCGATCAGCCGGTGCTTGCGTGATCCCACCCCGGTCAACACCCACGGCTCGCCGCCGGGGGTGTACTGGTACCAGATCGGGACGGTCAGCGGACCACGTTTGTCGCCTGCGTACACCGAGAGGGCGGCGATGTGGGGTTCAGCCAGGAACTGTTCGCGTTCTTCTTTGGAAAGGGCCATGGAATTCAGGCTAGCGCCGTACCGCGACAAGAGTTGGCGTCGTAAAGTCGGGGTCCATGCGCTTTGGACTCTTCATCCCGCAGGGCTGGCGTCTTGACCTCGTCGACATTCCCACCGAAAAGCACTGGTCGGTGATGCGTGACCTGGCTGCTCACGCAGACGCAGGTGAATGGGACTCGCTGTGGGTGTACGACCACTTCCACACCGTTCCGATTCCGACCGACGAGGCGACGCACGAGGCCTGGACCCTGATGGCGGCCTACGCCGCGACGACATCGCGGATCAAGCTGGGTCAGATGTGCACCGCGATGAGCTACCGCAATCCGGTTTACCTTGCCAAGGTCGCCGCCACCACCGACGTCATCTCCGGCGGCCGCGTGCAGATGGGCATCGGCGGCGGCTGGTACGAACATGAGTGGCGCGCCTACGGGTACGGCTTTCCGTCCGCCGGTGTGCGTCTCGGCCGGCTCGACGAGGGTGTTCAGATCATGCGGGACGCCTGGCGTGACGGCCGAGTCAGCTTCGACGGCAGGCACTACCAGGTCGACGGTGCGATCGTCGCGCCGAAGCCGTTGCAGAACAACGGGATCCCCCTGTGGATCGCCGGCGGTGGGGAGAAAGTGACGCTGCGCATCGCGGCCAAGTACGCGCAGTACACCAACTTCACCTCCGAGCCGCAGGGCTTCGCCCACAAGTCGCAGGTGCTGGCCGGGCATTGCCGGGATGTCGGGACCGACTACGGCGCCATCGTGCGATCGGCCAACTTCAACGCCGTCATCGGCGACTCCGAAGCCGATGTCGCCGATCGCGTCGCGCGGTTGCGGGCCCGACAGGCCCCTGTCGCCGGCGAGGCCTCCGTCGATGCGATGCTCGCGAATGTCACCGCACCCGAATCGGCAAGCGGTACACCCGAACAGGTCATCGAGAAGCTGCAGCGGATGCGTGATCTCGGGTGCGAGTACGCGATCCTGTATTTCCCGGAAGCCGCCTACGACCGGTCCGGTATCGAACTGTTCGAGCAGAAGGTCATCCCCGCGTTGAGCTAGGCGCTGAAGCTGCGAAGAGCCGGCCGGCGTGAAGGCCGTCAAAGGTACATCGGGTAACCGCCAGATGACCAGAGGCGGTACGTCGGGTGACGCCTGTGTGGTGGCTTGGCATCGTGACCTGCTCCATGATTCCCACGTGACGCTGATATCACGGGAGTTCGGGAGCGGAAGCATCTCCGCTCTGACGGTCGGGGCCGATTCGGCCGCGGTGTTCAACCCCTTGTCGCGCGTGGTTTGCCGCGCGACTGCGGCGGCCGACTGTTCCAGGCCCGTGCACAGCGCCGACATTGCCCAGTCGCGGCTGTTCGAAGACATCCTGCTCGGCGAAATCGCCGAGCTGCGGGCGAATCTCGCCGCCACCGAACTGCGGTGGCGGCGGGTCAGGGAACGAAGCCGAGTGGCCGATGCGCCGATGCCGGAAGCACTGGTGCGGCTACACGCGCGTATCTCCGAGGCCGAGCGCCTGCTGGTCCAATTGCGGTCCCGGTTCGGATACGACGGAGATTCACTCAGGGTGATTTGATCTTCGGCCCGCGTGGGCATCGTGGTGATGCCCACGCGGCGCTGAGTTGCCCTCAGTCGGGCACCGCTGACACCTGATAGTGCGCGATGCGCCAGTCGTCGTCACGGGTGGCCAGAACGCTGAGGTTCAGCGGGATCCTCGTGCCGTCGGGCCGCGTGAAGTCTGCGCGGAGATAACCGAGCACCACGTTGTCGGCGGGCCGGCGCGTCTCATCGATCCGGTAGTCGACGGTGAGGCCCACCGGCTGCGACTCGTAGTAGTCGAACACCCCCTGCCGGCCCACGCTGTAGGGACGCAACCCCTGGAAGATCGCGTCGTCGGCGAACACCGCGGCCACCCGCTGGGGATCGTGGGCGGCGATGCCGGCCCGCCACTCGTCGAGGACGTGACGAAGGATCGCCGCCGTGCCCTCCTCAATGTCCGGCACTCTGGCCTCCGTCCACATGCAGGATGTCGCCGGTGACGAATCCGGCCCGCTCCAAGTACAGCACCGCGTCGACCACATCATCGATATCGCCCATGTGACCGACCGGATGCAGCGCCGACAGGAATTCGTGGGTTTCGGGTGCGTGCATCGGGGTGCGGATGGTGCCCAACGCGACGGCGTTGGCGCGGATGCCACGCGACGCGTATTCGATGGCCAGCGCTTTGGTCGCGGCGTTCAGGCCACCTTTTGTCAGGGATGCCAATACCGAGGGCACCTGCGAGTTGGCGTGGTCGACGAGGCTTGTGGAGATGCTGACCACGTGTCCGCCTTCGCCGTGCGATTCGATCGCGGCGATCCCGGCGCGGGTCAGTTCGAAGAAGCCTCGCTGGTTGACTCCGGTGACGGCGTCGTAGTCGTCGTCGGTGTACTCGGTGAAGGGCTTGGCGATGAAGATGCCGGCGTTGTTCACGATGGTGTCGACGCGGCCGAAGCGCTCGATCGCGGCGTCGATCAGTTGCTTGCCCACGCCGGGCTGCCCGATGTCGCCGGGTACGGCCAGCACCATCGGGTCGTCGCTCTCGCCGATGTTGCGGGAGTTGGCGACGACGGCGTAGCCCAGCTTGCGATAACCCGCGACCAGCGCTTCGCCGATGCCCTGGGAGGCGCCGGTGATGACTGCGACGTGTGGTGTGGTGCTCATGGGGGTGGACCCTTCTCTTGTTTCCGGTCTGATGTACTGCTCAACGCATCCCCGAGCGCAGTGATCTCCGGCTTATGTGACGGGATAGCTCATTGTTGATAGCTTGCGCCTAATACGCTCGTCGGGTGGAATTGCGCCAGTTGCGGTACTTCGTGACCGTCGCCGAGGAGCTGAACTTCGGGCGCGCGGCCGAGCGGCTGCGGATCGCCGGTCCGTCGCTGTCCCAACAGATCAAGGCGCTGGAACGCGATCTCAAGGTCACGCTGTTCGACCGTGACCGGCGCTCGGTGGCGTTGACGCAGGCCGGCAGTGCATTGCTGCCGGAGGCGCGGTCCCTGATCCAGCAGGCTGATGAATTACGCAGGCGCGCACACGGTTTGGCATCCTCGGATCCGGTACGGATGGGGTATGTGAACTGGTGCCCGACAGATTGGGCCGACCGGGCCGCGGGCGTGGCCCAGGTCCGGGTGGACACCTGGGTGATGCCGTCGCACACCCAGGCGGCCCGGGTCGCCGACGGCAGCCTCGATCTCGCGATCTGCTGGGTGCAGAACCGTGACCTGGACTCGCTGTCTTTGCAGGCCAGGCTGATCGGGGTGGACCGGCTGTACGCCCTGTGCACGGGCAGCGACGAATCACCGGTCAGTGCCCGCGACACCACGGTGCTGATCGACACGGACGCGGCGAGTTGGTCTTCCTGGAACACCTATGGCGAACAATTCGCCACAGCGGTCGGTGCGCCGGTCCTGCGGACCGATGACGGCGGCGTCACCGGTCCCACGTTCTTCGAGCATGTCCGGCGGCTGCGCCGCCCGGTCCTCAACAACCCCAAGGGACAGGACGCCGCGTTGCCCACGGGACTGGTCCGCCGCCCGGTGGTGTCCCCGTCACCGTTGTGGACCTGGTCGTTGGTGTGGCGTCGTGATGAGACCGTCCCGGCCGTGCTCGCCGTCGTCGACGAGTTCACCCGCGGTATAGGCGATCTCGGGCTGGACGCCCCCGATGTCTGGCTGCCGGAAGACGATCCGCATCACCCCGCACACCACCGCGGCGGCTAGCACCACGACGGCGCCCACGAGAAGGGCGGGTGCGAAACCGCGGTGCAACAGCGGTGCCACCATCAACGGCCCGAGGATCTGGCCCACTGAATATCCGGCGGTGAGCAGGGCGACGGCGCGCGGATACCGCAACAGCCTGCCTGCCGCCAGCGCCAGCGTGCTGACACCGATGAAGGTTCCGCCGAACAGCACCGCGCCCACCAATGCGGCCGTGACCCCGCCGACCGCGCCGGCCACGGCGATCCCCACGGCCTGCAGGGCCAGGGCCACGACGAGGAGCGCCGGATGCGACCATCGGCTGCTCAACGCCGCCCACAGTGCCGCCGAGGGCACCGTGGCAAGCCCCACGACGAGCCAGGTGCTCCCGCCCAGCCAGCCCGGTGCACCCTGCGCGACGGCCGCCACGAGGAAGGTGCCGGCGATGATGTAGCCGACGCCTTCGAGCGTGTAGCCGGTGAGCAGCAACGCGAACGGCCCGTGGGCCGGCCGGGTTTCGGTGGTCGGAGCGGCCGTGGCGGTGTGTGGCGAGGCGGGCATGGACCACGCGCAGGCACCCAGCAGCGCCGCCACCGCCGCCGAGGCCCACCAGGCCACCTTCCAGTCGCCGGCGGCCAGCACCAGCAGCGCTGACAGCGCGATACCGGCGCCGACCCCGCCGAAGCCCCACCCGGCCAGGTGTGCGGGATGCCCGTGCAGGTGCTCGAGCATGGTGTTGACCGCGATGACGAACACCAGCGCGCTGGCGAAACCGGCCACGCCGCGTAACACGGCCCATTCGATTGTGTTGGTGGACAAGGGCATTACCGCCAGGCTGACGGCCATGGCGAGCAGGCATGCCCGGCAGGCGGTGACCGAGCGGGCCAGGCGCGGCGAGATCGAACCCGCCAGCGCACCGGCGAGGTAGCCGACGTAGTTCGCGGTCGCGAGGATCGCGGCGTCATGGGCGTTGAGGCCGGCCTGGGCCGACATCAACGGCAGGATCGGGGTGTAGACGAAGCGGCCGATCCCCATCGCCGATGCCAGCGCCGCCGCGGTGCGTGCGACGTGTCCGTGTGTGCGCATCGGCCCATCGTGTGGCAATTCGATTCGTCGGCGCCACGACAAAAAGCCTCACAGGTGGAAGGCAGTATCTCTCACCGGCAGGGACTGCGGACGCGAGGCGGCGCGTTGAGATGGTGCACCGACCGAGCCGTCAATCCACCAGGAGGATGCCATGACGAACAACATCACCGCACTGGTTACCGGTGCCAACCGCGGGCTGGGGCGTCATCTGGCCGCCGAGCTGCTCGCGCGCGGCGCCAAGGTGTACGCCGCGGCCCGAAACCCGGACACCGTGGATCTGCCAGGTGCCATACCGATCCAGCTCGACATCACCGATCCGGAGTCGGTGCGCCGCGCGGCCGCCGTCGCGGACGACGTCACGGTGCTGGTGAACAACGCCGGTATCTCCACGCGAGCGCAGCTGCTGACCGGGCCGATCGAGGACATTCGCGCGGAGATGGAGACGCACTACTTCGGCACCTTGAATGTGAGCCGCGAGTTCGTTCCTGTGATCGAAAAGAACGGCGGCGGAGCGGTTCTCAATGTCTTGTCGGTGCTCTCGTGGTACCACGCGCCGACGTCGGGAGCGTATTCGGCCGCCAAGGCCGCCGAGTGGGCGCTCACCGACGCGTTGCGCACCGAGCTTGCGCCCCGCGGGATTCACGTTGCCGCGCTGCATGTCGGATACATGGACACCGACATGGTCAGCTACATCCCGCCGGAGCAGAAGACCGATCCGGCGCTGGTGGCGGCCCAGGCGATCGCGGGGCTGCTCGACGGCCGGCCGGAGATTCTGGCCGATGAACTTTCGCGCCAGGTGAAGACTCAGTTGTCCAGTGCCAACGACGGCGGACGCTCAGAGAGCGTTCGGGCGTAGCGTGGGAAATCGCTCACGGTTCACCGACAGGAGGTGGCACGATTGGCGGATATGGAGAAGATCTCGCTCACCGCGATCGCTCGTCAGCAGTTGGCTTCAGCCCGCACGGCCAGCAGCGGACGCAGTGCCCACACGGTTTACGGCGGGCATGAACACCAACTGCGCCAGACGCTGATCGCGCTGACCGAGGGCTCCGGGCTCGATGAGCACGAGAGTCCTGGTGAAGCCACGTTGCAGGTGATCGAGGGCAGGGTGAAACTGGTCAACTCCGAAGCCAGCTGGGAGGGCTCGCCCGGCGATCACATCGTGATCCCGCGCACCCGGCACAGCCTGCAGGCGCTCGCGGATTCGGTGGTGCTGCTGACCGTCGTGAAGGTGATGGGGCCGCACACCTGAGCCTGATTCGCTATTGCTGAAGATTGTGGTCACCAGGTAGCTGCAATCTTCAGCGTAAGCAGTTGTCCACGTCAGGCAGCGAGACCGAGGCGGCCGAATTCACATCCCGGCCCGCAGGAGTGGCCGCTCACCGTGATCCCGTGCCGGCGCATCACCCGGGTGATCTTCGCGGCGGTCTGGCATGGTCGGTCGAAAACCTGACGGTACGACAGGCGGATGGTTGAGCGGCCGTCGACCGCGGCGTCGAGATCGCGCTCGAAATCCCTGTTCCGTGCAGATGCCGAGTCATGGAACAGGAGGCCGTCGAGTTCCACCACGAGCCGTTGCCCGTACTGGGCATCGCGGTAGCAGGCACCCACTGATGAGGCTGAACGTTTCTGTCGAGTCGCCGGCGGCAATCCGTGCGCCCGCTCCACGCGATTGAGGTACGCGTGCTCCAGGACCGAGCAGGAGCCCTCGGCGATGTCGACCACCACGGCCCGCAGCCAGCGTCGTCGGCGAATCCGCGGGCGAGCGTCGAGGGCGAGCAGTATGCGTCGCGCAGTGGTGCGCCGTGACTGGCAGGCGTTGGCCAGCACCGCAATCGCGTCGAACTCGGATATCGCCTGGCGCGCGACGTCAAGCACGGCTTCCTCGAAACGCACCCGTGGCGGTCCGAGATTCCACAGCACCCGCTCCTGCAGGTGTGCGAGATGGTGGATCCGCACTCCGTACGGTTCGGCCAGCACACCTCGGCCGCGGCCGACGGCGACATGGATCACCGAGCCTCCGTCCTCCAACGCCGATTCCAGGCACAGTGCTGCCGGAGCTGCGTAAAGCACTGCGGCCCAGGCTCGTTGCAACCACGTCAACGGTCCGGTGTGATCCACATAGATGCCGTCGTGGACCCGCGCCCATTCGTTGCGTCTGAGCAACCGGCGAATGTCGTGGGACCGCATGCCCGCATCGAGGGCTTGTCGACGCGCGATGACCCCCGACTGCTGGCGAAGCGCTTCGTCGAGGTCCACGCTGTCATGGTCGTACACCCGACGCCACGCCCGCCAGAGCTGTTCGCGCGCCTGTGGATAACTCGTTGTGCTGAAGATTGTGGTCACCAGGTAGCTGCAATCTTCAGCGTTGCCGGACCTGGCTAGATCGCCGGGCCCAACAGATCGTCGGCGTCCTTGATGACGTAGCCGTAACCCTGCTCGGCCAGGAAACGTTGCCGGTGCGCGGCGTACTCCGCATCCAGGGAATCACGCGAGACGACGGAGTAGAACACCGCGCCACCGCCGTTGGCCTTGGGCCGCAACAGCCGGCCCAGCCGCTGAGCCTCTTCCTGGCGAGATCCGAAGGTCCCCGAAACCTGAACGGCCACAGAGGCTTCCGGTAGGTCGATGGAGAAGTTGGCCACCTTCGACACCACCAGAGTGGAGATCTCGCCGCGACGGAATGCGTCGAACAGCGCTTCGCGCTCCGAGTTCTTCGTTGACCCCTGGATCACCGGGGCGTTCAGTTCCTCGCCCAGCTCTTCCAGCTGGTCCAGGTAGGCGCCGATGACCAGGGTCGGTTCGCCGGGGTGGCGTTCCAGGATCGAGCGGACCACCGCGATCTTGGTGTGCACCGTCGAGCACAGCTTGTAGCGTTCCTCCGGTTCAGAGGTGGCGTAAAGCATCCGCTCGTTGTCGGTCATCGTCACCCGCACCTCGATGCACTCGGCGGGGGCGATCCAGCCCTGGGCTTCGATGTCCTTCCACGGTGCGTCATAGCGCTTCGGCCCGATCAGCGAGAACACATCGCCTTCGCGGCCGTCCTCGCGGATCAGCGTCGCGGTCAGGCCCAGCCGGCGCCGGGACTGCAGATCGGCCGTCATCCGGAACACCGGTGCCGGCAGCAGGTGCACCTCGTCGTAGATGATCAACCCCCAGTCACGGCTGTCGAACAACTCGAGATGCTTGTACTCGCCCTTGGTGCGGCGGGTGATCACCTGGTATGTCGCGATGGTGACCGGCCGGATCTCCTTCTTCTCACCCGAGTACTCGCCGATCTCGTCCTCGGTCAGCGAGGTGCGGGCCACCAGCTCGCGCTTCCACTGCCGCCCGGCCACGGTGTTGGTGACCAGGATCAGCGTCGTCGCGCCGGCCTTGGCCATCGCGGCTGCCCCGACCAGGGTCTTACCGGCACCACAGGGCAGCACCACCACACCCGAGCCGCCCGCCCAGAATGAGTCGGTGGCCATCTCCTGGTAGTCGCGCAGCTGCCAGCCGTCCTGGGCCAGCGAGATCGGGTGGGCTTCGCCGTCGACGTAGCCGGCCAGGTCCTCGGCCGGCCAACCGATCTTGAGCAGCATCTGTTTGACGCGGCCGCGCTCGCTGTTGTGCACGATCACGGTGTCGTCGTCGAGGCGGGCGCCCAGCATCGGGGCGATCTTCTTGTTGCGGAGCACCTCTTCCAGCACCGCACGGTCCAGGCTGACCAGGGTCAACCCGTGTGCGGGGTGCTTGACCAGCTGCAGGCGCCCGTAACGGGCCATGGTGTCGACGATGTCGACGAGCAGCGGCTGGGGCACCGGGTACCGCGAGAAGCTGACCAGCGCATCGACCACCTGCTCGGCGTCGTGGCCGGCCGCGCGGGCGTTCCACAGCGCCAGTGGGGTGATGCGGTAGGTGTGCACGTGTTCGGGGGCGCGTTCGAGCTCGGCGAACGGTGCGATGGCGGCACGCGCCGCCCCGGCCTGCTCATGGTCGACCTCGAGCAGCACCGTCTTGTCGGACTGCACGATCAGGGGGCCGTCAGTCATGCGCGGCTCCCTCGGCTTCTGGCTGGCTGGTCATTCTGTCCATTATCCAGAGCGCGCGGACACCTTCGGACGACGAGTGACCGAGTCCGCACGCCGACACGCCGCAGCAGCGCCATTTTGTGGTCGGTATCGCTAGTTGTCGGCGGACACCACGGAGGTGACCCGGTGGATGGCGAACTCGCGGACCCGGCCGGCGGCCGGATCGAACGCGGTCAGCTGGCCGCCGCGCACATTGATGGGGGAGACCACTCGCTGGGTGGCCACGCCGGCGGGATCGACGTAGCCGATGACCACGGAGGTCTGGTTGATCGCGGCGTCCTGCAACTGGGTGATGGCCATCGCCGGGTCCAGACGCACGCTGGAGAACGGTCCGGACGCCACCTTGCGCAGCACCGCGACGACTGCGCCGAGCGTCTGGGCGGACGGGGGTGAGGGCGGGCGGTAGACGCGGCGCCGGGTCGGTGCGACGACACGCGCGCCGCGGGCCCTGATGTCGACGACGCTGCCGGTCGAGTCCTCGGCGGCCGGCGCGAATCCCGCCTCCCGCAGCACCGTGAGCACGTCGGCGATCGGCGCCTGGGACACCGCCACGGTGGGGGCCAGCAGCCGGAGCTCGAGGCGGTCGGTGCCCGGTGCGGCGACGGCCTGGGCCAGCAGTGCCGGATCTTCACACCGCAAAAACGATGTGGCCATCCCGACCCGCAGTTGGCCGTGGCGCCGGGCGACGTCGTCGATGAGGTAGGTGAGTCCTTGCGGCACCGGTGTTTTCGAGTGTTTCTCGAACAAGGTGTGCAGGTCGCCTGCGGTCCGTCCGGCATCGAGTGCGCGCCGGATGGACGCCTCGCTGATGCGGTAGACCATCGCTGCGCCCGCCGATTCGACGGTGGCCACCTCGGCCAGGTGCTCGGCCAGATCCCGCTCCAGCGGGCCGGGCACGATCACGGTGAGATCGGCCTGCAGCAGGAAGTGATCGAGAGGTTTGGGCAGCGCCTTGGCCATCGCGGCCAGCACGTCCTCGTCGGGATCGCCGGCCAGCAGCCCGCGGGCCGGCGTGCTGATCGCGCCGCGGCCCACCATGCCCAGCGCGTGCGCCTCGGCGAGCAGTCCGCCGACCGTGGCCGGCTGCAGCCTTGCCGCCCAGCGCGGCCGCCGCCACAGCATCGCGCGGGCCGCCTCGGCACCGTCGACTCCGGTGCCCGGATCCAGTTCGGCCAGCACGCTCAACATCAGCCGGCGGTCCAGCGGTGCCGCTGTCGAGTACAGCGAATCCGACAGCGCGGCAAAGGGTTTGTTGTCCGGTCCGCGGCTGCCGATCAGGGCGGGCCGGGCCGGCAGGTCCAGCCAGGTCGCCGCCAGCAGGTGCCAGCGCACCGACGTGGGTGATTCGATGAACCGGTCGGCGGCCACCGTCGGCGCCCAGTACGGCCCGGTCCCGTCACCCGGGTCGGGTTCGGGCATTCCGGCGGCGATCAGCCCCGCGCCCGCGGCCAATTCCAGCAGGAGTCCCAGCCGGGGTTCCTCGATGCCCGTGGCCTTGGCCAGCCGTTTGACGTCGCGGACGCCGAGCCCGCCGTTGCGCAACTCGGGAACCGGTGTGCTGCCGAGGGTTTCGATGATCAGGTCGATCTCACGCAGCAGGTCGATGGCCGCGCCGGCGGCCACCGCATCCACGTCGGCAGGAGTCGTGGACGTGGTCTGGAGCGCCGGTGCGGTCAGCTCCAGCGGCCCGGGCGCCTCGCTGCGCATCACCTGGCCGACCACCCGGGGCAGGATCACCGTCTCGTCGTCGATCCGGCGCAGCAGCCCGGCTTCCAGCAGTCGCGGGACCGGTCGGTCGCCGGGGGTGTCGGGTGCCGCGTCGCGGGTGCGGCCCATGGGCGAGCCCTCCAGCAGCCGGGCCAGCAGCTCGCTCTGGGCGTCGTCGAGGCCCTGGAGCAGAGCGGCGATCTCGTCCGGGCTGCGCTCGGGCACCTCGATGGCGGCCTGGCCGACGAACCAGGGCAGGCCGGCGGCGACCTCGGGGGCCACCCGGACGGCGGCCTCGCCCCACACCAGGGCCCGCTCGCGCAGGTCGTCCAGCGCGGCGGTCACGTCATCGGAGCCGACGCGGTCGCCCAACAGTTCATTTACCTGGGATATCGGGACCGCATGGGTGTCGGCGTGCAGGACCAGCAGTGCGTCCAGGACCGCCAGCCGCAGGAAGTCCAGGGAATCGGTGGCAGCCTTGACCGACTGGCGTGAGGTGGCGCGCGCGGCGAGCGCGGCAATCGTTCCCGGTGGCGGCTGGCTCAGGTCGGGCCGCAGTTCCAGCAGGCGGATCAGGCCCTTGTCATCGAGTTCGGCCAACCAGGCACCCAGCGGGATTCCGGGGGTCTGTGCGGCGGTCATATCCTGACCAGCGTAAAGCTACTTCGGGTCGTCCGCCGCGCCGGTCTCGCCACCGGATCGGACGCCTGCCACAATGTGGGGCGTGGCTGACAACAAGAAGAACCATTACGTCGACAACGGCTGGCCGGTGCTCTCCGACGGCGATGATCACGCCGTCAGCGAGCTCGCCACCGACCGCACCGGCGCACTGTCACCGTTCGGCGATGTGACCTTTCCATTGCCGGCCGAAGAGCTGCCCTTCATCCAGTCGGCCACGGTCGTCAACAGGTAACAGTGGGACTGTCGCACCTCGACGAGTCCGGCGCGGCGCACATGGTCGACGTCACCTCGAAGGACGTCACCAAGCGCACCGCGGTCGCTGTGGGCACGTTGCACACGCGCCCGGATGTGGTGGCCCTCATCGCCTCGGGCGGCCTGCCCAAGGGTGATGCCCTGGCCACCGCGCGGGTGGCGGGAATCCTGGCGGCCAAGCGGACTCCCGAGTTGATACCGCTGTGCCATCAGTTGGCCCTCACCGGCGTCGACGTGGACTTCGACGTCCGGGATGCCGCGGTGGCGGTGACCGCCACCGTGCGCAGCACGGACCGCACCGGGGTGGAGATGGAAGCGCTGACCGCGGTGAGCGTGGCCGCACTCACCCTGTACGACATGATCAAGGCCGTCGATCCCGCCGCACGCGTCGACGACATCAAAGTGGTGCGCAAAGAAGGCGGTAAAACGGGATTGTGGGAAAGAGCGTCGGAAGAAACCCAGCAGTGACCCGTTCGGCACGGGTCATCATCGCCTCGACCCGTGCCGCGGCAGGGGTGTACGACGACCGGACGGGCCCTGTCATCGTCGGCTGGCTCTCCGATCGCGGTTATGACGTCACCGAGCAGGTGGTGGTCGCCGACGGACACGCCGTCGCCGATGCCCTGCGGGCGGCGCTGGCCGAGCGGGTCGATCTGATCATCACCTCCGGCGGTACCGGCATCTCACCGACCGACGCGACGCCGGAGTCCACCATGTCGGTGCTCGACTATCAGATACCCGGGCTGGCCGACGCCATCCGGCGCGCCGGCGCGCACAAGGTGCCCACTGCGGTGCTGTCCCGCGGCGTGTGTGGGGTCGCCGGGCGCACCCTGATCATCAACCTGCCCGGGTCGCCGGGCGGGGTGAAGGACGGGCTGGGCGTGCTGGCCGGTGTGCTGGAGCATGCCCTGGACCAGCTGGGCGGAAAGGACCACACGTGAGTGCGTCCGTCATACGTGTCGAATTGACCGAGGCACCGATCTCACTGACCGAGTACGAGGCGCTGGTGGCCCACGAGGCCGCCGGCGCGGTCGTCGGGTTCTCCGGTGTGGTGCGTGATCACGACGAGGGCCGTTCAGTCATCCGGCTCGATTACTCGGCGCACCCCAATGCTCTTCAGACGTTGCAAGAAGTGGCCGCCGAGGTGGCCGCGCAGGCGACCGGGGTGCGTGCGATCGCGGTCAGCCACCGCATCGGGACCCTGCACATAGGAGACGCCGCCCTGGTGGCCGCTGTGGCAGCGGACCATCGCAGGGCGGCGTTCGAAACCTGTGCCCGTCTCGTCGACACCGTCAAAGAGCGGCTACCGGTGTGGAAGCACCAGTACTTCTCCGACGGCACCGACGAATGGGTCGGTTCGGCCTGACCCGGATCAGGCCGGCGGGGCCGGCACGGGAGCCGGGGCGGCCGGATCCACCGGGGCGACCGGGAGGTTCGGAGCCTCACCACCCGGGGCGTCCGGGGTGGACAGCGGACGCTGTGTCAGCGCCAGCAGAGCATCCTTACCGCTGATGTCCTGGGTCTGGATCGCGTGCCAGATCTCCCGCAGGTAGGTGGCGTTCGGGCCCTGGCCCGGCACCTGCGACGGGTTGTCAGCCGTGGTGCCCGGGGGAAGGTTCTGTGGGCTGGCCAGGTGCGGGACGCCCTCGGCGGGGACGGCCGGGACGCCGTTGGTGGCGATCTGGTTCGCGACGTCGAAGGCCGGCTGCGGGATGTCGACGTTGTTGAGCGGGGCCAGCGGATCCGGTGCGGCGACCGCAGGAGCGGCGGGGGCCGGCGCCGGGGCCGGGGGCAGCACCGGGTCGAGCGGCATCGGATCGCCCACGTGCAGCGCCCAGGTCTGCGGCTGATCGGCGGGGGCCGGAGCCTGGTCCCAGTCGGCCGGAGCCTCGGGGGCCGGGGCATCGACCGGAGCTTCGGGAGCCGGTGCGTCGATCGGAGCCTCGGGAGCCGGTGCGGGTGCCTCGGCCTCGGGGGCCGGTGCGTCCACCGGAGCTTCAGGCGCCGGAGCCGGTGCCTCGGCCTCGGGAGCCGGGGCGTCCACCGGTGCCGGAGCCTCAGGGGCGGGCACTTGCAGCGCGGCGTCGGTGATCGGGGCGGCCTCGGGGGCGGGCGCCAACGCGGCGTCCATCGGGGCGGCCTCGGGTGCCGGGGGGAGGTTCTCGGGTGCGGGCGGGGCGTCGGCCGGCAGCGGTGCGGCAAGCGCATCGACCGGCGGTGCCTCGGGGGCGGGCGGCAGTTCGCCGTTGACCGCGGGCGCATCCAGCGGGGCCGGAGCGGGTTCGGCGACGACGTTGCGCGGGGAGGAGCCCGAGAGGCCGCGGCCACAGACGGGCCAGGCGCCCTTGCCCTGGCCGGCGAGCACGCGCTCGGCGACCGCGATCTGCTCTTCTTTGGTGGCCATGTAGGCCGCCGGTGCGTACTCGCTGCCGCCGTGTGACGACCACGTGCTGGGCGAGAACTGCAGGCCGCCGTGATAGCCGTTGCCGGTGTTGATCGCCCAGTTGCCGCCGGACTCGCAGCGGGCTACCTGATCCCACTCGCCGTCGGTGGCGGCCATGGCCTGACCGGCCAATGCGAGGCCGCTACCACCAAGGACAGCGCCGGTGAAGGCGATTTTGGCGACATTCTTTGCTGAAGACGAGGAAGCAGGCTTGCGATGCCGTCCACTCATAAGCGTGAAGGTCCTCTCGTATGCGCCCACGAGGTCAGCTGTCGGGTTCGGGTAGGAGAGGTCACCCGGCCGGCGTCGTCGAAACGGCGACGGCTTCACCCCAAGGGGCCGCAAGCGGCTCCTGGTCCTGAAATAAATCGGTGGACCGGTTGGGTCCCCCGCCTCCATCCTCGTTGTTCGTTGTGAACCCTTGCCCGATGGATGGAGCTCGGCGCTATCGGTCAGGGTGGGTCAACTGATTAGGGTCGGTTGACTTGGAAGTGAACGGTAACGGCTGCCCGCTATCCCGTCACCTTTGGCGGCCTCGGGCGTTTTGGCCCTGAGCAAACTCTAAAAGTTGTTTAAAGGTGCAGGTTATTTTTGCGTTGCCGCAGGTCGACCACGTGCTCCACCGCGCTGTAGCCAGCTCGTGACCATTTCGTTATGTGATGCAAATCACGACTAGCCGCCGGCGAAGGGGGGTAACACATCAAGGGTCTGAGGCGTTGATATCCGCTTGCCCATATCGCGGACAGCCACCCCGTCCGACAGGTATGAGCAGCGCTTTAGCACTCGCGCGAGCTCCGCGTCGCGACCGCTGAGTTGCTCGACGAGCGTCGCGATGGTCGCATCCTTCGCGAAATCTAACGTTTCCGTATCAACTCCGGCCGCGGCGGCCGCAGCGGCGAAATAGCGGACCGTCACGGCCACGGTGTGCTCCGTCATCTAGCCGCCGATCGCGCTCATCGGTCGTACGGGCTGCACGAAATCGGGGTCGTTGATGCCGTGTCCCGCGGGCTTGGCCCACATCGCCGTCCGCCAGGCCGCCTCGATGGCGTCGTCGTCGGCACCGCCGCGCAGCAGCGCACGCAGGTCGCTCTCCTCGGTCGAGAACAGGCAGCTGCGGATCTGGCCGTCGGCGGTCAGCCTGGTGCGGTCACAGGCCGAACAGAAGGCGTGTGACACCGAGGCGATCACCCCGACGGCGCCTGCCGGATGGTCGGCGCTCGCGGCGACCTGCCACAGCTCTGCCGGTGCGGAGCCCCGCGGTGACGGATCCGGTCGCAGGTCGAAGTGACGGCGCAGAGCGCCCAGGATGGCGTCGGCGTCGATGACCGTCCCGCGCTGCCAGGTGTGTCCGGCGTCCAGCGGCATCTGCTCGATGACCCGCAACTGGTATCCGTGATCCAGGCAGTAGCCCAACAGGCTCACGACATCATCGAGACCCGAAACCGGGTCGAGCACCGCGTTGACCTTCACCGGGTCCAGTCCGGCCGCTTTGGCCGCGGCCAGGCCTTCGAGCACATCGGCCAGCCGGTCCCGGCGCGTGATCCGGGCGAAATGCGTTGCGTCGACGCTGTCCAGCGACACGTTGATCCGGTTCAGCCCGGCCTGTTTGAGGCCCGCGGCGCGCCGGGCCAGCCCGATGCCATTGGTGGTCAGGGTGATCTCCGGTCGAGGGTGCAGCGCGGCCGCGGCGGCCACCACCTCCTCCAGGTGGCGGGTGACCAACGGCTCGCCACCGGTGAACCGCACGCTGGTGATGCCGAGCCGGGTGACGGCGATGCGCAGCAGCCGGCTCAGTTCGTCGGCGCTGAGCAGCGCCTCGCCGGGTAGCCAGTCCAGACCTTCGGCGGGCATGCAATAGGTACAGCGCAGGTTGCACTTGTCGGTCAGCGACACCCGCAGATCGGTGGCGGCCCGGCCGTAGGTGTCCACCAGCGGACCGGTTTCCGGGGCGGGAGCCAGAGGTGCGGCGGTGTCCGGTCCGTCGGATCGGTGCACCGTGGGCAACCCGAGTGGCGTCAGTGTCATACCGCGGCCTTCAGCGAGTCCACCGGGACGATCTCCTTGCCCAGCGGGACCAGCGAGACCGGGATCATCTTGAGGTCGGCCAGCGCCAGCGGGATTCCGATGATCGTGACGGCCATGGCCGCCGCGCTGACCAGGTGACCCAACGCCAGCCACCAGCCGAACAAGACGATCCAGATGATGTTGCCGATCAGGGCGCCGGGTCTGGTTCCCGGCTTGTCCACGATGGTGCGGCCGAACGGCCACAGCGCGTAGGAGGCGATGCGCAACGAGGCGAACCCGAACGGGATGGTGACGATCAGGACGAAACAGATCAGCGCGGCCAGCAGGTATCCCAACGCCAGCCACAGGCCGCCGAAGATCAACCAGATGACGTTGAGTATCACTCGCATTAACGGCGCATCTCTCTTCCAGAGGTGGTTGCAAGCCTACCGAGTAATAGGGGTGAAGCACCGGGCCAGGGCCGAGTAAGATCTCTGCATCGCGTCCCGGCGCTGACGGGGCGCGAACTTTATGTGTGTACAGGTTCTGACAAGACGAGCGGGTGAGTAGCAGTGCCGACCGGCAAGGTGAAGTGGTACGACGCCGAAAAGGGCTTCGGCTTTGTGTCCCAAGAGGACGGTGAGGACGTCTATGTGCGGTCCTCGGCGTTGCCCGCGGGTGTCGAAGGCCTCAAGGCCGGTCAACGTGTCGAGTTCGGTGTGGCCGCCGGTCGTCGTGGCCCGCAGGCGTTGAGCCTCAAGCTCATCGACCCGCCGCCGAGCCTGAGCCGTGCCCGGCGGGAGGCTGAGCGTCCCGAGCACAAGCACACTCCCGATGAGTTGCACGGCATGGTTTCGGACATGATCACCCTGCTCGAGGACATCGTGCAGCCCGAGCTGCGCAAGGGGCGCTACCCCGACCGCAAGGTCGCGCGCCGGGTGTCCGAGGTGGTCAAGGCCGTCGCGCAGGAACTCGACGCCTAGGACCCACACGCCGAACGTCGGTTTGTGTTCGAGGTTCCGCTGATTTCTCGAACACAAGCCAACTCTCGGCGGGCATGCTGGTGTCATGACCCAGGGCTCCTACGTCGCGAGCGGCAGCGGTGAGTTCAACCGCGACACCAACTACATCACCACGCGCATCACGCGCGACGGTTCCGATGGTTATCCCGTCGAGGCGGGCCGCTATCGGCTGATCGTGGCGCGGGCCTGCCCGTGGGCCAACCGCACGATCATCGTGCGCAGGCTGTTGGGCCTGGAAGATGCTCTGTCCATTGGCTTTTGCGGTCCGACGCATGACGCGCGCAGCTGGACGTTCGACCTTGATCCGGATGGGCTCGACCCTGTGCTCAAGATCCCGCGATTGCAGGACGCGTATTTCAAGCGTGACCCCGGCTACCCGAAGGGCATCACGGTGCCCGCGATCGTCGAGGTCGCCACGGGTGCGGTGGTCACCAACGACTTCGCCCAGATGACGCTGGACTTCTCCACCGAGTGGACGGAGTACCACCGCGAGGGCGCCCCGCAGCTGTATCCCGAACCCTTGCGCGCGGAGATCGACGAGGTGGCCAAGCGCATCTACACCGAGGTCAACAATGGGGTGTACCGGTGCGGCTTCGCGGGCTCGCAAGAGGCGTATGACAAGGCCTACGACCGCCTGTTCACCGCCCTGGACTGGCTCACCGACCGGCTGAGCACCCAGCGATATCTGGTCGGCGACACCATCACCGAGGCCGACGTCAGATTGTTCACCACCCTGGCCCGGTTCGATCCGGTCTATCACGGCCACTTCAAGTGCAACCGGTCCAAGCTCAGCGAACTACCGGTGCTCTGGGCATACGCCCGGGATCTGTTCCAGACACCGGGCTTCGGTGACACCATCGACTTCGTCCAGATCAAGCAGCACTACTACATCGTTCACAAAGACGTCAATCCGACGCAGATCGTGCCCAAGGGTCCGGACCTGGCCAACTGGCTCACGCCGCATGGCCGGGAATCGTTGGGCGGCAGGCCTTTCGGTGATGGCACCCCGCCCGGTCCGACACCTGAGGGGGAGCGGGTGCCGGCCGGACACTCAGCGGGGTAGCGCCGCCGAAGGGATCAGGGCCAGGCGGTGCTGATCGACCATTCGGCGTGGGGCAGCGCGAACTCCTGGCCGTTCTGATCCTGGACCAGGGTGAGCAGCTGGACCGCCAGGCCGGTGAGCCGCCCACGCTGCGGGTCGGTGGTGGGGATGGTGACGGCCAGCGTGGTCTTGGGTGCGAAGTACGTGACCGTCGTGTCGATCGGGTTCTCGTACACCCGCAGCAGCCGCCACGGCGCCCGGGCGACCGAGCTGGGCACGGAGAGCTGCACCGGATTGTCCTTGGTGACCGGCAACTCGCCTGCGTCCCTCGGCTCCTTGCAGTCGTCGAGGTTCAGCACCTCGCAGTACTGGAACGGGCCGACGCGCACCGAGTGCCCGTGCGAGTACGCACTGATCTCCGGCAGCCGGTCGCCGTGGGCACTGTGCAGCCGCCAGACCCCGACCGCGGTGCCGGCGATCGCCAGCACGACAACGGCCGCAAGGACCGCGAGGGCACGCTTCATCGGGACTCCCACTGTGCTGTCGACGGGGCGCCCGCGGGCCACCCGCCGCCTTCCGGTGCGGCGTGGACGGGGCGGTTGCCGCCAAGGCCGGGAATGAGTGATTCGCCGCGGTAACTCACGATGGTCTGCGCCAGACCCAGTATCAGCACGGCCGTGATCGTAGTGAACCCGACTGTGAGGTCTGTATAGATCAGCACGCCGGTGGCGCCGCCTGCCACCCACGCCAGCTGCAGCACCGATTCCGAGCGGCCGAATGCGGACGCCCGCGACGCCTCGGGAAGGTCGTCTTGCAGCGACGCGTCCAGTGAGGCCTTGGCGACGGCGCTGGCGGCCGAGGTGACGAGGGTGGCACCGGCGGCCACCAACAGATTTCCGGTCAGCGCGGTGGCGAGGGCGACGACGGTGACCGCGGCGGCGGCCCGCACCACCAGCTGGGCAGGGTGGCCGAGCTTGAGCCGGGCGGCGGCGATGTTGCCGCCGAAGTTGCCCACGCCGGCCGCGGCGCCGATCAGTCCGAGGATCAACAGCTGTTCCCAGCCGCTGGCATCGTGGGACTTGGCGACGAATGCCGGGTAGAGGAACAGGAATCCGACCATCACCTTGATGGTGCAGTTGCCCCACAACGCGGTGATCGTGTTGCGGCCCATCGGCTGACGTTCGGCCTTGGGCTTGCCGGGATGACGGCGCATCTCGCCCGCCGCACCGGCCGACTGACCGTGGTAGCTCAGCGTGGTGGGCACCTCGCCCTCGGTGACCTCGACCCATTTGGGGATCCGCATGGACAGCACGGCGCCGGCCACGCTGACCGCGACCACCACGTACAGCGCCCCGGGCAGTTGCGCCACGTTGAACAGGTACTCGGCACCCGCGGCGATGCCGCCGCCGACGACGGTGCCGCCCAGCAGGCCGAAGGTGGTCAACCGGGAATTCACCCGGACCAGGTCGATCGACGGCGGCAGCACGCGCGGCGTGACCGCGCTGCGCAGCACGGAGAAGGATTTGGACAGCACCATCATGCCGAGCGCACAGGGGTAGAGCACCCAGGACGGATAGCTTCCGGTGGCGCCGTCGTAGTTGGCGATCAGCACCACGATCAGCACGGTGCGCAGGACGAACGAAGCGGCCAGCGCGATCCGGCGGCCGTGCTGCAGGCGGTCAAGGGCGGGCCCGATGAGCGGGGCGATCACCGCGAACGGGGCGATGGTGATCAGCAGGTAGAGCGCGACCTTGCTCTTGGACTCACCGCTGGCCGCGGCGAAGAACAGCGTGTTGGCCAGCGCGACGGCCATGGCCGCGTCGACGGCGAAGTTGGCGACCACCGGCCAGGTCAGCGCGGTCAGGCCGGATTTGTCGGCGCCGTCCGCGGTGGCGGCGCGATGCACGAAACCGTACATCCGCGAACCCATTTCGCGGCTGCGGGCCGCGGCTGCCCGGGTGACGGTGACGCGCTCACCGGCCGCTGATCCGACCCCGTGGGACCGTGGTGCGTCCTCCGGCGCCGAATACGCGGCGGTGTGCTGCTCGTCGAGCGGCGGGAGCCAGCGGTTGGAGCTGGGCACCGATTGCCTGCGTGGCCGACGCGGTGTCTCCTCGCTGGGGTAGTTGGCCATTCCGGGATGTTCCGCGCCGTGGTCGGCCGGCGGCCGCGGCGGGTAGTAGGTCACCCCCTGATTCTCTCTTATCCGGCGCGCAGACGGCCGACAGCCGACCGGTGTGGCCCGCGGTTGCCCCGATCAGGCACTATGGAGGCGATGGAAAGCGTGACCGAACCAGCTGAGCAGTCTTGTGAATCCGGCCGGGCAGCTCCCCCGGCGGCGCCGACGCGCGAGCAGGAGGCCTTGCTTCTGGGTGCCGCCGAGCAGGCTCGTACGGCGTTGATCGAGTTCAGCGACGAGGGCGCCGTGGGTGAATACCTGGGCGCCAGCATCGAGGACGCCGCCTCGGCCACGCACCGATTCCTCGCCGATCTGCCTGGTTACCGCGGTTGGCAGTGGGCCGTCGTGGTGGCGGCCTATCCCGGTGCCGATCACGTGACCATCAGCGAGCTGGTCCTCATTCCCGGCCCGACAGCGCTGCTGGCGCCGCAGTGGGTGCCGTGGAACGAGCGGGTCCGTCCCGGTGATCTCGGCCCAGGTGACCTGTTGGCTCCGCCGGCGAATGATCCGCGGCTGGTTCCGGGTTACGTGGCCACCGGCGATCCGTTGATCGACGATGCCCCTCTCGAGCTCGGCTTGGGCCGGCGCCAGGTGCTCAGCGAGTGGGGCCGGGCCCAGGCCGCGCAGCGTTGGCACGACGGCGATTACGGGCCCGGTTCGGCGATGGCCCGCTCGACCCGTCGGGCCTGCCGCGACTGTGGGTTCTATCTACCGCTCGGCGGCGCACTCGGCGTCATGTTCGGTGTGTGCGCCAACGACCTGTCCGCCGACGGGCATGTGGTGGAGGCCGAGTACGGCTGTGGTGCGCATTCGGACACCCCGCAACCGCAGGGCACCGGGTCGCCGATGTTCGAGCCGTACGACGACGGCGTGCTTGATACCGCCGAGTGAGGCGAATTGCCCCGCCGACTGAGGCCCGCTCAGTTCTCGGCGGCGGCCTTGATCCGTGCCAGCGAGGCGTTCATCCCGTCGACCAGTTCGTCCTCGAAGCTCGGCACTCCGCCGAACAACGCGCCGACCAGAGCGTTGGACACCGCGGTGGTGCCGTTTTCGGCGTGACGCGATTCGGTCACCCGGGTGCCCGACGCGGTCGGTTCCAGTTCATAGCTCCAGATGGTGTTGTTGCCCTCCACCAGGAACGCGAGCCGCGTGTTGTCGACGACCTCGGTGATGCGTGACGTGGTGGGCCAGAAGATGAACTTGCGGCGGTTGAGATTGAACGTACGGGTTCCGGGACGCACCGGGCCGAGGGGCTTCATCAGCCGGCACTGCGGGCTCCACTGCGGCATCCGGGTCAGGTCCGAGATGAGTCCCCACACTTTGTCGACCGGCGCGTCGATGTCGACGCTGGCTTGCAGAAGTGGTGCGGCCATGGTGTCTCCTCAGGTCAATCCGCTTTGCGCGCCACGGGATCCGCGGCGCACGGCACGGCGCTGGATCAGAAAGATGGTTGTGCCGAGAACGCCGATCGCCAGGCCGGCCAGAGTGAACGGCCGCCAGTGTTGCAGACCACCGACGGTGAAGGCGACGATGGTGGCGATCAGCCAGCCCGTGGCGATCACCACGATCACCGGCCACGGTTCCAGTAGCGCGGCGGGCAGGGACGGCGGCTGGGGCTCAGGCGCGTGGTTGGTGTCCTCGGTCATCGCTGACCAAGGTATCCGATGGGGTGGGGATTCATTGGTCTTGGTTTTAGCCCTTTACTCCCTCGGCCTCAGTACTATTTCCGATGTGAAAGATCCGGAGGCGCGGCTCGCGAATGATCTCGCTCTGGCAGTGGTCCGTCTCGCCCGTCAATTACGTACGCGGCGTGCGGAATCCCCGGTTTCGCTGACCCAGTTCTCGGCGCTCGCCACCTTGACCAAGGAAGGCGCGATGACGCCGGGCGCCTTGGCGTTGCGTGAGCGGGTGCGCCCTCCGTCCATGACCCGGGTCATCGCTTCTCTGGCCGAGCAGGGTCTGGTGGCCCGCGCCGCCCATCCGGTGGACGGACGTCAGATCGTGGTGTCGGCATCGCCTGCCGGGGTGAGCCTTGTCGAGGCCGAGCGCAAGGCCAGCCAGGAATGGCTCATGGTGCAGCTGTCGCGGCTGGGCCCTGACGAACGCCAGACTCTGCTGACTGCGACCGACCTGATGTCGGCGATGGTCTTCGAAGGCGCGTGAGTCAGCTGCAGGTCATCGATATCGAGGATCCGGCTGACCCGCGGTTGGACGATTTCCGCGATCTCAACAGTGTGGACCGTCGGCCGGACCTGCCCAGTGGCAAGGGTCTGGTGATTGCCGAGGGTGTGCTGGTGGCTCAGCGCATGCTCGCTTCCCGGTTCGTCCCGCGCGCACTGCTGGGCACCGACCGGCGTCTGACGGAACTGGCCGCCGATCTCGACGGCGTGGACGTGCCGTTCTACCGGACCAATGCGGACGTGATGGCCGCCGCGGTCGGATTCCACCTCAACCGCGGGGTGCTGGCGTCGGCTTCGCGGGCGCCGGAGTTGTCCGTGAGCGAGGTGATCTCCGGGGCGCGCACCGTGGCGGTGCTCGAGGGTGTCAACGACCACGAGAATCTCGGGTCGATCTTCCGGAATGCCGCCGGGCTTGCGGTCGATGCGGTGGTGTTCGGGGCGGGATGTGCCGATCCGCTGTATCGGCGGGCGGTCAGGGTCTCGATGGGGCATGCCCTACTGGTTCCTTTCGCCCGGGCCCTGTCTTGGCCAGGTGATCTGCAGCTTTTGCGCGACAAAGGATTTCGCCTCATGGCCATGACGCCCGATCCCGCCGCCGCGACGCTGTCCGAGGCGATGTCGCGGCTCGAAGGAGAACGGGTGGCGTTTCTGGTCGGCGCCGAGGGGCCGGGGTTGACCGAACACACGATGCGGGCCAGCGACGTCCGGGTACGTATTCCGATGTCACGCGGCACCGATTCGCTCAACGTCGCCACGGCGGCTGCGCTCGCGTTCTACGAGCGCGCACGGCTCGGGAGCTGAGATCGCGTTAGATTGACTCCGTGACCGACGATTCCACGCCGTGGGGCACCGGCTTGACCGTGGCCGGCTTCGTGGCCGCGGTGCTGGGTGCGGCCATCGTGGTGCTCGGGGTCGGGCTGCTGCGGGTGCACCCGTTGCTGGCGATCGGACTGAACATGGTGGCCGTCGGCGGGTTGGCGCCCACGGTGTGGGGGTGGAGGCACCGGCCGGTGTGGCGCTGGTTCGTACTGGGTTCGGGCGTCGGTGTGGCGTGCGGCTGGCTGGTGCTCCTGGCGATCGGGTTGTCCCAGGGCTGACCGATTCGCCGCTCAGGCCACCAGTTCTGCCGCGGTGTAGTTGGCGTCGAGCAGCCCGGCGACGGCCTCGTCGCGGTGGAACTTTCTGCCGTGGACCGCGAACATCCTTTCGGCCGTGGTGGTTTCAGGTTGCCAGCCGGTTTCGGTCAGGTAATCCGCGACGGCGTTGCGCTCGCCCGGGAAGATGAGGTCCGACAGGTCGTCGAGCGCCACGCCCTGCTCTCGTTGGTGGTCGGTGAGCGTCCGGATCCGGCTTTCGGCCTGTTCCGACTGCTCGTCGATCCAGTCGGTGGCAACGCGGCTGCCCGGTGCGCTCAGTGCGGTGATGTTGTCGAACAGCCGGTCCTGGGCGTCGGGCGGGAGGTAGCCGAGCAGTCCTTCGGCGATCCAGGCGGTGGGAACCTGCGGGTCGAAACCTCGGGCGCGCAGGGCCGCGGGCCAGTCGTGGCGCAGGTCGATGCCGATGGCATGCAGCTCCGCCGTCGGCGCAACGCCCAGATCGGCGAGTGCGCGGCCCTTGAACTCGATGACGGCGGGTTGGTCCAATTCGAACACCGTCGTCCCGGCCGGCCAGGGCAGCCGGTAGGCGCGGGCGTCCAGGCCCGAGGCGAGGATGACGGCCTGGCGGATGCCCGCCTTGGCGGCGGCCAGGAGGAAGTCGTCGAAGTAGCGGGTGCGGATGGCCATGCCGTCGGCGATCAGATGCGGATCGAGCGGGTCTGCTGTGTCGGCGGCAACCAGGTCGCCCTCGGCAAGGCGGACGTAATAGTCCACGCCGACGGCGTCGACGAGGGGCCGCGCGTACGGGTCGGAGATCAGTGGGTCGGGGGAGCTGGATGCCAGTGCGCGCGACGCGGCCACGCCGGTGGCGGTGGCGCCGACGCCCGTGGCCAGATCCCAGGTGTCGTTCTCGGTGCGCGGCATGGCTCCTCCAGATGTATAGCAAGTCTAGTTATTAGACACTATAACTAATCTGCGGGCAGCCGCGTGTGTCGTTTGCGCCACACGGGGGCTGAGAAATGCACCAAGCCGAGGATCGCAGGTTGACTGAGATCCTCGGCGTCAAGCGATCAAGCGATCAGGGTTGGGTTCCCGACGAGCGCACGCCCAGCAACACGTCCTCCCAGGCCGGAACCGCGGGACGCGCTTTGCGGCCGCGCTTGGCTGCCGGGGGAGCGGGCGCGGGTTCGGCCGGCCGGTTGATCTGCTCGGGCGCCGCGGCCGGTGTCTCCTGAACCTCATGGGTCTCGTGGTTGTCGAAAAGGTGCGGCACCGCGGCGACCGGGCGCAGCGGTCGGCCGAAATCGGGGTTGATCAGCTGGCGGGCCGCATCGTCCGATGCGGAGACGGTGCCGCCATGGGCTCCGGGGGTGTACCGGAAATGTGCGACGTTGTCCGACCGGCCGGCCTTCCAGGCCAGCTGCACGGTCCAGCGGCTGTCCTCGTTGCGCCAGGCGTCCCAGGCGATCGAGTCGGGATCGAGCCCGCGCCCCACCAGGGCTGTCGTGACGATTTCCAGCAGCGTCAGCACGGCGGGTCCGTCGGCCATGACCGGATGCGCCGCGGTGGCCAACTCGGCGGCGCGGGCGCGTTCCAGCAACACCGGATGCGCGAACCGTTCGACCCGCTCGACCGGCACCCCGGCGGACGCGGCCAACTGCTCGACCGACGCGCCGGCGCGAATCTTCGCCTGAATCTCCTTGGGTCGCAGCACGTTCTGCACCTCTATATCGATGTCGGTCTGATTCGAGGCGACCTTGTCGCCGCGCATCGCAGCGCGGAGCCGGTCATCGACACGCAAGCTGAACATGTCTTTCTCGGAGTCGTCGGATTCACAGATGATGCGTCTGCCGTCAACGTTCAATCCAACGACTCTGAGTTCTCGCATACCGACCTGACCTCCTTTGCGAAGGCTACTGCGTTATGGGCCCGTTACCGGGCTGACACGCTGGCGGGTACGGGCGAGATCGAGGGTTTGCTCAGAGTTTCCCTCAGAGTTGTTCGACGACCCAGTCGACGCAGCTGGTCAGGGCGCTCACGTCATCGGGCTCCACGGCCGGGAACATGCCGATCCGCAACTGGTTACGTCCCAGCTTGCGGTACGGCTCGGTGTCCACGATCCCGTTGGCTCGCAGCGTCTTGGCGACCGCGGCGGCGTCCACCGAATCGCTGAAGTCGATGGTGCCGACCACCTGGGAACGCAGTGCCGGATCGGTGACGAACGGGGTGGCGAAGCTGGACGCCTCGGCCCATGAGTACAGCCGCTGCGAAGAATCCGCAGTGCGCTTCACCGCCCAGTCGAGGCCGCCGTTGCCGTTGAGCCAGTCGATCTGCTCGGCCAGCAGGATCAGCGTGGCGATGGCGGGGGTGTTGTAGGTCTGGTTCTTGAGGCTGTTCTCCACGGCGATGGGCAGCGACAGGAAGTCGGGAACCCAGCGGCCGGACGCGGCGATCGCCTCGATGCGGGCCAGTGCCGCCGGGCTGACGATGGCCAGCCACAGGCCGCCGTCGCCGGCGAAGTTCTTCTGCGGCGCAAAGTAATACGCGTCGGTGTCGGCGATGTCGACGGGCAGGCCACCGGCGGCCGAGGTGGCGTCGATCAGAACCAGCGCGTCACCGGCGGGACGCTGTACCGGCACCGAGACGCCGGTCGAGGTCTCGTTGTGCGCCCAGGCGACGGCGTCCACCGAGGGGTCGGACTGAGGCTGCGGCGCGGTGCCCGGGTCGGTCTTGACGATGATCGGGTCGCCGATGAACGGGTTCTTGGCCACGCAGGAGGCGAACTTGGAGCTGAACTCGCCGTAGGTCAGGTGCAGCGAGCGCTCGTCGATCAGGCCGAAGGCCGCGGCGTCCCAGAATGCGGTCGAACCGCCGTTGCCGAGGATGACCTCGTAGCCGTCGGGCACCGAGAACAGCTGCCGCAGCCCGTCGCGGACGCGGCCCACCAGATTCTTGATCGGCGCCTGCCGATGAGACGTGCCGAACAGATCCCCGGCAGCGGCCAGCGCGGTGAGTTGTTCGGGACGGACCTTCGAGGGGCCACATCCGAAACGCCCGTCGCGGGGCTTGAGGTCGGCGGGGATGATCAGTTCAGCCATGGGACCAGCCTAAAGGCGGCTGCGGACGGGCCGAGCGTGGGCCCTGCCCACGCGGACCGGCCCGAATGTGGCGCCGACCACTTTCGGTGCTGCCGCCGGCGCGTCTATCTGGCGTTTTGTCGCGGCAGTGGCCAGGGATGGAGACCCACCGGTAAGCCGGTGAAATCAGGCATGGACTTTTACTCGATACCTGCGGTACCGTTTGTACAACAAGTGGGTAGATGTAAACCGCCGACGAGTATAGAGAGGTTCTGCAACATGGCTCGGACCAAGATGGTCAGGCGCTGGCGCAAGAACATGGACGTCAGCGACGACACCCAGTACGTCGACATGCTCGCCACACTGTCCGAGGGGTCGGTGCGGCGCAATTTCAACCCCTACAAGGACATCGACTGGGATTCGCCGGAGTTTGCCGTGATCCCGAACGATCCGCGGTGGATCCTGCCGGAGACCGACCCCATGGGCGGTCACCCGTGGTACCAGGCCCAGCCGGTCGAGCGGCAGATCGAGATCGGCATGTGGCGCCAGGCCAACGTCGCCAAGGTCGGCCTGCACTTCGAGAACATCCTGATCCGCGGCCTGATGGAGTACTCGTTCTGGGTGCCCAACGGCTCGCCGGAGTATCGGTACTGCCTGCACGAGTCGGTTGAAGAGTGCAACCACACGCTGATGTTCCAGGAGATGGTGAACCGCATCGGCATGGACGTGCCGGGTATGCCGCGCCTGCTCAAGTGGCTTCAGCCGCTGATCCCGCTGGCCGCCGGCCCGCTGCCGATCCCGTTCTTCTTCGGCGTCCTCGCCGGCGAGGAGCCCATCGACCACACGCAGAAGAACGTGCTGCGCGAGGGCAAGGCCCTGCACCCGATCATGGAACGGGTCATGGCGATTCACGTCGCCGAGGAGGCCCGCCACATCTCGTTCGCACACCAGTACCTGCACAAGCGGGTACCGAACCTGCGCCGCCGCCAGCGCTGGATCCTGTCGCTGTTCGTGCCGCTGACCATGCGCATCCTGTGCTCGGCGATCATCGTGCCGCCGCGCGCGTTCTGGAAGGAATTCGACATTCCGCGCTCGGTCCGCAAGGAGTTGTTCTTCAGATCGCCCGAGTCGCGCAAGATGCTGCGGGACATGTTCGGCGATGTCCGGATGTTGTGCCAGGACACCGGCCTGATGAACCCGATCGCCAAGCTGATCTGGCGGATCTGCAAGATCGACGGGCCGCCGAGCCGCTACCGTAGCGAACCGCAGCGCGAGCACCTGGTCTCGGTCGCCTGAAGCTCGCCCGGAAGCGCAAGGTCTGTAGAGGTTTAGATGCCCCATGTGATCACCCAGTCGTGTTGTAGCGACGGGTCCTGTGTCTACGCGTGCCCGGTGAACTGCATCCATCCGTCACCGGATGAGCCGGGCTTCGCGACGGCCGAGATGCTCTACATCGATCCCGACGCGTGTGTGGACTGCGGCGCGTGCGTGAGCGCCTGCCCGGTGGGTGCGATCGCGGCCGATACCAAGCTGACCGACAAACAGCTGCCGTTCATCGAGCTCAACGCCGCGTTCTACCCCAAGCGGGAAGGCAAGCTGCCGCCGACGTCGAAGTTGGCGCCGGTGATCCCGGCGCCGCGGATCGAACCTCGGGACCGACACCTGACGGTGGCGATAGTGGGCTCCGGTCCGGCCGCCATGTACGCGGCCGACGAGCTGCTGACCCAACGGGGCGTGCGGGTCAACGTCTTCGAGAAGCTGCCGACGCCCTACGGGCTGGTTCGTGCCGGTGTCGCGCCCGACCATCAGAGCACCAAACGGGTGACCCGGCTGTTCGATGTCATCGGGAAGCAGTCGGGGTTCAAATTCTTCCTGAACGTCGAGGTGGGCAAGCACCTCTCGCATGCCGACCTGCTGGAGCACCATCACGCCGTGTTGTACGCCGTGGGCGCGCCCAACGACCGTCGTCTCGAGATCGACGGCATGGGTCTGCCCGGCACCGGCACCGCCACCGAGATGGTCGCCTGGATCAACGGGCATCCGGACTTCACCGACCTGCCCGTGGACCTGAGCCACGAGCGGGCGGTGATCGTGGGCAACGGCAATGTCGCATTCGACGTGGCCCGGATCCTCACCACCGATCCGGACGTGTTGGCCCGTACCGACATCTCCGACCACGCGCTCGCGGCGCTGCGTTCCTCGAAGGTCTCCGAGGTGGTGATCGCGGCCCGCCGTGGCCCCGCCGAATCGGCCTTCACGCTTCCCGAGCTGATCGGTCTGACCGCCACCTGTGACGTTGTACTCGATGAGGCCGACCATCAACTGGTGGCCGCGGACCTGGCCCGTGAGACGGATCCGTTGACGCGCAACAAGCTTGAGATCCTGGCCAAGCTCGGCAATTCGTCGGCTCCGGCCACCCGGCCGCGGATCCGGTTGGCCTACCGGCTGACCCCTCGGCGGGTGCTCGGCGAGGATCGCGTCAGCGGCATCGAGTTCGGCGTGACCGGGACCGATGACGTACGCACGCTCGACGCCGGGCTTGTGCTGACCTCGATCGGCTACCGCGGCAAGGCGATTGCCGATCTTCCGTTCGATGACGACGCGGCTGTCGTGCCCAACGACGGCGGGCGGGTCCGCGGCACGTCCGGTGCCTACGTGGCCGGCTGGATCAAGCGCGGGCCCACCGGATTCATCGGCACCAACAAGTCATGCGCGGCGCAGACGGTGCGTCAGCTGGTCGATGACTACAACGCGGGCGTGCTGACCGATCCGGTGCACAAGCCCGCCGCCCTGGAGAAGCTGGTGCGCACGCGCCAGCCCGCCATGGTCGACGCCGCGGGCTGGCAGGCCATCGACGCCGCCGAGATCGCCCGCGGTGGCGAGGACCGGCCGCGCGTCAAGTTCACCTCGGTCGGCGATATGGTCGCGGTCGCCGCAACAGCACCGAAACCGTCTGTGCGGCAAAAGGTTTTGTCGGCCCTGCGCTAGCCGGACTCGGAGAATTCGAACCCGTCTGCGGTGGGCACCGCGATCAGGTCGGCGCATGCTCTCGGCTGGAACCGGGCGATGAACTCGTCCTCCTGAGCGGCCCACCGGTCCCAGTGCGGTCGGTAGGTGTCCCCGTCGCGCTCCAGCGCCCGGCGCTTGCGCTCGGCATCGTCGGCCTCGACCCAGATGCCCAGATCCGCGAGCGCCCGGCCGGCCGGGGTGAGCGCACCGATGCCCTCGACGATCAGGCGTTGGCCCGGTTCGACCGTGTGCCGCCCGCTGGGCGCGGCGGTGGCCCAATCCCATTCCCGCCAATGGCCGTTGTGCCCATCGGCCCGCGGTTCGAGCAGCGACCGCCGCAGATGTTCCGCGGCCCAGAGCAGTCCGTCCCAGCCCGGGTAGATGTCGTCGAGCCGGACGACGACACTGTCCGTCCACAGTTGGTGCAGCTCTATCGCCAACGTCGACTTGCCCGATCCGGAACGGCCGTCGATCAGCACCGTCCGCGCTGCCGCGCCGAGGCGGCGCAGGATGTCATCGAGTGCCAATGAAGTTCCACGTTCCCGAGGCGACCGACACTGCGATCGCTGCTGCCGCGATGACGAATCCCGCGGCGATAAGGGCGAATTCGCGTGCGCCGAATGGTGAGGGACGGGCCCAGGTCCGGTGCGGATAGGCGCCGAACCCGCGGGCTTCCATCGCGGTGGCGAGCTTGGACCCGCGGCGCACGGCGAACACCAGCAGTGCGAACGCCTGCCCGGTGACCCGCCGGATCCTGGCGTGGTCGGCCACACCGCGGGCGCGGCGGGCGTAACCGAGATACTGCCAATCCTGTCCCAGCAGCCCGACCATACGCAGGGCGGCCAGCGCGCCGAGCACGAACCGGGCCGGCAGCCGGAGCACCTGTCCCAAACCGTCTGCCAATTCGGTCGATTCGACGTCGACGAACAGGATGACCGAGGGCAGTGCGATGGCCAGCACACGGAGAAAGGTGGCCAGCGCGAGGGCGATGGACCCGTCACTGATGGTGACGAGGAAGAAATGCCAATACACGGTTCCGCTCGTCTGCCCGTAGAGCAGGATGGTGACGGCGGTCAGTGCGGCCGCGACGGCGACCAGGGCGCCGCGGGTCAGGGCCGCCCGCAGCCGCACCCCGACCACTGCGAACAAGACGAACTCACCGGCCAGCGCGGTCAGCGCCGAAACCCAGTCGACCGACAACACCAGGGCGGCCGCGATGATCAGGGCGGTGAGCAATCGCGCGACCGGATTGATCACGATGCCGTCTCCGTGGTGGGCTCCCAGTCCGGTAGCACGATGCGGTCGTCGGCGAGCAGGGCGGCGAAGTCCGCATCGTGAGTGGCCGCGACGACTGCCGTTCCGGCATCGGCGATCTCGGCCAGCAGCCGGGTCAATTCCTCCCAGGTGCGGCGGTCCTGGCCGAAGGTGGGCTCATCGAGGATGATCACCCTGGGTGCGGTGGCCAGCATCGTGGCCACAGACAGCCGGCGCTTCTCACCGCCGGAAAGCGTGTAGGGGTTCACCGACGCGAGGTGTGCCAGGCGTAGCCGGTCGAGCAGTTCGTCGGTGCGGGCGGCGATTTCGGCGGTGGAGAGCTTGATCGCCTTGGGGCCCAGGGAGAGTTCGTCGCGCACTGTGCCGGTGAGGAACTGGTGTTCGGGGTCCTGGAACACGCTGCCGATCCGGGTGAGCAGCTCTTTCGACCGCCACTTGACGGGTGTGCGGCGCGTCGGGGAGGGGGCGAAGCCGGGGTGCGCTTCGAGGCGTCCGGCAGGCACGGGCAACAGGCCGCCGACGGTGAGTGCCAGCGTCGACTTGCCCGCCCCGTTCGGACCGGTGATCACCGTCGTCCGGCCCGGTGCGATCTCGAAATTCAACCCGACGTGCATCGGTGGATCTCCGGGATGTGCCAGCGCCAGATCTGCTGCGTACAACAGTGATTCGCCCGCGGCAGACCTGCGGCGGGCGATCTGGGGCAGCGGGGTATCGGGCACCCAGACACCGGATCGGACCAGGTAGTCGTGGTGGCGCCGGATGGTCTGCTCCGGTGTTCCGTCGGCGACCACCTCACCGTCGGCGCCCAGCACGATGACGCGGTCGATGACAGGCAGCCACATCTCGGTGCGGTGCTCGATGACGATGAGCGTCGCGCCGGTGCGCGCAGCCGATTCGGCGACGGCGTCGCGCACTTCGATGACACCGGCCGGGTCGAGGTTGGCCGTGGGTTCGTCGAGAAGGATGAGACCGGGGTCCATGGCGATCACCCCGGCCAGTGCGAGCCGCTGCTTCTGGCCGCCGGAAAGCTCCGAAGTAGATTGGGACAAACCGAGTTTCAGCCCGACGGCATCGAGCGCGGCTCGCACGCGGGGCCAGATCTGTTCGCGTTCCACGCCGAAGTTCTCCATGCCGAAGGCGACGTCGTCACCCACCCGGGACAGGATCACCTGGGAGTCGGGATCCTGCAGCACCATGCCGATCCGGTGGCGCTGGTCAGGCGGAGGGCCGCCGTCGACCAGGAGGGCGCCGGTCTGACGGCCTTCCTCGGCACCCCCGAGCAGACCGGCGATGCCGTGCAGCAGAGTCGATTTCCCGGCCCCGGACGGGCCTAGCAGCAGTACCCGTTCGCCGGGTTCGATCCGCAGGTCGAGGTCACGCACAGCCCAGGTGGCGCGTCCGGCGTGGCACCAACCCCAGTTGTGCGCGGTGACGGTGGCACCGATGCCGTGCGCCGGGCTCATCGAGCGTCGGGGCCGATCCGGCCCGAGGCGAATCGGCTCAGCGCCCCGGTCTTCGCCAGACCCCTGACCGCGAACCAGGACAGCAGACCGGCGACGAGGGCACCGGAGACGATCGCCGAGGCCGTGTAGATCGCCGCGAACGTGTTGGCCGAGCCGGGGTACCACAGGATGAGGTCGTTGACGGCCAGGGCCAATCCGGCGACGGCGCCGGCGATCAGCGCGACGGGCAATCCCCAACGGCGGTACAGGAACACCGCGAAGACCAGTTCCGCGCCGAGGCCTTGCACCAGCCCGGATTCGAGGGTGAGCACACCCCACTGGTTGCCCACCAACGCCGACACCGTGGCGGCCACGAGCTCGCCGTACAGTGCGGCGCCGGGTTTGCGGATCACCAGGGCGGTGAGCACGCCGGCGAACAGCCAACCTCCGGCGAGCAGTGCCTGCAGCCCGGGAAGCAGCGCACTCAGCGGCGCGCTGATCGGGTTGGACGCGATGTTCCACACGACGAACACCAGGCCGGCCGCGGTCGCGAGGACGCTGGCGACGACGATGTCGACGACCCGCCAGCTCAGCGTGCGGGCAGCCGGCGGGGTGTCGGTCGGCTGGGTGTTCATCGGTCTCCTTCGTGGCATGTCGCGATGGCGCGCAAGGAGACCAGTATGGCCTGCGCCCAGTCGGTCAGACGCCGGCGCCGGCGCCGGTCGGTGGCTACCAGACGTCGCCGACGCGCCAATCGCAGATCAGCGGTGCTGAGGTCGCGAGATCGAGCGCAGTGCTGCCCGTCGGGAACAGGAAGATCCGGTCGGTCGGGTCGTAGGTGTCGATCACTCCGTCGGGGGCGTCGGCCTCGGTCGGGCCGTCCCAGAACTGCCAGCCCCGGCCGGCATAGAAGGCGGCGGCGTCCTCCACGGCGTTGAGGGCGCCGATCCGGTGTCGCGTGCGGATGATCGATTCCGTGTGGTCCATCACGAGCCGGCCCAGACCGCGGCCCTGCTGGTCACCCCGCACGGCGACACCTTCGACGTATCCGGTGTCGAAGACGTCGTCGAGGTGTCGCAGCGTGCGGGGCACCACCGCGGCGTGGGCCACCAGTTCGCTGCCTTCGGTGATCAGCACGTGCACGCCGGCGACGCCGTGCAACCAGTCGTATTCGCGGAAGCCGTCACCGAATGCCGAGCGCACCAACTTCTCGGCCGCGTCCAAGGCGTCCGGGCCCATCTCCGTGGGCTCGGCGATCACGACGTCGATCACCGGCTCAGGATGCCACTCCGGCGTCGCGTCCGTGCGTATCTGGCGTACCGGGAGTGGGGGTTACTGTCCCGACTTCATCGCCTGCTCGATCTCGTCCATGCTGACCTCGCGGACCGGCTGCCCGAGTGACCACTGGTGCCCGAACGGGTCGCGCACGACGCCGTAGCGGTCGCCCCAGAACTGATCGGCCAACTCCGCGACCACCTCGGCCCCTGCGTCGACGGCCCGGGCGAACTTCTCCTCGACATCGGTCACGGTGAGGTGGATGGTCACCGGGGTGCCGCCCAGGGCCTTGGGTGTCGTCGACTTGCCGCCGTTGAACTCGGGAAAGTCGTCGTTGAGCATGACCGTGGACCCGTTGATGGTGAGTGCGGCGTGGACCAGCTTGCCGTCGGGCCCGGGCACCCGGCCCAGCTCGGTGGCGCCGAACGCCTTGACGTAGAAGTCGATTGCCGCGGCGGCGTCGTCGACAACCAGATGGGGAGTGACTGCCGGGGTTACTTCGATCGCCATGTTCTTCTCCTGATCGGTGAGTGTCCTGATTGGTGAGCGGACTCAATGCAGACCCGCGCGGCGGGCGGATCTCATCGCCGGACAACCCCCATGCAACCACTGCCCTCTGACAAAAGCTCGGGACCGGGTCAGGTGACGGAGAACGTGCGCGGCAGTTCGACACGGCCGGTGAGTGCCATCAGCACGGTCTCGCCCTCACCCAGCTTCACCGCGACCTGTGTCGCGAGCACAGCGGCTGCCTCCAGTACTTCAGCCGGCAGGTCCGCCGAAAGGCCTGTGGCCCTGGCGATATCGAGGCTGTGTACGGCGAGCTCGAAGATGCGGGTGGGCAGGTAATGGCTCAACCGGATACCGAACCCGCCGATGACGGTGATCAACGGATCGCCCGCCTCGTCGATGTCGTCGAGGGCCCGGCTCGCCAGCGCGTCCACCGCGGCGGCCGGATCGGATCCCAGGTCGCGTCCGGCCTGCCTGCCGCGCTCGATGATGGCCTCGGCGCCGGCGTCGGACATGAATCCCCGCATGGCCGCGTAGTACTCCACCGGACCGGCCAGATCGGCCGTCGACGCAGGGGTCTGCAGGTACGTGCTGACGGTGATCAGCGAGCGCGAGGTGTGGCCCACCAGGGCGCGCAGATCCCACTCGCCCAGGCCGGGGCGAGCGAACGAGTCCGCCGGCAGCACCTGCACCAACCGGGCGAAAGTATGTGCTGCAGAAGCGAACACGTCGCGAGCGCCGCTCATGACGTGGCGATCTTGTCCCATCCCGCGACCGATTCCACACTGCGCGGCTCGGGGCCGATGTAGATGGCGGCCGGGCGAACCAGCTTGCCCAGCCGCTTCTGCTCCATGATGTGCGCGCACCATCCGGCGGTCCGCCCGCAGGTGAACATCGCGGGCATCATCGACGCCGGCACCTGGGCGAAGTCCAGGATCACCGCGGCCCAGAACTCGACATTGGTCTCGATGGCCCGGTCCGGACGGCGTTCGCGAAGCTCGGCCAGCGCGGCCTGCTCCAGTGCGGCGGCCACCTCGTAGCGGGGCGCCTCAAGACGTTTGGCCGTGGCCCGCAGCACCCGTGCCCGCGGATCCTCGGCGCGGTACACGCGGTGCCCGAAGCCCATGAGTTTGTCGCCGCGATCCAGGATGCCCTTCACCACCGCGCGGGCGTCACCGGTCTTCTCGACTTCCTCGATCATCGGGAGCACCCGGGCCGGGGCGCCGCCGTGCAGCGGTCCGCTCATCGCGCCCACCGCGCCCGACAGGGCGGCCGCGACATCGGCGCCCGTGGAGGCGATCACCCGCGCGGTGAAGGTCGACGCGTTCATCCCGTGCTCCGCGGCGGTCACCCAGTAGGCGTCGATCGCCTCGACGTGCCTGGGATCCGGATCGCCCTGCCAGCGCGTCATGAAACGTGCTGTGACCGTGTCGCATTCGTCGATCGTGCGCTGGGATACCGCTGGCTGGTAGATGCCGCGGGCGGATTGGGCGACGTAGGACAGCGCCATGACCGAGGCCCGCGCCAACTGGTCCCGCGCGGTGCTGTCGTCGATGTCCAGCAGCGGTGCGTAGCCCCAGATCGGTGCCAGCATGGCCAGCCCGGCCTGGACGTCGACCCGCACGTCGCCGCTGTGGATGGGCAGCGGGAACGGCTCGGCCGGGGGCAGGCCCGTGCCGAAGCTGCCGTCGACCAGCAGTCCCCACACGTCGCCGAAGGTGACCCGGCGGCTCACCAGTTCCTCGATGTCCACGCCGCGGTAGCGCAGCGCTCCGCCGTCCTTGTCCGGTTCGGCGATTTCGGTGGTGAAGGCAACGACGCCTTCGAGGCCGGCAACGAAGTCTTCCGGTACAGCGGGCATGGCCAGATTCTTGCACCACGCTCAGGCGTAGCGTTAGCGCGGTGGCAAGACCCTCCGGACAACCCCCCGAACACCACCATGACCTGGCTGCCATGCGCGTGGATTACGTCGAGAAGGACGGCTGCGGCGACCTCGATGTCGATTGGCTCGGCGAGGATCCGGCGATCGGTTGGCTGAGCCTGGTGCGGACCTGGTTGGCAGATGCGTACCGCGCCGGGGTGGCCGAGCCCAACGCCATGGTGGTGGCGACCGTCGACCACGAGGGAAGACCGGTCACCCGAACGGTGTTGTGCAAGAGCATGGACGAGACGGGCATCACGTTCTTCACGAACTATGACTCTGCCAAGGGCGCACAGCTGGCCGCGAATCCCTACGCATCGGCGACGTTCCCCTGGTACCAGCTGGGGCGTCAGGTCCACGTGCGCGGTCCGGTCACCAAGGTCAGCCGTGAGGACACCGAGCAGTACTGGTCCAAGCGGCCAAGGGGTTCACAGCTGGGTGCCTGGGCATCGCACCAATCCGACCCGATCGCGTCGCGTCAGGCCTTGCTCGCCCAGCTCGCCGAGGTGACCGAGCGGTTCGCCGGTCTCGAAGCGGTGCCGGTGCCGCCGAACTGGGGTGGTTACCTGATCGCCGCGGAGAGCGTCGAGTTCTGGCAGGGCCGGGAGGACCGGGTGCACAACCGAATTCGGGTGATCGGCAACCGCGCCGAGCGCCTCCAGCCGTAGGTGGGGCGCCTTTTCGCCGACACCACACCGCTGCGCACACCGGATTTCCGGCGGCTGTGGGTGGCCGGAATCCCGACGGTCATCGGCGCAAACCTGACCATCTTCGCGGTGCCGGTGCAGCTGTACGTGCTCACCGAGAACTCGGCTTACGTGGGGCTTTCCGGTTTGTTCGCGCTGGTACCGCTGGTGGTTTTCGGCCTGTGGGGTGGCGCCTGGGCCGACGCGATGGACCGCAGGCTGCTGCTGATCATCGCCTCGATCGGGTTGGCCGCGGCCTCGGTGCTGTTGTGGCTGCAGGCCGCGCTGGCCCTGAACAACGTGTGGGTGGTCTTGTGCCTGCTCGGTGTGCAGCAGGCGTTCTACGCGATCAACAGCCCGACCCGCTCCGCCGCCATACCGCGGATGCTGCCGGGTGAGCAGTTGCCCGCGGCGAACTCGCTGAACATGACTGTCATGCAGTTCGGTGCGATCGTCGGCCCGCTGATGGCCGGGTTCCTGCTCAACTGGGTGGACCTGTCGACGCTGTACCTGATCGACGCCGTGACCTGTCTGGCGCCGATCTGGGCGACCTTCCGGCTGGCTCCGATGCCGCCGGCGAGTACCGAGGAGGGGGCCTCGCGCTGGGGCCTGACGGCGGTGCTGGACGGCTTCCGCTACTTGGCCGGCAACCGGGTGGTGCTGATGTCGTTCGTCGTCGATCTGGTGGCGATGATCTTCGGCATGCCGCGCGCGTTGTTCCCCCAGATGGCGCACGAGAGTTTCGGCGGCCCGGTCGGGGGTGGCACCGCGATGGCGCTGCTGGCGGCGGCGATGTCGGTGGGCGCGGTGGCCGGTGGCGTGTTCTCGGGCTGGCTGCCGAGGATCGGCAGACAGGGCCTGGCCGTGGTGCTGGCGATCGTGGTGTGGGGCGTGGCGATGGTCGGATTCGGACTGGTCGGTGGGATGGCCCACGGCCAGGCGGGGCTGGTGTTGTGGATTGCGTTGGCGTTCTTGGCGATCGGCGGCGCGGCGGACATGGTGTCGGCGGCGTTCCGGTCGACGATCCTGCAGCAGGCGGCCTCCGATGAGCTGCGCGGCCGGTTGCAGGGCGTGTTCACGGTCGTGGTCGCCGGTGGCCCGCGGCTGGCCGACACGTTGCACGGGGCGGCAGCGGCGGCGGTGGGAACGACGGTCGCCGCGGCCGGTGGCGGGGCGCTGGTGGTCGTCGGCGTGGTGCTCGCGGCGCTCGTGGTGCCTGCGTTCGTGCGCTACCGGGTGAACACCAGCATGCCGCTGGAACAGTCCGAGCCTGACAAAGTGTGACCACCGGCGAATGGCATCCCGCGCCACATAGTTGCTCAAAAGGACCGAAAAGCAGGCCTTTGAGCGATAGCATCCGGTCTCGTGGTTGACGTTGCGCGGCAGGCGCCGACGGGTTTGCGTGAGCGTAAGAAACAGCGCACGCGAACGATGCTGATCGAGGCCGCCATCGATCTTTGCGACCGTCAGGGTTTCGAGCAGACCACCGTCGAACAGATTGCCGCGGTCGCGGACGTTTCCCCCCGCACGTTCAGCCGTTACTTCGCGACCAAGGACGCCGTCATCCTCGCGTTCATCGATGAGGTGATCGAGATCGTCGCGGTCGAGCTGGCCGCACAACCGTCGGGAATCAGTGACATCGAGGCGCTGTACCGGGCGCACGTGCAGGCGTTCCTCAGGACCAAGACGGCCCCGCCGACTCAGCTCACCGCGGATCGATTGTTGGCTTCGGCACGCATCATCACCGCGTCTCCGGCGTTGATGCAGTCGGCTTCGGAGTTCCGGGCGGACGCGGTCAATGCGGTGCTGGCGCAGCGGATGGCCGTGCCCGGCAATGATCGCCGGCTCAAACTGACGGCGGTGTTGTGGAGTTCGATCATCATGACCGGCATCGCTGAGCTGGGCTCTCAGGCCGACTGGGCCTCCGTGACGGTGGATGACATCGTCGCCAGGATCGAGGCCACCTACGCGGATTTCCTGGAAGTTGTCGCGGGCCTGGGATAGGTCGCAGGCAGCCTGCCCAGCCGAGTCTGAGCTGGATTCACAACCCGTTGGTAACCCCCCGCGGGCAGCGCGGATCGATTGCGACTACCTTTTGTAGAGCAGTTGTCGGTTCCCGACGAGGATGAAGGGACTCCCGTGGCCGAAAACCCGTCGAGTGGGCAGGAGCTTGCCACTCTCAAGTACCCCGGTGGCGAGATTGATCTGGATATCGTCCGCGCTACCGAGGGCAGTGACGGCATCGCGCTTGGTCCGTTGCTGGCCAAGACCGGCTACACCACCTTCGATGGTGGTTTCGTCAATACCGCGTCGACCAAGTCGGCGATCACCTACATCGACGGTGATGCCGGAATCCTGCGGTACCGGGGTATCCCGATCGAGCAGCTGGCCGAGAATTCGACGTTCATCGAAGTCAGCTATCTGCTGATTTACGGTGAGTTGCCGACGGCCGAGCAGCTGGAGGCGTTCACCACCCAGATCCAGCGGCACACCCTGCTGCACGAGGATCTCAAGCGCTTCTTCGACGGTTTCCCGCGCAATGCCCATCCGATGCCGGTGCTGTCCAGTGCGGTCAACGCGCTGAGCGCCTACTACCAGGATTCGCTGGATCCGCTGGACAACAAGCAGGTCGAGCTGTCGACCATCCGCCTGCTGGCCAAGCTGCCCACCATCGCGGCGTATGCCTACAAGAAGTCCGAGGGGCAGCCGTTCCTGTACCCGGACAACTCGTTGACGTTGGTGGAGAACTTCCTGCGGATGACGTTCGGTTTCCCGGCCGAGCCGTATGAGGTCGACCCCGAGATCGTGCGGGCGCTGGACATGCTGCTGATCCTGCACGCCGATCACGAGCAGAACTGCTCGACGTCGACGGTGCGTCTGGTCGGGTCCTCGCAGGCCAACCTGTTCACCTCGATCTCCGGTGGCATCAACGCGCTGTGGGGCCCGCTGCACGGCGGCGCGAACCAGGCGGTGTTGGAGATGCTGGAGAAGATCCGCACCGGTGACGACGATGTGCAGACGTTCGTCAAGAAGGTCAAGAACCGCGAAGACGGCGTGAAGCTGATGGGCTTCGGTCACCGCGTGTACAAGAACTACGATCCGCGCGCCCGCATCGTCAAGGAGCAGGCCGACAAGATCCTGGGCAAGCTCGGCGGCGATGACGAGCTGCTCGACATCGCCAAGCAGCTCGAAGAGATCGCGTTGACCGACGATTTCTTCATCGAGCGCAAGCTGTACCCGAACGTGGATTACTACACCGGCGTGATCTACCGGGCGATGGGCTTCCCGACCCGCATGTTCACCGTGCTGTTCGCACTCGGCCGGTTGCCCGGCTGGATCGCGCACTGGCGCGAGATGCATTCGGAGCCCAACAAGATCGGCCGCCCGCGCCAGATCTACACCGGCTACACCGAGCGCGGTTACGTCAACATCGACAAGCGCTGAGTTTCCCTCGCGAGCAGACACAAAACTGCCCTAAAACTGAAGTGGTCCCCAGAAGTTGGACTCTGACGTTTGGAGCCTAAGCGGCAAGGGCCTGGGCCCGGTATTGGACCGGGCTCAGGCCCTTGAGCTTTGTCGAGATTCGTTCGATGTTGTACCAGTGGATGTAGGTGTCGAGGGCAGCGGCGAAGTCCTCGACAGTGTCGAACCGGTTGTGGTGGAACATTTCTGACTTCAGGTGGCCGAAAAAGTTCTCCATGACCGCGTTGTCATAGCAGTTGCCTTTGCGCGACATCGACTGCACCGCCTCAACGTCGCCGAGCAACTTACGCCAGGACCAATGCCGGTATTGGAAGCCCTGATCGGAATGCACCA
>NZ_AUEQ01000021.1:1514-57722 GCF_000426065.1 Mycobacterium sp. URHD0025 | reverse complement strand
AGCCGGTACTCCTGAGCTACCTGCTGCGCACACGCACCCTCGTCGATCACCTTGCCCACCACTTCGAGCTTGAACTCGAACGAGTACTGCGTTTTGGTCGGTTTTGCCACCAGTACCTTCCTGCCATGCAGGACCCAACGGCGATATATTTCGCGAACCGGCCCCCGGCTCACTCCCAGATACCTCGCCGTGGCGCCATAGCCCCGACCCTGCTCGAACAACGCTACCGCCGCACCACGTTGAGCCTCACTCAACGAACTAGAAGGATGCAAAAAAGTACTCCCCAGAAGAAGAAACTGAATTTCTCAGTCCAACTTCCGGGGAGCACTTCAGAAAAGGGGCAGTTTTGCGTCTGCTCGTGAGGGTTAGGCGGCGTCCTTGCCTGCGGTGTCGCTGCCGGCGCCGCTGTCTTTGGCGGACGTCGCGGACGTCGCGGACGTCGCGGACGTCGCGGACGTCGCGGACGTTCCGGTCTGGCCGGTCTGGCCGGTGGCCTTCTTGACCGCATCGCCGAGCTTCTTGATCGACGACGACACCTGGTCGTGCGCTTCCTTGGCGGCGGTGCGCACCTGCTCGCCGGCACGGCTGAGCGACTTCGTGACACCCGGTAGCGCCTTGTTGCCGTCCGACAGGTCAGTCGCAGTGCGCGGCTTGACGATGCCATCGGCCGCGGCCTTGAGCTTCGACTTCGTCCCCGCGAGGGATGCGGAATCGGCCGGTTTCGTTGTGTCCGAGACAGTCTCCGTCTCCGGGGCGGACTGAACTGCCTTCGCGACGCTGTCGGTCGTGGTGTTCACCGAGTTCTTGACGTTCTCGGTGCCAGTGGTCACCTTCTCCTGGAGATCGCTCGTATCCTTTTGGACCGTGTCGCTGACGCGCTCGATGATCTGCGCGTTGATCGCACGGCTGAATTTGGTGACCGAGAAGGATGCGTCTGCGACGCTGTGGTTGATCGCGGTCGCGATCGTCTTCAGATCACCGGTCTGGAATGCCGCTTTGACCTGATCGGCGGCGGCGGTCAGCTGCCTGCTCAGCGTCCGCAGCTGCATGTTCACTTCGTGCTCGAAGGTGGGTTCGGGGCTGAACTTCTTGCCGTTCCAGTCCGTCAGGATCCAGCCGTCCTCGGGATTGCCCTCGACGACAACGTAATCGGTGTTGCCGAGCGCGTAATGGCTGAGTAGGTCGATCTTGTCCGTCACGGTGAGATTCGACGCGTTCATCATTGTCCAGACCATGATGGTGCCGCCGTGGGAGAACACCGCGACATTGCGATCGCCTTTGTCGTACATCTGCTGGATCGCACCATCGACCCGGGCGTCAAGGCCGTCTCCGGTGAGCGTGGTTCCGGGCATCGCCACGCCGCGTTGGCCCGCAATCGCCCACGCGCCGATGATCTTCCCGTATCCGGCGGCCGCCTCACTCTCGGGCGTGCCCTCGTAGATGCCTGCTTCGATCTCCTGCAGGCCGGGCAGCACCTGGATCGGCAGGCCCAGGTAGGCCGACATCGGCGCGGCGGTCTGCTGCGTGCGCACCATCTGCGAGGCATAGATCGCGTCATAGTTGTTGTCGCCCAGCAGGTCAGCTACGGCCTGGGCCTCCTGACGGCCCTTTTCGGTCAGCACCGGCCCGGGGGTCTTGGTGTCGATCAGCCCGGAGGCGTTGCCCTCCGATTCGCCATGCCGGATGAACGTGATGCGCATGTTCTCGGCGGCATGGGCGACGGGCATCGCCAGGAAGAACGCGAGGAATGCCAAGGCGACACCCCCTAGAATGCTTCTATATCGGGACGCCGGCGCGTCACCTTTGCGGCGGTTCATGTGTTTCCTCCATTGCGGCTGTACGGATTTCACGTGACCTGCCGGTGACAGTGCGTTGGCCGGCCAACTGCATTGTCTGCCCAGTTGGGATTAAGTCCAGGCGTTATCCCGTTGTGCGGGAAACTATTTCACGAAACATGAGGTCGTTTGCCGGACCGCCGAGGGCACGGCTCGGTCCCCCTCCTCGACGTGAGGAGGGGGACCGGCCCAGTTGGTATTCCTTTGCGCTGCAGCCTATTTCATGCCGCGTCTTTGGCCTTCGGCTTGGCCTTGTTGTCATCGGACTTGTCGGCCTTGGTGGCACCGGTCAGCTTCTTGACGGTGTCACGGGCCTGTGTGACCGAGGACTCGATCCCGCTACGCACCTCGTCTGCGGCCTGATTGGCCCGATCGCGCACCGCGGAGGCAGCGTTACCCGGCTCGACCTTGTTGCCATTGGTCAGCCGCGTCGCGCCGTTGGTGACGCGGGTGGCGGTGGCCTTGGGCTGCACCGGCTCGGTTGCCTTTTCGACGGCTTCGGTGGCGCCTTCGGCAGCGCTGTCGCCCGCGGCCGTGGTGCCGAAGGCGCCACCGTTGTCCGCGGTGGCGTTGAGGGTGCTGACCTTCGACACCGGCGATTCCGGCTGCTTCCCCAACGAGCCGGGGATTCCGGTGATCGCGTTGACGGTGTCGGTGATCGAGTCCTTGACGAACTTCACGCCGGCGTTGGCGACGTTCTGCACGCCCTGCGCACCGGTGGTGACGATGCCCTCGGCGTCGAGCGAAAGGACCGGGAGCCGCATGTCGTAGGCCGCTTTCTGCGGCGCCACGATCAGATCGCGCACGTTGACGAACATCTGGGTCGGGTAGTTGGCCGGACCGACCTCTTCACCAGCCCAGCTCTTCAGGGTCCAACTGCCGTCGTCGTTTTTCTCGACGACGACCGTGTCGGTGTTGTTCAACGGATGCTGCACGATCAACAACAGGTTGGGGTTGTCGACGTTCATCATCGTCCACATCATGATGGTCGCGCCGTGTGAGAACACCGCGGCGTCGATCTCGCCGTCGCCGTTGGTGTCCTCGGTGTCCGACTCGACCTGGGAGAGGGCATTGGTCACGCGCTCGTTGAACTCCAGGCCGTTCTCTCCGCCGGGGATCGGGACGAACTGCAGGCCCAGCGTCCAGGCCAGCGGCGCAAGGATGTAGCCGATGCGGCCGATGCCCTCGCCCTCGGGCAGGCCCTCGAAGATGCCTGCACTGATTTCCTGCACACCGGAGTTTTGCTGCGGGTGATCCGGGTCGTAGGCACCAAGGACGGTGACCGGCAACCCACGCTTGAGGGCGAACGGTGCCGCAGTCTCCTGGGTGCGGATCATGGTCGAGGCGTAGAGCGCGTCGAACTTGGTGCACTCGGCAGTGGGGCACTGGGCATTGGCCCAGTCGACTGCCTGCTGCTCGCCGGTCGGACCATCATTCTGGTTGACCTGGTCATTGGTCAGGTGCGGCCCGGGAGTGCTCGTGTCGATGTAGCCGGAGGCGTTGGCCTGCGATTCGGAATGCCGGATGAAGGTGACCGTCATGGCGGCGGCGGGCAGGGTCGCGGCCGCGAAGAGGGAACACGCTGTCAGGGTGGTCGCGGCGGCACCGGCAGCCCGGCGGCGGTTGGGTCGTTGCATACGTTCTCCATCGGTTCACGAAAATGTGGGCTGCCGCTCACTTGCCGTTCACTGTGCGCGGGCTCACAGAACATAATCAAAATTCTGTTCACTCGTCAATTCTGCTACCAAGAGTTGCGTAATTGGCCAGCTACAGGACACCTCGCAACCCAAAAGCGCCCCCGACCTCGAGGTCGGGGGCGCTTTTGGGAGACGTCCGGTCAGGCCGGGTCGCAGATCACGATCGGGATCTTGCGGTCTGTGTAGGACCGGTAGTTCACGAAGTCGGCGTACATGGCGTCCAGCTTGGGCCAGTACTCGTCGCGCTCGGCGTCGGTGGCATCGCGCGCGGTGAGTTCCAAGGTCTCGTGCTTGGTCTGGAACTTCACCCGGGGATTGGCCACCAGGTTCAGGTACCACATCGGATTGGTGGCCCGGCCGCCCTGCGAGGCGACCAGCACGATGCGTTTGCCTTCCTGGAGGTACAGGAGCGGGCTGTCCCGCTCCTCGCCCGACTTGCGCCCGGTCGTCGTCAGGATGCCCACTTCGGCGCCGCGCAGGAACTTGTCGCCGAAGCGCCCGCCCGTCTTCTTGAAGATCCAGGTCTGGGCGCGCGACATCCACTTGATCGCGGTGCCGGTCGATTTCGCGTTGAGCCGTTCGACCTGTTTGGGGCTGAGCGGACGAGGGGTGTTGGCCATGCGGGGGACCTTAGCGGCTGATGAACGGGGTCAGGGAGGCGCGGATGTGATGGATCTGTCCATCCGATGCCGGAATCAGGAACGTCTCGTCGACGTGTGAGCACACCCGCCGCCCGAACAGACGCGGCTTGGTCAGTACATCGAATCGAGCCCGGATCTGATCGCCGTCGACGGTGAACTCCGGCGTCGTCGTCTTCTCGATCAACTTGAACTGCGGACCGTTGTTCAGGCTGCGGCGCAGGTGATCTCCGGAGCGGCCGGTCTTCAGACCCATCTCGATGCGGATGCAATCCGGTGAGAACGGGACCGCATCCGCCTGATGGCTCACCAGCGCATCGATGTACGCCTGTGCGGCGGCGATGCGGTCGGCATCTGAAACAGGCCCAGCAGACGACTCGGAAGGGGTCACTAGATCCGCTCGATGATCGTGCCGGTGGACAGCGCCCCGCCGGCGCACATGGTGATCAGCGCCGTGCTCTTGTCCGTGCGCTCCAATTCGTGCAGAGCGGTGGTGATCAGGCGCGCACCGGTCGATCCGACCGGGTGGCCCAGCGCGATGGCACCGCCGTTGACATTGACCTTGTCCATGTCGGCCCCGTGCACCCGGGCCCAGGACAGCACCACCGAGGCGAACGCCTCGTTGATCTCGACGAGGTCGATGTCGCCGATTTTCATGCCGGCTTTTTCGAGGACCTTCGCGGTGGACTGCACGGGACCGTCGAGGTGGTAGTAGGTCTCGGCGCCGACGTTGGCCTGGCTGATGATGCGGGCGCGGGGTTTGAGGCCGAGCGCCTTCGCCTTGTCCTCGTCCATCCACAGCACCGCGGCGGCACCGTCGGAAATCTGCGACGACGTTCCGGCGGTGTGGATACCGCCTTCCATGACCGGCTTCAGCGCCGCCAGACCCTCAAGGGTGGTATCGCGGAGCCCCTGGTCGCGGCTGACCGTGTTCCATTCGTCGGTCGGCTGCTTGTTCTCGTCGATGACCGGTGCATCGATCGGGGAGATCTCGCGGTCGAAACGGCCCTCGGCCCACGCCTGCTTGGCCTTTGCCTGAGAGGCGAACCCCAGTGCGTCGATGTCGGCGCGGGTGATGCCACGGCGCTTGGCGATGCGCTCGGCGGCTTCGAACTGGTTCGGCAGGTCGATGTCCCACGACGCGGCACGGGCGCCGCCGCCGTTGGCGCCCAGGCCGACCCGGCTCATCGCCTCGATCCCGCAGGCGATGCCGATGTCGATGGCCCCGGTCGCGATGAGGCCGGCGACCAGGTGGTTGGCCTGCTGCGCGCTGCCGCACTGGCAGTCGACGCTGGTGGCGCCGACGTGCTCGGGCAACCCGGCGATCAGCCAGGACTGCCGGGTGACGTTGTTGGCCTGCTCGCCGTACTGGGTGACGCAACCGCCGATCACCTGCTCGACGCTGCCGGGGTCGATTCCGGCCTTCTCGATGAGGGCCTTCTGGACGGCTCCGAGCAGCTCGGTGGCATGCAGGCCGGACAACCAGCCGTTGCGCTTGCCGATGGGGCTGCGGGTGGCTTCGACGATGACAGGGTTACCCATGGAGTCAGGCTAGAACACGTTTCATTACTCTGACAAGCGGCGATGCACCACTACCTTTGATCTGCGGTCAAGCCGTGTTTCAATGGTCTCAATTGGTACTAGACCACGTTGTTTCAAGCATTGCTGGCTACGCGCACGGCTTGCTACAGACACTAGGAGTTAGACACATGGGCTGCCCCAACATTCCCAAGGAATTCGACTTCCTCGATTCCGAGCTGAACCTCAAGGGCCTGCCGGTCGAGGAACTCGCCGAGCTGCGTAAGGCCGAGCCGGTTCACTGGGTCGACGTCCCCGGAGGCACCGGAGGCTTCGGTGACAAGGGCTACTGGCTGGTGACCCGGCACGAGGACGTCAAGGACGTCTCGCTGCGCAGCGAGGTGTTCTCCAGCGCGATGAACGGCGCGATTCCGGTCTGGCCGCAGGAGATGACCCGCGAAGCGGTCGACCTGCAGCGCGCTGTCCTGCTGAACATGGACGCCCCGCACCACACCCGGCTCCGCAAGATCATCTCCCGTGGCTTCACCCCGCGTGCGCTCGCGCGGCTCGAGGACGAGCTGAACTCCCGGGCCCAGCAGATCGCCAAGAATGCCGCCGCCTCGAACACCGGTGACTTCGTCGAGCAGGTGTCCTGCGAGCTGCCGCTGCAGGCCATTGCCGAACTGCTCGGTGTGCCCCAGGACGACCGCGACAAGCTGTTCCGCTGGTCCAACGAGATGACCGCGGGCGACGATCCCGAATACGCCGACGTCGACCCGGCCATGTCCTCGTTCGAGGTCATCACCTACGCCATGAAGATGGCCGAGGAGCGGGGCAAGAACCCGACCGACGACATCGTCACCAAGCTGATCCAGGCCGACATCGACGGCGAGAAGCTCAGCGACGACGAGTTCGGCTTCTTCGTCATCATGCTGGCCGTCGCCGGCAATGAGACCAGTCGTAACTCCATCACCCACGGCATGATCGCGTTCTCCCAGAACCCCGATCAGTGGGAGCTTTTCAAGCGGGAGCGGCCGAAGACCGCTGTCGACGAGATCATCCGTTGGGCCACACCGGTTTCGGCCTTCCAACGCACCGCCAGCGAGGACACCGAGATCTCGGGCGTCAAGATCAAGGCCGGCGAGCGCGTGGTGATGTCCTACCGTTCGGCCAACTTCGACGATGCGGTGTTCGAAGACCCCTTCACCTTCAACATCCTTCGCGACCCCAACCCGCACGTCGGATTCGGCGGCACCGGGGCGCACTACTGCATCGGCGCCAACCTGGCCCGCCTGACCATCAACCTGATCTTCAACGCGGTCGCCGATCACATGCCCGACCTCAAGCCGATCGGCGATCCCGAGCGGCTGAAGTCCGGATGGCTCAACGGCATCAAGCACTGGCCGGTTGATTACACCGGCAAGTGCCCGGTCAACCACTGATCGCCTGAGCCCAACGAGCGCACTGATCGCCTGACGAATCAAGGAGGATTCGGGTGGATTTCACACCGAACCCAGAACAGCAGGCTGTCGCCGACGTGGTGACCTCTGTTCTGGAACGCGACAACACCTGGGATGCACTGGTTTCCGGTGGCGTCGCGGCGCTGGGAGTGCCGGACCGACTCGGCGGTGACGGGTTGGGTCTGCCCGAACTGTCGACCGCGCTGACCGAGATCGGTCGGCACGGCACCACCGGCCCCGCGCTGGCCACCGTTGGCCTCGGTCTGGTATCGCTGCTCGACCTGGCCACCGAGTCGCAGCAGGACCGGTATCTGTCCGGTGTCGCAGGCGGTGCGGTGCTCTCGGCGGCGCTCAACGAACCCGGGCAGTCGCTGCCGGAACGTCCCGCGACCAACTTCGCGGAAGGCAAGCTCAACGGCACCAAAATCGGTGTGCCCTATGCCGAGACGGCGAAGTGGCTGGTGGTCACCACCGACAACGCCGTGGTGGTGGTCTCGCCCGCGGCCGACGGTGTGACGATCACCAAAACCCCGACCTCCAACGGTTCCGACGAATACGCCGTCACGTTCGCCGATGTCGCGGTCGACGCCGCCGATGTCCTCGACGGCGCGAGTGCGCACCGGGTCAACCAGCTGGCACTGGCCGTCACAGGCGCGTTCGCAGCCGGACTGGTGGCCGGCGCGCTGCGGTTGACCGCCGACTACGTGGCGACGCGTGAGCAGTTCGGCCGGCCGCTCTCGACGTTCCAGACTGTGGCCGCACAGCTGTCCGAGGTCTACATCGCCTCGCGGACAATCTCTTTGCTGTCCACCTCGGCTCTGTGGCGGCTGTCCGAGGGCCTCGACGCCGACGAAGATCTGGACATCCTGGGCTACTGGCTCACCTCGCAGGCGGCCCCGGCCATGCGGTTGTGCCATCATCTGCACGGCGGTATGGGTATGGACATCACCTACCCGATGGACCGCTACTACTCCTCGATCAAGGATCTGACCCGGCTGCTGGGCGGTCCGTCGCATCGCCTCGATTTGGTGGGAGCGTAATGTTCATCGACCTGACACCCGAGCAGCGGGCACTGCAAACCGAACTGCGGGAATACTTCTCGACCCTCATCACGCCCGAAGAGGCCGCGGCGATGGAGTCCGACCGGCACAACGAGGCCTACCGCACGGTGATCAAGCGGATGGGCAGCGACGGCAAACTCGGCGTCGGCTGGCCCAAGGAGTACGGCGGCCTGGGCTTCGGCCCCGTCGAGCAGCAGATCTTCATCAACGAGGCCAACCGCGCCGACATCCCGCTGCCGATGGTCACGCTGCAGACGGTCGGCCCGACCCTGCAGGCGCTGGGCACCGAGGAACAGAAGAAGAAGTTCCTGCCCGGAATTCTCGCAGGTGAAGTGCATTTCGCGATCGGCTATTCCGAGCCCGACGCCGGCACCGACCTCGCGTCGTTGCGGACCACCGCCGTGCGGCACGGTGACGAGTACATCGTCAATGGGCAGAAGATGTGGACCACGGGCGCACACGACGCCGACTACATCTGGCTGGCCTGCCGTACCGACCCGACCGCGGCCAAGCACAAGGGCATCTCGATCCTGATCGTCGACACCAAGGATCCCGGCTACTCCTGGACGCCGATCATCCTGTCCGACGGTGCGCATCACACCAACGCGTCGTACTACAACGACGTGCACGTCCCCGCCGACATGCTCGTGGGCGAGGAGAACGGCGGCTGGAAGCTCATCACCACCCAGCTCAACCACGAGCGGGTCGGTCTGGGCCCGGCCGGCCGCATCGCCGGCATCTACGACCAGGTGCACGCCTGGGCGTCCAAGCCGGGTTCGGACGGTGTCACCCCGATCGAGCATGACGACGTGAAACGCCTTCTGGGGCAGATCAAGTCGATCTGGCGGATCAACGAGCTGCTCAACTGGCAGGTCGCCGCGTCCGGCGAGACCATCGCCGTGGCCGACGCCGCCGCCACCAAGGTGTTCTCCACCGAACGCATCCAGGAAGTCGGTCGGTTGGCCGAGGAGATCGTCGGCAAGTACGGCAACCCGGCCGATCCCGAGACCGGCGAGCTGCTGATCTGGCTGGACAAGATGGCCAAACGCAACCTGGTGATCACCTTCGGTGGTGGCGTCAACGAAGTCATGCGCGAGATGATCGCGGCGTCCGGTCTGAAGGTGCCGCGGGTTCCGCGGTGACTGTCGGTGTCGCCGAGTGTGAGCTCGATGGCGAAGAATTGACCGAATCTCGCGAACAACTTCACTTTCGACGAGGAGGGTGCAGGTGAGCGATCTGCAGGCAGGCATCGACCAGATCATCGCGTCCGGCACGAGCAAGCCGACTGTGGCTCGGGATCCGGTGAATCAGCCCATGATTCACCACTGGGTCGACGCGATCGGAGACAAGAATCCGATCTATGTCGACGAGGCCGCAGCCCGGGCCGCAGGGCATCCCGGCATCGTGGCACCGCCGGCGATGATCCAGGTCTGGACCATGATGGGCCTGGGTCGCACCCGCTCCGACGATGATCCGCTGGGTCGTGCGATGAAGTTGTTCGACGACGCCGGGTATGTCGGCGTCGTGGCCACCAACTGCGACCAGACGTATCACCGGTACCTCCAACCCGGCGAGCAGGTGGCGATGAGCGCCGAGATCGTGGGCATCGTCGGCCCCAAGCAGACCGCGTTGGGCGAGGGCTATTTCATCAATCAGAAGATCCGCTGGCATGTCGGTGACGAGGAAGTGGCCGACATGGACTGGCGGATCATGAAATTTCTGCCGGCCGGAAAGCAGACCGGGGAGGACTCAGCCGAAACGGCGGTCATCCCTGAGGATCTCGATCCTGACAAACTGATGCGGCCATCCTCGTCGCGGGACACCAAGTTTTTCTGGGACGGCGTCAACGCCCACGAGTTGAGGATCCAGCGTCGCCCGGACGGAACCCTGCAGCACCCGCCGGTGCCTGCCGTGTGGAAGGACTACAAGGACCCGGTGACGGAGTCCGACTACGTCGTCGCCTCCGGCAAGGGCACGGTGTTCAGCTACGTCGTGCACCATGCGCCCAAGGTGCCCGGACGCAGCCTGCCGTTCGTCATCGCGCTGGTCGAACTCGAGGAGGGCGTGCGGATGCTGGGTGAACTGCGGGGTATCGCCGCCGATCAGGTGAAGATCGGAATGCCGGTCACCGCAACCTTTATCGACTTCCCGGACAGTGAGATCAGCCCGGCCTGGACGTTGTACGCATGGGAGCCGCAAGCATGAGCCTGACTATCTCCGACGTTCAAGTGGGCACTCCACTCCCCGAACTCAAGATCTACGGCGACCCGACGTTCATCGTCTCCACCGCCATCGCGACGCGCGACTACCAGGATGTGCACCACGACCGGGACAAGGCGCAGGCCAAGGGTTCCAAGGACATCTTCGTCAACATCCTCACCGACACCGGTCTGGTCGGTCGGTACGTGACCGACTGGGCTGGACCCAACGCCATCGTCAAGTCGATCAAGCTGCGACTCGGGGTGCCGTGGTACGCCTACGACACGATCACCTTCACCGGTGAGGTCACCGAGATCGAGGGCGACCTGGTGACCCTGAAAGTGGTGGGCAGCAACAGCCTTGGCAACCATGTCATCGCCACGTCCACCCTCGTTCTGGGAGGCGCACAGTGAGCCTGTCCGGTAAAGCCGCCATCGCCGGTATCGGCGCCACCGACTTCTCCAAGAACTCCGGTCGCAGTGAGCTGCGGCTGGCCGCCGAGGCGGTGCTCGACGCGCTCGACGACGCCGGTCTCGAGCCCTCTGATGTCGACGGCCTGGTGACCTTCACGATGGACTCCAACCTGGAGACCGCCGTGGCCCGGTCCACGGGGATCGGCGATCTGAAGTTCTTCAGTCAGATCGGTTACGGCGGCGGTGCCGCGGCAGCGACCGTCCAGCAGGCTGCCCTCGCGGTCGCCACCGGTGTCGCGGAATGTGCGGTGGCCTACAGAGCTTTTAATGAGCGCTCGGAGTTCCGGTTCGGGCAGGTGATGACCGGCCTGACCGTCAACGCGGACTCGCGCGGTGTCGAATACAGCTGGTCCTACCCGCACGGTCTGAGCACCCCGGCCGCCTCGGTGGCGATGATCGCCCAGCGCTACATGCACGAATATGGCGCCACCAGTGCGGATTTCGGTGCCGTGTCGGTGGCCGACCGCAAGCACGCCGCCACCAACCCGAAGGCATTCTTCTACGGCAAACCCATCACCATCGAGGATCACCAGAACTCGCGGTGGATCGCCGAGCCGCTCCGGCTGCTGGACTGCTGCCAGGAGAGCGACGGCGGTGTCGCCATCGTCGTCACCACGCCCGAGCGGGCCAAGGATCTCAAGCACCGGCCGGCGATCATCGAGGCCGCCGCTCAGGGCGCCGGCACGGATCAGTTCACCATGTACTCGTACTACCGCGACGAGCTCGGGCTGCCCGAGATGGGCCTGGTCGGCCGTCAGCTCTGGGACCAGAGCGGTCTGTCTCCCACCGACATCCAGACCGCCATCCTCTATGACCACTTCACCCCGTACACGCTGATCCAGCTCGAGGAGCTCGGATTCTGCGGTAAGGGCGAGGCCAAGGACTTCATTGCCGGTGGCGCCATCGAGATCGGCGGGCGGCTGCCGATCAACACCCATGGTGGTCAGCTCGGCGAGGCCTACATCCACGGTATGAACGGCATCGCCGAGGGCGTGCGCCAGTTGCGGGGTACTTCGGTCAACCAGGTCGAGGGCGTCGAGCATGTGCTGGTCACTGCTGGAACGGGCGTGCCGACCTCCGGATTGATCCTCGGGTAAAGGTGCGTCGCCACCCCTGATCGGCACGGTAATGTTTGCTCCGCATGTGCATCACGCGTAGAAGGGGGCCGTGGCATGGGGATGCCGCGCGACAGCAGCCCGTACGGGTCGCAGACGTTGCAAGGACCGGCTTGGCCGAATGTCGATGAGGATCAGCTGACCGCGGCTGCGGCGTCGTATACGAAGCTCGCGACCAAGATCAGCGGCAGCGTCGTTCCGCAGCAGACCAGCCAGCTCGCGAAGCTCGGCGAGGGGTGGAAGGGCGCCAGTTCGCTCGCCGCCTCAGGCGAGGCCACCACGATGATCGCCGGCCACGAGGCGAACGCCGCTCAGGCTCAAGCCATCGCCACCGCGCTGACCACCATGGCGGCGGCCGTGGTGCAGACCAAGACCGCGGTCAACGCGGCCGCCGAAGAGGTCCAGCAGGAGGTCATGGCGCTCCAGGCGGCGGCGGCGGTCACGCCCAATGTCCAACAGCTGATCGAGAGCCGCATCAAGATGGGGCTGTCGCAGAACATCGCGACGGTTTCGGCCGCGAGCAGTGAGATGGCCGGCAGCCTGGGCACCATAGCCAACCTCCCGCAGGTCGGCACGCCCCCGACCGCCCAGGCGACGGAGGCCGCCTCAAAGGGCGGCGAGCAGATGATGCAGCTGATCAGCCAGCTCCCGCAGATGCTGGGGCAGATCCCGCAGATGCTCGGTCAGATTCCCCAGCAGCTCTCCCAGCCGCTACAGCAGCTGTCCCAGCCTCTGCAGCAGTTGACATCCATGCTGGGTTCAGGTGGCAAGGGCTCCGGTGCCGGTCCGAGCCCGTTCTCGTCGTTCTCGAATCATCCGCTGGCCGGCGGAGCCGGCCCGAGCAGCGGTTCGGGCATGGTCAAGTCCGCAGGACTGCCGGGCGGACCGGGTGGCGGCAGCCCGCAGACCCCGCTGTTGTCGCGGCTCGTCGGTGGCAACACCGCGCCGGTCGCCGTCGACCCCGGGGCCAGCGGCGCGGTGATGGCCGGTATCGCGCCGGTCGCCGCGGCCAACGCGGCGGGCATGGGCGGCGGCAGCCCGATGGGCATGATGGGCCAACGCGGTGGCGAAGGCGGCGGAGGCACGACATCGGGTCTGGCAGTACCGGCCCCGCTGGAACATGAGTTGGGGGATGGCGATGACGACTATGACGACTGGTGAGCTGATTCAAGGGGGACTCCATGGGTGATCCGCTCTCAACTCCTGACGCACCGCTGAGCTGGAACGCCGCGCCGGTGGAGCTGCCCGAGATGCCGCCGATTCAAGCCGGCGAGGATGCGATGAGCATGACCATCGCCGGGATCTTGCCGACGCTGGCGGCCTCGATGACGACGAATGTCACGGCGTTGTCGGCCAAAGAAAACATGTTCAACAGCAAGCTCTCTGACGCCCAGGGCGCCTACGACAAGGCTGACCAAGGCAGTGGAGAGGGCGTCGGCCAACTCGGCCAGATGCTGGGGCAAATGGGCCAGATGGGTCAGATGGCCGGGGCGCCGGCCCAGATGGCGGGCCAGATGGGTGGACAGTTCGGCTCATTGATGGAGCCGTTGATGAAGGCCATGGAAGGCGCCAAGGGCGACGGTGCGGGGAAGGACGGTGCGCCAGGTGCCGGTCAACCTGGCCAGCCCGGCGGCCCGGGTCAGCCCGGCGGTCCGAATCCGCAACAGCAGCAAGAGGAACGCGAGGCCAAGCTCAACGAGCGGGACAAGCAGCAGGAGGATCGCGAGACAGCGCAGAACGACCGCGATGCTGCGCAGGATCGGCGTGAAGCTGGCCTGGATGCCCGTGAGACCCAGCTGACCGACCGCTCCGAGCGAGCTCCGGAGGGCGCAGGCGCTGCTACACCGAGTGAAAATCGTCCGAGTGCCGGGCCCGCTCCGGTGGCACCGCCGCAAGCACCGGTCGCTCCGCACACGCCGGCCGCTCCGGTGGCTCCGGTGGCTCCGCACCAGCCGCCGCCGCGCTACGACGATGGTGATCTGTCGCGTCGCATGTAAGCGGTGTCAGGCCTGGGGTGCAGCTCCGGGGTTGAGAATTGCCGTGGTGTCAGCGCCGCCGACCACGGCGCGGGCCAGGTCGGCCAGTCGTTGATTGGTTCGCCTGGCGTGCGAGCGCAGCAAAACGAAGGATTCGTCCATCCCGACGGACCCGCGCTCGGCGAGAACACCCTTTGCCTGTTCGATGATGGTCCGGGTGTTGAGAGCACTTTGCAGCTGCTGATTGATGATCTCGGCGCGGGTCAGGATGCGTTGGTGCAGTATCCCGACGGCAGCGACGTCTGCCAATCCTTGCCCGACTGCAAGATCGACCTCTGACAGTGGCCCGGGTTCGGTGCGGAACAGATTCACAGCGCCGATGCGCTCATCGCGCAACCGCAATGGCAACGCGAACACCGCTGCGAACCCGTACTCCGCGGCACGCTCGGCGAACGCGGGCCAACGTTGGCTCTCGTTCGGGATAGCGGGTACCAGCACCGGGTTCCGAGTGACGTAGGCCTCCAGGCACGGGCCGGCGTTCGCCTCGACTTGCAGCAATTCGAGGAGGCGGATGTGTTCGCTGCTCGAGGCGAACACATGCAGGCGTCCGTTCGCGTCACCGAGCATGATGCCGGCCGAGGACACCGGCAGCAAGGCAGTGAGGTTGTCAACCAGGCGCTGGGCGAACTCGACCACGTCATAGTCTGCGACGAGGGTGTCCGCCAGTCCGACGAATGTATTCGCGAGTTGCTCGTACCGGTCCATCAGTGTCCCCTTACCGGAATCATTTTTTCCCTCTGCGCCTGTGGTGGTCAACTTTGCTCACGGGGCCACCGATGGGTCCGGGTCTGGATCCGCTGCCGGGTCGACATCGGCGCCAGGTGTGAACCTCAGCCGGCGATGTACAACTTCATGGGCGACATCACTGAGCAATCGCCCGTGCGCGTAGGCGTAGGCCTGCAGGCGGACGTAGGCGTTTCGGGCGCTGACCCCTAGTTGCGCGACGATCATCCCGGTGGCCTGGTGAACCTCGCGACTGCCTATGGGCTGGTCCCACACCGATCCGATCGAATCGACCGGGATATCTGTTCGATCCGGACTCAGCAACGTCGCGGTCACCATCTCGGCGACCGCCAACGCGTTGGCAAAATCGATGGCGGCCAGTTCTGCCGGAGCATCGCGGTACAGATCGAGGACACCTACTTGGATCGCACCGATCTGCAGCGGTAGTGCGTACATCGCGGCGACGCCGATGTCGGCGGCCTCATTGGCGAACGTCGGCCACCGCGCGTCCGATGCGGACAGGTCCGCCACCACCACCGGGCCGCCGGATGCCATGGCGTCCACACCGGGTCCCTCGCCCAACGTGACCTGAGTCCATTCCACGCGTTCGGCGACGGCGTCGCTGGTCCGCAGGACTTCAAGTCCCACGCCCTCCACATTCACCGAGATCCCCGCCCGTGTGACCGGAAGAACCGATACGCATGTCTCGCACAGTCGCTGAGCCGGATCGTGGTCAGGCGAGGTCGTGTGGAAGGCAGCGAGAAACCTCGTTCGCACATCCAACGGCTCCGACGCATTCACGGAACGCTCCGCTCTGTCCATCGGTCAAGCCCGGACTCTCACCGTACCGGCTGAGGTGTGGTTTGCGGCCGAGCATGAACTGGAGAGGGCGCTGGATGTCAGTGTCCGAAACAGTCAGTCGAGCTAAATAGCTGTAATCGGCAATTGGTTTCGCAGAGGTTTCTAATATGGTTGCTATATAACGTTCTAGATAATATTTGTGTTGACCAAGCGCGGACGCGTCCGGTGGACCCGGCGGAGGGTAGCGGCCGGAGACTCGTGAAGTCGCCGCGATGGGTAGACCTTCAACTTCGCACATCGAACACATGGGGGCTTGTAGCGCGATAGCCAGCAGTTTCGGCACAGATAACGTGCTGTTTACCTATGCCGCCGCAGCAACTCCGGGCGGGGAAGTGGCCCGCCGGGCGGCTTGGCAATCAACGGCGCTTTCCGGAACTGGCGGGTTGGTTCGGAGCGTCATGCTGAAGATATGGCAAACAAATTAGTAGTGTGCTAGATTCGCAGTTCTGGTAACGGATGAATATCCGCTAAATTGCTGAAGCTAGTTGAATTTCTATCTTGTCGCCCGGTCCCCGCGGCAGTCGGCACAACCTGGTTCTAGAGCAAGGGGCCAAGATGGCGACCGTGGTCGCATTGATGCATGCCGAGGCCGGAGCGGTTCTTGAGCGCATATTCATGCCGGGAGCGATTCTCGCGGGCCGGTTCCGAAGGAATCCGGAGACGGCTGAACCGTCTCCGGTTTGCGATTAGACGAAGCGGTCACATGGACGAGATTTCTGCCGGCCCGACCTCGACCTCAATCTGTCCCGCGACAGCGGTGGAGCCCGGGGCGGGACTGTGGGTGAGTGCGCCCGCAGGACTCGGCCAGGAGGTGTGCGGCCAGGTGGGGGGCAACGGCCATCGGCCGGCGCATCCGCGGGGATCCGCGAACGGGTCCGGTGGCGTATTCGACCGTGTGCTACCGATGACCGCTATCGGCAGGAGCGAGTCGACCTGGGGAACTGACCCTGGCGTGGGCCTGCTCCGCGGAGCGCGAGTTCTGATCATCGACGACTGCATGCTGTCCCGCGATAACCTGGCCGCTGTCCTGTCATCGCACGGGGGACGGTTGCCGGGTGTTGCCTGGGATCTGGCGTCGTTGATCGCGGCATTCGAAACAGCACTGCCGCAGGTGATCCTGCTGGACACGGAGACGCGCGACAGCGTCAATCTGCTGACGCACGCGAAGAAACTTGGTCCGCAGGTGCGGGTGGTGGTCCTCGGTGTATCGGAGGAGGACGAGTCCAAGATCGTGGCATGCGCCGAGGCGGGCGTGGCCGGATACCACATGCGCACAGAGTCGCTCGCTCAGCTTCTCGTGCTGATCCACAAAGTTTCTTCGGGTGAATCCGTATGTCCGCCGCGGGTTTCGGCAATCCTGCTTCGACGATTGTCCGCGTTGGCGTCCCAGCGGCGCCCGGCAGCGAAAGAGCTTGCCCTTACCGCCCGGGAGGCCCAGGTCTTGAGGATGCTGGAACTGGGCCTCGGGAACCGGGCGATCGCCGACGACCTCTGCATCGCGGTTCACACAGTCAAGAACCACGTGCACAACCTCTTGACCAAGCTGGGCGTCAGCACCCGCGCCCAGGCTGCCGCACTCAGTCGCACCATGCCGCGGGCGTCGGATCTCCCTGCGATCTAGGCCAGGATCTAGTCCGGGAACTAGACCGGAGATTCATCTCAAGATCGCTCGGTTGGTCTATGTACGAACAGCTTTCGGTGCCTCATAGTGATTGACAGGCCGGGTCGCTGAGAGCAGAAGCCGGGATGACTTGTCATCGACGGCGCTGCAATCCTGATCGGCGCGACGCTCACCGATCAGCCTTGTGCAGGTCGTCCACCGTCCAAAGGCATTCTGTCCGAAGTCATTCGAAGTGCATGGCGGAGGGCGACAGCGATCGAGGCTTCGTCGAGTGTGGAGGTGGCGTTCATGACGCAAATCAAGGATGCCCCAACGGACTTCGGAATTGCCACCGCCGACCTGGTCGCCAAGATGATTGCCGGAATCTCGCGAGTCGGCGAGGCGCGGCGGGTTCTGGAATCCATTGGCCCGGCAATCATCACTGCCAACCGGATCACCGTTGACGACAGGGTCGAGGCCGCCCTCGTCTTGTCGGGTGACAGCGGCTGGTGGCAGGTCTGCAACAGCGACGGCACACCGCCGGTCTGGATCGTGGGCGCGTTCTGCACGACCGTCGCGAGCTGGGCCGGCTGCGATGGCTGATGGCTTTCCTGTCTTCTACGACAAGAGCGGAAAGCGTTTGCGCCGATTCGTCATCGTCACCATCGCGATGCTGTGCGTGCCCGTCGGCGCGGGAATCTATCTCGCCCCGGCTGTGCTCGCGCCCACCCGGGTCGAACGGTCGGATGAGCACTTCGCCCGTAGCTTCCTCGCCACCGGTGACCCGTCGAGGATCCCGGTCGTCGGGGACGCTCGAGATGGCGTGATGACCCGCATGGTGACAGTGGCTCAAGAGCACGGCGGACCGGGCGCACTGCCCGGGGCGCCCACGTCGGTCGATGCCGGCAACTGGGGCTGGTGGGAGGACGGAGCGGCGGCGCCGCCGATGCCGCCGCTGAGGCTCCTTGATGCGGCAACCGGTGAATACCTGAGGGACGCCGAGGAATTCGAGCGCGACAGCATCGGCGGCCGACCGTACGCCATCGACCACTTCGGCAGGCCGCCCGACAAGACGCTCATGCTGACGTTCGACGACGGCCCCGACCCCATCTGGACGCCGCAGATTCTGGATGTCCTGGCGCGCGAGCACGTCCCGGCCACGTTCTTCGTGATCGGATCCAATGTGGTGCGTCACCCGGACATCTTCCGGCGGATGATCCGCGAGGGTCACATGGCCGGGAACCACACGATGTCACATCTGGACTTCGACCAGCAGAGCGACTTCCGCAATCAGCAGGAGTTGGTTGCCACAGACCGGATCATGCGGGCCGAGGGACACTATTCCTCGCCGGTGTTCCGGATACCGAAAGGCGACCCGGACCACAACGGCGTAGCTCAGCTGCAGTCGCAGTCGCTCGGTTATCTGCAGGTGGACATGGATGTGGATACCTTCGACTGGCGGCATCCCCCGGGTGAGGAGGTGCCGGTACCGCCCTTGGACGGCCGAGGGCACGTGGTGCTGCTGCACGACGCGGGAGGCGATCGCTCGGCGACGGTGGCGATGCTGGAGAAGTTGATCCGGCAGGCGAAGAGCCAGGGTTACACGTTCACCACCCTGGAACCCATGCTGCCGCAGCGGTACCTGCCGCTGAAGAACGTAGAGCCGGTGCTCGCCGACCGGGCGACGGCGCTGATCGCGTACACGCTCTGGGTGGCTCCGGGCCAGCTGCTCGGAGGGCTGTTCTGGTTCGGCAGCGGATCGCTGGTGAGTATGTCGGCGCTCTACCTTCTGCTGGCGTTGCTCACCGGATGGCGGCAGCGCCGCCGGCGGTGGCCGGAGCTCGAGGACGCCGACTTGCCCTTCGTGAGCGTGGTGCTGGCCGCATACAACGAGGCGGCAGTCATCGCGCGAACCTTGGCAGTGTTGCGGGACAGTGACTATCCGGCTTCGAGATACGAGGTGGTGGCGGTCAACGACGGCTCGACCGACAACACCGCCGAGATCTTGGAGGACTGCGCGCGGGCGTGGCCGCGGCTGACGGTGGTGCACCAGGAGAACAGCGGGAAGTCGTCAGCGCTGAACAACGGCATCAACCACACGACTGACCGGTCCACGGTGATCGTGATCATGGACGCGGACACCCTGTTTCGCCGGGCCACGATCCGTAACTTGGCGCGGCATTTCGTCGGCCATCACAACGTCGGCGCCGTGGCCGGTCACGTCAAGGTGGGCAACCGCCGCAACATCATCACCGCCTGGCAGAGCCTGGAGTACATCTCCGGCATATGCGTGACCCGGATGGCCGAGATGTCCATGGGTGCGATCAGCATCGCCCCCGGTGCGTGTAGCGCGTGGCGGCGCAGTGCGCTGGAGCGCATCGGCGGGTTCTGTGACGACACACTGGCCGAGGACGCCGACGCCACGCTGTCGCTGCAGAAGCTGGGTTACCCCGTGGTGAACGAGAATGAGGCGATCTGCGACACCGAGGCTCCCGAAACAATTCGCACGCTCGCCAGGCAGCGAAAGCGTTGGACGTTCGGCAATATTCAGGCGCTGTGGAAACACCGGGGAATGCTGCTGCGGCCGAAGTACGGAATGCTCGGTATGGTGACGCTGCCATACGCCGCCGTCTCACTCATTTTCCCGATCCTTTTCCTGCCGCTCACGCTCGTGGTGGCCGGCCTGAGCCTGGCGGAGGGCAATTGGCGCAGCATCGCGCTGTTCGCCGCATTCGTGGCGGTGGTACACGGCATCATTGCGACGACGGGCGTTGTGATCGCGCGGGAGAAAGCGTGGCACCTGGCGGTGGTGCCGATATACCGGCTCATCTACGAGCCGCTGCGGTTCTACCTGCTCTACGCGTCGACCTGGCGGGTCATCAAAGGGACCGTCGTGGCCTGGGACAAGCTGGAGCGTCGGAACACCGTCGTCGCAGCCGAGGATGCGGGAAGGAACGACCTTGAGGAATACCTGGATCGCCGCGTCGCTGCTGTCGTTGGGATTGGCATCGGCGCTGAGCGTGGGCTGCGGCTCCTCGACCGGCCAGCCTGAAACCGTGAGTCGCGCGGAGTTCGAGCAGATCTTCCCCGGCCACAACGGGTTTTACAGCTATGACGGATTCGCCGCCCACACCCACTTCGATTCACGGAAGGATGCGGCCCAGTTTCTGGCCAACGTCGCCCACGAGACGGCGGGGCTCACTCTCGTCGAGGAGGAGGTGAACCGACGCTCGGTCTATTGCGACGAATCCACGTCGTATGACTGCCCCGCGGGACGGAACAACTATTTCGGCCGGGGTCCGATCCAGCTGAGTTGGAACTACAACTACAAGGCGGCGGGCGACGCGCTGGGTCTGGACCTGTTACATGACCCGGGTCAGGTGGCGCACGACCCGGACACGGCCTGGCGGACTGCCGCGTGGTTCTGGGGCAGCCGGGTGCCCCGCGGCGACTTCGGTGACACGATCCGCGCCATCAACGGCGCCCAGGAGTGCGACGGGCGAAACCCGGACCAGGTGCACAGCCGGGTGAATCAGTATCGCCGGATCACCAACCTGCTGGGCGTCGGCACTGGCGGCAACCTCTCCTGCTGACGTCTCGTTGTCCCAGATAGCCCGAATAGAGTGCGCTGGCATGGGTCCTTGCCTACGCAAATCTGGCCAGGACCCATTTGAGCAAACACTGATGCGTATTCCTGCTGATGTCTACCGTCAGTGCAGTTGGATCGGGCGCATCGCGAAGCGCCGAATTCCTCGCCGGGAGGACTGATGGTCATGGGTTGTGGACCTCACGTGACGGACCCGACCGGGGGACACCGTGAGCGTGGAGGGACACGGTGAAGATCGTGTGTGTCGGCGGCGGGCCGGCCGGGCTGTCGTTCGCGACGTTGATGAAGGGGCAAGACGAGGGCCACGAGATCACCGTCTTGGAGCGAAATCGCGCAGGATCGACGTATGGCTGGGGAATCACGTACTGGCAGCCGCTCCTCGACAAGCTCGCTGAGATCGACCCGTCCTTGGCGAATGAGATTCGTCAGAGTTCGTTCCGCTGGTCCGGCAGCTTGGTGGACCTGCAGGGCGCTCGGACGGCGAGCGCCGGGCACTCTGGACTGAGCATCAGCCGGCGGACGCTTGTCGACATATTGGGCAGGCGTGCAACAGAACTCGGAATCGACGTTCAGTTCGAGCGCGATGTGGTGGACCCAACCCAATTGCCGAAGGCGGACTTGATCGTCGCGTGTGACGGCGTCAACAGTCGGCTGAGGAAACATCACCCGGGCAGTTTCGGGACGAAGGTCCTCCTCGGCAGAAACAAGTACATCTGGCTGGGTACCGACAAGGTTTTCGACGCGTTCAACTTCGCCTTCACCGAAACGGCTGCCGGCTGGATCTGGTTCTACGCCTATGGTTTCGATGGGCACACCAGCACCGTGATCGCTGAGTGTTCACCGGAGACCTGGACCGGGCTCGGTTTCGACACACTGGGGGCGGAGGGCGCCACGGCCGAGTTGGGCAGGATCTTCGAGCGACAGTTGGACGGTCATTCGCTGTTGAGCGCCACACCCAGCCATACCGGAGCAGCCTGGGCGAACTTCGCGACGGTGACCAACGAGAGGTGGCACCACGACAACGTTGTCTTGATGGGGGACGCGGCCCACACCACGCACTACAGCATCGGGTCAGGGACGATCTTGGCGCTTGAGGACGCTATCGGGCTCGCCGAGAACCTGTGCAGGCGCCAAGATCTGGCCTCTGCCCTCGACGCTTACCAGCAGGAGCGTTCGCGTGCCATGGCGCCTCACCGGGCCTGGGCGCGCAACAGCGCCCAGTGGTACGAGAACATTCCGCGTTACGTGCGAATGCGGCCGGCGGAATTCTCGGTAGCGCTCCGGGCGCGCCGCTCGCCACTTCTGCCACACTTCCCACCGCGGATCTACTGTGGCTTATATCGAGTAGTGGAGGGACTGTACCGAATGGCCCAGGAGTCTCCGGCGCTGCGCAAGCCGCGGAAGCCCCCGGAGTCCAACGCCATTCGGTCTGATGGGCGAGTCCCTCCATCGGTCTGCTGATCAGGCCGGGACGAGCTCCACACCCGACAGCACGACGGCATTGTCCCGCGACGGTGCGGTCAGCACGCCGATGAACTTGCCGTCTTCTTTCCAGATGTTGGCCTGCAGGGTCTCGCCGGGGAAAACCACGCCGGCGAACCGCGCGCCGTACGAAGCCACCTGGGAGACATCGCCATCGAGCAAGTTGTCGACGATGGCCTTACAGCCGATGCCGTAGGTGCACAGCCCGTGCAGGATCGGCCGGTCGAAGCCCGCCGCCGCGGCGAACGCCGGATCGGAGTGCAGGGGGTTGCGGTCACCGCACAGCCGGTACAGCAGGGCCTGCTGCGGCAGTGTCGGCAACGAGATCTCGACATCTGGTGCGCGGTCGGGCAATTCGGCCGAGGTCGCAGGTCCGCGCTCGCCGCCGAAACCACCTTCCCCGCGGGCGAAGATCGACCGCTTGGTGGTCCACAGCACGGTGCCCGACGGATCGGTCACCGTGGACTCGCTGACGATGACGGCGGCCTTGCCCTTGTCCCAGATCTCGGTGAAACGCTGTACCGACTTCGCGGTGCCGCTGGTGGGAATCGGGCCCGGCACGCTCACGGCTTCGCTGGCGTGGAGCACCTTGGACAGTTCGATGTCGATGCCGGGGAACTGCACCTTGGGCGGCTCGGTCATGTGGAAGCTGACCGCGACATTGCCGAACGTCGGCAGCACCTGTGGGGTGTCGTCGACAAGGTAGCTCAGCTCGCGCTGATCCATCGGGTCGGCGCCGGCGCCCAGGCCCAGGTGGTAGAGCTGGACGTCGCTGCTGGTCCAGGAGAACTCGATGGGTTCCAGCTCGGCGCCCAGCGCCTTGTCGAGATCGATTGGCATCTACTTCTTCCCTGCAATGTCGAGTGCTGCGAGGTAACCCCACGTCATGGCGGGACCAATGGTGCCGCCGGGGCCGGGATAGGTGTGCCCCATCACCGGTGAGCTGACGTTACCCGCGGCGTAGAGACCCTCGATCACGGAGTTGTCGTCCCTCAGTGCCCGGCCACGCACGTCGGTGCGGATACCGCCCTTGGTGCCCAGGTCGCCCGGCACCATCTTGGCCGCGTAGAACGGGCCGTGCTTGATCTCGCCGAGGTTGGGATTGGGCTTGTTGGTGGGATCGCCGTAGTAGCGGTCGTAGGCGCTCTCGCCGCGGTGGAAGTCTTCGTCCACCCCGGTGCGGGCGAAGCCGTTGAACCGGTCGATGGTCGCGCCGAACGAGTCGGCGGGCAGACCGGTCTTGGCGGCCAGCTCCTCGAGGGTGTCGGCCTTGACGATGACGCCCGATTCCAGCCACTTCTTCGGAATGCGTTGTCCGGGTTGTAGACCCGCGAAGATGAAACGGTCACGGTACTGCTGGTCGAAGATCAGCCAGGCCGGGATGTTCTCGCCCGGCCCCGGGCCCTGGCCGTACTCACCGCCGTACATGTGGTGGCAGGCCTCGACGTAGGGCATCGATTCGTTCATGAACCGCTTGCCGGCCATGTTCACGATGATCGAGCCGGGGGAGTTGCGCTCGGACAGGGCGAACCACGGCGAATCGGTCAGCGGGACCGTCGGGCCCCACCACGAATCCTCCATGAATTCGAGTGCGGCACCGTGCTTTTCGGCGGCCAGGATGCCGTCGCCGGTGTTGGCCACCGCGCCGACGGTCCACTCGGTGGTGATCGGTGCGCGCTGGTACTTCACCCGCATCTGCTCGTTGTGCTCGAATCCGCCCGAGCCGAGGATCACTGCTCGGCGCGCCCGGATCAGCTGCGGCTCAGCGGTTTCGCCCTTGGTGGTGTCACGGACATAGATGCCGCGGACAACGCCGTCCTCGACATGCAGATCGGTCAGCGCGGTGTTCAGCAGGACCGGGACGCCGGCCTTCTGCAGGCCGATGCGCAGCGGTGCGATGAGCGCGCGGCCCATGCCGACCAGGTTCTTGCCGGTGGCGTTGGCCCAGACAGAGCGGACGCCCACCTTGACGCTGCGCAGTACGCCACGCGGATGACGCTTGAGCTGGTTGAGCCGCACATAGTCCTGCTGCATCACGACCATGTTCATCGGCACCTTGCCGTACGGCGGCTCCAGGCCCTTCTCGTCGGCGCCGAGCTTCTTGGCGTTGAACGGCTTGGGCTCCACCGAGCGACCCGTGGGCTTGCCGCCGGGCGTCTCGGGGTAGTAATCGGAGTATCCGGGCACCCAGCACAGCTTCAGTGGGGAGTGCTTCAGGACGAACGACAGCATCTCCGGCGAGCGCTCGAGGTAGGTGTCGATCTTCTCCGCGGGCACCACGTCACCGATGATTTTGTGGAGGTAGGTGCGCGCCGCGTCGGGGGTGTCTTTCACGCCGTCGCGTTTGAGAATCTCGTTGTTCGGGATCCACACCCCACCACCTGACCGCGCAGTGGAACCTCCATAGTGCGGCGCCTTCTCTACGACTACTGTCGAGAGGCCCTGATGGGCTGCGGTGAGGGCGGCGACCATGCCGGCAGCGCCGCTGCCGACCACGACAACGTCGTACTCCTGTCCAGTCATGTAGAACACGTTATAGAATTGCCGGGCCTGTGGACAACTGCGCCGGTCAAAGAAGCGAGGGGAATTCACCAAAATGCTTAGTGTCGAGGTGCGCGACGAGCTCGCGGCCGATCTCGCCGAGGCCGAGCGGAGCCGGGTTCCGATGACGCCGCTGACGGATCGGTACGGCGATATCGACGTGGTGGATGCCTACGAGATCCAGCTGATCAACATCCGGCAGAGGGTCGCCGAGGGCGCCCGCATCATCGGCCACAAGGTCGGGCTGTCCAGCAAGGCCATGCAGGACATGATGGGTGTCGACGAGCCGGACTACGGCCATCTCCTCGACGAGATGGAGGTGTTCGAGAACGTCCCGGTGCCCTCGTCGAAGTTCCTGTACCCGCGGGTCGAGGTGGAGGTCGGGTTCATCCTGGCCGACGACCTGCCCGGGGCCGGCTGCACCGAGGAGGACGTGCTCGCTGCGACGGCCGCGTTCGCCCCGGCGATCGAGCTGATCGACACCCGCATCACCAACTGGCAGATCAAGTTGTGCGACACCATCGCGGACAACGCCAGCAGCGCCGGCTGGGTGCTCGGGGAAGCGCGGGTGTCGCCAAAGGACATCGATATCTGCAACATCGACGCCGTCCTGACCAACCAGGGCAAGGTCGTGGCCGAGGGACGCAGCGATGCGGTGCTGGGAAATCCGGTCACCGCGGTGGCCTGGTTGGCCCGCAAGGTGGAGAGCTTCGGCGTGCGCCTGAAGGCCGGTGACATCGTGCTGCCGGGCTCGTGCACGCGTGCGATAGATGCACCTCCGGGCAGCGATTTCGTCGCTGACTTCGCCGGGTTAGGTTCAGTAAGACTGAGTTTCGAATAAGGGAGTGGAAATGCCTGCGAAGGCTTCCGTCGGCGGAGCCGACAATAAGGCTTCAGTTGCCATCGTCGGGTCGGGCAACATCAGCACCGACCTGCTGTACAAGTTGTTGCGTTCGGAGTGGCTCGAGCCGCGCTGGATGATCGGCATCGATCCGCAGTCCGAAGGGCTGGCCCGGGCCCGCAAACTCGGCCTGGAGACTTCCCACGAGGGTGTGGACTGGCTGCTCGCCCAGGACGAGAAGCCCGATCTGGTGTTCGAGGCCACCAGCGCCTATGTGCACCGTGACGCGGCGCCGCGCTACGCCGAGGCCGGTATCCGTGCCATCGACCTGACCCCGGCGGCCGTAGGCCCCGGCGTCATCCCGCCGGCCAACCTGCGCGCGCACCTCGATGCGCCGAACGTCAACATGGTCACCTGCGGCGGACAGGCCACCATCCCGATGGTGTACGCCGTGAGCCGTGTCGTGGACGTGCCCTACGCCGAGATCGTGGCGTCGGTGTCGTCAGCTTCGGCGGGTCCGGGCACCCGGGCCAACATCGACGAGTTCACCAAGACCACCAGTGCGGGTGTGCGCGATATCGGTGGGGCCCACAACGGCAAGGCGATCATCATCCTGAACCCGGCTGAGCCGCCGATGATCATGCGCGACACCATCTTCTGCGCGATACCCGAGGATGCGGACCACGCCGCGATCACGCAGTCGATCAAGGATGTGGTGGCCGAGGTGCAGACCTACGTGCCGGGTTACCGCCTGCTCAACGAACCGCAGTTCGACGAACCGTCCGTGGTCAACGGTGGAAACCACCTGGTCACGGTGTTCGTGGAAGTGGAGGGTGCCGGTGACTACCTGCCGCCCTACGCTGGAAATCTGGACATCATGACCGCGGCGGCAACCAAGGTCGGCGAAGAGATCGCCAAGGAACGCCTGGCCGCCCCGGCCGGAGGAGGCCAAGCATGAGCACCGCAGACATTTTCTTCAACCCCGTGTGGGACGTCCGGATGACCGACACGTCGCTACGCGACGGGTCGCACCACAAGCGGCACCAGTTCACCAAGGATGAGGTCGGCGCCATCGTCGCCGCCCTGGATGCCGCCGGTGTCCCGGTCATCGAGGTCACCCACGGCGACGGACTGGGCGGGTCGAGCTTCAACTACGGGTTCTCCAAGACCCCGGAGCAGGAGCTGATCAAGCTGGCCGCCGAGACGGCCAAGGAAGCCAAGATCGCCTTCCTGATGCTGCCCGGTGTGGGCACCAAGGAAGACATCAAGGAAGCCCAGAACAACGGTGGCTCGATCTGCCGTATCGCGACCCACTGCACCGAGGCCGACGTCTCGATCCAGCACTTCGGGCTCGCCCGTGAGCTGGGCCTGGAGACCGTCGGGTTCCTGATGATGAGCCACACCATTCCGCCGGAGAAGCTGGCCAAGCAGGCCCGCATCATGGCCGACGCCGGCTGCCAGTGCGTGTATGTCGTGGACTCCGCGGGTGCCCTGGTGCTCGAAGGTGTCGCCGACCGGGTGGCGGCGCTGGTTGCCGAACTCGGTAACGATGCGCAGGTCGGATTTCATGGCCACGAGAACCTCGGTCTCGGCGTGGCCAACAGTGTCGAAGCGGTGCGCGCGGGTGCCAAGCAGATCGATGGCTCGTGCCGTCGGTTCGGTGCCGGTGCCGGCAATGCCCCGGTCGAGGCGCTGGTCGGGGTGTTCGACAAGATCGGCGTCAAGACCGGCATCGACTTCTTCGACATCGCCGATGCCGCCGAGGAGGTCGTCGCCCCGGCGATGCCGGCCGAGTGCCTGCTGGACCGCAACGCGCTCGTGATGGGCTACGCGGGGGTGTACTCCAGCTTCCTGAAGCACGCGGTGCGCCAGGGCGAACGCTACGGGGTGCCCGCCCACGAACTGTTGCTCCGCGTCGGCCAGCGGAAGCTCATCGGTGGTCAGGAAGATCAGCTGATCGACATCGCACTGGAGATCAAGCGCGAACAGGAAGCTGAAAAGGCGAAGGCCTAGAGGCTGATTGCCTCGTCGGCATCGTCATCGACGATGCCGAGCTGTCGGTAGATGTCGTCGCGGTAATTGGCGTACTGCGAGTTGATCGGGAGCGTGGCCCAGGCATGCATTTGGCCCATCCCGATCACGACGCTGACGTCGCCGCCGGCATCGTCGATCGCCTTGGCGAATTTCAACGCCCCGGGCGCGATGATCTCGCGCGTGCCAATGTAAATCGTGGTTCGCGGCAGGCCCTCGACCGACCCTAGGAACGTGTCGGACAGCTCGGGGTCCTGCTGCGATCGCCACTGCGCCAGACCGTCGGACTCGGGCACCCCGAAGAGTGGATCGTTCACCAGCACAACATTGGGGTCGGTGAAGACCTCTGGATCGGTGAGCCCGGGTGAGCTGAGCACCATGCGCGAGGGCACCCGGCTGCTGACGCACTGGGTGTCACCCTCGCAGTCGCGAATGATCTTCTGCACTGCCAGTACGGCGACCATTCCACCGGAGGATTCCCCGTACACACTGACATTCTCCGCGCCGTATTCGGCGACGTAAGCGGTGATGAGATCTGCCGCCGGTGGAACCGTGTTGTCGGCGGTCCCACCGTCAGGGATCAGTGGGTAGCGCGGCACGATCACTGTCGCGCCGGTCTGGCGCGACATCTGGGTGTAGTCCAGCCAATGAAAGATGTTGGGCGGAGTAACCAATCCGCCTCCATGAAACGCGATGACGTGCTCGTCGGAGTCTGATCTTGGGTTCGAGATTTCCCAGACCTGCCATGTCTGCTCGACACCGTCGGCGTCCTGGGCGGTGAACTCCGTTGCCCGTACATCCAGTCCGACGGTCAGGATCGGCGGCGGATTGGGCACGGAGATGCCGCCACCCAGGCTCGTCGTGATGTCGACGCCGATGACCTCGGAGATCTCCCGAAACGCCGTCAACGCCAACACGGTCACTTGGTCGAACAATGACGGGCCTTCGGTCACGTTCACTTTGTCGACAAGGCTGTCCGGCACGACGATGCCGGGCGCGAGCGCCACCGGGCCCCGCGCGGTGACGGCGCTGAGCGTGCTGACCTGGGTCAACAGATTCTGCGGCTGACGGAAGGCGTGCTCGAACTCGCGGCGTGCGAATGCCAGCATGGCCCAGGCCGCGGCAGGCTCGGCCGGAGAGTCAGGTGTGGAGTTCACCGAGAACGGATTCAGCACGGTATTGATCACCGTCGAGACTGCCCCGGTCACGGTGTCCTCGACTTTGGCGATCTTCGGCGGTGCCGGCGCTTTCGGTTCCGGCAGCTTCGGGCCCGGAGCAGGCGTGAGCACCGACTTCGGGATCGTGGCGATCGATCCGACCTCGACCACTACGGGTGCTTTGGGCTCGGGCTCGTCGGCCTCAACGCCGGTGTCGGCCTCGGGGTGTGATGATGTGGCCGCGTCGGGCAGGAGGCGCTCGACAATCGTGGCCGCGCGCTTCGCCGGTGCCTTCACGGTGAGGGCCTTCGTCGCTGCTTCGTCGTCTGCGCCTGGCCGGTCGGAGGCGACCGAACCCAACGCGGCACGCACGGTGGTGCGCAGTGCAGCACCCACTTTGTCGATCGCGGCTCTCGGAGTCGAGGCGACGTCTTCGGGGTCTTCGGAGTCCCGGGATCCGGTGTCGCCGGCCTCGATGTCCGGCTTGGCGGCGGTGGGCTTGCGGGGCTTCGATGCGTGCTGTCGTTTCGGTTTCGCTGGATCGGCCGTCTTGGCCGACGGTCCCGGGGACCGAGATGAACCAGATGAACCAGATGACGTGGACGAGTGCGTCGGGTCGGCCGCCGCCAACGCGCATCCGTTGCCCAGCGCCACCGCAGACCCAACCCCCAGGGCCACCGCCAACGCACCGACGTGCCCCACATATCCCCCCATAGGCATGGGTCCACGTCTACCGGACGAATATCGTGCTCGGCGGTGTTTCGCAAAAAGTGACGCTGATTCATGTTTAAGCGAAACGCTTAGTGGGCCTGGGGTTTTCGATTCATGCCGGTTTGGTGTGGTGAGGAGTGTCAGAGGAACCCGGCATGATTGGGTGATGACAACCCGCGAGCAGGCCCAGTCGATCCTCGAACAACTGGCCGGCCCCGGGGCGGTGCTGCGCGATGATCAGTGGTCGGCCATCGAGGCCCTGGTGGTCCGGCGGCAGCGCGCGCTCGTCGTGCAACGCACCGGCTGGGGCAAGTCCGCGGTCTATTTCATCGCCGCGAAGCTGCTGCGCGCCGCCGGCCGCGGCCCCACGGTCATCGTCTCCCCGCTGTTGGCGTTGATGCGCAACCAGGTCGCCGCTGCCGAGCGGGCCGGGGTTCGGGCCGCCACGATCAACTCCGGCAACGTCACCGAATGGGACGCGATTCACCAGCAGGTGGCCGACGGGCAATTGGACGTGCTGCTCGTCAGTCCAGAGCGGCTGAACAATCCCGACTTCCGTGACAATGTGCTGCCCGCCCTGGCCGCCGATGCGGGTCTGGTGGTGGTCGACGAGGCGCACTGTGTATCGGACTGGGGACATGACTTCCGGCCGGACTACCGCCGAATCCGTACGTTGATAGGCGAATTGGGTTCGGAGGTACCGGTTCTCGCCACGACTGCGACCGCCAACGATCGCGTGGTCAATGACGTCGCAGCCCAGTTGGGTGTCGGCGGATCGGACACCTTGGTGCTGCGCGGTGGTTTGGATCGTGAGTCGTTGCGGCTGTCGGTGGTGCAGGTTGGCACTCCGGCACAGCGCGCTGCCTGGATCGCGGCGAACCTGGATTCCCTTCCCGGCTCCGGCATCATCTACACGCTGACGGTGGCCCAGGCGCACGATGTGGCCGCACTGTTGGCCGAGCGCGGGCACAAGGTGTCCGCCTACACGGGGTCCACCGACACCGCCGAGCGTGAACAACTCGAAGCAGATCTGCTCGACAACCGGGTCAAGGCATTGGTGGCGACGTCAGCCCTGGGGATGGGCTTCGACAAACCAGATCTGGGGTTCGTTGTGCACCTTGGTGCGCCGTCGTCCCCGATCGCCTATTACCAGCAGGTGGGCCGCGCCGGCCGCGCGACTGACAGCGCCGAGGTGGTCCTGCTGCCGGGCACCGAAGATCAGGACGTCTGGAGGTACTTCGCGTCGGTCGCGTTCCCGTCGGAATCCATGGTGCGTCACGTCATCGGTGCACTGGACACCGACCGCGCGCAGTCCACCCAGGCGCTGGAACCGCAGGTCGATCTCAACCGGTCCCGCCTTGAGATGGTGCTCAAGGTGCTCGACGTGGATGGTGCGGTCCGCCGGGTGAAGGGCGGCTGGATCGGCACCGGTGTGCCCTGGGTTTACGACGAGGCCCGTTACCGCGCATTGGACGAGGCTCGGCGCCGGGAGCAACAGGCGATGCTGGACTACCAGGCCACAGCCGGTTGCCGGATGGTTTTCCTGCGGGGCCAGCTCGACGATCCCGAGCTGGCACCGGACGCACGGTGTGGCCGCTGTGACAACTGCACCGGTCGGCGCTACGAGGCCGCGGTGGCGCAGGACATCCTCACAGATACCGCGCAACGGCTGTCCAGACCAGGCGTTCTCGTCGCCCCCCGAAAGCAGTGGCCGTCGGGGCTCGCTGCACTCGGTGTGCCGCTGTCCGGTCGAATCGGCGAGGGTGCGGCGCCGGGCCGGGCGATCGGCAGACTGACCGATCTCGGCTGGGGAGCTCGCCTGCGTCGCCTACTGGCCGAGCCGGACGGTGAGTTGCCCGACGACGTGCTGGCCGCGGCGGTCGAGGTCCTCAAGGTTTGGGATTGGGATCGAAGGCCGACGGCGGTGATTGGGCTGGACTCCGAGACGCATCCGTTGTTGATCTCCTCGACGGTGCAGCGGCTCGCTCAGATCGGGCGACTGACGAATCTGGGCATCCTGACCTATACGCCCCAACGCCGCCCTGTCACCGCCGCGAATTCGGCCTATCGGGTGGCAGCGCTGGACGGTGCCTGGGAACCGCCGCGGCTTGATGTCGACGGGCCGGTGCTGTTGGTCGACGACATGACCGACACCGGATGGACGCTGACCATGGCGGCCCGGCTGCTGCGCACTGCCGGAGTCGCCGATGTTCTGCCGCTGGTGCTGGCAAGCGTCAGCTGAGGTGCTCGCAGGATCTGGTCGACGTCGCCGTCGAGCGAACTTTTTCGCCTTCGTTTCGAGGGGCGACCGTCATGGGAAAGATGACGCTGCCAGCAATTAATTTTCACTAATTGCTTCACTAGTCAACCATCTGCGTTTACTGGCTCCGCACATCCGTGCGGTTATCCCATCAATTGGGCCGGGTTCAAGGACCGGTGGCCGTCCCCGATCATGCGGCGATGAAGATCAAGTCGGCGGGACCTCGCGGGCGCGGATGCCGCACGATTTGTTAGCCGGTTATTGAGAAGGGAAATTTTGAGACCAACTGATCTTGATGGCGCAAGTAAGGATTGCGTGGCTAACTATTGACCGTTCAGCGTTGATCTTGAGGCGCCATACGATGCCCCTGCAAGCGTTCGATCAGATTTGCCGAAAGCTTTGACGCTGGGCTCGGTCTTCCCATTGGCGGACTTGAGACATTGTCGGCGATCTAGGCATTTTGCGCTCAGCTTCGCTGGATTGAACTACACGATTGTGGGCATCTCCGCAGTGAGGTGCGGCCGCCCTGGAATGGCGTGCGCCGCACGGGCGGAATCGGCCGTCAGTGATGCGTTCCCCGAATCTCCTGCGCCCTGAATGCAGGAGGCCGGAGTGGTTCGGAACTCCACAAGCGGTCGCGGACGGCTCGGTGATGCGGGCGGTCCGCGGGACGGCGGACGCCAGGGTCTCTCAGTATCCCTGCAGGGAAATGCCAGGTGGCGGCCGCAGGCGCCGCCACGATGCCCGCGAATTCGGACGCTGCGCGGTAGGGAGTGCCATGTCATGCCGCGCGGCTTGCGCCGCCGAGTGGCGTCCGCGCGCCCCGACTGCCCGGGCGGATCGAACGTGACCACGGACGCCCGCCGGCCGCGGGGATGTCTTCGTGGCCGACAACCGGCGCATCGCACGATCGGAGGTCGAAGTTCAACGATTCCGAACTTTCGGCATCGGCTGAAGTTATCGAATCGCGCGCCATAAGGTCCTTGCGGTCGACGCCGCACATATTTGCTCAATGCTCATCGGTGGGCCGAGTAAGGGGGCGATTCCACTACCTTCAGCAACGGATTGTTCCTGGATCGCCAAATTCTGCACCCCCGTCAAGAAGATCTGGATATGCTGACGCTCTGCAACTAGACACGTCATAGCTGGAGTGGGTCGCAAAGAAACAGACTTCGTGAGGACAGGTGCGAGGCGCGACGCCCCGTGTCGGTTTCTCGAGCGGTTTTACTGGCCTACTCGACGATGGGGAGGACCAGGGTGAGCATCAACCCGTTTGACGACGACAACGGCAGCTTTCTCGTTTTGATCAATGACGAGGAGCAACACAGTCTGTGGCCGACTTTCGCCGATGTTCCGGCCGGCTGGAAGGTGGTGTTCGGCGAAGCTGACCGCGCTGCGTGTCTGGACTACATCGAGCAGAACTGGCCGGATATTCGACCTAAGAGCCTGCGCGACAGATTGGCGCAGAGCTAGGGCCCGATAGATCAAAGGGCCGGGGGGTTCGCATTTCTTAGCGTGGTGGGAGATTCCGATGCAGCATGTTGAACAGGCGCTGCCGGTAACGCGCGCACAGCTCGACATATGGCTTGCGCAAGACGTCGCTTCCTCTGGTGCGGACTGGCAACTCGGCCTGTTCGTCCGAATTTCAGGTGAGGTGGACCGCGATGCCCTTGAGTGGGCGGTCTGCCGTGTGGTCCGCGAGGCCGAACCCATGCGGGCGAGGTTCTTCGAAGCTGATGGAGAGGTTCTCCAGACGGCGGTCGAGTATCCGAATGTCGAGGTTGCGTTCCATGACCTGACGGGCGCAGCCGATCCGGAGCGGGAAGCCCGGGACATGGCGGCGGCGATCCAGCGCACACCCATGCCGATGGCAGGGCCGCTGTTCAAGTGCGCACTCTTCAAAACCCGTACCGACGAGCATTTCCTGATCGCGTGCTGTCACCACATCGTTCTGGACGGAACGGGTATCGCTCTCGTTGGCTCCCGGCTCGCCTCGGTGTACTCGGCACTCGTCACCGGAGCGCCGATACCGCCCGCGATCTTCGGTTCCCTGTCCGATCTGATCGACTGCGAGTCGGAGTACGAGGCGTCCGGCGATTACCTCGACGACGAGGTGTACTGGAGTGAGCATCTCCCACCGGACGGCGGCCCGCGCTTTGAGGCCGCCGAGGCCCAGGACCGAGATGAAGCTCATTGGCCTTCGGCCCCAGTCCAACTGGATCCAGAACTGCTCCGCAGGATCGATGCGTTCGCCGACTCGAAGAACGTTCCTCGCTCGTCGATCATCACAGCGGCATGCGCGCTCCTGGTGCGTGGGTGGAGCCCCGATGGCTCGGATGTGGTGCTCGACTTCCCCGTGAGCCGCCGTGTGCGCCCTGAGGCACGGACGCTTCCGGGGATGGTGGCGGGGGTCGTGCCGCTGGTGTTGACGGCCTCGCCGTCAACCTCGATCTCCGATTTCATCGACCATGTCGAAGCTCGCATACAAGAAGCCGTGCAGCACCAGCGATTCCCGGTGCATGCGCTGGAGCGCAAGGTCAATCCGCACGCTGCGGGCCAGATGGCCAATCGGGTCAGCGTGAACTTCCTCCCGTCCACGTTCACGTTGGACTTCGGTGGCGTGCCCGCATCGGCTTCGCTGACCAACGCCGGTGTTGTCGGTGGCTTCGGGCTGATCTTCTCCAGCGCGCGTGATCAGTTGCTTCTCAGCACCATGGGGACCGGTCAGCCGTTCTCCGATTTCGACGTCGCCGACCTCGCGGCGCGGTTGGAGCGCGTGTTGGCCGTGCTGACGGCCGACAGGACGCAGCGTTTGTCGGCTGTGGATGTGTTGGATGGGGCTGATCGTGCGCGGTTGGATGAGGTAGGTCATCGGGCGGTTTTGGCGCGGTCGGTGGTGGAGTGCTCGATTCCTGAGCTGTTTGCGGCGCAGGTGAATCGGGCTCCAGATTCGGTTGCGGTTTCGTTTGATGGTCGTTCGTTGTCGTATCGCGAGCTGGATGAGGCGTCGAATCGGTTGGCGCACTTGCTGGTTGCCGAGGGTGCTGGGCCGGGCGCGTGTGTGGGTTTGTTGACGGGGCGTTCGGCCGATGCGGTTGTCGCGATCTTGGGTGTGTTGAAGTCGGGGGCGGCGTATCTGCCGATTGATCCGGTGGTGCCGGATGCGCGGGTTGAGTTCATGGTGGCTGACGCTGCTCCGGTGGTGGTGATCACGACCGCGGAGTTGGTGGGTCGGGTGTCTGGGTGCGACGCGGTGGTCATTGATGTGGCTGACGCGCGCATCGATGTTCAGCCGAATTCGGCGCTGCCTTTCCCGGCGCCCGACGACGTGGCCCACATCATCTATACGTCGGGGACGACGGGTGTGCCCAAAGGCGTTGCGGTCACTCATCAGAACGCGACCAGGCTGTTCGACGGGTTGGATGTCGGCATCGAGATGGGGCCGGATCAGGTGTGGGCCCAATGTTCGTCGCTGGCATTCGACTACTCGGTGTGGGAGATCTGGGGTGCGCTGCTGCACGGTGGGCGGCTGGTGGTGGTGCCTGAGGCGGTGACGCGTTCACCGGAGGATCTGCACGACTTGTTGGTCGGCGAGCACGTCACTGTGCTGAGCCAAACTCCCTCGGCGGTGGGGATGTTGGACCCGCGGGGGTTGGAGTCGGCGGCGTTGATGGTGGCCGCGGAGGCGTGTCCGCCGGAAGTCGTGGATCGTTGGGCGCCGGGTCGGGTGATGATCAACGGCTACGGTCCGACGGAGACGACGGTGTATGCCACGATCAGCGCTCCGCTACAAGCCGGTTCGGGTGTTGTCCCGATCGGTGTGCCGGTGCCGGGTGCCGGGTTGTTTGTGCTGGATCGGTGGCTGCGTCCGGTGCCGCCGGGTGTGGTGGGCGAGTTGTACGTGGCCGGCCGTGGTGTCGGATTGGGGTATGTGCGGCGGGCCGGTTTGACGGCTTCGCGGTTTGTGCCATGTCCGTTCGGCGAACCGGGCGTAGCCGCAACCCGTATGTATCGGACAGGGGATCTGGTCTCGTGGGGGCCTGATGGACAGTTGCGGTATGCCGGACGTGCTGACGAGCAGGTCAAGATCCGTGGCTATCGGATCGAATTGGGTGAAGTGCAAACGGCTTTGGCTGACGTGGACGGTGTCCAGCAGGCGGTGGTGATTGTTCGGGAGGACCGCCCGGGTGACAAGCGTCTGGTCGGTTACCTCACCGGTACGGCTGATCCGGCCGATGTGCGTGCTGTGTTGGCTGAGCGGTTGCCGGACTATATGGTGCCCGCCGCGGTGGTGGCTCTCGATGCGTTGCCGTTGACGGTCAACGGCAAGCTCGACAAACGGGCCTTGCCCGCACCCGAGTACACCGGTGATCGGTATCGGGCGCCGAGCACTGCCACCGAGGAGATCTTGGCCGGGATCTACGCCCAGGTCCTCGGCCTGGAACGGGTCGGTGTCGACGACTCCTTCTTCGACCTCGGCGGCGACAGCATCATGGCGATGCGGGTGGTCTCGGCGGTCAACGTGGCCTTGGATGCCGGTCTGGCGGTGCGCACGCTGTTCGATGCACCGACCGTCGCGCAATTGGCCCCCCATATCGGTGAGGAATCTGACCGACGTGCACCACTGACCGCGGGTGATCGCCCCGAGGTGGTGCCGCTGTCGTACGCGCAGAACCGCATGTGGTTCCTCAACCGGTTCGAGGATGGCGCAGCCACTTACAACATGCCGATGACTTTCCGGATCGGCGGGGCGCTCGATGTCGAGGCTCTGGGATCGGCTCTGGATGACGTCATCGCCCGGCACGAATCGCTGCGCACGGTGTTTCCCGACGTCGACGGCGTGCCGCTGCAGCAGGTAGTCCCCGCGCAGCCGGGCCTGTGGCGTCGTGGCGGGCCGGCGGTGGTGCCCCTGTCGGAATCCGAAGTGTTCGACGAGCTTGTTTCGTTGGCCGAGTACCGGTTCGATCTGTCGTCCGAGATCCCGTTCCGGGCACACATCTATGCCGTGGGGCCAGATCAGTACGTCCTCGGAATCGTGCTGCACCACATCGCCTTCGACGGCTGGTCTATGGCACCCATGGCGCGCGACGTGGGCGAGGCGTATCGCGCCCGGGTGCAGGGCCAGGCCCCGCAATGGCTGCCGCTGCCGGTTCAGTACGCGGATTTCACTCTGTGGCAACAGGATTGGCTGGGGTCAGAAGTAGACCCCGAGAGCGTGATCGCGCGCCAGTTGGCGTATTGGCGGCGGGAGTTGGCGGACCTGCCCGAGGTGGCGTCGCTGCCCTCGGATCGGCCGCGGCCGCCGGTGCCGACATATCGTGGCGACGCGGTTGACATGCACATCGATCCTGAATCGTGGGCGGGCATCAAGGCGGTTGCCGCGGCGCACAATGCGACGACGTCGATGGTGCTGCAGGCCGTGATGGCAGTGGCGCTGCACCGGGCCGGAGTCGGTGAGGATATCGCCCTCGGGACCCCGATCGCCGGACGCATGGACCAGGCACTCGATGAGTTGGTCGGCTTCTTCGTCAACACCTGGGTGCTGCGGGTGGGGGTCGATCCCGCATTGCGGTTCAGTGAGGTGCTGGAGCGGGTGCGCCAGAAAGCGCTCGATGCGTACGCCAACCAGGATGTGCCGTTCGAACTGCTCGTCGAGCGGCTCAACCCGACGCGATCCACATCGCATCATCCGTTGTTCCAGGTGGCGTTGGCCTTTCAGAACAATGTGCGCCCCGAGATCGACCTGGACGAGCTCGACGTCGAACCCGTGAGCGCCGATATCCGCACCGCGCGATTCGACCTGGAGTTCGATCTGCGGGAGGTGTCCAGCGGGGAAGCGAGTGCGCTCTTCGATCTGAAGGCTATGCCGGCCGGAGGCCAAGGCGCGCCCATGGCCGCCGGATCGGTCGCCTACGCCACCGATCTGTACGACCGGTCGAGCATTGAGCGTTTGGTGGGTTGGTTCGGCCGTGTGGTCGAGGCCGTGGTCGCTGATCCGGCGGTGGTGGTGGGTGAGTTGCCACTGCTGGACCACGATGAGCGAGATCTGGTGCTGAACACGTGGTCTGGATCGGAGATCAGCGCGCCCGTGGGTTTGGCCCCGGAGTTGTTGACGACGGCGGTCGCCGCTCATCCGGATTCAGTCGCGATCGTGGACGGGCCACGGGAGCTGTCCTATCGCGAGCTGGATACGGCCTCGAATCAGTTGGCGCGGGCGTTGATCGAGGCCGGTGTCGGTCCCGAGCGTGCCGTCGGTGTGGCGATAGGCCGGTCTGCGGAGTTGGTGATCTCGTGGTGGGCGGTGCTCAAGGCCGGTGGAGTCTACGTACCGGTCGACCCGGACCACCCGGCCGAGCGGATCGCCACGGTGCTGGAGACGATCGACGCGGTATGCGTACTCACGTGTGGTATCGCGGGGGTCGAGGGGACCGGCGGACGTCTGGTGATCCCTCTCGATGTGGTCGATTTGTCGGGGTACAGTGCCGGTCCGGTCACTGACTCGGATCGATTGTCCGCGTTGGATGTTGATGATGCGGCGTATGCGATCTTCACATCGGGTTCGACTGGTACGCCGAAGGGGGTGGCGATCAGCCATGCCGGTGTGCTCGGTGTGGCCGCGGCGCATCGTGATGTGTTCGGGTTGGGTTCCGGTGCAAGGGTTTTGATGGTGGCGGCACCGACATTCGATGCCTCGGTGTTCGAGTGGTTGTGGGCGGTGGCTTCGGGGGCGACGTTGGTGGTGGCGCCGCCGGATTCCTATGCGGGCGAAGCATTGGCCGAGGTTTTGGCCAGCCGGCGCGTCGACGCGGCGCTGATCACTCCTACCGTGTTGGCGACGTTGGACGCGGCCGGCACTGATGGGCTGGAGACGTTGGTCACCGGTGGTGAGGCGTGCCCGGCAGAGTTGGTGGCGGCCTGGGCGCCTGGCCGGCGGATGTTCAATGCCTATGGGCCGACCGAGGTGACCATCTGGGCGACCTGGAGTGCGCTGTCGGCCGGGGAGCCGGTACGTATCGGTGCGCCGGTGCCAGGCACATGTGCGTTGGTGCTGGATATGCGGTTGAATCCGGTTCCGGTCGGTGTGGTGGGCGAATTGTATGTGGCCGGTCCGGTGCTGGCGCGGGGCTATGTGGGACGGCCGGATCTGACGGCGGATCGGTTTGTGGCCAACCCGTTCGGTGCTCCGGGCACTCGGTTGTATCGCACGGGTGATCTGGTGCGCTGGAATTCGGAAGGCAGCCTGGAATACCTTGGTCGTGCTGATGCGCAGGTGAAGTTGCGCGGGCAGCGCCTTGAGTTGGGCGAGATCGAGAACACGCTGCTCGCCTGCCCACATGTCAATCGCGCCGCAGCGACCGTGCACCGGAGCGGGGCCGGTGTCGACCATCTTGTCGGCTACATCGCCTTGGAACAGACCAGCACAATCCACCACGACGCGGAAGTCGTCGACCAGTGGCAGGACATCTACGACGAACTGTACGACGCCGACGTGCCGGTGGCGGAGTTCGGCAATGACTTCCGTGGTTGGAACAGCAGCTATACCGACGAGCCGATTCCGTTGCATGAGATGGCGGAGTGGCGGTCGGCGGCAGTCGACCGCATCCTGGCGCTGAAGCCGCGACGGGTGTTGGAACTCGGCGTGGGGTCGGGCCTGCTTTTGGCACAGATCGCCCCGGAATGCGTGGAGTATTGGGGCACAGACTTTTCCGCGCCGACCATCCGTACCCTGCAGGCGGCTGTGTCCGGACAGCCATGGGGAGAGCGGGTCCATCTGCTGACCCGGCCGGCGCATGTCACCGAGGGACTGCCACAGGATCAGTTCGATGTGGTGGTGATCAACTCGGTGATCCAGTACTTCCCGAGCGCGGGTTACCTGTCCGAGGTCATCGACAAGGCAATGGAGCTGCTGGCTCCCGGCGGCACATTGTTCGTCGGCGACGTGCGCAACCACAGTTTGCAGGGCGCCTTCCAGACCGGAATCGCGCTGGCCCGCAGCGGCCCGGGCACCGACACCGACGACATCCGCCAGCGGGTACAGCACGCGATGCTGGGTGAGCACGAATTACTGTTGTCGCCGGAGTTTTTCACGAGTTGGGCGGCAGACCATCCGTCAGTGGGCGGGCTGGGCATCCACGTGAAACGCGGCGAAGCCGACAATGAGCTGACCCGATACCGCTATGACGTCATCGTCCACAAGTCCCCCACGCAGGTGTGCTCCATGGCCGGCGCACCGAATTGGGCGTGGACCGACTGTGCCGGCCTGAGCGGCGTGGATGCCGAGCTGATGGTCCAGCGCCCGTCCGCGGTGCGGGTCAGTGGGATTCCACGTGCCGGGGTGATCGCCGATGTGGCGATCGAACAAGCCCTGGCGTCGGGGCTCACCCTCGCCGAGGCGCTGGATCGGGCGGACTCCGCTGCGACAGCCGATGATGTCGTCACTCCTGAGCTGTTGTATCGGCTCGGCGAGGCCACCGGATACCACGTTGCCGTGACATGGGGTGCGCAGCCCGGCACGCTGGATGCGGTCTTCATCAAGGCGTCCGACGGTGACGCGATGGCGCCGCTCACCGATCTGTATCTGCCCTCGATCGATTCGCGTCAACGCGGCGGGTACGCCAACGACCCGCACACCAACGCGAAGGTCAGCGAGGTGCGCCAGTGGCTGGCCGAGCGGCTGCCCGAGTACATGGTGCCGACACACATCATGGTGCTCGAGGAGCTTCCCTTGACCTCGTCGGGCAAGATCGACCGTAAAGCCCTGCCAGAACCGACATTTGCCGCTACGTCTTTCCGAGCCCCGCAAACCGACACCCAAAAGATCGTTGCCGAGGTGTTCACCGAGGTGTTGGGTCTCGGCCGAGCTGGGCTCGATGACGACTTCTTCGCTCTGGGCGGAGACTCGTTGATCGCCATTCGGGTGAGTTCGAGGCTGCAGGCAGCACTCGGCAGAGACGTGCCGGTGCGGTACCTGTTCGATGCGCCGGCGGTCGGCGGGCTGGCCGATTATCTGGAACGCCATCAGGACGGCGTTGCCCGGCCACCGCTGGCCGCCCAACACCGTCCTGACGCAGTGCCGTTGTCCTATGCCCAGCAGCGGTTGTGGTTCCTCGAGCAGCTGCACGGTCCGTCGCCGATCTACAACATGGCCGTCGCCCTGCGGCTCCGGGGACACTTGGACGCTGACGCGCTCGGTTCCGCGCTGGCTGACGTGGTGGGCCGGCAGGAGAGTCTGCGCACCATCTTCGGCTCGGTCGACGGGGTGCCGCACCAGTTGGTCGTCGATGTCGAGATGGCGGACTTGGGTTGGCAGATAGTCGATGCCGGCGGATGGCCGGCGGGCCGGCTGGATGAGGCCATCGGTGAGACCGTGCGTCACAGCTTCGACTTGGCGCGCGAGATTCCCATCAAGGCAACCCTTTTCCGGGTTGACGACAACGAGCACGTGTTGGCGGCCGTGGTGCATCACATCGCCGCCGACGGATGGTCGATCGCCCCGTTGGTGACGGATCTGGGCACCGCCTACGCCAGTCGTTGCACCGGACAAGTCCCGGAGTGGGCACCGTTGCCGGTTCAGTACGCCGATTACACGTTGTGGCAGCAGGATTGGATGGGGTCGGTCACGGATCCCGACAGTGTGATCTCGGCCCAGTTGGAGTACTGGAAGGACGAACTCGCTGGGCTGCCCGAGCAGTTGGAGCTGCCCACGGATCGACCTTATCCACCGGTGGCCGATTACCAGGGCTCGAGTGTGGCGGTCGAGTGGCCCGCAGAATTGCAGCAGCAGATCGCTCGGGTGGCACGTGAGCACAATGCGACGAGTTTCATGGTGGTTCAAGCCGCACTGGCGGTCCTGCTGGCCCAGTTGAGCGCCAGTACCGATGTCGCCGTGGGCATCGCATCTGCCGGCCGCGGTGACCCGGCACTCGACGACCTGGTGGGATTCTTCGTCAACACCTTGGTGCTGCGGGTGGACCTGTCCGGAGACCCGACCGTGTCCGACGTGCTCACTCAGGTGCGCCGGCGCAGCCTGGGGGCCTTCGAACATCAGGATGTGCCGTTCGAGGTTCTGGTAGATCGGCTCAACCCGACCCGAAGCCTCACCCACCATCCGTTGGTGCAGGTCATGTTGACCTGGCAGAACCTGCCGTGGCAGCACAGTGACCCCGCCGCCGGACTGGCGTTGGGAGAAGTTCAGGTCACCCCGCTGGATGCGGAAATACGTTCTGCACGTATGGATCTGGTGTTCTCTCTCGCTGAGCGGTTCGACAACACCGGTACGCCTGGCGGGATCGACGGGATGGTGGAATTCCGTACGGACGTCTTCGACGCGGCAAGTGTCGAATCGCTGATCGAACGGCTGCAGCGCGTGCTGGTCGTGCTGACGGCCGACACGGCGCAGCGTTTGTCGGCTGTGGATGTGTTGGATGGGGCTGATCGTGCGCGGTTGGATGAGGTAGGTCATCGGGCGGTGTTGGCGCGGTCGGTGGTGGAGTCCTCGATTCCTGAGCTGTTTGCGGCGCAGGTGAATCGGGCTCCAGAGGCGGTTGCGGTTTCGTTTGATGGTCGTTCGTTGTCGTATCGGGAATTGGATGAGGCGTCGAATCGGTTGGCGCACTTGCTGGTTGCCGAGGGTGCGGGGCCGGGCGCGTGTGTGGGTTTGTTGACGGGGCGTTCGGTTGGTGCGGTTGTCGCGATCTTGGGTGTGTTGAAGTCGGGGGCGGCGTACCTCCCGATTGATCCGGCGGTACCCGACGCCCGTGTCGAGTTCATGCTCGGTGACGCCGGGCCTGTGGCGGTGCTCGCCACGACCGAGCTGGCCGAGCGGCTTCACCGCTGTGGTGTGCCGGTGATCGACACCGAAGATCCCCGGATCGACTCTCAGCCCGGTACACCGCCGGCGGGAGGTCCCGCCGCTGACGATGTCGCCCACATCATCTACACGTCGGGCACGACGGGTGTGCCGAAGGGCGTTGCGGTCACTCATCAGAACGTGACCAGGCTGTTCGACGGGATGGACGTCGGTATCGAGATGGGGCCGGATCAGGTGTGGGCCCAATGTTCGTCGCTGGCATTCGACTACTCGGTGTGGGAGATCTGGGGTGCGCTGCTGCACGGTGGGCGCCTCGTCGTCGTGCCCGAACAGGTCACCCGCTCACCGCAGGACCTGCATGCCCTCCTGGTCAGCGAGCGCGTCACCGTGCTGAGCCAAACACCCTCTGCGGTAGGCATGTTGGACCCGCGGGGGTTGGAGTCGGCGGCGTTGATGGTGGCCGCTGAGCCATGTCCCGCCGAGGTGGTTGACCACTGGGCGCCGGGCCGGGTGATGATCAACGGCTACGGCCCGACCGAGACGACGGTGTACGCCACCATCAGTGCCCCGTTACAGGCTGGGTCGGATGGGGTGCCGATCGGTGTGCCGGTACCGGGCGCGGCGCTGTTCGTACTGGATCGCTGGCTGCGTCCGGTGCCTCCGGGCGTGGTGGGCGAGCTGTATGTGGCCGGCCGCGGCGTCGGCGTCGGTTATGTCCGGCGCGCGGGTCTGAGCGCATCTCGGTTCGTCGCCTGTCCGTTCGGGAGCGCGGGGGCACCTGGAATACGCATGTATCGCACCGGAGACCTGGTGTCATGGGGTCCCGATGGCCAGTTGCGGTATGCCGGCCGCGCTGACGAGCAGGTCAAGATCCATGGCTACCGCATCGAACTCGGCGAAGTCCAAACGGCGCTGGCCGATCTCGGTGGCGTCCAACAGGCTGTGGTGATCGCCCGGGAGGACCATCCCGGCGACAAACGCCTCGTCGGCTACATCACCGGCACCGTGGACCCGGCTGAAGTACGTTCTGCGCTGGCCGAGCGGCTGCCCGCCTACATGGTGCCCGCCGCGGTGCTGGTCATCGACGCGCTGCCGTTGACCGTCAACGGCAAGCTCGACAAACGTGCCCTGCCGGCACCCGAATACACCGACACCGACCATTACCGGGCGCCGAATAGTCCCACCGAAGAAATCCTGGCGGGCATCTACGCGCAGGTGCTCGGTCTGGAGCGCGTCGGGATCGACGACTCGTTCTTCGACCTCGGCGGTGACTCCCTGTCCGCGATGCGACTGATCGCCGCGGTCAACAACAACTTGGATGCCGATGTGGGCGTCCGGACCCTGTTCGACTCGCCCACGATTGCTCAACTCACACCGCACATCAAGGCGGGTACGGGCGGACGTCCGCGGTTGACCGCGCAACAGCGTCCAGCCGTCATCCCGCTGTCCTACGCGCAACAACGGTTGTGGTTCTTGGAGCAGTTGCAAGGGCCGTCGGCGATCTACAACATGGCAGTCGCGTTGCGGTTGAACGGAAGTCTGGATGCCGATGCGCTGGGGCAGTCGCTGGCCGACGTGGTGGGCCGGCACGAGAGCCTGCGCACCATGTTCCGGGCGGTCGAGGGTGTTCCGCAACAGCTGCTGGTGCCGGCGGAGCAGGTAGAACTGGGTTGGCAGATTGTCGACGCCACCGGATGGTCGCCGGATCGATTGGAGCAGGCCGCCGGAGCGGCCGCGCGGCGACCATTTGACCTCTCCGGTGAAATCCCGTTACGTGCCACGCTGTTCCGCGTTGACGAGAACGAGCATGTGCTGGTGGCGGTGGTGCACCATATCGCCGCCGATGGTTGGTCCATCACACCGTTTGTCGCGGATCTGGGTTCGGCCTACGCGAGCCGGTGCGCGGGCGCTGCCCCCGACTGGTCGCCGTTGCCGGTGCAGTACGCCGATTACACGTTGTGGCAGCAGGACTGGCTGGGGTCGGTATCTGACCCCGATAGCGTGATCTCTGGCCAGCTGGCCTATTGGGAGGAGGCGCTGGCCGGGTTGCCGGAGCGGTTGGAGTTGCCGACGGATCGGCCGTATCCGCCGGTGACTGACTACCAGGGCTCGAGTGTGGTGGTTGATTGGTCTGCCGAGTTGCAGCAGCAGATCGCTCGGGTGGCACGTGAGCACAATGCGACGAGTTTCATGGTGTTCCAGGCCGCATTGGCGGCCCTGCTGGCTCAGTTGAGCGCCAGTTCCGATGTGGCCGTGGGTATCGCGACCGCCGGCCGCAGCGATCCGGGCCTCGACGAACTGGTGGGGTTCTTCGTCAATACGCTGGTTCTGCGGCTGGATGTGGCCGGCGACCCCACTGTTGCCGGCTTGTTGGACCAGGTACGCCAGCGCGGTCTGGCGGCGTTCGAGCATCAGGATGTGCCGTTCGAGGTGCTGGTGGAACGGCTCAACCCGGCTCGCAGCCTGACCCACCATCCCCTTGTGCAGGTGATGGTTTCGTGGCAGAACTTCGCCGCGGATCAGGCGTCGAGTTTGGAGCTGGGCGATGTCCGGGCGACGCCGTTGGATGCGGAAACCCGGACCGCTCGGATGGACCTGGTGTTCTCGTTGGCCGAACGTTTCAACGACGCCGGCGCGCCGGCGGGCATCGGCGGGGTGGTCGAGTTCCGTACCGATGTATTCGACGCTGCCGGCATCCACACATTGGTGGAGCGGTTGCAGCGGACATTGGTCGCGATGACGGCCGACACGTCTCAACCGTTGTCAGCAGTCGATCTGCTCGATGCCGCCGACTGTGCGCGACTGGATGAGCTCGGCCACCGGGCGGTGCTGGGCCGACCGGTGGTGGCGTCCTCGGTTCCGGCGTTGTTCGCGGCGCAGGTGCAGCGGGCTCCGGGGGCGACGGCGGTCAGTTTCGACAGTCGCTCGATGACCTACCGCGAACTGGATGAGGCGTCGAATCGGCTGGCCCACTTGCTGGTGAGCCGCGGCGCCGGTCCGGGCGAGTGTGTGGCGCTGTTGCTTGAGCGCTCGGCGCAGGCCATCGTCGCGATCTTGGCAGTGCTCAAGTCAGGAGCGGCGTATCTGCCGATCGACCCGGCAGTGCCCGATACCCGTATCGAGTTCATGCTGGCTGATGCCCGACCGGTCGCGGCGGTCACCATGGGTGGATCGGTCGAGCGGCTGGACGGCTGCGGCGTCCCGGTGATCGAAGTCGACGATCCTCGTATCGATGGGCAGCCCACCGCCGGGCTGCCGGTGCCGGCGCCCGACGATGTGGCTCACATCATCTACACGTCGGGGACAACCGGTGTGCCGAAAGGTGTTGCCGTTACGCATCAGAACGTGACGCGGTTGTTCGATCATCTCGATGTGGGTGTGGAGTTGGGTCCGAAACAGGTGTGGGCGCAGTGTTCGTCGTTGGCGTTCGACTATTCCGTGTGGGAGATCTGGGGCGCGCTGCTGTTCGGCGGGCGCCTGGTCGTGGTGCCGGAACAGGTCACTCGCTCACCGCAGGAGCTGCAGGACTTGGTGGTCGCCGAACGGGTGACCGTGTTGAGTCAGACTCCGTCCGCAGTAGGGGTTTTGGATCCGGCGGTCCTGGGTTCGGTATCGACGTTGATGGTGGCCGCTGAGCCGTGCCCGGTCGAAGTGGTGGACCGCTGGGGCCCGGGTCGGGTGTTGATCAATGGTTACGGTCCGACGGAGACGACGGTCTACGCGACCATCAGCGCGCCCTTGAAGAAGGCTGGAGCGGCCGGTCCGTCGGCCGTCCCGATCGGTGTGCCGGTGCCGGGTGCGGCGTTGTTCGTGCTCGATCGGCGGTTACGTCCGGTGCCTCCCGGCGTGATGGGGGAGCTGTATGTGGCCGGCCGTGGTGTCGGCGTCGGTTATGTGCGGCGGGCCGGGCTGACTGCATCTCGTTTCGTCGCGTGCCCGTTCGGCGGGGCGGGCGTGCGGATGTATCGCACCGGGGACCTGGTTTCGTGGGGACCCGACGGCCAGTTGCGGTATGCCGGGCGTGCCGACGAGCAGGTCAAGATCCGCGGCTACCGCATCGAGCTCGGCGAAATCCAAACGGTACTGGCCGATCTCGACGGGGTACGGCAAGCGGTGGTGATCGCACGTGAGGATCGCCCGGGTGACAAGCGCCTGGTCGGCTACATCACCGGAACCGCGGACCAGTCCGAGGTCCGCACGCAGCTTTCCCGGCGGTTGCCGGCCTACATGGTGCCCGCCGCGGTGATGGTGCTCGAGTCCTTGCCGTTGACCGTCAACGGCAAGCTCGACAAGCGCGCTCTGCCCGAACCGAAGTACAGCGACACCGGCCACTACCGCGCCCCGACCACTGCCACCGAAGAGATCCTGGCCGGCATCTACGCCGAGGTTCTCGGAATCGAGCGCGTCGGCATCGACGACTCGTTCTTCGACCTCGGCGGCGACTCCCTGTCCGCGATGCGTCTGATCGCCGCGGTCAACACCAGCCTGGACGTGGATATGGCCGTCCGCAGCTTGTTCGACGCACCCACCGTCAGCCGACTCGCGCCCCGCATCGGCACCGGCTCCAGCGGACGCGAACCGCTGCTGCCGCAACAGCGGCCGGCCGTCATCCCGTTGTCCTATGCCCAGCAGCGGCTGTGGTTCCTCAACCGGTTCGAGGGCGGGGCGGCGACCTACAACATGCCGATCGCGTTCCGGATCAATGGCGCGTTGGACCTCGGAGCCCTCGATGCGGCGCTGGACGATGTGGTCGCCCGGCACGAGTCACTGCGCACGGTGTTCCCCGACGTCGATGGTGTGCCGTCACAGAAGGTGCTGCCGACGCAGCCGGGGCTATGGCGTCGCGGAGGCCGGGCGGTGGTGCCGGTAGCCGAAGACGATGTTGTCGGCGCGTTGATCTCTCTGGCGGGGTACCGGTTCGATCTGGCCACCGAAATCCCCATCCGGGCCCAGATCTATGCGGTCGGCCCGGAACAGTATGTGCTCGGAATTGTCCTGCACCATATCGCTTTCGATGGCTGGTCGATGGCGCCGATGGTCCGGGACGTGGGTGTCGCCTACGCCGCCCGGTGCGGTGGCGAGGCCCCGGCCTGGGCGCCGTTGCCGGTGCAATACGCCGACTACACGCTGTGGCAGCGCCGACATCTGGGAGACATCGCCGATCCGGACAGCCGCATTTCTGAGCAGTTGGCCTATTGGCGGCAAGAATTGGCGGGCCTGCCGGAAGTGGTGTCGCTGCCCACGGATCGGCCGCGCCCGCCGACGCCCAGCTACCGCGGCGACGGGGTTGACCTCCGCATCGATCCGCAGACTTGGGCGGGGCTCAAGACGGTGGCCGCGGCGCACAACGCAACGGTGTCGATGGTCTTGCAGGCCGTGATGTCGGTGGTGATGCACCGAGCGGGGGTCGGTGACGACATCGCGCTGGGTACCCCGATCGCCGGTCGCAATGATCAGGCGCTCGAAGGTCTGGTCGGGTTCTTCGTCAACACCTGGGTGTTGCGGGTGGGGCTGGACTCACAGCAGCGGTTCAGCGACGTCGTCGACCAGGTGCGTCGAAAGGCGCTGGACGGGTACACAAACCAGGATGTGCCGTTCGAGTTGTTGGTGGAGCGCCTCAACCCGACTCGGTCCACGTCGCACCATCCGTTGTTCCAGGTGGCTCTGGTCTACCAGAACAACGTGCGCCCGGAGGTGACCCTGGAGGGCGCCGGCATCGAGCCGATGTCGATGGTCACCCGCACTGCCAAGTTCGATCTGGATGTCGACATCAGGGAGGTGCCCGACGAGGAGTCGGGTGCGCCGATGGCCGCCGGAGTGCTGACCTTTGCCACGGACTTGTTCGATCGGTCCACGATCGAGCGGTTGGTGGGTTGGTTCGGCCGGGTGGCCGAGGCAGTGGTGGCCGATTCGTCGGTCGTGGTGGGCGAGGTGGGCCTGCTGGATCCCGATGAACGGGACCTGGTGTCGCACAAGTGGTCTGGTGCTGATGTCGTCGTGCCGGTCGGGTTGGCTCCGGAGTTGCTGGCGGCGGCGGTGGCTGCCGATCCGGACGGTTTGGCGGTTGTCGATGGGCCGCGCGAATGGACGTACCGGGAGCTGGATGAGGATTCCAACCGGCTCGCGCGGGTATTGATCGACGTCGGGGTGGGTCCTGAGCGTGCGGTCGGTGTGGCGCTTGGCCGGTGTGCGGAGTTGGTCACCGCGTGGTGGGCGGTGCTGAAGGCCGGTGGGGTGTATGTGCCGGTGGATCGGGCGCACCCGGCCGAGCGGATCGGCACCGTGCTGGACACCGCCGAGGCGGTGTGTGTACTGGCCCGTGGCGCCGAGCCTGTGGCGGGAGCCGGCACTCGCCCGGTCTTGGACATCGACGCACTGGACCTGTCGAGCATCTCCGCGGCACCGATCGACGATGCAGACCGGTTGGCGCCATTGAGTATTGACGATGCTGCCTATGTCATCTTCACGTCGGGTTCCACCGGTACGCCGAAAGGCGTGGCGGTCAGCCATGCCGGGGTGTTGGGGGTGGCCGCGGCCCATCGCGAGCTTTTCGGGGTGGCAGCGGGCGCGCGGATCCTGATGGTGGCCGCGCCGACGTTCGATGCCTCGGTGTTCGAGTGGTTGTGGGCGGCCGCTTCGGGCGCGGCATTGGTGGTGGCGCCGCCGGATTCCTATGCGGGCGACGCGCTGACGGCGGTGATCGAGGACCACCGGGTCGACGCCGCGTTGATCACCCCCACTGTGGTGGCAACGCTCGACCGCACCCGGTTGGGCGGGCTGCGAACATTGGTCACCGGCGGTGAGGCATGCCCGGCCGAGTTGGTGGCCGCATGGGCGCCGGGTCGGCGGATGTTCAATGCGTACGGCCCGACCGAGGTCACCATCTGGGCCACCTGGAGTGCATTGTCGGTCGGGGAGCCGGTGCGGATCGGCGCCCCGGTCCCGGGTACCTGCGCACTGGTGCTGGATGCGCGGCTGAACCCGACCCCGGTCGGGGTTGTGGGTGAGCTGTATCTGGCCGGTCCTGTGGTGGCGCGCGGCTATGTGGGCCGCGCGGAACTGACCGCAGACCGGTTTGTGGCCAATCCCTTTGGTGCCCCCGGCACCCGCCTGTATCGCACCGGCGACCTGGTGCGCTGGACCTCGGCGGGAAACCTGGACTACCTGGGTCGTGCGGATGCTCAGGTGAAGCTGCGCGGGCAGCGGCTGGAGTTGGGGGAGATCGAGAACACCCTGCTGGCCTGCCCGCAAGTCAGCCGGGCTGCTGCAGCCGTTTACCACAACGACGCCGCTGACCACCTGGTCGCATATGTCGCCCTGGAGCGCGCCAGCAGTGCTGATCATGACGCGGAAGTCGTCGATCAATGGCAACATGTCTACGACGAGCTGTATGACGCCGACCTCGAAGTGGCTGAGTTCGGTAGCGATTTCCGGGGCTGGAACAGCAGTTACACCGGAGACCCGATTCCGCTGGATCAGATGCAGGAATGGCGCTCAGGTGCCGTCGGCCGGATTCTGGCACTTCGGCCTGAGCGGGTGCTCGAGCTGGGCGTGGGCTCGGGGCTCGTCCTCTCGCAGATCGCTCCGAAGTGCGTGGAGTATTGGGGGACAGACTTTTCCGCGCCGACCATCCGGACGTTGGAATCGGCGGTGGCCGGGCAACCATGGGGAGACCGGGTCCGGTTGCGGGTGCAGCCGGCCGATGTGGTCGACGGGCTGCCGCAAGGGTACTTCGACACGATCATCATCAACTCGGTCATCCAGTACTTCCCCAATGCGGTTTATCTCACCGAGGTGATGGACCACGCCGTGGAGTTGTTGGCCCCGGGTGGAACGTTGTTCATCGGCGACGTGCGTAACCACAGCCTGCAGGGTGCGTTCCAGACGGGTATCGCGTTGGCGCGCAGCGGCTCCGGTATGGACACTGACGATCTCCGCCAGCGTGTGCAGCGCGCGGTCCTCGGCGAACCCGAGTTGCTGCTGTCCCCAGAGTTCTTCTCCACCTGGGCGGCCGAGCGTCCCGTGGTCGGCGGATTGGGCATCCAGGTCAAGCGTGGCGAGGCCGACAATGAGCTGACCCGGTACCGCTACGACGTCGCCGTCCACAAATCACCCACCGAGGCGTGCTCGCTGGCCGATGTCCCCATTTGGGCATGGTCCGACTGTGCGGGGCTGAGCGGGCTGCACGTCGAGCTGACGACCCAGCGGCCGCGAGCGGTGCGGGTCAGTGCGATTCCCCGCGCCGGGGTGATCGCGGACGTGTTGCTCGAACATGCCCTTACCGCTGGGCATTCGGTGACCGAGGCGTTGGCCGAAGTAGATGCCGACGCCTCGGCAGCTGACGCGGTCACGCCCGAGCTCCTGTATCGGATCGGAGATGCGGCCGGGTACCACGTCGCAGTCACCTGGGGCGCGCACCCTGGCACGGTCGACGCCGTCTTCGTCGCTCCCACGGGTGAGGGGCGCGCTCCGGTGCTGTCCGACCTGTACCAGTCGACGGGCGGATCGCATGAGCGCAGCGCCTACGCCAATGATCCTGACACCAACAGCAAGATCAGCGAGGTGCGCCAGTGGTTGGCCGCTCGACTGCCCGAATACATGGTGCCGAGTCAGATTGTGGTGCTTGAGGAGTTCCCGTTGACCTCCTCGGGCAAGACCGACCGCAAAGCCCTGCCCGAGCCGGTGTTCTCGGCTACCACATTCCGGTCACCCCAGACTCCGACTGAGAAGACGGTCGCCGAGGTGTTCGCCGAAGTGCTCGGCCTCGATCAGGTCGGCCTGGACGATGATTTCTTTGCCCTGGGCGGGGATTCATTGATCGCCATCCGCGTCAGCGCGCGCCTGCAGGCGGCGCTCGGTAAGGACGTGCCCGTCCGGTTCCTGTTCGACACACCCACCGTCGGAGGGCTGGCCGGCTGCCTGGACAACCAACACAGCGACGCGGTACGCCCGCCGCTGCAGGTGATGCCGCGCCCCCAGGCCATCCCCTTGTCATACGCCCAGCAGCGGTTGTGGTTCTTCGATCAATTGAACGGGCCATCCCCGGTGTACAACCTGGCCGTGGGCTTGCAGCTGAGCGGGGAACTCGATCCCGTTGCGCTCGGGCAGGCGCTGGCCGATGTGGTGGGTCGTCACGAGAGCCTGCGCACGCTGTTCACCCTGGCGGGCGATGCGCCTCGGCAACTGGTGGTGCCGGCCGAAAGCGCCAACGTGTGCTGGCAGGTGGTTGATGCGGCCGACTGGCCCGCGGACCGGTTGGTCGCGGCTGCCGGTGCAGTCGCGGGCCACCCGTTCGACTTGTCGGCCGAACTGCCCTTGAGGGCCACACTGTTCCGTGTCGCCGAGGATGAGCATGTGCTGGTGGCAGTGGTGCACCACATCGCCGCTGATGGCTGGTCGGTGACTCCGTTGGTGGCAGATCTCGGTGCGGCCTACGCCAGCCGATGCCGGGGTCAAGCTCCCGATTGGTCACCTCTGCCGGCCCAGTACGCGGACTACACACTGTGGCAACGTTCGTACCTGGGTGATCTCGCCGACACCAACAGTCGCATCTCCGGGCAGTTGGCGTATTGGGAGGAAACGCTGGCCGGGCTGCCGGAGCGGCTGGAGTTGCCGACAGACCGGCCGTATCCGCCGGTGGCGGACTATCGCGGGGCCGCCCTGGTGGTCGAGTGGCCCGCGGAGCTGCAGCAGCGGATCGCCCGGCTCGCTCGTCAGCAGAATGCGACCAGTTTCATGGTGGTCCAGGCCGGGTTGGCGCTGCTGCTGTCGAAGCTCGGCGCGAGCACCGATGTGGCGGTGGGTATCTCGATCGCCGGCCGCACAGATCCGGCGTTGGACAACCTGGTCGGGTTCTTCGTCAATACCTTGGTGCTGCGCGTCGACTTCGCCGGAGACCCGACCATCGGCGAGCTGCTGGACCAGGTTCGGCAGCGCGGCCTGGAAGCCATCGAACACCAGGATGTGCCGTTCGAAGTTGTGGTGGATCGACTCAACCCGACCCGCAGCCTGACCCATCACCCACTGGTACAGGTCATGTTGTCGTGGCAGAACCTGGCCTGGCAGCACAGCGCGGATGCCGCAGGCGGTCTGACGCTGGGTAACGCACGGGTGAAGCCGCTGCCCGCGCAGACCCACACCGCGCGTACGGATCTGACATTTGCATTGGGGGAGCAGTGGAGTCAGACCGGTGAGCCGGCAGGGATCGGAGGGACGGTGGAGTTTCGTACCGATGTCTATGACGAGGCGACGGTCGAGCGACTGATCGATCGGTTGCGGCGGGTGCTGATGGCTATGACGGCCGAGGCGGAGGCGTCGTCGTGACTGCCGATCTGAGCCGCCGGTTGTCGTCGGTGGATTTTTTGGACGAGGATGAGCATTCACAGCTTTTTGGGTGGGGTAATCGGGCGGTTTTGAGTCGGCCGGAGTCTTCAGCGGTGTCGATTCCGGAGTTGTTTGCCGCGCAGGTGGTTCGTGCGCCGGATGCGGTGGCGGTGTCGTTCGAGGGTCGTGCGATGTCGTATCGCGAACTCGATGAGGGATCGAATCGGTTGGCGCACTCGCTGATTGAACGTGGCGCAGGGCCGGGCGAGCGGGTGGCGGTGTTGTTGCCGCGGTCGGCTGAGGCGATTGTGGCGGTTTTGGCGGTGTTGAAGTCGGGGGCGGCGTATCTGCCGATCGATGCGATGCATCCTGATGCGCGGATTCGGTTCATGCTCGATGACGCGGAACCGGTTGTGGCAGTGACGACTACGGAGTTGATGGGCCGATTCGCCGGCTGCGATCTGGAAGTCATCGATTTCGGCGATCTGCGCCGACAGACCGGGCAGAGTGAAGCATTGCCGTCACCGACGGCTGATGATGTGGCGTATTTGATTTACACGTCGGGGACGACGGGCCAGCCCAAGGGCGTGGCGATCACCCATTCCAATGTAGTGCGGTTGTTGGGGACGTTGGATGCGGAATTGGGGCTCGAGGGTCAGGCGTGGACGCAGTGTCATTCGTTGGCCTTTGACTATTCGGTGTGGGAGATCTGGGGTGCGTTGCTGTACGGCGGCCGGTTGGTGGTGGTGCCGGAGCCGGTGACGCGATCTCCGGAGGACCTGCTCGCATTGTTGGTTGCCGAGCAGGTCACTTTGTTGAGTCAGACGCCGTCGGCGTTCTACGCGCTGCAGGCTGTGGATGAACTGGAGCCTGAGCTGGGCCGTCAGTTGGCGTTGCAGACCGTGGTCTTTGGTGGGGAAGCTCTTGAGCCGCAACGTCTTCGCGCATGGGTGGATCGGCATCCGGATTCGGCGCGGTTGATCAATATGTACGGGATTACCGAGACGACGGTGCATGCGTCGTTCCGGGAGATCGTGGCCGGTGACGCTGAGGGCAGCGTCAGCCCTATCGGGGTGCCGTTGGGACATCTCGGCCTTTTTGCTCTGGATCCAACGCTGCAGCCGGTGCCGGTGGGTGTGGTGGGCGAGTTGTATGTGGTGGGTGCGGGGTTGGGGTATGGGTATTGGTGTCGGGGTGGGTTGACCGGTTCGCGGTTTGTGGCGTGTCCGTTTGGTGGTGGCGGGGCGCGGATGTATCGCACCGGAGACCTGGCGTCCTGGGGCAGCGATGGGCAGTTGCGGTATCTGGGGCGTGCCGATGAGCAGGTCAAGATTCGTGGGTATCGGATTGAGTTGGGGGAGATCCAGACCGCGTTGGCTGAGGTGGACGGGGTGCAGCAGGCCGCGGTGATCGCCCGAGAGGACCGTCCCGGCGACAAACGATTGGTTGGATACATCACTGGCAGCGCGGACCCGACCGAGGTCCGCGCAGAGCTTTCACGGCGGCTGCCTGCCTACATGGTGCCCGCCGCCGTGGTGGTGCTGGAAACCCTGCCGCTGACGGTCAACGGAAAACTGGACAGGCGGGCCCTGCCGGTACCGACGTACATCGACGTCGATCGCTACCGCGCGCCGGGTACCCCAACCGAAGAAATGCTGGCCGGCATCTACGCCCAGGTGTTGGGTCTGGAACGCGTCGGGGTGGATGACTCGTTCTTCGATCTGGGTGGGGATTCGTTGTCGGCGACGCGGTTGATCAACTCGATCAATGCCAGTCTGGGCGCTGATCTTGCGGTGCGGGCAGTGTTCGAGACGCCTTCTGTGGCAGAGCTTGCCGCCCGTGCCGATGAGAGTTCGGGTGGGCGTGAGCCGTTGGTGGTGCAGCCGCGTCCGGCTGTCATTCCGATGTCGTATGCCCAGCAGCGGCTGTGGTTCCTGGATCAGCTGGAGGGCCCGTCACCGATTTACAACATGGCGGTGGCCTTACGGATCGCCGGTCATCTGGATGCCGATGCGCTCGGTGCGGCCCTGGTCGATGTGGTGGAACGTCATGAGTCTCTGCGCACGGTGTTCAGGCTGGGCGAAGGCGGCCCAGAGCAGGTAGTGGTACCTGCTGCAGAGGCTGATTGTGGTTGTCGGGTGGTTGATGCCCACGGCTGGTCAGCAGCTGAACTGCGTGAGGCCGTCGAAGCGGTGGCACGTGGCACCTTCGACCTGAACAACGAGATCCCGTTGCGGGCGACCCTTTTCCGGATGGACGAGGATGAGCATGTGCTGGCCGCGGTCGTGCACCATATCGCTGCCGACGGCTGGTCGGTAGCCCCGTTGGTCGCGGACTTGCAGTCGGCGTATGCCAGCCGGTCCGCAGGACGAACTCCCGAGTGGGTGCCACTGCCGGTGCAGTACGTGGATTACACCTTGTGGCAGCGGGCGCATCTGGGCGATCTGGCCGATCCCGACAGCCGTATCTCGGGGCAGGTGGCGTATTGGGAGCAGGCTTTGGCTGGGCTACCCGAGCGGTTGGAGTTGCCGACGGATCGGCCGTATCCGTCGGTGGCGGATCACCGGGGTGCCAGTGTGGCAGTGTCGTTGCCTGCCGAACTGCACCAGCGAATTCGCGATGTCGCTCGTGAGCACAACGTAACGACGTACATGGCGGTACAGGCTGCGTTGACGATCTTGTTGTCGAAGCTCAGTGCGAGTTGTGATGTGGCGGTGGGTGTTCCGATCGCCGGGCGCGGTGATGCCGCGTTGGATCAGGTGGTGGGGTTCTTCGTCAATACGTTGGTGTTGCGGGTGGATCTGAGCGGTGATCCCACTGTCAGCGCAGTATTGAAGCAGGTGCGTCAGCGCAGCCTGGCAACCCTCGAGCACCAGGATGTTCCTTTCGAGGTTGTGGTGGACCGGCTCAAGCCGGCTCGATCGCTGGCCCATCACCCGCTGGTTCAGGTGGCACTGGCCTGGCAGAACTTCTCCACCGATGCGCCGAGCGAGGCGGCGTTGGGCGAGGCACAGGTCACCCCTCTGTCAGTCGAGACTCAGGTCGCCCGTATGGATCTGACGTTCTCGTTGGCTGAACGGTGGAATGAGACTGGTGAGCCGGCGGGGATCGGTGGGACCGTGGAGTTCCGTACCGATGTGTTCGATGCGGGCAGTATTGAGGTGTTGGTCGGGCGGTTGCAGCGAGTGTTGGACTCGGTGGTTGCTGATCCGGGGCGGTTGTTGTCGTC
>NZ_AUEQ01000021.1:0-1504 GCF_000426065.1 Mycobacterium sp. URHD0025 | reverse complement strand
ATTCGTTGTCGGCGACGCGGTTGGTCAATGCGATCAATGCCGGTTTGGGTGCTGATTTGGTGGTGCGGGCGGTGTTCGAGTCGCCGACGGTGGCCGGGCTGGCAGCCCGTGTCGGTGAATGTTCGGGTGCGCGTGAGCCGTTGGTCGCCCAGCCGCGTCGGGCGGTCATTCCGTTGTCGTATGCCCAGCAGCGGTTGTGGTTCCTGGATCAGTTGGAGGGCCCGTCACCGATTTACAACATGGCGGTGGCGTATCGGATCACCGGCGCACTGGATGTCAACGCGCTGGGTCAGGCGTTGACCGATGTGGTCGCCCGACACGAGACCTTGCGCACGGTGTTCAGGTCGGTTGACGGGGTACCAGAGCAGGTCATCAGGCCTGTAGAGCAGGCCGACTTCGGTTGGCAGGTACTCGATGCCACAAACTGGCCAAGCGTCAGGCTAGAGGAGGCGGTTGGCACCGAGGTAGGGCACTCATTTGAGCTTTCCAACGAGATCCCACTGCACGTAACACTTTTCCGCGTCAGCCAAGACGAGTATGTGTTGGTGGCGGTGGTGCACCACATCGCAGCGGATGGTTGGTCGGTGGCTCCGTTGGTCGCCGACTTGGGCGGAGCGTATGCCGCCCGCTGCCTGGGAGGTCCTCCGGACTGGGCGCCCTTGCCGGTGCAGTACGTGGATTACACGCTTTGGCAGCGCGGGTATCTGGGCGAGTTGACCGATCCTGACAGCGACATAGCGGCGCAGGTGGCGTATTGGAAGCAGGCTCTGGCGGGGCTGCCGGAACGCCTCGAGCTACCGACGGATCGGCCGTATCCGGTCGAGGCCGATCACCGGGGCGCGAGTGTGGCGGTGGAATGGCCTGCTGAGTTGCAGCAGCAGGTGGCGCGGGTGGCCCGTGAGCACGATGCGACGCCGTTCATGGTGGTGCAGGCAGCTCTTTCCGTGTTGTTGTCGAAGCTCAGTGCGAGTTGTGATGTGGCGGTGGGTGTTCCGATTGCCGGGCGCGGTGATGCCGCGTTGGATCAGTTGGTGGGTTTCTTCGTCAACACATTGGTGTTGCGGGTGGATCTGGCCGGAGATCCCACCGTTTCTGATGTGGTGGAGCAGGTGCGTCAGCGCAGCTTGGCCGCATTGGAGCATCAGGATGTGCCATTTGAGGTGTTGGTGGATCGGCTCAAGCCGACCCGCTCGCTGGCGCATCATCCGCTGGTTCAGGTGATGCTGGCGTGGCAGAACTTCAGCCGGGAGGCCGACGGTCCTGCTGACGCGGTCTTGGGTGATGTGCAGGTCACACCCTTGGCAGCGGAAACCGCTACCGCTCGGATGGATCTGGTGTTCTCGTTGGGTGAGCGTTTCGGCAAGGCCGGTGAGCTCGCGGGGATCGGTGGGACCGTGGAGTTCCGTACTGATGTGTTCGATGCGGGCAGTATTGAGGTGTTGGTCGGGCGGTTGCAGCGAGTGTTGGACTCGGTGGTTGCTGATCCGGGGCGGTTGTTGTCGTC
>NZ_AUEQ01000020.1 GCF_000426065.1 Mycobacterium sp. URHD0025 | reverse complement strand
GCGTCCTCATCGACGATGAGTTGGGTGCGCCAGGTGATGGTGGAGACGACGTTGGCCGAAATCTCGCCGCGGGCGAATACGGCGGCGACCTTGGGGAGTCGTTCGCGTAGAGCTTGGGCGATGCGCATTTGGGTGGAGGCGGCGCTGCGGCCGAGGTTGCAGGCGGCGCTGACGGCGGCGGTGGCGAGTTCCCAGCCGTCGATCGCGCGGTGGGCGGAGATGTCGTCTTCGTCGTCGCAGTGGCGGGCCACGATCTCGGCGATGATGGCCAGGCGCTGCGCGCCTGCGGCTGCTTCCGAGCGGGTGCGGTGCTCGAGGACATCGATCAGCGCGTTGTCAGTGAGCTCACCGAGCATCGGCTGGTCCAGCAATTCGAACACGTGTTCGAGTCTACTCGTGTATTGCCAGCCCAGCAACGATTTTCAGGTTGTCGCTGAATTGTCGCTCGCCAGGCAGGCAAAGGTTTGTGGCTCTCGGCTTGGGCCGACCGTTCGCTACGTGTGCGACCTCGCCCAATAGATCGCGGCACCCACCGCAACCACCGCCAGTCCGGTGAGTGCAGAGGCCAGGGGCAACGAGAAGGCCAGCACCAGGCAGCCGATGAGGCCGACGGCGGCGACCATGCGATGCCACCAGTTCTTGGGTTCCAGCGTCCATGCCGACACATTCGCGATCGCGTAGTACAGCAGCACCGCAAACGACGAAAATCCGATCGCCCCACGGAGATCCACAGTCGCTGCCAGGAAGGCCACCACGATTCCGACGGCGAGTTCGGCCCGGTGCGGCACGTTGAACCGCGGATGAACGGCGGCCAGGCCGTGCGGGAGGTGATGGTCGCGCGCCATCGCCAGCGTGGTGCGCGATACGCCGAGGATCAGGGCCAGCAAGGAGCCCAGTGCCGCCACCGCGGCCCCGACCCGTACCACCGGCTGCCAGCCGGGCGCGCCCGCGGCCGTCACCGCGTCGGCCAACGGTGCGGGTGCGGTCGCCAACCCGGGCCCGCCGAGCACCGAGAGGACCGTGACCGCCACTACGGCGTAGATCACCAGCGCGATGCCCAGCGCGATCGGGATGGCCCGCGGAATGGTGCGGGCCGGGTCGCGGACCTCTTCACCGAGGGTGGCGATCCGCGCGTATCCGGCGAACGCGAAGAACAGCAGGCCCGCGGCCTGAAGTACGCCGCCGACCCCGACGTCGCCGATCTCGAGGCGCGCCGCGTCACCGACGCCGGAACCGGCGATGATCACCACCACCGCGGCCAGGACCGCCAGTACGCAGGCGACGATGATGCGGGTCACCAGTGCGGACTTCTGAATGCCTGCGTAGTTCACCGCCGTCAATGCCACCACCGCGGCCACCGCAACGGCATGCGCCCACTGCGGCCATACATAGAGGCCCACCGTCAACGCCATCGCGGCACACGACGCGGTCTTACCGACGATGAAACTCCACCCGGCCGTGTAGCCCCAGAACTCGCCCAGCCGTTCACGCCCGTAGACGTAGGTGCCGCCGGACTGCGGGTAGCGGGCGGCGAGCCGCGCAGACGACGTCGCATTGCAGTAGGCCACGACCGCCGCTACAGCCAGGCCGATGAGCAGACCGCTTCCGGCTGCGGCCGCCGCGGGGGCCAGGGCGGCGAAAATGCCCGCACCCACCATCGATCCCAGGCCGATCACGACGGCGTCAGTGGTCCCGAGTCTGCGCTGCAGCCCGCCCGGGGTGGTCACCCGGCGATACTAAGGCGTGTGGTCCTGAGACCGCTTCCCGTGTGCCGATGAGGTACGCGGATGAATGAAGACGCCCTCTGCGCGCACGGTGATGCCGTCTGCGGTCGCAAGGTGTCCGACGGCGAAGGTCTTCACTCCTTCCACGCGGTCGACGTGCGCCTCGGCGCGAATGGGACCGAGTCGGGTGCCGGACTCGTAACGCAGGGTGAGTGTTCCGGTCACCGCGGGCTGCCCGGGTTTGTGTGCGGTGGCGCCGAGCACGTGGTCGAGGAGGAGGGCACAGATTCCGCCGTGCACGTGACCGGCGGGTCCTTCGTAGGCCGCGCCCAGATTCACCTCAGCCCAGACGCCGCCGTCGGATGCATGGTTGACCACCAACGGCGGCGCCAAGGCATTGCGCAGTCCGATGACCGCGTTGCCCCACGCGAGGGATTGCCCGTCGAGGGCCTCTTGGATACCGAAGGAACCCGGAATCAGCGACTGGCTCAGCTCGTCGGTTGCGGCGTCGATCTTCGCTTTGGCGGACAAGATGGTGTCCAGATCGCCTTGACTTCGGATCGTCGCGTCGACGAGTCTACGCACGGATTCGGTGAGCGATGCGTAAAGCGCTTCTGGGACATCGGTTTCGCTGTGTACGGACAATGCATCACTCCGTTGTGGGATCGAGCCGTCGGCCAGCGAAGCCACCGTAATCACCCCGATAGAAAAGCAGCGGCCGCCCGCTGTGGGCTTCCAGTGCCGTGACATGGGTGACCACGATGGTGTGGTCGCCCGCGCCGTGCTCGTACTCAAGGTCGGCTTCGATGGTGGCCAACGTATCGTGCAGGCGCGGGGCACCATTCGTGGCCGGGCTCCAGTGGACCCCGGCGAACTTGTCTTCGCTCCTGCGAGCGAACTGTGCGCACAACGATTCCTGGTCGTCGGCCAGGACGTTGATACACATCCGGCCGGTGGCCCGGATCAGCGGCCAGCTCGAGGAGCTCCGGGACGGGCAGAACGAGACGTATGGCGGCTCCAGCGATACCGAGGTGACCGACTGGCAGGTAAACCCCAGCGGCCGCAGCCCGTCGTGACCAGTGATGACGGCGATGCCGGTGCAGAAGTGCCCGAGCACCGCGCGCATGTCCTGGGGTCCTGGTCGCGGAGGTGCCGTGCCGAGTATCGCAGCGTTCTCGAGTCCCATTGCGCTCCGTCCGGTGTCTGGTGTCGTGACCCAGATTCACCGAGTCGAGCACGTCGGTGCAATGCAGTCTCCCGGCCAGCGGTTCATCGAGAACGGCCTCGTGACCTGGATTGTTACCCTTGGGACATGGAAGACCCCGAGCAGACGGCCAAGCCGGCGTTGGCGGCCAACAGCTGGGCGCTGCTCGGGTTGCTGTCTTACGAACACGAACTCTCCGGCTACGACATCCGCAAATGGCTCGGCTGGAGCGTGCGTTTCTACTACGGTAGCCCCGCCTTCAGCCAGATCTACTCCGATCTGAAGAAGCTGGAGAAGCTGGGTTTGGTCACCTCCCGGGTCGATGGCACCGGCACGCGAAACCGCCGTCTCTACAAGATCACCCAATCCGGCCTGGATGCCGTCACGCGCTGGGCGCGGGAGACGCCGCCGGATCCCCCATCGTTGAAGCACCCAGCGCTCATGCGGGTGACGATGGGTCACCTCAGTGACCCCGCCACGCTGAAGCAGATGCTCCAGGAACATCTTGCCTATGTCGATGGGATGCAACGCGACGCCGCCAAGGAAGCCCGTTGGTCCGCGGCCGATCCAGCATGGGCATACGCCAAGATCGCATTGGATTGGGCGGATCGCTATTACGCGTCCGAGCGGGAACTGACCTTGCAACTGATCAAGGACCTCGACGAGGCTGAGGCCAACTTCCCGAAAGTTGGTGAAGGCGCCAAGATTCCATGGCCCGACCCTGCGTACTGGTATGAGATCGAGAAGAAAGCCGACGCCGAGGACATAGAAGGCACAGACTGACCTTCCGCCCGTTGCGCTTACCGGCCCGCTGCGTCGAGTGCGGCGATGTAGCCGTAGACCAACCCCTGTGCGATGGTGGCTCCTGCGCCCGGATAGGTGCTCCCGAAGGCGTTGGCAGCGGTGTTGCCGATGGCATATAACCCGGTGATGGCGGTGCCGTCTTCACGAAGCACCCGGGCGTGGTCGTCGGCTCGCAGGCCGCCGCAGGTCCCGAGGTCGCTGAGCACCATTTTGACCGCATAGAACGGACCTTTGACCAGTGGGCGCAGGTTCGGATTCGGGGTGATGGTGGGATCGCCGTAGTAGCGGTCGTATGCGCTGCGTCCCCGCCCGAAGTCGCGATCCTCTCCGGCGAAGGCGTTTTCGTTGAAGCGAGCCATGGTGGCAGAGAAGTTGTCCTCGGGCACTCGCATTTTGAACGCGAGCTCGGCGAAATTATCTGCCCGGACTGCGATTCCGGCGTCATACCAGGTCGGTGGGATCGGCATGCGGGGAAACAGTTCGGCGGCGAATACGTAGCTGTTGCGGTACTGCTGATCGAAGACGATCCACATGTCTTCCACCGGTGTACCAGCGGCCTCGAGGTTCAGCACGCGTTGCCCGAAGCTCATGTAGTCGGCCGATTCGTTGGCGAACCGGTGACCGTTCTGGTCGACGATGAACGATCCGGGCAACGACCGCTCAGCGAGCATCACGGCAGGAGCAGCTCCCGGCAGCGGCGCGACGGCCGGAAACCACCACGATTGGTCCATCGACGCGATATCCGCACCGACGTCCTGACCGATCCGAATGGCGTCGCCCGTATTGGATTCCGCCCCGAGGCTGAAATTGCGGCCGAGAGACTCGGATTGGAACTTCCAGCGCATGTCCATGTGGTGGTCGAAGCCGCCGGCCGCGAGTACGACACCGCGCCGGGCGGTGACGGTGAAGGTCTTGTCGCCGTGCTCGACGACGGCTCCGGTGACCCGGCCGCTGTCGGTGACCAATTCGGTAAGTGAAGTGTCGAGCCAGATCGGGATTCCAGCGCGAATCGCCCCTGCGAACAGTCCCGCCGCCAACGCCTGACCGCCTGCGGCATAACGCCTTCCGAGCACCAGACCGCCGAGGCCCTGCGCGAGCCGCTTGACGATGGTGTGCAGACCTTTGCGTGGTACCCGGCTCATCAGGTTGAGCCAGCGGTAGTCGGCCCCGGTGGTCGGCATCGGAAACTTGACTTCCATGACCCCGGGCCGCAGGTCGGGCAGATACTCACCGAGTATCGCGGTGTTGAGCGGGCGGCACTCACAGGTACGTCCCGCCGCGGATCCGCCGGGCGCCTCGGGGTGATAGTCGGAGTACTCCTTGGCCCAGAACAGCTTCATGGGTGCGGTGCGGCGCAACATTTCGACCGTCGCCGGCAGGTTGTCCAGGTACGCCGCAGAGCGCTCACGCGGCGCGGAATCACCGACGACCGACTCCAGGTAGGTGTGTGCCCGGGACACGGGGTCGTTCCCGCCGCAGTCCTCGATCACCGGGCTCGACGGCAGCCAGAGGGCACCACCGGATCGGGCTGTCGAACCGCCTACGTACGAGGACTTCTCGACGACGAGAACCGACAATCCCTGTTCGCGCGCAGCCAGGGCAGCGGCCAGGCCGGTACCGGACCCGACGACGAGAAGGTCTACTTCTGTCGCGGCAACGGTCAGGCCGACGGGGACAGTCTTGTGGCAGGTGGTGGTCACGCTCGCTGACGTTAGGGCTGTCGGCGGAAAAGTTGGTTCTCGCATCCTGTTGAGCGGAACACCGGTCTTCCCGAGCATCTGTCGGCGCAGTTCAATGGGGCCATGACTCACCCAGATACCGACGAAATTCGGTTGATCGAGGCCGGTTCGGTACCCACCAGGTTTGCCCGTGGTTGGCATTGTCTGGGGTTGGTCCGCGACTTCGCAGATGGAGAACCGCACCAGGTCAACGCTTTCGGCCAGAAGCTGGTGGTCTTCCGGGGCGAGGACGGTGCCGTCAACGTGCTCGACGGGTACTGCCGGCACATGGGGGGCGACTTGTCCCAGGGAACGGTGAAGGGCAATGAGATCGCCTGCCCATTTCATGACTGGCGCTGGGGTGGGGACGGCCGGTGCAAGATGGTGCCCTACAGCAAGCGCACTCCGCGTCTGGCTCGCACGGCGTCGTGGCCGACGTTGCAGCAGGACGGCATGCTGTTCGTGTGGAACGACCCCGAGCGCAAGGCGCCCCCGGCGGATGTCACCATTCCTCATATCGAGGGTGCGACCAGCGATGCGTGGACCGATTGGCACTGGTACACCACGGTGGTCAAGACCAATTGCCGCGAGATCATCGACAACGTCGTCGACATGGCCCACTTCTTCTACATCCACGGCTCGCTTCCGACGCACTTCAAGAACATCTTCGAACGCCATGTCGCCACTCAGTACATGAAGAGCGCGGGGCGACCCGATATCGGTGAACCCGGGGAAGCGAAGATGCTCGGTACGACCTCGCTCGCCTCATATCACGGGCCCTCGTTCATGATCGATGACCTGACCTACCACTACGAGGGTTTCGACCAGCGCACGGTGCTCATCAACTGCCACTATCCGATCGACGCCAATTCGTTTGTGCTGCAGTACGGCATCGTGGTCGAGAAGAATGCCGCCATGCCCGAGGAGCTCGCCATGCAGACGGCCGTTGCGCTCGGTGATTTCGTGAAGATGGGGTTCGAGCAGGACGTCGAGATCTGGCGGAACAAGACCCGGATCGACAACCCGCTGCTGGTCGAGGAGGACGGGCCGGTGTATCAGCTGAGGCGCTGGTACGAGCAGTTCTATGTCGACGCGGCCGACGTGACGCCGGACATGGTGGACCGCTTTGAGTTCGAGCTGGACACCACCCGCCCGTACGAAGCGTGGATGAAGGAAGTCGAAGCGAATCTGGCGGCGCGGGCCGCTGCTCCCGGGCCGGTGGGATGACGATGGCTGTCCGTACCGACAATCGTCTCGACGACGCACCGATGGTGCCCGTGCTGTGCGGGCGCTGCGGTGCGGATGTACAGGTACGCAAGAGCAGCTGGAATCAGACCAGTGTTCAGTGGACCGGTTCCGCGCTGCGGCGATGCGAGGAGCGCTGCACCGCAGAACAATTGCTCCCGCACGGGGGTAACGGACTGTTCCTGGGTTGTTCGGCGCTGCGCGGATCGATTGCCGATGCAGTGCGCTCCGGTGCCGTGCCTGTGGTCGATGAGGCTAACCCTTCAGGAGACCGACGGTACGGGTGAGCCGTTGTGACAGTTCTTCCAGCGCGATGCGCTGCTGTGCAAACGCGGCGATGTTGGTCATCCAGACGTCGGAAAGTATTTCGGCGGCGCCGATTTCCTGCGGCGCCGATGTGGCGCCTCCGACGGACTCGACGAAGATCCGGACCGTCTGCCGGCGGACAAGGTCGGCTTGGATCGCGGCCGTGCCGTCTGCGTAGAGATAGGGCCGAATCATGGCCTCGGCGAACCGTGGAGATGAGCACAGTCTGTCGGTGAGTGTCAGCGCAGCGCGCAGTAGGCGTTGGAACGGATCCGGATCGCCGGTGACGCAGTAAGTCTCCGTTTCGAAATCCCACAGCCACTCGTGAAAACATGCCAGCAGCAGATCGTCTTTGGACGGGAAGTATTGGTACACAGTGCCGGCCGCCACCCCCGCCGCTGTGGCGACGGAACGGATCTGGCAGCTGTCGTAGCCCTGGGTGGCGAGTGACATCGCCGCATCGACGATCCGGTCGCGCCGGTCGGTCCGGCCAGTCGCCTGTCTCAGGGCAGTTGTCGTCACAGCGAGAACACTAGATTCGGTTCAGGGCATTGAGCATGCATGGTCTCGCTCATCGGACGATTGTTGATTGCGGGTACAAAATCGTCTAGCTGCCAAAGATTTCCAATGGTCCCACGTAGGCGCGGTTGGCCTTGACTCGCTCGGTGATGCGCCATCGGCCGTCATCGTCTCGCCGCCAGGTGTCGTGGTAATCGCCCAGAGTGTAGAAGCGCATCGACGGGTCGGCGGCTGTGTTGAGATGAACGTCGCGGATGTAAGCCCGGCTGGTCGCGGTGTCGTCGGTGACATCCACGATGGCGTTGCCGAGCAGATGCTGGGTGGGGCCGCAATTGTCGAGATAGCCACGAATCATGTCGATGATCGCGGCGCTCCCCACCAACCGTCCGGTACCGAAGTCACCTTCGACGTCCTCGGCGAGAATCTCGGCCATCGTGTCCCAGTCACGATCGTCCATCGCACGGGCGAAGTGGTTCAGCCCGCGCTGGATCTCGCGTTCGTCCCACAAAATCCCCAAGCGATCTGAATCACGCATGTGCCCCGCCATCGACACGTATCTCGGTGCCGGTGATGAACGCACCGTCATCGGAGGCCACCATGGCGATGACAGCTGCGACAGCGCTTGGATCGCCGAGGATTTCGCTGTCTGTGCCGTGCAGCAGCGGAGTCTGTTTGCCCCACAGTCCGAGGTCATATCCCTCGGGCATCTTGTCCAGCGTGCTGTTGGCCAATGCCGTCGACACGCCACCGGGCTGGATGTTGACCGCGCGCAGGCCCTGCTTCGAGTACTCCAACGCCAGGGAGTGGGTGAAGCTGAGGATGCCGCCTTTACTGGCCGCGTATGCCGCCATGTACGGGTGGGCGAACGTCGCGGCGGTGGAGGTGAAATTCACCACGACACCCCGGCCCGATTCGAGTAACGCGGGCAGTGCTTGCCGGGTCATGAGAAAGGTGCCGGTCAAGTTCACCGCCAGGGTGCGGTTCCAGTCGTCGAGGGTGGTTTCGTGGGTGTGCGAACACGTCTGCATGGCAGCCACATTGACCAAGACCTCAAGCCCGCCGAGCTCCGTCACGGTCGTACGGACGGCGGCGGTGACATCGTCTTCGCGGGATATGTCGAGAACGGCGGTCGTGAGCCGTTTGGACGTGCCCGCATCTTCAGCAGCGGATGCTGTCGCCGCCAGGCCCTCGGCGGAGATGTCGTAAGCCACCACCGAGGCACCTTCATCGAGCAGCCGGGCCACTGTGGCCGCGCCAATACCCGACCCGGCGCCGGTGACGATGACACGGCGATCTGAGAAACGGTCCATTGGAAAAACCCCCGGAATCAAGCGAGTTGGAAGGCAGAGATAGGAGCCTCGTCCGGATAGCTGCTCGGACCACCGAGGTCGTAGGCGGCGTTCAGGGCACCGATGAACGCAGGGTCGTGCAGCGGTTCGCCGGGCACATCGAGCTTGATGCCCTTGCCCTTGAGGTCGTCGACCATCATTCCGATCGCCCGTTCGATCGTCAGGTCATCGGAGCCGTCCATGTTCTTCTTGAGTTCCTCGTAGTCGGAGAACACCTCGGCAGACCAGTGCACGAGGAACCGGAGTTCGTCGGTGTGGTGACGGGCGATGACGTCCTCGCCGTTCTTCAGCAGCCACCGATTGCGGTCGGCCGGGTCGCCGGTGAACACGGTGTCGAAGGCCAGTCCGGCCGGAACTTGTTGATCCAGCGGGCCGTTGGCCTCACCGCGGTGCATCATCATCTCGTTCTGCACGACGACGGCGCGGTTGTTGATCGGCGGCAACACCCGGGCGGGAGGCTTGAGCGGACCGTCGGGCCAGTAGGTGAAGCCCGAGCCTTCGTCGAGGGAGAACCAGGTGATCACCTGGGCCATCTTGATCAGATAGTCCGTGAACAGACCGGACTTGCCCATCACGCTGCACAACCAGGTCGGTGCGTTCTCATGGCGCACGCCGCGGAAGCTGGGGGAGTCCAGGTGACCGGGGTCGCGGTTGGCACACGGACCGTTGATGTTGAACAGCATCATTTCCGGCTTCGCGTATTCGGCATTCCAGTAGCTCTTGGCGTGCTCGATGAACGCGGAGTTGTAGAAGCAGTCGTGCAGTTCGGGGTAAAGGATGGTGCCGTAGTTGGCCAGGTAACCGCGGAAGGTCGGCGTGAGGAACAAGTCGAGCGACGGAGTGAACCCTTCGGGGAAGGCGCCGCTCATGGTGGCCATCAGCTCGTCGGCCGATGCGAAGTGCTGGGCGATGATGAGTTTCCAGGGCCCCTCGGTGCGTACGACGTCGAGGAGCCTCTGCTTCTGATCGTCGGTGTAGACGTCGGTGATCTCGCGAGGCGGGGCTGCGGGACGCAGGATGTCGGACAGCTCAAGGCGCCGTTCATCGGTGAGCATGGTGGTCTCCTTCGGTGATGAGGTGAGTGAACTTGGCGCGCAGCAGCGCGCCGATCTCGGCGATGGCCAGGCGGCCGCGTGCGGTGGCGTCCGAGCGCATCAGAAAGCCGTGGTACATACCGGGATAACGGGTGACCGTCGTCTGCACGCCCGCATCGCGCAGGCGAGCGGCGTAGCGCTCGCCCCAGTCCCGGATCGGGTCGCACTCGCCGGTGACGACGATGGCGGCCGGCAGGCCGCGCAGGTCGCCGGCGTATGCCGGAACCTGATATGGGTCACGCGGTGCTCCACCGGGATCGACCAATTCGTGCATGTAGACGATGTCTTCGTGGCGCAGCAACGGCGCGTCGGGCATCGAGGTGATCGATGCCGCTCCCATGTCGCGATCCAGGCCGGGATACAGCAGCGCCTGTGCACACAGTTGTGGTCCGGCGTGATCGCGGGCCGCCAAAGCGACTGCGGCAGCCAGTGAACCGCCCGCACTGTCGCCGGCGACCGCCAGCCGACCCGCGTCGAGGTCCAGCTCGTCGGCATGTGCGGCGATCCATTCGGTGGCCGCGTAGGAGTCGTCGAATTGGGCCGGTGGCGGCGATTCTGGTGCGAGCCGGTACTCGACGGCCGCCACCGCGGCGCCGCTGGCATGCGCGAGTTCACGGGCCAGCGGCTCGAAGGAACGGTTGGAGCCCATCACCAGGCCGCCGCCGTGCAGGTACACGAGCACGGGCAATCGATGCTCGGCGGTGGGGCGGTAGAGCCGGACGGGGATCGGCCCGGCCGGACCCGGCACCGTCACGTCTTCGATGCGCGCCATAGCCGGCATGTCGGGCAGGGGCGCCTTTTCGAGACCCTCGCGGACGGCGGCCAGGCCGCGGGCCCGCATGGGTGGGATGTCACCGAACGACGCGACTCGTGCGGCGGCGTCGGGATCCAGTGGTGGGTAGGTCATGTCAGTTCTTTGCCGGGTCGAAACGGCGCTGGGTCCGCAACCGCGGCGCCTCCTGGCTGCTCAACACGCGGGCTCGCTCCGCCATCGCCGATCCGACGTAGTCGGGCTGGGTGAGCAGATAGAAGCTGCCCTGGGCCGCCTGCTCGAACACCACCTCGGCCGCGGCCAGCGGATCCATCGCCTCGGCTTTGATGTCGAGCATCGCGGCGCGTTGTCCTTCGGCCGCACCGGCGTCCCCGGAGTCCACCCCGCCCGCTGATTCGAAGATCTCGGAAACCACAGCCCCGGGCAGGACCGCCTGGACATGCAGGTGGTGGTGATGGCCGGCGGATTGCACTTCCACATTCAGACATTCGGTCAGGGCGAGAACCGCATGCTTGCTCATGATGTAGGGCGCCTGCAGCGGCACCACGGCCACACCGCCGATCGAAGACAGGTTCCATACCCATGCCGGTGCCTCGGTGGCCATCATCTTGGGTAGGAACGCCCTGATGCCGTGGAAGACGCCGCTGATGTTGATGTCCACCACGCGTTGCCAATTGGCCACCGGGGTGTCCCACAGATATCCGAATTGTTCGATGCCGGCGTTGTTCACCAACAGCCGCACGGGGCCGAGATCGCGGTAGACGTCATCGGCCAGTGTTTGCATGGCATCGGCATCGCGCACGTCGCAGACCGCGTCCGTGGCCGCCCCTCCTGCGGCGCGGATCTCGTCACGGAGGTCCGCGATGGAATCGGCGTTGACGTCGACCAGCACCACCGTCATGCCCAAGCGACTGGCATGCCGGGCCAAGCCGGCGCCTATTCCGGCGCCGGCTCCCGTGATGACGGCGACTCCGCCGCCGAAGACTTCTCGTGCGCTCACGCGGACTGGGCGCCGGCGGAGGCCTTCGCGGTGTACTCCGCGAGCGGGATCGAGTCCTCGGCGTCGAGCACCACCCGCAGCGAGGTGAACACCAGACCGTCTTCCGACCGCCGGATCCCGGCATCCACGATGCCGCTGGAGACGGCGAACGGCACATTGTTGGTGATCTGGTTGACGTACAGATAGAAGCGGACGTTGGTGACCTCACCATCGACCCCGGTGCGGAACACGTTGGTGGCGTGATGGCGGCACGGATACGGGTTCTCGTTGCGGTGCTGGATCAGCCACGGCAGCGTTTCGTCCTTGCCGTGAAGCTCAGCCGCCAGCAGATGCTCGAACGGGCAGTTGCCGGAATCCGAGCGGCTCAGGTACTCCATCTCGGTCCCGATGCGGGTGCCCACCTCGTCGAAGTGGCCCTGGTCGTAGTGATACCAGAAGCCGGAGATGAATTCCTGGACGTCAGGCAGGGTGATCTCGTTGCTCATGGTTGGCAGTCAACCGGTGATGTGGCGCCGGTAACAGCACCGGTGACCGTTGAGCGGACACCCCGAACCGCTATCCGGCGGCGATCAACGGCCACAGGCCCTGCCCACCGGCAGCGACGGCAGCAGCGGCAACCCGGTCATCCCAAAAGCGCACCGAGCCGTATTCGGAGCGCCAGGCCAGCGCCGCGCGGGTGTACTCGTGCAGCCGATGCTCGTGGGTCGTACCGATCGCACCGTGTACCTGATGTGCGTTGCGGGTCACCACTGAGGCGGCATGTCCGGCGCAGGAGCGCGCCGTGGCGATCCGGAAGTCGAGAAGTGGTGATGTCCAGTCGGTTTCGATGGCATTGCGAAGCGCAGCCTCGGTGGCGGCGCGGGCGAGGGCGGCTTCTGCCGCGGCATCCGAGATCAGATTCTGGATGGCCTGGAACTTGGCCAGTGGTCGTCCGAATTGAACACGGGAAGCCACGTGCTCGATGGACAATGCGACGGCACGATCGAGCGCCGCGCACACCTGGATCGCCCGGATCATGGCCGACTTGCGGCCGAGCCGACTCACCAAATCCGTTGGTACGACCGTCCCGGCGAGCGCCGACGTGTCGACGTGGACTGTGTCGCGGGCCTCGCCGATCAGGTTGGTGCCTGCGGTGACGGACAGTTCCGTGGTGTCCAGATCTGCCAGCCGGTACCGGTCTTTGTCCTGCCAGAGCACGACGACGCGGTCCACGTCGCCCGCCCAGGGCGCGGGTACTGCGGCATGACCGTCGGCCGGCACGACGTACACCGTTCGGACCGCATCGTCGACCTGGAACCCGGCGGTATCCAGGAGCCAGCAGGCCAGCAGATCGTGCTCGGCCAGCGGGATGCGGACACCGTGACGCACAGCGGCACTGAGCAATTCGGCCGCTTCCAGCCAACCCGCACCGCTACCTCCGGATTCTTCTGCTCCGGTCAGGCGGACCAGTCCGAGGGAGTCGAGGCGCCGCCACAGGGCGCGGTCATACGCGATACGGGTTCCGGGAGCGGCGTCGACGTGGGTCTCACGTTGGTGGGCGAAGACATCGTCCATCATCGCCGCCAGGTCGGGATCCACCGTGTTCATCGCATGCCTAATCCCCGCGCGATGACGCCGCGCAGCACTTCGTTGGTTCCCCCGCGCAACGTGAAGCCGGGCCGCTGGTCCACCGCAGTGGCCACCAGGTCGGCCCACACCGCGTCCGGCGGCGTGTTGTCTCCGGTCTGCTGGTCGGCGAACTCGGCGATGTCACCCTCGACCGTGGTTCCGAGCACTTTGACCACCGCAGCGGACACATCGAGATTCTCGCCGCGTTGCAGCGCATCGGCCACCGCGGTCGACATGTGATGCAGACCGGCAACGCGTGCGATCAAACGCCCCAATCCCGGTTCAGCTGCCGTGTTTTCGACTGCGTGCGCCAGGAGCGGGAAGGTCGACAGGAATCGCTCGGGGCCGCTGCGCTCGAAGCTCAGTTCGGAGGTCACCTGCGCCCAGCCCTGACCGATCGTGCCGAAGACCATGGCGTCGGGAATGAACACCTCGTCGAGCACGACCTCGTTGAAGTGATGCCCGCCGTTCATCGAGATGATCGGCCGGACGTCCACCCCGGGTGCGTGCAGATCGACGATGAACTGACTCAGCCCGTCGTGCCGATGGGAAGGATCCACCGGTTCGGTGCGGGCCAGCACGATGAAGGCATGGGCCCGGTGCGCCCCCGACGTCCACACCTTCGTTCCGGTGATCGACCAGCCACCCTCGACGCGCACCGCACGGGTGCGCACGCTGGCGAGGTCCGATCCCGAATCGGGCTCACTCATCCCGATGCCGAAGAAACACTCTCCCCGCACGATGCGTGGCAGGAACTCCGACTTCTGCTGCTCGGTGCCGTAATTCAGCAGAGAGGGCACGATCTGGCGGTCGGCGATCCAATGGGCGGCCACCGGAGCCCCGGCGGCCAGCAGTTCCTCGGTGACGACGAACCGTTCGTGAAACGACCGGCCGTGGCCGCCGTACCGCACGGGAACCGTCATACCCAGCCAGCCGCGTCGCGCCAGGGCGGCCGTGAAGTCCTCATCCCACCCGCACAACCATGAATCGACCGACGGCCTGAACGCGCCGGCAGCCAACTGGCCGGCCAGGAATTCGCGGACCTCGGCGCGGAGCAGCCCCAGGTCCGGCCCGCTCACGTTGTCCGCCACTTCGCGATGCGCCGTTGATGCTCGACGTCGTGGTGCGCCAGCGGCTGCATGGCCGCCGCCATGGACAGCGTGGATTCCAATGAGCCCGTCACAGATTCCTGCAACAGTCGTTTGGCCATCCGCAACGCTCGCGGCGGGTTGACCGCGATTCGGTCGGCCAATGCTTGCGCTTCGCTCAGGAGGTCGTCGTGGGGTACCACCCGGCTGACCAGTCCCCACTCCAACGCGGTGGCAGCATCGATCCGTTCGCCGGTGAAGGTGAGCTCGGCGGCGCGGGCGTAGCCGATGGCCCGAGGCAGAAACCACGTGCCACCGTCGCCGGGGATGAGCCCGAGTTGCACGAAGCTCTCGGCGAAAGACGCACGCTCGGAGGCGATCCGGATATCGCACATCATCGCCAGGTCGCACCCGGCGCCGATAGCGGCGCCGTTGACGGCGGCGATCAGCGGCACTTCGAGACGGCCGAGTGCACGAGGAATCCGTTGGATGCCATCGATGTAGGCCCGCCGCTGGTCGATGGCCTCCAGGCCGAACATGCCCTGGCGGTCGGCCATCTCCTTGACGTTGCCGCCGGCGGAGAAGATCTTGCCGGCACCGGTGAGGATGACCGCTCCGACCGCGTTGTCAGCGTTGACCGCATCCACGTTGTCCTCGAACGCCGTGATGATGTCCTTGCCGGTGATGGCGTTACCGACGTCGGGCAGGGTGATCGTCCAGACCTGAACCGGTCCGTCGCTCTGGACGTGCAGCGGGGCCGTCACGCGCGCTCCTTGAGCTGGAGGGACTTGGTCTGCAGGTATTCCTCGAACCCGAAACGCCCCAGTTCGCGGCCGATTCCGGATTTCTTGTATCCACCGAATGGAGCGGCGGGGTTGTAGGCGCCGCCGTTGATGTCGAGCTGGCCGGTCTGGACCCTGCGCGCGAAGTCGATCGCTTCCTCGTCGGTGGCGGCCCAGACCGCGCCGGAGAGCCCGTAAGGGGTGCCGTTGGCAATCTCCAGCGCATCGTCGGTGTCGGTGTAGGGGATCACCGCGAGTACGGGACCGAACACTTCTTCCTGGCCGAGTTCGGAGCCAGGATCGACGTCGGCAAAAACCGTTGGTGCGACGAAGAACCCGGCGTCCCGGACAGGCTCGGCGCCGCCGGTCAGCAGGCGCGCCCCGTCGCGCTGGGCGCGCTCGATGAATCCGCGCACCGTGTCGAACTGCGACCTCGAGGCCAACGGTCCGAGGCGGGTGGCCGGGTCGCGCGGATCCCCGACGGTGTAGCGGGCCACAGCGGCTTCGATCAGCTCCAGCGTCTCGTCGTAACGGCTCTGCGGCACCAGCATCCGGGTCCACGCCATGCAGGTCTGCCCGCTGTTGAGAAACGCGTTGCCGACGCCGACCTTGACCGCGGTGGCCAGATCGGCACCGTCGAGAATCACGTTGGCGGACTTGCCGCCCAGCTCCAGGGCGACCTTCTTGATCGACCGGCCGGCCAGTTCTCCGACCCGGGCACCCACGCCGGTCGACCCGGTGAACGACACGAAATCGATGTCGGGGTGCTCGGCGAGGCGTTCGCCGATCACTCGGCCCGGGCCTGAGACGAGGTTGACCGTTCCGGGTGGCAGGCCGGCATCCTCGCAGGCTTCGATGAAGGCGAACACCGAAAGCGGGGCTTCGTTACTGGGTTTGAGCACGACGGGACATCCGGCAGCAATCGCCGGCAGCACCTTGGCGAGGACTTGGTAGAGCGGATAGTTCCACGGTGTGATGGCCGCGACGACACCATAGGGTTCACGCACGATCAGCGAATTACCGATTCGCTCTTCGAATTCGAAGGTCTCCAGCACATCGGCGAAACCGTTGGCCACCGCCAGCGGTACCTGGGTCTGTACCGTCTGCGCGATACGTGCGGGCGCCCCCATCTCGGCGGTGATGAGTTCGGCGATGTCGGGCAGCCGCTTCTCCATCGCGGCGATGACCCGCTGCACCCGACCCCGGCGCTCGGCAACATCGATCAGGGGGTCGAAGGCCCGCCGGGCGGCGGCCGCGGCGGCATCGACGTCGGCGGCGTCCCCGTTGGGGACGTGGCCGATCACGGCTTCGGTCGCCGGGTCGACGACGTGGATCACGCCGGCCCCCGATGGTGCGGTCCATCGGCCGTCGATGAAGAGTTCGGTGTGTTCGTAATTGGGCATGGTGGTCCTCGCTGTGGTCAGGGCGCTCAGGGAATCAGGCTGGCGCGGACGTCACGCTTGCCGTCGGCCGCGGTGAACGCATCATTGATGTCATCGAGCGAATACGTTGCCGCGGAAAGCCGCTCGAACGGGACCTGGTGCCGATGACGCTCCAGGAACGTCAGTGCGCGGGAGAGCACCGCCGGGTCGTACAGCGAGACACCGACCATGGTCTTGTTGGTGAAGACGAATCGGGAGGGGTCGAACTCGAAAGTCTTGCCGATGTTGATGTTGCCGATCTCGACATAACGACCGAACTGCGCGAGCATCTGCAGGCCCTCGTCGATGGCCGACGGGTGGCCGACGACCTCGACCACCACGTCGGCGCCCTGGCCGTCGGTCAGCTTGCGCACTGCCTTGGCACGGTCCTTGGGGGTGGCGACCTCGTTGAGGTCGATCACGGTGTCGGCGCCGAATGCTTTTGCCAACTCGAGCCGTTCGGGTACGCCGTCGATGGCGATGACATTGGCGGCGCCGCGTGCCTTGGCCACCGCCACCGCATACAGACCCAGCGCCCCGGCGCCCTGGACCACGACGTGCTCACCCAGTTGCAGGTCGACTCGTTCGAGCCCGTACATGACCTGTGAGAGCGCGCAGTTGGCGCCGGCAGCGATGTCGTCGCTGACGGTGTCGGGAACTGTGTAGACCACCGCGCCGGCGGGGACCAGGTAGTAATCGCCGTAGCCGCCGACAAAGTACGGCGGCTCGTCGGCGCGGCCGAGCATCGCCATCTTCAGGTTCAAACAGGCGTTGCGTCGCCCGGCGAGGCAATTGCGGCAGGTGTGGCAGCAGTAGAAGTACGGAAACACCACGCGGGTGCCCTGGGTCAGCGGTTTGCCGTTGGAGTCGGTGGTCACTCCGTCACCCAGCACCTCGACGGCTCCGACCATCTCATGGCCCAACACGGTGGGCAACTGCCCGCCCAAACCACGGGTGGCGAAGGTGCCGTGCCAGGCGTGGACGTCCGATCCGCAGATGTTCGCGCGGAGCACCCGTATCAGGATCTCGCCCGACCCGACCTCGGGCAAGGTGACCGTTTCGATCTGGAACGGTTTGCCGGGTTCGTCGAAGCGCGCAATGCGGCCCGTCCGAGAGTTGTTGGTCACCGAAATCCCTTCAGTTGCTGGTGGGTTCGAGGCTGAACTGCTGTCGCAGATCGCGTTTGAGCAGTTTGCCGCTGGGATTCTTCGGCAGTGAGTCGACGAAGAACACCTGTTTGGGCGTCTTGAACCCGGCGAGATGGTCACGGCAGTGACGCAGGACATCGCTCTCGGTCACGTCGGCGCCGGCACGAAGAACCACTGCGGCGACCACCGCCTCCACCCATACCGGGTGTGCGACACCGAACACCGCGGCTTCCTCGATGGCGTCGTGGCGATAGAGAACTTCTTCGACCTCACGGCTGGCGACGTTCTCCCCGCCGGTCTTGATCATGTCCTTCTTGCGGTCCACCACGTGAAGCAAGCCGTGCTCGTCGTAGAACCCCAGATCGCCGGAGTGGAACCAGCCGCCGGCGAAGGCTTGCGCGGTCTTGTCCTCGTCATCGAGGTAACCGAGCATCAAATGCGGGCTGCGGTGCGCGATTTCGCCGACGGTCCCCGGCGCCACCGGAACGTCGTTCTCATCGAGGATGACGGTCTCGACGTTGACCACCGGTCGTCCGGCCGCTCCCGCGTGGGCGTCCTGTTCATCGGGTCCGAGGGCGGAAGCCAGCGGAGCCATTTCCGTCTGGCCGTAGAAGTTCCACAGCCGGAGATTGGGCAGGCGCCGCCGTATCTCGTGCAGGATCTCGGTCGGCATCGCGGAGGCACCGTAGTACCCCTTGCGGAGGCTGGTCAGGTCCACCTCGTCGAACACCGGGCTCCGAAGCAGGCTGATCCAGACAGTAGGCGGCGCAAAGTAGTTGGTGACGCCGTAGCGTTCGATGGTGCGCAGCACCAGTTCCGGTTCGGGGCGGGGCAGGATGATGCTGGTCGCTCCCAGATAGATGTCGGTGGCCAGGAAGTTGTCCAGTTGCGCACAGTGATACAGCGGCAGGGAGTGGATTTCGACGTCGTCACCCGACATCGAACCGGCGACGACGGTGCTGATGTACTGCCACATCAAGCTGCGGCTGCTGTGCATGACACCTTTGGGCCGCGACTCGGTGCCGCTGGTGTACATCACCCGCAGTAGTTGATCGTCGTCGATATGGCAGTCGGGAACATCGGCTGTGGTGGTGAGCCATTCGTCGAAATCGGGCCAGCCGCTGGGCGCGGGCTGACCGGCGGGGACAAGTGCTGCCTTGGCGCGGACCGTCGTGCCGCGTGCCATGGCCTGCTGTGCGACCGCGATCAACTCGGCCTCGACGATGAAGCCTGCGGCCTGACTGTGGCCGAGGATGTATGAGATCTCGTCAGGTGTCAGCATGAAATTGATCGGCACCAGTACGACTCCGGCACGGGCCGTCGCGAAGGTCAGGACGGCGTATTGCCAGCAGTTGCGGGACAACAGCGCGACGCGGTCGCCGGGAAGCAACCCGTTGTCGTGCAAGGCAGCGGCCGCACGGTCCACCAGGTGATCGAACTCGGCGAAGCTCAGGGCGACATCGCCATCGATGATGGCGATCTTGTCGGGCTGTTTGCGTGCCGACCGGCGGGGGATGTCGGCGAGGCTGTGACTGCGGGCCCGGGCTATGACGGCGGCGAGGTCGTCGGAGTGCATAGACGGCAGAGTAGGCAGGTCGACTGTCGCCGCGGTGGTTCGTCTCCCGCTCAGTAGACAGGGTGGGGGCGGTGAGGGCCCGGTCCCTTCGATACTCGTTCCATGACCGCCACCACCGAATCCTCGTCGCTCGCGGATCGCGCTTCAGACCCTGACGTCCTGCGTGCTCATCTCCTGGAGGCTGATCCGGGAGTCCTCGTCGCGGTGTTGGCGCAGATGACCGGCGACGCGTCGGTGATCGATCGGTATGCACCGAAGATCGGTCACGTCCCGGACCCACCCGAGCGGGCCGGAAAAACCGACCCCCAAACCGCTGAGGCGCTGGCCGACGAGATCATTGCCGCCCTTGGTCATTCCCGTCCGGCCGGGGCGCTTCCCGTCGATGACCGGGAGTTCTTCATTCGACTGTTGCCGATCGCACTGGGCAGCGCCGTCGACGACGAACACGTCGACCTACTGCTCGAGCAGGGCGGTTTCCGCCCGTCGCAACCCACACTGCCGCGCACCACACCGATTCCCCAGGCCACCACCGTGGCGATCATCGGTGCCGGTATCGCCGGCCTGGCGGTGGCCTTGGCCGCGGCTGAAGAAGGCGTGCACTTCGAGATCTTCGACCGCAACGAGGAGGTCGGGGGAACGTGGCTGACCACGACCTATCCGGGCATCGGTGTCGACACCCCGTCGGCGTACTACTCGCTGTCGCGCGAGGTCAACCCGGACTGGTCGAACTACTACCCGCAGGGCGCGGAGTACCAGGCCTATCTGGTCTCGTTGGCCGACAAACACGATCTCCGTCGGCACATCCGCTTCGGCACCGAGGTCGAGGCGTTGTGGTGGGACGAGCAGCGCGGGCAGTGGGAGATCCATTCTCGCTCGGCCGACGGCACCCAGAGCATCGACCATGCCAGCGTCGTCGTCACTGCGGCCGGCTACTTGAATCGCCCGCGATTCCCGGACATCAAGGGACGAGACACCTTCGCCGGCACCAGCATTCACTCGGCCCGGTGGGACTCCTCGCTGGATCTGGCTGGCAAGAAGGTCGCGGTGATCGGTGCGGGCTGCACCGCGGTGCAGATCGTCGATGCCTGCGTGAACGAAATTGAGCACCTGACGGTGTTCCAGCGCCAACCGCACTGGGTGGCCCCCCGCAAACGTCTCACCGACGAGGTCCCTGAGCATCGTCGCTACCTGGGCCGGGCGCTGCCCTTCTATGCGAAATGGCACCGGCTCAAGTCGTACTGGGGCACGGCCGACAACAACTACCCGATCATCTTGCGAGACCCCGAGTGGTCCGAGACGCACCTGTCCATCTCGCCGACCAACGATGTGCTGCTGCAGATGTGCCTGGACTACATCGACCGGATGTTCGGCGCCGGAACCGAATTGGCACAGAAGGTGACTCCGGACTTCGCGCCGTACGGTAAGCGCATCATCCGCGATCCGGGCGGCTACTACGCCGCGCTGACGCGCGACCACGTGGACGTGGAGGCCAGCGAACCCGCGGCGATCAACGAGCGCGGTATCGTCACGGCCGACGGCCGCCAGATCGACCTCGATGTCATCATCTACGCCACCGGCTACCACCTGGATTTCCTGTCCACGGTCGATATCCGTGGCCGCGACGGCAAGACCCTGGCCAAGGAATGGGGCGACAGCCCGCGCGCATATCGAGGCGGTACGGTGCCGGGGTTCCCGAACCTGTTCATCACCTCGGCCCCGAATTACAGCCCCGGACATGGTGCCGGAGCCAACTTCTCGATGGAGGTGTTGGCGCACTACATCTTGGAGTGCCTGCAATTGATGGCATTGCGCGGGGCGTCCACGATGGAGGTGACGCAGCAGGCCTACGACGACTACGTCGCGGGGATCGACGAGGCGATGCAGGGCACGGTCTGGTGTCATACGCCCAATGCCCACACCTACTACCGCTCAGGGTCCGGCCGGGTGGTGGTGGCCACGCCGTATCGGCTCGTCGACCTCTGGCAGCAGCACCGCGCCCCGGTCGAAGAGGACTTCGTCCTCCGATGAGCCAGATACTTTCCGGCAGAACGGCATTGGTCACCGGCAGCAGCCGCGGGATCGGGCGTGCGATCGCGCAGCGGCTGGCGGCCGAAGGCGCGACCGTGGCAGTGACCGCACGTGCCTACACCCCGACGCCGTCCACGCGCGCCGGGGTCACCGAGGCGATCCCCGGCACGATCGAGGAGACCATCGCTCTCATCGAAGACGCCGGCGGATCGGCCTTCGGGGTCGCCGCCGATCTCGAAGACAGCGCCGCCCGCGACGGACTCGTCGAGGCTGTGCTCGAGCGCACCGGCCGGATCGACATCCTGGTCAACAACGCGGGCTACGCCGACTACTCCGTCGTCGAGGACATGCCGGTGGAGACCTTCGACCGCACCGTGGAGCATTATCTGAAGACGCCCTTTGCGCTGACGAAAGCCGCTGTGCCGCATATGCGTAAGCACGGAGCGGGGTGGATCGTCAACATCGGTTCGGTAACCGGCGTGCCTCCGGTCCGGCCGTACCGGGATTACAACAAGACCGCGGGTGACGTGATCTACGCGTCGTGCAAGGCCGCGCTGCACCGATTCACCCAAGGTGTGGCCGCTGAGCTGCTCGACGCCAACATCGCGGTGAACTGCGTCGGGCCGTCGACCGCGGTGCGCACTCCGGGCGCCGCGGCCCTGATCCCGGACAGCTTTCCGACCGAACCCGTCGAGTACCTGGCCGAGACGGTCCTGGCGATGTGCCATCTGCCCGCCGCGGAACGGACCGGGCTGGTGGCGTTCAGCCTGCACTATCCGTGGTCACAACGACTTCCGGTGCACTCACTCGACGGCGCTACGGTGTTGCCGCCGCTGGAGCCGCCGGGTTCGGCGAACCCGAACATCCTGGCTGGCGGGATCTAGCGGCGATCCTCGGCGCCGTGCCCCATCGAGATTGAAGCCAGGGACAGCATCGGCGCCGATCCTGTCCCTGGCTTCAATCTCGAGGTGGATAGGGCGCACGACGACGCTTGGCAGACATTGCCTAGTCGAGAATCGGGGCAGCCAATTCGCAGAAGCTGTGGCACACCCGGTCACGAACGATCATGTCGGTGGTCTCGGGGTCGAACCAGCGATCGACCACCGCCCAGTGGATCGGGTGCATGAGGTAGGGGCCCATCAGACCATCGACGTCGGTGAATTCCTGTTCGAAGACGTGGGTCCACTGGCTGGTGCCGATGGCCGTGTCTACTCGGCTCAGCTGCCAGGCGGCGATGGTCGGGACATATCGCGGCATCATCGCGAGCTCGCGCTCGAATGCCGCGACGGTCGCGGCCTCGACCTCGACGGGCACCCGCAGCAGCAGCGTGCGATACACGGTGCCGCTGTCCCTGCGGGCCGGCGTCCCGTGGTAGGTCGCTCCGTTGACGTGAGAGATCGCCGGGTCGGCCAACACGGCATCGAATTGGCTTCTTTCCCAAGCCTCTTGGTCGGCGAACCGCAGATGCAACAAAATGTCACCACCGTTGCGCGATCCCGGCAGCGTGGGTTGCACCAGTGATCTCAACGCGCCGCTGCGCTCGGCGGCATCGCGCAGTGCCTCCAGGACTCGATTGTGTTCGGACTCGGCTACGTCGACAAGTCGAGTGACCCCGAAGGTGGGGGCGCCGGACGACACGCCGGGCAGCGTGGCCGATTCTGGGGCGTCGACGTCATCGGCGGCGGAAGCGACACTGCGGTCGCGTTCGACGATCAGATCCGCGACGCCCGCCCACCACCGGGCCACGGATGGATCCGGACGACCCTGCCACGTCATCTCCCACCAGGCCTGGGCGCTGGGCAGTGTCCAGGTGATCGTGACGACGTTGGACCTGTCGTCGAACCAGATGGGTGGACTGACCATGACGTCTCGCAAGGCCATGCCGCGCTCACGGGCGCCGGGGGCATAACCGGACAGATACGCGTCGACGAACTTCTGCGCGCGGCCCGGTGCGGTGACCACCCGGTCGATGACGAAAACCTCGGCCATCACGCGAGATTACGGCGCGACGCCTCACGGGGATCGATGCATTCCCGGCCACCGGGAACCCACCGTTGACCCCTCCGTGCGCCACGACGATGGTGGTCGGATGACCGATCCGTCCAGTCCAGATCCGTTCGCTCCGGCCCAACTCGGCCCGGTGCGGTTGCGGAATCGCGTGATCAAGGCCGCCACATCGGAGGGCCGCTCACCCGACGGGCTGGTCACCGATGACCTCATCGACTTCCATCGCAGCTTCGCCAAGGGCGGCGTCGGGATGACCACCGTCGCCTACTGCTGTGTATCGCCCCAAGGTGCGAGCGCACCGGGTCAGATCGTCATGGACGCCACGGCGGTACCGGGTCTGCGCCGGCTCACCGACGCGGTACACGATGCGGGCGCGGCTATTTCGGCACAGCTGGGGCATGCCGGGGTGGTGGCGCAGAAGAGGCTGACCGGCGTGACCGCCGTGGCGCCGAGCCGATTCGTCAACCCGACCTCGTTCGCCTATTGCCGCGAGATCACCCGCACCGAAATCGACACGGTGATCACTCAGTTCGGTGATGCGGCCCGAGTCGCGGTCGACGCTGGGTTCGACGCGGTCGAACTGCACTTCGGCCATCTCTACCTGCCCAGCTCGTTCCTGAGTCCGCTGATCAACCGTCGCAAGGACGAGTACGGCGGATCCATCGACAATCGATCACGGCTGGTCCGTGAGATCGCCCAACACGTTCGTGGCGTCGTGGGCGATCAGATCGCGGTGATCGCGAAACTCGACATGGACGACGGCCTTCCGGGCAGCATCTGGATCGACGAGGCACTGAGAACGGCCCAGCTCCTCGACACCGACGCGACCCTCGATGCCATCGAACTGACTCAAGGGTCCTCGGTGTACAAGCCGATGTACCTGTTCCGTGGCGACGTACCGGTCAAGGAGTTCGCGAAGGTGATGCCGCCGGCATTGCGCCCGGCCATCAGGCTCTTCGGAAAGCAGACCATGGGCGTCTACCCGTACCGGGATCTCTACATGCTGGAGGCGGCGCGGCAGTTCGTCCCCGTCATGCGCAACACCAAACTCATTCTGCTGGGCGGCATCGCCGACCGCGAGCACCTGGAGACGGGGTTGCGGGAAGGGTTCGATTTCCTGGCCATGGGGCGGGCATTGCTGCGCGAGCCGGACCGGGTCAACACCATGATGGCCGCACCGGCGTCGCGCAGCCGCTGCAACCACAACAACAAGTGCATGGTGACGGTGTTCGGCCGCACGCACTGCGTGCTCGATCCCGAGCAGCGTTATGGGGCTGCCCTAGCCGCCGAGAAGGTCACCTAGCGCGCGGCTGGCCTCTCGCCGGGCCCGGTGTGCGATATCGAGCATCGGCATCGTCATGAAACCGTGGATACCACCCTCGAAGGCGCACCGAGTAATTGGCACTCCCGCCGCCTCCAAGGCGTCGGCGTAGGCGATGCCCTCGTCGCGCAGCGGATCGTGGCCCGCGAGCACGACGACGGCGGGCGGCAACCCGGTGAGTTCCCCCCGCAACGGCGATGCGTGCGGGTGCTGTCGATCGGCGAGGCTGGGGACGTACTGGTCCCAGTACCACTGCAGCGCCGGCCGCGGGTTGTAGAAGCCCCTGCCGAACAACCAGTAGGAATCGGTGTCGAAATCCGCGGCGATCACCGGATAGAGCAGAAGCTGCGCTGCCAGTGCTGGTCCGCCACGGTCGCGGGCCAGCAGCGTGGTCACCGCGGCGAGGTTCCCACCCGCACTGTCACCGCCCACCGCGACGCGTGACGGGTCGGCACCGAAATCGGCGGCGTGCTCGACGGCCCAACTGGCGGCAGCGTAGACGTCTTCGGCTGCTGTCGGCCAACGGTGCTCGGGTGCCAATCGGTAGTCGACCGAAACAACCACAGCCGGAATGAGATTGGCAAGGTTGCGGCACAACCCGTCGTGGCTGTCGAGATCGCAGAACACGAAGCCGCCACCATGGGCGTAGACCAGCAAGGGTAGGGGTGCGGCCGCGTCGGGGCGGTAGACCCGGACGCCGACGGATCCGTTGTCGATCGGCACTTGGTGGTCGGTGACCGAGGCGACCGGCTCAGGATGAGGGTTCGCGACGAAGCGTGCGCGGATCTCGGCGCGGGCTTGCGCGCCGGTCATCGTGTGGACCGGCGGGAAGCCTGAGTCGAGGGCCTCGATCAGACCCGCGATCTGAGGATCGAGGTTCATGCCGGCAGCAGAGCAGCTCGAGAACCTGCTGGGCTGCCGACACGGAGCGGCCGCAGCGGCTGCAAGGTCGGCGCCACTCGGTGAGGCCCGCCTTCGGCATTGCGCCAGATGCCCATCGCCGTCATTCGCACCGGTGCGATCAACCGCTGATCGAATGACATCCGGCTCATCGGACCACACACCGACACCGCGGCAACCGCAGCGCCTACGGGCCCGATAGGCGCTGCCACACAACCGAATCCGGCCAGCGATTCTTCCCGCTCGAACGCCACACCATGGGCGCGGACTTTCGCCAGCTCGGCGTCCAGCTGCCGTTCCGAGCCGATCGAGAACCGCGTCATCCGCGAGGAAAGGTTGACCTCGACCGAAGCATTGTCGGCCAGGATCGCCTTGCCGACGGCCGTACAGTGCGCGGGCTGGCGTCCCCCGATGCGCGTAGGAATGGCCGTCACCATCTGACCGCCGATCTTCTCCAGATACACCACGTCGGACCCGTCGAGGACCGCCAGGTGCACCACCAGTCCGGTGGCCCGATGCAGATCACGCAACAAGGGAATCGCTGCTCTATGGATGCGGTCCTGATGCAGAGCCAGCGAGCCCAGCTCGACCAGCCGCATACCCAACTCGTAGTCGCGGCCGTCGCGGCGGAGCCACCGCAGGTGCACGAGGCGCTCCAGGATGCGGTGAGCCGACGACCGGGGCAGCCCGGTGCGACGCACGATCTCGGCCAGCGTCAGACGCGCGCATCCGTCGAACACATCGAGGACCAGGGAAACCCGGTCGATCACAGCGTTCGGCGTCTCGACGGTCGCCTTTTTGTCGGTGGTCACAGGCTGTTCGATGATCGCGGTCATTGGGTCCTCCGGGCTACGGGTACTACCAGTCGCATATGACTAATAGTCATATGACTACCACAAGTATGTGTCGGCTGTCACTTTTCTGCGTGACCGTGAGCGTGACCGCTGCTCAGCCGCGGAATCACCTCGTCCGTGAACAGCTGAACCGACTTCCATGCCTCGTCGATCGGCATCCCGCCGATCAACGGGTGAAAGACCATCGCCCCGTAGTCAGGGCAACCTTCGGCCTCGGTGACCAGCTCGTCGGGCGTCAGGAATCGATACCGGCCCGACGCCCTGACCTCCTCGAGCGTCTGGACGCCGGGCAGATGCATCGACGACAGCGGTACGCCGTCGACCCAGCCGCCGTACGTCACCGCCTCCCAGAGGATGTGCCGACCCAGCTCGGCCCACGCCTTCTCGGGGTCCTCATGCAGAAAGACCATTCCTCGGTTGACGGCGGCCGGCATGATCAGGGCCGGTGCCACGTCCGCCTCCCGGCACAGATCGAGGTAATACCGGGCGAGTTCGGGAAGATGCGCCGGCAGGCTCAGCCCCAACTTGAACCGCACCGCGCGTCGGGCACTCGCCCGCACTCCGCCACCGACGAACAACGGTGGATGGGGTTGCGACCAGGTGCCGGCACCGATACGCGCGCCTGAGTCGCCATCCGCCGACCACACGGCGAGCATCGTCTCGAGCAGCCGGTCCATGACTGCGCCCCGGCGGTGGAAATCGACACCGAACCCGTCGTATTCCACCGTCCGGTACCCCAAACCGATGGTCGTCGAGAGTCGTCCGGCGCTCACGAGGTCGACGAAGCGAATGTCTTCGGCCAGTCGCAGCGGATCCCACAGCGGACCGAGCGCGCAGTCGATACTCACCATGAGATTGCTGGTCTTCTGTAAGACCAACGCTGCCGCCATGACCGGATTGGAGCTCCAGCCATGGCCGGTCAAGTGGTGTTCGTCGATGCTCACCGCGGCCACGCCTCGCGTATCGCCCCACGTGGCCATGTCGACCGCGGCCTGAATCGACTCCCGCTGCGTCGCCGGCTCCCCATTGGGCGAGGCGAAGTTGAACCTGAGTACGGGCAGCGCCATGTCAGCGGTTCCGATCGGCGTAGTGGGTCGCGGCAGTCGGGACATGTTGCACGATCAGGGAACTGGCCTTCTCGGCGAACTCGACGACACTGGTGCCGACGCCCCGTACTTCCTCGTGGGTCAGCCGCTTGTACGGCTGCGCGGACACCGACATCACCACATTGCCGTGCCCGTCGAAGATCGGCGCCGAGATCGTCGCGAGCGGGCAGTCGTCGATCTTGCTCAACTCGCCGGGCAGGACGTCGATGATCGTTAGATCGGCGACGGCCCCGGCCAGTCTCGCCGCCACGGGATCCGGCGTAGTGGCGTCGTCGAGGGCCATCAGCGCCGCGAACACCGTGAGCAGCGGGTCACTGAGTCGTTCGATGCCGTAGCCGCGTTTCTGGATCTCTTTGAGCACCTTGGGCATTCGTGCCCGATAGACGTCGTTGACAGGGCCCGCGGCGGCCATCCACTCATCGCCCACTGCCGCAGGCGCCCACGCGACGAACTCGCGGCCGAACGGCGCTACGAAGGGCAGGCGGACGCCGGCTTCCACGGGCGGCCGGTTGGCGCCAGGAGAGGCTGACTCGATCACCGCGATGGAGCCGTTCCTGAGCTCGGAGATGCATGCGGCCATACCGATGGCTGAACACAGTGCCCGCAGCGGCTCGCGCAGCATTCTCGACAGCGGCGCCGCGGATGGCGACGCCGTGGGCAGGCCCGCGCCGAGACTGTATCTCCCGCTGAGTGGGTCACGCAGCACCCAGTCGCACGAGCAGAGCGTGGTCAGGATCGCGTGTCCGGTGGATCGACTGATGCCCAGCTCGCGGCAGATTTCCGCGAGAGTCAGGGCGGTGTCTGCCCGGTCGGCGAGCAATTCGACGACCCCGACGACGCGACGGGTGGGCGGCGAAGGGTCTTGACCCTGCTCGTCGGACTGGCCTAGCTTGGCGTTCATATATTCGGACACTACATCGAATATTCGTCATTACAAGCCACTTAAGGAGCAGCGTGCCGGACAGCGCACTCGGCATCGAGGATTTGACCGTCCCCGTACTCAACCCGATGCAACAAGAGGTTCTCGCGCAACTGGAGAGCCTGATGGTGGACCTGAATCCTGAGCTTCTGATCGGTGAGGCGATCGAGAAGACGGGATTGGAGGACTTCGGGCCCGCCGATTTCCATCCACGGCTACAGGCATACGCCGAGGCTGTCGAGTCTGACAGTGGCAACACGAATCTCAACCGTCTGATCCTGCGCAACCGCATCGTCCGGTTGCTCTCACAGCGGTTGTTGTTCACAGACCTGTTGCGCCGCTATCCCGAGATCCATGACATCGAGATCGAGAGGCCGATCATCGTCGTCGGTCTACCACGCTCGGGGACAACGCATCTGGTCAACCTCATCGCCTCCGATACCAGGAGACGGGCGCTGCCCTATTGGGAGAGCCAGGAGCCCTTCCCGCAGCGTGGTGAAGGTCCCGACGTCAACGGTGTGGATCCACGGTTCGCCCGCAGTGTTTCCGAGCACGAGTCGTCGAAGGCGATGACTCCGCTGATACAGAACATGCACGACCGGTTTCCCCAGGCGATCGAGGAAGAAGTCGAGATCCTCGACCTCGACTTCGCCAGCTATGTGCTGGAGTGGCATGGCCGGGTGCCGCAATGGCGCGACTACTACCTCGGGCTGAACCAGGACCAGCACTATGGGTACCTCCGCACGGTGCTCAAGGCCCTGACCTTTCTGCGCGGCCCACGCCAGTGGGTGCTCAAGTCCCCGCAACACTGTGAGCAACTCGGACCGCTGATACGAACGTTCCGGGACGCCACTGTGGCGTTCACGCACCGAGATCCCGTCGCCGTCATCCAATCCGCCGTGACGATGCTGGCCTACGGAGACCGTATGCGGCGCAAGGAGATCGACCCCGAAGGCCTCGTCGAGTACTGGGTCGATCGCATCGAGCGGCTGCTGCGCGCCTGTGTCCGTGACCGGGAGCTGATCGGTTCCGACCGAAGTGTGGACATCGGCTTCCATCAGCTCAACGGAAACGAGATGTCGATTCTCGAGACGTTGTACGGCTACAACGGCACCACGTTGACCGATGGTGCCCGCGCGGCGTTCCGCGGTTACCTCGACGACAATCCGCGCGGGAAACACGGCCGAATGAGGTATGACCTCGAACGCCACTTCGGCCGCTCACCGGACGAGGTCCGGTCGCGCTTCGGCTTCTATTTCGACCGATTCGATGTACGGGAGGAATCATGACCAGCTATCAACCCGCCTACCTGAGCCGCCCCGGGGCCGACGACATCGTCGGTGCGGGTGCCCCGGCAGAGGAAGTCAGCCCCGGCATCTGGCTCTCCCCGGGTCTGTCGAATTCGTTCATGCTGACGACCGATGCCGGCCGCATCGTGCTGAACACCGGCATGGGCTTCGAGGGTCCGGTCCACCGGGCCAACTATGACGCGATAGACACCGCGCCGATCCGCTACGTCATCCTCACCCAGGGGCATGTCGACCACGTCGGCGGTATCGACACCTTCGCCGACCCCGACAGCGAGATCGTCGCCCAGGCCAACTGGGAAACGTGGCGGCGGGACAACGAACTGCTGGCAGAGTTCCGGGCCAGAAACTCCGCGTTCGCGTGGGTGGGCAAGGTGATGGACACCATCGAACGCAACGCTGCACGATTCGGTCCACCGCCACCGCAGAGTGTGCCGACCCCGACAGTGGTCGTCGACGACGAGCTCGTGATCGAACTCGGCGGGCGCCGGCTGGAGCTCTACGCCACCCCCGGCGGGGAGACCACCGACAGTCTGGTGGTGTGGTTGCCGGAGGAAGGTGTCTGCCTGTGCGGCAACGTGTTCGGGGCGCTGTTCGGCCACATCCCGAACCTGGTGACGGTGCGCGGCGACCGCTACCGCGATGCGCTGACGGTGGTGGAATCGATCGACCGGGTCCGTGCGCTGGGTGCCGAAACGTTGCTCACGGGGCACTTCGGACCGATCGTCGGCAAGGACCGCATCGAATGGGAGCTGACCCGACTGCGCGATGCGGTGACCTACATTCACGACCAGACCGTCGCGGGGATGAATGCCGGCAAGGACGTTCACACCTTGATGCGTGAGGTGGTGCTGCCGCCCGAGCTGGAGGTCGGTCAGGGCTACGGGATGGTGCGCTGGAACGTGCGCGCGATCTGGGAGAACTACGCGGGCTGGTTCCATCACCGCTCGACGGCCGAACTCTATGCCGAAAGCCCTGACGCGACCGAGGGCGATCTGCTCGAACTCGCCGGCGCAGCAGTGGTTCTCGAGAGGGCGCGCACACTGCTTGGCGCCGGAGAACCGGTGCGTGCAATCCGATTGGCCGAGATCGTGAACCGTGCCGAACCCGACGACCTGGAGGCCAAGCAGGTGTTGATCGCCGCCCACGAAGAGCTGCTGCGGGGAAGTACCAATTTCTGGGAAGCAGCCTGGCTGCGCGAGCAGATCAAGGAGCTGTCATGACAAACCGTGTGCTGTTCGACTTCACCGGTACCAACGCGCTGGTCACCGGAGGCACGAGCGGTATCGGTCACGCGACGGCATCGCTTTTGAGAGACAGCGGCGCGACGGTCACGATCACCGGCACGAGAGCCGGACCTCAGGACTATGACGTCGATCTGTCGGGACTGCACTATCGGCAGTTGGCGCTGACCGACTCGGACGGCATCGAGGCGCTGGCGGACTCGTTCACGGATCTTGACATCCTCATCAACAACGCCGGGGCCAACTTCCCGGGCGGGCTCGACGAATCGACCCCGGAGGGTTTCAGCGCGTCGGTAGACGTGAACCTGTTGGCGCCCTTCAGATTGACCGAGCGTTTACACGGCGCGCTGAAGGCCTCGAACGCTGTCGGGGGTGCCAGCGTGGTGATGCTCGCCTCCATGGCGGCGATCCGATCCGTACCTGTGGTGCCCGGCTACGGATCGGCGAAGGCCGGAGTGCTCGCCCTCACCCGTAACCTCGCGGCGAAATGGGCCGGCGACGGCATCCGGATCAACGCCGTCGTCCCGGGAGTCGTCGCCACGCGCATGACTGCGCCCATGGACTACGTGCCCGAGATCAAACAGGAACAGGTAGACCACATTCCGCTCGGGCGGTTCGCCACGCCGGACGAGATAGCCAGTCCAATCCTGTACCTGTGCAGCGGAAATGCCTCGTACAGCACCGGATCGGCGCTCGTCGTCGACGGTGGCTACAGCGTGCTTTGAGGAAATCGGACATCGAGGAGAGGGAAAACCCAAGTGAGAGCAGCCATCATCACCGCTCCGGAGAAAACGGAGATCCTAGACGTGCCAATGCCCACCGTGGGCGCCGGCGACGTTCTGGTGAGAATTCGAGCGTGCGGGATCTGCGGTTCCGACACCCTCTATATCTCCATCGGGGGTTTGCCGCCACGGCACGGCAGTATGCCGATCGGCCACGAGCCGGCCGGTGAAGTGGTGGAGGTCGGCCGCGACGTGCGCGGCGTAGCGGTCGGGGATCGCGTCGTGATCAATCCGATGGCGATAGCCGATGACATCATCGGCAACGGCGGTTCGACCGGTGCACTCGCTGACTACCTGCTCATCAAGGATGCGGTTCGCGGCCAGAGCCTCGAGGTCGTGCCCGATCACATTCCCTACGAGGTCGCGGCACTCAACGAGCCCATGGCCGTTGCCGCCCACGCGGTCAACCAGGTGGCTCCACGGCAGAGCGACCAGGTGCTGGTGCTCGGTGCCGGCCCTATCGGACTTGGTATCACCATCGCCTTGAAATCGCGAGGCGTCAAACACGTTGTGGTGGCCGACATCCTGCCTGCCCGGCTGGACAAAGCGCTGGAGGTCGGCGCGGACGCGGTGATCAACTCCAAGGACGAGGACGTCATCGCGCGATTGATCGAGCTGCACGGGCCCGGGGAGTCGATGTGGCCGAACAAGGCGGGCACGGACGTGTTCCTGGATGCCGCCGGCGTTCCTGCGGCCGTCGACACGGCTCTCGGTGCCGCCAAACGGGGCGCCAAGCTGGGCGTCGTCGCCGTCCACAAGGAGCCCATCAGCCTCGACTTGATGAATGTGATGAGTAATGAACTGACGATCGTCGGGTCAATGGGCTATCCGAGCGAGATCTTCGAGGTGACGAAAGACATCGTCGACAACTGGGAGACCTACCAGAAGATCATCAGTCACACTTTCGATTTCGACGACCTGGGGGAGGCGCTGCAGTGCGTCGCCACACCGGGAGCGGCCGACAAGGTGATGATCACGTTGGGTTCGAAGGCGAAGGCCGAATGATCGCCGATGTGATTCGACGCTATGTCTCGCTCCTCGCGACCGGTAGCGCAGATGATCTCCTGGAACTGTTTTCCGAGAACGCGACCGTGGAGGACCCGGTCGGGAGTGCTGTCCGCACCGGCCGGGAGCAGATCCACGAATTCTTCTCCACCTTGGAGGCAATGGACCGGCAAACGGAACTAGTCCTGCTCCGTGTCGTCGGGAACGAGGCGGCGTTCTCGTTCACCATCACCTTCAAGGTCGGTGATACCTCGATGTGCCTGCAACCGATCGATACGATGACGTTCGACGCCAACGGTAAGATCACCTCTGTGCGAAGCTATTTCGCGCCTGAGGACCTTGCCGAGTCATAGCGTCAGGCTCGTGCGGCGGCACCACCCGCACGGCGACCGTAGAAGCTGCCGTCGCCGAGTGACACGCCGCTGGCGTAACCCCACGCTGCCAGGCCGGCGGTGCAGCGCCCGGCGGCAAAGAGCCCGGGGATCGGCTCGCCGCTGACGTGCAGCACCTCGGCGTCGAGCGTGGTGTGCAGGCCGCCGAGAGTGAAGCCGCCGGTGGATTCGCGCAGATCGATGGCGCCTACCGGACCTTTGATCGGCTTCAGCCACTGCGGCTTCTTGTGCAGCAGTGGATCTTCACCCCGAGCGGCGCCGTCGTTGTACGCAGCGATCGTCGATTGCAGTGAGCCGGTGGGTAATCCGATCTCAGCCTCCAGGTCAGCGACGGTCTCGCAGACCCACGTCGGGGGCCGCATCATCAGCTGGGGCGTCAGCGAGGCCATCGCCTCCTCCTGTGCGTCGCCGTCGATGATCAGGTACGCAGTGTTGTTCTGGTGGTACAGCGTCAGCTGACCGGCTCGGCCGGGGTAGGTGTCCTCGGCGACATAGCGCTGACCACGTTCATTCACCAGGATTCCGCGCACCAACTGCTGAGGGTCGATGAACAGGGCCACCTCGGTGGCATCCATGTGTGCGAGATCGGCACCGAGCGCTTGCGCCATCCGGATGGCCTGTCCGTCGTGCTGCTCGATCGACGCGGCGGGACGACCGGCGATGCGCGGGGCGTACCGGGCGACCATGGATTCGTTGTAGGCGAAACTGCCCGTGGCCAGGACCACTGCCCGCCGCGCCCGAATGTCCATCGTGGTGCCGTAGCGCCGGGTCCGGATACCGACGACGCGGCCGTCGGACTCCACGATCAGCGATTGCACACGCACGTCGTACAGGGCGCGTGCTCCGGCGGCGGTCGCGGTGTCGACGAGTCCCTTCATCAGCATGAAACCCGCGCTGGACTCGCCCTGCTTCTTGTTCTGCATCTGCGGCACGTGCCCACGTGGGGCCGGGGTGGCGATGGTGTTGAACGGGTAGGAATTCTCGCCGCCGCTGTACATCAGTCCCTGATCGCCCATCGGCTCCCAACCGGGCTCGCCGAAGAACTCGGCCTTGAACGGAACTCCGCAGCCCACCAGCCAGTCGAAATGCGCGACGCTGCCCTCGCAGTAATCGGCGATGCGCGCGGCATCAGCGGCGGGACCCATGGCCGCGTTGAGAAAAGCGGCCATGTTGTCCACCGAATCCTCGAAACCGCACGCCTTTTGGATCTCGGTGCCACCGCCGAGGTAGATAAAGCCGCCCGCCATCGACGCGGCCCCACCCCATGACCCGGTGCGTTCCAGCACCAGCACGTCGGCCCCTGCACGCGTGGCCTCCACTGCGGCAGCCGCACCGGCGACGCCATAGCCGGCGATCACCACATCGGCCTCGTCGGCCCACTCGGTGATCGCGCTGACCGGAATCGGACGAATATCGTTGTCCGCCGTCATGGACGCATCGCCGCCGGAAGGTCCGAGACCCACTGGTGTCCCCAGTAGCTGTCGGCGGTGATTTCCTCAGCGATGTAGTAGGTTTCGTCGACGCGCATACCCTCGGTGCCGAACTCGATATCCCAGTCGCCCGGGGTGCGTACGTAGAAGGACACCATCTTGTCGTTGGTGTGCCTGCCCAGCGTGGAAGACAGTTGGAAGCCTTCGGCGTTCACCCGGTCGAGGGCCTGTCCGACCGCATCGAGGGTGTCGACCTCCACCATCAGATGGATGAGGCCGGGATCGCGAAGCGTCTGCGCGGGGCAGATCGCGAGGCTGTGGTGACGCTGGTTGACGCCCATGAACCGCACCCGGATCGGGCCGAACTCCGGTGGTGCCGGGACCCGGAATGCGCCGCGCGACTTGAAATCCAATACCTCGGTGTAGAACTCGAAAAGGCCGTTGACGTCGAGCGCAGGCAGCACCACGTGGCCCAAACCCTGCTCGCCGGTCACGAACTTCGCGCCGTGCGGTGTGACGACGGGGGAGTGGTCGAGGACCGCGCCGTGGAACACCTCCAGCGAGGTGCCGGCGGGGTCGTCGAAGGCGATGGCCTCCTCGACCCGGCGGGCATCCGCCTCTTCGAGTGACAGCTGTTTGAACGGCACCCCGGCCGTATCCAGCGCGGCCTTCACCTGCTCCAGGTCGGCGTGGTCACGCACCTCCCAGCCGACGGTGATGATCTTGTCGACATCTCCTGGTACCACGATGATGCGGGCGGCACGCTCGTCCATCCGCAGATACAACGCGGTGTCGTCGGTTCCGCTGCCCTGCGCGAAGCCGAGCACGTCGAACGCGAAGTGCCGCCAGCGTTCGATGTCGGAGGTGGCGACGGTGACGTAGCCCAGGCTCTTGATCAATCCCATGTGTGGTGTCCTCTCAGATCATCGCCCGCAGCGGGCCCTGCGGATCCACACCGAGCGAACTCAGAGCCGATGCGTGGAAGACCGTGCCCGGGACGTGGATGGCATGTGCCTGGCCGACGTGAACATCGCGCCAATACCGTTGCAGCGGTTTGTCCATCCGGGCGGCGTTGCCGCCGCAGCGGGCGAAGATCTCGTCGACCGCTGACACCGCACGCCACACGGCACGCACCTGGGTACGCCGGCCAGCGGCCCGGTCTTCGAAGGAAACCTCTTTGCCCGAGTCCACGATGTCGTAGACGCGGTCGACGTTGGCCAGCAACTCCTGGCGCGCGGCGTTGATGTCTGCGGCGGCCTCGCCGATCGCGTACATGACGTAGGGGTCGTCCTTGATCGCCACGCCGCTCGAGTTCACGCGCTCACGCTGGTAGTCGAGCGCGGCACCCAGCGCACCCTCGGCGATGCCGATGGTCGCCGAGCTGATGCCGAGCGGGAACATCGTCGACCACGGCATCAGGTACAGCGTCTCGGTCATCCCGGCCTCGCGCTGAGCCGTACCGTCCATGACCTTCATCGCGTCCATCGTCCGGTACGACGGCACGAACGCGTCCTTGACGATGACGTCCTTGGACCCGGTTCCGCGCAGGCCCACGACATTCCACGAGTCCTCCACGATCTCGTAGTCCTTGCGCGGCAGGATCATGTGCAGCATCTGCGGCGGCATGATCGGTTTGCCATCCGCGTCTCCGAGCATCGCTCCCAGGAAGATCCAGTCGCAATGGTCGGTGCCCGAGCTGAACTGCCAGCGGCCGTTGAAGATGTAGCCGCCGTCGACCGGCTTGGCCACACCCTGGGGTGCGTAGGGGGAAGCGACCCAGGTGTCGACGTCGTCGGCCCAGATCTCTGCGGCGACCCGCGGGTCGGCATAGGCCAACTGATAGGGGTGCACGCCGACCACGCCGTTGATCCAGCCGGCCGACGGGTCGAGCGCGGCGGTCGCCATCACGGTTTCGGCGAACTCGCGCGGATGGACCTCCAAGCCGCCGTGTGCCTTTGGCTGCAGCAGGCGGATATTGCCCGCTGACTTCATCAGCTTGACCGTCTCGTCGGTGAGCTTGCCGTTCTTCTCGGCTTCGGGGCCCTGGGTGCGCAGCTGTTCGGCGATGTCGCGCACTCGGTCGATTACCCGCTCAGTCATCATTTGGTCCTATCGTCGAGGGCTGCCACTGATGGTGTACCGCTTTGATGCCCGCGGCGGAGGCGAATCCCGGTCAGTGGAAATCTGTCGGACGCACCCGGCTCAGAACTCGATGTGGATGTCATCGGAGACCGGGGTGGCCTGGCAGCCGAGGATCACCCCGTCGGAGCGATCCTCGGGCTCGAGAATGTCGCAGGTGGCCATGTCCACCTCACCGGAAACGACCGTGGCCGCACACGATCCGCACTGGCCCTCCTTGCACGAGTAGGGCACGTCGACGCCCGCGGCGACCAGTACGTCCACCAGCGTCGCGGCACGGGGCCACCGCAACCGGTGACTGGTGCCATCCAGGTCGACCCGCACATCGGCGGCATCGCCGTCGGAATCGATTGCCGTTGACGGACCGTCGTCGAAAGGATCACCGGCCAGCGACTGAAACACCTCGAGATGGATCCGCTCATGCGGCACCCCGGCCCCGGCCAAGGTCTCCTTGATGACGGCCATGAACGGTGCCGGCCCGCAGATGAACGATTCGAAGCCTGCCGGGCCAGGGAAAACGGTCTGGGTGAAGCCGCTCAACTGCGCCCGAGTCGGCAGACCCTGGATCGATTCCAGCCAGTGCAGCACGGTCAGCCGGCCCGCATGGCGTGCGGCGAGTTCTCGGAGTTCGCCGGCGAAGATCACCGACCGCTCGTCGCGGTTGGCGTAGCACAGGACCACCCGTCCGGTGCCGGCTGCCAACACCGATTTCAGGATCGACATCACCGGCGTGATACCGCTGCCCGCCGCCCACAGGAGAAAGTCGGCGTCCAGGTCGGTGGGTGTGAACACCCCGGATGGGGGCAGGACCTCGATGGTGTCGCCCGCAGTGATGTTGTCGCACAACCAATTCGACCCGTAGCCGTCGACGGTTCGCTTGACTGTCACCTTGGGCGCCGGGTCGGTATGCGGTGAGCTGGCCAGCGAGTAGCACCGGGCCACCGAACCGGTCAGATCGCTGGGCACCCGCACCGTCAAGAACTGGCCGGGGCGATATTCGAACCGCTCGCGCTGATCCTCGGGAATGGTGAAGACCAGCGAGCGCGCGTCAGGACTCTCCTCGATGACCTCGGCCACCGTGACGAGCACGCTGCGCCTGGTCTGGATGCTCGCATCGGTCATGGACGGAGATTGTGATGGGAGCAGGCGGCGGCGGCACCCGTCAGTTCCGGTGGACGGGACGCGGGGCCGGGGCGCCCGGTCACCGGGAACGTGGGCGGTACGCGACTCGGCGAGCACCTACCGTACGCCTGGTGAGCAGTGGATCAATGAGCGCCGTGGATGTCCCCGTGCTGGATGTTGTGGTGGTGGGGGCCGGCTTCGGAGGCCTGTACGCGCTGCACAAGTTCCGGTCACAAGGTCTGTCCGTGCGAGTTTTCGAGGCTGCACCGGCAGTGGGCGGAACGTGGTACTACAACCGCTATCCGGGTGCACGTTGCGACGTCGAGAGTGTGGATTACTGCTACTCGTTCTCCGACGAACTTCAACAAGAGTGGACGTGGACGGAGAAGTACGCCACCCAGGGCGAGATCCTCGAGTACATCAACTGGGTCGCCGACAAGCTCGACCTGCGCCGCGACATCACCTTCGAGACCAGGGTGACCGCCGCGGTGCTCGATGAGGCGACGCTGCGCTGGACAGTCACCACCGACACCGGCGAGACGATTGATGCGCGGTTCGTGGTCATGGCCACCGGCCCGCTGTCGGCGGCCATGACTCCCGACTTTCCGGGGCTCGATACCTTCGGCGGACAGATCTACCACACGGCGCACTGGCCACATGAAGGTGTGGACTTCACCGGCAAGCGGGTCGCCGTGATCGGCACCGGATCTTCAGGGATCCAGTCGATTCCGATCATCGCCGAGCAGGCCGAACAGCTCCATGTGTTTCAGCGAACCGCGAACTACAGCGTGCCGGCCGGCAACCGCCCGCTCACGGCCGCCGAGGTCGCCGACATCAAGGCGAACTATGCGGAGCGGCGCCGGATGTCGTGGCGCAGCGGTGGCGGGTCGCCGCACGTCGCGCATCCCAAGCTGACCATGGAAGCCACGGCGCAGGAGCGGCGCGAGGCGTTCGAGAAGCGGTGGGAACTCGGCGGCGTGCTGTTTTCGAAGACCTTCGCCGATCAGATGGTCTCGCTGGAGGCCAACGACGAAGCACGCAAGTTCTACGAGAACAAGATCCGTGCCGTCATCGACGACCCGGAGCTGGCCGAGGTGCTGATCCCCGACGACCACCCGATCGGCACCAAGCGGATCTGCACCGACACCAACTACTTTCAGACATTCAATCGCCCCAACGTCGAACTCGTGAGCGTCCGCAAGACGCCGATCGAGTCGATCGACGAATCGGGTATCAACACCACCGACGGCCACTACGCCATCGACGCGCTGGTCCTGGCCACCGGATTCGACGCGATGACCGGAACCCTGGCCAAGATCGACATCGTCGGCCGAGGTGGCGAAAAGCTGGTCGACGACTGGTCGGCCGGCCCGCGCACCTATCTGGGGTTGGGCACCGACGGCTTCCCCAATCTGTTTCTGGTGTCCGGGCCCGGGGCGCCTGCGGTACTGGCGAACATGGTGCTCCATGCCGAAGCACACGTGAACTGGATCGCCGACGCCATCACCTATCTCGACCAGCATGGTTATGCCGCAATGGAACCGACGACCGATGCGGTGGACGGCTGGATTGCCGAGTGCGCGCAGCGCGCTGAAGCCACGCTGTTCACCAAGGCGAACTCCTGGTACATGGGGGCCAACGTGCCCGGCAAGCCACGAGTGTTCATGCTGTTCATCGGCGGCTTCGGGGTGTACCTCGACATCTGCAACGAAGCAGCCGCGGCCGGGTACAAGGGTTTCGAGCTGTGCAAGGCGCTGTAGTGCCCGTTGACGCCGGAAGTACCGCAGCCGCGTGGTGCTGGAAACTCATCGGGCGATCGCGGCGCTCATCGCGGGAGCACACTGACGGTGCGCTGGGTCTGTCGCCAGGCTTCGTGATATTCAGGAGGAGCAATGAGCACCGAAGATCAGATCCTCGCCCGTCTGCAACGCCTCGAGGATGAACTGGCCATCACGAAATTGCTTGCCTCATACGGTCCGTCGGTGGACGCCGGCAACGCCGACAACGCCGCCGCACTGTGGGCCACCGACGGTACCTACGACGTCGAGGATTGGCTGATGACCGGCCGCGACGGCGTGCACCAGATGGTCAGCTCGGCCGGCCATCAGGATCTGGTCGCCACAGGGTGCAGTCACTTTCTCGGGCCCGCGGTGGTCACGGTCGACGGTGATTCCGCCGTCGCCGTGTGCGAATCACTGGTCCTGCTGCGCGACAGCGGCGTTGATTCCGGTTATCGAGTCTGGCGAGCCACAGCCAACCATTTCGCACTGGCTCGCCTCGACGGGCGATGGCAGATCACCACTCGCACCAGCCGGTTGCTGAACGGGAACGCATTCGCGCACACGCTGCTCGACTCGGGCCTGTCCGGAAGTACTGTTCCCGAGCAGATCTGAGAGGTCGGCATGTCCGCTACCGAATGCCCGCTCGTGTTCTTCTCGTTCGTCGCTCTCGGCAGCGGAGGGGCAGAGGAACACCGGCGCTACAACGAATGGCATCAGCTCGATCATCGGCCGGAGAATCTCGCGTTGCCCGGAATCGCCTGGGGCGACCGGTGGAGCCGCCCGGAGGCGTGCCGCGCAGTGTCCACCGCCGAACCCGCACAGGCCGACACCGACTATGTCGCGATGTACTGGTTCCGTTCTCCCGTCGAGCAATCGGTGCGCGAGTGGGAGCAACTCGGTGCGGACTCGTTCCAATGGGGCCGGGGACCGATGATCCCCGGTGTGCGTCGGACGGTGCTGGCATTCTTCCGGCCGGTCAAGGGCTATGCGGCTGCCTCGGCGTTGGTGTCCCCGGGTGTCATCCCGTACCGGCCCAACCGTGGGTTGCACCTGAGCATGACCCGATTCCCAGAACCCTACGGCGCCGATGCCCATGAGCACCATCAATGGGAGGACCGGGTGGCGATTCCGGCCTTACTGGGACTCAACGGGGTAGCCGGGGCGTGGACCTTCACTCTGGATCACCACCAGCACAACGGGTTGGGCCTTCGTTCGGCGGAGGCCACGGATCCACCCGGCGGGCTGCGGATCCGCCTGCTCTACCTCGATGACGATCCGGTCAGCGTCACGAGCCGGATCGCAGACTGTCTGGAACGCAACGGTTCCGATGCGGTGGGCGGAGAATGCGTCATCGACACGCCGCTGAACACGATCATCGCTTGGCAGGACTGGTGACAATGGGTACGTACGCAGTGACTGGCTCGGCATCCGGGATGGGACATGCGACGGCGCAGCGGCTGCGAGCCGACGGGCACCGCGTCATCGGTGTCGACTTGCACGATGCCGAGGTGATCGCCGATCTTTCAACACCACAAGGACGTTCGAACGCGGCAGCGGCGGTGCTCGACTTGGCCGGTGGCCGCCTCGACGGCGCGGTTCTGGCCGCCGGCGTCGGCCCGCTGCCCGGCCGCGACAACGTCAGGCTGATACTGTCGGTCAACTATTTCGGTGTGGTCGACCTGCTGCAGGCGTGGCAGCCGGCCTTCGCGGCGAGCGGCAAGGCAAAGGTGGTCGTCGTCGGGAGCAACTCGAGCACCACGATGCCGATGGTGCCGCACCGCGCGGTACGGGCGCTGTTGCGCGACGATCTCGCCCTGGCGGCCCGCGTGCTGTGCCGATATCGTTCTGCCGCTTCACCGTTCGCCTATGGAGCATCGAAGATTGCCGTCTCGCGCTGGGTGCGACGCAACGCCGTTCACAAGGACTGGGCCGGGCGGGGCATCAGGCTCAACGTGATCGCTCCCGGCGCTGTCAGGACGCCGCTGCTTGACAAACAGCTCGCGTCACCCCGTGAGGCGAAGGCGGTGCGGTCCTTTCCGGTGCCCGTCGGCGGCTTCGGCGACCCCGAGCACCTCGCCGCATGGATGGTGTTCATGCTCTCGGATGCGGCCGAGTTCCTCTGTGGCAGCGTCATCTTCGTCGACGGGGGAACAGACGCTTACTTCCGGCGCGCCGACTGGCCACGACGGGTACCCACCGCTCGGCTGCCCGTGTATGCCTTCAGGTATCTGCGCCACTAGCAGCGTGTCACCGGCCCCCCACGGCTGCCATCGTGTTCTCGGCGGGTCGATGGACCATTGCCGGAGTCACCGCGCGGTGCGCGGCTCGTGCCTGACCGAGCCCGTTGGGCGGCACCTCCGACAGAGCATGCCAAATGGCCCACGACGCGCTGCGCACGGCGGCCGCCACGGGTTCGACCCGCATCGACTTGGCCGGCCCGCACAGCGATAGTGCGAACCGGTTGCCGGTCTCCGACACGCCGATGGCCGACGCCACGACGGTGATACCCAGTTCGCATCCTTCGGCATCGACGGCAATGCCGCCGCGGGCGCGCACAGTGGCGATATTGCCCTCCAACTCCGATCGGTTCCGGATGCCGTACGGCGAGGTCACCGCGTATCGCAATGTCGGCCAGGCGGACTCGTCGAGCTGCGCCAGCAGCGCGCGACCCGCCGCACTCTGTTCCACCGGCTGCCTGAAACCGACCTGCCAACAATTGCCGGCGCTGGGCCACGACCCGATGCGTTCGACGTGCAGCACGTGGGCATCCGCGAGGACGCTCAGATGCGCCGTCAGACCGGTACGCCGGTGCAGGTCCGCCATCACCGGCAGCGCCGCCTCGGGGACCCGGCGTTGCCGCACCGCCTGGCTGCCGAGTTCGAACATCCTCATGCCGAGCGCGTACTCGGCGCCCTGCCGCTCGACCCAGCCCAGCTGGACCAGACCCTGCAGGATGCGATGAGCCGATGAGCGGGGCACGTTCGAATGCCTGCTGATCTCGGCCAGCGTAAGCGTTTGTCGTGCACCGAAAACATCCAGGAGCGCAGCCACCCGAGTGAGCATCACTATCGGAGCTCCGTCGTCATGCGACGTTGACACACCACCCTCCATACCTGTCACACTATGTATATGTGGCACAAGATGACAGGTGTGAGTCTAGACACAACGCGGTGGCGAAGTAAAGCAGGTCAGGCTCAGGTCGGCACCTTGCGGCGACAATCGTCGAATGCCCAGAGGTAACGGGCCGACGCTCACGGAGCGTCGCGCAGAGGAGTTGCGGCTCAGCATCGCCAGGACCGCGCGCGACATTTTCATCGCGGACGGCGACACCACGGCGACCGTGGAACGCATCTGCGCCGAAGTCGGCATCGCGACGCGGACGTTCTATCGCCACTTCCCGGTGAAGGAAGACGTCCTGGGGCCGCTGTTCCGGCGGAGCGAAGTTCACATGCGCAGCCTGTTGACCTGTGCCGCAGCGGATTCCGATCCGATAGACGTCCTGGTCGACATGTTCACCGTCGAGGTCCGGCGCCGGCAGGCAGTTGAGACGCCGCACCTGCAGCCGGTCGAGATGGCCCGGAAACTCATGTCGCTCGTTGCCGATACCCCGCAGTACCGCTTGCGCTGGATGGAATGGAGCGAAGGCCTCGCCGAGGCCATCACCGAATTCCTGTCAGGTCATTTCGAATTGGCTGACGACGCGTTCGCCCGGTCGCTGCCGAGCAGACTCGTGGTCCATGCCAGCAGCAACGCCTACATCTGGTGGGCCGACTCCAAGGAACCGCATGAACTCGATGAGTTGGTAGTCGCACACACTTCCGGAATCGGCATGGTGTTGGCCGGTTTACAGCCGCGCAGCGCTGGGCGGTAGCCCGGTTGGCCTAATCTGTCCGATGCAGGAACGCGGTGACCACCGACTCGAACGCGCTCTTCGCCTCGATCATCGCCCAGTGCCCACAGTTGGGGAACACGTGTAGTTCGGCGTTGGGAATGGTGCGCATCGGAATGAGAGCCATGTCCAGCGGACTGACGCGATCATCGCGGCCCCAAGTCAAAAGTGTTGGGGCGGAGACCTTGTGCATCCGTGCCCACGGCATGGGCAGATCGGATGCGGCCATCGATGCCATCATCGCGGCGAATGCGGCTTTCCCGTACATCCGGCGGGCGGCCGCCAGCGTCTCGGGATCGGTTGCCAGCGTCCAACGCTCTTCGATGAGCTGCTCGGTGACGAGCGCCTGGTCGTAGACCATGGAGCGCAGCCAGTCGACCAGACGCTGTCGGGTCGGATCCTCCGTGAACTCCTGAAGCAGGCGGATGCCTTCGCTGGGCCCGGGGGAGAAGATCGTCGTGCCGATGCCACCGATCGTGACCAGGCGACCCACCCGCTCGGGTGCATTGATCGCGGTGTTGATGCCGACACCGCCGCCCATGGAGTTGCCGACGATGTCCACGCGCTCGACATCGAGGGCATCCAGGAAGGGAGCCACGGCACCCTGCGCGGTGACCATGGGGTGCCCACCCCAGTCGTCTGAGACGCCGAAGCCCGGGAATTCCAGGACGAGACACCGGAAGCGTTCGGCGAACGTAGGTAGCACGCCTCGGAAGTTGCGCCAGCCCGTGACGCCGGGCCCCGATCCGTGCAGGAACAGCACGGTGGGACCGTCGCCGACGTCGTAGTAGCGCAAAACGCCCGCGCTCGTGTTGATCTCACGCAGCGAGTCCGCCGCGCCGGCATCGTCGATGATCGCCGCAGGATCTGACATGCATCTTCCTTCATGTTGGCGGGGTCGATGCATCCACCCTCACATGCTCTCGCAAGGCAGGCAATGGCGTGTCCCGCTCACTGGTGACGAGTCACGACGTGGGCGGCGGAGCGGTATTCCCGGTAGGTGGGACATCCAATGGTGCGCTCGGGTGTGAACTGCGATGGTTCCCGGTCTAGACGTGTTCCAGGTCATACCGGCGCCCCGGGGTGACTCTCATGCGGAAAAGGAGAGCCCGATGTTGCAGCGACAACTCGCCGGCCCACTCGAGGGGGTGGGTGGGTTGTTCGCCATGTCGGTGGATGCCGCCAGATTCGTGGTGCGCAGACCATTTCAATGGCGCGAGTTCCTTGACCAATCCTGGTTCGTGGCACGGGTATCCATGGCGCCGACCCTGTTGGTGGCGATCCCGTTCACCGTCCTGGTGTCGTTCACCTTGAACATCCTGCTTCGCGAACTGGGCGCGGCAGACCTTTCCGGGGCGGGCGCGGCATTCGGTGCGGTCACCCAGGTCGGGCCGATGGTGACGGTGTTGATCGTCGCCGGCGCCGGAGCCACGGCGATGTGTGCCGATCTGGGATCGCGCACCGTGCGTGAAGAGATCGACGCCATGGAGGTGCTGGGCATCAATCCGATCCAACGCCTGGTCACTCCGCGGATGCTCGCCTCGGGCCTGGTTGCGCTGCTACTCAACAGCGTCGTCGTGATCATCGGAATCCTTGGCGGATACCTGTTCTCGGTCTTCGTCCAAGACGTCAACCCCGGCGCATTCGCAGCCGGTATCACCCTGCTCACCGGCATTCCCGAGGTCGTCATCTCCTGTGTCAAGGCCGCACTCTTCGGCCTGATCGCGGGCCTGGTCGCGTGCTACCGCGGGCTGACCGTCTCGGGTGGCGGTGCCAAAGCGGTGGGCAACGCTGTCAACGAAACGGTCGTGTACGCCTTCATGGCATTGTTCGTGGTCAACGTGGTGGTCACCGCCATCGGTATCCAGATGACGACCCGATGACGGCGTCGACGGCGGTACTCCAGTCCACCTACCCGCGTCTGTCCCGGGCGGTTCGACGGCCCGGGGCCGTGCTGAGCGGTATCGGTGACCATGTCCTGTTCTACGGCCGAGCCCTGGCGGGCGTGCCCTTTGCGGCCGCGCACTACCGCAAGGAAGTCATTCGTCTGATCGCCGAAATCAGCATGGGCGCAGGAACGTTGGCCATGATCGGCGGCACCGTCGTCATCGTCGGGTTCCTGACGCTGGCCACCGGCGGGGTCCTGGCCATCCAGGGTTACAGCTCACTGGGCAACATTGGCATCGAAGCGCTCACCGGATTCCTCGCGGCATTCATCAACGTCCGGATCTCGGCGCCCATCGTCGCCGGCATCGGTCTGGCCGCCACCTTCGGTGCCGGTGTCACGGCGCAGCTCGGCGCGATGCGGATCAACGAAGAGGTCGACGCGTTGGAAGCGATGGCGATCCGGCCTGTCGAGTACCTGGTGTCCACCCGCATCGTGGCCGGGATGGTCGCGATCACTCCGCTGTACTCGATCGCGGTGATCCTGTCCTTCCTGGCCAGTCAGTTCACCACGGTCGTGCTGCTCGGGCAGTCGGGCGGGCTGTACGACCACTACTTCAGCACATTCCTCAACCCGATCGACCTGCTCTGGTCGTTCCTGCAGGCGCTGCTGATGGCGTTGGCGATCCTGTTGGTGCACACCTACTACGGCTTCTTCGCCACCGGCGGCCCGGCCGGTGTCGGGGTGGCGGTCGGCAACGCGGTCCGGACGTCGCTGATCGTCGTCGTCTCGATCACCCTGCTGATCTCGCTGGCCGTCTACGGCTCCAACGGCAACTTCAACCTCTCCGGCTAGAGAAGGCATCTCATGTCTCGTGACGCCAAGCGTCAACTGAGCGGATTGATCACGGTCGTGGTGATCGCCGCGATAGTCACCGGCGCCATCGTGCTGTTCCGCGGTGGGGTCGCGCCCACCGCCTCGGTGACCGTCATCTCGCCGCGCGCCGGCCTGGTGATGAACGCCGACGCCAAGGTGAAGCTGCACGGTGCGCAGGTCGGCAAGGTGGTCGCCATCGATCCGCTGCCCGACGGGCAGGCCGCGCTGCGGTTGGCGATGAATCCCGGTGATCTGCAATTGATTCCGGCGAATACCGGTGTAGAGATCGCCTCGAGCACAGTGTTCGGCGCCAAGTTCGTCCAACTGGTGCCGCCGCCGGACCCGTCGTCGAAATCGATGTACGACGGCCAGGTGCTCGACGCGACGCACACCACCGTCGAGATCAACACGGTGTTCGAACAGCTGGTGTCGGTGCTGGCGCAGATTCAACCGGAGAAGCTGAACGAGACACTCGGCGCGATGGCCCAGGCCATCGACGGCCGCGGCGACAAGCTGGGGCAGACCTTGGTCGACCTGGACGCCATGCTGGCCAAGTTCGCGCCCAGTCTGCCGACGCTCAGCCACGAGATGGCCGTCGCGCCAAAGGTGTTCAACGCCTACGCCGACGCCGGTCCGAACTTGATGGACACCGTCCGCAACGCGACACAGCTCAGCGACACCATCTCCGATCGCCGAAATGATCTGGACGCGTTGCTGATCAGCGCGATCGGCCTGGCCGATGTCGGCAACGACGTCGTTGCGACCAACAGTGCCGGGATCACCGATGCCATGCGCCTGCTGGTGCCGACCACGAACTTGCTCGGCCAGTACAACCCGGCGCTCAACTGTGCGCTCAAGGGGATGGAGCCGTTGGCCCTCGGACCGCCCCAGCCGCTGCCGGGCGTCATGCTGCTGGACTCGTTCCTGCTGGGTACCGAGCGCTACCGCTTCCCGGGCAACCTGCCGAAGGTGGCCGCCACCGGTGGCCCGCAGTGTCAGGGCCTGCCCGAGGTCGGTTTCGAGAAGCGGCCGCCGTTCGTGGTGACCGATATCGACGCCAACCCGGCGCAGTACGGCAACCAGGGAATTCTGTTGAACTCCGACGCACTCAAGCAGGCGCTGTACGGCCCGCTCGACGGCCCGCCACGCAACACCACCCAGATAGGACAACCGGGATGACGCGCAGCCGCGGGACCGCTGTCAAGTTCGGCGTGTTCGGACTGACGATGCTGCTCCTGACCGGAGCACTGTTCGCGATCATGGGCCAGTACCGCACCGGTGCGACCAACGGTTATTCGGCCGTGTTCACCGATGCGTCGAGTTTGAAGGCCGGCGACTCGGTCCGAGTGGCCGGTATCCGCGTCGGTACGGTCAACGATGTTGCCCTGCAACCGGATAACACTGTGATGGTGCGCTTCGACTCCGACCGCGAAGTCGTCATGACGACGGGCACGAAGATCGCGGTGCGCTATCTGGATCTGGTCGGCAACCGCTACCTGGAGCTGCTGGAGGGCCCGGGATCGACCAAGATCCAGCCGCCCGGTTCACAGATTCCGGTCAACCGGACCGAGCCGGCACTGGATCTCGACCTGCTCCTCGGCGGGCTCAAACCGGTCGTCCAGGGGCTCAGCGCCCAGAACGTCAACGCCTTGACCAACTCGCTGATCCAGATCCTTCAGGGACAGGGTGGAACGGTCGAATCGCTGATGGCTCATACGACTTCGTTCACCCAGGCACTCGCCGACAACGGACAGACGGTGCAGCAGCTGATCGACAACCTGAAAACCACTGTGGCAACAGTTGCCAAGGACGGCGACAAGTTCTCGGGCGCCGTCGATCAACTTCAACAACTCATCACGGGTCTGTCGCAGGAGCGCGATCCCATCGGAGAGGCCATCACCGCGCTCGACAACGGAACCGCATCGCTGGCGGACCTGATGACACAGGCCCGGCCACCGCTGTCGGGCACGGTGGATCAACTGACGCGAATGGCGCCGTTGCTCTCCAACGAGGATGACATGGCGCGTCTGGACCTGTCGTTGCAGAACGCGCCGAAGAACTACCGCAAGCTGGTCCGGCTGGGCGCGTACGGCAGCTTCATCAACCAGTACCTGTGCGGCATGAATGTCCGCGTCACCGACCTGCAGGGGCGCACCGCGTACTTCCCGTGGATCATGCAGAACACCGGACGCTGTGGGGAGCCCTGATGCTGAAATACCGTGGATCGCACCTCATCCGCAGCGGACTCATCGGCATCGTGCTGATCGCGATGGTCATCGCCGTGGGACTGCAGCCACAGGCGTTGTGGTCGTGGGCCACGTCGGTCAAGTATCAGGCACTGTTCGCCGAGGCGGGTGGTCTCACCACCGGTAACGACGTCAAGATCTCCGGGGTCACCAAGGGTCTCGTCACCGATGTCAGCCTGAGCCACGGTAAGGCGCTGGTGACCTTCACCCTCGACAGCCAGGTGCGTCTCGGTAACGACACCACTGCGCACATCCGCACCGGGACGATGCTCGGCGCCAGGATGCTCACGCTCGAACCAGCCGGGGCGGGCACGATGCGCGCCTCGGACACCATCCCCGTCACCAGGACGGCGTCACCGTATTCGCTGACCAACGCCGTCGGTGACTTCACCAACAACACGGCAGGCACCGACACCACGGCGCTCACCCAATCTCTGGATACGTTGTCGGACACCATCGATCGGATGGCACCACAGCTCGGACCGACATTCGAAGGCCTGTCCCGGTTGTCCGAAACGCTCAACAGTCGCAACGAGTCCCTGTCCAACCTGCTCAAGAGCGCCGCCGACGTGACCGGCATCCTGTCGAAGCGAAGCGAGCAGGTCAACACGCTGCTGCTGGACGCGAACGCGTTGACCGGGGTGCTCGATCAGCGCCGGTACGCGATCGTCAACCTGCTGGCCAACACCTCGGCACTGTCCCAGCAGCTGTCCGGACTCGTGCACGACAACGAAGAAGAACTCGCACCCACCCTCAAACAGCTCAACTCGGTGACCGCGATGCTGGAGAAGAACCGCGACAACATCGCAGGCGCGCTGGCCGGCCTGGCCAAATACCAAGTCACCCAGGGCGAATCGGTGAACAACGGTTGGTACTACAACGCCTTCGTCGGCAACCTCCTGCCGGCACAGACGCTTCAGCCCTTCCTCGACTATGCGTTCGGATTCCGCCGCGGCGCCAATGCCGGGCAACCACCGGACAACGCCGGTCCCCGAGCCGAATTCCCATGGCCCCACAACGGCATTCCGGGAGGAAGTCGATGATCGCCCGCAATCGGAAGCCGATCAGTCGCACCGTGCTGGTACTGCTCGCCGTGCTGGCAGTGGCCGGCGCGGTGGTGATCGTGCGGCAGACCGTCTTCAAGCCGACCACCATCACCGCGTACTTCACCTCGGCCACCGCGATCTATCCGGGCGACGAGGTTCGCGTGGCCGGGGTCAAGGTGGGCTTCATCAAGAGCATCGAACCGGTAGGTGGCCAGGCACGAATCACCCTCGCGGTCGACCACGACGTGAAAGTACCGGCCGACGCCAAGGCGATCCTCATGGCGCAGAACCTGGTTGCCGCGCGGTATGTCCAGCTGACGCCGGCCTATGAAGACGTGGGGCCGACGATGGCCGACGGCGCGCAGATCGGGGTGGAGCGCACCGCGGTGCCGGTCGAGTGGGACCAGGTCAAAGACCAGCTCATGCGGTTGGCCTCCGATCTGGGACCGCTCAACGGAGCGTCGGCCACCTCGCTGAGCCGTTTCGTCGACAGCGCCGCCGCCGCGATGAACGGCAATGGTGAGAAGTTGCACGAGGCCATCAGCCAGTTGTCCGGTGTCGCGCGCATTCTGGGTCAGGGCAGTGGCGACGTCGTCGCCATCATCAAGAATCTGCAGGTCTTCGTGACCGCGCTGCGCGACAGCAACACCCAGATCGTGGAGTTCCAGGGCCATCTCGCCAGCGTCACCAGTGTCGTCGACGGGAGTCGTTCCGACCTGGACGGCGCGCTCACCAACTTGGCGGACGCCGTCGGCAACGTCCGGCGCTTCATCGAGGGCAGCCGCGATCAGACCGCCGAGCAGCTGCAGCGGCTGAACAGCGTGACCCAGAACCTGGTGGACAACAAGAGCAAGCTCGAGAACGTTCTGCACGTCGCTCCCAACGCGATCGCCAACGGCTACAACATCTACAACCCCGACAGCGGCACCGCAGTCGGCGCCTTCGCGTTGTCGAACTTCTCCGATCCGGTCTCGGTGGTGTGCTCGGCCATCTCTGCAGTGAAGAACGCCACGGCCGCGGAATCGTCCAAGTTGTGCTCGCAGTACCTGGGACCGGCCCTGTCCTTGATCAACTTCAACTACATGCCGATGCCTTTCAACGCCTACCTGAAGAAGGCGCCCAGCCCGGAGAACCTGGTATACACCGATCCCAACCTCGCCCCGGGCGGGGCCGGCGGGCATCCGCAGCCGTATGCAGATCAACCGCCGGCGGTGTCGGCCTACACCGGTGCCGGTGACGTGCCGCCACCGGCTGGTTGGGGTGCGCCTGCCGGACCGGCTGGTGCGTACACACCGAATGGTTTTCCCGGGAATCCGGCGCCGGCGTTGTACCCCGGTGCACCGGTCCCCGAAGGGGTGCCCGCTGATGGGCCGGGGCAGGAACCAAAGACATTGCGAGACATGCTGCTTCCTGCCGAAGCTGCGCCCATCCCCGCACCGCCGGTTCCAGGAGGCACCCCATGATCACCCGGCGCTCACTGACCCGCCTGACGGCGGTAACCGCTTGTTCGGTGGCCACGCTGACAGGCTGTGCGTTCCACGGACTGAATTCGCTGCCACTGCCCGGCACAGTCGGCCGCGGGGCCGATGCGACGGTCTATCACGTTGAGCTCGCCAATATCGGTACCTTGGAAGCCAATTCACCGGTCATGATGGGTGACGTCATCGTCGGCAGTGTCTCGGACATGGTGGTCAAGGGCTGGAACGCTGACGTGGAGGTCTCGGTCAAGCCCGACGTCGTCGTCCCGGCCAATGCGGTCGCCACCGTCGGACAGACCAGCTTGCTGGGCTCCATGCACATCGCCCTCGATCCACCGCTGGGTCAGTCCCCGTCCGGGAGGCTGACTCCTGGCGCAACCCTGGCGCTCGATCGCACGTCGACCTATCCATCGACCGAGCAGACCTTGTCGTCGCTGTCGGTGCTGGTCAACGGCGGCGGCCTGGGCAAGATCGGCGACCTGGTCACCGAATTCAACGCCGCGCTCAACGGCCGCGAAGACAAGATCCGCGATCTGCTCACGCGACTCGACGACATCGTCGGAATGTTCGCCGACCAGCGAGACGACATCAACGCCTCGATCACGGCACTGAACCGGTTGGCGGGCACGCTGTCCGGACAACAGGAAGTGATCACCACGGCGCTGCAGCGGATCCCTCCGGCGCTGGACGTCCTGGTCAAGCAGCGTCCACGCATCACCACCGCGTTGGAGAAGTTCGGCAAGTTCAGCGATACCGCGACCAGTCTCGTGCACGCCACCCGAGACGACCTGCTGACCAACCTGCGCAACCTCGAACCGACCGTCAAGGCGCTGGCCGACGTCGGACCGAATCTGGGCACCGTGCTGGCATATGCGCCGACGTATCCGTACCCGCAGAACTTCATCGACCGGGCGATCCGCGGGGACTACCTCAACCAGTTCATCACCTTCGACTTCACCGTTCCGCGGCTGAAGCGGGGACTGTTCCTCGGAACCCGTTGGGGACAGGAGGGATTGCCCCTCACGCCAGCCCCTGGAGACCCCTGGTTCGCCAATTACACGAAGGACCCGCTGGGTATGCCGCTCACGCCGCCACCACCGACCGCGGTGGCCACGGTGCCACCGCTGGTCGACCCGGCTCCGGAAGATGGTCAATCCGCCGAAGCGGCTCCGGTTGCTCAGTCCGGCGAGCCAGCACCGCAGCCTGATTCGCCCGTCGCCGTGGCCCCTGCTGATCCTGTGGCACCGAATGAAGGTGGCAACTGATGCTCACCCGCTTTGTCAGAATCCAGCTGGGCATCTTCGCCGTGGCCTCGGTCATCGGCATGGCCCTGATGGGCATGGTCTATATGCAGGCCCCGACGCTGCTGGGCATCGGCCGGATGACGGTGACCCTGCAACTGCCCGGAACCGGTGGGCTCTACCAGTTCTCGAACGTCACCTATCGCGGTGTGCAGATCGGGAAGGTCACCGAGGTGAGGCCCACTCGGCAAGGCGCGGAAGCCACACTGTCACTGGACACTTCACCCAAGGTGCCGGCAGACCTGCACGCCGCGGTCCTGAGCGTGTCGGCGGTCGGCGAGCAGTACGTCGATCTGCAACCCCGCAACGACTCGGGGCCCTATCTGCACGATGGGTCGGTGATCCCGGCATCCAGCACGTCGATCCCTCAGGCCGTCGGCCCGATGCTCGATCAGGTCAGTTCGCTCATGGGCAGCATCCCCAAGGACAAGATCAGCCCGCTGCTCGACGAAACCTTCAAGGCCTTCAACGGTTCTGGTCCCGACATGGGATCGCTGCTGGACTCCTCGTCGCGACTGATCGCCGAAGCGAACGCCGCCTCCGATCAGTCGCGTGCACTCATCGACGACGGAGCGCCGCTCCTCGACGGGCAGGCCGAGTCGGTCGATGCGATCAATACGTGGGCACGCAGCATGGCCGGAATCACCAAGCAGGTCGCCGACGACGACCAGCACGTGCGCACCCTGCTCAAGGACGGGCCCGGCACCGCTGACGAAGCGTCCCGGCTGTTCAACCAGGTCAAGCCCACTCTGCCGCTGCTGCTGGCCAATCTCTCCAGCCTCGGACAGGTGGGGGTGACCTATCATCCCGCGCTTGAACAACTCCTGGTGCTTCTTCCCCCGTCCATCGCCGCCACGCAGTCATACGGTGCACCGAAGAACAATCCGACCGGAATGTCCTTGGGCGACTTCACCCTCAATGTCGGTGATCCGCCCGCGTGCACGGTCGGATTCCTCCCGCCGTCGTCGTGGCGGTCTCCGGAGGACACCAGCGATATCGACACCCCCGATGGCCTGTACTGCAAGCTGCCGCAGGATTCACCGATCGGGGTCCGCGGCGCCCGCAACTACCCGTGCATGGGCAAGCCGGGAAAGCGCGCGCCCACAGTCGAAATCTGTAACAGCGACCGGCCGTACGAGCCGTTGGCGATGCGTCCGCATGCCCTCGGGCCCTACCCGATCGACCCGAACCTGCTGGCGCAGGGCATCGCTCCGGATTCGCGCGTCGATCGCGACGCGTTCATCCACGGTCCGGTAGAGGGCACGCCAATGCCACCGGCAGCCGTGCCACCGGGGGAGACACCGGGGGAGGCACCGCCTGCTGCCCCGCCTATGGAGGCTCCGCAAGAGCCGGCGCCCGTCGCTGAGGTGCCTGGCAGCGCGAACGCTCCGACGGTGGCGCCGAGTGCTTTCGCTCCCAACGGATCTGGTGGGCCGTCGGTCGCGGTTGCGACCTACGACCCGCGGACGGGGCGGTACGCCACGCCGGACGGCAAGGTGTACCGGCAGTCCGACCTGGTGCCGCGCACCGGCGAGGAGACCTGGAAGGACCTATTCACCACCTGACCGACAAACCCCCGCAATGGAATCCATTGCGGGGGTCTGGTTGTGGTGATCGGCCAGATGAGAAGCCCTCTCGTCAGGTAGTTTTCACCAGCTTGAACGGCATGGTGATGAACACGACCTTGCTGGTACCGCATGACCCGCTGACGCCCGTCGTCGAATCCTCGCCCAGCAGGGTCGTCGACGTGGGGTCGGTTGCGGTGGCGTCCTTGTTCGAGGGGAAGAAGCGGAACACCTGTAGACCCGGGCCGGCAGTGCCGTCCCCACACGGCTGCCAGTTGTCCACGGTCTTCTTGACGAACCAGACCCCGCTCTTCTTGTAGATGGGTGCGCTCCATCCCCAGTCACTGTCGATCGTGCCGGTGCACTCGCTGGGATAGCTGCAGGTTGTGGAGATCGTCCAGGTGCTGCGAATGCTCGCTTCGTCATGGAAGATGTCGTTTGTCTTCGCCCACTCGCCATTAGAGGTGGCGGTGTAGGTGCCGTTGAGGCCCCAACTGGGGGATGCGGCGGCGATGGGGCTGCACACCCCGCCCAATGCAACGGTCGTAAGTACCCCTGCCCCAATGAATGCCGTCGACACCCGCATGACCCAGCTCCTCTGCACACTGCCGCGGGCGGTCGCCGCGGCAATGTTCACTGTCCAGCTTTTGGCGTGATTTTGCCGACGATGTCCCACCTAGTGGGCTATTGACTGGCAGATGGATTCAGCCGTGCCACAGTGTCGTTCGTGCGGATACCTATCGCAGTCACGACAGGACTGCTCGTCACGGCGTTGATCGCCCCGCCCCTGGCGAGCGCAGAACCTGTCGTATGCAGTGAGCCCGCGTGCGTCCCCGGGATCACCGGCGGCGTCGTGCTCGGCGCTCCGTGTGGGGATCCGGCGTATTACGTCTTTGGCACGACCTCCTGGGGGCGGCTGGTGTTCTGCGGCTCGCCGCGCCGTTACGAGCCCCGCTATTTCCGGTCACCGCCCTTGAAAGGCGTGCGCGACGAGAACACGCCGTGCACAGGTTTCGAGAATTCCGTCGCGCAGGCGCCCGACGGGCTGTTCCTGAGTTGCGTGTCAAGTGACGGGTCGAGCAGGTGGCAGCGTGGCGATGTTTGAGCTGGGGCATGCGGGCGTGGTCCCCGCAGTGGCCGCCGTCGCGCTGGTTTCCGGCGTTGCGTTGGCGGCGCCGGTGTATGCCGACGAGGGCCCGACGATGCACCGCGTGACGTACACGGTCACCGCCGAGCAGCCGACGACCGTCGGCATATATTTCCGCGACGTCGACCCGCCGACGTGGGCGGACTACAGCCACAACCCCTATGAGTTCAGCCCCAAGGACGATGTTGTCCTCGAGCCCGGCAAACCGTGGATCCGCGAGACCACTCTCGCCGATCCGATGAGATGGGCCATGGTGACCGTCACGACGGCCGGACTCGCTCCGCAAGACGCTCATCCACTGCGGTGCGAACTGGCCGTCGACGGAATCGTCGTGCACCGCGCCGCCGGCACCAAGGGAGCTCTGTGTTCGCTACGGAACTGGTGACGACACCAAGTTTCGCCGGCTGTGGATTTGTCCACTGGATGGGACGTCTGCCTCAACGCTGATTTCCGCGGCATTAGCGTGTGGCAGCAATCACATCGGCCATGCGACGGCAGTAACTAGTGCGTCCGCCTGGCCGAGACCAACCGGAGGTGCTCTATGCGGTTACTCAGCCGCTCCGACCAGGAAACTGAGACAGCCGTGGGCGACGAGATCGGCGACGCCGACTCGCTCCAGAGCGACGATGACGGGGAGTCGTCGGATCAGACTGACACGGACACGGACACTGACCCTGACAGCGAAGCCGACGTCTGCGATTCCGCGGATGATGACCAACCGTCTCGCGCGCGCAGATGGCGTCCGAAACTCGCGACGTTGCTCGCCGGCGTTGCCATTCTGGTGAGCGGTGCCTTGTTGACCGCCAGCGGTTACATGGTCTGGTTTCACCAGCAAGCTGATCGTGAGCAGCAGCGCCGCGCTGAATTCTCAGCGGCCGCATCGCAGGCCGCTGTCACCTTGATGTCGATCGACAGCGCCACCGCGAAGGACAACGTCCAGCAGATCATCGACAATTCGACCGGTCCGTTCAAGGAAGACATCGAGTCCACGTCCGAAGATCTGGTGAAAGCGGCGCAGGATTCGAAAGCGACGACGAAGGCGACGGCGCGAGCCTCCGCCGTCCAGTCGATAGAGGGGGACTCCGCAGTCGTCCTCGTCAGTACGTCGACCACGGTGAGCAACTCGGCCGGAGCGAATCAGCAGCCACGGAACTGGCGGTTGAGCGTCACCATGGTCAGAGACGGGGGACAGATCAAGATGTCGAAGGTGGAGTTCGTCCCATGAGCAGAACAACAGCCGAAGTCGATGTCGAGGGCACCGCGGACGACGAGTCCGTCTCTGACGAGTCAAATACTGAAAGCCCCAGTGAGATTGATGCTGAGGTTGAGAAGGCCGTCGGCGACCCGGCCTCCGAACGGTGGATTCACCGCGTTGCCCAGCGATGGCGCCCGATCGCGGTCGTCTGCGTACTGCTGGCCTCAGCGGGCTCTGCAGCGGCGCTCTATTTCGGCGTATATCGAGTGGACCATGGGAACGCCGCGGCTTCCACGACGGTGATCGACGCAGCGTCAGAAGGGTCGGTGGCGTTGTTATCTTATGCGCCAAACAGTTTGGATCAGGACTTCGCCAACGCACGCTCCCGCTTGACCGGTGATTTCTTGACGTACTACAGCGAGTTCGCCGACAAGTTCGTAGCGCCGGCGGCCAAGCAGAAAGACATCAGCGCCACCGCCACGGTCGTTCGCGCCGCGCCGCTCGATGTGCAAGCCGGCACCGCGGAGGTGCTGGTCTACCTGAACCAGGCCACGACCAGCCGTGACAACCCCGAACCGGCGCAGGCCGCCAGCGCCGTCAAAGTCGGACTCACGAAAATCGATGGCAATTGGCTGATTTCATCGTTCACTCCGATCTAGCCGGTCGAACGGTGATGTGACCCCTCGGGGTTCTGTCCCGATTGGCTCACGCGCACAATCGTTTTCCCGCGCCCACGGTGGCACGACGCTGCGGTAGGCGAGGATTCCGCGCGGCAGACTGCGCGGTGGGGCCGGCAAGCGCCGGGCTTGCGTAGGTGTCAGGGTCCGCGTGCTGGGTTGGTGGTGAGGGCGTGGTGGTCGATGGGTGGCCATGGGTCGGGGTCGTCGTATGTGGATGTGGCTTGGCCGGCTTCGGCTGGTGGTGAGGCGTGGAGCAGTTCCCAGCCGGGTGGGAGTTCGGTGCCGAGCGGCTCTGGGATGGTCGGGTCTGGTTGGAATGAGTCTGGGTTCCAGAGGTATTCCGCACTGAGTGGGGTGAATGTGGGCTGGTCGACGTCGGTGTCGAAGTCTATGTCGCACTGCGGGTTCCATTCCTGGTCCCAGTCGTCCCAGTACGGTTCGGGTACACGGTCAGGCACTAGGGCCCAGTCGGGTTCCGGATCCCCGTAAAGCGCCGGCTCGCAGCCCGGGTAGTCAGTAGCGGTGAGATCCGTGGCCGGTGCGGGGTCTGGCTCCAGCTCGGGTTGGGGGTTCCCGGCGGGTGGGGTGAGCAGTAGTTCGGGGCGGTGGTGGTAGTTGATGCGGTGTTGGCCGTGATCCAGCCCGGGTGGTGGGTGCCATTCGACGTTGCCGTCGGGGTTGATGGTGGTGGTGTAGCCACCGTCGGCGTGCACCATCCGGTTATCGGGCCCACACGCCAAGGTCATCTCATCAACATTGGTATGACCACCCTCAGCCCAATCAGCCACCGCGTGATGGACCTGGGAACCGTAAGCCCCCACGGTGCAACACGGTTTGGTGCAGCCCCCGTCGCGGGCGATCAACATGATCCGCTGCGCCGGGCTAGCGATACGCCGAGCCCGGAAATAGTTCAGCGCCGCCCCGCTGGCCTGATCGAAAACCGCCAAATGATGGTGGGCATGGGCGCCCATCCGGATCACGTCTTGGATCGGAATTTTGGTGCCCCCACCGCTGATTCCGATCCCGGCCCGCGATTCCAAATCTTGCAGGGTGGTGCGGATGATCACCGACACCGGTAACCCGTTGAGCTGACCCAGATCCCCACTCATCAACGCGAT
>NZ_AUEQ01000019.1 GCF_000426065.1 Mycobacterium sp. URHD0025 | reverse complement strand
CCCGGGCAGATCGTCCACCGCGTCGCGCAGCACTTTGACGTGATCACCAGTGAGCAACCCAGCATTTTGGGCGGCAGCCACCACCGGCAACACCGGCGCCAACGGTTCCCCGGTCAGCGCACGCCGCGGCCCCAACACCGCCGCCTCGGCCAGGCGCCGCCCGGCCTCAGCAGACGACAGCCGCCACCTAATCCGCAGCACCGCGTTCCACGATTTGGCACCCAACTCCCGCGGCGTGGTCTCGGCTTGCAGCTGGGCCAGCAGCCGATGCAACGGCCCCGGCAACTGACACATCAAGGTCTCGTACTCGTCGAGCACCGCCAGCACCTCAGCGCGGGTCAACGCCCCGACATCACAGGCGGCAAAGGCGTCGAACGCGGCCCGCAACCCCGCCACCGCCTCGCCCACACCCGCCTCCATGAATCGAACATACATTCGACCACCGACAAGAACGGCGACGCGTTGACTCATGAAAAGTGCGCGCAGCCGGTGGCGACGGCACCACACCACCGTGGCTGACGGACTCGCAACGACGAACTGTCATCGATGTCTGGGGCAACCGTGGCCGCCCAGACCTACCCCATATCAGTGCATATCGCGATTGGGCAGCAGCGTCTCGTGCGCCGACGACGTGGCGGCGCGGAACAGCACCGCGATCAAGGCCAGCGCGCCGAGCGCAGCCACCGGGATGGTCCACAGCCGGCGCATCATCAGCGCCGAGCCGCACTTGTCCACGTACTCCTGGCCTGCCGCGCCCGCCTGAACGAGGTGGGCCGCGTAGCCCGAGCCGCAGGGGATCTGCATGCCGAACTGATCGAAGTCGTCCAGATATACCGGCAGGCTCAACAGATACAACCCGATGGCCAACACCACGGCCCCGGCGATCCCGATATAGACGGCTCGAAAACTCACCGTTCCCCCTTCACGTCGCATATGTAGCTTCTCAAAACGGGCGTCATCGTCTCAATCGGAATGCCACCGGGATGCCTTTATGACAGATGATGCGACTGAGCTTGGTCGTCAGCCCGGCGGTGCGATAGGCGGGAACTAGGTGTCAAGTAGTCGCCGGTGATTCCCAAGCTGGGGCTCAGTCGTTGTTCACCAGGAGTGCGTACTGGGCGGCTGCGCGTTGGCGAACGTCGAGTTCCTCGTTGCTCGATACGGCCGCGACATAGCGGCCGTAGCTCAGGCTGCAGTTGAACCGAGCGTTGGCGTTGTCCTTCCAGAACGCCGGCTTCTGCTCAGAGCAGATGACGTCGGGTACGCCCTGCGGCGTGGTGATCTGATGATCGACGTATTCGGCGCTTTCTGCCTCGAACGTGGTGTGCAGGAGTTCTTTGGCTGCTGCTTCATCGCGCGTTCGCATCACTGTGCCGCCCGACATTCCGGCGCATCGGTCGACTCCGGCCTTTCCGAACAGGTTCTGTTGGATCACGGGGGAGCTGGCGCACAACGTGGACGCATGCGCTCCCAGGCTCTGCAGCTGGGTACCGAATGGCGGTGTCTTCCCGTCGATGAGAAGGCGACTGACCATGTGATCCGGGTCGGCCGTCAGCATGGTGAGCCCAGCTTCGGGGTTGCTGATGAGCTGGTCCATCAGGGGCACCTGAACATCGAGGATCCTCGAGACTTGAGCTCCCAGAAGCTCGGCCGTGGTTCCCGGCACATCGGCGAAGCTGATGGAGACCACTTCGTCATCTCGGGCCATCGTGGCGCCGATCGTCGAAAAGCCCGGCCGGTAGTGGGCGTGCGCGTCGGGGTAGTTCGGGATGGGGACGGTGACATTCTCGGCGTTCACCGCGCTGTCGGTGGCGTCCATCTCCGCTGCGGCCCGTGTTGCGCTGTCGGCGCTCGGGAAACTGGTCACCAAGATGTTCAGCAACGGAGGTGCCGGCGCTCGGACAAACTCCCGCACGGGCTTGGGAAATCCCTGAATCAGGTAACCCGAGATCATGGCGTGCTTCTCAAGTACGGGCTGCACCACCGGCTGGCCGCTCGCCGACATGGCCGCTGCTGCCGTAGCGGGTTCTGGAGTCGGCACACCTTGGAGATAGGTCAGGGTGGGGACGACGTCGGGAGGAAGTGCCACACCCTCGGCCAGATTGAACGCTTCGAGGTTGCGACCTTCGGCCTTGGTGGTAGCGCCTTGAAAGTCGCGTGGTTTGACATCGTAGTGACCGATGTCGAGGCTGCTGAGGTCGATCTTCGGGCCAGTGTCCTCGCTCGTTGCGGTCTTGCTGGAGTCACTGCTGCGGCCGCTGAGTCGCCAGATGCCGACACCTGCGGCCACTGCCACGACGAGAATCACTGCCGCAGCGGCAATCAGCGGTTTGCGGCGCCGTGGTGGCCGCGGCGGGTTCGCTGAAATCGTGGGGGCCCACGGATCCGGCTGGTTCCCATGGTTCGGAAATCCTTGGTGGCTCGGCGGCCCTTGGTAGCTCAACTGTCCTCGCTTGTACGGTCGATGGGGCGTGCGTCGTTATCCGAGCAGACGAGGCGGCAGCGAATGCGGTGCCGACGTCCTTCAGCGCGCGTCCTGGAGTCTCGCCGAACCCGCAGGGGAATTGTATGCCGGTGGTAGGGGCACCTATCGACACCAATTTTCACCTACGAGCGCGCGGGTTGTGCAGTGTTTATCCACTGCACCGACCACTTTGATCGAGGACTTCCTCTGATGCGGCCGAAGCCCGTAGCAGTCGTATACCGGCCGCGACTTGTGCAAATATTGCGACGAACGGGCAACGCTTAGGGGTCAGCGCACATGTCAGATCTACCCATCAATTCGGTCTTTGCCGGGTACCGGATCGAACGTCTTCTCGGCGTCGGGGGGATGGGCACCGTCTACCTGGCGCGAAACCCGGACTTGCCGCGCAGCGAAGCCATCAAGGTGCTGAGCGTTCAACTGTCGAGCGACCCTGCCTTTCGCGCTCGATTCGTGCGCGAGGCCGATGTTGCCGCGGCGCTCGACCACCCCAACATCGTTTCGGTTCATCAGCGTGGCGAGTTCGACGGTCAATTGTGGATCGCGATGCAATACGTCGAGGGAACCGATGCCGACGCTGCACAGAGGGCCGGCACCATGAATCCGCAACGGGCCGTGCGGACCATCAGCGAGGTCGCCAAAGCGCTCGACTACGCCCATCATCGAGGGGTTGTGCATCGAGACATCAAGCCGGCCAACTTCCTGCTGTCCGAGTCGGTCGGTGGCGAGGAGCGTGTGCTGCTCGCAGATTTCGGTATCGCCCGCGCCCTGGGCGACGTGGGATTGACCTCCACTGGCTCCGTAATGGCAACCCTGGCATTCGCCGCTCCAGAAGTGTTGTCCGGCACTGACTTTGATGGCCGTGCCGACTTGTACTCATTGGGCTGCTCACTGTTTCGGCTGCTCACCGGCAAGAGCCCATATTTCCAAGCCGACGGCGCCGCGGCGGTGATGGCCGCTCACCTGAATCAGCCGCCACCGAGGGTCACGGAGGTGGCTCCCTGGCTGTCACCTCAGATGGACTGGGTCATCGCCAAAGCGATGGCCAAGGACCCAGCACAACGATTCGCCAGCGCCCGCGAATTGGCGGAGGCAGCCTTGCAAGCTCTCGCCGGCACCGACGCCGCACCGCAGCAACCCACGGAGACCGCAACCTGGTACCCGAGGCACCCGACCGGCGCACCGACCCAACTCAGCCACACACCGCAGCCCGCTTACGTTATGCCTCAGCCGGCCCGAAGTCGCGGCAAGCTCCCCGCGGCGATGGCGGTCGCCGCGGTCGTGGTGCTGCTCGGCGGCGGCGTAGCGGCATGGGCGCTGACGTCACGATCAGAACCGCCACTGCCGGCGTCGACGAGCGCCGGTACGTCCCAACCGACGTCGACGTCGTCCACCCCCGTGCCGAACGCGGCGCTGAGCGGGTTGCTTCTGCCCACCGAGCAGGCGGCCGAGCTCGTCGGAGTGCCCGAGCTGATAGTCGACCGAACTCTCACCGCAATCCAGGACGATTCGTCCGGCGCTGTCGACCTCAAGGAGTGCGTCTCCGCGTTGAGGCCCGCTCAGCACCTTGCCTACGAGGCGTTGGACTGGAAGGCGGCCGTCGAACAGATCCTGGTACCCCCGACTGGCGTGGGTGCCATCGTCGTCCAGGCCGTGATCGCCTTTCCCGACGCCGCGGCGGCCCAGAAGCTGCTGCGCAACGAGCGGCTGATCTGGCGGCAATGCGCAGGCAAGACCCTAATGGCCACCTCGAACGCCACCACGACCGCGCACACCTTCAGCTCGGTGGAGTCCGTCGACGACAATACTGTGGCGCTCTTGGTAAACCGCCCGGACGGCTTTGACTGCCAGCGGGCGCTGGGCGTCCGCAACAATGTGGTTGTCGACGTGATGGCCTGCCGAACCGGTGTGGTCCACCAAGCGGCGGAGATCCTGCAGAAAATCGCGGGAAGGATTCCGGCGTAACGTATTTGAGTGATGCGGAGTTGCTGCCCCCGGGCGAATGACGTGAAGTACGCATCACCTTGCCGCTGGTTCGCACCGGGGAGCGATGCCGGGCCCGTTGGCGACAGTTCAGCGACCCCGCCACGTCGCCGGTTCGGCCAGCTGCCCGGCCTTGTCACTTCACGTCATACATACGTCGGTGAACAACAACACCGGCCACGAAACCATGGCCCCCAGGAAGGACACCACCGCGTCGAGGCCGCCCATCGATTGCAGATGGTCTGTGTGTGTGCCGGACCAGAAGATGCCGACGAGCAGGTACGGCACACCCAGCACCACAGCAACCACGATCAGTTCGCCGAACGCCACCTGGTAGGCCAGCAACCTCCGCAACCTGGCAAGCACGCGACCCCCGTCCGGCGTTATTGCCGTCTATGTTAATGCCTATTCTCGGTGGAACCACCATTTTGACCCGGCTGTTCGGTCCGTTAGTGTGACGGAATGGCGCGCATCTCGCCCCGGTCGATCGACAGTGGTGCCAAAGGTGTGCGACGTCGTCCGAAAGACCGAAAGGCCCAGATAGCGCGGGCCTCGGCGGAGTCTTTCAGTGCCCTGGGATATCACGGTGTGAGCATGGAGGCCATCGCCTCGCGCGTCGGGATCTCCGCAGCCGCGTTGTACCGGCACTATTCGAGCAAGTACGAATTGTTCCGGGACGCTGTTCTCAATCTCAGCCAGCAACTTGTCGACGGGACAGCGTTTGCTGAGGAGACAGATGGGGACCCGCGTGAGCAGTTGCGCCGCCTGGTCGCCGCTCTGAGCGACACCGCTCTGGCAAACCGTGAATCCGGCGGGTTGTACCGATGGGAGGCGCGCTATCTGCGAGGCGATGACCAGAGCACGCTGGACGCGCAGGTGCGCACGGTGCACCGCCGGATACACCGGCCGCTGATGGAATTGCGGCCCGAACTCAGCTCGCGGGCCCGCTGGACCTTGTCGACGGCGGTGCTCGGTGTGGTCGGCAGCGTCGTCGATCATCGGTCCAAATTGCCCGCCACCCAGATTCGCGCACTGCTCGCCGACATCTGCGACATCGTGCTGGCCGCCGAGCTGCCCGAGTTCCCGAACCCGACCGAGGCGGTGACGCCGCCGCCGGCGGTTGCCAACCCGACGAAATACGAAGCGCTGCTGACCGAATCGATGCGGCTGTTCAACCAGAACGGGTATCGCGACACCACGATGGAGGACATCGCCGCAGCTGTCGGCATGCCCGCCTCGGGTATCTATCGGTACTTCTCGGGCAAATCCGACATCCTGGCCGCCGGCTTCCGGCGCGCCGCCGACCGGCTGTCGGCGGACATGTCCGAAGTACTCGGCGCGGCCGAGGACCCCGAACAGGCGCTGGGCGCTCTCATCGACGACTACGTGGCCCGATCGTTCGACCGGCCCGAACTCGACTACGTCTATTACACGGAACGCTTGAACATGACGCCCGCCGACCAGAAGATCCTGCGGGACCTGCAGCGTGCGGCCGTGGAATCGTGGGTCGAGGTCGTCATGCCGGTGCGCCCCGAGTGGAGTGTCGGTCAGGCGCGCTTCGCGGTTCATGCCGCGATGGCTTTGGTGATCGACCTGGGCCGGCTCATGAATTATCAGAATTCGGAGCAGGCCCGGGCCGTCGTCGCCGTGATGATCGATCTGACCCTGCTGGGCCGTTACCGGTTACGGACGGCGTTGCCGGCCAGGTAGGCCAGATATCCGAGCGTGCCGATGGTGGCGAGCTTGCGGGTCTTGGGCAGGAGGAGCCCCAGGCCGATCGCGGTCTCGATGCCGCCGTTGGTGTAGATGTGCTTCTGCGTGTCGTTGGGGAACGCAGGCTTGGTGATCGACTCGAACAGCTGCGGCTTCACGAAATGTGAGACACCGGCGCCTGCCAGGCCGAGGCCGGCGAGCTTGACCAGCTTGGAGTTGTTGCCCTCTGCCATGTGTGATCCTCTCTGATCAGGCAAATGTGTAGTCGCTCAACGGGAATCGTGAAGCTTCGGCGACGGCCCGGCGGGTCGTCATCGGCCGGAGCAGCGTTGCCTCGCCGCTCGGGTTGAAATAGTACGACCGTGCCGATGCACAGTCCCCGAGGGTGAACAATGAATCGCCCAATGCCTCGGTCATGCGGTCCAGATACCGCGAGTTGGCCTCTTCGGTGACCTCGAACGTGGTGGCGCGGCGACGCGCGACCTCGCCGAACAACCGGTCCATCAGGCGCATCTGATACTCCATGGTGTTGAAGAAGTTCAGGCCGAGGAAGGCGTAGGGGCTCGCCAGGCTCAGGTAGTTCGGGAAGTACGGCATCGATACACCCTGGTAGGCCTGGAAACGGGTTTCCCGCCACCACTTTCCGAGGTTGCGCCCGTCGCGCCCGATCACCTCGATGGCCGGGAAGTTGGCGTCCCACAGGTCGAACCCGGTGGCCAGAACCAGGGTGTCGACGGCCGTCTCGGTGCCGTCGGCGTTGACGATCGCCCCGGGTTCTATCCGTCTGATGCCGTCGGCCTGCAAGTGCACGTGCGGTTTGGTGAAGGTGCGGTAGTAGCCGTTGGAGAATGTCGGGCGCTTGCAGCCGAAGTCGTAGTCCGGCGTCAGCTTGCGGCGTAGCTCGGGGTCTCGGATCGAGACGAACCGGTGCAGCTTGGCCAAATCGGCCGCGGCGATGTTGAACTGCCGGAAGTACCGGTGCTTGAGCACGGCCGTATCGACCATGAAGGCATAGATGGCGTCGGTGACGGCACGAACGGCGCGCTGGGTCAGCGGAACACGGGCGAACAACGTCTTGACCCGTGCCGAGAACTTCAGGTCGATCTTGGGTACCACCCAGATCGGGGTGCGCTGGTAGACCGTCAGATCCGCGGCCGTGCGGGCCAACTCCGGGATGAGCTGCACCGCGGTGGCGCCCGTGCCGATGATGGCGATGCGGCGACCGTCGGGCCGGTAGCTGTCATCCCAGTCGGTGGTGTGGATGACTGTGCCGGTGAAGTCGGCGATGCCCGGAACGTCAGGAGTGTGCGGCTGGGACAGGAAGCCGGTGGCGGTCAGCAGGAATCGCGCGCTGAGCACCTCGCCGCCGGCCAGGGCGACGCGCCAGCGCGAGGCCTCCTCATCCCAGCGGGCGCTTTCGACCGAGGTTCTGAACCGGATGTGGCGGCGCACGTCGTACTTGTCGGCCACATCGTCGGCGTATTGCTTGATCTCGGCGCCCGTGGAGAACAGGCGTGACCAGTTCGGATTCGGCTCGAAGAAGTACGAGTAGGTGGTGGTGGGGACATCGACGGCCAGGCCGGGGTAGTGGTTGACGTACCAGGTGCCGCCGAGGTCCGCCTCGCGATCCACGATCACGAAGTCCTCGATGCCCAGCCGTTTGAGCTGGATGGCAGCGCCGATGCCGGCGAAGCCCGCGCCGACGATTACCGCCTCGTGTTCCCCGGGGCTCATGCTGCAGACAGTACCGCAGGTACCGGGTACTTTGTCGAGGGGTCAGCCGGACCGCTTGGTGATGCGGGCCAGGATGGGCTCGGCGGCGATGACGGTGAACGGTGTCTCCACCGGGAAGTCGTCGCGCAGGGAGGTCACCGAGACCTCGCGCACGATGGTCGCCAATGCCAGCGTCGCCTCAAGCATGGCGAAGTGGTCGCCGACGCACGATCGCGGACCGCCACCGAAAGGCAGGTACTGCCAACGGTTTCGGCCCGCCGATCGCTCGGGGGTGAATCGGTCCGGGTCGAAGGTCAGCGGATCGTCCCACAAGGCCGGATCACGGTGCATGACATAGAAATTCACCATCGCGATGGTGCCGGCCTCGGCGCGGTAGCCGTCGACCGTCATCTCCTCGTTGAGCAGTCGCGGCGTGCCTGCACCGGGCGGGCACAGCCGCAGTGCCTCGTGCAGCACCCGCACCGTGTGCTCCAGGTGTGGCACGTCCTCGTGCGTCAGCGTGCGCTCACCCAGAGCGGCGACCTCCTCGTACACCCGCGACTGCAGGTCGGGATTGCGGCCAAGCGCCCACAGTGAATAACACAGCGTCGTCGACGTGGTGTCATGACCGGCGAGCATGAAAAGCACCAATTCGTCACAGATTTCGTCGTCGGCAAGTTGTCGGCCGGTATCCGGGTCACGTGCCTCGATGAGCGCCCGCACCAGTGGTGCGTCCCGGTCGGGATCGGTGCGCACCCCGGCCAGGATCTCGGCGGCCAGCTGGTGCAGACCGGCATTGGCGGCCTTCGCGCGTCGTTGGCCGGGCGTGGGCACCCACTGCGGGAAGTTGACCGGCCGGACCGACCGATCAGAGATCCATGACAACGCCGTTCGAAGCGCCGGACCCACCTCGCCGGCCCGCTCGTCGAGATCCACACCGAACACCGAGCGGCCCAACGCGCGCAACGTGAGCGCCCGGCACGCGACATCGAGGTCGACGGTCGTACCGTCGTGCCAGCCGTCCGTGATCGAGTGCGCCGCGGCAGCCATGTGCCCCGCATACTGCGGGACGTTCTGCTTGGTGAACATCGGCTGCAGCGTCCGCCGGCGCGGCAACCAGCGCTCGTGCGGCAGATTCAGCAGGTTGCCGCCCATCAGCCTGCGCAGTTCGACCATGTTGAGGGCACCGCCGCGATCGGCCACCGAATCGCGGCGTCCCAGGACGTCGCGCGCACCCTGCGGCGAGGTGATCAACAGCGCCGGAGGAATGAGCCAGCGGGGGCCCAGCACCATCCGGCTGACGGGACCACCGGCGTCACGCAACTGCTGGTGGCCTTCGATGAAAGACCGCAGCGCCTTGAGCATCTGTCGGTAGGGCAGGGGATTGCGCGGTGCCAGCGGCAGGGTGGCTGCGGCCGTCCGCGCATCGATGTCGACCATGCACCGAGTGTCTGGCGGCGCCTGCCGGGCGGACTAGAGTAGCGCGTTACTCTATTTTCCCGGTCCGGGGGTTCTTGCTGGTCGCGATGCATGTCACACTGCGGTCACCACGTTGCCAGGAGTCGGCGGTCGGGTACAGGACGAACAGCTGGATACCGGATTCGGCGCTCGCACCGGGGGCGTACTGGGTCAGTGCCGGCGCGCACTTGTCGGCGTACTTGACCACCGCGGCATCGCCCGGGAAATCCCCGTCGGGCAGCGGCAGCACCGCGAACACCTCACCCTTGTGCGGCTGGTCGCAACTGACCGTCTTGACGTACAGCACGCGGCTGCTGTCCGGAATCTCCGTCAGGCAATCACCTGAGCGGACCTGGCTGGCCTCGGTGGCGCCGCGGTCCCGGGCGAGATAGAACACCGCACCGGCTGCGACGACGACCGCAAGCAGCACCACGACACCCAGCAGCACCCATTTGAGCGGCGGGGATTTCTTCGGCTGTCCCGAGAACTGGTCAGGGCCGGTGGAATACGGCTGGGGAGGTGGCGGCGGGTAGTTGTGGCCGTGCGGGCCAGGGTGACCGATGGGGCCGGGCGGACCAGAAGTGAAGGTCATGGCTCGACGATATCGACTGCCCGCAGCGCCGCATCCACCGCAAGGACGGGCACGTCCACACGCTTGGATCCGAGATCGTGGCGGGCGCCGTCGATGACGACGAGTTCGGTCGGTCCGCTCACCAAGGCCGCAGCTGCCGTCACCTCATCGATCGTGCCGAACGGATCGGCGGTGCCCTGGGTGAATACCGTGGGCACCGTGATGCGGGGCAGGTGCTCGGTGCGGGCCCGCTCGGGCTTGCCCGGTGGATGCAGCGGATAAGAGAAGAGTGTCAAAACGTCTGGGCCCGCGCCATCGTCGTCGGCGGTCACCATCGAGGTCATCCGCCCGCCGTAGGAATGCCCGCCGGCGATCACGGGCCCCTCGGTCAAGGTGCGGGCCAGCGCGATCGCCTCGACGATCCCTTCCTGGTCACCGGCCGCCGACCCCGACGGCGGACCCTTGGGCCTGCGGCGGCGATACGGCAGGTTGTAGCGGACAGCCAACCAGCCACGAGAGGCCCACTCGTCGCAGAGTTTGACCAGCATCGCCGAATCGCGGTTGCCGCCCGCCCCGTGGGTGAGCACCACGACGCCCTGTACCGGCCCCTCCGGCTCGTGCGCGACGCCCGCGATCGCCTCGAGGTTCATCGCTGCAACCGGAACAACGCGTTCACGGGGCCGTGGCCGTGCCCCAGCGGATAAGCCGCGCGGATGCACTCGGTCACCCAGGCCTTGCCGAACTCCACCGCCTCGGGCACCGAATGCCCGTGTGCCAGAGCGCAAGCCGTCGCGGCGGCGAGGGTATCGCCGGCGCCATGGTCGTCACCGGTGTCGACCCGCGGCGCCTGGAACTCGTGAAAATCCTTGCCGTCGAACAAGAGGTCGGGGCTGGCCGATGACGAGCGCAGATGCCCGCCCTTGACCAGTGCCCATTGTGGCCCCAGGGCATGCAGGGCCCGCGCTGCCTCGCGCTGGGTTTCGGAATCGATGACCTCTATATCCACGAGCAGTCGCACCTCGTCGAGGTTCGGCGTGACCAGCGTGGCGAGCGGGAACAGTTCGGTACGCAGCGCATCCAGTGCGCTGTGGTGCAGCAGGGGGTCACCGTGCATCGACGCACACACCGGGTCGACGACCAGGGGCACGTTCGACGCCAACCCCTCGGCCCGCCACGTCTCGGCGATCGTGGTGATGATCTCCGCGGACGCCAGCATCCCGGTCTTGGCGGCCTGGATGCCGATATCGGAGGTGACGGCCGAGATCTGGCCGGCCACGACGTCGAGCGGAATCTCGTGGAAACCCTTGACGCCCACCGAATTCTGCACCGTCACCGCGGTCACCGCGACGCAGCCGTGCAGGCCGAGCATCGCGAAGGTCCGCATGTCGGCCTGGATGCCGGCACCACCGCCGGAGTCGGATCCGGCGATGGTCATCACTCGCAGCGGCGTGTCACCCGCGGCGACCAGCGGCAAGAAGTTCACTGTGGCCTCACGAGGTCAAGGGTAGATACACGCGGTTGCCGTGGTCGGCGAACTCCTGAGACTTGGCGGCCATGCCCTGCGCGATCTCGTCGGGAACGCCGTCGGGGTAGGCGTCGCGAATATCCTGCGTGATCCGCATCGAGCAGAACTTGGGACCGCACATCGAACAGAAATGCGCGGTCTTGGCCGGTTCGGCCGGCAGTGTCTCGTCGTGGAACTCGCGGGCGGTATCGGGATCCAGGGACAACGCGAACTGATCGTGCCACCGGAACTCGAACCGCGCCTTCGACAGCGCGTCGTCTCTTTCTTGCGCCCGTGGATGCTGCTTGGCCAAATCGGCCGCGTGCGCGGCGATCTTGTAGGCGATCACGCCGTCCTTGACGTCCTTGCGGTCAGGCAGACCCAGGTGTTCCTTGGGCGTGACGTAACACAACATCGCGGTGCCGGCCTGGGCGATGATGGCCGCACCGATGGCCGAGGTGATGTGGTCATAGGCCGGTGCGATGTCCGTGGCCAGCGGGCCCAGCGTGTAGAACGGTGCTTCTTCGCAGAGCTCTTCTTCCAGCCGCACGTTCTCGACGATCTTGTGCATGGGGACGTGGCCCGGGCCCTCGATCATCACCTGCACGCCATGGGATTTCGCGATCTTGGTGAGTTCACCCAGAGTGCGCAGTTCGGCGAACTGGGCCTCGTCGTTGGCGTCGGCGATCGACCCGGGCCGCAGCCCGTCGCCCAGGGAGAACGTCACGTCGTAGCGGGCCAGGATCTCGCACAGGTCCTCGAAATGGGTGTAGAGGAAGGACTCCGTGTGATGCGCCAGACACCAGGCCGCCATGATGGACCCGCCCCGCGACACGATGCCGGTGACCCGGTTGACGGTCAGCGGGATGTAGCGCAGCAGCACTCCGGCGTGCACGGTCATGTAGTCGACGCCCTGCTCGCACTGCTCGATCACGGTGTCGCGGTACATTTCCCACGTCAATTCGGTGGGATCGCCGTTGACCTTCTCCAGCGCCTGGTAGATCGGCACGGTGCCGACCGGGACCGGGGAGTTGCGCAGGATCCACTCCCGCGTCTGGTGGATGTCCTTGCCGGTGGACAGGTCCATGATGGTGTCGGCGCCCCACCGGGTGGCCCACACCATCTTGTCGACCTCCTCGCCGATCGACGAGGTGACCGCCGAATTGCCGATGTTGGCATTGACTTTCACGGCGAACGCCTTGCCGATGATCATCGGCTCGCTCTCCGGATGGTTGTGGTTGGCGGGGATGACTGCCCGGCCGCGGGCGACCTCATCACGGACGAGTTCGGGCGAAACACCTTCGCGCTCAGCGATATACGCCATCTCGGCGGTGATTTCGCCGGCCCGGGCCCTTTGCAGCTGGGTACCGCGATCTTTGTGAATTCCGGCACGCGGCGCCAGGCCGGCGTTCAGGTCGATCGTCGCATCGTCGTCGGTGTACGGGCCCGAGGTGTCATGCAGGTCGAGGTGCTCGGAGTTGGTGAGGTTCACCCGGCGGAACGGCACCCGCAACGCCGCGCCGTCATGGTCGATCTCGCGATAGACCTTGGTGCTACCGGTGATCGGACCCGTGGTCACAGATGCGTCGGTAAAGCCGTCAAAGACAGAACTGCTCATGAAAATCTCCCTACGCCGGCATTACCCGGTCAGGTTCGTACGGTCGACGGGCGTACCCGTCCTCTCAGCGCGCTCGTGCGCACTCCCGCGTGTGTGGTTTGCAGGGCCCAACCTAGCGCAGACGTTGCGCGGTTCGGAACCCCGGAGCCCGCAGTTTTCGACACCCGGGCGGAGGGCCGCGCCGGTCTGTGGCCCTGACGTGGATATCGGCGATCGCGCGATCCGACGACCACTCGGATTGCCGTCACATGATTTGTATAGCTAATATATGTGTTTTGAACATGTTGGGCCGTGTCGGTCCCTCGATTTCGACCAGAGCGAAGACGGTATGACGACTGAGATGACGAACGCGGCCGGCGGCGTCGACGCTGCCCAGGCCCAGACCGCTGACCGGCGCAAACGGGTGGATCACGATCACCCGTTCTACAAGTGGGTGGTGCTGTCCAACACCACGTTGGGCATCCTGCTGGCCTCGATCAACGCCTCCATCGTGCTGATCTCGCTGCCCGCGATCTTCCGCGGCATCGGCCTGAACCCGCTGGCCCCCGGCAACGTCAGCTATCTGCTGTGGATGCTGATGGGCTACCTCGTGGTGACCGCGGTGCTCGTCGTGCCGTTCGGGCGTCTCGGCGACATGTACGGCCGGGTTCGCATCTACAACCTCGGCTTCGTGGTCTTCACCCTGGCCGCGATCGCGCTGTCTTTCGATCCGTTCCAGCTCGGTGGCGGCGCGATCTGGCTGATCGGCTGGCGCGTCGTTCAGGGTGTCGGCGGCGCGATGCTGATGGCGTCGTCGTCGGCGATCCTCACCGACGCGTTCCCCGCCAACCAGCGCGGGATGGCGCTCGGCACCAACATGGTGGCCGCGGTCGCCGGGTCGTTCCTCGGGTTGCTCATCGGCGGCTTCCTGTCCGAGTGGCACTGGAAGGCCGTCTTCTGGGTGGGCGTGCCGATCGGCGTCATCGGCACGATCTGGAGCTACCGCTCACTCAAGGAACTCGGTGTCCGCACCGCCGGACGGCTCGACTGGGCCGGCACGCTGACCTTCGGGCTGGGCCTGACGGTGCTGCTGATCGGCATCACCTACGGCATCCAGCCCTACGGCGACTCGACCACCGGCTGGACCAGCCCGTGGGTGCTGGGCTCCATCGCCGTCGGCCTGCTGTTGCTGGTGGCGTTCTGCGTCGTCGAATCGAAGGTGTCGTCGCCCATGGTCGACATCCGATTGTTCAAATCGGCGGCCTTCGGGATGGGCAACCTGGCCGGCCTGATGTCCTCGGTGGGCCGCGGTGGGCTGCAGTTCATGCTCATCATCTGGTTGCAGGGCATCTGGCTTCCGCTGCACGGCTACAGCTTCGAGTCCACCCCCTTGTGGGCCGGCATCTACCTGTTGCCGGTCACCGTCGGATTCCTGGTCGCCGCACCGATCGCCGGATCGCTCTCCGATCGCATCGGTGCACGCCCGCTGACCGTGGGCGGCATGCTGCTGATGGCGGCCACCTTCGTGGCGCTCCTGCTCATCCCGGTCAACTTCGACTACTGGGTGTTCGCGATCCTGGTGTTCCTCAACGGCCTGGGCGGCGGCATCTTCACGGCACCGAACACCGCCGCCATCATGTCCAGCGTTCCGGCCGATCAGCGCGGTGCGGCCTCCGGTGTGCGGTCCACCTTCTTCAACGCCGGGAACTCGCTGTCCATCGGCATCTTCTTCTCCCTGATGATCGTCGGGCTGGCCAACACACTGCCCGCGGCGTTGACCACCGGCCTGACTCAGCAAGGTGTTTCGGCATCGGTGGCCAACGATGTGGCCAACCTGCCCCCGGTCGGCAGTCTGTTCGCGGCCTTCCTCGGTTACAACCCGATGGCAGAACTGCTCGCGCCGTCCGACGCGCTGCACCAGCCCGGCGTGAACGCGGACGTCATCACCGGGCAGACGTTCTTCCCACAGCTCATCACCGAACCGTTCCATTCCGGGCTGACGGTGGTGTTCACCGCAGCGGCGGTGATGATGGTGATCGGTGCGGTGGCGTCGATGTTCAGCGCGGGCCGCTATGGGACGGAGGCGGGAGCCGACAACGAGGCCTGAGAGGCGGGAGCCGACAACGAGGCCTGAGAGGCGGGAGCCGACAACGAGGCCTGAGGGGCGGAGGTCCCACCTACACTCGGGCTCGTGACCACCACACAGCGCCGCGGGTTCAACGACGCCATCACGCGCTTCTGGAGTTTCGCCGCGCCCGCCTACGACCAGGGTTGTCTTCAGCGGTGGGTGTACCGACCCGCCCAGGACGAGGTGATCGACCAACTGCAGCAGCGCGGTGCCCGTGCGATCGCCGATATCGCCTGCGGCACCGGCATCCTGGCCGACCGCATCGAGCGGGAACTGCGCCCCGACGAGGTCTACGGCCTGGACATGTCCGAGGGCATGCTGGCCCAGGCCGGCAAGCGTTCCGACCGGGTGCGGTGGATGTCGGCCCCGGCCGAACAACTGCCCTTCCAAGACGGCTTTCTCGACGCCGTCGTGACCACCTCCGCGTTTCACTTCTTCGACCAACCCGCCGCGCTCGCGGAGTTCTACCGGGCACTGGCACCCGGCGGCATGGTGGCGGTGACGACGATGAGCCCACGTCGGACCTTCCTGCCGCTGCACGCTTTGTCGGCGGACCTGGGTGCGCCCGCGCACAGTCCCACCGAGAAGGAGATGCGCGCGCTCTTCGAGGCGGCCGGATTTGCTGTGGCCGAACAACACCGGGTGCGCCGGCAAGGGTGGACGCCGATCTCCGACGTCATCACCGTGGGCGTCAAACCCGCATGACCGAGAACGACGACACTCCGCTCCAGATCCGCGGTTCGGTGCAACTGCGCCGGGACCGCTGCGCCACCTCGACCGCCGACCAGCGCCTGCTGGGCCGGCGCGGCCCCACCGATTGGGTCCACAGCGATCCGTGGCGAGTGATGCGCATCCAGGGCGAATTCGTCGACGGTTTCGATGCTCTGGCCGAGATGCCGAAGGCTGTCACGGTTTTCGGATCGGCCCGCACGGTTCCGCATTCGCCGGAGTACCGATTGGGCGAGGAACTGGGCATCGCGCTGGTGCGCGCGGGCTATGCGGTGATCACCGGGGGCGGTCCGGGCTCGATGGAGGCGGTCAACCGCGGGGCCAGCGAGTCCGGCGGCTACTCCGTGGGGCTCGGTATCGAACTGCCCTTCGAGCAGCACTTGAACCACTGGGTCGATCTCGGCATCAACTTCCGCTACTTCTTCGTCCGCAAGACCATGTTCGTCAAGTATGCGCAGGCATTCGTTTGCCTGCCGGGCGGATTCGGCACCCTCGACGAACTGTTCGAGGCGCTGACCCTTGTTCAGACCCGTAAGGTCACCGAGTTTCCGATCATCCTGCTGGGCGTCGACTACTGGTCGGGGCTGATCGACTGGATCCGCAACACCATGCTGCCCGGCGGAAAGATCTCCGAATCGGAGTTGGCGCTGCTCCACTGCACCGACAGCGTGGCAGAAGCCGTGGACATCATCGCTGCGTCTGCGTCATAGCCGGAGGAGTCGCTGCTGTTAGGCCGTTGATACTGCGCCCAGGGCGTGGCCTACTCACACTTTCGCGCCTTGGGCGCAGAGTCAGCCGGATAGCTCAGCTCAGTTCGACCACAACCGGCGCATGATCGCTGGGTGCGGTGGTGCCCTTCTTGGGGCGGCGTTCGTCCTTCACGATCTCGGCATTCGTGACGCGCGAGGCCAGGCCGGGGGAGCCGAGGATGAAGTCGATGCGCATGCCGCGGCGCTTCTGGAATGCCAGCTGCGTGTAATCCCAATACGTGTAAATTCCCGGGCCGGGCGTGAAAGACCGCACCACGTCGGTGAATTGGGCGTCGTGCATGGCCTGGAAGGCGGCGCGCTCGGGTTCTGACACATGGGTGCTGCCGTTGAACGCGGCCATGTCCCAGACATCTTCGTCCTTGGGGGCGATGTTCCAATCGCCGACCAGCGCGATGGGCTGCTCCGGATCTTGCTTGAGCCAGTTCTCAGCGGTATCGCGCAGGGCGGCAAGCCAATCCAGCTTGTAGGTGTAGTGCGGATCCGCCAGGGTCCGGCCGTTGGGCACGTACAGGCTCCACACGCGTACTCCGCCGCAGGTCGCGCCCAGAGCGCGGGCCTCGGCGGTGGCCTCCTCCTCAGGCTTGCTGCTCCAGGTGGGTTGCCCCGGAAACCCGATCTCGATGTCGTCGAGGCCGACGCGTGAGGCGATGGCGACGCCGTTCCACTGGTTGAGCCCGATGTGCGCGACTTCGTAGCCCAGTGCCGCGAACGGCATCATCGGGAACTGCGCGTCGGTGCACTTTGTCTCCTGCATGGCCAGCACGTCGACATCGGCACGCTCGAGCCAGTCGACGACGCGGTCCGCTCGGGTTCGGATCGAGTTGACGTTCCAGGTGGCCAGGCGCATGAGATTAGAGGTTACGGTCAGCGCGAACCGAGGACTTCCTCGGCCGCGACATAACGGGTTTGGTGGTGCAGCCGGAAACCCAGCGACCTGTACAGCGCGATGGCCGCGTGGTTGTCGACCTCCACCTGGACGTACGCCTGCCCGGCACCGGCCCCCACGCCCCAGGCCATCAGCGCCTCGCACACCGCACGGGCATGGCCCTGCCTGCGATGAGCGGGCGAGACCCGGACCGACGAGATGCCCAGCCAGGCCGTGCCGTCAGGGGCCCTCGTCACAGCGCCGCGGCCGACCGCGCAACCGGACACCGTCGCGAAGATGAGCGTCCCGTCCACCACGGCGGTCAGGACATCGACGGGGACCTCGCGCTCGTAGATCCCGAGCCATTGCGTGTCCGGTTGCTGCGCCAGCGTGACGCTCGAGGCCGGGGGCTGCGCCGGCGCGGCGGGTAACTCGCGCACCATCACCCGGGCCGGCTTGATGCCGGGATTGCGTACCGGCAGCAGCCTCTCGGGCAGGGCCAGCCAGGTCGGCAGAGTGCGTGCGCGATACCAGTCGTGCACCGCGGACAAATCGGAGAGCTGTGCCGAGACATCCAGCGGGATGGCCGAATTGGCGCGACTGGTGACTCCGTGCCCGGCGCGCAGCAGCCAGCCGCCCAGCCACTGCTGCTCGACGCCGGGCCACGCCAGTGCCGCCGCGTGTTCCAGCGTGCGGATCTCGGAGGCCCGCACCGGGACGTGCGACAACTCGCGGACGCTGACGACATCGGCCGGATCGACCTCGACGAGTTCGCCGGCCTTGGTGCGGAGCAGCACCGCCGGTTCCAGGCGCTCCAGGTGCCCGATGACGTCGGTGAGTGGCTTGGGCGAGCCGGCCGGCAGCCGGTAACGCAGGCTGACCCGGGCACCTGGAGCGGGCAGCTCAGGCATCGGTGCCTGGCCTCAGTGGCCGAACGGGTCGGGAACCTCGCCCGGCATCCAGGACAGGCCGGGCACGCCCCAGCCGTTGCGCTTGACGGTCTTCTTGGCGGCGCGCGCGTGCCGGCCCACGAGCCGATCGATATACAGGAACCCGTCGAGGTGCCCGGTCTCGTGCTGCAGCATCCGGGCAAACAAGTCGGTGCCCTCCAGAACGACCGGTGAACCGTCGGCGTCGAGCCCGGTGACCCGCGCCCAGTCGGCCCGGCCGGTCGGGAAATTCTCGCCCGGTACGGACAGGCAGCCTTCCTCGTCGTCGTCAGGGTCCGGCATCGTCTCGGGAATCTCGGAGGTCTCCAAAACGGGGTTGATGACGACCCCGCGGCGGCGCGTGGTCTGGCCGCGCGTCGGGGCGCAGTCGTAGACGAACAACCGCTTGGCCACGCCGATCTGGTTGGCGGCCAAGCCAACCCCGTTGGCGGCGTCCATGGTGTCGAACATGGTCTGGATGAGTTCGGGCAGGTCTGCCGGGAGTGACCCGTCCGGGCCGACCGGCACCGGCTCGGTCGGGGTGTGCAGAACGGGATCTCCGACGATGCAGATCGGTACGACGGCCATGGGGGAAGCTTAAGTGGGCAGGCCTTCTCACCCGACTCGCGGGTTTATGTGTCACGTCGAGCCAGCAAGCCGTGGTTGAATAAGCGCCGAACCACAGCGATGTAATTTCTCAAGTGTCGGAAGGGTCCAGGGAGCAATATGGACGGCGCCATGGCGCGGACTGAGCAATCCGGGGACGACTCTGACCTGAGCGATGGGCTCACCCGGCGCGAGCACGATATTTTGGCCTTCGAACGCCAATGGTGGAAGTACGCCGGCAGCAAGGAAGACGCGATCAAAGAGCTGTTCTCGATGTCGGCCACGCGGTACTACCAGGTGCTCAACGCGCTGGTCGACCGTCCTGAGGCGTTGGCCGCCGACCCGATGCTGGTCAAGCGGCTGCGTCGGATGCGCGCGAGCCGTCAGAAGGCACGGGCCGCGCGGCGGCTCGGCTTCGATATCACTACCTAAAGGTCACGCGGTGAGGGATCGGGCGGTTCGCTCGATACAGTGGTGGCGATGAATCAGCGAGACTCCTCCGGGCTACCCCTGCGCGCCATGGTGATGGTGCTGTTGTTCCTCGGGGTCGTGTTCCTGCTGGTCGGTTTCCAGGCGCTCGGCTCCGACGACGACTCATCGGATCAGTCGTCGCCTGTGGCCACCACGTCTGCGACCACCACCACGAAGACATCGGCGAAGGCCGCACCCGCATCAGAGGCCAAGGCCGACGTGCGGGTGTACAACATCTCCGATGTACCCGGCGCGGCCGAGACCACGGCCAACCGGTTGCGTGAGGCGCACTGGAATGTCACCGAGACCGGCAACCTGACGCTGGAAGGCGTTGCCGGCACCACGGTGTTCTTCGGTGAGACGTCGGGCGAGAAGGAAGCCGCCGAAGCCGTGGGCAAGGCGATCCAGGCGCCCGTCGAGCCCCGGCGTCCAGAACTTCTCGAGCAACCACCGGGCGTGATCGTGGTAGTAACCGGCTAGGCTTTGGGCCATGCTGAAGTCCGTCAGTGTTGCCACTCTGTTCGCTGCCCCCGTTGTCGCGCTGAGCGCCTGCAGTCCGCCCGGACAGGTGCCGTCCGACACGCCCGGCACCACCCCGGCGATCTGGACCGGATCGCCTTCGCCCTCGGCCGCTCCCGGTGAGCACGGCGGCGGGCACGGTGCTCCGGCCACCACCGGCGGAGAGACCCTCACAGCAGAGCTGAAGACCGCCGACGGGACGTCCGTGGCAACCGCCGACTTCCAGTTCGCCGACGGCTTCGCCACCGTCACCGTCGAGACCACCGCTCCGGGCAAGCTGGCTCCGGGATTCCACGGTCTGCACATCCACTCGGTCGGCAAGTGTGAGGCCAACTCGGTGGCCCCGACCGGCGGCGCGCCCGGCGACTTCAACTCCGCCGGAGGCCATTTCCAGGTCGCCGGTCACAGCGGACATCCCTCCAGCGGCGACCTGAGTTCGTTGCAGGTCCGCGCCGACGGTTCGGGCAAGCTGGTGACCACCACCGACGCGTTCACCGCCGCGGATCTGTTGGGCGGCGCCAAGACCGCGATCGTCATCCACGAGAAGGCCGACAACTTCGCCAACATCCCGCCGGAGAAGTACCAGCAGGTGGTGGGCGGTGCACCCGGACCCGATCAGGCGACCTTGGCGACCGGCGATGCCGGAAGTCGGGTGGCGTGCGGTGTTATCGGCGCCGGCTGACAGCCGTATCGATTTCGCCGGGTCGCCCCGGCCCACTGTCGGCGTCGAATGGGAGTTCGCTCTCGTCGACGCCGACACTCGTGATCTGAGCAACGGCGCCGCCGAGGTGATCGCCGAGGTCGGCGAGAGCCCGCACGTGCACAAGGAATTGCTGCGCAACACCATCGAGATCGTCACCGGAATCTGTGAGAACACCGGCGAGGCGATGGATGACCTGCGCGGCACGCTCGGGCCCGTGCGCAAGATCGTGCACGAGCGCGGCATGGAACTGTTCTGCGCGGGCACCCATCCGTTCGCGAAATGGTCGGCGCAACAGCTGACCGACGCGCCGCGGTATGCCGAGCTGATCAAGCGCACCCAGTGGTGGGGTCGGCAGATGCTGATCTGGGGTGTGCATGTGCACGTCGGCATCTCCTCGGCGCACAAGGTGATGCCGATCATCTCCTCGCTGCTCAACCAGTACCCGCATCTGCTTGCGCTGTCGGCGTCCTCACCGTTCTGGGATGGTGAGGACACCGGATATGCCAGCAACCGCGCGATGATGTTCCAGCAGTTGCCCACCGCCGGTCTGCCGTTCCAATTCCAGACCTGGCCAGAGTTCGAGGGTTTCGTCCACGATCAGAAGAAGACTGGCATCATCGATCATCTCAACGAGATTCGTTGGGACGTCCGGCCTTCGCCTCAGCTGGGCACCATCGAGGTGCGGATCTTCGATGGGGTGTCGAATGTGCGCGAGCTCGGTGCGCTCGTCGCGCTGACCCACTGCCTGATCGTCGATCTGGATCGTCGGCTCGACGCGGGTGAGCAGTTGCCCACCATGCCGCCATGGCATGTGCAGGAGAACAAGTGGCGGGCGGCCCGCTACGGCCTGGACGCCGTGATCATCCTGGATGCGGACAGCAATGAGCGGTTGGTCACCGAAGATCTCGACGAATTGCTGAATCACCTTGAGCCGGTTGCCAAATCGCTGGGATGCTCCGACGAGCTCGCCGCGGTGATCGACATCTACCGCGGAGGCGGCTCGTATCAACGGCAGCGCCGGGTGGCCGAGGAGAATGACGGCGACCTGCGCGAGGTCGTGGACGCCCTGGTCGGCGAGCTCCGACTGTGAGGACGAGGGCTGTGCGGCGGATCGGGGCGGGGCTTGTCGTGGCGGGGCTTGTCGTGGCGGGCTTCGCACTCTCGGGCTGCAGTTCCGTCACCGCCGGAACGCCGATGGGCGATCCCGATCAGACCGGGATCTCCTCCACTCCGACGACCACGCGCCGGCCCAGTGGTACGGCGGCGCCGTCGATCCCGGCTTTCCCGTCTCCGGGCACCAGCGGCAAAGCCGGCACCCCACCGCCCAACGGGATGTCGACCACGTGTCGCGAGTACTCGTCGATGGACGAGGACGGCCAGCTCGGCATGGTCGAGTTGCTGGTGAAGAACGGCTACGCGGGGATGAAGAAGAATCCCTACATCTGGACGTCGTTCATCGGAGCCATGTGCACACTGGCCGACCGGGACGCCACCGTGGTCGATGCGATCAACAAAAAGGTGCCGGGCTGACATCCCTGGGATGAATTGCTTTGTAGTGCACCGCGAGGTTGCCGGCTCGTGCTCATTGACCAAACCGGAGGCGAGGACGATCCTGGCCGAATGACGGTCTCACCGATGTTTCCCCTCGAAGTGGCGATGCTGCCAGGTCAGGAACTGCCGCTGCGGATCTTCGAACCGCGCTATGTGGCCATGGTGAACGACTGTATGGCCATGTCGGAGCCGTCTTTCGGGGTGGTTCTGATCTCGGCCGGTCGCGAGGTGGGCGGCGGTGACCGCCGGTGTGACGTCGGCGCGCTGGCCAACATCGTCGACTGCCAGGAGATCGGGGTCGGCAAGTACCGGCTGCTGTGTGTGATGGGTGAGCGTATTCGGGTTCAGCGCTGGCTCGACGACGATCCGTATCCGCGCGCCGAGATCGAACTGTGGCCCGATGAACCGGGCGACCCGGTGGATACCGCCCGCCTCAGCGACGTCGAAGACCGGATGGTGGCGCTGCTCGACCTGATCGGGGAGGCCCGCGGCACGCCGATCCGCAGCCGCGAGATCGTGGAATCCGCCGGTGTCGACCCGGGGAACCGCTTGTACGCCTTGGCCACTCGGCTACCCATGGGGCAGGCTGACCGCTATTCATTGTTGGCCGCGCCGTCGGACGCGGCCCGTGTCGAGGTGCTCAGCGAGGCCGTGGATTCCGTCACCGCGATGGTGGAGTTCCAGCTCTCGGACTGACCGCGGAATACTCAGAGTATGGCTTCTGTGCTGACAACCTCGGACGGCACCGATCTGGCCTTGGAGACGACAGGAACCGGAGCTCCGGTGGTCTTCGTGCACGGGTCCAACGGCGGTCTGGATTCCTGGGCCGACATCGGGCGACGCCTGTCCGGTCACCAGGTCGTGCGGTATGCGCGCCGAAACCACCCACCGAGCGCAGTTGGCGCGACGCCCAACAGTTTCGCGGTGGAGGCCGCGGATCTGGAGTGCGTGCTGAGGTCGGTCACCGATGCATCCGGAACGGGCGCGCACGTCGTCGGCGGATCCTTCGGGGCGACAGTCGCCCTTCACGCTGCGGTCGCCGACTCCGAACGCATCGCTTCTCTGGCGCTGTTCGAGCCGCCCCTGTTGTTGTCCGGCGCGCACCTGTTGCCGGTCCTGGACCGCTACCGGCGGCTGTGTACCGAAGCTCGTTATTCGGAGGCGCTGGAGCTTTTCGCCCGCGAGGTTGCCTGCGTTCCTTCTGAACTGGTGGAGGCGGCCTCGTTCGACGTCGAAAGCGAAGAGGCGGGCCGGATCACCACCCTGTCTGCCGGTGCAGACATGGAAGCGATGGCCCATGACGGACGTGACGTCGACCGGTGGGCGGCCATCACCGTGCCGGTGTTGCTCATGCAGGGCGGCCTGAGTTGGCCACCTCTTCCGGAAGGAATGGACCGCCTCGCGGCGGTACTCTCACACGCTGAGCGAGTCGTTTGGTCCGACCAGTCCCACTTCGCCACCGCCATGGTGCCCGAACGTATTGCCGAGGCGCTGCAGAGCTTCTTTGCCACCGTGTGACGCGTCGCACCGGCGAACGTGCAGGGCTTCACCCAGAAACTGATTCGGTGAAGACACCTTCGACGAACTCGGTGGACATGGTGCCCTCGGTGGTGTCGGCAGGCAGGGGCCGGTGGTAGCGAGCCATGAGGTCGTCGGACGGCAGCGCCGCCACATCCCAACAGCGTTCGCTCAGCCAATCGGGCACGTAGGCGCGGTCCTCGATGAACCACAGGCGCTCCGGGTCCGGCATGTCATCGCCCGTCTCGGCAGCCTGGGCCCGCATCTTCTCGATGTGCTCACGGCGGCGCGCCAGATGATCTTCTGAGAAGAACCCGGCGCTGAACGCCTCGACCGCGATCCGGCTGTCCCGTGCCGACAACTCGGTGATGCGCTCGAACAACAGATCCTGCGCGTTGGCGGGCAGATACGGCAGCAAGCCTTCGACCGACCACGCTGTCGGCTCGGCAGGGTCGAAACCTGCCTCCCGCAACGCCTTCGGCCAATCCTGACGCAGGTCGACGCCGACGGCGACATGCCGGGCCTTCGGCGCGACCCGGTGAGCGGTCAGGACCTCCTCCTTGAACCGAAGCACCTGCGGCTGGTCGATCTCGAACACCACGCTGTCGTGGATCCACGGCAACCGCCAGGCGCGGGCGTCGAGCCCGGCCGCCAGGATCACCGACTGGCGGATACCCGCGGCACCTGCGGCCACGAAGAACTCGTCGAACCACTTGGTCCGCGACGCGGCGTAATTGCCAATGGCGCGAATCCGCTGGGCCATCGCGCCGGTGGGCGGACGCCAGCCCTGTGCTGCCGCGGCATCCAGGAACATCTGTGCACACGGATCGGTGAACAACGGGGAATCCGAGGCGGTCTCGTTCGCGCGGGCCATCGCCACCGCGAGCGCGGTGGCACCCACGCTCTCGGTGATGTCCCAGCTGTCGTCGTCAGTTCTGGCCATCGTTCTCAGTCTGCCCGAACTCCGCCATCTCGTCGCGGGTCAGCAGATCATCGCGGATGGTCTGCTCCCGATAGGCGAGTTGCCCGACCCGGTTGGCCACCACCGGTGCGGTGATCAACGTGAACAACCCCGTGAGGATCACCATGCCGACATCGGCGTGACCGCGCAGCCGGATCGCCGCGCCCGCCAGCACCAGCAGCAGACCGAGCACCTGCGGCTTGGTGGCCGCATGCATGCGCGACAACGTGTCGGGAAAACGCACCACGCCGATCGCGGCCGTCAACGCCAGCGTCGACCCACTGAGAACCAGTACGGCCGTGATGATGTCGAGAACGTTCATCGCTGCCCCCGGCGGGATCGCGGCCGCGGATCATCGGTGTCGGGAACCCGGAAGCGGGCCACACTCACCGAGCCGACGAAGCTGATCAACGCCAGCGCGGTCAAGCTGTAGGTGACGGTGGCATCGAGGCTGAACGCCGCCCACGTGCCGATACCGCACATCGTCACCGCGATCAGGGTGTCCAGCGCGACCAGGCGGTCCAACGTACTCGGCCCGGCAAGCACACGGAACATGGTGATCGCAGCTGCCGCGGTCAGCATCACCGCGGCGATGATCCAGATGGTCGTCATGTGTTTCCCGCCTCCCGCTCGGCCGACGGTTGCCAATCGCTGTCCCGCTCGAACGCCGCCACCAGCAGCCGTTCGACCTGGTCCACCTGACGGTAGAACCGCTGCACCGTGCTGTCCGAGCCGACGTCGATGAGGTGAATGTAGAGAATCCGGCGGGCCTGGTCGATCTCCAGCACGATCGAGCCGGGGATCAGGTTGAAGATGTTCACCGCGAGCGCCAGGACCAGATCCGACTTCAGCGCCAGGTGTGCGCGCAGCACGGCGACCAGTGGTGGCGGACCCGGCCGGATCGCCATCCAGGCCACCTGAAAGGACGACAGCACCAGGTAATAGCCCACCAGCGCAACAAGTTTGAGCAATGACAGCAGATGGAGCCTGCCTTCGACCGGCACCGAGGGCAGTGGCAGCAGGACCGTGATGACCACGGCGACCACGAGGCCGCTGACCATATTGGCCACCGAGATGTGGCCCCACAGCAGAACCCAGACCATCATCAGGAAGCACAGCAGCCAGATCCGCAGAGCCGTGTGCCGCACCTGTGGCCGCTTGTCCGGCGAAGCGCTCATCGGGCCGGTCTCCTCTTCGCGCAAGCGCTCATCATCGGGCCGGTCTCCTCTTCGCGCAAGCGCTCATCAGCGGGACGAACCTCCCAACACGGCCGAGATGTACTCCCCGCGGTCGAGCACCTCGGCGGCCGAGCGTTCGGCGTAGCCGAAGATCGGGCCTGCCGCGATGGTCAGCATCAACCCCACCGCGATCAGCGCGGCCGTCGGTATCAGCATCCCGACCGGCATACGTCCCACGCTGTCACGATCGGCGAACTCGATGTCCTCGGAGTCGTCGAGCAAGGCCGCCGGCGCCGCCGCGGCCAGATGCCCTTCGGGCGCGTCGGCGCGGGCCCGCCAGAACGCCTTGGTCCACACCCGCGCCACCACGTACAGGGTCAGCAGGCTGGTGACGACGCCGCCGGCGACCAGCGTCCAGGCCAGGGCCGATCCGTTCGCGGCACCGGCCTCCATGAGTGCCACCTTTCCGATGAAGCCCGAAAATGGCGGGATACCACCAAGATTGAGGGCGGGGACGACGAACACGAAGGCCAGTACCGGGCTGGCCGCGGCCAGACCGCCCAGCCTGTTGAGGGTGGACGCGCCGGCCTGGCGCTCGATCAGCCCGACCACCAGGAACAGCGTCGTCTGCACGACGATGTGGTGCGCGACGTAGTAGATCGCACCCGACATGCCCAACTGATTGCCCAGCGCGACGCCGAACACCATGTAGCCGATGTGGCTGACCAACGTGAACGACAGCAGTCGCTTGATGTCGCTCTGCGCGATGGCACCCAGGATGCCGATCACCATCGTGAGCAGCCCGGCCACCAGCAGCACCGAATCCAGGCTGCCACCGGGGAACAGCAACGCATGGGCCCGGATGATTGCGTACACACCGACTTTCGTCAGCAAGCCGGCGAACACAGCGGTGACCGGAGCCGGCGCCGTCGGATACGAGTCGGGCAACCACGCCGACAGCGGGAACACCGCGGCCTTGATGCCGAACGCCACCAGCAGCACCGAGAACAGCGCGTTGCGGGTACCGGCGGGCACATCGTCGAGGCGTACGGCCAACTCGGCCAGGTTCAGCGTCCCGGTGGCCGCGTAGACCAGCGCGATGCCGATCAAGAATATCAGCGACGACACCATCGACACCATCACATAGGAGATGCCGGCCCGGACCCGCTCCTCACTGGCACCGATGGTCAGCAACACGAAGCTCGCGGACAGCAGCACCTCGAAACCCACGAACAGGTTGAACAGGTCCCCGGCCAAAAACGCCGTGCACACCCCGGCTGACAGCACCAGGTAGGTGGGCATGAAGATCGACACCGGCTGGCGTTCGTCGCCGTCGCGGATACCCTGCCCGATGGCGTAGGCGACCACCGCCAGCAGCACGATCGAGGACACCAGCAGCATCAGGGCCGAGAGCCGGTCCACCACCAGACTGATCCCCAACGGGCCCATCCCCGGCACGCTCTGACCCCAGCCGCCGACATGCAGCACCAGCGTGCCGTCGCGATCGGCCAGGTACACCAGCGCCGCGCACACCGCGACGACGGCCGCCAGGGCGATCTGGGTGATCACTCGCTGCAACCGCGGCCGACGTCCCGCGACGAGGGTCGCCGCGGCAGCCAGCGCCGGGATGAGCACGGGCAGCGGGATCAACGCCTGGGCCGTCATTTCGAACCCTCGAATCCGGGCAGCGCGTCGAGTTCGTCGGGGGCGTCGGTGTCGAGGCGGACGTCGGCTTGGGGAATGTCCTCGTCTGAGCTGGACTCGAGGTCCTCGGCGCCGGCCTGCTGCGAGACGCGCGTGTCCTCGGGGTCGTTGCTGACCTCCTCGATTGTGGTCAGCCGATAGGACCGGTAGGCCAGGGCCAGGACGAACGCCGCGATGCCCATGCTGATGACGATGGCCGTCAGGATCATGCCCTGAGCCAGTGGATCCGCCGTGGTGGTGGAGCCGTTGCTGGTGCGCCCGCGGATAGGCGGATTGCCGCCCACACCGCCGACCGTGAGGATCAGCAGGTTGACCGCGTTGCCGATCAGCAAGAGGCCCAACAGCATTCGTGTGAGCGTGCGCTCGAGCAGCAGATACACCCCGGTACTGGTCAGGCCGCCGATGATGATCAGCGGGATCAGGAAGGTCGTCATCGCGCCACCGCCTTCGAAGTCCGGGGTTCCGTGGCCGTCTCCACGTCCACCCGCGCACCGAGGCTGCGCAACACATCGAGCACCAGGCCGACCACGATGAGATACACGCCGAGGTCGAAGAACAGCGCGGTCACGAGCTTGACGTGACCGAATACCGGAAGATCGAACTGCAACACCGCCGAGGACAGCGCCGGCGCGCCGAGCAGGATCGAGGTGACGGCCGTGCCGGCCGACAATCCCAGCCCGGTGCCGAGGATCTTGCCCGCGTCCAGCGGCAGTGTCTCACCGAGCTCGTAGCGGCCACCGGCCAGATACCGCAGCACCAACGCCAAACCGGCGGTCAGCCCGCCCGCGAAACCACCGCCCGGGGTGTTGTGCCCGGCGAAGAAGAAGTAGATGGACAGCACCATGATGAGCGGGAAGATCACCCGCGTCGCGACTTCCAGCACCAGTGACCGGTACCGCGGATCGCGCATCTCCGAACCCCGCAACCACGTCACGTCGCCGATGGCCGGGCTGTAGGCGCCGACCGGTCCGATGTCGGGTTGCCCGGCGGCCGTGCTGACCCTCGGCGCCGCGCCGAACCGGCGGTTCCGGAACACCAACGAGGCGACACCGGTCGCGGCCACCAGCAGCACCATGATCTCGCCCATGGTGTCCCAGGCGCGGATGTCGACCAACAGGACATTGACGGTGTTGGCGCCCTGGCCGCGGTAGTAGGCGGCGTCCGGCAGCAGCTCGGCGATGCCCGCGCCGGTGCGCGCCGCCATCGCGTACACGGCCAGGGTGGTGACGGCCGCGCCCACGGAGAGTGCCAGCAGGATGCGCGGCAGGCGGTTGCGCTTGATGTTGGTGGCGTCGGCCTCGGCCGGCAATATCCGGAGTACCAGCACGAAGATCACCAAAACCAGTGTCTCGACCAGGAATTGGGTGAGCGCCAGGTCAGGCGCGCCATGGAAGGCGAAGATGGCGCCGCACCCGTAACCGGTCACGCCGACCAGCAGCACCGCGGCCAGGCGGTTGCGCATCACGATCGCACCGATCGCGGCGGCCAGCATCAGCAACCCGACCACCACCTGAAGCGGCGTGTCCCACAAGGCGAAATCGGGCCGGTCCCGCGTCCCGAGCGCCAGCGTCGCAATCGGCAGTGCCACCAACGTGCACAGGATCACCGACTGGGTGGCCGGCAGTGAGCCGCGCTGGGTCGAACCGGTGAGGCGCAGCGAAAGTACGTCCAGCCCACGGATGGTGGCGTCGTACATGCGGTCGGCGTTGCCCAGCGGTTGGTAGGCGAAGCGGGTCCGCGGCAATCGGCGGCGGACCAGGAACGCCACGGTGCCCGCGACGAGGACCAACGCCGACAACAACAGCGGCACGCCCAACCCGTGCCACAACGCCAGGTGATAGCCGGACCCGCCGGGCATCGTGTCGGCATACTCGTCGAGCACCGAATCCAAACCGGCCGGCCACAGGCCGAACAGCAGACCGGCAGCGGCCAGGACCGCCGGCGCGACCAGGAAAGTCGCTGGGGGGCGGTGCATTTCGGCCACCCGTGCGCTGGGGTCCGGCAATCCCTTGCCGGCGAAGGCGCCCCACATGAACCGCAGGCTGTAGATGGTGGTGAACACCGATCCGATCACGATGCAGGCCAACACATACGGCGCCGCGGCGCCGAGCGCGGGGCTGTGGGCCACGGTTTCCAGGTCGGCTTCCTTGGCGACGAACCCGAAGAACGGCGGTAGGGCCGCCATGCTGGCGGTGGCTCCGATGGCGATGATGAAAAGCGGTCGATGCCGGCGGCCCAGCCCGGCCAGTCGCCGGATGTCGCGGGTACCGGTGGCGTGGTCGATGACGCCGACAACCATGAACAGCGCCGCCTTGAACATCGCGTGCGCACACAGCATGGCCAGCCCGGCCAGCATCATGTCGCTGCCACCCGCGCCGACCATGACGGTGATCAGGCCCAGCTGGCTGACCGTGCCGAACGCCAGGATCAGTTTGAGGTCGTACTCACGGACCGCGCGCCAACCGGCCAACAGCATGGTGACCAGCCCGAGGCCCACCACCATGGGTCGCCACAGCGTGGTGTCGGCAAACCCGGGCGTCATCCGCGCCACCAGGTAGACGCCGGCCTTCACCATGGCCGCGGCGTGCAGATAGGCGCTCACCGGAGTGGGGGCGGCCATCGCGCCCGGCAGCCAGAAGTGCAGCGGCACGATAGCCGACTTCGACAGGGCGCCGACGAGGATCAGCGCCACCCCGACCGCGGCGGCCGTCCCGCCGGGCGGCGCCGCGATCAACTCCGACAGCAGGTAGGTGCCGGCCAGATTGCCCAGCACGACGATGCCGACCAGCATGGCCAGGCCGCCGAACGTGGTCACCAACAGGGCCTGGGTGGCGGCCCGGCGACTGGTGGCCCGCTCGGCGTAGTGGCCGACCAGCAGGAACGACAGCACCGTCGTGGTTTCCCAGAAGATGTAGAGCACCAGCATGTTGTCGCTGATGACCAAGCCGAACATGGCGCCGGAGAACGCCACCAACTCGGCGGCGAAGCTGGGCAGGCGTTTCTCGATCTTTCCGTCGTGGTGATGGAAGTACTCGGCGCAGTAGAACAACACCAAAGCGCCGATGGCCAGCACCAGCACGCTCATGATCGCCGCGAGAGAGTCGAACCGCAGCGTGATGTCCATCGACAGCTCGTCGACCCACGGGATGTTCAGGGTGGGAACACGGTCATCGCTGGGCCAGTTCGACGCGACCCAGCCCAGAGAACCCAAGGGGACCAGCGCGAGTGGATAGAACGCCATCCGTCCCCATTTGGCCACCAGAAGCGGCGCCAGCGCGGTGGCGACCGCGTGGGCGAGCAAAACGGCGAGCATGGCACTCCGATCGGGTTGGGGTCGGGGTGTCGGCTACCGATGAGCGCTTGCGCGAAGAGCATCGGCATGAGTGGCTATAGCTGTAACCCCATTCTACGTGGGCCGTTGTCGTTACCATCAGCCTGCAGAGCCACCGAGCACTACGGGGGTGAAATCGGTTGCCAACACATGAGGTTCTGGTTGTCGGCGCCGGGCCGACGGGATTGATGCTGGCGTGTGAGCTCGCGCTGGGCGGGGCATCGGTCACGGTGCTCGAAGAACGCACAGCGACGCCCAACATCACCCGGGCTTTTGCTGTGCATGCGCGGACCCTGGAACTGCTCGACGGCCGCGGGCTCGTCGAGCAGTTGCTGAGCCGCGGAGTGGAGGTGCACGAGGTGGCGCCGCCCGGCGGGGCCACCCTGAATCTGCGGGAACTGCCGACCCGGTTCGGGATGGTGTTGATCGTTCCGCAGAGCGGTACCGAGCACGTGCTCGAAGCAAAGGCCGCCGAACTGGGCGTGCGGGTGCGCCGGGGCGCCGAGGTGGTGGGCCTGAGTCAGGATGGCGCCGGGGTCAGCGTGGAGCTGGCGGGTGGGGAGAATTTGAGCGCTGAGTACGTCGTCGGCTGCGACGGCGCTCACAGCACGGTGCGACGTCTCGTCGGGATCGACTTCGTCGGCAAACAGTACGAGACCCACATCCTGCTGGCCGACGTCCGGTTGGCCTCGCCGCCCGAGGAGACCCTGTTCGCCCGGACCGGAACCGAGGGCGTGGTGTTGTTCGTGCCGTTCGGCGATGGCTGGTTCCGCGCGATCGCGTGGGACCGACTGCGCGAACAGGCGCCGCTGGACGAGCCGGTGACGCTCGACGAGATGCGCGACGCATTCAACCGCATCGCCGGCGACGACTTCGGCATGAGCGACATGCGGTGGAGTTCACGCTTTCTCAGCGAGCGGCGCCAGGCCCGGCACTACCGTTCGGGCCGCGTCTTCTTGGCCGGTGACGCCGCGCATGTGCATTCGCCCTTGGGTGGGCAGGGCATGAACACCGGGCTTGGTGACGCGTTCAACCTGGGCTGGAAGCTGGCGTTGTCGGTACGCGGTCAGGCGCCTTCGTGGCTGCTGGACAGTTACGAGCGTGAGCGCCATCCCGTCGGCGCAGGCGTGCTGCGGTTGACCGATACGTTCAACCAGATCGTGCTCAGTTCGGCTGCGTCGCGCCGGCTGCGGGTGCTCGCATTGGGGACGGTGTTGCGTATCCCTCGGGCCCGACGTTTCGTGGCCGAACGGCTCAGCGGCATCGGAATCGCCTATCCGCGTTCGAAGGACGAGGACCGGTTGGTGGGACGCCGCATGGCCGATGTGGACTGCGGCGGGACTCGGCTCTACGAATTGTTGCGTGCCGGGAAGTTCGTCCTCGTCACCGCTGCTCCGGTGGATGTCGGCAACGTGGATGTGGTGCAGGCGATCGACAATCGGCCTGAGTTACCCGACGCGGTGGTGATCCGGCCCGACGGCTACGTGGCCTGGGCCAGTGAGCGGCTGCCGCACGCCGCGGAGGTGCGCGCGGCGATCACGCACTGGATGTCGGCCGCCGGCTGACCGGGCGCATCGCACCGTGCGCCAACACCGGAATGGCATGTGACGCAACGCCGATGCCCCAACCCATGATCGGCCAGACCGGCCAGAAGTACCAGCCGCCGCCGCCGAACCCCACGGCCAGCCAGATGCCCAGCATCAGCAGGGCGCCCGCGAGGTAGGCCGCCAGGTGGATGTTGATGCTGAGCCGGGCGGCGCGCTGTTGGGCGGCGTGACGGCGGGGATCGTGACGCCGGAGCCGGCTGACAGGGAGATCGGCGACGAGGCGGCGCAGTTCCCCGGTGGTCTGCGCTCGGAAGGTCGAGGTCAAGCGATCTTCGTATTCGGGCATGGTCAGATAGCCCTGGCTGAGGGCCTGGCCGAGGACGTCGGCGGTCCGTTCGCGTTCCCGGTCCCCGGCGCGGGCGATTTCGACGGTGGGTGAGGCGGTGGGTACGGCGGTGTCGGCCATCTCAGCTCCCATAGATCTAGTCAGTGACTAGTTGAACTATCCCACTGGAACTTGTCATCGTCAAGATCTGGATGTGGCGACTTCCTGTTCGGCGAGGTCGCGCAAGGTCAGCAGCTGTTTGCGCATCATCACGAGGTCGCCCAGGGCGAGCGTCCAGCCGAAGGGGCGGGGGCCGGCGAAGCGCACTCGCACGTGCAACCGGGTGCTCCCTGCGGCCTGGGTCTGTACGGCATAGGTGACCGCGACTTTCCCGGACTGCAGTGTCACGTGCTCGTCATCGACGAACGAGCGCAGCGTGAATATCTGCATGAAGCGTTGGCCGGCCTGCAGGTGGGTCAGTTCCGGATCTCGCGTTCGCGGACCGCGCCTGCCGAAGTTGTCGATCAGGTCGTAGCTGTACGGCGCGACTCGAAGCTGACACAGCCAACCGAACACGGTGGCCAGGGGCGCGTCGATGCTGATGGCCCGGTCCGCCGATATCGCGGCGGCGGGCGCGAGCGCATCGCACGGCAGTCTGGCCGCACGTTCATGCGCCGTGGCGCCCCAATTCAGGATCACGCCAACACATCCGGACGCGGACGTAATTGTCCGGCAATGCGTTTGAGCGTCTGGCGCACTGCAACTTTGTGGGCGCCCGAGCTGATCACCAGCGCGCGGTAGATCTTCCCGTGGAGGCCCGGAAACGCCGCCCAGGTCTGTGATCGCACCCGTGTGCGGTGCGGGCCCAGGTCGTCCAGTTCGAAGACCCACTCGTAGACCGAGAACGGGTGGCGGCCTTTGAGGACCAGGCGTTGACGCGGCGTGCACTCACCGATCGCGAAGCCGAACGGGGCGCGAGGCTCGGCGGAGTTACCGCACATCGCGCGCAGGACAGCGGCCCATGTCGTGGCGACGTCAGCGTCGACAGTTGTGGCATGCTCATCGATATAGGGTAAACGTTCCATATAGAAGGACTGTACTAGATTATGGCGCCTCCGCGGAAGCATGAAACCGACGCGATTTTGGATGCGACGCGGGCACTGGTGCTCGCTGAAGGGCCAAGGGCTGCAAGCGTTGCGGCCATTGCCAAGGTCAGTGGGGCTCCGGCGGGCACGCTGTATCACCGGTTCGGCAACCGCAACGGCGTATTGACCGCGGCGTGGCTGCGGGCGTTGAAGCGGTTTCAATCCCGGGCGATGGCGGCCGATGGCGATAGCCCGGTCGAGGCGGCGGTGGCCATGGGAGTCGCTGCCGTGGACTTCGCGCGTTCGGCTCCCGAAGACGCCCGCCTATTGCTGACCATCCGGCCGCGCGATCTGCTCGACGGCGCTCCTGACGCAGAATTCACCGCGACGCTCGCCGCGATGAACGCCCCGCTGGTGGAACGCCTGCGCGAGTCGGCCCGGGCGATATTCGGCGATGATGATCCGCGCTCGATGGACGCCATGTCCCGCGCTGTCGTCGACCTGCCCTATGCCGTGGTGCGCCGCCACGCCAATGATGCCGAGCTGCCGGCCTGGATGGAGGAAGACCTGGCCGCAGCGGTGCGAAAGTTGTTGACGATTGGGTGAATTGGTTGCTCTGGGGTCGGGATGGTGTGTGCGAGACGCAGTGCGCTACAGGGTAATACGGCGCGAGCCGGCCCAGGTGCCGGTCACCGACGTGCTCAACGCGGGTGCATCTGACCGTCGAGGTTGGAGCCCCCATGCTGGTCGGTGCTGGTGTAGTCGGTGGCTGCCTGGTTCAGCTTGACGGCGAGGTCCGTCGAGATCAGGTGCATCTTTCCCGCTGCTTCGCGGCGTGACAGTTCTGCAGACTTCAACGCCATAGCTGTGGGTGAGCACACCAGACCGTGCGTCTGGAAGACGTGGCCTGCAGTGCCATCCGGCGCCGACTTGGCTGACTCGATTAACGACGCGGCGTCTTCCTGCACAGTCGCGGTCGAGCGAATCTTGTCGGAAACGGTAAGCGCGGGTTGGGTCATGCGACTCTCTCGTCGGATTCGGAGGGAGGAGGAGGTGGGGTGCTAGGCGGGGCCAAAACCGCCACCCGGAATCTCGGCATTCGAACCGATCGACTCGTACTGCGTGGCCAAGTCTTTGATCTTCCTCGCGTGAGTCCCGGAACGACTGGCCATCTCGTGGCAGCGAACTGTTGCAATGGGCACGGTGCCCGCAACTGCTGCCACCTCTATTGCAATCGAAAGGCCGGGACCGATGACTGGGATAGCTTTGGCGACGAGCGCCGGAATAATGCTCAAACTCAGTAGTGTCTGCATCTGCGAAACGAAATCGCGGGTATCGCCGACTTGGTCGGCTTCCTCGGCGACGACTTTCTGAATCGCGGAGTCGGTTGACGACATGTCGGCGGCGCGCACTTGCTGTTCCTTGTTTCTGTCGCCGTAGGCCTTCGAGGCGTCGCCCGTCCAGTCGCCAGGTGGTGCGGATTTTAATAGGGTCGAGTGCGCGTCGACGAAGTGGTTGGCTCCCTCGGTGAACCGCGCGCCATCCTCGGGCCGGCCGAATCCCAGCATGTTGCTTTCCATGGTCAGGGCAATCAACCCCGCATTGATTATTGGTGTACCGGCGCCTTTCGCGAAATTCTTGAGGGTCTGAGCCGACGATGTCGCGCCACTCGCGGCTGCCGATTTGGCCATTGCGCTCGCGCCCTCGGTTGCGACCAGCTGACCCATTGACAGTAGGTCGGTTCCGATGCCGGCCATTGCCCACGGCACGCTCGATTTCGCGCCGTTGGCATGATCGGTGATGCCGTAGACGTAATTGCCCTGCAGGTAACTGAAACTTCCTACGCCCATACCGAATTCCGATCGTCGACGAGCTTCGCTCCGACGAGCCTAACACTGCATCGGGGCGGCTGCGCGCGCCAAACCTCGCCTAAAACCGCAGGTGGGATACGTCTCCTAGAGTGCGCGCAGTCTCTCAACGGCACGCCCGTCGGTGAGTTCGTCGCGCAGTTCGGGATGTTGCCAGTAGAACCGAACCAGCTCCACGAGTGCCGTGCCCTTGGGTGTGTATGTCCCGGGAGCCTCCATCAGCAGGGTTTCGCCGCCGGCCATTGTCATTACCATCGGGTTCCAGAACCGCTCTTCATTGGGTACTTTGTCTGCGATGTTCTCGACCTCGTCCCATTTCCCAGTTTTTGGTTCTCGCAATGTCGAAAATTCAAATCCCTCTGGAGCGAGAACGAGATAGCTGAGGCTGCCCTGTCTGAGTAATTTGATCCAACACCATGTCAGAAATGCCGCGCCGGCTCCGGCGCAAATTGGGAACACATGCCGGCCGTTGCCAAGGGGCAGATATAGCACGCCGATAACCCATGCTACGAACATCAGCCAGGTTGATATACCCGCCGTGAGGATGAGTCGTCGAAGGCTGCGTTCTATTCTCTTGTCGGGTAGTAGTCGAGTTCCGGCGGTGCCGAATGATGCCTGAAATGTCACCGACATCGATTGCGTCATCATTAAGATGGAATAAACGCAGGTCAATGCTAAACCAAGGGCCACAACAATTGTTACAAGTGACAACTGTTTTGCGGCGTTAAAACCCCAGACCGCCAACAATGCAATAAAGGCCAATGTCATCGCAATCCCGAATCGTCTCGCTAATTTCGACATCTCGCCCTTTGTGTGCGTCGGTGGATATGCTCGGTAAGCTCCTGGCCTATGGATGATAAGGCCGGAGCCTCAAGGGTTGTCACAGCCAGTCGCGAGATCGCCGCACCGGCCGAAGTCATCTTTGAGCTGATCGCCGACCCGTCGCAGCAGCCTCGCTGGGACGGCAATGAGAATCTGGCCGAGGCGCCTTCGGGGCAGCGGGTCCGTGCAGTCGGGGACGTCTTCGTTATGACGATCAGCCAGGGCGGAGACCGTGAGAACCACGTCGTCGAGTTCGAGGAGGGCCGGCGTATCGCGTGGCGCCCTTCGGAGGTCGGCAAGGAGTCGCCCGGTCACCTGTGGCGGTGGGAGCTGGAACCGTTGGGCGACAACCGAACTCTGGTCGCCCACACTTATGACTGGACACAGTTGAACGACGAGAAGCGGTTTGTCCGTGCACGCGCGACCACCGCGGACAAGCTGCAGGGATCGATCGACCGACTGGCGTCGATTGCCGAGTAGCCAATAGCACGTGCCGTTGTGCCCGCCTGTCAGCGACAATTGAGCGACTATCACCACACGGGTCACGGTGGCACCTTTGGTCGCGAACGTGATGTGTACTTCCATCGCATGGATACTGTTTTGCCTCGTGCGCCACAGATTTCGGCGTGCCCACCCATCAGCGACAGTGTCGCTCGTAGTCGGGCACTGGACTGGTGAGTCTGTTGGGGTGTCAGTGGTCCGCAGTGGCAGATGAGGACGCCAGATGAGGGCCCAGTGTTATGCGAGTGGTTCAGGAGGCGATTGTCGCTCGATTGTCGCGCGTAGGTGGGCAGGTCGGGTACCCGTCCCGCCGCCGTGGCAGTTGGGGCATATGGGGCTCATACGGTGAGGCCTTGGCGACGGGGCCGCGCAACCCGGCGGCCCCAGCAGGGAGCGACGCTCGCGCAGGTGACGACGACGCTCGGGTTGGTACCGTCAACGTCCTGCCGCGAACTCCCGCAAGGATTCCACCTGTGCCGCGTCCAGGGACGGCCGCACGGCGTCACGGGCTTTCGCCACATCGGCCGCGGTGACGTCGGCGGCATCGATGGACCGGCGCATCGCCGTCAATGCCGCCTCGCGCAGCAGGGCCACGCAATCGGCCGCGCTGTAGCCGTCCAGCTCGGAAGCCAGGGCATCGAGATCGACATCGGAGGCGAGGGGGATGGATTGGCTTGCCGTGCGCAGTATTTCGCGGCGCGCCTCGGTATCTGGCGGCTCGACGAACACCAGCTTCTCCAGCCGGCCCGGCCGTAGCAATGCGGGATCGATGAGGTCGGGGCGGTTAGTCGCACCCAGCACGACGACGTCGCGCATCGGTTCTATGCCGTCGAGTTCGGTCAGCAGGGCGGCCACCACCCGGTCGGTAACCCCGGAATCGAAGCTCTGCCCGCGTCGCGGAGCCAGCGCATCGATCTCGTCGAGAAACACCAGCGACGGTGCCGAATCACGCGCGCGGGCGAACAACTCGCGCACGGCCTTCTCGGATGAGCCGACCCACTTGTCCATCAGCTCAGCGCCTTTGACGGCATGCACCGAGAGCTTCCCGGAACTGGCCAGGGCCCGCACCACGAAAGTCTTACCGCACCCGGGCGGGCCGTACAGCAGCACGCCGCGCGGCGGTTGCACGCCCAGGCGCTCGAAGGTGTCCGGATGCTGCAGCGGCCACAACACCGCCTCGGTGAGGGCCTGTTTGGTCTCGACCATGTCGCCGACATCGTCGAGGGTCACCGAGCCGACCGACACCTCTTCGGACGCCGATCTCGACAGCGGCCGGATCACCGTCAGCGCGCCGGTCAAGTCCTCCTGCCACAACACCGGCTCGTTGCCATCGGCGCTGGCCCGCGATGCCGCCCTCAGTGCGCCTTCACGGACCAGGGCCGCCAGATCGGCGACCACGAAACCCGGTGTGCGGTCGGCGATCTGCGCCAGATCCAACTCTGCGGCCGGAACACCGCGCAACAGCACCTCCAGCAGGGCCTTGCGGGTGGCGGCATCGGGCAGGGTCAGGGCCAGTTCGCGGTCGCACAGATCCGGCGCCCGCAGCCGGGGATCCACGCCGACGGGGACGGCCGACGTCGCAATGAACGCCACGCCGCGGGTGGCCACGGCCTCGCGCAGTTCGGAGATGATCAGGGCAGCGACCGGTTCAGGGGCCCGGTCGGTACCGGCGGGCAGCAATGCGTCGACGTCGGAGATCAGCAGCACCCCACCGCCGCCACGCACGGTGGCGACCGCGTCGGACACGCGGCTCAACCGGTCATCGGCGGCCAGTGCGCCCACTTCCGGCCCGTCGAGTTCGACCAGGCGCCGTTCGGCGCACACCGTCCGGACCATCGTGGCCTTGCCGACGCCGGCCGGGCCGGTCACGAGAACGCCGAGATTTGGTGCGGCGCCAAGAGTTTCGAGGAGCTGGGGTTCGTCGAGGGATAGCTTGAGCCATTCGGTGAGCTTGCCGGCCTGGGTGTGGGAGCCCTTGAGATCGTCGAAGCTGACCGCCGGTTCGGCACGTGCGGGGCTGATCGTATGGGCGCCGGTGGAATGGGAAGTACTCGGCTCGAGCCCTGAACCCCAGGACACCACCGAATTCGGTTGAATGCTCACGGGTCCCGCGGGATCGACGCCGGTGACCGTCAGCAGTTCCGAGGTCCACGTGATGCCCACCGACGACGCCAACGCCGAGGTGGCCGCCGACGTGGACGTGCCCGGTCCCAGATCGCGGGGCAGCAGCGACACCGTGTCGCCGACCGTCATGACCTTACCCAGCAGTGCCTGACGCAGCGTCGCCGACGAAATCGAATCGGTCGCCAGCCTGGATCCCGTCACGGTGACCGCGCGAGCGCCGTACACCGTCACCGGCGCCACAATTACCGTGGCGGTCTCGCGTAGCCCGGCGTTGGACAACGTGACGTCGTCGAGCAGGGCTGTTCCGGTCGGGGTGCCGCTGGGCGCGATGCCGACGACGGCGGCTGTGGTGCGGGAACCGGTCAGCGCGACCGCATCCCACTCACGGAGCCCGAGCGCCGCGATGGCTTCGGGATGCAGCCGGACGACCCCACGCCGGGAGTCGAGGGCCGAGGTGTTCAGCCGTGCCGTCAGGCGCAGATGCCCGAGCGCGTGATCCTCGTCGACCTCGAGCTGCGACATGTCAGCGGCCCGGCTTCCGCAGGCCCAGACGTGCCATCGACCGCCGGTGCGGCTGTGCCCGCCGAATCGCACGCCGGGCGGCGCGGCGCTGCTGCGGCTTGGCGTCCCACGACTCGGGATGGCTGGCCACCCACTTCTTGGTGCGGACCGCGAACGGGATGTGGATCACGTAGGCCACGATGATCACCATGATCACGATGTAGCCGTAGAACACCGAGGCGGCGACGCCGATGGCGACCAGCGCCAGCAAGGGCGCCACCATGTTCGGCGATACCGAGAACGTGTGGATCTTGCGCATCGGGATCCGGCTGACCACCAGAAGCGAGACACCGATCATCCAGATCGACACCGCCCACTCGGTGGTCCACCAGCCTTCGCCGAACTGCATCTTGGCGGCCAGCAGGCCGATCGCACCGATGGCGCCGGCGGGCGCGGGCATCCCGACGAAGTACTCCTTTTCATACGCAGGCTGGTCCACGTCGAGCAGCGCGTTGAACCGGGCGAGCCTCAATACGATGCACACCGCGTACAGCAGCACCACGATCCACCCGATGCGCGAGTGCGACAGCAGCGTGCCGTAGATGATGAATGCCGGTGCCACACCGAAATTCACCGCATCGGCCAGCGAGTCGATCTCCTCGCCCATCTTGGAGGTCGCATTGAGCATGCGGGCCACCCGGCCGTCCAGCGCGTCGAGGATCGCGGCAACGGCCAAGAACGCCATCGATTCGGTGGGCCGGCCGTCGAGCGCCATCTTGACTGCCGAGAGGCCCAGGCAGATGGCGGCGACCGTCATGGCACTCGGCAGCATCCGCACCGTGAACGGCGGCGGCTTCATGCGGCCCTTGATCAACGACGGGGGCCTCACGCGCGGCTTGATCATGGGAGTTCCGCCAGAACGGTTTCTCCGGCCAGTGTCCGCTGGCCCCGGCTGACGAGCAGTTTCGAACCGGCGGGGAGGTAGGTGTCCAGCCGGGAGCCGAACCGGATCAGTCCGTAGGTCTCACCGATCGCGAGCTTGTCGCCGACATGCGCGTTGCACACGATGCGCCGGGCGACGAGCCCGGCGATCTGCACGGCGATGACCTCGGTGCCGTCGGGCGTGCGGATGACGACGCTGTTGCGCTCGTTGTCCTCGCTCGCGGCCTCGAGCTCGGCCGAATGGAAGCGCCCGGGGCGGTGCTGCACGGCCACCACGTCACCGGCGATCGGAGCCCGTTGCACGTGAGCGTCGAGGATCGACAGGAAGATGCTGACCCGCGGCAGCGGGACGGCGGGCAGGCCCAGCTCGGCCGGGGGCACCGCGTCCTCGATCAGGCACACCAGCCCGTCGGCGGGCGCGACGACCACGCCGGGCCGGGTCGGCGCCACGCGGGGCGGGTGGCGGAAGAACGCCGCGTTCGCCCCGGCGGCCAGCAGGCCGGCCCGCCGCACCCAGGGGTGCTTGCGGCCGAAGGCCGCCACGGCGAGGCTCGCGCCGACAAACGGTAGGCCCGCCGAATGCATCGGCGGAACACTGGATCGCACCAGCGCCACAAGGCGTTCTGGTCCGGACTGGAGGTCGGGGCGTCTGGCCATCGGGAGGATTCTACGTGCGCAGGGCATCGGAATAGCTAGGTCAGGTCCCACACGGGAACCGTCGACCCCGCCGTCAGTTCGGTGATGTCCTCTGCGATCTCCAACAGACAGTTCGCCGAGGCGAGCCAGCGCAGATGGTGTGAGGCCGGAGGACCGTAGCTACTCACGGTGTCCCCGGTCAGCACACCCCTTCGGAACTGCCTCTTTCCGCGCGGCGAGGTCAGATCCTCGGTCAGCTGCGCGGTGCGCCGCGGCCGGTCCGGTTCGGCATGACCCATTGCGGCACGCAGGGGAGAGCGGACGAACACCTCGAAAGAAACCAGCGCGCTGACCGGGTTGCCCGGCAGCGTGATGATCGGCACGCCGTTCACGGTGCCCGCGCCCTGAGGCATACCGGGCTGCATCGCCACCTTGACGAACTCCACCTGATCCGACAGCGAGTCTTTGACCACCTCGTAGGCGCCCGCGCTGACCCCGCCGGTGGTGATGATCAGATCCGCATCCACGGCGTGCTCGGCCAGCGCGGCGCGGAAGGCGTCGACGTCGTCGGCGGACATCGGCGCGATGGTGGCCTGAGCGCCGGCGTCACGGACTGCGGCGGCCAGCATCACCGCATTCGACTCGTAGATCTGCCCCGGCTGCAGCTCGGTGCCCGGTGCCACGAGCTCGGTGCCGGTGGACATCACCATGACGCGCTGCGGCGGTAACACGGGCAGCGTGGCCAGCCCCAGCGCCGCGGCCAATCCGAGGGCGGCCGGCGTGATCACCTGACCGGCGCGCAGCACGGTGCTGCCTGCGGTGACGTCCTCACCGGCCCGCCGGACGTGCTGGCCCTCGCGCGCGGCCGCCCGGATGGTGACAGTGTCCGTCGCGCCGTCGGTGACCTCGACCGGAACGACCGCGGTGGCACCGGACGGCAGCGGCGCTCCGGTCATGATGCGGTGCGCCGTACCGGGCCGCAGCGTCAGCAGGTCGGTGCGGCCGGCCGGGATGTCCTCGGCGACCGGCAACCGCACGGGCGTGTCCTCGGTGGCAGTGGCGACATCGTCGGCGACGACGGCGTATCCGTCCATCGCGGAGTTGTCGAAGCCCGGTAGGGACAGCGGGGCGACCACATCGGCGCCGAGCACCAGGCCGAGTGTGTCGTTCAGTGGAAGATCTTGTGATGCACGGGTTTTGAACAGGCCGGCGACGATCTCCTGATGTTCTTCGACGGTCCGCATGATCACACCGGGAAGCTCACGCCGGTCAGTTCTTCCGACACGGTCCAGAGCCGGCGCTGCAGCTCCTCGTCGTGTGACTGCTTGCTGGATTCCACGAGCTTCGGATGGCCGACCATCTCTCGGAATCCGGACGGGCCGTAGTACTGACCGCCGCGCACGGCAGGGTCGGTGGCGGCCCGCAGGGTGGCCAGCGCACCCTTGGCGGGGCTGTTGGTGAACAGGCCGGCGAGCTGGTTGTAGCCGGGCAGCCCGGTACCCGGGATGTGGCGCATGAGTTCGGTGTTCGACAGGCCCGGGTGGGCGGCCACCGCGATGGTGGGCTCGTTCTTCGCCGCGAGGCGCCGCTGCAACTCATAGGTGAACAGCAGATTCGACAGCTTGGACTGCCCGTACGCGGCGACCCGGTTGTAGCTGCGTTCCCACTGCAGATCGTCGAAGTGGATGGCGGCCTGGATGCGGTGCGCGACGCTGGCGACCGCGACCACGCGCGACCCTTCGACCGGGAGCACGTGATCCAGCAGCAGGCCGGTCAGTGCGAACGCTCCCAGATGGTTGGTGCCGAACTGCAGCTCGAACCCGTCGACAGTGGTCTGCTTGGGCGGATACATCACCCCGGCGTTGTTGATCAGCAGGTCGATACGCGGATACGCGGCCTTGAGCTCGTCGGCAGCGGCGCGGACCGAGTCCAGCGAGCCCACATCGAGCTGCTGCAGCGTGAGGTCCGCCTTCGGCGCAGCGGCGGTGATCCGGTCGACGGCCTGACGGCCCTTGTCCAGGTTGCGTACCGCGACGACGACGTGCGCGCCCTTGGCGGCGAGCGCACGGGCGGTCTCGTACCCCAGGCCGGTGTTGGAGCCGGTGACGATCGCGATCCGGCCGGACTGATCGGGGACGTCGGCCTCGGTCCACTTGGAATTGGCGCTCATGGCGTTGAACATACGGAACGTGGGTGCTGGACGGCACCCCGGCGCCATAGCAGTGTGGGAGTCATGCGCAACCTGCCGGCGATCCTGCTCACCATTTTGCTGTGCATCACCGGCTGTTCACCGAACGACCGTGCCGCAGATCCGTTGTCCGCGTGGAACGACACGGCGGCGAAGAATTCGATCACCGAGTACGTCGCACGCGTCACCACCGCGGACACGCCCGATTTCGTCGCGCCGGAGGACCGCATCGCGGTGTTCGACAACGACGGCACGTTGTGGGCCGAAGCGCCGCTGCCGTTCCAGGCGGCGTTCGTCTTCGACGAGCTCAGGCGCAGGGCGCCGCGCGAGCCGGCGCTGGCCGCCGACCCCATGGTCCAGGCGGCGCTGAAGGGTGATGTGGCGGCCCTGCTCGCCGGCGAGAGGCATGAGGGCTTGTTGCACGTGCTCGCGCTCACCCATTCCGGGATGACCACCGACGAGTTCACCAAGCGGGTGACCGACTGGATGGCGACCGCGCGCCATCCTCGTTTCAACCGGCCCTACGATCAGCTGACCTACGAACCGCAGCAACAGCTTCTGAACTATCTGCGGGACAACGGGTTCCGTACCTACATCGTTTCCGGTGGCGGAGCCGACTTCATGCGGGTATTCGCCCAGCGGGTGTACGGCATCCCGCCCGGGCAGGTGGTCGGGTCCACCGGCACCACCAAATACGAACTGCGGGACGGTAAGCCGGTGCTCGTCAAGACCCTGGATTACGTATTCGTCGACGACAAGGCGGGCAAGCCTTCGGGCATCCACGAATTCATCGGCAGGCGGCCGATCCTCGCCGTCGGCAACAGTGACGGTGACCAGGCGATGCTGGAGTACACCACGATGGACAACCCCCGGCCCAGCCTGGGCGTGCTGATCCACCACACCGACGCCGAGCGCGAATATGCCTACGACTCCAACCCACCGTCTTCGGGAAAACTGGTCACCGCGCTGCAGGCCGCCGGGCCGAACGGCTGGACCGTCGTCGACATGAAGAACGACTGGAAGACGGTGTTCGCCCAATGAAATTGGTCGATCCGGCGCAGCCGCCGAGCCGTAAAGCGCCATTGGTGTGGGCGTTGAGCGCGGCCATCCCGTGGGCGGTGCTGGCCGTGGCCCAGTTGATCTGGCTCGCGTTCGACCAGCGGATGCCGTGGCTGCACGCCGCGGCCGCGGCCGTCACTCTCCTGGGCGCGGCGCTTTTCGTCTTGGTCGTCCCGATGTGGCGCTACCGCGTGCACCGCTGGGACATCAACGTCGCCTCCGGCACGCCCGCGGTGTACACCCGCACGGGTTGGCTGGTGCAGGAACGCCGCATCGCGCCGATCTCCCGGGTGCAGACCGTGGACACCTATCGCGGCCCGCTGGATCGGCTGTTCGGCCTGGCCAACGTGACGGTGACGACAGCGTCCTCGGCTGGCGCCGTGCGCATCGTGGCGCTCGATGACGATGTGGCCGAGCGGGTGGTGGCGCAACTGACCGATATCGCGGCGATCGGCGAACAGGATGCCACGTGACGCCGCCGGCTGAGCCGGCCATCGGGCCGCAGCCGGCTGAGCCGGCCCTCGAGCCGCCGTGGCAGAGGCTGAGCCCGCGGATGCTGCTGGTCCACCCGGTCCATGAAGTGCTCCAACAGATTCCGCTGCTGATCGGCGCGGTCGTGCTGGGCTCGGCGACCGGCAACTCCGGGTGGACGTTCGCGGCGATCGGCCTGACCGTCGCTGTCGGCCTCGCGCGATGGTTCACCACCAGCTACCGCATCGAAGCCGACGAGGTGCGACTACGCACCGGACTGTTGCAACGCAAGGTGTTGTCGGTGCCGCGCAACCGGATCCGCTCGGTATCCACCGATGCCCGGCTGCTGCACCGGCTGCTCGGGCTGACCGTACTGCGGATCAGCACCGGCCAGGAGGCCAAGGGCGACACCGAGTTCGCTCTCGATGCCGTCCCGGCGGAGCAGGTGCCGAGGCTGCGCGCGATCCTGCTGGCCGACGCGGTTCCGGTCGCCGACGCACCGGCAGGCCGGGAGCTGGCCCGCTGGCAGCCGTCCTGGCTGCGCTACAGCCCGCTGAGTTTCACCGGCCTGGCCATGATCGCTGCCGCGGTCGGAGTGATCTACCAAGCCGGCGTCGGTGCAGCGCTGGAGGATTCGGAGCTCGCGCAGTCCGGCGTCGCGGTGGCCGAACGCCTCGGCGTGCTGTTCAGCGTGGTGGTGGTAGTCGGGACAGTGGTGGTCGCGTCCGTGGTGTTGTCGGTTCTGCGGTCGTTGCTCACCTACGGGAATTTGGTGCTGCGTAGAGATTCCGACGTGCTGCACCTGCAGCACGGCCTGCTTCGCCTGCGGGAACACACCTATGACATGCGCCGGATGCGTGGCGGCTCACTGCGTGAGCCGCTCCTGGTGCGCGCGTTCGGAGGGGCGCGCCTGGACGCGGTCATGACCGGTGTCGGTGGTGAGGGTGAGGCGTCGCTCCTGTTGCCGCCCTGCCCTGCGGGCACCGCCAGGGAAGTGCTGGCCGAGTTGATCGACCAGCCCGGCGCCGTCGACGCACAGCTGATGGCGCACGGACCGGCCGCGACGCGCCGGCGTTGGACGCGCGCGCTGACGCTGCCGCTCATCGTGGGTGCGGTGCTGCTGGTGGTCGGGGTGCCGCCGTGGGCGTGGGCCCTGTGGGCACTGTTGATCGGATGTGCCGGCCTGCTTGCCGCCGACCGGGCACGATCGCTGGGCCACCTGGTGCTCGACGGGTGGTTGGTGGCCCGCGCCGGCAGCGTGGAGCGTCGCCGCGACCACCTGGACGCTGCCGGGATCATCGGATGGACGGTGCGGCAGACGCTGTTTCAGCGCCGCGCCGGGGTCGCCACCCTGATCGCCGCGACCGCGGCGGGGGAGAAGCGGTATGAGGTGATCGACGTGCCCGCCGAACAGGCGTGGTCGGTTGCGGCGGCCGCCTCGCCATGGGTGGCCGACAACGTCTGGGCAGCCGATCCGGCAGGCCCCGACTTGCGCTGAATTCACCGGCGTTTACTGTCGCTGCATGGCTATCGGTGGAGTGCTGTTCGACATCGATGGTGTGCTGGTGACCTCCTGGCAGCCCATCGACGGCGCGGCTCAGACGTTGCGGATACTGGCCGAAAATCAGATCGCCCGGTCCTACCTGACCAACACCACCACCCGCACGCGCGCGCAGATCGCCGACCTGCTGAGCGCGGCCGGGATGGATGTCGCGGCCGACGAGGTCATCACCGCTGCGGTACTGACCGCCGAGTACGTGCGCGACCGCTATCCGGGTGCTCAATGTTTCCTGGTCAACAGTGGGCAGATCGGTGAGGACATGCCCGGCGTCGACGTCGTGTATTCCAGCGACTTCACCGGACCGGCCGCACCGGAGACCCCGGACGTCGTGCTGCTCGGAGGTGCCGGGCCGGAGTACAACCACCTGACCCTGAGCTGGGTCTACGACTGGATGGCTCAGGGCGTGCCGGTCGTGGCGATGCACCGCAGCACCGCGTGGAACACCACCGACGGACTGCGGGTGGACACCGGCATGTACCTGGCGGGTATGGAGGAGACCTCGGGTCGCAAGGCCACCGCCGTCGGCAAGCCCGCCCCGGAAGGGTTTTTGGCTGCGGCGAACCGGCTCGGCGTCGACCCCGAAGAGATGTACATGATCGGCGACGATCTCAACAACGATGTACTGGCCGCCCAGGTGGTGGGGATGGCCGGGGTGCTGGTGCGTACCGGCAAGTTCCGTCAGGACACATTGGACCGTTGGGCCGCAGATGAATTCGCGATGCAACCCAACTACGTCATCGACTCTGTCGCCGGCCTTCCCGAGCTTCTTGGGCTGTAGGGATTGCGCGGTTTTCTACACCTGGGTCGTGGTTTTCGATGAGCACCGCCCAGGTGTAGAAGACGCCGTCGGCCGTTAAACCGTGTAGCGCCTGTCGTATCCGGCCTGGCGCTCGGCGATCTGCTGCGCGCGGTCGTAGTCGAGCTGCTCGGGCGTGGTGTTCGGATCGCTTCCCACGATGCCCGCGACCTCCGAAACCTTCACCACCTGCGTCGTCACCGTGGGGTTGTTGGTGGAATCCGGGTCGACACCCTGGAACCGCATCGAGATGGTGCCCTGGTTCAGCCCGCCGGTGGACACCCAGTTGGCCACGCCGGGATCGTTCTTGGACACCACGATGGTGTAGGTGCCGTCGGCATTCTTGACGGCCTGGCTGTTGTTGAGGCTGGTCTGCTGATTACGCGTGTCGTCGGAGATGGTCCAGTCGTTGGTCACCGGCACCACGAAGTACTCCGCGTCCCCCGGATCGACGGTGATGATCATCGCCTCATCGTCCTTGAGCTGGAAGTAGCCGGCACTCTGCAACTGCGTGGAGAGGAACTGTGCGTTGTGCTGTGGCTGCGACAGCGTGTTGGGCGCGCCGGTGGCCGTCGCCACGGACATGTACGTGTTCTCGCCGCTGATTCCGGTGACCAGCATCAGCAGTGCGGTCTCGGTGGACGACAGCAGCAGCGGTACCTTGTCGAACGCCGGGATCACCGACACGAGATTCATCAATCCCGGATTCTGGATCACCGCCTGCCCGAGGCCAGGGATGGCGAACCCGCCGATCTGGCTGAACAAGCTGCTGGGCGGCCCGTCGGTCTTCTCGATGGTCAGCGTCATCGGCGACTCGGTATTCCAGTCTCCCAAGGTGTTTCGAGTCGCCAGGATGGTCGAGTTCGACGGCGCCTGGATGTAGTTCATGCCTTGCTCAGGGTTGGCTGGTGGGGCGTCCGGGCTCACCACGATGGTGAATGTCCCGTCGTCCCTGACGCTGAGGTGTTCGCCGTCGAGGTTGGCGGCCGTGACCCCGTTGATTCCGGTGAGCACGCTGAAATTCGCGTTGGCGGAGGTGGGGTGGGTGCTCGGGTCGTTCGGGTCGTAACCCGCGACCGTGCCCTTGATCTCGTACGTCGAGGCGCCGTTGATACCCGTGAACCGGTAGACGGTGTCCGGGTTGTCGTACCAGATACGGGTACCGCCGGCGTCCTGCCCATTCCAACTGTGCGGCGGGTTGACCTGGAGCAGCAGCTTCGGATCATTCGAATTCAGCAGCAGGAACTCGGTTGCCGACTGGTTGGCGAACTCGGTCGCCGCCTGGTTGAGCTGCGAGAGGTTGGTGAAGTCAGGACCGCCGACAGCGGAGAAGTTCTTCGCCGCCTCGACGTACCACGCCGCCATCAGGACCACCTTGGCCAGCTGAACGATGGGCGTGTTGACGATCTGGCCGACCTGCTGCTCGGCCGCGAGCTGATCCTCGGTGGCGAGTGTGCTGGATGCCATGTCGGTCACCTCCGAGATGGTGACGGCGTTTCCGACCTGTTGAGTCTCCCGCGACCGGCCGAAGAGATCGATCGAGGGCGCCTGCCCGCCATCTCGACGCGACCAGCCCAACAGCGCCGCCAACCCGACGTCGTGGAGGGGGTTCACCGGGGTTTCCGGGATGCGGGGTTTGAGCCGCTCCGTCACATCTGCCACCAGTTGCGGGATGACGCGGGCGGACGCCGGGGCGCTCGTGGGTGTCGACGACGGAAGGGCTTGGTTCACAATGTCTTTCGTCAGGACGGTGATCGAGGTCACCGGTCCTGCCGGCGCGGGCGCGTCGAGCGCAGCGGTGACCGTGGGCTCGGTCTCCGGCGCGGCCGGGCGCTTGCGGGGCACGTCAGTTGTCGTGCCGATGGCCCGCGACACCGCGTGTCTGGCGCTGCCGACGGCGGTTTCCACGCCCTCGGCGATGGTGGCCGACTTGCCGCCCTTGCCGTCCTTTTCGTCGTCCTGAGATGTGCGGCCGGTCGATACCGCCGGCGATCGACGCTCACCGAGCTTCGAGCCACCAAGGGCCGACTCGACTTTCGCGGACACCTCACCGAGTCGTTTGGCGAGCTTGTCCGGGCCGGACGACGTCGGCTTGCGAGGGCCCCGCTTCGGCGTCGAGCCATCTGTCTTCGGACCGTCGGTCGCGCCTGACGACGTACCTGAGGACGTGCCCGACGAGTCCGAGCCGCCGGTCCCGGCGGAAGCGACCGCGGAGCCGTTGGCAACCGCCACACCGATGCCCAGCGCGACGGCGAGAGCACCCACCCGTCCGATGAATCGTGCGCCTCCAGCAGTAGCCGACGTCGTCGTCATTTGGCCTCCCCCACCTGTTCTGCCTGTCACAGAACGCAATTGGCCGACTGTAACAAGTTCCAGTTCGGTCGCGGGCGAGTTTGGCCGACTCTGAATTTATTCGGTCCGTGCCCGGTGGGGGCTGTCGTCAGGCCTTGAGGTCGCGCACGGCCTCGATGCGCGCCTTGAGCTGATCGGTCGTCGCGGCAGCCACGGGAGGGCCGCCACAGATGCGTCGTAGCTCGTTGTGAATCCAGCCGTGCGGCTTGCCGGTGCGGTGGTGCGCGATGGTCACCAGAGCGTTGAGTTCACGGCGCAATTCCCGGATCTGGCCGTGTGTGGTGCGTGGCGGTGGGGGGCCACCCGATACCACGGCTTCCGCCGTCCGCTTGGTGAGCTGCTCATCTTGCCTGCGGCGCAACAGGTCTCGCATCTGCGTGGCGTCGAGCAGGCCCGGGATGCCGAGGTAGTCGGCCTCCTCGTCGCTGCCCGCGGGTGTCGCCGTACCGAACGAGGAGCCGTCGAAGATGACCTGGTCCAACTCGGCGTCCGCACCAAGGGACTCGAAGCCGTTCTCCAGCTCACTCTTCTCGTCCTTGCGTTTCTCGGCAGCTTCGAGCGCCTCGTCGTCGAGCCCGTCGGATTCCCGGTGCGGCTTGCCCAGCACATGGTTGCGCTGCGCCTCCATCTCGCTGGCCAGCAGCAGCAGGTTCGGCACCGACGGCAGGAAGATGCTGGCGGTCTCACCGGCGCGGCGCGAGCGCACGAACCGGCCGATGGCCTGAGCGAAGAACAACGGTGTCGAGGCGCTCGTGGCGTACACGCCGACCGACAGCCGCGGCACGTCGACGCCCTCGGACACCATGCGCACCGCCACCAGCCACCGGCTGGTGCCTTCCGAGAACTGGCTGATCCGGTCGGAGGCGCCCGGATCGTCGGAGAGCACCACCGTCGGAACTTCGCCGGTGATCTTGGTCAGCAGGTCGGCGTAGGCGCGCGCGGTGGTCTGATTGGTGGCGATGATCATGCCGCCGGCATCGGGCACGTGCTGACGCTTCTGCTGCAGCCGCTTGTCGGCGGCGGCGATGACGGCGGGCATCCACTCGCCGGTCGGGTTCAGCGCGGTGCGCCAGGCCCGTGCGGTCTGCTCGGCGGTCAGCGGTTCGCCTAGTCGCGCGGAATGCTCCTCGCCGGCGCTGTCCCGCCAGCGCGCTTCACCCGAATAGGCCAGGAACACGACGGGCCGCACCACACCGTCGGCCAGCGCGTCGGCATAGCCGTACACGTGGTCGGCCTTCGACTGCTGGAAACCGGCGCCGTCCGTTTCGTAGGTGACGAACGGGATCGGGCTGTCGTCGCTGCGGAACGGCGTACCGGTGAGTGACAACCGCCGCGTCGCATCGTCGAAGGCCTCGCGCATCGCGTCGCCCCAGCTCTTCGAATCACCGCCGTGGTGAATCTCGTCGAAGATGACCAGTGTCTTGCGGTTCTCGGTGCGCACGCGGTGCCGGGTGGGATGGCTGGCGACCTGGGCATAGGTGACCACCACCCCGTGGTACTCCGCCGACGTCTGCGAGTTGGAGTTGCTGAACTTCGGATCGAGCGCGATGCCGTTACGCGCGGCCGACTGCGCCCACTGGATCTTCAGGTGCTCGGTGGGCACCACCACCGTGATCGCGTCGACCGTGCGGTCGTTGAGCAGTTCCGCCGCGATCCGCAGCGCAAACGTCGTCTTACCTGCGCCCGGCGTGGCGACCGCCAGGTAATCCCGCGGCTTGGCGGTCAAATACCGCACCAGCGCTTTGCGCTGCCAGCCCCGAAGTGCCTGGGTGCTGGGCGCTGCTTCAGCCCGCACCCGAGGACTCCTCTCAGTCGGAAAGCAGTCTAGGCCAGCGCGTTACGCCGGCGCATCTCTGCAGGAAAGCGTCGGGCGTGTCGCTAGACGAAGTAGTTGTCGTTCTTGACGAACCACTCGGCGCGTTCGGCGTCGGTGAGGTCGGCCAGCTGGGCGAACCCTTCGAAATAGGCCTCCCGCGGCGCGCCGGGAGCAAACAACATCAACAATGACGTCGGCGCGTCGGCCTCGTTACGGAAACCATGGATGCCGCCCGGAGGAACATACAGGAAATCGCCCTGGTTGCCGTCCACCCAGTCGTTCCCGTCATAGAGCTTGACGGTGCCTGACAAGACGAAGAACGCCTCCGACATGGCCCGGTGGAAATGCGGGCCGGGTCCGCCACCCTGCGGGCTGATGTCGACGCGGTAGAGGCCGTAATCGCCGTCGGTCTGCTGCTGGTTGGCGAGGTAGTGGTACTTCACCAAGCCGAACGAGTCGTAGTCCGGTGGCTCGTCAGCGCGTTTCACCCAGGCGCTGACCTCCGGCTCGTCTTCGGTGTAGCGGGGTGGGGGATAGGGCGGCACATTCCTGGGGTCCCAGAGCGACACGAGTGCCAGCCTAGCCGCGGATGGCTTGCGGATTGCCGTCCGACGCCGAGATCGACACCAGGGTCGTGGACGGCCGCACGATCACAGCCCTGGTGTCGATTTCGGAGGAGAATTAGGCGGGCGCGTCTTGCAGCGCCGGGAACGTCACACCGGTGAGTTCCTCGGACACCGCCCACAGCCGGTGCTGTTGGTCGATGGCGTAGGACTGCTCGCTGGACGTGACCACCTTTGGATGGCCCTTCTGTTCGCCGAGTCCGTCCGGGCCGTAGTACTGACCGCCCAGGGCGCTCGGGTCGGTCGCTGCTCGTAGCGTCGGCAGCGCACCCATGGCGGCCTCCTGGAACAGCAGGCGGGCCACGGGGATCGCCACCTGCATGGCGCGCGGCAGATGGCGCGCGAGCTCGGTGTCGGATCCGCCCGGGTGGGCGGCCAGGGCCGTGGTGCGTTGTCCGGCCAGGCGGCGCTGCAGCTCATAGGTGAACATCAGGTTGGCGAGTTTGGATTGCCCGTAGGCGACAAGGCGGTTGTAGCTGCGCTCCCACTGCAGATCATCGAAATGGATGCCGCGTGAGAAGCGGTGCCCGACGCTGCTGACGGTCACGATGCGGGAGCCGGTCACCGGCAGCAGGCGGTCCAACAGCAGGCCGGTGAAGGCGAAGTGGCCGAGGTGGTTGGTGCCGAACTGCAGCTCGAACCCGTCGGTGGTGGTCTCCTTCGGCGGGGTCATCACCCCGGCGTTGTTGATCAGCAGGTCGATGCGGTCGTGTTTGTCCCCGATCTCGTCGGCGGCGGTGCGTACCGATGCCAGCGAGCCCAGATCGAGGCGCTGTAGTTCGAGGTCCGCATTCGGTACCGATCGCGAGATCCACTCGACGGCGGCCTCACCCTTCTCGAGGTTGCGAACGGCCAGGACGACGTGCGCTCCCTTGGCGGCCAGGGCCTTGGCGGTTTCGAGCCCGAGGCCGGTGTTGGCCCCGGTGACGATGGCTGTGCGGCCGGTTTGGTCGGGAATGTCGGCGGCGGTCCACTTGGTCATGAGAGACTCCTAGGAGGGCTAAACGGAGTGCATGCTCCGGTTGTGTTCGACTATACGGAACGTGCGCCCCGCTTTGTCAATGGTTGGTCAACGGTTGTGTGAGGTGATCGCAAAATGCGTGCGGATGCGGCACGAAACCGTGCCCGGGTACTGGAGGTCGCGTACGAAACGTTTGCCGCGGATGGACTTTCGGTGCCCATCGACGAGATCGCGCGGCGGGCCGGGGTGGGTGCGGGAACCGTCTACCGGCACTTCCCGACCAAGGAGGCGTTGTTCCAGGCGGTGATCGCCGAGCGGATCCAGAGCGTTGTCGACGAGGGTCGTAACCTACTCGCCCACGCGGACCCGGCAGACGCGTTGTTCAGTTTCCTGCGGTCGATGGTTCTGCAGTGGGGCGCGGCCGACCGCGGGCTGGTCGATGCTCTCGCAGGCTTGGGGATCGACGTCAAGAACGTGGTGCCCGAAGCCGAGGACGAATACCTCGCAGTCCTCGGGGATCTGCTGGCCGCCGCACAAGATGCGGGCACGGCGCGACGCGATGTCACGGTGCCGGAAGTAAAAGCCCTCCTCGTCGGCTGCCAAGCTGTGCAGGCTTACAACGACGACGTCGCCGAGAAGGTCACCTCGGTGGTGTTCGACGGGTTACGGGCCGGAGTAGCGTCGGCCAAATGAAGTTCGGTATCGCCACTTTCGTCGACGACGACAGCATCGACCCGGTCTCGCTGGCCCGCGCGATCGAGGAGCGCGGACTGGCCTCGCTGATCGTCGCCGAACACAGCCACATCCCGGTGAGCCGGGAATCTCCTTATCCCAACGGCGGCGACCTGCCGCCCTGGTACTACAACACCCTCGATCCGTTCGTCACGCTCGCCGCGGCGGCCGCGGTCACCTCGACCATCGAACTCGTCACCGGCGTCGCGCTACTGATCCAACGCGACCCGATCCACACGGCCAAGGAGTCCGCGAGCATCGACCTCGTCTCCGGCGGCCGGTTCGTGTTCGGTGTCGGAGCCGGCTGGAACCTCGAAGAGATGCGCGACCACGGCACCGATCCGAAAACCCGTGGCGCACGGCTCGATGAGAGCATCGAGGCGATCAAGGCGCTGTGGACCGAAGAACCCGCCGAGTATCACGGCAAGTACGTCAACGTCGAATCGTCGTACTGCCGGCCCAAACCGGTCCAGAAGCCGCATCCGCCGATCTATGTCGGCGGCAACTCCGACGCCACGGTCAAACGCGTGATTCGCCATGGCGCGGGCTGGATATCGAACCCGCTGCCGAGGGACGTGTTGGCCAAGCGGATCACCCAGATGCGTGACGGCGGTGCACAGGACCTGCCGTTGATGATGTTCGGTGCACCCATCAAAGCCGACTATTGGCGCGCCGCTGAAGAACTCGGCTTCGGCCAGCTGGGGCTGTTCCTGCCGTCCGTCGGCAAGGATGAGTCGCTGCGCCTGCTCGATGACTACGCCGCGCAGGTGCAGAAGTACCAGTCCGGGAGTTGAGCGCGGGGAAATAGCCGACGGCTCGGCACCGCTTTCCACGCCGGGGTCGCTAGTCCGCACGCGGAACGGCCATGAGGTAGAAAGCGACGACGGTCGCAGCCAATCCACAGCTGATCGATGGGCTGGCGTCAAGATTCGCGCCTACCGTCCGGCGTGTGATCACCAGGCGCGCGTTCCTGGCGGCGAGCGTCGTCGGATCGGTCACCGCCGGCTACGCCTTGCGTGGCGGGGCGGGGCCGGCATACGCCGACCCCAACGCGATCGAGCCGCCGTCGGTCGCAGTGACCGACAAGCGGCGCACGCCCACACAGTGGGGGATGGCCCTGTCTGGGATCACCACGTCATTCGTAGCCACCGGCCGCCAGATCGCGTTGACCTTCGACGCCTGCGATGGTGCCTGCGATGAGGCATTGCTCGACACCCTGCAACGCAACGGCGTGCCCGCGGTGCTCATGCTCAACTCGAAGTGGCTTGACCGAAACCCGGACCGGGCGCGGCAGTTGGCCGGCAACCCGTTGTTCGAGATCGGCAATCACGGCACCCGGCATGTGCCGCTGTCAGTGACAGGCCGGTCTGCGTACGGCATCGCCGGGACCCGCTCGGCCGATGAAGTGGTCGATGAGGTGTGGGGCAATCACCAGCGGCTGACCGCACTGACCGGCCGTGCCCCGGCCTGGTTCCGTCCCGGGACCGCTCACTATGACGACGTGGCCGTCCAGATCGTGCACGAACTCGGTGAGCAACCGTTGGGGTTCACCGTCAACGCCGACAACGGTGCGACGGCGTCTGCCGCGGCCGTGCGGTCCAACGTCATGAACGCGGCCCCAGGGTCGATCGTCATCGCCCACATGAACCATCCGCAATCGGGCACCCATGCGGGGTTCGCCGATGCGATCCCCGCCATGCAGGCCGCGGGCTGGCAGTTCGTGTCCCCGACGGGGCGCGCTGTGCGGTGAGGTCACCGAGTTCTACCCAGGGGTCGCCAGAGCGCGCTGGGAACAGCCAAGAGGTGGAAATCGGCGACTTTCGCCAGGGGCGGACCCAGAAACTCCGGGCAAGCGTCCCAAACCTTGCACTCGCACTGGTCGAGTGCTAAGAATGCAGTTGGCACTCTCGATCAGTGAGTGCTAGGTCGGGACGGTGAGACCGGGGCCGCACCTGCGGGAGCACACCCCAGTCGTCCGTCGCGGGCACTGAGCCCGGCCAACAAGACGTGCATCCCCAATCCGGAGGAAACACTTCGCAATGGCTAAGACAATTGCGTATGACGAAGAGGCCCGTCGTGGCCTCGAGCGGGGTCTGAACGCCCTCGCCGACGCGGTAAAGGTGACGCTGGGCCCCAAGGGTCGCAACGTCGTCCTGGAGAAGAAGTGGGGCGCCCCCACGATCACCAACGATGGTGTGTCCATCGCCAAGGAGATCGAGCTGGAGGACCCGTACGAGAAGATCGGCGCTGAGCTGGTCAAAGAGGTCGCCAAGAAGACCGACGACGTCGCAGGCGACGGCACCACCACCGCCACCGTCCTGGCCCAGGCCCTGGTTCGCGAAGGTCTGCGCAACGTCGCTGCCGGCGCCAACCCGCTCGGTCTGAAGCGCGGCATCGAGAAGGCCGTCGAGAAGGTCACCGAGACGCTTCTGAAGAGCGCCAAGGAGGTGGAGACCAAGGAGCAGATCGCTGCCACCGCCGGTATCTCCGCCGGTGACCAGTCCATCGGTGACCTGATCGCCGAGGCCATGGACAAGGTCGGCAACGAGGGTGTCATCACCGTCGAGGAGAGCAACACCTTCGGCCTGCAGCTCGAGCTCACCGAGGGTATGCGCTTCGACAAGGGCTACATCTCGGGTTACTTCGTGACCGACGCCGAGCGCCAGGAAGCCGTCCTCGAGGATCCCTACATCCTGCTGGTCAGCTCCAAGGTGTCGACCGTCAAGGATCTGCTGCCCCTGCTGGAGAAGGTCATCCAGTCCGGCAAGCCGCTGCTGATCATCGCCGAGGACGTCGAGGGCGAAGCCCTGTCGACCCTGGTGGTCAACAAGATCCGTGGCACCTTCAAGTCCGTCGCCGTCAAGGCCCCGGGCTTCGGTGACCGCCGCAAGGCCATGCTGCAGGACATCGCCATCCTCACCGGTGGCCAGGTCATCAGCGAAGAGGTCGGCCTCTCGCTGGAGACCGCCGATGTCGCGCTGCTGGGCCAGGCCCGCAAGGTCGTCGTCACCAAGGACGAGACCACCGTCATCGAGGGTGCCGGCGATGCCGACGCGATCCAGGGCCGTGTCGCCCAGATCCGCGCCGAGATCGAGAACAGCGACTCCGACTACGACCGCGAGAAGCTGCAGGAGCGCCTGGCCAAGCTGGCCGGCGGTGTTGCGGTGATCAAGGCCGGAGCTGCCACCGAGGTGGAGCTCAAGGAGCGCAAGCACCGCATCGAGGACGCCGTGCGTAACGCCAAGGCTGCCGTCGAAGAGGGCATCGTCGCCGGTGGTGGCGTGGCTCTGCTGCAGTCGGCTCCGTCGCTGGACGAGCTGTCGCTCACCGGTGATGAGGCCACTGGCGCCAACATCGTGCGCGTCTCGCTGTCGGCCCCGCTGAAGCAGATCGCCTTCAACGGTGGTCTGGAGCCGGGCGTCGTCGCCGAGAAGGTGTCGAACCTGCCTGCGGGTCACGGCCTGAACGCCGCGACCGGTGAGTACGAGGACCTGCTGGCCGCCGGCGTTGCCGACCCGGTCAAGGTCACCCGCTCGGCGCTGCAGAACGCGGCGTCCATCGCGGCGCTGTTCCTCACCACCGAGGCTGTCGTCGCCGACAAGCCGGAGAAGGCCGGGGCGCCCGCGGGCGACCCGACCGGTGGCATGGGCGGTATGGACTTCTAAGTCCTTTTTTCGAGGAAGCCCGGTCCCGTCCGCGGGGCCGGGCTTTTTCGTGCGCTCGTCATGTCTTCGCGACGAAGTACCGTCAAGCCATGCCGCTACCACTGCCGTCACCGACCACCACCGCCGTCGTGACCGGTGCCTCCTCGGGCATCGGCGCCGATATCGCCCGCGAACTGGCCCGCCGCGGTCACGGTGTCACGTTGGTCGCGCGCCGCGAAGACAAGCTGCGTGAGCTGGCTGCCGAACTCACCACCAGGGTGGAGACGATTGTCTGCGATATCGCTGATCCCGATTCCCGCGCAACACTTTTCGACACCATCGCCGAACGTGGCCTTACCGTCGACATCCTGGTCAACAACGCCGGAATCGGCACCATGGGCTCGGTGGTGGAATCCTCGGTCGCCGACGAGATCGCCCAGGTGCGGGTGAACGTCGAAGCGCTGATCGACCTGACCACCCGAGCGGTGCAGCAGATGGTTCCCCGCGGCCGGGGCGCGATCCTCAACGTCGGCTCCACCGCCGGCTACCACCCGTTCCCGGGACAGTCCGGTTACGCCGCCACCAAGGCGTTCGTCCACAGCTATACCGAAGGCGTGCGCGCCGAATTGGCAGGCACCGGCGTCACGGTCGCGACGCTGTGCCCGGGCCCGGTGCGCACCGAGTTTCTCCGGACCGCCGGCATGGACGAGCGGAAGTTCGCCGCGGCGTTCCCGAAGGTATTGTGGATGCCGTCCGAGGATGTCGCGCGCGCCGGTGTCGACGCCCTCGCCGACGGCCGCGCCATGGTGATCCCCGGAGTGCCCAGCCGATTGACAACCCTTGTGGCCCAGATGATTCCGCGACGGATCCTGTTGCCGATGCTGGCCCGCCAGCACCCGGCGCTTCGCCGCGAACGGTCAGCTAGTTAGCCCGGCCACCGTCGCATCCACCCTTCGACGGGCAGGTCCAGGCCATTGCACAGCGTGCAGATGGTGCGGTACCAGCCGAGCGCGACGAGCAGTTCCATCCGTTGTTCATCGTCGAGCTTGTGTCCCAACGCATCCCACGTCTCGCCCGTCCAGGACCCGGTGCGTTCCAGTTCGTCGACGGCACCGATCAGCACGGCCTCGAAATCGCTCCACCCCGCGTCGGCGCCGGTGACCAGCGCGTCGCACTCCTGCTCACTGACCCCCGCGATCGGTCCCCAGAACGCGGCCTGCCCACCCCACTCGTACTCGCAGCCGACCAGAGCACAGATCCGCAGGATCGCGATGGTTCGCAGCCGCGGTGGAAGCCGCGCATCGACGTAGAGCGACTCACCCAATTTGCGCAGCCGCGCAGCCAGATCCGGGTGCCGTTGCAGGCAGCGCACCAGCAGCAGCGGTTCGTACGTCCGATCGGGGTGACCCCAACTGTTGATGCCGGCAGCGTCGTCGTCGCTCCACGGCTGCGCCAGCGGCGCGACGCGCGTCATGCGGTCATGGTTCACCCGACAAACGTACGACGCGGGCACTTTCGTACGGCGAGTGGCCAGTCTCAGTTCTCGGAGAGCACCACGCAGTCATTGGACCCCGAGCTGGACGACTGAGCCGCCCGCCTGCGGTGCAGAACCGCGCGACTGGGAACGACATGCGGGGTGTCGTCATCGGTGGCCGGCGGTTTACCGCGGCCGTCGACGATGAGCGAGTAACCGCCGGGCTTGTGCGGTGGCCAGATGAGGGTCACAGCGTCGTGCAGGCTGATATTTCTGCGGGTATGGTCGCCGACGCTACCGACGTCGATGACGCCGTCGACGAAGTGCGGCTCGACCGCCACCGTGTGTGCGTGGTAGTCGTCGTCGACGGTGACGAGGTAGGCGAACGTGTAGTCCGTCAGCTTGTCGGCCAGCTGGTTGAGATCCACTTTCACGCTCATGACGTGAGAATAGTTCTGTTGACGCGCCGTCGTGGCGGACCTGTCACATGGGTGCGGGCTGTTTGCCTCGGACCAATCGACCGGGACGTGCCTCGGTGGGCACCCCGTGTTCGGCGATCACCTGCCCGGACACCACGGTGGCGACGTAACCGTCGGCGGTCTGGTCCAACCGGCGCCCACCACCGGGCAGATCGTGGGCGACGACCGGCCGGTGCAACCGCAGCGCGGCGTGGTCGATGACGTTGAGATCGGCCTTGTAGCCCAACGCGATTCGGCCACGGTCGGCCAGTCCGGCGACGCGGGCGGGCACCGAGGTCAGTTCCCGCACGGCCTGGGCCACCGACAGCCTGTCGCCGGCCCGGTCGCGGACCCAGTGCGTCAGCAGGTAGGTGGGGAAGCTGGCGTCGCAGATCATGCCGTAATGCGCGCCGCCGTCGCCGAGGCCGAGCACCACGTCGTCGCGCCGCAGCAACTGTGCGACGGTGTCGAGCGAGTTGTCGCGGAAGTTGGCCAGCGTCACCAGCAGCATGGCGTGCCCGTCGTCGTCGAGCAGCCGGTCGTAGGCCTCCTCCAGCGGGTCGACGCCGCGGGCACGGGCGCGGGCACCGATGGAGTTCGACGGGTCGGGTTCGTAATCGGGCACCTCGCCGAGCGGGTACATGTAGTCCCACGCCTGCACCGCGAACATCAGCGGATGCCCGTCGCTGGCCGAGGAATCACTCAGAATCCGTTGGCGCACTTCCGGTTTACGCATCTCGGCGACGCGCTCCGCGAGCGGCAGGTGGGCGATCTCCCGGTAACTCGGGTAGAGGACGAACGGATTGCCCGACAGCTCGAGGCCGAGTACCAGGCCGATGGGCCGCGGGAAGATCTGGGCGGTGATGAAGGGACCGTCGGGAGCGGCATTTTGATTGGCCTTCTCCACCATGCGCAGCGCGTCTTCGAAGAACGCGGGACCCGCGTTGCCGATGGCCAGGGTGAAGGTGACCGGCAATCCGACGTCGGCCGCGACGTCGAACACCGTCTGTAGTGCCGGCTCGTAGTCGCCCGCGACCAGATCGGGCACGAACTGGATCAGGCCGCCACCGGCGTCGTCGACGCCCCGGGCGATCGCCTCGATCTCGGCATAGCCGGCGTCGTAACTCGGGATCGGCTTGCCGCTCTCGGTCTTGTGGATGGTCAGTCTGGACGACGCGAATCCCAGCGCGCCGCAGTGCACTGCTTCGGCGGCGAGCTTGCGCATCAGCGCCAGGTCCTCGGTGGTGGCCGGCTCGCGATCTACGCCGCGTTGACCCATCACGTACACCCGCAGCGGTGAATGCGGCAGGAACGCCGCCACATCGATATCGAGCTGTCGAGCCCCTACGGCGTCGAGGAATTCGGGGAACGTCTCCCACGTCCACGGCAGACCGTCGACCATGACGACCCCGGGGATGTCCTCCACCCCGGCCATCACGTCGACCAGCACGTCATGATCGTCGGGCCGGCACGGCGCGAACCCGACACCGCAATTGCCCATCACGGCCGTGGTGACCCCGTGGGCCGAGGAGGGGTTGAGCCGGTCCGACCAGATGGCCTGTCCGTCGTAATGGGTGTGCAGGTCGACGAATCCGGGGGTGACGAGCAGCCCGGTCGCATCGATCTCGCGCTCGGCGGTTCCGGTCACGGAACCCACTTGGCAGATGATGCCGTCGCGTACCGCGACATCGCCCACATACGGTTCGCCGCCAAGGCCGTCGATGATCGTGCCGCCACGGATGCACAGGTCGTAGCTCATCTAACTAACCTACGACTCCCAGCTGTGTATGCCCATGGGGTTGGCCGAAATTCGCGGGGTTGTCGGTGCGCCGTGCCAGGATCAGGCCCGTGATCGATCACTTCGGCATCAACTGCTGCGATTTCCCCAAGGCCACCGAGTTCTACGACACCGTGCTGGGCGTGCTGGGCTACACGCGGCAGCTCGATTACGGCGTGGCCATCGGCTACGGCACGGAAGGGCACCCGGCCTTCTGGATCGCCGATGCCGGCGCGGGCGATGCCAAGGGCCCCAACCGGGAAATCCACGTGGCGTTCCAGGCCGCGGGCGTGGACGCGGTCTCGGCGTTCTACGAGGCCGCGCTCACACTGGGCGCCGAGTCGCTGCATGCACCGCGGCTGTGGCCCGAGTACCACCCCGGCTACTTCGGTGCCTTCGTCCGCGATCCCGACGGCAACAACGTTGAGGCGGTCTTCCACGGGGCGGCCCCGGCAGCGCCGTAGCCGCTACAGCTGTTCCAATTCCGAGATCAGCCAGTCGCCGTCGACGCGGGTGAGGCTGACCCGATAGGCCAGCGCATCCTTGGTCGTTTGGGCACCGTCGGTCGATTGGGCACTGTCACCCGCGGCCTCGGTTGTCTGGTCGACGAACGCCACCGCGGTCGCCTCATCGGCCGTCAGCGACTCCACGCCGGTGTTGCGGACCGTGGCGGTCTGGGTGACGTTGTCCGCCTTCGCCCGGATCGTCTTGCGGTACTCGTCGGCCGCTGAGCCGGTCAGCAGCTCGGTCACCGCGTCAATGTCCGCCCGGCTGGTCGTCGGGGTGAAGCTCAGCACCTTGACCACGTTGGTGGCCACGAAGTCGGTGACCTGCTCGCGCGCTCGGTCGTCGTCGGCGATCGGTGCGGGCGCCGGGCGGCCCTTGACCGAGAGCTGCCAGAATCCCAGGCCGGCGGCCGCGACGGTCCCGACGATGAGCACGACGACCAGCAGCGTCCAGCCTCGTGTGCGTGCCTGCATCAGTTGACGAACTCCAGCTTCGAGGCCTTGTAGCCGCCGTCGACATGCTCCACGGTGACCCGCATCCGCTGCAGTGAGACCACGCCCACCCGATTGCTCGTCACGGTGACCTTCGTGTCGACGGTGACGAGCACGACCGCCTCATCGGAGAACAACGATTCGACGCCGGCCCCGGTGATCGTTCCGTCGGTCTTGACGCCCAGTTCCCTGGCCTTGCGTTTGATCGCCGGGGCCTGGCTCCTGAGGTCGGCACGGAACTCATCGGTGGCGCCGTCCATGATCGCCTCGAGATCGCTGTCGGCCGTGTCCGCGCTCACCGTGACGGTGTGCAGCGCGAAGGTCCGGGCGGCCTCGACATACGGCTGCCACGACGGCGTGGTGCGCGCCACCGGCGTGGTGCGGCCGAACTGACTGATCGCGAAACCGACGGCGCACACCAGCAGCACCGCCAGCATGCTCGGCATCACAAACCTTGCGGCACCGCGCTTCTGGGGCTGTCGAGGTTGGGGGCTGGGGCCAGACCAGGCAGGGGAGGGGTGCGCCGTGCCGGCCGACGGGCGGGTTGTGGTGAACGCCGGGGGTGTGGTGAAGGCCGGGGCCGCGATGACCCGCGGGGGCTCGGCCGATACCGGCGGCGGCGACAACCGTTGCGGGGTGAGGGGCCGCCGCCTGACCGGGGCGGTCGCGCTCTCGCCGGCGAGAGCCTTCGCGAAATCGCCGCACCGCTGGAACCGGCTGCCGGGTTCCTTGGCCATGCCCTTGAGCAACACCGCGTCCAGGTCGGCCAGCTCAGGCCGAACGATGCGCAAGCTCGGCGGGAGCTCGTTGAGCTGCTTGCTGATGACCACCGCGGGGTTGGAATGATGGAACGGAGAGTGCCCGGCCAGGAGCTGAAATGCGCTGGCCGCCAATGAGTATTGATCGGCTCTTCCGTCCAGCGGCTGCCCGAGCAACTGCTCGGGGGCGGAGTACGCCATCGAGCCCACCGCCATGTTGGTGGCGGTGATTCCGCTGATGTCGTCTATCCGGCGGGCAACACCGAAGTCGGCCAACAGAATCCGGCGCCGAGCGGCTTCCGGCCCGGTCAGCAGGATGTTGGCGGGTTTGACGTCGCGGTGGAGCAGGTTGCGCTCGTGGGCGTGATCGAGGGCCTCGGCGATGGCGGTGACGATCTCGGCCGCCTCCTGCAGCGGCATCCCGCCGGGGTGCCGCTCGCGCACGTGTCGTGCGGCATCGGTGCCGTCGACGTAGTCCATCGCGATCCACAGGCGGCCCTCGTACTCGCCGCGATCGTGCAGGCCGACGATGTGGGGATGCCACAGCGAGGCGGCGATATCGGCCTCGCGGTTGAACCGGTCGCGATACTGGGCGTCACCGGTGAGCGCGGCGGGCATGATTTTCAGCGCATCGTGGCGGGGCAGGCGCGGATGCTGCGCCAGATACACCTCGCCCATGCCACCCGAGCCGAGCAGACGTCGAATCGTGTACCCGGCGAACACGTCGCCGGCATTCAACGGCATGGCGGTGATGGTAGTCGGGACGGCTCCGGGCCGGTCCGCGAGTAGCGTCGAGGTCATGGCTGCCGCTGATTCCGATGCCGTCCGGGAACTGCTGCGCGACGCGTTCACCCGGCTCATCGAGCACGTCGACGATCTGACCGAGGGGCTGACCGAGGAGGTCTCGAGTTATCGCCCCACCCCAGAGGCCAACAGCATCGCCTGGTTGCTCTGGCACAGCGCCCGCTGCCAGGACCTGCAGTTGTGCGACATCGCGGGGATCGAGCAGGTGTGGACCCGCGATGGCTGGAAGGACCGTTTCGGGCTCGACCTGCCTGCCGACGACATCGGGTACGGGCACAGTCCCGACGATGTCGCGAAGGTGCACGCCTCGGCCGAACTGCTGGCGGGGTACTACCTGGCGGTGCACAAGGTGACACTGGCCTACATCGCCGGAGTGACCTCCGAGGACCTCGGCCGCATCGTCGACACGCGGTGGGATCCGCCGGTGACGGCGAGCGCACGGTTGGTCAGCATCATCGACGATTGCGCTCAGCACCTCGGACAGGCGGCGTATCTGCGCGGCATCATCCCTTGACCAATCGATGGTGGGTGCCGATCGGCCTTCTCACCGCGATGGTGCTGTTGGGGTGGGCGGTCCGTGGCGCACCGCTTCCGATCGACGACTGGTTTCAGGGCCTCGGCAGCGACATGGGTTCGCGTAGGGCCGTCTTCCTCGTGTTCACCAAGCCGCCCCTGGTGGCCGCCGCGTTGGTGATCGGGGTCATCGTGGCGCTGCGGCAACAGCGCAAGCGGTTGGCGCTGGCGATGGTGGTCAGTCCGTTGCTGGGCATCACCATCGTGCGGCTCGTCAAGCCAGTCTTCGGCAGGGAGAAGGAGGGCGCGCTGGCCTATCCGAGTGGGCACACCACGTTCCTCGTGACGGTGACGGGCCTGCTCATGCTGGTTGCGTGCATGCGCTTATGGGCGCTGGCGATCGCCGTGTGCGTCGTCCTGCTCGGCATCTTCGGCCTGTCGATGACCTTCCACTACTTCACCGACACCGTCGGCGGGGTGTTGCTGGGAACCTCGCTTGTGTGCATTTCCGCGATCGTGGTCCGCCAGGGCGACTACGGCGGGGTGCGCAGCGGTCCATCGGGTCTTCGCTGAGCGGTCGAGTGCCCGCCTCACCCTTTTCGGGTGGTGGCAACTCATGTCGGAGGTTCGATTCATCCCACGCCGTCGTCGGCAGGCGCGGTGGTCCTGGGGGTGGGTCCAACTCTTAAGTACCACTTGATTGTTCGGGTCGACGTGCTGAACCACAGGGTTGCGTCCGGCAACACTTTCGCTCGGTCCGGGGGTGGCTGGCAAATTTTCCTTAGCGTCACTAGCTGCGCGAATGGCTACGCCGAGTGCTTTGCGGCAATGGCCTTGTACGGGGCAATGTTTGCATACGCAAATACCAGCCTGACGCCACCTGAGAAAAAGCTGAGATCTTGATGAGTAACGGGTAATTTCCTGCCCGGACCAGGCAATCAGCCCGGCCGAACAGCCAGTTTTCCGAGGGGATCACCTATGACAAGTCGTGTCTCAAGCGGTCTGACAGCCTGCGTCGCCGCGGCCACCGCCGGCGTCATCGCCATCACTCCGGTGGTGGCGTCGACGCCCACTCCGCCGCGCATCGTGGATGCGTCGGCATCGTTGTTGGCCAGCTTCGATGGCATGAATCAGGCCGGGTTGGTTTTCATGGCCGGGCAACGGCTTGCCGATCAGTTCTTGCAGGCACCGCTCACCCCCTTCGTGCTCGCCGCGCAGATCGCGGGCGGCGACAAGGAGAGGCTGTTCTCGCAGATCCGGCAGATCGTCGATTCGCCGCTCTACGTGGCCGATCCGCTGATCGAGGCGATCGCCATCACGCTGCCGGACGAATTCGGTGGCGGCTCGGACCACGTGACCAATACCACCGCCGGTGACGGCGCCTTCATGCAGTTCCGCAACAACGAGCTCCTGGGCCTTCGGGACGCGATCAACGGTCAGTTCGCCGACGCGCTCGGAGTCGACAAGCCGTGGCCGAACGAGAACTACACCGCCGAGCTCGCGGCGGGATTGAAGGAGTCGGCGACCAGAGGCATGAACGGCGCCGTGCTCGGGGCTGTCGGCGTCGTCGCCATCGCGCAGGCAATCGTCGAGGGGGACAACGTCGCCCTCTACAAGGCGGTCCGTGAGTACACGGACGCCCCACTGTGGGTCGCCGACCCGACCATCGAGGGTCTGGCGAAGGCTCTGCCGGAGTCGCTCGGTGGGGGCACCGATGGCGTATTTACCGAGCAAGGCCCGGAGGACGGGGCGCTCATGCGGTTCCGCAACGAGAAATTGTGGACGGCCACGCGGAATACGCGGGTGAATATTGCCCACGCGCTCGGGGTCAACGTCAATGCCAACGGAGATGTGATCGAGGAGGCGGACGAGTCGTCTGTGGCTCCCACCTCGCGGGTTGCGACTCTGAGTGCCGCTCCCGAGCCCGAAGCCGACTCACCGAAGGCGGACAAGCCCAAGCCGCATGTCACCCGCCTCAACACTTCGGTGAACAAGTCGCTCAGCGACGCCAGGGACCGGGCCGAGCAGCGGCGTGAGAAGGCCAAGGCGAACGTGAACCGGGCCGTGGCGCGGGTCCAGTCCGCCGCGAAGAAGCTGACCAAGAAGGCCACGTCGAACGAATCCTCGAAGGACTCCACGAAGGCGGCCTCGAAGGGATCAGAGGACTGATACCCGGCGGAGCCGGCAGCATGCGACGACTGGGGGGTCCTCACACGCTGCCGGCTCTGCTCCTCGAAATCGACGAAGTGGTCGTCCGCGCACCCGCGGGGCGACCATTTCGTCGATCTGGGCGCGGCCCTCGGCACCACGCACTTGACAGGTGTCAACCCCGGTGCGACGTGCGTCACAAACGGTGATTAACATAGACCCATGACAGCGACGCCAGATGTTGATCTGACCGGAGAGTTCACGGGTTCCGGCACCATTCACAATCCCGCGACCGGTGCCGTCGCCGGCCAGGTGACCTGGACCGATGCGGCCGATGTGCCGCGCATCGCGGCCGGTCTGCGGGAAGCTCAGAAGGAGTGGGAGGCACGCGGCGCGAAGGGCCGCGCCAAAGTGCTCGCCCGCTACGCGGTGTGGTTGGGCGACCACCGCGACGAGATCGAGAAACTCCTGATCGCCGAGACCGGCAAGTCCTCGATGGACGCCGCGCAAGAGGTCCCGCTGCTGATCATGATCCTCTCGTACTACATCAAGGTCGTCGAGAAGGCGATGGCGCCCGACACCCGGCCTGCTCCGTTGCCGTTCCTGTCCATCAAGAAGATCGCCGTGCATTACCGGCCGCGGCCGGTCATCGGGATCATCGCGCCGTGGAACTACCCCGTGGCCAACGCCATGATGGACGCGATCGGTGCCCTGGCCGCCGGATGTGCGGTGCTGCTCAAGCCCTCCGAGCGCACCCCGCTGACCGCCGAGGTTCTGCTCCGCGGTTGGCTCGATTCCGGCGCCCCCGAGGTGTTCGCCCTCGCGCAAGGTGCCCGCGCGGTGTCCGAGGCCGTCATCGACAACTCCGACTACATCCAGTTCACCGGCTCCAGCGCGACCGGCGCCAAGGTGATGGAGCGCGCTGCGCGCCGCCTCACCCCGGTCAGCCTGGAGCTCGGCGGCAAGGACCCGATGATCGTGCTGGAGGACGCCGACGTCGAACTGGCCGCCAATGCCGCGGTATGGGGCGCCATGTTCAACGCCGGCCAGACCTGTGTGTCGACCGAGCGGGTCTATGTGCTCGAGTCGGTCTACGACCAGTTCGTCGCCGCCACCGTGCGTGCCGTGGAAAACCTCAAAATGGGCACCGGTGAGGGCTACCACTTCGGCTCCCAGATCGATGAGAGCCAGGTGGCGATCACCGAGCGCCACGTCAAGGACGCCGTTGCCGCCGGCGCCAAGGCGCTGACCGGAGGCAAGCGCCCCGAGGGCGGGGGCAGCTTCTTCGAGCCGACCGTGCTCGTCGACGTCGACCATTCGATGTCCTGCATGACCGAGGAGACCTTCGGGCCGACCCTGCCGATCATGAAGGTGTCCTCCGTCGAGGAGGCGGTGCGGCTGGCCAACGACAGCCAGTACGGGCTCAGCGCATCGGTGTTCTCCAAGGACGTCGAGCGGGCCAAAGCGGTTGCGCTGCAGCTCGATTGCGGTGCGGTCAACGTCAACGACGTCATCTCCAACCTGATGTGCACCACGGCCCCGATGGGCGGCTGGAAGGCCTCGGGCATCGGAGCCCGCTTCGGCGGGGTCGACGGGGTGCGCAAGTTCTGCAAGCAGGAGACCGTGGTGGTTCCGCGCACCAACATTGGCGCCGGCGGCAGCTACTACAACAACTCGGAGAAGGCGCTCACCCGGATGAACAAGCTGATGACCAAGCTGGCATTGGCTCGTCCGCGCCGTACGGCCAAGTAACCGGCCTACGGCTGCTACGGCTGGCAGCCGGCGCGTCCGGACGTCTCGAAGATGTCGTCGCTTCCCGTGATCCGCTGTCCGCAGACCACGACGACGGAGCTGGGAACGATCACGGGGAAGGTCGACACCGCCATACTCGGTGCGAACGCCTGCGAGCCGTCTGAGTAGGTGGCGATGGGCCTGTTCGAAACCTTGCTGCCGACGGCGAGCACGTTGGTCCACTCACCGTGCACCATCGCCGTGCCGTTGATTGCCACCACGGTGTTGTCGTGGTCGCCGGTGTACGGGTCGATGTAGTCCTTCTGGAAGCCTGCCGTGCCGTCGAGTGCGAACACCTTGTTCCCAGAGCGGTTTTGACCGACGGCCGTAGCAGTGGAGGGCCGGAACACGCTGATGGCCAATGCCCGGTTGTCGCCGGACGCGTCGGCCCGAGCACCGGTGGCCGAGTTGTCCCCGATACCGATCGGGTCACCTGGACCGCGGTCGTAGGAGATCCCCGGCGCGGCGCCGGCCGTGCCCGCTCCGATCATCGCCACCGCTCCGACTCCGACGGCCAGCGCCGAGCCGACCCAGAACCTGCGAACAACACGTTCCATGACCACTGGATGCCTCTTCTCGACGATGGTGAGCGTGATTGACATCAGCGATGATGGTGCCCAGCCGGTCAGGCGGACTGAGTAATGCACTACTGCACTTTGGCGCCTGTGCCGGCGGACGCCGTAGCAGCACGTGGCCACCGGACGTTCACCCGAGCATCACCAGTTGGTCCTCGCGGTTCGCTAGGTTGCGCCCGTGACTCTCGACATCACCGGGTATGCGGTCCGTGACGACGACGATGACGACCCAGTGCTGCTGCTGGAACCGAGCGGCGAGGTCGTCGACACCTGGCGGGAGAACTACCCGTACGAGGACCGCATGTCGCGGCAAGAGTACGAGGAGCAGAAGCGCCTGCTACAGATCGAACTGCTCAAGCTGCAGAAATGGAGCCAGAGCAACGGTCTGCGGCACGTCATCGTGTTCGAAGGGCGTGACGCCGCAGGCAAGGGCGGCACCATCAAACGGTTCATGGAGCACCTCAACCCCCGCGGGGCCCGCGTCGTTGCTCTGGAGAAGCCCACCGAGAAAGAGCGCACCCAGTGGTACTTCCAGCGCTATGTGCAGCACCTGCCGGCCGCCGGTGAGATCGTGCTTTTCGACCGGTCCTGGTACAACCGGGCCGGCGTGGAACGCGTGATGGGCTACTGCTCGCCCAAGCAGCACGCCGAATTCATCCGTCAGGCCCCGTTGTTCGAGCAGATGCTGGTCAACGACGGCATCAGCCTGACCAAGCTGTGGTTCTCGGTCACGCAATCCGAGCAGCGCACCCGGTTCACCATCCGCCAGGTCGATCCGGTGCGGCAGTGGAAGCTCTCACCCACCGACCTCGCGTCGCTGGACAAGTGGGACGACTACACCGCGGCCAAGGAAGACATGTTCGCCTGGACCGACACCGAGATGGCGCCCTGGACCGTGGTCAAGAGCAACGACAAGAAACGCGCCCGCATCAACGCCATGCGGTACGTGCTCGGTAAGTTCGACTACGACAACAAGGATTTTGAGGTGGTCGGCCACGCCGATCCGCTGATCGTGGGGCGTGCCCTGTCGGACTGAGCAGTCCGGCCGCCGCCCGAGAGTAGGAGGCGGCGTGCGATTCGTCATGACGCTGTTCCTGTGGGTGCTGACGACGGTCCTGCTGGCAGCCGCGGTGCCGTCGGCGTGGGTGCAGAAGAACATCATCGACCAGCAGGGCTATTCGGCGTTCGCCGCAGCAGCGGCCACCGACCCGCAGCTGCAGCAGGCGGTGGCCGGCGAACTCACCACCCAGGTGCAGTCCCTGGCGGCCAAGAACGGATCGGACGTGGATTCGCGGCAGATCCGGGCTGTCGCGGGCGCCTACACCGCGGGCTCGGCGTTCCCCGGCCAGTTCGCCCTGGCCAACCAGATCGCGCACACCTGGATGTTCACCGACCGGTTGTCCCGGAACGAGAACGGCAGCTGGGTGATCGACCTGGCCCCGATGCTCTCAGATGCCTCCTTCCGTGAAACCCTGTCGGGTTTCAATATCGAAGTGCCCCAAACGCTTACGGTCCCCATCGCATCGTCGGCGCCTGACAGCTTGCGGCCCGGCATCTTGCGTCCGCTGGCGGTGTGGGGGCCCTGGGTCAGCATCGCGGTGGCGGTACTCGCCGGTGTCTTGGCGCTGTTCACCTTGGCCGCCGCCCGCTCCCGTGGTAAAGCGCTTGCCGCCCTTGGGATTTCCGCCTTGCTGGTGGGCGCGGCCGGTTGGGCCGGGTTGGAGGCGGGACGGCGTTACCTCAACGAGGCGCTCAATCACACCAGCGGGGACATCCGGCAGATCGCCGACGCCATGGCCGGCCACGCGATCGCCAGCCTGCACCAATGGCTCAATCTCACACTGGTCGCCGGCGGCGGGCTGGTGGTGTTCGGGATCGTCGTGGCGCTGCTGGGTGGTCTGCGCAAGCGGGATTAACGGCTTTCGTTTCACCGAGATCTACACCAGGGTCGTTCACCGCGAAAATCACGACCCTGGTGTAGATCTCGCGAAGCTATGCCCCGGTATCAGTCGTCCGCGCCGCCCAATGTCTGCCACAGGAATTCGTAGGTCAGCGCTGCCTTGAACGCGGCCTGCTTGTTGTCCGCCGCGCCGCCGTGGCCGCCCTCGATGTTCTCGTAGTACAGCACCCGGTGCCCGGCGGCCTCCAGCGCCGCGGTCATCTTCCTGGCGTGCCCGGGGTGGACCCTGTCATCGCGGGTCGAGGTGGTGATCAGAATCGGCGGATACTTGGCCGAGGCCGAAATATTCTGATACGGCGAGTATTTCGACATGAACTCCCAGTCCGCCGGATCGTCGGGATTGCCGTACTCGGCCACCCATGACGCACCGGCGAGCAGCAGGTGGAAACGCTTCATGTCCAGCAGCGGCACACTGCACACCAGTGCCCCGAACAGTTCCGGATAGCGGGTGAGCATGACGCCCATGAGCAGCCCGCCGTTGCTGCCGCCGGAAGCGCCGAGCTGCTCGACCGTGGTGATGCCACGGCGCACCAGATCCGCGGCGATCGCGGCGAAATCCTCGTAGACCAGATGGCGGTTCTCCCGCATCGCCTGCTTGTGCCAGCGCGGGCCGTACTCCCCGCCGCCACGGATGTTGGCCTGCACGTACGTCCCGCCGCGTGCCAGCCAGGCCCGCCCGATCCCGCCGATGTAGCCCGGGGTCAACGAATTCTGGAATCCGCCATAGCCGTACAGGTAGGTCGGGCTCGGTTCGTCGCGCCGCCCGACGACGAAGTACGGAACCTTCGTGCCGTCCTTCGAGGTGGCGAAGAACTGCTCGACATCGATGCCGTCGGCGTCGTAGAACGCCGGTGCGGACTTGACCTCGACCAGTGGCCCGCCGGCCGTGCCGTACAGCAGCCGCGACGGAGTGGTGAATCCGCTTGCGTTGTAGAACACTTCGTCACCGAAGGGGTCGATGTCGACGACGACGGTGTCCGTCGCCGGCGGGATATCCGGGGCGTCCCGGCGCTCCCACGTCCCGGGAGTGACGACCTCGACGTGGCTTGCGACATCACGCAACGTGATGAGGATCAGCTTCTCTTTGGTCCACTGCACACTCGACAGGCTGCTGTGCTCGTCGGGCTCGTAGATCATCGCGAGATGCGCTGTGCCGTCGAGGAAGTCGTCGAAGTTGGTGCCCAGTAGCGCGCCTGCCGGGTAGGTGACGTCACCCACCTGCCAGTCGGTCCGCAGCGAGATGAGCAGCCACTCGCGGTGCAGAGCCAGTGACGAGTCGGTCGGCACCTTGAGTTCGATGAGCTCGCCGTCGCGTACCTCGTAGCGGATGCGGTTGTAGAAGTCGGTGTAGCGGCCCAAGCGGGTGTGCTCGAAGCCCGGTGTCCGGTCGATCGAGGCGATCACCCGGACATCGGTCGGCTCGGCCTCGTAGACCGTCTCGGCGTCGGCCAGCGGCTCGCCGCGGCGCCACCGCTTGGCGATGCGCGGGTAACCGGACTCGGTCATCGAGCCCTCGCCGAAGTCGGTGCACACCAGCAGGGTGTCCTCGTCCTCCCAGGACACCGAGGACTTGGCCTCGGCCAGCTCGAACCCGCCGGGGACGAATTCCCTTGTCCGCATGTCGAACTCGCGCACCACGGTGGCGTCGGCGCCGCCGCGGGACAGGCTGATCATGGCCAATGTGTGATCCGGCTCGATCACCTCGGGCCCGGCCCACACCCAGTTCTCGTCCTCGGCCCGGGCCAGCTCGTCCAGATCGAGGATCACGTCCCACTGTGTCGTCTGCTCTTCGCCCGAGGGCTCATCGCCGGCTCGTCGACCGCAGTAGCTCTCGAGCGTGGTGCGTCGCCACAGGCCGCGCGGGTTCGCCTCGTCGCGCCAGAAGTTGTACAGATACTCGCCTCGCCGGCCCGGATAGGGAATCCGCGCATCGGTGTCGAGGATCTCCAACACCTCAGAGCGCATCGCCTCGAAACGCTCGCCGCTCAACTCGGCGATCGTCGGTTCGTTGTGCGCACGCACCCACGCCAACGCGTCGTCGCCGCCGATGTCCTCAAGCCACAGGTAAGGGTCCGTTGCCACCTGTCCATTGTGACCGCGCGCGTAATGTGAGCTGAACAACACCACTGTCGAACGGAAGCGAGGACCTGATGGGCCAGGCACCCGCGCGGGCCCTGATCACCGCGGCCGCCGCCGCACTGCTGACGCGGTTGCAGGAACGGCACGGGGCGTTGATGTTCCACCAGTCCGGCGGATGCTGCGACGGTTCCTCGCCGATGTGCTATCCCGACGGAGAGTTCATCGTCGGCGATCGCGACATCCTGCTGGCGATCCTGGACGTCGGAACCGGAGTGCCGGTGTGGATCTCCGGCCCGCAATTCGATGCCTGGAAGCACACCCAGCTGGTCATCGACGTCGTTCCCGGCCGCGGCGGCGGTTTCAGCCTGGAGGCCCCCGAGGGCATGCGGTTCCTGTCCCGCGGCCGGGCCTTCACCGACGCCGAGAACGACCTGTTGGCGGAAGTTCCACCGGTGACCGGCTCGCAGTACAGCGCCGGAGCCCGACCTTCCGATACCGGCAGCCACATCGTCGACGAGGCCGCCGACGCCTGTCCGATCCCAAGCGGACGCGCCGCGCGGATGTAGCGGGCCGTCGCGGCCTGCGGCGTTATCGTCGAAGAGTGATTCCGCTGCCACGGGCGTGGCTGCTGACCAGCGCGATGTTGGTCGGCGTAGCGGTCGGGCTGTTGGTGGGTATCGCCACGACATTGCTGGTCACGGTCACCGTCCGGCCCGATGTGGTGATCGGACTCGTCCTCGGGGTGCCCGGCGTCCTCGGGATCGTGATGGTGCTCGTGTCGGGGCGGCGATGGGTGACCACGCTCGGCGCATGCACCCTGGCCATCGCGCCCGGTTGGTTCGGCGCGCTGGCGATCGTCCAGGTGGCATCGCATGGCTGAGGACGTCGACACCTCCACCGCGGACTTCGTGCCGTTGTTCGACACCGGGGAGAACGAGGTCCTCGACCAGGACTTGCCGCGGGAAACCACGTCCGCCGAGGACATGACCCCGGACGAGACCGTTTCCGACGACGACGCGCCTTCGGCGCCTCTACCCGCGCCGGCCCCGCCCATCGTGGTCGAGGGGTCATACCTGTTCGTGAAGTGGTGGACGTTCGTCGGCGTCCTGGCCGGCGTGTGGTTCGTCTCCGCCGCGGCGGGCGCCGGCCTGTACTACTACTGGTACCAGTCAGCCGACAAGACGTGGCCGGTGTTCGTCGTCCTCGCCTACATCGTCGTCACGACGCTCGGTGCCTTGGTGGCGTCGACGGCCCAGCGCAAACCGCTGGTCTCGGCGCTGGCCATCGCCCTGATGTCGGCGCCCATGGCGGCCCTGGCCGCGGCGGCGGTTTTCTACGGCGCCTACGTATTCGGCTGGATCGCCCGGTAGGAGAATTGCGTCGCCCACTAGGGTGGGGTCGTGACCCACTTTGACGTCGTCGTTCTCGGAGCTGGTCCCGGTGGATACGTCGCGGCCATTCGTGCCGCCCAACTGGGGCTGAACACCGCAATTGTCGAACCCAAATACTGGGGCGGCGTGTGCCTCAATGTCGGGTGTATCCCGTCCAAGGCGCTGCTGCGCAACGCGGAACTCGCGCACATCTTCAACAAGGAAGCCAAGACCTTCGGTATCAGCGGTGAGGCAACCTTCGATTACGGTGCCGCCTTCGACCGCAGCCGCAAGGTCGCCGACGGTCGCGTCGCCGGCGTGCACTTCCTGATGAAGAAGAACAAGATCACCGAGGTGCACGGCTACGGCACGTTCACCGGCCCCAAGGCGATGTCGGTGAAGCTCAACGAAGGCGGGACAGAGGAACTCACCTTCGACAACGCCATCATCGCCACCGGGTCGTCGACCCGTCTGGTGCCGGGCACCTCGTTGTCCGACAACGTCGTCACCTACGAAACCCAGATCCTCTCGCGCGATCTTCCGGGGTCGATCATCATCGCCGGGGCCGGTGCCATCGGCATGGAGTTCGCCTACGTGCTCAAGAACTACGGCGTCGACGTCACCATCGTCGAGTTCCTGCCGCGCGCCCTGCCCAACGAGGATGCCGAGGTCTCCAAGGAGATCGAGAAGCAGTACAAGAAGCTGGGCGTGAAGATCCTCACGGGGACCAAGGTCGAGGGCATCTTGGACAAGGGGGGCGACGGGTCCGTTGTTGTCACCGTCAGCAAGGACGGCAAGACCGAAGAGCTCAAGGCCGACAAGGTACTGCAGGCCATCGGCTTCGCACCCAACGTCGAGGGCTTCGGCCTGGAGGCGGCCGGCGTGGCGCTGACCGACCGCAAGGCCATCGGCATCGACGACTACATGCGCACCAATGTGCCGAACATCTACGCCATCGGCGATGTCACCGGCAAGCTGCAGCTGGCCCACGTCGCCGAGGCGCAGGGCGTTGTCGCGGCCGAAACCATCGGCGGCGCAGAGACTCTGGCGCTGGGTGACTACCGGATGATGCCGCGCGCCACCTTCTGCCAGCCGCAGGTGGCGAGCTTCGGTCTCACCGAGGAGCAGGCCAAAGCCGAGGGCTACGACGTCGTCGTCGCCAAGTTCCCGTTCACCGCCAACGGCAAGGCCCACGGCCTGGCCGACCCGACCGGTTTCGTGAAGCTCATCGCGGACAAGAAGCACCTCGAACTCATCGGCGGGCACCTGATCGGGCCCGACGTGTCCGAACTGCTGCCGGAGCTGACGCTGGCCCAGAAGTGGGACCTGACCGCCAACGAGCTGGCCCGCAACGTGCACACCCACCCGACCCTGTCGGAGGCGCTGCAGGAGTGCTTCCACGGTCTGACCGGCCACATGATCAACTTTTGAGAAACGAAATCGTCGCCGGCATAGTCGGATTGGTGGTCGGCCACATCCTGTGGCTGGCCGCCATCACGTTGGCCACCGAAGGCTCCCGAGTCAACATCTGGGTGTTGCTGGTCGCCGCCCTGTCATTCATCGGTGGGGCCGCGGGCGCCTACTTCGGCCGGCGCAAATACCAGCAGAAATCCCACACCTGGGCGGCGTTCCTGTGGGCACTGCCGGTCTCGCCGGTGATCTTCTCGCTCGTGCTGCTCGGGGTCACGTACCTCTGATGCGATTTGGGTGCATCCGGTGACGCCGGCCGTTACCCGTTGCACCGAAATCACTCAGTCGGGGAAGTCCAGCGGGATCCGCAGCGTCGTCATGGTGGCGGCCAGGCCATCGTATTGGCTTGCCAGCATGCAGAATTCGATGAGCTGCTGCTTGGTGAAGATCGCAGAGAGCGCGCCCCAGGTTTCCGCCGAGACGGACCGGGTGACGACGAACTCGTCGGTCGCGGTGATCAGCACCCGCTGACGGTCGGTCAGGCCCTCGGCGTCGGGGCCCTTGAAGATACGGGCCTGTGTCTCGGCGTCCACACCGCGACTGCGGGCGAGCCGGCGGTGCTGCTGCAGTTCGTATTCGCAATCCCGCAGATGACCGACCCGCAGGATGACCAACTCCGCATCCTGTCGCGGCAACTTGCCGAGCGGGCCGAGCAGCAGCCCGGAATAGGGCAGCCAGGCCAAAAACAGCAGCTTGTGCTGACCCAGGACGTTCATCAGGGTGAACCTCGGTGCCCGGATGGCGCGGGCGCCCAGCTTGGCGATGGCCCAATTGACGGGGCCCAGCTCGCGGAATCCGCCAGGTGCGATACGGGCGGGCTCGATTGCACTCACCCAGCCGAGTCTGGCACAGGTGATGAGGTTCAGAAGGTCCAGCTGCCGGTTGGCGCCCGAGACCGACTCAGCTCGGTGCTATCCGTGGTCGGCGAGGTGGATGCCAAGGTCGGTGCGCCCTGGGAGAAGGTCCCCACGCAGGGCACGGGTCTCCTGGTAGTCGCCATCGCGCAAACGCCGAAACCGTCGGACCCGCTCGGTGCCGATTGTCCGCAGTCTTTCTTGCAGGCGCTGAGCCTCCAGGTCGACGTCGGCCGCCTCCAAGCCGTCGGCGTCGTGGACCACATGCAGGTCAAGTGCTTCGATTCCGACGTACCAGAGCGTGCCGTGGATAAGAGGGAAGAGCAGCGATTCGAGGTCCCCGCTGATGCCGCGCGGTCCGATGGAGCGCGCATCCTCTCCTGCGGTCACCACAATGAGGGCCTTGCGCCCGATCAGGCCGCCGTCACCGTAGCGCCGGGGCACCCCGAGTTCGGGATCGAGATCGCCGTAGGCGAACCCGTTCGTGAGCACCCGGTCGAACCAGCCTTTCAAGATTGCCGGCGGCCCGTACCACCACAGCGGGAACTGCACGATCAGCAGCTCCGCCGCGGCGAGCTTGGCCTGTTCCTCGCGCACATCGGCAGGCAGCTGGCCGCGGGAGTACGCCTCGCCTGTCAGCTCGACGATGTTCCCCGGCTTGCCGGCCGGCTCTCCGAGGTCGCGATCACTGAGGACCGGGTCGAACTCCTGGGCGTGCAGGTCCGAGATCATTACCTCGTACTGCGCGGACAGTGCCTCGGTTCCGGCCTGGAAGAGGCGGTCGTTCAGCGAGCCGCGGCGGGGGTGCGCGTAGAGCCACAGGGCGGTGCCGGGCTTCGGTGGATGTGCGATCGTCATGAAGTCACCTGTGTCGTGTCGTGTTGGTCGTCAGCAGCGATGGCCGTGATGACACGGGCCAGGGTGCTGCGGGCATCGGCGGAGCTGATCCTGTCGGCGAGCGCGTCTCGGGCCAAGGCGTCGCCGGCCCCGATGACGGCGCGCAGGCCTGTCGCGTCTATGCGACCAGGGAACGGTGCCAGTGCCTCACGGCACATGGCGAGATAGGCGTCCTCGGCCTCCTGGCGCAGCCGGCTCAGCGTGGGTGAGCCCGCGAGTGCGGCGACCACGTCGGCCAGTTCCCGCCCCTCCGCGAGGCAGCAGTCGATGTATGCGCCCGCGACCACGCGCGCCACTGCTCGCACCTCTTGCTCGGCGCCGGCCAGTGCCGCGTCGAGCATCTCGCGCTGGCGTTCCTCGAACTCGCGATAGAGCTCGGCGAGCACGCCGGCCTTGTCGCCGAAGTGGTCGTAGACCACGGGCTTGGTCACACCGGCCCGCTCGGCCAGCCGTCCGAGGGTGAACTCTTCCGTGCCTGCCTCCCGGATCAACTCCCTTGCCACGCTGAGGAGTTGAGCGTGGCGATCCTGCTTCGACAAGCGTCGTTTCGGGGCAGCGACGGATTGGTCGCCCATCTTGACTCCTCGGCAGTGCCTACCAACAGTAACTTACTGATAGTAGCCTACCGTGAGTAACTTGCTGCCGCGACAACGCGGATTTCCCCTGCGGTCAGGGCTGCCGCACCAAATACGGTGACACGGTCGAGCGGTGCTCATTGAGGTCGAGAGCCTTGCCGAGCGCCGGGAAGGCGCGTTGCGGGCAATTGTCGCGTTCGCACACCCGGCAGCCCGAGCCGATGGGCGTGGCCACCTCGCCGGAGAGGTCGAGCCCTTCGGAGTACACCAGCCGATGCGCGTGGCGCAGCTCGCATCCCAGCCCGATGGCAAATGTCTTGCCGGGCTGGCCGTAGCGCGATGCGCGCCGCTCCACGGTGCGCGCCACCCACATGTAGTTGCGCCCGTCCGGCATCTGGGCGATCTGCACCCCGATCTTGCCCGGATTGCCGAAGGTCTCGTAGACGTTCCACAGTGGGCACGTACCGCCCGACGAGGAGAAGTGGAAACCGGTGGCGGACTGGCGCTTTGACATGTTGCCCGCGCGGTCGACCCGCACGAACGAGAACGGGACGCCGCGCATCGACGGGCGCTGCAGCGTCGACAGCCGGTGTGCGATGGTCTCGTAGCTCACCGAGTAGAACGCCGACAGCCGTTCCACGTCATAGCGGAAATTCTCTGTCACATCGTGAAATTGGCGGTAGGGGAGCACGGTCGCCGCGGCGAAGTAGTTGGCCAGCCCGAGCCGGGCCAGGGTGCGGGATTCATCGCTGGTGAACATGCCCTCGTCGACCATCTTGTCGATGAGTTCGCCGAATTCCAGGAAGGCCAGTTCGGCCGCCATCTTGAACACCTGCTGGCCGCTGGAGAGGTGGTTGCCCATCTCCAGGGTCTTGGTGGCCGGGTCGTAGCGGTGCAGCACGGTGTCGCCCAGGTCGATCCGCCGGACGATCCGCACACCGTGCACCGTGGTCATCCGGTTGGCCAGCTCGCCGGCCAGATCACCCCGGTGCATGCGGATCGTGGTGGTCAGATCCTCGGCGGCAGTGTCGAGTTCGTGCAGGTAGTTCTGCCGCTGATAGAAGTAGTCGCGGACTTCCTCGTGCGGCATGGTGATCGAACCGCTGCCGCTGCCGTCGGAGTACCGGTCCTCGGTGGCGGCGGCCAGCTGGGTGGTGGTCAGCCGGTAACGGCGGTGCAGATTGACCATGGCACGGGCGAAATTCGGATACGCCGCCACCATGTCGGCGACTTCGGCGACGTCCATCTCCGCGCCGAGGTCGCGGTCCATCGTGACCTCACGCATCTCGGCCACCAGACGCGTGTCGTCGTGGGAGGCGAAGAACGTGGCGTCCACCCCGAACACCTCGGTGATACGCAGCAGCACGGCCACGGTCAGCGGGCGCACGTCGTGCTCGATCTGGTTGAGATAACTGGGGGAGATGTCCAGCATCTGGGCCAGTGCCGCCTGGCTGAAACCGCGCTCGCTCCGCAGTTGACGCACCCGCGATCCGACGAACGTTTTTGCCACGTCAAACAGCCTAACAACGGTGCGAAGATTCCCTTTGCATTCTTGGCAGTTTGGTCTCTACTGGCATCATCGGGCTGCCTGGCATGATCGGCTCAGGCGAAAGCGACTGGAGAGATGATCATGGCGGGAACCGCGCACACTTCGACCACCGGACTGAACAAGGTGATGATGCCGGTACCCGATCCGCATCCCGACGTCTTCGACCGCGAATGGCCGCTGCGGGTGGGCGATATCGACCGGGCAGGCCGGCTGCGCTTCGATGCCGCCGCGCGCCACATCCAGGACATCGGATCGGACCATCTCCGCGAACTCGGTTTCGAGGAGACCCACCCGTTGTGGATCGTGCGGCGCACCATGATCGACCTCATCAGGCCCATCGAATTCCAGGACATGCTGCGGATGCGGCGGTGGTGTTCGGGCACCTCGAACCGGTGGTGCGAGATGCGCGTGCGGATCGACGGCCGCAAGGGCGGCCTGATGGAATCCGAGGCGTTCTGGATCAACATCAATCGGGAGACGCAGGGCCCGGCCCGCATCTCCGACGACTTCCTCTCGGGCCTGCGCCGCACCACCGACGAAGCGCGGCTGCGCTGGAAGTCCTACCTGAAGGCCGGCAGCCGTGAGGACGCGGCGGAGATCCGTGAGTATCCGGTCCGGGTGTCCGACATCGACCTGTTCGACCACATGAACAACTCGGTCTACTGGACGGTGATCGAGGACTACCTGTACTCCCATCCCGAGCTGCTGGAGAAGCCGCTGCGGGTGACCATCGAGCACGACGCCGCGGTGGCTCTCGGGGAGAAGCTCGAGATCGTGTCGCACGTTCACCCGGCCGGATCGACCGACAAATTCGGCGAAGAGCTCACCGACCGGACTGTTAGAACGCTCACATATGCAGTCGGCGACGAGACAAAAGCGATCGCCGCACTGTTCTCGCTCTGACCCCTCCCGGTTTAACAGTACGAGCGTACTGACCTGCGCCTATGGGCTACTCGTCGGTAGCTTCTGAACCGGTACAGCCATCATATTTCTTCGCAACCTTTGCAAGTTAACTAAGCGCTTTGGCGAAACTTGGCAACTGAAACGGGTGGACCTGCGGATATGTGCTGTGCCATCGTCGGATTAGCACAACAGTGAAGCTGTCACGGCGTTAGCAATTAACAAGGCGAACGACGCGGCGGTGGATCAAGGCGACTGAAACAAACCGAAGGAGCAGTCCTATGTCGACCGTGGGCACCCCCAAGTCACCGGAGCAGATCCAGCACGACTGGGATCACAACCCCCGCTGGAAGGGCATCACCCGTACCTACACCCCGGCCGACGTGGTCGCCCTGCAGGGCTCCGTCGTCGAGGAGAACACCCTGGCCCGCCGCGGCGCCGAGGTGCTGTGGGAGCAGCTGCACGACATGGACTTCGTCAACGCGCTCGGCGCGCTGACCGGCAACCAGGCCGTCCAGCAGGTCCGCGCCGGCCTGAAGGCCATCTACCTGTCGGGTTGGCAGGTCGCCGGTGACGCCAACCTGTCCGGCCACACCTACCCCGACCAGAGCCTCTACCCGGCCAACTCGGTGCCGCAGGTCGTCCGCCGCATCAACAACGCGCTGATGCGCGCCGACCAGATCGCCAAGGTCGAGGGCGACACCTCGGTCGAGAACTGGCTCGCCCCGATCGTCGCCGACGGTGAGGCCGGCTTCGGTGGTGCGCTCAACGTCTACGAGCTGCAGAAGGCCATGATCGCCGCAGGCGTCGCCGGCTCGCACTGGGAAGACCAGCTGGCCTCGGAGAAGAAGTGCGGCCACCTCGGTGGCAAGGTGCTCATCCCGACCCAGCAGCACATCCGCACCCTGACCTCGGCCCGTCTCGCCGCCGACGTCGCCGACGTGCCGACCTTGGTCATCGCCCGTACCGACGCCGAGGCCGCCACGCTGATCACCTCCGACGTGGACGAGCGCGACCGCCCGTTCATCACCGGTGAGCGCACCAACGAGGGCTTCTACCGGGTGCAGAACGGCCTGGAGCCCTGCATCGCCCGCGCCAAGGCCTACGCGCCGTACGCCGACCTCATCTGGATGGAGACCGGCACCCCGGACCTCGAGCTGGCCAAGAAGTTCGCCGAGGGCGTCAAGAGCGAGTTCCCCGACCAGATGCTGTCCTACAACTGCTCGCCGTCGTTCAACTGGAAGCAGCACCTGGACGACGACACCATCGCCAAGTTCCAGCGCGAGCTGGGCGCGATGGGCTTCAAGTTCCAGTTCATCACGCTGGCAGGCTTCCACGCCCTCAACTACTCGATGTTCGATCTGGCCCACGGCTACGCCCGCGAGCAGATGAAGGCCTACGTCGAGCTGCAGGAGCGCGAGTTCGCCGCCGAGGAGCGCGGTTACACCGCCACCAAGCACCAGCGCGAGGTCGGCGCCGGCTACTTCGACCGGATCGCCACCACCGTGGACCCGACCAGCTCGACCACCGCGCTGGCCGGTTCCACCGAAGAGGGTCAGTTCCACTAGGCCGCATCCGCTGAGCAGACACAAACTCGCACGTTTCGGTCCCGAAATGGACGAGTTTGCGTCTGCTCGCGGTACCGACTGTCTTGACAGCGCAGGCCCCGCTCAGAATCCTGGGCGGGGCCTGTCGCGTGTCCGGACATTGAGACGAAAGTGAAGTAGTGAGCAATCAAATTGAACGAGTAGGTGTGATCGGTGCCGGCCAGATGGGTGCGGGTATCGCCGAGGTGTCCGCGCGTGCCGGCGTCGACGTCCTGGTGTTCGAGACCACCGACGCACTGGTGACCGCCGGGCGCAACCGCATCACCAAGTCGCTCGAGCGCGGCGTCAGCGCGGGCAAGGTCACGGAGCGGGAGAAGGACGCCGCCCTCGGCAAGCTGAAGTTCACCACCACCATCGAGGACCTGGCCGACCGTCAGCTGGTCATCGAGGCCGTGATCGAGGATGAGAACGTCAAGGCAAAGATCTTCGCCGACCTGGACCGCGTGATCACCGACCCCGACGCGGTGCTGGCCTCCAACACCTCAAGCATTCCGATCATGAAACTCGCAGCAGCTACCCAGAATCCTGCCAGGGTGCTGGGCCTGCACTTTTTCAACCCGGTTCCGGTGTTGCCGTTGGTCGAACTGGTGAGCACTCTGGTGACCTCGGATGCCGCCGCCGCGCGCGTCGAGGAATTCGCCGGCACAGTCATCGGAAAACAGGTCGTCCGTTGTTCTGACCGGTCCGGTTTCGTGGTCAACGCGTTGCTGGTGCCCTACCTGCTGGCGGCCATCCGGATGGTCGAAGGCGGCTTTGCCACAATTGAAGACGTCGACAAAGCCGTGGTGGCAGGCCTTTCCCACCCCATGGGCCCGCTGCGCCTGTCCGACCTGGTCGGCCTGGACACCCTGAAGCTCATCGCCGACAAGATGTTTGACGAGTTCAAAGAGCCTTTGTATGCGGCGCCGCCGCTGCTGTTGCGCATGGTCGAGGCGGGACAGCTGGGCAAAAAGTCGGGTCAGGGCTTCTACACGTACTGAACCAACCCGCGCTGGCACTATGGCCGAGGCTTAGCTAGTCTACCCACAGTAGGGCCTGCTGGCTCGCTCTATAGAGTCTGCGTGAAAACACGCGTCGGCCCAACCCGTCGGTCGTCACAGCAGCAGAAACGCAAAGAGGTAATTTTTCGTATGTCTAACGTCGAGTCCGATCTTGCTCCGTACTACGAGGAGTCGCAGTCGATCTACGACATCTCGAATGAGTTCTTCGCCCTCTGGCTCGGGCCGACCATGGGTTACACCTGCGGTTACTACGAGCGCGAGGACATGACGCTCGAGGAGTCGCAGAACGCCAAGTTCGACCTCGCACTGGGCAAGCTGGACCTCAAGCCGGGCATGACCCTGCTCGACATCGGCTGTGGCTGGGGCGGCGCGCTGGAGCGTGCGGTCACCAAGTTCGACGTCAACGTCATCGGCATCACGCTGAGCAAGGCTCAGTCGGAGTACGCCCGCGAGCGGCTGTCCAAGATCGACACCGAGCGCAACATCGAGATCCGGCTGCAGGGCTGGGAGGAGTTCAACGAGCCCGTCGACCGCATCGTGTCGATCGGCGCGTTCGAGGCCTTCAAGGCCGAGCGTTACCCGGTGTTCTTCGAGCGGGCCTACAGCATCCTGCCGGAGAACGGCGGCCGCATGCTGCTGCACACGATCCTGGCGCACACCCAGCAGTTCTTCCGCGAGAACGGCATCAAGCTGACGATCAGCGACCTGAAGTTCATGAAGTTCATCGGCGAGGAGATCTTCCCCGGTGGGCAGCTTCCGGCGGTCGAGGACATCGAGAAGCTGGCCGACGGCTCGGGCTTCAAGCTGGAGCGCATCCACCTGCTGCGCCCGCACTACGCGCGGACGCTGGACATGTGGGCGGCCAACCTGGAGGCGGCCAAGGACGAGGCCATCGCCATGCAGGGCCAGGAGGTCTACGACCGGTACATGAAGTACCTGACCGGTTGCGCCGACTTCTTCCGCCGCGGCATCACCAACATCGGCCAGTTCACCCTGGTCAAGTAGTTTCGCTCTTCCGCATCAGGCGCTTCGGATCCCGGATCCGAGGCGCCTGATGTATTTGGAGCGCGCCGTCGCATCGCGAAATTGCACTCAGGGACAGGATCAGCGCGATTGGTGTCCCTGGATTCAATCTCGGCGCGCGACGACTAGGCGGGACGCCTAGGCGCGACAACTAGGCGGGACGGCTGGGCGGGACGACCTCAGGCCCCCGACCTCAGGCCCCTGACCTCAAGCCCTCGACCTCAGGCCCCCGACCTCAAGCGTCGGCCAGCCGCTTCTTCTCCGCCTCGACATCGAAGTCCGGCGGCGGCCACGACATGTTGAGGCCTTTGAGCGCCTCGATGAGCAGCTCGGTGATGGCGAGCCGGCTGTACCACTTCTTGTCACACGGCACGATGTGCCAGGGCGCGTAGTCGGTCGACGTCTTCTCCAGCATGGCCTGGTAGGCCTCCTGGTATCTGGGCCAGAGCAGCCGCTCGTCGATGTCGGCGGGGTTGTACTTCCAGTACTTGTCGGGCCGTTCCAACCGCTCGGCCAGACGTTCCTTCTGCTCGGTGAGGGAGACGAACATCGCCACTTTCACCAATGTGGTGCCGGCATCGACCAACTCGCGTTCGAAGGCGTTGATCTCGTCGTAGCGGGCGCCCCAGACGTCGGGCGGCACCAGGTTGTGCACGCGCACGATCAGCACGTCCTCATAGTGCGAGCGGTCGAACACCCCGACGTGGCCGGCGGGCGGGAGGGCGTTGCGGATCCGCCACAGGTAGTGGTGGGCCCGCTCCTCCTCCGTCGGCTTGCCGAAGCTGGTGTATCGGATGCCCTGTGGGTTCGCCGCTCCCACAACATGTTTGACGATCCCGCCCTTGCCTGCGGTGTCCATGCCCTGCAGTATCAGCAGCACCGAACGGTTGTCGTCGCCGCTCTTGCACCGGGCGTAGAGCATCTCCTGCAGTGAGGCGAGCCGCATGTTGCGCTCGGTCTGCAGCGTCGGCGCATCGCTCTTCTTGCCCTGGAATCCGGGCGTGCCATTGGTGTCGATGTGGGCAACCTTGTCGCCCGGGCGGAAGGCCAGCAGGTCATGCGGTTCGTGGGTCCACAGCGCGGGAAGGTCGTCGTTGTCGCTCACCGGCTCAGTCAAGCATTTGCGGCGGGAGAACCGGTGACGGGTGCGGCAGCGAGTTGAACTTTTCCAGCGAGCCGCCGACTTCGACGATGCCGCACAGCGCGTTCCAGGACAGCATGGTCAGGTAGTCGATCAGGTCGTCGGCTGTCATCCGCGGGTTCGACATCCATGAGTGGGTGGCCAGCTGGACGCCGCCGACGGTGTGAAAGGCCCACGCCTCGGCACCGCGGGTGTCCATGCCGGCCTGGGCCATCCGGCGGCGCAGCATGACGGCCAGCATGCGCGCGATGATCTGTTCGGAATCGGCGACGGCCTTGCTCTTGCTGGCCGAGTTGTTCGCCATCACGAACGGATAGATCTCCGGCTCGGCGGCAACGGTTTCCACGTACACCTTGATGATCTCGCGGGTCAAGTCGAAACCGTCGAGGTTGGAGGACAGGGCCGAAGCCATGTTCGGGATCAGTGTGGTCTGGGCGAACCGCATCATCACCGCGGTGGTGAGATCGTTCTTGTCGACGAAGTAGCGGTAGAGCACGGTCTTGGACACGCCGATCTCGGCGGCGATCTCATCCATGCTGACGTTGCTACCCCGGCTCCGGATGGCTTCGAGGGTGCCGTCTACCAGTTCATTGCGCCGCTCCACCTTGTGCTGGTGCCAGCGCCGCTTGCGTCCATCGGTCTTCACCGTCACCGGCGGAGTCTGTGCCACAGTCGCAGTAGTCCCATTCCCTAGTTCCACTTGATACTACGGCGAATCTGCGGATACCGGCCTGTGGGTCGGACCGTCAGTTGCGGCGATAGCGCAAGATGGAAACCGTGGCACATCGAACCGACGCGGGAGTCCGCGCGCTTGCGGACCCACGGCCGAGTTTTGCCGAAACGCTGGCCGGGGCGGACAGCGCCGCCGACGCCGAACGGCTGCGGGGTTTGCGGAGGATGAAGCTGGTCGCGCTGAGCTTTCTGGTCGGCGCCACGGTGATCTTCCTGATGTGCACCTGGGCACAGTCGCGGGGCGGGGCAGGGCTGGGTGCGGCGCCATGGATCGGTTATGTGCGGGCCGCGGCCGAGGCGGGCATGGTCGGTGCGCTTGCCGACTGGTTCGCGGTGACGGCGCTTTTCAAGCATCCGCTCGGGCTGCCCATCCCGCACACGGCCATCATCAAGCGCAAGAAGGACCAGCTGGGGGAGGGCCTCGGCGCGTTCGTCCGGGAGAACTTCATGTCCCCGGAGGTGATCGCGAACAAGCTGCACGACGCACAGGTGGCCGGCCGGTTCGGCAAATGGCTGTCGGACCGTTCCCATGCCGAGCGGGTGGCCGCCGAGGCGTCGACGGTGCTTCGCGTCGGGGTGGAGATGCTGCGCGACGAGGACGTCCAGCATGTGCTGGACCGGATGATCGTCAAACGCATCGCCGAACCGAAATGGGGCCCGCCGATCGGCCGGGTGCTGTCGACGCTGCTGCAGGAGGGCCGTCAGGAGGCGCTGATCCAGCTGCTGTGCGACCGGGCGTTCCAGTGGTCGCTGAACTCCGGTGAGGTCATCGAACGCGTCATCGAGCGGGATTCGCCGACCTGGTCGCCGCGGTGGGTCGATCACCTGGTCGGCGAGCGGATCCACCGGGAGTTGATGGACTTCACCGACAAGGTGCGTCGTAACCCCGACCATGAGTTGCGGCGTTCGGCGACCCGCTTCCTGTTCGAGTTCGCCGACGATCTGCAGAATGACGAGGCGACGATTCAGCGCGCCGAGAACGTCAAGGAACAGCTCATGGGCCGCGACGAGGTGGCCCGGGCGGCCGAGACGGCGTGGGCGGCCGCCAAGCGGATCATCCTGGAGTCCGTGGACGACCCGTCCTCGGCGTTGCGGACCCGGATCGCCGACTCGGTGATGCGGATCGGCGAGTCCTTGTGTGACGACGCCGAGCTACGCGACAAGGTCGACGGCTGGATCATCCGAGGCGCAAAACACCTGGTCGCCGAGTATGGGACCGAGATCACAGCTATCATCACCGAGACCATCGAACGCTGGGACGCCGACGAGGCGAGCCGCCGCATCGAGCTCCATGTGGGCCGTGACCTGCAGTTCATCCGGATCAACGGCACCGTGGTGGGCTCGCTGGCGGGCCTGATCATCTATTCGATAGCCCAACTACTCTTCTGACCTGCGCTAACTAGTGCTTGCAAAAGTTAGCACCCCGTCGTAGCGTGAATTCCGTCGTTAACGGATACCCGGGCTATGAGGGGAATGACATGACGCAAGAAGAAAATCTCGCGGCTGTCGTCTCCAACGCTGCGCAGGACATCGGGAGCTTCATCCGGTCCCAGCGTGAGGCGGCACAGGTATCGGTGCGGCAGTTGGCCGAGAAGGCCGGCGTCAGCAATCCCTACCTGAGCCAGATCGAACGGGGATTGCGCAAACCCTCCGCCGACGTGCTCAACCAGATCGCGAAGGCACTGCGGGTGTCGGCGGAAGTCCTCTATGTGCGCGCCGGGATCTTGGAGCCCAGCGAGCCCAGCGAGGTCCGCGACGCCATCGTCAACGACGTGGCGATCACCGAGCGGCAAAAGCAGGTGCTGCTCGACATCTACACATCGTTCCGAGCGCAGAACGAAGCCGATGCAGGTGAGGAGCCGACAACTGATTGACGCCTCACCAGCTGCCCGATAACCACTCGCACGAAAAGCCCATCCTGAGAAAGGAATTCGCATGACCGAGAAGACTCAGCCCACCATCGAAGACCTCAAGGCCCCGCTGCTGGCCGCAGTCGGCGCTGCCGACCTGGCCCTGGCCACGGTCAACGAGATCGTCGCCAGCCTCCGTGAGCGTGCCGAGGGTGCCCGCACCGACGCCGAGACCCGTGTCGAGGAAGGCCGCGCCCGCCTGACCAAGCTGCAGGAAGACCTGCCGGCACAGTTCGACGAGCTGCGCGACCGGTTCACCTCCGACGAGCTGCGCAAGGCCGCCGAGGGCTACGCCGATCAGGCCACCGCGACCTACAACAAGCTGGTCGAGCGTGGCGAGGCGGCGCTGGAGCGCCTGCGCAACCAGCCCGCCATCGAGGAAGCCGCCAGCCGGGTCGAGGGATACACCGACCAGGCCGTCGAGCTGACCCAGGAAGCCCTCGGCACCGTGGCGACCCAGACCCGCGCGGTCGGCGAGCGTGCCGCCAAGCTGGTCGGCGTCGAGCTGCCCAAAAAGACGGAGCAGGCCGTGACCAAGGCCGCCCCGGCCTCCGCGCCCGCCAAGAAGGCCGCTCCCGCCAAGAAGGCTGCTCCGGCCGCGGCCAAGAAGACCACCCCGGCCGCCAAGAAGACCGCGGCCGCTCCGGCCAAGAAGGTCACCCAGAAGTAATTCCGGTGTCGCCGGCCGGGGCTACAGCCCCGTCGGTCGACGCTGGTGATGACGCCCGCATAGGCTGGTGAGGTGCAACTCGCCAACCTTGCGGGCGTCATTGTCTTTGTACTGGTCGCCGTAGTCTTCTTCGTGGGCGTCTACGCGCTCGTCCACGCCGCCATGCAGCGTCCGGACGCCTATACGGCCACCGGCAAGCTCACCAAGCCGGTGTGGCTGGCGATCCTGGGAGTGGCGCTGCTGCTCGCCCTACTGCTGCGCGACGCGTTCGGCGCCGCCATCTCGGCCTGCGCCACCGGCATCTACCTCGTCGACGTGCGGCCAAAACTGCTGGAGATCCAGGGAAAGTCGCGCTGACCCGATGCGCTCACCACTGGCCGCGCTCGGCGCGGCAGGCATTGCGCTGGGCGCGGTACTGACCTCGGCCGCCACTGCCGCCGCCGAACCCGGCCAAGGCGCCGGTGATCACCTCTACGTCGACCACGTCGAATGGGCCAAATGGGGCGACCTGTCCAGTCTGCGCGTGTATCCCACCGACGCCGCCCGCGCGCTGACCCAACAGCCCGGTAGCGCGGCCCAGGCCGATCAGGCCTGGACCGAGGTGCTGGCGCTGTCCCCGGATGCCGACCTGCCCGGGATGCGCGAGCAGTTCGTGTGTCACTGGACGTTCGCCGAGCTCGCCGAGCCGGGCAAGACCAGCTGGAACCTGGAGCCGTGGCGGCCCGAGGTCACTCCCGAGGCGATGCTGGCCGCCGGATGCAATCCCGGTGGCAGCGAGGAACCGTTCTGATGGGCAGCTATACGCGCGCCCAGGTGGCGGCCCTGGTCGACCACACCCTGCTCAAGCCCGAGGCCACCGCGGCCGACATCGACAAACTGGTGGCAGAGGCCGTCGACCTCGGGGTGTTCTCGGTATGCGTGTCGCCGTCGCTGGTATCCGCCGCGGCCGCGATCGCCCCGCCCGGTCTGGCGGTGGCCGCGGTGTCCGGATTCCCGTCGGGCAAGCACCTGGCCGAGATCAAGGCCCGTGAGTCACAGCTGGCCGTTGCCGCGGGCGCCGCCGAGATCGACATGGTGATCGACGTCGGCCTCGCGCTCAGCGGGGACCTGGACGCGACGGCGGCCGAGGTGAGCGCCGTGCGTGCGGCGGTGCCCGGCGCCACGCTCAAGGTCATCGTGGAGTCCGCGGCGCTGTTGGAGTTCGCCGGCGACGTGCTGTTGCAGGACGTGTGCCGGGCCGCTGTCGGTGCCGGGGCCGACTTCGTCAAGACCTCGACCGGTTTCCATCCCAGTGGCGGTGCCTCCGCCCGCGCCGTCGAGCTGATGGCACGCGCGGCCGGAGCCGATGTCGGGGTCAAGGCCAGCGGCGGTATCCGCACCGCCGAGGCCGCCGCGGCCATGCTCGACGCCGGGGCCACCCGGCTCGGCCTGTCGGGCACCCGCGCCGTGCTCGACGGCTTCACCGGTTAGGCGCCTCGGCGCCGAGACATCAGAGCTTGTCGAAGCAGGGGTCCTCGGTGGCCTTCGGCATCGAGGCGTCGGTGGTGGAGAACTTGGCCACCACGCCGTCGTCGGTGACCTGCACGCTGTCGGCGTGGATGCCCATCGGGTAGTTCTCGGTGAGCTGGGCGGTGAACTTGTCCAGGATCGGCTGCAGGGTCTCGCGCGGCCAGGACAGGCCGATCGCGCTCAGATCGACGATCTGCAGTGAGATGCCCTTGTTGACCACCGTGGGCTTGGCGGTGATGGTGCCCAGCAGGCCCTTGAGTTCGATCGTCCCGTTGGACGGATTGGTCTTCACGTCCGAGATGGCCGAGCCGATGAAGGGCAGCGTCACCATGTCGGCCACCGTCTGGCGGATGCCTTCGGTGTTCCACGAGATGTCGGCGACCAGCGAGCCCACCGTGCCGCTGGCGTCAGCGGTTTCCTGGATCCGCACATCTTTGATGTCCAGCTTTAGCTTCATGCCCTTGGCATCGCGGATCTGGTTACCGGCAGTCTCGATGTTGATGTTGGTGTAGTGCCCGCTCACGTGCTGCATGAGGAACGGCGGCAGCGGATCGAACGACGCCTTCGCACCGTCGCGAACGGTGCATTCCACGATCGAGGCGACGATCTTGTCGGCACGGCTGCGGGCGTACAGCTCACCACCGAGTACACCGGCGGCGACCAGGGCCACCACGATCACCGCGATCAGCACCACCGACAGCGGGTCCGAGAACAGCTTCTTGACCTTCGCCAGTGCCGAGGGGTCCTGCGGCTGGGACGCCGCTGGTGTCGGCTGGTCGACCTGCCCGGGCTGCACCGGCTGACCCGCTTGATCGGGCGCGGGGGGCTGCGGAGGCAGCTCCTGGGTGGCTGGCGGGGACTGGTCGGTTGGGCGAGCCCAGGGATCGGTCACCCCAGCGATTGTGCCTTACCCGACTGAGCGAACCGTGAGCGGTTCTGCAGCACCCCGATGGTGTCCCGGACCTGGTTGGCGGCGTCGACGTCGACGTCGAAGGTCAGCAACTGCGGGTCGGCGCCGGCCGCGGTGAGAACCTCGCCGGTGGGGGAGCTCACCAGGCTGCCGCCGACGCCCGTCGGGCCGGCCTTGGCGATCTCGTCGCCCGGGTAGGCCTGATCGACCGCGGCGATGAAGCCCGTGGTGTCCAGTGCGCGTGCCCTGGCCAGCAAGGTCCACTGCTCCAATTTGCCGGGCCCGGATCCCCATGAGGCGTGCACGGTGATCAGCTGGGCGCCACGACGCGCCAGCTCCACGTAGAGCTCCGGGAAGCGGACGTCGTAGCAAGTGGTCAGGCCCACCGCGACTCCGTCGACGCCGATCGTCACCGGCTCGAAACCCGGTGCGACAGTGCGTGATTCGGTGAACCCGAAGGCGTCGTAGAGGTGGATCTTGTGGTAGTGCGCGTCGACCCCGGGTCCGGTAGCGATCAGGGTGTTGGTGACCCGGCCGTCATCGCTGGGGGCGAACATCCCGGCCACCGCCACGACGCCGGCCTGCGCGGCGATCTCCCGCAGCCCCGTCGCCCACGGCCCGTCCAGGCGCTCGGCGACCGGGCCAAGGGGCACGCCGAACCGGCACATCGTGGCCTCGGGGAACAGCACCAACCGGGCGCCCTCATCGGCGGCGCGCCGGGTGAACTCGTCGACCAGCTTCAGGTTGGCCGACGGGTCGGTGCCGGTGGCGATCTGCGCCAGGGCAATTCGCATGCGTCTCAGCTTAATGGGGCGATGGTCGGCCAGGGCACTGTGAGCACCCCGTCACGCAGCCGTCGGCGCGGCGCGGCGATCGGATACCCCTCGGCGCGCAGCAGCTCCACCATGGCCCGCCACCGCACGCGTGGCCCGAAGACGCCGTGCCCGGCGGCACTGGCCCACGCCCGATCGGCGGCGCTGAGCAGCGTGTGGATCGGCTGGCCTTCGACGTTGTGGTGGATCAGCACCTTCGGCAGCCGTTCGGCCAGATCCGAGGGCCGATCGATGCTGAACGGGTCGCAGGCCAGGGTCAGGCTCACCGGCCCGGCCTCGTCCAGCAGCACCCAGCAGCACCGGCGGCCCAGCTCGTCACAGGTGCCGTCGACGATCAGCCCGCCGGGCGCCAGCCGGCGCGACATCGTGGCCCACGCGTCCGGCACAGCCTCGGCCGGGTACTGGCGCAACACGTTGAAGGCCCGCACCAGCACCGGCCGCAGCCCAGCCAACTCGAATCCGCCGAGTGCGAACTCCACATCGGTGCCCCCGGCCATGCTCCGCGCGGTGGCCACCCGCTCGGGGTGAATCTCAAGGCCCACCACGCGGATGTCCTGGCGGACTGCCTGCAGCCGCGCCGCCAATTCGAGGGTGGTCACCGGAAGTGCGCCGTACCCGAGATCGACCACCAGCGGATCGGCTGCGACCCGCAGCGCGGTGCGTACCCGCGGCGAGTGCACCAGCCAGCGGTCGCTGCGGCGCAGCCGGTTGTACCCGGTGGTGCCCCGGGTGACCGCGCCGACGGGTCTAGAGGTGCTCGGCGATCCACTCAGCGGTGAACGCCCCCTCGATGCTGAACACGTCGTTGACGGACTGCAGGACCATGTCTTCGAGCTTGCCCCCGAGCAGGGGCATCGGCACCTTGCACTTGCTGTCGGCCTGCAGCCGGCTGCCCGCGGAAGCCCCGCTGAGCACATATCGGCCATCGAGCCGGCCCGGCACGTGTGAAACCGATGCTGAGTAGTGGCCGTTCGCGCGGTCCCGGTCGAAGGGGCCGAAATACTGCTTGCGGGTGATGGCCATGTCGAGCGGTATCACCGATCGCAGGATCGGCGGCAACTCCTCGCGCGGCAGAACCTGCCGGAACACGACCTCGATGCCGTCTTCGTGGGCCCCGAACTCCGTGATGTCGGATTTTCCGGGCGTCAGCTCGTCGTACCGGTCCATCAAGGCCTGCCAGTACTCGCCGCTCGCGTACGCGGCATAGATCGTTTGTGCGGGTGCGTCGAACACCATCGTCGACTGCCGGCGTCGGCTCATGGCTACAGACCGTACCGCCGGACTCAGCCGCGCTCGGCGATCCACACCGAGGTGAAACGCTGCTCGGCGATCAGCAGGTCGGCCAGCTGCGAGCCGATGAAACTCTCGATTTTCCCGCCGACCAGCGGCACCCTCACCTCGACGGTGATGTGCACCGACAGCCGGGATCCGCCGTCGGCCGGGGCCAGCGTCGTGGTTCCGGAAAGGGATACCGGCGCACCCTCGATGGAGCCCTTGACCGTGCCGTCGGCCGATCCGTCCCGGATCGGCTGCCAGCGCTCCTCGCGGCGGATCCTCAGATCGCCGCGGTGAAACTGCGACACCAGCCCGGGCAGTCGGTCTGCTCGCAGGATCTGGGTGGTGAGCGCCTCGATGTCGCCATCGCCGGTCACCGTCAGGGCGTCAAGCGTGGTTTCGTCGGCCCCCGAATCGTCGAGCCGGGCCCGCCAATATCGTTCGTCGGCGAATGCCCGGTGGACCTGTTCGACGCTGCCTTCGTAGTTGGTGGCCATGTCGAATGATCGCGGCATAGCTGGTCAGGCTACCGTTACGGCCCGTGGTCAGTTCGTATGTTGCCGGTGTCGCTGTCGCCGAGGACGTGGCGCTGGCGCCGCTGACCACACTGCGGGTCGGTCCGGTGGCGCCGCGCGTGCTCACCTGCACCACCACCGATCAGCTCATCGATGTGTTGCGTGCCGTGGCCGAGCCGATCCTGGTCCTGGCGGGTGGATCGAACGTGGTCCTGGCCGACGACCTGGCCGACACGATGCCCGAGCTCACCGTCGTGCGGGTGGCCAACGCCGCCATCACCGTCGAGGGCAATCTGGTGCGCGCAGAGGCCGGCGCTGTGTTCGACGACGTGGTCGTCACCTCACTGCGGCACGGTCTGGGCGGGCTGGAATGTCTGTCCGGGATTCCGGGATCGGCCGGGGCCACCCCGGTGCAGAACGTCGGCGCGTACGGGGCCGAGGTCGCCGACACCATCACCCGGGTACGGTTGCTCGACCGGCGCACGGGCGAAGTCCGTTGGGCCGCACCGGAAGAACTCAAGTTCGGCTACCGCACCAGCATCCTCAAACACTCCGATGCCGTCATCGTGCTCGAAGTCGAGTTCGCGCTGACTGCCGAGCAGGACCCAGCGCGCCGGAGCGCCCCGCTGCGTTACCGCGAACTGGCCAACGCGCTGGGCGTCGAACAGGGGGAGCGCGCGGACCCGCTGCGAGTTCGCCAGACGGTGCTGCAGTTGCGTGCGGGCAAAGGCATGGTGCTCGACGAGAATGACCACGACACCTGGAGCGTCGGATCGTTCTTCACCAACCCGGTGGTGTCACAGGCCGAGTTCGAGCGGGTGCAGGCCGTTTTCCGGGCCGACGCCCGCACGGCAGGCGCCGGACCGGTGCCGCACTATCCCGCACCGGACGGGGTGAAGCTGGCCGCGGGCTGGCTCGTCGAGCACGCCGGCTTCGGGAAGGGCTATCCGGGAGACGGCGCGCCCGCTCGGCTTTCCACCAAGCATGCGCTGGCTGTGACCAATCGTGGCGAGGCGAACACTGCCGACGTGATTGCCCTGGCCAGAGCCGTGCAGGCAGGTGTCCGGGACCGCTTCGGGATCACCTTGGCGCCCGAACCGATTCTGATTGGGTGCGATCTATCAGTACCCTAGATCCACGTGAGCCCTGGCGGTGATATAGAGGCGGATGCGCCGTTGTTCAATCGGCGGCGTGCCCTGACGGTGTTGACCGTCGGAGTGGGAGCCGGATTCCTGGCTGCCTGCTCGGGAAAATCTCCGATCTCCTCGCCTCAGGCCGAAGAGCCGCCGGCGCCGACGGTGACGTATGAGCCCGCCGCCGACTCCGAAGATGTGCTGCCGACCGCGCCGGTCGGAGTCAAGGTCGACAATGGCCGGTTCCAGCGCGTCAGCCTGACCAACGCCAACGGCAAGGTGGTCGCGGGCAAATTCAACAGTGACCGCACCGCATTCACTGTCATCGAACCGCTTGGCTACGAGTCCACCTACACGTGGGCCGGCGCGGTCGTGGGACAGGACGGCAAGGCCCAGCCCGTAGAGGGCAAATTCACCACGGTCGCCCCGCAGAAACAGGTCAACGGTCAGTTCCAGCTCGCCGACGGCCAGATCGTCGGGGTGGCCGCACCGATCATCCTGCAATTCGACGCCGCCATCGACGACAAGTACCGCGCGGCCGTCGAAAAGGCTCTCCAGGTCACCACCACGCCGGCAGTCGAGGGCAGCTGGGCCTGGCTGCCCGACGAAGCCGGGGGCTCTCGTGTGCACTGGCGCACCCGCGAGTACTACCCGCCCGGAACCAAGGTCAGCGTCAAGGCACCGCTGTACGGCGTCAGCTTCGGTGACGGCGCCTACGGGGCGACCGACTCCACGCTCGACTTCGAGATCGGACGACGCCAGGTGGTCAAGGCCGAGGCCTCCAGCCACCGCATCCAGGTGCTCGACGGATCCGGCGCAGTGATCATGGACTTCCCGTGCAGCTACGGCGAAGGCGATCTGGACCGCAACGTGACGCGCAGTGGCATCCACGTCGTCACCGAGAAGTACGAGGACTTCTGGATGACCAACCCGGCCGCCGGCTACAGCAATGTGCACGAACGGTTCGCGGTCCGGATCTCCAACAACGGCGAGTTCATCCACTGCAACCCCAACAGCATCGGCTCGCAGGGCAACACCAACGTCACCAACGGCTGCATCAACCTGAACCTGGAGAACTCGCAGCAGTACTTCAACAGCGCGATGTACGGCGACCCGGTCGAGGTGACCGGGACCCGGATCGAGCTGTCCTACGCCGACGGCGACCTCTGGGACTGGGCGGTGGACTGGAACGAGTGGAAGTCCATGTCGGCGCTGTCCTCGGAGGATTCACCGTCGAACCTGCCTGCGAGTGCGCCGGCGACACCGACGGACGCACCCACGTTGTCCGGCACGCCCACGACCACCACACCGCCGAAGCCCGCGCCCGGCGGTTAGTCAAGCGCCGCTTTCGACACCAGGGTCGCGAGAATTGGGAAGCGCGGCCGTGATGTCGAAATCGGCGAGCAGCACGCGACGAGATGCTCTCGTCGCGTCACGTCCTCCGGTTGAACCTTCCGTGCGGGGCCTGGTCGCGCGGGCGGATCACGATCTGGTCGAGGTTGACGTGTGAGGGCCGCGATGCGACGAACCCGATCACCTCGGCGACGTCCTCGGCGACCAGCGGGGTGATGCCCCGGTACACGTTGTCGGCGCGTTCCTGATTGCCGTCGAAGCGCAGCAGGGAGAAGTCGGTCTCCACCGCGCCGGGCGCAAGCTCGGTGAGCCGCACCGGTTTTCCGAGAAGTTCACCGCGCAGCGTGCGGTGCAGTGCGCCCTGGGCATGTTTGGCCGCGGTGTAGCCCGAGCCACCGTCGTAGGTTTCGAACGCCGCGATCGAGGTGACCGTCACGATCAGGCCGTCGCCGGAGTCGATGAGCTTGGGCAGCAGCGCTCGCGAGACGCGCAGGGTGCCCAGGACGTTGGTTTCCCACATCCATCGCCAATTTTCGAGGTCGGCGTCCAGCACGGGCTCAAGACCTCGGGCTCCGCCGGCGTTGTTCACCAGCACGTCAACCCGGTCCAGCTGAGCCGCCATGGCGTCGACCGCGGCCTGGTCAGTGACGTTCGCCACAATCGCGGTGCCGCCGATCTCCTCGGCCAGGGCCTGGACGCGGTCCGCTCGGCGGGCCGCACAGATGACGTGAAAGCCCAGGGCAGCAAGGTTTTTGGCGGTCGCAGCACCGATGCCGGCGCTGGCGCCGGTAACCACTGCGACCCTTTTCTCGGCATGTGATGTCGTCACCTGACCAACATTAGATGGCGTGCTAAGTTCTTCGTGTGTCCGGAAATCTCGAGTCCCGCTCCGCGCGGCGTGCGTGTTGTTGTTGCGCACCCCGCCGCGCCTGAGGAGACCCCGGACACCGTTTTCCCGTCCTGCTGAGTCGCCAGGTGTGGTCTTTCCCACCAGCCGACAACCAGTAAGGACAATTCACGTGACCACCGCCATCGCCGCTCCCCGCCGGTCTTCTGCCCGCACCGCATCTTCGTCGGGTGCCCGGTCGCTGTCGGCGGCCTCGCGCTATCCGCAATCGCGGCTCCTGCACATCGTCGCCCCGTCGCTGAAGGTGCCCGATGCCGCCTCGGCGTCGGTGTTCAGCGCCGTGCGCACCCGCGGCCCGATCGCCCGGGACGCCATCGCGCAACTCACCCATCTGAGCATCGCGACCGTCAACCGTCAGGTAACGGCGCTGCTCGAAGCCGGAATCCTGCGTGAGCGTGCGGATCTCGCGGTATCGGGGGCCATCGGACGGCCTCGCGTTCCCGTCGAGGTCAACCACGAGCCGTACCTCACGCTGGGCATCCACATCGGTGCACGTACCACCAGCATCGTGGCCACCGACCTTTTCGGTCGCACCCTGGACGTGGTCGAGACGCCGACGCCGTCGGGATCCCAGTCCGCGGCGTTGGCCACGTTGGCCTCCAGCGCCCGCCGCTACCTGAGCCGCTGGCACCGCCGTCGCCCACTGTGGGTCGGTGTCGCCGCCGGTGGCGTGGTCGACAGCGGCACCGGGTATCTCGATCACCCGCGGCTGGGCTGGGCCGATGCCCCGGTGGGTCCGGTGCTCGCCGAAGCCCTCGGGTTGCCGGTGTCGGTGGCCTCCCACGTCGACGCCATGGCCGGTGCCGAACTACTGCTGGGTGGACGCCGCTCCTCGCCGGAGGCCGTCGGCGTCGCCGCCCGGACCAGCCTCTACGTGTACGCCCGCGAGACCGTCGGCTACGCACTGTCCATCGACGGCCGCGTGCACTCCCCGGCCAGCGGACCCGGCACCATCGCGGGGTTGCCGGCACAGTCTGAATTGCTCGGTGGCTCAGGGCAATTGGAGTCCACGGTGAGTGACGAGGCGGTGCTCAACGCGGCCCGCAGGCTGCGGATCATCCCGGCCGAGGGCCCGTCGTCCACCCTGGCGGCGGTGCTGCGCGCAGCCCGGCAGGGCGGTTCGGAATCAGGGGAGAAGGCCCGCGAGTTGCTGGCGGACCGGGCCCGGGTGCTCGGCGAGGCCGTCGCACTGCTGCGTGATCTGCTCAACCCCGACGATCTGGTGCTGGGCGGCCAGGCCTTCACCGAATACCCCGAGGGCATGCCCGTCGTGGAGGACGCCGTGGCGCGGCGGTCGGTGCTGGGTCCCCGTGATATCCGGCTGACGGCCTTCGGTAACCGGGTCCAAGAGGCCAGTGCCGGCATCGTTTCGCTGGGCGGCCTGTACGCCGACCCGATCGGCGCCATGCGGCGCGCTCAAACCCGCCGGTCCGCGGGCGGGGCCAACATCGCCGCGGTGTAGACATGAGTGTGTGCGTCTAGCCACGGACCTCGAGATTCCGCGCCGCGTTGCGGTGTTGTCGGTACACACCTCGCCGCTCGCGCAGCCGGGTACCGGTGACGCCGGCGGGATGAACGTCTATGTGCTGCAGACGGCGTTGCAGCTGGCCCGGCGCGGTGTCGAGGTGGAGGTTTTCACCAGGGCCACCTCGTCGTCGGACGCCCCGGTGGTGCCCGTGGCGCCAGGCGTCCTGGTGCGCAACGTGGTGGCCGGTCCGTTCGAAGGGCTGGACAAATACGACCTGCCCACCCAGCTGTGCGCGTTCACGGCAGGGGTGTTGCGCGCCGAGGCGACCCATGAGCCCGGCTACTACGACGTCGTGCATTCGCACTACTGGCTGTCCGGTCAGGTCGGCTGGCTGGCCCGGGATCGCTGGGCGGTGCCGCTGGTGCACACCGCGCACACCCTGGCCGCGGTGAAGAACGCCTCCCTGGCCGCCGGTGACTCGCCTGAGCCGCCGTTGCGCGCGGTGGGGGAGCAGCAGGTGGTCGACGAGGCCGACCGCCTCATCGTCAACACCGAACATGAAGCGCAGCAACTGATTTCACTGCACCATGCCGATCCCGAGCGCATCGATGTGGTGCATCCCGGCGTCGATCTGGATGCCTTCACCCCCGGGGATCGCGACGCGGCCCGGGCAGTGCTCGGCATCGCGCCCCACGAACAGGTGGTCGCCTTCGTGGGCCGCATCCAGCCGCTCAAGGCACCCGACGTGCTGTTGCGTGCGGCCGCCAAACTGCCCGGGGTCCGGGTACTGATTGCCGGTGGCCCGTCCGGCAGTGGCCTGGCCGAACCCGACACCCTGATTCGACTGGCCGACGAACTGGGTATCACCGACCGCGTGACCTTCCTGCCGCCGCAATCCCGCGAAGAGCTGGTGAACGTGTACCGCGCGGCCGATCTGGTCGCGGTACCGAGCTACTCCGAATCCTTCGGCCTGGTCGCCGTCGAGGCCCAGGCCTGCGGTACGCCGGTGGTGGCGGCCGCGGTCGGCGGTCTGCCGGTGGCGGTGGCCGACGGCGTCAGCGGAGCCCTCGTCGACGGACATGACGTCGACGACTGGGCGGCCGCCATCGACGACGTGCTGCAGCGCGATCCGGCTCCGTTGCGGGTGGCGGCCGCCGCGCACGCCGCACAGTTCTCCTGGGCGCACACCGTCGACGCCCTGCTGAACAGCTATGCCCATGCCATGAGCGACTACCGGTCCCGACACCGCAGGCCCTCCGGTCGTCGTTCCGTGCGGCGGTTCGCGCTGCGCCGAGGTGTGCGGGCATGAGCGAAGCTTGCGAGCGAATCATCGGCGCTGAATGCGGTAACCGAGCCTGCGAGGGAACCGCATGAGCGAAGCTTGCGAGCGAATCATCGGCGCTGAATGCGGTAACCGAGCCTGCGAGGTAACCGCATGAGCGACGTCGCAAAGGTCATCACCGACACCCTCGACGAGCACGAGCTGGTCTACAAACACCACGAGGGCGCCCGTGGCGGGCTGCCAGGCATCGTCGTCGAGCTACCGGGGGAGCGGAAGCTCAAGACCAACACCATCCTGAGCATCGGCGAGCATTCGGTGCGCGTCGAGGCGTTCGTGTGCCGCAAGCCCGACGAGAACTTCGAAGGGGTCTACCGGTTCCTGCTCAAGCGGAACCGCAGGCTCTACGGGGTCGCCTACACCCTCGACAATGTCGGCGACATCTACCTCGTCGGGCGGATGTCGCTGGAAGCGGTCAGCGCCGACGAGATCGACCGGGTGCTCGGCCAAGTGCTCGAAGCGGTGGACTCCGACTTCAACACCCTGCTGGAACTGGGCTTCCGGTCATCCATTCAGAAAGAGTGGGAATGGCGGGTCTCGCGCGGTGAGTCGCTGAAGAACCTCGAAGCGTTCGAGCACCTCATCGACGACTGAGCGCTCGTGAGAAGATCCTCTGGACCCGCACGCGAGGAGGACGAACCAAAGATGCCGACGCTGATCCTGCTCCGCCACGGTGAGAGCGACTGGAACCAGAAGAATCTGTTCACCGGATGGGTCGATGTCGACCTCACGGACAAGGGCCGCACCGAGGCCGTCCGCGGCGGCGAGCTGATGGTCGAGCAGGGTGTTCTGCCGGACGTGGTCTACACCTCGCTGCTGCGCCGCGCGATCACCACCGCGAACCTGGCCCTCGACGCCGCCGACCGGCACTGGATCCCCGTGCACCGGGACTGGCGCCTCAACGAGCGCCACTACGGCGCCCTGCAGGGCCTGGACAAGGCCGCCACCAAGGAGAAGTACGGCGAAGAGCAGTTCATGGCGTGGCGGCGCAGCTACGACACCCCACCGCCGCCCATCGAGCGCGGCAGCGAGTTCAGCCAGGACACCGACCCGCGCTACGCGGACATCGGCGGCGGCCCGCTGACCGAATGCCTCAAGGACGTGGTGACCCGGTTCGTGCCGTACTACGAGAACACGATCGTGCCCGACCTGGCGGCCGGCAAGACCGTGCTGATCGCCGCGCACGGCAACTCGCTGCGTGCGCTGGTCAAATACCTCGACGGAATGTCCGACGAGGAGGTGGTCGGCCTGAACATCCCGACCGGTATCCCGCTGCGCTACGAGCTCGACGAGAACCTCAAGCCGCTGATCGCCGGCGGTGAGTACCTCGACCCCGAGGCAGCCGCCGCCGGGGCCGCCGCAGTGGCCGCGCAGGGAGCCAAGAAGTAGTTCGCTGGGCACTCGGGCATGCGGGCAAACAGCAGGTTACCGAGGGTTAACGAAAGCCGAACTCCTGTATTTGTCGATGTGACTTGTCCCGTTTTGGCCGCACGCTGCTGGGATGACGTTCACCGGGTGCGTACGATTTTCGCGTGAGCTTGGTGTCGGCGTTACTGCTGACGGTGGTCGTGTCGTTGCTCGCACTGATCGTCGGTGCGGGTGTGGCCGCCGCAGTCGTACCCCGCCTCGTGGTGAGGCGGCAGCGTCGCGAAGCCGATGAGGCGGGGCTGACGGTGTCGCAGATGCTGCAGCACATCGTCTCCGCATCGCCCAACGGCATCGTGGTGGTCGACACCTTCAACGACGTCGTCTACGCCAACGACCGGGCCTCTGAACTCGGCGTGGTGCGTGACCGGCTCCTCGACGACCGGGCCTGGCGCGCTGCCGAGCAGGTGTTCGCCACCGGTCAGGCCATCGACGTCGACCTGTCCCCGCGCAAGCTTCCGCATCCGGGACGTTCGGGTATCTCGGTGCGCGGCTGGGTGCGGCTGCTGTCCGGTGAAGACCGCCGGTTCGCCGTCGTCTACGCCGACGACCAGTCCGAGCACGCCAGGATGGAAGCCACCCGGCGGGATTTCGTCGCCAACGTCAGCCATGAGCTCAAGACCCCGGTCGGTGCCATGCGGGTGCTGGCCGAAGCGCTGCAGGCCTCCGCCGACGACCCCGACATGGTGCGCCGCTTCTCCGACAAGATGGTGGCCGAATCGCTGCGGCTGGCCGACATGGTCGGCGAGCTGATCGAGCTGTCCCGGCTGCAGGGCGCCGAGCGGCTGCCCGATCTGGGCGCCGTCGACGTCGACACCGTGGTGTCCGAAGCGCTGTCGCGGCACAAGGTGGCCGCCGACAAGGCCGACATCTCGATCACCACCGACGCCCCGACCGGCTTCCGGGTGCTGGGCGACCAGACTTTGCTCGTGACGGCGATCGCCAATCTGGTGTCGAATGCAATTGCCTACTCGCCCAACGGTTCCGGCATTTCAGTCAGCCGGCGCCGAAGGGGCGGCAGTGTCGAGATCGCGGTCACCGACCGCGGTATCGGAATCGCCAAGGCCGATCAGGAACGGGTCTTCGAGCGGTTCTTCCGGGTCGACAAGGCCCGGTCGCGCGCCACCGGCGGCACCGGGCTGGGCCTGGCGATCGTCAAACACGTGGCCGCGAACCACAACGGAACCATCCGGCTGTGGAGTCAGCCGGGCACCGGGTCGACATTCACGTTGTCGATTCCGGCCTATCCCGAAACCGATGAGTCCACAGGTGACTCAGACGACCGAGAGGATTAGCGAGACCGATGACCAGCGTGTTGATCGTTGAGGACGAGGAGTCGCTGGCCGATCCCCTGGCCTTCCTGCTTCGCAAGGAAGGCTTCGAGGCCACCGTGGTGGCCGATGGTCCCTCTGCTCTGGCCGAATTCGAGCGCTCCGGCGCCGACATCGTCCTGTTGGACCTGATGCTGCCGGGGATGAGCGGTACCGACGTCTGTAAGCAACTGCGTGCCCGCTCCAGCGTGCCGGTGATCATGGTCACCGCACGCGACAGTGAGATCGACAAGGTCGTCGGCCTCGAGTTGGGCGCCGACGACTATGTGACCAAGCCGTATTCGGCCCGCGAGCTCATCGCGCGGATCCGGGCGGTGCTGCGCCGCGGCGCGGACACCGACGACGGCACCATCGCCGACGGGGTGCTCGAGGCCGGCCCCGTGCGGATGGATGTCGAACGGCACGTCGTGAGCGTCAACGGGGAGCAGATCACGTTGCCGCTCAAGGAGTTCGATCTCCTTGAGTACCTGATGCGCAACAGTGGCCGGGTGCTCACCCGCGGCCAGCTCATCGACCGGGTGTGGGGCGCCGACTATGTCGGTGACACCAAAACCCTTGATGTGCACGTGAAGCGGCTGCGGTCCAAGATCGAGTCCGACCCGGCCAACCCGGTGCATCTCGTCACCGTGCGCGGCCTCGGTTACAAGCTGGAGGGCTGAACCCCGTTGGAGGTCCGGGCATTGGGAGCCTGGTCCGCTCGACGCTCGGCGACGCTGGTCGCCGGATGCACGGCGACCAGTCCCAGTGCGCTGCGCCGGCGGCACATCGCGGCCAACTCGGCATAGGCCTTCTCGCCGAGCACCGCGGTGAGCTCGGGGGCGTAGGACTCGAAGACCGGGCGGGCACCGACATGGGCGTTGGGATCACCGGTGCAGTACCAGTGCAGGTCTGCTCCGCCCTCGCCCCAGCCACGCCGGTCGTATTCGGTGATGACGGTCCGCAGGATCTGGGTGTCGTCGGGCCGGGTGATCCACTCCTGGCTGCGCCGGATCGGCAACTGCCAGCACACGTCGGGCTTCATGGTCAGCGGCTCGACCCCCAGCTTGAGGGCCTTGCTGTGCAGCGCACATCCGATGCCGCCCGGAAAATCCGGCCGGTTCAGGAAGATGCACGCCCCCTTGTACTTACGGGTGCGCAGATTGGGCTTCCCGTCGTACTCGTCGTCTTCGAGGTAGCCCTTGCGGCCCAGGCCCTTCTCGCGGAACTGCCAGTCGTCGTCGGTCAGTTGTGTGACCGCGTCGTCCAGCCGGGCCCGGTCGTCGTCATCGGAGAGGAACGCTCCATGCGAGCAGCAGCCGTCATCGGGGCGACCCTCGACGGTGCCCTTGCAGGCCGGTGTGCCGAACACACACGTCCAGCGGGACAACAACCACGTCATGTCGGCCGCGATCAGATGTGTCGCGTCCTCCGGGTCATAGAACTCCACCCATTCACGGGCAAAGTCGAGTTCGACTTCGCCGGGATGTACATCTGCCACGGCGCAAACGGTACTCCCATATGCCTGAACGCATTTCCCAACCGCGCCACGCCGCGGGGTGTGGCGCGCCACACGCCGCACCCGTTCATCCCGAAGGTCGCGGGAGGTCCGGCCACGAAGCGCTGGTCGGCTGCGGTTAGGTTGGTGCGGTGCGGTTAGGCGTGCTCGATGTCGGAAGTAACACGGTTCATCTCCTCGTGGTGGATGCACGCCGTGGCGGGCACCCGACCCCGATGAGTTCCACGAAGGCCGCCCTGCGGCTCGCCGAGGCGATCGACAGCTCGGGCAAGCTGACCCGCAAGGGTGCCGACAGCCTGGTGGCCACCGTCGACGAGTTCGCCAAGATCGCGACCAGTTCGGGTTGCGCCGAATTGATGGCGTTTGCCACTTCCGCGGTGCGCGACGCTACGAACTCTGAGGAAGTGCTGGCAAGAGTTCGGGCGGAGACGGGTGTTTCCCTCGGTGTCCTCAGCGGCGTCGACGAATCGCGGCTGACGTTTCTGGCGGTGCGTCGCTGGTACGGCTGGAGCGCAGGTCGGATCATCAACATCGACATCGGCGGCGGCTCCCTCGAGCTGTCGAGCGGGGTCGACGAAGAGCCCGAGGTGGCGCTCTCCCTGCCGCTGGGGGCAGGCCGGCTGACCAGGGAGTGGCTCGCCGAAGACCCACCTGGGCGGCGCCGGGTGGCGATGCTGCGGGACTGGCTGGCCAATGAACTCGCCGATGCCGGTGCCACCATGCGCCGCTCGGGAAACCCGGACCTGGCGGTGGCGACGTCGAAGACGTTCCGGTCGCTGGCTCGATTGACCGGGGCGGCCCCTTCGGGCGCAGGCCCGCGGGTCAAGCGAACCCTCACCGCTGCCGGATTAAGACAGCTCATAGCTTTCATCTCTAGGATGACAGCGGCTGACCGTGCCGAACTGGAAGGGGTGAGTGCCGAGCGGGCACCACAGATCGTGGCCGGTGCGTTGGTAGCTGAAGCTAGTATGCGAGCACTGGAGATCGATTCCGTCGACATTTGCCCTTGGGCGTTGCGGGAGGGGTTGATTCTGCGGAAACTCGACAGCGAGGCCGACGGCACAGCCTTGGTAGAGACGTCTGCGCGGGACGCCCGGACGTTAAGGAAAAGCTAGCCCCAAAGGCAACATAGGTATGACAGGACCAGAGAACAGCCCATCCGGCACCCGACCGATCTCGGTCGCCGAGTTGCTGGCAAAGAACGGGACCATCGGGGCACCCCCGGTCGGCGGTCGCCGACGGCGCCGTCGCGGGAACAGCGACTCGGTGACGGTCGCCGAACTCACCGGCGAGATCCCGATCATCACCGACGACATCGAGTTCGAACCTCGCGATGAGCCGGTTCCCGTTCCCACACCTGATCCACTGGTCGACACCGCCGTCGTGGCACCGATCCTGGATGAGCCACGCGAGCCACGCGAGCAACCGCAACCGCGTGACCGTGACGAGGCGCGGGTCCGGAGCCGCAACGGCGCTCCCCGGCCCCCTCGGGTCAAGCCGACCGCCAGGCAGGTCGAACCGGACGAGGTACGCACCGACGCCGAGGACGACTACGACGCGCACCTGGCTGCGCGCGACGCCGATCCCGAACCCGTCGAATTCCGCCCGCGTCCCCGCCGCGGGCAGTACAAGCCCCCGGCGCGCGACTACAAACCGTCGGGCACCGGTGCCGAGCGGATGAGTCCTGATCCGCTCTACGACCTCGACGAGGACCGTGCGGCAGAGCCGGCCGGCTCCTCGGCCGAACCCGATGCCCGCGACCTCGACGACGTCGATACCGCCGACGCCGGATACGACGACTACGACGACGAGTACGGGGATAGCTCCTACTCGTCGCTCGGACCGCTGTTCGGCGGCGAGTCGGTCGCCGACGAACGCGCCCGCCGTCCGCGTGGCCGTGCCGGCGTCGACGAGGCCGACCTTGAGTTCGACGAGGGCCTGTCCGAGGGCGGCGACGCCGACGCCTTCGACGAGCACGACGAATTCGACGAGGACCAACAGCCCAGCTCCCCGCTGGTGCGCGCACTGTGGATCGTCGGTCAGTGCGTGGTCGCGGTGGGCTTCGGCGCCGGTCTGTTCATCGCGTTCGATCAGCTGTGGAAGTGGAACACCATCGTCGCGCTGGTACTCGGCGTGCTGGTGATCCTCGGCCTGGCCGGTGGCGTGCGGGTGGTCCGCAAGACCGAGGACATCGGCAGCACGCTGACCGCGGTGGCGGTCGGAGCGCTGGTCACCTTCGGGCCGCTGGCGTTGTTGCAGGCGAGTTAGCGCCCCGCGGGGAGCGAAACCGGCCTGCGCGCGAGAGGAGCGGAACGGTCTCGGTACACAATTGGTTCCGTGCGCCCCGCCATCAAGATCGGCCTGTCCACCGCCTCGGTCTATCCGCTGAGGACGGAGGCCGCCTTCGAGTACGCCGCCCGGCTCGGCTACGACGGTGTGGAGCTGATGGTGTGGGCCGAGTCCGTCAGCCAGGACATCAAAGCGGTGCAGCGGTTGTCGGCTGACTACGGCGTGCCGGTGCTGTCGGTGCATGCGCCGTGCCTGTTGATCTCGCAGCGGGTGTGGGGCGCCAACCCGATCCCGAAGCTGGAGCGCAGCGTGCGCGCCGCCGAAGAGCTCGGCGCCCAGACCGTCGTCGTGCATCCGCCGTTCCGGTGGCAGCGACGTTACGCCGAGGGATTCAGCGAGCAGGTGGCGCAATTGGAGGCCGACAGCGAGGTCCTGGTGGCGGTGGAGAACATGTTCCCGTTCCGGGCCGACCGGTTCTTCGGGGCGAGCGGCACGTCGGTCGAGAGGATGCGCAAGCGCGGCGGCAAGCCGGGTCCTGGCATCTCCGCTTTCGCGCCGTCCTACGACCCGCTGGACGGCAACCACGCCCATTACACGCTCGATCTGAGCCACACCGCGACGGCGGGCACCGACGCCATGGACATGGCCCGGCGCATGGGCGACGGCCTGGTCCACCTGCACCTGTGCGACGGCAAGGGCGCCTCCACGGATGAGCATCTGGTCCCGGGCCGCGGCACCCAGCCCACCGCCGAGGTGTGCCAGATGCTGGCCGCGAGCGATTTCTCCGGCCACGTCGTCCTTGAGGTCACCACCTCGGCGGCCAAGACGGCAGCCGAGCGCGAGGCGCTGCTGACCGAGTCGCTGCAATTCGCCCGTACGCACCTGATGCGCTGAACCGCCCCCGGCAACCCCTGCAGAAAGACCCACAGATGACTGGCTCCACCCTGTTCACCGATGCCATGACCTTGAGGCCGGCCGGCGACGGCGTCTATCACGGTGAGCTCAACGAGCACTGGACCATCGGACCGAAGGTGCACGGCGGCGCGATGCTGGCGCTGTGCGCCAATGCCGCACGCACCGAGCTGGGCACGTCGGCACAACCCCTGGCGGTGTCCGGAAACTTCCTGTGGGCACCCGATCCAGGACCCATGCAGTTGCTCACCACCGTGCATAAGCGGGGCCGCCGCATCAGCCTGGTCGATGTCGAGCTCAGGCAGGGGGAGCGCACTGCCGTGACGGCGGCGGTCACCCTCGGCGAGCCCGAGCATCACGTGCCTCCGCTGCTGTCGTTCAACCCGGTGGTGCCGTTGATGACGCCGGAGCCGCCGCCGGGCCTGGAGCCGATCGGGCCCGGGCATCCGATGGAACACGTCGTGCACCTGGCGCACGGCTGCGACATCCGGCCCGCGCTGCACACCATGGGTCCGCGCAGTGACGGCGGCCCACCGGTTTTCGAGTACTGGGTGCGCCCCAAGGGAGTCGCCCCCGACGTGCTGTTCGCGCTTCTGTGCGGCGATGTGTCGGCTCCGGTCACCTTTGCCGTGGAGCGCACCGGTTGGGCGCCCACGGTCCAGCTGACGGCCTATCTGCGGGCATTGCCGGCCGATGGATGGCTGCGGGTGATGTGCACCTCGGTCCAGATCGGCCAGGACTGGTTCGACGAAGACCACATCGTGGTCGACTGCGAGGGCCGGATCATCGTGCAGACGCGTCAGTTGGCGATGGTGCCCGCGCAGTCCTGACGGCGCGACTCCGCTGGAGCACGGACGCCAGGGGCGTCGGGAGCCGCCCGTCGTGCGATGCTGTCGCCCATGTCGAGAATCGCGATAATCGGCGGCGGAAGCATGGGCGAGGCGCTGCTGTCGGGGCTGTTACGGGCTGGCAGGCAGGTCAAGGACATGGTGGTCGCGGAGAAGTTCGGAGACCGGGCCAAACAGCTGTCGGAAAAGTATTCGGTGCAGGTGAGCTCGGTCGCCGCGGCCGCCGAGAACGCCACCTACGTCGTCATCGCGGTGAAGCCCGGCGACGTCGAGAAGGTGATCGACGAGATCGCCGATGCCGCGGTGCGCGCCGACACCGATACCGCCGAGCAGGTGTTCGTCTCCATCGCGGCCGGCGTGAGCACGTCGTACTACGAGAACAAGCTGCCGGCGGGGTCTCCGGTGATCCGGGTGATGCCCAACTCCCCGATCGTGGTCGGCGGCGGCGTGAGCGCGCTGGCGCCGGGCCGGTTCGCCACGGCGGATCAGCTCAAGGCGGTCTCGTCGATCTTCGATGCGGTCGGCGGCGTGATCACGGTCGCGGAGTCCCAACTGGACGCGGTGACCGCGGTGTCGGGCTCGGGACCGGCGTACTTCTTCCTGATGGTCGAGGCAATGGTCGATGCGGCCGTGGAATCGGGGCTGTCGCGCGCGGTGGCTACCGATCTGGTGGTGCAGACGATGGCCGGTTCGGCGGCGATGCTGCTGGAGCGCCTCGACGAGGTGAACGCGTCCGGAGGCGCCGCGTTGGACACCACCCCGGCCCAATTGCGGGCGATGGTGACCTCGCCGGCCGGCACCACCGCCGCTGGGCTGCGGGAATTGGAGCGTGGCGGCTTGCGGGCTGCGGTTTCCAATGCCGTTCAGGCCGCGAAAACGCGCTCTGAGCAGCTCGGAATTACATCTGAGTAATTAGATTAATTCCAACTGATTAGCCCACACCCGTCGCAGTAACCCCACCCGCCACGCTATTCTCCCTTTGTATGCGCGGGTCGGTGCCAGCGGTGGGGAAGCCGCTGGAACTGCCTGTGCCTGATTGATTGGGTTGCGATGACGTCTATGAACGGGCCATCGGCGCGGGATGCTGGCGACGGTCAGCCTCGAGCTCAATTTCTGACGGTCGCCGAGGTGGCGAACTTGATGAGGGTCTCGAAGATGACGGTGTACCGGTTGGTGCACAACGGTGAATTGCCTGCGGTTCGAGTGGGCCGATCGTTCCGGGTTCACGCCAAGGCGGTCCATGATCTGCTGGAGTCTTCGTACTTCGACGCCGGTTAGGCACCCGCCGCGTCGGGCTGAGCCGCCCGAGCAGGCTGGCGTTTTCCGTTTCGGTGGTCGGCCCGGGTAAAGTGACCGGGTCAACCATCAGCTAAGTAGCGGAGACACCGGGTTTTATGGGCTCAGTCATCAAGAAGCGGCGTAAGCGTATGTCGAAGAAGAAGCACCGCAAGCTGCTTCGCCGTACCCGGGTGCAGCGTAGAAAACTCGGCAAGTAGCCAACCGCTGCGGCCGCTAGGCTGAGCCGATGGATTCTGAAGGTCGTTCGGGGGGACGCCCGACGGGAGTCCCCGGGTCGTCTGGTGTGGACTCTTCCAATGGAACGCAGTCCGGGCAGCAGACAGGTGCGGCGCCCTCTCCGAAAGTGGTTCTGGTCACGGGTGCGTGCCGGTTCCTCGGTGGTTATCTGACCGCCAGGCTGGCGCAGAACCCGTTGATCGAGCATGTCATCGCCGTCGATGCGGTGGTGCCGAGCAAGGACCTCATGCGTCGGATGGGGCGGGCCGAGTTCGTCCGGGCCGACATCCGCAATCCGTTTATCGCCAAGGTGATCCGAAACGAGAACGTGGACACCGTCGTGCATGCCGCGGCGGCGTCCTACGCGCCGCGGTCCGGAGGTCGGGCCACGTTGAAGGAACTCAACGTGATGGGCGCGATCCAACTGTTCGCGGCATGTCAGAAGACGCCGTCGGTCCGTCGGGTCGTGCTCAAGTCCACCTCGGAGGTGTACGGCTCGAGTCCGCGTGACCCGGTGATGTTCACCGAGGAGACCAGCGCCCGGCGTCCGCCGGGTGAGGGCTTCGCCCGCGACAGCATGGATATCGAGGGCTATGCGCGCGGGCTGGCCCGGCGCCGTCCGGACATCGACGTGACCATCCTTCGGCTGGCCAACATGATCGGCCCCGCGATGGACACCGCCTTGTCGCGGTATCTGGCCGGGCCGGTCGTGCCGTCGGTGTTCGGCCAGGACGCACGGCTGCAGTTGTTGCACGAGCAAGATGCCCTCGGGGCACTCGAGCGTGCGACCGTGGCCGGCAAGGCAGGCACCTTCAACATCGGCGCTTCGGGCATCATCATGATGAGCCAGGCGATCCGGCGTTCGGGACGTGTCCGGCTTCCCGTCCCGCGCGGGGCGTTGTCGGCGATCAATTCCCTCAGTCGCGCAACGAGTTACACCGAACTGGACCGCGATCAGATGAACTATCTGAGCTACGGCCGGGTGATGGACACTACGCGCATGCACAGGGATCTGGGCTACAGTCCCAAGTGGACGACCGCCGAGGCATTCGACGACTATGTCCGTGGTCGTGGATTGACACCGATACTCGATCCGCGATGGGTACGCTCAATGGAGAGTCGCGCCGTGGGGATGGCGCAGCGTTTGGGATATTAGAAGTGGCTCTGTCCGGGGTGGGAGAAGGTATCGACGTGGCGGGTGAATCCAAGGCGAAAGTTATTCCGCTACATGGGAATTCGAGCCGTTCCTCTGCTGCGCGCCGGGCTGCCGCCCGGTCTGACAGTGCCCGCAGGCATCCGTCTGTCCTTGCTGATCCGGGTGGCCGGGCATCGGCCGAGCAGATCGCCGCGGTAGTCCGCGAGATCGATCAGAGGCGCAGTAACGTCTCCGGTCATTCGGCGGCCGACGAAGGCCCCAGCGAACTCGTCAAGGGCATCGCGGCAGTCTCGGAATTCGTCCGCACCCGCATGACCGGTGAGTACTCGGTGGACGAGTTCGGGTTCGATCCACACATCACCAACGCTATCTTTTTGCCTTTGCTGCGAACGTTTTTCCGGTCCTGGTTCCGGGTTGAGGTGTCCGGCATCGAGAACCTGCCCGAGAGCGGTGCGGCGCTCGTCGTGGCCAACCATGCCGGGGTGCTGCCCTTCGACGGGCTGATGACTCAGGTGGCTGTGCACGACCACCACCCCGCGCACCGGGATCTGCGTCTGCTGGCCGCCGATCTGGTCTTCGATATGCCGATGGTCGGACAGGCCGCACGCAAGGCCGGGCACACCGTGGCCTGCACCACCGATGCGCACCGCCTGCTCGCCAACGGTGAGCTGACGGCTGTGTTCCCCGAGGGTTTCAAGGGGTTGGGCAAGAACTTCAAGGACCGCTACAAGCTGCAGCGCTTCGGCCGGGGCGGCTTCGTTTCGGCAGCTCTGCGGGCGCAGGCGCCGATCGTGCCGTGCTCCATCGTCGGGTCGGAGGAGATCTATCCGATGATGGCCGACGTCAAGCTGCTGGCCCGCCTGCTCGGTCTGCCGTACTTTCCGGTGACCCCGCTGTTCCCGTTGGCCGGGCCGCTCGGGCTGGTGCCGTTGCCGTCGAAGTGGCACATCCGGTTCGGTGAGCCGATCGAGACGGCCGATTACGACGAGGGTGCCGCCGACGATCCGATGATCACATTCGAGCTGACCGATCAGGTCCGCGAGACCATCCAGCACACGCTCTATCAGCTGCTGGCGGGACGCCGAAATATGTTCTTCGGCTGAGTTTTTCGCCTGACCTTTCCCGCGACCAGACATGAAACTGCCCCTTTCCGCGCGGAAAGGGGCAGTTCTATGGCTGCTCGCGGGGAACCTAGCTCTTTTGCCCAGCAATCATCTTGGCGATCGCGGCGTCGCGTGCCGCGGCGATCTGTGAACTGATCTCGTCGGCCTCGTCCCTGGCCGCCTCGCCGAGCATCGTCACGATGCTCGTGGCAACCGGGTTGCCGTCGTCGTCGGACACCTCGGCGCGCACCTCGGCGATCACTGTGCCGTGCGACTCGATGACCGAGTCCAGGTACGAGTCGAACCACAGCTTGTCGCCGACCATGATCGGCCGGTGGAAGATCAGCTTCTGGTCGCGGTGCAGCACGCGCTCCAGATTGATCGGGATGTCGAACTTGTCGAACAGCTCCAGCTGGACCCGTCGGCCGGCGACCGCGAGGAACGTCACCGATGCCACGACCGAGTCGTGGCCGTACTCCTTGGCGGCCTCGGCGTCATAGAGCGCCGGATGGTCGTCCTTGACCGCGCTGGCGAACTCGCGGACCTTCTCCCGGCCGACCTCGAAGTAGTCGGGGTACCGGTAGTGGGTTCCGATGATGTTTGCGGCGATGCTCATATTCCCTGCGCTGTTCGGTATGCGGTGCGCGGTGCGCACAAACGTGCATGGCTGCGGGACCGTTGGCGCGGCCCGCCGCGGCAGCTTATCAGCGCGGCCCGCCGCGGATGCTTATCAGCGCGGCTGCTCCGCTCAGCGAATGTCGTGGCGACGGGAGGCGGCGGCCGCCAGTGCGCCGCCCAGTGCGCCGAGCGCCAAAGCCGATGGCACGCCGATGCGCGCCGCCTTGCGGGCGGTGCGGAAGTCGCGGATCTCCCAGCCCCGCTCCCTGGCCACATCGCGCAGGGCGGCGTCGGGGTTGATCGCGACCGCGGTGCCGACCAGTGACAGCATCGGCACATCGTTGAAACTGTCCGAATAGGCGGTGCAGCGGCGCAGGTTGAGCCCTTCCCGGATGGCCAGTGACCGCACGGCATGGGCCTTGCCGGTGCCGTGCAGGATGTCGCCGACCAGCCGGCCGGTGAACACCCCGTCGACCGACTCGGCGACGGTGCCCAGCGCGCCCGTCAGGCCGAGACGCCGAGCGATCGTGGCGGCCAGCTCGTAGGGAGTGGCCGTGACGAGCCACACCTGCTGACCGGCGTCCAGGTGCATCTGGGCCAGCGCCCGCGTTCCCGGCCAGATCTTGTCGGCGATGATCTCGTCGTAGATGTCCTCGCCGAGTTCGACGAGCTCGGCGGTGGAGCGGCCCTCGATGAATGCCAGGGCTTTCTGCTTGCCCTCGGCGACGTCGTCGCTGTTCTCCTTGCCGGTGAACTGGAACTTGGCCTGCGCGTAGGCGATGCCCAGGATGTCGCGGTAGGTGAAGTACTTGCGGGCGGCCAGACCGCGGGCGAAGTGCACCAGAGAAGATCCGTGTACCAGGGTGTTGTCGACGTCGAAGAACGCCGCGGCCGTCAGATCGGGCGGCGGCGCGGGCGTCCCGACGGGGTCGGTGTCGGACTCGAGCTCGGTGACGGCGAGCTCGGCGCTGGCCTCGCCGCCGAGCTGCTGTTCGAGCGCATCGGCACTACCGGATTCGGGCACGTTTTCACCCTAAGTCACCCGGCCCGGATACTGGCGGTGTGGAGCGTGAGCAGGCGGGTGGCGGCGTCCGGGACGGCGGGGGGGACGGCGGGGGGAACACTGTGACGTTGCTGACCCGGGCCGGTTGCAGCATGTGCGAACGGGCGGCCCGGCAGTTGGCAGCGCTGCGCGAGGAGCTCGATTTCGAGTTGGTGACCAGGGACGTGGATGAGGCCGTCGCGGCCGGCGACACCTCGCTGCGGGCCCGGTACGGCGACCTGTTGCCCGTGATTTTGCTGAATGGGGCCCAACACAGTTACTGGGATGTGGACGAGGAGCAGCTTCGGGCCGACCTCCTCGCCAAATGAAATCGCCAGATGAAATTTGGTGGCCGGGCGGGAAACGATTACCTTGGTGACGTGGTGATGAAGCCGTGAGTGTGCTGCTATTCGGGGTTTCGCACCGCAGCGCGCCGGTGTCTGTTCTCGAGCAGTTGAGCACTGACGAATCCGATCAGGCCAAGATCATCGACGAGGTCCTCAGATCCTCGTTGGTCACCGAGGCCATGGTTCTGTCTACGTGCAACCGCGTCGAGGTATACGCCGTGGTCGAGGCCTTCCACGGAGGCCTGTCGATCATCGGGCAGGTGCTGTCCGATCACTCCGGCATGTCGCTCAACGATCTCACCAAATACGCCTATGTGCGCTACGCCGAGGCCGCCGTCGAGCATCTGTTCGCGGTGACCAGCGGCCTGGATTCGGCCGTCATCGGTGAAGCCCAGGTGCTGGGGCAGGTGCGTCGCGCCTATGCCTCGGCCGAGGAGCACCAGACCGTCGGGCGCACCCTCCACGAGCTGGCCCAGCGGGCCCTCAACGTCGGCAAGCGGGTGCACTCCGAGACCGGGATCGACGCCGCGGGCGCATCGGTCGTATCGGTCGCCCTCGGCATGGCCGAGACCAAGCTCAACGGCGGGCTCGCCGGGCGCACCGCGGCCGTGATCGGCGCGGGCTCGATGGGCGCGCTGGCCGGCGCACACCTTGTCCGCGCCGGAATCGAGCGGGTTCACGTGGTGAACCGCTCACTACCGCGGGCCCAGCGCCTGGCCGAGAACCTCACCGAGCAGGGCGTGCAGGCGCAGGCCATGTCCCTGGACCATCTGGCCGAGGCCCTCGCCGACGCCGACGTCGTGGTCAGCAGCACGGGGGCGGTACGCCCGGTGGTGTCCCTGGCCGACGTGCACCACGCCCTGGCTCAGCGTGACGCCGGCGCCGGCGATCGGCAGCTGGTGATCTGTGATCTCGGTATGCCGCGGGACGTGGATCCGGCGGTGTCCGGGCTGCCCGGTGTGTGGGTGGTCGACATGGACCGGATCCAGCGGGAACCGTCGGCGCGCGCGGCGGCCACCGATGCCGACGCGGCCCGCACGATCGTGGCCACCGAGGTTGCCAACTACCTGGCCGGCCAGCGCATGGCCGAGGTCACGCCGACCGTCACCGCGTTGCGGCAGCGCGCCGCCGACGTGGTCGAGGCCGAGCTGCTGCGGCTGGACAACCGGCTGCCCGGGCTGGACGCGACGCACCGCGACGAGGTGGCCAAAACTGTCCGCCGCGTCGTCGACAAGCTTTTGCACGCACCAACGGTGCGGGTGAAACAACTCGCCAGCGCCCCTGGCGGGGACAGCTACGCAGAGGCTTTGCGTGAGCTGTTCGAACTCGATCCGCAAGCCGTCGAAGCTGTGGCGGCCAGTGAATTGCCCTTCATGACAACAGATCTCGATAAGTCTGAGTAGAGCTTGGTAAAAACGCGCGATACGGTAATCCGGATCGGCACCCGGGGTAGCCTGCTGGCGACCACGCAGGCCGGCACCATCAGAGACGCTTTGCTGGCTGCTGGTCATGCCTGCGAGCTCGTGATCATCTCGACCGAGGGCGACCGCAACCAGGGACCGATCGCCGAAATCGGCGTCGGGGTCTTCACCGCGGCGCTGCGGGAGGCGATCGACGACGGCCGGGTGGACATGGCCGTGCACTCCTACAAAGATTTGCCCACCGCGCGTGACGATCGGTTCGTCATCGCCGCGATCCCGCGCCGCGAGGATCCTCGTGACGCGCTGGTGGCGCGCGACGGGTTGGTGCTCGGCGAGTTGCCGGCGGGGTCGGTGATCGGTACCTCGAGCGCGCGACGGGCCGCGCAGCTTAGAGCACTGGGTCTCGGTTTGGAAATCCGCCCCCTACGAGGCAACCTAGATACCAGGTTGAACAGGGTTACGAGCGGTGATCTCGACGCCATCGTGGTTGCCCGTGCGGGTCTGGCCCGTATCGGACGCCTCGAAGCGGTCACCGAGTCGCTCGAACCGGTGCAGATGTTGCCAGCGCCGGCTCAGGGTGCGCTCGCGGTGGAATGTCGCGCCGGCGACACCGAGCTGATTTCGGTGCTGTCGGAGCTGGATGACACCGACACGCGCGCCGCGGTCACCGCCGAACGGGTCCTGCTCGCCGAACTGGAGGCGGGTTGTTCCGCACCGGTGGGCGCGATCGCAGAAGTGGTCGAGTCGATCGATGAGGACGGCAATGTCTTCGAAGAGCTGTCGTTGCGCGGCTGCGTAGCGACGCTGGACGGATCCGACGTGATCCGTGCGTCCGGTATCGGAACTCCCGATCGGGCCGCCGACTTGGGTCTTTCGGTGGCCGCGGAGCTTTTCGAGCTGGGTGCACGCGAGCTGTTGGAAGAGCGCGGGAGTGAAGAATGACCATGCGAGGTCGCAAGGCGAAGCCCGGCCGCATCACATTTGTGGGCTCAGGCCCGGGAGATCCGGGGCTGTTGACGGCACGGGCGCAAACCGTGCTGGCGCACGCCGAGTTGGTGTTCACCGATCCCGACGTCCCCGAGGCCGTATTGGCCCTGATCGGCACCGAACTGCCGCCGGCGTCCGGACCGGCCCCAGCTGCGCCGGTCAAGGCCGACGCTGCCGCGGGTGACGCCGCAGGCGGTGATGCCGCCGGCACCCCCGACGCTGCGCAAGCCGCCGTCATCGCCGGTGGGCCCGAGGTCCGCCCGGCTCTCGGCGATCCCGCCGAGGTGGCCAAGACCCTGATCACCGAGGCCCGCCACGGCTACGACGTGGTGCGCCTGGTGGCTGGTGACCCCCTCTCGGTGGACGCCGTCATCACCGAGATCGGTGCGCTGGCCAAATCCCACATGAACTTCGAGATCGTCCCCGGGTTGCCCGCCACGAGTGCGGTGCCCACGTACGCGGGCCTGCCCCTCGGTTCGTCGCACACCGTGGCCGACGTCCGCGGTGACGTGGACTGGGCGGCTCTGGCAGCCGCACCCGGGCCGCTGATCCTGCACGCGACCGCGTCGCACCTGCCGGATGCCGCCCGCACCCTGATCGAGCAGGGCCTGGTCGACAGCACCCCGGCAGTGGTCACCGCGAGCGGCACCACCTGCCAGCAGCGTTCGGTCGAGACCACGCTCGGTGGCCTGCTCGACAAGGCCGTGTTGGAGAAGCCGGCCGGAAGTGAGCTGGCGGGGCCGCTGGTCGGTCCGCTGGTCGTCACCATCGGCAAGACCGTGGCCAACCGCGCCAAGCTGAACTGGTGGGAGAGCCGTGCCCTGTACGGCTGGACCGTGCTGGTGCCGCGCACCAAGGATCAGGCCGGCGAGATGAGTGACCGGCTCGTGGGTCACGGTGCCCTGCCGATCGAGGTGCCGACCATCGCGGTCGAGCCGCCGCGCAGCCCCGCGCAGATGGAGCGCGCCGTCAAGGGTCTGGTCGACGGCCGGTTCCAGTGGGTCGTGTTCACCTCGACCAACGCCGTGCGTGCGGTGTGGGAGAAGTTCAACGAGTTCGGCTTGGACGCGCGGGCGTTCTCGGGTGTGAAGATCGCGTGTGTCGGACAGGCCACCGCCGACAAGGTGCGGGCATTCGGCATCAATCCTGAGCTGGTGCCGTCGGGTGAGCAGTCCTCGCTCGGCCTGCTCGACGAGTTCCCGCCGTTCGACGAGGTTTTCGATCCGGTCAACCGGGTTCTGTTGCCGCGGGCCGACATTGCCACCGAGACGCTGGCCGAGGGCCTGCGCGAGCGTGGCTGGGAGATCGAGGACGTCACCGCCTACCGCACCGTGCGGGCCGCTCCGCCGCCGGCGCAGACGCGCGAGATGATCAAGACCGGTGGGTTCGACGCGGTCTGCTTCACCTCGAGCTCTACGGTGCGCAACCTGGTCGGTATCGCCGGCAAGCCGCACGCCCGGACCATCGTGGCCTGCATCGGACCGAAAACCGCTGAAACCGCAGCGGAATTCGGCCTACGGGTTGATGTGCAGCCCGAGTCTGCCGCGGTCGGACCGCTGGTCGACGCGCTTGCCGAGCACGCTGCGCGTCTGCGGGCCGAGGGGGCGCTGCCTCCGCCGCGCAAGAAGAGCCGCAGGCGCTAGACAGACATTCGCCGAAACGGCATTCCGGCAGGGCCTTACTCGAAGTTCTCCTGCTGGAATGCAGTTTCGAGGATAGGAGGCGTAATGGGTTACCCAAGACATCGTCCTCGTCGTCTGCGCTCCACGCCGGCGATGCGCCGTTTGGTGGCCCAAACCTCCTTGGAGCCACGCCATCTCGTGCTGCCGATGTTCGTCGCCGACGGCATCGATGAACCACGGCCCATCTCCTCGATGCCCGGCGTCGTGCAACACACCAGGGATTCGTTACGCCGGGCGGCCGCCGCCGCGGTGGCCTCGGGTGTGGGCGGACTGATGCTCTTCGGCGTGCCGCGCGACGAGGACAAGGATCCGACCGGCGCTGTCGGCGTCGATCCGGATGGCATCCTCAACGTGGCCCTGCGTGATCTCGCGAAGGATCTCGGTGATGCCACGGTACTGATGGCCGACACCTGCCTTGATGAGTTCACCGACCACGGACACTGTGGCGTTCTGGATGCCGCGGGCCGGGTAGATAACGACATGACCAATCTGCGCTACGTGGAACTTGCTGTGGCGCAGGCGGAATTAGGTGCGCACGTGGTCGGTCCCAGCGGCATGATGGACGGCCAGGTGGCCGCCATCCGCGACGGGCTCGACGCCGCCGGCCACGCCGAGGTCTCGATCCTGGCCTACGCGGCCAAGTTCGCCTCGGCGTTCTACGGCCCGTTCCGTGAAGCGGTGTCGTCCAGCCTGGTGGGGGACAGGCGCACGTATCAACAGGATCCGGGCAACATCCGCGAGGCCGTGCACGAGGTCGAACTCGACATCGACGAGGGCGCCGACATGGTGATGGTCAAGCCCGCGATGAGCTACCTGGACGTGGTGCGGGCAGCTGCCGATATTTCTCCGGTACCCGTTGCGGCATACCAGATTTCGGGTGAGTACTCGATGATCTGTGCTGCCGCGGCCAATGGCTGGATCGATCTGGAGGCGGCGGCGTTGGAGTCGTTGACCGGAATCCGGCGGGCGGGCGCCGACATCGTGCTGACGTACTGGGCGGCCGATGTGGCCGGCTGGCTCGCGTGACCGAACAGGTGACCGAACCGCAGCAGAGTCCGACCGGTCGTCCCGAGGACGTCGATACCGGGTTCTGGTTGTGGACGGCCGCACTGGTGCTCATGGTGGTCGGGTACCTGATCGACGCGTTCACCGGATCCGGTAACGGTGTGCAACAGTCGGTGACCGTCGTCTTCTCGATCATGTTCCTTGTGGTGCTGTCCTCGATCGTGGCGGCGTTCCTGATGTTGATGCGCCAGGGTTATCGCTGGGCTCGCACCCTGTTGACCAGCGGTGGGATCGTCTCGGTCCTGCACGCGATCAGCAGCCTCCTGACCGGGCAACGTGAAGACGCGGCCGCAGTGGGCTATGCCGTCACCGCGATCGTCGGATCGGTACTGATCGCCGGCGGCCTCTACCTGCTGTACCGCAAGGATGCCGACGGTTTCTTCACGCGCTGATTGATCGCGGGCGCCCTGGCCGGGCGCGGCAAGAGGTATCACGGCGTGGGTACTGCGCGAAGGCGCCTTCACAGTCTGCGGCCGGACGCTGAGCCCAGAGGTTGCAATACCCCGGGCGTCGGATGTGGGGAGGACGTCGATCGCTAGGCTTTGCCGATGCCCTCACCGACGACGCCGACGCCGACCCCTCGGTCGCGCCGCGCGACGATCGCCTTCGGCTGCTGGTTGGCCGGTGCCGTGTTGTTGATCGTGGGCGGCCTGATCGCCGCCTCGGCGTCCTGGCCCAGTAGCGAGAGCACCCTGTTCCGCGGTGTCGGTCTGATCACCGCCTTGGCCGGCGCCGGGATGGCATTCTTGGCCGGTCGTAGTCGTTCCGGCGATGCGCGGCACCGCCGGGCCGCGATCGCGCTGTCCATGGCGATAGTGGTGGTGGTCGTGTTGATCGCGGCGCTGAGTCTGGCTCCGGTCCATATCCTGACGCTGGTCGCGCTGCTCCCGCTCATCGCGGGTACCGGCCTGAGCGCGCTGCCACTGCGGAAGGGTGACGATGGAGAGTGAACCGGTGAACAAAGTCGCCTCCGAGGTGTTGTTCTACGAGCAGGGCGCCAGCTGGGCGTGGCTGCTGTTGGGGCCCTTCGCCGGAGTCGGCATGGCGATTCTTCAGATCACCGGCGGATACGGTCACGATCTGTGGATTCCGATCGTTTTCCTGGTGCTGGTGTCCGGGTTCGTGGCCATCCAGATCAAGGCCGCGCGCATCCACACCTCGGTCGAATTGACCGCCGAGACCCTGCGGCAGGGCGCTGAGATATTGAAGCTCGACGAGATCGTCCTGATCTACCCCGAGGCGTCGGGCTCGGAGGCGCCGAATTGGCAATCTGCCCGTGCTCTCGGGGAACTCTCGGGAGTGCCGCGGAGCCGGACCGGCATCGGGTTGAAACTGACCGGTGCGCGCACGGTCCAGGCCTGGGCACGCAAGCACCGGAAGCTGCGGCAGGCGCTGACGCCGCTGGTCGAGGAGCGGACGCCGTGAAACGCCGCGCCGTGCTGGAGTTCGTCGTCGCCGCAGTCGCGGCCGTGGGTTGCGTACTGAGCTGGATCGCCGCGATGGGCACGGTGGAGGTGGCGCCTGTGCTCGACGGTGAGCCGGCCACCACGGCGGTGAGTTATTCGGCGCCGCTTCTGGTGCTCGCGCTGGTGCTCGCCGGTGTGGCGGGTGTGCTGACCGTGCTGGCCATCGCCCGCTTGCGTCGTTGAGCTGTGGCCGATTGGCAGCCCGTTTCGCGCGGTGAATCCGGTGCCGGGGTCTTCCGCAGTGCGGACGGTTCCCGGTACTTGAAGGTGATCGGTCCCGTGGCCGTCGCAGAGCTGGCTGCCGAGCGGGATCGGATGTCCTGGGCGCACGATCACGGACTGCCCGTACCGGCGGTGATCGACTGGGCCTCCACCGGGGACGGCGGTGCCTGCCTGATCAGCAGTGCCGTCGGTGGCATCGGGGCCGATCGGCTCGCTGAAGCCGCGCTACGGTCGGCCTGGCCCGCGGTGGTGGAGGCGGTCCGCACTCTGCACGCCGTCACGGTCGACGACTGTCCCTATGAGCGCGGCCTCGACGACATGCTGGCACGGGCCCGGTCCGTCGTCGCCGCAGGCGCGGTCAATACCGAGTTTCTGCCCGACGAGGACCGGGATGTCTCACCCGCCGAGCTGCTGAAGCGCGTCGAACGCGACGCCGGCCGGCGTCGCCGCCAAGAAGCCGCCGATCATGTGGTGTGCCACGGCGACCTGTGTCTGCCCAACATCCTCATCGACCCCGACCGGCTGACCGTGGAGGGTTTCGTCGACCTGGGCCGGCTCGGTGTCGCGGACCGCCACGCCGATCTGGCGTTGTTGCTGGCCAACACCGCCGACAGCTTCCCCGGATTCGCCACCGACGCCGCGGCGGGCCTGGCCGCGGGCTATCCGGCGGCGATAGACGAGGACCGGCTGCGGTTCTACCTGGCGCTGGATCCATTGACCTGGGGGTGAAAGCCCAAGGCGCGGTTCAGGAATCGAGCCAGGCCAGCTCGTCGGACAGGTGCGCGCGCCAGAAGTCCTGATCGTGGCCGCCGGGGTAGAAGCCGACAGCTGGGGTCCGGGGTAGTTGGTTGACGAACATTCGGGTCGCGGAGTAAAACCCGTCCCCGGTGCCGCAGTCGATGCGGAGCGGGATCGACCCCAGCGCCGGTGGCAGTCTCAACGCTGAGTTCTGCTGCCAGTCTTCGAGGCTGTCGAAGGCGTCGGGCGGCGCGCCCCAGTACGTGAGGTAGAGCGCCGGGCTGATGGCGCAGACCGCCGCGGTGCGCGCGGCGCCCAGTCTGGCGCCCAACAGCATGGCGCCGTAGCCGCCCATCGACCAGCCCATGAAGGCGACTCGTGAGGTGTCGATGCCCTTGGTGGTCAACATCGGGATCAGTTCGTTGAGCACCATCGCCCCGGAGTCTCCACCAGAGGCTCGACGGCGCCAGAACGAGTTGCCGCCGTCCACACTGACCACCGCGAACGGCGGCCGGCCGGCCGCGGTCAGCTGGGCCAGCGCTTCCGGGATGCCCAGGCTCATCACGCCTGCGGCGTCGTTGTCCATCCCGTGCAGGGCGATCACCGGACGTAGTGGGCCGTGCTGGCCAGGCGGGCGGGCGATGATCCAATTGGTTTCGACGCCGCCGCGGGCCGCGGAGATGAACGACCCCGAGTCGCGGGTCGGCAACGGGGCGCCCGCCGAGGCCGGTTGGCCGGGGCCCGGTTGGTTGGGGTTCGGAGACGCCCCGGACTTGGGCGGATCGAGGAGGCTGCCCAACGCCATCATTCCCGCGGCACCCGCACCGGTGAGACCTAGACGCAGCGCGTCGCGGCGGGTCAGCGAGGTCACTTGCGCATCATTCCAACCATGGGTCTCAGCAGGTGACACGGTCCGGCAACAGCGCGATAACGCCCTCCACCTGTCCGTGACCCCGGTCACAAACCTCTTGGTACAAAGTACAAAATCTGTAACACTGTGTCCATGACCGAATTGGCCGAGCAGCCGCAGCGGACCGACGCCCTGCCACTGGGGCCGCAATCGCTGGTGTGGAAGTACTTCGGCGACAACCGGATGTACCTGATCGGGCCGCGGCCCGCAGTGCTGCAGAACATGCTGGCCGAGCTGGGCCAGGGCGTGCTGGACCACTCCACGTTCTTCGCCGACACCGCCGAGCGGCTCAAGCGCACAATCCCGCCGATCTTCCGGACCGTCTACGGCACCGAGGACGAGAATGCGGGCACCCAGGTGCGCGACTTCCACCATCACGTCAAGGGCGATATGCCGGATGGATCGCGCTACCACGCGCTGGATCCCGACACCTACTTCTGGGCGCACGCGACGTTCGTCGAGCAGGTCCTCTACTTCGCCGACACCTTCGTCAAACGGCTGAGCGACGCCGAGAAGGAACAGATCTATCTGGAGTCCAAGACGTGGTACCGCCGCTACGGCGTCAGCGATCGGCCCATGCCGGCCACCTACGCCGAGTTCGAGCAGTACTGGGATCGGATGCTGAACGACGTGGCCGTGCCCCACAAGTCCGCCCGCTACGGCGTCGGCTATGTCACCAAGGGCTTCCCGTGCCCCAAGGCCGTGCATCCGGCGGTGTGGCGTGTGGTCGCCACAGTGTTCAACCCCGCCGCGGCTTTCCTGACCGCGGGCGGCCTGCCACCACGCGCCCGTGACCTGCTGGACCTGCCGTGGAGTGACCGCCAGGAGCGCAACTACCAGCGGTTCGCGGCGTTCTGGCGATCCCGCCCGGTGAACTGGGTGTGGGATCATCTACCGATGAGCGTGCGCTACAACAAGTTCGCGCAAAAGGGCTATGCCCGGGCGTGATTCGGTGCCCGATTCTGTGACGGCGATCCTGGACGCGGCCCTCGTCGAATTCGAGCGGCACGGCCTGCGCCGGGTCGCGCTCGATGACGTCGCGCGTCGGGCCGGGGTCAGCCGCACCACGATCTACCGCAGGTTCGCCAACCGCGACGAGCTGGTGGCGGCGGTGATCGAGCGGGAGAACGTGGCGTTGTTCTCCGATATCGCCAATGAACTGAAAAGTGCAGGGCCGCAATCGAATTACTACGTCGAGGCATTCACGCTCTCGATCTTGCGGTTCCGTCGGCACCATGTGCTCAACCAGATGATCGCCGATGAACCGGCTCTGGTCATGGAGATGCTGCATGCCCACTACGGCGCGGCGATCGAGCGGATGGCCGCGGCACTGAAGGTGATCTTTCCGGCCGGGTTTGCCGAGCGGATCGGCGAACCGGCGGTCAACGACCTGGCCGACACCATCCTGCGTTATGCCGGAATGGTGCTGCTGCTGCCCAGTGTGGAACCCCTCGACACCGCCGAGGACATCCGGGCCTTCGCCACCCGGCATTTCCTCCCGAGCCTGCCGATGTCGCTTCGCACGGTTTCGGCCTGATCCACCGGGCGTAAACCGCGGCCTGGTGTTTGGTGGCTCACACTTTCGGGCAGCCGTGAGGTATGACCACCGAAAAGCCGCGCGTCACGGAAGAGCACCACAAGCAAGCCGAACGCGTCATGCAGTCCTATGACGACGACAGGCCCACTGTCACCCTGCCCGGCAGCGGAGGCACCGTCTCCGGCACCGCGGTCAATGACTGGGTCGACGATGACGGTAACCCGATCTACGGCCGGCCCGAGCACGACGAGTAACCGCGAACCCGCGCCGTCGCGGGCCATGAGTTGCCTACTGTGGCTGTTGTGACGGTGACCCCGCTGGAACGGATTGCCCCTGCCTTCGTGACGATGGCCCACGAGATCGTGTGGGCCTCGGTGGCCACCGTCGACGCCGACGGTCAACCGCGTAGCCGCATCCTGCACCCGATCTGGGAGTGGGACGGCACGGATCTCTTCGGCTGGATCGCCACCGTGCCCAGTCCGGTCAAACGGGCACATCTGGCGGTCCATCCCCATATCTCGGTCAGTTACTGGACCACCAACCACGACACCTGCGCCGCGGACTGCCTTGTGGAGTGGTACACCGACGACGAAACCTGCGCCCAGGTGTGGGACCGCTTCGCCAACGGCCCCGCGCCGGTGGGTTACGACCCGCGCATCATTCCGCAGTGGAGTGACGGGCCGACGTCCGATCAGTTCGCCGCGTTGCGACTGACGCCCTACCGGCTGCGGGTCATGCCGGGCACGGTGATGACGGCCGGGTCCGGTGAGGTGTTGAACTGGCGGGCGTGAGGTCCCGGCCTCGTATGTGAGCGGCCTAACTTGTCGGTGGTCGAATGTATGTTCGATTCATGGAGGCGGGTGTGGGCGAGGCGGTGGCGGGGTTGCGGGCCGCGTTCGACGCCTTTGCCGCCTGTGATGTCGGGGCGTTGACCCGCGCTGAGGTGCTGGCGGTGCTCGACGAGTACGAGACCTTGATGTGTCAGTTGCCGGGGCCGTTGCATCGGCTGCTGGCCCAGCTGCAAGCCGAGACCACGCCGCGGGAGTTGGGTGCCAAATCGTGGAACGCGGTGCTGCGGATTAGGTGGCGGCTGTCGTCTGCTGAGGCCGGGCGGCGCCTGGCCGAGGCGGCGGTGTTGGGGCCGCGGCGTGCGCTGACCGGGGAACCGTTGGCGCCGGTGTTGCCGGTGGTGGCTGCCGCCCAAAATGCTGGGTTGCTCACTGGTGATCACGTCAAAGTGCTGCGCGACGCGGTGGACGATCTGCCCGGG
>NZ_AUEQ01000018.1 GCF_000426065.1 Mycobacterium sp. URHD0025 | reverse complement strand
GTCGTGTCGCGATCGACCGTATCGACTCATCGGCATGAACGCCGACCTGGATCTCTATACGTTCCTCGAGGGTCAGCCGTGGCCGCGGCCCGCAGATATTCGGTGTGCTTGCACGGGGTTTCACTCCACCAGCTTCACGGAACCACCGACGACCGCACGTTGCCGACACGCCGGCCGCCTCACCGGCCTCGCCCGCGAGAAGGCCTCGTCGGATCTGCTCCCAAAACAACGGCTTCCTCGACTGGAACAACGATCGCGCCATCACAACACTCCTCAATCAGAAGGGTGTTGCATCGACCCCTTGAAACCGCCTGCCCATCAACGACCCGGATGCGGAAAACGACGCTCGAAACTAGTCGCGGGTGTCCCGGCGTAGCGGGTGAGTGTCGGGAACCTGCACGAAAATCAGCGTGATGCCGTCGGGATCGGTCACGTGCAGCTCGTGCAGACCCCACGGCTCCTGGGTCGCGGCCCGGGCGATGGCCACACCGCGGCCTTCCAGTTCGGCCTGGGTCGCGTAGACGTCGCGTACCTGCAGCCACAGCGCCCCGGGGAACACCCCAGGTTCGGTGGGGCTGTGGTGACCGGCCAACTCGATCAGTGACTGGCCGGCGTAAAAGACTGTGCCTGCACCGTATTCGCGGGCGATGGCCAGGCCGATCCCGTCGCGGTAGAACGCAAGCGACCTCGGGTAATCGACCGGCCGGATCAGCATCCTGCTGGCCAGGATCTCCATAGCCTTTGTCTACCACCGCCGGGCGCCCGGGCGAATCCCCGACACGGTCAGTCGGGCGGTCCCGGCATCCGGCGGGCGCGGTCGCTGGCCCGCAATCCGATGGCGAATGCGGCTTGATCCTCGAAACTCATCGGATTTCGTCCGGTGATCTCGTGGATGCGGCCGAGCCGGTGGCGCACCGTGTTGGTGTGCAGGAACAATTCGCGCGCCGTGTCGATGAGTGACCCGTTGGTGGCGAGGAAAGCCCGCAGGGTCCGGACGTGCTGGGTGCCGCGGTCTCGGTCCAGGCTCTCCAGCGGGTCGATAAGCTGGCTCTTGAACGGCTCCAGCCGGTTGAGAGGCAGGCCCGCGAGCAGGCTGTCGAACGTGCTCAGCTGATCGGGGCCGATGCTGCCGCCGTGCTGCTGGGCCAGGTCGAGGGCGATGCGGGCCTGGATGATCGCGGCTCCCAGTTCGGCCAGCGGCGTGGTCGCGGCATGACCGGAGGGCAGCGAGAGTTCTGCGGTGTTCCGGGCCTGCGCGCCGGCTTCGAGAACCAGGCATACCTCGGGGGCATCGCCTATCAGGGCCTCGGGGAAAGCCATCGACAGCACGGCGCCGGCCCCGCCCGGCCAGGCCGAGCAGGTCAGCTCGGGTGCGGCCAGCCCCGGCCAGTCCAGCAGCTGGTTGAGGGCGTCGGGCAGCAGCATGCGGCGCTCGATCAACGACAGCAATTGCCCGACCCGTTCGCGGGACAGCGCGGCTTCGATGTCGCGTTCGCCCTGCGTGGCCTGCACGAAGCGCGCGATCAGCTCAAGCACCTCGGTCTCGGGCGGGTCGCCGCTGCCCACCGCGGTCAGCGTTCCCAGGTCCCCGACCGTGACGCCGGCCTCCGCGTTCTGCGGTGTCGCATCGGGATCCATCAGGAGGTAGCAGCCCAGCACCTCACCGGCCCGGTCCAGCATCTCGCGTACCGACTCGTGCCGCCGTTGGGACGAAAGCAGTTCGGGCATCACCGATTTGGTTGCGCGCGCGACGGAGATCTCGCCGCCGAGCTGGAAGTCGGCGACGTAGCGGCTGACCGAGGAGAACGGCACATTGGGCGGGGCGATGAGGATGGGCAGGCCGTCGCGGGCGGCCGCAGCGATCAGTGCTTCGGGAACGGTGTCGTGCACATCGCCGATACCGAAACACAGCCCGGCCGCCCCGGCCCCGGTCAACGACTCGACGAACGTCGTGCAGTCCTGGGCGGTCTGCAGGCTGATACCCACTGTGCAGACCAGTTCGCCACCGTGCAGATACCGCGTCGGGTCCCGCAACTCGGTGGTGTGTGCCCAGCTGATCCGGCGGTCCAGGTCTCCGGTGGGCTCGTCGGGCATGAGCAGCCCGCGGTGTGAGTCGAGGAGATCGCGCAGTGTCGGTTTGGCGTCGCTGCGGTCCGACATGGGGTGAGCGTAACGCCGTCGTCACACCCGCGTCGGCGGGCATTGTCGGATCCTCCAATGCGGGCCGGGTGTCACAGTGGGTTTGCAGCGTGTTCGGCGCGATCGCTTGTCGGTTGCGCCACAGCGGCGTGATAGTTCCTGCAACCACGTCAGAGGGAGCACACGATGACTGCATCGCCGATCTCGTTGCCCGAGCACGACACCGGCGGGCCCCACGTCCTGCGGCGCGAATTCTCGCTGTGGTCGGCCTTTGCCTTCGCTTTCGCGTTCATCTCGCCGATCGTCGCGCTCTACGGAATCTTCGGTCTGGCGCTGGCCGCGGCCGGTCCGAGCTTCTGGTGGGGCTTCGCGCTGGTGTTCGGCGGACAGCTGCTGGTGGCCCTGGTCTTCGCGATGCTGGTGTCGCGTTGGCCGTTGGAGGGTTCCATATATCAGTGGTCGCGGCGGCTGCTCGGTACGTCCTACGGCTGGTTCGCCGGCTGGGTCTACATGTGGACGCTGGTGATCGCGATGGCGACGGTGGCGCTCGGTGCGGCCGGGTTCGTCGCCAACATCGCCGGGGTGGAATCCCCGTCCGGCGGCTTGCGCGCCGTCATCGCGCTGGTGATCCTGCTCGGCGGGACGGCGATCAACCTGATCGGCCGCAGTGCCCTCAAGGCGTTCATGACTGCCAGCATCGTGGCCGAGGTGATCGGGTCGATCGGGCTGGGCACCTGGCTGCTGGTGTTCCACCGCAACAACTCGTTGTCGGTGTTGTTCGATGGCGGCGGCCCCGGCGTGGACACCTGGAGCTACCTCAGCGGACCGTTCCTCATCGCCGTGGCGTTCATCGGGTTCTCGTTCGTCGGGTTCGAAAGTGCAGGAGCCATTGCCGAAGAGGTGCACGAGCCGCGGCGCGATCTGCCCAAGGCGGTGCTGTTGTCGCTGGGATTCATCGCATTGGTGGTGGCCTACTCGAGTCTGGCGATCATCCTGGCCATCCCGGATCTGGATGCGGTGGTGGCGGGTTCGGTGGCCGACCCGGTGTACGAAACCCTCACCACGGCATTGGGCCACGGCATCGCCAAGCCCGTCGAGGTGCTGTTCGTGGTCGGCTTTCTGGCCAGCTTCCTGGCCCTGCAGACCTCCGCGTCACGCGTGATCTGGGCGTACGCCCGTGACGGTGGGCTCCCGGCCTCGGCCGTGCTGGCCCGGCTGCGCGGCAACGCCCGAATCCCGGTGGTCGCGATCCTGGTCACCACGGTGGTCGGCGGGGCGCTGTTCCTGCTGAGCATCGTGGCCGGCGACATCTATTCGCTCATGGTCAATTTCACCGCAGGCGGTTTCTATCTGGCTTTCCTGTTCCCGTTGGTCGGGTTCGTGGTGGTGCTGCTTCGCCGGGGCTGGCGAGACGGCGCGTTCACCATGGGCCGCGCCACGGTTCCGGTCGCCGCGGCGGCCGCGGTGTGGGTGATCCTGCAGACCCTCAACATCGCTTGGCCCAGAACGGTTTTCGAGCATCGCTACCTGGACTGGTCGGTGTGGATCGGAGTCGCCGTGCTGGGTGTGATCGGGCTGGCCGTCTTGCTCGGCGTCCGGCGGCGGATCGTGAGCGCCGCGTTGATCGACGAGGCCGAGGGCCTCGACGAGCGCGCCGACGACAAGGTGGCCGACCGATGACTGAATCACCTGTCGCAGTCGTCACGGGCGGCGCCAGCGGAATCGGTGCCGCCGTGGTCACCGCATTACGTGAGCGCGGCTACGTCATCGGCACGCTCGATCTGTCGGGTGCGACCGAGGCGGATCATGCGGTGGCCGTAGATGTTTCCGACGGAGCCGCCGTGGCGGGGGCCGTCGGCGCCATCCGCACCGAACTCGGACCGATCACCGCCCTGGTGACCTCGGCGGGCCACTATGAGATGGCTCCGGTGAGTCAGATCAGTACCGAGGCGTGGCAGCGCATGCTGCGGGTACACGTGGGTGGGCTGTTCCACGCCGCCCGGGCCTGTCTGCCCGACATGCTCGCTCGCGGCTCGGGAGCGGTGGTGGCGGTGGCAAGTGAGCTCGCGGTCGGCGGCGGCGACGGCGACGCCCACTACGCGGCCGCCAAAGGCGCGATCCTCGGGCTGGTGCGCAGCCTGGCCGCCGAGGTGGCCGATCGCGGCGTGCGGGTGAACGCGGTGGCGCCGGGCCCGACGGACACCCCGCTGCTGTCGGATGATTCCCCTTGGCGCGCAGCCGATTATCTGGCCACCCTGCCATTGGGTCGGCTGGTCACTCCGGTCGAGGTGGCGCGCTGTGTGCAATACCTGGTGTGCGACGCCACTTTCAGTACCGGCGACGTCGTCAACGTCAACGCGGGAGCGGTGATATGAGCTCGTTGCAAGGCCGGACCGTATTGGTCACGGGTGCCGCTCAAGGCATGGGCGCGGCGCATGCGCGGCGGCTGGCCGCCGAGGGAGCGACAGTCGCAGTCAACGACATTCGTGCCGGCGCCGCACTGGAGGCGTTGGCCGCCGACATCGGCGGCCTGGCCGTTCCCGGTGATGTCCGTGAGCCGGGTGCCTGTGCGCAGATCGCCGAGACGGTCGTGGCCGCGACGGGCCGGCTCGACGTGCTGGTGGCCAACCACGCTTACATGACCATGGCACCGCTGCTCGAGCATGACGAGGCGGACTGGTGGCGGGTGGTCGACACCAACCTGGGTGGCACCTTTCATCTGGTGCAGGCGGTGCTGCCGCACATGCGCAGGCTCGGCGCGGGCCGCATCGTCGTGATCTCCAGCGAATGGGGTGTCACCGGCTGGCCCGAGGCCACGGCCTACGCGGCGTCCAAGGCCGGGCTGATCGCGTTGGTCAAGACCTTGGGACGGGAGTTGGCGCCCGAGGGAATCATCGTCAACGCGGTGGCCCCGGGGGTGACCGATACTCCGCAGCTGCAGGTCGACGCTGATGCCGCCGGAATCGCACTGGCGGACATGCACCGGCGGTACGCCGAGTCGATTCCGATGGGCCGCATCGGTTCTGTCGAAGAGATCGCTGCCGCGGTGCGGTTCCTGGCCGACTTCGAGATGTCGGCGGTGGTCGGGCAGGTGATCGCCTGCAACGGCGGGGCCACCCGAACGAGAGCGTGAGTTCATGACGGAAGGGGATCAGGTGTCAGGCCAGCCGTATGTGCGGTCGGAGACGGGAAACATCGGTCAGGTCGATGCGCAGGCGGTGCCGAGGTATGCGGGTATTGCCACGTTCGCGCGGCTACCGCAACGCCATGAGGTAACCGATTACGACATCGCCGTCGTCGGGGTGCCCTTCGACAGCGGCGTCACCTACCGGCCCGGTGCCCGGTTCGGCCCCGCCGCGATCCGGCAGGCTTCGCGTCTGCTCAAGCCGTATCACCCGGCGCTGGACGTGAGCCCGTTCGCTGCCGCGCAGGTGGTCGACGCCGGCGACATCACCGCCAACCCGTTCGACATCGCTGAGGCGGTGGACCAGGTCCGGGAGGGCATCGCCGCGCTGCTGACGACACCGCAGAAGCGGGTCGTGCTTCTCGGCGGGGACCACACCATCGCCCTGCCGGCCTTGCAGGCGATGCATGCGGTACACGGACCGGTGGCGTTGGTGCACTTCGACGCCCACCTGGACACGTGGGACACCTACTTCGGTACGCCCTGCACGCACGGCACCCCGTTCCGCCGCGCCTCCGAGCAAGGCCTGATCGTCAAGGGTCACTCCGCGCACGTCGGGATCCGCGGCTCGCTCTACGACCGGGCCGACCTGCTCGACGACGAGTCTCTCGGGTTCACCGTGGTGCACTGCCGCGACATCGACCGCATCGGTGTCGACGGCGTCATCGAGCGGATTCGCGAGCGGGTGGGGGAGCATCCGGTGTACGTGTCGATCGACGTCGACGTGCTCGACCCGGCCTTCGCGCCGGGCACCGGTACCCCGGAGATCGGTGGGATGACGAGCCGGGAGCTGGTCGCGGTGCTGCGGGCCATGCGTGGGCTGTCCATCGTCGGCGCTGACGTGGTCGAGGTGGCTCCGGCCTATGACAGCGGGGACGTGACTGCCGTGGCAGCGGCCAATCTGGCGTATGAACTGGTTACGCTGATGGCCGACGATGACTGAATTCTCTTGGCCGGAAGGCAAAACCGCGGCTGCGGCATTCACCTTCGATGTGGATGCCGAGTCGGCGGTGCTGTGGGGCAATCAGGGTGCGGCTGCCCGGATGAGCGTGATGTCGCACCAGGCCTACGGACCGCTGGTGGGAATTCCCCGGATCCTGGAACTGCTGGAGCGGCACCAGATTCCGTCGACGTTCTTCGTCCCCGGCCACACCGCGCACCGCTATCCTGAGGCGGTCCGTGCGATCGTGTCCGCCGGGCACGAGATCGCCCATCACGGCTATCTGCACGAGCAGCCGACAGCGTTGACTCTCGACGAGGAGGTCGAGGCGCTGGACCGTGGGCTGGCGGCGCTGGCCGAGGTGGCCGGGGTACGGCCGGCCGGTTACCGCGCGCCGATGTGGGATCTGTCCTGGCACACACCGTCGTTGCTCGCGGAGCGCGGTTTCCTGTACGACTCCAGCCTGATGGACGCCGATTGCCCATACGAGCTGGCGGTCGGCGGCACCTCACTGGTGGAGATCCCGATCCAGTGGGCGCTCGACGACTGGGAGCAGTACTGCTATCTGCCCGACATCGCCGGGTCCGGTCTGATCGAGAGTCCGCGCAAGGCCCGGGAACTGTGGCAGCTCGAGTTCGACGCACTGCGGCGCGCGGGGGCCTGCTGGGTGTTGACCAACCACCCGTTCCTGTCCGGAAGGGCTTCGCGCGCAGCCGAACTCGACCACCTGATGCGCTACGTCAGCGACCACACCGACGTGTGGACCACGAACCTCGGCGCCATCGCCGAGCATGTGCGCTCGCTCGGGCTCCAGCCCCGCGGCATCACCAAGCCGTGATCAGATCGGCTGGACCCGTTGCCGTTTCATCATGGCATCGACCAGTCCTGGCGCGACGGTGTTGATTGCCTTGGCGGTCACGGCCATCCGCGGCGCGATCTGCACCGGCCGGGTGCGTGCCGCAGTCAGCATCCAGTCGGCGGCCTCGGCAGCCGACAGTCCGGGCAACCCGTCATAGGCCCGCGTGGGGGCGATCATCGGGGTCTTCACCAGCGGGTAGTACAGCGTCGTCGAATGCACACCGTCGACTGCCCATTCGGTTTCGATGACCCGGCTGACTGCGGCCAACGCGGCCTTGGACGCGTTGTACACCGCGAACAGCGGCGAGGATTCATTCATCACGCCCCAGGTGGCGACGTTGATGATGTGCCCGTCATGGCGGTCACGCATGCCCGGGGCCAGGCCGCGGATGAGCCGTAGCGGGGAGTAGTAGTTCAGCGTCATCGTGCGCTCGACGTCATGCCAGCGGTCCAGGGATTCGGCCAGTGGACGCCGGATGGATCGGCCCGCGTTGTTGATCAGGATGTCGACGCCGCCGAGATCAGCTTCGACGCGGGCCACCAACTCGTCGATGGCGTCCAGGTCGGACAGGTCCACCGCATGCGCGCGAGCGTCGCCGCCCTTGGCCGAGATCCGCTCGACCAGGTCGTCGAGGAGTTCCTGACGGCGAGCCACGGCGACGACTGTGGCGCCCTTCGCGGCGAACTTCTCGGCCGCGGCCTCACCGATGCCCGAGGAGGCACCGGTCAGCAGGATCCGCTTGCCTGCGACGTCGATGTCACCACGGGCCTGCAGCCGTTCGGTCAGTGGCGGGCGCATGCTGGTCAGCAACAGCTGTTCGGACAGCCGGCGCAGCGGGCTCTTGCTCATGCGCCGAGTTTAGGTGGCCTGCTTTCTGTCCGGACGCCGGCCTCGACGTCGTCGTCGAGGGCACGACGGCCCGCGTCACCCGGCGGGAGCGGCTGACCGCGCTCGCCGACGCATACCGCGCCCAATGCGGTGACGACTGCGAGTTCGATTGTGACGACGAGCTTTTCGGCCATCCGGTGAGTCCGCCATCGTGTTGCGGGTGACGCCCGACAAGGTGTCGGCCCGCTAGGACGCGCCCGCATAATCGCCGAACGACCACAGGTTGCCTTCGGGATCACGAACGGAGAACTCGCGGGCACCGTAGTCCGTGTTCTCCAGCGGCCGGATCACGTCGGCGTTGTGTTGGAGTGCCCGCTCGTAGAGGGCATCCGGATCGGTCGTGACGACATAGCCGCCTGCAGTGCCGGGTTCGCGGCACCACGCGTTACCGGGCTTGTGGCTACCCATCATGATGCCGCCGGATCCCTCCGGCCATTTCAGTTCCGCGTGGTCGACCCGGTCGCCGTCGCCGTATTGCGCTGACACGACAAAGCCGAACGTCTCGACGAAGTAGTCGATAAGCTTCGGGGCGTCAGTGGCTTGCAGGGTCAACCAGACGGTCGGGTTCGGGGACACATTCGATGAAGTCATGCTCCCACTGTGATCCGAACGAATGCCCGCCGTCTTGAATGTTTCGGAACTCTTCGGCCAGCCAGTGCCGCGGCGGCACTCCGGTGAACCGGACGAACTCGCGGGTCAGGTGGGCCTGGTCGGAGTAGCCGGTGTGGGCGGCCACCGAGGCGAGGTCGACACGACCGGTCCGCCGCACCGAGTCTGAAATCTGGCTCGCCGCATGCTCGAACCGCATCAGCATGGCCACCGTCTTGGGTGAGCGACCCACTTCGCGGTGAAACAGCGTCGTCAGGTGGCGGGTGCTGAGTCCGACCCGGTCCGCCACGGTGCCGATGTCGAGCGTGCCGCGGCTGCGATCCAGCAGATGCCAGGCGTAGGCCACCTCCGAGCGGACCGTTACGTCGTCGCGGCGGCGGTGTGCGTCCACGAGGTACTGGCGGACCAGCGCGAACGCTTCGTGCCACCGGCCGGTTTCGGCCAGTTGGTCGCGCAACTCGATGGCGCGTCCGCCCAGCATCGCGGCGCCGTCGAAGTCGGACACACTCAATTCCGCGGCGGGTACGCCGAACAGTGCGCGCGCCGCCAGCGGATGCACAGCGAGCTGCACGCCGGCCTGGCCCGGACGCTGCCGGACGTGGCTGGCACGGACGTGCAGGCCGCCGAGGACCAGCGGGTTGGGCCGGGTCGCGGAGAGGCTTTCGCGGGTGTCGGAGGCCTCGACCCCGTCGTCCAAGCTGACGATGAACGTCAACGACGACGATGGCAGCCCGCGGTGTACAGCGTCGGGAACGTCCAGTGCCCGATAGCCGACCATCGACGAGACGCCGGGCGCACTGCGCGGCGGCGCGGTGGCGAACTCCCAGCTGCGAGACTCCACGTTCTCCACGCTAGCGCGCTCTCCCGGGGTGATTCGTGCACTCAGAAGTAGCGGGGGAAACCACTCCAGTCCGGTTCGCGCTTCTCCAGGAACGCATCGCGGCCCTCGACGGCCTCATCGGTCATGTAGGCCAGGCGCGTGGCCTCCCCGGCGAACACCTGCTGGCCCACCAGACCGTCATCGATCAGGTTGAACGAGAACTTCAGCATCCGGATCGCCTGCGGCGACTTGCCGTTGATCTCGGCAGCCCACTGCAAGCCGACGGATTCGAGCTCGGCGTGGTCGACGACCTCGTTCACCGCACCCATCTGGTACATGGTCTCGGCGTCGTACGCGCGGCCCAGGAAGAAGATCTCGCGGGCGAACTTCTGGCCGGTCTGGCGGGCCAGGTAGGCGCTGCCGAACCCGCCGTCGAAGCTGCCGACATCGGCGTCGGTCTGCTTGAACCGGGCGTGCTGACGGCTGGCCAGGGTCAGGTCGCAGGTGACGTGCAGGCTGTGCCCGCCGCCGGCCGCCCACCCGTTGACCAGGCAGATCACCACTTTCGGCATGAACCGGATGAGCCGCTGCACCTCGAGGATGTGCAGCCGTCCGGCCCGTGCGGGGTCGACCGTCTCAGCGGTTTCGCCTGCCGCGTACTGGTAGCCGGACCGGCCGCGGATGCGTTGGTCCCCACCGGAGCAGAAGGCCCAGCCGCCGTCCTTGGCCGACGGGCCGTTGCCGGTCAGCAGCACCACGCCGACGTCGGGCGACATCCGGGCGTGGTCCAGGACGCGGTACAGCTCGTCGACGGTGTGCGGCCGGAAGGCGTTACGCACCTCGGGCCGGTCGAACGCGATCCGCACCGTGGGCTTCCGTGCGCCGTCGGCGATATGACGGTGGTAGGTGATGTCGGTCAGATCGTCGAAGCCGGGCACCGGCTCCCAGGCTGTCGGGTCGAACGGGTTGTCTGCACTCACGTGCTCGACTGTAGAGCGAAGGTGTCCAGAGGTTTCACAGGTGCCGCTGCGGGGTACCAAACCCGGCGCGATGGCGCGTACCGCGTGCCACCAGAGGAGAGAGGCCACGATGAAGAAGCTGGCGAGTGTGTTGATGTCGGGTTTGGCTGCGGGCGTGGTGCTCGTGGGGTGCACACCCGAGGTGACCGGTGGCGACACCAAGTGCAAGGACTTCATCGGGCAGGACGAGAAGACGCAGAACGACGCGGTGGCCAAGATGCTCAAGGACGAGAAGGGCACCGACGCCGCGCAGCTGGAGATCACCGGAACCCGCTTGGCGGTGCAGACCTTCTGTCAGACGACGGGCAAGCAGGACTCCAAGATCAAGGAGGCCCCGCACCTGAGCTGAGCGTGGCTCAGATCGGGTCCAGCCGGAACACCGGGCAGCGCCCGGCCAGCGCTTCGAACTCGTCGGGGTTGGGCCCGGTCACCAGGCCGGCGTTGCGCATGAAGCCGACGCCGGTCGGAACCAGGACCGGGAACTGACGTAACAGCGGCCGGGCCTGCTCGGCGGGGATTTCCACGACGCGTACGCGCTGCTCTTTGCGGCCCTGGTGCACTGTGGCCTCGCCGGCAGCCCGGGCGTTGGCCGCCCAATCACCCTTCGGCAGGCCGCCCACGATGTAGCGGTGGCCGTCGATGGTCATCGGGGTGACCGGCGTCGTCCGCGGTTTCCCGGTCTTGCGGCCCCGAACGGTGAGCACCACCGGCCCCTTGTCACCGCCGACGCCGAGCTTGTTCAGCCCGATCATCACCTTGTTGACGTACTTCAGCCACCACGGCGGCTTGATGCGGTCGTCAGCCATGGCTCCACCCTAGGTGCGGATACCGACACCGCGCAGGGCCGCGACCAGTCCGTCGGGCCGCTCGGCGGTCGGCAGCGGGTCGACGAGTGCGAACTGGCAACCCACCACGCGGGCGCCGCCGTCGGCTTCCTCGCTGTCGCCGACCATCAGTGTGTCGGCGGCCGCGACAGCCAGCCGGGTCAGGGCCGTGGTGAAGATCGCCGGGTCGGGTTTGACCGCACCGACTTCGAAGGACAGCACGAACTCGTCGACATGCTCGGCCGCACCGATCGCGGTGAAGGCCGGCCGCACGTCGAACGCGATGTTGGAGACGACGGCCGTCCGGATTCCTTGTGCGTTCAGGCTTTTGAACACCCGCGCGGTGTCCGGGTAGGCCGTCCAACTGGCCGGATCGATCACCCGGTTGTACAGCGATTCGGCGTGGTGGTCGGGTAGCCCGGATTCCCGCAGCACGTGCAGGTACGCCTCACGGTGCAGATGAGGCGCCAGGTCGCGGTTCGCCCAGGCCCGGTACTGCTCGTCGGTCATCGCCACGGATCGTCCGGTCGGCGCGGTGAGCCGGCGCATCAGCTCTGTCTGGACATGTCCGTCGACCTCGCGTTCGTCGACGGACATCCCGGCGAACCAGCTGTCCTGTTCCTCGAGGCGGAACAGTGTCCCGGAGAAGTCGAACAACACGGCCGACACCATGTCAGCCATCGTGCCATGTGTCGGCCGGGTATCAGCCACGTTCGCGGATTGCCTTGTCCACCAGTACCTGTCGCTCCCGTTCGTTGTCGGCCAGGGCCGCGGCCCGGTCGAACTGTTCGGCGGCCTCGCGGTGTCGGCCCAGTCGGGACAACAGCTCGCCGCGGACACTGGGCAGCAGATATGAGTCGTCCAGACCCTCGATGCCGTCGACGATTGTCAGTGCCTCCTGTGGACCCGAGCGCATCGCGACGGCCACCGCGCGGTTGAGCTGCACCACGGGGGAGGGCGCGATCTGCAGCAGAGCGTCATAGAGGGCGACGATGCGAGCCCAATCGGTATCGGCGGCCGTGGGGGCTACCGCGTGGCATTCGGCGAGCGCGGCCTGTAGCGCATAAGGGCCCCAACCCCGTTGCTGCCGTGCGGCACTGGAGCGCTCAAGAGCGGCGACACCACGTTGGATCTGCGCACGGTCCCAGCGGGTCCGGTCCTGGTCTTCCAACAGGATGGGCCGGCCCTCGGCGTCGGTGCGGGCCGCAAAGCGCGAGGACTGGAATTCCATGAGCGCCACCAGGCTGTGGACCTCGGGTTCATCGGGCACCAGCGCGGCCAGCACGCGGCCCAATCGCAGTGCTTCGGTGCACAACTCGTCGCGGATCCAGCGCTGTCCGAAGGACGCCGAGTAGCCCCCGTTGTAGATCAGATAGACGACCGACAGCACCGCCGACAGCCGCTGTGGGTATTCGTCGCGGGGCGGCACCTCGAACGGCGGGTTGGCCTGGGCCAGAGCCTTCTTGGCCCGAGTGATGCGGGCGGCCGCGGTGCCGGTCGAGATCAGGAAGGCGCGGGCGATCTCGTCGGTGCTCAACCCGCCGACCATGCGTAGCGTCAGCGCGATCTGAGCCTCGCGGGACAGCACCGGGTGGGCGGCGATGAAGATCAGCCGCAGCACGTCATCATCGATCCGGTCGGGATCCCAGGTTTCCTCGACGTGTTCGGCCAGATCGCGGGCCAACACGGCGTACTTGGCGTCCAGGTTCTCCGCGCGCCGCCAGCGATCGATGGCCTTGCGTTTGGCCACCGTGGTGAGCCAGGCGCCGGGATTGCGCGGCACGCCGGTCTGCGGCCACTGCGTGAGCGCGTCCAGCAGCGCTTCGGATGCCAGATCCTCTGCCAGGGCGACATCGCCGACCGTGCGCGTCAGCGTGGCCAGGATCTTGGCTGCCTCCATCCGCCACACCGCGTCGAGCGTCTGCCGGAGGTCCGTAGCCACCCCGCCATTCTGCCGAGCAGACGCAAAACTGCCCATTCCCCAAGAGAAAAGGGCAGTTCTGTGTCTGCTCGCGCGAGAACTAGCCGATCGCGCGGGCAGCGCCCTCCCAGAACTGGGCCCGCACGGCCTTCTTGTCGGGCTTGCCCAGCGCGGTCACCGGCACAGAGTCGACGACGATCACCTGCTTGGGCGATTGCACCGAGCCCTTGCGCTCCTTGACCGCGGCCTGGATCTCGGCCGTCACCTTGGCGACTGCCTCGTCATCGGTCGCGGCGTCGGGGCGCAGCACGATCACCGCGGTCACGGCCTCACCCCACTTCTCGTCGGGGGTGCCGATCACACACACCTGGGCCACCGAGGGATGTTCGGCCACAACGTCTTCCACCTCACGCGGGAACACGTTGAACCCGCCGGTGACGATCATGTCCTTGACCCGGTCGACGATGAACCAGTAGCCGTCCTCGTCCTCGCGGGCCATGTCACCGGTGTGCAACCAGCCGTCTTTGAACGTCTCCGACGTGGCGTCGGGCAGCTTCCAGTAGCCGCCGGCCAGCAGCGGCCCGGACACGCAGATCTCGCCGACCTCGCCGCGCGGCACCGGGTTGCCCTCGGCGTCCAGCAGTGCGGTCCGCGCGAACAGCGTCGGCCGCCCGCAGGAGGTCAGCCGCTTCTCGTCATGGTCCTTCTTGCCCAGATACGAGATCACCATCGGGGCCTCGGACTGGCCGTAGTACTGCGCGAAGATCGGCCCGAAGCGCTTGAGCGCCTCGGCCAGCCGCACCGGATTCATCGCCGAAGCGCCGTAGTACACGGTCTCCAGCGAGGACAGGTCGCGGGTGTGGGAATCCGGGTGGTCCATCAGCGCGTAGATCATCGACGGCACCAGCATGGTCGCGGTGATGCGGCGCTCCTCGATCACCCGCAGCACCTCGGCCGGGTCGAACTTGGGCAGCACGATCATCTCGCCGCCCTTGACGATCGTCGGGACGAAGAACGCGGCACCGGCGTGCGAGAGCGGGGTGCACATCAGGAAGCGCGGGTTCTCCGGCCACTCCCATTCGGCGAGCTGGATCGTGGTCATGGTGGTGATCGACCGCACGGTGCCCATCACGCCCTTGGGCTTACCGGTGGTGCCACCGGTGTAGGTCAGGCCACCGACGTGGTCCGGTGGAAGCTCGGCGGCGACCAGCGGGACAGGGGAGTACTTGGCGGCCTCGGCGACCAGGTCGGTCGCTACGCCGTCGAGGGCCGGCGGTACCGGGCCGATGGTCAGGATCTGCCGCAGCGAGGGCACCTTCTCCAACAGGCCGACGGCACGCTCGACGAATGCCGGCGTGGGATCGATGATCAGCGTCGTCACCTCGGCGTCGGACAGCACGTAGGCGTGATCGTCCAGCGAGCCGAGAGGGTGTAGTGCGGTGCGGCGGTACCCCTGGGTCTGGCCGGCGCCGATGATCATCAGCACCTCTGGCCGGTTCAGCGACAGCAGGCCGACGCCTTCTCCGCTACCCGCGCCGAGCGCTTCGAAGGCCTGAATGTACTGGCTGATGCGCTCTGCGAGCTCGCCACCGGTCAGGGTGGTCTCGCCGAGGAACAGCACGGGTTTGTCTCTGTTGCGCTTGAGCGCGCCGACGGTGAGGTGGCCGGAATGGAGCGGATGGTGCAGAAGATCATCACTCATGGGGTCCAGATTAGAACGTGTTCCAGAAATTGTTGAGCCGATCCCCCGATGTGGGCGTAACACCAGGTCCGCGGGGACCGAAATACAGGTAGTTCGCTACGCGCGCCGGGTCGCTCGGCGTTGCTTAATGTCACTGATGTGGGGGGTGGGAGCCAGACCCCGGTGGGTTAGGGACCGCCGGGGCCTGTGCCCCGATCAGCGGTTGGCGGCCTCACGGGCCTGTTGGGCCAGCTTCTCGGCCACCTCGGCCTTCCACTGGATCTCCTTCTGAACCCACTCGTTATCCTGCGGAAACTCGTCGGTTTCACTCACCCGGCGGACCTCCAGCTTCACGCCGCAGCCCAGTGGGCATTTCCGCGCCCACTGCTTGGCCTCCTCCTTGGAGGACACCTCGAGGATCCAGAACCCGTTGAACAGCTCCTTGGCCTCGGTGTACGGGCCGTCGGTGACCACCGGCGGATCGGCGTTGAAATCGACGACGAAGCCTTCGTCCGGGTCGGTCAATCCCTCGCCGGCCAGCAGTACGCCGGCCTTGATGAGCTCCTCGTTGTACCGGCCCATCGACGCGATGATCTCGTCGAAATCGATGTTCTGCTCGGCCATCGCGATCTCCGCCTCGGGGGTGGACCGCATGATCAGCATGTAACGCGACATGGTGTGTCTCCTTCTGGTGTCGGGAAGGGCCCGTCGATTGTTGTTCAAGTGGCCCTCGTTATGACGTCGAACGGCACCCCCACGAAATCGACACGGTGCCCGGGATCTTTTTGAAGTTTTTCGAATCCGCACGCCAAGCAGTCCTTAGACGCCGCGGATACATGTGGATCCATGTTCAAGGGGAAGCCTCCGCTGTGGCAGGTGTTCGTGTCAGATCGGCGTCACGGATTTCTGGGGACGCACCCGGGCGAACGTCACCACGCTCTAGCATCCGAGCATGACCAGCCCTATGCAGTCAGCTGATCTCGTTCTCTACGGAACCATCCTCACCGTCGACACCGCGCGGCCCACTGCCGAGGCGATCGCGGTGTCCGACGGACGCATCGTCGCGGTCGGCTCCCGCTCGGAGGTGACGCCGTGGATCGGCGCGGATACCGATGTCCGCGAGGTCGAGGGCTGTGTCATGCCGGGTTTCGTTGAGGCGCACGGGCATCCGTTGATGGAGGCGGTGGCGCTGTCCGGGCGCATCGTCGACATCCGTCCGGTCACCCTGCCCGATGCGGATGCGGTGCTCGACGCGATTCATGCCGAGGTTGCCCAACGCGGTGCCGACGGCGCCTTTCTCAACGGCTGGGACCCCTTGCTGCAGAACGGATTGCCGGATCCGACCCTGGCCTGGCTGGATAGCGTCGCACCCGACACCCCGTTGGTGATCGTGCACAACTCGGGCCACAAGGCGTACTTCAACACCGCGGCTGCCCGGCGCGCGGAGTTGACCAGAGATACTCCGGATCCCAAGGGCGCCAAGTACGGCCGCGATGCCGAAGGCAATCTCGACGGCACGGCCGAGGAGACCGGGGCGGTGTTCCCGCTGCTGGGCGATGCCATCTCGGTGAGCGACTATCCGGCCATGCTGGCCGCCGAATGCGCACGGCTGAACCGCGCCGGGCTGACCACATGCTCGGAGATGGCGTTCGACCCGATGTTCCGGCCGTTGCTGGCGCAGTTGCACGATCAGTTGACGGTGCGGCTGCGCACCTACGAGATGTCCACGGCGGCGCTGCACACCGACGCCAGCCCGTCCGAGGGTGACGACATGGTGCGCCAGGTCGGCATCAAGATCTGGGTCGACGGGTCGCCGTGGATCGGCAACATCGACCTGACGTTTCCGTACCTGGATACCGACGCCACCCGGACCATCGGCGTGGTGCCCGGCTCCTGCGGGCACGCCAACTACACGAAAGAGCAGCTCGCCGAGATCGTCGGTACGTTCTTTCCGCACGGCTGGCAGCTGGCCTGCCACGTGCACGGCGATGCCGGGGTCGACACCATCCTCGACGTCTACGAAGAAGCCTTGCGCGCGCATCCTCGCGATGATCACCGCTTGCGCCTGGAACACGTCGGCGCCATCACACCCGAGCAGTTGCGGCGTGCGCATGCCCTCGGTGTGACGTGCAGTCTGTTCGTCGATCACCTGCATTACTGGGGAGACGTGCTCGTCGACGGGTTGTTCGGCCCCGAGCACGGCGGACGCTGGATGCCGGCGGGGTCGGCGGTGGCGACCGGTATGCGGATCTCGCTGCACAACGATCCGCCGGTCACCCCGGAGGAGCCGTTGCGCAACATCAGCGTGGCGGTCACGCGGACCGCGCCGAGCGGTCGCGTCATGGCGCCCGAAGAGCGGCTGACCGTCGAGCAGGGGATCCGGGCGCAGACCATCGACGCGGCATGGCAGTTGTTCGCCGACAACGTGATCGGCTCGCTCGAGGTCGGCAAGTACGCCGACCTGGTGATCGTGTCGGCGGACCCCCGCGCGACCGCCCCGCAGAGCATCGCGGACCTGGAGGTACAGGCCACGTTCCTGGCCGGGCGCCAGGTTTACCCGAAAGCCGGTTGACGGCTCGCGCGTCGTGGCACGCTCTGGGCATGTCAGATTTGCCGGCACCGAAGTTTCTGGACGAACGTGTCGCCCACTGGGCGGCGACCGAACCTGACGCCGAGGCGGTCACCTATTTGAGCCGCACGTGGACCTGGTCGCAGTTCGACGACCGGATCCGGCGGCTGGCCGGCGCGTTGAGTGCGTGGGGTGTGGGGCGTGGCGACGTGGTCGCGTTCCTCGACAAGAACCACCCCGCGTGCGTCGAGCTGACCCTGGCGGCCGCGTCGCTCGGGGCAGCCAACGCCATCATCAACTTCCGGCTCGCCGCCGACGAGTTAGATTACGTGCTCAACGACTGCGGGGCCAAGGTACTGGTGGTCGGCGAGGAGCTCCGGCCGGGCATCGACGCGATCGCTGACCGGCTCACGTCCGTCGAGCACATCGTCACGGTGACCCCCGAGGGCGGCGAGGGGGACGAGTACGAAGCGCTCCTTGCCGATGCCTGCGCGGTCGGTCGTTCGCCGGAAGTACAGCCTGACGACCCATGCATCATCATGTACTCCTCGGGCACCACCGGCCGGCCGAAAGGTATTGCGCTCACGCACGGCAACGTCATCGCCCACACCCTCAACGCATTCGATGGCTGGACCCTCAGTGAAGGGGACAAGAGTCTTGTCGCCATGCCGCTGTTCCATGTCGGCGGGTCGTCCTACATGCAGTGGGGGCTGCACCACGGGGCGCCGACGTACATGACGCGCGATGTGGACGGCATGGCACTGGCCGGCGGAATCCTGGCGGGCGCCAACCGGACCTTCCTCGTGCCTGCCGTGCTGGCCAAGGTGTTCGACACGGGCGAGGACGCGGTCAAGCTGTTCGGTGCGCTCAAGACGTTCGCCTACGGCGCGTCGCCGATGCCGTTGCCGCTGTTGCGTTCTGCGCTCGACGCGTGGCCGGAAACGGAATTCATCCAGGTTTACGGGTTGACGGAGGTGGCGGGCGCGATCAGCCGGCTGGGCCCGGAAGATCACCGCGCGGCGAGCGAGGCGCGGCTCAGGAGTGCGGGCACCGTTGTCCCCGGCGGGGAGGTCAAGGTGGTCGACCCCGACACCGGTGCCGACGTTCCGATCGGCGAACAGGGTGAATTGTGGTTCCGCACACCGCAATTGATGAAGGGATATCTCAACCGGCCGGAGGCTACGGCGGAGTCGATCACGCCGGAGGGCTGGTTCCGCACCGGCGACATCGGACGCGTCGACGACGGCGGGTACATCTTCGTCGAAGACCGGCTCAAGGACATGATCATCTCCGGTGGCGAGAACATCTATTCGATCGAGGTCGAGCGGGTGCTGGCCGAACACCCCGCGGTCACCGAGGTCGCGGTGATCGGCGTGCCCGACGAAAAATGGGGCGAATCCGTGAAAGCCGTTGTGACACTGGATGGGAACGTTTCCGAACGGGATCTGATCGCGTTTGCCCGCGAGCACCTGGCGGCCTACAAATGCCCCAAAACGGTTGACATCGTCGACGAGTTGCCCCGCAACCCCACCGGTAAGGTCCTCAAGAAGGATCTGCGCAAGCCGTACTGGGAGGGGCGCGACCGCGCCACGGTGTAGGAATCGGCGCCCCACACCTCTGTTTTTCCCGTTCCGAGCGGAGTAGCTTCGGCTCCATACGTGTGCGCGAGATGTGGGGTGCCGACATGGTGCACAAACGTTCAACGCCGGAAACAAGTGCATACCGTCGCGTGACTGTCTTCCTGACAGCCCTGGCGGTAGCTCTCACGCTCGGCCTCCTCGGACCGCCACCGACAGCGAGTGCCTGGTCACGAGCTGGTCTACCGGTCGAGATGCTGTCGGTGCCGTCAGCGGCCATGGGCCGGGATATTCAGGTGCAGTTCCAGGGCGGGGGATCGCATGCGGTCTATCTGCTGGACGGTTTGCGGGCCCGTGACGACTTCAACGGCTGGGACATCGAAACGCCGGCGTTCGAGTGGTTCTACCAATCGGGCGTTTCGGTGGTCATGCCCGTCGGGGGCATGTCGAGTTTCTACACGGACTGGTACCAGCAGGCGGCGGGAAACGGTGGGGTCTGGACGTACAAGTGGGAAACGTTCTTGACCAGCGAACTCCCGCAATGGCTGGCCGCCAACCGCAAGGTGTCCAGGTCCGGTAATGCGGTGGTGGGTCTGTCCATGTCGGGCAACTCGGCGATGATCCTGGCTGCCTTTCACCCGCAGCAGTTCATCTACGCGGGGTCGTTGTCGGCGTTCTTGAATCCGTCGGCCGACCCGTGGCCCGGGTTGATCGGGCTCGCCATGGGCGATTCCGGCGGCTTCAGCCCGGCGGCCATGTGGGGTCCACCCGGTGATCCGGCGTGGGCGCGCAACGATCCGACGCTTCAGGTGGGGCGCCTGGTGGCCAACCACACCCGCATCTGGGTCTACTGCGGTTCGGGTACGCCGGGTGAGTTGGGCGGTGGGGACCTACCGGCCACGTTCCTCGAAGGCACTGCGCTGCAGAGCAATTTCAATTTCCGCGACCGGTACGTGGCCGCCGGTGGCAACAACGCGGTGTTCAACTTCCCGCCGACCGGCACTCACACCTGGGGTTACTGGGGTGCACAGCTGCAAGCGATGAAACCCGACATCCAGCGGGTGCTCGGTGCCGGTTAGGCATCATTGACCCTGTGCCCGCCCTCGACGACATCCTGGACCGCCTGCATGTCGTCGCCATGCCGATGCGGGTCCGCTTCCGTGGCATCACGGTTCGTGAGGTGGCGCTGATCGACGGCCCCGCAGGCTGGGGTGAGTTCGGCGCCTTCCTCGAGTATGAACCGCCGGAGGCCGCGGCCTGGTTGGCCGCCGGAGTCGAGGCTGCATACCGGCCGGCCCTGAGGGTGTACCGCGACCGTGTCCCGATCAACGCCACCGTGCCAGCGGTGCCGGCCGGGCAGGTGCCCGAAGTGCTGGCGCGGTTCCCCGGTGCGCGGACGGCCAAGGTCAAAGTCGCCGAGCCCGGGCAGAGCTTGGCCGACGACGTCGCACGGGTCAACGCGGTGCGCGCACAGGTCCCGGTGGTGCGCGTCGATGCCAACGGAGGCTGGACACTGCAGCAGGCCGTGGCGGCGGCCGCGGCGCTGACCGCCGACGGGCCGCTGGAGTATCTGGAGCAGCCGTGCGCGACGGTCGAGGAGTTGGCCGCGCTGCGGCGGCAGGTGAACGTGCCGATCGCCGCGGACGAGTCGATCCGCAAGGCCGACGATCCTCTGCGGGTGGTGCGGGCCCGCGCGGCCGACGTCGCCGTGCTCAAGGTGGCGCCACTGGGCGGGGTGGCGCGGATGCTCGATATCGCCGCGCAGATCGACATCCCGATCGTGGTGTCCAGTGCTCTGGATTCCGCGGTGGGAATTGCCCGTGGGCTGCTGGCCGCTGCTGCGTTGCCCGAGTTGCGGCATGCCTGCGGGCTGGGCACGGGTGGGTTCTTCATCGAGGATGTCGCCGAGGTGTCCCCGCCGGTCGACGGGTACCTGGCCGTCGGGAACGTGGTGCCGGACCCCGCCCGGCTGTCCGCGTTGGCAGCGACGCCGGAGCGTCGGCAATGGTGGATCGACCGCGTGCGGGAGTGTTATCCGCTGATCGAGTAGGGCCTACTCCGAGCGCCTAGCGCCACACCTGTCACATCAGCACCGGGAAGTCAGGGGATATGCGCTCTGCAAATGTAGTACCGCCGGCAGTACCAGGTTTCGAGATCGGTCATGTCCTCGGAGATGGTGATATCGCCCGCGGTACCAAGTGACGGCTGTGCCGCCGAAGCGGACATCGGTCAGTACAGATCAGCCAGCGACACCGAGGGCCGGCCGACAAGCTTCTGAACCACCCACTGGTTCAACGACACTCCCTGTTCAGTGGCCTCGACAACGAGCCTGGCGTGCAGCGACGGTGAGACCCGCACCACGAATTTGCCGCTGTACCGATGGTCGGTCAGCGATTTCGGTGGGATGTCATCGGCGGCCTGGATCATTGCCACCTCTTCGGCGACCAACTTTTCGACAGCCGCAATTGCTTCGTGCGCCGTGAGCCCATTCGTCACCAGGTTCGGGAACTCCAGACATAACCCCTGATACCAGCGGTCCTCGTACGACCATTGCGCGCGGTACGTGTACTCCGTCATGCCACCGATCCTCGCGACGCGGTCCGACAATCCGACCCATGTCCTGATCTGTGGGGTACATGTCATAGACGCCATCGCCGAGGTCGCGAACACTGAAGACGTGACGCGATCGGTGGTGATCCTCGGCTACGCCGGGGTGCAGGGCCTGGACTTGGTCGGGCCTTTCGACGTGTTCTCCACCGCCACGCTGGCCCTGGCCGGTCTGGGCAGACCCGACGACGGCTATGCCGTCACCCTGACTTCCGTGGATGGCCGGCCCGTCACCACGCTCACCGGCCTGGAGTTCGTCGCCGCAGCGCTGCCCGAGCCCGACGTCCCGATCGACACGATCGTCATCCCCGGCGGTATCGGCGCCGACGCCGCCCGGGCCAACCCGGCGGTGATCGACTGGATCAGCACCGCCTCACGCCAGGCCCGCCGCGTCGTCAGCGTCTGCACGGGTGCGTTCCTGGCTGCTCAGGCCGGACTGCTCGACGGCTGCCCGGCCACCACCCACTGGTCTTCGGCCCGCCGGATGGCCGATGAATTCCCTTCGGTCGCAGTCGATCCCGAGCGGATCTTCGTCAGAAGTTCCGAGCGGGTGTGGACGGCGGCCGGGGTGACCGCGGGCATCGACCTGGCGTTGTCACTGGTCGAGGACGACTACGGCACCGATATCGCCCAGACCGTCGCCCGGTACCTGGTGCTCTACCTGCGCCGTCCCGGCGGGCAGACCCAGTTCGCGGCGCCGGTGTGGATGCCGCGGGCCAAACGGGCCCCGATCCGCGCGGTGCAGGAGTCCATTGAGACCCAACCGGCTGGAGCGCACACGATTCCCGAGCTGGCGGGCCGCGCCGCGATGAGCCCGCGGCATTTCACCCGGGTGTTCACCGAAGAGGTCGGCGAGGCGCCGGGCGCCTACGTAGAACGCATTCGCACCGATGCCGCGCGACGCCAGCTCGAGGAATCCGACGACACCGTCACCGTCATCGCCGCCCGGTGCGGATTCGGCACCGCCGAGACCATGCGGCGCAATTTCATTCGACGCCTTGGCATTTCGCCCGACCAATATCGCAAGACTTCCGCGCACGCGAGGAGGAGCAGAGAAACTTCAGCATGAGAGGAACCAACATGCAGATCGCCATCGTCTTGTACCCGAGCTTCACCGCACTCGACTTCATCGGTCCGTACGAGGTGCTGCGTAACCTGCCCGACGCGCAGGTGCGGTTCGTCTGGCACGAACCAGGGCCGGTCACCGCGGATTCCGGTGTGCTCGTGGTGGGAGCCACCCATAGCTTCGACGAAACGCCCTCGCCCGATGTGGTGCTCGTGCCCGGAGGCCCGGGCACCACCATGGCCGCCCGCGACGAGAAGGTGCTCGAGTGGCTGCGTCAGGTTTATCCGGGCACGGCCTGGATGGCTTCGGTGTGCTCGGGTTCGGTTGTGTTGGCCGCAGCGGGCCTGCTCGAGGGAAAACCCGCTACTTCGCATTGGTCGGTGTTGAGCGCGTTGAAGCTGATGGGCGCCACGCCGGTGGGGGATGAGCGCATTGTGCGTGCCGATCCCGACGGAAAGGTGATCACCGCAGCCGGGGTGTCGGCGGGCATCGACCTGGGCGTGTGGCTGGCCGGGCAGATCGGCGGTGAGGCGAAGGCCAAGGCCATCCAGCTGATGATCGAGTACGACCCACAGCCACCGTTCGATTCCGGGCACATGTCCAAGGCGTCCGCGTCCACCAAGGCCGGCGCCGCCGCGCTGTTGAGCAAGGACATGATCAAGCCCGAACCACTGAAGGCCGGCGTGCTGCTGGCGTGGGATCAGGCGATCCGCAAGGTGCGCGCGCTCCGCTGAGAGTCAGCGACCGGGTCGTCCTACAAGGTGCCCATCGAAGCCCCTGACGTAGGGTCGGCCACGTGAATCTGGCATACGAAGAGCGAGGCAAGGGTGTCCCGGTGCTGTTCATCGCCGGGCGCGGCGGCGCGGGCCGCACCTGGCACCTGCATCAGGTGCCTGCGTTGCAGCGGGCGGGCTACCGCGTCATCACCTTCGACAATCGTGGGGTCGGTGCGACGGAGAACGCCCACGGTTTCGGCGCCGATCAGATGGTGGCCGACACCGCGCAGTTGATCGAGAAGCTCGGCGCTGCACCCGCACACATCGTGGGTGTGTCGATGGGCTCGTACATCGCCCAGGAACTGATGTTGGCCCGGCCCGACCTGGTGCGATCGGCGGTGCTGATGGCCACCCGCGGTCGTCACGATCGGGCTCGCGAGTTCTTCCGCGATGCCGAGCGCGACTTCGCGGTCTCGGGTGTTCAGCTGCCGCCGAAGTTCGATGCCAAGCTGCGGATGTTGGAGAGTTTCTCGCCCAAGACGCTCAACGACGACCGCCTGGTGCGGGACTGGAGCGAGATGTTCACCATGTGGCCCACCAAACAGACCCCGGGTCTGCTGGCCCAGCTCGACGCGGGCCCGGCCGAGAATCGGCTGCCGGCCTACCGGTCCATCACCGCGCCGGTCTTGGTCATCAGTTTCGCCGACGATGTGGTGTTGCCCGCACATCTGGGGCGCGAGGTGGCCGACGCGATTCCCAAGGCGCGCTACCTGGAGATCCCCGACACCGGTCACCTGGGCTTCATCGAGAAGCCCGAGGAAGTCAACGCTGCGCTGCTCGAGTTCTTGGCCGCTCAGACCTGACGAGCAAGACGAATAAGGTGGAGTGGTGAATCCCTCGACGACACAGGCGCGCGTAGTCGTCGACGAACTGATCCGCGGCGGTGTCCGCGATGTCGTGCTGTGCCCGGGCTCGCGCAACGCTCCGCTGGCGTTCGCGTTGTCCGACGCCGACCGGGCCGGCCGCATCAGGCTGCATGTCCGCATCGACGAGCGCACCGCCGGCTATCTGGCCATCGGGCTCGCCGTCGGAGGAAGTACGGACGAGCGGTCCCCCGTGTGCATCGCGATGACCTCGGGCACGGCGGTGGCCAACCTCGGCCCCGCGGTCGTCGAGGCCAACTACGCCCGGGTGCCGCTGATCGTGCTGAGCGCCAACCGGCCCTATGAAATGTTGGGCACCGGTGCCAACCAGACCTTCGAGCAGCTGGGATATTTCGGTACCCAGGTACGGGCCAACATCAGTCTGGGCCTGGCCCCGGATCTGACGGCGGGCCATCCGGGCGAGCTGGACACCGTCAACGCGCAGTGGCGCTCGGCGACCTGCCGGGTGCTGGCGGCGGCCACCGGATCACGCACGGCCAACGCCGGTCCGGTGCAGTTCGACATCCCGCTGCGCGAACCGCTGGTCCCCGACAGCGCGCACGGGGACTCGTCGTTCCCGGGGCTTGTCGGCTCCTCGCGCGAGCGCTCGTCGCAAGGCCGCCCGGACGGCAGGCCATGGACCTACACGCCTCCGGTCAGTTTCGACCAGCCGCTGGAGATCGATCTCACCCCGGACACCGTGGTGATCGCCGGGCACGGCGCCGGCGTACACCCCAACTTGGCGGCGCTGCCGACGGTGGCCGAGCCCACCGCGCCGCTTCCGCAGAACCCGCTGCACCCGCTGGCGTTGCGCCTCGTGCATCCCAAGCAGGTCATCATGCTGGGCCGGCCCACGCTGCACCGGCCGGTCTCGGCGCTGCTGGCCGATGCGGCCGTTCCGGTGTACGCCCTGACCACCGGCCCGCGTTGGCCCGATGTGTCAGGCAACTCGATGGCCACCGGCACTCGCGCGGTGACGGTCGGCACCCCGGATCCGGCCTGGCTGGGTCGCTGCGCCGACCTCAACAAGCACGCCGTCGCGGCGGTCCGCGATCAACTCGCTTCGCACCCCATGACCACCGGTCTGCACGTGGCCTCGGTGGTCGCCGACGCGCTGCGCCCGGGGGATCAGTTGGTGCTCGGCGCGTCCAATCCGGTGCGCGACGCCGCGCTGGTGGGGCTGAGCACCGAGGGCGTCAAGGTGCGCTCCAACCGCGGTGTGGCCGGCATCGACGGCACCGTGTCGACGGCGATCGGCGCGGCACTGGCGCACGATCGGGCGGATGGCGAGAACGGACCGCGCCGGACCATCGCGTTGATCGGTGACCTGACCTTCGTGCACGACAGCTCGGGGCTGTTGATCGGGCCCACCGAGCCGACGCCGCGCAACCTGACGATCGTCGTGTCCAACGACAACGGCGGCGGCATCTTCGAGCTGCTCGAGCAGGGCGATCCGAGGTTCTCCGACGTCTCGTCGCGCATCTTCGGCACCCCGCACGATGTCGACGTCGCGGCGCTGTGCCGCGCTTATCACGTGGACAGCAGGCAGTTGGAGGTCGGCGATCTTGCCGCGGCGCTCGCCGAACCCTTCGACGGCATGCGGGTGCTGGAGGTGAAGGCGGACCGGTCCTCGCTCCGCGCCCTGCACGCGTCGATCAAGGCGGCCCTGTGAGGCCCACGCAGATCGCGGCGCGGGTGCGGGCGCTGGTGCAACCGCTGGTTCCGCACCTGTACGGCGAACCGGGTGAGACGCGGTCGCAGCGGATCATCCGCCGGGTGCGGATCGGGGTGGTGATCACCGCCTGTCTGGTCACACTTCAGTCGGTGCTGCTGGTGTTCGGTGCCTGGCGCAATGACCAGCAGATCGAGCGCAACATGGGCGTGGCGGCCGCCGAGGTGCTCAGTGCCGGACCACGGCGCTCGACGATCGAATTCGTCACGCCCGATCGCGTGACCTACCGGCCCGAGCTGGGTGTGCTGTATCCGTCCGAACTCGACGCCGGGATGCGGATCTATGTCGAGTACGACAAGAACAACCCGGATCTGGTGCGGGTCCGCGATCGCGATGCATCATTGGCGATCATCCCGGCCGGGTCGATCGCAGTGGTGGGCTGGCTGGTTGCGGCTGCGGCGCTGGCACTGCTGGAGTTCCTGCAGCGCCGGCTGAGCCGGATCAGCTCTGCGGCGTAGCCAGCAGTTTGGCGAGCCAGTCAGGATCGCTGGTGTCGACCACTTGTTCGCCGACCAGGTCGTAGACCGTCGGGGTGGACACCTCGTACTGGGTCTCGCTGAGCAGTTCGGCGTTGGCGTCGTTGAGCTGCTCGGAATCGATCGCGTGCTCACCGGCGGCGATCTTGTCGGTCTGCTCGGCCCCGATCCCGTTGTCGGAGGCCATGGCGGCGATCTCCTCGTCGGTCGGCCCCGGCGAACCCTCGGGTTGCTGGTGGCCCCACAGGTCCTCGACGAAGGCCTGGAACGCCGTTCCCGTGGTGTTCGGTCCCGCAGCCAGGAACAGGGCATTGGCGACATGGGCCGAATATTCGGTGACGGACCCGTCCAGGAAGGTCAGCGGCCGGTAGGTCACCGCGAGCCGGCCCTGGCCGACGGCGGCGGCGATGGCGTCGCCGGCCTCATGTTGCAGGTGCGCACATGCCGGGCACTGCGGTTCGGTGAAGAACTCGATCTGGGCGGGCGCGTCCGGATAGCCGATCTGAATGCCCCAGCCGTCCTCGGTGATCTCGCTGCCTGGCTTGTTTCCGTTGGCCTGGGCGGCGCCGTCGACCAGCCGGGTACAGCCCGCGGTGGCTCCGGCGGCGGACAAGGCCAGCACGGCCAGCATCGCTGCAGCAACGCGGGACAATCGCATGCGCCAACCCTATCCCCGCGCATCAGGTTTTAGCGTGTCGTATCCCCGGACGCTACCTCGGCGACAGGTCCCGCTGAGACCATCCAGGTGTGCGCGTTGCAATCGTTGCAGAGTCCTTCCTCCCGAATGTCAACGGCGTCACCAACTCGGTGCTTCGGGTGATCGAGCATCTCCGTCGCACCGGTCACGAGGTCCTCGTCATCGCTCCGGACACCCCGCGCGGCCAGCCGCCGGCCGAACGCGTGCATGACGGTGTGCGGGTGCATCGGGTGCCCTCGCGAATGTTTCCCAAAGTGACCTCGTTGCCGCTGGGCGTACCGCGGCCCCGGATCGTGAACGTGCTGCGAGGTTTCGACCCCGACGTCGTGCATCTGGCGTCGCCGGCATTGCTCGGCTGGGGTGGCGTGCATGCCGCCCGTTACCTGGGCGTGCCGACGGTCGCGGTGTTCCAGACCGATGTCGCCGGCTTCGCCGAGAGCTACGGGGTGGGCGTCTTGTCGCGGGTTTCGTGGGCCTGGACGCGGCGCCTGCACAGTAAGGCCGACCGGACCCTGGCGCCGTCCACGTCGGCGATGGAAAACCTTGAGGCACATCGCATTCCCCGTGTCTTCAAGTGGGGGCGTGGGGTCGACATCACCGGGTTCGCGCCGTCGGCCCGTGACGAGCGACTGCGCACCTCGTGGTCGCCGGACGGTAAGCCGATCGTCGGATTCGTGGGGCGGTTGGCGCCGGAGAAGCACGTGGAGCGACTGGCCGCATTGGCCGGGCGCGACGACGTGCAACTGGTGGTGGTGGGCGACGGGGTGGACCGCGACAAGCTCGAAAGAGTCCTGCCCACAGCCATTTTCACCGGTGAACTGCACGGTGAGGCACTGGCGGCGGCCTACGCCAGCATGGACGTGTTCGTCCACCCTGGTGAGCATGAGACGTTCTGCCAGGCCGTGCAGGAGGCGATGGCCTCCGGCCTGCCGGTGATCGCACCCGACGCGGGCGGGCCGAGGGATCTGGTGGCGCCGTACCGCAGCGGGTTGTTGCTTCCGGTCGACGAGTTCGAGTCGGCGCTGCCCGCATCCGTCGAGCACCTGATCGCCGAGCGGGCGCGCTACTCGCTGGCCGCGCGCCGCAGCGTACTGGGCCGCACCTGGCCGGCCATCTGCGACGAGCTGATCGGGCACTACGAGGCGGTGCAGGGTCTCCGGCAGCTGCGCGCCGCCTGAGTTCCCTTCGGCCCCAACGGGTTTCAGGAGCGGATGAACTCCAGCAGATCTGGGTTGATGATGTGGGACTGGGTGGTCGGCATACCGTGCGGGAAGCCTGGGTAGATCTTGAGTGACGAGTTCGGCAGAAGCTTGGCCGACAGTACGCCCGCGTCCGCGTACGGCACGATCTGATCGTCGTCACCGTGCATCACCAACGACGGCACGGTGATCTTCTTGAGGTCTTCGGTGAAGTCCGTCTGTGAGAACGCCACGATGCCGTCGTAGTGGGCCTTGGCGCCGCCCATCATGCCCTGACGCCACCAGTTGGCGATGATCGCTTCACGGTAGGGCTGCGGGATGTCGCCGTTGTCCCGGTTGAATCCGTAGAACGGGCCGGACGGCAGGGCGCGGTAGAACACCGAGCGGTTGGCCGCCAACTGGGCCTGCAGATCATCGAACACCGATTTCGGCAGGCCGCCCGGGTTGGCCTCGGTCTGCACCATCAACGGTGGGACCGAGCTGATCAGCACCGCTTTGGCAGCCCGGCCCAGGCCGTGGCGGGCCAGGTAGCGGGTCAGCTCACCACCGCCGGTCGAGTGCCCGACGTGGATGACGTCGTGCAGATCGAGATGCTCGATCACCGCGGCGAGGTCGTCGGCGTAGTGATCCATGTCGTGGCCGTCGGCCACCTGTTCCGAACGGCCGTGACCGCGCCTGTCGGGTGCGACGACCCGGTAGCCGTGCTGCAGGAAATACAGCATCTGGGTGTCCCAGTCGTCGGCGGACAGGGGCCAACCGTGACTGAACACGATCGGCTGCCCCGAGCCCCAGTCCTTGTAGAAGATCTCGACGTTGTCGGAGGTCGTGATCGTTGGCATGGCTCAACGGTACGCGGATCGGCTGCCCGGCAGACCCGATCTCGCCGAGGAAAATTCAGCCCTGTGCCAGGACCGATACGGGCTGCCACTGCTCCCACGTGGCCAGCCGGCTCTCGTAGTCGGCCTTCGCCAACTGCAGTGGCAGCTCGCCGAAGAACACTCGCAGCGGCGGGTTTTCGGCGTCGACGATCTTGAGCACCGCGTCCGCCGAGGCCTTGGGATCGCCGGGCTTGGCGCTGCGCTGCGCCCTGGCGCGTTGTGCGGCCGCTCGGGCCTCGTCGTAATCCGCAAGCGGGGCAGCGTGTCTGGCCGACGACCCGGCCCAGTCGGTGGAGAACCCACCCGGCTCGATCAATGTCACGTGGACCCCGAAGGGCGCCACCTCCTGGGCCAGCGACTGCGAGAACCCTTCGAGTGCCCACTTGGACGCGTGGTACATGCCGACCAACGGGAACGCGGTGATGCCGCCGATGGACGACACCTGGATGATGTGCCCGCTGCCCTGGGCCCGCAGGTACGGCAGTGCGGCCTGGGTGACCCACAGCGCGCCGAAGACATTCGTCTCGATCTGATCGCGCGCGTCGGCCTCCGACAACTCCTCGATGAACCCGAACTGGCCGTAGCCCGCGTTGTTGACGACGACGTCCAGCCGGCCGAAACGATCGTGGGCTTCTCGGACGGCGGCGAAGTCCGCTTCGCGGTCGGTGACATCCAGCTTGATCGGTAGCAGCGCGTCGCCGTACTTGTCGGCCAGGTCGGCCAAGGTCGCGGTGTCCCGCGCGGTGGCGGCCACCTTGTCGCCGCGCTCCAGGGCCGCGAGCGCCCACTCCCGTCCGAAGCCTCGTGATGCGCCGGTGATGAACCACACTTTTTCGCTCATGATCTGGAACAAGTCATCGTGGCGGGCGCCAATTCCCGGTCGCGGAAAGTTCACAGCGATCGCTACGGGTAGCGTCGGCGGCGTGAGTCGAGCGAGCCTGGAGAAGAACCCCCACGAAGTGGCATCGATGTTCGATGCCGTGGCGCGGCGCTACGACCTGACCAATACGGTGCTGTCGCTCGGGCAGGACCGGTTCTGGCGCCGGCAGACACGTGCTGCGCTCGGGATCGGCCCCGGCGACAAGGTGCTGGACCTGGCCGCGGGCACCGCGGTGTCGACGGTCGAGCTGGCGACGTCGGGTGCCTGGTGTGTGGCCGCGGATTTCTCGGTGGGCATGCTCGCCGCGGGAGCGTCCCGCCCGGTGCCCAAGGTGGGCGCCGACGCCACCCGGCTGCCGTTCGCCGACGGGGTGTTCGACGCGGTCACCATCAGCTTCGGGCTGCGCAACGTGGTCGACCATGTCGCAGGCCTTCGCGAGATGGCCCGGGTGACCCGGCCCGGCGGACGGCTGGTGGTGTGCGAGTTCTCGACGCCGTCCAACCGGGCGTTCGCCACGCTGTACAAGGAGTACCTGATGCAGGCGCTGCCGCGGATCGCCACCGCGGTGTCGAGCAACCCCGATGCCTACGTATATCTGGCCGAGTCGATCCGGGCCTGGCCGGATCAGGCCGAGCTGGCTCGGCGCATCGGTGAGGCCGGCTGGTCACACGTCAAGTGGCGCAATCTGACCGGTGGCATCGTGGCGCTGCACGCGGCGACCAAGCCGGAGTAGCGCGGGGCCGCACCGCGCGGTGTAGCCCGCCCTCGCGGTGGAAAATCAGGTACTCGACTACCTGAGACTTTCCCGGTTCACCAGCCATACCCTTCGATCACGTCCACGAGGGGGAGAAGATGGCTGGAATCATCACGCCGGAATCGTTTGAGACCGAAGAGATCATGAACATTCCGGTGGCGAGCAGCGGAACCCAGTGCCGGGTCATCTCCGGTTACGCCAATTTCTTCGACAAGGGCAACACCAATGTGTACGGCGCGCCGATCGGGCTCGGACCGCCCCCGGGAAGTGATGTCCTGGACCCACTCCCGCTCAGTGGCGACTTCTATCCGAACGACGACGACAAGACGTGGAGGACTCACGAGGTCCACATGGAGGTCGGTCCTCCGTGGCGGAGCGTGCGCGACGTTTCGCCGATCGTCGCTGTCGCGGGATTCTCGTTCAAGGACAATGATTCGGCCGATGCGTCGGGAACCGAGATCCGCAGCTGCACATGGGACACGGTCGGGTTGACCGGCGACCAGAGCAACATGGAACGCATCCGTCTCAAGGTCGACGTCCGAATGTGTGGTGGCGCGGACTATTCGATCATCAAGCTGGCGTATCACCTGGTGGCCGTGGGTCGATAGGGCCGATCGTCGCGTTGGCGGCCCAGCCGTCAGATCAGCGCCTTCTTGCGGCGGATCCGTCGGCGCACATCCTTCATCAGCACCGCGTAGTTACCGGTGCGCAGTGATTTGGGCAGAAATCGGTTGACGACCGCGACGAACAGGAACAAGTGCTCGAAGCGGCGCCGATCGGTATCGGTCCACTCCAGTTCCATCGCATCGCGGAACACCGGGGCCAAGAACCCGATGGTCAGAAACCGCAGCAGCGGAGCGAGGATGATCCGCATCGGCCAGTTGATCATCCTCAATTCCACGAGCACCATGAGGTATTCGCGTACGAAGGGGGTCATCTGCACGCGCTCGCAAGCGGTGTTCCAGTACGCATCGAAGTCGGCCCGGGTGGCGGGCCATTGCTCTTCGAGCACCTGCAGCGTGGTGCCGATCGTCATGGCGCTCTGGTAGAAGCCTTCGGCCTGTTCGTCGGTCATCTTGCCGTACAGCAGTTGGTGCGTGTCCTCGTAGAAGATGAACAGGCAGGCCGCCACCCACAATTGCAGCTCACGGTTGAACGCGTTGTACTTGACGGGGCTGTCCTCGGTGGACCGGACCTGCCGGTGAGCCACGTTGACCGCCTCGCGGTAGGCGGCCCGTTCCTCGTCGGTGCCGAGGATCGCGACGGTCAGGTACTGAGCGGTGGTGCGTAGCCGCTTCCACGGGTGGTGCACCAAACTTCCCGATTCGACCCGGCTTTCGGCCACGCCGTAGCCGACCTCGGGCCAGCTCATCTGCATGATGACGTTGGCCGCCGCGCCGGCCGCCGACCAGAAGTCCAGGGCGTCGGTGAGGTCGACATCCTTCTTGCGGATCCACCGCGGAATCTGCTGCGTGATGGTGATCCGGGTCTCGGCGGTGCTCAACCTGGGCTCGGCGGCCAGATCGAGGTAAGTGGCGGGCATGGCACTCCTTACGTGGCGTGAACAGGGAACTACACGGTCTGTACGTCGTCGACGATCCAGTGGTCGCCGCTGCGCACGAGCTTGACCACCATCCGGTACTTCTGGTTGGTGCCTTGTGGCGCTGTCACATTGGTGACATGTTGATCGACGAACGCGACGACGGTTGCGGTGTCGCCGTCGAGCGAGTCGACGACCACGTGATCGGCCGTTGCCGTCGCGACGCCCTTGCTGGTCACCACGATGTCGCGAAGCGCCTTGACCATCTCGTCGTACTTGGCCGCGAACCCGGGGGTGGAGTTGGCGACGATGTGGTCGCGGTTGGCGTCCATCTTCTGGTAGTCGAATGCGGCCATCGCCACCAGATAGTCACGCGACATCTGCACGGCCTCGGTGCGCCGTGCCCCGTCCTGGCGGTGGTGGAACTCGCTGATCGACAACAGCACCAGAGCCACCGTGGCGGCGACAGCGACCAGCGCCAGCAGGCCCGCCACCAGTCGGCGTTTGAGGCGCGCGGGCGGGGTGGGCTCGGGCTCGGGGTCTACCTGAGCGTCGAGTTCACCGGCTTCGTCTTCAGAGGGATCCTCCAATGTCAGAACGGCTTCGCCTGCCTGGCCGTCATCATCGGAATTGCTCACTGCGGGCCACCTTTCAGGATGCTGCGCCACTTGTAGGCCAGCTCGGCCAGGGTCGGGATCTTGACCGGATCGTTGACCACCTCAGGTCCGATCGGATATCCGGGGGTCTGTGAGTTCCGCAGGCCGAGATCATTGGGGCGGGGTGCGTTGACCGCGCCCCGCATGAGCATGTCGGGTGCCGGCGGGCAGTACATCACCAAGTTGGGTTCGGTCGGGCTGACGTCGCCGATGGCTCGCCGGTCCACGTCGTAGTTGCACACCGGTCCCTGGGTGGCGATCAGCGAGAAGTCCGCCCGCGTCTGGCCGGTGGCGTCGACCTTGACGATCGAGGTCAGATCCTGCAGCCCCTTGGGGATCGTGGACAGACCGGTCTGCAGTGAGTCGGTGCGGTCCCCGATGATCGGGGTGACGGTCGCCAGGTTGGCCAGGGTGGCGCCGAAGGTGCCCTGATAGGTGTCGAGGACCCGTTGCAGGGACTTCAGCGCCCCCGGTGACCGGTCGGTCAGGTACAGGAACGCCGGGCCGCTGCCGTCGAGCTGATTGGCCAGCCGTGCACTGGCGCCCATGCCGCGCACAAACGCGTCGCCCTGGCCGGCCATGGTGGTGACCAGCGCCGCGGTGCCCTCGATGAGCGGCTGTAGTTGGCCGGTCTGGTTGCGGATGCGGCTGGACATGTCCGACGCGTTGTCGATCAGCATGGCCAGGTCGGGCCCCAACCCCTCGAAGGCGTTCGACAATTCGGTGCCGACGTCCCGAACCGCCCGGGTGTCAATGCCTTTCACCAGGTGCGCGGTGTCGCCCATGATCCGGTCCATCTGGATGGGCTGGCGGTCGGCCGGTGCGGCGATGGTGTCCCCTGATGCCAGATACGGCCCGCCATCGGACTGCGGCATGATGTCGACGCTCTGGATTCCCGCGGCCGTGCCCATCCCGACCGTCAGGAGCGCGTCACGGGGAATGCGGGTGTCCGCGTCGATCGCCAACCGCACCATCGCGGTGCCGTCGGGGGCCAGCCACACGTCGTCGACGGTGCCGACCTGTACTCCGCGCACGGTGACGCTGGTACCGGCGGTCAGTCCGAATGCGTCGGACATCGTCGCGGTCAGGGTCATCGGTGTCCGGAAGCCTTGCGGCCCGGCCACATAGCGAATGCCGAACGGGATGACGATCACGGCGATCGCCGCGAAGATCGCCAGCTGAACCACTACCAGGCGCCTCAATTCAGACCTCCCGACAAGAACCCCTCCAGGGCGACATCACCGGTGATCGGCGTGCCGTTCACGATCAAACCTCCGGTGAGGAGTTTGTCGATGGTGCCCGGAATATCCAGGGCGCCATCGAACATCAGGTAGTCGCCGTGCACCGATCTGCCGAATTTCTCGAGGAAGGTGTTCATCGCGGTGAGCATCCCGCCGAGCCGGTCGTTGAACGTGCCCATCATTCCGACGACGGTGTCTGCGTCGGTCACCATGGCGTCGAGGTCGGTCGAGGACAGCACGCTGTTGGCGGTGGCGGCCAGCGCGGTGGTCGAGGAGAACAGCGTCCTCAGCTTCTCGCGCTGCACATCGAGCATGGCCACCACCTTGGGCACCGCATCCAGGTAGCCGGCCACGGTTTTCTGCTGGTGGCCGAACTGCCCGGCGATGTCGGCGGCCAGGCTCATCGCCTGATCGAACTCGCCCTGGTGTTCGGACGCCTTGGCGGCCAGCAACGACATCGATTCGATCAGTCCGCGCACCTTGTCGGCCCGTCCGGCGAAGGCCTTGTCCAGTTCGGTGACGATCGTGGCCAGCTGATCGACGCCGCTGCGGGACAGCAACGCCCCGAATGTGGCCAGCGCACTCTCGATCTGCGGACCGAGCTCGGTGTGGCTGGGTGGGATCACGTCGCCGTCGCGCAGCGCCCGCTGAGGTGCGGGCTGCGGGCTGCTGAGCCGGACGAACGGGTTGCCCAGTGCGGACGGCAATTCCACGCTGGCCACGGTTCCGGAATCCAGACCGCCGGCGTCGGCAAGGCTCAGCCGGACCGAGGCTCCTGAGGCGTCCAGGCTCATCCCGCTGACCCGGCCCACCACCTTCTGCCCGTTGCGGACGTCGGCGCCGATGGTGATGCCGTCGGCAGTGGGCAGTACCACGGTGACGGCCATGGTGTCGGTCGGGGAGGTGCGGCCCAGCGGAAGATCCTGAATGCCCACCTCGAAAATGCTGTCGCTCAACGCCCATACGCTCACGGCGGCGACGACCACCGCGCATCCGGCGAGCGTGCGGGGCAGGGATCTACGCATGGCCGGTCACCTCGGGTACTTCGGGTTGGACGGCGGGGCGTTGCCCGTGACGGCGGAGACGATGCCCAGCGGGTCCGAGCGACTGATCGGGTACGAGATCGGGTTGGTGATCCCCGCGCCCACACACATCGGGAGCATGTTGCGGTCGCAGAAGTTCTGGGCGGCGGCGAACTGGGTCAGCACCGTGGAGACGTTCAACCGGATCCGGCCGCGCCGGTCGGGGCCGATGGTGTTGGACAGGTTCTGCATCATCAGCGGCACCAGATCCATGAACTCGGCGAGCTCGGGTTGCTTGGCGGTCAGGACGTCGCCGACGGCGTTGAGGTTGGCCGCGATGGTGCCGAGGTCGTCGCCGTGCTGGGCGACGAACGTGTCGACCTGGTCGAGCACCACCTTGAGATCGGCCATGGGCTGGGCGATGTCGACGTTTGCGTCAGCCCAACTGCCGCCGACCTGGCCGAGTTCGTCGACCATCTGGTTCAGTGACACCTGCCGCTGGTTGAACGCCGCCATCAGTGTGCTGAGGTTGTCGACCACCGCGCCGATGTCCTCGGCCCTGGCGCCGAGCACGCCACTGGCCGCGCTGAGGTTCCGCATCGCCGAGTTGAACAGCTTGCCCTGATCGCGCCACTGGTCGGCGCCGCGGGTCAGCACAGCCCCGATGTCGCCCTGCTGCGGACCGATCGCCGAGGTCAGTGTGCTCAGGCTGCCCAGCATGCTGTCGAAGGTGATCGGGGAGTGGCTGTGATCGGCTCCGATGATGTGCCCGTCGGCCAGGGTGGGTCCCGTCCCGCTGTAGGCCGGGCCGAGTTCGACACTGCGGTCACTGATCAGTGCCGGGCTCACCACATAGGCGTCGGGTTCGGCGGGCAGTGCGACGTCGTCGGGCAGGGTCATGGTGACCCGCACCGTGGTGCCCTGGGGCGTCACCGCGGTGACCCTGCCCACCGGTACCCCGAGGACGGTGACCTTGCTGCCCGGATAGATGCCGTTGATGTAGCCGAAGTCGGCATGCACGGTGCGGGCCCGGTCGGTGCGGCCGAACACGTACCAGCCACCGGCGCCCAGGCATAGGGCGACGATGAGCAGCATCGAAATCTGTCGCCTCATCGGCATTCCCGCTGAACGTTGAGGAAGCACAACAGGTTGTCGGGCATCACCACCGACGGTGAGTTCACGTCGGCCCAGTTGCCGTTGCCGGTGGAGTTGGTGACGGCACGGATCGCCGGCGGCATCTTGAGCAGGGTTTGGTCGATCTTGTCCACGTTGGCTTTCAGGGTGCGGGTGACCGTGGTGAGGCCGGCGATCAGATTGCCGAAATCGGCCTGTTTCTCGGTGTAGATCGTGGCCAGGTGCCGCATGATCGCCGTCAGGTTGGTGACGATGTCGGTCAGAGCCTGGCGGCGCGCGGCCAGTGAGGCCACGATGTACTGAGCGTTGGCGGCGGTGTCGGCCAGTGAATCGGTCTGGTGCGACAGCATTTCCGCCATCGAGCGGCTGATCCGCAGGATTTCGTCGATCTTGTCGCCGTTGTCGGCGAATGCCGAACTGGCGGCACTGATCCCGGCCAGTGCCTGGCCGAGTTCGGTGCTGTTGCCCGGCATGGTCTCGGCCAGAGTGTTCATCATCGCCGTCAGCGGCTGCCGGTCCACGTGCTCGGCGGTGTCGGCGGCCTTGCGCCCCACCTCGTCGAGGCTGTAGGGGACTGTGGTGCGCGACAACGGGATGACGTTGGAATCCAGACCATTGATCGTTCCGGCCGGCATGACGTCGAGGAACCGCTTGCCCAGTACGGTGCGCAGCCGCACGGTGACCGTGGTGCGGTTGCCCAGGGCCTGGGCTTTGTCCATCCGGAAGCCGACCCGCACGCGGTCACCGGCCAATGCCACATCTTCCACGCGCCCGGCCGGCACCCCGGCGACGTACACGGGGTCGCCACCGGAAAGGCCGCTGGCGTTGGCGAGTTCGGCGGCATACGCGTTGGTCCGCACGTGGTAGACGGCACGGGGAATCCCGATCGAGGTCACCATGATGGCGACCAGGGTGACGGTGCCGAACATGCCGAGTGCCAAGGGGATTGACGGGTTGTGCTTGCGTTGATCCTTCACGAAGAGGAAGATCACCGCGCCGACGAAGAGGTCGATCAGTTTGACGAGGAACATCTACAGACACACCTCGGAATGTCGGCTGCCGAAGATGTTGGCTTCGTGGCTACGGATCTTGAGCGTGAAGTTGCACAGGTACAGGCTGACGAAACCGCCGTAGCTGGACGCCCGGTTGATCGCGTCGCCGAACTCGGGAAGCCGGGCCAGCAGCGTGGTGAATTCCTCGGTGCTGGGTTGCCAGGTCTGTAGCATGCCGTTGAGGTTGGTGATGGTTTCTCCGTAAGCGGCGCTGGAGTTTTCGACCGTGTTGGCCAGGGTGGCCAGCACGGCGTTGCCCTGGTCGATGAGCATCTCGAACTGCCGGTCGCCGGAGGTCACCGCGGCGCTGAGCCGGTTGAGCCCGTGCAGCATCTCTTCCAGTTGGGGTTGGTGGGTGTTCATGGTGCGCATCAGGATCGACATGTTGTCGATCAGCTGGGTGAATATCCCTGCGTTGTTGCTCAAACTCGATGTCATGGCGGCGATCTGGGTGAGCAGCGTCGTCAGCGTCTGCGCCTGGCCGCTGAAGGTCTCGACGAATCCCCGGGTGAGGGTGTTGACCTGTTCTGGTGCCAGCGCGTCGAACAGCGGCTTGAAACCGTTGAGCAGTGCGGTCAGATCCACCGCGGGCGAGGTTCGGGCCAGTGGGATCACTCCACCGGCGGCCAGTCGCGCGGGCGGTTCGCCGGTGGAGACGTCCATGATGGCGCCACCGGGGTCGGACAGCGCCACATAGCGGGCCCCTAGCATGTCGCCGTAGCGCACCGCCGCGGTGACATTGCTGGTCAGGGTGAAATCGGAGTTGACCTCGATGTCGACGTCGGCCCGGCTGGTGCCGTCGGGATTGGGCGCGAACCGGATCGAATCCACACGCCCGATCCGAATGCCGTTCATGCTCACCGGGTTTCCGACATTGAGTCCCTCGACGCTGGTGAACTGCGCCTGGTAGGTCACGGTGCTACCGCGGACCGGAACCGACAGGGTGTTGATCACCAACACCGCGCTCAGTACACCCGCAGTGCAGAACGCGCCCAGTCTGGCCCACGACTGCCACCGACCGTTGCGGTTCATGAGACCCGCACTTCCGTGCCGCGCACCAGCGGGCCCAGCATCAGCACGGTGGCGATGTTCGGACGTCCCGACGGACCACCGGCCGGGGGCACCAGTTCGTCCTGCAACACGGCGAGGGCGTGGGCCTGGCCTTCGGCGTCGACGACTGCCCCTGCGGGCGCGGCCTCGGTGATGGTTGACGCCGGTGCGGCGCCGGGACCCGGAACATCTGGCGCCGGAACCGGTCCGGGTTCGGTGGGCATCGGCGCCGACTGCGGCAGGCCGGGCCCCGGAGGAAGCGAGGAGTGTGTCGGCATATGCGGTGCCGGCGGAGTGAACGGCGTGATGGGGAGGTCGGCGGCCGGCCGGGACAGCACGTCTTCCGGCTGCGTCGGCACCTCACCGGACGGTGCCGATTCCGCGCAGCGGGCGCCCTCTGTGTCGGCGTACACCGGACAGTCCTGCAGCGAGTACGGCATCGGGCCGGCGAACGTCGCGACCGCGGTGATGCTGAACTTGCCGGTCGCGAACACCTTGGCGCCGGCCTCACCGAACGACTGCGCGCCGGCCAGGGTGTCGACCAATCCCAAAGGCTGGGCGGCGGTGGTGGCCATGATCTTGCCCGCCGAGTCCACGACGGTGATCAACTGTTCGCGGTGATCGGACATGAACGAGGTGAGCACCGACGAGAACCGGGCGAAACCGTCCATGGCCGAGGCGAACTTCTTCTGGTCGTCGACCATCCGGTTGGACACCGACGTCGCCGCCGACAGCGTCGAGATGATGTCCGGGGTGGCGGTGTTCAGCGAGGTCATCACATCCCGGAATTGCGGTGTGGTGTCGAGGAATCGCACCAGCGACGGGGTCAGCACGTCCGCGCTCGCGCTGAGGTTGTCGATCGTGGTGCCCAATTCGGTGCCGCGGTTGCGCAGCGACTGGCCGATGGCCGTGAGCGCGGTCTGCATGCGCTCGGGTTTGATCTGGGAGAACAGGTCGACGATCTTGGTGAACACGTCGTAGAGGGCCATCGCGTCCGGGCTGTCGTCGATCTCCACGGTGTCACCGGGTCTCAGGCCCGTCGCCGCGCGGTGCCCTTGCGGGTCGACGAGCTGCAGGTAGATGTCGCCGAAGAAGGTGCGTGGCACGATCCGCGCGACAGCGGAAGACGGGATGATGCCGAGGCTGTCGGGTTCGATGGCCAGCCGGACCCGGGACGTGCGGGTGCCCGATTCGATGTCGGCGATGCGTCCGACGTTGACGCCGTGGTAGCGGACCGGGGAGCCGCCGGTGATCAGCCCGGCGGACACCGGAACTCCGACGAACACGTCGGCGCTGCGGTCCAGATGTCCCGAGGCCCGGGCCACCAGGACGACCGCCACCGCCACGGCCACGGTTGCCGCGGCCAGGCCGCGCAGTGCCAGACGGGCCCGGCCGGGCTCGGTGCGCCGCTTCACATTCCCATCCCGGGGATCTCGGGAACCAGGCCCCACAGCGCGAAGGTCAGCAGCACGTCGAGGATGCCGACGGCCAGGATCGCAGTGCGCAGGGCGCGGCCGGCGGCCTGTCCCACCCCGGCAGGCCCGCCCGAGGCGAAGTAGCCGTAGGTGCAGTGCACCAACGCCACCACGATGGCGAAGACGATCGCCTTGATCCCGGAGTAGAGCAGATCGCGCGGGCCCAGAGCCAGGTGGAAGAAGTAGTCGTAGGTGCCGGGGGAGGCGCCGTTGAAGATCACCACCACGGTGCGGGTGGACAGATAACTCGCCAGCAGCCCGATCATGTAGATCGGGATGACGCAGACGACGGAGGCCACCACCCGGGTGCCCACCAGGTAGGGAATGGAGCGCAGTGCCATGGCGTCGATGGCATCGATCTCATCGGAGATCCGCATGGCACCGATCTGGGCGGTGAAGCCTGTTCCGACCTTGGCCGCCAACGCGATTGCCACGACGACGGGTGCGAGTTCGCGGGTGTTGGCGATCGCGGCGAGCATGCCCGAGAGCGTGTTCATCCCCACCAGGTCCAGGCCGCGCTGGGTCTCGACGCCCAGCATCATGGCCGCGGCCAGTGACATGGCGAACACGATGCCGATGGTTCCACCGCCGGACAGCAGTGAGCTGGTGCCGAAGGTGACCTCGCCGATCTGGCCGAGAGTGTGCTTGCGGTAACGCACCAGGGCGTACGGCAGGGACGCGAGGACCTTCGCGTAGAAGGTGACGTGCTGGCCGGCGACGGCGAGGGCGTCGTACCCGGCGACCGCCGGCCGCGAAATCCGGTGCAGAGCAGCACTGCCGGCGATGGCGGTCACCGGTAGCTGCCCACAGCCGGAACCACCACGGTGTACAGCGCCGACATGGTGGTGTTGAGGACGAAGACCAGGGCGAAGGCCAGCACCACGGCCTCGTTCACCGCGTTGGCCACGCCGCCCGCCCCGCCCTTGGCGTGCAGGCCCTTGAACGTGGCGACCAGGGTCGCGGTGAGGCCGAACACCGCTGACTTGATCAGGGCCATAACGAAATCCGACACCTGACCGTATTGACTGAAGGTGGCCAGGAACGTTCCGGCGGGCAGGTGCTGCACGCTGATGTGGTACAGGTAGCAGGCCATCACGCCGCCGAAAGTCACGATGGAGCACAGGGCCAGGGCCACGATGACGGCGGCGACCACACGTGGCGCGACGAGCCGCTCGATCACGTCGAGGCCCATGACCTCCATGGCATCGATCTCCTCGCGGATGGTGCGCGATCCCAGGTCGGTGCAGATCGCCGAGCCGGCGACACCGGCCATCATCAAGGCGCACACCAGGGCCGCGGCCTGACCGACGATGATGAATGCCACCACCGCGCCCGAGTAGCCACCGGCGCCGATGCGTCCGGCCAATTCGCCGACCGACACTGCGATGAACACGCCGATGGGCATCATCAGCAACAGGGCGGGCCCGGTACACACCCGGCCGATGAACAGGGTCTGCGTGACGACCTCGTCGAGTACCAGACGCCGGCGGACCAACGCGGTGACAACGCTGACGAGCGCCTGCACCGAAAAGCCGAGCACGTAGCCGCCCTGGACCAGGACGTCCCGTACCGGGCCCTTGGATGCTGGTAGCTCGTAGGTCATCGAGTTCCTTCCGCGCGGTCGTTCCATGCGCGGGGCCGCCCGGCGGATACCGGTTGTGCGGAGCACTTTCGACCCCCCGGTCGTCTGTGGAGCATGTCACATTTCGTGACATGTCCGCAAGAATTAAGTGAATGAGCATTCTCGAGTCCCATGGAGATGTTCTCTGAGGTCCAGAGCCATTCCGGCCATCAGTTTGTGACCGGTTACTCGACACCCGTCAACTCCATTCCGCTCGGCGTGTCAGCCCGGCACGGCGAAGAATCGCGATTAACTTATCGCCCCAGGGGTTGCCGAGCTGAGGTGGTGTCGGTATGTCGGGTGGGGTCGGGGAACGTCACATTTCACGTCGGTCGTTTCTGGCGGGCACGGCGGGGGTGGCCACCGCGGGGATGGCCACTGCGGCGCTGAGCGGGCCGGGACCAGCGCGCGCCGCTCCGGGGTCGACGGTCGCGATATTCGGCGCCGGGGTGGCCGGCCTGACCGCCGCGCACGAACTGGCCGAGCGCGGGTATCGCGTCACGGTGTTCGAACGAAAGGCGTTGGGCGGCAAGGCACGCTCGATCCCGGCGCCGTCCGCGTCGGGGAGCCCGTTGCCGGCCGAACACGGCTTCCGGTTCTTCCCGGGCTTCTATCGCAACGTCACCGACACCATGCGGCGGATACCGTTCGCCGGCAACACCTTCGGAGTCTGGCAGAACCTGACCCGGGCCACGGCGTATCTGCACTCGGGGCTGGGGCGGGCGGATCTGACCATCCCGCTGCCGTTTCCGATTCCCACGCTGCCCAATCCGATCACACCGAAGGCGTTCATCGAATCGGTGGCCGCGGTGTTCCAGACGTTGCTGCGGCTGCCTCCGTTGGAGGCGGTGTACGCCGCGCAGAAACTCGCGGTGTACGTGACCAGTTGCGACGAGCGCAAACTCGGCCAGTGGGACAACATGACCTGGGAGAAATACATCGGGGCGGACCACAAGAGCAAGGAGTACAACCGATACCTGGCCGACGGCATCATCCGCAACCTGGCCGCCTCCAAGTCCAGGGACGCCAGCGCACATTCGATCGGCCTGGTCGGGGAGGCCTCGATCTGGTCGATCCTGCTGTTGGGCAACGACATCGACAACAAGGGATTCGACCGGGTGCTCAACGGCCCAACCAGCCTGCAATGGCTGGATCCCTGGGTGGCGCACCTGCAGTCGCTGGGAGTGACGTTCCGCGTCGGGCAGGCGTTGGCCCGGCTCACCCCCAACGGGCGCCACATCGCCTCTGCCACAGTCGTGGACGGTAATGGGGTGGCCCAGCCGGTGGTTGCCGACTGGTACATCTCAGCGGTGCCGTGTGAGAAGTTGGCGGCGGTGCTCACCCCCGATGTCATCGCCGCAGATCCCAAGCTGGCCACGGTGGCCGCGCTGCGCACCGAGTGGATGAACGGTCTGATGTTCTTTCTGCGAGAACGCGTCGATGTCACCAAAGGCCACGTCAACTATGTCGACTCCGGTTGGGGGCTCACCTCCATCAGTGAGGCGCAGTTCTGGAAGCGACCGCTGACGTCCTATGGGGACGGAACCGTCAAAGACTGTCTGTCGGCGATCATCTCCGACTGGAGCACCCCGGGTAATTTCAACGGGCTCAGCGCCCGGCAGTGCACGCCACCGCAGATCGCGGCCGAGGCCTGGCATCAGATCAAGGCCCACCTCAACGACACCAGCATCGTGGTCACCGACGCGATGGTGCACTCGTGGTTTCTCGACCCGTCGATCATCGACTCCGGCACGCCCAACGTGCGCAACGACGAGCCGCTGTTCATCCAGGACCCGGGTTCGTGGGCACGCAGGCCGGAGGCGACGACCGGGATCGACAATCTGTTCCTGGCCGGCGAGTGGATCAAGACCGACCAGAACGTCACGACGATGGAGGGCGCCAACGAGGGCGGCCGCTACGCCGCCAACGGGGTGCTGATGGCGTCGGGCTACCAAGGGCCGAAGGTGAAGATCGTCGAGCTGTTCCAGGCGCCGTGGTGGGGCCCGTTCAAGGCCGCCGACAAGGCTCGGTACCGGGCCAAGCTGCCCAACGCGCTCGACATCGCCGATACCCGGTGGCCGACCTGACCTGCTCAGATGAAAACCGTTCCCAATAACCCTACGATGGCCCGGTGACGACCGGATCGGTACCCGTGCTGGCGGTCGCCGGGCATCTCGGCGCCGGCAAGACCACGCTGCTCAATCACCTGCTGCGCAACAGTCGCGGTGTCCGTATCGGCGCCCTGGTCAACGACTTCGGTGCGGTCAATATCGACGCCATGCTGGTGGCGGGGCAGGTCGATGCGATGGCCTCATTGTCCAACGGATGCATCTGCTGTGCGGTCGACGACGACGAAGTCAGCGAGATGTTGGGCAAGCTCGCCGCCGTCAAACCAAGGCTGGATCTGATCGTGGTTGAGGCCAGTGGGGTGGCCGAACCGGCCGCGCTGGCCCGCACGCTCGTCGTGGCCGACGATCCTCGATTCCACTACGCCGGCCTCGTCCTGATGCTCGACGGTCTGCAACCCGACCTGAGCCACGGGTTGCCGATCGCCGATCTGGTGGTGCTCAACAAGGCGTCCTCGTGCACCGACGTCGACGGCCTGGTCACCCGGATCCGCGAGTTCAATGCTCGGGTTCCGGTGTTGCCCACCGACTTTGCCCGTATCGACCCGGAGCTGCTGATCGATCCGCCGGAGCGGGCGCCCCAAGCTCAACTGTCCTTCGACGAGCTGCTGTACGACCATCATGACCACGACCATCCCGAGTATCAGAGCGTGGAGTTCCGCACCGATGCCGCGGTGAACCCGCGCCTGTTCATGGAGTTCCTGCGGGACCGCCCCGAAGGTCTTTACCGGGCAAAAGGTTTCGTCGACTTCGGCGCTCAGCGTTTCCTGCTTCAGCTCGTGGGCAGCTCGTTGCGCTTCGAGAAGCGGCGCGCGGGCGGCACCGAGCTGGTGCTGATCGGCACGGGGATGGACCCCGCGGCGGTAGAGGCCGCACTCCAGCGGTGCACCGCCGAGCCGGCCGACGAGAACGCGATGCTCGGGGTGCTCAAGTACGTGGTGTAGCTGCCGGCGGCCGGCTTTCGCCCCGGTATCCTGACCGCTCACCCCAGTTCAAGGAGCCGCATTGTTCAAGGTCAACGAGTACTTCGATGGCAACGTCGCATCGATCGCGTTCGCGACGCCGGAGGGGCCCGCGACTGTCGGCGTCATGGCTGTCGGTGAGTACGAGTTCGGTACCTCGCAGCTCGAGATCATGCGGGTGGTTTCCGGTGCGCTGACAGTCAAGCTGCCCGGTAGTCAGGAATGGGAAACCTTCGCGGCGGGAACACAATTCACCGTCCCCGCCGACAACAAGTTCCAGGTCCGCGTCGAGACCGAGACGGCCTACCTGTGCGAGTACCGCTGACCTGACGCTCTACTGGTCCTTCGCTGCGCCGCTTTCCGCCTCAGGGCTGTCCCGCGACGCGAACCACGACCCTCGTGCAGGAAACGGCGCGTACGTCTAGCGGTTCCTGAGGTAATCGAGCAACCGTTGCTCGGCATGCTGGAGATGCTCGTCTCCCACCCGTGCCGCGCGTTCGTGGTCTCCCTCTGTGATCGCCGTCAAGATGCCGGTGTGCTCCTCATGGATCACCGCCGGGTCGAGAAGATGATGGCTCTGCACCTGGGCCAGGCACAGGCGCATCTCGTTTACCACCAGCCGATGAGCCCGATCCAGGTGCGGGCTGCCGAGGCTGTGCACCAACTCGGTGTGCAGACAGATGTCAGCCTCGACCACGGTGACGAGGTCATTCCCCGCGATGGCAGAGCGAAATGCCTCGTGGGCCTCCCGTGCGGCATCCGAATACGTCCGTTCGCGGGCGAGTAGACCGTAAGCCTGGCTCTCGATGAATCGCCGGGCGAAGTACAGATCTCGCACCTGCTCGATATCGAGAACGGGCACCCGAGCACTGCGGTGAGCGGTGCGTTTGAGCAGCCCTTCTGCTACCAGGTGCTCGATCGCCGCTTTCGCCGTCTGACGAGCGACGCCGTAGTCGCTCGCCACCGCCGCCTCCGTCACGGGACGTCCGGCAGGAATGTCCTCGGTGAGTATCCGCTGTCGCAGCGACACCACCAGTGCTTCTCCCACGGACCGCGTATCGAGCTCGAACGTCATTCCCGACAGTCCTTCCCAGCGTGAGGGCATCAGTGTATCGGCGGTCGTCCGATCAACCGACAACCAATCTGCCCGTTGTGCTAACTTGACGAACAATATCCAAGTGACGGAGGACACGTTGAACCCGGAATGCACGCGGATCGTGCTCGCGCCCGACAAGTTCAAGGGCAGCCTGACCGCCGCCGAAGTGGTCGAGTCGATGGCTCTCGGGTGCGCTGATCTCGGAATACGGGAACGGTGTGTGCCACTCGCGATCGCGGATGGCGGTGACGGCAGCGTCGAAGCAGCGCTGCGGTCGGGATGGGACGCGCGCCGGGTGCCGGTGGTCGATGCGTGGGGACAGGCGGGCACCACGACAGTCGCGGTCGCAGGGAAGCGCGCCATCGTCGAGGTTGCCACCATCTGCGGCATGGCCGGATTGCGGCTGAGTCCGCACCGCGCGCTGACCGCGTCCAGTTTCGGTGTCGGTATGGTCATCGCCGCATTGCTCGATGACGGATTCGATGACATCACAGTCGGTCTCGGCGGCTCGGCAACCACGGACGGCGGCGCCGGGATGCTCGCGGCGCTCGGCATGAGACTTGTCGACGCCGGTGGCGACGCGATCGAACCGGCGGGCATCCGGCTGCTGTCACTGGCTGCCGTCGACACCGCCGGCCTGCATCCGCGGCTGGCCTCAGCGCGCCTGACGATGGCCTGCGACGTGGACAATCCGATGGTCGGCATCGACGGCTCGGCCGAGGTCTTTGCCCGCCAGAAGGGTGCAGACGACGAAGCCATCCGGATGCTGTCCGCTGCGCTCGCCCACGTGGCGGCGATGGTCGAACCGGTCGTCGATCGCGTCGGTCTACACTGTTCACCCGGTTCCGGTGCGGCCGGTGGCCTGGCCTGGGCGGGTATGGTCCTCGGCGCCGAATTGCGCTCCGGCGCCGACCTTTTCCTGGAAATGCTCGGCGCCCGCGACCTGATCGCCGGGTCCAGGCTCCTCCTCACCGGGGAAGGGTGCCTCGATGAGCAGAGTCTGCGGGGCAAGGGGCCGGTCGCGGTGGCTGCCCTGGCGGCGGAGCTGGGCGTGCGAAGCGTGGCGGTGGTCGGGACGAATCGTTTGACGGCCCGTGCCGGCTCATCGTTCACGGAGGTACGCGCACTGGATCGGATCGATTCCCGCTGTGCCGACGACCCCGAGCTCACCCGTGCCCTGCTGCGCCGAGCCGCGGCGGACCTGGTGGTCCGACATGCCCTGTCACCCGAGTTCGAAGGAGCGCGCTAGATGATCCAGAGACCGTGGAGCTGCGATACGTTCGTCGCATTGCCGGATGCGACGCGCGGCGGCGCGACCATCTTCGGCAAGAACAGCGACCGGCCCGCCGGCGAAGCGCAACCGTTGCGGCGCAACCCGGCTCGTACCGCGGGCGCGCCACTGAGGCTCGCGTACCTCACCATCGACGATGCCGACGCCTATGCCCACATCGGTTCCGCGCCGTTCTGGTGCTGGGGCTACGAGATCGGCGTCAACGAACATCGGGTCGCGATCGGCAACGAAGCCGTTTTCACCCGCGCCTGGGCCGAGGCGGTCGAAGCCGAGAGTGCCGGTCGCGGACCACAACCCGGCCTGTTGGGCATGGAACTGGTGCGTCTGGGCCTCGAGCGCGGCGCGACCGCCTATGAGGCGCTGACGGTCATGACGCGCTTGCTCGAACGGCACGGGCAGTGGGGCTCGGCGGTCGTGGGCAAGGAACACGGGCCGGGGGCCTACGACAACGCGTATCTGATCGCCGATCCGAACGAGGTGTGGATCCTGGAGACAGCCGGGCGGGACTGGGCGGCCAGGCGCGTTCGCAGCGGCTCATATGCGATCAGCAACGAGCTCTCGATCCGCACGGACCCCGATCTCATGAGCGACGGGCTCCCGCGCCGCGCCGTCGACGCCGGTTGGTACCCGGCCGATCGGACCTTCGATGTCGCCGACGCATACACCGATCCGGGCACACCGCTCCAGGTTTCGCACATCCGCCGGCGACGCGCCGAAGATCTGCTCGCGGCAGCCCGCGCCGGTGGCGGACTCGACGTGCCTGCGGCGTTCGGGGTCCTGCGGGATCACCTGGAGAGCACGTTCCTGGGCGGGCCGACGTTCGACGCGTCGCGCCCTGATTTCCTCACTCTGTGCATGCATGAGCACCCCTCGGGGTTCACCTGGGGAAATACCGCGGCCTCACTCGTCGTCGAGCTGCATGCCGACCCGGATCGTCCGGTGGCGCTGTGGTGGTGCCCGGTCACGCCGTGCACCGGCGTGTACGTTCCGTACTTCGTCGAATCCGGACGGCTGCCCGACAACGTTCAGCGGCCGCTGCCCGCCGGGACCTCGTGGGATCCCCGCGATCACAGTGAAGCGGCCCACGATCCGCTGTCCACATGGTGGCGATGGCAGCAGCTCCTCGACGTCGCCAAGGACCCCGCGGCGCGCGATTTCGCCGGCCGTGCGGCCGCCATCCGGCGAGAATTCGATGAACTCGAACGTGACTGGCTCGTAGCGAGTGCAGATGTGAAGCCGGATCCGGCCGAGCTCGCAGCCTTCACGGACTACTGTCTCGGCGCGGCCACGCGTACCGCGACCGAGCTCATCGAACGATTCGGCGCCGATCCCCAACGCCCTGTCGACCCACGCTGGTCGGTCGCCGCCACTGTCTGAACCGTCCGGAAAATCCCTTTCAACAACGGAGTGTGATGTCTTTACGCAGCCTGTTCCGCGGTCCGGAGGCCTCGATCGACGACCAGATCGAGAGCTATGCCATCGACCGGGTTCCGGACAACAAACGGTGGCCGATCCCCGCGATCAGCCTTGTCCTCCTCGGCAATGCCACGGCGATGTTCTTCTTCTCGTTCGGCGCCCAGCAGACCTTCCTCGTCGGTTGGCCGATGATGCTCATCCCGATCGGGTACTTCTTCTTCGGCGCGATCCTCATCGGCGCGCTGACGATGCGTATGGCGAGCCGAGAAGGACTGTCGCAGAGCCTGATTTCCCGTGGGCTCGGTTTCGGCAGCCGCGGAGCCGCGGTGACCTCGTTCATCTACGCCATCAACTTCGTGTATTACTTCCTGTTCGAGGGCACCATCGTGTCCCATGCGCTGGCGTTCTACTTCGACATTCCGATCGGCTCACTGGCCGGAGTCGCGATCTTCGCGCTGATCGGTTTGGTCACAATCGGTTTCGTGTGGCGGGGCATGTACGCGATGTCGGCCCTGCAAACCTGGGGCTTCCCGATCTTCATAGGCCTGCTGGTGTGGGCATTGATCTCATTGGGCTCCAAACACACAGTGGTCGGCCCCAGCGGCTGGCAGGCCACCGGGATGTCCGGTGGTGCGGCCTTGTGGACCGCGATGAGTTTCGCCAACGGGCAGATGATCTTCCAGGGTTTGATGGCAACCGATTACGGGCGGTTCGCCAAGCGCGCGATCCGCTACCGCGGTACCGCGTCGATCATGCTGCTCGAACTCGTCCCGATGTTCGCCGTCATCTTCCTCGGCGCGATGTTGGGCGCCTCGCTGGTCGGTGAATTCGGGACGGAGAAGGCGCAGGATCCCGGTTTCGTCTTCGTCCACCTGATGGGGTTGGCGGGTGTCGTCTTCGTGTTGGTCACCCAGATCCGCATCAACGTGATGAACCTCTACGGCGGATCGATCACATTGTCGAGTGGATTCGACGTCATCGCACACTTCCGCCCGGGCCGGCCGTGGTGGATGTTCGCGGTGTGGTTGTTCGGCGTGATCTTCTACGCCACCAACGTGATCAACCACCTCGGCACGTTCCTCGCGATCACGGGTGTGTTGACCAACACGTGGGTGCTGATCATCCTCGCCGACTATTTCATCTGCCGGCGCTGGCTGAAGCTCGGCCGCGCGGAGAACATCGAGTACCGCGAAGGCGAAGTCCGGGAATGGAATCCGTGCGGTCTGACGTCGTTGGCCATTGCGGTGTTCGTCGGTGCGCTCGGCATTCTCGAGGTCTATCCCGTGGCGTATGCATCGTTCCTCGCGATGTTCGTCGGGCCCGTCATCCACATTGCGATGACCGTGGCGACCAAGGGCCGGTACTACACCCCGGCGGCGCAGGTCGTCGCACAGGTGCCGGCTTCCCGAGACCTTTGACGCGAGCTCTGGTGCGCCGCTTTCCACCTCAGGGCTGTGGCGCCCTCGGGAGAGTGACCCTGGGGTAGAAATCGGCGAACGCGTCGAACGTGTGCGGCCACGGGAATGGGGGTATGTACTCGGCCATGCGACCGATCACCCTGGCCAAGACGGCCACTGCGACTTTGACCACTGCACTTGTCGGCGGGCTGGCCAGCAGGCCCGCGCAGTCCAAGTGGTACGAGTCATTGCGCAAGCCGTCCTTTCAGCCTCCGCGGCAAGCGTTTCCGATCGTCTGGCCGATCCTCTACGCCGGCATCGCAGTGGTATCGGCCCGCACCCTCGACCGGCTGCGGACCGAAGGTGAGGACGATCAGGCCCGCGCCTACGCCGTGGCGCTGGGCGGCAATCTGGCGGTCAACGCCGCGTGGTCGTGGGTGTTCTTCTCGCAGCGCCAGCTCGGAGCAGCGGCCGTCACAGCCGCCGCGTTGACCGCCAGCAGTGCCGACCTGACCCGTCGTTCGGTCCAGGTCCAGGGTGCCCCGGGCGCGCTGCTGACGCCCTACCCGCTGTGGTGCGCCTTCGCGACGGCGCTGTCCACCCGCATCTGGATGCTCAACCGCAGGTGACCTCGATCAGCTGAACGGCTTGCGCTGATCCAGCCGTCGTGAGGCCAGACCGGCCGTGCGCCACACCCGCGCGACCCAGTCGTCGTCCTCCTCGGTGACCAGATTGCCCATCACCCGTACGGCGATGGTCATCAGGAACGACGAGCGGACTGCCAGAGGACCGGAGGCCGGTAGGAACCGGGGCAGCGTGAGCAGCAATGCCAGCCGGCGGGCGATCGAGAACCCCTGGGCGTAGTGGTCTTGCAACAGCGCGGGCCAGGCCAGCGAATAGTCGCCGGACCCGACCAGCTCGGCGGCCAGTCGTCCGGTCTCCAGTCCGTAATCGATGCCCTCGCCGTTGAGTGGGTTTATGCAGGCTGCCGCGTCGCCGACCAGCATCCAGTTCGGCCCGGCCACCCCGGATACCGCGCCGCCCATCGGCAGCAGCGCCGAGAGCGCGGCCCGCGGCTCCCCGGAAAATCCCCATTCCTCGCGGCGCAGCTGGGTGTAGTACGACAGCAGCGGCCGCAGCGCGGCGTGGGCCGGGCGCTTGGCGGTCGCCAGGGCGCCAACGCCGATGTTCACCTCGCCGTTGCCCAGCGGGAAGATCCAGCCGTAACCGGGCAACACCTGGCCTTCGGGGGAGCGCAGCTCCAGGTGTGAGGTGATCCACGGCTCGTCGGAGCGCGGTGTGGCGATGTAGCCACGGATCGCGGTGCCGTAGACGGTCTGCTTGTGCCACTCGCGGCCGAGCACGCGGCCCAGCGTCGAACGCGCACCGTCGGCCACGATCAAGTGGTCGCAGCGCACCGTGGCGCCGTCGTCGAGCAGCACCGATTCGACCCGACCGCGCGAATCATAGTTGACCCCAACGGCTTTGGTTCCCAGTCGCATCTTGGCGCCGTCGTCGGCGGCGACCGAGCGGATCCGGTCGTCGAGTTCGGTGCGCGGGACAGCGCTTCCGGTGGACGGGAACGACGGCCCGGGCCACCGCACTTCGACGTCGGCGCCGAATCCCGACATCCGCAGGCCGTGGTGCCGGATCCGGGTGTCGAGCCATGGGCCCATGCCGAGGCGTTCCAGCTCGGCCACCGCCCGCGGCGTCAGTCCGTCGCCGCAGGACTTGTCCCGGGGGAATTCCGCCGCGTCGATCACCAGCACGTCGCGACCAGCGCGAGCCGCCCAGGCGGCGGCCGCCGACCCGGCCGGTCCGGCGCCCACGACGACCACGTCTGCCTTGATATCCATTGCTCCCAGTATGTTGGACGAATGAGGACACCAGCGACTGTGGTGGCAGGCGTTGATTTCGGGGACGCGGCGTTCGCCGCCGACGTCCGGGACAGCGTGGCCAGGATCGAACAACTGATGTCTGATGAGCTGGGCAAAGCCGACGAGCTCATGGCCGAGGCCGTCCAGCACCTGTTCCAGGCCGGCGGAAAACGCTTCCGCCCGCTGTTCACCGTGCTTTCGGCGTCGCTGGGCCCACGGCCCGACGATCCGCAGGTCGCGATCGCCGGTGCGGTGATCGAGCTGGTGCACCTGGCCACGCTGTATCACGACGACGTGATGGACGAGGCGCAGATGCGTCGCGGGGCGCCCAGCGCCAATGCCCGCTGGGGCAACAACATCGCGATCTTGGCCGGCGACTACCTGTTCGCCACGGCTTCGCGGCTGGTTTCCCTGCTCGGGCCCGATGCGGTGCGTGTGATTGCCGACACGTTCGCCCAACTCGTCACCGGCCAGATGCGCGAGACGCGTGGCGCGGCCGAACATGTCGACTCCGTCGACCATTACCTCAAGGTGGTCTACGAGAAGACCGCGTGCCTGATCGCCGCCTCCGGGCGGTTCGGCGCGACCTTCTCCGGTGCCGACGCCGAGCAGATCGACCGGCTTCACCGGCTCGGCGGGATCGTCGGCACCGCGTTTCAGATCTCCGACGACATCATCGACATCGACAGCGATCCCGATGAATCGGGCAAGGTTCCCGGCACTGACCTGCGCGAGGGCGTGCACACCCTGCCGGTGCTCTACGCGCTGCGTGAGTCCGGCCCGGATTCCGATCGGTTGCGCGCGTTGCTGGCCGGCCCGGTCGAGCGCGATGAGGACGTCGCCGAGGCGCTGACGTTGTTGCGACGCTCGGCCGGCATGGCGCGCGCCAAGGAGACGGTGGCCGAGTACGCGGCGCAGGCACGGGAGGAGTTGGCGGGCCTTCCGGCCGGCCCCGGGCGCGACGCACTGGCCACCCTCGTCGACTACACGGTGAACCGTCACGGCTGATTCCGGAACCACGGACGGTAACTGAGCGTTTAATCAGCGATGGTTGCCGAGTAGGTGCCTAGGAGGAAACTGCGATGACGTGGAACCCGCACGCGAACCGGATCAAGACATTCTTGTTGCTGGTCGGAATGTCGGCACTGATCGTGTTCGTCGGTTCATTGTTCGGCCGCAACGTGATGTACCTGGCGGTGCTGTTCGCCGTCGGCATGAACGCCTACGTGTACTTCAACAGCGACAAGATGGCGCTGCGCGCGATGCACGCCCAGCCCATCACGGAGGTACAAGCGCCCGAGATCTACCGGATTGTGCGGGAGTTGGCCACCACGGCGCATCAGCCGATGCCGCGCCTCTACATCTCGGACACCGCAAACCCGAACGCATTCGCCACCGGACGCAATCCGCGCAATGCCGCGGTGTGCTGTACCACCGGCATCCTGCAGCTCCTCAACGAGCGTGAGTTGCGTGCGGTTCTCGGCCACGAGCTCTCCCACGTCTACAACCGCGACATCCTGATCTCGTGCGTGGCCGGCGCGATGGCGTCGGTGATCACCGCTCTGGCCAACATGGCCATGTTCGCGGGAATGTTCGGCGGCAACCGTGAAGGCTCGAATCCGCTTGCCATGCTTCTGGTTTCGCTGCTCGGCCCGATTGCGGCGACTGTCGTGCGGATGGCCGTGTCACGCTCGCGTGAGTATCAGGCCGACCAGTCCGGCGCCGAATTGACCGGCGACCCACTGGCATTGGCCTCTGCGCTGCGCAAGATCTCCGGTGGCGTCGAGGCGGCGCCCCTGCCTCCGCAACCCCAGTTGGCCGATCAAGCGCATCTGATGATCGCCAGCCCGTTCCGGGCCGGCGAGCGCATCGGCAAGCTCTTCTCGACGCACCCGCCGATGGAAGAGCGGATCCGCCGGCTGGAGGACATGGCCGGCCATGGAGGATCGACTCCCGGCCGCTTCTAGTCCCGCGCCGCGAGCGACCGCGTGTTCATCGCGGTCGCTCGCGGTGTCAGGTGCGGCTAAGCGGCGTCAGCCAGGGTCTCGACATGGGTGGGCGTCACCCGCAGCACGCCGGCACTGGCGATGTCGTAGAACAGGCCGATCACGTTGACCCGCCGCGCCAAGGGATGTGCCTGCAGGGTCTGCACCTGGACGGCGATGTTGACCATCGACAGCTGATCCACCGTGCCGAATCCCGCCTCGGCCGCAGACACCGCAACCGGGTGGCGACCCTCGTCGAACGCCTCGACCGACGGATTGCCATGGGCCAGCCAGGATTCCAGGTGTTTGTCGCCCGCATCGGTCTTGCCGAGCATCGCGGTCATCGCGCCGCAGCTGGAGTGGCCGCACACCACGATCGAGGAGACACCGAGCTTGTCGACCGCGAACGCGATGGCCGCTTCGATCGAGGCGTCGGCCTGGTCCGCGGGGACCATGTTGCCGACATTGCGCACGGTGAACAGATCGCCCGGGCCGCTGCTGGTGATGACGTTGGGCACCACCCGCGAATCGGCGCAGGTGAGGAACAGCGTCTCGGGTCGTTGCGCATGCACCAGCTCCTGCATGTGCGGGCGCAGCACCGGGGCGGTGCGACGGTGGTAGGCGGCCAGGCCGTGCAGGACGGAAGCCGACTCCTCACGCTGCCACGAGCTCCACGGCACCACGCCGGAGCGCTTGTCGAACGGGGTGAAGCCGCGCATCGGCGGACCGGTGACGGCGCTGCCCATCTCGACCGCACCGACATCATGGATGTCGACGGTGCCGCCGGTGGCCACGTGCTGGCGCCGCCACTCTTCGATGGTCTCGTGAGCGGCATGGTCGATGAAGTCGACCGACAGCTCGACGGTCGCCGTCGATCCCGCGGGCACCTTTGCCAGGGCGCTGGTCAGCGTCGGCAGGGACAGGAAGGTGCACGAGCCCTCGATGGCGACGCGCCAGGTGTTCTCACCGGTGGGCTCGGAGACGATGTTGGTACGTACCACCCGCCAGACGGTCAGGGCGATCGCCAGGGCCAGTCCGATCAGCACACCTTCGAGCAGGTTGAGGAACACCACGCCGGTCACAGTCACCGCGTAGATCGCGAGATCACCGGTGCGCCTGGCAGTTTCGATGTGAGCCCGCTTGACCAGCTGGCAGCCGATGACGATGAGCAGGCCGGCCAGGGCAGCGGTCGGAATCATCTGGGCCAGGCCGGCGAACGGCACGGCGAAGACCAGGATCCACACACCGTGCATGATGGCCGATGCCCGGGTGCGGGCCCCGGCGGCGACGTTGGTGGAGCTACGCACGATGACACCGGTGACGGGCAGGCCGCCGATGGCGCCGGAGACCATGTTGGCCGTGCCCTGGCCGATCATCTCGCGATCGAAGTTGGTCCGCGGGCCGGTGTGCATGCGGTCCACCGACACGGCCGAGAGCAGGCTCTCGACGCTGGCGATCAGGGCCACGGTCAGCACGCCGGCGGCGAATGCGCCCCAGTTGCCCTCGGGAAGGCTGGGCAGGGCCAGCGCGTCCAGCAGGGAACCGTTGATCTGGATGCGGGTGACGTCGCTGAACGGCGCCAGCAGCGACAGCGCCGTGACGCCGACGATGGCCACCAGCGGACCGGGCACCTTCTTGACGGCCTTGGGCGCCCAGCGCCACCCCACCAGGATGGCGATCACCAGCGCACCCAGCACGACGCCGTGACCGTGGGCGTTGATCAGCTGACCAGGCAGTTCGGTGACGTTGGCCCAGGCGGAGCTGTTGGAGCTGCCGCCGAGCAGCACGTGGACCTGCTGCAACGCGATGGTGATGCCGATACCGGCGAGCATCGCGTGCACGACGACGGGGGAGATGGCCAGTGCTGCGCGCGCCACCCGGCTCAGTCCGAACAGGACCTGCAGCACGCCCGCGCACACGGTGATGGCGCAGGTGACCGCCCAGCCGAATTGTGAGATCAGGCCGGCGACGATCACGGTCAGCCCGGCCGCGGGACCGCTGACCTGTAGCGGCGATCCGCCCAGGGCGCCCGCGATGATGCCGCCGACGATGGCGGCGATGATGCCGGCCAGTACGGGAGCGCCCGATGCCACCGCGATACCCAGTGACAAAGGTAGGGCGACCAGGAACACCACCAGTGAGGCGGGTAGGTCATAACGTAGAACGGCGCGGGCCCGTTCTACGAAATCAGTAGTTTGCTGCATCGTGCGCCTCCGTCTGGAGTTGGTGATGTGCGGACTCGCCTCGTTGCGGGTCCGCACGGAGATATTGACGCCGTTGCCGGTGGGCAACTTCGAAAGGTGTTGGAGCGCAGTGCGACACAAGTCGACTTATGGCTCATTTGTGGCTCGGTTACACCCAATTACTTTGAGCGAGAGTATTTATCGCTGTGAGCAGGCGCAAGGAAGTTTGCCGCACACATAGAGAACCCAAATGTTTCATAGAGGTGTCTGACCGTGAATATGCCTGGTGTGCAGGCTAAATCGATGAATCGAAGTTTGTGGTGTCACCAAGTGTTCACCTACTCGTTTTGAAACGGTATGTATTGCAACAATTCTGGCCTGGATCACCATGGCCCGCGAAGGTGACGAGCGTCATAGAAGACTCATATGAACGGCATTCCCTTAGAACTCCATATGAACTCCGTGACAACGATCTGTGTACTCCGCACAATGGAAATATGACGACGATGTCGGTTTCTCCCCGTGCTCAGCAGCCGCGGCAGGCCATCCTCGGACAGTTGCCGAAGATCCACCGCGCCGACGGGTCTGCGATTCGCGTACTGCTGGTCGATGACGAGCCGGCGCTGACCAACCTGGTGAAGATGGCCCTGCACTATGAGGGCTGGGAAGTCGACGTGGCCCACAACGGCCATGACGCGGTGGCCAAGTTCGACGAGATCGAACCCGATGTCGTGGTGCTCGACATCATGCTGCCCGATATCGACGGACTGCAGATTCTGCAGCGGGTACGCGAGGCCGACGGCTACACGCCCACGCTGTTCCTGACCGCCAGGGATTCCGTGCTGGACCGGGTTTCCGGGCTGACGGCCGGCGCCGATGACTACATGACCAAACCGTTCAGCCTCGAGGAGTTGGTGGCCCGCCTGCGCGGGTTGCTGCGCCGGTCGAGCCACACCACGCCGCCGTCCGACGAGACGCTCAAGGTCGGCGACATGGTGCTCGACGGGGCGAGCCGCGAGGTCACTCGCGGCGGCGAGCCGATCAGCCTGACCGTGACGGAATTCGAACTGTTGCGCTACTTGATGCGCAATCCGCGCCGGGCCCTGAGCCGGGCAGAGATACTCGATCGCGTGTGGAACTACGGATTCGGCGGCAAGTCCAGCATCGTCGACCTCTACATCTCGTACCTGCGTAAGAAGGTCGACGCCGATCGCGAGCCGATGATCCACACCGTTCGCGGCGTGGGGTACATGCTGCGGCCCGCGCCGTGACCCGCTGATGCCACCGAGATCCAGGTGGTGGTGGCCCCGGTCGCTGCGCCGGCAGCTGGTGCTGGGCGTCAGTGCGATCGTCACGGTGGCATTGGCCGCGGTCGGGGCGTTGTCCGTGTACAGCCTGCACACCTATGTGTCGACGATGAGCGACAACGAGGTGTCGCGGTCGCTCGCGGCGTTCAGCCACTCCTTCGACAAGTGGCGCGAAGCCCAGGCCGGGCACGAGCTCACCGCGGACGCCGAGGCGCTCACCGCATTCGTCGGCCAGGCCCCCGGCAATCTGATCGCGGTGCTGCACGACGGTGAGGTGGTCCAGTCGGCTGTGTTCTCCGACGGAGAGCCGCGTACCGCGCCGGTCGCGGTGACCCGCGCGCTCGACCAGTACCGCTGGACCGACGGGCACCCGCGCTCGGTGAAGCTGCCGGTGCTCGGCGCGTACCGGCTGGCCAGCCAATCGGCGGGCAACGGCGATGTGCTGGTGTCCGGGGTGTCGCTGGACAGCGCAAACCGGGTGATCGCGCGCAAGACGGTGACCGTCGCGGTGATGATCGTCATCGCGCTCGTCGCGACCGCGTTGAGCACCGTCGCGGTGGTCCGTATCGCCCTGCGCCCGTTGCGCCGGGTCGCGGCCACCGCCGCCAAGGTCGCGACGTTGCGGTTGGACGGTGACGATCACCGCATCACCGCGCGGGTGCGCGACAAGGACACCGATCCGGACAACGAAGTCGGCATCGTGGGGGAGACGCTCAACCAGCTGCTGGCCAACGTCGACAGCGCGCTGGCCGAGCTGGCCGCCTCCGATCGGCGCACCCGGCAGTTCCTCACCGATGCCAGCCATGAGCTGCGTACTCCGCTGGCCGCCATCCAGGGATATGCCGAGCTCACTCGGCAGGACAGCGCGACCCTGCCGCCGACCACCGAATACGCGCTGGCCCGCATCGAGGCCGAGGCGCGGCGGATGACGGGACTGGTCAGCGATCTGCTGCTGTTGTCGCGGTTGAGTGAGGGCCAGGATCTGGAGACCGACGACATCGACCTGAGTGATCTGGTGGTCGACGCGGTCAACGACGTAGCGGTGGCCGCGCCCGAACATCACTGGGTGGCCGAGCTGCCCGACGACCCGCTGTGGGTGCGCGGCGATCTGGCCCGGCTGCACCAAGTGGTGAGCAATCTGTTGACCAATGCCAGGGTGCACACCCCGCCCGGTGTGACCGTAACGGTCGCATTGACCGAGACCGCTGAATTCGCGGAATTGACGGTGACCGACGACGGTCCGGGGATAGATGCCGAATTGTTGCCGAATCTTTTCGGGAGATTTGTCAGGGCGGATAAATCGCGGTCGCGGGAATTGGACAGCACCGGGCTGGGTCTGGCCATCGTGGCATCGATCGTCGAGGCGCACCAAGGTACCGTGGCGGTCGCTTCCAAGCCTGGTGAGACAGTGTTTACTGTGCGGATACCGCTGGCGGGCGAAGCTGCTTCGGATCCCGTCGGCGGGTAACCGAACAATATGAATTCGGCCTGAATATTCAATGATTTTCGCCGACTTTCGCGGCCTTTGTCCGGCTCCCGATTCGTATGCACTCATTCGTATGTGTTCAATATGAGTTGGTGGACCTGGCCGAAATACCTGCATAGGCTGAAAGTAATTCAGCAAGAAAGGCAGGTAGTTCAATGAGGAACTCCGTCAAAAATGTCATTGCCGCCACCGCCGCCACCGGCCTGGCCGTCGGTGCGCTCGCGCTGGCCGGTCCGGCCGCCGCGGCACCCAGTGGAACGGGATCGGCCCAGCAGACCATCAAGCAGTTGCAGGACGACGGCTACCGCGTCATCCAGAGTCGGGTCGGTACCGGCTCGATCGAGAACTGTCGGGTCAGTGCGGTGCGGCCGGGCCGCGACGTCACGGAACTCAAGGCCGCGCCGCGTGGCAACACCGAGGAGCGGGTCCGCTACACCACGGTCTACGTGGACCTGCACTGCGGCTGACACGATCTCGGAGCGGTGGACCGCACTACCGCCCCGGGTTAGGGTGACGGCGTGCTGAACAGAGTGGTGATTGGCCTGGTGAGCGCCGCGGGGGCGGCAGCGATGAGCATGCCGCCCTTGGCGGCCGCGGAGCCGGATCCGGCGCCGGCCGTCCCCAATGTCAACGCGTATCCGCCGGTCAAGACGTCTGAATACGCGGTGATGGACAACAACTGGTACGCCTTCAGCATCGCCGAGGGCATCACCTGCGTACTGCAGCGCAGCGGCAGCTACGGCTGCAGCGGACCGATCCCGGCAGCGCCGAACGGGGCCAACCTGGTCAGCGGTGGACCCGGGGTTCCCGGCTTCGCCAGTTCGCCGGCACCGGTGTTCGGCGTGGTCGAGAATCCCAAGCCGTTGCCGCCCAATTCACGGATCAGCTATCAGACGATCAGCTGCGGCACCGATGGCGTGTCGACGTCATGCATCGACGGGCGCAACCAGTCCGGTTTCGTGATCAGCCCGGCGGGCAGCTTCGTCATCGGGCAGCAGGAGTCCGACTTCAAGCCGACCTTCCAGATCGGCTGAGCCACACCGCCGGCCGAGCCACGCACTCTTCGGAGGCCTCAGCCGATTCCTTCGAGCGTCTCCATGTCGCTGGTCCCGATCTTCGCGATCACTTCCGGTGACCGGCGGCGCAGTATCCAGTACCACGCCAGCGCGGCGGCAACCGTGGCCAGGAACAGCCACGGGATCACGTTGAGCGGATACGCAGGCACCGGATAAACGTTGGCGTAGAACACATATGCCATCGATCCGATGGCCAACGCGGCGGCGGGCCACACGAGCGGAACGCGAACCTTGATGCTGCGTAGGAAAACAACAGCAGCGATCGCCGCGGCGGCGTAGGCCACCATGTAACCGTAGGTCCCGTAGGTGTCCACCCAGGTCACGACATCCATCGCGTCGACGCCGAGCAGATACAGCACGACGGGCACCGCGATCACGAGTGGGCTGACCGAGATCAGCGCGCGGTGCGGGGTCAGGTGCGTCGGGTGGGTCCGGCCGATCGCGGACGGAACCACACCCTCTTTGCCCATCACGTAGAGGATGCGGCCGATGACGTTCATCGGTGCGACCACCACGGCGAAAAACGATGCGGCGATACCGAAGTTGAGGATCGGGTTGAACCACCCCGGCATGCCCACCAGGGTCGCGAGATCGTTGAGCGGCTGGGCGGATTCGCCGAGACCGGATCCCAATGCGGCCACCTGGGTGTAGGCGGCGAAGACGTACAGCACACCGACGCCGGCCGCGCTCCACATGATGGCGCGTGGCACCGCGCGGTAGGGGTCCTTGGCCTCTCGGGCCAGGGCATCGGCGCTGGAGAAGCCGACGAAGCCCAGGATCGCCAGCACCATGCCCACCGCGATTCCCGACGGCTTGGCGCCACTCAGGTCGAACTGGTCGGCGTCGAATGCGTCCGCGCCGAGGTGGACCAGGGTGAAGACCAGCAACAGGATGATGATGGACACCGAAATCAGTTCCAGCACAAGGGAAACCCGTGCCGAAAGCCGGATACCGCGGATGGTGAACAAGGTGGCCAGTGCGCCGAGGACGACGGCCAGCACGATCTGTGCGGCCACCCCGTGGACCGGGATGCCGAGTTGGTTGAGCAGGGTGGCGGTGTAGGCCACCGAGCCGCTCAGGGAGCCCGCGGCAATCCCGAAGCATCCGATGATGAGGCTGACGCCGGTCAGGTAGGCGCCGAAAGGTCCGAGTGCGGTCGCGGCATAGCTGTACAGCGAGCCCGCACTCGAACGGCGCTTGGCGAATTGCGAGATGCAGTAACCCACCGAGAGGATGACGACGGTGGCCAGCGCGAACGAGACCCAGGTGCCGTTACTGGCGGTGGTGTAGATGGCGGCGGCGGTGAACGCGATGACGGCGCTGGGCGCGATGTTGGCAATGGCCTGTGCGGCGAGTTCGCCGCCGCCCATCACGCCGCGGCGCAGGCCGGCATCTCCGCTCGAGGCCTCGGCCCGGGTCTGAAGATCTTCGGTCACTTGGGATCTCGATTCTTCTCAGGCGTTCGGGACGAGTAGTTGGCGCAATGCGTGGCCGGCGGCCAGATCGTCGAGGGCGGCCGCGGCTTCTGCCAATGGCCGCCGCGCGGAGATCATCGACGCCAGGTCGAGGTTGCCTGCCATCACCTCGTCGACCAGCTGGGGGATGTCGCGCTCGGGCACCGCCGAGCCGTAATTGGAGCCAAGGATCCGTTGATCGGCCTCGGCCAGCGCGAGCGGGTCGAAGGTGGCGCGTTCGCCGGCCGGCGGGAGACCGACGATGACGGCGGCCCCGCCGAGGCCCAGCGCGGCGATTGCCTGCTCGGTGGTGGCGATCTTGCCGATGGCGTCGAAGACGTAGTCGTATCCGTCGGGCAGCACCTCGCGGAGGGCGGCCACGACGTCCTCGACCGCCGAGGCGTCGACGGTGTCGGTGGCCCCGAGGGTGCGGGCCAGGTCGAGTTTCTCGGCGACCACGTCGACGGCCACGATGCGTGCGGCTCCGGCCAGTCGGGCGCCCTGGACACACGCCAGGCCGACCCCGCCGCAGCCGATCACCGCGACGGTCGAACCGGGCTCCACTCCGGCGGTGTTGCGGACGGCGCCGACACCGGTGGCGATGGCGCAGCCGACGATGGCGATGTCCTGCAGCGGGGCGTCCTTGCGGACCTTGACCGCGCCGCTGCGCGGAACCACGACCTGCTCGGCGTAGGAGGACACCCCGAGGTAGTGGTGGATCTGGCCGCGTTCGTTGGACAGCCGCGTGGTTCCGTCGTACAGGGTGCCTCCGGTGGCCACGACCGAGGCCACCAGTGCGCACTGGGCCGGCCGCCCGGCCTGACAAGCGCGGCATTCGCCGCAGCCGGGTACCCAGCTGAGCACCACGTGGTCGCCGGGCTCGAGGTCGTCGACGCCGGGGCCGACGGCGGTGACCACGCCGGAGCCCTCGTGTCCCAGCACCACCGGCGCCGGGACGTCCCAGGCCCCGGTGGTGACGTGCAGGTCGGAGTGGCACACGCCGGCCGCGGCGATCTCCACCTGCACCTCGCCGGGCCCGGGGGCGGCGAGGTCGACGTGCTCGATGCTGATGGTTCTGTCGCCGTCGAGGACGGCGGCCTGAATCCGCGTCGATTCGCCGTTGGGTTCGGTTGCAGGTGCAGACACCGCTTGCCTTTCTGCGCTTCGGGGGGCACGCCCACATGTAGTGTTCAATGCTATAAAACGTTGAACGTGTTTTACACCACTAAACGCGTGGGCGTCAACAGAAGGGGAGCGTCAGTGGCGGACGGTCGGCAGACCGGCACGGAAACCGGCATGGGGCGGGCCGGGGCACGGCTGCGTGAGGTTCGCGGTCAACGCGGATTGAGCCTGACCGAGGTGGCCGCCCGGGCCGAGGTGACCAAGGGCTTCCTGAGCCTGGCCGAGCGGGGGATGACCAACGTGTCGGTCCCGGTGTTGATGCGAATCTGCGAGGCGCTGGGTATCGGCATCGGCGACCTGTTCGAGTACCCGTCGGCGCCGGTGGTGCGCAGCGGAGCCGGGGCTCCGCTGGAGATGGGTGGGCACGGGGTCCGGGAGGAGCTGCTGACCCCGAAGTCCGAACACCATGTGCAGGTGATGCACACCGTCATGCGGCCGGGCGGTGGTTCCGGCGGGGCCTACCGGCTCGACGCCGCAACGGTTTTCGTCTACGTGCTCAAGGGTGAGCTCAGCATCACCGTGGAGGGACAGACCACATTGTTGGACACCGGCGACAGCATGACCTTCGGTGCGACCCAGCTGCATGACTGGCACAACCCCACCGAAGGTGAGGCCGAGGTGCTCTGGACCATCGCCCCGCCGGTCGGTGCCGAGGACTTCCGCGCCGCGGTGCGCGGGGAATGAGCGCTGCTCCCGCGAAAGTGACGTGAGGGTCGCTGTCAGCCCTTGAATCGAAGCGAGGCGTCGCGACCATGGCGTCACTCTCGGGTGTGAACGGCGCAGACCGGCTGAGGTCAGAACCCCGAGCCGTGCACCTCGTGGCCTGGCTTTTCGACCATCAGGCCGTAGTAGGCGTCCTCGACCTTGGCGCCGTGGTTGATCACGCTGTCCACCTCGCGGGCGATCGGCATGTTCAGCCCGTATTTGTCGGCGAATTCCATGATCACGCTGGCCGCCTTGACGCCCTCTGCGACCTGATTCATCGACTCTATGATCTCGTCGACCGTCTTGCCCAAGCCGAGTTGCTCGCCCACATGGCGGTTGCGGCTGCGCTGGCTGGTGCAGGTGACGATGAGGTCTCCCATGCCGGCCAGGCCGGCGAAGGTGTCACGGTGCCCGCCCATCGCCTCGCCCAGTTTGGACATCTCCCGCACCGCGCGGGCCATCACCATGGCACGGGTGTTCTCGCCGATGCCCAGTGAATAGCCCATGCCGACAGCGATGGCGTAGACGTTCTTGAGCGCCCCGGCCATCTCCACCCCGATCACGTCGTCGGTGGTGTACGTGCGAAACCGCTTGGTGCGGAACAGCTGTGCCAGGTTGGCGGCCAGATGCTGGTCGGGCATGGCCAACACGGCGGCGGCGGCATAGCCTTCGGCGACCTCGCGGGCGATGTTCGGTCCGGCCAGGATGCCTGCCGGGTGCCCGGGCAGCACCTCGTCGACGATCTCGCTCATCCGCCGGTTGGTGCCCTGCTCGAGACCTTTGACCAGGGACACCACCGGGACCCACGGCCGCAGCTCGCGGGCCAGTTCGGTCAGCACCCCGCGGAAGCCGTGCGACGGCACACCCATCACGATCACGTCGGCACAGTTGGCGGCCTCGCTGAAATCGTTTGTGGCCTTGAGGTTTTCGGGCAGTGCCACCTCATCGCCCAGATAGCGCGAATTGCGGTGATTGTCGTTGATGTCCTTGGCGGTCTCCTCCGAGCGCACCCACTGCAGGGTCGGCCCGCGCCGAGCGCAGATGGAGGCGACGGTGGTGCCCCAGGATCCTCCGCCGAGGACGACGACGTTGGGTTCGCGTTGCGCTGGTGCCATGGCGATCAGCGTATTGCCGAGACGCCGTTGCCGAGCCCAAGTTGTCGAACTGGGTCGGTCGGCACGGACACGATTTGTTCGGAAACCCGACTGACATCGCCTGTAGTCACCTAGACTTCGGCCCAACGGCGCGCGAGGTACCCGTCGGCAAAATTCGGCCACGCTTCCCCCGATCTGGGCACGATCGGCAAAGTTAATGCCCATACCTGGCACTGATTCCGTGGCGACTTCGTCCGCCGGGCGCGGATCCCGGTCTGGTCGGGGTACGGCCTTACGTCAACGTCAATGCGATCGACGCCCGCCGTGGCCTGAATGCGCTGCATTTACACGTGATACGAGAAGTGACAAGTCGTCGCTCGCGCGATCGACGGCAGTGGCGGTGCGCCGGCATCCACGACGGATTTGCTCGAAATTGATGAGCCAATCTCGCTAAGTGAATGATTATTCGGCAAAACGTTGACGGGGGATGAGCTCCGACGCTACCGTGCCAACCACTGCGAGTTATCCGGCCGAAGGCGGCCGTGCCTCGGCTTCGGGAGGGATTGATCTTGTCTGGTCTGCTGCTTAATGAGAGAGGATGACGGCGCCGCCCGAGAGCGTGTCTGATGGGGTCGAACCGGAGCGGGGAATCGACGCCATCGAGAACTGGGCCACCGGCTATGTCAGGCGTCATCCGCTGGCGTCGCTCACCACGGTGGGGGACCAGTTCGTGCTCGGAGTCCGGACCGTCCAGATTCTCTTCCTCGACCTTGTCACGGGTCGCTTCCAATGGCAGGAGTTCGTCCGCCAGGGCGCCTTCATGGCAGGTACGGCCGTGCTTCCCACCGTGTTGGTGGCCCTGCCGATCGGCGTCACCCTTTCTATTCAGTTCGCCCTGCTGGCCGGGCAGGTCGGTGCGACGTCACTGGCCGGTGCGGCCAGTGGCCTGGCCGTGATCCGGCAGGCCGCCTCGCTGGTCGCGGCCGTTCTCATGGCCGCAGCGGTCGGGTCGGCGATCACCGCCGATCTGGGTTCGCGGACCATGCGCGAGGAAACCGATGCCATGGAGGTCATGGGCGTCTCGGTGATTCAGCGGTTGGTGGTGCCGCGCTTCGTCGCCGCGATCATGATCGGCGTCGCGCTCACCGGCGTGGTCTGTTTCGTCGGCTTCCTGGCGAGCTTCCTGTTCAACGTCTACTTCCAGAACGGCGCCCCCGGCAGCTTCGTGGCAACCTTCGCCTCGTTCGCCACGACCGGCGACATGATCGTTGCGCTGTTGAAGGCGGTGATCTTCGGTGCCATCGTGGCCGTGGTGTCGTGCCAGAAGGGGCTGTCGACCAAGGGCGGCCCGACCGGCGTCGCGAACTCCGTGAACGCGGCGGTGGTCGAGTCGATCCTGTTGCTGATGGTGGTCAACGTGGCGATCAGCCAGCTCTACATCATGTTGTTCCCCCGAGTCGGGCTGTGACATGACGGCATCGACTTTCGTCCCACCGCTGCTCGGACCGTGGGTCCGGCTGTACAAGCGGGTCTCCAAGCCGGTGATGCGCCTGGGCCACATGATGGTGTTCTTCGTCCGGGCATTGACGGCTGTGCCCATCGCGTTGCGCCACTATCGCGGCGAATTCGTCCGGCTGCTCTCCGACATCGCCTGGGGCAACGGCTCACTCGTGGTCGGCGGCGGAACCGTCGGGGTGGCGGTGGTGCTGGGCATCACCGTGGGTGCACTCGTCGGCATCGAGGGATACAACTTCCTCGATCTGCTCGGGCTTGGGCCGGCCACCGGCATCATCTCGTCCCTGGTGAACACGCGTGAGCTGGCGCCGATCGCCGCCTCACTCGCTTTCGCGACCCAGGCCGGTTGCCGGTTCACCGCACAGTTGGGCTCGATGCGCATCGCCGAGGAGATCGACGCGCTCGATTCCATCGCCATCCGCCCGATCCCGTATCTGGTCACCACACGGCTGATGGCCGCGGTGGTCGCGGTGGTTCCGCTCTACGCCTTGTGCCTCGCGGTGAGTTATCTGACCACCCAGGTGGTCGTCTACTTGATCAGCGGTGGCTCCAGCGGCTCCTATCTGCACTATTTCAGCCTCATGCTGTCCGGCCAGGACATCCTCTACTCGGTGCTCAAGGCGGTCATCTTCGTCTGGATCGCCTCCACCGTGCAGTGCTACTACGGGTTCTACGCCTCGGGTGGGCCGGTGGGTGTCGGTGTGGCTGCCGGTCATGCCATGCGGGCCAGCATCACCGTGGTGATCATCGTCAACATGCTGCTCACCATGGCCCTGTGGACGGTCGATTCAGGAGCGAGGTTCGGCGGTTAGATGGGTAATTCGCTGGAGACCGATGGGCGGGGCCCGTCCGACCGTCAGCTGATCGCCTGCGGCGCGGCGGTTCTCGTTGTGGCAGCACTGGTTTCGACTGTCTTGCTGGTGAAGGCGACCGGGCGGCTCGATGCCCGGGTGCCGGTGGTGGCCGCGCTGGTCAATGTCGGTGACGGTCTGCCCCAGCGGTCCGACGTGAAGTACCACGGCGTCCTCGTCGGGATGGTCGACGACGTCTTCCCGGCCGCCAACGGCGATCCCAACTTCGTGCATATCGACCTCAAACCCGAATATGCGGCGTCCATCCCGAACACGGTGACCGCGCGTGTGGTGCCCAGCAACGTCTTCGCGGTGTCCTCGGTGCAACTCGTCGACCCCGCCGATGGGACGGCAAGCTCGCCGATCGCCGCGGGCGCCCAGATCCCCGAGGACACCGAGCTTCCGACGGTGTTGTTCCAGACCACGATCAGCAAGCTGCGCGACGTACTGGCCGCCACCGGGCGTGGACGCGAGGACAAGACCGTGGGCATCCTGGCCGCGGTGAACGCCGCGACCGAGAACCGGCGCAACGAATTACTCACCAGCGGAGCGCAATTGAACCGGCTGATCGATCAGCTCGATGCGGTGGTGGCCAGCGAACCCGACTCGACCACGGTCTCGGCGCTGATCGATGCGACCCAGGGGCTGCAGCAGACCGCGCCGGATCTCCTCGACGCCCTGCACAAGGCGGTGCAGCCGATGCAGACCCTGGTCGAGCAACGGTCACAGCTGAACACGATGATCAACGGCGGGATCAACACCGTGGGTACGACGCACACGGCGCTGGACAACCACACCGACCAACTGGTCAAGACCACCGCGAACCTGACGCCGGTTCTGGGAGTGCTGGCCGACACCTCCAACAATTGGGTGCCGGCCTTTGTGAAGCTCAATCAGTTGTCCGGCAAGTTCTTCGAGCACGTCTGGATACCCGAACATGACTTCGGCAACATGCGGGTGAACCTGTCGCTGACGCCGAGCTACGCCTACACCCGTGCCGACTGCCCGCAGTATTCCGGGCTCAAGGGGCCGAGCTGCTTCACCGCTCCGCTGGTCCCCACCCGGCCATCGCTGCCGGATGTGCTGTTGCCGGAGAACTTTCAGCCGCCGGCAGATCTGGCCCCACCACCCGGAACGGCACTGGGAGCCAACGGCAACCTGGTCGCCGTCGGCCCTCCGCTGGTCAACCCGAACCCCAACCTGGCCGACCCGAATCCGCCGCTGCCGCCGTGGATGCCGCCGTCCGGACCGGTGCCGGGAACGGCGAATCCCGCGCTGATGCCGACGCCGCCGCCGCCCGTGCCGCTGTCGCCGCTCGCTCCGGTGGCGCCTCGGCCGGCCGGCGCGCCCCCGGCGGCCTCGGTACCCGGATCGGCTCCCGCACCGGGCGGCCCGCTGCTGCCCGCCGAGGCCGCACCCGCTGCCGCACAACCTGTTCCAGGAGAGGGAGGCCGATGAAGTACCGCGGTGCAATGATCGGCCTCTCACTGTTCATGGTGGTCGCACTGGGTCTGACCTGGCTGGTGTACGTCACGCTGCGCCGTGACGTGGCAGGCAGGACCGTGCCGTACGCCGCCTTGTTCTCCGATGTGTTCGGCTTGCGCGAGGGCGACGATGTCCGGATGGCCGGGGTGCGGGTCGGGCGTGTCGAGAAGATCGAACTGCAGGGCGCGCTGGCCAAGGTGTCGTTCGTGGTGCAGGACAACCAGCCCATGTACGGCCGGACCGCCGCCTCGGTGACCTACCAGAACATCGTCGGGCAGCGTTATCTCGGCCTGTCGCTGGGCAATATCGGTGATCCGGGCCCGCTTCCGGCCGGCAGCGTCATCCCGGTCGAACAGACCGATCCGTCGTTCGACGTCGGCACCCTGCTCAACGGCTACGAACCACTGTTCAGCGTGCTCAACCCGCGCGATGCCGACAACCTCACCAAAGGTGTGATCGCCTCGCTGCAGGGCGACAACGCCTCCATCGTCGCGCTCGTCGACCAGACCGCGCAGCTGACCGATTCCTTCGCCGGCCGGGACCAGGAACTCGGTGAGGTGATCAACAATCTGAACGCGGTGGCCAAGAATCTGGCGCAGCACAACGACAGCCTCGATCAGGTGATCACCCAAACCCGGGGAATGGTCTCCACCTTCGACGCCCGGCGGCCCGAGATGGTGGACTCGCTCGGCTCGATCTCCAAGGTGGTGCGCCAGCTGTCGACCATCAGCGATCAGGTGTATCCGTCGCTGAACCAGCTCGTCACGCGCGAGCCCGGGTTCGTCTCGCACATGGTGGGGATCGAACCGCAGCTGGCGTTCACCGGCGCGAACCTGCCGCTGCTGCTCAAGGGATTCGCCCGGATGACCAACGAGGGCGCCTACGCCACGACATATGCGTGCGACCTGAATGCGACGGGATTCTTCCCCGGCCTCAACGACGTCACGCCGATCATCGTCGACGCGGCCACGCCGGGGAACAAGGCGGCGTACACACCCAAATGCAGGAACATGGCCAATGGTTGAGCAATCGATGAAAGCCGAGACGCCGGCGGCGCCGAAGAAGTCGAGGAAGCCGAAGAAGCGGCGCCGTCCGCTGGAGAGTTACAACCGGACCTGGCTCGGGATCATCGCGATCGCCGTGGTGTCGGTGCTGATCGGGGCGATGCTGATCGTCAAGGTCGCCGATGTCGGCTACCGGCAGTACACGGCACTGTTCCAGCAGGCCGCCGCGCTCAAGGCGGGCAACCCGATCACCGTTGCCGGTATGCCCGTGGGCGAGGTCAGGAGCATGAAGCTGGCCGGCGATCACGTCGAGGCCAAACTCAAGGTGCGCGACGATGTTCCGCTCGGAAAGGATTCCCGGGCCGTCATCAAGATCACCACGATCTTGGGCTCGCGCTACCTGGCCCTGCAGCCCGCGGGCTCGGGTTCGTTGCCGGACAACACCTTCGAACTCAGCAACACCGAGGTGCCCTACGACCTGCAGGAGGCGCTGGGCGACGTCACCACCACCTTCGAACAGGTCGACTCCGACAAGTTCGCCCAGACTCTGGGCATCCTCGGCAAGCAGATGGAGGGCCTGCCGGCGGTGGTTCCCAAGGCCCTGCAGAACACCCACACACTGGCGACCATCATCGCCGACCGGCGCGATCAGCTGGGGTCCCTGCTGGAAACCACCGATGTGGTCGGCAATACGCTGCGTCGCCAGCAAGCCACGATCGGCAACCTGGTCAACCAGGGCAATGACCTGGTCGGTGAATTCGTCATGCGGCGGGAGTCATTTCAGGCCATGCTGGCGGCTCTGACCAATCTGGTCCAGACCCTCACCGGCATCGTGGTCGACGACAGGCCTCAGCTCGAGCAGTTGCTCGTCAACCTCCGCGATCTGTCCAACATGCTGGGCCAGCATGACGATCTGCTGCGCAGCACGCTGCAGTCGGGTCCGGTCGCGCTGCGGGGGCTCGCGAATGCCACCGGCAACGGCAACGCGGGGGAGATGCACGTCGGCAACGGGCTGCTGATCGATTCCTGGATGTGTGCGATCAGTGGCAGAGCCAAGCAGTTCAACATGATCCAGTACTACAAGGACTGCCAATGAGAGTGTTGACGAGCAGGGTCCTCGTGCTGTGCGTCGCCGGTGCGGTGCTGATCGCCGCGGTGGCCGGGGCCGGCTGGTGGTTCGTGAAGGACCGGACCAACACCATCACGGTGACGGCCCAATTCGACAATGCCGCCGGCCTTTACGAGGGCAACACGGTCGCGGTCCTGGGTATGCAGGTGGGCCGCGTCAACAAGATCACGCCCAAGGGCAACTACGTCGAGGTCGAGTTCACGGTAGACAAGGACGTCTCGGTGCCTGCCGACGCACAGGCGGTCACCATCTCCAACTCGATCCTCACCGACCGCCAGATCGAACTCACACCGGCCTACCGCGGTGGGCCGACCCTGCAGAATCACGACACCATCGGCTTGAACCGCACCAAGACCCCCGTCGAGTTCGCCCGGGTGCTCGACGTATTGGACAAGCTGTCCTCGTCGTTGAAGGGCGACGGCAAGGGCAACGGGCCGCTCGCCGATGTCGTCAACGCCAGTGCGGCCATCGCCGATGGCAACGGTCAGCAGATGAAGGACGCCCTCGGTGAATTGTCGGACGCGTTGCGGCTCAGTTCCGATCGCGGGGCCGTCACCCGCGATCAGCTCACCACGATCGTGCGCAATCTGAGCTCACTGTTCGACGCCGCTGCGCGCAACGACGCCACGCTGCGGGAATTCGGTTCGACGGTACGTCAGCTCAGCCAGATCCTGGCCGACGAGAACTTCGGCAGCGGAACCACGGGCAAGAAGATCAACCAGGTCATCACCCAGGTGGGCGAGGTGTTGCAGACCCATCGCGACGAGGTGAAACAGATTGTCCAGAACGGTAATACCGCGCTGACCACGACGGTGGACCAACGGCGGGAGCTGGCTGAGTTTCTCGACCTGGCGCCCATGACGCTGGACAACATCTACAACATCGTCGACCAGAAGAACGGCTCGGCCCGGGCCCACGTCCTGGTGGACAAGGTGCTGTTCGACTCTCAGACCGTCAAAGAGGTCTGCAACATGATGGGGCTGCGGCAGTTGGGGTGTAGCACCGGAACGGTGCAGGACTTCGGTCCCGACTTCGGGCTTTCCTACATGCTCGACGGCATGGCGGCGATGGGGCAGCGATGAACAAGCCGGCGATGAAGAAACCAGCGATGAACAAGCCATTACGCAAATACGTTCTGCCCCTGGTGATGACGGCCTGTCTGACCATTTCTGGATGTGCCTCCGAAGGCCTGGCCAGCCTGCCGTTGCCCGCTCCCGGGGTGGGCTCCGGTGGTTATCAGCTGACCGCGGTGTTCTCCAACGCCTTGAACCTGCCGGCCAATGCCAAGGTGAAGCTGGCGGGTGCTGACGTGGGCGAGCTCGAGTCGATGGTGGCCAGCAACTACACCGCCGTGACCACCCTGCGCATCATGGACGGTGTCCGGCTGCCTCGCGGTACCACCGCCGAATTGCGTTCGGCCACACCGCTGGGCGATGTGTTCGTCTCGGTGAGGCCGCCGAGCCCGGTCGACCCGAACGCCCCGCTGCTCAAGGACGGCGACACCATCGGTCTGGACGACACCCGGGCCGCCGCGACCGTGGAATCGCTGCTGGGCTCGGCCGCGGTCCTGGTGAACGGTGGAGCGGTGCGCAACTTCACCAACATCATCAACGGTCTGGGCAAGGCCACCGGTGATCAGGGCCAGGCCTTCGGCAGTCTGATCTCGAAGACCAACCACACGCTGGGCACCCTGAACGCGCGCTCCGACCAGCTTTCGACCGCGATGTCCGAAACGTCACGGCTGTTGCAACAGCTCGAGGACAAGAACCAGACCGTCAGCGAGCTGATGGACGCGGCCGCACCGGCGACCGACACGCTCGCCGAGCACACCACCCAGATCGCGGATCTGATCACCCAGATCGGCGATACCTCGGCGCAGTTGCGCAAGTTCCCGTCGGTGGCGGGCACCGATACCAGCGGGCGCAGCGTGATCGCCGATGCCGACAAGGTGGCGGGAGCCTGGAACGACGTGGCGCTGGCTCCGGATGCCTCGCTGTATTCGCTCAATCGGCTGATGCCGCCGTTGGTGAAAGCGACGTCCGGCAGCGGTCTTTCGGTGCGCGCCAGCATAGACCGGCTGATTCTCGGGTCGATTCCCGATATCGGGTTCGCCGGTGATCCGGGCCTGCACGGCCCCAAGCGCTACAACTGGCATCAACTGGTCGGCTCATTGCAATACACGTTGCTGCGGCTGCAGGAGCGGGTTGTCGGGCGCGGCCCGTCGGTGCCGCAGATGCCGGTGATCCCGAGTCCGACCGAGCCCGGTGAGGTCGTTCCGGCGCCTGAGGCTCCTCCGGCGGCACCGCCGGCCGGTCCTGCAGAGGTTCCGCCACCGGCGGCACCGGCGGAGGCGCCGCGATGATCAACGCACTCGCAGACTTCGTCGTCGGCGTGGTCCGGGCCGGATACCGGCGCCGCGCCTGGCTTTCGGCCGGCGCGCTGGTGATGACTCTGGTGGTGGCCGGCGCCTACCTGATGATCGGGGCGCTTCGGGTCACGCCGTTCGATTCCAGCTACCGGATCACCATCGAACTGCCGGAATCGGCAGGCCTGCTGCCCAATCAGGACGTCACGTTGCGCGGCGTGCGGGTCGGGCGAGTGGAGCGGCTGAACATCACGCCCACCGGGGTCCAGGCGGTTGTCAACGTCAATTCGGCGGTGTCCATCCCGAAGTCCAGCGATGTGCGGGTGTCCGGGTTGTCCCCGGCCGGTGAGCAGTACATCGATTTCGCGGCGGACTCTGCCGACGGGCCGTTTCTCGCCGACGGCAGTGTGATCGGCCTGGGCAAGGCCACGGTGCCGGTCAGCCTGGCTCAACTGCTTGCCGACGCCGACGGTGCGCTGGCCCAGGTCGACGTCGACAAGCTCGAGGTGATCCGCAAGGAACTGAGCATGTCGCAGGCCGGTCCGCGCAAGCTGGCCGACGTCATCGACGGCGGCACATTCCTGCTGTCGACTTTGGATTCGGTGCTGCCCGAGACGGTGAGCGTGTTGCGGAACAGCCGCGTGGTGTTCAACATGCTGTCGGAGAAGAACGCCGGCATCGCCGTGGCATCGGACAATCTCAGCTCGACGTTCGACGGCGTGAACCAGATGCGTGAGGGTTTCCGCCGCCTCACGAATCAGACGCCGGGCGCGCTGAACTCCGTCGACAACCTGTTCGCCGACAACTCTGACACCATGGTGCAGCTGCTCGGAAGCCTCGCCAGCACTTCGCAATTGCTGTATTTACGGGTGCCGGCGCTGAATGCGTTGTTCCCGAACTACCGCACCTCGGTGCTCGACGCGCTCGGCAGCGTCATGCACGACAACGGGCTGTGGGCGACCGCTGACATCTACCCGCGTTACACCTGTGACTACGGGACACCGCGCCGGCCGCCGGCAGCGGCCGACTATCCCGAGCCCTACATGTACACCTACTGTCGTGACGACCACCCGGGCGTCCTGGTCCGCGGTGCCAAGAACGCGCCGCGGCCGGCAGACGACGACACCGCGGGTCCACCGCCCGGAGCCGATCTCGGGCGGACCACCGACCCGACACCTCGGGGGCGCTACACCATTCCCACGCCCTACGGCGGCCCGACCCTGCCGATCGAACCGCCCCGCTGACCCACCCAACCTCACCCAAAGGAGATGACGGTGACTGTGACGACTGAGAAGAAGACCGCCGACGAGACCGAGACCGTCGATGACGCGATCGGTATCGAACAGACGGCTGACGAGATCACCGAGGCCGAGCCGGAGTTGGAGCCCGACGCCGCAGACGAGGCGGAGGCCGAGCCGGAAGCCGCAGACGAGGCGGAGGCCGAGCCAGAAGCCGCAGACGAGACGAAGGCCGAGCCCGACGCGGCAGCGACGAAGCCGGGATGGCGCCGGCGCGTGCTCGCCGGCGCCGTGTTCGTGATATTCCTTGCCGCTCTGGGCCTTTCCGGCTTCCTGGGGTGGCAGGCGTGGCAGGCGAAGCAGGTGGCACAGGCAGGGAAGCAGGCCCAGGAAACCGCGACGGCCTACGCCCAGGTCTTGACGAGTATCGATTCCAACAAGGTCGACGAGAACTTCAACCAGGTGCTGGCCGGGGCCACCGGCGAGTTCAAGGACATGTACTCGCAGTCGAGCATGCAGCTGCGTCAGTTGCTCATCGACAACAAGGCATCGGCCCACGGCGTGGTGGTGGAGTCGGCCGTGCAGTCGGCCAGTAAGGACAAGGTCGTGGTGTTGTTGTTCGTCGACCAGTCGGTGTCCAACACCACCGTTCCCGATCCGCGGATCGACCGTAGCCGCATCAAGATGACGATGGAGAAGGTCGACGGGCAATGGCGCGCAAGCAAAGTGGAACTCGCCTGAGCCCGGCCATGACACTCATCGGCAAGCTGTTCGGCGCCACCGTCCTGGCGGCAGGCTCTTTGGCGGTGGCCGTCACGACCGCCTCGTCCGCCGGGGCGTCGGCGGCATCGTTCTGTGACGAACTGGGCGCCCAATGGGATGGGCAGTCCTGCCATGCGTCGGTGACCTCGGACCGAAAGGCGGTTCGTGACATCAAGATGGCACTGCCCGGTGATCTGGTGGAGAACCCCGTCATCAGGCAGTACCTGACCAATCTGATGAACAACTGGCGCAACGCCGCGCAGAAGATGGCCGCCGACAGCTTCGGCGAGGAGCAGTTCGAGATCTTCCAGCATGGCGACGCGATGACGGCGGTCTTCCATGAGATGTACTCAGGGACGGTCGGTACCGACGCTCTCTCTCATCCGAACGCGCCCATCGTCAGCGACGCCTACCGCACTTTCACGTTCGCCGGTGGCAGGCAGGTGCAGCTGGCCGACCTGTTCAAACCCGGCGTCGATCACCGGGCCGAGATCCCGCGTCTGGGTGAGCCGTTCATCGTCGCCGCGCTCGATGCCGCACCGCCGCCCCACCAGCCCGGAACCTATCCGTTCACCCCGGATCGCTGGACCCCCGACAACGTGTACTCGGGCGGATACAAGGCCTGGGCGCTGACTCCGGACGAGCTGATCCTCTACATGCCGGACTATCCGGTAGGACGCGACAGCCCGATCGATTTCACCCCGGCCAGGATGCAGTGGTCGATGGACGGCGGTACCGTGCAGGCGCACATTCCGCTCTCGGCGCTGGCCCCTGTGCTGCAGCCGCAGTTCGGCGGCACCTGAGCCGTATTCGATTCTTCGCGAGGCTAAAGGGTTACCCGCTTCGGCTTCATTGCCACCATGGGCCCATGCGCCTATTCAGTTCAGTGCTCGCGATGCTCAGTGCGCTCGTGCTGGTACTGACCGCGTGTGGTTCGTCGGAAGGAACGGCGCGCACCGAGGACGGCAAAACCGTCGTGCGCTACCAGGGCTGGGCAGGCGAGGTCCGATTCCAGGAATTGGCCGAGGACCTCGGCTACTACCAGAAGATCAAGCTGGACTGGGTGGGCAACACCACCAGCGGGCCGCAGGACATCCAGTCCGTGGCCACCGGCGATATCGAGGTGGGTGAGGCATTCAACGGCGCTGTGGTCAAACTCAACGCCGCCGGCGCGCCGATCACCTCCGTGCTCAGTTCATACGGTGCCGACGAGGGCGAATACACCGGCTACTTCGTGCTGGAGAACAGCCCCATCCACTCGGCTCGCGACCTGATCGGCAAGAAGGTCGGGATGAACACCCTTGGTGCCCACCACGAATTCCTGACCAGGGAATGGCTGGCCAAGCAGGGACTGACCAACGACGAGATCAAGACGGTGACCCTCACCGTGGTGCCGCCGGTCAACACCGAGCAGGCGTTGCGGGAGCACCAGATCGACGTCGCGGCGCTCAACGGGATCTGGCGGGAAACGGCGCAGCAACGCGGCGGGATCCGGCCGCTGTTCACCGACAAATCACTGTTCGGGGCCTTCAGCTACGGCACGTTTGTGGTGCGTGACGATTTCCTGGCCAAGAACCGGGATGCGGTGGCCGATTTCGTCCAGGGCACCGCGCGGGCCATCCGCTGGACCCAGGTGACGCCGCGCGACGAGGTGGTGGCCAAGTTTCGAGAGATCATCGACAAGCGCAAACGCAACGAGGACACGAAGTCCATCGAATACTGGCGCAGCTCAGGCATTCCGGTTCCCGGCGCGGTGATCGCCGAACGCGAACTGCAGACCTGGATCGACTGGCTGGTGCGCAACGGCGAGCTCAAGGAAGGGCAGCTGAAGGCCAAAGACCTCTACACCAATGAGCTCAACCCGTATGCCAACGGAACCTACCCCGACGGTAGCGGGCCCGACGGGAAAGCGCTGGCACACAAGTGAGTACCCAAGCCGAGAGCGCCCAGCCCAAGCTGCGCCTGCGCAACGTGACCAAGCAATTCCCGATCCGCGGCGAGAAGACCAGTTTCACGGCGATCCAGGACATCAGTATCGATGTGACGGCAGGCGAGTTCCTGGTGCTCGTCGGGCCCAGTGGTTGCGGCAAGTCGACCCTGCTGGACCTGCTCGGTGGGCTGACCCAGCCGACATCGGGAGAGATCCTGCTCGACGGCGCACCTGTCACCGGGCCCGGTCTGGATCGTGGCATCGTCTTCCAGCAGTACGCGTTGCTGCCGTGGCGTACCGCCCGCAAGAACATCGAATTCGGCTTGGAGGCAAAGGGGTTACCGGCGGCGGAGCGACGCCGGCGTGCCGAGGAGTATCTCGAGCTGGTGGGCCTTCGGAGCTTCGCCGACCGCTACCCGCATGAACTGTCGGGCGGTATGAAGCAGCGCGTCGCGATCGCCCGCAGCCTGGCCTTCGATCCCGAAGTGCTGCTGATGGACGAGCCGTTCGCCGCGCTCGATGCCCAGACCCGCGAATCCCTGCAGGACGAATTGCTGAGGATCTGGCAGGCGACGGGCAAGACCATCCTGTTCATCACCCACGGCATCGACGAGGCGCTCTACCTCGGGCAGCGGGTCGCGGTCCTGACGTCACGGCCCGGCCGGATCAAGAAGATCGTCGACGTCGACATCGACCGCAGCACCGACGACATCCGCTCCAGCGAGGGGTTCCGGGCCCAACGGCACCACATCTGGTCACTGCTGCACCACGAGGTGGAACGCGCCCGGTCCGAGGAGGTTCAACATGTCTAGCGCCATCGCGGTGCCTCCCGCCGAGTCGCATGTGGACATTCCGGCCGAGCCGTCGGTGGCACCGGAGTCCGAGCGTCGCGGCCGCAGGCTGCAGACCCTCGCGTGGCGTCTGTTGCGTCCCACGGCGGTCGTCGCCGCGTTTCTGGCGTTGTGGGAGGTGGCCCCGCGGATCGGGCTGGTGGACAAGGTCTTTCTGCCGCCGTTCTCCGAGGTGGTCGGCGCCTGGTTCACACTCTTGGACAACGGCCAACTGTGGGAACATGTTTCGGCCAGTCTGGGGCGCGCCCTGGCCGGTTTGGTCATCGCGATCGCGGTCAGCATTCCGCTCGGGGTGGCGATCGCCTGGTACCGGCCGGTCGCCGAATTCCTCAACCCGATCCTGGAGCTGTTCCGCAACACCGCCGCGCTCGCATTGCTCCCGGTGTTCATCTTGATCCTGGGCATCGGGGAGACCTCCAAGGTGGCGCTCGTGATCTATGCCGCGTCGTTCCCGATCCTGCTCAACACCATCTCCGGGGTGCGCACCGTCGACCCGCTGCTGATCAAATCGGCTCGATCCCTGGGGCTTTCGCCGATCCGGCTGTTCCAGAAGGTGATCCTGCCGGCGGCCGTGCCGACGATCTTCACAGGTTTGCGCATGGCGGCGGCATCCTCGATCCTGGTCCTCATCGCCGCCGAGATGGTCGGTGCCAAGGCCGGTTTGGGATATCTGATCACCGCTTCCCAGCTCAACTTCCAGATCCCCGACATGTATGCCGGCATCGTCACCATCGCCCTCGTCGGCGTCGTCTTCAACGGCATCGTGGTGGCGATCGAGGGCCGACTGTCGGGCTGGCGTACCACCACCTAGGAAAGGGAACCATTGCCACGCCAACTGCATCTGAACGCATTTCTGATGGGGGTCGGCCACCACGAAGCGGCGTGGCGGCACGAGCGTACCGATGTGCGAAACCTCACCGACGTCAAGCACTTCCAGCGTCTGGCCCAGTTGGCCGAGCGCGGCAGGCTCGATTCGGTGTTCTTCGCCGACGGACTGGCGGTGGGGCCGCGCGTGAAGCACAACACGCAGGCGATCTTCGAACCGATCACGTTGTTGACCGCGATGGCGTTGGTCACCGAGCATGTCGGCCTGATCGCCACCGCGACGACCGGTTACATCGAGCCCTACACGCTGGCGCGCAGCTTCGCCTCGCTGGACCACATCAGCGGCGGCCGCGCGGGGTGGAACATCGTCACGTCGGCGGGTGAGGACGAGGCCGCCAATTTCGGTGTCGAGGGCATACCCGACCATGCCGGCCGCTATCGGCGGGCCGCTGAATTCGTCGATGTGGCAACGGCATTGTGGGACAGCTGGGAAGACGATGCCCTCGTCCTCGACGAGTCCACCGGCACTTTCGCCGATCCGGATCGAGTGCACCGGATCGACCACCACGGGGAGCACTTCACGGTGCGGGGCCCGCTGAACACGCCGCGTTCGGCCCAGGGGCGTCCGCTGCTGGTGCAGGCCGGGTCCTCGGAGTCCGGCAGGGATTTCGCCGCGAAGTATGCCGAGGCGATCTTCACCGCGCAGCGGTCGGTGGCCGACGGCAAGGCGTTCTACCGCGACGTGAAGGCGCGCGCGGTGAAGTTCGGCCGCAGCGCCGACGAGGTGAAGATCCTGCCCGGCATCGTCCCGTTCATCGGGCCCACCGAGGAGGCCGCACTCGAGCTGGAGCAGCAGTTCACCGACCTCATCTCACCGGATTACTCGCTGCGGCAGTTGTCGCGGATGGTCGGCGTTGATCTGACCGCCCACCCGCTCGATGCGCCGCTGCCCACCCTGCCGCCGATCGAGCAGATCCACGGCAACAAGAGCCGTTATCAGCTCGTCAAGGATCTGGCCGGCAGCGAATCGCTGACCGTGCGGCAGCTGATCGCCAAACTCGGTGCCGGGCGCGGGCACCGGACTTTCGCCGGTACCGCCGAGCAGGTGGCCGACAACCTGGAGCTGTGGTTCACCGAGGGTGCGGCCGACGGTTTCAACATCATGCCGCCGTATCTGCCGGGCGGTCTCGAGGACTTCGTCGAGCAGGTGGTGCCGTTGTTGCAGCGGCGTGGACTGTTTCGCACCGACTACACCGCGACGACACTGCGCGGCCATTACGGCCTGGCGCACCGGCCCAGCCGATACACGGTGACAGCGGCCGAGAGCACCGCCTAAAGCGCCGAGCGTGCGCTCAGATCGCGATTCGTCGTAAAGCGCGATCTGAGGGCACGCTCGGCGGCTGCGTCAGCGGTAGTTGACGAACTGCAGCGCCACGTCGAGATCGGCGCCGCGCAGCAGTGCCTGGACGGCCTGCAGGTCGTCGCGCTTCTTCGAGCTGACCCGGATCTCGTCACCCTGGATCTGCGCCTTGACGCCCTTGGGTCCCTCGTCGCGGATGAGCTTGGTGATCTTCTTGGCCTGCTCGCTGCTGATGCCCTGTTTGATGTCGCCGGACACCTTGTAGGTCTTGCCGCTCGCCTGCGGTTCGCCGACGTCGAAGGCCTTCATCGAGATGTCGCGGCGGACCAATTTCTCCTTGAACACGTCGATCGCGGCCTTGACGCGCTCCTCGGTGCTTGAGGTGAGTTCGATCACCTCTTCGCCCTTCCAGGCGATGCTGGTGTCGGTGCCACGGAAGTCGAACCGAGTGGACAGTTCCTTGGCGGCCTGGTTGAGCGCGTTATCGACCTCCTGGCGGTCGACCTTGCTGACGACGTCGAAGCTGGAATCCGCCATTGGACGCCCCTCCTCTTCCCTCGGTAAATGCTGCCGGTTTGTAACTTGGGTACATCCTCGTTGTACCCTGCTAGTCGCACCAAACCGGAAACGGGGCGGCGCACCACCAAGGCAGATTGCCCGAGCGGCCAATGGGAGCGGACTGTAAATCCGTCGGCTTACGCCTACGCAGGTTCGAATCCTGCATCTGCCACCCAAGTCAGGCCCCCTTTCGAGGGGGCCTGATTGGTTTGTGGAACCGTTGGGTGGAATCACTGCTGAGCTTGGCGCCGGTCGATGCTCGGCGGAGCCTCGGATTCGCCCGCCGGGTCCACTGCCGTCCGCCGGACGGCGGTGTCATCCGACCACCACCCGAAACGACGGACCTCAAGGCGCTCGTCCGATTCGGCATGTTCCTCGGCCCACCGCAGCGCGGTGCGTTTGCGCCAGAACCCGGCGATTGGCATCACGCCACCATCAGGGCGGTGCGTGAACACGTACCAACCAAATTTCATCGGACCCCCCGGTGCCGACAATGCCTGCAGGATTCGGTCTCTATTCTGGCGCGGGAGTACCGTTTCCCGTCAAATCGAATGCGAGGGTGGCCCCGCACCAACGCTTGTCGGAAACCGGCGAATCCGTCTCTGTGCAGCATGAATCAGGTGACTCGCCGGCCAGTGATACCCGATCGTCCGCCGGAGTAAACAATCGGCTCGACAGCAGCGGCAGAATCGATGTCATGACTGCGCAGCGCGTCGCCGACCTCAAGCTGGTGAACTTCGCCAGTCATATCGACGACAACACCGTCGAGCAGGCGAGGCAAACCGCCTCGATGCCGTTCGTGCATCCTCATGTCGCACTGATGCCAGATGCCCACAGCGGCAAGGGGTCCGCCGTGGGCACGGTCATTCCCACCATCGATGCGGTGATCCCGGCCGCGGTCGGTGTCGACATCGGGTGCGGGATGATCGCGGCCCGCACGGAATTCACCGCTCCCGACATCCAAGGCCGTGACCTGGCTGCGCTGCGTACCGCGATCGAGACGACGATCCCGCTGTCGCCCGGTAACTACAACGACACGCTCGCCCGGTTCCCGTTCACGCAAGGCCGCATCACCGACCTCGAGCACTTGGCCCGCGACGGCGGGATCGACCTCTCCCATTCACCCAAGTGGCGCGAGCAACTCGGTTCTCTCGGCGGCGGCAACCACTTCATCGAACTGTGCCTGGATCAGCACGACCGGGTGTGGCTGTTCCTGCATTCCGGTTCTCGCGGCGTCGGAAACAAGATCGCGCAGAAGCACATCAAGGTCGCGCAGAAGCTCATGAAGCGGTGGTGGATCGAGCTGCCCAACCCGGACCTGGCGTATCTGCCTCAGGGCACCCCGGAGTTCTCCGAGTACCTGCGGGAACTCAACTGGGCGCAGCGATTCGCGTTCGAGAACCGCGCCGAGATGATGGACCGCTACATGTGGGTCTTCGCCGCGTGGATGGGCTATGGCCGATTGGACCAGCCGAAGACCGCGGGCGACTTCGAGGTCGAGCGGCTGAACTGCCACCACAACTACACCCGCAAGGAACACCACGGCGGCCGTGAGGTGTGGCTGACGCGTAAGGGCGCGATCGACGCTCACACCGGAGTCATGGGATTGATCCCCGGCAGCATGGGGACCCGCTCCTATGTGGTGCGCGGCAAGGGCAGCCCGGCCGGCCTGTGCTCGGCTCCGCACGGTGCCGGGCGCCGGTTCTCGCGTAACGAGGCCCGTCGCCGGTTCACCGCCGACGATCTCGCACAGCGGATGCAGGGCATCGAGTACCGCCACGGAGAAGAGTGGGTCGACGAGATCCCCGACGCCTATAAGGACATCGATGTCGTCATGGCTGACGCGGCCGACCTCGTCGACATCGAGCATGAGCTGCGTCAGGTGCTGAACGTCAAGGGCACGTAGGGGCTGTCCGGGGCTAGGCCGGCAGCAGGCACAGCTGGACCATCGCCAGCGAGCGCGGGCTGCGCAAGCTGATGCCGGTGGCCTCCTCGAACCGGCGGATCCGGTTCATCACGGTGTTGCGGTGGCAGTAGAGCGCCGAGGCGGTGTCGGAAACGGAACCGCTCCCGGCGAACACCTGGATGGTCTCGACGATCAGCGCGCAGTCGTGGACCTCGTGGAGGGGGCCGAGAACGTATCCACGCAGGTCCTCGATCACTTGTGACAGCTGGGTTATCGACAGCTGGGCCCAGGATCCGCGCAGGGTGGTCGCCTCGACGTCCAGATCGACCAGCATCCGGACGATCGAGGCGGCCCGGTGTGCCTCTGAGAGTGGTACCGACCTGGGTGCGACGGCTCCCTCGAGGCCGGGCAGCAGGTCGGCGACCACCGACTCGTCGTCGGCCCAGCGGCCGTCGGCGGCCACCAGGATGAGCGCCACCCCGCGGTCGACGTAGTCCAGCGACGTCAGGTGGCGGGTGAGCAGGCGCCGGGTGACGGTACGTCCGGCCTCCTCCCCGGGGGTCCCGATCACCCAGTAGGTGGCCGATTCGTCGAGGCCCAGGATCTGGGCTGCGCGCCGGACTGTGGTCGGTGCGGGTTCGCCGGAGAACAGTTCGGACAGGCTGTGCTGTTGCTCAAGGGTGCTGGTCCTTGCCATCGACAGCCGCTGGTCCAGGTAGCCGCGCTGCACCCTGATCGCGAAGTCGTCGACGGCCTGCCACAGCACGTCGACGTGCAGCGCCAGCACGGCCATGTCGTCGTCACCGGCCAGTTTCAGCAACGCCGACCATGCGACGAGGAAGTCGGTGCGCACCGCCGCGGTGAGGTTCTCCAGCGCGATGCCCTGGGTGGCCCGCAGGGCCCCGACGGCTGTGGGGAACTCGGCCAGCTCGGCACTCATGGGTCGTTCCAGGAGGGCCGACAGCAGGTAGCGGAAAGCGAGGCGCGCGGCGCCGAGCAGGTCGTCTTCTTCGGGGACGCTGTCGTAGAACCGCGCACCCCGGTCGATCTGCAGGAGGTATTCGGCAGCCAGGTCGTCGTCCAGGTTGTCCAGCTGCTGAAGCAGCCAGCGCCAGCGAAGCCGGGTGTCTTCGCGGCGGCCGGACAGATTGCGCATCATCGGGCAGGCTACTGCAGTCCGAGGCGGCTCGTGGGGTGAGCGATCTGATCTGTTTTCGACCGTGGCTGAGACGCTGTGCCCAATTCGGAGCAGGAAGCCCGGGTTGATACCGCCCGTGAGTGTGCGTGTGCACAATTTGTGCGGGCCAATGCGTTGCACGGCGGCTATGGGCTGGATCACGTTGGCAGCCATACGATCTCTTGCCATGACCACGACGTACATCCGCGGCGGCACTGTCGTCTCTCCCACCGGTTGCCAGGCGCTCGACGTGCTCATCGACGGCGAGCGCATCGCCGCGCTGGTGGATCCGGAGCTGGCTCCGTTCGGCGATCCCGACCAGACCTTCGACCGGGTGCTGGACGCCTCGGGCCGCTACGTCATCCCGGGCGGCGTCGATGCCCACACTCACATGGAGATGCCGTTCGGCGGCACCGTCGCGTCCGACACTTTCGAGACCGGCACCCGCGCCGCTGCCCACGGCGGCACCACCACGATCATCGACTTCGCGATCCAGCGGCAGGGCGAGCGGGTGCAGGACACTCTGGCGGCGTGGCATACGAAGGCCGCGGGCAACTGCGCGGTCGATTACGGCTTCCACCAGATCCTGGGTGGGGTGGATTCCGATGCGCTCAAGGCGATGGACGAACTGGTCGCCGAGGGCGTGACGAGCTTCAAGCTGTTCATGGCCTACCCGGGGGTGTACTACTCCGACGACGGGCAGATCTTGCGCGCCATGCAGCAGTGCGCGAGCAACGGCGCGTTGACGATGATGCACGCCGAGAACGGCATCGCCATCGACCAGCTGGTGGCCCAGCACATCGAACGTGGGGAGACTTCTCCGTACTTCCACGGGGTGTCGCGGCCGTGGGAACTGGAAGAGGAGGCCACGCACCGCGCCATCATGCTGGCGAAGGTCACCGGTGCCCCGCTGTATGTGGTCCACGTGTCGGCCAAGCAGGCGATGGAACAGATCGCCACGGCCCGTGGCGCGGGAGCCAACGTGTTCGCCGAGACCTGCCCGCAGTACCTGTACCTGTCCTTGGAGGAACAGCTGGGAGCCGCCGGGTTCGAGGGCGCCAAGTGGGTGTGCTCGACGCCGCTGCGTTCCCGCGAGGAACGCCATCAGGACGAACTGTGGCGCTACATCCGTACCGGCGACGTGGCCACGGTGTCCACCGACCATTGCCCGTTCTGTTTCAAGGGACAGAAAGAGATGGGTGTCGACGACTTCTCCAAGATCCCCAACGGGATGGCCGGGGTCGAGCACCGCATCGACCTGATGTACCAGGGCGTGGTCAACGGCAACCTCAGCTTGGAGCGCTGGGTCGACGTGTGCGCGACCACCCCGGCGCGGATGTTCGGGCTGTATCCGCGCAAGGGCATCATCTCGCCCGGGGCCGACGCCGATGTCGTGATCTATGACCCCAGCGCGCACACCTCGATCGGCTTCGACAAGACCCATCACTCGAATCTCGATCACTCCACCTGGGAGGGCTTCGAGATCGACGGCGGCGTACAGACCGTGCTGTCGCGCGGCACCGTCGTCGTCGAGCGCGGGCAGTACCTGGGTCGAAAAGGCCACGGCAGCTATCTCAAACGGGGTCTGTCGCAATACCTGATCTGACCTGGATCGGACCCATCGTCAAGCGTCGCCGTAGCCCGCGACGTGCATTCAACGTGCCTGGAGGACAATCTTGACCGCACAACAGAGCAACACCGGACTGCGCATCCGCCTCGACGCCGGCCGCGACCGCGAGTTCCTGGACTCCTGGGCCGAATTGGCGGCCATCGGTGAGACGCCGGCCGGTGGCGTGGAACGCCAGGCAGCCACCGTCGAGGACGGGCAGATGCGGGAGTGGTTCTCGCAGTGGCTGAGTCGACGCGGCTTCACCGTGGAAGTGGACCGCGTCGGAAATCTGTTCGGCCTGCTGGAATTTCGTCCGGGCGCGCCCTACGTGCTGGTCGGATCGCATCTCGACAGCCAGCCCCGCGGTGGCAAGTTCGACGGTGCCTACGGCGTCTTCGCCGGTGCCACTGCCGCCGACCGGATCCGCCGCCAGGCCGCTGAATCCGGTGTGACCCCGATGTACAACGTCGCTGTCGTGGACTGGTTCAACGAGGAAGGCTCGCGGTTCAAGCCGTCTCTGATGGGCAGTGCGGTGTTCACCGGTGCCGCCGATCTCCAGGAGACGCTCAACATCACCGACCAGGACGGCGTCACCGTCCGAGACGCCCTGACCGCCATAGGCAGCATCGGGAAAACCGATGTGTTCCCCGACGGCGATGTCACCCGTCGGCTGGCCGCCTATGCCGAGATCCATATCGAGCAGGGCCGTGAACTGGAGAAGCACAATGTCTCCATCGGGTTGGTCGACCGCACCTGGGCCGCCAACAAGTACGAACTGAATGTCATTGGTGCCCAGGGGCACACCGGCGCGACCGCCATCGACGACCGCCAGGATGCGTTGCTGGGTGCGGCGCTGATCGTGGTCGCGCTACGTGACATCGCCGACGAGTTCGGCGAGGAATTGCACACCAGCTGTGGGCAATTGACCGTGCTGCCCAACTCTCCGGTGGTCGTGCCGCGCGAGGTCCACATGCATCTGGATCTGCGTTCTGACAACGACGAGTTGCTCGCCGCCGCCGACGCCGCGCTGCGAAAGCGCATCGCCGAGGCCGAGATCCGGGCCAAGGTGAAGGTCGAGCACCGCAAGGCCCACGTCTGGCCCGGCCACCACTACCAGCCCGAAGGGGTGGAGCTGGCCCGCGCCGTCGCCGACGACCTCGGTATGTCGAGCATGCTGGTGCAGACCCGCGCCGGCCACGACTCGACAAACATGAAGGAGATCGTGCCCTCGGTGATGTTGTTCGTTCCCAGCGTGGAAGGCATCTCACACGCCGAGGCCGAATTCACCTCGGACGAAGACCTGTGCACCGGTGTGGATCTGCTCACCGAGACGCTGGCCCGCATGCTCGACGGCGCCCTGGACTCAGCCACTGCCAACGGTGTCCGGTGACCCGGAACCTCAACCACGAATAGGAGACCAACATGGACCTGGGACTGCAAGGCATGCGGGCGCTGATCTCCGGTGCCAGTGACGGCATCGGACTGGCCACGGCCGAGTTGCTGGCTGAAGAAGGAGCCGATGTGGCCCTGGTGGCCCGTCGCGAGGACGCGCTGAACGAGGCCTGTACCTCGATCTCGGCCAAGTCCGGCGTCAAGGCCGTATCCGTGGCGGCCGATCTCAGCGACAAGACGGTGTTCGATTCGGTCGTTACCAACGCCGTCGACGAACTCGGCGGCCTGGACATCTTGATCAACAACGCCGGCGCTTCGTCTTTCGGTGGTTTCGGCGATCTCAGCGACGAACAGTGGGTCGCCGACATCAATCTCAAGTTGTTCGGATTCATCCGCATGACCCGAGCGGCATTGCCGCACCTGCTCAAGAACGGCAGCGGACGCATCGTCAATGTCGCCGGAAACTCGGGTAAACAGGCGTTGGAGTACCACATGCCCGGCGCCGCCGCCAACGCGGCGATCCTGAACTTCAGCAAGTCACTGTCGCTGCAGGTCGGCTCTCAGGGCGTGATGATCAACACGGTGTGCCCGGGCCCGGTCCGGACTGCGCGGCTGGTCAAGCAGTTCGCCGCCAACGCCAAGGACTGGGGCTGCACACCTGAAGAGGCCGAGGAGCGCTACCTGGAGAACCTGCCGCTGTCCTACATCCCCAGTGCGCGCGACATCGCCTACTCGATCGTGTTCCTCGCCTCGCCGCGGGCCGCATATCTGAACGGGACCACCATCACGAATGACGGTGGAATCACCCGTGCCGTCTGATCATTCGCGCGCCCCGGCGTCGCGGGTGGCACGCATCGGGATGATCGTGCCGTCGTCGAATACCTGCTTGGAGCCCACCACGTACCGGATGCTGGGTGAGCGGACCGATGTCAGTGTCCACTTCACCCGCATCCCCGTGTCCCGGGTCGGGCTCGACGGCACCTCCGACGCCCAGTTCGACACCGCCGGAATGGAAGCGGCAGCGGTCTTGCTGGCGACGGCGAACGTCGACGTGATCGCGTGGAACGGTACGGCCGGTTCGTGGTTGGGCACCGCGCACGACCTCGCGATCACCGAGGCCATCACCACCATGACCGGCGTGCGGGCACTCACCAGTACCCAGGCCTGCCTGGCGGCATTCGGTGCGCTGGGTGTGCGTAACGTCGGCCTGGTCACTCCGTATCCCGACGACATGAACGCCAAGATCGGCGAGTGCTACCGGGACGAGGGCATCACGGTGACCGCTTCCTACGGCTTCGGTCTGACCGAGACCACCGACATCGCCCGGATTCGGCCCGCAGAGTTGATGGCGCCCAGTCGGCAGGTGGCGCGCAGCGGGCCGGAGGCGATCGCCTATGTGTGCACCAATCTGCATGGCGCCGACGCTGTCGAGACTGTCGGTGCGGAACTTGATGTGCCGGTCCTGGATTCGGTGGCGGTCACGCTCGCCGCGTGCCTGGCGATGGTGGGCGCCGAGCCGGTGGCACCACGGTGGGCGCCGGACCTGGCCGGGGCTCTCGGATTGACCAGTGGGTCCCTTGCCGGACCGTGAAGCCGACGCGCGGTGGCAGATCCTGCTCGAGAAACTCGCCGGCATCGACGATCAGCTCGCGGCAGAGTATCTCGAACGCATCGACGGGGGTGCGCGGTATTACGACAGTGTGCCCGACGAGGCCGATCTGAAAGACAGTGCCCGCAACGCGTTTCGCTATCTCCTGGGGTGTCTGCTGGCCCGGCCCCTGTCCGCCGAACTGATGGCATTCCCAGCCCGAGTCGGGGCGTTGCGGGCCCGCCAGGGCATCGCGCTGGAGAACCTGAGTGCCGCGGTCCGAAGCGATTTCCTCGTGGCGTGGTCGGCATTGTTGCGTTCGGCCGATGACAGCGACATGGAGGTGCTCGCCATGCATGTCGGTCAACTGTGGTCTGTGGTCGACGATTTCGCCGCCGCGATCCAGCAGGGTTACCTGGATCAGCGGCTGCAGATGGCGCGCGCCAACATCATCGAACAACAGCAGCGTCTTTCCGACCTGTTCTCCGATGAGCCGAGTCCCAGCGTGGTGCACCGTGCCTCCGAGGTACTCGGTCTCGACGAGACGGCGTTCTACTGGGTGGTGGGCATCGCTGCCGAAGCGTCTGCCTCCACCGTGACCCGGCGGCTGGCCGGCCTCGACGTCGTGGCGTTGGACCACACGAGCAAGGGCGTCACGCTGATCCTGCTGTCCGCGCACAGCCGCTGGCCCGATGACGAGGCCCTGGCAACCGAACTCCTGGCAGGCGTGGCGGGAGCGGTAGCGCCGCGAACCATTCAGTTACCGAACGTGTTTCGGGCGGCGACGACCGTCCGGATGCTCGTGCAGCTGGGCCGGGAAGCCACGACGCTGCGTCGTTCCTGGGCAGGTTTGTCCATTTCGCAGTTGTGCGCCGTGATCGATGACCTTCGCAGCTACGTCGATGTGCCGCTGGCCGCGGCCAACGATCGCGACCTCCTCGTGGAAACGGTACTGGTGTTCGCCGAGAGCGGGTCGGTCTCCACCACGGCCGCCAAGCTCTACTGTCACCGCAACACCGTCCTCAACCGGATCCGGAAGTTCGAGGAGGTCACCGGGATCTGCCTTCGGTCGCCTCGGGCGCAAGCCATGGTGCAGTTGTGCCTGCTGCGGTCATGAGTCGGCATGCCGAGCCGCAATTGTGCAGACGCACATTGCATGAGCTGGATCACGTTGCACCACGACTATGGGTGCAGCCATATTGCCGCCCTAGCATTTTCGCTAACACCAGCACCTACCAGAGGTCCATATGAATCCTTCAGTTCCTCCTGCAGCCCCTGACGCCGCGGCCGCGAAATCGCGTCGTCGGCGCACGATCGTCGCGAGCATGGTCGGCACCACGATCGAGTGGTACGACTTCAACATCTACGGGGCTGTCGCCGCCCTGGCCTTCGGCAAGATCTTCTTCCCCGACGTGGACCCCGCCGCCGGCACGCTGTTGGCGCTGGCCACCTTCGGCGTCGGGTTCGCGGCCCGCCCGGTTGGTGGAATCCTGTTCGGGCACATCGGCGATCGGGTTGGCCGCAAGGCGGCATTGATCGCGACCATCATGATGATGGGTGTGGCCACAGTGGCCATCGGGTTGTTGCCCACCTACGACTCGATCGGCATCTGGGCGCCCATCCTGCTGGTGTTGTGTCGCCTGATTCAGGGCATCGGCCTCGGTGGCGAATGGGGCGGTGCCGTGCTGATGGTGGTGGAGCAGGACGAGTCCGTGGACAGCCGCGGCCGGGCCGGCAGCTGGATGCAGTCCGCGTCGCCGATGGGCTTCCTCTTGGCCACGGCCACTCTGGCGGCCGTGAGCGCGCTCATGTCCGAGGAGCAGTTCATGACGTGGGGCTGGCGCATTCCGTTCTTGCTCAGTGCGCCACTGGTGTTGGTGGGCCTGCTGATTCGGGTGAAGATCATCGAATCCACGGTCTTCCTCCGAAATCAGCAGCAGATCAAGGAGAAAGAGGTCAAGGCCCCGATCCTGCAGGTGCTGCGCCACGCACCGAAGATGATCCTGCTCGTCGTGCTGCTCGGGCTGGGCCAGCAGGTCGCCTACTTCGTCATCAACGTGTTCTCGCTGTCCTACGTGACACAGCACACCGACATCTCGAAGGCGACCGTTCTCAACGCCGTCGCGGTGGGCGCTGTCGTGCAGCTCTTGTCGATCCTGTACTTCGGCCGCCTCAGCGACCGGGTCGGACGCCGCATTCCGTTCTTCATCGGGGCCATCGGGATGGCGGTGTGGGCCTTCGCGGTGTATCCGCTGATGGGTACCGGCAACTTCGGGCTCATGGTGCTGTCGGTATCGGTCGCGATGGTGTTCCAGGGCGCGATGTATGGCGTTCTCGCCGCCTTCATCGCCGAGCTGTTCGACACCAGCTACCGCTACACCGGCGTCTCCCTGGGGTACATGCTCATCGGTGTTGTCGGTGGCGGTTTCGCACCGCTCATCGCGTCCTCGCTGCTGGACACCACTGGTTCGGTGACCTCGGTCGCGATCTACATCTCGGCCTCGTCGGTGCTGACGCTGATCGCCGCCTACTTCGCGCCGGAAACGTCGAAGCGCAATCTCGACAATCTCCTCGATGACGGCGGGGCCACCGGTCCCGCGGCTCAGCTCGGCCAGAGCGTGGTGGGCACCAGATAGGCCCTCGGGCAGAGGGATCGACTCAGGACCTGCGCCCGGCAATCAGATACACCACGGGCAGCACGCCGGAAGTGGTCAGCAACCCGAGTGCACCACCCCACAGCCATTTCGGTCCGTTGATCCGGCTCGGTTCGCGGGCGGCGAGGTCACGCAGAGCCCAGGCTCGCAGCCCCGCGTCAACCGCGGCCGCCGCGATCACGACCGTCTTGGACTTGGGGGACAGGTCATTCCAGCGTTTCTTGGCCACTACGGCGTTCCTTTCGGGTAAGCGGACTGCACCTTCCACGGTAGATGTCGTCCAAGCGCACCAGGCATGGCAGCTCGCGGGTGGATGATGGACACCATGACTCGGACTTCGGTTCTGTGCGGCGCACTGCTTGTGGCTGCCGGAGTCATCGTCCCGATGGTGGCGGCACCCGTGGCGTCCGCCGGCGCCGACGATGTGATCAGGGACCTGGAGTCACAGGGCTACACCGTCCACATCAACTGGACCACCGGATTCGACACCAAGCCTCTGTCGGAATGCTGGGTCACCGGCGTCAACAACCCTGGCGATCAAACTCCCGGCCCGACGACGTTCGTCACGGTCTACGTCGACGTCGCCTGCCCGAATCACGACTACTGAGCGGCGTCCGGACACCCGGCTACGGGCTGACGGGCATCGTCGTCACCGGCGAGCCGCCGTACCCACCGCTGCTGCCTGAGCCGCTGCCGCTGCCCGAGCCGCCACCGCGACCGAAGAGCCCGCCGCCGGACGAACCGCCCTCGCTCGACGACGAACCGCCACCGAAGGGAGAACCGCCGCCCGACGGGTACTGCGTTGTCACCGGAGCCTGCGTCGCGGGCTGTTCAACCGGTGGCGTGTACGCCGGTGCGGTGTGTGCCGGTGACTCGATGGTCGGCACCGAGGCTTCCGTGGACGTGTGTGTCGGCGGCACTGTCGTTGTGGGCGGCACCGTCGTGGTGGGCGGCACCGTGGTGGTGGGTGGTGCGGTCGTCGTGGTCGGCGGCGCAGTGGTGGTCGTCGGCGGGGCTGTCGTTGTCGTGGGCGGTGCGGTCGTCGTCGGCGGTGTCGTGGTGGTCGGTGGCGCGGTCGTCGTCGGCGGGGTCGTCGGCACCCATGTCGGAACCGTCGGCCACACGACCGGCGGCAGCGGGACCGGAACGGGCAACGGGATCGGGACGGGCACCGGGACGGGACCAGGTGAGATCACGACAGGCGGGGGAGCCGGCGCGGCAGGAGGCGCTGCCGGCGGCGCCACCTGGGGAGCCTGGTTGATCGGTTGGTTGCCGGTGCCAGAGCGCACCTTGGGTGCCGCGGGAGCGGCCGGCGGCGGGGTCAGCACCGAGACGGGCAGCGCTACCGGATCCGGTTCGTGCGGGACCTGCGGAAGGTAGTTGCCGGGGACCGTGGCGGCCTGCTGAGTGGGTGCGGGCTGTGCACGGACGTCGGCCGCGGGCCGGACATTGATGGCGACCGCGGTGGCCAGCGTGGCGAAGCTCACCACGACGAAGGCCATGGCGCTGCCCATCAAGAGCATCCGGGGCGGTGGCGGTGCGATCACCGTGGTGTAGTCGGCGTCGTCGTCTTGTTCGGGGACGAACTCGTCGATCGCGTCCATCGGCATCTCGTCGACCCACGGCTCATCGTCGGGTTCCTGCGAGTACGCCAGATCCGGTCCCACGGCGGACTCCGCGCGGGCGGGTGCCATCTGGGTCGCGTCAGCAGCGGCAGGCGCCATCTGCGTGGCATCGGCTGCCGCGGGCGCCATCTGGGTGGCATCCGCTGCGGCGGGCGCCATCTGGGTCGCATCGAGGGCCGGTGCCATCTGCGTGGATGCACTGGCCGGGGCGAGGTCGCCGATCAATTGGGCCGCGCCGCGGGCGATCGCATAGCCGGCGTCCGGCGCGACCTCGACCGGTGCGGTCGAACGAAGCTCTGCCGCAACGGAATCAAGATCGAGACGCTGCCCGACCAATAGCACGCGTCCGGGCGCCTCCTCGGCGGGCACGCGCTGCAAGACCGCGGCGCACGCGGCGGCGGCCCCGGCGTTGCCGATCGGCATGGTGGCCAACGTGGTCAATGTCGGTGCGGGTGCCGCGGTATGGTCGCCGACCGTCGTCAGCGACACGGTGTCGTCGTCGGCGAGAAGCAACGCGGCGTCGGCACCGACGCTGCGGGCCAGGGCCGCGGCGGCCTCGGCTTCGGTCACCACCTCGACGTTCGGCACTCCGGCGGCGAGCACGGTCTGCCGCAACGTGTCGGCGGCAGCATCGTCGGGAACGCACAGTCGGGTCGCGGCCACCTGGTTACCCGAGTCGGTCACCGCGCGGTAGGTACCGATGATGGTCTCGGCGAGTTCTGACATCTCGGCCACCAGGTCATCGGGCAGGTCGAGCGCGTACTGATCCAGAACCTGACCGCCACTCGCGGGCGAACCGATCATGGCCAAGCGCGCCACACGCCCGGTGACCGCCACCCCGAGGACTACGTCCACGGATCCACTCCTTGCTTCACAGATATATGTCGAGCCCCGACGGACATTTCCAAGCTACCGCACAGCTGCAACGGACTTCGGTGGTCAAACGGTGCGGCTGCCAGCGCTGCTTGTGCGCCGGAGCAAAAGTGAGCACGCTGGTTGAGTCCCAGTGCGTTGTCACTCCTAGAGAGGAATCGGTACGTGAGCGACGAGCGTTACGACGCGTCCGTCACAGTCCAGGTGGCGACGGTGGCCGCGCCGGTCGTGGAGCGCCCGCCGCGGGTCGGCTACGTCCCGACCCGGACCAACCGCGTACGTGACGGCCTCGCACTGGCGCTGCTCGTCTTGGCGATGCTGCTGCCCTGGAATCTGGAGTTCGGCCTCGGGGTTCCGGGCAGTGCCGGGTCGACGTTCGTGGTGCTGGCCATCGTGACGGTGCTCGCCATCGGCGCCGCACTGGCACCTCACCTGGGCCCGTTCCGCCTCGTCGGTCCCACATCCGACGTGCGTCGCACCAGCCGCGTCCGGCTTGCGCTCAGCGCCCCCTATGTCGTCCTGGTGATCTGCTTTGTCGGTTATCACCTGGTGCAGACCGTGAGCAGCGGCGGCACGGGTGCCGTGCCGCCCGGCGTGGGTCCGGGCATGTTGCTCGGTGTGGCCGGCGCGGTGCTGGCAGGCCAGCCGCCCATCACGTCGATCACCATCGAGGACAACAAGTTTCGCCGCTGGTACGCCATAGCCCGGGTGATCGGTTTCCTGTCGATCGCGCTGGCGACGTTGTCGGTCGCGTTCAATCTCTACTGGCGGCTGCGGTACCTGTTCGTCACCCAGGTCGACTTCGGCGGGCATGACATCGCCGTCATCGTCACCACGTTGCTCTACGGCGCGGAGGCGATGATCGCGCTTGTCCTCGCCTCACGTTGGCTGACCGAGCGCACCGGCGCGGCGCGGCTGGCCACCACCGCCATCGGCGTCTCGGGTGCGATCGCTGCCACGCTGGTGTGGCTTGCCGGCATCGGCCGCGATATCGACGCGTTTCACGGCATCGCCCAGAACACCTCGACGGCGGCCGTCGGTTACGAGGGCTACCTGGCCTGGGCGGCCGCCGCAGCGATCGTGGCCCCGACGACGCTGTACGCCGTCTTCCTGATCAAGCCGCCGACCATCGGCGCCTACCGCGGCGCCGCGCAGAAGTGCTTGACGCTGATCGCGTTCTGGGCGTTCGCGGCCGCCGCGCTGCGGGTCGTCGACTTCCTGATCGCGCTGTCTCTGGACCTTCCGCGGGCGCTGTACGACACCGTCGCGATGACGGTGTTCAATCTGGTCACCGCACTGGTCGCGCGGTGGCTGCACCGCCAGCTCGAACAGGGGCTGACGTCGACCACCGTGGCCGCGGCCTTCAGCGCGGTGTTGTTCGTCTTCACCGTGGCGGATGTGGCCATCGGGGTTGCCCTGGCGCCCCGCTACGCCGGGCCGGCGCCCGCGGCGATCTACGGCAACAACCTGGCCCAGCAGATCACGAGCACCTTCGATGTCACGGTGTGCGTGCTCAGCCTGCTCGTGCTGGCGGTGATGGTGTTCACCGGGCCGTTCGCCGGTTATCTGGTGCGGCGCGAAACCCGTGCTGCCAAACCGGCGGCTGAACCGCCGACCGAGATCGTGCCGTCGGAGCCCGCCGTCCACGACTTCGCACCGCCGACCATCGCGCGCCAACCGCGAGCCGCGGCTGTCCCGAAAATTGTTCGCCTCAAAGAGGATTCGACGACAGTTTTGGCGGCCCCGCCGACCACCGATCTCCAAGTGCCGACGCAGGCGCTGCGGATCCAGCGTCGTCCGCAGCGCCCGCCGTCGGACGGCTGAGTCCCACCGGGAAGTGCTGCAGTCGGTGGATTCAGGACCGAGGTTGGATAACATCGGGTGTGCCCGAAGATGATCAGGCCGGAGTCAGGGCCTACATCGAGAGGTTTCGCGCCAAAGCCGGCTTTCCCGCGTTGCCCGCTCATCGCCTGGACGAACTCGTCAACGCGATAGCCGGTGACCCGGCCGGTGGCACTGAGCCGCTGGTCCAGGCCTTGTCCGAGGGGCGAACACTGTCCCGGCGCGAGCAGATTGTCGTGCTGTGGGAATCGGGGAAGCGCGAGGAGGCTGAGCGACGCGCCCTTGATGCCGCTGCGGCCGGCGAACCAATGGCGCTGCGCGACTTGATCAACCACCATCGGCGGGCCGCTGATCGAGAACGCAAGGAAGAGCTCGCCCGCATGGCCGCGGACCACGGAGATCACCAGCCGCTGCGGACAATCGCCTACCGCTATGAACGCGGCGGCAATGGCCGGCGCGCTGCGCAGCTCTACCAGCAAGGGCTTGAACGCGGTGACCAACAGGCGGGTGCCGAGCTTGCGCGCTTGAAGCGTGCTTTACGAGGCATTGACTAGACGACCCGGACGCGTGCGGCTTCAAAGCACCCACCGGCCACCCGACTTGCCCTTGGACCTCACCGCTAACCGGCCTGCGCGCTCCGGCGTTTGGCGGGCCGGTCGGTCTGAGTGTCCGTCGACTTGGCGGCGTGTTTGGCTTCCCGCTTCGCCGCCCGCACGGAATTCCGGTCAGGCTTCTCACTGCCCGAGGCGGCGCTCGGCGCGGACCCATGGGTTGACTCCCCGGCCGCAGACCGGTCCCGATCGCGGGTACCGGAATCGTCGGCATCTCGAACCACATTCAGCCGTGGCGCCGAATCGGTGCGGGGCGAGTCGGGCCGGGTCAGCGCGCGGCGGCTGAGCGGTGTGGACTTCGACTTCTCGGCGGCATTGGCGTCGGCATCCGCGTCGGCAGTCACATCGGCCTGAGTAACGCCGTCAACCTGGGCCGTGACCTTGCTGTCAGCCTTGATTGCTGCCGCAACGGGGCCGACTGGGCCCACGGTCGTGTGCGGCGCCGTCGCCTGCCCGATGGCCTGCAGCACCTTGGCCAGTGGCCGGGTCGCGTCCGACAACGCCCCGGCCACATCCTCGACAGCGTCTCGCACGCCTTGCTCGAATGGCGAGGTACCCACCGGGTCTATCGGATGCTCGGTCACGGGTGTCTCGGGCTCGGTGCCTGCGACGACGGGCTGCGGCAGGGTGGGGGTGTACGGCTCACCGCCCAGAATCGCCAACGACTTCGCGAACGCCGCCGGTAGTTCGTCGAGCGCTTCGTGAAGCTTCTCCGGAGGAGTGATCCAGCTGAATTCCTTGACCTGGCTTGGATCTGCGGTGCGGTCGTATCCCATCTCGACGAATACCCGCAGGACGGGGTCCATGGCGTCGACGAATCTCTCCGCGCCTATCAATGATGCGGGTATGCGCAGCGGTGCCAGCAGCGGAAGATATTGGGGCAGCATCACATAGGTGGTGTTGCCGACCTGCGCCGTGACGGCGTTGGGCGCATCGGGATGCTCGAGCACGTAGCCGGGGAAGACATGCTGGAACACGATTCCGGCGAGAGCGTTCGCGATCGACAGGGCATTGAAATATGCTGGAAAATCAGCGAATCCGTCGTACTGGTTCTGGTAGTACGTCGTCTTGAACGGGCTGTCGGAGGGCCCGGGGCGGCCGAACGGGAAGATGTCGCCGAGCACCGGCAGATCGCTCCATGAGGTGAAGCGGGTGAGGATGCCGCCGTTGGGCTGATACGGGTCCCCGATGAGGACAAACTCGTAATTGTCGGCATTGGCAACATAATTCGGGTCTTTGGCCATGCTGGCGCGCACGATCTCTGCGACCTGGGTGCCCTGCGACATCCCGATGATGGTGATTTTGTCGTCAGCCGGTGTGTTGGCGATGTCCTGCTGCAGATAGCCCGCCCCGATCTCCTCCGAACGTTTCAGCGACTGGGGCCAGTACGGAATGTCGGACAGCCCGGGCACGTCGGAGATGATCGGGATGCTGAGGTTGATCTGCGCCGGGTAGGGGACAGTGTGGAACGAGTCGCCTTCGGGCACCGTGCTTCCGTAGAAGAACAGCGGGACGCTCATCCCGAATCCGTCGAATGACGGCCCCACGCCGATCGTCGAGCCGATCAGTCGAATCGCGGCACTGTAGGTGGACGTCGGGGTACTGACAGTGACCCCCGCCGATACCGCGACGACGACGCCGCCTGCCAGCAACATCGACCCCCAGCGACGTGACCCGCGCTGTCGTCGGCTACCGCGAGACGATTCCCCCCGACCGCGAGCCCTCATGCTGTTCCTTCTTTCCCATCGAGGTGAGCACGGCCGTGCGGATGGCATGGCCGGAACATCTGGGCCTGCGACCGGCCGCGTCGACGACAAATGTGACGGGCGCCACTTCGCATGCTGCCGGAAAGTTACCAGCGGGTAGCGATCTATGACAAGAGTCACTTTTTAGAACAAGAGCTCTTGTTATGAACTTGCGTTCGCAGATTCAGCGCGTGGACGCCGCGATCCCGGCCCGCACCACCGCGACAAAGCTCGTCAGATTGCCGACCAGCGTGTCGATGGTCGGCGGTGAATCGCTTCCCGCTTCCCGCTGATGCAGCCAGTCGGCCACGCTTTCGAAGAGTCCGCCGACGGTCGACACAGCCAGGGCGTGATAGTCGACAGCGCCGGTATCGGGCAGGCAGGGGAACTCGCGCTGCCGCCACAGATCTTCCAGGAACGCCGCGGTCCAACGGCGATTCTCGCGGCGCAGCCGCTCGACGCGTGGCGAGATGCCGGCGCACTCCCCGAAGGCCACCACGGCCACCCGGGGATCGTCGACGAGGGCGTGGGCGAACGCCGACAGCAGGCGGTGGACGGTCTCGTCCGGATCGTCGGGCGCATCGGCCAGCGCCTCCATGGCCTGCTTCTCGATCCGTGCGGCGATCTGGGCCAGCAGAGCCAGATAGCAGTCCTCTTTGCTGTCGAACACTTCGTAGAACGCCTTGTTGCCGACGTACGCCGTCTGGCAGATCTGCTCGATCGAGGTGTTGGCGTACCCGTCACGCGCGATCAGCTCGAATGCCGCCGTCAGCAACTGCTCGCGGCGGTGGGCGCGACGCTGTTCGGCGTCGAGCCCGCGGATCGTGCGCTGTCCGCGGGGCTTTGCGGCCGGCCCCGGCGTTGCGCGATCGCCGGGAGCCGCCGGCGGTCTACCCATGGCCCGGAGTGTAGTGCGGCCGGTGCTCGGCCCGCCGACGGATGGTCAGCCCGCGCGGTCGCTTCTGTGCTTCGAGCGATCATGGCGCTGACCGGGCCCGGGTTTGGGCGCCGGCTTGGCGGAGTCAACGTTCGAGCGAGCATTCGAGCGAACAGCTGCGCGGACGGAATCGCGGTCGGAATCCGTCGTCGCACGGACCGGCCTCAACCGCCGCACCTCGTCGCTGCGCGTCGAGTCCGCTTGCGCCGTGGCGGTGCGATCGAGACGGTTGAACGGAACTGACCGCCCGATAGTGCTGCGGCCCACCGGCTCAACCGCTTTCTGCGGCAGTGATTTTTCGCCTATGGCCTGGAACACCCCGGCCAGTGGCCGGGTGGCGTTCGACAACATCGCACCGATGTCTTCCGTTGCCCCGCGCAGCCTTTGCTCGAATGGTGAGGTTCCCACCGGTTCGGCCGGATGCTCGGGCAGCGGCGTATCCGGTGCCGTGTCGGTGATGACGGGCTGCGGCATGGTCGGGGTATACGGTTCGCCGCGCAGGATCGCCGCCGATTTCCTGAATGCGCCCGGCAATCCGTTCAGTGCCTCTGCCACCTTGTCGTCAGGGGTGATCCAGCTGAATTCCTTGACTTTGCTCGGATCTGCGGTGCGGTCGTATCCCATCTCGACGAATACCCGCAGGACGGGGTCCATGGCGTCGACGAATCTCTCCGCGCCGATCAACGATGCGGGTATGCGCAGCGGTGCCAGCAGCGGAAGATATTGGGGCAGAGTCACATAGGTGGAGTTGCCGACCTGAGTGGTCACAGCGTTGGGCGCGTCCGGGTACTCCAGCACGTACCCCGGAAAGAGATGCCCGAACGCCTGCCCGGCAAAGGAATTCGTGATGGACAGCACGTTGAAGTAGGCCGGGAAGTCGGCGATGCCGTCATATTGATTCTGGTAGTAGGTGGTTTTGAAGGGGCTGTCGGTTGGCCCGGGGCGGCCGAACGGGAAGATGTGGCCGAGCACCGGCACATCGCTCCAGGAGGCCAGGCGGGAGAGGATGCCGCCGTTGGGCTGATAAGGGTCCCCGATGAAGACGAACTCGTAATCGTCTGCGTTGGCGGTGTATTCCGTCAGCTTGGACATCTCGGTACGTGCGATCTCGGCAACCTGCGTGCCCTGCGATACGCCGATGATCTTCACCGTGTCATCGGACGCTGTCGCGGCGATGTCCCGCAGGAGGTAGCCGGCGCCGATCGCTTCGGACCGCTTGAGGGACTGTGTCCAGTACGGAAGGTCGGACAGCCCAGGCAAATCCGAGATGATCGGGATGCTGATGCTGATCTGCGCGGGATAGGGAACGGTGTGGAACGCGTCCCCGTCGGGAACGATGCTGCCGTAGAACATCATCGGGATGGTCAGTCCGAACGCGTCATAGGACGGCCCCACCCCGATCGTCGTGCCGGCCAGTCGGATTGCGGCGCTGTAGGTGGTCGACGGGGTACTGACGGTGATCCCCGCCGATACCGCGAAGGCGACGCCGCCGGCCAGCAACATCGAAAACCAGCGCCGAGATCTGCGCTGCCGGTGCGCACGGTACGACGAATTCCCCCGACTATTCATGAATATCCCTTTCCTGAGAGTTCTCTTTGGTTCTTGAGGGACCTCTATGCCTCCATCTGCTCGGGGCGCGCTTCATGCTGCGCTATGTCACAGTGAGTCAGTGGGGAAATTCGGAAGTGCCGGTTTGGTTGCCGTCATGGCGGGGGCGGCTTCCGTGATGAGCAACATGGCGATGCCGTCCGCCCATGCGGCACCGTGTCCGGATGCCGAGGTGGTATTCGCCCGCGGCACCATGGAAGCGCCCGGAGTAGGGGATACGGGAGAGGCTTTCGTTAACTCATTGCGCGCCAACGTCGGTACGAAGTCCGTGGAGGTCTATCCCGTCGACTATCCCGCCACGACCGACTTCCCGACCGCTGTCCAGGGCATCGCCGACGCGCGCGCCCACATCATGTCGACTGCCGCCAATTGCCCTGACACCAAGATGGTGCTCGGCGGCTTCTCGCAGGGCGCGGCCGTCATCGGTTTCGTAACTGCCAGCGTTGTGCCCGAGGGGATTTCGCCGGACAACGTGCCTGCGCCCATGCCGCCGGATGTAGCTGAGCATGTGGCGGCCGTCGCGTTGTTCGGAAAACCGTCGCCGCGATTCATGAAGGTGATCAACAATCCCTCGGTTGTCGTCGGGCCGAATTACACCGCCAAGGCGATAGACCTGTGCGTCGACAACGATCTGGTGTGCGATCCGCAGGGCAGAAGTTTCGGCATCCACACCCAGTACGCGGAAGCCGGTCTGGTGAATCAGGGGGCCGCGTTCGCGGCGAGCAAGCTTCAGGACGATTGGGCGCGGCAGTCGCCCGCGCCCGCTCCGCCGGCGATTTTGGCGGGCAACGGCCCGTCGCAGCCGTCACGTGTGCAGCCGGCCCAGCCCGCGCAGGCAGCTCAGCCCGCCCAGCACATGGGTCCGGCGCCGCAGAACCTGCCTGGTCCGGCCCCTGCGCAGAGTCCCCCAGCTCCGGTGGCGCCCGGCGCACCCGCGCCCGTGTCACCGGCTCCGGCCGCACCCGCGCCGGTCGCGCCGTTGGCCTAGTGGTGCGCGGCGTTGTTGCCGAACACGTAGACGCCGGTGTGATGGCCGACGAAGTAGTTGGCGATGAACAGCACGCCGGCGACCACCACGAGCAGCACCAACGCGAACATCACCCAGCTCAGGCCCACCAGCACCCGGCGACGGCCGGCATCTGAGGGACTGTCCGCGAGGTCACCTGCGATGTGCAGACGCACGCCGATCGCGAACATGGTCGGCACTGATGCGCCCACCGCCAGGCCGAAGAGCAGGATCTTGCCGACGGCCGCGAGGTTGATCCAGTTGTGCATGTTGCGTCCCTATTTCCCCTCGACCGCGGTGAGACTGCCCTGCCACGCGTCGTTGACGTTCTTGTGGTCGATCGGCGGCTTTCGCGACTTGAGCCAGATGGGCACCGTCGAGGCGATCAGCGCCACGAACCCGATCAGCGGTCCGGCAAAGCCACCGATCCCGTGTACGAGCACGTAGGTGAGCGCGCCGACAAGGCCCGCCGCGGGCAGGGTGATCAGCCACGCGGTGGCCATGTTGCGCGCGACGCCCCAGCGCACTTCGGTGCGACGGCCCAGCCCGCTGCCGAGGATCGATCCCGTCGCGACGTGTGTGGTGGACAGTGAGTAGCCGAAGTGGCTGGACAGCAGGATGGTTGCCGCCGAGGAGACTTCGGCGGCCATGCCCTGGGGCGCCTCGGTGTCGACGAGTCCCTTGCCGAGCGTGCGGATGACTCGCCAGCCACCGGAGAGCGTGCCGAGGGCGATGGCGACGGCGCAGGCGGCGATCACCCAGAACGGCGGCATGCTCGCCGAATCGTCGACGGCGCCGTAGGAGATCAGCGCGAGGAAGATGATGCCCATCGTCTTTTGCGCGTCATTGGTGCCGTGGGCCAGCGAGATCAGGGATGCCGAGCCGATCTGTCCGTACCGGAAGGCGGCGATCGTGCGCTCCTTGGGCAGGCCGCGGATCAGCCGGTAGACCAGCCAGCTGGCGATGCAGGCCACCACGCCGGCGATCAGCGGTGACAGCACCGCGGGCACGATGACGGTCGAGACCACGCCGCGCCAGATCACGCCGTGGCCTCCGACGGCGGCGATCATCGCTCCGACGATGCCGCCGATCAGGGCGTGCGACGAGCTGGACGGGATGCCCATCAGCCAGGTGAGCAAGTTCCACAGGATGCTGCCGACGAGCCCGGCGAACACCAGCTCGAGGGTCACCAGATTGGCGTCGACGAGGCCTTTGGCGATCGTGGCGGCCACGGCGGTGGACAGAAACGCGCCGACGAGATTCAGCAGCGCCGACAGTGCCACCGCAGTACGTGGTTTGAGTGCTCCGCTGGCGATCGACGTCGCCATCGCGTTGCCGGTGTCGTGAAACCCGTTGGTGAAGTCGAACATCAAAGCGGTGAAAACGACAATGCACAACAGGAGAAACTGTAACGACACGGTGAACAATTGTGGAACACAATCGCTACGAAAACCTAATTAACTGGTTGAGGTCTCCATCACGCCGGAGTCCTTGAGGGGCAGTCCCGCGAATGGACGTGCGGGCTCAGCGTTTCGGGATGCTGACGCCGAGAAGCCTGAGCGCGTCGATGATGTGCAGATGGGCCTCGTCCATGGTGGCGCCGAGCTTGGCCAGGCGACCCGGGCTGTTTGCGGGCGTCATCGCCACGCATTGGTCGGCCATGCTGCGGTAGCCGTCGAGACCGTCCCGCAGGGCGGCGTTGACTTTGGTGTCGGGTCCGGGCAGGACCTCGTTCTGGACCGAGTCGACGTAGTGACGCATGTCGTTGCAGGCATTGTGCAGTGCCCCGTAATCGGTCCGGTGGTCCGCGGTCACCATCGCGTTGGCGATCGGACCCATCTGCGTGCCGAGGCCGGCGACCGCCGTGACGACGGCCTGCCGCCATTCATCGGTCACCGGACCCATGGTGGGCTTGCCTGCGACAGCGCATCCGGCGAGCAACGATGTGGTGGCCAGGACGGCCGCGAGGTACCTCATATGCAGCGAGCTTATGGTGTGGCGCCGCATGACTGGAGGCCGATGCCGGATCGAACAGTTTGCGCGTAGATCGGCGCACCCACGTGTAAGCGCCGTCACACCGGTAACCTGATCAACGAAGGACTAGGCAGATCGGGGGATCGGTATGGATCTCGTGCTCGGCCTCGCGATGACTTCGAGAGCCGTTCGGTGGGTGCTCGTCGAGGGCACGACGGGCGAGGGACATCCGCTCGATCGCGGCGCGATCTTGCTCGAGGATGTCGCCGGCTACGACCCCGACGGTCTCCTGCGCGGCTTGGTGGACGACACCGAGCTCGAAGGCGGACATCGCATCCATGCCATCGGCGTGACGTGGACCAACGACGCCGCGCCGCTGGCCGGCCACATCATGCAGTCCCTGGACAACCGCGGTTACGGAAATGTCTTCGCGGTCTCGGAGATCGAGGCGGCCGGCATGCTGGCCAGTGGAATCGCCGAGATCACCGACCACGACGACATTGCGGTGTGCATTGTCGAGCCCGACGCCGCCGTGGTGGCGATCGTGACACCCGACGACGTCAGCGCCGACCGCATCGAGCGGTCCGAGACGTTTGTCGCCGACATCACCGGACTTTTGGCACTCACCGGCAGGCCGGTCACCGCGATGTTCATCCTGGGTTCGGACGCCCAAGATCCGATCGTGAGCGAGTTGGCCGAGTCCCTGCCGACTGCGGTGATCACCTCGGCCGAATCCGACCTGGCGTTCGCGCGAGGCGCTGGACTGGCCGCGGCACTCGCCGTGAATACCGCTGCGGCCCCGGCCAAGACGGTCCATCTGACCAAGGTCGGCGCATTGTCGTCGATCGTCGGCGGAGCCCTGGTGGCACTCGTCGTCGCGACCTCGGCCGCCATCGGGCTGCACCTGCATCCCGGGGCGGTATCCGAAACCGCGCACACCGCGAGCATCCAGGAATCGGCTCCCGAGGCCGGCCCGGCCCCGAAACCGGTGCAGAAGCCGGTCGAAAAACCCGTCGGCAAGCCGGCGCCCGCCGCTCCGCCGCACACTCCGGCAGCCCCGCCGCCGGCGCAGGCGGTCGAGGCTGCCGACCCGCCGGTACATCAGCCGCCCGCGCAGGTCGCCCCGGCCCCTGCCGCTCCGGCGCCCACGGCCGCGCCCGCCTACGTGCCGCCCGCGCCCGCACCGCCCCCGGCGCCGGTCTACGCGCCACCGCCGTATGTTCCCCCGCCGGTGACCTATCCGCAGCCGCGGCTGCGGGACCGGATCATCGAGCGCATTCCGATCATTAACCGGTTCCACTGAACTTCGCGGTCAGCCCGGCCCGCGCCAGCCGGGCCTGTTCGGCCCGCACCACCTCGTCCTGATGCGGCGGAGCTTCGTCGGGGTGATGCGCCAGGCGACGGATCGGCTCGTCGACGGTGCCTCTGGCCAGCAGCCGGTGCACCCGTACGGTGTGCAGTTCGCTGAGCCGCTGGGTGCGTCCGACGACCTTCCGTTCGGTGCGTGGCTGCCATTGCGGTTCGGCGATGATGAACACTGCCGGAGCGTTCAGTCGGCGCAGGTCCAGTGCGCCGGCACCGATGTGGGCCAGCAGGGTGGCCGGACCACGGTCGGTCGCGAATGCGTCGACGACGGCCTGCTGATCGGGTACCGACGCGTCCACCGGTCCGAACATGTTGCCCGGCAAGGCTTTCCGAATGACATCGAGCACCGCGGGGAAATGCGAGAACACCACCACTTTGGCCCCGTTGATGTGGGCCTCGTTGGTGAGTTCGATGAGCCGGTCCAGCTTGGCGGCCGGTGTCGGTGCGCCGGACGGCCAGGCTCCCTGCCGGATGGCGCTGAAGTTGCCGCTCGAGACGGCCTGCCGGTAACGCTCGCGGTCGGCGCGGCTGGGCCGCACCCATTCTTCGGTGGCGATCCGTGCCGGTAGCTCGTCGACCACATCGCGGTAGTCACGTCGCAGGTACACCCGGTCCACCGCGCGACGGAAGGCGATCGATCCCCGTTCACCCGCGTTGGGAGCCACCTTGCCTGCGACGTCGGGCTGCAGGAAGTCGGCCAGATGGCGAAAACCGCCGATCCGCTGGTGCATCGGCACACCGGACAGGAACAGCACGCGGTTGTCGGAGGTCATCACGTTGCGCACGGCGCGGGCCCGGTCGGATTTCGGGTCGCGCAGCAGGTGCGCCTCGTCGATGATGACCAGGCCCGGGCGTTCGGGCAGTTTGATGCGCTGCAGGGTGTCGAACGAGACGATGGCGACGCCGCCCGAGCTCTTCCAATTCTCAAGGCGCGCATCGCGTTCGCTGCCGCGGATCTCGATCGCCCGTAGCGCGGTGTGCTTGGCTGTCTCTGCGGCCCAATGGATTCCGGTGTTGGGCTGGCACACCACCAAGGTGTGGCGAAGCTGTGCGGCGGCGGACAGGTGCGCGGCGACCGCCAGTGCCTGCAGAGTTTTGCCCAGGCCGAGATCGTCGCAGAGCAGCACCCGCTCACGTGCCAGCGCGTACCGGGCGCCGAAGTCCTGGTAGCCGCGCAGTTCGGTGCGCAGCAGAGAGCGGTTCAGTACGGTCTGCTCGACAAGTGCGGCCACCTCGGCTCCGACGAACCCCTGAGCGGCATCGACATCGGTTGTCCCGGAGGCGAAGTCGCTCAGTAGCTGGTCGATGGGACGGGGGTCGGAGCGATACTGCGCCCAGACGTCGCCCTCGAAGTGGCGGGCATCGTCGATGCGGTCCAGCAACACGCGCACCGATTCGAGAAGCTGATCTGACACGGTGTGGCTGCGCAGCCGCGGCATCAGCCGGCGCAGTTGTTTGACCGGCACGTCGGCCTGAACCAGCGTCAGCAGTGAGGTCAGCAGCTCGGTGTCCTGCCCGGCACGCAGCCGAGGCCGCGTTGTGGTGCGGATGTGGTCGGCCATGGCCTGGGCTGCGGCCTGCACGGACTGTGCGGCCTCGATGTCGATACCGGGTACCTGCGTCAAAAGCCGGGCCGGCACGGTGTGGATGTCGTGCACGGTGCGGTAGTCGGAGTTGGCCAGTCCGCCGAGGCGGGCGCCGCGCGCCAGATATGGGCGCAGGTGTTGCAGCGACGCCGATTGCAGCGTCTGCGTCACCACCTCGTCGGTGCCGGTGCGGATTCGGTCGGCGACCTCGGCACGAAGTTTGCCGACGCCGGCGAGTGCGGCGTCGGCATGGCGGATCAGCTCGGTGGGATCTGCGCTGTCCATGACACATCATCATGGCACCTCACCGGGGTTGCTGACTGCACGGATCATCCGGAATCCTTCATGGGAATCGCGCGCCCACCCAGTTTGTCCGAGGGAAATGCGCAGGTCACAGCGTTAGCTTGAGGTGCCGTGCATGGATGTGGACGGTGCTGATCGTGTGAACAGCCTCTGTGGCTGCGCCGGCCGGGGACTGTCGAAACTTCTTCGCGCTGTTCACCGCCGCCGACGTCTCCGTCGATGCCCACGTCCCATCGGCCCCCCGCTCGCCATGGTCGTCAGCGCTGCCACGTCGTGAGTTTCCTCCGCGTTGCCGAGTTGCCCGCCTGTTAGCGACAATTCAGCGACAGTCGCCACACCGGCAACTCATCTCTCACCAAACCCATTGTCGCTGAGCGCTTTCGCCAATCCAGCGCCATGTGCCCCATCAGCCTCACCAGTCCAGTGCCCGGCTTACAGCGACACTGTCGCTCGTAGGTGGGCAACTCGATTTCTGTGACACACGGGGCCCACGTGCACTTGAGTGACGGAAGTTCGGCTCGCATCTGTGACAGCTGATGCTCTGGGTGCGCAGGTGGCGATTGTCGCTGAATTGTCGCTAACAGGCGGGCAACTCGAGACACGTCCGCCGGCCGCGACACGCCGGGCCGCCGACACGCCAACAGCGCGTCGCGCTCAGATCATCTCGTTCTCGGTGAGCCAGCGCATCACCGGCCAGCCGATGAACACGGGCAGCCAGCAGGTCAGCACCCGGTAGAGCAGCACCGCGGGCACCGCGATCGCGGCGGGCACGCCGAACGCGGCCAGTCCACCGATCAGGGCGGCCTCGACCGCGCCGACGCCGCCAGGTGTAGGGGCAGCGGAGGCGAGGGTGCCGCCGACCATGGTCACGACAGTGACGGTGACGAAGGAGGTGGTTCCGCCGAAGGCTTCGACGCTGGCCCACAATGCCAGGGCGGCACCGAGGGTGGTGCCCGCGGCGCCCAGCACGATCAATGCCAGGCGTTGCGGTTCGCGGGCCAGCTTCACCAGGTCGTCGGTGACCTCTTTGAGCTTGGGCCGCAACGAGGAGGCCAGCCAGCGCCGCAGTTTGGGCACGGCCAGAAATGCCCCGATGAGTCCGAGCGCAAGCCCGGCGATCAGGTACAGGATGGTGGAGCTGGGCACGAAATGCGACAGGTCGGCCGAGGCTCCGGCCATGGTGCTGAACAGGATCAGCAGGATCACGTGCACGATCACCTGCACGGACTGCTGCAGGGCCACCGCCGCGGTGGCGCGCGCGGTGCTGAGCCCGCCTTTCTGCAGGAACCGGGTGCTCAGGGCCAGGCCGCCGACGCCGGCAGGCGTGGTGGTGGCGGCAAAGGTGTTGGCCACCTGCATGATCGACAGATTGCGGAAACTCACCAGCCCGTCGGCGCACGCCCACAGTGCGGCCGCCGCGCCGACGTAGGTCAGCGCCGAGACCGTCAGCCCGAGCAGTGCCCACGACCAGTTGACGGTGCGCAGCTCGGAGAAGAACGTCGGCACCGTGCTGATGAACGGGTAGGCGACGTAGACCAGCGCCACCAGAAGCACCAGCTGGATCACCTGGGTGGGGGTGAACCGCGTGATGGTCTCGGCCTGGATCTGATCGGCACCGGTCTGGCGTTTCACCTCGTCGCGGGCCGCGGCCATCACTTCTTTGGCGTCGGGGACGGCGTCGCGTACCCGGGACGGCACCGCGGCCTTCGTCAACCGTCGCGATGCGGTGAGCACGGTGTCGCGGCCGAACGCCTCGATCGCCGCGGCGACTGCCGATTGCGGGTCGTACAGCGCGGTGGTGGTGACGAGCAGTTGCGCGATGTCGGACTGCAATTGGGCGTCGGTGGCGCCGTATTCGGCGTTGCCGAACCCGCCGAACAGCACGGCGCCGTCGTCGACGGTGATCTCCTTGCTGCGCAGGTCGCCGTGCGAGATCTGGTGATCGTGCAGGGTGCGCAGCGCGTTCCAGACGCGCCCGACGGTGGTTTCGTCGGTGCTCTGGTCCAGCGGGATGCCGCGTTTGCGGTTGTGTGCGTACAGCGTCCAGCCGCGGTCCAGTGCCGCGACCGACATGGTCGACGTACTCGCCAGCCCGAGATCGCCGATGGCGATGGCCATCAGCGCGCGGTGCTCGACGGCGCGGCGCATCGAGGTCTGCAGGGGCGCCGTCTCATTGGTGCGCAGGCGCAGTTTGCGCCACACCTGCCGCACCGCGCCGCCGCTCTGCTGGTTGGGGCCGTACAGCTCGACGACGGCGCTGGAGTCGGGATCGGGGGACTGTGCGGTCAGCGTCAGCGGACCGGCGCCGGCCGGGCGCACCACGGTGAACGCCGAGACGACGAAACCGCGCCTTGCCAACGCGCGCACCGCGCCGTCGAGCGGGACTTCCAGGGCGGGGGTGCCGACGAGCCACACCACGAGCGCGCCGACGAACCAGCCCGCGGTCAGGCCGAGCAGTGAGCGGGCCGGCACGACGGCGCTGACCACCAGATGGATCGGGACGAATGCCAGCAGCAGCGTCCACCACCAGCGGCGCAGCCGGCGTGAGAGCCAGGGCCCGGAGACGGTGAGCACCGCGGCGAGCATGCCGATCCAGCGCGGGTCGTCGAGGAACTGCGATAGCTGGGAGCTGAGCCGGTCGGACAGATCGAAGTGCCATTTGGGGGCGGCGATGCCGTTGGCGGTGATCGACAGCGACAGCATGGTGATCAGGGCCGCGGCCGCGTATGCGCCCAGCAGTTTCCATTGCCGGCCGAGAACGATGCTGACCAGGATCACGAACGGCAGGGCCAGGATCGCGATGCCGTAGGCCAGGTACACCAGATTGGACTGGGTAGGGGTCAGTACGCCGACGATCTCGGAGATGGAGCGCTCCAGCGCTACCCACTCGTAGCGGGTGATCAGCGAGCTGGTGATGACGGTGGCCAGGAAGATCGCGGCCAGTATCAGGCGCAGGATGTCGTTGGTGCGACGGGTCGGCGGTTGCAAAAGACTGCCGGTGACAGTGATGTCCCGTCCGTCGACGCGCATGTTCCCCCTTCCCGACGAGGTCGTCGAGCCCGCTGTCAAAGCCCGCGACCAAGGTAACGGGATCGGATCGCGATATCGGCATTTGGTGGCGATCTTGACCGTTACGAATTCACATCGGTCTCATGCGTCACCGCGAGCGACAATTTTTGCTCACCTGATGTGATCTGGACCGACGCGTGCGGCAAACGTGATGTAACTTCGATCGACATGCCGACGCCGAATTGGCCGCTGCCGAGGAGTTGAACGGTGGATTCAACCCCATTCGGGCACTATCAGCTGCAGAAGCTGATCGGTCGGGGCGGAATGGGCGAGGTTTACCAGGCCTACGATTCCGACACCGACCGGATCGTCGCGCTCAAGGTTCTGCCGCCGCACCTGGCACAGGACGCCACCTTCCAGGAACGGTTCCGCAGGGAATCGCATGCCGCGGCGGGGGTGAGCAATCCGCACGTGGTGCCGATCCACGGCTACGGCGAGATCGACGGCCGGCTCTATCTGGACATGCGGCTGATCGAGGGACGCAACCTCGGCGTGATGCTCACCAAGACCGGCAAGCCGTTGGACCCGGCCTTCGCGGTGGGCATCATCGAGCAGGTCGCCGAGGCGCTCGACAGCGCGCATCAGGCCGGGTTGACCCATCGCGACGTCAAGCCGTCGAACATCCTGATCGCCCACAACGATTTCGTGTACCTGATCGATTTCGGCCTGGCCCGCACCGCGGGCGACTCGGGTATGACGACCGCGGGCAGCACCCTGGGCACGCTGGCGTATATGGCGCCGGAGCGGTTCGACGCCGGCAAGATCGATCCGCGTTCGGACATCTACGCGCTGGCGTGCGTGCTCTACGAGTGCCTTACCGGGGAGCGGCCGTATCCGTCGGACAGTCTCGAACAGCAGATCGCCGGGCACATGGTGTCCGCGCCCCCGCGGGCCTCCGAGAAGGATTCGCGCCTGGCGGCCTTCGACGACGTGATCGCCAAGGGAATGGCCAAGAAGCCGTCCAAGCGCTATCAAAGTGCGGGGGACCTGGCGGCCGCGGCGCGGGCCGCGCTCGCGGTTCCGGTGCGTGCCCAGGCACGCTCGGGGCGGCATTCGGCGCAACGGGTTCCGACGCGTGTCCGGGTGTCCAAGAAGGTGGCCGCGATCGTGGGCGCGACGGTTGTCGTAGCGGCCTTGTGCGCGGTGGGGGTGTGGCAGCTGCGCGACGGCGGCTCAGGGCAGAATCCCAGCCTGGCCGATTCGGCCTCGGCGGCCGGTCCCGTGGAGGCGCCTTCGGGTGCGGTCGAGAAGATCGCGAAGACCGTACCGTCGGAGATCCGCGATTCCGGCCGGCTGGTGATCGGGGTGAATGTTCCCTACGCGCCCAACGAGTTCAAGAATTCCAGCGGCGAGATCGTCGGTTTCGACGTCGATCTGATGAAAGCCGTGACGCGGACCATGGGGCTGGTGCCCGAGTTCCGGGAGACCGGTTTCGAGGGGATCCTGCCCTCGGTGGCCGACGGCAACTTCAACGTCGGCATGGCCTCGATCACCGACACCGCCGAACGTCAGGAACAGGCCGATTTCGTCACCTACTTCGAGGCCGGCACGCTGTGGGCGCGGCGGGCCGGGTCGATGGCCGATCCGGGATCGGCCTGTGGGCTGCGAGTCGGGGTGAAGTACAGCACGATTCAGGAGACCACGGAGGTCCCGGCCAAATCGGATGAGTGCGTCGCAGCTGGGCTGCCGCCCATCGAGAAAGTGGTGCGCACCCATCAGGACGAGGTGACGGCCGCGCTGATCGCCGGCGAGGTCGACGCGATGACCGCCGATTCACCCGTAACAGGGTTCGCGATCAAGCTCAGCGGCGGTGCGTTGGAACCGGCCGGTGAGGTGTTCGACTCCGCGCCCTACGGCTGGCCCGTGGCCAAGGGATCCGGTTTGGCGGAGCCGTTGCGGTCGGCGCTGCAGCATGTGATGGACACCGGGGAGTACCGCACCATCGCCACCATGTGGGGTGTCGAGAAGGGCATGATCACCCAACCGGTGATCAATGGCGCCGTCCGCTGAGGGTTTTCGCCTCTCACACCGCGTTGCGGCCGGCGATGGCCTTGGCAACCTGCGCCACCTGGCCGTCGGTGAGGTTGGTTCCAGTGATCCGCACATCGACGACGAGGTTGTCCACAGCCAGGATCGCGCGGCGGCTGCCGTGCTGCGGACTGGTCGGTGTCTGTTCGTTGGTGACATCGATGTCGTCGACGACGCTCGGGTTGCCGAGCGCGAAGATGCTGGGCTGACGGTTGCTGTCGTAGCTGATCACCAGATTCTCACCAGCACATTGTCGCCAGGTGTCGACCGTGCGGGTGACGACCGTGCGCGCGGCCGTGGGGGTATCGAACGCCGTGACGGCCTGATCGACCTCGAGGTCGTCGCCATCGTCGGCGAACAGGGACTCGCGGAACTGGCGGAACCCGCTGTCGCGATAGATCTCGTCCATGGCGTTGCCGATGACGGCCAGGCACACCGGGCGCGAGGCGTGCTCGTCGGCATCGAGCCTGGCAGGCTGGCGCAGCGCGGTCTTGGAGCGCAGGCCCGTGGTGGCCAGGATCGTGTTGAGTTCGGATTCGCTGGCGAGCATGCTGCCGAGGACGTCGATCTGTGGGCCTGCGTCAATCTCCGTTTGCCTGGGGCTGCAGCCACTGAGGACAGCCCCCGCCAACGCGATAGCCGCGATGGCGGGGATGACCGCCCGTTGCCCGTCCATGAGACCCCCTCGACCGTGTTTGCTGATCGTAATCGGTCAGAGGGGTCGCGCGCAGTGTTCGACCATGCTTTGAGCAACTGCGATCACACGGGCCACAGCAGCACCGTGATAGGTCGGGGAATGCGATTCGAAGGGTTACCGCTTCTTGAGATGCAGAACGTCATCCGTGGATGAGGCATCACCGGCTTTTGCGCGTTTCACCGCGCGTTTTTCTTTGAGAGATTTGCCTGACTTCTTGGCCAGGCTCTGTCGCGGTGATTTGTCGGCCATGTCGGCCCCTTTGATGTGGGGGCCTGTGTCGGTCCCGGTTTCCCGACCCTACGGGAAGAACCGCATCCTGGTGGCGACACGCCGTCGGGGCGCTCGTTGCCCGGTGCGACCTCGGGTTGTGGCAGGGATGCGCGGCGACGCCTAGGCTGAGGGCATTCTCACCCAGGTGGCCCGGACCATGCCGCCGCACACAGACGGACCGGGAACACTGACTATCAGAGATATCGCCGCCTACGCGAAGTTGAGCCGCGCAGACATCGACGCGATCGGAACCGAATTCGACACCATCCGCCGCGACATCGAAGAATCGCTCGGTGCGCGGGATGCTGCCTACATTCGGCGCACCATCGTGTTCCAGCGCGCGCTCGACGTGGCGGCACGACTGCTGATCACAGGTGCACGGTCGAAGGCCGGCGTGCTGGCCGGGACAGTCGCGCTGGCCTATGCGAAATCCGTTGAGAACATGGAAATCGCGCACAATGTCGGCCACGGCCAGTGGGACTGGATGAACGATCCGGAGATCCACTCCACCACGTGGGAGTGGGACCAGGTGGGTCCGTCGTCGCAGTGGCGCTACTCGCACAACTACCACCACCACGTATTCAGCAATGTGCTGGGCGTGGACGACGACCTCGGCTTCGGCATCCTGCGGATGAGCCGCGATCAGCAGTGGGAACGTCAACATCTGGTGCAGCCGCTGCGGAATGTGCTGTTGGCCATGATCTTCGAGTGGGGGATTGCCCTACACGATTTCTACTCCGCCCGAGACCGGGCGGATACCGAGGAGGGCCGCAACGCGGCGCGACAACTGCTGCGCGCCAAGATCGGGCGCCAGCTCGCCAAGGACTTCGTCGTGGTGCCTGCATTGAGTGGGCGGCGCTGGAAGCGGACCCTTTTCGCGAATCTGGGCGCGAATGTGCTGCGCAACCTGTGGGCGCACATGGTCATCTTCTGCGGGCATTTCCCCGATGGGGCGGAACGATTCGGTCCGGAAACGCTGGAAGACGAAAGTCACGGCGAGTGGTATCTGCGGCAGATGCTGGGTGCGGCGAACTTCAAAGCCGGTCCGGTGCTGGCATTTTCGAGTGGAAATCTGTGCTACCAGATCGAGCACCATCTGTTCCCGGATCTGCCCAGCAATCGCATGGCAGAGATCAGTGTGCGCGTGCGCGGTCTGTGCGAGAAATACAATCTGCCTTACACGAGCGGCTCTCTCGGCCGCCAATATCTGCAGACGTTGCGGACGATATTCACACTCGCGCTGCCCGATGCGGGATGGCGGGCAGTGTTCCGAGCGGCGCCACCCACTTGACCGGGATCCCGAAAAGGAACGCTGCTTCTGAAGTCCCTGTGCCATGCTCAGTCGAACAGGGAGAAGCCTTCGATCAGCGGGTGGCGCGCCCTGAACCTTCAGTACACGCCGATGTCATGGTCGTGTCAATGTTGCGAGAGAACTAGTTGTAATCCATTGTAGCGCAGCCTATTAGAGCGCGGTGCGGCCCGCGATGATCTTGGCCAGCCGCACGGTCTGCTGGTCGGTGATGTCGTAGCCGCTGATCCGCAGGTCGACGCCGAACGCGTCGACGGCAACGATCGCGCGGTGGGTGATGCGGTCGGTGACATCCAGTGGCTCGTCGTGCGTGATGTCGACGCCGTCGAGCACGGTGGGGGCCGCCATCCGGCGGGCATCGGTGGTCCTGCCGCCGTCGTAGCTGAAGGTCAGGGTGTCGTCACCACAGCGGCGCCAGATGTCGACGGTGCGGGCCACCATCGCTTCGGCGGCCTTGGGATTGTCGAAACGGGCGATGACCTGGTCGACCTCGACGTCGTCGGCGTCATCGGCCAGCTGGGTTTCGCGGAACCCCTGGTAATTGCTGTCGCCGTAGACCCATTCCATCCCATTGCCGATGACCACGATGCACTCCGGGCGGGAGATCGGCTGATAGTTGGCGTTGGTCATCGGGGCGCGGAGCGCCGTCTTCGGCCTGACCTCGGCGTTCATCACACTGTTGATCTCGGATTCGCTGGCCATCATGCTGCCCAGGACGTCGACGTGCGGGCCGCCGGAGTCGGGGATCGTGGGGGTGCAGGCGGCCAGCAGGGCAGTGCACAGCACCATGCCGGCCGCGTTCGGATGGATGCCCATCGGATCCCCCTAGTTTCTGTTTGCTGATCCTAAGCACGATCGCGGCCCCCGCGGGACGGCAATTCGGTCAGTGGCTCGGCGCATTCCCCCGATCGGGGGACACGACATTCGTCCGGCGGATGGGCCGGTCGGTCGATACAGCTCCAGCCCGCCGCGGCGCATTCTTATTTCAACACCGGAACACACCGGGACAAAGACCAAAAGCGTTATCCGACAAAGGAGTCGACATGAGCACCCTCACCCGCCGCATCGCCGCCGGTTTCACCCTCGCCGCCGCCCCCGCATTGATCGCCCTGGGCGCCGCCACCGCCCACGCCGACGCCTCCGTCGCCAACGCCGGCCCATCGGTCAGCTCGCATCACCAGGCCTTCCCGAACCAGCACAACATGCCGCAGCCCGGGTCGAGGATCCATCACCACCACCAGCACAACCACGCCAAGTAGGCCAGGGGGAGGCAGGGGCCCGGACGCAGCCGGCGTCCGGGCCTCTTGCTGTGAGTGCTTCGGTCCCGCTGAGCGACCAGGGCTCGTAGGGTGGAGGAATGGTGGGGTTACCTCCGGGGCCTCCGTTGCCCCCGTCGGTGCAGGCCTTGTTGATGCTGCGTTACTGGCCGCGATTCGTCTCGGCCTGTCGACGCCGCTACGGCGACGTGTTCACGCTGCGCGTCGCGGCGATGGGCACCATGGTGTACCTGGCAGACCCCGCTGACATCAAGGTGGTGTTCGCCGGAGATCCGACAATCTTCCATGCCGGAGAAGCGAATTCGGTGCTGAGTTCCTTGCTCGGCGACAGCTCGGTACTGGTGATCGACGAGGACGAACACCATGAACGCCGGCGTCAGATGCTCCCGCCGTTTCACCGCGACGCCGTCGCCCGCCAGACCGAGATCATGACCGAGATCGCCGCCGCGAACGTCGCCGGATGGCCGGTGGGCACCACCTTCCCGGTGGCACCGAAGATGGCGGAGATAACGCTCGAGGTGATCCTGCGGACGGTGATCGGGGCGTCGGATCCCGCCCGGCTGGCCGCGTTGCGGTCGGTGATGCCGAGGCTGCTCAGTGTGGGTCCGTGGGAGACGCTGGCGCTGGCCAGCCCAGGCCTGCAGCGGCGGCGCCCGTGGCGGCGCATGCAGCGCGATCTCGCCGACGCCGACCGGCTGCTGTTCGCCGAGATCGCGGATCGACGTGCTGACCCGGAGCTCGCGGCCCGCACCGATGTGCTGGCGATGCTGGTGCGGTCCGCCGATGAGGGCGCGCACGCGATGACCGATCGTGAACTGCGCGATCAGTTGATGACCTTGATCGTCGCCGGGCACGAGACCACCGCGACTGCGCTGTCGTGGGCGCTGGAACGGTTGACCCGTCATCCCGCGGTGCTGGACAAGGCGGTCCGGGCCGCACGCGAAGGCGACGACGAATACCTGGACGCGGTGGCCAAGGAGACCCTGCGAATCCGGCCGGTGGTGTTCGACGTGGGCCGAGTGCTCAAGCAGCCGATCGATCTGGCCGGCTACCGACTGCCGGCCGGGGTGATGGTGGCGCCGGGGATCGGTCTGGTGCATGAACGCCACGACGTCTATCCCGACGCCGACCGGTTCGACCCTGACCGGATGCTCGGCGCGAGTCTCGGCCCCGCCACGTGGTTTCCGTTCGGTGGCGGCAACCGGCGCTGCCTGGGCGCGACGTTCGCGATGGTTGAGCTACGGGTGGTTCTCCGGGAAATCCTGTGCCGGGCAGACCTTTTCGCCACGAGTGCTGCCGACGAACGTCAACGCGTCAAGCATGTCACGTTGGTGCCGCACCGCGGGGCACGGATCTGTGTGCGGGGACTGCGGCAGGCCGACGACCTGGCGGTCACTTCAGCCGCGTCGACACCGCGGAGTCGGTAGGTGTGCGGGTTGGAAACTCAGTACTGCCGTTGATGCCACTTATTCAGATCCGATAGTCGGGCAGATCGAGGTCGTCGCGCACGCTGCCGGCGAAGAGGCCCGCCACCGGGCGGCTCAGATTCATCGCCCGCAGGGCCATGTCGCGGAACCACAAACCGAACCTTGTTCTGGTGGCGAAGAAACCCAACATCCGTTCGGCACCGGCCTGCTTGCCCTCGATGAATGGGCGCAGCCGGGACTCATAGCTGGTGAAGGCGCGGCGGTGGTCGCCGTCGGCAAGCGACAGTTCCCCGGCCAACGCATAGGCCTCGGTGATCGCCAAGCCGGTGCCCTCGCCGCCGAGCAGTGAGATGCAGCCCGCAGCATCACCGATCAGCAGCACCCTGCCATTTGACCAGCGGTCCATCCGGATCTGGCTGACCACGTCGAAGTAGAGTTCCTCGACGCCGGCCACTGCGGCCAGTATGTGTCGGCATTCCCAGCCCGCATCGTCGAACTTTTTGTGTAACTGTTCTTTTGGTGCCAAGCCGTGGTCATCGTGCTCGTCGCGGAACACGAACAGGAACATGGTGCGGTCACCGCGCAGCGTGAACTGCCCGACCTGTCGGCCGGGGATGCTGTAGGTGAGATACGTATCGGAACTGGCGCCGGCGGTGCGGGGCCGGTAATCGTCGACCACGCAGGCGGCGACCTTGCAGCCGAGATAGTGCTCGAATCGCTCCTCTGCCCCGAATGCCAGGCTGCGCACTGTGGAGTGCAGGCCGTCGGCGCCGATGAGGAGATCGAAGTCGTCGGCCGGACGTTTCTCGAACGTCAGCCGCACCCCCTCTGGACGTTGGTCGATGCCGGTGATGCTGTCGCCGAAAACGGTCGGCACGCGGTCCTCGACGGTGCGATAGATCGCGGCGGCCAAGTCACCGCGCGGCAGGCTCGTGAAGTCGTTGCCGATCACGCGCCGGAACACGTCGACGCCGAGCGTGGCGCGCGTCGTGCCATCCGGTCCGATGGAGCGCACCGACTGCACGTCGTAGCCGGCCTCGCGGATGGCCGCTTCGATGCCCATCTGCCGGGCCACCCGGTAGCCGATGCCCCAGAAGTCGATCATGTAGCCACCGGTGCGGAACGTCGCCGCCCGTTCGATCAGCGTCGGGCTGTGGCCGGTGCGGTGCAGCCAATGCGCGAGCGCTGCACCGGCCACCCCTGCTCCACTGATGGCGATACGCATGACAATTCGAGGTTACGCGGGCTTGGTCCGGTTAGGTCTCGCGTCTACCGGGCACCACCGAAGACGCCGGTCAACGACTCGAACACGGCCGATTGTCAGGCGGCCGTGCCAAGCTGGGGCCATGGCTGCGAAACGTTCTCCGCACCGTGCGGACCTCGTGCTTTCCGGGGGCGGGGTCAAGGGCATCGGCCTGGTCGGCGCCGTCGTCGCTCTCAAGGACGCGGGGTACACGATAGGGCGGATCTCGGGCACCTCGGCCGGCTCACTGGTCGGTGCGGTGGTGGCCGCCGCGGTGCAACGCGAAGACCTGACCAGTGACGAGCTGCGGGAGTTGGCGCTGAGCGTGCCGTATCGCAAGTTCCGCGACAGCGGGCCGATCGAGCGGATCCCGGTGCTGGGTACGGCGTGGGGGCTGCTGCGCGAGACCGGCATCTATCGCGGTGACTTCGCCTATGACTGGATCCGCGGCGAGCTGAAGAACCTGGGCGTCAAGACCTTTGGTGATCTGGCCATCGATGACGACAACCTGTTGCCCGAGCGGCGCTACCGGCTCACGGTCACGGTCACCGATCTGACGACCGGTCAATTGGTACGTCTGCCATGGGATTACCGGCGCGTCTACGGTTTGGACCCCGACGAGCAGCTCGTTGCCGACGCCGTACGGGCCTCGATGGCCATTCCGTTCCTTTTCCATCCGGTGACGTTGACAACCGCCGAGGGGAAGCCGTGCACATTGGTGGACGGCGGGGTGCTGTCGAACTTCCCGATCGACTCGTTCGACCGCCCTGATGGTGCGGAGCCGCGGTGGCCAACGTTCGGGGTGACGGTGGTGCCGTATCTGCCCGCACCGTCGGCGCAGCAGCTGATTCCCGGGTTGGGGATGCTGGGCTTCGGCCGTCCGACGTTCCTGGAGAGCTTGATCTCCACGATGCTGGTCGGTCACGACCAGGCCTACCTGAGTCAGCCGTGGGTGAAGGTCCGCGCGATTCAGGTGGATTCGACCGACGTCGGGGTGCTGGACTTCGACATCTCGCGCAATGAGGCCCAGGCGCTGTATGAAAAGGGATACGCGGCGACGACGGAGTTCCTGTCCAGCTGGGACTGGCCGGCCTATCTGGACCGCTTCCGCCGGGCGCATCGGGTCGATCAGGGCTGATTCGGGTAGTCGACTACGCACTACAACCGTCAGCGGCGCATCGATACTTCAGCTAGCAGCTGAAGTATGGGGGCGGTATGGCGACATCGAGGTACGGCGGTCCGCGGGCGGGCGCCGTCATGGTGATGATCTCGGCTGTATGCGTGGCACTCATCGTTGGACCGGGTCAGGCGTTTGCGGATCCGTGTCCGACTTCAACAAAGCCGACGACAGAACCGACGACGACCGAGCCCACCACGACGGTGCCGACCACGACAGAGCCGACGACGACAGTGCCCACCACGACTGAACCGCCTATCGATTCGTCCATCCTGATCCCTCGGAACTTCCCATCGCCCAACGTCGCCCCTTCGCCGTCGTTCAAACTGAATTCGTTCACCACCTGCGAGACTGATACGCCGAGCGTGACATCTCAGACTCGTCCCAGTACTCCAGTGATCGCCATACCGTCGCAGCCCTCGCCGACGTACGTGACGACCACTCCTTCAGTGGGTCGGGACGACGACCCTCCGCCGCCGCCGACCAACAATGCATGGATACCGCTGGTGGTGTTGTGCGCCTTGGCGGTTGCCGCCGGACTGGCCGCACGAGCGTGGCGCCACCGCGGTGGAAAATTCCTCAAAGCGCACGTCACTGTGGCATCGCATCGCGGGGTGCCCGTGCCCTTCGATGTCCGTCACGCCGATGGCACCGGCCGTGACCACATCCTTTCTGTCGTTCCCTCCGTGAAATCGCATTCCACCACCGTGGAGGAGGTCCACTGATGACTGGTTCCTTGATCGCCGACACCTCTGTTGGCAATTGGATGCTTCCGCAGTCACGTCAAACCCAGGCCAGGATCGACAATGCAGTCACGCAAGTCGTGGCAAATCGCGAATCTGCTCGCCCGCTGAGGAATCTCGGCGTCGTGGCGCGCCACGCATTGGCCGCGGAGATCGAGGCATCCTTGCGGGCGGTGCTGAGTGAGACGATGGCCGACCTCATCCTTGAGGGCTGGCATACCTACGGCGCCATCGCCACGGCGATCAGGAAGTCGCACACGCAGCCCCGGGTGAAGCAGATCGTGCCATTGCACACCCACGTCATCTCAGCGGACCGTGAGCACACACTCGACGTCGAGGTGGACAGTTTCCCGGTGATGTCATTGGCCGCCAAGGCGGCTGTGCGGTTACAGCTCTTCGCCGCGGTCGCCGTGGTGGTCGACGGTCATGTGGTTGCGATCCAGTCGGGTCAGGCCACGGCGGGTGGCACGGTGAGCGTGAATGGCGTCGAAATCTCCCGGAAGACCCTTGCCTTTCCGCTCCAGGTCGAACTGGGTTTGCGCCGGCCGCCGCAGGTCGTGGTGGCTGCCGGTTAGCTTCCGGCACTATCGTTCGGCTATGGCGATCCGATACTCCGCGCCGGGCCGGGTCAATCTGATCGGCGAGCACACCGACTACAACGCGGGGTACGCGCTACCGATTGCCTTGCCGCAGAAGACCGTTGTGAGCTTCGATCCGGACGCGTCGGGTGTGCTTTCGGTGTCGAGTTCGTTGGGCGACGGCCCGGCGCGGATCGGTGTGGATACCGGGCCCGGAGAGGTGACGGGATGGGCCGGGTATGTCGCGGGTGTGATGTGGGCGCTGCGGCGTGCTGGGATCGCGGCGCCCGGCGGGGCCATGACAATCACCAGCGACGTCGCGATCGGTTCCGGGTTGTCCTCGTCGGCTGCGCTGGAATGCGCGGTGCTCGGTGCGCTGCTCACGGCGGCCGACGTGGATCTCGATCGCATCGAGCAGGCGCGGATCGCCCAGCGGGCCGAGAACGAATACGTTGGTGCGCCAACCGGACTGCTCGATCAGCTGGCTTCGTTGTTCGGCGTGCCGGGGGAGGCGATGCTGATCGACTTCCGCGACCTCACCGTCCACCCGGTCCATTTCGACCCCGGGGCCTCCGGGGTGGCGTTGCTGTTGATCGACTCCCGCGCCCGGCACGCGCACGCCGGTGGTGAGTACGCGGCCCGGCGCGCATCGTGTGAGCGGGCTGCCGCAGACCTCGGTGTGTCCTCACTTCGTGAGGTCTCTGACGCGGCGGCGCTGGAGGCGGTGAAAGATCCGATCGATGCCCGACGGGCACGGCATGTGCTGTCGGAGAACCGGCGCGTGCTCGATTGTGTTGCGGCCATGGAGTCGTCGGATTTCACCACCGTCGGGGCGCTGTGGACGGCATCGCACACCTCGATGCGCGATGACTTCGAGATCACGACGGGCCACCTCGATCTGATCGCCGAAACTGCCGAGCGGGCCGGTGCCCTTGGGGCGCGGATGACCGGCGGCGGGTTCGGTGGCTGCGTCATCGCGCTGGTGCCCGATGGGCGGGTGAGTGCGGTCGGTGAAGCGGTGTCCCGGGCGGCACGTGAGGCCGGGTACCCCGAGCCCGTGATCACCAAAGCGCATGCGGGTGGGGGTGCGGGGCCGATCGACCGCTGACGAACCGTAGGGACTGGTCTATGAAATATGTTGTGCAGCAAGCAATTCTGTGCCGTTCGCCAGGGACTGCCCAGCGACGCTAATTCTCCGTCGGCGTGCAGCGGTTTCCAGGCCTACTTACTCTGTCGGCATGCTCACCGAACTCGTCGCACTCGACGGCGGCACCTACCGCATGGGATCACAAGACTTCTATCCCGAGGAATCGCCGGTGCACGAGGCGTCGGTTGCGCCGTTCGCCATCGAGCAACACCCGGTCACCAATGCCCAGTTCGCCGAGTTCGTCGCCGAGACGGGTTATCTCACGGTAGCGGAGCAACAACTCGATCCGGCAGCGTTTCCCGGCGTGCCCGCAGAGGAACTCGTTGCGGGCTCGCTGGTCTTCCAGCCGACCGATGGGCCGGTGAACCTGCGTGATTGGCGTCAGTGGTGGACGTGGGCTGAAGGGGCGTGTTGGAAGCACCCAAAGGGCCGCGGATCGTCCATCGACGATCGGCTCCACCACCCGGTGGTCCAGGTCGCCTACCCCGACGCTGCCGCGTACGCGGCCTGGGCCGGGAGACGATTGCCCACCGAGTCGGAGTGGGAGTACGCCGCCCGAGCGGGCGCTACGACGGTCTATGCCTGGGGCGACGACGTCCGGCCGAACGGGCAGTTGATGGCCAACACCTGGCAGGGCAAGTTTCCGTACCGGAACGACGGCGCACTCGGCTGGGTGGGGACGTCCGAGGTCGGCATGTTCCCGCCGAACGCTTTTGGTCTGGCCGACATGATCGGCAACGTATGGGAGTGGACCACCACCCGCTACACGCCTCGGCACCGCGCGGCCGCAGACGTATCGGGCTGCTGTCCCGCACCCGCCGGTGACCCGTCGGTGATGCAGACCCTCAAAGGTGGGTCGCACCTGTGCGCGCCCGAGTACTGCCACCGCTACCGCCCGGCTGCCCGGTCCTCACAATCACAGGACAGTGCCACGACGCACATCGGTTTTCGCTGTGTCGCCGACCAGCCGTAGTGGCCGGCGATGGCGGAACCCGCGCCGAAACGCCGTCGCATAGCCGCTGGCCTAGGGCTTTACGAAGTAACAGGTGGCGTAACACGGACCGTATCGCCACCTGCCGGTATCGGTGGCACAGTGAGGTCATGGCCCGCCGCCCGCACATCCCGCCGAAGGACTTTCCCCGTCCTGCGCCCAGGGAATATGCCGGTACCCGGGCCGACGCCGCCCGCTGGGCCCGCGATGTCCTGCGCGGCCAGATCCTCGACGGTGTGTACGGCGGCCTGGCGGCGGCGCGCCCGATGCTGCCTCCGGAGAACGAACTCGCCGCGGAGTTCGGAGTCAGTCGTAATGCCATCCGTGAAGCGCTGGAACTGCTCCGCGGTGAAGGGCTGATCAGCCGGGTGCAGGGTGCCGGGACCTTCGTCACCGGTGCCAAACTGAGTCAACGGATCGATCGCCTGGAAGGTCTGGCCGAGTCTCTGGCCGGTCACCAGCTGCCGGTGGAGAATACGGTGCTGTCCGTGCGCGATTCGGTCGCTTCCCCCTTCGTCGCCGCCAAGCTCCAGTTGCCCGAAAACGCGCCGATTCTGTTCATCGAAAGGCTCCGATCGGTCAGCGGTGTGCCGCTGTCGCTGGACACCACCTCGTTGCGGATCGGCGCGATACCCGTGGATGCCAATCTCGACCGCCAAGACGTGTTCGCGTTGATCGAACGCGAACTCGGCATGCGGTTGGGTTGGGCGGAAGTCACGGTGGAGTCGGTGGCCGCGGATGCCAACACCGCCGAGCTTCTCGAAATCCGCACCGGTGCACCGCTATTGCTCCTGCATCGGCTGACGTTTCTGGAAGACGGCACCCCGTTCGACTTCGAGACCGTGCGTTACCGCGGTGATCGCTGCTCGCTGATGACCACTGCCGCACGAGAACCCGACAAGTCGCCGCCACAGTAGCCGGCACCTTCTTTCAACCCTTCACTTTTCACCCGATCGATAGAGAGGTAGCTCAACCATGCCCAAAAAACCCAATATCGTGTATTTCCACGTCGACAACCTCGGGATGGGGGAGCTCGGCTGCTATGGGGGTGGCATCCTGCGCGGGGCTGACACCGCCCGGATGGACGCCTTCGCCGCCGAGTCGCTGAAGCTGTCGCACTTCGTCGTCGAACCCCAGTGCACGCCCACCCGCTCGGCGCTGATGACCGGGCGGTACCCGATCCGTTCCGGCAACCACACCATCGCGCTCGGCGGCAATGGTGGTGGCATCGTGGCGTGGGAACGCACCATGGGCGACATTCTGTCCGAGTCCGGTTATGCCACAGCCTGTTTCGGTAAGTGGCACATCGGTGCCGAGGACGGCCGATGGCCCACCGATCACGGCTTCGACGAGTGGTACGGCCCGGCCCGCACCTACGACGAGTGCCTGTGGCCCGACGACCCCTGGTACAAGGCGGAGCGTGACGGTTATTCCTACATGTACGAGGGCACCAAGGCCGACGGCGTGGTGGCCACCGACCAGCAGCTCACGGTCAAGCTCAAGGGTGAGGTCGATGGCGAATACGACCGGCGTGCCAAGGATTTCATGAAGCGCAGCGTCGAGGCGGACAAGCCGTTCTACCTCTACCACAACCATTCGCTGATGCATTTCCCGATGGAGGTGCGCGAGGAGTTCAAGGGCAAGAGCACCAATGGCGCATGGGGTGATTCGTTGCTGATGCTCGATCACGACTTCGGCAGCATCCTGGACTACCTCGCCGAATTGGGTGTCGAGGACAACACCATCGTCATCATGGCGGGCGACAACGGCGCCGAGGACCACTTGGCCGGTCGCGGTACCGCGGGCTTCTTCGACGGGTCCTACTTCAGCTCCGCCGAGGGCGGCATCCGCACTCCGTGCCTGATCCGCTGGCCGGGCGAGGTGGCACCACGCGAGAGCAACGAGATGGTGCACGTCACCGACATGTTCCCGACGCTGCTGCGCTGGGCCGGCTGCGAGGTCCCCGATGACCGCATCATCGACGGCATCGATCAGCGGGAGTTCTTCGCCGGCGCAGAGGAATCCGAACGTGAGGGCTGCATGGTGTGGCTCAACGAAGAGCTCCACGCCGTGAAATGGTCGCAGTTCAAGATCAATTTCAAGCGGCAGCAGCATTTCCACGACCCGGAGATCCCGCTCGGCTTCGCCCGCATCACCAACCTGCTGGAGGACCCGAAGGAGCGGGAGGCGGTCAACCAGACCTGGGTGCGGTGGTGGGTGATGCAGCACGCGTACCGCTTCATCCAGGAGTTCGACGCCAGCGTGGAGACCGAGCAGTTGATCCCGGCCGGTGCACCCATCGATTTCGTCCCGGTCCGTAACTCGTAACACCCCGTCGCCCTGCCCGTCCCGTTGAGGTACGGGCAGGGCTTCGGCCATTCTTGTCAAGCACGGAGGAACCCAGATGTCCAGCCCCGCTTATGGTGCCCAATCGATCACCATCCTCGAAGGGCTCGATGTGGTCCGCAAGCGGCCCGGCATGTACATCGGGTCCACCGGTGAGCGCGGCCTGCACCACATGGTGTGGGAGGTGGTCGACAACGGTGTGGACGAGGCGATGGCCGGCTACGCCACCCGCGTGGACGTGGTACTGCTCGCCGACGGCGGGGTAGAGGTCAGCGACGATGGCCGCGGTATCCCGGTTGCCATGCACGACACCGGGATTCCGACGGTCGACGTGGTGATGACCCAGTTGCACGCGGGCGGCAAGTTCGACGCGGAGTCGTACCAGGTGTCGGGTGGCTTGCACGGCGTGGGCGTCTCGGTGGTCAACGCGCTGTCGACCCGACTGGAGGTGTGTATCCACCGCGACGGCTACGCCTGGTTCCAGCACTACGAACGCTCGGTGCCCGGTATCTTGCGCCAGGGTGAGCCGTCGGTCCGTACGGGCACCACAGTCCGGTTCTGGTCGGACCCAGAGATTTTCGAGACCACCGAGTATCACGCCGAAACCATCGCGCGCCGCCTGCAGGAGATGGCCTTTCTCAACAAGGGTCTGGTGCTGACGCTCACCGACCGGCGCGGCGACGACCCTCAGACCCGCACCTTTCACCACCCGGGCGGGCTGATCGACTACGTCGGCCATATCAACCGGGCAAAAGAGCCGATCCAGCCCAGCGTCATCGCGTTCGGTGGTACCGGCCCCGGGCATGAGGTGGAGATCGCGATGCAGTGGAACGCCGGCTATTCAGAGTCGGTGCACACGTTCGCCAACACCATCAACACCCACGAAGGTGGCACCCATGAGGAGGGCTTCCGGGCGGCTTTGACGGGCGTGGTGAACAAGTACGCCAAGGACAAGAAGCTCCTCAAGGACAGCGCAAAGGGCCACGCTCCGAACCTCACCGGCGACGATATCCGGGAGGGCCTCGCGGCGGTGATCTCGGTGAAGGTCGGCGAGCCGCAGTTCGAGGGGCAAACCAAGACCAAACTTGGCAACGCCGCCATTCGGTCGTTCGTGCAGAAGGTCTGTCACGAGCAGTTGACCCACTGGTTCGAGGCCAACCCGGCGGAGGCCAAGGTCATCGTCACCAAGGTGGCCTCGTCGGCGCAGGCCCGGGTCGCCGCGCGGCGGGCGCGGGAGTTGGTGCGGCGCAAGAGTGCCTCGGAGATCGGGGGGCTGCCCGGGAAGCTGGCCGACTGCCGCTCGACCGATCCGAGCAAGTCGGAACTGTATGTGGTGGAGGGCGATTCGGCCGGCGGCTCGGCCAAGAGCGGCCGGGACTCGATGTTCCAGGCCATCCTGCCGCTGCGCGGAAAGATCATCAACGTCGAAAAGGCCCGCATCGACCGGGTTTTGAAGAACACCGAAGTCCAGGCCATCATCACCGCCCTGGGCACCGGCATCCACGATGAGTTCGACCTCAGCAAGCTGCGGTATCACAAGATCGTGTTGATGGCCGACGCCGATGTCGACGGCCAGCACATCTCGACCCTGCTGCTGACCCTGCTGTTCCGCTTCATGAAACCGCTGGTCGAGCACGGCCACATCTTCCTGGCCCAACCGCCGCTGTACAAGCTCAAGTGGCAGCGTCAGGAACCGGAGTTCGCCTACTCCGACCGCGA
>NZ_AUEQ01000017.1 GCF_000426065.1 Mycobacterium sp. URHD0025 | reverse complement strand
GCCCGCGCCGGTCGCGGTGCGCGTGGGACTGACGGCCAGAGCGGCGGCCGGCAGAGCATCGGTCATCATGTTGACCAGCAGCAGCTGCCGGGTGTTGAGCGGTGACCGGCCCGTGAGCGCACTGCCGACAATCGAGAACACCACCTCGCCGGCGTTTCCGCCGAGGAGTACCGCGACGGCGGCCTGAACCCGCCGCCACAGCTGGTGCCCCTCGTCCAGCGCGTCGATCAAGGCACCGATCCGGCCGTCGAGGAGCAGCACGTCAGCCGAGCTGCGGGCCGGATCGCTGCCGCGCGCGGCCACTCCGATTCCGACGGTGGCGGCCCGGATCGCGGCGGCATCGTTGGCGCCGTCGCCGACCATGGCGCACACCAGCCCGGTACGTTCCAGCGTCTGCACGATCTGCACCTTGTGTTCGGGCGACATCCGGGCGAACACGCGCCGCTCCCGCACTGCCTTTTCCTGGCTGCGGCGCGGCATCGCGACCCATTCCTCACCGCTGATGACCTGTTCGGCGCCGACCGGCAGACCCAGCTCGGCGGCAATCGCCTTCGCCGTGACAGGGTGATCACCGGTGATGAGACGCACCCCGATCTCGTTGTCCCGCAACGATTCCAACACTTGCGCCGCCTCGGCCCGTGGGGTGTCTGACAATCCCAGCAATCCGACGAACTGAAGGTCATGGCCACACAGCGCGGCAAGTTTGTCGGCGTCGGAGCGACCGCGGCCGGCCTGCGCCGCAGTCAGCGGACGCCGAGCCACCGCAAGTACCCGCAGCCCATCGCGGGCCATCTCGTCGACCGCGCGCTCGACCGCGGGGTCCAGATCCGCACAGGCGGCCAGCACCACCTCGGGCGCGCCCTTGATCGCCAGCTCGTCACCGAGCAGCGCGGCCGAGAACTTGCGGCCGGACCGGAACGGCAGATAGGTGCCACTTCCGTCGGGCGGCTGCGCAGTTGACGCGGCTTCGGCCACCGCGGCGTCGGTGGCGTGCTCGTACTGCTCACCATTCTTCGGCGGGGTGGCCCGGGCCGCGTAATCGAGCACCTGCTGTTCGAAAGCCTGACCTCCCACCGGATGAACCTGCGACACCCGCAAGCGGTTCTCGCTCAGGGTGCCGGTCTTGTCGAAACACACCACATCCACCCGGCCGAGCGCCTCCACCGAGCGCGGACTGCGCACCAGGGCCCCGGCGCGGGTCAGCCGCCGCGCCGAGGCCTGTTGCGCCAGCGTCGCCACCAGGGGCAGCCCTTCGGGCACGGCGGCCACCGCGACCGCGACGCCACTGGCCACGGCACTGCGCAGCGGCAACCTACGCAGCAGGCCGAGCCCGCTGACCAGGGCCCCGCCCGCCATGCTGAACGGCAGCGCCCGGTTGGTGAGGTCGCGCAGCTGCGCCTGCAGACCGACGGCGGGGCCGGTCCCCTGCCCGATGTCCGTGGCGCGGCGGGCCTGAGTCGCCGCACCCACCTCGGTCACCACTGCCACCGCCGTGCCCGCCACCAATGTTGTTGTGGCATAGAGCATGCAGTGCCGTTCGGCCAGCACCGCGCCGGGCGCGGACTCGACCTGCTTGGGTACCGGCAGCGATTCCCCGGTGAGCGAAGCTTCATCGGCCTCGGCGTCCAGCGCTTCGATGATCCGGGCATCGGCCGGCACCACTTCGCCCGGCCTCACCTCGATGATGTCTCCGGGCCGCAGGCCCGTTGCCGGAACACTTTCGTAGCCGTCGCCATCGTCCCGATCCCTTGTGCCCAGGAACCGTCGCGCCGGTGGATCCTGGACCGCCAGCAGCTTTCTCAGCAGCCGCTCGGCCCGGACTTGCTGGGTGGCGGCCAGGATCGCGTTTCCCGTCAGCACCGACCCGACCAGAATCGCGTCGACCGGCGATCCGAGCATCGCGCTGGCCGCCGATCCGACCGCGAGCACGGGGGTCAACGGGTCTGAGAGCTCGGCGCGCAGAGCGTTGAGGAGTTCGGCAACCTGGCGGGGCAGGACCGTACCGCCCGATGGCCCCTCACCGGAGTCGGTGGGGACCGAACCGTCCACTGCGCCATCGGTTTCGGTCAGATGACTGAGCACCTGATCGGCCGACATCGCATGCCAGTCTTCGACCGGTTCGGCCTTGGGCTCGCCATCCAGCAGGGCTCTGCGCGCCAACCAGAAGCCATTGGCCAGACCGACGGCGGCACCCGCGGTCACCGGTCCGGGACCGCGGCCGCGGACACCGGGAACCATCAGCAGCGCGCCCAGCAAGGTGCCGCCGGTGGCCAGCTCCACCCCGCGCTCGCTGGCCCGGCGGGCAGCGGGGATGGCATGCAGCAGCCGCCACACCGCGGCGAGATCGACCGCCAGGACGTCGGCCTGCCAGGGGATACCGCCGCGCTCGCGCATTACCCCGACGGCGAGGTCGGCCGCGCACAGCGCGCGGGCCGCCTCCACCGAGAGGACGGCCACGGTGCGGCCATCGCGCTGCAGGGTCTCGACCACACCGGTCAACGCCGAATCCAGGTCGGCGCCGGCCTCGTACAGTTCGTCGAACGAGGACCGCAGGTCCCCCAGTTGGTCGAGATCGAGGGATACCGCCTGCGCTCCGGCGCGGCGGATCTCGGCCAGCATCGCGTGCGCTCGAGGGTCGTGACGGTTGCGCACCAGCACCTGTCCGCGGGATTTCCCGTTTGTCGCCGAGCCGTTTGTCGCCGCCCCGACAAGATCCGGGGGTACGCGATGCCACCCGGCCGACAGCCTGCCGTCCCGCAGCCGATCCTGCGCCCACTGCCACACCGCTGCACGGTCGGCCTGAGCGACATCGCGGAATTGCCCCACCCGCAGCTCGTCGATGCTCAGCACGCGGGGATCGACCACCACGGCGTCAACCCGGTCGAGGAGACGCAACGCTGCGGGCCGCAACTGAACCACGTCCCGTCGGTCGGCCAGACCGCGCCCCAACGTGCTGGCGAAGGCCTCGCGGGAGTTGCGCGCCGCCTTCGGCGCGGTCACCACCGCGGCTGTGGCGGCGGCACCGGCTTCCCGGGTCAGCGCGCCCACCGAGGCCGCCGCCATCGCCTGTGCCCGCCCACAACGTTCGGCATACCGCTCCACCACGCCGTCGGGCAGGGCACGCGGCCGCGGGGACGCGGACGTCACGGTGTCGCATTCGGCGTCGGCCGCCAGCCTCGGCTCCAGTTCTTGCCAGGCGTTGGCCGCCGCAGCAGCCTCGGCGAGTTGGGAAAGGTGACGCACGAACTCCACGGTGACCGCCGCAGGCGCCTGAGTCAGCGCGTAGACCGTCGCGGCGCCGACGCTCAACACCGCATCGGCACCCTGCGGGCCCAGCCGGTCTTCAAGAACCGCCCGTATCTTCGGCTGGTAGTCGATGGCACTGACCACCGCCATCACGCCGGCCGGCAGCTTCGGCAACATCAGCGTTCGGCCCACGGCCGCCGCACCGATGCCGACACCGCTGACCGCCGCGGCGATACCTTTGAGCGCCAGCAGTATCCCGTCGCCCGGCAGGTCGGTGGGTCTCGACCGCGACGTCGGGGCCGGCGCTCCCGATTCGGCATCGGCCACGACCGCACACAGCCGGGCCAGATCGGTGCCCTCAGGATCGGTGCCGTCGAGTTCGATGACCACACGCGACAACGGATAGTTCAGATATGCGCGGTGTACTCCCGGACGGTCACGAAGCGCGCGCATCACCGCGCTGCCGATCCGCCGGCCGTCGTCGCCCTGTAGCCCGCGCACTTCGATCCAGCACCGGTCGGTGCCCCGCCAACACCGGCGGGCCGGCGCGCCGCCGACCATCTCGACCGCAGCGGCCACAACGGTCTGCAGCGGCTGGGTGAAAGGCGCCGCAGCCACCTCGGCTGCGCCGTGAATCATCCGGCCGATCGCGGTGATCACTTAGTCCGGGTTGCCGCCGTCGTGCGTCGAGACGTCGACCGGCGACCCGCCGCTTTGGCAGCGCTGCTCGAAGCGGACCGCTTGGCCGGGGCAGAGCGCTTGGCCGCCCCGGTGCGTTTGGCCGACGGTGTGCGCCTGGGCGACGACGACTCGGCCGCCGGTTCCTCGGCCTGGCCTCCGCTCGCGCGCTGGTTGATCTGATGCACGACGAGGGCCGCACCGCCCACCGTCAGCAACACGGGCCACTCCACGAGGCCGGCCGCCCCCACCGCGCCCAGGGTGAGCGCGGCCGCAGCCGGCGATCTACTACCTTCACTCAATCCGCTGCGAATGCCGTTGCCAACCCCTTTGATTCCGCCGACCACACCGCTGACAGCGGCACCGCCAACGGCTCCCGCAGCGGCCGTGGTGGCGTCCGCGGTTCGGCTTACCGCTTGCAGGGCACCTGAGACGATGTTCACGATCGGACTCCTCACGTTCACCGTCTGAACTACCCAGATGCTCGGCTTTTTACACGCCGGTTGACGCCGGGTTGAACAAGCTGACAGGAACTTGTCAGGACGGCGCGACGGTGGCAGCGAAGGTCACCCGGACCTCGTCGGCCACTTTCATCGCGCCCATCAGCATCGAGTACTGCTTGAGATCGAAGTCGGTGTGCCGTACGCCCGCCTCACCGCGGATGCGCCATCCGTCGCCCTCGGCCTCGACCCGCACATCGAGAGTTTGCGGGCCGCTGTGGCCGCCGATCTCGAGCGTCCCGCCGATCCGATACGCATCGCCGTCGCGGGCGATCTCAGTAGACCGGAACACCGCCTGTGGAAAACGCTTCGCGCGCAATGTTTTCAGTGCATTGGATCGGATCAGCACCTTCTCGGCTCCCGACAACGGGGTCATGCCGCCCTCACCTCGCAGCACATCGAGGGAATCGAGGTCGACCGTCACCGCGACCGCAGACGGTTCCTCGCCCTCCCAGTCCACGACCGCCTGCCACGACCGCATCGCGATGGTCAGCCGATGGCCCATCCGCGACGCGCTGCCCGTCACACCGGTGGCCAGTAGCAACTCACCGGAATCGGGACCAAGAGACCACTGCGTCACGACGCGACCACCAGACCCACCACCCAGGCGACGGTCGCGAGCAGCGCGCCGGTCAGCTCGACGCCGACCGACAACGCAACACCCTTGAGCGCGTGCACAGTTGACGTCCAGGCCCGGCGATAGTCGTGACGTGCGGCCAACTCGGCCAGGTAGACGCCGGCGACGAAACCGATCACCAACCCGATCACCGGGATGACGAAGAAGCCGATCACGCCGAGCACTCCACCGGCCACCAAGCTCCAGATCCCCACTTCGGCAGCCCGCATGCGCCGTACCGGCCAGGCGTACTTGATCACCTCGGCCGTCACGAAGAACACGGCCGCGACGCCGAGCGTCACCCAGGCGACAGTGGCGTGCGCCGCATCGGTCCGGGCCTCCCAGATCGCCCACACCGCGATCGCGGCGAAAACCAGGAACCCACCGCCGGGCAGGACGGGCAGCACGATGCCGACGAGTCCGACGGCGATCACCAGTGCGACAAGAACGATCCCGAGTGTGCTCACGGCTTCTGCCCGCGCACCCACTGCATGGTGCCCATGCTCTTGGAGCGCACCCGCTGCAGGCCGAGCGCCTCGAACCGATCGGCAAGTTCATCCTCGGAGAAGAAGCGGGCGCCGCCCTTCGACAGCAGCCGCACCGGTCCCCGGCTGCTGGTCGCCGTCGGCACCATGATCGCCATGCGCCCGCCTGGGCGCAGCACCCTTGCCATCTCCGCAAGTGCCGCCTCGGCGTCGGGAATCAACTGCAGTACGGCAATCGACGTCACCGCATCGAAGGTGTCATCCCGGAACGGGAGCTTCTGGGCGTCGGCGCGCAGGAACCCGACCTGCCTGCCTGCTTCGGCCTCGACCGCACGGGCCAGCATTGGCTCGGAGATGTCCACACCGAACGCGAATCCGTCGAGCCCGGCCGCCCGTGCGAGCGCTGCCGTCACATTGCCCGGACCGCTGCCGACATCGAGTGCGAGGCCGCCGGGCGGGATGTTCAGCCATTCGGTGGGCTCATGCCAGGCCGTCATCAGCTTGCGGCCGATCCCCTGAGCGTTGTCGTAAAGCCGCGACCCGACCGGGGAAGCCCATACCTTCTGGATGAATCCCGCGTTCTTCGGGGCGTCGCTGCCGTCGCCCAACAGATCGAGATACCCCTTGCTCACATCCGGCTCGGCCGGCGGATCGATCAGGAGATCCAGCGCCTTACTCAGTGCTTGACTCGGTGCGGTGACCACACCCTCCACGCTACGCACCGAGCTGGTCGGCGAGGTCGAGAAAATCCGACGCGACGATGTCGAAGTCGTCGGGTCCCACGGCATGCGGAGGGTGGTCCGGTCCGTACTCCAGCGGCCGGGCCACGTACGCCGTCCCGAGCCCCACCGCACGGGCGGCCCGCAGGTCAGAGGGATGGGCCGCGACGAGGGTCAGCTCCGCGGGTGCGATGTCGAGCAACTCAGCGCAACCCCGATAGGCCTCGGGGTCGGGCTTGTAATGCCGGAACAGTTCAGCGGAGATCACGCAATCCCATGGCAGTCCGGCAACTTTGGCCATGTTGGTCAGCAATGAGACGTTGCCGTTGGACAACGTCGTGATGAGGTAGCGCTGCTTGAGCCGAGCCAGCCCGGCCACCGAGTCGGGCCACGGGTCCAGTCGGTGCCAGGCCCGGTTGAGATGGTCGATCTCAGCGTCGGTGGCTCGGATGTCCGCGGCGTCGAGCAGGTCGACCAGGATCGCGCGATGCAGATCGTCGATCCTGGTCCACGGCAGCTCACCGCGGCGCACCCGAGCCATCGCCGGGACATAACCGGCTCGCCAATCGTCGGCGAAGGCCGGCCAATCACGTTGCAGCCCGAGCTTTTCGCCGAATGCTCCCAGCTCGGCGATGACGCTGGACCGCCAGTCCACGACGGTGCCGAACACATCGAATGCCAGGGCTTTCATGCTAAGGCTCCATGTTCTTCGCGCAAGCGCTCATCACGGCACCAAGATGAGCTTCCCGCGCACCGCACCACTGGCCAGCGCATCGAGCGCAGCCGCACCGTCGGACAACGGGAACCGCACCGGTGGAGGCGGACGCAACCCGGCAGCCACCAACTTGGTCAGCTCGGCCCCGACCTGTGCCTGGGCCTCGGGCCGGCGGCGCACGAACTCACCCCAGCCGACACCGACCACGCTGACATTGCGCAGCAGCAACCGGTTGACCTTGACGGTCGGGATGCCGCTGCCTGCAGCGAATCCGATGACCAGCAGCCGGCCTTCGGGAGCGAGCACCCGGATGGCGTCGTCGAAGGCTTCTCCGCCGATCGGGTCGACCACCAGATCGACTCCCTGCCCGTCGGTGGCCTCCATGACTGCCTCACGCCAGCCTTCGGCCAGCGGCAGCACCACATCGGCCCCGAGGGACGAGACGAACTCCTCGGCCCCGGCCCGGTGCACCATCGCAATCACCTTGGCGCCCATGGCTTTCGCCAATTGGATCGACGCCGCACCGATGCCGCCCGCCGAGCCGAGAACCAGGACCGTCTCCCCCGGCATCAGCCCGCCGCGGCGGGCCAGCGCGAACTGCATCGTGTAGTAGTTGCCCAGCAGTGACGCCGCCTGACCGTCGTCGAGCCCGTCAGCGGTCGGGATCACATTGGCGGGCAGCGCCATCACCTGCTCGGCGTAGCCGCCCAGCATGGTCATCGCGGACACCCGCTGGCCCGGGGTGAACCCCGAGCCCTCGGGTGCCGAGCGCACCGTTCCGGCCACTTCCATGCCCGGCGTGAACGGCGGTTCGAGCCGCAGCTGGTACTCACCGCGCAACAACAGCAGATCGGGGAAGCAGACGCCGGCGGCGCCGACGTCGATGATCACCGCGTCCGAAGAGACGGGATCCGGCACGTCGACGTACGCCAGCCCGGCTGTACCGGTAAGTGCCTGCGCTACAAGCGCTTTCACCCGCGTCAGCCGAGCTTGAAGCTGGCCTGCTGAGCTGCCGAGAGGTCGGTGATCTCGCCCCACTTGGCGGCGATGTCATCGACCGTCGGTACGCCCTCGGAGAAGGTGACACCGTCGTTCTGGAACAGGGCCGTGCGCTGTACCTTGCCGCCGCCGACGATGAACACCGAATCGGTATCGGGCAGTTCCTCGGTCATCAGGTAGGCGACCACAGGGGCGACGTACTCGGGGGTGAGCTTCTCGAACACCTCGGGCGGCAGGATGTCCTGGGTCATGCGGGTCGCGGCGATCGGCGCGACGGCATTGGTCTTGATGTTGTACTTGGCGCCTTCCTGGGCCAGCGTGTTGATCAGGCCGACCAGGCCGAGCTTGGCGGCACCGTAGTTGGCCTGACCGAAGTTGCCGAACAGGCCGCTGGTGGACGTCGCGACGACGACACGGCCGAAGCTCTGCTCCCGGAAGTGGGGCCAGGCCGCGCGGATGACGTTGTAGCCACCGTAGAGGTGCACCTTGAGCACGGCGTCCCACTGCTCGAACGCCATCTTGTGGAAGGTGCCGTCACGCAGGATGCCCGCGTTGCTCACCACCCCGTCGACCTTGCCGAACTCGTCGATGGCGGTCTTGATGATGTTGGCGGCACCCTCGGACTCGGCGACGCTGTCGTAGTTGGCGACCGCGCGGCCGCCCGCGGCCTTGATCTCGTTGACGACCTCATCGGCCATGTTGTGACCGGCGCCGGTACCGTCGCGGGCGCCGCCCAGGTCGTTGACGACCACGCTGGCGCCCTCGCGGGCCAGCGTCAGGGCGTATTCACGGCCCAGACCGCCACCGGCTCCGGTGACGACGACAACACGGTCCTGCACTCCTGGCATGTGGATTCCTCCTCGATAACGGGCCGCAAACCGGCTCAGCTCTCCTCCTGTATACGGCGGCCGGACAACTGCCGGTCAACCGGGTCCGTCGCCGATCATTCGCGCCCCGGCCGACCGGTTTCTGCCATCGGGCAGTCAATTGCTGCCAACGCCGCGATACAGGAATCAACAGCGCCGCCCTTTAGTTGAACCAGTCAAGAAAAGGGATCGACAGAAGAGGTAGAGAAATGAAGAAGTTCGGATTCACCGCAGTGATCGCCAGTGGTTTGGCCGCCGCCGTCCTGGGCCTGGCCGGCCCCGCGTCAGCCGATATCGGGCACCACGATTGGCTCAACCAGATCGGCCCGCACGTGACCGTGCCGCAGGTCGACACCACGGTGCACCAGAGCCACTGAACCACCGCACATCAGACCGGCCGAGTGGCCAGTTGCGACACGCAAACGCTGAAAAAGCGTGTCACAACTGGCCACTCGGCTTTTGGGTCAGCTCTTTTCGGCAGTGACGAACGTGGAGAAAGCCCGCGTGTCGTCATGGTCGATCTCGACGTAGCGGCCGAGGCGGCGCATCTCGTCGAGTGAGTGCACACCGCCGGCCCGCCAACCATGGGCGCTCAGCCACTCGGCGACATCGGCCCGGTCGGGATCCTCGTAGATGAGGTCCTGGATGTTGAGCGCCTGCTCCATGTTGAACTTCGCGGCGAAACGCTCGAAGCGCTCACGCATCTCTTCGCGGCGCTCGCCGGCCGTCACCCCGGCGGTTTCGGCGGCGATCCGGCTGCCCGGCGCCGACAGCTCGGTGACGAGCTCGAACAGCCGATCCTGGGCGTCGGCGGGCAGGTACATCAGCAGGCCCTCGGCCAGCCACGCGGTCGGCTGCCCATCGTCGAAACCCGCCTCCCGCAACGCCTTCGGCCAATCCTGGCGCAAATCGATGGCGACCTCACGCCGCTGAGCCGACGGCTGCGCACCGTGGGCAGCCAGCGTTTCGGCCTTGTACTCCAGGACCTTGGGCTGGTCGATCTCGTACACCGTGGTGCCGGCCGGCCAATCCAACCGGTATGCCCGGGAATCGAGGCCTGACGCCAAGATGACGATCTGGCGGATACCTGCCTCGGCGGCGGCGGCGAAGTACTCGTCGAAGAAGTGGGTGCGCACCGCCTGATAGCTGCCCATGTGTTCGAAGATCTTGCCTGCCTCGTCGTCCACTTCGGCGATCTTGGCGGCGACATCCTGATCCAGCAGCGTCTCCCAGAAGCCGGTTCCGGCTCCGGCGACCAGAACGGCCGCGTACGGATCGCGGATCAGCGGGTTCTCACGTCCGGTCTCCCCGGCGCGGGCGGCGGCCACCATGACGGCCGTCGAGCCCACGCTGGTGGCGATGTCCCAGGTGTCGTCGTGGCTGCGCAGCGAGCTCATCGGGATTCTCCATCCAATCGGGCGCGCAACAGCACGCTGTCCAAACCGAGTTCGGCCAATTCGTCGGCGGGTGCCGGCCGGCCCAACCGGGCCATCTCCTCGGCGCTGTCCACCGCATCCACGTCCCAGCCATGTGCCGCAAGCCATTCCGCGGCGTCGGCCCGATCGTCACCGGTGTACATCAGCGCGTCAGCATCGATATCGAGCCCGAGGGAGATCCGCATGTGCTCGCCCCTGGCCCGGCGCGCGGCCCGCTTCTCCGGGGTGTAGCGGGCCGGGTCCATGGCGAAATCCTCGACGGCCAGGCGGCTGCCGGGTGCGCTGTGGGAGCTGACGATGTCGAACAGCCGGTCCTGAGCCTCGCCGGGCAGATACGGCAGCAGCCCCTCGGCGAGCCACGCGGTGGGCTGCGCCGGGTCGAATCCGGCGGCGATCAGCGCTGCGGGCCAGTCGTCGCGAAGGTCGACCGGCACCGGGACGTGCTGTGCCCGGGCGACGGCGCCGTGCGCCTGCAGCGTCGCGGTCTTGTATTCGAGCACCTTGGGCTGGTCGATCTCGTACACCGTGGTGCCGGCCGGCCAGTCGAGCCGGAATGCGCGGGAGTCCAAACCGGCGGCCAGGATGACCACCTGGCGGATGCCATCGTGGGTGACTTCGGTGAAGTAGTCGTCGAAGTAGTGGGTACGCACGGCCTGGTAGTTGCGGGCCATGGCGTGGATGCGGCGAGCCTCCGGATCGTCACCGATCCAGTGCGGTTCGCTGCCGGCCAGCTGCGCCCATGCCGGGCCTGCGGCCGCGACCAACAGGAACGCGAACTCGTCGCGAATCAGGGCATCGGGTTGCGCGGTCTCGGCGGCACGGGCTGCCGCCACCGCCAGTGCGGTCGCGCCGACGCTCTCGGTTACGTCCCAACTGTCGCCCTCGGCACGGCTCGGCCGCACATCGCTCAGATCAGTCATTTGTCAATCGATGCTACCGAACAAGTTAGCCAAGCTATACGGCGATGTGGGGCAGCTCACGGCCCCAATCTGTCAGTCGCGCAACTGCCAGAGCTTGTTGGCCATCAACAGTTCGAACTTGTCGACGATGACGGCGACGTCCTCGCGATGCCCCACGTAACCGGCATAAAAGCCCATCCCCCACATCACCGCGACCAGCATCTCCACGATGGCCGGGATGTCGGTGTCCGTGCTCAGCTCGCCGCGCTTGATCGCCTCGTCAACAGCCCACCTGACGAACTCCCGCGAGCTGCGCAGCGCGTCGTGCTCCTCGGAGACCAGCTCGGGATGTCGCTGCGCCTCCAGGACGGAGGTGACGAGAAATGCTGCCGCCGACCGGTCAGTGGATTCGGCATCCATCGCCGCGGCGAAGAACGCAGAGATCCTGTTCAGCAGAGTGGTGGCTTCCCGGGCTCTGGCAATGCCCGCGGCGATCACCTTCGCATTGGTCTGCTCAACCACATCGCGATAGAGAACACGTTTGCTGCTGAAGTAATGATTGATTGCCGGGCGGGTGAGATCGGCGCGGATCGCTATCGCTTGAAATGTAGCTGCGTCATATCCGAGTTCGCTGAAAACTTCACGGGCGGCACGCACGATGCGTTCACGGGTCTCCGCCGCCTTTGCTGCGGGAGGACGTCCCGGTCCTCGGCTCGCTGTGTGGGCCACGATCAAATTGTGCCACACGTCACCTGGGAGCCTCGATCACGTCACGTTTGTGTGCGTTATATGCGGCTGACCAGCAAAGCCCCACCGCGCCCAAAAATCGGCGACGAACTAGCGTTGTGCTCCATGGCGGGGGTTGTTTCGCGGGAGGCGTACTTCGAAACCGGTCTGGACGTGCTGTCCGATCTCGGTTACGGCGGGCTCAAACTCGCGGAGGTGTGCAATCGGCTGGGCGTCACGACCGGCTCGTTCTATCACTACTTCCCGAACTGGGCGTCCTACACGCGCGAGCTGATCGCGCACTGGCGCGAGGCGCGCACGCTGCGGGTGGTCGAAGCCGTCCGCGCCGACCACGACCCGCACCACCGCATCGAGACCCTCATCGGCGAGGCGCTCGCGCTTCCCCACGGCGCCGAGGCCGCCATCCGGGTGTGGAGCTCGCTGGACCCCGGCGTCTACACGGTGCAGGCGGTGGTGGATCAGCTGCGCTTCGACATTCTCTTCGAATCGGCTCTCGAGCTCATCGGCGATGAGGGCAACGCCAGGTATTTCGCGGCCTGGGGTATCTATCTGATCGTCGGTTTCGAGCAGAGCACCCTGCCGCGCGACTTCGACGCCCTGCAGTGGATCACCACCCAGATGCGCGACGCGCTGGAATCCGGCCGATTCACTCCGGCCACCGGATCTGATCAGCCCGTCTAACATCGGCGATCATGCTGACCCCGGCCGAGATCTGGCGCCGGGGTGTTGATCGCCTGCGTGACTCATTACGTGCCAGGGATCCCGAGAACGACGCGCTGCGTCGCGCCGTGCGGGCCGCCATCGTCCTGCCCATCGCCGCCGCGGTCGGCTTCGCCGTCGGCGGAGACTCCCAGACCCCGCTGTTCGCGATCTTCGGTGCGGTGTCCCTCCTCATCACGGCGGACTTCCCGGGAAACCGGCCCGCCCGCGCCCTGGCCTACGGCGGCCTGGCTCTCAACGGGCTCGTACTGATCGTGCTGGGCACGGTCCTGGCCCCATACCCGTGGCTGAGTGTGGCGGCGATGTTCGTCGTCGGTCTGGTGGTGACGTTCTCCGGCGTGCTCAGCGAGATCGTCGCCGCCGGGCAACGCGCCACCCTGCTGCTGTTCGTGCTGCCGCTGTGCACGCCCGTCGGCCCCATTCCCGACCGGCTGCTGGGCTGGCTGATCGCCCTGGTGGTGTGCGTGCCGGCCGCACTGTTCCTGTTTGCGCCGCGCCACCACGATGAGCTGCGCCGCGACGCGGCCCGGGTGTGCCGGCTGTTGGCCGACCGGCTGGAAGGCCAGGCCTCGGACCGCGACGTCACCCGGGCGATGAACGCGCTGTACGCCAGCTTCCTCGGCGCCGACTACCGGCCCGTCGCCCTCAGCGCGGGCAGCCGCGCGCTGGTTCGTGTCGTCGACGATCTGGGCTGGATCTGCGACCAGGTCACCGACGAGACCGGCGAGCTGCTCGGAGCCACGCGCGATCCCACCGTGCGGGTACTGCGCGACAGCGCCGCGCTACTGACCATTCACGACCGGGCCGAGCGGGCCACCCGCGAAGCCGATCTGCGCGCGGCCCTGGCCGAACAGCGCACCGTGGCCCAGGGCAGTTACCGCGAGGACATCACCCAGATCCTCGACATGGCCGACGACGCGGCCGCCGCCAAGGTCGGCGGTGTTCTGTTGAACCGGCGCACCATCTCGGCGACCATCGCGGTCACCGGACGCGTGATCGGCAATGCGGCGCTGGCCGATGCCCGTCCGGTATGGGCCAGGGTGCTGGGCCGGCAGTTGCCGGAAACCGGGGCCGCGGATTGGGTGATGCCCGAGACCGTCGCGGTCGCCGCCATCACCCGCGGCCTGGTGGCGGCTCGCGCCGTAGTGCTGCGCAACAGCCTGCGTACGGGGCTGGGGTTGGCCCTCGCGGTGGCGGTCACCCACGTGTTTCCCGTGCAGCACGGGTTCTGGGTGGTGCTCGGTGTGATGTCGGTGTTACGCGGCAGCGCGCTGGACACCGGGACGCGCGTGCTGCGGGCGGTGGCCGGCACGACGATCGGCTTCATCCTCGGCGCAGTCCTCATCGAATTCGTCGGCGTGGACCCGGTGGTGATGTGGATCCTGTTGCCGTTCGTGGCATTCGGATCTGCCTACGTGCCCAAGGTCGGATCGTTCATCGCCGGCCAGGCGGCGTTCACGATGATGGTGCTGATCAACTTCAACCTGATCGCACCGACCGGCTGGCGGGTCGGACTGGTCCGGGTCGAAGACGTCGTCGTCGGCGCACTCGTGGGGATCGTGGCGTCGGTGCTGCTGTGGCCACGCGGAGCGACGGCATCGGTGTCCAAGGCGATCGATCAGGCCCGAGCGGTGGGCGCTCAATTCCTCAAAGCCGCCGTACTGCGGGTGACCCGGGGCGCCTCCGAGGCGGCCACTGACCGCGTGATCGCCCTCGCCCACGACACACTCACCGTCACGCGAACACTCGACGACGCTGTCCGCCAATATCTTTCGGAAACCGGTGGGCCCACCGACCAACGGGCCCCCGCGGTGCGGGCGGCCAACCGGGTCATCCGGGTCAGGGCCGTCGCCGAGCTGATCGCCGACGTTGTGCCGCCGCCACTCGGCGTTTATCCGCAGACCCGTTCGGTCATCGAAGAGCACGCCGCGGCGATCTGCGCCCGGCTCACCGGCGCGGACACCACGTCGGTACTGGTACCGATCGGGGAGAGTTTCGTGGTGTCCCTACGCGCTGAGGCCAACGGAACCGATCTCGCGGTCTCGGCGGCCCTGCCGTTGGTAACGGCCGCAGCGCATCTCGGCGAGCTGGAGTTGCTCTACCCTCAGCCCGCCGAGTCGGTCGGTTAGATCTCGTTCGATCAGCTCAGCGGCCGGTGCGGCATGAGTGCATTCGGCGGGATCTGGCCGAACTTGCCCGCCTGGTAGTCCTCCAGCGCCTGGATGAGCTCGGACTTCGAGTTCATCACGAACGGGCCGTAATGGAACACCGGTTCCCGAATCGGCTTGCCGCCCAGGAGCAGAACTTCCATCGCCGGCCGGTTCGAATCCTGAGTTCCCTCGGCCGACACCGTGATCCGGTCACCGGGGCCCAGCACTGCGAGCTGACCCTGATGGATCGGGTGCGCCACCGGTCCGACGCTGCCGCGTCCGCTCAGCACGTACACCAGCGCATTGAAGTCGCGGTTCCACGGCAGGTTGAGCTGCGCGCCCGGTTCAATCGTGGCGTGCGCCATGGTGATCGGGGTGTGCGTGGAACCAGGACCGAACGCCGGCCCGGTCTCGCTTTCGATCTCGCCGGCGATGATGCGAACCAACGTGCCACCGTCTTGAGAGGACAACAGCTTGGCGTCCGTGCCCTCGATGGCCTGGTAGCGGGGAGTCGCGAACTTGTCTTTCTTGGGCAGGTTCACCCACAGCTGGATGCCGTGGAACGTGCCGCCGTTCTCGACGAGCTCGGCCGGCGGGGTCTCGATGTGCAGGATGCCGGAGCCGGCCGTCATCCACTGTGTGGCACCGTCGGTGATCAGACCGCCGCCGCCATGTGAATCCTGGTGGGCGAAACGGCCGTCGATCATGTAGGTGACGGTTTCGAACCCACGGTGCGGGTGCCAATCCGTGCCTCGTGGCTCACCGGGCTGGTACTCGACCTCACCCATCTGATCCATGTGGACGAACGGGTCCAGATCCGCGGCGCTGACTCCGCCGAACGCACGTACGACGGGGAATCCCTCGCCTTCGAATCCGCGCGGGCCGGTCGTGATCGAGCGGACCGGACGTTCGGTCTCAGACGCCTGGGCTGCCGCGATGCGCGGCAGAGTCAAGGTGTCTGCGGTGATGGCTGGCATCTGCTACCTCCAATGTGTGGCTTGATGCCAGCTATAACCGGACTGCGGTCCGAATATTCCCCGCAGTCGTCAGGCCAGGGCGGCCAGCGCCGCCTGCCGGGCGTCGGCAGCGGTAGCCGTGGCCAGGACCGCCTCGGCCGCAGCGCGGCACTGCGGCAGCGTCACCTGCGCAATCCGCGCGCCCACCGCGGAAATCGCCGCAGGCGCCATCGACAACGACGTCACTCCCAGCCCTACCAGCACGGCGGCCAACAGAGGATCGGCCGCGGCCTCACCACACACGCCGACCGGCTTGCCCGCCGCCGCCCCGGCCCGGGCCGCCAACGCCACGAGAGCCAGCACCGCGGGCTGCCACGGATCGGTCAGCGCGGCCAGGTCGGCCGACATCCGGTCAGCCGCCATCGTGTACTGCGCGAGGTCGTTGGTGCCGATCGAGAGAAAGTCGACGTGCTCGAGAATCCTGTCCGCCAACAATGCCGCGGCGGGCACCTCGATCATCACGCCGGCTGTCAGCCCATAGGTACGCGCTTGATCGGCAAAGGCTTTCGCCTCGGCCGCGGTCGCGATCATCGGAGCCATCACCCATGGCCGGCTTTCCGTGGCCTTCGCCGCGGCGGCGATCGCTTCGAGCTGATGCTGCAGGAGGGCGGGATTGCCCGTGGCGATCCGGATACCCCGCACGCCGAGTGCCGGGTTGGCCTCTTCGGGATGACCGGCGAACTTCAGCGGCTTGTCCGAACCAGCGTCGAGGGTGCGGACCACCACTTTCTGTCCGGCGAACGCCTCGAGCACCTCCCCGTAGATCGCGGCCTGCTCGTCGACCGTCGGCTCGGCGTCCCGGTTGAGGAAGCACAACTCGGTGCGGAACAGCCCGATGCCTTCGGCCGGGGTTTCCCGCGCGGTCCTCGCGGCCGCGCCGTCCTGCACATTGGCCAGGATCGCGACGGCGTGGCCATCCGCCGTCGCACCCGGCCCGGTCCACTGCCTGGCCGCCAGGGCATCGCGTTGAGCCGCCGCCACCGCGGCAGCGGCCTGCGACGGGTCGGGGTCAGCGGTCAGGGTGCCCGCCGTCCCGTCGAGCAGGACCATCGCGCCGGGAGCGATGGCATCGAGCCCGCTGACGGCCACCACGCACGGAATCCCGAGCTGGCGGGCGATGATCGCGGTATGGCTGGTCGGACCGCCCAGGGTGGTGACCAGACCGACCACGAGCTGAGGGTCCAGGCCCGCGGTGTCGGCGGGCGCCAGATCCTCGGCACAGAGGATCGACGGGATATCCGGTAGCGGCACACCGGGCTCCGGCAGTCCGGACAGTTCGGCGATCACCCGGTCACGGATATCGCGCAGATCGGTGACGCGCTCTGCCATCAGTCCGCCGATCTGTGTGAACAAGTCCACGAACTGGTCGACGGCTTCGGTCACGGCGCGTACTGCGGGCGCCCCTGCGGCGATCCGTTTGTCAGCGGCGCCCAGCCAGGCCCGGTCCTGGGCCAGTGTCGCGGTCGCGGCGAGCACCTCCGAGGCGGCGCCCGTCGCATGCGCGGCCCGGGCCCGGAGCCGGTCGGCGACCGCCGTCGCCGCCGCCGCGAAACGCCCTGCCTCTGCCGGCCGGTCCGCCTCAGCGATGTCGCCGCTGGGCGGCGGGATCTGAGGAAGCCGAGTAGCCCGGATCACTGGTGCGTACTGCACACCTGGTACCACCGGAACCCCACGTAGGACCGTGGGTGACGTGACCGACGATGTAGTGCCCATGTGAGACAGATTACAAGAAACCGTTGACAAGTCAACACAGCCAAGCGTAAAACAACATATATCAACATTCTAACGGGCTCTAACCCACACAAACGGAGGCTCATGTACGCCGAGGAGCGCCAGCAGGCCATCGCCGCGCTGGTCATGAGCAGGGGCCGCGCCTCAGTCGCCGAACTGGCGCAGACATACGACGTCACCACCGAGACCGTCCGCCGCGATCTGGCGGTCCTCGACAAAGCCGGTGTCGTACGCCGCGTCCACGGCGGGGCGGTACCAGCCCGAACACTGCATCTCGTAGAAGCCGGAGTCGGCGAACGTGACACCACCCGCGCCGCGCAGAAAGACGCCATCGCCGCGGCCGCCGTCGACTTCTTTCCCCTCAGTGGTGCCAGCGTGCTCCTCGATGCCGGGACCACCACAGCCCGCGTCGCCTCGCACTTGCCGACGGATCGTGACCTCATCGTGGTGACCAACTCCGTGCCGATCGCCGGCCTCATCGCCCCGATGCCTAGCGCCACCCTGCAGCTGCTCGGCGGCCGGGTCCGCGGCCTCACCCAGGCCGCCGTCGGCGAGCAGGTGCTGCGCGTGCTCGAAACCCTGCGGGTCGACATCGCTTTCATCGGTACCAACGCGATCAGCGTGCGGCACGGTTTGTCGACCCCGGACACCGACGAAGCAGCCGTCAAGAGAGCGATGGTGCAAGCCGCGAACTACGTTGTGGTGGTCGCAGACTCATCGAAGGTCGGCCAAGAGGACTTCGTCAGCTTCGCCCCCATCGACAGCGTCGACACCCTGATCACCGACAACGAGATCTCCCACGCCGACCGCGCCCTGCTCACCGAGCGCGGCGTCGAGGTGGTGATCGCGTGATCATCACCGTCACCCCGAACCCCAGCCTGGACCGCACCGTCACCCTGGGATCACCGTTGATGCGCGGAGCGGTGCAGCGCGTCGATTCCGTCACCATCGAACCCGGCGGCAAGGGCATCAACGTGGCCCGTGCTTTGACCCTGGCCGGTGTCGCCGCCGAGGCGGTGCTGCCTGCTGCCGACGACGACCCTCTGCTCGGTGCCCTGCGGACACTCGGTGTGCCGTTCATCGGCGTTCCCATTGCGGAGCCCGTCCGCACCAACCTGGCCATCACCGAATCCGACGGCACGACAACCAAACTCAACGAACGCGGGGCGGTGGTGGACGCCCATGCACTGGAGGCGCTCACCCGCTGCGTGCTGACCAAGGCGCAGAACGCCACCTGGGTGGTGTTGTCCGGGTCGCTGCCACCGGGAATTCCCGTCGACTGGTACGCGCACATGGTGTCGTTGCTGGCACCGCTCAACTGCCGGGTGGCCGTCGACAGCTCCGAGGCGCCATTGGCCGCGCTAGCCGGTGCGTTCGACGTGGCCGCGCCAGACCTCATCAAGCCCAACGCCGAGGAGCTGGCCGATCTGGCCGGAGCTCGAGCTGCCGATCTGGAAGATGCTGCTGCCCAAGGCGATATGTCACCGGTGGTCGCGGCCGCGCGTGATCTTGTCGCCCGTGGTGTCGGCTCCGTGCTGGCGACGCTCGGCGCTGCCGGCGCCGTGCTGGTCGACGGCACAGGCGCCTGGCTCGCCACACCGCCACCCATTGTTCCGCGCAGCACCGTGGGCGCGGGCGACGCCTCATTGGCCGGCTACCTGCGCGCCGCCGTCACCGATTCCGAAGCCCCGCAACGTCTGCAGATGGCCGTCGCATACGGGAGCGCCGCCGCGGCGCTCCCCGGATCGGCCCTGCCCGGCCCCGCCCAACTCGACCTCGATGCCGTCCGTACCCACCCCATGAAGGTGTCGCTATGACTCAGCCGATCATCACTCCCGATCTCGTCCTGCTCGACATCGACGCGGGCGGTGACAAGGAGTCCGTCATCGCCTGCCTGGTGGGTGCTTTGGGCGCGGCAGGCCGCACCAGCGATACCGATGGGTTGGTGGGCGCCGCGATGGCCCGCGAGGGGCAGTCCGCCACCGGGCTGCCCGGCGGGATCGCGATTCCACACTGCCGCTCGCCGTACGTCGACACCCCGACGATCGGCTTCGCGCGGCTGTCCCCCAAGGTCGACTTCGGTGCCCCGGACGGCCCGGCCGATCTGGTGTTCTTGATCGCCGCGCCCGAATCCGGCGGGGCCGAGCACATGAAGCTGCTCTCGAGCCTGGCCCGGGCACTGGTCCGCAAAGACTTCGTCGCGTCCCTGCGCGACGCCGGCAGTGTCGATGAAGTGGTGACGCTCGTCGACGGTGTCGTGAACCCGGCGCCTGCTTCTGCTGCTCCTGCTGTGGCTGTGGCTCCTGAACCTGTCGAGGCGGTGTCGATCGTCGCGGTCACCGCCTGCCCCACCGGCATTGCCCACACCTACATGGCGGCCGACGCGCTGAAACAGGCCGCCGACGAAGCCGGCGTTGAATTGACCGTCGAGACCCAGGGCTCGTCGGGCAGCACACCGCTGTCCGCGTCCACGATTGCGGCGGCAGATGCCGTCATCTTCGCCACCGATGTCGGTGTCAAGGACAAGCAACGCTTCGCCGGCAAGCCCGTCGTCGCCTCCGGCGTCAAACGCGCCATCAACGAACCCGCTGTCATGGTCTCCGAAGCCGTCAGCGCCGCAAAAGATCCCAATGCTCCGCGGGTGGCAGGCTCTGTTGGCGAAGCTGCTCCCGCCGCGTCGGGCGACGTGGGCTGGGGAACACGCATCAGGCAGATCCTGCTCACGGGCGTGAGCTACATGATCCCATTCGTCGCGGCAGGTGGTCTGCTGATCGCGCTGGGCTTCCTGTTCGCCGGCTATGACATCGGCAATCCCGTTGAGGGCCAACCGAGTCCGCTGGCCTACGGAATGAACTCGCTGGGCCACCACATCGCCGTCACCAACACGCTCGCCGACCTGCCGCCCGGTGGCCTTGGGCAGTATCTCGGAGCCGTACTGTTCACGCTCGGCGGGCTGGCCTTCATGTTCCTGGTACCAGCCCTGGCCGGATACATCTCGTTCGCGATCGCCGACCGGCCCGGTATCGCACCGGGTTTCACCGCAGGCGCGGTAGCCGTATTCGTCGGCGGTGGATTCATCGGCGGCATCGTCGGCGGTCTGATCGCCGGGTTCGCCGCACATTGGATCAGCTCCTTCAAAGTGCCGCAGTGGTTCCGGGGTCTGATGCCCGTCGTGGTGATCCCCCTCGGGGCATCACTCATCGTCGGCCTGCTGATGTTCCTGCTGCTCGGCCGGCCCCTGGCTGCGCTGACCACCGGACTGACCAACTGGCTCGCCGGCATGACCGGAACCTCCGTCGTCATCCTCGGTGTCATTCTCGGGTTGATGATGTGCTTCGACCTCGGCGGCCCGGTCAACAAGGCGGCCTACGCATTCGCTACCGCCGGCCTCAACGTCGCCGACCCCGCCACCCTCCGCATCATGGCCGCGGTGATGGCGGCCGGCATGGTGCCGCCACTGGCCATGGCGCTGGCGTCCACGCTGCGGCCGGGACTGTTCACCGAGCCTGAACGTGAAAATGGGCGCGCCGCATGGCTTCTCGGAGCGTCATTCATCTCCGAAGGCGCCATCCCGTTCGCCGCTGCGGATCCGCTGCGGGTGATTCCGTCGATGATGCTCGGCGGCGCCGTCACCGGTGGCCTGATCATGGCCTTCGATGTCACGCTCAAGGCACCGCATGGCGGCATCTTCGTGTTCTTCGCGATCGGCAACCTGCTGTGGTTCCTGGTCGCGCTGGTTCTGGGTACCGTCGTCGCCGCCCTGGCCGTCATCACGGCCAAACAATTCGCCAAACCCACCGTCACCACGCCGGAAGCACCGGCGCTGGCCACCACCTAGTCACAACCCAAAGGAGAAAACATGCCCAGCAAGACTGTCACCGTCGGTTCGGCCATCGGCCTGCATGCCCGCCCTGCTGCGATCATCGCCGAGGCCGTGGTCAACGCCGGAGTACCGGTCACCCTGTCCATGGATGGCGGCGAGCCCGTCGACGCAGGTTCGGCCCTGATGATCATGACGCTCGGCGCCGGCAATGGCGCTCAGGTGACTGTGGAATCCGACGACGCCGATGCGTTGGCCACTGTGGCGGGGCTTGTGGAGCAGGATTTGGACGCGTAAGGGGTGTCGCCTCTCGAACCCATCCCCGCCGACTGATTCACTGGCGCGGGCCGTGCTCGGCGACGCTATCCCGCATTAGCTGCCGTTCGGGATGCCGCATTCGTCGGTAGATGAACCCCGCGCCACGCTCGGTTTGCGGGTTGCAACACTTACTGCGGGCACAAAGCGTTATCGGCCTCACCTGGGCACCCTTATGATTGCCTGCGTGCGAATAGCCGGACGGCTTGAAGTGAGAAGATGCATTGTCGAGCAGGCCGGATGTTGTTTGCCAGAAGTGCGTCAGCACACTGCAAACGCGTCCGATGTCATTGGGGGAGTGTGAGGCGTGCAGCGCTTAGCCGTAATGCTGCTGGCAGTTTTGTTGGCATTGTTCAGTGCGCCGCCGGCGTACGCGATCGACCCGCCGGCAATCGACGCCGCAGCCGTCCCACCTGATGAAACGGGTCCCGACCAGCCGATGGAGCAGCGCAAGATCTGCGCCGCTCCGACGGTCATGCCGAATTCGAACTTCGCAGACAAGCCGTGGGCGGCCGACTACCTGAAGCTGGCCGAGGCCCAGAAGTTCGCAACTGGCGCTGGCGTAACTGTCGCGGTAATCGACACCGGGGTCAACGGTTCTCCCAGGGTGCCGGCCGAGCCGGGCGGTGACTTCGTCGACGCCGGTGGCAACGGGATGTCCGATTGTGACGCCCATGGGACGCTGACCGCATCGATCATCGCCGGCCGCCCGTCCCCGACGGACGGTTTCGTCGGCGTGGCCCCCGATGCGCGACTGGTTTCGCTGCGTCAGACGTCAGTTGCGTTCCAACCCAAGGGTTCACGCCAGGATCCAAACGACCCGAACACCACCCAGACCGCAGGTTCGATCCGTAGCTTGGCCCGCTCGGTGGTGCATGCGGCCAATCTGGGCGCGCAGGTGATCAACATCAGCGAGGCTGCCTGCTACAAGGTGACCCGCCGTATTGACGAGTCCAGCTTGGGCGCGGCCATCAACTACGCCGTCAACGTCAAGGGCGCGGTGATCATCGTGGCCGCCGGCAACACCGGTCAGGACTGCAACCAGAACCCGCCGCCGGATGCGTCCCTTCCGGCCGATGCGCGCGGCTGGAAGGGCGTGCAGACGATTGTGAGCCCGGCTTGGTACGACCCACTGGTGCTCACCGTCGGCAGCATCGGCCAGAACGGCCAGCCGAGCAACTTCTCGATGTCGGGCCCGTGGTTGGGCGCGGCCGCTCCGGGCGAAAATCTCGTCGCACTCGGCTACGAGGGTCAGCCCATCAACGCCACCCCCGGTGAGGACGGCCCGGTGCCGCTCAATGGCACGTCTTTCTCTGCCGCCTTCGTTTCCGGCCTGGCCGCTCTGGTCAAGCAGCGGTTCCCGGACCTGACCCCTGCGCAGGTGATCAATCGAATCACCGCCACTGCACGGCATCCCGGCGGCGGCGTCGACAACTACGTCGGCGCCGGTGTGGTCGATCCGGTGGCTGCACTGACATGGGAGATCCCCGAGGGACCGGCGAAGGCACCCTTCCGGGTCAAGGAAGTGCCCCCACCGGTGTACATCCCGCCGCCAGACCGTGGCCCGATCACCGGTGTGGTGGTCGCCGGGGCCGCGCTCGTGCTGATCCTCGGCATCGCAGCGATGACCCGACGCGCGTTGCGGCGCCGCCCATGAGTTTTTTGAAGCGGCACTTTGGGTTTCGATTCACGACGGGACACGCCATCTGGGCAGCAACGCTGATCCCGGCGTGCATCGCCGTGTGCATGCACTTCAATCTGCTGTGGCTCGGTATCACGCTGTCGGTATTGATCGCGATTTTTTCGGTTCTGACGATCCGTGGATATCGGCTCACCGGCTGGGTCAGAGCGGTGTTCTCGTGGCGGAGGCGCCACCGCAGCACCCCCGATGCGCCGTCGGAGCCCGCGGTCGGAGCCACCGTGATGCCCGGCGATCACGTCGCCGTACGCTGGCAGGGCGATCATCTGATCTCGGTGATCGAGCTGGTACCAAGGCCTTTCACTCCGACGGTGATCGTCAATGGCGATGCCGTCACCGACGACACCGTCAGCACCAAGCTCGTGGAGAAGCTGATCCAGGCGCATTGCCCTGACCTGGAGGCGGACGTCGTGTCGGCCGGTTACCGGGTCGGCAAGACCGCACCGGCCAGCCTCGTAGCCCTCTACGAGCAGGTGGTCGGCCCGTACCCCGCGCCGGCGAACCGACGAACCTGGATTGTGATGCGCGCCGATCCGGATAAGACCCAACGCTCGGCGCAACGCCGTGACAGCGGGGTGTCCGGGCTCGCCCGATATCTGGTGGCCTCGACGACCCGTATTGCCGATCAGTTGGCCAGCAACGGGATTGACGCGCGCTGCTGCCGCAGCTTCGACGATTACGACAAAGCGACCGAGATCAGCTTCGAGAAAGAGACCTGGTCTGTCATCAAGGGCCGCAGCACTTTTACCGCGGCCTACAACGCCCCCGGCGGCCCGGATGTCTGGTGGTCGGCACGCGCCGACCACACCACGACCCGGGTCCGTTTGAGCCCGGGTGCGGCTCCGACCACCACGGTGCTGCTCACCACACTGTCGAACCCCACAACGCCGCGCGGATTTTCCTGCTTGTACGGCGGGCAACGTGCCGCACTGCAGGGCATCAGCCCGGTGACGGACAAGCACTACGATCTGCCGATCGGTTCGGCCGGGGTGCTCGTCGGTGAGACGTCGGACCGCTACCCGGTGTATATGCCGTTCGACAACGTCGACGTCAGCATCAACCTCGGCGACTCCCGACTCTTCACTCAGTTCGTCATCCGCTCCGCCGCGTCCGGAGCGGTGGTGACCCTCGGGCCGCAGTTCCGCGAGTTCGCCACGATGATCAACGGCCGGGTCGGGCGCGTACCGCGCGTGGCATGGCCCAACGCCACGACGTATCTGGGACCACATCAGGGCGTCGGCCGAGTCATCATGCGGCCCAACTTTATTGACACACCGCGCCACCGGCAGCTGCCGATCACGTTGATCAATCCGCGTGAAGAGAGCCGCTACCAGATGGCGCTGGAGCAGTGACATCAAGCTTCCTGGGAGAGGGGTCCCAGAAGGGTCGGGAGGAATAGCTATGCCAGAAGAATTGAAGGTCGACACCAGCCAGCTTCGCAGTCGCGCGGCGGAACTGACCGGGCTGACGTGGCCGGGGGAACCCATTCAAGTGCAGGCACCGAACGACTTCATGCCCGCCGGAACCGCGATCGGCAATTTGAATAAAAACGCCGCCGCCCTGCAGCGCAGCAATAACTGGGCAAAGGAGGAGGCCGCGCGCGTCGCGGACATCCTTGAGAAGGCCGCCACCGAGTACGACCACAAGGACGAAGCGTACGCCGGGATACTGTCTTCGGATCCAGCGCGGATGGCAGCGATGGCGGACATCACTGTTCCGCCACCTCCTACGCCGCGCCCGGCTGACCCGGAACCTATGGAGCCGATGGCCGCCATCCCACCGGGTCAATGTATGAACATCAAGGAGGCTCAGAAGAAGCTCGAGGGGGGCGACCAAGGTTCTTCAGCGCGCAACGCTCACAGCCAGTGGTCAAAAACTGCATCGGATTTGAGCTCGATTCTCCCGATCACCAGCATTCCCGCCTGGGAGGGCGGAGCGGCGGAGGCCGCTGAAACTTACCGAAAAGAGCTGGTGGACTGGATGAACCAGCTATCCACCGCCTGGGCGGCGCTCGCCCAAGTAGCAAAGAGCATCTACGACCAGCACAAGGCAACTTTGGAGGCCCACACACCGCTGTATGAAAAGTACCTCGAGCTGGAGAAGGAACTCGCCGACTCCACATCGTGGAACGGCGGCATATTCGACGGCCTCGGGATGTCTTACGACATCGCGAACGGCCATGTTGAGCGGGTTATCGCTGACATGGAGGAGTTGGAGAAGCGATCTGGAGAAGTCCGCGACAGTTACGCCAGCTCCTTGGTGACCCAACCGGTGCGGGCAGCCAACCCACCTCGAGGTGCGGGCGGCATCGACCCGTCAACTGTGCCCACCGGACCCGGGGGCCCCGGCGGCGTACCCGGGGGACCAGGCGGCCTACCCGGGGGACCAGGCGGCGTGCCGGAGATGCCCAAGATGCCGTCAGTCGATCCCGCATCAATGTCAGCGCCGACCGGGGCTGATCCCTCAGCCGGTGAGAAGTCCGGCGGTTCTCCGAGCGGTGGCGCACCCTCAGGTGGGGGCGCACCCTCAGGTGGCGCCCCGTCCGGCGGTGGCGCGCCAAAGGGTCCTGGCGCGGGTCTGCCTGAGGGCACGCCCGAGATCCCCGGTGTCGGAGAGCCCAGCCTCAAGCCGGCGAGTGCCGGCGCTGGAGGCGGGGGCGGAGGCCTGGGTGGCGGCGGGATGCCCGCCGCGCCCCTCGGTCCTGCCGTCGGAGCCGACTCCGTGGCAGCGTCTCCTGCCGGTGCCCGTGGCGGTGCGATCCCGGCCGGGGCTTCCGGAGGTTCCGGCGCCGGCGGTATGGGCGGCGGTATGGGCGGCATGGGCGGCGGTCATGGACAGGGTGGCCAGGGCAGGGAGAAGCGGCGCGACGCCAACCTCGCCCCCGATGAAGACCTGTACGTCGAGGATCGCAACTACACCGAAGGCGTGATCGGCCGGCGGAAGCGTAAGCCTGGCCAGGACGGGCAGGATTCGAAGTGACCGACGAGATACACCCGCAGGTCGCTGCGGTACTGCGCCAAGCACAGCAACTGCAGTCGCTCATGGATGATCAGCTGCACAAAATGAACACCGAAACGTTCACGGCGACAGACGAAGCCCAGAGCGTCGAAGTTACGCTCAACGGCCATCATCAGCTGACCGACGTCTACATCAAGGACGGACTACTGCGGTTGGGTGCACACACCGTCGAACAACGGCTCAACGAGGCGATCCAGAAGGCAACGGCTGCGGCGACGACATCCATCGAGGCCGACAGGGAACGGCTGGATGCGATGGTCGCGGAGCTGACCGCTGACGGGTCGGAACTGGGCTGAGGGCCCCGAACTAAACCGAGTCAGCCCGCCTCGCCGTACATGGTCAGGCGGGCTGACTTGTTGGTGACGGCTCGTTCGAGGTCCCTTGCAATGGGCGCGGACGAGGTCGAGCCGCCTGGCCGGCCCCGGGCCTAAGGGCTTGCAGGGGACCAGATGCTGGCGGAGCACGTCGAAACACGTCTGCAATGCCCGAGTCCTCGCCTACACAGCGACAGAAACCGTGGCCAGCGCATCACCAGCCATCACACCGATGTGCTGCCAGTAGATCGCATCGGCCGTCGCAGTGCGCAGAGCCTCGCCATCGACAGCTGTATACGCACCGTGTAAAGCCATCTCCTGCATATGATTTGCAAAAGGAATCAATGCCTGCAGCTGCGGCACAGCTCGGCCCGTATCAGCGCTCAACAACGGCCGAAAAACCTCCATCATGAGCTCGAACCGCCGATCCTCCGGTGGTTGCGGATCAGCTGGCGCCGGCGGCAGCATGTCGATCAACATTGCATCAGTCACCGCTGACAACCGTGCGGCCACCTCCGGAGCAATCACCTCCAACCGAGACCGCCCCTGCATCCGACCATCGGAAGGTAAATCCTCGCGTTGCAGCGCAACGGTCGGCACGCCGGGATCCGAACCCTTGAACTGCTCCTCAAACCCAATGACCGCCCTCAGAGTCGTATCGTGCGCCTGCGCCCAACCATGCAACGCCAGAATCGGATACGTCGTCCACTTGGCCCGTTCCTCCATCGGAATGGATTCGTCCACGCTCGCGAACTTGACCTGTTGGGGCAACTTGACCCCCTGCGGGATGTAACCCAAACCGTAGTTGTTCGCCACCACGATCGTTCCGTCCTGGGTCAATCCGGTCAGCCACGTGAACTTCAGCTCGCCCACACCAACATTGAGCGCGGCTGCGATCCTGCGCGCCGTCTCCAACGGGTCAGAACCCGAACGCTTTGCCGCGTTCAGCGCGGCATCACGCTCGGCACGCGCCGCAGATACCGGTATCGGAGCCACCTGGGCGCCGGCCGCTGCCGACACGGCGGGCGCAGGTGGAGCAGCCGGTGGCGGGGGCGGTGCCACCGCTCCGGCCGGCGGCGCAGTAGGCGGCGGGCCCAACGGCATGCCGCCACCACCCATACCCATCGGGCCACCCGACGGAGGCTGGGCCGGCGGCGCAGCGGCGGGCGCACTGTTCTGCGACACCGGCGCCGTGTTGGTGCTCGCCGGCACCATTGGATCACTAGCTGGAACCGCAGGAGCGGGCGCCAAGGGCGGGGGCGCACCCCCGCCAGAAGAAGCAGCATGCACCGGCGTCCCAGCCGAATCCGCAAAGCCCTTCGAGAACTCCTTGAGCGGATCCACGGGCGGACGGCCGGCCAGTGCTTCTGCTGCCTTTGACGGATCCATCCCCGCACCTGCCAAAGAGGAGGACCCGCTGCTCAACGGACTGCTCGCCGCGCTCGAGGAGCTAGGCGCGCCGCCCAGACTTGGGGCGCTCGGCGCCCCCGGCGCGGACGGAACGGAAGGAGTCACCGGGCTCGTGGGTGGTTTGCCAGCAGGGGGTTGAGCGGGATTTGGCGAGACAGTCGGGAGAGTTGCGGGGGCCGGTTGCGCCTGCTCAGCCACGCCCTCAGCTGTCTTAGCCGGTGCTTCGCCCTCATCACCCGCAGACGGAGCACGAGGGGCCGGTTGCGCCTGCTCACCCAAACCCTCAGCTGCCTTAGCCGACGCTCCGCCCTCATCACCCGCAGACGGAGCACGAGGGGCCGGTTGCGCCTGCTCACCCAAACCCTCAGCTGCCTTAGCCGGCGCACCACCCGCGGGCGCGTCGTCGCCGGGTTGCGGATGCCCCTTGGGTTCATTACTCATTAACGACGCCAACGGCTCTTTACCTGAACCGGATGTGCCTCCAACCGATGCCGTCGATCCGGGAGACGTCGATCCAGGCGTCCCGGTGCCATTATTTTCGAGCGGGCCGGCGACATTATTCCCAGGTGGTGGAGATTCGGCCGCTTCGGTTTTTCCACCCAGGCTGTCGGCCAGGGTGTCCAGAAATTTCTTGTTGGCGTGGTATGCCTGCTCAGCTATCTTCTGCGCTGCATCTTTGGCATCTTGCGCCTTCGTTCCCTCCTTCTCCGCCTTAGCCAAGAAGTCATAAATTTCCTTGTGCTTGAGCTCGACATAGTCGGAAATCGCTTTTTTCGCCATCCTGGTGGTCACCCACGCCTTACCACACCATTCGATGGCATCAGCAAGTTGCTGTTCGATCTCCTGCATCGCCTTGCTGTGCTCCTGCGCTTTCGCCGCAGCGGCCGTCGCGCTGCCACCGACCCATACCAGCAGCCCATTGAAAATTCCCGCATGTACCGCATCCCAGCTCGCCCGGGCTTGGGACACCGCTGATTTGATACTGCTCAGCATTTCTTTTCGCTGATCGAACACCGACTCATCGAACTCCGGCCACGCTCCCGGACCCGTCATAGTAGGCGCGTACTCACCAGGCGGCTTCTCTATAGTCCCGCCCATCAACGCGGAGATATCCGAAATGTCGTCAATCAGCACAGGGCCGGGGTTGGCAATCGCACTCACGACTCTGCCTTACACGCCCAATAGATCGCGTTGGACAGAAATGACGATACCCCCGAAATATAGGAAGAATTTGGCGCATATGTGGGAATCGCCTGGACATACGCGCGCCTATACTGCGCTGCAAAGACCGCGAAGTCCTCCCAAACCGGATTCGCGCTTTGCCGACCCAAACGCTCCATATCATCTGCATAAGTGACCATCACGGGCACAACTGCGTCCATGACGGCTTTTTGATCTAAAGTCCATGCCGTTGCCGGGATGTTCGCGTCGATAGCGCGCCAAGCCTCGGTGTCTTTGTCGTAACGCTCAGTCGTACTTATCCAGTCGTCACACACACGATTTTGACCGCTCAGAAATCGCTCCGGTACCAGAGAAATGTCACGATTCATCGCCTCGACATCCGTCGGAGGCCCAGGGAGTGGAATCAGGGGAGCACTTTCCTGCGCCGCGCGGAAATGAATCGCATCGCACACCCTGCTGAGCGTCGCCGCGAATTTATTGTACGCTGCAACAATGTAGTTATCTGCCGACGCGTAAGTTGGAATAGCATCGATAACGGCCTGAGCGTACGCAGAATATTGCCCATACAGTTCGCGTACGATCCGATGCGGTGTCTGCTTCGCGAGGTTAGCCACCTTTTTGATCGAGGTAGCTAATACCGAGCTTTCCTTCTCGAACACCTCTCGTTGTTGGGCCGTCCACTCTGCCGCTGGCACCGCATAATCCTGGTGGTTCCATTCAGGGACCGCTGCCTCCATATCGCGCGCGATCTTTACCCACGCTTCGCAAGTCGGCTCCTCGGTGATGATATTGGCCGGTCCGGTGTCATTTGCGCTCGCGAAATCCGAGGCGCCGTCGGCTGAGTTGGGCGACTGGCCGCTGCCTCCCGAATCTGGGCGCAGCACGAGAACAGTTCCGACGACGCTCACCGCGATCACCGCGACGAGCGCGAGACCCACCAGGATCCACTTGCCCTTGCCGCCCTTGTTCGGATGTGGGGACGGGGCGCCGGCCCAGGACTGCTGCTGTTGCCACGGCGCACCGGGCTGCTGCCCGTACTGCGGTGCTCCCTGAGGTTGCCCGCCACCGGCGTACGGCGGTATCGCACCTTGCGGCGCTGGCCCACTCCACTGCGACCCCCCACCCCCACCGGAGGGTTGCGAACCGAACGGATCCTGGGGAGGAGGAGGAAGCGTCATCACCACACCTTCGAGTCAAAAAGCACTATCGGTCACAACAACACTGACGGATCACCCGGCGGCCGCCGCGGATGGCTGGGCGCAGCCTCGACCGTCGGGCTAGACGGCGCCCCTTGTGCGGGCGATTCGAGTACCGGTGCCCGTTGCGCGCCACCATCGGACGCGACAGCTCCCTCGCGCTGATCATCCTGGTCTTGCTGCGCGTCCTTGCCCTCACGGTTCTCGTCATCGGAAGACGACTCAGTCTCCGCATCAGGCACCGACCCTGCAGGACCGGCAGGGGAGCCTTCCGCAGCCGAGCTGCCTTGGCCGAGCCCGCCTCCCATCTGACCGAACTGCTGGACGCCTTGCATGATCGTCTGCGGAATCTGGCCCGCCTGTTGAGCCATCTGCATCGGCACCTGAGCCAACTGCTGGGCCATCTGCATCGGCACCTGCATCAGCTGGCCGAACTGACCCATCGCATCCATCGCCCCACCGCCACCGCTCGAGCTCGGTGAACCGAACTTCGAGTCGAACTCCGCCGACCGGGCGTCGATGGCTCCCTGAGCCTGCTGGTCAGTCTGCTCATACTGATCAGCGGCCACACCGATGTTCGTCGCCGTCGTCTGCGCATCACTTCTGGTTGTTGGCAACGTGTCCTTGAGCGGTGCTTCCACCTCATTGGTACGGTCGGTCATCGCTTGCGAGAACCGATCTCCGCCCAATGAGGGGAACGCACTCGGCGGATCAGGAAGCGCATCGGCCGCATCCCGAAATCCCAAACCGCCCGCCCGCAGTTCGGCAATATTGACCTTCAGCTCCCCGGTCATGGCACCCCCATCAGTTAGCCGTGAGGAACTCGCTGAGCAGGCCCGCCGGCGGCCCCGAATACCCTCTGGCCCGTTACGCGACGACGCGGCTACGGCCACCCAATCAACATCATTCCAGGACGGCCGTCGACGATCCCCTCTACCAGTAGTTCAGCAAAATGCTACCCGAGCCCAACGCAGGCCGAACGCACAAAATCTAGGTGCTCGGCGGCCTTCAGCATGCGTCGCACGCGACGGGTCGATTCGCCCCGCCACACCGTCCGTGCCCTTCGGGAGGTCCTGCAGTGGACGCTGCCCGCGCTGGTGCCGGTGCTTGGGTAATCGGTTCCCCCAGCGCCCGACAAGCCTCAGTGCAACCGCAGATTTCGCAGCAGGTCGTACACCCCGGCGATCCACAACAGCAGCGGGATCACCGCAGCAATAGCGGCGCCATCTGTCAGTTCCAAGATCCGCTTGGTGACCGGCGACGTTCGGCGTACTCCGTCGGCGGCGCCCACCGCGATCAAAGCAACCAACGCCACCGCCGTGTAGATCCCCAGCACCATCCAGGCGTTGCCCGGGTTCCACAGGCACAGGCGGACCATCACGCCAGTCGGCACGCTGATCGCTGCCGCAAGGAGGGCCCAAGAGCACCACCGTTCGGCATACAGACGGGACCGGAAGCCACAGATCACGGCCACCAGGCCGGCGACGATCATGCTGTGAATAAAGAAATGCCCTTGCACCACAACAGCAATCGCACCGATCGACAGCACCAGCGCACCGGCTGAAAGGAACCCGATCAATAGCTGGCGCGTCAGCAGGCTGCGTTCCTGCAACCGGGCAGCCGATTCCGGCACCGACGCGATGATTGCCTTCCACGTGGGTGAGGCGTCGTCGACCTCATCCGGGGTGACGACCGGGTCGAGGAGTTCATCGTTGGATACTGTCTCACCCGGCACCGGAATCGGTGGCAATGCGATACGGGCAACGGCGACAGTAAGTTTGGCAGCGTTGGTCACCACGACCAGCCCGAACGCGATCGCTCCCGCGGGCACCCAAACGCCCCCGCCATATCCGACGGCGATAGCCCCGCCCGTGATGGCGATCGCCAGGACCGCGAGGAACGCTGCCACATCGGCGCGGTGACGCGGCCCGCCGCGGGTGGCCAACGTCAACAGCAGCACCACCGCACCCGCGCCGGCGAGCTGTGGCGCGCCAAGAGAATCGGCGTCGTACGGCAACGGCACGGCCAGCGCTGCGGCACCGGCGAGCACGATCGTGGACGCCAAAAGAAGACTCTCGGCCAAATCCAGATTCTGGTAACGACTCTGCGCGGTGAAGCTGCCCCCGAGAAGCCCGAGGCCGAACAGCCCCAGCGCCACCGCCCACCACCAACCTTGGCCGGCGCCACTCCAGGACAGCAGCGACATGACGGTCACAACGGTGGCGACCACCGGAATGGCCAGGCCGACAAAACGATCCAGCGCAGTCCGGTCGAACACAGGTGACTCATCGAGCACCGCGATTGCGTCGATCACGTCCTCGACCAGTGGACGGTAGCGCTCGGTGCGGCTCACGGAAACCAGCGTCAGCAGCGATCCGTCGACGACCCCGGCATCGTCCAGGGACTCGGCGGCCTTCAACGGTGGCGCACCAGGGCGGGCGAACGCCCACATGCCCTGCTCCGAGAAGTCGAATCCGGCGAGGGTGTCCTTCGGGGTGTCTTCGAGCAATTCGCCCAGGACACTGACGGTTTCGTCGATATACGTCTCGATCGGCGCAGTGGCCGGCAACACCAAATCCGTCAACCGCTTACCGGTGAGGATGGTGACCCTGGTAGTCGACGGCTTGCTGGGCGTCGCGCTGGAAGTGTCAGCGGCGGCTGCAGTCGCGGTCAACGCCGTTCAAGCCTGTCGAAATCGTCGGACAGCGCAGCAGCCAGCTCGGTGACGCGCCGCCGGTACGTATCGCTCAGCAGGTCGAGCTGGATCTCGGTGCCCGCAGCGATGTGCTTGTCATAGGGCAGCACGATGACGCGGCCCGGAGGCACGTGGCGTTCAAATTGCTGCACCAGATCCTCGACGTCGACGTTCGGCTTGCCCGGCGTGACATGGTTGATGACGACGCAGGACCGGCCGAGCAGATCCTGATACCCGTTCTGGCGCATCCAGTCCATGGTGATGGCTGCCTGTCGGGCCCCGTCGATCGAGGCGCTGGCCACGATGACCATGCCGGAAACGCTGGAAAGCACTCCGCGAGAAGCCTTCTGGAACAGCCCGGCACCGCAGTCAGCGAGCACCAGGTTGTAGTAGCGAGACACTACTGCGGTGGCGCTCTTCCAGTCCTCGTCGTTGAACTCACGTTGCGCGCCGCTGTAGTCCTCCGACGACAACACCTCGAGGTTTGACCCGTTCATGCTCGTGTAGGCACGAATGTCGTTGTAGCGAGAGAGTTCCTGGTCGGCCAGCAGGTCGGAGATCGTCGCCGCCGACTGGCGTCCGGCACGGTCAGCGAGGTTGCCACCGTCCGGGTCGGCGTCGATCGCCAGGATGCGGTCACCGCGAACCTTGGCCATCGCCGAGCCCAGCGCGACCGTGACGGCGGTCTTGCCGACGCCGCCCTTCAGACCGAACACACCGATCTGGTACGAATCGCGGGCGTTGCGCCGGATCCGACTGTGCAACTCAAGTTCGTAGACCTCATCAGGCGACAGACCGAGATTGATCCGCGTCGTCAAATAAAGCCAATGCCGCCAGCCGCGCTGCGACGGCATCTTCACACCGGTCTTCACACCGACGTGCGACAGCGCGTCAATCGCGCGGTGGTTGCCCATCGTCGCCGCCGAGGTCGGACCGGGGGCGGCCGGAGTCGGAATGGCCTGCCCCGCTCGCCACGCGCCACTGATCTCGGGATCCATGTCAGCGAACTGCGACGGCGCTGGACCGGGCGCAACGCGCGCAACTGGCCCAGGCGCCTGGCGAGCCTGCTCATGGCGCGCGCCCGGGCCGAATTGCTGCTGCGGAGCCCGCAGCATCGGGTTCTGCGGCCACTGCGGCGCGGTCGCGGGAGGCTGCGGCATCGGCGCCGGCATCTGCGGTGTCTCGGCATGCCGCGGTTGGGCTGCCGACTGGGTTTGAGTGGGCGCCGTACGTGCCGCCGGGTCCACGGGAATGTCCGTGGCACTGGGCTCCCCAACCGGCGGGGGCGGAGGCGTCGCGGCAGCGGCGGCCTTCAGGATGGCGTCTCTGTCCACGATGGCCGTGGCGTCATCGACCGGCTTCCCCGGTTCCGACGAATGAAAGAGCCGGTCATAGTCGGCCGACATTGGGACCCCTCAGATAGTCAAACAGATAATTAGATCTTTACACCCAAGCACAAGTGGTGGGCGGGTTCGACCATCTCCAGACGGTCCGAACTTCCCGCCCACCACACTGTGTGTGCACGGGCCCGATTAACCGAACCTAGACGTCACACTCGCCTCGGTCGAAGCCATCTGCGCGCCGGCCTCTTCGATTGCGCGCCCGAGGTCCGTGAGCGCGGCATTCAGCTCAGCCGCGTTGGCGTCCCAACGAGTCTGCAACGCCAGCCAGGATGCCTGACCGCTGCCGTCCCACATCGATTGCAGTGTGGTCATGGAGCCTTTGCCCTCGTCGAGCAGACTATTCATCTGGCTGGACGCGGCACCCAGATCCGCGGCGTCCGCGGCAATGCCGGCAAAATTGTAACCAATTCCGTCACTCATGTGATCTCTCCTAAGTTGATGGTCGTCGATTGAAAATGAGTTGGTCTGAGGTTGGTGTCACCACATATTGACTGTGGAACCCAAAGCTGAGGCCTGGTCGTCGTCCGTTCCCACGTAATCCGTGCCGGTGACACCGATGTTGCTTGATATCTCGTCAAGCTCGGTGTTCACCTTCGTCGCTGCCTCTTGGAAACGGATCACCGCGCTGTGAGCGGCCGTACCCGCCGCGCCTTTCAAATTGGCGCTGAGTTGTGCGCCAATCTGGTCAACGCGGTGCATCACCGTGTTCAGCTCGCCGGCAATTCGCTCGAAGTTACTCGCCTCTTTGGCGAGGACGGCAGGATCTGCAGTCAAACCTGGCATGCTCATTGTGGATTTCCCCTTTATTTCCCTGTGTCCTCACCAGATCTTTGGTGAGTCTCCCAGCCCCTCGGCCGGAAAGTCTGTTGCTGGTCGACGAATCACCAGTCGTCGCCTTCATCGTCATCGTCGTTGTATGTCAGCGCGGTCGGAGAGACCAGCGCGTCCTTCGTCTTCCCTTCGGTCTTGCCCTTGTTGGCATGGGTCATAGGCCCACCGCCGCCACCGGCACCAACCGGTGCTAATGGACCACTTCCACCACCGGCCGCGCCCATGGGAACCGGCTTTGCCTCACCGCTGATACCCAACATGCTGGATATCAGGGGTGTTCGTGCCGGAGTGCCGCCTGCACCGGGCAACGACGCCGCACGCACCAGACCGGCCCCCGAACTCGGGCCCGCGCCCCCGGCCAGCGGATGATTCGAGAACGGAGACGCTCCCATCAACCCCGACTGCATGCCCGATTGGCTACCCATGCTGCTGAATTGGCTCACCATCTGGGTGGCCTGCTGCAGCGGCTGTGTCAGCGTCTGCATCGAACTTTGCAGCATCTGAGGGATCTGCCCCGCGATCTGCCCTGCCTGCTGCCCCATCTGCATGGCCATCTGCATTCCCTGCTGCATGGGGTTTTGCTGCGTTGGATTCTTGTCCTGCTGTGCGGCGTTCTCGCCCTTCTGTGCCACGCTGACCGCCCGCTGTTCGGCCAGGTTGGCCTGAGCCGCCGCACCGCCCGCAGCCATACCCACCTGTTCGATCGTGGCCGCTGCGCTGACGCCCTCGATCGCGGCGTTGCGAATCAGCCCCGCGGCGGTGCCCGGTGCGATGCTCGCGAGAGCCGCCGCCACACCTGTCTCGCCAACGCCGGGTATCACGATCGGCTTCATTGGCATGAAGGGCTCGAACAGCAGGTTGACGGTGGTTTCGGCGTGATACGCCTCCATCGCTCCGGCAGCCTGATTCCACATCCGCACGAAGTAGTCGGTCTCGTTCAATCCGATCGGCATCGTGTTGATACCCAGAAAGTTGGTGGCCTCCAGGACGCCGTGAGTGACGTGGTTCTGCTCGATCTCCGGAATCGGCGGCGTCGTCGACAGGGCCAGCGAATACGAACTCGCCTGAGCGCCCGCCTGCAAGGCCCGCTTCTGTGCCTGCATCACCATGGTCCGCAACCACATGATCATCGGCATCGTCGCAGAGACGGCACGTTCACTCGCCGTTCCACTCCACACCGAAGTCAAGTTGCTCAGCGCCGCGGCCAGTTCGTCCGCCTGGGTCTCCAGCAGTATCGCCAGCCCTTCCCAACCTGCTGCCGCCTGGAGCATCGGCGCCGGGCCGGCTCCGCACATCAGGCGCGCGGTGTTGAGCTCTGGCGGCATCGCGAACCAGGTCGGCGGAACGGGCGGTACGGCGACCATTGCTGGGAGACCCTAACTCTGACGAATCGTTTCGACTAAAGAGTGGTGGCGTTGGCTGTGTCGACTGCGGTGTACATCGCTGAAGACTCCAAGTACGCGGCGCCCGCCCGTGCCAGTTCCTCCTGAGCGAACGAGTTCACCGCCAAAGCCTCGACCCCTTCGCTGGCGAAGGCAGCGGCGGCCATCACCGAGACCTCGTCGACCCCGGCCGGAACCAGAGCGGTGACGGCGGCCGAGGCGGTGGTACCGCCGGCCAGTCCCCGGGCGGCGTTTGCGATCACCTGTGCCGCAACACCTTCGACGGCCGGATTGTGCATCAACGGTTGCATTTGCTTGCTCCCCTGTGTCGGTTGGAAAAACCAGGGACGCGCACCCAAATGCGACGTGGCAGAGAGTTTGCCAAGTCGCCAAGGAATCTGTCCCCCGATCCCTTTGCTGGCGGGCCGCCGCCAGCGTTGCTGAGTGCGTTGGATAAATACTAACTGCCCTATTGGGGTGGTGCGAACACTTCTTCTTCGGGCGGATCGACATACGCCGCCTGAATGACTTCCTTGCCATCCGGTGAAACCATGAATGCCTGGCCAGGTGGCCTTTTCTTGACGATGATCTCCCGCGACGGGAAGTCGTTCTTCTCGCCCGACAAGAACAATGTGGGCGAACCCGCGCCGTAGGCGCTGCCGACGAACTTGTCCATCGTGGCCCGGTGGGCTTGGCTCATCTGACACGTCACGATGATGTGCAGACCGATATCGGCGGCCGCAGGCAACAGCGGGCCCAGCGGCGCCATCGGCGACATCATGCCGGATGCGGCGACGATCATGTGCCAGTCATCGACCAACAGCACGATGTCAGGACCGGTCCACCAGGACCGGGCCCGCAATTGCGCGGTGGTCAGGTCGGGTGGGGGCAGCCGCTTCTGCAGATTGAAGGCCAGTGCCTTGATGGACTCTTCCAGCGAGGCACTGTTGCGGTTGATCGCGCCGGCGAGGAGCAGATGCGAGTCGGGTACTGCGTCGAGCAGTCCCGATCGATAATCGGCAAGCATGAATCGCACCTGGTCGGGGGTATTGCGACTGCAGATCGCCTTCGCGATCGCTTGCAAGATGGTGGTCTTGCCCGACTTGGGAGCACCGAAGATCAGCTGGTGCGGAGTCGTATACATCGGGTTGTACGCGACGGTGAGATCGGACTCCCGCACACCGAGCGGCACCTGCCAGCGGGTCCGGTAATCGGCGTCGGGTCCCGGCGGATTGGGGTCGAGCTGATGCAGGTAGATCCGCTCCGGTAGCACCCGCACCTGCGGTGCCTGATCAGTGTGGCGGGCCGCCACCTGCTCCACACCCGCCGTGATGGCCTCCACTATGTTCTCGGCACTGTGCACGCCGTCCAGGCGGGGAACACCGATCATCAGGTGGTGCTTCTCCAGGGACACGGCCCGGCCAGGGCGGTTGGCCGGGATCTCCCGGGTGATTCGGTCGATCTGCGTTTCGTTGACGTCACCGAGGCGGAACTCCAGCTTGGTGCCCAGGTAGTCACGCACGCGTGATTTCAGCTCGGTCCACCGCGGTGTGGAGATGATGACATGCACGCCGTAGGCCAGACCCTGACCGGCCAAATCCTGGACCGCGGGTTCGAGGTCGGGGAACTCGGACGCGAATGCCGGCCACCCGTCGATCACCAGGAAGACGTCGCCGAACGGGTCTTGCGCGGCCGGATTGTTCGGATCGTCGCGCATCGCGCGATAGGCCGAGATCGAACCCACGCGGTATTCCTTGAACACCTGCTCACGGGCCCTCAGCACAGCCTTGACCTCGGCCACTACGCGGTTGACCCGGTCCGGTTCGGCGCGGGTGGCCACGCCGCCGACGTGCGGCAGGCCCTCGATGTACATGAGACCACCACCGCCGAGGTCGATGCAGTAGAACTGCACGTCGCGAGGGCTATGGGTGGCCGCGGCCGAGAGCATCAGGGTCTGCAGGAAGGTCGACTTGCCGGTCTGTGGTGCACCGCCAATCGCGATGTTGCCGCCGGCCGCCGAAACGTCGACGCCCCAGATGTCCTGCCGGTGCCGGCGCGGCTCATCCATGATTCCCAGAGCGAAGCGCAGCGGCTGGCGTTGGTAGTCACGCTCGATCAGTTCATTGACGGGCGTCGGATCGGTCAGCGGCGGCAACCACATCTTGTACGCGCGGCTCTCACCGGTGCCCAGCTGACCGAGGACCACCTCGCGCAGCACCCTGGGTTCGGCATCTGTACTCATCTCAGTTCACCGCCGTATCGAAAATCGGAGTGGTAGTGAACTGGTGGATCCGAACCCGGGCCTGACGCTTCGCCCGTGGCTTGGCGTCACCGTCGGCGGACTCCTCCAGCGCGGGCACGTAGTTGTTGCCCGTGTAGACGCTCCGGAATTTCACCGGGTCCTCCATACCCACGCGCAGGAATCCGACACCGCTCTCCTTGTTGGTGATGTACTGCGCCTCCGGCGTCCCGATCACCGCCTTGGATTCGGCCGAACTGGTGGTGCGCAACGCGATTCGGTAGGTCAAGTTGGGCTCGAGCTTGTCGATGCGCGCACCGCCGGTATTGAGTGACTGTGTCGCCAACAGGAGGTGCACGCGCAGCGAGCGGCCGACCCGGCAGATCCGGTCGAACAACTGGATGAAGTCCGGATGGTTCTGCAGCAGCTCGGCGAACTCGTCGACCACGACGAACAAGGTCGGCAGCGGCGGCAGGTCGGCACCACGCTCGCGGTGCTTCTCGTACTCGGCCACGCCTGAGAGGGCACCCGCGGCGCCCACCTGTATGCCGGCCTGTCGCAGGATCGACTGACGCCGGTCGAGCTCACCGGTGAGCACTTCGCCCATACGCCCGACGAGTTCGGCCTCCTCCTCCATGTTGGTGACGACGGCCGCGGTATGCGGCAGCTTCTCCATACCCAGAAAGGTGGAACCGCCCTTGAAGTCGGTGAGCAGCAGGTTGATCTGGTCGGGGTGGTGAGTAGCCACCAATGACAGGATCAGGGTGCGCAGGAACTCCGACTTACCTGAACCAGTCGTACCGATGAGCATGCCGTGCGGGCCCGCACCGAACTCGGCGCCTTCCTTGATATCGAGATGCATGATCTCGCCCGACTTGAGCTCATGACCGAACGGGATCCTGAGTCGGTCTCGGTCGGTGTCGGCGAACATCCGCCACCGTGCCGGCACGACCTCTTCCACCGACTTGGCGCCGACCAGATGGTGCCACTCCGTGGACACCTTCTTCTGTACCCGGACGTTCTTGTCGATGATCGTGCCGGTGATCGACCAGCCCGCGAGTTTGCGGGCGACCCGACCAGCCTGCGCCGGCGTCATCCGATCGACAACCCGCGTCACCTCGCGGTAGTTCTGGTTCGGCAGTTTGTCGTCTGCGGTTCCGTCTGCATCGACTCGCAATCGATAAGCGGACCCACGGTGATTGCCCAGAGTCAGGACCGTAACCCCGGCCCGGCCATCCACCGGGAAACCGGCCTTACCGCCGGTGAGGTCCACCACGATCACGTACGGCCCACCAGGGGCGGCGTCGGCGCTGTGCGGACCACGGGCAGTCAGGTCACTGAGGCCGTCGGGACGGGTGTACACCAGTCGAGTGGGCCCCGCCGCGTCCGTATCGGTCTGATGCTGCACATGCGGCAACCACTTGAGCCACGACCAGTTCGGATCCTCCGGGTTGTCGGTGAGCACCCGGATCTGCAGCAGGTCTGGCGGATGGAACACCGCTAGATGGCAGATCATCGCGGTCAGCAGCCCCGAGGCGCCGGCGAGATCCCCACCCACCGCGATGGTCGGAAATGTCCGCAGCTGAACGAGTTTGGGGCAATCGTGGATCAGGCCGTGGGTGCGAAGGAACTTCGTCACCCACATGTGGCTGACCGGCTCCAAGTGTGGTTGCGGCGCGCCCTGCGGGCCGGCCAGGTCGCCACTGGTGTTCGGTTTGAGCAGGCGGTCCACCGCGATCTCGGCACCGATGCCGATACGTGTGGCAGCGTAGAAGTCCGAGTTGGCCTGGCGCGACCACTGTCGGTGGGTACCGATGATTGACAACAGATCGTCGGGATTCGGTGCGTGGTAACCGAAGAACGCCACCTGAGCCGAGGCCGACGACGTCACGCGGGTACGCAGACCGGCCAGATAACGCAGATACTCCTTGCGGTCGGCGTTGATCTCGGGGACCTTCTTGCCGCCACCTCCACCGCTGCCCATGAAACCGACGGTGCCCATGATCATCATCAGCGGCATCATCAGCATGTATGGGGACAGCTGACGCACCCCGGTGAAGATCATGATCGAGATCATGCCGAGCATGCAGCCGCCCATGACCCATGGCATGGCCTTCTGCATGCCCGACGGCGGGATCTCGATTCCGAGGTCATCCGGTGGGGCGACATTGATCTCACCCGGTGTCAGCCGCGGGCCCCGCTTGATCGTCGGGGTGAACTTCCGTGTTGTCATGCGCCCTATTTGCTTTCGACTTTGCGGGGATTGGGATCGGCCGGGAGCGTGTCGTGCTCCAGCAGAGCCGCCTCCTTCGACAACACCGGGCCTTCCACCAGCAGCCCGACGACCTGCCACGGCGCGTTCACCGCGCCGGACAGACCCAGATACTTGGCGGCATCGTCATTGGCGATGCCGTACCGCACTCCTTGTGGGTCGATGTAATACAGGCTCTCGCCCACCCGGGGATCCGGCGACTGCAAGCGCACCAACTGGCCGCCTTCGATGTACACCGTTGCGTCCCCACCGATCTGGTCGATTCCGGTGCCCACCGCCGAGTACGGGATCGGCAGCCGACGGCCGGCGATGACGGTGGTCTTTGCCCCTTGGTCACCCGGCTCCCGCTGCCAGGCCCAGCACAGCACCGGCGAGTCCTGGCGCAGCAGTATCTCGAGCGGCTTGTCGGGCAGCGGCGACACATACACCTGCTCGGCAATCTTGGACACCACGCTGGCCTCCACGGAAGGCGGCTGCAGTAGACCGTAGGAGTTGGTGGCACGCAGGGCCGCAGCGGTCGGCCCATTGACGCGGGCTACCCCGTCGGGCAACACCACGTAGTGCTGCGGATCGGATTCGGTGGCAGTCTGGAAGACCGACCCGATCACCAGATTCTCCGGCAGCCCAACGGTATTCGGCGCTCCGGCCGCAGGAATCCCCGGCAGCTGCCATGGGCCCCTATTGGCCAGCGCGTTGAACAGCCCCTCGGATATCGGCGTGGCCTTTGCGGTGACGGGAATGCCCACCGCCGAGCTCACCGCTCGGTCGGCGAGGTCGATGCTATGCCGACCCTCTGGCGTAACGAGCCAGTTGGCGCCCTCGAACGTCACCAGCATGCCCTGGTTCGCGCGCATGGCACCGACACTCAGATCCGTTGCCAGCGAACGGATCAGAACTGCCTGCTCCACCTTGGGTGCTGAGCTGTCCGCCTTCGCCACGGTGTCACACAGCGTCCATCGCGACGCGGGCGCGCCGACCGGGGTGGCGTACGGTGCACCGGGAATCCCGATCGGCTGCCCCTTCGGCAACCGGTTGAGCTCCTCGGACTTCACCGCCGACGGATTGCCTGCGCTGCCGAGGGCCAGCCGAGCCGAGGTCAGGTTGTACACGGGGCGCAGCAGATTGGTTCCGGGCAGCATCACGTAGAGCTGATTTGTGGTCCGGTCCACCAGCAACTGATCGCTGCCTTGCTTACCGAGTGGCTTGAAGTACGCCATCAACGCCGCACCAAGGCAGATCAGCACCGAGACGACGATCCCGGCGAACACCGCGCGGCTGTAGAACTGCAACGGATCGTCGAACATCCGGGTATCGCGGCGCACGATCGCGTGCTCGACGCGACGCAGCAGGAAACGCCAGCCACTGACCTGGACCTTGGTGGTGAGCCGGAAGCCTGCCATCGCTATTCGCCGATACTCAGGCGGCTGTGAACCGCCGCGATCGCCGCTGCCATGTCTTCCCCGTTGACCTCACTGAGCTGCTCTACTCCGAGGTTCTCGAAGTCCAGCGAGCGAGCCAGCCGCATATCGCGGTTCTGCTCACCTGCCTCTACCAACTGCCGCGCGTACCGGCCGTTACCGGCGATGTCCAAGGCCGGCTTGCCGTTGAGCGTGCGCTGGCTCAACAGCATGGCCGCCTGGTGCACGCGCTTGGCCGCATCTTCGTCGAGCTGCGAATCATTCGCCTTCGCAATGACTTTGGTGATCTCGACGATGTCGTCGGGAGAATACGAATCGAACTCGATCCGAGTGGCGAAACGCGAACGGAGACCATCGTTGGTCTCCAGTAGCCGGTCGATGTCGTTGCTGTAACCGGCGATGATGACCACCAGCCGGTCGCGGTCGTTCTCCATCCGGGCCAGCAGAGTGTCCAGCGCCTCGGTACCGAAAGGGTCGGCTCGACCGTCGCGCTCCTGCACCAGTGTGTAGGCCTCGTCGATGAACAACACGCCACCCAAAGCCCGGTCGATCGTCTTGGCAGTCTTGACGGCCGACTGTCCCTCGTACTCTGCGACGAAATCCTTACGCGAGGTTTCGATCAGCTTGGGTTCGGCGATGACCCCCAGGCCGGCGAGGATGTTGGCCACCACGCGCGCGATCGTCGTCTTACCTGTGCCCGGTGGGCCGGCGAAGATCATGTGCTTGGAGGTCTGACCCACCTTCATGCCACGCGCGGCACGAATCCTGGCCATCTGAGTCGCCGCCCGGTAAGCCTCGATCTGATCCTTGACCCGGCTCAGACCGATCTGCCGGTCGAGCTCGGCCTGCGCCTCCGCCAGCAGCTTCTCCCGCCCCGAAGTATCGGCGACCACACTGGAGGGATCCCACGGATCAGTTCGGGCAGCGATCTTCTCGGCGGTCGTTGTCTCCAGTCGATAGGCCGGATCGCGCAGCGCCGCAGTCACTTTTGGTTCAGGAAAATTCGCCTGCAACCACTCCAGTAGAACGTGTGCAGACTCTTCGTTGCCCTGGTACCGCCGGGCCATCGCCAAGTACCACGCTATCGCGGGTGCACATGCCTGACCGGCCGGCGTGTCGTTGGCCTCGGTGAGCCGGCGGTCGGCCTCAGTGAACAGCCCGAGATTCGCCGCCGCCACTCCGTGAGCCACACCGGCCGCCGCTGCCAAGAACTTGTCCGGCCATTGATCGGCGCCCCGCACCTGCTCGATCACGTCGGTCCACCGTTGCGCCGCACCGTAGATAACCGCCTTGATCCAGGCCACCAGATGGTCGGATCCGCCTGCCGGGGCATCTTCCAATGCCTCCATCGCGTCGGCGTAGTTGCCCTCGCTCGCCTCCTGCACGGCGAAGCCCATGGTGATCGCCAGCGGCGAATTGATGGGGTAGGAAATCCCCTTGCCGTAGATACCGCCGATCGGCACGCGCGCGCCGACACCGTTCATCGAGATCTCGGCCGAACCGGCCAGTTGGCCGAAGTTCGAACGCGAATACCAAGCCCGGAACAACGTGACCCGGTCTGTGTCACCGCACCGGATCCGGCCAACCCATGCATCACAAGCGGATTCGTCGTAATTGGTGATCTCGGTGAACAACTCCAGCGAACGCGCCGGCGAACCGCTCAGCATCCCCACTGCGGAGCCGAACATCCCAGCGAGGTGGTCAACCATTATCGCCTCCATAGCGCGTCGAAAAGACCTGGGCTCGAGCGTCGTCTGCTTGCTGCGGGGTGAGCAGATCCAGGTCACGGGTCAGAAAGTCGCGGGTCGCCGCGTCGTCGTGTCCATGCTCGCGCATTCCTGCGAGCATGGCGGAATACTGGGCAGACTTGGCCTGCTTGGCGGCCAGGTCTGCGATGACCAGAATCTCTTCGGCGAGATCCCGTTCGGTCAGATTGACGGCTTTGGGTGCCAACTCGATCTCATGCACCCGCCCATCCATGAACACCGTCACCGTAACGGTTTCGGGCGGGTTGGTGACTGAGAACAACGGCGCTGCAAGATTTTCACCGTCGCCTGCATCGGTTATCGCGTTGTCGAATCCTGTGTCGCCCGATACGACGATCTCCTCGTATGTCCCGAATACATCCAAGCCAGTGTCGTTCGAACCATCGTCGGCATACGTGAAATCCAGCGCTGAGAGATCCTCATAGTCCTCATCGTCATCCGGATCATGTGGCGGAAATTCACCCACCGTTGCGCCCTCTTTCAGTGCAGGTAGGAGCTGTCCGACTCGGACGTGTCGAACCACGAGGCCGACGGCAGGAACTCGACCAACGCATCGAGGGCGCGCTGCAGATTGTCCTTGGTACCCGTCAGGAAACTGCCGTAGAGCTCACCGTTCACCCGTCGAGGAATTGAGACGATGCGTCCCTGCCGCGAGTCGAGTACACCCGCGGCCACGTCTACCTGTGAGGTCGTGCCGCCGGGATTTCGCTCGGTCACCAACAGTTCCACCCAGCTCTCCGGCTCGGAGATGATGTTGGCGTACACCCGGGCAGAGGTGGGAGGGATGCCGTAACCAGTGAGCTCGTCGGCGGTCCGGCAATTGGCGAGCGTCGCCGCTACGCCGGTCAAGGGCTCGACATTCGCCGGATTGCCGTCCCCGAGCACGGTGTTGACCATGCCGGCCAGGCCGATCTGTGCGGCGACGCGCTGCAGCACCAGCATGTCGTTGTCGCGAGCGGCCACGACGTGCCGGCCGCCCTTGCGGCAGACCACGAACCGGATCATCTTTCCGCCGACGTCGCGACGCCACCAGCGTCCCTCTATCGTGCGATCTGGGCGGCTCAGGGTATCCATCATGGCCGCTACCTCGGGGTGAGGATTGCCGAAGACATCCAGCACACCCTGCGCAGTCAGGTCACGTTCGACTTGTTCCCACACAACCTTGCGCAGATCAGGTTGGGGGATGTTCAACCGGATACCCATCGAGGGCGGAAAATCCGTCAGGCCCAGCTTGTCGGCGACCACCAGGATCCCGTCAATCGTCAGTTCAGCCGCGACGACATCGTCGATCGGCGGTGCGCTGGCATCGGCTTCGTAGGGAGTAATCATGACTGGCCCTACCGCACGGTTCCGTCAAGAGCTTCGCTCATCGCCGCATCCGTACGGCCGTAGCTGGTTGCCGCGCAGCTGAGCCCGTCGCCGAGGCCCCGCGACGCCCGTGCCATACCGGCTCCCGCCGCCCGACGAGCGCGCAGTGCCGCGTCGACGGCATCGGCCGTGGGTGACGAAATTGGCCCATGCGTTACCCGCAACGAAGTGCTGACGCCGTCGACCAACTGAGTCGCCGACGCGAGGTCGGCAGCGGCCTGCCCCTGTTTGGCCGACAGCTCGTGCAAGAGAGCGGTGTCAACCCGCAAATTTCCCGACATGAATCCCCTCGATCCCTGTTATTCCAGAATCTCTACCTGTTGACCACCGCAGCGGATCCCGGAATACCGCGCTCCAATGTAGCGGTCACGGGCGGACGTAGCTGTCCCTGCTCCAAATCCGTCAATACGAACTGCGGGGCAGACGCGCGCCCAATCATTGTCGCGGATGCCACCTCCAGGTCTGGAGGTAGCGTCATCGCAGGTCCGCGGCCACCTTCGCCAGCGGAATCGTCATTGGCACCAGCGTCTCGCGGTTCGTCCACCACCGGGTCGCCATCGCCTGAATCCCGGGTGAGCCCACGATCCTCGTCAACGGACTGTTCTTCTTTGCCCGTATCCCGAGTACCTCTGTCATCGGACTCAGCGGCCTGCGCGATCTCGTCGTCGTCGATCCGGTCGGCCGGTTGCCCGGTCTGTCCACCGCCCTGTGCGGCCTGGCTGGCGATCTGGGCCGCCTGACCTCCCGCTTGGGCGATGCCGCCGAACACTCCGACGAGCGGGCCGAGGATAGCGCCGATCACCCCTGCCACCACTCCCGCGATATCCGAGCCTGGGGAAGCACCCGGCGCTGCTGTTGGGGCCGATGATCCTGCGGGCGGAGATGGCACCGCCGGTTGGTTGCCTGATATCGCTGCTGAGGGCGAAGACGGTCCCGGTTGCGCCCCGACAGTGGGTTCAGCAACCGGCGCCGACACAGGATGTTGTTCTGAATCAGCCGCCGTGTCCTCCGCCGACTTCTCCGACTTCTCCGACTTCTCTTGCTGGCCTGAGCCGCGGTCCTCATCGTCCGGCACGGCCTCGCTGGCGATGCCGGCATAGAGGTTCACCGCGTCCCGCACCGCCGCGGCGTTGACCCCGACGTCGGAGTGCAAGGCCATCAGCTGATCGGCAGATTCCCCGACCGCCTTGGTCACCATCGCCATCTCGGCGGAGGTCTGCGCGGCCAGGCCGGCATGGGTGAAACGTCCGGCCGCGGCAGTGGTCAGGGACATGTCACCAAGCCACTCCGATTGCCTGTCGAGGCCTTCTCGAGTCGCGGCGATCTGCTCGGCCTCGCGAGACAGCACGGAGGCCATGCGGGCGTCGGCGTCGACCATGGCCTGCGTGCGCCCGACCAATGTGGTCGTCTGGCCGGTGTACGCCACCGACGCGGCGCCGTCCCAGCTGTCGCCGGAGTACGCCGCATTCAACGTCCGCCCGGCGGACCGAAAGCGCTGTGCGCCATCGCCAAACCGCCTACCGTCCTCCGGCTCGCCGACACCCGTCGTAAGCCTGATCTTCTGGATGACGCGCTGGCCGACAACCAACACCGGGGAACCGGCAGTGACCATCCCCGCTTGATCGCTGACATGTTTGCCGGACGCGGCAGTATCGCCAAATGATTCCATCGCTATCCCCCTCCACCCGAGGAGAGATTACCAGCGGGCCTAGCTCCCTCAGCACACTAATTTCGGCCGCACGCCGCATTTCGCCCGCGATATTCGGACAGCGCAAAACGCTAGGTCATCACGCATTTACTGAGACCATGCATTCCGGATTATGGTCGGGGATACCCCGGTTGGCGTGGCGGCCTGCACGCTCGTTCAAAAAACTTGGTGTAAGAGACGGAGCACGAGCGCGCATACGATCAATAGGTGCCAACGCCGAACGTCGAGGAATTGCTGCGGAGTCCGCTATCCCGGCAACCCAGTACGTACACGGAATATCGTGACGCGCTTTTGCTTATCGAGTCCGTCAACGTTTTGATACGAGTTGCGCCGGCCTGGCGACTGTCCCGCCAGCCATAACCGAGGACCTCATATGTCACGTCGCAAACGCGTCACTCCCCCTGCGCCAAACAGAACCGCTCGGGTGTTCGGCGCCGCAATCGCGGTGATTGCCGCAGCGGCGGTGATCGGCACGGTCACCGTACTGCTCCTGAACTATGTGGCGAGGGTTGTGCCCGGCCAGCCGGCTTCGATGTTGTACGACCCCAACAGGGTTGGAGGTCTACCCGTCACCGACGGACCGAGCGGGTTACGCGACGACGCTCCTGCCCCCACCGGAACTGTGCAGGACACCGATAACGGCCAGATGGACAAGTTCGCACTGTCTGCGGTCAACGATGTCGAACAGTTCTGGCAGGAGGCGTATCCCGGGTCACTGCCCGGCGCGTTCCGGCCGATCAGGAACTTCGCGTCCTATGACTCGACCAATCCGCAGACCCGGGAATTGTGCGGCTCAAGCCCCTACAAGAATCCCAATGCGTTCTACTGCCACCGAGACCGCCTGATCGCCTGGGACCGTGGGCAATTGATTCCGGCCGGACAGAAGTACTTCGGCCAGATGAGTCTGCCGGCTCTCATGGCCCATGAATACGGCCACGCGATCCAGCGGATGGCCAGCCTGGTGAATCGCCGTACGCCCGTCATCGTCTTCGAACAGCAGGCAGATTGCTTCGCGGGCACGTACATCCGTTGGGTGGCGGAGGGTAATTCGCCGCGTCTGACGATCAGCACCGGCGACGGCCTCAACCGGGTTCTGGCGGCCGCGATCGCGATCCGTGATCCGCTCATCACGCCGGACACGGCCGAATTGCTCGAAGAGGGTCATGGCACAGCATTGGACCGGATCACGGCATTCCAAATGGGTTTCAACACCGGGATCACAGCGTGCACCGCGATCAACATCGACGAGATCGACCAGCGCAGAGGCGATCTGCCCATCGCTCTGACCGAAGATGCCGACGGCGACCCACAAACCGCCAACGCCCCGATCAACGAGCAATCGCTGGACACCCTGATCGAACTCCTCAACCAGATCTACTCACCGGCGAATCCGCCGAAGGTGGTGTACGAGTCCGCGCCTTGCGCTGACGCCGCCGAGACCGAATCGCCGGCCGCCTACTGCCCCGACACCAACACCATCAGCCTGGACCTCCGCGCCCTGACCGAATTGGGCACTCCCGCCGATGAATCCAGCCGTGTGCTAATCCAGGGCGACAACACCGCCATGTCGGTCGTAGCCTCCCGGTACATGCTGGCCCTCCAGCACGCCAAGGGGCTCGAGCTCAGCGGGCAGGCCGCAGCAATGCGTACCGCTTGCCTGACCGGGGTCGCCAACCGGGATATGTCCGATCCGGTTCGCTTGCCCTCTGGCCAGTCGCTTCAGCTCACTGCCGGGGATCTCGATGAAGCGGTCGCCGGCCTGCTCACCAACGGTTGGGCTGCCAGCGGCAACGACGGCGAGAGCGTTCCGGCCGGATTTACGCGGATCATGGCCTTCCGTTCGGGACTGACCAGCAATCCTGACCAGTGCTACCAACGGTTTCCGTAAGAGCACTTGTTCAATCTCCGCTGACTGGCAAAGCCGCGCAATTGGTGATGTTGCGGGGCAACCGGACGCCTTAGGCTTCCACTGAGTTCGCAGATGCCGGGCCAGGACAGGAGTTTCACGCCGTGACATACCCACACGAACAGTGGCAATCGACGCCGGATTATGCTTCGCAGCCCCAGCCCAGCAACCCGCCGAATTATCCGCCCGGCCCAGTGCCTGGCTATCCGTCGCGGGGATGGCCGACACAGTATCCGGCGTATCCACCAGCCGGCCCCAAGAAGTCCTCGAAGGGTCTCATCATCGGATTGGTCGTCGCGGCAGTGGTCATTGTGCTTGCAGTCTTCGTCGCTCCAGTGGTGTTCTTCGCGAAGATGACCGGCGACATCAACGACACCATCTCTCAGGGAACCGGCGGGCAGACCGAACAGATCCTCGAGGACGAATTGGAAGTCACCTTCGGGAAGTTTGTCCGGACCGATACCGAGTACCGCAAGGACGGCAAGTTGCCCGTGACCTTCCGGAACAAAGGCAGCGAGCGCACCAGCTTTTATGTGCAGATCGAAGCGATCGACGCCAACGGTGACCGCATCGCCGAAGACACCGCCAGCGTCACCAGTTTGGCAGGCGGACAGTCCACTACCGAGGACCTGTTCACCTTCTCCGAGAATGTCGAGGACATCCAAGGAGCCGAGTTCCGCGTGGCCAGCGTCTCGAAACACTGACTGAGGCCAGGGCCCAACTGGCCACTCGCCCGACCACGAAAGAGGCTGGGAGGTTGGCAGATTGCTGCCAACCTCCCAGCCGGTACTTCTTTAGTTACATGCCCACAGATCGATGTAGCCGCCCCCACCGGGGATGGCGTTGAGTGCAGCACGTGTGGCCGCGCCGAGGGTCCGGCCGTGGGCCGCCTGTACGTGGGTGTCGTTACGCACTGCCACGCCACAATCGGTGAAGTAGTTCAGCGCTTCGCAGGATGTCCATCCGCAGTACTGGATAGCCGCTTGCTGAGCGTCTCTGGATGATGGATAGTTCCACACCACCGCGCCCGCCCCGTTGTCCGCGTACGCAATGGAGCCGTACGACAGTGCGGCGTGGGCAGTCGGGAGTTCAATTACGCCGACGGCCAAGACTCCGACACTGGCCGCGGCCACCCGGCGCCCAAAACTTCTGGTGTCCATGTTGTTTGGTTTCCTTTCAGATCTGTCGCTCAATTGGGCGGGGTGATGGCCGGCTTCTCAGCGGTGACCGTCTTGCCGAAGTCCGACAGGGTCATGGTCACCTTGGCATCCGAGGGATCACCGACGTTGATCTGAGCCTGCACCAGATAGTGCGGATCGCTCTCGGCGATCCACACGGTGACCGGCCACTCCTGGGCGTTTTCAGGTGCTTTCCGTGCACCGGCCAACACCGCTACATCGTTGGTCGAGGCTTTCGCCGTGATCTTGGTGGTCGGTGTTCCGTCGATGGTTTCCGAGCCGGCTTCCTTGGGGTCCTTCAGATTTGACAGGGCATTTGCGAGACCATTGCTCGGATCGAAGATCACCGACAGGTTGTAGATCGAGTTGCCGTCACCGTAGTCGAACCACTCACCGGGGACGGCGACGTCGGAGTAGAGATGACCATCGACATAGATCAGCTTGGTGGTCTGCGTGTCCTGCCCCATCTGCACGGTGGCCTCGCCGGTGGCGACGACCGCGGGCTTTCCAGCAACGTCGGCCTCCAATTTGGTGACCTTGAGATTGGGCACCTTGCCGTCGGCAGTGAGAACGAGATGCGCTCCGGTGAGGCCCTTCATCGCCTCCGCAGACTTCGCAACCAGGCTGCTGGCAGCGTCATCGGAACCTGACGTGCCGCCGTCTGCCGCAGGCTTTTCCGTGCCGCAAGCTGTCAACGCGAGGGCGGCTGCCGCAGTAGCGGCGATCGCGATTTTGAAACGTACCTTCATTGGTCTCTCTTTCTGTCGGTGGGAAGTGCTCTACCGATACGAACCGCCTCCGGCAAAACCCCTCGCAGGTAACTGTAAGCATGTCGTAGGGACCTTCAGTGCAGGTCTTTTCACACAATTCCCTCCCGGAAGTCTTTGGTCACCGGATCTTCTCGGCAATCTTGTCGACGATCTCGTTGGCATGACTGGTCTCTGTTGGACCGCACGACTGGACGTCGATCGCGACGTTGGAGGCGACCTCCAACACATGCTGGCAGCTACGGCCAGACATGCTGAGAACAGCGGTCGGCCGGCCGTCGACCAACGAAACCTTGCCGACATCGATCGTCGTCGCCGGCTGACCCGGCGGCGTCAATGTGACGGTGGTGTTCGCACAGGGCTGCCAGAAATTGATGTGCTCGGACTGAGCCGTGGCGGCCTTCTCTGCGTCCGGATACAGCATGAGGTATTGCGTGACAGTCGTATTCGGATCAGTGGAGACCAATTCACTGCCCGCGACGCCGGTGGGACTACCCGCGCCCCAGGCCTGGGCGTTGGCGGGGCTCACCACGCCCGTGCAGTTGGGCGGCGCGGCCGTAGCTGCATTCAGTTCGGTGAGCGGGACCGGCCCGTTTGGTGTCATCGAACTCGTGCCCATGATGGTGCCGACAGCTCCCGCGTCGACCAGCAGTCCTGCCAGATCACCTGCGGCCACAGGCTTTTGTGTCGGAGCGTTCCCCTGAGTGGGAACACTGGGCATCGAGGTCTGGGCCGGTCGGTCGGAGGTCCCGTCCCGGGTGAGGTACGACATGCCGACCAGGAATCCCGCGACCAGGACCAGGGCCACGGTCATGCTCACCACCCGGCCGCCGGCGCCACGCTCCCTGGCCGGCAGGCGCAGCCTGCGCAGCACCACGATGGTCGCCACGATCCCGATGAGCACCAGGACGCCCACGTCGAGCAGCCACCATGACAGCTGGTGGCGCCACAGCGGGTCGTCGATGTAGTTGGCGGCGTCGGCCTCCATCAGGTCGATGCTCGACGCGCCGCCGGCGAAGCCCCATCGAGCGGGGAGAAGGTAGGAGACCTGGTTGAGTCCCAGACGGCCGGTGACGGGAATCAGCCCGCCGGAGAACACAATTGCGCTCATCAGAATCACGACGAGCATCGGCATGATCCAGTCGCTCGTACGCGCCAACGATGACAACCACAAGCCGACGATCGCCGACACGATGGCAGTGAGCGCCAGTGCGAGGTACAGATCCCACACGGGGTTGCTCGTCAACAGCGAGCCCTGGTTCGGCCCACCCTTCACCACCACGACGATGGCGGTGAGGATCGCGATCTGGACGGCCGCGGCGACGCTGTAGACCGCGATCTTGGCGGTCAGATACGCGCCGGCGGACAGGCCGACCGATTGCTCTCGGCGGAAGATGCTGCGTTCACCGACGAGATCGCGAACGGTCAGCGCTGTCCCCATGAACACGGTGCCGATCACCATCAGGCTCAGCAGTTGGTTGGGCTCGTCCGGTGCGCCTCCGTCCAGGCTCGCCTTCCCCAATCCGACAGACCCCTGCACCACCAAGGTCAGGGCACCCAGAATGAAGGGCAACAGAGCCAAGAACGCCGTGTAGCCCCGGTCGGCGAAGATCAGCCGGATCTGCCGCGCTGCCAGGGTGGCGACCTGGCGGGTGGTATTGGTGCGTGCGGGATCACCCAGCGGCCCAGGCGGACTCGCGGGCGCCGCAGGTGCGGCGGCCGCAGGGTTCTTCTGCAGGAACACGGCATGCGCGGCATCCGGGCTGGACGCGACCCAGGCGAAGATGTCAGCCCAGTCGTTGGTGCCGATGGTCGCCGCGACGTGTCCGGGCGCACCGGCGTAGGCCGTCTTGCCGCCCGGTGCCAGCAACAACACCTGGTCGCACATGCTCAGATAGGTCAGTGAGTGTGTGACGACGATGACCGTGCGTCCGGCGTCTGCCAGGCGGCGCAGCATCGCCATGACCTCGCGGTCCAGCGCCGGGTCCAACCCGGACGTCGGCTCATCGAGGATCAGGAGTGAAGGGCCGGTCAGCAGCTCCATGGCCACCGACGCACGCTTGCGTTGGCCTCCGGACAGTTTGTCGACCCGAGTGTCGCGGTGGTTGGTCAATTGGAGTTCGTCGAGAACCCGGTCCACGACCGCCTTGCGGTCCGCCTTCCCGGTATCCGCCGGAAGGCGCAGGCGAGCAGCATAATTGAGTGCCTGGCTGACCGTCAGCTGGCGATGCACCACGTCGTCCTGGGGCACGACACCGATGCGCGACCGCAGCGACGCATATTCGGCGTGCACGTCGTGGCCGTCGAATCGCACCTGGCCGGAGGTGGGTTGAGTGACACCACCCACCATCTTGATCAGCGTGGACTTTCCGGCACCGGACGGCCCGATGACCGCGGTCAAGGTACCGGGTCGCGCAGTGAACGACACCGAAGACAAAAGTTGACGTCCGTCAATGGTCAGACCGAGTTGGTGCGCCTCGATGCCGCCTGTGGCCGGGGTGCGGGTCTGCGCCCGCAGCGTCGTACCGTCAAAGGTGAGGTCCGTGTTGCCGATCGTGACGACATCACCCGGGCGGAGTGTCGCTGCAGGCATGCGGACACCGTTGACGAAAATGCCGTTGTTGCTGGCATTGTCGTGAATTTGTGTTCCCGTTGGGGAGGCCAGCAGATAGGCATGCACGCGCGAGGCCAGCGGGTCGTCAACCTGAATGGCCGACGTCGAATGCCGCCCGATCGTGATGGCGCCTGCCGGCAGCGCCGGCGCTGCCCGTTGTGGCAGTACCTTTTTCACCACGCCGGTCATGCGGGCCAAGACGTCGTCGTCATCGGCCGCTGCTGCGACGGGCTTCGGTGACGGCATTGGTCGCGGAGTCGGCTGCGGGCCGGCAGGGCGCGGTTGGGGTGGCGGGGCGATCCGCTGAGATTGGGCCGGGCGTGGAGGCTGGCTCGGGGCTTGGGTCGATGCAGGAGGGCGTGGCGCAGGCCGCTGCTGCGGCGGGCCTGATCGCACTGGCGGGGTAGGCCGCATAGGTGGTGCGGCGGGTCGCTGAGTCGGAGGTGGCGGTGGGACCGCACGCTGCGATGTCGGGCCTGGCCTGGCTGGTGGCGCGGGTGCAGCCATTGGCCGAGAAAAGTTGCGGGCCACCGGTACTACCTGGGTGGTGATCCTGAATGTCAACCGGGGCCCGGCCGGAGCGCCGAGGTTGATCGCTACGTCGTCGTCGATGGCAACCCTGGCCTGGCGGACCCCGCCTACATAAATTCCGTTGCGGCTCTTGTCCTCTGCGGTCCATTGGCCGTTTCGCGCGGTGAGGATCATGTGTTCGCGCGAGATCGCCTGTTTGGCATCCACCTCCACTCGGATATCGGCGTCAACGCCGCGGCCGATGACGATGTCCTTGCCAGGCCTGAAGGTGAACATTGCCTCGCCTAGCCAAACCACCAGCGGTGGTGCCGCCGTTGCGGTCACGATGTTCTCCTTTTCGGTAGCCATCCCCGCGCAGTCATCAACCACGCGCACCGCACTGAGGACGTGCTGATGCTCCGCGAGAATCGCAACGTCGCTTGATATAGCTGGGGCGCTGGACGGCTTGGCCGACGTGCAGTCGATCGGCCCCGTCGGAACCCCGGTGTCTCTGATGAGCGCTGTCCCACCCGACCCCCACTACGCTTCATGTTCTTGCGATCGTAACGGCGCCTGCGGTGGGGCGGGCGACGTATTTCCCATTGCCGGGGCGGGGATTTCCACGTCGGGAGCGGGGAGGCGGCGCCCGTAGATCTGGGCGATGCGCTGGAGCAGTTGCGCAAATTCGGACCGAGCGTTGTGCGCATGGGCTGACAACGAAGAGTCGAACTGCTGGATCTGACGCTGCAGCAATGACGCTTGCGCCTGATAGCCGGGATCGGTCGCGGCAGGCAAGTCGACGAGGTCCGCTGCGATCGATTCCAGTCTCAGTGCCGCCGAATCGAGCAGAAGGCTATGCCGGACGGCCGGCGTAATGACATCGGTAACGTCTTCGGGCGCAGCACCATCGCAGATGGCGGCCAGCGATCCGGGCGGCCACGCCAGGGCGTTGTCGATCGCTCGGCGAATGGCGCTGTCTGGCCAATAGCGACCGTTGAGCAGGTCGTCCATGGTCGAGGCGTCGATGTTGGCCTGCAGCCGGACATCCCGACGAGAAAGACCGAGATCTGCGATGCGGCGGGCTACCGCACGCCCGAGGCGCCCGAGGTTGTCGAGGGCATCGGTGCCGTAGCGGAAGATGACCGTTGGTCCCTCTGGCGCTCCGAACGCAACCGACATCCCGTCGGTGATGGTCGCTTCGCGCACCCGTCGTCCGTCGATGTAGATACCGTTTCGGCTCTCGAAGTCGATGATTCGCCAGCGAGTGCCCGGCTCAAGACGGGCATGTAGCCGCGATATCGCAGGGTGGTCGAGGTGGATGTCAGCAGATGGCACATCTCGCCCGATGAAGAAATCACCCTCGGCCGCGCGGGCCGGTGTAAGCCGGCCATCCATGACCAAGACGAGATCGGAGGCGTCGAGCGGTCTCGCGGATTTAGCGGCCATCGCTCCCCCCGGCGCTTCGGTCGTCACGCCAAAGATAGTACATCTCAAACTGCAGCGGTGCTGCGATTCGATCCACGAAACCCGTAGCGTGATCAGCCGTCCGCCAGGTGGACGCTGAGACTTCCGATCAGGTCAACCGGCCGATATTCAGGCCGCTACCTGGCCTTCCGCATGCTCTCCTTCCAATAGTCCGGTCGCGAGCGGCGTGCTGTCGACGACACCAACCTGCAGAATATCGCTACAGTTTCACGCTTGCGCTTCGTCGATCGCTATGGTTATAGTCGTAGCACCGCTACGGTTTCTCAGTCGGAAAGGTCCGCCATGAAGGTCACCGCCAACACCTCCCTTGGACACCGCCTCACGCTGCGCAACACCGCGGCTGGGCGGTCTTCCGCGCCCGTGACCAGGCTGGCCACTGCCAGCGTTCTGGCCGCCCTCGCCGTGGCAGGCTCAGCGGGGACGGCGGCGGCGACGCCCACGGCCCCCATTCCTCAGTTCTCCTGGTCGGGATCCGACAGCAGCCCGCTGGCGGGAGGCCTGGACGCCCTGCTGCTCAGCGCGAGTGAGATCTCGCGGATCGCAGGCACCGACAGCACATTGCGTGATGGCAAGGTTGAGCAGACCCTGAGTGATACCTACTCCGTCAGTCCCACTCGGTGCTTGTCCGCCTACGCGCCGGGCCAGTCCGGCTCCTACCTGGACGGCGCGCCCCAACAGGTGGTGTTCAAATCGGTGTTCACCCCTCGCGGCAGCGACGGTGACCGGCTCACGGTGCCACACGGAGTAGCCGAATTCGACAGCAAGCAAGATGCGTTGGCCTTTATGACTGCCACAGCCTCGGCATGGAAGGCCTGCGACGGCGCCACCGTCACCGAGGCCGAGGGCGGCCGCTGGGAAATGGGCCGCACCCGCGTCAACGAGGAGCGCACTGTGGTCACCCTCGATCAGAAATCGACAAAAGCGTCGGGGACATGCGAACGCGCCATGGCCGCCTATCGCAACGTCTTCATCGACGCCATGTACTGCAGCCGCAACGAGGACACCAGTGGCATGGCGGCAGCCGTCGTGGAGACCATCGCCCAGAAGGCAGCCACCAGTTGACCGCAGACTGTTCGGCCGGGAGGGTGCGCGGCTGGCGCTTGGGCAACTCCCGTGACATCCAGGCGCCGGGCGGAGCCGGCGGCGGCCGTGATTCGATACACGATGTGCAACACCGCCGGCGCACCCGACCAGAGCAGCGCAAAGGTAGCTCGTTGTGACCCACAACAGTGACGGCGAGGAGACCCGGCCCTACGCCGGCGGCCGTCTTCCACCTGGCGCCGGGCAACCCGCGCCCTACAGCCCTTCGGCCGCGGCTTGGTTCCCCCCAGCGTCACCTGGTTGGCCGCCGACGGGTCCCGGATATGCTCCCACCCCGCCACGGCTCCCCGGTCCCGGCCGGGCCCTGGCCGTGATTGCGTTCGTCGCGATCCTCGTTGTGGTCGGCGGTGGAATGTGGATCTACCGGTCGAAATTCACTGATACTCAACGGTCTTCGGGCGCCCGAACCGGTCAGTCGGCCGAACCGTCACCAACGTCGAGCGCCGAGCCGCCCACCACATCCAACCCGACCATCAAGACACCAGCCTCCGCGGTCCCGACGGCGCCTCCTGTGAGCAGCGTCGAATTGGCCGATTACCTGCCCGACGCCGAGGCACTGCAGACGCTCTTGATCACCGATCCCCTTACGCGCACCGCCGATGCCGAGACCACCTACACCTCAGTGAGCACCGACCGCCCGGACTGTGGCGGGGCACCCAACGTTGCGCTGCCGACCGCCTATGACCGGTCGGGCTACACCGCTATCAGAACGCAGGAGTTCTTCAGCCAGCCCGGTCCGCGCGGCCAAGACAGCGTCACGCAAGCCGTAGTGGCCTTCCCCACCGAGCAGAACGCGAAAGACTTCATGGCCCTGGAGACCAGCCGGTGGGGTAACTGCAAGTTCGACTTGGTGACCATCAACAACCCCGACGGCGACGCCATCGTCCGCCAGATGTCCAGTCCCAACACCAAAAACGGCGTGCTGACCCTGTCGATCCACTCCCAGATGCAAAGCAAGTTGGGTTGCCAGCGCGGCCTCAGCTCGCGCCGCAACGTCGTCATCGACGTACAGGTCTGTAGCCAGGCCGGCAGCGCGCAGGCCGCTGAACTCGTCTCCACGATCTCCGACCGAATTCCCAACGACTGAAGGCAGGCTGAACATACTCATGAGCACCTACGATCCTCACCGGCCGCCGAATCGACCATCGAGGGATGAGGACGCCACCGCGGTAGTGCCCCTCCATACCCCGGCGGCCCCTCCCCCGACCAGCCCAGTACCCCCGCCTCCGACCACCCCGGTACCCCCGTCGACGTCCGGGTACGGGTACCCGGCTGCCCCGGGGTGGCCGTCCCAGTCGACGCCGCCTGTCGGACCGGGTGGAGGTTGGCAGCCGCCCCAGCCGCCCGGATACCCCGTCGCCGGTTACCCGGCCGGTGCCCCGACACCACCACCGGGCAAGAAGAAGCCCTGGGGACTGATCGCGGCGGCACTGATCGCCGTGGTCGTCCTGGCCGCGGCTGGCGTATTCGTCCTCGGAGACGGCATCAACTTCGGCTCCGACGAGAAGAAGTCGGACACCGCCTCCACGAGCTCGGCGAACACCGACGAGGAGTCGGAGGGATCATCGGGTAGCGGATCCAACTCCTCCTCGTCCCCTAAAACCTCCGAGACCCCCACAGCCGGTGCCGACGGCACGGTGGACGCGGCCGAACTGCCGGACCTCCTGGAGTCGGCTGACGCACTCAACGAGGATGGCGACTACAACTACACCCCGACCGCCCCCGTACAGTCGGAGCCGTTCAGCGGGCTCCTGGTCATGCCGTCCAATTGCGCGGGCGCGCTGCTGCCCGGCATCGACTACGTCTACAAGACGGCCAATTACACGGGTTTCGCCGGCCAAATCTTCACCGACGACGCCGCGGGCGCCAAGGTCATGCAATCGGTGATCTCGTTCAATTCCGAAACCGAGGCCACCCGGTTCTTCAACGATCACTACACCAGCTGGAGAGCCTGCCACTACACCGAGATCACAACGTCCGGCGGCGGACAACACCAGACGATGAAAACCGGAGTCTCCTCTGAGAGCGACGGCGTGGCATCCATCCTCATCTGGCCTGGCGACAAGCCCGCTGGGAGCGCCGGAAGCTGCGAACACGCCATGAGTCCCCGCAAAAACGTCATCGTCGACACCCGGGTCTGCGGGCCAAAAAGCACTATGACGTCCGCCCAAGGGCTCACCAAAGACATCGGCAAGAAGATCACCGGCAAACGCTGAATAAAACGCGAGCACCGGCACAGCGCCCCGATGCAAAGCGGCCACAATCGTCGCGTACCTAAGGCAGGCTGACCAGTTAATGAGTACACACGACCCCAACCACGACGCGGACATGACCGCAGACTGGCCCATCAATCGTCCGGTCCCGCCGCCCGACGACGACGACGCTACAGCGGTGGTGCCCCGCCACACCCCGGTTCCCCCGTCCGCACCGCCGCCGACCGGCCCGATGCCCCCGCAGTACGGCTACGGGCAGCCTGCAAACCCTGGGTGGCCACCACAGTCGTCGCCGCCGGCACAACCGAGTGGGGGCTGGCAACCGCCCCACCCGCCTGGGCAATACCCCTTCGCGGGCTATCCGGCCGGGGCGCCCACATCTCCTCCCGGCAAGAAAAAGCCCCGAGGACTGACCGCCGCAGTTTTGATCGCAGTGGTCGTCCTGGTTGGGGCGGGCGTGTATGTGCTCGGCGACTTCGGATCTGGCGACACGAAGTCCGACACTGCCTCGACGAGCTCCGCAGCCACCTCGAGTGCGCCCTCCGAGGCCCCGTCCTCCACGACCTCGCAGGCCCCCGGAGCCGGCGCATCAGAGAATGTAGACACAGCTGCCCTGCCCACCCTGCTGGCATCCGTCACCGATCTGAACGAGAGATTCACCGGAAACTTCAAGCCCGCGGCCGCCGTGCAGTCCGAGCCCTTCGACGGCCTGACGGTGGAGCCCTCCAACTGTGCCGGCGCCCTGCTGCCCGGCATCGACTACGTGTACCGGACGGCCAACTACTCCGGTTTCGCCGGCCAGATCCTCACGGATGACACGACCAAAGTCGCCGTCATGCAGGCGGTGATCGCGTTCAATACCGAGACCGAAGCGACCAGGTTTTACAACGGCCAGTTTTCGGCGTGGCGAGGCTGCAACTACAGCGAGGTCAATACCGAGGGCGGCGGCGAGCAGCAGACCGTCAAGATGGGAGTGGCCGCAGACACTGATGGCACTGCCCACATGCTGATGTGGAAGGACCGTCAAGGCAGCGATAGAGCCTGTGAGCGTGGCATGACCCCGCGCAAGAACGTCGTTGTCGACGTGCGGGTCTGCTCGTCGAACATCGGCTCGTCGGGATTCACCCTCGCCCGAGACATCGGCGCCAAGGTAACCGGCAGCCGCTGACCGAACCGGCGCACGGACCAGATCGCCACCCGAGCCGGCCTGGTCCGTGCGACATTTCGCAGTCCGTTACCACCACCGATTGCCTACGCGTGCACTTGGTCGACCAGCTGCGGCACCCACGTCTTGTCCAAGAACTGAGTAGCCAGCACTCCTCCCGGATTCTCCAGCGCCGCAATGGTATCGGGATCATCCACGATTACGAGCGCCCCCCGGAAGGCGCTCAGCTCTGAAGGCAGGCCGGCCGCGCCGCCACCCCCAGCAGCTTTATCAGTACGGATCACCACCAGCACACTGCTGTCGATCGTGTACAGCGTGTACAGATTCCCCACCGCCCGGGTTACTGCCGTCTCCCCCTCGCCACGCGCCAACTTCTGGTCATAGGCCAGCCCGATGGTGGTCAGGAAGTCGGCGGCGTTAGAGGGTGTCAGGGTCCAACTGAGGCCCTCATCAGTCATATTCAAAACCGAGACGGTCTTTCCCGCGGCCTTGCTGTTCTGGTTGCGCAGATCGTTCTGTTGGGCCGCAATCGTCGACGTCAGCTGTGTTGCAACGCCTTCCTTGCCGACGATCTTGGCGACCCACTTCAGCTGCGATTGCCAGTTCCACGGCTGGTCATCGCCAGTCGGGCGGGTGACCGTCGGGGCAATAGCCGCCAGCCGCTCGTATGTCGCATCGTCGATGTCACCGGTCGCCAGGATGAGATCCGGCTTGGCCGCCCCGATAGCGCTGGTGTCGATGAAATTCATCAACGCGGGATCGCCGGTCAGCTTGTCCTGAATCCAGGACGGCACGGTGCCGCCAACCGAAGCGATGGCTACCGGTTGTAACCCCAACGCCAACAGCGCATCAGCGTCACCGGGCCCCAGCGCAGCGACAGCGCGGGGACTGGCAGTGATCTCGGTCGTGCCGTGGGCATGTGTGATCGTCTGCGGTGTGTACGGAGCGTTGTTCGGATTGTTCCGATAGAGCAATACGAACCCCGCGATGGCCAGTACTGCCACCAGCGCCACCGCGGCGGCCGGAATTGCAATACGCCGCTTGAGCGACTTCTTCTCCGGCGGTGGCATCGGCACCGGCGACCGGGGTCCTGCCGGCGCTCCGGTGAACTCGCGGGGTTGAGTGGGTGCGTGCGTCGCACTGAATTGGCCACTGGGATAAGTCGGGGCAGGCGCCGAGTGTGGTCCTGGCCGTATTCCGGTGGTCGGTTGCGGCCCACCCGGCCGCCAGTGCGGAGGACGGCCCGCTGGGTGGGTGACTCCGTCAGCGGGCGGTGCCGCGTCCCACGCCTGCGTCACCGTCGACTTTGGCACTGCGGTGGTGGTGTCCGCGATCGCCGCCGTCGTCGCCTCGGCCAGTTCACGGGCCGTCTGATAACGCGCATCGGGGTTCTTCGCCATGGCCTTGGCGATCACGTCGTTGAGGCCGATCGGCAAATGCGGCGCCAGGTCGGTGACCTTCGGCGGATCTTCGAAGACGTGTGCCGTCACAATTGCCGGCACACCGCCCCGGCCGGCGAACGGTGTTTTGCCTGTCAGCAGGCGAAACAGACTGCAACCCAACGAATAGATGTCGGCTCGATGGTCGAGTTGATCGGAGGTTCCACTGAGCGCTTCGGGTGCGGCGTAGGCGATAGACGCCATCACCGTTCCATCGGTGGTGAGATGGGTGGTGTCGTCCTTGGCGCGCGCGATGCCGAAGTCCGCCAGAAAGACCCGTTCGTCGTCGCCCTCGTGTTCGGCGGGAGCGATCAGGAAGTTCGCCGGCTTGACATCGCGGTGCAGCACGCGACGCCGGTGTGCGTAGTCGAGAGCTTTCGCCACCTCACCGATCACATGAGCGGCGCGATCAGGAGTCATTCTGCCGTCGAGCAATTCGCGATCCGCATCCGTGCCTGCGACGTACTGCATCGCGATCCACAGCTGGCCGCCCTCGGTTTCGCCGCGCGAGTAAACGGCGACGATATTGGGATGGCCGAGGGTGGATGCGACGGTCGCCTCACGCTCGAAGCGAGCCCGAAACTGAGGATCGTTGGAGTACTCAGAGCTGAGGACCTTGAGTGCGTCGCTACGGGGCAGGGTCGGATTCGCGGCGCGATAGACGATGCCCATGCCACCCCTACCCAGGACACCTTGGATCGCGTAGCCGCCGACGACGTCACCGGGCTTGAATTCCATTGTTGCCTTTTACTTTCCGACCAGCATCAGGTACTGGGCTGCGAGTTGCTGTGCGGCGTCGCGTGGTTGCTGAGAGGCAGAGCGGAGCACCCACCGGTCGGCAGCGACGACACAGACTGCCCGGAGCACCACGATGGATGCTTTCGCCGAGTCAAAGCACTTCGCAGTGGGCATGCCCGGTACCGCCTCGGACGGTTCGGCGCCCTTGCTGAGACTTTCCGCCATCTTCGCCGCAAGCTCCTTGGCCGCTGCGGCGTCACGGGCTTGGAAGACCGTGGTGGATTGGCCCCTCGAAACGGCTTCGACGCCAGCAGTTTCCAACAACGGAGCCAGGTCCGGGGATTCGAAATGCATAATGCCATGGCGGCCGTAGACCCCCATCATGGTGTTGGGTTCCCCGTCGCGCAGCGTTCGGGCGATGAGGTGCGTGGGGTCGAGTTCCATCGTCGGGAATTGGGCGGGCTCGGTCGCTTTGAACGCATCGATCGCCGGGATCTGCAGATCGAGGGTTCGCGCCACCAAATCCTCAGGAGCGCGGCCGTCGGGCGTATTCGCGTTCTGGTAGAGAACGTAGGAGCCGTGCGCGGTGAAACTGATCACCCGGACACCCCCGTCGACGGGCCCGCGGATCGCCAGAGCCTCGGGATGCCCAGCGATGGTCACTGGTTCGGGAGTCGTGATGCCAGTTGGCGTCTGCTCGTGGGCCGCACCGGCGACCGCCGCTGCGTCATCAGCGGTGGGAAAGCGCAGCACCATGTTGATCAACGCCGTCTGCGGAACATCGCCTTTCAAGGTATTCGTTCGCCCCGTGACGAAGCCGTTGACGAACCCGTGATCGACAGCGATTTGTCCGGCCGGAGCGCCGATTACATGGTCAATACCCTTGTCCGACAGGGCCACCCCGATCATGGGAAGCAGCGGCTCGGTGAGCGCGGGGTCGACCTCCCACGGACCGATCACGTGGTCCGCCATCCGCTGAGCCTCCACATGTTTGGCACCCGGCACCGACATCTTCGGAGCCGGGTACGGGGTGGTGTCGTAGTTGCCGGGCCGCAGCAGCGCAGTGTTGACAGCATCGGCAGCCACCGCCGGGTCCTTGACGGCCTCACCGCCGATCACGCTGCTGCACCCGCTCGCCACCACCGTGATCGCCGTGACCGCCCCCAGGACACCGCGCAGGCGGGTAGCTGCCTCGCCCCGGATCATTTGGCGGCCAGGATCAGATACTGTGCGGCCGCCATCTGATGCAAGTCCTTGATCCGCGCGCCATACACCGCGAATGTGTACCGATCGAAAACGCCTACACATGCAAAGTTGTCAGTACCGGTCACCTCATAGCACGTGCTGTCAGGCAGGTTCGGCACCGCATCGGCTGAGGTAACAGGTCGGCCTTCGATTTTCGAATAGTCTGCCGTCAGCGCCTTGGCCGCGGCGTTGTCACGGGCGCGTAACACCGATGAATTCGCGATCACGCTCACGTCGACACCTGCATCGCTGTAGGCCTTGCTCGCCAAAACAGGGTTCCGTTCCTGATGCAGCATCGCCCGCGGCCCCAATGTCGCGTTGTTGATGAATGTTTCTTCCTTAGGAGCAACCGGCAGCGCACGCGCCAACAGCCCAGTCGGATCCTTGGGCAGGTTCACCAACTCTGCCGCAGGGGTCGGAGTGAACGAATCAATCGCCGGTACCTGCAGGTCAAGTGTTTTGGCGACCAGTGATACTGCCTCTGACATCTCTCCGCTGGTTTGGGCCATCTGCATCAAGACGAAAGGACCGCGCGCGGTGAATGAGTTCACCGTCTGGCGCAGCCCTTCCTGCTGGTACTTGGTGGAGGTGGAGGCGACGGCAAAGGCGTCCTCGTGGCCAGGAATCGGCACTATCGAGGTGCCCTTTGTGAACTCGTATTGGCCGGCATAGTCCAGCATTCTTTGAGGCATATCGTGCGCCGCGGCCTTGGCGGCCTCGGGATCCTTCATCTCCAGCACCACATTGATGAGGGCTTTCTGGTTTTGGATCTTGCGGGTCGAGGCATAGCCGGTGATCATTCCCGGTTTGCCCGCTTCGGCAGCCTGTTCGCTGGCGACCAACTGCAGTTTCTCCGGCAGTATGGGAGATCCGCCAAATGCCATGATGCCGAGCCCGGCGGGCTCGTTGATGGCCGTGTCGACTTCCCACGGCCCCACCACGACGTCCGCAATCCTGTTCGCCTCCAGAACCGCACGGTGCTGCGGTCCGCCCCCAGTTCCCATGGGAGGCAAGGGCTTTGTCGGATAGTTGCCCGGGTCCAGGGCCGCGACATCCACCTCGCCGGGCTTGGCCGCAGACTGCTCAGCAGCTTTGGGCTGCGCTTCCGATGCCTCCCTGGTGCAGCCCACTGCCGTGACGGCGATGGTGATGGCGACGAATGCCCCCGCAATTCTGATCATCCAGCTGTCCTGTTCCCCGAATCCGACCCCAACGCTGCAATGAATCGTTGCAGCTGAACCTCAACCCCACCACCGAGTTCGGCCCCGGCCTCCGCCCTCCTGATGTCTTCCGCACTGACCCCGGCCATCGGCGCTACCTCGTCGATGCTCAACTCGGCGTTGCGACGGGCGGCGAACAATCGCTGGCCCACGGTCGCGTAAGGCGAGGCCGCCGCAGCGAGCGTCAGCTCGCGGCGCAGACGCCGGATCTCACCCAGGTCGCGGACCATCTCGATGGAACTGCGGGAAGCGTTGACGGCCAACTGCTCGAGCCGAGCCAGGTCCGAGGTGACGGCGGCAACCCGCGCGGGATAGTCGGGCTGCGCCGGATCGGGCAGCGCTGCGATCTGACTGCGCGTGGCACCCAGCGCTATTCCGATGGTCTCGGTTACCAGAGTGACCTCGACCGTGGACGTCACTTCCCCGGCACCGTCGTATCGCAGAAGCTCGGTAGGTCCGTCGCTGTCAACACCGGCGATCGGCGTCGAGCGGCTGTCGGCGAAGGGGGGACGAACGACTCCGGCGCGCACCTGGCGGCGCAGTTGTTCGATCGCGCCCTTGGGCCACTGCAGCGCCCGCTCCAGAGAATCCTCGGTCTTCGCCCGGGGCTGACTGCGGCCTTTCTCGATACCGATGAGCGCGCCGGCATTGACGACGCCTTCGTCGGCCAAGGTGCGCTGACTGATGCCGAGTTCTTTGCGGCGCCGAGCGATCTGCTCACCGACGTGGACGTTCACCGGGTCCCGGGTCGAGAAGGACATCGGGATACCGGCGACCGGGTGCCCCAGCATCACGTCGACCTCCGAGTCGGGTGACACCGCGAACTCGCCGTCGACCCGGTCGTTGCCGATGAAAACCCCGTTGCGTCCGACCGCTCGAGCGATCCACTGACCATCCCTCACCGTCACGGTGATGTGCTCGCGTGAGATGCGATTGTCCGGAATCCGGATCTGCGCACCGGTGTTCTCCGCGCGCCCCACAGTGATCGGCGCCTGTCCCGACTGGAAGGTCTCAAGATGGTCGAGCCACTTGATGGTCAACGCGGGAGCCTGGCCGACGTCGCCTACGAACGACTCCGCTGATGCCATTGGCGTATCTTAACCGTAGCGGCGCTACAGGTTTGCGGTGCTTCAGTTTTCCGTTGCACGTCAAACCGCTTGCGAAATTGGTGCGCAGTCACCGCCTTGGGAACACGTAACGTAGCCGCCAAACACTTGTTGCCCTTTGACGTGAGGAACGCCAGGACGATGGCCGATCAAGACCCGGCGGCAGGGGACGTCTCGACCCCCTCCGCAGCCGATCCCGACAAGACGCAGTTCGTTACTCCGGATCGCGGGGCCAACGTCTCTGACGTGCAGTCCGATGACGAGCAGCGGACGCGGGTCGTCAACTCGGCACCGTCGGCGTTCGATGAGGACAAGACTCAGCTGGTCATCCCGAAAGAAAACCCGGCACCGGCCAGAGGCGATGACTTCCAGCAGCAGGCGCCGCCACCGTCCGGGTATGCCGCGCCGAACCTGCGCCCGGCTACGCCGACGGCGCCACCTTTTGCCGCGGGGTCTCCTCCTCAGCAGCGGCCCGGTTATGGCACACCGCCGCCCGCGCCTGCGGGTTACGGCACACCCCCGCCCCAGGGCTTCGGAACGCCACCTCCCCCGCCTCCGGGTTACGGCACACCCCCGCCCCCGCCTGCCGGTTACGCCACACCGCCTCCCGGTTTCGGAGCGACACCGCCCCCACCTCAGGGTTACGGAGCCCCGCCGCAGCCCCCGGGTTACGGCACACCGCCGCCACCCCCCGGGTACGGCACACCGCCGTCGCAGGCCGGATATGGCCCCTCAGGACCTGGCGGGTACCCGCCGAATCCGTCGGGCCCGCAGAACCCGTATTCGGCGAACGGCGCGCAAAGCCCCATGGAAGCGGCGAATGCACTGCTCTCCAAGAGCAATTCGTTCATCGCGCAGCTGATGTCTCGAGGCATTCGTGGCGAGCTGATCCGTCAGCCGTGGTTCCAGAAGTGGCGCCAGACGCCACAGCAGGCTGACCAGTTCGTGTACATCACTTACGCGGCAGGCATCGTGCTGGCGCTTCTCTTCGGTTTGATGGGCGCAGTGGGGACGATCCTCGCGCTGGGCGTCGGCATCGGTCTGTGCTACCTGTACTTCGCTCTGGGTACCAAGAAGGCCCACCAGTTCATCGCCTACGGGATCTGCGTCGTCGGCGTGGTGCTGGCACTCCTCAGCATCTTGTTCACCGTCGCTGCGCTCGTGGACCTGTCATCACTTCGCTACTCGACCGGCGGAATCATGCTGGCGCTGCTTTTCAGCCTTGGCGTGACCGTGCTCGCCGGCGCGATTCTGGCGTATATCGGGATACAGGTTCATCGCGGGATTCAGCGGATGTCGTCGCCGCCTCGCTAGCCCTTGACGGACGAATGGCCGGGGTTTGACCGGCCACGAACAGCGGAAATGCCTTCCGAACCGGATAATTGAGGATATTGACGCCTCTGCCATCCCCAAGTTCTGGAAGGCATTTTTCGTTCGCCGATGGCTCTATGTTGTTGCGTGAGTCCAGCTTCGGTCACGTCGCTATCCGGCGACCGGGCGGGGGTTCTGATTGCTTGCCGCATCAACTCTCACGGGTCAACTACGGTCAACCTGTGTTGTAGTCGATACTTGAGAGCGGTCCGTATCTCGTCGTCTCACTTTCGGAGGAGATTCAGTCGTGCCCGACCCCGACGACACCTTGCGCAGAGAGCTCGGCTGGACGGGGCCGGAGGAATCTCATTTCGAACCGGATACCCGGCCGACCCGCCGTAAGCGTCCAGAGCCACCGTCGATTCCCGGGCGCCCGCCGGTGAATTTCGTGCCGTCGAAGCCCCCGGAGAACACCGGTGCCGACGATTCCGCTCCGTCTCAGGGCGTACCGACCGATCCCGATGCCGAACGGGCGCGCAACTCCTTCCGGGAGGCGCCATCGGCACCGCCGACCCCTCCCCAGCAACAGCCACCTCCGCCGCCGCCTCCGTCGGCCCAGCCTCCGCATGACGGTCACCAGGGCCCTCACAACCAGGCCCCCCAAAACCAGGCACCACCCAACATGGGCAATCCCGATGCCCGGACCGATACCTGGGAGCATCAACCGCCCGGCTGGCAGCTTCCGTCGCAGCGGCCGCCCGGTCCCGGAGGCCCGCCAGGGCCTCCGCAGCATCCCTACGGAGCGCCGCACGCTCAGCCCTGGCCCGCCGAAGGCGGATTCGCCCCGGAGCCCGGTGCCGCGACGCCCGGCGTACCGCCGTTGCCGACCGGCTCGTACGCCGATCGGATCCGGGTCAACGACCTGGTGCCGCCGCGGCGTCAGCCGCCGGGCAGTGGCTGGCGGCTCTTCGTGTACCGGGCCACATTCGGGATGATCAATCCGGGCCCGTCGCCCGAGGACCTTCGTCAGGCCGAGCTGGAGGCCAAGATCAAGGGCCTTCTTCGCGGCCACTACAAGGTCGGGGTGATGGGCAAGGGCGGGGTCGGTAAGACCACTGTCTCGGCCAGCGTCGGATCGATCTTCGCGCAGTTGCGTCAGGACGATCGCGTGGTGGCCATCGACGCCGACACGTCGTTCGGCAAGCTCGGCAGCCGTGTCGACCCCCAAGCGCAGAGCTCGTACTGGGAGCTCGCCAACGACAAGCACCTGGATTCCTTCGCCGACGTGCGCAGCCGCGTCGGCAACAACGCCGCCGGGCTGTTCGTCCTCGCCGGCGAGGGCACGCCGGCCCGACGCCGGGTGCTCGATGCGGCCATCTACCGCGAGGCCACCACCCGCCTCGACAGACACTTCTCCATCTCGGTGGTGGACTGCAGCTCGACGATGGATTCACCGGTGACGCAGGAGGTCCTGCGGGATCTCGACGGGTTGATCGTGGTGTCCTCGCCGTGGGTCGACGGCGCGGCCACGGCCGGCCAGACACTGGACTGGCTGGCCGCACACGAGATGACGGGCCTACTGCAGCGCACGGTCGTGGTGCTCAACGACTCCGACGGCCACGCTGACAAACGCACCCGCTCGATCCTGGCCGGACAGTTCTCGAGCCAGGGTCAGCGGGTGATCGAGGTGCCGTTCGACGGCCATCTACGTCCCGGTGGCGTCGTCGACCCGCGGGAGATGTCCACCGCGACCAGGCGCCGGTTCCTCGAGATCGCCGCGGCGCTGGCCGAGCACTTCCCGACCCACGACGAGCGCCGGGACCGCTGACCGCAGCCGCTCAGCGCATCGCGCCGATCAGTACCTCCAAGGCTTGGACTGCGGCGGTGTCGACGGGGTACTCAGCCTCGGCGCGGGCCACGGTGTCTTCGGAAACGCCTGCAGCGGTAGCAGTTTCACCGATCGACAGATTCGCCTGGCGACGCGCGGCGTATAGGCGCTGGCCGAGGGTGGCTCCCGGCGCCGCGGCCGCGCGGGCCGTCACCTGATCGATCTGGCGTCGCACGACGCTGAGCGCCCTGATCAGGGCCGGGGTGACCATGCCTATCCGGGCGGCCCGCGATGCCACCGCTTCCAGCCGGCGCAGGTCGCCGAGGACGGCCGTCACGGCGGGGGTGAACTCCGGTTGGGTGGCATCGGGCAGGGCCTCGATGGTCGTCTGCAGCGTGTCGACGGCGGTCAGCACCGCCTGAGCGATGAGCGGCACCTCGTCGCCGCCTGCGGCCGTGGCGGGCGGTGAGGCGGGCACCGCGGCGCGAGGGGGCGCCGTGGGAGCCGGGGGAGACACCGTGCCGCCCGCTGTGGGCGGCGGTGTCGGAGGTACCGATCCCCCTTGACGCAACCGTGCGATGGTGCCGGGCGGCCAGTGCAGTACTTCTTCGAGCTTCAGGCGAGTGCGTTCACGCGGCCAGCTGCGGCCTTTTTCGAAGGCGATGAGGGCACCGGCGTTGATGATGCCGTCCGCCGCCAGGCTGCGCTGGCTGATGTCGAGTTGGCGCCGACGCGCGGCAGCCGCCGATCCGGCGCGGATGAGCCCAACGTCGAATTCACCGGTGGCGAGGTCGTACTCCGCGTCGGTCATCTCCGATTGAGTTCCTCGCTGTTGGCTGCTGGTTTTGGCCGCCGAAGTGGCTGTCGGGACACCTCAATCTTAACCCTTGACCGCAGCGCCGCTACGACTTGGTCGCCCGCGTCGTTCCAGCAAAACACGAGTGCGCTACGGCTTTCTTCGAGCGGAACCGAACCAGCGCTACGGCTCGTACCGTAGCTCCGTGCAGCGCTTTGACGTGGTGTTTTAAATACTGCGCCGCTTTCTCCTGGTGGTCCCGCATGCTTACCTGGGCAAGTTTCCGTAGCCCCGCTGCAACGATTTCGCAGACAACTGTTGCATCGCTACGGTTATTGCTATAGCGTTCTGCCCAACGCGGTACACACCGCAACAGAAGCCCGATAGAGGAGCAGCAGCATGAACGCACTCATGGCCAACGGCATCCCGCTCGGCGTGTGCACCAGCGACCCGGAGCGGTGGACCTCCACGCCCGACGATCAGGCCAAGGTCATCTGCCGAGAATGCCCGCGGCGTTGGCTGTGTGCCCGCGAGGCTTGCGAATTGCCTCGCGCCGAGGGAGTTTGGGCAGGCATCATGGTCCCCGAAGGCGGCCGCGGCCGTACCTTCGCGCTCAAGCAGCTGCGATCGCTGGCCGAGCGCAACGGTTACCCGGTCCGCAAGTTGGGCCTGGTCTTCCCCGAAGCCGCCTGATTCTCCAGCCGGCGCGACCAAGCAGTACTTTTTGTCCGGCCCTTGCGCTGCCGATTCGAGGGGACGGCAGGGCAAGGGCAAGTTTCCACCGGGGGAGGAATAGGGGCCCGGGGTATGTCGTTACACCCGCTGACGGTGTCGGGCATTGCCCCGGGCCCCACACCAGAACCGTCGCTTCGAGCGACCACTCGCCGCGAGGCGCAGTGACGGCACCGTCCCCCAACTTCTCCCCGGTTACCGCTCGAGCGTGGCGACCACCGCATCGAGCAACATGTCCACTTCGTCTTCGTCGTAACCGCGCTGGAACATCGGCGGCCGGGGAAACACGATGTTGCGGACATCGTCGGCACCGAGGTGCCCACGCCCGTCGAGTCGCCGCGCCACCAGCGCGAGAAAATCGTCCACCGACTTCTTGTCGTAGCCCCGCTTGCGCTTCCCAAATTCGGTGCTGCGAACATCTTCGGCAGTCAATCCCCCGGTCATGCGGGCCATGCTAACCGCGTCCGTTTCACGGGCACGCGATTACCGTGAGGTTCATGAGCAACACCGATACGGCGCCTGCCGAAGTCACCTGCGCCAACTCGGAGTTCACCGGAGTCCTGCACCCCCGCGAGGTTCCGCTGGGTGGACCACGTGCGCTCTTGGTTCGGCGCACCCTGCCGCAGCGGGAACGGTCCATGATCGGCGCCTGGTGTTTCGCTGACCACTACGGTCCGCACGACGTCCGAACGGCCGGCAGAGGCATGGATGTGCCGCCTCATCCCCACACCGGATTGCAAACGGTGAGTTGGCTTTTCGAAGGACTGATCGAACATCGCGACAGCGCCGGGGTCCACGCAATGGTCCGCCCGGGCGAGCTCAACCTCATGACGGCGGGTGCCGGGATCTGCCACTCGGAGGTCTCGACTCCGGAGACGACGATCCTGCACGGCGTGCAACTGTGGGTCGCCCTACCCGACGCCGACCGCGACACCGGCCGCGACTTCGCGCACTACGCGCCACCGCCCCAGCGCCTCGACGGCGCCACCCTCCGGGTGTTCCTCGGCGAGCTCGCCGGCTCACAGTCCCCGGTGCACACCTTCACACCACTGCTGGGCGCCCAGATCGACCTGGACCCGGGCGCAGTCCTGACTCTGGATGTCGACGCGGCCTTCGAACACGGGGTCCTGCTCGACCAGGGCGCGATCGAGGTGTGCGGCACCACGCTGGCCGTCGCCGACCTGGCCTACCAGGCGCCGGGTCGCGCGCAGCTGCGGTTGGCCAACCGCGGCGACAGACCGGCGCGGGCGATCCTGCTCGGCGGCCCACCGTTTCCCGAGGAGCTGGTGATGTGGTGGAACTTCGTCGGCCGCAGCCACGACGACATCGCGACCTACCGCGAACTGTGGCAGGCCGGCGATGCACGGTTCGGCGATGTGCAGGGCTATCAAGGCCACCTCGCGCGACTGCCCGCGCCGCCACTTCCCAACGGGCGGCTGAAGCCCCGCCCGCGTCCTTCGGCCTAGGCGCTTCGACTCAGACGCTTCGCTTCAGGCGCTTCGGCTCAGGCGTTCAAATATTGCGCCGTGCTGCCGCCGACGGGCATCTCGGGCAGCCCGAGCTTGCGGTGGTCCCAGCTGCGCTGCCGACTCGGAACCACGCGTACCGCGATGCGGTTGTTCATCATCTGGTCGACGAACGGGCGCATCTCGTCGGTGTAGGGACCGGTGTAGCGCTCCCACACGCTGATGCCCACGCGCAGAATCGTTTCCGGGTCGTCGACGATCTCGGCGGTACCGTCGATCGACACGCCGCGCAGGGCGTTGTACGTGTCGCCGTCCTCGATCATCACCGTGATCGTGGGGTCGCGGCGCAGGTTGACCGCCTTCTGCGACTTGGCCTTGGTCTCGAACCAGATCTCCCCGTCGAGCACCGCGTACCACATGGCCACCAGGTGGGGGCGGCCGCTTGGCAGCACGGTGGCCATGGTCGCGGTCCTGCTGCGTTCGACGAATTCGGCGATCTCATCGTCTGTCATGACGATCTTCGTGCGCTCGTTCTTGCCCACCTGTCACCTCTCTGCTCGGTCAGCTCACCATAGCCACGGCGTCGCCGGCCGCTGTGAACGCGGTCGGGAACCCGCCCCGCCGGCTACAGCACGCCGAACTGCGAGGTCACCCAGCGCACCGGATCCACGCAGCGGAAGGGCGCAATACCCCTGGCGTGCAGACGGTTTCCCGTCGGCGCATGCCCCAGTGCCGACACCGCGAAGTACCGGTTGGCCAATCGCACGCCCGAGGACGGGTTCTCGACGCCCGCCACGATCGAGCCGCCATGCAGGCGCATCAGCAGGCTGCGCACCTCCTGGTCGAGCAATTGACCGTCGACGTCGTCGTAACGCTTGCCGTCGGAGGTGTCGCGCAGGAACGCCGCTCCCCCGTTCGACATGACCAGTGCCCATTCCGAACCCTGCACGTCGCGCAGCGCCCGCAGCACGTCGAACTTGGACAGGATCACGGCGAGCTTGGGTTGGCCCGGATTGACCGCCAGCAGCAGATTTCCCAGGACCGAACGCGGTTCGCCGCCGCTGAACGGCTGGGGCGGCAACAGATCCTGCAGTTGGTCCCGAATGGCCTTGACCCGCAACGGGTCGAACATGAAGAACACCGCGTCCGCGTTGGCGAAGAACTGGAAGGGCGGCGCGCGCAGATCACCGTTCTCGAGGTCCTCGCCCGCCACGTCGCGCAGCACCAGGAACCGGCGCACCCCGTGCCAGACACCGATCGAGAACACCAGTGGCTCACGCTGATTCGGGGCTTGCGTGTGCACCGTCGGAGTGGGTGGCAGCAGGCCCCGCTGCACGTACAGCGGCCCTTCATAATTGGTGGCGTAATTCTGTGCGGTGGCCCGGGTGACCGGTTCCATCACCACACCGAACCGCTCGCACAGCAGCTCGAGCTGCTTGACCAGCACCGCGATGTAGAGGCTCTTGCCCGTCGCGCGCGCACCGGCCAGCGCGATGCAGATGGCGTGACCCTCCCGGAAGCCGTCGGGCAGCGTGAAGTGGCAGACCGGGCAGATCTCCACCGCGGCGCCCTGCAGCGCCCGGCTGGCCTCGGACACCGGCGGTGGCGGGCCTTGGTAGCCGGGCGTGCGGGTCCAGGTATAGAGCGGACCGCAATCGGCGGGCGCACCCACGTAGGCCGACGCGACGTCGTCACGGTAGCGGGTGCCGCCGGCTTGGGCCGGCAGCGTCCACAGGTGGTTGTTCGGGCTCAACAGGGTGAAGCACCGCGGGCATTTGCTCATGTCAGCCCCGGCTCCCCCTCAGTCGCTCCGCCAGCGACGGATGCTCGCCCCGCCGCGTCAGCAGCCTGTTCACCATTTTGCGGTATCCGCGCATCGTCCCCTCAGAGGAATCGCCCGACAACTGCGCCATCAACACCACCACGGATTCCGCGTCGGCGCCGCCCATGGTGGCCGCCACCTGGCCGGCCAGCACCCCCGCCAACTGATCCACCGGATCCAGGGCATATCCCCCCGCGTCGGCTGCGGTGGTGCGTAGCAGGCTGACCGCCACCACCGTCACCGGGGCCAACCTGCCACCGTCGACCAGTGGCAATACCCGGGCCACCGCCTGTGCGCTGCAATGACTTTCGGTGGCCAACACATTGCAGGACCGAGGATATGGCTCACCGGTCAGCACGCCGAGCAGCGCGAAAGCCAGCAGCCGCGCCGCGAAATCCGGGTGCACGGCCTCCGGTTCCACGCCGGCCAGCACCTGATCCCACAGCGGCACATACGAGCTCTGATGGGTGTGCAGATAACGCTGATGCAGCCAGTCCCGTGGCTCGATGTGGCGTACGGCCGCACACGCCACTGCCACCCCGTCGCCGTTGTCGTCGATCACCTTGCCGGCCAGCCGGTGCAGATCGGCAGAGTCCGCCGCACCGACGAGCGTGCGCACCGCGGCCATGCCGGGCAACGGTTCGGCACCGATGGCCAGCAGCAGGTCCGACGGGCTCCAAGCCGAGGCCGCCGCGGCGGCCTCGAAGTCAGCCGGCTCGGTCATACGCAACCACCACAGCTGCGCACCGGGGTCCCCCGGGTACTGCGGTCCGCGTCGACGCGACCGCATGCCACGTAGCGCGGCGCGGGTCCACACCGGATCCCAGGGCCGGGCAGCCGCGAGCGCGTCCGGCTCGGGCACCGCAGCAGCCTCCGCCAGCCAGTCGAGCACGTCATCGCCGACGACACTGCCCTCCGCGTCGCCGTCGGGCAGCAACCATGCCGCAAGTGACAGCCTGTCCGCCTCACCGATCAGCCCGCGCACGGCCGGATCGGCCAGGCCGGGCAGCACCCCGTCGGCCAGCGCGGCCTGCAGCCGGTCGTCGGCCACCCCGGCCCGCAACAGCAGATCAACCACCCGTAGCAACCGGTGAGGGCCCTGGGCCCGGCCGCGCTCCAGGGCCGGCCCGATGGCCTTCAGTAACACTGAAGGTAATGGTTTCCCGTGAAACATCCTCGGCGCCAAAGGAATTGGTGCGGCCTGCGTCATCCAGGCGTCGTCGGCGATGGCCCTGGCGTAGTACGTGGCATCGGCGTACGACGCGCCCGCACCGTCCGACAGCTCGTGCACCGCCCGCCACGCGTCGGCAGTCGTCACACCGACCACGGCCGCCAGCACGTCGCCGATGATGTGCGCGGCCTCGGACCCGACCAGCGCTCCCGACGGAGAATGCGCGGCGATCACCTCTTGGGCCTCCACCTGCGCGTCGGCGAATTCCGGATGCCCAGCCACTGCCATGGCCATGGGCCAGGCGGGATGCAGACCGTCATCGCGCACCTGCCCGGACAAGGTGTCGATGTCGTCGAGTACGCGCCGTGCCGACGCCGCGTCGAGCAGGACCACCTGCGCCATCACCGACCACCTCGTCACCTCGATGCGGTGTCCGCCTGCGGTCCGGTGCGGATCGCCGTCGAGCTCGCCCAACGACACGGTCTCGGCTTCGCTGATCACCACCATGCCCGGCTCGACGGCCGAGAGGTCCTCGATGGGCACCGCGCTGAGCACCTGGCCGCTGTGCGGGGCAAGCTGCTCGGCACGGTCGAAGGTGGAAAAGCTCAATCCCGCCGCGGTACCCGGCGACATCAGGAAACTCACCAGGCCGATCCACTGGGCCGCCGTGTCCGGAGACTGCACGCCGAGCACCACCGGCGCCCCGCCGGCCAACGCCGCGGCCACGGCATCGAGTAATGCGAACAACGTGGCCAATCTCCAGGTGGCGGTGTCGAGTGCGAACGTCACCACGCTGTCCTTGGTCACCGCGCTGCCCAGCTCCGGAAGCACCCACGGAAGCTGGGCGCGGGCCACCGCGGCCGCGCCGTACGGCTGCAGCCAGTGCGGTGATCGCCACCGCTGGATGGCCCGGTGACGCGGGTGGGTCTCGGGCGCCCGGTCCAACAGCACGTGGGCGAACACGTTGCCCGGCCGGCCCGTGCTGTCCGACCCCGCCGGGAAGGTGTGCCAGTAGCCGGCACCGTCACCGAGATGGCGGTACGCCAGCCGGCGAGGACCCTGCTCGAGCTGATCGGGGGTGGGGAAATCGGGCACCTGCCCCACCTGACGGAACACCGTGTGGACCCCGGCGATCAACGACTGCGTCTCGGTGGCCGTCAGATCTCCGCTGGTTTCCTTGACCTGCCAGCCGCCGGCAGTCCCGACGGCATCGAACGACGTGTAGGCGAGCTGGCCGAAGCGCGACGTCATGACACCGTCGCGGTGAGCTGCAGAGTCTGGACCGGCGGGTCCAGCAGGGCGACGGTTCGCAGCTGGGCCGGGTCGGGAATGTTGACGAACAGCCGGATCCAGCCGTGCAGACCGTTGACGTTGGCGGCCCACAGCTCACCGCTTCCCGACGCCGTCAGCGCCGTCCAGCGCAACTGCTTGGACGGCTGGTCCGCCAACTGTCCCTGCGCATCCAGTGGCGCCACATCGACCGGCTGACCGTCGTGCACACTCAACGGCATCCGCTGGGGGTTGTTGACCAGCACGAATGACGGCGACCCCGGCACGTCGTGTTCCGAACGCACCGCGACGGTGGCCGTGGTGGGGTAACCGTTGGGGTCGCGGCCGATTCGCACCGCGTACTGCAGCCGCAGCATGCCCGGATACTCGATGCCGGCCACCGGACCGGTCACGCGTCGGCCGCCGGAAAAGGCCACGGGCGCCAGATGCAATGAGCAACCGTCCACCGGAAGCGCGCCCGTCAGGTGCATGCCGCCGTACTTCTCGTAGTCCTCGAGCGAGATCTCGAAGGACCTGCCGGTCAGGCCCGCCCGGGGGTCATGGCCCTTGGCCGCCAACGTCACGACCACACCGGCCGCGCCGTCGGGCCATTCGAACGTCAGCACCTGCTTGTTGCAGTACTCGACGAGTTCGATATCGCGGATGGTGCCGGTACGCACCGCCGACACGGTGCGGCCCAGCACAGCCTGCCCGGCGAGGATCGTCACCGGCGTGACATACGCCCGGCTCCAGCCCTGCGGCCACGCCACCCCCGCCATCAACGTGCGGTGGCCACCGTCGGGTTGCGCCCGATGCGTCACCGGTTGCCGCAGACGCAGTTCCGGTGTCAGGCCGACCTGCTCGAGCGCGTTCTCGGGAAGTTCGGTGGAGACGCCACCGGCACTCGGCGCGGTCCGGCTGAGATAGACCGCCACCTCTGCTCCGGGAGCGGCCCACGACACGTCGAAGGTCTCGCCGTCGAAACCGGTGTCCACGGCGATGTCGGTGACCGCGGCGAGCACCGCCGACACCTCGATGTCGGCGTCGGAGGGCTCCGAAAGCCGCTCGACTCCGTCGACCTCGACGGCGCAACGCACCCGGTAGCGGTAACGCATACCCCGGGCCGCATTGGAGTCGACGAATCCGGTCTTGTGCTCCGCGTCGGCCAGGATCCGGTAGCGCGACTCATCGGCTCCGGCCGGGTTGGCCCCCTCGACCGGGATTCGGTACACGTGCACCGAACTCGACGCCGGCGGTGCCGTCCACTTCCCGATGACCAGGCCGTTGTCCTCCCGAATCGACATGTCGCTGATCGGGGTGACCAACACTCCACTGGCATACAGGACCGGCCGGGTGCTCAGTGCGTCTGCGCGCGACGTCCCGGTGATGACCCAAACCTGGTAGTAGCGCACCGGACCGGTCAACGGCCGGTCGTCACTCGCGGCCGACAACGGCGTGGCGGCGACGAGGTCGGCGTTCTCCGGAGACTTGGGAGCGCGGTCGTCGGCGCTGACCACGCGGTACAGCACCACTCCCCCGTTGGCCTCATAGTCGGGCCAACTGAGATCCACGACGCCGGGACGCGACGCGCCGTGGCGGAACGCGATGGCGTGCACGTCACCGGCTGCGGGTACCGCAGGCTCCGGCGGGCTGACCGGCGCCCCGGTTTCGAGCTCGGCCAGCACCCGGGCCATCGCTTCGGCATGTTCGGCGACCGACCCCGGCAGCATCTCGCGGATCTGATCGACCTCGGTGCGCCCCGACCGGAGCACGAGACGCAGGTGCGCCTCTTTGAAACTGCGGGCCGCGACAGCGCCGGAGTCGACCAGCTGCTGACGCCAGGCCAGCAGCGGCGCCAACCGGGGATCCGCGTCGTCGGGATCGTCGACGGGATACAGATCGGGCATCAGAACACCAAATCCCCGCCGGACGTGATCGCTGCGCGTCACGTGCTCCGGCAGCTCGAACAGCGCGAACTCCTGAGGTGCCAGACCGACACTGGCCTGCACACCCAGAAACGCTACCGCAGCAGCAGCTTGGTCACCGCCACATGGTGGGCCGGGCAGACGCGGGGCTGGTACGCCATCACATATGTTCGGCATATGCCTTCTGTCAGGTCGTCGGCCAGCGATGACGTATGGGAAGTGATGTCGACATCGCGGACCATCCGGCGGTTCACCGATGAACCGGTCGACGACGCGACGCTGACCCGGTGCCTACAGGCCGCAGCGTGGGCGCCATCGGGAGCGAACGCGCAGGCCTGGCGGTTCGTGGTACTCCGCTCGGCCGAGCAACGCGCGGTGGTGGCCAAGGCGGCCGCACAGGCACTCGCCGTCATCGAGCCCGTCTACGGCATGACCCGGCCCGCCGCGGACGACACCAGCCGACGAGCCAGGACCAACCGCGCCACCTATGAATTGCACGATCGGGCAGGCGAATTCACCTCGGTGCTGTTCACCCAGCAGCGCTTCCCCACCGCCTCGGAACTCTTGCTCGGGGGCTCGATCTTTCCGGCCATGCAGAACTTCCTGCTGGCCGCCAGGGCCCAGGGGCTGGGTGCGTGCCTGACCAGCTGGGCCTCCTATGGCGGCGAACAGCTGCTGCGTGCGGCCGTTGGCGTGCCCGAGGACTGGATGTTGGCAGGCCACGTGGTGGTGGGCTGGCCACGCGGATCGCACGGTCCGGTACGCCGCCGCCCGGTGAGCGAACTGGTCTGCGTCGACCATTGGGACAACCCGGCGTCCTAGGCTCGATTCATGGATCCGGCACCGACACTGATGCCCGCGGCGTTCATCGGCCACGGCAGCCCGATGAACGCGCTCGAGTCCAACCGTTTCACCGCGGCCTGGCGCGATTTCGGGCAGGCCGTTCCCCGGCCGCGGGCGATCCTGGTGATCAGTGCGCACTGGTACATCAACGCCACCGCGGTCACGGCGATGCCGCGCCCGCGCACCATTCACGACTTCTACGGGTTCCCGCGAGAGCTGTTCGACGTCCGGTACCCGGCGCCGGGGTTGCCGGAGCTGGCCGAGGAGGTCGGCGACGTGGTGCACCCGACCTGGGTGGGCGCCGACGTGGACAGCTGGGGTATCGACCACGGCACCTGGTCGGTGCTGCTGCACGCCTTTCCCGACGCGTCCATACCCGTTGTGCAACTGGCGATCAACGCCAACGAACCGGCCGGGTACCACCTGGGACTCGGGGCGAAACTGGCGCCGTTGCGCGAGCGCGGCGTGCTGGTGGTGGGCAGCGGCAACATCGTGCACAACCTCGCAGGGATGGATCCCACGAAGCCCGAGGATGGCTTCGCCTGGGCCGAACGCTTCGACGACGCCGCCCGCGAACAACTCGTCCACTCCCCCGCCGACGTCCTCACCCTCGAGGCGCACACCGATTACGCGGCCGCGGTTCCCACCCCGGACCATTTCATCCCGATGCTGTACTTCGCCGGGCTTGCCGGTGCCGCAGCCGATTCCACCCGCTCGGTCGACGCCATTGTCAGCGGCTACACCTACGGGTCGCTGTCGATGGCCTCCTACCTGCTCAGATGACGCCGGCGCCGGTGACCACCTGCCAGAGCCCGATCACCAGGAAGAGGACCAGCAGCACCAGCTGCCGGTGGTGGCGAGTCCACTCGTGCAGGGGCTGCAGCACGGCCTGGGTCCTCGCCGGGGCGACGGCGTAGCTGAGCAGCGCGAGCTCGAAGACCGCCAGCATTCCGAATACGAACGCGATGCTGATCACCACCTGCGCCCCGATCGGCGCACCCGAACCGACGACCATGGTGGCCACCATCAACACCAGTGGCGGCGGCGCGATGTAGCAGAGGCCGAACACCAGCGCGACCCACAACGCGCCACCCTCCCAGGCATCGTGCGCACGCTCCATGAGCCGCCGAACCGTGGTAGCCAGATTCGACATCATGCTGCGGATGCGCCCCGCCGGCGCTGCCGGGGCGGCCGGCTGATCCGGTTCCATGACCAGCACCGGTGACTCACCGCCGGCGTTCACGGGCGCGCCCTGATTCACTCGCTTGCGCATCCTCACCCGCACCGCGAGCAGCCCCGCGATCGCCACACAGACCAGACCCGAGACGAGTTGGAATGGCTTGACGGTCGAACCGGGTTCCGGGGTCACCAGATCCTGTGCCACCGAACTGAACGACGGCACCGAGGCCAGTACCAACGTCGAGATCACGAACATCGGGATGTTGATGATCAGGCTTCCGGCCCAGAACGCGATGAGATTCTGTATCGGCCGAGGCCGGGAGATCACCAGCAGGATGAAGCCGAGAAGCACCGGATTGAGTGACACCAATAGTGCCATCCCGAAGATATCGCCCCACACAGCGCTGCCCTAGAGCATCCCGAGCGACTGCAGGTCGGCCACATACTTCAGGATGACCTCCGGCGCGACTCGTGGAATATCGTTCGCGGCACCGACTTTCGCTCGGCGAACCGCGGCGCGGAACCGGTCGGCAGGCGCGTAGGAGCCCTGCGTCGGCTCGGGTGCCCGGAGCTCGCCACCTTGCTGTCGCAGCAGGGTCAGCATCTGCAGGACCGAGTTCTGCCGCTGCCGTTCCGGCAGGGCCTTCAGGCCGGTTTCGAACCGCTGCAACCATTCTCCGAAGTCGTCGACACGTTCGATCGGGTAGCCGGCCTCGATCAGCCAGTCGATGTAGGTGTCGATGCCGATACCGTCGTCGTGCGGGTTCATCACGTGGTAGGTCTCGAAACCCGCTGAGGCCGACCGGGCCACCTCCCAGCCCAACGTGGCGATGGACTCCGCGACGAAGTTGACGGGCAGCCCGTCGAAGTGCGCACGTTGCCGTTGGCCGTCGTCGCCCAGCCGGTAGAACGACGCGGGCGCAACGCCGGTGGCCACGATGCTCAGCACCATGCGGCTGACCGTGTCGGTGAGGTTCAACTGTCCCGCATAGGTCGGGTCGGCCATGATCATGCCGGAGCGGAAGACCGCGATCGGCAAGTGGCAGAGATCGTGCGCCTCACGTAGCAGGACCTCACCGGCCCATTTGCTGTTGCCGTACCCGTTGGCGTAGCCCGCATCGACGGTGCGGAGCGGGCTGGCAAACCGGATGTCGGCGTCCTCGGTGAACTTCGACGGCTCGATCTGGCGGCCCACATCGGAGGTAGACACGAAGTTGTAGGGCTTGAGCTTCGTGGTCAACGCGAAGCGGATCAACTCGGCGGTACCGACGACGTTGGGTCCGAACAACTCTCGGTAGGGCAGCACGCTGTTGACGAACGCCGCGGAGTCGACGATCAGGTCGACACGCTCGGCCAGCTGCCGCCAGCGCTCGTCGACCAGTCCGAGATTGGGTTCGCCCTTGTCGCCTGCGATGACCTCGAGCCGTCCGTCCGCGAGTTCCCGGAAGTGCCGGAGCAGCACCGGGTCGGTGTCGAAGGTGGCTTCCAGCCGCCGGCGCGCGTCGTCGTCGGAGTCGGCCCGCACCAGGCAGATCACCGAGTCGTCGACCCGGCGCAGCCGTTTGAGCCAGTCCAGCAACAGGTATCGGCCGAGAAATCCCGTGGCCCCGGTCAGCAGGACCGTCTGCACCTGCCCATTCGGTCGCGGCAGGGCCCGCGCGGTGCGCAACGTGGCTCCGTCGATGAACTTGTCGAGGGTCAGGTCCCGCGCGTACACCTCACCGACGACGGTTCCGTGCACCGACGTGAAGCTCACCCCGGTGGGTGCGGCCGCCACATCCGATCCAGCCTCGCTGGTCAATTGGAGGCTCAACCCTGCCACCGACGGCTTCTCGAAGAGCGTGCGCACCGGGAGCTCGGCTTCGAACGCCGTGTTGACCGCCGCGATCGCCCGCATCGCAGAGATCGAATCGCCGCCGAGATCGAAGAACGAATCGTCGATGCCGACGCGGTCCAACCCGAGCACCTGGGCGTAGATGCCGGCGAGCGTGTGCTCGGTCGGGGTGGCCGGGGCGCGGTACCGGGCGGCGTCCCGGTACTCGGGAGCCGGCAGCGCACGGCGATCGAGCTTGCCGTTGACCGTCAGCGGCAGTACGTCCAGCACCACGATCGCGGCGGGCACCATGTAGGCCGGGAGCCGTTCGCCGAGTTCCTTGCGCAACTGAGTCGGATCGGCGTTGCCGGTGATGTAACCGACCAGGCGCTTGTCGCCGGGACGGTCCTCGCGTGCGACCACCGCGGCCTGGTTCACTCCGTCCAGCTCGGCGAGTGCCGCCTGGATCTCGCCGAGTTCGATGCGATAGCCACGGATCTTGACCTGCTCGTCGGCCCGGCCGAGGTAGTGCAGCTGGCCGTTTTCATCCCACTTGACCAGATCGCCGGTGCGGTACATGACCTGACCCGGAGCGTCGTCGCCGCCGAACGGGCAAGCGACGAAACGGGATGCGGTCAGCCCGGAACGGTTGAGATATCCGACGGCCACACCGCGGCCGGCGAGATAGAGCTCGCCCACCACGCCTGCGGATACCGGACGCAGCCACTCATCGAGAACGAACGTGGCCCCGGAGGGAACAGCTGACCCGATCGGAACGCCACCACCGGCCGCACCCGCGGCCAGGGGTGCGCTCATCGCGCCGTAGATCGTGGCCTCGGTCGGTCCGTATGCGTTGATCATCACCCGGCCCGGTGCCCAGCGTTCCACCACCTCACTGGGGCAGGCTTCGCCGGCCACCACCAGAGTGGTGTTCTCCAGACCTTCCGGCGACAGCATTCCCACCGCGGACGGCGTCTGGTACAGCACGCTGACGCCTTCGGCGACCAGAAGATCGTGCAGATCGTCCGGCGAACCGGCCACCGCCTCCGGCACGATCACCAGTTTGGAACCATGCAGCAATGCGCCCCAGATCTCCCACACCGATACGTCGAACACCAGTGAATGCCATTGCGACCAGACCTGTCCCGGGCCTGCGGGCAGATCCGGATGCAGCCGCTCGAGCACCTGGGTGACATTGCCGTGCGTGACGGCGACGCCCTTGGGGGTGCCTGTGGTTCCCGAGGTGTAGATCAGGTAGGCGATGTCATCGGCAGAGGGCGGGAGCAGGTCGGCGGTCGGGTAGATCAGTCCCGCGGATTCCACGGCGGGATCGTCTATCTCGACGATCTGCACGTCCGCACTCTCGAGCCGGGATCGCAATTCGGCCGTCGTGATCGCGATGATCGGTGCGGCGTCGGACAGCATGAACTCCAGCCGGGTGGCCGGCACCGCGGGGTCGATCGGCAGGTAGGCCGCGCCGGTCTTGAGCACGGCCAGGATCGCCACGATCGCCAGGTCTGACCGCGGCGCCAGCAGCGCCACGGTTTCGCCCGGACCGGCACCCATGAGTGCCAACAGGTTTGCCAGCCTGCGGGCTTCCTCGTCGAGCTCGTCGTACGACAACGAGCGATCGTCGAAAGTCAGCGCCGGGGCGCCGGGATCACGGTCCACCTGCCGGCTGAACATCTCCGGGATCGAGACGGGTGCGGTCACCGGTTGGCCGAGGATCTCGCGGTGGCTCCACACGTCGAGCCGGTCGTGCTCAGAACTCTCGAGCACATCCATCGCCGAGAGCCGGCGCGTCGGATCGGCGGTCATGTCCACCAGCAGCCGCTGGAACCGTTCGACCAGTGCCTCGATCTGTTCGACGTCGAATACGTCGCTGTCGAATTCGAGACGCAGGCCCAGTTCGTGGCCGGGCAGGGCCATCACCGACAGCGGGTAGTGGTTGTACTCGCGGTTGTTGAACTCAGTGACGGCCAACTCCTGCACACCCATGAACGCACTGGTGTCGATCGGGTAGCTCTCGTACAGGAACAGGGTGTCGAACAGCTGCTCATGGCCGGCGAGGTGGTGAATGTCGGTGAGCGCCAGGTGTTCATGCTCGAGAGTGTCGTTGTGGGCACGCTGCAGCTGCTCCAGCAGCTCGGCCACCGTGGTCGTAGCGGTGGTGCGGGCTCGCACCGGCACGGTGTTGATCAGCAGACCCACCATCTGATCCGCACCGGCCAGGTCCGTGGGCCGCCCCGATACCGCGGTGCCGAAGGCCACGTCGTGCTGACCGGTCAACCACATCAGCAGCTGCGCCCAGCCGGCCTGCAGCACCGTGGCCACCGTGGTGCGCTGCGAACGCGCGAGCTCACCGAGCGCGCGGGTGGTCTCGGCCGAGACCCGGTAGGTCTCGATGCCCCTGGGGCCAGGCTCGGCCGGCGGCGCGACCAGGGTGGGAGTCTCGAAGCCCTCCAAGACGTTTCGCCAGGCTTCTCGGGCCGCGTCCCGGTCCTGGCCGACAAGCCAGCTGACGAAGTTGCGATAGGACGCCGGTGCGGGAAGCCGCTGCCCGAAGTAACTGGCGAAGACCTCGCGCAGCAGGATCGGCAGCGACCAGCCGTCGATCACGATGTGGTGGAAGGTCAGGACGAAGCGGTGTTCATTGCCCGCGGTGCGGATGAGCGCGGCCCGGAATGTCGGCCGTTCGGAGAGATCGCAGACCGCTGCCCGCTCGGTATCGCAGAGCTCACGGACCTCCTCGTCGGCCGTCCGGTCGTCACCGCGAAGGTCCAGGTAGCGCCACGCCATCACCGGGTCGGCGGGAATGACCTGCACGGGTTCGCCGAACTGCCCGCAGAACCGCGCCGCCAGATTCGGGTGCCGGGCCACCACGGTGTGGACCGCGTCGCGCAGCCTGTGCTGGTCGACGATTCCGGTGACGGTGATGTCGAGCTGTACCGCGTACACGTCGTCGTGGTGGCCGCGGCCCCGCGCGAATGTGGAGTGGAACAGCAACCCCTGCTGCACGGGGGTCAGCGGCAGCACATCGGCAACCGTGTATTCCCGTGCCAGCTCATCGATCTGGCGCTGGCTGAGTTTCGCCGGTAGGACATCGGACGGGGTCAACCCGCCGCCACCGGAGTTGACGTGGGCACAGATGCCCCGCAGCGCCTCGAACCACAACCGGCTGAGCCGGTCCACCTGATCCTGACCGACGACCGAGGGAGCCCAGGTCCACGCGGCCTGCAAGCACGGACCGGCGTCGGTGTCCATGGTGCCGGCATTGAGTTCGACGGTGTGCATCAATGGCATGGGCACCTCTGACACCACGCCGGTGGTCGACAACGCGTCCTGATCGATGCGCCACAGGTCCTCGCCGAGGTCTGCCATCCCGGCGGCGACCCGGCCGAGGTAGTTGAACCCGATCGTCGGGTCCGCACCGTCCAGCTCCACGTCGGCGTTGAGGTAACGCAGCATGCCGTAGGTCAGGTCGTCAGGCAGGGCGCGCAGCTGCTCCTTGGCCTCCTTGATGATCGAGCCCAGCTCGGCATCACCCGAAACCACTCGGGCCCAGGGCAGTTCCGGAGTTGCCAACGCGACCGGATACTTGGTGGTGAACCAGCCCACCGTGCGCGACAGATCGATGTCGGAGTCCAGATCCGCTCCCCCGAGATCCTCACTGCGGCCGTGACCTTCGACGTCGAAACCGATCGGGAGGCTGCCGGTACCGAGGTACTCGGTCCACGCCAGGCCGAAGGCGATCAGCAGGATGTCCTGTACCCCGGCGTGAAACGCCGCGGGTACCGGGCCGAGCAGCGCTCGGGTGGTCTCGACATCGAGCTCCACCGACAGCTGACCGGCGTTGGCGTAGGTGTCCACCTCGGGCCGCACCGGCGGCAGCGCAGCGGGCACCTCAAGCACCTTGCGCCATGCCTCGGCGTGCCGGACGACGTTCGCATCGCCGGCGTGTTCGGTCAGCAGGTGTGACCAGCGGGCGAACGAAGTACCGCCATGAGGCAGCTGCACCGGCTGCCCGCTGTGGCGCTGCGCCCACGCGATATTCAAGTCTTCCAACAGAATTCGCCAGGACACTCCGTCGACGGCCAGGTGGTGGATCATCAGTACCAGCTGGCTGGTGCCGGGTACCCACAACGCGCGCAGCACCGAGCCGCCGGCCGGGTCCAACTGCGTCAACGCCGCGACCAGCGCCTCGTCGGACAATTCCTCGACGGTGGACGTGCGATCGCGCGCGTCGACCACGCCCTTGTCCGGCACGCTCAGCGACCACTCGCCGTCCGCATCGGTCTCGGCGAGCATTCTCAAGGTGGGATGCCGATCGAGCAGCTCCTGCACCATGACCACCACATCGTCCTCGGTCACCCCGTCGGGGGCTCGCAGCACGACGGTCTGGTTGAACTGGTCGACCGGGCCCTGCACATCGCGCAGCCAGCGCATGATCGGTGTGGCCGACACCGGGCCGATGCCCTCGTCGACGACGGCGTGCTCCGGATCGGAGAAGACCGAGACCTGGGCGACCCCGGCCACGGTCTGCTCGACGAAGATGTCGCGCGGCCGGCATCGCACACCGGCCGCCCGGGCCCGGGCCACCACCTGCATCGACAGGATGCTGTCTCCGCCGAGGTCCAGGAACGAGTCGTCGACACCGACCCGGTCCACCCCCAGCACCTGGGCGTAGATGTCGGCGAGGATCTCTTCGACCGGGTTGCTCGGTGCCCGGTAACCGGCTCCGGCACTGCGATATTCGGGCGCCGGTAGCGCGCGTTTGTCGAGCTTGCCGTTCACCGTGAGCGGGAACGCGTCGATGACCACCACCGCGGCGGGCACCATGTACGCAGGCAGCCGCTTGGCCAGCGCGGAACGCATCTGGCCGGGATCGGCCGTCCCGGTGACGTAACCGACGAGTCGTTTGTCTCCCGGTCGGTCCTCGCGCGCGGTCACCACCGCCTGGGTCACCCCGTCCAGCCCGGCGAGTGCGGCCTGCACCTCGCCGAGTTCGATGCGGTAGCCGCGGATCTTCACCTGCTCGTCGGCACGGCCGAGGTAGTGCAGTTGGCCGTCCTCGCCCCACTTGACCAGATCGCCGGTGCGGTACATGACCTGACCCGGAGCGTCGTCGCCGCCGAACGGGCATGCGACGAAACGCGATGCGGTGAGCCCGGGCCGGCGCGCATACCCGACCGCTACCCCGGCGCCCGCTACGTACAGCTCGCCGACCACGCCCTCAGGTGCCGGCCGGAGCCATTGGTCCAGCACGAACAACGCCGCACCTGGGACCGGGGAGCCGATCGGCACGACGGCGCCGGCCGACTGCGACTTCGTCAGCGGTGCGCTCATCGCCGCGTAGACAGTTGCCTCTGTCGGTCCGTAGGCGTTGATCATGACCCGGCCCGGGGCCCATCGGTCCACCAACTCGCTCGGGCAGGCCTCACCCGCCACCACCAGCGTGGTCGATTCCAGCCCCTCCGGTGACAACATGCCCGCCGCCGAGGGGGTCAGGCACAGCACGCTCACCTTCTCGGTGAGCAGCAGATTGTGCAGCTCATCCGGCGAACCGGCGGCGGCCTCCGGCACGACCACCAGACGTCCGCCGTGCAACAGCGCACCCCAGATCTCCCACACCGAGACGTCGAAGACCAGCGAATGCCATTGCGACCACGCCTGTCCCGGCTCCGAAGGCAGGTCCGCGTGCAGGTGCTCGACCAGCTGGGTCACGTTGCGGTGGGTCACCGCGACCGCTTTCGGCACACCGGTGGTGCCCGAGGTGTAGGTCATGTAGGCCAGGTCATCCGGTTGCGGACCCGGCAGCGCGCCGCACGGCTGCTTCTCGACAGCGGGATCGTCGAGGCCGACGACCGGCACCTCGCCACCGTCCAGTCGGCCGCGCAGATCCGCGCTGCTGACCGCGACGACGGGCGCCGCGTCGCTGAGCATGAACCCGATCCGGTCGTCGGGATGTGCCGGGTCGATCGGCAGATAGGCGGCCCCGGTCTTGAGCACGGCCAGGATCGACACGATGGCCTCAGCCGAGCGGTGAATCAGCAGTGCGACCGTCTCACCCGGCCTGGCGCCATGATCAACCAGCAGGTGGGCCAACCGATTCGATTCCTCATCGAGTTCGCGATAGCTCCACGACCGGTCGCCGCAGACCAGAGCCACGGACTCCGGGGCGCGGACCACGTGGGCGGCGAACAGCACCGGGATCGTGACCGGGTCGGACGCCGGCCGGCTCAAGACCGACCGGTTGCCCCAGTCGTCGAGCCGGTCGTGCTCACCCTCGTCGAGCAGGTCGAAGGACAACAGCGTCCGGCTGGAATCGATGCTCATGACTGCTCCCTCGTGTCCGCGGTCATGGCATCTAGTACCCGCCTGAACCGCTTGACCAATCGCCCGATTCGGACCGAATCCAAGACGTCGGAATCAAATTCGACGCGTAAGCCCAGTTGATGGCCTGGAACCGCCTGCACCGAAAGCGGGTAATGGTTGTACTCGCGATTGGTGAAACCGGTGATCGACAGGTCGCCGACCCCTGACAACGCGGCCGTGTCGATCGGATAGTTCTCGTAGACGAACACGGTGTCGAACAACTGGTCGTGACCAGTTGCGCGATGAATCTCGTGGAGGGCCAGGTGCTGATGATCGAGGGTGTCGTTGTAGGCACCCTGCAGCTCCTGCAGCAGGCTGCCCACGGTGGTGGCCGGGGTGATCCTGGCCCGCACCGGCACCGTGTTGATCAACAGCCCGACCATTGATTCGGCACCGGCCACGTCGGCCGGCCGGCCGGACACCGCGGTGCCGAAGGCGACGTCACGCTGGCCGGTGAGCCACATCAGCAGCTGCGCCCAGGCGGCTTGCAGCACCGTGCTGACCGTGGTGTGGCAGCTGCGCGCCAGCTCGCCGAGAGCCTGGGTGGTCTCGGCCGACAGCTGGAACGATTCGACACCACGCCGGCCGAGAGCCTCGCGGCCCGGGATTCCGACGAGCGTGGGATTTTCGAAACCGTCAAAAACCTTGCGCCACGCCGTTTGTGCAGCGCCGATATCCTGCTCGGCCAGCCAGGTGACAAATCGCCGGTATGGAACGGGGGCCGGCAGCCGCCCGCCCAGGTAGCCGGCGAAGATCTCCTGCAGCAGGATCGGCTTCGACCAGCCGTCGAGCACGATGTGGTGGTTGGTGAGCACGAATCGGTGCTCATCAGCCGAGGTGCGGATCAGCGCGGCCCGGAATGGGGGCTGCTCCCCCAGACCGCTGACCTGGGCTCGCTCGGCAGCCGAGAGCTGCTGAACCTGCTGTTCCACAGCATCATCCGCATCACCGGTGAGGTCCAGGTACTGCCAGGCGAGCACCGGCTCTGCCGGCAGGATCTGCACGGGCACACCGAAGTCCTCGTAGAAGCGAGCCACCACGTTCGGGTGCCTGGTGAGCACGTTCTGCACGGCATCGCGCAGGCGGTTCGGATCCAGCTGACCCGCCACGGTGACGTCCAGCTGCACCGCATACAGGTCGTCGCCGCCTTCCCCGGCTTCGGTGTGAAACAGCAGCCCCTGCTGCAGCGGGGTCAGCGGCAACACGTCGGCGATCGCGTATTCCCGCTCCAGCTCATCGATCTGGGGCTGGGTCAGATGCGCCGGCGCGAGATCCGATGGGGTGAGCCCGCCTCCGCCGTGCCGGACATGAGCACAGATTCCGGCCAACGCCTCGAACCACAGTCGGCTGAACCGGGCTACCTGCTGCTGGTCCAGCGCCGAGGACGCCCAGGTCCACGTGGCGTGCAGGCGAGGACCGCCGTCGGCGGCAGAGTCCAGCGTGCCCGCGTTGAGCTCCAGGGTGTGTCCCAGCGGGGTGTCCACCGCCGTGGCCGACGCGGTGATCTCTACCGCCTGCTGATCGATCCGCCACAGTTCGTCGGACAGCTCACCGACCCCGGCACCGAGGCGGCCCAGGTAGTTGAACCCGAACGCCGGGTCTGGTCCGTCCAGGTCGACGTCGGCATTGAGATACCGCAGCAGTCCATAGGTCAGACCGTCAGGCAGATCCCGCAACCGTTCCTTGGCGGCCTTGACCACGCCGCCCAACTCAGCCTCACCCGAAGTCACCTGGTCCCAGGACAGTTCGCCCGGGCTCAGCGCCACCGGGTATTTGCTGGTGAACCAGCCGACGGTGCGGGACAGGTCGACGTCGGCGGTGAGTTCCTCGGCCCGGCCATGGCCTTCGACGTCGATGGTGATCGGACCGGGTTCGCCGTCCAGGAACTCCGCGGCCGCCAGGCCGAAGGCGATCAACAGGATGTCCTGTACCCCAGCGTGAAACGCTGCCGGAACCTCAGCGAGCAGCTGGCGGGTGGTCTCGGCATCCAACTCGACCGACAGCTGCCCGGCATTGGCGTAGGTGTCCATCGCCGGTTGGACCGCGGGCAATGCTGCCGGGATCGCCGCCACCTCGCGCCAGGCCCCCGCCAGCTCCACCACCGCCGGGGTATGCGCATGCTCGTTGAGCACAGCGGACCAACGGGCGAAGGAGGTCCGCGGCGCCGGCAACTCCACCTCCTGGCCGCTGCGGTACTGCGCCCAGGCGATATTCAAGTCTTCCAACATGATTCGCCAAGACACGGCATCGACGGCCAGGTGATGGATCATCAGTGCCAGGGTTCCGGTGCCGGGTACCCACAGCGCTGTCAGCATCCTGCCGGCCGCGGCGTTCAGCCGTGACCGCGCAGCGCGCAGCGCCTCGTCAGACAATTCGTCGACGACATGCACGCAGGCTTCCGCGTCCACGGCGCCGCGCTCGGGCACGGCCAGGGACCATTCACCACTGTCGGTGGTCTCCACCCGCAACCGCAGCATGGCGTGCCGGTCCAGCAGTGCCTGCACCAGGCCCACCACGTCGGCCTCGGTCACGCCATCGGGCGCCTGCAGGACCACCGTCTGGTTGAATTCGTCGATCGGGCCGCCGATTTGACGTAGCCACCGCATGATCGGCGTGGCTACGACCGGACCGATTCCCTCGTCGACCACGACGTCCTGACCGTCGGCGGAGACCACCACCTGGGCCAGTCGGGCCACCGTCTGTTCGACCAGGACATCACGCGGTCGGCAGACCAGGCCCGCGGCCCGGGCCCGAGCCACCACCTGCATCGAGGAGATGCTGTCCCCGCCGAGGTCGAAGAACGAATCGTCGACACCGACCCGCTCGACGCCGAGCACCTGGGCGTAGATGCCGGCCAGAATCTGCTCGACCGCGTCGTGCGGTGCCCGGTAGTGATCGGCGTCCTGGTACTCCGGCGCCGGCAGAGCCCGGGTGTCGAGCTTGCCGTTCACCGTGAGTGGCAGTGCATCCAGCGCCACCACCGCAGTCGGAACCATGTACGCGGGAAGGCGTTCGGCCAGCGCGCTGCGCGCCGCCGCCGGGTCAGCGGAGCCGATCACGTAGCCGACCAGACGCTTGTCGCCGGGGCGGTCCTCGCGGGCGATCACCGCCGCCTGGTGCACTCCGTCCAGTGCGGCCAGTGCGGCCTGAACTTCACCGAGTTCGATGCGGTAGCCGCGGATCTTCACCTGCTTGTCGGCGCGGCCTTCATATCTCAGCTGCCCGTCGGCACCCCATCGCACCAGATCGCCGGTGCGGTACATGCGCTGTCCGGGCGCTCCGAACGGGCAGGCCACGAACCGCGTCGACGACAGGTCCGGACGGCCGACGTAGCCCTCCGCCAATCCGGCTCCGGCCACGTAAAGCTCGCCGACGACGCCCACCGGGACCTGACGCATCCACTCGTCGAGCACGAAGAAGGCCAGGTGTTCGAGCGGCACGCCGATCGGGCTGGTATTGCCGTCCACATCTGCGCCGCCGATCTCGCGGTATGAGGCGTGGACCGTCGTCTCGGTGATCCCGTACATGTTGATCATCCGCGGCGCACCCGGGTGGCTCCGCATCCAGCTTGACAGCCGTTGTGGCTCAAGCGCTTCACCGCCGAACACCACGGTCTGCAGCTCAAGCCGGCGACCCAGTTCCGGCGCCAGCTCATCCGCGGTCTGCAGGGCGTAGAACGCCGACGGAGTTTGGCTCAGCACATTGACCCGCTCGCTGACCAGCAGGGCGTGCAGGTCTTCGGGCGACCGCACCGCCGCATCGGGGACGACGAGCAGGCGGCCACCGGACAGCAGCGGACCCCAGATCTCCCAGACCGAGTAGTCGAAGGCCAGGGAGTGGCACTGACTCCAGACCCGACCGGCGACCAGTTCACCGCTGAGCGCCTCGAGCAGCCTGGTGACGTTGCGGTGGCTGACCGCCACCCCCTTCGGCGCACCGGTGGTCCCCGACGTGTAGATGATGTAGGCGATGTCGTCGGGCGCCACGAGCGGCGAATCACCTGGTGTGCCCGGCAGTTCGGTACCTGGCTGGGAACCGGCGCTGTCGATCTCGAGCACCGGCACACCGGACGGCTCCAGCCGCTGACGCAACTGCTCGGTGGTGAGCGCCACCACCGGTGCGGCGTCCGCCAGCATGAATTCGATGCGGGCGTCGGGATGGGCCGGGTCGATAGGCACATATGCCGCCCCCGTCTTCACCACCGCCAGGATGGCGACGATGGCCTGCGCATCACGGGGAAGGAGCATGGCGACTCGCTGCCCCGGCCCGGCGCCCCGCGCGGACAGCAACTGCGCCAATCGGTTTGACGACTCGTCGAGCTCGCCGAAGGTCATCGACCGCCCGTCGGAGGTGAGTGCGACCGCATCGGGGTCGCGGGCCACCTGCTCGCCGAACAGTTGCGGTATCGAGGTCGGCTCGGTCTGCGGTCGGGTCAGGACGGCTCGGTTGCCCCAGCTGTCCAGTCGGCCGTGTTCGTCGGCGTCGAGCAGGTCGATCGACGCCAGCCTGCGGGCCGGGTCGGCGACCATGGTCTCCAGCACGTATCGCATCCGATCGACCAGGGCCGCAACGTCATTCGTGTCGAACACGCCGCTGTCGAATTCGATTCGGAGCCCGAGCTCGTCGCCGGGCATCGCCACCACCGACAGCGGATAGTGGTTGTACTCGCGGCTGGTGAAGTCGGTGATACCGAGTTCCTGCGCGCCCAGTAAGGCCTCGGCATCGATCGGGTAGTTCTCGTAGACGAAGAGAGTGTCGAACAGCCGGTCCTGGCCCGCCACCCGATGGATCTCGGCGAGCGCCAGGTGCTCGTGCTCAACGGTGTCGTTGTGCACCCGCTGCAGCTGGTCCAGCAGATCTGCCACGGAGCTGGCCGCGGTGATCGTGGCCCGGACGGGAACGGTGTTGATCAGCAGGCCCACCATGGCATCCGCGCCGGGCAGGTCCGCCGGCCGCCCCGAGACCGCGGTACCGAAAACCACGTCGTGCTGGCCGGTCAGCGCCATGAGCACCTGAGCCCAGGCGGCCTGCAGCACGGTGTTGACCGTGGTGTGCTGTGCGCGAGCGAGCTCAGTGAGTGCCCGGGTCGTCTCGGCAGGCAGCCGGTAGGACTCGGTCCCGCGCGGCCCGGCCGGGGTCGGGGGTCCGACCAGGGTGGGTGTCTCGAACCCGGCGAGGGCGTCGCGCCACACCACTTTCGCGGCTTCGTCATCCTGGCTCGCCAGCCAGCTGACGAAGTTGCGGTACGAGGGAGGCGGGGGCAGCCGGTGCCCGAAGTACTCGGCGAACACCTCCTGCAGCAGGATCGGCAGTGACCAGCCGTCGATCACGATGTGGTGGATGGTCAGGACCAGTTTGTGCTGCTGATCATCGGTGCGGATCAGCGCGGCACGGAAGGTCGGCTGCCCGGCCAGATCGCAGACAGCGCTGCGTTCGGCAGCGCACAACTGCTCGCTTCGAGCATCGATATCGTCTGCGGCGCCGGTCAATTCGACGTACTGCCACGCGGTCGCCGGGTCGGCCGCCAGTACCTGTACCGGCTCGCCGAACTCGTCGTGGAACCGTGCAGCCAGGTTGGGATGGCGGGCGATGACCGCGCTCACCGCTTGGCGTAACCGCTGCGGGTCGAGCTCGCCGGTGACGGTGACCGCCAGCTGCACCGCGTAGACGTCGTCGCCGACGGTCCCGGTGTCGTCGGTCAAGCTGGACTGGAAGAGCAGTCCCTTCTGCAGCGGGGTGAGCGGAAGGACATCGGCGATCCGGTATCGCTCGGTCAGCTGGTCGATCTGTTTCTGGGTCAGCTGCACCGGGGCGACATCCGACGGTGTGAGGCCGCCGCCGCCGGACTGCACGTGCGCACAGATGCCGGCCAGGGCCTCGAACCACAACCGGCTGAGCCGTTCGACCTGTTCACGACTGAGCACCGAGGGCGCCCACATCCAGTTGGCCTGCAGCTGCGGGCCGGCAGGGCCGTCCAGGGTGCCGGCGTTGAGTTCCACGCTGTGGGCCAACGCCATCGGGACCGCCGATGCCACGTCGGACATCGACAAGTTGTCCTGGCTGATCCGCCACAGGTCTTGGGACAGGTCGGCCGCACCTGCACCCAGCCGCCCGAGGTAGTTGAAGCCGACGGTCGGGTCGGCTCCGCCCAGGTCCACATCGGGATTCAGGTATCGCAACAGGCCGTAGGTCAAGCCGTCGGGCAGGGCGCGCAACTGTTCCTTCGCGGCCTTGATCACCGGCCCGAGGGCCGCGCCGCCACCGGCCACGTGTGCCCAGGACACCTGGCCGGTGGACATGGCCACGGGGTATTTGGCGGTGAACCAGCCCACGGTGCGGGAGAGGTCGACGTTGGGTGCCAGATCCTCGGCGCGCCCGTGACCTTCGACGTCGATCCCGATCGGTACGCTGCCGGTCCCGGTGCCGGAGAACTCCGCCCAGGCCAGTCCGAAGGCGATCAGCAGGATGTCCTGCACGCCGGCGTGGAATGCGGCGGGGATCTCCCCCAGCAGCATCCGGGTGGTCGCTTCGTCCAGGGCGACCGTCAACCGCCCGGCGCTGGCGTAGGTGTCCAGCTCCGGCTGTACCGGCGGCAGCGCGGCCGGGGTCGCCGCGACTTTCCGCCAGGTGTCGGCGTGCCGGACCACATCGGTGTCCCGCGCACGTTCGGCCAGCAGCTCCGACCAGCGGGCGAACGACGTGCCACCGGTGGGCAGTGCGACGGGCTGACCGCTGTGGTGCTGTGCCCAGGCGATGTTGAGGTCTTCCAACAGAATTCGCCAGGACACACCGTCGACTGCCAGGTGGTGGATCACCAGGGCCAGTTGGTTGGTGTCTCGGGCCCACAGAGCATGCAGCATCACTCCGTCGGCCGGATCGAGCCGCGATCGTGCACTTTGCACTGCCTCGTCGGACAACTCCGCAACGACGGTCAGACAATCGCGGGCCTTCACTGACCCCTTGTCCGGCACGGTCAACGACCAGTCAACACTGCCGGTCGCCGCCGGCACCTCGGCGCGCAGCCGCAATGTGGCGTGCCGATCCAGCAGCGCCTGCAGGACGATCTCGGTATCGGCCTGGGTCACCCCGGCCGGCGCCTGGATCACCAGGGTCTGGTTGAACTGGTCGATGCCGCCCGGCATCTCCTGTAGCCACTGCATGATCGGCGTCGCGTCGACCGCGCCGATGCCTTCGTCGATGACCGCCTCGCCACCGGCGAGCTTGGCCACGCCGCCCAGCCGGGCGACGGTCTGCTCCACGAAGACGTCGCGCGGCCGGCACCACACGCCGGCTGCCCGGGCCCGCGCCACCACCTGCATCGACAGGATGCTGTCGCCACCGAGATCGAAGAACGAGTCGTCCACGCCGACCCGTTCCACGCCCAGCACATCAGCGAAGATGCCGGCCAGGATCTCCTCGACGGCATCGCCCGGAGCCCGGTATTCGGCTCTCCCGCTTTGATATTCGGGTGCCGGCAACGCGCGGGTGTCCAGCTTGTTGTTGGCGGTCAGCGGCATCGCATCGAGCACGACCACCGCGGCCGGGACCATGTAGGGCGGAAGGTGGTCTGCCAGTTGCGCCCGGGCCTCCAGCGGATCGACGGACCCGGTGACGTAACCGACGAGTCGTTTGTCGCCGACGCGGTCCTCGCGCGCGATCACGGCGGCGTGTTCCACCCCGTCCACCCGCGCCAGCGCGGAACGGACCTCACCGAGTTCGATGCGGTAGCCGCGGATCTTGACCTGCTCATCGGCGCGGCCCAGATACTGAAGCTGTCCGTCCTCGCCCCACCGCACCAGATCGCCGGTGCGGTACATCCGCTGCCCTGATACGCCGCCGAAGGGGCACGCCACGAATCTCGAGGCGGTCAGATCCGGTCTGCCGATGTAGCCGCACGCCACGCCGTCTCCGGCCACGTACAGTTCGCCCACCACGCCGGTCGGTACCGGTTGCATCCAGGTGTCCAGAACGAACAGGGCAGCGCCGGGGACGGGTGAACCGATGGGAACGACAGTCCCGGCGGCTCCCGCGTGCAACGGCGCGCTCATCGCCGCGCAGATCGTGGTCTCGGTCGGGCCATAGGCGTCGAACATCACCCGACCGGCGGCTGCCCAGCGATCGACCAGCTCTGTCGGGCAAGCCTCGCCGGCCACCACCAACACCGCGGATTCCAGACCCTCGGGGGACAGCATCGCGGCTGCGGACGGGGTCTGGGTGAAGACGGTGACCCCTTCGGCGACCAGCAATCGATGGAAGTCCTCGGGAGAGCCGGCCACCGATTCGGGCACCACGACCAGACGGCCACCCCGGAGCAGGGCGTGCCCGATCTCCCACACCGAGGCGTCGAAGCCCAGTGAGTGGCACAGCGGCCACACTCCTCGGCGCGGCAGGCTGGCGTCCAGCGAGGTCATCAGCTGGGTCAGATTCTGATGGGTGACCGCCACGCCTTTGGGAGTGCCGGTGGTCCCCGACGTGTAGATGACGTATGCGATGTCGGCGGGAGCCGTCGCCGGCAACGGGGTGCCCGGCTGAGCCTCGATGAGCGGATCGTCGACGTCGATCACGACGCCGCGGTAGCCGTCGAGCCGGGACCTCAGTTTCGCCGTGGTGACGACGCCGATCGGGGCCGCGTCGGCCAGGATGAACTCCATCCGCGACGTGGGTACGGCCGGATCGATCGGCAGGTATGCCGCACCGGTTTTGAGTATCGCCAGCATTCCGACGACCGCCCGGGCCGAACGGTTCGAGAACAACGCCACCCGCTCGCCCGGACGGGCTCCCTGGGCTGCGAGTAGATGCGCCAACCGATTCGCCGCCTCGTCGAGCTCGCGGTAGGTCAGCGTGCGGCCTTCAAAGGTCAGTGCCGCGGCATCGGGTGCGGCAGCCACCTGTTCGGCGAACATGTCCGGTATCGACACCGGCGCGGCTGTGGGTTGCGTGAGCACAGCCTGATTGCCGATCTCGGCCAGCTCGGCACGTTCCTGGCCGGCCAGCAGGTCCAGTGAGGACAGCGGCCGCTCCGGGTCGGCAGCCATCTCCACCAGAATCCGTTGGATGCGGTCGGCCAGATCGGAGACTTCGAAGTCCGCGAACGGGCGCCCGGTACCCGCCGTACTCAGGAAGAGCTGGTCACTCGACCCGATGAAGAACAAACCGAAGTGTCCCATCGGCCCGTGGTTCGTATAGGACACCGTGACAGGGGCGCCCGCGAGATCCAGGGTGAGGCGGGACGGGATGAAGTTGACCGCCACTCGGTTGGACGCCTGCCGGGACCCACTCGCACCGTTGAGGGTGTGCACGGGGAAACGCTGATGCTGCAGGAGTTCTCGAAGACGTGAATCGACATGCCGGCAGAATTCTCCGACCGTCCAATTCGGCGGAGCCTTCAGTACCAATGGCACCACCCCGGCGAGCATCGCCGGCAGCGTCTTCGATTCCGGGGTAACGCGCCTGCTGACCGGGAAGTCGAGGGCCACCTCCGAGGCGTTGGCTGTCCATGCCCGCACGAGAAGGGCGCACGCCGCGGTGGTGACCGAGTATCGGCGGATACGCAGGGTCTTGGACAGTTCTTTGATGTGTCCGACGGCCGCCTGGCCGACCTCGACCGAGGCGGAAGGCGCGTACGCGTCACGCCCGTTCTCCGCCCGGGGCGGGCCCTGGTCCACACCTCCCTCGGTTGGGAGGTGGTCCCGCCAGTAGGCGAGATCATCCTGAAAGCTCTGGGACGCTTGGTATTCGGCTTCGCAGTCCACGAGATCCTGCAGCGATCCGAAGTACGCCGGCGGCACGGGATCTCCCGAGACCAGCGCCGTGTAGATCGTGGCGATCCGCCGGCTGACCAGCGCCATGCCGAGGCCGTCGACTGAGATGTGGTGTCCCAGCCCGAACAGGAAGTACTCCTCGTGTCGGGTCCTGAACAGGGCGAACTTCACCAGCTGACCGCTGAGCGGCAGCGGCGTGTGCTGGATCGCCGACGCGAGTTCCCGGGCCCTCTGTTCCGGGTCGGCGCAGTCCCTGACGTCATGGAACACCAGCTCGAGGTCGGAGTAGTCGACCGCCTTCTGGAAGACCCGGCCGTCCACCTCGAACACTGCCGCCCTGGCCGGCTCCGCCTCTTGCAGGGCCTGCCGGATCGCCTGCTCGAGGAGATCGCGCTGAACCGCGCCGTCAATTCGCCCGAGAAGGCCGAGTTGCCACTCGGTGCCGGCGAGGCCGCTTTCCTGTGAAAGCCAGATATCCAACTGCCCACGGGAAAGCGGCAGTGCTCCGCCCTCAGGTTCCATTATGTATTCAACTTCCCAATGACGATTCAGCGCTGAATAGACCCGTCCCGCGCCAACCGCTCGCGCAGGCTCTTCGGTCTGATGTCCGCCCAATTCTGCTCAATGAACTCCAAGCAGTCAGAACGGTTCGCTTCGCCATAGACCTTCCGCCACCCTGCGGGCACCTCGGCAAAGCTCGGCCACAAGCTGTGCTGCTCCTCGTCGTTGATCAAGACGTAGAAGCTGCCGTTGTCGTCGTCGAACGGGTTAATGCTCACGTTTCTCCAGGCTGGTCGGTGACTTCGCAAAGATATCGCAAACATACGGGAGGCCGCATCGCGCGGTTCCCGGTTTTCCACAACTCTGACCAGCGGTTACGCACAGCGAACTCTAGGTAGTATCGCTAATCAATTAACTGGAGTTTCAATATCATGTGTTTTTGTGAGGTCATCATCTTTTGACGAAAGCGTCACGCTATTGCGTATTCAGCGACACTGTGAATTTTGTGTGGTCTCACGGCCGGCAACCGGACGCCAAACTCGAATGGTTCCGGAAACCGCATTAACAGCAAATATGGCCTTCTCCCGAGGCCGAGACGGAAAAGGCTCCAACGCATTGAATTCAATTCTTCGATGCGGGGACGCAGAGATTAGCTGAAACTCGATGAAATAGGAGATCCCCCAGCCCACAGGCTGGGGGATCGGGCAGGTATGTGATTGCCAACCGCGACGTGGCACGCCACTGCGGGCGGACGCCCGCCGGCCGGCGACGCGACCAACCCTCAACCCGGGTCAGACAGCACAGCTATAGCAATGTGGGGAGGCTACTGATCGTCCTGTTCGGCGCTGTCCTGCGACGACTGAAGTGCCGACGAACCGGTCGGCATCAGCATCACGAACACCGGCACCTTGAACTTCACTCCACCGCCAACCGGCATCCGAATCGCCAGGGAGACGACCTCGAGCTCGAGGCGCCTCCCTCGCTGGGTCTCCATCTCGAGGTGACCGGGCAAGCGCTTGGGCGTCGCCAGCCAATCCAGGCCACGTTCGATCGACTCGAGGAGATTCATGCACTCACCATACCTGCGAGCAAAGAGCCGGCGCGGTGAGTCGAGGCCGATGCGCGGGCGCCTGACGGCTAATTACGAGGCTGGGCACCATGATTCGATGAAGTACCGGTGTTCTGGAAGGAGTACATCCGGTACTCCGAGGTTCCGCCGGGCCGCAGGCTCTCGCAGGCCTTCCGTGCCGGTGAGAAGCGCCGCGTAAGTCCACGTAGCGGCCGTGGTGCGACCCGATCGATCACGTACTGCCACTGCTGCATGCTTTTCTCCATCCCTCGCACCACATCGGCGCTGATCGTCCGCTGTGACATCACCCGGAACGGCGCGTCCGCGAGCGCCTCTTCCCAGGCGGGAATATCGCCCAGGAGACGGGCGTCCGTGTACAGGAAATAGCCATCCGGGCGCAGGACGCGGCTGACCTCGCTGAGGAACTTCGGGAATTGCGGATACAGATGTGAGGATTCGACGTTGATCACCGCATCGAAGGTGTTGTCGGCAAAGGGAAGTTCCTCTGCATTGCCCTGCACGAACTCCAGATCCTTTAACTTGTGCCGCTTTTGGCAAAAGGAGATGGCGGACGGATTGAGGTCGAGGCCCGTGTAGGACGCCGGGTGCAACGTTCGCGCCAGGTACGACGCACCGCCGCCGTGACCACAACCGACCTCCAGCACCCGTTTCCCCTGGATATCCACTTGCGTGGCGGTTGAGTGATAGAGCTGGATGAAGTAGCGATTGCGTTCGTCGGAGTCCGAAAGGGGCACTCCCATCGCCGGATCTTCCTCGTACCCATAGTTGAGGAACACCACGTCCTCGGCCTCGAGCTTGCGAGTGGCGTACGGGTAGATGAACTTTTGCACATACTGCGCCAGCTTCTCGTTCTGGTTCTTGATCATCCGGTCACGAGATTCACGTACGCGATCTTTGAGGTCCATAAGCTAACTATCGCAAAGTCGAAGGACGGTAAGGTCAACTACGCGAGATATCAAGTGAAAGGCTAGGGCCGCATGAGATTTGCGCTGGCATGCTATGGAACTCGCGGTGATGTCGAACCGTCGGTCAGCGTCGGGCGCGAACTTCAGCGCAGGGGCCACGATGTCTCGCTGGCCGTTCCTCCGGATCTGGTCGACTTCGTCCAGACGGCCGGACTCGAAACCGTTTCCTACGGGCCGAAATTGGAGGACTTTCTGCAGGATGACTTCCTGCGCAACTTCTGGACCCGGTTGCCGCGCAATCCCGTCGGCTCCCTGCGTGAACTCTGGGCACCCATCGCCCGCCATTGGCAGGAGACGAGCGAGACGCTGGTGGAACTGGCTGCCGGTGCCGATCTGTTGTCCACCGGGCTGAACTACGAACAGTCCGCCGCCAATGTCGCTGAGTACTACGGCATCCCGTTGATCGCGCTGCACCACTTCCCGATGCGCCCCAACGGTCAGTTGATTCCGGCGCTGCCGGCGCCTCTGGTCCGTTCGGCAGGCGCGGTGTCCGAGTGGCTGATGTGGCGAGCCACCAAGACGGCAGAAGATGCGCAGCGCCGAGACCTGGGCCTGGCCGCCGCCCGCACTCCTTCACCGCGACGGATGGCAGAACGCGGGGCGCTGGAGATCCAGGCCTACGATTCCGTCAGCGTTCCGGGCCTGGAAAACGAGTGGGCGAAGTGGAACGGACGCCGGCCCTTTGTCGGAGCGCTGACACTGGGGCTGTCGACAGATGTCGACGACGAGGTCTCGTCCTGGATCGCCGGCGGAACTCCGCCGATCTGCTTCGCCACCGGCAGCATCCCGGTCGAGTCGCCCGCGGCGACGATCGAGATGATCGGAACCGCCTGCGCCGAGCTGGGGGAGCGGGCGTTGATCTGCGCGGGCGGCACCGACTTCGGCGACCTCCCCATCGCCGACCACGTGCGGGTGGTCGGCCCGGTCAACTACGCCGACGTCTTTTCTGCCTGCCGCGCGGTCGTGCACCACGGCGGCTCGGGAACCACGGCCGCCAGCCTCCGAGCCGGTTCACCCACGCTGATTCTCTGGAGCTCGGCCGATCAGCCGTACTGGGGCAACCAGATCAAGCGGCTGAAAGTCGGTACCGCACGGCGTATTTCCGCCACCAGCCGGGAAACACTGGTGGCGGACCTGCGCCGCATCCTGAGCCCGGACCATGCGGCCCGGGCTCGCTCACTCGCCACGCGGATGACCAGCCCGGGCGACAGCGTCCTCAAGGCCGCCGACCTGTATGAGCAGGCCGTGCGGCGAAGCACGCGATGACCCGGCCGGAGTTCAGCCGGGTTCGCTGGATTGCGCACGTCCAGCGGACACCGGTGGTGGGCTGGACTGCTCGGGCGGCTTGACGAGCAAGCCCTGACCGGTGGGCAGCGCACATATCTGCACCCCGAGTTCACGCGCCACCTCGTCCATCGCGATGCGCTGGTCATCCCGCCCGCGGTTGGCGTAGTCATCGAGCAGCACGAGCGCGCCGGGGGACAACCGTGGCCAGAAGTAACGCAGCGTCGCGGCTTCTGGTGGGGCACAGTTCATATCGATGTGGAGGAATGCGATGGTCTTCGCCTCCACCTGCTCGAGCGTCTCGGGCACCGCGCCGACGACGATTCGCTGGTTCTGCCACTGAGCGAAGTTGGCCCGGACGCTGTCCACCGAACTTCCGTAGATTCCGAAGTCCAACGCCGCCTGGTTCTTGACCAGCGCGCCGGCCTGACGCTCGCCCGCGGTGACGAACCTCGGGTCCATGCCGGCGAAGGTGTCGAGCAGATAGAACATCTTCCCCAACCGGTCCCAGTCGAGGTACTCCATCACCGCACTGCTGAGGAAGCCGTGGCTGACACCGCACTCGACGAAGTCGCCTTCGACCCGGCTGGCGGTGGCAGCCGCCCACAGCCCCACGTGCACGCGCCAGTGCCAATGATGGATGTCCTTGCCGCCCAGCGCGAGAACCCCGCGCTGGTAGGCCCGCTGGAAGGCCGGATCGTCCATGAACGCATGGCTGTTGAAACAGATCAAAGCGTCGTCGGAATACACATCCGGCAGCACCTTGCGAGGGATCCAGTACGCCGTGCGTAGCGCGGCCCACGCGATCCGAAACTTGATCGGCCACTTGTTCGCCACAGGTGCCACCGTCGTGATCCGTCCGCGGCTGCTCTGAGCCACCAGGGACGGTTGTCCGTCCGACTCATCGCGCCGGCCTGTCCGGTCTGGTGGCTTGATCAGCAAACCCTGACCGGTGGGGAGGGCACAGATCGAAACGCCAAGTTCGTCGGCCACCTCGTCCATCGCGATGCGCTGCTCATCGCGCCCCCGGTTGGCGTAGTCATCGAGCAGGACGAAGGCGCCGGGGGACAGCCGCGGCCAGAAGTGCCTGAGCGCCGCCACTTCCGGTGGGGCACAGTTCATGTCGATATGCAGGAAGGCAACTGTGTCCGAATCGACCTCATCGAGCGTCTCGGGCACGGCACCGACGACGATGCGCTGGTTGCGCCATTGGGAGAAGTTGGCCCGGATGCCGTCCACCGAGCTGCCGTACATTCCGTTACGGACGTGCTCTTCGCTCTTCTCCAGGGCGCCGGACTCCCGCTCACCAGCGGTGACGAAGCGCGGGTCGAGACCGGCGAAGGTGTCGAGCAGATAGAAGGTCTTCCCGAGCTGGTCCCAGTCGAGATGCTCCATCACCGCACTGCTCAGAAAGCCATAACTGACACCGCATTCGACGAAGTCGCCCTCGATCCTGCTGGCGTTGGCGGCGGCCCACAAACCTACGTGCACCCGCCAATGCCACTGGTACCAGTCCGTATCGCCAAGTGCCTGCGCTCCCCGTTGGTAAGCACGCTGGAAGTCCGGATCATCCATGAACGCGTAGCTGTTGAAGCAGATCAACGCGTCGTTGCTGTAGACATCGGGCAACAGTTTGCGTGCCAGCCAGTATTCGGCGCGCACCGCCTTCAGCCACAGCTGGGTGCTGAGTTTCAGCCCTTCAGACATGGGCGCCACCGTGGCAACGGCGCGTGAAGGACAGGTGACGATGCGTCCCCGTCCCGCTGGATCGAGATTCGTCAAACATGTCGGCTCACAAGATGTTCAGGGAACTGTCGCTGGGACAGATCGGATCGGCTGCGTTCGGGCGTCGCACTCTCATGCCCGGGTCTTCGGGCGGTGGTTGTCGGTCTCAAGCCGAACACCTCTGGCGGGCATAGCTTTCGATCAGGTCGGCGGTTCGGGCCACACTTTCTGTGGCCGGGACCATCCGGGCGGCCACATCACGCGCACGGGCAGCGCACGCAGGGTCGAGGACCTTACCCAGATCAGCAACCAGCGTCTCCTTCGTCGTACTGGAGAAGCTTCGTACCGCACCGACATTCAGCAGTTTGACGCGGGACGCCCACACCGGCTGTACCCCGTCGATCCACAGCACCAGGGTAGGCACGCCCGCGCGAAGACTCGCCGCCAGCGTTCCGGCCCCACCGTGATGAACAGCCGCGCGGCAGGCGGGGAAGACCGCGGCGTAGTTCACCGCACCCACCACCTTCACATGGTCATGGTGCGGGACGTCGCTGTAGTCGCTCCAGCCGGAGCACACCAAGGCGCGCTGACCGAGCTCAGCGCACGCCGATGCGATCATTTCGACTGTGGCAGCCGGAGATTCCACCGGCATGCTGCCGAAACCAAAGCAGATCGGCGGTGTTCCCTCCGCAATCCACGACGAGACCTCCTCGTCTGCCTCGGTCGCGAGCTCCATCGTCAACGTACCGACGAACGGTCGCTCATCGCGCCACTGGGCCCACTCCTCGGCCAGTCCTGGGAAACACACCTCGTCGTACGCCTGAACCTCGAGTGCTCCGCGGGCCGCGATGCGTCGAGACACCGGCCCCGTCGCCTTCGGCAGACCCAGCTCACGACGCTGGGCGTCTTCGACCTTCTTGTTCAACCGCCACCCGAACCAGTCGTACGCCCACATCGCCGCACGCGCCAGCGGTCCCGGCAACCTCGAGAGCAACTTGCCGTTGACCCGCACCGGAGTGTTGTGCAGCGTGGCGAACGGAATGTCGTGATATTCGGCGACATTGGCGGCAGGTTCTTGATAGCTCTGGCCGGCGAACAGCAGATCGGCACCCGCGGCCAGGGAAGTCAGCGCTGCGCTCATCTGGGTCCATGACCGATCGCTGAGATCCCACATCTCCCGCCACAACCGCCTGAGCTCGCCCACCCGCCAGAACCGGTGGAAGAAGCAGGTCCAGAAGTCACGGTAGACACCAAGCCAGGCCTGGGTGTCCAGACCGTACGGAACCGCGACCAGCCCCGCGCTCTCCGCGAACCCGACCAGATCAGGCGGAACGGCCATCCGCACGTCATGCCCTCGTCGCATCAGCTCACGGCCGGCCGCGATCGAAGGTTCGAGATCTCCGCGGGTTCCATAGGCTGCCAGGACGAGTTTCATTGCTGATCCCTGCCTTTCAGGTGCGATGGGCTCATTCCTTGCGCCAGAGCACCCCGGTGCCGTCGATCTCGACAATCTCGGCCGAGATTCCGTGCCTGGCCCGGAAGTCCGTCACCGCCTTCCGGCAGCCTTCGATCGCGTGATAGTCGTCGATGATGCAGAAGCCACCCGGAGTCAGCCGGGAGTAGAGGCCGTCGAGCGCCTGGATCGTGGATTCGTAGAGGTCGCCGTCGAGCCTCAAAACCGCGATGCGTTCGATCGGCGCATCGTGAAGGGTGTCCTTGAACCAGCCGGGCAGGATGCGAACCTTCTCATCCAGCAGTCCGTAGCGCGCGAAGTTCGCCATGACATCCTTCTGCGACACCGCCAGGATGGGCGCCGCCAGATGCAGCTTGTCGCCTTTGTCGGCCTGGTAGTTCGCGGCATCCGGCGCAGGCACGCCTTCGAACGAGTCGGCGAGCCACACCGAACGGCTTTCGTCGCCGTAGGCCGCCAGGACCGCACGCATGAGGATCGAGGCGCCACCGCGCCAGACCCCGCATTCGACCAGATCGCCCGGGATGTCCTCGGCGATCACCGTCTCGACACAGTGCTGCAAACTCGTCAGCCGTTTCATGCCGATCATCGTCAGCGCATCAGCCGGCCAATCCAGACCCAGATCGCGCTTGTGCGGATCGAACGGCCGCTTGCGGACGAGCACCAGGTTGCCGAGCTTGAAAATTGGGCGGTGTAGCCAGTTCCACCCCACCGGCACCAATTCGTCGACCCCGTACCTGGTGAGGTCCTGGCGGAGCAGGTCCAGGTATGCAGATCGGGTGTCGTGATCTGTCACGGTCAAGAAACTGCCCCCTAACTCGGTTGCTGATCAGGCCCTGAGCCTAGCCTCCCGGCAGCGTCTCAAGTGCATTTCGGATACGACCAATGTCCTTGCCGGTCTGGCACTTTGGCAAATCGGCGGGGAATTTGTCGGCGTAATGCAAAAGACGCGAATTCGGTCGCGCGCGGATCCCCCTCGATTATGTGGGGTGATACCCGGTTCCGGCGCGAGCTGGCAAAGAAACCCCTGTCCAAGATCACGATCTCGACCCATCGGAGTCAGTGCGCCGGCCAGGTTCTTTGTCGCATCGAAAACGGCACGCCAAGGCCGCGCAGGCCACTGCGGCGTCTCCTGACGGCCCTCGCCGCAAACCATTCAGGCGATGGGCGACGGCGCCCGCACACCGGCAGATAATTGACGTCGACGGCACTGGATGCTGACCGGCGGAAATTAGCTGCTCATCAGCCTTTGACGAAGCGCTCGAGCAGATCCGCGGCTTTCGCCACGCTGTCGGGAGGAGAGGTCATCCGGACCGCCAGTTCACGTGCCCTCGCCGCATACTCGGGGGACAGGATGCGGCGCAGATCCGCCACCAGCGTTTCACCACTGGTTGTCGAAAACCGCCGCGCGGTACCGACTTTCAGTCTCTTGAGCTGATTGCCCCACACCGGCTGATCACCCACCGACCAGAGAATGAGGGTCGGCACGCCGGCTCTCAGGCTCGCCGCTGTCGTGCCAGAGCCGCCATGGTGCACGACCGCTCTACTGAGCCGGAAAACCTCCGCGTAGTTCACCACGCCGACCACTTTCACGTGATCGGCCACCGGGATGCCGGTCAGGTCGGTGCCCCCGGCGCAGATCAACCCCCGCTGTCCCAGTTCTGCGCAGGCGGCAGTGATCATCGCGACTGTATCGGCCGGGGACTCAACAGGAATGCTGCCGAACGCGAAGCAGATCGGTGGTGGGCCCGATGCCATCCACGCGGCCACGTCGTCATCGGCCCCGGTGGACAACTCCATCGTGAGGGCGCCGACGAACGGACGTCGTCCGTTCAGCTTCGACCACTCCGCCGCAAGGCCCGGTACGCAGGCTTCGTCGTACGCCTGGATCTCCAACACGCCCCGTTCAGCCATCCTTCGTGGCGATGGGCGGGTTGCCTTCGGTAAGCCGAGTTCGCGCCGCTGCGCATCCTCGTGCCGCTTGGTCAGCCGCCAGGCCAGCCAGTCATAGGCCGTCATCGCAGTGCGGCTCACCGGAGGCGGCACAATCGGAAACAGCTGACCGTTGGGCCGCCACGGCATGGTATGCAGTGCGACCAACGGGATCCCGTAGTACTCAGCGACGTTGGCCGCAGGCTGCTCGTATCCCACGGCGGTGGTCAGCACATCGGCACCGTCGGCGAACGACATGAGGGTGCGGCTCAGCTCGGCCCATTGTTCGGTGACGGTCTTGAGGGCTTCCCGGCACAGCACGACCAGGTCCTGAACTCGCCAGAAATGCCGCGCCCATGTCGTCCAGAGGTCGCGATAGCCGTCGAGCTGCGGCTCCACCTCCAACCCGTAGCCGATCGCAGGCAGGCCCGCCGCCTCGACGAACCTCACCAGGTCGGGCGGTACCGCCATCCGCACGTCATGCCCGCGGCGCAACAGCTCACGTCCCACCGCCACGGAGGGCTCGATGTCCCCCCGCGTCCCATAACTCGACAGTGCGATCTTCATGAAGCGCTGCGACCCCCTCGGCGTCGACATTAGTGGACTCACATACCGATTGGCGGCTCCGTTTCCGAATAATCCACGCCGCCAACGGCTTCTGTGACGGGCCGCCGAGAGAATTTCAATTCGGCCGACAAATTTCGCTAATCGGCAAACATGGGAAAGACGCGCCGTGGCGGCCTACAACCAACCTGCGCCATTCGTATCAGCAAATTTCGCTCAGGCGGTTACCGGCAACCGTCCTCGACGCCACCTTGGCTCGGGGGAGTGCTCCACGCGCCCACGCCGAGGGTTCGGGGACCGTACGGCGAGCGCCGCCGCCCATTGCACCGATCGGGACCACGCGGCACCGGGCGTCCGCCGCAAACCATTTCGTCGCCATTGCCGCGCGGGCACGATAAGGTGGCGTGCGTGTTGCGCGGCGACGATCCGTAACGCGTCCTCGCAGCCGCCGAACTCAGCGAATCCATTGTTTTCCAGGTGTAAGGGCACGCATGCGCGGAATTATTCTCGCCGGTGGTTCCGGCACACGGCTGCATCCGATCACAATGGGTGTCAGCAAGCAGTTGCTTCCGGTATACGACAAACCTCTCGTCTACTACCCGCTGTCCACACTGATAATGGCCGGCATCCGCGACATCCTGTTGATCACCACAGCGGCGGACGCCCCGGCGTTCGAACGACTGCTGGGCGACGGCTCGGCGTTCGGGGTGAGCGTGAGCTATGCCGTCCAGCCCCAGCCCGAGGGGCTCGCACAGGCCTTCATGATCGGCGCCCAGCACATCGGCAACGACACTGTCGCGCTCGCCCTCGGCGACAACCTTTTCTACGGGCCAGGCCTGGGCACCAGCCTGACCCGCTTCCAGAACGTCAGCGGCGGAGCAATTTTCGCGTACTGGGTGGCCAATCCATCCGCCTATGGCGTGGTCGAGTTCGGCGCGGACGGCACCGCGCTGTCCCTGGAGGAGAAACCGGCCACGCCCAAATCTCACTATGCGGTTCCGGGCCTGTACTTCTATGACAACAACGTCATCGAGATGGCCCGCTCGCTGCGCAAGTCTGCTCGCGGCGAGTACGAGATCACCGAGATCAACCAGCTGTACCTGAACCAGGGGCAGCTCTCGGTGGAGGTGCTGGCCCGTGGGACCGCCTGGCTGGACACCGGAACCTTCGACTCCCTGTTGGACGCCAGTGACTTCGTTCGCACCATCGAGCGCCGCCAGGGTCTGAAAATCGGTGTGCCCGAGGAGATCGCGTGGCGCGCGGGATTCATCGACGACGATCAACTGGCCGCCCGGGCCCGGCAGCTCCCGAAATCCGGGTACGGCGACTACCTGCTGGAACTCCTTCAGCGCACGTAGCGGGTGTTCAGGCCCATGTCCCCCGGCGTCCGTGGAGGAGCGCGACGCCTTCGAACAGAGGCTTGATGAAGGCCCGGGAGAACCGGTAGCGACGGTTGAACTGACCCTGGAAATCCTGTATCGCCGTGCGGAATCCATTCTCGCTGGCCCGGAACTCCTCGAAGACGCCGTCCAAGGCGGATTCCTCCCACGGCTCGTCGCGGGCCGCAGCGCTCAAGGCGTTGTAGGCCACGGACAGCCAGTCCGTCCCGAACGGCTCGATGAGCGGACCGCGTTGGCGTTGGTGACGCATGTCCTTCGCCAAGAACTTCTCCACCGCGACCTGGTCGCCGGTATCCAGATCCAGGGCAAGGCCGTGGGAGATGCGCTTGATCTCCCGGCTCCAGTCGTCGAGAAAGTTCGAGTAGTCGACGAACACCCTGGGCAATCCACGTGTCTCACGCTCAGCCAGCAGGTTGTACTTCAGCCACAGGGCGCTCGTCAGCTGGGGTGAGGCGTTCATCAGTTTGGCGAGCGACCCGATGACCTCCTGCGGATCGCGCACGGCCAACACCGCCGCGATGTCGTACCCCGCCTGATGCGCCGCGTCGAACCACATTCGCGCCAGCACCGAGATGTGCAGCACCTTCACCACCACCACCCGAGCGGCCGGCAACGTCTGCAGGTAGTCCCTGATCTTCGCGGTGAAGGCGGTGGTCTCTTCGGCGCTCAACCCGCCTTCCTCCTGGAGCCGCAAGGTCGGGTCGAAATAGCTGCTGCCGTGGCGGTACAGAAACTTCTCGTTCAGATACAGCCCGGCTCGGGGCTCCCAGTACCCGCGCTCATTTCCGCGGTCGGCTCCCATCATCCCGCCGGGCAACCCGGCACCGCACAGCGAAAGCACTCGGGTCAGTGCTGAGGTCCCGGATCGTCCCATGCCCAGTACGAACAACACCACTGAGCGGTCCGGGTTCGGCTTGGGCTCGTCCGGCGCACTCACGAACACTTCTCCGCGCTCAATATCGAGTGGGAGCCAGAAATACTCGACTCGAGCAAGAGGTTCGTCAATTCAAGCGCAGCATTGACCATCAGGTTCCCCCGTCCTAAATCTCTCCGACTGTACGTATCCCGACCAAACGTGAAAGCCGCTGCGGCACAGACGTTAGCCCGGCTTCGATGTTGAAAACAAGGCTTCACCACGAGAATTCCGTTATTTAACCGGGACGCAAAATGCGCTGCAGGCAGGTCACGATCAGCAATCCGAAAGCAGGGAGAATTCGGTTACATTGGCTGACCCGACACCCGATCGAGATCGCAAGTGGTTATAGCCGCGACCGCTGCCCGCGAGGCTTTGCCACACCAGGGCCATACGACGGTCTTCCTTGTCTCGGTGGGCGGGCTCCGCACCGGACCCGCCGCCTCAACCTGCTGGTTTTGATCTGTTCTCCGACATGGCTCCGGAGACGGCGCTTTGCACTGCGCGGCCCTGGCGTTGCTCGTGGTTCCCCGGAAGACGCCGCCGACCCCCGCTCGGCCACCACTCGGGTTCATCTCGCCGGCACGTTGTGAAATTCTTCTCACGCCACGCCAGCAACTTGATGACATCCGCTCTTGCCGCGTCTGTACTGGGAAAGACGCGCCCGACACCGTTCTCGGGAAATATTGCGGAATATCGCCCTGCCCGGGACGTAACACGGATGAATCAGAACCAGATATTCAAGGTGGGCGCCCGGCATAAAGTTTGGTATTGATTGATAAGTGGTAAATACCTCGACGGATCCACATCGGGCCTGAGGCGTCTCTGGACAATCAGAGTTTGAGCCACAGTTACCAGGAGGGGAAACATGAACAAACTTCCACTTACCAGGCTTGCCGCTGCCATCGGTGGTGCCGGCCTGCTGCTCAGCGCCGGAGCGGGTCTCGCGTCGGCCGAGCCCGATCTGGGGCCGTTGGTCGACTCGCCGTGCACCTACGATCAGGCGATTGCGGCGGTGCACGCCGAGAATCCGATGGCCGCGCAGTACCTCGACCAGTCACCACCCAACCTGCAGTTCCTGCGGGTGTTCTTGAGTTCCCCGAGGGATGAGCGGGTGAATCTGCTCAATCAGATCAAGAACAACCAGGGCGCAGACCAAGCCCTGCCCGTGTTCAAGCAAATGCTGACCAGCTGCGTCAAGTACTGACCCGGCACAGCAGAGCGTTGGGGCGTCGGCCACAGTGGCCGACGCCCCAAACTCGTTCTGGTGCAACCTTCTAGATCCTTGACCATCCGGGAGTTCCTCGGTGGCGGCTACTCGGACGTCCTGATCGGCTGTGTGACCGTATCGGGGGAGTCCTGGCCCAGCAGCGACCGCACTGCCTGCCGCGTGCCGTGTGGACGCAGCATGGAGCTCGCCGGACGCGGACGCACCCGCTGCGGCCACCAGAACCAGCGCCCTAGGAGGGCAGCAATCGACGGAGTCATGAACGAGCGCACAATCATGGTGTCGAACAGCAGTCCGAGGCCGATGGTGGTACCGATCTGACCGATGATCTGCAGGTCGCTGACGGCCATCGCCGCCATGGTGCACGCGAACACCACGCCTGCGGTGGTGACGACCTTGCCGGTTCCACCCATCGCCCGGATGATGCCGGTGTTGATGCCGGCAGCGATCTCCTCTTTCATCCGCGACACCAGCAGTAGGTTGTAGTCCGAACCCACCGCCAACAGGATGATCACCGACATCGCCAGCACCATCCAGTGCAGGTGTATGCCCAGGATGTACTGCCACAGCAGCACCGACAGCCCGAATGACGCACCCAGCGAAAGCGCCACCGTCCCGACGATGACCAGGGCCGCGACGAAACTCCGGGTGATGAAGAGCATGATGAGGAACACCAGGCAGATCGCGGCGATCCCAGCCATCCACAGGTCGTACTTGGATCCCTCTTGCCAGTCTTTGGCGGTGGCGGCCGCGCCGGCGATAGAGATCTTGCCGCTCGCCAGCGGGGTGCCCTTGAGCGCCTCTTCCGCCGACGTGCGAATCTGCTCGACGCGTTCGATGCCCGCCGGTGACTGCGGGTCACCGTTGTGGGAGATGATGAACCGCACCGATCGCCCGTCCGGGGAGATGAACGATTTCATCGCCTTCCGAAAGTCGGGGTTCTGGAACACTTCTGGCGGAAGGAAGAACGAATCATCGTTCTTCGCGGCGTCGAACGTCTGCCCCATCACGGCGGCGTCCTTGCTCGTCTCGTCCATCTGAGCCATCAGACCCGACATGGTGGTGTGCATCGTCAAGGTACTCAGACGCATGGTCTTCATGATCGCGATCATCTTCGGGAACTGGACCAGCAACTTGGGCATGATCGTGTCCAGCTCGTCCATGTTCTCGACCATGACCTGCAAGCTGTCGTCGAGCTTGTCGACACCGTCCATGGCGTCGAAGATCGACCTCAGCGACCAGCAGATCGGGATGTCGAAACAGTGTGGCTCCCAATAGAAGTAGTTCCGGATCGGCCGAAACATGTCATCGAAGATGGCGATGCTGCCGCGGAGATCTCGAGCGACCTCGTAAACCTCGTGGGTTCGCTGGACCATGTTGTGGGTGGTGGCGGCCATCTTCGACATCACGTCGTACGACTGCTGCATGGTGTCGATCATCACCTGCATGTCGGCAGCCTGCTGGACCATGTCGTCGATGCGTTTCTTCTGGAACTCCGTGGCTTGCACCTGACCCGCGCTCTGCAGGCTGAGCATGAACGGGATGGAGGTGTGGTCGATCGGCGTGCCCTCGGGCCGGGTGATGCCCTGAACGCGAGAAATGCCGCGCACCTTGAAGATTGCCTTGGCCAATCGGTTCAGCACGATGAAGTCGGCCGGGTTCCGTAGGTCACGATCGGTCTCGACCATCAGGACCTCTGGCGTCATCCGCGACTGGGAGAAGTGGCGTTCGGCGGCAGCGAATCCCATGTTGGCCGGAATGTCCCCGGGGATGTAGCGCCGGTCGTTGTAGCTCGTCTCGTAACCGGGCAGGGCGAGGAGGCCGACCAGCGCTGCCGCCAGCGACGCGACAAGGATCGGGGCCGGCCACCGAACGACCGCGGTACCGATTCCCCGCCAACGCCGAACCCGCAACGTGCGCTTGGGTTCCAACAGCCCGAATCGACTGGCCACCGCGATTCCGGCAGGCACCAGCGTCACCGCGACCGCCACCGCCACCGCCATACCGATGGCACACGGGATACCCATGGTTTCGAAGTACGGCAGCCGGGTGAACGTCAGACACAGAATCGCTCCGGCGATCGTCAGACCAGAGGCGAGCACCACCGGCGCGACCCCGCGATACATGCTGTAGTACGCCTGCTCCCGATCCTCGCCGGCCTGACGCGCCTCCTGATATCGGCCGAAAAAGAAGATGCCATAGTCGGTTCCGGCCGCGATGGCGAGGAACACCAGCATGTTGACGGCGAACGTGGAGAGCACGAAGACTTCGTTGGCGCCCAGAAACGCGACGATGGCCCGGGCTGCCGCCAACTCGATGCCCACCATGATGAGCAGCAGGATCACCGTGACGACCGAGCGATAGACCAGGAAGAGCAGGATGAAGATGATCACCACGGTTACCGCGGTGATCTTCAGGATCGACCGGTTTCCGCTGTGCTGCATATCGGAAGCCAGTGGCGCAGCGCCGGTTACGTAAACCTCCACGCCCGATGGCGGCGACGATCGGTCCACGATGTCGCGCACGGCGGCCACCGATTCGTCGCCCTGCGGTGTGCCCTGGTCGCCCGCCAGGTTCAGCTGGACGTAGGTGGCCTTGCCGTCCGGGCTCGTCACGCTCGATGCGGTCAGCCGATCGCCCCACAGATCCTGCACATGCTCGACGTGCTTCGGATCGCTTCTGAGCGCGCGGATCAACTCGCCGTAGTAGCGGTGCGCGTCGTCGTCGAGAGGTTGTTGTCCCTCGAGCACGATCATCGCTGAACTGTCCGAGTCGGACTCTTGGAAGTTGTGGCCGACGCGCTTCATCGCCAGTGCCGACGGCGCGTCCTTCGGCATCAGCGATACGGCGTTCTTCTCCGCGACCCGCTCGAGCGAGGGGATCGCAGCCGACCAGTCCCCACCGACCGACGCCAACGTCAAGATCAGGGTGACCGCCAGCCAGCCCACGATGATGAGCGGCGACAGCATCCGTACGGTGCGCGCGATGAACGGCGGCCGAGTTTTCTCAGTCATGCAGCCGCTAATCCCGCAACAACAAGTTGCGCACCAGCGGGCGCGGGCCCATCGGTCGCAACATGGCACTGGCGGGCCGCGGACGCACCTGCTGGGGCCACCAGAACCAGCGGCCCAGCAGCGCGGCGATCGACGGAGTCATGAAGGCGCGAACGATCAGCGTGTCGAACAGCAGTCCGAGGCCGATCGTGGTGCCCACCTGTCCGATCGTGAGCAGGTCGCTGACGATCATCGATGCCATCGTCGCCGCGAACACCAGACCCGCGGCCGTCACGACCTTGCCGGTGCCCGCCATGGCCCGGATGATGCCGGTGTTGATGCCCGCGTGGATCTCTTCTTTCATCCGCGAGACCAGCAGCAGGTTGTAGTCCGAACCCACCGCCAGCAGGACGATGACGGACATCGCCAGCACCACCCAGTTGATCTGGATCCCGAGGATGTACTGCCACACCAGCACCGACAGGCCGAACGATGCGCCCAGCGACAGCGCCACCGTGCCGACGATGACCAGCGCCGCGATGAAGCTACGCGTCATCAGCACCATGATCAGGAAGATGAGGGCCAGAGCCGTCACGCCCGCGATCATGAGATCGATCTTCGATCCGTCCACCAGATCTTTCACCCCCGCCGCGGTACCGGCCAGGTAGAGCTTGGAGCTCTCCAGCGGGGTGCCCTTGAGGGCCTCCTCGGCGGCGATCCGCAACGGCTCGACCCGGGAGATACCTTCCGGCGTCGCGGGATCGCTGCGCTGGGTGATCAGCATGCGCGCGGCTTTCCCGTCCGGAGACAGGAAGATCTTCATGACGCGCTGGAAGTCCTTGTTCTCCAGAACATCCGGCGGCAGATAGAACGAGTCGTCGTTGTTCGACGCGTCGAATGCCTTCCCCATGGCCGTGGCGTTGTCGCTGGATTCATCCATCTGGGTGAACAGACCGGACATGGTGCTGTGCATCGTCAACATCATGGTGCGCGTGCTCTGCATGGTCGCGATCATCTGCGGGAACTGCAGCAGCATCTGCGGCATGAGCATGTCCAGCTGATCGAGTTCCTTGACCAACCCCTGCATTTTGGTGGTCACCTCGTCGATCCCGTCGAGGCCATCGAATATCGATCTGATCGACCAGCACATCGGAATGTCAAAGCAATGCGGCTCCCAATAGAGGTAATTGCGCAGCGGCCGCCAGAAGTCGTCGAAATCTGCCATGTGGTCGCGTAACTCACCCATATCGGATTGGAGTTCATGGGTGGTGCCGACCATGCGGTGCGTGGTGCCGACCATCTGCTGCATCAGCTCGTACATGCGCTGCATCAGGCCGATCGTCGTCGACATGTCGTCGGCCTGTTTGACCAGATCCTCCATCCGCTCCTTCTGGAACGGGAGCGAAAGGCGCTGGCTGGCATTGGACATACTCAGCATGAACGGAATCGAAGAATGTTCGATCTGAGTGCCCTCGGGCCGGGTTATGGACTGCACGTTGGCAATTCCCGGCACCGCGAACACCGCTTTGGCCAGCTTGTTCAAGACCAGCAAATCGGTGGGATTGCGCAAGTCATGATCGGCCTCGACCAATAAGAGGTCGGGCGTCGTCATCTTCGATTCGGGGAAATGCCGGGAGGCCGCCGCGAACCCTTGATTGGCCGGAATGTCTTGCGGAATGTACTTCTGGTCGCTGTAGCTCGGGTTGTAGCCCGGCAGCGTCAGCAGCCCGATGAGGGCCACGGCCAGCGTGGCGAGCAGGATCGGGGCCGGCCACCGGACGATGGCGGTGCCGATGCGCCGCCACCGGCGGGTTACCACCAGCCGTTTGGGATCGAAGACGCCGAACCGGCTGCCTGCGGCGATACAGGCCGGCACCAGCGTGAGCGCGACCGCCACCGCGATCAAAATGCCCACCGCGCCGGGGATTCCGAGCGGCTGGAAGTACGGCAACCGGGTGAAACTCAGGCAGGCGATGGCTCCCGCGATCGTCACACCGGAGGCCAGGACCACTTTCGCGACGCTTCGATAGGCGGTGAAGTACGCCGACTCCCGGTCCTCACCGGACTGTCTGGCCTCCTGGTATCGGCCGGTGAAGAAGATCGCGTAGTCGGTTCCGGCCGCAATCCCTACCGAGACAAGCAGATTGACCACATACGTGGTGAGACCGACCCAGCCGTGCATGCCGAGGAAGGCGACGCATCCGCGGGCCACCTGCAGTTCGATGCCGACGGTGAACAGCAGGATGATGACGGTGATGAACGACCGGTAGAGCAGGAGCAACATCAGGAAGATCACCCCGACGCTGACCAGGGTGATCAGGATGACCGTGCGGTTACCGCTCTGCCCCATGTCTGCGACGATCGCTGCCGGTCCGGTCACATAGGTCTTGATCCCCGGGGGTGCTTCGGTGCGCTTGACGACGTCCTGGACCGCCTGGACCGATTCGTTCGCCTCGGCCTGACCGAAACTCCCGTGCAGGTTCAGCTGTACATACGCGGCTTTGCCGTCGGCGCTCTGGGCGGCACCCGCGGTGAGCGGATCGCCCCAGAAGTCCTGGATGTGCTGGATGTGCTTGGGGTCTTGCTTGAGCTGGCCGACCAGGCTGTCGTAATACTTGTGGGCATCGTCACCGAGGGGCTCCTCACCCTCCAGGACGATCACCGCCACGCTCTCCGAGTTCGATTCCTGGAACAGCTCGCCCATGCGGGTCATGGCCTTGACCGCCGGCGCGTCCGGAGGGCTCAGCGACACCGAATGGTCACGCTCGACCACCTCGAGGGGAGGGATGGCCACCGTCACCAGCACCGTGATCGCCACCCACCCCAGAATGATCAGGGGTGAGAACCGGCGAATCATCGACGCCAGCCGCGGCCTGGACGGTTGGTCTGTAGCCATAGTCTTCTCGCTCATGCAGCCTTCAGCAGACACGAGGTGAAGGCATTTATCTGATTAGAGGACTTCTCCGCCTTGACCTCATTGTCGACAGTTATGCGGCAGCCGATATTGCTACTGTTTCCTTGCGCCATGATGCTTCCGACGGCGGTGGTCTTGGTGATATCGAATTCCAGAGTCCAGGGCAGGCTGACTTTCTTTACGAACTGTGGATCGGCATTCACATCGAAATAGGCGATATCAGCCAGCGTGCCGGGAGGTCCGAACACCTCGTACGTGAGTTTCTTGGGGTCAAATGGCTTCGTGTCATTTATTTGTGTGTCGGCATATGTGGCGCGCTTGTCACTGCCAAAAATAGTGTGCAGCCTCGACACGGTGAACGCCGCCGCGGAGATCACCACAATCGCGAGTAACGGGATCCATAACCGCTTCAAGACCCTAAAAATCGTAGATCTCCTCCACTATCGCCGCACCCGGTAGAGATGCAGCGAATACGCACGACGCCTCACGGAGCCAGCTTGGTCGTTGAAGAGTAAACCATGTCCTGCTTCGGCTCATCAGCCTGTTCCTCGCAGCTTCACACGGAACTCTATAGCCGTACGCGGGCGTCAATATGCGTGCGAATTCGATTCAAAATTGTCGGCGTGTTTCCCATTTTCGGCCGGCGCGCATTGGGCAAAATCGTTACTTCCTCCCGCCAGGCCCTACGACCGCGGGCTAGTTCCGCCGGGGGTCGTTTCTGGCGAACACGGATCCGAAGGTCGAGTGGTTGCTGCAAGGACAGAGATCGGGATGGAAAGCCTCCGTCACCGCCGCCGCGGGATCGTCGCCGACCCGGGACGTACGCCTTGGCGACTGCCGGCTCAGCGGACTTCGCACGCCGTGCACCGGGCAGCGCCACGCAAACGGTGGCCGACGATCCAACGGGTATCTCCGACGGCGAGCGTGGGTTCGGTTAGATCGAGACTTCCCGAGCCTCGGCACTATCAGCCGACATGGCGACTATGTGAATTGAGGTATGACCGGCCACGAAGGTACCCAGGCCGCCGCAGTCTGTTCCACCGCGGGCGAGTTTCGGTACATCCCATTCAATTCGCTCGACCGGCTCGCTCATTGTCCAGGCTCGACCAGTGTTGCCAGGCCGCGCGATCGCATCGCGGTAGATACGAACAAGACGATCGCTTCGCTACGACTGGTTTCTCATTCTGCCAGTTAATTGCGATAGTTCCCGCTGTATTGCCTCGCCTTTCTTGCTCAAGCTCTGGCGTAACAGCATCTTTGTGTGCGGAGGGCGTCTGCGGTCATGGAAAGCGCACCGGGTGCGTGATTTCTCGGGTTGGCCAATATGTGTTTTGCGGCGCCCGCCGACATCGTCGAGTTCCGTTCATGGCGACGTACAGCGCGCTCGATTCACGAGACATTGGGAGATTCCGAGTTCATCTTCGTGCCTGGTCGGCTCATTATCTACTCCATTAAGCGCGTGGGATCTTTTGACCTGATTCTGAGCGGACCAGGCCAGTCCAATATGCGGCACCTTATGGCCGGCGAATAAAAGCCGTCGTGTTTCTCGGAAGGGTGAAAGCACGTTGACGTCGCCTATTGCACACTCAAATCCCGATGATGTGGCAGCCGGCGCGATGACACGACGCGCTATCTGGGTGTCCGCGGGAATCCGACGGTCACCGAGGTATGTGTGGGATTTCGCTCCCGATGTCCGCTCAAAGACAAAGGCCGCGAACTCGTTGGAGTTCGCGGCCTTTGTGCCTGCGGTTCCTAGAACCGCTCGCTGTGGGCGAAGGGGGACTTGAACCCCCACGTCCCGAAGGACACTGGCACCTGAAGCCAGCGCGTCTGCCATTCCGCCACTCGCCCGAATGACCGAGGCAGCGTAACACTGCGAGCGCACCGTTCCCAAACCGCCCGATCAGCGGGCCGCCAAGGGCCTGTCTGGTTGTCAGGAAATCCTTAACCTCATCTAGATCAGGTCACTGACCTGCATCGATCGGATTCTCAGAGTTCTGTTGGTCCCGCATTACGGCACCAGGCCGATACCATGCTTGTGAGCAGTGTGGCCAGAGCGACACGCGGGAGCACGGGTGACCGTGACGAGACGACGTACGACAACGAGAAAAGGCGGGCGGTGACATGGGTCTGGTCGACCGCATCGAACGCAAACTCGAATCGACCGTCGGCGACGCGTTCGCCCGGGTCTTCGGCGGCTCGATAGTGCCCCAGGAAGTAGAGACAGCGTTGTGCCGGGAAGCCGAGTCCCGAGCCCGTACCGTGGCCGGTGGACAAGTTTTGGCACCGAACGACTACAGAATTACCCTCAGTGGCACTGACTATCAGAAAGTAAGCGCCGATACTGACCTGACCTCGACCGCGTTCGCCAAACATCTGGGGGGATTCATTCGTGATCAGGGGTGGCAAACGTATGGTGATGTGGTCGTTAGATTCGAGCAATCACCTAACTTGCACACCGGACAGTTCCGCGCACACGGCGCGGTCAACCCCGATTCGACCGCTGGCGAATCCGCGCGAGCCCACGGCGACCATGCGTTCACCGCAGAATCAGGAGAACCACCTATGACCGATAACCCGAATTACCGCGGCGGCCAGGGACAAGGGCGGCCCGGCGACGAGTATTACGACGAGCGCTACGGCCATCCGCAGGATGACCCCCGCGCCGGCCAGTATCCGCCGGAGCAGGGCGGCTACCCCCCGCAGGAGCCGGGTGGCTATCCGCCCCCGCCGCCGCCGCGTGGTGGGTACCCCGCCGAGCGGGGTGGTTATCCGGATCAGGGCGGTTATCCGGACCAGGGTGGCTACCCCGATCAGGGCGGCTACCCGGACCAGGGTGGCTACCCCCCGCAGTCGTACGAGCAGCAGCGTCCGCCTGCCGGTCACGGCGGTCCGCCGGGCGGCGGTTATGACCGTGGCTACGGTGGCCCGCAGGGCGGTGGTTACGGCCAGCCCGCACCGGGCGGCCAGCCCGGTTACGGCGGCGGCGAGTACGACTACGGACGCCAGGACCCGCGCCAGGGCGGCGGCTACCCGGAGCAGGGTGGATACGGCGGCCCGCCGCAGCCTTACGGGCGCCAGGAGTACGGCCAGCAGCAGGATTATGGCCGTGGCTATGCCGAGCCCCAGCAGGGCGGCTATCCCGAGCAGGGCTACGGCGAGCCCGGGTATGGCGAGCCGGCCGGCTACGGCGGCGGCGAGTACGGCGCACCGCAGGGCGGCCAGCCCGGTTACGGGGCGCCGCAGGGCGGCTACGGCGGTGGCGACTATGCCGCCGGCGGCGCCGCGGTCACCCTCCAGCTCGACGACGGTAGTGGCCGCACGTACCAGCTGCGCGAAGGCGCCAATGTGATCGGCCGCGGTCAGGACGCCCAGTTCCGGCTCCCCGACACCGGTGTCTCTCGCCGGCATCTGGAGATCCGCTGGGACGGGCAGGTCGCGTTGCTGTCAGATCTCAACTCCACCAACGGCACCACGGTGAACAACGCACCGGTGCAGGAGTGGCAGCTGGCCGACGGCGACGTGATCCGGCTGGGCCATTCCGAGATCATCGTGCGCGTGCACTGAGCGTCTGAGACCGGACACACCTGAGTGGCAAGCACCCCGCTTCGCCCTCACGGCTATCGCCGTCCAAGTATCGTGACGTTGCCGACGGTAGCTGAGCGATACCACTGGGGCGGATACGGAGAGGACGTCAGATGCAGGGGTTAGTGCTGCAACTGACACGTGTCGGATTCCTCCTGCTGCTGTGGCTGTTCATCTGGTCGGTGCTGCGCATCCTGCGGACCGATATCTATGCGCCGACGGGCGCGGTGATGGTCCGCCGAGGTTTGGCTCTCCGCGGTTCCCTGCTGCCGAGCCGGGACCGACGCCATATCGCGCGGCAATTGGTGGTCACCGAGGGCGCACTGGCCGGAACCCGCATCACGCTGGGTGCACAGCCGGTGTTGATCGGCCGTGCCGACGACTCCACTCTTGTGCTCACCGATGATTACGCTTCGACGCGCCACGCCCGGCTCTCGCCACGAGGTTCGGAGTGGTACGTGGAGGACCTAGGATCGACCAACGGCACATACCTTGACAGGGCGAAGGTGACAACAGCGGTAAGGGTTTCGATCGGAACACCGGTTCGAATCGGTAAGACGGTAATCGAGTTGCGTCCGTGACGCCGCGCACGCGAGGAGCAGATAAGACACTGCGCACGCGAGGAGCAAGATCGATACCGCGCACGCGAGGAGCACGAGACACACCATGACCCTCGTTCTCCGATATGCCGCGCGCAGTGATCGCGGGCTGGTTCGCGCCAACAATGAGGACTCGGTCTATGCCGGGGCGCGGTTGCTGGCGCTGGCCGACGGAATGGGCGGCCACGCCGCTGGTGAGGTGGCCTCGCAGCTGGTGATCGCGGCGCTGGCTCATCTCGACGACGACGAGCCCGGCGGCGATCTGCTCAGCAAGCTCAATGCCGCAGTCGGCCAAGGCAATGCCGCGATCGCGGCCCATGTGGAGGCCGACCCCGAACTGGAAGGCATGGGCACGACGCTCACCGCGATCCTGTTCGCGGGCAACCGGCTCGGCCTGGTCCACATCGGCGATTCGCGCGGCTACCTTCTGCGCGACGGCGAGCTGACACAGATCACCAAGGACGACACGTTCGTCCAGACGCTGGTGGACGAGGGCCGCATCACCGCCGAGGAGGCCCACAGCCATCCGCAGCGCTCACTGATCATGCGGGCGCTGACCGGGCACGAGGTCGAGCCGACCTTGATCATGCGCGAGGCCAAAGCCGGTGATCGCTACCTGCTCTGCTCGGACGGTCTGTCCGATCCGGTCAGCCACGAGACCATCCACGAGGCGTTGCAGATCGAGGATGTCGCCGAGAGCGCCGATCGGCTGATCGAGTTGGCGCTGCGCGGGGGCGGCCCGGACAACGTCACCGTGGTGGTGGCCGACGTCGTCGACTACGACTACGGGCAGACGCAGCCGATCCTGGCCGGTGCCGTATCGGGAGACGACGATCAGAGTGTGCCGCCGGATACGGCCGCCGGACGGGCCTCGGCGTTCAATCCCCGCCGTAATGAACCCAAGCGGGTGGTTCCACAGCCGTCCGAGCCGGAGCGCCGGCCACGATCTCGTCGGCGGATCCTGATCGCCGCGGTGCTGCTGGTGCTGGTGCTCATCGGGGGGCTGGCGATCGGCCGGGAGATCATCCGCAACAACTATTACGTGGCCGAGCACGAGGGCACCGTGTCGATCATGCGGGGCGTACAGGGCTCTTTTCTGGGCATCTCGCTGCAGGAGCCCTACCGTCTGGGTTGTCTCAACGCCCGCAACGACCTGTCGCTCATCAGCGCCGACGACAGTCAGGCCAACCGTGACTGCCGGTTGATGGCGATCGATGATCTGCGTCCCTCGGAACGGGCCTCGGTGAAGGCCGGTCTGATCGGCGGGAGCCAGGACGAGGCCATCGAGCAGATCACCAAACTGGCCCGCGGCTCCGTCCTCCCGGTCTGCGCGCCGCGCACCCCGGCCACGACGTCGAAGCCCGCCCCGACACCCGGCCCGTCACCATCACCGTCGTCCGGTGTGACGCCGACGCCGGCCCCGACGCCCAGCGCGGAGCCGCCGGCCCCCGAGACGCCCGCGCCTGAAACACCGGTTCCCGGCGCTCCCGGAACCGCGCCTGCCCCGACCCCGGCACCGCCGACTGTGACCGCACTGCCTCCTCCACCACCCGAACCGGGGACGAACTGCAGAGCTGTGTCATGACGACTCAACCCCAGTCACCGGTTACCGTCGTGCCGCCGCTACCCAATCGGCGCAATGCGGAACTGCTGCTTCTGGGGTTCGCGGCCTTGATCACCATGGTCGCGCTGCTGATCGTGGAGGCCAACCAGGAACAAGGGCTGAGCTGGGACCTGGCTCGCCACGTCATCACGTTCATCGTCCTGATGGGCGCCGCGCACCTGGCCGTGCGACGGTTCGCGCCCTACGCCGACCCGCTGCTGCTGCCGGTCGTGGCACTGCTCAACGGGCTGGGCCTGGTGATGATCCACCGGTTGGACCTGGCCAAGGGCGAGCTGACCTCCGACGGGCTCGGCGGCAGCGCCAATCAGCAGATGATGTGGACGCTGGTCGGTGTCATCGGGTTCTCCGTCGTGGTGGCGCTGCTGACCGATCACCGCATGCTGGCCCGGTACGGATATATCTGCGCGTTGAGCGGCCTTGTGCTGCTTGTCATTCCGGCGTTGCTCCCGACGAAGTACTCCGAGCAGTACGGCGCCAAGATCTGGATCCAGTTCCCGGGCTTCTCGATTCAGCCCGCCGAGTTCTCCAAGATCCTGCTGCTGATCTTCTTCGCCGCGGTGCTGGTGGCCAAGCGCGATCTGTTCACCAGTGCGGGTAAACACTTCCTCGGACTCGACCTGCCGCGGCCTCGCGACCTGGCTCCGCTGCTGCTGGCCTGGGCCGCCTCGGTGGGCGTGATGGTTTTCGAAAAGGATTTGGGCACTTCACTTCTGCTGTACGCATCATTTCTGGTGCTGGTCTACATCGCGACCGAGCGGCTCAGCTGGGTGGTGCTCGGGCTTGCCCTGTTCGCCGCGGGAAGCGTTGTGGCATATCAGGTTTTCGGCCACGTCAGGGTGCGGGTGGAGAACTGGCTGGACCCGTTCGCCGATCCTGACGGTGCCGGTTACCAGATGGTGCAGTCCCTGTTCAGCTTCGCCACGGGCGGCATCTTCGGCACCGGTCTGGGCAACGGACAGCCCGGGACCGTGCCCGCAGCCGCCACCGATTTCATCATCGCCGCGATCGGCGAGGAGCTCGGATTGGTCGGGCTGGCAGGCGTTCTCATGCTCTACACGATCCTGATCATCCGCGGCATGCGTACGGCCATCGCGGTACGCGACAGCTTCGGCAAGCTCTTGGCCGCCGGGCTGGCCTCGACGCTGGCCATTCAGTTGTTCATCGTCGTCGGCGGAGTCACCAAACTGATCCCGTTGACCGGCCTGACCACCCCGTGGATGTCGTACGGCGGCTCGTCGCTGCTGGCCAACTACATCCTGCTGGCCATCCTGGTGCGCATCTCACATTCCGCGCGCCGGCCCATCACCACCACGCCGACGCCGAACCCCACACCCATCGCCGCGGCCAGCACCGAGGTGATCGAGAAGGTATGAACACCTCCCTGCGCCGGGTGGCAGTCACGATCATGGTGCTGATCGTGCTGCTGTTGGCCAATGCCACCATCACCCAGGTCTTCGTCGCCGACGGGTTACGCGCCGACCCGCGCAATCAGCGGGTCCTGCTCGACGAGTACTCGCGCCAGCGGGGCCAGATCACCGCGGGCGGCCAGCTGCTGGCCTATTCGGTGGCGACCGACGGCCGGTTCCGGTTCCTGCGGACCTACCCCAATCCCGAGGCCTACGCCCCGGTGACGGGCTTCTACTCCCTCGGTTATTCGAGCACCGGGCTGGAGCGGGCCGAGGACACCATCCTCAACGGCTCCGATGAACGGCTGTTCGGGCGCCGGCTGGCCGATTTCTTCACCGGCCGTGACCCCCGCGGGGGGAACGTCGACACCACGATCAAACCTCAGGTCCAGCAGGCCGCCTGGGATGCGCTGCAGCACGGCTGCGACGGCCCCTGCAAGGGCTCGGTGGTGGCCCTTGAGCCCTCGACCGGCAAGATCCTGGCCATGGCGTCGTCCCCGTCGTACGACCCCAACCAGCTCGCCACCCACGATCTGAACGCCCAGAGCCAGACCTGGCAGCAGCTGCGCGACAACGACGAGTCGCCCTTGCTCAACCGCGCCATCTCGGAGACCTACCCGCCCGGCTCGACGTTCAAGGTGATCACCACCGCCGCCGCGCTGCAGGCCGGCAGCACCCCGGACACCCAGCTCACCGCGGCGTCGAGGATTCCGCTGCCCGACAGCACCGCCACGCTGGAGAACTTCGGCGGGGCGTCGTGCGGGCCCGGCCCCACAGCCTCGCTGCGGGAGGCGTTCGCCAAGTCGTGCAACACCGCGTTCGTCGAGCTGGGCATCAAGACGGGTGCCGACAAGCTCAAGGCCACCGCCCAGGCGTTCGGGCTCGACTCACCTCCGCCGGCCATCCCGCTGCAGGTGGCCGAATCCACCACCGGACCCATCTCCGACGGCGCGGCGCTCGGCATGTCCAGCATCGGACAGCGCGATGTCGCATTGACGCCGCTGCAGAACGCGCAGGTGGCTGCGACCATCGCGAATGACGGCATAGCCATGCGCCCGTATCTTGTGGATAGCCTAAAAGGACCCGACCTGACCACGATCGCCACCACCGCGCCCGCCCAAGAGCGCCGGGCGGTGTCACCCCAGGTCGCAGCTACACTTACGGACTTGATGGTCGCCGCCGAGCAGGTGACTCAGCAGAAGGGAGCCATCGCCGGCGTGCAGATCGCTTCGAAGACCGGTACGGCAGAGCACGGGACGGATCCCCGTAACACTCCGCCGCATGCCTGGTATATCGCATTCGCACCGGCCAGCGACCCCAAGGTCGCGGTCTCGGTGTTGATCGAGGACGGCGGGGACCGGTTGTCGGCCACCGGCGGCGCACTCGCCGCCCCGATCGGACGCGCCACCATCGCGGCGGCGCTGCGGGAGGATTCATGAGCGACGCTTGCGAGCGAATCATCGTCTCGGAATGCGTCAACCGAGCTTGCGAGGTGGACGCATGAGTCCGCGGGTTGGAGTCACGCTCTCCGGGCGGTACCGGCTGCAGCGCCTGATCGCCACCGGCGGCATGGGCCAGGTCTGGGAGGCCGTCGACTCGCGGCTGGGCCGACGGGTCGCGGTCAAGGTACTCAAGGCCGAGTTCTCCACCGACGCCGAGTTCGTCGAGCGATTCCGGGCCGAGGCCCGCACCGTGGCCATGCTCAACCACCCCGGCATCGCCAGTGTGTACGACTATGGCGAGACGGAGTTGGACGACGCGGGCCGTACTGCGTATCTGGTGATGGAGTTGATCAACGGCGAGCCGTTGAACTCGGTGCTCAAGCGCACGGGCCGGCTGTCGTTGCGCCACGCCCTGGACATGCTCGAGCAGACCGGGCGGGCGCTGCAGGTCGCCCACACCGCGGGTCTGGTGCACCGCGACGTGAAACCCGGCAACATCCTGATCACCCCGACCGGCCAGGTGAAGCTGACCGATTTCGGTATCGCCAAGGCCGTCGACGCCGCCCCGGTCACCCAGACCGGCATGGTGATGGGCACCGCCCAGTACATCGCCCCCGAGCAGGCCCTCGGCCATGACGCCACCGCGGCCAGTGACGTGTATTCACTGGGAGTCGTTGGCTACGAATCGGTTTCGGGCAAGCGCCCGTTCACCGGCGATGGTGCGCTGACGGTGGCCATGAAGCACATCAAAGAGACGCCGCCCCCGTTGCCCGCCGATCTGCCGCCGAACGTCCGCGAGCTGATCGAGATCACCCTGGTGAAGAACCCGGGGATGCGTTACAAGTCGGGCGGCCCGTTCGCCGACGCGGTCGCCGCGGTGCGCTCAGGCCGCCGTCCACCACGTCCCAATCAGGCTCCGACGCTGGGCCGAGCTGCTCCCGCCGCGGTGCCTTCGGCCGCACAAGCGCGCGCCGCGGCCGACCTCTCGGGCCGCACACCGGTGACGGCCACCCGGGCAAGACCGACCACGGCCGCACACCGGCCCGCGCCGCCGGCACGGCGCACGTTCTCGTCGGGTCAGCGGGCCCTGCTGTGGGCCGCCGGCGTACTCGGTGCGCTGGCCATCGTGATCGCCATCCTGATCGTGCTCAATGCGCAGGACCGCAAGGATCAGCAGCAGTCACCACCGCCTACGGTCACCGACACGGTGACCCAGACGACCCCGTACCAGACGCCGGCAGCGTTGCCGGCCCTGGCCTTCCACGTGATCGTGCCCAGAGAAGCCGGGGCTGACGCTCCGGCCGCATCGCGGGCACCGGAACAGATACTGCGATGACGACGCCTCAGCACCTCTCCGACCGATATGAACTCGGTGAAATCCTCGGCTTCGGCGGCATGTCCGAAGTTCACATCGCCCGCGACACTCGGCTGCACCGTGATGTCGCGGTCAAGGTGCTGCGCGCCGATCTGGCCCGCGATCCCAGCTTCTATCTGCGGTTCCGCCGCGAAGCGCAGAACGCGGCCGCACTGAACCATCCCGCGATCGTGGCGGTGTACGACACCGGCGAGGCCGAAACTCCCAATGGGCCACTGCCCTACATCGTCATGGAATACGTGGACGGTGTGACGCTGCGCGACATCGTGCACACCGAGGGTCCGATCCCACCGAAGCGCGCGATCGAGATCATCGCCGACGCCTGCCAGGCCCTGAACTTCAGCCACCAGCACGGCATCGTGCACCGGGACGTGAAGCCGGCCAACATCATGATCAGCAAGAACAACGCTGTGAAGGTGATGGACTTCGGTATCGCGCGCGCCCTGGCCGATACCGGCAACAGCGTCACGCAAACCGCTGCGGTGATCGGCACCGCGCAATACCTCTCACCCGAGCAGGCCCGCGGTGAGACCGTCGACGCCCGCTCCGACGTCTATTCGTTGGGCTGCGTGCTCTACGAAATCCTCACGGGGGAACCACCTTTCATCGGCGACTCACCGGTGGCGGTGGCCTATCAGCATGTCCGCGAGGATCCGGTCCCGCCGTCGCAACGGCACACCGGCATCTCCCCGGAGCTCGATGCGGTGGTGCTGAAGGCGCTGGCGAAGAACCCGGACAACCGCTACCAGACCGCCGCGGAGATGCGCACGGATCTGATCCGGGTGCACAGCGGTGAGGCTCCCGAGGCGCCCAAGGTGTTCACCGAGTCCGAGCGGACCTCGATGATGAACTCCGGACCGATGCTGACCCAGGGTGGTCCCGCGCCCACGCAGAACCTGGTGGTGCCCCGCCCGGCCGACCGCAACGCCTCGGTGGCGCGCTGGTTGATCGCGGTCGCGGTGCTGGCGGTGTTGACCGTGGTGGTGACGGTGGCGATCAACATGTTCGACGGCAAGTCCCGTGACGTCCAGGTGCCGGACGTGAGTGGTCAGCGTTCGGCCGACGCCGTCGCCGCGCTGCAGAACCGGGGCTTCAAGACGCGCACCGAGGGCAAAGAAGACAACAAGGTTCCGCCGGAGATCGTGATCGGCACCGATCCGGCGGCCAACAGCATGGTGGCAGCCGGCGACGAGATCACCGTGAACGTCTCCCGGGGACCGGAACAGAAACTCATCCCCGACGTCGCGGGCCTGACGCCTTCTCAGGCCAGGCAGAAGCTCAAGGACGCCGGGTTCGAGAAGGTCAAGGAGTCCACGAGCCCGTCGACGCCCGAGCAGAAGGGCCGGGTGCTGGCCACCAACCCGCCGGCCAATCAGACCGCGGGGATCATCTACGAGGTCACGCTCGTGGTGGGTTCGGGTCCGGAAGACACCGTGGTGCCGGATTGCAAGGGCCAGAGCGCCGATGTGTGCAAGCAGATCCTCACCGCGTCGGGATTCACCAATACCGTGGTGATCGAGGTCGACAACACCGCACCGGCGGGTCAGGTGGTGGATACCGAGCCGACCGCCGGTACGTCGGTGCCCAAGGACACCCCGATCCAGATCCACGTCTCGAGGGGCAACCAGTTCGTCATGCCCAACCTGGTCGGGCAGTTCTGGGATGACGCCTACCAGCGCCTGAGCGCGCTCGGCTGGACGGGTGTCCTGGACAAGGGGGCGGACGTGCGCGACAGCGGTCAGCGCACCAACGCCGTGGTCACCCAGAGTCCGCCTGCCGGCACCGGGGTGAACCGCGACGCGCGGATCACGCTGAGCTTCGCGTCGTAGCCGCCGCTACGGCGCGGGCCACCTCGGCTTCGAGGGTGGCCACCAGGTGTTCCTCGGGAGCGGCACCGCACACGCCCAGCCAGTTGGCCAGCATGCGGTGCCCGCCCTGGGTGAGGATCGACTCGGGGTGGAATTGCACGCCGTGGATGGGCAGCTCCCGATGACGCACGGCCATGATGACACCGCCGTCGGTCTGGCCGATGACCTCGAGCTCGTCGGGCACGGTCTCGGGCAGGATCGTCAGAGAGTGGTAGCGAGTCGCGGTGAACGGATCCGGAAGTCCTTTGAGCACTCCGGCATCGGCGTGATGCACGACGCTCGTCTTGCCGTGCAGCAGTTCAGGTGCGCGGTCGACGGTGCCGCCGAAGGCCACGCCGATGGCCTGGTGGCCGAGGCATACGCCCAGCAGGGGAGTACCGGCCGCGGCGCAGGCGCGCACCAGCGGGATCGTGGCCCCGGCTCGTTCCGGGGTGCCGGGGCCCGGACTCAGCAGGACGCCGTCGAAGTCGGCTGCCACCGTGGCGAGGTCGGCCTCGGTGGCCAGGCGGTCGTCGTCGTTACGCCACACCTGCGCGTCCACCCCGAGCTGACCCAGATACTGGACCAGGTTGAAGACGAAGCTGTCATAGTTGTCGACGACCAGAACCCGCATCGACTCAGGTTACCGGCCCCACGAAACGGGATTAATAGCCGACGGGGCCCGCGGGTTTCGCGTAGCGCATCCGCAGCGGCTCGTTGTGTCCGACGAGTTCGACCTCGGCCCGGGGTTCTTCGACGTAGCCCAATCCGAACCGCACCACGTACTGCTTGTAGAGCGTGACGTTCGGAGCCGCCGCCAGGGCGGCCTGCATGGCGGCGGCGTCGCCGATCGCGGTGATCACGTAGGGCGGGCTGTAGGTGCGGCCGTTGAGCAGCAGGGTGTTGCCGACGCAGCGAGGGGCCGAGGTGGCGATGATGCGCTGGTCCTGCATCTGGATGCCCTCGGCACCGGCGCTCCACAGCGCGTTCAAGACGGCCTGGATGTCCTGTTGGTGCACCACCAGATCGTCGGGGGAGGCGTCGCGGGGAAAGCGGCCCTGGGCGTCGCGCTGGGCGTCGTTGAGCGTCACGACCAGGCCGGGTCCGCGCATCGGGACTGTGCCCGCGTCGGCGGCCAGCTCGGCCGAGCGCCGGGTGATGGCCCCGAGTGCCGCGTGTGATTCGGGGGATCCGCCGTGATGGCTGTCGATCTCCGTGGACAGCGAATCGCGCTGCACGGTCAGCCTGTCGACCGACTGCTGGGCCTCGCGGACCAGGTCGACCAGCCGCGGTGCATCGCTGCGGCGGATCTCGTCGCCGCCCGAGACGCCGTGGGTGGCGGCCAGCAGCAAGCCGGCGGCCAGGCAGACAGCCGGGACGCCGAAGCGCCACGGGGATCGATCCTGTTGGTCCATCGCTGTCTCTCTCCGACGTGCAGCTACGTTAGGCTCGTGAGGCATCCTGCCTCATCGTCGCACCGTGTGACGCCGACTGTCCGCGAAGGTACCCATGCCCAAGTCCAAAGTCCGTAAGAAGAACGATTTCACCATCAAGGCGGTGAGCCGGACCCCGGTCAAGGTGAAAGCCGGGCCGTCGAGTGTGTGGTTCGTCGCGCTGTTCATCGGCCTCATGTTGTTCGGCCTGCTTTGGCTGCTCGTGTTCCAGCTGGCCGCCACCAACCCGGTCGACACCCCGTCCTTCCTCCAATGGATGGCTGACTTGGGTCCGTGGAACTACGCGATCGCCTTTGCCTTCATGATCAGTGGGCTGTTGCTCACGATGCGCTGGCGCTGACCCCGGACGACGTCATAATGAATTCATCTTACGTTTTCAGCGTTACCGGTTCAGCAACCTCGGCGATGCTCAATCACATCGTTGTGATTCATCCCCATTGGGGATAGCACCTGTGGATAACTCCATTAGTCGCGGTAAGAGGGTGTGAAGAACCCGTGCAGCAAACTTGTTGGGGCCCACCTGCCGCCGGAGTCGCTGGTTGCGGCATAGCCGGAGTTACGATGGCTATCGCAGCTGTGACCCTGATCACAGACCCACCCGGACGTGTTCTTGCCGGCATAGCTGGAGTGGGATTGCTCACGTTCGCAACATTGTCGTGGCGGGCAAGGCCCAAACTGGCAATTAACCAAGACAGTCTCACGGTCGCCGGCTGGTGGCAGACCCGGACTTATCGTCGCAATGACATCCGGAAGATTCGCATCACGGAGTTCCGCCGGATCGCCCGCAAGGTCCGATTGCTCGAGATCGACACCACCGATGACCGGTTGGTGGTCCTGACGCGGTGGGATCTCGGAACGGACCCTCTCGACGTCCTGGATGCGCTCACAGAGGCCGGTTTCGCGGCCAGGTGAGGTAAAGGACCCCACACAACACGCGACGCCCCCGTAGGCCGGGGGCGTCGCGCATTTGTATGTGCGGGATTGACCCGTTATGACACGGTGACCGACTCGACCACGACCGGTTCCGACGGACGGTCCGAGCGATCGGTGGGCGTGGACGCGATCGCGTCGACGACCTTCTGCGACTCGGGATCCACAACCTCACCGAAAATGGTGTGCTTGCGGTTCAGGTGCGGGGTCTTGCCGACGGTGATGAAGAACTGAGAGCCGTTGGTGCCCGGCCCGGCGTTCGCCATGGCCAGCAGGTACGGCTTGTCGAACTGCAACTCTGGGTGGAACTCGTCGGCGAACTGGTAGCCCGGGCCACCACGACCCGTGCCGGTCGGATCGCCGCCCTGGATCATGAAGCCGTCGATCACCCGGTGGAACACCGCCCCGTCGTAGAACGGACCGGACGTGCTGCCCGACGCGTTCTCGGTGCTGTAGTCCTTGGTGCCCTGCGCCAAGCCGACGAAGTTGGCCACGGTCTTCGGAGCGTGGTTTCCGAACAGTGCGATCTTGATATCGCCGCGGTTGGTGTGCAGTGTCGCCGTCGCGGTCTGAATGGGGCTCGTCACGGCTACCCAGTCTGCCATCCCGTGAGCCGGTGGCCGTCAGATACCCCACCAACGCCCCCAGACCCGCGAAGAGATGGCAATCTGGATCTCAGCCGACAAACCCGGCCACAGCTCACCTCCGCCGCCAGTGCCCAGAAAGGTGCCAGATGACCGCGAACGTCGATACCCGCTTGGCCCCCCGTCAGCGCCTAGCCCGCGGCTTGAAATACAGCACAGTCGGTCCGGTTGACGTGACCCGCGGAGTGGTGGGCATCAGCGCCAACACCGTGTCCACCGCGGCGGCCGGTCTGCGCAAGCGTTACGAGTCGGGCAAGCTGCGCCGTCAGCTCGCCGCAGCCGCTCAGGCGGTGGCAGCGCTGCCCGAGGTACTGCAGGAGGCCGCGGCGCCGCCGCAGCCGAAGCGGCGCCGTCGACCACTGCTCATCGCCGCGGTCGCCGCGGCGGTTCTGGCAGGGGGAGCGGTCACGTTCTCGATCGTGCGACGGTCCATGCGCCCGGAGCCGTCGGCACTCCCGCCGAGCGTCGAGGTCAGCCCGAAGCCCTGACGCCATAGCGACGCCGGCCGCTAGCCGTCTCCGTCGTCGCCCGCGCCGTGATTGGGATTGGTGCAGATCGTGCCCTCACACGGGACATCTGACCCGTCACCGTTCGGATTGGGCATCACCGCGCCACCGTTCTCGTCCGGGTTGTCCCCGGCACCGTGGTTCGGGTTCGTGCAGATCGTGCCCTCACACGGCACGTCTGACCCGTCACCGTTCGGATTGGGCATCACCGCGCCACCGTTCTCGTCCGGGTTGTCCCCGGCACCGTGGTTCGGGTTGGTGCAGATGGTCCCCTCACACGGCACCATCGACCCGTCCCCATTGGGGTTGGGCATCATCGGCACCGTCGAGGTGGCAGGCGCCCCCGGCTTCTGCGGAGCCGCCGGGGCCGTGGGCGCGTGGCTCGACGAGGTCGTCGGCGTCTGGGTCTCGGAGGGGGCCTTTTGGCTGCTTTCGGTACCGCATGCAGCACTGCAGAGTACGAGTGCTGCCGCGACGGGAATTACCTTGTGCAAACACTTCATGTACGCCGACGCTATCAATTGACACTGGAATTCTCGGGGCATTGCCGAAGTCTCACTGGAACTGTTTGTGTCACAACATGATTCACGTGAAACGGTGCCACCGCCCACGCTCGACCGAAAACCGACCCGTCACAAGGCAAACCCTGAACACCGACAAACGACCGCGACGCGATCACGAAGAACAAAAGCGGCCCCGGTGGCTGACACCGGAACCGCTCATGACGTTCTTTGAATTGTGGAGCCTAGGAGATTCGAACTCCTGACATCTGCCTTGCAAAGGCAGCGCTCTACCAACTGAGCTAAGGCCCCGTATTCGGCCGGGGCGGCTCTACGTCCGCCTCGTGCCAAACTTCTTCACCGTGGCGCGATCGCCAGGCGATCACCGCCACGGCTGCGATGCCGGCCATAAGCACAAAACGCATGGCGCAACCTCTTCCGATGATCACCGGTTACACCGGGTGTCGTGGGCCTAGGAGGACTCGAACCTCCGACCTCTTCGTTATCAGCGAAGCGCTCTAACCGCCTGAGCTATAGGCCCGAAAATTGGGATCGACCGAGCGCAGAGATTACCGCACCGGGCCTCAGACTCCCAAATCAATCCCGGTCGGCCAGCGTTACCTCGACTCCACCGACCAGATCGGTGGTCAGGTTGTAGATGAAGGCACCGATGGTGGCCATCGCACACAACACCACGATGTTCACGAGGCCGACGAGCGCCGCCCCTCCGAAGATCGTTCCGCTGGAGACCAATTCGCCGCCCGAAGCGCCGCTGGCGCTGGTCAGCAGGTCCCCGACATTGCTGTTGAGCTTGCTCCACACGCCCATGGCACCCAGCACCAGGTAGAGGAAAGCGACCGCGATCATCCATACGAAGAACAGCACGACCGACAGCACCAGTGAGACCTTGAGCACAGTCCACGGGTCAACCCGGCGGATCTGCATGCTGGCCCGGACCGGGCCCTGATGCGCGGTGCGGCCGGCCACCTGGATCCGGGTGGTCGGAGTGTTGCTCGAGGACCTGGCGGCAGGACTTTCCGACGACGCCTTGCGTTGCGCGGGCCGCGGCGACGGTCCGGACAGGTCCGGAATCTCGCTCGCATAGGCCTCGGACCGCACCGGCTCGTTACGCGACGCCGAGGGAGCGGGCGAACCAGACGAACCCGACGACGCCGGCCGGGCCGGGCGCGCTTGCTGTTCGGTCTCCTGGCTCTCCGTTCCGGCGACGAATCGTTGCAGTCGGGCTTCCACACCGGGGGAGTGGGAGCCCGCCGTACGGACGCTCTCGTCGCGGGGCTCGGTTGCCGGCTGCGGCGTGGTCCTGCCGGTCCCGCCGGTCCCGCGCTGCCACGGCGGGACCTCGCCGGTCTCGGTGATCTGACCGCCCGCGGCCCGTGCCTGAACGCCGGTGGACTTGCTCGCGGTCGAGCCGCTCTCGGCTCCGGAGGCCCCGGTACCCGAGCCGTTGGTGCTGCCGGGCCGGTCGCCCGCTCGCGGGTACCCCGGCTCGCTCGGTGAACTCACCTAACAGCTCCTTAGCTCAGGCCGAGGTCCGCGTCGGGCCTCGGCGACGGCGTCATGCCTCGTCGGACTCGTCACCATCCGGATCCGAGTCCTCCTCGGCGTTGCGCGCAATCGCAATCAGTGTGTCGCCGTCGCCCAGGTTCATCAAGCGGACACCCTTGGTCTGGCGCCCAGCCTTGCGAACCTGACGTGCGGCGGTCCGGATCACGCCGCCACCGGAGGTGATGGCGTACAGCTCCGTCTCGTCATCGACGATCAGCGCTCCGACCAGACTGCCACGTTTGCGGTCGTACTGGATCGTCAGGATGCCTTTGCCACCGCGGCCCTGAACCGTGTACTCGTCGATCGCGGTGCGCTTGGCATAGCCGCCCGCCGTCGCGACCAGCAGATATGTATCCGGTTGGACCACGTTGAGGGACAGCAGCCGGTCATCCTCGTTGAACCGCATGCCCTGCACACCCGAGGTGGCCCGGCCCATCGGCCGCAGCGCTTCATCGGTCGCCGAGAACCGGATCGATTGGCCGTTCGCACTGACCAGCAGCAGATCGTCGTCCGCCGAGCACAGCACCGCACCGACCAGTTCGTCACCGTCGCGCAGGTTGACTGCCACGATGCCGCCGGAACGGTTGGAGTCGAAGTCGACCAGCTTGGATTTCTTGACCAGCCCGTTGCGGGTCGCCAGCACCAGGTACGGCGCATCCTCGTAGCTCTGAATCTGGATCACCTGGGCGATGCGCTCCTCCGGCTGGAATGCCAGCAAGTTCGCCACGTGCTGACCGCGTGCGGTCCGCGAGGCCTCCGGAAGGTCGTACGCCTTGGCCCGGTACACCCGGCCCTGCGTGGTGAAGAACAGGATCCAGTCGTGGGTCGAGCAGACGAAGAAGTGGTTGACGATGTCGTCGGCTTTGAGCCCCGCGCCCTGAACGCCCTTGCCGCCGCGCTTCTGGCTGCGGTAGAGGTCGGTCTTGGTGCGCTTGGCGTATCCCGTCTCGGTGATGGTGACCACCACCTCCTCGCGGGCGATCAGATCTTCGTCGCTCACGTCGCCGTCGGCCGGAACGATCCGGGTGCGACGGTCATCGCCGTGCTTCTCGACGATCTCGGCCAGTTCGTCGTGGACGATCGCCCGCTGACGTTCGGGTTTGGCCAGGATGTCCTCGAGGTCGGCGATCTCGGCCTCGATCTTGGCCAGATCGTCGACGATCTTCTGGCGCTCCAGGGCAGCGAGCCGGCGCAGCTGCATGTCCAGGATCGCCTGGGCCTGGATCTCGTCGATGTCGAGCAGCTCGATCAGCCCGGCGCGCGCGATCTCGACGGTTTGCGAAGCGCGGATCAACGCGATCACTTCATCGAGTGCGTCGAGCGCCTTGACGAGACCGCGCAGGATGTGGGCGCGTTCGTTGGCCTTGCGGAGCCGGTAGGTGGTCCGGCGGACGATCACATCGAGCTGGTGTGTGACGTAGTGCCGGATCATCTGATCCAGACGCAAGGTGCGCGGCACACCGTCGACGATCGACAGCATGTTGGCACCGAAGGACGTCTGCAGCTGGGTGTGCTTGTAGAGGTTGTTCAGCACCACCTTCGCGACGGCATCGCGCTTGAGCTCCACCACGATCCGCAGACCCACGCGGTCGCTGGACTGGTCCTCGATGTTGGAGATCCCGCCCAGCTTGCCGTCGCGCACCTGCTCGGCGATCGAGGTGATGAAGTTGTCGTGGTTGACCTGGTAGGGCAGTTCGGTGATGACGATGCCGGTACGGCCCCGGCTGTCCTCTTCGATCTCCACCACGCCGCGCATCCGGATCGAGCCGCGGCCCGTGGTATAGGCGTCGTGGATACCTTGCGATCCGACGATCAAGCCGCTGGTGGGGAAGTCGGGCCCCTTGACCCGTTCGCACATCGCGGCCAGCGTCGTCTCTTCATCGGCCTCGTGATTGTCCAGGCACCAGTACACGGCTTCGGCCAACTCCCGCAGGTTGTGCGGGGGGATGTTGGTGGCCATGCCGACTGCGATGCCGCCGGAACCGTTGGCCAGCAGGTTGGGGAACCGGCTCGGCAGGACGGTGGGCTCTTGCACCCGGCCGTCGTAGTTCGGGATGAAATCGACTGTCTCCTCGTCGATCTCACGCAGCATTTCCATGGCCAGCGGGGTCAACCGTGCCTCGGTGTACCTCATGGCGGCCGCGGGGTCGTTACCCGGCGAACCGAAGTTGCCCTGCCCGTCGACCAGCGGGTAGCGCAGCGACCACGGCTGGGCCATGCGAACCAGGGTGTCGTAGATCGACGAATCACCGTGCGGGTGATAGTTACCCATCGTCTCGGCGACCGAGCGGGCCGACTTCGCGTGGCTGCGATCGGGCCGGAAACCGGAGTCGTACATTGCGTACAGCACGCGGCGGTGCACCGGCTTGAGGCCGTCGCGAACCTCGGGCAGCGCCCGCCCCACGATCACGCTCATCGCGTAATCGATGTAGCTGCGCTGCATTTCGTGCTGGATGTCAACCGGCTCGATGCGGTCGCCGGCTTCGCCGCCGGGCGGCAGGGTGGTGTCAGTCATGTGATCCTCGGTTGTCTATCGAGCCGGTGGATGTCTTAAACGTCCAGGAAGCGAACATCTTTGGCGTTGCGCGTGATGAAGCTGCGCCGCGCCTCGACGTCTTCGCCCATGAGGATGGAGAACAGTTCGTCGGCCGCAGCGGCATCGTCAAGCGTCACCTGACGCAATACCCGCACCGTCGGGTCCATCGTGGTCTCCCACAGTTCCTTGGCATCCATCTCGCCGAGACCCTTGTAGCGCTGGATCCCGTCGTCGACGTTGATCCGCTTGCCCGCCGCCTTGCCCGCCTCGAGCAGGCCGTCCCGCTCGCGGTCTGAGTAGGCGAACTCCGGTTCCTGACGCTGCCACTTGAGCTTGTACAGCGGCGGCTGGGCCAGGAAGATGTGGCCGTGCTCGACCAGCGGTTTCATGAAGCGGAACAGCAGGGTCAGCAGCAGGGTCGAGATGTGCTGGCCGTCGACATCGGCGTCGGCCATCAACACGATCTTGTGATACCGCAGCTTGCTGAGGTCGAACTCGTCGTGGATGCCGGTTCCCAGGGCGGTGATGATGGCCTGGACTTCGGTGTTCTTCAAAACCCGGTCGATGCGGGCCTTTTCGACGTTGATGATCTTGCCGCGCAGCGGCAGGATGGCCTGGAACATCGAGTCCCGGCCGCTCTTGGCCGAGCCGCCGGCCGAATCGC
>NZ_AUEQ01000016.1 GCF_000426065.1 Mycobacterium sp. URHD0025 | reverse complement strand
AGCCGGTACTCCTGAGCTACCTGCTGCGCACACGCACCCTCGTCGATCACCTTGCCCACCACTTCGAGCTTGAACTCGAACGAGTACTGCGTTTTGGTCGGTTTTGCCACCAGTACCTTCCTGCCATGCAGGACCCAACGGCGATATATTTCGCGAACCGGCCCCCGGCTCACTCCCAGATACCTCGCCGTGGCGCCATAGCCCCGACCCTGCTCGAACAACGCTACCGCCGCACCACGTTGAGCCTCACTCAACGAACTAGAAGGATGCAAAAAAGTACTCCCCAGAAGAAGAAACTGAATTTCTCAGTCCAACTTCCGGGGAGCACTTCAGAAAAGGGGCAGTTTTGTGTCTGTTCGCGCTACAGAAGTGAGGCCGGCGGCAGGAAGCGGTCGCCGTACTTGGCGGCCAGCTCCTTGGCGCGGGCGACGAACGCCGCCTTGCCGACACCGAGCTCACCCTGGTAGCCGACGATGAACTGGGCCGAACCACCGGTGTACGGCGGGAAGCCGATACCCATGATCGAGCCGATGTTCGCATCAGCAGTGGAGGTGAGAACGCCCTCGTCGAGGCACTTCTGGGTCTCCAGCGCCTCAGCGAACAGCATGCGGTCGATCATGTCCTGCAGCGGCGGCGTCGAGGACCCCGACTTGAACGTCTCCCGCAGGCCGGGCCACAGCTGGGTCCGCTTGCCGTCGACGTACTCGTAGAAGCCGGCACCCTTCAGACGCGACGGGCGGCCGAGCTCGATCATCTTCTCGACAACAGCCTCGGCCGGGTGCGCCACGTAGGTGCCGCCCTCATCCTCGACACCCTTGCGAGACGCCGCGGCGATCTTGTGCATGAGCTCCAGGTTGAGCTCATCGGAGAGCTGCAGCGGCGCCGCCGGGTAACCGGCCTGCGATCCCGCCTGCTCGATCGATGCGGGCTCGACGCCCTCGCCGAGCATGGCCAGCGCCTCGTTGACGAAGGTGCCGATCACGCGGCTGGTGAAGAAGCCGCGGCTGTCGTTGACCACGATCGGGGTCTTGCGGATGGCCAGGGTGTAGTCGAACACGCGGGCCAGCGCCTCGTCAGAGGTCTTCTCGCCCTTGATGATCTCCACCAGCGGCATCTTGTCGACGGGCGAGAAGAAGTGGATACCGATGAAGTCCTCCTGGCGCTTCACGCCGGTCGCCAGACCGGTGATCGGCAGCGTGGAGGTGTTCGAGCCGAGCAGCGCGTTGGGCTCGACGATGTCCTCGATCTCCTGGAACACCTTGTGCTTGAGTTCCTGGTTCTCGAACACGGCCTCGATCACGAAGTCGACGCCCTTGAGATCCTGCGGATCGGCCGTCGGGGTGATCTTGGCGAGCAGGGCCGCGGACTTTTCTTCGGTGGTCTTGCCACGCTTGAGCGCCTTGGCCTCGATGCCCTCCGAGTACGCCTTACCCTTCTGGGCGGCCTCGATGGTGACGTCCTTGAGGACGACGTCGTAGCCGGCCTTCGCCGACACATAGGCGATACCGGCGCCCATCATGCCCGCGCCCAGCACACCGATCTTCTTGATCTCCTGCTTGGCGATGCCCTCGGGCCGCGAAGCGCCGCCGTTGATGGCCTGCAGGTCCAGGAAGAACGCCTGAATCATGTTCTTGGCGGTCTGGCCGGTGACCAGCGAGACGAAGTAACGGCTCTCGATGCGGCTCGCGGTGTCGAAGTCGACCTGCGCACCCTCGACCGCGGCGTCCAAGATGGCGCGCGGCGCGGGCATCGGGGCGCCCTTGAGCTGCTTACGCAGCAATGCCGGGAAGGACGGCAGGATCGCCGCGAGCGCCGGAGTGGACGGGGTGCCGCCGGGAATCTTGTAACCCTTGACGTCCCACGGCTGCGTGTGGGCTTCCGGATTGGCCTTGATCCACGCCTTGGCGGCCGGGATCAGCTCGTCGACGCTGCCGACCAACTCGTCGACCAGGCCGGTCTCCTTCGCCTTGGTCGGGTTGAACCGGGTGCCCTGGCTCAGCACCTCCATGAAGGCCTTCTGGATGCCGAACATGCGCACGGTGCGGGCCACGCCGCCACCGCCGGGCAGCAGGCCCAGAGTGACCTCGGGCAGACCGATCTGGCTGCCCTTGACGTCGGCGGCGATGCGGTGGTTGGTGGCCAGCGCGATCTCCAGGCCGCCGCCGAGCGCGGCGCCGTTGATGGCGGCCACGACAGGCTTGGGCAGAGTCTCGAGCTTGCGGAGGTCGGCCTTGATGGTCTCGACCATCTCGAACGCCTCAGCGGCGTCGTCGGGCCCGATGTTCATCATGCCCTTGAGATCGCCACCGGCGAAGAAGGTCTTCTTCGCGCTGGTGATGACGACGCCGGTGATCGAATCCTGCTCTGCAACAAGGCGTTCCACCACATTGTGCATGGATTCCTTGTAGTGCTCGTTCATCACGTTGGCCGACCCGGTCGGGTCGTCCAGCGTCAGGGTGACGATGCCGTCGGCATCCTTGTCCCACTGAATGGTGTTCTCAGCCATTGTTCTTCGTCTCCCTACACGCGCTCGATGATGGTGGCCACACCCATGCCGCCGCCGATGCACAGCGTGATCAGGGCACGCCGGGCGCCACGACGCTCGAGCTCGTCGACCATGGTTCCGGTGATCATGGCGCCGGTGGCGCCCAGCGGGTGGCCCATCGCGATGGCGCCACCGTTGACGTTGAGCTTCTCGTCCGGGATGTTGAGGTCCTTCTGGAACTTCAGGACGACGGAGGCGAACGCCTCGTTGAGCTCGAACAGGTCGATGTCATCGACGGTCAGACCGGCACGGTCCAGCACCTTCTTGGTGGCCGGGGTCGGGCCGGTGAGCATGATGACCGGGTCGGCACCGCTGGTGGCGGTCGCCACGATGCGGGCGCGGGGGGTCAGGTTCTGCGCAGCCCCCGCACTCTCACTGCCGATCAGCAGCAGGCCGGCACCGTCGACGATGCCCGAGCTGTTGCCACCGGTGTGGACGTGGTTGATCTTCTCGACGTAGTGGTACTTCTGCAGCGCCACGTCATCGAAGCCGCCCATCGCGCCGATACCGTCGAACGCGGTCTTGAGTTTGCCGAGACTCTCCACGGTGGAGCCGGGACGCATGTGCTCGTCGTGGTCGAGAACCACGAGGCCGTTCTGATCCTTGACCGGGACGACGGACTTGGCGAAGTAGCCGCCGGACCAGGCCGCCGCCGCGCGCTCCTGCGACCGCGCTGCGTAAGCGTCGACGTCCTCGCGGGAGAAGCCCTCGATGGTGGCGATCAGGTCGGCGCCGATGCCCTGCGGGACGAAGCCGATGCGGTAGTTGGTCTCCGGGTCAGACGCCCAGGCCCCGCCGTCGGAGCCCATCGGGACACGGCTCATCGACTCGACGCCACCGGCCAGCACCAGGTCGTCCCAGCCCGAACGGACCTTCTGGGCGGCCAGGTTCACTGCCTCCAGGCCCGACGCGCAGAAGCGGTTCAGCTGGAAACCACCGGTGGTCTCGGGCAGTTTGGCCACCAGACCGGCGGTGCGGGCGATGTCGCCGCCCTGGTCGCCGACCGGGGAGACGACGCCCAGGATGACGTCGCTGATCAGCGTCTCGTCGAGGTCGGGGTGACGGCTGCGGATCTCCTCGATCAGACCGACGACCAGGTTGACGGGCTTGATCTCGTTGAGTGCGCCGTTGCGCTGCTTGCCACGCGGCGTGCGGATCGCCTCGTAGATGAAGGCTTCTTCGGACATGTCTGCTCCCCTGCCGTATCGGCGTCCAGGTTCAGGTTGGGTTGTGGAACCGCCCAGCGAATGTGGGCAGTCCTCTGAACGGCAGCGTAGCAGCCTCGCCCAACCCGTTGGTTGGGCCTGTGCTCAGCATCTCCTGTGTGCAGGTGCCGGCCCAACCCCGTCGCGGTTTTCTACCTCTGGGCTGTGCCACGCGAGTCGCAGCGACCCATACGTGGAAACCGGCGTGGCACCAGGCAATGCGTCACCCGCCGCACCCCTACCTGTCGCCGTTTTCGACGCCACGGCTGTGCCACGCGAGTCGCAGCGACCCATACGTGGAAAACGGCGTCGCACCGGGCAATGCCTCACCCCAGCGCCTCACCCTCGGCCGTCGCGGTTTTCGACGCCAGGGCTGCCCACGCGAAATGCAGCGACCCTCAGGTGGAAAACGGCGTGAGGGAGGCTCGGCTTCAGGCCGAGCGCGGCGCTTCGATCTCAATCAGCGACGGGTAATCGGTGTAGCCGATCGGCCCCGGGGCGTAGAAGGTCGTCACATCGGGCTCGTTGAGTTCGGCACCCAGGATCAGCCGGTCGATCAGATCCGGGTTGGCCAGGAAGGCCCGCCCCACCGCGGCGGCACTGATGGCGCCCCACTCGGCGTAGCCCTCCAACTGTGAGAAGTCGGTGCCGGAGTTGCGGCCGGTGTTGAGCACGAACGTTCCCGACCACACGGCGCGGATGACGCCGAAGGCGTGCTCGGCCGGGTCGATGAGCACGTGCAGGTAAGCCAGGCCAAGTGGTGCGATGCGCTCCAGCAGCGCCTCATAGGTGCTGACCGTGTCGTCTTCCCGCATATCTCCGGCGGTGTTCCCGGGAGAGATCCGCAGCCCGACCCGGCCGGCGCCGATCTCGTCGACCACGGCCTCGACCACCTCAGCGGTGAACCGAGCCCGGTTTTCCGGCGAGCCGCCGTAGGCATCGGTGCGCTGGTTGACCACATCGGAGCTGAACTCGTGCAGCAGGTAGCCGTTGGCGCCGTGGATCTCCACGCCGTCCATGCCCGCGTCGATCGCCCGGCGCGCAGCCGCCCGGAACTGCCCGACGATCTCCGCGATCTCGGCGGTGTCGAGCGCCCGTGGCGTCGGCAGCGGCTTCTTGCCAGTGGGGGTGTGGGTGAGCAGGTCGGCGGCGATCGCCGACGGCGCGACCGGATCGAACCCGCTGATGTCGGGGTGCGCCATGCGGCCGACATGCCACAGCTGGACGAACATCTTGCCGCCGGCGGCGTGCACCGAGTCGGCGATCTCGGCCCAGCCATCCTGATGGCGGTCGGTGTAGATGCCCGGGGTGTTCATGTAGGCGCCGTTGGCGGTCTCGGCGACAGCAGTGGCCTCGCTGATGATCAGGCCCGCGCCGGCCCGCTGCGTGTAGTACTGCGCGGCCAGCGGCGACGGCGTGCCGTCGGCATCGGCGCGTGAACGCGTGAGCGGTGCCATGAACAGACGGTTGGTAGCGGCGGTATCGCCGACCTGGATCGGCTGCAACAGCGCGGCATCAGCGTTCAGTTTGTGGGTCACGCCGATCTAAAGCGCCCAGCGCGCAGCAATCATTCCCGGGGGTCAGCCCGCAGCCGGGATATGCGTGCCCAGATCGCGCAGCATCGAGCCGGACAACAGCCCCCAGGAAACCGCTTGCGATACACACGACGCTCGGTTCGTGGCACCGAGTTTCACCGACGCGCTCTCCAGATGGTGCCCGGCGGTCCGCACGCTGATAAACAGTTGCGCCGCAATCTGATTGTTGGTCAGGCCATGTGCAGCCAGCGTCAGAGCGTCCAACTCACGAGGGGTGATTCCGAACGGCAGCGCATCGCGACTGATCAGCATCACCGCGCACATGCTGTCTTGGCGGAACCGGGGAGCGGTGGTGACATACCGCACGTGTAGCCATCCGGCACCGTCATGCCATCGCGTCGCCTCTGCGCGGTGTCCGAGGCCGGCCACAGCCATGGCTCCGACCAGCTCCCGGTCCAGAATCTCGTCGAACGCCTCCCCGACCCGCAGCAGATGGGTACGGCCGGTCCCGTCGACGGCCCAGGCCTGCGCATCCGGCGACATGAGTTCGGCGACCATCCGCGGACGCAGCGAGAAGTCCAGATGTTCGGCCAGTTGCTGGCGCATTGCGTTGATCTCGTCCACGTCGTCATCGCTGGGATAACGCGGGTCGTCACAGTTGACGTGGATGGTGCCGGCGTACGTGCCGTCGGCGGTGACCAACCGCGCCGACAGTCCCTCATCGAACCCGGCGGGCACAAACACGCCCCGGACCGAATACGTGTCCCGGTAATCGGGGAAATCGCGCCAGCGCAGGGCACCGAGACCGCGCCGGCGCATCGTCTCGAACAGCGGGTCGTGATCGATGAACCAGGTGTTGAGGTGGTCGATCACCGGGTCGGGGTAGCCATGGTTGGCGATGGCGATGTGCCGCCGGGAGATCGGATCCCACAGACAGATCGCCGACGCCGAAGAACTTGCGTGCCGCGCCAACCGCTCCAGCATCTCGTGTGCGCGGGTCTCGACACTGGAAGCGCTGTCCAGTACCGCGGCGTAGCTGCCTGCCATCTGAGGGTCCTTTACTGGGGCTCACCAAACTCGAAACCATCATTGGCAGGGCGTGTTTCGTGAATGTTTCAACGCGGAGGCACCCGCGAAAACGACAGCGGCAAATGGGAGATTCCTCCTATGGCCCGATGCGCCGGTGATTCCTACGCTTTCGGCAACTCACCGTCACACGGACAAGGGCCATCACACATGCCGAAGCAGATCCGATACACCCGTCGTGCACTCGCGCTGTTGGCGGCGGTGGCAGCACTCACCGCAGGTTGTGGCAGTCGTGTCGGTGACACCACCAGCGTGGCCGCCAGTTGCGCCGACACCTCCGGCCCCACGGTGAAGGTCGGTGCGATCAACTCGCTTTCCGGCGGCCTGGCCGTCAGCGAGTCGGTCATCCACGACGCGATCACGATGGCCGTCGACGAGATCAATTCCGGCGGCGGGGTGCTCGGCAAACAACTGCAACTCATCTCTGAGGACGGCGCCTCCGAGCCGACGGTGTTCGCTGAGAAGGCCCAGAAGCTGGTCAACAACGACTGTGTGGCAGCGGTTTTCGGCGGCTATACCTCGGCGAGCCGCAAGGCGATGCTGCCCACCTTCGAGGAGTCCAACGCGCTGCTGTACTACGGCCAGCAGTACGAGGGCCTCGAACAGTCACCCAACATCTTCTACTCGGGCGCCACCACCAACCAGCAGATCATCCCGGCGCTCGACTACCTCAAGTCCCAGGGAATCAGATCGCTGTACCTGGTGGGCAGCGACTACGTGTTCCCACGGACCTCCAATGCCATCGTCAAGGCCTATGCGCAGGCCAACGGCATCGAGATCATGGGCGAGGACTATGTGCCGCTCGACAGCACCAACTTCGCCACCATCGTCAACAAGATCCGCACCGCTGGGGCTGACGCGATCTTCAACGTCGTCGTCGGTGGCTCGCTGACGTCCTTCTTCCGGGAGTACAACAGTGCCGGGCTGACCCCGGCGGCGATGCCCGTCATGTCGATGTGCGTCGGAGAGGAGGAAGTGCGCAGTATCGGCGCGGCCACGCTCGCCGGACAACTGTCGTCGTGGAACTACTACCAAACCCTCGACACCCCGGCGAACACAGCGTTCGTCGCCCACTTCAAGGCCCGGTACGGCGCCGACAGAGTGACCTCGGACCCGATGGAATCGGCGTATGCCGCAGTGCAGCTTTGGAAGGCGACGGTGGAGAAGGCAAAGTCCTTCGCGGTTCCCGACATCCAGAAGGCCGCGGGCGGAGTCAGCATCAACGCTCCAGAAGGCACCGTCACGATCGACGGCGAGAACCACCATGTGACGAAGACGGCCCGGATCGGCAAGGTCGCCAACGACGGGTTGATTCACGAGGTGTGGGCCTCGCCGCAGCCCATCGAACCGGACCCGTTCCTGCACGGATACCCCTGGGCCGCAGGGATCACGGGCTGAGACATGCACCTGACACCCAAGGATGAGGACCGGCTGCTGTTGTTCCTGGCCGCCGAACTGGCCCGCAAGCGCCGCGCCGCGGGCCTGGCGCTGACCTACGCCGAAGCCCGTGCCTTGATCGCCGACGAGGTGGCCGAGGCGGCCCGCGCCGGCGCCACCGTCGCCGATGCTGCCGCACACGGGGCCCAGGTCCTGACCGACGACGACGTGCTGCCCGGGGTCCGGACCCTGCTGGGGTCAGTTCAGGTCGAGGCATTCTTCGAAGACGGCCAGAAGCTGGTCACGGTGCACGACGCCATCGGCCCGGGCCACCGGCGGGCGGCCGAGCTCACGGTGGTACCGGGTGAAATCCTCACCGATGAAGGCGATCTGGAGCTCAATGCCGGACGGGCGACCGCCACCGTGACGGTGGAGAACACCGGTGACCGCCCGGTCCAGGTGGGTTCCCACTTCCACTTCTTCGAGACCAACCGGGCGTTGCGGTTCGACCGGGCCAACGCCTACGGGATGCGCCTGGACATCCCGTCTGGCACCGCTGTGCGATTCGAACCCGGTGAGGCCCAAACCGTTTCACTGACCAGCTACGGCGGACAGCGAATCGTCATCGGCCAGAACGATGTCACCAACGGCCCCACCGATACCGCGCCGAGCAAGGAGCTCATGACAACCATGCACACCCGCGGCTTCCTCGACACCTCCGTGGATGCGGAGGCCTGAGATGTCCTACCGCATCAGCCGCCGGCGCTACGCCGAACTGTACGGGCCCACCACCGGTGATCGGGTCCGCCTGGCCGACACCGAGCTGCTGGCCAAGGTCACGGACGACGCCACGGTCTACGGCGACGAGGCGGTGTTCGGCGGCGGGAAGACGATGCGAGAGGGTATGGCGGTACACGGCGATCTCACCAACGCCGACGGCGCACTCGATTTCGTCATCACCAACGCGCTGATCATCGACGCGGTGCTGGGTATCCGCAAGGCCGACATCGGAATCCGCGATGGACGGATCGCCGGAATCGGGAAAGCCGGAAACCCGCGCACCATGGACGGTGTCGACCCGGAACTGGTGATCGGCGCGGGTACCGACATCCGTTCCGGTGAGGGCATGATCGCCACCGCCGGTGCCATCGACGTCCATGTGCACTTCGACAGCGCCGGCCTCGTCGAGGAAGCGATCTCCAGTGGGATCACCACGATGATCGGTGGCGGATTGGGTCCGGTCACGGTGGGCATCACCTCATCCGGGCCGAACAACCTGGCGCGAATGCTGCGTGCCGCCGAGGCGTTCCCGATGAACTTCGGTTTCATCGGGAACGGCAGCGCCTCGAGCACCGCACCGTTGATCGAACAAGGCCGGGCCGGCGCGATCGGCTACAAGATCCACGAAGACTGGGGTGCCACGCCGGCCGCCATCCGGGCTTCCCTGGATGCCGGCGACGATCTGGACCTGCAGGTGCAGATCCACACCGACACCCTCAACGAGTCCGGATTCTACGAAGACACCATGGCCGCCATCGGCGGCAGGCCGATCCACACCTATCACGCCGAGGGTGCCGGTGGCGGGCACGCGCCCGACATCATGCGGGTGGTCGGCGAACCGTACTGCCTGCCGTCCTCGACCAACCCGACAAACCCGTACACGCTCAACACTTTTGACGAACATCTGGACATGGTGATGGTCTGCCACCATCTCAATCCACGCATTCCCGAGGACGTGGCGTTCGCCGAGTCCCGGATCCGCCGCGAGACCATCGCCGCCGAGGATGTGCTGCACGATCTCGGCGCCATCTCCGCGATGGGCTCCGACTCGCAAGGCATGGGACGGATCGGTGAGACCATCGCACGCACTTGGCAATTGGCCTCCCATATGCGGGCGACCCGAGGCGCGCTGCCCGAGGACGAGGGCAGCGGCGCAGACAACGCCCGCATCCTTCGCTACGTCGCCAAGCTCACCATCAACCCGGCGAAACTGTTCGGGATCGACCACGAGGTCGGCTCACTGGAACCGGGCAAGCTGGCCGATATCGTGCTGTGGGAACCCAAGTTCTTCGGAATCCGGCCCGAGGTGGTGTTCAAGGGCGGCTTCCCGGCGTGGTCGGTGATGGGTGAGGCAAACGCGTCCCTGATGACGTGCGAACCGTTGAAGTACCGGCCGCAGTGGGCGGCCTACGGCCGCACCCCCGCCGACGTCTCGGTCAACTTCGTGGCCGGCGCCGCCATCGCCGGCGGGCTGGCGGACAAGCTGGGGCTCGACACCCGCCTGGTGGAGTGCCGCGGCGCCCGCGCCTTGACGAAGGCCGATCTGCTCCACAACGACTATCTGCCCGACATCACGATCGAACCGGACACCTACCGCGTCTTCATCGACGGGCAGTTGTGCCGCAGTACGCCCATGACCACGGTGCCGCTGGGCCGGCGCTACACCCTGAAATAGCCGGAGGCACATATGACTGACGTCATTCGTATCGGTATCGGCGGGCCGGTCGGTTCCGGAAAGACCCGCCTGGTGGAGATGCTGGTCCCCGAGCTCACCGCGGCCGGGCTCGGAGTCGCGGTCATCACCAACGATCTGGTGACCGACGAAGATGCGCAGCGGGTGCGCCGTAGCGGGGTGATCGATCCGCGACGGGTGCTGGCAGTGGAAACCGGGGCCTGTCCGCACACCGCGATCCGGGAGGATCCGTCGGCGAATCTCGCCGCGGCCCGGCGGCTGGTGGCCGAATTCGACGATCTGGACTTGATTCTCATCGAATCCGGCGGCGACAATCTCGCCGCCACCTTCACCTCCGATCTGGTCGACTACTGGATCTTCGTCATCGACACCGCCGGCGGTGACGACATCCCCCGCAAGAAGGGCATCGGGCTGCTGCAAGCAGATCTACTGGTGGTCAACAAGATCGACCTGGCCGACCAGGTGGGTGCTGATCTCGACGGAATGCGCCGCGACTGCGCCGTGGCCCGACCGACGAAACCGACGGTGTTCACCGACCTGCGGTCGGGCCGCGGACTGGCAGAACTGACCGATGCGCTGCTGCGCGGTGCCATGCTCGCGGTGAGCAGGTGATCGCACCCGGCGAGTTGACCGTCCACGTCGGTACCGATGCCACCGGCCGGACCCGCGTCACCACACTGCGTCAGCGTTATCCGCAGCGGGTCACCACCGCATTGCACTCGGATGACCGGTTTCCCGGTGCGGCGGTGCTGTGTGTGCAGAGCCCCAGCGGCGGAACATTTTCCGACGACGACCTGCGTACCACGGTGGTCTGTGCGCCCGGCTCCCATCTGGTGCTGACCACCCAGTCGGCCACCCAGGTGTTCGCCGGTGACGGCCCGGGGGCACGGCATCAGCTCCGGTTCACCGTGCACACCGGCGCGGTCCTGGAGTACATACCTAGAACACTGATCCCGCAGGCTGGTTCGCAGTTCACCCAGACTCTCGATGTCGATGTCGCCGAGGGCGGCCGCTATATCGGCTGGGAGGCCGTCGCCGCGGGTCGCATTGCTCACGGCGAGCGGTTCCGCTACGCGGGAGTGGACACCGCGATCACGGTGCGCTCGGGTGATCGGATGATCGCCCGGGACCGGCAACGGTTCACCCCCGATGTGGCCGACGCACTCGACGGTGACTATGTGGCGACGCAACTCGCGGTTACTCCGGGACTGCCAACGGCGCTCGAATCGGCGCGCGCCGCGCTCACCAACCTGTCCGGGGTGCGCGCCGGTGCCAGCGAACTGCCCAACGGGGCAGGACTTTTCAGCCGGATGACCGCAGACCGGGCACCCGAACTCCGACGGGCCCAGCAGGCCCTGCACACCGCGGTGCGCGACGCCGCACCGACCAGTCGACCGGCAAGGAGCGCATGAACATGCATGCCGACACCGTCTTAGGTAGCGTCACCGATTCGCGATTCGCCGGACGCACCCTCCACCACGTCGACATCGGCTGGGGAGACGCCGGCAAACACCGGCAGCTGGTCACCACCGATACCGGTATCGAAGTGCGGATCACGCTGCCGCGCTCCACGTTTCTGTTCGACGGTGCGGTGGTTGCCGATGACGGCGTGAATGCGGTGGTGGTTCGGCGCCCACCCGAGCCGGCCATCGTGGTTCGCTTCGCCGACAACACGGGGCAGGCGTTACTGCTCCTGGGCCACCTGCTCGGAAACCAGCACGCACCCATCGACGTCGACGAACACTCCGTGACCGTGCCGTTGTTCACCAGCGCCGACGCGGCCCGCCAGATGCTCGCCGACCTGGGGGTCAACGGCCAGATCCACGATGCGCCGATGGCCCCGTCCGGTTGGTCCCGCACCTCGGCCGATCACCATGCCGGCCACCACCACTGACCCGGACGTCGCGCTCGCGCAGTGGATGCAGCTGCACGACAGTGCTTTTCCATCAGGCCGTATGGTGCACAGTCATGGCCTGGAGGAATGGCTGGCCACCCGACCCAGCGCGGACGCGGCGGAGCTTGAGGCAGCGGTGTGCGGCTACCTCATCCACGGCTACGGCCCGTTGGATGCCACCCTCACCGCGCACGCCTGGCGGGCAGCGGAGTGCCCGCGGCTCCTCGCGGACCTGGACGAGCTCACAGCTTCCTACAAGTTGTTCGACAACGCGCGGATCGCCTCGACATCGACCGGCCGTCAGCTCGCGGCCACCGCCGTCGACATCGGGATCGCCGCCAACCACCGATACGTGGTCGGTGTGTGCAACGGGACGACTCCGGGCCATGCCGCCGTCGTGGACGGTGTGGTGCAGGCCCAGCTCGGGGTGCCGGAACAGCTGTCCGTCCTGGGCTGTATCCGGTCGATGATGGCGTCGATGCTCAGTGCCGCCGTGCGGTTGGGCCGGTTGGGGCCGCTGGAGAGCCAGCGCATTCAGTTACGCACTACCGGCCTGGCCGTCCAGCTGGCGCGGGAGGCCTGTCTGCGTCCGTTACACGATCTGTCCGGCACCGCACCGGGGTTTGAGATCAGCGGCATGCGCCATGAGGAGCGGACGTCGAGGCTCTTCGCCACCTGAGCCCGGCTACTGTCGACGACATGACCGTGCAGAGACTGCAGCCCTATGCCGTCACCATCTTCGCGGAGATGTCTGCGCTGGCCACCCGGCTGGGCGCGGTCAACCTCGGACAGGGTTTTCCCGACGAGGACGGTCCGGCCGAGATGCTCAAAGTCGCGCAGAACGCGATCGCCGAAGGCCACAACCAGTACCCACCCGGCCTCGGTATCCCCGAGTTGCGCCACGCGATCGCCGCGCAGCGCAAACGCCATTACGGCATCGATTACAACCCCGACACCGAGGTGTTGGTGACCGTCGGCGCCACCGAGGCCATCGCCGCGTCGGTCCTCGGGCTGGTCGAGCCGGGCTCCGAGGTACTGGTGATCGAGCCGTTCTACGACTCGTACTCACCCGTGATCGCCATGGCCGGGTGTGTGCGCACCGCCGTACCGCTGGTCGCCGACGGTGCCGGCTTCAGGATCGACACCGACGGTTTACGCCGGGCCGTCACACCCAGGACACGCGCGCTGATCCTCAACTCCCCGCACAATCCGACCGGCGCGGTGGCCTCCGATACCGAGTTGCGCGCCGTCGCGGCGCTGGCCATCGAGCACGACCTGCTGGTGATCACCGACGAGGTCTACGAGCAGTTGGTCTTCGACGTCCAGCACCTGCCGCTGGCCGGCTACCCCGGCATGGCCGGGCGCACCGTGACCATCTCCAGCGCGGCCAAGATGTTCAACGTCACCGGGTGGAAGATCGGGTGGGCCTGTGGCCCTGCCGAACTCATCGCCGGGGTTCGCGCCGCCAAGCAGTACCTCAGCTATGTGGGCGGTAGCCCCTTCCAGCCCGCGGTGGCCCATGCGCTCAATCACGAGGACGGCTGGGTGGCCGACCTGCGGGAGGCATTCCAGACCAAACGGGACCGGTTGGGCAACGCGTTGGGCGACATCGGGTTCGAGGTGCACGACAGCCACGGCACATACTTCCTGTGCGCAGACCCGCGGCCGCTCGGGTATTCGGACAGCACGCAGTTCTGTGCCGAGTTGCCACACAAGGCCGGTGTGGCCGCGATCCCGATGTCGGCATTCTGCGACCCCGAGGCGCCACACGCCGACCTGTGGAATCACTTGGTGCGCTTCGCTTTCTGTAAGCGTGACGACACCATGGAGGAGGCGATCCGCCGGCTCGGCGTGTTGCGGAGCTAGCCGTCGTCGCTCAGTGCCACGGCCCGTTCCCTGGCCGTCATCGCACCCCAGATGCCATAGGCCTCGGGAGCGGACAGGGCGTGCGCCCGGCACCGCGCCAGCACCGGACATTCCCGGCAGATCGCCTTGGCGGCGTCCTCCCGTCTGCGCAGCTGGCGTCCCCGGACCTCATCGGGGAAGAACACCTCCGCCGGATGATCCCGGCACAGGCCGTGCAGCTGCCAACTCCATTCGTCGAGCGCTGGTGGTGGCAGATTGCGCGGAGAGCGGTAGGCCGGAATCGTCGCGCGGGGGGCGGCGACATCGCGTAACGACTGGCGCGCAACGACTTCCAGTGGCGGATGGTTGTCGAAAAGCGTGCGGGACAAGGCATTCACCCCTTTGGCGGACGTGGCGTGTGGCCTGCCATGCTTCCAGCCCAGCCGGGGGCAGCACATTGTCATCCTGTAAAGAATCGACCGCAGAATGCGACATTTTGCTGCCCCATTTCGCCACGCCGCGCGCGATTGAGTGGTATGCCACCGTCGCAACCCGGCGCCCGGGATTCGAGTAGTCCCATACTCGCGCGCAATGTCGTTGCATTTGTCACCATCGTAAAGACACTGGTGGGAGGCGTAATGGACATCGGATCGACGGTGGGGCGCGCGGCGGGGATCGCGGCCCTTGCGTTGTCGGCAGCGCTGGCGGTGGCCTGTAGCGGACAACAGGACAACACCGACCCGACGACGTCGCACACGCCGACGACCGGAACGGTTTCGCTGCCGTCGATGACCACCACGACAACGACGACCGCGTACTCGGATCCGACGACGACCTCGGGTGTGGGGTTCACGCACCCGACGACGACACCGCCAACGACGACGACACTGGCGCCCACGACTACTACGACGACGATCACCACGACCACCACCACCACAAGCCCGTCCGCGCCGGCGACACCGCCATCGTGAGCGACGAGACCAAGTCACTCACCCAGTCCGCCGAACGATGGCTGAGCCTGGCGGCGTTGGTCGTGGCACCGACATCGCTGATCACCGGATTGTGCTACTTCTACGGTCTGCTGTTCATCCACGACCGACTGCACTACTTCGGTGTCGATCCGTCGACGCTGGGGTACACCTCGTCCGACTACGCGGTCACCACCATCAGGGTGTTCTTCTTCGCCGCCTTTCGCGTACTCATCGTGATGGCATTGCTCGTGGCTCTGACGGTGGGGGTTCGGCGTTGGGCGGCGTCTAACCGTCGAATCCCGTTGCTACGCACCATCGCATGGCTGTCCGCGGCCGTGGGAGCAGCGGGGTTGATTGTCGCCGTTGTCTGGCTGACGTCCGAGTACAGCATGATCAACTGGGTCATCGAAGGTGCTCCCCCGATCTATATGGCGGGACTGATCGTGGCGGGCATCGCACTGCTCGCCGCAGGTTATTCGGTGCTGGCGCTCACCGGCGGCGTCGGCGGCCTGGGTCGACTACCCAAGATTGCCGAGCGAACAATGCTCGTGCTCGCGGTGATAACCATCGTCGGGGCCTTGTTCTGGGTCACGAAGATCTACGCATCCGATCAGGGCAAGCGCGACGCGGCCTTCACCGCGGGCGGGCTGTGGGCCGCCGACGGCGATTACACCGCGGTGCAACTCGACACCACCGAGGTACTGGGCATTCCGGGCTCCCTCGTCAAGAAATCGGTACTGCCCGCCGAGGGTCCGCCTGCTGCGCCGGTCTACCGCTACCAATGCCTGCGTGTCCTCGAAGCGCACGGCGGTCATTATGTGCTGGTGCCGGCTCGATGGTCGCGCGAGAACGGCTACGCCATCACGGTGACACCCGATGCCTCGCACCGCATCACGGGCGTCATGAACTCGACCCCGGTGGCAAAAGGCGGCACCGTCGACCCGTACTGGCAATGTCCTGAGGTGGTGCGGGTCTTCCAGCCGTCCGACCTCGAATCCGTCTTGCTCAGCCCCGAGACCACCCAGTCGCTCGTGGGCGCGGGCCGCCTCACCGTCACCGGCCCCGACACGATCACGCCTGCCCGCGACAACACCTCAGCGCCCAAAGACTGTGCCCCCGAGAATTATCTGGCGAAAACACCGGATGCTCGCGAACGTGAGTTCACCGGCGACGGCGCATGGATACGCCAACGGGCCATGAGTTTCGCCAACCCGACCCAGGCAGAGGAATTCATGGCCGGGGCTCTGGACCGCTGGAACGATTGCACGGGCAAGGTCGCCTCGGTGAACCGCCGCGGCGAGGCGCAGCCCCGCACCCTCGGAACCCTGGGAGTACAGGAGCGCATTCTGTCCATGCCTGATTCGGCATCGTCGAGCGCGGCCCCGGATTGCACCCAAGCGCTGGCCGCCAAGTCCAATATCGTCGTCGGAGTGGAGGTCTGCGGCACCAAGCAGCCGTCATTGGCCGTCGCCGTCGCCTACGCGATGCGCGACCGCATTCCCACCGACTACTAGGGCAGCGTGGCGGCCACCGCCCACAGCGCGGCCAGATCCTCCGGCTCGGTCCGGATCGGGCTCAGCGCCACATCCGTTGCGCCGGCGTCGAGATACCGCTGCAACTGTGCGCGAACCTGCGCCGCCGTCCCGACCGCAGCCAGCTCAGCGACACTGGAAACCTGTTCGCGGGCAATCACTTTCTGGTATGAGGGGATGGTCCCGTAGAACGCCAGCTGTTCGGCCGCCGTGGCACGGGCCGCGTCGGCATCGTCGTCGACCAGTACCGGCACCATGGCCACCACCTTCGGTTGCGGCCGGCCCGCGGCTGAGGCCGCCGAGGAGATCGTCGGCACGATGAACTCCCCCACCGTTCGCGGCCCGGCGAGGTAAGGCAGTGTCCCGTCGGCCAATTCACCGGTCACGCGAAGGGCTTTCGGCCCCATCGCAGCGACGTACACCGGGACCGGTGCACCACCGGCGACGTGCACGGGCCACTCCGGGCTCGCGGTGAACTCAGCACCGTGGAAGTCGACCGCACCATCGTGGAAGATCGCGCGGAGCACTTCGAGGTGCTCCCGTAGCCGGCCCACCGGGTCGGGCCACACCGTGCCGAACGCCTGGTGCTCGGGTGCATGCGAACCGAGGCCGAGACCCAGTATGAAGTTCCCGTGCGTGCCGGCCTGCGCGGTCTGCGCGGCGGACGCCACCACCAGTGGGTGCCGGGGGTTGAGCGGCACCACCGACGTGCCGACGCCGAGACCCGGCACGGCGGACCCGATCAACGCGGCCAGGGTGATGGCGTCGACGTCGAATTGCTGGGCAATCCAAATCTGGCGGACGCCGGCCGCATACGCGGTGCGGGCCTGCGAGATCGCGGCGTCGACGACATTGGGGGCGGACGGGTTCAGGGCGAGGATGACTCCGGTCGGCATACCGGCACCAACCGACCCGCCACCCCGGGCTATTCCGTTCTGCTCACGCTGCGCCATACCGGCGACAAGCCAGAAGGATTCGGCGGCGCGACGATCACCGGCGCCGCGAACGGCTCATGACGCGCTGACGCAACCGCTCGATGGCCACGTCGAGGACGAGTGTCCGTGCGCGCTTGACGAGGAATTCGGGGATCGGCATCGCGAGGTCGACGATGACGTCGAACCGCACCCGGGTCTTGTCCACCTCTGGCGTCAGGTTGTACTCGACGTGCTGCCCGCGCTGCTGCATGTTGGGCTCGGCATCCCACACCATCCAATGGTCGCCCCAATGAAATTCGAGCAGCTCTTTGTCGGTGATGCCCAGCAACCGCATGGTCGCCCTGACGTGGTGGGGCTTCCCGTCGGGATAGCGGTCGATCACCTTGACGCGGCGATGCAGCGCAGACCAGGACGGCAGCGCGTCGACATCGGCGAGCACCTCCATGATCGCCTCCGGCGAGGCCTCGAAGACCTCCTCGCGTGATGCCCGCACGGCCATATGACCGAATGTAGCGACCCGGGCCGCCAAAGGTCGGCATTTGGGCTCCGACAGCAAACCCTGGAAGGGCTGAGCTCAGCTTCGCGCGACGATCACCGGTGTCGTGGAGGAATTGACGACCGCGGAACTGACCGAGCCGAGGAGCAATCCGGTGAATCCGCCGCGTCCACGATTGCCGACCACCACGAGCTGTGCGGTTTCCGCCTGGGACAGCAATTGCCGGGCGGGCTTGTCGGGCATGACCACGCGCCGCACCACCACATCGGGATACCGCTCGCACCATCCGGCCAGTTGCTCAGCAAGCGCACGCTCAGCTTCGGCACTCAGGTCTTCCCACTTCACGTCGGGAAACTCGAAGTTCAGATCCGTCCAGGTGTGCACCACCACGAGCTCCACACCGCGGCGTGACGCCGCGTCGAACGCGATCTCTGTGGCGAATTCGGAGGCACGTGATCCGTCGACCCCGACCACCACGGGCCCCTCCGACGAATAGTCGTTGTCAGGGATCACAGCGACCGGTCCGTGGGCATGCGCGGCGATACTCGAGCTGACCGATCCGAGCAGGCGGCGCCCCCATTTGCTAAGACCGCGAGAGCCCACGACCACCAGATCGGCCTGTCGTGAGTATTCGATGAGCGTGGCAACCGCGTGCCCGGGAACCGCTTTCGCGATGATGCGGGGTTCCTGCTGCCCGGCAATGGTGGTGACGGCGACGCGGCGCGCGGCATCGAGCACCGCCTGGCCCTGCTGATCCTGGTAGTCCCAATAGTCCTGCGGCAACGCAACATCCAGCCAAACGGGTGACGCGGCACCCGGGAGCGCGTGCACCAGTGTGAGCCCGACACCCCGCAGCACGGCTTCGCGCGCCGCCCAGGCGACCGCTGCGTCTGAGGACGGCGATCCGTCAACTCCGACGACGATGCCGTGCCGGACGTCGTGATCACTCATCCGAATCTCCTTCTGGTGCAGCGCGACAGATGATCACCGGCACGGGGCTGTGGTGCAGGAGGTTCAGGCTGGTCGAACCCAGCAGCACACCGGCCAGTGCGTTGCGACCCCTGGAGCCGACCACCACGAGCCCTGAGTCGGCGACGTGTTTCAGCAGCGCCTTGCCGGGCGAGTCCGGCTCGATGAAACACTTGGCCTCGATGCTTGGGTGACGTTTGTTGTGGACGTCGACGGTCTCGGTGAGGTCGGCCAGTTCGGCGGACTCCACGCCATCCCAGTCGATCAGCAGGGGGATGGTGACACCCGTCTCGGCCGGTGCGGCCAACGACAACGAGCGCACAGCATTGACCGCCAGCCCGAACTGATCGGCGAACTCGAATGCCGTCGCCAGCGCGACCTGCGCGGCGGGACTGTCGTCGACACCGACCACGACAGGGCCGTCCCCCGGTACGACCCGGTCCCCACGGAAGGCCACCACCGGGCACGCGGCCCGGGTGGCTACCGACAGCGCCGTCGATCCGAGCAGCAGCGCCGCGGCCGGCGTGACCTTCTTGCCGCCGAGGACAACGAGACGCGCGCCGGCACCGGCGTCGATCAGCACCTGGTCGGCGGGTTCGTTGAACGACACCGTGGACACCGACAGCTCGGGGTGATCACCCCGCACGGCCTCCTCAGCGGCCTTGAGGAAGGCGTCGGCCATGTCGCGCTGATACGACATCATCGCTGCGGTAAACGCAGCCGCGGTCTGGGTCAGGTTGCGGCCGACGGACGGCAAAGCGTGCACGATGCGCAGCGGTGCGCCGAAGCGCGACGCAACCGCGCCTGCCCAACGGGCCGCAGCGAGCGCGCCATCGCTGCCGTCGATTCCAACCACTACGGGTGCGTTCGAGGAAGTCACACCTTCATCGTGGCCGCTGTGGATCGCAATGGCCAGGGACCAAAGACCTCAGCTGCCCGTCAGGTCCAGCCGATGTCGGCGATGTCGGTGCTCGACTGCGGTGGCCGTCCGGGTGCCGCCGGCGACGTCCGGGAGAACCGCGGAGCCGGGGCGGCCTGCTCGACGCCGTCCACGGTGATCAGTGTCGACCGGTCCCGTAGATGCTCACTCTTGGCGGCCTCGCCCCAGGTGAGCACCGGTGTCACGCAGGCATCGGTGCCCGAGAAGATCTCCGTCCATTCGTCGCGCGTCTTGGTGGCGAAGCGCTCGGTGAAGATGGCCCGCATCTCGTCGTAGCGGGTCAGCTCGAACTGGCCCGGAATCTCGCCGGGGTCCAGGCCGAGACCGGCGACCAACTGTGCGAAGAACTGCGGCTCGATCGACCCGACCGCCATGTAACCGCCGTCAGAGGTCTCGTAGGTCCGGTAATACGGGGCACCGCCGTCGAGCAGGAACGACTCGCGTTCATCGCGCAACGATCCGGTGGCCCGCATGGTCCACATCATCTGCGACAGCATGCTGACGCCGTCGACCATCGCGGCATCGATCACCTGCCCCTTACCGGAGCGCTCCCGCTCATACAGCGCGGTGACGATGCCGATGACGACGAGCATCGAGCCGCCACCGAAATCCGCGACGAGGTTGAGCGGCGCCACCGGCGGGCGGTCGCGATAGCCGATCGCCGAGAGGGCGCCCGTCTGCGACAAGTAGTTGATGTCGTGACCGGCGGTGGTGGCCAGCGGACCGTCCTGGCCCCAGCCGGTGATCCTTGCGAAGATCAACCGCGGGTTGACGGCCTCGCACTCGGCCGGACCGATGCCGAGGCGCTCGCAGGTTCCGGGCCGGAAGCAGTCCAAGAGCACATCGGCCTTGGCGACCAGATCCAGCAGCTTGCCCGGCTCGGCCTTGACGTCGAGGTCCACGATGCGCTTGCCCCGGTGCAGCAGGTCGACGTTCTCGGCCGGCATGGTCAGCCCACCCGGTCGGCGCACCCGCACCACGTCGGCGCCCAGGTCCGACAGCATCATCGCGGCATGTGGCCCGGGGCCGATGCCGCCGAGTTCGATAACTCGCACTCCGGCGAGCGGTCCGGTATTGGTCATGCGAGGCACACTAAAGGATGAGCGAAAACCCCTACACCGTCGGCGACTATCTGCTCGACCGGCTCGCAGAGCTCGGCGTCACCGAGGTCTTCGGCGTCCCCGGCGATTATCAGCTGGAGTTCCTCGACCACGTCCTGGCCCACCCGACCCTGCGGTGGGTCGGCGGCGCCAACGAACTCAACGCCGGCTACGCCGCCGACGGCTACGGCCGGCTGCGTGGCATGGCCGCACTGGTCACCACGTTCGGGGTCGGCGAACTGTCGGCGGCCAACGCGATCGCGGGAAGTTACGCCGAGCATGTGCCGGTGGTACACATCGTCGGCGCGCCGTCCAAGGATTCCCAGGGCGCGCGCCGGATCGTGCATCACACCCTCGGTGACGGCGACTTCGAGCACTTCCTGCGGATCAGCCGCGAAATCACTTGCGCCCAGGCCAATCTGGCTCCCGCGACGGCGACACGTGAGATCGACCGGGTGCTCTCAGAGGTCCGCGAGCAGAAGCGGCCCGGCTACCTGTTGATCGCCACCGATGTGGCCCGGTTTCCCACCGAACCCCCCGCCGCGCCGCTGCCCCGCTACACCGGCGGCACGAGTCCGCGGGCGCTGTCGATGTTCACCGCCGCGGCCGCCGAGCTGATCGGGAAGCACCGGCTGACCGTGCTCGCCGATTTCCTGGTGCACCGGCTGGGCTGCGTCGAGGAACTCAGCGCGCTGCTGGCCGCCGACACCGTCGGCCACGCCACCCTGATGTGGGGCAAGAGCCTGGTCGACGAGAGCTCACCGAACTACCTGGGCATCTATGCCGGTGCGGCCAGCGAGGATTCGGTGCGCGAGGCGATCGAGGACGCGCCGGTGCTGGTGACCGCGGGCGTGTTGTTCACCGACATGGTCAGCGGATTCTTCAGCCAGCGCATCGACCCGGCGCGCACCATCGACATCGGCGTCAACCAGAGTGTGGTGGCCGGACAGGTCTACGCCCCACTGGACATGGCAGCCGCACTCGACGCCCTCACCGCCATCCTCACCGAGCGCGGTATCACCTCACCGGCGCTGCCCCCGCTACCGGCGCGGCATCCCGTCGACCCACCGGGCCGCGACACCGCGCTGACCCAGGAAGCTCTGTGGGACAGGCTTTCCCAAGCGCTGACCCCGGGCAACGTGGTGCTTGCCGATCAGGGCACGTCGTTCTACGGGATGGCCGGACACCGATTGCCCTCGGGGGTGACGTTCATCGGTCAGCCCCTGTGGGGCTCCATCGGCTACACACTGCCGGCCGCTCTCGGGGCCGGGCTCGCCGATCGCCGACGCCGCACGGTGCTGCTGATCGGCGACGGCGCCGCCCAGCTGACCATCCAGGAGCTCGGCGCGTTCGGCCGCGAGGGCTTGGCGCCCGTTGTGGTCGTCGTCAACAATGACGGCTACACCGTGGAACGCGCAATCCACGGCATCACAGCCGAATACAACGACATCGCCGGATGGCGCTGGACCGAGCTGCCCGCAGCCCTCGGCGTCCCCGATGCACTCACGTTCCGGGTCAGCACCTTCGGCGAGCTCGACGATGCCCTGACGAAAGCCGCGGCCACACCGGATCACATGGTGTTCGTCGAGGTGATGCTCGGCCGGATGGACATCCCGCCCCTGCTGACCGAGCTGGCGCAGTCCGCCTCGGACGCCAACTCGAGCTGACGGGCTAGCCCTTCTTGACCTTGAGCACCTGCTTGCGCAGGCCCTGTGTGGCGGTTTCGACGCCGCCCTTCATGGTCCGCTTCAGGATGAAGCCCGGCAGTGGCACCGACAGGTCGATCGTGATGTCGAACCGCACCTTGGTCTTGTCGCCGTCGGGGGTCAAGGTGTAGCTGGCATCCTGGGCCTTGAGCTGACCGGCGCTCACCAGCGTCCAGCTGACCTTGTTCTCACTCCAGGTGTATTCGATCACCTGCTCATCGGTCAGCCCCGCGGCCTTCACCGTCATCTTGACCCGCTTGGGCCGGCCATCGTCGTAGCTCTCGAGGATCTCGGCGCGCTGGTACTGCGGCGACCAGCTCGGCGTCGCCTCCACGTCGGCCACAACATCGAGGATCTCCTGCGGGGTCGCCTCGATGACTACTTCACGGGAATCGCTGGTTGCCATGCGGCGAGATTACTCGCGGCTACGCTCGGAGATATGAGCAATGCCGTCGATCCGACCGCTCGTCCCAGCGGACCCGGGTGTGCGGAGTGCACCGCCTCAGGAGGCTGGTGGGTACACCTGCGGCGCTGCGCGGCGTGCGGTCACATCGGGTGCTGCGACGATTCGCCGGCCCGCCACGCATCGGCACACTGGCGTGAAAGCGGACACCCGATCATCCGCTCGTTCGAACCAGGCGAGGACTGGTTCTGGAACTTCGAGACCAACGAGTACTACGACGGGCCCGAGCTGGCGCCCCCGCAGCATCATCCGAAAGATCAGCCGGTACCCGGCCCGAAGGGGCGGGTACCCAAGGACTGGGCCGAACAGTTGCGTAACCGCTAGCCGGCCAGCACCGCCTTGGCGGCGTTGTAGCCGGGGATGAAGGTGATACCGGGGCCGCCGTGGCAGCCGGCGCTGGCCAGGTACAAGCCTTCGATGGGAATCGGTTGGCCGACATATCCTTTGGGTCCGGGCCGGTTCGGGCCCATCTGCTCTGGATGAATCAGACCGTGGCAGTAGTCGCCGCCCGGCGCGCCGAACATGGTCCCCATGTGGCGCGGGGTGAATGTGGTGTGGCGGATGATCCGGCGTTCGAAATCCGGTGCCAGCCTGGCGATCTTCTCGATCACGCGTCGGCCCATCTCGGCTTTCATCTCGCCGTACCCTGATGTGGACTCCTCGACCGGGAACCACAGCGCAAACGCCGAGGCGGCATGTTTGCCCGCAGGGGCCAGCGTCGGATCGTGGGCCGACGGAATCTGGAAGGCGATCGCGGGATCGGCGGGCACGATCCCGTGGCGGGCGTCCTGCCACTGCTGTTGCAGCTCTTCGGGAGTGCTGAAAAGCCCGATGGCAGCTTGCATCTCAGGATCGTTGAGTACTTCGTACGGACTGTCGAAGCCGGGTGCCCCGTCGAGCGCGAAGTGCATCTGCAGGTAACTACCTCGATGGTCTATGCGGGTGAACCGCTCGCGCACCTCGGCCGGCAGCGCCTCGGGGTCGAGCAGCTTGGTGACCGTGGTGTCGGGGGCGATCGCCGAGACCACAACGGGCGCGGTGATGGTCGTGCCGTCAACCAGTCGCACCCCGGTGATCCGGCCGGCCTCGACCGATATCCGATCGACACTGCTACGCAGTCGCAGCTCACCACCGGCCGCCGTGAGCATGCCGTCCAGATGTTCTGTCAGGGCACCGATTCCGCCCACCAGCTTCTTCATCAGCATGGCGTTCTCGTCGGGCACCGCCAGCCCGTAGGCGAGGGCGGCCGCGCTGCCCGGCGTCTCAGGACCGCGGTAGGTGGTGTTGACCGCCAGAAAGGCCAGCATGCCACGCAACGCACCGTGCTTGTCCCGGTCGGGCAGATAGCGGTCCAGCACATCGCTGACCGATCCGAACAGCAGGTCATCGATTGCGGCGCGCTCGGATTCCGTTGTCGCACAGGCGTACATCTCATCGAGCGTGCGGGGCGGACGGCCCGCGTCGAATCGGCCCAGCGCTCGGGTGGGCGCCAGGCTCCAGGCCATCAGCCCGGCCATCCCGGCCACCGCATCGGCGCCGTGGACCTCACCGAGGTGGGCCAGCATCTTCATCGGGTCGGCGTAATAGACGACGGGCGGGTCACCGATTCCCCGCAGTGACACCGACATGACTTCCAGGTCCACGGTCGGCAAGCTGTCCAGGCCGAGTTCGGTGCTCACCACCGCCGCGGTGGGGAACTGCAGCGAGCCGGCGATCTCGAACCGGTAGCCGTCGAACAATTCGACGGTCGATGCCATGCCGCCGGCGTATCGCTTGGCCTCCAGGCACAGGGTCCGCAGCCCCGCCCGGGCCAGCATGGCCGCAGCGGCCAGCCCGTTGTGCCCCGCGCCGATCACGATCGCGTCGTAGTCCGCCATCGACTGAGGCTGACACCGAGGCTCATGTTTTGTCAATAATGACAAAACATCAATCAAGCCCGGTGCGCAGCGCCTCCAAGGCGGTCCGGCACATCCGCGCCAGCTCGGGCAATGAACGCTCTCCCGCCTTGTCGCCGACCATCCACAACTCCATGGCACCGAACACCGCGGCCGCCACACATCTGGCCGTGACCACGACCCGCAGTCCGTCGTCGCCGTGCGGTACCGCTCCGCGGCGCGCCACGAGAACCTCGGCGACCGCATCGGCGAAGTCGGATTCGACCTGCCGGATGTGCCGCACGATCCGGTCCGGGTCGAGCTCCGCCGCGCGCATCCCAGCGATCTTCGTGACCGCGTCGACGTCATACGGGAAGGCCAGGACCGCGGATTGCACCGAATCGAGGATCGATTCGGTCGCCGGACGCTCCGCCAGCGCCGCCCGGAACCAGTGCAGGCCCGCGTCATAGTCGGCGAACAGCAGATCGTGCTTGGACGTGAAGTGCCGATAGAAGGTGCGCAACGAGACGCCGGCGTCGGCGGCGATCTGTTCGGCCGAGGTGGCCTCGACGCCCTGGGCGAGGAACCGCACCAACGCGGCCTGGCGCAGCGCCTCGCGAGTGCGCTCACTGCGCGCCGTCTGCGCCGGTCTGACCATGGCAGTGAAGTTACCGCACGGCCGAGAGGTGCCAACGGCATGAAATGTCAATATTGACAAAACTCGGCATCGGGAGTGTGCTCACGCCATGGTGTCGCTCATCGTTCATGCAGTGCTGGGCGTGGCCGTCGTCGCGCTCGTCATCCGCCTCAACCCCCACGTCTTCTCGCGTCCGCCCGGTCCGGTGCTCTCCCGCGTCGAGGTGGCCTACTACGTCGTCGGCCTGGCCTCGATCCCGATCTGCTGGTACTTCAACATGCAGTTCGTCGCGCATTACGCCCAACCGGACGGCAATCCGATCTGGGGACCGGGCAGCTGGGCCGAATTCATCGCGCTGGGGTACACCAACCCCGCGGCCGGCTCGGCCAGTGCCGACTACACGATCGCGAATGTCATTCTGCTGCCGCTGTTTACGATCATCGACGGGCTGCGCCGCGGCATTCGCCACCCATGGCTGTTCTTCGTGGCGAGCCTGTTCACGAGCTTCGCGTTCGCGTTCGCCTTCTACTTCGCGACCATCGAACGGCAGCGCCGCCACCAGCAGGCGGCGGTGGCCGTCAGCTGACCGGCCTCAGCATCGCGGTGCAGGCCGCCACCGCATCCTCGGTGATCTCCCCTATCTGACCACCGCTCTCCACGGTGATCGCGGTCAGCTCACGCAACCCGCCGATCATCATGATGGTGCGACGCCGCGAGATCGACACACCGGCCGAGCGGAATGCTTCGTTGTCCGTCAACGCCTGCACCATGGCGATGAAATTCTCCATCGACTCGCGCTGCAGGGCGCGCGCTGCGGTTCCCATGGTCGGTAGATCGCGAATCCAGGCCAGCATCAATTCGGGATTGGCCTCATAGGAGGCGATCCAGGCCTGGACGGCTTGGCGGACCTGATCCTGCCAGGGCGCGGTTCGGTCTACGCCCCCCGCGACCTCACGCACATGTCTGGTGTTGACGCTGGTCAACAGCGCTACGAAACACTCCTCACGACTCCCGAAATGCTCATAGAAGGTGCGTCGCGACGTCTTGGCCCGGCGCACGATGTCAGCGACGGTGGTGTTCTGATACCCGTCCTCCACGATCGACTCGATCATGGCGGCGAGTAGACGCGCCCGGAAGGCGCTCTTGTCGGCCTCGACCGACGTGGTGGGACTGTTCATCTCGGGCAGTCATCGTAATGCCGGCCAGGGGTGCATGGTGTGGCTGTTTCAGCCGATCGGCGTCAACGGACTCAGCACGTCACGCACGAACTGGGCGATGTTCACCGACGGATTGCCGTCGGGGAAGCTCACCGTGGCCAGCACATTGCCACCGGCATCGGCGAAGTTCTGGTCGGCGCGGCCCTGATGCGTCGACGACGTCACCACGATGATTCCCGTCGCGCCCGCCTTCTTCGCGAGCGGAACCGAGAACTGTGCATTCTGGACGGTGCTGTTCGCCCGGTCCTCGACGATGATGCGGTTGGCCGGAAGACCAAGCATGACAAGCAGATTGCGCATCTGTGCGGCCTCGGTCTGCCCGTTCTTCGGGTTGCCGCCGGTCACGATGACCGGGGCCTGCGGGAACGCCTGCGCGATCGCGAGGCCCGTGAGCACGCGGTGATACAAGATGGCGCGCATCGAGCCGTCGGGCTTCAGCCCGTAGCCGAGGATGACGATGGCGGGCTTGGTGAAGTCCTTGCCGGCCACGGGTGGCGCGGCCGGCGCGGGTACCGGACTGGCGATCAGCGCCAGGGCACACACCAGCGCCGCGAGCACACCCCGCAGACATTTCCGCATCTCACCCCCTACAGCTGCGACACCTGTGAATGTCGTTGCCAATGAGATTGATGTTACCGATTAGGCAAATGTGGCGTCAGTGCTCACATAAACCGTCTCGGGGCGCGTGACAGCTGCCACCTTGCCGCCCGGCACCAGCACCGTCGTCCTGGACCTGCGCCGACGCACCGCCTCCGCAGTGGGGGCGTGTTCCGGATCCCGCCCCGCCAAGTGGTGCAACAGCCGCAGGGTGGACCACAGCCCGGTGCCGGTGGTTCCGTGCGCAGCGTCGGTCGATACCAACGCCCGGGCCACCGCACTGTCGGTGAACAGCCCATCGAACGCCCGGCCCGCGGCCGCGGCGAGCATGCGGTCATGGCCGAACGGCATCGGGGCCGGAATCCGGTCGCCCGCCCTGATCAACACCGCGCCTTGACCCGGGGAGCACACCCGGGTGAGGCACACCAGTGAGACCGTGTGACCCCGCTCGTCACGGCTGGGATCGGACACCACGGTGATCGGAAACGGCTCGGTACCGTCGAGCACCTGCGTATGCGCTCGCTCGTCGGCGATCCAGCCGGCAGTCTGCGCGACCGTCTGCCCCCTCGCCGGGTCCATCACCGCGCCGGGCAGCGACAGCTGCCCGGCGTGCGGGGCGCGTTCACGGCGGTAGAGCACCAGTGCCGGGTCGTCCGGATCGTCGGTGATCGCCACGAGGTCCACCGACAGCCATGTGCGCTGATCGTCTGCGGGTTCGTCACGCACATTCCAACTCTGTCATGCCACCTCTTCCCGTCGGATCTTCGCGGCCTCAAACCGAGCCCAACTGGCACGAAGCTCGGCGCGCACCCCGGCGAACGTCGTGGCGCCGGCGAACACACCGTCCTCGAAGACCGTCCGCAGTCGCGAATTGGCCTCCTGGTCGGCGGTGGCTCGCTGCAGCAGTGCCAACGAGCCGTCCATGCCGCCCAGCACCGCCAGCCGGCCGCGTGCCGAACGCTTGGTACCCGAATCGGTGACCGGATCCTTGAAGATGTCGCGACCCTGCCCGTCCACCTGCACCCACGTCGCCTTCACTGCCAGCGAGAAGGTGTCCCGAGTGACGAATTGGTATGTATAAGAACCAAATCCGAATACTGGGACGGTCGAAACATAGCCCTGCCGCATCAGGTTCGCGGTGATCGAATCGGCCCGCTCGAAATTGATCGAGTCGCCGTAGATCACGCCGACGTGCGGGTCCAGTTCTCGGTAACCGGCAGTGTTCTCGGTGGTCCCGAACGTCTCGGCCAGCAGGTTCACCACGCCCTTGCGCTGCGGGCTGCCGGCCGGTGCGGCCGGATCACCACACAGGATGAGCTCCGGTTCGCCAGAGTCGGGGCGGATCACCAGTTTTCCGTCCCGCGCCATGATCGTGTCCTTCAGCGCGGGCAGGAACTCCGTCACCACCTGCCACAGGTCCCAGCTGTCGCTGACCACCGAGACGATGCCCGACGGATACAGGTCCAGCAGGCGCCCGAACGTGGCCAACTCCCCTTCCGGCCCGTTCGCTGTCATCACCGAGTGCTCGGTGGCCGGCACCGAACCGCCCAGCACGGTCCCGTCGGGAGAGCCTGGGTAGAACCGGTCGATCCAGCCCAGCGCCGACAGCGAATCGGTGCCGGTGAAGCTCAGCAGGTGCGCGGCGCCACTGACCGACGCCGCACCCATGCCGGCCATACCGCGGGCCGAGAAATCATGGCCCTGCCAATCGACTGCGGCCGGCGCGGCACCGGAGGCCTCGGCACGCTCGTCCAGCAGGCACCGGTTGCGCCAGGCCGTGGTGGCCGACGTGATGGGCTGCCACAACGCGGCCGACAGATCGGTCTCGATGTAGTTGGTCAGCCAGAAGAACCGCGGCTCGGTGTTCTCCACCGTCAGGTACGGGATACCCAGCGGGGTGACGGTCCCCTCGGGCAGCGCCCGGAACCGCAACGGCAGCCTTCCGTAAGCGTGCAGATCGCGAATGTGCTCGGAGCCAACGCTATTCGGTCCCAGGATGTCGCTGACACGTTCCTCGTAGGCGCGGCACACCTCATCGATGTCGGCGTCGAAGAAGGTCTGCCAGCGGGCCGCCAGATCGGTCAGGTACGCCTGCAGCCCGAAGAACACAGTCCAGTCGACCTCCGGGATGCGGCTGCCGCGGGCCGTCAGGTTGGAATACACGAACTCGGTGCGCTCCGGGTACTGCCTGCGGTGATCGAGCTTGTATGCGTCGGTCTCCATCAGCACGGTCAGCGCGTCGATGGTGGCAGGGCTGTAGTCGCGTGAGTTGAAACTCATGATCAGTTCTCCATTTCGGTGAGCAAGGACACGACGTGCTCGATCAGCGGCACCTGCCGGACGTCCGCGGGCAGGGCATCCGGGGCGATGCCGGGGCTGGTGTTCGCGGCGGTGATCGACGCGAAGTGCGGCAGCAGGTTCTCGCGCCACCGCCCCGTGAACAGGCCGTGGGTGACCCACAGGTGCAGTTCGGCAGCGGGCTCGGTTTCACGGATGGCCTGGGCAAGACCGGCGAAAGTGCCTCCGCCGTCGCAGATGTCGTCGACCAGCAGGTACCGGCCCGGCTCCAGATCGTCGGGCGCGGTGAACCCGGACAGCGCTCCTGTCTTCGGGTCCCGCACCTTGCCCGCCGTCAACAGCCTCACGCCGAGCCGGTTCGCGACCGCGCCGGCGCGGCCCACGGCACCCTTGTCGGGCGCGATCACACCGTCCCAGTCCATCTGGGCCAGTGGGGATTCGGCGATGAGATCGGTAGCGCTGACGGCATGGACGGCGGCACCGTAGGCCTCGGCGGATGCGGCCCAGGCGCCGGAGTGCGGGTCGGCGGCGACGACGTCATGCACTCCGGTCGCCGCGGTCAGGCGCGCGACACCTTGTGCGTCGTAGGTCGCATCGTGATCGCCGCGCGCGGACGGCAGATACGGCATCACCAGGATCGGGCGCGCGTCTTTGTGAAAGGCGACCCATTGCGCCACCGCGGCGAAATTCAGGGTACCTCCGGCGTTCCAGGCGACGGGTCGCCGGCCGTCGGAGACGGGCTCGAGGTGGCGGACGGCGACGTCCCCACCGGGGTAGGCCTCGACGGCTCCGGGCGCGGTGTCCAGTCGCCGGGTGGCTGGATCGAAGGTGTGGAAGCTCAGGCTCATGACCGAAGCGTACCAGAGATATGGGCATATCTGCCCACATCTTTTTCATGACGCCGCTCGCTGTTCGGGCACCCGAAATTTCCTCAGACAACAGCCACCAAGTCCTCAAGGCCTCCTATCCATGGCCGTGCACGCTGGCGGGACCACAGATCCACTGAAAGTTGTGACCGGTAAGGAGTTTGACGCGAGCAAAGTGATCTGAACCGAACACCCAGGAGGTGATGTGATGTCGATGAAGGAAATGCTTGATCGGTACGCCGAGGCGATAACCGCAGAGGGGTACGGATATCTGGCCGCATTGGCGGTGACGGTGGTCTTCGCGGTGCTCTGGCGGATCTCCGTTGCTCCGCGGCGTCCCGCGACAACCGAGCCGCTCAGCCCCACCGAGTTGGCGTTCCTGCGATCGGACATCGCCCCGGTGGTGACCTCGCTGGCCAGCCTGCGCGCCAGTGGGCGGATCACCGCCGACCGGCAGGTGGACCGCGCGGTGCAAGGCCCGGAAATCGACCGGTTCACCGGACAGATGCTGGAACGGGTCGACACCGATCCGGACCACACCGTGCCGGGTCTGTACGCGGCATCCACAGACCAGCTCGCAGCGCTGGAACAACACCTGAGCCTGCGCGGCCTGATGCGCACCAAGGCCGAACGGACCCGCATGCGCTGGGGCACAGCACCATCGATCATGGTGATGGCAATCGGCATCGGCTACGGCATCTACCTGATGACGACGCTGTCCGACCATCCGATCCACACCGTCACGTTCAGTGCCATCGTCGTCGCCACGGTCCTGTACGGGGCGTTTGTGCTCCCGCACCTGCTGGGCGTGAATCGCCTGACCCGTGCGGGCCGGCGTTTGCTCGCCGCCCAACAGAAGGAACTGGCATATCTGGAACCGGCGAAGAAGCCCGCCTTCGACACCTACGGCCCGGCCGCGGTGGCGATGTCGGTGGCGCTGTTCGGCACCGGTGCGTTGTGGATGCTGGACTCCGATTACTCGACCTCGGTGCAACTGGCCGGCGACTCGTCCGGCGGTGGAACCGACGGCGGCGGGTGCGGCGCCTCCTGCGGGGGTGACGGCGGCGGTGGTGGCGGTGGTGGCGGCTGCGGTGGCTGTGGCGGCTGCGGAGGTTGCGGAGGATGAGTGCCGCAAGCCGCACCGTGCCCGCGCTGGGCGATGTGGGCCTCGGCTGGCGGCGTGAGATCGCCGGGGTGATCGCCGATCTGCGGCCCGGGTTCTGCGAGGTGATCGCCGAGTCGATCCCGGTCCGTCGCCGTCGCGCCCGGCCCGATCCGGCCCTGGCGGATCTGGCCGCCCGCGGCGTCCCGGTGATCCCGCACGGGGTCGCACTGTCGCTGGGCGGGGCAGAACCCGTGCAGCCCAGGCGCGTACGACGGCTGGCCGCGTGCGCGGACGCGCTCGGCTCACCGGTGGTCAGCGAGCACATCGCTTTTGTCCGCGCCGGCGGGATCGAGGCCGGGCATCTGCTGCCGGTGCCACGCACCCGGGAAGCCCTCGATGTGCTGGCGGCCAACATCGCTCGCACCCGTCGCGAGCTTCCGGTTCCACTGGCGCTGGAGAACATCGCCTCCTTTGTGGAATGGCCGGAGTCAGACCTCACCGAATCGGAGTTCCTCACCGAGTTGGTGGAACGCACCGGGGTGCTGCTGGTTATCGACGTGGCGAACGTCTACGCCAACGCACGCAACCGCGGACGTGATCCGCTGCAGGAATTGGCGCGGCTGCCGGTGGAGCAGGTGGCCTACAGCCATGTCGCAGGAGGTCGTCAGGGTGAGAATTTCTACCACGACACCCACACCGCTCAAACTCCGCCGGAGGTGTTGGACCTCGTGACCGCGCTGCGCGAACGCGTCGACACCCCGTTCATGCTGGAGCGCGACGGTCAGTTTCCGCCTGCTACAGATCTTTTCGACGAGTTGGACGCGATCGCCGCGGCGGCGGGGGCTGCTCCGATCACGACCGGGGCGAGGGAGGTGTGGGTATGACGCGAACATTGGCTGCGCGGCAGGAAGCGCTGGTTCGGGCGTTGGTGGCCGGGGGTCCCGTGCCGCCGGGCTTCGATCCGGCAGCGGTGGCCGCGGCAGGCGAGGTGTGCCGTCACAAACGGGATGCGCACTCAGTGTCCACCACTCGTCGGCGCTGGTGGTGGCCGGTGCGCCGCTCAGATTCCGGACAGGTCTGACCAGCATGACACGATGGTGAGATGACTGACTGGACGAGGAGAAGACTTTTCGGCGCCGTAAAGGCGGCCGGAGCGGCTTCGATGGTGGGATGTGCGTTGGTGTTGGGTGCCGGTGCCGCGCAGGCAGATCCGGCGCCGTTCGAGCCGCCCAGGCTGGTGCCGGCCGACGGCGCGACCGTCGGTGTGGCCCAGCCGATCATCATCAACTTCCCGGGTCCGGTCGACGATGCCGGTGCCACCGAGAACGCCATCCATGTCTCGTCGGTTCCGGAAGTTCCCGGCAAGTTCTACTGGATGACTCCCACGCAACTGCGTTGGCGTCCGCTGAGCTTCTGGCCCGCCCATACCTCGGTCACCGTCGACGCCGCCGGCACGGTGTCCAACTTCAACATCGGGGACGCGCTGGTGGCCACGGCCAACGACTCCACCCACCAACTGACCGTCACCCGCAACGGGACCGTGGAGAAAACCATCCCGATGTCGATGGGGATGGCATCCGGCGGCCACCAGACTCCGAACGGCACCTTCTACGTACAGGAGAAGATGCCGTCGGTGGTGATGGATTCGTCGACCTACGGCGTCCCGGTCAACTCGCCGAACGGATACAAGCTGACCGTCGATCTGGCCGTCCGGTTCGACGACAGCGGCGACTTCGTGCACAGCGCCCCTTGGTCTGTGGCTGATCAGGGCAAGCGCAACGTCAGTCACGGCTGCATCAACATCAGCCCCGCCAACGCGAAGTGGTTCTTCGACAACTTCAAGGCGGGCGACCCCATCGTCGTTCAGAACTCGACCGGCACCTACACCCGGCACGACGGCTCCAACGACTGGCAGATCTAGGTCTCGCGAAGCGCCGCAGCGAGCTTCCTCACCGCCCGGCGTCCGTCAAATACAAAGCGGCTCAAGCAGATCTCCACATCGAGCCAGCGCGCCGTGCCATGCTGCGGGGCATGGTCGAGATCGGATCCAGGCAGCGGAACCTTCCTGCACCGCCGCACGTGGTGTTCGACGATCTGACTGTGCCGAGCCGCAGTCCCGCCCGGTCGTGGCTGAACCTGCTCGACGACGAAGTGGCGCCCGTGGTGCTGGAGTCGCGGGCGCCGGGGCGGGTGGTGTGGTCCTCGCTGTGGCCGCGGCAGCCGGACGCGCGGATCACCTTCGAGTTACCGCAGGGCGGCCCGGGCGGAGGCACGGACCTGCGGTGGACGCTGTCGGTCGACGAGCCGGCGCCCGACGAGAAGATGGCCGGCCACATGCGCAAGCGCATCAACACGTTGATCCACGCGAACCTTCGCCAGACGTACGGTCAGTAGTGGTCGGTCACGAAGCTGTCCCCCCGGCGCGTTCGGTGATCATGCAGACGGTGAACCCGAACAGCCCCAGCACGGCCGCACACACGCTCGCGGCGAGTGCAACGCCGGGTCGGAACCACGCGGGTAGGTCGGCGAACAGCTCACCGGCGGTGAACACCACACCGATCAGCATCACCACGGTCAGCAGGATCCCGCTCACTGCAGCCACCGCACAGCAGCTGCCCAGAGTTCGCCACGCTCGTGCACGCCGCGCTCCGGGGTCTCCGGGGCGAAACGGCTCCAGGGCCTCTCTGACCTTGCCGGGCCAGCGGATGACGGCAATGTCGTCCACGTCGTCGGAATCGAGCCTGAGGTGTCGGAAGCCGATGGTCTGCCCGACCAGGCCGCGAGCGCTGCCGGGCATCGACAGCGGGCAGGTGACTGTCCGGTGAAGGATCCCGTGTCCCGGAACCTGGGCGCTGATGATGAGCGTGTCGGGGCCCTGCACCTCGCCCGGGGCATCCTCGATCACGTCATCGATCACGCCGACGGCGAGGTGTCCTTCGGTCGATCGGGAGCGCTTGCCTGCAGGCCTGCTGCTCATCGTCGGCCTCCTCCCGTCGGTCCAGTGTCGCTGTCCTCACGATCCTTCCACGAACTACTCGGGCTTCTTCCGCTTCGTCGTGGGTAGCTTCGGCCTGACCGCGGCCCAGTCGATCGTCACCACCCTCTGTCATCACGCGAGTGGACAAAATGGGAGTGGCACTTACCATTTCGCGCTGCGGCGCGGGCGGATGCGATACCGAAGTTGGGATCGGTAGCGTCGCGGCGTGTGGTCCGCTTCGTCCCGTAACGACATAGTCGACACGGGAGGACGAGATCATGTGGTGGATGATTCCGGTGGTGGTCATCGCGTTCGACCTGGCGCTCTTCGCGCTCTTCGCAACTGTGAAACGGCGGCGGCTTCGTGGCCCTGGGACTGCCCGCCGCGGGAGGTTCGGGTCTGTTGCCGGCGCCGGCGGGGCAGCCATCTGGGCGACCGGTGCTGACTCCAGTTCTAGCGACGGAGGCCATGGGGGCCACTCGGGTTGCGGTGGTGGCCACAGCGGCTGCGGCGGTGGAAGCAGTTGTGGCGGGGGCGGCTGCGGCGGGGGCTGCTGATGATCACGCTGCGAAAGGCCGGCGCTCGACATGCCGCCGGGCAGGTGATCGCCGATCTGGAATTACCGGAGGCGGTGTTCAAGACCTGTCCCTGGCAGCCGCGTGAACTCGTCGAAACCGGCCTGCGGCAGTGGTTTCGATGCTGTGCGGTAGCGCTGCGCGACGGTCAGACCATCGGGATGCCCTCGCGTGCAGTCGATGAAGCCTGGCATGGCCTGATCCTGTGCACCGTCCGCTATGCGGCATTCTGTGACGCCGCCTACGGGCGGTTCCTGCACCACCATCCCGAGGGCGGCGCTCCGCCTGACGGCGCAGCGGGCGACGAGTGCATGGATGAACAGTTGCGCCGCACCGTCATCGCATGGTCCATGGTCGCTGAGCCGGGTGAACGGTGCGTCCTGTGGGATCTGGACTCTCGTCTCGGGCTCGATGAGCCATGGGGCATCGCTGCGGACCGGGTCGCCGCCATCGACGCGGCGCTCACCGGCGACCCGCGTCTCCGCGTCGGGTGATCTCGACGGGGCCACCGCGCAGGCGACTAAATCCGGAATGGGTCAACGCGGTCATCGAGCGCTCGCGGCAACCCGGCGCCGAATACAGAAAAACCCGCTACGAATAGCGGGCTATCTCAGTGGCCAGGGCCGGGATCGAACCGGCGACCTTCCGCTTTTCAGGCGGACGCTCGTACCAACTGAGCTACCTGGCCGGAAGGCACCGGCTCTTGCAAACCGAACTGCCTCGCCGTGATGGCGACCCTGACGGGACTCGAACCCGCGACCTCCGCCGTGACAGGGCGGCGCGCTAACCAACTGCGCCACAGGGCCTTGCTTTCCTGCGTGCTCCACGTTTCCGTGGTGCGTACCCCCAACGGGATTCGAACCCGTGCTACCGCCGTGAAAGGGCGGCGTCCTAGGCCACTAGACGATGGGGGCCTGTCCGAATCTCTCCGGGGTACTCATCAACTCGTTCGTTGGGAGCTTCGATAGCTTAGGGTACAGATGCCCAAATCCTCAAACCCGGTGGTCGTAACACCAAAACCATCCATCTTGTACCCTGTCTTTTCGCGCCCCTATAGCTCAGTTGGTAGAGCTACGGACTTTTAATCCGCAGGTCCTAGGTTCGAGTCCTAGTGGGGGCACCACACACCCCGCCGCGAGGCGGGTCACGGTGCGGCTCACGCGCACTGCGCGGCAGCCGTTCACGCGCTCCGCGCAGCAGCCGTTCACGCGCTCCGCGCGGTCGCGATCTCGTCGGCCAATGGCGCTATCGCTGCGATGATCTGTCCGACGGTCGACTCCGGCACCCCGGCCTCGGCCAGGCTGTAGGCCAGGTGACCGGCCACCAGGTTGAAATGGTGCATGGTGATCCCGCGTCCCTGATGGACTTCACGCATCGGCGCACCGCGGTACGGCACGGGCCCACCCAGCGCGGCGGCGAAGAATTCCACCTGCCGGCCCTTGAGCCGGGCCATGTTGGTTCCGGTGAAGAATCCGGACAGCTCATCGTCGGCCAGCACCCGCCGGTAGAAATCCTCGACGACGGTCTCGAGTGCCTCTCCCCCGCCGATCTGGTCATAGATGGTCGTCATGGCGTCAGCATCGATCAATGCCGTTGCCCCGCAATTACCGCCGCGTAGCCGCTCCGCTACAGCGGCCTCACAGGTACGGGGATGCGTGAGCACCACGGGCCACACCCGTTTATCGTTATGGCCGGGGGTCGGTAGTGACACCCGGCGTGAACTCTTCACGTGCGGTTGTCGACAGTTCGAATGAAGGAGTCACCGAATGCTCTCCCGGCGCCCGCGCACCCGAGTCATGGCCACCGCGATCGGTGCCGCCGCGCTGGCCGCAAGCGCCGCATTCGGGGTCGCACCGGCCCACGCGGACCCTCAGGACGACCAGTTCGTCACCATCGTCAACGACCTGAACATCCCCACCGCCTCACCCGAGGAAGCCGGCAAGGTCGGTCGCGGAGTCTGTGACGCGCTCACGAAGGGCAAGATCGAGCCCGCCCGCACGGTACGGGGAGTTATCAGCCAGCTGATGAATCAGGCGGGCATCGACAAGCACCAAGCGACGAACCTGGTGCGCGGTGCGGTCAAGGTCTACTGCCCGCAGAACGCCGCGTTCGTCGGCCGCTGAGGCCCACGAGCGGTCCTGACGCGACGCGCTAAACCTTCGGGCAGTAGTGCATCCCGTTGTCGCGGTGCCCGATTGGCGGCAGGTTGCGGGCCGGGGTGTGCACCAGCGGAGCGTCGGCCGGAAGTCGTCCCGTGGCACGATCCCAGGCGCTACGCGCCCGTGGATGCATGCGCCGCCGCGCGGGCACCAGTGTGAAAACCTTGCCGACCACTTTGCCCAGCAACCGATGTACCTTCTCGTCGCGCTCAGACCAGGTGTAGCCCATCAATTCCCGCACTGCCGGGTGGTAGAGGCCGACGGTGAACCAGACGAACAACGGGTGCACCACGTACTTGCGCTGCAGGGCCCATATCCAGTCGGGCAGCTTCGACGCGAACGGCGGCTTCGGCAGCTCACTCAGATCCAGCACCTCGCGGGCAGCCTGGTTGTTCTCCAACACGTTGCGGCACATGTGTTCCCAGTAGACCTGGAAGTCCTCCCAGGTTTCCGGCACGGGCCGCATGCTCATCCCGTACATCGAGTACCACTGCTTGTGTTCCTCGAACAGCTGCCGCTTGTCGGCTTCGGAGATCCCGCCCGCGAGCCGGTCGGCGACGATGATCGTGCCGACGAAGAAGGTGGAATGCGCCCAGTAGAAGACCTCGGGATTCAATGCGTGGTAGCGGCGGCCCTGAGCGTCGGTCCCTTTGATGTTGACGTGGTAGTCGCGTACCTCGGCGCCGGTCCGCGGCGCGCGGTCTCCGTCGAACACCACGCCACCGATGGGATACAGCGAGCGCAACAGGCGTGGCCAGCGTTCCTGGAAGAAGATCGAGTGCTCCGTCACCGCCGCGCCGAGCTGCGGGTGCATGTTCTGCATCGACCCGGCCCACGGTCCCTGGAGCATGCCCCGCCAGTCGCCGAAGTACTTCCACGTCAGCGAATCCGGTCCCAGCGGCATCGGCGGCGCCTCGTAGCCACCCGGGGCAGCCGGGCAGCCGGAAGCCACGGCAGCGGATCCGCTGGTCACGGGGCATGTCTCAGAAGTATCTTGTGTCACAGGTGCGCTTTCTGCCGGCAAGACGATGGTTCTCTGTGAAATGTGACTACGTACGTTGTCACCAGAGCTTAGGAGTAGATGTGCCATCCGGTCAACGACGCGGCCGATGGTCGGGTGTTCCGCTTCAGGAACGCGCGGCTCGTCGTCGCGACGAACTGATCGCCGCGGGCGTCACCCTGCTGGGCAAAGCCGACGGCCCGGCATTGACGGTCCGCGCGGTATGCCGGGCGGCCGAACTCACCGAGCGCTACTTCTATGAGAGCTTCAACGACCGCGACACGTTCGTGCGGGCGGTTTACGACGACGTCTGCGCACGGGCGATGTCGGCACTGACCAATGCCGCCACACCCCGTGAGGCAGTGGAACGATTCGTCGCACTCATGGTCGACGACCCCACGCGCGGCCGGGTGCTGCTGGTCGCCCCGGAAACCGAACCGGTGTTGACCCGCTCGGGCGCGGAATGGATGCCCGACTTCATCGGCCTGTTGCAGCGCAAACTGACCCGCATCGCCGACCCGGTACGTCAGGCCATGGTCGCCACCAGCCTGATCGGGGCCCTGACCGCGTTGTTCACCGCGTATCTCGACGATCGCCTGCCGGCCAGCCGCGAACAATTCATCGACTACTGCGTCGACATGCTGGTCGGCCGCGTCGGCAGTTTCTGAGGAGGCTGCGCCTACTCGTCAGGGGTGCTGGCCTCGGCGATCGGCTCCTGCTCGGCCGCGGCGGCTTCATCTTCGGCGGCCTTGGCCTCGCGGCCCGCCGGGCTGCCCAGCGATGCGCCCGGATGGGTCTCGGTGGCATGGCCGCCGTCGCAATTGAGCGCCACCTGGGTCACGTCTTCTTTGTATTCGTAGTAGGTGTCGGAGGTTTGTGGCACCAACGGCCGGACAGTCCAGGCGTTGGTGACGATGCACTCGTCGCGCGGCAACCGACTGCCGACGGTGACAGCGACATGTGCGGTCCCCCCGCCGTCCTCGATAGCGGTGACGGCGTCGCTGTATGTCTGCCCAACGACGTCCGGCGCCGCATGGGCCGCCCCCGCGCCGACCATCGCGAGTGCAAAACCCGCCGCCGACGCCCCGATGACACTTCCGAACCCGATCGCGATCTTCATCCCGCCCGACCTTCCCCGTCCGGTGACCGCTCCCGGAGAGTGGGGTGCCAGCGTTTACGCCGCGCTTGTCAGCATCCCCCTCGTCCCGCGGCAAGGTGCCACAGAAGACTCTTTGGGAGCTGACCTGAAGTTTAGTCGGCAGTGGGCCTCACATCGAGCAATTAACGCCCACTTAACCGCTACTCATCAGGAGTGCTGACCTCTTCGAGCTGCTGCTGTTCCTCTGCAGCGGCCTCGTCAGCGGCAGCCTTGGCCTCACGGCCGGCCGGGCTGGCGACCGAAGCGCCCGGGTGGTTGGCGGTGGCGTGGTCGCCGTCGCAGTTCAAAGCGACCATGACCTCGCTGTCGGCATGCCCGTACGAGCCACCGCTGTCCCGCACGAACGGGGCGTCCCAGGCGTTGGTGACGATGCAATCGTCCTGGGACAGCTTGCTGCCCACGGTGACCGCCACCTTGGCGCTGGCTCCGCTGTCCTCGATCGCGGTCGAGGCGTCCGAGTAGGTTTGGCCGACGACGTCAGGCGCGGCGGCCGCAACGCCCGCACCGAACAACATGGATACGGCCGCACCGGTGGCAATTGCCGCTCCGGCACCAACGACAAGCTTCTTCACGTGTGCCCAACCTCCGAGCGTGGGTATCCGACAGATGTTCGTGCGGATCCTACAGTCGGCGCGGCCTCGCCGCAGGACTCGTAAACGAGCCCGGCGGGGCAACTTGATGTCACCGGTTTACACAGATATATTGACTGCAACCAGCAGGTACAGATAACTGAGCGTCCCAGGACGCGAGGAGGGTGAGGGCATATGACGCAGGAATACACCGACCTGCAGCTCCTGCACGAACTCGAGCCTGTCGTGGAAACCAGCATCAACCGCCACATGCGGATGCGTAAGGACTGGAATCCGCACGACTACATTCCGTGGTCGGACGGCAAGAACTACTACGCACTCGGCGGGCAGGACTGGGAGCCGGGGCAGTCCAAGCTTTCCGAGGTCGCCCGCACGGCGATGATCCAGAACCTGCTCACCGAGGACAACCTGCCCTCGTATCACCGCGAGATCGCGATGAACATGGGCATGGACGGCGCTTGGGGCCAGTGGGTCAACCGCTGGACCGCCGAGGAGAACCGCCACGGCATCGCCTTGCGCGACTATCTCGTCGTCACCCGTGCCATCGACCCCGTCGAGCTCGAAGAACTGCGCGTCGAGCAGGTCACGCGCGGCTTCTCTCCCGGCCAGAACCAGCAGGGCGACCTGTTCGCCGAGAGCCTGTTCGACTCCGTGATGTACGTGTCGTTCCAGGAGCTCGCCACCCGCGTCAGCCACCGCAACACCGGCAAGGCCTGCGACGATCCGATCGCCGACCAGTTGCTGCAGCGCGTGTCCGCGGACGAGAACCTGCACATGATCTTCTACCGCGACGTGTCCGCGGCCGGCCTCGACATCGCGCCCAACCAGGCCATGGGTTCCTTGCACCGGGTGCTCGACAACTTCAAGATGCCCGGATACACGGTGCCCGACTTCCGTCGTAAGGCAGTCATCATCGCCGTCGGCGGCGTCTACGACCCGCGCATCCACCTCGACGACGTGGTGATGCCGATCCTGCGCAAGTGGCGCATCTTCGAGCGTGAGGACTTCACCGGCGAAGGCGCGCGGCTGCGCGACGACCTCGGCCGCATCATCGAGGAGCTCGAGGATGCGTGCGACAAGTTCGAGGTCGCCAAGGAGCGGCGTCAGGAACGCGAGCGCAAGGTGGCCGAGAAGAAGGCCATGAAGAACCTGTTGGTGTCGTCTTCGTCTTCATGACCCTGACCGCCCCACCTCCCGCAGCGCCAGCGCCGGCCCGATCCCAACTGCGGATCGGGCCGTTCGCATTGCCCAGTCCCGTCGTCCTCGCCCCCATGGCCGGGGTGACCAATGTGGCGTTCCGCACCTTGTGCCGCGAGCTCGAGATCGCCCGCGCCGGCACCGTCAGCGGCCTCTATGTGTGTGAGATGGTCACCGCGCGAGCCCTGGTCGAGCGCCACCCCGTCACCATGCACATGACGACCTTCGGCCCCGACGAATCACCGCGATCGCTGCAGCTCTACACCGTGGACCCGGAAACCACCTACCTGGCGGCCAAGATGATCGCCGACGAGGGCATGGCTGACCACATCGACATGAACTTCGGTTGCCCGGTGCCCAAGGTCACCAAGCGTGGCGGTGGATCGGCACTGCCCTACAAGCGCCGGTTGTTCGGCCAGATCGTGGCCGCCGCCGTGCGCGGCGTCGCGGGGACCGACATTCCGGTGACGGTGAAGTTCCGGATCGGCATCGACGACGCGCATCACACGCACCTCGACGCCGGCCGCATCGCCGCCGAGGAAGGCGCGGCAGCCGTGGCACTGCATGCCCGCACCGCGGCCCAGCGCTACTCCGGAACGGCCGACTGGGATCAGATCGCCGCGCTCAAAGCCCACGTCACAAGCATTCCGGTGCTCGGCAACGGCGACATCTTCGAAGCCGACGACGCGCTGGCGATGATGGCCGCGACCGGCTGCGACGGCGTGGTGATAGGCCGTGGATGCCTGGGCCGGCCATGGTTGTTCGCCGAGCTCTCCGCGGCCTTCAACGGACGCCCGGCCGCCACCCCGCCGACCCTGGGCGAAGTGGCCGACATCGTGCGCCGCCACGGTGAGCTGCTCACCGCGCACTTCGGCGAGGACAAGGCCATGCGCGACATCCGCAAGCACGTGGCCTGGTACCTGCACGGATTCCCGGCCGGCGCCGATCTGCGGCGTGGCCTGGCCCTGGTCAAGACCCGTGCCGAACTCGACGAACTGCTCAGCCAGCTCGACGGCGACGCGCCGTTCCCGCCGGCAGCCGGCGGTCCGCGCGGCCGACAGGGGTCAGCCGCCTCGGTGTCACTGCCCGAGGGGTGGCTCGACGATCCCGACGACTGCGCGGTGCCCGTCGGGGCAGACGTGATGCACTCCGGGGGCTGACCTGCATACGCACCGAGATGACATCGAGACGGCACTGTCACCGGGTTGGGTCTAGCTCGGTCTCAGGATGCCTCAGTACGATGAAAACCCTGCCGCGACTGGCTCGACTGGCCAGTCCGGCACTGTGCTGCTAGAAGAGATGAGGAGAAAAACCTCAGCAGCACCCAGATCACACCGCGGGAACGATGCGCACCGACGCGCACGCGCGGCGAGCTCGAAGAGTCGGAGGCCGGTAAGGACATGAGTGACGCTGATAACGCCACTCCCGGCCGTCGCCACCGCTCGCCGGAGGGTGCGTCGGACAACCAATGGATTACCCGATCCCGGCAGCCTTTGCCAGGCGCCGCGCCGTGGGAACGCCAGGATGCGGATCTACCCGATGATTCATCCCTCGACGAGCCCACCGGCAGCCACGCCGACGGGGTAACTGTCGCCGATCTGATCGCCAAGGTCGCCGGCACCGGATTCACCCCGTCGCGCCACAGGCTCGAGCCCGACGAGCCCGAGCTGGTGTCCGACCCTGAGCCCGAGCCCGAGCCGGAACTCGAACTCGAACCACAGCCCGAGCCGCAGTACTTCTTTGAGCCGGACCCCGAACCCGAGCCGCAGTACTTCTTTGAGCCGGACCCCGAACCCGAGCCGCAAGCCGCGCCGGAACCCGAACCGGCGTACCCGCCGGCCTATGTCCGCCCGCCGGTGCCCGAGCCGACCGACGTGATCGCCGCGGTGCGGATCGACCCAGACAGCGATGCGCCGCAGGATCCCTCCGACGCCGAGGATTTCCCGGAGTTCGAGGAGCGGGTCGAGGACGCTCTGGACCACCGTGATCCCGACAACGAAAGCACCGACACGGATGTGCTGCCGGCTCTGCCGGTGTACGACTACGACGCACCCGAGGAGCGCCCGGCGTGGCGCGTCCGCCCGACGCCGCCGGACGAGCACGACCCCGACCAGACCACAGTGATCGAGGGCCTGCGGCCGCCGCTCAACCGCCGCGTGATGCTGGCCGGACGGGCCGCCGCCGCGATTCTCGCGGTGCTCACGCTGGTATTGACCGGCGGAGCCTGGCAGTGGCAGTCCTCGAAGAACAACAGCCTCAACAAGGTCGCCGCGCTGGACCCCAACTCGCGCGACATCCTCGACCCCAACGCCCAGTTCGGCGACGAGAACTTCCTGATCATCGGCACTGACAGCCGGTTCGGTGAGAACGGCGGCATGGGCGCCGGTGACACCGAGGACGCCGGCGGCGCCCGATCGGACACCATCATGCTGGTGAACATCCCGGCCAACCGGGAACGTGTTGTCGCCGTTTCCTTCCCACGCGACCTTTCGATCACACCGATGCAGTGCGAACCCTGGAACCCGGAAACGGCCACCTACGGTCCGCTGTACGACGAGGAATCCGGCACCACCGGACCCGACGAGATCTACACCGAGAACAAATTGAATTCGGCCTTCGCGTTCGGCGGCCCGAAGTGCCTGGTGAAGGTCATCCAGAAGCTGTCAGGGCTGTCCGTGAACCGGTTCATGGCCGTCGATTTCGCCGGGTTCTCCAAGATGGTCGATGCGCTCGGCGGGGTCGAGGTGTGCAGCACCAGCCCGCTCGAGGACTACGAGCTGGGCACCGTGCTGCCGAATGCCGGACGTCAGATGATCGACGGCCACACCGCGCTGAACTACGTGCGTGCCCGCCAGGTGACCACCGAATACAACGGGGATTACGGGCGCATCAAACGCCAACAGCTGTTCTTGTCCTCACTCCTGCGCTCGCTGATCTCCCGTGACACATTTTTCTCGCTGAACAAGCTGAACAACGTGGTCAACATGTTCATCAGCGACAGCTTCGTCGACAACATCAGGACCAAGGACCTGGTTGACCTCGGCCAGTCCGTGCAGGGCGTGAACGCCGGCCGGATCACCTTCGTGACCGTTCCGACCGTCGGTTACGCCGACGAGGACGGCAACGAGGTCCCGCGCACCGATGACATGCGCGCCCTGTTCGACGCGATCATCAACGACGACCCGCTGCCCGGCGAGAAGAATCCGGACAACACCCCGGTTCCCGGCACCCCGGAATCGACGACGTCGTCCGTTCAGGCCGCCGCCCCCTCAGAAGCTCCCGAGACCCCCCAGTCGACGGCTCCGGCGCCCGCACCGGCCTCGACCGACAGCGGTGAGATGGTCAACGCCGTCACCACCGAACCGCAGCAGGTCACGGTGCAGGTGTCGAACTCGACCGGCCAGAGCGGCCTGGCCTCCACGGCCGCCACTGAGCTGCAGGAACACGGTTTCAACGTCAACACCCCCGACGATTATCCGAGCACGCTGCCTGCGACCACGGTGTTCTTCTCCCCCGGCAACGAGGAGGCGGCCGCGACGGTGGCCAGCTCGTTCACCAACCCGACCATCGAACGCGTCACGGGCATGGGTGATGTGGTGCAGGTGGTGCTGGGATCGGACTTCAATTCGGTGGGCGCACCCAGCCCGAGCGGCTCGGAAGTGCAGGTGCACGTGCTGAAAGGCACCGGCGCCAGCCCGACGCACCTTCCCGAGGACCTCACGGTCACCAATGCCGCGGACACCACCTGCGAGTAGTCCGGAGGCGGCATTCACCGTTCGTTCATCGTTGCATCGTGACTATAGGGCCTCTGACCGCATAATCTTGCTGCATGCGTACCCATTACAACGAGCAATTGCGTTCACTCACGGACCAACTCGGCGAGATGTGCGAGTTGGCGGGTACCGCAATGGAGCGAGCCACCCAGGCGCTCCTGCAGGCCGACCTCGCGCTCGCCGAGCAGGTCATCAGCGATCACGACCAGATGACCACGCTGAGCACCCATGCCGAGGAGGCCGCGTTCGTGTTGCTCGCGCTGCAGGCGCCGGTAGCCGGCGATCTGCGCTCGGTGGTGGGTTCCATTCAGATCGTTGCCGACGTGGACCGGATGGGCGCGCTGGCGCTGCATGTAGCCAAGATCGCACGCCGTCGCCACCCCCAGCACGTGCTGCCGGAGGAAGTGAACGGTTACTTCGCCGAAATGGGCCGCGTCGCAGTGGAATTGGGGCACGCCGCCCGCGAGGTGTTGCTCACCCAGGATCCGGAGAAGGCCGCCCGAATCCAGGAGGAAGACGATGCGATGGATGATCTGCATCGCCACCTGTTCTCGGTACTGATGGACCGCGAGTGGAAGCACGGCGTCACCGCCGCGGTCGACGTGACGTTGCTGAGCCGCTTCTACGAGCGCTTCGCCGACCATGCTGTCGAGGTGGCCCGCCGGGTGATCTTCCAGGTCACCGGCTCCTACCCGGACGGCGATTCGGTTTCGTCGAACCAGTGACTCAGGGCCGGTCGGTCGGCGGCACCAGACGGACCCCGTCTTTGTGCGCCCCGGCCAGATCCCCGAGCACCTTGACCAGCACCTGCAGGTCCGCGCCGCTGTAGCGCAGCAGGAATTCGCGTGTTCCGCGATCCATCTCCTCGTGCAGTTGCCGGTGTACGCCGGCGATGAGCTCCCCGTCGGCGGTCAGGCCCAGTTCGATCTCCTTGCGGTTGCCCGGTACCGGCGTGCGGACCACCAGGCCGGCCTCGACCAGCCTCTGCACGTGCTTGGACACCGTGCCCTTGAGTCGGCCGGTGCGGGCCGCCAGGCCGACGACGCTGACCGGGCCTTCGGCGATCTCCGCCAGTAGGTGCATCGACGACGTCGGGAGCGTCCTCAGCAGATGGTGTAGCCGTTGCGGACATCGGACGGCCATGAAATCGCGCTCGGCGTCGCCGTCGCCGTCGTTCCCGAGCCGGTCCGACACTGTGGTCATGAGCCCGGCGATGGCCTCGATCAACTCGAGTTTGGTTTTCACGGAAACCATCTTGCCACCCGGGGCGGACATGCGTAGATTGTTTCCACAGAAACCATATCCCGAGAAACCGAGGAGCCGCCATGAAGGCAGCACTGGTCACCGAATGGGGCAGGCACCCGTCCTACACCGATGTGCCCGAGCCGGAGCCGCAGGACGGCACCGAGGTTGCCGACGTCGAAGCGTCGGCCCTGACCAACCTCACCCGTGCGCTTGTTTCGGGAAAGCACTACGCCAGCAAGGAGCTTCGACTACCGGCCATTCCCGGTGTCGACGGCGTCGCACGGCTTGCCGACGGCCGTCGCGTCTACACCGGGGCGCTGGGGTATTCGGGGATGATGGCGCAGCGCGCACTGGTCGACCCCGACGGGGGTGTCGAAATCCCCGAGCATGTCGATTCGGTGACCGCAGCCGCCCTGCCCAACCCGGGCATCTCGGCCTGGACCGCACTGTCACACGCCGCAGCGGTCAAGCCCGGCGACCGTGTACTGGTACTCGGCGCCACCGGCGTAACCGGTTCGATGGCAGTGCAATTGGCCGGCGCCATGTTCGGCGCCGAGACGGTGGTGGCCGCAGGCCGCAACACCGAACGGCTCGCGTGGCTACGGTCGGCCGGCGCCCACCAGACGATCGCCCTCGGTGAGCAGGATCTGGGCGCCCAGGTCGCCGAGATGCACGCCGAGCGCCCGTTCGACGCGGTACTCGACTATCTGTGGGGAGACCCCGCCGCGCAGGTGCTGACCGCCCTGGCCGCCAGCCATCCCGCCGCGCACTACCACCCGACACGGTTCGTGCAGATCGGGTCGATGACCGGACCGAGCCTGAACCTCGACGCGGGAGTACTGCGTGGCACCGGGATCACCCTGAGCGGGGTGGGTATCGGCAGCGTGCCACCCGAGGTGATGGCCCGGGCCCGAACCGAGGCACTGCCCCGGTTGTTCGCCATGGTCGCCGATGGAAAGCTCGAATTGCGCACACAGCCAAGGGCATTGGCAGACGTAGCCGAAGTGTGGGCAGCCCGTGAGCCGTCGGGAACCCGCGTGGTACTGACGCCCTAGTTTTCTTGCCCGGGAAGGGTCAGCCGAAGCGGCCCGAGATGTAGTCCTCGGTGGCCTTCTGGGTGGGGTTGGAGAAGATCTTCTCGGTGTCGTCGATCTCGATCAGCCGGCCGGGTTTACCGGTGGCCTCGAGGTTGAAGAACGCGGTCTGATCACTCACCCGGGCGGCCTGCTGCATGTTGTGCGTGACGATGACGATCGTGAAATCCTGCTTGAGCGTGGAGATCAGATCCTCGATGGCCAGCGTCGAGATCGGGTCGAGCGCCGAGCAGGGCTCGTCCATCAACAGCACATCGGGCTGCACCGCGATCGCGCGGGCGATGCACAGCCGCTGCTGCTGACCGCCGGACAAGCCACCGCCGGGCTTGTCCAAGCGGTCCTTGACCTCGGTCCACAGGTTGGCGCCGCGCAGCGAACGCTCGGCCACCTCGTCGAGGGTCTTCTTGTTGCGCACACCCTGCAGCTTCAGGCCGGCCACGACGTTGTCACGAATCGACATGGTGGGGAACGGGTTCGGGCGCTGGAACACCATGCCGATGGTCTTGCGCACACCGACCGGGTCCACTCCGGCGCCGTAGATGTCCTCACCGTCGAGCAGCACCGAGCCTTCGACGCGGGCCCCCGGGATTACCTCGTGCATGCGGTTCAGCGTGCGCAGCACGGTCGACTTGCCGCAGCCCGACGGGCCGATGAAGGCCATCACGCTGCGCGGCTGCACCGAGAGCGAAACCTCGGAAACGGCGTGGAACGCGCCGTAGTAGATGTTGACGTCCTTGAGATCCAGCCGCTTGGCCATGGATAGCTCCTACACCTTCTTGGGGGAAAAGAGTTTGGCGACCGCGCGAGCGCCGACATTGAGCAGGGCGATCAGCAGGATCAGCGTCAGCGCCGCACCCCAGAGCCGATCGGTGGGCACCGGGTTGGCGCCCGCTCCCGCCGAGATCTGGTCGTACATCATGCCGGGCAGCGATCCCATGAACCCGCCGAACATGTCGAAGTTCATCGCCTGCGCATAGCCGACAAGGATCAGCAGCGGCGCCGTCTCACCCATCACGCGGGCCAGTGCCAGCATGATGCCGGTGACGATGCCCGACAGCGCCGTCGGGATCACGATTCGGACGATGGTCTTCCATTTCGGCACGCCGAGGGCGTAACTCGCCTCACGCAGATCCATCGGGACGATGCGCAGCATCTCCTCGGTGGCCCGCACGATCACCGGAATCATCAGCAGTACCAACGACAGTGACACCGCGAACCCGGACCGGCCGAACCCGAGCGTGGCCACCCACAGTGCGTAGATGAACAACGCGGCGACGATCGAGGGAACGCCGGTGAGGATGTCCACCATGAACGTGGTGACCTTGCCCAGCCGCGTGCCACCGCCGTACTCGACCAGGTAAACGCCCACCATCACGCCGATCGGAATGGAGATCAGCGAGCACACGATGCCCTGCAGCAGGGTGCCGACGATCGCGTGGTAGGCACCGCCACCGGCGATGAACGTGGTCATCCCGGACTGGGAGTTGGTGAACCACGTGGGTGAGCTCAATGCGGCCCAACCCCGGACGATCACCGAGTACAGCACCCAGACCAGAGGCACCAGCGCGACCAGCAATGACAAGGTCACCAGCACCGTGGCGAAGTGGTTGGTCAGCTTGCGGCGCAGACTGACGCCCTGGAACACAGGCGTCTTGACCGGCCGCTCGAGTGTGGACGTCATGAGCGTCCCTTTCCGGCGACCGCGGCGCGCGCCAGCGAGTTCACCACGAAGGTGAGGATGAACAGCACCAGGCCGGCGGCAATGTAGGCGCCCGCCTTGTACTGGTCATTGAATTCGCTTGCGGTGGCAGCGATCTTGCTCGCGAAGGTGTAGCCGCCGTCGAACAGCGACCAGCCGAACGCGGTTTGGGTGCCGCGCAGGATGATCAGCAGGGCGATGGTCTCACCGAGGGCGCGCCCCAGGCCGAGCATCGCGCCGCTGATGTAGCCGGACAATCCGAAGGGCAGCACCGTGGTGCGCACCACTTCCCAGCGGGTGGCACCCAGCGCGAGCGCGGCCTCGATCTGGCCGCGCGGGGTCTGGGTGAACACCTCGCGGGTCACCGCGGTGATGATCGGCAGGATCATCACCGCCAGCACGATCCCCGCGGTGAAGATCGTGCCACCGCCGGCCACCGAAGCGTTGCCGGTCTTGAACAGGAACAGCCAGTCCAAGTGCGTATTGAGCCACACCGCAAAGGGTTTGATCGTCGGCGCCAGCACGTACAGGCCCCACACGCCGTACACGATCGAGGGCACTGCGGCCAGCAGGTCCACCAGGTAGCCCAGCGGACCGGCCAATCGCCGCGATGAGTACTGGGTGAGATAGATCGCGATGCCCAACGCCACCGGCATGGCCAGTACGAGCGCGAACACCGAGACGAATACGGTCACCTGCAGCAGCTCGAAGATGCCGAAATGCATCGCCGAGGTGTCGGTGGTGATCCAGTTGCCGCCGTAGAGGAAGAAGTTCTCCTCGTTGCGCGTCAGCGCAGGAACCGCGCGCCAGAGCAGGAACACCCCGATCGCCGCGATGAGCGCGACGATGAGGATGCCCGAACCTTCTGCGAGCCCACGGAAAATTCGGTCGCCGAGGCGAACCTTGGCTCCCTTGGACGGATCGGTGGAGATGGGTTCCGGTTCGGGATGGGGGGAGGCAAGTGTCTCCCCCGACCCCGAATCAGCTGGATTCGGCGTTGTCACTATTGTCCCGTCAGGGCCCCTGTTGGTCATATGGTCGGAAAACCCATCCTCACCCAGATTCGTCCTTCAACGCCAGCCGGGCTATTAAGCGATGGCCTCGACCGAGGTCAGCAGGCGCTGCTTGAACTCGTCGGGGAGCGCGATGTATCCGGCCTGCGACAGGCTGGCCTGGCCCTCGTTGGCGGCCACCGTCAGGAAGGACTTGACGGCCGCCGCGGTGTCGGCGTCGTAGCCCTTGGAGCAAACGATCTCGTAGGTGGCCAGTACCAGGGGGTAGACACCGGCTTCCTTCGAGGCGTAGAGCGCGTTCAGGTCGAGGACCAAGTCCTTGCCCTCGCCCTTGAACTTGGCTGCGCCGACGGCCTTGGTGGTCGACTGGTCGTCCAGCGGCACTGCGCCGGCGCCGCTGTCGATCTGGGCGTAGGGCAGGCCGGCCGCGGCGGCGGGGCTCTTCTCGACGTAGCCGATCGAGCCGGGGGTGGCCTGGACGGCCTGCACGACACCGGAGGACTTCTGCGCGCCCTCACCGGCGCCGCCCTGGAACTCCTTGCCCGCACCCTTGGTCCAGGTCTGCGGCGCGGCGGCGGCCAGGTACTTCTGGAAGTTGTCGGTGGTGCCCGAGGAATCCGACCGGTAGATCGGCTTGATGTCCAGGTCCGGCAGGGTGGCGCCGGCGTTGAGGGCGGCCACTGCCGGATCGTTCCACTTCTTGATCTGGCCCTGGAAGATCTTGGCGAGCACGTCGGGGTTGACCACGAGCTTGTCGACACCCTCGACGTTGTAGGCCAGCGCGACCGGGCCGAACACCAGCGGCAGGTTCCAGGCCTCGTTGCCGCCACAACGCTCGGCGGCCTTCTTGACCTGATCGTCCTTCAGCGCGGAGTCGGACCCGGCGAAGTCGACCTGCTTGGCGATGAACTGGTCCACGCCCGCGCCCGATCCGGTCGGGTTGTAGGCCAGATTCTTGCCGGAGCAGACCTGACCCCACACCTTGTTGAATTCCGCAATGGCGTTCTGCTGCGCCGTCGAGCCTTCGGCCGTCAGCGAGTTCTTGCCGCCGCACTCAGCCGATGCGGCCGAGGAGCTGCCCGCGGCCGACGAACTGGTGCCGGCGGCGTTGTTGTCGCTGCCGCACGCAGTCAGGGTGAGCGCCGCAATGGCCGTCGCGGACAGCGCGACACCGAACGGCTTGCCTACACCCTTGCCAATGCTGATGAGCTTCACTTGTCCCACTTTCCGTTGACGGCTTCGAACTCTCCGGCAACGTATTCGGCCCCAATGGACGGCTCGCGGACAGCAGGTGAATCGGCAGTGAATAGGTTCAGCGTGTACACAGCTAAACGGGTTAACCGGCGGCGTACGCCACGTCGACGCCGAACACCTCAAAGCCCAAGTTTCGGTAGGTCGCCACGGCCGCCGAGTTATCTGCCTCGACGTAAAGTAGCACCGTCGGCAAGGACCGCTCGGCGAGGTGGTGCAGACCGACCAGGGTCAGCACCGAGCCCAGCCCCCGGCCCTGTGCCGCCGGATCGACGCCGACGACGTAGACCTCGCCGAGAGCGGCGTCCGCGCCCGCACCGCGGGGCGGGGCATGGATTTTCGTCCAGTGGAAGCCCAGCAGTGTCCCGGTGTGTTCGTCGAACGCCTCGAACAGGCCCTCAGGATCGAACCACGGCTCATTGCGCCGCTCGGCCAGGTCATGTTCGGTCCAGCCGCCCTGTTCCGGGTGCCAGGAGAATGCGGCGTTGTTGACGCGCAGCAGCTCGGCATCGTCGCGAGGTCCGGCATAGGTGGCGATCCGCACGCCTTCGGCAGTGCGCAGCGGCGGCAGGTCGGTCAGCGGACGGCGCATCTGCAGCAGTTCGCGCACGGATTTGAGCTCCAACGAGGCGGCCAGCGCCTGGGCTGCGTCGAGATTGCCGTGCGCCCAGATTCGTGTGCCCGCCGCGCCCTCGGCGAGCCCTGCACGGACCAGCGCCGCACCGATGCCGCGCCGTCGGGCCCGCGGATCCACTACCAGCTCGGCCATCGCCGGGTCATCCTCGGCGGCCGGGGCCAGGTTCAGGTAGCCGACAAGGTCTGCACCGTCGGTGGCCACGAGATGACGGGTGCGGTCGTGGCCGAGCTCGCGCAGCACCTGATCGCCCACCGGGGCCACGCCGTCGGACTCGGTGGCCGCAGCGATGAGGGCACGGATCTCGGTCTGCTCGGCTTCTGAGAGCCCGGTCCGCCAGTCGAGTGCGGTCACTGGCTGGGCAGGCGCCCGGCCAACGGCTCGTCCGCTTCGTCGGTTGCCGGGTCGAAGTCGTCGTCGCCGTGGTCGTCCTGCGAGGCATCCGCACCGCTCGCCTCGGCCGCCTGGGTCCGGCCGCGGGACGGGCGCACCGCCTTGTATCCGACGTTGCGGACGGTGCCGATCAGCGATTCGTACTCAGGGCCGAGTTTGGCCCGCAGACGACGCACATGTACGTCGACCGTGCGGGTACCGCCGAAGAAGTCGTAGCCCCACACCTCCTGCAGCAACTGCGCCCGGGTGAACACGCGGCCGGCGTGCTGGGCGAGGTACTTGAGCAGCTCGAATTCTTTGTAGGTGAGATCGAGGGGACGTCCACGCAGGCGTGCGGTGTAGGTGCCCTCGTCGATCGCGAGCTCACCGAGGGTGATCTTGCCGACGTTCTCCTGATTGGCACCGCCGCCACGCCGGCCCACCAGCAGGCGCAGCCGGGCGTCGATCTCGGCCGGGCCGGTGCCGGGCAGCAGGATCTCGTCCAGGCCCCACTCGTGGTTGACGGCCACCAAGCCGCCCTCGTTGACCACTGCGACCACCGGGACGGAGCTACCCGTGGTTCCCAGCAGGCGACAGAGGCCGCGAGCGGCCGCGAGATCGGTACGCGCGTCGACGATCGCCACATCGGCGCTACCCGCTTCCAGCAGCGAGGACACCTCTGTCGGTGCTGTGCGCACGGTGTGGGCCAGCAGGGTGAGGGAGGGCAGGACCGACTCGGGATGCGGGTCGACGGTAAGTAACAACAGATCCAACAGGTCCTCCGGCGCGCCGGCAATCACTTCTCACGAGCGCCCGGACCACGATGTCCACACGGTCGGATTCATGACTGACATGTAGCCGTTACCGGCCTTTAGTGATCTAACGATAACGCCTCACCTGCTGATCAGCCGCGCCGAGCGCTTCGATCCGATGACTGTGGGCGACAATGTGCCGGTGCGCAAACTGCTGATCGGGCTCACCGCGACCGTCACCGCGCTCGTCGTCGGGGTTGTCGGCACCGATTTCGGTTCGGCGATCTACGCCGAGTACAGGCTCGCCCGCAACGTCCGCACCGCGGCCGGCCTCGACTGGGACCCGTGGGTGGCCATCCTCGGTTTCCCGTTCCTGACCCAGGTGCGCAACCACCGCTACAAGGAAGTCGAGATCCGGGCCGCCGCCGTCGATCACCCTGTGGTGGGCAAGGCATCGCTGGAAGCCACGCTGCACGGCATCGACCTCACCGAGTCGTCGTGGCTGATCCGGCCGGACGCGAAACTGCCGGTCAAGAAGGCCGAGAGCCGCATCATCATCGACTCCACCCACGTCGGCAGGTTCATGGGCATCGACGATCTGCTGGTGGAGGCCCCGTCCCGGGAAACCAACGACTCCACAGGCGGCACGACGGAATCCGGCATCTCCGGCAGTCAGGGGCTGGTGTTCACCGGCACCCCGAAACAGTCAGGTCTGGACAAGCGGGTCAGCGTCGCCGTCGACCTGTCGTTCGCCGGCAACGACGACACCAGCCTGGTGCTGACCGCGACCGGGATCCTGACCGGCCCCGGGACGGCCGACGAACCCGTGCCCGAGGAGAAGACCGCGGCGGTCCTGTCAGAGTTCAGCCACACAATCACCGGTCAGAAGCTGCCGTTCGGGATTTCCCCGACCACGGCCGGCGCCCGCGGCTCCGACGTGATCATCGAGGGCATCGCGTCGGGAGTAACGATCGACCTCGCGGGGTTCAGACAATCATGAGCTCTTCGATGGTGCTGGTCCTGGTGGTGATCATCGCCGCGCTCGGGGTCGCCTACGTGATCGGCCGCTTGATCACGCTGCGTGCCGGCATGATCAGGGCGGGTGAGCAGGCCGCCAACGTCGACACCAGCGACCTCGGGCTGTCGCAGACCGGCCCGACCATCCTGCATTTCTCCGCCGAGTGGTGCGGACCCTGCGCCGGGGTCCGCAGAGTCGTCGACCAGGTCTGCGCCGAGCTACCTGAAGTTGCCCACGTCGAGATCGACATGGACGCCAATCCCGAAGCCGCCAGGCGGCTTTCGGTCCTGTCCCTGCCCACCACAATCATCTTCGACGGCAATGGGCGGCCGCGGTACCGCACGAGCGGGGTCCCCAAGGCCGCTGACCTGCGCTCAGCACTCGAACCGCTGTTGGCCTGAGTCCGCGGTTATTGGGTAAGCTGTCGCTCGTGTCAGCCCGCCTCGAGCTTGTGCTCACCAAGCGCCGCGCAGTCGATCTGTGCCGCGTCGCGGGTTGCTGCTGTTGTTGTTGCTGTTGATTGCAGCCGCGCGCTTTCGCGCGCCCGCTCCGGCCTCGTGCCTGGGCCTGCACACCATCAGACCTTCTACGACAACAGGAGTTCGTCCGCATGTCATCGACATCAACCCAGCCCATCGCCGATAGTCGGCCCGCACAGGTCGACGTGCGCGGACCACGGTTCGCGGCCTGGGTCACCACCGCGGTGCTGATCGCCACCCTTTTGGTCGCGGGGTTCAGTGAGCTCGCAGCCGCGGTGCTGCTCGGCGCTCAGGCGGTCGTCTTCGCCATCGGGGCGGCCGGCGGTCCGCGCAAGCATCCCTATGGCCGGCTGTTCGCCAAATTCGTCGCGCCGCGTCTGGCACCGGTCACCGAACGCGAGCCGGTCCCGCCGCTGAAGTTCGCCCAATTGGTCGGCTTCGTGTTCGCCGTCCTCGGTACCGCAGGGTTCGCGTTCGGCATCACCGCGCTCGGCCTGACCGCCACCGCTCTCGCATTGGTGGCGGCCTTCCTCAACGCCGCCTTCGGCATCTGCCTGGGTTGCCAGATCTACCCGCTGGTCGTCCGGCTGCGCCGCACCCCCAGTCCTGCATGACACCCACCTGACATCTCCAAATAGCAAGCAACCGAAAGGAATTCGTACATGGCACGTTCCGACGTCCTGGTCTCGACCGAGTGGGCCGGGAACAACCTCGATACCGCCGGCGTGGTGTTCGTCGAGGTCGACGAGAACACCAGCGCCTACGACGACGAGGGGCACATCCCCGGCGCCGTCAAACTGGACTGGAAAGACGATCTGCAGGACGCCGTCAAGCGCGACTTCGTCGACCAGCAGCAGTTTTCGAAGCTGCTGTCCGACAAGGGCATCAGCAACGACGACACGGTGATCCTCTACGGCGGCAACAACAACTGGTTCGCGGCCTACGCCTACTGGTACTTCAAGCTGTACGGCCACGCCGACGTCAAGCTGCTCGACGGCGGCCGCAAGCGCTGGCAGCTCGACGGCCGCCCGCTCGTCAAGGACACGGTGACCCGGCCGGCAACCTCGTACACCGCCTCGGCACCCGACAACAACATCCGTGCCTTCCGCGACGAGGTCATCGCCGCGATCGGCGAGAAGAACCTCGTCGACGTGCGCTCCCCTGACGAGTTCTCGGGCAAGATCCTGGCCCCGGCGCACCTGCCGCAGGAGCAGAGCCAGCGGCCCGGGCATATCCCCGGCGCCATCAACGTTCCGTGGAGCAAGGCAGCCAACGAGGACGGCACCTTCAAGTCCGACGAGGAACTGGCCAAGCTGTACGCCGCGGCAGGCCTCGACGGCGACAAGGAGACCATCGCCTACTGCCGGATCGGTGAGCGTTCGTCGCACACCTGGTTCGTGCTGCAGGAGCTGCTGGGACACGCGAACGTCAAGAACTACGACGGCAGTTGGACGGAATACGGCTCCCTTGTGGGCGCCCCGATCGAGTTGGGAAGTTGATATGTGCTCTGCACCCAAGCAAGGACTGACGTTGCCCGCCGGCGTCGACCTGGAGAAGGAAACCGTGATCACCGGTCGTGTGGTGGACGGTTCCGGCCAGGCGGTCGGCGGCGCTTTCGTGCGCCTGCTGGACTCCAGCGACGAGTTCACCGCTGAGGTCGTGGCCTCGGCGACCGGTGACTTCCGGTTCTTCGCCGCTCCGGGCACCTGGACGCTGCGCGCCCTGTCCCCCGCGGGCAACGGCGACGCGAGCGTGGCCCCGTCCGGTGCGGGCATCCACGAGGTCGACGTCAAGGTCGCGTAGCGACGATCAAGGCGAGGCACGAGCCGATGAGGAGCTGCGCCAGCGGCACCGCGTAGCGACGATCAAGGCGAGGCACGAGCCGATGAGGAGCTACGCCATCGGCACCGCTTGATTTCTGCCGCCCGAACGTGGGCTTGTGTACGAAGATTCATCGTGATCTCGGACACAAGCCCACGTTCGGCGTGTATATGGGCGTCCCGACCCGGGGCGCCGACACCCTCGACCAGGAACTAGACTCATTCCCGTGGTGCTCTTCTTCGAGATAATGCTCGTCGCGGCCGTCGTGGTCATCACGTGGTTCGCGTTGTACGCGCTGTACCGCCTCGTCACCGACGAGTCGTGACCTCCGGCGGCGACGCCCCGGCGCGAGGGCCGGGATCCGGTGATCGAGCCTTGGCGGCGGCCGCCGAGCGGGCCAAGGAAACGGCGGCCCGTAACATTCCGGTCTTCGATGACCTGCCGATGCCGGCTGACACCGCCAACCTTCGCGACGGCGTCGAACTCAGCGACGCGTTGTTGGCGCTGTTACCGTTGGTCGGCGTCTGGCGCGGTGAGGGCGAAGGTCGCGATACCCATGGCGACTACCGGTTCGGTCAGCAGATCGTCGTCTCCCACGACGGCGGTAATTACCTGAACTGGGACTCCCGGACGTGGCGGTTGACCGCATCTGGCGATTACGACTCCCCCGGCCTGCGCGAGAGCGGCTTCTGGCGATTCGTGACCGATCCCGACGATCCGGCCGGGCGTGACGAGTCACAGGCCATCGAACTGCTGCTGGCCCATTCGGCCGGCTATGTCGAGCTGTTCTACGGCAAGCCTCTCACCCAGTCGTCCTGGGAGCTGGTCACCGATGCACTGGCCCGCAGCAAGTCCGGCTTGTTGGTCGGCGGCGCCAAGCGGCTGTACGGAATCGTCGAAGGCGGGGACCTCGGTTACGTGGAAGAACGTGTAGATGCTGACGGCGGGCTCGTCCCGCATCTGTCGGCCCGACTGTCACGGTTTGTCGGCTGATGCGGCGGTCGATCGTGGCGGCAGGTCTGCTTGCCGCAGCAGCGCTCCTCGGTGCTTGCTCGTCGGAGGGGCCGCAACCGGCTCCCACCTCAGCGCCGGCCGAGCATGGCACGTATGCGCACTGCCTGTCCCAGCACGGTGTTCCGGTGGCTCCCGGCCCGGTCGCCGGTCCGCCATCCGGGGTGGACGGTCAGACCTGGCAGAAGGCCACCGAAGCGTGCTCGACGCTGGCGCCCGGTCCCAGCTAGTTCAGGCATCCTCCGGCTACCGCGCCATTCAGCGGGTTCGACGGGCTGCCCCAGATATGGGGCGGCCCCCGAGCCTTGGTACCTGGTTGGACAGACCGGGAGGCTCGGGGGCCGGGTGACTGCGGGGAATTCGCCAGCGCGCGCAGGCAACTACCCCGGCGCTGCTAGCGGGCAGCCACCTCACATGTCCATAAGTCACTCAATTTGTCGGACCACCTCCTTCCCTGTGTGCCAACGAAAGTACCCTCGTCGGCGCACCTCGACAAGCGATTTATCGGCAGCTCAGCGATCGCTGACGATCGCGGCGTCGACCAGGCCGGAGACATCGGCTGCCAGCGGCGGATAGGGCAGCGGCCGGCCGTCCAGGGTGTGCACCCGGGCCGCGAGGGTGATGCTGGAAACCAGCCAGACACCTTGCGCGCCAAGCAGATCCGACGGCGTGAGAGCCCGGAAGTCGCAGTCAAAGCCCTTGTCCCGAGCCACCTCGAACAATGCCTTTTGAGTGGTGCCGCGCAGGATCGGATACCACGGCGGCGGGGTGAGCAGCATCGACTGGCCGTCGGCGCCTTCGGTCGCGATCACCACGGTCGAGCGCGGTCCCTCCAACACATAGCCGTCGGAGCTGACGAAGATCACGTCGCCCGCTCCGTGACGCTCGGCATGCCGCAGCGCAGCCATGTTCACCGCGTAGGACAGTGTCTTGGCACCCGCGGCCAACCACGGCATGTCACTGGCGTTCAGCGGCAGTCCGCGGTCCAGGGTGATCGCGGCCAGCCCGTCACGCCGAACCCCGGCCACCCGGTCGGCCAGTGCGCCGATGGTGGCGAACGCGGTCGCGGGACCGCCGCTCTCCCGCCCCCGGCTGTATACCAGGCGCAGTACGCCGTCGCCGTCGTTCTCCGCGGTCCAACGCTCGGCCCCCAGCAGTACGGCCGCTCGCCAAGCGTCCAGATCAGGCTCAGGGAGATCGAGCATCTTGGCGGACTGGGTCAACCGCCCCAGGTGGGCCTCCAGGAGGCACGGCCTGCCATCGCGCACCAGCAGCGTCTCGAAAACCCCGTCGCCCCGTACAGCGGCCAGGTCGTCGGCATACAGCAGCGGAGCGTCGGGATCGTGGATCTGCCCGTCAAGGGTGACCAGTACGGATGGTGGGCTCGCCATGGGTCGCCAGCGTAACGACAAACGTAGAGTTGGCCTATGTCTGCACAACCGTCAGCAGTTCCGGCGCCCGAGGCCACTCCCGATGCCGGCGCCGTCTGGCATTACGGTGACCCGCTCGGTGAACAGCGCTCCGCGGCAAGTGCCGCGGTCTGGGTGGACCGCTCCCACCGCGCGGTCCTGACCCTGACGGGCAAGGACCGTCTGACGTGGCTGCACAGCATCTCCAGCCAGCACGTCAGCGCATTGCCCGAGGGCGCGGTGACCGAGAACTTGAGCCTGGATCTGCAGGGCCGTGTCGAAGATCACTGGCTCCAGACCGATCTCGGCGGCACCACCTACGTGGACACCGAGCCGTGGCGGGGTGAACCGCTGCTGGCCTACCTGCGCAAGATGGTGTTCTGGGCCGACGTGCAGATCGAGTCTGCGGATATGGCAGTGCTGTCGTTGCTCGGGCCCGGGCTGGCCGACCAGCAGGTCATCGAGGCCCTTGGCTGCGCTCAGCTGCCGTCCGAGGCCACGGCCGTGGCATTGCCCGGCGGTGGCTTCCTGCGGCGGCTGCCCGCTCCGGGCATCGAACTGGACCTGGTGGTGCCACGGCAGTCCGTCGCCGAATACACCCGGCGGCTCACCGAGGCCGGTGTCCGGCCGGCCGGTGTCTGGGCGTACGAGGCCCATCGGGTGGCGGCCGGGCGTCCTCGCTTGGGCGTGGACACCGATGAGCGCACGATCCCGCACGAGGTCGGCTGGATCGGTGAGCCCGGTGTCGGCGCGGTCCACCTCGACAAGGGTTGCTACCGCGGCCAGGAGACTGTCGCCCGGGTACACAACCTGGGTAAACCGCCCCGGATGCTGGTGGTCCTGCAGCTCGACGGCTCCTCCGACCGGCCGGTGACCGGCGACACGGTGACCGCCGGTGGACGCAACGTCGGCCGGATCGGCACGGTCGTGGAGCACGCCGACGAGGGCCCGATCGCGTTGGCGCTGCTCAAACGGGGATTACCGGTCGATACAGAACTGGTCGCGGGGGCCGAGGCGCAAGCACCGGCCGTGATCGACCCGGATTCCATGCCGGAGGCGGACGCCACCGCCGGCGCCGGCCGCGCGGCGGTCGACCGCCTGCGGGGGCGTTGAGCCGTGGAACTGCGCAAGAGCACGTAAACTCACTCGGTCACCGACGACGTGACGACCGTCTCTGCGCGGATTCCGCGATCCAGGTGACGGTCGTGTTGTCGTGCAACGAAGCACGACAGCCGGGACCCCCGCCCCTCACCGTGAGGCAGGGCCTGACAGCACTTCGCGGGCGGGCACGGTAAAGTGTTGGCAGGACAATAAAGACACACAGATCGGAGCCGCCTAGCAATTGGGCCGCTCCGTTATTGCGCGAGGGGGTCCCCCCATGGGCCGCGGCCGGGCGAAGGCAAAGCAGACCAAGGTGGCACGTGAGTTGAAGTACAGCTCACCGAACACCGACTTCAGTCAGCTCCAACGTGAGCTGTCGGGATCTCCCGATTCCGGTGACGTCAGTGACGACGCCGACGAATGGTCGGGTGAGGATGACTGGCGGCGCTGAGCCGCCTGCATTCCGTCCCAGAACTCAGACATAGGTCGCGCTGGTTGCGCATGACGCTTACCAGCGCGACCTTGTCTGATGTCTAGAACCGCGGATGTAGTCCAACCAGTTGGGCGCGCACACTGTCCTTGCCGCCCTTCTTGACGGTTCCCAGCGTCCAGCAGTTCAGGTGCCGTGCGGTCAGGATGGCCAATGCACGGTCGGTGTCCTCGGGGGCCACGACCGCGACCATCCCGATGCCCATGTTGAACGTCTTTTCCATCTCGGCACGCTCGATGCGTCCGCGCTGGGCGATCATCTGGAACACGGGCGCCGGGGTCCACGTGCCTCGGTCGAGCTCTGCGGTCAGTCCGTGGGGCACCACGCGTTCCAGGTTGCCTGCCAGGCCGCCGCCGGTGACGTGGCAGAAGGTGCGGACCTGCGTCTCGGCTGCCAGTGCCAGACAGTCCTTGGCGTAGATGCGGGTCGGTTCCAGGAGCTCCTCGCCCAGCGTGCGACCGAACTCCTCGACGTGGCCGGCCAGGTTCATCCGGTCGATCTCCAGCAGCACCTTGCGGGCCAGTGAGTAGCCGTTGGAGTGCAGCCCGCTGGAGGCCATGGCGATGATCACATCGCCCGGACGGACCCGGTCGGGCCCGAGCACGTTGTCGGCCTCGACGACGCCGACGCCGGTCGCGGAGATGTCGTAGTGGTCGGGTTCCATCAGCCCGGGGTGCTCGGCCGTCTCGCCGCCCAGCAACGCACAGCCGGCCTGGACGCAGCCTTCGGCGATGCCTGACACGATCGCACTGACCCGTTCCGGGACGGTGCGGCCGACGGCGATGTAGTCCTGCAGGAACAGGGGCTCAGCGCCACACACCACGAGGTCGTCGACCACCATGGCGACCAGGTCCAGCCCGACGGTGTCGTGCTTGTCCATGGCCTGGGCGACGGCGAGCTTGGTGCCCACGCCGTCGGTCGAGGCGGCGAGCACCGGCTCGCGGTATCCGCCGCGTAAGGCGAACAGTCCGGCAAAGCCGCCCAGGCCGCCGCGGACTTCCGGACGGGTCGCCTTGGCGGCGAGAGGTTTGAAGAGTTCAACAGCGCGGTCGCCGGCTTCGATATCCACCCCGGCCGACGCGTACGAAATGCTGTTGTGTTCGGCGATGCCGTGCTGTTCGGCGCCCTTAGTCATCGCAAGCAAGGCTACCGCCCCGCTGTTGCGGCGGTACAGCGCAGGAGGTGTTAAGGGCGCCTCAAGAAGGTCGGGGCGAAGACCTCAGGGCCTGCGCAGCGCCGATGCGTTGTCGTTGTCGGTCTGCAGCGGGACACCGGTGCGGGCCGCGGTGGCGAGCATGTGCTCGATGACGTTCTTGCCCAGCGCGGTCTCTCCGGGCAGTTCGATCGGGTAGTTCCCGTCGAAGCAGGCCGAGCACAGCCGGGTCGGCGGCTGTTCGGTGGCCGCGATCATGCCCTGCTGGGAGATGTAGCCGAGGGTGTCGGCGCCGATGGCATGCCGTACCGCCTCCAGCATCTCGCCGGGGTGCTCGGCGGACGCGGCATTGGCGATGAGCTCGGCCGGGGTGGCGAAGTCGATGCCGTAGAAGCAGGGCCATTTCACCGGCGGTGAGGCGATCCGAACGTGAACCTCGAGGGCACCGGCCTCACGCAGCATGCGGACCAGGGCGCGCTGGGTGTTGCCGCGCACGATCGAATCGTCCACGACGATGAGCCGCTTGCCGCGGATCACCTCCCGCAGCGGGTTGAGTTTGAGCCGGATACCGAGCTGCCGGATGGTCTGTGACGGCTGGATGAAGGTGCGGCCCACGTAGGCGTTCTTCATCAGGCCCTGTCCGAACGGGATGCCTGATTCCTGGGCGTAGCCGACTGCCGCCGGTGTGCCCGATTCCGGGACACCGATCACCAGGTCGGCGTCGATCGGGTGTTCCCGGGCCAGCCGGCGGCCGATGTCGACGCGCGTGGCGTGTACCGACCGGCCCACCAGCGTGCTGTCCGGGCGGGCGAGGTAGACGTACTCGAAGACGCAACCTTTGGGTTCGGGGTTGGCGAACCGGGAGGAGCGCACGCCGTCGGCGTCGATGGCCAGGAGTTCACCGGGCTCGATGTCCCGGACGAAGGACGCCCCGACGATGTCGAGTGCAGCGGTTTCCGAGGCCACCACCCAGCCTCGGTCGAGGCGCCCGAGGGCCAGCGGACGCACCCCGTGCGGGTCGCGCGCGGCGTAGAGGGTGTTCTCGTCCATGAAGGTCAGGCAGAAGGCTCCGCGCACCGTGGGCAGCAACTCCAGGGCGGCCTGCTCCAGCGTCGCGTCGGCGGCGCCGTGCGCCAGCAGCGCACCCAGGATGTCGGAATCGGTGGTGGCCGCAATGTTTCCGGAATGCCTCGTGTCGATCAGTCCGGCGCCGCGGGCCCGGGTGGCGAGTTCGGCGGTGTTGACCAGGTTGCCGTTATGGCCGAGTGCGACACCGGTGCCCGCCGCGGTGTTGCGGAACACCGGCTGGGCGTTCTCCCAGGTGGTCGAGCCGGTGGTGGAGTAGCGACAGTGTCCGACGGCGACGTGTCCCGGCATCGCGGCCAGGGTCTGCTCGTCGAACACCTGGCTTACCAACCCGAGGTCTTTGAACACCAGAATCTGCGAACCGTCGGACACGGCGATGCCCGCGGCTTCCTGGCCGCGGTGCTGCAGCGCGTACAGGCCGTAGTAGGTGAGCTTGGCGACGTCTTCACCCGGGGCCCAGACCCCGAATACGCCGCATTCCTCGCGCGGTTCGTTCTCGTCGTCGAGTTGCTGGCCAGTCACGATAGGGCTGCTCCCGGGGCGGGCGGTTTGGTGACGTAACCGAGTCTACGGTCAAGTCTGGTGTAGGACGGAATCCGATGCCGTGTCCGAACGGGAATTCGCCCGTCTGAACGGCAAACCGCCGGGTTTCCGATCAGAAAGGCCCAGGCCAACTTCCGCGGAAGGGCGGGCAAACAACCAGCGCACGTCACAGTCGGCGCCGATGGTGAGAAAGATCGCATTCGGGCGCCGGTGGCTGCCGCGCCGGGCCCGGAGCGTCGCTTACGTCGAGCCCATGGCGTGGGCCATCGCGACCACGACCGGGCCGAGGAGCGGCAGCGCCACATTGGAAAAGGCGTAGACGATCGTGTAGGCCATCAGCGGCGTGGCGTTGCCCGCGGCCTGCTGGACGGCGGTGACACCCGGGGTCGAGCACTGCTGGCCGGTGATGGCGCCCAGCGCGAGCGGTGCCGGCAGGCGCATCACCTTCCATGCCACCAGAAGGGACAAAAATGCCGGTATCGCGGTCATCGCGATGCCGGCGATGGGAAGACCGATCCCGAACTGTTTGACGAGCGCGACCGCTTGAGGTCCCGACGACAATCCGACGGCGCAGATGAACACGGCCAGGCCGAGCGTCTTGATGACGTCGGCCGCATCCGAGTCGTATTGCCCGAACGTCGGGCGCTTGGAGCGAATCCATCCGAACAGCAGGCCCGTGAGCAGGCAGCCGCCGCCGGTGCCGAGGGTGAGCGGGATACTCCCGACCTGCCAGACCAGGCCTCCGATGAGGAAGCCTGCGACGATGCCGAGCGAGATGAAGACGAGGTCGATCTTGACCGTCGGGTCGAGCCGGAAGCCGACCCTGCCGACCACGCGGTCGAGGTCTCGGGAGGTGCCGACGAGGCGCACGATGTCGCCGTGCTGGATCACGGTCCCGTCGTTGACCGGCAGGTCCTGGTCGCCGCGAATCACACGCTGGAGGAACACGCCACGGCGGTCTTTCACGCTGACCTCGCGCTTGAACTCGCCCAGCGTCGTGGTCCGGTACTCGCGTGAGGTGAACACCACCTCGGCGACATCGATGTCCATCGTGAGGTCGTCTCCGGCGACTTCCTCGCCGATGCTGTCGCGAACCCGCACGAGATTGTCGCGCAGGCCCACGACGAGAACCTGGTCGTCTTCGGCCAGTTCGAGGTCGGGACGGAGTTCGAGAGGTTTGCCCGCCCGGGAGATCTGCTCGATGGCCGTCGCATCCCCAAGACTGTCCTGTACGCGCGCGACCGTCTGACCGGCCGCCGTCTCCACCCGGTAGACGCGTCCGACGATGCGCGGCGCCGCGGGCGTGGCGGTGTCCTCGTCGGCTCCGCCGCCGAGCTTCTTCCACAGTTTGGTCGCCTCGTCCCGCAGGGAGACACGCATGATCAGCGGAAAGATCTGGCTGGACAGCAGCACGATGGTGATGAGCCCGCAGATGTAGGAGATCGAGTACGCGGTGCCCACGTTGGCCTGCAGCGTCTCGATCTCGGAGTCCGAGAGCGGCAGCCTGGCGATCGCATCGGCGGCCGTGCCCACCACGGCGGACTCGGTGGCTCCGCCGGCGAGCAGCCCGGCGGCGGTACCGATGTCCAGCCGCATGATGAGGATCGCGGCGGCGGTGATGCCGAGGACCGACGCGATCTCGATGACGGTGAACGCCGCGTATTTGAGGCTCTGGCGGTTGAGGCTGCCGACGAAGGTCGGCCCGGAGATGTAGCCGAGCGTGAAGATGAACAGGGCGAAGGCGATGGTCTTGACTTCGTCGTTCAGCTTGATGTCGCCGAGCATGCCGATCAGGATCGCCACGACCAGCGTTCCGGCCACCCCGCCGAGCGAGATCTTCCAGACGCGCACCTTGCCGACCGCGAACCCGAGTGCAAGGCAGAGGAACAGCGCGATCTCCGGAGTCGATTCCAGCGCGTAGACGATGCGGTCGAGCACGGTCATCTCTCGGCCGCCCGCAGGAGTTCGCCGTTGAGATACGCACGGACCATCGGGGCGGCTCCTCTACTGTCCAGCGGTCATCGCCTGGTGGTCACGGCTCTAGCGTGACTGAATCTATCGGGATCGCCCGCTCTACGCGGCGCAACCGCCGATTCCATTTCCGCTGGGGTACAGGACTATCCGCAGTTCATCCGGCATCGAGCCGCACCAGTGGCAGCCACCGGGCAACCTCTCCGGCCCGCGATCCCGACATCTGTACGGCCACACCGGCCGCGTCGAGGTCGAGCAGTCCGGTGGCCAGCAGGAGCCAGGTGCGGGCATCGGTTTCCACGACGTTTGGCGGATTGCCCCGGGTGTGGCGGGGCCCTTCGATGCACTGCACCGCAACGAAAGGCGGGACTCTCACCTCGACGCTGGCGCCCGGCGCGGACGCGGCGAGGGTGCGCGCGGTCAGGCGGACCGCCTCGGCCAGTTCGGTGCGGGTTGGTTCGGCACGGGTCGGTTCACGTAGCCATCCGGCCACGGCGGCGACCGCCGCCCTGGTCTTTTGCGGATCGACACTGCCTCGCGCGGCCATGCCATAGAGTCTCGCAAAGTGTTTGCCGATCACCGTAATCCGCCGTATCGCACGGCAGGTGCAGTGCTCTTGGTGATCCTCGCCCTGGTGTTCGGGTTGATCGTCGGGCAGTTCCGGGGCGCCTTCGAAGCCAAGACGCCGCTGACCCTGCTGGCGTCGCGCGCCGGCCTGGTTCTCGATCCGGGGTCGAAGGTGACCTTCAACGGCGTCCCGATCGGCCGGGTGGGTGCGGTGAGTACCGACGGCGGGGATCCGGTGCGGGCCCTGGTGCGCCTCGACATCGATCCGAAGTACCTGGACCTCCTTCCTGCCAACGTGCAGACCTCGATTCAGGCGACCACGGTTTTCGGAAACAAGTACGTTGCCTTCACCTCGCCGGAACACCCCAGCCCGCAACGGGTTTCGAGCTCCACCCCGATCGACGTCACGGCGGTCACCACCGAGTTCAACACCTTGTTCGAGACCATCACCGCCATCTCCGAACAGGTCGATCCGGTCAAGCTGAACCAGACGTTGTCCGCCACCGCCCAGGCGTTGACCGGTCTGGGCAGTGCGTTCGGACAGTCCCTGGCCGACGGCAACACCATCCTCGACGATGTGAACCCGCGCATGCCCGCGTTGCGCCACGACATCGCCGCGCTGGCGGATCTCGGTGAGCGCTACGCGGCGGCCGGACCCGACCTGTTCGACGGCCTCGCCCACGCCGCACGCAGCGCCGGGACCTTCAACTCCCAGCGCGGCCACCTCGATGCCGCGCTGGTCGCGGCGATCGGCTTCGCCGGGACCGGTTCGGACATCCTCGAGCGGGGCGGTCCGTACCTGCAGCGCGGCGCGCAGGACCTGATCCCGACGTCGAAGCTGTTCGACAAGTATCAGGGGCAGTTGTTCTGCACCATCCGCAACTACCACGACGTCGCGCCCGCCTTCTATGCAACGTTCGGCGGGGACAACGGATATTCGTTCGAAAGCACGGGGACCTTGTCGAGCATCGGCGTGGGAAATACGTACGTGTATCCGGACAATCTCCCGCGCGTCAATGCCAAGGGCGGCCCCGAGGGCAAACCCGGTTGCTGGAAGCCGATCACCGCCGACCTGTGGCCCGCGCCGTATCTGGTGATGGACACCGGGCTGTCGATCGCGCCCTACAACCACGTCGAGCTCGGCTCGCCGATATTCACCGACTATGTGTGGGGCCGCCAGATCGGTGAGCCCACCATCAACCCGTGACGGCTCTACGATCTTGAGCCAGGGAAGAGCTCCCGGCGAAAAAGGGGACGTGTGAACGGTAGCGCCGATGCCTAAGCGTGCGGTTCCGGCCAGTCCGGAGCCGCTTTCTGCCTGGCCGCCCGCGCTGCCCGCCTGGCGCGCCATGGGCCTGTCGCTCGCACCCATCGGCGGTGCGGCGTTCAACGGGGTCGCCGGCCTGTGTGCGGCGGCAATCGCCGCGGTGCTGGTTTTCGCGTTCGCCCGCCTTCACCGGCATGCGCCCCAGGCGGTGTCGACGGGCGATCTCGTCGCCTCCACCGTGGGCGCGGCCGCTGGACGGTTCACCAGCCTGATCCAGCTGGCGGCGTACGTCTTGTTGGGCGTGGGCGCCGCGCTCACGCTCGCGCTGCAGCCGCTGACCGGGGCACCGGATCTGGAGACCGCTCTGGCGGGCTGGTGGTGGCCGGGATGGTCGGTGGCCGTGGTGGTCATCGCGGGTGCGGTGGTGGCGTATCTGCCCACCCGGGCAGTGGGCGCGACGGCGGCGGCCCTGGCCGGTGTGGGCCTGCTGGTCTTCTTCTACATGGCGCTGGCGATCGTGGCCCGGGTGATGTCGGGTACGCCTCCGATGGAGTTCGGGCCGAGTCACGTCGATTCGGCTCTGCTGGCCACGGCGGCGGCCATACCGCTGGGCCTTGGGCTGGTGGGATTCGAGGCCGCCACGGTGGTCAGCGGCCGCCTTGGATCGGTGGCGCGCCCTGTGGGAGCCGCGGTGGGGATCACCGCGCTTGGCGCGGTAGCCCTGTTGGTGGCCGCCAACATCGGCTCGACCGGGGGGTTCCACCCCACCGCCGTGAACCTGTCGCTGATCATCTCCCAGTTCTTCGCCGACGCCGGCTTCTACTGGTTCGCCACCGGGGCGCTGTGCGTCGGTTCCGCCGCGCTGCTGGCGCTGACCTGGGCGGCCACCCGCGTCGCGGGACGCCTGTTCGGCTCCGGGCCGGAGGTGTCCATCCTGGTCCCCGCGGCGATGTGTCTGCTGGCGGTGGCGTTCTGCCGGTTTCAGGAACACATCGGCAGACTGCAGTTGACGGTGCCCGCGCTGCTGCTTCTCGTCGTCTATGTGCTTGTCACCGAGGCCAATTCGCGGGTCGAGGGTTCGGCGGCCGCACAGCAGGCGCCGCGGCTGATCCTCGCCGTCGTCGTGGTGTGTGTGGTGTTGGTTCCGCTGCGGGTCACAGATTTCTCGCTGCCCGCGCTGGCGCCGCCGGCCGTCACGGCGGCGATGCTGGCGTTGGCAGCGGTGCTGGCCAGGCTTGGCAGGCCAGTGCAGCCAGCGCCCCCGCCTCGTTGATCGCCAGGTGCGCCAGCACCGGTGCGGCCAGGCTGCCCGAGCGTTGCGCAAACCGACCGAACACCCATCCGGCCATCCCGGTGACCAGAACGGTCGGGATCACGGGCTGTCCTGCGGCGCGGGCGTCGGCGATGTGTGACAGCCCGAAGGCCGTGGCCTGCAGCATCTGGCCGCCCGCCGGGCCGAAGGCCTCGGTGCCGACCTTGACCAGTGCAGCCCGGAAGGCGGCCTCTTCTGGCCAGACGGTGCCGAGCGGGATCCGCAGTGCCAACCATCGCCCCGGATGTCCGGGCAGCACCTTGCGGCGCATCCCGGTCCGCACCAGCGGCACCGCCGAGGTCGCCGCCACACCCGCGCTCACCACGGTCGCGGCTGCCGCGCCCATCCTCAGACCCGACCACAACGCCGGAGGGCGCAACCCCGGACGCGCACCGGTCGCGACCATCAGCACGCTGCCCAGCGTGGCCCGCACCAGCGGCTGCCACCGGGCCGGCAGCCGGGGATCGACCAGGCCGTTCCACGCGACCAGGCCTGCGGCCAGCCCTACTGCGTGAATCCGGCCGGGCGGCATCAGTATTCGGGTCCGTCGTCGGCCTGGCTCTTCTCGAGCGCCATCCTGATGCGCTCGGTGTCCTCGGGTGTCCACCCGTCGGGCGGGGCCACTGCGGCCCAGCCGTCGAGCACCGATTCGCCGTAGTTGTGGCCGTGTCCGGCCGGAACGCTCGAAGCGTTGGTGATGTCGGCGGCCACTTGCCAGAACGTGATGATCGGGTACCAGCGCATCGAGGCCGTGCGGTCCCCGCCCGGCGGTTCGACGAGCCAATCCGGTTCGGAGAACAGCAGATCCGTCGACCACCAGATGATCGGATCGGACGGGTGTTGCAGGAACAGGACCCGGGTGCCCTCCCATGGGGCCGCGGCGTCGTCGGCGATCTCGGCGGCGCCTTCGGCCTCGGAGAACCGTACGGTGCGGCCGTTGTCGTAGCGGGGGTGCACTTGCGGCGTACCCGGGTCGCGGCGCTCTGTCAGGCCTCGCCACAGCGGGCTGGCGTTGGGCGGACCGACCCACAGCACCGAGGAGAAGCCCATCCGGGCGATGTCCGGCAGCCAGCTGAATGCGCCCTGCCCGCCCATCGATCCCAGGCTCTCCCCGTAGAGCACCAGCTTGGGTCGGTGATCGGGCGGCAGCTGCGCCCAGCGCGCTTGGATCGCGTCGATCATCAGCCTGCCGATGTCCATGGACTTCTTCCGGTCACCCATGAACGAAATCCAGCTCGGCAGATACGAATACTGCATGCCGACCATCGCGGTGTCCCCGTTGTACATCGTCTCCAGCGCCCGGGCGGCCATCGGGTTGACCCAGCCGGTGCCGGTGGTGGGGACGATGACCAGCAGCTTGCGGTCGAAGGCATGGGTGCGTTCGAGTTCGCTGAGCAGCACCGCAATTCGCTGATCGTCGGTGTCGGCGGTGTGCAGGCCGGCGTAGACGCGGATGGGTTCCTTGGCCGGCGCACCGTTGATCTTTTCGAGCTCGGCGGCACGCGGACCGGTCGCGACGAAGTTGCGACCCTGGAAACCCAGGGAATCCCACACCGCGAAAGATGCTGGGCTGCCCGATCTTTCACGCTCGTCCGGCTGGCTGACACCTTCTCGGGTCGTGGTGTTCTGCGGCTGGAAGACGCGGCTGGCGCCGGCCAGAAAACCGCGGTAGAGCACGCCGTTGACCAGCGTGACGACCAGCACCACCACGATGGCGGTCCCGATGAACTGGGCCACCTCCCGGTGCAGATGCCAGCGCCGGATGAACACCCTGGCCAGCGATCGCACGGCGTCGCGCAGCATTCGCGCGGTGGCGATCAGCGCGGCACCCACCGCGACGGCGATGATCAGGGTGCGCAGATAGCCGAGTGTGGCCGGGCCTTCCATACCCATCAACGCCGAGACCTGCCGTTGCCAGGCTGCCGCGGGGATCAGCATCAGCACTCCGGCCGTGACCGCGCCTGCCACGACCAGTGTTTGGAGCCAGAACAACGTCCGCTTCGACGGCGGCCACCAGGTGCGTTTGCGTAACACGAAGCGGTGCAGCGCTTTTCCCAGCAGGACGCCGATGCCGTAGCCGATGGCGGCGTTGATGCCGCCGATCAGCCCGGCGAACAGCCAGTCACGCGGCAGCAGTGACGGGGTCAGCGAAAGGCAGAAGAACAGGGCTCCGACGGCGATACCGACGAAGTCCAGTCGCACCAGGCTCCAGGCCCAGCGCAGCAGAGGATGACGTTCGTTGAGGGTTTTCGCCGTCACCCGAACAGCCCGGGCAGCACGCCCTCCGACGTGCTCCGTAGCTCCGCGAGACTGATACTGAACTGACCTTGGACCTCGATCGAGGGTTCCCCGCCTTCGGGGCCCTGGTCGACGACGCCGACCCGGGTCACCGGCAGCTCCCTGGCTTCACACATTGCCCGGAACCGGCTCTCCTCGGTGCGGGGCACGGCGACGAGCACGCGGCCCGCGGACTCCGAGAACAGGAAGACAAACGGGTCGACCTGTTCGGGAAGGATGACCCGGCAACCGGTTTCACCGGCCAGCGCGGCCTCCACCACGGCCTGGATCAACCCGCCTTCGGACAGGTCGTGGGCCGCCGAGATCAGGCCGTCACGCGATGCCGCCGTCAGCACCTCGGCCAGCAGCTTCTCGCGGCCAAGGTCCACCTTCGGGGGAACCCCGCCCAGGTGATCGGCGGTGACCTGAGCCCAGACCGATCCGTCGAACTCGTCGTGGGTGTCGCCGAGCAGCAGCAGTGTCTCCCCCGGCTCGTGCCCGAGCCCCGTGGGGATGCGTCGCTTCACGTCGTCGATCACGCCGAGCACGCCGACCACCGGGGTGGGCAGAATCGCCGTCGAACCGGTCTGGTTGTAGAAGCTGACGTTGCCGCCGGTGACCGGAATACCAAGGGCAACACAACCATCGGCGAGCCCGCGGACAGCCTGGCTGAACTGCCACATCACCCCGGGATCCTCTGGGGAACCGAAGTTGAGGCAGTTGGTCACGGCGACCGGGGTGGCGCCGGTGACCGCGACGTTGCGATAGGCCTCGGCCAGCGCCAGCTGTGCGCCGGTGTACGGGTCGAGCTGGGTGTAACGGCCGGAGGCGTCGGTGGACACCGCGATGCCCCGGCCGGTCGTCTCGTCGATGCGCAGCACACCGCCGTCGGCGTGTTCGGCCAGCACGGTGTTGCCGCGTACGTAGCGGTCGTACTGCTCGGTGATGAACGCCCGGCTGCACAGGTGCGGACTGCCGATCAGCGCCAGCAGGGTGGCCTTGAGCTCGTCGCCGGTCTGCGGCCGGGGCAGCGTGGCCGAGGTGTCGGCGACCACGGCGTCCTGGGTGTCGGGACGGGCCACCGGGCGCTGGTAGACGGGACCCTCGTGGGCCACGGTGCGCGGCGGGACGTCGACCACGGTCTCGTCGTGCCAGGTGATCTGCAGCCGGTCGCCGTCGGTGACCTCACCGATCACGGTGGCCAGCACTTCCCACTTGCGGCAGACGGCCATGAACGCCTCGACGTTCTCCGGCGTCACCACGGCACACATGCGTTCCTGGGACTCGCTGGAGAGCACCTCGGCCGGGGTCATGTCCTTGGCCCGCAGCGGCACCTGATCCAGCTCGATGCGCATGCCACCATCGCCTGCGGACGCCAGTTCAGAAGTGGCACAGGACAATCCGGCGCCACCGAGGTCCTGGATGCCGACCACCAGGCCGGCCGAGTACAGCTCGAGGCAACACTCGATGAGCACCTTCTCGGTGAACGGGTCGCCCACCTGAACGCTCGGGAGCTTCTTGCGGCCCGCACCGGACTCGTCGCCGCTGAAGGTGTCCGACGCCAGCACCGAGACACCGCCGATGCCATCCAGGCCGGTGCGCGCACCGAACAGGATGATCTTGTTGCCGGTTCCCGAGGCGAACGCCAGGTGCAGATCTTCCTTGCGTAGGGCACCCACGCACAGGGCGTTGACCAGTGGGTTGCCGGCGTAGGACGGGTCGAAGATCGTCTCGCCGCCGATGTTGGGCAGGCCCAGCGAGTTGCCGTAGCCGCCGACACCACGCACCACACCGTCGAGGACGCGGCGGGTGTCGGGGGCGTCGGCCGCGCCGAAGCGCAGCTGGTCCATGACGGCGACCGGGCGCGCGCCCATGGCCATGATGTCGCGGACGATGCCGCCGACGCCGGTGGCCGCGCCCTGATAGGGCTCGACATAGGACGGGTGGTTGTGGGATTCGACCTTGAAGGTCACGGCCCAGCCGTCGCCGATGTCGACGACGCCGGCGTTCTCACCGATGCCGGCCAGCATGCCGGCGCGCATCTCGTCGGTGGTGGTCTCACCGAAGTAGCGCAGGTGCACCTTCGAGGACTTGTAGGAGCAGTGTTCGCTCCACATCACCGAGTACATGGCGAGTTCGGCGTCGGTGGGGCGGCGGCCCAGGATCTCGCGAATCCGCTGGTACTCGTCGTCCTTGAGACCGAGTTCGCGGTAGGGCTGCGGCTGATCAGGGGTGGCGGCTGCCCGCTCCACAGTGTCCTGGGTCGATGTACGGCCGTGGGTGAGCTCAGACGTCACGGACCTAGTTTAGTAGCTGCTCGCGTTCAGCCGCGGGCAGCCGCTGATGGGCCCGCCTCCGTGGCGCACGACAGTGCCGGCCGGGCCGGATCACCTAGCCCTGTTCCGAGCCGATACAGAAGGCGTTGCCCTCGGGGTCGGCCAAGACCACCCAGCTGAAACCTTCGCCGAAGCTGTGCCGTTCGGTCTCCCTGGCCCCCAGGCCCACCACCCGGGCCACCTCGGCTTCCGCATCGGCCGCGGCCAGGTCGAGATGCACACGGTTCTTGCCCGGGGTGGGATCCGGAACCTTCTGAAAGCCGAGCCGCGGCCCGTCGGGCCGAATCAACATCACGAATTCGCCTGGCGCCAACGGCGTCACCTCGCCACCGAGCGCCTCGGCCCACCACCGGGCCAGTGCATCCGGATCGGCGCAGTCGATTGTGACCATCTCCACAGACAGTGCCATGGCGCAGACCCTAGATCAGACCGGTGACAGGAACGCCCGCAAGGCCGCCGCGTAGGCGGCGACATCCTTGGCGCCCATGAATTCCCTGGCCGAATGCATGGCGAGTTGCGCCGCCCCGACGTCGACGGTCGGGATACCGGTGCGCGCCGATGTCATGGGGCCGATGGTCGACCCGCACGGCAGATCGGCCCGATGCTCGTAGCGTTGCAGCGGCACCCCGGCCTGCTCGCAGGCCAGCGCGAACGCCGCCGCGGTGCGGCCATCGGTGGCGTAGCGCAGGTTCGGCTGCACCTTGAGCACAGGACCGGCGTTGACCGCGATCAGATGGCCGGGCTCGTGACGGTCCGGATAGTTCGGGTGCGTGGCGTGCGCCATGTCCCCGGAGGCGACCATCGATCCGGCCAGCCGGCGCAGGAAGTCCTCCCGGGTGCCGCCTGCGGCGAGGACGATGCGCTCCAGCACCGTCGGCAACAGCTCGGACTGGGCGCCGTGATCTGACGTCGAGCCGACCTCCTCGTGGTCGAACAACGCCAGGACCGGGACGTGGCCGACGGCATCCGCCGCCAGGAAACCCTCCAGCCCCGCGTAACAGGTGGCCTGGTTGTCCAGCCGGGGCGCGCTGACGAACTCCCCGCCGGCTCCGGTGATCGCCGACAGCGCCAGGTCGTGGGTCATCAGATCAAAACCGAGCAGCGCATCCGGTTCGACCCCGGCCCGCTCGGCGACGAAGCGCAGGAACGATCCGGGCCGTTCCCCCAGGCCCCAGACCGCGTTGACGTGGCGCTGCGGGTCGGGGCTGACACCCTTGCGGTCCTCGGAGAGGTGGATGGCGAGTTGGGGCACGCGCAGGATCGGATCGTCGATCCGCACCAGCAGATGCTCGATCGTCGAGCCGCGGCGCACCGACAGGCGGCCGCTGATTCCGAGGTCGCGGTCCAGCCAGGAATTCAGCCAGGCCCCGCCATAGGGCTGCAGCGCGACCACCTGCCAGCCGGCCACGACCCGGTCGGGGTGCTGCTTGACCCGCAGGTTCGGACTGTCGGTGTGGCCACCCACCACCCGGAACGGCGCATCTGGATGGGTTCGCTCGGTGTTCCACGCCACCAGCGAACCGGCCCGCACCGTGAAGAACTTTCCAGTGGCCTGCCAGCTGTCCGTCTCGGCCAGCTCGGTGAATCCCGCGTCACGCAGACGCTGCGCCGCGGTGGCGCAGACGTGAAACGGTGACGGCGAGGCATCGATGAATTCGCACATGCTCTGGGGGCTGGCTGCCATATCTCTATCTTGACCGGGTTTTCGACGCGCGCCGCGTTAGGGTCGACGTTGTGCCCGCACCACAACCCCAGCCCGTCCTGGCTCCGCTGACGCCGGCCGCCATATTCATCGTCGTAACCATCGACGAGGGCGGCGAGGCGACGGTTCACGACACCCTGGCGGATATCTCAGGTCTGGTGCGTGCCATCGGTTTCCGTGATCCGTCCAAGCATCTGTCGGCGATCGTGTCGATCGGGTCCGACGCCTGGGACCGATTGTTCTCCGGGCCGCGCCCTGCCGAACTGCACCCGTTCGTTCCTTTGGAGGGCCCGCGTCACCGGGCCCCGGCAACTCCGGGTGACCTGCTGTTCCACCTGCGCGCGGAATCCATGGACGTGTGCTTCGAACTCGCCACCAAATTCGCCGACGCGCTGGCCGGCGCCGTCACGATCGTCGACGAGGTGCACGGGTTCAAGTTCTTCGACAACCGCGATCTGATGGGCTTCGTCGACGGCACCGAGAACCCGAACGGCCCGGTCGCCGTCAACGCCAGCCAGATCGGCGAGGAGGACCCGGATTTCGCCGGCGGCTGCTACGTCCACGTCCAGAAGTACACCCATGACATGGGGTCGTGGAATTCGTTGTCCACCGAGGAGCAGGAACGGGTGATCGGCCGCACGAAGCTCGACGACATCGAACTCGACGACGCGATCAAGCCCGCCAATTCACACGTTGCGCTCAACGTGATCGAAGACGACGAGGGCAACGAGCTGAAGATCATTCGGCACAACATGCCGTTCGGTGAGATCGGCAAGGGCGAATTCGGTACGTACTACATCGGTTATTCGCGCACCCCGTCGGTCACCGAGCGGATGCTGAACAACATGTTCATCGGCGACCCGCCCGGTAACACCGACCGCATCCTGGATTTCTCCACCGCCGTCACCGGTGGCCTGTTCTACACACCCACGATCGATTTTCTGGATGATCCACCGCCACTGCCGTCCTCGCCCGCCGAGTCGGCTACAGCGGAACCTCCACGGGCTCAGGGCCACGACGGCTCGCTCGGCATCGGCAGTCTGAAAGGAATCCCGCAATGAACAACCTGTACCGCGAGCTCGCCCCGGTCACCGAGTCCGCCTGGGCCGAGATCGAACTCGAGGCCAGCCGGACCTTCAAGCGTCACATCGCCGGACGGCGCGTGGTCGATGTCAGCGAGCCCGGCGGGCCGGTTACCGCGGCGATCAGTACGGGACACCTGCTCGACGTCAGCTCGCCCGGTGACGGTGTGGTCGCCCACCTGCGCGAAGCCAGGCCGCTGGTACGGCTGCGGGTTCCGTTCACGGTGTCGCGCACCGCGATTGACGACGTCGAGCGTGGCGCCCAGGACTCCGACTGGGATCCGGTCAAGGAGGCTGCCAAGAAGCTGGCGTTCGTCGAGGACCGGGCGATCTTCGAGGGCTACCCCGCCGCCTCGATCGAAGGCATCCGCAGCTCGAGCTCCAACCCGGCACTGGCCCTGCCCGACGATGCCCGCGAGATTCCCGACGTGATCGCCCAGGCCCTCTCGGAGCTGCGCCTGGCCGGTGTCGACGGGCCGTACTCCGTGCTGCTCTCGGCGGAGACCTACACCAAGGTGAGCGAGACCACCGCGCACGGTTATCCGATCCGCGAGCACCTGAGCCGGCTGGTGGACGGCGAGATCATCTGGGCGCCCGCGATCGATGGTGCTTTCGTATTGTCCACTCGTGGTGGAGATTTCGACCTGCAGCTGGGCACCGACGTCTCGATCGGCTACCTGTCCCATGATGCCGAGAGCGTGCAGTTGTACCTGCAGGAGACCCTGACGTTCCTGGCCTACACCGCCGAGGCCTCGGTCGCCCTCACGACATAGTCACCTGACCCGCGAGTGACCGCGTCTGAGTGCACGCCGCAAAGTGCATACCTGACCGGTCGCTCGTGGGGCGGGGTGAAGCGAAGAACTAAACCGAGAGCACCGCGTCCAACGCGGAGTAGAACAACCCGAGCCCGTCATCGGACGGACCGGTCAACGCCTCGGTGGCATGTTCGGGATGCGGCATCAGGCCGACGACGCGACGATTGGCCGAGCACACGCCCGCGATGCCGCGCATCGAGCCGTTGAGGTTCTCGCGATAGCGGAAGACCACGCGGTCCTCGCCCTCGAGCTCGTCGAGCACGGCTTCGGAGGCGACATAGCGGCCCTCCCCCGATTTCAGCGGGATCAGCAGGTCCGCGCCGGCGTCGTACCGGGTCGTCCAGGCCGTGGTGTTGGAGGCCACTTCCAGCCACGTGTCACGGCAGATGAAATGCAGGCCGGCGTTGCGGGTCAGTGCACCGGGCAGCAAGCCGGCCTCGCAGAGCACCTGAAAGCCGTTGCAGATACCCAGCACCGGCATGCCGCGACCGGCAGCTTCGACGACCGAGCCCATCACCGGTGCGAACTTCGCGATCGCCCCGCAGCGCAGGTAGTCGCCGTAGGAGAAACCGCCGGGGACGACGACGGCGTCCACGCCCTTGAGGTCGGCGTCGGCGTGCCACAGGCTGACCGCCTCCGCGCCGGCCAGCCGGACCGCACGGGCCGCGTCGACGTCGTCGAGCGTCCCGGGGAAGGTGATCACCCCGACACGGGTGGTCACGCGCCCTCCCGGCTCACCGAGAAGTCCTCGATAACAGTGTTGGCCAGCAGAGATTCGGCGATCTCGGCCAGAGTTTCGTCGGCCACGGAGTCATCGACTTCGAGCTCGAAACGCTTGCCCTGACGGACCTCCGAGATACCACCATGTCCGAGACGACCAAGTGCCCCGACGATCGCCTGACCCTGGGGGTCGAGGATCTCCGCCTTGGGCATGACGTGCACAACCACCTTTGCCACGGCGCACACTCTACCGGCACGACCCTATGTAAGCCGTGCACAGTGGGTCGGCCAGCGCATCGAGCACCCGGCGATCCGCCGGCGCGGACCATGCGACCCGTGGTGGCGTGCTCGCCCACATGGCCAGCTCGACCACGGTGCTGTTGCGCGGATCGGCGATCAGGTACTGGTGCAGGACCCGGGTGTTGCCGAAGTTGATGGCCGCCGCCAGCCGCCCGGGCCGGTCGGTGGTGATCGACGTCCCCGCCCCCGGACAGCTGCGTAGCGCTCCTGCCGCCGCCTGCACCACCGCCAGGGCGGTCTGGCCGCCTTGCCAGGTCTCTCCGCGCCAGTGGATGACCTGGACGCGTAGTTGCCAGTCACCGGCGGGCTGCCCGGCCTCCGACCGCGCCGCGACAGCATACCCGCGTGGATCCCCTGGCACCGGCTGCGACCCGCATTCTTCTTCGAAGCGGAAACGTGGAGAGGTCGCGGTCACCGCCAAACCGGCCAGCCCGGGCCAGTGGTACTCCCCGTCCAACGGGAGGTTCGCCGTGGCGATCCATGCCGAATCCGGGATGCGGTCACACAGGGGCGGACAGTCGGCACCGGGGTCCGGCCAAGCCGAAGGAGGCGCTGCGGCCAGCCCGCAGAGCACGAATGACATCGCCGCGATCACCCGCCATATCCCCACCGAGCGCCACAATATAGGTATGCAACTCACGCATTTCGGACATTCGTGCTTACTGGCCAGCATTTCGGACACCACCGTGCTGTTCGACCCGGGCAACTTCTCGCACGGTTTCGAGGGCATCACCGGCCTGTCGGCCATCCTGATCACCCACCAACACCCCGACCACGCCGATATCGCCCGGCTGCCCGCGCTGATCGATGCCAACCCGCAGGCCGCGCTGTACGCCGACCCGCAGACCGCCGCCCAGTTGGGTGAGCCGTGGCGGGCAGTGCATCCCGGCGACGAGTTCCGGGTCGGCTCGCTCGACGTGCGAGGCACCGGTGGCAAGCACGCCGTGATCCACCCGGAAATCCCTGTGATCGACAATATTTCGTACCTGCTGGGCGACGACGAACATCCGGCCCGGCTCATGCATCCGGGTGACGCACTGTTCGTGCCCGGCGAACCGGTCGACGTGCTGGCCACCCCGGCGGCCGCACCGTGGATGAAAATCTCTGAGGCCGTGGACTTCCTGCGCGCGGTGGCTCCGACGCGGGCCGTGCCCATCCATCAGGGCATCATCGAGCCGAACGCGCGGGGGATCTACTACGGGCGGCTGGCCGAGATGACCAAGACCGATTTCCAGGTGCTGACCGAGGAAAACGGCACCGAGTTCTAACGCGAGCAGACGCAAAACTGCCTCTATTTCAACAAAAAGGGGCAGTTTTGCGTCTGCTCGCGGGACTCAGGCGATGTCCGCCGCCGCACCCCGTCCGGCCGCGCGGCCCGAGAAGATGCAGCCGCCGAGGAAGGTGCCTTCCAGAGAGCGGTAACCGTGCACCCCGCCCCCGCCGAACCCGGCCGCCTCACCGGCGGCGTAGAGGCCGGGAAATACCGCACCGTCGGATTTGAGCACTCGTGAGTCCAGGTCGGTTTCGAGTCCGCCCAAGGACTTTCGGGTGAGGATGTGCAGTTTGACGGCGATCAAGGGACCCGCCTTCGGGTCGGTCAGCCGGTGCGGGGCGACGACGCGGCTGAACCGGTCACCGAGATAGGTGCGGGCCGCCCGGATCGCGGTGACCTGCCCGTCCTTGGTGAACTTGTTGACCACTTCGCGGTCCCGCGCCGTCACCTCGGCTGCGACCGTGGCGTAGTCGATTTCGACCACATCCGGCACGTCGTTCATCGCGGCCACCAGCTCGCGCAGCGAGCGTGCGCTGACGAAGTCGACACCGCGGTCGACGAACGCCTGCACGGGCCCCGGCGCGCCGGGGCGTACCCGCGCCAGCACATCGCGCACACTGCGCGACGTGAGGTCGGGGTTCTGCTCCTGACCGGACAGCGCGAACTCCTTGGCGATGATCCGAGCATTGAGGATGAACCAGGTGTAATCCTGACCGGTGCGGCAGATGTGTTCGAGCGTCCCGAGGGTATCGAAGCCCGGATACAGCGGACCGGGCAACCGTTTTCCGTTGGCGTCCAACCACAGTGAGGACGGGCCCGGCAGGATACGGATGCCGTGATCGGGCCAGATCGGATCGTAGTTGGTGATGCCTTCGGTGTAGTGCCACATTCGGTCGCTGTTGATGACGTGGGCGCCGGCGGTCTCGGAGATGCCGATCATGCGGCCGTCGACGTGGGCAGGGACGCCGCTGAGCAATTGCTCGGGAACCCGTCCCATGCGAGCCGGCCAGTTCTTGCGGACAAGATCGTGGTTGCCGCCGATGCCGCCGCTGGCCACGATCACCGCGGGTGCGCGGAACTCGAAGTCTCCGACGACGTTCCGTGACGACGGTGCGCCGCGAGGCGCGTCGGACGGCTCCAGTACCGCACCCCGCACGCCGACGACGGCGCCGTCGGAGACGATGAGTTCATCGACCCGGTGCCGATGCGCGAAGCGCACCCGGGGCTCGTCCGACAACCGGCGGGCGAAGACGTCGACGATGGCCGGGCCGGTCCCCCAGGTGATGTGAAAGCGTGGCACCGAATTGCCGTGCCCCAGTGCGCCGTAACCGCCGCGCTCGGCCCACCCGACCAAGGGGAAGGTCTGCAGGCCCCTCGCGCGCAGCCAGCTGCGTTTCTCCCCTGCGGCGAAATCGACGTACGCGTGCGCCCACTCCCGGGGCCAGTGGTCTTCGGGCCGGTCGAAGCCCGCGGTGCCCAGCCAGTCCTGCAGAGCCAGTTCCTGACTGTCACGGATACCCAGCCTGCGCTGTTCGGGACTGTCGACGAAGAACAACCCTCCGAAGGACCAGAAGGCCTGGCCCCCGATGTTGGCGGCATTCTCCTGGTCCACGATGAGCACGCGGAGACCCTGGGCATGATTTCCGGCTCGGCCCGCGTGCTCCACCAGTTCGCACGCGGCGACCAGTCCGGCCAGACCCGCCCCCACGACAATGACATCGGCGTCTGCCATGAGACGCAAGACTAGCCCTAGTCAGGCGGCCTCGGTCAGTACCGAAAGCCCTCGCCATTGATAGACCGTGGGCACGCAGCGGTGTAGCAAAGCCAGGTCTATCGCATCGAGCATGGTCTGACGCGGGCCAGGCTTGCGCAGATGCCGTGCGGCAACCGCGACGCGCACCGTGCCCTCGCGACGCGCGATCCGCTCGGCCGAGAGCACCACGGTGCGACACCACCACGGCTCCGACAGAAATCCTTCTCCGATACCCACCACCCGGGCACGCGTGGTGGTCTGACGGACCAGGTCGGTGATGCCGCTGAGGTCAGCGAGCAAACGAAAGCCGTTGCGCGGCAGGGCCGTCACCGTACCCTGCGAGACTGCCCAGCCGGGCGCGGCGAACAATCTGGTGCGCAGTCCCAGGTGTTCGAGCACCCGGTCGGCGCCCATCAGCCTCAGGTTGGCCTCGTGGGCGGGCAACGAGGCGAACTCACCGCGCCGCTTCTTGGTGGCCGCCTCGTCGTAGCCGTGCAGGACGACGGCGTCGCCACCGGTGCGGCGTTGCGCCACCCAGTCCACGGTCTCGGCGTCGCGGTCCAACCGGTAGCCGCCCTTGAGCCGCGGTGCCACCATCAACGACGCGGGCACGCCACGGGCATCGAGCTCGGCGCAGAACGACGCGACGTCGGCCAGCGTGCGGTCGCTGATCTGCGATATCGAGACGATGAGTTGTCCGGTCACGCTGCCAGTGTGGCAACGTCACATGTCGGGACGGTGTCGAACACTCTGACGCCGAATGTCCATTCGGCCAGACCCGTCGCTCAGGCGGGCAGTACCGCCTCGATGGCCGCGACGACCTCGGGCGCATCGGGCTCGGTGCGAGGGCGGAACCGGTTGGCCACCGTACCGTCCGGGGTGAGCAGGAACTTCTCGAAGTTCCACTGGATGTCTCCGGCCTCACCGGCCGCGTCGGCGGCCTGGGTGAGCTCGGTGTACAGCGGGTGCCGGTCGGCGCCGTTGACGTCGGTTTTGGCCAGCAACGGGAAGGTGACGCCGTAGGTGGTCGAGCAGAAAGTCTGGATCTCCTCGGCACTGCCCGGCTCCTGGCCCATGAACTGGTTGCAGGGCACACCGACGACGGTCAGCCCGCGCGGGCCGTATTCCTGGGCGAGCTTCTCCAGCGCGGCGTATTGCGGCGTCAGCCCGCATTTGGAGGCCACGTTGACCACCAGGGCTGCGCCGGTTGCCAATTCGGCCAACGTCGTCGGCTTGCCATCGAGAGTGGTCAGCGGGATGTTGTTGAGGCTCATCGCCCCGACGCTACCGGACCTGTTCGTCGAACAGGATCTCGGCCAGACCCTGCACCTTGGCGATGGGATCACCCGCGGTGTCGATCGCGTCGTTGAGCCACAGCATCGAAAAACCGTGCACCAGAGACCAAGCGGCCAGCGCGGCACTCGCCGGGTCAGCGGCCGCCTTCGGGTCGGCCAGGGTGCCGACGCCGCGGTTCAGTTCGGCACCGGCGGCCGAGGCCGCGGCGACCAGTTCCGCGTCAGTGTCGTCGTAGAGCGATTTGTCGAACATCACCTCGTAATGACCGGGATGGCCCAGGGCAAAGCGCACGTAGGCCTTCGCGGCGTCGATGAATTGCGGTCGGGCCTCGGTCAGTGCGGCGGCCAATAGCTGGAACCCCTCGGTGGCCAGTGCGGTGAACAACCCGCGCCGATCGGTGAAGTGGTGAGCGGGCGCGGCGTGTGACACGCCCGCGGCGCGCGCGAGTTCGCGCAGCGAGATGCCGTCGGCACCGCGTTCGGCCACCAGAGTGGCGGCCTGAGCGAGGATCACGGCCTTGAGGTCGCCATGGTGATAGCCCATGAACGTCATCCTATCCCACATCTTGACAGCGCCTAGATCATGAGTACCGTAGCGATCTAGGCACTGACAAGTTTGGAGGCGCGATGGCGGTCTTTCTGACCCTGGTGCTGGGTAGCGCGGCGGCCCGGGCCATCGGCCTGCTGGGCGTGGACTATCTGGACAACTGGACCACGGCGATCGCGGTGGGTCTGGCGGCGATGTTCGCCATGACCAGCATCGCACATTTCGTGAACCCGTTGCGGCGCGACATGATCGCGATCGTGCCGCCGGCCCTACCCGCGCCGGGTGTGCTGGTGTCCGTCACGGGCGTACTGGAACTGGCCGGTGCCGCCGGACTGCTCTACCCGCCGACCCGCGTCGCCGCGGCCACGTGCCTGTTGCTGCTGATGCTGGCGATGTTCCCCGCCAACGTCTATGCCGCCCGGATGCCGAACCCGCCGAAATCGATGACCACGCGGTTAAGCGTTCGGACCGCCGAAGAGGCTGTCTACCTGGCCGCTGCCGTAATTGTCGCGGTCGGCGGCGGCTAGCAACCAGGCGTACTGGAACGCGGCTTCCTTCCACCGCTCGTATCGTCCCGACAGGCCGCCGTGGCCGGCCACCATCTCGGTCTTCAGCAGGACGGGATGCCCGTCCGTCTTCGTATGCCGCAGAGCGGCAACCCATTTGGCCGGTTCGACGTAATACACCCTGGTGTCGTTGAGCGAGGTCATCGCCAGGATCGCGGGATAGTCCTGCGCCGCCACATTCTCATACGGCGTATAGGACTTCATGTAGCGGTAAACCTCGGGGTCCTCCAACGGATTTCCCCATTCGTCCCACTCGGTCACGGTCAGCGGCAACGACGGATCCAGGATGGTCGTCAACGCGTCGACGAACGGGACCTGAGCCAGGATCCCCGCGAACAGCTCCGGGGCCATGTTGGCCACCGCACCCATCAACAACCCGCCCGCGCTGCCCCCGAGGGCCACCAGATTCTGCGGACGGGTAATCCCGTCCTCGACGAGATGTCTTGCCGCCGCGATGAAATCGGTGAACGTGTTGGTCTTCTCCAGCAGCTTGCCGTGCTCGTACCACGGGCGCCCCAACTCGCCGCCGCCGCGCACATGGGCGATCACGAACACCATGCCCCGGTCCAGCAGGGACAACCGCGCGATCGAGAACCGCGGATCCTCACACGACTCGTAGGCACCGTATCCGTAGATCAGCGCCGGGGCCGGAAACTGCAACCCGGCCCGGTGGATGATCGAGACCGGGATACGTGCCCCGTCGGGTGCCGTGGCCCAATCCCGGCGCTCCACATAGTCTTCCGGCCGGTATCCGCCCAGTACCGGCTGCTCGCGCAGCAGGGTGCGCTCCCCCGTGGCCAGATCGAGGTCATAGATCCGCGCCGGTGTGATGAACGAGGTAGCGCCGATCCGCAGCTTCGGTGTGGACCAATTCGGGTTCCCGCCCATCCCCGCTGCGGTCAACTCGGAGTCGAAGGTCAGCTCTTCGCGCGTGCCGTAACCCTCGTCGGTGAGTCGCCACAGCGCCATCTTCGGCAATGCCTCACTGCGGTAGCTGATCACGAGGAAGCCGTCGAATGCGTCGACTCCGTCCAACCGCACATCCGCACGATGCTCGATCAGCGTCCGGAAATCGCTGGGGTCGCTGATCGGAGCGTCCACCAGCGTGAAGTTCTCTGCACCGTCGTTGTGCAGGATCAAGAACCGGTCCTCGCCCGCGACCACGGCGTGCTCGACCGAATACTCCACCAGGTCGCGGCGCTCCCACACGGTGGTGAGCTCGGCGGTCGGGTCGTTCGCATCGACGTACCGGACCTCGGTGGTGACCGCGCTGCCCGATGCGACGAAAAGGTACTTGTCGCTGCGGCTACGGCCGATCGCGACCCAGAACCGCTCGTCGGGTTCGTGATACACCTTCTCGGCGGCCAGCCCGGAAGCCAGCCGGTGCCGCCACACGGTGTCCGGCCGCCAGGCGTCGTCGACGGTGGTGTAGTAGAACGTGCGACTGTCGGCCGCCCAGGTACCGCCGGCGCCGATGCCGACGATCGTGTCGTCATAAAGCCGGCCGGTGCGTAGATCCTTGAACCTCAAGGTGTATCGCTCGTCGCCCTTGACGTCGACCGAGAAGGCCAGAATATTGCCGTCCAGGCTGACCGTCGCCGCCCCGAGCGAGAAGTACTCGCGTCCGTCGGCCTCCACGTTCTCGTCGAGGAGGATCTGCTCGCCGGGAATCTCGGCACCCTCGGCGAGTTCGGGCGGTGTCCAGTCGTCCGGATCGCCGATCGGACACCGGCAGTGCACCGCGTATTGCTTGCCCTCGAAGGAGCGCGCGTAGTACCACCATCCGGCCCGGCGCATCGGCACCGAAAGGTCGGTTTCCTTGGTACGGGCCTTGATCTCGTCGAAGATCTTCTGGCGCAACGGCTCCAGATGAGCGGTCGCATCGTCGGTGTAGGCGTTCTCTGCCTCCAGATGAGCGATCACCTCGGGATCGTCCTTGTCGCGCAACCACTCGTAGGGGTCGATGAACACGTCGCCGTGATGCTCGCGGCGGTGGTTGCCGCGCTTGGCGACGGGCGGCGTGACGGACTCGCTCATGCGCCGATCCAATCTTCGAATCGCAGACCCGAAATCCGTTCGTATGCCTCGATGTAACGGTCACGAGTCGCGGCCACGATGTCATCGGGCAGCGGCGGCGGCGGAGTGTCGCCGTGCCGGTCCCACCCGGAGTCCGGTCCGGTGAGCCAATTGCGGACGAACTGCTTGTCGAAGCTGTCCTGAACCACGCCCGGCCGATACGTTTCCGCGCGCCAGTACCGGGATGAGTCCGGGGTGAAGACTTCGTCGGCCAGGACCACATTGCCGTCCTGATCGACTCCGAACTCGAACTTGGTGTCGGCGATGATGATGCCCTTGGTCAGCGCGTGGTCCGCGCCTTGCAGGTAGGTCTGCAGCGTGCGTTCCTTCAGTTGATCGGCCAGCTCCGCACCCACCAGGTCGGTGACCGTGGCGAATGAGATGTTCTCGTCATGCTCGCCGATGTCGGCCTTGGTGGCCGGGGTGAACAGCGGCTCGTCGAACTTGCTGGCCTCGCCCAGGCCGGCCGGCAGCGGGATACCGCACACCGAACCCGAGGCCTGGTAGTCGAGCAGCCCGGAACCGGTCAGGTAGCCACGAGCCACGCATTCCACGGGCAGCATCTTGAGTTGGCGCACCACCAGCGCACGCCCCAGCACCTCGGCCGGGATGCGCTCGTCGTCCGGCGGTCCGGCCAGGTGGTTCGGCGCGCTGATCAGGTCGAAGAAGAACACGCTCATGGCCGTCAGGATCCGGCCCTTGTCCGGGATCTGTGAGTCCAGGACGTAGTCATAGGCCGAGATGCGGTCGGTTGCCACGAACAGCAGATGATCGTCGTCGATGCGGTACAACTCGCGGACCTTGCCGCTGGCCAGGTGCTGGTAGTCGGACAGAGCGGGGCGCATTGGGCCACCCTATGTGTTGGGATCGGTTTCATGAGATCGCGGTACCTGCCCTATGCCAGCAGACCCGGCCGCCTGTTGGCGCAGTTGTTCAGCGACGTGGCCGTCATCACCTGGACCGCGGTCTGGATATTGGTCGGCCTGGCCGTGCATTCGGCCGTGTCGACCATCGCCGAGGTCGGCAGGCAGGTCCAGAGCGGCGCCAACGGGGTTGCCGACAACCTCGGCTCCGCCGGTGACAGCACCGACCACGTTCCTCTGATCGGCGACACGCTGAGCAAGCCGCTACGCGCTGCCAGCGACGCGGCCCTCGACATCGCGGGTGCCGGCGCCAACCTGGACAGCACGGCCAGTTGGCTGGCCTGGGTGCTGGCCCTGGCGGTGGCCGCGGCACCCATCCTCTTCGTGGCGCTGCCATGGCTGTATCTGCGCGTGCGGTTCTTCCGGCGCAAGTGGACGGCGATCACCCTGGCCTCGACAGCGGCCGGGGAACAGCTGCTGGCGCTGCGGGCCCTGGCCAACCGGCCGCTGGCCAAGCTGACCGCGGTGTCCGACGACCCGGTCGGCGCCTGGCGCAGTCAGGATCAGCAGGCCATTCGCGGGCTGGCGGCCCTTGAGCTGCGGTCCGCCGGTATGCGCCTCCGCCGCGTTTCCCAGTGATTTCGGTGCGTTCAGTAACGCCCACCGTTACTGAACGCACCCAAATCACAGGGGTGGGAACCGGTTGGCGGGGGCAGCCCGTCCAATCGATGTGCTCGATGACTATCTGCGCGACCACGATGGCGTAATCACCCTGGCTCAGGCACAGCAGGCTGGGCTGAGCAAGCAGGCGGTCTACCGCAGGGTCCGGTCTGGACGTTGGCTCCGCTGCTCGCCTGGGGTCTATTTCGTCGACGATCGACCGTTCACCGATTCAGCCAGGATCAGGACCGCTGTCTGGTCGGCGGGGCCGAATGCGACAGCGACCGGACTGGCCGCCGCGTGGTGGCACGAGGTCGCCAGATACCCGCCGGAAATCGTTGAGGTCACCATCCCGAGGACGGGCCACCATCCGCAGCGGCACGGCATCCGGCTGCGCAGGCGTGACCTCGACCCGCGCGACATAGTGGAACGCCGCGGTCTGCGGGTGACGGCGCTGCCGCTGACGGTCGTGGAGGCCGCGGCCCGGCGGGGCGGTGGCGCCAGGCTCATGGACACCGCGTTGCAGCGCCACACCGAGCTGCGCGACCTGTGGCGGGCGCATCTGCACAACAAGGGCAGGCACGGCTCGCCAGCTGCCCGCAGGTTGCTCATCGCCGCGGCTGACGGAGCACGGAGTGAAGCCGAGCGGCTACTGGTCAAGCTGCTCAGAGAAGCCCGGATCACCGGATGGAAGGCCAACTACCGCCTGGGCCGATACGTGATCGACGTTGCCTTCCGCGCTCACAAACTCGCGATCGAGACCGACGGCTGGGCGTTCCACAGCGATCAGGAGGACTTCCAGCACGATCGGGTCAAGCAGAACGAGATCGCGCTGATGGGCTGGCAGGTGCTGCGGTTCACCTGGCTGGATCTGACCGAGTATCCGCAGCGGGTGATCACCGAGATCCGCTGCGCTATGCAGTACCGCTGATTCTCCGCAGCCAGCTTCCAAAGGGGTGGCGCACCGTCACCGAACCCATCCGCACCCGGCCGCGCACCACGAGATGCAGCTGGTCCGACGGCGGGCTGGTGCGCACCTTGACCGTGGCACTGCCGGCGACGGCGTTGACGCCGTTGAGGTCGGCGGTGGCCGCGGTGGGCACGATGATCTCGGTCGAACTGCAGTAATCGTCGACGAGGATCTCGACGACCCGGCTGGGTAGGACCGCCGAGGTGAAGTCGAGGGTCGTGCTGCACAGCCGGGTGTTCAGGTGCAGCACCGGCGCCGCCCTCCACTGTCCGCGCCGCACGATCGACGACATCCACCCGCGCAGCTCCTCGGGTGCGACCGCCGGACGCTGCGCTGGCGGTGCGGCCAGCGGCAGATCGGCTATCACCGCGCTCAGCTCACCGCGGGTCCGCGCGGCCAGGGCGGCGTCGTAGCCCTCGGTGAATTCGTCGAGCGTGATCATGCCTTCGCCTACCGCACGTTCGAGCAGTTGTCCCACCCTGGCGCGCTCGGCGTCTGAGACTCGGAGATGGTCGTTTTGGCCTGAGTCCATGCTCCGAGGTTAGGCGAATTCGACCACGAGATGCCGGATCCCGGTGTGCCGGTTGCTGCGGGCCCATTCGACGGGCTTGGTCAGCCGGGCCGACGAGAACCGGCCCAAGAGCTCCTCGAACAGCACCCGCAACTCCAGCCGAGCCAGGTTGGCGCCGAGGCAGTAGTGCACGCCGTAGCCGAAACCCAAGTGCGGGTTGGGCTTACGCGTGATGTCGAAAACGTCCGGGCGCTCGAACACCAGCGCGTCCCGGTTCGCCGAACCCTCCCACACCTGCACCTTCTGCCCGGCCTCGATGTCGCAGCCACCCAGCGTCACCGCTCGGGTTGCGGTGCGCCGCTTGGACGGTGACGGCGACGTCCAGCGCACCATCTCCTCGATGGCGGTGGGCAGTTCGCCGAGGTCCTCCCGCAACAATGCCAGCTGCGAAGGGTTTTCGATCAATGCCAGCAGTCCGCCGGCCACCGCGTTGCGGGTGGTCTCGGCTCCGGCGCTGAACAGGAGGCTGAAGAACAGGTAGAGCTCGAGATCGCTCAACTCGGCATCCGACGCGTTGGCCACCACCGAGAGCATGTCGTCGGTGGGCTCGGCACGTTTGGCGGCGATGAGTTCCTGGCCGTAGGTGTACATCCGTGAGCCCGCCTCTTCGGCAGTCATCTGCGCCATGGCCGCCGAGCGCGAACCACCGAAGTCGAACTGCGGCTCGATCGCGTGGAACAGCCAATGCCGTTCGGATTCAGGCACTCCCAGCAGTATGCAGATCATCTGCATGGGCAGCTCCGCGGCCACGTCGACCAGGAAGTCGAACGGTGCTCCGGCCACCACCTCGTCCAGCAGCCGGCGCGTCCGCATCCGCAGGTCGTCTTCGACCCGCCGGATCATCCGCGGGGTGAGCCCGGAGCTGACCAGCCGCCGGATCTCGGAATGCCGCGGATCGTCCATCATGTTGAGCACCTGCCCGGCGATGGACAGGTCCTGCAGGAGCGTGCCCCCGTAGGGTCGGGTACCGCCGGTCACCGACGAGTAGGTGTCCGCATCGCGCAGCACCGCAAGGGTTTCGGCGTGCGTGGCCACCGACCAGAAGCCCTCACCATCGGGGGTATGTTCGGTCGCCGGGTGCCAGTACACCGGGGCTTCGCGGCGGTGTGCGGCGAACAACTCGTGCGGGAAACCGGCCGCGAAATTGTCCAGGTCGGTGAGGTCGGCCGCCAAAGTCACAAGATGGCGCCCGAGGTGTACTTGGCGGCCTCCGGGTAGCGGCTGACCAGCTCGTCGACGGCCGCGACAACGCCGTCGACCTGGGCGCCCGCGGCGCCGGTGAAGGCCTGCTTGTCGGCCAGCGCGGCCTCCAGCGCCGCCCGGTCCAGCGGCAGCCGCGGATCGGCAGCCAGGCGGTCCAGCAGGTCGGGCTCCAATCCGCGCTCACGCATGTCGAGCGCGACGGCCACGGCGTGTTCCTTGATCACCTCGTGCGCGGTTTCGCGGCCCACCCCGGCGCGCACCGCGGCGATCAGGATGCGGGTCGTGGCCAGGAACGGCAGATAGCGGTCCAGCTCGCGCTGGATCACCGCCGGGTAGGCACCGAACTCGTCGAGCACGGTCAGCAAGGTCTCGGTCTGCCCGTCGATGGCGAAGAATCCGTCGGGCAGCGCGACGCGGCGCACCACCGAGCAGAACACGTCGCCCTCGTTCCACTGCGCGCCTGCCAGTTCGGCGGCCATCGAGGCGTAGCCGCGCAGTACCACCTGCAGGCCGTTGACCCGCTCGCAGGACCGGGTGTTCATCTTGTGAGGCATGGCCGAGGAGCCGACCTGTCCGGGCGCGAAGCCCTCGGTCACCAGCTCGTGGCCGGCCATGAGCCGGATGGTGTGCGCCAGCGAGGACGGCCCGGCACCCACCTGTACCAGCGCCGAGAGCACATCGTGGTCCAGCGAACGCGGGTAGACCTGCCCGACACTGGTGAAAACGTCTGTGAAGCCCAGGAATTGGGCGACCCGTCGTTCCAGTTCGGCCAGCTTTGACGTGTCCCCGTCGAACAGATCGAGCATGTCCTGGGCGGTCCCCATCGGGCCTTTGATGCCGCGCAGCGGGTAGCGGTCGATCAGCTCCCTCAGCCGCGTCAGGGCCACCAAACTCTCTTCGGCCGCCGAGGCGAACCGCTTGCCGAGCGTGGTGGCCTGGGCGGCCACGTTGTGCGACCGGCCCGCCATGACCACGTCGCGGTAGACGACGGAGCGTTCGGCCAGCCGGGCGACCACCGCCACGCCGTGGGCGAATACGAGCTCGAGGGATTGACGGATCTGCAGCTGCTCGACGTTCTCGGTGAGGTCGCGGCTCGTCATGCCCTTGTGGATGTGCTCGTGGCCGGCCAGCGCGTTGAACTCCTCGATGCGGGCCTTGACGTCGTGGCGGGTGACGCGCTCGCGCGCCGCGATGGAGGCGAGGTCGACGTTCTCCAGTACCCGCTCGTAGTCGTCGATCACGCCGTCGGGCACCGTGACACCCAGCTCGGCCTGCGCGCGGAGCACGGCGAGCCAGAGTCGGCGCTCGGCGACGATCTTGGCCTCGGGCGACCAGATCGCGACCATTTCGTCGCTGGCGTAGCGGTTGGCCAGAACATTCGGGATCGTCACGAACACACAGCTTACGACCCGGGCCGGGGTACCAATGAGACAGTGGACGGATGTACTTCGTCGGACTCGACCTCGCGTGGGGCGAGAAGAACCAGACGGGCGTGGCTGTCATCGACTCCGGTGGGCGGCTCCTGCACGTCGGTGTGGCGCAGGACGACGACGACATCGCGGCGGCCATCGAGCCCTACGTCAGCGGCGACTGCCTGGTGGCCATCGATGCCCCGCTCATCGTGAAGAACCCGACCGGCCACCGGCAGTGCGAACGGGATCTCAACCGGGACTTCCAGCGGTTCGACGCCGGTGCGCGCCCGGCCTTCACCGAACGACCGGAGTTCAAGCATCCGCGCGGCGCCCGTATCGCCGCGGCGCTGGGACTGGACATGGACCCGTCGTCCACGTCGCGGCGCCGCGCGATCGAGGTCTATCCGCATCCGGCCAGCATCGTGTTGTTCGGCCTCGACAAGACCCTGAAGTACAAGCGGGGATCGTTCGGCGACCGCCAGCACGAGCTGCTGCGGTTGATGACGTTCATCGAGGAGCTCGACACCGCGACTCCGAGGCTGCGGGCCAACCGCAACGTCAGCTGGGTCGAGCTGCGCCGGCGGATCGAGGCCGCCACCCGGCCGGGCCAACTCGACCGTGACGAGGACCCCGTCGACGCCATGCTCTGCGCCTACATCGCGCTGTACTGGTACCACCGGCCCGAGGACGTGACGATCTACGGCGACTTCGCCACCGGCTACATCGTCACCCCGTCACTTCCCCCGGACCGGCTGCCCCGCCAACGACCGGCACCGCCACGCGATGCGCCGCCGTCGAACGCGGTGGCCGAATATGCCGCCCGGCGCCCCGACCTGGTGGCCGCCACGGAGCAGTACCTCAAGCTGGTCACCGGACTGCTCGATGAGGCAGGCATCAACTATCTGAGCATCACGGCGCGGACCAAGAGTGTCGACTCGTTCGCCGCGAAGGCCAATCGCCGTGCGGCCGACGGCACTCCGCTCTACAGCGATCCGCTGGTCGAGATCACCGACCAGGTGGGCCTGCGCGTCATCACCTATCTGCGTGAGGACGTCGACGCTGTGGCCAACCTGCTGGCCGAGGAGATGCGGCTGCTCGACGACCAGGACATGGGTCTGCAGACCGCCCGCCAGGGCCGCTGGGGCTATGCGAGCCGGCACCTGCTGATCGGCGTGGAAGGCGAGCAGTATCCGGCGTCCATCCAGGTCCGTACCGTCCTGCAGCACGCGTGGGCCGAGTTCGAGCACGACGTGCGGTACAAGGGATCGATCCCGGCCGAGCATGTCAGCGAACTGGACCGCCGGTTCACGTTGGCCGCCGGACTTCTGGAGCTGGCCGATCGCGAGTTCACCGAGATCCGGGAACGGCTGCGGCAGACCATGACCGACGAGGAGGGGGGCGCGGAATTCGCAGAGTCGTCTTCGGACGCGCGCATCGCCACACCGGTACTGGCAACGTATCTGGGCAACCGCTTCGCCGACGCCGGCTGGTCCCGCACCGACCATTACAGCTGGATCTCCGGGTTGCTGCTCGAGCTCGGCATCACCTCGCTGGATGCGTTGACGGGCGTGCTGGATTCGGTGGACACCGACGAGATCAACCGCCTGATGGACTATCGATACCCGCCCGGCGCGGTGCGTCGCCTCGACGACGCCCTGCTGGCGGTGTTCGGAGACCGCTACCTCGAGCTGGACGGCAATGCCCATCGGATTGCGTTGCTGCAGAACCGGATCGAGAAGTTGCGCGCCGAGACCTAGGGCGCGTCGCCGAGATGGGTCGGGTCGGTGATACCCGCCCCGCGAATGCCGAGCTGCCGGTTGATCACCATGGTGATGGCAAACAGCACGATGCCGATGACCACGAGGGCCAACGCCAGGATGTACTGCTCGGATGGCCGGCCCGAAGTGGGCAGCACCAGATAGAGCGAGGCGACGAAGCCGACGACGGGCAGCGCGGTCGGAGTCTTGAAATGCCCACCCTCGTTTCGCACGTCCCGGCGCAGCACCAGGACCGCCACATTCACCATCGCGAACACCGCGAGCAACAACAGTGACGTCGTACCGCCCAGCACCGCGATGGCGTCCTCGCTGGCGAAGGTCGATACGTAGAAGATCAGACAGAACGCCAGCACCGTGGTGAACGTGATTGCGACCCAAGGGGTACGGCGCCGCGGGTGCACCGCACCCAGGATGGGAGGCAGCACGTGCTGGCGTGACATCCCGTAGATGAGGCGGCTGGCCATCAGCATGTTGATCAGCGCGGTGTTGGACACCGCGAACATCGAGATGAACGGCAGGATGTTGTCGATCGGCAGTCCGGGTGCACCGGCGTGGACGACCTCGACCAAGGGAGACTTGCTGGCGGCCAGTGTCCCCACCGGAACCAGCGCCACCGCGATGACCGAGACGAGCACATACACCAGGCCCGCGATGCCGAGACCGGACAGCAGCACCTTGGGGAAGATCCGCACCGGATCCTTGGTCTCCTCGGCCATGTTGACCGAGTCCTCGAAGCCGACCATCGCGAAGAACGCCAGCGAGGTGGCCGTGGTGACGGCGAGGAAGGCATTCTTTCCGTCGGGCGTCTCGAATGCGACGACCCGGCTGAAGTCCACTTCGGCAGTGCCGCCGGTGAATGCCCACAGCCCGACCAGGATCACCAGCAGCAGACCGGTGATCTCGACGAAGGTGAGAAAGACGTTGAGCTTGACGCTTTCACTGACCCCGCGCAGGTTCACCATGGCGATCATCGCCATGAACAGCAGCGCCAGCCCGATGATGCCGAGCTTCTCCCAGCCGGGGGCGTAGTCGAAGTTCACCTCGAGACCCTTGAAGAAGCTGGCCGCGAAGAATCGCGAAGCTGTTGAGGCGGAGGTGATTCCGGAGCACATCACGATGAACGCCACCAGGAAGGTGACGAACTGGACGCCAAATGCCTTGTGCGCGTACAGCGCTGCGCCGGCCGCCTGGGGGTACTTGGTGACCAGCTCGAGATAGCTGAACGCGGTGATGGTGGCGATCAGGAACGCCGCAAGGAACGGAAGCCACGCGGCGCCGCCGACTTCCTTGGCGACCTGCCCCGTCAACGCATACACGCCCGTGCCGAGGATGTCGCCGACGACGAACAGTAGTAAGAGTCCGGGCCCCATCACCCGCTTGAGCTGTGGCTCCTCCGCGGTTGCGGGTAGCGACATTCCCCCTCCTTCAGCCGGTCAGACGCGTACCCGCCTGCTCGTCGACGGGCGCAAGGACATCGATGACGTCGATCAACGTCGCGCGGGCGTTGACTCTGGCCCCTTCACCTTCGTCCACCAACGATGCAACCACGGCTCCGTCGACGGCGCACACCAGGGCGGTGACCAGTTCGGCCCGCACCGAGCGGCCCGAGCGTTCCACCACCTCGAGCACGGCATCGGTGCGCTGTTGCAGGATGCGCCGTTGGATGTCGCGCAGCCCGGGCTGCCGGGCGCAGGCGATGTAGCGCTCGTAACGCGAGATCAACTCCTCGCTTCCGGGCCTCTCCAGAGATTCCCCCAGCAACAAGTCCACCAGGACGCCGGCAGTCGACTCGGCACCGCGGCGCCGCCGCGACAGGTTGGCCACACCGGCCCTCAGTTGTTCGGCCTCTCGGGTTCCGATGTATTCCACAGCCTTGCCGATGAGGTCGTCGAGAGACGAGAAGTAGTACGTCGTCGACGCGAGCGGCAGGCCGGCCCGGCGCGCCACGGCGCGATGCCGGACGGCGTCGAATCCGCCTTCACAAAGCAACTCGGCGGCTGCCCTGACGAGGGCGTACCGCCGACGCTCCCCTTTAGGGGTGACCGCTGCCGTCACCTTCCACATGCTGCCAGCACGGCCCCCTCCACATCGGGGTTTCGGCCAATCATCAGGCTCTACTCAGGTTTTTCCGGCGCGTCGGCCATGCCACGGGAATGCCACTGGCCGATACCTCTGTCGGGCGATGGCAAGATGGCCCGCATGCCCAACTTGACCCGTCGCGCAGTCCTGCGCCTCGGCGTCGGTGCGGCTGCCGGCGCCGCCGGTGCCCTAGCCCTCGCCTCCGCCCCTGTCTCGCCGGCCGCCCCGGTCGCGGCCCCGACGTTCACCAGCGGCTCGTTCGTGTCGGCCGCGCGTGGCGGGACGAACACCAACTGGGCCATCGCCCGGCCGCCGGGCCAGACCGGCAAACTCCGCCCGGTGATCGCCCTGCACGGCAAAGGGCAGGATGCCGCCGGTGTGATGGCCGGTGGAGTGGAACAGGGCCTGGCCGAGGCGGTGGCGGCCGGGTTGCCGCCGTTCGCCGTGGTGGCGGTCGACGGCGGTGGAAGTTATTGGCACAAACGCGCGTCCGGCGAGGACTCGGGCGCGATGGTGCTCGACGAGCTGATCCCGATGCTCGGCGATCAGGGGCTCGACACCTCGCGGGTGGGATTCTTGGGCTGGTCCATGGGCGGCTACGGCGCGCTGCTGCTCGGGTCACGGCTCGGGCCCGCCCGCACGGCCGCGATCTGTGCGGTCAGCCCGGCGCTCTGGACGTCCTCGGGAGCCGCTGCGCCCGGCGCCTTCGACAGCGCAGCCGACTACGCCGCGAACAGTGTGTGGGGCCAGAGCGCACTGGGATCGATTCCGATCCGAATCGATTGCGGCAACAGCGATCCGTTCTACTCGGCCACCAAGCAGTTCATCGCTGAGCTGCCCAATCCGCCGGCGGGTGGCTTCTCCCCCGGCGGGCATGACGGCAGCTTCTGGAGTTCGCAGCTGCCCGCCGAGATCGCGTGGATGGCCCCGTTACTGGTCGCCTGATCGGCTAGACGCTGATCCGCCCTTCGGCGGCGGCCAGACCGATGTCGGTGCGGAAGTGGCTGCCCGGCAACCTGATCGACTTGGCCAGCGCGTATGCCGCATCACGCGCGGCGGGCAGGTCCGCTCCGGTGCCGACCACTGAGAGCACGCGGCCGCCCGAGGACACCACCTCGCCGTCGTCACGGCGCGCCGTGCCGGCATGCAGCACGCCGTCGGCTTCCGATCCGTGGATGACGTCGCCGACGCGCGGCCGGCCCGGATAGTTCTCGGCGGCCACCACGACGGTGACGGCGTAGCCGTCGCGCCACTGCAACTCACCGAATGAGGCGAGCTCGCCGGTGGCCGCGGCGTTCAGCAGTTGCCCGAGCGGCGAATCGAGCAGGGCCAGAACCGACTGCGTTTCCGGATCACCGAAGCGGCAGTTGAACTCCACCACCGCCGGACCGTTCGAGGTGATCGCCAAACCGGCGTACAGCAGACCGGAGAACGAGCTGCCGCGCGCAACCAGTTCCGCGGCAACGGGTTTGACGACCTCGTCGACGATCTGGTTCTTCACCGAGTCCGGCAGCCAGGGCAACGGGGCGTAGGCGCCCATGCCACCGGTGTTGGGACCGGTGTCCCCGTCACCGACCCGTTTGAAGTCCTGCGCGGGCAGCAGGGGCACCACGGTGGCACCGTCGACCACACAGAACAGCGACACTTCGGGACCGTCGAGGAACGATTCGAGCAGCACGGGGTGGCCGGAGTCCAGGAGGCTGGCGGCGTGGGCGCGGGCGGCGTCGTGATCGGCGCTGACCACCACGCCCTTACCGGCGGCCAGGCCGTCGTCCTTGACCACCCAGGCGGCCTGACCGGCGGCCGGGCCGAACCGGTCGAGCGCGGCGTCGAGGTGGGCCGGGTTGTCGACGATCTCACTGCTCGCGGTACGGACGCCTGCCGCGGCCATGACGTCTTTCGCGAAGGCCTTCGAACCTTCGATGCGGGCGGCGTCCTTGCTCGCTCCGAAGCAGGCGATTCCCGCGGCCCGCACGGCGTCGGCCACGCCGAGCACGAGCGGTACCTCGGGACCGACCACCACCAGGTCGCTCTGCAGGCGCTGGGCCAGCTTCACCACGGCCTCGCCCGAGGTGATGTCGACCTCGTACTGATCGGCAATGGACTGGGTACCGGCGTTGCCGGGGGCCACCGCCATCTCCTCCACCTGCGGATCGCGGCGCAGGGCCAGCAGCAGGGCGTGTTCACGGGCACCGGATCCGATAACGAGGACGCGCACCGTCGTAGCGTAGCGGGAAGCGTTCGGGCATACACTTGACGCCGCAGTGTATGGTCGAATGCAGAAATGTGCTCGCCGTCACACGAGGAGATGATCCGGCTTGACCACGATGAATGCCTGCCCGTTCGGCGCCGACGGTGATGTCCCCCCAGTCGCTTCGCTCCTACCCCCGGGGATCGACTTCACCGATCCCGACGTGCTGCTCCGCGGAATCCCCGTCACCGAGTTCGCCGAACTGCGCAAGACCGCGCCGGTGTGGTGGAACGAGCAGGACGAGTCGATCTTCAATGACGGCGGCTACTGGGTGATCACGCGCCACGAGGACATCAAGACCATCTCCCGCGACGGCGGCGCAGTGTGGTCGACCAACGCCAAGGGCGCCGTCATGCGCCTCCCCGAAGGTGTGACCTCGGAACAACTCGACCTCACCAAGGCACTGCTGATCAACCACGACGCGCCCGAGCACACCCGGCTGCGCAAACTGGTGTCACGGCTGTTCACGCCGCGGTCGGTGGCCGGGCTGGAGGAGAAACTCGCCGTCGCGGCCCGCGAGATCGTGGCGGCGGCGGCCAAGAAGGACACCGGCAATTTCGTCGACGACATCGCCATGAGCCTGCCGCTGCAGGCCATCGCGGACCTGATCGGTGTGCCCGAGGAAGACCGGGAGAAGCTCTTCCACTGGACCAACGCCATCATGAACACCGACGATCCCGATTTCGACAGCGATCCGACCATGGCCAACGCGGAGCTCATGGGCTACGCGTACAACATGGCCGAACAGCGCCGGAAGTGTCCGGCCGACGACATCGTGACGCGGTTGGTACAAGCCGACTCGGAAGGCACAGCTGGAGAAGGCATCACGGACGTGGAATTCGCGTTCTTCGTGATCCTGCTGGCGGTGGCCGGCAACGAGACCACCCGTAACGCCATGACGCACGGCATGAACGCATTCCTCGAAAATCCGGACCAGTGGGAGCTTTTCAAGCGTGACCGCCCGGAGACCGCGGTCGACGAGATCATCCGCTGGGCCACCCCGGTGCACTGCTTCCAGCGCACCGCACTGGTCGACACCCAGATCGGCGATGTCACCGTGAAGGCCGGACAGCGCGCCGGCCTGTTCTACAGCTCGGCCAACTACGACGAAGATGTCTTCGACTCCCCCTTCACGTTCGACATCCTGCGCAACCCCAATCCGCACCTGGCCTTCGGCGGCAACGGCGCGCACTACTGCATCGGCGCCAACCTGGCGCGGATGGAGATCAAGCTGATGTTCAACGAGATCGCCGACCAGATCCCCGACATCACCAAACTGGCCGAGCCGCAACGGCTCCGGTCCGGGTGGATCAACGGGGTCAAGGACCTGCCGGTCGCCTACCACCGTTGACCGGCTGGTTTATCCGCTCGTTGTTCTAGGATTCGCCCATGCGAACGCACGGGTGGGCCGGGTCGGCGCCGGCGACCGACGAAGAGGCGATTGCCCGGATCCTGGCCGCGGCCGGGAAGGCGATCGACGAGCGGGGCGCTGACTTCTCGATCGCCGACGTGGCCCGCACGCTCGGCGTCACCCGCCAGACCGTGTACCGCTATTTCCCGAGCACCGACGCCCTGCTGGTGGCCGCCGCGGTACATGCGGCCAGCGACTTCCTGGACCGGCTGGCCACCCACGTCAAGGGCGTGACGGATCCGGTCGAGGCGGTCACCGAATCCATCGCCACCTCCCTGGAGTGGTTGCCCCAGGACAAGCACATCGGTTTGCTCGTGGCTCCCGGACGCGCGAACGCGCACACCGAGTCGGTGACCTCGGATGTCGCAGTCGATTTTGCCCGCGCGATGCTGCACAAGATGGACGTCGACTGGGCCGACGTGGGGTACAGCGACGCCGAACTGGACGAGCTCGCCGAGCACTTACTCCGGATCATCCAGTCCTTCGTCATCGACCCTGGCCGGCCTCCCCGCACCGGAGAGGCCCTGCGCGGCTATCTGACGCGGTGGGTCGGCTCGGCCGTCGTGGGCGGACGTTTGACGCCCGAGAGGCCGTCAGCGGGGACCTGAACCGGTACACGACGTCAGCGGCGCTCGAAATGCTGGTAGTCGATGGGGTCGTGCCAGTGCCCGCCCCACCGCCAGCCGCGCTCGGCGAAGGCCCGTGTCACCACATCGCCGTCGCGGATGATCCCCGGATCGGTGCGGGTGCGGTCCAGATATGCCCGCGCGGTGGCCGGCTGCAGCTCGCCTGAGGCCGAGATGAACGGGTTGATCAACGGGTTGACGTCGACCGCGCGACCGTACGCGTGCAACGACCAGGATCCATTCGACAGGCGACGGCAATTGAACGCCGAGGTGTTGTCGTCCCGCATGGACAGTTCGTCGTCGGCGCGCGGATAGTTGTCCACCGTGCGCATCTTCTCGATCGGGAATCGCGCCGCATACAGGTCCCCGAAGATCGTGATCACGTCGCTGACCACCTCACGGTGCACCACCACGTCGCCCCGGTGCGAACGGCCGTCAAAACCTATATAGGACAGGGTGATCCGGCGAAGATCCGCGGGCGGTACCGGGCACTCCGGACGCCAAGCGGCGCCCAGCGCGGCCGCGTCCACTGACCGAACACGCGCGGGCTGCATCGCCGGCGCACCGGTCTGCGGCGCGCCGGCGGCCGGCGCCTTCTCCGGAACCGGCCCATCATCGGCACAGCCCGCCACACACCCGGCGAACAAGCCCACCACCAGGGCGCATGCGCGGACCTTTGCGATGCCCACCCAGCCACTCTAGGTCGCTGAGCCGGGCGGTGAAGTATGGAGACTCACACCACCGTCAGCGGCAACGATTTCCGCGGCTCGAACACGAACGATGCCCCGCCGCTGAACTTCGCCACCGCGACTTCACCGAATTCTTTTCTCGCGGTATCGGTTTGGATCACCCGAGCCGTCCACTCCTGGTCCGATCCGACGACCTCGACGGAAAGGTGCGGGTCGACGGCGGCGACGACGGCTTCCAACGGCCGGGTCTCGGCAGGCCCGGCCAGGGACACCCAGGCACCGTCTTCATGGGCCGGGGAACGCCGCACCGACACCGTGTCGGGGCCGAACTCGGCATCGACGTAGGCCGAGGGGTTGAACATCGGATGCAGTTCGAGCACCCGGATCGCACCTTCGATCCCGCCGGGCAGGTTCAGCGCCCGGTGAATGCGCTCGGCACCCAGCCCTGCCACGCCGATCAGCTGCTTGGTGCAGATGTCGGTGGCCAGTGCGGTGTCCGCACCGGCGCGGGCACCGACCGCGAGGATGAACGAGAGATTCAGCAGATGCATCTGCAGACACACCTCGTCAGCGATGCGGACCAGCGCCGAGTGAGAGAACGCCGCGAAGTCGAAGTCCGACAGCAGCGGCCCCGAGTAATCGGACGCGCCCTCGTCAGAGGGGTCGATGGGATCCAGAACCGTTCGGGCAGCCCGAGTCCGGCCGATCACATCGAGTGCCGGGATATCGTCGACCTCTGGGTAGGACTCGTCGATGATCACGGTCCAGGCACAGTGCGGCTGCCGGTCGGCCGGGGTCCGGGGCGGCCGGTGAATCGGGCGCACCTGGCACTTGCGGTTGGTGGCCAGCGCGGTGGCGTCGAAGGTCGGGTCCTCGATGTCGTGGCACATGCCACGCACGTAGTCCTCACCCATCGGCTCGACATCGAGCAGTGCCCCGCAGTGGTCGAGGTGGAACTCTCCGTGCCAACGGTCATGGACGGTGTAGCGGAAATCCATGAACTGCGGCGGAGCACCGATGTCGAGCTGAAGGCCCTTGAAGATCGTGATGATGTCGACGCCCTCGTACTTGAGCGCCTTCTGCATCCGCCTGGTATAGATCGGGCTGGATGCCGCCCACTCCTCGATCGCGATCTGCAGCATCTCCGGCCGGCCGAAATTACTGATGCACCAGGCCATCCCAGAGCGGTCGATCATCTGCCCCATGAGCAGCAGCTCCGGAACCAGGGTGACCAGCTCATCGCGGGTCAGCGAGGCGTACCTACTTGTCATCGAGCTCGCTCCCGGTGTTCATCTTCACGGCGGCGTTCACATTGGCCCGCCGATCCTCGTCAAGCCCCTTCTCAGCGGCCTTGCGGCGCTTGGCCACAACCTTGGACACGGTGCCGTTGAGCCCGGAACCGAGCGGAAAGCCGAGGTACTGGGTGAGGAAGATGGCGATGTCCTTGAGCTCTTCCTCGGTGAACTCCCCGTTGAGCAACGCGGCGTTGACCTGGATCTCGGCGAGGTCCTGCGAGCCGACGGCAGTCACTGCCGACAACGTCATCAGCCGCTTCTCGCGCATGGACAGCCCGGGCTTGCTCCAGATGGTGCCGAACAGATGATCGACGGTGAGATCGAAGTACGGGTCCCCTTCGATGTTCGGCATCTCCCAGCCGTAGACCTCGTTCATCTTGGCCAGGCCCTTGGCGCGCAACTCGTCCATTCTTCGATCCTCTCTAGCCGACTTCGCCGTGTGAAGCCGTATGCGGCACACCGAGTCCGGCGGCCAGATCCCGCAGTGCGATCTCCGCCAGCGGGAGCTCGACGCCGGTGGCCTCGCCGAGCCCGAGTGCCAACCGCAGGTCCTTCTCGGCAAGCCCCCGGGTGTGGACGAACATGTCGTAGATCCAGTGATCCGACGCCAACGGTGACGTGTCGTCGCGGACCATGATCGCGCCCGGCCCGCCGCTCTGGGCGTCGCTGTGTCGCACCACCCGGCCGAGCTTCTGCAGGTCGATCCCCGCCGCCTCGGCGAGCTTCTGCGCCTCGCATGCGGCGGCGAAGCCGATGAACGTCAACATGTTGCGGGCGATCTTCATCCGCGTTCCCGCTCCGGGTTCTCCGGCGCGGACCACCATCGAGGCCCACTGCTTGAACACCGGCTTGACCAGGTCGTACGCGTCGTCGTCGGCACCGACCATGACGGCCAGCTCGCCCTTGTCCGCCGCACCAGCCCCTCCGCTGACCGGGGCATCTACGATACGAATTCCCTTGGGCCGCAGCTGGTCTGCCAACTCTGCGGCAGTGCCGGGCTCGATCGTGGAGTGAATCGCAATCACGGTTCCGGACTTCGCGTGCGCGGCGAGCTCGGCCACCACGTCGCGCACCTGTGCGTCGGTCAGCACGGTGACGCTGATGACGTCGGCCTCTGCCACACCGGCGACGCTTTCGGCCGCCTTCGCCCCGAGCTCGACCAGCGGAGCCATGGACTCGGCGCGCACGTCGAACACGGTGAGGCCGCCGGGCCAGTCGGCAAGCCGCTTGGCCATGGGTGCGCCCTGATTACCGAGGCCGATGTAGCCGAGTTTCAGCGGGGTTTGCTCCTCACGCGAGCGCTCGTCGGTCATGACCGGATGATCTGTCCGCCGTCGACGTTGAAGATCTGGCCGGTGATCCACTTGGCCTGGTCGCTCAGCAGGAACAGGCACATGCCGACCAGATCCTCCGGCTGACCCATGCGGGACAACGGGATTCCCTTGACGATGTCGTCCACCATCTCCTTGGGAGTGGTGGTGCGGTTGGCCTCGGTGTCGATGGGCCCGGGCGCGATCGCGTTGATCCGGATGTTCTGGCCGCCGAGTTCGCGTGACAGCTGCTGGGTCAGGCCGTTGATGCCGACCTTGGCCAGACCGTAGTAGTTGGCGTACAGCCAGGCTGCGGTCGAGGACTGGTTGACGATCGCTCCCCCGCCCCGCTTGGCCATCTTGCGGTACACCGCGCGGGTGCACACCAGCGCGCCGTCGAGGTTCACGCTCATGAACTTCTTGTAGTAGTCCCAGTCGACGGTCAACAGGAAGTCCAGCTTCATGCCGCCGAAGATCGCGGCGTTGTTCACCAGGTAGTCGATGCCGCCGAACTCCGAAAGCGTCTGCGCGGCCATGTCTTTGGCCGAGTCGATGTCGGAGACGTCGACGCGCACGGCGAGCGCGTTGCCACCCTCACCTTTGATGCCGTCGGCGACCTTCTGCGCGCCTTCGGTGTTGATGTCGGCGACCACGACGGCCGCGCCCTCACGTGCCAGGGCTTCGGCGTAGGCCTGGCCGATTCCGCCGCCAGCGCCGGTGACGATGGCCACCTTGTTGTCGAACTGTCCCATGTCTCAATTCCTTTCCGGCCGACTGGCCAGTTGTTCCACGGTTCTCGCGAGATCGCGTGTCGCAACTGGCCGCTCGACGTCAATTAGCCAAGGTCGCGATGCATTTGATTTCGGTGTATTCCTCGAAGCCGGCCAGGCCCATCTCGCGGCCGACCCCGGACTGCTTGTAGCCGCCGAACGGTGCGTCGGCCGAGTACCAGATGCCGCCGTTGACGTTGACGGTGCCGACGCGCAGCCGGGCCGCCACAGCCTGGGCGCGGTCGTCGTCACCGGAGAACACGGTGCCGGACAGACCGTACGGCGAATCGTTGGCGATCCGCACCGCATCGTCGTCGCCATCGTGCGCGATCACGGTCAGCACGGGCCCGAAGATCTCCTCGCGGGACACCCTGGCGTTGTTGTCCAGGCCGGCGATCACGGTCGGCTCGATGTAGAAGCCGGTGTCGAGATCCGCGGGGCGTCCACCGCCGCAGGCGAAGCGGCCGCCCTCCTGCAGCGCCAGATCCAGATAGGACTGCACGCGGTCGCGCTGGCGGGCCGAGATCAGCGGGCCGCACACCGTGCGCTTGCTGTTGGGGTCGCCCGGCTTCATGCCGCCCAATGTGGCTGCCGCAGCCTCGACCGCCTCGTCGTAACGAGCCCTAGGCACCACCAGACGCGTGGTGATCGCGCATCCCTGACCGGCGTGCATGGCCACCGTGAAGGCCGCCATCGAGCAGGCGCCGGCCAGGTCGGCGTCGTCGAGCACAAGGAACGCCGACTTGCCGCCGAGTTCCAGGAACACCTTCTTGAGGGTCAGTGCCGCGTCGGTCATCACCGCACGTCCGGTCGTGGTCGACCCGGTGAACGAAACCATGTCCACCCGAGGGTCTTTGGACAGCAGCGCGCCCACCGAGTGGTCGCTGGAGGTGACGACGTTGATCACGCCGGCCGGGAAGTCGGTCTGCTCGGCGATGATCTGGCCGATGGCCGCGGCCGCCCACGGGGTGTCCGGGGCCGGCTTGAGGATCAAGGTGTTGCCGGCGGCCAGCGCCGGGCCGACCTTGGCCAGGTTGATCTGGTGCGGGAAGTTCCACGGCGTGATGGCACCCACGACGCCGACAGCTTCACGGGCCACCACCCGATTGGTCGGAATCCCTTGCGGGGTGGCGTGTCCCAGATCAGTGCGCCATTGGTAGTTCTCGGCGGTGTCCGCCGAGAAGGCCAGATCGTCGATCGGCCCTTCGAGCTGCGCACCGGAGGTGAGCATGCGCGGGGCGCCCACCTCGGCGATGGTCAGCTCCCGCAATTCCTCGACATTCTCGCGCAGCGCATCGCGCAGCTGCCGCAGGCAGCGCACCCGGAGCGCGGTGTTCGTCGACCAGTCGGTGTCATCAAATGCCCGACGCGCGGCGTTTATTGCGTTGCCCATGTCCTCGGTGTTGGCATCGGCGGCGACGCCGAGCACCTCCTCGGTGGCGGGGTTGACGGTCTCGAAAGCTCCACCGCCCCCGGCGACCAGCTTGCCGTCGATAAGCAGTTGACTCTGGCGATCGGCCAGTACCGGCATCGGTGAACTCCACTTCACGAATTCTGGACAACTGTCCGGCTGTCTCGTCTCGAACGATAGCCGCAGACAATGTCGAGCCGCAAGCGCCTACCCCACCGGGCCATGCCTGCTAAAGAAATGCACTGCTCATCGCGGCAGGTCGGGATCCATACTTGCTCAACCTCGACATCGTCGGATAACTTGGACATGTGTCCAGCGATGCGGTGTCGGCAGTCACAGAACCAGCTCCGGAGCCAGGCAAGGAAGCCCCGCGCAACCGTCGGCAGGAAGAGACCTTCCGCAAGGTCCTGACCGCCGGGATCGAGATGTTGCGCGAGTCGTCCTACGCCGATCTGACGGTGCGCGCGGTCGCGGCACGCGCCGGAGTCGCCCCCGCCACGGCCTACACGTACTTCTCGTCGAAGAACCACCTGATCGCGGAGATGTACCTGGACCTGGTCAGCCGGTGCCCGTATTTCACCGACGTGAACGAGTCCATGACCACCCGCGTCGACAAGGCGCTGCGCGCGTTGACCCTGGTGGTCGCCGATGAGCCCGAGGTCGCTGCCGCCTGCACCACAGCCCTGCTGGGTGGCGGCACCGATCCGGCGGTGCGCAAGGTGCGCGACCGCATCGGCGCGGAGATCCACAAGCGCATCCGGTCGGCCGTCGGGCCGGATGCCGATGCCCGCATCGTCTCCGCCCTGGAGATGACGTTCTTCGGCGCCCTGGTCAATGCCGGCAGTGGCGCCTTCACCTACCACCAGATTGCGGACCGATTGACGTACGTGGTCGGACTCGTCCTCGGAGAGGACCGATGACAGGAGTCTCGGAGAGGACCGATGACAGGAGTCTCGGAGAGGACCGATGAACTTGAGCCTGGGAGAAGACAAATGACCGTGAATGCCGTCGAGCCGATCCTCGACCCGTACGACTACGACTTCCACGAAGATCCGTATCCGTACTACCGCCGCCTGCGCGACGAGGCGCCGCTGTACCGCAACGACGAGCGCAAGTTCTGGGCGCTGTCCCGGCACAAGGACGTCGTGGCCGGCTTCCGCAACAGCGTCGCGCTGTCCAACAAGCACGGCGTCTCGCTCGACCCGATCTCGCGCAACGACGAGGCCCACCGGGTGATGTCCTTTCTCGCCCTGGACGATCCGGCCCATTTGCGGTTGCGCACCCTGGTGTCCAAGGGCTTCACCCCGCGGCGCATCCGCGAACTGGAGGCCCGGGTCACCGAGATCGCGGTGCAGCACCTCGACGAGGCGTTGCAGAACAACACCTTCGATTACGTCGACGATTTCGCCGGCAAGTTGCCGATGGACGTCATCTCCGAGCTGATGGGTGTGCCGGTGGAGGACCGTGTGCGGATCCGCGCACTGGCCGACGGGGTCATGCACCGCGAGGACGGCCTCGCAGACGTCCCGGAATCCGCCATCGCGGCATCCGGCGAGCTGCTGGTCTACTACGCCGATATGGTGAAGCAGCGCCGCAAGGCGATCAGCGACGACCTGACCTCGGCGCTGGTGGAGGCCGAGATCGACGGGGACAAGCTCACCGACGACGAGATCATGGCGTTCCTGTTCCTGATGGTCGTCGCCGGTAATGAGACCACCACGAAGCTGCTTGCCAACGCCGCGTATTGGGGTTTCAAGAACCCCGATCAGCTGGCCCCGGTTTTCGACGACCACGACCTGATCTCACCGTGGATCGAGGAGACGTTGCGGTACGACACCTCCAGCCAGATCCTCGCCCGCGCGGTCGTCGAGGACATGACGTTCTACGACACCACGGTGCCGGCCGGCGATGTGCTGGTGTTGCTTGCCGGCTCGGCCAACCGCGACGAGCGCGTTTTCGAAAACCCCGACGAATACCGGATCGGCCGTGACATCGGTTCGAAGCTGGTGAGTTTCGGCAGCGGCGCCCACTTCTGCCTGGGCGCGCACCTCGCCCGCATGGAGGCCCGGGTGGCGCTGACCGAGTTGTTCAAGCGAATCCGCGGATACGAGGTCGACGAGGCCAACGCCGTCCGCGTCCATTCCAGCAGTGTCCGCGGATTCGCTCATCTCCCTATTTCGGTGTCCCACCGCTGAAGCCCAATTGCGGTGTCCCCCGCACAAACCCATCAACGTAAAGGCACGTAAATGGCCCGATTCGAACCTCATCCCGACCGCAGACCGGCCATCGTGGCCGGTGCATCATCCGGCATCGGCGCCGCCACGGCGACCGAGCTGGCCGCACACGGCTTCCCGGTCGCCCTCGGCGCACGCCGTGTCGAGAAATGCCAGGAGCTGGTCGACCAGATCACGGCTGCCGGTGGAGAGGCGGTCGCGTTGCCGCTCGACGTCACCGACGCCCAGTCGGTCAAGTCGTTCGTACACGGCGCCACCGAGGCCCTCGGCGACATCGAGCTGCTGGTGGCCGGTGCCGGTGACACGTTCTTCGGCCAGCTCCACGAGATCAGCACCGACGAATTCGAGAATCAGATCCAGATTCACCTCATCGGGGCCAATCGCCTTGCCACTGCGGTGCTTCCGGGCATGGTCGAACGTCGGCGCGGCGACATCATCTTCGTCGGCTCTGACGTGTCCCTGCGGCCGCGGCCGTACATGGGCGGCTACGGCGCGGCCAAAGCCGGCCTACTGGGCATGGCCAAGACCCTGCAGATGGAGCTGGAGGGCACCGGTGTGCGCGCATCCGTTGTCCATCCAGGACCTACCAAGACCGCCATGGGCTGGAGTGCGCCGATGGACAAGGTCGGCGAGATGCTCGAGGACTGGGCCAAGTGGGGCCAGGCCCGGCACGACTACTTCCTGCGCGCAGCCGATCTCGCGCGGGCCATCACCTTCGTCGCGGAAACCCCGCGCGGCGGCTTCATCGCCGAACTGGAGATTCAGCCCGAAGCTCCACTCGCCGATGTCAAGGATCGCCAGAAGCTGAAAGTGGAAGGCTGACAAGGATAATGACAAGCTCAGAACTCAAGGAAGTGCAACGCGTTTCGGGTGGTGAAGGCGAGGAACACGGCCACCTCGAAGAATTCCGCACCGATCCGATCGGTCTGATGCAGCGCATCCGTGACGAATGTGGCGACGTCGGCTGGTTCCAGCTCGCCGACAAGCAGGTGCTGCTGCTGAGCGGCGCAGAGGCCAACGAATTCTTCTTCCGCTCCAGCGACAGCGAGCTCAACCAGGCCGAGGCCTACCCGTTCATGACGCCGATCTTCGGCGAGGGTGTGGTGTTCGACGCCGACCCGGAGCGTCGGGCCGAGATGCTGCACAACACCGCGCTGCGCGGTGAGCAGATGAAGGGCCACGCGGCGACCATCGAGAACGAGGTCAAGAAGATCATCGCCGACTGGGGCGACGAGGGCGAGATCGAGCTGCTCGATTTCTTCTCCGAGTTGACGATCTACACCTCGACGGCTTGCCTGATCGGGCTGAAGTTCCGCGAGCAGCTCGACCGCCGGTTCGCCGAGTACTACCACCAGTTGGAGCGCGGCACCGACCCGCTGTGCTACGTCGATCCGTACCTGGACATCGAGAGCTTTCGCATCCGTGACGAGTCGCGCGTCAAACTCGTCGCGCTGGTGCAGGAGATCATGGACGGCCGGATCGCCAACCCGCCGAAGGGCAAAGAGGATCGCGATCTGCTCGACGTGCTGGTGTCCATCAAAGATGAGGAAGGCAATCACCGGTTCTCCGCCAACGAGGTCACCGGCATGTTCATCTCGCTGATGTTCGCCGGGCACCACACCAGCTCGGGTACCTCGTCGTGGACTCTCATCGAACTGCTGCGCAACCCCGACGTGTACGCACAGGTGCAGCAAGAGCTCGATGAGCTCTACGCCGACGGCCAGGAGGTGAGTTTCCATGCGCTGCGCCAGATCCCGAAGCTGGACAACTCGCTCAAGGAAACTCTCCGCCTGCATCCGCCGCTGATCATCCTGATGCGGGTGGCCCAGGACGAGTTCGAGGTGGCCGGTCGCCCGATCCACAAGGGCCAGATGGTGGCGGCCTCGCCGGCAATCTCCAACCGCATCCCCGAGGACTTCCCCGATCCGGAGGCCTTCGATCCCGCCCGCTACGAGAAGCCGCGCCAGGAAGATCTGATCAACCGGTGGACCTGGATCCCGTTCGGGGCGGGCAAGCACCGCTGCGTGGGTGCCGCGTTCGCCCAGATGCAGATCAAGGCGATCTTCTCCGTCCTGTTGCGCGAGTACGAGTTCGAGATGTCGCAGCCGTCGGAGAGCTACCAGAACGACCACTCCAAGATGGTCGTGCAGCTGGCCCAGCCGGCCAAGGTCCGCTACCGCAGGCGTGTCAAGGCCTGAAATGGGTTGCTACCGCGTTGAGGTCGATGAGGACCTGTGCCAAGGCCACGCCATGTGCGAGCTGGAGGCTCCCGACGTGTTCCGGGTGCCCAAACGCGGCGTCGTCGAGATCCTCGATCATGAACCACCCGACGATATGCGCGAGGCCGTCGAGATGGCTGTCGAGATGTGTCCTACCCAAGCACTATCCGTGAAAGAGAAGGAATGACAATGACTTCATCCTCCAAAAGAGAAGCCCTCGAAGCATGGTCCGACCGCTGGCTCAAGGCCAATCAGGAGGCCGAGAAGGCCGGTGACTGGAAGCCGCTGGCCGACTTCTACACCGAGGACGCGACCTACGGCTGGAACATCGGGCCCAAGGAAGACGTGATGTGCGTCGGTCGCGACGAAATCCGCGACGTGGCACTGGGTCTGGAGATGGAAGGCCTGGAGAACTGGGTCTACGAGTACCAGCGCGTGCTGATCGATGAGAAGCAGAACGAGATCGTGGGCTTCTGGAAGCAGATCGCCAACAAGAGCGACGGCACCAAGGACGAGATCTACGGCATCGGCGGCAGCTGGTTCCGGCTCAACGATCAACTGCTCATCGAATGGCAGCGGGATTTCTTCGACTTCGGGCACGTACAGAAGGCGTTCCTGAAGCTCATCGAGTCCGGAGATCTCACCCCCACGATGCAGAAGCGCATCGAGCGTTCGCTGGCCGGCGACAAGCTGCCCGGCTACTACCCGCTCGGTGAGGCACCCGTCAAAATCTGGTAGTTCCCGGCCAAGCAGTTGCTTGGGGGTGGGTGTGACCCACGCAACTAATGGCTCTAGTCTGTGGTCAGCGGCTCTAGTGGAAGGCACACGCGATGAAGACCAAAGGCGCTCTCATCTGGGAGTTCAACCAACCGTGGTCGATCGAGGAGATCGAGATCGGTGACCCCGTCAAGGACGAGGTCAAGATTCAGATGGAAGCCTCGGGCATGTGCCATTCGGACCACCACCTGGTGACCGGTGACATCCCGATGGCGGGTTTCCCGGTGCTCGGCGGCCACGAAGGCGCGGGCATCGTGACCGAGGTCGGCCCGGGCGTCGACCACATCCAGCCCGGCGACCACGTCGTGCTGTCCTTCATCCCGTCCTGTGGTGAATGTCCGGCCTGCCAGGAGGGCCTGCGCAACCTGTGCGACCTCGGCGCTCTGCTGCTGAGCGGGACCGCGGTCTCCGACGGCACCAACCGCATCCACGCCGTGAAGAACGGCCAGCCGGTCATCCCGATGACACTGCTCGGCACCTTCAGCCCCTACATGGTGGTGCACAAGAGCTCGGTCGTGAAGATCGATCCGTCCATCCCCTTCGAGGTGGCCTGCCTCGTGGGTTGCGGTGTCACCACCGGTTACGGCTCGGCTGTCCGTAGCGGCGACGTCCGCCCCGGCGACGACGTCGTCATCGTCGGCGTCGGCGGTGTCGGCACGGGTGCGCTGCAGGGCGCGCTGGCCGCGGGTGCGCGCAACGTCTTCGCGGTGGATCCCGTTGAGTTCAAACGGGACAACGCGCTCAAGTTCGGCGCCACGCACGCCTACCCCGACATCTTCTCCGCGATGGCCGGCGTCGCCGAGGTCACCCAGGGCCGGATGGCGCACAAGACGATCGTCACCGTCGGCGAGCTCAAGGGCGAGGACATCGACCACTACATGAACATCACCGCCAAGGGCGGCACCGTGGTGGCCACCGCGGTGGCCAACATGGCCGAAAACGACGTGAAGCTCAACCTGTCGATGTTGACGCTGCTGCAGAAGCGCCTGCAGGGCACCATCTTCGGTGGTGGCAACCCGCACCACGACATCCCACAGCTGCTGAGCATGTACAAGGCCGGCCGGCTGAACCTGGATGACATGGTCACCCGCCAGTACAAGCTGGAGCAGATCAACGACGGCTACGCCGACATGCTCGAGGGCCGCAACATCCGCGGCGTCATCCGCTACACCGACGCCGATCGCTGACACCCTTTTCAACCCGCGAAATGGCATTCCAGCAGGCAAAGGTCGAGTGACCACCTGCCGGAATGCCATTTCGGCATCTACCCGGAGGAGCATTCGTGACTGAAACAACCACCGAGACATCCGTGGTCGTCGCATCCCGGTCGTCGTGGAGGTGCGTGCAATCCGGTGACCGCGAAGGTTGGCTGGCGCTGATGGCCGACGACATCGTGGTCGAGGACCCGATCGGCGAGGCCGTCACCAACCCCGACGGCACCGGCGTGCGCGGCAAGGAAGCCCTCGGCGCTTTCTACGACGCCAACATCGGGCCCAACGAGCTGACCGTCACCTGCGAAGAGACATTCCCGTCCAGCTCACCGAGCGAGATTGCCTACATTCTGGTGCTGCGCACCAAGTTTCCCAACGGGTTCACCGCCACCGTGCGCGGCGTCTTCACCTACAAGGTGAACGACGAAGGCCTGATCACCAACCTCCGCGGCTACTGGAACATGGACGCCATGACCTTTGCGCAGGAAGAGAACTGACCGGCGGAGAGCTCGCCGGCCGCGGCGCGATCGTGGTCGGCGGCACCCGTGGCATCGGTCTGGCGGTCGCCGAGCTACTGGCCTCCCAGGGTGCGGGTGTGGTGGTCAACGGCCGCGACCTGGCGGCTGCCACAGCTGCGGCCGAATCCATTTCCGGTGTGGCCCACGCCGGTTCACCCGCTGACCCGGCGGTCGCCGACGCGCTCGTCGACACCTGTGTGGCCGAGTACGGCCGCCTCGACATCCTGGTCAACTGTGCCGGTACCGCCGAACCGGCCGGGTCCTCGATCCTCAATGTGAGCAGTGCTGAGTTTCACGAACTTCTCGACGCGCATCTCGGCACGGTGTTCGAGACGTGCCGCGCGGCGGCACCGAAGATGGTGGCCCAGGGCGGTGGCAGCATCGTCAACACCAGTTCCTTCGCCTTCCTCGGCGACTACGGTGGCAGCGGCTATCCGGCGGGCAAGGGGGCGGTCAACGGGCTGACCCTGGCCATCGCGGCCGAACTCAAGGAGCACGGAGTACGGGCCAATGTGGTGTGCCCGGGCGCCCGCACCCGGCTGTCCACCGGATCGGACTATGAACAGCACATCGCCGAGCTGAATCGGCGTGGCCTCCTCGACGACGTCAGCATGCAAGGTGCGCTCGATGCCGCACCGCCGGAATATGTCGCGCCGACGTACGGCTACCTGGCAAGCGACCGGGCTAAGGACGTGACCGGCCGCATCTTCATCGCCGCGGGCGGGTTCATCGGCGAATTCGCCCGGCCCTCAACCGGTTTCATCGGATACCGCGACCATCACAGTACGCCGCCGTGGTCGGTCGAGGAACTGCACGGCCTGATCTCGGGCGCCCCGGGGGCGTGAGACGCAGGGCCGGATCGCCGCTCACTATGCTTGGCGACCATGGCGTCCGTCTTCACGAAGATCATCAACGGAGAACTGCCCGGGCGATTCGTCTACCAGGACGATGACATCGTCGCGTTCCTCACCATCGCGCCGATGACGCAGGGGCACACGCTGGTGGTGCCCCGGGCCGAGATCGACAATTGGCAGGATGTCGAACCGGCCGTGTTCGGCCGGGTGATGGAGGTGTCACAGCTGATCGGCAAGGCTGTGTGCCGGGCGTTCGGGGCACAGCGTGCCGGCGTGATCATCGCCGGCCTTGAGGTGCCGCACCTGCACGTGCATGTTTTCCCGGCCTACAACCTGGCCGATTTCGGATTCGCCCACGTGGACCAGAACCCGTCACCCGAATCCCTCGACGAGGCGCAGGCCAAGATCAAAGCCGCGCTGGCAGATCTGCAATCCGCGGCAAGCTGACGGTGAACCGGCAGCCCTGACCGGGCGCGGTGGTGACCTTGACGGTGCCGCCGTGGGCCAGCACGAGCGAATGCACGATCGACAGTCCCAATCCCGTACCGCCGCTGGCCCTCGTGCGTGAGGTGTCGGCACGGTAGAACCGTTCGAACACCCGCCGCGCGTCGTCCTCGTTCATTCCGGGGCCCTCGTCACACACCTCGATGATGGCGTCGTCGCCCTCGGTGCCGACGCGCACGGTGATCCCGGCGGTTTCGGGGGTGTGCTGCACCGCGTTGGCCACCAGGTTGCTCAGCACCTGCCGCAGCCGGGCCTCGTCACCGAGCACCTCCGGGGTTCCGGGCCCGTCGAACACTTCCATGCGTACCCGGCGTCCAGGGGCGATCGACTGCGTGTCGTGCACGGCATCGGTGGCCAGCGTCAGCAGGTCGACGCGATGCTGATCCAGCGGACGCTGCGCGTCGAGGCGGGCCAGCAGCAGCAGGTCTTCCACGAGCAGACCCATCCGCCGGGATTCGCTTTCGATCCGGCCCATCAGCATCTCGACGTCACGAGCGGCGCCCTGGCGGTACAACTCGGCGAATCCGCGGATCGTGGTCAGCGGCGTCCGAAGTTCGTGGCTGGCGTCGGTGATGAAGCGTCGCATCCGCTCCTCGGAGGTGCGCGCCTGCTCGGCCGAGGCGTCCGACGACGCGACGGCTCGCTGAATCTGCGCGAGCATGCCGTTGAGCGCCGAGGACAGCCGTCCCACCTCGGTGCGCGGATCTCGTTCGGGGACGCGGCGATCCAACTGGCCGGCCGCGATGGCCGCGGCGGTGCGTTCCACCTCGACGAGCGGACGCAGGCTGCGGTGTACGACGGCGTAGCCGACGATGCCGAGGACCACCAGCACGACCGTGCCGATGCCGACCTGCGACCAGATCAGCGCGCGCACCGAGGACTGGACGTCGGAGAGGTCGATCGCGACCGTGGTGAGCTCGCCGTTCGGGCCTCGCACCGTCATGGCGCGCCACTGCACATCGGACGCGCCGACGGACTCGACGGTCACCGGTGCCGGGCCGACGTCGTTGTCGTCGGGCAGCTCCGGTTCGGCTTCGCGGTCGTTGATCGCGATCCAGGTTCTGCCGTCCTGGTCGACGCCGCGGACGTAGAAGTTCGACGGCGGCCGCGCCGGGTTCGGCCCTTCCAGGGGCGTCGAGGCCAGTTGGCGCGGCTCCTGGGCCCAGCTTCCCGCCGCGTCGAGCAGCGTCTGATCGATGCGGCTGACCTCTGTGTGCCGCATGATCGAGGTCACCGCTACGCCGGAGGCCAGCAGGCCGCACGCCACCAGAACCAGCGCGACGGCCACCAGGCCGACCCGCAACGGCACACCGCGCCGCTCTACCCGGTCAAACACCTCAAAAGTATGCCGCCGACGGGCTGACCGTCAGCGCGGCTCGCGCAAAACGTAGCCGACACCGCGCAGGGTGTGCAGCAGGCGCTTGTCGCCGGTGTCGATCTTGCGGCGCAGGTAGGACACGTAGGACTCGACGACGTTGACATCGCCGCCGAAGTCGTAGCGCCACACGTGATCGAGGATCTTGGGCTTCGACAGCACGGTGCCGGCATTGATGATGAAGTACCGCAGCAGCGTGAACTCCGTCGGCGACAGCGATACCGGTTCGCCGGCCTTCCACACCTCGTGGGTGTCCTCGTCGAGTTCGATGTCGGCGAAGGACAGCTTGGCGCTGCGAGGTTCTTCGACGCCCCGGCCGGACCGGCGCAGGATGACCCGCAGCCGGGCCACGACTTCTTCGAGGCTGAACGGCTTGGTCACGTAGTCGTCGCCGCCCAGGGTCAGGCCGGCGATCTTGTCCTGGAGGCTGTCGCGTGCGGTGAGGAACAGGGCGGGCGCATCGATGCCGTCGGCGCGCAGCCGGCGCAGCAGCCCGAAGCCGTCCATGCCCGGCATCATCACGTCGAGGATCACGGCGTCGGGCCGGACTTCCCTGGCCTTGTCCAGTGCGGCGGCGCCGTTGGACGCCGTGTGAACCTCGAAGCCCTGGAACTTCAAGCTGACGGACAGCAGCTCCACGATGTTGGCCTCGTCGTCGACGACGAGGATCCGGGCTTCGGGGACGCTCTCAGGAACTGCAGGCATGGCCATTCCCTGATGTTGACGGTGCGTCTTGAACTCAACCTGCATGCACGCTGTGCACTTCCTGTGAGTTTAGCTGTGATCGGGGTAACTACACTGACGCCATGAACCTCGGCAAGACGCTGATCCAGGTTGCTACCGCGCCCGTGCGAATCGGGTTGGCCGTGGCCGACGCCGGGCTCGGCATCGCCAACGAGACGCTCAACGCGGTGCAGCGCGGCATCACCGACTCCAACCCACTCAGCGGCAGGTCGTCGATGGCGGGGCTGCTCGGACTCGACGACGCGGTGGAGCGGGCCAACCGGCTCGCGCGGCTGCTGGACGACGACGCCCCGCTCGGTCGGGCGCTGGCGCCGAACGGCCCGGTGAACCGTTTGCTACGACCGGGCGGTCTCGTCGACCAGCTGACCGCCGAGGGTGGCCTGCTGGACCGGTTGACCGCCGACAACGGGGCGGTGGCCAGGGCGGTGGCCCCCGGCGGTCTCGTGGACCAGGTCACTGTGGAGGGCGGTCTGCTGGACCGGCTGACCACCGAGGACGGCGCGTTGTCACGCGTGATCGCGCCGGGCGGACTGGCCGACCAGCTGCTGGCCAATGACGGCCTGTTCGAGCGGGTGCTGCGCGAGGACGGGGTGGCCGATCGCCTGCTCGCCGAAGGCGGCCTGCTCGATACCCTGACCGATCCCGACGGTCCGCTGCTGAAGCTCGCCGATGTGGCCGACACCTTGAATCGGCTGGCGCCGGGGCTGGAGGCCCTGGCCCCCACGATCGACGCCCTGCACGACGCGGTCATCACGCTGAGCCAGGTGGTCAACCCGCTGAGCAACATCGCCGACCGCATCCCGCTGCCGCGCCGTTCGTCCCGGCGGTCCTCCCCGCGGCCCGTGGTCTCGCAACGCATTGTCGACGCCGACGACTGACCGGTTAAGCTAGGGCGCGTTCCACCCGCCTCCTTAGCTCAGTGGTAGAGCGTTCGCCTTGTAAGCGGAATGTCATCGGTTCAATCCCGATAGGAGGCTCCATGCCTGCCATTTGTTGTCGGTGCACGCCAGTAGCTTCCGCGTATGAGGCTCTGTCGCAACTGCGGTTCGCCACTTTCGAAACGCAGCCAGAAGGTCTACTGCAGTAACGCGTGTCAGGGATCAGCCCGTCAGAAGGCCAACACCGAACGTTGGCTGGAAACCGGGGAGGCGTACATCACTTCTCTTCACAGCCACTACATCCGGCTCTACCTGACTCAAGCCCAGTCGGGCTGCTGCGCGATCTGCGGCGCAGCCAGTACATGGCAGGACCTTCCCCTGGTATTGGTCATGGACCACATCGATGGGGACCCGACGAACAACCGACGGGACAACCTACGGCTGGTCTGCCCGAACTGCGACTCCCAGCTGCCCACATACAAGAGCCGCAACCGCGGGAACGGGCGCTACTACCGTCGAGAGCGCTACGCCAACGGGCAGTCCTATTGACGGCAGAGTGATTGCGCGCGTTCACGTCTCGTCGGCGATGTGCTCGTGGCTCTCGTGCAATCCCGGGCCCTCGGGATCCTCACCGCGACGGTCGAACTCGTCCTGAATCTCCTCTTGCCCCTCGGTCACCTTGCGGGCATCTTCCGGTATCGGCCGGCCACCGTCACGTTGGTCCATAGCCCGTTGAGTCGCCCGCATTCACCGCGGCCAAACACTCACACCCTCGTGGTCAGCTTTCGAAGGGTCTGATATTCCGCGTCGCGATACGGCCGGCCGTCCGGTTGCAGCAGATCGCTGAACCACACGTTCGGCACCTTGGTGTAGGGCTTGTCCCACGAATCCCACGGGAAATAGGTCTGGGTCTTGCCGGCCACCAACCCCCAGCTGTACGCACCGACGTTGTGTCGCTTGGCCACCGGAAGCACGCCTTCGACCGTGCTGCCCTGGTCCCGTGCCAGGTACTCGGTGCACAGGATCGGCCGTCCCAGCGGAGCGAGCTCGGCGATGCGGGCCTCGAATTCGGTAGGACCGGCATACGAGTGAAAGGAGATGACGTCGGAGTTGTCGAGTTGGAAGTTGTCCATCTCGCTGCGGCTTCCGCGGTCCCAGCTACCCTGCCACACACCGCTGGTCAATGGCTGCACGGCGTTGACCGAACGCGCCCAGCCGAACACCTGGGGCAGCAGTCCTCCGACGGCGTCGATCTTGTCCTTGCGCTCGACCTTGCGGTATTGCTTCGCCGGGTTGTCCGGCTCGTTCCACAGGTCCCAGCCCAGTACCCGGTTGTCGTTGCGGAACTGGCTCATCACCCCGACCACGTAATCCCGCAAGACCGGCCGGTAGCGGGGATCGTCGATGCGCTGCGCTCCGGGGCTCTGTACCCAGCCCGAGTTGTGCACGCCGGGCGTCGGTGCCCGCTGCGCGCCGACCTGTGGGTGCGGATCCCAGCACGAATCGAAGAAGACGAACAGCGGTTTGATGCCTTGGCGCGCCGCGATTCCGACGAATTGGGCCAGTCTGCTCTGGAATCCCGCCCGATCCTGCGCCCAGAGCAGGTCGTGCAGGAAGACCCGGACCGTGTTGAAGCCGAGTAACCGGCACGCCCCCAACTCGCTGTCGATGCGCCGCGCGTCATAGGTACCGGGCGAGAACATCTCGATCTGGTTGATCGCGTTGGACGTGACGAAGTTCGTGCCGACAAGCCAGCCCTGCGCCTGATACCACGCGTTGGCGCGCTCCACGGGCCACTGGCCTGGTGCCGCGGACGCGCGCGGGATCACGGGAAGAGGGGCCAGTACCTGAGGGAGAGCCGCTGCTGCTGCCAGAACCAGCGGGATCTTGAGGGCCGTTCGACGGTGCACTTAGTGAACATAGTGGCGTCCAGCAAAGCCCCCGGGCTCACGGATGATATTGCAACCATTGAGGTTTCATATCGTTATCAAACAAGCACGGTCAGAGCCGGCCCACCGTGAAATCGGCGGCCTGACCCGGCATCCCGTTGAGCACGTACGCAGTGTGGGCGAAGTTGGGGACGCCCGCAGGGGTCCCGTCGCAGATGGTGTCCCCTGGCTCGCACAGTTCGATGGTCTTGTCCTTGTATCGCGGGCCGATCACCATCGCGGGTGCGCCGATATCACGCATGAACTCGTCGGACGGCGTGCCCAGCAGCACCACCGAGGCCACATGGTCGGCAACCTCGAGCGGCATGGGGTCGGGGATGAACTGCTTGTACTCGGTCGGGATCCCGTCCGGCACGGCGGCCGAGGTGACGAAACCGGCCACCACGGCACCCTGCGAGTACCCGCCCAGCACCACCTTGGTCTTGGGGCAGTCCTTCGCCGTGGCCTTGATGTGGTTGGCCGCATCGCGGATGCCGTCGACAACTGTCCTGGCGAATTCGATTCGATCGCCGAAGTTCCCGCTGGCCTGGTAGTTCACCGGATAGACCTCGACGGAACGGTCACCGGTGCGTGCCCGCAACGCGTCGACAAAGGATTGCCCCGGCCCACCGACACCCGGCGGCTCATAGGTTCCGCGGGCGAACACCACCTCGACGTCGGGGCATGGCTGCGCCGACGCGGCGGGCATGGGGGCAATCGGTACGGCGCAAGCGGCAACCAGCATCGCACCTTGGATCAGTTTGAGGACGTTCATTTCGACTCCACGCCTACCCGGATCGTGACGAACGTTACGGTTCCCCATGCTGGCATATTCCAAACGCGGAGAACAGGGGGCAGCACTGCTGTGGTTGCCTATTCCAGCGGTACGTCCAGATACGGCCGCGGCTCGGCGGCCCCCGGCCCGTCGAAATGCCACCATTCCCCGGAATAGACGGCCAGCCCTCCGGCCTTCATGGCCTCGCGCAGCCGCGTCCGGTTGGCCTGGGCGGTAGGGCTGATCCCGGCGGTGGCGTAGGCCAGGCTGCGCGGGGTGAAGTCGTCGAATCCGGTGCCCATGTCAGCTCCGGCGATCGTCACATCCACGGACCGGCCCGCTTCGTGGCTGCGGGCATAGGGGCCGGGCCTGGCCACCCAGTTGGGATTGGACACCACCTCAAACATGCGCACCTGCACCTCGTGCGGCCGGTAGCAGTCCCAGAACACCAGGACGTCGGGGCGTAGCGCGGCCGCGGCGGCCGCCAGTCCCGGAGCCATCGACTCGTGCACCAGGCATGGCGCCCCGGATGGATAGAGCCGCTGGCCGACGAAGTTGTCACTGGTCGCGTACCGCAGGTCGATCACCGCGTCGGGAACCACGGAGCGAATGTCGACCAGTCCCGCCTCGGCTGCCGGCTTGGCGAAAGCCACCGGGGGCCAGACCATGCCGTACAGCAGAACCAGGCCAACCAGGGCGCGTCGCACAGACTGATTGCATCACATCGCCTTGATTGCCGGTTCAAGCACCATTTCGGCTTTGCCGTCAATTTCATCGGGGCGGTATAGCTGCAGAGATAGGCTTTGCCCATTCTGGGCAGGAGTACCAGATGAACCTCCACGAGGATCAGACGTCGATCGATGAATTGCTCGATCGTGCAGTCGGTGCCTGCAACCGGGGTGATCGCGCCACCGCAGCCACCCTGGCCGAGCAGGTGCTGGCCGTCGACCATGGCAACACCGACGCCGAGGATCTGCTCGCCGCATCCGACGGGCACGGAGAGATCCGCCGCCTCACCCTGATGTTCATCGACCTCGTGGACTCGACCGTGCTGTCCACCCGCGTCGAACCAGAGACCTATCGCACGCTTGTCGGCAGGTACCGCCAGGATGTGGCTCGCCTGGTCAATCACTATGAGGGACATATCAGTTCGACCAAGGGCGATGGTCTCCTCGCGGTGTTCGGCCATCCCAAACCACACGAGAACGACGTCCGGCGCGCCGTTGCCGCGGCTTTGGACATCACCCACGCGGTAGCACGAATCAGCGAACAGGCCGAGCGCAGGTTCGGCGTCACCGTCAACGTGCGGGTCGGTGTGCACCGCGGGGTGGTCTACCTCGACACCGACCAGGACGACGTCTACGGGTTCGCCGCGAACCTCGCCGCCCGCATCTCGTCGCTGGCAGCACCGGGGACAGTCGCCGTGTCCGACGCCGTCGCCACATTGATCGACGGCACATTCGAACTCGCCGCCTGCCCGGCCGCCCCCGTCAAGGGAGTCGATGGCCCTGTGAACCACCATCAGGTGGTTTCGGAATACCCGCAATCAGCCGCGCCACGGACAGTGCCGCTGGTCGGACGACACCGCGAGCTCGCCTGGCTGGAGAACACCTGGCGCCGCGCGCGCAGCGGAGTGTCGACCTGTGCCGGGGTGGCGTTCCGTGGTGAACCGGGCATCGGCAAGACCCGGATGGCCCGTGCCGCCGCGGAGCTCGTTGCGGAATCGGGCGGCACCGTGATCGAGATGCGCGGTTCACCGCTGCACACCGACGCGGGTCTGTACCCGGTGCGGCGGCTGTTGGAACGCCGTTGCGGCATCGATCGGCTCACCGGCGCCGCCGAGCGGCTGCGTCTACTGGATGCCGAACTGCGTTCGCGTGGGATGGATGCAGCGACGGCGATACCTCTGCTTGCGCCGGTGCTGGGCGTCGGACCCGAACACGGCTACCGGCCTTCCGTCGCCGAAGGTCTCACGCTGTACCAGTTGATCGGCGCCGCGGTTCACCAATACCTTTTGGCGTGCCTGAATGGCAGTGCGGGCCTCATCCTCGCCGAGGACATGCACTGGTTCGATACCTCGACCTCGGACGTGGTCGATGCCCTACTCACTCACGCCGACGGCCGCCTGCTGGTGGTTGCCACCGGCCGTGAGGGGAAATGGCTCAGGCCTGACTGGCCGGTGGAATCGTTCGAACTCACCGCACTGAGCACCGACGAGTGCAACGAGCTCATCGAGGCCCTCGACCCGGTCGTGACGGAGGCGCAGAAGACGGCTGTGTGCAGTCGATGTGACGGGATCCCGTTCTACATCGAGCATGTCGTGGCCGGTTTGGACGCTGCCGGGAACGATCAGGTGCCCGAGGCGCTGTACGAGCAGCTTTTCGCCCGGCTGCACACCCGCCCGGGTGTCGTGCCCGTGGTGGAAGCGGCGGCAGTCATCGGGCGAAGTGGTGATCTGGCTCTGCTCCGATCGGTGGTGGACGCCGACGTCGACGTCGACACCGTGTCCGCCGAACTGGTCGAGGCCCAGGTCTTCGAGACCGAGGGCAGCGAACGGTGGCGATTCCGCCATGAATTGCTCCGCGAAGTGGCGGCCGAGCTGGCACCGCCGAGCCTGCAGCGCGAGCTGCACGCCAGGGTGGCGCGTGAGCTGGTGCAAGCGGCCACTGGGATGGAGCCCGACTGGCGGTTGGTGGCACGCCATTACGAGAGTGCGCAGTGTTTCGATGAGGCCGTCATCGCCTACCAGAAGGCGTGCGTGGAGGCGAGGCGGCGCGGCGCAGCGTCGGAGGCCTGCACGTGTCTGACGAACGCGCTCAATCAGTTGGACCGATGCGCAATCGGGCCGCGACGCGACAAGTTGGAAATCGCGCTGCGCCTCGAACGCGGCTTTCTGATCGGGGCCGCACACGGAAGCATGAGCGGCGACGGTCCGGCCGACTTCGAACGCTGCCTCCAGTTGTCCACCGCAGACGCGTACAAGGACGAGCTGTTCGCCACGCTGACCGCGCTGGTGAGCTACTGCGTGCCCCGGGCCGAGCTGCGCCGGGCCCACGAGCTCTTGGACTCCCTGGCCGGAAGCATCACGAAAGACCGGCCCTGGCTCTATCCGGCGATCGCCTCATCGCTTGGTTCGGTCACCTGGCTTGAGGGTCACTTCGCAGTTGCCCGTGAACATCTCTTGAGGGCACTGGCCGACCGGTCCGTGGCAGATCCACGCGAACTGGACACCACCTGGCGGGGAAACACCGACCCGATCTCGGGCGCCCACACCTACCTCGCCCTCTCCGACCTCATCGCCGGGGACCTACCGGGGGCGAAGGCCCATCTGGCCGACTCGGTGTGCCGCTGCGGAGAACTCGGTTTTCCGCTGAACGCGTTCAATCGGGCTCACACCTACTTCAAGGAAATCTGGGTCTGCCTGGAGGCTGGCCAGATCGACGAGGCGGCCGCCCTTTCGGCCGAGATGCGCCGCTGCACAGAAGAGTCCGGACTGGACCTGTGGCGCGTCGTGAGTAGCACCGAGCACGCCACGGTGAAAGCCGCTGCGGCACTGCGCGCCGGCGCCGACACCGCAACGCTGGAATCCGCCGCCGAGAACATCGCGAGGCGTGTCGACGGATCTCGTCTCATGCATCTCAACGTCTATCTCACTTTTCACGACTCGATCGTGGGCCGTCTGCTGATCGCGGCGGGCCGGCCGGAGAAGGCACGCGAACGGTTGGAGATGTCACTACTACGGGCGGGGGACACTGGGATGCACTTCCACGACGCGGAACTGATGCGGCTGCGCGCCCACACATTGTCGACGGAACCGGCACGCCGTGCCGCACTTGCCGAGGCATTGGCATTCGCCCGGCGCCAAGATGCCGTTCTGTTCCAATTACGTTGTCTACTCGACTCTTTCGAACTTTTCGGAGACGGGGACCGTGACGAGCTGCATCGGGTGGCGACCCGATTCCCCGGAAACGACCTGTGGCCTGAGCAGATTCGCGCCGAACGGATACTGTCGTGACCACCGTGGCGGTACTCGGCGGTGGCATCGGCGGGCTGACGGCGGCCCACGAACTTGCCGACCGCGGATTCGACGTGACGGTCTACGAGGGGCGTGGCGCATTCGGAGGCAAAGCACGGTCGATGCCGGTGCCCGGATCAGGCACCGGACAGCGCGAAGACCTGCCGGGCGAACATGGATTCCGGTTCTTCCCCGGCTTCTACCGGCATGTGCCGGACACCATGGTGAGGATCCCGGACGCCGGTCGCACCGTCGCCGACCACCTCGTGGCGGCGACGCGGATGATGCTGGCACAGGCGAACGGGGCCAATGAGATCGTGACGCCGACCCAGATCCCGTCTTCTCTCGACGATCTGTCGGTCACCATCAAGGCCATCTGGCACCTCGGCGTGGATCTGGGCATTCCGCCTCTCGAGATGACAGCGTTCGTCGAACGGTTGTTGACCCTGTTGTGTTCGTGCGAAGAACGTCGTTTCGGGCAGTGGGAGAACACGAGTTGGTGGGATTTCATTCAAGCCGACCAGCGCTCGCCACAGTTCCAGAAGTTCCTCGCCAAGGGCATGACCCGTACCCTGGTGGCGGCGAAGGCGACCGAGATGTCCGCGCGCACCGGCGGTCTGGTCCTGTGCCAGTTGATGTTTGACCTGGTGCGCGCCGACGGCCGCTTGGACCGGGTGCTGGACGGGCCGACCAGTGCGGTCTGGATCGACCCGTGGATCGAGCATCTCGACGACCTCGGGGTGACGCTGAGACACGGCTGCCGGGTCAACGGAATCGACTGCGACGGAAAACGCATCACCGGGGTATCCATGTCGGTCAACGGCAGCGCCGAGCAGATCGTGGCCGACCATTACGTGGCCGCGTTGCCGAAGGAGCGCCTGCAGGCATTGGTCACCCCTGCCCTCGAAGCCTGCGAGCCGCGACTGGCCGGCCTTGCGCGGCTGCACACCGACTGGATGAACGGCGCGATGTTCTACCTGCACGTCGACAAACCCCTGATCCACGGGCACGCGATCTTCATCGACTCCGAGTGGTCGTTGACCGCAATCTCGCAGGCCCAGTTCTGGCGCGGCTTCGATTGGACGAAGCATGGTGACGGCCGTGTCGAAGGCATTCTGTCGGTTGACATCTCCGAGTGGGAGCGGAAGGGCGGCAAGATCCTCAAGACCGCCAAGGAGTGCTCGAAGGAGGAGATTCGCGAGGAGGTGTGGGCGCAACTCACCGCGCACCTCGACGACGGCTCGCTCACCAAGGCCAACGTGCTCGACTTCTTTCTCGATCCCGCGATCAAGTTGCCCGCGCCCCCGTCGATCGTCACGGCCGAGAATGACGAACCGCTGCTGATCAACACCAAGGGCTCATGGGCCGACCGCCCTGATGCCGTCACCGCCATACCGAATCTTTTCCTGGCTGCCGACTTCGTCCGGACCTACACCGACTTGGCGACGATGGAAGGCGCCAACGAGGCCGCCCGCCGCGCGGTCAACGGGATACTCGACGCAACGGGTTCCACAGCGTCCCGTTGCCCCGTGTGGCCGCTGCGCGAGCCGCGGGCACTGGAACCGTTCCGCAGAATCGACAAGGTGCGGTGGCGCCTGGGCCTGGGTCCGATCAAGCCGCCGCTCCAGGTTGATCTGGGCGGTGTGTCCGGGCCGGCCGGCGTCCTCGCGAGCGGACTGCTCGCAGTGCTGCGCCAATTCGGCTGAGGCCCTGGCGAATTCCGCGCCGTGCGGTTGGATTGGCGGGCGATGCCCGCAGCGCCCGGATATTGCCGGCGACATCGGTATTTTCACTCCTGGCGATGCCGCGTACGAGCAGCGGCGCCGGTGACCACGTCTGGGGTGGTTCGAGATACCAGGCCCCGAGGCCCGCCGTCCAGGCAACCTGGTTCACCCGCTTCGCGTGCATGGCTTCCGGGTTCAGGGCCATACCGATGGCGAAATGCCATGCGCCCTCCCGGAACCTGCCGAGGATGGTCCGGATGAACTTCGTCTCGCCGGGTATCGCCCAGCGGATCCAACGCACGGCGGGCGACCGTCGCTGCACGATGGCCAGCATGCTTTCGGTCTGGGTGGCGACGATGTCGTTGATGCCCTCGAAGTCGGGTTTGATCTCCTCGAGCCGATTCGCGGAAAGGTCGACCACGGCGATGCCGAGGTCGTAGCAGATATGCGCGTTCAAGCTGGCGATCATGTGCTGCAGCATCGTTGCGTGGCCATTGTGCTGGGCGAGGAAGGCGACCTCCCACGGGAGGGTCAGCGCCTCCCTGTCGTACCGGTCCGGGTGGAAGAACGCGTTCAGTGCGTCGAAGTACCGCTTGGCGAAGCAGACATCGAGTTGCTCGACCCACTGCGCGTCGCGGAACTTGCCCTGCTTGGCCGCCTCCTGCACGGCAACGGTGCCTCGCCCGTAGAGGACCGCGAAGTAGCCGATGGTGCTCTTCGCCCGGATCGACCAGTCGACCACCAGATCCAGATTGCGTACGACGTCATCGATGTTCGAGGCGTCTTCGAGGGGTTCCAGAATGAGAGGCTGCGTCGTCATCGTCGCTCCACCACCTTTGTCCGACCGACTTCAGCTTGGGCCGGCCCGAGCGCGGGGTCATGAGTAGCCGCATACCCTAGTTTCGAGCGGAAATGCCACTCTCTTCTTCAGGCATGTTGCTTTCCGATGTACGATAACGACACTCTTGATACGTCGTCGGAACCTCCGACGACAGCTGGGTTATGCGCATAAGCGCTGCGCACGAGTAAACCGACGGAATGGAGCGATCCTATGGCGTCAGCCGCACCGGAAACCGTCGCAAACCGCTATGCCGGCAGACGGGTCGAACGGGTGGAGGACACCCGGCTGCTCACCGGACGCGGTACGTACGTCGACGACATCACGCGCCCCGGCATGCTGCACGCCTGCTTCGTCCGCAGCCCCTACGCGCACGCCAGGTTCAGCAGCATCGATGCCGCGGCAGCCCTGGCGCTTCCCGGCGTGCACGCGGTGCTCACGGCCGCCGACCTCAACCCGGAGGCCAAAGAGGCCTGGCACGCGGTCGCGGGCAAGGACGTAGCCGACACCCCGCGCCCGCCGCTGGCCGAGGGCGAGGTCAAGTTCGTCGGCGATCCGGTGGCCCTCGTCATCGCCGCGAGCCGCTACGTCGCCGAGGACGCGGCGGACCTTGTCGACGTCGACTACGAGCCGCTGCCCGCCTTGGCCGACTTCCGCCAGGCACTCACTTCCGAGGTGTCGGTCCACGAGGCCTTTCCGGACAACAATGCCGGCGGTATGGCCGGCATGCCGCCCGACGAAGAAGTCTTCGGATCCGCCGCGCATATGGTGAAAGAGCACATCTATCAGCAGATGCATGTGCCGGTGCCGATCGAGACGCGCGGCATGGTCACCGAATGGTCGGCAACCTCGGGCGAACTGACCATCTGGGCCTCCACCCAGACCCCGCACGAACTGAGGGCCTTCGCGGCCCGTCTGCTCGGCATCCCGGCCCAGCACGTGCGGGTCATCATGCGCGACACCGGCGGCGGATTCGGCCAGAAGGTCGTCCCGATGCGCGAAGACATGTGCATCATGCTGGCCGCGCGCAAAGTGCCGACCGCACTGAAGTGGATCGAGGACCGCCGCGAGAACCTGATGTCGGCCGGTCAGTCCCGTCACGTCGACGGCGATGTGCGCATGGCATTCGACGACGACGGCAACATCCTGGCCGCCGACATCGACTTCATCCAGGACGTCGGCGCGTACCCGACGCCGTACCCGGTGCTGACCACCGCCGCGATCGGCATGTTCTTCCCCGGCCCCTACCGGGTGCCCAAGGCCAGCTTCAACTACAAGACGGTGTTCTCCAACACTGCGGGCCTGCATGCCTATCGCGGCCCGTGGCAGTACGAAACCCTCACGCGCGAAATACTTCTCGACATCGCCGCCCGCAAGATGGACATGGACCCGGTGGATCTGAGGCGCAAGAATCTGCTGCGGCGCGACGAGATGCCCTATTTCAACCCCAACGGCATGCCGTATGACCACGTCGCCCCGATCGAGACCTTCGAGCAGGCCGTGAAGATCCTCGACCACGAGGGCTTCCGCAAGGAACAGGCCGAGGCCCTGGCCCAGGGCCGCTATCTCGGACTTGGCTTCTCGGCCTACATCGAGCCCACCGGCGCGGCCACCGGTCACCTGGCCAGCGAGGGCTGCACCATCCGGATGGAGCCCACGGGCAAGATCAACGTGTACGTCAACGGCGGGTCCACCGGAAACAGCTTGGAGACCACCGTCATCCAGCTCACCGCCGACGCGCTCGGTGCCGACATCGACGATGTCGCGACCATCCAGGGCGATACCGCCGTGACCCCTTACGGCGCGGGCACCCAGGGTAGCCGCAGTGCTCCGATGACCGCGGGTGCGGTCAACGAGGCGGGCACCATCCTGCGCACCCAACTGGTGGCGATGGCAGCGGCACGCCTGGAGGTCGAGGAGTCCGAGATCGAGCTCGGCAGCTCGAAAGCGGTCGCGCGCAACAATCCCGAGAAGAGCGTGAGCTTCGCCGATCTGGCATACCGGGCCCACTACGAGCCACAGATGCTGCCGCCGGGAGTGTCGGCCAACCTGGAGGCCACCGCACGCTACACCGCACCGCCGACCGCACCGATCCACTGGGCCAACGCCACCCATGCGTGCACCTGTGAGGTCGATGTGGTCACCGGGCACGTCACCCTCACCCGCTACATCGTCAGCGAGGATGTCGGCCCCATGATCAACCCCAACGTGGTCGAAGGACAGATCGCAGGCGGCACGGTCCAGGGCATCGGCGGTGCGCTGCTGGAGAAACTGTCCTACGACGACGCCGGAAACCCTTTGTCCTCAACATTTGTCGACTACCTGCTTCCCACGGCCACCGAGGTACCGGTGATCGAGTACGGCCACGTCGAGATCCCCGGCCCCGGCGTCGGAGGCTACAAGGGCGCGGGCGAGGGCGGGGCCATCGGATCGACGCCGGCCGTCATCAACGCGGTCAACGACGCGCTGGCACCGCTCGGGGTCACTCTCACCACATTGCCCGCCACCCCGGCAGCCATCGTCGAAGCCATAGAGCAGGCGCAGGAACCCCGCTCGCAAGAACAGCACGGAAGGGATCACTGATCGTGGAGCTCAACAACGAATTCCGGGTGGCGGTACCTGCGGCGAAAACCTGGGAGGTGCTCACCGACGTCGAACGCGTCGCACCATGCCTACCCGGTGCCACGCTGCTGAGCGTCGACGGTGACGATTTCACCGGTGCGGTCAAGGTGAAGGTCGGCCCGATCACGGTGTCCTACAAGGGCGATGCCACCTTCCAGGAAAAGGACGCGGCCGCTCAGCGCGTGGTCCTCAAGGCCAACGGCAAGGAGACCCGCGGAAACGGCACCGCCTCGGCCATCGTGACCGCCCAACTGAAAGACGAGGGCGACTCGACGACCGTGGTGGTCACCACGGATCTGGCCATCTCCGGCAAGGCAGCCCAGTTCGGCCGCGGCGTTCTGGCTGACGTATCCGGCAGTCTGATCGACCAGTTCGCCCGCAGCCTGGAGGCCGAACTGCTCGGCGGTTCGGCGTCAGCCGCCGATACCGGTACCGCTGCAGGCACCCCCGCGCAGTCGGCCCAGGAAGCCGCCCCGATCAACGCCCTGGCCCTGGCCAAGGTGATGGCGGTGCCGATGGCCAAGCGCTTCGCCCCTGCCATCGGCGCGGCCGCCGCCGCGGGCGTACTCGGCTTCCTCATCGGCCGGGCCGGCCGAAAGAGCCGCAGACACAGCGTGCTGGCGCCCGAGGATCTGCACGCCGCGCTGTTGCGGCTGGTGTCATGAAGTCCGCCCCCTTCGCGTATCACCGTCCCGCCACGGTCACCGAGGCGGTGGCCATGCTGAGCGAGTACGGCGAGGACGCCAAGATCCTGGCAGGCGGTCAGAGCCTGGTGCCGATGCTGGCCATGCGGCTGACGCACTTCGAGAATCTGATCGACATCTCGCGGTTGTCCGAGCTGAACGACATTGCCCTGCAGGACAACGAGGTTCGGATCGGCGCGGCCACCCCGCACGCCATGGTGGGCCTCGACGACGAGATCGCCGATTCGGTGCCGCTGTTGACCCTGGCCACCCCGCACATCGGGCATTTCCAGATCCGTAGCCGCGGCACACTCGGCGGTGCGATCGCGCATGCCGATCCGGCGGCCGAGTACGCTGCCGTCGCACTGGCCCTCGACGCGACCATCGAGGCCACCTCGTCACGCGGGACCCGTCAGATTCCGGCCGCGGAGTTCTTCACCGGACTGTGGGAAACATCGCTGGCCGCCGACGAGATCCTCACCGCCGTGCGCTTCCCGGTGGCCTCGGGTCGGAGCGGTTTCGGTATCGCCGAATTCGCCCGGCGTCACGGCGATTTTGCGATCGCCGGCGCCGCGGTCGGGTTCGAACTCGATGAAGATGACCGCATCACCCGCTGCGGTATCGGCCTGCTCGGCCTGGGCTCCACCCCGCTGCGGGCCACCCCGGCCGAGTCGGCATTGATCGGCACGCCGATCGGCGGCCTCACCGCCGACGAGATCGGGCAGCTGGCGGTGTCCGGGCTCACCGACATTCCTTCCGATCTGCAGGGCACGGCGGCATACCGGGCCCGGGTCGGCGCCGCCATGGTTTCCAGAGCCTGGACCCAGGCAACCACGCACGCCGAGGAGGCGCTCAATGCATGAACTGCCGGTTGCGGTTTCGGTCAACGGGCGGGACTACCAGGGTGTGGTCGAGCCGCGGGTCACCCTGGCTGATTTCCTGCGGGAGAACTGCGGTCTCACCGGCACCCACCTCGGCTGCGAACACGGGGCCTGCGGTGCCTGCACGGTCCTGTTGGACGGGCAGGCCGTCAGGTCATGTCTGGTGTTCGCGGTCCAGGTGGACGGCCAGGAGGTGACCACGGTCGAGGGCATCGCGGGCCCGGACGGTCAACTGTCGCCGGTCCAGGCCGCGCTCAAGGAGTGCCACGGGCTGCAATGCGGCTTCTGCACACCGGGATTCGTCACCTCGATCACCGCCATGCTGCGGGACAACCCGAATCCCAGCGACGAGGAGATCCGCGAGGGTCTGTCTGGCAACTTCTGCCGCTGCACCGGCTACCAGGGCATCGTCAACGCCGTACACCGGGCGTGCGAACACGCGGAGACCGACAACGGGCTCAAGCCTCTAGCTCAGCAATAACCTTCGCGATGCGGCGGGCCCGGGTGTCTGCCGCCTTGGCTGCCTGTACCGAAGCGACGTGGGCCTTCTGCTTGCTGTAGGAGAGGCTGTCCCACTTCGCCACGGCGCCCGGTGACTCCGCCAACGCGGCCCGCAGGTCATCGGGGACGTCCACGGTGCGAGGTTCGGTGTCGACGGTCAGGTCGACATCGATGGCATCGCCACCGCCGATTCCCGACTCGTTGCGGCGCTCGGCGCTGAACGGAATCAGGAACTTTCCGCCCATCGGCGCGATCGTCGACCGGTAGCGGTACCCGTTCACGTCGACCACCACGGCCGGGCGCTTACCCGCTGCAAGCGCTTCCACCACGTCGGCGGGCACCTCGATACCGGTGTTGTTGCCGTCCTGGAACATCGTTGTCGAGAACTTCATGAACCCTCCCTCCGCCAACGTAGCCGGTAAGAGTGGAGGTATGAAGATCGGATTCATCGGCCTGGGCAACATGGGCGCGGCCATGGCCGCCAACCTGCTCAAGGCCGGACATGAGGTCACCGCATACAACCGCTCCCCCGACAAGGTCGCCGCATTGGCCGCCGACGGTGCGCGTCCGGCGGGCTCGGTGTCCGACGCTTGCCAGGGCGACGTCGTCGTCACCATGCTCTCCAACGACGACGCGGTAACGGCCGCGACTTTCGGGGATCACGGGGTGATCGCCTCATTGCCGGAAGGCGCCGTTCATGTCTCGTCGTCGACCATCAGTGTCGCGCTGGCGCAGCGGTTGACCGAGGCGCATCACGAGGCCGGCCAGGGCTTCGTCGCCGCTCCCGTCTTCGGCAGGCCCGAGGCTGCCGCGGCAGCCAAGTTGTTCGTCGTGGCGGCCGGCGCCCCTGCCGCCGTCGAGACGGTGTCGCCGATCTTCGACGCAATCGGGCAGCGCACATTCGTCCTCGGCCAAGATCCACAAGCCGCGAACCTGGTCAAGATCAGCGGCAACTTCCTGATCGCCTCGGTGATCGAATCCCTCGGTGAGGCAATGGCTCTCGTGGGCAAGGCAGGTGTGGACAAACAACAGTACGTGGAACTGCTGACCTCGACGCTGTTCGACGCCCCGGTGTATCGCACCTACGGCGGGCTGTTGGCTCGCGGGGAATTCACGCCGGCCGGGTTCGCCGCCACCTTGGGCCTCAAGGACGTCAAACTGGCGCTGAGTGCCGGCGAGGAGCTGCAGGTTCCCCTGCCTGTCGCGAGCTTGCTGCGCGACCGTTTCCTCACGCTGCTGGCCACCGGCGGCGGCGAACTGGACTGGTCGGCGGTCGGTGCGCTCAGCGCGTGGGAGGCCGGAGCCGCCGGACCGGCGACGTCGGCCTAGAAACGCGACAACGCTGAAGATCGCGGTCACCTGGTGACTGCGATCTTCAGCGCGATGTCAAACGCGAAAGTTACTCGGCGACGACGCCGCGTAGGCCGTCGGCGCCGTACAGCGGTTCCAGCATTCCGGAGATGTCGGGGCCGCGGCGCAGAGCGTGCCCGCCGTCGACACCGATAGCCTGACCGGTGATCCAGCCCGCGGCGTCGCTGAGCAGGAACACCGCCAGGTTGGCGATGTCCTCGACCTCGCCGAACCGTGGCATCGGCGTGCAGGCCTCGTAGTCGTCACGGGCTGCCGGGAGTTCGAAGACCGGGCCGACCATCTCGGTCCGGGTCAAGCCGGGCCGGATGCTGTTGAACCGCACAGAGGATGGGCCCAGCTCGTCGGCGGCCAGCTTGAGCAGATGGTCGAACGCCGCCTTGCTCACGCCGTACGCACCGAACCACCGGTGGGTGTTGCTCGACGCGATCGAGGAGATGCCGACGAACGAGCCGCCGCCACCGCGGACCATCTCCCGGCCCGCGTGCTTGATCAGGTACATCGTGCCGTTGACGTTGAGATCGACGGTCTGGCGCCACAGCTCGGAGTCGATCTGGGTGATCGGACCGATGGTCAGCGACCCTCCGGCACTGTGCACCACACCGTGTAGCCGGCCATGCCAGGCCGTGGCGGCGTCGACCGCGCGGCGCACCTCCTCCTCGTTGGTGACGTCGGCAGGTTCGTAGCGCACCGATCCGCCGCCGGCTCCGAGTCCCGCGTTCAATTCGTCAGCGGCCGCACTGAGCTTGTCGGCATTGCGACCGATCAACATGGCGTTGCCGCCGGCCGCGACGATGGCGGCCGCGGCACCCTTGCCGATGCCACTACCGCCGCCGGTGACCAGGTAGGTGCGATCCTTCAACGACAGTTCCATTCGCGTCATCCTTATGGTGTATCTCGTCGGGCCGGCTTCGGAGCGCCCAGCGTCCGCCAGTCGGGAACATCGGGTGGCATACCCACCGGCCAGCGGTTCTCGTTGACCGACGCCCAGTGCGCGTGCCCGAGTTCGTGAATGTGGAATGCGTGGCGCAGCGCTTCTGTGAAGCCCATCGCGTCGCTGGCCGCGTTGACGGAATCCTTGACCAGCAAGGCGGCCATCGTCGGCCGCTCGGCGATGCGCCGTGCGAATTCCAGTGTCTGGTCTTCGAGTTCGTCGCGCGCGAAGATCTTGGACACCATGCCCAGCCGGTACGCCTCATCGGCGTCGATCGAATCACCGGTCAGCAGTAGTTCTTTGGCCTTGCGGGCGCCGAATTCCCATGGGTGCGCGTAGTACTCGACACCTGGCATTCCCATCCGGACCCCGACGACGTCGCTGAACTTGGCGTCATCGGCGGCGACGATCAGATCGCAGGCCCAGATCAGCATGAGGGCCGCCGAGATCGCGTTGCCCTGCACCTGGGCGATGGTGATCTTGCGCAGATCGCGCCAACGCCGGGTGTTCTCGAAATAGAAGTGCCACTCCTGCAAGTAGGTTCGCTCGGTGACGCCGGCGGCGGTGGCACCGTGGGAGCGGAACGTCGGATGCTGGGTCGGGCCCGGTTGACGCTCGGCCAGCGCCGCTTCGGAACCGAGGTCGTGGCCGGCCGAGAAGTTCTTCCCACGCGCTGCCAGGATCACCACGCGGACCGTGTCATCGGCCTCCGCCCGGCCGAACGCCTCGTCGAGTTGCACCAGCACGGTCCGGGACTGCGCGTTCTGCGCATCCGGACGGTTCAGCCAGATCCGGGCGATGCGTCCGTCATCGAGTGTCTCGTATTCGACCTGGCGGGCTGCGTCGTCGGGACTGACCATTTCGGACCACCTCTTAGGCAGGGTAAGTAAGTTACGAACTGCACATTACGTGTATCACGTAACCCGGCTCACACCGGGACCACAGCTAATTCGCAGGTGCTTCACAGCGGAACGTTACCTCCGGCGCGGCCCGGATCATTCGCACAGCCATTTCCCCTTGTGGGAGGTAGTATGGCGATACGAGACGACACCACTCACGATCGTCCTCGGACCACCTTGGCCGGATGATGAGCAAACTTTTCGAAGGCCCAGAGAGAAAGCGTGACAATGGCTATCTCCCCGCTTGTCGCCCGTCGCTTCGCCGTCGCGGCCGGCATTGCCGCGGCCCTCGCCTCAGCCCCCGCTCTGGCGGTCCTCACGACGTCGTCTCACGCGGTCGCCTCCTGCCCCAACGGTGAGACCGAGGACACCTACACCGGAGTGTGCGTTCCCGACCTCGTGCCCAACTCGCCGGAGTTCAGCTCAGCCCCGAACCAGCTGCCCCAGATCGACGGGATCCCCTGCACGGGCGGCAATTCCGGCCAGTGCATCGGGCTGGCCGAGGAACAGCAGGCCGAGGGCCCGCAACCGGATCCGCAGTCGACCGTCGGAAACAGCCCGACCGTGCACGGTTCCATCGGCTGACACAGCCGTACCGCAGAGACCGCACAGTAAACCCTCAGCAGTCCTAGACTGCTGAGGTGAGATCACGTTTTGGAGCCGTCGTGCTGTCCGTCGTGGGCGCCGGCTGCGCGCTGTGGCTGAGCTCGCCGGTCGCTCAGGCGGCGTGCACGTCCGGCGAAGAAGAGGACGTCTACACCACTACGTGCACGCCCTTTCTGGTGCCGAATTCACCGTCACCGTTCACCGGCATCCCCGGCAACCCCGATCTGCCTGCGGTGGCGCTGCCGGGCGGAGGCGGAGCGATCCCGTGCACGGGCCACAATGCCGGCGAGTGCATCGGGTTGGCCGAGGAGGACGAGGCCGAAGGCCCTCAGCCCATTCCACGTTCGACCATCAGCGCCAGCCCGTAGAACTCCCAGCCAACTCGTAGATCTGATGCAGATCTCTCACAGCCTCCATACAATCCCTCCAACACAACAATCGAATACCTAGAGAAAGCGTGACGATGGCGACCTTCCCGATCTCGATGCGACGACTGATCTTTGCCGGCGGGTTTGCGGTCGCCGCCGCCACCGCGCCGGCGATCGCAGCCTTCGCCGTACCCATGTCCTCCGGCCCGGCGGTCGCCTGCCCGACGGGCGAGGAAGAAGATCTCTACACCGGCGTGTGTGTCCCGCACACCGTGCCGAACTCCCCCGGCGGATTCAGCAGCACTGCGGCCAACCCGGATCTGCCCTCGGTGAACGTGCCCGGCGGCGGTGGCTCCATCCCGTGCACCGGCGCCAACTCGGGCGAGTGCATCGGCCTGGCCGAGGAACAACAGGCCGAGGGCCCGCAGCCGGTGCCGGAGTCGACCGTCGGCAACAGCCCGACCGTGCACGGTTCCATCGGCTGATGGCGTGGGGCGACCGGGGCCGTCCCGGTCGCCTACAGTTGTGTCATGCCTGCGAAAACTGAGACCGCCGAGATCGACGACGTCGAGCCGCTCGCCGACAGCACCGCCAGTCAGGCCCGTCGCGTCGTCGCCACCTACGCCACCGACGCTGACGAGTGCCGGATGTTCCTTTCCATGCTCGGCATTGGGCCCTCGAAAACCGAGGCGTAAATGAGTCCGGAGGGCGGCCCGAAAGCCGCCTCCGGTAACTCCGACTTCGTCGTGGTGGCCAATCGGCTGCCCATCGACATGGAGCGGTTGCCGGATGGCAGCACAACCTGGAAGCGCAGCCCTGGCGGGCTGGTGACCGCGCTGGAGCCGCTGCTACGCAAACGCCGCGGCGCCTGGATCGGTTGGGCCGGTGTCCCCGACAGCGGCGAAGAGCCGATCCTCGAAGATGGCGTGCAGCTGTATCCGGTGGAGCTGTCCGCGCAGGACGTCGCGGACTACTACGAGGGGTTCTCGAACGCGACCCTGTGGCCGCTGTATCACGACCTCATCGTCAAACCGGTGTACCACCGCAAGTGGTGGGACAGCTACGTCGACGTGAACCGGCGTTTCGCCGAGGCCACGGCCCGCGCTGCCGCACCCGGGGCCACTGTCTGGGTTCAGGACTATCAGCTGCAGCTCGTCCCCAAGATGCTGCGCATGCTGCGACCCGACGTCACCATCGGTTTCTTCCTGCACATCCCGTTCCCGCCCGTCGAACTGTTCATGCAGATGCCGTGGCGCACCGAGATCGTCGAAGGCCTGCTGGGGGCAGATCTAGTCGGGTTCCACCTGGCCGGAGGCGCCCAGAACTTCCTGGTCTTGTCCCGCCGCCTGGTCGGCGCCAACACGTCGCGCGCCTCGATCGGCGTCCGCTCACGCTTCGGCGAGGTGTCCTACGGCTTCCGCACCGTCACAGTCGGTGCCTTCCCCATTTCGATCGACTCCGCCGATCTGGACGCGAAGGCACGCAACCGGGCGATTCGCCAACGCGCCCGGCAGATCCGCGCCGAGCTCGGCGACCCACGCAAGATCCTGCTCGGCGTCGACCGGCTCGACTACACCAAAGGCATCGACGTCCGCCTGCGTGCCTTCACCGAGCTGCTCGAAGAGGACCGGATCAAACGCGACGACACCGTGCTGGTCCAACTGGCGACACCGAGCCGCGAGCGGGTCGAGAGCTACATCGCGATGCGGGAGGACATCGAACGCCAGGTCGGTCACATCAACGGTGAATACGGTGAGGTCGGGCATCCGCTGGTGCACTATCTGCACCGGCCGGTGCCCCGTGACGAGCTCATCGCGTTCTTCGTCGCTGCCGACGTCATGCTGGTCACCCCGCTGCGCGACGGGATGAACCTGGTCGCCAAGGAGTATGTGGCCTGCCGCAGCGACCTCGGCGGAGCCCTGGTGCTGTCGGAGTTCACGGGGGCGGCGGCCGAGCTGCGCCAGGCCTACCTGACCAATCCGCATGATCTTGAGGGCGTCAAGGACGCGATCGAGGCCGCGCTGACGCAGAGCCCCGAGGAGGGCAAGCGGCGGATGCGTGCGCTACGACGCCAGGTGCTGGCGCATGATGTGGACCGCTGGGCCCGCGCGTTTCTGGACGCGTTGGCCAACGCGAATTCAGCTTGAGCGTTGGCTCAATCAGCCTGAGCGTTGGCCAACGCGAATTCGGCTTGAGCGTTGGCCAACGCGAATTCAGCTTGAGTGTTGGCTCAATCGGATTGAGTGTTGGCTAGATCGGGTTGATCGCGTTGATCAGCCAGTTCCCGCCGATCTTGCGGTAGTCGACGCGCAGCCGGCTGCCGTCGTAGAGCGGCTGGCGGGACTTGTCGGTCACCGTGCGGTTCATGTACACCAGCACCGATCCTGATTCACGCTCCGCGGCCATCACACCGACGCCGACGACGCTGATCTGGACCACCAGCTGACGCTTGCGTGCCTCGGGGATCACCTTGGCTGTGGCATCCTGCTCGAACTTCTGCCGGAAGTCGGGGGCCAGCAGCGGATAGGTTTCCGTCAAGCTGCGTTCGACGGTCTGATAGTCGTAGCCGAACACCTTAGGGATCTGATCGGCCGCCACGGCGGGCAACTCGGTCCGGGCTGCTTCCTGACCGCGTTGCGTCACGCGGTTCCAGTACAGCGAACCGCCGATCCCCGCTGCCGCGACGAACACCACGGCCAAGACACCGATCAGCAGGGCTGTGAGTTTAGAGCGCATCAGTTTCCACCGTCGGGGTACTTGAGGTCGTATCCGGTCATGTGCCCGTTGTCGTCCTCGTGCACGATCACCCGCAACCGGTAGGGCCTGGTCGGTGAGTTAACACCGTCCATGTCGGCGACCGTCACCCGGACCGCCACCAGCACTGACGCGTTTCCGGCGATGTCGTCCACCTTCTCCAGCGCGGCGCCGTTCACCACCGCTTCCGAGCTGGCTTGGGTGTCGCGGAACAGTGCCTTGAGGTTGTCGGCGTTGTTCCCCTGGCTCATCATGTCGCGCAGCGGGCCGCTCGTGCCGTCGATGAAGCGGCTCACGCTCTCGTCGATGGTGTCCTGCGTGTAGGTGAACATGTTGATCACGGTCTGTTTGCCGGTGTCGACAAAGCGTTCGTCGCGGGCCTGCAGAGCGTCGACACCACGTTGCTGATCGCGCATGACATAGGCCAGTGTCCCCAGCGCCGCGGCGCCCACGCCCAGCACCAGGACCGCTACCAGAGCCACCAGCTTTCGGTGAGGTTGCCGCCGGGGCGGCGCCTTCAGCGGTGCCGGTTTCGACGCTCTGGGCACCGTGGTCGTCGATGAATCGACCACCACGGCGGTTGTGGTCACCTCGTCGGCGGTCGCCGCCCGCGTCGGGCCGGCCGCCCTGGACGCGCGCCTACGCACCGGCCTCGGGTTCGAGGCCGTTTCTTCCGTCATCAAGCCTGCCTTGGATCCAGCATCAGGTCTACCCAGGTCTCCGCGGGATGCAGATTGTCGGCGCCGGCGGCGTACACGCCCGTGCCTCCGTCGGCGTCAGCGAAGACCCCACTGTGCTGATCGTAGGTGCCAGTCGTGGGAGCGCTGGCCAGAGGTGGTGCCTCGGCCGGCAACGGTGCATCCGGAGCCGGTGCGGGCGCTTCGGGTGCCGGTGGCGCGTCGGGTGCTCCCGGGGGCGTGCGGCCGTACGGCGGCACGATCTGGTCCGGCGGCGCGAAGTACGGCCACGGCGGCGGCGGGGTGCCCGGCTTGTTCGGCGGCACCGGCAGCGGGAACGGAGCGTGCGGTGCGGGACCCGGACCCGGCTCGACACCGGGCGGCAACTGCACCACAGGCGGCCCCGGGTCGGGATCGACCTGCGGCGGGATGTTGGGGAACTTGTTGGGCGGCAGGATGTTCCGCCCGTCCTCGATCGGCGTGCCGTACGGAACCGGCGGGCCACGCCACGGGTTGGAGCCCACCGGGATGTAGCCGTTGGGGTCGCGGCACAGCTGGATGGTGGGGGCGCGCTTGCCCGGGAACTCCTGGCACGGGTAGTTACGGGCGCCACGCACCACGGCCGGATCGTTCTGCGCGGTCTTGCAGTACATGTCGGTCGGCAGGTCCCGCAGGGTCAGATCGGCCGGGGAGCGGGTCTGGGTGGGCGGAAGGAAGCCCGTCAGACACGGCGGCGCATCGCCGAGGTCGACCTTGAAGTCGAGCTTGCCGCCCTCGTCGACGGGAACACCGCCTGCGACCGTGTTCAGCGCCGCCATCAGGGCCGGGAAGATCACCAGCGCCTGCTCGAGCGACTTGCTGTAGATCACGCCGATCCGGCCGAAGTTGGCCAGGTTGGCGGCCAGCACCGGGAAGGTCGGGCGGATACCGCTGAACGCGGTGTTGGCCGCCTCGGTGGCGCCGGGAACAGTCTTGAGGGTGGTGCGCAGCTGCGGGTCGGCCTTGTTCACCTCACCGGTGAACCGGGCGAGCCCATCGGCCAGCGACCGGATGTCGTCACCGCTGCGCATCTGCGCTTCGAGGAACGGCCCGGCCTGGTCGATCAGCTGGGTGGTCTCGCCGGAACTGGCGTTGGCCTCGTCGATCAGCAGGCGCGAGGACTCGATGAGCCGCGCCAGTTCGGGCCCGGATCCGTTGAACGCCTTGAACGTCTCGCGCAGCAGATCCTGCAAGCGGCTGTTTCCGATACTGCTGACCAGCGCGTCGGCCTCGTGCAGCATGCCCGCGATGTCCTGGCCGACCCGGGTGTTCTGCTGATCGATGGTCGCGCCGTTGCGCAGCTTGTCGGTGGACGGTGACTCCGGCGGGATCAGATCGATGTACTGCTCACCGACTGCCGAGACACTCTTGACCGTGGCGGTGACGTTGTCGGGAATCGCCGTGCTGCTGTTCAGCTGCATCCTGGCGACCACACCGTCGGGAGCCAGGCCCACCGAATCCACCCGGCCGATCGTCACACCGCGGTAGGTGACATTGGCGTTCTCGTAGATGCCGCCGCCGGCGACGAAGTTGGCGTTGACGTGGTAGGTGCCGATGCCCACGGCAGCAGGCAGATGCAGATAGAACAGCGAAATCGCACCGACGGTGAGGACGGTGACGACCCCGAAGATCATCAACTGCATGCGGGTCAGCCGGTCGATCATCTACGGCTTCTCCTCGTGCTGGGTGGCAGTTCCGGCGGGGATCTTGAACGGGTCGGCAGCCTGTCCGGACAGGTTGGCCATCTCCCCGGTCAGCCAGTCCGGCGGATTGATCACCTCGTCGAGGTGCTTCATGTTCGGGTCGAATCCGCCCGTGGTGAAAATCGACTCGCCGAACCGGCGCAGCGTCAGATCGAAGGTGACGAACACGTTGAGGTAGTCACCGCGGACCGCGTTGCGCAGGTACTTGTAGTGGAACGGGAAGGTCGGCAGGAACTCCAGGTCCTTGATGAAGTCGTCGGCGTTGTCGTTGAACGCCTTGATCACCGGGTACAGATCCTTGATGTCGGCCGCGAAATCGTCCTTGGTCTCGGACAGGATCCGCGAACCCACCTCGGCGAAACCGCGCAGCGCGGTGAACGCCTCGACCATGTTGGAGCGGTTCTCGTTGAGCACCTTGAGCGCGCCCGGCAGAGTGTCCAACGTGCGGCCCAGGTTGTCCTTGCTACGGGCCAGGATCGACGCGAAGCGGTTCAGCCCGTCGGCCGCGGCGATGATGTCGTTGGTCTGCTGGTCCAGCGATGCGGTCAGCTCGGCCAGGCGCGGGATCAACTCGGCGAAGCTTCCGGCCCGGCCGGCCACCGCCGCGTAGGCCTCGTCGGTGATGTCCTGCAGCGCACCGAGATTGCCCTTGTTCACCACCATGCCGAGCGAGGACAGCACCTCTTCGGTGGTCGGGTAGCGGCTGGTCTGCTTCAGCGAGATGTTGGAGCCCTCGCCCAGCCGTCCCTGTGCCGGTTCGTCGACCGGCTCGGACAGCTGGACGTGCTGAGAACCCAGCAGTGACGTCTGGGCAACGCGCGCAACGGCATTCGCCGGGAGCTTGACGTCACCGTCGATGGACAGCTGCACCGCCGCGTAGAAGGTGCCGTCCGGACGCTGCACGGCGTCCAGTCCGGACACACTGCCCACGGTGACGTCGTCGACCATCACCGGAGAGTTCTGCGGCAGGGTCGCCACATCGGGCAACTGCACGGTCACGTTGTAGGAGCCCGATCCGTGCCCGGCGGTGCCCGGCATGTTGAGCGAGTTCAGCCCACCGAACTGGCAGCCAGCCAGCAGCATCGCGCCACTGCCGATCGCCAGCGTGCGTCCGCCGAGCCGGGATGCCTTACCCCTCAATGCTTTACCCCTCGTCATCCGCCCGCTCCAGCCTCAGCAGGAGCAGGACCAGGCGCAGGTCCGGCTGCGGGCCCCGGCGCGGGGCCGACTCCTGTCCCGGGTGCGGGTGCGGGCGCATCCGGCGGCAGGATCAGCGAACTCAGCGTCGCGTCGTGCGGGATCTGCGGGGGCGTCACACCGGGGTTGTTCTGCCACTGCAGGTACGGCACCGGCGTCTCCGACTTGGCTTCGGTCTGGGGGGTGTCGTACTGGATCTGACCCTTGTAGGCGGTGATGCTGTTGACCGGGTGGAACAGCACCGGTGGGTAGTTCATCGTGATGCGGCGCAGTACCGGCCCCATCCGCTGCCTGCAGATCTCGGCGCGTTTGTAGTTGTCCGGGTTGGCGCCGATGTCGAAGGTGCCACCGCAGATGAACTGCGTCGGGTTCGCGAAGTTGGGCAGTGACAGCAGACCACCGACGGTGCCCTGGGCCGGGTTGTAGATGTTGTAGAAGTTCGCCAGGCCGTTCGGCGTGACGTGCAGGATCTGTTCGATGTCGTCGCTGTGATCGGTGAGGATCTGGGTGAAGTCGGCCAGCTTGCCGACCTGCGCGATCAGCGCGTCGTTGTTCTCGTTCAGGAAGCCACGGACATCGCCCAGCGCCTGGTTCAGCGTGCCCAGCGTCTGATCGAGACCGTTGGAGCTGTCGGCCAATACCTGCGACACCGAGGCCACGTGATTGGTGAACTGCACGATCTGTTCGTTGCTGTTGGACAACGCGTTGACGAGCACCTGCAGGTTCTTCACCGTGCCGAACAGGTCGGTGCGGGAATCGCCCAACCGGCCTGCGGTCTGGGACAGCTCACGCAAGGCGTTACGGAACGAGTCGCCGTTGCCGTCGAACGTGGTGGCCGCTTGATCGACGAACTGTGCGATCGGGCCCTGGACCGAGTTGGCCTGCGGCCCGAGCTGTGAACTGAGCTGCGTGAGTTGCTCTTTGACCTCGTCCCACTCCACGGGGACGCCGGTGCGGTCCAGCCTGATCGACGCGCCGTCGGCCATCACGTCGCCCTCGGTGTAGGCCGGTGTCAGCTGAATGAACCTGGCCGACACCAGGTTCGGCGAGAGGATCAACGCCTTCGCATCGGCGGGCACCTTGATGCCGCGGTCGAGGGTCATCTCGATCTTGACGTCCGAGGGCCGCGGCTCGATCGAGTCGATCGTGCCCACCGGCACACCGACGATCCGCACCTCGTCGCCGGGGTACAACCCGACGGCGTTGGTGAAGTACGCCGTGAGCTTGGGGCCGGTCCGCGACGGCCACACCTGGTAGACGCCGACGGCGAGGACGGCCAGCAGCAGAACAGCCAGCCCGATCCGCAGCCACCGGTTGCGACCGGACGACACCGAGTTTTCTCCTGGATCAGCTGCGGTCATGGCGATTTCGGCCTAACGATCGTGCGTTCGGAGATGTATCCACGCAGCATGTCGGCGAGGCTGTCGGGGAGCTTGCCCGGCTGGAAGTAGGTATCGAGCAGCACCTCGGACATCGACGCGGGCGGCAGGCCGTACAGGTTGATGTTGAAGCCGGGACCGTTGCCGACCACCTCGGCGAGTGTGGTCGCGTACGGCGGCAGCCGTCTCAGCGCCTCGCCGATGTGCTCCTTGCGCTCCAACAGGTTGTCCATGACCAGGTTGAGCTTTTCGAGCGCCGGCTTGAACTCCTTGCGGTTGTCCGCGACGAATCCCGAGAGCTGCCGGGACACATCGTCGATACCGGCGATCAGATTGCTCAGCGCCTGCCTGCGCTCGTCCAGCGCGGCGAACAACTGGTTGCCGTCGGTGACCAACTGGTTGACCTGCCCGGCCCGTGAGGCCAGCAGATCCGACACCCGCTTGGCGTGCGCCAGCAACCCCTCGAGGGCCTCGTCACGCTTGTTGATGCTGCGCGACAGGTTCGCCACACCGTCCAGCGCGCCGCGCAACTGCGGCGTGGCGTCGCGCAGTGTGTCGGTCAGCGTCTGCAGGGCCTGTTCGAACTTGGGTTTGTCCAACTCGGATACGTTCTGACCGAGATCCTGCAGGGCGGTGTTGAGGGTGTACGGAGTCGTGGTGCGCCCCAATGGGATCACCGTCGACGTCCCGCTGCCTTTCGGCGTGACCGAGAGCGACTTCTGTCCGAGCACGGTTTCGGTCTTGATCGCCACCAGTGACTGATCGCCGATCTTGACGTTGCGATCCACGGTGAAGCTGACCTTGGCGGTGTCCCCCGCCAGCGCCACTCCGGTGACCTTGCCGACTGCGATGCCGGAGACGTTCACATCGTTACCCGGGTCGATCCCGCCGGCATCGCTGAAATACGCCTCATACTTCTTGCCCTGGGGGAAGAAGGGAAGCCCGGTGTAGCCGAAGGACACCAGCACCACACATGCCACCAGAGCGATCCCGAAGATCCCGGTGCGTAGCGCTGTGTCGCCGTCGCGCTTAGCCATTCTCCGAACACCTCCCCTTGGACGGGTCCGGCGGGCCGCCGAACGGAATCAGAATGTCGCTGCCTGCCGGACCATTGACCTTCATCCGGATCGAGCAGTAGTAGATGTTGAAGAACGAGCCGTAGGCGCCGAGCCCGTTGAGCCGCAGGTAGTTCTCGGCAAGTGGCTCGATGACCTTGTTGACGTCGCCCTTGCGTTCGTCGAGGCGCTGCGCCAGCGGACGCGCGTTCTCGATGACGGCCTGCAGCGGGCGACGCGACTTCTCCAGCATGTCCGTCAGATCGTTCTCAGCCGAGGCCAGCGGTGCGATGGCGCCGGCGATGGGGTCGCGCCCCTCGGCCAGGCCGCTGACGAGCTTCTGCAGTTCGTCGACGCTGGAGTCGAACTGCGCGCCCTTCTCGTCCACCGTGCCCAGCACGGTGTTGAGGTTGGTGATCACGTCACCGATGAGCTGATCGCGGGCGGCCAGGTTCTGGGTGAATGCGCTGGTGCTGGTCAGCATGTTCGCCAGCGCTCCACCCTGGCCCTGCAGCATCTCGATCACGGCGTTGGAGATCTCGTTGACCTTGTTGCCGTCAAGGCCTTTCATCACCGGGCGCAGCCCGCCCAGCAGCGCGTCGAGATCCAGCGCCGGCTGGGTGTTCTGCTGCGGGATGGTCGCACCCGGGGGCAGCTTGCGCAGCTCCCCAGGGCCGGAGGTGATCTCCAGATACCGGTCGCCGACCAGGTTTTCGTAACGCACCTTGGCCTGGCTGGACGTGTAGATCTGGTAGCGCTTGTTGACGTCGAACTTCACGTCGACGGTGTTGTCCGGGTTGAGCTTGACCTCGTTGACCGTGCCGACCGGCACACCGGCGATGCGGACGTCCTGGCCCGCCTTCAGCCGCGAGGCCTGGCTGAACGTGGCGTGATAGCCGTTCTCCGAGGCGAACCGGAATTCGCCGAACACCACGACCAGCATCGCCGCCACCAACAGCATCGCGATGGTGAAGATGCTGACTTTGAGCATGGTCCGGTCAGGACGTGCACCCGCGGCCATCAGAACCGATCCCTTTCCGCGAACGCGCCGTTGAACAGGAACTGCAGTGTCGCCGGGGCGTCGAACTGCACCTCGGTGTTCGGCTGGAACGGCACATAGGCGTTGTCGGTCACCAGGAACGGCGCGTGGTACCAGCTACCGCCGAACTGCTTGGACGGGATGTCCGGCAAGCCACGGCAGTTGGGACCACCTGAGGCGTTCACGATCGGCAGGCTCTCCGGGTACGTGTACGCCGGAGCGCCGGGCAGGAAGTTCGACGACACGAACAGACCGGGCCGGATACCACCGATGATCGGCGCGAAACGGTCGACACCGATCGACACACCCTTCAACACGCAGCCGAACTCCGGTGAGTAGTCGCTGGCCACCTTCAGCGGGGCGCGCAGTCGCTGGATCGCGGCGATGTAGTCGTCGGCAGCGGGCTGCAGCGTCGCGGTGCCGTTGTTGGCCAATCCGGTCGCGGCCAGCAGCGTGGCGTTGAGGTTGGTCTTCTCGTCGACGATCGTCTTGTTCAGGGCGGGCACGTTGTCGACGATGCTGGCCACGTCGGGCCCGGCGTCGCCGTAGATGTTGGCGACGGCGGCGGCCTTGGCGAAGTCGTCCTGCAGGGTCGGCAGTTTTGGATTGATCTGTGCCAGATAACCGTTGAGGCCCGAGATGGCCGCACCGAGATCGTCCCCGTGGCCACGCAGGCCTTCGCCGAGAGCGGTCAGCGTGGCGTTCAGGCTGACCGGGTCGATCTTGTTGAGCACATCCGACAGCGTCTGGAACAGAGTGTTGACCTCGAGCTGCACGTCCTTGGCAGCGACGGTGCTACCCGGGCGCAGCGATGTCGGCTGCGGCTGTGCGGGTGGCAGGAACTCCACCGACTTCGCACCGAAGATGGTGTTGCCCGCGATCCGCACGGTGGCGTTGGACGGGATGTAGCGCATCTCGCCGCGCTTGATGGACAGCGTCAGCTTCGCCTCTTTGCCGGCGTAGGCGATGTCGGTGACCTTGCCGATCTGGATGCCCCGGTACTTCACCTTGGCGTCGCGCTCCATCACCAGGCCGGCCCGCGGCGCGGTGAGGCTGACGGTGTCGGTCGGTGTGAAGGCAGCTGTGTAGGACAGGTAGGTGAATATCACGGCGGCGGCCACGATCGCCGCCAGGATCGCGGCGGCGATCCTGACATGGCGACGGTGTTTGGAGCTTGCCTCTGTCATAGAAATTCCCGCCACCTAACCGGAAAGGTTGAAGTTGCCGGACGCGCCGTAGACGGCCAGGGAGATGAACAGGGTGATGGTGACGACGACGATCAGCGAGGTGCGCACGGCCTGACCGACCGCGATGCCCACGCCCACCGGGCCGCCGGAGGCGTTGTAGCCGTAGTAGGTGTGCACCAGCATCACCGCGATGGCCATCACGATTGCCTGCAGGAACGACCACAGCAGGTCACTCGGTATCAGGAAGGTATTGAAGTAGTGGTCGTACAGGCCCGCCGACTGTCCGTTGATGAACACCGTGGTGAACCGGGCGGCGAAGAACGCGGCCAGCACCGACAGTGAGTACAGCGGCACGATCGCGATCAGGCCGGCGAGCAGTCGGGTGGACACGAGATAGGACACGGCGTGGACCGCCATCGCTTCGACGGCGTCGATCTCCTCGGCCACCCGCATGGCACCCAGCTGCGCGGTGGCGCCCGCACCGATCGTGGCGGCCAGCGCGATACCTGCGATCACCGGCGCGACGATGCGCACGTTGAGGAACGCCGACAGGAAGCCGGTCAGGGCCTCGATGCCGATGTTACCGAGCGACGAATAACCCTGGACCGCGATCACACCGCCGGAGGCCAGGGTGAGGAACGCCGCGACGCCGACGGTGCCACCGATCATCACCAGGGCGCCGGCGCCCATGGTCATCTCGGCTACCAGCCGGATGGTCTCCTTGCGGTAGCGGTTGATCGCGTTGGGCAGGTACCGCATGGTCTCGCCGTAGAACAGTGCCTGTTCGCCGACGGTGTCGACGACCTTGGGCACGCCGCGGAAGAGGCGGCGGAAGCGGAGTGTCGCGTCATAACTCATCGGACAAGCACCCGCACGCCGATTGCCGTCATGATCACGTTGATCACGAACAGACAGATGAAGGCGTAGACCACCGTTTCGTTCACTGCGTTACCGACACCCTTCGGGCCTCCCTTTACCGTCAGGCCGCGGTAGCACCCGACCAGGCCTGCCACCACACCGAACAGCAGTGCCTTGATCTCTGCCAGCACGAGCTCGCCGAGACCGGTCAGCACGGTGAGGCCGTTGATGAACGAACCCGGGTTCACCCCCTGGAGGAACACCGAGAACACATAGCCACCGGCCAGACCGATGGCGCACACCAGACCGTTGAGCAGAAGCGCGACGAAGGTCGAGGCCAGCACGCGGGGAACGACCAGACGCTGGATCGGATCGATGCCCAATACCCGCATGGCGTCGATCTCTTCGCGGATGGTGCGGGCCCCGAGGTCGGCGCAGATGGCGGTCGCGCCCGCGCCGGCGACGACCAGCACGGTCACCACCGGGCCCAGCTGTGTGATGGTGCCGAAGGCGGTGCCTGCACCGGACAGGTCGGCGGCACCGATCTCGCGAAGGAGGATGTTGAGCGTGAACGCGACCAGAACCGTGAACGGAATGGCGACCAACAGCGTCGGCACCAGCGAGACCCGCGCGATCATCCACGTCTGATCAAGGAACTCCTTGAACTGGAACGGTCGACGGAACATCTTGGCGAAGGTGTCCAAGGACATCTCGACGAAGCCGCCCACGGCCCGGGCCGGAACCGCAAGCTGTTCGATCAACCTGGGCTCCGTTCTCGGGGTACTCGGGCGGGGGAATTTCGCGGAAACTCGCGTTAGCGAAAGCTTGACGACCACGTGTCGTGGTCGCTCTCCCACCCCTTGGTCTTACGGTGCTCTTAGTGAGCCGGATCATACTAACTAGAACATGTTCGCACTGTCAAAGAATTCAAAATGCTGATGTCGGACGCTATTTTCGCTGTTCAGAGCGTACCGAGCCGAACTCGGATTGGAACACGTTCTACTACTGTCGAGCGACGGTCAACGAGACCGTCAGTCTCGTGAATCCATCAGCTCAGTGGCCGAGAATCCACGCCCCAGGTCACGATCAGCAAAGTAATCGTGCAGTGCCCCGCTGAGGTCGGCCGGATTCCAGGCGTCGGAGTCCGCAGTAAAATGCTTCTCCGCCGTAGGCGGCGCGACCAACGTGACAGTTGGACCATAGACGATGAACAGCTGCGCGTTGACAGCTTCGGACGCGGGCGCGGCGAGGAATCGGACAAGCGTGACGACGTGGTCGGTCGACAGCGGATCGACCTGTCCGTCGGCGGTGTCGGGCGCGTCGCCGAACACGCCTGCGGTCATGGCCGTGCGGGCCCGCGGAGCGATCGCGTTGGCCCGTACCCCGAAGCGCTCGAGGGCCCGGGCCGCCGACACCGTCAGCGCGGTGATACCCGCCTTGGCGGCGCCGTAGTTGGGCTGGCCGACGGGGCCCGACAGTCCGGCCTCCGACGAGGTGTTGATGATCCGGCCGTAGACCGTCCCATCCCCCGCCTTGGCCTTGTTGCGCCAGTAGACGGCAGCGTTCCGGGTCAAGAGGAAGTGGCCGCGCAGATGCACCGCGATGACGGCGTCCCACTCCTCGTCGCTCATGTTGAACAGGATCCGGTCGCGCGTGATGCCCGCGTTGTTGACCACGATGTCCAGGCCGCCGAGGCCGTCGGCGGTGGCGACCAGCTCGTCGGCGGTCGAGCGCGCGCTGATGTCCCCGGCGACCGCGACGCCCTTGGAGCCGGCAGCCGCGATCTCGTCGATGACGTCAGAGGCGTCCAGCGCACCTGCCATGTCGTTGACCACCACGGTGGCCCCGGCCTTGGCCAGGCCGATGGCTTCGGCGCGGCCCAGGCCTGCCGCCGCACCGGTGACCACGGCCACCTTCCCGGACAGATCGATCTGGGCGTCGTCGGTTGTCATTTCGCTCCTCGCGTGCGCTTCATCGTTTCCGCGCCTCGCGTGCGCGGGACATTTTTATGAATGCCTCTAGTCTTTTCGGATCAGGGCTGCCCGGGGGCATTCGGCGACGGACTGCTCGGCCAGATCCTCCTGGCCGGCAGGCACTGGATCGGCCTTGACCACGGCGTAGTCGTCGTCATCAAGATCGAACAAATCGGGGGCAATACCCACGCAGACCGCATTACCTTCACAGCGATCACGGTCAACTTCTACTCGCATGGCGACCTCCTCACGACGTGTGCGCGCACGGGGCTGCGGGCGCGCAGCCACAGAATACGACCACACCTGACGGATACCAGTCCGACACCGGCCTGGATCCTAAGACTAGAACGTGTTACAACCAGGTGAGAACTCAGGTCTACCAAGCAGTGAGGATGCAGCGCAATGCGGATCGGTTACACCCCCGAGCAGGAGGAGCTGCGCCGCGAGTTGCGCGCGTACTTCTCCAAGTTGATGACGCCCGAACGGGTCGAGGCACTCAGCTCCTCCGAAGGCGAGATGGGACGTGGCAACGTCTACCGCGAAACCGTCGCGCAGATGGGTAAGGACGGCTGGCTGACCCTGAGCTGGCCCAAGGAGTTCGGCGGCCAGGAACGCCCGCCGATGGACGGACTGATCTTCACCGACGAGGCCGCGATCGCAGGCGCCCCGGTGCCGTTCCTGACCATCAACAGCGTCGCGCCGACGATCATGCACTTCGGCACCGAGGAGCAGAAGAAGTTCTTCCTGCCCAAGATCGCCGCGGGCGAGCTGCACTTCGCGATCGGCTACTCCGAGCCGGGTGCGGGCACCGACCTGGCCGCCCTGCGCACCACGGCCGTGCGCGACGGCGACGATTATGTGGTCAACGGGCAGAAGATGTGGACGTCGCTGATCGCGTACGCCGACTATGTGTGGCTGGCCGTCCGCACCAACCCCGAGGCCAAGAAGCACCGCGGCATCTCGATGCTGATCATGCCGACAACGGCCGAGGGCTTCTCGTGGACTCCGGTACACACCATGTCGGGCGTGGATACCAGCGCCACCTACTACCAGGACGTGCGCATCCCTGCCACCAACCTGGTGGGTGAGGAGAACGCGGGCTGGAAGCTGGTGACCAACCAGCTCAACCACGAGCGGGTCGCGCTCGTGTCGTCGCAGCCGATCTACGTCGCGCTGGACGGAGTCCGCGAGTGGGCGCAGAACACCAAGGACGTTCACGGCAAGCGGCTCATCGACTCCGAGTGGGTGCAGCTCAACCTGGCCCGGGTGCATGCCAAGGCCGAGGTGCTCAAACTGATCAACTGGGAATTGGCCTCCGCGGACGGCGCACCTTCTCCGGCGGATGCGTCGGCGGCCAAGGTGTACGGCACGGAATTGGCCACCGAGGCCTACCGCCTGCTGATGGAGGTGCTGGGCACCGCGGCGACGCTGCGCCCGGACAGCAGGGGTGCGCTGCTGCGTGGCCGCATCGAGCGGTTCCATCGGTCGGCGCTGATCCTGACCTTCGGCGGCGGCACCAATGAGATTCAGCGTGACATCATCGGCATGGTCGCGCTCGGCCTGCCCCGAGTGAACCGGTAAGGACGGCACACCAATGGATTTCAAGACAACGGAAGAGGCCGCCGACCTGGGCGGCCTGGTGCGCACGATCACCGAATCCGTGTGCACGCCAGAACGTCAGCGCGAGCTCGACGGGCTCGAGCAACGCTTCGACGCCAATCTGTGGGCCAAGTTGATCGAGGCCGACGTGCTGTCGGCCGCGGCTCCCGAGTCGGTGGGCGGCGGTGGTCTGGGCGTGCTCGAGCAGGCCGCCGTGCTGACCGCGCTGGGCCGCCAGCTGTCCGCCGTGCCCTACCTCGATTCGGTGGTGCTGGGAGCCGGTGCGCTGGCCGCGTTCGGCTCCGAGAAACTGCGCACCGAGTGGGCGGCGCCTGCCGTGGCCGGCGACAAGATCCTGGCCGTGGCGTTGGACGGCGAGATGGGTCAGGGGCCGGTCCAGGCTCAGACCGACGGTGCGGCATACAAACTCACGGGCAGTCGCACCCAGGTCAACTACGGACCGATCGCCGACGCATTCCTGGTTCCGGCCGAAACCGATTCGGGGACCGTGGTTTTCCTGGTTTCCGGCGATGATCCGGGCGTGACGGTCAGTGTGCTGAGCACCACCGGCAAGGGCAGCGTCGCTCATCTTGAGCTGGAGGGCACCACGGTGGACGCCGCCCGCGTCGTCGGGGGCGCCGAAGTCGCGGCCTGGCTGACCACGCATTCGGCATTGGGCCGCAGCGCCTTCCAGCTCGGTGTGCTGGAGCGGGCACTGGAGCTCACCTCTGAATACGCCCGCGAGCGCGAGCAGTTCGACCGGCCGATCGGCAGCTTCCAGGCCGTCTCGTCGCGACTTGCCGACGGTTACATCGACGTCAAGGGCCTGCGCCTGACGTTGACCCAGGCGGCCTGGCGGTTGTCCGAGGACCTGCCCGCCGACATCGATGTCGCCAGTGCGGCGTTCTGGGCGGCCGAGGCCGGCCATCGCGTCGCGCACACCGCCGTCCACGTGCACGGCGGCGTCGGCATCGACATGGACCACCCGGTGCACCGGTACTTCCTGGCCGCCAAGCAGACCGAGTTCGCTGTCGGCGGGGCGACAGGGCAGCTGCTGCGCATCGGCCGCGAACTCGCCGACACCCCGGTCTAGGGATGGGGGGTCCAACCGTCAACCCGACCGTCACCGAGCTGCTGGTCCCGCTGGTCGAGGTCACCGACCGTGGCCTCTACCAAGAGGATTCGTTCGTCAGCTGGGCCGACCACATCGCCGCCGGTGCCCAATTGGCCGCGGCGCTGAGGAAACGGCTGGACCCCTCCAAACCCCCGCATGTCGGGGCGCTACTCGGCAACACCACGTTTTTCTCCAGCCTGCTGGTGGCCGCCGGGCTGAGCGGGCTGGTGCCCGTCGGGCTCAACCAGACCCGCCGCGGCGAGGCACTGGCCCGCGACATCGCCAAGGCCGACTGCCAGCTGGTACTGGCCGACTCGTCGGTCGCGGTGCCGCCAGGGGTCGACTACATCGATGTCGAATCTGCCGACTGGGCAGCGGAACTCGCGTCGTATCGGGACACCCCGGTGACATTCGCCGACCTTTCGGCGGATGACCTGTTCATGCTCATCTTCACCTCGGGAACCAGCGGTGATCCCAAGGCCGTGCGGGTGACCCACGACAAGGTGGCGTTCCCGGGGCGGATGCTGGCCGACCGCTTCGGGCTGGGTCCGGCCGACACGGTCTACCTGTCGATGCCGCTGTTCCACTCCAACGCGATCATGGCGGGCTGGGCCGTCGCGGTCGCAGCCGGCGCGTCGATCGCGTTGCGCCGCAGGTTCTCCGCGTCCGGGTTCATGCCCGATATCCGGCGTTTCGGCGCCACGTACGCCAACTATGTCGGTAAGCCGTTGTCCTACATCCTGGCCACCGAACCTGCACCCGATGATACCGACAACCCGTTGCGGATCCTCTACGGCAACGAGGGTTCTCCGCGGGACCTGAGCCGGTTCGCCGAACGGTTCGGCGTGACGGTGGTGGACGGGTTCGGGTCCACCGAGGGCGGTGTCGCGATCGCCCGCACCCCCGATACCCCCGAAGGTGCGCTCGGGCCGCTCACCGACCAGGTCACCATCGTCGATGTCGAGACTGGTGAACCGTGCCCGCCCGGCGTGGTCGGCGAATTGGTGAACCCGACCGGCGCCGGCTGGTTCCGCGGCTACTACAACGATCCCGACGCCGAGGCGGTCCGCATGGCCGGCGGCGTCTACCACACCGGCGATCTGGCTTACCTCGACGAGGACGGCTACGCGCACTTCGCCGGGCGCCTCGGCGACTGGATGCGGGTCGACGGCGAGAACCTGGGTACCGCACCTATCGAACGAATCCTGTTGCGCCACCCTGATGTTGCCGAGGTAGCGGTGTATCCGATACCGGATCCCCACGTCGGCGATCAGGTGATGGCCGCGCTGGTATTGGGCGGCGATGCGTCGTTCGATGTCCAGAAGTTCCGGGCCTTCCTGGCCGAGCAGTCCGATCTGGGACCCAAGCAGTGGCCGTCCTATGTGCGGGTCGGCGCGGCGTTGCCGCGCACCGAGACGTTCAAGGTGATCAAGCGGCAGTTGTCGGCCGAGGGTACGGAGTGCGCCGACCCGGTCTGGCCCATCTCCCGCTAGCCTTCTTCGCGCTGTCACCCGGCCTCGAAGTTTCACGTGCCCCGCATTGCAGCGACACTGTCGCTCCGGTTTCGGGGAAGCGGATATGACGGGAGCGCCAACACTATTCATCTGGGATGCACGATTCGCGCCAGTAACGTCACGGCGGCCTGAAGCGCATTTTTCCGCCGTAGCGTTACTGGCGCGGTCGTGCTGGATTACGAGACTGCGATCGGAGTGGGCAGCCACACCCGTGACCGCAATCCTCGCCGCAAACACCTCGAAGCACCCGACCGGTCGTACCGCCACCCTTTTCGATACCATTGGCATCGAAATAAGGGAGGCGCAGCATGCACATCGCAGTGACCGGGGGCACCGGCTATCTCGGGGCCCACACCGTGCGGAGGCTGCTGGCCGCCGGCCATCGCATCCGTCTGCTCGTCGCACCGGGCTGCGGTGCCGACGAGGTGATCGGCCGCCTTGACGCGCTCGGCGAGATGTCCGTGCTCGAGGGCGATATCCGTGACGGTGACACTGTCGCAAAGCTGCTGTCCGGATGCGACGCCCTGATCCACGCCGCGGGCATCGTCGGCACCGATCGCCGGCGCGAGAAGCTGATGTGGGAGATCAACGCCCACGCAGCAGAATCGGTGCTGAACCGCGCCGTCGAGGCGGGACTCGATCCGATCGTCTCGGTCAGCAGCTACAGCTCGTTGTTCCCGCCGCCCAACGGGGTGATCTCCGCCGACACTCCCCCGGCGCCGGGCCGCAGCCCCTACGCCCAGACCAAGGCGTATGCCGATCGGGTGGCCCGAAGGCTGCAGGATGCCGGAGCCCCGGTTGTGGTCACCTATCCATCGAGCGTGGTGGGTCCGGCCTACTTCACCGCTGCCGGGGTCACCGAGCGCGGTTGGGCCCCGATCGCCAAAGCCGGTCTGGCTCCGCGGATGACCGGTGGCATGCAGATGATCGACGTGCGCGACGTCGCGCTGGTGCACGAGCGGCTGATGGCCCCCGGCCGCGGGCCCAAGCGGTATGTCTGCGGCGGCGTGATGGTGTCGTTCAACGAGATGATCGATGTGCTGGAACAGGGCTCGGGACGCAAGATCCGCCGAATCCCCTTGTCTGCGGCGGCCTTCCGTGGCATCGGCTGGTGCTCGGATCTGCTCGGCGGGGTACTGCCACTGGGAGACGGGATCAGCCACGAGGCCGCGATGCTGCTCACAGCCGCCACCCCGACCGACGACCAGAGCACCCTCGCCGATCTCGGTATCGCGGCGTGGCGTTCGCCGCAGGACGCCATGCTGGCGTCATTCGCCAGGTGACACACCCAGGGCCTGGCTGAGCAGCCGCACCAGCTGCTGCTGCAGTTCGGGCGAATCGTCGTCGGTCGCCACCGTGGTGGTGAACAGCGCCGCACCCGCCGCCATGGACAGCACAGCCTTCGCGTCAGATTCCGATCCGTATCCCCTGGCGGCGAACATCTCGATCGCCGGCCCGCTGAACCCGTTCCACAGCGCCTTGCGCAACGCAGCATTTTCGCGCAGCGCCAGCAGCAGCCCGGGCACCGCCTCACTCACATCAGGGCGGCTGAACAACTGGTGACTGCCGCGTACCACCCAGTCGATCCAGCCGGCCAGGTCGGTGCCGGAAAACGGTGACATATCGGGTGATTCGCCGAGTATCGCGTGTAGCACCAAATCGGCCTTGGACGCCCAGCGCCGGTTCAGGCTGGACCTGCCCACCCCGGAGCGCGCCGCGACCAGCCGCACGCTGAGGTCATCCCAGCCGACCTCGACCAGCAGCTCACGCGTGGCCGCGAGCACCCGCTCGTCGATCGACGTGTCGCGTGGTCGCCCGGCCATCACCCGATTCAACCGCATGCCGGCAGGGGTAGCGTCGGCGACGTGGGCTACCGCGAATACGATCCACCGCCACCACTGAGCGACCTCGTGGAGTGCCGGTGGGTACGCACCGGCAGTCCGCAGCCCGGCCGCGTCCTGCCCGACGGTTGCATGGATCTGATCGAGATGGACGACAAGGTTGTCGTCGCCGGGCCGGACACCACCGCATTCATCGCTGCCGGCAGCCGGGATCCGGTACAGGGATTACGGTTTCGGCCCGGAGCGTTACCGCGGCTGCTCGGCGTCCCCGCGGACGAGCTGCGCAACTCGCGGGTCGATCTGCGTGAACTGTGCCGCATCGACCGGAGTGGCCCACTCGAAACACTGGCCGTGGCGCTGGCCGCCGGCCCGACTCGCGCCGAAACCGCGCCGTGGCCCCTGCCGGTGCTTCGTGACGTCACAGGCCGGCTGGCGGCCGGCGAATCGGTCGCTGCGACGGCACGTCATGTCGGCTGGTCGACCCGGACCGTGCAGCGGCAATGTGCGGCGGTCTACGGATACGGGCCGGCGACGCTGCGTCGCATCCTCCGGTTCCGTCGCGCGGTCGGGCTGCTCAGCACCGGTCTGAGCGCCGGCGCGGTCGCCGCGCGGGCCGGCTATGCCGATCAGCCACATCTGCACCGCGAGATCCGCGCGCTGACCGGAGTGGGCATTCGCGAACTGCGTCAACCGCCCAATGCGGCGAACAGGTCGACCGACGTGCCGTCGGGATCTTCGACGGTCGCGTAGCGCTGTCCCCATGGCGCGTCGAACGGCCTGAGAGTTCCCGGATGGCCGGCGCCGACGAGTCGCTCATAGAGTTCGTCGACGTCGGACGGTGAGTCCAACCCGAAGGCCAGCGCGACCCGTCCTGGCCCGGTCGGAGGCGTCCAGCCGGGGTGCATTCCGGCGATCACGTCCTCGCTGTCGAACGCGAGGCGGTTTCCGCCCGGCAATGCCACCTCGACGTGCGGCCCATCCGGCCGGGGCACCGCCAGCCCGAGGAGCCGGTAGAAATCCAGGGATCGGGTCAGGTCTTTCGTGACGATCTCGATGACCACCGTGTTCAGGTTCAAAGCCATAACCGCAGGTTAGGACGATCGACCACCGCCTGTCGTGAACAGATCGGACAAGCTGTGTCTTTGTCGGACTGCCGGTACCGAGTAGGTTGGCAATGACTGTTAGTTACTTGCCAGTAGGGAGTCCCCGATGCCCGCTCCGTCCGCCGCCGACTTCGCCCGCCTGCGCGCGCTCGTCGCCATCGACGACGTCGAAGCCCGGCAGTCCAAGCCGATCGACGAGGTGTTCACCGGCAAGGAGCTGACCACCATCCCGGTCGGAACCGCCGACGATGTGACCGCCGCCTTCACCAAAGCCCGCGCCGCACAGACGCAGTGGGCAAAGCGTCCGGTCAAGGAACGCGCCGCCATCATCAAGCGTTTCGGCACCCTGCTCGTCCAGAATCGGGACTTCCTGATGGATGTGGCCCAGGCTGAGACCGGCAAGGCCCGCTCAGCCGCGCAGGAAGAGATCGTCGACATGATCTTGAACGCGAACTACTACGCGCGCGAGGCGGCTCGGCTGCTCTCGACCAAGCGAGTGCAGGGTCTGCTGCCCGGGTTCGTCAAGACCGTGGTCAATCACCACCCCAAAGGCGTCATCGGCGTCATCTCACCGTGGAATTATCCGATGACCCTGTCGATCTCGGACTCCATCCCGGCCCTGCTGGCCGGCAACGCCGTGGTGGTCAAGCCTGACAGCCAGACCCCGTACTGCACGCTGGCCAATGCCGAACTGCTGTATCAGGCCGGACTGCCGCGCGATCTGTTCGCGGTCGTGCCCGGGCCGGGCTCGGTGGTCGGCACCGCGATCGTCGAACACTGCGACTACATGATGTTCACCGGTTCGACGGCCACCGGGCGGGCACTGGCCGAACAGTGCGGCCGGCGCCTGATCGGCTTCTCCGCCGAACTCGGCGGCAAGAACCCCATGATCGTCACCAAGGGCGCCAACCTGAAGGTGGCCGCCAAAGCCGCGACCCGCGCCTGCTTCTCCAATGCCGGCCAGCTGTGCATCTCGATCGAGCGGATCTACGTCGAGAAGCCGGTGGCCGACGAGTTCACCGCCAAGTTCGCCGAGCAGGTACGCAACATGAACCTGTCCGCGGCCTACGACTTCACCGCCGACATGGGCAGCCTGATCTCCGAAGATCAGATCAAGACCGTCTCCGGCCACGTCGACGACGCGAAAGCCAAGGGCGCCAAGGTCGTTGCCGGTGGCAATGCACGTCCGGACATCGGCCCGTTGTTCTTCGAGCCGACCGTGCTGACCGGCGTCACGGACGAGATGGAATGCGCACGTAACGAGACCTTCGGTCCGCTGGTGTCGATCTACCCCGTCGGTTCCGTCGACGAGGCCATCGAGAAGGCCAACGACACCGAGTACGGCCTCAACGCCAGCGTGTGGGCCGGGTCGAAGTCCGAGGGTGAGGCGATCGCCGCCCGCGTCAACTCCGGCACGGTCAATGTCGACGAGGGCTACGCCCTGGCCTTCGGCAGCACCGCGGCCCCGATGGGCGGGATGAAGGCCTCCGGCGTGGGACGCCGCCACGGCGCCGACGGCATCCTCAAGTACACCGAGTCCCAGACGGTCTCCACCGCACGGGTGATCAATCTCGATCCGCCGCTGGGGATTTCGCAGACGATATGGCAGAAGGCGCTGACCCCGATGATCCGGGCGCTGCAGAAACTGCCCGGCCGCTAGATGCCGTGACCGAATGTGCGTACAGATCGCGGAAACACGCGAAAGCGCGATCTGTACGCACGCTCGCGCTGCGCTGTGTCCCTACCCGGGGCGCCGCGCGACGACTGCGAAGTTCAGCGGGATCCGCGGCACCCCTGTGGGTAGGGCCCAGCCTTGAGGGCAGGGCACCAGGGCCGGGAACGCCTGCCAGTCCATGTAGGGCAGTTCGGTCAATGCCTCGATGACGAGTCCGGCCTGCAGCAAGGACGTGACCACTTCGGACAGGTCGTGGCACCACTCGTGGTTACGCACCTGGGTGATCTGACCGGCCGAGTTCTCGGTGTAAGTCCCTGCGTCGTCATAGGTTCGGGCGCCGCCACCGCTGAGGTAGTCGTCGGTGATGGTCCACGGTTCGTAGTCCATCGCGCTCAGGATCGGATGGTCGTCGCGGATCAGGAACACTCCGCCCGGCTCGAGCAGGTCGTGGATCGATCGGGCCCAGCTGGCCAGCTCCGGCAGCCACACGATGGTTCCGGTACTGGTCACCACGGTCTCGAAGCGTCGCTGGATCAACGTCGACGCGAACCGCGCGTCGCCCTCTACCCAGGTGATCTCCCGACCGTCGGCCTCGGCGATCCTGGCCGCGTGCCGCAGCGAATTCGGCGACAGGTCGACGCCGTGCACATCGCGAGCACCGAGCCGGGCCCAGGAGATGGTGTCGGTTCCGATGTGGCACTGCAGGTGCAGTAGCGAGCGGCCTCTCACACCGCTTTCCGGCAGGTGCGGCGCGAGCACCTCGAGGTCATTGCGCACCACCCATGAGATGTCCGTGGGATCGGCCAGAAACCCTGGTACGTCATACATCTGGGACTGGGCGTGCACATCGGCCCGCTCGTCCCAGTTCGCGCGGTTGGCCGCAAGAGCGTCGGCTTCGTTCACCAGCTGATCCTTTCCTCGCCGCCGCGACCATACCGGTCCGCACGAGGAAGTCCCGCTAGGTTTTTTCCGGACCGCTCAGGTTGAACAGGCGTTCGGCATTGCCGCGCAGGTAATTCGCGCGGCCCTCGTCGACCAGACCCAGCTCATCAAGGCCGTCAAGGGCGTGCCCGTGGGCGATCATCGGGTAATTCGTGCCGAACAGCACCTTGCGCGCACCGGTGCCGGTTTTCATGAACCTGATGAGTTCGGGTGGCAGACGTTTGGTGGTGTAGGCAGACGTGTCGATATAGACGTTCTCGTGCTTGCGCGCGACAGCGATCATCTCCTCCGTCCACGGGTAGCCGACGTGACCGCACACGATCACCAACTCGGGGAAATCCAGCGCCACCTGGTCGATGTAGGGAATCGGGCGGCCGGTCTCCGAGGGGCGGAGTGGTCCCGTGTGGCCGACCTGCGTGCAGAACGGCACTCCGAGTTCGACGCATTCGGCGAACAGCGGGTAGTACCGCCGGTCGGTGGGCGGTGCGTTCCACAGCCACGGCACCACCCGCAGACCTACGAAACCGTCGTCACGCACCAGGCGCCGCAGCTCCCGGACCGCCTCCATCGGGCGGTCCAGGTCGACAGTGGCCAGGCCCGCAAATCGCTTGGGGTGTAAACGAATCCATCCGGCGACCTCGTCGTTGGAGATCAGGTCAAGTCCGTTGGGACCCCGCCACGCACTGAGCAGCCCGGTCTCGACGCCGCCTGCGTCCATCGCGGCCAAGGTGAAGTCGAGGGGAATCTCGTCTTCGGGGATCGCCCCACCGGTCCAGCGCCGCAACGAGGCGAAAATGTCGTTGGCGAGAAACCTCTGCGTCGGGTGCTGCATCCATACGTCGACCGCCATAGTGCTTCGATCCTGCCTCACGAGCAGACGCGAAACTGCCCCTTTTCACGTGAAAAGGGGCAGTTTCATGTCTGTTCGCCGGAGAAAATCAGCTGCCGGCGATGTCGTCCAGGCGCTTGGTGGCCGCCTCGAAACCGCTCACCAGCTCACCGATGATGTCGGCGACCGGCCGGATCTCGTTCATGCGTCCCACGATCTGACCGACCGGCATGGACACGGTGTCGGGATTGTCCGACTCGTTCATCCGCTGATGAGCTTCGCTGACCAGGATGTTCTGCAGCGGCATCGGCAGCGGCTCCGGGGCGTCCGGGGCGTCCCAGGCGTCGGTCCACTTGGTCTTGAGCAGCCGCGCGGGCTTGCCGGTGTAGATCTTGCGGCGCACGGTGTCGGCGGTGGTCGCCTTGAGCAGCGCCTCCTGGATCGTGGAGGTGCCGCCGGGCAGACGGTGACCCAGGTCGTACTCGGCCGAGGTCAGGAACGCCGAACCCATCCACACACCTTGCGCGCCGAGCGCCAGGGCGGCGGCCACCTGCTTGCCGGTGCCGATCCCACCGGCAGCCAGTACGGGAGCCTTACCATCCAATGCATCAACGATTTCCGGCCACAGCACCATCGAGCCGATCTCACCCGTGTGTCCACCGGCCTCGTGGCCCTGCGCGACGACGATGTCGACGCCGTTCTCCACATGGCGCAGCGCGTGCTTGGCACTGCCCGCCAGCGCCGCCACCGGGACACCGGCGGCATGGGCCTGCTCGATGACGTCGTTGGGCGGAGAACCGAGTGCGTTCGCGATCAGTTTGATCGGATGCTTGAGTGCGACTTCGACGTGGCTGCGAGCCACCGAGTGCAGCCAGCCCAGCACACCCTCGTTGCGCTCCTCATCCTCGGGCAGCGGCGGAACACCGAGATCCGCAAGGGTTTTCGCGACGAAGTCGCGGTGGCTCTGCGGGATGAGCTTGTTGATGTCGACGGCGGTCCCCTCGGTGGGGATCTTCGCCGGCATCACGATGTCGACGCCGTAGGGCTTGCCGCCGGTGTTGGCATCCATCCACTGCAAGACCTCTTCGAGGTCGTCGGCATCGTTGAACCGCACGCAGCCCAGCACGCCGAGGCCACCGGCCTTGCTGACCGCGGCCGCCACCTTCTCCGAAGGGGTGAACACGAAGATCGGGTACTCGATCCCGAACCGTTCGCACAGATCAGTTTTCATGATTTCGCTCCGACATGATTCGCGTGCACGTCATCGGCGGGCCGCTCCTCGGTCTGGTCCTTGGCCCACCGGTAGTCGGGCTTGCCCGCCGGCGAGCGCTTCACCTCGTCGACCAGCCACAGGCTGCGCGGCACCTTGTAACCGGCGATCTCGCTGCGCACGAACGCGTCGAGTTCGGCCAGCGTCGGACGGGCGCCCTCACGCGGCTGCACGACGGCGGCGACGTGCTGACCGAAGCGCTCGTCGGGAACCCCGACCACCAGCGCGTCGAACACGTCCGGGTGGCCCTTGAGCGCGGCCTCGACCTCTTCGGGGTAGATCTTCTCGCCACCACTGTTGATCGACACCGAGCCGCGGCCCAGCATGGTCACGCTGCCGTCGGCCTCGACCTCGGCGTAGTCACCGGGAATGGCGTAGCGAACCCCGTTGTAGGTCCGGAACGTCTCGGCGGTCTTCTTCTCGTCCTTGAAGTACCCGACCGGGATGTGTCCGCACTTGGCAATGATGCCGCGCACGCCCGATCCGGGCTTGACCTCGTTGCCGTCCTCGTCGAGCACCTTGGTGTTCTTGTCGATGGTCACCCGCGGGCCACCGGTGTGCGACTGGCCCTTGGCCACGATGCTGGTGCCGCCGAAACCGGTCTCCGACGAGCCGATCGAATCGGTGATGATCCGGTTGGGCAGCAGCTCGAGGAACTTCTCCTTGAGGCTGGTGGAGAACAGCGCGGCGGTACTGGCGAGCAGGAACAGGCTCGACAGGTCGAACTCGTTGCCCTTTTCCTGATGCGCCAGAAGCGAATCCAGCAGCGGGCGGGCCATCGCGTCACCGGTGAAGAACAACAGATTGACCTTGTGGTCGTGGATCATCTGCCACACCTCATCGGCGTCGAACTCCGGTGCCAGCACCACCGTCTGGCCGGAGAACAGCGACATCCATGTGGCCGACTGGGTGGCGCCGTGGATCATCGGCGGGATGGGCAGCCGGATCATCGGGGGGTTGGCAACGGCCTGCTTGGACAGGTCGTATTCATCGGCCACCGGCTCGCCGGTCGCGAAGTCCGTGCCGCCGAACAGGACACGGTAAATGTCCTCATGACGCCACATGACGCCCTTGGGGAAGCCGGTGGTGCCGCCGGTGTAGAGCAGGTAGATGTCGTCGGCGCTGCGGGGCCCGAAGTCCCGCTCCGGAGACCCCTGGGCGAGCGCATCCTCGAAGGCCACGCCGCCATAGCGCTGGTAGTCGTCATCCGACCCGTCCTCGACCACCAGGACGGTCTTCACATTCGGCGTCTCCGGCAGCACGTTGTCCACCCGGTCGGCGTAGCGGCGCTCATGGATCAGCGCGACCATGTCCGAGTTCTCGAAGAGGTACTTCAGCTCGCCCTCGACGTAGCGGAAGTTGACGTTCACCAAGATCGCGCCGGCCTTCACGATGCCGAGCATCCCGATCACGATCTCGATGCGGTTGCGACAGTAGAGGCCGACCTTGTCGTCCTTCTTCACACCTTGATCGATCAGATAGTGGGCCAGGCGGTTGGCCTTCTCCTCCAACTGCCCGTAGGTCAACTGCTCGTCGCCGGAAATCAGCGCGATACGGTCCGGCACAGCATCGATGGCGTGCTCGGCAAGATCAGCAATATTCAGAGCCACAGAACCTAAACTAGAACGTGTTACATTTCGATACAAGTCCGGGGTTATCGAGCATGGAGGAATGCACTGGTGAGCGAGTCTGAAAAAGGGCCCGACGCCCTCATTGAGCAGCGCGGACACACCCTGATCCTGACGCTGAACCGGCCGGAGGCGCGTAACGCGCTTTCCACCGAGATGCTCTCGATCATGGTCGAGGCCTGGGACCGCGTCGACAACGATCCGGAGATCCGCACCTGCATCCTCACCGGCGCCGGCGGGTACTTCTGCGCCGGCATGGACCTCAAGGGCGCGACCAAGAAGCCGCCGGGCGATTCGTTCAAGGACGGCAGCTACGACCCGTCACGGATCGACGGCCTGCTCAAGGGCCGCCGGCTCACCAAACCCCTGATCGCCGCGGTCGAAGGCCCAGCCATCGCCGGTGGCACCGAGATCCTGCAGGGCACCGACATCCGCGTCGCCGGTGAGAGCGCCAAGTTCGGCATCTCCGAGGCCAAGTGGAGCCTCTACCCGATGGGCGGCTCAGCGGTGCGCCTGGTGCGCCAGATCCCGTACACCATCGCCTGCGACATGCTGCTGACCGGCCGGCACATCACCGCCGCCCAGGCCCTCGAGTACGGACTCATCGGTCACGTCGTGCCCGACGGCACCGCGCTGGACAAGGCGCTCGAGATCGCCGAGGTGATCAACAACAACGGCCCGCTGGCCGTGCAGGCCATCCTGAAGACCATCCGCGAGACCGAGGGCATGCACGAGAACGAGGCGTTCAAGCCCGATACCGCCAACGGCATCCCGGTGTTCTTGTCCCAGGACGCCAAGGAAGGCCCGCTGGCCTTCAAGGAGAAGCGCGCACCCAAGTTCCAGATGAAGTAGTACTCGCCCCTCGGGAGAGCCCTGCGGCCGCCGCGTTGTCGCCGGTACTGCTTTCACGAGCCAAAACTGAGGCCCTGCTCGATGTTTCGAGCAGGGCCTCAGTTTTTTCATGCACTCAGTTTTTTCATGTACTCAGCGCCAATGCCTGGGCGGCGGCGGACCCCAATGCCCCGGCGGCGGCGGGGGCGGCGGGCCCCAGAACCGCGGCGGCGGCGGAGGCGGCCCCCAGAACGGCGGCGGGGGCGGCGGCCCCCAGAACGGCGGCGGAGGTGGCGGCGGAGGTGGACCCCACGGCCGCAACGGCGGAGCCGGCGGTAGGAAAACCGGGGCCGGCCCGGCGGCCTGCAGGCTCGCCGGCGCCGGGACCGGCGCCGCACCGGCCTGGCCCGCCATTCCGATGGCCCCGGCCAACAGTGCTCCACTCAGCAGCATTCCGCTCATCAGAGTTCGCCCATTCAGATGTCGTGCCATAACCTGCACCCCTTCGATCGTCGCGTCATCCCCGATTTCCGAAGGTTATCTAATTAGATGGGCTATGCGAAACCTGTGAATCACCTTGCACAGCGAATACTTAAGTACCGCATAGGGACACACAGCCAGGGCCGCAACAAGACCGAAGCTAGGCCCCCAGCCGAGCCGTCGGGGTGAAGACGACCGGCATGGCCTCGGGCCCGCTGACGAAGTTGGCGGGACGCAACGGCAGCGCGTCGTCGTTGGCCAACCGCAGATCGGGCAACCGGGTGAGCAGCCGTTCGAGCATCAACCGCAGCTCCAGTCTCGCCAGCTGATTACCGAGGCAGAAGTGAGTCCCGAATCCGAAAGCCAAGTGGCTGTTCGGGTTCCGGTCGAACCGGAACTGGTCGGGGTCCTCGAAAACGGCTTCGTCGAAGTTCGCGGACTCGAACATCAGCATGAGCTTCTCGCCGGCCTTCAACTCGGTGCCATGGAACACCGTGTCGGCGGTCAGCGTGCGGCACATGTTCTTCACCGGCGAGGTCCAGCGCAGCGTCTCCTCGATCGCGCCGGGCAGGCCGTCCCGGTCCGCGACGAGCGCGTCCCACTGATCGCGGTGGCGCAGAAGCTGTTCGGTGCCGCCCGACAGGGTGTGCCGGGTGGTCTCATCACCGCCGATGAGGATGAGCAGCGTCTCGAACACGATCTCGTCATCGGTCATCCGCTGTCCCTCGACCTCGGCATTGACCAGGATCGAGAAGAGGTCATCGGTCGGCTCGGAGCGACGCTTGGCGATCACGTCCATGGTGAACGCGGTATAGGCGGCGAAGGTCTCCATCAGCTTTCCGATGGCCACTTCGTCGAGGTGTGAACTCAGCCCGCAGACCAGATCGTCCGACCACTTCAACAGCATGTCGCGTTCGGTGGGCAGCACGCCGAGCATGTCGCCGATCACCGCCATCGGCAGCGGGGCGGCGATGTCGCGGACGAAGTCGCATTCCCCGCGTTCGCACACCGCGTCGATCAGTGTGTCGCACAGGTTCTCGATGGACGGCACCTTGTCCATCACGCGCTTGCGGGTGAAGCCGGAGTTGACCAGCTTGCGGCGCAACACATGTGCCGGATCGTCCATGTCGATCATGTACGGCATGCCGGGCTGGTCGGGCCGGATACCGCCGGTGTTCGAGAACAGCTCGGGGTTACGCTCGGCGTCGATCACGGCCGCGTACGTGGTGGCCGCCGCCAACCCGTTGCGATCGCGGAACACCGGCTGGTTAGCACGCATCCAGCGGTAGGCCTCCCGGGCACCACCATCGGCGTAGAAATTGCCGTTGGTGAGGTCCACGTCGGGCTTGAGCAGGACTTGGGTCACGAGATCTCCTTGGCATCAGCGAATGTCATCTGCACATTGCGGACCGAACTGGACAGCAATGCCCGTTTGGGCAGGCCCAGGGCCGCGAGTTCTTTGGCGTACGGATGGTCACCGAGCCGGATCCGGGCCCCGCCCGGCCGGTAGCGCACGCCGGAAAGCCGCATCTCCCCCTCGGTTTCGCGCAGGACGCCGTCGAGGTAGGAGAAGGTGGACTGGACCTGGGGCTTGGCGGTGAAGGCCGACGGCACCGAAAGCCCGGGCTTGAAATCCATCCCCACCGCGAGTTGGCCGTCGATTTTCACGTCGAAGCTGAACGGCTTGCCGTCACGAACCGTAAAGTCAGCCAGGACTTTCGGATAGCCCCAGATCTGCCGACCGGCCTGCAGCGTGAATTCGCCGTCCACCGGGAGGTGGTGCACGAAGGCGCCCGCCGAGCCCAGGCCGCGCAGACCGGACTCCTCCGACCCGGGCCGGTTCACCATGATGTTCGTGCCGTACTCCAGGTACGGGCCCAGATCTCCGTCGACGTAACGCATCAGCATCAGCACGGCGATCGCGCGGTGCGGCCGGTGCCGGTACACGCGAAGACCGCTGTAATCGATCATGCGCTGCGCGGCGTCGGCGTCCACCGAGATCATCGCCATGTGCTGTTCGGCGGTCCGGATCTGCACCGGCATGGTCAGAACGGTGCCGGCGACGTTGTGTTGCGAGGGTCCCGAAGAGGGCGCGCTGTGACTCACGCCATAAATCTAGAACCTCGAGTAGACAGGTTGCAACAAAGTGTCTACTCAAGCTCAGACCAGGGCAGCCAGATCCTTGATCTGCTCGACGGAGCGGGCTCCGACGACCATCATGGTCACGCCGGAGGCCTCCCAGGCCTTGATCTGCTCCTTGACGTAGTCGAGGTTCCCGACGATCGCGGAGTCGTCGACCAATTCGTCGGGAATGATCTTGGCGGCCTCGTCCTTACGGTCGCTGCGGAAAAGTTTGGTGACGTCGTCGACGACTTCCGCATAACCCATCCGGCGGTACACGTCGGCGTGGAAGTTGGTGTCCTCGGCGCCCATTCCGCCCATGTACAGCGCCAGGTGCGGCTTCATCAGCTCCATGATCGCGGGCCGGTCATCGGTCACCACGACCTGTGCGGTCGCACAGATCTCGAAAGTCTCGCGGGTACGCCGGGCACCCGGGCGGGCGAAGCCCTCGTCGAGCCATTCGTTGTACATGCCGGCGATGCGCGGCGAATAGAAGATCGGCAGCCATCCGTCGGCGATCTCGGCGGCCATCGCGACGTTCTTGGGACCCTCGGCCCCGAGCATCACCGGGATGTCGGCGCGCAGCGGATGGGTGATCGGCTTGAGGTTCTTGCCCAGGCCGGTGGTGCCCTCTCCGGTCAGCGGCAGCGGGTAGTGCGGGCCGTCGCTGTGTACCGGGGCCTCACGCGCCCAGACCTGACGCAGGATGTCGACGTACTCGCGGGTGCGGGCCAGCGGTTTCGGGAACTTCGCGCCGTACCAACCCTCGACCACCTGCGGCCCGGACACACCGAGGCCGAGAATGTGGCGACCACCGGACAGGTGGTCCAGTGTCAGTGACGCCATCGCGCACGCCGTCGGGGTACGGGCGGACAGCTGGATGACCGAGGTCCCCAGCCGCATCCGGGTCGTTTCCCGGCCCCACCAGGCCAGTGGGGTGAAGGCGTCCGAGCCCCACGCCTCGGCGGTGAACACGGTGTCGAAGCCCTCCGCCTCGGCGGCCGCGACGAGTTCGGCGTGGTTGGTCGGCGGCTGTGCGCCCCAGTAACCGAGTTGAAGACCCAACTTCATTAGCTCGCCTTTCCACACACGGTTGAAACCATTCTTAGAACCTGTTCTACTCGATGCTGTGACCACAGGCCAAAGCAGCCCGGTGCAGATCGACAAGCATGAACGGCCCCTCTCGGCGCCGCTGAAGCTTGCATTCGACTACACCCGTTCAGTCGGACCGCTCCTGTCCCAGTTCTTCACCGCACTGCGCGATCGACGCATCGTCGGCGTACGCGGGTCAGATGGACGGGTGCTCGTACCACCCGCTGAGTATGACCCGATCACCTACGCGGCTCTGACCGAGGTCGTGCCCGTGAGCGCGGTCGGCACGGTGCAGTCGTGGACCTGGCAGTCGACGCCGCTGGAAGGTCAGCCGCTGGACCGGCCGTTCGCCTGGGCGCTGATCAAGCTCGACGGCGCGGACACTGCGCTGCTGCACGCCGTCGATGCCCCCGAGGGCACGCTGAAAAGTGGCGACCGCGTACATGCGCATTGGATCGACGAGCCGGTCGGCGCAATCACCGACATCGCCTATTTCGTGCCCGGCGATACCGAGGAACCAGTGGAAGCATCCTCCCGTCCCGACGACCGCGAGCCGGTCACGGTGCAGGTGACGCCCAGCTTCATCGAGATCCAGCACACCGCGTCCCTACCCGAGACCACGTTCCTGAAGGCTCTCGAAGAGGGCAAGCTGCTCGGCGGCCGGACCAGAAATGGCCGGGACGGTAAGCCCGGCAAGGTCTACTTCCCGCCGAAGGAAGCCGATCCCGCGACCGGTTTGGCGCTCGACGAGTTCATCGAGCTGCCGGACAAGGGCACCGTCACCACGTTCGCGATCATCAACATCCCGTTCTCCGGCCAGCGCATCAAGCCGCCCTATGTCGCGGCGTACGTACTGCTCGACGGCGCGGACATCCCGTTCCTGCACCTGATCACCGAGATCGATCCGGCGGACGTGCGGATGGGAATGCGCGTGCAGGCCGTGTGGAAGCCCCGCGAGGAATGGGGCCTGGGTATCGACAACATCGACTACTTCAAGCCCACCGGCGAACCCGATGCCGAGTACGACTCCTACAAGCACCACCTGTAAAGGTGCGCCCGATGAGCGCTTGCGCGAAGAGCAGAGGACTTGAGCATGACTGATATCGCAGTGGTGGGCTTCGCACACGCTCCCCACGTCCGTCGCACGGACGGCACCACCAACGGCGTCGAGATGCTGATGCCGTGTTTCCACAAACTCTACGAAGAACTCGGCCTCAAGCAGACCGATATCGGGTTCTGGTGCTCCGGATCGTCGGATTACCTTGCGGGACGCGCATTCTCGTTCATCTCCGCGATCGACTCGATCGGCGCAATCCCGCCGATCAACGAGTCCCACGTCGAGATGGACGCGGCCTGGGCGCTGTACGAGGCCTATATCAAGCTGCTGACCGGCCAGGTCGAGACCGCGCTGGTGTACGGCTTCGGTAAGTCCTCGGCAGGCACGCTGCGCCGGGTGCTCGCTCTGCAGACCGACCCGTACACCGTTGCGCCGCTGTGGCCGGACTCGGTGTCGATGGCAGGCCTGCAGGCACGGGCCGGCCTGGACTCCGGCAAGTGGACCGCCGAGCAGATGGCTCAGGTAGCCCTGGATTCCTTTGCCGCAGCGGGACGTACCGACTCCGAGCAGGTCACCGGAACCATCGAAGAGCTGCTGGCCCAGCCGTACTTCGCCGATCCGCTACGGCGTCACGACATCGCCCCGATCACCGACGGCGCGTCCGCGATCGTGCTGGCCGCCGGCGACAAGGCGCGTGAACTTCGCGAAAACCCGGCCTGGATCACCGGATTCGAGCATCGGATCGAGACACCGATCCTGGGCGCACGGGACCTGACCACCTCGCCGTCGACCGCTGCGTCGGCCAAGGCAGCCACCGGTGGTGACCTCGGCTCCATCGATATCGCGGAGATCTACGCCCCGTTCACGCACCAGCAACTGATCCTCACAGAGGCGATCGGGCTGGGCTCGTCGACGAAAGTCAATCCGTCGGGCGGCGCCCTGGCCGCCAACCCGATGTTCTCGGCCGGACTGGAACGCATCGGTTTCGCCGCGCAGCACATCTTCGACGGTTCCGCGCAGCGCGTCCTGGCGCATGCCACGAGCGGCCCTGCGCTGCAACAGAATCTCGTCGCCGTTCTGGAAGGGAAGTAACGAGATGGCTGGCACTTCAAAGAACTTGGCCGCGGTGCTGGGAACCGGGCAGACGAAATACGTCGCCAAGCGGCACGACGTGTCGATGAACGGCCTGGTTCGCGAGGCCATCGATCGAGCGCTGGCGGATTCCGGATCGACGTTCGACGATATCGACGCTGTGGTGGTCGGCAAGGCGCCCGACTTCTTCGAAGGCGTCATGATGCCCGAGCTGTTCATGGCCGATGCCACCGGCGCGACCAACAAGCCGTTGATCCGGGTGCACACCGCCGGTTCGGTCGGCGGTTCGACCGCGATCGTGGCGGCCAGCCTGGTGCAGTCCGGCAAGTACAAGCGAGTGCTGACGATGGCGTGGGAGAAGCAGTCGGAATCGAACGCCATGTGGGCGTTGAGCATTCCGGTGCCCTTCACCAAGCCGGTCGGCGCCGGCGCGGGCGGGTACTTCGCACCGCACGTGCGTGCCTACATCCGCCGGTCGGGCGCTCCCAATCACATCGGCGCCATGGTGGCGGTCAAAGACCGGCTCAACGGCGCGAAGAACCCTCTGGCACACCTGCACCAGCCGGATATCACGTTGGAGAAGGTGATGGCCTCCCCGATGCTGTGGGATCCGATCCGCTACGACGAAACCTGCCCGTCGTCCGACGGCGCGGCGGCCATGGTGATCGGCAATGAGGAAGCAGCGGAAGCGCACTTGTCGAACGGGCATCCCGTGGCCTGGATCCACGCCACCGCGTTGCGCACCGAACCGCTGGCCTACTCGGGTCGCGATCAGGTCAACCCGCAGGCCGGCCGCGACGCGGCGGCGGCATTGTGGCGCGATGCCGGCATCACCAGCCCCATCGACGAGATCGACACGGCCGAGGTGTACGTGCCGTTCTCGTGGTACGAGCCGATGTGGTTGGAGAATCTCGGTTTTGCCGCCGAGGGCGAGGGCTGGAAGCTCACCGAGGCCGGGGAGACGGCGATCGGTGGAAAGATCCCGTTCAACGCCTCAGGCGGTGTGCTGAGCAGCAACCCGATCGGTGCTTCCGGCATGATCCGGTTCGCCGAGTCGGCGATACAGGTGATGGGCAAGGCCGGCGACCATCAGGTCGAGGGAGCCCGCAAGGCTCTGGGCCACGCCTACGGCGGTGGCGCGCAGTACTACTCCATGTGGGTGGTCAGTGCCGACAAGCCGGCAGCCCGTTCATGACCATGAAGTACACCCTCAGCGTGGCCATGGGCCCGCTGGAGCACCTGACCGGATTGGCCCGCACCGCAGAGGAAGTCGGGTTCGATTCGATCGCGCTGCCCGACTCGCTGTTCTACATGGAGAAGCAGGCCGCGGACTATCCGTACACGCCGGACGGGTCTCGGATGTGGAACGCCGAGACCCCGTGGGTGGATCCGCTGATCGCGGCCGCCTCGATGGGTGCGGTCACCTCGACGCTGCGCTTCTACACCAATGTGATGAAGCTCGGCTCGCGCAATCCGCTGCTGCTGGCCCGCCAGGTCGGTTCGGTGGCCAACCTGACCAACAACCGGTTCGGTTTCGGTGTCGGGATCGGCTGGGCACCAGAGGAATTCGAATGGTGCGGGGTTCCGTTCGCCAAGCGTGGCGCGCGCGTCGACGAGATGATCGAGGTGCTCAAGCTCGTGCTCGGCGGCGGCATGGTCGAGTTCCACGGCGAGTTCTACGATTTCGAGCGTCTGCAGATGAGCCCGGCCCCGTCGGCGCCCGTGCCGTTCTACGTCGGCGGGCACACCTCGGTCGCACTCAAGCGGGCGGCCCGGGTGGGTGACGGCTGGACCAGCGCGATGATGACGTGTGCGCAGCTGGCCGAGACCGTGACGGCGATCAACAAGCTGAGGGCCGAATACGGCCGTGCCGATGAGCCGTTCGAGTTCCAGGCGGTGTGCATCGACAAGTTCGATCTGGACGGGCATCGCGAGCTGGCCGAGGCCGGCATCACCGACAACATCGTCATCCCGTGGATGCTCGAGGGCCTGGGCTTCGACGCCCCGCTGGAGAAGAAGCAGGACTCGCTCAAGCGGTTCGCCGACACCTACATCCACTCCGGTTGGCAGGGCTGACATGACCGTCACCGATCCTCGACATCCAGCCCACCTGGCGGGCAAGCGATCCCGGGACGCGGTTGCCGCGCGGGACAAGCAGACGTGGCTGGACAACTTCGCCGACGACGCGATTGTGCAAGACCCCATCGGTCCGTCGTTCTTCGACCCGGACGGCAACGGCCACCAGGGCAAGGAAGCCATCGCGGCGTTCTGGGACAAGGCCATCGCCCCGACAGACAACCTCGAGTTCAACTTCGTCGACACGTTCCAGTGCGGCAACGAGGAAGCCAACGTCGGCAGCATCGTCACCACGATGGGCGGGCACCGCATCACCACCCCGGGTGTGTTCACCTATCGGGCGAACGATGCGGGGCAATTGGTGGCGTTGCGCGCCTTCTGGGAAGTGGACCGCGCGACCGCCGAGAAGATCGAAAGCTGACCAACTTCTGCCGAAACGGCATTCCAGCAGACGAAGTGCGAGTAGGGACCTGCTGGAATGCCATTTCGGCGAAGGCAAGCTAGAGCTCGACGAGGCCCGTGAGGTAGCGCTCGGCGAGCTCGCGGTAGGCCGCCGGGTTGCTCTGTATCCACGTCTGTGCGCCGGTGCCCGCGATCGGTCCCCGGATCTTCGCGGGTGCACCGGTGACCAGCACCTCGTCGGGAATCTTGGTGCCCCCGACCACCAGCGAATGCGCCGCGATCAGACTGCGGCGGCCGATCACCGCTCCGTCGAGCACCGTGCAGTGGTTGGCGATCAGCGCCTCTTCGCCCACGTGTGCGCCGTGTACTACGCACATGTGGGCGACCGTCGCGCCAGGGCCGATGTCGACGGGGATTCCCGGTGGTGCGTGCAGCACCGAGCCGTCCTGGACGTTGGCGCCCCCGCGGATGACGATGGGGGCGAAGTCGCCCCGCAGCACGGTGTTGAACCACACCGAGGCACCGGCCTCAACCGTCACGTTGCCGATCAGTGTTGCCGTCGGGGCCACGAAAGCGCTCGGGTCGACCACGGGCGCCCGGCCCTCGAACGAATACATCGGCATCGTCCACATATACCGCAGGAAACCGCCCCTGGCGCAGCGACGCGTACCCTGAACAGTAACTATGTCGCTCACGACACCCATTCACCCCAGGTTCTTGATCACCATCGGCGTTGCCGCGACCGTCATCGGCGCGGCCGGCGCGTGCACGCCGGCCGCGGATTCACCGCCCACGCCCTGGGCTCCCGTACCGACCTCGTCATCACCCACGGCCGCACCGAAATCGCCGAAATCGCAGCCGGCCGACTACAGCCACCTGCTGCTGCAGGCCGAGGACGTCAGTATTCCGCCGGATACGTTCACCGAGCGGTCCAGCAACGTCAACCCCGACGGCCAGTCAGGGGCCAGCGCGCTGTTCGTCAACGCCGACGACACCCGGGCGATCGCCGACACCATCTTGATCTATCCCGACGCGGCGACCGCGGCGGCGACGCTCAAACAAGCCTCCGCGGCGGTGAGCACCATGGTGACCGGTGGCCCGCCGCAGCCGGTCCCGGTGGGTTCGAACGGCACCGTCATCGCGGGTACGGCGCCCGACGGCTCCAAGGCCGTCACCCTGCTGATGTACACCCAGGGCCGTGCGGTGGTGCGCATCGAGTTCGACAGCACGCCAGAAGATCCGGTGTCGCCGCAGACAGTGGCCAGTGTCGGCCGCATGCAGCAGATCGCGTTGCGAATCGGCCTTCCGGAGCGGGAGTAACCCCCGATCACAACGGGTATGCCGCAGGTCACGCCTCAATTATTGCCATGAGGGCTCCAAAAACTGTAACGTGTTCTAGTTAGAGAGCACCGATACGGGAGGCCCACCGTGACTACCGAACATGCCGGCATCAGAGAGATCGACACCGGCGCCCTGCCAGACCGCTATGCGCGGGGCTGGCACTGCCTGGGACCGGTCAAGAATTTCCTTGACGGTCAGCCGCACTCTGTCGAGATATTCGGCACCAAGCTGGTGGTGTTCGCCGATTCGCAAGGCGACCTGAAGGTCCTCGACGGCTACTGCCGGCACATGGGCGGCGATCTGTCGCAGGGAACCATCAAGGGCGACGAGGTGGCCTGCCCGTTCCACGACTGGCGCTGGGGCGGTGACGGCAAGTGCAAGCTCGTTCCCTACGCCAAGCGCACCCCCCGTCTGGCCCGCACCCGGGCCTGGCACACCGACGTGCGTGGTGGCCTGCTGTTCGTCTGGCACGACCATGAGGGCAACGACCCGCAGCCCGAGGTCCGGGTCCCCGAGATCCCCGAGGCCCACAGCGACGAGTGGACCGAGTGGCAGTGGAACTCGATGCTGATCGAGGGCAGCAACTGCCGCGAGATCATCGACAACGTCACCGACATGGCGCACTTCTTCTACATCCACTTCGGCCTGCCGACGTACTTCAAGAACGTCTTCGAGGGACACATCGCGTCGCAGTACCTGCACAACGTGGGCCGTCAGGACATCGGCGGCATGGGCACCCAATACGGTGAGTCACACCTGGATTCCGAGGCCTCCTATTTCGGGCCGTCGTTCATGATCAACTGGCTGCACAACAATTACAGCGGCTACAAGGCCGAGTCGATCCTGATCAACTGCCACTACCCCGTCAGCCAGGATTCGTTCATGCTGCAGTGGGGCGTCATCGTCCAGAAGCCAAAAGGCATGGACGACAAGACGACCAAGAAGTTGGCCGACGCGATGACCGACGGCGTCAGCCAGGGCTTCCTGCAGGACGTGGAGATCTGGAAGCACAAGACCCGCATCGACAACCCGTTGCTGGTCGAGGAGGACGGCGCCGTCTACCAGATGCGCCGCTGGTACCAGCAGTTCTACGTCGACGTCGCCGATATCACGCCCGACATGACCGACCGTTTCGAGATGGAGATCGACACCACCGCGGCCAACGAGAAGTGGGCCGACGAGGTTCAAGAAAATCTGCGGGCGAAAGAGAACCTGAGGCTCAAAGCTGAAGAGAAGTCGGCCGAGACAGAAACACTGCAGTCCAGCTGATGACACCACGCAACGAGCGGAGCCAGGCGCCAGATGTCGATGACCTGGCCCGCTCGATGCTGCTTCTGCACGGCGCACACGACGATGACGATCATCACGCCGGCGGCGCCGGTGGAGGTTCGTCTACCGGAACATGGGCCAAGGCACCGGATTTCGCCTCGGACCCGCAGCGTGCCGCCGCAGTCCGCGACGCCAGTGCACGCGACCGCGAGCGCTATCTGACATCAGGCCTGGTGTCGGTGGACTGCCGGTTCTGCCACGTGGCGGTTCAGGTGAAAAAGCTCAGCGCGGAACACACTTCCGTGCAGTGGTCTTCCGAGGCGGTCCGGCGCTGCGCGACGTTCGAGGAGATCCGGTCCGCCGGCGGAGATCCGGCCCGGGCCCGGTCATGCCCGCGATTGGCCGACAGCATCAAGCACGCTGTCGCCGAAGGTTGCCTGGAAGAGGTGTCCTCCGCGCCTTCCCCCGGCGACGGATAGTTCACATCCAAACTGCAGTCACGGACAGGGGAAGCGTTATTTCTGTACCTCAGCGCAATCTCGGTGCGGCACTCCCCCGCCCCAACTCCTCCACACAGGCACCCAGCGATTCATCATCGTCCGCGGTGCCCAGCGGCGGTAGCACGATGCCGTCGGCGACATCGCCGAACCTGGCCTTCAGGATGGCCGGGATCTCGTCATGACGGCCGCACACCAGCAGCTCGTCGAGAATGGAATCGGTCAGCACCGAGGGCAATTCGTCCCATAGCTCGGTCCTGACCAATGACCGCAGCTGGTCCGGGAGCTCAGCCAGGCCGCGCCTGGCGAGGCCGGTGGCATACGCGGGCGTCGAGTACAGGAATGCCAACATCCGGCGCTGCCGTTCGCGTTCTCTGGTCACCGCCTCGTCGGTCCGGCCGGTGGCGATGGCCGTCGAGGCGACGACGAGCGGTTCGTCTGCCCGGCCCGAAGCCCGGGCACCCCGCGCCGATGCCGGGCGCACCACGTCGCGAAGGTAGTCCGGGTCCGAGTTGGTCGAGTGGGTGACGATCCCGCGCGCGACGCTGCCGGCGAGTTCGCACATTCCGGCGTTGACCGCACCCAGCCAGATCGGCGGGCGCACCGCGTCACTCGGGCCGGGATTGAAGTACGGCTGCATCCGGGTCAGCCGGTAGTTGTCACTCTCGAAACGCACTGTGTCCCCGGTGCGGAACGCGTCGAACAGGGCGTCCAGCGCACCCACGTAATCCCTGAGGCGGGCGATCGGATCGCTCCACGGCATGCCGTAGCGGTCCCGGATGTTCTGCTTGATCTGCGTGCCCAGGCCGAGCTCGAATCGCCCGCCGGACAATACCGACAGATCCCAGGCTGTGTACGCCGTCAGCGTCGGACTGCGCACGAATGCCAGTGTCACCGCGGTACGCACGGTGATGCGCGACGTGTGTTCGAGAGCCAGAAGGGAGACCGCGAGGGAGTCGTGCACGGTCTCAGCGACGTGCAGGCCGTCACAGCCCAGGCGCTCGGCCCGCCGCGCATAGTCCGCGGTGGCGGTCAGCGGCATCCGCGGGTCGAGCGCCAGATAGACCTTCATCTCAGGGGTTTGACCCTACAGCCCCTTGAACCGCTCCTTGACCGTCTCAGCGGTCAAACCGTAGTCGGCCAGTGAGTAGGTGTGCTTCGGTGCGCGCGGCCCCTGCTTGCTGGCGGTGTGACTGTCGGTCACGGCCTGTCGCGCGGCGTCGGTGAAGTCCAGACCGAACGTGCGGTAGATGCCCTCCACCGCACCGATCGGGTCCTCGACGAACTCGAAATAGTCCACGTCGCAGAACTGCGCCGGATCATGCTTGGCCCGTTCGGCATTGAACAACTCAAGTCCGCGCGACCAGGTTTCCATGGAGTCTTCGCCGATGACGTTGCCGGTGAACGTATTGGACCAGCCGGCGGTGGTGTGCTGCGCCAGTGAGCACATCGAGGCCATGATGGTCTCTGCCGGGCGGTGGCACTGGATCACCAGTGCGTCCGGGTACGTCGCGAACAGCGCATCCAGGGCGAACAGGTGACTGGGATTCTTGAGCACCCAACGCTTCTCGGGCTCGTTGAGGCCGATCAGTTGCAGATTCTTCCGGTGCCGCGCGTACGGCTTGGTCCAGTCCTGACGGGCCAGCCACCGCGAGTACGTCGGAACATGGGCCAGCGTCTCGTAGGACACCGAGTGCAATGACTGGCGCAGCAACTGCCAGCATTCCTCCACCTCGTCGGCGGTCATGTAATGCAGGCCCGTGTAATCCGGGTTCTCCTCATGGGCCTGCTTGAATCGCGCGTCGAGGGCGCTGAAGACCGGGTTGTCAGGCCAGGTTTCGCGCGGGGGCCGCGGCTGCGGGAATTCCGCCAGCCACATCTCCAGGCCCTGGTGCATCGGGTCCGCGGTCAGCAACCGATGGATCACCGTGGTTCCGGTCCGCGGCAGACCGGTGACGAAGATCGGCCGCTCGATCGGCACGTCGACGTGCTGCGGGTACTGCTTGAACGCGGCTTCCGAGACAAGGCGGGCCACCAGCGCGTTACGGGTGAAGAAGCGCTGCATCTTGCTGCCGAGCTCGGTCAGATCGGCGTCGCGTTGGTAGGACTCCAGCAGCACGCCGAGTGCTTCCAGGTAATTGTCGTCGTCGGTGCCGAAATCATCCAAACCGCAGGCCTTTACCGCCGAGGCATGCAGATCCTCTATTGTGCCGACATCGGTACGGGGGCTCATGCTCGATCCGCCTTCGCTGCTCGCTGCCAAGTCATGCCTTGTATTCTCCGCAGTTCACGTCGAGGGCCTGACCGGTGATACCGCTCGACAGATCACTGGCCATGAACAGGATCGCCGAGGCGACCTCGTCCTCGGTCGGCAGTCGCTTGAGGTCCGATCCCGCCGCCGACGCGTTGTAGATCTGCTCCACGGTGGTGCCGTACTTCTGCGCCTGATGGTTGAAGTAGCCCTCCAGAGTTTCACCCCAGATGTAGCCGGGCAGCACCGAGTTGACCCTAATACCCTTCTCCCCCAGCTCGGTGGACAGGGTCTGCGACATGGCCAGCAGGGCCGACTTGGCCATCTTGTAGGCACCGTACTTGGCCTGCGAGTGCCTCACGACCATCGAATTCACGTTCACCACCGAGCCTTTGGCGGCTTCCAGGGCTGGAGCGAAGCCCTGGGTCATGCGCAGGGCGCCGAACACGGTCAGCTCGATCGCATCCCGCATGTGCTCGAAAGTGGTGTTCGCGAAGGGCTTCATGGACGGCACCCGGAACGCGTTGTTGATCAACACGTCGGCTTTGCCGTACTCCTCCATGGTGCGGGCCACCACGTTGGCGACCTGCTCCTCGTCGGTGATGTCGGTGCCCACCGCGAGCGCGCGACGGCCCAGTGCCGTCACCGCTTTGGCGACATCCTCGAGCCGCTCCACCGTGCGGGCGGCCAGCACGAGGTCGGCGCCGTTCTCCGCACATCGGCGGGCCAGCGTCGTCCCGAGCCCGGGTCCGACCCCGCTGATCACCACTACCTTGCCATCCAGCAGTCCGGCCATCGGTCAGCCCACCATCCTTTCGCCAATAAGCTTCTGACGCAGCGCAATCCGCGCTCGCCAATCGTCGTCGGAAATCTTGTTGCTCTCGTAGTACGGCAGCTTCTCGGCCACAGTGCCGATGTCCACCAGTTCGGCGGTCGGCCCGTCCTCGGCGCTCAATTCACGCGACACCCGCTGCCAGCGGAACTGCAGATAGCCCTTGCCATGGCCCAGCGTCTCGCACCAGTTGGTGACCCCGGGATTGTTCTCCGACACCACGATCCGGATCTTGCCGTCCGGATCGGCTTGCGCCTGAGTGCCGTTCAGCGAGGTCTGGTGGTTGATGTAGTCCAGCGAGATGTACCACAGGCTGCCCAGCTGGAAGCCCAGGTAGGGCGCGTCCGACACCGGCAGCGTGAGGATCATCGCCTGGTCCGGTGTCATGTCGTAATGCCCGACCGACGAGTACTGGGTGGCGAGCCCGCCGGGCGTCAGGCGCGGTGCGGTCAGCGTATTGACCGGCAGGTTGTCATAGAACCACTTCGGGAACTGCAGCCACGTCTTGACGCGCTGCACGAGTTGCTTACCCGCAGTGGCGTAACGCTTCTCGATGAGTTCGCGGGTCAGGGGGGCCGGCGCCGTCCCGGCGGTATCGGTACGCGCGATCGCGAATGTGCCGCGCTGCGCCGACCAGTCGTTGTACACCTCACGAATCACCAGTTGCGAGGGCACCGCGGGAGTGAACCGCCACTCGAACGTGCCATCGGCGGCGATGTCCAGCTTTCGGTCGTCGAACGCGGTCTCGCTGTCGGGCACGTTGTCGTCGGTGTACTCACCGCCGAGGAGCTGGAAGCTGACGTCGGTCGTGGTGCCACGCCGACCGGTCACGACGTACTCGTGGCCGGGCTGCACCCGGGTTCCGAAATACATGGTGTCGGGATTGTCCAGCCCCATCTTGGTGAAGGGCCCTGTTCCGCTGTGCAGGAACGGATGGTCACGGTCGTAATCGAAGGCGACGTGGGTGCAGGCCGCGATACAGCCGGCCAGGTACTGCAGACCTTCCAGGAGATCCGCCTCGGATTCGATGAACGGCGCTGCCGTGACGAGGGCTTCTGCCTCAGCGATGGCGTCGGCCAATGGTTGCGAGTACATACGACCCCAGCTCTCTCGGTCCAATATTGGACCGCAGTGGTAGAGTTTCCTACCTGACACTAGAACGCGTTCCAATTCGCGTCAACGCCCCTGGAGGTCAGATGCCAGAAGCCGAGCCGGCCGGTCGTGCCTCACCACCCACAGCACGAGTGGTGGCCATCCTGGATTTTCTGTCCCGCCATCCACAGGAGCGGTTCGGACTTTCCGAGATCACCCGCCGCGTCGGGCTGAGCAAGCCGACATGCCTCGGCATCCTCAGCACACTCACCCAATCGGGCTACCTGGTTTGTGAAACCGGGGAGAACAGCCGAGACAAGTCCTATCGCCTCGGGCCTGCTCTGATCTCGCTCGGCCAGACGGCGCAGGAGTCGATGCGCGTCAACCCGGCCGCCCGGGCCGAATTACGGGCTTTGTCAGCTGCTTTCGACACTTCCGCGGGACTGACCGCCGTCGTCGACGACCGGATCACCGTGCTGGAACTGGTCGGCCCGCCTGGCCGGGACCCCGGGGTGCGCGTCGGTCAGAGCTATCCGTTCGCACCGCCGGTCGGCTTGATGTTCGTGCTGTGGGACGACGACGCGCTGCGCGCCTGGCTGGCCAAGGTGCCGACCATCCCGCTGCGCACCGAATCCGCCCGGCTGCACCGGGTGATCGAAAGCTGCCGCGCTGATGGCTATCTGGTGGAACGACTGACCCCTGGTGGCCGCAGGCTTTATGCGCTGATGGCGGGGATGTCGACCAATCTGCCCGACGAACTGCGCGCGCTGCTGAGTGAGTTGGTGTCCGATATCGGCGAGCGGGTGTATCTGCGCGACGAGGGTGAGACCGAAGGACGCCACGGCAGTGCCCGCTCGGATATAAGCGTCATCTCCGCGCCGGTGTTCGACCACTATCAGCGCCAGGTCATGGCGGTCTCACTGCACATCGGAACGGCCTTGACGGACAAGGAGATCAGCGATCGCGCCCGCGCACTGGTGGCGACGGCCGACGCATTGACCAAGCAGCTCGGCGGCACCAAGGCGACGTACTGACGGCGGTGCGCTCAGAAGTTGTTGCAGGTGTCGAACACCGTCTGCAGCAACCCTAGGTACGGCTGGTTGGCCGGTTGGGCGGCTATGCCCTCGGCCATGCGTTGTCGTTGGTCCCGCGGCGAGCCGAGAAACTGACGCAACACATCCTGGACTGCCGGCGATGCGCCGGCCATGGGGCTCTGCGCGTTGAGAGCGCCCATCACCTGCGGATAACTACAGGTGGTGTTGACAGCCGAGTCCATCCTGGGATCCGCGGATGCGACGCCTGCCCCGGCAGACACCGACAACGCCAGACCACCGACTGCGACAACCAGTTTGACCAACGAACGCTTCGTCATGTGAGGACCTCCTCCCCCAAGACCGGACTTTACTCGCGCAGCGTCAACCGCCCAGGGTTTTGAGAATTTGCTGCGCAGATCTCCCAGCTATGCATTTGCCTAGGAAAATGCATTGCCGGCGTCAGGTGTCCTCTGGCCTCAGCAGCAACGACCGGACAACCGGACGCGAAGCCGTGTCCCGCAGCATCGAACTGGCCGGCCGCTGGCGAACCACCTGCGGCCACCAGAACCAGCGACCCAGTAGTGCCGCAATGGACGGCGTCATGAGCGCACGGACGACCAGGGTGTCCAACAGCAGGCCGATACCGATCGTGGAACCCACCTGGCCGATGATGCGAAGATCGCTGGCCACCATCGACATCATGGTGAAGGCGAACACCAGACCCGCGGCCGTCACGACCTTGCCGCTACCGCCCATGGCCCGGATGATGCCGGTGTTGATCCCCGCCCCGATCTCTTCCTTCATCCGGGACACCAGCAGCAGGTTGTAGTCGGAACCGACGGCCAAGAGAACGATCACAGACATCGCGAGCACGAGCCAATGGAGATTTATGCCGAGGATGTGCTGCCAGATGAGCACTGACAATCCGAACGCGGCACCGAGCGACAGCGCCACCGTACCCACGATGACCAGCGCGGCGATCAGGCTTCGCGTGACCAGCAGCATGATGACGAAAATCAGGCAGAGCGCGGCGACGCCCGCGATCAGCAGGTCGTATGTCGAGCCGTCACGCATGTCCTTGAATGTCGGGGCGGTACCGGCCAGGTAGATCTTGGCGCTCTCCAGAGGCGTCAGCTTGAGCGCCTCTTCGGCCGCCCTGTGCACCGCCTCGACCCGTGAGATGCCTTCGGGCGTGGCGGGATCCCCCCGGTGGGAGATGATGAAACGGACCGACTTCCCGTCCGGCGAGAAGAACAGGTTCATCGCGCGTTTGAAGTCCTTGTTCTCCAGCACTTCGGGCGGAAGGTAGAAGGAGTCGTCGTTTCGCGCCGCGTCGAACGCCTGACCCATCGCGGTGGCGTCTTCGCTCACCTCGTCCATCATGGCGATGGAACCCGCCATGGTGCTGTGCATGGTGAGAATGGCGGCCCTCATCGCCCTCATGCTCTCGATCATCTTCGGGAACTGGGCGATCATCTGGGGCATGAGCACATCCAGCCGATCGGTCTCCGCACTGAGGTCGAACACTCCTTCGGCAACCGCGTCGACCCCGTCGAGTGCGTCGAACAGAGATCTCGTCGACCAGCAGAACGGAATATCGAAGCAGTGCGGCTCCCAGTAGAAATAGTTGCGAATGGGCCGGAAGAAATCGTCGAAATCGGCGATGTGGTCGCGCAACTCGTCGGTGACGGTCGCCAATTCACGCGTGTCCTGCGTCATCAGATGCGTCGTGTTGGACAATTTCAGGCCGACGCCGTAGAGGCGCTGCGTGATATTGATCATCGTGGTCATGTCGTCCGCCTGCTTCAACAGGTCCTCCATGCGATCCCGCTGGAACGGCATGACCTGCTCCTGATTGGCATTCTGCAAGCTGAGCAGGAACGGTATCGACGTCCGATCGATCGGGTTGCCCTCGGGCCGGGTTATCGCCTGCACCCGCGATATTCCCGGAACGGCGAAAATCGCCCTGGCCACCTTGTTCAATATCAACAGGTCTGCGGGAGTTCGCATGTCGTGGTCGGCCTCGAGCATGAGGACGTCAGGCGTCATACGGGACTGCGGAAAGTGCCTCTCGGCGGCCGCATATCCGATATTGCCGGGAATGTCGGCAGGCACATAGAGGCGATCGTTGTAGCTCGTCTGATAAGCCGGCAGCGCCAACAAGCCGATGAGCGCGATCACGCAGGCCGTGACGAGAATTGGTGCCGGCCATCGGACGATCGCCGTCGCCAGCCGCCGCCACCTCCGCACGATGATCTTGCGCTTGGGCTCGAACAGCCCGAAACGACCGCCTACCACCAGCACAGCCGGAACCAGGGTGAGCGCCACCACGACCGCGACGACCATCGCCACGGCGGTCGGAACACCCATCGTCTGGAAATACGGCAACCGGGCGAAACTCAGGCAGAAAATCGCTCCGGCAATGGTCATCCCGGAACCCAGGACCACCTTGGCCACGCTTCGATATGTGGTGTAGAAGGCGGAATCCCGATCCTCGCCCGCCTGCCGCGCCTCCTGGTAGCGCCCGAGGAAGAATATGCCGTAGTCGGTTCCGACCGCGATCCCCAGTGATACCAGCAGATTCACCGCGAACGTCGACAGCCCGATGAGCTGATGCTCACCGAGTAACGCGACCACTCCTCGAGCGGCCTGAACCTGGATCCCCACCATGATGAGAAGAAGGACCGCCGTGACGATCGATCGGTAGACGAGGAGCAGCATCGTCAAGATCACCACGAGCGAGACCACGGTGATCTTGATGATGGATTTGTCTCCGGCGTGGTTCATGTCGGAGACCAGCGGAGCGGCGCCCGTGACGTACGCCTTCAACCCCGGGGGCGGCGGTGTCCGATCCACGATGTCTCGGACGGCCTCCACGGAGTCGTTCGCAAGGGATTCGCCTTGGTTCCCCGCCAGATTCAGCTGAACGTAAACGGCTTTGTCATCGGCACTCTGGACCGCGGGCGCGGTGAGGGGGTCCCCCCAGTAATCCTGCACGTGCTGGACATGGCGGGTGTCGGCTTTCAACTGCCGAACCAGATCGTTGTAGTAGCGGTGTGCTTCGTCCCCGAGTGGTCGATCGCTCTCCAGGACGATCATTGCCACGCTGTCGGAATCCGACTCACCGAAGTTCTTGCCCATGCGCTGCATGGCCTGAAACGCCGGCGATTCTTTGGGAACCAGCGATACCGAATACTGTCGCCCGACGTGTTCGAGCGACGGAACGGCGAAAGTCAGCACCGCGACGATCAACAGCCAAGCGAGGATGATCGGCACCGCCAGGCGGTGGATCATCCTGGCAGTAAACGGCGGCTTGGTGCTCACCGCGGTCAGCGTTCGTCGGGTTTCAGCAACAGGGAACGGACCAGCGGGCGAGGCCCGGTCGGCCGCAGAAGCGCACTGGCTGGCCTCTGCCGAACGTGCAGTGGCCACCAGAACCAACGGCCCAGCAGCGCCGCTATGGACGGCGTCATGAACGCACGCACGATCAGGGTGTCGAAGAGAAGGCCGATACCGATCGTGGAACCCACCTGACCGATGGTGCGCACGTCGCTGGCCAGCAACGCCAACATGGTCGAGGCGAACACCAGGCCCGCCACCGTCACCACTTTTCCGCTCCCGGCCATGGCGCGGATGATGCCCGTATTGATGCCCGCTCTGATCTCCTCTTTCATCCGGGACACCAGCAGCAGGTTGTAGTCAGAACCGACGGCCAAAAGAATGATGAGCGAGATCGCGAGCACGATCCAGTTCAATTGGAATCCGAGAATGTGCTGCCAGATCAGTACCGACATACCGAAAGCCGCGCCGAGCGACAGTGCCACCGTCCCCACGATCACCATGGCCGCGACGAGGCTGCGAATCATGATCAGCATGATGATGAAGATGAGGCACAGCGCGGCTATTCCGGCGATCATGAGGTCATAGGTCGACCCGTCCACCTGATCTTTCGCCATCGCCGAACTCCCGGTGAGGTAGAGCCTGGCGTTCTCCAACGGCGTTCCCTTGAGCGCCTCCTCAGCAGCCGTTCTGATCGGAACGACCCGCGCGATACCTTCGGGTGTCGCGGGATCGCCTCGCTGGGAGATGAGCAGGCGCGCCGTTTTCCCGTCCGGTGACAAGAAAACGTCCATGACCCGTTTGAAGTCGGCGTTCTTGAAAACGGCAGGCGGGATATAGAAGGAATCGTCGTTCTGGGCGTCGTCGAAGGCTCTGCCCATAGCTGTGGCGCCATCGGACATCTCATCCATCTGCGCGAGGATCCCCGACATGGTGCTGCGCATCGACAGCATCATGGTCCGCGTGCTCTGCATCGTTGCGATCATGGCCGGAAACTGGGCGATCATCTGCGGCAGAAGCGCATTGAGCTGATCGAGGTTTCCGATCAGCCGGTGCATCGTCACCGTCAGCTTGTCGACACCGTCAAGCGCTTCGAACAGGGACTTGATGGACCAGCACAGCGGGATGTTGAAACAGTGCGGCTCCCAGTACAGATAGTTGCGAAGCGGCCGCCAGAAGTCATCGAAATCCGCCATGTGGTCCCGCAACTCGAGCGTGACATCTTCCAGGTCGTGGGTCTTGCTGACCACGCTGCTGGTCGTGATGGCGAGTTGCTGCATCAACTCGTACATGCGCTGCATCGTGGCTATCGTTTTCGAAATCTCGTCGGCCTGAGTGAGCAGGTCGTTCATGCGGGCCTTCTGGAAAGGCAAGAGCTGCAGTTGGCCCGCGTTCGAGGCACTGATGATGAACGGAATCGTCGTGTGCTTGAGGGGAATACCCTCGGGCCGAGTCGCCGACTGCACCCGGGAAACCCCGGGAACCGACAACACGCCCTTGGCCAGTTTGTTGAGAATCAGGAAGTCCGCCGGGTTGCGCATGTCGTGGTCGGCCTCGACCAGCAGAACGTCGGGCGACGCCATCAGCGACTGCGTGAAATGCCGGGCGGCAGCGTCATATCCGGCATTGGCGGGAATGTCTTTGGGCAGATACTGCTGGTCGTTGTAGCCGGGCTGGTAGGCAGGCAGTGCCAACAAGCCGATCAGCGACACAGCGCAGGCGGCCACCAGAATGGGTGCGGGCCAGCGAACGATCGCTGTGCCGATCCGGCGCCATCGACGGACGCTGATCTTGCGTTTGGGTTCGAACAATTTGAATCGGCTACCCAGCGCCAGAACTGCCGGGATGAGCGTCAGTGCCACCGCTACCGCCACCACCATGCCCAGAGCGCACGGGATACCCAGGGTCCGGAAGTAGGGCAGGCGGGTGAAGCTGAGGCAGAAGACCGCGCCGGCGATGGTCAGTCCAGAGGCCAGCACCACCTTGCCCACGCTGCGATACGTGGTGTAAAAGGCCGCTTCCCGTTCCTCGCCGGCCTGACGCGCTTCTTGATAGCGCCCGACGAAAAATATGCCGTAGTCAGTGCCCGCCGCGATGCCGAGTGTCACCAGAAGATTGACGGCATAGGTGGAAAGACCGATGACCCCCTGATCGCCGAGAAGTGCGACGACCCCTCGCGCCACCTGCAATTGGATGCCCACCAAGAGCAGCAGAATCACGGCGGTGAAGATCGACCGGAAGAAGAACAGGAGCATCGTCAGGATCACCGCGAGGCTCAGCCCTGTGACCAGTAGGACTGTCCGGTTGCCGCTCGCACTCAGATCGGCAACTATGGCCGCTGGACCGGTGACATAGGCTTTGATGCCCGGCGGTGGCGTGCTCCGCTCGACGATGCCCCGGACCGCTTCCAGGGATTCATTCGACAGTGACTGGCCGAGGTCACCCGCGAGACCCATCTGGACGTACACGGCCTTGTTGTCGGCGCTCTCCGCGGCGCCGGCGGTGAGCGGATCCCCCCAGAAATCCTGCACATGCTGCACATGCGCCGGATCTGCCTTCAGCTGACGAACCAGATCGTTGTAATAGCGGTGCGCCTCATCGCCGAGGGGCTGTTCACCCTCCAGGACGATGATCGCCACGCTGTTCGAGGTGGCTTCACCGAAGTTCTTGCCCATTCGCTGGATGGCCTCGAACGATGGCGCATCGTTGGGGATCAGCGATACGGAGTGCTCTTTCTCCACCTGTTCCAGCGGCGGGACGATCGCGCTGAGGACATAGGCGATCACCAGCCACCCGAGGATGATGGGCACTGCAAGCAGACGGATGACCCGCGCGATGAACGGCGGTTTGACGGTGGTCGCCTGGTTACTCATGCGGCCTTCAGAAGGCAATAGGTGAAGGCGCTTTCGCCGCTTTCGACCTTTTCCGCCTTGACCTCGTCGTCCACGATGATGCGGCAGCCGATTCTGTTGCTATCGCCCTGCGCAATGACATTGACCATGGCCGTGGCCTCGGTCATCGGGAACTTCAACGACCATGGCAGGCTTGCCCCTTCGACGAACCGCGGCTCCGCATCGACGTCGAAGTAGCTGATGTTCGCGACGGTCCCGGGAGGCCCGAACACCTCGTACACCAGTTGTTTGGGGTCGTAGGGCTTACGCTTCTCGAGCTCTGTGTCGGCGTATGCGGGGCGGGTCTGGGAGCCGAAGACACCGTGCAGCCGCATGACGGTGAATCCGCCGGCACCGAGGACGACCAATACCAGCAGCGGAATCCACACCCGCTTCAGAACCCCCACAGCACGAACCCCCTGAATCCGTGGCCTAGTCCGGACAATCCACGTTGCGAGAACCGCGGCGGTGCATATTCCGCCGCCCACGAGGTACCGGCAACCCGAATGCGGTACGCATCCAAGACCGACCTTGGCGCGGGGTCACGGCATACACGCGGCAGTTCGAGCAGGATAATCCGAACCTGACCAGTAGAGCATTCAGGCGACCTCCATATCTGTCCATTCCCAACGTGATACGGGATCGTAATGCATTTGGCGGGGCCTCCGACGCGGAACGGAATTTACCGCGGCTAACGGTCATCACCTCATGAATGGTCATTGTTTGACTCTGCAAAGAAATTCAAGATGGCCGAGTTCACAGCTTTCGGCCTTTCCAGGAATCCGAGATGACCGGCGTCGGCGATCTCGAGATATCGCCCGTTCGGCAGGGCATCTGCCACCTCCGCTCCGAGAAACGGGGGCATCACCAGGTCATCGGCGAATCCGATGACCAGCACCGGTGTGGTGATCGTCCGGTAGGCGGCCCTGCGGTCGTTCTGTGGGGCCACGCCGTACTGGGCGCGGATCCCCGGCGTCAGCTTCGCGGGCCACCGTGTGAACATATCGATCCAGTCCCGCACCAAATCCTCGTTGTTCAAGGTTTTCGGTGAAAAACTCTCCAGTAGGCGCAGTTTCGCCTCATACGTGGCGGGCAGCTGAATACCGGAATTGGCAAGATCACGTTCGGCGATACGAAAGAACTCGCGCGTGCAGTCATGCCGCCCGCGGGTGGCCATCAGCGCGGTCCGACCCAACAATTCGGGGCGGGACAGCATCAATTCCTGTGCGATATATGAGCCCATCGAGACTGCCACCACCCGGACGGGTGCGATATCGAGTCGCTCGATCAACTCCGCGGTGTCCGCCACCATCGTCGCGGAGGTGAAACCGCCGGTGTCCGACGTCGCGCCAACCCCCCTGTTGTCGAAGGTGATCACCCGATAGCCGGCAGCGCGGAACGCGGGCACCTGATAGAGATCCCACGTGCGGCCGACTCCCCCTTGACCGGCGATGAACAGGACAGGCTCACCGTCGCCACGGTCTTCGTAGGCCAGGTTCACTTCCCGTCCGCCCACACAGCAACCTAGGCGTCCAGGCGGGCGAATTCGCCCTGCCGGTACTGATCGACGCACGCCGCGCGCCGGACCTTGCCGCTTGTCGTGATCGGAATCGAACCAGGCGGCACCAGAACCAGATCCGCGACGCCCAGGCTGTGCGTGTTGAAGATCGCCGACGTCACTTCGCGCTTGACGGCAGTGAGCTGGTCCTCGGGCGTCTCGGGCGCCTCGACCCGCTTCCTGACCTCGATGATGACGACGAGCTTCTCGGTAGAGCCGTCCGGGACCGCGATGGCGGCACACCGGCTCCGGCTGATCTCCTGGATCGTCGCCTCGATGTCGTCGGGAGAGTGGTTACGCCCATAGACAATCAGCAGATCCTTGATGCGGCCGATGACGAACAACTCGCCGTCGAACATGAATCCCGAGTCCCCGGTTCGCAGCCATGGCCCCTCGGGCGTACCGGCCGACGGAGCGACAAGCCTCGCATCGAAGGTGGATTCGGTCTCCTGCGGCCTGTGCCAGTAACCGCTTGCGACGTTGTCCCCGTGCACCCAGATCTCCCCTACGGTTCCGGGCGGACACTCGGTCCGCGTCTCGGCATCGACGATCCGGATCGTCGGCGAGATCGGGGTGCCGTAGCTGACCAGGGGTGTGCCCGCTCCGTTCTGGCACCGCCGCGCGGTGCCCGCTGTCAGCGACTCGGAGTCGAAGCGCACGATCGCCGGCGGTTCTCCCGATTCGCGGGTTGCGACGTACACGGTGGCTTCGGCAAGACCGTAGGACGGTCGTATCACCGACGCGCCGAGGTTCAGCCGGGCGAAGCGCTGGGTGAAACGCTCCAGCGTTGCGGGATGCACTCGCTCGCTACCCGTGATGATGGCGAGCACATTCGACAGATCGAGCCTTGCCATGTCCTCGTCGGACGTCTTGCGCACCGCCAATTCGAACGCGAAGTTCGGTGCGGCCGTGTAGGTGCGACCGTTCATGGCCAGCATCTGCATCCACCGGGCGGGCCTCTGCAGGAACGCCACTGGGCTCATCAGCACGGCCGGCACTCCGGCGAGCACCGGCGCACACACGCCCAGATACAAGCCCATGTCGTGATAGAAGGGCAGCCAAGACACGATGGTGGAGCCTTCGGGAACGACATTGTTGAATTCCGCGAAGTAGCCCGAGGTCAATTGTTCATAGTTGGCCAGCAGGTTTCGGTGCGACATCATCACCCCGGCCGGCCGGCGAGTCGATCCTGAGGTGTACTGCAAATAGGCGGTGTCCGTGACACTTTCGCCCTGCAGCCCGATCCGTGCCGGGGCACCGCGATCCAGCGTGTCGACCTCGACGATCGCCGGACCTGTCCCGGAGTCCGATCTCACGTAGTCGGCCACCACTCCGGCGACCGCCGAGGTGGTGAGAATGGCCGTTGGCGCCGCGTCCAGCAGCACCGAGCTGACGCGCTCATCGCTGACACCCCCGAGCGGAACCGCCAGCGGAACGGCGATCCGCCCCGCCTGCAGCGCGCCGAAGAAGGCCACGATGTAGTCCAGCCCCTGGGGTGCCAGGATCAGGGCACGGTCACCCGGCGAACCGAGATCTTCCAGTTCGTGCGCGAGTGCGCAGGTGCGCCGATAAAGCTGTGAGTATGTGAGACTCTCCGGCGAGCCATCCCAATTGCTTTCATAATCAACAAATGTCATCGCCGTGTCGTCGCCCTGCAGGCCGGCGCGTTCACATAGCAACGTCAAAATAGATGCCTCGCTCACGGGCATCAGGGTATCTCGGCAATAGCAGCCACATATCGGAATTGGCAGCAAACTGAATTTGTCCGACTGGGTAAATCACACCGGCGTCATTACGTCCGATGTTTCACGCCGGACAATCAACTGCCTCGGCTCACCACATGGCCCCTGACCTCGTCAACAGCGATATTGCCGAAAGGCCGAGCACGAAGTATTTGAAATCGATTGCATCTCAACCGTGGATTGTCCTGATTCTGGGACAACTACCTGCAGCGAACTTAGTGTGGTTGATTGTGACGACCCGCTGGGGGCAGTGGGCCACGTGCCGGTGCCTGGGAAACACCGAGACAATTGCGCGGCTCAACGCACGAATGCAGGGTACCGAGCCCGACAGCGGTCGAACCGCTGAAAGGCCCGCCGGGAGGAGGGGCAGTTGACTGCATCCGAAATTGTGCGCGGAGAGCGCTCCGGCACAGATGCCGGCATATTCTCCCCTCCCGCATCCGCCGCAACTGTCACCCCGGTCGCGGTCATCGGCATGTCGTGCCGGCTTCCCGGTGGCATCGACTCTCCCGAGCGCCTGTGGGAGTCGCTCCTGCGGGGCGATGACTTGGTCACCGAGGTTCCGCCTGACCGGTGGGATGCCGACGAATACTACGACCCGGAGCCCGGGGTGCCCGGTCGGTCGGTGTCGAAGTGGGGCGCGTTCATCGACGACGTCGCCGGCTTCGATGCCGAATTCTTCGGTATCAACGAACGCGAGAGCACCGCGCTCGATCCGCAGCATCGTCTGTTGCTCGAGACCTCCTGGGAAGCCATGGAGCACGCGGGCCTCACGCAGGATGCGCTGGCCGACTCGCTGACGGGGGTGTTCGTCGGACTGACGCATGCCGACTACCAGATGCTGGCCGCAGATGCTCAAGCCCTGGAAGCGGCATACGGCTTCAGCGGCAACAACTTCAGCCTGGCGTCCGGGCGGATCGCCTACGCGCTCGGGGTGCACGGCCCGGCGCTCACGGTGGACACCGCATGCTCGTCCGGCCTGACCGCAGTACACCTGGCATGCCGCAGCCTGCACGAGGGAGAGAGTGATCTCGCCCTGGCCGGCGGCGCCACGTTGGCGCTGGACCCGCGCAAGTTCGCGTCGGGTTCAGCCGAGGGGATGCTCTCGGCGACCGGACGCTGCCACGCCTTCGATGCCGCGGCCGACGGGTTCGTAGGTGGCGAAGGCTGCGTGATGGTGTTGCTCAAGCGGTTACCCGACGCATTACGCGACGGAGACCGGATCCTGGCCGTGGTGCGCGGCACGGCCGCAAATCAAGACGGTCATACCGTGAACATCGCGACGCCGTCGGATGCCGCACAGACCGCGGTGTACCGGGCGGCGTTGGCCGCGGCCGGGGTTGACCCCGCCACCGTCGGCATGGTCGAGGCGCACGGCACCGGCACGCCGGTGGGAGACCCGATCGAATACTCCAGTCTGGCCAAGGTGTACGGCGTCGACGGCCCCTGTGCACTCGCATCGGTGAAGACGAACATGGGGCACGCCCAGGCAGCCTCCGGAGCCATCGGGCTGATCAAGGCGGTCCTCGCGGTGCAGCACGGCGTGGTTCCGCAGAACCTGCATTTCGTTCGGCTGCCCGATCAGCTTGCCGAGATTCACACCAATCTTTTTGTGCCCCAGGCGACAACGCCTTGGTGCACCAACGGACATCACCCCCGGCGGGCGGCGGTGTCATCGTATGGCCTGTCCGGGACCAATGTGCACGCCATCCTTGAGCAGGCACCGGTACCGGCATCTCAACCCACAGCTGCAGACGCGCCATCCCCGTCCATCGCGGCGCCGATGCTGTTCCCGCTGTCGTCCACGTCTGCCGACGAACTGCGCAACACCGCGGGCCGGCTCGCCGACTGGGTGCAGGCACACGAGGATGTCGCCCTGCCGGACCTGGCGTATACCTTGGCGCGCCGGCGCGGACACCGACCGGTGCGCACCGCCGTCAGCGCGGACAGCCGACCGGAACTCGTTGCAGCGTTGCGTGAGGTCGCCGGAGGCGACACTCCCTATCAAGCAGCGGTCGGGCGCGACGACCGCGGACCGGTCTGGGTGTTCTCCGGGCAGGGTTCGCAATGGGCGGGAATGGGCGCCGAGCTCTTGGTGACCGAACCGGTGTTCGCCGCCACGGTGGCACAGGCCGAGCCGATCATTGCCGCCGAGTCGGGATTCTCGGTGACCGAGGCAATGTCGGCGGCGGACGTCGTCACCGGTCAGGATCGGTTGCAGCCGACCTTGTTCACCATGCAGGTCGCCATGGCCGCCACCATGAAAGCGCACGGGGTGCGCCCCGGTGCCGTCATCGGCCACTCCCTCGGCGAGGCCGCTGCTGCTGTCGTCGCGGGGGCGCTCTCGCTGGAGGACGGACTGCGCCTCATCTGCCGCCGGTCACGGCTGATGTCCCGGATTTCCGGCAAGGGTGCCACCGCAGCGGTGGAGTTACCTGCCAAGCAAGTACTTTCGGAGTTGACCGGCCGCGGCATCAACGATGTCGTGGTGGCCGTGGTGGCTTCGCCACAGTCCACCGTGATCGCCGGCACCACGGAAAAGGTGCGCGATCTGGTAGCGGACTGGGAACAACGCGGGGTGATGGCTCGCGAGGTTCCCGTCGATGTCGCCTTCCACTCGCCACAGGTGGAGCCGATCGTCGGAGATCTGGCCGAGGCGCTCGCCTACCTCGAACCGATGACACCGGAGATCCCGTTCTATTCGGCGACCTTGTTCGACCCGCGCGAGCAGCCGGTGTGCGATGCCGCCTACTGGGTGACCAACATGCGCCGGATGGTGCGTTTCGCCACCGCGGTACAAGCCGCGCTGGAGGACGGCTACCGCGTGTTCGCCGAGCTCTCGCCACATCCGCTGCTCACCCGGGCCCTCGAACAGACGGCTGCCGGCCGCGAAACGCCGATGGCCGCGCTGGCCGCGATGCGCCGGCAGCTTGCGATGCCGAATGGACTGCGGGGACTCCTGATTGATCTCCACAGTGCCGGCGCAGCCGTCGACTTCTCTGTCGCCTGCCCCGACGGTCAGCTGGTGGAGGCACCACTGCCGACGTGGACACACCGCCGACTGTGGCTCAGCGGCGGTGGTCAGGAACATCCGACCCATGGCGGTTGCACCATCGCGGTTCACCCGCTGCTGGGCGCCAACGTCCGGTTGCACGAGGAACCGGAACGCTACGTGTGGCAGGCAGACGTCGGCACTGCCGCCCAGCCGTGGCTCGCCGATCACCAAATACGCACTGTTGCAGTGCTTCCGGGTGCGGCGTACTGCGAGATGGCGCTGGCAGCGGCCAGTGCCGTGCTCGGTGAGGCTTCCGAAGTCCGTGACATCCGGTTCGAGCAGGCGCTGCTTCTCGACGAACAGACCGTGGTCGGAGCCTCAGCTTCGGTGTCGTCTCCGGGAGTTGCCGCGTTCACCGTGGAGACCGACGAGGAGGGCCGGCAAGCGCGGCACGCGACCGCGGTCCTGCACACCGCGGTGGACGAGCAACCGCCTGCGTACGACATGTCCGCCGTCATCACCGCCCATCCTTGCGACGAGGATGGCGCCGAGGTGCGTGATCGCGTGGGCCGGCACGGCATTCAGTACGGACCCGCATTCACCGGTCTGGTCACCGTACTCACCGGCGAGGCCGAGGCCCGCACTGTGCTCGCCGAGGTTGCACTCCCCCGCTCGATCCGCTCCCAGCAGGACGCGTACGGAGTGCATCCGGCACTTCTGGATGCCTGCTTCCAATCGGTCGAGGCACATCCCGCGGTTCAGGCACTCGGCGGGGACGTGCTGGGATTGCCCCTGGGCGTGCGACGGCTACGCAGCTACGGCTCGGCTCGCAATGCGCACTACTGCCACACGCGATTGATCAAGGCCGATGCCACCGGTATCGAGGCCGACATCGATGTGCTCGACAAGGACGGCACAGTACTGCTGACCGTGCAGGGACTTCGCCTGGGCACCGGTGCCTCCGCCAGCGGACACGATGATCAGGTTTTCAGCGAACGGCTGCTGACCGTCGAGTGGCGACAACGGGAGCTACCTGAGGTGGAATATGCCGAAGCCGGGTCCTGGCTTCTCATCGGCGCGTCCGACGGTCCCGACGTGGTCGCCGACAAGTTGAGCAGCATTCTGAAAGACCGCGGCGCACAGTGCACCACGATGAGTTGGCCCGATCAAGCCGACGACTCACTGACCTGCGCACAGCTCGCCAACCATTTGCGGGCCGGTCGATTCACCGCCGTGGTGGTCCTGACGTCGCCGAACAACGGTGATCACAACGACCAGTCGCCATTGCTGGGTCGCGAGTACGTGCGTCATATGGTGCATATCGCCCGCGAACTACCGGAGATGAGCGGGGAACTACCTCGTCTGTACGTCGTGACCCGTAACGCCCAGACGGTGGTGGCCGGTGATGTGGCCAATCTCGACCAGGCCGAGCTACGGGGCCTGATCCGGGTCATCGGTACCGAACATCCGCACCTGACCGCCACCCAGATCGATGTCGACGAGGCCACCGACGTGGATCAGTTGGCACAGCAGCTGCTCAGCGGATCCGACGAGGACGAAACCGCGTGGCGCAATGGCCGGTGGTATATCGCACGGTTGTGCCTCGCCCCGCTGCGCCCCGAGGAGCGGCAGACCACCGTCGCCCATCTCGAACGCGACCGGATGCGGCTGCAGATCCGTACCCCGGGTGACCTGGAGTCGATGGAACTTGTCGCCTGCGAGCATGTTCCGCCAGGACCGGGGCAGATAGAGGTCGCTGTCAGCGCATCAAGCATCAACTTCGCCGACGTGCTCGTCGCCTTCGGCCGATATCCGGCCTTCGACGGGCACCTGCCCCAACTCGGTATCGACTTCGCCGGAGTGGTCACCGCGGTCGGGCCCGACGTGACCGACCACAAAGTCGGTGATCGGGTCGGAGGTCTGTGTGCCGACGGATGTTGGGGCACGTTCGTCACCTGCGACGCACGCCTGGCTGCCACCTTGCCGGCCGGCCTGACGGACGCCGAGGCGGCCGCACTGACCATTGCGACCGCCACCGCCTACTACGGGCTCAACGATATGGCCCGGATCAAGTCCGGCGACAAGGTGCTGATCCACTCCGCCACCGGCGGGGTCGGCCAGGCGGCGATGGCCATCGCCCGCGCCGCCGGTGCGGAGATCTTCGCCACCGCCGGTAGCGAGCAGCGTCGACAACTGCTGCGCGACATGGGTGTTGAGCATGTGTACGACTCGCGGAGCCTGGAGTTCGCCGATCGGATCCGTCAGGACACCGATGGCTACGGCGTAGACATCGTGCTGAATTCGGTGACCGGTGCGGCCCAGCGGGCCGGCCTCGAACTGCTCTCATTCGGTGGGCGATTCGTGGAGATCGGCAAGCGGGATATCTACGGCGACAGCAGGTTGGGACTCTTCCCCTTCCGGCGCAACCTGTCGTTCTACGCCGTCGATCTGGCGCTGATGTCCGTCAGCCATCCGGACCGGCTCCGGGAGTTGCTGGAAACGGTGTATCTGCTGACCGCGGAGGGCGATCTGCCGATGCCGGAGGTCACCCACTACCCACTTGCCGACGCTGCCAACGCGATTCGCATGATCAGCGGCGCGCAGCACACCGGCAAGCTCGTGCTCGGCATTCCACACACCGGTTCGAGTCGGCTCGTGGTGCCGCCGTCCCAGGTGCAGGTGTTCCGGCCCGACGGCGCGTACATCGTCACCGGTGGCCTCGGAGGCCTGGGGCTGTTCATCGCCGAGAAGATGGCGGCCGGCGGATGTGGTCGGATCGTGCTGTCCTCACGGACACAGCCGACCGCCCGGGCATCGGAGATCCTCGAGCGCATCCGCGCCACCGGCGTCGACGTGCTCGTCGAGTGCGGCGACATCGCCGAGTCCGGCACCGCAGAGCGGTTGGTGGCAGTGGCGACCGCCGATGGGCAGGCAGTCCGCGGCGTATTGCACGCGGCGGGTGTGATCGAGGATGCCGCACTGACCAACATCACCGATGAGCTCATCGAGCGAGACTGGGCACCAAAGGTTTACGGCGCCTGGAATCTGCACACGGCCACCGCAGACCAGCCTTTGGACTGGTTCTGTTCGTTCTCGTCGGCGGCCGCACTGGTCGGTTCCCCTGGGCAGGGCGCCTACGCTGCCGCCAACAGCTGGTTGGATGCCTTCAGCTTGTGGCGCCGATCCCAGGGGTTGCCCGGCACAGCCATCGCATGGGGCGCCTGGGGGCAGATCGGCCGCGGTACCGCACTCGCAGAGGGCGCCGGAATCGCCATTACTCCTGACGAGGGCGCGTATGCGTTCGAGGCGGTGCTGCGTCACGACCGCGCGTACACCGGATACGCGCCGATCGCGGGCGCACCCTGGTTGAGCGTGTTCGCAGAACGCAGCCCCTTCGGCGAGGCATTCCGATCCACGAGCCAGAACTCGACGGGCACCGGCAAATTACACGCCGAACTCGATGAGCTGCCCCCGGAGGAATGGGCCGCCAAACTGCGGCATGTGATTTCCGATCAGGTGGGCGTGATCCTGCGCCGCAGCGTCGATCCGGACCGCCCGCTGTCCGAGTACGGCATGGACTCGCTGGGAGCACTCGAACTACGCACCCGCATCGAAAACGAAACAGGCATACGGATCTCGGCCACCGGAATCACGACCGTGCACGGTTTGGCAGATCTGCTGTGCGAAAAGCTCCTGCCCGCAGGAGCGGTCTGACATGCTGCGGAACGACAAACTCGGGCGAGCCTCCATCAGCAAACATCCGACCGGGCCCCCGAGCTGCCCTACCGGCGGATCGGCCGCGCGAGGTCCTGATCCCCGTTCAGGGCGGGCCTTCTCCTCGCCGCCGCCTGGCCACTCGGCGTCCACAGGTCCTCGCATACCCGGAAGCGATGGACGGTTCTTGGTCGCCGGTTCGGTGTCCGGCCACACGTTCGTTACGAAACCGATTATTTGACAACTGATCTCATCGCATCGATATCAGCATGACAGGAGAGAGAAGCAGGGCACCATCAAGTCCGCGGAGGCAATGCGTGATGGGTCTCACGCAGTCCAGGTATCGGCCACCACGACCAGCACGGCCCTGCTTTTCGTACGGCCGAATGATCTCCGACAGCTCTCACAGAAGTTCATCAAAATGACAGAACAGCAAACGAATTCGAGGTAGCATTCCGATCATGTGGGGCTCGTTGGCGGTGCTGGCACTCTTGACGACGATCAATCCTGTGCGCCTCGGCATCATCATCCTGGTGCTCTCCAGGCCGCGGCCCATGCAGAACCTGCTCGCCTACTGGACGGGCGCGGTGCTGGTTGGGCTCACCACCCTCCTGATTCCACTGTTCGTGCTCCACTCCACGCCGGCGTCGTCTGATTTCGCCAAGAATTTTGCCAACCCCACCGAGAATCCGGTCGCGCAGCGCAGTGCAATCGGGATGGGTGTGCTTCTGCTGGCGATCGGTGCGTTCATGGCGGCACGCAGCGTGTTACGGACACCTGCTCCCGCAGGTGCCCACCGCAAGGCGGGGGGCAACGGTGACGGCACCACGACACTCGTACTCGATTCAGGTGCACCACCAGTCATCACAAGGTTCCTGCATCCCGCCGAGAAGTCGGCCGATGCAGACGGGGACGAAAAGTCTCTGCCCCGGCGGCTACTGGGCCGCGCGCGTGACGCGTGGCAGAACGGGTCCCCTTGGATTCCTTTCGTCATCGGCCTCATAGTGCTCCCACCGCTCGATGGGGTTCTCTTCGCACTGGCCATCATCGTGGCCTCAGGAGCCTCGTTCGACGTCCAGGTGATCACAACGATCATATTCGTCTTCGGCGTGCTCTTGGTGGAGGAGATCATTCTCGTCAGCAATGTGGTTATACCCGCGAGAACCCAAGCCGCACTGCGTAAGTTGCATGAATGGGGCCGTGCGCATCACCAGAAGTTCGTGGCGGCGGTCCTGGCAGTTGTCGGACTCTCGCTGTTGGCCAGGGGCATGGGCGGCCTCTGATCCGAACATCGGCCGACGATCTTGATTCCGCCGAAGTGGGAGCCGACGGCGTATCCTGTTAGCTGAGGGTCATGGCTCAGCGTCGGGAGGGCCCATGAAAACCGTTATCAGAATGCTGGTTTCAAGTTCCATCGGCATGACACTGACCGGGCTGGTTATATTTGCTTCGGCAGGCACATTCGACTACTGGCGAGGTTGGGTGTTTCTCGCAGTACTCGTGGTCTCGGGTTGGGTGTCGGCGGTCTATTTCCTGCGCAAGAACCCCGCGGTGCTGCTGCGGCGGTTGCCCACGACCGAGGAACGACCACAGCAGAAGGTCATTGTCGTTGGTGTCTTATTGCTCTGGGCGGCAATGCTCGTCGTGAGCGCGGTCGATCACCGCTTCGAATGGTCGGTCGTCGCCACAGAGGTCTCATTGGCCGGCGATGTGCTGGTCGCGCTCGGACTGGCTGCGATTTGCCTGGTGCTCGTTCAGAACAGCCATGCGGCCGTGACGGTTCGGGTGGAGGCGAATCAACGGCTTGTCTCCACTGGCCTGTACGGCTTCGTGCGGCACCCGATGTACACCTGCAACGCGCTGCTTCTGACCGGAATACCCCTTGCGCTCGGTTCCTTCTGGGGCCTCATGTTTCTGATCCCGGGCATCCTGCTGTTCGCCCTACGCATCCAGGATGAGGAGAAGTTCCTCGCGGCAGAGCTGGACGGATACCGCGACTACATGCAGAAGGTTCGATACCGCATGCTGCCGGGGATATGGTGACCGGTTCTGTCAGCTGTCCAATAACAGTCTGAGTCGGCTTCCGTACTCTTTGAGCGCCCTGGGCGTAAACATCTCGTAGTGCGTGCAGTCGACCGAGTGCGCGTTGATCTCGCCGGCAATCCACGGCCGCCAGCTTTGCAGATGGGTCCGAGCGGCCCGCCGATTCCGCATCTCATGCCAGCGGGACCGTAGTCCTGGTGCGCCGTCTTTGCTTCGGTGCCGCGTGGCCATCAAAACGGCGACATCGCCATCGAATACCTCGGGCGCGTGATCGAGCAGGCGGAGCTGGTTATCGTTGAGATTTTGGGCCATGAACTCCAGCAACGGCTTTGGCGGGAGAGCGAACCCCAGCGCACCCTGTTCCCGAATCAGTTCTTCCGCCCGCTGATAGTCGATGGGCCTCCGGTGCGGTGGCACGTCGATGTTGTTGGTCTGCAAGATGTATTCCAACACGAGACCTTCGGCCAGCACCCGGTTCTCGGCGACGAGCCTGTCGGCGCCGGTCGTGAGTCTGTTCGTCCTCAATGCGGCGTCCAGGAGTACGAGACGCTGGACTTCGCATCCTCGGCGCTGTAGCTCCACGGCGAGCGCCTGTGCGACGACGCCACCGAACGACCAGCCGAGGAGCTTGTAGGGGCCATCCGGGTGAAGGGCTTGAACGCGGTCCGCATAGATCGTTGCCAGGTTGTTTATCGATACGGGATCTGCCTGGTCGGCTGTCGTCGTTTGATTGATTCCGATGATCGGGCAGTCCAGGTATTCGCCGAGTGCCCGATACGACCAGCTCAACCCGAAACCGTCGTGAATGCAGACCACGGGAGCGCCTGAGCCCGCCCTGAGGACGTCGACGGGGACCACTTCCTCAGCACTGTCCACATTTCCGATCCGCTGAGCCAGGCTTCTCACGTTCGGCGCCTCGAACATCACGCGTACGGCCAGGTGTGCGTCCGTGGCCTTGTTGATCGCGGCGACGGCCCGCATCGCCAGCAGAGAATCGCCGCCGAGGTCAAAGAACGAGTCGTCGACCCCGACGCGCTCCAGACCGAGCACTTCAGCGTAGATGCGGGTCAGGGCCTCTTCGACGGGAGTCTCGGGGGCCCGGTATTGGCCGGCCTCGTATTCAGGTGCCGGCAGAGCGCGCAAATCGAGTTTTCCGTTGGAGGTCAAAGGAAGTGCATCCACGACCATGACCGCCGCCGGAACCATATAGACCGGCAGCCGTTCGGCCAGCCTCGCTCGCACCTGACCCGGGTTTACCGCGCCGGCCAGAGACTCGGTGACATAGCCGACCAGGCGCTGGTCTCCGGGATGGTCCTCCCGGAGCACCACCGCGGCCTGGCCTACTCTGTCCATATCGGCCAATGCTGTTCGGATCTCCCCGAGTTCGATGCGGTGGCCACGGATCTTGGCCTGCTCGTCGGCACGCCCCAAGTAGCGCAACTGGCCGCCGGCATCCCAACACACCAGATCACCGGTGCGGTACATCCGGGTTGCGGGATCTTCCGGCCCGACGAACGGGCAGGCCACAAACCGCGACCCGGTCAATGCGGACCGGCCGATGTACCCGCACGCCACACCACGGCCTGCCACGTACAACTCGCCCACCACCCCGGCGGGGACCGGGTGCAGCCATTGATCCAGCACAAACAACGCCGACGTGGTCACCGGGGCACCGATCGGGACCACCCGCGGTCCCGCCGAGTCCGGCGTCGTCAAGGGCGCGCTCATCGACGCGTACACCGTCGTCTCGGTCGGACCATAGGCATTGATCACCACGCGCCCGGGCGCCCATCGGTCCACCACGTCACTCGGGCAGGATTCACCGCCGAGCAGTAGCGCAGTCGATCCCAAGCCCTCCGGCGAGAGAGCGGCCACTGCCGATGGGGTCTGGGTCAGCACATTGACGGCTTCTGAAACCAGCACATCGTGGAAGATCTCCGGTGAGCCGACTACCTCTTCCGGCACGACAACCAGCCGTCCGCCGGTCAACAGCGCCGCCCAGATCTCCCACACCGAGAAGTCGAATGCGTACGAATGACACTGTGTCCATACCTGATTGGCCGGCAGTCCGGTCGGCATCGAGGCGGCGAGGTGCGTCAGGTTGTGGTGCGTAATGCCTACGCCTTTGGGGGTACCGGTGGTGCCCGAGGTGTATATCAGGTAGGCGATCTCGTCAGCCTCCGGTGGCGGCAACGCCGTATTCGGGTGGCCGTCGATGCGAGGGTCATCGATGTCGATGACGGCCATGCCGGCTGCGGCCAGGCGATCGAGGTGCACTGCGGAGGTGATCGCGGCACTCGGCGCGGCGTCGGCGAGCATGAAAGCGATCCGTGCTTCTGGGTGTGCCGGGTCCATCGGCAGATAGGCCGCTCCGGTCTTGAGCACAGCCAGCATCGCCACGATCGCCTCGGAGCAACGGTTGAACAGCAGCGCGACACTCTGCCCCGGCCCGACACCCATACCTTCGAGCAAGTGCGCCAACCGATTCGACGCCTCGTCGAGTTCCTGATAGGTCTTCGTGCGGCTTCGACGGGACTGGGGTGGAACGCCGGCATCCGTCACCGCCACCGCCTGCGGTGCGCGGGCCACCTGCTCACTGAACAACGTCGGGACCGACACCATCGTGGAGGTGGCGAGTGCCGCACAGTTGCCGATCTCGTCCAGGCAATCCCGCTCGCCGGCAATGAGCACGTCCACCGACGACACCCGCTGATGGGCATCGGTGGTCAAGGTCGACACCACGCGCTCCAGTCGTTCGATCAGTTTCCGAATGCTGTCTGCGTCGAACACGTCGGTGCGGTACTCGACGGAGCCGACGATTCCGTCCGGCGCTCCGCTCCCTGTCCAGCGCTCCTCGAGCGAGAAGGCCAGATCCATGCGGGCAGCCTGCGTGTCGGCAGGAAGTGGGGTCACCTGCACGTCGCTCAGAAGCGGATCGGCGCCAGAATCACCGCTGTCTCCTGAGACGAAGTTCTGCCAGGCGAACATCACCTGGATCAACGGGTGATGGGTCAGGCTCCTGATCGGGTTGAGCCGATCCACCAGCACCTCGAAGGGCACGTCCTGATGCTCGTAGGCGGCCAGGCTGCGCTGACGTATCTGGGCCATGAGCTCGGCGAAGGTCGGGTCTCCGCCGAGGTCCACCCGTAGCACCAGGGTGTTGACGAAGAATCCCACCAGATCATCGAGCGCCGGATCGCGCCGCCCCGCAATTGGGAAACCCACCGCCACATCAGAACTGGCGCTCAGCTTCGACAGCAGCACCGCCAGTGCCGCCTGCAGCACCATGAAGCTGGTGGCATCGTGCTCGCGCGCCAGTCGACCGATACTCTGCTGCAGTTCAATCGGCCACTCCACCGCCGCGCTGGCTCCGCGGTAGTCGGCGACCGGCGGATACGGCCGATCCGTCGGCAACTCCAGCCGCTCGGGCAGCCCCGCCAACGCCTGCTCCCAGTACGCCACCTGGGCGGCGATCGGACTGTCGGCATCATTGAGATCGCCCAGTTGGTCGCGTTGCCACAGCGTGTAATCGACGTACTGCACCGGTAGTGGCGACCAGTCGGGAACCTGGCCCACGCATCGGCCGGCATAGGCCATCCCGAGATCGCGCACCATCGGCGCGATCGACCAACCGTCGGCAGCAATGTGGTGGACCACGACAACGAGTACGTGCTCACTCTCGTCGACGCGCAAAAGCGTTGCCCGGACCGGGACTTCGCCGGCCAGATCGAAGCAGTGCCGCACCGTCGCGTCGACAGCCTCCCGTAGCCGCGACTCCGGCCACCCGCGGGCATCCACCACCTGCCAACTGAACTGCGCCCGCTCCGTGGGAATCACGACCTGCTGCGGTAGCCCATCGACCGCCGTAAAGACGGTACGAAGGCTCTCGTGGCGTGCCACCACATCGGTGAGCGCCGCCCCCAGCGCTTCGCTATCCAACGTCCCGGTGATCCGGTAGGCGGTAGGCATGTTGTAAACCGGTGAGGGGCCCTGCAACTGGTCCAGGAACCACAACCGCTGCTGGGCATACGACAACGGCAGCACCGCGGGCCGCTCCTGGACGGTCAGCGCCGCGCCGGCCCGATCCCCGGCATGTGCGCTCATCCACTCGGACAGTTCGGCCACGGTGGGGGCATCGAACAAAGCCCGGATCGTCACCTCGACGTTCAGCTCGGCCCGGGTTCGCGCGACCAATCGCGTCGCGGTGAGGGAGTGTCCGCCCAGGTCGAAGAACCCGTCGTCGATGCCGACTCGGGCGACCCCCAGAACCTCACCGAACAGGGCGACCAGAGCCCGCTCGCGCTGGTCACGAGGAGCCCGGTAGGCCACCCCACTGTTGAACTCCGGGTTCGGCAGTGCCCGGCGATCGAGTTTGCCGTTGACGGTGAGCGGCAGGGCGTCCAACACCATGATCGCCGTGGGCACCATGTATTCGGGCAGCTTGTCCCCCGCGAAACGACGCAGTTCCCCGGCTCGTTCGATCGCAGACGGGTCATTGACGTATGCGGCCAGCGAGCCCGCTGCAGTGCCGGGCAGGTAAAGATCCGACAGCGCCAGCACGGCACCGTCGCCCGATGACGCGGCGGCACGCGTGTAGATGAGGTCGACCAGACCATCACACGGCGACCAGGTCACGGCCGCGGCGTACCCGAGCTCCCGGCCCAGCTGTAAGCAGTCATGCGGTAACACTGCCTCGGAAGCCGAAATGCCGGAACGTAATTCGCTGACATACTCGCGGTCACCCGCCTTGTCCAGCTCGCGTACCAGCTCGACGTCCTGCCAGATTCCGGCATGAGGAACCCCGGAGATGCGAAGCTCCGGTAACCCTTCGGACCGCAGATACTCGCCCAACCTCGCCAGGCCCCCGAACCGCTGCCATGGTTCGCACGGTAGGTTCGCAACCGAGCGCACAGGGATCGGCCCCTTGCGTAGCACCACCTCATACCGATAGCCGCTGAGTTCGTTGACCGCCTGCATGTCCTTGAGTCGCACCTCGACGGCGGCGATGTCGCCGAGATGTTGTGGCAGTGTGGCAAAGAACTCGGGAGCCACCAGGAGCTCCTGTTCGGCAAGAATCTCGCGACGCACCCGCTCACCTACTGCCGCAGCGGTGTCCTCACTGTCACGCCCGTCCTGACCGCCGGCGCATACCACCCCGGTAGTGAACGCCCGCAACAACGACAGGTTGCGCACATCGCCGAGGAACAGGGCTCCGCCGGGCGCCAATGACCGCATCGCCAGGGCCAGAACATCGAGCAGATAGCCCGCACTCGGGAAATACTGGATGACTGAATTGAGGACCACTACATCGAAGTGGCCCTGTGGAATCCCATCGGGGGCGTCGGCCGGCTGCGCCCGCAACCGTACCCGGTCCGCCCAGGGCTGCCCGGCCACTTTCGTCCGCAATGTCTGGATCGTCGGTGGCGAGAAGTCCGTTGCCCAATACTCGACGCACTCCGGGGCCACGTGCGCAAGCAGCAGCCCCGAGCCCACACCGATCTCCAGCACTCGGCGCGGTCGCAGCGCCAGGATTCGGTCTACCGCAGCCGAACGCCATTCGGTCATCTGCGGCAATGGAATTGGATCGCCGGTGTAACTGCTGTTCCAGCCCCCGAAGTCCTCGCCCAGTTCGGTGGGCGTGCCCGTGGTGAACGACTCCCCCGAGTACAGGCCCTCATACACGCCCTGCCACTGGTCTACGAGTTCCGCTTCGCGGGCAGACTCGCGGACCAGCATCATCTCCGGGTCCAGGACGACATAGGCCACCAACCGCTTGTCGGCGGTCGGCTCACCCTGGCTCGCGTTGGACGTGGTGGTGTGGGCGACGACCACCGCTTGGGAGACGCGGGGATGGGACGCCAACACCGACTGGATTTCGCCGAGTTCGATGCGGTAGCCGCGGATCTTGACCTGCTCGTCCGCGCGACCGGCATACCGCAGCTGCCCATCGGCTCCCCAGGAAACCCGATCCCCGGTGCGGTACATCCGGGTCCCCGGCATCCCGAACGGGCAAGGGACAAAACGTGACCCGGTCAACCCCGGCCGGCGCACATAACCGAGGCCGACGCCCCGACCGGCTACATACAGCTCCCCCACCACACCTGGCGGGACTTCGCGTAACCATTGGTCCAACACGAACAACCCGGCGCCCGGGACCGGCACACCGATCGGGACGACACCCGCCCCGGCCTGTAGCGGAGCGCTGATCGTGGCGTACACCGTTGTCTCGGTCGGGCCGTAGCCGTTGATCATCACCCGGCCCGGCGCCCACCGCTCCACCACTTTCTGCGGGCACGGTTCGGCGGCCACCATCAACGCCGACACCGATTCCAGTCCTTCCGGCGAGAGCATCCCCACCGCGGACGGAGTTTGACTCAACACCGTCACCCGCTCGTCGACAAGCAACGCCTGCAGCTCGCGCGGTGACCGCGTCAGCTGTTCGGGCACCACCACCAAACGCCCACCGTGCAGTAGGGCGCCCCAGATCTCCCATACCGAATAGTCGAAAGCCAACGACGAACACGCAGCCCACACCTGCCCCGGGCCCATCTCGAGACCCACGTCCAGACCATCGAAGAGTCGCGTCACGTTCTGATGAGTGACGGCAACACCTTTGGGCACGCCCGTGGTGCCCGAGGTGTAGATAATGTGGGCCACGTCGTCAGCCGCCGGAGCCGACGCCACAGGCGTGCCGAGCAAGGAGTCGATGCGGGGATCATCAATCCGCAGGACCGGGACACCACAGCCTGCCATCCGATCAACCAAACCAGCCGTGGTCAGGACCGCCACCGGCGCAGCATCGGCCAGCATGAACTGCACACGCGCTTCCGGATGGGCCGGGTCGATCGGCAGATACGCCGCCCCCGACTTCAGCACAGCCATAATCGCGACGACCGCATCGGCCGACCGGCCTGTCAACAAACCGACACAGCGCCCCGGGCCGGCACCAACCCCAACCAGCGAGTGTGCCAACCGGTTCGATGCCTCATCAAGCTCACGGTAAGTCAACGACCGGTCGTCGAACCGCACCGCCACCGCATCAGGAGCCCGCACCACCTGGCCGGCAAACAGCTCAGGAATCGATGATTCCGTGCCATAGCGGGCCAACACACGCCGGTGACCGACTTCGTCCAAACGCGCCTGCTCAAACGCATCGAGCAGGTCCACCGACGACAGCCGACGACCCGGATCAGACGTCATCGCCACCAACACCCGGCGCAACCGCTCGATCAGGGTCTCGATGCTCGCCGCATCGAACACATCGGTCCGGAATTCCACCGAGCCCCAGATTCCAGCAGGCTCACCGGCGTCGGTCCAGTGTTCTCGGAGGAAAAGCACCAGATCCATGCGGGCAGTCTGGGTATCAGCCTCCAGCGGGGCGGCCTGCACATCACCCAGACTGAGCGCGGTCGCCGCATCATTGTCCAGGCCGGGCAGATTCTGCCAGGCGAAGATCACCTGGATCACAGGCTCATGGGCCAGGCTGCGGGTCGGGTTGAGCCGCTCGACCAGCACCTCGAACGGCACGTCCTGGTGTTCGAAGGCTGCCAACGCACGCTGACGCACCTGCTCGAGCACCTCTGCGACCGTGGGGTCACCACCCAGATCCACCCGCAGCACCAGCGTGTTGACGAAGAACCCGACCAACTCGTCGAGCGCCGGATCGCGGCGCCCAGCGATCGGGAACCCGACTGCCACATCGGAACTGGCACTCAATTGGGCAAGCAACACGGCCAGTGCGGCCTGGACCACCATGAAGCTGGTGGCGTTGCGCTCGTGGGCCACTCGCGCGACCTGCTGCTGCAACTCGGCCGGCCAATCGACCATCACGGTGGCGCCGCGGTGGTCCGCCACCGGCGGATAGGGCCGGTCGGTCGGCAACTCCAACCGCTCGGGCAGCCCGGCCAGCGCCTCCTCCCAGTAGGCCAGTTGCCCGGCGATGCGGCTGTCCGGGTCGGTCAGATCGCCCAGATGCTCGCGCTGCCATAGGGTGTAGTCGACGTACTGCACGGGCAACGGTGCCCAGCCGGGTGCCTGTCCCGCGCACCGGCATGCATACGCCATGCCCAGGTCACGTACCAGAGGCCCGATCGACCAGCCATCGCCGGCGATGTGATGGACCACCGCCACCAGCACGTGCTCGTCCGCGGCCACCCGGAAAAGGGTTGCCCTCAGCGGTGTTTCAGCGGACAAGTCGAAGTTGTACCCGATGATCTCGTGGATCACCTCCCGCAGCCGCTCCGTGGACCAGCCGGAGGCGTCAACGACCTCCCACCCGATGTCGGTCTGGTCTGCGGGCACTACAACCTGCCGCGGTACACCGTCAACCGCGGGGAACAATGTCCGCAGGCTCTCGTGGCGGCCCACCACGTCAGCCAACGCCGCTGCGAGGGCGTCGGTGTCGAGTCGTCCACTGATCCGATACGCGGTCGGCATGTTGTATGTGGCTGCGCCACTGTCGAACCGGTTGAGGAACCACATCCGGTTCTGCGCGTAGGACAGCGGGATAAGGGCGGGCCGCTGTTGGACTGTCAGAGCGGGAAGCCCGCTGGTAGCCATGTCGATGCGTGGAGCCAGCAGTGCCACCGTGGGTGCATCGAACAACGTACGCACGGCGATATCAACATCCAGGCCGGCATTGATCGAAGCGATCAACCTCATGGCAGAGAGGGAGTCGCCGCCCAGGTCGAAGAACGAGTCATCAACCCCGACCCGCTCCAACCCCAGAACTTTGCCGTAAATGCCGGCAAGGATCTCCTCGACCGTGGTGGACGGGGCGCGGTAGCTGTCGGTGTCGGCGTAATCCGGGGCCGGCAGGGCCCGCCGATCCAGCTTCCCGTTTACCGTCAACGGAATCGCCTCAACCACCATCACTACGGCGGGCACCATATAACCCGGCAACCGCTGCGACAGTT
>NZ_AUEQ01000015.1 GCF_000426065.1 Mycobacterium sp. URHD0025 | reverse complement strand
TCCTGAGCTACCTGCTGCGCACACGCACCCTCGTCGATCACCTTGCCCACCACTTCGAGCTTGAACTCGAACGAGTACTGCGTTTTGGTCGGTTTTGCCACCAGTACCTTCCTGCCATGCAGGACCCAACGGCGATATATTTCGCGAACCGGCCCCCGGCTCACTCCCAGATACCTCGCCGTGGCGCCATAGCCCCGACCCTGCTCGAACAACGCTACCGCCGCACCACGTTGAGCCTCACTCAACGAACTAGAAGGATGCAAAAAAGTACTCCCCAGAAGAAGAAACTGAATTTCTCAGTCCAACTTCCGGGGAGCACTTCAAACTCCGGTTTTAGGGCAGTTTTGTGTCTGCTCACCGGCCGTGGATCAGCGCACCGGCAACGCGACCCCGCCGGTGAGCGCCAGCAGCTGTGCGTAGGTCAGGGACATGACGGAATCGGCCGTGCCCGCTGCCGTCCAGATCACCGGGTAGGACGCCAGCGTCTGGTCGACGACGGTGCGCAGCGGTGCCGGATGCCCCGTCGGGGCGACCCCGCCGATGATCTGTCCGGTCGCATTGCGGACGAGATCGGGGTCGGCCTTGCGGATGGCGGTGGCACCGAGTTGTCGGGCGACAACGCCGGTGTCGACGCGGGCCGCACCGCTGGCCATCACCAGCAGCGGCTCACCGTCACACTCGAACACCAGGCTGTTGGCGATCGCCCCGACCTCGCAGCCCAGTTGTTCGGCCGCCGCGGCCGCGGTCTTGGCGTCGGCGTCGAGGATTCTGATGGCCGGCTCGATACCCGCGGCGGTCACTGCGGCGGCGACGCGGGTGTTGCGTTCGTTCACGGTGACGATTGTCTCCCAACGCCATTCAGGTGGGTTGGGCAACTCGACTTGCCCGAACGACAGTTGTAGTTTCACAATAGTTGTGTGAATACAACCATTGGCCCTCTCAGCGCTCGGCGCAAGGCGATCATTCTCGTCTCGTGCTGCCTGAGCCTGCTGATCGTGTCGATGGACGCCACCATCGTCAACGTCGCGCTACCGAGCATCCGCGACGATCTGGGCGCATCGCCGTCACAGCTGCAGTGGATCGTCGACGTCTACACGCTGGTGCTGGCCTCGCTGCTGTTGCTGGCCGGCGCCACCGGCGACCGGTTCGGCCGCAGGCGGACCTTCCAACTGGGCCTGACGATCTTCGCCGTGGCCTCGCTGTTGTGCAGCCTGGCGCCCAACATCGAAACCCTCATCGCCGCCCGCTTTCTGCAGGCCATCGGCGGTTCGATGCTCAACCCGGTGGCCATGTCGATCATCACGCAGGTATTCACCGGCCGGGTCGAGCGCGCCCGCGCGATCGGTGTCTGGGGCGGCGTGGTCGGCATCTCGATGGCCCTGGGCCCGATCGTGGGCGGCGCGCTGATCCAGTATGTCGACTGGCGCGCGGTGTTCTGGATCAACCTGCCGATCTGCGCACTGGCCGTCGTGCTCACCGCGATCTTCGTGCCCGAATCCAAGTCGGCGACCATGCGGGACCTCGATCCGGTGGGCCAGGCGCTCGGGGTGGCGTTCCTGTTCGGCGTCGCGTTCGTGCTCATCGAGGGTCCCGGATACGGCTGGGCCGATGCGCGCACGCTCGCCGTCGCTGCTGTGGCTTTCGTGGCCCTGGCGGCGTTTCTGCGCTACGAATCGCGTCGCAACGACCCGTTTATCGATCTGAGGTTCTTCCGCAGCGTGCCGTTCGCCTCGGCCACCGTGATCGCCGTCTGTGCGTTCGCCGCCTACGGGGCATTCCTGTTCATGATGTCGCTGTACCTGCAGACCGAGCGCGGCTATTCGGCGATGCACACCGGCCTGATCTACCTGCCGGTCGCCGTCGGCGCGCTGATCTTCTCGCCGTTGTCGGGCCGGTTGGTCGGCCGCTACGGCAGCCGGCCCTCGTTGGTGGTGGCGGGCGCGACGATCACGGTCGCCACCATCCTGTTGACTCGGCTGACCGCTGACACCCCGGTGTGGCAGCTGCTGGTGATGTTCGCGGTGTTCGGCATCGGCTTCTCGATGGTCAATGCGCCGATCACCACCACGGCCGTCAGCGGTATGCCACTGGACCGGGCCGGTGCGGCCTCGGCGGTGGCCTCGACCAGTCGTCAGGTCGGGGTGAGTGTCGGTGTGGCGCTGTGTGGTTCGGTCGCCGGTGCAGCGCTGGCCGGGACGGGCGCCGACTTCGCCGTCGCCGCCCGGCCGCTGTGGTTCGTCTGTGCCGCACTGGGTTTGGTGATCTTCGCGTTGGGCGTGGTTTCCACCACGCCGTGGGCGCTGCGCTCGGCGCAGAAGTTGGCGCCGCTGATCGGTGAGCATCACGTGCCGGAGGTGAGTCATGTCCGGTGAGCGGCGATCCGAGCTGGCCGATGAGGTGTGGCGGGTATTGACCCGCGTGGTGTTCGACCATCGTGACAGCTGGAGGCGGGCGGTGATCGAGGAGAGCGGCCTGCCGTTCAGCCGGATCCGGATCCTGCGGCGGCTGCAGCGGGCGCCGATGACGGTCAAGCAGCTGGCTCACGCGGCGACGGTCGACGCCCCGGCGGCCACGGTCGCGGTCAACGACCTTGAGGAGCGCGGACTGGTGGTCCGTGCGATCGACCCGGCCAACCGCCGGACCAAGCTGGTCTCACTCACCGAAGCCGGGCGTGCGCTGCTGGCGCGCATCGACCGCATCGAGGACCCGGCGCCGGACGTGCTCGCCGCGCTCGGTCCCCGCGATCTCGAAGCGCTGCGGGCGATCCTGGGCAAGGTCGCCGCGCCGTAGCCGTGTCGATCACGATCAGCTCTCGCCCCACCCGCCCTGCACCATTGTCTGGAACTTCCACGCACCGTCGCACTTGACCAGCAGATCGCCGTAGCGCACCCGATGGCTGAATCCGTCGGCGGTGAACGTCGCGTCGGTGATGACGAACACCAGGTTCTCGTTGATGAAGTGTGGTGTGCGTGTCGATTCCATGGCGAAATCGGTGTTCGCGCTGAACTGTTCGGCCATCTGAGCGACGAACCCGGCACGGTCGACCGACTCGGCGCTGCCGTCGGTCACCTCGTTGAGCGGGAACATCGCCTGATCCGCCATGCCTTCGATGTCCTTGCTGATCGCCAAGTGGTCGTAGTGGGCGAACCAGGCCAGCACCGAGTCGACGTCGTCGGCGGTGGGCGTGAATTCGCAGGATTGCGGCATGGTCACCATGGGTGCTCCTTGGCGGTAGAATTATTCCGTACGACGTATACTGTACATAGTACAGAGAGGATGGTGGCGTGTCGCGACGCGAAGGAGCAGACCGCAGCAGTGCCGGTGATCCGGTGCGCACGCTCGAACTTCTGTGGCGGGAGCCCGGTCAGGGCGGCAGCGGGCGAGGACCGAAACAACGCACGACGGTGGACGCGGTGGTCGCCGCCGCGATCCGGATCGCCGACGGCGACGGCCTCGACGCGCTCACCATGCGGGCGGTCGCCGTGGAACTCGGCGTGACTCCGATGGCCACCTACACCTACGTGCCGGGCAAGGCCGAGCTGCTGGATCTGATGGTCGATTCCGTCTACCGCCAGATGCCGCGCCGCGACCTCACCGGAAAGACATGGCGGGAAAAGGTTTCCGCGATCGCCGAAGAGAACCTCGCGATGTTCGACAGCCACCCCTGGCTGGCATACCTGCCCACCACCCGTCCGCCGCTGGGGCCGGGGATGATCGCCAAGTACGACCACGAACTGAGTGCGTTCGACGCTCTCGGTCTGAGCGATCTCGAGATGGACGGCGCCCTGACGTACGTGCTCGGCTTCGTCAATTCGGTTGCCCGGATCGCCATCGATACGCGCCGGGCCGCGGCCTTCAGCGGCCTCAGCGACGGGCAATGGTGGGAACGGGCCGGCCCGCTGCTGGAGCGTGTCCTCGACGGTGACAGGTATCCGTTGGCCTCCCGGGTCGGGACGGCGGCCGGTCAGGCGTTCGACGCGGCATACAGCGCTACGCATGCCTACGAGTTCGGATTGGCGCGTGTGCTGGACGGCCTGGCCGAACTGATCGACGGCCGCTGAACGCGTCAGCCCTCGAGCACCGCCATCGCCGCATTGTGCCCGCCGATACCCGAGACCGCGCCGCCGCGTACCGAACCCGAGCCGCACAACAGGATCCGGTCGTGAGCCGTGGCCACCCCCCAGCGCTGCGCCGGGGTCTCCAGCGGTGCGTCGTCCTCGGCGAACGGCCACCGCAGTGCGCCGTGGAAGATGTTGCCCGCGGTCATGCCGAGGGTCTGTTCCAGATCGGCGGTCGTCTTCGCCTCGATGCACAGACGGCCGGCGGAATCCTCCATCAGGACATCCTGAATCGGCTCGGCCAGAACCGAATTGAGTGAGTTCAACACCGCCGACGTCAGCCGGTCGCGCGTCCGGTCGGGATCACCGGCTGCCAGTGTGTGCGGCGTGTGCAGACCGAAAACGGTCAGGGTCTGCGCTCCCGAGGCGTGCAGCTCCTCGGACAGGATGCTCGGGTCGGTCAAGGAGTGGCAATAGATCTCGCACGGCAGCGGATCGGGAACCCGTCCGGCGGCCGCGTCGTCGTAGGCCCCGGCCAGCTGGCTGAACGTCTCGTTGATGTGGAACGTGCCGCCGAATGCCTGTTCGGGAGTGACCCGTTCGTCGCGCAGCCGGGGGAGCCGGCGCAGCATGAGGTTGACCTTCACCTGCGCACCGGGCGCGGTTTCGGGAACCGGTTCGCCGAGAAGGTCGGCGAGCACCGCGGGCGTGACATTGGCGAGTACCCGGTCGGCGTCCAGCCGTCGGGCCGAACCGCCCTGCCGATAGCGCACCTCGCCATCCGGGTTGATCGCGTAAACATCTGCACCGGTGACGATTTCAGCGCCGAATCCGGTCGCGGCAGCGGCCAGGGCGCCGCTCACCGCACCCATCCCGCCGACGGGGACGTCCCAGTCTCCGGTGCCGCCGCCGATCAGGTGGTAGAGAAAGCACACGTTCTGGATCAGCGACGGATCGTCGACGCCGGCGAAAGTGCCGATCAGGGCGTCGGTGGCCATCACCCCGCGCACCAGGTCATGCGACACCGCGGTGGTGATCGCCTGGCCGATGGGCCGTTCGATCAGCGCTTCCCAGGCCGCGGCCGTCTCGGCATCGTGTGTGCCGAGCACGTCGCGACGCATCTCTGCCCGGCTGCGCAGCGGCTGCAGCAGCGTCGGCCAGATCCGGGACGTGATCAGTCCGCAGCGGCGATAGAACTCGTCGAATCCGGCCGCGTCGGTGCCGGCGCCGATCGCATCGAAGGTCGGATGTGGACCTATCAGCAGCCCGGTGGCGCCGCCGGTCGCCGGATCGGGTGTGTAGGACGAGATTCTGCGCCGCGACAGCCGGATTCGGGCCCCGAGATCGGTGATGATCCGCGCGGGCAGCAGGCTGACCAGGTACGAGTACCGCGACAGCCGGGCGTCCACGCCCTCGAAGGCGTGGGCCGAAACCGCTGCGCCGCCTACGTGGTCGAGGCGTTCGAGCACCTGGACCCGGCGTCCCGCGCGAGCCAGGTAGGCAGCAGCCACCAAGCCGTTGTGCCCGCCGCCGATGATGACGGCGTCCAACGCCTTCTCTGTCACCTCACGCCGGTCCGGTCAGCCCCGATAGCCTTCGACCTCGTCGGGAGGACGCTTCTGGGCCAGGCCCGGGTCCTGTCCTGTGTCCCGCAGCGCGCGGCGCTGGCGCAACAGGTCCCAACACTGGTCGAGGGCGACTTCCAGCGATCTCAGTCGTCGTTGCTCTTCGGATTCGTCGATCTCCTGGTGCTGCAGTTGGGTCCGCAGCTCCTGCTCTTCTGCAACGAGCCGGTGAACTTCGGCGAGGATGTCCTGATCTTTGGCCACACGACCAGTCTGCCGGACTAGCGTTGATCAGGTGAGTACAAAACCTGACATCGAGTTTCCGGGCGGGCCCGCTCCCGCCGATTTGGTCATCACCGATCTGGTGGTCGGCGACGGCCCCGAAGCAGTGCCAGGGGGCACTGTCGAGGTGCACTACGTGGGTGTCGAATACGACTCCGGGGAGGAGTTCGACAGCTCGTGGAATCGCGGAGAGTCCATTGAATTTCCGTTGCGGGGCCTAATTCAGGGATGGCAGGACGGAATTCCCGGGATGCGCGTGGGTGGCCGCCGCCAGCTGGTCATACCGCCGGCGCAGGCATACGGACCTGCGGGTTCGGGGCATCGACTTTCGGGCAAGACGTTGATCTTCGTGATCGATCTGCTCGCCGTTCGTTGACGTCACCGGGGGTTCGGAAAGTATTGGCCGAACCTGACCGTCGAATTCCATTTGCTGCTACCGTCAACCTGTTTCGCTGCTGTAGATAACTGTTCGTCGACTTTCAGGAGTACCCAAATGTCGGGTTCGGACGAATCTCGGACAATCACAGGCTGGCAAACAGCCTCCAAATTATATCGACGACCACCAGGTTTGGGTTGGTTGCTGGCGCTGGTGGCAGTTCCGTTGTTGCTGGGGCTGATCGGCTGGGGTGGTCTCGACCACTCGCGCAAGAACGGCGGCGTCACACTTCCCGATGTCAATCCCACGGCGACCATGACCGCACCGGATGCGAATGCCCCGGACGTCAACGCGCCCAACGCCAATTTGCCGAGCCTTTCGTTCGCGCCGTTGTCGATTGCCCGTAACGGCAACGATTTCACCCTCACCGGTGACCTGCCCGATGCGGCGGCCAAGGCCTCGCTGCTGGACTGGCTGCGCGGAAAGTTCGGTGCTGACGTCAATTTGATCGACAATCTGAATCTGCGGCCGGGTGTGAGCACCCCCGACGTCTCGGCGCTCGGCAGGGTTTTCGACGCCGCGGCCGACGGTATTCCGGATTTCAATTTCAGCATCGACGGTGACACGCTGACGCTGACCGGTACCGCGCCCTCAGCAGAGGTACGCGACGCGGTCGAGGCGGCCGCCAAGGCGGCGTGGCCCAACATCAAGCTGGTCAACAACATTCAGGTCGCAGCTGCCCCGGCTCCCTCCGCACCTGCGGCTCCCGGTGCACCGGGAGCTCCCGGCGGTACACCCGGGCCTTGCGCCGCCCTGCAGGGCGACGTGAGTGCACTGCTGCGTACCCCGATCAATTTCAGCACCGACGGGTTCGTCCTTGCCCCGGCATCGCAGCAGCTGCTGTCGCAGGTGGCCGACAAACTCAAGTCCTGCGCCGGCGCCCAGGTGGCCGTCACCGGTTACACCGACAGTTCGGGCAATGATGCGATCAACGTTCCGTTGAGCGGTAATCGCGCCAAAGCCGTTGCCGATTACCTGGTTTCACAAGGTTTGGCAGCCGATCACGTGACGTCCTCCGGCGCGGGTTCGGCGAATCCGATCGCCAGCAACGACACCCCCGAAGGCAAGGCGCAGAACCGCCGTGTCGAGATCACGGTCAATTAGGGAGATTCGACATGGACTTCGTAATCCAATGGTTGTGGTATCTGCTCGCGTTCGTGGTGGGGTCACTGGTGGCCTGGCTGATTTCGGTGGTGACCGTCAAGCCCACCAGCGAGGAAGAGGCGTTCGCCGAACTGCCCGGCTCTCGTGAGATTGGAGCACGACGATGAGCGATGTGAACTGGTGGTTGATGGCCCTGGCCTTTGTGCTCGGGCTGGTGTTGACACTCGCCTTGACGCTTCGGCGGGTGAAGCGGGAGGTGCCGGTCTACGGCGCTCTGGGCCGTCGTCCCGAGGGAGCGGCCGCAGCCGGTGGCAGCACCGCGGCCAAGGCCGCCGGCGGCGGAAGTGGCGCCGGGGCAAAGGCTGTCGCCGACGATGCCACGACCAGGTTGCCCAGGGCCGGCGCGGGCGACGAGCCCACCACCCAGCTGCCCAAGGTCGGCGGCGCCGGTGCCGCGGCTGCGGGTGCGGCGGCCGCCGGGGCGGCCGGGGCGGCCAAGTTCGCCTCCGGTGGTGGCGCTCATGAGGCAGCCGACGATGACGTCAAGGTCGTCGAGGAGTCGCCGTACGGTGCCGGCTCGGTCCGGGTATCGGGTGCGGGCACCCCGACGGGTTATCTGATCAAGGGCAACGAGGATTCGATGCTCTATCACTCGCCGGAGAGTCCGTCCTACTCGGTGACGGTCGCCGAGATCTGGTTCGCGGATGTCGAATCCGCGGAGAAGGCCGGGTTCAACCGGTGGGACAGCGGTAAGTCCCAGCGCGAGAAGAAGTAGCCCACTCGCCGAACAGAACCAGGCTGCCCCTTCTCGCTCGAGGAGGGGCAGTTTTGGTGTCGCTCGCGGAAGGCTAGTGCGGGCCGGGAAGGCGCAACAGCAGCCGTGCTCCGCCGAGCGGGCTTGATTCCAGAGCGGCTGTGCCGCCGTGTAATTCGGCCTGCTGGGCCACTAGGGCCAGCCCCAGGCCGGAGCCCGATCTCGACGCCGTCGATCCGCGGGAGAAGCGGTCGAACACCATTTGACGTTCTTCCTCGGGCACACCGACCCCGTCGTCGTCGACAGCGATCTCGACGCCCTCGCGTGAGCTGACTGCCGAAAGTTGGACCCGGGTGGCGCCGCCGTGCTTGACGGCGTTGGCGATCGCGTTGTCCACGGCCAGCCGCAGGCCGGTCGGCAGCCCGATGATGATGACGGTCGGTGAGGGCGCCAGTGACACTTCGAGGTTGGGGTAGACGCGCATGGCGTCGTGCGCGGCGCGGTCGAGCAGTTCGGTGATGTCGACGGTGACGTGGTCGTCGGTGGTGGTCAGCTCGCCCTGGGCGAGCCGCTCCAGCGCGCCGAGGGTGGCCTCGATCCGCGACTGGGTGCGGATGACGTCGCCGACCACTTCCTTGCGCTGGTCGTCGGGCAGGTCGAGGGTGGACAGGACCTCCAGGTTGGTCCGCATCGCGGTGAGCGGGGTACGCAGTTCATGGGCCGACACCGAGGCGAAGTCGCGGGCCGATGTCAGCGCGGCCTTGGTGCGGTCCTGTTCTTTCCAGATGCGTTGCAGCATGCCGTTGACGGCATCGGCGATCTCGACGGCCTCGCTTGCGCCGCGCACCTCGACGTCGGGCGCCTCGTCGCCCGCCTCGATCTGCCGGGTCTGCTCGGCCAGCCGTTTGAGCGGGCGCACCGCGAAGGCGGCCAGCACCCAGCCCAGTACGGTGGCCGCGCCGACGGCGAACACGCAGATGATGATCACGCGGCGGTGCAGGTTGTTGGTGTCGGCGATGGTGGCGTCGTAGGTCGCGCCGACCGCCACCCACATGGGGCCCGGCGCGGGGATCTGAACGGTGCGCACCCGCCAGCGCACGCCGTCGATGTAGGTGTCGGCGTACCCGTCGGGCAGCTCGGGCAGGATCACGCTCGAGTTCGAGGAGATGTCGCCGGCCTGTCGGACGGTGATCACCGCGTCCTGGTCGCTGGGGGAGCGGGGGATCTCACCGAGACCGCGCGGGAGGAACGGGATCGCGAATCCGGCGGCTTCGTCGAGGCGGCGGTCCAGCCGTTCCTTGCGGTCGTTGGTGATGCCGACCCAGACGATGGTGCCGACGATGACCACGACGATCGCCGCGCCGATGGCGGTGGCGAACGCGACCCGGGTCCGCAGCGACGGGGTGCGGCGGAAGATCCGGGTCAGCGGGCTCATGGCCGTTGATTCCTGCGAGCGCTCGTCATGTCGCTACTGGGTCCTGAGGACGAATCCGACGCCGCGGACGGTGTGCAGCAGCCGTGGCGCGCCGCCGGCCTCGAGTTTGCGGCGCAGGTAGCCGATGAAGACGTCCACCACGTTGGTGTCCGCGGCGAAGTCGTAGCCCCAGACCAATTCCAGCAACTGTGCGCGGGACAGCACCGCGGTCTTGTGCTCGGCCAGCACGGCCAGCAGGTCGAACTCGCGTTTGGTCAGGTCCACGTCGACACCGTTGACGCGGGCGCGGCGGCCGGGGATGTCGACCTCAAGTGGGCCCACCTGGATGGTCTCGGACGAGAAGGTGGCCGATGCGCCGCGCCGGCGCAGCAGGGCCTTGACCCGGGCCACCAGTTCTTGCAGCACGAACGGTTTGACCAGGTAGTCATCGGCGCCGGCCTCCAGGCCCGCGACGCGGTCGTCGACGCTGCTGCGCGCCGAGAGCACGCAGACGGGCACGTCGTTGTCCATCGCACGCAGGGCCGTCACCACGCTGACGCCGTCGAGCACGGGCATGTTGATGTCGAGCACGATCGCGTCGGGGCGGGTCTCGGTGGCGCTGCGCAGCGCCTCGGCTCCGTCCACGGCCGTCGACACGGTGAATCCGGAGAGTCGCAGCCCACGTTCCAGCGAGGCGAGCACGTCGGGGTCGTCGTCTACGACGAGGACCCGGGGCGAGGCAATGCCACCGGTTGCGCTATCCATAACCGCCATCTTGCCCGATGAACCACAGCTGATCGCGCAGGCGCCCGGGAATCTTTGACCTCAATATTTGTTCAGGTTTTACGGTGATGCACATGAGTATGGAAACGGTGGCCCGGCAGTCGCTGTACCGGCAGACCCATGCCCGCGACGGTGACCTGCGCGCACTGGCCGACCGGCGACTGCTGTCCCGCATCTGGCGGTTCTCCACACGCCACCACCGCAGACTGGGCGGGTTCGTGGCGATCAGCGTGGTCAGTGGGCTTTTGACGGTGACGACGCCGCTGCTGGCAGGCCGCGTGGTCGACGCGATAACCCGCGGCGGCCCAGCGTCGACGGTGGTGTTGCTGGCCTCCGTGATCGCGGTGGTGGCGCTCGCTGAAACGGTCGTGTCGCTGGTGACGCGCTGGTTGTCGTCGAACATCGGCGAGGGCCTGATCCTGGATCTGCGCACCGCCGTGTTCGACCACGTGCAGCGCATGCCGGTGGCGTTCTTCACCCGCACCCGGACCGGCGCGTTGGTGAGCCGCCTGGGCAACGACGTCATCGGGGCGCAACGGGCGTTCTCCGACACTCTCTCGGGCATCGTCGCCAACCTGGTGACCCTGACCTTGACGCTGGCGGTGATGCTGAGCATCTCCTGGCAGATCACGCTGTTGTCCTTGGCCCTGCTGCCGTTGTTCGTGCTGCCGGCCCGTCGCATCGGTACCCGGATGGCCGGGCTGTCCCGCGAAGCCGCCACCTACAACGCCACGATGAACACCCAGATGACCGAGCGGTTCTCGGCGCCGGGGGCCACCCTGGTCAAGCTGTTCGGCAACCCGGCGCGGGAGTCCGAAGAGTTCGCGGTGCGGGCCGACCGGGTGCGTGACATCGGGGTACGCACGGCGATGCTGCAGGCGACGTTCATGAACTCGCTGACACTGATGTCGGCGCTGGCGCTGGCCCTGGTCTACGGGCTGGGCGGCGTACTGGCGATCGGCGGCCAGCTGCAGGCCGGCGCGGTGGTGTCGCTGGCATTGCTGTTGACCCGGCTGTACGCGCCGCTGACCGCACTGGCCAATGCCCGGGTCGAGATCGCCAGCGCGCTGGTGTCCTTCGAGCGGGTTTTCGAGGTGCTCGACCTGGTGCCGCTGATCGCCGAGAAGCGCGACGCCGTGGAAGTTCCGCCGGGTGCGGTGAATATTGAATTCCACGACGTCCGGTTCAGCTACCCGTCGGCAGACAAGGTGTCGCTGGCCTCGCTCGAAGAGGTGGCGACGTTGGACGACCGTGGTGGAGACGAGGTGCTGCACGGCATTTCGTTCACCGCGCGGCCCGGGCAGATGGTGGCGCTGGTCGGTTCGTCGGGCGCGGGCAAGTCGACCATCGCGTCGTTGTTGGCCCGGCTCTACGACGTCGACTCGGGCTCCATCAAGCTCAACGGGGCCGACGTGCGGGACGTGACGTTCGACTCGCTCAAGGACACCGTCGGCATGGTGACCCAGGACGGGCACCTGTTCCACGAGTCGATCCGGGCGAATCTGCTGTTGGCGGCACCGGCCGCGGGCGAGGACGAACTGTGGGAGGCGCTGCGCCGGGCCCGGCTCGACGATGTGGTCGCCGCGATGCCCGACGGCTTGGACACGGTTGTCGGTGAGCGCGGATACCGTCTGTCCGGAGGGCAGCGGCAGCGGTTGACCATCGCTCGTCTGCTGCTGGGACGATCACGGGTGGTGGTGCTCGATGAGGCGACGGCGTCGCTGGACTCGGCCTCGGAGGCCGCCGTGCAGCAGGCCCTGGCCGAGGCGCTGGGCGGGCGCACCTCGATCGTCATCGCGCACCGGTTGTCCACGGTCCGCGCGGCCGATCTCATTCTCGTCGTCGAGGGCGGGCGCATCGTGGAGCGCGGCACCCATCGCGAGTTGCTGGCCCGGGGCGGCCGGTACGCCGAGCTGTACGACACGCAGTTCTCCGAGGAGGTACCGGCTGCGTGAGGTTAATCGTTTGCCCGTGATGGGAAGATGGATTCAGTGAGCCATCCCGCGATCGCCCCGTCTTCGACGCGGATCCGGACCAGTTCAGATCTGCGGCGGCTGTTGCCCTATCTGCTGCCGTACCGGGCCCGCTGGATTGTGATGGTCGTGGTCGCGGTGGTCAGCTTGGCCGCGACGGTGGCGATCCCGCTGATGACCAAGGCTGTGATCGACGGTCCCGTGCGCCATCAGGATCCGCACGGGCTGTGGGTCCTGGGTTCTGCGGCGGTCGCGGTGGGCATCTCCGAGGCGGTGCTGTGGTTCATCCGGCGCTGGCTGGTGGCCCGCGCGACCATGGGCGTCGAGGCCGATATCCGCAAGGATCTCTACGCGCGCCTGCAGATTCTGCCGATGAGCTTCCACAGCGGCTGGCAGTCCGGGCAGCTGTTGTCGCGGGTGATGAACGATCTGTCCACGATCCGCCGGTTCCTGTCGTTCGGGCTGGTGTTCCTGATCCTCAACGCCCTGCAGATCGTCGTGGTGACCTCGATCCTGCTGGCCATGTACTGGCCGCTCGGCGTGGTGGTGCTGGTGTCGATCGTGCCGATCACGCTGACCGTGCTGCATTTCGAGCGTGAGTACACCCGGTTGTCGCGGCTCGCCCAGGATCAGACCGGTCACGTCGCCACTCATGTCGAGGAGGCCGCGCTCGGGCTGCGGGTGGTGAAGGCCTTCGGCCGCGAGGACTATGTGTTCGACCGGTTCGACGAGCAGGCCACGCAGCTCTACGAGACGCAGTTCGCCAGAGTGACTGTGTCGGCGAAGTTCTGGACGCTGTTGGAGGTCATCCCCAACCTCACGCTGATCGTCGTGCTGGGGTTCGGTGCGTACGCGGCGGGCCACGGCCACGTCACGATGGGTACCCTGGTCGCCTTCATCACGATGATGCTGTCACTGGTGTGGCCCATCGCCTCGCTCGGTTTCCTGTTGTCCATGACCCAGGAGTCGTTCACCGCGGCCAACCGCATCGCCGAGATCTTCGACGCCCCGATCGACATCGTCGACGGCCCGGTGTCCGCACCGCCCAGCGGAGGCCGGCTGGAACTGCGCGATGTGGGTTTCAAGTTCCCCGATGGCGACGAGTGGGTTCTGCGCCATGTCGACGCGGTGGTGGAGCCGGGGCAGACGCTCGCACTCGTCGGCGCGACCGGATCGGGCAAATCGGTTCTGGCGGCACTGTTCTCGCGGTTGTACGACGTGACCGAAGGTCAGATCCTGATCGACGGCCGCGATATCCGGGAGCTGAGCCTGCCGGCCCTGCGTCAGACCGTGGCCACGGCATTCGAGGACCCGACACTGTTCTCGATGTCGGTGGCCGAGAACCTGCGGCTCGGCCGTTCGGATGCCCACGACGAAGAGTTGGCCCAGGCCATCGAGATCGCGGCGGCCCAGTTCGTCTACGACCTGCCGTTCCGTTTGGACACCCGGATCGGCGAGCAGGGCATGAGCCTGTCCGGCGGGCAGCGCCAACGTCTTTCGCTGGCCCGGGCGATCCTGGCGGCGCCGAAGATTCTGGTGCTCGACGACACGCTGTCCGCGCTGGACGTGCATACCGAGGCCGTGGTGACGGAGGCGCTGGGGCGCGTGCTGCGCGGGGTGACGGGCATCATCGTGGCGCATCGCGCCTCGACCGTGCTGCTGGCCGACAAGGTGGCCCTGCTGCACGCGGTGGATTCGTCTGGGGCGGCGACCATCACCCATGTCGGGACCCATGCCGAATTGCTGGCGCAGGTACCGCAATACCGGTATCTGCTGGCTGCCGACGACGAACTCGACGACGCCTGCGAGCGCAGTTGTGAGTGGGAGGACGACGAGGAACTGGGTCGGTTGCAGCGCGGCCACGACGAGCGCACGGCCATCGACGAAGTGGGCGAACCGCCGCGTTTCGGTGCGGAGGTGCAGCGTCGATGAGTACCACACAGTGGCGCGGACGCGTCACCGACGAGGACGAGCAGAGGGCCGACAGGGACGACGCCCGCACCGGTGCCGGCACTTCCACACTTCCCATCGACGAGAGCCTGCCCCGGCGCGCCGAGGCCCGGGCGCTGCTCATGTCGTTGCTGCGTCCCTACCGCTGGACGGTCGCGGTGCTGGCGCTCGTGGTCATCGTGGAAAACACTGCCCGGCTCTCTGTCCCCATCCTGGTGCAGCGGGGCATCGACCGCGGTATCCCGCCGATCCTCGAAGGCGGTCCGGCCCGTGAGCTGATGCTCATCGTCGCGACGCTGTGCGCGGTCGTGATCGTGCAGGCGATCAGCCGCATGTTCTTCCTGCGGCGCTCCGGTCGGGTGGGGCAGCGGGTGCTGCTGGAGTTGCGCCGCAGGGTGTTCCGGCATTTCGGCCGACTCGATGTGGCCTTTCACGACCGCTACACGTCGGGCCGGGTGGTCAGCCGGTCCACCAACGATGTCGAGGCCATCCAGGACATGCTGGAAACCGGTTTCGACAGTCTGATCACCGCGGTGCTGACGTTGTTCGGCACGGCCATCCTGCTGGTGGCCCTGGATTGGCGGCTCGGCCTCATGTGCCTGGCGGCCTTCCCGGTCCTGGTGGGCCTGGTGTGGTGGTTCCGCAACGAGTCGGGCAAGACCTACCGGCTGGTGCGCGAGAGCGCGGCGCTGGTGATCGTGCAGTTCGTCGAGACCATGACGGGGATCAAGGCCGTGCAGGCCTATCGGCGCGAGCCCCGCAACCAGGAGATCTTCGACGACATCGCCGACGATTACCGGGCGATCAACGAGAAGACCTTCAAATTGCTGGCGATCTTCATGCCCGGCGTCAAGCTGGTCGGCAACCTCACCACGGGTGTGGTGCTGCTCTACGGCGGATACCGGGTGCTGCACGGCGAGATGACCATCGGCACGCTGGCCGCCTTCCTGCTGTATCTGCGGATGTTCTTCGAACCGATGCAGGAGATCTCGCAGTTCTTCAACACCTTCCAGTCGGCATCTTCGGCGCTGGAGAAACTGGCCGGCGTGCTGGCGCAGCGGCCCGCCATCGCCGATCCGGAACGCCCGGTCGTTCTGGCGGAGCCCAAGGGCGACGTCGTTTTTCACGATGTGCGCTTCGAGTACACGCCGGGCCGTCCGGTGTTGCCGGGGCTCGATCTCGCGGTGCCGGCCGGTCAGACCGTGGCGCTGGTGGGCACGACCGGCGCGGGCAAGACCACCATCGCCAAACTGATCGCGCGGTTCTATGACCCCACGGCCGGCTCGGTGACGCTCGACGGCATCGACCTGCGTGAGCTGGCGCAGTCGGATCTGCGCCGGCACGTCGTGATGGTGACGCAGGAGAACTTCATGTTCTCCGGGACGGTTGCCGACAACATCCGGTTCGGGCGGCCAGAGGCCACCGACGCCCAGGTGCGGTCGGCGGCCGCGGCGGTCGGTGCGGACCGCTTCATCGAGACATTGCCCGACGGGTATGACACCGATGTCGCCAAGCGTGGTGGCCGGCTCTCGGCGGGGCAGCGTCAGCTGGTGGCGTTCGCCCGGGCGTTCCTGGCCGATCCGGCGGTGCTGATCCTGGACGAGGCGACGTCGTCATTGGACATCCCGAGCGAGCGAATGGTGCAGCGCGCGTTGGAAACCGTGCTGGCCGACCGCACCGCTCTGGTGATCGCGCACCGGCTCTCCACCGTGCAGATCGCCGACCGGGTGCTGGTGCTCGAGCACGGGCGCATCATCGAGGACGGGGCACCCGCGGATCTCATCGGCCGGGCAGACGGGGCGTATGCGGCGCTGCATCGGGCCTGGGTGGATTCCCTGGCCTGAGCGGCGCGGGTGTGGCGTGCACCCCTTCGCCGATTTCTACCCCGTGGCTGCCGCCGAGCGAAATCCACAGCCCAGGTGCAGAAACCGACGCGCGATCACAGCTTTTCGATGTCGGGCAGCGCCCACGTCTTGTCGAACAGTGCCGGTTTCGGGCCGTAGAGCCGGAACAGGACTTCGAACCGGCCGCCGGGTTTCGTCGGAATCCAGTTGGACTGGTTGCCTTCCCGGGCGGACGGGCCGAAGTAGATGTCGACGGATCCGTCGGAGTTCGTCTCGAGGTCGGGCCGGTGCGACGACCGGCTGGCGTATGGCAGGTCACGGATCATCGCGTGTGTCGCACGGTCGTACACCGTCGCCGACCAGTACAACGAGACGGGCGGGTCGGCAGGCACCCGCAGTCGATAGGTGGCCGCGCCGTCGAGGGGCTCGCTGTCGCTGTCCACGATGGTCATCACGTAGAACTGGCCCTGCCCAAGGTGTTTGGCGCTGAAGTAGATGAACGAGTACAGCAGCCCGCGCTCGTCGACGGGATAGCTCGCCGGGTCGGCGAACCCGCTCTGCATGCCCTGCACCACCTCGGGCGAGGCGGGCACGGCCCAGTGGGTCCCGTCGAAATACGGCGAGGCGAAGAACCGGGGATAGTTGGCGTCGAGCCAGTCGTGTGCTTCGGATGCCGCCGCATCGAGCACCGATGTGAGCTCGGCGTCAGGGGCGAACGGCTTGCCCTGCTCGATACCGATCGACTTGAGTACCGAGATCATCACCCGGTCGCGCTGTAGCCATGGCTCGCGCTGGACGAACCGGTGGAGCAGTTCGAAGAACCGGACGTTGTAGGGAATCGTGCTGTCGTACACCGAATCCACCGCGTCCACGAAGCTGGTGGAGTCCGGCCCGGACAGCGGATATACCTTGATGCGCTTCCCGTACTCGGCGGCCGCGGCAACATCGGTGTCGTCACTCGATGCGATGTTGGAGCGCAGTGCCCCGAATCCGGTATACGTCGCCGAAGGCATCGGGATGTAGCCGTCGGGAACCTGACCGTCGAACCCCGGCGGCAGGATCAGGTACTTGCCGCCCTTCCCTTTGTCGACGCCTGCGGGCCCGACGTCTTCGAGCGCTTCCTGCCAGCCGTTGTCCACCGACCCGGTGATCGAACCGCCTTCGGCCGGCGGGATTTCCAGCACGACCGGGCCTGTCTGGGTGTTGTAGAACGGGAAGAAGTACAGCGTGTCGGGGTTGGGCGTGAGGGTCTGGTTCTTCCAGTCCGGCAGCCGCGACCAGAACACCACCTGGTTGTCGCCCGCGCCGACTCCGGCCGCTGCTTCGCGCAGCAGCTCGAAGTTGACGGCGGGCAAGCCCCAGATCACGGCTTGGACGGCACGGGAACGCACCAACGTGTCCATGCCCAGAGACGCTAGTCTGTCACCGCACGGTGTCGAAGAACTTCTTCACGTCGTCGACGAACAATTCCGGCTGCTCGAACGCCGCGAAGTGTCCGCCCTTGGGCATCGTCGTGAAGTGGGTGACGTTGTAACCGGTTTCACACCAGCTGCGTGGCGCCCGCAGGATCTCCATGGGAAACGAGGCGATTCCGGTCGGCAGGCTGACGTAGCCGCCTCCGCCGCCCCAGGTGTCGTGGCTTTCCCAGTACAGCCGGGCCGAGGACGCCGCCGATGCGGTGACCCAGTAGAGCATGACGTTGTCGAGCAGCTCGTCCTTGGTCAGCACATTCTCGGGATGGCCGTCGCAGTCCATCCATGACCAGAACTTTTCGACGATCCAGGCGAGCTGTCCGACGGGGGAGTCGACCAGGCCGTAACCGACGGTCTGTGGCCGGGTGGACTGCTGCTTCATGTAGCCCGAGTCCCATTTGCGGTAGTAATCGATGCGGGCCAGAGCCTTCTGCAGGTCCTCGGTCATCTCGCCGATGCCCTCGGCGGGCGGCTGTGCGATCGGCATGTTCACATGAATGCCCACGCACGAGCCGACGTTTCGGCCGATCTGCGTCGTCACCGCGGCGCCCCAGTCGCCACCCTGCGCGCCGTACCGGTCATAGCCCAGGCGCGTCATCAGGGTGTCCCAGGCCTGCGCGATCTTCTCGATTCCCCAGCCGGTGGCGCTCGGCTTGGCGGAGAACCCGTAGCCGGGCAGCGAGGGGCACACCACGTCGAATCCGGCCTCGGTGAGCGGTTCGATCACCTTGTGGAATTCGACGATTGATCCCGGCCAGCCGTGGGTGAGCAGCAGCGGAAAGGCGTCTTCGCGTCGGGATCGCTGGTGGATGAAATGGATGTCCAGGCCGTCGATCTCGGTGGTGAATTGGTCGAACCGGTTGAGGGCGGCCTCCCGCGACCGCCAGTCGTACTCGTTGGCCCAGTAGGCGGCCAGCTCCTTCGTGTACTCCAGCGGAATGCCCTGGGTCCAGTCGTCGACGCACTCGGCCTCGGGCCATCGGGTCCGGGCCAGGCGTGCCTTGAGGTCGTCGAGATCGGCGTCGGGAACGGCGATGCGGAAGGGGTGGATCGAGGTCATGTGGGCCATCCTCCCAGTACGAGGTGGTGTGCGGTGGCGAGCATTACGCTGAAGATTACTGCCACCCGGTGGCCGCTATCTTCAGCGCAAGTGTCTCTGGCGCCCCACGATCAGGGAATGTGGCGCAGCCGCCGGGCCTTGGAGACCGCCTCGTGCCGGTTGCGGGCGCCGAGCTTGGCCGCCGCGCTGCGCAGGTAGCTCTTCACCGTTTCCGGCTTGAGCGAAAGCCGCTGGGCCGCTTCGGCATTGGTGCATCCCAGGGCCACCTGCGCCAGCACGTCGACCTCGCGGGCGGTCAGCGGCGCACTGGCCGGCGGGTCGCCCCGCAACGCAATCGCCAACCGGTCGGCGAGCTCGCGCAACGGCCCGGCCAGGTCCGGAGTGTCAGCGGCCAGCCGGCGTAGGTCGGCGTGCACTTCACGGATCTGCTCGGTGTCGGCCGGTGCGTCGGCGAAGTTGGTCAGCGCGGCCTCACGCATCCGAAGCCGGCGGTCCACCTCGTCGCGTACCCGTAGCTCCTCGCTCAGCCGCTGCGCTGAGGCCACCATCGCGGCCGCGGTCCGTCCGCCGATCGGGGCGCTGGTCCGGTGTGCCCCGTACAGCACGGCCCGGGTCGCGCCGTCGACGATCACCGGCACGGCCAGGATCGAGCGGATGCCCTCGGACAGCACCGGCTCGTCGTAGTCATGGGTGATGGTCGATGCGCGCCGGTAATCGGGCACCGAGATGGGGCGTCTGGACACCACGCTGGCCCCGCCGAGGCCCGCCCTTGGCAGCACGGCGAGCCCGCGCATGGCGCCGGTGCGGGTGCCGAAGAACTCGCTCAACAGCAGGGTGTCCTCGTGGACCTGCCCGCCGAAGGCCAGCGGAAGCCCGGTATCGGTGGCCATCCTGCGCAGCTCGGCACGTACCGCGTCGGCGTCACGGGGTCGCAGCAACCAGGAGCGCATCGTCGGTACACACTTTCGGGGGTAGCGGACGGACAAGTGTGACGTGGAGCATAACTGTCATGGATTCCGCCGCGGGCAACACAGACCGCTACCGCACGGCTCGTGACCAGCTGGTCGCCACCATCGCGGACTACGAAAAGGCTGTCGAGGAGTTCGCCTGGCCATCGATCACCGGCACTTTCAACTGGGCTGTCGACTGGTTCGATGCGATCGCCAGGGGCAACAGCCGCACGGCGCTGTGGATCGTCGAGGAGGACGGCTCCGAACAGCAGGTCACTTTCGCCGAGATGGCACAGCGGTCCGACTGCGTCGCGGCGTGGTTGCGGGGGCTGGGCGTGACCAAGGGCGACCGGGTCTTGCTGATGCTCGGCAACCAGGTCGAGTTGTGGGAGGCCATGTTGGCCATCGCCAAGCTGGGCGCCGTCATCATGCCGACCACCGGGGCGCTGGGGCCGGCGGATCTGTCCGATCGCATCGCGCGCGGTGGTGCCCGGTTCGTCATCGCCAACTCCGCCGACGCGGTGAAGTTCGCCGAGGTGCCGGGTGACTACGTGCGCATCGCGGTCGGCGAGGTGCCCGCGGGTTGGCACCGCTATGCCGACGCGTACGACGTGCCACCGCGGCGATTCGACGCGTGCACCACGGTCGACGACGCGATGCTCATCTACTTCACCTCCGGCACCACCAGCAAGCCGAAATTGGTCGAGCATTCCCAGGTCTCCTACCCGGTCGGGCATCTGACCACGATGGCCTGGATCGGCGTCACACCCGGCGACGTGCACCTGGCGATCAGCTCACCCGGCTGGGCCAAGCATGCCTGGAGCTGTTTCTTCGCGCCGTGGATCGCCGAGGCGACCATCTTCGTCTACAACTACGCGCGCTTCGACGCCGCGGCGTTGCTGGGCCAGTTGCGGCGGGCCGAGGTCAACACGTTCTGTGCCCCACCGACGGTGTGGCGCATGTTGATCCAGGCTGACCTCGGTGAGCGGCCCGAGGGGCTGCGGGAGATCCTGGGCGCCGGTGAACCGCTGAACCCCGATGTGATCGCCCAGGTCGAAAAGGCGTGGGGCCTGACCATCCGCGACGGGTTCGGCCAGACCGAGACCTCGCTGCTGGTCGGCAACACGCCGGGGCAAGCGGTGAAACCCGGCTCGATGGGCCGTCCGATGCCTGGCGTTCCGGTGGTGCTGGTAGATCCGGTCACCGGGGAGCTTGCCGACGAGGGCGAGATCTGCCTGGATCTCAGCAAGCGCCCGCGCAACCTGATGACCGGGTATCTCGGTGACTCGCAACGCAATGAGGCCGTGATGGCCGGCGGTTACTACCACACCGGCGACGTCGCCTGCCGCGACGGCGACGGCTACATCACCTACATCGGCCGCACCGACGACGTGTTCAAATCCAGTGACTACAAGGTGTCGCCGTTCGAGTTGGAGAGCGTGCTGATCGAGCATCCCGCTGTGGTCGAGGCCGCGGTGGTGCCGCAGCCCGACGACACCCGGCTGGCGGTACCCAAGGCCTATGTGGCGCTCGCAGAAGGCTGGGAAGCCAACGCGGACACCGCGAAAGCGGTCATGGCCTACGCCCGTGACCACCTGGCGCCCTACCTCAAAGTGCGCCGGGTCGAGTTCTTCGACCTGCCCAAGACCATCTCGGGCAAGATCCGCCGCGTCGAGTTGCGTAGACGTGAGGACGCGGCTCACCAAGCGGGCGAACCGATTTCCACCGAATACCGATATGAGGACCTTGTGGAATGAGCGCGGCGATGAAGTCCTACGACAGTGGCCCCACCGATGTACCCGTGCTCGAAGAGACCATCGGGGCGAACTTCGAGCGCATGGTGGCGTCCGGGCCGGACGCCGACGCACTGGTCGAGGTGGCGACCGGACGGCACTGGACCTACGCCGAACTCAACGGCGAGGTCGACACGGTGGCCCGGGGACTCATGGCCCTGGGTGTGGGCAAGGGGGACCGGGTCGGTATCTGGGCGCCCAACTGTGCCGAATGGGTGATCCTGCAGCTCGCGACGGCCAAGATCGGCGCGATCCTGGTCAACATCAACCCGGCGTACCGCACCCACGAACTCGCCTATGTACTCAAGCAATCCGGTGTCCGGACCCTGGTCTCGGCCACCGCCTTCAAGTCCTCCGACTATGTGACGATGGTGGCCGAGGTGCAGGCGGACTGTCCGGCACTCGTCGATGTGATTTTCCTCGGCACCCTGGACTGGGACCGTTTGCACACCGAGCAGGTCGGCGAGGACCTTTTGCGGGCGCGGGCGGCCGAATTGTCCAACACCGACCCGATCAACATCCAGTACACTTCCGGCACAACGGGTTTCCCCAAGGGTGCGACACTCAGCCACCGCAATATCCTCAACAACGGGTTCTTCGTCGGTGGGCTGATCCACTTCGACCGTGGTGACCGGGTATGCGTCCCGGTGCCCTTCTACCACTGCTTCGGCATGGTGATGGGCAACCTCGGAGCCCTGACCCACGGTGCGACGATCGTGATCCCGGCGCCAGGATTCGATCCCGGCGACACTTTGGCCGCAGTCGAATCCGAGCGGTGCACCGCGCTGTACGGGGTGCCGACGATGTTCATCGCGATGCTGGGCCACCCCGATTTCGCGCAATTCGACCTGTCCTCGCTGCGGACCGGGATCATGGCGGGCTCGGTGTGCCCGGTCGAGGTGATGAAGCGCGTGGTGGCCGACATGCACATGGCGGAGGTGGCGATCTGTTACGGCATGACCGAGACGTCGCCGGTGTCGTGTCAGACGCTGGTCGACGACGATCTGGAGCGCCGCACCGCCACCATCGGTCGGGCGCACCCGCACATCGAGGTCAAGATCGTGGATCCGGACACCGGCGAGACGGTCGAGCGCGGGCAACCCGGTGAATTCTGTACCCGCGGTTACTCGGTGATGCTGGGCTATTGGGACGACGAGGCGAAGACGCGCGAGGCCATCGACCCCGACGGCTGGATGCACACCGGAGACCTGGCGGTGATGCGCGAGGACGGCTACTGCACCGTGGTGGGCCGGATCAAGGACATGGTGATCCGCGGCGGTGAGAACGTCTATCCACGTGAGATCGAGGAGTTCCTCTACACCCACCCCGATATCGACGATGCCCAGGTGATCGGGGTGCCCGATGCGAAGTACGGCGAGGAGCTCTGCGCGTGGGTGCGGATGAAGCCCGGCCGTGCGCCCGTGGATGCCGAGGCGCTGCGGGCCTTCGCCTCCGGAAAGCTGGCCCACTACAAGATTCCGCGTTACGTGCTTGTCGTGGACGAGTTCCCGATGACCGTCACCGGCAAGATCCGCAAGGTCGACATGCGGAGCGAAACCGTCAAGCTGCTGGGGCTTGATCCCGGATAGCTGACCCCGATAACTCAGCCCCAGCGTTTGATCACGTCGCCCACCGGCTGTTTGGTGGCCAGCGCAGCCATCATCAGCACCCGGGCCTGGCTCGGCCGCAGGTGAGGAACCATCACCGCGCCGGCCTTGACCATGTCGTCACCGGGACCGTATTCGGCGATGACCTCACCGTCGGGGACACGACTCGATATTCCGAACGCCACGCCGGCGGGCGCGTGGCGGCGCACCGCGTCCACCACGCCGTCACCGGCATTGCCGGATCCCAGTGCCTCCACGATGATTCCGCGTGCTCCGCCGGCGACGGCGGCATCGATGGGTCCGGCGCCGTCGCCCGGGTAGGCCGCGACAACGCTGACCCGCGGTGCACCGGCCGCAGGCACGTCACCGATGAACGGGCGCTGCGCGGGGTGGTCCAGCTTGAAGGTGTTGTCGGCGACGGAACCGATCGGTGGTGTGCCGCCGAACGCGTGGAGATCCTGGGTGTTCACCTTGTGGGTGCCCAACGCCTGGAAGACATCGCCGGCGAACATGATCATCACGCCCTGGTCGCGGGCGGCGGGGCTGGACGCCACGGTCAGCGCGTCCCGCAGGTTGGTGGGCCCGTCGGCATCCGGGGCGTCGGAACTGCGCTGTGCCCCGGTCAGCACTATCGGAGCAGGCCCGTTGTAGGTGGCGTCCAGCCACATCGCGGTGTCTTCCATGGTGTCGGTGCCGTGGGTGATGACCACTCCGGAGGCCCCGTCGGCCACCGCCTTCTTGGCTGCCGCGGCGATCACATCCCAATCGGCCGGCGTCAGCTGCGAACTGTCCTTCTTCATCACGTCCACGACCTGAACGTCCAGTCCGGCCGCCAGATCGGCACCGCTGACGGTCGGACGGCGCACGCCGTTGGCGTCGGTGCTCGTGGCGATGGTTCCTCCCGTGGTGATCACCACGACGCGGCCGGCCGCCGACTCGCCCTTGGCGGCGTCGGGGGTTGACGTGGCTTCGGTCGAGTTCGTGTTCGTCGAACATGCGGCCATCAGGGTGATGGCGAAAAAGAAGGTGCCGATCGCCAGTCGCGACCGGGCCGGGCGGGCTGCGAAGTTCGTCATAGGGCCGACGGTACGGCGATACGCGGGCTCGCACCGGGCAATTCGCGGCTCATCCAGGTTCCGGCGGCGCTGAGCCCTCATTGCTGAGAAGATAGGGGCCATGTCGGCCGCGCATGCCTGCAGTGTTCTCGGGCGACGGACGTGTGCGCTGGTGGCCGCGAGCTCGGCGGCGTTGCACGTGGTGATGCTGGGCGGGACCGCCAATCCGGTGGCCGCCGCGGTGCTCGCAGCGATGATCGTGGGTTGTCTGTATTGCGCGGCTCATCTGTGGCGTAGCGGCACCCCAGGAGTCTGGTGCACCATCGCGTTGATGAGCCTGGCGATGATCGCGCTGCACACCCCGATGCCGGCGCATCGCCACGGGGCGGCGGCCCTCGCCCCGGCGGCAACCTCGGCGTTGATGACGACGGCGACGCTGCTGGCATTGATCGAGGTGCTCATCGCCGCGGCGGTGCTCACCGTCCGCACCCGGCACCGCTCGGTGGTCACCCCGTCGGTGGGATGAACTGGCTCAGGATGAGCCGGGCGCCTTGCGGGTCCTGGATCAGGGCGTCGTTCGACCACTCGTTTTCGGAGCTGGAAATGACTGCCGCGCCGAGCTTTTCGGCCAGCGCCGCGGATTCGTCGCGGTTGGCCACAGCGAATGTCACCTCCCAGTGCTCGGGTAGCTGCTCGTCGTGCAGCTGCGCGGTCCAGCCCACTGCGTCGGAGAATCCGGGCGGAGTACCCGCTGCGGTGTGACGTTCCTTGATGCCGGGATCGACGGTGTCGGCGAGGTGGTCGGCGTATCCCGGACGGCGGATCATGGTGGCGAAGCCGGCGTTGTCGAACTCCCAGCCGAAGAGTGGCCCGTAGAAGGCTGCGGCAGCCTGCGGATCGGTCGTCTGCAGGTTGCTGAAATTCCAGGTGCCGGGAACGTTGACCAGCTGTGCACCGAGGCGTCGCCGCGGCTGCCACAGTTTGAAATGCGCGCCGCGGGGATCGACACAACCGGCCTGGCGCCCACCCGGTCCCGCGTCGACGGGACCGCTCGTCACGGTCCCGCCGGCGGCCGTCACCGCGGTGGCCGTGGCGTCGGCGTCGGCCACCGCGATGTAGGTGTTCCAGGCGATTTCGTCGCCGCTCTGTGCGGACGCGATCGCGGCCACGTCGCGACCGTCCAGCGTGGCGATCGAATACGACTCCTCGGCGTCGTCGGGCAGCACATTCTCGAATGTCCAGCCGAAGAGCCGACCGTAGAAGTCCTGAGCGGCAGCCACGTCCTGCTGGTCGGTGTCCACCCAGCAGGGGACACCTGGTGGATACGTCCTCGACTCGGTCATGCGTCCATCGTCGCATCCGTCGTGCCGGACGCGACCCGGTTCAGCTGCTCACCAAACGAGCCTGGTTGCATGTGGTTACCGGCCGGTCAGCGAGCCGCCACCCAGCGACGCGGTCAGGACCGCCACCGGGGTGTTGCTCATCCGCAGGTTGTGTCGCTCCTGCGGGGTCAGGGACGCCCGCGTGTGAATCCACGCGATGGGGGCCCTGACCATGGCGTGAGCACGGTGAAGAAAAGTGTTGCGCAGCATGGGATCAACTCCTGATGTATCGGAGCTCTCCGCGTCGACATGGTGCGGCAGTCGGCCACCACGGGTGTCCGGGTGGTGGACCTAGCCGGTCATCGGCAGCGGAAAGATGTTTACGGACAGACGTTTTCGAATAGGACTGGGGTACGGGTCGTCGCTCGATGTCATGTCGTCGTCACCTCCTCGCTGTCGGGCGCACGCAGCGCCGCTGATCTTGATGTGCGGGCGCGTCATCATCAGGTGAAAACACGCTGAAGAGGAAGTCGAGAACCGGGCCACGCGGGCCGGTCGCGCGCTTCCTCTTCAGAGCTTTGGCACTACACGACGTGTCCCACCAGGGTGGGAAGCCACTTCGGGTCATCCCTTAGGCCGGGAAGACCTGTCCTAATCCTGGGCGTCTCTCGACGTCGTCGGATCAGTGGCCTGTGTTCGAGTAGGAGCCTCACCTAACGAAGCGCGGGTTTCATTAGAAACCCTACACCGCGAAATTGTCAACACGCTTTTCTGTCGGGCCACTTATCCAAATAGGTTGTGTCAGTTCGGCAATGGCGTGTCGAGTCTGAGGCATGACCGCCCTCACCGGGAGCCTCCAAACGATTCCGCAGGGCTCACCCAAGAATTGGCAGGCAATCCGGGTTTGCGGTTGCCTGTGCGCACCCGCCGGATGTGTTGTGATGTGCCTATGCCTGAGCAAAGTCTCGAGCCTGACATCGGCGAGGACGAGCAAAAGCCACCGGCAATCACCGCACGTGCCATCGCCATGCGCGGCCCATGGGGGCCGGTGTACGGGCCCGTCGACCTCGACATCGAGGCTGGCGGCGTCACGGTGCTGGTCGCCCCGGCGGGTACCGGTCGCACCGCGCTGCTGATGACACTGGCCGGACGAATGAAAACCGCCGACGGCCGGCTCACCGTCTTCGGGCACACCCGGGCCTCCGACATCTTCCGGTGCGCGGCGCTGGCCGGTATCGACGAGCTGGACACGGTGTCTGAGTCGGTGACGGTCCGCGACCTGGTGACCGAGCAGCTCCGCTGGGACGCACCCTGGTACACGCTGGTGGGCCGGGCAGACGACGATGCGCTGGCCGCCATGTGCGCGCCGGTGTTCGGTGATCTGCCGCTGCCTTCGCTGACGTCGTACTTCGACGGACTCACCGAGCTCGATCAGATCCTGCTGCGGATCTCGCTGGCCAATACCGGGAGCCCGCCGTTGCTCGTGGTCGGCAACCTCGACCACCTCACCGATGACCGCAACCGCGACATCCTGCTGGGGCGCCTGATCGCGCTGGGAGAGAACCAGACCGTGATCACAGCGACCGTCAACGGGGTTCCCCGGCACCTGGCTTCGGCCATGCGCGCTCAACTCACAGTGCCCAATACGACGCCCAATACGACGCCCAACACCACGCCGGCCGAGCCGGCGGGATCGCAGAAAGGTGGCGAGTAACCGTGCTGGCCGGAATGTCGTTGGGCACCGATCTCAAACGTTTCTCGCGCGGCACGATGCCGCGGATAGCGCTCGTGACGGTCATCTTGCTGCCGCTGTTGTACGGCGCGATGTACCTGTGGGCGTTCTGGAATCCGTTCGGCGAGGTGAACAAGGTTCCCGTGGCGCTGGTCAACGAGGATCAGGGCACCGTGGCGGAGGGTCAGCAGATCAAGGCCGGGAACGAGGTGGCCGACGCGTTGGTGGATTCGGGTCAGCTTCAGCTGCACCGGGTTTCGGCTGCCGAAGCCGCCGAGGGCGTCTCCAGCGGGAAGTACTACTTCTCCATCACGCTGCCGCAGGATTTCAGTACCAGCATTTCGTCACCGTCGGGTGGTTCGCCGCACCAGGCCAACGTGCGCTTCACCTTCAACGACGCCAACAACTACCTGGGGTCGATCATAGGCCAGAACGCGGCGCGTGAGGTGATCAATCAGATCAACGCGAAGATCGGTGAACGCACGCTCGGCACCGTGCTGACCGGGTTGACCGATGCCGGCACCGGGTTGGTCAAGGCGGCCGACGGAGCGCAGCAGCTGGCCACCGGAAGTGCGGCGGCCAACGACGGTGCGCACCGGTTGTCCGCGGGGGCCGACGCCCTGACCGCGGGGCTGGTCACCGCGCGCGACGGATCTGCGCAGTTGGCCGCGGGTACCAGGCAACTGTCCACCGCGGTCGATACCGCTACCGATCCGCTGCTGACGGTGCTGGATCGGGTCAGCGGACTCGGTCTGGATCCCAACGAGGTCGGCATGGCCGCGCAGCGGTTGTCGGGTGCGGTGCGCTCGACCACGGACCGGATCGCGGCGCTGAATATCGACCAGGCTCAGGCCGCGGCCATTGTCGACCAGGCGGTCGGCATGCTGCGCAACAGCCCCGACCCCACGGTGCGCGACACCGGGGAGTTCCTGGCCGGCGCCCAGCGCCTGCTGGTCTCCCGCGGTCTCGACCCCACCACCGACGAGGGTCTGATCCGCTTGCGTGACAATGCCACCCAGCTGGAGAACGAACTCGGTGATCCGAACAGCAAGCTGCGGGTGTTCATCAACAAGGCACTCACCGGCGGATTGCGCTCCGACGTCGTCAAACTGCGCGACGGCGCGCACCAGCTGAACAGCGGCGCCAAGCAGCTCAACAGCGGTCTGGTGCAGCTGGCCAACGGTGGCCACCAATTGTCCAGTGGTGCAGGCGAACTCGCCGCCGGTACGGAAAAGCTTCAGGCCGGCAATCAGCAGCTGGCCACGGCGCTCAAGGAGGGCTCGACCCAGGTCCCGTCCTGGACGCCGCAACAGCGCACCGACGTGGCCCGGACCCTGGCGGCACCGGTGGCATTGGACATCCAGACCCATAATCCGGCCGCCACGTTCGGCACCGGTTTCGCGCCGTTCTTCCTGCCGCTCGCCTTGTTCATCGGTGCACTCATCATCTGGATGTTGTTGAAGCCGTTGCAGTCCCGTCCGGTGGTCAACGGGCTGGGCGCGCTGCGCGTGGTGCTGGCGTCCTACTGGCCCGCTCTGCTGATCGTGTTCTGCCAGGTCGTGGTCATGTACGTGGTGGTGCATTTCGGGGTGGGCCTGCAGGCGAAATACCCGCTGGCCACCGTGGCGTTCCTGTTTTTGGTCGCGGGCACGTTCCTGGCCCTGATCCAGGCATTCAACGCGCTGTTCGGGGTGTCGGTCGGCCGGGTGGTGACGCTGGCCTTCCTGATGCTGCAACTGGTTTCGGCCGGCGGCATCTATCCGGTGGAGACCACGGCCAAACCGTTCCAGATCCTGCACCCGGTCGATCCGATGACGTACGCCGTCAACGGTCTTCGTCAGTTGATCGTGGGCGGGATCGATTCGCGGTTGTGGATCGCGATCGCGGTGCTGGTCGGCGTGCTGGCGGCCTCGCTGGCCGGCAGTTCGTGGGCGGCGCGCAGGGACCGGCAGTACACGATGGACCGGCTGAACCCGCCCATCGAGGTCTGAGCGCGGGCAGTCTCCGCGCCCAGATCGACGCTATGGTCGTGAATCCGCGATTCCGACGACCATAGCGTCGATCTCGGCGATTCTGGGCCCGCGCGGCCCGGGCGGCCCGGGAGTCAGAGCCCGATGCGCCGGTAGCGCTCCAGCCGGGTCTGCAACCGCTGCTCGCCGGGCACCACACGAAGCGAAGACAGCTCGCCGGCGATGGCAGCCGACAACCGCTCGGTGAAGGCCCGTGGTTCGTCGGCGGCATCGGGATGTTCAGGCACGATCGCGTCGGCGATGCCGTTGCGTAACAGGTCGACAGAGCGAACCCCTTGCGCGGCAGCCAGTTCCGGGGCGTGCGCGGTGTCGCGGTACACGATGGCGCTGGCTCCCTCGGGCGGCAGTGGGGCCAGCCAGCCGTTCGCGGCGGCCAGTACCCGGTCGGCGGGAACCATCGCCAGGGCGGGCCCGCCGCTGCCCTGCCCCATCAGCACCGACACCGTGGGTGTGTTCAACGTGACCAGTTCGGCCAGACAGCGGGCGATCTCACCGGCCAGCCCGCCCTGCTCGGCCTCGATCGACAGGGCCGGGCCGGGGGTGTCGATCACGAGTACCAGCGGCAGCTGCAGTCCGGCCGCCAAGGCCATGCCGCGGCGCGCCTCGCGCAGGGCGGCGGGCCCGACGAGTCCGCCCTCGCTGCGGCGTTGGCCCACGACCACCGCGGGTTGTCCGCCGAAACGGGCCAGCGCCAGCAGCATCGTCGCGGCCTCGCCGCGTTCGGTACCGGACAGCAGTACCCGGTCGGTAGCGCCGTGGCGCAGCAGATAACCGATGCCGGGCCGGTCCGGCCGCCGTGAGGCCAGCACCGAGTCCCAGGCCGGCACGTCGGGCAGCGGCTCACGGGACGCGGCGGCGGGCGGCGGGACAGGAGGGTCCAAGATCACCCGCAGGGTGCGGTCCAGAGTGTCGCGCAGCAGCGCGAGCGGCACCACGCCGTCGATCACGCCGTGAGCGTGCAGATTCTCGGCGGTCTGCACCCCGGGTGGGAACGGTTCGCCGTACAGGTGCTCGTACACCCGCGGCCCGAGGAAGCCGATCAGCGCGCCGGGTTCGGCGGCGGTGACGTGCCCGAGCGAACCCCAGGAGGCGAAGACCCCGCCGGTGGTGGGGTGGCGCAGGTACACCAGGTACGGCAGGTGGGCTTGTTTGTGCAGTTCGACGGCCGCGGCGATCTTGACCATCTGCAGGAACGCGACAGTGCCTTCCTGCATGCGGGTCCCGCCCGAACTCGGCGAGGCCAGCAGCGGCAGCCTCTCGGCTGTGGCGCGTGTCACCGCGGCGGTGATCCGCTCGGCGGCGGCCACCCCGATCGAACCGGCCAGGAAGTCGAACTCGCAGACCACCACGGCCACGCGGCGGCCGAAGATGGTGCCCTCCCCGGTCAGCACCGATTCGTCGAGCCCGGTCTTCGATGTGGCCTCGGCCAGTTCCCGCTGGTAGTCCTGCGAACGGGCGACCTCCAGAGGCGGCGCATCCCAGCTGATGAACGATCCCTCGTCGAGTACTGCATCACGAAGCGCTCGGGCGCCGATCCGACTCACGGCTTTGAGCGTATATAGGCTGACCACATGATTGGTGTCACCAGAGACGGCAATGTCCTGACCCTGGAATTGCAACGCGAAGAGCGGCGCAACGCGCTGAACTGCGAGCTTGTCGACAGCTTGCGGGAAGCGGTGGAGAGTGCCGCGACCGAGGATGTCCGGGCCATCGTGCTGACCGGCGCTGGTCCGGTGTTCAGTTCCGGAGCTGACCTCACCGATGCCGCCGGCATGGCCGAGAAGCTTCCCGACAAGGCCCTGGCGCTGAACCTGGCGATCGATGCGACTCCGGTTCCGGTCATCGGAGCGATCAACGGTCCGGCGATCGGTGCCGGCGTGATCCTGTCCATGATCTGCGATCTGCGGGTCGTCGCCCCGAACGCCTATTTCCAGTTCCCGGTCGCGAAATACGGCTTGGCCTTGGACAACTGGAGCATCCGCCGGCTGACGTCGCTGGTCGGCTACGGCCGGGCGCGCGGCATGCTGCTCGGTGCCGAGAGGCTGTCCGCCGAAACCGCGCTGCAGACCGGGATGGCCAACCGCATCGGCACCCTGGCCGACGCCCAGAAGTGGGCGGCCGAGCTGGCCGGATTCGCTCCGCTGGCGCTGCAGCACGCCAAGCGCGTACTCAACGACGACGGTGCCTACGAGGAGTCCTGGCCGGCCCACAAGGAGCTGTTCGACAAGGCGTGGGCGTCCAAGGACGTCATCGAGGCGCAGGTGGCGCGGATCGAGAAGCGGCCGCCCAACTTCATCGGGGCCTGACATGCTGCGCACTGCACTGCGGTTGGGCACCAGGGCGGCTTCACTGCTGGCCGGCGGGTGGTTGGTGCGTGCGCTGAACGGCTCCTACGCCTCCGTGGGAGCCCTGCCTCGCGATATCCGGCCGGCGGCGCAGCGGTCCACGCAGTACGCCGACGGTGTGTTCGTCAACATCGAGCCGGCCTCGCCCGGCGTCAGCATGAGCCGCGAAGAGTGGCGCATGCTGATCTCGGAGATGTTGAGCTCGCGCTCGGCCAGCAGGCCGGGCGGGCCGATCCCGCTGGCCGAACCGGTCGACGGGGACGCCGCGGCGTGTGCGGTGTCCTGGTACGGGCATTCCACCGCGCTGATCGAGATCGACGGTTTCCGCGTGCTGACCGATCCGGTCTGGAGCCGTCGGTGTTCGCCGTCGCGGGTGGTGGGTCCCGAGCGGCTGCACGAACCGCCGCTGCCGCTGGAGGCGTTGCCTGCCGTCGACGCCGTGCTGATCAGCCACGATCACTACGACCACCTCGACATCGAGACCGTGCTGGGGCTCGCCCGCACGCAACGGGCGCCCTTCGTGGTGCCGTTGGGCATCGGCGCGCATCTGCGCAAGTGGCGGATACCCGAGGACCGGATCGTCGAGCTGGACTGGAACGAGGGCCACCGGATCGGCGAGCTGACCCTGGTGTGCACGCCGGCCAGGCATTTCTCGGGGCGGCTGTTCAAGCGCAACACCACGCTGTGGGCGTCGTGGGCCGTGATCGGGCCGCAGCACCGGGCGTTCTTCGGCGGGGATACCGGTTACACCAAGAGCTTTTCCGAAATCGGTTCGGAACACGGGCCTTTCGATCTGACGCTGCTGCCGGTCGGGGCGTATCACCCGAGTTGGCCCGACATCCACATGAACCCCGAGGAGGCGGTGCGCGCACATCTGGACGTCACCGATTCGGGCTTGCTGGTGCCGGTCCACTGGGCGACGTTCCGGTTGGCCCCGCACCCGTGGGCCGAGCCGGTGCGGCGGTTGCTGTCGGCGGCGGACCCGGCCGGTGTGCAGATCGCGGTGCCGCGTCCCGGGCAACGGGTTGATGCCGATTCCGCGGCGCTCGATCCGTGGTGGGAGTTCTGAGGGCCCTCGGATGGCAAACTGACGTCTGATCATCACGATTCCGACGGGACGAGGACTTCGCGCGCATGACGACGATCAATGTCTCTGGTCTCACCGAAGCCGAGGTGGCTCAGCGGGTTTCCGAGGGTAAGAGCAACGATGTCCCGACGCGGGCGGCCCGCAGCGTTTCGGAGATCGTGCGCGGCAACGTTTTCACCCGCATCAACGCGATTCTGGGTGTCCTGTTCCTCATCGTGATGTCCACCGGATCGGTGATCAACGGTGCGTTCGGCCTGCTGATCATCGCCAACAGCGCGATCGGCATCATCCAGGAGATCCGCGCCAAGCAGACGCTGGACAAGCTGGCCATCGTCGGGCAGGCCCGGCCCACGGTGCGTCGGGCATCGGGAAGTCGCGATGTGCTGCCCAGCGAGGTGGTGCTCGACGACATCATCGAACTCGGTCCCGGCGATCAGATCGTGGTGGACGGCGAGGTCGTCGAGGAATCCAATCTTGAGGTCGATGAGTCACTGCTGACCGGTGAGGCTGATCCGATCGCCAAGGATGTGGGCGCCACGGTGATGTCGGGCAGTTTCGTGGTGGCCGGCTCCGGCGCCTATCGCGCCACCAAGGTGGGACATGAGGCGTACGCCGCCAAGCTGGCCGCAGAGGCCTCCAAGTTCACTCTGGTGAAGTCCGAACTCCGCAACGGCATCAACAAGATTCTGCAGTTCATCACCTACTTGCTGGTGCCCGCCGGCCTGCTCACTATCTACACCCAGTTGTTCACCACTCAGGCCGACTGGCAGGACGCGGTGTTGCGGATGGTGGGTGCGCTGGTGCCGATGGTGCCCGAAGGCCTGGTACTGATGACGTCGATCGCGTTCGCGGTGGGCGTGGTGCGGTTGGGCCGGCGCCAGTGCCTGGTCAATGAGCTTCCCGCGATCGAGGGCCTGGCCCGGGTTGACGTGGTGTGCGCGGACAAGACCGGCACGCTGACCGAAAACGGTATGCGGGTAAGCGATCTCAAGCGCTGCGGGCAGGGCGGGGACGATACTGTGGCCGCGGTACTGGCCCAGCTCGCCGCCGACGATGCCCGGCCCAACGCCAGCATGTTGGCCATCGCCGAGGCGTACGCGACGCCGCCGGGCTGGACGGCCACCGCGACGGCCCCGTTCAAGTCGGCCACCAAATGGAGTGGTGCGTCCTACGGCGATCACGGCAACTGGGTGATCGGCGCTCCGGACGTGTTGTTGGACTCCGCCTCGCCGGTGGCCGAGCAGGCCGAGCAGATCGGCGCCAAGGGCCTGCGGGTGCTGCTCGTGGGGTCTTCCGATCTGTCGGTCGACGCGCCGCAGGCCCCCGGCACCGTCACGCCGGTCGCGCTGGTGGTGCTGGAGCAGCGGATCCGCTCCGACGCCGGTGAAACTCTCGACTATTTTGCCTCCCAGCATGTTTCGGTCAAGGTCATCTCCGGAGACAACGCGGTGTCGGTGGGTGCGGTAGCGGGCAAGCTGGGCCTGCACGGCGAGACGATGGACGCCAGGCAGTTGCCCCACGAACCGGATGAGCTGGCCGAGACCCTTGATCAGTACACGACGTTCGGCCGGGTGCGCCCGGATCAGAAGCGAGCCATGGTGCATGCCTTGCAGTCGCGCGGCCACACCGTTGCCATGACCGGGGACGGTGTCAACGACGTGCTGGCCCTCAAGGATGCCGATATCGGCGTCGCGATGGGTTCGGGCAGCTCGGCTTCGCGTGCGGTGGCGCAGATCGTGTTGCTGGACAACAAGTTCGCCACGCTGCCCTATGTGGTCGGCGAGGGCCGGCGGGTGATCGGCAACATCGAACGGGTCTCGAACCTGTTTCTCACCAAGACCGTGTACTCGGTGCTGCTGGCGATCTTGGTGGGGTTCGCCGGATTGTCGTCCAAGTGGTTCGGCACCGATCCGCTGTTGTTCCCGTTCCAACCCATCCACGTCACCATCGCGGCGTGGTTCACCATCGGCATCCCGGCGTTCATCCTGTCGCTGGCGCCGAACACCGAACGAGCCCACTCCGGCTTCGTGCGCCGGGTGATGACGGCGGCGCTGCCCTCGGGCCTGGTGGTCGGCACCGCCACGTTCGTCTCCTACCTGGTGGCCTATCAGGGCCGTGCGGCCAGTCCGGTGGAACAGACGCAGGCCTCGACCGCGGCGCTGATCACGCTGCTGGTGTCGTCGCTGTGGGTGCTGTCGGTGGTGGCCCGGCCGTACGAGTGGTGGCGGGTGGCGCTGGTCGCGACGTCGGGACTGGCGTATGTGCTGATCTTTTGTTTGCCGTTGGCTCAACGACTGTTCATGCTGGATCCGTCGAACCTCAAGGTCACCGCGATCGCGCTGGGTATCGGCCTGGTCGGGGCCTCGCTGATCGAAGCGCTGTGGTGGGTCCAGGGCCGGGTGCTGGGGGAGAAGCGGCGGTTGTGGAGATAGCTGGCAGCGGGGAGAATGTGCGAGGTTCGGTTGAATACCGAGAAGATGTCGAAACGATAGGGTGGGCTCATGGGATTCCTGGACAAGGCGAAGCAACTGTTGTCGCAGAACGCTGACAAGGTCGAGCAGGCCATCGACAAGGCCGGCGACATCGTCGACGACAAGACGCAGGGCAAGTACAGCCAGCATGTCGACAAGGCGCAGGAAGCCGCCAAGAACGCAATCAACAAGGACGAACCGCAGCAGTAACCATGGCTAAATTGTCTGTCTCCGTCGATGTTCCGTTGCCGCCGGAGAAGGCGTGGGAGTACGCCTCTGATCTGTCCCGCTACGACGAGTGGCTGAGCATCCACCGCGCCTGGCGGTCGCAGTTGCCCGAGACTCTGGAAAAGGGCACGGTCATCGACTCGATCGTCGAAGTCAAGGGCATGCTGAACCGCGTGAAGTGGACGCTGGTGAACTACAAGCCGCCGCATTCGCTGACCCTCAACGGCGATGGTCGTGGTGGGGTAAAGGTCAAGCTGATCGGAAAGATCACGCCGGCTTCGGTGGACGGCGGGGAGGGCGCGAAAGTGTCCTTCGACGTCCACCTCGGTGGGCCGGCCCTGTTCGGGCCGATCGGCATGGTGGTCGCCGCTGCGCTCAAGGGCGATATCCAGCAGTCGCTCAACAAGTTCAAGGCGCTCTACGCGTCGTCGTAGTTTCTCTCGCGAACAGACACAAACCTGCCCTTTCTCAAGGGAAAACAGGCAGGTTTGTGTCTGCTCGCGTCAACGACGAAATCGTCGGCTGACCAGCCTGGTGAACTCGGCTGTCGAGCGCTTCACGGACTCGAGTTCCAGCGATACCAATAGCGTGTCAACCATGGCGAAGGGCAGTGTTGTCACGACGGCGCCGCGGCCGTATTCAAGGTGCCAGGAACCCGGGTGGATGGTCAGGCCGCGGGCACGCCCGCGGCCCAGACACGTGCGTTCTCCGGGCAGCAGCGTCGGCAACGGAGCGATGTCGTCGGACTCCAAATCGTAGGAGTCGATCTGCCCGGCGAGCAGGAACTTGTGGATGTCGACGTGCTTGTAACGACCTGAAAAGCCTTGCGTCCCAGTGGGAGATCCGAACAGTACGACGTACTCGCGTGGACTGAAGTAGAGGAACCGCGCCTTACCCAGGATTCCTCCGGCTTTGCTGCCCACCCAGCGTCCCGGGTCTCTGCCGATCAGATCGGGATACTGGTCGGCCAGCAGGTCGATGGCCCGCGTCAAAAGCTTGCCGTCGTCCAATGGTAGGCCGACGACCTGCTTGGCCACGGTGTGCAGCACGTCCGGATCGATCTTGTATGTCATCGGTCGAACTCCAGCGGCAGGCTGGTGGGGCCGCTGAGGCCCAGAAGTGGCTTCCAGGGCACCGGCCCGGCCACCCGGGGGTTTCCGAGCCGTCGAGACAGGATTGTGAGTGCCTCCGCGAGCTCGAGCCGCGCCAGGTTGGCGCCCAGGCAGTAGTGCACGCCCCCGCCGAAGGTCAGGATCGGCGGCGGGTCCTCGCGGGTGATGTCGAAGCGGGTCGGGTCGTCGTAGACGGACTGATCCCGGTTGGCCGCGTAGGTGTTCACGATGATGAATGTCCCTGCGGGAAACGTGTACTCGCCAATCGCGGCGTCATCGGCGACGCTGCGCACGGTGCTGCACATCGACGGTGAATGGCGCATGGTCTCTTCGACGGTGCGCATGGTCAGCTCGGGCTGCTCCCGCAATAGGGCCCATTGGTCGGGGTGGTCGCAGAGCACCTGCATCGAGGCCGCCAGCTGGCTGCGGGTGGTGTCGGTTCCGGCGACCAGGATGGAGAACGCCAGCATCCGTAGCTCGGCGGCGTCCAGCCGATCGCCGCCGTCTTCGATCCGGATCAGGTCGGATAACAGATCGTCGGTCAGGTGCCGGCGCCGGCTGGCGATCATGTCATCGATGTAGTCGTCGAACTCGCCCCACGCCTCCAGTACGACCGGCTCCTCCTGGGCGAGGTCGCAGTCGAAGCTGACGATTTTGAAGATGTCCTCGGCCCAGCGGGAGAACTGCTGCCAGTCCTCGCGCGGTGCGCCGAAAAGGGCGCAAATGATCGGAATCGGATACGGCCGCGCGACGTCTGCCACGAACTCGCACCGGCCGGCGTCTTGAATACTGTCGAGCAGTTCGTTGACGACACTGTGGATCGCGTCGTGCATGCGCGCGGTGGCACGTGGCGTGAAAGCCCGGGCGACCAGGCTGCGCAACCGGCGGTGTTCCTCACCTTCCATGTTCAGGATGCTGCGGGTCACCCTGTTCCACAACGGACCCGACGTGATGCCGTGGGCGGACAGGTGAATGCCCTGAGGGATCCTGAACCGCGGATCGCGTAGTACGGCGCGGGCCATCTCGTAGGACAGCACTTCGGGCCCGATCGGACCGAGTGCGATCGGCGCGACGTCCTGAGCCGCCCGGAACTGCGGATAGATCTGCTGCGGGGTGTCGGTGACGGAGTAGTCGAGGGTCGGCAGATCCGCATCGAACACACTGGGTTTGGCAGTAGCGGCGGTCACGAGAGGATCCGGATCGGCAGTTCGGGCAGGCTGCACGTCGCCGACGGCCACGTGATGTCGGGGACATACCCTGCTATCAACTCGAATTCCGGTATGCGGGAAAGCCATTCGTTGACCATCAGCTTGAGCTCCATCCGCGCCAGGTGCGCTCCGAGGCAACGGTGCGGGCCGCCACCGAAACCCCAGTGTTTGTGCAACTTGCCGTCGAGCACCAAGTCGTCGACCGATTGTGCGTCGCTACCATCGCGGTTGATTGCGCCGAGGCAGAGCCGGACTTCAGATCCGGCGGGCAAAATGACGCCGGCAATGGTCACCGCCTGGGTAGTGATGCGTCCGACGATAGGAGCCGCCGGCTCCAGCCGGAACATCTCTTCGACGAATGCCGCGACTCGGCTGGGATCCTCGATGAGTGCCGCGCGCAGCACGGGTCGGCGCGCCAGTTCCAGCATGGTGGCACCTATTGTGGCGGTGACGGTGTCCAGGCCGGCGAGCACGAAGACCAGCGACAGCCCGATCGCCTCGTTGTCCGTGAGCGAATCGTCACCGTGCAGTAGCAGCGACAGGATCCCATCGCACGGCTGATCACGTTGTTGTGCGACGGCTTCGGTGAGGTATGTGTACAGCTCCAGCGCCGGGGTGAGGTCGATACTGTCGGGGTCGGTCGCCAGGCTGAACGCAATGATGGAGTCCTTCCATCCGATGAGCCTTTCCCGGTCGTGGAGGGGCAGGCCGAACAACGTGAGAAACACCTGCGATGGATACGGCGTGGCCAGATCTGCCATGACCTCGCACTTTTCGCGGGCGGCAAGAGGTTCGATGATGCCGATCGCCTGGGCCTGCAAGGTTGGCAGGACGCTTGCCAGGGTCTGGGGGCTGAAGAACGGCTGAAGGATACGTCGAAATCGCGTGTGTTCCGGGGGGTCAAATGCGAGCGGGACGAGCGGTACCGGGCTGACCATCTCGTCGAAGGTTCGCTTGGACGAGAAGACGTCGGGACTCCGCAGTGCTGAAAGTACGTCCTCCCGGCGAGTGAGGTAGTACCAGCCCTCGCCGTACACCACGGGCCCGAGGTCGCGCAGCTTCGCCCAGCCTGCGCCGCGGTCGCTCATCATGGGCAGGTCGCCGTAGCGGACATGCGGCAGTTCTGGCGCCGCTTGAGCCTCAGTCATGGCAATCCCCGCGCTTTCGTCAGACGTTGGTGGAAAGGAACGTCAGCGGCAGACCCAGGACGGACAGGTCGATCTCGTCGAGATAGGAACCCTCGCCGGAGAATTCCTGCTTGAACCGCGTCGCCGACCCGTAGCGCGCGGCCACGGTCTCGGCCGCCGCGGCGTCGGGCACTCGGAGTACCACGGTGTACACCCCGTCGCCGTGGCGGTCGAGGAAGTCGTTCACCGATGCCGCCACCGACGCGGACGAGCCGGGCACCGGGCTGATCAGCTCGACGCCACGGTCCCAATCCAGCTGCACGTGCACGCCGAGGTCGGTGAGTTCGGCAGCGTTGAAGGTGAATCCGAGGTCGGTGAACAACTGGACCATGCCGGCTTGCCGGTCCGCGGCGACCGCGAACACGACGTGGTGCAGTGACGGTTCGGTGTTCATTTCCGGACCAGGCCGCGGGGCCGGACGAGCCCGAGGTCGAGGTGGTTGAGCCAGCCGGGCGGGGCATCGCAGACGTCCGGGATCGCGTTGATGGCGCCCATGGCCGTCCAGTCGTAGCCGGGATGGGCCATGGTGCCGTCCTTCTGCCTGACACCTTTGAGGGTCAGCTCGGTGGGCGGGTCGCCGTCGATCACGATCTCATACCGGGTTTCACCCCAATCCCACGCCGGTTCAAGCTTTTCGGGGCCCGCAGTCACGTAGATCGCGTGGAAGACGATCAGTGGTTGCCCGCCGAGCCACGCAGTCCATTCGTGCCGCTGAGCGGCGACGGTGCCCTTCGCGATCGCGCCCTCGTCGTGCGGGATGTCCTCGGCAGCCGTCGCGATGTCGACCTCGGCGGCGGTCACCTCGTCGATCGTCACGCCGAGGCCGTCGGCGATCATGTGCATCGATTGGGCGAAAAACGGCAGGCCGAGCCCCAGAATTGTTGGCTCGGTGAGGAATTTGTCTTTGTCCTTGCCGAATCCCATCCAGTCGATGTGGTCCATCGGCGCGTCCTTCAAGACGTCGACGACCTCGTACACGTGGATGGTGTCGATCCTGTTCATCACGCGGGCAAGCGTGAGCGGAAGGATGTCGCCGGCATAGCCCGGATGGATGCCGCCGCCGTGGAACGAGGTGCCACCGTCGGCGCAGGCGGCCCGGATCTGCTCGGCGGGCTCGCGGAAATCCGGTGATGGATGGAAGAAGCCGCTTGTGGTCACCACGTTTTTGCCCGAGCGCAGGAGCCGGCAGACGGTGTCGACGTCCATGATGATCGGCGTGTAGAACACGCAGTCGGCGTCGAGCGCCATGATCGCGTCGATGTCGTCGGTGGCGATGACGCCGGTGGGTGCGACACCGACGATCTCACCGGCGTCCTTGCCGACTTTTTCCTTGCTGTGCACCAGAACACCGACCAGTTCGAATACCGGACTGTCGGCGAAATGCCGGACACCGACCTGACCGACGTCTCCGGTCATCCATTGGATGATGCGATAGCTTCTCTCAGACATTCAGGACACCTCGGGGCAGTAGAAGCGGCAGGTTGTTGTAGGTGGCGATGCCTGCGGGCGCGGCGACGACCGCCGGGATCGCGGTGATTGCGGGCATCGCGGTGATGGTAAGTCCGAGCATGATGAAATCGTCCAGAGTTTCGGCCACGAAGTCCGGTGGGGGTTCGAAGCTCAGCGTGCTCGTGATGGTGGGCCGGCCCTCGACGGTGACGGTGTATCCGAACCTGGTGGGCCAGACCGGTTCCAGCGACTGGCCTTTGGTCCATACTCCACGGATCTCGATCACGTCGCGGTCGCCGACGAATCCCTTCCATCTGACGTCGATTCCCGCGACGCAGCCGGCTTTGATGGTCCAGTCGCCGGGCAGTTGGAGTTCTTCGGTGGTCTGGGCGTACTCGGCTTCACAGCGCACGGCGTCGAGCCGCACACCCAGGGCGCCGGCCACCAGTTGCACCGCTTCCCGGAAGATGCCGGACCCGTTCTCGGTGATCGCATGCAGATCGGGTTGATCGATGGGATGGCCGAAGCCCATGGGGATCTCGGTGGCCGGTGAGTTGTAGATGGTGGTGTCGAACGACTCCACGATGGAGATCCGGTCGACGCGGTCGGAGATGCCCGCGGTGACAACGGCGAAGAGCTGGATGAAGCCCGGGTTGATGCCGCTGCCGAAGATGGTCGAGCCGCCCCGCGCGCACGCGTCGACGACGCGTGCGCGGCCCTCGCCCAGGCTGTGGCCGTTGATGAACTCGGAGGTGGTGACGACGTTGACGCCCGCGCCGAGAATGCGGACCAGGACGTCCACGTCGGCGAACATCGGGTTGTAGACGACGCAGTCCGGCTTCAGCGCGAGCAGCGTGTCGACATCGTCCGTGGCTGTCACACCCAGCGGTTCGATGCCGCAGAGTTCGCCGACGTCCTTGCCGACCTTGTCGGGTGCCCAGGCGTAACACCCGACGAGTTCCAGATCCGAGTTGGCGGCGATGGCATGGACCGACTTGCGGCCGACGTTGCCCGTCGTCCACTGCACGACCCGGTAGGTCATGTCGTGGACCGTTCACCAGGTGTGAATACCACGGGCACCGAGCGGAATCCGCGCGTGACGGAGTTGCCATGAAACCGTGCGACTTCGTCTCCTGCGAGCGTGAAGTCGGGCATCCGGGACAACACCCGCTCCAGGCCCACCTGGAACTCCAGGCGGGCCAGGTTGGACCCGAGGCAGCGGTGCACCCCGGCGCCGAAGCCGAGGTGCCGGTTCTCGCGGCGGTCCAGGATGCAGCGGCCCGCGTCGGGGAACTCCTGTTCGTCCCGGTTGGCGGAGGCGTAGTTGACGATCACCGACTCGCCCGGCGAAAAGGTGCAGCCGCTCAGTTCGACTTCTTTGGCGACGGTGCGGGGAATGCCGTGGATCGATCCGGCGAACCGGATGAATTCCTCCACCGCGCGGGCGAGGAGTTCGGGATCGCCGATGAGGCGGTCGCGCTCGGCCGGGTTGGTGGCGAGGTAGTGGTAGGCGAAAGACATTGCGCTGGCGGTTGTCTCGAGTCCGGCCTGGACCAGGAGCATGGCGTTGGATACGACGTCGCCGAATGACAGCTTCTCACCGTCGATTTCGGCCGAGAGCAGGACGTCGATCATGTCGTCACGGGATGGCTGGTCCATGCGCACGGTCACGGCGTCGTGCAGGTGCTGATACAGCGCGCCCCAGGCGCTCATCCGGTCCTGCTCGGTGGTGCCGTTGAGTGCGGTGTCGGTGAGCTCGACGCACAGCGGGACGTCGTCGACCGGCATGCCGAGCAGGTACTTGAAGAACACGACACCGGGTTGGCGCCAGGCGATCTGGGCGAGGTCGCCGGATCCGCTCTCGATGAAATCGTCGATGAGCCGGTCTGTCTCGGAGCCGATCTCGGGCCGTAGCGCCTTCATCCGGCCCGGCGAGAAGTAGGGGTTGAGGACCTTGCGGAATTTCTGCTGTCGCGGCGGGTCGAGGGTGATCACCAGATCACCGGCGAGTTGCTCAGCTCCCTCCGGCGTCGGATTGCTGGAGAAATGCTCCCAGTCCTGCAGGATCTGGACACACTCCGCGTAGCGCACCGCCACCCACGCACCCGCCGGTGTCGCGCTGAGGAACGGTTTGTCGGTGCGGGCGAACGGTGACTGCTGCCGCATCACCGAGTAGACGTCGTAGAGAAAGTCGTTGTCGTCGAAGTCCTGGTGGCGCAGGTCCCAGTTCTCGGCGTGACGTTCGAGCGATTCCGGCACAGTCGGGCTCCTAGGGGTTCTGCTGCTGTCCTGCGGCTTGACGTGCTTCACGTTCCTGGTGGATCTGGACCAGCTCACGGAACCCGATCCGGTTGTACTTGGGCACCGGCTGGATTCCCCACTCGTCCTTGGCCGTGTCTTTGCCTGCGGCGCCTTCGGGCGGCCCGAACGCCGGGTACGGGACCTTGCATTCGAGTGTGTCGTCGGAATAGCGAACCTTGAGCAGTTCACTGCAGATCTCGGTGAGGCTCAAGGTGGGGTACCCGTAGTAGACCGCCATGAACGGCAGCGTGAACGCGCCTTCGATGACGAGGGCGATCAGGCACACCAGGACGGCGCGTTTGATCCACTTGTGCATGCGCGCGTAGTAGGGCGTGGTACCCGGGGGCAGGTCCTCGGCCTTCTCCTCAGTGGCTTCAGGTGTCGTTGTCACAGTTGCTCCTTAGTCCGAGAAGATTTCGCGGTTCACCGTGTGCAGGTACGGGATCGCGAGGAACGGGGTGATGTAGAAGATGTCGTAGAGCCACCAGCCGATGACCGGGAACACGACGCCTGCGAAGCGCACATCGGCGAACATCGTCATGTTGAACACGTAGAGACACCAGATGAGCACACCCATCCAGCAGGTGATGATCATCCATTGGTGGCCCCACCGTTTCATCTGCAAGAAGCCGATCGCCGCAGCGCACCGCATGGCGAAGACAGTGAGGATCATGCCGAACACCATGGATTTCTCGCCCGGTCCGGCGGCTCCGCCTACCCACAATTCGTTGTAGTGCCAGAAGTATCCGGCGTCGAACATGGCGCCCCAACCGACCATCAGCACGCGGTTGATGAGGGTGTGGTTGGCGACCAGGTCCAGCGCCCAGCCGAGGCTGTTGAGCATGCCGTCGATCAGCACGAGATAGCCGATCAGCGTCACGATCATCGGCCGGACGGAATACCCCGCGCGCAGTGCCTGGCGCTGTAACCACACGCCGCGCATGAAGATGGGTAACCCGATCAGCCCAGGCGCCCACATACCCATCAGGCCCGCGCCGACGATCATCCACTTGTCGGCCCGCCGCTGCGCCAGCCGGGATGCCTCATGGTGTTCTTCGAGGTTGCCGGAGCCCTCCAGCGGAACGGTCGGGGTGACCTTGGCGCCCGATTTCCGGTTCAGCAGAGGAATGTTCACAGATCCCACCAGCCTCGGGCGAAGGACATGTACAGCTGGATGAGAAACATGGTCAGCAGATATCCGTAGATGACGACCTGCAACACGATCAGCGCCTTCTTGCGGTTGCGTTCCTTCTGATCCACCATGGCGGCGATTCCTTCCTAGGTACTTGTGCTGTTGACGTCGGCGAGACTGGCCGCAGCCACTTCTCGCAGTCCTTCGGTGATGGCGCCCTCGCTCGACAGCGGGGCGAGCACACATGCCTCGGCTGCTTCGAGTTCCGTTGCGCCGGCCGCGATCAGGTGGCCCGCGGTGACCAGCACCCGGGTGGAGGGCGGTTCGAAGTGGAAGGCCTCGTCAGCGGTGCGGATCGCGGTTGCGCACCGAACCAGCCGCTGCGCGGTGGGCAGTCCGACGCCCGCTTCGGCGACGATCACCTCGGCCTCGCGGTCGGGCGGTAGGTAGTGCATCGGCAGTGTGACGAACCGCTGCCGGAACGACGGCTTGAGCTCCTTGAGTGAGCTGCGATAGGCGGGGTTGTACGAGCACACCAGCATGAAAGTCTCTGGCGCATGGACGACTTCGTCCGCACGGTCCAGGTAGAGCGTGCGCCGGTGGTCGGTGAGCGAGTGCAGGACGGCCAGCGAATCGTGGCGTGCCTCGACGACCTCGTCGAGGTAGCAGATCGCCCCGGCCTTGACCGCTCGCGTGAGGGGCCCATCGGTCCAGACCACGTCGCCGCCCGTCACCATGAACCGGCCGACGAGGTCCGAGCTGGTCAGGTCGTCGTGGCAGCTGATGGTGACGACGGGTCTTTCCAGCAGTGTGCCCATGTGCTCGACGAGGCGGGTTTTCCCGCAGCCTGTCGGGCCGGTGAGCATCACCGGCAACCGCTGCCGGCAGGCCTGCTCGAACAGCTGAACCTCGTTGCCGTTGGCGTAGTACGTATCTGTCATGAGGTGACCAGCTCCCTGTGGACGTGAGCGAGGACGCGGGGAAGTTCTTCGATGCGGCGGATGCGTTGGGACCGTTTGGGTCCGAACACTTCCGGCAGGGGGTCCACGCGGGTGGGCCCGACTCCGACGTAGTACATGGAGACGCCGGCGTCGTTGGCTTCTTCGACAGCGTGGGCGGCATCGGCCCAGGCATAACGGCCTTCGTAGCCTTCGTCGGAGATCAGCCCGTCACCGATGACGATCAGCAACCTGCGCTCCGACGGCTGTGCGAGCAGGCGGCTGGTCATGTGCCGCAGTGGCGCACCGAGTCTGGTGTAGCCGCCGGTGGACAGGCCCAGGCTGCCGGGCGGGACGAAACGCCGCTCCGCGAAGTCCTTGAGGCAGCTGACTTCCACGCGATGGCGGGTGTTCCCGGTGAATGTGAAGATGCCGTGCCGTTCCCGGGCCGACGTCATCGCGCGCGACAGCGCGTCGGCGCAGGCCAGCTCGAGTTTGAAGATCTTGCCGCCGTGCACCCCGAGCGAGGAGCTGCCGTCCAGCAGCAGCGCGGTGGTGACGTCGCGGCTGGCCGGCAGCAGTTCACGGAACAGGCGTGGTTCGACCGCCTCACCCGTCGTCACGTCGATGTAGTGGTTGACGTACTGGTCGACGTCGAGGTCGGACCCGTCTTCCAGCCGGTTCTTCATCGCCCGATGGGTGTTCTCCTCGAACCACTTCCGGACATCGACGGCGACCGCGCCGGGCTGCCGGTCACGGCCGGTACGCGGTTGTTCGAGAACCGCGACGTGGTTCGGCATGAAGCTCTGCGTCCACGCGTTCCACTCCGGATAGGGGATGCCCGGCCGGTGGTCGGGGGTGATGTCGAGGTCGTTGTCCTGCGGCCGGCTCGGCGGGGGAAGGTTGGAATTGCGGACCCCACCGTCGCCGCCCGCGGGGACGGAGTGCGGGGCCGGTGAACGCTTCTGGTTCGTGGTCCACGGCAGCCGACCGAACGTGCGGCGCAGCTTGTCGGACAGGCCCTGTGGCAGCGTGTAGGCCCGCGGCAGACTGCCGAGCAGTGGATCGATGGGGAACTGCTGTGAGGTGCGCGCCAGGGCGATGGCCCGGTTCAGCATCTCCTTGGCGTCCATGTCGGCACTGGCGGGTTCCAGGTGCGGCAGTGCCGCGCGGAGATCTGCCAGCAGTCCGGGCCAGTTCGCGGCGACCCAGCCCAGCGCGACGCCGGACTCGACGAGCGTGAGTGCGGCCAGCTCACGGGTCGACAACTCGTTGAGCCGGTAGTCGACGATGCGTTCCTTGGACGGCGAGCATTGCAGTGCCACACCGCATGTCAGCGTTCGCCGGGACCAGTCGCGTCGTGGCGGATAGGGCACGTGCACGACGTCGAGCAGGGAACTCAGGCCGAAACCGCGATTCTGCCCGCTGACGAGGCGCGCCCCGCTACGGCGCTGGTTGCTCAACGCCACGGCGGTGACGGCGCAACTGCGCTCGGTCGCCATGGCGTGGGCTTCGCTGAGTTCCGGCATCTGCTGCGTCATGCCGTCAGAAGGTGCCGATATTGGAGAACATCCAGTACCAGAACCAGATGATCAGGCCCGTACCGCCCCAGGCGGCCACATAGCGGAGTATCTCCCAAATCCAGCCGGCCACGTCAGTTCTCCTCACAGAAGGGATGGTTCATCGGATCTCCAGTCCTCGCCGCGCGGTGATGACCAGGTTGGCCAGCATGGCGTCGCGGTGTTCGCTGTTGGTGGTGGTGCTCAGCACGCCGTAGATACCCAGTAGGAAGAATGCGGCGCTGTAGAAGGCGTCGACCTCGGGATGCACCTCGCCGTCGCCGCGGGCGCGCTCGATCTCGCCGACGAGCAGCACGATCACCGGATGATCGGTCCATTCGTCTTTGGTGGGACGCGACGGTGAGAAATGCAGCGCGAGAAGCTCTTTGAACAGTATCGGGCCGAAGCGCTGTTCCAGGCGACCCACCAGGTGGACGAGTTCGGTGAGCGCCGTCGCGAGGTCATGGGCGGCTTCGAGGAAGTGGGCGAATTCGGTTGCCATGCGTGTTTCTTCGCGACTCTCCAGCTCCAGCAGGACGTGCTCCTTGCTGGGGAAGTGGAAGAAGAAGGTTCCGTGCGCCACGCCCGCGGCGCTGACGATGGCGCCGACGTCGGCTCCGGCCATGCCCGAGGCGCGGAACTCGGCTATGGCCGCACCGAGTATCCGCTCCCGCGTCTGCAGTCGGCGCAGCTCTCTCGCCGACTGCTTGACCTGTGGCGTCATGGTCCGCTCTTTCTAGTGCAATTACTGATTGCAGTCAATGAGTGAAGTCATTGACTAGTCGGAGAAGATCTCGCGGTTGACCGAATGCAGGTACGGGATCGCGAGGAACGGGGTGATGTAGAAGATGTCGTAGAGCCACCAGCCGACGACCGGCAGCACGACGCCGGCGAACCGGACATCGGCGAACATCGTCATGTTGAACACGTACAGACACCAGATGACGATCCCCATCCAGCAGGTGATGATCATCCACTGGTGGCCCCATCGCTTCATCTGGAGGAATCCGATGCCCGCGGCGATCCGCATGGTGAAGACGGTGAGGATCATGCCGACTTCCATGGCCTTCTCGCCGGGGCCGGCGGCCCCGCCGAGCCAGAGCTCGTTGTAGTGCCAGAAGTAGCCCGCATCGAACATTGCACCCCAGCTGTTCAACAGAATTCGGGCCAAGATGGTGTGGTTGGCGGCCAGGTCCAGCGCCCACCCGACGGTGTTGATCGCGGCGTCGATGATGACCAGATAACCGATCAGCGTGACCAGCATCGGGCGGACGGACAGCCCGTCGCGCTGCGCCTTGCGTAGCAGCCAGACCCCGCGCAGGAAGAGCGGCAGACCGAAGATGCCGAGCGCCGCGGTGCCGATGAGCAGGCTGCCGGAGATGAGCCATTTGTCGGCCTGCCGTTGCGCCCGCTGCGAGGCTGCCATGTGTTCGTCCAGCCCGCTCGTTGACGGGCGTGACGTCGTGTCCCGGCTGTCGCCACGGTTCAAATTGAACGTTGGCAAGTTCATGCACGCTGACTATAGTCAACGAACTGGGGTAGTCAATCGGCTGCGCACACGCATGGCAGCAGCCGCAACGGGGAGGGACACCATGGCACTGGAGCAGTTCAGCCTGGACGGCCAGGTCGCGATCGTGACCGGCGCCGGAAAAGGTGTCGGGCAGGGGATTGCGCGAGTGTTGGCCGAGGCCGGTGCCACCGTCGTCGGCACGGCCAGAACGGAATCCGACATCGTCGGGACCATCACCGGTATCGAAGAGGCGGGAGGTAAGGGCGTGGCGGTGGTCGCCGACGCGACGAACCGGTCTGACGGTGAACGCGTGGTCGGCACAGCGATGGAGCGGTTCGGTCGCGTCGACATCCTGATCAACAACGTCGGTGGTTCGACCTACGCACGGTTCCTCGACATCACCGACGAGGACTTCAGGCACACGTTCGATTGGTGCGTCACGTCGGCGTTCATCATGAGTCAGCTCGTGGCACCGCACATGATCGACGCCGGCCGCGGATCGATCGTCAACATATCCTCGGGCTCAGCGCGTTTCGGCATTCGTGCGTTGACGGCGTACTGCGTCGCCAAGGGCGGGCTGGAAGCGCTGACGCGGGCCATGGCGCAGGAGCTGGCGCCCAAGATCCGGGTGAACGCGATCGCCCTGGGGTCTTTTGCGACCGAGGGTCTACAAGGAAGCCTTGACTTGTTACCCGGGTCGTTGGAGAAGATGAAAGAGGCGACGCCGTTGCATCGCCTCGGCGATGTGGAGGATCTCGGGAGGTTGTGCGTCTACCTGTCCACCCGGGACTGCTACGCGACCAACGCCATCTTCCACGTCGACGGCGGCATCGACTCGAACAACTCGCCACTGCCGATTCCCGACTACTGAGCAAGAACGGAGCGCGCGTGCGCAGAGTGGTTCAATTCTCGACGGGCAATGTCGGTAGGCATTCGCTGGCAGCGATCATCGGCAGGCCCGATTTGAAGTTGGTCGGTGTCCATGCATCGGGCCCCGACAAGATCGGGCGCGACGCCGCCGAGCTGTGCGGGTTCAGTGCGCCGACAGGTGTCCTCGCGACCGACGACATCGACGCGCTCATCGCGCTCGACCCCGATTGCGTGGTGTACACGGCATTGGGCGAGACCCGCCCGATGGAGGCCATCGAACAGATGTCGCGGTTCCTCGCGGCCGGTATCGACGTGGTCGGAACCTCGATGGTGTGGCTGGTGACACCGCGCCAAGCCGACGATTGGTTGCGGGTGCCACTTGAGGAGGCGTGCGCAGCCGGGAATTCCACGCTGTACGTCAACGGCATCGACCCCGGCTACTCGGGGGATACCGCGGTGTATGCCGCGCTGAGTCTGGTCACCCGGGCGGAGTCGGTGACGGTCAAGGAGATCTTCGACTACGGAAATTACGATGACTACGAATACACCGGCACCGCCATGGGTTTCGGCACCACGCCGGATGACGAACTGCCGATGGCATTCCAGCCCGGGGTGATCACGTCGATGTTCGGAGGCCTGGTCCGCAACCTCGCCGATCGCCTGGGGGTCGAACTCGACGAGGTCGGCCAGCGATTCGAGCCGTGGTATGCCACCGAGCGCATCGACTGCACGATGCTGACCGTCGAGCCCGGGCAGTTGGCCGGAACGCGTTTCGCCGCTGAAGGACTGCGCGGCGGCGTCCCAGTGATCACCGTCGAGCACACCACCCGGCTCACGCCCGCGGCGGCGCCGGATTGGGAGTACCCGCCCGAGGGGCAGTCCGGTGTGCACAAGGTGATCATCGAGGGTGAACCGCGCATCGAGATGAGCACCAGTCTGTCCCATCCGGTCCTCGACGTGACCGACGCCGGATGCGTCTCCACCGCCGCCCGGGTGGTCAACGCGATCGACTGGGTATGCCGTGCGCCTTCGGGATTGGTTGCCGCCGAGGACATCCCGCCGACGGAGCTGATCCGCGGCCTGATGTGGTGAGGGGGCCTGGTGTCAATCGGGCGGAAGTACTCCGGATTCGACACTCATTTGGTGCTACCAGCTGCACTTGTCGCGGTTCACTGCTCGTGGATCATTCTTACGATCGCCGCGAGATGTCGCCACTGGAGTTCGTCGATTCGCTCGTCAAAGCTACTTGGCAACCTTCCCGGTATCCGCTCGAATTCTCTACCTCGGCCCATGATTTTGCCAAGCCCACCGCTCGAGCGTAGATCAGACCTCTCGCACCGACTGCCGGTGGCAGTCATCGGAGCCTCATGAGTGCTGAAATGCCTAACGGTGACCTCGGAGAAGATCCCCGTATGCGCCTCCAACGTGCCCACGACGATGTCGGAACGTCGCAGTGGAAGACCGGAACGTGCCAGACAGTCCTTGCTGTTGTGTGACGCCATCGCGCGTGATGGCAACGACTGCCTTCTGCGCAAAGGTTGACCCATGCCAATTTTGGGCGCTCTCACGTAAACGGTTCAGAAACCTCCATGTTCGAAGACGTCGTGCACGAAGTCACGTGACAGCTCCCGTGGGACCACGACGACTCGCTTTTCCTCTAATCTCATGGCCGATACTCAACCGTGACTGTCGTCGGCGGAATCCTAACCAGAGTTAGCGCGTCCCCGCGCAGTTGGAAGGACGTGGGCGTGCACTGATCGTTCACTTTGAGGACGGTAACCGCATAGGGCTGATCGTCCGACCCATCACCGGCCGATACAAGAACCGGGACCCTTGCGCCGAGCGTGCAGTGTTGGAGGCCCAGCGAATCCCACAGCGCGTTCGGCCCCTGGGGCGCCAGAATGTAGGACAGTGCGGGCGGTTTGGGCGTGTCTGTAGGGCGGCTGGCGAGCGCGAGTTGGAATGTCAGCGCCCCAACGGCCGCCCCGATCGCGAGCACGAGTGACAGAATGCGACTTTGCTTGAATAGTCCAGAGACACTGTAGAATTCGGCTTGGTTGAGGTAGCTGTCTGCCGCGCGGTTGTAAATCTGCGCGTTGCGCTGCGCTTGCTCAGACAGAGTTTTAAGCTGATCACGCCGTAGGTCGGCGTGATGAGATTTGGAGTCTATTCGCGCTAACGCATCGGAAGTCGTAGCGGCGATCGTTCTGTACTTGCGGTAGTTGCCTAGGAATTCAGAGTACGTCCTTGACCCGGACGGCAGACGCACATCTGCGGCGGCGTTGAGGTCACGGATCATGTCCTCGGGAATGTTCTCCAGGCTCAGTTTCACTGGAGTGAGGACATGCGCGATCTGACCGATCAGCAGAATGAGGGAGATCAATCCGACCGCACCGAACATCAGCGCGAGGAGTAGCTGATAGCGATTGTCTGACCACGACAATTCGGGCCGGTTCACAATGGGACCCGCACCAAATATCAACGCTCCAGCTGCGGCGAGGCTGCCGATCAGCCACTTAGCTGTAGTCCTGGTTCCCGCCGCGCCCAGGCTCCATCGGCTTAGACCCGCGCCCGGGCTAGCGATTGTCGACCCTGCCTGATCTAACGGCTTGCCGTCGGAGTCTGCTCCAGACGATTTCGTCACAAACGATCATTCCCGTCAGAATCCTGCATGTTTCGTTGTCGGATAAGCGCGTCGGTCTCGCTCGGTAGACTCGCTACCCAATCGGACCCCCCAAGACAGATCCAGGTACTGGCGCCGTCGAAGTGAATGTCGCCGACCGCTCCCTCTTTAGTAGGTTTTGCCATGACCTTCCTGCCGTGTCGTAGGGATCGACTAATACTTGAGGCATCGTATTGCCACCTTCGTAGCAAGGAACAGTGATGGAGGTAAAAGACCCACTCGATGCGGTGAACACCGGTCGCACCGGGGATGATTGGTGCGCTCGCGTCCGTCCCAACGCTGTTGCTGACGTGCTCCCACGGTGCAGTTCGAGGGGCTTGACATGAACGAAACGCGGGACTGGGCGAACAGCATTGACGTCGTCTTGAGCGTTTCGCAGTCCGCCACGACGCTTGCCGGTAGCAACGTTTTCGAGCGAGCGGTGCACAGGGGCGCCGGACCCGGTTTGGAGAATGCGGTTGCGGACGTACGGCAGGTCCGCGCTTCGACTAGCCGACTTGGTCAGAACTCATCGTATTCCCTGGACCCGCAATGGCTCGATGGTGCTCGCTCAGCGTCGCTCGCGCGAGCAGGCGTGTTGGCATGGCATGCGTTTGTTCAGCCGCCTGTCTCGACGGTCCTTCAAAATCTCCTCGAACAGGCGGCGACCACGAATCGAACGGTCCGCATCGGCATCGATCCTGGGGAATTCGCATGGGTACCTTGGGAGGGATTGTGCGATCCCGAATCGATGGAGCCTCTCGCCCTGCGAACCGGTATCGCCATATATCGCGTGTCGCACAGTCACAGAACAGAAGTGACACCAGGGCCGTTGCGCATTCTGGTGGCAATTGCTGCGCCCAATGGCCACGACGGCGGAATACTCGATTATGAGAATGAGCTCCGGAACGTAGAGGCTGCCGTTAGTGGTGCGCGCGATGCCGACACCGATATCCACATAGTTCAGTTCGCTACGGCTGACGCTCTACGACAGGCTCTGTCAGAGGCAACCGTTCATGTGCTTCATATATCGGGGCATGGCTCACCAGGTTCGATAGTGCTAGAGGACGACCATGGAGGGCCTCGCGTGATCAGTGCTGCTGAGCTCGTGAACGAGGCCTTCGCCGGAGTCTCTGCGCCACCGGTTGTGTGCCTGGCGGCCTGCCATACCGGGGCATCTGAAAGTCCGGGTGGATTGTCCTTTGCCGACGAACTGATCGACAACGGCGTGCCTGCCGTGGTTGCGACGGAGACATCAGTCACCGATACATACGCAACAGCCTTCTTCTCGACCCTCTACCGCGAACTTGCGCGCTCTGAGGTTCCCGACCTCGTGTCTGCGGTCGCTGACGCGCGACGGTCGACACAGAACCGCATCCGGACCAACTCGAGGATGGGTGACTCGCGGCTCGCTGACCTTGATGAATGGAGTGTCGTGACCGTCCGAACTCCATCACCGCGTTTCGAGTTGTACGGCCGGACTCACACCGATTCGCAGGCTCGCACTGGCGCATCTCGAGGACGCGTAGTCGGGAACTTCGTGGGGCGCCGAGCGGAGCAGCGCATGGTGGTCGAGGCTCTCGCAGCGGCGGGCGCCGGAAGCATTGTCATCCAGGGCATCGGGGGAAGCGGCAAGACTGCGTTACTCCAAGGAGTTCTCGCGCATCAGCTCGCCGGGCGGCCGAACGCGGTGATACGGGCTCCTTCGACGATGAACGACATTCTCGGTCCAATCGGGCGAGCCTTGATTTCGACCGCAGATCTCTTTCAGGGCCTGGAGGCTGAGGCACAGCGCCTACTCGCACACGAAATCCTGGACGATCGCCGGCCTCAGGCGGATCGTCTGCGCGCTCTGGACCGGGCGGCGGCAGGAGGCCTGCCGCTGATCGTCGCTTGGGACGACTTCGACAGAACTCAGGTCGACGCCGATATGGCTCAGTTCCTCGCAGATTCGATTCCGAACCACGCTAGGTGGCGGTTCATCTTTACAACGCGGCGAGGTTTCACCCTGGCCAACGATGCGCACAAGAAACTCAGGTGGATTCACCTTGGATCGCTATCTCGCGGGGAGTCGCTAAAACTCATGTGGTCGCTTCCGCACCTCGGCCAGTTGTCGGACGTTGCCTTGCAACATGTCTGGGATGATGTAGGTGGGCATCCGCTCTGCCTCCAAACTGTCGATTCAGCCCTCGCGCTGCAAGACGAGAGCAGGCAAGTTGATGGGCAGTCTGGAGTATCCGACTCTGAATGCGATATCAATGCCGCACTGTCGGCCGCATCCAGTGGCGTGGCCGCGCAGGTCGGAATCCCCGAATTGATAGGGGGTCTCGGCGAATTCGAGCGGGATCTCTTACTTCGGATGTCGGTCTATCGCGAACCGGTCGACCCCACGGGCCTGCTCTACCAAACAGGTGATCCGGATCCTGACGCGTCATCCACGCTCGCCCACGAATCTCTTAGCCATCTTGCCGAAACCCTCCGCACCCACGGGGTCGACCCGTCAGAACCGGAGCCCGATTTGAGCGTATTGAACGCCGATGCCGTAGCGGAACTCGCGCCACACCTCGTTGCCTTCGTCCGTTCTATCGTTCCGCCGGTCATCCCGGATGAACGTGCAGCAGACGCCATCGAGACACTTGTGAGACTCAGTCTGCTGAGCATTTCTCCTCACGATATGAAGGTGTCCGTCGAGCGTCTCGTCGCAGCATTTCTCCGCCGCAGCGATGCCATTGCTCCTGCAGCGATTCGAGATGCTCACAAACGCGCTGCCGGGTACTGGGATTGGCGTGGAGGCATTCTCATTCTCGGTATCGACAGCTGGCTGCACAGCCTCCAACAGGCTCGCCACCACCTCGTCTTGGCGGGCGACCTCGACGAGGTGGCGAATGTGACGGATTCCATCTGCGACCGGTTGCATGATGTGGGGGATTGGGACGCGGAGAGTCGGCTCGTGGACCAAATGCTGCAGATGTTTGATTCCCAGCCCCTTCGGCAAGGAATCTGGCTGCACCGGCGCGGGAACCTCTACTTCCAGAGAGGACAAGTTGACGCAGCGGAAACTGATTATCGACGCGCTGCGCAGATCCATATCGCCAACGGCGCCGACGCTAGCCTTGCTTCTGAGTACGGACAGTTGGCGATCATCGCCCGCGAACGTGGCGATTACGACGAGGCCACGCGGCTCTTCAATGACAGTCTCGCGATTGATGAGCGTCGAGGATCGAACAGTGGAATCGCGCGCACACTTGGTCATTTGGGCACACTTGCCTCGCTGCGCGGTGATGACGACGAGGCTCAGCGATTGCTCCAGCGATCCTTAGACTTGCGCGAGGATGATGAGGACCACGTAGGCATAGCGGCGAGCTGCTTCAAGCTCGGAGTTTTTGCGCAGCAGCGCGGTGATGTCGAAACCGCACGAACAATGTTTGAACGATGCTTTGACATCAGGAGCCGCCTCGGGCTTGTAGCCGACATGTCCGACCTCTTACTGCAGATGGGGATCCTCGAATGTAGTCAAGGCCAAAATACCAAGGCCAAGAGGCTGTTTGCTGAAGCTCGAAAACTAGCGGAGCGAACTGGCGACCATTCCGCCCATGCAGCGGCGATTCTTCAGCAGGCGGTACTGGCACTCGCACTCGGGGATCTGGATGAGGCGCAGCGTTTGTGCGACGACTCGATCGCTCTTGGAATCGGAAACCGACGAGTCGGATCCACGGGGCGAGCACGACTTCTAAGTGCGCACATCGCTTCGCGCCGCGGAGATTTCGAGTTGGCCTTCGAGACTCTCATGGACATCGTGAACGACGGCGAAGAGTCGACACTTCCTGTCGAGCCTGGAACAGTCCAGCACGAACTCGGACAGGTCGAGAGAGCTCGGTCGAACGACGAAGCCGCTATGAGGTGGTACTTGAAAGGAATTGGCCTCCGGCTCGATGCCGGCCGTCGGGTTGAGCCTGAGGTGCTTGAGTCGTTAGACGAACTGGTAATGGATTTCGGCCAACACAGGTTCGAAGAACTCACTGAGACGGTGCTGAGCGCCGAGCAGCGGGAAAAGCTCGAGGATCTACTTTCCTGCGCCGAGGAAGATCGTTTGCAACGATCGCGTAGTCTGTCAGAACGTCTCGCTGCACAGACGGGCAGCCGTCTGCGTCACAGGCTGAGAAGCGTTCTGGACGCTGTAGAGGTCGACCAGAAGGCGGGCCGCCTGGCGGAGGGGATCGCCAGCCAGCGCGAAGCGGTCAGCATCGCCCGATCGATCCAGATGCAGGAGCGGGGTGTTTCCGCCCTTCTGGTTGCAGAGACGCTCCGCAACTTAGCAACTCTGGTCTGGAACCGTGATCGGACGACGGAGTCCATCGCCCTTGCAGCTGAAGCGGCCCACGTCTTCGGCTCGGTACCTGCAGCCCTGTTCGAGGAGGATCCGTTCGAGATTGTTCAGGCGCAATCGACGGCCATGTGGACGCTTGGAATCATACTCGCCGAAATCGCCAGTGAGTTCGACAAAGCCCTTGAAGTGACGAGCGAGGCTGTGGTGATGGTGAGAGCCGCGCAGAACGGTGAGCGGCCCCAAATGGACGCCCTTGCACTCGCGCTTCACAATCAAGGTGTCAGGCTAACCGAGTGCGGCATGCTCGACGAAGCGCTGGATGCAAACTACGAATGCCTCAGACTTACCGAGGAACTTGCTCGAATACATCAGTCGAGGTATGACGAGCGTCTAGCATCGAGTTTGGTCAATTTGGCTAACTCTCTATTGCTGAAGGATGATCCGCGTTCGGCACTGGAAGCAGCAACGAGGGCTCGTGCGATTCGCGCGAGCGCGCTGAGTGATGTCCAGTCAGAGGAGCACCTCAGAGACTTCGCGCGTGCGCTCCAAGTTCTCGGACGTGCACATTGGGCAGCCAGCGAGTACGCCGAAGCTCGGGATTCGTTACAACAAGCAATCGACATCTTTCGGATGGTCGCAGAGACGAACCCTGCGGTGACCCTTGAAATGAACGCCGCCACACACGAGTTCACCGAAGTGTCGGCTCAACGGGAGTTCCTCCCAAGCGGCGGAATCGATCGGCGCCGCTTCGATCCGAGCCTGCTGACCATTGATGCGATTGTCGGCGGTTGTCCCGACGGCCTCCGCCATCTCCTAAAGGTCATCGATGCCGCAAAGGCCGCGGTCAAGCGTGAAGATTACGATCAAGCCCTTCAATTATGTGACGACGTCGACAGTGAGTTGGCTGCACTCGAACGGACCTCAGACGAGAACCTTCCTAATCTCGAACTCGATGTAAGGCGCATTGATCTGCTACATGAGTTCGCCGAACATCTGGACCGGATTGGGGATCCCAATGGATCCATGGGATTCCGTGAACGCTCCCTCAAACTCTTACGGTTACATTCCGAACACGTCGATCAACTGAAGTCGTCACACGCGAACCTCGCTCACCTTCTGGCCGCGGCCAAGCAGGGATTAGCCGATTTTGAATCGGCAATCGCACTCGCTGAGGAAGCAGTGGCCGTTCGCCAGAAGCTCGTTGACAGACCGGAACCGCATCATCGATTCCAACATCTCCCGGCGCTGGTTGCACACATGTTTCTAGCCGGTGAGCTGCTGTTCCGCAATGGGAATCTGGGCGCGGCTGCGTCGGTATTGCGCAACGCGGTAGAGATATCGCGCGAGTGCCTTTACGACCACTGGAATCTGGACGATTGGGAGCCGATAACGCAGATGCATGTCCGTGGTGTGCAATGGCTCAGTATCACTCATGTAGCCCTTGGAGACTTCTGGCCGAGCGTGACGACTGCGAACGATGCCGTACGCGTCGCTCGCGAGTTGTCGGCTCGCGACGGCGATCGCGCGACGCTACTGCTTCCTCAGGCCCTCGTACTTCAGTCCCATCACGCGCTCAATGTGGCTCGACACAAAGACGCGAGAAGGGCGGCTGAGGAGGCCATCGGCTATCTCGAGGCGGCTGATTCCGTTGCCGCGGAGAACGACCGAGACGCGCTACTTGGCGATGCCTACCTCGCCTTGGCGCAGAGTCGTCTCGGAGATGACGTCGACGACGCATTGAATGCCATGTTTCGGGCTGCCGGACTGTACCTTTCTCTTGCCACCCGTACGGGACGATTCGATGCGCTGGTGGCCGTGGTAGAGATTCGCGTGAGGATCAGTGACCAGCTCGTACTTAACGAATCACCACCGACCCATGTAAGGAGCAACGCGGAGGCGCTCACCGAATTGTTAGAAAGGCACGGCCCTGCGCTGCATGGTCTCGTATCGCATCGTGTGCGCGACTTTCTCGCCAAGGTGGCAACCTGCGATGATTCGTACTGGTCGGACGATCTTAAACGTAGGGCCGAGCAGTTACTCGGCGATATCCTGCCTTAAGTTGCGGGGGTCTAAGCGGGCCCTGCGGCGACCGCAAGCGGAGGGCCGAAGTTCTTCCAGAATGCGACTGCCTGAGCTGCGGAGTGTGTTGCGGGCAGAGGAACGTTGACTGGAGACGTTTTTGGCCACAACCGGATCCGTTCGATCTCAGCGGACGCCTCCTCGACGAAGCTCACCGCATGCTGGAGAAGACCATCATCAGAGCCGTATACGCAGACCAGGGTTAGGTGTGGAATGCTGATCATCGCGGCTGCGAATTGGAGCGCGCTGTGTGCCGTGTGTACCGCAGTCCGGACTAGGCTGCGAAATTCGACCGGCGCGACGTGTCCCTCACGCATTCCGAAGGCATCTAGCACTACCGTTCCGGGTAGTTCGGCCGTCGTCGCTATACTGTGCAACGTCTCTGCCACATTTTCACTCAAAGTCTGAGGCGCGGCCGAAACTAGCAACAAGGTCGTCATCAAGGACCACCGGGCTAAAGTCTCGTGGTCGAACTTCGATAGGGCATATCGAGGGCCACTGATGATTCGATCAATGATGGGTCTGGCAGGTAAGTCGACATTGATGCGCAATTGGTCTTGACAGTCCGGACAGATTGCCGGGACACGTAGTTCGTGAAGGAGTCCATCCGCGTTGGTGACCGAAGTCGTGCCGTCTACAAGGGGAACGTGCAGCGGTGTAGTGCCCGGGTGAGTTCCAATCATGATGTGGAAGAAGTCGGAGAAGACAGGAAACCAGAGTTCAGTCGAGGGGGGCACACCTCGGCCGCAGAGCGAACATCGAAGCGAATCGGATGTGTCGCTAGCTGGCGTCATACACCCAATCTAGGTGCATTGGGTGAGTATAAGGTGATTCCGCGCGTTCCTGTTCGGCGGGACTCCATCAAGTTCACTTGACTCAGACTTGCCGGTTGTGAATTTCAGGTCGCGGTTGCTGCGGGTGCGGAGCAAATCGGGCGGGGATCGCTGGGTGTCTTAAGTGCCGGTGAAGCGGTTGGGCCAACACGACGAGATCAAACGCTGCGGTGGTGTTCATGACCTCAGCCCAGAGCAGCGTCATGACCGGGGTGGACGTGGCTATCGACGGTGGGCAGACTCAGCTTTGATGTGCGAGCCGCTCCCGCAGTTCGCGTTTGAGCACCTTGCCGTAGCTGTTCTTGGGTAGCGCGTCGATGAACTCGTAGCGCTTGGGCCGTTTGAACCGGGCGATGCGTTCCAGCAGGTGCGCGTCGAGGTCGGCGGCGTCGACATCTCCGACCACGAACGCGACCACCACCTCACCCCAATCGGCGTCAGGAGCACCGACCACGCCGGCCTCGACAACGCCGGGGTGTTCCAGCAGTGCTTCCTCCACCTCGCGGGGATAGATGTTGCTGCCGCCGCTGATCACCACGTCCTTGGATCGGTCGCGCAGCGTGAGATAGCCGCGCGCATCGAAGGAACCCATGTCGCCGGTGTGCAGCCAGCCGTCCTTGAGCGTGGCGGCGGTGGCGGCGGGATTGTTCCAGTAGCCGGACATCACGACGTCGCCGCGGCAGACGATCTCGCCGATCTCGTCGACGGCTGCCGGTTCGCCGGTCTCGGCCAGCACGGCGACTTCCACACCGGAACGCGGGTACCCGACCGAGCCCAGCGTCGCGTCGTCCGCTCCGATGTGGTCGGCCCGGCGCAGCCCCGTGATCGTCATCGGTGCCTCGCCTTGCCCGTACAGCTGTACGAAGATCGGACCGTAGGCGGCGAGTGCCTTCTTGAGGCTGTCGACGTACATCGGCCCGCCCCCGTAGACCACGGTTTTCAGGTTGTCGGGGCGGGGCCGGCCGGTCTGGATCAGTCGCTGCACCATGGTCGGCGCCAGGAAGGCGCTGCTGCCGGGATGGTGGCCACACAGGTCCAGGAACTCGTCGGGCTCGAATGCGGCGGACTCCGGCACCACCTGGCTGGCACCGCGCAGCACGTACGGCGGGATGTACAGACCGGAGCCGTGTGACATCGGGGCGCCGTGGATCAGGCTGCAATTCTCGTCCGGGTCGTCGAAATCGGCCAGGTGTGCCACCGTCATCGCCATCAGGTTGCGGTGGGACAGCATGGCGCCCTTGGACTTTCCGGTGGTGCCGCTGGTGTAGAACAGCCAGGCCAGGGTGTCCGGATCGGTCACCGGCGGGGTCGCCGGCTCGGCGTTGAACAGGTCCGAGTAGGACTGGCTGCCGATGATCTCGACCGGGACGTCGGTGACGGCGGCAAGGCCCTCGGCGATCTTGGCCGACGCGAACACCTGTGCCGCACCGGAATCGGCCAGGATGTCGGCCATCTCGCGGGGATGCAGCTTGTAGTTGACCGGAACGAATACGCATTCGGCCGCCCAGATGGCGAACATGAGCTCGACGATCTCGGGCCGGTTCTCACTCGCGACGGCGATGCGGGTGCCGCGATCGCCGAGCGTCTTCAGCGTGGTGGCCAGCCGTAACACTCGATCGCGCAACTGCGCCCAGGTCAGTAGCCGACGTTCGCCGAGAAACAGCGCACCCCGGCCACCGAATCGTGCCGCGGCCTGGTCGAGTACGGCGAACACATTCATTGGGCAGTCCACTTTGCGTTGAGTGCGAAATCGGACAGGTACTTCGTCGAACTCCAACCGCCGTCGACGACGATGGTCTGGCCGTTGATGAAGCTGCCGCCCTCGGAGCACAGGAATGCCACGGTGGACGCGATGTCCTCCACCCGGCCGAGCCGGGTGTGCGGGGTCATCTCGGTTTGCATCTTGCGAAATCCGTCATTCTGCAGGCGGTGCTCGACCATCGGCGTCACCGTGACACCCGGTGCCACCGCGTTGCACCGGATGCCCTGTGCACCGTACTGGCAGGCGATATGGGTGGTCAGTGCCGTCAACCCGCCCTTGGCCGCCGAGTACGCGCCGCCGCGCAACCCGCCGACGACGGCGAAGGTCGAGGTGATGTTGATGATCGCAGAGCCGGGGCCCATGTGCGGCAGCACATCTCGCGCCAGCCGGAACGGTGCGCGCAGCATGATCCCCAGGAAGTAGTCCAGGGTGTCGTCATCGGTTTCGTGCAGAGGTTTGGGGCTTCCGATGCCGGCATTGTTGATCAGGAAGTCGACGTGACCCCAGCGCCGCACGGCCGCCTCGACCACTCGGCTCGGACCGTCGTCGGAGGTCAGGTCGGCCGCGACGGTCTCCACCCGCTCCGGATCACCGATCGCGCGTTCCAGTTCGGCCAGCCGGTCCTCGTCGCGTCCGGTGCCGAGCACCGCCATCCCCGCGGCGGCAAGGGCGGTGGCACAGCCGAATCCGATGCCGCTGCTGGCCCCGGTGACGATCGCAACCTGCATTGTGGTCAACCCTTCAGCGTCGCTCGAATGTGGTGCTTGAGCACCTTGCCCGCATCGTTCTTCGGCAGGGCATCCCAGACCTCCACCTGCTCGGGCGTCTTGAACCGGGCGAGCCCGTGTTCGGCCAGCACCCGACCCAGTTCGGTCACATCCGGGCGGTGACCGTCGGCGGTCACCAGGACTGCGCAGGCCCGTTCCCCGGTGCGGTCATCGGGCAGACCGACCACGGCCGCCTCGACGATGCCGAGGTGACCGACCAGGATGTCCTCGACCTCCTTGGGAGAGATGTTCTCGCCGTTGCGGATGATGAGGTCCTTGGCCCGCCCGGTTACCTGCAGGTAATCGCCGTCCACCCATCGGCCGAGATCTCCGGTGCGGAAAAAGCCGTCCTCGTCGAAGGATTCGATCTCGTCCTCCGGATGTAGGTAACCCCGCAGCATCTGCGGGCCCCTGGCGCGGATCTCGCCGGCAACCAGTCGGACCTCGGCGAATCCGGGACGACCATCGGTCTCGGCGGCGTGCTCGACGCTCCGGGGGGCCAGCGAGCCGACAGTGGTGACCGGTACCTCGGTGGAGCCGTAGACCCGGCTGACCGCGGCGCGTTCGAAATAGTCCGACGCCCGTCGGATCAGCGATGGGGGCACCGATGCGCCGCCGCAGATGAACACCTTGAGGTCGGGCAGTCGGGTGCCGGCCAGCTCGGCGGCTCCGAGCAGTTGTTCCAGAAACGGTGTCGCCCCGGCCATGTGGGTGCACTTGCGCTCGGTCATCAGAGCCACGCCGGCCTCGGCGTTCCACCGTTGCATCAGCACCGCGGTGCTGCCGAGCAGCAGCGGACACTCGAAGGCGTAGATGGAGCCGCCGATGTGGGCGATGGGCGAGGGCACCAGGAAGGTGTCACCGGGTTCGATCATCCAGTGCTCACGCAGTTGTCGGATCAGCGCGTGGATCGAATTGTGGCTGTGCAGTACTCCTTTGGGGCGGCCGGTGGTGCCCGAGGTGTACATGATCATCCGGATGTCGTCTGCATCGAGTGCCGGTAGCTCCCGGTCGGGTGCCGCAGGAAGGTCGTCGAACGACCGGTGTGGGCCAGAATCGCCCCGCAGCACCACCACGTGCGGCGGCGTGTCCATCCGGTCGCACACCCGGGTGAGCATCGCGGCGTAGTCATGGTTGCCGAACTCGGCGGGGATGAAGATCGCCCGGCTGTGCGCATCATCGAGGATGAAGCCCAGTTCCCGGTCGCGCAGTGACGGCAGGATCGGGTTGACCGCCATTCCGGCCAACGTGGCGCCCAGGTAGATGATGGCGGCCTCGTGCCAGTTGGGCAGCATGAAGGACACCACGCTGCCCACCGGCATCCATTCGGCCAGCTGCATCGCCAGAGCCTTTGCCCGTTGGTGCAACTCGCGAGCAGTCAGCGTGGTGTCGCCGTCGACCACCAGCACCCGGTCGGGGTTGTCACGCGCCGCGTCGGCCAGCGCGTCGGCCAACGTGGTTCTCACCCACAGGCCCCGGGCGTAGGCGTCGGCCGTACGTGCGTCGTCCTGTCGCACCAGGCTTCGCACCGCTGCTCAGCCCTTGACCCGGCGCATCGTCATGGCGTGACGGAACCGGTCCGACGGATGCGTGTTGACGGTCACCTGAGCGATCTCGCCGTCGGAGGTCGTATACGTGCGCTGCATCTGTAGGGCCGCTGTGCCCGCCGCGACCTTGAGGCCTGCCGCGAGCTCTGGTGAGGTGACGATCGCTGAGATCTCCTGGTGCACTTCGACGATGCTGACCCCGAACAGATCCTCGATGAGCGGGAAGATCGGACCGGAATGTCGCTGCAGCAGTCGCCCGACGGCGGCGAAGCCACGGTTGATGTAGTACTCGGTACGGCACACCGGTGCGGGATCGCCTTCGGACTGCCGGTAGCCCAGTACCGCCAGCCATTGCTCGCCCAGTGGAAGCCCGGTGCGCCCGGCCAACTCGCCATCGATCGTGACCATGGCATTGGACTCGATGGTGAATTGGGCTCCGGTGGCGAATGCCAGCAGGTCGTTGATCGAGACCACGTCCTGGGCATAGGTATTGGTCGCAGCCCGGGGTGCGACGGTGGTCCCCGCGCGGGGCCGTGAGGTGACGAGGTTGTCGTCGCGCAGCCGCCGTAGCGCCTCGCGCACGGTGTAGCGGCTCACCTCGAAGCGCTCACACAGTTCGTGCTCGGTGGGCAACTGAGCGCCCACCGGGTACACCCCGTCGACGATCTCCTTGCGAAGGGTGCGTGCCACCTGCAGATAACGGTGATCCGCTGGGGTGATTGTCATGGTTCTGATCAACCCCGTCGCAGCGCGAGCACACTGCCGTCGCCGTCGCCCGAAATATAGAGTGTGCCATCGGGTCCCGCGGCGATCCCGGCGAACGGGCCCTGCGGGCCGGAGAACGGCGGCATGCCCTTCAAGGGCTTGGGGGTGACTCCGGGCGGCGGGCCGACTGGCAGGCCGCCCGCGATCGTGGTGCGCGCCGCATCGGACAGGTCGTAGCTGATGAGTTCCTTGCTTCCAGAATCGACGATGTACAGCGCACCGTCGCGCACCAGGATGCCGTGCGGTGTGTGCAATCCATCGACGAGCGGCCTGACATCGCCACCATTCACGCTCACGACGGCACCGGCCACTGACACCAGCGGCGCCCCATCGGGTCCGATCGCGACACCTACCGGGGTGTCCAGACCCGAGGCCAGGACCGTGACGGATCCGTCGCGTACCGATACCAGCCGTCCCGCACCCTGTTCGACCACGAGCACCGAGTCGTCGGGGGCGAGCGCAAGGCCGTAGGGCTGATCGACGCCGCCGGCGAGCACCTCGCTCACCTCGTCGTCGGCGCCCGCTGGACGGAATCGGGCCACCGTATCGGCAGCGGTGGTGACGATGAATTCTCCTGGGCCCGAGGCGATCACCCCACGCAGGAACCCTGGGTAGCCGGGGGAGAACAGCATGGCGACGGTCTGCAGGGCGCCGCCGGGGCCGACCCGGTAGAAGTAGGTGCCGTCGGCGACATACAGGTTGCCGTCCGGGCCCACGGTCAGATCCAGCGGCCAGTTCAGCCCGCCCGGAAGCAGGGTCCTGGTGCTGCCCGACAGAATCTCGGTGATCTCACCGGTGAAGTTGGAGACGAACAGGCGGCCGTCGACGAAGGTGCAGTTGTCCAGCCCGGGCGACAACTGGGCCAGCAGCGTCTGCTCACCGTTACGTGGATCGATGCGCAGCACCTGACCGCTCGCCACCTGTGTAGAGACGATGTGGCCGTCGGCGTCGAACTTGACCGAGTCCGGAACCCCGAGTCCGCTGGCCACCACCTGCGGCTCGACAGGGCCTCTCTGGTCGGGGTCCAACCTCCAGATCTCGTTGGCACCCATCACGGGGAAGTAGAGCAACCCGTCGGGGCCCACCTCCATGGCGTTGGGCGATGGCACGTCCTCCAGCAGGATGCGCGGGGCGCCACCGGCCAGGTCGAACTCCATGAGCCGACCGCCCTCGCGGCACTCTCCGACGAACAGGCGGCCCTGATGAAACGTGATGCCGTTGGCCGACGGCACGTCGTCACGCAGGACCCGGGTGGTGCCATCGGCTCCCCGGACGCTGACCCGTCCGTCCATCACCTCGGTGGCATAGAGGTTGCCGCTCGAGTCGAACGCCACGTCGTCGGGGGCGATGATGTCGCCTCCCTTGGCACTGACGGTTTCCAGCTGCCCGGTTTCCAGGTCGATCGCGCTGATCTGGCTGCCGGTGACCTGCGCGACGTAGATGCGCCCGTCCGGGCCGGTCCGCAGGCCGTTCGCGCCGAACAGCCGGCTCGGGCCGGTGACCTGCTCCAGCGCCCAGTTCTCGGCCACGGTCGGGTTTGCGGTGTATCTCGCATCGGATACCGGAGGCGCGCTCATGACCTCGGACGTTAGCAACTGGCCGTAGTCCAGACAATAGCTGCCTGAAACTGCGAATCGACCCTTGACGGTCGAATAACTGCTGGGGAATAGTGTTCTCCAGTATGAAGATCGCTATATGTTGTCCGGACAATTAAGCGAGTTGGGGTGCGAATGGACAGTTCCCTGAGCTTGGACGGCCGAGTCGTGGTGGTGTCGGGTGCCGGTGGTGGCGGCATCGGCACCACGGTCACGCGAATGGCGGCCGAGGCCGGGGCCACGGTCGTGGCGGTGAGCCGATCGCAGGACAACCTCGACACCCACGTCGCGCCGCTGGCCGACAAGGGACTGAACGTGGTGACGGTGGCCGCCGATGCGTCGACGGACGAGGGCATCGCCACGGTGCTCGAGGCGGCACGACAGGCCGACGGCACGCTGTACGGACTGGTCAACGTCGCCGGGGGCGCAGCCCCGTCGACCTGGATGCCGGCCACGCGGGTGTCACGGGCCGACTGGCGTGAATTGTTCACCGCGAACCTCGAAACCATGTTTTTCATGAGCCAGGGGGTGGCCGCGGAGATCCGGTCGCAGGGCACTCCGGGCTCGATCGTGTCGGTGTCCTCGATCAGTGGGATGAACACCGCGCCCTATCACGTCGCCTACGGCACCGCGAAGGCCGCGATCGTCGCGGCCACCCGCACGATGGCCGCAGAGCTTGCAGCCGAAGGCATCCGCGTCAACGCCGTCGCCCCCGGCGTGACCGAAACCGCCGCCTCGGCAACGTATGTCGACGCCGACCCGGAGCGGGACCAGCGGGCCATCGCGATGGGCCGGCGAGGAACCCCCGAAGAGCAGGCCGGGGCCATCCTGTTCCTGCTCTCGGATCTGTCGAGCTACATCACCGGCCAGACCATCCTGGTCGACGGCGGGCTCAACCTGCGCTGGACGCATCTCGGCGCCGACAACACCTCGCTGTTCCTCAAGGACGACGACTTCCGCGCGGCCATAAGGAGGCATGAGTGACCGAAGAGCTTTCCAGCCCCATGACCATCGGGGTCGATGCCTACATCTCGCCGGAGTACGCGCGCAACGAGCGGGATCGCTTGTGGCGCAAGGTGTGGCAGCAGGTCGGTCGCGTCGAGGACCTGCCCGAGGTGGGCAGCTATATCACCTACGACATCCTCGACGATTCGATCCTGGTCGTACGAACGGGCGCGGACACCTTTGCAGCGCACCACAACGTCTGCATGCACCGCGGACGGCGCCTGATCGATACGCCGGCCGGCGCCAAGAACGCCTGCGCCCGCACCCGCAAGTCGTTCACGTGCGGATTCCACGGCTGGACGTACGACCTCGAGGGTGCCTGCACCCACATCCGGGAGCAGGACGACTGGCAGGGCACGCTGACCCCGCAGAACACCCACCTGGCCGGAGTGCGGGTCGACACCTGGGGCGGCTGGCTGTTCATCAACATGGACCCCGACTGTGAACCCTTGGCGGACTTCCTGTTTCCGGCCGCCAAAATTCTGGACCCGTTCGGTCTGGAGAACATGCGCTACAAGTGGCGCAAATGGCTGAAGTTCGACTGCAATTGGAAAGTCGCGATGGAGGCCTTCAACGAGACCTACCACGTGTTCACCACCCACCCCGAGTTCAACAAGTTCGGTGAATTCAAGGGCTGGGCCAAGGCGCAGGGCAAGCACTCCAACATCGGCTACGACGCGCCGAAGGACATGGAGGAGACCAAGTCCAAGATCCGGCTCGGCACCGGTGATCCCCGCATCTCGACTGCCGAGATGCAGGTCTACACCATGGAAGAGACCAACGCGACCACCACGCAGACACTGGTCAACGCCGCCAAACGACTCGTCGACGAACTGCCCGAAGGCACGCCCGCCGACAAGGTGCTCGAGCACTGGTTGTCCTCGGCCCGTCGTGACGACGAGGCGCGCGGCGTGGTCTGGCCGACCATCCCGCCCGACATCCTCGGACAGAGCGGCACCGCATGGCAGATCTTCCCCAACTTCCAGATCGGCCAGGGCCTGACCAGTGCGCTGTGCTACAGCGCCCGCCCCGATCCGGGTTACGACCCGGACAAGTGCATCTTCGAGGTGAGCGTGTTCGAGCTCTACCCCAAAGGCGAAGAGCCGCAGACCGAATGGGAGTACACCCCGGCCGACAGCCCGAACTGGCGCTCGGTGCTGCCGCAGGACTTCTCGAACATGGCCGCGGTGCAGCAGGGCATGAAGTCGGCAGGATTTCCGGGCACCAAGCCCAATCCGTACCGCGAACGCAGCACCGTCAACCTGCATCACCAACTTTCCAAGTACATGGGCACCGGAGAGCCCACCGAGATCCAGTGATTTGGGTGCGTTCAGTAACGCTCGGCGTTACCCAACGCACACAAATCGCCCAATAAGGAGCGAACATGAAAGTCAATCTGGGTACCGGGGCGCAGAACTCCCACGACTGGGAGCGTGTGCTCGCCGGTGACTTCAGCACCCCGCCCGCCACACCGGACTACAAGTGTGTGCAGGCCGCGCTGGCTCTCGGCGACCTCGCCGAGCCGCTGGGCTTCGACGGGATCTGGTTTCCCGAGCACCACGGAACGCCATATGGCATGACGCCCAATCCGATTCAGGCTCTGACGTACTTCGCCGGCCGCACCGAGCGGGTCAGCCTGGGCACGTTTGTGGCAGTGGTGCCGTGGTGGAACCCGATCCGGCTGGCCACCCAGATCGCCTACCTCGACATCGTCTCCAATGGCCGCTACACCACGATCGGGCTGGGCCGTGGGGTGTCCAAGGGCGAGTTCGCAGCGGTCGGCGTGCCGCGTGAGGAGAGCCGCGACCGCTTCAACGAGACGCTGGACATCCTCAAGCTGGCCTTCTCCGGCGAGCGGTTTTCCTACGAGGGCAAGATCTTCAGCTTCCCGGAGATGTCGCTGCGCCCCGAGCCCATCAGCACCGACCTGTTCGACCGGATCTACAGCTCGTCCTCGACCGCCGAGTCGTTGGAGATCCTGTCCCGGCGCGGCATGGTTCCGCTGTTCGTGGGCAACAAGCCGATCACCGATGCCGGTGAGGAGGTGCGCAAGGTCAACACCTTCCGCGCCGAGGAGGGCCTGGGACCATGTCAGCCCAAGAATGTGATGTTCATGTACTGCGTGGGCTCCGAGGATGAGGTCGCTCAAACAGAAGAGTGGATCTGGACGGCCAATCGGGACGTCAACGTGCACTACGGCTTCGCCGATGCCTCGAACTTCAAGGGGGTCAAGGGCTATGAGGCCTACGCCGCCCGCGAGGCCAGCGCGACGGCCGTGCTGGCCTCGGAGGTCGGCAACCAGAAGAAGGGCGGCCCGCCCGGATACCACGCGTCCAACCTGCTGATCGGCACCCCCGAGACGGTGTTCGAGAAGCTCAAGGCCGCGCAGGAGGCCTGCTCGTTCTGTGAGGTCACCATTGTCCCGCAGTTCGGCACCATGCCGTACGAGAAGGCGATGGAATCGACCAAGCTGTTCGCGGCCGAGGTGCTGCCCGCGGTGCACGACATGCCCGCGCCGCTGCACGCTGCCGCGCTGCCGGAGGAGGCCAACGTATGACGGCCGACGAGCGCCTGCGCGAGGAGCCATCAACCCAGCCGACATGCGGGCCCACCGACACCCCCACCGACATCGACATCGACGCGATCCGGGAGCGGTACGCCGCCGAACGGGCCAAGCGTCTGCGGCCCGAGGGTGCCGATCAGTACCTCGAGCTGGAAGGGGAGTTCGCCGAGTTCTATGAGGTGGACCCGTACACGACGGTGACCGAACGGGATCCGATCGTCGAGGACGCCGACGTCGTCATCCTCGGCGGTGGCTTCGCCGGCTTGCTGGCCGGGGCGTACCTGAAGAAGTCCGGCGTCGAGGGCATCCGCGTCATCGAGATGGCAGGTGACTTCGGCGGGGTGTGGTACTGGAACCGCTTCCCCGGAATCCAATGTGACAACGACGCCTACTGCTACATCCCGCTGCTCGAAGAACTCGACTTCATGCCGAGCAAGAAGTTCGCCGACGGAGCCGAGATCCTCCAGCACTGCAGCAACATCGGTAAGCATTTCGGGCTGTACGACGGTGCGCTGTTCTCCACCCAGGTGCGTGAACTGCGCTGGGGCGACGCGACGCAACGCTGGCAGATCAGCACCGACCGGGGCGACGACATCCGGGCCCGCTTCGTGGTCATGGCGCAAGGCTCCTACAACCGTCCGAAGCTGCCGGGTATCCCCGGGATCAAGGACTACAAGGCTGCCGGAGGCCACGTATTCCACTCCGCACGTTGGGATTACGACTACACCGGTGGTGACGCCAACGGTGGTCTGCACAAACTGGCCGACAAACGCGTCGCCCTCGTCGGTACGGGTGCCACGGGCATCCAGTTGGTGCCGCATCTCGGCCGCGACGCCAAGGAGCTGTTGGTTTTCCAGCGCACGCCGTCATCGGTCGACGCGCGATCCAACCCATCCACCGATCCGGCCTGGGCCGCGTCCCTGCAACCGGGCTGGCAGGAAGAACGAAAGCGCAACTTCCACAACTGGTCGCCGTTCGTCGGGGTGGTGTTCGGCGAACCAGACCTGGTGTGCGACTTCTGGACCGAGCTCGGGCGCAACCTGACCGCGCGGATCGCCGCCACACCGAACCCCGCTGAAGTGACCATCGAGCAGATCATGGCCTTCCGCGAAGAGGAAGACTTCAAGATCATGGAGCGGCTGCGCCGACTCGTCGGTGAGATCGTCGAGGATCCCGCGACCGCCGAGGCGCTGAAGCCGTACTACCGATTCATGTGCAAGCGGCCGACTTCCAGCGAGCAGTATCTGGCCACCTTCAACCGACCCAACGTGAAACTCGTCGACGTCTCGGCGTCCAAGGGTGTGGAACGGCTGACGGAGAAGGGAATCGTTGCCGACGGTGTCGAATACGAGGTCGACTGCGTGATCTTCGCGAGCGGCTTCGAGATCTCCACCGAGATCAGCCGGCGGTTCGCGATCGACCGCATCGTGGGCCGCGACGGACTGTCGCTGTTCGACTATTGGCAGAACGACTACAAGACCCTGCACGGGATGACCAGCCGCGGCTTCCCCAACCAGTTCTTCATGGGCTTCATCCAGGGTGGCGTGTCGGCCAACACCACGGCGATGTTCGAGCAGCAGGCCCAGCACATCGCCTACATCATCGCCGAGGCGCAGAACCGCGGTGCCACCACGGTCGAACCGAGCCAGGAAGGCCAGGACGCCTGGGTCTCGACGGTCCGCGAACTGTCGATCGACAACTCGGCGTTCGAGCTGTCGTGCACGCCCGGCTATTACAACAATGAGGGACGCGGTGGCGCCGAACGTAACGGCGCTTTCCTGGGCGATTTCTATTCGCCGGGGTTCTACGCGTTCGACGATCTGATCGCGGAATGGCGCGCGAAGGGTGATCTGGACGGATTAGAGCTCACCACATGACGACAACCACAGCGCTGCAGACGCGGGAGATCAAGCCGCGCATCGGAACCGAGATACGCGCCGACAAGGCCACGCTGCTCTCCGGGGACCATGCCGGGCGCATCCGCGAGCTGCTGGAGCAGCGCGGGGTGCTGGTGTTCCCGCAGATCGGGTTCACCGACGACGAGCAGATCGCGTTCACCGAGACCCTCGGTACCTTCGCCGCCGAGCACCAGGGCGAAAAGCTGTACAAGGTCAGCCTCGACACCGAGGTGAACAAACAGGCCGACTATCTCAAGGGCTCCCTGTACTGGCACATCGACGGCACCATGAACGAGGTGCCGATCCTGGCCTCGTTGTTGCAGAGTGTGGCGCTGGGTAACCCGGAGGAGGGCGACACCGAGTTCTGCAACACCTACGCCGCCTATGACGACCTGTCCGAGGAGGACAAGGCCGAGATCGACGGGCTGCGGGTCATGCACTCGGCATGGAACACGCTGTTCTATTACGACCCGGAACCGAGCGCGAAGACGCTGCGCCGCATGATGGCCATCGGCGATCGGGAGCTGCCGTTGGTGTGGACGCACCAGTCGGGCCGTAAGTCGCTGGTGCTCGGCGCCACCGCGCGTCATATCGTCAACATCGATTTCAGAAGAAGCGCGGAACTGCTCGTGCGGCTGCGGGATTGGGCCACCCAGCCGGACTTCACCTACCGTCACCACTGGACCGTCGGTGACCTGGTGATCTGGGACAACACCGGGACCATGCACCGGGCCACCCCATACGACCCGATGTCCGGTCGGTTGTTGCAGCGCACCAAGCTCGAAGGCGAGGAACCGTTCGCTTGAGCACACTCAGATTCGACGAGCGCGTCGCCGTCATCACTGGTGCAGGCCGGGGCCTGGGCCGTGAGTACGCGCTGCTGCTGGCCGCCAAGGGCGCAAAGGTCGTCGTCAACGATCCGGGTGGCACTCTCACCGGAGATGGCGTCGATTCCGCACCTGCGCAGGCCGTCGTCGACGAGATCGTCTCGGCCGGTGGGGAAGCGGTGGCCGTCACCGATTCCGTCGCCACCGCCGAGGGCGGTCAGGCCATCGTCGACGCCGCCGTCGAACACTACGGCCGCCTGGACATCCTCATCCACAACGCCGGTACGGTGCGCCGTGGCTCGCTGAAGGAGATGAGCTACGACGACTTCGACGCGGTGCTGGACGTTCATCTCCGCGGCGCGTTTCATGTTGTGCGCCCGGCCTTTCCGCTCATGTGCGACGCAGGCTACGGCCGGGTGGTGCTGACCTCGTCGATCGGCGGGCTGTACGGCAACCACGAGGTGGCCAACTACGCGGCGGCCAAGGCGGGGATCCTCGGGCTGTGCAACGTGGTGGCGCTGGAGGGTGCCGCCGAAGGCGTGGTCTGCAATGTGATCGTGCCCGGCGCGGTGACGCGGATGGCCGAAGGCCTGGACACCTCGGCGTATCCGCCGATGGGCCCGGATCTGGTGGCACCCGCGGTGGGCTGGCTGGCGCACGAATCCTGTTCGGTCACCGGTGAATTCTTCGTGGCGATCGCCGGGCGGCTGGCCCGCGCCGTGATCGCCGAATCGGCAGGGGTGTACCGGCCGTCGTGGACCGTGGAAGAGGTCGGTGAGCAGATCGACAGCATCCGAGACACCGGTGACCCGGTGATCTTCCCGGTTGTTCCCGACGGGCACGCCGATCACATCCGCTACAGCTTTGGGCGCACAGTCGAGGGGGCGCGATCATGAGAACCGGTCCATTGCAAGGGGTTCGGGTCATCGACCTGACGGCCATGGTGATGGGGCCGTACTGCACGCAGATCATGGCCGACATGGGCGCCGACGTCATCAAGGTCGAGACACCGGCCGGTGACAACACCCGGTACATCTCGGTGGGCCCGGCGCCCGGCATGAGCGGTGTGTTCGTCAACGTCAACCGTGGCAAGCGCAGCGTGGTGCTGGATCTGCGTTCGGAGCAGGGCAAGGCCGACCTGCGGGCGCTGATCGAGGACGCTGACGTGTTCATCCACTCGATGCGGGCCAAGGCCGTCGCCAAGCTCGGCTTCGGCTACGACGATGTGGCCGCGATCAACCCGGGCATCGTGTACACCAATTGCTACGGGTATGGCCGGCGCGGCCCAGACGCCGACCGCCCGGCGTACGACGACACCATCCAGGCTGAGTGTGGATTGCCTGCGGTGCAACAGCAATTGACCGGTGAGGCCTCCTATGTCGGCACGATCATGGCCGACAAGGTGGCTGGCCTGACCGCGCTCTACGCCACCACCATGGCGTTGTTCCACCGGGAGCGCACGGGCGAGGGGCAGGAGGTCGAGGTCAGCATGTTCGAGACCATGGCCTCCTTCATGCTCGTCGAGCATGCCAACGGCGCGATGTTCGACCCTCCGCTGGGGCCTGCGATCTATCCCCGGGCGGTCACGCCCAACCGCAGGCCGTATGAGACCAAGGACGGCCACATCGCGGCGCTGATCTACAACGACAAGCACTGGAACACTTTCATCGAGCGGGTGCAGCCAAGCTGGAACGGCCCCGAGTTCGCCACCTTGGAGCAGCGGGCCCGCCAGATCGACACGGTGTATGGGCTGGTGGCCCAGACGCTCAAGGAGCGCACCACCGCGGAGTGGCTGGATCTGTTCGCCGAGTTGGAGATTCCGGCGGCGCCCATGCTCACTCCCGATGAGCTGTTCGACAACGAGCACCTCAACGCCGTCGGATTGTTCGAGACCGTCGACACCCCGCACGGCAAGGTGCGCATGCCCGGCGTGCCGACCTGGTTCTCCAGGACACCGGGCCGGATCGCGGGGTACGCACCGGAACTGGGAGCGGACACCGCCGCAGTGCTCTCTGAGCTGGACGCGCGAAATATCGCCGGCTGACGGCCGGAACAGAAAGGCCAGGAGTGGATTTCGATTTTGGTGAGGCGGCCGACACGCTGCGCGGTGAGCTGCGTGCGCTGATCGCTGACCAGGTGCCCGCCGACTTTCTCGGCGCGTTCACCGATGACCCCGCGGATCTGGCTGTGGCCCAGCAGTTCTGCCGGACACTGGCGGAGCGGCATCTGCTGTGCATGTCGTGGCCGAAGGAGTTCGGTGGTGGCGACGCGTCGGTCTGGGAACAGACCGTGGTGCGCGAGGAGATGTGGGCACACCACGAACCGCGTGGCGCGCAGTACATGGGCGTCAACTGGGTGGGTCCGATCATCATGCGGCACGGCACCGAAGAGCAGCAGCGCAAGCACCTGCCCCCGATCGCGAACGGCGAAGTGATCTGGTGCCAAGGGTTTTCCGAGCCGGAGTCGGGTTCGGACCTGGCTTCGCTGCGCACCTTCGCCCGCCGGGACGGCGACGGCTGGCGGGTCAACGGCCAGAAGATCTGGACTTCGTACGCCACCATGGCCCAGTGGTGCTTCCTGCTGGCTCGCACCTCGAAAGGTGAGAAAAAGCAGCAGGGCATGACGATCTTCCTGGTGCCGATGGATTCACCGGGTATCCAGGTACGTCCGATCCGCACCATGATGGGCCCCCATCACCTCAACGAGGTGTTCTTCGACGACCTGTTGGTCACCGAGGCCGATGTGTTGGGCACCGTTGATCAGGGCTGGTCGATCGTGCAGGACGTGGTGTCCTTCGAGCGCGTCGGCATCGCCCGCTATGCGCGTTGCGAGCGGCTGCTGCAGGCTGCCCCGGGGATACTCGGCGACAAGTGGGACGAGCTGCCGGCCGAGCTGCGCGGCCGGTGGACGCGGATGCTCACCCACTGCCGCCGCGCTCGCCTCATGGCCTACCGGGTGGTGTCGATGCAGGCGACCGGCCGGGTGAATCCCGGTGACTCGGCGGCATATCGGATCGCGGTGACGCGCCTGGATCAGGAGAGCGCGGAGGTGCTCATGGAGATCGCCTCGGCGGTGCCGCGCATCAACCCCGCGGCGGTGCCGCGCGGTGGTGACAGTGAAGCCGAGTACTTCCGGGCGGAGGTGGAGGACCACTGGCGGTACTCGCAGGCGTCGACCGTGTCCTCGGGCAGCATCGAGATGCAGCGCATCCTGTTGTCGCGAACCATGCTGGCCGGAAAGGCGTGACGGCGATGATTCTCGATCTCAGCGACGACGCCAAGGAGTTCGGCCGCCAGGCTCTCAAGGCGTTCGAGGCCGCCGGTGGCGATCAACTGTTGGCCCAGGCCGACGCCAAGCCCGACACCCGGGCCGCACTGGTCGTGCCCGTGCTGGACAGCCTCGGTGTTTTTGAACTCGAACCCCGCTCCGACGCCGACTCACTTGAGGCGGCGGCCGCGGTGTGCCGCAGCGCTGGATATTGGGCCTTGCCCTATCCGGTCGCCGAGCGGTTGGCGTCCCCGCACGACCTCGATGCCGACGGGCTGGTCGTCGTCGATCCGGCCGCTCCCGAGGCCGCGTTGCAGGGGCTGGACAACCGTTGGGCCACCGTCACATTGGACGGTGTACGCAGCACCGTGGCCAGACTGGGTGCGGCGGGCCCGTCGTTCGCGACCGCCCTCGAACTGTCCGCAGTGGACGATGCCGGCTGCGATGACGTGGCTCTGGCCCTGACCCTGCCGTGCTGGACCCTGCTCGGAATGCTGGACAGGGCCATCGATCTGACCACCGCGCACGTCAGCCTGCGTAAGCAGTTCGGGCAGACGTTGTCGTCGTTCCAGGGGGTGCAGTTCCAGCTGACCGATGCCGAGGTGGAGCGCAGCGGCGTCGACATGCTGGCCAAGTACACGCTGTGGAGTGTGGGCACGAACCCGGCAGACGAGGCGATCAACGATGCGCTGGCACTGCGCCTGGCCGCGATCGAGGCCGCCGAGGTGGTGTTCCGGGTCTGCCATCAGCTGCACGGGGCCGTGGGATTCTGCGACGAGACCGTGCTCTCGTGGTTGTCGCGCTACAGTCAGCCGTTGCGTCGCTTGCCATTCGGGGTGTCCAAGACCCGCGATGTGCTGACCTCCCGGCTGGGTCGGCGCGGGCTTACCGGATTGTTCTCGTCATGAGCGACCTCGACGAGTTCCGCGCCACTGTGCGGGACTGGTGTGCAGCGCACGTCCCGAAAGACTGGCGCTCCAGCCAGACCGGTGTCAGCGACGACGAGTTCGCGTCGTTCCAGAAGGCCTGGTTCGCCGAACTGCACACCGCCGGATACGCGGTGCCGCACTGGCCTGCCGAATGGGGAGGCGGCATGGGCGTTCCTGAACAGATCGTGCTGTACCAGGAACTGGCCGCGCACGACGCGCCCAGGCTGGTGCTGGCGTTCGTCGGCATCCACCACGCTGCCTCCACCCTGCTCGCCGCGGGCACCGAAGAACAACGCGGCAGACACCTGCCCGCCATCCTCGACGGCGAGATCTGGGTGCAGGGGTTCTCCGAGCCTGAGGCCGGTTCGGACCTGGCCGCGCTGCGTACGACAGCCCGCGCCGAGGGCGACAACTTCATCGTCAACGGTCAGAAGCTGTGGGCCAGCGGAGCGATGCACGCCGACTGGTGTCTGCTGCTGGCCCGGACCGATCCGGAAGCGCCCAAACGACACGGTATCTCGTACTTCCTGATGGACATGACCACGCCCGGTATCGATGTGCGGCCGATCCGGAACGCGGTGGGGGACTCGCACTTCTGCGAGATCTTCCTCAACGACGTCGCGGTGCCCGCGGCCAATCTTGTTGGGCCGGTGAACAAGGGTTGGCAGGTCGCGCAGGCCACGCTCGGCGCCGAGCGCGGCATGACCATGCTTGAGTTGTCCGAACGGCTCGGCAATGCGGGCTTCAAGTGGTTACTCGAAACCGCCCCAGTCGAGGATCCCGTGGTGGCAGATCAATTGGCGCGGTTCGAGACCGAGCTGACAGGCCTGCGGGGGCTGTGCCGAGACCTGGTGGAACGCAGCGAGGCTGGGAAAGCCGGTCCGGCGGACGCCTCGATCGTCAAGCTGTACTACAGCGAACTGCTGCAGCGGATGACAGGTTTCGGCACGGAGATCGGTGGCCTGGCCGCCCACACCGTGTTGACCAAACCGGCCTCCAGCGGCTGGGAGTCGGGCGCCTGGATGCTCGATTTCATCGGATCCTGGGAATGGACCATCCCCGGCGGAGCCAGCGAGATTCAGCGCACCATCATCGGCGAGCGCGGACTGGACCTGCCCCGAGAACCGAGTGCGGTGTGATGAGCGAATTCTCAGAGCTTCATGACGAACTGCGGTCTGTCGCAGCCGATCTGCTGGCCAAGGATGCCGTCGACTGGCCATTGCTCGTCTCGGCCGGCTGGGTCGGACTGGATGCCCCCGAAGAGGCCGGCGGTGCCGGCGCCACCTTCGCCGAGGTCGCGGTGATCTGTGAGGAGCTGGGCCGGGCCGCTGCGGCCACCGGCTACCTGGGCGGTGCCGTCCTGGCCATCGGTGCTCTCAACGCGGTGCAACCCAACGCCTCACGCGACGCGCTGCTGCGAAACTTGGTCACGGGAAGCTCCCGGGCCGCCCTCGCCCTGCCTGGGACCGGTGAATCGGCACCCTTCGATCTGGCCACCACCCGACTGGGCTGGCGCGTCCACGGCCGGGCCACATTCGTCTCCGACGCGGTGGGAGCTCAGCGGTTGCTGCTGCCCGCACGCGACGCCGACCGGGTGGCGGTGCTGGTGGACGTGGCCGCCGACGCCCCGGGGCTGACGATCACCGAGCAACCGGTGCTCGACGAAACCCGCAGGCTCGCAACAGTGACGGCCGAGGGCGTCGAGGTCGGTGAGGATGCGGTGTGGCGGTTCGACGGTCGCCCTGACGCCGCGCTACACGCGCTGACCGAACGCGCTGCGCTCGCGGTGGCCTGTGACAGTCTCGGCGTCGCGCAGGCCATGCTCGACACCACGGTGTCCTACGCCCGGGTCCGTCAGCAATTCGGCCGGCCGATCGGTTCGTTCCAAGCCGTCAAGCATGCCTGTGCCGACATGCTCGTCACGATCTCGGTGGCCCGGCAACTGGTGAACGCCGCCATCGCGGCCGACAGCGACGCCGTAGCTCCAACATCAATGGCCAAGGCCTATGCCACCGAAGCAGCCGTCGATGTGGCAGGCAAGGCCATGCAGTTGCACGGCGGCATCGGCTACACCTGGGAGAGCGGCGTGCACGTCTACCTCAAACGGGCCGCGCTCAACCGATCCCTGTTCGGCTCGCCGGCCGAACACCGCGCGAGGATCTCTGCGCGCTACCGATGAGTTTTCCGCGCGGCGATGGTCAAACTTAGCGACCGACCCATCCCGTGAAGGAGACATATCGTGGTTACCCGTCAGAGCCTGCCCTTGGGCGCTCCCAATTGGATCGACTTGACCACCTCCGACCCGGAGCGTGCCCAGCAGTTCTACGGCGCGGTGTTCGGTTGGACGTTCGAAACCGGCGGCGCCGAGTACGGCGGCTACGTCACCGCAGCCGTCGACGGTCATGTGGTGGCGGGGCTGATGCGCAACGACCCGCAGTGGAACGCCCCCGACGCCTGGACCACCTACCTACACACCGCGGACGCCGACGCCACGGTGGCGGCGGCCACGGCTGCCGGTGGGGGTAATTGCGGTGGGGTGATGGACATCCCGGCGAAGGGGCGGATGGCGATGATGACCGATCCGGCCGGCGACTTCTACGGCATCTGGCAGCCCGCCGGACATGAGGGCTTCGCGTTGTTCAACGAGGCCGGTGCACCGGCATACCACCAGCTGACCACGCGCGACTACGCCGGCGCGTTGGACTTCTACCGCACAGTGTTCGGCTGGAGCACCGAGGTCGTGTCGGATACCGATGAGTTCCGGTACAGCACCGCGAGTTTCGACGGGGAGGCGCTGGTCGGTGTGATGGACGGTTCGGCTTTCATCCCCGAGGGTGTGCCAGGAGCGTGGACCACGTTTTTCGGTGCCGAGGATGTGGACAAGACGATCGAGGTGATCGTGGCCAACGGCGGTTCGGTGGTGCGTCCGGCCGAGGACACGCCCTACGGCCGGTTGGCCGCGGTGACGGATCCGACCGGTGCCGGGTTCAATCTGACGTCGCTGCAGGGCTGAGCGCGAAGTCGGCGAAGTCGAAGCCGGGCACCACCACGCAACTGACCAGCGTGGGCTCGTCATCGCGAGGTTTGGCGCGTTGCCAATGGCCGGGCGGCACCAGCAGTTGCGGGTGCTGCCCGGCCGAGATGTCGGGGCCGAGCAAGTGCGTGGCTGCGGTGTCCTTGTGCGCACCGATCTCCAGCAGCAGCGGGCTGCCGCGATGGTGGAACCACAGTTCGGCGCTGCGGACTGTGTGCCAGGCCGATTGCTGGCCGGGCATGAGCAGGAAGAGGATCGCGGTGCCGGCGCTGCGGGGCCCCGAGTAGCCGGCCGACAGGGACGACTGACTGATGGTCAGATCGCTGCGCCAGGTCTCGCGGTACCAGCCGCCCTCCGGGTGCGGGGCGAGATCGAGCTGTCTGGCCCAGTCGGGTAGTTCGGTCACACCCGATAGTCTCGTCGCCATGGTTCGTCTGCGTCCAGGGTGGCGCGTGGCCCCGGGGTGGCTGACAGCGCTGTGTGCCGCAGTCCTCGTCGTGGTGGCCTGGTTGCCCTGGCTGACCACCGGCGCCAACGGCGGTGGCCGGGCGAATGCGATCGGCGGGTCCGTGGGAAGCATCGTGCTACCACACGGTTTCGGCGTCGGGCAGTTGATCGTTCTGCTGGCGGCCGGGTTGATCGTGGCCGGTGCGATGGCCGGGCGCGGCCTGTCGCAGCGGTGGGCTTCGGCTGCGGGGCTCGTAATTTCGCTCGGCCTGGTGGCGTTGACGGTGTGGTACTACACGCTCAACGTCAAAGCGCCGGTGGCCGCGGGTTACGGGCTGTACGTCGGCGGTGCCATGGCGGTGCTGGCCGGGTTGTGTTCGGTGTGGTCTCTGTTATCGACGTTTGGGGCCCGATGAGCGCTTGCGCGAAGAGCAAGAGGTGAAGTGGTGACCGAATTTGTGACGCCCGTGGAGTTGACCGGGCAACGCTGGGTGACGCTGGAGCCGTTGACCACCGCACATGTTCCCGAGATCGATGCTGCCGCCGCCGATGGTGAGCTGGGATCGCTCTGGTACACCACGCCGCCGGCGCCCAGCGGTGCCGCCGAGTGGGTGCAACACATGCAGCAACTGCGCGCCGCTGATCACGGCGTCAGCTTTGTGGTGCGCACTCTGGACGGCAGGTTGGTGGGGTCATCGAGCTATCTCAATGTCGACGGCCGGAACCGAAGGCTGGAGATCGGACATACCTGGTATGTCGCGGACGTCCGCAGAACAGGCGTCAACGCCGAGACCAAGCTACTCATGCTCGGTCATGCCTTCGACGAGTTGAATTGTGTGGCAGTGGAATTGCGCACTCATTTCTTCAACTTCACCAGCCGGGCGGCGATAGAACGGCTCGGCGCGAAGCTCGACGGGGTGCTGCGCAGCCATCAGCTGCTGCCTGACGGCTCCCGCCGTGACACCGTCGTCTACTCCATCTTGGACATCGAATGGCCCGCAGTGCGGTCCAGCCTGGAGTTCAGGCTGGACCGCCGCGGCGGGATCAACTAGTCCGCGTCGACCGTGGTGGTTTCGATCGACTTGCGGTCGGCGCCATGGGCCACCTCGATCTTGCGTGGCCGGGCGCGTTCGGCCATCGGGATCGTGACGGTGAGGACACCGTTCTCGTACGTCGCGGAGATCGCCGACGTCTCTATTCCCTCGCCGAGCGACAGCTGGCGTCGGAAATTGCCGAAGAACCGCTCATTGGTGAGCCACTGGGCGGATTCCTCGGATCGGGCGGTCCGGTGCGCCGAGATGGTGAGCGTGCCGTTGTCCACATTGACGTCCACCGAGCCCGGATCGACGCCCGGAAGGTCGGCTGTCAGGACGTAGTGGTCCCCGATCTTGCAGAGGTCCATGGGCATGAACCTGGGTGTACGCGTTGACCCTGAATCACCTGTTAGCAAACTCCTGGTCAACACATCAAGGTCGCTGAACGGATCAAAACGAAGCACAGCAATTCACCTCCCGTACCGTCTCAGAGCCCGCCACCCTGGCGGGCAGCCAATCACTGTGCAACGCCGATATTAGCACTCGGCATTGGAGAGTGCCAGAGTATTTGTGGCGAGATTTTCGACAGTTTTGCATGTCACAGATGTGCGTCTCGGTGTGCGGAGTAAATTGGTGCCGCCGATGGGGTGGGAGGTGCAAGGCCGCGCCGCGTCCTCGGTCGGGAACGCCGCATCGGCCCGGGCAGCTGCCCACCACGGTGTCCCCGAGCTCGCCGGCGGCGCACCCGCGGCGTCGAGATGGGAATGGCAGCAACCTAGACCCGGGGGCCTTCTGCAACGTCTTCAGATTAATTTCGGTTGTCATTGCGCCCCGGGCGTTGAGTAGGGCTGGCATGTTGAGCCCGGAAGCGTACGAGTTGGGGTTTGAACTGCTCGCCGGAATGTGAGTATTCGTGATCGTGTGTGTTTGTGGGCGTGTAGTTGGCTGTGTGGGCGCGTGCGAAATGGTGTGCATCCGCAGATGGCGCACTAGCGGTTGCGTGAGGACCGGATGCCGGTGCGCGCTCGCTGGCTGGACATCGGGGCTGCGTCGGCCGCAGAGGCCGGTTGGACGGTGGTGTATGCACGGGTGTCCTCGCATGATTGGCGCCATGATCTGGTCCGGCAGGTCGCACGGGTCACTGATTGGGCCACCTCGAGCGGGTGTGTGGTTGGTGAAGTGGCGTGTGGGGTCGGGGTTGAACGGGAGCGGCCGAAGTTGCGCCGGATTCTGTCGGGCCCGTCTGCTTGGCTAGTGATCGTGGAGCATCGGGACCGGTTGGCCCGCTTGGGGGTCGAGCATCTCGAAGCGGCGTTGTCTGCGCAGGGCCGCCGGATCGTGGCCGCTGATCGGGGCGAGACCACCGATGATCTGGTGCGCGACATGATCGGGGTGTTGACCTCGATGTGCGCGCGACTGTGCGGCCGCCGCGGCGCCCGGAGCTGCGCGATGCGGGCGGTCACCGCTACCAGGCAGGCTGAGCCTGTCGAGGTGGGTGGCGGTGGCTAGGTTCGAGGTTCCCGAGGGGTGGACGGCGCAGGCATACCGGTTCGCGTTGGATCCCACTGCAAAACAGGTGCGGGCGTTGGCGTCTCATGCTGGTGGGGCACGGTTCGCGCACAATCACATGCTGGCGTTGGTGAAGGCGGTGATGGACCAGCGCGCCGCTGAACGCAGCTACGGCATCGACGAGGCGCAGTTGACTCCGGTGTTGGGGTGGTCTTTGCCGGCGCTGCGCAAGGTCTGGAATCAGCGCAAGGCGTCATGCGCACCGTGGTGGGGTGTGAACTCCAAGGAAGCCTACAACACCGGGCTGGACGGGTTGGCCCGCGGACTCGATGCGTGGTCGAAGTCCCGTACCGGTAAGCGCAAGGGTCGGGTGGTCGGGTTCCCTCGGTTCAAGTCGGCCCGCAGCCCGAAGTCGGTGCGGTTCACCACCGGGGCCATCCGGGTCGAGGCTGACCGTCGCCATGTCACCCTGCCGCGGCTGGGTGCGGTCCGCACGCATGAGTCGACCCGCAAGCTGGCCCGTCGGGTCGAGGCTGGGTCGGCGCGGATCTTGTCTGCCGCCGTGTGCCAAGACAGCACTGGGCGCTGGCACTGCGCACTGGCGGTAATCATCGAGGGTAAGACGCGGCCGGCGCACGCACGCCGGTCGGCCCATTCGGTGGTCGGTGTCGACGTCGGGGTGAAAGCCGACAGCCTCCTGGTGGTCGCGACCCCGGACGGGATTGAAGTCGGTCGCATCGCCGCGCCGAAGTCCTTGAGCGCCGCGCAAGCCCGGTTGCGTTTGCTGCAGCGCCGGGCCGCCCGCCAGCACGGGCCCTACGATCCTGCCGCCACGGCCAAGCAGACGCCGTCGAAGCGGTGGCGCAGAACCCAGGCCCGGATCGGCCGCACGCGCGCCCATGCCGCGGCGGTGCGCCGCGACGTGCTGCACAAGGCCACCACCGCCCTGGCCCAGCAGCACGATGTGGTGGTGGTCGAAACCTTGAACGCCGCGGGTATGCGCGCCAAGGGAGGCGGCCGCAAGCGGGGTCTGAATCGATCACTCGCCGATGCTGCTCTGGCCGAGATCCGTCGCATGCTCGGATACAAAAGTCGTTGGTACGGCAGCCAGATGGTCGAAGCCGACCGGTTCTATCCGTCATCGAAGACCTGCACGGCCTGTGGGAGGCGAAAGTCAAACCTCACCCTGGCCGATCGAATCTTCGAGTGTGACGGCTGCGGTATGCGGATCGACCGTGATCTGGGTGCCGCGATCAACCTCGCCCGACTCGGCGTACCCACAATGTTGGGTGAACAGAGTCCCGCCGGGAGTGGCCCGGTGGCAGGACGTGGAGCCACGCGTGAGACCGAACCCGCGCCAGCGGGCGACGCAGCCGGCGATGAAGCGCCAACCCCGCACCACCACACCGTGGGTCAGACGGGGACCGCTTCACCGCAAGGCGAGGCTGCCTGATGAACACGCGGACTCACATTCGCTCACCAAAGGGCAACGGCTTTCGGTCACGCCGTCACCCCCGGCATCCACTGACTTCTTGAGTCTTTGCGCGCCTGGGTGCTGGCGGCGGTCTCGCTTAGTGGCCCGGCCGGCAACCTGGGCCCGGTGTGGGTCAGCGTTGTACTCACCGTCGTTGCGATAGTGGTGGCCGTGCCCATGACCATTCGACGGCGGACACGGTCGCGCCGGTGAGCCGATCTCCGCAACCATCGCACCTGAGCACCGGGGAGAAGTCGTGCCCGGGACCGGTGTGCGTGAGGATCACGGCGGGGCCTTCGACGGCCGGGAACGACCGCTGGGCCCAGGCCAGCGCCGTCACCAGTACAGGGAGAAACGCCGCGCCCTTCGGCGTCAGCCGATACCGCGGATCATCGTCGGCGGTGGTGAGGATGCCGTTGGCCCGGAATGTCTGCAGGCGGTCGGCGATCGATGTCGGCGGTGCGCCGAGCACGCGCTGAAACTCTGAGAACCGGCTGGTGCCGGTGAATGCCGCGACCAGGATCGCAAATGCCCAGCGGTTTCCCAGCACACTCATGGTCTGGGGGAACAGCCCGGACGGGGAGTCACGCCGATCATCCTCGGAGCGGCGCCGGGTCGTCACCGCGGGCAACGATCGCCGCCACCCGCCACTGGGTCCCCATGCGGCAGTCACCTCATCGGAGGTGGTTGGCGCCCCGCACTCGGCGCACGTGAGAACAGGCGTGACATCGGCGCCACAGGCCAGGTGACGCATCCGGGGCAGTGACTCACTGTGCTCGGAAACCCAGTGGCGTTCCCACTCCCAGATCGACACCAGCACCGGCCACAGTGCCCGCCCGCGCGGCGTGGTGAGGTATTCGGCCCGTGGCGGGCGCTGCTGATAGCGGTGACGTTGCAGCAGACCGTCTTCGGTGAGAGAAGCCAGGCGGCGCGTCAGCACCGAGTTTGAGATCGGCAGCCTGGTTGTGAACTGCCCGTAGCGAGTGGCGCCCAGCAGGGCCTGTTGCATCACCAGCAACGTCCATTCGTCGCCGGCGAGCGCCAGCATCTGCCCGACGGCGTTCGTGGCGCCGCCCGGCAGTGCTGCGTCAGTCACGCACCAGCCAACGACGCAGCTCGTCGCCCGGCGCCCAGGTGGCGTGGGTGCCGCTGGAAACACGTTCCGGCAGAGCGAGTTTGCACACCGGGCCGTCAGGAACCCGGGCCGCGTCGAACACCAGGCAATAGGATGCGTCGTCGTTCATGTCCGTGGTGATGGTGACCAGGTAGCCGTCGTCCTCACCGCGGCTGCCCACTCGCGGGGCCATGGCCGTCTCGCTGCCGTACACCCCGTCCTCGAAGGCATAGCGTTGTTCCGAACCGGTGTGCAGGTCGTGGCGGACCAATCCATCGAACAGGAACCAGCCCGGCTTGCCCGTGGCGGCATAGGCGTAGCGGTACTCGCGTCCGGCGTGCCGGGAGTTGATCATGCCGAATTCGGTGATATTGTCCGACAATTGCTCCTCCCGGGTCCGCCCGGTGACGAGGTTGAACCGCCAGCGGTGCAGCCTGGTCTGCATCTTGTCGAGCGCCAGGGCGGGTGCCGCGTTGCCCTGGAAGAATCCGTCGAGCACGATCTCGTCGCCGTCCTCGAAGGCGTTGGTGAAGTGCAGCACGTAGGTGGTGTCGGCCTCGAACCACTTGACGTCGCCAGCCGTGCCGCGCCGGGGGAGTACTGCGAACCGGGATGGCATGTCGCGGTGCAACTTTGGCAGGTGCACATTGTTCTTCAGGAACTCGGCGTCCCAGAACAGCGGAAAGTCGTTGAGAATCACGTAGTTTTCGGTGAATGCCATGTCGTGGGGCAGCCGTGGTCCGGGCAGTTCTACGTCGATGTAGTGCACCAGCCGGTTGTCGGCGTCCACCACGCCGTAGTGCATGTAGGGCGCCTGCTTGCCGTAGTTGAAGAACAGCAGTTCACCGGTGGCGTCGTCGGCCTTGGGGTGCGCCGATACGCCCCAAGCGGTGGGGAAGGCTCCACCCCAATCCTGCTTGCCCAGGGTGTCTCCGGTGTACGGGTCGACGCGGTACAGGTCGCCGCACTGGTAGAAGCTGGTCAGCGCGACGCCACGGTGCACGGTCACGTCGGTGCTCGAGGCGTCCTTCATCAGCGTGCGGGCGCCCCAGCCGTGGTCGCGGCGGGCCAGTTCGACGGGCTCGGCGATACCGGGCCACAGCGGCCCGCCGGCCTCGTTCTCCGCCAGGAAGCCGTCGGTGCGGATGAACCTGTTGCGGTAGAACGCTTTTCCGTCGCGGAAGCCGACGATGTGCAACATTCCGTCCCCGTCGAAGGGATGGTAGGTCTGCAACGCCGGATGCAGCGGGTTCTCGGTGTTGCGCAGGTAGACGCCGTCGAGGTCGGAAGGGATCTCACCGTCGACGACCCATAGGTCATCCGCGTCGAATTCGGTGGTCTGCGGACGCCACGCCCCGGTGCGGTAGGGGTGGGTGTCATCCTCGGGCAGGGTGGACAGGAATTTCGTCACGATCTCGGTGTGCATGCCTACTCCTTGCCCGCCGTGACGACGAAGCTGACAGTGGTCGCGGTGCTGCCGCCGAAGTTCAAGGTGCCGAAGGTCTTTGCGTTCTCGATCTGATACGCCCCCGCGTCGGCGCTGACCTGTTTGGTGGCGTCGAGCAGCATCCGCACTCCGGAGGCACCGACCGGGTGGCCGCCACCGATGAGGCCGCCGCTGGGATTGATCGGCAACCGGCCCCCGATCTCGATCTCGCCGTTCTCGATGGCCTTCCAGGATTCGCCGGGATCGGTCAGCCCGATGTGGTCGATGGCGAGGTACTCGCTGGGGGTGAAGCAGTCGTGGACCTCGAACCCGTCGACGTCATCGAGGGACACCTTGGCCCGGCCGAAGGCATCGAGCACCGCGCCACGGACATGTGGCAGCAGATAGGGATCATCGGCGCTGTGGTCAAGTTTCTGGCGCAGGCCGAGGCCGACGGTACGGTGGCCCCAGCCCTCGATGCGGGCGATCGGCCGGGCGTGTGGATGCGCGCGCAGAAAGCTGTCGCTGACCAGCACCAGCCCCGCTCCGCCGTCTGTCATCTGGCTGCAGTCGAAGCGGCGCAGCCGGCCTTCCACCAACGGATTGGTCGCATCGTCGTCCTCTATCGGGTCGGGCACCGTCCAGCCCCGGGTCTGGGCGTTCGGGTTGGCCCGGGCGTTGCGGAAGTTCAGCGCGGCGATGGCACGCAGATGCTCGGCGTCCAGGCCGTAGCGCCGGTCGTACTCGTCGGCGATGTCGGAGAACATCGACGGCCAGATGAACCGGGCGTCATCGGCTTCATGACCGGTCCAGGCGGCGGCGCCCAGATGCGCCGCCGCGGTATTGCCGGGCACTGTCTTCTCCAGCTCCACCCCGATGACCAGGGCACTGCCGTACGCGCCTGAGCGCAGGTCGGCGACGGCCGCCAGGATCGCGATGCTGCCCGACGCGCATGCGGCCTCATGTCGGGAAGCGGGGGTGCCCCACAGGTCGGGATGCACTGTGGCGGGCATGGCACCCAGGTGGCCCTGGCCGGCGAACAGCTCACCGAAGGCGTTTGCGACGTGCACGACGCCGATGGCTTCGGCGTCGACGCCGGCGTTGTCCAACGTGCGGTCGACGACCTCATGGGTGAGGCCGGCGAAGTCGACATGCTCACGAGTGAGATTGCGCGCGAAATCGCTCTGATAGCCGCCGAGAATCCAGACGTCCTCCATGGCGGTGACGCTACTACAACTAAGAGAGTGACTCGGGACCTTGAAACGAATAACGCCGTGGCGGAAATCCATTCTTGGATTCCCGCCACGGCGTCACCGTGGTTAAAGCCGAATCAGTCGTCGTGCCCGTGGCCGTGGCCACGACCGTGCCAACCGTTGTCCCATCCGTTCCAGCGACCCCAGCCGGGTCCTTCGACGCAAGCCTGTACGTAGCCGTACGGACCGGTCGCGCAGATCTCGGGACCAGCCGATGCCGGTGCTGCACCCGCCACTGCGACGCCGACCGGCACGGCCAACGTACCCAGCCCGACTGCAGCGGCTTTCATCAGTTTCGAACGCATCTTTCTCGCCTCCGGGTTGTTAGCTGTGTGTGAGCTGAAGACCCCCGTCTGGAGATAACATTAGTACAACTCACGATATTCCTGAAAACCGCCTGGGACCTCACGGTGCAGCGGATTTGCTCTCAAGGAACTCTCCCCGGTCAGGCCATTGAATTCATTTGCCAGGGAAAATAAGGCTCGCCGACGACTTCTCGGTGTGTTGCCAGCCGGCTCCTGTGACACGTGAGTCCAGTGGTGCGGCCAGGCGCGTCGACGAGTTTTGCCGCCGCTTCTGGTCTCCATCTGTAGGCCGAACTACAGGAGGGGTATTCGTGGGAGCGCTGGATGGCAAGACGGCTCTGGTGACCGGAGGGGCCCGCGGACAGGGGAGAGCGCATGCCACGACGCTGGCACGCGAAGGCGCCGACATCGTGGTGTGCGACATCGTCGCGCCGGTCGAATCGGTTGACTATCCGTTGCCCACCCCGGCCGATCTGGAGCGGACCGAGCACGAGGTGTCCGCGCTCGGCCGGCGCTGCCTGGCAGTGACCGCCGACGTTCGCGACCTGGCAGCAATGCAGTCGGTGGTGAACGCCGCTGTTGCGCAGTTCGGTGGAATCGACGTGGTGCTGGCCAACGCCGGCATCGCCAGCAGCGGCCCGATCGCGACCATGGACGCGCAGCGGTGGCAGACCATGATCGACATCAACCTGACCGGGGTGTTCAACACCTTCCGGGCGGTACTGCCCCACCTGATCGAGCGCCGGGCCGGGCGGGTGGTCGCGACGTCGTCGATCGTGGCGAACAGTGGGGCCACCAACGCCGGGCACTATGCCGCGGCCAAGGCCGGGGTGGTGGCGCTGGTGAAGTCGGTGGCATATGAGGTTGCCGAGTACGGCATCACGGTCAACGCGGTGCTGCCGTCCGGAGTCAATACGCCGATGATCCACAACCCGGCGACCTACAAGATGATCCGCCCGGACCTGGAGAATCCGGGCCTCGAGGATGTCGAAGAGATGTTTCAGCAAGGACGGCCGCGACCGGGTTTGCTTGAGCCGCACGACGTCGCCGAGGCCGTGCTGTACCTCGTCTCGGATCGAGGTCGGTTGCAGACCGGAGAGTCGATGATCTTGTCGAATGGGTTGAACTGACCCGCTTCTGAGGAAGCATCGTGGCCCGAGGCCGGGCGGAGGCGGTGGTGCCTCCGCCCGGCTGACGGCCGACCGACTCAGCAGCCGCAGGTGCAAGAGGCCTGCGCTTCCGTGTCGGCCTCACGCGAGCCCTTGTTCTCGGACTCGGGACGCCAATCGAACGGGAAGTGCTTACTCGAGTCGCCACTGTGCTCATGTGACCAGTCGAAGCCCACGGCGTGGTCCTCCTTGACCACTCCCCATGTCGCGACCTGGCCCGGCCCGACCTCGGCGCCCGGCGCGTTGGTCGTGGTCACCCGTCGGTTCGGGTCGGCTGTCGGACCGGTCAGGGCCTCCACTTTGAGGTCGACCTTGCCCGGAATCTCGGCGCGCCAGTAGGCGAGGTCGTCGGCGGCCTCGAAATTGATCGGCGCGTATTCGATGCCGCGCAATTCCTCGATCAGGCTGGCGAATTCGGCCGGCCAGCCGCCTTCCTTGCCGGTGAAGATGCGCTCGAGTGCGTCACGCTGAGCGGCGTCACCCTTTTCGTCGATGTAGAACATCAACTTCATCGTCGCGTTCGGATCGCCGATCCACATGTTGCCGGCGAACTCGCCGAGCGCGATCACGCTGAGGCCCGCCAGGTCGGTGTCGCCGTAGTGTCCTTCGCGGACGTGCCATACCAGGGTGAACAAGCAGTCTCCGTGCGTCGGCTCCTGGGCGAAGCTGCACGGGCAAGGCAGCTTGCAGCTGCACACGTCGAACCATTCTCCGCGCAAATGCCAATCGACCTGCGTCGACGAAGTTGTCATCGATTCCGCTCCTTCTGTTTGATACCCCCTGAGGGTATGTGACACGGCGACCGTAGCACCGGAGAACTCCCGCCTGCAAGTACCCCCTGGGGGTATGATTCAGGCATGTTCAAGAGGATGTGCACTGGGGCAGTGGCCATGGCCGCCTCGGTGGTTCTGACGTCATGCGGTGCCTCGGCCGACCCGCCGGCGGCCGCGCCCGCCGGATCCGGCACGGTGAACGTTGTGTCGCACCGCCTGGTCGGCGCCGCCGAATTCGCTACTGTCATCGCCGAATCCGAGACGTTGACGGTCAACGTTCACGTTCCCTACGAAGGCGACATCCCTGGCACCGACCTCTTGATTCCATTCGATCGGGTCGCCGAGCAATCCGGCCGGCTGCCGAATGATCGTGATGCCACGATTGCGATCTACTGCCGAACCGGACCCATGAGCGCGACTGCCGCCGAAACGTTGAAGAACTTGGGCTACACCGATGTGGTCGAACTCGACGGCGGAATGAAGGCCTGGCAGGCCAGCGGTCGTCCCCTCGTGGACAACTGAGCGCCGAGCGGTCTATCCGTCCGAGGACAGGGCGAGCAGGCGTCGCAGGACCCACACGACCCGCGCGATCGACGCCACGGCCGCGAGGGCTGCCCCGATGATCGCGGCCTGTATCCACCAGTAGCCCTCGTCGCGGTTGGCGTCGGTCATCAGCCCGACAAGCGCCACGACGAACAATGTGAACAGGGTCGGCAACGCCGAGACGAATGCGGTGCCCACCCGGCGTTTGTCATCGGCGGGTAGGAGCTTGTCCACGGTCGTCATCGGTGCCCGCAGCAGGTTGACCAGGATCGAGATGCTGGTCAGCGTGAACCCGCCCATGGTGGCTGCCACCGTCGCGACCACCTGATACGCGGTGCGGCGGGTATCGTGCGGAACCTCGGTCAGGGCCCATGGCAGCCAGTCGGCCCAGCCCAGCGCCAGCCACACGCCGACCACCGCCAGGGCGAGCAACCAGTCCGCCCATTGGTGGCGAACCCAGTTGTGCTGCAGCCTTTCCCGAAGGCTGAACGGCACAACCGGGCGCTTATTCGCGTTCATCGTCGGGCGTTTCGATGAACGTGTCGGCATAGGGCGCGGGCTCGGCGGAAACCTCCGCGACGGCCGACAACAGATACTCGCGATTGCGAGTCACTGACTGCCGCAACAGCTCTCGCGCATAGGCGGTCGACCGTACCGGATCGTTCAGGCGGTCGGCATCGACCACGGTCCGCTCGACGAACCTGTCCTCGAGCAGATCGACCGACTGCTGCGTGCCGCTGACAGATCCGACGACGCGCGCACTCTCGAACTCCGACAGCGCGCCGGAGCCCCGCAGATGATCGACCAGCTCGCGCAACCGCCGGCGGATCGCGTCCTTCTGCGCCCCGGTACCCCGACGGCCCACCGAGATCCCGATGCGGACGACACCGTCCTGGGCCAGCGCGCGGGCCCCGTCCAGCGCCTGTACCCAGTCACCACCCACCAGCTCGCGGTTGATGCGGGTGGCCGGGATCGCGACGTCGATCCTCGACACACTCATCTCATCGAGGGCCTGCTCGAGGTTCTGTGTGAGTACCGGCTCGATACCGACCTCGATGTCGAGCTTGTGCTCGAGATAGTCGACGAGCCGCCGCGCCCTGGGGCCGTCACCGCTTGTCAGCATGGCAACGATGTTGCGCTCACCGAACAGACAATATGTCGGTTCCAGCAGACCCTCGTCCGGAGTGAGACCGATGGCGCGCCGGGCGCCGGCCGCGCTGCCGATGCTGGGCAGGTTCTCCCGGCGCACCTTGTCGAGGATCAGCATCCGGTTGTCGTCCGTACCGTGCGCGATGAGCAGCATCCCGTCCGGGCAGCGACGGTAGCGGTTGAGGTCGCCGGCCTCGGCCCGGCGGAGCCGGCGCACCACCTGCTCGGCCGGGAACTCGCCGGGTAGCGGAGTGCCGTCCGGCTGCAGAAGCCGCCAGTACTGCACGGTGCGGTTCACTCGTCATCCCCTCGTCAATCTGCTGCTGACGCTACTGGCGCTCGCCGACAAAATCGGGATGAAGCGCGACCTTCACGCAACAGCGGCAGCGTTCGAACATATGATCGACAAGTGGGCGACATGCAGGCCATCGGCTATGGCGGTCAGCCGGTCCGCGACGTGTTCCGCGTCGTCCGGCCACCGGCCACCGTCCTGGTCGACCTGATGGCCCTGTTTCCCCGCGAGCCGCACTCGCTCGGCCGCTATCACCCGTGCGGCATCCAGATGGCCCGCGTTGTCGAAGGCACACTCACCTGCTGGGCGTTGTGCGAGCAAGGTCAGTGGTGGGGCCTGGTCACCTACCCCGTGCGATACGGGGCCGAGAGCAAGACCGTTACGCACTGGATCCCGGCGTGGGTGCTCAAGCCGAAGGAGGTGTAAAGCACCACCCGAAGTAGGTGTAAAGCATCAGCCGAAACACTGTCAGCCATCACCCGACGTCATACAAGAACCTGGTGCCCCCGGCAGGATTCGAACCTGCGACACCGGCTTTAGGAGAGCCGTGCTCTATCCCCTGAGCTACGGGGGCGAGGGGCCTATCGAAACAGGCGTCGAAAACCCACAGGGACGATTCATGGTAGTTGGTGACGCCTCAATCGGGGGCATCGGGGTTTCTGTGCGTTGTGCCGGTGCGGGTCAGGAAGCTGGTGGGCTGGGTGAGATAGGTGTGAGCATCGTCTACAGCCGCCTGACATCGAGTGCCGTCTCGATTGCGGCACCGTCTCGCGCTTCGACGAAGTAGGCCCCGGCAGTGGGGTTTTCGGCAACAGCTTCCACCAACGCGGTGCCACGGTAGAGCAGCCCCGCGCCGTCGTCGGTGGCGTAGGCGTCAGGCAACAACCCAGCACCCACCATTGCGTGCAGAAGGGGGCGGCGTTGCTCTTCTGAGTCGTAGTGCACACCGTTGGCGTACGGAACGAAACCGAGGCCATTCGTGACTGGCTGTAGGCGGGGTCCGAACGAATCTGTGGCGCCGCCGGCATGCCAGCAGATCGAACCCGCCGAGATGCCGGTCAGCACGACCCCGGCCTGCCACGCCGTACGCAGAGCGTCATCCACGCCATGAAGGCGCCACATCGCCAGCAGGCCGGCAACGCTGCCACCGAACACCCACACCACGTCTTGGTCCAACAGGTGAGCCGTGATGTCCTCAACTGTGGGCATCGGGAACAGTGCCACATGAGACGGCGCGAATCCCCGGCTCTGCGCGGCCTCGGTCAGGTAGTGCAGCACGGCCTTGTCGTCACCCATCGCCGTGGCCAAAAGGCAGACCCGCGGCACACGGCCGGTCAGCCCGGAGAGCTCCACCGCGAAATCGGTCAGTGCCGTAAACGAGAACCGGGTGCGTTGCCCCGCGGCGATTCCACCGCTGGTTGCCAAAATTGTGGGAGCGTCGGCAGGCATGACGCGACGCTATGCGCACACACCAAGCAAGACAACCGAATACTGAGGGTGTTGTCTTCACCTCGCGCGAAGTTCGGCACCTGTCCCAGAGTTCGGAGCAGGACGTGATCGGCCTCGTTGTTGGCGCACCATGAGACCGCGAATGTCGCCGGCGTCCGCGTAGTGGGGCATCGGCCATACTGGCCCGGTGGGGGGATGGATTCCAATGTGGTGCAAATATCGACCGGGTCGCGCGGTAGCGGGCGTCGGTCGATGAGCCAGATACTCGTGGCCGCGGGAATAGCCGTGGTGGTCGCGCTTCTGCTGACCCCCGCGCTGATCCGGGTGTTCACCCGGTGGGGGTTCGGACAGGAAATCCGCGACGACGCCCCTCGGACCCACCAACGCAAGCGTGGCACCCCGACAATGGGTGGCCTGGCCATCCTCACCGCGATCTGGGCAAGCTACCTGAGCGCCAACCTCATTGGGCTCGCACTCGGCGAAGGCGGCCCGTCAGCATCTGGTCTGCTGGTTCTCGGACTGGCCACCGCACTGGGCGCGGTCGGCTTCACCGATGACTACGTCAAGTTGCGGCGGGCGCGCAATCTCGGCCTGAACAAAAGAGCCAAGTCCGCTGGACAATTGGTCGCAGCAGTCCTTTTCGCCGTCCTCGCGCTGCAGTTCCGCAACGCCAACGGTCTTACACCAGCAAGCGTCGAGCTATCCTACGTCCGCGAGATTGCCTCATTCGCGCTGCCGGTTGCGGGGTTCGTGCTGTTCTGCATCGTCGTCGTCTCTGCTTGGTCGAATGCCGTCAACCTCACCGACGGTCTCGATGGGCTCGCCGCGGGTGCCATGGCGATGGTGAGCGCCGCCTACGTTCTCATCACCTTCTGGCAGTTCCGAAACACGTGCGCCGTCAGTTCGGGGCCGGGTTGCTACCAGGTTCGGGACCCCCTCGATCTGGCCCTCGTCGCCGCAGCCACCGCCGGCGCCTGCGTCGGATTCCTGTGGTGGAACGCCGCACCCGCCAAGATCATCATGGGTGACACGGGTTCGCTCGCGCTGGGCGGCATCATCGCCGGCTTATCGGTGGTGAGTCGCACCGAGTTCCTAGCCATCATCGTCGGTGCCCTGTTCGTGGCCGAGGTCACCTCGGTTGTCATCCAAGTCGTAGCGTTCCGCACCACGGGACGACGGGTCTTTCGATTGACCCCGCTGCACCACCACTTCGAGCTGATGGATTGGCCGGAAAGTGCACTGACTATACGATTCTGGCTGATTTCGGCAATCGCCTGTGGTCTCGGAGTCGCGCTCTTCTATGGCGAATGGTTCACGGCCGTCGGCGCCTGAGCGTTGGGCGGGATGGGAACTCCACCGGAGCTGATCAGCTACACCGGGGCTTTCAACAAGTTCCCGGGGGCCGGGGGCCTATCGAAACAGGCGTCGAAAACCCACAGGGACGATTCATGTAGTTGGTGACGCCTCAATCGGTCGCATCGGGGGAGTCCGCTGAGTCGGCGGTACCGAAGGGTGCCAGCAGGAATTCATCGACGAATCTGGCGAAGGTGTCGTCGACGAAGGCGGGGTCGGGTGCGGTGAAGTACTCGATGATGAAGCCCTGGAAGGCCGCCAGCGCGATACGCGAACGGGTTTCGGCGACGTGGGCAGGCATGCCGAGTGCTTGCAGGCGGGCCTTGGAGTTGCGGGTCAGTAAGGACAGGGTGTCCCAGGTGTATTCGCGGTATGGACTGTCGAGCCCGCATGCGGCGCCGAAGACCTGCAGCACGATTCGGAGACTGTCGCGACGCTCACCGCGCGTGCACGCATGCCAGTCCTCGAAGCACCATTGGCGATGCGCCGCAATCGAGTCCGGAAGATCCAGCTCTTCGGTCTGCGGGATCGCCGCGCGCTGCTGCCGGTTCAGGACGTCAAGGATGAGTTGCTCCTTGCTGCCGAAGTAGTACACCAGCATCCGAGCGCTGGTTCCCATCTGCGAAGCGAGCTCGCGCAGTGACGTATCGACCACACCGGTGCGCGCCAAGATCGCGCCGGCAGTGGCCAGTAGTTCTTCGCGTTTGGCGTGGTCGAACGGCCGCGGCACACTTGACTGTAACAGTTGCTTCGGATACTCATGGTGCGGTGCGTGCGAACACGACGGGCGGGGAGGCCCGATGAGCCTGGTGCGCGACGCCACCTCGGCCGCCGACGGTGCACCCGTTGAAGAGCCGTTGCCTCGATCGGGCCGGCCGTTGCGAGTGACCCGGCTCGTGGCGGTCGTGGCGGGCCTGGTGGGGTTTGTCGCCAGTGTGCTCATTCCGGTACTGCCGGTCGTGCAGACGACGTCGACACTGAACTGGCCACAGGCCGGGCAATTGGGCAGTGTCACCGCGCCGCTGATCTCGTTGACACCGGTGTCCTTGACGGCATCGGTGCCGTGCTCTGTGATTCGCGAGATGTCGACTGGCACTGAGCTGGTGCTGGGGACGGCGCCGGCAGCCGGCAAGGAGGCGATGCTCAACGGGCTGTTCGTGAGGGCCACCACGCAGCGCGTCGATGTCACCGCACGCAATATCGTCATCCTCAGCGTGCCGCGCAACCGAATGGCGGACCCGGCTTGTCAGCGGCTGGACGTGTCCTCGTCGACGGCGGGCACGTTCGCCACGGTGGACGGACTGAAAGATCCCGACACCGGCACCACACTGCGGGGCGGATATGCCGACCCGAACCTACGTCCCCAGATCGTGGGTGTGTTCACCGATCTAACCGGTCCGGCGCCGTCCGGGCTGTCGTTGTCCGCGACGATCGACACCCGCTTCACCAGTACTCCGTCACCGCTGAAATCCGCGGCGATGGTAGCCGGAATTCTGGCCACTGTTGTTGGCCTGCTGGCATTGTGGCGCCTCGACCGTCTCGACGGGCGCCGCGGGCGGCGACTCATTCCCGCTCGGTGGCGCTATTTCAACGCGGTGGACGCGACTGTGATCGCGGTGTCGGTGTTCTGGTTCGTCGCCGGCGCGGGATCTTCGGATGACGGTTATCAGTTCGGCATGGCCAACACCGCCAGCCATGCCGGTTACATGGCGAACTACTTCCGCTGGTTCGGCAGCCCCGAGGACCCGTTCGGTTGGTACTACGAACTGATCGCCGCCATGACCCATGTCAGCCACGCCAGCCTGTGGTTGCGCCTGCCGGATCTGTTCTGCGCGTTGGCGTGCTGGCTCTTGCTCTCCCGTGAGGTGCTGCCCCGACTCGGTCCGGCGGTGGCAGGCAACCGCGCAGCGGTGTGGGCTGCGGCGCTGGTGTTCATCGCAGCGTGGATGCCGTTCAACAACGGACTGCGCCCCGAAGGCCAGATCGCCACCGGCGCCCTGATCACCTACGTGCTCGTCGAACGCGCCATCATGACCCGCCGTGCAACGCCGGTAGGGCTGGCGATCGTCGTAGCCGCATTCACGCTCGGGATCCAGCCCACCGGCATCATCGCTGTTGCCGTTCTGCTGGCAGGTGGGCGTCCGATCCTGCGCATCATCGTCGCCCGCGCGAAAACGGTTGGGATCTGGCCGGTGCTGTTGCCGTTGGCGGCGGCCGGGGTCGTAGTGCTGACGGTGATCTTCGCCGACCAGACCATCGCCGCGGTGCGCGAGGCCACCGCCGTACGCACGACGATCGGGCCCGCTCAGCCCTGGTACACGGAGAATCTGCGGTACTTCTATCTGGTCCTGCCGACCACCGACGCCGCCGTGTCGCGTCGTTTCGGGATTCTGATCACGATGGCGTGCTTGTTCCCGTCGATACTGTTGTTGTTGCGGCGCAAGCGGATTCCAGGCATCGCCACCGGACCGGTGTGGCGCTTGATGGGTGTCATCTTCGCCACCCTGTTCCTGCTGACGTTCGCTCCGACAAAGTGGATCCACCATTTCGGGTTGTTCGCCGCCGTCGGCGCCGCCATGGCCGCGGTGGCCACCGTACTGCTCGGGCCGATGGTGCTGCGCTCGGCGCGCAACCGGGTGGCCTTCGTGGCGACCGTACTTTTCGTTCTCGCTGTGTGTTTCGCATCCACCAATGGCTACTGGTACGTCTCCAGCTACGGGGTGCCGTTCAACGACAGCAGTCCGCACTGGGGACCGGTCACCGTCAGCGCGGTCCTTTTCGCCATGAGTCTGCTGACCGCCGGCTATGCCGGTTGGTTGCACCTGGCCGGTCCCACAGGTTCCGAACCGCGGTTGGTCCGCGTGGTGACTACTGCACCCGTGCCGGTGGCGGCAGGGCTCATGGTGGTGGTGTCCGTCGGCTCGATGCTGACCGGAGCGATCAAGGAGTACCCCAGCTACTCCAACGGGTGGGCCAACCTGCGCGAGCTGACCGGCGGGTGCGGGCTCGCCGACGACGTCTTCGTCGAACCCGATCCCAACACCGGATTTCTGACCCCCCTGCCCGGACGCTACGGCGCACTGGGGCCACTGGGAGGCAGTGAACCGATCAGCTTCAGTCCCGATGGAGTGCCCGAACACACGCTGGCCGAGGCCATCTGGCAAAGCCAACCCAAGTCCGGAACCGATTACGACTGGGACGCGCCCACCGCTCTGGGCCAGGCCGGGATCAACGGGTCCAGCGTCGTGCTGCCCTACGGACTGGACCCCGCGCGCGTCCCCATGGCGGGTAGCTTCACCGTCGGGCCTCAACAAGTCGGTACGTTGACCTCGGCGTGGTATCGACTTCCGGCAGAAGACGAAGACCACCCGCTCGTTGTGATCACTGCCGCCGGCACCATCACCGGCAACAGCGTGTTGTCCGGACACACTGCAGCGCAGACCGTCGCTCTCGAATACGGAACACCGGGACCCGACGGCACCCCGGTACCCGGTGGCCGGCTCACCCCGTATGACATCGGTCCGCAGCCCGCTTGGCGCAACTTGCGTTTCCCCCGCGCGCAGATCCCCACCGATGCCCGCTTCGTCCGGGTGATTGCCGACGACCGTTCGCTCAACGTCGGTGACTGGGTGGCCGTCACGCCGCCCCGCATGCCCGAATTGCGTTCGGTACAAGAGTATTTGGGGTCCACGGAACCGGTGCTGCTGGACTGGGCCGTGGGACTGGTGTTCCCGTGTCAGCAGCCCATGCAGCATGCCAACGGTGTCACTCAGATCCCCAAATACCGGATCTCCCCGGACTATCCGGCCAAGGTCGAGATGCCCGACACCTGGCAGAGCGGAGACAACGGCGGGCCACTCGGCATCACCGATCTCTTGTTGCGCGCCCACGTCATCCCCACGTACCTGTCGCGCGACTGGGGACGCGATTGGGGCTCTCTGCGCCGTTTCGAACCCATCGTCGACGCCCCCGAAGCGCACCTCGACCTGGGTACCGCCACCCGCAGCGGCCTGTGGAACCCGGCCCCGATCCGCATCGGACCGTGAGAAGCGTGAGGGCCGGGCCCATACGATCGCAGAATGTATCCCTGGGCGCTGATCGGCAAAGGTCTTGGCGCGGCCCTTGTTGCCCGCCGCGGGCTGTTGAAGGTTGCGGTGTTGTGCTGCCTCGTATTGATGGCGGCTGGGTGCGCGCCGCAGCCGGATGTGATCGCCACCGATGACGACAACGGTGACCATATCCAACTCCGCGCGGGTCAGCTCTTCGACATCGTGCTCGCCGACGATTACGACGTGACCGGCTGTCAGTGGCGTGAAGACCACAACTCCGGTCCTGACACAGTGGAGTTTCTGGGCCAGCGCTACGAGCCTGGCCGAAAGCCACCAGCCGGGAACGGCAACGGCACCAACACCGAGAGGTATCGCGCGCGGCACACCGGGACCGCGCGGATCGGCCTCGTTGAATCCGACAACGGCGGCAAGGTGTGTCGGCGTTACGCGGTGACTGTCACGGTGGGGCCCCCGAACCTGGCGGACAGCATCGTCGCCGGCGTCAAGTCCGGGTTCCCCGCCGTGGCGACCTTGGTAGTTGTGCTCGCGACGCTCGGATTGATCGGACGCCTGGTGTACATGCTGTTCCGGAAGCGGCGTGAGTGATCATGCGGGACAACGATGCTCAACACATCGGAAATGACGAACACTTGGGCCCCTTCGACCGCGGCTGCTCGGGCGCCTGACGCGGACCCGGATCAGACCGCGGCGCCTCGCGTACGGGCGGTGCCTGCCGCTCTGGCCTCTGCCTGGCGGGCGCCTCCCGCACTGGCGGTGCCTCTCGGACCGGTGCTTGCTGGGCCGGCGCTTGCTGGACCGGCGCTTCGCGGACCGGTGCTTGCTGGGCCGGCGCTTGCTGGACCGGCGCTTCGCGGACCGGCGGTGCTTGCTGGACCGGGACCTCGGGCGCAGGAGCCTCAGCCGTTGGTTCCGGTGCACTCCGCTGCGGTCGTTCACGAACCGGAGTCTGTGCCGGTTCTTCCGGAGCGGTCTGCTTCCGGGGAGGCTCTTCGCGGGCCGGCGCCTGCTGTGCGGGTGTTTCCGGCGCGGGCGCCTCCCGAACGGGATCGTCCGGGCGAGGTGCCGAGTCATCGCGGGGAGATGTCGCCGCAGGGTCGTGCGGGCTCTGCGGTTTCGGTTCGGACGACGGTGCGTCGGCTGGAGAATCTGGGGTCGGCGGCCTCAATTCGGGCGGCAGAGACCCGCCATGGCCCGGGTCGCCCGCCTTCGGCGGGGTGGCAGTCTCCCCGGAAGACGGGTCGGAATCCGTTCCCGGCGAGACGCTATCCCGTTGACGCTCATGCTTATCCCGTGGCTTGTCGGCAGTCGGCGGAGTGTAGGCGGGCACCGGGTCAACTTTGGGTGCGGTGAACCCGGGTGACACCTTCGAGGGCGGAGTAGCCGGCACAGGCGCGGTCAAAGCCGGTGGTGCAACTGATGTCTCGCGGCTTGCGGTGACCGTGTCGGGTCGCTTGCGCAGCGCCGATTCCAGCGGTTCGCTGATGGCGTTGCGCCGCGGCGAGAGTTCCTTGGTGAAGTCACGCGCGGATTTGTCGGCGAGGCTCTTCATCAGCGGTCGAGTGCCGGCTGTCGCCTTGTCATCGGAGATGAACTGCGACAGTGAGGCGTTCAGGTTCACCACCGGCAACGAGACGTGGATGTCCACGTTGACGACTGGACGAGGCGGTGCCCAGTCGCGGTGGCGCGGATTGTGCCAATCCCGGTGCCGGTTCCAGTCCTGGTACCGATCCGGGTTGAAGCCGTGGGCCCTGTTCCACTGGGTGCGGCGGTACACCGGATCGTGGTGTTGGAACTTCCAGTCGTAGTACTGCCGGTAGGGATGGTGGCGGTCGTACCAGTCGTGCCGGCGGGGGTCACCGGGGTGGTCGCGGCGCTGGCCCCATTCGTTGCAGCCGTTGCGGTCCCAGCCGTGCCGGTCGTAGCCGGCCCAGTTGTAGCCGGCCCAGTTGTATCCCCAACGGTCGTATCCCCAGCGGTCGTATCCCCACCTGTCGTAGCCCCACCGATCGAAGCCGAGAAAATCGTAGCCGTACTGGTTGTAGCCGCCGAGGTCGTAGTTGTACCAGTCGTTGGAGTCGTAGCCGTAGAGCTGGTTCCAGGACGGATCGTAGTAACCGAGGTATCCCAGGTTCGGTGTCAGGGGAGGGTCAACCGGCTGAGGCCAGTCCGCCGCCGGGGCGAGCGGAACATCGGGCGGCGGTGCGGCGAACCCGTCGTCGCCTTGGGGCCCGTACCCCCAGGTCGGCGCCGACGCGCTGGTCAGTGTCGCCGCCTCGGGCGCCTCGGGCACCTCGGGCGTTTGGGGTGCCGGAGCCGGTGCCGGCAGCGCCGTGAGGCGCTGCACCGTGTCGGGCGTGTACTGCATGAGTTGTTGTGTGAGTTGCAGATAGAGGTTCTGCAGACTCGTGCGCTCAGGTGACGGGGACACGTAGTCCAGGCTCTGCTTGGCCTGATTGAGTGCCGTGCGAGCGTCGGTCAACTGGTCCGCTGTGGGCTGTTGTCCGGTGCCGAGGATTTCCTGTGCCGTCTTCAGGTCGTCGACGACGCCGGCCAGGGCAACGTCTTGCGTGTGCCCGGGGAAGACCGTTTTCGCCAGGCCCCACAGTGCACCGCCGGGTGAGGTGTTGTACGTGGCGCCGAGTAGCCCGGCGACGAGTAGCACGACCAGTCCACCGGCGACGGCGGCCTTGGCTCGGCGGGACCGGGGGATGAACCTGCGCCGCCGCGGCAGCGGCTCAGCGGGCTGCAGGGAGCGCAGGTCGAGGGGTGGGGGGATGAGTGCAGTCATGCCGTCCTCTCGATGATGACCAGTGACCTGGTCACATCACTCCCCGACCGCGTGATTTCCAGATGTTCAGGTGCCAGTAGGTGTGGGCCCCGTTTCACGCCCACGGATGCTAAGCATAACTAATCTTTAGGTCGTGTCGCCAGCGCACCCGGCGGTCCGCAAGAATCCACATCGATTCACAGCTCTCGCATAGAGGCGCACAGGAAACGCTCACTTGGCCGACCGCAGGACGGCCAGTCAATAGGGACGCCGGGCGCGACCGTTTTATTTCTCGCCGTTCTCCACGACGGCCTTGATCCGCTCCAGCGTCTTGCGCATGTCGCGGACATTGCGGCGACGACGGAGCTGTCCGCCGAGTACCGAGAACACGGTGGTGAACGCCCCCGGGGTCATCCGGAACGACTCGGTGACGTCTGTCTCCGCCCCTGCCGGTGTCAGCCGGTAGTGCCAGTTGTTGACTGATCGGTCGCCGAGCAGGACCGCGAAACCGAACTCGCGTCCCGGATCGCAGGCGGTCACCTCGCAGGTCGTCCAATAGACGGGCCCGATCTCATTGCGCTTCACGTGGCCCCGGAACCTGGCGCCCAGCGCGGGTCCGGTCGCACCGCCGAGCCACTCGGCTTCCATCACCTCCGGCGAGAACTTTCCGGTGTTACGTACGTCGGAGATCAGGTCCCAGATGCGGTCTGCCGGCGCGGACATCCGCACCGTGACTGAGCCGTCCATCGCCATTGCGTTCGCCTCCTGGGGGATCGGCGTCAACGTAGCCCCGGTGCGGGCAGAGGACTACGTATTTTCCGGGGTTCGCAGCGATGGTGGCCGGTGCGATTGTCGACGTGTGAAGGTCTCGGGCATCACCCTATTCGCCGGTGATGTCCGGAGCGTCGGCTGTCGCGCGCATCTGATCGACCAGCCGGGCCGCGACCTGAGCGGCGAGCCACAGTGTTGTCTGGTCGTCCTCCGGCAACGCGGCCAACAGCTCGGCGATGCGTTGCTTGCGGACGACGGCACGTTCCTCCCACAGGCGGCGGCCACCCTCGCTGACCTTCACCAGGCACGCCCGGCCATCGTCGGGATCGCTGCAACGTTCCAGCAGCCCTTGGCTTTCCAGGCGCTGCACCAGTTGTGTCATGCCCGATTGGCTCGCCCCCTCTGCCTCGGCGAGCGCGGTGACCCGCATCGGCCCCTCCCGGTTGAGACGGACGAGAACCAGCGTCGCGCTCGCGCTCAGCCCCTTGCGATCGGCGAGGTGGCGCCACATCAGATCGGCGCTCGCCACGAGCATCGCCGAAACCGCTTCCACGCTGCTGTCGGTGGGTGTGCTGGCCACGACCCATTTATATCAGAAATGGGAAGTAAATTGAGCGCACCGAGCGTGCGGCTCGCTTGGCCTGCGGTCGCGAAGTCGGGCCGGCGCAGGACGATGTGGGGAATCCGCGAGCTGGGAAAGTCGGCAGAATCCCCGGTAATTCGTGCGATTATTGACCGTCGGCGCCGTCACGGCCTGTCGGCAGGCGCCTGTCAGCCTGCTGTGAATGTGCGTCCGAGCGCCGCGAGCACCTTGAGGATTGGTTCCTATATGCGATATATATTTCCGTCATGAGCGGCGAGCAACCCGCGAGCGGCGGCGATCGAGAACCCGGCAGAGTCGGACGCAGACCGCGAAGCCTGACCATCCTGGAGAACGGATGGCTGCCGCTGGTCACCGTGATCGCCGTCGGTGTGGGAGGGCTTGGGGTCTGGAAGGTGCATCAGATGTCCGAACCGGGCCCGGTGCCCGCCGTCCTCGCCGCGCAAGCGCCCGAGCAGTTCACCCCGAAGCAGCTGACCTATGAGTTGTTCGGCTCGATCGGTGAGGGCGGGATGTTGAGTTATGTCGACATCGACGGGCACCCGCACAAGGTGGATCTCACAGAGCTGCCATGGACACACACCGAGACGTCCACACTGACCGTCGTGTCCGGCAGCATGTCGGCACAGGTCAGCGGGGGCGAAGTCGGGTGCCGGATGCTGGTCAACGGCGTTGTGCGCGATGAACAATCGTCCACCCATGCCGAAGCCGACGTCACCTGCCGGGTGAAGTCCGCGTGAGCAATCATCGGGCCAACCGCCCACTCGTCGCCCGCTCCGTGCGCGTCCTTGTCGTGCCGATCATCGTGTTCTGGGCGCTTCTCGCCGTCACCACCAACACCTTCATCCCGCAGGTCGAGCACGTCGCTGAGCAATTGGCAGGCTCGATGATCCCGAACTACGCACCCTCGCAGGTCGCGATGCTGCGCATCGGCGAGAAGTTCCAAGAGTCCACCTCCACGAGCCTCACCATGTTGGTGTTCGAGGCCGACCGACCGCTCGACGACGGCGATCACCGGTATTACGACGATCTGATGAACCGGCTCAAGCAGGACCCCGAGCACGTGCAGTACGTGATGGACCTGTGGGGCAAGCCGATCACCGCGGCCGGTGCCCAAAGTGTGGACGGCAAGTCAACTTTCGTGTTGCTGCGGTTGGCCGGAAACATCGGCCAGCTCCAGGCGAACGAGTCGGTGAACGCGGTGCGGGACATCATCGCCGATGACACCCCACCGCCGGGGCTCAAGGTCTACGTCAGCGGTGCCGCCCCGCTGGCATCGGACACGCTGACCATCGCAAACTCCAGCCTCAACAACATCACGATCCTGACGATCATCCTCATCGTGATCATGCTGCTCGTGGTCTACCGGTCGGTGGCCAACGTACTGGTGCCGCTGGTGAGCGTGCTGATCGAAATGCTTGTCGCCAAGGGCGTCATCGCGACGCTCGGTCACTTCGGCATCATCCCGTTGTCGTCGTTCGCGGTGAACATCGTGGTGGCACTGACATTGGGGGCGGGAACCGACTACGGCATCTTCTTGATGGGGCGGTATCAGGAGGCCCGACAGGACGGCGAGAGCCGCGACGACGCCTTCTACACCGCCTACCGCAGCGTCGCTCCCATCATCATCGGCTCCGGACTGACCATCGCCGGGGCCTGCTACTGCCTGAGCCTGGCCAGGCTGGACTATTTCCACACCATGGGGCCGGCGGTCGCCATCAGCATGCTGTTCACCATCGCCGCGGCTCTGACCCTCGCGCCGGCACTGCTCACCCTCGGCAGCCTGTTCGGTCTGTTCGATCCCAAGCGCATGACCAAGGGGCACTTGTACCGGCGGATCGCGACGAGTGTGGTGCGATGGCCCAAACCCGTCTTCGCCGCCAGTGCCGCCGTGGTGATGATCGGTGCGGTTTTCGTACCCACCTTCAAGGTGAGCTACGACGATCGTGCCTATCAACCTGCCGATGGTGCAGCCAATCTCGGTTTCGAGGCCTCTGATCGCCACTTCTCGCAGAGCAAGTTGTTCAGTGAGATGCTGATGGTCGAGAGCGATCACGACATGCGCAACTCGGCGGACTTCATCTCATTGGACCGGGTCGCCAAGAGCCTCATCCGGCTACCCGGTGTCGCGATGGTTCAGAGCATCACCAGGCCACTGGGCCGGCCGCTGGAGCACGCCACGATTCCCTACTTGTTCACCACCCAGGGCAGCGGAAGCGGCCAGCAGTTGCCGTTCACCGAGCAGCAGAACGAGAACACCGACAAGCAGGCCGAGATCCAGGCGCGTTCGGTCGAGGTGTTGCAGAAGGTGATCGGGCTGACCCGGCAGATGGCGGACGAACTGCATTCGACGGTGCTGACACTGGAGAATCTCAAGCAGGTCACCGACGACATGAACGCCGGGATCTCCAACCTCGACGACTTCCTACGGCCCCTGAAGAACTACTTCTATTGGGAGCCACACTGTTTCGACATCCCGGCCTGCTGGGCGATGCGATCGCTGTTCGACTCACTCGACGGCATCGACAGCCTCGATGCCCAGATCGCCGACGCCGTCACATCGTTCGAGGCCATCGATCGGCTGCTGCCGCAGATGATCTCGCAGTTGGAACGGATGATGGCCGACAGCCAGTCCCTGCTGGGCGTTATCACGAACAACTACGGACCCGCGCATCTGCAGTCCACCCAGACCGACCAGACGTACTACGACCTGATCAACGTGGGCAACGACTTCGACAAATCTCGCAGTGACGACTTCTTCTACATCCCGAGGGAGGCGTTCGACAACGAGGATGTCAAGACCGGCATGCAGCTGATGATGTCGCCCGACGGGAAGGCCGCCCGGTTCATCGTCACCCACGAGGGCAATGCCATGGGTCCGGAAGGGATCGACCACGTCGAACAGTTCCCCGACGCGATCAAGGCGGCACTGAAGGAGACCTCGCTGGCCGGTTCCAAGATCTACATCGGCGGCGCGGGGTCGAACAACAAGGACATCAAGGCCTACGCCGCGTCCGATCTGCTCATCGTGGCGATCGCCGCGTTCGTGCTGATCTTCTTGATCATGCTGTACCTGACCAGGAGCCTGGTCGCGGCCATGGTCATTCCCGGCACGGTGGCCTTCTCGTATGCCGGCGCGTTCGGGCTGTCAATCCTGGTGTGGCAGCACCTGATCGGGCTGCACCTGCACTGGCTGGTATTGCCACTGACCTTCATCATCCTGGTCGCGGTCGGCTCGGACTACAACCTGTTGCTGATTTCGCGGGTCAAGGAGGAGTCGGGTGCGGGGCTGAACACCGGCCTGATCCGCGCTCTCGGGAGCACCGGTGGTGTGGTGACCTCCGCGGGTCTGGTGTTCGCGTTCACCATGCTGGCCATGTTGATCAGCGATCTGCGCACGATCGGCCAGGTGGGCTCGACGGTGTGTATCGGCCTGCTGCTCGACACACTGGTCGTGCGGTCGTTCGTGGTGCCCTGCCTGTTGCGTTTCCTCGGTCCGTGGTTCTGGTGGCCGACTTTCATCCGGCAGCGCCCGCTACGGCAGCCGCTGACCCAACGGCAGCGAGTGGAGGCGTGACATGACCACGTCGACTCTGTACGGCATCCTGTCGATCGTCTCCTTCGCACTGATCTGGCTGTTCGCGGTCGTGGCATTCGTGTTCACCAGGCGGATGAGGAGCCACTCCCACGTCACCTCGAAGCTCGCCGTCGGCGCCCTGTCGGCGACGTTGGGCAAGGTTCGTAAACGTGAAGCGCTCACGGACGACGAGCTGTCCCTGGCACGGCAGGTCCTCGCCGATCGTGGCAGCGTCCTGGCGCTCGCCGTTCCGGCCACCTTGTTCTGTATCGGATGCTTCTATGTCTTCGGCAGCCTCGAACAGCTACACGGACGCACCCCGTCGGAGCGCACGTTTCTCGGCGTCTTCCCGATGATCACCTCCACCAACATGGCGATGCAGATACTGCGGAGCGCGCGCCTGAAGCGGCGGCTCCCGAATCCGGCTCCGCCGCGGATTCAGGCCTGAGGCTGCTGCCCGAGCGCGTCGAGCAGGCAGTTGACCGCCAGTTTGCCCAGCGCGTCTGAGGCCAGCGGGCTGTCGCCCGTGAGCAGGCGGCGGTCTTGGTGCACGGTGCCGGCCATGTCGTCGTTGACGATGGTGAGCCCCTGCTTGGCGAGCAGGTCGGCGACGAGCCACTGCAGACGTCCGGGCAGATAACCGATATCGATGTTGGGTCCCTCGTCGAGCGAGTCGGGGAACACGCACACCGAGTATCCGGCGAACGGCGACGGGGCCTCGCCCAGACCGGCTGCCAGCAGCGCGGCCGGGCCGTGGCAGAGGGTGATGATGAACCGGCCGTGGTCGAGCGCCCAGTTCAGTGTGTGACCTACTGCTTCGCTGCCCGGCAGTCCCACGACGGCGCCGTGCCCGCCGGGAACGAAGATGGCGAGATAGTCGGAGGCCTTGAGACCCGCGACCAGCTCGGACAGCTTGAGGGGTTGTTTGAGCTTGGGCTTGAGTGCCTCGTACGTCGACAGCACGGCTTGGTCCTCGTGGGGCATGGCCCACAGTTCCAGCTTGGCCGGGTACCCCGAGATGGTCGCGACGTCGACGTCGAATCCGGTCTGCATCAGGTGGTGCAGCGGCAGCAGCGTCTCCACCGGATGGTTACCCGTAGAGAACATCTTTCCGTTCTGGCACAACACATATCGCTCTTCGGTGGCGATCATGAGGACCTTCCACCGGCCCTCGGTGTAGGCACCGGGGTGTTCGACGCCGGCGAAGTCGGTCTTGGCGGACGTGTATTGACTCAACGAGTAGGGCGAGGGGAAGAACGCGTTGTCCTCGGCCTGATCCGGTGTGGGCGCCTTGCTGAGGTCGTTCGCGGCTTGTGACATGTCGTGCACCACTTCCTTCGCCGACTTGTGCGGTGAGGTCAGTAATACCCGGCGTCGGCCCACCTCATGCGTGTCACCGCAATGGCAGCTCGGCAAAGATCGGCGTGGTCGGCGTGGTCGAACCACCGCCCGGCTCGACGGTGAAGGCCAGGGCCGATGCGTCGCCGAGGTTTGGCAGCACCGCCGTGGTGGACGGCGCGACGGCGGCGGAGTCCATGGTGCCCGCCGACTCCGCACCGCCCTCACGCAGCAGCCACATCTGATAGACGGTGCCGGTTTGCGGGGGCGTGACGCCGTTCATCACCAGCACCCCGGCGTTGCGCTCGCGGGAGAACACCACGGTCGCGGTCCCGCCGGTGGGGATGGCCCCGGACACGGTCCGTACGTCGGGTGAGGCGAAGATCTGCTCAGCGGTCGTCGTCTGCGGGCCGGGCCGCAGCGCGATCCCGATACCGACACCGGCGAGGGCGATGACGACGGCTGCCGCGGCCGCCAGGGCCGTGGTTCGCCAGCGCGGTGAGGGCCGCAACTCGCGAACCGAGACCGCTGCCAGAATCTGCGCGCGCAGATGCGGCGGTGGTTCGACGGCGGTGGATCCCGCCAGCCGGGCCATGGTCTCCCGCACGTCCTGGACCTCGCCCGTGAACTGGGCGGCGATCTCGGCTGGGGCCACTGCCAGACGTCGTTCGATGTCAGCGCGCTCGCTGTCGGACACCGCGTTCAGCGCATACGGCGTCGCCAGCTCGATCAGTTCGTGGTCAACGGGTCCGGTCATGCGGCCCCCAGACAGTTGCGCAGGCCGCGGAGGGCATCACGCATCCGGGATTTGATGGTGGCGAGGTTGGCCGCCAACCGTTGAGAGACCTGGTTGTAGGTCAGTCCGTCGTAGTAGGCGAGGTGGATGCATTCGCGCTGGGCGGCGGTCAGTCCGGACAGGCATTCGGCAACGCGCCGCTGCTCGTCCTGGGTGATGACCGACTCAGCGACGTGATCGGCCGGCGGCTCCACGTTGGCCGCACCGTAGCGGGACTCACGATGGCCGGCGGCTTGTTCGGCACGCACCCGGTCCACCGCCCGCCGGTGTGCCAGCGTCATCAGCCAGGCCATCGGGGATCCCGCCGTCGGGTCGTAGCTGTCTGCTGTGCGCCACACCTGGAGGTAGATCTCCTGGGTGGTTTCCTCGCTGTATCCCGGATCCCGCAGAACCCGCATGACCAGGCCGAACACCCGTGACCGCGTATGGTCGTACAGCTCGGCAAAGGCGTCGACGTCGCGTCGGGCGACCCGGCGCAACAGCGCGTCGAGTTCGGCGGTCACCCACAGCAGCCTAGCTACCGGGGCCTGCGCCGTCATCTTTATCCGGATCTCGGTGCCATCGGAATGAAAAATGAAGTGCGCGAGCAGTATTCCGCGAAGCCCGGTCGGCCCGCCATGTGCTTCTCGGCCAACCGGGCGCCGGTCGCGTACACCAGGAAGTACGTCATCAAGACCGGGGACAGCACCGTGGCCAGCGACAGCCAGCCGCAGATGCTCGACAGCCACAATCCCCACCAGACGCAGCAGTCGCCGAAATAGTTGGGATGGCGGGTCCAGGCCCACAATCCACGGTCCATGATCGCTCCCCGGTTGGCCGGGTCGGATTTGAATCTGTGGAGCTGATGGTCGCCGACCGCCTCGAACGCCAGCCCGACGGCCCAGATCGATACGCCCACAATCAGAACCGGTCGCAGGGCGGCCGGCGTCGGGCCGAGGACCGACGAAAGCTGCACCGGCAGTGAAACGAACCAGGTTGCCGCTGCCTGGATCACGAACACCTTGCGCAGCACGTGACCGGCCGAATAGTCACCATCGAGCAGCTCCTGATAGCGCGGATCTTCTCCTTTACCCGCGGACTTGAGCGCCATGTGCCAGGACAATCGGCCCGCCCAGACGGTGATGAGTATCAACAGCAGGACGCGCCGGAAGAGATCGCCGGTGCCGAGAACGGCGCTGACGGCGGCGACCACGATGAACCCGATTCCCCAGGCCACGTCGACCACGTTGTACCGCCCGAGTTTTCGGCCGATAAAGAAGGTCGCCCCGTGCACGACGGCCAGTGCGGCCAGGGATACCGCGGTGACGATGAGCAGGTTCACCGGGGTCCTCCTGTCGGGGCGAATGTCCACTGGTAGACGTCGAGATAGCCCGAGGCGAAACCGGCTTCGGAGTATGCCAAATACAGCTCCCACATCCGGGCGAAGACATCGTCGAAACCGAGCGCTGCCACCGTGTCGAGGCGCGAGACGAACTGTTCCCGCCACAGTCGCAGGGTCTCGGCGTAGTGCGGCCGCAGCGACATCATGTCGACGGTGCGCAGCCGGGTGTGCCGTTCGGTGAGACCGATGATCGCTTCGGTCGACGGCAGCAGGCCCCCAGGGAAGATGTACTTCTGTATCCAGGTGTGAGTGCCGCGCGAGGCCAGCATGCGATCGTGTGGCATCGTGATCGCCTGGATGGCGACCAACCCGCCCGGGGTGACGAGCCTGTCCAGTGTTCGAAAATAGGTGGGCCAGAACCGGTATCCCACGGCTTCCACCATCTCGACGGACACTACGGCGTCGTAGCAGCCGTCGACGTCGCGATAGTCGAGCAGGTCGATGTCGACTCGGTCTGACAGGCCGGCCGCCGCCACCCTCTGCCGGGCCAGCCGTTGTTGTTCGGTGGACAGGGTGATCGAGCGGACCTGCGCGCCGCGCTCGGCGGCGCGGATGCAGAGCTCACCCCAACCGGTACCGATCTCCAGAACCCGGCTACCCGGTCCTACACCCGCGGTGTCGAGCAGCCGGTCGATCTTCCGGCGCTGGGCGTCGGCCAGCCCGGCCGCCGTCCCCGGCAGTTGGCCGAACAGCGCGCTCGAGTACGTCATGGTCTCGTCGAGAAACTCCGAGAACAGCTCATTCGACAGGTCGTAGTGCGCCGCGATGTTGCGTCGCGACTGCGCAGGGTCGTTGTGGGTGGCGCGCGGCGAGCGGGGCAGCGTCACAGTCCGGAATCGTTGCAGCCCAGCGGGAATCAGATCGCCCATCGACCTGCCGAACTCGGTGAGCAACCCGACGAGATCGGTTGAATGCCACTCGCCGGCCATGTACGACTCGCCGAACCCGATCAGGCCGTGACAGCCGATCCGCCGGGCCAGGGCCTCCGGCCGGTCGATGACCATGGTGGGCAGAGTCGGATCGGCCGCCCCGATCACGGTTCCGTCAGGCAGCGCCAGCCGTACCGGCAACGTCGCGGTGGCCCGTCGCAGCAGTCGGTCGGCTATGACGCCCGACATCGCGGCTACGGGTCCGCGTGGCGGACGTGCCACGTCCGGCCAGCGGGTCGGATCGACGGTGGGGGGAGTTCCGGTCCGGGTGCTCACAGTGGCCTCCCTTGCTTCTCGGTAACGGACTCAACGGTTTCTTCGGCGGGTCGGGGGACCACCGGAACCCGGCGCAGCCACAACTTGATCCCTTCGAGTCGGATCGCGAGCGCGCCGGCCAGCGGAGCCAGCGGCGCAGTCAGTTGCAAGCGCAAGATCTGCCATGTGTTCGTCGGCCTGCGCTCACCCTGGAGGCTGGCGACGAAGGCCGGATGTCCTTGGCGGTGAAGCGAAATGGTCACGTCGAGATGTTCGTCGGGTAATGGCGCCAGGACCCGGTAGTACCCGTCGACGGCGTTGAACGGCGAGACGTACATGCGCTTGGGCACGCGTGTGGGCCGCCCCGCAGGAAGCAGGTAGGCATGCCGCCGGCCGTAGGTGTTGTGGACCTCGGCGACCACGAAACGCAGAGTGCCGGCGCTGTCGTGGCACCAGTACAGGCTCAGCGGGTTGAACACATATCCCAGCACCCGCGCCTGTAGCAGAGCGGTCACCCTACCGCCGCGGAGATCCACGTCGTGGGACAACAGAAACGTGTCGACACGTTGGCGCAGTGAGTCTTTCGGTCCGCCTGCGAAATGGTCATCGACCTCGAATCGGGCGAACGGTCCGAGCCAACGGGGTAGCCGCGGCATCTGGTCGAGATCGACGTACCAGCTGTATCCGCGGTAGCTGAAGCGATGATGCACGGGGGCTCGGCGCACGTGGGTGATCCTGGTGCGGTACAGCGCTGGGGTCAGCATGCCAGCGGCTCCGCAACCGTCCCGCCGGCCCATCGGGCGCCCAGCCGCTGCGCGGCCCGCAATCCCGACGCGGCACCGTCCTCGTGGAAACCCCAGCCGTGGTAGGCCCCGGCGAAGACGATCCGGTCGTCGTCGAGGTGCGGTAGGAGTTGTTGTGCGGCTACCGATTCGGTGGTGTAAGCCGGATGTTCGTAGACCATCTCGGCCACCACCTTCGTCGGGTCCACCAGATGGGCCCCACCCAGCGTCACCAGGTACCGCCGGCTGCCACTCAGCCTCATCAGTCTGGTGATGTCGTAGGTGACGGTGACGGCGTGATCGACGGGGTCGATCAGATAGTTCCAGGAAGCGCGCGCTTTCGGCAGGCGTGGCAGCACCGACTCGTCGGTGTGCAGCTGAGCCTGATTGAGGCTGTAGGGGATGGCCCCGAGGATGCGCCGTTCGTCCTCGCTCGGGTGGTCCAGCATCAGCAGTGCCTGGTTGGGATGGGTGGCGATGACAGCGGCATCGAACCGCCGCGGCTGGTGTCCGTCGACGGTGACCAGCACGCCGTCTGCGCCTCGGCGCACGGATCGCACGCGTGCGCCGGTGATCGCCTCGGGCAGCCGGGACACGATGGCGTCGACGTAGTTGGCCGACCCGCCGACCACCGTGCGCCACGTCGGGGAACCGAACACCGACAGCATCCCGTGGTGTTGCAGGAAGACGAACAGGTACCGCGCCGGGTAGCGCAGTGCCTCACCGGGCGCGCATGACCACACGGCAGCGACCAGCGGGGTCATGAATCGGTCGGTGAAATACCGGGAGAACCCGTGCCGGTGCAGGAACTCGTCGAGGGTTACCTCGTCTCCGGTCGCCGGGCGTCGCAGCAATTGCGTTGCCAGCCGGTGAAATCGGGTGATCTCGCCCAGCATCAGCAGATAGCGCGGCCGGCCGGCATTGGACCAGCTGGGGAACAACCCGCCCAGGCCGCGTGCCCCGGCATATTCCAGACCGGTGTCGTCGTCGCGCACGGACATCGACATGTCGGTGTCCTGCGTGCGGATCCCGAGTTCGTCGAACAACCGGCACAGGGTGGGATACGTGCGGTCGTTGTGTACCAGGAAGGCCGTATCGAGTGCGACGGTGCGGCCGTCTTCGACGACGTGCTGGGTGTGGGCATGCCCGCCGAAGCGGGCGTCGGCTTCCAGCAGAGTGACGCGGTCGCGCGCGGACAGGACATACGCAGCGGTCAGGCCGGCGACACCGCTACCTATCACCGCAACGGCGCGCCCGCCGGGTTGAATATGTTCCACACCCGGTATTCGGAGCCGGCCCGGACCCGGATGGGAAGAACTTCTACCGGAGTTCGGCGATCACTTTCCCGAACGTCTCGGCATGTGCGATCTGCACGATGATGTAGGTGATGCCGTACTTCTCGCGCAGACCGCGAATGTGGTCGGCCATGGCGCTGACCGAGCCCGAGAGCACCCCGGGGTGCCGCAGGAGCTGTTCGTCGCTGAGCCCCGGCAGGAAATGGCGGGGAACGTTGAGGATCGGCATCTCGCTGCCGGGAGCGGGCATCGCGGTGATGGCGATGTTGAGTTCAAGCTGCTCGAACCGGTCACCGGCAGCGTTGCGCAAGAAGGAAACTCGCTCAGCCAATGGGTCACTGTCGCCGTCGTTGACGCCGTCGCCTCCGGTGAGCCCGATGATGTCGGCGGTCTGGGCGGCCACCGTCAGCAGCCGGTCGCCGTTGCCCGCGACGAGGATCGGGATGTCGGGCGCATGCTCACCCAGGTATTCGATGGTGTGGCGCATATGGTCGATGCGGTCGCGCGCGCTGGGGAACGGCAGTTCGGCGGCCTCGAACTCCTCGCGCACATAGCCCGCGCCGAGGCCGAGGTCGAAGCGTCCGCCGGACAGGTCCCGCAGCGCGGTGGCGTCGCGCGCCAGCAACGCCGGCTTGTAGAAGCCGGCGTTGAGCACGAACGTCCCGATGCGCAGCCTGCCGGTCGCCGCGGCCACCGCGGTCAGGGTCGGGAACGGGGCGGGCGCACCGAGATGGTCGGGCACGTTGAGCACGTCGAAGCCGAGATCCTCGGCCTGCCGCGCTGCGTCGGCGATCTGGGATTGGGATCCGGTGGCGCGCAAGCTGACGCCAAAGCGGAAATCGTTGGGCATCACCCGATCTTAGGCACGGCGGCTGCAGGTTTGGGGGTGTCTTCGGCGGGCAATTCTCAGCCGTGGTGAGTCATCCGACGGTGGGTGTCGAGGAGGAGTTCCTGCTCGTCGATCCGGAGCGCGGCGAACCAATCGCCCGTAACAAACAGGTCGCCGCCTACGCCGCCGAGCACGGGGTGGACCTGCAACTGGAGCTGACCAGCTGCCAGGTCGAGACCACGACGGACGTCATGGACACCAGTGCCGCTCTGCACTCCGAACTGACCCGGTTGCGCCGGATTGCCGGCGAGGCCGCCGCCGGCGGGGCCCAGCTGCTGGCCGTCGGGCTGCCGCCGACCGTGCCGCACAAATTCCCCGTGACACCGACCGCGCGCTACCGCAGGATCGCCCACCACTTCGGCATGATCGCCCACGAGCAGGGCATCTGCGGCTGCCACGTCCATGTCGCGGTCCCCAGCCGACCGCATGCCATCTATGTCAGCAACTGGCTGCGGCCGTGGCTGCATGTGTTGCTGGCACTGACCGCGAACTCGGCGATCTACCGCAACACCGACAGCGGCTATGCCAGCTTCCGCAGCGTGCTGTGGTCGCGGTGGCCGAGCTCAGGCCCGCCGCCGCATTTCGATTCGGCCGCGCAGTACGACGCTGCCGTGGCGATGCTGGAGGGAGCCGGCGCTGCGCTGGACGACGGCATGATCTATTGGGATGTCCGTCCGTCGGCGAATTTCCCGACGGTGGAAGTGCGGGTGTCCGACGTGCCGGCCACCGTCGCCGAGACGGTGTTGGTCGCCACGCTGATCCGGGCCGGGGTGATGACCGCGCTGCGCGGGCACGACGAAGGTGAATCGGTTCCGCGGTTGGCGGATTACCAGATCCGCGCAGCCCATTGGAAGGCCGCTCACGACGGCCTGGACGGTGACGGCATCGATCTGTTGGGCGATCAGGCGACAGTGCCTGCGCGGCAGTTGCTCGACCGGTTCGTCGAAACGGTGCGGCCCGCGCTGTTGCGGTTGGGCGACTACGAGATGGTCCGTGACGAGATCGCCCGGATCGCGGCCGAGGGCAACGGCGCGATGCGGCAGCGTCGGGCCTGGCGGCGGCGGCACGAAATTGCCGACGTGATAAGCGAATTGGCGGCGGCTGTGGCCGACGGCTAAGCGGCCCAGCCGCGCAGGAACTCGACCCAGGAATGCGGAAGTTGGTGATGCGCCGCGCCGGCCAGGATACGTTCCAGATAGCCCGGCCGCGGCGGCCCGGGTTCGACGCGATGGTCGATGTAGACCCAGGCCGGTTCGTGGCCGCCGGCAGTGTGCACGGTCAGCCGGTCCCGGCGATAGCGCACCGGTACGCCCTCGGCGACGTCGAGTGCGGCCAGATCGTGGTCGGTGACGTGCCACAAGACGCCGTGGACCTGTGCTGCGCCGAGCGGCTCGATGGTGGCCACGCCGCGCTGGTTGATCAACCAGCTGTGGCCTTCCAGGCGGGCCGGTCGGGGATGGAGCGCCCCCGGACAGCGCCGGGCCATCTGTGTCACGCACAGATTCGAGCCGTAGGCGAAGTACGGGTGAAGCATTCAGCCCTTCACGGTCAGATAGATCAGCACCACGTTGAGCACACTAATCAACCCGGCTACGCCCCAGCCGAGTGTGGTGGTGACGCGGTGGTTGACGTCGTCGCCCATCAGGGTCGGGTTGCTGGTCAACCGCACCAACGGGATCAGGGCCAGCGGTATGCCGAAGGAGAGCACGACCTGGGACAGCACCAGGGCCCGGCTGGGGTCGACTCCGATGGCCAGGACGACCAGCGCCGGGATCAGGGTGACCAGCCGGCGCAGCAGCAGCGGGTAGGAGCGACGCAGCAGTCCCTGCATGATCATGGCGCCCGCGTACGCGCCGACGGAGGTGGAGGCCAGGCCGGAGGCCAGCAGTCCGATCGCGAACAGCAAGGCGACCGTCGGGCCCAGGGTGTCGCGGACGGCGGCGTGGGCACCTTCGATCGAATCCGTGTTGTCGCGACCCTGCAGGTTGGTTGCCGCGACCAGCAGCATGGCCAGGTTCACCGCACCCGCCAGCAGCATGGCGAGCCCGACGTCGTAGCGGGTCACCCGCAGCAGGCGCCGTCGCCGGGCGCCCGGCTCGGGGTGGCCGTGGCGATCTCGGGCCAGGCCGGAGTGCAGGTACACGGCGTGCGGCATCACCGTGGCGCCGAGCATCGCGGTGGCCAGCAGCAGGCTTTCGGCGCCCTGGAACCGGGGGATCAGCCCGCCCGCGACGTCGGCGGCCGGGGGAGCCTCGACGAACAGGCTGGTCAGAAATCCGATCGCGATGATCATCAGCAATCCGGTGATCACCCGCTCGAACACCTGCTGGCCGCGCTGGTTCTGCAAGCTCAGCAGTAGCAGTGACACCGCTCCGGTGATGACGCCGCCCAGTAGCAGCGGCAGGTCGAACAGCAGGTGCAGGGCGATCGCTCCGCCGACGACTTCGGCGAGATCGGTTGCGACAGCGACCAATTCAGCCTGTATCCAGTAGGCGACGCGGGTCGGGGTGCGCGTATGGTCGGCGACCACTTCGGGTAGGGAACGGCCGGTGACCAGGCCGAGCTTGGCCGAGAGGTACTGCACCAGCCCTGCCATGGCATTGGCCACCACGATGACCCAGACCAGCAGGTAGCCGAACTGGGCGCCCGCGCTGACGTTGGCAGCGACGTTCCCGGGGTCGACGTAGGCGATGGCGGCGACGAAAGCCGGCCCGAGCAGCAGCCAGCTCGGCGTCGTACGCGCCTTGATGTCCTCTAACAACGGCCCTACCTTCTATCCGGGTATGCGAATAGAAAAGTTAGGGTACCCGAAACCTGATCCGGTAATCAGCGGCGGTGCGGGTGACGCCCGCCGCCACCGCCATCGTGGTCTCCGCCGGCGAAGTCGATCGCGATGCCGGGAATGTTGTCGTAGCAGAGCGCGGCATACGCGGGATCACAGGCGTACGGCAGGTACGGGCCAATGACCTTCACCATCCGATGCCAAAGCCTCCGAAACCGAATCCCCAGCCGTACCAAGGACCGTAATTCATCGCCGGCGGCGAGGTGACGATCTGAGTGCTGCCATTGGTCTGGCACTGGGTGGTGTTCGGTCCGATACTGGTGCATTTCGGTGCGGCCGAACCAGCAGGTGCCATGAGGATCGCGAAACACGGCACCGCCAGCAACGCGGCCAGGCATCGAGAGGTATTGGTCATGACCTACTCCGATCGCTGGAGTAAGTCTACGTCTGAATGGTGTCGTCAGCGCTGGTCAGAGAACAAAAAACTCGTCGTCCCAGGGGAACATCCCGTAGCCCGGTTGTGGCGGCGTGGAATCGATCTGCACGTTGCCCTCGGTGGCGCATTCGGTGGTCTGGCCGCCCTCGACCGAGCTGCCGCCCGTCACCTCACACTGCGGCAGCAGGCGAGGTTCACTGGGCGCGCTGGGTTCGGCCGAGGCCAGTGGGGCCAGGGCGACCGCCGCGGAAGCGCCGCCGACGATCAGGCAACCGGTGAGCGTGGTGAGGCGGATTTTCATCGCAGCGATCCTTCCAACGGGGTTCTAGCCGCAGCGTACAGACCCCGACCGGTGATCAACGGCAGATCGAGCGTGGTCCGGATACCCGGATCCGCCGCCACGACCGCCGGGATCGCGTTGACCACCCGCGCCGCCGTGGCGACCAGACCGGCGTGGTTGTGGTCGCCGTTGGGGCTGCTCAGGCACAGGTCAAGGGTGTAGGACGGTTCGCCGGTCACCACCACCCGGTACGAGCCGCCCTCCTGGGCGGGCTGGGGCCACTCCGGGCACAGGTCGTCGCGCAGCCGCGTCACGTGCTCCAGCACCACCGCGGCCTTGCCGTCGCGCATGCCGCGCACCTCGAAACGCAGTGCGGCAGTGGTGCCGGCCGGGATGTGCCCGGCCGCGATGTCGAAGTCCTCCGGCGCCGGGACCCGGGTGTGCTCCTCGGTCACCTCATCGAGCTCGATGCCCAGGCCGGCGGCCAGCTGCCGGACCACCGAACCCCACGCCAGGCTGAGTACGCCGGGTTGCAACAGCATCGGGGTTTCGTCGATCGGCTTGCCGAAGCCCATCACATCGAACATCACCGCCGCGCTGTTGTACGTGGCGTAGTCGACGATCTCCATGCAGCGGATCTGCTCGATCTGCTGACAGGTGCCGGCAATGGCAAGGGGCAGAAGGTCATTGGCGAAACCGGGGTCGATGCCATTCACGAAGATGCTGGCGCTGCCCGCCTGGGCGGCACTCTCGATGGGCTCGATCAGCTCGGCCGGCAGGACTCCCCACGGGTACTGCAGGAACACCGCGGAACTGGCCACCACGTTGACGCCGGCAGCCAGGATGCGGCGGTAATCCTCGAGTGCCTCGGGCAACCGGTTGTCGGCCAGCGCGGTGTAGACCACGCAGTCCGGCTTGTCGGCCAGGATGGCGTCGAGGTCATCGGTGGCCAGGATGCCCGTCGAAACATCAAGGCCCGCAAGCTCTCCGGCATCCTTGCCGGCCTTGGCCGCCGAGGACACCCAGACACCGGTGAGTTCGTAGTCCGGATTGGTGACGAGTTGCGTGAGCGCATGCTTGCCGACGTTTCCGGTGCCGACCGCGGCAACGCGAATGGTCATTGTTCTCCTCAGAGGTCAGGGATGGGCAGATCGAGATTGGGCATATTCAGGCCGCCATCGACTTCGAGCACCTTGCCGGTCAGATAGCTGCCCGCCGGTGACGACAGGTACACCGCGGCGGCGGCGATATCGGCCGGATCGCCGAGCCGGCGCAGCGGGGTGGCCTTCTCCATCGGGTCGCGCAGCGCCTCGTTGGAGGCGACGATGTCGAGGGCCGAGGTGAGGATCGAACCCGGGGCGATGGCATTGACGCGGATGCGGGGACACAGATCCAGTGCCGAGAGCCGGGTGTAATGCGCGAGGGCGGCTTTGGCGGTGCCGTAGGCGGCGAATCCGCGCCCGGCCAGGCGCCCCACCGTGGAGGTGATGTTGATGATGCTGCCGCCGCCGGAGTGTTCGAGCATCAGCGGCACGGCCGCACACGTCAGGGCATGCGCGGTCGACACGTTGAAGGTGAACGCATTGCGCAGATCCTGGGTGGATGTGTTCAGCAGCGGTGCGGGCATGGTGCCGCCGACGTTGTTGACGACGATGTCTAGTTTCCCGAACGCCTCCACCGCGGCGGCCGCGAGTTCGGCGGTGGCCTCGGGGTGGGCCAGGTCGGCGACGACGACGTGGGCCTTGCGCCCGGTCTCGGCGATCTGCTCTGCGACCTCGTCGAGTTGAGCCTGTGTGCGGGCCGCGATGAGCACGTCGGCACCAGCTTCGGCGAAAGCCAGAGCGGTGGCGGCACCCAGCCCGCGCCCTGCTCCCGTGACGATGGCAACTTTGTCGTCCAGTCGAAATCTGTCGAGAATCACCTACACTCCGTTCCCTTGTTCGGCGCCACGCTAGCAGGGTGGGTCGACACGCGTGGAGCGTTTCTGAAACACGTTCTAGTCGTGCGGCATGTCGCTTCGCGAGTCACGTCGGGTTGCCCGAAGCCGCTGCGCGGCCGCGGTGGCGGGCGCACAATTGAGTGGTCAGCTCAAGACGGGGAGCCACGATGGCCCAGCAGCGATATGACTTCTTCGGCGACGTTTTCGCGCGGTATTTCAGGCCCGCGATCGACCACTACCCGTCGACGGCGGGCACCCTCGTCCACCGCCTGCTCGCGTGCACCGATGACCTGCAGGACCGGTTGGCTCAAGCCCGAACGGCCGCGGAGGTGTGGGGTGAGGAGGAGTTGGGGCACCCGGGCCATGTTCATCCGGCATCGGAGTTGTTCGTCATCACCCAGTGCGGCCTGATGTACGGCGCACGGTTCGCCGACGCCCGTCGCGGCCTGTACTACTTGGCGACTCCGCACATGATGTTCGACGGATTCGTCGACCAGATCGAACACACACCCCTGAGTGCGGGAGCGGTGGTCGCGGTCGATCGCCGGTGCAGCCATGACCTCGAATCCGCCCACCCCATGGATGCGGCACTGCGCCGGATTCTGGACGAACACGAGGCGCTGCGGGTCGACGTGCCAGCTTGACGGCGGTTGCGCCGGGTCGATGTAAACGTGTTGTTTCGGCGATGTTCGCTGCGCGTTAACCCGTATGGATTCGGTATGAGTCTGTCGGACAACGGAATTCGGCGACATACGTTTAGCCCACTTCAACGGGATCGGAAGGATGGGCTGAATTCAGTGACACGGAACATGAGAAATGTGCTGGCCGTCGGTGTCGGGCTGTGTGGACTCGGAACGGCGTCGGCTGCGACGGCCGCCGGCGCGCCGAGCGAGGCGTCGGCGAGCGAGACCATCAGTCAGCTGCAGAGTGAGGGGTACCGGGTGATCTTGAGCAAGGTCGGCACCAAAGGCATCGACGAGTGCACGGTGAGTGCTGTCCGTCAAGGACATTCGGTCACCGGGCCGCAGATACCGGTCGGTGCGGCAGGCGTCACGTCGTTCAACCCGGGGCAGAACCTGCAATACACGACGGTGTACGTGGACCTGGATTGCCGCCGCTGAGCTATTTCTTGGCGGCTGACTTTTTGGCCGGGGCCTTTTTCGCAGCCTTCTTCGCCGGTGCTTTCTTGGCCGGCGCCTTCTTGGCGGGCTCCTTGGAATCGCCGCTGCCGCGTGCCTTGACACTGGCCTCCAGCTTGGCCAGCAGGTCGGACACATCCTCGGTCTCGTCGAGTTCTGTGGGCTGCTCTTCGACCGCGAATGCTTCTCCGCCTTCGAGTTTCGCCTGAACGAGCTCGTGCAGCTGTTCCTGGTAGTCGTCGCGGAACCGGTCCGGTTTGAAGTCGTCGGTCATGGACTCCACGACCTGACCGGCCATCTTCAACTCGGCCGGCTTGATCTCGACTTCCTTGTCCAGCACCGGGAAATCGGGATCGCGGATCTCATCGGGCCACAGCAGGGTGTGGATCATCATGACGTTGCGCTTGCTGAAGTCCTTGACCCGCAACGCGGCCAGCCGTGTCTTGTTGCGCAGCGAGAAGTGCACGATGGCCACCCGCTCGGTCTCGGCCAGAGTCTTGGCCAGCAGCACATACGACTTCGAGGACTTCGAGTCAGGCTCCAGGAAGTAGCTCTTGTCGTACATCAACGGATCGAGCTGCTCGGCTGGGATGAACTCGACGACTTCGATCTCGCGGCTGCGTTCCTCGGGCAGCGTGGCGATGTCCTCGTCGGTGATCACCACCATCTGTCCGTCGTCGGATTCGAACGCTTTGTTGATATCGCGGAACTCGACGACCTCGCCACACACCTCGCAGACCCGCTTGTAGCGGATCCGCCCATTGTCCTTGGCGTGGACCTGATGAAACTTGATGTCGTGGTCCTCGGTCGCGCTGTAGACCTTGACCGGCACGTTCACCAGGCCGAAGGCGATCGAACCCTTCCAGATGGATCGCATTTGCCCAGTATGGCTTGATATCGGCGCGTGTGCGAAGAACCACCGGATCGGTGCGCCGCGTCAGGTGCCGTTGACCAGGCGGTACACCGACTCCGGTGGCTGGACATCCGCGCCCAGCCACGGCGCCGGGATCGGATCGCCGGCCACGGTCCGCAATGGCACGACTCCGGCCCACGTGCCGGAAGCGGCCGCGTCCTCGGGCGGATCCGGCGGTGCGTCGCGCACCTTGACCGTCCAGCCTTCGGGCGTGATCGGAAGGGCGATCGTCAGCGTCGCGGCGAGCTCCTTCTTCGTGCTGGACCGCACCTCCGAACTGCGGCCGGGTATCAGCGAATCGCTCATCAGATCCAGCGCGTAGGCGGCCTCACCCGGATCGATGACGGTCAGCTGCCCCCGAACGACAGCTGATCGGTAGTTGGCGGTGGAGTCGAAAAGCGTGTCCGCCACCACGATTCCGTCGAGAAGCGTCACGCAGAACGCGGCGGGCGCCCCTGCCGCGACCTGCCGCAGCGCTCCCGCACCCGTCGACCCGTGCAGGATCACCCGGTCGCCGTCGCGGGCGTAGAGCATGGGCACGACCCACGGCTGTCCGTCCACCACAGTCGCGAGCGTGCCCACGGATGCGGCGTCGAGCACTGCGTCGAGATCGGCCCGGTGGCCGCGGGCGTATTCCTGGAGTCTCCTGATCTGCTTCACCCAACGAATTCTGCGGGGATTCCGGCATGGTCAGAAGATCCAGAATTGGCAAGGAAGTGCAGACCACTATCGTGGCCGGCATGGCGCGCCACGCACCCCCGCTGCACTTGGCCTTGCGGCTGCCCGACGACGGGTCACCGCTGCGCCAGCGCGTCGCGGCGGCCGTCATCGAACAGATCCGGCTGGGCCGGCTCGGTCCCGGCGACGTGCTGCCGTCGACACGCAGCCTGGCCGCCGAGCTCGCCGTGGCGCGCTCGTCCGTGGTCGACGCGTACGACGAGCTCGCCGCTGCCGGCTACACCACCGCTCGGCCGGGATCGGGCACCCGGATCGCCGCCGGCGCTGACGCCGCAGCCCACGCGGGTGCGGCGTCGCACGTCAGCTCGAGCTCGGCCACCGCCGCGTCGCCACCCACCCCGCGTCAGCAGCCGCCCGCGTGGGACCTCACGCCCGGCCACCCCGATCCGCAGCTGATCTCGACCACCGATTGGCGGCGTGCCTGGCGGGCAGCCGCGGCCGCGCCCGTCCCTGCCGTCGCAGCAGGACCGCGCGGGCATGCCGAACTCCGTCTGGCGCTGGCCGGCCATCTCCGTCGCACCCGCGGCATCGTCGCAGACCCCGGCGAACTGATCATCGTGCCCGGCGTGGCCTCGGCGCTGCGTACCGTCACCGCGGCGGCCGGACTGCTCGGACGCGATATCGCGTTCGAGGAACCCGGTTACGACGAGGCGCGGCTGGCGTTCGAGATGTCCGGAGCCCGGATCCGTGCCGTGCCGGTCGACGACGACGGCCTAGACCCGGAAGCGTTGCGCGATTCGGATGCGGCCGTGTATTGCACTCCGGCACACCAATATCCGCTCGGGGCGCGGCTACCGGTGCCCCGCCGTGCCCGTCTGGTCCAGTGGGCTGCCCGGACCGGGAGCCTGCTCATCGAGGACGACTACGACGGTGAGTTCCGGTACGACGTGTCCGCACTGCCCGCATTGCGCGGTATCGCCGGCGGCCGTGACTGTGTGGCCTACATCGGGACCGCGTCCAAGATGCTCACGCCCACCTTGCGGATCGCCTGGCTGTTGCCGCCCGCCGCGCTGCGGGAAGCTGTGGTCCGCACCCTGGAGGCCAGCGGTGAATCAGTCTGCGGGGTCACCACTCTCGCGTTGGCGCGGTTCATCGAATCGGGCGCGCTGACCCGTCACCTGGCCAGGGCGGCACGCACGTACTCGGCACGGCGCGCGGCGCTCGTCGGTGCGCTCGAAACACGGTGCGCGGACATCGAACTGGAGGGAGTCGAGGCGGGCCTGCACCTGGTACTGCGGCTGCCCGACGAGACCGACGACATGGCCGTCGCTGCCACACTGCGAGATCGGGGTGTCACCGTATCGCCGCTGTCGGCGTACTTTTCGGCCGTCCCGGAAAGTGCCGGCGCACAGGGACTGGTGTGCGGATACGCGCGCCTGCCCGAGACACAGGCTCACGCGGTGGCCGAGCTCATCGCGGACGTGATCAGTCGCGTCTGATGCGCTCAGGCCTGCGCCGCGGCGTCTCGCGCGGCGATGTCCGGCAGGTCGGCACCGGGTCGGGCCACCGTCAACGCCGCCGACAGTGCCGCCGATTTCAGGACACCTTCGAGTGCGTCGGTACCGATGCGCCCGAGATCGCGACGGCGGTCGGCGCCGAGCAACCCCAACGTCCACAGGGCATCGAGCAGGCCCGCCATGAAGGCGTCGCCGGCCCCGACGGTGTCCGCCACCTGCACCGGCCGCGCCGGAACCGTCACGGTGCCCGCCCGGCACACCGCGAAGGCGCCCCGCTCACCCGAGGTCACCGTGACGATCGACGGGCCCACCTCCAGCCAGGCCCGCGCGATCTGTTCGGGGGAGTGCCGGGGGTCCATCCAGCGCAGGTCCTGTTCGGAGGCTTTGACGATGTCAGCGCGCTCGACGAGCCGGTCGATGCGCCCGCGGGCAATGTCGTCGTCCCGGATGACGGCCGGCCGGATATTGGGATCGAAGCTGATGGTCGCCGACATCCGGTAGGCGTCCAGCAGAGCGGCGGCAGCGCGACACCCCGGCTCAAGCACGGTGGCGATCGAACCGGTGTGGACCAGCAGAGGCGTGGCCACCTCGGGTGTGCCGGTCAGCTGCCAGTCGATGTCGAAGCTGTACTGGGCCGATCCCGCGGTGTCCAGGGTGACCGTCGCGGAAGGTGTTCGCCCGGCCGTCTTGCTGCCCGAAACCAGTTGCACACCAGAGGTTTCGACGTATTCGGCGATGCGCCGGCCGCGCGCGTCCTCGGCGATGTGGGTGAGGAAGTCGACGCCGCGGCCCAACCGGCCGAGGCCGACGGCCACGTTCAGCGGGCTGCCGCCGACATATTCACCACCGATCCTGCCGTCGCTCTCGACGACGTCGATCAGCGCCTCGCCAATGACCAGGGCCCGGCTCATGGCTCCATGGTAGGTGGGTTGGACTCGGTGGCGGACGGCTTACAGGCGTCCGGTGATGAACGACGCCGCCTGATCGGGGTACGGGGGCAGCTCGTAGGCGCTGTGCGCTGCCCGGAGACGACCACCCTGGACACAGATCGGATCGCCCGGACTGCACAGGTCGATGGCCCGCCCGGCGAACTGCCCGGAGCCCGACAGCGGCGTGCCGAACCGGTTGCCGGGATTGCCGAACACCGCGACCGCAGCGACCCGGTCGGCACCCTCGGGAGGCAACGCGGGAGCCGAACCGATGGTGCCGATCCGGTCACCGATCGGCGGGACGCCCGCCAGCATCGAGACCGCCGCTGCGCCCTGCGAGAATCCGCCCAGCACCACCTGGGTGCCCGGGCATTGCTCGGCCAGCCACGAGATGTGTCCGGCCGCGTCGTTCGCGGCGTCCGCGGTGGTCAGGAAGTTGAGCCCGGCGGGATAGTTCACCGCGTACACGCCGAGGTTGCGGGGCGCGATCCTGGGCGCGAGTTGGTCGACCAGTGCCTGGCCCACCCGGCCGATTCCGGGCGGTTCACCAGTGCCACGGGCGAACACCACCTCGACGTCCGAACACGGGTCGGCCGATGCCGCAGGCGCCGGACCGGTGAGAACCGCGGCCGCAATCGATACCGCCATGGCCGACCGGAGGACTGCGGTGTTCAGCAACATCCACCCATGTTCACATTTTGGCGGCGCATCAGCCCGGTGCATCGTCGAACTGCTGTGAGACGCTGTCGCACAGCTTCCACGCTCCGTCCTCGTTCAGGAAGTACAGCGCCCCCTCCAGAGGCGGATCGGACCGGGTGAACTTGGCCTGCGCGACGTCACCCCGAACGGTCACGTCCGTTACGGTGATCGGTTTACTTCGCGACGGGTCGGGCGACCGGGGGCCCAGAGGGTCCCAGGTATCGAGCTCCAGAAGTTCGCCGGCCTCCTCCGCACACATCAAGTCCAATACTTCCCGCTGATCGTCCGTGTCGACCGCCTCGGCGAAACTGATTGCTCTGGAACGGATCTCCTGTTCTGTCGATTTCGGGCCGCCTGGCAGCGTGAAGTATGCCAACACCCCGCCGGCGACGAGCAACGTGACCACCACAACGGAGGCGATCCACCATCCGGCTCGGGACTTCTTGACGGGCGGTGGGGCGGGCGGCCAGTGCGGCGGTTGCGGATAAGGCGCGTTGAACGGTTGGGGCGGCGGCCAGTGCGGCGGCTGAGGCGGCGGCCAGGGTGGCGGTTGTGACGGAGGCGTGGTCATTGTTCGTCCCAGCGACGCACCAGGAGCTCGTCGAGTTCCGCGGCGAATTCACCGGGCGGATCGAAATTGCCTTCGTAGCCGAGGGTCACCGTCCCGGGTAGGCGACTGTTCACGCAGTAATACAGCTGACCGGAATCCTTCGTGAACCACATCAATTGCGAGGGTGTGGACTCGATCTCGGCAAAACTCTCGCTCGAAAACCAGTCGTATCCTTCAAAGCTCTCCCAGGTGTCTGGGCGCTTGATGCCATAAGACTCCCAATCCTGCCCGGTAAATCCCGGATGCACTTCGCGCAGGAATGTCTGTACGGCATCGGGAAAGCAATCGAAAAATTCCGCAGCGGGCCGTCCGAGGAGGTCAGGATCCCAGCCGAGCCACAATGCCGGAAAGCCATCCCTGTCCCGTCCCGCCGCATAAATGAGAACGTTTTCGAACGCATCACCCAGTTGTCGTCGAAAGACCCTGACATCCGAGAGCTCGTCCCGAAATCGTCGGACAAAGCCGGGGAGCAGCTCCGTGAAATCCGTGCCCCACAGGGACAGGGCGTGGCGACATCTTTCCGATGAGGTGGACGCGGACGCTATCGGTCGCCAATTCTGCGGGATCACTGCCAGTTCCGGTGATTGTGCACCGACAGGCGTCCACGTGGCGTCCCCGCCGCCGACCTCGGCGAGGATATCGTCGACTGCATACTCTGCCACTGCGACCTCCTAAGGGCCCTGGCTCGCGAGGAGCGCATCTATGAGCTTCTGCATGTCGGTCATCTTCTGCGTTTGCAGCGCGACCTGTTCATCCACCCAGGCGGAATCGGCTTTCGGCAGGAGTCGGAGCGGGCTGCCGGAACTCTTGCCCGAATTCGGGCCGCTGCCCATCCATTGCATATTTGCGGGCGTGGTGGCTACGACCATCATGTTGCGGGCATTCAGGTCCTTGAAGCCGGGCATCTGAATGAGGGCGGCAAGTGGAACGATATGGTCGGCCGAAACCCTGGGCGTCGTGCCGTCAGCCAGGAAGCCGTATGTCTGGTCCGGGTATGCCCGATTGGTATCCGTTCCGCTGGGCCGAGCCGAACCATTGAGCGGGACGTCGCCGATCGCCCTCGCTGAAAGTGGATTGTCCTTGCGGATTTCCCGATACAACCCCGACAGATCTTTCGGAACCAGGTGGCGTGCGCGCTCCATGTCCTTGACACTCTGCAGCGGAGTCGGAGACCATCCGGATTCTGCGACGATCTGGCGTTGCACCCCTACATCTCGTATCTTGCCCGGGCTGGGCGGTTTGAACGACGGACCGTCCGGATTTCCGTCGTTGATCAGCCGGACGGCCTCGACGCATCCGCGATCGCGCTGCTGAAGCACCGCCCGCTCGGCGTTCAGTGCATCGGCTTCAGCGTTGTAAGCGTCTACGGCTGCGTGGTCGTACGGATTGGGCTGGTAGCTGTTGTGCTGGCTTCTGCGCTGATCATGGCTGGCTTCGGCAGCTACGAGATCCGGACAGATGTCCATCTTCGTCGTAGTGGCCCACGCTGCTGGTGCCGCGACCGTCAAGGCACTCGTGCACGCCAGGATGGCGAGTATCAGTGCTACGACGAACTTGCATCGATCCATCTCGGCCATCCCCCAAGGCGCGTCCGTGTCCGAACGTCATGTGCGGCACGGGTCTCGATCGTGGTCATTTTAGGCTCAGACAGCCCAGGCCGTGGTCACTGAAACTGATGGGCTTTCGGGTGCACACCTTTTGGGTACATAACCGGAGAAGAACTGCCTGTTCACGGTCGCGTATAGGTTGGGAAGATGGAGCGTTACGAACGGGTTCGGCTGACGAATCCCGACAAGGTGCTCTATCCCGCGACGGGCACCACCAAAGCCGAGGTGTTCGACTACTACCTGAGCATCGCCGAAGTGATGCTGCCGCATATCGCCGGGCGCCCGGTGACCCGCAAACGCTGGCCCAACGGGGTCGCCGAGCCGTCGTTCTTCGAAAAGCAGCTGGCGTCGTCGGCTCCGGACTGGCTGGAGCGCGGCACCATCGTGCACAAATCCGGGACCACGGCTTATCCCATCATCAACACCCGCGAGGGCCTGGCGTGGATCGGGCAGCAGGCCTCGTTGGAAGTGCATGTCCCGCAATGGCGGTTCACCCCCGACGGTGCTCAGGGCCCGGCCACCCGCATCGTGTTCGATCTCGACCCCGGCGAGGGTGTCACCATGCCGCAGCTGTGCGAGGTGGCCCAGGCGGTGCGGGAGCTGATGGGCGATATCGGGTTGACGACGTACCCGCTCACCAGCGGCAGCAAGGGCCTGCACCTCTATGTGCCGCTGGCGGAGCCGATCAGCTCGCGGGGAGCGTCGGTACTGGCCAAGCGGGTGGCCGTGCAACTGGAACAGGCGATGCCCAAACTGGTCACCGCCACCATGACCCGCAGCCTGCGGGATCAGAAGGTGTTCCTGGACTGGAGCCAGAACAACGCGGCCAAGACCACGATCGCGCCCTACTCGCTGCGCGGACGCGAGCATCCGACCGTCGCCGCACCCCGCAGCTGGGACGAGATCGGTGATCCGGATCTGCGGCACCTGAGCTTCGACGAAGTGCTGCAACGGGTTTCCGACGACGGCGACCTGCTGGCCGGTCTCGACGAAAACGCGCCGGTGGCAGATAAACTCACGACCTACCGCAGCATGCGCGACGCCGCCAAGACCCCTGAGCCGGTGCCGCGGGAGTCGCCCGAGACGGGCAACAACGACAAGTTCGTCATCCAGGAGCACCACGCCAGAAGGCTGCACTACGACTTCCGGCTGGAACGCGACGGCGTACTGGTGAGTTGGGCTGTGCCCAAGAATCTTCCGGACACCACATCCGTCAATCACCTCGCCGTGCACACCGAGGACCACCCGATGGAATACCTGACGTTCCACGGCGAGATACCCAAGGGCGAGTACGGCGGTGGCAAGGTCATCGTCTGGGACACCGGTACTTACGAGACCGAGAAGTTCAACGACAACGCACCCGATGGCCCGGACAAGGGTGGTGAGGTCATCGTCACGCTGCACGGGGAGAAGATCTCCGGGCGTTACGCGCTGATCCAGACGGACGGCAAGAACTGGCTGGCGCACCGGATGAAAGAGCAGAAGTCGGCCGATCCCAAGGATTTCGCGCCCATGCTGGCCACCGAGGGTTCGGTGGACAAGCTCAAGGCCACGCAGTGGGCGTTCGAGGGCAAATGGGACGGCTACCGAGTGCTGGTCGAGGCCGATCATGGCCGGCTGCAACTGCGTTCGCGCCGCGGCCGCGACGTCACCGCGGAATATCCGCAGTTTCAGGCGCTGGCGGCCGATCTGGCCGACCATCACGTGGTGCTCGACGGTGAGGCGGTGGCACTCGATGAGCACGGCGTGCCCAGCTTCGGCGAGATGCAGAACCGGGCCCGCTCGACCCGGGTGGAGTTCTGGGCATTCGACGTGCTGTGGCTCGACGGAAGATCGCTACTGCGGGCCAAGTATTCCGATCGACGAAAGGTGTTGGATGCCTTGGCGGTCGGCGGCGGGCTCATCGTGCCCGAGCCGTTGGCCGGTGACGGCCCGGAGGCCATGGAACACGCCCGCAAAAGCCGCTTCGAAGGTGTGGTCGCCAAGAAGCTGGATTCCACCTATCAGCCTGGCCGGCGCTCGGCGTCGTGGATCAAGGACAAGATCTGGAACACCCAGGAGGTGGTGATCGGCGGCTGGCGCCAGGGCGAGGGCGGGCGCAGCAGCGGTATCGGCGCCCTGGTGCTCGGAGTGCCCGGCCCCGACGGTCTGCACTTCGCCGGGCGCGTCGGCACCGGGTTCACCGAGAAAGAGCTGGCCAAGCTCAAAGGCATGCTGAAACCCTTGCACACCAAGGAATCACCGTTCAGCAAGCCCTTGCCGAAGCTCGATGCCAAGGGCGTCACATTCGTGCGGCCCGAGCTGGTGGGGGAGGTGCGTTACAGCGAGCGCACCTCGGATCACCGGTTGCGCCAGCCCAGCTGGCGCGGGCTGCGGCCGGACAAGACGCCGGACGAGGTGGTGTGGGAATCATAGGAACAGATGCCACATAGCGCAGCAGCTCTAATGCGTTGATGGCGCAGGTCGAACTGCTATGCGAGCAGGTGGGTCAACTAGTGATGCATCTGACACAACAGACGGGCGGTTGGACGGGATTTCTGAGGCCCGGCGTCCAGTTACGGCCTGTAGGAGCCAGATCCGTGCGGCCTGGGGGGCACCGAGGCCAGGCGGCGACTTGCCCGCCGCAACTGTCGTCAGTCCAAAGGCTCAGCTTCCCGGATCTGCGCCACGATTCCGTCCGTGTCGAGGAGGTCCCAAACCTCGGCGAACTTGCCGTCTTGGAGGTGATAGAGCGTGAACTCTGAGACAGTGACCCGCCGACCGGTTGCCTCAATTCCTCGAAAGATCCCGCGGTGGGTGCCGGTGACCGTGAAACGAACGACGATATCGTCTCCGTCGACGAGGATGTGCTGCATCTCCCAGTGCCAGTCAGGGAACGCCGTGATCAGCGGGGTGAATTGGGCCGTCACCGCGCCTGGATCCATCGCAACGCCATCAATTTTGATGGTTGGTGTGTAGAACGTGGCCATGGCAGCGAAATCATGTTTGTTGCAGTACTCGAGGTAGGACAGGTACAAATTCAGGTACTCGTCGCGCCGATTCATGGAATTTCTTACCGCCTCACATCATTTGGTGGTGCTCTACTGGAGTCCCGCATCTTGTGAACGACCGTCCGGGCATGGATGCCCTGCGAGGCCCGCAGGGCATCGAAGCACTGGGTTCGTCATGTCATTGACGCGGCCGCCGCGCGACAAACGACTTTCCCATGTCGGACCCGATCATCGGAGGCTCGTACGGACCGCAGCTCGTACGGGTGGCGATTCCTGTGCTAAACACCAGATTTGGGCTGCCAACGTTTTTCATGGCCACGATGACGTCGCCCCTGACGTAGTAGCGGAACTCGTCAATGGCGTGGGTGAGACTCCGCAGGTGAGCGCTTAGCACTTCCGCAAAGCGTTCGATGTCCGGCTTCCCCTTCGCGTCTCCATACTTCGGGAACCACATCTCGGCATCTTCGGTGAAGAGATCGATCATTGAGGGATCTTGACGATCAACGCGTTGGAAGTGCGCATTGATCGACTCAACGCGGCCCTCTTCTTCCATCGGATGACCATACTCCTCATTCTGTGTCGACCGCTACGTAACCTAGACCCGTTCACACGCTCGACAAACCTGGAGTCTGGCCTGCTGAAGCCTTATTTACCCTGGCGATCAACGCTATTGGGTGCTGCAGATCTGTGTCGAACGATACAAAACGAGCGCGGTGGTATGTACTGTGGTTCGATATCGATCAGCGCGCAATGTTGACTGACGGACGCCTACACCCAAACCAAGTCGAAGGAAACCTCATGAAGTACGCCATCATTGGATCAGGCGCGATCGGCTCGGCACTGGCCCAACAATTCACCCGCGCCGGCGTCGATGTGGCTGTCGCGACCTCGAAGGGCCCCACGGCGGTGATACCGCTGCAGCAACGACATGGGCCCAACATCGTTCCGGCCGAAGTCGATGACGCGCTGCTGGCGGAGTTCGTTGCCTTGGCCGTTCCGTTCGAGGCGGTACAAGGGTTGGTCGCGAAGGTGCCCGACTGGAATCGTCGAATCATCATCGACGCCACCAACGCCATCGACTACCGTGACTTCTCGCCGGCCGACCTGGATGGTCGTGAGTCATCGGACTTGGTGGCCGAATGGGCGAAAAATGCGCGTGTCGTCAAAGCTTTCGGTAGCACCTGGGCCAAGGTGTTGGCGCGCGACCCCAGCAACGGTGTCACAGGGAGGCGCGTCACCTTTATCTCCGGCAACGACCCCGCCGCCAACGCCGAGGTCGCCGCGCTGGCCACACAGTTCGGATTCGAACCCATCGATCTCGGACGTAACGACGCCGGCGGCAGGCTGCACTCCTTTGGGGGACCGTTGACCGGACACAGCCTCATCTCCCAGCCCATCATCGGCAACGCCCCGGCCGAAATGGACATCGCTGAGCTGGGCTGATTTCGCGGATACAGTTGCCCTACCTCGGAATAGGATCACTGGATGGGACGTCCGCGCGAGTTCGATCGCGCCCGCGCGTTGCGATGTGCGATGCGCGCGTTCTGGAAGTACGGCGGTTACGAGCGGACCAGCATCAGCCAACTAACCGGGGCCATGGGCATCTCTTCGCCCAGCCTGTACGCCGCGTTCGGCAGCAAGCGCGAACTTTACGACGAGGCCGTCGGACTCTACGCCGAACGGCCTGGAACGCCTCTGACAGCGGCGTTGACCGAAGCCACCGCCTACGACTTCGCGACGCGTCTTCTCGACGCTGCAATCGTTGATTGCACCAAGAAGGGACAGCCGAAGGGATGTCTGGTCAACACAGACCCTGTACTGGTCGACCGGCGCGATAAAGGCCGCACGGTGATCGCCGAGCGACTAGCCCAGGCCATTGACGAGGGCGACCTACCAATCTCAGCTGATCCAGAGGCACTCGCCGAGTACCTAATCATCGTCATCAACGGGCTATCCACAAGGGCACGCGACGGGGTAACGCGGCCCGAGCTCCGCGCCGTCGCCGCCACCATCATGGCCGCCTGGCCACGAAAATAGCGCCGAGTCCAAACAGATATCCCGCCGCCGCGTCCTGAACTCCCCAGAAGATCCGATTCGGGCGTTGCGTAGGTGGGGCGGACTACCGCACGATTCGCTTATCGCATCTCCGCCAGTTGTGTGCGCTCGACGAGATGGCTGCCGCAGCAGGACGCGAAGGAAACGAGATTGAACGGTCGGTGCACTGGTCCGGCGTCGACAGTGCCGAGGACTACCACGCCGCCGGAGCCACCATTTTCGATCACGAGATCGCCCCGGACCCCATTACCGGTATGACTTCATGACCGTCAAGGAGATGTTGTCCTGGCGTGATCATCACAACGAATAAGCATGCCGCCCTTGGCTACAGACCTCACGTCAGGTCAGGGTGATGACGACCTTGCCGGCCTTGGCTTTGCCGTTCTCGACGTAGGCGAGGGCTTCGAGGGTCTGGTCGAAGGTGAACGTTGAGTCGACGACCGGGCGCAGGTGGCCCGCGTCGTACAGGGCGGCAAGCTCTCGAAGCTGTGGCCCGCTCGCGTGCATGAAGAAGAACTCGTAGCGCACACCGAGTTTCCTGGCCGCGCGGCGCACCTTGCGGCTGAGGAACGACAGCACGAATTCGAACGGTTTGGGTGCGCCGAGTTGCTTCGCGAAACCGGCATCGGGCGGGCCGGTGACGCCGATCGCCAGGCCCGCGGGTTTGAGCACGGTGAGCGACTTCATCAGGTTTTCGCCGCCGACAGAGTCCACCACCAGGTCGTAGTCGGAGAGCACCTCGGCGAAATCCTGTGTGGTGTAGTCGATGACGATGTCCGCACCGAGATCGTGGACCAGTTGCGCACGGGCGCCGTTGGCCGTGGACGCGACGTGCGCGCCGAGATGCTTGGCGAGCTGGACGACGGTCGATCCGAGGCCGCCGGCCCCGGCGTGGACGAGAACTTTCTGACCGGGCTTGATCTGCGCCCGTTCGACCAGGATCTGCCAGGCCGCCAGGGCGACCAGTGGTACCGCGCCGGCCTCGGGCATGGACAGGGCGGCCGGCTTGAGCGCGACGTCATCCTGGTCGATCGCGATGTACTCGGCGAAGGTGCCGATGCGAAGATCGCGGGGGCGGGCGAACACCTTGTCGCCCACGCTGAAGCCGCGGACGCCGGCGCCGATCTCGGTGACCACACCGGCGACATCGTGGCCGAGCACAAAGGGCGGCTTGTACTTCAGCAGCTGCTTGAACTCACCGTTTCGGACCATGATGTCCAGCGGGTTGACGCTGGCTGCATCTACCCGGACCAGTACGTCGGTGCTGCCGACCCTCGGCTGAGGTACGTCGGTGGCGCGGACGTCGCTCTTGCCGTATCGAGTGACGACGAATGCCTTCATGTGGTCATTTCCCTTCAGTCCGGCAGTCGAGGAGCAGCTGCGCGTTGACGATGCCGGCGGCGAGGATGTCGTCGGACAATTGCCGGTCGGAGACCGCGCGTGCGAGTTGCAGGGTGGCGACCAGAACGCTGAATAGTCCTACGGCGGCGGTGCGTGCGGCCGACGGTTCGTGTGGAGACAGGTGCGCTGCGATGACGTCGACGATCGACTGCATTCCCTCGGTGTAGGCATCCCGGACCGCGTCATCGCACCGGCCGATCTCATCGAGTAGGGCGGCGTTGGGGCAGCCGGTGTCCGGATGGTCGCGGTGATGTGGCGAGAGGTACTCGCGCACAAATGCTTCCAGCGGTTCCCGGCCCGGGGGTAGCGAACTCAGGTTTTCGCATTGGGCGCGTAGCTGATCGGCCACGACGTTGGCCACCAGGTCGTCCTTGGACGAGAAGTGTGCGTAGAAGGCGCCGTTGGTCAGGCCGGCGTCGGACATGAGCGTGGCGATACCGGAACCGTCGATCCCGTCGCGTTTGAAGCGTCCGCTGGCCGTCTCGATGATCCGGCGTCGGGTCTCGGCTTTGCGTTCCGCGGTGGATCGCGCCATGGCACCTCACCAGTCCTCTCGAGTCTCGTCCTTGCCGATACTAGCACTTTGGCTTACGATCATAATATTATGGTCGTAATACCGCGGCCGCCGAGTCGGGAGTACACCGCAATGACCACCTGGAAAGACGCACCGAACCGCACCATCGAGATCGACGGCGTGACGTTCACCTATCGCGAGCTCGGCACCGGCTCATCGGGCATTCCGGTGGTGTTCCTGCACCACCTGACCGCGGTGCTCGACGACTGGGACCCGCGCGTCATCGACGGCATCGCCGCGCGCCACCGCGTCATCGCCTTCGACAACCGCGGCATCGGCGCCACCGGAGGCACGGTGCCGACCACCGTCGAGCAGATGGGCACCGACGCGATCGCCTTCATCCGCGCCCTGGGCCTCCGGCAGGTTGACCTGTTCGGATTCTCACTCGGCGGCGGCGTCGCCCAGATGGTCGCGCTGCAGGCTCCGGAACTCGTCCGCCGCATGGTGCTGGCAGGCACCGGCCCACGCGGCGCCGGCGGCATCGACAAGATGGCCACCATCGTCGGCGGGGCTTACCTCAAAGCGGCACTCACGCGCAGTGATCCGAGGAACTTCTTGTTCTTCCCGCGTACTCCCGAAGGCAAGTACGCCGCGACGCAGTACCTGGGCCGGCTCAAAGAGCGGACGCAGAACCGCGACAAGCGAATCTCCTTGCGGGCCGGCATCTCTCAGATCAGGGCCATCCGGCACGCCGGAAAAAGCGCACCCGACGACCTGTCCGTCATCACCCATCCCGTCCTGGTCGCCAACGGAGACAACGATCTGATGGTGCACAGCAGCCACTCGGCGGACATGGCGCGTCGACTGCCCGATGCGCAACTGAAGATCTACCCGAACTCCGGGCACGGCGGGGTGTTTCAGCATCACGAGACCTTCGTCGCCGACGCTCTGCGTTTTTTGGACAGCTGACTAGACGCCGAGACTGGCCGCGGCGATCGCCTCGTCCATACCTCGCGTCGCCAGCACGTCGGCCAACTCGTTGTCGGCGATACCGGAGTGCCCCTTCACCCAGAACCACTCGACCTCGTGTCGCGCACAGGCGGCCTGCAGCCGCTGCCAGAGGTCGACGTTCTTCACCGGCTGCTTCGCGGCGGTCAGCCAGCCGTTGCGCTGCCAGCCGAGCACCCACTTGGTGATGCCGTTGCGCACGTAGGTGCTGTCGGTGTGGAGATGCACCACCACCGGCCGCGTGAGCGCTTCGAGCGCCATGATGGGCGCCATCAGCTCCATCCGGTTGTTGCTCGTCACCCCGGGCTCTCCGCCGTACATTTCGCGCACGTGCTCGCGCAGGCGCAGCACGGCTCCCCATCCGCCCGGGCCGGGGTTCGGGCGGCAGCCACCGTCGGTATGGACCACTACGACGTCGCTGCTGAGGTTTCCGGCGTCGGTCATGCGCTGAGGATAGGCAACGGCATCGAGCGGCCGGCGTCCCGACACACGTCAGCGGTCGGGAGTCGCGGAGATCACCGCCGTGTGGACCGACATTCCGAAATTCTTGTGCCGGACCGTGCTGATCCGCCGGCCCGGTTGGACGGCGTCTTTGATCGGCGCGGTGTGGTCGCCGAAGTACCCGGCTGTCGCGTCGATATCGGCGACGACATAAGTGATTCCCCACAGCGTCGAGGGACCGCGACCTGCCGACCCCGGTGAACCGACCACCTCGAGGATCACCTCGCCGAGCCGGAAGAAGACCTGGCGCATCGGGCGGCCGCCGAGTTCCCCGTCCCGCTCGCGGCGCGGAGCCAGATCGGCAGCGGCCATCGACGCGATCGTCCGATCCAGGTCGGGAGACAGCAGCACGACGTGGTCGATTGCGGTGACGCCGTTGGGGTGCATGGCCGGCGGTGCGATGGCCGAGTCCGACGTGGAGGTGCTCCGCGTCGTCGGGATGCCGTCGAGGTGGTCGAAGGAACCTTGCGGCGGCAGGCCGCGCAACGACCACCCGATGATGCCGGTGCCGCGGTCGGTCCCGCCCAGCCGGATGCGCACGTCGCCGACCCGGCATACCGGGCCGGCATCTCCGCCGGGATCAACACTGAACCCGGCGCGCGTCCAGGCATCCGGAGGGTCAGCGACCTCGAGCTCGTCCACGGTGACGGTCATGGACGTGAAATCCTATCCGGCCCGGTCCTACCTGCGTGGCGGGCGTAAGACTTTCATGGCCAATCGCATGACCGGCTCGGGCACGCGATCCTTGGCGGACAGCGCGGCATCGGCGGTGCGGGTGCGCAGGGGTGTTCCGCGGCCGAACCACCGGTTCAACGGCCCGCCGGACGGTTCCAGGTCGACGTGCAGCGGCGGTTTTCCGTCGGCGGCGCCCAGCGCGTGCGCGATCACCATGCGCTGGATCTCGCTTGTACCCTCAAAGATGGTGTACAGCTTGGCATCCCGGTACCACTTCTCCACCGGGTGATCCGTCACGTATCCCCAGCCGCCCATGGTCTGGATGGCCCGCTCCGTGGTCCTCACGGCAGCCTCGCTGGCGGCCAGCTTCGACATCGAGCCCTCGCCACGGTCGAACGGCACGCCGGTCGCGGCCATCCAGGACGCTCGCCAGGTGAGCAGCCGGGCGGCGTCGATCTGGGTGGCCAGGTCGGCGAGCGGGAACGCGACGCCCTGGTTGTCGATGATCGGGCCACCGAAGGCAACCCGGCGGTTCGCGTATTCGGTGGCGTATTCCAATGCCGCCCTGGCGATTCCGAGGGCCTGGGCCGCCACCATCGGCCGAGTCTGTTCGAAGGTTCCCAAGGTTGCGGACCCGGAATTCCTGGCTCCCTCGACCGCCTCGCGAGCCCGCGCCAGCTTCCGCTCCAGCTTTTCGTGACCGCCGAGCAGATTGCCGGCCGGTACCCGGACGTCGTTGAACTTCAGCTCGGCGGTGTGCGAGGCGCGGCAACCCAGCTTGTCCAGTTTGCGCACCATCTCCAGCCCTGGCGTACCGCCCTCCACCACGAACAACGCCTGTCCCTTGTGGCCGAGGTCCTTGTCGACCACTGCGTTGACGACGTGCACGTTGGCGATACCGCCGTTGCCGATCCACATCTTGTGGCCGTTGATGATCCAGTCCGCATCCGCGCCGGGCCCGCTACGGACCGCGTACGTGCGGAGGTTTCGCACGTCGCTGCCGCCCTCGGGTTCGGAGATCGCCAGCGCGGCGAGTTTGAGATCACCCGCGGTGCCGAAGCATTCGGGCGCCCACTGCAGCATCTGCTCCGGGGAGGCGGCCTGGCCGATGGCAGACAGCGCCAGCGCCGGCATGACGATGGCCAATCCGATTCCGGCGCAGCCCCAGAACAGCTCCTCCATGAACATCGGCAGAGACAACCCCGTGGGATCGCCGATCAGGTCGCGATAGAAGAGCGGGCTGTAAAAGCCCCGTAGAGCCGCTTCTTCGAGCACCGGCCACGGGAACTCCTGCCGCTGGTCGTATTCGGCGGCGACCGGCCGGATGACCTGTTCGGCGAACTCGTGTGTGCGGCGGGCGAGGTCGTGTTGCGCCGCGGTGGGGGCGATATCAAATGCCACGACGTGTGGAGTACCCACTGCCGGAGCCGCCGAACGTTCATGGGGACCTCAGTCGGATGGCTGAGCGGCAGCCGCTATCCGTTGCCGCGCCTCGGCCGGCGAGATTCGCAGCCTTCTGGCGAGAACGGCGGCCGGATCGAACCGTGGCGGTGACGCGGTGTTGGTGGCCACCATCCGTCCGAGCAGCCGTTGCTGGGCGGTCGCCAACCGTTTCTCCCCGGCGTCGAGCCGGCTCAAAACCTCGTGGAGTTCCGACCGCGTCAGGGCGTGCACCGACAGCGCGTCGATTTCTTTGCAGGCGGCGTGCAGGTGATCGAGAGCTTCACCGACAATCGTCCGCTCGATGTCCCTCTCGGAGACCAGTATCGAACTCATGTTCGGTACCGTACGCCGGCCCACCGACAAGCCAGGCGCTCGCGCGAGACCCCCAACCCAAAACAAATCGGCCGCACAAATTGTGCGGCCGATTGCAGACACTGACTTTCGCCGAACCGCTATGTCCGGAAATGGTGCGGTCGGCCAATGCGTGCCCTGTTTTATTCCCGACTCAGCATGCGATGTCTACATATGCCGTCTTCGAAATGATGGTGGTATTGATAGAACTTCCGCCCCTCGAATCGTCGGTGGCATGGGTCTGCCCCTGGCGCACGCCGAGCACCGTGCAGTTGGCCAGCGGTGCCGTGCCGGTACGGTTGACGATCACGTGATATCCACTGGTCTGGAGGCTTTTCACGGTTTGTTCGGCCGACTGTCCGGTCGGTGCGGCAGCGGCGATGCCACCGAAGAATGCTCCCGCGGCCAGCGTGCCCGCGGCTAATGTGGCGATGGTGGATGACTTCATTTCCCAACCCTCCGTTGCAGGCCGCACCGGAAGTCCCACTACTTCCGGTCACTGCCTATTACGTTTAATCGGGATCGGAGTTCGAAAATTCCAGAATTCTCAGCTGAAAATGTGGAATTTCTCAGGAACGTAGGGTGACCAGTGGTCGCATCTCTGCTCGGAGGTCGACCGTCGCAAGACCGATCTCGGACGACAAAGACCGGCTCGGGCAGTCGCGAGCTGTGACATCGTTGAAAGATGAGTAGTGACGGGTACAGCGTCGATGACGACGACCAGTTGACCCAAGAGGACACCCTCATCGACCGAGGTGTCGACGACTTGCTGGACGAGGGGTATTCGCCGCCGGATCGCTGGCGCGAACCGCGTGATCACGAGACGCTCGATGAGCTGCTGGCCGAGGAGGAGCCCGATCCGGCGATGCGGCTGGACGAATCCGATCAGTTCGACGAGCAGGCCGGTGACGATGAAGTCGGCGATCGGCGTTCGGGTCGCCTGGTTGCACCCGATGCGGGTTTCGGCGCGGACGACGAGGCAGAGCTCCTCGGGACGGACGTCGGCATCGACGGCGGCGCGGCATCGGCCGAAGAAGCCGCGGTCCACATCATCCCGGAGTCGTCACCGGGTAGTGGTCCTCTTCTGGAGTAGCACAGACACGGTGAATACCAGCAGGCCACCGATCGCGAGCAGCGAGCCCGCGGCGGCCGGCGCGGTGTAGCCGAGACCGGCCGCGATCACCAGGCCGCCCACCCAGGCGCCTGTGGCATTGCCGATGTTGAGCGCCGAATGATTGAGTGCCGCCGCCAGGGTCTGGGCATCGTGGGCGACGTCCATCAGGCGGGTCTGCAGCGCCGGGCCGACGGCTGAGCCGGCCGCACCGACGCCGAACAGCAGCGGCAGCGCGGTCCACGGGCTGTGTGAGCCGAGCGAGAAGGCGGCGAGCAGGATCGCGAGGGCGCCGAGGGACAGGTACAGCGCGCGGATCACCGAGGTATCGGCCAACCGGCCGCCGATCAGGTTGCCGACGACCATGCCGAGGCCGAACACCATCAGCGCCACGGGAACCGCAGCGCGGGGCAGGCCGGTCACATCGGTCATCGTGGTGCTGATGTAGGTGTACACCGCGAACATGCCGCCGAAGCCGATCATGCCGACCAGCACCGCCAGCCATACCTGTGGGCGGCGCAGCGCGCCGAGTTCGGTCATCGGGCTGGTGACGTGCATGGCGCGCAGCTGTGCCGGCAACCAGCGCCACTGGGCGGCCAGGGTGATCACGCCTATGGCGACCACCAGGCCGAAAGCGCTGCGCCAGCCGAGGGCCTGGCCGAGCCAGGATGCCAGTGGAACGCCCAATACCGTCGCGACGGTCAGGCCGCACAACACATAGGCCACGGCTTTGGCCCGGTTCTGCGGGCCCATCAGATGGGCGGCCGCCAGCGCGGCGATCCCGAAGAACGCGCCGTGCGGAAGGCCGGCGACGAACCGGGCGAGCACCAGCGTCAGATACGTCGGGGCCAGCATGCTGGCGAGGTTGCCGAGGGTGAAGACCGCCATCAACGTGAGCAAAAGGGCCTTGCGGGGCCAGCGGGCGGTGAGCGCGGCGATGACGGGCGCGCCGACCACGACGCCCAGCGCGTATGCGGAGATGACATGGCCCGCGGTGGGCTCGCTGATGCCGAAGCCGGCCGCGATGTCGGGCAGCAACCCCATCGCCACGAATTCGGTGGTGCCGATACCGAAGCCGCCGAGGGCCAGGGCGAGCACCGCCAGCAGTCGCACCGTGGGATCTGGCGCAACGATGGCGAGCGGGCGTTCGAGGGAAGTCGTCATTCGGGGGCTTTCCGAGTTTCGCGGATCCGGGGACACCGGACTTGGGCTCTCGGACGGCGTTGGACGAGAACGGCGGGTGCAACGCTATCGGCGCGGTGAGTGTTCCCTCAAACGGCAGCTCGAAGTGCGCCGCTTTCTACACCTGGGCGGTTGATCGGCGCGGGCCGCGACCCAGGTGTGGAAAACGGCGCACGTAAAGCCCGCCGGGCCCTGGCTACACCTTGGCGATGACGTTCTCGGCGAACTTCTCCAGATGGCGGATCTTGCGGTCGAGGGGCTCGGGGTCGTCGCCCATGATGTAGGGCAGACGGAAGCCGACGATCACGTCGGTGACGCCCTTGTCCTCGAGCCGTTTGATCCCGTCGAGGGTGAATGCGTCTCCTGAGATCACGTGGATCTCGAAATCGCCGGTCTGACCTTCCTCCGCGCGGATCTGGTTCAGCCGGGTCAACAGCTGGTCGAGCTCCTCGGGGCTGCCGCCGCCGTGCATCCAGCCGTCGTTGCGGGCCGCGCGGCGCAGGGCGGCATCGGCGTGTCCGCCGACGAGGATCGACACCGGCTTCGACGGCGCCGGCGTCATCTTGGTCTTGGGGATGTCGTAGAACTCGCCGTGGTATTCGAAGTACTCACCGCTGGTCAGTCCGCGGATGATGTCGATGCACTCGTCCATCCGCTTTCCGCGTCGCGCGAACGGCACACCCATCAACTCGTAGTCCTCGGGCCACGGGCTGGTGCCGACGCCGAGGCCCAGCCGGTTGTCGAACAGGGCATTGAGCGAGCCGACCTGCTTGGCCACCAGGGCAGGCGGACGGATCGGCAGCTTGAGCACGAAGAAGTTGAACTTCAGCGTGGTGGTGACCGCGCACAGAGCCGAGGCCATCACGAAGGCTTCGACGAATGCCTTGCCGTCCAGGAACTCCCGGTTGCCGTCAGGGGTGTACGGGTACTTCGAATCGGACTCGAACGGGTAGGCGACGCTGTCGGCGATCGTCATGGCGTGATAGCCGGCCGCCTCGGCCGCCTGGGCCAGCGGGATGTAGTAGGTGGGATCGGTCATGGCTTCGGCATAGGTGAACCGCATACGGCAAGACTAGAACGTGTTCTAGAACTGGCGGAGGGGAATGGCCCGATGGGCAGCTTCGGATGGTTGCGGGCGGGGTGCGTTCAGCGCAGGATGACGGTAGCTCGACGAACCTGAACGAGCGGAGCGCAGCTGATGGCGACTGATCGTGACGCAACCGCCGATACGGATTCGGTGCCGCTGGCACGCGCCGAAGCGGCCCGCCTGCGAAGTGACGAATTGGCGCACCGGCGCGCTGACCTGGCCCAAGGATTGGCGCCGACCACCGAGGACGTCGCGCTGGCGCAGTTGCGGGCCCGGCAATCGCGGCTGAAGGCGGCGACTGCGCATCACTCTGCGGCGCTGCGGCATGTGGAGGCGGGTCAGGCTCACCTCCGGGCCGCGGCGGCCCATGAACAGGCGGCGATGCTGGCAGGCGACGATGACGGCGAACGCCACCAGGACGCCGCCGAGAGACACCGTGCCGAAGCCGCTCGGCACGATGATGCCGCGACCGTTGACGAGACGGCGGCAGCCGCAGATGAAGGCCGAGCCGGCTAGGTCTGATTTTCCATCAACAGCAGTGCGCCTTTGACGCCACTCTCATCCGATCGAAATGCCGTGCAGATCACCCTGATTCGCGTGGCACGCCCACGACGGTTCATGGTGTCGACGGTGACCTCCCCGGTGTGATCAGAGTCGACGAACGCATTCCCGATCAACGGCCTCACCGTATCGAGCGGCAGGTTGATGTCCAACGAGGTGAGCGGAACGCCGGTGGCCTCGTCGGCTCGAAGGCCCCACAGATCCTCGCAGTAACGGTTCCACACCACCACGCGCATCTCGCGATCGACCACCATCAGGCCGAGATGGATCGAGTTGACCAGAGAATCCAGAAACGTTCGGGCATCGTCGAGTTCGATGCTCCGCTCCCGCAGGGTGTCGTTGATCGTGTGGAGTTCGTCGTTGGTCGATTGCAACTCCTCGTTGATCGTCTCCAGTTCTTCGTTGGTGGACTGGAGTTCTTCGTTGGTGGTCTCCAGCTCCTCGACCGTCGATTGGAGTTCTTCGTTGGTGGTCTCCAGTTCTTCGTTGGTGGACTGCAGTTCCTCGTAGGCGGCTTCGAGCTGACGATTGGTCTGCACCACCTTGTCCACCAAGGCGCGAGTGGCGGTGACGTCGAAGAACACGATCGACACTCCGAGCAACCCGTTCTCGTTGTCTACCAACGGATTGACGTGGATCTCGAACCACACCATTTCGGAACCGGGCCGTTGCCATTTGACATCCTGGATCCGGGCCGGCCTGCGCTCGACCTTGGCTTGCTCGATGTAGGCCCGCAGTTCGACCGGCCGGTATGAAACCTCCAGATCGCGCAACAGCCGGCCGATATCGCGCGCCGACAACCCGAATATCGACTCGGCCTGCTGGTTGATCATCGCCACCGTGTCTTCGCCCGTGACCACGATCTGGGCGACCGGGCCGGCCCGAAAAGCCAACTCGCGCACGGTGGTAAGGCCCGCCAGCTCACCATGTCTCTCGTACATCGACGCGGCGGGGTCGTAGCGGTCGAGACCGTTGTGTGAACCGGCTGCCTTCCGGAACACCCGGTGCTTGAGATTCAGCGGGGTGAACCGGTCCGCATGGCTCAGCAGCATCTCGGCGTGCCCGAGGAACAGTGTGCCTTGGGCGGCGAGCGCGAAATGTAACCGCCCGAGCACATTTCGCTGCGTTTCGGAGTTCAGGTACATCAGCGAGTTGCGGCACACCAGTAGGTCGACGCGGGATATCGGCGCATCCTTGACCAGATCGTTGCGGCCGAATATGACGGCACGCCGCAGGTCTTTGTGAAAGACATAGCGGCCGTTGGCCATTTCGAAGTAGCGGGCAAGATAATGGGGCGGAACCGACTCGACGGCACGCTCGTCATAGGAGGCCGCCCTGGCTTCGGTGAGAGCCTCCTCATCGATGTCGGTGGCATAGATCTTGACCCGCTCGCGGAAGACATCCGGACCGAGCGCCTCGGCCAGCAGTATCGCCAGCGTGTACGCCTCCTGACCCGAGGCGCAGCCTGCGCTCCAGACGCGGATGGGATCGTCGGGCCCGCGCTCGGCCAGCATTCGCGGGATCACGTCGGTGCGGACGAACTCCCACGCCTCCGGGTCCCGGAAGAAGGACGTGACGTTGATCAGGATCGTGTTGAACAGCGCGGCGAACTCATCGGAGCTGGCCTGCAGGACATCGAGATACCGCTCGAATGTGTCGTATCCGGCCTGATCCATCCGGTGCCGAACCCGCCTCATCAGGGAGGTGCGCTTATAGCCGGTGAAATCGAATCCGCGGGCGTCGCGCAGATAACGCAGCAGCGCTTCGAAGGCCTCGTCGGTCGTGTCCATGTCGTCCTGTTTCATGCCCTGTCCACCGTCAACCCGCTGCCGGAATGTCGTGGCTGACACTACTCGGGACTAGAGGTAACTCTCGGGATCGAGGACGGCCCACACGGTCTTGCCGGTCGACGTCGGGGTGCTGCCCCAGGTGCGTGACAGCGCGGCGACCACCGCGAGGCCCGACACCGTGTCGCCACCGCGACCGGGGTGTTCACGCCGAGTGGCCGGTGTGTGGCTGTTGTCCTCGACGGCGATGGTCAGTGTCTCGCCCCGGCTCTCGACAACGAGGCTGGGTGCGCTCTGAGTGTGCTCCAGAACGTTCTCGACGAGTACGTCCACGACCAGGGTGGCCACCGAGACCATTTCGCTCTGTGACCAGGTCAGCAGCCACTCTGTGATCAGCCGCCGGGCCTTACCGACACTGGAGTGCAACGCCGGAAGCTGGGCCCGGGCACGCCGACGGTGCCGGTTGGCGTCCTCGTCGCAGATTGCCGATCTCGCGGCCTCGACTGTCGGATACGCGGGCACGTAGCGGGTGATGCCGTTGCGGGCTATCGCATCGCGCCCCTCCTGGTGCTCGCACACGAGGATGACGGGGATGTCGGGCCAGACGCTGACGTGCCAGCGGGCACTGGTGAACACGGCCCAAGCCGACTCGGAGGGAACCGACAACTGGGTGGCGTCGACGATGACGGCGCTCGGTTCATCCAGTGCGGCTTTGATGATGGTGTCGCGAAGTTCTCGGTAGGTGCTGCCGTCGAGGGTGCCGGCCGCGATCAGCACCGCGGCTCGGTCCACGACCTGTCGGGTTACTGCGACGGTGCTGCGCGCGTTAGCCACCGGTGTCCTCCGCGCTCTGGCTGACAGCCGACAACCGTTGGCTGAGCACCGTCATCGCATGTTCGGCCTCGTCGGCCAGATGCGTGTACCTCTCGGCGATCGAAGCCAAGCCGGCCTTCTCCGCCAGTCGGCGGGACATCTTCGATTTCTCCTGAAGGCTGCGCAGGGCGATCCACAGGGCGCGCTCGACCTCTTCGTCACGGGCTCGCAACAAGGCATCGGGCGTCCAGGCGTGGCCGACTCGGCATCGGTAATTGCCCTCGCTGATGGCGGCCAGCGAACCGTTGCAGTCCGGGCAGATATAGCCGGACGGAGGCCCCAAGGTCTCGCTGTCGAACTCGGTGGCAAAGCGCGCCGCCTTGGCGATCCGGTTCTCCAACTCCATGGATGGGTCGCGTTCCATCTCGTGCTCCTCGCCGTGATGTTCGGCCAGTGTGGTGATCAGCCGGCCCATCTCGGCGACCGGGACCTGGTGGTCGACCACCCCGGCGGCAACGGCGTTGGCCGGCATGGCGGGAAACAGTGCGTCAGAAGGAGATTGGGCGATGGTGACGCCGCCACGGGATTTGATCGCCGCCGAGCCGAGCACACCGTCATCGAGCACGCCGGAAAGCAGAATGCTCATGGCGCGGCGACCGTAGGCCAATGCCGCCGAGCGGAACAGGGCATTGATGGCGGGGCGATGGCCGTTCTCCGTGGGACCCTCGGTCAGCAGGATCCGATGGTCCTCTACCAGTAGATGCCGGTCCGGCACCGCCACGTAGATGGTGCCGGGTTTCAACTCCGCACCGTCCGTCGCGCTCACCGACGGCAACGGTCCCGCTCGATCCAAGATCTTGGCCAGCGCGCTGGGGGCGTTCGCCGGCAGATGCAGCACGACGAGCACCGCCTGCCTGAGGTCGGGATCCAGGCCCGAGACCAATCGGGTCAACGCTTCGACACCGCCGGCCGATGCGCCGACGGCAATCAGTTCCAAGCTTTCGTCTGTCTCTGTCATCACTGGCTCTTTCGCCGTGTACCCAAACTACGCTTTGGCAACCGCCGTGGATGCGCACGGTCGGGCATGATGACCGGGTGCCCGCCTGGCTGACCCGCAATGTCCGGGTGCTGTCGGCGGTGTCCTTCCTCCAGGACACCGCAAGCGAACTTCTCTATCCGCTGCTGCCCATCTATTTGACGGCGGTGCTGGGTGCGCCGCCTGCCGTGGTGGGCGCCGTGGAGGGCGCGGCCGAGGGTGCCGCGGCGATGACCAAGCTGGCCGCGGGGCCGCTCGGCGACCGATTCGCCAAACGTCCTTTGATCGCCACCGGCTACGGCATGGCGGCGCTGGGAAAGGTCATGGTCGCCGCCGCGGGTGCATGGTCCGGTGTGCTCGCGGGACGCGTCGTGGACCGCCTGGGCAAGGGCATCAGGGGAGCGCCACGTGACGCCCTGCTGGTCGCCGACGTCGACGCCACCGCCCGCGGTCGGGTATTCGGATTCCACCGGGCCATGGACACTTTCGGCGCGGTCGTGGGTCCGCTGTTGGGTCTGGTCGGCTACGAACTGCTCGACCATCAGATCGCGCCACTGCTGTGGGTGGCGGTGGTCCCTGCGGTGCTCAGTGTGGCGCTGGTGTTCCTGGTCTCGGAAAAGGGCAGAGGAAAGCGTTCCGAAAAAACCCAGCCGGTGTTCTCCCGCATGCGCGACCTGCCCGGGGGGTACTGGCGCGTGACGGCCGTGCTGGTGGCGTTCGGCCTGGTGAATTTCCCGGATGCCCTGTTGTTGTTGCGGCTCAACGACATCGGCTTCTCGGTCGTCGAGGTGATCTTGGCCTATGTCACCTACAACGCCGTCTACGCCCTCTCCAGCTTCCCGGCCGGGCTGCTCGCCGACCGGATCGGTCGGCTACCGGTGTTCGGAATCGGTCTGGTGTTCTTCGCGATCGGCTACGCCGGGCTCGGGCTGACCACTGATCCGCTGTTGGCCTGGTTGCTGATCGGGTCCTACGGATTGTTCACGGGCTGCACCGACGGGGTCGGCAAGGCCTGGGTGTCCTCGCTGGTCGGCTCCGGCCTGCAGGGGAGCGCGCAAGGAGTCTTCCAGGGGCTCAGCGGCTTTGCCATGTTGGGCGCCGGGGTGTGGGCCGGGCTGCTCTGGACCGCTGTTCCAGGTCAGCCCGGCCAACTGCCGCTGTTGATCTCGGGGATCGGCGGGGCGGTGTTCGCGATCGGTTTGCTCGGCCGCGCGGCGCTCACCCGGCGGCGCTGACCTCCACCTCGTCGAGTTCGAACGGTGGTTCGCCGACGCCGGCGATCGAGTGCGTGCCCTGCGAGGTGCGCTCGGTGATGCGGGCGGCGACCGTACGGGTTCCGATGCTCAGCCGTACGGGCCCGGCCGCCACGGTGCTCGGTGCGTCGAGAATGGTTCCACGCCAATGGTATTGACCATCGATCGGATCCAGATGACCGGCCAGCCGCACGTGAACCCGCCGATCGCCTTCACCGTTGTCCAGGATGGCGAACCCGTCGTACACCTCTTCGGTGACCCCTTCTCCGGAACTCTCGGCAGGCGTGGCAGCTGTGGTGAGGGGCAGCGGTGCCGTCGCCGGGAGGAATCCGGAGCGCCGCCACATGCGGCGTCCGATGCGGCCCATCAGCCCGACCTCTTCCAGGAAGGCGGCCAGCGGTGCGAAGCCGGAGATCTGTACCTCGCGACGGTGGGCGCTGGCGCGGGCCATCCGGCGCGCGGCCCGGGCATCCAGGCCGACGCGCGCGTACTGCACCTTGTTGGTGAACAGGTAGCGGAAGAAGAAACCGCCGACACCGTTGAGATTGGCCACCCATGCGCGTTTGTACCAACGCATCGACGGAGTGCGCTGGCGCAGGCCGTCACGTGCGAACTGGATGTGGCGGGCCTCCTCGGTGACGTGGATCCGCATCAGGCGCTGCACCATGGGCTGCAGTTCGGGGTCGTCCATCATCTGCCGCTGAAGCGAGTCGAAGATCTCTTCACCGATCAGCGCGGCCACCCACAGCGCCGAGCCGCGGAAGAAGAACGGCAGCGAGTTGATGATCATGCGTTGGTACAGCCGCGGCCGCACCGGTTTCGCGCCGATCTTGTCGATGGCCTTGCCGAACATCACCATGTGGCGGGTCTCGTCGCCGAGTTCGGTGAGCTCGTAGTGCGTGGAATTCGAGGTCGGGTCCTGGTGCATCATCTTGCGCAGCAGTGCCTGGTTGAGGATGTTCTCGAACCAGATGCCCGCCGAGAGGGTGTTGGCCAGCTCCTCGCGTGACAGCTCGATCTGCTCTTCGCGGGACATGCTGTCCCACAACGGAGTTCCGTACAGGGACACGATCGTCGGCGGCAGGAAGAACTTGTCCGGATCGATCGGCGCCTGCCAGTCGATGTCCACCACGGGTGCATACGACTTGCGAACCGAACCCTTGAGCAGGCGCTCGGAGAACGCGTCCCGCCGCGCAGCGTTGGCCGAGCCTTCGCCGGGTCTGACCGAAGTTGTCACCGTTGACTGTCCCTTCGTTTGTGGTCCCCCTCACTCCGACGTTATGTACCGACAATGCGTGATGTCAATACCCCGGGTACCGGATACTTGGGGTACCCGGTTTCGATTCGGATAACCTTCGACTGTGCGTCGCATCCATGTCATCGGAATCGGAGCCGGTGACCCGGACTTCGTCACGGCCCAGGCCATTTCCGCGCTCAACGACACGCAGGTGTTCTTCGCGATGGACAAGGGGCCCCGCAGAGGCTCAGCTGACGATCTCGTCGCCGTGCGCAAGCAGATCTGCGACCGTTTTATCACCGAACCTGGCTACCGCTTCGTCGAATTGGTCGATCCGCCACGCGCAGCGGCCGGCGACGTGCCGGGCTACCGCCAGGTCGTGGCGGACTGGCACGCCGAGCGGGCCCGGATCTGGGCGGCGGCCATCGAGACCGAACTCGGACCCGATGGCACCGGGGCATTTCTGGCCTGGGGTGATCCGTCGCTGTACGACAGCACGCTGCGGATCCTGGAGATGGTCGGGGAGCACGTCGACTTCGAGTACGACGTCATTCCGGGCATCACCGCGATCCAGGTGCTGACCGCGCGTCACCGCATCCCGCTCAACGACGTCGGCGAACCGGTGCTCATCACGACCGGACGCCAGCTGCGCGAGCACGGGCTGACCGGAAGCGCCGTGGTGATGCTCGACGCCGACTGCTCGTTCCAGCAGTGCCCGCCGCAGACCCGGATCTGGTGGGGTGCCTATCTGGGCACCCCCGATGAGTTGCTCTACGCGGGCACGGTCGGCGAGATCGGCGACGAAATCGTCGCCGCGCGTGCCGAAGCCAGGACCCGCCACGGCTGGATCATGGACACGTACCTGCTGCGCTCGGCAGACTAGACCGCCATGAGCTCATTTCTCCTGCGCGCCGCGATAACCGGATTCGCGCTCTGGGTCGTCACTCTCGTCGTGCCGGGGATCTACTTCATCGGCGGTGACACGACCATTGCCAGGGTCGGCATCATCTTCGTCGTCGCGGTGATCTTCGGTCTGGTCAACGCGTTCATCAAGCCGATCGTGCAGATTCTGTCGATCCCGCTCTACATCCTGACGCTCGGTCTGATCCACATCGTCATCAATGCGCTGATGCTGTGGATCACGTCGTGGATCACCGACAACACCACGGGTTGGGGTCTGCACATCGACCAGTTCTGGTGGACCGCCATCTGGGCGGCCATCGTGCTGTCCCTGGTGAGCTGGCTACTGTCGTTCGTCAAGGCTCTCGCGTAGGGCCAACGCCTGCTCGCTGAGCGCGGCCGCGGTATCGGCGGCCGCCTCCGCGCCGGCCTCGGTGTCACGATCACGCTCGGCGCCCCAACAGGCGGCCAGCGTCCGGTAGGCGAGTTGTTCGGTGGCCACGACCGTCGGCCACATGCGTTCGGCCCCAAGCCGTTGCACGGCTGAACCGCCGACGCTCGCGTCGTAGGCCGGCAGCAGCTCCATGGCGCGCAACTGCAGATCGCGCCGATGGGTCCGGGCTGCCGGTGAGGTGGCGTCGTCGGCCGCCAGGTGGGGCAGGGTGGTGGTGACCGCCTCCAGCGTGGCGGTGATCGCATGGCGCAGGCCGGTCGGGTGGCGCAGACGTTGGGTCGCCCAGTACACCGCAAGGGCCACCGCACAGCCGATCAGGGTGTCGCTGCCGCGGGTGAGCAGCAGCTCGCCGAGATTCTCGACGGGTTGACCACCGGAGGCGATGGTGAGCGCGGCGGGCGTGATGAACACGACGGCGAGGGTGTAGTTGCGCACCACGTACATCTCGATGACGAACTGCAACGCCCCGATCACCACTACCAGCCACAGGCCCTGCGGGTGCAGCGCGAGGATTCCGCCCGCCACGCCGAGGCCCAGCCAGGTGCCCAGCGTCCGCTCGACGCCGCGGGCCACCGTGCGTTGCCAGTCGAAGCCTTGGTGCAGCATGAGCACCGCGGCGGCCATCGCCCAGTACGCATGCGACATCGTCAGGGCCTGCGAGATCAGAACGGCGATGACGCCCGAGATCGCGACCGCGACGCCCACCCGCACCGCCAGCTGCAGTGACACCGAGCCGGGCGTCACCGCCCTGCGCAGTAGTTGCAGCGCGCTCGGCCGACCGAGCGGAATCCCTTCGGCGCCATGCTCATCGGTGACGGCGTCGGCCGGCACGGTGGCCAGGTGCCGTGCCAGGGCCGCGCTGTCGGGTGCCGGCCGATCACCCTTGTCCGCGGCCCGCATGGCCTCGGCGAACAGCCCGTGCAGGCGGCGGTTGACGACCCGCAGCCGGTACAGCGCCTGGTCTGGTTTGGGTTGTACCGGTTGATAGTTGACCAGGGTCACCCACGCGGTGTGCAGGAGAAGCGCGGCCCGGTGTCGCGCCGCGGCCTGCTCGCCTGGGTCGCCACCGATGTGGTCGATGTAGGCCGCGACGGCCGCGGCCGCCGCGGCGACCGCTGCTTTCTCCGGTCCGCGCGGTCTGATCAGCGCGCCGGACATGTGCACCAGCCAGGCGAACGCGCCGCCGGCCAGGACGAGCGCGGCGTGATGGCCCGGGCTCAGATGCAGTGTCGCCGGGGTGCCGGTACCGGCTGCGCACGCCAGCACCAGCATGTAGGCCCCCGGTGGTCCGATGCTCAGGGCATGGCAGACCAGCGTGGCCACCGCGGCGATCATCGTCACGGTCAGCACGCCCAGCCACGGCGTGGACGACGCCCAGTCCCCGAGTGCCACCGCGGCGGCGAAGCACACCACGACCACCGCCAGGTATCCACCGCGATTGAGGTAGGGCCGGCCGCTGCCGTAGAGCGAGGTGAATCCGCCGATCGTGGCGATCAGGCCCGCGGTGGTGTCGCCGGCCAGCCAGCCCACCAGAACGGGTACCGCCATGCAGATTCCGGCGCGCAACGCGAACGGCCAGCGGCGCGGCACGCTGTTGATCACGAAGATGTTGCGCATCGGGTTGGTCGCTCTCGGAGCAGGCCGGTCGGACATGTCTACAGCATGCTCGGCGTTTCGCTGACACACTGGAGCCATGCCTGAACTGCCCGAAGTGGAGGCGCTGGCCGATCACCTACGCCGGAATGCGACGGGCCGGGTGGTCACCCGGATCGATGTCGCCGCGTTGTCGGTCCTGAAGACGTTCGATCCGCCGGCGACGGCGTTGCACGGTCAGACGGTCACCGGCGCCAATCGTTGGGGTAAGTACCTCGGTCTCGAGGTGGACGCCGGGTCGGGGCCTCTCTACCTCATCACGCACCTGTCCCGGGCGGGTTGGCTGCGCTGGTCGGACAAGCTGGCGACGACGCCGCTCAAGCCGGGCAAGGGACCGATCGCGTTGCGTGTGCATCTGGGCGAGGGGGTCGGCTTCGATCTGACCGAGGCCGGAACCCAGAAACGGTTGGCGGTGTGGGTGGTCGCCGATCCGCTCGACGTGCCGCAGATCGCCTCGCTGGGACCCGATGCGCTGTCGCTGGATTCGGCCGGTCTGGCGGGTGTGCTGGCCGGGCAGAGCGGGCGGATCAAGACGGTGATCACCGATCAGAAGGTGATCGCAGGCATCGGCAACGCCTACAGCGACGAGATCTTGCACGTGGCGAAGTTGTCGCCGTTCGCGACTGCGGGCAAGCTCACCGATGCGCAACTCGCCGCGCTGCACGACGCGATGATCTCGGTGCTCACCGACGCGGTGACGCGTTCGGTGGGCCAGCAGGCCGCGACGCTCAAGGGGGAGAAGCGATCCGGTCTGCGCGTGCATGCCCGCACCGGACTGCCGTGCCCGGTGTGCGGGGATACCGTGCGGGAGGTGTCTTTCGCCGACAAGTCGTTCCAGTACTGCCCGACGTGTCAGACCGGCGGCAAGGTGCTGGCCGACCGGCGGATGTCCAAGCTGCTCAAGTAACGGCCGCTTTTCTGACAGTTGTCTAACTCGGTTATCCTGCTGCGATGACCCGTCAGAAGATCCTCATCACCGGTGCCAGTTCTGGTCTCGGCGCGGGCATGGCCCGTCAATTCGCGGCCAAGGGCCGTGATCTGGCCTTGTGTGCCCGCCGCACCGAGCGGCTCGACGAGCTCAAGGCAGAGCTGGCCGATCGGCATCCCTACATCAAGGTCGCGGTGGCCGCACTGGACGTCAACGACCACGAGGCCGTGCCGCGGGTGTTCGGTGAATTGTCCGAGGAACTCGGCGGCATCGACCGGGTGATCGTCAATGCCGGCATCGGTAAGGGCTGGCCGCTCGGTGAGGGCAAGCCGTGGGCCAACAAGGCCACCATCGAAACCAATTTGATCGCCGGTCTGGTACAGATCGAGACGGCGCTGGAGATGTTCAAGAAGTCCGGAAGCGGTCACCTGGTGCTGATCTCGTCGGTGCTCGGCAATACCGGTGTGCCGGGCGGCAAGGCCGCGTACTGCGCTTCGAAGGCAGGGATGACGTCTCTGGGCGAGTCGCTACGCGCCGAGTACGACAAGGGCCCGATCCGGGTGACTGTGATCGAACCGGGCTACATCGAGTCGGAGATGACCGCCAGGTCGGCGACCACCATGCTGATGGTCGACAACGAGACGGGCGTGCGCGCGATGGTCGAGGCCATCGAAAAGGAGAAGGGCCGGGCCGTGGTGCCGCGCTGGCCGTGGGCGCCGCTGACCCAGGTGCTGCGGTTGCTGCCGCCGAAGTACACCAAGCGCTTCGCCTAGTCACAGATGTCACACCCGTCCCAAATTCCAGGGTGGGTGGCGATGTGCCCGGCTGTTAGCGACTTTTCAGCGACAATCGCCACCTGAGTAACACCAGTATCGGTAGGCACATTGTCGCTGCGCGTTTTCGCCGCTCCAGCACTGCTGGTCCCATCAGCCTCATCTGTCCAACGCCCGGCTATCAGCGACACCGTCGCTGGCAGTCGGGCAACCTGAAATCTGTTGCTGAAGAGGCTGAAGTCAACTGAAGTGATATGAGTGCTGATCGGGCCTGGGTTCAGAGTGGCCCAGGGTGCTGATGGGGCGATTGTCGCTGAAAAGTCGCTAACAGGCGGGCAGATCGACCATCTGTTCAGCCGCCCGACACGCCGAGCCCGAGAAGCGCTCCTGCGTGGTGTGTCGGCAGTGGTGATCGGCGTCGTGTTCGGCACCAAGGGCGCCACTGCATTCGCCACTACATTCGCCGTGGCGTTCGCCACCCGAGTGGGGCACCGGGTTTCGGCTCGGGGCGAACCTGGGTAGACCACCGTCATGACATCAAAACTGATCGCCTCGATGTTCTTTGCAAGCGCTGCGGCCGGCGCGGTCGCATTCGCCCCTCTTGCGGCGGCTGACCCACCACCGCCGCCCCCGTGTATGAACGCTGACGGCACGTCCTGCGCCGATATGGGCACTGCCGGTCCCGGCGGCGCCAGCGGCCACATCCCGGGTGGCCCGGGTGGTACCGCGGGCCCGGGTGGCGCCAGTGGCGCGATTCCCGGTGGGCCCGGCGGCGCGGCCGGACCGGAAGGCGCTACGGGCGAGATTCCGGGTGGCCCGGGTGGTACCGCCGGCCCGGGTGGCGCCAGCGGTGCGATTCCCGGCGGCCCCGGAGGTACGGCCGGTCCCGGCGGTGCCAGCGGGTGCATCCCGAATGTGGGCTGCGCGACGATCCCCGGACCGTAAGTAGTGCCTCAGGCCGAGCGTCCGCGTTCGACCCGGTACCGGCGCACCAGGGCATCGGTCGATGAGTCCGACTGCTTGCCCGGTGCCTCCGGTTCGGTGATCACCGGTAGCAGCGCCTTGGCCTGCGTCTTGCCCAGCTCGACGCCCCATTGATCGAAGGAGTCGATCCCCCACACCACTCCCTCGGTGAACACCTGGTGTTCGTAGAGGGCGATGAGCTGGCCCACCACCGACGGCGTCAACCTGGTTGCCAGGATTGACGTCGTCGGTCGGTTTCCGGGCATCACCTTGTGCGGCACCACCGCAGCCGGAGTGCCTTCTGAGGCAATGGCTTCCGCAGTCTTGCCGAAAGCCAGCACCTGGGTCTGCGCGAAGAAGTTGCTCATCAGCAGGTCGTGCATGCTGCCCGTGCCGTCGGCCGTGGGCAGGTCATCGGTGGGTTCGGAGAAGCCGATGAAGTCGGCCGGCACCAGCCGGGTGCCCTGGTGCAGCAATTGGTAGAAGGCGTGCTGACCGTTGGTTCCCGGTTCACCCCAGAAGATCTCGCCGGTCTCGGTGGTGACAGCACTGCCGTCCGCGCGCACCGATTTGCCGTTGGACTCCATGGTCAGCTGCTGGAGATAAGCCGCGAACCGGGACAGATCGTTGGAGTAGGGCAGCACCGCACGCGATTGGGCGCCAAAGAAATTGGAGTACCACAGCCCGATCAGCCCGAGCAGGGCCGGAGCGTTCTCGGCAAGGGGTGCGGTGCGGAAATGCTCGTCGACCAGATGGAATCCGGCCAGGAATTCGGCGAACCGCTCGCGGCCGATCACCGCCATCACCGACAACCCGATCGCGGAGTCCACCGAGTACCGGCCACCGACCCAGTCCCAGAAACCGAACATGTTGTCCGTGTCGATGCCGAACTGGTCGACGAGTTTCGCGTTGGTCGACACCGCCACGAAATGCTTGGCCACCGCGGCCTCGCCGAGCGAGTCCACCAGCCAGCGGCGCGCGGCCGTGGCATTCGTCAGCGTCTCGAGGGTCGAGAACGTCTTGGACGCCACGATGAAAAGCGTTGTGGCCGGGTCCAGGTCGGCCAACGTGGCAACCAGGTCGGCGGGGTCGACGTTGGACACGAAGCGGGCGGAGATGCCGGCGTCGGCGTAATGGCGCAGCGCGTCGTAGACCATCACCGGTCCGAGGTCGGAACCACCGATGCCGATGTTGACGACGGTCTTGATGCGCTCGCCCGTGGCGCCGGCCCACTCACCGCTGCGCAGGCGGTCGGTGAACTCGCCCATGCGGTCGAGCACCTCGTGGACGTCGGCCACCACGTTCTGGCCGTCGACGGTCAACGACGCGTCGGCAGGCAATCGCAGCGCGGTGTGAAGCACCGCGCGGTCCTCCGAGGTGTTGATGTGTTCCCCGGCGAACATCGCATCGCGCCGGGCTTCCAGGCCGGCGGCGCGGGCCAGATCGGCCAGCAATTCCAGGGTCCGGCGCGTGACGCGGTGCTTGCTGTAGTCGATGTAGAGGTCACCGACGGTCAGCGCGAGTTCGGTGCCGCGGTTCGGATCTTCCGCGAACAGCTCGGTCAGATGGACTTCGCGAATCTCGTCGTAGTGCTTCGACAATGCCTGCCATGCGGGGGTTGCGGTGATGTCAGCACTCATTCCTGCGACCTTAGTGCGGCGCTCGATTCAAGGGTGTACATGATTGATGTATGGCCATTGAAGACTTGATTTCATCCGTGCCCACGGGTCTCTGGATCGGTGGTGAGGAACGCCAGGCCGCGTCGACGTTCAATGTGCTCGACCCCAGCGACGATCAGGTGTTGGCCACGGTGGCCGACGCGACCGCCGCCGATGCCGTTGCCGCATTGGACGCCGCATGTGCGGTGCAGGCCGAGTGGGCGGCGACGGCTCCACGCAAACGCGGCGAGATTCTCCGTTCGGTGTTCGAGAAGATCACCGAACGGGCCGACGACATCGCCGCCCTGATGACCCTGGAGATGGGCAAGGTGCTCGCCGAGAGCAAGGGCGAGGTCACCTACGGCGCCGAGTTCTTCCGCTGGTTCTCCGAGGAGGCGGTGCGCATCGCCGGCCGCTTCACACCGGCACCGGCCGGCACCGGGCGCATCCTGGTCACCAAGCAGGCCGTCGGCCCCTGTTACGCCATCACGCCGTGGAACTTCCCACTGGCGATGGGTACCCGCAAGATGGGTCCGGCGTTCGCCGCGGGCTGCACCATGATCGTCAAACCCGCGCAGGAAACCCCGCTGACCATGCTGCTGCTCGCCAAGCTGATGGATGAGGCCGGCCTGCCGAAGGGCGTCCTGTCGGTGCTGCCGACCAGCAACCCGGGCGGGGTCACTTCCGCGCTGGTCGACGACGGCCGGCTGCGCAAGCTGACCTTCACCGGCTCGACCGGTGTGGGCAAGGCGCTGGTGAAGCAATCCGCCGACAAGCTGCTCCGCACGTCGATGGAACTGGGCGGCAACGCCCCCTTCATCGTGTTCGACGACGCCGATGTCGACGCGGCCGTCGACGGCGCGATCCTGGCGAAGATGCGCAACGGTGGTGAGGCCTGCACGGCGGCGAATCGCTTCCACGTGGCCAACGCCGTGCGGGAGGAGTTCACCGACAAACTCGTCAAGCGGATGAGCGAGTTCACCCTCGGCAAGGGCATCGACCCCGCGTCCACGTTGGGCCCTCTGATCAACTCCAAGCAGGTCTCCACCGTCACCGAACTGGTCTCCGACGCGGTGTCCAAAGGCGCGACCGTCGCGGTCGGCGGCGTCGCACCCGGCGGGCCGGGCAACTTCTACCCGGCCACGGTGCTGGCCGATGTTCCCGCCGATGCCCGCATCCTCAAAGAGGAGATCTTCGGTCCGGTCGCCCCGATCATCGGCTTCGACACCGAGGACGAGGGTGTGGCCGCCGCCAACAACACCGAATACGGCTTGGCTGCTTACGTTTACACGCAGTCGCTGGATCGCGCGTTGCGGGTGGCCGAGGGCATCCAATCCGGCATGGTCGGCATCAACCGCGGTGTCATCTCGGATGCGGCCGCGCCGTTCGGCGGTATCAAGGAATCCGGCTTCGGCCGGGAAGGCGGCACCGAGGGCATCGAGGAATACCTCGACACCAAGTACATCGCCCTGACGAAATAGCCCTGGCTCGAGAAGTCCCCCGACACGCCGGTGTCGGGGGACTTCGACGTCTGCCCGGCGACGATAGTCTTGGCGTTCAACGCAAGACGGGAGGGCATGACGTGACTGCGGCGCCAGTCCGTGCTGCCAGCCGGCGTCGGCGTGCTTCCGTCCGGCGTGACATCCCTGCACTCGACGGCATCCGTGCCGTCGCCGTGGCTCTCGTGCTCGCCGGCCACGGCGGAGTGCCGGGTGTGGCCGGCGGGTTCATCGGCGTAGATGTCTTCTTCGTGCTCAGCGGATTCCTGATCACCTCACTGCTGCTCGACGAATACCGGCGCACCGAGCGCATCGACCTCAAGGCGTTCTGGGTCCGCCGGGCCAAGCGCCTGCTGCCCGCCATGGTGCTGATGACCTTGGCCGTCGTGATCGCCCGCCCGCTGTTCCCGTCGGATGCGGTGACGTCGCTTCGCGACGATGCGGTCGCGGCGTTCTTCTGGATGGCCAACTGGGTTTTCGTGGCTTCCGATACCGACTACTTCAGCCAGGGCGCTCCGCCGTCGCCGTTGCAGCACACCTGGTCGCTGGCGGTGGAGGAGCAGTACTACGTCATCTGGCCACTGCTGGTGCTGGCCGCCGCGCTGCTGGTGCGCCGCCGCTCGACCGGCGCGGTGCGGGTGGTCGTTTTCGCGCTGGCGGTGCTCGGCGTGGTCGGCTCGGCCGCGGCGTCGATCTGGCTGTCCGGCGATCCCGCCGAGCTCAATCGCGTGTACTTCGGCACCGACACCCGCGCCCAGGCGCTGTTGATCGGTGCGGCGGCCGCGGCGCTGCTGGTGCGCGACTGGTCAGCGCTGACCGTGTCGGGCACGTTGATCCGGGCCCGTTGGCGGCGCTGGGTCGCCTGGATCCTGCCGGTGATCGGAGTCGCTGTGCTGGCGCTGGCGGCGCACCTGGCGACCGGCAGCGCCGACGAGTTCCACCACGGTCTGCTGATCGCGGTGGCGCTGGGCGCGGTGCTCGTCGTCGCGCCCGTCGCGCTGGATCAGGACGGTTACGTCGCCCGGGCCCTGGCCTGGTACCCGCTGGTCACCCTCGGTGTCATCTCCTACGGGGTCTACCTGTGGCACTGGCCGATCTTCCAGATCCTCAACGGCGAACGCACGGGCCTTGAGGGTTGGTCGCTGCTGGCGCTGCGGTGCGCCGTGACCGTCGCGGTGTCGTGGGTGTCGTGGTGGGCGATCGAGCAGCCGGTCCGGCACTGGCGCCCGCAGCATGTCCCGATGCTGCGGTTGTCCGCGGCTACCGTGGCCACCGCTGCGGTGGTGACGATGGCGGTCGTCCCGGTAGGCGTTCCGACCCGGCCCCCGGGTCCGGATGTGATGGCCGCCGCGGCATCCGAGCAGGACGTCGGTGCCGAGCGAGCCGTCCCGGTGGGACCGCCCCCGGTGCTGGCTCCCGGCACCCGGACCGTCGCGGTGTTCGGTGACTCGGTGGCCTGGACGCTGATGCGCTACCTGCCCGCCACGCCCGGATTTCACTTCAGCGACTACACGACCATCGGCTGCGGCATCGCGCGTGGCGGTCCGTACCGGTCGGCCGGCGAGACGTTGAACCAGAAGCCCGAGTGCGATTCCTGGCCGGAGCGCTGGGCGCAGCGGATCGCCCATGACCGCCCCGACACCGTGCTGCTGATGATCGGGCGCTGGGAAGCCGTGGACCGGATGTGGCGCGGGCGGTGGACGCACATCGGCAACGAGTCCTACGACGCTTATCTCAAGGGTGAGCTGGCGCGCGCGCTGGACATCCTCAGCTCGACCGGGGCGCGCGTGGTGATGACCACGGCGCCGTACAACCGGCGCGGTGAGCGGTCGGACGGCACGCTGTATCCCGAGGATCAGCCGGGCCGGGTGCAGGCCTGGAACACCATGCTGCGGACCGTGGCCGGGCAACGGCCGAACGTGTCAGTGCTGGATTTCAACGCCAAGCTGAACCCGGACGGCAAGTACACCGCGAAGATCAACGGGGTCCGGATGCGCAGCGACGGCGTGCACCCGACGTCCGAGGCGGTGCAGTGGCTGACCCCGTGGCTGCTCGATTCGCTCAAGCAGCCGGCGAGGCCCACGGGCTGAGGGTCAGTGCCCCAGCCGGCCGCGGCCGAGTTGCAGTATCAGGATGGCCAGGTCTTTGCCCTCGGGGCCCAGCACGCTGTAGCGCTCGATGACCTGCATTTCACGGCTGTGCACCAGACGGGTGCCACCGGAGGCCATCCGGGCTTTGCCGATCATTTTGGAGACCTCGGCGCGGCGCTGGATTGCGGCGAGGATGGTGGCGTCGAGTTCGTCGATCTCCCGACGCAGGTCATCGATCTCAGGCACACGCTGATAGTCCCAGTCGGCCCGTGCCAGCGCAAAACTGTCCCCGCTCGGCGGTAAGTTTGAACGCAAGATGACCACTTCCCCCGTCGCCTCCCCAGCTGCTGCAGATGTTGATGAACTTCTTGACGGCTTGAATCCTCAGCAGCGCCAAGCGGTGCTGCACCAAGGCTCGCCGCTGCTGATCGTCGCGGGCGCGGGGTCAGGGAAGACAGCGGTGCTGACCAGGCGTATCGCCTATCTGCTGGCCGCCCGGGACGTCGGGGTGGGGCAGATCCTGGCCATCACGTTCACCAACAAGGCCGCCGCCGAGATGCGTGAGCGGGTGGTTCAGCTGGTGGGCCCGCGGGCTCGAAACATGTGGGTGTCGACATTCCACTCGACGTGCGTGCGGATCCTGCGCAACCAGGCTTCACTGCTGCCGGGGCTGAACTCCAACTTCTCGATCTACGACTCCGACGATTCCCGGCGCCTGCTGATGATGATCGGCAAGGACATGGGGTTGGACACCAAGCGGTACTCGCCACGGCTACTGGCCAACGGCATCTCCAACCTGAAGAACGAGCTGATCGGCCCGGAGCAGGCAGCGGCCGAGGCGTCGGAGGCAGCCGAGGAGATGGCCGGCATCATCGCCCAGGTCTACGGCGAATATCAGCGCCGGCTGCGCGCGGCCAATGCGCTGGACTTCGACGATCTGATCGGTGAGACGGTCGGCATCCTGCAGGCCTTCCCGCAGATCGCCCAGTACTACCGGCGCCGGTTCCGCCACATCCTGGTCGACGAGTACCAGGACACCAACCACGCGCAGTACGCGTTGGTGCGCGAGTTGGTGGGCCACCATCTCGACGAGAACGACGGGGTGGCGGCGTCGGAACTGTGCGTGGTGGGTGACGCCGATCAGTCCATCTACGCGTTCCGCGGCGCGACGATCCGCAACATCGAGGACTTCGAGCGCGACTACCCGGACGCGACGACGATCCTGCTGGAGCAGAACTACCGCTCCACGCAGACCATCCTGAACGCGGCCAACTCGGTGATCTCCCGCAACACCGGCCGCCGGGAGAAGCGGCTGTGGACGGAGGAGGGCGAGGGCGAGTTGATCGTCGGCTATGTGGCCGACAACGAGCACGACGAGGCCCGCTTCGTCGCGGAAGAGATCGATTCGCTGGCCGACAGCGAGGGCCTGAAATACTCAGACGTCGCGGTGTTCTACCGCACCAACAACTCCTCGCGTGCGCTGGAAGAGGTGTTCATCCGCGCCGGCATCCCGTACAAGGTCGTCGGCGGCGTGCGGTTCTATGAGCGCCGCGAGATCCGCGACATCGTCGCTTACCTGCGGGTCCTGGACAATCCGGGTGACGCGGTGAGCATGCGTCGCATCCTCAACACCCCGCGCCGCGGCATCGGTGACCGGGCCGAGGCCTGCGTGGCGGTGTACGCCGAGAACACCGGGGGCAGCTTCAACGATGCGTTGCAGGCCGCCGCCGAGGGTCGGGTGCCGATGCTGAACTCCCGGTCGGAGAAGGCCATCGCTTCGTTTGTGCAGCTGCTCGACTCGCTGCGCGGCAAGCTCGATGACGAGCTGGGCGACTTGGTCGAGGCCGTGCTGGAGCGCACGGGGTACCGCCGCGAGCTGGAGGCCTCCAGCGATCCGCAGGATCTGGCCCGGTTGGACAACCTCAACGAATTGGTCAGCGTCGCACACGAATTCAGCACCGATCTGGCCAACGCCCGGGCCCTGGCCGAACAGGATGAGGGTGAGCCCGTCGACGAGGACATCCCCGACACCGGTGTGCTGGCCCAGTTCCTGGAGCGGGTGTCGCTGGTGGCGGACGCCGACGAGATTCCCGAGGACGGCGCGGGTGTGGTGACGATGATGACGCTGCACACAGCCAAGGGGCTGGAGTTCCCGGCGGTGTTCGTCACCGGCTGGGAGGACGGCATGTTCCCGCACATGCGGGCACTGGGCGATCCCGACGAGCTGTCCGAGGAGCGACGGCTGGCGTATGTCGGCATCACCCGGGCGCGCAAGCGGCTGTATCTGAGCCGGGCCAAGGTGCGTTCGTCGTGGGGGCAGCCCATGCTGAACCCGGAATCGCGGTTCCTGCGCGAGATTCCGGAGGACCTGATCAATTGGCGACGCGTCGAGCAGCCGTCGTCATCACTGAGCGCGCCGGTAGGGAACGCCGGCCGCTATGGCACCCCGCGTCCGTCGCCGTCACGGCCCGCACCCGCTCGCAACCGTCCGGTGATCACGCTGGAGCCCGGTGACCGGGTCACCCACGACAAGTACGGACTCGGCCGCGTCGAAGAGGTTTCGGGCGTGGGTGAGTCGGCGATGTCGCTGATCGACTTCGGCAGCGCGGGCCGCGTCAAGTTGATGCACAACCACGCGCCGGTGACGAAGCTCTAGGCGGAACGCGCCGGCGGGCATCAATCTGCCATCAGGCTCTGACGAGTTTGTCCAGCCGAAAGATGTGACTGTTTTCGGGCGCCAGTCCGAGCAGCAGGGCCGCGGCGACAGCGGTGAAAACAGAGGCGCTGAACGGTGTTTCGAAGCCGGCGAAGACGAACATCGAGATACCGAAGACGGCCAGCAACGCCGCGCTGCCGAATGACACCCAGCGGAGGCCGACCCCCAACAGCAATCCCACGGCCAGGGTGACCTCGGCGACCGTCGCGAGCCAGGCCGTCAGGTGCAGCAATCCACCGGTCAGGTAGGGCGCCAGGACGTGAACGTAGGCGGTGAAGGACTCGAAGTTGCCCCAGGCGACATTCGGCGTGCCCGCCGGACCCCACAGGCCGAACCGGTCGGCGACGGCGGACAGGAATGCGAGAGCCAGCGCCAGCCGGGCGAAAACCGTTGCCGCGTGGAGTAATCGCTGATTGCCAGGTTCCTGGCGCGCGTCAGGCATGCGTCAAGGATGTCTGACGGGCTGCGCCACTGCAATACCGCGAGATCTACGTCAGGGCCGTTGACCCTGAGATTCACGACCCTGACGTCGATTTCGGTGAGGTCTCGCGTCCGCCATGGTTCCACGGCCCGTCCGCCAACACGGCGGGCGCGCCCAGACGCGGCTCGGCAAGGGGTGGAATCGTGGCCAGAACCCGGTTCTGGTCCAGGCGGGAACCAGGCGTGCGGCCACCACCCCAACCGACCATTGCCCGGTATCCGCCGAGCAAGCCGGCGCCGCTGACCGCCGATTCGGAAGCATGTGGGCTATCGGCTCCCACGGGTGTGGAAACCGGCGAGACGTAGAGCGCATCGGTGGGGCAGTAGGCCTCGCACATGAAGCAGGTCTGGCAGTCGGACTGGCGCGCGATGACGGGCAATCCGTCGGGACCGCGGTCGAACACATCGGTGGGGCACACCTTGATGCAGACATCGCACTTGATGCACGCGGATCCGCTGACGATCTCGATCACGCCACGGCCTCCGAGGAGAGGAGTTGCGGGGCGACAGGGTCGGGTGTGGTCCAGACCGTGTCGAGACCGCCGACGAGGATGCGGTGCTCGTAGCGGTGATCGGACTCGGGCACGTCCTCACGGCGGTGCAGACCCCGGCTTTCGGGTCGGGCCAGTGACGCCGCGGTGATCCAGCGCGCCACCGCGACCATGGCCTGCGCCTGACGCTGCTTGTACACATCGCGGGAGGGGACCGGCGCAAGACCGTCGGCGATGTCATGCCAGACACGCTCCAGCGCCTCGGCGGACTCCTGAAGCCGCTCTTCGGATTTCAGATAGCTGCGCTGCGGCGGCAGGACATGCGACTGCGCGACGGCCACCACCTCCTCGACGGTGGGTGCGCCCGGGCGCGAGCGCGGGACCGTCCCGGCAGGCTCAGTCACCTGCCCGCGGTGACGGCGGCTGAACTCGGCGGCACCGCGACCGGCGAAGGTGCCAGAGGCGATGGCCCACGACCCGTTGCGGCTGCCACCGCCGGACAATGAGCCGGTGATGAGTTCGCGGGTCGCCGCATCGCCTGCCGCGTAAAGGCCGGGAACCGATGTCGCACAATCGGGTCCGGTGAGTCGAAGGCCGCCGGTGCCGCGCACGGAACCCTCGTAGACCATCCGGACCGGATAGGCCGTCGTGAACGGGTCGATGCCGGCCTTGTCCAACGGAAGGAAGTAATTCGGCTGAGCATCCCGCATGGTCTGGCGGATGTGCTCCGGTGCCCGATCCAGCCGGGCGAACACCCGCTCACCTCGGGTCAGCGCCCGCTGGGCGTCCTGGCGTCCGCTCAGTCCCCGCTGGGTGGTGAAAGGACGCCCGTGCTCGTCATAGAAGCTGCCCCACTGCAGCATTCGGCCTTTGGTGTGCACACCCCATTCAGGGGCCAGCGCGTAGGCGGTGCAGAACTCCATGCCGGACAGGTGTGCTCCGTGCTCGGCGGCCATCAGCAGGCCTTCGCCGGTATCGACGTTGGTGCCGAATGTTCCGGACAGGAAGGCGGTTCCGCCGGTGGCCAGCACGACGGCGCCCGCGGAGATCTGCCATGGGCGTCCGCCGTCTTGACGGGCGATACCGGTGGCGCCGTTGATGACGCCGTCGCGGTCGGCGGTCAGCTCCAGCGCCGGGTGGTGATCGAGGACGCGCACGCCGCTGCGATGCGCCTTGCGACGCATGCGGCGCATGTACTCCGGACCCTGCAGGCTGCTGCGCATCTCACGGCCGTCGCTGCCGACCGGGAACGGATAACCCCATTGCGAAAGGTGCTCGAGGCGGTCCCACGATGTGGCCAGCACCCGAAACATCCACTCGGAATCGGTGATCCGTCCTGCCGCCAACTCCCGCTCGCGCACGGAATCCTCGCGTCGCGGCCCTGGCCCGATCGCCCACAGGTTGTTGCCGCCGGCGGCGGTGGCACCACTGGTGCCGCAATAGCCCTTGTCCACCAGGATGACCCGGGCACCGGACTCGCTGGCGGAAATGGCCGCCCAGGTGGCTGCGGGTCCGCCGCCGATCACCAGGACGTCGGTGCGGTACGCCTCGAGGTCAGCGGGATCGGTCATGGCCTACTTCCTCTCGGACGCCGAGTTCGGACAGCAGCGCACGGCGCAGGTCATCGAAGCCGTCGTCGCTGCGGGTGCGGGGAAAGGGCAATTCGACGCGGCGGTCTAGCGAGACCCGTCCACCCGAGAGCACCACAACCCGGTCGGCCAGCAGGATCGCCTCGTCGACGTCATGGGTGACGTGCAGGACCGCCATGTGCCTGCGGGACCACAGTTCGTGCAGCAGCCCGTACATCTTGAGCCGGGTCAGTGCATCGAGTGCGCCGAACGGTTCGTCGAGCAGCAGAAGGTCGGGTTCGCGGACGAGCGCGCGGGCCAGTGAAACCCGTTGCGCCTCACCGCCGGACAGAGACAACGGCCAGGCTCGGATTTTGTCCGTCAGACCCACTTCCTCGAGTGCGGCGCGCCCGCGGGCAGTCTGGCTGGGCGCGTCCGGTCCGGCGTCACGCAGCGCGAAGGTCACGTTGGCCAGCGCCCGCCGCCACGGCAGCAACCGCGGGTTCTGAAACACCACGGCCCGGGAGCGGGGCACCCGCACCGACCCGGTGACCTGATCGTCGAGACCGGCCAGGACGCGCAGCAGGGTGCTCTTGCCGGAACCGGACCGGCCCAGCATCGCGACGAATTCGCCGTCGGCGATCTGCAATTCGAGATCCTCGAGCACCTGCTGGTCGCCGAAAGCCCGGGTGAGGCCGTGCACGTCGACCACAGTTGAACTCATGCCGGGGCTCCGAGACCCTCGAATCCGTTGCGCCAGGACAGCAATAGCCGCTCCAAAAACCGCACCAGGGTGTAGGACAGCAGACCCGCGACCGCGTAGATGACGATCACCAGCAGCGAGACATCGAACTGCAGGTTGGTCTGGGCCCGTGACATCAGGTAGCCGATGCCCTGCGTGGTGTTGATCATCTCGGCGAAGATCAGGCTCAGCCACGCGCTGGATAGTCCGAGCCGCAGGCCGACAAGGAAATTCGGCATCGCCCCGGGCAGGATCACCTGGGCGATCAAGGTGTGGCGGGGCGCTTCCAAGGTTTGCGCCATCTCGACGAGCTGCCGGTCCACGCCGCGGATACCCGAGTAGGTGTTGATGTAGATGGCTATCGCCACACCAGTGGTGATCAACACGATCTTGGGACCCTCACCGATTCCCATCCAAATGATCAGGAGCGGGGTCAACGCGAAATTCGGTACCGCTTTGAGGATCTGCATGGTCCAGTCGAGCAGGTCCTCGCCCGTGCGGGTCAGTCCGGCCACGACTGCGAGCAGGACGCCGATCACGATGCCCAGCACCGTGCCGGTCAGCACCCGGACGGCCGAGGCGCCGACGTGAGTGGCGAGCTGACCGTCCCCGAGCAGTCGCCACGCGGTGGATGCGACCTCGGTCGGCGGCGGGAACAGGTCGGTGTTGAGGAGCCCCGTCGTCGAGCCGATGGTCCAGGCGGCCAAGATCAGGGCCGGGCTCATCAGCCGGCGCACCGGCCGGGGAATGCGCGTCCACAGGCCTTTTCGTCGGCTGCGGCCCCCGACGACCTCGATCAGTTCCGGGTGTGGGGCCGCTGCTCGGACCGCCTCCGCCGCGGTGACGGCTGCGGTCACGACTTGGCTCCGGCCCATTCCCGGACTGAGTATTGGTTGTCGAACGAACCGTCGGCGTTGAGGAACTTGTAGGCGGCCTCGAGTTGATCCACACCGACCTGCGGGAACGGTTCGGTGTTGAACTCGTCTGCCTGCGTGGACTTCTGCACGAACTTCAGGTCCGTGTCATCGGTCTGGGCGACCCAGGCCAGATAGTCGTCGAAGTTCTCGGTGATGTCGCGGTTGACGGCGGTGACCGCCTCTTGCCAGGCCCCGATGAACTCCGGATGGGCGTCGGTGAACGAGGTGAGGGCGATGTTCGTACCAGTGCTGCCGAAGCCGTGCCGCGACAGGCTGTCGATGATCGGGAAGCCCTTGGATTCGAGCTCGGCCGCGCTGGCCCCGGTCAGGATGGCCGCGTCGATCTTGCCGGAACTCAACCCGGCGATGGACTCGGGTGTCGGCACGTCGCGCACGTGGATCTGGCCGGTCAGGCCCGCGGCGTCGATGAGCTGGCGGGCAGCCCGGTCGCGGATGGTGCCCTGCGGGGCGGTGATGTCCTTGCCGACCAGGCCTTTGATCTCGGTGGGCCCGCCCTTCGCGCCCACCAGCCAGGCGTCGCCGTTGATCGAATCCAGGGACAGCAGCACGACTTTCGGGTCTCTGCTGCGGGCCCGCAGGGCGGGGTTATCACCGATGGCGGCGACGTCGATGGCGCCGGCGAACAGGGCCGAGGCGACATCGCTGCCGGACTGGAAGAACGAGTATTCGATCTTGCCGACGCCCGCGGATTTCAGCTGTTCGGTGAGGATGCCCTGCTTGTCGCCCCAGCCCAGCGAGCCCGCGGGAGTCCCGGTGACCGACGTCGCGCCGACACGCAGCGTGTAGCCCTCGGCGTTGTCGTCGTTGCTGCTGCAGGAGATCGCCGTGGCGACGAGGGTGAGCGCAAAGGCGGTGCGCAACAAGCGGTTGAACATGGCGGCGGGCCTCCGAAGGGGTCATTGCGTGTGCACACACGCGAATCCGCCCTAGTACACGCGGGCCCCGAATGCGGGTCGACGGTTTGGCTCAGTCTGACCGGAAGCTGTGAACCACCCCGACACCACTTGAGTCCGCTTATCTCCGCGCACTCCACCGCCCGGTCGCGGGCAGCATCGTGAACAGGATGGCGGTCAGCGGAAGCACCGGCATCGCGTAGACGACCGGATGAAGCCGGGCCCCGGCGATGAACAGACTGGCGAAGATCAGCAGGCCGATGACGGCGCCGACGATAACCAGCAGCCGGCCCATCCGGCGCCGCAGCAACAATGCGATGAGCCCGCCGATGGTTGCTGCAGCCGAGATCGCCGCCAGGAAACCGATGGCCACGCAGAACAATCGGTCGGTGCGCCACCAGCCGGCGATCAGATCGGTGGCGATGACGCCGGTCGCCCACCCGCTGAGGATCGCGAAGGTGGCCGCCACGATGGACGTGCGGGGATTGATGCCGTGGGAGGCGCGGGGAATGATCACGGGCCGGGCACGCGGCACGTAGCTCGTGCCGGCGTCGTCCGCGGGGCCGATGAGGCCCGTCTGGGCATCGCTGCCGGAGCTGCCGAAGCCGCCGGTGGAACCGGGGATCAGGCTGGTCTGGGGTTCCGCGTCGGCTGCGGTGGGAATCGCGCCCGTGGGATGACGCCGGATGATGCTGGTGTGGGGCTCGTCACCGACCGGCACAGGCTTGGACACCGGGTCCTGCGGCTGGCGCCGGATGATGCGGGTGCGGTCGTCGTCTTCGTCGAGGTGATCGGCCGCCAACTGCTCGTCGTCGCTCACTCAGCCAACATAGCTGCCGACGCTGAGACCTCTCTTGTTCAGCCAGGGCACCGGATCGATGCGGCTCGTACCGTTCTGCAGAACTTCGAAATGCAGGTGGGGGCCGGTCGAATAACCCCGGTTGCCGACCGTCGCGATCTGATCGCCGGCCATCACCCGGTCACCCTCGCTGACGAGCCAGGTGTTGATGTGGCCGTAGAGCGTGACGGTGCCATCGGCGTGGCGCAGCTTGACCCAGGCGCCGTAGCCCGCGGTCGGGCCCGCGGCGATCACGACGCCGTCGGAGACCGCCACGATCGGGGTGCCGATCGGGCTCGCCAGGTCGATGCCGGCGTGCAGCACGCCCCACCGGTAACCGAAGTTGGAAGTCCAGACATAGCCCTTCGTGGGCATGACGAACAGCGGGCGGGACAGCCGGGCCTCGCGCTCGGCACGTTCCTGCGCGAAGGCGGCGGCCTTGGTGATCTCCTCGGCATGCACCGAGGTATCGGCGGTCGAGGAGACCGAGACGATCTGCATGCCGTCCACCGAGCCGGTGACGGACGCGCCTTCGACGTGGGTGCCCTCCGAGGCCAGGATCGTGTCGTCGGCGTGGGTTTCGGTCGGGTTGCCCAACGAGTAGGCGCCCGCGGCGGTGGCACCCGCGGCCATGGCGGCGATCATCAGGCGGCTCTTGACGGCGCCGGCGTGCTCCTTGCGGTGCGCACCACGGCGGCCCGCCATGTCGATGACGTCGGTGGCGGCCATGCCGTCACTCACATCGGTGTGGCTGTCGCGGTAGGCGTACGTGGAATTCCGCGTGCTGCGCGCGGACGACGGGCGGCGCTCGCCCTCGGTGTCAGGCCGGAAGCGTGAAGGTACGGCGAGACGGACGGGCACCAGGTCGTCGGTGTCGTCCATGTCATCGAGTTCTGCGGCGTAGATCACGACGGATTCGCGGTCATCCGACTCGCGCTCAACCAGTCCGGCACGGTCGTCGAAGGCTTCGAAAGCGCTGAAGGGGATGACGTCGGTGACCTCGGCGGCGTCCAGCTCGTCAGGCGAAACACGGCGCCTCCGGCGGCGCGCGTCCGTCGTCACCCCTCGTGGGGCTGCGGACGAACGATGCTGCGGCAAGACTCGAGAATCCTTCTTCGTCGTGACCTGAACGTTATCTGGACCAGAGGCACGTTAACCAAATCCCAATGATGGTGGCAACTTATGGGTCTATTCCGCGTCGGAATGTGATCCGTATCACCTCCCGCACGCGGTGAGATCTACCACATGAGCAGGAGGCGGTGCCAATCCATCACTGGGGGATGGATAAAGTTCCCCCGGGCCCGTCCAAAGGTACCGGACAGGGCAGCTTCGAAGCGCGTTCGAAGCCGAAGCAGACAGACCACGCCTATCTAGGAAGCACATGGATCTCTTCGAATATCAGGCGAAAGAGCTGTTCGCCAAGCACAACGTCCCCACAACCCCGGGCCGGGTGACCGACTCGGCGGAGGACGCCAAGGCGATCGCCACCGAAATCGGCAAGCCCGTGATGATCAAGGCGCAGGTGAAGGTCGGCGGCCGCGGCAAGGCCGGCGGCGTGAAGTACGCAGCCACCGCCGATGACGCCCTGACGCACGCGCAGAACATCCTTGGTCTCGACATCAAGGGTCACGTCGTCAAAAAGTTGCTGGTTGCCGAGGCGAGCGACATCGCCGAGGAGTACTACATCTCTTTCCTGCTCGATCGCGCCAACCGCACCTACCTCGCCATGTGCTCGGTCGAGGGCGGCGTGGAGATCGAAGTAACCGCCGAGGAGAACCCCGACGCTCTGGCCAAGGTGCCCGTCGACGCCGTCAAGGGTGTCGACTTGGCGCTGGCTCGTGAGATCGCCGAGAAGGGCAAGCTGCCCGCCGAGGTGCTCGACGCTGCCGCGGTGACCATCCAGAAGCTGTGGGAGGTCTTCGTCGGTGAGGACGCCACCCTGGTCGAGGTCAACCCGTTGGTGCGCACGCCCGACGATCAGATCCTGGCCCTGGACGGCAAGGTCACCCTGGACGAGAACGCCGACTTCCGTCAGCCCGGCCACGCCGAGTTCGAGGACAAGGACGCGACCGATCCTCTGGAGCTCAAGGCCAAGGAGAACGACCTCAACTACGTCAAGCTCGACGGCGCCGTCGGCATCATCGGTAACGGTGCCGGTCTGGTCATGTCGACGCTGGACGTGGTCGCCTACGCGGGCGAGAAGCACGGCGGCGTGAAGCCGGCCAACTTCCTCGACATCGGCGGTGGCGCTTCGGCAGCCGTGATGGCCGCGGGTCTGGACGTCATCCTCAACGACAGCCAGGTCAAGAGCGTGTTCGTCAACGTGTTCGGCGGTATCACCGCGTGTGACGCGGTGGCCAACGGCATCGTGCAGGCACTGCAGATCCTCGGTGACGAGGCCAACAAGCCGCTCGTCGTCCGCCTGGACGGCAACAACGTCGAAGAGGGCCGCCGCATCCTGGCCGAGGCCAACCACCCCCTGGTGATCCAGGCCGAAACCATGGACGCCGGTGCCGACAAGGCCGCCGAGCTGGCGAATAAGTAAGGGAGCCAACGAGAATGTCTATCTTCCTGAACAAGGATTCCAAGGTCATCGTCCAGGGCATCACCGGCGGTGAGGGCACCAAGCACACCGCCCTGATGCTGAAGGCGGGCACGCAGGTCGTCGGTGGCGTCAACGCGCGCAAGGCCGGCACCAAGGTCTCGCACAAAGACAAGGACGGCAACGACGTCGAGCTGCCGGTGTTCGGCTCGGTCGCCGAGGCCATGAAGGAGACCGGCGCCGACGTGTCGATCGCCTTCGTGCCGCCGGCCTTCTCCAAGGACGCCATCATCGAGGCCATCGACGCCGAGATCCCGCTGCTGGTGGTCATCACCGAGGGAATCCCGGTGCAGGACAGCGCCTATGCGTGGGCCTATAACGTCGAGAAGGGTCAGAAGACCCGGATCATCGGACCGAACTGCCCGGGCATCATCACCCCCGGTGAGTCGCTGGTCGGCATCACGCCGAACAACATCACCGGCAAGGGCCCGATCGGCCTGGTGTCGAAGTCGGGCACGCTGACCTACCAGATGATGTACGAGCTGCGCGATCTCGGCTTCTCCACCGCCATCGGCATCGGCGGCGACCCGGTCATCGGCACCACCCACATCGACGCCATCGAAGCGTTCGAGAAGGATCCGGAGACCAAGATCATCGTGATGATCGGCGAGATCGGCGGCGACGCCGAAGAGCGTGCGGCCGATTACATCAAGGCCAACGTCACCAAGCCGGTTGTCGGCTACGTCGCGGGCTTCACCGCTCCGGAGGGCAAGACCATGGGCCACGCCGGCGCCATCGTGTCGGGCTCGTCGGGCACCGCCTCGGCCAAGAAGGAAGCCCTCGAGGCTGCCGGTGTGAAGGTCGGCAAGACGCCGTCCGAGACCGCCAAGCTGGCTCGTGAGCTCTTCGAAAGCCTGTAGATCTCCACACGGAAAGGCCCCCGCCACGGCGGGGGCCTTTCTTTTTGCGCCGAGCGTGCAAGCAGATCGCGTCACAGGCGTCTTTTGCGATCTGAACGCACGCTCGACGCGTTCGTGCCTAGACGCGCCCGCCGAGATGCTCGGCCAGGAACCGCTCGACAGCGTGGTACATGTCGATCTGGTTGTCCGGGTTGACAAATCCGTGTCCCTCGTCGGCCTTGACCATGTACTCGACCTCGACGCCGCGGCTGCGTAGCGCCTCGACGAGGTTGTCGGATTCGGCCTGCACCACGCGAGAGTCGTTGGCGCCCTGGATGACCAGCAGCGGTGTGCGGATCTGATCCACTCGCGTGATGGGGGAGCGGGCCAGCATGTCGGCTTCCTGCGCCGGATCGTTGTGGTTCCCCACATATAGATGCCAGTTCGTGGCCAGGAACGGGCGAGCCACATTCGGCAGCGTGCGCATGAAGTTGGCCAGGCTGGAGATGCCGACGTAATCGATGGCCGCCGCGAACACGTCCGGCGTGAACGTCACCCCGACGAGCGCGGCGTAACCGCCGTACGAGCCTCCGAAGATCGCCACCTTGTCCCGGTCGGCGTAGCCCTGCTTGACCGCCCAGTCCACCGCGTCGATCAGGTCGTCGTGCATCTTGCCTGCGAACTCACCGATCGCCGCTTTGGTGAACGCTTTGCCGTAGCCCGTCGAGCCACGAAAGTTGACCTGCAGTACCGCATATCCGCGATTGGCGAGCATCTGTACGTCGGGCTGAAATCCCCAGCAATCCCTGGCCCACGGGCCGCCGTGCACCAGCAGCACCAACGGCAGGTCCGCGGGCTCGACCCCGACCGGCAGGGTCAGATAGGAGTGAAGGTCGAGGCCGTCGCGCGAGGGGATGGTCACCGGTGCCATCGGCGCTAACGAATCTGAATTCAGATTCGGGTACGGCCGGAACAGCAGCCGGCTCTCGCCTGTCGCGTGGTCGTACAGGTAGGTCGCCCAGGGGTCGCGGTCGTGGGTGAAGTTGACGACCCAGCGCTGCCCGGAGTCGTCCGACGAGATGCCGGCGAGGTCCCCATCGGAGAGTTTGGTGAGATTCTCCAGTACCGCACCGAAATTCGCGTCGAGGGCATGGATCACCTGGCGCTCCCCGTAGTACCGGGCGCCGATCAGTTCTCCCGTGCTCTCGCTGAGGATGAAGGGTGAAGGCAACACCTGCTGATTGCCGAGGTCGAATGTCGGGTGGCTGTCCACCTCCGTCTCGGTGCCGGTGGCCACATCGAGGCGGGCCAGCCGGACGCGGTCACTGCCCTCGTTCGATCCGAGCCAGATGCCCGTACCGTCCGGAGAGATGACGACCGGATAGATGCCCAGCGGGTAATCGGTGCCGTCGTAGACCTTGATGGAGCGCAATGATGCTGTGGCCGAGTCCCATTGCGATATCTCGACATCGCCGTCGGTGGTCAGCGTATTGGTGAACAGATCACCGTTGGGGGCGCACAGCCACGTGATGACGTTCCCGGGATTCTCCGCCACCAGGGTGAGTTCTCCGGTGGCGATGTCGAGTTCGTAGGCGTCGACCAGCTGAGGATTGCGGTTGTTGGTCTGTACGATCGCTTTTCCGGGCCGGCCCTTGGGCAGGTCGAAACTCGCTCTGGCGCCCGGGAACGGGGTGAGATCCACTGCGGCGGCGTCGGGGTCGTCCAGGTCGACGCGGTACACGTGGAAGTTCTCGTCACCGCCGGTGTCCTGCATGTAGAGCAACCATCGCGGATTGTCGGTCCAGGAGTAGATGTACACGCTGCGGGTCTCGTCCGCGGTCACACACTGCGGCGGGGTATCGCCGTCGAGGTCTTGAACCCACACGTTGAGGCGGTTCTTCCACGGCGCCAGGTAGGCGATCTTGGTTCCGTCGGGCGAGATCTTGGCTCCGGCGCGCTCGGGCGGGCTGAAGAAATCCTCTACCGAGATGAGTTCAGGTAACGCCATGCCGCTCCTTTGTTGTTTGTGGACAAGCTCTTTCAGGGGTGTCAGGAAACGACGGGCCCACCGAGACGCCCGTTGGTCGCGTCGCGGATTGCCCGGTCGATCAGCGACAGCGCCTGCTCTTCGGTGACTTTCTTGCCTTCGACGATCACTGCGATACTCACGTCTTCGTCGACGACGCGGAACGCACCGGTGACGGCCGCTGCGCACAGCCGGACGGTGAGATCTGTTTCCGGCAGGCCCAGTCGCTCGGCGATCACCGGGATGAAGCCCTGCTCCATCCGGTCGTGAACCATCAGATATGCCGTCCGAAGGGCAGGTTCGGACGAGGTCATGGTGGCGATTCGCATCGCGCTGATCTCGTCCTCGACGTCCTGCGGCGTCATCGGATGCGAAAGCCCGTCGGCGGCAAGGTGTTCGGCCAACGAGAGATCGTGTGGCCAGCGATTGAGAATGTCGATGAACCGGTCGGCGGATTTGGCCAGCACCGGTTCGACACAACTTTCCTTGGCGCGGAAGTATCGCCAGATCGTGCGGGTGGAAAGCCCTGCCGCCGCGGCGATCTCGTCACCGCTGGTGCCGGTGACACCGTGTTCCCAGAACAACTTGCAGGCATGTCGCGACACGGCGAGACGCGCCTGATCCTGCTTCTCGCCGATTGCCCTCACCTCCAGAACTCTGTCACTTAGTGACAGCTCCACTGTGTCACTAAGTGACAGAGTCGTCAAGGTGTGCTGGTGAGGGCGGGTTTGGCTGGTTTCCGCTGGCTTTCCCGGCGGCTCCGCGGGTTTTCGTCGCGCGGTTTTCTACACCTGGGTCGCTCTACACGCCGTCAACGACCCAGGTGTGGAAAGCGGTGGCGGGCTCGTGGTGAACGCGGGTTTTCGCCGCGCGGTTTTCTACACCTGGGTCGCTCCACGCGCCTTCAACGACCCAGGTGTAGAAAGCGGTGAGGCGCGACGGCTAGAAAGCCCAGCTCCCGCGCGGTGAGATCACGAAGCCATGGCGGAAGGCCGTGTAACAAGCGACGAAGTCGTCTCCGGCCGCGCAGCCGGAGTCGTTGACCACGAGCTTGTGTCCTGCGGGAAGTTCTCGGAGTTCGAGGTCCTTGCTCCACTGCCCGCCGCCCGCGTATGTGAATTCGAAGCCGCCATTGGAGGTTTCACTCACCGACTGCATGACGGTCTCCCAAGCCGGCGCCTTTCCGGGGAGGTCTTGCCTGCCGGCATCCTTCGGGAAACCAGGTAGGCGTGAGGCCCGGCAGTCGATCATCCCGAGCCCATCGACCCCTGTCGTCTGGCCGTACACGTTGGCCAGGCACGTGACGTCTTTCGCTCTGAACGAGACGAGGGTGTCGCGGTGCCAGTTGGTGCTGGTGTAGGACGCGAGGTCGGCCACCTTGAACGCCGCGAGATCGGGGAAAGTGCCGGGCGGGGGAGACGGATGTGAGGCTGGGCCCGAAACCGCCTCGCCCTCAAGCGTTGACGTGCATCCGCACAGTGGCGTTGCCATCAGCACCGCAGCGACGATCGCCGAGGCAACGCGCATCAGAACGTCCAACTGCCCGAAGGTTGTAGGACAAAACCGTGCTTGTGGTCGGCATCGATGCAGGCGACCAAGTTGTTCTTGCCGACGACGCAGGTGCTGTTGTCGCCAATGAGCTTCTTGCCGGCGGTGATTGGTTTAACCCTCGCGGAGGCGCAATCCCCATCCGGCCGTGAGATGACGTAGGGTGCGTCGCTCGGTCCGTCCTCTGGCTTGCGTACCTCAGGGCAACCGGTGCCTGTTACCGAATCGGCGATGCCGTCAATGTTGCCACCACACACGACCGATTTGTGCGGTCCGTAGTCGAGGAGGCAACTGATCTGATCTGGACTGACGAATGCCGTGCCACCTAGTTTGAAGTCCTTTCGGTCGACGGCTCTGAACGCGTTTAAGTCGGGAAAACCCGTTGGGGGAGAGGGCAGTTCCGGTGGCGACGACGAACATGCCGTGAGGGTGAGTAGCAGGGTGATCGTGTATCGCGTCAGCCGCATCAGAACACCCAACTGCCAGAGGGCTGCAGGACAAATCCGTGATCGCTTTGTGGATTGATACAGGCGGTGAAGCGACCTTGGCCGACCACACACGTTGTGCCGGTCAGGGAGTCGGTCAGCTTCTGACCAGGATTGAGCAACTTGTCTTTCGTGGATTCACACGTGATGTCGTCGGTGCTGAAGGTGAACTGTTGATTGTCACCCGTCTGGTGAACGGACGCGCACGCGTCGCTTTGGCTGGACGGCAATCCCGGGATGTTCCCCGTGCACCACGAACCTGGCCCGATTGCACAGTTGACACCGTCGGGCGTCCTGAAGAACGAATAGACGTTCGCCCAACGCTCCGCATACGAGAACGGGCGACTGAACTGCGCGGCATCGACTTCCGTGAACTGGCTGAGGTCGGGGAACCCAGGCGGTTGGGCGTGAGCGTCGGGTGTCAGCGGCGTTAAACAGGCAATGATGATGGAAGCGCCAGCCGCAGCCAGCCGGTTCCCTCGTGTCCTCATCGTGGCGCCCATGGGTTCCCGTCTCTATTAGTGCTGGACCGAAATGTCAGTTCTATACGTCTGGGGGTTGTACGGCATATTGCCTTCCCCGTTCCAATCTGGCGGTCGTTCCCAAGTGCTCACTCGTAGTTGCACGGTTTCCTTGCCAGTGACGGGGTCGTAGACGGTGTCGACGACGGTGGGACCATAGGGGGCCGCTCCGCTTGGCCAGCCTGATCCCGGAGGGAAGAGCGGAACTGCTCGTGCATTCAGTAATCCCTCTGGTGTGGAAGCGGTTATCGCGCCGATCGGTTGATCACCGGGCAAGTCCTTGTTGAAGTTGTCCGAACCGACCAACATGAACCCACCGCCTTTCAGTGCAACGAGCTGGCTTTCTCGGTCTCCAGGGAGCCCCCGTATTTCGCCCTGTGGCTTGAGTGTCTGCATCCAGCCGTTCGGGTTTGCGGGGTCGATTGGATCAGACACGTAGAGCACTCGCGTCCGGTCGCCGGGATGCGGGCCGGTGTTTCCGACTACCACCACCCTGTTGGTCTTCGGATCGTAGGCGCCGCTCGCCTGCGATATTCCTGGCAGGACGCCAACGCTCTTCGATGGATCGGATAGGTCGACCACAGTCGTATCAGAGGTTGCATACTCAGGGTTATCTTTGCCGTTGGGCAGTTTGTACGGAACTTCGCTGTACAGCGCGTACTGCTTGCCATCGGGGCCGACGATTGTGCCAGTCGGGAGCGGCCGAACTTTGTCCTCCCCATTTGGGTTGTCCGGTGAAGGTTGGTTCGCTTCTATCTCTAACGGATTCTTCTCGCCGTTCAATGTGGGGTAGCCGGTGCGCCCGTCGCCGCTGATCTCGATGCCAGTCCCAGGAAGTGTGGAATTCAGGTCTGCTGCCTTGCTTTCCGGCCGCAGCGGCCCAGGCAGGCCGGTGATTTGCGGATCCCCCGTCTTGCCGGTGCCCGTTTCGCCGCCCTTGCCACCCTCGAGGTCGAACTCGCGCAACTTCGTTGTCATGCCGTCGAGTTGGTCGGCGACCTGTTGATCGGTCCATTCGAGCACGGACGCCCTGGCGCGAATATCGGCTTGCGCGTGCGTCGCCTGCAGTTTTCGCATCAGGGCCAGCGCAGGGCTGATGATCCACGGCAAGCGGTCGGTGACGGCCAACTCTTCACTCACCGAGAAGAACTGACCCTCAGTGTTCTTGATCGCGTTGACTGCATCGTTCTTCGCGGTGCCAATGGATTCCGCACCCGCCTTGGCAATGGCGGCAGCCTGCCTCATGAGATCGAGCGATGCCCGAACCTTGGCCAAATTATCGGACAACTTACCGTTGGCGCGGTCGGATGCCGGGCCTGTCCAAGGAACGCCGCCGACTGTGCTCTGTGCCTTGCCGTATTGCTCATCGATGATGTTGGCGGCCCGCTCCCACCCGAGCGACGCAGATTGCAGGTGGCCGGTCGTCCATCCCTCGATACGAGAACGCGTCAGCATCTCGACTCGGCACTCCTACTTCGGCGGGTTCATCGAGTTGATTACGGTTCGAGCGCCGGCCGAGTCGGTCGCGTCGTAATAGCGCGCGGCTTGGGCGATGTTGTCGGCGAAGGTGAGAAGGTTGGCCGAGCATTCGCTCATCACGTGATTCGTGGCCGCGGTGACGGCAACCGTGGCCTTCGCTGAAGGTTGATTGGCCGGAGGCTGCCATTCGTGAGTGAGTGAATCTCCGAGTTCGTCGCTGATCGCGGCCAGCTCTCGGGCAGCCCCTTTCAGAGCTGCGGTGTCGACTCTCAACGGCTGCGTCACTCATTCACCCTAATGCCCCTGATAAGGGCAGATGGGCACCGATTTCCCTCTCCAAACCTGAATCGGTTAGCCTCGCGAATTAACACCCGTCAAGGAGATTGTCATGGTCGATCCGCGCACCCCCGTCATCGTCGGCGTCGGACAGTTCACCGAACGCATCGATCTCGACGGCTACCGCGGGATGTCCTCGGTCGAGCTGGCCACCGAGGCGGCCAAAGCAGCTCTCCACGATTGCGGGGCCGACGCTGCTGCCGTGGCGCAAGCCATCGACACCGTGGCGGGTACTCGGCAGTTCGAGATCTCCGGCCCGCAGACGCCCACCCTGGGCATATCGAACAACTATCCACGCTCGGTGGCGCGCAACGTCGGTGCTGAGCCGGCCCGCGCCATCCTCGAGGTGATCGGCGGCCAGAGCCCGCAGCATCTGGTCACCGAGTTCTCCGCTGCCATCGCCAAAGGCGAGGCCGACGTGGTGATGTTGTTCGGCTCGGAGAACACCTCCACGCTGCGCCACTTCTCCAAGCGCGACGACAAGCCCGATCACTCCGAGACCATCGAGGGTCAGTTGGAGGACCGCGGCTTCGGGTACGACGGCATCTTCGACGAGTACACGATCAAGCACGGGCTGATCGGCGCCCCGGTGCAGTACGGCCTGCTGGAGAATGCGCGCCGGGCCCGGCTCGGGCTAACGGTGGCCGACTACCGGCAGGCGATGGCCGAGCTGTTCGCCCCCTTCTCGAAAGTGGCTGCCAAGAACCCCTATTCGTCGTCTCCGGTGGAGCGTTCGGCCGAGGAGCTGGCCACGGTCACCGAGAGCAACCGGATGATCTGTGACCCCTACCCACGCATGATGGTGGCCCGCGATCAGGTCAACCAGGGCGCCGCGGTGTTGCTGATGTCGGTGGAGACCGCACGGAAACTCGGTGTGCCCGAAGAGAAGTGGGTGTACCTCCGCGGACATGCCGACATGAAGGAAATCAAGCTGCTGGAGCGCACCGAACTCGGGTACAGCGATGCGGCGGTGATCGCGGTGAATGAAGCCCTCCGGGTCGCCGGCATCAGCCTTGACGACGTCGCGGCGTTCGATCTCTACAGTTGCTTCCCGTTTCCGGTGTTCAACATCTGTGACGGCACCGGGTTGGCGCCCGACGATGAGCGAGGTCTGACACTCACGGGTGGCCTGCCCTTCTTCGGCGGCCCGGGCAACAACTACTCCATGCACGGCATTGCCGAAGCTGTCAGTGAAATGCGCGACAAGCCAGGACGATTCGCCCTTGTCGGCGGCAACGGCGGTATCGCGAGCAAGTACTCGGTCGGCATCTACTCCACTGAGCCGGGCGATTGGGTGGCCGACGGCTGCGCCACTCTGCAGGAGGAGTTCAACACGCAGGAACGCGTGGCCATCACCGAAAAGGCCGACGGCTCAGCGACAATCGAGACTTACACGGTGCGCTATGACTGGACGCCGCGCACCGGCATCATCATCGGGCGCCTGGACGCCGACGGCAGCCGCTTCCTGGCGACGACTACCGACGAGGCGCTGCTGGAATTGCTCTGCGACGGTGAGCCACTGGGCGCGTCGATCGTCGTGGCATCCAGCGAGAAGCGGAACACTGCGACGCTGGCGTAGCACGCCCCGTCAGCCGAACCACAAAATCAACGCCAGGGTCGTTCCCCTCGAACTTTTACGACCCTGGCGTTGATCTCGGCGCGGAAAGCCGGCGCGAAAAGCAAGCGCGAGCTAGACGAGCGACGCCAGCTTGCCCGCGAGCCGCTCGACGTAGGCGGCCACGTCGGCCTCGGACTTGTCCGGAAGCCCGAACAGCACCTCGGTGACGCCCAGTTCGCGCCAGTGCGCAAGCTTCTCAGGGTCCGGCTTGAAGTCCAGCGCCACGATCTGGGGTGCGCCCGAGCGCCCGGCGGCAGCCCAGGTGTCCTGCAGCAGCTTGACCGGTTCGTCGATGTTGAAGTCGCGCGGTGTGGTGATCCAGCCGTCGGCCGACTTGGCGATCCACTTGAAGTTCTTCTCGTTGCCGGCCGCGCCGACCAGCACCGGGATGTGTGACTGCACGGGCTTGGGCCAGGCCCACGACGGTCCGAAGTTCACGAATTCGCCTTCGTACGAGGCTTCTTCCTCGGTCCACAGCGCACGCATGGCTTCCAGGTATTCGCGCAACATGGTGCGGCGGCGACCCGGCGGAACTTTGTGGTCGGCGAGTTCGTCTGTGTTCCAGCCGAATCCGACGCCCAACGAGACGCGACCGCCGGACAGGTGGTCCAGAGTGGCGATGGACTTGGCCAGCGTGATCGGGTCGTGCTCGACGGGCAGCGCGACGGCCGTCGACAGCCGCACCCGCGAGGTCACCGCGCACGCGGTGCCCAGCGACACCCACGGATCGAGGGTGCGCATGTAGCGATCGTCGGGCAGGGACTCGTCGCCGGTGGTGGGGTGAGCGGCCTCCCGTTTGATGGGGATATGGGTGTGCTCCGGCACGTAGAACGTCGTGAAGCCGTGATCGTCGGCGAGTTTGGCGGCCTTGGCCGGGGCAATGCCGCGGTCACTGGTGAAGAGAACGAGCCCATAGTCCATGTCCAGAATTAGAACGTGTTTCAGTCCGAGTAGCAAGACGGTCCGTCTCGTTGGGCGGCTCGGAACTCGCTCAGAACGAGAAAACTTCACCGCGAGCGATACCCGCGACGGCGGCGCGGGCGTTTGCTGGGATCCTCGACATGACGACTGAACGCATCGCCGACCACGTCAAGTTCGCCTACTGGGTGCCCAACGTCAGCGGCGGCCTCGTGACCAGCGATATCGAGCAGCGCACCGACTGGAACTACGAGTACAACAAGAAGCTGGCCCAGACCGCGGAGAACAACGGCTTCGAGTACGCCCTCAGTCAGGTTCGCTATGAGGCCAGCTACGGCGCCGAGTACCAGCACGAATCCACCAGCTTCAGCCTCGCCTTGTTGCTGGCCACCGAGAGACTCAAGGTCATCGCCGCGGTGCACCCCGGCCTGTGGCAGCCGGCCGTGCTGGCCAAGCTCGGCGCTACCGCCGATCACCTCAGCAATGGCCGTTTCGCGGTCAACGTCGTCTCGGGCTGGTTCAAGGACGAGTTCACCCACCTGGGCGAACCGTGGCTCGAGCACGACGAGCGCTACCGCCGCAGTGCGGAGTTCCTGCAGGTGTTACGCAAGATCTGGACAGAGGACGACGTGGACTTCCGCGGCGATTTCTACCGCATCCACGATTTCACCCTCAAGCCCAAGCCCCTCAATACCGCCGAGCGGCCCAACCCCGAGTTGTTCCAGGGCGGCAATTCCACCGCCGCGCGGCGCAACGGCGGCCATTACGCGGACTGGTACTTCTCGAACGGCAAAGACTTCGAGGGCATCACCGAACAGGTTGTCGAGGTCCGCGACCATGCCCGTGACGCAGGCCGTGAGGTGAGGGTCGGTCTGAACGGCTTCATCATCGCCCGCGACACCGAAAAGGAAGCAAAGGAGACACTGAAAGAGATCGTCGCCAAGGCCAACAAGCCCGCGGTCGAAGGCTTCCGCAGTGCGGTGCAACAGGCAGGCAACTCAACCGGTGACAAGAAGGGTATGTGGGCCGATTCCAGTTTTGAGGATCTGGTGCAGTACAACGACGGCTTCCGCACACAATTGATCGGCACACCCGAGCAGATCGCCGAACGCATTGCCGCATACCGCAAACGTGGCGTGGACCTCATCCTGGGCGGATTCCTGCATTTCCAAGAGGAAATCGAGTACTTCGGCGCGAAGGTTCTGCCGCTGGTGCGCGAAATCGAGGCCAGCGAAACAGATTCCGCCGACACACCCGTCCTGGTATCAGCTTGAGACCGCTCCGACACCACGCGCGCACGCCCGACACCCAGCTGGGTGCGCTAGCGTGGAAGCTCGAATCGCTCACGTGGTCGGTATTCATGCCTGCGTGAACACACGTCGCGAAGCTCGATAGCACAGGAGAGGTCATGACCTACCCGCCCAGTAACCCCGGATACCCGCCGCAGCCGGGTTCGCAGTTCGATGCAACCCAGCAGTTCGCCAAGGCTGTACCGGCTCCTGCGCCCGCCGCTCCGGCCAACGCCGCACCCGGTGAGAACAAGTTGCCCGAGATCCTGCTGGCCGTCGTGGCCGTTGCGGGCCTGCTCACCTACTTCGTGAGTTTCGCTCTCGAGCTCCAGGTCGTGCTCGGCACCCTGATCGTGCCGCTGGCCTTGGTGGCCGGACTGTTGGCCGGCGTGAGCCTGCTGCCCAAGCAGAAGAACCGCGGCGCCGTGGCGGCTGTCCTCGCGACCCTGGCGTTCCTGCTCTCGATCACGCTTCTGGTGGCCGCAGGCAGCGATGCCGACTGGACGCTGTACACGCTTCTCGTGCTCACTCTGGTCGAGGCCGGCGCCGCCATCACCGCGCTGCTGTTCGATGCAGGCATCATCACGCCTCCGGCGCCCAAGCCCCAGTTCGACCAGCAGCCGCAGTACGGCCAGTACGGTGGCCCGTCGCAGTACTACGGTCAGCAGCACCAGCCGCAGCATGGTGGCCAGCCCTACCAGCAGGCTCAGCCGCAGCGTCCCGGTTACCCGTCGCAGTACGGCGGTTACTCGGGTTCGTCGAACACCGGTGGTTTCCCCGTTCAGTCGCCGCAGGGCCAGCAGGGTCAGCAGCCGAGCGGCCCGCCGACCCCTCCGACCGGCTACCCCACCTACGGCCAGCCGCAGCAGTCGGGTTCGTCGGCGCCCACCAGCTCTGTCCCGGCACAGCCGCAGGCACAGCAGTCGCCTTCACAGCAATCTGGCCCCGCGTCGTCGTAAGCTGATCGGCGCGTGCGCTTCCCGCGCACGCGCCGATCATTGCGAGGAGCAGCCCAGCAAGTGAGTAACCGGCCAGTCGGCACCCGCCAGGCACGTGATCTGCTCCGGGTCGCCTTCGGGCCGTCCGTCGTAGCGCTGGTGGTCATTGCCGCGGTTGTGCTGTTGCAACTGCTCATCGCCAACAGCGACATGACGGGCGCGCTCGGTGCGATCGCCAGCATGTGGCTGGGCGTGCATCAGGTGCCGGTGTCGATCGGCGGCCGCGAACTCGGGGTGATGCCCCTGCTGCCGGTGCTGGCGATGATCTGGGGCACCGCGCGCACGACGGCCGCGGCCACTGCCGCCAATTCCTCCTGGTTCGTCACTCGTTGGGTCGTCGCCTCAGCGTTGGGCGGACCGATTCTGATCGCGGCCATCCTGTTGGCCGTCATTCATGACGCAGCCTCGGTGATCAGCGAACTGCAAACCCCCAGCGCCCTGCGCGCGTTCTGCAGCGTGCTGATCGTGCATGTGATCGGCGCATTGATCGGGGTCGGCTCGAAGGTTGGCAGGCGGACGCTGGCTGCCTCGCCCCTGCCGGGCTGGCTGCCTGAGGCGTTCCGCGCCGCGACCGCCGGTGTGCTGGCCCTTTTCGGTCTTTCCGGGGCGGTGACGGCCATGTCGCTGGTGGTGCACTGGGGCACGATGCACGACCTGTTCGCGATCACCGACAGCCTCTTCGGCCAGCTCAGCCTGACCCTGCTGTCGATCCTCTACATCCCCAACGTGATCGTGGGCGCGTCGGCCATGGCGGTCGGATCCAGCGCCCATGTGGGGTTGGCCGCTTTCAGTTCGTTCACGGTGTTCGGCGGCGACATCCCCGCGGTGCCGGTGCTGGCCGCGGTGCCCACGCCGCCGTTGGGCCCCATCTGGGTGGCGCTGCTGATCGTGGGAGCGGCCTCGGCGGTGGCGCTGGGCCAGCAGTGTGCGCGGCGGCCGTTGCCGATCGGGGCGGCGACGGGCAAGTTGCTGGTGGCATCGGTTCTGGCGGCGCTGACGATGGCTTTGCTCGGCTATGCCGGTGGCGGTCGGCTGGGCAACTTCGGCGACGTCGGGGTGGATCAGACGACGTTCGCGCCCGCGGTGTTCCTCTGGTTCGCCGGGATCGGCGGGCTGACCGTGGCCATGTCCGGTGGCCTGACCCGCAAGCCCCGCCCCGTCGTGCCGCCCAAACCCGAGCCGGTCGAGTCCGAGACCGCTCCGGAGCCCGAGCCCGAGGATGAGGTCGAGTACGCCGAGTACGTCGAGTCGGACGACGAGGTCGGTCCCGAACCCGAGCCCGAACCTGACCAGCCGCTGGTGTCGTGGTCTGCCGAGGAGCCGACGGCGGACGAGCCCGTCGAACCGGAGGCGGTGCCGGGCGAGTACGACGAACACGGCGACGACGAATACGACGACGATAAATACGACGACGATAAATACGACGACGATAAATACGACGACGTGCAGGAAACCGTCTACGAACCGCGTCCCCCGCGCTACGAAGACCTCGACGACGATCCCGAGGAGCACTTCATCGTCGACGACATGCCCGACGACCCAGTGACCGGCGATCAGTCGCGCCGTGCGGGCGACTAGGCTGCTGCGCGTGCAGCAACCGCTACGAGTGCCCCCGAGTGCACCGGCACGGCTGGTAGTGCTGGCTTCGGGGACAGGGTCGTTGCTCGCCTCGCTACTGGCCGCCGCCAATGATGACTATCCGGCGCGCGTGGTCGCGGTAGGAACCGACCGGAAGTGTGCCGCGGTGGACATCGCGGCAGCGGCGGGATTGCCGTCCTACACCTGCCGGCTGGGCGACTACCCCGACCGCGACGCCTGGGATGCCGCACTCACCGCGGCCACCGCCGAACACGAACCCGACTTGGTGGTCTCGGCCGGGTTCATGAAAATTCTCGGCGGCCAATTCCTTTCCCGATTCCCGGGCCGCGTGGTCAACACCCATCCGGCGTTGCTGCCCGCTTTTCCCGGCGCGCATGCGGTGCCCGAGGCGCTGGCGTATGGCGTGCGGGTGACGGGCTGCACGGTGCATCTCGTGGACTCCGGGATGGATACCGGGCCGATTCTGGCCCAGCAGGCCGTCGAGGTGCTCGATGATGACACTGAAGAGACTTTGCATGAGCGCATCAAGGTGGTCGAACGTCGACTGCTCGTGGATGTGTTGGCCGCGCTGGCAATCCGCGGCGTGACCTGGACTGGACGAAAGGCGACCATAGGGTGAGCGAGAAGAAACCGATCCGGCGAGCGCTGATCAGTGTCTATGACAAGACCGGCCTGGCCGATCTGGCCCGCGGCCTGCATGAGGCGGGCGTGGCCATCGTCTCCACCGGATCGACCGCCAAAACGATTGCCGCCGCCGGTGTTCCGGTCACGCCGGTGGAAGAGGTGACGGGTTTCCCCGAGGTGCTCGACGGCCGCGTCAAGACGCTGCACCCGCGAGTGCACGCCGGACTGCTGGCCGATACCCGCAAGGCCGAACATGTTGCGGCGCTGCAGGAACTTCAGGTCGAGGCGTTCGAACTCGTGGTGGTGAACCTGTACCCGTTCTCCGAGACCGTGGAGTCCGGGGCATCTGTGGACGAGTGTGTCGAGCAGATCGACATCGGCGGGCCGTCGATGGTGCGTGCGGCCGCCAAGAACCATCCGAGTGTGGCCGTGGTGGTGGATCCGCTGGGCTATGACGGTGTGCTGGCCGCGGTGCGGGCCGGGGGCTTCACTCTGGCCGAGCGGAAGATTCTGGCGTCGTTGGCATTCCGGCACACCGCCGAGTACGACGTGGCGGTGGCCAGCTGGATGGGGTCGACGCTGGCGCCGGAAGAGCCCGCGCAGAAGCTGCCGCAGTGGTTTGGCGGCACCTGGCATCGCAGCGCGGTGCTGCGCTACGGCGAGAACCCGCATCAGCAGGCCGCGGTGTATCGCGACGACTCCGCATGGCCGGGGCTGGCCCAAGCCGAGCAGCTGCACGGCAAGGAAATGTCCTACAACAACTACACCGATGCCGACGCGGCGTGGCGGGCGGCGTTCGACCACGAAGAGATCTGCGTGGCGATCATCAAGCACGCCAACCCGTGTGGCATCGCGATCTCCTCGGAGTCGGTGGCTGATGCGCATCGCAAGGCCCACGAGTGTGATCCGCTGAGTGCGTTCGGTGGCGTCATCGCCTCCAACACCGAGGTCAGTGTCGAGATGGCCGAGACCGTTGCCGACATCTTCACCGAGGTCATCGTCGCCCCGGCGTACGAGCCCGGTGCCGTCGAGATCTTGGCCCGCAAGAAGAACATCCGCATCCTGGTGGCGTCGGAGCCGCTGGTCGGTGGCGTCGAGCTGCGCCAGATCAGCGGCGGGGTGCTGCTGCAGCAGCGCGACGCACTCGACGCGGCGGGTGACGATCCGGCGAACTGGACGCTGGCCACCGGTGCGCCCGCCGACCCGCAGACTCTGAGCGATCTGGCGTTCGCCTGGCGGGCCTGCCGTGCGGTGAAGTCCAACGCCATCGTGATCGCCAAGGATGGCGCGACCGTGGGTGTCGGTATGGGGCAGGTGAATCGCGTCGACGCGGCCAGGCTGGCCGTGCAGCGGGCGGGCGACCGCGTGACCGGTTCGGTGGGCGCCTCCGATGCGTTCTTCCCGTTCCCCGACGGCCTCGAGACGCTGACGAATGCCGGTGTCAAGGCGATCGTGCACCCCGGCGGATCGGTGCGCGACGCTGAGGTGACGGCCGCTGCCGAGGCTGCCGGCATCACGTTGTACCTCACCGGTGCAAGGCATTTCGCGCACTAGTCGGTTGTGTGGTGGGCGGTTGGGCGGTTGCGCGGTTGGGCGCCGTTTTCGACACCTGGGCGGTCGATCGCGTGATGTGGCGACCCCCAGGTAGAAAACGGCGCACCGCTGTTGCGGGTGCCTGCGCCGTTTCCTACGCCCGGGCTGTGGTGAGTCCACGATCACGACCCAGAGGTAGCAAACGGCGAAGCACCACGCCGGGCAAATGCCTCACGGACCCTGTGCAGGATGAACGCCCTGCTGTGCTCGGCCACGACGCGGATGTCGATCCAGCCTTCGCGTTCGATGAGCTCGTTGCGGCCGATGTCGTGCACGACACGGGCGCGGTCTGTGGCGTGGTGTTTACCTTCGTAGTCCAATCCGACCTTGACATCGTCATAGCCCATATCGATGAACACCTCGGTGAAGCTGTCACTCACCCGGATCTGCGTCCGAGGGCGCCGGTAGCCCGCGTCGATGAGGAGCAGCCGCAGCCAGGTCTCCCGCGGAGACTGTCCACCGGCATCCATCAGATCGAGTGCTCTGCGGGCGCTTCGGATTCCACGCAGCCCGCGATACCGCGCAGCCAGTTCTAGCACTTGCTCGGCATCGACGCCTGTCGCGATGGCCAGTGCGTCGAGATGAGCAACCGCCTCGTCACGGGGAAGAAAGCGCGCGAGGTCAAGCGCCGTGCGAAGCGGTGTGGTGACCCTGAAATCGCCGACCTGGCAGATCTCGTCGGGCCGGATGCGTTCCTCGCGCACGATTACTCCGGGCCGCCGACGCCCGTGCTCGGTGATCAGTTCCACCGGCGAAGCGTCGTCGACCCATTGCGCGCCGTGCAGCGCTGCAGCTGCCCGGCCGGCGACGATTCCACGACGGCCAGTCCACAGCCATGCGGCCATGGTGTTGGAGCTCAGGTTCCGGACGGAGTCCTTCGCAAGGTAGACGCGTGGATGAGCCGCGGCGTATCGCCATCGCAGTTGGCCGCGGGTGAGGCTGCCCGCCGCGAGCGCCTCTGATCCGATGAATGGAATGCTCATGGCTCCGACGATCAACAACGTGACCGACGGATCGACGGCGCTCGGGTGCGCTTCTGCTGAGGTTGGGGATGAACCACGCGCTGTGGATCAACGAGTGCCGCTGGCGCCCAATGCGTCTGCGCCGCTTTCTACCGTGTGGTTGCCGAACCGCGCGCTCTACAACCCGTGCGTGGAAAACGGTGTGGTGCCCGCCAATGCGTCTGCGCCGCTTTCTACCGCATGGTCGCCGAACCGCGCGCTCGACAGCCCACAGGTGGAAAACGACGCGGTGCCTGCCAAGGTCGTTCGCCGCTTTCTACGCCAGGGTCGTAATCACGCGCTGGGCGCGACCCCTAGGTAGAAAACGACGCCCGCACCCCGCACGCAAGCCGCCCGCACGCAAGACACAAGCCCTACGCGCTCGCCTCGTCCTCGACCTCCGCAGTCGCATACGTGATGAACGACGTGATCTCCTCGACCGCGCGTCGCGCGTCGGGGTTGACGTCGAAGCTCAGCTGGAACATGTGCATTGCCCTGTCCCACACCTGAACCCACGCCGGAACGCCGGCGGCCTGAAGTTTGTCGGCGAGGGCGAAGGCGTCGTTCAGCAGCATTTCGTGCGTGCCGACCTGGAGCAGGAACGGGCCGAGCCCATGCAGATCCGCCTCGGGCGGCATCACCGGTGTGGGCCTGGTGCCGTTGACCGTCGCGAACACGTCATAGATGAACTTCACCGTCATGAACGGGAACATGACATCCCGGTGTTCTTGCAGCGCACGGTATTTCAGGTCCATGTCGGATGACGTCAACGGTGAGAGCAGCACCTGCCCGGCGGGCACCGGCAGCCCGGCATCGCGGGCGGCCAGGGCTGTGTCGGCGGCGAACAGTCCGCCGGCTGAATCACCGGCCAGGACAATACGATCGGGCGCGAACCCGAGCGACAGCGCCAGGCGGTAGCCGTCGAGCCCGTCGGCGACGGCATCCTCGATGTCGGCCTGCGGGGCCAGCCGGTAGCCGACGTTGAGCACGCGCGCCCCGGTGCTGGCCGACAGCTTCGACACGAAGCGTCGATGGGAGTTCAGGCCGAGGGTGACCAACGCCGAGCCGTGCAGGTAGACGATCACCGAATCGGAGTCGCGGGCCTCGGGGGCGATCACCCATTCGGCCGGGCAGTGGGGCAGCGCCACCGGGGTCACCTCGGTGCCGGGCAGCGGCTTGATGACCCGCAGTGGCCGGTCGATGATGTCGAGGCGCGCCCGCTGCAGCAGGGCGGGCGCGACCCGGTTGACGCCCATTCCGATCACGGTCAGTAGACCCAGCAATGGACGGACGAAGATTGCGGTGGCCCAGCCGAGTGCTCTGGACTGCAGAGATGCGGGACCGAAGTGCACAGTGGCCGGCCGGGTACGCCAATCGAGCGAATTCACGGTACCAAGGGTACCGGGTACCGCGCGTCCACCCGACTCAGGCCTGACTCAGGGCACGGTGATGGTGGCCTGCGCGTCGATCACCTTGTTGATGTCGGTCAGCACGGCCTTGTCGCGTTCGGTGGCGTCGGCGTTGATCTGCAGGACGTACACGGTGCCGGGGGCCTGGATCACGACGGTGGTCTGGCTGATGGCCCGGCGCTGGTCGCCTTTGGCATACGTCCCGGCCAGGTGGACCGTCGGGAAACCGCCGATGTTTCCGCGGGTCACATCACCCGTCGGCTTGTAGCCGGCCAGGTTCTGCAGCTCGCTGGGCGCGAACTCGAGCAGCTTGTCGGGATCGACGTCACCGGCCAGCTTGGAGATCAATGAGGTGACCGACGGCGGCTCGGGCGGGTTGATCTGGTCGTTGACGATCGCCGAGTAGGCCCAGGCCGGCGTGCGCGGGCCGGCGTCTATCCATCCGGGCGGGGTCGGCATGGTGAACACCGGCGCGCCCGGATCGCCGCGATGGACCGGCGTTTCGATGATGCCGGTCTGCTTGATGTAGTCGGCGATGGTGAAGGCATGCGCGGGCGGCTTGCGCGAGGACGTCGGCTCCCCACCGGAGACATCCGTGGCTTCTGCCGAGGTGGTCTCGCTCCCGCCTCCGCCGCCGTTGTCGCCGCCAGAGCTCACCGCGAGGGAGATGCCACCGACGAGCAGGATCGCCGCGCCGATCGCACCGGCCGCCAGGATCAGGTTGCGCCGGTTGTTCGACTTCTGGGGGATCGGCGTGTGTGGCAGTGGGGGCGGCCCGAAGTTGGTCTGTTGCGGCGGCCCACCCGGCCCACCCGGCCCACCCGGACCAACTGGCCCGCCCGGCCCGCCGTGGCCCTGCATGCCGAGCGGCGCGCCCGCGGCGACGGGTTTGCTGGAGGAGGTCTCGTTGCCCGTCCAGGATGAGGTGAACACCGGCGGTTCCGACGGTGTCGTGGGCCGAGGGTTCGACGGCGAGAGCGGGGCGGGCGGCGGGTTCACCGTCTTCGGGATGATCAGCGGTTTCGTCGGTGCGGCCGGCTCGTGGACAGGAGCCCCGGTGCGCAGGTCGGTGGTGGTTCCGGTGGCTGCTTCGGCGAGCGCGAGGGCGAAGTCGTGACAGGTGGCGTAGCGGTCCTTCGGATCCTTCGACAGCGCCTTGGCCATCACCGAATCGAAGCCTGCCAGTTCGGGTCTCGTGTCCGCGAGCTTGGGCGGCGGGGAGTTCAGGTGGTGGCTGATCACCACGGCCGGGTTGCTGTGTACGAACGGAGGGGCGCCGGTGAACAGACGGTAGGCAGTGGCCGCCAGCGAGTACTGATCGGCCCGGCCGTCGAGCGGCTGACCCATCAGCTGCTCGGGCGCGGTGTAGGACATCGAGCCCACGGTGATGTTGGTCGAGGTGAGCCCGTTGACCTCGTCGGCGCGCCGCGCGATACCGAAGTCCGTCAGCATGATGCGCCGTTTGGAATTCTGTTTGCTGGTGAGCAGGATGTTGGCAGGCTTGACGTCGCGGTGCAGCAGCTTGCGCTGGTGCGCGTAGTCCAGTGCGTCGCCGACGGCGGTGACGACCTCGACGACGTCCTCGGCCGGCATGCCCTTGGGGTACTGGTCATGCAGCAGCTTGGCGGCGTCGTGCCCATCGACGAAATCCATCGAGATCCACAGCCGGCCCTCGAATTCGCCGCGATCGTGGACGCCGACGATGTGCGGATGCCACAGCGTGGCGGCCATGTCGGCCTCGCGGATGAACCGCTGCCGGAATTCGTTGTCCGAGCTGACACTGATGGGCAGCACCTTGAGGGCGTCCTCGCGGGGTAACCGCGGGTGGGACGCCAGATAGACCTCGCCCATGCCACCAGTGCCCACCAACCGCACGATGGTGAACCCTGCGAATTCCTGACCGCTAGCCAACGGCATGGAGCGCAGACTACCGGTCGCAACGGTCGGGCAACGACTATGCCGGGGGACTTGCTCACCCGTGCCGGGTGCTAGCTGAGGCGCGGCCTTGACGCCCAAGTCTGGCGGGTGGCGATGTGCGCGCGCGTGTTCAGTCGTAGCGTGGAGTGGTGAGCCAACCCAAAAACGATGGTCGCCGGCCAGCCGGCTCCGGCGATCTGCCTCGTACCGTCGGTGAGCTTCGTGCCTCCGGCCATCGTGAGCGGGGCGTGAAATCCGAAATCCGGGAGAACCTGCTGTCCGCGCTGGCCGACCGGCGCGATATCTGGCCTGGGATTCTCGGCTTCCAGGACACCGTGATCCCTCAGCTGGAGCGGGCGCTGATCGCCGGGCACGACGTGGTGCTGCTGGGTGAGCGCGGCCAGGGCAAGACGCGGTTGTTGCGGGCGTTGACCGGGCTGCTCGACGAGTGGACGCCGGTGATCGCCGGGTCCGAGCTGGGCGAGCACCCGTACAGCCCGATCACACCGGAGTCGATTCGCCGGGCGGCCGATTCCGGCGAGGACCTTCCGATCGAGTGGCGGCACCGCAGTGAGCGGTATACGGAGAAGCTGGCCACCCCGGACACCAGCGTGGCCGACCTCGTCGGCGACATCGATCCCATCAAGGTGGCCGAGGGCCGCAGCCTGGGTGATCCGGAGACGATCGCCTACGGGCTGATCCCGCGGGCGCACCGCGGCATCGTGGCCGTCAACGAGCTGCCGGACCTGGCCGAGCGGATTCAGGTGTCGATGCTCAACGTCATGGAGGAGCGCGACATTCAGGTCCGCGGCTACACATTGCGGTTGCCGCTGGACGTGCTGGTGGTGGCGAGCGCCAACCCTGAGGACTACACCAACCGCGGCCGGATCATCACCCCGCTCAAGGACCGGTTCGGTGCCGAGATCCGGACGCACTACCCGCTGGAGATCGACGACGAGATCGGGGTGATCCGCCAGGAGGCCCAATTGGCCGCCGAGGTTCCGGATTATCTGCTCGGCGTGCTGGCCCGGTTCGCCCGCAATCTGCGTGAGTCGAGCTCGATCGACCAGCGTTCCGGTGTGTCGGCGCGTTTCGCGATCGCCGCCGCCGAGACGGTGGCGGCCTCGGCGCGGCACCGTTCGGCGATCCTGGGCGAGGACGATCCGGTGGCCCGGGTCGTCGACCTGTCGACCGTGATCGACGTGCTGCGCGGCAAGTTGGAGTTCGAGACGGGCGAGGAGGGACGCGAGCAGGCGGTGCTGGAGCACCTGCTGCGACGTGCCACCGCCGACACCGCGCAGCGGCTGCTGGGCGGCATCGACGTCGCGCCGCTGGTGGCCGCGGTCGAAGAGGGCTCGCCGGTGACCACCGGTGAGCGGGTGTCGGCCAAGGACGTCCTGGCCGCGTTACCCGATCTGGCCGTCGTCGACGCACTGGCAAGCCGGTTGGGTGCGGTATCGATCGGTGAGCGGGCAGCGGCGGTCGAATTGGCTTTGGAGGCGCTGTATCTGGCCAAACGCGTGGACAAGGTGACGGGGGAGGGCGAGACGGTCTATGGCTGATCGGGGGCACGGGCACACCTCGCGGTATTCGCGGTACACCGGTGGCCCCGACCCGCTGGCACCGCCGATCGATCTGCGCGACGCGCTCGAGCAGATCGGTCAGAACGTCATGGAAGGCAGCTCGCCGCGTCGTGCGCTCTCCGAGCTGATGCGTCGCGGCACCGAGGGCATGCGCGGCACCGACCGGCTGGCCGCCGAGGCCAACCGCAAGCGCCGGGAGTTGTTGCAGCGGCACAACCTTGACGGCACGCTGCAGGAGATCAAGAAGCTGCTCGACGAGGCCGTGCTGGCCGAGCGCAAGGAGCTGGCCCGCGCCCTCGACGACGACGCGCGGTTCGGCGAACTGCAGATGGAGGCGCTCTCGCCGTCACCGGCCAAGGCCGTTCAGGAACTGGCCGACTACGACTGGCGCAGCCCCGAGGCGCGTCAGAAGTACGAGCAGATCCGGGATCTGCTGGGCCGCGAGATGCTGGATCAGCGGTTCGCCGGCATGAAGGAGGCGTTGGAGAACGCCACCGACGAGGACCGGCAGCGGGTCAACGACATGCTCGACGACCTGAACGATCTGCTGGACAAGCACGCTCGCGGTGAGGACACCGCGCAGGACTTCCAAGATTTCATGGACAAGCACGGGGAGTTCTTCCCGGAGGATCCGCAGAACATCGATGAGCTCCTTGACTCGTTGGCCAAGCGGGCCGCTGCCGCGCAGCGGTTCCGCAACAGCCTGTCGGCCGAGCAACGGGCCGAGCTGGATTCCTTGGCGCAGCAGGCGTTTGGTTCCCCATCGTTGATGAACGCGCTGGGTCGGCTCGATTCGCACCTGCAGGCCGCCCGGCCGGGCGAGGATTGGACCGGCTCGGAGCGGTTCTCCGGTGGTGATCCGCTGGGCATGGGAGAGGGCGCTCAAGCGCTGTCCGACATCGCCGAGTTGGAGCAGTTGGCAGACGCGTTGTCGCAGAGCTATTCCGGGGCGTCGATGGACGACGTCGACCTTGAGGCGCTGGCCCGTCAGCTCGGCGATGACGCCGCGGTCGATGCCCGCACCCTGTCCGAGCTCGAGAAGGCCCTGGTGAACCAGGGTTTCATCGACCGCGGCTCCGACGGGCAGTGGCGGCTGTCGCCCAAGGCCATGCGTCAGCTCGGCCAGACCGCGCTGCGTGATGTGGCGCAACAGCTTTCGGGTCGTCACGGTGAGCGGGACACCCGTCGGGCCGGTGCGGCCGGGGAGTTGACCGGGGCCACGCGCCCTTGGGAGTTCGGCGATACCGAGCCGTGGAACGTCACCCGCACGGTGACCAATGCGGTGCTGCGCCAGGCCGGGACGGGGATCGTCGAGCGGCCGATCCGGTTCGCGGTCGAGGACGTCGAGATCTCCGAGACCGAAACCCGCACCCAGGCCTGTGTGGCGCTGTTGGTGGACACCAGCTTCTCCATGGTGATGGAGAACCGCTGGTTGCCGATGAAGCGCACGGCGCTGGCCCTCAACCATCTGGTGAGCACGCGGTTCCGCTCAGATGAGTTGCAGATCATCGCCTTTGGCCGGTACGCGCGCACGGTCACGGCGGGTGAGCTGACCGGACTGGAGGGTGTGTACGAGCAGGGCACCAATCTGCACCATGCGCTGGCGCTGGCGAGCCGGCATCTGCGTCGTCATCCCAATGCCCAGCCGGTCGTGCTCGTGGTGACCGATGGCGAGCCCACCGCGCACCTGGAGGACTTCGGCGACGGGGATGGCTCTGAAGTGTTCTTCGACTACCCGCCGCACCCACGCACCATCGCCCACACCGTTCGCGGGTTCGACGAGGTGGCCCGGCTGGGCGCACAGGTGACGATCTTCCGGCTGGGTTCGGATCCCGGCCTGGCCCGGTTCATCGATCAGGTGGCCCGCCGGGTGCAGGGCCGGGTGGTGGTGCCGGATCTCGACGGGCTGGGTGCCGCGGTGGTCGGCGACTATCTGCACTCGCGTCGCCGCTGACTTAAGCGGCACTCGGCGGAAAGCACATTCGCGTAGTCTCTGTCTGCGATGGGGGACACGAAGCGTGGTGTGGCCGCGCTGGCGGCGGTGCTGATTCTCAGCGGGTGTACGCAGACGACGGACGGCACCGCGACGGCGGGCTTCGAACCGTCCGCGCACTCGACGGGATCGGGCAACACCACGGCACCGACGTCGCCCGGATACAAGGCCCAGACCTGCGAGCAACTGCATTCAGATCGCTGGATCGAGCTGCCGGGCACCGCCCCGGATGAGCCGAGAGTGCGCATCGCGCAGCCGCCAGGGTGGGAACCCATGCCGGAGTTGGCCAAGGGCGCAGTCAAATTGGTGCTTCGCAATGTGTCGCTCAGCGACGGCGTGACGAATCCGGCCGTGACGGTGGCCACCGGGGATGCGACCGACGGCGAGCGTTCGCCCAAAGATCTGCTGAAGGACAGCGTCCAGGGGTTTGAAGCCGGTGGTGGCCAGAACATCACCCAGGAACCCGCGGAGGTCTGTGGGTTTCCGGCGTTGATGGCGAACTACACCGTGCCGCCCGACGACGACGGCGGCAAAACGATCTACGTGACCGGGGTGACGGTGATGGTGCCGCTCGGGTCGCGGGTGTGGAACGTCGTGGCGCTGGCGCAGAGCACCGCCCCCGACAACAAGACCTATATGGCTGACGCCCAGGTGATGCTGGCGGGCTTGCGGATCGCGATGCCCCGCTGAGTCCCTCCGGGCTCGGCAACCAGCCAAATACCCGGGAGCGACGCCGGCCAGTAAAAGGCACCGGCCGCGCTGCGGTCCCGCTCGCTCCTGTCGAACGACTTCATGCCGCAGGGCCGGGGCGCGCGTCGCGCTGCCGGGTGTGGCTGGGCCGCGCCACCGGGCCGCTGCCGACGCCGGATGCCGGCGAGGGTGACCCAGGGACGAACCTGAGTGAAAACGCCGCTTTTTCTCAGGGTCCAATGTTTGCCAAGGCGCCGCCGCCGTAGCAATGGATACCAGTTGTTAACCGTTGGTTAAGGCGGCGAGGCGGGGCGGTTATGAGCGCGTCCGAACGGTTGATTGCAATTGCAAATAACTGCCGATGCGTCGGGCCTTTGCGACGACTGCCGGCCGGATTCGGGGCGTCGCTCGTAAAGCTGCGGCCATAACTCGCAAAGACCCGGAGTCGGGTCGCCGGCGTTGGACGGCTCGTGATGCGGTCGTAGGCGAGGGGTGGGCACGCATGTCCGCGCCACGCCGAGGTGAACTCGCACTATGAGTGCTTGCTGTGAGGCTCGCCTGAAGCCGCTGTGCGGCTCTGGGTGCGCTTCCGGCAACTGTGCCGGCCCGTCCAAACCTTCGGTTCGGCGGCGGGTTGCCGGGCACGCGGCCGGTGCAATTCCTCCCGCAGACCCGAGGTCGGCGAGGTAGCGGGTGTCGCAGGAAACGACTCAAATGACGCGATTGAATTTGCATTGAAAAATTTGTCCGCAACACGTCGCCCAAGGCCGCACGAAGCGGTGCGAAAGTAACTAATGTCCTGCCTCTATAAAGGTTGCGGGAGGTGTCACCGGGGCTTACAGTTCTCAGGAACTTCTAAGTTGCACTCCGGTACCGACAACGGGTCCTCCGAACCCGGCTCGCGCTCAAGATAAAGGGGCCACCGCATGGCTGTTCGTCCGCTCGTCACCACTGGCGTCGCACTCCTGAGCGCGGGCGCGGTGATTGCCGGGACTCCTGCACTGTTCGTTCCCCGCGACGAGGTGACGATCACCGCGTCGACCATCGACTCTCCGGCCCATCGGACGCTGACTCAAGAGCAGATCAACCTGCTGGCGTTCTCGCTCGAAGGTCTCTGGCACGCCTACACCCAGGGCTACGGCGGGATCTACACGGGGACTTTGGACGGCGACTGCTCCGCCGACGGTGCGGTGTGCCGGAACGGGCTCAGCGGAGCGGCCTACTACTTCAGCGACAACGTGTTGCCACTCGGTAACCTCGACAACATCGCGTTCGAGGGCGGCCTGTCGGAGTTCCTGTTCCTCGGGGCAACGGCCGTCGCCTCCGCGATCCCGGATCCCACCGGTCGTCTGGATCTGCCGAAGCGTGTCGACGAGTACTTCCACGGCTTCAGCGGAACTAATTATTTGGGCGACACATCGGTTGCGGTCGGGTTGTCTTCGGTCGTCTACAGCATCATCAACGACAACGTGCCCGACGGCGGGTTCCTGCAGGCCGTGAATGACGCCTACTTCAGCGGGTATGGCTCGCAGTCGGGCATCAGTGCCGTCGTCACCTACGTGGTTGACGCCATCACGCAGGACACCGTTCATCCGCAGCCGACTTTGGGCGTCGGTCCTCAAACGGCCACCGCCGATGAACCGAGTGCACTCCTGAAGGCCGAACCCGAGCCGGGTTCCGCCACCTCCACGAGCCTGCCCAACGTCGGCAAGCTGTTGAACCTGCCGACACCGAAATTCAAGGCGCCCGAATTCAAGGCACCGGAGTTCAAGGCGCCGGTGTCCCCGCTCGGAGCGAATCTCGACGTTCAGGGCAAGGTTCAGGAAGAGGTCACTGTCGACGAGACCGTCGAGGGCGGGACCGAAGGCACTCCGGTGGTCAATGAGCCGACCAAGCCCGAGGCGCCCAAGCTGACTCTGCCGAAGCTGAATCTGAAGCTGCCCAACACAAAGCTCAAAGAGGCTGCGGCTGAAGAGGAGTCGGAGGATCCGGCCGGGTCCGGCGTTACCTCCGGGGCCCCGAACAAGTTCGAGCCCCAGATTCTCTTCGGCAACAAGGGCAAGTCCACCGGTGGTCACAACTTCCTGAAGGACATCGACAACGCCGTCAAGAAGTTCACCGGCGGTGGCGACGAGAAGTCCACGGACGGCGCCGGCTCCGACAGCAACGGTGACAGCAGCAAATAATCTCTAGCGTCAACTCCACGGCCCCTGTCAAAAGGGGCCGTGGATTCGTTTTGGCGATCTGACCTAGTCGTCGGGGCGGCTGCGCTCGGCAAACTGACCCGAGCGCGCGATCGGCGAACCGCCCGGAGCCGCGGCCGTCGAATCCTGACGTAGTAGTTGCCATGGCAAAGGTATCCCCATAGCATCCTCCAGGTAATTCTTAGGTTGCTGTCAGTTTCGGTTCGCGAGCTCCGGCGCGACAGCCAGTGTGTCCATAGGAGGCACCACGCATATGGCAGTCCGTCCGCTCGTCACCACAGGCGTCGCACTTCTCAGCGCCGGCGCGCTTGTTGCCGGGACCCCCGCACTGTTCGTACCCCGCGACGAGATCACGATTGCGGCCTCCGCGACGGAAGCTCCTGCGCACAAGACGCTGACGCAAGACCAGATCAACCTGCTGGCGTTCTCGCTGGAAGGTGCGTGGGGCGCGGTCAAGGATGGCTACGGCGCCCAGTACTACACAGGCACGTCCCCGGTCGCCGCATTTGTCGACCTCAAAGGCGAACAACCTGCGGAAGATGCAGCAGACGGCACCAAGCCGATCTACGACTCGCTCGGCAATCAGCTCTACAACCTGGACACCAGCGGGAATCTCACCCCGGCCACCGTTGCCGACGTCAAGAATGGCGGCAGCTTCTACTACAAGAACGAAAACGGCTCCGCTAGCAAGGCCGTCGTCGAAGATCCGGGCAACTGCAGCGCCACCGGCGCGGTGTGCAAGGACGGTTTGTCGGGCCTGCTCTACTACGCCAGCGACAACCTGCTTCCGTTCCTCGGCCCCGTCGACAACATCTACTTCGAGGGCGGCGTGTCTGCTTTCGCGTACATCGGGGCATCGGTCGCCGCCTCGATCGTCGACGAGTTCGACCCGACGCAGCGACTCCAGCTGGCGAAGCGCGTGGACGAGTACTTCACCGGCGGGGTATCGCTGGTGGCGCGCAGCGTGATCAACGACAACCTGCCCGACGATGCGGTGGGCGCGTGGGCGAAGGGCCTCAACAACGCCTACTTCGACGGCGGCATTTCGGGCGCTGTCTCTTACGTCATCGACACCGTGACCGCGCTGACGTCGCCCCCGGAGGAAGCGGCCACAACAGAGGTCACGGAGAAATCTGCGGCGCTTCGCCTGCTGTCGGCCGAGGAGGAGACCGAAGCGACGACGGAGACCGAGCCCGGTTCGGTGAGCTCCCCGAGCGTGCCGAGCATCAGCAAGCTCCTGAGCCTGTCGACGGAGAACATCGAGTCGCCGTTCAAGGCGCCGTCGTCCTCGTTGGCCGCCAAGCTCGGCATCAAGGATCTGGCCAAAACTCAGGTCGCAGATGCCGACAGCTCGACAGAGGATCAGAGCGCGGCGGACGACGCCGCCAAGGGTGACACCGAGACGACGATCCCGGCTACCGAGGTTTCGCAGTCCGAGGAAGCTCAGACGCCCAAGACCCCGAAGTTCGAGCTGCCCAAGCTGCCGAAGCTGAACCTGCCGGAAATCAAAGCGCCACAAAGCAATATCGAGACCACAAAGGTCGAGACCGCCGCCGGCACCGACACCTCGGAGACGGAGACCGAGGCGTCGACGCCTGAGCCTCCGAAGTCCGAAACCGGAACGGCAGCAACCTCGAAGCCTGAGAAGCGGGGCTCTCTGGTTCGTACCGGCTTGGTCGCAACACCAGGCGCTGGAGCGAAGACCGAGCAGAAGAAGTCGGCCGGCGAGAAGTTCGTCGAGAAGGCCGCCAAGGACCTGACGAACGCGTTCAAGCCCAAGACCAAGGCTGGCGCCCAGGAGCACGGCAAGGCCAAGGGTGAGACGAATTCCGGTTCGGGCAATTCCAGTTCGGGCAACGGCGACTCGGGGTCGAGCTCCGGTGACTCGGGCTCCGGCGGTAGCGACAAATAGCATCTGCCTTCACCCAACGGCCCCCTCCAAATCGGAGGGGGCCGTTGCGTTTTCACGTAGTCGGCCGGTCCCTGTGTACCCGCTGTGAATTCTCGTGATCATGTGCCGAACAGCAAATGAACAACGTCGCCAGTACCTATCGCTGCTGTCTGCGGTGGCTTAGCTTGACTGGCGGGCCACCGGCAATGTCAGCCGGATTGGCCCAATTTAGCTGCGGCGCAACGCCAATCACGAGAGGTTACAGGCATGGCAAAACATCGGAAGTTGTCCGATCGATCGGTGCGGGCGCGGACGTTGGTCGGGGGTGTCATCGCGGGCGGTGCATTGGCGGTGGTCTTGCCCACGGGGTTGGCATCAGCTGACTCCAGCGCGTCGGGCGACGCGGTCGGCCGTCCGGCCTTCGACAACCCCGCCCCGGGTGTGCGGGCGGCTCAGGCCGTCGGCGACAAGGTGTTCAACCAGAAGCCCGGCGTCAACAAGACGCTCGACGACAGCCCGATCGGCGAGGTTTACCACACCAATTTCGGTAAGGCGAACTACGCCGACCCCAGCAAGGGCACCAACGGTGCGATCCAGGGGGAGCTGAACGTCAACGCCGGCAAGTACTACTACAACCAGACTCAGAAGTACTCGGACCAGTACCTGGGCAACAAGTTCCTCCCGGACGAGAAGGACCTGCCGGGCACCCTGCCCAAGGCCATCGCCGGGAACGGACCCACCGCCAAGGTGTCGAGCGCCAAGCCTTCCACCTCGAACAAGTCTTTGACCTGCGTGGCCGCCACGAGCTGCAGCCACTGATCTTTCTGCATGGAAGGGGCGGGCCTCCGGGCCCGCCCTTTTTCGTTGGGAGGCAGCGAAATCCAGGTAGCGGGCTACGCGCGCTCGACGCGGTGTACGGGTCGTAGCGTCGAACCGACCGAACTCACGGGAGGGGACAGTAATGACTACATGGGCCATATCGCTGAAGGTTCCGCCACCGCCGGCCGGCGGGTTGGATGCCCAGGAGGAGACCGTGCTGGCGGGGCTGAGGCCCTTCCTCGAGTTTCTGCCGGACCGGCCGTCCACACGTGCCGGTAATGTTCTGGCATTCGATGTGCTCAGCGCCGAGGGCATCCGGCCGGGCAACAGCTATCTGCTGCTCCTCACAGTGGACAACCCGGCGGACAAGAAGTTGGCGCGGATCGCCGAGGAGATCGTCACCGTCTTGCCGGAGGGATCCAGCGCATCGGTGCTGGGCGAGTTCAAATCAGTCCTGCGATCGTCAGCGCAGAAGGCACACGCCTGAGTAGAGGGTGGCGATTTCAGTCGGTCTGGTTGCGGCGCTTCTTGCGTTTGACGCTGACGCTGCCCCACAGCGAGAAACCGCGGATGTGGACACGCGGCGCGCCGGCTGTGCCGTCGCCATTGATGCTCTGATCGAAGTTTCCCATCACGCCCACGCCGTGAAGGTCGACATTCACCTCGGGCGGCACCAGGATGGTCTGTCCGCCGAAGATCGAATAGGAGCGGACATCCACGTCGGGTGCGGTGAAGTCGGCGTAGCGAAGATCGACCACTCCGCCACCGAAGATTGCGAACGTCGTCAACTTCTTGGGGACGTTCCAGCGGCCACGGCGCTCGAACCCGCTCATGATCGCCAGCAGCAGCGTCGAGGGGGCAGGGCGACAGTGGCCGGCCGAACAGTTGACCGCGCCCGGAAGGTCGCGACTCAGCCGCGCCAGATCGTCGTAGGTCTCTGCCGCGTAGGCCTTTGCTAGCCGGTCCTCATACTCGGTCATCGGCAGCCGGCCCGCGGCGGCAGCATCAGTGAGCAGCTGCGCCACCTGAATGCGGTCGGTGTCGGCAGCGCGCATCGACCTGCCCTGCGGCGCTGAAGTGCTCATCGCTGTCGAGCCTACGACTATCGCTGTCACATGCAAGACCGATGGCCGAACTGTGTCGACATGGTTGCGAGAATCGAAGCGGATTGGCCCCGACGACCTATCCGCCGGTGCCCAAATAGTCTTGGAACGATGCGCCGTCAACCGCGTTTTCCGGGGTCAGATTGGCTCCCGACCTGTAACCCGCGACGATGCGGCCGGGGATGGTGAATCTGGCCACGCGACGCACGCTGTTGTGTGCTGAGAGATACATCTGTCCCAATTCTGGGTGAGTGTGAACGCTCGGTCCACCGATGTCCGGCGCCCGCCCGGCCGGTTCTGTATCGATCAAAGAGACCAATCGCGTCGCGACGTCGCGGGTGTCGATGGGCTGAAATCGGACGTCGCGCAGCGTCCATAAAAGGGGTGAGAACCGCTGCACCGAGAACGACTTTTCGATTAGCTCGTGGAACTGGGTGGCACGCAGGATCGTGTGCCCGACACCCGATGTCTCGAGCGCCTGCTCGACCCGCAACTTGGTCTTGTAATAGGGAAGCGGGATGTCGTCGATCCCGACGATCGAGATGTAGATCAGGTGTCCGACGCCCTTGCGTCGTGCGGCCTCGATCAGGTTCCTCGCCGCCTTGACGTCCTTACTGCCGGTGGCCTGGGTGGCGCAGTGAACGACGACATCGACGCCGTCGAGTGCGGTGTCCAAACCGTCGGACTTGAGCAGGTCCGCCTGGTGCCAATGCACGCCCGTATACCCAACCCGATCCCGGCGGCTCAGTGCGCGGACGTGATAACCGGCATCGGTCGCCTCGGGCACCACGTGATGGCCGAGAGTGCCGGTCGCCCCGGTGACGAGCACTGTGCGTGGCATATGGGCCACGCTACCGACGCGTCCCGGGGCTGTCAGCGATTACGCCGCCGCTTTGGCCGCCTTGTCCTTCTTCTCCGTCTTGTCCTTCTTCGTCTGGGACTGCTTCGTCTTCTTCAGGTCCTTGGTGGCGTCCTTGATGTCCTTCGCGGCATCGTCGACCGCACCGCGCACCTTGGCGACCGTTTCCTTGACCGACTTCTTGATGGGATCGCTCGCATCGGCGGCATGGCGTGCCTTGGCCCGTGCCTTCGCCTTGGTCTGCAGCGAGTCCTTGTCCACACCAAGAGCTTTGAGCACGTCCTTGCCCGGAGTGGGCTTGGCATCGCCGTCTTCGGTTTCGGTAGCAGCGGACTTCGGTGCCTCGACATTCAATGTCTGGCGCAAGCTGGCGTTGGAGGGAACGGAGGTGATGGCCTGCTTGGCGGACTGCTTGTCGGTCGCGGATCCGTCGACCTTGAGCATCTTGTCGATGGCGTCCTCGACCTGAGCGTTGATGCCGTCGAGAGCATGAGTGACCGGAGCCAGCCCTTTCTCGACGGCGTCGAAGACAGGGTCGGCACCCTTCTGCACGGCCTCCAGAGCGTCACTCATGGCCTTGGCGGCTGCCACCGTCACGGCGTTCTTCACGATCGGCTCGGAGCTCGCGCCCGGTAGTTTCGCGACCCAGGCGTCCGGATCCAGGGCGTTGGCCTGAATGCCGTCGATCAGAGCGTCGAACACGATCTCATTGGCGGCCAGCCGCTGCGTCGGGGTGAGCGGGGAGTGCCACAGGTAGGCCTGCTCGCCGGCCTCGTTGAACGTCCGCTCCAACGTGTTGGGGTCCACGTCCTGGTATCCCATGTTCACCATCTTCCGGAGGGCGTCTTCGACGCTGTCGGTGAGCGGTGTTGGGATGTCAACGCCTGGAACAAGATTGGCGAGATGCGGGATGACGCGGAACGGCTCGAGCAGGGGGAGGTTGCCCGAGTCGTAGGTGATGTAGGTGGCGTTGCCGGGGAAGTCGAGGACGTTCACGTTGAAGAGCTTCAGCAAGTCGCCGAGGACCGGGATCATCTGCAGGCCCTGGCCGCCGGTCGGGTCGATCATCACCTTGACACCGTCGGCGATTCCGGTGACCAACTTCGGCAGCACATGCGTGCCGATGTTGTTGTCCTCGTCGGGCAGGAGGTATGTCAAGAACACCCCCGCTGCGGCTGAGTTGGCCCAGGCCAGGGGATTCAGCGTGGTGGGCGCATCCGACAGGGGGTTGTAGGCCCAGGTGATGTCGAGGATCGAGGTGTTGAGGACTTTGGTCTTGTCCGGGTTCGTGTAGCTGCCGGCGTCCGGCGTGGTGAGGTTCACCCCGAACAGATTGGTGAAAGGGGTTGCCAGTGCGAACAATCCGCCGCCCGGACGGCTGACGTTGTTGACCATGATCAGCCACTGCCCGGTGACGCCGACGCCCCATTCCGGGTCGTCGGACTGCACCGCATTGATCATGTCGCGGTAGGCCAACGATGTGGTGAGACCGCCCAGGCTCTCGGACAAGATGACGGCGCGGCGCTGATTCAGGACGGGGGCGTGTTTGGCGATCCAATTGATGAACGCATTGTTGTCGCCGAGCCCGAACATCTTGGAAAGCCCGGTGAAGGTGTAGTCCAGCCCATTGACGGCGTCGTACACGTCGCTCGGCATCGGGCCCTTCACACCGGCCTCGATCGGCGAGATGGCGTCGAGCAGGTTCAGCAGCCCAATGACGGTGTCGGCCAACGCCGTATTGCCGGTCAATCCGCCGGCAGCCTGGATCACATTCTCGGGCGTGATCCCGAGGGCCTGCGCGGTCCAGAAGATCGGGCCGACCCCGTAGATCCCGACGATGTCGGGGATCTTGCCGACGTCGTTCGAGGCCGCCGCGACCAGCTCGACATCCGCTTGCGCGCTCCGGTTGTGGGCGGCCAACGCCTCCGGCGCCGAGGATGCGACGCCTGCGGTCAACGCGGCCGTAGTAGCAATGACCGCTGCCGTGGTGGCAGCGGTCTTGGCCATGGACAGACGGGCAGGAGTGGGCTGTGACAACAAGCGCGCCGCCTTTGAATTGTGATGTGGCTGACAATTGCTCGCATACTTTAGCAACTGTTTTTTCGCGCGCGGCAAATTTGCCCAGATAGCGATCTTGTGCGCAAAAATCGGTAGCGCGTGCTACGGAATCCGTCGTCGCTAGATCGACATCGTGGGCTGGACGGAGAGATTCGCCCGGGGTTCAACGTGGAGTCGCGGCAACTCGATCCGTGGACTGCGGCCTGCTGCCGTTGCGGTGTCTGCGGAGGGTTGACCGAAACTTCTGGTTGCCGCGGGCGCCCCCGCGGAACGTGTGGGTCCAGGGCCGCGGCCGGCCCTGGACCGTCGGACACGTACCTCAGGCGGGCGCAGCCTCCTGCGCCCCAGCGGGAATCAGGCCGAGCTGTTGCAGCATGCCCAAAGTGTCCCAGGTGACCCAGCTTTCGGCGATCTTGCCGTCCTCGATCCGGTCGATGTCGGTCAGGTTGATCCGGCTGTGCTTGCCGGTGGCGGGCCGGCCCATGATCTCGCCCGTGTTGTCTCCCTGTGCTTCGATCATCGTGCACACATAGTCGCCTTCGGCGATCTGCATCTTGATGTCGAATCGCATGTTGGAGAACGACTTCCGATACATGCCCATGAGGCTTTTCATGTGTTCGGGGCCGCGCTGGTCGCCGAACGGATCCTGCGTGTCGTGAAAGGCGGTACCGGGAGCGACGAGATCGTCGAGCTCGCTCAAGTCGCCGGAGGCAAATACCTCCCATATGCGTCGGGAAATCGCCTTGTTCTTGTCATCGGCCATGATTCAGGCCTTTCGAGGGAACCGCACGGCAGAGGACGTCCGCAAGGAAACGGTAGAGCCGCTGTCGGAGATCCGACAGGCATACCGTTGCGGTTGCTGCCGCTGGCAATTACCACCGCTCGCACGGGTAGTGGCTGACCAGTGTGATTCCCGCCAGTCATGTCGCGAGGCACATCAGTTTGGCTTAGCCGCTCAGGGTGCTGTGGGCCGGATCGGTGAGGTGATGCGGCATGCCGGCAGCTCCGTCGACGTGCTCATGGCATGCGGAAACTTTAGTTCAACAAGCGTTGACCTATTGGCAGAATTCGGCGTACCGTCAAAGTTCAACAACCGTTGAAGAAGGAGGTTTCGAGATGGCTCAACGACGACTCTGGTGGCGGCACACGCTCTCGGTGCTGATCGCCCCGGCGACAATGACGGTGTTCATCCCGGCTGTGATCATGGCGCTCACCGGCGTCGAAGCTCCCGACCTGACTACGACGTCGGGTCTGCTGCTCGCCATCGCCGGCGCGGCGTTGATCGGGTTCGGGCTGTGGTTCTTGGTGTGGACCGTGATCCTGTTCGACCGCATCGGCAAGGGAGCGCTGGCCATCGGGTCACCGGTCAACCTGGTGGTGGAAGGGCCCTACCGGCACGTCCGCAACCCGATGATGACGGCGGTGTTCTGCATCCAGCTCGGTACCGCGGTCGCCACGGCCTCGCCGTGGTTGTACGGCTGGTTCGCACTGTTCTGCACGCTGGTTGTGATTGCGATCCCGGTCTTCGAGGAACCGCATCTGCGCCGGCGATTCGGCGCCCAATACGACGAATTCCGGGGCAATGTCCCGCGGTGGATTCCGCGCCCGACCGCGTGGGTTCCACAGCGCGCCGGCTCGGTGCAGTAGCGCCTTACTCCTGGGCGGAGACGTGCGGAATCTCAGCTGGTCCAGTTCGGGGGGCGCTTCTGCAGGAACGCCATCATCCCTTCGCGTGCCTCGTCAGACACGAACAACTCCGCCGACTGCTGGGTCAAATCCTCGGCCAGCTCATCGAACCCACGCAGGATCGAGGCAGTCGTCAGTGCCTTCGACTTGGCCAGCCCCTGCGGCGAGCCTTTCGCGATCTCGGCCGCCAGCGCGGCGACGGCATCGGCGACATCGTCGGCCGACACCGTGATCAACCCGATCTCGGCCGCCTCGGCGGCGCCGAATTTCTCCCCGGTGACGAAGTAGCGTCCCGCCGCCCGCGGTGACATCTTCGGTAGCAGCGTCAGCGAAATGATCGACGGCGCAACGCCGATGCGTGCCTCGGTGAGCGCGAACGTACTCTGCGGCCCTGCGACGACGAGATCGCACGCGCCGACGAGTCCCATCCCGCCGGCCCGCACATGCCCGTCGATCGCGCCGATCACCGGAACCGGCAACTCCAGGATGGCCCGCAGCAGCTTGGTCATCTCGCGGGCGCGGTCCACGGCGATGTCGCCGGGATCTTGACCGGCGGCCTCGCTGAGATCAGCTCCTGCGCAGAAGGTCCCACCGGTGTGCCCCAGAACCACCACGCGAACTCCCGGTTCGGCGGCGGCATCGGCGAAGCCCTGGAGCAACTGCTCGACCAGCACCGTGGACAACGCGTTGCGGTTGTGTGGGGAGTCCAGTGTCAACCGGGCGACGTTGCCGTCGACCGTGTAGTGAACGAGCGTGGTCATCAGTAAGACCGGGGCAGGCCCAGGGAGGTCTGCGCGACGAAGTTCAGGATCATCTCCCGGCTCACAGGCGCGATGCGGGCCAGCTTGGATGCCGTGACCGCGGCGGCGATGCCGTACTCCTTGGTCAGGCCGTTGCCGCCGAGAGACTGCACGGCCTGATCGACCGCCCGCACCGATGCCTCACCCGCGGCGTACTTGGCCATGTTGGCTGCCTCGGCCGCGCCGAAGTCGTCGCCGGCGTCATACAGCGTCGCAGCCTTCTGCATCATCAGCTTGGCCAGTTCCACCTCGATGTGGTTCTGCGCCAGCGGATGCGAGATACCTTGGTGCGAGCCGATCGGCACCTTCCAGACCTGGCGCGTCTTCACATAGTCGACCGCCTTGTCGATGGCGAAGCGACCGACGCCCACCGCGCTGGCCGCACCCATGATGCGTTCGGGGTTCAACCCGGCGAACAGCTGCGCGATCGCGGCATCTTCCGAACCCACCAGCGCATCGGCGGGCAGCCGGACGTCGTCCAGGAACACCTGGAACTGGCTCTCCGGGCTGATGATCTCCATCTCGATCTTGGTCCAGCTCAAGCCCGGGGTGTCGGTCGGGATGACGAACAGTGCCGGCTTGAGATTTCCGGTCTTGTGGTCCTCGGTGCGGCCGACGACGAGCACAGCCTGTGCCTGATCGATACCGGAGATGAACGTCTTCTGGCCCTTGATGATCCAGTCGCTGCCATCTTTGCGGGCCGTCGTGGTGATGCGGTGGCTGTTGGAACCCGCGTCAGGCTCGGTGATCGCGAAGGCCATGGTGATCGACCCGTCGGCAATACCGGGAATCCAGCGCTTCTTTTGTTCCTCGGTGCCGAACTTGGAGATGATCGTGCCGTTGATCGCGGGGGAGACCACCATCATCAGCAGCGCCGACCCGGCCGCCGACATCTCTTCCATCACCATGGACAGCTCGTACATGCCGGCGCCGCCACCACCGTACTCCTCGGGCAGGTTCACCCCGATGAAGCCGAGTTTGCCTGCCTCGTTCCACAATTCGGTGGTGTGCTGGCCGGAGCGAGCCTTCTCCAGGTAGTAGTCCTGCCCGTAGTTGGCGGCCATCGCGGCCACCGCCTGGCGCAGAGCCTTCTGTTCCTCGGTCTCGATGAAACTCATGATTGTTCTCCTTCAGCTGTCTCTACTCGGGCAAGTACGGCACCGACTTCGACCTGTTGGCCCGCGGCGACATTGAGTTCGGCCAGCACCCCGTCTTCGGGTGCGGCGATGGTGTGCTCCATCTTCATGGCTTCCAGCCAGATCAGTGGTTGTCCGGCCGTGACGGTGTCGCCGACGGCAGCACCGACCCGCACCACGGAACCGGGCATCGGTGCCAGCAGTGATCCGTGTGCGACCGCGTCGTCCGGATCGGGGAAGCGGGGCTGCGCGGTGAGGTGCACGGGGCCGAGCGGGCAGTCAACGAAAACCTGATCGCCGTACCAGGCCACGTCGAACGAGCGGTCCACGCCGTTGACGGCGAGCACCACCCGATCCGGAGTCGCCGACACCAGGGAAACCCCGTCATCGTCGGGTAGCTCGACACCGGTGCGGGTGAACCGGTAGCGCACGGGGACGTCATCACCCGCGGCATCGCGGTAGGTCCGGGACTGGTAGCCCGAGGCCAGGTTGCGCCAACCGCTGGGCGCGGCGGCGAAAACCTTTGCGCTGGCGCGGTTGTGCGCGGCGTCAGCCAATGCGGCGGCAATGGCCGAGAGCGTCACCGCGCCCGCATCGGCCAGCGGTGCGGCCAACGCGTCGAGCCCGTGCGTATCGAAGAACGCCGTGTCCGTGGCGCCGTCGATGAATGCCGGATGCCGCAGGACGTTCACCAGCAGATCGCGGTTGGTGCGCAGGCCGTGAATTCTGGTGCGGGCCAACGCGTCGGCGAGCACGGTCGCGGCCTGACGGCGCGTCGGTGCATAGGAGATGACCTTGGCGAGCATGGGATCGTAGAAGATCGACACCACCGAGCCGTCCTCGATGCCGGTGTCGACGCGGACCTGCCCTGGAACGGCGAACCGGTGCACCGTGCCGGCCTGCGGCTGCCAGCCCTTGGCCGGATCCTCGGCGTAGAGCCGGGCCTCGATGGCCGAGCCTTTTGCCGACGGGGGCTCAGTGTCCAGCCGGCCGCCGTCGGCAACCTCGATCTGCAGCTCGACCAGATCGAGTCCGGTGGTGGCCTCGGTGACCGGATGCTCCACCTGCAGACGGGTGTTCATCTCAAGGAAGAAGAAGTCACCGCGCTCGTCCGCCATGAACTCGACCGTCCCCGCACCGGCGTAGCCGATCGCCCCGGCGGCCAGCCGGGCCGCATCGAACAACTTCTCCCGCATGCCCGCGGTGCGCTCCACGAGAGGCGACGGAGCCTCCTCGATGACCTTCTGATGGCGACGCTGAATCGAGCATTCGCGCTCGCCGACCGCCCACACGGTGCCGTGCTGATCGGCCATGACCTGCACCTCGACGTGGTGACCTGCGGCCAGGTAGCGCTCACAGAACACGGTCGGATCACCGAACGCCGACTGCGCCTCGCGCTGGGCCGCGGCCACTTCGCTTGGTAGATCCGCCAATTCGCGCACGACCCGCATACCGCGGCCACCGCCACCGGCCGAGGCCTTCACCAGGACCGGTAGCTGATCGGCCGTCACGGTCGACGGGTCGAGCTCGGTCAGCACCGGAACGCCGGCCGCGGCCATCATCTTCTTGGCCTCGATCTTGGAGCCCATGGCCTGCACGGCGTTCACCGGCGGACCGATCCAGGTCAGCCCGGCATCGATCACCGCTGCGGCGAAATCGGCGTTCTCCGAGAGGAATCCGTAACCGGGATGAATCGCGTCGGCACCGGACGCCTTGGCGGCGGCGATGATCTGCGCCGAGTCGAGGTAGCCGTTGTTGCCCTCGAGCCGCACGCGGGCGTCAGCCTCGGCGACGTGCGGGGACGCGGCGTCAGGGTCGGTGTAGACCGCGACGGTGCCGATACCCAGGCGGCGGCAGGTCTCGAAGACCCTCCTGGCGATCTCGCCGCGGTTGGCAACCAGAACTCTCGTAATCATTGTCGCGCTCACATCCTGAAGACGCCGAAGTTCGACGTCCCCTCGATCGGGCCATTCGCTATGGCGGACAAGCACATTCCCAGCACGGTGCGGGTATCGCGAGGGTCGATCACCCCGTCGTCGTACAACCGGCCGGACAGGAACATCGGCAGCGACTCGGCTTCGATCTGCGCCTCGACCGCTGCTCGCAGCGCGGCGTCGGCGGCCTCGTCGACCACCTGGCCCCGGGCCTCCGCGGCCGCGCGGCTGACGATCGAGAGCACCCCGGCCAGCTGGGTACCACCCATCACCGCGGATTTCGACGACGGCCACGCGAACAGGAAGCGCGGGTCATAGGCTCGCCCGCACATGCCGTAATGGCCTGCGCCGTAGGAGGCGCCGAGCAGCAGCGAGATGTGCGGCACCGTGGAGTTCGACACCGCGTTGATCATCATCGAGCCGTGCTTGATCATGCCGCCCTCTTCGTACTGCTTACCCACCATGTATCCGGTGGTGTTGTGCAGGAACAGAAGTGGGGTGTCGGACCGGTTGGCCAGCTGGATGAACTGCGTGGCCTTCTGCGACTCCTCGCTGAACAGCACGCCGCGGGCGTTGGCCAGGATTCCGACCGGGTACCCGTACAGAGTGGCCCATCCCGTCACCAGGGAGGACCCGTACAGCGGCTTGAACTCGTCGAAATCCGAGCCGTCGACGATGCGGGCGATCACATCGCGCGGGTCGAACGGGATCCGCAGATCGGCGGGCACGATGCCGATGAGCTCCTCCGGGTCGAACTTCGGCTCGACCACCGGCGCGGGTGCGGGTCCCTTCTTGCGCCAGTTCAGCCGGGCCACGATGCGCCGCCCGATCCGGATCGCGTCGAGCTCGTCATTGGCCAGGTAGTCACCGAGACCCGAAGTGCGGGCATGCATCTCGGCCCCGCCCAGCGACTCGTCGTCGGACTCCTCGCCGGTGGCCATCTTGACCAGCGGCGGCCCGGCCAGGAAAACCTTGGAGCGTTCCTTGATCATCACCACGTGATCGGACATGCCCGGCACGTACGCGCCACCGGCGGTCGAGTTGCCGAACACCAGCGCGATGGTCGGGATGCCCGCCGCCGACAGCCGGGTCAGGTCGCGGAACATCTGCCCGCCCGGGATGAAGATCTCCTTCTGCGTCGGCAGATCGGCGCCGCCGGACTCCACGAGGGAGACCACCGGCAGCCGGTTCTCCATCGCGATCTGGTTGGCGCGCAGGATCTTCTTGAGCGTCCACGGGTTGCTGGTGCCGCCCTTGACCGTCGGATCATTGGCGACGATGAGGCACTCGACACCTTCGACGGCGCCGATCCCGCAGACGACGCTGGCGCCCACGGTGAAATCACTGCCCCACGCGGCCAGTGGGCTCAGCTCCAGGAACGGTGCGTCGGCATCCAGCAGCAGCTCGACGCGCTCGCGCGCGGTGAGCTTGCCGCGGCCGTGATGGCGGTCCACATACTTGGGCCCGCCGCCGGCCAGTGCCTTGGCATGCTCGGCGTCGAGCTCGGCCAGCTTGGTGGCCATCACCTCGGCGGCGTCGGTGAAACCCGGTGAGGCCGGGTCGACCGTCGATTTCAGGGTCGTCATGACTGGAATCCCAACGTCTTTGCGGCCAAGGAGGTCAGGATCTCGGTGGTCCCGCCGCCGATCCCGAGGATGCGCATGTCACGGTACTGGCGCTCGACCTCCGACTCGGCCATGTAGCCCATGCCGCCGAACAACTGCACGGCCTGGTTGGCGACCCATTCGCCGGTCTCCACCGCGGTGTTCTTGGCGAAGCACACCTCGGTGATCAGATTTGTCTCTCCGGCGAGCTGCCGCTCCACCACATGGCGGGTGTACACCCGGGCCACGTCGATTCGGCGGGCCATCTCGGCGAGCGTGTTCTGTACCGATTGCCGGGCGATCAGCGGCTTTCCGAAGGTTTCGCGGTTGCGGCACCACTCGACGGTCAGGTCCAGGCAGCGCTGCGCACTGGCGTAGGCCTGCACGGCCAAGCCCACCCGCTCGGAAACGAACGCGGCCGCGATCTGGAAGAAGCCGGAGTTCTCCGTGCCGATCAAGTTGGCCACCGGCACCCGCGCGTCGGTGTAGGACAGCTCGGCGGTATCGCTTGAGCGCCAACCCATCTTGTCGAGCTTGCGGCTGACCTCGAATCCCGGCGTGCCCTTGTCCACGACGATCAGGGAGACGCCCGCCGCACCGGGACCGCCGGTGCGAGATGCGGTGACGACGTAATCCGCCCGCACGCCCGAGGTGATGTAGGTCTTGGCGCCGTTGAGGATGTAGTCATCCCCGTCGCGGGTGGCTTTTGTGGTCAGGTGCCCGACGTCGGAGCCGCCGCCGGGTTCGGTGATGGCCAGCGATCCGATGAGGTCTCCGCGCAGCGTGGGCTTCACGTACGTCTCGATGAGGCGTTCATCGCCGGAGGCGATCATGTGCGGCACGGCGATGCCGCAGGTGAACAGCGACGCGAACACACCACCGGGCGAGCCCGCGTAATGCATTTCCTCGCAGATGATCACGGCGTCGGCCCCGTCACCGCCGCCACCGCCGGCCGACTCGGGGAAATTGGCGCCGAGCAGGCCGGCCTCGCCGGCCTTGCGGTGAAGCTCGCGTGGCAGCTCACCGGTGCGTTCCCACTCGGCTGCGTGCGGCAGCACCTCACGCTCGGCGAAACTGCGCACGGTCTTGCGCAACGCCTCACGCTCGGGTGAAGTCCAGATGCTCATTTGATGAGTTCCTCCGGGATGTCGAGATGACGGCTGCGCAACCATTCGCCCAGCCCCTTGGCCTGCGGATCGAATCGGGCTTGATACGCGACGCCCTGGCCGAGAATGCCTTCGATCACAAAGTTCACCGCCCGCAGGTTCGGCAGCAGGTGCCGGGTGACAGGCAGATCGGCTGTCTCGGGCAACAATTCACGAAGCTTGTCGACGGTCAGTGTGTGGGCCAGCCAGCGCCACTGCTCGTCGCCGCGCACCCATACGCCGACATTGGCCGAGCCGCCCTTGTCACCGCTGCGGGCGCCGGCGATGGTGCCCAGCGCCGCTCGGCGAGTGGGGCCCGCGGGAACTGGCTCGGGTAGGTCCGGATCGGAAACCGGTGACAGATCGAGGGTCTCGCTCGCGGGAGAGATGTCGACACGGGTGCCATCGGCGTGTACGGCGATGTGCGGGACCTCGGACGCGTCGACGTAGCCGGGTACGAACACGCCGTAGACCTGACCGTCCCCGGGCGGTGCGGTGGTGGTGAAGCCCGGATAGCTGGCCAGGGCGAGTTCCACTCCCGCCGAAGAGAATTGGCGTCCGACGACGTTGGGATCGGGATCGCGTACCACACAGTGCAGCAGCGCACTGGCGGTCTCCTCGGTTTCGGCATCGGGATGGTCGGTGCGGGCCAGCGTCCAATCCAGTTCGGCCGGGCGGACTTTCAGGCCAGCTTCCAACTGGCTGCGCACCAGCTCGGCCTTGGCCTCGATGTCCAGGCCCGTCAACACGAATGTGGCGGCGTTGCGGAAACCGCCGATGCTGTTGCACGACACCTTCAGCGTCCGCGGCGGGGCCTCACCCGTCACGCCGGAGATCCGCACGCGGTCGGTGCCGTCCTGGCTCAACTGCAGAGAATCCACGCGCAGCGTCGCATCGGGATTGGCGTAGCGCGCGCCCGTGATCTCGTAGAGCAGCTGCGCGGTGACCGTGCCGACGCTGACCTGCCCGCCGGTGCCCGCATGTTTGGTGATCACCGAGGAGCCATCGGAGGAGATCTCTGCGATCGGAAAGCCCGGGCGGGACAGATCCGGAATCTCTGCGAAGAACGAGTAATTGCCGCCGGTGGCTTGAGTGCCGCACTCGATCACGTGACCGGCGGCCACCGCCCCGGCCAGCGCGTCGTAATCGGTGCTCTTCCAGCCGAAGTGCGCCGCCGCGGGCCCGACGATCACCGAAGCGTCCGTGACCCGGCCCGTCACCACGACGTCGGCACCGGAATTCAGGCAGTCGACGATGCCCCACGCGCCAAGGTAGGCGTTGGCGGCAAGGGGTGTGCCCAGGCCCAGCTCGGAAGCCCGGGCCACCAGATCGTCGCCCTCGACATGGGCGACGTTGACGTCGAGGCCCAGGCGTTCGGCCAGTGCCCGAACTGCGGCGGCCAGCCCCGCGGGGTTCAGCCCGCCGGCGTTGGCCACGATCTTCACGCCCTTGTCCAGCGCCAGCCCGAGTGACTGCTCAAGCTGGATCAGGAACGTCTTGGCGTAGCCGCGGTCGGGGTTCTTGGCCCGGTCGCGGGCCAGGATCAGCATGGTGAGTTCGGCGAGATAATCGCCGGTCAGATAGTCCAGCTCGCCACCGGTGAGCATGTCGTGCATCGCTGAGAGCCGGTCGCCGTAAAAACCCGAACAGTTGCCGATGCGAACCGCACCAGTCCCTGAAGACACACGCACTCCCGTCGACGCTGACATGGGGACCAACCAACCGGTAGGTTAGCGGGTACCGCCGGTCCCACGTCAAGGGGTGCCGGGCCCGGGTCCACGCACCAGATTGCATCCAGGGACGGAATCAGGCGGCGATTTGTCCCTGAATGCAATTTGGATGCCAGCCGCGGCTGCGCAGCGCCTGCTCAACCCGCGCGAGGACGTCGACGATGTTGTCTTCGGCGATCACGCGGATGACGATCCAGCCCAGGGCTTCCAGCGTCCGCAAGGTCTTCTGGTCCTGCACATAACGCTTGCGGTCGGACTGGTGGAACATGCCGTCGTAGTTCACGCCGACACCAAACTGTTCCCAGCCCATGTCCAACTTCGCGACGATGCTGGCGCGTCCTTGCATCACCACGATCTGGGTCCTCTCGGGCGGCATTCCGGCGTCGGTCAATCGCAGACGCAACCACGTTTCGCGCGGAGAATCGGCGCCCGCGTCGACCAAGGGCAACGCCGTCTTGAGGGCGCGGATCCCTCGGACACTCGGGTAGCGCTCAATGAGCGGGGTGACGTCGTCGACTGTGACCTGGAGAGTCCACGCCAAAGCGTCGATGCGGGCGACCGCGTCATCGCGTGGGAGGTGACGGCCCAGGTCGAACACGGTCCGCGCCGGTGTGGTCACCGGCAGCCCGACCACTCGTTTGACCTCGTCGGCGGCGAGGGTCTCGTTGCGCACGATCAATCCGCTGGGTGGGCGGCCGTTGCGCCAGACGAGTTCGATGGGGATGTCCGCGTCGACGTACGCCGCCCCGTGCAGCGCTGACGCGGCGACTCCGGCGACCACGGCCCGGCGCCCCGACCAGAGCCATGCTCCGATGGTTCGGTCGCGCAGCGTCGGTTCGTCCGGCGCATACACGTCGGGGAAAATCCGTTGGTAGTGACGCCTGAGGTCGTTGCGCGTCACAAGGCCTTTGGCCAACGCTTCACTGCCGATCAACACCCCGCCCATTTCGGCATGCTCGCACCCCGCACCGACAAGGCATCGAGATTGACGTCAGGGATCGATCCCGCCGGCTTTTGGTGCGTGGATGCAATCTCGGTGGGGCGCCGTGCCGGGCAGTGGGGTTTTTGGGGTGGGCTGGTGTCGAGATTGAAGTCAGGGATCGATCCGGCCGGGTTTTGGTGCGTGGATGCAATCTCGGTGGCGCGCCGGGCCGGGCTGTCGGGTTTTGGGGTGGGCTGGTGTCGAGATTGAAGTGAGGGACGGAATCGCGTGGGTTTTGGTGCGTGGGTGCAATCTCGGTAACGGGCTGGCCGGACTGTCGGGTTTTTTGGGGTGGGCTGGTGTCGAGATTGAAGTGAGGGACGGAATCGCGTGGCTTTTGGTGCGTGGATGCAATCTCGGTGGACCGCCCCGCCTACCCCGCCCCGACGGCCCCGGCCGCACCGTTTTGGAGCCGACGCAGGTCAACCGCTACTCTGTAGGGCAGTCGTCTGCCGCTGCGATGCGCGCGGCAACCCCCAAAGCAAGGAGATGCACGTCATGGCTGTGCCCAAGCGCAGAATGTCGCGCGCGAACACCCGTAGCCGGCGCGCGCAGTGGAAGGCCGAGGCCACCGGTCTCGTCGGCGTCAATGTCGCCGGTCAGCAGCACAAGGTGCCGCGCCGTCTGCTCAAGGCCGCCCGTCTGGGCCTTGTCGACCTCGACAAGCGCTAGAACCCGCAGACACCTTTTCAAAAAGCGCTATCACTCGGTGATAGCGCTTTTTGTCGTGCTCAGGGTGGTTTGAGACCCGCAAAAACCCTCGGCAAATTTGCGGCGCGCCTCTCAGCCCTCTCTCAGACAGCGGGTTGAAACTGGGGCAGTGCGCATACTTGTCGTTGACGACGATCGCGCTGTGCGCGAATCCCTGCGCCGGTCGCTTTCATTCAATGGTTATTCCGTCGAGCTCGCCCAGGATGGGGTCGAAGCGCTCGAGGCGATTTCCAATGACCGGCCTGACGCTGTGGTTCTTGATGTGATGATGCCGCGGCTGGACGGCCTGGAGGTGTGCCGGCAGCTACGTAGCACGGGTGACGATCTGCCGATCCTCGTGCTGACGGCCCGCGACTCGGTCTCCGAGCGGGTGGCCGGGCTGGACGCAGGCGCCGACGACTACCTGCCGAAACCGTTCGCGCTCGAGGAGCTGCTGGCGCGGATGCGGGCGTTGCTGCGCCGGACCGTCAACGATGACGGCACCGATTCCCAGAAGATGTCCTTCTCGGACCTCACCCTGGACCCGGTGACCCGCGAGGTGACCCGCGGCGATCGTCAGATCAGCCTCACGCGCACCGAGTTCTCCCTGCTCGAGATGCTGATCGCCAACCCGCGGCGGGTACTGACCCGTAGCCGCATCCTCGAAGAGGTGTGGGGTTTCGATTTCCCGACCTCGGGCAACGCCCTCGAGGTGTACATCGGCTACCTGCGCCGCAAGACCGAGGCCGAAGGCGAGCCCCGGTTGATCCACACCGTGCGCGGCGTCGGCTACGTGCTGCGCGAAACGCCCCCCTGATTTGATGGCGCTCACCCCCGACTTCGGACGGCCCGCCGTCGCTGACCCTGAACGGCCCGCCGTCGTGAACACGTGGCGATCCGCCGCCAACCTCCGCAACACCAGCTCGCTGTCACTGCGCTGGCGCGTGATGATGCTCGCGATGTCGATGGTGGCCATGGTGGTCGTCCTGATGGCCGTCGCTGTCTACGCCGTCGTCTCACGCGCCCTCTACGACGACCTCGACAACCAGCTACACAGCCGCGCCCGGTTGCTGATCGAGAGCGGATCGCTGGCCGCCGACCCCGGCAAGGCAATCGAGGGCACCGCCTACTCCGACGTCAACGCGATGCTGGTGATCCCGGGCCGGTCCATCTACACGGCCAACCAACAGGGCCAGATGCTGCCGCTGGGCAAGCCCGAGAAAGACGTCATCTCCGGCGAACTCCTGATGTCACTGCGCACCGCCAACCATCAGCGGGTGCTCGCGGTGCACCTGGCCAACGGCAGCTCCCTGCTGATCTCCAAGAGCCTGGCGCCCACTGTCCAAGTGTTGAGACGGTTGGGCACGGTGCTGCTCATCGTCGGCGGCGTCGGGGTGGCGGTGGCCGCCATGGCCGGCGGCGCGGTGGCCAGAGCCGGGCTCAGACCGGTGGGCAGACTCACCGAAGCCGCCGAGCGGGTGGCGCGGACGGACGACCTGCGACCCATCCCGGTGGTGGGCAGCGACGAGCTGGCCCGGCTCACCGAGGCGTTCAACATGATGCTCCGGGCACTGGCCGAATCGAGGGAACGCCAGTCCAGGCTGGTCTCGGATGCCGGGCACGAACTCCGGACGCCGCTGACCTCGCTGCGCACCAATGTCGAACTGCTGATGGCCTCACAGGCGCCCGGGGCACCTCCGCTGCCCAAGGACGAGATGATCGGGCTGCAACAGGATGTGATCGCCCAGATCGAAGAGCTCTCCACCCTGGTCGGCGACCTCGTCGATCTCACCCGCGACGACGCAGGCGGCATCACGCCGGAGCCTGTCGACATGTCGGAGGTGGTCGACCGCAGCCTGGAACGGGTCCGGCGGCGCCGCAACGACATCGAATTCGATGTCGACGTCGTCGGCTGGCAGGTGTTCGGCGACGCACCCGGGCTGGGCCGCGCCGTGCTCAACCTGCTCGACAACGCCGCAAAGTGGAGTCCGGCCGGAGGACGCGTCGGCGTGCGGTTGCACCAGGTCGATCCGACGCACGCCGAACTGGTGGTGTCCGACCACGGGCCAGGCATCCCGCCGGACGAACGCCGGCTGGTGTTCGAGCGCTTCTACCGCTCGGATGCCGCGAGGGCGATGCCGGGATCCGGCCTCGGATTGGCTATCGTCCAGCAGGTGGTGCTCAAACACGGTGGCGCACTGCGGATTGACGAGACCGTGCCGGGGGGCACACCACCGGGGGCTTCGTTCCACATGGTGTTGCCCGGGCAGCCCATCCCCAATGGAGATGCGACGCATATGCCGCAGGCCGGCAATGAGCACGCTGTCGGTGCGGAGAAAAGGTGAGACAGTTAAATCGGTCGGGGGACCGGTCACGGATGGATCGGAAATCTCTAAGTGGATTCTCAGCCCATCTGGGCAACCTGAGTGACCACAGCTTCGTTTGACGGAGTGAGAGATACGAGGGTTGGACAAACGGGTCGGACCGGGCCGGCGTCAGCGGCCGGCGGACCTTTTACAAGAGAAGAGCACGCAGCACAATGACGAACCACCCGAGGTACCCCCAACAGCCGGAGCAGCACTCCGGCGGCGTTGCCCCCGGATACGCCGGTGCGCGTCCCGATCCATACCAGCAGCAGCCGTACGACTGGCGCTACGCGCGTCAGCAGCCGCAGCAGCCGCAGCAGACTCAGCAGCACTCGACACACCAGACGCAGCAGCACCAGACCAACCAGCACCAGACCAGCCAGCACCAATCCCAGCAGCAGGCGTACCGCGCGCCGTATGACCCCTACCGGATTCCGGCCGGCCCGCAGCCCGTCCCGGCCAAGAAGCGCTCCAGAGCAGGCCTGGCCGCCGGGGCGCTCGCCGTGGCAGTGGTCTCGGCCGGCATCGGCGGCGGTGTCGCGACGCTGGTGCACGACGACCACCCGCGATTCGGCTCCCAGGGTCTCGGCGCCGCGCCGACTGTCCCCGCCGCTGCGTTGCCCCCCGGTTCGGTGGAACAGGTGGCGGCCAAGGTGGTGCCGAGTGTGGTCAAGCTCGAGACCGATCTGGGTCGCGCCTCGGAGGAGGGCTCGGGCATCATCCTCACCGGCGACGGCCTCATCCTGACCAACAACCACGTCGTGCAGGCCGCCAAGCCGGGCGGGCCCGCCGCGGCACCGATCCCCGGCGGGGCGCCGACCGGCGCCCAGACCAAGGTGACGTTCTCCGACGGGACCACCAAGTCGTTCACCGTCGTCGGCACCGATCCCAGCAGTGACATCGCCGTCGTGCGTGCGCAGGACGTCTCAGGTCTCACCCCCATCAGCCTGGGCTCGTCGGCCAACCTCCGGGTGGGCCAGGACGTCGTCGCGATCGGGTCGCCACTGGGGCTGGAAGGCACCGTCACCACCGGCATCATCAGTGCGTTGAACCGTCCGGTCGCGGCCGGCGGCGACACCCGCAACCAGAACACCGTGCTCGACGCCATCCAGACCGACGCCGCGATCAACCCGGGCAACTCCGGCGGGGCGCTGGTCAACATGAACGGCGAACTGGTCGGGATCAACTCGGCGATCGCCACCATGGGCGGGGATTCGGCTCAGGCCCAGAGCGGATCGATCGGACTGGGCTTCGCGATCCCGGTGGATCAGGCCAAGCGCATCGCCGATGAGCTGATCCAGAGCGGCACCGCCTCGCATGCCTCGCTCGGTGTGCAGGTGGCCAATGACAAGACAAGTGACGGCGCCAAGATCGTCGAGGTCACCAACGGCGGTGCCGCCGCGGCGGCAGGTCTGCCCAGCGGCGTCGTGGTGACCAAGGTCGACGACCGGGTGATCGGCAGCGCCGACGCACTCGTCGCGGCGGTGCGGTCGAAGGCCCCTGGTGACAAGGTCACGCTGACCTTCCTGGACCAGGGTGGCAAGCCGCAGACCGTCGAGGTGACTCTGGGCAGGGCCGAGCAGTGAGCACGGTGATCGGGTCCGACGGGATCACCACCCTCCGTCTGGCTACACCGTTGTCTGCCGCCGGATATACGGTTGCAGGCATGGAACAACCAGGGGAGTTGGTGGGCCGGGCGCTCGTCGTCGTGGTGGACGATCGCACCGCGCATGGCGAGGAAGACCACAGCGGTCCGTTGGTCACGGAATTGTTGGGTGAGGCCGGCTTCGTCGTCGACGGAGTGGTGGTCGTGGCCGCTGACGAGGTCGAGATCCGTAATGCCTTGAACACCGCGGTGATCGGCGGGGTCGATCTGGTGGTGTCGGTGGGCGGGACGGGCGTGACGCCGCGCGATGTCACGCCGGAGGCCACTCTCGACATCCTCGACCGCGAGCTGCTCGGCATCGCCGAGGCGCTGCGGGCATCGGGGCTCTCGGCCGGGATCCCGGACGCCGGGCTGTCCCGCGGTCTGTGTGGCGTGTCGGGCAGCACGTTGGTGGTCAACATCGCCGGATCACGCGCTGCGGTCCGCGACGGTATGGCCACCCTCGGGCCACTGGCCGCCCAAGTTATAGGCCAGCTATCAAGTTTGGAGATCTGAACAACATCGGAACGGCGGCCACCGGCCGCCGTTTCTTTTTCCAGGCGGATGTCACGCTGACCGACGCTGCTGGTTAAGAGCGGGTTAACTGTTGTTGCAGCACCGCCTACGATGAGATGTGATCTTCGTCACAAAGGGAATGTGCGATGCCTGAAGCGAACAAAGCGTCCCGCGACGCAGTTAACAAGATTTTCGGCGATGCCCTCCCGGACATCGCTCCCGACGAACGCGACACCGCTTCGCCGGACGACGAAGCCGACCGCGACCGGTGGTTGAGGAACAACATTCCGCCGCATCATCAATGAATAGGTGAATGGCCTGTAAGAGCCCGAAACCTGTACCCCGCGCCGTGGTCCGGACCTCAGTTTGTTAACGAGGCGAACGGCATCACAGCATTGCCCCGTGGCTCAAGGCGCAGCGTCGTGGCGTAGTGCCCAATCTCCCAGCCGGGTTCCAGCAAATTTTGATCGAGCGATCGTATGCAGCCTCACCGATATGTGCTTGCGTTGCCGCCCCGATGGGCTCCCGTTATGTTCCTCGTGTCAACGATGAGCATTACGTAAGAGCCATGTGTGGGATTTCTAATCCGCGTCACATGTAGGTCTTGCGGGGCGATACGGTCTGCGGGGGCCGGGACGCCGACCACAAACGGTGAGCCTTCGGGCGCCGGCGATATAGCTAGGGAGAACATGAAGGCATTCAGTCGGGTGCTGGTCGCGATGGTGGCAACCATTGCGGCGCTTTTTACGAGCACGGGCACTTCTCATGCGGGTCTGGACAATGAACTGAGCCTGGTCGATGGTCAGGACCGGACTCTGACCGTTCAGCAGTGGGACACCTTCCTCAATGGTGTGTTCCCGTTGGACCGCAACCGGCTGACCCGTGAGTGGTTCCATTCCGGTCGGGCCAAGTATCACGTCGAGGGCGCCGGGGCCGAGGACTTCGAGGGCACCTTGGAGCTGGGTTACCAGATCGGCTTCCCGTGGTCGCTGGGTGTGGGGATCAACTTCTCCTACACGACCCCCAACATCC
>NZ_AUEQ01000014.1 GCF_000426065.1 Mycobacterium sp. URHD0025 | reverse complement strand
TGGCCAACCACAAGGCCATCGCCAAAGCCACCGACCTCGACATCTACTTCTGCGACCCGCATTCGCCATGGCAACGCGGCAGCAATGAGAACACCAACGGACTGCTGCGCCAGTACTTCCCGAAAGGGACAGATCTCTCGTTGTGGGGGCCCGGATACCTCGACCAGGTCGCCTCCGAACTCAACGGAAGACCCCGCAAGACCCTGGGTTGGAAAACCCCAGCCGAAGCCCTCACCGAACTACTCTCAAATCCACCAACTGTTGCATCGACCCCTTGAACTCGCCCGACGTATCGCGACCCTCGTGTAGAAATCGGCGAAGTCTCAGCGGCCTGAGCCTGATTCGCCGCTCAGCGGCCCGAGCCTGATTCGCCGCTCAGCGGCGGCGGCCCGTGCCGAAGATGCTGCGCGTGATCTCGCGGCCGATCACGGTGCCCGCCGAGCGCATGGCACTCTTGAACGCCGAACTCTTGATCACCTGCTGGAGGATGCCGGGCTCTTCTGGCTGGGCAGGAGCGGGCATCGGCTCGATGTCACCCGAGGCCTCGACACCGCCGAAACCACCCGGGTCGTCGGCGGCCGCCTCGGGCGGCGGGGCCAGCTTGGCGGCCAACCGCTCATAGGCCGAATCACGGTCCACGGTCTGGCCATAAGTGGCCTGCAGCGGGCTGGCCTTGGCGGCCGCGGTGATCGCGTCATTGCCGATGGTGTCCATCAACGATCGCGGCGCCCGCATCCGGGTCCAGGCCACCGGCGTCGGTGCACCCTTCTCCGAGAGCACGGTGACAACCGCCTCGCCGATACCGAGCGAGGTCAACGCCTTCTCCAGGTCGTAGACGTCGGTCTTCGGATAGGTGCGCACCGTCTTCGACAGGGCCTTCTGGTCGTCAGGGGTGAAGGCGCGCAACGCATGCTGCACCCGCGCGCCCAGCTGCGACAGCACCTCGTTGGGCACATCGGTGGGCAACTGCGTGCAGAAGAACACGCCGACGCCCTTGGAGCGAATCAGCTTGACGGTCTGCTCGACCTGTTCCAGGAAGGCCTTGGACGCATCGGCGAACAGCAAGTGCGCCTCATCGAAGATGAAGACCAACTTGGGCTTGTCGACATCGCCGACCTCGGGCAACGTCGTGAACAGATCGGCCAGCACCCACATCAGGAACGTGGAGAACATCACCGGCCGCGCGGCCTGTGCACCCAGCTCGAGCAGGCTGATGATGCCCCGCCCCTGGGGATCGGTGCGCAGCAGATCCTTGGGTTCGAGCTCGGGTTCGCCGAAGAACAAGTCGGCGCCCTCGGCCTCCAGGTTGACCAGGGCCCGCAGGATGACGCCTGCCGTCGTGGTCGACACCGCACCCAGCGCCTTGAGTTCGGGCTTGCCCTCGTCACTGGTGAGGAACTGGATCACCGAACGCAGATCCTTGATGTCCAGCAGGGGCAGACCCTTCTGGTCGGCCCAGTGGAAGATCAGACCCAGGGTGGACTCCTGAGTGTTGTTGAGCCCCAACACCTTCGCCAGCAGGATCGGCCCGAAGCTGGTGATCGTGGCGCGCACCGGCACCCCGATGCCGCCGGTGCCCAGCGACAGGAACTCCACCGGAAACGCGGTCGGCGTCCAGGTGTCGCCGGTGTCCTTTGCGCGCTGATCGACCTTCTCGTTCGCGGTGCCCTGAGCCGAGAGGCCCGACAGATCACCCTTCACGTCGGCCATCACCACCGGGACGCCTGCCGCTGACAGCTGCTCGGCGATCACCTGCAGGGTCTTGGTCTTGCCGGTACCGGTAGCACCCGCGATCAACCCGTGGCGGTTGACCGTGGCCAACGGGATGCGGACCTGTGCAGCCGGGTCGACGGCGCCGCCCGTGTCGCTGGGGACGAACACCGACCCCAGTTCGAGTGCCTGGCCTTCGACTGCGTAACCGGCGGCAATCTGCTGCGCGGGGCTGGCTGTCGATTCGGTGGTCATGCCGCGGTCCTCCCAGTTTTCGCGAACGAGCCAATCGGGGTCTGACACTACTTGCCGGACGGCGCACACGGTGGGTGTGGCAACCCGTCGCCCGGTAACGGAATAATGTGGATCTTCGTGCGAGACGAACTGGTATGGATCGACTGCGAGATGACCGGCCTGGACCTCAAGTCCGATCGCCTGATCGAGATTGCGGTTCTGGTCACCGACGCTGACCTGAACATCCTCGGTGACGGCCTGGACGTGGTCATTCACACCGACGACGAGGCGTTGTCGTCCATGGTCGACGTGGTCAAACAGATGCACACCCGGTCCGGGCTGATCGAAGAGGTCCGGGCTTCGACCGTCGATTTGGCCACCGCCGAAGAGATGGTCCTCGATTACATCCGCGGACACGTCAAAACAGCCAAGGCCGCTCCCCTGGCGGGCAACTCGATCGCCACCGACCGCGGCTTCATCGCCCGCGACATGGCCAAACTCGACGATTACCTGCACTACCGGATGATCGACGTCAGCTCCATCAAGGAGCTGTGCCGGCGCTGGTATCCCCGCATCTACTTCGGCCAGCCGGAGAAGGGGCTCGCCCACCGCGCACTGGCGGACATCCACGAGTCGATTCGCGAACTGAAGTACTACCGCTCCACCGCGTTCGTCGCCCAGCCCGGTCCGTCTACCAGCGATATTGCCGCCATCGCGGCCGAGCTCGGCCCGCCGAACGGCGACGCGACCGAAACCGATTCGGCGGTACAGCACCCGAGCAGTTAGTATCTACGAGCCGCATATGCTCCAAAGGCGCGCGGCGATGGTGGCTGTAGTTCAGTTGGTAGAGCACCAGGTTGTGATCCTGGCTGTCGCGGGTTCGAGTCCCGTCAGCCACCCCGATAGCGGGAACGCCGTCTGCGCAAGCAGACGGCGTTCCTCGTTTCGGGCCGTGATACCCGCGCGACGCCCTCGTTCATTCACTCCTCGGACCAGCGGTTGCGGCTCAGCCGGGATACTCGGTGGCGCCGAGGGCGACGTCGAAGTTCCCCACTCCATGACGGGCGAGACCCATGAGGACCAGGCCCGTTCCCTCCAGCCAGTGCGCCATGTTCAAGCCGCCGACGTCCAACGGGCGCAGTCCGAGACTCGCGATGAACTCCGCTACGCGTGCCTTGGCCTGCGCATCGTCGCCCGCGAAGAACACATCCGGCGTCCGGCCCTTCTCCAGGACATGACCGAAGACGGTGTTGAATGCCTTCACCACGCGGGCGCCGGCCGGGGCCGCCTTGGCGACTTCCTGTGCGATCGAGGTGTCATCGGGGATGGCGAGTCCGTCGGCCGCGTCATTGAAGGGGTTGCTGATATCGACGATGACTTTGTCCGCCAACGCGTTTCCGTACTGGGTGACGACCGGAGCGACATCGGCGTACCTCAGGGCCACGATGACGATGTCCCCGGCCGGGACGGCGCCGAACTCGCCTGTCGTAACACTGCTGCCGAGCGCTTTGGCCAGGTCACCAGCCTTGGAATCGTCGCGGCCGATGATCTCAACGGTGTTGCCACCCGCTACCGCCAGCGCGCCGATCGCGCGGGCCATGTTCCCGGTGCCGATGATGCTGATGTTGCTCATAAGGTGTCCCATGTTCTCGTTTGAATAGAAGGTTGACGCCTCCCGTATGTACGGATTGTCCTGTGCGTCAACCAATTTGGGTGTGTGGAGGCTGATGGAACCGGGCCGTACGCCCGGCGGGCACGACCTTCGTCGTCATTCCCCGTTCGTGAGGAGCTTCCAGGGCTGCATACCGAGGAGGCCGGCAAGGTGGCCCTGCATCTGGACGCCGGACGGCAGTGGGCGCCACCAGATGGTTACCTCGGCGATCTTTCCGTCAGCGTCGAGCAGGATGTAGTCCATCCCGTCGACCACGGCGTCTTCGATCTGCAGCCGGAAGTGCGCGGCGTGGTGCGTTTCGCCGCTGAGGACTTCTGTGTAGGTGAGGTCGGCCGCCACCGCGCCGACCGTCCGGATGGCTTCCAGGACTGCCTCGCGGCCGGTGAGTGACTCATCGCCGAGCGGGCCGTACAGCACCACGTCCTCGGCAAGCATTCCGGCAAGAGCGGCTTTGTCTGCGCCGCCGTGCATGCAGTCGACAAAGGACTCCACGGTGTTGCGGTGCGGGGCGAACGTGGTCACGTGGTCGTTGTTCATCAGATCGCCGCGGTGCCGCCATCGACCACCAACTCCTGGCCATTGACATAGCTTGAGTCGTCCGAGGCGAGGAACAATGCGACCGACGCGATCTCCTCAGGGCGGCCCATCTTTCCCCGTGGGATCAGGGATTCGAACTGCGCCTTCATCGCCTCGTCGAACAGCTCCTCCTGGATGGGAGTGGCAACCTGACCGGGGGTCAGCACGTTGACCCGGATGTTCCTGTCCTTCAACTCAGATACCCACACCCGCGCGTACGCGGGGAGGACGGCCTTGCTCGCCGCGTATACGCCCCACTCGGGGTAGCCCTTGAGCGACGCGTTCGACCCGGTCATGAAGATCGAGCCGCCGTCGTTGAACAACGGCAACGCCTTCTGCACCGTGAACAGCGTGCCGCGCGCGTTCAGCGAGAAGGTGGCATCGAAGTCCTCCTCGGTGATCTCGCCGAGCCTGCCCTGCTTGCCCATCCCGGCGCTTGCCCACAACACGTCGATCGCGCCTTTTTCCCGCTTGACGGTGTCGAACAAGCGGTCCAGATCATCGAGATCGGCCGAATCGCCCTGTACGCCGGTCACGTTCCGCCCGATCAGTTCGACGGCTTGGTCCAGCGCGTCCTTCCGTCGGCCCGAGATGAAAACGTGAGCCCCCTCCTCAACGAACAACTTGGCACCGGCCAATGCCAGACCACTGGTCCCGCCGGTGATCACCGCGACCTTGCCATCGAGCTTTCCCATGATCACTCCTCGTCAACTTGTCGATGTTATGTACACCGATCTGAGTGCTTAACGTATCCGACCGCTCGGCGAGACGCAAGCTATGTACACCGATCCGTACCAAACTGGGCTAGGCTGGATGCATGACGGAGTTGGAGAAGGGTCCCCAAGGCCTGCGCCGCGGCAGGGGCGCACGCGAGCGCATCCTCGGCGCCTCGCGTCGACTGTTCCGCGATCAGGGCATCAACAGCACCGGCCTGGACCAGCTCTGCGCGGAGGCACAGGTGTCCAAACGCACGTTCTACCAACACTTCTCCAGTAAGGACGAGCTGATCGCCGAACATCTACGCCGATTCGATCCCGACGTCCTGCCCGAAGTGTTCGACCGCACCGACCTCACGCCCCGCGAGCGGCTCCTCGCCGTCTTCGACATTCACGGACCGCTGTGCCCGTTCATCGCGGCGGCCGTCGAACTGCACGACGCGGGCCACCCAGCACGCGTACACGCCCGCGACTACAAGCAAGCCTTTGCCGCGCGGCTCGCCGAGACCGCGCGGGAGGCCGGCGCCACCGACCCCGAACAGCTCGGCGAACAACTGGCGCTGCTCCTCGATGGCGCCTCGGCCCGCAACCGGGTCCTCAACACCGAAACCTTCGCCACCGCGGCCGCCATCGCAGCCGTCCTCGTCGACAACGCCATCCCCGCGACAGCGGCACCGTCCGGCGCAGGCGGGAACTGATCCGCCATGCATGTGGCCATGCTTACTCCTCGTAGTATGAATTCGATTGGTGCGCCTAGGCCGTCAGCTGGCCGGAGAAGTAATGACCGTTGTCCAAATCGGCAAAAAGTTTGGGCTGGACGGGTTCCCAGCCGAGGGTCTGGCGAGTGATCAGACTGGAGGCCGGAAGGTCCAACGTGACCAGGTTCGTGAACATCCCGAAATATCCCGGCAGCATCAGGACATCTACGGGAACACTCACGGCGGGCAGGCCCAGGCGGCTGCCGATGGCCTCGGCGATGTCGCGGAATGGGATGGCCTCATCCTGAACCGCGTGCCAATATCTACCCGCCGGACCCTTCTCCAACGCCAGGCGGAACAGGGAGGCGCCATCGCGAATGTGGACGGCGTTCCACGCATTCGTGCCATCTCCGGGGTAGCCGGCGAAACCCTTCTCCTTGGCGAGCCCGATCAACCCCGGCAGGAAGCCAGCGTTGTCGGTCGTGTCGTGCGCGATGAGCGGAAGCCGCACTATCGACGACCGCACTCCCTGCTCGGCGAGGCCAATTACCGTCCGTTCCACGACGTTACGAGCCCGCAGCGTCCCCTTGTGCTCCTCCCCGCCGGGAAGGGCCGGGTCTTCCTCGGTGGCGGGCCGGCCCAGGTTTCCCGGCGAGCCGATGCTGCCCGCCGCAACCAGTGGCTTTCCGGTTCCCGCGAGCGCCTCGCCGTACGCGAGCATGATCGGCAGTTCCGCGGCGGCCACGGCGTCCATCCCGCCGGAAGGAAGCAGGTCCTGCCTGTGCGCGACGTGGATGACGCCGTCGGAGTCCCGCGCTGCCTCCTTGAGCCCGTCGAGATCTTCGAGACTGCCGCGACGCACACTCGCGCCGAGGGCGGACAAGGCCTCTGCGGAGGCGTCCGAGCGGGCCAGGCCGGTCACCTCATGCCCGGCGGCGATGAGCTCGGGGATGATGCATGAACCGGAATGGCCGGTCCCGCCAGTAACGAAAACGCGCATGTGACTGTCCTTTTCGAGGTGGGTGGGGGCTTGCTCAGCTGAGAATGTTGACGCCGAGGGCAAAGTTGGTGTGCTTGACGGAGTGGGTCATCAGGCCGAGCTGCAGCAGACCCGCGTTCTCCAGCGCCCGTGCCATTGGCAGCGGTCCGGCGTCCATCGGGTGCAGTCCCAGGCTCTCGATGAACGCCGACACCCGTGCCTTTACCTGCGCGTCGTCGCCTGCGATGAACACGTCCAATGGGTGACCCTCTGCCGAGCCTGCTGCCAGAACATTGGCGAACAGGGTGTTGAACGCCTTGACGACATGCACGCCGGTGGAGGCAGCCTTGGCGATCTCCTGCGCGCCCGAACTACCCTCAGGGGTAACGAATCCCGCGAAATCGGGGGTGACCGGGTTGGTGATGTCGACCACGACCTTGCCGTGTAATGCGTCCCCGTACTGACTGACCACCGCCGCCGCGTTGGCATACGGCACGGCGAGGATGACGATGTCCCCCACCGGCGTGGTGCCGACCGTGCCGACAGTGGCGCCACCGAGCGCGGCGGCCAATTCCTTGGCCCTGACCGGGTCGCGACCGACGATCTCGACTGCGTTGCCGCCGGCGAGTGCTCGCCCAGCCAATGCGCTGGCCATGTTTCCCAGGCCGATGATGCTGATGCTGCTCATGTGGTGTCCCGTCTCGGTTCAAAAGGTTGACGCATCAACAATATGCAGATTATTGGTGATGCGTCAACCAATCGAGGTAGCATGGAGGCCGATGGAAGCGAACTGGCTGAACTCCCGCGAGGACCGCGCCTGGCGGGCCTTCATACACGCGCATCAACAGATCGAAGTCCACCTCAGCCGACGTCTGCAGAAATCGGACCTGTCCGGGGCCGACTACGAGGTCTTGGCGGCGCTCTCGGCGGTCGACGAAAACCGCTTACCCTCCCACGCCCTGTGCAACGCACTGGCCTGGGAGAAAAGCCGCCTCTCGCATCAGGTGCGGCGCATGCAGAAGGACGGGCTGGTCAGCCGTGAGCCCAATCCCGACGACGCCCGCAGCACTATCGTCCGCCTGCTGCCGGCCGGCCTCGCCGCCATCGAGAAGGCGGCACCGAGGCACGTCGAGGACGTTCGCCGGAACTTTATCGACCTGTTCACCCCGGCTGAACTCGACACACTCACCACCCTCAACGAACGAGTCCTGCACCACCTGGCCAAAGTTGACGTCTCCCCCGCCGGAGACGAACCGTCGTAACCTTCCACCAGCGGTGAGGATTTCAGCTCCGTCCAGGCCCTCAGGTGCAGATCTAACCCGCTCAGTTCGGGGAGTCCGGCTCCCAGGTCGAGGGCAATAGCGGCGCCGTCGGGCCATCACCGAACTCCGCACCGCGCAATGTCGTCAATCCTGTCGTCGTCGCATCCGACTTGTCGCGCACGCCGGAAAAGCCCAGGGGACCCGCACCGCAGTCCGACGCTGTGGGCAGCGATTCCGGTGTGGTGGCTCCATGCGGATCTGCTTCGAGGTCCATGTATTCGTTGCCGTGTCCGCGCTCCCGGATCGCTGCGCGCCGACGGCGGCGGGCCCGTGCCTCACGGGCTGGTTCGCCGGCTGTGGCCACAGCGATATCGGGTTCAGAGGCTTTCTTCTTCGTGGTGGCCGACGTGGTGGCCCTTGCCGCGGCAGGAATGCCGACGCCGGGAGAGCCGATGAGATACGGAGGAAAGAAACCCGGCCCAACACTCGGGGCGGCCGATGGCCCCGGTCCGGGGGCGGCAGTTGCGGTCGCCGATGCCCCGGTCGGCGAGACCGTGGGGGCTGAAGCGGTAGTCGGGGCCGGTGGACTGCCGGGCACCGTGGACGCGCCTGCGGCGGCCGGCCAGGACTCGGGTCCGGCGCCGGCCGGGAGCTCCGCGAGACCAGACGTGACCGGCTGAATTGCGGCCAGGCCGGCGATCGCCCACCCCAGGTTTGCGGTCACGATGCCCAGAGCCGGCTGGATCAGGGCCGGGGACAGCTGGACGACGACCTGCAGCAGCTGTGCCGCGTGGAAAGCCATGTCGGCCAACACCATCGGCAGATTGGTCAGCAAGGCTGCCGGGTCGTTCAGCAGGTTGTCGATCAGGAGGTGAATGTTCTCGATCTGCTCGTGCCCGACTTCCAGCCACCACCGCGGATCGAGTGGGCTCAGGTCTCCGTGGCCATGGTCGCCATCATGGTCGTGGTCATGGTCGCCATCATGGTCATGGTCGTCGTGGTCGTGGTCGCTGTGCAGGATCCTCGGCGCCGCCGGGGTGGACGGGGTGGATGCCACCGCGACCTCTGACACCCCCTGATAGCCGTGCATCGTGATCGCGGCCAGGATCCACATCCGCACGTAATCGGCCTCGTTCAGCGCGATCGGAATGGTGTTGATTCCAAAGAAGTTGGTAGACAGCAGGATTGCATTCCTCGCATGGTTGGCGGCCAACTCTGCCAAGGTAGGCATCGCCGCCAAGGCACTCACATACGCCGCGGCTGCGGTTTCATGCTGGGCCGCGATCGCCGCGCTGTCAGCGCTGGCCTGGTGCAGCCATGCCAGATAGGGAACATGCGCGGCGACGTACCTTTCGGCACTCGGACCGTGCCATGCTCCCGCCTGCACCCCGCCCAGCACCGCTGCGAGTTCCGCTGCCACCGCGGCATATTCGACGCTCAACGAGGACCATGCGCCGGCGGCGGCCAACATCGGACCCGGACCCGGGCCGCTGCTCAACAACGAGGAATGCACCTCCGGCGGCGAGGCCATCCATACCGCGGCCATGAGAACCCTCCTTGTAGACCCGTCTACCCGAAGCGTTCAAGTTATTGAATATGATTGTCATTATCAATGAATCTGGTGGAACTCATAGAAAGACCGGCGGGAAGCCGCTTCAGGTTCTACGGAATCGCCAAAGCACTGCGCCGAGAACGGCGAGATGTGCCACACGGCGCGGAGATCGTGCGACGCGAGGCGCGCGCAGCCCGGGTATGCCGAAGGAACTGATGGCCTTGTGACCGAAGGACCCTCACGATGGAGGTATCGCAGCCAGTGGAGTCACCGGCCGCAGGGTTGAATCGCGGACTATCCCGCCGCGTCGGCTCGCCGCCGGATCCGCGGCGCCAACTGCACGACCTCGGGCACCACGGTCGGATTCTCGTGGGCGGTGGTCACCAGAGACACCAGGGTGTTGGCGACATCGCGCAGGGCCGACATCCGGGCCGGCAGCGCCCCCTGGGCCACCCACGTCTTGAGCAGTTGGTCCAGCAGATCGCGGTCGGCGCCGCGCAGGATCTCGGTGTCGTCGGTCGGACCGATGCCCACCCGAATCAACGACAGTTCCGGATGCTCACTGCGCCAGGAATGCAGGATCTCGTCGAGAGCGGCCTTGCTCGCGCTGTAGGCCGCCACACCGGCCCGCGGACGGCCGACGTCATGGCTGGACGCGACCAGGATCACGCCGTTCTCGGACAGCCGCGGAACCGCCGCGCGCAGCACGTTGCTGGCGCCGACCGTGTTGACGCTGAACGCATGCAGCCAGGTGGCGACATCGGTGTCCTCGATGTGGGCGAAGGGAATCACTGTGCTGGTGAACACCACCGCATCCAGACCGCCCAACGCATCGGCCGCGTCGTTGACGACGCGGCCGATGACGGCGAAGTCCTCGACGTCGAGTTCGAATGCGAATCCGCCAGTGGCCTCGGCCAGGGAATTCAACAGATCGATGCGGCGTGCGGCGACGGCGACCTTGGCGCCGCGCTCGGCGGCACCGACCGCAACAGCGTGGCCGATGCCCGACGAGGCACCGACGACGAGGAGACGCAGTCCGGCTGCATCGGCTCGCTGACCGCTCATTCTCGATCAACCCTCCATGGTCATCTCAAGGTGTTAGGTCACCCTTCGCTCGTCGGACATTACCGCGTGCGATGAGTTCCGGGCGCGCGGTGGGTCCACTTGAGAGACCGAGTTTCTCCGAACAGCAATCGGGAGCCCTTGATGACGACAGGAAAACCTCCGATAGTCGACCAGCAGACGTGGCGCAGCGCGCTCGACGACCTACGGCGGCGCGAGAAGGACGCCACCCGCGAATTGGACGCGATCGCGGCGGCACGGCGGCGCCTGCCGATGGTCGAGCTGCCGGAGTACACGCTCATGAGTGCCGACGGCCCGGTGCGCTTGGCCGACGTATTCGACGGACGCACCCAGCTGATCACCTACCACCACATGTGGACCGACGGCGCTGAATGGCAGTGCGGCGGCTGCACCGGTTTCACGTCGCAGTTCACCCGCCTGGACTTCCTGGACAACTACGACGCCCGATTCGTCGTCGTCACCAACGGACCGATCGAGGAGGCCCTGGCCTACCGCGACAAGGTCGGTAACCGTATGGACTGGTACTCGTCGTCGGAGAGCTCCTTCGGCACAGACGTCGACGCCGCGCCCGGAGGAGGCTTCGCGGTCAACGTGTTCCTGCGTGCGATGGCTCCGTCGGGCGAGGAATCGGTCTACCGCACCTGGCACACCAACGGCCGTGGCACCGAGCAACTCAGCCACTCCTTCGCACTGATCGACCTGCTGCCGTACGGCCGCCAGGAGGAATGGCTCGATTCCCCCGAAGGCTGGCCGTCGCGACCCACATACTCGGGCTGGCTGGACAGTCCGGACATTGCCCGCCTGTACGGAAAGGACCCCCGATGACTTCATCGACCGACACCGAGCGCTACGTCGTCACCCGCACCATCTCCGCATCTCCGGCCCAGGTGTTCGCCGTCCTGGCCGACCCGGCCCGGCACTGCGACACCGAACCCAGCGACTGGGTGCGCGACGCGATCGACCCCACGCCGATCACCGGGACCGGCCAGATCTTCGCGATCAACATGTTCCTGCCGGCTGCCGGAGGCCACTACGTCATGCACAACCTGGTGACCGAGTTCGACAAAGACCGGACCATCGCCTGGGTGCCCGGCCAGCTCGACGAGCAGGGCCGCCACGAGCCAGGCGGTTGGTGGTGGCGCTACGACCTGTCCCCCAACGGCGAGCAGACCGACGTGACGATCACCTATGACTGGACGGGCACCCCGCAGAGCTTTCGCGACCAGATCGGCGGGATGCCTCCGTTCGAATCTCACTACATCGCTGAATCTCTTGCGGCGCTGGAACGCTCGGTGACGTAGTCAGGCAGGCAGCTGGTCCAAGAACCCCAGCACGGTCTGGATCCGTCCTTCGGGATCGGTGGAGAGCACGTCGAAACCGACCACCACCGGCTCGGTATCGCGGGGGCCCAGCCCCCACTGGAAGCGCACGTGCTGGTGGTGGGCGTCCGGTCCGCTGACAAGGGTGAACACGTAGCCCGGAAACTGGGCCTGCACGGCCTCGATGGCTCCGGAAATACCGTCGTGCCCGCTCACCTGAGCCAGCGGATCGGTGTAGGTGACGCCCTGCGCCCAATGCTCTTCCAGCAGCGCCCGCCGCTGGGCGTTATCGGTGGCATTCCAGGTGTCGAGGTATGCGGTGACGGTGTCGTCAAACTCGGCCATATCGCCTCTTTCACGGTAATCGACTGGGACTCAGTCAGATTCACCGATTCGAGGCGCGTTGTCGATTACCGCGCAGGTAATTGGACAGTGGCCGATCAGGTGCTGGCGTTGCCGGTGCGCCACTGCTCCCAGGGGATGTTCCAGTCCCCCAGGCCCTCGGTGCCCGGCAGCACCGGACCCACGGTGTTGACCACCTCGACGATGTCGCCGCGCTTGGTGTTCTCGTAGAACCAGCGGGCATTGGCCGTGCTGACGTTGAGGCAGCCATGGCTGACGTTGCTGTAGCCCTGGCTGCCGACCGACCACGGGGCGCCGTGTACATAGATGCCGCTGTAGGACATCTGGGTCGCGAAGTCGACTTCGGTGCGATAACCGTTGGGCGAGTTGACCGGTACGCCGTACGTCGACGAATCCATCACGAGGTGGTCGAACCGTTCACCGATGATGTACACACCGTTGTTGGTCGGAGAACTGTTCTTTCCCATCGAGATCGGCATCGCCTTGATGACCTCGCCATTGCGCCGGATGGTCAACGTCTTGGTGGTGTCATCGGCGGACGCGATCACCTCGTCGCCGATCGTGAAGTGTGTCGTGACGTTGCCCTGGCCGAACAGCCCGTCACCCAATTCGACACCGTAGGTGTTGACGGTCACGTCCACCGAGGTGCCGGGCTTCCAGTATTTGGCTGGGCGCCACCGCACTTCGCGGTTGTTCAGCCAGTAGAAGGCACCCTCGACGGGCGGATCGGTCTTGACCGTGATGGCCCCCTGAGCGGCCTCCCGATCGGTGATGTTCTCGTCGAAGCGGACGGCGATGGGCTGACCTACCCCCACCACTTCCCCGTCGTTGGGCAGGACATAGGGCATCGTCAGGTTGGCCGGCGAGTGCGTCTCGAACCGCAGGCGGCGGTTGGCCACACCACCGAGCCCCAGTGACTGCGCGTTGAGCGTGTACTGCTCGTTGTAGTCGAGGGGGTCGGTGCTCGACCACGTCAGGCCGTCGGCACTGAACTTTCCCGCGACGCTGACGCCTTCTTCGTTGGTCATGGTGACGCCGCCGAGCACACCGTTCTCTGCGCTGACGGTGACCGGCGCGTCGACGGTCACCCCCACCGCGCTATCGGTCACCGAAGCGTTGACCCTGGGCACCAGCAGGTCGCCATAAGGAGTGCCCTTGTCGGTTATCACCGGAGGCGGTCCCTGCGTCTCATGGCTCTCGCATGCCGTCAGGCCCAACATCATCGCGGGCACCATGGCAACCACGGCGCGCCGGATGACGTCCCGATACGGACGGGTCACCGTATGGGCCTGTCCCATGTTCGTCCTATCCCTCGCACGGTCGACAGCAAATTTTTGGCAATAGTTTAGGTGTTGCGCGGCAGTCCGGCTCGCCAGAATCTCACTCCGGGCCCGCGACCAGCCGATTTCACTGTTGAGCGAATCTCCTGTTATTGTCTCTCACGCGCGCCGTTAGCTCAGTTGGTAGAGCAGCTGACTCTTAATCAGCGGGTCCGGGGTTCGAAACCCTGACGGCGCACCAACCAAAAACCCTGCCTCGGCAGGGTTTTTGCGTTTCGGCGTTTGAGTACTACTGCAGTGGTGCATCTATCAGGCGCGGTACCTTTCGGCGAGTCTGTCGCCCACGCTGGGTTCAGCCTCTTCCAACAACATCTCCACGGCACCCGCCAGATGTGCGGCCGCGTAGCCGTTGTCCCGGTACTGCTCAGTTTTGAAGCGGTCGAGTTCCCTGCGTAGATCACCAAGGGTTTCATCGCTCACATGCGCCATATGGCTACCTCCAGTCGGTGTGACCACGGCTCACATCTCCACATACGGGTTGGACGCGAGCCGTCGGGTGTTGTCAGCGAACCTCGACGATGAGTCCGTCGAGATCGGCTTTACCCGGGAAAGCACATGCAGCGATCCTGGCAAACGGAAAATAAGTTAGCTGCAAAGCAATACCCCCTTGTCACACGTTCGTCCCGTGTTGCGGCCGAGATCAAGCCCCGGGGCCGACTCCCCTGCCCTGACCCGAAGTCGACCTTAGCTGGACACCTATGCACTAGCAACCGGTTCGGCGAGAAAGAGCCGTTCCAACCCTGCAATGCAGTGGATTTCAGCTACAGCGACAAAGTGGCGCCGAGTTGCGCGGACCGCCTCGGGCTACCAGACGAACCCACGTTTGCCAATCGTTTTTCCCACCAAATCGCGCTGAAGGGCCCTACGCCGTGCCCCCAGACGCTTCTCCCCCAGCAAACGTTCAGCAAACCACACCGGTTGCCCGGAGTGCGTTTGCGATCCATCCCACAACGATTCCCGAAGCCCCACACATACTTTGCGGTGAGAGACCCTGACATCGCGGAGCGCGTTCTCTTTGACGCCTGTCGATAATGTGCTGATAACCACTTCGCAACCCGACCGGCCGTGTCGCCGACCATCTGTTGACGTGCTCGTAAGTTACTGCCTACAATCCAACATCGGCGCTTTCGCTGGTCAGGCACAAGAATCCATGTTATTATCGAGTTAGCTGATTATTTGCGATTCCGTACCCGTGGCCATCGCGCCAAGATTAGAGGTGTTAGCTGATGGCTGCCGCAGGTGGCGTCGACCCCACAGCTGCTTCGACCTCCGCATTTGTTGCTGCGAATCAGCCAGTCATGGTGTATAGCTGCAGCCGGCTCGGACGCATTGCCAATCCGCCGAGTTTCTCGTTGGCGGACTGGCTCCTGTTCCGCCGCCGCTGAGCGGCGTATAGGTCTGCGCGCTGAGCGGCGTATCGAGCCGTCAGCGCCGCTTGATCCGCCGAACGACCACGACCACCACGAGCACACCCGCACCGGCCAATGACGCAGTCACGGCCGGTTTCTTGATGAAGCCGATCACCGCCGACTTGAAATCGTCGGCCAAACGCTGGGGGTTGGCCCGCTCGGCCAGGGAGTCGACCGTCACCGCCAGCTGATCGCGAGCCTGATCGATGTCCCGCTTGATGCTCTCCGGGTCCCGGTTCGCCACTGTTTGCTCCTCCAAGCCGCTCCACGTCGTGCTGCCCTGCCGCACTACCCTAGATCAGCCGGGGCCGTGACGACGGAACCGGTCGACAAGAAGGGATATCCACGCATGCCGCCAACCCCGCGCCTCGAGGTGGGAGACACCGCCCCGGCTTTCAGCCTGCCTGATGCCGATGGCAACGTCGTCAAGCTTTCCGACTACAAGGGCCGCAAGGTCATCGTGTACTTCTACCCGGCCGCGTCGACGCCCGGATGTACCAAGCAGGCGTGCGATTTCCGCGACAGCCTCGCCGAACTCAACGGCGCCGGACTCGACGTCGTCGGCATCTCCCCCGACAAGCCGGAGAAGCTGGCCAAGTTCCGCGACAAGGAAGAGCTGAGCTTCCCGTTGCTGTCCGATCCCGACCGTGAGGTGCTGACGGCCTGGGGCGCCTTCGGTGAAAAAACCATGTACGGCAAGACCGTTCAGGGTGTCATCCGCTCGACGTTCGTGGTCGACGAAAAGGGCAAGATCGCCGTCGCGCAGTACAACGTGCGCGCCACCGGTCACGTCGCCAAATTGCGCCGAGACCTGTCGGTCTGACGTCTCGGCCCGGGCTGCCTGGTATTCGAGTACCGGGCTACCGGGCCAGCCGGCCCAGCTTCTCCAGCAGCAGCGCTTCCGACTTGGCAGCGCGCTCAAGCACTCCCAGGTGCAGACTCTCGTTCACGCTGTGTGCCTGAGTGCCGGGATCCTCGACTCCGGTCACCAGGATCGTCGCTGCCGGAAAAGCTTCGGCGAACTCGGCGATGAACGGAATCGAACCACCCATGCCCATGTCCACCGGATCGGTACCCCAGGCGGTGCGGAACGCCGCACGGGCCGCGTCGTACACCGCGCCCGAGGAGTCGATGGCGTAGGGCTGACCGACGTCGCCTGCCGTGACTGTGACCCGGGCACCCCAGGGAGTATGGGATTCGAGGTGACGGGTCAGCGCCTCCAGATGGGCATGGGCGTCACCACCGGGCGCGACGCGCATGCTGATCTTGGCACGGGCTCGCGGGATCAGGGTGTTGGACGATTTGTCGATGGGCGTGGTGTCGATGCCGATGACGGTGATGGCCGGCTTGGCCCACATGCGTTGAACCACTGAGCCGGAACCGATTTCGGACACGCCGTCCAACAGGCCGGACTCTTGCCGAACCCAACCGGCGCCGCGGTCCACATCGGCCGCGGTGGCCTCGTGCAGACCGGCGACTGCCACGTTGCCCTCGTCGTCGTGCAGGCTGGCCAGCAGCCGCACCAACACGCTCAACGCATCCGGGACCACCCCTCCCCACAGTCCCGAGTGCAGCCCGTGGTCCAGTGTGGCCACCTCGACGACACAGTCGGCCAGGCCGCGCAGGGTCACGGTCAGAGCCGGGATGTCGGTGCTCCAGTTGTCGGAGTCGGCGATGACGATGACGTCGGCGGCCAAGGCCTCATGATGAGCACCCAGCAGTGCCGCTAATGATGGCGACCCGGACTCCTCCTCGCCTTCGACGAACACCGTCACACCCACCGGGGGCTTGCCGTCGAACGCCCGCATTGCGGCCAGATGTGTTGCGATACCGGCCTTGTCGTCAGCGGTACCGCGGCCGTACAACCTGCCGTCCCGTTCGGTGGGTTCGAACGGCGCGGAGTCCCACTGGGAAGGATCGCCTTCGGGCTGCACGTCGTGATGGGCGTACAGCAGCACCGTGGGCGCACCCGGCGGCGGTGGGTAGTGCGCGATGACGGCTGGGGCGCCGCCTTCGCTGACAATGCGCACTTCGGGAAAACCGGTTTCCGACAACAGCTTTGCGACAGCCTCGGCGCTGCGGTGCACTTCGTCGTGCCGGGACGGGTCGGCCCACACCGACTGGATGCGCACCAGATCTTCCAAATCGGACCGCACCGAAGGCAACACCTGCTGCACCCGCGCCACTACGTCACTCATGCTGTCGAGACTAGCGGTTGCGGGATGGCGACGTCGGTGACGGTTTCATACCTGTGCCTTGCGCTTCCGCCCGTCGATCACAACGCGTGTCCATTGCGGGAAGTGAGATTTTATGGCTTCGCCGAAGCGCCGTTAGCGTCGGAATCATGGAGTGGAATTTTCAGTCGGCCTGCGAGATGGCGGGCGCGTTGCGCGCTGGTGAGGTGTCCTCGGTGGAGTTGACCGAGGCGGCGATCGCCGCGATCGAACGGCATGACGGTGAGATCAACGCGATCTGTGTGCCGGACTTCGATCGTGCGCGGGAGGCAGCGCGGCTTGCTGACCAGGCGCGTGTCCAGGGTGAGGACCGTCCGCTGCTCGGTATTCCGGTGACGGTCAAGGAGTCCTACAACGTGGCCGGGCTGCCGACGACGTGGGGCATGCCGCAGTACCGAGATTTCATGCCGGCCGAAGACGCGGTACAGGTTTCGCGGCTCAAGGCCTCCGGAGCGGTGGTGCTGGGTAAGACCAACGTGCCGTTGGGGCTGCAAGATATCCAGACGTTCAACGAGATCTACGGCACCACCAACAATCCGTGGGATCACGGTCGCACGTCGGGCGGATCCTCCGGTGGATCGGCGGCCGCCCTGGCGTCCGGGTTCGGTGCCCTGTCCATCGGCTCCGACCTCGCCGGTTCGCTGCGCACCCCCGCGCATTTCTGCGGCGTGTACGCGCACAAGCCGACACTCGGACTGGCCGCCATGCGCGGTATGACCCCGCCGCCTGCGCCGGCGTTGCCGACCGATGCCGACCTCGCTGTCGTCGGTCCGATGGCGCGCACCGCCCGCGATCTCGCACTCCTGCTCGACGTGATGGCCGGACCCGACCCACTGACCCTCGGCGTGGCGCACACAGTGACTCTGCCGCCGCCTCGGCACGAGGTCCTCGGCGGCTTCAGGGTCCTGGTCCTCGAGGAGCACCCCTACATCGCGACCGGAGCAGCGGTCCGCGCGGGCGTGAACCGCGTGGCTGACGCCCTGATGTCCAGTGGTGCGCGCGTCGAACGGTACAGTCCGCTGCTGCCCGATCTGGCCGAAGCCGCGTCGATATATACCCGGTTGCTCTTTTCAGGCTCCGTGGCGCGATTCCCGGTCGACGCATACGAACAACTGCGGACTCGCGCAGCCGGTCTGAGTGCAGACGATCGGAGCCTCGACGCGGCGCGGTTGCGCGGGATGGTGTTGAGCCACCGCGATTGGATCGAGGTGAACAACCGACGCGAGCTTCACCGCCAGGGCTGGCGACAACTGTTCGGCGAGTTCGATGCCGTCGTATGTCCGATCACGCCGACTCCCGCATTCCGCCACGACCACAACCCGGATCTGTTGGAACGACGGCTCGACATCGACGGCGGCGACTATGCCTACTTCGACCAGCTCGTCTGGGCGGGTCTGGCCACGATGCCCGGCCTGCCCGCCACGGCCATACCGACGGGGGCATCCGCCGAGGGACTGCCGGTCGGAGTGCAGCTCATCGGTCCGCTGTTCGAGGACCGCACCACGCTGAGGCTTGCCGAACTGCTCGAACACGAGATCGGCGGCTTCCAACGCCCGAAGTAGGGCAGGGTCAGAGCTCCTCGATGATCGCCACTGCAGCAGCGGTATCAGCCTCGTGAGTGAGCGAGACGTGAATGGTCACGGTCTCAAGGTGTTTGGCTATCTCGCCGGACAAGCGCACCTTGGGCCGGCCCCACATGTCGGTGACCACCTCGATGTCGCGGTGGATCCCCTCCGGCAGGGCCGGCCGCTTCGAGAACCGTGAACTCGACCAGGCCTTGATCACGGCCTCCTTGGCCGCCCACCGGGCCGCCAGGTGCCGGGCCGCCGACGAACTCTTGTCCGCGGCGTCCCGGCGCTCACCTGGCGTGAACGTCTCGGCGAATACCGTCCCTGGCCGGTCCACCTGTTCGGCGAATTCAGGTATGGAAACCAGATCGATGCCTACTCCCACAATCGCCATGGAAGCGAACCTAGCTCACCTCTGTCTGCATGCACTCACCGCACATACAGATCGTCCTCACCGAGCCGAGCATCGGCGTTCAGCAACATCGCCGCCTCCTGACGCTTCTCCGGCGAATCGTGATCGAACCGGCGGTCCGCGGGCTTCTCGTACATCGGCCGCCCACCGGCGATGGCGCCGGCGAGACGACGCTGACCGGCCAGCGTGCGCTGCTCGGCCCGCTTACGGTAGTCGTCGCGCTCGGCCGGATCCATCGCCGCGATGAACGCCTCCGGGTGCACCAGAGCGACCAGACCCGACACGTGCCCGAACCCGAGGCTGGTGACCAGACCGGCCTTGAGCGGGAACTTCCCGCGCAGGTCGAGAGGCTCGCGCACCCAGACGAAGTGACCCGAGGTGGCCAGCTCGTCGTCGACGCAGTCCAGGCTGCGGTTCGGCGGAATGATGCCGTCGCGCAGGATCTGGCACAGACCCATCATCTGAAACACCGCCGCACCGCCCTTGGCGTGCCCGGTCAGCGTCTTCTGGCTGACGATGAACAGAGGCGCACCCGGCGAACGACCCATCGAATCGGCCAGCCGCTCGTGCAGCTCGGTCTCGTTGGGATCGTTGGCCAACGTCGAGGTGTCGTGCTTGGAGATCACCGCGATGTCGTCGGCGCCGACACCCAGCTTGGCCAGCGAGCGGGCCAGCTGCGAATCCTTGCCGCCGCGCCCGGCGCCCAGGGCGCCGAGGCCCGGAGCCGGAATCGAGGTGTGCACACCGTCGGCGAAGCTCTGCGCGTAGCCGACGACAGCCAGCACCGGCAGACCCATCTTGGCGGCGAGATCACCGCGGGCCAGCAGGATGGTGCCACCGCCCTGGGCTTCCAGGAAGCCGAGGCGACGACGGTCGTTGGCGCGGGAGAACTTCGAGTCGCTGATGCCCTTGGCGCGCATCATCTCGGTGTCGGCGGTGGCCGCCATGTCACCGAAGCCGATGATCGCTTCCAGGGTCAGATCGTCGAAGCCGCCGGCGATCACCAAATCGGCCTTGCCGAGGCGGATCTTGTCCACACCCTCCTCGACCGAGACCGCCGCGGTGGCGCACGCGCCGACCGGGTGGACCATGGCGCCGTAACCACCGACATAGCTCTGCATGACGTGTGCCGCAACGACGTTGGGCAGCACCTCCTGCAGGATGTCGTTCGGCTTGGCCCGGCCCAGCAGGTTGCCGTGGTACATGGTCTGCATCGATGTCATGCCGCCCATGCCGGTGCCCTGCGTGGAGGCCACCAGGCTCGGGTGCACCCAACGCATCAGCTCGGTCGGGGTGAAGCCCGAGGACAGGAACGCGTCGACGGTGGCGACGATGTTCCACAGCGCCACCCGGTCGATCGAGTTGGCCATGTCCGGGGTGATGCCCCACACCGTCGGGTCGAAGCCCGTCGGGATCTGGGCGCCGACCGTGCGCGACAGCTTGGTCTTGCGCGGCACCCGAATCTCGGTGCCCGCCTTGCGGATCACCTGCCAGTCGGACGAGTCCGGCACCGGCCGGGCCACTGTGTGCTCCGGATCGAAGGACACGAACGCCCGTGCGTCGGCCTCGCTGGAGACCACGAACGAGAAGTCCTTGTCGAGGAACACGCTGACCAGCAGCGGTGAGGCGTGATCGGGGTCGATCGCACCGTCGTCCACGAATTCGCGGATGCCGCAACGCTCCACGACAGCGTCGTGGTAGCGCTCCACGATCTCCGATTCGGGGACCAGCTCACCGGTCTCGGTGTCGTACCAGCCGGCCTTGGGATCGTCTTCCCACGTGACCAGACCGGTGGTCCAGGCGAGCTCCAGCACACCGGCCGCCGACAGCTCGCCGGAGACCTCCATCTCGAAGCGGGTCCGCGACGAGCCGTACGGCCCGAGCTCGGCACCGCCGACGATGACGACGAGATCGGCGGGGTCGACATCGAGGTCGGCCCACTCCGGCGCGGGTGCCGGGTTGTGTCCCCGCGGCGGGGACGGCAGCGCGGCCACGGTGTTGCTGTCGCCTTCTTCGTCCTCGGCTTCTGCTGCGGCGCTTGACATGTCCTCACGAGCCTTGGCAGCCAGCTCGGCCATGTCGATCTTGACGTCGCCGAGACCGCCGGTCAGATCCACCTTGATCGGAGAGCCGGCCGCAGCCACCTTGGACTCCACCGTGCAGAGGTTCAGCAGCATGGCCGCCATCTCCGCGGTGCTGTAGGTGGTGACGCCGGCCTCTTCCACCGCGCTGACGATGGCATCGTTGTGCCCCATCAGCCCGGTGCCCTTGGTCCAGCCGATGAGCGCGTGCGCCAAGCTGACCCGCTCGGCCCATGAGGACTCCGCGCTCCAGCGGGTCACCAACGCGTCGAGCGCGGACTTCGCTTCGCCGTAGGCGCCGTCGCCACCGAACATGCCGCGGTTGGGCGAGCCCGGCAGCACCACGTGCAGGCGTGAGGCGATGTCGCGCTCGGCACCGATCGTCGACAGCCCACCGATGAGCCGCTGCACGGCCCACAGCAGCACCTTCATCTCCATCTCGGAGCGTGAACCGGCCTCCGACAGATCGCCGGCCACCCGCGGTGCGGCAAACGGGAACAGCAGCGTCGGGGTCTGCGCATCTTTGAGGTGGATCGATTGCGGCCCAAGGCTTTCGATCTGCTCGCTCCCCACCCATTCGACCAGCTTGTCGATGTCGGAGTAGGACGCCATGTTCGCCGGGACCACCCACAGGGTGGCGTTGAAGCGGGCGTTGTCGCGGTACAGCTCCTTGTAGAACGCCAGCCGGTCATCGTCCAGACGCGACGTGGTGGCGATGACGGTGGCGCCGCCGTCGAGCAGCTGCCCGACGACCGACGAGGCGATCGAGCCCTTCGACGCGCCGGTCACCACGGCAACCTCGTTGGAATACCGACCGGTTCCGGGATTCTCAGCGCCGGCCGCGATGCGACCGAACAGCGAGGCGTGAATGGTGCGGCCCGCGGCGAGTGCCTTGCCCTGCCACCAGTTCGCCTGCGTGGCAACGACATGGCCGGCACCCTCGAACCGCTCCGACAGGCGCGGCCATTCGGCGTCGATCTCATCTTCGTCGGCAAGCCACAGCTTGACCAGATCCTCACGGGCGCTGGCCCAGCGGTCGTCGAACACGACGGCCTTCTTGGCGTCGAACGCCGGAGCCACCAATCGCGGCCAGTCCGAACCGAGTTCGGTGGTGACCAGGTCGATCAGCTCGGCGTCGGTCGAGGCCTCGGGGGCGCCGACAGGAGCGTCCAGGCCGAGCTGGCCAAGCACCAGGCGCGCGGCCGAGGCCAGCACGCCGTCGGGTCCGGTGACCTTTTCGGCGAACTCACCGAGGGCGGCCGAATCCACCACGCCGCCGGCAGCACCGCCGGCCGAGGGAAGCGAGACCGCGACGCCCTGGCGGGCCGCGACGGCCGCGACCGCCGCGTCGATCACCTTGTCCACGCCTGCGGCGTCGGGCAGTGCGCCGGGGTGCAGAGAGCCCAGGTCGCCGCCGCGAACGCTGCTGCCCTCACGGGTGCCGAGAGCCACCTCGACGGTGACGTGCTTGGCCCAGCCCGGACCCAGCTCCCAGGTCTTGGTGACGCGCTCGGCGATGTAGGCCGGGCGCTTGCCCGACGGTCCGAACACCGTGCGCAGCTGATCGTTGATGGCATCCGAAAGCACCGGACCGAACGGCTTGTAGGTGCGGGCCAGCTTGCTGACCTGTCCCTTGAGCGCGCCGAGATCAGCCTCTGCGGCGCCGTCGATGGCACCGAGGTTCAGCTCCGAACCCAGGTCGACCAACAGCTGGTTACGCCGTGAGGACGCACCGTCGGTGATGGACTCGATCGAGTCCAGCGCCTCGATCTGATCGATGCGCATCTTGGCGCTCAGCGCGATCAGACCGACAGTGGCATCGGCCGCGTCGAACCCGAGATCGTCCGGGCGCGGTGCACCCGGTGCGGCAGCGGGCGCCGCCGGCGCAGGCGCGGCTTCGGCTGCCGGAGCGGCCTCGGATTCTCCGGAAGCCGGTGCTGAGCTTTCGTCGACGTCCGGCTCCGGCTCGGGATCGGTGTCACTGGCGAACAGCACAGCGGCATCGCGTTCCGCGTTGAGCACCTCGACGGTGCTGTGCGCGTACTCCGGAAGCTTGAGCGTGTTGGTGGCCAGTCCGGCGACGGTCGGCGCGTTCTTCACGCCGATCTCGACGAACCGTTCGACGCCGAGGCCTCCCGCGGCTTCTTCGATGAACAGCAGATCCTGGGTCTCGATCCACCGCACCGGGCTGGCGAACTGCCAGGCCAGCAACTCGATGACGACCTTGCGGCACAACTCGATCGGCCGCTCGTTACGCCAGGTGTCATAGTCGGCGAGAATCTCGTCGAGCGGCTCGGCCGGCACCAGATCGCGGATCTCCTGGATGAAATCGCGGTCCAGGGTGAACGGCCGGGGCACGAGGTTCGGGATGTAGCGTCCGACGACCAGCTCCGGATCGCGGTCACGCGGCAGGACCCGTTCCAGGCTGCGCCGGAAGTCGTCCACGCCCACCCGCAGCACGCTGGAGTGGAACGGCACGTCGATGCCCGGCACCAGGATGAACGACCGCTTGCCGCCGCTGATCTCGCGACGACGCTCGACCTCTTCCTCAAGCGCTTCCAGACCGCGCACGGTTCCGGCGATCGCGTACTGCGAACCACGCAGGTTGAAGTTCACGATCTGGAGAAATTCGCCGGTGTTCGCGGCGATCTCCGCGACGAAGCTCTCGACGTCGTCGTCGGCCAAGTCGATCTGCGACGGCCGGATGGCGGCCAGTCGGTAGTTGGAGCGGCCGCGCTCGTCGCGCGGCACGATGTCGTGCATCTTGGAGCCGCGGTGGAACACCGCCTCCAGCAGACCTTCGAGCTCGATGACACCGGAAACACATGCCAGCGCGGTGTATTCACCGACGGAGTGACCGCAGGCGATCGCCCCTTCGACGAACGCGCCCTGCTCACGCATCTCGGCAACCTGAGCCGCGGCCGTCGTGGCCATCGCGACCTGGGTGAACTGCGTCAGGTACAGCACGCCCTCAGGGTGCTCGTAGTGAACACCGGAGGCGATCAGCGACGTCGGATTGTCGCGGACGACGTGCAGCACCGAGAAGCCCAGCGTCTCGCGCGTGAACTTGTCGGCCTTGTCCCAGACCTTGCGGGCAGCCTTGGACCGGGCCCGCACCTCCATACCCATGCCCTTGGACTGGATGCCCTGGCCGGGGAAGGCATAGACGGTCTTGGGCGCCGCCAGCCGCGCGGTCGCTGCCATCACGAGCTCGGAGCCGATGCGGGCCTGGATCTCCAGAACCTCTGCGCCGACGTCGATTCCGATCCGATCGACGCGGAAGTCGACCTCGTCGCCCGGCTTGACCATGCCCAGGAAGCGGGCGGTCCAGCCGACCAGCTTGGCCGGCGGGATCGGCTTGCCGTCGGTGGCGGTGACCACATGCTGGGCCGCGGCCGACAGCCACATGCCGTGCACGATGGGCGATTCCAGCCCGGCGAGCAGCGCGGCGGCCCGGTCGGTGTGGATCGGGTTGTGGTCACCGGACACCACGGCGAACGGACGCATGTCCACAGGTGCGCCGATCTTGACGTCGCGTCGACGACGGCGCGGGGTGTCGGTGGCGTTGTCCGAGATCGCGCCACCGGCCCGGACCGGGTCGGTCAGCTCGGCCTCACCGGTGCGGCCGCGGATGGCGAACCGCTCCTCGAGTTTGGCCAGCTCGGTGCCGTCAGCACTGCGTACGGTCACCTCGACCGGGACCACCCGGCCGACCTCGGTGTCGTGCGCTGCCGAAGCCGTTGCGGTGACGGTCAATTGGGCCGGATCGGTGGGTAGCGGGGCCAACAGGTGAGCGGCGTGGTCCAGGTGGACCAGGCTCAGCAGACCTTCGACCACCGGGAATCCGGAATCCGTTGCGGCGCTGCCGATCGCGGCGAACACCGCGGGCCAGCAACGGCCGACCAGGGCGTCGGGAACGACGGTCAGTGTCGGCGCCAGCGGTGCACCGAAAGTGGCGGTGACACCGGTGTGATCGGCAACCTGCTCGGGGTTCCAGGCGACGGTGACCTTGGCGGTCCCGTCGACCACCGGAGGGAGCGCGTCGGGACCGTCGACGCCGGCGGCGATCGCGAGCACCGAACGCATGGCGGTCGCGGCATCGGCGACCTCGACGACCGGGGCGCCACCGCTGCGGATGGCCTCGGTCAGGGTGAACCGGATGTCGATCCAGGTTCCCGACAGCGGCACCGAGAGCACGACGTGTTGATCGTCGGCGACCTCAAGCCGGGCGCCGGTGGAAGGGTGTGTCGCCGAACGGTTTTGAGACCCCTCGCGGACCTGCCACTCGGAAGGAGCGGCGATGCGGTGCACCGGGTTGACCGAGGTCCGTCCGGCCCAGAGCACGTCGGGCGCATCGAGCAGCACGGCCAGCGGACCGGTCACATCGCCGCGCCCCTGGCGCCGCGACAGCACGGCCTGCGGCGCTTCACCCTTAGCCGCCATGACGGCAACAACCTCGTCGACGGCGGCCTGCTCGAAGCGGTCCAGCAGCTCACCCACGGGTTCGTCGACCCGGGTGATACCGGCCACCGCTTCGGTGCCGGGGATGACGCACACCTGATCGGCGTCGTAGCGCGCATCGTGGGCCTGCCACAGCGAGTCGCTGCGCCACCAACGGCGAACGTCCTTGTCGATCACCGGCACGAAGTTGACGGGCTTGCCCAGCGTCTTGCACAGCTCGACGAAGAACGGCACATCGGCGGGGTGCAATTGCACGGACGCCGCGTCCGGGTATGCCGAGACCAGCGCGGCCAGTGCGGCCTTCGGGTCCTCCAGCAGTGCCTCCCCCTCGCCGGCGGCATCGAACAATGTCTCGATCGGACCGAAATCCTGTGCGTGCAAACGTGCTTCGGCACGCTTGAGCATCTGCTCGAAGCGGTCGCGCCAGGTGATGTCCAGCCACGGCGAGTCGTCACGCTTGGTGTCGGCGGTGCTGTTGCCCTCGCCGATGGCCAGTTCGATGTAGCGGCGCAGCCACTGCAGGTAGGTCATGTCGGCCACATCACCGAAGTACGGCTTGGCGGTGTTGGCCATCGCGGCGATGATCTCGTCGCGGCGCGCCGCGACAGCGTCGGCGTCACCCGCCACCTCGTCGAGCAGCCGGCCGCAACGCGACGCGGTGTTGTCGATCTCGTGGATGTCGGCGCCCAGCTGGCTGCGGCCGGAGGCCATGCCGTTGGCGGCCTTGCCCGCACCGACCCATGACTCGGTGCCCTTGGTGTCCACCAGCAGCTGCTTGACCTGCGGGCTGGTGGTGGCCTCCAGTGCGGCCATGGCTGCGGTGCCGACCAGGATGCCGTCGATCGGCATCAGCGGGTAACCGTGTGTGGCCGACCAGCGGCCGGACAGGTACTCGGCAGACCGCTCAGGGGTGCCGATGCCGCCGCCGACGCAGATGGTGATGTTGGACCGGCCGCGCAGCTCCGAGTAGGTGGCCAACAGCAGGTCGTCGAGGTCCTCCCACGAGTGGTGACCACCGGCGCGGCCGCCCTCGATGTGCACGATCACCGGCTTGGTGGGCACCTCGGCCGCGATCCGGATGACCGAACGGATCTGCTCGACGGTGCCCGGCTTGAACACCACGTGACTGATGCCGAGGTCATTGAGTTCGCCGATCAGCTCGACGGCCTCTTCCAGGTCCGGGATGCCGGCACTGACGACGACACCGTCGATCGGCGCACCGGACTGACGGGCACGCTGCACCAGCCGCTTGCCGCCGACCTGCAGCTTCCACAGATACGGGTCGAGGAACAGAGTGTTGAACTGAATCGCCCGACCGGGCTCCAGCAGCTTGCCCAATTCGGCGATGCGAGCGTTGAAGATCGGTTCGGTGACCTGACCGCCACCGGCCAGTTCGGCCCAATGGCCTGCGTTTGCTGCGGCGGCGACGATCTTGGCGTCGACTGTGGTGGGCGTCATACCGGCCAGCAGGATCGGCGAACGTCCGGTGAGCCGGGTGAACTTGGTCGAAAGCTTGACGGATCCGTCGGGCAGGCTCACCACGGTCGGGGCGTAGCTCGACCACGGCCGGGCCACCTCGGGCACCGCACCGATGGTGAACAGATTGCGCTGACCACCGCGGGTCGCGGCGGGCACGATCCCGATACCGAGGCCGCGTACCACCGGGGCGGTCAGGCGGGTCAGGATGTCGCCGGGGCCGAGATCGAGGATCCAACGGGCACCGGCGTCATTGATCTCAGTGATCTCGTCGACCCAATCCACCTGGCTGACCAGGATGGCCTCGGTCATCTCACGGGCGAGCTCGACATCGATGCCGATGGCCTCGGCCCAACGCGCGACGATCTCGACGCCATCGGCCAGGCGCGGCGTGTGGAAACCGACCTCGACCTGCACGGGGTCGAAGACCGGCGCGAAGACCGCACCACCGCGGACTTTGCTCTTCCGCTCGGCCTCTTCCTTCTCAGCGATCTGGTTGCAGTACAGCTCGAACCGCGACAGCTGCTCGGGTGTGCCGGTGATCACAACGGAGCGCCGGCCGTTGCGGATCGACAGCACCGGGGGCAGCACGGTGCGCACGTCCTGGCTGAACTCTTCGAGCAGCTCGTAGATGCGCTCGGGCTCGGCATTGGTCACCGAAACCATCGGGGGCCGGTCGCCGAGCACAGTGATCCCGCGGCGACGGGCCACGAGGGTGCCTGCCGCGCCGATCAGCTGCGCCAGCGCCAGCAGTTGCACATCCTTGGTGCCATGGGCGGCCAGCGCCTCGACGGCCAGCACACCCTGGGAGTGCCCGGCGACGGCGACCGGCGGGGTGGCAGCCAGGTCCATGCCCTGGCGGGCCAGCGCGCGCACGGCGGCGATCTGGGTGAGCAGCACGCCAGGCACCGAGACGGCGGCAGAGGTCAGCTGCTTGTCGGAGGGAACCGGCTCCTCCGCGGCCAGCGCCCGAACCCACTGCAGGGGCTCGAACCCGATGGGCCGCACCACCAGGAGTTCGGCGGCAACCGGCTCGAGCAGCAACTCGGCCTCGCCTGCCAGGGTCGCCAGGTCGGCCTCGATACCAGCCGAGGACACCAACTCTTCAAGAGTCTCCAGCCAGGCGCTGCCCTGGCCGCCAAAGGCCACGGCGTAGGGCTCACCGGCGCTCAGCCGGTCAACCAGTGCATGGGTGGAGTCAGCCTGCCGACCGTCGGATCCTGAGTCGTCGTTGCGACCGGCGGACACCCGGTCGTGTTCATAGATCGTCACTGGCGCTATCTCCTCGGTGCTGCTGTGGTTCTGCGGTGATGTTGTCGCGGATGGCTGTCGCGTGCGGTGTCAGGTGTCTGTCTGCATGTCTGGGGCGGTGTGGCTGCCCGGCGACAGGCCAACGGCGATTCAGCGTCGAATCAGGCTGGAACGCGGGCCGCCGGAGCTCTCCGGACGGTGTCGCTCGCATTCCCGCCGTACTAAGAGTGTCATAAGAGGCAGTGGGCGGTTTCCGCTCAGATTGGTTACTGGCGAGTTCTACGCATGGGTAACCGCCGGTAACGTTACGCGGCGCCGACTGGCCGTCAAAGCCATTCGGGACAAACGTCCTGTTGGCAGGTGGTTACGGTCGAGTAGGGATAACTGCGCAGATCAAGGCAGTATTGTTATCGAATCGTTATCTAAATTTTCCGCCACATCCAGAGCCCGGAAGTGACCTCGACCCAGCAGACAATCCGGCCGATTCTGTCTAGCGAATCTCGCGCGTCCGAGCAGAAAGTTTGCTGGATTATCTTACTCACCGGTAACTATTTCAGTTCCACCGCCAAAATCGTGGCGTGAATACCGTGAAACCCGGAAGGCCGGAGCCGATCAATCAGCGGCGGCGAAGGCGCCTTGCAGCGCCCGATCCACCCGGACCGACACCACGATCCGGGCCAGCTCACGCAGCCGGGTATCGGAAACGGCGCCACGGCATTCGGCGAGTGCGGCGACAACCGACTCGGCGACCCTGTCGACCGCCGCATCCGTCGACCGGGCGAGGTGGGCCACGATCCGGATGCAGCGCCGTTGGTCCTCGGCGCCGGTGACCAGCGCGGCCAATGCCGGATCGGGCACCTCGACGGAGCCCTCGACGATGCGGACCAATCCGAACTCCACGAGCGCGCGGACATCATCGTCGGCCGGATCCACCTCCGCCGTCAGAGTTTTCGGCCGGGACCAGTCCGCGCCTTGGATTCCAAGGGTTTCGGGCAGGTCCTTGCCGCTGCGCAGACCCTCGAAGAACTCCGCGATGTGCGCCGAGTTGTAACCCTTGGCCAGTAGCTGGCTGATCGCTGCCAACTGAGCCAGGTGCCGTTCACCGTAATACGCCGAGCGTCCGACGCGCCGCGGAGAATCCAACAATCCGCGCTCGCGGTATGCGCGGATATTGCGAGCGCTGACGCCGGAAATGCGCGCCAGGTCTTCGAGGCGATACTCAACCAAGCCGACGTCCTCCGCGTCGGATTGAACAGCGATTCATGCCGACACCCTACTCCGCGATTAAAGCTGCGAGCGAATTCGTGAAACTTCTCTCCCCGCTGTCGCGAGCTCCACGAGCAGCCCGGCTATCAGGTCATATGCCGCACCACCCGTCTCATACTGCACACGAGTGTGCAATTTCAGCCAACTCGATCGTCCACGATAAAGGCCGCATCGAGACCAAATGCACCACCGCGGCAATGCACGCCGGTCGCATCGCCGCCCACGAGTGCGAGAACATGTACGTCTGCCGCCGAGAGAACATTTGACGAAAGGTGCCCGCGTGCGTCCCTGGATCGTGTGGGCCACCGGGCTACTGGCGTACATCATCGCCGTCCTCGACCGCACGACCCTCGGCGTCTCGGGCCTGCAGGCCGCAGACAGATTTGCCGCGAGCCCGAGTGTGCTGTCCACGTTCGTCGTGCTGCAGGTGATCGTCTACGCCGCCGCCCAGGTACCCGCCGGCTTGCTGTTGGACCGCTTCGGATCCCGGGTGCTCATCGTCTGCGGGGCCGCGCTGATGACGGCCGGCCAGCTGGTGCTCGCGCTGAGCGAGTCACTGCCCGCGGCAATCGGTGCACGGGCCATCGTCGGCCTCGGCGACGCATTGACCTTCATCTCGGTTCTGCGGCTTGTGCCATATTGGTTCGAGCCCGCGCGGGTCCCGCTGGTGGCCCAGTTGACGGGCATCTGCGGGCAGCTCGGTCAGGTTCTCTCCGCAGTGCCGTTCCTCGCGATCCTCACCGGATCCGGGTGGACACCGGCGTATCTGTCGGTCGCGGCGTTCGGGCTGGTGGTGATCGTGTTGGCGTTGGCCCTGATCCGCAACACCCCGCATGGTTCGGCGCTGACATCCGAGCCGATCTCTCTGCACACCACCCTGTCCCGCATCAAAACCGTCTGGTTACGTCCCGGCACCAGGCTCGGATTCTTCACCCACATGGGCACCCAGTTCTCTGTCACGGTGTTCGCGCTGATGTGGGGCGTGCCGTATCTGACAGTGGCTCAGGGACTTTCAGAAACCGCGGCAGGTTCGCTACTGACCATCTCGGTGGTGGCCGCCATCTCGGCCGGAATCATGATCGGCGTATTCACCGGTCGCCATCCGCACCGCAGGTCACGTCTGGTGCTCTGGATCATCGCCAGCAACGCCCTGGTGTGGACCGTGGTGCTGGCCCTGCCCGGACCGGCGCCGGTCTGGTTGTTGGTGGTGCTCATCGTCGTCATCTCGGTGGGCGGTCCCGGTTCGATGGTCGGGTTCGACTTCGCCCGTACCTTCAATCCGAGCCATACGCTCGGCACCGCCCAGGGCATGGTGAACATGGGCGGGTTCCTGGCGGCACTGCTGGTGATGCAGGCCATGGGCCTGATCCTGTCCGGCACCGACAGCTACTCCTTCGCGTCGTTCCGCCTGGCCTGGTGCGTGCAATACGCGGTGTGGATCCTGGCCACCATCGGAATCCTGATCACCCGCACCAAGACCCGACGACTGTTGGCCGCCGAGCAGGAACGAATGCTGTTGGAGGGCTTCGACCCTCACCCCGACCCTCACCCCGAAGCTCACCCCGGCAAGTGACTCTCCAGGCGCCGGCCGACGATCTCGGCGGCGTGCCGGTGTCCGACGGCCTCGAACCCGACGACCACCGACAGACACAGGTGCGTGCAACTCCTGTTTCGGACACCGAGTGTGGTTACGGACCGTCACGTCGTCAACGTGATCAAGGTAGCTGACTAGGGTCATTTTCATCCCGATGGAACCCAGCCCAGTCCTCCCATAGCACCACAGCCCCGTGGAGCGGCAGTCTTCAAGTTCTCAACCTGACACGCAGATTCACTAGCGTAGGACGAACGCCCCTGATAACACCACCTCTGAAATGATCACGTTATGACGCTCAGGCACACCATTTTTTTCCGCCATGCATCCAGGTGTGACGTCGGTACAAGGTGACGTTGAAGCACCTTCAAAAGTACGTTTACCACTAAATGTGACCGCCGGTTCGGCGCCAGAGGTGGCTTATCCATCAACGACGGGTAGGAGGATCCTCCGATATCGGCCCAGCTCGACATCGCCGACGAAAGCATTCGATCTCGGTCCAGCTCTACCGACGTGTCATAACATTGACCGATGTCAGTGGAATGCGCGCCTAGAAGTAGCCTGCCGCCACAGTGGCGGCGCCGCCGGCCTGCATCCTTATGCCGGTCCGACCAGACCTAGGTGCAAATCGATGCCGACGCAATCTGATTCGTATTCGCGGATGCGGTGCTGGAGTGGAGGGACTTCCCGTTGCTGCGGCGGCAGCTCGTACCCCTAGATCGTTCGGCGGCTCGAATCTCACTGTCCGACACCCAAATCCGGACAACTTTCTTGCTAACCGCACACGTAGCGTGATTCACTGCTCTTGCAGTGAAGAGACTCCCTTTGTGAGACTCGGAATCGCGAATTCGGGCGGGGGCGCACAAGCATGACGACCATCCATCGGCTCGCTGGAATCGACACGGCGTTCCTGCGGATGGAAGTCTCCGCGCAGCCGTTGCACTCGTGTTCACTTGCGGAACTCGATGTGTCTGCGCTGCCCGGCGGTTACAGCTTCGAGAAGTTCCGAGCCAAGCTGGACGCACACGCCCAGCTGCTGCCCGAGTTCCGCGCGAGGCTGATCGACACCCGGCTGAATTTCGGGACACCGGCGTGGGTGGACGACCCTGATTTCGACATCGACCGGCACGTGCATCGCGTCGTGGTGGCCGCACCGGGTGGCCACGCCGAATTGTGCGAAGTCGCCGCGCGTCTGGTCGCCGAACCCATGGACCGCAGCCGGCCGTTGTGGGATATCACGATCATCGAGGGGATTTCGGGCACCGACCCGCGCGTCAATGGGCGCATCGGCGCGCTCGTCCGCACGCACCATGTTTTCGCCGACGGGGTTACTTCTGGCGACCTGTGGGCCAAGTTGTACGACGAAAGCCCACCGGCCGAACAAGCAGGGGGTTTCGGGGAATGGACCGCCCGACAGGTTGCGATCCAAGGGATCGGGCAGATTTTTCGACGTCCGTGGTTCTTCCTGACCAGCGTGTTGCCGCGAACGGTAGTGGCGCTGTCGAGGACCATCCGTCGGATGAAGTTCGGGAAGGCCATGAGCAGTTGGTTCGCCGCGCCGAGAACCCTTTTCAACGGCGACATCGATCCCACGCGCGAGGTTGCCTACGTCCACGTCGAGTTGAAGGACATCGAGGCGGCCAAGAGCAAGTTCGGCGTCAAGGCCAACGACATCCTGACCGCGATTGTCTCCGGTGCACTCACGCGATACCTCACGGCACACTCGGCGCTCCCCGACAAAGACCTGGTTGCCGGAATACCGGTGTCGCACTACGACCCGAACCGACCGGCTCGCAATCAACTCACCCCGATGTTTTGTTCCATTCACACCAGCCAAGCCGATCCGGTGGAACGGGTCGCAGCGATCGCGAGGACAAATCTAATTGGGCAGGAACATATTTCAGCCATCGGTTCGACCCTTCTCGAGGACTGGGCACAGTTGGTGCCGACCCTCTTCCGAAATGTGGTGAAATTCTTCGAAAAGACCGGTATCGGAAAACGGCAGCCTCCCGTCAATCTGACGTTCTCGAACGTACGAGGGTTTCAGGAGCACATTCTGGGTGCACCGATCATCGTCAACTATCCTTTCGGGCCTATCGTCAACCAGATCGGGCTCAACATCACCGCCTCGACCCTCAACGATGCCGTCGGGATCGGTCTCGTGGGCTGCCCGTCGTTGATCCCGGACATCTGGGAACTGGCGGAGGCTGTGCCGCAGGCACTCGAAGAACTACTGAACGCTTAGCTCGGCCGGGCCGGTCTTGGAGCCCTAAACCGCGAGCAACTCCGGCGGGTCGGCCACCGAATCGGCGACGTGGTTGGGCCCATCACGAATCTGCCTGCGGCTCAACGGGCCAGCGTGTCCTGAGGGAGTTCACAGGAGCGCCAGCACACCGGCCATGCCGACCACCTGTCCGGCAATGTCGTCGTTGGTCAGATCGTCGACAACCATGTACATCGCACCCGGTTCCACCCCTCGGGCGCGCAGCCGACGCCAGTAAACCCTCCGCGGCGGGCGTGCCGACATCGTCGCCTTGCGACCCGACATACCAGGTGTCGGTGCGCAGTCCCTCGGTGTTGCTCCACGCCGAGCTGCGTGCATCACTACGACGGGCACGGCTCGGGCCATCCAGACCTACATTCCACTCAACGTGATGCACTCGTACTCGGCGTCGGCGCGGTTTGAAGTCCCGCACCCGGTCACCGACAGCATCATCATCGAGAGCCTGACCGGCAAATTGTGCATCGAACCAGACTGCTGTGCCGTGGGCTTAGTCCAGCAGCACTGGCTAATCCCGGCCGCTGTACCCCACCTCGAGCGCCGTATCTTCGTACCCGTGGCTACGCAGAAGTGGACCGAAGCCGACATCCCCGACCAGAACGGCCGGGTCGCAATCGTCACCGGAGCCAACACCGGCCTGGGTTATGACACCGCACACGCGCTGGCGTCGCACGGCGCGCACGTGGTGCTGGCGGTGCGCGACACCGCCAAAGGCACCGCCGCGGCCGCCCGGATCACCAAGGCGGCACCCGCCGCCAAGGTCGCCGTACAGGAATTGGATCTGGGGTCCCTGGCGTCAATCCGCACCGCCGCCGACGAATTGGGCCGTGCCTACCCGCGGATCGACCTGCTGATCAACAACGCCGGCGTCATGAACAGAGAAAGCCGACAGGTCACCTCGGACGGATTCGAGGTGCAGTTCGGTACCAATCACCTGGGCCACTTCGCGCTGACCGGACTGCTCATCGAGCACCTACTGCCGGTCCTCGGATCCCGCATCGTCACCGTGGCCAGCAACGCACACAAACGGCGCGCAGCAATCCATTTCGACGATCTGCAGTGGGAGCGCCATTACGACCCGAACGCGGCATACCCTCAGTCGAAGCTGGCCAATCTACTGTTCACATACGAACTCCAGCGCCGGTTGGCCACCAAGAACGAACCGACGATCGCGGTGGCGGCCCATCCAGGCCTGTCCAACACCGATATGATGCGTCACCTGCCCGGCGTGGTCCGACCGTTTCTTCCACTCTTGGCGCAGTCCTCCGCCGCCGGGGCGCTGCCCACGCTGCTCGCGGCCACCGCCCCGACGGTTCGCCGAGGCAAGTACTACGGTCCGGACGGAATTGGTGGGTTTCGCGGCGCTCCGAAACTGGTCCGGTCCACCAGAAAGTCCCATGACGAAGATCTGCAGCGTCGTCTGTGGGCGGTGTCAGAGGACCTCACCGGTGTCGCCTACCCGCTGTGATGCGCAGAGTCGAAGAGCATTAGCACATCACCGCCGGCGTGCCGCGGCGCGGATTGACAACTCCGCAACGGATGGTTGCGTGGTGTGCGCCGCCGACGTCGAAAGGGTGGATCCGAAGAACCCGGTGAAACTTCCTGCCGCCGAGGATATCCCGCGCAGCCGAACCGATAGGCTTACATTGCTGCCCGGCGTGCCGCAGGCACTCGAGGAGCTGGTTGGACTTAGGACGCCGAGCCCGCCGGCGTATGGCGTCTATCGACATCCGGCGAATCGACCCCCGTGCGGACCTGTTCGTGAGTACCGCTGATCCGGTACAGGTAGGCGAGCTGTTTGACGATGAACGGAAGGCAGATGGCTGGCCCGACCAGCCAGGGGCTGTTCATGAACACGAACTTCAGGACGAATCCCCAGAAACCCTGTCCGAGATGTTCGAATGACGCGCGCGCTTCGGAGACGTAGTAGATCCCGAAGGCAGTAAGATTGTTGGCGAGGGCAAGGCAGCACCACCACAAGGCGTTGATGCGCTTGCTGATGTCGTCCCCCGCGGCCAACAACCTGAGCCACTGCACGAGGAGCACGATCCCGCCGATCACGACGAATGTCTCGACCGCGAAGAGGCCCGGATCGCTGGTCAGGTACCGGGTATCAGCCGCCCCGAAGAACCACCACATCCATCCCCAACGGTTCTCCTCGGTGAGATCCATGTAGCCGAACAGATCGCCGACCAGCCAGACGAGCTCCCAGAAGATCTGGCTGGAGGCAGTGATCGGAATCCACACCAACAGGAACTCGTTCGATTTCTCTAACGTCGTGCGCTGCTCACCCGGTGCATCCCACCACGCTGCAGCCATCGCGACGTAGAGGGGAACGGTCAGGGCGGGCCCGAAGATCAGACCCGTGGGTTCCATCGGCCAAACGCCGGTCCCGACAAGGATGACCGGCACCCCGGAGAGCAACAGCCCGAACACCGAGCACCAGAAGTACACCTTCAGACGACGAGGTTCCCACCGTCGCATGAAGCCATGCCGCCCGTCCTTCACGTTTGTTGCCCCCAGTTCCCAGCCGTGCCTCCGGCCAGATTTCATCATGACAGTGGAGGGCGTGCGTTCATAGCACTTCTCCACCTGAGGATCCAATCCTCCTACCCTGCAGCCAATTTCCTGAGGTCCGCAAGACCGTTGTTGACACAGTAGACTCGACGTGTAAACCTTTGCGCTAGGGGCAAACCTGCTACTGCCGATTCTGGGGGTTTCGAGGTTGGGGGCTGTGAGATCGTTGCTGGGCCGTGGGGACGGTTCGGCTGAACGCGAGCCGAGTTATCGTCGACCGCCCGGGCCCAGGCTCGTGGAACTGGTCGTGCTCAGCGCACGGCAGGACATCTTCTACGGCCTTCTGCCCGAGATCGCGCGTCGGCACGGCGACGTCGCGAACGTGCCGGTTCCGGTCCTGGGTTGGACGATGACCCTGCTGAGCCATCCAGACCACGTCGACCATGTCATGACGCGTCACCACGGCCGTTACGTCCGACACCACCTCACCAATGAACTCGTCGTCGGCGAACCCGACGTGATGCCGGTGCTGGAGGGCCAGGAATGGCGGCAATGGCGTCAGTCACTCAATCCGTTTTTCACCGAGAATTCGCTTGCACGGCTTAGTGAGTCGATGGCAGAAGCCGTCGCCGCGGGGATGGACGACTGGCGCAGACACCTCGGCAGCGATCGGTGGATAGACCTCGAGGTGGAACTCGGAACGGTCGTCATGGACGCGCTGATGCGGTCGATGTTCAGCACGGTGCTCGATCGCGACACCGTCGGCCGCTACGTCGAGGCCGCGCGCGATCTGGGCTCGTACACGATCAGCCGCGCACTGATGTCGACGTTCCCCGCGCTGCTACCCCGGCCCTTTCAACGCCGTGGCGAAGCCGCTCAGGCCACTCTCCTCGGTGAACTCGACAAGGTCATCGCACAACGGTTGACGGACGGCCCGCGGGTCTCCCCCGATCTGCTCGACGCACTGATGGGAATGGCATTCAACGGATCTCCGGAACAACGGTACCGGCGGTTACGCACTGAACTGTCCTCACTGATCTTCGCCGGCTTCGAGACTACAGCGCAATCGGCGGCGTGGACGGTCGCCCTGCTGCACGGGAATCCGGCCGCGCTGGCCAAGGCCAACGCCGAGGTCGATGCGCTCGGTGGCGTCTCCTTGCGGTACGCGCACCTTGAGCAGCTGCCCTACCTGCGCGCATGCTTCGACGAGGCCTTGCGCATGCAGGCCTCGCCCGGGCTGATTCGCACCGCCGGCGAGGAGGACGAGATCGGCGGCTACCACATTCCGAAGGACTCGCACGTCCTGCTCTCGCCATACGGACTGCACCACGACACCCGGTTCTGGACTCGACCAGAGCACTACGAACCGGAGCGGTTCCTCGTGGGCAAGATCAACCGAAATGCCTACATTCCGTTCAACATCGGACCGCGAAAGTGCATGGGCTGGCGATTGGCCTATATCGATGGCCTGATGACCCTGGCCGCGATCCTGCAGCGCTACACCGTGGAGCTTCGACCCGGGTGGTCGCCCAAGCCCAAGATCCGTATTTCGACCGGCTTGGTCGGCGGACTGCCCACCCGACTTGCGCGGCGGTGAACCTATGTACGGGTATACAAATCCAGACGGGGTGGTGCCCGACCGGCGTTCGTGGCGCGGGGTTGCCAGGTATTGGTTCAGTGCCACGCGCGCGGTGTGGTCAGCTCCGCCGCACAGTCCGAACATCGGTGGTGCAGCTCGACTGCGCCAGGGTGCGCTCGACGTCATCAAACCCACCGGCGCGCACATGTTCGCAGGCCTCTACCTGCTCTGCGCTCCAGCTTTTGCCCGGCTGTTCTATCAGGTTCGCGCACATCCCCACGGACACAGGATTATTCGAGACAAGCCGGATCTCCTCGCGCTACTACGTGATGACGGATATATGGCGGGGTTGCCGGTCGGGACGCTGGGACACGGCTACCGATCCTTCATGGCGACCTACGGACTCGACAGCTGCCTCTTCCACGAAGCCGACGTCATCCGCCCGCTGGCTCAGGCGCTCAACTGGCACGACGACTTCTTCTACTTCATGGTGCGCCACACCGTGGTACACGACCTCCAGCACGTAGTGGCGGGGTACGGGCCGGATGTCGTCGGTGAAGTACTCGCAATTGGGTTCCAGTCGGGTCAGACTCAGCCTGCAGGTCCACTCGAGAAGATGGGCTACGCCGGCGCGGTGTGGATACCCGGAGCTTCGCTGCGTCACAGGCTGCGCGTCTACCGAACGTCGGTCGAAAGGGGCAGGCGCGCGGACAAACTGGCCGCCGCACCGTGGGAGGACCTGCTCGACAAGCCCCTCGCCGAAGTACGGGCGCTCCTGGGGGTTGCCTCCGTGCGCGTGGACCATCCGTCTGGACTCTGGTTCGCGACGTGGACGCCGCCGTGGATGTCCCCTGGGACGCACTGGGATTACGACGCGGTCCTGTCCGAAGGGGAGGCAGGAGACACGGCAAGCGACAGAAGGTGAGGGTTGAGTCCGAAGGCCTGTCCCCCGAAAGGGACGTCGTCGGCCGCGTAGGGCGCCTCGCAGGGGCTACGACCAAATGCTTTGTTGCACAACGGAGTTATGCGCGTACTGACTTCGCGGCGATCGGCCGTTGGTCTGGAAGAGTGAATTCGGGGGACACATGGATTCTGTTCGCTATATCGAAACCGGGGCGCTTCCCACTAGGTATGCCCGGGGATGGCATTGTCTGGGCCTGGAAAATTCTTTCCGCGATGGCCAGCCTCACGCCGTCGCGGCCTTCGGTACCAGACTAGTCGTCTTCGAGGACGGCAGCGGGCGGCTGAGGGTGCTCGATGCCTACTGCAGACACATGGGCGGGGACCTCAGCCGCGGTTCGATCAAGGGGGACGCCGTCGCATGCCCGTTCCATGACTGGCGCTGGCGCGGTGACGGGCGCTGCGCGTTGGTGCCCTATGCCAAACGGACTCCCAAGTTGGCCCGGACCAGGGCCTGGATCACCTGCCAGGAGAACGGCTTCCTCTACCTGTGGCACGACCATGAAGGCAACCCACCGCCGGACGCGGTGGCCATTCCTCGGATCGATGCGGCGTACAGCGACGAATGGACCGAGTGGACGACCAAGCAGTGGCGCATCGACAACTCGCACAGTCGCGAGATCGTCGACAACCTGGCTGACACGGCGCATTTCTTCTACGTCCACGACGGATTCCCGACCACGTTCAAGAATGTGTTCGAAGGTCACGTAGCGAGCCAGTTCCTGATCAACCGGGGACGTGCCGACACGAATCTCGGTCCGGAATTCGGCAAGTCGATCCTCAAGGTGGAGTCGTCCTACTACGGGCCCGCCTACGTCGTCACGTACCTGCACAACAACCTCAGCGGGTATCGCACCGAGGCCATCCTGATCGCATTTCACTATCCGGTGGATCAGAACTCGTTCATTTTGCACAACGCGGTTTCGGTGCGGAAGCCACTGGGGCTCGATGCCGAAACCACCTCCAGACTCGCCACTTTGGTAGCCGAGGGCGTGACAGCGGGGTTCGAACAGGATGTCGAGATCTTCCTGCACAAGGCGAAGATCGACAACCCGTTGCTCTGTGATGAGGACGGCCCGATCTACCAACTGCGGCGATGGTACGAACAGTTCTATGTCGACGTCGCGGATGTCACCGCGGACATGACGGCCCACGTCGAGTTCGAACTCGACACCGAGTACCCCGTCTCTGTATGGAGCCGAGAAGTCGAGGACAATCTGGCACAGCAATCCGCCATCACCACAACGGGTTCGGCGCTGGCTTCTGATGTCTGATCCGGTGTCGGTGTCTGGTGTGGTCGGGTTCATCGGCCATGCGGTCGGGCTGCGGTTGATGGCCGATGGTCGCACCGCCGCTCCCCGGTGTGCCACCGAAGCGAGATTCGGTGATCCACGGGCACACTGGAACGAGGCGACGGATTGAGGACCAGTTGTACCGAGAGAAGTGACCTGCTGCAGCGACTCGCTCGAGTGGCTTTGGTTGCACGGTGGCGGGTTTTGGCCGGCGCAGCACTGCTCACGGCGGTCCTGGGTCTCTTCTCGAGTTCGGTCGTCGGAAGTCTCAGTGCTGGAGGTGGATTCGATCCAGCTTCGGAGTCCGCGAGAGCGAATGCGTTGCTGGAACAGAAGTTCGGACAAAGCCAGTGGCAGCTCATGATCACTGTCTCCGCCCAACACGATGTGCAAGACGGTCCGGCACGTGCGCTCGGAACGTCGATCGTCGACCAGTTGAGCGCCTCACCGCACGTCGTGAGCGTCGCGTCACCGTGGACCGTACCTACTCGGGACGCCGCAAGGCTGATCAGCAGAGACGGATCGTCCGGTCTGATCGTGGCAGGCATCGAAGGTGACGATGGCACGGCTTCGGCGCGGGCGACCGAACTTGCGAGACAGGTCGTCACCGACCAGGACGGGGTGACGGCGCGTGCCGGTGGAGTGACGATCTTCGCCTCGCAGATCGAAGAGCAGACCAAGCATGACATGTTGCTTATGGAATCGATCGCCATCCCGATCAGCTTTTTCGTACTCGTGTGGGTGTTCGGTGGCCTGATCGCGGCAGCGCTGCCCGTGGCGGTCGGGGTCATGGCCATCGTCGGATCGTTGGCGGCGCTGAAGCTCATCGCGTACGGCACCGAGGTCTCCTTGTTTGCGTTGAACCTATGTGTCGGACTCGGATTCGCCTTGGCCGTGGACTATACCCTGCTGATCGTCAGTCGTTATCGCGACGAACTCGCCGCTGGAAGGCCCCGAGACGATGCGTTGGTCACCACACTGGTGGCCGCGGGACGCACGGTGCTCTACTCCGCGATCACGGTCGCGACGTCCTTGCTGGCGCTCGTGCTGTTTCCGATGCCCATGCTGCGCTCATTGGCGTACGCCGGCGTCGCGGCGGTGGGCTTTGCGGCGTTCGCGGCGGTGCTCGTCGCGCCCGCCGCGATCGTGCTACTCGGTGACCGGATGAACTCGCTCGACGTCCGCAAACTCATCCGGCGCGCATCCCGGGACGACCGCCCGGTCGAGGACAGGATGCTCTACCGCACAACACGTTTCGTCATGCGTCACCCGATTGCCGTCGCCGTCACGGTGGTCATCGGGCTGCTGGTTCTCGGCGCGCCGTTCCTCAACCTGAAGCTGGGTACCCCCGATGATCGGATGCTGCCGCAGTCAGCGTCGGCGCGGCACGTCGGCGATCAGCTACGCGATGACTATGTGACCGATGAAGTGTCGGCGGTCACCGTGGTGATTCCGGATGCGACCGGGCTGCCGGCGGATGCACTCCATCGCTACGCGGCGCAGCTGTCCGGCGTCGCAGGCGTGTCCGCCGTGTCGGCACCGGTCGGCATCTACGTGTCAGGCGCGATGGTCGGACCGCCGTCCGACGGTAGCGGTGTGGCCGACGGCAGTGCGTTCATGACGATCAGCAGCACGGCACCGGCGCTGTCCGACGAGTCCGATGCTCAACTCACACAACTCCGAGCGGTTACGGTGCCGGCCGAGCGGTCAGTGCTCTTCACGGGCATGGCCCAGGGCAACCGCGACAACGTCGAATCAGTGACGAAGCCGTTGCCGAGGGTGCTCAGCGCGTTGGCGGTGACGGTCTTCGTCCTGCTCTTCCTGCTGACCGGCAGCGTGGTGATACCGATCAAAGCCCTTGCGCTCGGCGCGCTGTCGTTGACGGCCACCCTGGGCACACTGGTATGGATCTTCCAGGAGGGCCACCTCGGGGCGCTCGGCACGACGCCCACCGGAGCGTTGTCGACATTCCTTCCGGTGCCACTGCTGTGCTTCGCCTTCGCACTGTCGATGGACTACGAAGTGTTCCTCGTCTCTCGAATCCGCGAATACTGGCTGAAATCGGAACGCACACAAGCGGACAACGAGGCGAGTGTGGCGCTCGGGGTGACGCGCTCAGGCCGCGTCGTGACCGCAGCCGCACTCCTGATGGCCATTCCGTTCGCCGCGCAGATCGGCAGTCAGGTCGCGTTGATCCGGATGTTCGGTGTCGGGCTGACCATCGCCCTGCTCGTCGATGCCACGCTGATCCGGATGGCGCTGCTGCCGGCGTTCATGCAGCTGCTCGGTCGATGGAACTGGTGGGCGCCCGGCCCGCTGGCTCGGTTGCACGGGCGTCTGCACCGCGGCCGGATACCCGTCCCGCCTGAGCCATCCCCGACCTGATCATCCGATGTCCGCCACCGACCCGACCTACGAAAGTTGGATTCCCATGGACCTGGTGTTCCGCGCCGTCTACAACCCGATCACATGGAAGTACTCGGCCAAGCATGCCTATCCGCTACAGACCCGCCGATTGGAGCGCGACGGAACCATATTTCTCGACGCTGGCTACGAGACGGACCCGCCCCTCGGACTGGCACTCGATCCCGCGGACGAACCCGACAGGCCCTCAATCCAGCTGTACCACACCACGGCCACCCAGACCGACATCGCGGACAAGCGTGTGCTCGAGGTCGGATGCGGTCACGGTGGCGGCGCCTCATATCTCACGCGGTATCTGCGACCGGCGTCGTATACGGGCCTGGACCTGAACGGCCGAGGAATCGCCTTCTGCCAGCGCATCCACCAGGCACCAGGATTGACGTTCATCCAGGGCAATGCGCAGGACCTGCCGTTTCCGGATGCGTCATTCGACGCTGTCGTGAATATCGAATCGTCGCACTGCTACCCCGATTTCCCGGGGTTCCTGCGCGAGGTGGCACGGGTCCTCGTCGAAGGCGGCCACCTTCTCTACGTCGACCTCAGGAAGCGCAAACACGTACCGGAATGGGAAGCACAGCTGGCCGACTCACCGCTGACCGTACTGGCCGAGCGCAACATCAACATCGAGATACTGCGGGGCCTGGACACGATCTGGGGCGCACCCACCACGCATGAACGTTTCAAACGGCACACGCCTTTTCTGTTGCGCCAGCTCACCAAAGGCGTGGCGGGTGCGCCTGGGCACGGCCTCCACCGCGCGGTGGCGACAGGAGATATCGCGTACCGGATGTACCACCTGTCGAAGCGCGGTTGATCGATCCGCCCCCGCGCGACCACATTCTTCCAGGGCGCTAGGCGACCCGCCGAGTCAGCAACATCGACGACCCCACCGGCGCTTGCATCGCCCGGCTGAAGTGGTGCTGAGGCCGCCAATCGGTCGGCAGCCTCAGCTCGTAACGCTGAAGTATCGATGCCAGCGTCAGGACCGCGGTGGCATTGGCCATTCGGTAGCCCATACACTTTCGCGGTCCGATGCTGAAGGGCAGGAACGCGCTCTGATTTATGGTGTCATCCTGAAAGCGGCTAGGACGAAACGCTTCCGGGTCCTTCCAGAATCGGCTGTCCCGATGTATCCCGTACGGTGAAAACAGGAGATGCGAGCCGGCGGGAATGGCATAACCTCCGATCTCGTCGTCCTGTATTGCGATGCGCCTGTTGATCGGCACCCAGGACTGAATCCGCTGCCCCTCGTCGAAACAGCACTGCACATATGGGAGTTCGGCCAGATGCCGATAGTCCAATGGCGCCCCGCCGAGTTCATCCACCTCAGCTCTGGCCCGGGTCAGGGCCTCGGTATCCGCGAACAGTAGTGCCACCGCCCAACCGACCGCACTGGTCGTCGTGCTCGCCGCCCCCAGCATCAATGAGACCAGTTCTGAACGCAGGCGCGCGTACTGGTGTTCGGCAGAGCCCGGAAACGGCGTCTGAGCAACGCATCCAGAAGGTCGGTCCGCTCGCGCGGTCCATCGCTTCGACGTTGCGCGATCATCTGGTCAGCCTGCGCGTACAGGAACCTTTTGGCAGCCGCGCCGCGCTTGCGGAACGGTCGCGGGATGAAGAACGGCAACGCATCCATGGAGACCCGGGCAAGCATGTAGCGGTCATAGTCGCGGGTGGCGATGACGCAGCGGGTCAACCGGTCGTTCGGCCACGCGCTGGAGAACATGCTCCGTAGCAGCCCGTCCAGGACGACCAACCCCAGTTCCTCGTGTAGAGCGGCCGGTCGGTGGTCTTCGACGTATGAGGTCCATGCCCCCACCCGATCGGTGATGGCGCTGAGCATTCCAGGGCCGGCGTCGGCCAGCCCGCTCGCCCGGAAATGGGGACTGAGCAGCCTTCGCATGCGCTTCCACTCCTCCCCCTCGAGCAGGCCAAACGGCGTGGGTTCGCCGAAAGCGAGTTCGCGGCTGGATTCGTGCTTGCGGTAGTTCTCGTGCTTGCGGATCAGCACCTGTTCTAGGTGGTCCGGGTGACTGATCAGTGTCATCGTCAGTCCAGGCGCCGGAACCGGGATGTTCACGACATCGCCGTAGCGGCGCGAAACCTCGGGCAGCAGTGTGTATGCCACGTTGCGCGGGTCACCGGCAGCGATGCGGGTGAGTTCGAACAGACTCGGCCCCGGCGCTTGAATCGTCGATTTCGCGGCACCTTTCATCGTCCCGACCTGACCGTGCATCGTTCCCCCATAGTGATTGCCGTCGTCCGGTAGCGGTGATGTTACTGACTTGAGTCAGGGGTTGCGACCTGGTTGGAGAGCCCCGAAGCTCACCCCGGCAAGTGACTCTCCAGGCGCCGGCCGACGATCTCGGCGGCGTGCCGGTGTCCGACGGCCTCGAACCCGACGACCACCACCACCGGCGCCGCGGTGACGACCAACAGACACACCGACATCGACGTCCCCTGCGCCGCCAGCACCACCGCAGCCAGCAGGACCGCCGCGGCGAGCACCAGCAACAGGGCGTGCAGCAGATCCAGATCCCGCACCAGGAGTGAGTAGATGACGAACATCGCCACCAGATAGATGCCCACCGGGATCGCCACGGCCAGCACGGTGCCGACGGAACTCAGCTTCGATTCACCGTCGACGTAATAGGCGGCCACGTGTAATCCCGCGCCGGTGGCCACGATCGCCGCGAACACCGCCAGGTGCAGGTATCCGTACCAGAACGACAGCGTGCGCTGGGCATGGAGCAGGGCGCCGGCCGGGACCAGGAAGTACACCCACCACATGCCGAAGGTCAGCCCGATTCCGGAGGCCACCAGCAGGATCGCATCGGTGGACCAGCCGTGCTCTCCCACCGCCGCAGTCAGGGACGCCACCGTGCCGACCACGCCTTCGCCCAATGCGATGATCGCCAGCAGCCCATAGCGTTCGGCGACGTGATGGGCGTGCCACGGTGTGCCACTCATCAGCCGCTCGGCCACCACGGGGCCACTGACCTCCACGACCATCAGCATCAATGCGGTGACGAAGAAGACCGTCAGTGAGGTCTGCACGAAGATCTGCACCACCCACCCGATCTGCGCGACGACGACCGTGCAGGCGTAGGTCAGGCACGCCGACCGGCGGGGCGGATCCTGCTTGGCGGCCCGTAACCACTGCCCCACCAACGCAATTCGCATCACCACATAGCCGGCCACCATCACCACGTTGTCGACGTGCCCGCCGTGTTCGATCGAGGCGAATACCGGAGGTATGCCGATCGCGAGGATGATGACGCCGACCATCTGCAGCATCGTCATGACGCGATAGATCCAGTCATCCGTGTCATAGGCGGATGCGAACCAGGTGAAGTTCATCCACGCCCACCAGATCGCGAATGCGGAGAACCCGAACCCCGCCAGCCCGGCCGACACGTGGCCCTCGGCCATCAGGTGGGCGAATTGCGAGGCCGCCACCCCGAAAGCGATCACAAAGGTCAGGTCGAACAACAATTCCAGCGGAGTCGCGACCCGGTGCTCTTCGTGCGGATCACGTCCGCTCATCCGGCTCAGCCGATGGGTTTGAACCGGGCTCGGTCTGTCCTCGTTCACACTTATATGTCCTTCTCTCGCCGGATTGCACCGCAATTCCACCCCATGAGCGCACCAGACCACGGATTGGCTACGGCGTGGTGGCGGAAACGTACGCCAAATACAGGTAGTGCACTACTGATGTCACCGCCGCAGCCAGGCTCGAGGATGAGCGTGTGTCCAAGCAATTCACGCTGAACGTCCTCGGCGAGTTCGCCGTATATCGCGACATGGAGCCGGTGGTGTTGCCGCCCTCATGTCGCCGGTTGGTGGCGCTGGCCGCCGTGAAGCGCCGTGAGCTGCACCGCAGCTGGGTGTGTGACCTGCTGTGGCCGGGCAGCCCGCCACACAAAGCGGTGTCCTCCCTGCGCTCCGCGCTGTGGCGATTGCGACCGCTGGGCGCCGACGCCTTGCTCGTCGTACAACATCAGTACGTCAGCCTGGCACCCGAGGTGAAGGTCGACTGGCACGAAGCGCTCGCCATGCACGAGTCGATGGCGCGGCTCGATGGACCGCCCATACCTGCGGTCGCTGGTCCCGCCCTGCACCGGCTGGTGCGAAGCGGTGATCTGCTCGAAGGCTGGCCCGACGCCTGGTGCGCCACCGAGCGCGACCACTACCGGTCCATCAAGCGCGCCGTCCTCGACACGGCCGCCGGCCCCACGCAGAGGCAGGTAACGCGATACTCGTTGGCGGGCTCATCTCACCGAGCCGGTTCGCACGGCGGCTCCCACCACAATGAGAGCGCCGGTTGCCTGCCATGAGTGCTCTACTGCTGGTCCTCGTCGCGCTCAGCGCAGCGCTCACCGCGCTGGCGGTGCACGAAACACAGACATGGCTGGAGCGCTGGGTTTACGAACGTCACGCTCAGGACTGACGTTCCGACGGGGACGCTCCGACGGGTTGGGCCAGCGATTACACCGGGTCGAACGACGAGATCAACCAGTTGCCGTCGATCTTGCTCATCCCGACCTTGACGGCGCTGGCCGCGAAGCTCCCGTTGGGGTTTTCCGCACTCGTCGTGGCCTGATTGACGAACACCAGCACGGTCGCCGAATCGGGATGGATCTCCGAGACGGCAGAACGCACGATTGCGGCTGTGGTCTTCACCGACTTCTGCTTGGCGGCGGGAGCGACGATCTCCTGTGTGAACTGGGTGTAGTACGACAGGAAGTCGCCGGTCAGGTGTGACTTGGCGGCGGAGAAATCCCGGTCGAGGCTGTCTGGGGCATAGCTCAGCAGAGCCACGGTGCCGTCGTTCGCCGCCTTGAGGACCGTCGCCGACGCTGCCGGTCCGGTCTGCTGGTCGGCCCGGAACTGCGCGAAGTACAGCCATCCGGCCAGCGCGGCCGACACGATCAGCGCCACCACGAGTGCCAGCGGGAACCACAGCCTCTTGAGCTTCTGGGCCCACCCTCCCGGCGGCTCAGGAGCATCCGTGTCGCTGTCGCCGGTCGTATCGACCTCTGCCTGCTCCTCGCCAGCGGCTTCGGCGGTTTCCTCGGTCTCGGCGGTCTTCTCGGCGTCGGCCTTATCGGTGTCGGCCTTATCGGTCTCTTTGATGTCCTGATCCAGGGTCACGGCACGAACTCGACTTTCGACAGCTTGATCTGGTCACCTTCGCGGACCATATCGACGGCCACCCGCCACGGCCGGGCCTGTTTGTTGGCCCCGCTCGTGTTGGTGACCTGGGTGTTCACCGCAACCAGCACAACGGCGTTCTTGTCGTCCATGGTGTCGACCGCGGCGCCGGTCACGTTGGCCTCGGTCACCACCTTGGCGTCCTGGGCCAGCTTGACGAAGTCCTTGGACTGCGCCTCGAAGTCCTCCCGGAACTCGCCCGTCGAGTTGTCGAGGATGTTCTTGACGGCGTCCTGGGCATGGTTGAAGTCCAGCGACATGAGGGTGACGACGGTTTGGCGGGCCGCAGCCGTGTACTCGGCCGCCAACTGCTGGCGGTGCTCAGCCTGGCGGTGGTGCCAGATCATCCAGCCACTGAACCCGAGCAATCCCGCGATGACGATGAGCGTCAGGCAGCTCGCCAGCACCTTCCAGAACAGACTCGATACCCGGACCCGCGGCAGCCGCGAAAGCTTGCCCTTGCCGGCTTCTGCTTCTGCTTCGGGCGCAGATACTTCGGCTTTCTCGACGGCTTTCTCGACGGCTTTCTCGACGGCTTCCTCGATCGGCTCGGCTTCGACGGCCTCCGTCTCGGCATCTGCGCCGGTGGTGTCGGTGATCTCAGGTGTGTCGGCGGTGTCGGCATCGACCTCCGATGTCGCCGCCTCGTCGGCCTCGGCCGCGTCAGTCACGCTCTTGTCCGCGGCAACCTCGTTGCGCAACCGGATGGCGCGGGCCCGGGCGCGCGCGGCGGCCGCGACGGCTTCGGCCTCTGCGGCCTCGGCTTCGGCTTGTTCGGCCAACTTCAGTGCGTCGCTCGGCGACGCGTCATCTTCGCTAGTATCGATTACCGGCGACGAAGGCTTGCGGGACGGCATGCCGACCTCCTGTCCGTTCAGCAGCCTGCTTAACGAGAATTACGTTATCAGTTTGCGGTAGTGACCCGAGAGTACATCATCGGCAGCAGGCACTTAAATGGCCATTTAGCTGCGGAAATGATGTTTACGGGCTGTGCGTTCGATTAGTGCGGACTGGCCGTTTCCCGCGCCTCAAGCTGATTCTTCATCACCTTGCCCGTGGCATTGAGTGGAAGTTCGTCGAGAAACTCGACATACCGGGGCACCTTGTAGCCGGCCATCCGCTCGCGGCTCCAGGCGATCAGCTCCTCCGCCGCCACCGTCGAGGCGCCCGGCCCGTCCCGCAGCACCACGAACGCCTTGCCCACCTGCCCCATTCGCTCGTCGGGCACGCCGATCACAGCAATCTGCGCGATCGACGGGTGCTTGAGCAGGAACCCTTCGATCTCGGCCGGGTAGGCGTTGAAGCCACCGACGATGAACATGTCTTTCTTACGTCCGACGATCCGCAACCGCCCGGACTCGGTGAACTCGCCGAGATCTCCGGTGTGCAGCCAGCCGTCATCGTCGATCGCCTCGGCGGTGGCAGTCGGGTCATCCAGGTAGCCCTGCATCACGTTGTACCCGCGCACCAGCACTTCGCCGTCGTCGGCGATGCGTACCTCGATGTCCTCGCACGGCAGCCCCGCGGTGGTGGCCACGTCTTCGGCCGAGTCACCGGGCCGTGACAGCGTGACATTGCCTGCCTCGGTGAGGCCATAGCCCGTCATCAACGTCTGGAACGGCAACTCCTCGCGGATGCGTCGCACCAGTTCCACCGGGATGTCGGCGGCGCCCGTCACGGCGGCCCGTAGCGTCGCCAGCCGCTCGCGGTCTGTGACGGCAAGCAGTGAGTGGTACAGCGTGGGCGGCCCCGGCAGCATCGTGATGCGTTCGCGCTCGATCAGTTCCACAACGTTGTCGATGTCGAACACTGCGACCGGCAGCATCGTCGCGCCACGCAGGAAAGAGGCCACCAGGCCGGCCTTCAACCCGAAGGTGTGGAAGTACGGGTTGATCATCAGGTATCGGTCGCGCTCGCGCAGATCCGCCAGGGTGGCCCACTCCTCGTAGGCCCGCAGCGTCTGGCTGTGGTTCATCATCGCGCCCTTGGGCCTACCGGTGGTACCCGAGGTGAAGATGACGTCGGAGATGTCGGTGGGTTGCACGTCCCTGACGAACGGCGACCCGCTACTCAGGAAGTCCGACTTCAGATCGATGACCGGGACGTCGAGATGCGTCGCGGAGAACGTGAAATCCTGTCCAAGGAAACCGTTTTGGACCATCACCGCCTTGGCGCCGCTGCGCTCCACCACGTCGGCGGCCTCCTCGGCCTTGAACCGGGTGTTGACCGGGACCAGGACGCCGCCGGCGGCCATGATCCCGAACGCCGCGATGATCCACTCTGCCGAATTGGGGGCCCAGACCGCGACCCGGTCCCCTTTGGCGACGCCGAACTCGGCGAACGCACCCGAGGCTTTCCGGATGCGTCCGACGAGTTCGGTGAAGGACAGTCGCAGCGGACCGTCGGCACCAGCCTGATTGTCGCCATAGTCGACGACGGCTTCGGTATCGCCGAAACGGTCCGCTGCACTCAAGACCATCCCGGGGATGGTCTGCCACTGTTCGATGCGTCCGGCCCCTTTAGACGGTGACCAGTCGACTCAGGTTGCCGCCCATGATCTTCGCCTGATCCTCGACGGCGAGGTGCTCGAGCGCGGTCACGTAGTGGGTCGGCTCGGCCAGGCCCTCCGGGTGCGGCCAGTCGGAACCGTAGAGCACCTGGTCCACGCCGATCAGGTTGATCAGCTCGTCGATGCCCTCTTCGTAGAACGGGCTGACGTAGATGCGGTTCTTGATCTCCTCCATCGGATTACCCGGGAACGCCTCGGGGGCCTTCTTGTAGACCTCGGCCATCGAATCGAGCAGCGGGAACATCCACTTCGATCCGGCCTCGACGATGCCGACCTTGAGCGTCGGGAACCGGAACAGCGCGCCGTGAATCACCCACGAGGCCACGGCATCCTGGATCGGGCGCCACTCGTTGAGGATCGACATCGCGTTGGTCTGGAACGGCAGCATCTCCTGCGCCGCGCCGTCCCACTCCGAGGTGTAGCGGGAGTAGCCGCTGTCGGAGGAGTGCATGCCGACGAAGACGTCGTACTCGACGCACTTCTGCCAGAACGGATCAAACTCCGGCAGTGCGAACGAGCGCGGGCCGCGGAATCCGGGCACCGGCGCCGGACGGACCAGGATGGCCCGGGCACCGCGCTTGACCGCCCATTCCAGTTCCTCGATGGCCTTGTCGACGAGCGGCAGGGTGATCACCGGGGTGGTGAAGATGCGGTTCTTGTAGTTGAAGCCCCACACCTCGTCCAGCCACTGGTTCAGCGAGTGGATGATGACGTGGATGGCGACCGGGTCGTCGCGGAGCCGCTCCTCGATCAGGCTGGCCAGTGTCGGGAACATCAGGCTGCGGTCGAGGCCCAGCTCATCCATCAGCTCCAGGCGCGGAGCCGGCTCGAAGAAGGCCGGGATGGACTTCATCGGCTCGCCGAAGAGCTCGCGCTTGCTCTTTCCGTCGGGGTTGCCGAACTTGAAGTACTCCTCCCACGCACCGGGCTTGGCGACATGCGAGAACGTGGGGTTCGGGATGTAGTTGCTGATCTGGCCCTTGATCGCGATCTTGGTCCGGCCGTTGATCTCGACGTACTGGACGATGTCCTTGTACTCCCTGGGGAGGTGCGTCGTCAGCGCCTCGGGTGGCTCGTAGAGGTGATTGTCCGCATCGAACAGCGGAAACGGAATGTCGACCCTATGCGACAGTTGTCCCATGGAAAACTCCTTTGCAATTCGAGAGAATCATATTCTCACTTGATGTTGGCCGCAATGCCCCGCCTGCCCGAAGGGCTGCTCAGCGGGTGATTGCAGCAATCTCCTGACGGATGACGTACTTCTGCACCTTCCCGCTGGCCGTGCGGGGAAAGTCGTCGGCCTGATGTAGCTCTTCCGGCCACTTCTGCCGGGCCACTCCGCCGGCCTCGAAATGGGCTCGCACCTCATCGAGGGTCGGCATGGTGCCGCCGTCGCGCACCCGCAGAACCGCGGCCACCCGCTCTCCCAGTCGTGCGTCCGGCGCCGCCACCACGATCGCCTCGATCACGTCCGGCAGGCCGAGCAGCACCTCCTCCACCTCCAGCGCGCTGATGTTCTCACCGCCGCGGATGATGAGATCGGTGGTGCGGTCGGTGATGGTCAGATAGCCGTCGTCGTCCAGCACGCCGATGTCACCCGTGCGATACCAGCCGTCGGCGTCGAAATGCTTTGCGGTGAGGGCATCGTCGGTATAGCCCAGGCACAGATCGGGTCCGCGGCTGAAGATCTCACCGTCCGGACCGAGGCGGATCTCCACGCCGGGACGCGCATTGCCGTCGGTGTACAACCGCTTGGCCTCTGGCGCCGACGCCCCCGATCCGGTGATCGACGGATGCTCGGTGCTGCCATAGGAACGGAAGACGAAAAGGCCCAGATCGGCCAACCGCCGGGTGACAGCCGCGGGCACCGTCGAGCCGCCAAGGCCGACGGTGGTGAACCGGGCCAGATGACGTTCGTTGAAGTTCGGGTGATCCATCAGGCTGGTGACGAAGTACGGCGGACCGCCACCGATCGACAATTCGTCCCGCTCGATCAGCTCCAGGACCTTGCCCGGGTCCCATACGTCGCACAGGTCGATCGGGGCGCCCTCCAGCACGGGGATCAGGAAGGCGCCGACCATGCCGATGAAGTGCCCGACGGGTGTCGCGGTCAGTTGACGTCCCCGGTCCGGCGGATAGTTCTCGAGCAACTGACGGGTTTCGAAGCCCAGCGTCTGGTGACTGTGGATGACGCCTTTGGGATCGCGGGTGGTTCCGGAGGTGAAGGCGATCAGGGCCGGCGACGCCGGATCCGTGGTCAGGGTGCCACTCATCGGTCCATCGGCGAGGAGATCGGTGTACGAGTCCTGCCCCACGAGGCCGACGATCGGCACGTCGGCGCACAAGTCCGGCTGGAACTTCATCCGGCCGAATTGCTCGGTGGTGATGAACACCTTCGGTTGCGCGGTGGCCATGATGTGGCCGAGTTCCTTGCGCCCGTAGAAGTGCACGATCGGAACGGTCACGGCACCGAGGAAGGCCGATGCCCAGAACGCGACGGCGGCCTCCATCCAGTTCGGTAACTGCAAGGCCACGACATCACCGGGCCCGACGCCGCGGTCCCGAAGACCCGCGGCCAGGCGCCGAGCGGCGTGCTCGACGTCGCCGAACGTGCCCTGGTACGGACGCGTCGCGGAGTGCACACAGAACGTGGCATCGGGACTGGCTGCCAGCCCATCGGCCAGCATCTGCCCCAGGGTTTCGGGTCGCCACCAGCCTTCTTCGACGTACCGTTTGGTCAGCTCAACGGGGATGTCGCGCACATCGGTGATGTTATTCTCATCAGACGAGAATGCCAATCCCGGAACTGGAGAACGTTTGATGGTCGACCTCGAAATCGACGGCGAACTGGCGGTCATCACGATCGACAGGCCTCAGGCACGCAATGCCATCTCGCTGGACACCATGGATGCGCTGAACAAGGCGCTCGACGGCGCGGCCGGCGCGCGTGCCCTGGCGATCACCGGCGGCGGCGACCGTGCCTTCGTCTCCGGGGGCGACCTCAAGGAACTGGCAGCCCTGCGCACCGAACTCGAGGCTTCCGAGATGGCCTGGCGGATGCGCACGATCTGCGACCGCATCGCAGGTTTCGACGGACCTGTGATCGCCGCGTTGAACGGTCACGCCCTGGGTGGCGGAGCCGAGGTCGCAGTGGCCGCGGACATCCGAATTGCCGCTGACGACATCAGGATCGGCTTCAACCAGGTCGCGCTGGCGATCATGCCCGCCTGGGGTGGGGCCGAACGGCTCGCAACACTGGTTGGGCGCAGCCGGGCACTACTCCTGGCCGGAACCGGTCGCATCCTCGGCGCCCGTGAGGCCGAGCAGGTCGGCCTGATCGACCAGGTGGTCCCCCGCGCCGAGTTCGCCGAGGCATGGCGGTCGACGGCGCAGCTGCTGGCCCGGCGTCAGGCCGGTGAGGTGAAGCGGGTCATCAACGGGGTGTCCACCACCGAGGCCGTTTCGGCATTCGCCCGGCTCTGGTGCTCCGACGAGCACTGGGCCGCAGCCGAGAAGGTGATGAACAAAGCCAAGTAGATGCGCCGCGTCGGCCCGCCACCGCGCCGAAACGGTATTCCGTCAGGAAAAGTTCGAGTACCGGCCTGCTGGAATGCTGTTTCGGCGCAGGGAGATCGCCCGGGCGGTCAGCCACCCAACTCCCGGATCGGATCACTGCCGTCCCAGCCGGCGGCCTGGGCCCGGACATAGCCGGCCATGCCCGCGGAGGCCTCGGTCAATTCCATGACCTCGACGATCGTGGCGCCCGTCGGCGGCTCGAAGTAGGCGAATCGAACGCCCTCACCTTCCCCGCCCGACCACACCTCCGGCCAGCCGGCCTCGCGTAGCTTGTCCATCGCCGCATCGAAATCGTCTGTCCAGTAAGCAAGTTGGTGAAAGCCGCCGCCGGCGCCGGCGGTGCCGCCCAGAAATTCGGTGAAGATGCTGGGCGTGTCATCGAGTTGTTGGATCAGCTCAACCTGGAGATCGCCGCTGTTGGAGAGCGCCATCGAGAGCTTCACCTCGCATGGCGCGCCCCGGTAGGTCACCCGTTGCGGCAGATCGCGGATGACGAACCACGGACCGACGCCCATCTTCAACCAGCCCGCTATCGCGTCGTCCAGATCGGTCACCACGTATCCGATCTGGCGGACCTCGCCCGGTAGGACCTCGCTCACTGGCCTGCCTCCCTCCGTATGGCCTCAACTGCGTTCGAGAGCCTAACGCCAGTCGGTTCTCACTAGACGAGAATTGCATTTCCAGTTATCGTCAGCGACGTGTCAACACAGATTGCTCTGGCGCCCGAGATTTCGACGTGGCCCGACGCCGAACCCCAGCTGATCGGCAGCCGTTGCACTGACTGCACGGCCACCGTGTTTCCCGCCCAGTCCCGCTGCCCCAAATGTTCTGGCGGTAGCACCGAAGAGGTCCGCTTGCCCCGCCGCGGCACCGTCATCGCCTGGACCACCCAGGGCTTCCCGCCCGGAGCCCCCTACAAGGGACCCACCGGAAAAGACTTCACCCCCTTCGGCGTCGGCCTCGTCGAACTCGCCGACGACACCGGCCCCGTCCTGCGCGTCGAGGGCCGCCTCACCGAAAACGACCCAGCCAAACTGCAATTCGGCATGGACGTCGAACTCACCATGATCCCCTTCACCACCGACGAAGAAGGCAACGAAGTTGTCACCTTCGCCTTCCAGCCCATCTAGAAAGGCCGCGCAACATGAGCAATGACGTAGCGATCATCGGCGTCGGCCTGCACCCGTTCGGCCGGTTCGACAAGACCGCGATGCAGATGGGTGCCGAGGCAATTCAACTCGCGCTCGAGGATGCCGGCCTGCAATGGAAAGACATCCAGTTCGGCTTCGGCGGCAGCTATGAAGTGTCGAATCCCGATGCAGTGACCCGCCTCGTCGGACTCACCGGCATCACGTTCACCAACGTGTTCAACGCCTGCGCCACCGCGGCCAGCGCGATCCAGCAGACCGCTGACACCATCCGGCTGGGCAAGTACGACGTCGGCATCGCGATCGGTCTGGACAAGCACCCGCGCGGCGCGTTCACCGATGATCCCGCCAAACTCGCGCTGCCACAGTGGTACGCCGAAAACGGCCAGTTCGTCACCACCAAGTTCTTCGGAATGAAGGCCAACCACTACATCCACAAGCACAACATCTCCGAGGAGACGCTGGCGCGGGTGGCCAACAAGAACTTCCGCAATGGCGAGAAGAACCCGAATGCCTTCCGGCGCAAGGAGATCTCGGTCGAGGAGATCATGGCCTCGCCGGTCCTGAACTATCCGTTGCGGCAGTACATGTTCTGCGCCCCCGACGAAGGGGCCGCCGCGGTGATCATGTGCCGCGCCGACATCGCGCACAAGTACACCGACAAGCCGGTGTATGTGCGGGCCAGCGAGATCCGGACGCGCACGTTCGGCGCGTACGAGGTGCACGGCACGTCGGCGCCCCTCGATGAGGACCCGTCACCGACAGTCTTCGCGGCCAAAGCAGCCTATGAGGCCGCTGGCATCGGGCCCGAGGATGTGGACATCGCCCAGCTGCAGGACACCGATGCCGGTGCCGAGGTGATCCATATGGCCGAGACCGGGTTGTGTGCCGATGGTGAGCAGGAGAAGCTGCTGGCCGACGGTGCCACCGAGATCGGCGGATCGATTCCGGTCAACACCGACGGTGGCCTGATCGCCAACGGCGAGCCGATCGGCGCCTCAGGGCTTCGCCAGATGCACGAACTGGTACGTCAGCTCCGTGGCGAGGCGGGCGAGCGCCAGGTGCCGGGCAACCCGCGCGTCGGCCTGGCCCAGGTGTACGGCGCGCCGGGCACGGCCTCGGCCACCATTCTCTCGCTCTAGTTCCTCGACGACCAGACACAGAATCGCAGGATTTCAGCCCATTCCTCGCGATTCTGCGTCTGGTCGCGTAGACAAACTCCGCCGCATCCTCGCGTAGGCGGAAACCTGGTTCTACAATATGGAAATGCGGTTTCCATCGCGGTCACTTCCGGGATACCGGCCGGAGCGGTGATCTCAGGCCGGCAACTCCAGGGGCTGCGGTTCACCTTCCAGGTGGCGCAGCCAGCCTTCGCAGAACTCCAGCACCTCGGCGTGCCCCGACGACATGCCGAGCGCCTGCTCCATGACCATCACCCGCGACACGCTGGCCGCCATGAAGGTCCAGACGACTGGCGGCACCTCCGAGACGTCGATGCCGTATTTGTCCAGCGCCGCGGTGATGGCCTTCGTCTGCGCGTCGCGGAACAGTTCGGCATATCGGCCGATCTCGGCCCGCAGGGCCTTGCGGTGGTTGGCCAGCCCCATGATCTCCATGGTCAGCCGGGTCGCGCTGGGATCGATACCCAACCGCCAGAGCGCCCACAGCGGCTGCGGCGAGTTCAGCGCCTCGGCCTGGATTGCCAGGCCCTCCTCGGCCCGCCGCGCGAACACCGCCAGGAACAGGTCGTCCATGGTGCGGAAGTAGTAGTGCACCAGCTGGGGCTTGAGCCCGGCCCGCTCGGCCACCCTGCGCGAGGTGACCGCGACGTAGCCCTCCTCGATCATCAGCGACTCGGCAGCGTCGAGCAGCACGATCCGGTTCTTCGCGTCGGGTGCCCCGATCCTGCGCGCGGATGCCATACCCGGTCCTCCTCACGGCCTGTCCAGCACAACGTCCGGGTGATCGTAACTTTCCCCCGGCCAGGTGATCTTGACCACGACTCTACCGCCATGCTAAGCAGGTGCTCAGCAATTTCGAAAATCCTTCGCGCGGTGCAGCCCGTCGCGAAACCACCGCAGCGCATATCGATTTCGAGAGGCAGTGCACACGATGACCGATTCCAGCACGACCGACTACGACACTGTCGACTACTTCACCGACCCGTCGCTGGTCCCCGACCCGCACCCGTACTTCGACCACCTGCGCAGCAAGTGCCCGGTTGTGAAGGAACCGAATTACGGCGTCCTGGCGATCACGGGGTTCGAGGAGGCCACCACGGTCCTCAAGGACACCGACCTCTTCTCGTCCTGCATCGCGGTTGCGGGCCCGTTCCCGCCGCTGCCGTTCACCCCCGAAGGCTCGGACATCACCGAGCAGATTGCGGCCCACCGCCCGCAGATGCCGATGTTCGAGCACATGGTCACCATGGACCCACCCGATCACACCAACGCCCGTTCCCTGCTCAATCGGCTGCTGACACCGCGGCGGTTGAAGGAGAACGAGGACTTCATGTGGCGGCTGGCCGACCAGTGCCTCGATGACTTCATCGCCGACGGCAAATGTGAGTTCCTCAGCGCCTACGCGAAGCCGTTCTCACTGTTGGTGATCGCCGACATGCTGGGCGTACCGGAAGAAGACCACGAAGAGTTCCGCACGGTATTGGGCGCGCCACGACCCGGCGCCCAGGTCGGCTCGCTCGATGGCGACCTCGTTTCGAGCAATCCATTGGAATGGCTCGACGACAAGTTCAGCCGTTACCTCGAAGACCGCCGTAAGGAACCGCGGGACGACGTGCTGACGGCACTCGCCACGGCGAACTACCCCGACGGTTCCGTGCCACCCATCATCGAGGTCGTTCGCTCCGCGACGTTCCTCTTCGCCGCCGGCCAGGAGACCACCACAAAGCTGCTCTCGGCCTCGCTGCGGGTACTCGGCGACCGTCCGGACATCCAACAGGCCCTGCGCGACGACCGCAGCCGCATCCCGACCTTCGTCGAGGAAGCCCTGCGGATGGACGCCCCCGTCAAGAGCCAGTTCCGGCTGGCCAAGAAGGACACCAAGCTGGGTGACATCGACGTACCGGCCGGCACCACGCTGATGGTGTGCCCCGGTGCGGTGAACCGCGACCCGGTCCGATTCGAGGATCCACACACCTTCAGCCTCGATCGCAAGAATGTCCGCGAACACATCGCGTTCGGCCGTGGCGTGCACAGCTGCCCCGGCGGCCCGCTGGCCCGCGTCGAGGGCCGGGTGTCGTTGGAGCGCATCCTCGACCGGATGGCAGATATCGGCATCGACGAGGAGTTCCACGGCCCGGCAGACGACCGTCGCTACAACTACGAGCCGACCTTCATCCTGCGCGGCCTGACAGATCTGCACATCACGTTCAAGCCCGTGCGCTGACATACCGGGCCCCGACTCACGAATCCGCGAATCTCGTCTCCGCCGTATTTGCTATTCTCCGAATGCGAGAATGACAATCTCACTGGCGAAGACGAGATTCCGGTTTCGGCACGGTGAGGCGTGATCTCGTTCTATAGTCAGCCGACCAGTGCCGATCCGTGGAGGTGTGCCTGTGAAGTCCAGCTTGATCCGTGTGGCGATGAGTGCCGCGCTCGGATTGGGGACGGCAATCGCCATGGCACCGCCGTCGCAAGCCATGTATTTCGGCAACTACAGCCTCAACATGCCGGACCGCAGGGACTTCCACACCTGGATCTGGTCGGCGATCACGCCCTGCCACGATCCCGGCACCGACAACTTCCAGCATGACTGCATCACCATCATGACCATCCCGCAGCCGGTCGCCAAGGCGGTCTCTAACCGTGGCGATGCTCGGTTGGTCGACGGTCGTTACACCTTGACCATCGATGAGTTCTACGGCCTGCGGTGCGGGGACATCTATTACGGACCCACCATCCCGACCCACGACGTCTACACTTGGGACGCGAACACGCTCGCGGGCGAGATGGTCTCGTCGTTCGACGCCGGCTGCGACGGCGCCCCCGGCGGCTCCTTCACCTACCCGTTCACCTTGACGAGGATGTGATCGATGCGCTACCCGACGGGCCGAGTCCTGACCACTGCAACGGTCACCGTGCTGGCGGCTGGCACAATCGCCACCGCCGCACCGGCATTCGCCGACGACCCGCCCCCAGGGCCGCCGCTGCATCATGTGCAGTACACCGTGACCGCTGACGCTCCGTACTGGGCTCACATCTACTACCGCGACAGCGAGCCCGTGATGTTCTCCGACTACAGCCACAATCCGTACGAGTTCAGCCCGAGGGCGGATGTGGACATCGCGCCGGACAAGCCGTGGGTATTCGACGCCATGCTCGCCGATCCGAACTTGTGGGCCATGGTCCTGGTGCAGAGCGGTGAGTCGCCGAACTTGCCGACACCCGGATTCAATTGCAAGTTGGCGGTCGACGGTGTGGTGGTCAGAACCAACAGCGGCCCCAAGGGTGCGCTGTGTTCCATCCGGAACTGGTAGCCCTCGGTTCACCACTCAACGTCAAAATGCCTGAGGGCGACGCGGTTCGCGTCGCCCTCAGGCATTGTTCGAACGTTCAGGTCAGGCGTCGCCGCGGAGCCAGCGCGTCTCACCGTTCATCGGCACACAACTCAGGAACAGTCCGTCCGGCGCCTGCGCCACGGAGTTCTGTTCGTTGATGCACAAGCTGTTCTCGTCGCGGATACCCACCATGGGCGGCGACCGGAACCAACGCGGCTCATAGCGCCGCGGCGAGCCGCAGAACAACAGGCGGCCCCACCCGTTACGGGCATCGACACCGAAGACGAAGTAGGAGGTGTTGTCACACGGAGCGCCGAGCACCGCGTTGGGGTTGATACCCGGCGTACAAAACGCGTCATTACATGTCTGCGGTCCCGCATTCGCCTGCGGAGCAGCCAACAACCCGGCGACAATCATTGAAGCGGTCGCCATCACCGTCACACGCACGTTGCTACTTTCGCATAGCTGGAAATTAAACTCTCAGTTTTGGAGAATATTACTACGAACGATCCGCCGCAGGTCCCCAGGCTGGCGCCGTGACGAGCTGGCCTGGCCAAATCCATCGTGGCGCTGGCATTGATAGTGATATTCTCCGTAACTGAGAACATGGCTACCGGCTGTCAGGTCGGCCAGAAGGAGCGTTCATGTCTGTCTCCCGGGTAAGCGCTGGTGCGGTGGCGATCGCTACTGCGGCGGTTGTCGGCCTGAGCGGCGCCGCCCCCGCCGGCGCCGCCGAGCAGTGGGGTATCAACGGCACGTTTGCCACATCCTCCAATGGTGAATGGGCCAAGGTCAACGACCGCTACGAGAACCAACCCTCGACACGCAGCACCTGGACCATCTCCACCCAGTGCATCTCGCCGACAGAATGCAGCGGCACAGTGAACAGCGACGCGGGCTGGTCCGCACCGGTCTACACAACGAACGGCCTCTGGTACATCAAGCGCGTCGTACCCAACTGGCGCTTCTGTGCCGACGGCACTCCCGTCGAGGGCATGCAGGTGTACAAGTTCTACCCGGTGGGCTTCGATGGGCACGTGGACCAAGCTTCGTCCGAGTACGCCGGCGAGGACGTGACAAAGGGCCCCAGCGGATCGTGTGGGCGCAATCAGTGGCCCACCGTCCGTATGCCGTTCTACATGAGGCCCGCCTAGGCTCTGCCGCGCTGCGGCACTCGAGCAAAGCGCGAAAACCGAACACAGATAAAAGATCTGGCCCCGGGCAATTGCCCGGGGCCAGATCTTTGCGCCGTCGCGCTACGTCGGCATCAGGTCCTGCCACGACTTGGGCGTGGACACCAGGTCCGTCTGTTTGTACAGATTGCCGTCACTGCCCATGTATTCCCCGGTGCGCGGGTTGTACTTGGCGATCGCGACCGATGGCCCATTTCCTCCGGCACCACCCTTGAACGCGCTGGGCGCCACACCAGGTTGCGTGGGCATGGGGAGCTCTGGCGCATCGGGAAATACCCCTTGCCCATGCGGGACGGGCGGAAGCTCGGTCGTTTGGGGCTGGTCATTCGCGGGCACCGGCACCGCAGCAGGATCACCTGCCGGAGGCGGTGGCACGCCGGGCACCGGCGGCTCCAGGTACATCGGCTGCCCTGGCAGGAGCGGACCCGGACCCGTTCCGGCGAAACTCGGCGCCGGCGGGGCTTCAGGCGCCGCACCCGGTGGCGGAGCGGTCACGCCCGGCGGCAGCGGGGTGCCTCCGAGCGGCCCGAAGATCTTCTCGTCCGGCAGCACCCGCGTGTCCGGGGGCACACCCTGGGCGATCAGGTTCGGATCGAGCGGGTACGGCCCGAGCGCGTGCTGACGCTGCGCCAGCGGCTGGAACCCGTTGGGATCGTTACACAATTTGACCGTCGGAGCCCGCTTGCCCGGATGCTCCATACACGGGTAGTTGCGTGCCCCGCGAACGCCGATCGGAGAATCCTGCGGCAACTTGCAATAGATGTCGTCCGGGGTGTCGATCACCGTGGTGTCGGCCGGGGAGCGCCAGGCTGACGGCGGGAGGAAGCCCACCGTACAGGTCGGCGGATCGCCCAGCCCCAGCGAGAAGTCGGCCATCGGCAGCCCACTGGTGTTATTGGTGTGCGCGTAGGTCTGCAGCTGAGCGACGTACGGCGGCAACAACACCAGCAACTGCTCGATCGACGGGTTGTAGGTGACCGCGATCTGGCCGAACGTGGACAGATTCGCGAGCAACACCGGCAGCGTCGGCTTGATCTGCTCGAGCAGCTTGGTGGTCTCCTGGGCGAAACCCGGTCCGTTGCGCAGCAGCGACCTGATCTCAGGATCGTTCTCGGCGACCTGCCCGGTGATACCGGCCATGCTGGCGGCCCAGGTCCTGATGGAATCTGTGGTCTGCGCCTGCGCATCGAGGAAGGGTTTTGAGTCGTCGATCAACGCCCGCGTCTGGTCGGACACCGCGTTGGAATCCCGGGTGATCGTCGACGCCGAGTCCAGCAGCGAACCGAAGTCGTAGCCTGTGCCGTTGAAAGCGTTGTACGACTCGTCCAGCAGCTGGCTCAGCTTGTCCTTCGGGATGGTGTCCACAAGTTTACCGAGTTGGTCCAGCATCGGGCCGACCTGCTGCGGCACCTTGGTGTTCGACATCGCGATGACCGAGCCGTTGTCCAGATAGGGCCCAGAGTTGGTGTGCGGCAACAACTCCACGTATTGCTCACCAACCGCCGACATGCTCCGGACCTCGGCAGCCAGATCGGCGGGCACCTTCGGCGAGCGGTCCAGGGACAGCGTCGCCTCAGCCCCCTTGTCGGTCAGCTCCACCGAGGTGACCTTGCCGATCTGCGATCCGCGATACGTGACGTTGCCGAACTGGTAGAGACCGCCGGTGGCCGGCAATTCCAACTTGACCGTGATGCGGCCGACACCGAGCAGCGTCGGCACCTGCATATACGCGAACAGCATGACGGCCACACCGACGACAGAGGCGACGGTGAACAGAATCAGCTGGGTCCGGATAAATCGTGTGAGCATTACCCGCCACTCCCTGTCGTCGGTGGAGTAGGCGGTGCCGGTGGGGCCGGCTGTTCGGCAGGAGCCGAACCGCCTTGCTGCGCATAAGGTCCCGCGAACACCGACGTCGACGAACTCGACGGCGCGACAGGCTGCGGCGCTCCCCCGGGCATGGTCATCGGCGCCGGTGGCACCACCGGAAGTACCGGACCCGCGTAGGTGGGAACCGGAAGGTCCGCCGGGGGTGGTCCGTCCGGAGCCGGAGGCAAGTCGTCGGGCGCCGGTGGCAACCCGTCCGGCGGCGGCGGCGCGACCCCGGTCTTGAGCGGGTCGTAGGTGTAGTTCAGGTAGCTCGGGTCCCCAGGCACCGGAACGTTTTGCGCGTCTCCCTGCTCCCAACGGGTCCCCATCATCAGGCTGCGCTTCAAATGCGGAATGGTCATGTCGAAGTAGGCGAACAGGTTGTAGTAATCGCCGCGGATGACTCGGTCCATGAAGCTCTGCGTGAACGGGAAATGCGGTGCATATTCGAGCACCGAATCAAGGTCCGGCCCGACGTTCGCCAAAGCCTTCAGAGCGGGTTCCAGGTTCTTCAGGTTCCTCACCAGATCGGCCTGCGACTCGTTGACGAACTGGTTGGCGGTGCTGCTGAAGGTACCGAGCTTCTGCAGCGCGGTGGTGAATCTCGGCCGTTCCTTGATCAACACGTCAAGCGCAGGCGGAATCTTCTCCAGCGCACGGGTGATCACATCGCGTTGCCCGGCGAAGGTGGAGGCCAGCTGGTTCAGGCCCTGAATGGACGCCACGATGTTGTCGCGCTGGGCATCCAAAGCGCCCACGAACGTATCCAGCCGGGTGAGCAGATCACGGAAATCAGTTTCCCGGCCATTGATCGCGGCGCTGAAGTTGTGGATGATGTCGCCCATTTGTCCCAGACCGCCGCCGTTCACGACCGCGGCCAGCGAGGACAGCGTCTGCTCCGTCGTCGGGTATGTCGACGAGTTGTTCAGCTGAATTGTCGCTCCGGGCGGGAGTTTTCCGTCGGGAGCCTGGCCCGCGGGTGGGTTCAGCGCCAGATGCATGGAGCCCAGAAGGCTCGTCTGTCCAACACTGGCCACCACATTGGCCGGCACCACGACATCCGGCTTGACCGAGAACTCGACATCGGCGTGCCAATCCTTCACCGAAAGGTTACGGACACTTCCGACGACGACGTCATTCATCATCACCGGTGAATTCGGTTCCAGCGTTGCCACGTTCGCGATCTCGACGTGGTAGACGCTGGAGTCCGCGCCCCGGCCCACCGCCCCGGGAAGGGGCAGGGAGTTGACACCTTGGAAGGCGCACCCGCTGGTTGTCAGCGCAACGCAGGATCCGACGGCGATTGCCAGTCGCACCGGCTTACCCCTGATCATGCTGGTGGCGTCCCTTCTGCTGGTGCCGGCGCCTCAGGCGCCGGGGCTTCTGCGGCCAGCGGGCCTGGCGCAGGCCCCGGAGCGGGCCCTGGTGCCGGACCGGGTTGCCCGCCCGTCGGATTGAGCATGTCCGAGACGGTGTTCGGCATGTTGGGCGGGTAGAACTCGCCACCCGGCAACAGCTGCTGAGCACCTGGCGGCGGCACGCCGGGAGCTCGGCCTGTGAACGGAGGTGGGGGCTCGGGTCCCGGATTGTAGGCCGAGATCGACGGCGGAATTTCGGGCGGAGTGGGCGACCCACCATTGCCACCAGGTGCCAGGCCTGGCTCGGAGTACTCGATCTGTTCTGGGCTGGCCGATGGCATCAGGTACGGGTCGATTGGGAACGGCAGGTAGTTGAAGTTGAGCAGCCGCAGCGCGGGCCCGAGATACTGCGAGCACAGTTTCGCGGTCTCCGGAGCGGTCGTGTTCTCGACCGCACCGATGGCGCCACAGATGAACTCAACCGGGTTCGAGAAGTTGTTCATCACGAACTGGCCGACCGCGCTCCCGGTGTCGGGATTATAGATGTTGTAACCGTTCATGAACGCGTTCGGCGCGACGTGAAGCAGTTGCTCGATGTGCATCTTGTTGTCGACCAGGTTCTGGGTGACATTGGCCAGCCGCTGCACCTGCTCCGAGGTCTGATCGCGGGATCCCGCGACGAACCGCTGCACGTCGACAACCGCCACCGACAGGTTCGTCAGCGCCGCATCGAGGTCCGAACGGCTGCCATCGACCACGCTGGTCAGGGTCGCCAGCCGGTTCTGGAACTGCACCACCTGCTGGTTGCTGTCCCGCAACGCGGTGACGAACGTCTGCAGGTTCTTGATGATGTCGACGATGTTGCCGCTGCCCTCGGCCAGGACTCGGGCAACGCCCGACAGCTGCGAAATCGTCTGGCGCAGTTTGTCGCCGTTGCCTGCCATCGCGTCGGCCGTGCTGTTGATGAACCTGGACACGGACGTCCCGTCGACACCGCTTTGCGGTCCCAGGTCGGTGGAGAGCCGCATCAGCTGCTCCTTGACCTGATCCCATTCCACCGGGACGGCGGTGCGATCCAGGCCGATCTCCGAGTTGTCGGGCAGCGTGGGACCATTCGACCGGTAAGCGGGCGCCAGTTGGACATAACGCGCGGCGATCAGGTTCTGGGCCACGATCACTGCTTTCGCATCTGCCGGGATCGGCACATTGTGGTCGACCTTGAGCGTCACGCGTGTTTGGGTGCCCTCCGGCTTGATCGACTCGATCGTGCCGACCTTGACCCCGGACACCCGAACATCGTCACCCGGGTACACGCCGGTGGCAGAGGTGAACAACGCGGAGATGGTCTTCTGTCCAAAAAAGGTCTGACGCAGCAGCACTGCCGCGCCGACGACCAGCAGCGCCACCAGCGCGACCGCAAGCCACTTACCGAGACGACTGCGGTTCATCAGCGTGAACCTCCGGGAATTCCGTTGTAGGGCAAGGGCAATTCGGCTCGTGGACCGGCGTTGTCCGGCGGCTGGCCGGCATTCGTCCCGCGCCGGAACCCGAACGCGTAGTCGAAGAACGGCTGCAACAACTGAGCGGGCTGCAAGTTAGGGACATAGGCGTTGTAGTACGCCCCGTTCGCGAGGGTTTCCGCCTGCGACAACTGGAACTTGTTCAAGTTCGGCAGGGCCTTGCTGATGTTGTCGCGATTGCGCTCCAGCATCGCGGTCACCGAGTTGAGCCTCTTGAGTGTCGGGGCCAACTGTGCCTCGTTGTCGGCGACGAGTCCACTCAGTTGCTGCGAGACCGCCGCGGTGTTGGCCAGCAGATCGACGATGGCCTGGCGCCGGTCGTTGAGAACCCCGAGCAGATCATTGGCATTGAGAATCAACGTGTTCAGCTGATCGCTGCGCTGCGAGAGCACCACCGTCACATCGCTGGCGCTCTTGAGCAGGCTGGCCAGACTCTCATTGCGTCCGTTGATCGATTTCGACAGCCGGCTCAGGCCGTCGAATGTCGGCCCGAGCTTCGGTGCGACCTGGTCGATGGTTGCCGAAAGCGTGTCCAGGGACTGGTTCAGCGAAGCCGTATCGGTGCCTGCCGAATTGGTGGTCAAGTCGCTGACCGCGTCGGTCAGCGAGTACGGAGACGACGTGCGCGAGGTCGGGATCACGTCGGTGGTGCGCAGCGTGCCGGCGCCATCGGACTCCAGCGTCAGCACCCGCTCACCCAGAAGTGAACCGGTGCGGATGTGAGCAGTGGTCAGCGACCCCAGCGGGTACTTGCCCTCGGTGGTGAAGGTGACCAACGCGTCGCCGTTCTGCAGCGACACCTCGGTGACCGAACCGATCTTGATTCCGGACAACGTTACGTCGTTACCGGTGGCGATGCCGCCGGCCTCGCTGAACAGTGCCTGATGACGCACTGACGACGCCCACTGCTGCAACCGTTCGGGCTGAAGCCCCACGGCGATGATGAGCATCATCAGCACGACGCCGATGAAACCTGCCTTGATCAGATTTGATTCGCGGTACTTAAGCATCAGGGCTCCGCGCACCTCCCGCCTTCTTGTTTGATCATCGGGAAGTGCGCAGTGCGCCCCTGCAGATCGGTGACACGGATGGCAAGTCCGCAGATGTAGTACATGATCCAGCTGCCGTAGGAGCCCAGCCGGGCCAGCTTGCGGTAGTTGTCGGGCGCCTTCTGCAGGCCACGGTCGAGGACGATCTGGTGATCATCGAGCAACGGCGCCAGTCGATTCATCTGATCGACGGTGCCCTTGAGTGGCGGCCGCGCCTCGGTGAGAAGGCTTGCCAGCGAGGCGGTCCCGTTGTCCAGCTGTGTCACTGCGGTGCCCAGCGGGTCACGATCCTGCGACAGACCGCTGATCAACTGTTCGAGGCGGTCGACCGTTCCGTCGAATTTCTTGCCGTCCTTGGCGAGGGTTCCGACCACTGAGTTCAGATTGTCGATCAGCTGCTGGATGACCTGGTCGTTGTTGGCCAGCGTATTCGAGAACGACGAAGTCTTGCTCAGCAGCGAATCCAGGGTGTCGCCTTGTCCTTGGAAGATCTGGATCAGCGAGGACGTCAGCGCGTTGACGTCCTGGGGGTTGAGCCCCTGGATCACCGGGCGCAGGCCGCCGAGCAACAGATCGAGGTCGAGCGCACTTGCGGTGCGCTCTTTCGGGATCTGTGAGCCCGCGGGCAGGAGCTTGGTCGAGCCGGGGCTGTCGATCAATTCCAGGTAGCGGTCCCCGACCAGGTTCAGATAGCGCACCGCCACCTTGGTACTGGTGGTCAGTGCGACATTGCGGTCGGTGTCGAAGTCGACCTTCACCGATTTGTCCTGTTGCAGCGAAACGCTTTTCACCGTTCCCACCCGGACTCCGGCAACCCGTACCGAATCTCCGGCCTCGAGCCGTGAGGCGTCACCGAAGAGCGCCGAGTAACCCGAGTACGAACCTCCGCGGTACTCCGAGAACGTCATGAACAGGAAGGCGGTGAGAACGGCCATCACCACCGCGAAGGACGCGAATTTGATGAATGTGCTTCTGCCGCGTTTCATCCCGGTTGTCCGATCTGCATGGTGTTACGTGGCGGGCCGTCCAGCGGGCCGAACAGCGTCTGCTTGAGGCCGTCCGAGTTCAACAGGATGCCCTGGTTGCCGTACTTCCACGGGTTGGCGTTGGTGTCGGTGACGAGATACTTGGCCTTGTTACCGAATCCGATGTACGGCAGGCCCATGCAGTGCGGACCGCCCTTGGCTGCCACCTTCGGCAGGTTCTCCGGGTAACGGTAACGCTCGATACCGAGCGTGAAGGCCACGTTGACCACGACACCGGGTTCTGGCTGTGGCGGCGTGTGAGCCATGTAATTCATGCCCTTCAGCCCGCACTCGAGACCGGGCGCGTACTCGTTGAGCAGATCGGTGGTGGGCGCCAACAGGTTCAGCGTGGTGCTGAGCGCCTGCCGGTTGCCTCCGATGACGTCGTTGCCGGCGTCGGCCAGACCGATCGAGCTGACGAGGAAGTTGTCGAGGTTCTGCTGCTCGGCCACGAGGCTGTCGCTTATCCGGTTGGTGTTCTCGACAGTCCTGAGCAGGTCCGGTGCCGCGTCGCCGTAGGCCTTCGACACGGCCGCCATGGCCTCGATGTCGCCAGTCAGATTGGGCAGGCTCGGCTCGATCTTCTTCAGCACCGCATCGAAATCGGACAGCGACTGCCCCATCGCCTCGCCGCGACCCGAGAACGCCGACGACAATGCGCCGAGAGTCTCGTTGAGTTTCGCCGGGTCGATCTTGTTGAGCACATTGGTGAGTTGTTGAAAGACCGTGTTCATCTCGACAGTGACATGGTCGCCCTGCAGGATCTGCCCGGGGCGCAGTCTTTCCGTCGATGGGTTGTCCGGCGCGACGAGCTGGACGTACTTGGCGCCGAACACGGTGGTCGAGGCGATGTCGGCTTGGACGTTGCCGGGGATCAGGCGCAGTTGCGACGGATTCATCGCCAGGTGCAACACAGCCTTGCCGTCGGGGCGGGTCTCGATCGAGCTGACGGTGCCGACCTGCACACCGCGCATCTTGACCTTGGCGTCCGGGTTCATCACCAGACCGGCTCGGTCCGAGACCAGCGTGACCGGTTCGGTCTTGATGAAGCTGCCACGGAACAGCAGAATCGCCAGGCCCACGATCAGGCCTACCGCGACCACCGTCGCCAGGCCGGCGAGCGGTCTCGCGGAGCCCCGCGCACCGAAGCTGCGCCCGGGGCGTGCGGCCACCGGCGTGGCGCTGCTTGTGGTTTCGGACCGGTGCGCTGGACCGGGACCAACGTTGCGTGTCAAGTCTTCTCCCCTAACCCGACAGGTTGAAGTTGCCGTTGGAGCCGTAGACGGACAGCGACACCAGGAGCGTCACCGAGACCACGACGATCAGCGAAGTACGTACTGCGTTGCCGACTGCCACCCCGACCCCGGATGGTCCGCCGGAGGCGAAGTAACCGAAGTAGGTGTGGATCAGCAGGATGGTGATGGCCATCAGGATCGCCTGTAGGAACGACCACAGCAGGTCGATCGGATTGAGGAAGGTGTTGAAGTAGTGGTCGTAGAGCCCGCCGGACTGTCCCAGCAGCACCACGGTGGTGAACTGTGAGGCCAGGAAGGACAAGATCACCGCGATCGCGTACAACGGCGTGATGGCGATCATCCCGGCCACGATGCGGGTGGACACCAGGTATTCGACCGGCCGGATGGCCATGGCCTCCAGCGCATCGATCTCCTCGTTGATCCGCATGGCTCCGAGCTGGGCGGTCACGCCGGCGCCGAAGGTGGCGGCCAGACCGATGCCGGCCACCACCGGCGCGGCGATGCGCACGTTGATGAACGCGGACAAGAATCCGGTGAGCGCCTCGATACCGATGTTGCCCAGCGACGAGTAGCCCTGGATGGCGAGCACACCACCGGTGGCCAGGGTCAGGAACCCCACGATCACCACTGTGCCGCCGATCATGGCCAATGTGCCTGCGCCCATTGAGATCTCGGCGATCAGCCGGACAAGTTCCTTGCGGTAGTGCATGGCCGCGTGCGGCGTCCCGGCCAGTGCCCTGAGGTAGAACAGCGTGTGATCGCCGATCCGGCTCAACGTGGACACCGGCTTGTTGAACTGCCGTGTCACCCGCGGATACGTCGACCGCAGGATCGTCATGGTTCCCATTTCGTCCCCTGCCTCAGTGCGCCGTCATGCGGATACCGATGGCCGTGACAACCACGTTGATCACGAACAGCGCCATGAAGGCGTAGACCACTGTCTCGTTCACCGCGTTGCCGACGGCCTTGGCGCCGCCGCCGCTGATCGTCAACCCGCGGTAGCAGGCCACCAGACCGGCGATGAGCCCGAACAGTGCGGCCTTGACGCAGGAGATGATCACCTCCGGCACACCGGTCAGCAGCGTGATACCGGCCGCGAAGGCGCCGGGATTCACGTCCTGGATGAACACCGAGAACACGTAACCGCCCAGGATGCCGATGATCACCACCAGGCTGTTGAGCAATAAGGCGACCAGTCCTGACGCGAGCATTCTGGGGGTCACCAGGCGCTGGATCGGGTTGATCCCGAGCACCTCCATGGCGTCGATCTCCTCACGGATGGTGCGTGAGCCCAGATCCGCGCACATCGCCGTCGCCCCGGCACCGGCCACGATGAGCACCGTGACCATCGGGCCCAGCTGGGTCACCGCGCCGAAGGCCGCGCCGGCACCCGAAAGGTCCGCGGCGCCCAACTCGCGCAGGAGGATGTTGAGGGTGAAGCTCACCAGCACGGTGAACGGGATCGCGACCAACAACGTCGGCGCCATCGACACGCGCGCCACGAACCAGCACTGCTCCAGAAACTCCCGCCCCTGGAAGGGCCGCTTGAATACGAACCGGATTGCGTCCAGCGACATCGCGAACAATGCCCCGACCGCCTGCATCGGGCCCGACAGGCTGCGTAGTGATACTCCGGTTGACCATTTATCCGCCATGCGTCAGTGGTCCCTCCAGGCTGATGACTGCCGCCCCCGCAGTCGGTGCGCCGATGTTAAGTGCTCGACGACGCGGTTGCACGAACCGGTCAACGACGGACTGAGCGAACTTCGGCCCGAACCCGGTCACGCCGCAACCTCCATCCCAGAGCGTGCCAACCGGCCGGTCGGGTGCTCGATGTCACCCGAAACAAACTGGGGTGCAATGCCTTTCATCTGTACATCCATTCGTGAACCGGCTGGATCGAAACTGACCGGCAAATGCGGGGTGCGCTCTGGCATCTGACGCACCTCCTGCTTCCGTTGGGTTTCTTCAGTTCACCGGTTGCACCGGCGAAGCCGAACAGACTCGTCCCCACGACCGTCCCCCGAGTGCCTGATGCTATCGGACCAGGCATCTGTCGCGAGGGCAAATAACTCAGAACTTGCTCGGCTGGTTGACAATTGGGACGGCTCCCCTCGCCGGGTCGCACCGCATCACCGTGCATGCCGTGGGCCGCGGGAGAAGCGTCGCACGACAGACGGATTCCGGTGGAAACGTTGAAGGGCATGGTGACGATGGCCTAGGTGACTGCGCCGTCAGTCTTGAGTTCGATAATGCGATCCCAGTCCAAACCCAGTTCCTGCAGAATATCGTCAGTTTGTTCGGCGAAGCCCGGTGCCGGACCGGTGCTCGGCGCCGTGACGTCGAATTGCACTGGGTTGGCCACCAACTCGAGTTCGCCCGCCTGCACGATGTACTCGTTGGCCCGGATCTGGGTGTCCTTGGCGGCCTGCAGGGTGTCCTGCACCGGAGCCCACGGCCCGGCCAGGGTGGCGAATCGCTCGCTCCACTCTGGCAAAGTCCGCTTCTTCATCGCCTCGGTGAGGATCTCGACCGCGTCAGGTGTGTGCTCTGCGAAGGATTCAGCGGTGGCGAACCTCGGGTCGTCGAGGTACTGCTCCAGGTCCATGTGCCGGCAGACATCGGCCCAGAACTTGGTCGGCTGCATCATCACGAACGAGATGTACCGGTCGTCCGCCGTCGCGTACAGCCCGACGAGCGGGTTGATCGGCGAGCCGTGCACCCCGGGCGGCGGGGTCACCATCAGTTGGTTCAGATGCTGGGTCAGCGCCACGGTGTGACCCATCGACCACAGCCCGCTGCCCAGCAGTGACACATCGACGATCGACGGCTCACCGCTGCGCTCCCGCTTGAGCAGCGCCGCCGCGATCCCGCCTGCCAGGTTGGTACCCGAGATGGTGTCACCGTAGGCCGGCCCCGGTGGCGCGATCATTCCCGCCATCCCGGCCGGGGTGATGGTCGCGGCCGTGCCGGCGCGGCACCAGAAGGCGGTCATGTCGTAACCACCTTTGACCGACTCTTCGCCGCGTGGTCCGAGAGCACTGCCACGGGCATAGATGATGTCGGGGTTCACCGCGCGGATGTCGTCGACGTCGATGCCGAACTTCTGCCGGTGACCCGGCAGGAAGCTGGTGAGGAACACGTCGGCCTTTTTCGCCAGTTCGAGCAGTATCTCGCGTCCCTCCGGGACCGACATGTCGAGCCCGATGCTGCGCTTGCCGCGGTTGGCGTGCTCGATGTTCGGGTTCGGATCGCCCTCGACCCGCAGCGGCCCCGTCTGACGCAGGCCGCGCTGCGGGTCTCCGGTGACGGCGTGCTCGACCTTGATGACGTCGGCACCCCACTCCCCCAGTACCGCTCCCGCCGACGGGACGAAGCCGTACATCGCGACCTCGAGGACGCGGATGCCCTCCAACGGGCCACCGGCCGTCACGACAGCACCCGCGCGAACGTCTTGACTTCCATGAACTCCTCGAGTCCGGCGGTGCCCATCTCCCGGCCGATACCGGACTGCTTGTATCCGCCGAACGGACTGTCGGGGCTGAAGTAGTTGCCGCCGTTGATGGAGAAGGTCCCGGTCCGGATCCTCCGCGCCACGGCCAATGCGCGGTCCTCGCTGCCGAACACCGCACCGGACAACCCGTAGATCGAGTTGTTGGCGATCCGCACGGCGTCGTCGTCGTCTTCGTAGGCGATCACCGCGAGCACCGGTCCGAAGACCTCTTCCTGGGCGATCTCACTGTCGGGGTCGACATCGGCCAGCAGGGTCGGGGTATAGAAGAAGCCGGGCTCGACCTTCTGGCCACCGGTGACCAACGTTGCTCCCGCGGCGACGGCCCTTTGGACCATGCCGTCGACCTTGTCGCGCTGCTTCTCGCTGATCAACGGACCCATGTAGGTCTTGGGGTCGGTCGGATCGCCAAACCGCACGAGGCCGAAGTTGTTCTTGATCAGCTCGACGATCTCGTCTTTGTGCTTGGCCGGCACCAGCAGTCGTGAGGTCAGCGCGCAGCCCTGACCGGCATGGGTGACCATGCTGAACGCCGAGAACATCGCGGCGGTGTTGAAGTCGGCATCGTCGAGGACGATCGCCGCCGACTTGCCGCCGAGCTCCAGGAATACCTTTTTCAATGTCTCGCTGGCCGCGGCCATGATGCGCCGGCCGGTCGGTGTCGAGCCGGTGAAGGTGACCATGTCTACGTCGGGACTCGTGGTGAGCACCGCACCGACCTCGGGGTCGGCACCTGACAGCACGTTGACGACGCCGGCCGGGATGTCGGTGTGGTTGGCGATCAACTCGCCGAGGGCCAGCGTGATCAATGGGGTATCCGGTGCGGATTTGAGCACCACGGTGCAGCCTGCGGCGAGGGCCGGGGCGAGCTTGGCCAGGGCCAGCTGGTTCGGATAGTTGTAGGCGATGATCGCGGCGACGACGCCGCCGGCTTCCTTCTCCACCCACCGGTGATGCTGCATGCCGCGGCTCTCGATGTTTCCGAGGTCCTCGGTCAGCGGGTAAGTCTTGAGCAACTCCGCGTAGTACCGAACGATGTCGATGGGCCCGTCCAGCTGGGCACCGGCGCACAGCGCCGCGGTGGCCCCGACCTCGGTGGTCGTGAGAGCGGCGAGTTCGTCGCGGTGCTCGACCAGAGCCTGGTGCAGCTGCTCGAGGCACCGGATCCGGAATTCGGTGTTCGTGGACCAGTCGGTGTGGTCGAACGCCTGCCTGGCCGCGGTGACCGCGGCCTCGGCGTCGGCGACCGTGGCGTCCGGCGCGTATCCGAACACTTCACCGGTCGCCGGGTTGACGGAAGGAAACGTCCGCGGCGTCTCGCGCAGCTCTCCGCCGATCAACAACTTCCGGTCAGCCCGCTGTTCTTCCGCGATGGTGGGCGCTTCCTGCATCATCCTCCTCAGGCGATTCCCTACTGTGATGGAAACTGCATTCTCATCACCGGCGAATCATACATTCGCTCGATGAGAACTCAAGTGAAAGATAGATCAGCTAGTCATGCCCTATTCGCTGCGGATCCGCCATTGCCGCAGGAGTCACGCAGGTTGTGCGCGGATCTTGCGGTGCCCACCGGTCCGAGAGTACGGTTCTCATAATCGGAAGGATGATTCTTGACCGCTGAGAAAGTCCGGCACCGCCCGGCGACCGGAGAACTGCCATGAAGAATGCCGTCGTCACCGGAGGAGGTTCAGGCATCGGAGCGGCCATCGCCGCACGTTTGCGCGCCGACGGCCTCAATGTCGCGGTACTCGACCTGCAACCGTCGGATGATGAGTTCGCCCACGTCGCCGATGTGACCGACCGGGCCGCCGTCGACACCGCACTCAATGCCGTTCGCGCCCAACTCGGTCCGATCTCCGTGCTGGTGAACGCCGCCGGTGTGGACTGCTTCAAACGCTTCACCGATGTGTCGTTCGAGAAGTGGCAGCAGATCATCGACGTCAACCTCAACGGCGTCTTCCACTGCATCCAGGCGGCATTGCCCGACATGCTCGAAGCCGGCTGGGGGCGCATCGTCAACATCTCGTCGTCGAGCACCCATTCGGGCCAACCGTTCATGTCCCCTTATGTCGCGGCGAAGTCCGCGGTCAACGGGCTGACCAAGAGCCTGGCGCTCGAACTCGGCCCCAACGGCATCACCGTCAATGCCGTGCCTCCGGGGTTCATCGACACCCCCATGCTGCGCAAGGCAGAAGGCAAGGGCTTCCTCGGCGACACCGAAAAGCAGATCGCGCAGACCCCGGTGCGCCGGATGGGCAAGCCCGAGGACATTGCCGCGGCCTGCGCCTTCTTCGCCTCCGAGGAAGCCGGCTACATCACCGGCCAGATCCTCGGCGTCAACGGCGGCCGTAATACCTGACGCGCGCGGACGCGCACGAAACATCATCAGCGAAAGGACAATTGTGGGAAGCGTAGAAGGCCGGGTAGCCGGGAAAGTCGCATTCATCACCGGCGCGGCACGCGGTCAGGGCCGCAGCCACGCGATCCGGCTCGCCGAAGAGGGCGCCGACATCATCGCCGTCGACATCTGTAAGAACTACGACACCGTCGGCTATGCGATGGCCACGGCAGAAGACCTCGAAGAGACGAAGAACTACGTCGAGAAGACCGGCCGTCGCATCGTCACCGCCCAGGCCGATGTCCGCAACGAAGCCGAATTGCGGGGCGCGCTGGACGCCGGTCTCGCCGAGTTCGGCAAGCTCGACATCGTCGTGGCGCAGGCCGGTATCGCGGCGATGAAGGGTGAGCCCGCGATGCAAGCCTGGACCGACGGCATCAACACCAACTTCGTGGGCACCATCAACGCCATCCAGGTCGCGCTGCCGCACCTGAAGGAAGGCGCCTCGATCATCGCGACCGCGTCGGCCGCCGCGCTGATGGACGCTCACAACAAGCCCAACCCGGGCGCCGATCCGGGCGGCATGGGCTACATGGTCTCCAAGCGGCTGATCTCCGAATACGTGCACGCGCTGGCCACCGAACTGGCGGTGCGCGGCATCCGCGCCAACGTCGTCCACCCCACCAACTGCAACACGAACATGCTGCAGAGCGAGCCGATGTACCGCTCGTTCCGGCCGGATCTGGAGAACCCCACCCGCGCCGACGCCGAACCGGTGTTCGGTGTGCAGCAGGCCATGAAGGTCAACTTCATCGAGCCCGAAGACATCAGCAATGCAGTGCTGTGGCTGGCCTCGGAAGAGTCGCGATACGTCACCGGCATGCAGCTGCGGGTCGACGCCGGCGGCTACCTCAAGTGGTACGACTACCACGTCTGATTCCGCCTCCAGTGATTCGAAAGGAGTTGGCGTAGTGAAGGTTTCGGTTGATGGCAGCCGTTGCCAGGGACATACCCTGTGCTCGATGATCGCGCCGGACTCGTTCGTCCTCGATGACGTCGACGGTCACGCGTCACCGGTTTCCGATGTCGTGCCCTCCGACCAGGAAGACGCGGTCCGCGAGGCCGCGCACTCCTGCCCCGAGCAGGCCATCGTCATCGAAGACTGATGCCGACCCGAATACCAAGGGAGACAACGCCGTGAGCATCCAAGATGTCACGACCGACGACGACGACCGCAAGAAACACAAGTACCACTTCGACCGGCACACACCGGAATACCGGCTGCAGTTCGAGAAGATCACCGACGAGATGCAGTCCCGGTGCCCAATGGCCTGGACCGACACCTACAACGGCCACTGGGTTGCCGCCGACAGCAAGCACGTGTTCGAACTGGCCCGCTGCCCCGTCGTCTCGAACCATCACGACATCAGCGGGGAGACGCCGTATCAGGGCATCACCATCCCGAAGGCCAGTCGCGCGACGGTGGTCCGCGGCGGCATCCTGGAGATGGACGAACCCGAGCACAGCGCCTACCGCGGTGCGCTGAACCCGTATCTGTCGCCCGCGGCGATCAAGCGATGGGTACCGTTCGTCGACGAGATCACCCGCGCGGCACTCGATGAGCACATCGAGTCCGGCGAGATCGACTTCGTCGAGCATCTGGCCAACGTGGTGCCCGCCGTGTTCACCCTGGCCATGATGGGGATCGAGCTCAAGAAGTGGAACGTCTACAGCGAGCCCACCCACGCATCGGTGTACACCCCGGAGCACTCCCCCGATCGCGAGAAGATCAACGAGCAGCACCGCGAAATGGGCATCGACATCATCAACAACATGATGGAGATCCGGGAGACTCCGCGGCCTGGGCTGGTCAACGCGATGCTGCAGTTGCGCATCGACGGTGAGCCCGCGCCGGACATGGAGATCCTCGGCAACCTCGGCCTGGTCATCGGTGGTGGATTCGACACCACCACCGCATTGACCGCCCATGCCTTGGAGTGGCTGGGCCAGCATCCTGATGAGCGCACCCGACTGAGCGAGGAGCGGGCCACGCTGCTGGACCCGGCCACCGAGGAGTTCCTGCGTTTCTTCACGCCGGCGCCTGGTGACGGCAGGACCTTCTCCGAGGACGTCGAAGTCGAGGGCCAGCAGTTCAAGCAGTACGAGCGGCTCTGGCTGTCCTGGGCGATGGCCAACCGTGACCCATCGGTGTTCGAGCAGCCCAACGAGATCATCCTCGACCGGAAGGGCAACCGTCACTTCAGCTTCGGTATCGGTGTGCACCGTTGCGTCGGTTCCAACGTGGCCCGCACCGTGTTCAAGTCGATGCTGACGGCAGTGCTGGACCGGATGCCCGATTACGTGTGCGATCCGGAGGGCACCGTGCACTACGACACCATCGGTGTCATCCAGGGCATGCGGAACCTTCCGGCACGGTTCACCCCGGGCAAGAAACTGGGGCCCGGCCTGGACGAAACCCTGGAGAAGCTGCAGCGCATCTGCAATGAGCAGGAGTTGGCCCGGCCGATCACCGAGCGCAAGGAAGCCGCCGTCATCGACTGAGGTCGGTTGTGCAAGGACGCCTTGCACGTCTGCCGCCTGTTAACCTCGAATGAGGTCGGGTCCGGCAAACGTGCAAGGCATCGCTTTTCTGGGCGAACAACATGGGGGTTCCAACAGGTGATCAAGTCTTCTTTCAAGTACATCGCTGCCGCTCTGGGCGGCCTGGCCGTCTCGGTTCCACTGTCTGCAGGGTTGGCATCCGCCCAACCCGACTTCAGTGGCGTGGTCAACACGACATGTAGCTACGAGCAGGTCATCGCGGCGCTCAACGCGCAACGTCCTGACCTCGCCCAGCAGTTCAACACATCTCCGTTCGCCCAGGGCGCGCTGCGCAATTTCCTGGCGTCAGGGCCGGCCGAGCGCCAGCAGACGGTGACGCAGATGCAGGGCAGCCCGATGGCAGCGCAGTACTTTGGGCCGATCAACTCGATCGCAGCCAGCTGCAACAACTACTGACATGTTCAGCCGGTCTTGACCGGCATCCGCGCCCATCCCCGCACGCTTGAGGTGTGGGCCATGGTCGCGTATTCGTAGTCGACCGCCCAGTCGGTCCAGCGCTTCAGGACCTCTTCGAAGGCCACCCGCGCCTCGAGCCTGGCCAGCGCCGAACCCAGACAGAAATGCAGACCCTGGCCGAAGCTCAGATGGCTGCCTTTGCGGTGGATGTCGTAGCGGTCCGGATCGATGTACCGGGTGTCGTCACGGTTGGCCGAGCCGTTGAGCAGCAGCATGTAAGACCCTTCGGTAACGGTCTGCCCGTACAGTTCGACATCGGACGCCACGTAACGCGCCTGCACCGGCGACGGTGGTTCGAAGCGCAGCGTTTCCTCGACGGCCGAGGGGATCAAGGACGGATCGGCGGCGATCTCATGGCGTTGGTCGGGGTGCTCCGCGAGAAGCTGACCCATGAAGCCGATCAGCCGGGCCGTGGTTTCGCCCCCGGCTCCGGCGATCATCGCTGTGTAGGCGAGAACTTCGGTGCGTTCCAACTGGCGCCGCGACCCGTCCGGCTCCTCCACCTCCGCGTTGAGCAGTTCGGTCATGAGGTCATCGGAAGGATGGGTTGCCCGCCACTCGATGTACTCGGCGAACTCCGCGAGTGACTCGGCGAAAACCGTCGCACTGACGTCCCCGGCGTCATTGCCGACTGAGATGTTCTTGTCAGTGCGGGCACGGATCTTTTCCTGTCCCTCCTCGGGAATCCCGAGCAGGTAACCGATGGTGCGCATCGGCATGATGGCACCGAGGTCGGTGACGAAGTCGAAGCCGTCGCCATCCACCAGCGGATCCAGTGCGCGAGCACAAAATCCACGGACCAGGTCCTCGACGGCCAGCATGCGCCGGGGCGTGAAGACCCGGGACAGCAGACGGCGGTGCAGATCATGCAGTGGCGGGTCCTCGAACAGCAGGATGCCCGGCGGCACCTCGATGCCGCTGAACAGGATATCCGCGGTTGTCCCCCGCCCCGACCGATAGGTCTCCCAATCGGGCAGGGCCTTGGCCACGTCGTGGTATCGGCTCAGCGCGTAGAAGTTGTACTTGTCGTTGTAGTACAGCGGAGCTTCTTGACGCATACGTCGCCAGATCGGATAGGGATTGTCGTCAATCGCGAAATCGTAGGGGTCGTAATACAACTCCACCGCGGGGTCGACCGTCACCGTCGTCCTACCTTCCAATCGTGCTGTGTGCCTGGTGATTCCCGCAGGCGCTACCTGGGCTGATTCGGCACCCCGGGAAATAGCTGCTCGGCGGGCCCCGCGGTCACCCAACCGCCGAGCTTGGTAACCAGGTGCGGCGCGAAAACCGAGACGTAAACCGCGTGTCCGATTACGATCGCGGCGATCACCGACAGCACACCCGATTGCAGCCGGGTCGCCGAAATCTTGTCGGCCCATATCTCGACCACGTTGCGGCCCTGGGAATCGGTGCGGCCCAACAGATAGGTGAACACCATCATCTGCAGACCCATCGCGATGGCGTCGTAGATCGGGTACTGGTGCTTGGTCCCTTCCCACAGTCCCAGTCCTTCGATCACATAGCCGTAGTAGAACAGGCCGAGCCGCGCGCCGATGATCGCGTTGAAGAACAAGGCCCAGAGGAGTCCCACAGCGAAGCCCACCACAAGCAGGGTCTGCGGTCGACGCCAGTTCCACTTCCTCCACACCCAACGGCCAAGTGCCGCACCGATGATGGCCGGCAACACGAAGTACCCCATGTAGCCGACGGGTACCGCTGAAGGAAGCCCGCCCCAGGTCATGTTGAGCGGCCACCACGACGGCATCCGCGGTAGCGCGGGCGGAAATTGTGCGTACATCGCCCAGTCGTAAGGCGCCTCGATCCAGGAGAACGAGAGTGCCGAAACGCAGAGCAACAGCAGCGGATGCAGGCGCCCGCGCCGGTAACTCAGGTAGATACCGGCAGCCAGGAAACCCAGACCGGTGACGTACGCGAACGCCACTCCGGCGTTGATCAAGAACTGCACGCTCACTGATCCACCACCGGCCCCGATGAGGGTTGCGGCTCCGGCGGTGTGCGACGCGCCTCCGGATCGAAATACAGCACCAGGCCGACGATCAGGACGATCAGGCCAAACAGGGTGCCCAACATGATGATTGCGCCCATTGCACCTCCTCGGAGAACTACTGGGGCCCGTTGGGCCACTTGAGCAGTGAACCGGCGTCGACGCGGATGTGCTGCCCGGTGATGTAGCGGCTCTCTTCGCCGGCCAGGAACACCCCGAGATTGGCCATGTCCTCCGGTTCGATGTACGGGATCGGCATCGCTTGGAACAGGTTGAACAGCGGTTCGGCGTCCTCGCGGGTGGCCGTCTTGCCCGCGGCCTTGAGGTCGGGGCGGAACACCCCGTACATGCCCTCGTTCTGCAGCAGATGGGTATTGCAGTTGGTCGGGTGGATGGCGTTGACCCGGATCATCCTCGGCGCCAGGTGAAGACACATCTCGTCGACATACTCCATGACGATGCGCTTGCTCCAGCCGTACCCGGCTCCGCCCGGACCCATATCCGGGCTGGTGGTGGTACCGCGGATCATGCCCGCGGTGGAACCGGTCACGATGATCGACGCACCGTCGGGCAGATGCGGGATCGCCACTGCGACGGTGTTCATCACGCCGAGCAGATCGACGTCCGAGGCGTCGACGAACCCCATCGGATCAGGATTACCCATCGCCATCGGCAGAATCCCGGCGTTGGCGACGACGATGTCGATCTTGCCGAGATCGGCGATCCCGGCCTCGACCGCGTCGCGCAACTCGTGACGCTCCCGGACATCGGCCACCCGTGCGACGACGCGACGGCCGAGTTCTTTGATCTTGCGTTCGGTCTCGGCGAGGTCCTCGGGTGTGGCCAGCGGATAGGGATTGGACGCGATGTCACGGCAGATGTCCACAGCGATGATGTCGGCGCCTTCCTTCGCCATCGCCACCGCATGCGCGCGGCCCTGCCCACGCGCCGCACCGGTGATGAAAGCGACCTTGCCATCGAGTTTTCCGGTCATCTTGTGCTCCTTCTTCACGAGTGCTCAGCCGAGCGGCGTAAACGTGGTGTGTAGGGCGGCGAGACCACGCATGATGAACGTCGGCTCGTAGGCGTAATCGCGGTTGTCCGCGGGGCCGTGATGTTCCTCGGAGATGGTGATGTCGCTCATCCGGTCCAGAATCCTGTTCAGCGAAATGCGGCCTTCGGCTCGGGCCAGTGGGGCTCCCGGGCACGAGTGGACGCCGCGGATAAAGGCGATCTGCTCCCGCACATTGGCACGGTCGGCCTGGAAGGAGTTGGGGTCGGGGAATTTCCGTTCGTCACGGTTGCACGCCCCGGGCAGCACCATGACGGTCGTCCCGGCGGGCACCTCGACGTCACCGATACGGGTCGTCCTGCTGGCCATCCGAAAGTGTGACTTGACCGGGCTCTCCATCCGGAGCGTCTCTTCGAGGAAGGATGGAATGCGGCTCCGGTCGTCGCGCAGCATCGTCTCGAATCCCGGGTTGTCCGCGATGAACCGGACCGCCGAACTGACCAACTTCGTCGTGGTCTCGGTACCCGCCGCGAACAGGAACGTCGACAGGTTCATGACGTCCTCGATCTCGGGTGTCGAACCGTCCTCGTACTTGGCCTGCGCCAGTCCGGTCAGCACATCTTCACGCGGCGCGCGCCTGCGGTCCTCGATGTAGGCGTAGAACTTGTCATTGAGCCACTGCAGCGGGTTGTGGGTTGTCGGCGCCTCCTTGCCGATCTCCCCCACAGTTTCGAGTGCGAACGCCGCCTTGAACTCCTCGTGATCCTCGGCGGGGACACCCAGCAGATCGGCGATAACCAGCAGCGAGAACGGTTTTGCGTAGTCGGCGAGAAATTCGCAGCCACCCTTGTCGATGAACGTGTCGAGTTGCTCGTCGGCCAGCCGCCACATGAAGTCTTCGTTTTCCTTGAGACGCTTGGGGGTGATCAGCTTGTTCATCAGGCCGCGAGTGCGGGTGTGGACCGGCGGATCCTGCGAGGTGATGTGCTCGGCCATCGGAACCTGCGCGCGGTGCTGCTCGATCAGCTCGGAGACATCGTCAGCCTCCCCCGGCCCGAACGGGAGGCCGGAGAACGGGCCCGCCACCGACACACACGAGGAGAACACCGGGTCCTTGTACACCGCCATTGCCTCGTCGTACCCGGTGACGGCCAGGACGTTGAACGGGGTCGCAGGCGCCACAGGGCATTTGGACCGTAGATGGTCGAAATACGGATACGGGTCAGGTACCAGTGCCGGGTCGGTGAAGAAGTCCACTGTCTCGAAATCGGTCATTTCAAGCTCTCCTGGTCGCTTTTCGTTGCGCGAGCAGACGCGGAATCGCATGTATCCATGCCATTCAGTGCGACTCTGTGTCTGCTCGGCGTTGTCATCCGAACCGAACTGGCAACGAGGTCGGTGACCGGAAGACCTGTCCGCGAATGTGGGGATCGACGCTGTCCGGGTCCAGGCGCAGGTTGGGTAGCCGATCCAGCAGAAGGTTTATGGCGGTGCGCATTTCGAGCCGGGCCAGGTGCATGCCCAGACACACGTGCACACCGTGGCCCCAGCCCAGGTTTCCCTTGGCGGTCCGGAGGATGTCGAATTCGTCCGGGTCCGGCCACCGATCTTCCTGCCGATTCGCCGAACCGAGCATCGGCATCACCGAACAGCCCGCGGGTATGTGCACCCCGCCGAGCTCGGTATCGCAGGTCGTGGTGCGCGTGATGGTCAGCAGTGGCGGGTTCCAGCGCACCGCTTCCTCGATGGCCTGTGGTATCAGCGACCGGTCGGCCCTGACCGCGTCCAGCTGCCTTGTGTCGGAGAGCAATCCGAAGAGTAGATTGCCCAGCGACCGATATGTGGTCTCCACACCTGCAGGCAATAGCAGTCGCAGGAACGAGAAAATCTCCTCGTCGGTGAGCTTCTCGCCGTCGATCTCAGCCTCCGCGAGAAGACTGATCATGTCTTCCTCGGGTTGGGCTCGGCGGGCCTGGAGGATGGGGGCGAAATATTCGCACAGTGCGGCTGAGGCCGCCAGGCCGCGCTCCGGGTTCATGATCCAGCTCAGCAGCGAGATGGACCAGCGCTGGAATTGCGGATAGTCCACTTCCGGCAACCCCAACAACCCGGCGATGACACGGCTCGGATAGTCGAAGGTGAAGTCCTTGACCAGGTCGACCTTGCCCTTGGCGGCGAACTTGTCGATGAGCTCGTTGGCGATTCGTCCGACCAGCTCATCTTCCCAACGCGCCAAGGCTTTCTGCGAGAACGCCTTCGACACGAGCGAACGCAGCCGTCCGTGCACCGGTTCGTCCATACCCAGCATCACCCGCTCACCGAGGACCGGGCCGAACGCCGCGATGACGCCCGACGACGAGAACGTCACGTTGTCGCGCAGCATCTGCTGGGCGTCCTCGTAGCGGTACACGATGAAGACGGGCTTGCCCTGCTCCCCCGGCATGGCCGAGGTGTCGATCCGCTGGACCGGCTCCTCGCGCCGGAGCCTGGCGAGCTCCGGGTAGGGATCACGAACGTCCCCCGACACGGCATCGTCGAAGGAGCCGAAGTCTTCGAGGTCTTCAAATAACTGGGGCATAGCTTCCTCCTTCTCTCGTTCTCCTCTACCGCGCCGGGTACGCGACGGACTTGATTTCGGTGTACTGCTCGAATCCCGCGATGCCGTTCTGGCGCCCGACGCCGCTGTTCTTGTAACCGCCGAACGGAGTGTCGGCGCCGTAACCCGCGGTGCCATTGAGGCCGATGAACCCGGCGCGAAGCCGGCGCGCGACGCCGAGCGACCGCTCCAGCGAGCTCGACATGACGTTGCCCGCGAGTCCGTAGGGGCTGTCGTTGGCGATCCGGATGGCATCCTCTTCATCCTCGTAGGGAATGACGACGAGAACCGGTCCGAAGATCTCCTCCTGGGCGATCGTCATCGAGTTGTCCACATCGATGAAAAGCGTTGGGTTGACCCAAAAACCCTTGGTATACAGATCCAGTGCCGTCGGCGCCTGCGTGCTGCCGACCAGCATCGTGGCGCCTTCGTCGACGCCTTTCCTGATGTAGCCGAGGATCCGGGACTGCTGTTTGGCCGAGATGACCGGGCCACAGATGGTTGCAGGGTCCTGCGGATCACCGGGCGCGATGTTCTCGTAGATTGCCTTCAGAATCGCGACCCCCTCGTCGTAGCGGGAACGCGGCAACAGCATTCGCGTGGGAGCGGCGCAGCCCTGCCCGGCGTGCAGCAAGGGTCCGATGCCGATCAGGCAGGCGGTGTTGAAATCCGCGTCTTCCAAGACGATCGTCGCCGATTTGCCGCCGAGTTCGAGGAAGAGCCGCTTCATCGTCGCGGCACCCTTTTCCATGATCCGCTTGCCCACGGCCGTGGACCCGGTGAACGAGATCATGTCGACCTTGGGCGACAGGGTCAGTTCCTCGCCGACGAGGTGGTCCGATGCAGTCACGACATTCACCACGCCCGCGGGGATGTCGGTGTTCTCGGCGATGAGCCGGCCGAGCCGCGTGGCGTTGAACGGAGTGTCAGGTGCCGGCTTGAGCACCACGGTGTTGCCGGTCGCCAACGCCTGTCCCAGCTTGTTGACGGCGACCTCGAACGGAAAGTTCCACGGCACGATGGCGCCGACCACCCCTACCGGCTCACGCCACACCTTGCGCGTCGTGTTCACTCCGGTGACGGAAACCATGCTGTTCCCGAGATCCGTTTCCCACGGGAAGGTTTCGATGAGCCTGGCCGGGAAATTGAGGCCATCGGCCAGCGGAGCGTCGAGTTGCGGTCCGTGCGTCACCGCACGCGGAGCGCCCACTTCGGAGATGAGTTCCTCGCGCAACTCCTCCAGCTCGCCCTCGATCGCCTCCTGCAGTTGTTCCAGGCAGCGCTTACGTCTCTGATGGTTGGTCGCCCAGTCGGTCTCGTCGAAAGACCGGCGCGCGGAGTCGATGGCCCGGTTCACGTCCGACTTCGAGGCGTCCGAGACCTCCCCGAGGGTTTCTTCGTTCGCCGGATTGACGTTGACGAACGTGCCTGCCTCGCCGTCGACGAGCTTGCCGTCGATCAGCATTCTCGATTCGAATGTCGCCGCGTCAGCCATGGTGTGTGTCTTCTCCTCGCAGTGCGCCGAACCGCGGAATGCCCATCATCAGCCGGGTCATCTGATGCAGACCCGACGCCGGCAGTAACCGGTTGCCGATCAACAGCATTCGGGCATCGGGCCCGACAGCTGTCCTCACGAACGGTTTCGAGCTGGCGAGCGCTTTCACCAGGCCTTCGGCGAACTTCTCGGGTGGCCTGGCCGCGCGCTTCATCATCGCCCGCCCGCGCTTGTCCATCGTGCGGTGGTGGGCAGCGTAGGGCCCGTCCAGATCACGGTCGTCCGTCGTTCCCGCGTCGGTGATGATCTCGGTGTCGTAGGTCCCGGTGACCAGGATCGTCACACCGATACCGAACGGTGCCACCTCGCCGGCCATCGATTCACCCCACCGCTCCAGCGCCCCCTTGACCGCGGAATACGGCGCGGTGGCAGGCATTCCGCGCACACCCGCAGCGCTGGAGATCAACACGATGCGACCGCGGCCGGCCTTTCGCATGGACGGTAGAAGCGCCTTGGTGAGCGCCACCGGGCCGAAGATGTTCGTGGCGAACATGCGCTCCCAGAGGTCGGGGGAGGTCTCCTCGACCATTCCCGCCGCCGAGATACCGGCGTTGTGCACCAACGCATGCGGTGCGCCGACGGCCGCTTCGATCGTCTTGGCTGCCGCGGCGATCGAGGCGGCGTCGGTGAGGTCCAGCTGGACGCCGATCAGCCTGTCGTCACCCTCACCAGCTCCTGTCGCCTCGCGCAACAACGCCATTCCCCGCTCGGGCGTACGCATCGCAGCGACCACGTGCCACCCCTCGCGATAAAGGCGCGCGGTCGATGCGAAGCCAAGCCCGCGGGATGCCCCGGTGATGACGACAGCCCGACGCTCAGCCATCCTGGCCACCCGTCGCGCACCGGTTGCTCTTCGACCCCAACTCGACGTCGGGGTCGCGGGCCGGCCCTTGCTGCCAAGTGGACCACTTGCCCACGGAGTAAGGCCCCTCGACTCCGTTCGCCCGGTAAAACCCTTGTGGGTCATAGACCTTGGCCTCCGGATACGGCCACGGGCAGGCGACGGAGGTGGCCAACCCGCTGGCCTTGATCGCCCAGAACCAGCCGCCGTAGGCGAAGTACGACACATTGATGATCGCGAACATCACCAGGAATGTGCCGAGGACCGGCTTGGTCGGGAACAGCCTTGCCTTCGCGGCGAGCTTCTCCGCCACCGACCTTCCGGTGTCGTCGCGGTACACCAGAATCGCCGCCGGGATCATCACGAAGGTCACCGAGAGCGACTCCCAGATCAACGGGAACTGGAAGGTACTGCCCGGGAACAACGTTCCGAACGGGATGGCCTGCGAGTAGATGTACAGCCCGGTACGCACCAAGCTCATCTCCAGCATGGCGTCGAAGATGAAGCCGATCACCAGCACCAGGCCACCCAGGCTGATCAGCGGGTGCCGGGTGACGAACGCCTCCGCGCCGCGCTTGGCCTGCAACTTGCGCAGGATCCAGATGGCCGGGAAGTAAGGGCCGAAGTAGAAGGTCACGTATCCGAACACGATGAACGGTTCGACGGTCGGCGACATCATGATCAACGGCCAGGATTCCGGCCAGTGCAACAAGATCGGGTTGTACACCGCGTATGGCGACCAGTTCATGATCGGGTCTTGCCAGACGATCAGCGTCGTCACCAGGACCATCAGCAGCACCGGACTGCCTGGGCTCTTCCGCCAGCCACGGATGAACACGACGGACAGGCCCAGGACCATGATCAAGGCGCCGGCCTGCGGGATGACCTGCCAGTGATCGAATCCCGTCAGGAATCCGACCGGCCGGGGCCGCCCGTCGACGTTCGGGTTGGCCACCCGCGGGTCGACGTCGGTGCGCCCGACGGCGGCGAACAACCCCAGGAAGCCCAGCCACGCGACCAGGGAGATCACTCGGCCCCAGTTGGGACCTTTGCGCGCCGGCCGCTCGACCCGGGTGTCGGGCGGTAGCGATTTCTGCGTCGTCACGTTATTCATCCCCGAAACGGTCGACCAGGTGCGAATTGACGCCGTCCACGTCGAGCGCGCGGGCGACCAGATACCCCGATCCCATCCACGCACGCCGGGTCCACTTCCCCAGGGACACCCGGGTTCCGGGTGCGCCAGAAGCCGCCGGCATCATCTTCACGCGTTCGAGCGCTTCTTTGACGCCGCGTGGGCTCAGCGGGTGTGCGTCCGTGAAGGCGCGGACCAGTGTGGCAGCGACGTCGTGGTTGACCACCGACACGCAGTACTCGGGACGGCTGCCGCTGTACCGCTTGGCATACCGATCCAGCCAGGCTTGCCCGACCAGGTTGCCCTCGTCGTACTGATCGACGCCTATCCAGCCCAGAAAGGCGTTCCACATGATCGGGTTGACCCAGGCATTCTGGAATGCGGTGGTGGTGAACCGCGGCGGATCCCAGTTGACCGCCTCTAGCGCCGGGTTGATGAAGACAATGCCGAAACCGAAACCGAGATGCACGATCGCCTCGGCCTTCGACTCGTGCAGCGTGCTGACCGCGGCATTGATGTCCTGGGCGGTCTGGGCGATCGCAGCTTCGGCAACAATCCGAATGCCCTTGCGGGCACATGCAGTTCGCAGATTCTTCAGGTAGCTGTCACCGATGAGGCTCTGCTCGACCAGGACACCGATCTCGGTCAGGCCGCGTTTCGCCACGAGATCCGCCAGAAAGATGGGTTCGTCCGTCATCGAGCCTTGAGGAAAGGCGAATGTCCACTCGCCGAGCCAGTCGTCGGTGCCCGTGACACTGATGGCCGGGACTTTGAAGTGCTCCTCGATCGCTTCCCGTAGCGGCACACAGTTGTCGGTGATGTTGGGTCCGAACACCACCAGAGCTCCCTCGTCCACGAGTTCGCCGTAGGCGTCGATCACCGCCTTCACCGTGCCCTTCGGCAGCCCTTCCACCTCGCGGTAGATCATCTGCACCGGCCGGTCCATCAATCCTTGCTCTACGGCCTCCTCGAACACCAGGTCAAAGGTCTGCGTGAATGAAGCCCGTAGCTCGTCCGGAAAGCCTGGCGGCAATGTGAAGTCCATCAGGTAACCGACCTTGATGGGCTCCGCGGTGCTCTCGTATGACATCTGACCTCCATGGTACGGGCGTTCGTCGCAGGAACTCGGGGTCGACCTAATATTTGTTCTGAACGTAACCGGGGTGGTGCACTGCGTCAATCACCAGGTGCCGATCCGCCCAGGTAGACGTCGATCAACTCGTGCAGACCACGGCCCACCGCGACGTCATCGGTCAGCGGTCCGGCGATCGCAACCCTGGCGGCCATGGCAATGGACAGACCCTCGACGACCAAGCGCCCGGCCGCGATCAGCACGCGGGTCGACGCGACTTCGCGCAGGCCACCGGTCTCCAGGCGCCGGATCGCCTGCCCGAAGCGCACCAACTCGGCAGCGGTGGAATGACCCACTCCCGCCTCGTGCGCGATGATGCCCTCTTCGAGTTCGGGGGCCGGAAAACCGAACTCGATGGCCACCATCCGCTGGCGCGTCGAGTCCTTGAGGTCTTTGAGAACGCTTTGGTAGCCGGGGTTGTAGGACACAACCAGACCGAACCCCGGCGCCGCGTCCAGCGTGACACCGAGGCGCTCGATCGGCAGCTGGCGGCGATGGTCGGCGAGGGGGTGCAACACCACAGTGGTGTCTTGGCGGGCTTCGACCACCTCGTCGAGGTAACAGATCGCGCCCTCACGCACCGCGCGGGTCAGCGGGCCGTCCACCCAGACCGTCTCGTCGCCCTGCAGCAGAAACCGACCGACAAGGTCGGCGGTGGTGAGGTCGTCGTGGCAAGCGACGGTGATCAGCGGCCGGCCCAGGTCGTGCGCCATCGCCTCCACGAAGCGCGTCTTGCCGCACCCTGTCGGACCCTTCAAAAGCAGTGAAAGGCCTTGGCGGTAGGCCGCCTTGAACACCTCCTCTTCCTTGCCGACCGGCACGTAGTAGGGCCGGTCCGTAACGACCTGGGACTGCGTGCCGTCCTGACATGCGAGCCCGAGTGCAGACACTGTTTCGCTGGCCACGGCTTCCCTTCCTCGCCCCGCTCCGCAGCGGATATCGTTCATCAATTGCGTTCTGTGACAACGCATCTTCAGCAAACGTCAGGCCACCCTCCGCCGAACCTCAGCTGCCCGCAGAGCCGAACGAAACAGCGGGCCGATCACACCCGCAAGTTGGTCGGGGTGGCCGATCATCGCGTGTGCCGCGCTGCCGAACACTCTTCGCATGGCGGTGACGTCGGTGCTCGCACCCACAGTCAGGCACACGCAGCCGATTCCCCGGCGCCGTGCCTCGGCCAATGCGCGGCGGGCGTCCGCGGCGCCGTAGGACCGCTCGTAACCGTGGTCGTAGGCCAGCCCGTCGGATACCACCACCAGGAGCCGGCGGGAGGTACCGCCGCCGGACTCCAACACCGCCGAGCCGTGGCGAATTGCAGCGCCCAGCCGCGAGTAGGCCCCGGGCTCGAGGCTGTTGAGCTTCATGATCACCCGGGCGTCCAGGCGATCGTCAAATCGCTTGACGGGCACCATGCTCACGGCCTTGCGCCCCTGCGAGAAGTAGGCGTACAGCCCGACCCGGTCACCAAGGTCGTGTAACGCCACAGTCAGGTTGGCCACCGCATCCCGCTGCTGCTGATGCACGGTGCGCCCGAGGGTGCCCGGCTCGCCGGCGGAACCAGAGACGTCGAGCAACACCAGCACCGAAAGGTCGCGGCGGCGACGCAGGCTGTCAAGGTAGACGGCCTCGTCCGGCACCGTCCGCGCCCTCGCTTCTACCCGCGCCTCGATGGCGGCATCGATGTCGATGTCGTCTCCTTGCGACTGGCGATGGCGACGGTGCAGGCCCATGCCGAGGCGCGCGAGCGCCCGTCGTACTCCGATGGCGGTGTCGACGGCCTGCGAAGTCGACGCTTTCACCCGCGGCGCAACCTCCCGCACCGTGCACCAGTCCGGCCGGTAACTCTTGCGATTGACGTCCCACTCGGGATAGGTGACGCCATCGGTTTCGATGTCGGCTCCGTACTTTCCATCCTCGGCCTCAGCGGAAGCCAACGACGACACCGCGTTTGCGCCGCTCTTGGCCCGGTTGACGTGATGTGTCGGTGAGTCGGCGCCGGGTGGCCCACCACCGCTGCCGGTCTTCCGCACCGAGGACAACATCTTCTTCAGCCATTTTCCGATGGCACCGCCCCCTCCGACAGGGCTGGTGAACAGGTCGGGTTCGTCGGTGTCGTCGACCTCGCCGTCGTCAAGCTCGGCAAGTGCCCACTTGCTGTCGCGTCGTCGCGGGACATGGCCGGCCGTCTCGTGGTCTGCCTGGCGGACGGCACGACTGCTGGCAGCCAGCACTTTCTTCGGCCGGATGACGCCGAACACCGCGGGTGGATCGTCGAGCGCTTCCTTGCCCGAGGCGGTGGCCAACGAGCTTGTGGCCGAATCACTTCGACCGCCGATGGCGTGGTCGGCCAGCGCGCCGAGGCTACCCGGCAGCAGCGCGTCGTTCGCCACGAGTGCCCGGTGCCCCTCGACGGCCAGATAGCGCTTCGCCAACCGGGGACGGCGAACCATGGCGCCGACCACCGCCGGGGCCAGGCTGCCCGCAGCGATCAACGACGCCTGGATGGCCACTGATTCGAGTTGCCTGCGCGCCGGCACGGAAGTGTCGAGGAAGATGGTTTCGCCATCGGTCCACGGCGGGGCTCCCGTCTCGGCCGTAGCCACCGCAACTGGGCGGCCTGCGAGCGCGGACGCCAGCATGCCCAGACCGGAGAACCGGTCACCATTGCCGCTATCCGACACCCGACCACCTCCGGACCCACCAGATGACTCTTTGACCAAATATCTGTTCCACCGTAGAGTTCGCCGCGACCGGAGTCAATCAAACGCGATGCGAATCAACGAGGAGTGCAACATGATCGACTTCACCGGCCGGGTTGCCGTGGTGACGGGAGCCGGACGCGGACTGGGCAGGCTCTACGCCAGTGATCTGGCTCGCCGTGGCGCGTCGGTGGTCGTCAACGATATCGGCGGCACCATGCACGGCGTGGGGTCGGACACCGGTGTCGCCGACCGGGTGGTCGAGGAGATAACGAAAGCCGGCGGCCGGGCGGTCGCATCGTACGACTCGGTGGACAGTGCGGCAGGCGGCCAGGCAATCGTCGACTCGGCAATCGAGAACTTCGGCCGACTCGACGCCGTGGTCAGCAACGCAGGCATCTTCAACAGCATTCCGTTCGAGCAACTCAGCGCCGACGACTGGCGACACATGCTGCGAGTCCATCTCGACGGCGGCTTCTATCTGAGCCAGCCCGCATACAAAGTGATGCAGGAACAGGCTTACGGGCGGTTCGTTTTCATCTCCTCGTCGGCGGGTAATTTCGGCCAGCCGATGGAAGCCCACTACGCCGCCGCGAAAACCGGGCTCGTCGGCCTCTCCAATGTCATCGCCATCGAAGGCGCCGCACATGGCATCAGCTCCAATACCGTATTGCCCACAGGCTTTTCGCGGATGGTTACCGAGACCGTCGGAGACGAGAATTTCCTGGCCGAGTCCGGCTTCATGCGCGCCATACGCCCCGAGCTGGTCGTACCGCTGGTGACGTTCCTGGCAAGCAGCAGTTGCACGTTCACTCACCGCAATTACTCGGCGTGCGCCGGGCGCTACGCCCGCGTCTTCGTCGGGCTGAGCGACGGCTGGTTGGCCGACGCGGACAGCGAACCCGCGGCCGAAGACATCGAGAGTCATCTGGATGAACTGTCCTCCACTGACAGGTTCATCGTGCCGGACTCCATCGTCGACGAGGTCCTGCAGGTTTGTGATCGACGCGGGATCAGTGCCATGCCAGACAACGCCGATGTCACGTTCCCGGAGCACCGCAGCACGGTTGCCGATCGGTAAGATCGGTTTCCGGTCCCGCACCGACGCAGACGAAGGAGGAGCACAGTGCACCGATCATCGCACCTGCTCGGCTCGCCCCGTCTGCTCGCTCAGCGAAGCGTGTCTTAACGATGGCCGCCGACACTGTGGCGGGGAACGGTAAACGCGGCCGTCCTGCGGCCAAGAAGAGTCAGAGCGCGACCAAGCTGACCGACGCATCTGACTCATCTCCGGTCGATGCCACGCGGCGCACCGAGATTCTGAGGACCGCAAACTCCGTCATCGCCTCCACCGGGCTGCGCAGCTCACTGCAACAGATCGCCGATGCGGCAGGCATTCTCGCGGGCAGCCTCTATCACCACTTCGAATCGAAGGAAGCCATCCTTGTCGAGCTGATCCGGCTCTACCATGCTGACCTGGATCGCATCGGCGAAAGCGCTTTGCAACTCCTCGACGAGCCTGACGCCGGCCCCGCAGCCGAACAGATCACCGCGCTTGGATGTGCGATCGCTCGGTGCGCGGTCGAGCATCGGGCCGCCCTGCAGATGTCGTTCTTCGAGGGCCCCAGCAGCGATCCCGAACTCATCGAATTGACTGCCCGCCAACCGTCGAAGATCCAGGCCGCAATGTTGCAGGCGCTGCGTGCCGGCCGCTGGAGCGGTGACATTCGGTCCGATCTCGACCTTCCCACACTGGCAGACCGGCTGTGCCAGAGCATGCTTCATGTCGGCCTCGACGTCATCCGGCACAACGCCTCGACCGACCAAGTGGCTACGCTGAAGTGCCGGCTGGCTCTGCAAGGTCTCGCCGCAGCTCCGCCCTCGGACATAGATCTCGACCGGTCGGAAGCCTTCGCTGCGGCGCAAGCCGTCATCAACAGTTGGGACGAATCCGAGGACGACAGCGACCTCAAGGCCGCGCACCTGCGTGCGGTGGCGCGCACGGAATTCGGTCGACGCGGCTATGAGATGACGACGATCCGGGACATCGCGGCCGCCGCGGGATTGGGTACTGGGACCGTGTACCGCATCATCGGCTCGAAAGACGAGCTGCTGATGTCGATCATGTTGGAGTTCGGCCGCAAGGTCGGCGGCGCCTGGGGCGCCATCGTGCGGACGGACTCCACGACTGTTGAAAAGCTCGATGCGTTGAGCTGGTTGAACATCAACGCACTCGACCAGTTTCCCGACGAGTTTCGCATCCAACTGGCGTGGCTGCGTCAATCCCCACCGGATTCGGCAAATCCCGCATGGTCATTCACCACACGTATTCGCCAGATGAAAGCGCTTCTGTCCGAAGGGATTCGTGCCGGCGAGATCCGTATCGACAGCCCTACCGCCGACATGTTGACCCGCTGCATCATCGGAGAGCAGTGGATACCGGAGAACATCCTCCAGGAGATCGGCACGCGAAACGCGCTCATCCTGGCGCGCGACACCGTGCTGCGGGGGATCGCCGTCCGGGGTTCCTGACGTCGCGCGAGCAGACGCAAAACTGCCCATTTTCCAGAGAAAATGGGCAGTTTTGCGTCTGCTCGCGGAAGGAACTAGCGGCGCGGCAACCCCAGCACCTGGGTGGCGATGATGTTGCGCTGAATCTCGGAGGTTCCGCCGGCGATGGTGCCACCGAAGCTTCTGGCATAGCGCTCGAACCAGCTCGCGAAGTAGTGGTCGAGGTTCATGTGCTCATACGGACCCGAGGTGGTCGGGTGGATCAACCCATCGGGACCGGCCGCTGTCAGCGCGTTCTCGAACGCGTTGCGCTCAGCTTCGGATCCGAACAGCTTGAGCACCGACACCGAGGCGGTGTCGGCTTCGCCGCGTGAGGCCTTGGCCAGCGCGGCCGAGCCCATGGCCCGCAGGGCCTGGTAATCCATGATCGTGGTGGCGTACTGGTCACGCTCCAGCTCGGTCTTCGGCTGAAAGTCCGCCAGCATGTTGTCGATCCGATCGGCGAAGCCCAGCCACATCATGGTGCGCTCGTGACCGAGCGACCCGTTGGCCACACCCCAGCCGCCGTTGAGCGGGCCGACCAGGTTCTCGGCCGGTACGCGGGCATCGGTGAAGAAGACCTCGTTGAAGTCCAGGTTCTCCTCGCCGGTCATGTCGGCGAACGGCCGGCACACGACACCAGGGGTGTCGGTCGGGATGATCAGCACGCTGATTCCCTTGTGCTTGGGCGCATTCGGATCGGTCCGCACGAAGGTCAGCAGGAAGTCGGCATCGTGCGCGCCCGAGGTCCACACCTTCTGGCCGTTGACGACGAAGTAGGGCTCATCTGTATCCGAAACAAACTCAGCGCGCGTACGCAACGATGCCAAGTCCGAACCGGCGCTCGGCTCGCTCATACCCAGTGAGGCGGTCTTCTCACCGCGCAGCACCGGCACGGCCCAGCGGTGCTTCTGTTCCTCGGAACCGAACGTGAGCAGCGATGCCGCGATGATGTTGACGCCCTGGGGATTGAAGCTGTGATAGATCCGGCGGCGGCACAGCTCGTCGAGATGGACGAAGGTCTGCACCACAGTGGCATTGCGGCCGCCGAACTCAGGCGGCTGGGCCGGCAGCAGCCAACCGTTGTCGAAGAGCAGTCGCTGCCAGTCGCGGGCCCACTGAGGCATGTGCGACACCGAACGGGGTCGCTCCAGCGTGTCGGCCTCAGAAGGCAGATTGGCGTCAAGGAATGCGGAGAACTCGGCGCGGAACTCCTCGACATCGGCATCGTATGTCAGCTGCATGTCACAGTCCCCTGTAGTTCGTGCGGTACTCGGCGGCAATCACGGCTCGGTGCTCGGCGGCGCCGCCCAGGAGCAGCTCGCCGGCCTTGGCTCGCTTCAGCGCGAACTGCACGTCGTTCTCCCAGGTGAACCCCATCCCACCGAACAACTGCACGCCGTGGCGGAACACCACGGTCTGGCACTCCCCCGCCGCCGCCTTGGCCATCCTCGCCGCCAGTCGGCGCCGCGGATCGTCGGCGGCGATCGTCAGCGCAGCGAAATAGGCCAGCGCACGGGCTCTTTCGATGGCCACGTGCATGTCGACGGCCTTGTGCTGCACCGCTTGGAACGTCCCGATCGCCACGCCGAACTGCTGGCGCTGCTTCACATGTTCGAGGACGAGATCCAGCGCCCGCTGGCAGGCACCAACCATGGTGATCGCCAAACCGGTCAGGGCTAGATGGTGCGCCTTCTCTGTGTCCGCGTGGACCCGGTTGTCGTCGGAGATGTGCACGTCGTCGAACGACACCTCGGCCACGTGCAGCACCGGATCGAAGATCGGGCTGCGATGCACGACTGATTTGGCGACGTCGACCAGGAACACACCGCCGTCGGTCACAACGGCCAGGTTCTGTGCCCGGTCACCGTCGAGGACGTGATGCGCCGTTCCGGACAGTACCCAACCGGTGGCATCCCGGTTGGCCGACACACCGCTGTACACCGCGGTGCCCGCCTTGGCCGCATCGAACCGGTCCCCGGCCAGCGGCGCGTACTGCGTCATGGTCGCGAGGTAGGGCGTCAGGTCCGTCGCCCGACCGAGTTCCTCCAGCACGATGGCCAGTTCCACCGCGTTCTCGGAGTCGGTGAGCTCCGTCCAGCCCTGGTCGATATAGCTCTGCCACAGCGGTGTCGGGTCGACACCCTGTTCGGCCACTTCACGGACCAGCGTGGCCGGGCACTGCTTGGTCACCGCATCGCGCACGGTTTCCTGCCATAGCCGCTGATCGGCATCGAATTCGAGTAGCACCCGCCGCCTCCTGCTGCACTGTTGCGTCGTCAGGAGAATAGCATTCTCTTTCTATGGCGCACCCTTCTCCTCGGACAAGTACCGGTTCTCCAAAGCAGTGCGCTGTGCGACTGATCAGCACTGCCGCTTACCTGCGATAAAGGACGGAAGCGTTCTGAGAACTATGTTCTTGCCATAGAAGAATATGGATCTAGACTGGCTGTAAGGTCCGGCGTAACAAGCACGCCGTCGTAAGGGCGTGCACAGCTCGTTTCCGGACGGACATCGGAGGATAGCCTTGGCCATGAAAGACCCCGCGCAACCCGGCAGTGCGGGAACGCCCCTCATCGATGCGAGCGTGCACGTCTTCTGCGGTTCGAACAAAGACCTGCGCCAGAATTTCCTCAAGGAACCGTTCGCCAGCCGCGGCTTCCCCGACTACGAGATGAACTGGTACGGCGCACCCGGCGGCGAGTACGCCAAGAACACCAAGGGGCCCGACCGCCAGTACCCCGGCTCCGATCCCGATATCGCCGCGCAGCACCTGTTCACCGATCGCGGCGTCGACATCGCGATCCTCCACCCGATGACCCGCGGCATCATGCCCGACCGTCACCTCGGTACCGCACTGGCCGCGGCGCACAACGACATGATGGTGAGCCGCTGGCTCGAGCATGACGAACACGGTGAGCGGTTCCGCGGCACCATCCGGGTCAACCCGGACGACATCGTCGGCGCCCTGCGCGAGATCGACAAGTACAAGGACCACCCGCGCGTGGTGCAGATCGGCATTCCGATGCAGTCGCGCGAACTCTATGGCAAGCCACAGTTCTGGCCGTTGTGGGAGGCGGCCGCCCAGGCGGGACTGCCGGTGGCCGTCCACATCGAGGGCGGATCGGGCATCCAGTTCGCGCCGACGCCCTCAGGCAAGACCCGGACCTACGAGCAGTACCTGGGCTTCATGGCGCTCAACTACATCTATCACCTCATGAACATGATCGCCGAGGGCGTGTTCGAGCGGACGCCCACACTGAAATTCGTCTGGGCGGACGGCGCCGCGGACATGTTGACCCCGTTCATGTGGCGGATGGATTGCTTCGGCCGGCCCCACCTCGAGCAGACGCCGTGGGCGCCCAAGATGCCCAGCGACTATCTCCCCGGACACGTCTATTTCGTCCAGGGCACCCTCGACGGCCCAGGTGACACCGAGTTCGCCGGCGAGTGGTTGAGCTTCACCGGCAAGGAGGACATGGTGATGTTCGGCTCCAGCTACCCGCACTGGCAACTGAACGAACCGGAGATTCCTAGTGCGTTCAGCACCGAACAACGCGAGAAGTTGTTGTGGCGCAACGCTGCCAAGTTGTACGGCCTGGAGAACGAGTTCGCAGGCTCGGCCTCGTCGTCCGCGGTTGCGGCGCAGTAGGTATCGGAGGGAGACCGTCATGACCATCACGACCAACCCACGGGTGCCTGCGGCCGAGCGGATCGCGGTTCGGTGCGTCGACTCCGACGTCCACCCCATGCCGCGGCGCGGCGAGCTGATCGAGTACATCCCTGAACCGTGGCGCAGCAAGTACTTTCTGAGCCACAAGGTCGGCGAGCAGATCTACTACGATGCACCGGATTACGCACATGCCTACGCCATGCGCGTGGACGCGTTCCCGCCGGATGGCGAATTCGCCTGCAGCGACCCTGATATGGCGCTGCGTCAGCTCGTCATGGAGGCCGGCTCCGATATCGCCATCCTGGAACCGACCCACACCGAGAGCCGCCTCGGCGAAGCCACTGCCGCCTACTGCACGGCGGTCAACCATTGGTTGGCCGACAAATGGTTGGACTCCCACAACAACTGGCATGAACGGTGGCGGGGGTCCATCTGTGTAGCCATCGAAGAGCCGCAGACCGCGGTGGCCGAAATCGAGCAGTGGGCTGAACACCCTTACATGGCACAGGTTCTGATGAAGGCCGAGCCGCGGCCGTCATGGGGTGATCCGAAGTACGACCCGATCTGGGCCGCGGCCACCAAGCACGACATCACGGTGAGCTGTCACCTGTCCCGTGGAGAGTACGAGACGCTACCCACTCCCCCGGTCGGGCTGCCCAGCTACAACCACGATTTCATGGTCAGCTACTCGTTGCTGGCGGCCAACCAGGTGATGAGCCTGATCTTCGACGGGGTCTTCGACCGGTTCCCGACACTGCGCATCGTGTTCGTCGAGCACGCCTTCACCTGGATCCTGCCGTTGATGTGGCGGATGGATGCCATCTATGAGAAGCGCAAGAGCTGGATGGACATCAAGCGCAAGCCGAGCGAGTACGTCAAAGACCACATCAAGTTCACCACCCAGCCGCTGGACTACCCCGAGGACAAGACCGAACTGTCCCGCGCCCTCGAGTGGATGGAATGCGACAAGATCCTGCTGTACTCCAGCGATTACCCGCATTGGACGTTCGACGACCCTCGCTGGCTGGTCAAGCACCTACCTGAGCACGCACGTGAGGCGATCATGTTCCGCAACGGCATCGAAACCTACAAGCTGCCCGAGACGGTACCGGTCCTCGAGGGACAGGTGCGGGTCTTCTGATGAGCGAGCCAGACAAGCGCCCCCGGCTCGCGCAGGGGCGTGAGCACGTCGTCGCCACCGTGGACGAAATCCCGCCCGGCACACACAAGCTGGTGCCGATCGGCAGGCACGGCGTCGGCGTGTACAACGTCAACGGCACGTTCTACGCGATCGCGAACTATTGCCCGCACGAGGGCGGTCCGCTGTGTTCGGGCCGCGCGCGCGGCCGCACCGTGGTGGACGACAAGGTGCCCGGCGACGCGGTGATGGTGCGCGACAAAGAGTTCATCTACTGCCCCTGGCACCAATGGGGTTTCGAGTTGGCAACCGGCACCACCGCGGTGAAGCCGGAATGGAGCATCCGTACCTATCCGGTCCGTGTGGTTGGAGATGATGTGTTGGTGATGGCGTGATGAGCGAGCTTGCGAGCGAATCAACGGTTCTGGCCGCGGTTCCCGAACTCAAGCCGGGCGAGAAGACCATCGAGATCAACGGTGGCAATGTCGTCTACGAAATCCTCGGCGAAAAAGGCGATTTCATCGCACTGACGCCCGGCGGCCGCTTCAGCAAGGACATCCCGGGGCTGCGGCCGCTGGCAGAGGCCCTTGTCGAGGGCGGCTACCGGGTGCTGCTGTGGGACCGGCCCAACTGCGGGAAGTCCGACGTGCAGTTCTACGGCCAGAGTGAGTCGCACATGCGAGCCGAGACGCTCTACCGGCTGATCACCGACCTTGAGCTCGGCCCGTGCTACATCCTCGGCGGCTCGGGCGGCGCACGGGACTCGATGCTGACCACCATGCTCTATCCGGAGATCGTGCGAAAGCTGGTGGTGTGGAACATCGTCGGCGGTGTGTACGGCTCGTTCGTGCTCGGCGGCCATTACGTGACGCCGAGCATCCTGGCGGTACGCGGACTGGGTATCGAGGGCCTGCTGAAGGTGCCGGAATGGCGCGAGAGGATCGCGGAGAACCCGGCGAACCGCCAGCGCCTCCTCGATCTCGATGCCGACCAGTTCCTCAAGGTCATGCTGCGCTGGCTCAACGCATTCGTGTCGAAACCCGGCCAGACCATTCCCGGGGTGCCCGACGAGATGTTCGACAACATCACCGTGCCCACCCTGATCATCCGCGGCGGCGAGAACGACTGGGATCACCCCAAACGTACGTCGCTCGAAGTCAGCTGCCTGATCAAGGGCTCCAAGCTGATCGATCCGCCGTGGCCCGAAGATGCGTGGGAACGCGCCGGGGAGAAGTTCGCCCAGAGCGGTGGTAAGACGTTCTGCCTGTTCGACACCTGGGTGCAGGCCGCCCCGGCGATCATCGACTTCCTGAGGACAGCGTGACGTCCGGGACGGCCGGCGCCGCCTCACACCGTCCGGATGTGCACCTCGCAGTTCAGCGAAGCCTCCAGGGCGGTGTGGATGCGGCTTTCGGGGATACGTGCCAGGTCGGCCTTGTCCAGGGTCACCGTCACAATGTCGTATCCCAACCCATCCGTCTCTACGTCGACCGTCCGGTTGATCTCGCCGGTCAGTCCGAACCCGGCCAGCACACCGCGAACGTCCTCATCGGTGCCGCGGCTGACGAAGGTGACCACCCCGGGGGTGGGCGACGTGCCAAAAGCCTTGGCACACAATTGCATTGCGATGGTCTGCAGCTCTGGCGCGTCGTTGCCGGCGATCAGCACCTCGACCTCGCGGCGATGCGCGGGCAGTCCGGCGAGCTGGTTGTCCAGCACCTCGGCCCCACGTTCACCCAGCAACTCACGGAGCGTTGCCATGCCGTCGGATAGCTCCTGCGCCCCGAGCTCACCAGCCGGATCCACTCCGACGCGCACCACCGCAGTTCTCATGCCGGTAAGCCTAACCGGGGACGGGATGTGACCATGACAGCCGAACTGACGGTCGCGGCATGGCCGGGGATCACCCCGCGCCTGCTGCTCGACGGACCGGAAGGCCTTGCCGACTATCAGCGGGCCGGGGGCTATGGCGCCCTTACGGATCCGGATCAGCTGCTGTCCGAGGTCCAGGCAAGCGGGCTGCTCGGGCGCGGCGGTGCGGCCTTCCCGATGGCGGTGAAGCTGCGCACTGTGCGCGACAACGGGCAGCAGGGCGGCGGAGCCCCGATCGGCTCAGTGGTGATCGCCAACGGCGAAGAGGGCGAGCCGGCATCCATCAAAGACCGGTGGTTGCTACGCAACCGCCCACATGCGGTACTCGACGGCTTACGGCTGGCGGCCCGGATCGTGGATGCCGACCGTGCCGTGGTGTACGTATCCGACGCCCGGGCCGCCGAGAGCGTCGAGCATGCGATTGCTGAACTCCCCAAGGACCGGGACGCGGTGGCGGTCGAATTGCTCACCGTCACGCCGGGTTACGTCGCGGGTGAGGAGACGGCCGCTGTCCACGTGGTCAACGGCGGACCGGCCAAACCCACCGACAAGCCTCCTCGTCCGTTCGAGGAGGGCGTGGACGGGAAGCCGACGCTGATCAGCAATGTCGAGACCCTGGCACAGCTGGCCTACCTGCATCAGCACGGCGCACAGGCTTTTCGGGAACTGGGCACCGAGGGCTCACCCGGCACCTTCCTGGCCACGATCACAGGTGCCGGACGTCCGCCGGCACTGTACGAGCTGCCGCACGGCATCGCTTTCGCCGATCTGCTGACCCTGCACGGGGTGTCCGCGGAAAACGTTCGCGGTGCACTGATGGGCGGTTACTTCGCCGGGTTGGTCAACCACGACATCCTCGGCGCCACACTGGATCACGAATCCGTGCGCGCCTTGGGAAGCGGGTTGGGTTGCGGCGCGATCGGCATCCTCACCGATGAGTGTCCGGTGGCGGTCGCAGCGTCGGTGCTGGCGTACTTCGACCGGGAGAACGCAGGCCAGTGCGGTTCGTGCTTCAACGGCACCGCCGCGATGGCGGCGGCGGCGATCGGGCTGCGCGACGGTCTGGCCACCCAGGAGGATCTCGAACGGCTCAAGCGATGGTCGGTGGTGCTGCGCGGACGCGGCGCCTGCGCCACGCTCGACGGCGCGGCCAACGTGGCGGCCAGCCTGCTGAGCCAGTTCCCCGACCTGGTGCGGCGCCACCTGGAAAATGGTTGTCAGACCTGCCTTTCCGGTGCTTTCACCGCCGCGCGGCCGTACGAAGTGGAGTCTGTGGAGGCGGTGGTGGCGGTATGAAGGTCAAGCTTGATCGCACATTGTGCGATGGCTTCGGGTTGTGCACCAAGCACGCTCCCGAGTATTTCCCGCTGGACGACTGGGGTTACGCCTCACTTCACGGTGACGGCAACATCCCTGCGGCCGATGAGGAAGCCGTGCGGCGCGCCCTCTTGGACTGCCCGGTGCACGCGATCATCGAGTTGAAGGACAGCCGGGCGCAGCGCGAGGCGGGTTGAGCCCGCCTCCGACCTCAAGGTGCTGGATCACCCATCCCGGAAACTGGTAACGTGATTCTCCGCACAGAATAATTCGCTTACCACCGGAGTCGAGTTGTCAGAGATACCGGGGCGTCCGCTCCCGACGGTCACCGCGCTCAACGAGTACTTCTGGACCGCGGGCGCCGATGGGGTGCTGCGAATCCAGGAGTGCCGAGACTGCAGCGCACTCATCCATCCGCCCCAGCCGGTCTGCCGCTACTGCCGCAGCCACAACATGGGCGTGCGCGACGTATCCGGGCGCGCATCACTGGCCGGGTTCACGGTCAACCACCGGTTCGGATTTCCCGATCTCCCGCCGCCGTACGTGGTGGCCGAAGTGGCCATCGCCGAGGATCCCCGGGTCCGGCTGACGACCAACATCGTCGACTGCGAATCCGAGGACCTCAAACTCGGCATGCCGGTGGAGGTCGCGTTCCAACACATCGAGGACGTCTGGCTGCCGGTGTTCAAGCCGTCGACGGACACCACCTCCACCCCGCCAGTTGCCGAACCGATCGCACCTCAGGATGTCGGCAAGTACGTCCGGCCGATGCTGACCAAGGAGAAGTTCGAGGACCACTCGGCCATCACCGGCATCGGGATGTCCACCATCGGCCGGCGATTGATGGTGCCGCCGCTGTCACTGACCATCGAGGCCGCCGAAAAAGCCGTCGCCGATGCAGGTTTGACGTTCGACGACATCGACGGCCTGTCCACCTATCCGGGCCTCGACATCGCCGGCATGGGCGAAGGCGGCGTGAGCGCGCTCGAAGGTGCACTCGGGCTGCGGCCGACGTGGATCAACGGCGGCATGGACACGTTCGGTCCCGGCGGCTCGGTGATCGCGGCCATGATGGCCGTCGCCACCGGGATGGCCCGCCATGTGCTGTGCTTCCGCACCCTGTGGGAGGCGACATTCGGCCAGCTGGTCAAGGAGGGCAAGATGTCCCCTCCGATGGGCGGCCGCACCAACAGCTGGCAACAGCCGTTCGGATCCACCTCGGCGGCACATACGCTGGCTCAAAATGCCGGTCGGCACTTCGACAGGTACGGCACCACCCGGGAGACACTGGGCTGGATCGCACTGAACCAGCGGGCCAATGCCGCGCTGAACCCGACAGCCATCTACCGCGATCCGATGACCATGGACGACTACCTGTCGGCCCGCATGATCACGACTCCGTTCGGCCTCTACGACTGCGACGTTCCGTGTGACGGCGCGGTGGCCGTCATCGTCTCGGCCGTCGACGTGGCCCGCGATCTGCCCAAACCACCGATCCTGTTCGAGGCCGTCGGTACCCAGATCGTCGAGCGGCTCGACTGGGACCAGACCACGCTCACCCACGAGCCGCAGGTACTTGGCCAAAGCGCACACATGTGGTCGCGAACGTCGTTGCGCCCCAGCGATGTCGATGTCGCCGAGTTGTATGACGGGTTCAGCTTCAACTGTCTGTCGTGGCTGGAGGGGCTCGGCTTCTGCGGAATAGGCGAAGCCAAGGACTTCCTCGACGGCGGTCACAACATCGCCCGTGACGGCGTCATCCCGCTCAACACCCACGGCGGGCAGCTCTCGCACGGCCGCACTCACGGGATGGGCCTGATCCACGAGGCCGTCACCCAGCTGCGCGGTGAGGCCGGCGAACGCCAGGTCAAGGACGCTCGCGTGGCGGTGGCCAGCAGTGGAGGTCTGACACCGAGCGGTGTGCTGCTGATGCGCAGGGACGACTGAACCATGCGCACCCGATGAGTACGGCTCCGCACCCCAGAGTGGTGATGGTCGACGGCGTCCCGATGTCGGCGTTGGTCGCGGAGTCCCCCGACCCCCGCGCAGTTGTGGTCGCGCTGCACGGAGGGGCCACCACGTCGGCGTACTTCGACTGTCCCGGTCACCCGGAATTGTCGTTGCTGCGCAGCGCGGTCGACCACGGGTACACCGCGATCGCGCTGGATCGTCCCGGCTATGGCGCGTCGGCGGCCTACCCGGACGCCATGGCACGCGCCGAGCAGCGGGTCGCACTGGCGTTCGGCGCGGTCGAGCGCATCGCCGGTTCGGCGGACCTGTTCCTACTGGGCCATTCGATGGGCTGTGAGCTGGCCTTGCACCTGGCCGTGGCGCGCCCGGAGGTGCTCGGCGTGTCACTGGCCGGCACCGGCCGCCGCTATCACCCGGCCGCACAGCAGCTGCTCAAAGACGCGTCACCGGTGAACCGGCCACGCGGCCTGCGCGAGCTGTTGTGGGAGCCCGCCCGGCTCTACCCCTCCGATGTGATCGGCGCGGGATTGTCCGCAGGCGGCACGGCATACGAGGGCGACGTCATCAAAAGCTGGTCGCGACAGGACTTTCCGGAGCTGGCAGGACAGACGAAGGTTCCCGTGCAGTTCCTCGCCGGCGAGTTCGAGAACGTCTGGGAGTCAGATCCCGAGGCACTGGCAGGGATCGCGGCGATGTTCACCGCCTCACCGCGGGTGCAGACCGGTGAACTCGCCGACAGCGGCCACAACCTCAGTGTGGGGCTGACCGCTGCCGGTTATCACCGGTCGGTGCTGTCGTTCGCCGATGAGTGTGTGGCCGGCCGCGGCCTCGGGCCCGTGAAAGGCGCTGTGGAAACCGAAGTGGAAGTGGAGGCACGTTGATGCGAGTCGGATTTATCGGGCTGGGTAGCCAGGGGGCGCCGATGGCCCGGCGCATTGTCGAGGGCGGCTTCGAGACCACCTTGTGGGCGCGGCGGCCGGCATCCTTGGAACCCTTCGCCGATACCGGGGCCAAGACCGCCGGCTCCCCCGCCGAACTGGCCGCTGCAAGCGACCTGGTCTGCCTGTGTGTGGTCGGTGACGACGACGTCCGCCAGGTGCTCGACGGTGAGACCGGTGTGCTGGCCGGGCTAGCCCCGGGCAGCATCATCGCCATCCACTCGACAGTGCACCCGGACACCTGCCGAGAGCTCGCAGAAAAGGCTGCTGCCCAGGGCGTTTCGCTTGTCGACGCGCCGGTGAGCGGTGGTGAGCCCGCTGCCTCGGCCGGAACGCTGCTGGTGATGGTCGGCGGTGACGAGGAGGTCGTCGAGCGGGTGCGTCCCGTGTTCGCCACGTACGCCGACCCGATCGTGCACCTTGGTGGCGTCGGCGCCGGCCAGGTCGCCAAGATCCTGAACAACCTGCTGTTCAGCGCCAATCTGGGGGCCGCCATGAGTGCGCTGGAACTCGGTGAGGCGCTGGGGGTTCCGCGGCAGGCATTGTGCGAGGTGATCACGCGCGGTTCGGCTACGAGCAAGGCGCTCAACAGCATCGCGATGTTCGGCGGGACTCTGGAAAACCTGGCCCCGATCGCCGGTGCGCTGCTGCAGAAGGACTGCCGGCACGCGGCCAGCCTCGCCGACGACGCCTCCGCCCCACAGGGGGCAGTGTTTGATGCCGCCGACAATGCCCTGGCCATCATGAACCATCCCCGCTGATGCGCGTAGGTTTCATCGGGGCCGGCCGGATGGGCGCGCCGATGGTCCGTCGCCTGACAGAGGCCGGACACCAGGTTCGGTCGCTGGGGCGCGACGATGAAAAGCGCGCCGCATTGGCCGAACTCGGTGCAGAGCCGGTGGATTCCGCGAGCGCTGCCGTCGCAGGCGCCGACGTGACGATCGTGTGCGTGTTCACCGACGAGCAGGTGCGCGATCTCTGCCCGAAGCTGATCGACGAGATGCCGGAGGGTTCGGTGCTCGTGCTGCACACCACGGGCAGCCCCCGCACCGCTGAGGCGCTCGCCGAGCGGGGGGCGGCACGCGGCATCGCGGTCGTCGACGCTCCGGTCAGCGGCGGACCGCACGACATCGCGGCCGGGACCGTCACGGTGTTCGCGGGAGGCGATGACGATGCGGTGGCCCGCGCCCGCGAAGTGATCACCTCGTACGCCGATCCGATGTTGCACGTCGGTCCGGTCGGAGCCGGGCAGCGGGTGAAGCTGGTCAACAACGCATTGTTCGCCGCGCAGATCGGCGCGGTGGCCGAAGGTGTCCGGCTGGGCGATCGGCTCGGTATCGACGAGACCACGTTGCTGACCGCGCTCACCCACGGCAGCGCCGCAAGCCGGGCGCTCGGCGGGATCGCCGCCACCGGTTCGGCGGACGCCTTCATCGCGCGGGTCGGTGAGTTCATCGGCAAGGACGTGGCCGTCGTCCGCAGAACAGCCTCTGAACTGGACAGTGACCTCGGCCGACTCGAGGGTCTACTCGACGCCGCGCTCCAGTGATCCCGCTGGACATCCTGACCTGATCAGCACGCATTTCGCGCTTTTCAAACGATCTCAAACGGACTACTGTTAGCGTTACAGTTCCACAGTTTCCCGTAACGTGTCACAACACTTCCGGCCCAGCCCGCCGCGAAGGAGGAGCCCGCCAATGACCAAGGCCCAGGTGGTTTTCGATCCGTTCTCCGAGGAGTTCTTCAACAACCCGTTCGACATGTACCGGCAGATGCGCGAGGAGGCCCCGCTGTTCTACAGCGAGGAGCAGGACTTCTACGCCCTCACCCGGCATGAGGACGTTGCGGCGGCGTTGAAGGACCATGAGGCCTTCTCCTCGTCGCGCGGCTGCGATCTGGCCATGGTGCAGAGCGACGAGCCGCCGCAGAAGTCCATCATCTTCATGGACCCGCCCGATCACCGGCACATGCGCAGCCTGCTGAACAAGGCGTTCACCCCACGCATGATCCAGTCTCAGCGGGACACCGTCGTCGAGCAGATCGACCATCACCTCCGGTTGATCGACTCCGACGAATTCGATGTGGTGCAAGACTTTTCCGGTCCGTTCCCGGTCGAGGTGATCACCCGCATGGCCGGCGTCGAGCCCGAGTACCGCCAGCAGGTCCGGCACTGGATCGACACCAGCCTGTCCCGTGAGCCCGGACAGATGGTCACCTCTGAGGCCGGGATGCAGGCCAACATCGACACCGGCATCTACTACTACGGGCTGGTGCAGAAGCGTCGCGAAAACCCTCAGGACGACATGATCAGCCGGCTCATCGCCGCGGAGATCCCCGGCGAGGACGGCCAGATGCGCCGTCTCGACGATATCGAGATCACGGGGTTCGCCACGCTGCTCGGCGGGGCGGGCGCCGAGACCGTGACCAAACTCGTCGGCACCGCGATGGTGTTGTTCGCGCGCAACCCTGAGCAGTGGCAGAAACTGCTCGACGACCGGGACAAGGTCCCGGCCGCTGTGGAGGAATTGCTGCGCTACGAGGGGCCGGTGCAGTACAACGTGCGGTACACCCTCAAGGAAGCCCACGTGCCCAGCGGCACCATTCCGGCAGGCAAGGCGGTGTTTCTGATCAGCGCGGCGGCCAACCGCGATCCCGACGCGTTCACCGACGCCGACTCGTTCGACATCGACCGTGATCGCACCGAGGCGCAGAACCTGGGCCTGGGTTACGGCATCCACAGTTGTCTGGGGGCGGCGCTCGCCCGGATGGAGAGCACCGTCGCCATCGAGAAGCTGCTCGACTTCATGCCGCGTTACGAAGTGAAATGGGATCAGCTGAAGCGCGTTCAGATGCAGAACGTCGCGGGCTATTCCAATGTGCCGGTGAGGGTTCTGCGCTAATGGCAAAGAAGATTCACGTCGACTTCGAGATCTGCGAGAGCAACGCGGTCTGCATGGGACTCGCCCCCGAGGTGTTCGACCTCGACGATCAGGATTATCTACACATCCTGCAAGAGGATGTGACACCCGAGAACGAGGCGCTGGTCCGCGAGGCGGTGCGTCAGTGCCCACGGCAGGCCATTTCGATCACCGACGAGTAGCCTGTGCGATTCGTCTTCGTACACGGTGGTTTTCACGCGGCGTGGTGCTGGGAGCACACCATTGCCGAACTGCGAGGTCTGGGTCACGATGGCGTCGCCGTCGACCTGCCCGGACATGGTGTGCGGCTGGCCGAGGAGTCAACGCTGGCCAACCGCCGCGCCGCCATCCTTGAGATGATGCAGCCCGGCGATGTGCTGGTAGGGCATTCGGGCGGTGGATTCGACGCCACCCTCGCGGCCGATGCCGCCCCGGAACTGGTGGGCCACATCGTCTATCTGGCCGCGGCGCTGCCACGGGAGGGCAGGACGTATCCCGAGGCGATGGCCATGCGTTCGGCCGACGATTCGCTCGACGGTGATTTCGATGCGGATGTCGGGGAAATGCTGAGCTATCTGCGTTTCGACGAGGAAGGCGCGATGCATTTCGCCGACTTCGACGGGGCGTGGCGTTACTTCTACCATGACTGCGACGAGGCGACTGCCCGTTGGGCTTTCGACCGGCTGGGGCCCGAGCGATTCGGGGACACCACGGTGACGCCGGTTTCGGTCCCGCAGTTCTGGGCCGCAGACCTGCCTCGCAGTTTCATCCGTTGTCTTCAGGACCGTTCGATGCCGAGATGGTTGGCCGACACCGTCACCCAACGCCTCGGCGTCGATCAGTTGACCATCGACGCATCGCACTCGCCATTCTTGAGCCGTCCGCGGGAACTGGCGCAGTTGCTGGTGCACGCCACGACGACGACGCCGGTGTCGGCCCTCACCCCAGCCTGAATCGCACCCCCCTGCACCATTACGCCGCTTTCGACACCTGGGTCGCTTCGAGCGAAGAGTCACGACCTCAGTGTCGAAATCGGCGGAGCAGGCTATGCGGCGATGACCGTTTTGCCGAACTTCTCCGTGGCCTCCAGCGCATGAGCCAGGCTGTCGCCAGGAAGGGTCACATGTAGCCAGGTCACCCCCAGCGCCGCAAGCTTGTCCACGCCGGCCAGATACGCCTCGGCGTCGAAGTCGTCGTCACCAGGGCCACCGCCCTCGAAGTTGTTGAACACGATGTCGATTCCGTCCGGATCGCGACCGGCCGCGGACAACCGGGCCCTCAGATCGTCGATACCGGCGGCCAACGCGTCCAGCGAGTCGATCGCCGCCGTCCCCGCGGTCTTGGCCAAGCCCGCCGGCGCGGCGAACGGGCACCAGCCGTCACCGTGATTGACCACCCGCGCCCGTGCCGCAGAAGTGTTGCCGCCGATCCAGATCGGCGGATGAGGGCTCGACGACGGCCGGGGATGCGCGGTGATACCCCTGGCATTGAAGTGCTTGCCTTCGAAGGTGTAATCGTCGGTGGTCCAGATGCCGCGGATTACCGCGAGCGACTCGTCGAACAGCTCGGCACGCTCATCGTAGGACGCCCCGAGCGCAGCGAATTCCCGCTTGAGATAGCCGACTCCGACGGCCAGGGTGAATCGCCCGCCCGACAGCACGTCCAGAGTGGCGCCGGATTTGGCAACCACAAAGGGATTTCGGTACGGCAACACCACGATGTTGGGCACCAGGCGCAGTGTTGTGGTGTGCGCCGCGGCGAAGGCCATGGCCACGAACGGGTCCACCGCATCGTGACCACCGGCATCGAGCCACCGTTGTGACGGTGCGGGATGGTCGGTGAACCCGAAGCCGGCGAAACCCGCCGTCTCGGCCGCAGCCGCCAGTGCCGCAACTCCGCTGCCGCTCACCAGATCCGGATGGTACGGGTGAGTGTGCATCGGATAGGTGATGCTGTAGCGCACTGCGGCCGCCCCGGTCAGGCCGGGAAGCCGGACAGGATGACGCCGTTGCACTCCGCGGCGCCTTGTCGAACCTTGGCGGCCGCCTGGTAGGCGTCGGAGTAGTACCACTCGCGTGCGGCGTCGACGGATTCGAACTCCAGCACGACGGTCTGCGAGCCGTGCCACGAACCCTCGATCACTTCAGGCTTCTGGTCGACGGCCACGATCTTCGCACCGCCCATCGCCTTCGAGGCCAGCTTGGCGTACTCACCCATGCCCGCCGGGTCCTTGATGTCCTCGGTGATGATGACGTAGCCCTTGGCAGATGCCATTACGAATCTCTTTCTCTAATTGTTGATTTCGCTGATCGCCCGTTCCGGGCAGTTCTCTATCGCCTCGCGTGCCGCACTCTCGAGTCCGGCCGGGACATCCTCCGGATCGGCGACCGCCCAACCATCGTCCGACATCTCGAAGACCTCCGGGCACAGCGTCAGACACATGCCATGGCCGGCACAACGGTCCTCGTCGACCTTGACTCGCATCAGCTGTCGAACTCCAGGTGCAGCTCGGTCAGGCCGCGCAGAATGAAGGTCGGGATGTAGTTGTAGCGCCGGTCGCCGTCCGAACCGTGTTTGGCCTCGGAGATCCGGATATCGGTGGTCCGGTCCAGCAACCGCTCGATACCGACCCGAGTTTCGGCACGCGCCAACGGCGCACCGGGGCAGCTGTGGATGCCACGTCCGAAAGCCAGGTGCTGGCGGGCGTTCTTGCGTGCCGGGTCGAAGGTATCGGGATCGGAGAAGCGCCGCGGATCGCGGTTGGCCGCACCATTGAGCACCATCAACGTGGTCCCAGCGCTCAGCTCGGTGTCACCGATGGTGACGGGGCAGCGCGACAGCCGGAAGTCGCCCTTGACCGGGCTTTCGATCCGCAACGCCTCTTCGATGAAGTTCGGGATCAGGCTGCGGTCGGCACGCAGCCGCTGCTGGATCTCGGGCTGTTCACCCAGGACCTTCAATGCGGTGCTGAGCAGGCGCACCGTCGTCTCCTGCCCGGCCGAGAAGACGTTGGTCGCCACCCGTGCGACGTCGCCGACGTCGGGGATGCCGCCGTCGGGGAACGTGGCCTGGGCCAGCCCGGTGAGGACGTCGTCGCGTGGGTTGGCGCGACGATCCGACACGTAGTCGGAGAACTGACCGTAGAGGAACTCCAGCGGGCTGTGGGACAGCGATTCCTTGCCGGTGCTGCCTACGCCGCCGCCGGAGTTCTGCTTGATGCCGTTGACGAAAGCTTCGCGGTCATCGGCCGGGATACCGAGCAGGTCGGCGATCACCAGCAACGTGAAGGGGCCGGCGAAGCCCTTGATGAACTCTCCCCCGCCGGGCGCGAGGTAGCTGTCGAGCACTTCGTCGGCCAGCTGCCACATCGCGTCCTCGTTCTCCTTGAGGCGCTTGGGCGTGATCAGCCGCATGAGCAGCGAGCGATGATCGGTGTGGGTGGGCGGATCCAGCGTCGGCAGCTGATCACTGAACGGCAGTTCGTCGCGATGCTTGTCGATGAGCGCGGTGACCTCTTCGGCGCTACGCCCCTCCAACGGGACCGGGAACCCGGGGAAGGGTCCGGTGACCGAAAGGCAGGACGAGAAGGAATCCTCATCGTTGTAGACCTGAACGGCTTCGTCCCAGCCGGTCACCATGGTGACGTTGTACTGATCCTCGCGGGTGACCGGGCACTTGTTCCGCAGGGCCTCGAAGAACGGGTACGGATCATCGACCAATCGTTCATCGCGGAAAAAATCGATACCGGTTGGGTCGATCGCCATCTGCTGCTCCCGTTCCAGCCGCACATATGAGAATGCGGCTCTCATCTATGAATAGCAGATTTCCATAGCGCCGGTTGGCCGTCAACGTCGGCACCGACCGAACTGCGGCAAGCGGCAAGAATTGGATTCTCACCCGAGCGGCGGGCGTCGTCCCCAGGCGGAACACGCCAGCGCAGGCCGCTCTAGCAACACCTTGAGTTAGTTAGACATACGTCAACTATTTTCAACCAGCCGAACCGCTGCTACAGTGCCGATATGCCCAGAACAGCGGCCGCCGACACTGCTGACAGCAGTCAACGCCGCGCCTCGTTCCAACGGGCCCGCTCACACCAGACCAAGCGCGACCTGGTGCAGGCGGCGATGGCGCTCTGGCGGACGAACGGATACGGCAAGACCACGGTCGCCGACATCTGCCGTGCCGCGGGTGTATCCAGGGCCCTGTTCTACTTCTATTTCCCGGCCAAAGAGGACGTGCTGTTCGAGGTCGGCCTGACCTCCACCCGACTGGCACAGAAGCGGGTCAAGTCGATGCTGGTCGGCGATTACGACGTCATGGCCGTGATCGCCGAGGCACTGCGCAGCCTCGAACGGTCGATGGCGCGCAACCCTCCCGACCTGATCGTCGAGACCATCCTGGAGGGCTACCGGCACGAACACCGGATCCTGGCCGGCGACGTCGACCAGGAGACCCAGGATGCCGACATGTTCGGCGAGTTGTTCGCTCGAGCCCAGGCCGACGGCAAGCTGGGCGCCCACGTCGACGTGACGCACTTGTCTCGACTGGCCCAGATCCTCGTCAGCGAAGGCGTCCGGCACTGGGCCGGGGGCAGCTTCGGCGACCGCACCTTCACCGACGTGGTCGCACGTGACATCGGCGCACTGATCACCGGCTTCAACACCCCCAACTAGCTACCCCCAACAACTAGATCGGAGGAACCCCCGATGGCGTGGGATTTCGAGACCGACCCCGAGTATCAGGAATTACTGGACTGGGCCGACGACTTCGTGACCGAGCACGTCGAACCGCTCGACCTGGCCTGGCCGCACCTGCAGTTCACCCGGTTGGAGGGCAAGCGTCGGGAGGCGATCGATCCGCTCAAGGCACAGGTGCGCGAAAAGGGCCTGTGGGCAACGCATCTCGGGCCAGAACTCGGTGGACAAGGCTACGGACAGCTGAAGCTGGCCCTGCTCAACGAGATTCTCGGTCGTTCGCAATGGGCGCCGATCGTGTTCGGCTGCCAGGCCCCCGATACCGGAAACGCCGAGATCATCGCGCATTACGGCACCGAGGAGCAGAAGAAGCAGTACCTGCATCCGCTGCTCGAGGGTGAATTGTTCTCCTGTTATTCGATGACCGAACCGCACGCCGGCGCGGACCCGACCCTGTTCACCACCAGCGCGGTACGCGACGGATCCGGAAAAGGCGCAGACTGGATTATCAACGGATGGAAGTTCTTCTCCTCCAACGCCGCAACAGCATCGTTCCTGATCGTGATGGTGGTGACCAATCCTGAGGTCAGCGCCTACCAGGGTATGTCGATGTTCCTGGTTCCGACCGACACTCCTGGCGTCAAGATCGTGCGCAATGTCGGCCTCTACGGCGAACGGGACAACGAGGGCTCGCATGCTCTCATCCACTACGACAACGTCCGGGTGCCTGCCGAGGCACTGCTGGGCGGTGAGGGCCAAGCCTTCGTGATCGCCCAGACCCGGTTGGGCGGCGGTCGGATCCATCACGCGATGCGCACGATCGGCCTGGCGCAGAAGGCGCTGGACATGATGTGCGAACGCGCGCTCAGCCGCGAAACCCAGGGCAGCCGCCTGTCCGACAAGCAATTCGTCCAGGGCTACATCGCCGACTCCTACGCCCAGTTGCTGCAATTCCGGCTGATGGTCCTGTACACCGCATGGGAGATCGACAAGTACAACGATTACAAGAAGGTCCGCAAGGACATCGCCGCGGTCAAGGTGGCCATGCCCACCGTGCTCCACGACATCGCTTGGCGGGCAATGCAGGTCCACGGTGCGCTCGGTGTCACCAACGAGATGCCCTTCCTGGGCATGGTCACCGGCGCCGCGGTGATGGGACTGGCCGACGGCCCGACCGAGGTACACAAGACCACCGTCGCCCGGCAGGTGTTGCGCGACTACCAGCCGACCACCGACACGTGGCCCAGCGAGTGGATCCCGCGCAAGCGCGAAGCCGCGAAGGCGAAGTTCGCCGATTACCTCGAAGCCGAGGTGGGGAATCTGTGAGTGAGATAGACATTGCGCGCCTTGCCGATTGGATGGACAACGCCGGTCTGCCCGGCAAAGGCGAGCCGCTGGTAGCCCGGTTCCTCTCCGGCGGAACCCAGAACGTGATCTACGAGATCCGTCGTGGCGAGCACAACTGCGTCCTGCGTATGCCGCCACCCGGGGCACCGCCGGACCGGGACAAGGGCATCCTGCGGGAGTGGCGCATCATCGAGGCGCTCGACGGGACAGAGGTGCCACACACCGCCGCGGTCGGCGTGTGCGCCGATCCCGAGGTGCTCGGCCGGCCGTTCTATCTGATGGGCTTCGTCGACGGCTGGTCCCCCATGGACACCCATGGCCGCTGGCCCGAACCGTTCGACACCGATCTGAGCACCCGCGCGGGGCTGAGTTATCAACTGGCGGAGGGCATTGCGCTGTTGTCCAAGGTGGATTGGCAGGCCAAAGGCCTGAGCGATCTCGGCCGGCCCGACAGCTTTCACGAGCGTCAAGTCGACCGCTGGATCGGGTTCCTCGACCGGATCAAGAACCGTGAATTGCCGGGGCTTGAGGTGGCCACGGACTGGCTGCGGGCCCGCAAGCCGCTCGATTTCATCCCCGGCCTGATGCACGGCGACTACCAGTTCGCCAATGTCATGTACCGCCATGGCGCCCCGGCCACGATGGCCGCCATCGTGGACTGGGAGATGGGTACGGTCGGCGACCCGAAGCTGGACCTGGCCTGGATGGTGCAGTCGTGGCCTGCCGACGTGAACAACCCGGAGCCGTCCGAGATGGGCTATGTCGACATGCGCGGCATGCCGACGCGTGACGACGTGGTGGCCCACTATGCGGAGGTGTCCGGACGCCAGGTCGACGACCTGGACTACTACCTGGTGCTCGCCCGGTGGAAGCTGGCGATCGTGCTGGAGCAGGGTTTTCAGCGAGCCGGGGACGACGAGAAGTTGCTGGCCTTCGGACCGGTGGTGACCGACTTGATGGCCTCGGCCGCCGAACTCGCCGAGTCCAGCGATTACCGGTGAGAGCCGCGGTCTGCCCGGAATACGGGCCACCGGAAGTGGTTCGCGTCCATGAACTTCCCACTCCCCCCATCTCCCGGGGCCTGGTTCGGGTTCAGGTCGGCGCGGCCGCGGTGAACTTCCCCGACGTGCTGCTGGTCGCCGACCGTTACCAGATCACGGTGCCGGTGCCTTTCATCCCGGGCAGCGAGTTCTCCGGCGTCATCACCGAAGTGGCTGAGGACACCGGGGATTTCGCCGTGGGTGACCGAGTGACCGGCACCGGTTTGTTCGGCGCATTCGCCGAACAGGTGTGCGTGCCGACCGCCGGGCTGGCCCGGGTTCCCGACGGTGTGGACGACCGCACCGCGGCCGCGTTCGGTGTCGCCCACCGCACCGCTTATCACGCACTGCGGTCGGTGGCCCGGATCTCCTCGGGGGACGAGGTGATCGTGCTCGGTGCCGGTGGCGGCGTCGGTTTGGCCGCGGTGCAGCTCGCGGCGGCACTGGGCGCGCGGGTGACCGCGGTGGCGTCCTCGGACGAAAAGCTCTCGACCGCAGCACGATACGGCGCCGCCGAGCTCGTCGACCACGCACGAGGCGATCTGCGCGCGGGGCTGCGGGAAGCGTTGCCCGGCGGTGCGCACGCGGTGCTCGACCCCGTAGGTGGGGACCTGTCGGAGCCGGCCTTGCGGTCGCTGCGCCGTGGCGGCCGGTTCGTGACGATCGGATACGCTTCGGGTGTCATCCCCCGCATCCCGCTGAACCTGGTCCTGGTCAAAGGGATTCATGTCCTCGGATTTCAGTTTCAGGACATCGACCCCGACGAGTTCACCCGTAATGAGGCCGAACTACGCGAGCTGTTGGTCACCGGCGACGTGCGGCCTCACATCGGTGCGGTCTATCCGCTCGATACCACCGCCGCAGCACTGCGATGTGTCGCCGACGGACGAGCGGTCGGCAAGGTGGTCATCGATGTCGGTTACGCGGAATCCGACGAAAGATCCTTGGGCGGGTAGAAGTACTCCCGCCAGGCCGTGATCTTGCCGTCTTTCACTTCGTAGGCCCCCATCACCGGCCAGCTCATCTGCTTTCCGTCCACGACCCAATGATCGCTGCGCTCCATCAAAACGACATCCCCGTCGACGGCGAGATACCGGATTTCCAGGTCGACGCACTTCCCTCCGGCGAAGAACACCTTCATCATCTCGTGGATGGCATCGCGGCCGGCCAGTTTCGGCCACTCGGGACCGATGTCGAAGGTGGCGTCATCGGCGAAGTGACTCATGATTTCGTCGACGTCGTTGTTCCCCCATGCGGCGATCTCGGCACGCACGATCTCCTCAGCGGTCATCATTTTCCCGTCGGCTTGTTGTGAAAGCACATTGACACCTTTCTTCGAAATTGTAACGAGGTTCTGGTTCACGACACCACCATGGGCAGTTGCTCCCAGCCGCGGACGGTGGAGGTGGGCGACAGGCTCGCGGCCTCGAGATCTACGTCCCACTCCGGGAAGCGGGTCAGCATCTCCTCGAGCGCGATCCGCCCCTCGAGCCGGGTCAGCGCCGCGCCCAGGCAGAAATGCGCCCCCATCCCGAAGGTGAGCGGCGACGATACCTTGCGGTGGATGTCGAAGCGGTCCGGGTCGGCGTAGACCCGGTCGTCACGATTCGCCGCACCTGCCACGAAGAGGATTGCGCTGCCGGCAGGAACGGTCTGGCCGTGAAATTCCGCGTCGCTCGCGACATATCGGCCGATGTGCGGTGCGGGCGTTTCGTAGCGCAGGATCTCTTCGATGGCGTTGGGAATCAGGGAATAATCCTCGACGAGTTCACGACGCTGGTCCGGGTGTGCGGCAAGCACCTTGGCCGTCCAGCCGATCAGTCGCGTGGTGGTTTCGTTGCCCGCACCGGCGACCACCTGGACATAGGCAAGTATCTCGTCCCGGGTCAGTCGCCGCTCGGTACCGGTCTCATCGACGAACTCAAGGTGCAGAAGTTCGCTCATGATGTCGTCGGACGGATTGTCCACCCGCCAATCGAGGTACTCGGCGAACACCCCGCCCCGAACGAGAGTGTCTTGCTTGAACTTCATGGCCTTGCCGGGGGCAACTCGCAGATTCGCATCGCTGCGGTCGCGAATCTGCTCCTGGTCCTCCTCGGGAATGCCGAGCAGCATGCCGATGACCCGCATCGGCATCTTGGCAGCGAACTCGGCGACGAGGTCGAACCGATTCGATCCGACCAGCGGATCGAGACAGGCTGCGGAGAAGGCCCGGATCTTCGGCTCAAGTGACGCCACGGTCTTCGGCGTGAACATCTTCGAGACCAGCTTGCGATGGATGGTGTGCGTGGGGGCGTCCTCATAGATGACCAGCCCCGGCGGCATCTCGATCCCCGACTTGATCAGCTCGAGAATGTTGCCGCGGCCCGACGTGAACGTGTTGCGGTCCGACAGTCCCTTCGCCACATCCGCATGGCGGCTCACCGCATAGAAGTCGTGCCGCTCGTTGTGGTAGAGCGGTGCCTCGTCCCGCAGCCTGCGGAACGTCGGGTACGGGTCCCGGTTTATCTCCAGGTCATACGGGTCGTAATACACATCTCCGGCGGGCACTGACTGTTCAGTGGACACTTGGCTGGACACTTGGTCGTTCCCTTCGGTGGGCGTGCAGGATTCGACGCGGCTCATGCGCCCATACCGCCATCGACCGCGATCGCCTGGCCGGTGAGGTAGCCCGGGGCGTCATCGCACAACCACACAGCCGTGTCGGCGATCTCCGCGGCCTCGGCCAGACGGCCGACAGGGGTTGCGGCGAGCAGGTTTTCGATCACCTCGGGCGACATCGACGCGCGAAACATCGGGGTGTCGACCGTGCCGGGGCAGATGGCGTTGATGCGAAGGCCCTGGCTCGCGTACTCCCGCGCGGCCACCTTGGTCAATCCGACGACACCGTGTTTGGCCGCGGTGTAGGCCGACACGGTCGGCGCGGCGCGTAACCCGGCCACCGAGGCGCAGTTGACGATGGCGCCGCCTCCCGTCTCGATGATCGCCGGAATCTGATAGCGCATGCACGACCACGTCCCGGTCAGGTCGACGGCGATCACCCTGTTCCAGTTCTCCATGGTGCCTTCTGCGGTCGGTTTGCCGTGTTCGCCGTCGATTCCCGCGGAGTTGAACGCCGCATCGAGGCGACCGTACGTCGCGACGGTTCGGGCCACGGCGTCGGCGACGAGCGCGTCGTCGGTCACATCGCATGGGATGAACGTCGCTGTCCCCCAATGGTTCAACTCCGCCTCGACCTTGGCTCCGGCCTCCTCGTCGACGTCTCCGAGTGCCACCGCGTAGCCGCGGCGGGCGAACGCCTCTGCCGCGGCCCGTCCGATCCCGGAACCCGCACCGGTCACGAAAACAACCTTTTGATCTGTCACTGTGGACACAGTTCCTCGTTTCTGGAGTGCACGCGCTCGCTCATCCGGTCGATCACCACCGCGCCGTCGCGGATGACGGCGCGCAGGGCTTCGGCGGGACGGGCGAGCAACGAGAGGTCAGCGACGGGATCGCCGTCGACGATGATCAGGTCCGCCAGGGCGCCGGGCTCGATCACTCCCACCCGCGCCGGCGAATCCACCAGCAGCTGACCGGCGTTGAGGGTGCCCCAGCTGAGCACAACTTCCGGCGAAAGGCCGTCGATCTGGCCGTAGTACGCGAACTCGCGACCGTAGTTTCCGACCTGATGGTCCAGCGGATCGTCGTCCATCATGTCGCGGAAGACCCCGCTGTAATCGTCACCGATCAGGATGCGCACGCCGGCCTCCTGGGCCGCCGGCAGCATGGCGCGGACGTGGTCGTACTGCTCGCGGCGCACACCGAGGTTCTCGCCGAGGCCGAGCTCGAGCACACTGCGGAGAAAGATCAGGCTCGGCACCCAGAAGGTTCCTGCCTCCACCATGGCCGCGATGACTTCCGCATCGACCTCGTCGCCGTGATCGACGACATCGAGGCCGAGTTCGATGCACTCCATGATCATCGCCTTGTCGGCGACGTGCGCACGGACCTTGGCGCCGCGTTCGTGGGCGGTGTCGATGATCGCGGCGATCTCGTCACGCGACATGTTGCGGGTGGTCCGATTCGGCTGGCCGTGGCCGGCACTGGCGAAGATCTTGATGGTTTCGGCACCGCGGTTGATCTCTTGGCGCACCAGCCTGCGCAGGGCATCGGGACCGTCGGCGCAGACATCGGTTCCCGGTGTCTGATAGGCCTTCCACCATCGGCCGCCGTTGTTCATGTCACCCGTGGTACCGAGATGGTGTCCGCACGCGCGGATCCGTGGCCCCGGGATGATGTCTTCGTCGATGGCCATCTTGAGTTGCGCGTCGATGTCGTTGGAGCAGGAGGCGCCCGAGTATCCGGTGAACCCGCTCTCCAACAGCACCCGGCAGGTGCGGACCCCGATCGCCATCAGAACCCCCGGCGGGCGTTCCTTGCCGAGCCGGTCGCTGTCGGCGATGTCGAACTTGTAGAAGTCCGGGTGCAGATGGCTGCTGATCAGGCCCGGCATCAGGGTCATGCCCGCAGCGTCGATCACATCGTCGGCCGTGGCGGGCGGGGCGTCGATCGCGGCGATGGTGTTGCCGTCGAGCGTGACACTACGCAGGCCGGGAAGCAGTGTGCGGCCGTCGAAGACCTTGGCATTGGTGATCACCAACATGTCTGGATCTCCTAGCGGGCAGCCCGGCCCCGCCGGCTCAGGCGCCAGTCCGGGGGAAACTGACTGTCGTTGTCCTTGACCGTGTCGGTCAGGTTTTCCAGGGTCTCCGAATCCAGTTCCATGCCCCTGGTGTCGGGGTCGGGCCGGAGCTGATCCAGGGTGGACTCCAGGAGGCCGGCGACGATACTGCCCATGTATTCACCCTGATGCTGCTTGTAGATCTCGAAGAAGGTCTTCTGGGCGAACACCGTGTCGGTGGGACGACTGCGAGAACAGGCCAGCGCGTACTTGTCGGTCATCGCCTCGAGCTCGTCGAAGGGCACCACGGCGTTGATGAAATTGCACTCGTACATCTCCTTGGCGGTGAACGGCCGACCGGTGAACACCATCTCCATGAACTTCCGCGCGCCCATCGTGTTGCACCACTGCCATTGCCGCGCAGCGAATCCCGCGTAGCGCCAGGCGGCATGACCGAACAGTGAATCTTCGGACGCGACCACGATGTCGGCGTCGGCGGCCTGGTAGAAGTGCCACCCGTAGCAGTACCCACGAACCTCCAGGATGCTGATCTTCTTGAAGTCCTGAAGGCTGCGCATACCGGCGCTCGGATCGGTGTAGAACTGCACCGTCGACGCCCGGCGGCGGTAGGTCCCCACCGGCGGATAGACCACGTCGGCATCCTCGGGAACCCGAACCGCATGGTTCATGCTGCCGTCACCGCGGCCGGCCATGGTGTCCAACAGTTCGGTGAGATCGGCGCCGCTACCCAGGTTGGGTCCGTTCGCCCGGATCACCAGCACCTTCACGTCGTCATCGATGCTGGCGTTGTGGACGAGGTCCGCGTAGCGATGCTGGGCGTCGATCGTCATCGCGTTGAGTTCGTCGGCGCGGTCGAGGGTGATCGTGGCGATCTTGGTTTCCGGGTTCTTCTCATACAGCACAATCTCTTCCGCCGAAGGTCGCTGCTTGTGCTGTGCTTGCTCTACCTGCTCTGACATGTGCCGCGTCTCCTTGTCGGTGTTCACCCGCCGGCCGCAGTCACGTGATGGGTCCGTGCCTGTGCCGCGAGATGGGCTGTGATGAGTTCGGTCAGTTCGGAGAGCCGCACTTTTCCGGTCGGCGTCCTGGGCACGTCGTCGTGGGTGATGAAGACGATCCGACGCGGGATCTTGAAGCTCGACAGTGTTTCGCGCAACGCCGCCCGCAAGCCTTCCTCATCCGGTTCGCGGCCCGCCGCGGGAACAACTGCGGCCGCGACGATTTCGCCGAGCTCCGGATCAGGCAGACCGGCGACGAGCGACAACTCCACCTCGGACAGGGAGTTCAGCGCCGCCTCCACCTCGAGGCGAGACACGTTGGCGGAGTTGGTCTTGATCATGTCGCTGATCCGCCCGACGAAGAAGGCGTAACCGTCGGCATCGATCCGGACCAGGTCCCTGGTCGGGAAGAAACCGTCTGCGGTGAACACCTCGTGCCGCGGCACCTTGTAGAAACCCGTCATCAGCGCGCCACCACGCAGTTGCAGTTCGCCGACCTCGCCGGGCGCCACCTCGACGCCGGTGTGCGGATCGACCACCCGCCGTTCGATGCCGTTGACCGCACGGCCGGCGGCGCCGGCCTTCGACTCGGGCAGGCGTCTGTTCACGGGCTCCGCGCTGTGTGGCGCGAAGCTCTCCGACATCCCGAGCATCCGGGTCTGCAGGTGGCGCGGGATGGGGTCACCGTTCTCGTCCCACGTCGGCCCGGTGGTGATCTTGACGGCGTCGAGATCGATACCACGAGCTCGTGCGGCCGCCTGGAGTTTGGCCAACATGTGCCAGACCACGATGTTGGTGACCTGATGGCGTTCGATGGTGTCGAGCACGACGTCGATGTCCGGACTGGTGGCATACACCAATGTGCTTCCGGTACTGAGCACTTGCAGTGCCGCCGAGATGCCACCCATCCAGAAGGCGGGCAGTAGGCACAAGGTCCGATCGGCGGGTTGGACGTCGAAATACGTGGCCAGGACCGGGGGCTGGCGGGCGACTGCCCACTGGCCGTGGACCACGGCCTTGGGTGTGGCAGTGCTGCCCGACGTGTAGACGACGAATGCGTCGTCCCCTGGCACCACCTCGGTCTCGACGGCGGCCAGCAACGCGGCGTCCGGCGAGTCGGGAGTATCGGCCCGTTCCAGCAGATCTTCGACCGAACGGGCCCAAGGCAATCCGGCGACGTCATCGAGCCACACCGACCGCAGATACGGGGCGGCAGGCAGGCGCAGCCCCTCAGGCCTGGCGTCGGCGAGACCTGCCAGGGCCGCTTCGAGGTTGTGCCCGTAGTCACGAGTCAGGAACCGCCGGACCCCGATCAGAATCTGTGCATCGCTGGTCCGAACGATGTGGGAAAGCTCGTTGGGCGTGGTCAACGTGCTGATCGGGGTGACGAGTGCACCGATGCGCAACGCCGCGTAGAACGTGGTGATCAGCAGCGCGCTGTCGGGCGCCAACAGTGCGATCCGGGTTCCTTTCGCAGCGCCGATCGCCAGGAGGGCGCGCGCCATTCGCGCCGAACGCTGATCGAGTTCCCGGTAGGTGAACGTTCGCCCGGCGAAGATCAGCGCGTCGTGGTCCGCGCGCGCGGCGACGATCTCGGCGAACAGTTGCGGGAACGTCGAAGCCGGTGCGTCTTCCACGTCGTCAGAGTCGTCCATGTCGTCTGTGTCGTCCATCAGCCTTGTCCGCTTCAGAACCTGGTGATGGGATCGGCGCCGTCCCAAGACTGCGCGGCGGCACGCATCGCGGCGAATCCGGCTTCACGTGCCGGGCTGGGCTCGAGTAGTTCCACCATGAACCCGAGCGTGGGAGTGGTGTCGACCCAACACGTGCGGCTGTTGCCGATCTGCCCCTCGAACGCGAGTGCCGCTCCCCCGTCGATGTAGGCATCGCGCTCGGACTCATAGTCGGTACAGACCAATGCCATGTGGTGCAGACCGAACTGTCCCCGCTCGAAAACATCGCGGAACACCCCGGGGTCGTCGTTGTCCTGGCAGACGAGCTCGATCTGCAGGTCTCCCGCGTAGGCGATGGCGGCGGTCACCGCCGGAAAATCGGCGGGGGCACCCCGATGGCGACCCTCGACGCAGCCCACGCCGTCGAACCAGAAGAACGGCCCCACTCCCGCACTGCGGGACCAGGATTCGATGGCGAGACGAAGGTCCGGAACCACCCAGCACACCTGCATGAAGTTCCGGTTGGGAAAGCGTGAAACAGTGTTCAACAACGTGCCCTTCAGCCGATCAGCGGGAATCGCTCGTCGTTCAACGCGGTCCACTGCGCCATGTCCGTCGTGTCGAAGTTCGGGCACGGCGATCCGTTCCAGCAGACATCTTCGGGCTGCACGACCAGCAGGTAGCCCCACCGCGGACGGTCCATCACGTTCGCGCCTGCGCCGTGGATGGTCAGGTGGGTGTGCACGGTGATGTCGCCCAGCTCGTAGGTCATCTGCTCACTCATGTCGAGGTCGCGCAGCTCCGGAAATGCCTCCAGTGCGTCGCCACCGCCATAGGTGGTGTAGTCACCGAGCACACCGAGACGGTGTGACCCGTTGACGAACGACATGGTTCCGGCCTCTGGCCCATAGGGCTCCAACGGAATCCAGAACGTCATGCCACCGGTCCGGTCGACCGCAAAGGTGATGTAGTCCTGATGGAAGGCCGTCGCCCCATTACCACCGTGCCGGGACGACTTCGTGGAAGGCAGCTTGGGCACGAAGAAGTCGTTGTAGTACCTGACCCCGACAGCTGAGCCGCTGTTGGTGCGCCGGCCCAGCAGCAGTGTTGCGCTCTTGCCGATCTCGTCGATCAGTGGTCGCAGCACCGGGTTGCCCAGGCCACCACTGCGCTCGGCGTTGAAGTAAGCCAATACACCTTGGGCCTCACCGTCCGTGGGCGGGGCCAGACCCGCTTTCAACGGATTGCTGTCCGCGTCCTCACCCATCTTTTCGCGGGCGAGCTCGAGCATCCTCGCGAGCACGTCGGGATCGACGAACCGTTTGAGCTTCACCCACCCGTGCTCATTGAGATGCGCGACCTCCTCGGGCGTGACCAGCCGGCACGGCGCCTTGAGACCAGTGGTGTCGTCCATGGTGGGAATCCTCCTCCGACAGGGGAATTGGCTCTGGGATCAGACTGGGTTTGGATCAGACGAAGATTCCCGGCCCGGTCCGGAAGGCGTAGAGGCCGACAACGGCGTCCTCGGGAAGCGTGTACGGCGTCGCGACCTGATCGACCGTCGGACCGATCCGGTCGGCCACCTTCGTCAACTTCTCGCGATCCAGGCCGTACAGATCAAGAGCGGTCTCGCCCAGGAACTTCCGAGTGTGCGCGGGATCGACATCGGAGAAGGTGAAGCGCATGGCCTCGCGGGTGTCCGGAAAGGTTCCCTCGGCATGCGGATAGTCGTCGCCCCACATGACGTTGTCGACGAGGTCGTGCTCTACGGCCAGTTTGGCTTCACCGTTGGACATGAAACTCGCACCGATGAAGCAGTTCCGGCGGAAGTACTCCGATGGCGGCTTGGGCAGCTTGGCGCGGATCGCGGCGCCGGTCGGGCCGTGGTAAAGCCCATCCATGTTGGCCATCGCCTCCGGCGCCCAGTCCACCCATTGCTCGGTGAGCACCAGCTTGAGATTCGGGTAGCGCTCGAACACACCGCTGAAGATCATCACCCAAAGACCCCGGCGGGTCCGGAACGGCGTCTCCATCATGTACATCATCTGCGCACCCTGACCCTCGTACGGGTAGTGCTCACCGCCGCCGCCGTGCGTGTTCACCGACATTCCGGTCTCGTTACAGGCGGCCCAAATAGGTTCCCACGCAGGGTCATTGAGCATCGGGAAATCGCCTCGGGGGGCAGGCAGATTGATACCTTTCAGTCCCGCCTCGGCGGCCCACTCGATCTCCTGCGGGCACGCGCTCAGATCGGAGATCGGTATATGCGCGATGCCGGCGTGCCGTTCCGGCGCCAATGACACGAAGTCGGCCAACCATCGGTTGTAGATTCGGACCCCGACCCGCTCGAGATCGTTGTAGGCGGAATCCCCCCAGCTGATGAGCCCGGTGGTCGAGAACGGGATCGATTGACCGTTGAGGCCACCGTGGAAGATGACGTCCGCGGCAACACCCTGTTCGTCCATGTCGGCGATCCGCGCATCATGGTCCTGCAGTCCGGGCGCCAGACTGTGCTCGTAGCTGCGTTGCAGGAACCGCGCACCGACCTGGTCGGCGTTGCGGATACCGGCCTGCTTCCCGAACTTCTCGGCTTGGGCGTCGTCCAACTTCTCGGCCGCGGCCCTGCCCTGAGTGGTCGGCGCCTTTTCGGCTTGGGCCTTACCCCGTTCAGCCTGCGACTTCCCCAGTGACCAGCTCTGCTTCCCGCCGGAGTTCGCCTCCGACGACCGCCACGACAAGAGGCCCTGGCTCTCCATCTCGTTTACGAAGCGGTCGAACTCGTCGAGGTACTTCGCGTCGCAGTACGGGCGCAGCTGGTCTCTGACCGACGGGCCGACATGGCTGTCGATCGACACCGTGACGTAAGGCCGGCCATCGGAATCGGTGGCGACGGAACCGGACTGATCTTGCGACATGTCTTCCCCTTGGTCATCACTCGGGTGGGCAGATGTGAGCCGACGCGGAGCAGAGTGCCCCGCGCTTCGGGCGGTTCGTTGGGGAGATGTTAAGCACCATCGTGCGATTTTTGCAACGGTGTTGTGTTTTTACACCATCGTGGCAAAGTAATGCACCAACCAATGTGATCGACACATTGACCAGGACTTTCAACGTGGCGCCCCGGTGGTGCCCGAAGTTGCTGGCCGCCGATACCAATATGCGATGGAATGCGTTGCGCACCAGACGGATCTGGGCGTCAATCCGCCCGATTCCTTGACCGGGCGGCTGCCCGTCTGCTAGGCAGGTGCTCAGCACTTTCAATCCCTCCAGGAGATCACCCGTGCCCACATCACAACAACGTCAGCAAACTCGCGTCGCGGTGAAGCCGTCATGACCGCACCGGCCGCGGCCGATCTGTACTACGACCCCTACAGCGTCGACCTCAACATGAACCCGTATTCGGTGTTCGCCCGGATGAGGGAAGAAGCCCCGCTGTACTACAACGAGCAGCACGATTTCTATGCGCTGAGCCGCTACGACGACGTCAACAAAGCGGTGATCGATCACGAGACGTTCATCTCCGGCCGGGGAGCCGTACTGGAGATCATCAAGTCCGGGATGGAAATCCCCCCGGGGACATTGATTTTCGAGGATCCGCCGATCCACAACATCCACCGCAACCTGCTGTCGAGGATGTTCACGCCGCGCAAGGTGCTGGCCCTGGAACCGCAGATCCGCGAGTTCACCGCACGCTGCCTCGATCCGCTCGTGGGCGGGGACCGCTTCGACTTCGTCAACGATCTCGGCGAGCAGATGCCCATGCGCGTGATCGGCATGCTGTTGGGCATCCCCGAGGAACGGCAGCGACAGATCACCGACCACGGTGAGGAGATCCTGCAGGGCCAGACGGTCGACGCGCTGGCGACCGGCGAGGTGTTCGCCGAGTTCATCGACTGGCGCGCTGAACACCCCTCCGACGACATCATGACCGACCTGCTCAACGCCGAGTTCGAAGACGAGACCGGCACGGTGCGCAAGCTGCGCCGCGACGAGTTGCTGCTGTACCTGACCGTCATCGCCACCGCCGGTTCCGAAACCACCACCAGGCTGATCGGCTGGGCCGGCAAGACGCTGGCGGAATACCCTGAGCAACGCCGTGACCTGGTGGCGAACCCAGGGCTCATCCCCCAGGCGATCGAGGAGATCCTGCGGTGGGAGCCACCCGCCCTGCAGATCGCCCGCTACGTCACCCGCGACGTGGAGTACTACGGCCAGACCGTGCCCGAGGGGTCGGCGATGCTGATGCTGGTCGGCGCGGCCAACCGCGACCACCGCCGGTTTGCGCCCGATGGTGATGTCTTTGACATCCACCGGGAACAGCACGCGCACATGACCTTTGGCGCAGGAACGCACTTCTGCATGGGTAACGCGCTGGCCCGGCTCGAAGGACGCATCGCATTGGAGGAGATCCTCAAGCGCTTCCCGGAGTGGGAGGTCGACTGGGAGAACACGGTGCCGTCGGAAACCGCGGCGGTCCGAGGCTGGGCCGCGATGCCGACCCTCATTTCCGGGTAGGGCAAGTTCAGATGCATCGCATCCTTCTGAACACACTCATCATCGACGCTCCGTCCGACGCCCAAGGCGCAACCGCCGATTTCTGGGCCGGCGCTCTCGGCGCGGAGCAATACCGTCCACGCCAAGCTCCCGACTACTGCATCCTCCACGGTGCGTCGGAGGATTTCCGCGTCGTGGTCCAGAATGTGCACTCCGGCCAAGCCGGAGTCCATCTCGACATCCACACCGATGATCTGGATGCCGAAGTGGAACGCCTCAAAGGTCTGGGCGCCACGGTGATCGACGATTCCTTCGTTGATCATCCCGGGAAGTGGGTCATCATGGCCGACCCCGCCGGCAAGGAATTCTGCGTGGTCTACGCGCTGAATCCACTGCGCCCTCAGGCGGACCGCGACGCGTTCGAGCGAAAGGCGAAACCGGTCAGCTGACGCACCGGGTGATCCGTCGTCGTGCGGCGGATCGCGGTCAGTATTGAGCAGCAATCCGCCGCGTTGTGACCGTTTCCGCCTTCACAAGCCGAAAATGAGGCCCTGCTCGATTCCTCGAGCAGGGCCTCAGTTCGTTTCAGCCTGAACGGGTCAGAACGGAAGGTCCACAAAGCCGTTCGTGGTGTTGATCTCGTCGTGATTGTCGACGGTGTAGTGCGGCCCGACGGGCGAGGCGGGATCGGCCTGTGCCGGAGCGGCCAAGCCGAACACCGCCGCAGTCAGCCCACTGGCGATCAGGGTGGCGAAACCGATCTTCTTCATGGTGGTGCCCTCTTCCGATGTGTTCTCCGGGTGGCGTCGAGCGTCGCGCTACGGCTCCACAAGTCGACGACTCGGTACTGCATTTCGCCGATCTGACACATCAAACACCCTGGTCAGAGGGTTAATTCCGGTGGCAGGAATTGATCTGCTCTTGGCAGAATTCCGTTCTTGTCAGCTGGCCGGAATCAGGTCGGCCGGCACCGAGCGGCTGACCATCGTGCCGCATCGGAATGCCTCGGTATTTCCGACAAGAGCGGCCTCGGGATCGTTGACGGCAGCGAGTGCCTGCGCCTTGAAAGCCCGTGCCGCAGCGGACAGTTCGTGACGCACCGGGTCGACGCTGAGATCCGCCGGACACTCGTCGCCCCACAGCGTCACCTCGGTATGCCCCTGCTCGAGCGCGCCGAGCACGCCGCGTCTCACCCGCTCGTCGCTGTTGAACAGGTCTGCGGCCACCGCGACGGTCTGCGGATGGGGGCGGTCCTCCCACGACTCCAGCACGGACTCCAGGGCAATGGTTTCCACCCCGAGGATCGTCAGGGGCCGGACGTCTTCGTCGGCGCCGATCAGCACCGTGACATCCCACCCCGCCATCACCCGGTCCACCAGCCAGCCACCGGCGAACCGGACCGCGTCAACGACGCAGGGGGCGACCACATCAAGCCGATACCGCATGTCGTCCTCCAATCTCACTGGCCGGCCGCCCCGTTGCGGCCGTCCGGCTGCTCTGTGCCCCGCCCCAGGTCCCTCCCCAGCGTCTCGGCGTAGCCCTTGAACACGTCCGTCAACGGGAGCGAGGGATCGAGTAGCCATGAGGTCTCCATTCCATTGATGAATGCCAGGATCTCCACGGCCTTGGTGGCCGCGTCGAAGTCGGAGCGATAGCGGCCGCTGAGCTGGCCGCGGGTGATGATGTCGGTGACGATGTCGCGCGCCGCCTGTTGCCGTTTCAGCAAACGATCGTGCAGTGGCGCATCGGGTTGGATGTTCTCGACCAGGAGCACGGTGAAGGTGCCGACCAGCTCAGGCGCCCGGACGAACCGTTCGGCCACCCGCTTGATCTCCTGAGCGAGATCACCGGACCGGTCGGCATGGGTGTCGTCATCGAGATCGCGCGCATCGAGTACCGCGTTGAGCAGTTGCTCCTTCGACTCGAAATGGTGAAGCAGACCGGCCGGCGTGACGCCGACTTCCCTGGCGATCTGAGCCAGCGAGGTGTTGCGCCAGCCATTGCGAGCCAGCAGCTTCTCGGCCACGGAAAGTATCCGCTGCCTGCGGTCTTCCCCCTTGGCCAGGAGCGTCTCATAGGGCCGTGCACCCCCAGAAGACGCCTCTGCCCCTGCCACTGAAGTCACCGGACTCCTTCGTCAAACCAACCTAGTGAACACACAGTAGGTTGGTTTGACCGTCTGTGACAAGAGTCTCAGGAGAAGAATTTTCCGATGGCTGTCACAACCGCCGGATGCGCCCGCTCAGAGGCCGAGGGACTTGGCGATGATCACCTTCATGACCTCGCTGGTGCCGGCGTAGATGCGCGCCACCCGGGCGTCCGTATACAGCCGGGCGATGGGGTACTCCATCATGTAGCCGTACCCGCCGAAGAGCTGCAGGCAACGATCGACCACCCGCGCCTGCATCTCCGTGCAGAACAATTTCACCCTGGCCGCGTCGGCACCGGACAGCTCGCCGTCGACGTGCAGCGCTACCGCCCGGTCGAGCATCGCCTGGGCCGCTTCGACCTCTGTGGAGCACGAAGCGAGTTCGAACTTCGTGTTCTGAAAAGAGGCCACCGGCTGACCGAACGCCTTCCGATCCTTGGTGTAGCCGATGGCCGCGGCGATCGCCGAACGTGCCTGCGCCACCGAACCGACGGCCACGGTGAGCCGCTCCTGGGCCAGATTGTGTCCGAGGTAGCTGAACGCCTCGCCTTCGGCTCCGAGCACGTTGGCCACGGGCACCCGCACGTCGGTGAACGAGAGCTCAGCGGTGTCCTGCACCTTGCAGCCCATCTTCTCCAGCTCGCGACCGCGCTCGAACCCGGCCATGCCGTCCTCGACGACAAGCAGTGTCAGGCCTTTTCGTCGGTTCTCCGGGTCGGTGGAAGTCCGCGCCACCACGACCACCAGATCGGCCTGGATACCGCCGGTGATGAACGTCTTGGCACCGTTGAGCACAAACTCGTCACCGTCACGGACCGCGGTGGTGCGCATCCCGGCCAGGTCCGAACCGGTGCCCGGCTCGGTCATGGCGACCGCGGTCAACAACGTGCCCGCGGCCAGCCCGGGGAACCAGCGCCGGCGCTGCTCGTCGTTCGCGTAGTGCAGGAAGTACGGCAGGATCACCTCAAGTTGCGTACGCACCGTCGACAACGTCACCAACGCCCTGGCCGCCTCCTCCTGCAGCACCACGTTGTAGCGGTAATCGTCGACGCCCGCGCCGCCGTACTCCTCGGGGATCGCCATACCGAGCATGCCGAGCTCGCCCATGTGTTTGAAGACGTCACGCGGCATCCGGCCACCCTTCTCCCACTCGGGATAGGCGGGGACGACTTCCTTTTCGATGAAATCGCGCGCGAGCGCGCGGAATGCCTCGTGGTCCTCGGTGAACAGATTGCGTTGCACTACTTCTCCCTGACGTCAGTCGATGAGTTCGACCAGCGTGGCGTTGGCAGTGCCGCCGCCCTCACACATGGTCTGCAACCCGTAACGAATCCCGTTGTCGCGCATGTGGTTGATCATCCGCGTCATCAACACCGCCCCGGACGCGCCGAGCGGGTGCCCCAGCGCGATGGCACCGCCGAGCGGGTTCAATTTGGCGTCGTCGGCTCCGGTCTCGGCCAACCAGGCCAGCGGCACCGGGGCGAAGGCCTCGTTCACCTCGAACACGCCCACCTCGTCGAGACGCACACCGGCCTTGTGCAGCACCTTCTCGGTGGCCGGGATCGGCCCGGTCAGCATCAACACCGGATCGGCTCCCGTCACCGCACCCGCGCGGTACCGCGCGATCGGCGAAAGACCCATCGTGACAGCACTTTCGGCGGTCATCACCAACAGCGCCGCGGCACCGTCGGAGATCTGCGAGGAGTTACCCGCGTGGATCACGCCGTCCTCGGCGAATGCGGGCTTGAGGCCGGCCAGTTTCTCCACCGTGGTGCCGCGGCGCACGCCCTCGTCGGCGACCACCGGATCCACCTGATCGGCCGGGTCCGGGAACACCGTGATCATCTGGTGCTCGAAGGCACCGCGGTCCTGGGCGGCCGCGGCCCGCTCGTGCGAGGCAACGGAGTACTCGTCCAGCTGGGTCCGGCCGAAGCCCCACTTCTCGGCGATCATCTCGGCCGAAATGCCCTGGTTGAACGCGAAATCCCGATACCGCTCAAACACTTTCGGCCCATACGGGGTGCCGGTGGCCCGGGCCGCCCCCAGCGGGACCCGGCTCATCACCTCCACGCCGCCTGCGACCACCACGTCCTGCTGGCCCGACATCACGGCCTGCACCGCGAAATCCAGTGCCTGCTGGCTGGACCCGCATGCCCGGTTGACCGTGGTGCCGGGGATGTGTTCGGGCCAGCCCGCGGCCAGCACCGAGTAGCGGCCGATGTTGCTGGATTGATCACCGACCTGAGAGACGCAGCCCCAGACCACGTCGTCGATGATGTCGGGACTGATACCCGCCCGCTCCACCAGTGCGTTGAGCACCAGCGCCGACAGGTCGGCAGCGTGGAATCCGGACAGGCCGCCGTTGCGCTTGCCGACCGGGGTGCGGACGGCCTCGACGATGACGGTTTCGCGCATGGGAATCTCCGCTCTGTTGATCAGGACCGCGAGTAGGCCGGGCCGATGGCGCCCTGCTCACGGAGGCCGGCGATCTGCTCGGCGCTCAGGCCGAGCCCGCTCAGGATGACATCAGTGTGCTCGCCGAGCCCTGGCACGGCACCCATACCCAACTCCAGGCCGCTGATCACCGGGGGCGGCAGCAGCGCCGCGATCTCGCCCTCCGGTGTACCGACCTGGCGCCATCGGTCCCGCGCTGTCAGGTGCGGATGGGCGATGACCTCGCTGGGCAGGTTGTATCGCGAATTGCCGATGCCGGCCTTGTCCGCGGTCTGCTGGATGTCGTCGAGATCGTGTTCGGCACACCAGGATTCGATGGCCTTGTTCAGCACATCCCGGTGGGCACAGCGATCGGAGTTCGTGGCGAAACGCGGGTCGTCGGCGAGATCGGGGCGTTCGATGATCTCGCGGGCCAGCCGCTGCCATTCCCGGTCGTTGGTGGTCCCCAGTACCACCGTCTGCCCGTCGCGGGTATCGAAGGCACCATAGGGCGCCACCGCAGGGGAACTCATCCCGAGTGGGATCTGGTCGATGCCGGAGTGCTGGGTGTAGGTCAGCTGGTAGCCCATGATGTCGGTCATCGTGTCGAACAGGCTGACCGCGACGGCCGGTGCGGCACCGGTGTCGCCGTTACGGGCCCGGCCGAGCAGCAGCGCCATGATGGACAGCGCCGAATACAGACCGGTGGTGATATCCGCCACGGCCGCACCGGGTTTGGCAGGCATCCCGGCATGTCCCGTCGACGCGCATGACCCGGACTCGGCCTGCACCAGCAAGTCGTAGGCGCGCTTGTGCGACAGCGGCCCCCCGGGGCCGTAGCCGTCGATCTCGACCGGGATCACCTGCGGGTGACGCACTTCGAGGTCCTCGGGCCCGAGCCCCAGGCGCGCGGTGGCACCGGGCGCGAGATTGGACACGAACGCGTCGGCACCATCCAGCAACCGGTGCAGCACCTCCATCCCCTCCGGTGACTTCAGGTTGAGCGTGACCGATTCCTTACCCCGGTTCGCCCAGACGAAGTGGGCCGCCTGGCCCAGCACGACATCGTCGTAGTCACGGGCGAAGTCGCCGCCCTTGGGGTTCTCGATCTTGATCACCCGGGCGCCGAAGTCGGCGAGCACCCGGGTGCACATGGGCGCGGAGACCGCCTGCTCCATCGCGATGACGGTGATACCAGCCAGCGGAAGGCGGGAACCGCTCGTCGTCGAGGGTTCGCTCGTAAACTCGCTCACAATGTCACATAACCATGCCGCCATCGACCGGCAATACCTGCCCGGTGATGTACGACGCGGCGTCGGAGGCCATGAAGACGAACGCACCGGCGACCTCGTCGGCCTCGGCCCACCGTTTGAGCGGGATGCGGTTCATCATGTTGGCCGCGAACTTCTCGTTGGTACGGATGGTTTCCGTCATCGGTGTGGCGGCCAGCGGCGCCAGGGCGTTGACCATGATGTTCTTGGTCGCCAGCTCACGTGCCAGGGATTTGGTGATGCCGATCAGGCCGGCCTTGGCCGCCGAGTAGTTCACCTGGCCCAACGTCCCGGTGATACCCGCGGCCGAGGTGACGTTGATGATGCGCCCTGTGCCGTCGGTCGGGATGTGCGGCAGCGCGGCCTGCGTGACATGGAACGTGCCCATCACGTGGATGTCGAATGTGAGCCGAAACGTCTCGTCGGTCAGTTTGGGGAACATCGCCGGCGCGGTCACGCCGGCATTGTTGACGACGATGTGCAGGTTGCCCTCGGTGAGTGCGGCGGCCTGGGCGGCGGCGGCTTCCGCGGCGTCGCGGTCGCTGACGTCCAGCGCGGCACTATCGGCCTTGCCTGCCGCGGCGGTGCCGGATTTGCCGCCTCCGGCGGCGGTGCTGGATTTGCCGCCTCCGGCGGCGGCGTTGATCCGGTCTGCGACCTTGGCGGCCGCCTCACCGCTGATGTCGGTCACCAGTACGGACGCGCCGGCAGCGGCCAGCGCCTCGGAGACGGCGGCGCCGATCCCGGCACCGGCCCCGGTGACCAGCGCCGAACGCCCGGTCAGGTCGAAATAGGTCCTCATTGAACTCGATATCTCCTCAGTAGCTCTTCGGCAGGCCGAGAACGTTGGCGGCAAGGAAGTTCAGGATCATCTCCTGGCTCACCGGTGCGATCTTCATCAGTCGAGACTCCCGGAAGAACCGAGAGATGTTGTACTCCTCTGAGTAACCCATCCCGCCATGGGTCTGCAGTGCACGGTCCGCCGCACCGAATCCGGCGTCGGCGCAAAGGTATTTGGCCATGTTGGCCTCACGTCCGCACGGCTTGCCGTTGTCGTAGAGCCAGGTGGCCTTGCGCAGGATCAGCTCGGCGGCATCGAGGCGGGCCAGCGAGTCGGCCAGCGGGAACTGGATGCCCTGGTTCATGCCGATCGGCCGGTCGAACACCACGCGCTCGTTGGCGTACTTGACCGCACGGTCCAACGCCACCCGGCCGATGCCCAGCGCCTCGGCGGCGATCAGCATCCGCTCCGGGTTGAGCCCGTGCAGGATGTACTTGAACCCCTTGCCTTCCTCGCCGATCAGGTGTTCGGCGGGCACCCGCAAATCGTCGATGAACAACTCGTTGGAGCTCACCGCATTTCGGCCCATCTTGTTGATGGGTCGGATCTCGACGTGTTCGCGGTCGAGATCGGTCAGGAACAGCGAGAGGCCGTCGGTCGGCTTTCCTCCGCGCTTCGCCACGTCCTCGCGGGACTCGGTGCGCGTGAGCAGCAGAATCTTCTCGGACTCAAGGGCTTTGGAGATCCACACCTTGCGACCGTTGACGACATAATCGCCGCCATCTTTCTTGGCGAACGTGGTGATCCGCGAAGTATCCAGGCCTGCACCGGGTTCGGTGACTCCGAAGCACACGTGCAGATCACCGTTGACGATGCGCGGCAGCGTCTCCTTCTTCATCTCCTCGGAGCCATACACCACCACGGGCTGCATGCCGAAGATCGACATGTGAATGGCACTGGCCGCGTTCATCGCCCCACCGGACCGGGCCACCTCCTCGGCGAGGATGGTGGCCTCCGTGATTCCCAGCCCGTGGCCGCCGTACTCCTCGGGGATGGTCATCCCGAGCCAGCCCCCGCCGGCGACGGCGTCGTAGAACTCCTGCGGGAACTCGTGGGCCTGGTCCTTGGTCATCCAATAGTGATCGTCGAACTTGCCCGCCAGCTCCGCAACGGATTTGCGAATCAGCTGCTGGTCCTCGGTGAGTTCGAAGTTCATACCGCCCGACACTGTGTGCTCTCCTATTTTCGTGGGCCGTTCGTCTCGGCGTTCAGTCACGTGCGCCGGAAACGGCTTTGGCGTTGGCCTGGAAGTCGGCGAAACTGGTGCCGGTCTTCTCCTTGTGGCTCAGCGCACGGATGGCGACATCATGACCCTCGGCGGTCTTGCGTAACGCCCCGACGGTGGCCTGTTCCCTGGGCACGTGGACGAACGGGTCGAAGTGATACAGCCGCATGGCGTTCTCGTGGGTCATCTTGTTGATCTCGTCGTCGGGCACGTCGTAGGTGTCGAACACCGCGCTCAACTCTTCGGGGGCCCCCGGCCACATCGAGTCACTGTGCGGGTAGTCCATCTCCCAGCAGATGTTGTCGATGCCGATCATGTGACGGTTCTTCACCCCGACCGGGTCGGAGATGAAGCAGGTCATGAAGTGCTCGCGGAACACCTCGCTCGGCAGCTTGTCGCCGAAGTCCTGATGCGTCCAGGTCGAGTGCATCTCGTAGGTGCGGTCCACCCGGTCCAGGAAGTACGGAATCCAGCCGGTGCCGCCCTCGGACAACGCGATCTTGAGGTCGGGGTAGGCCTTGATCGGCGCCGACCACAACAGGTCCGCGGCGGCCTGCACGATGTTCATCGGCTGCAACGTGATCATCACGTCCATCGGCGCATCCGGCGCGGTGATCGCGAGCTTGCCCGACGACCCGATGTGCACGTTCATCACGGTGTCGGTGTCGACGAGGGCGTCCCACAAGGGCTTCCAGTACTCCAGGTCGTGGAAGGACGGGTAGCCCAGCGTCGACGGGTTCTCGGTGAAGGTCAGTGAGTGCACACCTTTCTTCGACACGCGCCGCACCTCGTCGGCACATAGTTGCGGGTTCCAGATCGCAGGGATGGCCATCGGGATGAAGCGCCCCGGGTTGGACCCACACCATTCGTCGATGTGCCAGTCGTTGTACGCCTGGACCAGGGCCAAGGAGAACTCGTCGTCGTCGGTGGCGAACAGCCGGGCGGCGAAACCCGGGAAGGACGGGAAGTTCATGGTGGCCAGCACGCCACCGGCATTCATGTCCTTGACGCGTTCATCGGGGTCGTAGCACCCCTTGCGGATCTCGTCGAGGCCCTGGGGCTCGAGTCCGTACTCCTCTTTGGGCCGGCCCGCCACGGCGTTGAGCGCCACGTTCGGGATCACCGTGTCGCGGAACTGCCAGGTATCGCTGCCGTCCGGGTTGTGCACCAGCCGCGGCGCCTCGTCGCGGTACTTCGCCGGCAGGTGATTCCGGAACATGTCGGGCGGCTCGATGATGTGGTCATCGACGCTGATCAAGATCATGTCGTCTTTGTTCACTGCCTCACTCCGTTCGATCCGCTGTCACATCGGTTCTCTATGAGAGAAAACTAGCTTCTCATCTGAAGAGAATCAATGTGTGGGCCCGCTGACGAGCAGATTTAGCCAGGTCATCGCACAACCTGACGTCTTCTTGTTGACCATCGCCACAAAAGATGGAAACCTCTTAGTCGGAAATGAGAACCTGATTCTCCTGATCGAGAGTCACCAGGGTCACCGAGAGGAGAACCGCCCCGTGCGCATGGCCCCCTTGCCCGCCGAGGAGTGGGACGACGATGTGCGCCGAGCACTGTCGGTCATGCTTCCGGAGGAGCGGCTCAATCCCGAGGGAGCGGGAACGGCGCTGTCGACACTGGCCCGCCACCCCGCGCTGACCAAGGCCTTCCTACGGTTCAGCAATCACCTGCTGTTCCGCTCGACACTCGACCCGCAGACGCGTGAGCTCGCCATCCTGCGGATCGCCCACCGCAAGCAGTGCGAATACGAGTGGACGCACCACGCATTCATCGGCAAGGCAGAGGGACTCACCGATGAGCAGATCGCCGGCAGCGCGAGCGGCGAAGGCAGCACTCCCCTCGATCAGCTCGTGCTCGACGCCGTCGACGAACTCGACGGGCAGGCGAAGATCTCGGACGCCACCTGGGCCGGGCTGTGCGAGCACCTCTCCGAACGCCAGCGGATGGACCTGGTTTTCACGATCGGCGGCTACGGCTTGATGGCCGTGGCTTACAACACCTTTGGAATCGCGCCGGAATCCGGCCACTAACTCAAGAAGAAAGTAGAGGTAGATGATGGCGTTCTTCCCGAAGCCAGATGCCGGCAGCTGGACAGAGAACTGGCCCGAGCTGGGCACCGGCCCCGTCAACTACGAGGATTCGATCGATCCCGAGCACTGGAAGCTGGAGCAGCAGGCCATCTTCCGCAAGACCTGGCTGCAGATGGGCCGAGTGGAGTTGATCCCCAAGAAGGGCAGATACATCACCCGTGAGCTGCCGTCGGTCGGCCCCGGCACCTCGATCATCATCGTCAACGACGGCGACCAGATCCGCGCCTTCTACAACCTGTGCCGCCACCGCGGCAACAAGCTGGTGTGGAACGACTACCCGGGCGAGGAGGTCTCCGGCAGCTGCCGGCAGTTCGTCTGCAAGTACCACGCCTGGCGTTACGACCTCAAGGGTGACCTCACGTTCATCCAGCAGGAGCAGGAGTTCTTCGACGTCGACAAGGCCGACTACCCGCTCAAGCCCGTGCGCTGCGAGGTCTGGGAAGGCTTCATCTTCGTCAACTTCGACGACGACGCGGTATCGCTCGAGGAGTACCTGGGCGAGTTCGCCGAGGGCCTCAAGGGTTATCCCTTCCACGAGATGACCGAGCACTACAGCTACCGTTCGGAGATCAAAGCCAACTGGAAGCTGTTCATCGACGCGTTCGTCGAGTTCTACCACGCGCCGATCCTGCACATGAAGCAGGCGGAGAAGGAGGAAGCCGAGAAGCTGGCCAAGTTCGGCTTCGAGGCGCTGCACTACGACATCAAGGGCGATCACTCGATGATCTCGTCCTGGGGTGGCATGAGCCCGCCGAAGGACCTGAAGATGGTCAAGCCCATCGAGCGCATCCTGCACAGCGGTCTGTTCGGGCCGTGGGATCGCCCCGATATCAAGGGCATACTGCCCGACGAGCTGCCGCCGGCGATCAACCCCGGCCGGCACCCGACGTGGGGCCAGGACTCGTTCGAGTTCTTCCCCAACTTCACCCTGCTCTTCTGGGCGCCGGGCTGGTATCTGACCTACAACTACTGGCCCACCGGTGTGGACAGCCACATTTTCGAGGCCGACCTGTACTTCGTGCCGCCGAAGAACCTGCGCGAACGCCTTTCTCAGGAACTGGCCGCGGTCACGTTCAAGGAGTACGCGTTCCAGGACGCCAACACGCTGGAGGCCACGCAGACGCAGATCGGCACCCGCGCCGTTCTCGACTTCCCGCTGTGCGATCAGGAAATCCTGCTGCGCCACCTGCACCACACCGCACACAACTACGTCGACCGGTACAAAGAGTCCAAGACGAACGGGAATGGTTCAACGAACGGCAAGCACGCCCCCGCGAGTGCCAAGTCCGCAGAAAAGGATGCCGCAAATGTCTAAGTTGCCTGAAGAATTCGCCGACCTGGAGCGGTTCAGCGACTGGTGCCTGCCCACCGAGGAGGAGCGCTATCAGAAGCGTCTGAACTCCACGATGGACGAGATGCAGGAACTCTACGACGCCGGCTTGGCGCGCCTCGAGGACATCATGGTCTACGTCGATGCCCGCTTCCCGCTGGCGAGCATGCCCGACGATGCCAAGGCGCTGGTACACCTCGGACAGTCGATCGTCATGGTCAGCTTCCCGATCGAGGTGTGGAAGCAGCCGCGGGTGCTCGACAGCGGTGCGGCCTACATCAATCTCATCAAGGAGCCGGTGGTTTAGTCGTGTCGGACGTACTGACCCTCAAGGCTGCGGGTCTGGTCGACGTCGATGCCGGGACGATCATTCGTCCCGGCATCGTCCGTGTCGACGGCGACCGCATTGTTTCAATCGGAGGTGAACCGGATCAATCGGAGTCATCGACTGTGATTGATTTAGGCGACTCCTACCTCCTGCCCGGCCTGATGGACATGGAAGTCAACCTGCTGATGGGTGGCCGGGGCGAGAACCCGGGGCTGTCCCAGGTGCAGGACGATCCGCCTACCCGGGTGCTGCGCGCGGTGGGTAATGCCCGCCGCACCCTGCGCGCCGGGTTCACCACGGTGCGCAACCTCGGGTTGTTCGTCAAGACCGGCGGATACCTGCTCGACGTCGCTCTGGGCCGGGCCATCGACGCGGGTCTGATCGACGGTCCCCGCATCATCCCTGCCGGCCATGCCATCACCCCAACGGGCGGACACCTGGATCCGACCATGTTCGCCGCGTTCATGCCTGGCGTGCTGGAACTGACCATCGAGGAGGGCATCGCCAACGGGGTCGACGAGATCCGCAAGGCGGTGCGCTACCAGATCAAGCACGGCGCCCAGCTGATCAAGGTGTGCTGTTCGGGCGGTGTCATGTCCCTCACGGGTGAAGCCGGCGCACAACACTATTCGGATGAAGAATTGCGCGTCATCGTCGACGAGGCGCACCGGCGCGGGTTGCGGGTGGCCGCGCACACCCACGGTGCCGAGGCCGTCAAGCATGCCGTCGCCTGCGGCATCGACTGCATCGAGCACGGATTCCTGATGGACGACGAGGCGATCCAGATGCTGGTGGACAATGACCGGTTCCTGGTCACCACCCGGCGCCTGGCCCAGGCCATGGACGTGTCGAAGGCTCCGAAAGTGCTGCAGGACAAGGCCGCCGAGATGTTCCCGAAGGCCGAGACGTCGATCAAGGCGGCATATGAGGCCGGAGTGAAGATCGCGGTCGGTACCGATGCGCCCGCCATTCCGCACGGCAAGAACGCCGACGAGCTCGTCACCCTCGTCGAGTGGGGTATGCCTCCGGCCGCGGTGCTGCGCGCCGCGACCGTGGTGGCCGCCGACCTGATCAACGTCACAGACCGGGGCCGGCTGGCCGAGGGCCTGCTGGCCGACATCATCGCGGTGCCGGGCAATCCACTCGAAGACATCACCGTTACACAACATGTGGATTTTGTAATGAAAGGCGGTAAGGTCTTCCGCAATGAGCACATCAACTGATTCCCCGACGCGGACCGAGGATCTCATCGAGATCCAGCAGGTGCTCGCCAAATATGCGGTGACCATCACCCAGGGCGACATCGACGGTCTGATCAGCGTTTTCACCCCTGACGGCACCTACAGCGCATTCGGCGAGACCTACACGCTCAACCGCTTCCCGGTCCTGGTCGATGCCGCCCCCAAGGGACTGTTCATGACCGGCACCGCCCTGATCGACCTGGTGGAAGGTGCCGATACAGCTTCGGGAACCCAGCCGCTGTGCTTCATCGAGCACTCCAAGCACGACATGCGGATCGGCTACTACCGCGACACCTATGTCCGGACTGCCGAGGGCTGGCGGCTCAAGACCCGCGCGATGACCTTCATCCGGCGCAGCGGTGACCACGACCACGGCCGGCCGCACGCGATCGGCAGGCCGGAAGCCGGATGAGCGAGCGTAGCGTGCGATTCGCAGGTCTGAAATGCGGGAGCCGAGCTTGCGCGGCAACCGCATGAACGACCTGTTCGAACCGGCGACATTCCGCACGGCGCTTCAGGTTTGGCTCGCCGAGAACGACCTGACACCGCCGGATGACCATTCGCTGGAAAGCCACATGCGCCAGTTCGCCCGGGTGCAGAAGGCCCTCTACGACGGCGGCTGGAGCCGCTACGGCTGGCCTGAGCACGCCGGCGGACTCGGCGGTCCGGCGATGCTCCGGGCCATCGTCGGCGAGGAAGTGGTGGGCCGCAGGCTGGTCGAACCCGGCCCGTATTCGATGCTCGAAGTGCTGACGCCGACCATGATCGACTACGCGCCCAAAGAACTCGCCGCCGAGATGGTGCCGAAGCTGCTGTCCGGCGAAGAGCAGTGGTGCCAGGGATTCTCCGAGCCGGGTTCGGGCAGCGACCTGGCCTCGTTGACCACCAGAGCGGTGCAGCGCGGTGACAAATGGGTGATCAATGGCCAGAAGGTCTGGACCAGCTTCGCGCAGTATTCGCACCGGTGCATTCTGCTCACCCGTACCGGCGATGCGGATACCCCGAACCACCAGGCGATCACGGCGTTCTTCGTCGACACCGATTCACCGGGCATCACAGTGCGTCCGCTGCGCACCATGCACGATGTCGACGAGTTCTGCGAGGTGTACTTCGACGATGTCGAGGTTGACGCCGACCGGATGCTCGGCAAGCCCGGTGACGGCTGGCAGTTGGCGATGGACCTGTTGCCCTATGAACGCTCAACCTGCTTCTGGCAGCGCATCGCTTACCTCTACTCACGGTTCGACGTGCTGGTCGAAGCGGTGAAACGGCAAGGGCAAGGCGTGGATTCGGAACTGGGCGATGTCTACCTGGCCCTGCACACGCTGCGCTGCCGTTCGGCGGCGACACAGCACCGGTTGGCCGAGGGCCACAAGCTGGGACCGGACACCTCGATCGACAAGGTCCTGCTGGCCAGTGCCGAGCAACTGCTCTATGACGCCGCGCGCAATCTCATGCCCGGAGTCATCGAGCTCGAAGATTCCGAATGGCGTACCGAGTACCTGTATTCGCGCGCCTCGACCATCTACGGCGGCACCGCCGAAGTGCAGCGCAACATCATCGCGCGCCGCCTGCTGGACCTCGGGAAGGAGTGAGGCGTGGATTCCACAACTGCTACGGGACTCGATGCCGATTCGCTCGGCCTGCTCGAGGAAACCCTGCGCAAGACCATGCTGTCCGCCTCGGGCGCCAAGCTCGATGCCGCACTGGCCGAACTCGGCTGGGCCGAGATGCTGACCGACATGCCCGAGGTCGCCTTGCCGCTGGTGTTCCGGCTCCTGGGCGAAACAGGCTCACACGCCTCGGTTGTCAATGATGTGCTGCTGGAGACCATCGGTGGACTGCCCGGTGGCACTCCGCCGATGCCCTATGCCGGTGGCACCTGGGTGGTATGGGAACGCGGCGAGAATCCAGCAAGCGCCGGCCAGACAATGGGTGGCCTGCCACTGCGGGAGGTACCGGACGGCCAACTGCTCCGGATATCCGAGGCGCGCCGTGCGCTCGGCTGGTGGCTGGTCGGCTCGGCTCGCGCAATGCTGGCCCTGGCCCGACAACATGCCCTCGACCGTGTTCAATTCGGCAAACCGATCTCGTCCTTCCAGGCCGTGCGGCACCGCCTGGCCGAGACGCTGGTGGCGATCGAGGGTGCAGAGGCCGCACTGAGCCTGCCCAGTGCGGACAACGTCGACCTCAACTCGTTGTTGGCCAAGGCAGCCGCGGGTAAGGCCGCCTTGACCGCGGCCAAGCACTGCCAACAGGTGCTCGGCGGCATCGGTTTCACTGCTGAGCACGAACTGCACCACCATGTGAAGCGGGTCCTGGTGCTGGACGGATTGCTGGGCAGTTCAAGAGAACTCACCCGTAAGGCCGGAGCGGGACTGCGTGCTCGCGGAACCGTGCCGCGTTTGGTCCAGCTGTAACCTTTGGCTGCCGAGCAGACGTAGAACTGCCCCTTTTCGCTCGAAAAGGGGCAGTTCTGCGTCTGCTCGGGCTAAGGGGTGATGGGTTCGGCGAAGACCGTGGCCGTCGAGCGGCCGCGCAGAACCGTCGAACCGCGCACGACCCAGTGCTCGCCTTCATCGGCATCGGCATGCGCCAGCGCACTTCCCGAGCACAGCACCGTCGACTCGCGGTCCTTCGCGTGGTCGGCGAGTCGCGCCGCCTCGTTCACCGCGTCACCGATCACCGTGTACTCGTAGCGATTTTCGGCACCGATGTTGCCTGCGAACACCGAGCCGCACGAAATGCCCACGCCGAACTCGATATCCGGCAGTAGGTGCAGCCGAGGCACCAGTGCCCGCGCGGTGGCCAGCGCCGAGGACGCCGGATTGTCCAGTCGCAGAGGCGCACCGAACACGGCGAGTACGGCGTCGCCCTCGAACTTGTTGATGAGGCCGTGATGCCGCTCGACAGTGTCCACCACGATCTTGAAGAACCCGTTGAGTAACTGGGCCACCTCCTGAGGCGGGCGCGAGGCACCCAATGCCGTCGAGCCGACCAGGTCGACATACAGCACGGCCGCCTCCCGGACATCACCGGCGACCGCGCTCCCCTGCTCCAACGCGTGGCGGGCCACGTCGACTCCGACGTAGCGACCGAAGAGGTCGCGCAATCTGTTCCGCTCGGCCAGGCCGGCGAGCATTCGGTTGAAGCCGTATTGAAGCCTGCCGATCTCCGATGACTCGTACACCTTCACCGACACCCCGGACCAGCCCTGTTCGACAGCCTTCATCGCGAGCACGACTTCCCCTACCGGATCGGACACCGACCGTGCGACCAGAAACATCGACCGGAGACCGAACACCAGCGAGACGAGCGCGAGCACCAGTACCGCGGCCTCGACGGGCGCCGTCTTCTGCACGAACCAGCCGCTGGCGCGGGCCAGCACGATCAGGGCGATACCCATGATGGGCAGCCCGCTGAACAGGGTCCAGATGGTGATCAGCCGGGCCAGCACACCGGGCATCCTGACCAGAACGGTCGACGAGGCAGTCAACGACGCGGCGACGATCGGACGCAACATCCGTTGGGTGACCAGAAATCCCATGCACGCCGCCGCGATCCCGCCGAACAGGATCGCCGCACCCATCACGTAGGCGACGCCTCCCCCGGCATCGAGGTTCAGCAGCGTGTACACGAGCGCGCTCACCGCCCAGGTGGTGAACTGGATGATGGTCTGCCGGGGTGCGATCCGCATGGCGGCCCGCTGCTGTTGCGCCGTCGGGACATCGCCCGCCGCAAACCATTTGAAGGTCGGGTAGACGTTGACGCTGCCCACCACGGTATCGACGATCGCCGCCGCGACCATCAACGCGATCAAGGCGATCAGGTTGGCTTGGGTCATCAATTGGCGAGCGTCGCCCACCGTGTTGCGGCTCAGCGCCAGTACCACGAAGATCACCGCGACTGCGGCCGTGGTCTGCGCGTAGATCTGTCTCGCCGCGTAACTCGCGCTGAGCCGGATCGCCCCCATCGTCAGAGGCCCAGGCCTACTTGATGTTCTGTTTCATTCCATCGATATCCATCAGAACCGGCCAACCGCTGACGCTCAGCGCATTCCCGTGACCGGTCTGGTGGATATCGAACACCGATTGGATCGCGGCGTAGAAGCCCTGTACGTCGAGAGTCTGGTTGACCGCGCGCTTGGCCTGGCGGAGCGCGAAGGCAGGCATCTGGGCGATCTGCGCGGCGAGTTCAGCTGCCTGGGCGTCGAGTTCGTCGCGCGGCACGACCCGGTTGACCATGCCGGTGCGCTCAGCCTCTTCGGCGGTCAGTGCCCGGCCGGTGAACAGGATCTCCTTGGCCTTGCGGGCACCCAGTTCCCAGGTGTGGCCGTGGTATTCGACGCCGCCGATGCCCATCAGTGCCACCGGATCGGAGAACAGGGCATCGTTGGCGGCCAGAATCAGATCGCAGGGCCAGCAGAGCAGCAGACCGCCGGAGATGCAGCGTCCCTGCACCGCCGCGATGGACGGCTTCGGGACGTTACGCCACCGCAGCGTGTATTCCAGGTAGCGCCGCGACTCGTGTTCGATGAGGAATTCCAGCGTGATCTTGTCGGGTACCGGCCCACCCCCGCGCAGGTCGTGGCCCGCGGAGAAGTGCTTGCCGTTGGCCCGCAGCACGATCACCTTCACATCCCGATCGTCGGCGGCCCTGGTCCAGGCGGCGTCGAGCTCATCGAGCAATTCTGGGTTCTGGGCATTGGCCGCTTCGGGCCGGTTCAGCGTGATCGTGGCGATCGAATCGGCGACGTCGTAGTCGATGTACACGTGTTTCCTTCTGTTCACAGCTGCCACGCGACAGTCGCCTCAGCGACCGCGGCAGCCACCCGCAAACAGCGCCCGGGGCGGCGCCAAATTTGATGCGAAACCCTTCTTCTCAAAGGACTTCTATAATTCCCATCATGAGAATACTATTCTCATACTACGAAAGTTACAATCTCCGACACGTTGGCCGCGAGGGGGTCTGGCACCACAATGGCAAGGCGTTCTCCGGTACAGTCAGTTCATGTTCTCCCCACTCGACAAGCGTCGGAGCAGCCAGTGACGACCGCTGGCGAAGAACCGGCTTGGAAGCAAAGAGCTGTCGAGCGGTCCATCAAAACCGCGAAGTTGCGCGCCGCGCAGCGCGTGCAGCGGTTCCTCGATGCAGCCCAGGCGATCATCATCGAGAAGGGCAGCACCGACTTCACCGTGCAAGAGGTCGTCGACCGCTCCCGGCAGTCGCTCCGTAGCTTCTACCTGCAGTTCGACGGTAAGCACGAGCTCCTGCTCGCACTGTTCGAGGACGCCTTGAGCCGCTCGGCCGATCAGATCCGGGCCGCCACCTCGACGCAGGGCGAGCCGATCGAGCGACTGAAGGTCGCCATTCAGCTGCTGTTCGAATCCTCCCGGCCCGATCCGGCCGCCAAGCGGCCGCTGTTCACCGACTTCGCACCCCGTTTGCTGGTTTCGCACCCGTCCGAGGTCAAGGTCGCCCACGCTCCCCTGCTGGCCCTGCTCACCGAGCTCATGGAAGAGGCCTCAGAGGCCAACCAGCTGCGCGCCGGGATCAATCCGCGACGGATGGCTGCGATGACCATGCAGACGGTGATGTTCGTCGCGCAGTCGAGCGGAGGCGCCGACGAGGCATCGGTTCATCCGATCACCGCGGACGAGGTCTGGGACTTCGTCGCCAACGGATTCGCCGCCAGCTAGTTGAGAATTTCGTTCTCCTAACGAAAGAATTCTCCTTACACTCAAGCGCGTGGCCGATCTCCGGACTCACCGCCATCGCATCGCGCAATGCGCAGCCGGCACCACCGGAACCCACGGTTTGCGCTCGATCATCGAGCATCCGCACCTGGATCTGAGCGCTGTTCATGTCTTCGGCGCCGACAGGATCGGCGTCGACGCAGGAGATCCGCGCGGCCTGAAGCCAACGACATCGTGTCCCCCACTGCGTGGCCTGCATGCCCGCAGCGCCCAGAAACCGACCAGTTGCGCAGGGCTGCTCGCCACGGGAATGGACCGTGGTCAGCCGGGGATCCGTTCGACCATGCACCCGCCGCAGATTGCGGCGCAGATTCGTGTCTGAGAACTGCATTCTTCTAAGCAGAGAGTACAAAATGCCCGAAACGTATCTGTCGTTGACACGATGGGCGACCCGGTGACAGAGTGCTGAGCAGCTGCACAGATTTTCGCCGTATTCGTAGCAGACACGAGCAGAGAAGTGGGGATAACCAATGACTGGACGGGTGGAAGGCAAGGTCGCGTTCGTCACCGGCGCGGCCCGCGGCCAAGGACGTAGCCACGCTGTACGGCTGGCACAAGAGGGCGCCGACATCATCGCGATCGACATCTGCGGACCGATCCGACCCGGCGTGGAGACCGCCATCCCAGCCTCCACGTCTGATGACCTTGCCGAGACCGCGAACTTGATCAAAGGTCTCAATCGCCGCGTCGTCACGGCCGAGGTCGACGTGCGCGACGCCGACGCCATCAAGGCCGCCGTGGACAGCGGTGTCGAGCAACTCGGTCGCCTCGACATCATCGTGGCCAACGCAGGCATCGGCAACGGTGGCGATGTCCTGCACGAGACCAGCCAGCTGGACTGGGACGAGATGATCGACATCAACCTGTCGGGCGTCTGGAAGTCGGTCAAAGCCGGTGTGCCGCACCTGATCAAGGGTGGCAATGGCGGGTCGATCATCCTGACCAGCTCCGTCGGCGGCCTCAAGGCCTACCCGCACTGTGGTAACTACGTCGCCGCCAAGCACGGCGTCGTCGGCCTCATGCGCGGATTCGCAGTCGAGCTGGGACAGCACAACATCCGGTGCAACACCGTGCATCCCACGCACGTCGCGACCCCGATGCTGCACAACGACGGCACGTTCAAGATGTTCCGGCCCGACCTGGAGAACCCGGGCCCCGACGATATGGCGCCGATCTGCCAGCTTTTCCACACCCTGCCCATCCCGTGGGTTGAGGCCGTGGACATCAGCAACGCCGTGCTGTTCCTGGCCTCCGACGAGGCCCGTTACATCACCGGTGTGACGCTGCCGGTCGACGCGGGAAGCTGCCTCAAGTAGGTCCGCGTCACCGGGCCGGACCCAGCGTCGCGACTCCGGTCTGCGGGTGGCGGTACCAGCCGCCCGCAGCCCGGGTGCCACCGTCGACGTGAATGGTCTGTCCGGTGACGTAGCCGGACAGTCCGGAGGCAAGAAAGACTGCTACTCCTGCGATTTCGTCGACATGGCCGGCACGCTCCATCGGGATCGCATCGGCGATGCCCGAGGGCAGGCCATCCGGCGACAGGGCCAAGAGGCCTTCGGTGATGGTGAGGTCGGGCGCGATCGCGTTGACCCTGATGTTGTGCGGCGCAAGTTCGAACGACGCGGTCTGGGTGTAGTTGATGACGCCGGCTTTCGCTGCCGCATATGCGGCATAGCCGGGTGCGGCGCGCACCCCCTCGATCGACGTGAGATTGATGATGCTGCCGGGCAGATCCTCGGCAACGAGCCGGCGCGCCACCCGCTGCGTGCACAGCAGCACGTGGCGCAGATTGCTCTTGTACAGCGCGTCCCAGCCGTTCTCGCTGGTCTCCAGCAGCGGCGAGGCGAACACCCCGCCGGCGTTGTTGACCAGGATGCCAACGGGCCCCAACTCGGCGGCGGTCTGCGCCAACGCCGCATCCACCTGCTCGCTGTCGCGCACATCGGTGACGATGCCCAGGCCACCGATCGATCGAGCGGATTCCGCACAGCTGTCCGCATCGCGCTCCCAGATCGCCACCGAGGCTCCGAAGGCCGACAAACCGGCGGCGATGCCCCGGCCTATACCGGTGCCGCCGCCGGTGACGACAGCCACCTGTCCGGTGAGCAGAACGTCAGAGGGATTGATAGCCATGGTTGTTGAGGCTAGATGCAACGCTGGGCGGCCGGGGAGATACCGGCCTGTGATTTTCCCGGCCGAGCACGTTCAGCGGGTCGCCTTCCGGCGGCCACCCACCCCGGGTTCGTTACCGATCACACCGTCCTCGACCAGTCGGTCGATCTCATCGTCAGAGAGTCCCAGCTCGGTGAGCAATTGGTGATTGTGCTCCCCGAGCAGCGGTGCCGCCTGCCGATGAAATTCTCTCGGACCGTTGGCCAGTGATACGGGCAGGGTGCTGTGGGGCGCGGCGTTGTTCACCGGGTGTCCGACATGTTCGAAGAACCGGCGGAACCGCACTTGCGGCAGTTCCAACTGGCGGTGCGGTTGCATCACCTTGGCCACCGGAATACCAGCAGGCCACAGTGTTTCGACGATCTCGTCGCCGCTGCGGGCCAGGCACCAGGCCGCCAGCTCCTCGTCGATCAGATCGTGATGTGCTCGTCGCCCCTGGGCCGTGTCCAGGCGTGGGTCCATGGCCCATTCCGGCTGTCCGATCGCCGAGCGCAGGGCGACCCATTGGGCATCGGAACTGACCGCGATCGCCACCCAGCTGTCGGCACGGCCGAATTCGTCGATCTCGGCGCTCTGGTAGATGTTCTGCGGTGCCGCCGCGGGTCCCCGATTGCCGTCGCGCTGCAGCAGGGCGCCGTACGCCGAGAACTCGATGACCTGCTCGGCGGCGATGTTGAGCGCCGCGTCGACCATCGCCGCCTCGACCAGCACTCCCTGTCCGGTCCGCCGACGGTGTTCCAGCGCCAACATCAATCCGGACAGGGCGTGCACCCCCGCGTTGGGGTCACCGATCGAATACGGTTCGAAGGGGGCACGATCCGGATATCCGGTGAGCCAGCTGAGCCCGGAGGCGTCTTCGATGATGTAGGCGAATGCCGGGTTGTCTCGCCACGGTCCGTCCAGCCCGAAGCCCGGCATCCGCACCATGATGATGTCCTCGCGCAGCACCCGCAGCGAGTCGAAGTCGAGCCCGATCTGTTCGATCACCCTCGGAGTGAAGTTCTCGACCACCACGTCACAGGTGGCGATGAGACGGCGCAGTAGATCCCGGCCCTGCTCGGTCTGGAAGTCCAGCGTCAGGCTCTGCTTGTTGGTATTGAGCGCGCTGAAGATCGGCGAGCGCTCCCACCACTGTTCCACGGTGGCCGGAATACCGGCGATCAACCGGGTTCCGTCCGGCCGGGGAGTCGACTCCAGGTGGATCACCTGAGCGCCGAGCATCCCGAGTGGGTGCGTGCAGGACGGCCCCGCCCAGAACGTCGTCATGTCGAGCACCCGTAAACCGCTGAACGGCAGCCGATCCGCGTCGGGCCGACCGGTCGGGACACCGCGCTTACTCAACTCGGCCGCCGCGACCTGGGCGGTGTGCTCGCCGAGTCGCGGGGCCGGCGCCGGCTCACGCAGGCCGACACCTGATAGCCGGTACGGCAGCGCCGGCTGGGTGAACCCGTCCCGAGGATTGCGCACGAATGCGCGGCGCTGGACGAAATGATCCATGGCGGTGACATTCTCACCATTGCCGACCGGTGAGTTCGGGATCCGGAACGCCGACGCCAACTCGCGAACGTCCTCCACTTTCTGATCGCGCACCCACGCGTACAACTCGTCGGCATGCAGATTTGCCTGCTCGGTGATGGTGAGCTCCGAGGTTTCGTCGATCCAGTCGTCATGGCCGGACATCGCGCACAAATCCCACCACTGTTGGGCGGTACCGCATCCGAGTGCCACCAGACCGTCGGCAGCCTGAGCCACGCCGGGCACGGTCGGCTTGCGTTCGGTCCGCCACGGCCTCTCGAGCATTTCGAAGTACGTCACCGGGTAGTACGTCAGGCCCAGGATCTGGGCCTCCAACTTGGAGAGATCGATCAACTCGCCGTGTCCGTCGCGCAGCGCCCTCACCCGGAACGCCAGCGTCATCGCCGCGGCGAACGCGCCGGCCAGCCACTCGCCGACCTGACCGCCGATGGACACCGGCGCTTGGTCCTGCACACCCCGGCCGATTCCGATGGCGCCACCGGACCACGCCTGCAGGGTGAACTCGGTGGCCGCCCGATCGCTCCACGGCCCATCCAGCCCGAAAGGGGTGATGGTCGTGACGATCAGATGCGGATATCGGCGGAACAGGTCCTCGGGTGCAATCGACTGGGCCACCGACGATTCCGGGGACCAGATGACCGCGTCGGCTGCAGCCAGCAACCGCTCGATCAGCTGTTGGTCACCGGGTGGGGCGACCACACTGCGTTTGCCGCCGGCCAGGAAGGCAAACAGTGCCCCATCCTCGTCCGGCCCGATGTGTGCACCCGACGCCGACCAGCGGCGCAACGGATCGCCCTCGGGTGCTTCGACTTTGATCACATCGGCGCCGCCGTCGGCGAGAATCTTCGTGGCGTAGGCCCCGGCGATCCCCGACGACAGGTCGACCACGGTGTAGCCGTCAAGTGGTGCAGTCATATCCGCTTTCTCGCCGAAAAGCCGTTACGGCGCTATTCGGGTTTGGCCCGGTTCTTCTTGGACAGCCGGAAGTCCGGCGGGAACTTGTTGTCGTTGTCGTTGACGGCAGCCGACAGTCCGGAGTCGATCGATTCGAACATGTCCAGGTCGGCGTCGCTGTCGTTGGCCACGCCGTTACCCATCGATTCGAAGAATGCGCTCAGCAGGCTGCCCATGTACTCGCCCTGCTGCTGCTTGAAGATCTCGAAGAACATCTTCTGCTGAAAGACCGTGTCCACCGGACGATTTCGCGTACATGCCATCGCGTACTTGGCCACCTCGGCCTCGAGCTGATCGCGTGGCACCACCTTGTTCAGGAAATTGCAGTCGTACATCTCCGCAGCGGTGAACGGGCGACCGGTGAACACCATCTCCTGGAACTTGCGCAGGCCCATCATCTGAACCCACGTCCACATCCGCGGGCCCCAGCCGTGGTACCGGAACGACGGGTGACCGAACAGGGCGTCGTCGGACGAGATCACCAGGTCGGCGTCGGCACACTGGTAGAAGTGCCAGCCGTAGCAGTAGCCCTTCGCCTCGACGATGCTGATCTTCTTGAAATCCTGCAACGCGCGGTTGCCGGCCTGGGAGTTGGCGTACCAGGAGCTGATGGTGGCACCGTTGCGAAAAGTTCCCTTCGGCGGGTAGGTCACCTCGCCGACACCGTCGTCTTCCAGCCGCAGTTCGGCCAGCCGCACCGCCGGATTGTCGTTGCCCTCCATGAATTCCGGCAGATCCGCTCCACTGCCGAGGTTGTCGCCGACACCTCGGATGACCACCACCTTCACGTCGTTGTCGGCGTTGGCCGCACGCAGTACGTCGGCATAGCGCAACCGGGCCATCGACGTCGGGGCATTGAGGAACTCCGGCCGATTGAACGTGATGGTCGCGATCTTGGTCTTGGGGTCCTTCTCGTAGAGGATGATCTCTTCGGGTTTGGGCCGCTCTGCGGCAGAGGGCTCGAGTCGCTCAGGCATGTGCCGCCTCACTGTCCGACGGGAGCTGGGTCAGCACTTCGGGACCGTTGGCACCGACCAGGACCGCATCGCGGGTGAACACCGCGCCGACTCCCCGCTCCCAGACGTAGCTTGTGACCGCGAGCACCATGCCCTCTTCGAGGATGTCGGTCTCGGCGGTCGCCCACAGGTTCGGCGACACCACCGGCGGGTCGAATCCCAGCCCGAGGCCGTGGGCCACCGGCATCGCAGGTAGTGCCTCCCCCGCCTGCTGGTATGCATCCAGCAGAGCGCTCGTCGGGTTGCCGGGGCGGCAGGCATCGATCAGCTTCCGCCACAGGTCATCCCGACGTCGGTACAGCGACCGAACCGCATCCGTAGGTTCACCGACACATGACGTGCGCGCAATCTCGGCGACATAACCGTCGGCGAGCACGCCCGCCGACAGCGCCACCAAGTCGCCCTCGCGCACCCGTCCGTCGCCTTCGGCACGTTGCCACGGATGGTCCTTCGACGTCACCCATGCGGCATCCTGCGTGGCCGGAGTGCTCACGCCGCCGGCGGCCTCTGCCTCCAACACCGCGCCGGCAAGGCGCTTCTCGGTAGTTCCCGGGGCCAGCTCGGCGATGCCCTTGGCCAGGCCTTCCTCGGCGACTGTCAGAGCCCGCCGCAGCGCCAGGACCTCCTCGGGAGTCTTGACCCGGCGCGCCGCACGCATCGCCTGCTCACCGTCGACCAACTCCGCGTTCGGGAATGCCATCGGCAGCAGCTTGGCGAACGTCGGCGTCAGGGCGTCGGTTCCGACGCGTCGCGCGGAATCTGCCCCCGCGATGTTCTGCAGCACACCGATCAGGGTCATCGGATTCCAAGCCAGGCCATAGAGATTCTCGTGAGGAATCTCCTCGGGTATTCCCTCATCCCAGGTGCTGTTCAGGTGGATCTCACCGGTGGCTCGGACGAAGGTACAGATCGGCCCGAACGGCCGGGTACCCACCACCCACAACTGCGGGGCGCCCGAGATATAGCGGACGTTGGCCTGTCTACCCAGCACCAGCACATCGAGGTCGTACGCCTCCATCTGTGCCAGGGCCCGCTTCCGACGGCTCACCCGCAGTGCGCGGCCGTCGGCCTCGATTTCAATTCCCACGGGACACCTCATAGGGGTCGTACGGATATTCGGTCAGCGGCATCCAGCCGCCTTCGGTGACGACCACGATCTCCTCGCCGCGGTAGCCTCCGGTACCGTCCTCCCACACCACCGGCTCGAAGACCAGCAACATGCCGGCCGGGAAGACGAAGTTGTCGTCCCAAGCTTGGCCGAGATCTGTTCCGATCATCGGCATTTCGGCTGCACTCGTGCCGATGCCGTGCCCGAGGTAGAAGTGCGGCAGCCACGGCTTTTGTCCGCCTGCAGCCGCGGTCGCGGCACGGCCGAGGTCACCACAGGTGGCACCGGCCCTGGTCACCGAGAGCACCGCGTCGACGATCCGGCTCCACTTGCCGAATTGCTCCTGCTGCGCCGCGGTCGGATCCTGGCCGACGATCCAGGTGCGTCCATGGTCGGAGCAGTATCCGTGGTAGGCGATCGACACGTCGGTCCAGAGCACATCGCCTTGCTGCAGCTCGCGCTCGGTGGTCAGCAGGGGAAGCGCGAGATCGCCGGTGGTGGTCCAGGCGCCTTCGGCTCGCGACGCGGGCATGGCCTGCCAGATCGAGTCGAACATGTTGGTGGTGGCACCGAGTTCGAAAGTGCGGCGCACGAATTCGGCGGACAGATCGATCTGCCGCACACCGGGCACCACTGATTTGTGGATCTCGGCAATGGCCTGCTCGGTGATCTGGCACGCCCGCCGGACACAGGCGATCTGGTCGAGAGTCTTGACGAGTTTGGCTGCACCGACCACCGGGGCGGCATCCACCGGGGCACTGGGGAACAGTGCACTGCCGGCCCGGCGCATCGCGCCGGTCAACTCGTCGGTGGCAACCGTGGCACCCGCGGGCACCAAGCGGGCCAGGACCTTCGCGAATTCCGCCACGCCCTCGTCGAATTCGAGATACACCGGTCCGTGTAGATGGTCATCGGGCAGCCCCGATTCCATCGCCGCGCCCTCACGGAACGGGAGGAACAGGTGCGGGTGTTCGTCATCGGCCAGCACCACCGCGATCGGCCGCTCAACGTGCGACAAGCCCGCGTCGGCTAGCGGCCAGGCGATGCCGGTGGCGTACATGACGCTGCCATTGCCGAGCAGCACCAGCGCGTCCACTCCCTGCTCGGCCATCGCGGTACGCAGGCGGGCACCGACCTCTCGACGCATCCGGGCGAGGTCTGGCTCGTCGGGAATCTCGAGCGGCGTGTATCCGGTTCGCGCGATCTGTGTGACGCCCGTTTGAGTCAGAGCGCTCATGCGGTTGCCTCGCAAGCTCGGCTCCCGCAGGTCAGATCCTTCATTCGCTTGCAAGCTGCGCTCATGCCAGCCCCAGGAACTTCTGGATGTTGGTGGACACGATCTTGGTCGCATCATCGGGGCCGACCGCCTCCACAACGGTGGCCAACGACTTTTCGGAGTAGCCGAAAGTGCTCTCGTTGTGTGGATAGTCGCTCGACCACATCACATTGTCGACACCGATCTGGTCGATCAGCCGCAGCCCGAGCGGATCCACCATGAACGAGGCTGCCATGTGCTTGTCCCAATAATGCCGCACATCGTGCTGCAGCTCGTGGTTGAACATGTGCCGGTAGGAGGCCAGCATGTGCTCGGCATCCTGCAATGCCGTGGGCACCCAGGCGATTCCACCCTCGAACCAACCGATCTTGAGCTTCGGATGCCGATCGAGGATCCCGGAGAAGACGTACTTGGCGAACTGCTCGCGGAACGAGTCGACGTTGACCATCATGCCGACCACGACACTGTTGTTTTCGCACGGCGTCTTGGGCGGGGTCTCGCCGATGTGGTGGCTTACCGGGATTCCCGACGCCTCGATCTCGTCCCAGACCGCATCCATGGTCGTGCTGCCGTAGTCGTAGATGTTGCCCTCGTCGTCCTTACCGGGGTTCAGCGGCAGCAGGAACGTCTTGAGGCCGAGTGACTTCAGCTGCTCAAGGGTGCTGCGGGTGCCGGCGGGATCCCACCAGTTGATCAGCCCGACCCCGTAGAAGTGGCCATCGCTGTTCTCCTGCAGTTCGGCCATCACCTCGTTGTAGATCCGGAACACCCGCTCGCGGATCGCCTTGTCGGGGTAATGGAACAGGGCCAGGACCGCGTTGGGAAACGCGAGCTCCTTGTCGATACCGTCCTCTTTGAGCTCGCGGATCCGGGCGGAGATGTTGTTCGATGCGGCACCGGCGAGATCGTCGTACTGCATGAGCACGCGGCCGAAATCGCCTCCGGTCCAGGCTTTGCCCTTCATTCCCACCATGTAGGCGCCGTCCTCGTACCAGATGCGCGGGGCGGCACCCTTGAGGTCATCGGGGAAGCGCTCGTAGAAGATGTCGTCGGCCACCGAGATGTGATTGTCGGCCGAGAAGACCGTGGTTCCTTCAGGAAGCCCCAGGTCACCGGTCGCGTGGCCGCGTCGATTCTTCGGTGCGCCAAAGCCTTCCGGCGGATAGAGGGTCGTCGAAGCAGTCATCTGTGGTACTCCAATCGGGCTGTAGGGGGCTGAAGGCCGGCTGATCGGCAACTACCACACAACGGGAAGTTCGTAGACGCCGTAGGCGAGGCGGTCGTGCTTGAAGGGCACCTCGTCGAGTGGAATGGCCAGGCGCAGGGACGGGATGCGGCGCAGCAGCGTGTGGAACACGATCTGCAGTTCGGCGCGTGCCAGTTGCTGACCGACGCACTGGTGGCGGCCGTAGCCGAAGCCCAGTTGCTGGGTGGCGTCGCGGCTCAGGTCGAGCTTGTCGGGCTCCGGGTAGGCCTTGGCGTCCCAGTTGGCGGGGGCGAGGTCGATGATGACGCCGTCACCGGCGCGGATCGTCTCGCCGCCGATCTCGATGTCCTCCAGCGCCACCCGGCGCTGGCCGGTCTGGATGATGGACAGATAGCGCATCAGCTCCTCGACCGCGTTGGCGATCACCTTCGGATCCTCGGCGTTACGCAGGAAGTCGGCCTGCTCGGGGTTCTCCAGGAGCGCCAGGATGCCGATGCCGATCATGTTGGCGGTGGTCTCGTGCCCGGCGATCAGCAGGCCGGTGCCCAGCTGGGCGGCCTCCTTGACGCTGATCTCGCCGGCCGTCACCCGCTCGGCCAGATCGGACACCGCGTCCTCGGACGGGTTGGCCTGCTTCTCCTCCACGAGATTGATCAGGTACTGGTGCAGGCTCATCGCGCCCTTCTGCATGGCGTCCGCTGCGGCATAGCGGGCCAGACCGGCGTTGGCGTGCTCCTGGAAGAACTCGTGGTCTTCGTAAGGGACACCGAGCATCTCACTGATCACCACGGTGGGCACCGGCAGGGCCAGTTTGGCGACGAGGTCGGCGGGCTGCGGCCCGGCCAGGACTGCGTCGATGCACTCGTCGGTGATCTTCTGGATGGCCGAACGCAATCCCTCGACGCGACGGAACGTGAACGGCTTGGACAGCATGCGGCGAAACCGGGTGTGTTCCTCGGCATCCGAGGTGAACACCGAGCGCGGCCGCTTGTCCACCGTGGACAGCATGTGCTCGTTCCAGTGCGGGAAGCCCGCGATCCGGTCGTCCACACTGATCCGGGAGTCGGAGAAAAGCGCGCGGGCCTCCTCGTGGCCGGTGATCAGCCACGGCGTGCTGCCGTTCCAGATCTTCACGCGGAACAGGCCTTTGGGGTTCCCCAGCATGGGCGGCGGCGGTGCGAACGGGCACCGCGCGTCGCGCTCCATCGGGTACTCGGGGATGGCTACTTCGGTCACGGTTTCGGACACGTCATTCCTCGGGTCAGTCTTGGATCTCGATGGCTAGAGCTGGGCAGGCCGCCGCGGCGCGGCGGGCATTGTCGGTCTGGTCCGGACCAGGGTTGGGTTCGAGCAGGACGACGACGCCGTCTTCGTCGCGCTGGTCGAACACCTCACTGGCGTTCAGCACGCACTGTCCCGACGAGACGCACTTGTCCTGATCGACAGAGACTTTCATCTGAGGTCGCTTTCGTGAGTAACCGGCGCCGTCCACAGGCCGACGATCGCGTCGATCAGTCCCGATGCCGCGCCCTGCCAGGACGCCCGCGGCACGTTGCCGCCCTGGGCCATCGCACGTTCCCGATCGGCACAGCTGTGCATCAACAAGTTGCGCGCCATGATGTTGCGTTCGGCGCGGACCTCGTCGGGCAGTTCGGGCAGGCAGTTGTTCATTCCCTCGATGACCTGCACCAGCGACTCGGAACTCAGCGCGTCGCGGACGACGATGTTGTGGTAGGCCGGGTCGGTCATCACCTGGGCGGCGAACCTGGCGTACCAGGTCGGGTTACCCAGTGCGGCAAGGTGTTCGGTGAGCGGCTGCACCAGGCAGGCAACCCACTCCCGCAGCCCGGCGGAGTCGCCGGTGTCGGCCACCATCTGCTCGCGCAGACACTCGATCGGTCCGCGGTGTTTGTGCTCGATCGCGCGGACCAGATCGGTCTTGGTGCCGAAGTGGTAGCCGACCGCGGCATTGTTGCCCTGCCCGGCCGCCTCGCTCACCTGCCGGTTGGACACTGCGAACACGCCGTGTTCGGCGTAGAGCCGTTCGGCCGCCTTGAGGATCGCCTCCTGGGTGCCACTGGCCCGGTCGGCCCGCGCGCTCCGACTGGCTGCTGCTGTCACCGTTACAGTCAACGCGTCTCCTGTAATTAAGTCAAGCAGTTGATTTAAATCGACCAGACATCCGAGACAACCGGGTCAGAGGCCCCGCCGGGACTACTTGGCCTTCCGGACGATGACCTTGCCCGCGACGGTGCCGCCGTCGATCGGCAGCACCGTCCCGGTCACATAACGAGAGCGGTCGGTGGCGAAGTAGACCGCCGCCTCGGCCACGTCCTCGACCGTGCCTTCCCGCTTGAGCGGCCGGTCGTTGCGCATCTGGGCCCGGATCCCGGCCTCGAACTCTTCGATGCGCTCACGCTCCTCCGGCGCGGCCGACTTGGCCACGATCGCGGTGCGGATGTTGCCCGGCGCGATGGCGTTCACCCTGATCTCGTAGTGCGCCAGCTCGATCGCCGCCGACTTGGTGAACTGGATGACCGCGGCCTTGGACGCGCGGTACGTCATCACGCCGCCGCCGGCCTGGATCCCACCGATCGAGGTGAGATTGAGGATCGAACCGCCGCCGTGCTCGGCCATGTACCGCGCGGCGTCACGGGTTCCGGCCATGACGCCGAGCACGTTGACGCCCATCACCTTGTGGAAGTCGGCGAGATCGTCATCGAGGAAGCGACGGTGCATCGTGCCCGACACCCCGGCGTTGTTGACCATGACGTCCAGACCGCCGAAGGTGTCCACGGCCGTCGATACCAAACGCCCGACCTGCTCCACGTCGCCGACATCGGTGAAGAGAAACCGGGCGTGCTCACCAAGCTCATCGGCCAGCGCCTTGCCTCGGGCTTCGTCGACATCGCCGATCATCACCTTGGCGCCCTCGGCGGAGAACCGGCGCGCCAGCCCTTCACCAAGACCCGACGCCCCGCCGGTAATGACCGTGACTTTTCCCGCCAGTTCATTGCTCATGTAGGCCGCAAGCCCCTTCCTCGTCAGCCGCATCCCGCGGCGCTTCGCACTCAACCCGGTCAACCACAGTCAGTCAAGCGACTGATTTAAATCGGGCCGGTCGGCGCCCGGACCGTCACTGGCCCGACGAGCTCGATACCTCAGCGCGCTCGCATCCGGTGCCGCCGCACCGCGTCGCGATTGGCGCAGCGATGGCAGCAATATCGCTGGGTACCGGGTCGGCTGAAATCCACGAACGCACAGGTACATTGCGGCGCCGCGCACCGACGGATGCGGTGCATTCCGCGGTCGGTGAGGTACTGCGCGGCCGCGGCGGTGGTCGCACCGGCCAGCGTCGCGGCAAACCCCGCGTCGGGGTCGCGGTAATGCAGATGCCAACCGCTGCCGTCATGGTCGGTGATCGACGGACCGGCGGTGAACCGTGCCAACAGTGCGTTGAGCACGTCGACACGTTCGTGTTCGGTCGCGGCGTCGACGACGCCCTCCCAGGCGCGGAGAAAGTCGCGAACCTCCCGCAGATCTTCGACAGTGGCACGACGCTGAGCAGGCATACCCCGGGCGGTCCAGCGGTCTTCCAGTTCCGCGGGCATCGAAGCGGGCCGGTTGAGCAGTGCGGTCACATTGTCCAACAGCGGCTCGATGTAAGGGTTTACACGCATAAGCCTATTACACCAGGTTGACCCACATGCGTTCCGAACATGAGGTGGCCCATCGGTCCACAACCGACCGGCGCACCGACTGGCGCCCGCTCGTGACATGCTGCCTGGCGACGTTCCTTCTGCTGGCCTACACCACGGTCGTGACGGTCAGCGCGCCGGTCATCGCGCAGTCGGTCGATTCCGGATTTGCCGTGTCGCAATGGATCATCGACGTGTACACCCTGGCGCTGGCCGCGCTCGTGCTGGCCATGGGCTCCCTCGGCGATCGGGTCGGACACCGGCAGCTGTTTCTGATCGGCTTGGCCGGTTTCGGCACGGCGTCGGTCGCTTGCGCAGTGGCAACCACCGGCGGCGTGCTCATCGCCGCCCGCGGAGCCCAGGGCATCGGCGGCGCCGCGATCTTCGCCACGGTTGTTCCGCTACTGACGCTGCGCTACGACGGCCGCGCCCGTGGGGTGGCGTTCGCGGTGTGGGGTGCGGTCGCCGGCGCCGGAAGCACCGTCGGCACCGTTGCCGGCGGCGCTGTCACCGAATTCGTCAGCTGGCGTTGGCTATTCGTGGCGGCAGTCCCGATATGTGCAGTCGCGGTGACGATCGGCGCGATCTCGCTTCCCCGCGAACGTCCGGCGCACACCCGCGTCGACGTCGCGGGAACCGTCCTCCTCATCGCAGCGATGACAGGAGTGACCTTCGCCGTGATCAATGGCGGGGAGCACGGGTGGACCAGCGCGGGCACCATCGGCGGCATCGCCGTGGCCGCTGCAGCGGTGTTGGTCCTCATCCCGGCCCAGCGCCGTGCCGCCCAGCCGGCGCTGCCCGGCGTTCTCTTCGCCACCCGCGGCTTCACCGCCGTACTCCTCGTCGGCTTCGCCTACTACTTCGCCGCGTTCGCCGCACTGCCGGTGCTCTCGCGTTGGCTTCAGGGCTCGCAGCACATGGGTCCGTTGCAGGCTGCGTCGATTCTCTCCATCCAGCTGGCCGCGTTCATCGTCGTATCGTTGGGACTTGGTGCCCGATTGCACGACTCATCGCGCGCGGGGGTCCTGGGTGGCGGGACGGTGTTGACCGGCCTGGCCTGCCTGTCCGGGGCCGCGCTACTGCATTGGCCGTACTGGACCACGTTGATCGTCGCACTCATCCTGAGTGGTATCGGAGCCGGCGTCGTATCCCCCGTGCTGCCTGCGGTGGCCGCAACGTCGGTACCGGCCGAGCGAGCCGGAACCGCCGCTGCCGCGGCCAACTCGGCACGTCAGCTCGGACTCACCATCGGCATCGCGGTCTGCGGCGCGTTGAGCCAGACCACCCGCCCGACACAGGGTTTGGTGGCGGCGCTGATCGTGTCGGGGCTCGTCGCACTGTTCGGCGGCGGCACCGCCGCCGCACTACTGCGCCGCAAGGATGCGTCTCCATCAGTCTCACACTGACGACAGGAAATCCAGCAGTACCGTTGTGAGCGCAGCGGGTTGCTCGATCTGCGGGCAGTGCCCGGCACCGGCGATCACGGCACTTCGGGCGCCGGCGATCTGGCCGGCGATTCCGGCGGCCCAACCGGCCGGCAGCAGCTTGTCACGATCCCCCTCGATGATCATGGTCGGCACACCGATGCGGTCATATGCCCGTTGCGACGACGGCATCGCCGGCGCGTCCAGGCCGGGCCGCCGAAACCGGGCCGCGGCCAAGGTTTCCCAGGCCCCCGGCGCGATGCTCGACTCGTACCGCCGTTGCACGTACGCCTCGTCGGCCGGATAGGCCGGGTCGGCGAACAGAGCGGTGACGATGCGTCGCATCCCGTCTAACGTGGCGTCGTAGTCGTACAACGCCGCCGAATGTTCATTGCGCTGGATCTCCCCTCCCCCGCAGATCGCGGTCAGCGATCGCGCCGGGAGATGCGGGGACTCCGAGGTGGCATCGACCAGCAGGTTGATCGCCCCCATCGAGTTACCCACGAAATGCGCTCCGGTGACGCCGAGTTCGGCGCAGAAGCGGGCGACGTGACGGATTCGCATGCCCCGGCCGTCGTTGAAATCGATGACCTTGGCGCTCTCACCGAAACCCAGCATGTCCGGTGCGAGCACCCGGTAGTGCTCGGCGAGCGCGTCGATGACACGCTCCCAGCCCAATTCGGCCCCCGCGCCGAACTCACCGCCGTGCAACAGGACGACGGGTTCGCCCGACCCTGCTTCCAGGTAACTGGTGATGAGGCCGTCGACGTCGATGCCGCGACGCACGAACGTACGCTGAGCCGTCACCGCGCCCCTCCACCGGACTTGCCGAAGGTCAGCAGTTGGGTGGCGAGCATGTCGAGCTGGCCGCGAACCGTAGTGTCAGCCAATTCGCCTGTCTCGGACCAGATCTTGTCCGCAGAGTTGATCGCCACGCCGAGCGGGGTCGGCCACGCCCGCAACGCGTGACCGATCGAGCGCAGCTGCCCCAGCGTTCCCACGGCAGCCTGCCAGCCGTAGGCGCAGCTGATACAGCCCCACGGGGTGTTGTCCAGGTAGACCCGCGGATCCTCCCGCAGATCCTCGATGTAGTCCAACGCGTTCTTGACCAGACCGGAGATCGCACCGTGATAGCCCGGCGATCCCACCACCACCGCGTCGGCGTCACGCAACGCGGACACGAATTCCAGGGCTGCGGGTGTGCGCTCCAACGAATGTGGTGCGTACATCGGCAGTTCCAGGTCCGGCCCGGCGAACATCCGGGTCGTGCCTCCTTGCCGCTCGACCGATTCCAGGCAGTACCGCACGGCGCGCTCGGTAGAGGAATCGGCGCGCAGGGTGCCACCGAGCCCGACGACGAACGGCACCTTGTCAGTTGACGTCATACTTCCTCACTTGATCGCAATGGGGTTCACCGGCGAACCGACAGCCCCGGTCACCCGCAGCGGCGGGGCGATGAGCTGGAATTCGTATACCCCGTCGGCCGAGCAGTCATCCGCCAGCGCCCCCAGATCCCAGTACTCGCCCAGCATCAGGCCCATATCGCGCAGGCAGAGCATGTGCATCGGCAGGAACGTGCCCTCGACTCCGTTGGCCGGATCGGGATCTTCGACCATCAGATTGTCAGCGGCCACAGCAGCCACCTGGTGGTCGTGCAGCCACGAGGCACAGTGCCAGTCCAGGCCCGATCCGGGCTCTGCCCCGTCGCCGGTGCTCAAGAACCTGGTCCACCAACCGGTGTGCACCACGACGATGTCGCCTGGCGTGATCTCCGCCCCCTGTGCCCTCGCCACCTCATCGAGTTCTGCCGGGGTGATCGGATTGCCCGGTTCGAGGAACGTCCCGGCACCGCGGTGGCGCACCACATCCAGCAGCACGCCGCGCGAGGTGATGCCCTTCCCGTCCACTTTGTCGATGCCGCAGTGGAAGGCGCCGAAGCTGGTGACCGAATCGGCCGGGAAGCCGTTGTAGAGCTTGTCGTCGTAGTAGACATGCGACAGTGCATCCCATTGAGTGGCGGCCTGCAGCGGCATGATGATCATGTCGTCGTTGAAGCGGAACGGGTTGTCGACGAAGAACTCGCTGACTTGATGGGCCACCGTGTTGCGCAGCCACTGCGGGCCGTACTGCACCAGGGTGTTGGCGTCCCCGCCGTCGACCGTCATCACGTGCGTCGGGTTCTGCCGAAACTGGAAAGCTCCCTGCGGTCCGGCCGAGGAGAAGTCCCCGCCGAGCGCGAAAACCTTACCGTGGGTGACCAATGACGCACCCTCGGCAACCTTGTCCGGGGTGATCAGGTTCAGCGTCCCGAGCTCGTCGGCATCGCCCCAACGGCCCCAGTTGCGCACATCGTCAGCGACCTTGCGGAAGTCGCTCATCGTCCCGGCCAAACTCAGCTCCTCTGCTCAGCGTCGGCTACAGCATCGCCCAGCGCCGCCTCCCGCTGGGCGAGAATGCCGCCGTCGGCCCAGATCACCTGCCCGGTCACATAACTTGCGGCCGGACTACCCAGGAACGCCAGGAGAGAGGCCTGCTCGGCGGCCTCGGAGTTGCGGCCCAACGGCGTGGTGAACGAATCCAGGTACTGCTGTCCGTAGGCCGAGCGCAATTGGTCGAGAATGGGTGTTTCGGTGACGCCCGGTCCCGTGCAGTTGATCCGGACACCGCGGGCGCCGAGTTCGGCCACCCGCCGCATCCCGTACAGGATCATCGCTTCCTTGGACAGCCGGTAGCCACCGTCGGACAGCGCCACGGGATGGTCGGCGCACCACTGAAGGCCCTCCTCGACGGATCGGGTTTTGAGCAAACCCGCTGTCGTAGATGCATTTTCGCGGTATCCCGATGCCGCCAACGAGGACACCGACGTGATCGCCCCTCCCCGTTCGATGCGACCCTCAACCGCCTCGGTGAACTGGCGCGTACCCAGGAAGTTGATTCGCACCACCAACAGCGGATCGCCGATTCCGGAAGACACTCCGGCCACGTTGAACAGCGCGTCCACCGGTCCGTCGACCGCTGCGGCAGCGCGGTCGACGGACTCTGGGTCCGCCAGGTCAAGTTCGATGAACTGCTCGGGCAGGTGATCGGGTGGCCGGACGTCGAGGCCTGTCACCCGGGCCCCGAGTTCCCCCAGCATGCGGGTGACCTCGGCGCCGATACCCGACCCACAGCCGGTGACCACGACATGCTTGCCGTCGTAGCGCACCAACTCGCCGGTCGGGGTCACGTGTGCGGTTCCTCTCGGCCGACTACTTCTCAATCCGACTTCCCGCGGGCTTCCTTCTCGGCCTGGGCCGCCTTGACCCGGCCTTCGTTGATCTCGGCCATCGCCTCGGGGATCTCGCCGGCGGTGAACTTGTCGCGCCCGGTGGGCAGTCCGCCGAAGGCGTAGGTCTCGTCGAACAGAGGAGCCTCCGACGGTCGGCGACGCGCCTCGACCTTCTCGATCACCGGCTCGAGGCGCTTGACCTTGTCCGCCACCGCCTTTGCGTCCCGCTCGATGAACTCGGGCAGCACCTCCTTGCCCATGATCTCGATGGACTCCATGGTGCCCTCGTGACTGCGCGGGTTGAGCAGCAGGATGATCTCGTCGACACCACTGGCCTCGTAGCTGCGCAGAAATTCGCGCACGGTGTCGGGCGAACCGATGGCGCCACGGCCGGGACCGTAGGCCAGTGTCGGATCCTCCTTGACCGCCTCCTGGTACCGCTCCCACACCTTGGTGCGGCCGGGCGTGTGCATCCCGGTCAGGTAGTAGTGCATGATCCCGAACGAGAAGAAGCCACCCCCGATACCGAGACGCTTGAGTGCCTCATCGTCGGATTTGGCCACCATCATCGACAGGTCACCACCGATGGCGAGAACGTTGGGATTGATCGCCGGGGTGATGGGGGCGCCCTGCTCTTCGAATTCCTTGTAATACCCGTCAACCCGCTCCTTGAGCGCCTCGGGGCCGGTGTAGGCGAAGCTCAGCGCACCGATCGCCTTCTGCGCCGCCATCTGCACCGAGGACGGGCGGGTGCAGGCCACCCAGACCGGCGGGTGCGGCTTCTGCAGTGGTTTGGGGATGACGTTGCGGGCAGGCATCTCGACGTGCTCGCCCTTGAACCCGGTGAACGGCGCCTCGGTCATACAGCGGATCGAAACCTCAAGGGCCTCTTCCCACATCGTTCGCTTGTCGGCTGGGTCGATGTCGAACCCGCCCAGCTCGGCGACCGAGGAGCCCTCACCGGTGCCGAACTCTACCCGCCCGTTGGACAGGTGGTCCAGGGTGGCGACGCGCTCGGCGATACGAGCCGGGTGATTGATCGGCGGGGGCAGGTGCATGACACCGAAGCCCAACCGGATGTCCTTGGTGCGCTGGCTGGCCGCGGCCAGGAACATCTCCGGGGCGGTGGAGTGGCAGTACTCCTCGAGGAAGTGGTGCTCGGTCAGCCAGACGGTGGAGAAGCCGGCCTTGTCGGCTGCCTCCACTTCGGTGAGGCCGTGCTGGAACAGTTGATGTTCGTCATCCTCCGACCAAGGCCGGGGCAGCGGGAACTCGTAGAACAGCGAAATCTTCATCGGTTTCCTCCTGATGGGTTGCTGACGGTGTCCTGGATCGTCGGATTGGCAGCGGGTGAAACTGGTTGTGCGACAGGCTGTTGGGCCTGTGCGATATGCCTGGCCGCCACATACCCGAATGTCATCGCGGGCCCGATGGTCGCTCCGGCACCGGCGTAACTTCGGCCCATGACCGCCGCCGAGACGTTGCCGACCGCGTAAAGGCCGGTCACGAAGGTCTCGTCGGCCCGCAGGACCCGCGCGTGCTCATCGGTGCGCAGGCCGCCTGAGGTGCCCAGATCCCCGAGGATGATCTGGAACGCGTAGTACGGCGGCCTGCCGAGCGGGCGCAGATTCGGGTTCGGCAGCGTCGGATCTCCGTAGTAGTTGTCGTACGCGCTGTCGCCACGGTTGAAGTCGTCGTCGTGGCCACCGTGGGCCAACTGGTTGAACCGTTCGGCGGTGGCCCGGAGATTGGGCGCGGGCACCCCGATCTTGCCGGCCAGCTCCTCCCAGCTGTGTGCCTCGACCACGACGCCGGAATCCAGCCACGCCTGAGGAACCTTGCGCCCGGTGGGAACCGGGGCGAACGGAATCTTCGGGATGGGCAGGTGCCCGGCCACCACGTACCGGTGGAACGAGTCGATGTCGGTGATCAGCCAGCACGGGATGTGCTCGATACCCGACTGCTGCCCCTCGATCATCGCGTGGGCGAAGTCCATATAGGGGGCGGCTTCGTTGATGAACCGCTTGCCCTCTCCGTTGACCACGAACTGTGACGGCATCATCCGCTCGTTGAGCATGAACTGCAGCCGTCCGTCGGGCCAGCAGATGGCCGGGAACCACCACGCCTCGTCGAGCAGTTCGGTGGCACCGCCAACCTTTTCGCCGGCCCGGATACCGTCGCCGGTGGCCGCCGGATTGCCGAAGCTCCAGTCCTTTTCCAGTACCGGGAGGTGCTCCTTGCGCCACGCGATGTCGTGGTCGAACCCGCCGGAGGCCAGGATCACACCGCCGGTGGCCCGGATCCGCAGCGGTTTACCGTCGCGTTCGACGACAGCGCCCAGCACCGTGCCGTCCGGACCGGAGATCAGCGAGGTCATCGGCGCATCGAGCCACAGCGGGATATCGTGCTGTTGGAGCGCCATCCGCATCCGGGCGGCCAGGGACTGGCCGATGGCCGCCATCCGGTCACCGAACACCCGGGCCCGCACCATCCGCCAGATCAGCTTGAGCAACACTGCTTTGCCGCGCCAGTTCTGCCGAATCTGGTAGAAGAGGCGAAGGTCCTTGGGCGCGAACCAGATTCCCTTGGGCGCCAGCGCGAGCGGAGCGAGCAGTTCCTTCTCGTGCTCACCGAGCTTGCGGAGGTCGATGGCCGGGACATTGATCGTGCTGCCCTGCGCGGAACCACCGGGCAATTCGGGATAGTAATCGGCGTAGCCCGGCTTCCAGACGAACTCGAACCAATCGCTGTTGTGCTCGAGGAAGTCCATCATCTCCGGTGCGGCCTCGACGTACTTGCGCAACCGGGCATCACTGACGGTGCCGCCGGTGATCTTCTTGAGATAGTCGAACACCCCGTCCGGCGAGGGGACATAGCCGGCCCGGCGCTGTGACGGCGCTCCCGGAACCCAGATCCCCCCGCCCGACAGGGCGGTGGAACCGCCGAAATGGGAGGACTTCTCGACTATGAGCGTATCGAGACCGGACGCGTCGGCGGCCAGCGCCGCAGTCATGCCGCCACCCCCCGATCCGACGATGAGCACGTCCACCGTTTTGTCGAACGCCTGCCCGGCAGTCTGTGCACTGGTGTCTGAAGTCATGCTGCGATTCCTACCGCCGTCCTGATTGCGAATCCTGCGATCAATTCCGGTGCCGCCCGGTAAAAGTGGTTTCCCGTCCGGTACGGCCCATTGGCTTTCAGCGCCGCGAAGGCGGCCACCCAGGTACGGATCTCGTGTGCCGAATTGCCCCCTTCTGTAGCGATGAAGGCGTTGGACCAGCTGTCCAGATCCGTCAGGCGGCCCTCGTCGAAGACGTCCAGCAGGGCGTGATCCCATTCGGGGTTCAGCGGCCGCAGTGCACTGTCACCGTGCGCGAAGTCATGAGCGGCCTGACTCACCGCGCTCTGGCGGGCCATGCGCTGCTCGGCAGTCATCGGGACGCCGTGCACGATCCGGTCCATCGCCGCCGGAGGTGCTGTGGCCAACGTCGGCACCGGCGGATCATGCGACAGCCCACCGGAACCCAGCACCAGCACCCTCTTGTCGAGGGTCGACAGGTAGGCGCCCACGGCCGCGCCCAGCGCACGGGACCGCGACAGCGGACCCAGCGGGGTGGCGACCGAGTTGATGAAGATCGGCACGATGGGACACGCGGTCGCCTCGCCGAACAACTCCTGCAACGGCTGCACGGTGCCGTGGTCGACGTCCATGCTGGTCGAGATCGCGATGTCGACGCCGGACTCCCACAGCGCTTCTGCGCACTGCTGGGCGATGTCACCGGCAACGTTCAGCGCACCCTCGTATGTCCCGTAATCGCCGACTCCGGCGGCGGCAGTGCCGATGCAGAACGGGGGCATCAGCCGGTAGAAGAACCCGTTGTAGTGATCGGGTGAGAAGGTCACGACCAACTCAGGGTCATAGTCGGCAACGAACTCGCGGGCACTGCCGACCGCTGACCTGATCTCGTCGAGGAGCTCAGCCGACGGTCCCGGAAGATTCAGCAGTGGGCTGTGGGACATACAGCACAGGGCTACTGGCACCGTTCACGCCTCCCTCCAGCACATGCAGTACGTCGAACACGGCCTTGCTCAGCTCGGGCGCACGCTGGGCGATGTCGGCACCGGCGATGCACCGGTCCGGACGCAGCACCAGCACCGATTCGGCGTGCACGTCGAACCAGGATTTGAGCGCACCGGTGCGGTCGCCGACGATCACCACGGCGCCGTCATCGCCGTCGGCGTCGTGCCCGGTCCAGAACAACTGGGTAAGTGGTCGGGCCGCAATGAACTTCGCGCCCAAGGCTTTCCACCGCTGATAGGTCTGCTCGCCGAGCAACGCGCGCGGGTTGTTGTTCCAACACAGCACTGCGAAGTTCAGTCCGATCACGTCGTCGAGCAGCACGTTGGTCTGCTCACGGGTGTCGACCCGGGGCTGGATGAACAACGTGCCTGCCGGTGCGTCCGGCGTCGGTGGCTTCGGGTGGTAGACCGCACCCTGGTCGTAGCGGGGCATCGGCTTGAACCGCATCTCCAGCACATAGCGCTTGAGTGCCGGTACCACCGAGGCACCGCGAATCAACTTGTCGCGCACCGCCGCAACCTTGCGGTTGGTCGGCGAGATGACGCGCCCCACCAAGGTGGAGAGATCGATCATGGCCCGCGCGTGCTTGCGGCGCTCGGTGTCGTAGCTGTCCAGCAGTGCATCGCCGGCCTGGCCATTGACCACCGCGGCCAGCTTCCAGCCGAGGTTGGCCGCATCCCTGATGCCGCTGTTGTAACCCTGGCCCTGCCACACCGGCATCAGATGCGCGGCGTCACCGGCCAGCAGGAAGCGGCCCTTGCGGAAGTTCGCGGCGATACGTGAATGGTGGGTGTAGACCCGGCGACGGATCACATCGACCTTGTCCGGATACGGCACGAACGGGGCGAGCAGCCGAGCCACGAACTCGGGATCCTCGGCCTGCTCGTCGGTTTCGTCGGCGTGGATCATGAACTCGAACCTGCGGATGCCGTGGGCGATCGAGATCGAGGCGTACGGCCGATCCGGATCGGCGCCCACCTCGCTGTTCGGATGTCCCAGCGGATCATTGGCCAGATCGACCACGACCCAGCGGGTCGACGAGGTGGTGCCGTCGAACGGCACACCCATCAGTCGTCGGGTCGCACTGCGCCCGCCATCGCACCCCACCACATAGCGGGCCTGCACCGTGGGCCGATCGGGACCGAACTCCACCGTCACACCCTCGGCGGTTTCGACCGCCGTTTCCATCCGGCGACCCCAGGCCACCTGGACGTGCCCGAACCGGTCCAGCCCGGCCAGTAGCTGCGCGTCGACCAGTGGCTGCACGAACCCGTTTCGCTTGGGCCAGCCGAATCGCGCGTCAGGAGGGGCCATTTCGGCCAGCAGCCGGCGGTGACCGTCGTAGAACCGGAGGATCTGGTTGGGCACGGTGTGCGGGAGGATCTCCTCGACCAGCCCGATGGATTGGAAGGTGCGCAGGGATTCGTCGTCGAGCCCGACGCCCCGCGGGTAGTCGATGAGGCTGTCGCGTTCGTCAACCACGAGGGTGCGGACACCGTAGATACCAAGGATATTCGCCAGGGTCAGGCCGACCGGCCCGGCCCCGACGATGACGACGTCGGCCTCTTGGTCGCTCACGCGCGGTCCAACAGGAAGTCCAGATGCAGCTTGTTGAAGGTCTCAGGGTCTTCGTACTGCGGCCAATGCCCACAGTCCGGCATCACCTCGAAACGCGCACCGGGAATCATCGATGCGATACGCCTACCCTCGCTGACATCGGCGGTCGGGTCGTCACTGGTCCACAACACCAGCGTGGGCGCGGTGATCGACCCGTACTCCCTCTCCCCCAGCAAGTTCCGCGCACGGATCTCCGGATCCTGCAGGGCCATGATGTCGCTCATCGCGGCGACGAAACCGGGCTGGCGGTACACCGCCTGCCGACTCGCCACGATGTCGTCGTAATCCTTGGTCTTGTCGGCCATCAACCATTTGATCCGAGCCTGCACCGTCTCCCAGGTCGGGTTCTCCGCAGCCGCCATCGACAGCGTGATGATCCGCTTCATCACGTCGGGGTCAGCCTGTGACCCACCCGCGGTGTTGAGGACCAGGCGGTCGACGCGGTCCGGATGATCAGCGGCGGCCCGCGCAGCCACCCAGCCACCCAGCGACTCGCCGGAGATGTGGGCCCGCTGCGCGCCGATCGCGTCGAGAAAACCGATGAGGTGATCGACGTAGTGCGCGACCTCCAGCGGGTGGCCGGGCTTGTCGGTGTAGCCGTGCCCGAGCATGTCGATCGACCACGTCGAGAAGTGCGCGGCATGAGATTCCAGATTGCGCACATAGGCCTCGGCATGGCCGCCCGACCCGTGCAACAGAACCAGCACGGGCCGATTCGGATCACCGGCATGCAGGTATCGGGTGCGTACGCCGCCCACCTCGATGTAGCCCTGCGAGAACGCGACACCCTGCAGGTCAGCCCACACGCTCTCGTGCTCGGTGGCCGAAACGGAATCGGATGCCGGCCCGGCGGCAGTGCTTGTCATGTTCCCCTCTCCGGAGGTTGCGAGAATGATATTCTCCGAATTTGTAAGCACTTTGCTCATATAGCGCACACGTACGTGCATTATTATCAGAGCATCACTCTCGCGGTTCTATCTGTCAAGGAGGGGCGCGATGCCGGCCAAGGCAATCAAGCCGCAGGCACAATCGAAGACCGACGACGCCCCCGCCCGGGCGCCCGGTTCGCAGACGCTGGCGCGCGGCCTCAGCGCGCTCGGTGCCATTGCCGCGGCGCCCACGGGGCTCACCGTGCAGCAGGTGGCCGACCATGTCGGCGCGCACCGCACGATCGCCTACCGGTTGCTGGCCACCCTGAGCCAGTTCCGTTATGTGACAAAGGGTGAGGACGGCCGCTACCGGCCCGGCGCCGGTTTGGCCGCACTCGGTTCGTCTTTCGACAACAACATGCGCCAGCTCAGCGTCCCGACGCTGCGCGCCCTCGCCGACGAGCTCGGCAGCACGGTGTCCCTGCTGGTGGCCGAAGGCGATCAGCAGGTGGCCGTCGCGGTGATCGTTCCGACGCAGGTGTTCTACCAGCTGTCCTTCCACGAGGGCAGCCGCCACCCGCTCGACCGAGGGGCGGCCGGAGTGGCCTTGCTGGCGAGCATGCCGCCGCGTCCCGGTGAACGCGAACTGGTCCGCCAGACCCGCGAACAGGGCTGGGTGATCACCCACGGCGAGATCGAACCCGACACCTACGGTCTCGCGGTACCCGTGCGGCGGCGGCTGCCGTCACCGCCCACCTGCATCAATCTCATCTCGCACCGCGAAGACGTCGTGCTGGGCGGCAAGGACGCGGTGGTCCGAGCGGCAAACGAACTATCGGCGATCCTGTACTGAAAGGGAATGACAGTGACCCGTACCGAATCTGACGAGGCCGGCCGGAACGAGGGCGTCGACTGGGACGCCGAAGTCGACGTCGTCGTCCTGGGCAGCGGTGGCGCCGGACTCACCGCCGCACTGACCGCGGCGGTCAACGGCGCATCGGTCGCGATCTACGAGAAGGCGCCCACAGTGGGCGGCACCACCGCGGTCTCCGGCGGCATCGTGTGGATACCGGCCCACGACCGCAGCGCCGACGGACCATTGCCCGTCTCCGACGCCGTCGACTATCTGCAGGCCCAATCGCTCGGTTACATGGACGCCGATCTGGTGGACACCTTCGTGCGCACCGGCCCGGCGATGCTCGATTTCGTCGAGGAACACAGTGAGCTGCGCTTCGCGGTCGCCGAGGGCTTTCCCGATTACAAACCCGAACTGCCCGGCGGGCGGCCCGGTGGTGGGCGGTCCCTGAGCGCGGGCCCGGTAGACCGGGGCAAACTCGGCGTTTGGAAAGACCGGATCACTTCCTTCCCAGCGGATTTCAGCAATGTCGGCATCGATGCCGAAACGCGCGCGCGGATCCACGCGGTCTACGACGATCCCGCCGCCGACCTCTGCGTCGCCGGTACCGCGCTGATCGCCGGTCTGCTTCGCGGCCTGCTCGATCGCGGTATCGAACCGGTCACCGAGGCCCGCGCGGTCGAACTGACCGATGACGCCACCGGCATCACCGGGGTGCGCATACACATCGATGGTGCCGATCTTCGTATCCGCGCCCGCAGCGGCGTCGTGCTGGCCACCGGCGGATTCGAATGGGACGCCACGCTGGTCGAGACCTACCTGCGCGGGCCGATGCGCGGCGCGGTGTCGCCGCCGAACAACACCGGCGACGGCCTGCGGATGGCCATGGCACACGGCGCCGACCTGGCCAACATGGGTGAGGCCTGGTGGGTTCCGATCGTGCAGATCCCCGGCGACACGATCGACGGGCACCCGCGTAGCCGCAGTGTGCGACTGGAGCGAACCCGGCCCCGCAGCATCATCGTCAACCGGGCCGGTAAGCGTTTCCTCAACGAGGCAGGCGAATACAACTCGATGGCCGGCGCTTTCCAGTACCTCGATCCCAAAATCGGCTACGCCAACGACCCTGCCTGGATCGTGTTCGACTCCGGGCACCTGCAGCGCTACGGCTTCCTCGGCGTCGAACCAGGCGACGCGGTACCGGAGTGGTTTTGCGAATCGGCCACTCTCGCCGAACTCGGCGCCAAGACCGGAATCGATCCCGATGGTCTGGCCGCGACCCTGGCCCGATGGAATGACAACGTCGCCAACGACATCGACCCCGACTTCGGCCGCGGATCCAGCGCCTACGACGGCTACTGGGGAGACAATTCGGCGGCCACTCCGGCCGGCCAGACGCTCGGCCCGCTCGACACCGCGCCGTACTACGCGGTACCGGTCAAGATCGGCGCAATGGGCACCAAGGGCGGGCCACGCACCGACCGAGACGGCCGTGTCCTGCACGTCAACGGCGCTCCGATCCCCGGCCTGTTCGCCGCGGGCAACGCGATGGGCGGCGTGACAGGCAAGGCATACGGTGGCGCGGGCGGCACCCTTGGGCCGGCCATGGTGTTCGGTTACCGCGCGGGGCAGACCGCCGCCAAAAGCTCGAGAGCACCCATGGAAGCAGTCGTCGGCTGACACCACTCGCCTGAGCTCGTGAGGTTCGCGTTTGCCACGGCGGATTAAAATTACAACACCGTTGCACTATTGAACGGCTTGTGGTTAGCATCACATCGCCCATTGCCCGCCGGTCTCAGGTCGCGGTAGCGACTGCGTCCAGCCAATCGAGAAAGGCACTCCGTGACTGAACTTCGGTTCGACGGCCGCACCGCGATCGTCACCGGCGCAGGCGGTAATCCCAGCATCGGCCGCTCCCACGCATTACTGCTGGCCCAGCGCGGCGCGAACGTCGTCGTCAACGACATCGGCCGGAGCGCCGCACCGGGCTATGAGGGAACCGCGTCGGCCGACGCGGTGGTCGATGAGATCCGCCGCGCGGGCGGAAGCGCTGTCGCAGACCACAATTCGATCGCGACAGAGGAGGGCGCGGCCGCGCTGATCCACACGGCGATCGACGCGTTCGGCCGGGTGGATGTCCTCGTCAACAACGCCGGCATCTCGATCGCCGCGGCGTTCGACGAAATGACCTCGCACGATATCCGCCAGCACATCGACATCAATCTGATGGGCACCATCTGGACGTGCCGCGCGGCGTGGCCGCACATGAAAGCCAACGGATATGGACGCATCGTCAACACCGGCTCGGGGGCGTTCGCCGGCGCACCGCTCCTCGTGGCGTACAGCACCAGCAAAGGCGGAATATTCTCGTTCACCCGCGCGCTCGCCGGCGAGGGCGCCGCATATGGCATAAAGGTCAACAACCTCAATCCCGGTGCGTTCACCCGCATGGTGGCCGCCCAGCAGGATGAGAGCTCACCGATGTACCAGATGGCGAAGGCCGCGCTGCCACCGGAATTGGTGGCCCCGGTCGCCGCGTTTCTGTCGCACGAAAGTTGCCCGGTGAACGGCGACACCATCAATGGTGCCGGTGGGCTCGTGAATCGGGTCTACCTGGCCGAAACCGCCGGCTTCACCGAGAAACCGTTGACGCTCGAGGCCGTTGCCGAGCGCTGGACTGAAGTGATCGACGGGACGCCCGAGCGCGCTGTGCCGATAGCGGCCCACGATCCCCGCGAATGGAACGTCAAGCAGTATGTCGCAGCCGAACGCGGTTGAATCGAAATATGTTGCGCCGCCTTCAGTTCCAACGCCTGGACCACGACGCACCCTGCGCCTTTTAACACTCTGAGCTATAAGTACAACAGTGTTGCAATTTAAGGCCGATGTGGTTAACATCACAATGTCGCGCGGCGAGGTCAACAGTCAGACCTTGGCCCCTGAGCGCTTCATGGCCCGGAAATCGGTGCCGTGCAAAAGAAATCGACGGAGAGGCCGACATGCTCGACGAACGTCTGACATTTGAGAATCCGCTGACCGCCGAAGCCGGCATGATCGTCGACCGGACCAGCCAACCTCGAGAGGTCGCAAAGCTGCCTCAAGACCTCGTTCTGGTTTCGGCCGACAACCACATCGAACTCACCGAGGACATCTTCTACGAGCGCTTTCCGGCGGACCGCCGCCAAGCGGCGCCCCGGGTCTGGTTCGACCGCTACTGGCGTGTCGGCTTCCCCGACTCGATGCAGGCATACCCGGAAAGCGCTGACGTCGACACCGCGCTTGCCCGCTCCGTCCTCAACGACGGGTTCGAATTCGGTGTTCGCAACCGCCATCTCGACGCCGAGGGCATCGACAAGGAAATCGTCTATCCGCAAAGTCTGCTGGCCTTCATCCGCTATCCGGACCAAGAGATGCAAGAGCTCATGTACCGGACCTACAACGAGTACATCGCCGAGCTCGACAAGAAGAATCCCGGCCGCTTCTACGGCGTCGGCATCTGCAGCAATTGGTGGGACCCGGATCATGCGGAGAAAGCGATTCAGCAGATCGTGGACCTCGGACTCAAGAGCTTCATGCTTCCCTTCAGCCCGGGCAAGAATGCGCACGGCGAGGCCATCGACTACGACAGCCCTGACATGGACCGCTTCTGGGCGTGCGTGGCCGAGGCGAACCTTCCGGTCAACTTCCACATCGGAGAAGTGCCGTCCTCGGGCGGCCGGGGCGGCTTCGGGACGTTCTTCCTGATGCAGGCCGCACCCTTCCGCCGCGCCTTCGGCGCCCTCATCTTCGGTGGCATCTTCGACCGCCATCCGAACCTGCAGGTCGTTTTCGCCGAGGGTGGCATCAACTGGATTGCCGGTGCGCTCCAGGACGCCGAGCTCACCTACGGCGCCCATCGCGAACTCTTCGACTGGCCGATGAAACACCGCCCGAGCCACTACTGGCAGAACAACATGTTCGCGACGTTCCAGACCGACACGATAGGCCTGAAGCTGCTGGACTATCTGGGTGCTGACCGCGTCATGTGGGCCCAGGACTATCCGCACAGTGAAGGCACATTCGGATACTCGGCCAGCGCGATCAACGACGTCGTCGCGGCAACCTCGCCCGAGAACGCCCGAAAGATCCTCAGCGAAAATGCGATCAACCTGTACAAGCTGAGTTGAGCAACTGAAGGTGCGTGGCCCTGATGCGCTTCGAACCGCCTCAGGGCCGCCCCCACCCGATCACCAGCCCGCGGCTTGACCGCCGTCGACGAAATGGTCCCCGCCGGTGATGAAAGAGGCTGCGTCAGAGGCGAGAAACGCGACCATGTTCGAGACCTCGCGTGGCTCGGCGCAACGATCCATCGCCGCACCACTGCCCGCCAGTCTGCGCACATCATCCATGCCGGAATTGAGCATCATCGGAGTGGCGACCGGTCCCGGCATCACACAGTTGACGCGGATTCCCTTCTTCGCATACTCGACAGCGGCCGCACGGGTGAGGCCACGCACCGCGAATTTTGCTGCGGTGTAGCCGGCGTTCGGAACATGCCGGACGTGCGCGAATCCTGCCACGGAGGCGATGTTGACAATCGAACCGCCGCCGGTGTCGGCCATGCCCGGAATCACCGCCCGCATGCCGTAGAACACCCCGTGTTGATCGACGGCGATAGTCCTCAGATAGTCGTCTACGGTCAGGTCAGCGGTGTGGACGAATGGACCGGGAACGCCGGCGTTGTTCACGAGGACTGTCACAGGGCCCCACTTTTTCGTGACGCGGTCGACCACATCAGTCCACTGTTCCGGGTCTGTCACGTCCAGATCGAAAAACTCTCCCTCTGCGCCGAGCTCTTTGGCTACAGCCCGCCCCTCGTCCCTCAACACATCGGCAATTGCGACTTTCGCGCCGAGTTCCACGAATGTCCTGGCATGCTCGGCGCCCATCCCCTGGGCACCTCCGGTGATGATCGCGACCTTGCCTGCCAATGTCAGCACGAGCTCCTCCTCCAATCGGTGGGATCAAGATGTACGCCTGCAAGGCCTGATGCGGCCAAAAGGCCGTCACGCCAGGCGGTTCCGGACCGCGGTCAAACCATCGCGATAGGTCGTGGCGACCGACTCCGCGATAAGACTCCCGTGCGCCGGCTCGATGGCGTCGAACTGCCCGCTCCACTTCATCCGTGCACCGCCGCCGTCGATACCCAGCACTTGGATGCGTGATCGATAGTCGACCATTCCGAACTGTCCGCCCACTACCACGTAGACGTAGTAGCGCTGCCGATCACAGTGCTCGACAATCTCCTCAGCGACCTCTCCCCCACCCATCAGCGTGCAATGACGCACGCCGTGCACGATCGATGAGGACTCAATGCCCGGGTGCCAACCGCAGATCGCCGCCGGATCACCCACCAGCGACCAGACGACCTCCGGCGCTGATGCAATATCGATGCTCTCCTCAACACTGAACAACTGGACCTCCCACTATTCGCGTTACCTCAGTCGGTTTCAGGCAAGGGAGCCGGCTTGCGCGACTGCAGGCCGGGGACGGACGCCACACCGAAATGACTCTCTTGCGTCGACGCCTCGATCGGGGCGGCCGACCGCCACGAGTGCGTGCTTCTTGAACACCTGCGCCGCAATGGTGGGTTCATAGCTCACCTGAAGCAGGCGTGCCCTGAATTCCGCCGGACACACATCTCCCCACACGATCAACTCGGCCGCGCCGCTGTCCATGACGCGGCGGATGAGTTCGCGGGTCCTAGGATCGCTCGAATAGTGGTGGCCGGCAAAAGAAACGACACCTGCCGGAAACGCGGGAGCATATGCCGACAACACGGAGTCCAGTTCCGCCGCACCAACACCGAGAATGCGTAACGGGCGCACATCGGAATCTTCGTTGACAAGTGCGGTGACGTCCCATCCCGCCATTGCCCGATCGAAGAGCCAGCCGCCGATAACGGTCACGAGCTCGGGGATGTCGGGCGCCACAACCATCAGTCGATAGCGCTCCCGATCTTCCTCTACTCCTACACCTTCCGCACGGCAAGGTTCTTGGTGTCGCACGTGTCAGCCGGCGATCTGGACAGCGCGGCAGCGACATTGGCGAACCGCTTCACGAATCACAGGGTCTCGCGCTCGGTGAGCCGAGCGAGCATTCCAGCACATCAGGCTCAGGACACCCCGGCCGAACCATATCCGGGATCGCCGTCCGCCGGCCAGAAGTACTCGCGCCAAGCGACCACCTTGCCGTCTCGGACCTGATAGGAACCCATCACCGGCCAGCTCAACGGTGTGCCTTCCATGACCCAGTGATCGAAGCGCTCCATCAACACAACATCGTCGTCGACGGCCAGGTGGCGTATCTCTAGATCGACGACCTTGCCGCGGCCGAAGAATACCTTCATCAAGTCGTAGATTGCTTCGCGCCCAGCTAGTTTCGGCCAGTCCGGGCCGATGTCGAAGGTGGCATCTTCGGCGAAATGGCGCATCACTTCGTCGACATCGTTGGTCGCCCAGGCCGCAATCTCCGCGCGTACGACATCCTCAGGGGTCATCGGCAACTCTGCCTTTCCTTGCTATTTCTCAGGACAACATGGGCAGCGCATTCGGCACTACCGAAGAACGACAGGCATGGATTCCCAGCCGCGCACGGCAGAGGTCGATGTCAACGTCGCTCGTGCGAGATCGACGTCCCACTCGGGGAAACGTTTCAGGATCTCCTCCAGTGCGATCCGTCCCTCCAGTCGGGCCAGCGCAGAGCCGAGGCAATAGTGGACACCGCGGCCGAACCCCAGGTGCTGAGGGGAACGGCGATGGATGTCGAAAACATCGCCGTCGGGCGGGAAGTGACGACGATCGCGGTTGGCCGCAGCGAGCATCAACAGCATCACACTGCCCGCCGGCACCGTCTGTCCGTAGTAGCTGACATCCCGGGTGACATATCTGGCCATGTTCGGGCCCGACGGCTCGAAGCGCACAAGCTCTTCGATCGCCTTGGCTATCAGTGAAGGATCTTCGACGAGCTGGCGCCGCTGGTCCGGATATTCGGCCAGCACCTTGCCCGCCCATCCGATCAGCCGGTTGGTCGTCTCGTTTCCTGCGCCGACGACCAAGCTCGCGTAAGCACGGAGTTCGTCGCGTCGCAGTCGCCGGGTGGTACCGGTCTCGTCGACGAACTCGACGTTGGCCAACTCGGAGATGATGTCGTCCGATGGATGCTCGACGCGCCACTCGACGTACTCGGCGAAGAGTTCGCCCGCGTCGATCGCCTCGGGGGCGACCTCCATCGGTTTACCGGCCTCGGTTCGCAGGTTGTCGTCCCATCGTTTGCGGACGGCCTCGAGATGCTCGTCTGGCATTCCCAACAGCATTCCGATCACCCGCATGGGCATCCGAGCGCCCAGATCAGCCACGAAATCGAACCGCTCGCCGCCGACGAAGGGATCCAGACATTCAGCACAGAATTCACGGATCTTGGGTTCGAGAGCACTGATCTTGCGCGGGGTGAACATCCTGGCCAGCAACTTGCGATGGATGTCGTGGATCGGCGGATCCTCGAAAATGATGAAGCCCGGCGGGATGTCGATGTTGGCCTTCACGGTTTCCAACACGTCACCCCGGGCCGAGCTGAACGTTTCGACGTCGACAGATGCACTGTCGACGTCCGCGAATCGGCTCAGTGCGTAGAAGTCGTACTCGCTGTTGTAGTACAGCGGCGCTTCCTCCCGAAGCCGCGCATACGTCGCGTACGGACTGACATTCAGCTCGACGTCGTAGGGGTCATAACAAACATCGCTCACAGCTCCAACTGTCATGGATTCCGCCTCTCAGAACGATTTCGTGCCCGATCCGGGAAAATTTGTTGTCGTCGGTAGTCGGTTCGACTCAGGTGCCGCACTCGGGGCCGCCAGAGACATGGCAGTCGGGAATGAGCCAGTCACTCATCGGGTCGTCCGGATTCACGCGTACAGAGCCGACCGGGAGCTCGACCGCGCTACCCGGCTCGAGCTTGAAGGTGTCGGAGATGAACGCCGGCATGGATTTTGACAACCGTTCCAGGACACCGCCCTTCCTGGCACACACGGTTCCGAACGCGTCCGGACGAGGCATTGCCTGCGACGTCGGCCAGATCGAGTTGCACAGATCTTGCGCGCTCATGATGTGGAAGGTCGCTTCATCACCGAACGCATTTGGTGCCAACCCGATTCCAGCACACAACATCCCGAGGCAGGCACCTGCTGCGACACGCCGTTGCACGTTTCTTGCCATGGCTCCTCGTCAGTTGTTCGTCGGAAGGCCTACGCCGGCTATCGCAGCGCAAGCTCCCGATGCAGGACATTGGATTCCGAAGTTCCTTCGGCGCCGACGGCACCCATTCGATCGATGACGAACACACCGTCGCGGATGACCGCTTTGAGCGCCTCTGCCGGACGGGACAACAACGAAAGATCGGCAAGCGGGTCGCCATCGACGACGATGAGATCCGCCAGGGCGCCCGGCTCTATCACACCCAGCCGCTCCGGTTCGTCGGCCAAGAACTGGCCGGCGTTGCAGGTACCCCAGCTCAGCACCTCGGCTGCCGAGAGCCCGTCGATCGCTCCGTAGTAGGCGAACTCGCGACCATAGTTTCCGACCTGGTGGTCGAGCGGATCGTCGTCGAGCAGATCGCGGAAGATGCCGCTGTAGTCGTCGCCGATCAATATCCGGACCCCGGCTGCCTGCGCGAGCGGCAGGATTGCCCGGGTGTGCTCGTATTGCTCTGGCGTGACCCCGAATTCAGCGGCGTAGCCGAGTTCGAGCAGGCTCCACGGGTAGATGAGGCTCGGCACCCAGAACGTTCCCGCCTCCACCATGGCCGCGATCACTTCCTCGTCGATCTCGTCGCCGTGGTCGATCAGATCCAGTCCGAGCTCGATGCACTCCAGCATCATCGCCTTGTCGGAAACGTGGGCACGTACCTTCGCGCCGCGCTCATGGGCCGTGCTGATGATCGTGGCGATCTCGTCGCGCGACATGTTCCGTGTCGTGCGGTGCAGCTGGCCGTGGCCGGCGCTGGCGAAGATCTTGATCGTCTCGACACCCCGATTGATCTCTTCGCGCACCAGCGAACGCATGGCATCGGGCCCGTCAGCGCAGACGTCGGTTCCCGGTGTCTCGTACCGCTTCCACCAACGCCCACTGTTGTTCATGTCGCCGGTGGTGCCGAGATGGTGCCCGCAGGCACGAATCCGCGGTCCGGGGATGATGTCCTCGGCGATGGCCATCTTGAGCTGCGCATCGATGTCGTGCGCGCACGAGGCCCCGGAGTAGCCGGTGAACCCGCTCTCCAGCAGCACGCGACAGGTGCGCACGCCGATCGCCATCATGACGCCGGGCGGCAGCTCCTTTCCGGGGCGTTCGGTGGCGGCGATGGCGATGCTGAACTTGAAGAAGTCAGGATGCAGATGTGACGTGATCAGGCCGGGCATCAACGTCATTCCGGCGACATCGACTGCCCCATCGGGAACCGGCCCGGAATGCGGATGGATGGCGGAGATCCGATTCCCTTCGACGGTCACCGTCTGGCTGCCGGGCAGCATCCTGCGGCCATCGAACACTCTGGCATTGGCGAGTACCGGCATTTGTCATCCCTCCGTAGATATTTCGGCCATGTCAGAACGTGACGACCGGATCGCTGCCATCCCACTTCTCAGCAGCAGCCCGCATGGCGGCGAACCCCGCATCCCGCGCCGCGCTCGGCTCGAGCAGCTCGACCATGAAGCCGAGCGTGGAAGAGGTGTCGACCCAGCACGTGCGGATGCCATCGAGCTTGCCCTCGAATGCCAGCTGCGCGCCCGCATCGATGTAGGCGTCGCGCTCGACTTCGTAGTCGTTGCAGTACAACGCCATGTGGTGTAATCCGAACTCGCCGTCTCCGAAGAGATCCCGGAAGACGCCGGGCTCGTCGTTGTCCTGGCAGACCAGTTCGATCTGCACCTCACCGGCGTAGGCGATCGCCGCCTGAACCTTCGGGAAGTCGGCGGGTGTCCCCCGGTGTCTCCCATCGGTGAAATCGACCCCGTCGAACCAGAAGAACGGTCCCACACCGGCGTTGCGCACCCAGGAATCGATGGCACTCCGAAGATCGGGCACGGTCCAGCACATCTGCATGAAGTTCCGGTTCGGGAAGGGTGTTGCCGCCATGTCTGTGCTCTCCTGGAGTCCTTGGCTCAGCCGATCAGCGGAAAGCGCTCGTCATCGAGCGGCTGCCATTGCGCCATTCGACTGGAATCGAAGTTGGGCGTGGCGGACCCGTTCCAGCACACGTCAGCGGGCTGAGTGACCAGTAGGTAAGCCCAACGCGGCCGATCCATCGCGTTCGCGCCCGCGCCGTGGATCGTGAGGTGCGTATGAACCGAGATGTCGCCGAGCTCGTACGTCAGCTGTTGGCTCATCTCCAGATCACGAAGCTCGGGAAACGCATCCAGAGCATCACCGGCACCGTAGGTGGTGTAATCACCCATCACGCCGGCGCGGTGCGATCCGTTCACGAACGACATCGTCCCGGCTTCAGGTCCGTACGCCTCCAACGGAAACCAGAAGGTCATGCCCCCGGACCTGTCGACGGAGAAGGTGATGAAATCCTGATGGAACGCGGTGGGTCCGTTCCCGCCGTGCCGTGCAGTCTTGGTGCTGGGTAGTTTTGGTGCAAAGAAGTCCGCGTAGTACCGCGTGCCGACGGCCGTACCGTCGGGAGCTCGCCGCCGTTGCAGCACGCTTGCACTCTTGCCTACCTCATCGATCAACGGTCGCATCACCGGGTCCGTCAGGCCGGCACTCTGCCCGACGTTGAAGTACGCCAGACCGCTTTGCTCCTCACCGTCGGCTTCGGCCGGTGCGTCGGCCTGCCGCGGGTTGCTGTCCGCATCGTCGCCCATCTCGTCGCGAGCGATCGCAAGCATCTTGCGCACCACGTCAGGGTCCACGAAGCCTTTCAGCTGCACCCAACCGAATTCGTGCAGATGGTCGACTTCGTCATCCGTCACCGACCGGCACGGGGACGTCACAGCCGTTGGCTCTCCCACGATTTCAATGTCTCCTCGTCGCTGTCGACAGATTGGCTAGATGAAGCGGCCGGGGCCGGTACGGAACGCGTAGAGCCCCATGACGGCATCCTCGGGAACCGTGTAGGGCGTTGCCACCTCGTCGACCGTGGGGCCGATCTTGGCTGCCACCTCGGCCAATTTCGTGCGATCGAGACCGTAAACGTCGATTGCGTTGCCGCCGATGTACTTGCGGACGTTCTCGGGCTCAATGTCGTTGAATGTGAACCGAATAGCTTCCCTGGTGTCGGGCCAGGTTCCCTCCGCGTGCGGATAGTCGTCGCCCCACATGACCTTGTCGGTGAGGCCCTTCTCGACTCCCAGCTTCGCCTCCCAATTGGACATGAAGCTGGCACCGATGAAGCAGTTGCGTTTGAAGTACTCCGACGGCGGCATGGACAGTGCCGCACGAACCCATTCACCGGTTCGCGAGTGGTAGAGCCCGTCCATGTCGTCCATGACTTCCGGGGCCCAATCCATCCATTGTTCGGTGAGCACCATCTTCAGCTTGGGATGGCGCTCGAACACGCCGCCGAGGATCATTACCCATACGCCGCGACGGGTGCGGAACAGCGTCTCCATCATGTACATCGCCTGGGCGCCCTCACCCTCGTACGGATAGTGCTCACCCCCGCCGCCGTGTGTGTTGAGCGACATTCCGGTTTCTTCGCATATCGACCAAAGCGGCTCCCACACCTGGTCGTTCAACATCGGAATGTCATTGCGGGGAGCGGGCAGGTTGATACCTCGCAACCCCGCCTCGGCCGCCCACTTGACCTCACGCACACAGGCGGCCGGGTCGGAGATCGGAATATGGGCGATGCCGGCGCTGCGCTCGGGCGCCGTTGACACGAAATCGGCCAGCCACCTGTTGTAGATACGAACCCCGAGGTCCTCCAGGTGGTCGTATTTCGAGTCACCCCAACTGATGAGACCCGTCGTCGAAAACGGAATCGACTCACCGTTGAGACCGCCGTGATAGATCACGGATGCGGCGACGCCCTGTTCGTCCATGTCGGCAAGCCGAGCCGCCGGGTCCTGAAGGCCGGGAACGAAACTGTGTTCGTAGCTGCGGTTCAAAAAGCCCAGGTCCATCTGGTCCGGATTGCGAATGCCCGCTGTCTTGGCGAAATCCTCGGCCTGGGACTGATCCAGTGACCAGTTCTCGTCATAGCCTTTGTCGCCGGCTTTGGACGAGCGCAACGAGAACATGCCGTGCTTTTCCATCTCTGCGACGAACTCATCGAATTCTTCGAGGTATTTCGGTTCGCAGTACTGCCGCAACTGGTTCTTGAGCGACGGTCCGACGTGGCTGTCCGTCGAGACCACGATGTAGGGCTCCTCCGCCACACCGTTGGTAGCGGAGTCGGGCTGTTGCTGCGCCATGCTTGTCCCTCGCAAGTTCGAGATCGTCTATGTGGGCGCTGTGATGCTAACCACACTCGGCTGCAAAGTGCAACGGTGTTATACATTTGAATCGCCGTGGCAAATATCGCCCACTGTGGCATAACTGAGTACAGTGACATCCATGGCCTCACGCGCCCTGCAGCGAACCCGCGCGCACGTCCTCGATGCTGCCCGCGACTTCGTCGAACAACACGGTGTCGAACAGCTGTCCATGCGTCGCCTCGCCGATGAAGCCGGCGTCAGCGTCCGCACTCTCTACAACCATTTCGGCGATAAAGAAGGCCTACTGGCCGCCCTCATCCAACGCTCACTCGACTCCATGGACGTTGCCGTACACCAACTCTCGGCGACAGACCCGATCGAACGGATTTGGGAAGCCATCACATTGTCGATCGACAAAGTCGTCGCCGACATTCCGAAAGCTGTCGTTCGTGCCGTGCTCATGGACGACCGGCTCCTCGATCAGGTGAATCTGCGCTGGAGCGGCTGGGATCTCATCGTCACCGAAATCAGAGCCGCGACCCGCCGCGGTGCACTGCGCGACGACATCGACCCCGACGTCCTCGCCGACCATGCCGCGATGGTCCTGTTCCACCTTCAACGCCGATGGACAGCCGGCGATATCACCGCCGAGCAACTGCGCGCCGGTGCACTGCACGCTTTCGACATCTGTCTACTGGCCATCGCCCGTCCGCGCGCGCGGACCGAGATCCTCGCCCACGCCAACTCGATGCTCTCGACCGAGCAAACCGCGGCAGAAGCCTGATCCGCCCGGCCTTCCGGTTACTGTCGACACGTGCTCTGGACCCCACGCAGCGCCGCCCAGACCCGCATCCTCGATGCGGCTCTGGAGCTGATCGCCGATCACGGCGTCAGCGGAACGTCGCTGCAGATGATCGCCGATGCCCTCGGCGTCACGAAAGCCGCGGTCTACCACCAGTTCAAGACCAAAGAAGCCATCGTCATCGCACTCACCGAACGTGAACTCGGCCAGTTGGAGGATGCGCTCGAAGCCGCCGAGGCCGAAGGGTCCCCCACCCGAGCCCGCGAACTGCTGCTCACCCGGGTGGTGGAGACGGCCGTGGCGCGTCGACGTGCCGCCAGCACACTCCGGTTCGACCCCGTCGTGATGCGACTGCTGACCGAACATGAACCGTTCCAGCAGTTCATCGGTCGGCTCTACGCGGCCATGCTGGGCGATCAGTCGGGCAACACGGCACGCGTCCATGCGGCGGTACTGTCCGGCCTGATCAGCGTCACGGTGATGCATCCGCTGGTGGCCGATATCGACGACGACACACTGCGCACCGAGCTGCTGCAGACGATGCGGCGGGTCCTGGATCTACCCGGCTGAATCAGCGATCAGATTCGCCGCGGCGCTGTAGGGATCGGTGGTGCCGTCGGCCACCGCAGCGGCCAAACCATCCAGCTCGGCGTGATTGCGCAGCAACGTCTGCGCCAGCGAGAGAATCTGGGTGCGGGCCCGTGCCGTGCGGCGCGCAGGCGTATCGGCCCGGTGGTGGGCGTCAATGGCCTCCACCAGCTCCGCCACACCTTCCCCTTGTGCCGCAACAAGTTTGAGCACCGGCACGGTGGCCTCGGCCCTCAGATCGCGAGCGGTCTGGTCGGCGCCATCACGGTCGGCCTTGTTCACCACCACCAGGTCAGCGACCTCGAGCAGCCCGGCCTTGGCGGCCTGCACGGCATCTCCGGCACCGGGATTCAGGATCACCACGGTCGGATCGGCGATCGCGGCGATCTCGATCTCGGACTGCCCCACGCCGACGGTCTCCAGGACGATCAGATCGTAGGACAGCGCGGCCAGTAGCCGGATCGCCGCCGGCACCGCGGCGGCAAGCCCGCCCAGGTGCCCGCGGGTGGCCACCGACCGGATGAGCACATCGGGGTCGTTGATGTGGGCGGCCATCCGGATCCGGTCACCGAGCAGCGCACCACCGCTGTACGGGGACGACGGGTCCACCGCCAGCACCGCAACCCGCAGGCCACGTTCGCGATACGCACCGACGAGGGCGCCGACCGTCGTCGACTTTCCCGCCCCAGGCGGACCGGTGACTCCGATGACCCGTGGTGAGGCTGCGCCCAGCACGGCCAGAACCTCGTCGCGGCGGTCACTTTCGACCAAGCTCAGCAACCGCCCGACGGCGCGCTGGGAACCGCCGCGCGCGGCGGCGATGAGTTCTTCGATATCTGCCATCGTCATCGGGAAAAAGCCTACGGCGCTGTATTTCATGTCGCCGCCGGGGCGCCTCCGTCCACCTCGATGACCGTGGCCGAGCCCATCCCGCCGCCCGCGCACATCGCGGCCACCCCGATACCACCGCCCCGCCTGCGCAATTCATGGACCAGGGTGACCAGCATCCGTGCCCCGGTGGCGGCCACGGGATGGCCCAGCGAGCACCCGCTGCCACTGACATTGACGATGTCCGGATCGATGTCGAGAAGCTTGATGGTGGCCACACACATCGCAGCGAAAGCCTCGTTGATCTCGAACAGATCCACGTCTGACAATGAAAGCCCGGCTCTGCGCAGTGCTTTGGTGATCGCCTCCACCGGTGCCAGACCCGTCGAGGCGGGGTCCACCCCGACCGATGCCCAGGACTTGACGGTGGCCAGGGCAGGTAACCCCAGCTTGTCGCTGGCGATGGTCAGCAGCGCAGCCGCATCGTTCGCGCCGCACGCATTGCCCGCGGTGATGGAGAAGCCGTCGATCTCCGGGTGCAGCGGCTTGAGCGCGGCCAGCTTCTCCAGGGTGGTGTCCCGGCGCGGGTGTTCGTCGGTGTCGAACAATCCGTGCGGAGTGTCGATCGCGACGATCTCGTCGGCGAACCGGCCCTCGTCGATGGCCGCGATCGCCTTGCGGTGCGAGCCCAATGCCCACCGGTCCATCTCCTCGCGACTGACCCCGGCCTTGACCGCGGCGTTCCAGCCGACCGTGATGGACATGTCCATGTTCGGCGCGTCCGGCCGGTCAGGATGGGTGGGCGGGAACCAGTTCACCCACTCGGCATCCTTGGCGCTGCCGGTGGCCCGGACGAACCGGGGCGAGGTGGAGGCGGAGTTCACCCCGCCGGCCAGAATCAACTGGTCCATACCAGCGCGGATACCTGCGGCCGCACTCTGCACCGCGGCCTGGCCCGCTGCGCAGTGCCGGTTGTTGGAGAGGCCGGGCACCGAGGTCAGCCCGGCGGTGATCGCGGCATGACGGGCGATGACGCCGCCACCGTAGAGACCCTCACCGAGGATCACGTCGTCGATGGGCACGGTGTCGTGCCCGGCCAGTTCCTCGACCGCAGCCCGCACCACGTGGTCGGCCAGCGCATAGGCGTCGGTATCGCGCAGCGTCCCCTTCTTGGCGGTGCCGATAGGGGTACGCAGTGCGGACACGATGACGGCTTCAGGCATTGATCGACTCCCTGGTTCACCCGGTAAGAGAATGTTATTCTCGCAGTCAGAGAGTCTCAGTTGCAAGAAGGGGAACCGTATGCAAATCGCCGGTAGTTCAGCGATCGTCGTCGGCGGCGCGGGCGGCCTGGGTGAGGCGACCGTCCGCCGCCTGCAGGCCGCAGGCGCCAAGGTGGTCGTCGCAGACCTCGCCGACGAGAAGGGCACCGCTCTGGAGAAGGAGCTGGGCGTCCGCTACGTGCGCACCGACGCGACCTCCGAGGAATCTGTGCTGGCCGCCATCGCCGAGGCCGAAGCCCTTGGCCCGCTGCGCATCTCGGTCGATACCCACGGCGGCCCCGCCGCCGGGGGCCGGCTGGTCGGCAAGGACGGCTCACCGCTGGACCTCGACGGGTTCAAGAAGACCATCGAGTTCTACCTGACCGCGGTTTTCAACGTGATGCGGCTGTCGGCCGCGGCGATCGCCAAGGCCGAACCGCTGGAGGAAGGCGGGCGCGGCGTGATCGTCAACACCGCCTCGATCGCCGGATACGAGGGCCAGATCGGCCAGCTACCCTACTCGGCCGCCAAAGGCGGTGTGTTGGGCATGACTCTCGTGGCCGCGCGTGACCTGTCGCCGCTGGGCATCCGGGTCTGCACCATCGCCCCCGGCACCATCAACACCCCGGCGTACGGCAAGGCCGCTGATCAGCTCGAGCAGTACTGGGGTCCGCAGGTGCCGTTCCCCAAGCGCATGGGCCGCTCGACCGAGTACGCCCAGCTGGCTCAGAGCATCATCGAAAACGACTACCTCAACGGCGAAATCATCCGTCTCGATGGGGCATTGCGCTTCCCGCCCAAGTAATAGTCTGTCGCGATGAACCTGACCGGAAAGGTCGCCTTCGTCGCCGGCGCAAGCCGCGGCATCGGCGCCACGATCGCTGCCGCACTGGCTGCCGAAGGTGCAGCGGTGGCTGTGGCGGCGCGTTCCGAACAACCGGGCAAGCTGCCCGGCACCATCGGCTCGGTGGCCGCTGCCATCAACGACGCGGGCGGGAGTGCGCTGCCGGTCACCTGCGACGTCACCGATGAGGAATCGGTGAACAAGGCTGTCGCCACGGCGGTTTCGGAGTTCGGCGGCATCGACATCCTGGTCGCCAACGCCGGTGTGCTCTGGCTCGGGCCCATCGAGACCACGCCGCTCAAACGCTGGCAACTGTGCCTCGACGTCAACCTCACCGGGGTGTTCCTGGTGACCAAGGCAGTCATACCCGAGGTCCGCAAACGTGGCGGAGGATCACTCATCGCGATCACCACCACCGGAGTCGACATGGTCGAGCACGGCGCCAACGCGTACTGGGTGTCCAAGGCCGCCGCTGAACGCCTGTATCTGGGACTGGCCGCCGACTTGCGCAGTGACAACATCGCGGTCAACTGCCTGAGCCCGTCCCGCGTGGTGCTCACCGAGGGTTGGCAGGCCGGCGGTAGCGGGTTGCAGATCCCGCCGGAGATGGTCGAGCCGCCGGAGGCGATGGGCCGCGCGGCGATACGCCTGGCCGGTCAAGATGCCGGCGGCGTCACCGGAACGGTCCAGCGCTCCGAGGCGCTCACCTTCTAGGAATCACCCCCAGCGGCCACCTATGACGCGTTCTTCACAGATCCGCGTGCCATAAGTGGCCACTCGAGCCAGAAAGCCGGCGAGCTCAGCTCTTGGCGATCAGGCCGTCAACGATCCGGTTGAAATCAGCGGTGCCGAACGACACATACTCGGCGAGGTTGGCGTAGTCCAGCGACGCCATCACCTGCTGCTCGAGCTGGATGTTCATCAACCGCTTGGTGGCCTCGACCGCCTGCTTCGGCAGATCGATGAGCTTCTTGGCACATGCGATCGCCTCGGCAAGCGGATCCTCCACCACATGATTGGCCAGGCCCAGTTCGAGGGCCCGCTGAGCCTTGATCCGCACACCGGTGAGGGCAAACTCCTTGGCCTGCAACAACGAAATCTGCGAACCCCACACCAGGGGACCACCGTCGGCGGCCACGAGTCCGATCTGCACGTGCGGATCGGCGAAATGCGCGGTCTCTGCCATGTAGACGACGTCGGACAGCGCGGCCAGGCTGCAGCCCAGCCCGACGGCCGGGCCGTTCACCGCGGCGACCACCGGGATGCGGCAGCGCACCATGCCGATGACGAGGTCGCGCCCGTGCTTGATCGTCTTCTGGCGCAAGGCTTCATCGCGCCGCAACTCGTCGAGGTAGTTGAAATCGCCGCCGGCCGAAAACGCCCGACCCGCACCCGTGATCACCGCCGCCCGAGCGTCGGCGTCCTCGTCGAGCGCCTCCCACAACCGAGCCAACCCGACGTGCAGGTTGTCGTTGACCGCATTCAGCGCATCGGGACGGTTCAGCGTGATGATGCGCAGCGCTCCGTCCGCCTGCACATCGATTTCGTCTGGCATTCCGTACATCTGGCTAAACTCCCAGTCCGAGGATTCGTGACGCGATGATGTTCTTCTGGATCTGCGACGTGCCACCCATGACACTCTGCGCGCGGCTGTAGAGATAGGCGCTCAGCAGTTCGGGATCCTTGGTTCCGGTCACCGCGAGCGCGGCATGCCCCACGGACTGCTCGACCCAGGTCATGAGCAGCTTGTCCAGCGAGCCCTCGGGACCGTGCTTGAGTCCGTCGAGCTGTTCGGACAGCCGCCGGCGCACGTGCAGGCGCAGCATCTCGGCCTGCACACCAGCCCAGGCGAGGTCTTCGGGGACCTTTCCGTCCACCCGAGACGCCATCTCCCGCACCAGTTTTCCGTAACGCGCCGAGTATCCGAGAGTCGACGGTTCACGCTCGTGGCTGACCACCGTCATGGCCAGGCGCCAACCGTCACCGGGTTCACCGACCATGTGGGAGGCCGGCACCACCGCGCCATCGAAAGCCACCTGGCCGAACTCCGTCGTGACACCGTTGATCATCTGCAACGGCCGCTGCTCGATGCTGTCCTGGTGCATCGACACGATGAACGCCGAGATGCCCTTATGGCGCGCCACGTCCTTGTCGGTGCGGGCCAGCACCAGACACCAGTCGGCCACGTCCGAATAGCTGGTCCAGATCTTGTGCCCGTTGATGATGTAGTTGTCGCCGTCGCGGGTCGCCGTGGTGGTCAGCGAGGCCAGGTCCGAACCTGCGCCCGGCTCGGAAAAACCCTGGCACCAACGCTCGGTGCCATTGATCATGCCGGGCAGAAATCGCTGCTGCAGTTCCTTGCTGCCGTGGTGCCCCAGCCCCACCACCAGGTAGCCCAGGCTGGGCCGCGGCGGGGCTCCGGCCCTGGCCAGCTCCTCGTCGACGATCACATCGTAGACGGGCGGCAGATCCTGGCCACCGAACTCCTCTGGCCACGAGGTACCGAAAAACCCTGCGGCATAGAGTGCTTGATGCCACTCCCCCATCCGGGCCCAGTAATCGTCGCCGGACGCCTTGAACGATGCGGCATTGTCCGCCAACCAGGACCGCAGGCGGTCCCGGAAAGCAGCTTCCTCGGGTGAATCACGAAAGTCCAAGATCAGTGACCTCCAAGTCCTCTAGCTTGACGGGCCACAACTCGGTGGCCACCAGAACCCGACGCAGGTAGACATGCGCCAGGCACTCCCAGGTGTTTCCGATACCGCCGTGCACCTGGATCGCGGTCTCGCACACCGTGCGCGCGGCGCGGGCACAGTAGACCTTGGCGATCTTCCCGGCCCGGACCGCTTCCTCGGCAGGAAGTTCGTCGACCGCCCATGCCGCGTGCCGCAGCACACTGATCGAACCCTCGATCAGGGCAAGCCCCTCGGCCAGCAAGTGCGCGACAGCCTGGTACGACCCGATCGTCGAGCCGTACTGCTCACGAACTTTCGCGTAATCGACCGCCAGCGCATGCGCACCGCGCGCAGCACCGACCAGGTCGGCGCTGGTCGCGGCGAGCGTCAGGGCGTGCCACCGCAAGGCGTCCTCGCTCGACAGCTCACCGAGCTCGGCGGGTGCCTCGATGACACCCACCGTGCTGCGGGTCAGATCCACACCGGCGGTCGCAGCCTCATCGCCCCCGATCACCACCTCCCGATCCAGCCGGCGGGCCAGATCGTCGGCGAGCACCGGACCGAGGAAGGGCACGTCGACCAGACCGCGTCCGAACTCCTCGGCGACAATCGCCACTTCCACGCCGGAGGCACCGTCGGACCGCAGGGTGCGCCACTCGGTTGCGGCGACCGTGCTTTCCAACCGGGCGCGCCGGCCCTCATCCGACAGCTCTCCGACCGCATCGGGCCCGAGGTCGTCGGCCAGTTTTGCTGCGGCCTCTCGCAGCTGCTGCTGTTCAGACGTCAGACGAACGTCCATGCCGCTCCTTCAGCACTCGTCGCAATACCTTTCCGGAAGGTAACCGGGGTATCTCGGTTACGAACTCCACGCGGCTGGGCCGCTTGTACGAAGCCAACTGATCGCCGATGAGGGCGATCAGTTCCATGGCCGACACCTCAGAACTTGTCGTCACGGCGGCCACGATGGCCTCGCCGTCGGCGGCATCGGGTACTCCGAAAACCGCGCAGTCGGTGACGGCCGGATGGCCGTGTAACACCGCCTCGACCTCGGCCGGCGCGACCTGAAAGCCGCGAACCTTGACCATCTCCTTGGATCGGTCGGTGATGTGCAGGTATCCGTCGTCGTCGAGGTAGCCGATGTCGCCGGTGCGGTACCAGCCGTCGCGGAATGCGCCCGCGGTCACGTCATCGGGCAGATAGCCGGCCATCACCGAGTCCGACCTCACCTCGATCTCGCCGTCCTCGCCGATGCGGACGTCGACTCCGCGCACAGGGGTGCCGACAGTGTCGATGCGGGTGGCGTCCATCGGATTACAGGCGATCACCGGGAGTTCGGTGGTGCCATAGGCTGTCAACCACCGGATTCCGGCGCGCTGACTGACGGTGTCGGCGACGCTGCGGGTCACCGGGGTCGCGCACCACATCACGTAGCGCAGCGACGACAGATCGTAACGCCCCGGATCGGGATGCGCGGCCAGCGCCAAAGCCATTGGTGCCACGGCCATTTCGATCGTGATTCGATCAGATTCGATGTGTCGCAACATGGTGTCGATGTCGAAACGGCGGTGCAACCGCATCCACGCACCGGTGTCGAGCACCATGGCGATGTTGAGCAATCCCAGGATGTGCGACGGCGGCGTCATGATCTGCATGCGATCGGCGGAGGTGAAACCCAGTGCTGTGCGCCAATGGTCGATGGCCGCGGCGAACCCGCCATGGGTGTGCCGGACCGCCTTGGGCAGGCCGGTGGTCCCTGAGCTGAAGACGAACAGCGCGTCGCTGTCCGGGTCGGGCCGGTCGAACTGCCGCAGTCCCGGAATGATCGGCTCATCCAGATGCAGCATCGGCATCAGTGACGCCAGCACGTCGTGATCGCCCACCGCATGAGCGGGTGCGGTCAGGGCAAGGGCGTGGGCAGCCTCGCGTTCCTTCCAGGCCGGGCTGATCAGCACCGCCGCAGCTCCCAGTCCCCAGATCGCCCGCAGTGCCACCACGAACTCGGGGCGGTTGGACGACATGATCGCCACCCGATCGCCCGGGCGTACGCCCCGGTGCTCCAGCTCGGTGGCCATCCCGCTGGTGAGCGCGTCGAGTTCGGACAGGCTGTACTCGCGGTCATCGAACGCGAGCACCGAGGTGGTGCCCACACGAGGAGCAGTCGTGGCCGCGGCCAAAATTCCAACCCCTCTCAGCAGGCCTCTGTTGCGCGCTCAACACGCCGAGAAGATACTATCACTTTGCGAGAATGGTATTCTCTTCATATCAGAACGTGCGTGCACAGGGGAGTGAGATGACGGCAGAACCGACGGCCAGCAGCGGAGCGGACGGCAAGGTCACGATCGTGTTCGACCGCGAGCAGTTGTCCGTGCCGCGCAGGCAGGGCGAGACGCTGCTGGAGAGCGCGCGCCGCGCCGGAATGACACCGCCGTTCTCGTGCGAGGCCGGCAACTGCGGCACCTGCATGGCCAAACTGCTCGAGGGAACCGCCACGATGCGGGTCAACGACGCCCTCGACGACGACGAGGTGGCCGAGGGCTACGTGCTGACCTGCCAGGCCGTCCCGGACTGCGATTCGGTGACGGTCTCTTACGACGAGGATTGAGCAGCCGCCCGTCACGGGTGCCGCCGGTTTCTACCGCAGGGCTGCCTATTTTGGGCGATCACGACCTCGGTGTGGAAACCGGCGAGGCCGCGGTCGATCCGAGGCACTGCCCGTACTCGTCGAATGCCGGGGGCGGCCGGTAGTCCGGCGTATACCCGGCGACGTGCACCGGACTACCCACCAACCGGAAATCACCTGCGGTGACAAGCACCTCGGGCGTCGCGTCCAGTGCCTGCGGCAGGCTACGCACGGCGGCCGCCGGGATCCCCAGCGGCTTGAGCCTGGATTCCCATCCTGCCGCGGTGTCGGTCGCCAGCGCGGCAGTCACCACGTCGAGCACTTCGTCCCGCCGGCCGGCCCGCTCGGCCATTGAATCGAACCCCGCGACACCCGCCTCAGCGGCGAACGACTTCCAGAACCCGTCGTGGGTGATGAACAACGCCAGATAGCCGTCGGCAGTCGGGAACAGTTGCGCCGGTACGTAATACGAATGCGCGCCGAAGGGGTGGCGGCGCGGCTCCACACCGTCGTTGAGGTACGCCGATGCGCGGTAGTTCAACTGCGACAGCATGACATCGCGCAGCGAGACATCCACCTGACCGCCGTCGCCCGAGACGATCATCGCCAGCAGACCCAGCGCGGCCGTCAGCCCGGTCGAGTTGTCCGCCGAGGAGTAGCCGGGAAGCGTGGGTGGGCCTTCGGGATCACCGGTCATCGCGGCCACCCCGGTTGCGGCCTGGATGACGTAGTCGAACGCCGGGTCGTCTCCCCCGTCGAGCCCGAATCCCGTCATCGCGACGCAGACGATCTTCTCGTTGAACTGCCGCAGATTCTCATACGTCAGGCCCAGCCTGCGGATCACCGACGGCTTCATGTTCACCAGCAGCGCATGCGAATCCGCCACCAGATCACCGAGTTTCGCCTGGCCTGCCTCTGAGGCGAGATCGAGGCAGATGCTGCGCTTGCCCCGGTTGAGGCTGGCGAAATAGCTGTCGCTGACCTGACGGGAGATCTCGCCGCCGGGTGGTTCGACCTTGATCACCTCGGCACCCAGGTCGGCCAACATCATGGTGGCGTACGGGCCGGCCAGCATGACGCCGACCTCGATGATGCGGATGCCGGCGAGCGGCGCGTTCACGCAGCCACTCCGCTCGTCGCCCAGCCGCTCATCGAACCTGCTTGGCGAGCTCGGCGATCACCTCACGCGTCCGATACTTCGACGCGATCAGCTCGTCACGATTGTCCCCGATCGGCAGCAGCCGCACCGACAGATCCGTGACTCCGGCATCGGCGAACTGCTTGAACCGCTTCAGGATTGATTCCTCGTCACCCGCCGCACACAGATCCCCAACGCTGCGGGCCTCCCCACGATCCAGCAGGCGCTGGTAGTTCGGCGACGTCTCGGCTTCGGCCAGAATGCGGTTGGCCCGCTCCTTGGCCGCCTCGATCTCGGAGTTGGCGCACAGCGTGACCGGGATTCCGGCGACGATGCGCGGCGCGGGCTTGCCCGCTTCGGCCGCGGCCTTGTTGATCTTGGGTGCGATGTGCTCGCCGATCGCCTTCTCGTCGGCCATCCACAGCGAGGTGCCGTCGGCGTGCTCGCCGGCGATCTGGAGCATCACCGGCCCGAGTGCGGACACCAGCACCGGCATCGGGGTGTCGGCACTGAGCACAGTCGGGTTGTGCACGGTGAAGGAGTCGTTCTCCACGTCAACAGGTCCCGGACCGGCGATCGCGGTGTTCAACACCTGCAGGTAGTCCCGCGTGTATGCGGCCGGCTTCTCGTAGGGCAGGCCGAGCATGTCACGCACGATCCAGTGGTGCGACGGCCCGACGCCCAGTGCCAACCGGCCACCGGACATCGCGTGCACGGACAGCGCCTGGCGGGCCAGCGCGATCGGATGCTGCGCCTGCAACGGCACCACAGCGGTACCGAGTTCGATGCGCGTGGTGTTGGCCGCCATCAGCGCCACCATGGTCAAGCAGTCGAAATCGTTGGGCACCTGCGGCATCCACGCACTGTCCAGGCCCGCCGATTCGGCCCACTGGATGTCGGAGACCAGCTTGGACACCTTGCGCGCCATATCGCCGCGCTCGGCTCCGATCATCACACCCAGTCTCATGACTCCGAAACCTTCTCCGTCAGCGCACGCACGTCGGTCACCAGTGTTTCGAGCGACGTACCGGTCGGGAACACCGCTGCCGCACCGGCGTCCAACAGCTTCTGCACGTCGGACTGCGGGATGGTGCCGCCGACGACGACGGCGATGTCACCGGCATCGGCTGCGCGCAGCGCCTCGACGGTGCGGGTGGTCAGTGCGACATGCGCGCCCGAGAGAATCGAAAGGCCTACCAGCGCAACGTCTTCCTGAAGCGCTATAGACACGATGTCCTCGATGCGCTGCCGGATGCCGGTGTAGATGACCTCGAATCCGGCATCACGCAATGTACGCGCGACGATCTTTGCCCCGCGATCGTGTCCGTCGAGACCGGGCTTGGCGACAAGTACTCGAGTGGCCATGCTAGAACACCACCGGCTGCTGGAACTCGCCCCACACCGACTTCAAGGTCGACACCATTTCTCCCACTGTGCAATACGCATTGGCGCAGTCGATCAACCGGTGCATCAGGTTGTCTGCCCCCGGTCCACTGCCCTCGGCTCCCCTGGCCAACGCAGCCAGGGTCTCTTTGACGGCGACATCGTCGCGGTCGGCCTTCACCTTCGACAGTCGCTTGAGCTGCAGATCGCGCCCCTCGGCATCGAGCTCGTAGGTGTCGATGTCAGGCGCCGGCTCGTCGGTGACGAACCGATTGACCCCGACCACCGGCCGCTCGCCGGACTCGATCTCGTTGTGGATCTTGAACGCCTCGTCGGCGATCAGGCCCTGCAGGTAGCCGTCCTCGATGCATCGCACCATGCCGCCGTGCTTTTCGAGGTCATCCATGATCTCGATGATCTTGGCCTCGGTGGCATCGGTGAGGGCCTCGACGAAGTAGGACCCACCGAGCGGATCGGCCACCTTGGTTACACCGGTCTCATACGCCAGGATCTGCTGGGTCCGCAGAGCCAGCGTCGCCGATTCCTCACTCGGCAGGGCAAACGGCTCGTCCCATGCGGCGGTGAACATCGACTGCACGCCGCCCAGCACCGCCGCCAACGATTCGTAGGCCACCCGTACCAGGTTGTTCTGCGCCTGCGGCGCATACAACGACGCCCCGCCCGCCACACAGCCGAATCGGAACATCGAGGCCTTGTCGGTGGTGGCGCCGTAGCGTTCCCGCACGATCGTGGCCCAACGCCGCCGGCCGGCACGGTATTTGGCGATCTCCTCGAAGAAGTCACCGTGGGTGTAGAAGAAGAAGGAGATCTGCGGGGCGAATTTGTCGATGGTCATCCGCCCGCGTTCGACCACGGTGTCGCAATAGGTGACACCGTCGGCCAGCGTGAACGACATCTCCTGCACCGCGTTGGCGCCGGCGTCGCGGAAGTGCGCACCGGCCACCGAGATCGCGTTGAACCGCGGCACCTCGGCCGCACAGAACTCGATGGTGTCGGCGATCAGCCGCAGGGACGGCTCGGGCGGCCATATCCAGGTGCCGCGCGACGCGTACTCCTTGAGGATGTCGTTCTGGATGGTGCCGGTGAGCTTCTCGCGCGGCACGCCCTTCTTCTCGGCGGCGGCGACATAGAGGGCCAGCAGGATGGCCGCGGTGCCGTTGATGGTGAAGCTGGTGCTGATCTTGTCCAGGGGGATGCTGTCGAACAGGATCTCGGCGTCGGCAAGGGTGTCCACCGCGACACCCACACGACCGACTTCCTCCCCGTACTCCTCATCGTCGGAGTCGTAGCCGCACTGCGTTGGCAGGTCCAGCGCCACCGACAGTCCCGTCCCACCCTGATCGAGCAGGTATCGGTAGCGGCGGTTGGATTCCTCGGCGGTTCCGAAGCCCGAATACTGCCGGAAGGTCCAGGTCTTACCGCGGTAGCCGGACGCGAAGTTGCCGCGCGTGAAGGGGTAGGTCCCCGGGGCAGGCGGCTCGACCGCGCGGTCGTCCGGTCCGTAGACGGGCGCCAGCGGGATGCCAGATGGGGTCTCTACAGGAGAGACATCTTGCTCGCTCATCAGTGGATAACGTACTTGCTAAAAATGAGAATGCCAATACCGCCGCGTGGAAATGTGGCCCCTGTACTGGCAAGGAGGCCTCCTACCTGCACACCGAGGCGATCCGTCGGCGTTGAGGAACGGGTCTGGTCGACGCCCATTCTCCAGGCGCCCCGCGCGACGATTACGCCACTTGCTAAAAATGAGAATGCCAATACCATTTGAGTACGGTCGACAGTACCGTTGACGACGGCGCAACAGCGGATTGCTGCGCTCGACGAGGAGGACCATGTCCAGCCAGCAAGATTCATTCACCGATCGCACGCTGGTCGTATCCGGCGGCAGCCGCGGTATCGGGCTGGCGATCGCGCTCGGTGCCGCCCGCCGAGGGGCGAACGTGGTGCTGCTGGCCAAGACCGCAGAACCCCACCCCAAGCTCCCCGGCACCGTGCACACCGCGGTCGCCGAGGTCGAGGCAGCGGGCGGCAAGGGGGTCGCGGTCGTCGGTGATGTGCGCAAGGAAGAGGACGTGGCCCGCGCAGTGGAGGCGGCGGTCGAGCGCTTCGGCGGCGTCGACATCGTGATCAACAACGCCAGCGCCATCTCCACCGACCCCACCGAGGCGCTGTCGGCCAAGAAGTTCGACCTGATGATGGACATCAATATCCGCGGCACCTTCCTGCTGACGAAGGCCGCGCTGCCGCACCTGCGGAAGTCGGCCAACCCGCAGGTACTGACACTGGCCCCGCCGATGAACATGAACCCGTACTGGCTGGGCGCACATCCCTCTTACACGCTGTCCAAATACGGCATGACGCTGCTGTCGCTGGGCTGGGCCGCCGAATATGCCGACGCCGGAATCGGATTCAGCTGCCTGTGGCCCGAGACCTACATCGCCACCGCCGCGGTGACCAACCTCGCCGACGGCGACACGATGGCCGCACAGTCCCGCAACCCCCAGATCATGGCGGACGCGGCCGTGGAGATCCTGTCCCGCCCGGCCGCCGAGGTGAACGGGCAGACCTTCATCGACTCGGAGGTGCTCACCGCTTCCGGCGTCACTGATCTCTCCCACTACGGCGGCGGGGATAATCCGATCATCGACATCTTCATCGACGCACCGGGGCAAGGCCTATGAGCATCTCGCTACTGCTGGAGATGGCGGTCTCGGGCGGCCCCGACCGCACCGCAGTGGTGTCCGACGATCTCCGCCTGTCCACCGAAGAACTCAGCGCTCTGGCCGACGGCGGCGCGGGCGTCATCGCAGCCTCCGGGGCGGCCCACGTCGCGTACGTCGGCACCGGTGGCGCGCTGCTGCCGCTGCTGCTGTTCGCCTCGGCCCGCGCCGCGGTGCCGTTCACCCCGCTGAACTACCGGCTCAGCAAGGACGGCCTGCAAGAGTTGATCGACCGCCTGCCCGAGGCATTGGTGGTCGCCGACACCGAATACGCCGATGTGGTCGCCGGGGCAGGCAAGCAGGTCATCACCGCCGAGGAGTTCCTGGCCGCGGCCCGCGCCTCCGAGCCTGCGGCAGAGTTCGCCGATCCTGACGCAGTGGCGGTCGTGCTGTTCACCTCGGGCACCACGTCGCGCCCCAAGGCCGTCGAGCTCACCCACAACAACCTCACCAGCTACATCACCGGAACGGTCGAATTCGCCTCGGCCGCAGAAGAAGACGCAGCGCTGATCTGCGTCCCGCCGTATCACATCGCCGGGGTCAGCGCGGCCATGTCGAACCTGTACGCCGGCCGGAAGATGGTGTACCTGCGCCACTTCGACGCCGACAAATGGGTCGAGCTGGTCCGCGCCGAAGGCGTCACCTCCGCCACCGTCGTGCCGACCATGTTGGACCGCATCGTCACGGCACTGGAAAGGGCGGGCCTGGAGCTACCCACGTTGCGCAACCTCGCCTATGGGGGCTCGAAGGTCGCGCTGCCCCTGGTGCGCAAGGCGTTGCAGCTGCTGCCGAACGTCGGCTTCGTCAACGCCTACGGATTGACCGAAACCAGTTCCACCATCGCTGTTCTCGGGCCGGACGATCACCGCGAGGCGCTGGCCGCCGAGGATCCCGCCGCTTCCCGGCGGCTCGGCTCGGTGGGACAGGTGGTGCCCGGCATCGAGGTGCAGATTCGCGCCGACGACGGGACTGTGCTGGGTGCCGGCGAGACCGGTGAACTGTTCGTACGTGGTGAGCAGGTGTCGGGCCGCTACACCGACATCGGATCGGTGCTCGACGCCGAAGGCTGGTTCCCCACCAAGGATGTCGCCATGCTCGACGAGGGCGGCTACCTGTTCATCGGCGGACGGTCAGACGACACCATCATCCGCGGCGGGGAGAACATCGCGCCGGCCGAGATCGAGGACGTCCTCGTCGAGCATCCCGAGGTCCGCGACGTCGCGGTCGTCGGTCCTGAGGACCCGCAGTGGGGCCAGATCATCGTGGCCGTCGTGGTGCCCGTCGAGGGCGCCTCACCCGACCCGGACGCGCTGCGCGATCATGTGCGCAAGCAACTACGCGGATCGCGTACCCCCGACCGGGTGGTGTTCCGCGATGAACTGCCCACCAACCCGACCGGCAAGGTCCTGCGCCGCCAGCTCGTCGATGAACTCGCACCCATCTCGAAGGAGTCAGCATTGTGATCAAGAACGGCACCCGCCTGCAGAGCCAGGTGTGCGACACCCAGGTCATCGTCGTGCGCAGCGCCGACAGCCTCGACGATCTGCGCGCCGGTGGCGTGCCCATGGTCCCGCTCGATGCCCAGAAGGACTCAGCCGCAACGATCGACGCGGCATTTTCCGATGGCAACCTGATGGGCAAGCGCTACGTCGACGACGCAGGCGCAGAGGTGCTGGTCACCAAGGCCGGCGCCGGCACCTTGTCGGTCGGGACCACCGCGCTCAGCCTCAAGGAGGCCAAGCCGCTGCCGGCCAGCGACTGACACCAAGACAGTTGCCTGGGCCCCCGATTCAGGCGTGACGGCTGGTCACTCCCCCGTCCACAACGAGCTGCGTGCCGGTGATGAACGACGCCTTCGGTGACATCAGGAACGCCACGGCGGCCCCGATCTCGTGGGGCTGCCCGAGCCTGCCCAGCGGCGCGGCCTGTTCGAAGCCGGCGCGAATCTCCTCGACATCCAACGCGATCTGCAGCATCGGCGTGTGGATGAAACCGGGGCACACCGCGTTGACCCGGATACCCAACGGCCCCAACTGCGCAGCCATCGAGCGGGTCATGCCGAGCAGCCCGGCTTTGGAGGCGCAGTAGGCCGGGATGAACGGATTGGCGGCCAAACCCTCGATGCTGGAGATGCCGACCACCGCCGGTGATCCCCCGTCCTTCGCGGACCTCTCCAGGTGCGGCAACAGCAACTGCATCAACAACGCCTGCGCCCGCAGATTCACGTCGAGCACCGCATCCCAGGACTCCTCGGTGTAGGCGCCCACGGGTTCGGGAAGTACCCGGCCCGCAGCGTGCACCAGTCCGTCGATACCGTCCAGTTCCTGCGCCGCCTCCTCGACCGCCGCCGACAACGCAGGGGTGTCACACACGTCGATCACCGTGCAGGGCATGCCCAGGCCCGCGGCCACGTCGCGAACCTCGGGCGCTATGTCCCACAACGCAACCCGCCGGCCGTCCGCGATCAGCGCCTCCACGCTGGCCCGGCCGATCCCCGACGCTGCACCCGTCACCACCACACCTGTCATGCCGGACAGGTTAGAGGGTCGATGTCCCGCCTGGAGCCTTTTTGGTTATACCGGCTAATTGATGAGATCAGCCAACGCCTGAGCTGTCTGCAGGTCCTCGTAGGCGGCCGAATACCGCTGGGCGAGCGCCAGAGCGATGTCCGGGCGTTGCCACAGTTCTCCCGCACTGGCGGTCGCCAGCCAGGTGGTCAGCCCGTGCGCGACCGAGGCCCGGTAGCGCAGCCAGATCTCGTCGGGCGACGGCAGTTCATCGGCGGGGAGTCCGAGTTCGTCGCGATATTCCTCGAGCAACTGACGTTCGGACACCCGGCGATCCTCTGTGGTCAGCGCGCCCTGCAAGAAGTAGCCGAGATCCAAGGAGAAGTTGCCGCGGCGGGCCACCTGCCAGTCGAGGAAGCCGACGTCGCCGTCGCGCAGCACATAGGTGTTGCCGATGTGCGGGTCGCCGTGCAGCAGCGTCTGCGAGGTACCCGGCGCGGTCAGCGTGCCGATGAATGGCTTCCAAATGCCTTCCACCAGATGGTCGATGGTCAGTGCCTGCACCGACGGGGGCGCGTCGTCGCCGAGACGCTCGAGCGCCGCGGGCAGCGGCGCCCATTGCATGCCGTCCCACGGCTCGAACGGCTCCAGCCAGGCCAGGGCGGGACGGTGCACACGCTCACCCCAGAACGCGCTGTGCAACCTGGCCAGGCCACGCACGCCATGCGCCGCCTGCTCCACGGTCAACGGCCGAGTCGCATCACGTGGATCGGCGGCACGGGCGGTGAGGTCCTCCATGATCAGGACGAAATCTTCGTCGCCCTCGTCGATCGGCGCGGCGTAGACCGTCGGATGTTCCAGCGGCAGGTCAATTTCCGAGTTGAACAACCTGGGCTCGTGCAGCAGCCCGCTGGTGTACTTGATCATCTCCTTGTGGTCGGGGTCGACCGCCTTGGCGAACACCGTGGATGGGCCGGCTGGGCCCGGCCTGTAGGTGACCGACAGGCGCGCCCGGCGATTGGTGCCGTCGTCGCGCATGTCGACGGTCACGCAGTCCACCACCGCATCCGGGTGATGGCCGGCCAGCGCCGCCGTCATCCATTCCGGCGTGACCTGGTTCCAGTCCTTGGGGACGGTGAGTGCGACGGTCATCGGATGAACGCCGGCTCGACTCCCGCGTGTCCAGCTACGGTTCGCTCCGCAAGCGTCGCTCATCGGATGAACGCCGGCATCGAATCCCAACCGCGCACAGTCGAAGTCGGCGACAGTTCGGCGTTGTCAAGATCCACATCCCACTCCGGGAACCGCTTGAGCATCTCTTCCAGCGCGATCCGGCCCTCCAGGCGCGCGAGTGCCGAGCCCAGGCAATAGTGAGTCCCGACACTGAATGCCAAATGCTGGCGCTGCTCACGATGGATGTCGAAAACCTCACCGTCAGGCGGGAACTGGCGGCTGTCGCGGACAGCCGCACCGATCAGCATCATCATGACGCTGCCCTCGGGCACGGTCTGCCCGTAGAACTCGACATCGCGGGTGACGTAGCGGGCCACGTGCGGAGCGGGCGGCTCGAAGCGCAGGAGCTCCTCGATGGCCTGCGGGACGAGCGCCGGGTTCTCGACCAGCTGCCGCCGCTGATCCGGATGTTCGGCGAGCACCTTTGCCGCCCAACCGATCAGCCGCGTAGTCGTCTCGTTACCCGCCCCCGCCACCACGTTGATGTAGATGAGCAGTTCCTCGCGGGTGAGCTTGCGAGTCACACCGTGCTCGTCGGTGAACTCGACGTTGAGCAGGTCGGTCATGATGTCGTCGGACGGATTGTCCTTGCGCCAGTCGATGTAGGTCTCGAAGATCGAACCGTCGACCAGCCCCTCCTGGGCCGCCTTCATCGGCTTGCCTGCCTCGGTGCGGAGTTGATCGTTGCCGTGGTCGCGGATCATCTCCTGATCGTCCTCGGGGATGCCCAACAGCGCGCTGATCACCCGCATCGGCATGATCGCGCCGAAGTCCTTGATGAAGTCGATCTTGCCGGTGCCCATGAGCGGGTCCAGCGACTGTGCGCAGAATTCCCGGATCTTGGGCTCCAGAGCGTTGATCTTTCGTGGCGTGAACATCCGGGCCAGCAACTTGCGGTGGGTGGTGTGGATCGGCGGATCCTCGAAAATCAGTGCACCGGAAGGAATGTCGATGTTGGCCTTGATCAGTTCGATGATCGCGCCACGGGCCGAGCTGAAGGTCTCGTGGTCCACGAGACCCTTGTTGACGTCGGCGAAGCGGCTCAACGCATAGAAGTCGTGCTGTTCGTTGTAGTACAGCGGCGATTCCTCGCGGAGCCGGGCGAACGTCGGATACGGGTTGGTGTTGATCTCGACGTCGTAGGGGTCGAAATACACCTTCTGGGTCGCGCTCGCTGTCACGGAAATCCACCTCTCTGTGTCCGAGAGCGGAGTTTACACATCGATGGTTATGCGCGTAAGTAGATCGTCGGTTTGGCACCTGAGAATGAGGAAACGTCAGATCAGGTGGACTCGCGTGCGATCAGGGTGGCAACCTCTGCGGCACTGGGTTCGGCCTCGGCGGGATAGCCCAGCTCCGACATCATCGCGGCCACCGCAATATCGACGATCGCCTCCGCATCGAAGGCCACCGATGTCAGCGGCGGGGCGCTGACCGCACCCAGATCGATGGCGTTGACTCCCATCACCGCCATGTCCTGCGGGCACCGCAATCCGGCCTGCCGCAGCCCGTGGAGCACCACGAAGGCGGTCTCGTCGCTCTGCGCGCACACCGCCGTCACGCCGTCGGCGGCCCAGCGCCCGAGGATCTCGGCGGCGTTGGACCCGTCGGCCGCGAAACTGGCCACGGTGATCTCGGGCATCCCACGCAGTGCCACGGCAGCACGCAACCCCGCCAGCCAGTAGTCGCCGAGCGGACGGAGTTCCTCCTCGGTGGTGTAGGCGAATGCCAGTCGCGTATGACCGCGCTGAGCCAGATGGTCCACCCGCATCTCGCCGATACTGGCGTCCAGCGAACCGATCGCATGCAATTGCGAGCTGCCGAGGTGGATTTGCGGGATGCCGGCCGCAGTCGCCGCCTTCAGCGCATTGCCCGTCAGCGGGAAGGTACTGGTGACCGCCATCGGGTTGAGGTCGGCGATGGCGTCGACCACATTGCGATCATCCTCGGTTTCGAACTGCAGCGACAGCACGATACCGTGCCGGGCCAGGGCCGTGGTGAGCCTGCTGCCCACCTCGATCGGCAGGTTGCCCAGCGAAAGCCGCCCGACGATGTAGAGCACCACGCCACTGCCACCGACCGCGAGATTTCGGGCCGCCAGGTTGGGACGGTAGCCGAGATCGGCTGCCGCCTTGCGCACCGCCGCCTGGGTCTGCTCCGAGATGCGTTGCCCCGGAACATTGTTGAGTACATAACTGACCGTGGCCGTAGAGACGTTGGCCAGCCTGGCAACGTCGGCTTTGGTCGGGCGTCCTCTTGTCGTACTCACGGTGTCATCGTGACACGTTGCTGACCGGAGGGGTCGTCCACGCCCGATAACTGGCGTCCAGCGCTCTCGCGCAAGGTCAGGACGGTCACGGCCGAGATGATGCCCGCGGCAACCAGATACAACGCAGGCGCCAGGTTGTTGCCGGTGGTCGCGGTGAGCCAGGTGACCACATACGGCGTGGTACCACCGAACAACGCCACCGCGACGTTGTAACCGATGGAGAAGCCGCTGTAGCGCACGCGGGTGGCGAACAGCTCGACACCGGCCGTCACCGCGGTTGCCACGTACACCGATTCGATGGCAGCCAACAGACAGTGACCCGCGATCGCCGCCGCCACCGATCCCGAATTCATCAGCAGGAACAGCGGATAAGCGCACACCACGAATCCGAGCGACCCGGCGATCAGCAAGGGCTTGCGCCCGACCCGGTCCGACAACGCGGCCAGCGGCAGGATCAGTATCAGGGCCACCAGACTCGCCAGGGTGATCGAGACGAAAGCCTGCGTCTTGCTGAAGTGCAGCGACTTGATGAAATACGTCGGCAGGAAGGTGAAGACGACGTAGTAGCCGACGTTGAACACGATGAACAGGCCGATGACTTGCAGGATCGCCCGTCGTGCCGTGCCCACGGCTTCGCGTAGCGGTGAGGCGGCCACCCGATCGGCCTCGTCGAGTTTGGCGAATTCAGGGGTGTCATCGAGACGCAGCCGGATGTAGAGGCCGACCAGTCCGAGCGGTGCGGCGACCAAGAACGGGATGCGCCAGCCGTAGCTCGCCATCGCGTCGGCCGGCAGATAGGCCTGCAAGACGGTGACGGTGATCGAACCCAGCAGGAAGCCCAGCACGCCCGACCACGCGATGAACGTGACAGTGAGCCCGCGTCGGCGGGTGGTCGCGTACTCGGCGAGATAGACTGCGCCGCCGCCATATTCGCCGCCGGCGGAGAAACCCTGCAGGCATCGCAGCAGGAGCAGCAGCAGCGGCGCCGCCACACCGATGGTGGCGTAGGTGGGAAGCAGACCGATGCCAAGGGTGGCGGCCGACATCAGCAGGATCACCACGGCCAGCACGCGTTGACGGCCCAGCCGGTCACCGAGCGGACCGAACACGAAACCGCCGAGGGGACGCATGAAGAACGCGGCGGCGAAGATGGCGAAAGTGTTGAGCAGCGCGGCTGTTTCATTGCCGGACGGGAAGAAGTTGGCCGCTATGTACGTGGCCAGGAATCCATAGATGGCGAAGTCGAACCACTCGACCGCGTTGCCGATCGACGCGCCCGTGATCGCCTTGCGCACGGTGGCGTTGATATGGGAGGTCTCGGTATTTCTTTCCGGTGCCGTCAACAGAAAACTCGCCTCTCGGATCGCGAGAGGCGAGTTTATCTGTTGGGTTATGCGCGAAAGCCTGTTTTCCCGTGGCTTGAGCCCGGAGGCCTACGTGTCAGACCGCCGCGAGGGCGTCCGCGGTCAGGAGTGCCTGGGCCACTCCGGAGACGATCGACGCCAACCGGATGGCTTCGAAGATCGTCGTGCGCGACACATCCGCGTCGCGCAGCACGGTCTCGTGCGCCGACAGGCAGTGCGAGCAGCCGTTGATCGCCGACACCGCGAGCGACCACAGCTCGAAGTCCGCCTTGGGCACACCAGGGTTGGCGATGATGTTCATCCGCAGCCCGGCCCGCAGGTCGTCGTAGCGACCGTCGAGCTGTCCCTTGGTGCGGTAGAACACGTTGTTCATGCCCATGATCGCGGCAGCGCCGAGGGCGCCGTTATAGGCCTCCTCGCTGAGCACGTCGAGGGCATCCTCGGAGATCTCCTTCAGCAGCCGCTGCGACTTGGTCGCCGCCGCGGTCGCCACCAGAGCACCCCACAGCTGCTGCTCGGTGAGCTCCGTGGACTTCACGATGCTGCCGAAATTGAGCTTGAGGTCCTTCGCGTACTCCGGCAGCGCTTCCTTGATGTTGTCGATGCTCACGATCAGACCGCCTCGGCCAACAGCTCACCGGCGTTCAGCGTCGGATCGCCCTTCTTCCAGTTGCAGGCGCACAGTTCGTCGGACTGCAGCGCGTCGAGCACCCGCAGGACCTCATCGACGTTGCGCCCCACCGAACCCGCGGTCACCGAGACGAACTGGACCTCGTTGTTGGGGTCGACGATGAAGGTGGCGCGGTCGGCGACACCGTCGGCATTGAGGACACCGGCGGCCTGCGACAGATCGCGCTTGAGGTCCGAGGCCATCGGGAACGGCAGCGTCTTCAGGTCCTCATGCTGCGCACGCCACTGGAAGTGCACGAACTCGTTGTCGACCGACACCCCGATGACCTTCGCGTCGCGATCCTCGAAGTCCTCGTTGAGTTTGCCGAACGCAGCGATCTCGGTCGGGCACACGAAGGTGAAATCCTTGGGCCAGAAGAAGATGATCCGCCACTTGCCCTCGTCGTCCTTGCTGGTGACCCGGGTGAAATAGTCATCGGGCTGCTTGGCATCGACCTTGGACAGATCTCCGCCAACCACGGCCGTCAGGTCGTATTCCGGGAACTGAGAGCCAATCGTCAAAAGCGCCATCGCAACCTATCCAATCTCGCATGATTTTCTGGAATCATTCCAGATTTACCCCATGATTCTGTCCGTCGGCAGACGGTTATGGCAACTCATTCCGCCGTGATTATCAGCACAAGCGACCTCAGTGTGAGGTGGGCATCACGGCCGTGACGTCGACGGTCAGATCGGCCCGCGTCGCCGTGGCCGCCACCAACCGGGCATTGGGCTCGTCAACGTCGGCCACCCAAGCCCGCGCCGCATCCGACGCCTTGCCGAAAGCGATGTGACGGGCCACAAGACGCTCGACCCGCACATCGTCTCGTATTGCGCAATACCAGATTTCGTCGATTTCGGCGGCGACCGCAGACCAGCCCGCGTCGTCGATCAACAGATAATTGCCCTCGGTGAGCACCACGGCCGTGCGCGGAAACACCGGAATGGCGCCGGCGATCGGCTGCTCCACGTCTCGCTCGAACGCTGGGGCATAGACGGTCTCGTTGCCCGCACGGATCCGGCGCAACAACGCCGCGTAGCCGGCAACGTCGAACGTGTCGGGCGCGCCCTTGCGATCGAGCCGTCCGAGCCGGCGCAGTTCCACATCGGCGAGGTGAAATCCGTCCATCGGAACGTGGCCCACGGCCTCGGTACCGAGCTGGACACGTGCGGCGGCGACCAGCGCCTCGGTGAGCGTGGACTTGCCCGCTCCCGGCGCCCCGGTGATCCCGATGACCGAGGTTCCCGGCTGTGCGGCGCACACCAACACCCGGGTGAGCAGATCGTCGAACGTGCACATTGCGCTGCCATTGTCGCCCAGGTCATCGACGGCCGGTGCCGAACGTCGGCGCGACCAGGTAGAACTGGCTGGGGTGAATCGCGTGAAAGGCGGCTCAAAGTGGCGAGGCTTCGCTGGTGGCTCGGTCTGGCCTGTTGTGCCATATTGCTGGCCGGGTGCGGCAACGCCACGCTGATCGGCGGCCGCGCGACCTCGATGTTGTTCCTGCCCGACCGGGTCGGCGGCCTGCCGGTGACCGACGGCCACAGCGGCATCCGGTCCGACGCACCAGGGCCCGCCCGCCGCGCCGAGAACACCGACGGCGGCCAGATCGACGATCTGGCCCTGCTCGCGATCGACGACATCGAAGATTTCTGGTCGCAGAACTACAGCGGCGGTTCACTGCCCGGAACCTTCACGCCGGTCTCCCGCCTGGTGTCCTACAACTCCGATGTCTCCCCCGGCCTCGAGCTCTGCGGCGAGAACACCGCCGGGCTGACCAACGCCTTCTATTGCCTCAAGAACGACGTCATGGCCTGGGACCGCGGCGTGGCGATCCCCGTTGCGGCACAGTATTTCGGCCAGATGGGCGTGGTGGGGGTGATGGCCCACGAGTACGGCCATGCCGTCCAGCAACAGGCCCGCCTGATCAACGAGAGCACGCCCGTACTGGTGGCCGAGCAGCAGGCCGACTGCCTCGCCGGGGTCTACCTACGCTGGGTGGCCGCAGGCAAATCGCCGCGTTTCGAATTGAGTACCGGCGACGGCCTCAACCACGTTCTGGGCGGCCTGATCTACATCCGCGATCCGCTGATGACGCGGGTCGACGCCGTGCTCACGGGCAACGAGCACGGGTCGGCTCTCGACCGGGTCAGCGCGTTCCAGATCGGCTTCAGCGGAAATGTCGACCAATGCGCGGCCATCGATTCCGACGAGATCAAGAAGCGCCGCGGTGATCTGCCCAAGTTCCTCGACCTCTTCGGCGGGGCGCAGACCGCGAACAGCACCATCACCGCCGATCTACTGGACAAGACCATGCAGTCGCTGCAGCAGGTCTACATGCCCGCCAAGCCACCCACGTTGAGCACCGAGCCCAGCGCATGCCCCGACGCGGGCCCGTCGCCGCCTGCGTCATACTGCCCGGCCACCAACACCATCGTGGTGGATCTGGACGGCCTGAAAGCCTTGGGGGAAGCCAGGAACGAGAACGACGAGCGCGAACTCCTACAGGGCGACAACTCTGCCATCTCGGTGCTGACGTCACGTTATGCGCTGGCCGTGCAACACGAGAAGGGTCTGGTGCTCGACACTCCGGTCGCTGCCATGCGCACCGGCTGCCTGACGGGCGTGGGGCAAGCCAAGATGGCCGAGGACGGCCTGCCGATCACGCTGTCAGCCGGTGACACCGACGAGGCGATCAGCAGCCTTCTCACCAACGGGCTGGCCGCCAGCGATGTCAACGGCAGGGTCCTGCCCGCCGGATTCACCCGCATCCTGGCCTACCGCTCCGGCCTGCAAGGCGATGACGCGCAGTGCTACGAGAGGTTCGCGTGAAGCGATGAGCCCAGTCGAGGAGATCCGATGAGCGGACCCGAGCAACCGTGGTGGGCACGGCCGGGCGGCGCACCCGTACCGGGCGGCACGCCGCCACGAGCCGCTAGCCCGGCTCGACCCACCGAGATGCGACAGCCGCCGCGGCATCCGTCGCCACCTCAGCCGCAGCACCACGCGCGGCACGTGCCGCCGGCGCGACCGAATCCCAGGCACTCCGACCGTCGTCTGCTCATCGGTGCGGCCGTCGCCGTCGTGGCAGTCGCGGGGATCGGCGGCGGGCTCTGGATGTGGCACCGCGCGGATGCCAACAGCACCCGGCTCGACGTCCGCCAGGCCGAGGCCGGCGTGGCGCAGATCCTGTCCGACCCCATCAACGGATACGGGGCCAACCGCGTCGTCGCGGTGGCATGCAACGACGGCGAGAATCCGGTCGTGCGGACGGGCGCGACGTTCACGTGCGCGGTCGAGATCAACGACACGCTGCGCCGGGTGATTGTGGAATTCACCGACAATAACGGGACTTATGCAGTTGACGGGCCCCGATAAGGAGGCGCACGTCACATTTGAGGGAGGCGGTGACAACCCACACCCGACCGCGCTGCCAGGCTTTATTAGAGCCGCTATTAGTCTTACCGGTTATGGGTCGGGATCCCGCAACAACCAGTGCTGTTGATTCGTCGACGTCGAACATCGAGAACTACGTTCGCGACGACGGCACGATCGTCGTACCCGACGGTGTCACCCTGACGTCGTTCCTGGATCGGAACCGGTTCACGTTCGGGGACGAGCCGTCGTACCGATTCCTCGACTACTCGTCCGACTCGGACGGCCGCGTCGTCGAGCTCAGCTGGAATGCACTCTGGTCGCAGGTCTGCGCAGTCGGCGCCCGACTGCAACAGGTCACCCAGCCGCGCGACCGGGTGGCCATCCTGGCTCCCCAGGGCGTCGAGTACGTCGCCGCGTTCTTCGCCGCCATCCACGCGGGCAACATCGCGGTGCCGCTGTTCGCACCCAGCCTGGCCGGTCATGCCGAGCGCCTGGCCGCGGTGCTGGCCGACGCCAAGCCCACCGTGGTGCTGACGACGGCCGCGGCTTCGGAGTCGGTGCGGAACTTCCTGCGCACCCTGCCTGCCGCCGAGCGTCCGCGCCTGATCGCGATCGACGCCGTCCCGGATTCGCTGGCCTCGATGTACCAGGCTCCGACCGTCGACACCGATGACATCGCCTACCTGCAGTACACCTCGGGATCGACCCGTATCCCGGCCGGCGTGGAGATCACCCACCGCAATGTCTGCACCAACGTTCTGCAGATGATCCTCGCCGGAGATCTCAGCATGGGTGTCCGCAGCGTCAGCTGGCTGCCGCTCTACCACGACATGGGCCTGATCATGGTCATGTTCCCGGCGTTGTGCGGCAGCCACATCACCCTGATGGACCCGATGGCGTTCGTCCGGCGGCCTTACCGCTGGATCAAGCAGCTGTCCGCCGAGGCCGCCTACGGCCGAACCCTGGCCGCCGCACCCAATTTCGCCTTCGAGCTGGCCGCTGAGCGCGGCCTGCCGCCGGCCGGTGAGACGCTGGACCTGACCAACGTGGTGACGCTGCTCAACGGGTCCGAGCCCGTCACGATGGCCGCCGTCGAGAAGTTCACCTCCGCATTCGCGCCGTACGGACTGCCCGCCACCGCAATCAAGCCCTCCTACGGGATGGCCGAGGCCACGCTGTCGGTGGCCAGCATCGCACCGAGTGCCGCGGCGAGCGCGGTCTACCTGGACCGCGAGCAACTCAGCGCCGGGCGAGCGGTCACCGTGGCACCCACGGACGAAGGCGCCGTGGCGCACGTGTCGTGCGGACAGCCGATCCCGAACCAGTGGGCGGTGATCGCCAGCCCAGACGGCATCGAGGAGCCCGACCGCACCATCGGAGAAATCTGGCTGCACGGCAACAATGTCGGCCGCGGCTACTTCGGCCGGGTCGAAGAGAGTGAGCGGGTGTTCGGCAACAAGCTGCAGACCCGGCTCGCCGAAGGCAGCCACGCCGAGGGGGTGCCGGACAACGGCTACTGGCTGGCCACCGGCGATCTCGGGGTCTACATCGACGGCGAGCTGTACCTCACCGGCCGCATCAAGGACATGATCCTGATCGACGGACGCAACCACTACCCACACGACATCGAGACCACGGTCAGTGCGGCTTCCCCGGCCGTGCGCTCAGGTTATGTCGCGGCCTTCTCCGTCGTCGGCGACCGCGGCGAGGAATTGGTCATCGTCGCCGAACGTGCGGCCGGTGCCGGACGCGCCGAGCCCGGTCCGATCGTCGACGCCATTCGCGCGGCGGTGTCACGCCACCATCAGCTCCGGGTCGCCGACGTGCGTATGGTCGCCGCCGGCGTGATCCCCCGCACGACGAGCGGCAAACTCGCCCGAAATGCCTGTCGCACTGAGTATTTGAGCGGGAAGTTCAACAAGTAGGGGTTGGCGGTTCAGCGGGGCCTGTGCCCTGCGGCTGTTCGCTGCGCTGGTGCGCCGAAATCGACGCCAGGGTCGCGCTGAGCGAGATTCAGCAGCCATGGCGTCGATCTCGGCGTCAGTCGAGTGATTCCCAGAAGCGGGATAGCGCCCTCGCACCCCGAGCCGGGTCCTGCACCATCCACCAGTGATCCAGCCCGTCGAGCACCTCTGTGGAGGCACCGGCTCGTGCGGCCGCCCGACGCCGGATTTCCTCGGACCCCACGTATGGATCCGCGGTGGCCAGCAGCGAGAGCCCAGGGCGCGCAGCCGCCCGATCGAGCCCACCACCGAACTCGGCCATATCACCGGGCTCCCCTGCGGAGCGATACAGCTGCAGGGTCGCCCGCCCCATTTCCGGACCCTGCGCTTGCGCCATCGATGTGGCAATGTCCTCCGGTAGCAGCGCAGCCCATATGGCAGCCCGGTCCTGCACCGTGCCACCCAGCATGTTCTCCACAAGCCGCTCGCCCTTACCCGGCGTTCGCCATGCCTGGGCCATGTCAGGCCAGACGTAGTCGGCGTCGAACACTCCGACAATGTCACTGGCCCAACTACGCACCAGTTCGGGTCGATGCATCATCACGTTCACGACATGCACGCCGCCCCAGTCGTGTCCGACAAGGTCGACCGGCTCCGCCATGACCTCGAGCTCGGCCTCGAGCCAGTCGCGGTAGGCCACAAATGTCGCCGAGAACCCGTCGGGAAGCGGGGCGCCGAAACCCGGCGGCGACAACCGCACGACATCCCGACGTCCAAGAGCATCGACGAGCGGACCCCAGATCGCGTCAGACTCAGGGTTACCGTGCACCAGAACGACCGTCATGGCCAATATGGTGACACCGTGCAATGACGCACCGGCTCTCAGCCCGCGGCCCACTCCTTGGCGGCATCGAGCTCATCGAGCCCAAAGACCTTGAGCTCGCCGGGAATCATCCACGCGAAAGCGTGCATGGCGTGGGCTACCCACTCCATGTCGGATACGACGGCGATACGTTTGAACGCCGAGTGATGGCGGAACAGCGCGCCCAGGCCGAGCTTCAAATCCTCGACCAGCCCACCGCTTCCGAAGCCTTCATAGTCCGGTGAGATGACCTCGACGATCCGGATCTCGCCCCTGTCCAGCAACTCGTCCATCGTCGGCCGGAATTCGCGCAGATCATCACCGCGCACGCGGCCCGAAACTCGGATACCGAACACACCCTCGGGCATGTCGGGAAGAACGTCGATCATCGGTACTCCTCCCGTCTCATGCCTCGAGTCTGCCCAACCGGCTCAGGAACGCCAAGACTCCCAGAGCGTTGATATTTCCGACGGCACGTTCTCGGATTTGACGCCGGCGCGGGTCCACCCACCTTGCTTGCCGGGCGCGATCCGGTAGACCCCGCTATCACCCGAATACACCCACAGCTGTTCGGGTTCGGACGGCAGCCAGGTGATCATCACGCCGTTGCCGTAGGAGGCATGGTCGTGAAAAACCTCCTTGCCCGCCTTGTCCCGAACCACCACCGTCCAGGGTTTCTCCCCGTTCACTTCCGAGCCTTCCTCGGCGATGGCGGTGTAGGTACCCGACGGAGACGCCTGGGAGTGCTCGGGGGTGACGGTTTTAGCCGCGACGTCACCACCGCTGCCGCAGCCGGCGACTAGCGCCATCACTGCCACGATCAACGCGACTATCCGTTTGTTCACCAGTATCGACATCCTTCCGCGTTGACGAGATGGAACGATACGGTCTGCCTGCCAGGACCGATCAGCGCCCCGCCAGCATCATCAGAAAGTCAGTGAGCGCGCCGCTGCAGCATCGACGTGAGTCCGGCGATGACCACGTCGAGATTGAACTCCAGCTGGGCGTCTTCGTCGGCCTCTGCTGCCATCGACCTGAGAACTTGGCGCAATATCTTGTAGGCACTTTCGTCACCAATGCCTATGGCCGCCAAGGCCTCTTCGTGTTGAGGATGGATGCCACGGCCGGCGCGCAACAGGGCGTCCCGCGCTGCGGACAATGCCAACTCAGCGACGGTGTTGGCCGCCCGGCCTGCCTGCTCGACGGCAAAGCCGGCGTCGACGAGACTCCGGAGGACGAACTCCGCCTGCTCCAGGGCTGCGAGTCCGATGGCGCCCTCCATGGGGAACGCATCGTGGACTCCGAGCCTGGTTATCGCGTTGGCCGCCCTTCGGGCATACCAACGCAGCACGTCGCGCCAGTCTCCGTCGACCGGCGGTGGGACACGCTCGAATTCCGCTTCGAATACCGCCGATGCCATGAGCGCCAACAACGTTTCGCGATCACCGATGTGGTACTTGACGGACTTGCGGTCGACGCCCAGAGCGTCAGCCACCGCCTGCATGGTCAAAGGCTCGGGCACGACACCGAGCGCCGCGGTAACGATCTGCTCGCGGTTGATCCGCGCAGGCCGACCTCGCCGCGCCGGGGACGCGGCGTCGCCGCCGCTGTCGAGATCATGACCACTCACCTCTGCCAGCGTAGATACTCGCGCTTCGAACGACGGGAGTGCTCGCCACCCAGCTGGGTCAGCGTGCCCACCAGCGAACCCATTGGGTGAATGCGTTCAATGGCCCCACATCGTGGACGCCCGCCTACAGAAACGCTCTGTTTCCGTAGCGATCAAGGGAGACGAATTCTCCGACCGGCCGACGTGTCGTGGGACCGTACTTGCCCTTCGGCCAGCCCAGCGGGATGACCGCGCACGGAGTGACGTTCCACGGCAAGCCCAGGGCGCGCCGGGCCAAGAACTTGCTCCACAACGGCATGGTGATCAGTGCCGCGCCCAATCCAGCGGCACGCGCCGCCAGCAGGAGGTTCTGCACCGCCGGAAAAATAGAACCGTAGGCACCGCTCGCCGCCACCGACGGCCAGGGCGGAATGACGCCCTTGAGGCAGGCGACGACCACGACAGGGATCTCGTCGAAATGATCGGCCTGCCATTGCACCGCCTTCACGATCCGGAGCATCTTGTCATCCATGCGGCGCACAGCGCGCCGCTCGTAGATCGGGCCACCGACCTTCAAGACCCGGCGATTCAAGCCACCAAGTTTGGCGACGACCTCGCGGTCCCTGACGACGATGAACTCCCAGTTCTGTGCGTTCGAACCCGTCGGCGCCTTCATCGCAAGTTCCAGAATGTGGAGCACGAGAGCGTCATCAACGGGATCACTCTTGAGCCGACGGATCGCCCGTTGCGTGCGCATCGCCTCTTCGAGTGGCATGGCCAGGGCTTCGTGTTGCGTCATGACCTCAAGTTCAACATGGCTCGTTTCACCAGGGGTCGTTCTGAGACTTTGGGAGATCTGGGTCGTGACCAAGGCTGCCCCGTAGAGCCGGCAGGAAGTCGCCGCGCTTGCGGCGAAGTTCAAAGCACAGGACGAGGCTCATGCCAAGGCGTTGGCCGAGCACAAGGAGTTGGCGGGGGCAAAGGACGCCGAGATCGCCAAGCTGCGTGCGGAAGTCAAGAAAGCTCAGACGGCCAACGAGCAATCTGACGACCGCGACTACACGGAAGCCGAAACCCGCGACACGTTCATCGACCTCATGCTTCAACACCGTGAAACACAACGCCGTACCAGTCGACGGGGTTGCTTGAGCTTCACACTGGACTGCGCATCCGTCTCGCGCACTACGCACTTCACCTCGCGCTTTGTGATGCCGACCACGCCAATCTGTGGATCGTGCAAGGAAAGCGTCGGCTGACGGCCATCACTCTTGTCCGCGCTGTGACCGCCCTCACATGATGAGCAATCAGCACTGGAAGGGGGCCCGAAATGTCACAGCTGCAACGGGTTGCGGCCCGGGAGCATCGGAACAGCGGACCGAGGCGGCCGTCATGATCGCCGTCCCCATCGCCGCCTTCGTCACGTTCATTGCGGTCGCCTGCCTGGTGGCGTGGAGCAAGGCGGCCCGACGAGAAACCGTCTGGCAGGCCGGCGGAAGCTACGACGACGATAGCCATGGAAACTGCGGCACCATGGGCGCCGCCTCAGGTGGATGCGGTGGCTGCGGTGGCGGTTGCGGTGGCTGCGGTGGGTGCGGTGGTTGCGGTGGGTAACGCCTCGACGCCGCGCCGATACCGGTTGAGTCATGTGTCGAATAATGTGTCCAATCTCGAGTTCCCCCCGGCCGTCTTCAAAACCTGCCCATGGGAACCACGACCGCTGATCGAGCTCGGCCTGCGGCAATGGCTGCGCTTGTGCGCACCCGCATTGCGGGACAACAAGGCGATCGGGATGCCGTCGCACGCGGTCGACGAAGCCTGGCACGGCCTGATCCTCTGCACGGCAGTCTATTCCGCGTTCTGTCTGAACACCTACCGCAAGTATCTCCACCATCATCCGGTCGACGGTGTACCCGCCGCGGTCGAAGCGGCGACCGAGCCAATGCACGAACGACTACGCCGGACTGTGGTGGCGTGGTCAATTGTCGCCGGCCCCGGCGAGGAGTGCGTGCTGTGGGACGTCGACCAACGCCTCGGCCTGGAGGACCCCTGGGGCCTGCCTGCAGAACGGATCGCTGAGATTCAGACGTCGCTCGACGGACTTCAAGCGTCTCAGCCTTTATAGAAGCTCGAAATCACCCTGGTTACAAAGAATCTGAAAGGCAACCATGAAATCGTCAGAGCACGAAGAACTAATTCATCGACCTCGGTCGGTGGCCGGTAACGTGATGCGTGGCTCCCTCGGAAACCTCATCGAGTGGTACGACTGGTACGCCTACGCCGCGTTCAGCATCTATTTCGCGAGCGTATTCTTCCCGTCGGGCAATCAGACCGCCCAATTACTGAACACCGCCGGCATCTTCGCGGTCGGCTTCCTGGTCCGGCCGCTCGGCGGTTGGCTGTTCGGCAGGTATGCGGACCGCTTCGGGCGCCGCGCGGCATTGACTCTGTCGGTGACGTTGATGGGTATCGGTTCCCTCGGCATTGCCGTCCTGCCGGGCTACGCTCAGATCGGATTCCTCGCGCCGATCCTGCTGGTCATGCTGCGCCTACTGCAGGGATTGTCCCTAGGCGGTGAATATGGCACCTCAGCAACGTATTTGAGCGAAGTCGCCACGCCACATCGGCGCGGTTTCTATTCGTCATTCCAGTATGTGACCCTGACCAGCGGTCAACTCCTGGCACTTGGCGTGCAGATCATCCTGCAACAGGTGCTGACACCGGACCAGATGCACAGCTGGGGCTGGCGCATCGCATTCCTGGTCGGTGCCGCCGCAGCCGTGACGGTGATGTGGCTGCGGCGCACCATGGACGAGTCTGCCAACTACCAGCTCGCGGTCAGCGAGACCACCGAAGATGCCGAGCGCGGCAGCTTGCGCGTGCTGCTCTCCTACCCGAAAGAGTGCCTGACCGTGGTGGGCCTCACCCTCGGTGGCACCATCACGTTCTACACGTTCACCACCTACATGCAGAAGTTCATGATCAATACGACCGGTCTACCCAAAGAGCAGGTGACCATCATCAACTTCGCCGCGTTGGTCATCTTCGTCGGCTTGCAACCCGCGATGGGCGCGCTGTCAGATCGGGTTGGTCGTCGGCCGCTGTTGATCGCTTTCGGTTTGGGGGCAACGCTTTTCAGCGTCCCTCTGCTCATCGCGGTATCCCGGGCCGGGTCGGCACTGACTGCCTTCGGCCTGATGATGCTGGGGCTGATCATTGTGTCCGGATATACCTCCATCAACGCCGTGGTGAAGGCCGAGCTGTTTCCCGCCCGCATCCGCGCACTCGGAGTCGGACTTCCCTATGCGCTGACCGTCGCGATCTTCGGCGGTACCACGGAATATGTTGCGCTGTGGCTGAAGAACATCGGACACGAGCAGTGGTTCTTCGTTTACGTCGCCGGGGCCGCGTTGATTTCGCTGTTGGTCTACATGTTCATGGGTGAGTCCTCGAGTTCGTCGCACCTGGAGCGCGAATCGGCAGAACTGCCGACCGCGGGCACCGAACTCGCCGATACCGTGGCGTCTGCGGGGAAAGGTTCCTAGCATCAGCGCCATGCACGTGCTGCTTGTCGAGGACGACGACGGGGTCGCGTCGGCGCTGGCCGATCTTCTCGGCCAGACCGGCGCATCCGTTGTGCGCGCCTCCCGCGGCACCGATGCATTGCACCGGGTGAAAGGCGCCGATCTGGTGCTGCTGGACCTCGGACTACCCGATATGGACGGCCTGGATGTGCTGCGCACCCTGCGGCGGGCGTCGTCGGTACCGGTCATCATCATGACTGCCCGGGACAGCGACGGCGCGGTGGTCCTCGGCCTGCGCGCGGGCGCTGATGACTACCTCGTCAAACCCGTACGGAAAGCGGTGCTGTTGGCGCGTATTGATGCGGTGATGCGCCGCTTGCGCCGCGCAACAGGTGAAACCGCAACGCCATCAGTCCCCGTCGTCGCCGGACCAGTGACCATCGACAGGGAACGCCGGGAAGTAACGCTCGCCGGCGCCGGCCAAACCCTGACCCAAACCGAATTCCAGATCCTCTCGACGCTGGCAGCCCGACAGGGCGAGGCGGTCAGTCGCGAGGAATTGATGCTGCAGGTGTGGGGCACGGCGGTCGTCGGCCGCTCCAGATCTTTGGACTTCTTCATCGGTCAGATCAGGGCCAAGCTTGCCGGTTTGCCGCTGCACACGGTGCGCGGCTTCGGTTTTCGGCTGGACAGCTGACATGGGTCTACGGGTCCGTATCGTCCTTGTCATCCTGCTCCTGCTCGCGGTCGTGGCACTCGCTGTACCCCTGGCGCTGAGCATGTCCGATCGGCGCACCGCGGCACTGGCCGCTGAACGGGACCGCCACCTCGCCGCGCTCACCGATGCCGCCGCCATGCCCGGCATCCCTCTGCAGCCCCTCGTCGACCGGTACTACGACGTTTACGCCGAAGGCCTGCTCATCGTCGACGCCGATGGCCGCACCCTGGCCTCCCGAGGACTCGACATTTCGACGCCCGGCGTGCAGACAGCCGCGGATCACGCACTGGTCGCCGCACCGGTCTCGCCATGGAGCCGGATTCTGCCATGGGACGGCCGTCGACCGCTGGCAACCTCCGCAATCAGACGCGACGGTGAACTGATCGGCGCAGCCGTGCTGGCGGTCGACACCGGCCCGGCCACAAGCGATGTCGCGAAGGGCTGGCTGTGGATCGGTGCCGGGTGTCTGGCCTTCCTGCTGTTGGCGGCGGTGGTCGCTCGCATGTTGACACGGTGGGTGCTGCGGCCGCTCGACGGGCTGGAGCGCGCCGTTGCCGAGATGACCGAGGGCGTCGCCGGGCCGCCCGCCAACGTGGCCGGGCCACCGGAACTGCGCCACTTCACGTCCGCCTTCAACACCATGGCGCAGGTCGTGCGTGCGTCACTGGACCGTCAGCGCCGCCTGGTGGCCGATGCGTCCCATCAGATGCGTAATCCGCTTGCCGCAGTTCGTCTTCGGGCCGACACCTTGGAGAGCTATGTGGCGGAGGAAGGACGATCGACCTACGATTCGATGACATCGGAGCTGGACCGTTTCGAGAACCTCCTGCAACAACTGCTCCGCCTTGCCCGCGCCGAGCAGGTCAGCGGCAGCCGAAAGGTGGGATTGTCCACCGCGGCTGCCGAAGTCGCCGATCTCGGCGACGTCATCGCCGAGCGACTGACGTTCTGGGAACCGCTCGCAGCAGAAAACGAACAGCGACTGTGCAACAGATCCGACCCCGTCGGACTGGCCGTACAGGTGCCCCGTCACGAGGTGGAGCAGCTACTCGATGTCGCTCTGGACAATGCGGTCCGCTACGCAGGGTCTGACGCGACCATCACGGTGTCGGCAGCCCGTGTCGACAACGCGTCAGTCGAATTGGCAATCAGCGACACCGGTTCCGGTCTACCCGAGGAGGATCTCCCGCGGGCGGCGTCACGATTCTGGCGCGGACGGGACAGCGGCTCCGGCACCGGCCTCGGCCTGGCGATCGCCTCCGAGATCGCCCAAGGACACGGCGGCCGGATCGAAGTGCACCGAGCCCGCGAAGGTGGCCTCTTGATCCGCTACGTGTTGCCGGCAACGGATGAGCCGGCCTCATGAGCATCCGGTCTGTGACGCTGAACCGCCGTACCTTCGTCGCCGTAACGGCACTGTTGGCCGCCGGCTGCGTCCGCAGCTCGCCGTCCGGACGGCTGAAACTGGCTGCCGGAGACCCCGGCGGGCTGTATCTGGCCTTTGCGCAAATTCTTGCCGAGCGGGTCCAGGCCCGTTACCCGAACCTCATCGTCGACGTCATCCCTACCGAGGGCAGTGTGCAGAACCTGACCCAGCTGCGTGCGGGCGAGGTCGACATGGGCCTGGCCCTGGCCGATATTGCCGAACACGATCGGGCCGCCGGTCTCAAAGCCACCGCGCCGCAGGCCGTGGCCCGAGTGTACGAAAACTATCTTCAGGTGCTTGTCCGCAAAACCGCACGCGCACAGAATATTTCAGATCTCTCGGGCAAGCGCGTCTCCATCGGCCCGACAGGTTCGGGGGCGGCGGCGACCGGTACGGTGCTGTTCGACGCGGCGGGGCTACACGGCCGGGTGATGATGGAGAACTACCGGCTGCGCGACGGCTTGGCCCATCTCGCCGACAGTCGCGTGGAGGCCGTGGTGTGGTCAGGCGGGGTACCTACTCCCGCGATCGCCGACCTGCACAACCAGGTGCCGCTGCGCATGCTCGACATCGGCGCGCTGGTGGCACCGATGAGCGAGCTTGCCGGATACCCCTACACCGTTCGCTTCGCGCCGTCTGGCGGATACGTACCACCCGGAACACGCACCATCGGGGTGCCCGACCTGCTGCTGTGTCGGCACGACATCGCGTCCGAGCTCGTCGCCGCGGTTGTCGACGTCCTGGCCACCGATGCGCCTCTACTGATACCCCCCGGCGTCCGAGGACTGCAGTACCTCGACGCACCGTCAATGATCCAGACAGGTGACATCCCACTGCATCCGGGTGCCGTCGATGCCTACCGCACGCTGCACGGCTGAGGACCGGAAACCGACGGTTGACGGCGCCTGTTGCAGATTTGTGCTGCACACTCTCTTTCGTGACGACACGCCTCGACAATTGGGAACACCGCGCAGAGTGGCCGCTTGCTGCCGTCGCCGCCGTCTTCCTCGCCGCCTACACGGTCGAGGTACTCGTGCAACCCCGCGGCCTAGTTGCACACGCCGTCACCCTGGCCACCTGGCTGTCGTGGGCGGTGTTCAGCGCCGACTACGCGGCACGGCTGTACCTCGCTCCTGATCGCAGGCAATGGTTCGTGCGCCACCTCGCCGACCTGGCGATCGTGCTGCTGCCCCTGCTGCGACCGCTGAGGCTATTGCGTCTCGTCGTGCTCATCGGCGTGCTGCAGAAGGCCGTCGGGCACGCGATCCGCGGCAAGGTCATCCTCTACACGATCTCTGGCGCCGTCCTGCTCGTCTATGTCGCGTCCCTGGCCGTACTGCAGGCCGAGCGCGACCAACCCGACGCCCACATCAACGACTTCGGAGACGCGGTCTGGTGGGCTATCACCACGATCACCACGGTCGGATACGGCGACATGTACCCGGTCACGACTACGGGACGAGTCATCGCCGCGCTGTTGATGATTGGCGGAATCAGCCTGGTCGGTTCGATCACCGCGACGATCGCGTCGTGGATCGTGCAGACCGTGGCGGTCGACGACGCGGCCACCGCGGCCGCGACCGCGGCGCACATCAATGAGCTGCGGGCCGAGATCGCGTCGCTGCGGGACGAACTGCGACGGGAGCCCGCCGTCGATGGCGCTGGGCGCGACCACCGACCGTGAAGCATGGAACCGTGCGGCACCAGGTTTGGGATCACATGTTGAGTTGAAGAGTGCGGGCGGTGGGACTCGAACCCACACGCTCTCTCGAGCACCGGCACCTAAAGCCGGCATGTATGCCAATTTCATCACGCCCGCGGCGTGCCGATCTTACAGCCCGAAGTACAGCCAGATCTGTCGGAGGTCGCCGATAGGTTTGATTCGTCGGCGGTCGAGAGGGGCGCGATGTGCGGTCGGCAGACGAGTTCAACAAAGTTGAGAAGCTCATTGCGGCCGGCCTCAATGACTGCGCCATTTCGCGGGAAACGAGCATCCCTCGACCAACAGTCCGGGACTGGCGCAGACGACCGCCCAAGCGATTGCTGTTGCCTGCGTCGTCATTGTGCGGCATCGACCATAACTTCGCCGCGTTGCCCCCACCCGAATATTCATACCTACTCGGCCTCTATCTGGGAGACGGCGACATCTCGCGCAACAAACGCGTCTGGCGCCTACGGATCACGCTCGATAAGAAGTACCCAGCGATAATCGACCGCTGCTGCCAGGCCATTCAGACTGTCATGCCCGGTCAACGGACAGGTCTCGTGGCGAAGAAAGGGTGCGTACAAGTTTCGCTCTATTCCAAACACTGGCCGTGTCTGTTTCCGCAGCACGGTCCGGGCAGGAAGCACAACCGCCGGATCGTCCTGGAACCGTGGCAGCAGGAGCACGTAGACCGGTCCACCGAGGAGTTCGTACGTGGCCTGATCCACAGCGACGGCTGCCGCGTGGTCGCGAATGATCGCGGTATCAAGAGCATCCGATACCACTTCACGAATCATTCGGAGGACATCCTCAACCTGTTCACCGACGCACTCGACACCCTCGGCATCCCGTGGACCCGGTCCACCAAGTACGTCGTCTCGATCTACCGCAAGGCCGCCACGGCTCGTCTCGACGAATTCATCGGTCCAAAGGTTTAGTGGCCGTGTCGGCCCCAAGACCCGCGCCGTACCATGGACGAATGTCCACTACACGGCGTAGGAGACCAGCGCTCATCGCGTTGGTGTTCCTCGGCGCCGCCGGTTGCCTGGCGCTGGCGTGGTGGCAATGGACCCGCTACGAATCAGCGTCGGGCACCTTCCAGAACTTGGGCTACGCCTTGCAATGGCCGATGTTCGCCGGGTTCTGTTTCTACGCGTACTACAAGTTCGTCCGCTACGAGGATGCGCCGCCTGAGCGCTCCTCCGACGAGATCACCGAGATCCCCGCCGGCCTGCTTCCGGAACGTCCCAAGTCCACGTCTTCGGACGCCGGCGACGAAGAACTCTCCGAGTACAACGCCTACCTTGCCGAGCTGGCCAAGTCTGACGCCCAGCCCGAGAAGAAAGACAGGACCGACAGATGACCGCACCCGAACCGGGCGCCGAGGCGACGCCGCTTGTTTCCACGCCCAAGGAGACCATCCGCAAGGCCTTGCTCGGCTACCGCGTGATGGCCTGGGCGACCGGTATCTGGCTGATCGCGCTGTGCTACGAGATGGTGCTCAAGTACATCGTCCAGGTCGACAATCCCCCGAGCTGGATCGGCATCGTGCACGGCTGGGTGTACTTCGTCTACTTGTTGTTCACGGCGAACCTCGCGGTCAAGATCCGCTGGCCCATCGGCAAAACCATCGGCGTCCTACTCGCGGGCACCATTCCGCTGCTGGGCATCATCGTCGAGCACTTCAACACCCGCGACATCAAAGAACGCTTCGAGCTGTAACAGCTATCCCATCGAAGCCAGGCGCTGAAGCAACGGCCCGGCTTCGGTCAGCGTCGCCACTTCTTCGTCGGTCATCCGCGCCAACTGTTCGCGGACTGCGGCAGTCCAGGCCGCGTCGATCAACTTCTTGTGCTCGGCCGCCCTGGGCGTCAGGCGCAGCCGAATGCAGCGCCGGTCGAACTCGTCGGGCACCCGCTCGATCAAGCCGCGCTCAACCAGTTTTCGCACGGTGGTACTGACGTTGCTGGGCTGCAACGCCAGCACATGGGCAGTCTCGGAGACGCTGATTCCCGGGCTGTCACCCACCGTGCGGATGACTTCGAACTCCGAGTGCGGCAACGGTTCCAGGCCGACCTGCTTCTCGCCGAACCGCCGCAGCGACCAGACCAGTGTCCGCACCGCAGCGGCGATGTCGCGCACATCACGTGCGGGTGTGGGTACTCCCGGGGGCGTCATATCGGCTATATTACCTATAACTTTATACATAAACCATTGATCTAAGGCCTGAATGAGCACTCGAACAACCACCACCACCGAGAACACGACCCAGACTCCGGCGCTGCCGCTGAGCTGGCTCGGTGTGCTTGCCCTGCTGACCGCGGTGGCACCGCTGTCGATCGACATGTACCTGCCCGCTTTCCCCGCGATGGCAGAGGAGTTCGGCACGTCCGCCTCGGCCGTGCAGTTCACCCTGACCGCCTTCATGGTGGGCTTGGCCAGCGGGCAGCTGATCATCGGTCCGCTGTCTGACCGCTTCGGCCGGCGCCCACTCATGCTGGCCGGCACCCTGGTCTGCGTTCTGGCCGGCGTCGCGTGCGCTCTCGCCCCGAACATCGCCCTGCTGACCGCGTTCCGCTTCGTGCAGGGGTTCAGTGGCGCCGCCGGCGTGGTGCTGAGCCGAGCCGTCGTGGCCGATCGGGCGCACGGCGCCGTGGCTGCCCGCGCCTTCAGCCTGATGATGATCATCAACGGCGCTGCCCCGGTGCTTGCGCCGCTCATCGGTGGATCGCTGATGGGCATCATCGGCTGGCGCGGCATCTTCTGGATCCTGGCCGGACTCGCCGTCGCGATGTTCGTCGGTGTCCTGGCCGTGCTCCCCGAGACCCACCCGACCGACCGGCGCCACACCGGCGGCGTGACCGCCATGCTGCGCGACGCCCGATCGGTGCTGACCAACCGCGGCTACCTCGGTTACACGCTCGCCTTCGCGTTCGGGTTCACCGTCATGTTCGCCTACATCTCGGCATCCCCGTTCGTGCTCCAGAATGTGCTCGGGCTCTCCCCTCTTCACTATTCGTTCGCGTTCGCCGCCAACGCCGCAGGCATCGTCATCGTCAACACCGTCAATGCCAGAATCGTGGGCCGCTTCGGCCAGCGCCGATTGCTGCACCTGGGCATCGGCCTGCTCGTCCTGTTCTCGGCCCTGCTGTTGATCGACGCACTGCTCGGTCCGGTGTTGTGGGCGTCCTTGGCGCTGCTGTGGGGCGCGGTCGCGAGCCTCGGCCTGGTCGCCGCCAACGCGACGTCTCTGGCACTCGACCAGGTTCGCCATGCGGCCGGCACCGGCTCTGCGGTCTTGGGTGCCTTGCAGTTCGGCCTGGCCGCGGTCGTATCGCCGATCGTGGGGATCGGCGGGGACCACACCGCGCTGCCGATGGCGGTGGCCATGGTGATCAGTTCCGGTATCGGCGCGGCGGCACTGCTCCTGACCCGCGAGCGTCGAGCCGTAGCCGTCGATTGACGCGGCGGGCACGCAAAGCCCTACGAGCCGGCCAACTCCCGCAGTGCCGGCACCAACAAGGTCAACGCACGGCCGCGATGCGATGCCGCGTCTTTCTCGGCGGGTGAGAGCTCAGCTGCGGTGCGGTCAGACCCCTCGGGCAGGAACACCGGGTCGTACCCGAATCCACCGTCGCCGCGAGGTTCGCGGATGACCGCACCCGGCCACTCCCCCCGCACCACGGTCTGACCAAACGAGGAGACCAACGCACACGCCGACACGAACGCGGCGCCTCTCCGCGAGTCGGGAACATCGGCCAGTTGCCCGAGCAGCAGTGCGGTGTTGGCGGCGTCGTCGCCGTGCCTGCCGGACCACCGCGCGGACAGCACGCCAGGCATCCCATTCAGGGCATCCACGGAAATCCCCGAATCGTCTGCCACACAAGCCAATCCGGTCGCACGAAAGCCGTCGACCGCCTTGGCCAGGGCATTGTCCTCGAACGTCGCACCCGTTTCGGGCGCCTCGTCATAGGCAGCCACGTCGGCCAGGGACAACAACTCCAAACCGACTATCCCGGCGGCGTCCAGCACCCGCCGCAGCTCTGCCAGCTTTTTGGCGTTACGGCTGGCTACGAGGAGCGAGGGCACTCAGCTTCCAAACGCTTTCTTCGGCGCCGGGCCCTCGGGCAGCACACCGGGATACGGCAGCTCCAGCGCCTCCTGCTGGATCACGAAAAGCTGTTCGCAGGCACCGAGCGCGACGTCGAGCATCTTGTCCAGAGTGGACCGCGGGAAGGTCGCGCCTTCACCGGTTCCCTGGATCTCCACCAGCGTGCCGGTGTCGGTGGCGACGACGTTCATGTCCACCTCGGCGCGGGAGTCCTCGACATAGGGCAGGTCGACGCGGACACGACCGTCGACCACGCCCACCGACACCGCGGCGATCGCGCACGACAGCGGCCGCGGATCCGAAAGACGCCCTGCCGCAGCAAGATAGGTGACAGCGTCGGACAGCGCGACGTAGGCGCCGGTGATCGCCGCGGTGCGGGTACCGCCGTCGGCCTGCAGCACGTCGCAGTCGATGGCGATGGTGTTCTCCCCCAGCGCGCCGAGGTCGATGCATGCGCGCAGTGAGCGGCCGACCAAACGGCTGATCTCCTGGGTCCGCCCGCCCACGCGGCCCTTGACCGATTCCCGGTCCGAGCGGTCGTGCGTGGCGGCCGGCAACATGGCGTACTCGGCCGTCAGCCAGCCCTGCCCGGAACCTTTACGCCAGCGCGGCACACCCTCGGTGACCGAGGCCGTGCACATGACACGCGTCTGGCCGAACTCCACCAGTACCGAGCCGGCGGGATGGGAGGTAAAACCGCGGGTGATGGTTACCGGGCGCAGCTCGTCGTCGAGACGACCGTCTTCTCGCTTGGACACCCGCCAACCCTAGCGGGTCAGCCCCGGGTCACGTCGAAGGTCTCGCCGCACACCACGGCGTGCACCGGGCCGTCGAACTCGGCCTTGGCTTCGCTGATCACGTCCTCGCGGGAAGTCCACGGCGGAATGTGGGTGAGCAGCAGCTCGCCCACACCGGCTGCGGCCGCCGCGCGCCCCGCCTCGGTGCCGGACAGGTGCAGCTTCGGCGGGCGGGACGGGTCGTGTGTCCACGACGCCTCGCACAGGAATACGTCGGCTCCACGGGCCAGCTCGACGAGCGCATCGCAATATCCGGTGTCACCGCTGTAGACCAGCGTCGCCCCGGACGGATCGGTGAAACGCATGCCGTAGGACTCGGTGGGGTGACACACCAGCCGTGGCATGACGTTGAGAGTGCCCAACTGCACCGGGGAGCCGTCCTCCCAGTTGCGCACCTCGAAGATGTCGGTGAAGTCGTCGATCTCGCCGCCCTCCGGCGACGAGGCCGCGCCGAGCCGAGACCAGGTGTTGGCGGGCCCGTACATCAGGCCGCGTTCGGTGGCCGGGATCGGGTGGTACCGGCGCCAGACGAACAGCCCGGGCAGATCCAGGCAGTGATCGGCATGCAGATGCGACAGCAACACGTTGACCGAATTCGGGTCGGCGTAGCGCTGCAACGCACCCAGAACGCCACCACCGAAGTCGACGACCATCGGAATCGTGTCAGGTGCGGTGACGAGATAGCCGGAGGCTGCCGAATCCGGGCCGACAACGCTGCCGGAACATCCCAGGATGGTCAATCGCACAGTGTCCAGCTTGCCATGCCCGGTACGCGCATTGCCAAGACATGGCCGGTTTGGGCGACGGAGATCATTTTCCAGCGCCCGCGTGACGCCGGACCTGCCGCGCACCGTCCAGACCTGGTCCCAGGAAGCGAGCGGCCAACGTGGTGAAGGCCTCCGGATCTCCGGTGGCCTCGAACACCCGTTGGGCCGGGCCGGATTCGTGAGGTTTCAGCAAATCGAGCTCGGTGAGCACCCTGAGAAGGTCTTTGGCCGTCTCCTCGGCCGAGGACACCAGGGTGACGTTGTCGCCCATGGCCAACTGGATGAGCCCGGACAACATGGGATAGTGCGTGCACCCCAGCACCAGGGTGTCCACCTCGGCGCGCTGAAGCGGCTCCAGATAACCCTCGGCCAGCCCGAGCACCTGACGGCCGCTGGTGACCCCGCGCTCGACGAAGTCGACGAACCGCGGGCATGCCACCCCGAACACCTCGGTGTCGCGGGCGGCGGCGAACGCGTCGTGATAGGCGCCAGAGGCGATCGTCGCGGCCGTACCGATCACGCCGATGCGACCGTTGCGGGTGGCGGCCACCGCACGGCGCACGGCCGGCAGGATCACCTCGACCACCGGCACCGGCGAGTAGCGCTCGCGGGCGTCGCGCAGGGAGGCCGACGAAGCCGTGTTGCACGCGATCACCAGAGCCTTGACGCCCCGGGCCACCAGATCGTCGCCGATGGTCAACGAATGGGCCCGGATCTCCGGAATGCTCAGCGGACCGTACGGACCGTTGCCGGTATCGCCGACGTAGATGATGTCCTCGTCGGGCAGCTGGTCGATGATCGCGCGGGCCACGGTCAGTCCGCCGACGCCGGAGTCGAAGATGCCGACGGGTGCCAGGGCGTCGCTCATAGGTTCATGCGCTCAGACGCGGCTGGGCGGAACGCTTCTTCGATTCCCGTGACTTGCGTTCCGGTCCGGACAGAAGATAGGCCGCCACCACACCGGCAATGGCCCCGCACAGGTGGCCCTGCCAGGACACCCCCGGATTGCCGGGCAGCATGCCCAACAAGACGCCGCCGTAGACGAACAGCACGACGACGCCGACGACGATCTCCCACACCTTGCGGGTGAAGAAGCCGAACACGATCAGGAACGCCAGCCAACCGAAAATCAGGCCGGACGCGCCGATGTGCGTGCTGGTGCACGGCACGCTCACGTAGGGGCAGTGCAGGCCGATGTTGCCGATCAGCCAGGTGCCGAAGCCGCCGACTACCCAGATGATGGCGGTCGCCGCGATGAATCGCCCCATGCCGGCCAACGTCATCAGAAACCCGAGCACCAGCGCCGGCACGGTGTTGGCGATCAGATGCGGCCAGCCGCCGTGCAACAGGGGCGCCCACAGGATGCCCCACAGGCCGTCCGTCTGCAGAGGCCGGATGCCGTCCTGGTCCAGCCGGTGACCCATGGCGGTGTCGACGATTTCGATGACGTAGAGCAGCGCGACGAAGCTGACGATGGTCAGGCCGCCGACGATCCACGCGGGCGGCTTCTTCGGCGCGGTGGACGACGGCAGACTACTCATCGCTGCTCACGCCCATAGCTGCCCTTCCAACGCGTCCTCTGCGTCATCAAGGCTACCGGCGTAGGCACCGGTGGACAGATACTTCCAACCGGCGTCGGCGACCACGAACGCGATGTCGGCGCGCTCGCCCGCCTTGATCGCCTTGGCGCCCATGCCCAGTGCCGCGTGCAGCACCGCGCCGGTGGAGATGCCGGCGAAGATGCCTTCGCGGGTCACCAGATCGCGGGTGCGCTTGACGGCGTCGTAGGAGCCCACCGAGAACCGGGTCGTCAGCACCTCTGGGTCGTACAACTCGGGGATGAACCCTTCGTCGATGTTGCGCAGCGCGTACACCCCCTCGCCGTAGCGTGGTTCGGCAGCCACTATCTGCACGCCGGGTACCTGTTCACGCAGGAAGCGGCCGGTGCCCATCAGGGTGCCGGTGGTGCCGAGCCCGGCGACGAAATGGGTGATCTCGGGCAGGTCGGCCAGCAGCTCCGGGCCGGTGCCGTAGTAGTGCGCGTCGGTGTTGGCCGGGTTGCCGTACTGGTACAGCATCACCCACGAAGGGTTCTCGGCCGCAAGCTCTTTCGCGGTGGCCACCGCCGTGTTGGAGCCGCCCTCGGCTGGACTGAAAATGATTCTCGCGCCGTACAGTTCAAGGATCTGACGCCGCTCGATCGAGGTGTTCTCGGGCATCACGCAGATCATGTTGTAGCCCTTGAGCATTGCGGCCATGGCCAGCGAGATCCCGGTGTTACCGCTGGTGGGCTCCAGGATCGTGGCGCCGGGGCTCAGTAGCCCGTCACGCTCGGCCTGCTCGATCATGCGCAGCGCGGGTCGATCCTTGATCGAGCCTGTCGGGTTGCGATCCTCGAGCTTGGCCCACAACCGCACGTGCGGCCCGTCAGGACCGTCCTCCCACCGGGGCGACAGGTGCTGCAGCCCGACCAACGGGGTGTTGCCGAGGGCCTGCAACAGCGAGTCGTATCTGGTCATGACCTGCCCGTCATCCGCCTGCCACGGCAGGCAGGATCGTCACCGAGTCGCCATCGGCGACGGTGGTGTCCAGCCCGCCGGAGAACCGCACGTCCTCGTCGTTGACGTAGATGTTGACGAACCGGTGCAGCTTGCCCGGATTATCGGGGTCCACCAGGCGACCGGTAATCCCGGAGTAATTGGCCTCGAGGTCGGTGATCACCGCCTGCAGGGTGTCACCGGAGGCGCTGACACGCTTCTGGCCGTCGGTGTGCGGACGCAGGATGGTCGGGATGGAGACGGTTACAGCCATGAGAGCTCCTTAGGAGGTGTACTGCTCGACGATAGTGACGGGTTCTTCGGTGACGACGCCGTCGACGATGCGGTAGCTCCGCAGCTCGTGCTGTTGCGGGTCGCGCGTGGAGACGAGCACGTAGTGGGCGTCAGGCTCGGAGGCGTAGGAGATGTCGGTGCGGCTCGGGTAGGCCTCGGTTGCGGTGTGCGAGTGATAGATGACGATAGGAGCATCGCCTGCGTCTTCTAACGCACGCCACACCTTGAGCTGCTCACCTGAATCGAAGCGGTAGAAGGTCGGCGAGCGCTCGGCGTTGACCATCGCGATGAACCGGTCCGGCCGGTCGGAGCCCTCCGGCCCGGCGATCACCCCACACGCCTCGTCGGGGTGGTCGGCGCGGGCATGCGCCACCATCGACTCGACGAGATCCCGGCGGATCACCAGCACGTCAGCACTCCTTCATTCGCTGTCCTCACCGCGAAACTGTATTCGGGCAGAAAAATGGCGAGTCGACCCCTGCTGGAAGTTTCGGCGGAGAGCCGACTCATTCGAACGCTCCCGGCAACATGTCACGGTAAGTCGGTATTCCTGCCACCGGTTCGGCGGCCAGCAAGCCGACCAGCACGGCACGGGCCAGCACGTCGGCCGCAGCGGCCCCGACCCGGGTGAGCAGTGCGGTCTCCGGCGACATCGCCACAGGGGTCTTCTCGTCGGGTTCGACCTGCACCGCGCCGGTCGCCAGCGCGAACACCGTATCTCCGTCCAGTGGCGTGTGGCACGGTGAGATGGTCCTGGCCAGTCCGTCATGGGCGGCGACCGCCATCCGCCGGCAGCCGGCCGGGCTGAGGGCCGCATCGGTGGCGACCACAGCGATGGTGGTGTTGAGCGGACCGCTTTCCCGATGCAGGTCGGCATAGCCGGCGAGCTGATCGGCGGGCGGGGCGGTCAGCCCGAATTGCGCCGTCAACCGAGTCATCCACGGCAGGCCGGTGGCCGGATCCACCACGTCACCGGCGGCGTTGAGCACGACCAGGGCGCCCACGGTCACTCCACAGTCCAACGTGAGCGAGGCGGTACCGACACCGCCTTTCAGCACTCCGGCCCGCGCGCCGACCCCGCCGCCGACAGTGCCGAGCGCGAACTCGGTGGAGGCTGCCGCGGCGGCGGCATAGCCGAAGTCCGCCGTCGGCCGGTTGCCCCAGCCGCCCACTGGCAGGTCGAAGATCACCGCGGCGGGCACGATCGGGACCACGCCGCCGTCCATCGCGACGCCACGGCCCTGCTCCTCCAGCCAGGTCATCACGCCGTCTGCGGCGGCCAGCCCGTAGGCGCTCCCGCCGGTGAGCACCACGGCGTCGACGTGGCGCACGGTGTTTATCGGGTCGAGCAGGTCGGTCTCGCGGGTACCGGGCGCACCGCCTCGCCCGTCGACCGCGCCGACGGTCCCCGGCGGGGCGAGCACGACGGTCGATCCCGATGCCCATCCCGATCCGAGAGTCGCATCCCGGTCGATGCGGTGATGGTGGCCGACGAGGATGCCGCCGACGTCGGTGATCGAACCCATCAGGCTTCCTACCTCCCCATGAGGCTCAGGACGAGGTACTCCTGCAGCACGGTCAGCCACTGGTAGACGTCGAGGTGCCCGGCCATCGGATGCTCGGCAGGCAGCTGATCGGGCGCCTGCGCGCCGATGTCGAGCATGGTGCCCAACGCCAGCCGGATGTCGTTGACGGCAGCCGCCCACGCCTCGGCGTCGTCCTCGGTCAGCTCGAACTTGCCGCCGCCGTCGGGAACGGTGTCCAACAATCGTTGGGCTGCTTCGCGTTTGGCTTCGATGATGGCCGGTTCATGCAGACCTCGCAGCGCACTGTTGAGGCTCTCGGCGGTGCCAGAGCCGGCCGGATGCTCGGTCTGCGGCCGATAGAAATCGGGCAGCAGACGCTTCATGGTGGCGTCCTCGGGCGGTAGTGGATTGCCGGTCTTCATGCCGGTGATCATCTCGAGTTCGTCTGTGGAGCCAGATGATCCACGCTCGTCGAGCATGCCCAGCATCGAGGTGCCCAGGCTCGACAACAACGCGGCCTCGTGAGCCTCCAACGCCGAGCGCAACCGCAGACCGTTCACGGTCTCGACCCGTTTCCATTTGCGCACAGTCGATCAGCGGTCCTGTTGCATGGTCGCCCACAGCCCCGCTGCGTGCAGTTTGGACACGTCGGTTTCCATCGACTCGCGGCTGCCTGCCGACACCACGGCCTTCCCCTCGTTGTGCACCTGCAGCATGAGCTTGGTGGCATGTGGCTCGCTGTAGCCGAACAGTTTCTGGAACACGTAGGTGACATAGGTCATGAGGTTGACCGGATCGTCCCAGACGATGGTCACCCATGGGCTTTCGGTGGCCGCATCTTCCCGGGGCGCCGCCGTGACGCTGCGCTCTTCGCGGGTCCCCGGTCGGGCCTTCGCCGGTGTAACCATGGGCCCACAATACCGGCCGGGGTGCCGCGCTATTGAGGCAGCCGCGAACGGCTACGGTTGCTGATGTGACCGTCGCGTTGCTCACCGACAAGTACGAGCTGACGATGCTCTCCGCCGCCCTGCGCGATGGCACGGCATCCCGCCGGACCACGTTCGAAGTCTTTGCCCGTCGATTGCCCGAAGGACGCCGCTACGGCGTCGTCGCCGGCACCGGGCGGCTTGTGGAAGCGTTGGCAGAGTTCGCCTTCGCAGCCGACGAACTCGCCGTGCTGTCCGACTTCCTGGATTCGGAGACCCTCGATTTCCTGTCGAACTACCGGTTCGGGGGTGACATCGACGGCTATGCCGAGGGCGAGCTCTACTTCCCGGGTTCACCGGTGATGTCCGTACACGGGACCTTCGCCGAGTGCGTGGTCCTGGAGACGCTCGTGCTGTCAATCCTCAACCACGACACGGCGATCGCCTCGGCAGCGGCCCGAATGGCCAGTGCGGCGCATGGCAGGCCGATGATCGAGATGGGCTCACGGCGCACCCATGAACAGGCCGCGGTGGCCGCAGCCCGCGCCGCCTACCTCGCGGGGTTCGCCGGATCGTCCAATCTGGCCGCCCAGCAGCGCTACGGGGTGCCCGCGCTGGGCACCGCGGCACACGCCTACACGCTGCTGCACACCACAGAGTCCGGGCCCGACGAGCAGTCGGCGTTCCGCGGCCAGGTGGCAGCCCTCGGCGTCGGCACCACCCTGCTGGTGGACACCTATGACATCACCGCGGGCGTGGCCAACGCGATCGCGGCCGCCGGCCCGCAGCTGGGCGCGGTGCGCATCGACTCGGGCGATCTCGGTGTGCTGGCCCGTCAGGTGCGCCAGCAGCTCGATGATCTCGGCGCGACGGGTACCCAGATCGTGGTCTCAGGGGATCTCGACGAGTTCGCGATCGCCGCGCTTCGCGCCGAGCCCGTAGACAGCTACGGGGTGGGCACCTCCGTGGTCACCGGATCCGGCGCACCGACTGCGGGCATGGTGTACAAACTGGTCGAGGTGGACGGGATGCCGGTGGCCAAACGCAGTAGCCACAAGGAATCCCACGGCGGACGCAAAGAGGCGGTTCGGCTTGCCAAGCCCTCGGGCACCATCGTCGAAGAGGTGGTCCACCCGTACGGTCACCAGCCGCCGGAGGCATCGGGGCTCACAGTCCGCCGGCTCACGGTGCCGCTCGTGACGGGCGGCGTCCCCGTCGAAGGGCACCACCCCGCCACCGATCTGTCCGCCGCGCGCGAGCGGGTCGCCGCAGGGCTGCACAGTCTGCCGTGGGACGGCCTGAAACTGTCCCGCGGTGAGCCGGCCATCCCCACCCGGGTCGCGCCGACCGAACCGGCTCGTTAGCAGCGGCCGTCACAGATCATGAGGACCAAATCGAAGCCATCCCCCGAGATGGCCAACGTGGTGACCAACCTTCTCAAGATCGCCGTCAAGGGGCTCGGCGGCACCGGCCGCCCGGGCCAGGTCGAGATGGCCGAGGCGGTGGCCAAGGCCTTCGAGTCCGGTGAACACCTGGCCGTGCAGGCGGGCACCGGCACCGGCAAATCGCTGGCCTATCTGGTGCCCTCGATCGCGCGCGCGTTGCAGACCGAACAGCCGGTGGTCGTGTCGACGGCCACCATCGCGCTGCAACGGCAGCTCGTGGACCGCGATCTGCCCCGACTGGTCAATTCGCTGGCCGACGCGCTGCCCCGCAAACCCACCTTCGCACTGTTGAAAGGGCGCGGAAACTATCTGTGCCTGAACAAGATTCACAACGGAGCGGCGGAGGATCCCACCGCACTTCCCCAGGACGAACTGTTCTCACCCATGGCGGTCAGCGCGATGGGCCGCGATGTGAAAAGGCTGACCGAGTGGTCGTCGGACACCGAGACCGGTGACCGTGACGAGCTGACCCCCGGTGTGCCGGACCGGTCGTGGTCACAGGTCAGCGTGTCGGCACGCGAGTGCATCGGGGTGTCGCGCTGCCAGTTCGGAACCGACTGCTTCGCGGAGCGGGCGCGCGAGAAGGCCGGTGCCGCCGACGTCGTCGTCACCAATCACGCACTGCTCGCCATCGACGCGCTCTCCGACTTCTCGGTGTTACCGGAGTACGAGCTGCTGGTCGTCGACGAAGCCCACGAGCTCGCCGACCGGGTCACCGCGGTGGCCACCGCCGAACTCTCGGCGACCTCCATGGCTGTGGCGCACCGCAGGATGTCGCGGCTGGTCGATGATGAACTGGCACAACGCTTCGAGGCCGCCACCGCGACGCTGTCCTCGCTGCTGCACGAGCTCGACGCCGGCCGTATCGATGTTCTCGGTGAGGAGTTGGGCATCTACCTGACCGCATTGCGCGACGCGGCCAACGCGGCACGCACGGCGATCGACACCTCCCCCAGCGACCCGCAGGCCGCGTCGGCCCGCACCGAAGCGGTCACCGCGCTCAACGATGTCAGCGACACCGCCACTCGCATCCTCACCTCGTTCGTCCCGCCGATCCCCGACCGCGTCGACGTGGTCTGGGTGGCGCGGGAAGAAACCGCGAACGCGACGCGGGTGATCCTGCGGGTGGCCCCGATGTCGGTCTCGGGGCTGTTGCGCACCAGATTGTTCGCCAACACCACGGCGGTGCTCACCTCGGCGACCCTCACCCTCGGCGGCAACTTCGATGCGATGGCGCGGAACTGGGGTCTGGGCGCTTTCGTCGACGCCGGCGGGCCGGCCAAACCGGGTGACGCCGGCGGGCCGGCCAAACCGGGTGACGCCGGCGGGCCGGCCAAACCGGGGTGGCGAGGCCTCGACGTCGGGTCGCCTTTCGACCACGCAAAAGCGGCAATCCTGTACGTGGCCAAGCATTTACCGCCACCGGGCCGCGACGGCACCGATGCCCGCACTCTGGACGAGATCGAGGGCCTGATCACCGCGGCAGGCGGTCGTACCCTCGGTCTGTTCTCGTCGATGCGGGCGGCCAAGGCCGCGGCCGAGGTGATGCGCGGGCGGCTGTCCACCCCGGTGCTGTGTCAAGGCGAAGACACCACTTCGGCTTTGGTGCAACAGTTTTCCGACGATCCCGAGACCTCACTGTTCGGCACGCTGTCGCTGTGGCAGGGCGTGGACGTGCCGGGGCCGTCGTTGTCGCTGGTACTCATCGACCGGATACCGTTCCCCCGCCCCGACGATCCGTTGTTGACGGCGCGGCAACGCGCCATCAGCGCACACGGCGGCAACGGATTCATGGCGGTCGCGGCCAACCATGCCGCGCTGCTGCTCGCCCAGGGCACCGGGCGGCTGCTCCGGCACACCGACGACCGCGGCGTGATCGCGGTGCTGGACTCCCGGTTGGCGACCGCCCGCTACGGCGGGTACCTGCGTTCGTCGTTGCCACCGTTCTGGTCCACCACCGACCCTGACCGGGTGCGTCAGTCGCTGAAACGGCTTCGCGGCGCGGGCTGATATCGCACCCTGCGCGCGCCGAGTTAACTAGTGTGTGCGGCATAACCGCGCGGGCAGTTGGCCGCCAGAGTGCACCGGAAGGTAGCGATATGAGCCGACGCACCCTGTTCGGCTTCGCGGTCGCGGTGTGCACGCTGTTGCCATCGGCCGCATGCTCATCCCTGGTCGGTGGCACGGCGGTATCCGTGTTCAGCGACCCCTTCTCAGTGGCGGGCATGCCGGCCACCGACGGCTCCAGCGGGCTGCGCCCCGACGCCGCGACACCCACCCGCAAGGTGACCAACACCGACGGCGGCAAGATCGACAATCTCGCCGCCAGCGCCGTCAGTGACCTCGAGGAGTTCTGGTCGGACGCGTACTCCGAGGTGTTCAAGGGCGAGTTCCAACCGGTGCGCGCGCTGATCTCCTGGGACGCCGAAGGATTCGACGGACAGTTCTGCGGGATGGACACCTACGGGCTGGTCAACGCCGCGTTCTGCAAGCCAGACCGGACCATCGGCTGGGACCGGGGCGTGCTGATGCCCGGCTTACGCCAGAACAACGGCGACATGGGTGCCGTCATGGTGCTCGCGCACGAGTACGGTCATGCGATCCAGCAGCAGGCCGGGCTGATCAACCGCAAGACACCCACCCTGGTCGCCGAGCAGCAGGCCGACTGCCTCGCCGGCACCTACATGCGATGGGTCGCCCAGGGTGATTCTCCGCGGTTCGCGCTCAGCACCGCCGACGGGCTCAACAAGCTGCTGGCGGCGGTGGTGGCGTTCCGTGATCCGCTTCTGACCGAGGCGCAAGCCCAGGTCGGGATCGATGAGCACGGGTCGGCGTTCGAACGGATCTCGGCCTTTCAGTTCGGGTTCACCGACGGGCCGGGGGCCTGTGCCGCAATCGACGTCAAGGAGATCGATCAGCGCCGGGGCGAGCTTCCCGTCCTGCTACCCGAGGACCAGAGCGGCGACCTGGACATCGCCGAACGCTGGGTCCGCTCGTTGGTCGACGCGCTCAACGTCATCTTCAAACCCGACGCTCCCCCGCAACTCGATTTCCGGCCCGACGCTGCCCTCGACTGTCCGGGCGCACGGCCAAGCCCGCCCACCTCCTACTGCCCCGACACCAACACCATCGTGATCGATCTGGACGAACTGCAAGCGTTGGCAGCGCCGTCCGACGAGGCCGACGTCGGCGGTCTGGCCGGCGGCGACAACACCGCCTTCTCCGTGCTGATCTCGCGCTACACGCTGGCCCTGCAGCATGCCCGCGGCCTGGTCCTCGACAACGCCGAGGCAGCGCTGCGCACGGCCTGCCTCACCGGAGTGGCCACGGCAAAGATGACCAAACCCGTGAACCTGCCCAACGGCGACACCATTCTGCTGACCGCGGGTGACGTCGATGAAGCGGTATCAGGGATCCTCACAAACGGGTTGGCGGCCAGCGACGTCAACGGCGAGTCGGTGCCGTCGGGCTTCGCCCGCATCGACGCGTTCCGGGTCGGCATCCTCGGTGACGAGGAACGCTGCCTCAAGCGGTTCGCCTGACGGCGGGCGGTTTCTGCTCAGACCACTTTCGTGGTCCCGTACCACGCCAGCACCGCTTCGGATTCATCGGTCGAACGGGTCAGCACCGCATAGGACCGGATGAACGACTGCCCCACGCAGCCGTCGATCTTCACTCGGAAGTTGCTGATCATCACCCACGGCTCGGTGCCCTTGAACTCCTTTTCGACCACCGGGATGAGGTTGATGATGCCGGGTTTGAGACCGATCGTGATTCCACCGCCGATGTTCGCGCCGACTCCCGGCAGGATGCCCTCGGGCCATGGCGAAACCACATCGGTGCCGAGAAGGCCGATGGACGTGTTGAGTCCGGCGGTACCCGTCAAGGAGACGCCGTTGGAGGTGCTCATGTCGATCCCGCAGCCGATTTGGTAACCGGCCTCCAAGGTGCCGCGAGGATCACCGTGGTCGGGACCGGACATCGCACCGCGGTACGTCCCGCCGACCACATATTCGCGTGAGGACACCGCGGTGGTCAGTGGCGGTACGACGGCCTGTGTTTCGTCGGCCGCCGACACGATCAGTGTCCAGCCATCCGGGGTCTTGAGGTTGGCCGGCGGGGTCGACTCGACCAGCTCGGCGGCGGCCGGTTGGTCCGGCGCGGGCACCACATCGGCGACGACCTCGGCGTCAGGGGGGACGACGGGATCGGCCCAAGCCGGTGTGATCGATACGGCGCAGGCCGTGAACAGGGCGGTGAACAGTCCGAACGAGCGAATCAACACAGGCGGCCTCTCGTTACGGTTTCCCCGCGGGAACAAGACTGCCTATGTACTTACCCGACCGTCAGTGCGCCCCGTCACTCAGGTGGGCATTTTCAGGACGAAACCACACTCCAGCGCCACCCAGCAGGCGCCGTCGGGACCGATGGCCAATCCGTGCGGCTCGCTGCCGGACGGCAGGTCGATGGTGACCACTTCCCCGTCGCCGCTGATGCGGGCGATCTGATCTGCACCCCACAGACTGACCCACACTCCGTCGGTCGGGTCGGCGACCACCGCATGCGGTTTGCCCGGCAGGTCCAACTCCTGAATGGCGTCGTTCACCGGGATTCTGCCGATCTTGTCCGCACGGATCTCGGTGAACCACACGGCATCGTCGTGAGTGGCCGCGATACCGACGGGACCGGCTGCGGCAGTGGGCAATTCGCGGACTTTGAGGGATCCCTCGACGGTCAGCCGGCCCACCGCACCGGTCTCGTTGAGCGTGAACCACAACGCGCCATCGGGCCCCTCGGTGATCATCGACGGCATCCCGCCCACCGTGGCCGCGGTGCTGATCTCACCGTCGGTGCCGATTCTGCCGATCTCGCCCGAGGACATCGTGGTGAACCACAACGCGTCGTCGGGACCCGCGGTGATCCCGAACGGCGCACTGCCCCCGCGCAATTCGAAAGAGCTCAACTCCCCCGCGGTGGTGATGCGGCCGATCCGATCATCGCCGGACCGGGTGAACCACAATGCCCCGTCCGGTCCGGCCGCGATGATCGACGGACGTGAGCCTTCTCCGACCGAGTAGGTGCTGACCTCACCGGTGGACGAAACCCGGGCGACGGCGCCACCATGCACCAGCGTCACCCACATCGCGCCATCGCTTCCGGCAGCCAGCGCGTACGGTCCACCATCGAGCTGAACTTTGAGCGCTCTACTCAAGCCAGCGCCACCAAGCCGAGCTCGTTGTCGGCGGTCAGCAGCCGGTGGTGCGGCAACACGCGGACGGTGTACCCCACCGGCCCGGCCACCGGCAGCGGCGTGCTGATCGAGAACACCTCGGTATCGCCCTCGGCCGAACCGGTGTGCGCCATCTGCACGGTCACCGGGTTCAGGATCACGTCACCTGCGTCCACCCGGCCCAGCACGGCCTGCACCGTCACCTCGTCGGGCCGCAGACCAGCCAGCTGCACCGTGGCGGTCAGCGTCAGCTGTGACCCGAGCAGCGGCGTATCGGGCAAGCCGTAGCTGTCCACGTCGGTGATCTGAATCTTCGGCCAGGCTTCCTGCGCACGGCGCCGGTAATCGGCCAATTCCCGGGCCGCCCCGAACGGCTCCCCCGATGGCGCCTCGACGGTCTGGCGCAACGACTGCGCCGCAGGCAGGTAGTACTTCTCGGTGTAGTCCCGCACCATGCGCGACGCCAGTACCTTCGGCCCGAGCACCTGCAGCGTGTGGCGAACCATCTCGACCCAGCGGGTCGGCACCCCGTGCTCGTCGCGCTCGTAGAACTTCGGTGTCACGGCGTGTTCGAGGAGGTCGTAGAGGGCCGCGGCCTCCAGGTCATCGCGCCGGGCCTCGTCGTCCACTCCGTCGGCCGTCGGGATCTCCCAGCCGTTCTCGCCGTCGTACCACTCATCCCACCAGCCGTCCCTGATAGAGAGGTTCAGCCCGCCGTTGAGTGCACTCTTCATGCCCGACGTGCCGCAGGCCTCCAACGGCCGCAGCGGATTGTTGAGCCAGACGTCGCAACCCCAGTACAGCAACCGGGCCATCGACATGTCGTAGTCCGGCAGGAACGCGATGCGGTGCCGCACCTCGGGCCGGTCGGCGAACCGCACGATCTGCTGGATCAGCGCCTTGCCGCCGTCGTCGGCAGGGTGCGATTTGCCCGCCACGATCAGCTGCACGGGCCGCTTCTCGTCGAGCAGCAGTTTCTCCAGCCGCTCCGGGTCGCGCAGCATCAGCGTCAGCCGCTTGTAGGTGGGCACCCGCCGGGCGAACCCGACAGTCAGCACCGACGGATCGAAAGCTGTTGCGATCCAGCCCAGTTCGGCCTCAGACGCGCCACGTTCCAGCCAGGAGCGACGCAGGCGGTCACGCACGTCGCCGATCAGCGTCTCGCGCAGCTGGGAGCGGATCCACCACATGTGTCCGGGTTCGACCTCCTGCAGCCGCTCCCACACCGCCGGTTCGGCCGCCTCCGAACCGATCAGCTCCCGTCCCAGGGCCAGCCACTGCGGGGCCGCCCAGGTCGGGGCGTGCACACCGTTGGTGATCGATCCGATCGGCACCTCGGCCTGGTCGAACCCCGGCCACAGGTCGTTGAACATGCCCCGGCTGACCTGACCGTGCAGCAGCGACACCCCGTTGGCCCGCTGCGCGAGCCGCAGACCCATGTGCGCCATGTTGAACTTCGACGGATCGTCCTCGGCACCGAACGCGACCACCCGGTCCAGCGGCACTCCGGGCAACAGCCGGGAGTCGGCCGGACCGCGCGATGGATCCTCTTCGCGCGAGGGCTCATCGGCCGGGCCGCCGAAGTAGCGCTTCACCATCTCGACCGGGAACCGGTCGATGCCGGCCGGCACCGGGGTGTGGGTGGTGAACACGGTCGAGGACCGCACCACGGTCAGCGCGGTGTCGAAATCCAGTCCCGCCGCGACCAATTCGCGAATCCGTTCGACCCCGAGAAAGCCCGCGTGGCCCTCGTTCATGTGGAAAACCTCAGGGGCATGCAGATTCTCGATCTCGGTGAAGGCTCGGATCGCACGCACCCCGCCGATACCGGCCAGGATCTCCTGCTTGATGCGGTGTTCCTGGTCGCCGCCGTACAGCCGGTCGGTCACCCCGCGCAGTTCGTGCTCGTTCTCCGGAACGTCGGAATCGAGCAGGAGCAGCGGAATCCGGCCGACCTGCGCGATCCAGACCCGAGCCCGCAGCTCACGGGCATCCGGCAACGCCAACTTCACCAGCACCGGCGCGCCGGACGCGTCGTTGAGCAACCGCAACGGCAGCCCTTGCGGGTCCAGCGACGGATAGGTCTCATGCTGCCAACCGTCGGCGGTCAGGGACTGCCGGAAATACCCCGAGCGGTAGTACAGGCCCACCGCGATCAGGGGCAGCCCGAGATCCGAGGCGGATTTCAGATGGTCACCGGCCAGGATCCCCAGACCGCCCGAATAGTTGGGCAATACTTCGGCGACACCGAACTCCATCGAGAAATAGGCGATTCCCTTCGGCATCTCGACGCCGTCGGCGATCTGTTGCTGGTACCACAGCGGCCGGCTGAGGTAGGTGTCCAGGTCCGCGGCCAACTCGTCGAGGCGGCCCAGAAACGATTCGTCGGCGGCCAGTTCGTCGAGCCGCTGCGGACTGACCGCTCCCAGCAGGGCCACCGGGTCGCCGTTGGTCTGCTGCCACAGCTCGGCGTCGATGACAGCAAACAAATCCTGGGTCGGTTTGTGCCACGACCACCGGAGGTTGATCGACAGTCGTTCCAGCGCCGCCAACCGCTCGGGAAGGTGAGTGCGGACGGTGAACCTTCTCAGGGCTTTCACGCGTCCCAACCTTACTGACAATTCCGACCCGTGCAGCGGTGAGGGATATCCGTTCAGGCAACGTATCCCTGCGCGGCTCTTAACGCCCGCGAGATTGAACAGCCCACTACGGTGGGTATCAGACGCGACAAGGCAAGTGAACGACAGACAGCCGCTTGACCGTGGCGACGTGAGGAGTGGATGGGTGGCCGGTCGTATCGGAATCGACGATGTCGCGCCCGTGGTCTTCTGCGGGCAGTTCCCGGCAAAAGCCGTCGTCGGCGAGGTCGTCCCGGTGCGGGCCACGGTCTGGCGCGAAGGCCACGACGCCGTCGCGGCCACGCTGGTGGTGCGTTACCTCGGCACCGAGTACCCGCGGCTGGCCACCGGGCCGGGCACCGCGCAGGTACCTGTGCCGATCGGCGAGGTGATGCGTCCCACCCAGCGGATCAAGCCACAGGCCCTGCCCATGTCCACCGGGCACACCCCCGATGTCTTCCACGGCCAGTTCACGCCGGACAGCGTCGGTCTGTGGACGTACCGCGTAGACGGCTGGGGTGATCCGCTGGCGACCTGGCGGCACGCGGTCGAAGCCAAGCTCGGCGCCGGCCAGAGCGAGGCCGAGCTGGCCAACGACCTGCTGATCGGGGCACGCCTGCTCCAGCGCGCGGCCACCGGGGTGCCCCGCAAACTACGCGATCCATTGCTCGAGGCCGCCGCAGTGCTCCGCACGCCCGGCGATCCCTTCATTCGCGCCGGTGCAGCGCTTTCCGACGAGGTCACCGAACTGCTCGACCAGTACCCGCTGCGCGAGTTGGTCACCCGCGGTGAGCAATACGGTGTCTGGGTGGACCGTCCGCTGGCCCGGTTCTCCTCGTGGTACGAGATGTTCCCGCGCTCTACAGGCGGCCGGGACAAGGCCGGACATCCGGTGCACGGGACGTTCGCCACCGCCGCCGATCAACTGCCCCGCATCGCCCGCATGGGTTTCAACATCGTCTACCTGCCGCCCATCCACCCCATCGGCAAGGTGCACCGCAAGGGCCGCAACAACGCAGTGACCGCGGCGCCGGACGACGTCGGTTCGCCATGGGCCATCGGGAGCGACGAAGGCGGTCACGACGCCGTACACCCCGCACTGGGCACGATCGACGACTTCGATGCCTTCGTCGCAGCGGCCCGCGAGCAGGGCGTGGAGGTGGCCCTCGATCTGGCGCTGCAATGCGCGCCCGATCATCCTTGGGCCGCAGCGCATCCGGAGTGGTTCACGGTGCTGCCGGACGGCACGATCGCCTACGCGGAGAACCCGCCCAAGAAGTACCAGGACATCTATCCGCTCAACTTCGACAACGATCCCGCCGGGCTGTACCACGAGGTGCTGCGGGTGGTGCGATTCTGGATCTCGCACGGCGTCAAGGTTTTCCGCGTCGACAACCCGCACACCAAACCGCCGAACTTCTGGGTCTGGCTGATCGCCGAGGTCAAGAACGAGGATCCGGACGTACTGTTCCTGTCCGAGGCCTTCACCCGGCCGGCCCGGCTCTACGGCCTGGCCAAACGCGGCTTCACCCAGTCCTACACGTACTTCACGTGGCGCACCAGTAAGTGGGAGATCACCGAATTCGGCAACGAGATCACAGAAAACGCCGACAGCGCACGGCCCAGCCTCTGGGTCAACACCCCTGACATCCTGCACGAGTCGCTGCAGCACGGCGGTCCGGGCATGTTCGCGATCCGCGCGGTGCTGGCCGCCACCATGAGCCCGTCGTGGGGCATGTACTCGGGCTTCGAACTGTTCGAACACCGGGCTGTCCGGGAGGGCAGCGAGGAGTATCTGGACTCCGAGAAATACGAGTTGCGCCCCCGCGACTTCGCCACGGCGCTTGCCGAGGGACGCTCCCTTGAGCCATTCGTCACCCGCCTCAACGAGATCCGGCGTCTGCACCCCGCGCTGCGCCAGCTGCGGACGCTGACCTTCCACCACGTGGACAACGACGCACTGCTCGCCTACAGCAAGTTCGACCCGATCACCGGCGACACCGTCCTCGTGGTGGTCACCCTCAACCCGTTCGGCCCCGAGGAAGCCACATTGTGGTTGAACATGGAGGCACTGGGTATGGAAACACATGACCGGTTCTGGGTACGCGACGAGATCACCGGCGAGGAATACCAGTGGGGGCAGTCGAATTACGTGCGCATCGATCCCGCCAAAGCGGTGGCGCACGTGTTGAACATGCCGCTCGTACCCTATGAGCAACGACTGAGCTTGCTACGCAGGGAATGAGAACGAGATGACACGAAGTAACCACCTCACCGATCTACATCTGCGCCCCGATCCCACCGACATCCAGCGACTGCGGACGGGCCAACACCACGACCCGCATTCGGTACTCGGCGCCCACGAGTACGCCGGCGAGACCGTTATCCGGGCCTTCCGCCCCCACGCCTCCAAAGTCGTCGCTTTGATCGGCGGTGAACGATTCCCGCTGCAGCACATCGATTCCGGACTCTTCGCGGTTGCCGTTCCGTTCACCAATCTCGCGGACTACCGTCTGGAGATCGGCTATCCGGGCGCCGACGACACCATCTTCACCCACACCACCGCCGACGCCTACCGGTTCCTGCCCACGCTCGGCGAGCTCGATCTGCACCTGTTCGCCGAGGGACGCCACGAACGCCTGTGGGAGATCCTGGGAGCCCATCCGCGCAGTTTCACCACCGCCGACGGAGTCGTGGAAGGAGTCTCGTTCGCGGTATGGGCGCCGAATGCCAAGGGCGTCAGCGTCGTCGGTGACTTCAACCACTGGGACGGCAACGAGGCACAGATGCGTGTCCTCGGTTCGTCGGGCGTCTGGGAGCTGTTCTGGCCCGGGTTTCCCGTCGACGGCCTGTACAAGTTTCGGGTCCACGGCGCGGGCGGGGTGACTTCCGACCGGGCCGACCCGATGGCCTTCGCCACTGAAGTTCCGCCGCAGACGGCCTCCCGGGTCACGAGCAGCTCCTACACCTGGAACGACGGCGACTGGATGACCCGGCGCGCCGCGCAGAATCCGGTGTTCGAACCGATGAGCACCTACGAGGTGCACCTGATGTCCTGGCGGCCCGGCCTCAGCTACCGACAGCTGGCCACCGAGCTCACCGAATACGTTGTGGAACAGGGCTTCACCCACGTCGAGCTGCTGCCGGTGGCCGAGCACCCGTTCGGCGGGTCGTGGGGATACCAGGTCACCTCGTACTACGCACCCACGTCGCGGCTGGGAACCCCCGACGATTTTCGACATCTGGTGGATACCCTGCACCAAGCGGGGATCGGGGTGATCGTGGACTGGGTTCCGGCCCACTTCCCGAAGGATGCCTGGGCGCTGGGCCGATTTGACGGAACCCCGCTGTACGAGCACTCCGACCCGCGCCGCGGAGAGCAGCTCGACTGGGGCACCTACGTTTTCGACTTCGGCCGACCCGAGGTGCGCAACTTCCTGGTCGCCAATGCGTTGTATTGGCTGGAGGAATATCACATTGACGGACTGAGGGTGGACGCCGTCGCGTCGATGCTCTACCTCGACTACTCACGTCCGGAGGGTGGCTGGACGCCCAACATCCACGGTGGCCGGGAGAACCTGGAGGCGGTGCAGTTCCTGCAGGAGATGAACGCCACCGTGCACAAGGTCGCCCCGGGAATCGTCACGGTCGCCGAGGAGTCGACGTCGTGGCCAGGCGTCACCCGCCCCACCAACCTTGGCGGCCTTGGTTTTTCGATGAAGTGGAACATGGGCTGGATGAACGACACGCTCGACTACGTCAGCCATGACCCGGTGCACCGCAGCTATCACCACCACGAGATGACGTTCTCGATGCTGTATGCGTTCAGCGAGAACTACGTGCTGCCGATAAGCCATGACGAGGTCGTGCACGGCAAGGGCACCCTGTGGGGCCGGATGCCGGGTGACGATCACGCCAAGGCCGCGGGACTGCGCAGTCTGCTGGCCTACCAGTGGGCGCACCCGGGTAAGCAACTGTTGTTCATGGGCCAGGAATTCGGACAGCGGGCCGAGTGGTCGGAAGAGCGTGGGCTGGACTGGTTCCAGCTCGACGAGCAGGGCTTCTCCGGCGGTGTGCAGCGATTGGTGCGCGATCTCAACGGGATCTATCGCAGTCACCCGGCGCTGTGGAGCCGCGACACCAGCCCCGAGGGCTACTCCTGGATCGACGCGAACGATTCGGCCAACAACGTGCTGAGCTTCCTGCGGTTCGGTGCCGACGGTTCCGTGCTGGCCTGCGTGGTGAACTTCGCCGGCAGTGAGCACAGCGAGTACCGGCTGGGGCTGCCGCACACCGGCGCCTGGCAGGAAGTGCTCAACACCGACGCGACCATCTACAACGGATCGGGCATCGGCAATCTCGGCGCGGTCCAGGCCACTGCGGAACCATGGCACGGTAGGCCCGCATCGGCAGTGATGGTGTTACCGCCGTTGGCGATGCTGTGGTTCGAGCCTGCCTAGGTCCACCCGCGAGCAGACACAAACCTGCCCCTTTTCGAGCGAAAAGGGGCAGGTTTGTGTCTGCTCGGCGGAAGAAATCAGTACAGGGCGTTGGCCAGGTTGCGCCGGCCCGCGACCACGTCGGGATCAGCCGGGTCGAACAAGTCGAACAGCTCGACGAGCCGGGTCCGCACGGCGGTCCGGTCGTCACCGGCAGTGCGCTTGATCAGCGCGATCAGCCGGTCGAAGGCCGCCGACACGTTCTGGGCCAGGATCTCGGCGTCGGCAGCGGCGAATGCCGCCTCGATGTCGTCGGGTGCCGCGTCGGCCGCCGCCACCGCATCGGGACGCTGCGCGGTTGCCCGCTGCAGGAATGCGATCTGCCGGACCGCTCCCTTGGCCTCGGCTTGGTTGGGCTGCGCGTCCAGAATCGCCTGATAGGCAGCTGCCGCCGCGTCGAGATCCCCTTCGTCCAGGTATGCCCTGGCTGCGGCCAGCTCCGGATCGACCTGCTCTGATTCGTCGTCGCCGGCTTCGGATCCGGTCAGCTTGCCCGCCGTCGCCTCGAGCAACGAATCGACCCAGCGCCGCAGTTCGTCGGCCGGTTGCGAGCCCTGGAAGCTGGCGATCGGCTGACCTCCGGCGAGGGCGACCACCGTGGGCACGCCCTGGATGCCGAACATCTGCGCCACCCTCGGGGTGGTGTCGACGTTGACCAGCGCCAGTGACCATTTGCCGTTGTCGGCAGCAGCCAGACCCGCCAAAGCGTCTCCCAGCGCGGCACTGGAATCGCTGCGCGGCGACCACAGCAGCACCACCACCGGTACCTGGCCCGAGCGGACCAGCACCTCGGCTTCGAAGTTGGCTTCGTTCACCTCCGTGACGTTCGCGCTGCCGGCCGCGCTGGGGCTGCTGCCGCCGCCCGTCGCAGGCCGCTGTTTGAGTGCCGAGAGGTCAACCGCGCCGGCCAGCGCCGGCCCGACAGAAGGTCGTGGACGAGTCACGTCATCAAGTCTGTCACGTCGTTTCCGGCACGGCGCCGCCCGGTTGCGCCACCAGGGCCGGAGCCGCACCCGAGCCCAGCCGCGCAGTGCGATCAGCCCACATGACGAAGATCACACTGCCCAATGGCACGATGCTGGCCAGCAAAGCCAGAATCCACGTGCCGACGCCCCACTTGCAGGCCAACCCGACCAGCACGGCGGCCACCACGAAGGCGATGAAGATACCGCCATGGATCGGGCCGAACACCTTGACACCGACCTCGGTGCGGGGGCTGCCCAGGTACTTGAAGTACATGCCGACCAGCAGGCCGGCCCAGCTCACCGCCTCAGCGAGAGCGATGAGCCGGAACCAGCCGGTAACCGTGCGCAGGTCGAAGGAGGTCGTCATGGCCGCCATTGTGCCGGAGCGGCAGTCGAGCTACTACGTTGCGTCGTTGATTGCTACGGACGACGCAGGATCAGGGCATCACCCTGGCCACCGGCGCCACACAGCGCGGCGACGGCGTAGCCGGACCCCTTACGTGCCAGTTCCAGCGCCGCATGCAGGGTGATGCGCGCGCCCGACATCCCGATCGGGTGGCCGATGGCGATGGCGCCGCCGTTGACGTTCACCTTGGCCGGCTCGACACCCAGTTCCTTCGTCGAGGCCAGCGACACCGCAGCGAATGCCTCGTTGATCTCAAGTACGTCGAGTTGGTCGACGCTGATGCCCTCACGCTCGACGGCCTTCTTGATCGCGTTGGCCGGCTGGCTCTGCAGAGTGGAGTCCGGACCGGCCACGACACCGTGCGCCCCGATCTCACAGAGCCAGTCCAGACCCAGTTCCTGAGCCTTGGACTTGCTCATCACGACCACCGCGGCGGCACCGTCGGAGATCTGCGACGACGAGCCGGCGGTGATGGTGCCGTCCTTGCGGAAGGCCGGGCGCAGGCCGCCCAGCGATTCGGCCGTGGTGTTGGCGCGGATGCCCTCGTCCTCGGCGAACTCGATCGGATCGCCCTTGCGCTGCGGGATGGACACCGGAACCACCTCGTCGGCGTACACGCCGTCCTTCCACGCCGCGGCTGCCTTCTGGTGCGACTGGGCGGCGAACTCGTCCTGCTCGGCGCGGGTGAACTTGTCGACGTCGTTGCGCTGTTCGGTGAGCGCGCCCATCGGCTGATCGGTGAACACGTCGTGCAGACCGTCGTAGGCCATGTGGTCGACCAGCGTGGTGTCGCCGTACTTGAAGCCCTCGCGGCTCTTGGGCAGCAGGTGCGGGGCCTGCGACATCGATTCCTGGCCACCTGCGACGACGACCTCGAATTCACCGGCCCGGATGAGCTGATCGGCCAGGGCGATGGCGTCGATGCCGGAAAGGCACATCTTGTTGATGCTCAGCGCAGGCACGTCCCAGCCGATTCCGGCGGCCACCGCGGACTGGCGCGCAGGCATCTGGCCGGCTCCCGCGGTCAGCACCTGGCCCATGATCACGTAGTCCACCAGCGAAGGGCTGACCTTGGCCTTCTCCAGGGCACCGCGGATCGCGATCGCTCCCAGGTCACTGCCGGAAAAATCCTTCAACGAACCCATCAACCTGCCAACCGGAGTACGCGCTCCAGCAACGATCACCGACGTGCGATTTTCCGCAGTCATTTCCTACCTCCAAAGCCTGGGTCCAAGAGCTGTGTGGGCGATCACACATGCGCAAACGTTCGGGTAAAGGTTACCGTTACGTTATGACTGCCGATCAGGTTGACGCCCGTCCACTGCTCGCCAGCGCGCTGGTGACGGCCATCGATCACGTCGGCATCGCGGTCGCCGACCTGGATGCCACCGCGAAGTGGTACCACGACAACCTCGGCATGATCGTCCTGCACGAGGAGATCAACGAGGAACAGGGCGTCCGCGAGGCGATGCTCTCGGTCCGTGGAGCGCCCAAGGGCAGTGCGCAGATCCAGCTCCTGGCGCCGCTGAACGACAAGTCGACGATCGCCAAGTTCATCGACAGCCGCGGCCCCGGCCTGCAGCAGTTGGCCTACCGCACCAGCGACATCGACGCGCTGTCGGAGCGGTTGCGCAGCGGCGGCGTGCGGCTGCTCTACGACGCCCCCCGCAAGGGCACGGCGAACTCGCGGATCAACTTCATCCACCCCAAGGACGCCGGCGGCGTTCTGATCGAGCTGGTGGAACCCTCCAGCGACGAGCACTGAGCGCTCAGGACCACTTCCTCGTCGGGCCGCGAGTAGCTCGGTTCGCCCAGCACGGCGTATGCCAGTGCCTGCGGTCGTCGACATCGCCAACATCGATCGGCAGCACCACCACATGCGCGGTGGCGACACGGATCTCTTGGTCACATCCGGGGCATCGGTATATCTTCACGGCCCGCGACGCGGTCACCGTCCGCACCTCGTATTCGTAGCCGTCGGGCCCGGTCTCGACACGACGCGACGGCGGCAGCGATGCCAACCGACGGTGCTCGCGGGACCGACGACGCATCAGAACAGCCGGTACTCGTCGCTGACCAAGCCCCGCATCTGGTCGTAATCCAGGGTGACACAACGAATTCCACGGTCATTGGCCAACGTCCTGGCCTGCGGCTTGATCTGCTGGGCGGCGAACACGCCTGCCACCGGAGCCAGCACGGTGTCGCGGTTGAGCAGTTCGAGGTAACGCGTCAGCTGTTCGACACCGTCGATCTCCCCGCGGCGCTTGATCTCCACGGCCACCGATCGACCCAGCTCGTCACGGCACATCAGGTCCACCGGCCCGATCGCGGTCGGATACTCGCGGCGCACCAGCGTGTAGCCGGCGCCCAGTAGCTCGACGTGCTCGGCCAGCAGCACCTGCAGATGGGCCTCCACGCCGTCTTTCACCAAGCCGGGATCGACGCCGAGCTCGTGGCTCGAGTCGTGCTCGACGTCCTCGACCGTGATGCGCAACTGCTCACCGGCCTTGTTCTCGACCACCCAGACCGGCACGCCCTCGTTGTCATCCTCAGTGAGCCAGCACGGCGGACTCATCCAGTTCAGCGGCTTGTAGGCGCGATCATCTGCATGGACACTGACCGAACCGTCGGACTTGAACAACAACAGCCGCCGGGCCGATGGGAGGTGGGCGGTCAGCCGCCCGACATAGTCGACGGTGCACTGGGCAATCACGAGGCGCACCCGATCCACCTTAAGGGCATGTCCGACGAACTAGGCTGGCGCCACAATGAACTCCGACAAATCGCTGGCACGACGGCTGGGCCGGGTACTCGAGGGTGTCACCCGCCAGAGCGGCAGGCTCCCGGCCACGCCGGAATACGGATCCTGGGTCCTGGGCCGGGTATCGGAGAGCCAACGCCGGCGCAGAGTACGCATCCAGGTCATTCTCACGACGTTCGTGATCCTCGTGAACCTGCTCGGCATCGGGATCTCGATGATCATCGTCACGCTGCTGTTTCCCTCTCCGAGTGTGTTCGACCCGTCGGTCCGCTGGATCACCTTCATCGTGGCGCCGATCTACATGGCCTCGGCGTTGATCGTCGGAGTGTTCTGGGCGACGACCCGGGTGATCGACAACGTGCGGTGGGCAATCGAGGAACGCCCGCCCACCGTCGCCGACCAGCGGAACACCTTCTTCGCGCCGTTCCGGCTCACCCGCGTACTGCTGGTCTTGTGGGGTCTCGGCACCGCACTGCTGACCACGCTGTATGGGCTCGTCGATACCGATTACATTCCGAAGTTCCTGCTGGGCATCAGCTTTCCCGGCATTGTGTTGTCGGTCAGCTGCCATCTGTTCACAGAGTTCGCACTGCGGCCGGTCGCTGCTCAGGCACTGGAAGCCGGCCCGCCACCCAGCCGCCTGGCCCCGGGCATCATGGGCCGCACCATGGTGGTGTGGGCGCTCAGTTCGGGCGTACCGATCCTGGGCATCATGCTGGCCGCAGTCTTCGCTGTGACGCTCAACAACCTGACCCCGACCCAATTCGCATACGCCGTCATCGGTCTCGGCTCCTTTGCGTTGGTGTTCGGCTTCCTGCTGATGTGGATCCTCTCCTTTCTCACCGCCACCCCGATCAGGGTGGTGCGCGCGGCCCTCAGTCGCGTCGAGCAGGGCGATCTGGACACCAACCTGGTGGTGTTCGACGGCACCGAACTGGGCCAGCTGCAACGCGGATTCAACTCGATGGTGCACGGCTTGCGCGAGCGCGAACGGGTCCGCGATCTGTTCGGCCGTCATGTCGGTCGCGAGGTGGCCGCCCTGGCCGAGCAGCAGAACCCCGTCCTCGGTGGCGAAGAGCGCCACGCCGCAGTGATTTTCGTCGATGTCATCGGTTCGACACAGTTGGTGACCACGCGGCCCGCGGTGGAGGTCGTCGAGCTCCTCAACCGGTTCTTCGCCGTCATCGTCGACGAGGTCGACAACCATCGCGGTCTGGTCAACAAATTCGAGGGTGACGCGATACTGGCGGTCTTCGGTGCACCGATCTCGCTTGCCAATGCCGAGGACGAAGCCCTCGGCGCCGCGCGGGCGATCGCCCAGCGGCTGCGGACCGAGATACCGGAGCTCGAGGCAGGAATCGGGGTCGCGGCCGGGCAGGTGGTGGCGGGCAACGTCGGCGCCAAGCAACGCTTCGAATACACGGTCATCGGCGAGCCGGTCAACGAAGCCGCGCGACTGTGCGAGTTCTCCAAGCAGGTACCCGGGCATTTGGTGGCCTCATCCGACACCATTGCCAACGCCTCCGAAACCGAAAGGGCCCGATGGTCACTGGGCGAATCGGTCACCTTACGGGGCCTGGCCGAGCCGACCCGCGTGGCCGTCCCGGCCTAGCCAGCGGCCCACTGCCGTGCCGCTTCGATCGCCTCGTCGAGGGTGAGGAACACGATCGCGTCGTAATCGTCGCGCCGGTCGGCCGGCACCACGCGACCGTCGGGGTCGACGAGATAAGCCTCCTTGCCCGCTGCGGTCAGACTGGCCCGCATCCCGGTGAGCATGCCGCGCGCGGCATCGTTGATGTCGTCGACCCTGGTGACGTCCAGCACGGCCACGTCGTACTCGCCACGATCCAGCTCGGCGGTCCGCAGCACCTGCTCGGCCCCGGCGAACAACAGATCGCCCTGAACCTCGTAGACCCGAATGCCCGGGCTGACCTCGAACACCGCCCGCAGCGTCGAGGACGATTCTCGGCCGACGGTGAGGAAGTGAAGCCCCAGCTGCGAAGACAAGTCGCGGCACACCTGCACTCCACGGACGCTGTTGCCACGCGAATCCAGGCGTGGTGAGTAGACGCCGATACCGAGTTGACCGGGCAGCACCGCCACGATGCCGCCGCCGACGCCGCTCTTGGCGGGCATGCCCACACCACTGACCCAGTCGCCTGTCGCGTCGTACATCCCGCAGGTCACCATCACGCTGAGGGTGCGCCGGACCACCTTCGCATCGATGACGCGGCGGCCGGTCAAGGGATTGAACCCGCCGCGGGCCAGCGTGGCGGCCATCCGGGCCAGGTCGGTGCTGGTCACCTTCACGGAACACTGGCGGAAGTACACGTCGAGGACCTCGTCCGGATCCCCGTCCAGCACACCGAAACTCGTCAACATGTACGCGATAGCCCGGTTTCGGTTGCCCGTCGCCTTCTCGGAGGCGTACACATCCATGTCGACCTCGAGTCTTCGGCCCGCACATGCGGAGTAAAAGTCATGGATACGGTCGAACCTCTCATCGGCACCGGCGCCGGGAATCAGCGAAACCGCCGCAATGGCACCCGCATTGATCATCGGGTTCTTCGGTGTCTTGGTCACATCGTCCACGCTGATCTCGTTGAACGCCTCACCTGAGGGTTCGACACCGATCCTGGCGTCGACGGCATCCTGGCCGATACGGTCCAGCGCCAGCGCGTACGTGAACGGCTTGGAGATGGACTGGATCGTGAATTCCACTGCGGTGTCGCCAGATTCGTAGACATAGCCGTCCGACGAGGACAGACTCAGCCCGAACCCCTCGGGGTCGACTTTGGCGAGTTCGGGAATGTAGCTCGCCAGGGCGCCTTCGCGCAGTCCGATCTGCTCGGCACGGATCCGGTCCAGGTAGTGCTGTACCAGCTCGGCCACGGGTCGCAGTCTAGCTGCGAGCACACTCCCACGACCATGTCGTTTTTCCGCTAGTGGATCACCGGCAGCCGTGCCATCGTGGAACTCATGCACGAGGATTTCGACCGCTGTTACCGGGCCGTCCAGTCGAAGGACGCCCGGTTCGACGGCTGGTTCGTCACCGCCGTGCTGACCACCGGTATCTACTGCCGCCCCAGCTGCCCGGTGCGGCCGCCTTTTGCCCGCAACATGCGGTTCTATCCGACCGCCGCTGCCGCCCAGGCAGCGGGCTTCCGGGCATGCAAACGGTGCCGGCCGGACGCCTCGCCGGGTTCCCCGGAATGGAACGTGCGCGGCGACGTCGTCGCGCGGTGCATGCGACTGATCGCCGACGGCACCGTGGATCGCGAAGGAGTGACCGGGCTGGCTGCCCGTGTCGGCTACACGACACGGCAGTTGCAGCGCATCATGCAGGCCGAGCTGGGGGCCAATCCCCTTGCGCTGGCCCGGGCGCAACGGACCCAGACGGCCCGGGTGCTGATCGAAACCACCGAGCTGCCTTTTGCCGATGTGGCGTTCGCCGCCGGCTTCGCCAGCATTCGTCAGTTCAACGACACCGTGCGCGCGGTGTCCGACCTGACGCCCACCCAGCTGCGATTGCGGGCTCGCACACGATTCGCCGCCGACGTCTCCGCCGCACCCGGCGTCCTGTCACTGCGACTACCGGTGCGAACCCCTTTTGCCTACGAAGGATTGTTCGGCCATCTGGCGGCCAGCGCGGTGCCGGGGATCGAGGAAGTGCGTGACGGTCAGTACCGGCGGACCCTGCGGCTGCCGCACGGCAACGGCGTCGTCGGCCTGACTCCACGACCCGATCACGTTCTGTGCCAGTTGGTGCTCGACGACTTCCGAGACCTGGCAGCCGCCATCGCCCGGTGCCGGCGCCTGTTGGACCTCGACGCCGATCCCGAAGCGGTGGTGGAAGCGCTTCAGGCCGATCCGGACCTCGCGGCTGTGGTGGCCAAGGCGCCGGGGCAACGCATTCCACGCTCCGTCGACGAATCCGAACTCGCGCTGCGGGTGGTCATCGGACAGCAGGTGTCGATCAAGGCGGCCTGTACACATGTCGGCCGCCTCGTCGCCGGCTACGGAACCGCTGTTCACGACGAGGCCGGAGAGCTGACCCATGTGTTTCCCAGCATCACCGACCTCGCCGGATTGGATCCTGGCGATCTGGCCATGCCGGCGTCGAGAAAACGGACGGTGAAAGCGCTCGTGGAAGCCATCGCCGACGGCGATCTCATCCTCGATCCCGGTTGTGACTGGGACAGGGCCCGCGAACAGTTGCTGGCCCTGCCCGGCGTCGGGCCCTGGACGACGGAGGTGATCGCCATGCGCGGCCTCGGTGATCCAGATGCCTTCCCCGCCACCGATCTCGGTGTGCGCGCCGCCGCCGGGCACCTGGGCCTCCCGCCCGACGAGCTCGTGGGCCACAGCAGCAGATGGCGACCATGGCGCGCATACGCAACACAACATCTCTGGACCACACTGGACCACGCGGTGAACGAATGGCCCCCGCACGATCTACAGGAGAAGTCATGACGACACTGCACTACCGCACCATGGACAGTCCGGTCGGCCTGCTCACGCTGGCGGGGCGCGACGGCAGGCTCATGCACCTACGAATGGTCGATCAGACCTACGAACCGAGCCGCGAAGGCTGGGAGAACGACGACACCGCCTTTGCAGATGCCGTCGACCAACTTTCTGCCTACTTCGCGGGCGAACGTACCGATTTCGACCTCGAACTCGACATGGTCGGCACTCAATTTCAGCGCCGCGTATGGCAGGCGCTGCAAACCATTCCTTACGGGCAGACGTGTTCATACGGTGAGATCGCTCGGCAGATCGGCTCACCGGGGGCATCACGCGCGGTCGGGCTGGCAAATGGCCACAATCCGATCGGCATCATCGTGCCGTGTCATCGGGTGATAGGAGCCAACGGCAGCCTCACCGGTTACGGCGGCGGCCTGGACCGTAAGCGCGCATTGTTGGAATTGGAGAGAAGCCGCACGATGCCGGCTCTCTTCAATTGAAATAGGCTGCGTTTCAATTCCAATCCGGAATTGAAACGCAGCCATATACAAAAATGCCCGAGCCCTCCAATCGAAATTGGAGGGCTCGGGACTTAATTTGTGTTCGGCGGTGTCCTACTTTTCCACCCGACTGGGTAGTATCATCGGCGCTGGCAGGCTTAGCTTCCGGGTTCGGGATGGGACCGGGCGTTTCCCTGCCGCTATGGACCGCCGTAACTCTATTCACTCGTTTGTGAGTGTGAATCTTTGTGTTTTGGTGGTGGGGCGTGGGTTGCACGTCCGCACACAAAGTGAGTGTGGGTGTGTTTTGTGGTGTGGTTGCGAGACAGATGTGCGTCTTACTGAAACTCATCAAACATTGGTGTTTGTTGGTTGTTGTAAGTTTTCGGCCGGTTAGTGCCAGTTCCCTGCACCCATTGCTGGGCTTCCAGGTCTGGTCTATCAATCCCGTGGTCTGCGGGGGGCCTTATCCCTCTAAAAGGGTGAGAAGCCTGGTCTTGGAGGGGGTTTCCCGCTTAGATGCTTTCAGCGGTTATCCTGTCCGAACGTGGCTATCCAGCGGTGCTCCTGGTGGAACAACTGGTATACCAGAGGTTCGTCCGTCCCGGTCCTCTCGTACTAGGGACAGATTTCCTCAAGCTTCTGACGCGCGCGGCGGATAGAGACCGAACTGTCTCACGACGTTCTAAACCCAGCTCGCGTGCCGCTTTAATGGGCGAACAGCCCAACCCTTGGGACCTGCTCCAGCCCCAGGATGCGACGAGCCGACATCGAGGTGCCAAACCATCCCGTCGATATGGACTCTTGGGGAAGATCAGCCTGTTATCCCCGGGGTACCTTTTATCCGTTGAGCGACACCCCTTCCACTCAGAGGTGCCGGATCACTAGTCCCGACTTTCGTCCCTGCTCGACATGTATGTCTCGCAGTCAAGCTCCCTTGTGCACTTACACTCAACACCTGATTGCCGTCCAGGTTGAGGGAACCTTTGGGCGCCTCCGTTACATTTTGGGAGGCAACCGCCCCAGTTAAACTACCCACCAGGCACTGTCCCTGAACCGGATATACGGTCCGAGGTTAGAGGCCCAATACGATCAGAGTGGTATTTCAACAATGACTCCACCCACACTGGCGTGTGAGCTTCACAGTCTCCCACCTATCCTACACAAACCGTATCGAGCACCAATACCAAGTTGTAGTGAAGGTCCCGGGGTCTTTTCGTCCTGCCGCGCGTAACGAGCATCTTTACTCGTAGTGCAATTTCGCCGAGTCTATGGTTGAGACAGTTGAGAAGTCGTTACGCCATTCGTGCAGGTCGGAACTTACCCGACAAGGAATTTCGCTACCTTAGGATGGTTATAGTTACCACCGCCGTTTACTGGGGCTTAAATTCTCCGCTTCACCCCGAAGGGTTAACGGGTCCTCTTAACCTTCCAGCACCGGGCAGGCGTCAGTCCGTATACATCGTCTTGCGACTTCGCACGGACCTGTGTTTTTAGTAAACAGTCGCTTCTCACTGGTTTGTGCCACCCCCTCCCGCTGCCGGCCGTAAAAGCCTTGACGATATGGGGGTCCCCCTTCTCCCGAAGTTACGGGGGCATTTTGCCGAGTTCCTTAACCATAGTTCACTCGTACGCCTTAGTATTCTCTACCTGACCACCTGTGTTGGTTTGGGGTACGGGCCGTGTATGTCCTCGCTAGAGGCTTTTCTTGGCAGCATAGGATCACCGAATTCGCCTCAAACGGCTATGCATCACCTCTCAGGCACATGAAACGCGGATTTGCCTACGTTTCGCCCTACCGGCTTACCCCAGTACAACCACTGACTGGTACGGCTACCTTCCTGCGTCACCCCATCGCTTGACTACTACCCACCGGGGTCCCACGCAGCCCCGTCAACGCCTCACCCCGAAGGGATCGGTCACGACGGTTTTGGATGGTTAGCACAATGGATTCATCATGGACGCACATACACGGGTACGGGAATATCAACCCGTTGTCCATCGACTACGCCTGTCGGCCTCGCCTTAGGTCCCGACTCACCCTGGGAGGACTGGCCTGGCCCAGGAACCCTTGGTCTTTCGGCGGGCAAGGTTCTCACTTGCCTATTCGCTACTCATGCCTGCATTCTCACTCCCACACCCTCCACAGCTAGATCACTCTGCTGCTTCACCGGATGCAGGACGCTCCCCTACCCAGCCAAACAAGTTTGGCTGCCGCGGCTTCGGCGGTGTACTTGAGCCCCGCTACATTATCGGCGCACAATCACTTGACCAGTGAGCTATTACGCACTCTTTCAAGGGTGGCTGCTTCTAAGCCAACCTCCTGGTTGTCTTCGCGACTGCACATCCTTTTCCACTTAGTACACGCTTAGGGGCCTTAGCCGGCGATCTGGGCTGTTTCCCTCTCGACGCACGGAGCTTATCCCCCGCCGTCTCACTGCCACATTCTTGGACTTGTCGGCATTCGGAGTTTGGCTGACGTCAGTAACCCTGTGGGGCCCATCGGCCATCCAGTAGCTCTACCTCCAACAAGAAACATGTGACGCTGCACCTAAATGCATTTCGGGGAGAACCAGCTATCACGGAGTTTGATTGGCCTTTCACCCCTACCCACAGCTCATCCCCTCAGTCTTCAACCTAAGTGGGTTCGGGCCTCCACGCGGTCTTACCCGCGCTTCACCCTGGCCATGGGTAGATCACTCCGCTTCGGGTCCAGAACACACCACTACACCAACCCCTCTGGATTGGATACGCCCTATTCAGACTCGCTTTCGCTGCGGCTACCCCACACGGGTTAACCTCGCGACATGTCCCTGACTCGCAGGCTCATTCTTCAAAAGGCACGCCATCACCCCACGACAAAGTCGAAGGCTCTGACGGATTGTAAGCGCACGGTTTCAGGTACTATTTCACTCCCCTCCCGGGGTACTTTTCACCATTCCCTCACGGTACTAATCCGCTATCGGTCACTGGGAAGTATTCAGGCTTACCGGGTGGTCCCGGCAGATTCACAGCAGATTTCACGGGCCCGCTGCTACTCGGGAACACTGTTCAAGGCAGATGTCAGGTTTTCACGTACCGGGCTCTCACCGTCTACGGCAGGTCATCCCAAACCACTTCCGTTAACCACGACATTTTCTCACTACCCTCCAGCCAGGTAGAACTGGAAAAACAGGTCCCACAACCCCGCACACACAACCCCTACCCGGTATCACATGCATACGGTTTAGCCATCCTCCGCTTTCGCTCGCCACTACTCACGGAATCACTTTTGTTTTCTCTTCCTACGGGTACTGAGATGTTTCACTTCCCCGCGTTCCCCCCTGCACCCTATGTATTCAGATACAGGTAACACGACATCACTCGTGCTGGGTTTCCCCATTCGGACATCCTCGGATCAACGCTCGGTTGGCAGCTCCCCGAGGCATATCGCAGCCTCCAACGTCCTTCATCGGCTCCCAGTGCCAAGGCATCCACCATGCGCCCTTAAACACTTACAACACAAAAACCAAAAAATGAGTTTCAAAAGAAATTGCACATCAATACACACAAAAAGACAGCACCCACCTCAAAGGCCGGCGCCACACATTTTGCGTGCTAGATGCTCGCAACCACTATCCACAAATCAAACACCACACCCCACCACCAAAGTGTGAGGCAACAACACGCCGACACCCCCAACGGAATGCCACCCCCCAAAGAGGGCACGGGCCTGTTGTCTCAAAGCCCAATAGTGTGTTCAGCAGTTTCATCACCGACGCATCTCCCGACGCCGGCAAAACGTTTGTC
>NZ_AUEQ01000013.1 GCF_000426065.1 Mycobacterium sp. URHD0025 | reverse complement strand
TCCCAAAACAACGGCTTCCTCGACTGGAACAACGATCGCGCCATCACAACACTCCTCAATCAGAAGGGTGTTGCATCGACCCCTTGAAACCGCCTCGGATCGACAGCCCTCGCGTAGAAATCGGCGGTGCGGCAGCGCGAGAACTAGCCGCCGCCGAGCTTCTTGTAGACGGCTCCGACGATCGGGGTGACGATGGAACGCGGCGCGTAGCCGCTGGCCATCGACATGGCTTTCGACGTGACGCCGGGAACCACACGCATCTTGTTCTTCTCCAGGCCGTCCAGCGACAGCTTGGCGGTGTATTCCGTTGAGATCCAGAGGAAGTCGGGAATCAGCCGTTCGACCAGGGACTGCTCTGTCGCGTCGGGCAGTTCGGTGCGCACAGGGCCCGGCGCAAGCACCGTGACGTGCACGCCGGCGCCCTTGAGCTCGCCGCGCAGTGACTCGCTGAACGTATTGGCGAACGCCTTGGACGCCGCATACGTGGAGTTGTTCGGGATCGGTGAATTGCCTGCCGCCGATCCGGAGGTCAGGATGCCGCCGGATCCGCGCTTGACCATCCCGGGCAGCACTGCCAGCACCAGATCGTGCACGCCGAGCACGTTCAGCTGCACCTGCGCCTTCTCGCCGGCCGGGTCGAGGTCGATGACCGGGCCGAAGGTGGCGGTGCCCGCGTTGGCGCACAGGATCGAGATCTCGCGCTGGGCGAGTTCGGCGCACAGGGTGTCCCTGGCGGCGGGGTCGGTGAGGTCGACGGCACGCACCTCGACGATCACCCCGTAGCGCTCGGTGAGGCGCTGCGCCAGTGAGGTCAGCACGTCCTCCCGTCGCGCGGTGATGATCAGATTGTGGCCGCGGGCAGCGAGTTCGGTGGCCAACGCTTCGCCGATGTTCTGTGAGGCGCCGGTGACGACGGCGCGGGCATCCGGACTGGGTGCGGGTACAGGCATGGCGCCAATCCTAGAAGGAGCCGGAACCCATAGGGTGTCGGTCATGACTAACCCCGGGCGAGCGAGGGTGCTCGCGTGGGCATTGTGGGACTGCGGCGCGACAGGCCTGAACGCGATCGTCATCACCTTCGTGTTCTCGGTGTACCTGACAGGGAGCGTCGGAGCGGACCTCCCTGGCGACACCACACCGGCCAGCTGGCTGGGCCGGGCCATGGCCATCGCCGGTCTCGCGGTGGCCCTGCTGGCGCCCGTTACGGGCATCTGGGTGGACGCGCCTCAGCGCCGGCGGAAGGTGCTGGGCGTGATGACCGGTGCGGCCGTGCTGTTCACGGCGGCGATGAGCCTGATTCGTGACGATCACCGCTACCTGATGCCCGGTCTCGTGCTGCTGGCGTGCACCGCCGCGTGCAACGAGCTGGCCACAGTGCCCTACAACGCCATGCTGCGACAGTTGTCCACCCCCGAGACGTCCGGACGTACCTCGGGGCTCGGCCTGGCGCTGGGGTATGCGGGCAGCGTTGTGCTCTTGCTGCTGGCCTACGTGGGTTTCATCGCCGGGGACGGGGAGTCCCGGGGGCTGTTGGGCATCCCGACCGACGACGGGCAGAACGTGCGCGCCGTGATGCTGCTCACCGCGGTGTGGTTCGCATTGTTCGCGCTGCCGATGTTCATCGTGGTCCCGCGGGTCAGCGATGCCGTCCCCGTCGAACGCATCGGAATCATCGGCGCCTACCGCAAATTGTGGGTCGAGATTCGCGGGGAATGGCAACGCGACCACAACGTCGTCTACTACCTGGTGGCGAGCGCGGTGTTCCGTGACGGGCTGGCAGGCGTGTTCGCGTTCGGCGCCGTGCTGGGTGTGAATGTCTACGGGATCTCGCAGGCCGACGTGCTGTTGTTCGGGATCAGCGCCTGTGTGGTCGCGGCGGTCGGGGCTGTCTCCGGTGGCCTGCTCGATGACCGGGTGGGTTCCAAGCCGGTGATCGTCGTATCGCTGATCTGTCTGATCGCGGTGGGTTTGTCCCTGCTGGTGCTGTCAGGGCCGGTGTCCTTCTGGGTGTGCGGCCTGCTGCTGTGCCTGTTCATCGGGCCGACCCTGTCCGCAGCACGCAACTTGATGCTGCGGATCACCGCGGATGGCAAGGAGGGTGTGGCGTTCGGGCTCTACACCACCGTCGGACGCGCGGCGTCGTTCCTGGCGCCGTGGCTGTTCTTCACCTTCATCGACCTGTTCGGCACCGACCGGGCCGGAATGGGCGGAATCGTGGTGGTGCTCGCCTTCGGGCTGGCCGGGATGATCGCAGTGCGGGTGCCCGAGCGGCAGCACGGAACGGCTGTGCCGACGCCCTGAGCTGACGAAGCGGTGCCGACGGATCCGTCCCGACGCGTCAGGGCGTGCCGACGCAGATCGTGATGCCCGACCCGGTGCGGTGTTGGGTCTGCATGCCGTTCACCGTCACCGTGCAGGCCACGTCGGGCCCGAAATTCACGACGCTCACGCTGGCGGTTTCGGTCGCGGGAGCGGCGAGCTCGACCTGCTTGCTCCACGGCAGCGGGACGTTGAACTCGGTCTGCAGCATGTTGCCGGTGTCCAGGTAGGTGATGTTGATCGCTCTGCCCTCACCGGTGACCTCGTAGGTGACGGTCTCGGTGGGCCCCGGTGTGGTCTCCGTCGGCGAGGTGGCGTTGGGCGGCGGGAGCGGGCGCGGCGCGCGCGAGGTCGTGGTGGGCGCCGTCGGCGACGTGGTGAAGCCGGGCTGCGGGGTGACCGGTTGTGGTGCGACCACGGTTTCCTGGCTCGACCCGTTGGCGATCACGAGCGCGATGACCAGGCCGAGAACCACCAGGATCGCGAGCGCGGCCAGGACCCACAGCCACAGGCGAGGTTCGCGGTTGTCGGGTTCCGGCGGGGGCGGTGCACCCGGGGGCACTGTAGGTCCGCCCGGCGGCTGGCCACTTGCGTTCGGGTCGTATGCGTAGGGAGGGTAGGGCGGCAGCTGCTGGGTGGGATTCGGGGTCGCCTGTGGCGCCGCACCCGGAACAGCCGGGTACGAACCCTGATACGGCGGCTGGTTCGAGTACGCCGGATCCGGATAGTCCACGGGGTAGCCGCTACCGAACGATTGGGTCGGCTCGGACCCGTCGCGGCGTGGTGAATCGGTCATGCCCACCTCATGGCTGCGAGGGTACCTGTGCGGATGCTCAGTCCGCTGCGACCGAGGTCGCGGCGATCGGGCATGGAGGACATGCTGGAGAGGTCCGAGGAAATGACGGGAGGACGTGAGGTGGCCGTAGATCGGCATGTGCGGGTGAACTATGGCGCGTCCCTCTCGCCGGATGCGACGGCATTTGCCCACTTGGTCGACGACGGCGGCTACCCCCGCGCGGTGCAGCGATTCCTGCGCGGGTGGCGGGCCAGCTCCTCGCGTGACGTCGAGCTGCCCGTGGACGGCCCCGTGACGAAGGTCATCCATTCCGCCGACGGACACTGGCTGGCCTGCCAGGTGGCCCCGGAAGGCGGGACCCGTAGTCAGATCTGGGTGGTGACCACCGATCCCGACGACCGTGATGCGCGCCGGATCGACGGTTGGCCGGCCGGCACCGGCGAGGGCACCGCGGAACTGATCAGTTGGGACGGCACCAAGATCGCGGCGATCCTCACCGGAGAGGACGGTGTCGGCAGCTCGTGTCTGATCGATCCGGCGACTGGGGACACCCTGGTGCTCGACCGCCGCTCGGGTGGGCGGCTGGTCGACGCGTGGGCGGGTGCCGCACTGGTGCGGGTCGGGCCGCGCGGCTACCAGGACCTCATCATGCTGTGGGGCGGCACCGAAATCGCGCTGCTACCAGCCGATCCCGGCTCGGTCACCGATGCCGGTGTGATTCTCGACGATCACGCCCCACGCCGGTTGCGTAGCGGCCTGTCAGGGGAGACCACGCTGTATCACCCGGCCGGCACTTACGGGCCGGGCAGCACCGAAGGCTTTGTGCGGGCGTTGATCCGCAGCGACAACGGCGCCGCGTACGCCCGCCTGCTGGAGGTGACCGTCACCGCCGACGGCGTGTCCTACCACGTCGTCGCCGAGCGGCCGGGGTATGACCTCGACGAGTTCGTGGTCAGCGACGATCTGACCACGGTCGCGCTGTTGTGGAACATCGACGGCCGCAGCGAATTGCAGATTCTGCAGCACGTCGACGAGACGTTGTCGGTGCCCATCCCGCTGCCCGGTCCGATGGCCGGCGAACTGAGTATCAGTGCGGGCGGCTCCATGGTCGCGCTGACCGTGCAGGGCCCGTCGCTGCCCCGCACCGTCGAACTCGTCGATCCGCGGTCGCTGGAGTGGGAGCGGGTCGACAGGGAACCCAGCCGCGGGCCGCTCACCTCCGCCCCGACGCTGGAGCGGATCACCGCGCGTGACGGGCTGGAATTGACCGCGTGGTTGTACCGGCCGCAGGGCGAGGTAGCGGGCGCGGTGATGTTTCTGCACGGCGGCCCCGAGGGGCAGGCGCGGCCGGAATACAACGAGATCTTCCCGGCACTACTGGACGCGGGTTTCGTGGTGCTCACGCCGAATGTGCGTGGCTCGGGCGGCTTCGGGCGGGCCTTCGTGCACGCCGACGACAAGGAGTTACGGTTCGCCGCCGTCGACGATGTCGCCGATTGTGCTCAGTATCTGCTCGATCGGGGCATCGCGCCGGCCGACCGGCTGGCCTGTACGGGGTGGTCGTACGGCGGTTACCTGACCCAGGCGGCGTTGGCCTTTCACCCGGACTTGTTCGTGGCGGGCATCAGCATCTGCGGGATGAGTGACCTGAACACCTTCTACCGCACCACCGAGCCGTGGATCGCGGCCGCATCCTATCCCGAATACGGCCATCCGATCGCGGATCATGATCTCCTGGAACGTCTTTCGCCGTTGCCGCGGGCGGAGGCGGTGACAGCGCCGCTGCTTCTGGTGCACGGCGGGAACGACACGAATGTGCCGCCCGATGAATCGCGTCAGATGTATGAGGCGCTGGCGGCGCTGGGCCGCACCGTCGAACTGCTGATCTTCGACGATGACGGGCACGAGATCGCCAAGCGGGAGAACCGTGCGGTGCTGGTCGATGTCGCGACCCGATGGTTGTCCAAGGCGTTCGGCGTCTAGCCGGCAGTGAGCGCCGCGAGCGTCATCCGGCGCAGCACCGCGCGTGAATGTGCCTTGGGCACTGCGGGTCTCACGATGTGCGGGGTGGAGTTCAGCAGGCCGAACGTGGCATGGGCCATCACGCGGGCATCGTCCTCGGCCAGGTCCGGGTTGAGCCGGGTCAGCACCGTCACCCAGATCTCCACGTATTGACGCTGGGCGCGCCGCACCTGCCGTCTGGCGGTGTCGGGCAGGTGGGCCAGGTCGCGGTCCTGGATACGGATCAGATCGGATTCACCGAAGACGAAGTCGAGGTGGAAGTCCACCAGGCCGTCCAGGGATTCGGCGGCGTCGTCGGTCCGGGAGACGACTTCCTGCGCCCCGGCGAGCAGACGGGTGCTGATCCCGACGAGCAGTTCGACCAGCAGGGCTTCCTTGTTGGGGAAGTGCCGGTAGATGGCAGGCCCACTGATGCCGACGGCCGAGCCGATGTCCTCCAGGCGCACCGCGAGGTAGCCGCGCTCGGCCACAAGCCGTTCGGCGGCAGCGATCAGCTGGCTGCGGCGATCGGATTTGGCCTGACTGCGACGGGTGACGGCGCTGTCGGACATTGCGTCTCCGGAGGGTAGACAACTCAGTTAATGAAAACTAACCTATCACGAGTTAGTTGTCATTAACTCAAATGGGAGCCGCCTTGTCATCGCACCGCGACGAGCATCTGGCGCTGGTTGGGCAGTTGCGCGCCAAGCTCGCCACCGCCGCCCTCGGCGGTCCCGAACGGGCCCGCCAACGTCACGTCGACCGGGGCAAATTGCTGCCCCGTGACCGCGTCGACGGCCTTCTGGACCCGGGCAGCCCGTTCCTCGAGATCGCCGCGCTGGCCGCCGACGGGATGTACGACGACGAGTGCCCCGGGGCCGGAATGATCGCGGGCATCGGCCGGGTTTCGGGCCGGGAGTGCCTGATCGTCGCCAACGACGCGACCGTCAAGGGCGGCACGTACTACCCGGTCACCGTCAAGAAACACCTGCGCGCACAGGAGATCGCGCTACAGAACAAGCTGCCCTGCATCTACCTGGTGGACTCCGGCGGTGCGTTCCTGCCGCGCCAGGACGAGGTGTTCCCCGACCGCGAGCACTTCGGTCGCATTTTCTACAACCAGGCCACCATGAGCGCGCAGGGCATCGCGCAGATCGCCGCCGTGCTCGGCTCGTGCACCGCGGGCGGCGCCTACGTGCCCGCGATGAGCGACGAGGCCGTCATCGTGCGCAACCAGGGCACGATCTTCCTCGGGGGCCCGCCGCTGGTGAAGGCCGCCACCGGTGAGGTCGTCACCGCCGAGGAACTCGGCGGGGGCGACCTGCATTCCAAGACCTCCGGTGTCACCGACCACCTGGCCCACGACGACCGCGACGCCTTGCGGATCGTGCGCAACATCGTCGCCACACTGGGCCCACCCGAGGACCCGCCGTGGGCGGTGACGCCCGCCGTGGAGGCCATCGCCGACCAGAGCGAGCTCTACGACGTGGTTCCGGTGGACGCCCGCGTCCCCTATGACGTGCACGAGGTGATCACCCGCATCGTCGACGGCGGCGAGTTCAGCGAATTCAAGACCGAGTACGGCACCACCCTGGTCACCGGGTTCGCCCGTATCCACGGCCATCCGGTCGGCATCGTCGCCAACAACGGTGTGCTGTTCGGTGAATCAGCGCTCAAGGGAGCGCATTTCATCGAGCTGTGCGACAAGCGCAAGACCCCGCTGTTGTTCCTGCAGAACATCGCCGGATTCATGGTCGGCCGCGACTACGAGGCCTCGGGCATCGCGAAGCACGGCGCCAAGATGGTCACCGCGGTGGCCTGCGCGCGGGTGCCGAAGCTGACGGTGGTGATCGGCGGCTCCTATGGCGCGGGCAATTACTCCATGTGCGGCCGTGCCTATTCGCCGCGGTTCCTGTGGATGTGGCCCAATGCGCGGATCTCGGTGATGGGTGGCGAGCAGGCCGCGTCCGTTCTGGCCACCGTGCGCGGCGACATGAGCGCCGAGGAGGAAGAACAGTTCAAGGCGCCGATCCGGGCCCAGTACGAGCATCAGGGCAACCCCTACTATTCGACGGCACGGCTCTGGGACGACGGGGTGATCGACCCGGCGGACACCAGGACCGTTCTGGGACTGGCTCTTTCGGTTGTCGGCCAGGCTCCGCTGGAGCCGGTCTCCTACGGCGTATTCCGGATGTGATGATGAGCTCAACGATGTTCCATACAGTCCTCGTCGCCAACCGCGGCGAGATCGCGGTCCGGGTCATCCGGACCCTGCGCGCCATGGGTATCCGGTCGGTGGCCGTGTTCAGCGATGCCGACGGCGGTGCGCGGCACGTCTCAGAGGCGGATGCGGCCGTCCGGCTGGGTCCGGCGCCGGCCCGGCAGAGTTATCTCGACATCGACGCGGTGGTGGCTGCCGCGCGGCGCACCGGGGCGCAGGCTGTCCACCCGGGCTACGGATTCCTGTCCGAGAACGCCGAATTCGCCTCCGCACTGCAGGCCGCAGGCATCGTGTTCATCGGCCCGCCCGCGACGGCGATCGCCACCATGGGCGACAAGATCGCGGCCAAGGCCGCGGTGTCTGCGTTCGGCGTACCCGTCGTCCCTGGAATATCGCGTCCGGGACTGACCGACGAAGATCTGATCGCGGGTGCGCCCGAGGTCGGGTTCCCGGTTCTGGTCAAACCGTCGGCAGGCGGTGGCGGCAAGGGCATGCGCGTGGTGGAGCGGGCCGTCGACCTTCCGGCCGCACTGGCCAGCGCCCGCCGCGAGGCCTCCGCCGCGTTCGGCGACGACACCCTGTTCCTCGAACGATTCGTGTTGCGGCCCCGCCATATCGAGGTGCAGGTGCTGGCCGACGGTCACGGCAACGTGATCCACCTCGGCGAGCGGGAATGCAGCCTGCAGCGCCGGCATCAGAAGGTCATCGAGGAGGCGCCGTCGCCTCTGCTGGATCCGGTCACGCGGGCCCGCATCGGTGCGGCCGCATGCGATACCGCGCGTAGTGTCGACTACACGGGTGCCGGCACGGTGGAGTTCATCGTGTCCGCCGATGCACCCGACGAGTTCTTCTTCATGGAGATGAACACGCGGCTGCAGGTCGAACATCCGGTCACCGAAATGGTCACCGGAGTCGATCTGGTGGAACAGCAGGTCCGCATCGCCGCGGGCGAGAAACTCGCGATCGGCCAGGACGACATCGTCATGACCGGGCATGCGGTGGAAGCTCGGGTGTACGCCGAGGACCCGGCCAACGGCTTCCTGCCCACCGGTGGACCGGTGCTCGGACTGCGCGAGCCCAGCGGGCCGGGGGTGCGGGTGGATTCCGGCCTGGGCGCGGGCACCGTTGTCGGCAGCGACTACGACCCGATGCTGTCCAAGGTCATCGCCTACGGTTCCGATCGGACGGTGGCGCTGAAGAAGCTGGATCGGGCGCTGGCCGATACCGCGGTGCTGGGCCTGACCACCAATACCGAGTTTCTGCGTTTCCTACTGGCCGATCCCGATGTGGTGGCGGGTCGATTGGACACCGGCCTGTTGGACCGCCGGGCACCGGATTTTGCCCCTGCGGAGGTCGGGGACGCCGAATTGATCTCTGCCGCAGCCTATCTGTGGGCAAGCGATTGGGCCGAAGCGGGCGACAACCTGTGGGCCCGACCGACCGGCTGGCGGGTGGGGGAGCGTGCCGCGGCCGCATTCCGGCTGCGGGCCGCAGACCGCACCGACCACGTGTACCTCACCGGCATACCGAGCCACGCCACTGCGATCGTCGAGAACGGCGAGACCCACACGGTGAGTGCGGGTTTCGTCGACGACCAGTTCACCGTGACACTCGACGGCATGCGCACCGAGTATCTGGTCGCCACGCAGCTGAGCGGTGGGACCGGCCAGCTCTGGCTCTCCGGTGGCGGGCGCAGCTATGTCGTCGAGGAAGTCCGGGAGGCGCTGGTGCGGCCCGAGGATGAGCACAGCGGCGATGCCGAACTCGTCAGTCCCATGCCGGGATCGGTTGTCGCCGTAGGCGTGGCGACCGGATCCGAGGTGACGACCGGCGCCATGGTGGTCACTGTCGAGGCGATGAAGATGGAGCATGCCCTGACCGCACCGACCGACGGTGTGGCCGAACTACTCGTCGCCGTCGGCGACCAGGTCAAGGTGGGTCAGCCCCTGGCCCGAATCACCGCTCACACACAGGAGAACGAGCAATGACCGACTTTCTGTCGACCGGCACACTGCCGGATCACTATGCACAGCTGGCCAAGACCGTCCGCGACTTCGCGCAGAGCGTCGTCGCCCCGGTGGCCGCCAAACACGACGAGGAACATTCCTTCCCCTACGAGGTCGTGGACGGCATGGCCGATATGGGCCTGTTCGGTCTGCCGTTCCCCGAGGAGTACGGCGGCATGGGCGGCGACTACTTCGCGCTGTGCCTGGCCCTCGAAGAGCTCGGCAAAATCGACCAGAGTGTGGCCATCACGCTGGAGGCCGGGGTTTCGCTGGGCGCCATGCCGATCTACCGCTTCGGAAACGACGCCCAGAAGCAGGAGTGGCTGCCGCTGCTGGCCAGCGGCAAGGCCCTGGGCGCGTTCGGCCTGACCGAGGCGGGCGGTGGCAGCGACGCAGGTGCCACCAAGACCACGGCGAAAATGGATGACGGCCACTGGATTATTAATGGCTCCAAGCAGTTCATCACCAACTCGGGCACCGACATCACCAAGCTGGTCACGGTCACCGCGGTCACCGGGGATCGCGAAGGCGGCAAGAAGGAGATCTCCTCGATCCTGGTGCCGGTGCCCACCGAGGGATTCACCGCGGAACCCGCCTACAACAAGGTCGGCTGGAACGCCTCGGACACCCACCCGCTGAGCTTCGACGATGTGCGCGTGCCCGCCGAGAACCTGCTCGGTGAGCGGGGCCGCGGCTACGCCAACTTCCTGCGCATCCTCGATGAGGGCCGCATCGCCATCGCCGCGCTGTCGGTGGGCGTCGCCCAGGGCTGTGTGGATGAATGTGTCAAGTACGCCAAGGAACGTCAGGCCTTCGGCGCGGCGATCGGCACCTATCAGGCCATCGCCTTCAAGATCGCCCGGATGGAGGCCCGTGCCCACACGGCCCGCGCCGCCTACTACGACGCGGCCGCGCTGATGCTGTCCGGCAAGCCCTTCAAGAAAGCGGCCTCGGTGGCCAAGCTGGTCTCCAGCGAGGCCGCGATGGACAACGCCCGCGATGCCACCCAGATCTTCGGCGGCTACGGATTCATGAACGAATACCCGGTGGCCCGTCACTACCGGGACAGCAAGATTCTCGAAATCGGCGAGGGGACAACGGAAGTGCAGCTGATGCTGATCGCGCGGGAGGCCGGCCTGTGAGCGAGCAGAAGGTGATAGAGCAGCGCGGGCTCTGGTTCGAGGAGTTCGAGATCGGCGTGCGCTACCTGCACCGTCCCGGGCGCACCATCACCGAGGCCGACAACGTGCTGTTCACCACGCTGACCATGAACACCCAGGCGCTGCACCTCGACGCGGCCTTCGCCGATGCCCTGCCGCCGTTCAACGCCAGGTTGGTCAACTCGATGTTCACCCTCTCGACGCTCGTCGGGCTCTCGGTGGCTCAGCTGACCCAGGGCACCATCGTCGGCAACCTCGGATTCTCCGAGATCGCTTTCCCCAAGCCGCTTTTCCATGGTGACACGCTGTATGCCGAAACCGAGATCACCGAGAAGCGAGCGTCCAAGAGCCGGCCCGGGGAGGGCATCGTGACCTTCGCCCACACCGGCCGCAACCAGCACGGCGACATCGTGGCGACCGCGTCGCGCAAGACCATGGTGCGGATGCGTCCGGAGGGGGAGGCATAGATGACTCTCGCAGCAACCGGCCCCGGCTGGCTGTTCTGCCCAGCTGACCGCCCCGAGCGATTCGAAAAGGCCGCGGCGGCAGCCGATGTGGTGATCCTCGACCTCGAAGACGGGTGCGCGGCCAAGGACCGGCCGGCCGCCCGCCAGGCCCTGATCGACACCCCGCTCGATCCGGCCCGCACAGTGGTGCGGGTCAACCCGACCGACACCGCCGATCATGAGCTGGACCTGAAGGCGGTCGCGGCCACCGACTACACCACCGTGATGCTGGCGAAGACCGAACATGCCGATCAGGTACGGGCGCTGGCGCCACTGGATGTCGTGGTGCTGATCGAGACGCCGCTGGCCGCCCTGAACGTGGTGGAGCTGGCGCAGCCGGGTAACGCCTTCGCGGTGATGTGGGGAGCCGAGGATCTGTTCGCCGTCACCGGTGGCACTGCCAACCGCTGGCCTGACGGCAGCTATCGCGACGTCGCCAAGCATGTGCGGTCGCAGACCCTGCTGGCGGCCAAGGCCTACGGGAAGCTGGCGCTGGATTCGGTGTATCTCGACATCAAGGATCTCGACGGCTTGCGGGCGGAGTCCGACGATGCGGTCGCCGTCGGTTTCGACGCCAAAGTGGCGATCCACCCGACGCAGGTCGCGGTCATCCGGTCGGCCTACGCGCCGACCGATGAGCAGATCGCCTGGGCGCGCGCCGTGCTCGACCGGGTGGCAGGTGAACGTGGTGTCTTCCAGCACGACGGCCTGATGGTCGACGCTCCCGTGCTGCGGCGCGCCGAGCGAATCGTCGCGCTGGCCCCGCGGGGCTGACCTGGTCCGCGGGCCGGCCGCATCCGACACGCCTCCATTCCGTTATCTGTGATGGCGGTAGCTGCGGCCGGTTCTGGCGCATAATGGCGATATGCCCCAGTGCTGCGACGGGCCGAGCGGATCGTCCGGCTAGCGCCATACCCAGGCGCCTAGCCGGAGGCCTCTCACCAGGGGTTTTGCACGTACCGCCGCTGCCCTGAGCACCTCATGGAACGGCGGCGCAACATGCCGTCACCAGAGAAGGAGGCGGTATGGCTGAGTCATTTGCAGGGCCGGCCCCGGCACATCTCAGTGTCGATCTCGATCCGGTGTGCTTGGTGGACCCCGACGGGTCACCCACCACAGAGACTCGCTACAGCCGCGACCTTCCGCACGAGACTCTGGCCTGGCTTTACGAGTCCATGGTCGTCACGCGCGACCTGGACACCGAATTCATCAACCTGCAACGGCAGGGTGAGCTGGCGCTGTACGCCTCCTGCCGCGGGCAGGAGGCCGCCCAGATCGGGGCAACCGCCTGCCTCCGGAAAACCGACTGGTTGTTCCCGCAGTACCGGGAGATCGGCGCGTACCTGTTGCGCGGGATCACCCCGGGCCAGATGGGTGCGGTCTGGCGGGGTCAGTGGCACGGCGGTCGTGAGTTCACCAGCCGCTGCGTCGCTCCGATCGCGATACCGATCGCCACCCACGCACTGCATGCGGTCGGCGCGGCGATGGCCGCACAGCGCCTCGGCGACGGTTCCGTGACAGTCGCATTCCTGGGCGACGGCGCAACAAGCGAGGGCGATGCGCACGAGGCGCTCAACCTGGCGTCGGTATTCGACGCGCCTTGCGTGTTCTTCGTGCAGAACAACCAATGGGCGATCTCGGTGCCGGTGAGCAAGCAGCAGGCCGGGCCGTCCATCGCGCACCGGGCGATCGGCTACGGCATGCCGGGGATCCGGGTCGACGGCAATGATGTCCTGGCCTGTTTCGCGGTGATGGCGGAGGCCGCTGAGCGGGCCCGCGCGGGCATCGGCCCCACGTTGATCGAAGCCGTCACCTACCGGATGGGCCCGCACACCACCTCCGACGACCCCCATCGTTACCGGTCGGACGACGAGGTCGACGAGTGGCTTGCCCGTGACCCGATCGAGCGGTACCGCACCTATCTGCGGAACGCCGGCGTGCTCGATGAGCGTCTGGAACAACGCGTGGGTGCGCGGTCACGGCGGCTGTGCGCCGAGCTGCGTGACGCGCTCGTCGGGGCGGAAGATCCCGATCCGGCCGAACTGTTCGACGCGGTGTATGCCGAGATCACCCCGGATCTGGCGCGCCAACGCGATGAGTTGTCGGCGGAACTGGCCAAGGAGGCGTGATGACACAGATCATCGACCGGCCCGCAGCCCAAGGTGACTCGCCCGAGCCGTGGGAACCGATGCTGACGGCGGTTGGATTGCCGGCACCGCCGGCGGCGGTCGGATTGCCGGCACCGCCGGCGTCGGTCGGATTGCCGGCCACCGAACTGACCTTGGTGGGGGCCATCAACCAAGCGCTGCACGATGCGATGGCCGCCGACGACCACGTGCTGGTGTTCGGTGAAGATGTCGCCACCCTCGGCGGGGTATTCCGGGTGACCGAGGGGCTGGCCGAGACCTTCGGTGCTGAAAGATGTTTCGACACGCCCCTGGCTGAATCGGCGATCATCGGTGTGGCGGTCGGCTTGGCGATCCGCGGGTTCAGACCGGTGCCGGAGATCCAGTTCGACGGGTTCAGCTACCCGGCCTTCGATCAGATCGTCAGTCACCTGGCCAAATACCGTATGCGCACCCACGGTGACATCAACATGCCTGTGACGGTGCGGATTCCGTCGTTCGGTGGCATCGGTGCGGTTGAACACCATTCGGAGTCCACCGAGTCGTACTGGCTGCACACGGCGGGTCTCAAGGTGGTCGTACCGTCCACGCCGTCCGACGCGTACTGGCTGCTGCGGTATTCGATCAGCAGCCCGGACCCGGTGATCTTCCTGGAGCCCAAACGGCGCTACTGGGCGCGTGAGCCCGTCGATACGAGCGCGCCGGCTCCGCCGATCGGGCGGGCGATGGTGCGGCGCAACGGAACCGATGTCACCGTCATCACTTACGGCGGCCTGGTGGCCACCGCGCTCAACGCTGCGGACCTGGCCGCCGAGCGGGGCTGGAGCCTCGAGGTGGTCGATCTGCGCTCACTCAACCCCCTCGATTTCGATACGGTCGCCGCGTCCGTGCAGCGCACCGGACGGGCCGTCGTCATGCATGAGGGTCCCCGAACCCTGGGCTTCGGGGCCGAGCTGGCCGCTCGGATCTCCGAGGAGTGCTTCTACGACCTTGAGGCACCGGTGTTGCGTGCCACGGGTTTTGACACACCCTATCCGCCGGCTCGGCTGGAGAAGGTGTGGCTGCCCGGCGTCGACCGCCTGCTCGACTGCGTCGAGCGTGCGATGGTGCAGCCATGAACCGGGAGTTCCTGGTCCCCGATCTCGGTGAGGGGCTGCAGGACGCGACGATCACCAGTTGGAGCGTCGCCGTGGGCGACACCGTCGAACTCAATCAGACGCTGTGCACGGTCGAGACCAACAAGGCGGAGGTGGAAATCCCCAGCCCGGTCGCCGGCCAGGTGCTCGAACTCGGCGGCAACGCGGGAGACACCCTGTCCGTCGGATCGCTGCTGGTCAGATTCGACACCAGTGAACCGGCTGCGCCGTCGACCAGCAGCACGAAAAATGGTGCAACGCATCGCAAGTCGGTACTGGTCGGCTACGGTGCCGACGACACCATGGATGTCAGCAGACGGACTTCGGCTTCGGAGGGCGCGCGGGCCCGGGCCAAGCCGCCGGTGCGCAAACTGGCCGCCAACCTGCACGTCGACCTACAGGGATTGGCGCCGGGGTCCGGACCCGAGGGCATCGTCACCCGTGACGATGTTCTGGCGGCCGCCGGCAGTTCGGACATCATCGACGTGGGCGGGGTGCAGGCCGCGATGGCGCGACGAATGTCGTTGTCGCGTCGGGAAATACCTGACGCACATGCCAGGGTGGACGTGGACTGCTCGGCGTTGTTGCGGCTGCGTGACCACGTGAAAGCCACCGATGCCGACCTTCCCGCCACACCGTTCGTGCTCACATTGCGGCTACTCGTACTGGCGCTCGGGCGGCATCAGCTGGTGAACTCCACCTGGTTCGAAACCGCCGAGGGCCCACAGATTCACCGGCATCCCGCCGTACACCTGGGATTCGGCGTGGCTGCGCCGCGCGGACTGCTGGTTCCGGTGGTCCGCGACGCGCAGTCGATGACGACCCGCGCCCTTGCCGCAGAGGTGGCCCGGCTGACCGAGCACGCGCGAGCCGGGACGCTCAGCCCGGCCGAGCTCAGCGGGTCGACGTTCACGGTGTCGAACTTCGGTGCGCTCGGCCTGGACGACGGTGTCCCGGTGATCAACTATCCGGAGGCCGCCATCCTGGGAATGGGCTCGATCAAACAGCGACCGGTCGTGGTCGACGGGGCGGTGGCGGCCCGTCCCACGATGTCGCTGACCTGTGCCTTCGATCATCGCGTCGTCGACGGTGCGCAGGCCGCGGCGTTCCTGGGTGACCTGCGTTCGCTGATCGAGACGCCCGAGTCGGCTTTGCTGGACTTATAAGGCCTGCAGAGGGCTACTTCCGCTTGGCGGCGGCCAAACGCGCTGCGAATTCGGGGGATTCGATGGATCGGGCCTGGGGGCCGAGCTCGATGTCGACGGCGACCGCATGGTGTTCGGTGTCGACCGTGCCGGGGTTGGCGGTGGCCCGCATCGAGGCCTTCGTGGCGATCACCACGTCGCGTGGCGCGCTCGCGGGGCCTGCGGCGAGCATGCGCGCGGCGCCCACCGGATCTTCGGCGATCGACAGCGCCAACCCGTGGCGCACGGCCGATTCGGCGTCGAATCGCATGCCGAACAACAAGGCGGCCCTGGCCACCTGCGGGCCGACGGCTCGCTGCAGCATCCACGTGGCGCCGCCGCCGGGGTGGATGCCGAGCTTCTGGAATCGCGGATCGAACAATGCGGCCGGACCGGCGATACGCACATCGGCGGCCAGCGCCAGATTCAGGCCCGCACCGACGGCGGCGCCGTTGACCGCGGCGATCGTCGGGAGTGTGCAATGAGCAACCGCGAGGAACCCGTCGTAGATCTTTCGCAGCCCGTCCTCGGTGGCTTCGCCGAGCGCGGTCAGGTCGGCTCCGGCGCAGAACGCCTTGCCGGCGCCGGTGACGATCACCGCGTGGACATCGGGGTTGGCCTCGGCGGCCTCAACAGCGGCGCGCAGGGCTGCCGACATCTCGAAGGTCACCGCATTGCGGCGATCGGGGTCGTTGACGGTGATGACTGCGACGTGATCGTCGACGCTGACCAACACGGATTCGGACACGAGGCCACCCTAGCGCCCGGACTGCTGGCAGTGAGCGTCAGTCCGGAGCCGGCGCGACCACAAATGTTCATCGAATCGTCGGCCGCGTTGCCCGGCGGTCCGGACTTGCTGAGCGGACAATGATCCGGTGACGGCCGACATTGCCGATATTTCCGGTATCCCGGGAGCCGGCTCGGCGCAGCCGACGCGCCGCCGTCTGCTGCTGTTGACCGCCGGTGCGGTGTTCCTCATCGACGTGGGCACCAAGGCCCTCGCGGTGGGCATGCTGGAACCCGGCCGGCCCGTCCCCTTGCTCGGCGACTGGCTGGGCTGTGAACTCACCCGTAACTCCGGTGCGGCGCTGTCGATGGCCGCGAACCGGACCGTGATGCTGACCGTCGTCGTGGTATCCGTGGCAGCGGGGGTCGCCTGGATCGGCGTGCATGTCCGGTCGCCATGGTGGGCTGTGGGCCTGGGGACCATCCTCGGCGGCGCCGCGGGCAATCTCGTCGACCGGCTGTTCCGGGCGCCGGGCCCGCTGCGCGGACACGTGGTCGACTTCCTGGCCATCGGCCCGATGCCGGTGTTCAACGTCGCGGATATCGCCGTGCTGGCCGGCGTGGTGTGGTTGATTGCGTTGTCGCTCTCGGGTTTTCCGTCCAATGGCGTCGCCGGAAGCTCGGAGCCGCATGCCGGTAGTTGATCGGGACCGGCGGGTCAGCTCAGAGGACAACCCACCGGGCGCTCCGTGGCATGAGACCCGGTGGCGATGCTCGCGGCCGGGATCGGTGCGGTTGTGGCCATCGGTGCCTTGGTGTTCGCCATAGTGACGACGTCGCACCACTCGGTGTCACCCGATCAACCTGAGCGGCTCACTCCGGTGAGCCCGACGAGGCCGGCATTGTCGCGGTCGTCCACGCTGAGTACGGCCGGCACGACACCGAGGACACCGGTGAGCACCAGCGAAGACGCCGGAACATCAACCGCCCCAACACCGCCCGAGGACGCCCAAGCAACGACCGCGCCACCGACCACGACGCCACCAACCACGACCATGTCGAATCCCTACGCGACGACCTCTGCTCCCAACGCGGGTGCGTTCTGATCCTCAGGAATTCGCGGATTCGTCGGGGCACTGCACATCCACGTACACCGTCACCGACGATTTCGGCAGCGGCGGAACCCCGCGGTTGGGGTTGTGGATCGCGTTGACCCGGCATCTGTCCAGAGGCAGTGTGCTGGTACCGCCAACCCAGTTGATCGCCACGGTGTAACCCTCGGCGCCCAGGGCTGAGATGGTTTCGTCGGCCCGTTGACTGCCGGGGGTCGGGTCGGCCGTGGCCGACGGTATGCCCCCGCTTGCGATGGCCGACACGATCACGGCCATACCGATGAATGTCGAATTGTGTTTCCGCGCCAGCATCCCCGACCCTCCTGGCGGTCGGATCTCATGCTGTCGCTCTCACCGGTAGCCCCGGCCGTCAGCTGTCAGTGTATTCCCGATGCACAGGAAGTTAACAGAAAGTTGCCAGAATTCGTCCAGCTGACATTTCGCCCGAGCTCGGCTGGCCAGGAAGGGCCGTGCGACGGAGAAACGCAATCGGGCAGCATCCGGGGTTACCGGACGCTGCCCGAATGTGTCATGGAGCAGGCGGTGCGGGAGGTGCCGGTAGCGGGACACCCGGTGCCGGCGGAGCCTCAGGCGCCGGCGGGGGTGCCGCAGGATCCGGGAGGTTCTCCGCGAGGCCCTGCGGAATATTGGTTCCGGGCGGGGGAGCGGTGCCCGGAAGTGGTTCTCCGAGTTGCTCTTTGGGTAGCTGTCCCAGCGCGGCGCCACGCAGGTTTCCGTTGCGGTACAGCGTGTGCATCTGTCGCATCCAGTCGAGTCCGGAGATGTCCGCGTTCTCCTGACCCGGAGCGACGCCGACCTGGGTGCCTTGACCAGGCGCCGCCGGTTTCTCGTTCTGCGGGAAGAAGTTTCCGTTGTTGAAGGCCCGGAGGTTGGGTGCCTCGGTCGGCGGCGGCCCACCCGGAGCCGCCGGAGCTGTGTACTGGCCCAGCAGCGCGCCCGGGCTCATGTCAACCGCGTTCGGGACGCCCAGCCTGCCAGGTGCCGTGTCGGTTCCGGTCTGTCCCAGAACCGACAGCCCGCTCGGTCCGAGGGGTGCGCCCATGAGGGGCACTTCGGGCCCGGGTGGCGGAGGTGGTTCCGGTGCCGGTGCCGGAGCGGCGACCGCGGGCGCACCTGGAACCTCCGGCGGTGCCGGATCGGCGGCGGCGGTTGCCGAGCAGGCAACCGCCGCGCCGACCACGAACAGCCCGGCTGCCGCGAGGGTGGCCATCGCATTCTTGACCGCGAATGTGCCGTCCGAGTTCTCGCTCATGCCTTCGTGTTTCGCTTTCACGTCCAGACCGTCAGACTGCCTTGGTCACGCCGTAGTAAGCCACCACGTCGTCGGTATCGGTGGTGGAGCTGGTCAGCGTCGCGTACGACCGCAGGAAGGACTGGCCGACGCAGCCGTCGATCTTGATGTGGACGTCCTTCAACGTGACACGCACGGGCGCGGCCTTGAACGACTTCTTGTTCACCGAGACGTTGGTGACGGTGCCGGGCTTGGCGTGGATCTCGATGGTGCCCGACATCGGCATGCTCACGCCGGTCGGGATGATGCCGGCCAGCGTCGAGCCCGAGGTGCTCAGACCGATCGAGCCGATGAGGCGGACCTGGCCGAGCTCGATACCGCAGCCGATCTGGTAGCCCGTGTCGAGCGTGCCGCCGGTCAGCGAGGTGGAGCCGCCACCGGTTACGGTGCCGGTGAACGTGGCCGCGACGAGGTATTCGCGAGACGACGCGGCGGTGGTCAGGGGCGCCACGGGCAGCTGGCTCTCGTCTTTCGCGGAGACGGTGAGCGTCCAGCCGTCCGGGGTCTTGACGACGCCCGGCTCGGCCGAGGCGACGAGGCCGTTGTCGGGCGGGGGGCCGGCATCAACGGGTTGTGCGGCCGGGTCCGCGGGCGGCGGCGGGGGCGGTGGGTCGGCCGACGCAAGGGGCGCCAAGGCTACCGGGGCCAGCAGGCAAACAGCAGCCAGGGTGGCGAAACGATTCAACATGCGGGAACTTGTGCCTCTCGTGGGGTTCGAATCCGAGGGATCAACGTGGTGATCGGGGCGGTTCATGGTCGGTGTCGTTTCCGGGCCGAGGTCAGACGGCCTTGGTGACGCCGAGGTAGGTGATGACGTCGTCGGTGTTGTCGGTGGAGCTGGTCAGGGTCGCGTAGGTGCGAATGAACGACTGGCCGGCGCACTGGTCGAACTTGATGCGCACGCCTGTGATGGTCACGCGGGTACCCGAGCCCTTGAACGACTTCTTGTCGATCGGGACGATGGTGACCGTGCCCGGCTTCAGATAAACCTTGCCCTGCAAGCTGATACCGGTACCGGCGCCGACGTCGCCCGCGGATCCGGTGAACGGGATCTTGAGGCTCGGGGTGAAGCTGAGACCGGGGTTGATCTCGGCCTCGTCGCTGATGATGCCGCAACCGATCTGAGCGCCGGCCTCGAGCGTGCCGCCGGTGAGCTTGGTCTTGCCGCCACCCGAGACCTTCCCGTTGAACGTGCCACCCACGAGGTACTCACGTGACGAGATCGCGGTGGTCAGCGGCGCGACGGGCAGCAGTGTCTCGTTGGAGCCGGCGACGGTCACGTGCCAGCCGTCCGGAGTGTCGAGGACTCCGGGGGGCGAGGACGGCACTGCGCCGGTGTCCGGCGGCGGGGCAGGTGCGCCGGCCGCTGCGGGCACCGCGGGGTCCGGCGGTGGCGGGGGATCTGCCGATGCAAGGGGCGCAATCGCTACAGGGGCCAACATGCAGACTGCAGCCAGGGTGGCAAAACGACTCAACATGCGTGAACTTGCGCCTCTCATGGTTCTGGATCCGCGTGGTCTGCGACGCGTCATGGTCGCCAGAAGCCAACGGATCCAAGGAATCTGTCGCGACGAATCATTAACCGGTCGCGTTTCGATTTGGTGAACAACGACCCAACAGTTGCCGCCGCATTCCCGTCCAGCTGAAGTCCTCGAACCTGTGAGGTTGCTGGGAAATAGCGTGCGCCGCAGCGTAATACATATATGAGGCATCGGACACGGCTCCCGGCACGCAATGGACGACCCGCAGAGGGGGCGGGTTGGCCGGATGTTCACCTTTTGGACATGTGAACCCTCGACCGTGAGGTGATCCGGGGGGAAGGCGGACGTGTCGATGCGGCGCGGACGTCCACTGCGGCGCCTGGCGCCTAACCGCTACCGACTGACGGAGGAATCGTTGAGGTCGTCTCACGTGTATGAGCGAGGGTTCGCCTCGCTGCTCATTGCCTTCAGCATCGGCTTCGCTGCGATGCCGACGGCACTCGCCGAACCGGGCGATGGGGCCGGTTCTCCGGGGCCTGCGGTGCCGGCCGTGCCGGAGTTGCCTCCGGTGTTGCCTGGCGCGCCGGCCGCAAGTCCTGAGGCCGTGCCGGTCGCCAGCACGGATGACCCCGGTGTGCCGGCGGTCACGGCCTGCTCGACGTTCGCCGATGCGCTCGATTCGGCATCGACGTTCTACGGCGATTTCGCGGATTCCATCGAAGGTGTGGAGCGGCCCGACTACGGGGATCCGACCATCAGCACCACGAACACGAGTGGCCGCACCGCATTGCGCGAAGCGGCCGCGTCGGCGATGAATGCCGCCGGCACGCCAGGACTTTCACCCGACATCGCGAACCCCATGCGGTCCTGGTCTTTCGGTGCCACCAAGTTGCTCCTGAAGATGGGGCTGCGTACCGGCGGTCAATCGCTCAACGACACCGCGACCCAGCTCAACACCGATGCCAACAACGCGCAGATGGCCTGCGCCGCAGCGGGAACCCACGCCTGACGGCTATCTCAAACGCAATGCGCTGATCAGTATCGCGGTCATGTGCTGCCTTCGCCGCTCTGACACTCAACCACCATGTGCGCGTGAACCGTGCCTTCAGTAAAGGGATTACCGTGATCAGGCTCGCGATCTCGTTGCTCATGCTCGTGCTGTTGGCGACCAGCTGTTCCGGCAACGGTGACAAGGCCCCGGGGCCCCCGAAGGATGTGCCCAAATCCGCGCTGGAGGGCCTGCTGCTCAGTCCCGATGAGATCAACGCCGTGATGGGGACCGGCGGGATGGTGGCACATCCACCGGTCACCGAGATGAGTGATCACCGCAACCTGTTGCCCAATCTGAATTGCCTCGGCGCATGGCAGGTGAACGAGTCCGCCATCTACGGGGATCACTGGACCGCCATGCGCCAGGTGCTGCTGCGCGCTCCGGACAACGATGACTGGGACAACCTGGTGGTGCAGTCGGTGGTGATCTTCCCGACCACGCAGGACGCCGATGACTTTCTGGGCCAGTCGGCGGACCGCTGGTCGAAGTGCACCGACCACAAGGTGAACATCACCCTCAACGGTCAACCGTTGCCCAGGTGGAAGAGTGGTGAACTCACCAAGACCGACGACGAACTCACGCTGCCGTTCACCCGCGTCAACGGGGGCCAGACCCGGGATTGCCAGCGTGCGCTTGCCGTGGCCGCCAACCTCGTCATGGACGTCCAGGCGTGTAAGCCGGCAGGTTCGTCGGTGACCCAGGCCGCTGACGTGGTGGACAAGATCAAGGCCGCGATGCCGCGCTGAGCGGTACCCCTCACTGCGCAGCGAGTAGTCTCGTGCTCGCAGCTGGTTTGTCGGCGCCGGAGTGTCTGCGGTGCCGACATCGAGCGCCGCAGGCTGGTTGAGATGCGACGTGAGAGGGAACCCGGTGAGAATCCGGGACTGTCCCGCAGCGGTATGCAGGAACGACCGCCGTCATCAGCACTGGCACGCAGGGATCTGCGGCTGGGAAGCGACGGCCAGTAGGTGCACGAGGCCCGTGCGTGCCTGTGAGTCCGAAGACCTGCCAGCCGTACCGGGCGCGCCGCGTCCGGTGGTTCATCGCCTCGCGGAATGGGCAGTGGCCGAAGGCGGTTCACACGCGAGCGGGTGGCCGTGTTCGGTTCGACGTCTCCTGGCGGTGGCCATCCCTCGCACGTTGAAGGACGCCGTAATGAGCACAACCGCAATACCTTTTGTCGCCACCATCCTCGGGTCTCCCCGGATCGGGCCCAACCGTGAACTCAAGCGTGCCGTCGAGAAGTACTGGGCCGGTCGCGTCGATCGCGCTGAACTCGAGTCGGTCGCCGCCCGCCTGCGCAGTGACACGTGGCGGTCGCTGGTGGCGGCCGGTCTGGACTCGGTCCCGGTCAACACCTTCTCCTATTACGACCAGATGCTCGACACCGCAGTTCTGGTCGGGGCGCTGCCGCCCAGGGTAAACGGTATCTCCGACGGCCTGGACCGCTATTTCGCGGCCGCCCGCGGCGGTATCTATGACGGCGAAGAGATCGTACCCCTGGAGATGACCAAGTGGTTCGACACGAACTACCACTACCTGGTCCCGGAGTTCGGTCCCGACACCTTGTTCTCCCTCAATGCGGCCAAGGTACTGGCAGAGCTGGAAGAGGCTCGCGCACAAGGTGTTCCGGCCCGTCCGGTGATCGTCGGACCCATCACATTCGCGGCTCTGTCGAAGTCGGTCGACGGCGCGGATACGCCGCTCTCCAGGCTCGACGATCTGCTGGCGGTCTATGCCGAACTGCTGGGGGTGCTCGCCGACGCGGGAGTCGAGTGGGTCCAGTTCGATGAGCCGGTGTTGGTGACGGACATGGTCGACGACGCGGCTGGACTCGTCGCGCATACCTATGCCCGGCTGGGTGAGGTGACCAAACGGCCCGCGATCTTCGTCGCGACCTATTTCGGTGAGCTCACCGACGTGCTGCCCGCGCTGGCCCGGACCCCGGTCGAGGCCATCGGTGTCGATCTGGTCGCCGGCTCGGCCACGAGTCTGGACGCGGTGCCGGAGCTCGGCGGCAAACTCCTGGTGGCCGGTGTGGTGGACGGCCGTAACGTCTGGCGCACAGATCTCGAACGAGCCCTCGGGACACTGGCCACGACACAGGGACTGGCGGAGGCGGTTGCGGTATCGACGTCGTGCTCGACCCTGCATGTGCCGTACACGCTTGACGCGGAGCCGGATGTCGATGCGGCGCTGCGAAGCTGGCTGGCATTCGGATCCGAGAAGGTCGACGAGGTGGTGGTGCTGGCGCGAGGCTTGCGGGATGGTCGCGACGCGATCTCGTCCGAGATCGCAGCGTCTGGCGCCGCCATTGTTTCCCGCACGTCTGATCCACGGCTCGACAACGGCGATGTCAGGGCGCGGATCATTCAGATCGCCGCTTCCGGAACCAAGCGTGAGCCCGCCGAAGAGCGCAGGGCCGCCCAGCAGGACCGGCTGAAGTTGCCACCGTTGCCCACCACGACCATCGGGTCGTACCCGCAGACCTCGGCTATTCGTATCGCCCGCGCTGAGCTGCGGTCCGGCAAGATCGACGCCGCCGAATATCAGCGGCGGATGAAGGCTGAGATCGCCGGCGTCATCGCATTGCAGGAACAACTGGGCTTGGATGTGTTGGTACACGGCGAGCCCGAGCGCAACGACATGGTGCAGTACTTCGCCGAGCAGCTCGACGGTTTCTTCGCCACGCAGAACGGGTGGGTGCAGTCCTACGGCAGCCGGTGCGTGCGCCCGCCGATCCTCTACGGGGACGTGTTCCGGCCGGAGCCGATGACGGTTGAGTGGATCACCTATGCCCAGTCGCTAACCGACAAGCCGGTCAAGGGCATGCTCACCGGACCGGTCACCATCCTGGCCTGGTCGTTCGTCCGCGACGACCAGCCGCTGGCAGACACGGCAGCCCAAGTGGCGCTGGCCATCCGGGACGAAACCGCGGATCTGCAGTCTGCCGGTATCGCGATCATCCAGGTCGACGAGCCCGCCTTACGGGAGTTGCTCCCGCTACGGAACAAGGACAAGGATGCCTATCTCCGGTGGGCCGTCGATGCGTTCCGGCTTGCCACGTCCGGCGTAGCCGATTCGACGCAGATCCACACCCACCTGTGCTATTCGGAGTTCGGTGAGGTGATCGGGGCGATCGCCGACCTCGACGCCGACGTGACCTCCATCGAGGCGGCCCGTTCGCACATGGAGGTACTCGGTGATCTGAATGCCGCTGGATTCTCCAACAGCGTCGGACCCGGCGTCTACGACATTCACTCGCCGCGCGTGCCCGGCACGGATGAGATCGCCACATCGCTGCGTGAGGCGCTCAGATCGGTTCCGGCCGAACGGCTCTGGGTCAACCCGGATTGTGGCCTGAAAACCCGTACCACCGATGAGGTGACCGAGGCGTTGCGGCACCTGGTCAGTGCCGCAGCTGAAGTGCGTGCGGGATAGCGCTATTCGGGATGCCGAGCGTGGGTCGCGTGCAGGGTTGACCCCGTCGCGCGACCCGCGCTCGGTGCGCTTGTCGCGCTGGTTCTCATCCGAACTCGATGACGTTGGTCGGTGCGCGGAAGCGCTCGAGCCTGCGGGACCGGTAGACCAGGCCTGCGGCCCGCGAGGCGACCTTGCCGCGTCCGGTCGGCATCTCGAGCTCGTGCACCGCGAGTACGCCAGGTATGGAACGTAATTCGTCGTACCGATCGGCAGTGAAGGAGAACGGCATCGGCGGTGCGGTGTACTGCTTGCTCAGTCTGATGCCACGTCGCTGCGAGTACCAGCTGAGAAATCGCGGGACGCTGTCGAAGACGAGTTGCCCGCCGGGGAACCTGGCAGCGCAGGCGGCGATGAGATCGAATACCGCGTCGTGTTCCAGGTACTGGAACAACCCCTCCGCGGTGATGAGCACCCCGTTGGTGGTGTCCACCACGTCCATCCAGGAGTGGTCGAGCGCGGATTGCGCCAGGTGGTGGAGCCTGTCGCAGGACGGCAGTAACTGCTGACGCAGGGCCACGATTGGTTCGAGATCAACTGAGAGCCAGTCCATCTCACCGTTGTCAAGGCGCCAGAAGCTGGTCTGTAGCCCCTCGGCAAGGGCGACCACGGTGGCCCTGCTGTGTGTACGCAGGTACCGGCGCGTGGCGAGGTCGAAGGCCAGGGCCCGCAGGGCGGTGGCTTGGTGAGTCGGGCCGAAATGGTGGTAGTCGTATCCGAGGCTGTCACGCAGGGCGATCGCCAGCGGGTCCGTGATGATGCCGTCGGGCCGGGCCGCCTCGGTCGCTCTCTGATGCAGGGTCAGGAGCGCGGTTTCTGAGATCGCGGTCAGATGTCGGGCGTCGATGACGGGCATGGGCACGACCGTACTCGTCGGCCGATTCCTGCGACATCGGCGCTGTGGTATCGAGAGTCATTGCCCCGGTTGACAGGTCAATCAGAACCAGGCGGGAACTTTCTGGTGATCGGCCCGACTAGATGAGAGACAAGTCGACGCGCGCTGACCAGCACGGTGCCGACAAACGCTCGGGCGAGGAGGTGATACGTGACTGTCCCGTTCTGGCCGGCGGTGCCGCCCGAGGTGCATTCGGCCTTGTTGAGTATGGGGCCGGGTCCCGGATCACTCCTTGCGGCAGCTGGCCAGTGGGAGGCGCTCAGCGCTCAATACAGCGCTGCAGCAGCTGAACTCACCCAGATCCTGGCCGAGGTGCACGCCAGCAGCTGGGAAGGGCCCAGCGCTGCACAGTATGTGGCCGCCCATGGCCCCTACCTGGTGTGGCTGGAACAGGCCTCAGTCGACAGCGCGATCACTGCCGCGCAGCACGGGACGGTTGCGGCGGCCTACAGCAGTGCTCTGGCATCCATGCCTACGCCGGCCGAACTCGCTGCCAACCACGTCACCCACGGGATACTGCTCGGCACCAACTTCTTCGGCATCAACACCATCCCGATAGCCGTCAACGAGGCCGATTACGTGCGCATGTGGCTGCAGGCTGCCGAGGTCATGACCACATACGAGGCGGTCGCGGCGAGCGCATCCGCGGCGGTCCCATCGCCCCAGCCGGCCCCGCCGATCCTCGCGCCGGGAGGTGAAGCACGAAGTGGGCAACAGAGTACGTCGGGTGCCACCTCGGACAACCAGCCGCTGAGCGGCCTATGGAAGTTCATCTCCGAGCTGATCTCGGGTGCCGGCAACCCCGAACAGCTGCTCGAGACGTTTCAACAGCTCTTTCAGCAACTAGGGTTCAACCCGGCCGGGGCCGCCATCCTCGCGATCATCGCGCTGGTGCTCTACGACATGCTCTGGTATCCGTACTACGCCTCGTATTCGCTACTGCTGCTGCCGTTCTTCGCGCCGGCGTTGAGTGCTCTGAGTGCGCTGAGCGCGCTGGCGCTCCTGCAGAACCCGGTGCCGGCACCCGGTGTGTCACCGGCACCTGCCGAGGTCAACGGCGGCCACCGGCCCGTGCCCACGGCCAACGCCGGCGTGGCATTGAGTCCCTCGGTCACTTCGAATGGTGCCGCGCCGCAGGCAGGCGATTCAGGTTCCGGTGCTCCCAGCGCCCACGGCGCGGTGAGCTCTGCACCGTCAGCGTTCGCCGCATACGCCGTGCCCGGTCTCGATCCGCCCGCAGTGCCGTCGGGACCGAAGTCGAGCGCGAAAACCGCTGAAGGCATGGCAGATGTCCTCGCCGCGGTCGCCGCGGCGAGAGCCGCCGCTGAGGCTCGCAGCCGTCGAAGGCAAACCGGCCGGAAACGAGATCGGGCCCGGAGCTACCGCTACGAATTCCTGGCCGCCACCGATTCCGAGGACACCACGATCGACGAGCCGGACCTGAGCCGGCCCGCGCCGCCGGCGATCGGCGTCAAGGGGTCAACCACGCTCGGGTTCTCCGGGGCTGTGCCGGTGGCCACGAATACGTCCGCGGCGGGGATGGTCGAGCGTGCGCGCGGCGACGCCGGCGAGCCGGTCCCCATGCTTCCCGCCTCGTGGAGAAGCAATCCAGATCACACTCGCGAATAGCCGGAACTTTCAACTGGTTTGACGCGACCTATCCGACAGCCGCACCGCCGGCCGCAGTGCAGAGCCGCACGAGGAGCAGAGATGACGCTGAATGTGAAAGGGGAGGGACTCGGGGCGCAAGTCACGGGAATCGACCCCAAGAATCTCGACGACATCACCCGGGACGAGATCCGCGAGATCGTCTATGAGAACAAGCTGGTCGTCCTGAAAGACGTACATCCGACTCCTGAAGAGTTCCTTCAGCTGGGTCGCATCATCGGCGAAGTCGTCACGTACTACGAGCCGATCTATCACCACAAGGAACACCCGGAGATCTTCGTATCCTCGACGGACGAAGGGCACGGCGTCCCGAGGACCGGAGCGTTCTGGCACATCGACTATATGTTCATGCCCGAGCCGTTCGCCTTCTCGATGGTGGTGCCGTTGGCAGTGCCGGGTAGCGACCGCGGAACCTACTTCATCGACCTCAACAAGGTGTGGGAGTCACTTCCCGAGACCCTACGTGGCCCGGTCCGCGGTACGTTCGCCACCCATGATCCGCGGCGCCACATCAAGGTTCGACCGCACGATGTGTACAAACCGATCGGCGAGGTGTGGGACGAGATCTCGGCGACCACACCTCCGATCACATGGCCGACGGTCATCCGGCATCCGAAGACCGATCAGGAAATCCTCTACATCTGCGCGTCGGGCACCACGAAGATCGAGGACGGGCACGGACGTGTGCTCGAACCCGGTGTTCTCCAACAGCTCATGACCGCCACCGGGCAGCTCGACCCGGATTTCGCATCGCCGTTCATCCATGCCCAGCACTATGAGGTCGGCGATGTTGTGTTGTGGGACAACCGGGTTCTGATGCACCGGGCGAAACACGGAACGGCATCGGGCACTTTGACAACTCATCGGCTGACCATGTTGGACGGCCTCACGACACCGGGATATGGGGTATGAGTATGAGCACCGCTGAGACGCTGTCGCCGGCGACACGTGGGCATGGCATCGCGCATATGGCGCCGATACCGGAAGACCTGCTCGTGAAAGTCCTGGAACCATACTCCTACAAGGGGTGCCGCTACCTCCTCGACGCAGAGTACGAAGCCACCGAGACTTCTGTGTTCGCGGTCGGCAATTTCAGCATCAAAGAGCCCGCATACATCCGCGACACCGGCCACTTCAACGCGGCCGAATGGGTCCTGTGTTTCAACCAACTCGCCTACAGCGCGTTCGCGCCGGCCATCCTCGACGAGCAGATCCCTGAATTCCGGGGCTGGTCGATCGAGGACTACTTCAACTATCAACTCCCGAGCATGTTGATCAAGACGACGGCGTCACGCTTCAAGCGCCCGATCAAATCCCAGAAGTTCTCGGCGCGGCTGCTGTGCAAGGACTTCGAGGTCATCGATCGCACGATCCGCTATCTCAAGATTCCCTGCACGGTCGAGTTCTGGGACGAGGACGGTGGTGCCGCCTCCGGAGAAGTGGAACTGGCCGCCCTCAACATCCCCTGAACCGTTACGGAGCAGCTTGACAGCCATGGCCTACCCATCATCCACGGTGTTGGATCGCATCAGTGAGAGGGCGCGACAGCGCCCGGAGGCGATCGCCCTTCGTCGCTGCGACGGAACCAGTGTGCTTCGTTATCGAGACCTCATGGCCGAAGTCGACAGACTCGCTGCCGATCTCGGCCGACGGTCGATCTCCGGCGGAAGTCGGGTGTTCGTCATCTCGGACAACGGACCCGAGACGTACCTGTCGGTGCTGGCATGTGCGAAAGTCGGGGCCATCGCGGTCATGGTCGACGGCGCCCTGCCAGCGGCAGCCATAGACCGGTTCGGCGAGATCGCCACGCCCGAAGCGGTATTGATGACACCGGGCTGCCGGCTGCAGATCGCCCATCTTTCGGATGGTCTCCAGTCGCTGCCCGCCATCGCCGTCACCATCACCCCCAGCGCGGCCGGCCATGGCGGCGGGACTGTCGCCGGGTCGGCGGCCGGACCGCCAGCCGGGGGAGCAGACCAACCGCTGGCGATGATTTTCACCAGTGGCACCACCGGAACACCGAAAGCGGTGCTGCTGCCCAACCGGACCTTCTACTCCATTGCCGACATCCTGCAGCGTGAGGGATTGGCGTGGGTCGACTGGATCGTAGGCGAAACCACGTACTCGCCCCTGCCCGCGACCCACATCGGTGGACTGTGGTGGATCCTCAACTGCCTGATGCGGGGCGGATTGTGCATCACCGGTGGCGAGGACAGGGCGTCCGTCGCCGAGATCCTCACCGTGAATGAGGTTGCGACAACGTGTCTGGTCCCGACGCTGCTCACCCGGATGGTGTCCGAACTGCGGGCCACCGGTGCGCCGGTACCATCGGCGCTCCGCATGGTGGGCTATGGCGGATCCCGCGCGGTTGCCTCCGATGTCGCCTTTGTCGAAGCCGCGGGTGTTCGTACCGCCCAAGTATATGGACTCAGCGAAACAGGTTGCACCGCATTGTGTCTCCCCACCGATGAGCGGTCGATCGCGCGAATCGCGGCCGGTGCTGTCGGGCGGCCCTATCCGGGCGTGGAAGTCCACCTGGATGACGACGGCAGTGGACCGCCCACGCGCTCGGGCTCCGCTTCGGCGTCCTCGGGCACACTGTGGATCAAATCACCGGCGAACATGCTGGAATATTGGGGCAACCCGGACCGGACCGCTGAAGTGCTCGTTGACGGATGGGTGAACACCGGAGATCTCCTCGATCGCCATGACGACGGCTTCTTCTACATCAGGGGCAGGTCCTCGGAGATGATCATCTCCGGCGGGGTCAACATCGCGCCCGACGAGGTCGATCGAATCGCCGAAGGGGTCCCCGGTGTCAGCGAGGCCGCCTGCTACGAGATCCCCGACCGAGAGTTCGGCGCACTGGTGGGCTTGGCCGTCGTCACGTCCACCGCGCCGGATGGACCAGCGGCCAAGAAGCTCAAACACGCCATCGCGGCGCGCTTCCGCCAGGAGTCGGAGCCGATGGCCAGGCCGTCGGTGATCACGTTCGTGCAGGTGATTCCACGAACCCAGTCCGGCAAGATCGTGCGGACATCGCTGGCGGCAACCGGTGGCTGAGTGTGCGAGGGGCAGACTGCTCGATGCGCTCTCGGAGGTGCTGTACGCCGATGAGTCCGATTTCGTCGACGGCGACGCGACTGACCTGAGAGATCTCGGGCTGGACTCGGTCCGCTTCGTGCTCCTGATGAAAAAGCTCGGCATCGATCGGGAATCCGACGTCCCGCGGCGCCTGGCCGAGAACCTTTCGCTGGGAGGTTGGCTGCAGGAGTTGGAGACGCTGAATGAGCCTGTCTGAAGTCCTTCATGTGCAACGGGTTCCGCTGAGCCGCTCACAGCAGAACATCTACAACGGGGTGCTGCGGGACGCGGATCCCCAGCTGTACCTGATCGGCAGGCGCTACCGGTTCCAGCCGATCCGGCAGGCGGAATTCCTGACCACGCTGCGTGAGACCATCCGTGTCAGCCCCGTTCACGTGTGCGTTCTGGAGCCGCCTCCCGACGGCGACGGATACCCGGACCTCGTACCTCGATTGAACGTCGATGACATCGTGCGGGTGTGCGGCGATGACGAAAGTACGGCGCTGGCCGACGAGTGGGGAGCGGGCATTGTCGAAAAGCCGTTGGCGCGGTACACAGTGCGCGTCGATGGCAACGGATGGGTGCGCGGTCTCGACGCTCAAGCGCACCACATCCTGCTCGACGGCGGCGCGATCGGCATCATCGAAGCCCATCTGGGGCGCTTCCTCGCCGGCGACGGATCGGCCGAAACCACCTGTATCCGTGATGGTCTGACCGCAGTTGCCACCGCGCATCACCGAGAGGCGATCCGGATAGACGAATCGCGCGAGCGGCTCAGCACCATCGTGCGGCAGGAGCTCACCGCGACTGCTCTCACGGGCGGTTGTGGAATGGCCGCTGACGTCGCCGCAACCGCGTCGAAGGGCGTTCTGATCGAGTCCACGGTGCTTCGCGGAGCGGATTACGATGCGATCCTCGACCTGGCCGACCGTGAGAACGTGGCGCTCAACGTACTCGTCGCGGCGGCGGCGACGGCCGTGGAGGCCAGTATTCGGCACACCACCGAGTGCCTTCTGGTGCACGCGGTCGACAACCGTTTCGGTGACCCGGAACTCGCCGTCGCCACGTGTCTGGTCAACTCGATGGCACAGCCGGTCGAGTTCTCACCGTATGCCTCGGCGGCGGAGGTGGTCGGCGCGGTGGATCGCGGATACGTGAAGGCCGGCCGGCGCCGTTGGTTGCGTGAAGAGCACTACCGCCGAATGTATCTCGCGATCAACCGGACAACGTCCGTCCGGACGTTGACGCTGAATTTCCTGCGCGAGCCCTGTGCGCCCGAACTGACGCCGTTCCTGGCTGGCGCCCCCGTGACGTCGGACATCGGACCGGTCGAGGGGATGACCGTGGCGGCGGTACTCGACGAGCAGCGACAGGTGCTCACCCTCAACGTCTGGGACAGACTCGATCGGCCGCAGCAACATGTCACCGACCTGGCAGGCCGAGTCGGGGCTGCCCTGAGAGCGATGACGACACTGTGGGATTCACCGATCGCGATGGCCGTCGACGACTGGCGCGCACTTGCCGATAACGGGATGCTGGGTACGGTTGCGCGAGAATATGATCCGGCGGTGGGGGTGGCGCCCGCGTGGTTTCTCCATCGACCCGCCGCTGTCGCCGAATGCCGTCGACATCGTCCCCACGTCGATTCCTGGATCGCCTGGCTGCTCGAAACCAATGTGGCGCCAGGGGATGTGGTGGTGTTCACCGACGACAACACCGATAAGACAATCGGCCTCCTGATCGCATGTCACTTCGCGGGCTGTGGCTACAGCGTCTGTGACCGCGATGACGAGGTGCCGTCGCGGGCCCTGAGAATCAACCAGTACGGCAACGGCATCTCGGCGCACATCGTCGATGTCGCATCGGCGAATATCGCGTCGAGTGTCGGCCCGGAGCACCGGTGTCTCGTGGAGGCCCGCGTCGAACAGACCGCAACGGACCCGCGGCTTGCCACCAGGACCGCTTACGTGATGCCCACGTCCGGATCGACCGGGGAACCGAAACTCGTGAACGTCGGTCATGGTTCGCTAGCGACCTTCTGCGCCGGGGTGAGCCAGGCGTATGGCTGGGGACCGGACGACACCATCCTTCAATGCGCGCCGCTGACATCGGATATCAGTGTCGAAGAAGTCTTCGGTGCCGCTCTCAGCGGGGCGACGCTCGTGCGTTCAGGCGCGGTGAAGGCCGGTGACCTGCAGGCGTTCACCGCGGAGGTGATGGACTATGGGGCGACCATCGTGGACATGCCCACCGCGTTGTGGCATCTGTGGTGTGACGACGTCGATGCGATTGCGGGTGTGGCCCGTTCTCAGCTGAGGCAGATTGTGATCGGCGGTGAGCCCGTCCGTCCGGCGGCCATCGACAAATGGGTCAATGTCGCCGGCATCGAGGGCATCTCTCTGGTGTCGAGCTATGGACCGACAGAAACCACCGTCGTGGTGACCTACCTGCCGATCATCGATCGCGGTCAGGTGCTCGGGCACGCAGCGCGTCGGCGAGTGGGACCACCGGTCGTTCCCAGCACCGTCGTGATCGCATTCGGCGAAGTCGTGGTGATGGGGGAGATGGTGGCCGACGGCTACCTCGGCGCGGACGATGCCGGTTTCGGGTTGGTCACCATGCCCGACGGCCGACGGCAGCGCGCCTTCGCGACCGGCGACCGGATAACGGTCGACGGCGAAGGCTACCCGATGTTCGCCGGACGAAAGGACGCGCTCATCAAGATTTCGGGCAAGCGGGTCGACACGGCCGAGATCACCCGGCGCATCGTCGCCGACCCAGCCATAGGTGACGTCGCCGTGGAGCTTCACAACGGCCGCCTGGGGGTCTGGTTCGCGACTGAACGGACCCGTGACGGAGGGGAAGACCTGCCGGCGACAGTGCGGATCCGCAACATTCTGGTGGATTCGCGGGTCCCGTCGTTCATCGTTTCCGGGGTCGCGAGCATTCCCAGAAAAACCAATGGAAAGACCGACACCGCAAGGCTGCCCACATCGACCGCTTCCGGACGATGTGAGCAGTCGGACACCGAATCCGACGTGCGGGCGACCGATCTCGCCGAAATCTGGAGTGCCCAGCTCGGCAGGCCGATCACGCCGGACACATCGCTGGTGTGCGAAGGCGTCGGGTCGCTGGACCTCGTGCGGATCCTGCCTGATACGCGTCAGTATCTCGGCCGGCAGCTCTCCATGCTGGATCTGGTCAGTGCGGATACCGCGGCGAACCTGGTGGCTGACGTGTCGATGCGCGCCGGCTGGATGGACCGCACGACAGCCGCCCAGATCGACCGCGACTTCGGTGCAGTGGCGACGCAGCGTGTTGGCGCGGTGCAGAACCCACCGCGATCTCGGGCTCGCGGAGGGGGAGGGCCGATCCTGGTGGTCGGTGCGTCAGGAATTCTGGGCACCGGTTTCGCCGAGGCGATTCTGGACCTGACGCGGTCAGGGGTAGCGCGCCCCGAGTTGGTACTGGCTGCCAGGTCGGTTCCGACCAGTGACCCGATATGGGCGCAGCTCCAGGCCGTCCCGGGGGTTCGGATCGAACACCTCGTCCCCGGTTTCGGGCCTCCAGAGCTGGCGGCGCTGATCCGCCAGACCGGGGCCCGGACCCTCGTCAACTGCATCGGGAACACGAACGTAGTGGCTCCGTATCGCGAACTTCGTTCGGCCAATGTGGAATTGGTGGCGGCCATGGCGCAGACCTGCGCCGCGTCAGGCACCAGGCTCGTGCATCTGTCGACATACGTGGTCAACGGGAACGTCGCCATGCCTGAGGTGGTCGACCCTCGGCAGGCTCCGTACCCGTATGCGGCCTCCAAGGCGCTCGCCGAATTGACAGTCAGCCGGGCAGACCGGGAACTCGACTTCACGATCGTGCGCCTGCCCCGGGTCCTGGGCACATCGGAGCAGATGCGCGGGTCTGCCGACATCCTGGTGTCGGTTGTCGAGGCCTGCCGTGCGCTACAGGCTTATCCGGCAATCGAATTGACCGAAGAGGTGACAACCGGCCGAGCAGCGGCGGCCGGCATTCTGCGCAGAATTCCGGAGTTCGGTGGACCAGACCGGCTGGGCCGAGGGATCGATGTGGTGCGCGGTCAGGCCGTGAGGTATCAGGAGTTGCTCGGCACGGTGGCCCGAGATCGGGTCGACAGCGACGAATGGAAGCGCCGGCTGGATGACAGCCAGTGGGCGAAGTCCAACCCGCGGCGCTGGTCGGTGATCGACGCCTGGATCGGTCTGGGCCTCACACTCGGCGGACGGTCCTACGCGGACTACCTGGCCGACTACCCGGCCATCCCCTTGGACATCCGGTCGGTCGGCGAACTCGTGGCGGAACCGCCGCCGGTGCAGGTGCTGCTCGCCCCGGACGCGCGGGAACTCATCGCGGGTGCCCGACGACCTATCAACCAGACACCACGACACAGTGAGGAATGGCAGTGACAGACATAGCCGCACACAGTGACGAGACATCACGTGCCAGACGTATCCGACTCGACGTGACCGGCATGTCGTGTGGCGCCTGCTCACGCCGGGTCGAGAACACCCTGAACAAGATCGACGGAGTCCACGCCACGGTCGACATCTCCACCAAGGTCGCGACCATCGACGCCCGCCACGACATCGCTGTCGCCGACCTATGTGAGGCTGTCGAGCAAGCCGGTTACCGTGCCGAAGAGCGCACAGCCGTCAAACATGACGAATCCCAGGTGGGCGGGCCGCCGAAGCAAAGCTCCTCGGTGATGACGAGGGCGATCCGCTGGGTGACCGTCGGGCACATGGGTGGCTGAATTCCCGTCGGGAACTGTTGACGTGGCGCGAACGACCACTTCTATCGAGGACCGTTCGACCACTGAGGAGCCATGGGCGAGAACCCGTCGAAAGCCACCGATGCGAGCCTGACGCCGGAATCGTCGGCCGCCCCGCCGGCAGGGTCCGCGCACAATCGTGCGTTCCTGCTGCGGCTGCACTTCTATGCGGGGATTTTCGTCGGTCCTTTTCTGCTGATCGCGGCCGTCACCGGCGGGCTCTACGCCATCGCGCCCACCATCGAGCAGTTCGTCTATCGCGACCAATTGCGGACACCCAGCAGCGGCGACATGCTGCCGGTTTCCGAACAGGTCCGGGCCGCCCAGACCGTGCGGCCCGATCTGCCGGTAACCGCGGTACGTCCGGCGATCGGCCCGGGAGAGACCACCCGGGTGATGTTCGACGATCCCTCGTTGGGTGAATCCGAGCGGTATGCCGTCTTCATCGATCCGGTGACAGCGGCTTCCCGGGGGGAACTGACGGTCTACGGCAGCAGTGGTGCGCTGCCGCTGAGGACCTGGATCGACCAGTTGCACCGCAGTCTGCATCTCGGCGAACCGGGCCGGCTGTACAGCGAACTCGCCGCGTCGTGGCTGTGGCTGATCGCGTTGGCCGGGGTGTTCCTGTGGTGGGGAAGGTACCGGCGCTCGCCGCAGCGTGGGGATGCGGATGCCAGACTGCTGACGGTCGACCGCTCACTGTCCGGCCGGGCCAGGACCCTGAACTGGCATGGGGCGGTGGGGATCTGGATCGCCGTCGGGTTGCTGTTCCTGTCGGCGACGGGACTCACCTGGTCACGGTTCGCCGGTGACAACATCACCGACCTGCGGGCGGCGTTGTCGTGGACGACCCCGTCGGTATCGACAGCGATCAACGGCCGGCCGAATGCCGAGATGACCGGCCACGAAGGGCATCACGGTGCCCCGGCCGCAGGTGTGGCAGGGCCGAACGACCCAGCGTTGGTGGGCGATATCGATCGCGTACTGACGGCCGCTCGCGACGCCGGTGTCGGCGGCAACGTCGAGGTCGGCGTTCCGGCCCACGCCGGCATGGCGTTCACCGTCGCGCAGACCCGTCAGCCCTGGGTGATGTCGAACAACGCGGTGGCCGTCGACGGGCAGTCCGCCACCGTGACCGATGTCTCGTGGTTCGCCGACTGGCCGTTGGCGGCAAAGCTCTCCGCCTGGGGCATCCAGCTGCACATGGGGTTGCTGTTCGGAGTTGCCAACCAGCTGCTGTTGCTGGGCCTCGCGGCTGGGTTGGTGACCGTGATCGTGCGTGGCTACCTGCTGTGGTGGCGCCGCCGACCCACCGTCGGCCGTGCCCCGGTGGGCTCTGCGCCACCTCGCGGCGTTCTCACCGGGCTGTCACCGGGTGTCGCGGTGGCAGTGGTGTTCGCCGCGGCCGCCATCGGCTGGTTCGTGCCGCTGCTCGGCGCGAGCCTGCTCGCCTTCATCGCCGTCGATGTCGTGGTGGCGTGGCGACAGCGCCGCCGAGTGCCCTAACCCGTCAGATCGTCGCGCTCGGACGCTGCGATCAGATCCTCGCGGGCCCGTGCCACCCGTGACCGGATGGTGCCGACCGGGCAGCCACACACCTCGGCAGCTTCGGCATAGGACAAGCCGAGGACCTGCGTGAGCAGCAGAGCGTGCCGGCGGTCGGGGTCCAGGCCGTCCAACAACAGCCGGATCTCGACCATCTTCTCGAATCCACCTGCGGGGCGGTAGCTTTCGAGGACCTGCTCGACATCCACGCCATGCTGGGTACGCGGCCGGCTCTGCTTGTGCCGGATCTGGTCGACCACCACTCGCCGTGCGATCGACAGCAGCCAGGTGCGGGCAGACGAGCGGCCACTGAATCGGGGGAGCGCACTGATGGCGCGCAGGAAGGTCTCTTGGGTCAAGTCGTCGGCCGAGCCGGAATCGCCCAGATAGGCCACCGTTCGCCAGACGTCGGTCTGGGTGGCCCGGATGAACTGCTCGAGCGCCGCCGAATCACCGCGCCCGGCGGCGAAGGCCAGCCGCGTAACGTGGTCCTGGCCGCGTTCGGTAGTCACGGTCCCCGACATTATTCGATCCCGCCCGGGAACTCGGCAGCGGCCCGGACCGACTACATATTCGGTGACATATGTCGGTGATGTAGGCCACTGACATGGTGAGTGAGCAATTGGAGTGATCGTGACGACGGCAACTGTCCCCGACCAGGACGTGACCCAGCGCATCGCGCTGGATGTCACCGGAATGTCGTGCGGGGCCTGCGCTGCCCGTGTGGAGAACAAACTCAACAAGGTCGACGGGGTGCGGGCGTCAGTGAACTTCGCCACACGTGTCGCCACCGTGGAGGCCGCACCGGAGGTCGGCGTCGAACAACTGTGCGCGGTCATCGAGCGAGCCGGTTACCAGGCCGCTCCCCGCACCGAGCGCTCCACCACCGACGTCGACCCCGACGCCGACCATGCCCGCAGCCTGCTCCGGCGACTCGCCATCGCCGCCGTGTTGTTCATCCCTCTCGCCGATCTTTCGGTGATGTTTGCCGTGGTGCCCGACACCCGATTCGCCGGATGGCAGTGGGTGCTCACGGCGCTGGCGGCACCGATCGTCACGTGGGCCGCATGGCCGTTCCACCGCAGTGCGCTGCGCAACGCCCGGCACGGAACCTCCACCATGGAGACCTTGATCTCCATCGGCGTCACCGCCGCCACCGTGTGGTCGATGTACACGATCTTCTTCGACCACCAGACCTATCACGCCGCGGGCATCTGGCAGGCGCTGCTCGGCAGCGACGCCATCTACCTCGAGGTCGCCGCGGGGGTAACGGTTTTCGTGCTCGCGGGCCGTTACTTCGAGGCCCGCGCACGCTCGCGTGCCGGAGGTGCGCTGCGAGCACTTGCCGCGCTCGGCGCCAAGTCGGTGACGGTGCTACTTGCCGACGGCAGCGAGCTCGTACTGCCCGCAGACGAGCTCAAAGAGGGCCAGCGGTTCGTCGTCCGTCCCGGTGAGGCCATCGCGGCCGACGGCCTTGTGGTGTCCGGGGGGGCCGCGGTCGACGTCAGCGCCATGACCGGGGAATCCAAACCGGTACAGACACAAGAAGGTTCGAGTGTCGTGGGTGGCACCGTCGTGCTCGACGGTCGACTGATCGTCGAGGCCGCCGCGGTGGGGCCGGACACCAAGTTCGCCGGGATGGTCCGGCTGGTGGAGCAGGCACAGGCGCAGAAGGCGGATGCGCAGAGACTGGCCGACCGGATCGCGGCCGTGTTCGTGCCGTGCGTGCTCGTGATCGCGGCGGCCACCGCCATCGGCTGGCTGCTGGCCGACGGCGATGTCAACCGAGCGGTGTCGGCGGCCCTGGCGGTCCTGGTCATCGCCTGCCCGTGCGCTTTGGGGCTGGCCACCCCGACCGCGATGATGGTGGCCTCCGGGCGGGGCGCTCAGCTGGGCATATTCCTCAAGGGGCACCGCGCACTGGAGGCGATCCGCGCGGTCGACACCGTGGTATTCGACAAGACCGGCACCCTGACCACCGGACAACCTCAGGTCATCACCGTCGCTGTTGCCGAGGGATGGACCGAGGACGAGGTGCTGGGACATGCCGCCGCGGTCGAGGCTGCGTCCGAACATCCCGTGGCACATGCGATCGTCACCGCCCGCGCCGGGCGGGACATCGCCGCGGTCGAGGACTTCCAGGCATTCGCCGGCCACGGTGTGGCCGGCTCCGTCGACACTGCCGCCGTCGTCGTCGGGCGGCCCGGCTGGGTGACCCGCGACCGCGTGGTGCCGGCCAATCTCGCGGCCGCCCGCAAGGTGGGCGAGTCACAGGGCCAGACCGTCGTATTCGTCGCACACGGCGACACCGTCTGCGGTGCCATCTGCATCGCCGACGCGGTCAAGGAGTCGGCGGCAGGCGCTATCGCGCACCTTCATGCCGAGGGCATGAAAACCATGTTGCTGACCGGCGACAACGCCGCGACGGCAGCAGCGATCGGCGCCGCCGTCGGCATCGACGATGTGGTGGCCGAGGTACTGCCCGAGCACAAGGTCGGCGCGATCGAGAAACTCCGCGAGCAGGGCCGGGTGGTGGCCATGGTCGGCGACGGAATCAACGATGGTCCCGCCTTGGCCTGTGCCGATCTGGGCCTTGCCATCGGTCGGGGTACCGATGTGGCCATCGGTGCCGCCGACATCATCCTGGTCCGGGACAACCTCGATTCGGTCCCGCAGGCGCTGGGCCTGGCCCGGGCGACGATGCGGACCATCGGGGTCAACATGCTCTGGGCCTTCGGATACAACATCGCGGCGATTCCGATCGCCGCGGCAGGGCTGCTGAACCCGTTGATCGCGGGCGCGGCCATGGCGGTGTCGTCGTTCCTGGTCGTGTCGAACAGCCTGCGGTTGCGCAATTACGGCACGGTACAACCGAACACGTACGGCGAATCGAACGGAAACCGGTCGCAGCGCCAAACGTCACAGCTCTGAGAGAGCCGGAGCCGGACCACGACTCGCGGTTCGTTCAGGGCTCGTCGGAGTCGGTGAGTCTGATCGGGGCGGCCTGTCTCCAGGAGTCGAGGAGAATATCTCGCAGCTCCAGCGAGTCCTCGAGCGCGCTCAATCGGACCCGCACCCACGCAGACGAAGCCTCGTGTGGCGCCACCCAGAACTTGTGCGGTTCGGCGGCGATCAATTCTTCGCGGTCAAACCTGGGGCAGCGCACCGCGATAGAGGCCTGATCGTCTGGCACGGTGACGAACATCTTGCCCGCCACGTCGAACGTCGGATGGTTCCAGCGCTCCTTCTCCACGGTCTCGGGAAACGACAGCGCGATGCGCCGCACGTCGTCGCTATCGAGCACAGTGTCAGACCTCCGTTGATCGCGCGGTGCATGTTATCTGAGAGTCTGGAGCATCTCGAACGTCGCCGGTCGCCCGCAAATCACGGTCAGCACCGCTCCGTCGGCGTAGCGTCACATGCATGACCAGCAATGAAACAGTGGAGTCGACGAAGTGCGACAACCCGAACTGTACGTGCGAAAACTGCACCTGCGGGAGCAACTGCACCTGCGGATCTGACGGCGGATAACTTCCTCGCCGCTCAGCGCCGGGTGCGGGAAAGTTCTTGCAGCATAGCGTTGTACGCGTCGAGGTCGTCGTCGTATCCGCGATCGCTATGGCGGTCGTCCCGCGCTCCGGCCCGGCGGTCCTGACGTGCCCACTGGGCCACCAGGGCGACCACCACGATGATCACCGGCAACTCGCTCGAACCCCACGCGATGGCGCCGCCCATGTGTTGGTCGTCTGAGATGCTCTGCAACCAAGGCAGATTGACGGACCGGTAGAAGGTCTCACCCAAGGAAGAGGTCATCGTCATGGTGGCGATGCCGAAGAAGGCGTGGAACGGCATCACGGCGAACAGCAGCCCGAGCCGCCCCAGGAAGGGGAGTCGTCGCGGCCCGGGATCGATGCCGATGATTCCCCAGTAGTACAGGTAGCCGGTCAGCAGGAAGTGCACACTCATGAACTCGTGGCCCCAGTGGTACCGGATCAAGGTGTCGAACAGGGGCGTGAAGTAGACGAGATACAGCGACCCGACGAACAAGACGAATGCCGTCACCGGGTGCGACAGGAATCGCGTCACGGGTGCATGTACGAACCACACCAGCCATTCGCGCGGCCCCGGCGCCTCACCATTGGGTGCAGCGGGCAGGACCCGTAGGGCGAGCGTGACGGGTGCGCCGAGGACCAGGAGCACCGGGACGAACATGTTCAGCGCCATGTGCTCACCCATGTGCACGCTGAACATTGCCGATCCGTAGGCGCGTACTCCCGAACTCGTGGTGATCAGCAGGGCCGCACAGCCCAGGGTCCATGCGATCGTGCGGCCCACCGGCCATTGGTCACCGCGTCGCCGCAGCAGTGCCGTTGCGGCGAGGTAGCCGAGCGCGAGAACGATGGCCGCCGTACCGATCAGCGGGTCGAACCGCCACTCGGTGATCAGGCTGACCGGACTCGGAGGTGCGTCCAGTTGGTAGCCCAAAAAGATGTCCCACGTCGAGAACTCATGAACAGTGAACCGGGGCGGAACGCTGTTCGCGGCGAGCGACACCGCGGCGGTGACGACGATCAACGCGGCCGCAGACACGGTGTTGACCAATCGCGACGGGGTACGGCGCATCAGAACAAGCGCTCCGTCACCGACCCACACCAGCACCAGCAGCACCCCGGCGACGAGGACGGCCCGCCCGTAGGTCGATGCCAGAATCGGCAACCCACCCAACATCAGCGTGGACAGGACGGCGCCGTAGACGATCGCGATCGCTCCGCACGTCAGCTGCAGCACCTGGACCCGGCGCCGAAACGCGCCCTCTGGCAATCCGGCGGAAGCGATTCTCGTTCCGGCCAATACCGCGACCGCCACCGCGAAGACGATCACGGCGCTGGTGGCGATGTCATGGTCCGGGCCCTGCCCGGCATTGCCGGTCACCGGAACCGCGACCACGCCGATCAAGGCCGGCAGCAGAGCCACGCAATGACCCACCCAGCGGAGAGTGAAACGCACGCCGACGGCCAACACCAGCGCGCAGATCGCCGTGACACACCACCCGCGGGCGACCTCTGACGCCGCGATGGTGCTGCCGAGGCCGGGGCCGGCGACAAGGCGGCCGACGGGAATTCCCGCGTCGGCGGACGCCGAGACGACGACCATCGCGGTGGCAAGACACGTCCAGGCGGCAGCGACGCGTTCGACGAGCAGATGCGCCGAAAAGGATGCCGCGTCGATCCGGCCGTCGTCGCGAGGTGTCGCGGTCGTCACAATCCAGACGAGCGCACCGACGCACACGGAAGCGGCCAACGTGGCGGCCCAGTGTCCGAGAAGCCGCGCTGCGCTGGTGGCAGTACCCGGGTCAGCGATCCCCGCCGCGGCGAGCCGCTGCGCGCCCAACTGCACGGCGCACACGAACAGCACCACCGTGCAACCTGCCACGATGCCGAGCAGTGTCAGGCGTTCCCGCCACCCGCCGGCGGCAGTGGACATGCGCACACGCGCCATAGTCGAACCGGCCTTCCGCCGCGGAAACGAACAAGAACATCGCGGCCATGCGAGTCTACGACAACGCGTCGTAGTAATGATTGGGTGCGGGAACTTTCGCGCCGGCGCCTGCGACCAACAACAGGACGACGCACCCCAACACTCTTGGTAGACAGGATCCGAATGATCGCCGATGTCGCGCTCCGCTGGGTTGTGACGGTGTTGTTCGCCCTGAGCGCCGCCGAGTGCGTGTACGCCTTGGTCGGTTCCCGTGGTCGTCCGAGCGCTGCGGTGGGCCAATTGCTCCACTTGGTGATGGCCATCGCGATGATGGTGATGGCCTGGCCGCGTGGGGCCGAGTTGCCGACACTCGGCCCGATGTTCTTCTTCCTGGCCGCCGCCATATGGTTCCTGGCCGGCTTGCTGAGGTCCCGCACGACTCACGGCCGCATGCTCGACGGCTATCACGCCGCGATGATGTTGGCCATGGGCTGGATGTATGCGGTCATGAACGGCAATGTGCTTGGGCGGCATACGGAAACGGTCGCCGCAGAGGGTTCCGGCGACATGCATGTGATGCACATGGCCGGGCACTCTGGCGGCGGGACGGTGATGGCCATGGAGCACGCCTCGGTGTCGCCGCTCTGGATTTCTGCCATCAACTGGCTGTTGACGATAGGTTTCGTGATCGCCGCGGCGGTGTGGCTGTACCGCTACTTCGCCGCACGTCAGCAGCCAGATGCTCCGCCGTTCTCACATTTCGGCACGCTGTGCGGGTCAATGATGGCCGCGGGCATGGCCATCATGTTCGGCGTGATGTTGTAGCGGCTCAGGCCGCATCATCCGCTGCGCGGAGGTGAGGACGGCTCGGTCCTGCGGCACCTGACTCGTCATCTTCACCACTCCGTGGTGACGGGTCGTGCGGGCGGTTCGCGCGGGACGCCCAGACTGAAACGACCGCAGCCAACGCCACCGGCACGTGACTCAGTGCCCGGACCGGGGTCACCTGACCCGCGAGCGCATCGGATGCCACGTAATAGGCGAGGAATCCGCAGTAGATCACCAAGACGCAGGCGAGACCGGGTGCGATCCGGCGGCGGAACGCCATGGCGATCGTCGCGATTCCCAGCGCCGCCGACCACGCGGTGGACTCGTTCAGTAGATGTGCTCCACTGGCCGATCCATGATGTGCGGCAACCATTCCGAAGTTGATGCCGACCGCCTGGGCGACCGCCAGGATCACCTGGGCAGCACCGATGACGACGATCGCGATGGCGAGCAGGTGCCGGCGCAGCCAATGTCCGAGTCCGGCCAGCGCGGTGGCCCTGCGGTTGGGGCGTCCGCTCACGGCGCCGATCAATCCGGTGTTGGCCAGATCGCGTAGCTGCTGGGCTTGGATGTCGGCCTTGTCGTACCAGGCAGCACAGTCCGGGCAATCACGTAGATGCTCGTCGACGCGCGCCGAGGGGACCGGCTCTCGTTCCCCGTCGAGGCGTGCCGAAAGCGCCTCTCGTGCCACCACGCAGTCCACCGGTCCATTGTTCCGCATCGGGTTCGGGGAGCGCACACCTGCTCGGCGTTGCAGGTGTGGGAAGAGATGCGATAACCGCACGGGTGGATGGTGGGTTACCGTGCGGATCGCAACTTCTCATCTCCCGCCCTTTGGTTGCGGATGGCCGTTACTTCACGGCGACGATCGCATCCAGTTCGACCAGGGCTCCTTTCGGCAGCACGTGTACAGGCAACGCGGTCCTGGCGTGTGCGCCTGCGGTCCCGAGCACATCGACAAGCAGTTGGGACGCTCCTTCAGCGACTGAAGGCTGGTCGGTGAAGCTGTCGGAGCTGGCGATCCAGACGTTGAGTTTGAGGATCCGCTGGACGTGTTCGAGCCCCACTGCCTGATCGATCCGGGTGAGCAGGTTCAGCGCGGCGAGTCGTGCCGCTGTCCAACCCACTTCGGGCGCATCGTCGGGTTCTATTGTGCCGCTGAAGATCGTGCCGTCGTCGTTGCGGGAGATCTGCCCGGATACGAACAGCAGGTCTGCGTGCCGGGTGGTCGCCTCATATGCGTAGGCAGGCGCGCCCAACTTTGGCAAGGTCAGGCCCAGCGAGGTGAGCCGCTCGTGGGGGGTGTCATGTGGTGTGGTGTTCACGGGTATCACCGCTGGGTGAGCACGTAGGTGCGGTCGCGGCCGATGTACCACATGTCTTCGGTGCCGATGGCCGCATTGTTGTACCGCCACGGAATCTCTGCGGCTCCATAGGAGCCGACGTCCAGGGTGTGCTTGTAGCCGGGCCGGAGTTCGTTGGCGAAGGACTCCTGCTTACCCATGAGGTGCCCGACGTTGCGCCTGCGGTAGATGGTGGTGAAGTCGATGTCGTCACCGAGCATGCCGATCTCGATCATTCGCGGCAGATGCGGCTCGAGGAATCGCATGGTGCCCTCATGGACGTTCTCGCATATTACGCCGGGTCGCAACTGGCCGATGATCCCGTCGCGGACGACGGTAAAGAAGAATCCGTACGCCTCTTTCGCTTCGGGGGTGCGTGGCAGGGACCGGGCCATGTCCGACGTCGCCAGGGTGACCCCATCGATGCTGACCCGAACCCCGGCGTCCAGCTGGATGCACGTGGTGCTCTGGTCGATCGGAAAGTCGACAGGCGGACCAGGGAAGAGCATGCGGTTCGACGAGTGCAGGTTGGTGAAATAGGGGTCCACGTCGAAGGGAATGTTGTTCTCGCGACGGAACTGGTCGACGTGACCGAGGTAGCGGTCGAAGATGTCGAGTTCGGTCAGCTTGATCCCCGCGGTGATCTGGCGGTCGGCCCAATCCAGAGCCTCTTCGATGGCGTAAACGCTTGTCCGCGCGGCGATCAGCTGGAACGGGAGGTCTTCGTTGTCGCGCACGTCGCGCCAATGAGCCAGTTCCCCGGATACCGGTATCAGCTCGATGCCGGCGTCGATCAGCTCCTGCGCCAGACCGACCGACACCCATTCCTCTTCGATGCCAACGCGTCGATCGGTTGCGCCGGTGGTGATCGCGTCAGCGAGTGAGGCGGATTCGCCGACGATTGGACCGTAGACCTGCTCAGCGGTGTCACCGTCGCCGTCATTGATGGTGAAGATCAGGACGGTGTCGGATTCCGGTCGCCACAGTGCCAGTGCCCCGGGGAGGCAGGGCATGCCGGTCACCTCGGTGAAATTCGGCGGCGCGGCGATGAGGCAGGTGCCGATCGATCGCTCGGCGGCGATCGAGGCAAGACGGCGGAACCGGGTATCGGGTGCGCCGAACTCTGTCTCGATTCCATCGAGATGTGCGATGCCGGAAACCAACTGGGCCGCCACTTCGGCCCCGTGTGCGCGCCACTTGGCGAATCTGGCGGCGACATCGTCGATGCGGACCTGGTGAATGCGGACCGGCTGCGGACCGCGGCGCTCGATCGTCACATCAACCGAGGGGGCGAGAGTGAGGAAATGGCTGTACACCACATCGTGGGCCAGGCGCACCTGCTCTGTGCGGGCCAGCTCGGCCACCAGTTCGGTGAGTGACTCGGCCACCGGCACGTCGGCTACCGGGCGAGGGTCGATGGTGACCCACGGGGCGTAGAAGCGGATCCGCTGTGCGGGGACGCCGGCGGAGAGAACATTGCCCTGCTCCTGCTGCCGCACCAACAGCAGGCGATCGTCTCCTCGGGTTGCGACGAGCGGTGACACCAGCGGATTCGAATCCAACCGGATGGCCGAGAAAAGCAGGCTTCGCTGGGGGTCGAGGTTGAACTCGTCCAACAGGAGCTTCGGATCGGCGGTGAGATGCAACAAGGTGATCAGTTCCTTTCGAGCTGGAAAATTGGAGTTGGCTCGCTGGTTCAGCTGATGCCTGCGGTGACTCCGATGTGGGACTCGATTTCGGTTACGTACTCAGCGAATTCGGGGGAGTAGCGGTGTTCCTTCGATCGTGGTCGAGGAAGTTCGATGGGGATGTCGGCGACGATGTGACCGGGCCTGCCCCCGACCACCACCACTCGATCTGCGAGCCAGATGGCTTCGGAGATGCTGTGGGTGACGAATAGCACGCTGCATCCAGCTTGCTGCCAGATCCTCTGGATTTCGAAATTCATCGAATCGCGCGTCATCGCGTCCAACGCGCCGAACGGCTCGTCCATCAGCAGCAACTCCGGGTTCGACACCAGGGCGCGGCAGATCGCCACCCGCTGCTGCATTCCGCCGCTCAGTTCGTAGGAGTAGCGCTTCTCTTTGCCGGCCAGCCCGACCATCTCCAGAAGCTGCTTGGCGTACCGCTTGGCTGCGGCGTCGCGCTTGCCGCGGAATTCCAACGGGAGAAGGACGTTGTCGAGGTTGTTGCGCCAGGGCAGCAGCACCGGTGCTTGGAACACCATGGAGATGTCTTCCACGCCGTCAGATATCGGGCGACCTTTGACGGAGACGTTCCCCGCGGTCGGCGGCTGTAGCCCGGAGATGGTCTTCAGCAGCGTGGTCTTCCCGCTGCCAGACTGTCCGACGATGGATACGAATTCGCCGTGGCGAACGGCAAAGTCGACCCCCTCAAGGACGGCGTTCGTCTGGCCGTCGCGAGAGCGGAAGCTGACTCCTACCTGATTCACTGAAATGGCGTTCGGAATATTCATGAGGTCTCCGATCGGGTCAGGGCGGGGTGATGTGTTCGCCCCTGGAGAGGGGAGAGACGAAGGCGTCGCTGTACACCTGCGAGGGGTTGACGGAGATGTTCTTGTCCAGCCCGAGAAAGTTGTGACAGATATCGATCATCTTTTGGACTCCGGCATCGGACATGGTGCCGAACTGGCTGTTGGGGCTGTCGTCCGGCCAGTTGAGCGAGCATTGTTCGTCGAGTGCCTTGACCACGGTCTTGGTCTCGTAACCCTCGACCTCGCGATGGAAGTCCTCGGCGGAGGCCTCCGGGTTCTGGCAGGACCAGAGGAAGGCGTGTTGGAGTGCGTTGTTGAACTTCTTGACCCGGTCCGGCCGATTCTTGAGGCTCTCGTCGGAGAAGATGATTCCGTTGCCGTACAAATCGATTCCGAGATCTCGCCACCGCAGGACCACCGGGGTCTTTCCGAGGGCGTCGATTGCCGGCGCGTCCGAAACCGACAGGGCCAGGGTGGCGTCCCATTGTCCGGACAGCAGGCCGGGCAGTTTGGCGCTGCTGGCCGCGTGGACGACGTTGACGTCGCGTTCTTGCAGCCCGAGTTTGTTCAGTGCGTACGGCCACATGGAAGTCATGGCACCGGCGCCCTCGGTTGCCACCGTCTTTCCTTTGAGGTCGGCCCAGGTGTTGATCCCTTTGCCATCCATGCTGACGACGGCGTAGGCAGACTTCGCCTGCAGCAGGTTCACCTGCTTCACCTTGGCGCCGCGGCCCTGATTCATCACGGTGACACCGAAATCCGCCCAACCGGCATCCACCCGCCCGGTCTCGACGGCGGCCACGGTATTGCTGGAACCGGAGCCGGGCATGACGGTCACATCCAGTCCCTCGGCCGCGAAAAAGCCCCGGTGCACGGCTGAAAAGAACGGTGCATGTTTGGGCAGATATCCGACATCGACCATCAAGGACATCGAATTCTCCGAGCGGTCGGCTCCGCAGGCCGAGACCATGCACGCGGTGGCCGCGACGGCTGACAGCAACGCGGCGAGCTTGCGTGCTTTCTTCATCATGGCGTTCTTCGGGGCGTCGGTGTTACTTGGCATGGCTTTTCCACGGCATGAGTTTTCGGCCGGCCAGGTCGACGACGAAGAAGAGAATGAGGGCAATCGATGCCAGCACTATGAACGCCGCGAACATCGAGGCCAGATCCACCTGGCTGTTGGCCAGCATGATCACATACCCGAGACCCTTTGAGCCGGCGATGAATTCACCGACCACCGCACCGCCGACAGCCAGGGAGATCGATATCTTCGCGCCGGAGAAGATCGAGGGAAGCGCATAGATGAATTCGATCTTCGTCATGCGCTGAATGCTCGTCGCCCGGTTGATGCGGGCCAGTTCCTTCAATTCGTGCGGTACCGAGGCCAGGCCATCATAGGTGTTGATCACCAGGGGGAAGAACGCGATGGCCATCGCGACGAAGGCCTTGGACTCGAATCCGAAGCCGAACCACACGATGAACAGGGGCGCGAGAGCAACTTTGGGGATAGTGTCGATCGCAACCAGGGCCGGATACAGGAACGTTCTCAATGTCGGTGAGTAGTGCAGCAGGGCCCCGCAGATGACTCCCAACGCTGTTCCGAGAATGAAACCGGCCAGGGCCTCCTGAAGTGTGATGTAGGCGTTGTTGGCGAAGTATTCGGGCCGTCTGGCCAATTCGGCGAACGCGTCGATCGGTCCGACCAGGATGAACTCGGGTGGCTTGGCGATGACGACCACGAGCTGCCATAGGCCGAGGAGCCCGACGATTCCGGTGACAGCCTTCGCAGCGGTGATGAGTGTGTCGCGGCGGATCGTGGCACGACGAGGGGTTCGGGCGGCAGCCGACATCAGCGTCGTCACCGGTGTGCCGGCGGCTGTGTCGGGGTAGTGATTGGATGTGACCATCGGTTATCGGTCCTCACGAGAGTGGGCAAGAAGGTGCAAACGGCCGTCGAGTCGTCAGGCGAGACCGGTTGATTCTCATTCCGGTGTGCCGAGTTGGGTGGGAATCGGCGGTGACGGAACACCCTGATAGACAATCGGGAGATGGCGTCGTTCGATCGCGGCGGTGCTGACCGGCGTCGAACGACAGAAGGCACTCGGTCATGGTGCTGCACCGGCCAGGCGGGTAAGATCTGGGTCCAGCTGTTCGGTGAGAACATTTGCGCGGCTGATGATTTCGGCGAGCAAGGCGGATTCGTTATGGTCCAGGTCGGTCAGCGGTGGCCGGACGGGGCCGGCGGAGTGTCCGGTCAGGCGCATGCCAGCTTTGACAATGCTGACCGCGTATCCGGGCTGCCGGTCACGAATGGCTGTATAGGGCAACACAATTTCGTCGAGGCACCGGCGGACGGTTGCCGCGTCGCGCCGCCGCACCGCGGCGTAGAAGGCGAGCGCGAATTCGGGTAGGAAGTTGAAGATCGCCGAGCTGTAAGTTGTCACGCCGAGCTCGAGATAGGGCACCGCGAACAATTCTGCGGTGGGAAGTCCGCCGATGTAGACCAAGCGGTCACCGAGCGTGGCGTGTACGCGTGTCATCGCTTCGAGATCACCGACCCCGTCCTTGAAGCCGATCAGATTGGGGTAGGACTCGGCGACCTGAGCCAACACTGGAGCGGGATAGATCGCATTCGCGCGGTTGTACACCACGACACCCAATGACGTGCTCTCGCAGACGCTCCGTACATACTCGCCCAGCCCTTTGGGTGACGCCTCGGTCAGATACGGCGGAAAGAGCAGTACGCCGTCGGCCCCGGCGTCCTCAGCGGCGCGGGCCATCGCGACGGCTTGCCGGGTTCCCAAACCGGCCGGCGCCAGTACTGGAGTCGTTGTCGGGACGCTGGACACGGCCGCCCGAACCAAGACGTCGATCTCCTCGGGTGTCAGCGAGAAGAACTCGCCGGTCCCACCGGCGGCGAACAAGCCGGCGACCGCATGCGCGCCGAGCCGGGCGATGTTCGCGCGGTAAGCGTCCTCGTCGACCGCCAGATCTACGGTGAAGTGGGTTACCGGGAACGACAAGAGTCCGGAGCCGAGGCGTTGAGCCAGCTCATCGGGCGTGAAGGTGGGCAAGGGACCTCCTAGGTCACAGTTCTGGCTATCTGCGATCCCGGCCACAGTACGATCAGCCGCCGATGCGTGTCCAACATCTGTTTGGCATCAATTGATGCGGAGATTGAATGGAGGAAATTGGCTCAGGTGTGGTTTGCTCCTGATCTGTGAGGACTCGTCCTCGCGGCCGGGTGGCCTGGATTCTCCATCCGAGCGTTCTACAGATGGCGCAAAGCAGGGTGACCCCCACCATCGGCAACGCTGCTCAAACGGTGGAGGAGTAGGGAAGATTGGTGCTGGTCTGTGGGTCGACAACAACTGGTCTGCCCACATATGGGAAGGCGCGTTGCGGGCAGGTGGGCCGGTCGCAGACCCGGCAACCCGCTCCGATGGGCACAGTGGCCTCGGGGTTGCGAAGGTCGACGCCCACTGAATACACGAGCTTGTCGGCATGGCTCAGATCGCAGCCGAGGCCGATCGCGAAGCTCTTGGACGTGCCGAGGTAGCGGCTCGGCACGGAGACCGAGGTCTTCGCGATCCAGAAGTAGCTGCGTCCGTCGGGCATCTGGGCCACTTGGGTCAGGAATTCGCCAGGGCGAGAGAATGCATGGTGTACCACCCACAGCGGGCAGTTTCCACCCACCCTGGAGAAGTGAAAAGCAGTGGCGGACTGACGTTTCGAGATGTTCCCCGCGCTGTCGGTACGGACGAAGATGAACGGAACCCCGCGCGCATCCGGGCGCTGCAGGGTCGACAGGCGATGGCAGATCGTCTCGAATCCCACCTCGAAGCGGCGGGCGAGCTGATCGATGTCGTACCGCAACTCCTCGGCGGCGGCCAGGAACATCCGGTAGGGCAGCAGCAGGGCACCGGCGAAGTAGTTGGCCAGCCCGATCCGCGCCACATCCCTTGCCTCTGAGCTCAATTGGTCATCTGTGGCGACGATGGTGCTGATCAGTTCGGAGTGCATCACCAAGGCCATCTGGGTGGCGAGTTGAAACGCGCGCTGGCCGGGTAGCAGCCACCGCGCCACGTACAGCGTGCCCGCCTCGGGCAGGTACCGGCGTTTCATGCCGGGGCCCAGGACATCGCCGTCGTCCACGATGACCGAGATGCGGTACTCGGCGGACAGCAGCTCGGCCAGTTGGCGGTCGAGCCCGCCGATCCGTAGCCGGTGACGTGCGAAGAGGTCCTCGGCGGCGCGGTCGAGAGCGTCGATGTAATTGCGGCGGTCGTAGAAGAAGTCGCGCACTTCCTCGAAGGGCATGGGCTGCTGCGCACCCGTCTGCGCATCCAGGTTGGCCTGTCCGTGCACAGCCTCCAGTTCGGCGGTGGCATCGTGCAGGCGACGGTGCATGCTGACCATGGTTTGGCCGACCTCGGGCATGCGGGCCACAAGCTCCTCGACCTGCGCGGTGGTGGCACCGTCGGCCAGGATTTCGCGCAGGTCCGAAACCAGCCGCGCATCAGCATCCGGCGCGAAGTAGTGGGTGGGCAGATCGAAGCGATCGGACAGGGCCAGCAGCACGGGGACCGTGATCGGTCGCTGGTCGTTCTCGAGTTGGTTGACGTAGCTCGTCGACAATCCCAAAGCGCGCGCCAGCGCGACCTGCGTCAGGCCTTTCTCGTCACGTAGCCGGCGAAGACGGGCGCCGGCGAATGTCTTCGTCACCACTGGCGAGGCTACCCCGAGCAGCTTTCGCAACATTCGCAAAGATGATGGTGCAAGGACACAAAAAAACGCATTTACAGGTACTTTCCTGGGAGATCGCCTCTGCGTACCGTGCGGAATATGCGTGAACATGACGTCAGAACCCGGCGCAGTGCAGAGAACTTTCCGCGCACCGAACACTTGGCCTGGCAGATCGCCGAGGTCGCCGCGGACCCGGTAGCCGTACCGCCCGAGACCGAGGAAATGGTGATCAACCGCATCATCGACAACGCCGCCGTGTCGGCAGCCTCGGTGATCCGGCGCCCGGTGACCGTGGCGCGCACCCAGGCACTCGCGCACAGGACACCTCGGGGTGCCACGGTTTTCGGTGTCGAGGGCACGGTGTCACCCGAATGGGCGGCCTGGGCGAACGGCGTCGCAGTTCGCGAACTCGACTTCCACGACACGTTCCTGGCTGCCGAATACTCCCACCCGGGCGACAACATCCCCGCGCTCGTCGCCGTGGCGCAGCAGCTGGGCGTGAACGGCGCCGACCTGATCCGCGGCATCGCCACCGCCTATGAAGTGCAGGTCGACCTGGTCAAGGGAATCTGCTTGCACCAGCACAAGATCGACCATGTCGCCCACCTCGGGCCTTCGGTCGCCGCCGGTTTGGGCACGATGCTGCGGCTCGATCCCGAAACCATCTATGCCGCAATCGGTCAGGCGTTGCACCTGACCACCGCCACCCGTCAGTCGCGCAAGGGCCTGATCTCCAGCTGGAAGGCCTATGCACCGGCGTGGGCCGGCAAGGTGGCCATCGAAGCCGTCGATCGGGCGATGCGCGGCGAGGGATCGCCGGCCCCGATCTGGGAGGGCGAGGATGGCGTGATCGCCTGGCTGCTTGCCGGTCCCGAGCACACCTACCAGGTTCCGCTGCCCGGACCGGGCGAACCCAAGCGCGCCATCCTGGACACCTATACCAAGGAACATTCGGCGGAGTACCAGAGCCAGGCGCCGATCGACCTGGCCCGACGGATGCGGGAGCGGATCGGTGATCTGGATCAGATCGCGACGATCGTGCTGCACACCAGCCACCACACCCACGTCGTGATCGGCACCGGGTCCAACGATCCGCAGAAATTCGACCCGGACGCGTCCCGCGAAACTCTGGATCACTCCGTGATGTACATCTTCGCCGTCGCGTTGCAAGACGGCACCTGGCACCACGAGCGGTCCTACGCGCCGGAGCGCACGCACCGGCCCGACACCATCGCGCTGTGGCGCAAGGTCTCCACTGTCGAGGATCCGGAGTGGACCCGGCGCTACCACTCGAACGACCCGGCCGAGAAGGCGTTCGGTGCCAAGGCCGTCGTCACCCTCAAGAGCGGAGAGACGATCGTCGACGAACTCGCCGTCGCCGATGCACACCCGTTGGGGGCCCGCCCGTTCGAACGCGAGCAGTACCTGGCCAAGTTCGCCGAGCTGGCCGACGGTGTCGTCGACGCCGAAGAGCAGCAACGGTTCCTGAGTGCGGTCGAGAGCGTTTCGGTGACCAAGTCCGGCGGGCTCGGCGCACTCAATGTCCGGGTGGATCCGCGGGTGCTGGACAAGGCGCCGACGGTGCCCTCGGGGATTTTCCACCAATGAACGGGTTATTCGGCTCTGCCACGTCCTCGGCCGACAAGCGCCGAGAGTTCCGCCGCGGTTTGGAATCCGGTCGGCTCCTGCGCTTTCCCGGCGCGTTCTCCCCGCTGGTGGCCAAGCTCGTTGCCGAGATCGGCTTCGACGGCGTCTACGTCTCGGGTGCAGTCCTGTCCGCGGATCTCGGTCTGCCAGACATCGGGTTGACCACGCTGACCGAGGTGGTGGGGCGCGGTGCCCAGATCGCTTCGGCCACAGATCTTCCGACGCTGATCGACGCCGATACCGGATTCGGTGAACCGATGAGCGCGGCCCGGACTGTGACGCTGCTCGAAGACGCCGGCCTGGCCGGACTCCACTTGGAAGACCAGGTGAATCCCAAGCGGTGTGGACATCTCGACGGCAAGGCGGTGGTCGAGACGGCCGCAATGGTCAAGCGGCTGCGGGCCGCGGTCTCGGCGAGGCGTGATCCCGATTTCGTCATCTGCGCCCGCACCGATGCCGCAGGGATAGAGGGGGTCTCCGCGGCGATAGACCGGGCCAAGGCCTACGCCGATGCCGGTGCCGACCTGATCTTCACCGAGGCTCTGCACAGCCCTGCGGATTTCGAACAATTCCGGGAGGCCGTGGACGTCCCGCTGCTGGCCAACATGACCGAATTCGGAAAGTCCGAACTGCTGACGACCCGGCAGTTGTCCGAGATCGGCTACAACGCGGTGATCTACCCGGTCACCACACTGCGCCTGGCCATGTATGCCGTGGAGGTAGGTCTACGCGAAATTGACTCGGCGGGTTCGCAATCCGGTCTTCTCGATCGGATGCAACACCGAAGCCGGCTCTACGAACTCCTGCGTTACAACGACTACAACCAGTTCGACTCCGATATCTACAACTTCTCGCTTCAAGGGGCGACGCGATGACCGTTACCGCGAATGACACAGCCGCGCCCCGAATTTACAAGGGTCTGGCCGGCGTGGTGGTCGATACCACGGCCATCTCCAAGGTGGTGGCCGAGACCAACACGCTGACCTACCGCGGTTACCCGGTGCAGGACCTGGCCGCGCAGTGCAGCTTCGAACAGGTGGCGTACCTGTTGTGGCATGGCGAACTGCCCACCGATCAGGAGCTCGCCTTGTTCACCCAGCGTGAGCGGGCCTCCCGCCGGATAGACCGTTCGATGCAGTCACTGCTGGCGAAGCTGCCGGACAACTGCCATCCGATGGATGTGGTGCGCACGGCGATCAGCTATTTGGGCGCCGAGGATCCGGAGGAGGACGACAGCAGCGCTTCGGCCAATATGGCCAAGGCCCTGCGGATGTATGCGGTCCTGCCCACAATCGTCGCAGCCGACATGCGTCGCCGTCGGGGTCTCGGGTCCATCGCGCCGCACAGCCACATGGGCTACTCGGAGAACTTCCTGCACATGTGCTTCGGCGAAGTCCCTGAGCCCGCCGTGGTCAAGGCATTCGAGCAGTCGATGGTGCTCTACGCCGAGCACAGTTTCAACGCGTCGACCTTCGCCGCCCGGGTGGTCACCTCGACGCAGTCCGACAGCTACAGTGCGGTCACCGCGGCCATCGGTGCCCTAAAGGGGTCCTTGCACGGCGGCGCCAACGAAGTCGTCATGCACGACATGCTGGAGATCGGTTCGGCCGACCGCGCCCCGGAATGGCTGCACGGCAAGCTGTCGCGCAAGGACAAGGTGATGGGTTTCGGCCATCGGGTCTACAAGAACGGTGACTCCCGGGTGCCCACCATGAAGGCCGCACTGGCCAGTGTGTCCGAGGTTCGTGGCGGGCAGCGCTGGATGGACATCTACAACGTGCTGGAGAGCGCGATGTTCGCGGCCACCAAGATCAAACCCAACCTGGACTTCCCGACCGGCCCCGCCTATTACCTGATGGGGTTCGACATCCCGTGCTTCACACCGATCTTCGTGATGAGCCGGATCACCGGCTGGACCGCCCACATCATGGAGCAGGCCGCTTCGAATGCGCTGATCCGCCCGCTCAGTGACTACAGCGGACAGCCGCAGCGCGCGCTCTCGTGATCTCCACGGGCGGCACCGTCACCTCGGCTCAGCTCGGAACGGCGACTGGGAGTTGTATGGGGCAAAGTTGAGCCGCCGAGTGTGGGATAGCCCACATCTGGGCGGGTGGGCCGGGACGGAATTGGCTGAGACGCGTCGCCGAAGGAGAAAACCGACCACAACCAGCCCGCCTGCTTGGCAGGGGTGTTCGCGGAGAACGTCCGATTGCCGTTCTCGGCGAGACGAAGTGCGGTCATTGCGGTCTGCAGCCGAGAGCGCAGCTCTGTGAGGCGAAAAAGACTGTTGTACTGCGCGTTTGAAACTGCACGGAAATATTGACGATTGTTTTGGGTTTTATCTGAGCTCGGCCTGTGTGCCGAAAGGAACGCCCCATCGTCGGAAGAGTTTTGATTAGTCTCACCCTCGCTGATCTGAGGAGGCAGCGGGTCCGGGCGTGGCGCACCATCGAAGTGCGCCCGCGACCCGCGCCGGGAAAAGGGGGATGGGCATTTGACGTGCGATGAAGTGGTGCAACACAAGGGAACTGGTGTTGTCTGTCCTCGAACGCGGCGCGCGTGACGAACGTGCCGGCGCAGGTCGAGGGTTCGATCGCGGAGGCTCCGTCGCACCGGGATGACTACCCGGTGCTTCCACGGGAACTCAAGAGTGTTTCCGAGGCCGTGCGGCGTACCCCGGGGCCTCCGGTTCCACAACTGGTGCGGCCAAGCGCGATTCGTGTTGCCGCCGATGACGATGCTTCGCTGATCGCGGAGTGGATGAATCGGCCGCACCTGGCGGAGACCTGGGAATACGACTGGCCCGTCGAGCGCTGGCGTAAACATCTGAAAGCCCAGTCGGACGGTGACTACTCACTTCCGCTTGTGCTGAGCATCGGTGGGGTGGACCGCGGCTACCTCGAAATCTACCGCGCTGCCAAAGATTCCATCGCCGATCGGTATGACAGTCAGCCTCACGATCTGGGGCTGCACGGCGCGATCGCCGACGAGGAGCTGGTCAATCGGGGACTCGGCCCGATGCTTCTGCCGAAGATCGTCGCAAGTGTTCTGACCGCTGATCCCGAGTGTGAGCGGATCATGTTCGACCCCGACCACCGCAACACAACGGTTCGTGGGTTGTGCGAATTCGCAGGCTGCCGGTTTCTCGGCGAGCACGAGATGTCCAACCGCAGGATGGCGCTCTACCAACTCGACCGGAACACCGCCCGGAAATGGATGTCCTGAGCCCCGTCCGCCAAACCGGCTGCCTGACAGCCGGTTCCAACGCAATCAATCGATCCCGTACCGGAAACGAAAGGTGAGGCTGGGTCCCATCGACCAGCCGGGTATTCACATATGACCGCTACCGATTCATCCACATCGCCCGCTGTGACCGACGGGCTGCTCTCCATCCTGCGCGATGATCTCGAGCTGCCATGTCAGTCCCTCAGTGCCAGTACACGTCTCGTCGACGACCTCGGGATGGATTCCGTCTCGTTCGCAGTGGGACTGGTGACGATCGAGGAGAAGTTCGGTGTGCAGCTGAGCGAGGAAGATCTCATCACCTGCCGCACCGTGGGTGATCTGCAGTCGGTGATCAACCGCAGGAGCGCGGAGTGAACCCGCTCGCGGGCGCCCTTCGGGAGGCGATGGTCGGCTCACCCCACGATCTGGTGGTCCTGGATCGCGACACCGATACCTGGCAGCGCCGCCCCTGGCCCGAGGTACACGGGATCGCCGAGCAGATTGCGGCCTACCTACTTGGCCGCGACCAGCCCGGCGCGGTGGGGCTGGTCGGCGAACCGACGGTCGAATTGGTTGCCGCCATCCAGGGTTCGTGGCTGGCCGGCGCCGGGGTGTCCATCCTTCCGCGTCCCCAGCGCGGCGCCGAACCGTCGGAGTGGGCGCACGCGACGTTGTCGCGGTTCAGCAGCATCGGCGTCACCACCGTGTTCAGCTACGGCGCCACCCTGCAACTGCTTCGAGACGCCGGCTCCCCGCTGGCGGTGTGCGACATCGCCGATGCCGCACGCACATCGACATCGACGCAGCTGCGGTATCCCGACAATGCCGACGTGGCCATCCTGCAGGGCACCGCCGGATCCACCGGCACTCCGCGTACGGCGATGTTGGCGCCGGAGGCTGTGCTCAACAACCTTCTGGCCATCACGCAGCGATTGTCCCTGAGCCGCAATGATGTCGGCTGCACGTGGTTGCCGATCTATCACGACATGGGTCTGGCGATGGTGTTGGCGTCGACAATGTCCGGTATGCCGCTGTGGCTGGCGCCCACGGGCGCCTTCTCGGCGGCACCGCTGCGGTGGGCCGAATGGCTCTCCGAATCGTCGGCGACCTTCACCGCCGGACCGAATTTCGGTTACTCGGTGCTCGGCCGATTCGCCAACCGCGTCTCCGATGTCGATCTCGGCGCGGTGCGGATCGCGATCAACGGCGGTGAGCCCGTCGACTGTGCCGGTGTCGAACGCTTCGCCGTCGGCATGAGCCGATTCGGCTTCGACGCGGCAGCGATGGCGCCTTCCTACGGGATGGCCGAGTCGACGTGCGCGGTGACCATCCCGGCGCCGGGGGAAGGCCTGCGCATCGACATTCCGGACGCCGCGGACACCGGACGGCGCTATGCGTTGCTCGGCCGTCCGGTGCCGGGCATGGAGATCCGCATCGTCCCGTCTCCGCACGACGAGACCGGTGAATCCGGCGAAGTCGAGATCCGCGGTTCGTCGATGATGGCGTCCTACCTGGGACATGCACCCGTCGAGGCGGGCAGCAACGGCCAGTGGTTCCCGACCGGCGACATCGGCTACCTCGTCGACGGCGCACTGGTGATCTGCGGGCGGTCCAAGGAGATGATCACGATCGCCGGGCGCAACATTTTCCCCACCGAGATCGAGCAGGTCGTCGGCGAAGTGGAGGGAGTCCGGGAAGGAGCGGTCGTGGCGGTCGGCACGGAATCCGGCGCGGCACAATCGCGGCTGCTGGTGGCGGCGGAGTTCATCGGGACCGAGCAGGACACCACTCGCAGCGCGGTGATCAGGCGGGTGGTGTCGGTGTGCGGGGTCACCCCCGCCGACGTCGTACTCATGTCGCCGGGGTCCTTGCCGCGCACCTCGTCAGGGAAACTCCGGCGACTCGAGGTGCGCCGCCAACTGGAGGCCGCGCGGTAGCGATGAGTTTCGCGTCCAGCCCTGGTCTAATCAGCATCCAATGTTGACTGAACGGGAGAGAACGCGTGGCTCAGCTGCTCAAGGTCCAGAACTTCAATGTCTCCAGCGACGGATTCGGGGCAGGCGAGAATCAGAGCTTTGAGCGTCCGTTCGGTCACGCCGATCCGGGCGAGATGTTCGCCTGGGCCGGCGCCACGGCGAGCTGGCCCAACCGCACCGAGCCGGGCGGCAGTCGTGGCCTCGACGACTACCTCACGCGCGATTTCCACCACAACATCGGTGCCGAGATCATGGGCCGCAACAAGTTCAGTCCCTATCGCGGGGCCTGGGAGAACGACGAATGGCAGGGCTGGTGGGGCGACGAGCCGCCTTTCCACACTCCGGTGTTCGTCCTGACCCATCATGAGCGGCCGTCGTTCACCCTGTCCGACACCACATTCCACTTCGTCGACGCCGATCCGGCCACCGTGCTCGAACAGGCCCGTACCGCCGCGCAGGGCAAGGATGTGCGTCTGGGCGGGGGAGCCAGCACTATCCGGGAGTTCCTCGACGCCGATCTGGTCGACACCCTGCATGTGGCGGTGTCGCCGGTCGAGTTGGGCAGCGGGTCCCGCCTGTGGGAATCACCTGATGAGTTGAACGACCGGTTCCATCACGACGTAGTGCCCAGCCCCAGCGGCGCGGTCACTCACCACCTGTTTTGGCGGCGGTGAGTGTCCAGCTTCGCGATGCGGTGACCACCGACAGACCGTTGCTGAGTTCTTCGCTTTCGTAACCCGAGCAACCGGTAAACCAGTTTTTTGAATTGCCATCGACCGATGGCGCGTTCCGATTACGCTTCGCTTGCCTGACGCAGGCGTCAATATCAAGATCGGAGCTCTCCAATGGTTCGTGCACTCATCGCGGCAGCGATATTCGGTGGTCTGGTCATGGGCGGAGCGGCCACGGCCGCAGCCGACCCGTATTACAAGAACTGCACCGCAGCCCGGCAGGCAGGCGCGGCGCCGATACATCAGGGGGAGCCCGGATATGCGGAACATCTGGATCGCGACGGTGACGGCGTCGCCTGCGAGTAAGCCCCGTCAAGTAAGAGCCCCGTCCCGAGAGGGGCGGGGCTCTTACTTCTCAAATGCACTGGCGAAGAGTTCAATCTCGGCAACGAACTCCACGCTCGAAGGTGCGGATCACGGCGGGCGCGGCCGCGTGCTGGGGCATCAGTCCGTCCTTGGAGTCCTGGCAGGCCCACATGACCAGACCGTAGAGCGCGTGTTCGAGCCATTGGGTGCTCGACTCCGGGTCGAATACACCTTCGGCCTGGCCGCGTTCGATCAGAGTCGTGAGGTAGGTGTTGTCAGGCATCGCCTCGGGTGGCAGGCCGCGCAGAACGGTGGGGTCGTCGAAGAGAAACAGGAGCCGGTTGCCCACCGAGATCATCGCGTTGATGACGCGGCGCATCGCGTCGATGGGGCAGCCATCGTCGGGCGCGGCAGCGGCTACGGCGTCACTCACCACCCGCACCGAGTCGACGATCGTCGCATTGATCAGGCTTTCCCGGTCCGGGAAGTAGCGGTGCACGGTGGTGCGCCCGACGCCGGCCGCCTTTGCGATTTCGGGCAAGGTGGCGGTCCGGTCGTCGGCCAGGACTGCGGCGGCGGCCTCGATGATGGCCCCGCGGGTTCGCGCCTGGGTGCCCGAGAGCTCGCCTGTGGTCATCCGTCGATGGTATCGACGGATGTCACGAGGGTCTTGCGACCGGTATCGGCGTCGTCCGGTCCGACAGGAAACGCGCGGGACGTTGCCGGACAGGCAGCGGCCACCAGAACCACCGGCCGAGGATCGCGGCGATCGTCGGCGTCATCAGCGAACGCACGACGAGGGTGTCGAACAACAGACCAAGGCCGATGGTCGTGCCGCCCTGGCCGATGGCGATCAGATCGCTGGTGGCCATCGACGCCATCGTGAAGGCGAACACCAGGCCGGCGGCGGTGACCACACCACCGGTGGCACCCATGGCCCTGATGATGCCGGTGTTGATACCCGCGCTGACCTCTTCCTTCATCCGCGAGACCACCAGCAGGTTGTAGTCCGACCCGACCGCCAACAGGATGATGACCGAGAACGCCAGGGTCATCCAGTGCAGATCCATCCCGAGCAGGTACTGCCACACCAGCACGGACAGACCGAACGACGCGGCCAGGGAAAGGATCACGGTGCCGACGATGACGAAAGACGCGATCAGGGCACGTGTGATCAACAGCATCACGATGAAGATCAACGTGATCGCGCCGCACGCCGAGATCAACAGATCCCACTGGGCACCGACCTGGATGTCCTTGTAAGTGGCCGCAGTGCCGCCGAGGTAGATCTTGGCGTCGGCGAGGGGAGTTGTCTTGATCGCCTCGCGTGCCGTCTTGAGGAGGGGATCGACGTGCGAAATGCCTTCGGAGGTCGCCGGATCCACGTCGTGGGTGATGATGAACTGCGCGGCCTGCCCGTCCGGCGAGACCATCAGATCAAGCCCCCGTTTGAAGTCCGGATTGTCGAACGCCTCGGGCGGCAGGTAGAACGAATCGTCGTTGCGGGCGTCGTCGAACGCCTGGCCCATCACCGATGCGGTGTCGGTCATCTTGCCGATCTGATCGACCAGTCCGTTGAACGTGCTGAACATCGTCTTCATCGTGCCCTGCATGGACTTCGAGATGGCGATCAACGGTGGCAGTTGCGCCACCAACTGCGGCATCAGCTGATCCATCTCGTTCATGTTCTTCACCGATTGCGAAAGGGTTTCGGTCATGGTGTCGATGCCGTCGAGCCCGTCGAACAACGAGCGCATGGAATGGCACATCGGGATGTCGTAGCAGTGCGGTTCCCAGTACAGGTAGTTGCGCATCGGCCGCATGAAATCATCGAAATCAGCCATGTGATCCCGCATTTCGTTGGTGCTGGCCTGCATGTCGTTCATGCTTGAGGTGAGTTCGTGGGTGATGTCGGTCATCCGATTCATCAGACCCAGCATGTTCTCCATGATCGTGATCATCCGGCCGAGATCGTCGGTGAGCGTATTCATGTCGCCCATGCGCTCGCGCAGGAACTGCAGGTTCTCGGTCATCGACACCGATTGCATGCTCACCTGGAACGGCACCGAGCTGTGTGCGATGGGCCGGCCCAGCGGGCGGGTGATGCTCTGTACGCGCGCGACTCCGGGCACGCGGATCAACTCCCTGGCGATCTTGTCCAGCACGATCATGTCGGCCGGATTGCGCAGATCCCGTCCAGCGTCGACGAGCAGCAGATCGGGATTCATCCGAGCGGCCGTGAAATGTCTTTCGGCGGCGGCGTATCCGACATTGGACGGCAGATCCTTGGGAATGTAGAGGCGCTCGTTGTAGGAGGTTTTGTAGCCGGGCAGGGCGAGCAGCCCGACCAGAGCCACCGCTATGGCCGCGGCGAGGATGGGAACCGGCCAGCGCACCACCGAGGTGCCGAGCCTGCGCCACCCGCGCGAGCGGATCTCGCGCTTGGCATCGAGCAAGCCGAACCGGCTGCCGACCACCAACATTGCCGGTGCAAGGGTGAGTGAGGCCAGCACCACCACGGACATGCCGATGGCACTCGGGACGCCCATGGAGCTGAAGTAGTTCAACCGGGTGAAGTGCAGACACAGCATGGCGCCGGCCACCGTGAGACCTGAGCCGAGGATGACGTGCCCGACGCCGTGAAATGCGGTGTAATAGGCGTCTTCTCGTTCCTGGCCCTTCTGCCGGGCCTCTTGGTATCGGCCGACGAGGAAGATGGCATAGTCGGTTCCGGCCGCGATGGCCAACGAGGTCAGCAGGCTTACGGAGAACGTCGACAAGCCGAGCAGGCCGGCGTGGCCGATGGCGGCCACCACACCACGTGCCGCCGACATCTCCAGCAGCACCACGATCAGCATCAGCAGCATGGTCGCGAGCGACCGGTAGACGACGATCAGCATCACGGCGATCACGGCGATCGTGACGAAGGTGATCTTGACCATGCTCTTGTCGCCGGCTTCGTTCATGTCCGTGGTGAGCGGACCTTGGCCGGTGACATAGGCTTTCACGCCCGCAGGTGGGTGCGAGTCATCGATGATCTTGCGCACCGCGGCCACCGATTCGTTGGCCAGCGTCTCGCCCTGATTGCCCGCGAGGTTGACCTGAACGTAAGCGGCCTTGCCGTCGGTGCTTTGGGAACCGGCCGCGGTGATCAGGTCGCCCCAGTAGTTCTGCACGTGCTGAACGTGTTCGGTGTCGGCCTGCAGTGTGCGGACCAGCTCGTCGTAATAGTGATGGGCTTCGGCGCCGAGTGGCTCGTCACCCTCCAGCACGACCATCGCGATCGTGTCGGAGTCGAATTGATCGAAACGCTCGCCGATCTTCTTCATCGCCACCAGTGCCGGTGCGTCCTGCGGTGACAGCGAGACCGCGTGCTCGTGACCGACGACCTCGAGTTGGGGGACGAGGGCGTTCAGAACGACGACCAGCACCACCCACGCCAGGATGATCGGGATCGCGGCGATGCGGATGATGCGGGCAACGCCCTTGTGTTCGCGTGTGGCGCTGTGGTTACCGGCACTGTGGTTACTGGCACTGTGGTTACTGGCACTGTGGTTGCTCATCAGGCGGCCTTGTCCAAGCAGAAGGCCTGGGCGTCGTGCTGAGTCACGGTCTGCTCATCACGGACGTCTCCGTTGACCACGATCCGGCAGGTGATCACGTCGCTGTCTCCTTGTGCAACCACGTTGGCGAACACCGTCGGCAGGGTTGTGACCACCTCGTGCCGCCACGGCAGCGAGCTGAAACTCTCGGTGTGGGGTTGGGCGTCGGCATCCAGGAAGCTGACGTGCCCACTGGTGCCGCTGAGGCCCTCGATCTCGTAGACGACGCGCTTCGGGTTGAACTCCACGATGTCGTCGCCGGCGGACTGGCCCGGATCGGTGTTGATGTGGGTCCCGAAGATTCCGTGCATCCGATTCATCGCAAACCCGCTGATCGCCACTGCCGCCACCAACACCAGTGGTATCCAGAATCGCTTCGCAAGCCGAGAAACCGCCGCCACGGCACATCCACCTTTCCGGAGCTGCGCACGGCGACGAAACCCTCCGACCGCGCATTAGTCGGCTGAACGTAACAGTCCCTTAGTGGATCTTCAACGTTCCATTAAGGAATGTTGATCTTCCTCACAGTTACTTCCCAAACGGAATTTTTAGCTTCCCGCGAAGCGGTGTGCAGCGCACACGGTCTCCGGGATCTGTTTCCAGCGAACAAGTTTGGGCTACGAAACCTGGCGTCCCAACACCGCGTCGGCGCTGCGCTCGGTTTGCCGCCGGCCCGAGAGAGTTGCCTCGGCCGGTGGCAAACTTATGTGGTGAGCGGGCGCACCGGGGACCCCGCACAGTAGGCGGCAATGTCCTCGACGATGTCCCGGTAGAAGATCGTCATCACGCCCTCGGTGACGTATCCGAGGTGCGGGGTCAGCAGCGTGTTGGGCAGCCTCGCCAACGGGTGTTCCGGCGGCAAGGGCTCCTGCTGGTAGACATCCAGCGCCGCGCCGCGAATCGTCTGGCTGCGTAGTGCTTCCACAAGTGCGTCCTCGTCGATCAGGCCGCCACGTGAGGTGTTCACCAGGATCGCCGACGGCTTCATCGCGTCGAGTTCGGCCGGTCCGATCAAGCCGCGCGTCGTCTCGGCCAGCACCATGTGCAGCGACACCACGTCGGCATCGGCGAAAAGAGCATCCCGATCCACCCGCGTGACACCGGCTTTGGCGGCGCGCTCGTCAGTGAGGTTGGGACTCCACGCGATGACGTCCATGCCGAAGGCCTTGCCGATCGCGGCCACCCGGCTGCCGATCCGTCCCACCCCGACCAGACCCAGGGTGGCCCCGGACAGATCGGTGCCGACCGTGCTCTGCCACAGCCCGCCGCGGATGCGCTGATCCTCGACGACCAGGTGGCGCTGCAGTCCGAGGATCAGTGCCCACGTGTGTTCGACCGTCGGTGTGATGGCTCCGCCGGTGCCCGACACGGTGATGCCGAGGCCAAGCGCGGCGGCGACGTCAATGGCCGCGTTGAAGGGTCCGGTGGTCACGAGCAGTTTGAGCGCGGGCAACTGGGCGAGCAGCGTCGCGTCCAGCGGGGTGCGTTCCCGCATCGCGACGACGACCTCGTGGCCGGCCAGGGTCTCGACCAGCGCAGGGCCGGGCGCGATGTGTTCTCGCAGTGACGTGATCTCGGTGGCGCGGGGAATCGGTGACCAGTCGACGGTGTCGGCGATTCCCTGGTAGTCGTCGAGAACGGCGATCCGCAGCGGCTCGGTCATGGATCAGTAGGCATTCGGATCGTTCTGCACGGCCGGCGGCACGGGGTGCTGGTAGAGCTGGGATGCGTTCTCCCAGGTGATCTTCCGGATCACCTCGGCGGGGAGGCCCTGGATCTGTTCGTGGATGATGCGCTGGGTGTGCGGCCAGGTCGAGTCGCAGTGCGGGTAGTCGGCTTCGAGCAGGATGTTGCCGGTACCTATTCGCTCGTGCTGGATGAACGACGACTGGTCCTCGACCGCGCAGAACCAGAAGTTCCTGGTGAACACCTCTGCGGGGGAGAGGGTTTCGCCCAACGCTTTCCATGTCCCGTACATCTGGTGGTAGCTCAGCATGTGGTCCAGACGATCGAGTAGCCCCGCCACCCAACCGATTCCGCCTTCGGACAGACATATCTTGAGATTCGGGTACCGGCTGGGCAGCCCGGAGTACAGCCAATCGACCGCGGCGGTGATGGCGTAGGCGAAGAACAGCACACCCTGAACGTCCGGCGGAGCGTCGTCGGTGGTGGACGGCGCGGAACCGCTGGAGCCGATGTGCAGGTTGACCACTGTGCCCGTCTCGGCGCACGCGGCCATCATCGGTTCCCAGTACCCCGAGTGGATGGTCGGTAGCCCCAGCATCGCGGGGTTCTCGCTGAACGTCACCGCGTGGAAGCCGCGTTCGGCATTCTCGTAGATCATCTGGGCGCCGACCTCGGGGTCGAGGAGCCACGGCAGCTGGCAGGGGATGATCCGGTCGGGATACGAACCAGCCCACGCTTCGAGATGCCAGTCGTTCCAGGCCCGCACCGCGGCCATCGCCAGGTCCTGGTCCTTGGTCACCTGCTGCAACCGCTGGCCGGCGAACCCCGGTAGGAACGACGGGAAGTTGAGCGACGCGTACACGCCGTTGAGGTCCATGTCCTTGACGCGTGCATGAATGTCCCAGGCGCCCCGGCGCATCTCGTCGAATCGCGCGGGCTCGAACCCGTACTCATCGACCGGGCGGCCGACCACGGCGTTGAAACCCACGTTGGGCAGCGACTGCCCGTCGTACATCCAGGTCTGTCCACCATTTTCGGTGTCGACCACCTTCGGGGCGCGGTCGGCGAACTTGCGTGGTACCCGGCCGGTGAAGGTGTCCGGCGGTTCGACGATGTGATCATCGACGGAGATCACCGTGTAGAGGCGTTCTGCCCGCTGCGGTTCCGGCAGAAACGTGACCGTGCGGTCGGCGCCCTTGTTGGCGGTCGTGAAGTCGAGATTGCCGGCAAGCTCGTCGATGGACTTCATGGCTGAATCTCCTTGCTGCGTCAGACCAGAACTTCAGGATCGGCCTTGATGGTCATGCGGGCGGCCCCGGCCCAGTACACGTCGGCGGCCCGTTCGACGAGCGAGGCCTGCATGCCGTACATGTCGGAGCGGTTCATCGCCGTCGGCTCCCGACCGGTCAGCATCACCTGATAGGCCAGTTTGCAGACCCGGTCGATCGACGCGGCCCGATACACGGCCTCGGCCACGGTGCCTCCGGTGGTGATCACACCGTGGTTGGCCAGGATGGTCAGATTGGCGGCGCCGATCCGCTCCGCGAGCTCACGGGCGCGCGGTGCCGAATCGACTTCGCCGTCATAGGTTTCGATGAAGCACATGTCATCGAGGAACAGCGATCCGGTCTGATGCACCAGGTCCGGCAGTTTCCCCAACGCGGCGATGAGGCTGACGTAATAGGGGTGGTTGTGGATGACGACGCGGGCATCGTCGCGTATGCGGTGCAGTTCGGTGTGAATGTGGATGGCCGGGGTGACGTCCCAGCGACCCCGCACCACGTGCGCATCTTCGTCGACCACACAGATATCGGATGCAGTGAGCTCCTGCCACCACAGCCCCCACGGGTTGACCAGCATTTCGGCGCGCCCCTCGGGCTGCCAGGTGATGTGGCCGGCCATGTTCTCGGCGAATCCGATGGCGGCCAGGTGCCGGAACGCCACGGCCAGCGTCTGCTCCTCGCTCAGATCGACGCCTATCGGCGGTGTGACCGACGGAGACCACACTTTCAAACCGCCCTGGCGCATCTCACCGACGTTCATGGCCGTCTCCCAACCGCATCCGGATATCTTCGCGGAGTTGTCCTTTGGCGATCTTCCCGCCCGACGACCGGGGCAGCTCGTCTAGCACGACGAGCCGCTCGGGCAGCAGTTCCTTCGACATCCCCTGGTCCAGAAGGTGCTCGATGAGCCCAGGAAGGTCGATCGTATGGCTGTTGGCGGGTGCTACCGGCGCCACAAGCTCGATGTAGACGCAGACCTTCTCGCCGAAGACCGGGTCGGGCATCGCCACCGCGGCCGCCACGGCCACCGAGGGGTGAGTCATCACCGCATCCTCGACCTCGCCCGCACTGATGTTCTTGCCTCCGCGCACGATGAAGTCTGAGGTCCGGCCGGTGACGGACAGATAACCGTCGGCATCGATCTCGCAGATGTCGCCCATCCGCATCCAGCCGTCGCGGGTGTAGAGCTTGTCGTGATCCACACCGCCCAGATAGCCCAGGCTGGTGGCCGGCCCCCGGCAGGCCGGTTGCCCACGGCCCGTCGTGGTCACGTCGTCTTCCCCGTCGAACAGGCGGACGGCCATCTCAGGCACCAGCCGGCCGGCCGTGCGCAGCCTGCGTTCGCGGGAATCACGCAATGAAGTCCCGCTCAACAGACCGGTTTCGTTGGAGCCGTAGAACTGCAGGATGGTGGCACCGGTGAGTTCCTCGAAGTCGGCTGCCCGCCGGTACGGCAGTGCCTCACCGCCGGTGAAGACCACGCGAAGCGAGCTCAGGTCATACTCACGCGATGCCGGGTCGGCCATGATCATCATCAATTGAGTGCTGACACAGCACAACACGCTGACCCGGTGGCGGTCGATCGCCTCGCACGCGGCCGCCGCGTCGAACCGTTCGAGCAGGATCGTGCTGGCACCGAGGTAGATCGGTGTGGTGTGCGCAGTCCAGATGCCGAACCCGAACGGCGCCGGGATGACGGGCAGGAAGACGTCGTCGGAACTCAACGCCCCGTTGGCGACCGCCTGCTGATGAAAGTAATGCCACCGGTTCTGGGTGTGCACCACACATTTGGGTAAGCCCGTGGTACCCGAGGTGGAGTTGATCAGGAATATGTCGTCGGCTCCGACGCCCGCGGCCGGCGGTCGCGAGGGGGTGTCGGTGTCGAGGGACAAACCGTCCAACACGAGCGCGCTGATCTCAGGAGTCAGTCCCGACGCGGTGGCACGTGCCGCCGAGTGCCGCGCCGTGTCACTGACCAGCAGGCGCGGCGCAGTGGTCCGCAGGATCTGCGTGGCCTCGCGAGTCCCGGCGCGGGCACCGATCCCGACGACGACGGCGCCGCATCGCTCGATCGCCACGAACAGCACATGGATGGCCGCGGTATCGCCGTGCCAGACCGCGACGCGATCGCCCGGTCTGACACCCAGGCCGGCCAGTTGGCCAGCGAGTAGTGATGCGGCACAGTCGAATTCGTTCCAGCTGAACGTGGTGGACGGGTAGTCGACATAGGCCGGCTTGTCGGGTTGGGCGCGGGCGTGTTCGCGCACGGTCTGTGAGAGTGTGCGGTCCGACCACCACCCGGCCGAGCGATAGCGGGCCGCGTCTGCGGGATCAATGGCGGCCTCGCCGACCTTCATGACCAAATCATATGAAAATAAGGATCTGTGTCAACGGTCACATTGTCGGCCGCCGTCCGCTCCGCGATCATGGTCGGCGCGGGACCGAGCGCGCCCACGTCCGGACCATCGTCGGATCGACCACTCCATCGACACCCGGGTACTGCTGGGCGTTGACCAGATGCGCCGCGGCCAGATCATGGGCGCGCTGCGCGTCGCCCATGTCAATCGCGTCGATCACCTGCCGATGGTCTTCCAGGACCGCCCGGCGCTCCTCGACGGGCACCGTCGAGTGATCGGTCACCTGCGCCGACCAGTTTTGCTCGTGGGCGGACCACAGTGCCTCCAGCGCGCCCGCCAGAATGATCATCGTCTCATTGCCGCAGTGGCGCACCAGAGCTTCGTGATACCGGCGGCTCGCCGACGTCGCCTGCTGCAGGTCCGACACCGATCTGACCGATTCTTCGTGTAATTCACGAAGAATGGGCACGACCGTGCGCTTGCGGTCGGGGCGCTGGGCGCAGAGCGCGGCACATGCCGGCTCGACTTGCAGTAGTGCGACACCCACATCGGCGAGGCCCACCTGCCCGGCACCCAAGACCAGTCCCATCGTGTATGCGAGGTTTGCCGAGTCGGGCCGGTGCACCACCGCGCCGCCGAGCTTTCCGCGCCGGACCGTCAACAGGCCCTCGGCCTCCAGGATCCGCATGGCTTCGCGCAGCGACGGTTTGCTGATCGGATATTCGACCAGGAGCTCATCCTCTTTGGGCAGGATGCTGCCGTCGGCCAGTTCGCCGGTCAGGATCCGACGGCGCAGCTGCTCGGCGACCTGTTCGCCAAGTCGCTGGAACCGGACATTGGGCTGCGCCACGCATCGAGTGTGCCAGAAGGGCAGCCCTTGAGGGCTGTGCTCGGAGCCTTGTATCCAAATGATTTGTCTCATACGGTGAGCCATGCAGAAGTGGACCATCGGCACGCTGACGATTCACTGCGTTATGGAAACGGTGGTGCCGACCCGACCTGACCGGCTGTTTCGCGAACTGCCTGCCGAATTGCCGCGCTGGCTGTACCCGCACTACGTCGACGACGCCGGCAATCTGCTCGTGGCCATCCAGTCGTTCGTCATCGAATCCAACGACGAGCTCGTGGTGGTGGACTGCTGCTTCGGGGAAGGCCACGACCTGCCGTATCAAATACCCATCGACCCGGACCAGTACGGGCAGTCGTTGGCCGCCGCCGGATTCAGCCCCGATGACGTGACCACTGTCGTGTGCACTCACCTTCACCTCGACCACGCCGGGCGCAACACCTCCCCGCGTGACGGCGCCTGGGTCCCCACCTATCCCAACGCGACGTATCTGGTCACGGCCGACGAGTACGCGTCATGGCGGCAATCGTCGGCCCCCAACCGCTCGGCTGCTGAGACCGTCGAACCGCTTGTCGCACATGATGTTCTGCGCCTCACCGAAACGGATCACGCGATCACGGACGAGATCCGGCTGATGGCCACACCCGGTCATACGCCTGGGCATGCGGCGGTGCGCATCGAATCGGACGGGGAGGTGGCCGTCATCAGTGGGGATGTCATCCATCACCCGATCCAGATCACCCACCCCGAGGTGCAGGCCCTGCCCGACGAGGATCCGGCCATGGCCGCCGCGACGCGTGACCGACTCCTGCGACACGTTGTCGACGAGCAGGCCATCTTGTTCGGCACCCACTTCGCGACACCGACCGCAGGCACCGTCATATCCGACGACGGCAGGCTGATGTGGGTGTCGATGTAGAGCGGCGGACGAGTCAGTCCGCGGTGTGAACGATGAGAATGTCGATCTTGACGCGGCGGGCGATCGTGGCGGGCACCGAGCCCAACAGGCGCCCGGCGACGGAGTCCAGTCCGATGTCGCCGACGACGATCAGATCCGCCTTGACCTCGGTGGCCAGTTTGACGAGTGCGTCGACCGGCGCACCCTCGACCGCGTGCTCAGCGATGTCCTTTGCGCCGACGGCCTTCGCGCGGTCGCGTGCCACCTGAAGGATCTCGTAGACGGGGGCGGCCCCGTGCACCTTGTAGCTCTCGCCTTTGAGGGTGTCGGCGGCGCGCGTGTCGACCACATGATCGTGCGACGGTGGCCGCGACCAGCTGCCCTTCTCGACATGGGGTTGGAACGCGCTCGCGAGGATGAGCTTCGCGTTCTCCTGCGCGGCGATCGTGGCGGCACGGTCGACCGCACGCAATGACGAGTCCGAGCCGTCGGTCCCGACAACTATGGTCCGATACGTGCTCATGTTGTCTCCGAACTGTCGGCTACCAGGACAAACAGACCTTAATGCACGTCAATCTTCCGCCGGTGGAGATTGGGCTTCGCGCCGCGTCGTCAAGGATCAACCGAGACAAGTGTCAACCATCAGCCGACGTCACACAGATGGAAAGTGGTTTTCGGTCATGTCCGCCGAGTAGGCGGCAACGTTGAAGGCCCCTGCCAACTGAGAAATTGGCCAAATGCGCTTGATGCTTTCGCCGAACGGGCACGCCGGCGAGGCTAACGCCGAAACGAGCAGGCTGCCGAGCGCGTTCGCTAATCAGACGAGCTGCGTGAGATTCAGGCTCACCTTTTGTATTGAGTGAGTTGTAGTGAGCAAGCACTCGACCGACGTGGAGTTGTCGGATGTGCGGGGTACCGTGCGCTCAAGAATGAGAAGCACACGTCAAACGAACGAGACATGGCACCCCCGACAGGATTCGAACCTGCAACCGACCGGGTAGAAACCGGATGCGCTATCCGTTGCGCCACGGGGGCAAGTCGGACCACCACAATTTACACCGCGTGGATGTCGTTACCGAAACGGATATGCACGTGGGCTGCTCGAACCACACCCGATGAAGCGAGCGAGTCAGTGGGTCGACATCACACCAAAGACAAAGGCGATCTCGGCGTCGCAAAAGCGCATGCCGACCTGGTTGGCAAGGGTTTCTACGTGCTGTTCCCCGCGACCGAGCATGCGCCGTTCGACCTTGTGGCGTACGCGGCGGGCACCTTCCACCGCATTCAGGTGAAGTACCGGTCGGCACGAGCTGGAGCGGTCAGACTCAACTTCCGGTCCACGTGGGCCGATCGCCGTGGCGCGCACAGCACGCCCATCGACAAGGACGCGATCGACGTCATCTGCATCTACTGCCCGGACACCGACGAGTGCTACTACATCCGGCCCATCGATCACGGCGTTTCCGTCAATCTCCGGATCACGCCGACCAAGAACGGTCAGCAGAAACGGATTTTGACGGCCGCCTCGTTTCGCGACCTACCGGACAAACACCTCCCGCCGATCGGCGAAACCCGTACTTCGGCGTGAAGGGGCGGTGACGCGCGAGGGACGCCCGGCAAAGCGGAGCCGCGGAGCCAGTGGCGGACTAGCGTGGACGCTGCACTGGCGGCCAGGGGGAGGGGAGAGGGACCACGCTATGAGCGACGTGCCGGAGTTGGACGCGGCCGGACTGCCTGAAGAGCTGAGCGCAGTCGATCAGCTGTTGCATCGGGGAGAGGCAAACCCGCGCACCCGATCCGGGATCATGGGTGTCGAGATTCTCGACACCACACCGGATTGGGACCGTTTCCGGACCCGGCTCGAGTACGCGTCGCGCAGGGTGCTGCGGCTGCGTCAGAAGGTGGTCATGCCCACGCTGCCCACGGCGGCGCCGCGGTGGGTCGTCGACCCGGATTTCAATCTGGACTACCACGTACGGCGGATGCGGGTGCCCGAGCCGGGCACCCTGCGCCAGGTATTCGACCTGGCAGAAGTGGCATTGCAATCGCCGATGGACATCTCGCGTCCGCTGTGGAGCGCGACGCTGGTCGAGGGGCTGGCCGACGGGAAAGCCGCCACCATCCTGCACCTGAGCCATGCGGTCACCGACGGTGTCGGCCTCGTCGAGATGTTCGCCAGCCTCTATGACCTCGAACGCGATCCGGAGCCCACCGCGACGCCCCCGGTGCCCATCCCGCAGGACCTGTCCCCGAACGACCTGATGCGCCAGGGCATCAACCGGCTCCCCGGCTCCATCGCCGGTGGAATCATCGGTGCGCTCGGTTCCGCAGCGCGCGCGGCGACAAAGGTCGTGCGGGATCCGGTATCCGCGGTCAGCGGAGCGGTCGATTACGCGATGTCCGGCGCTCGGGTGATGGGCCCGGCCGCCCATCCGTCGCCGCTGCTGCGCCGCCGCAGTCTGTCCACTCGTACCGAAGCGATCGACATACCGTTCGGCGATCTGCACCGCGCGGCCAAGGCCGCAGGCGGTTCGATCAACGACGCTTACCTGGCCGGCTTGTGCGGTGCACTGCGGCTCTACCACGACGCCTTGGGCATCCCGTTGGAGACGCTGCCGATGGCAGTGCCGGTGAACCTGCGTTCGGAGGACGACCCGGCCGGGGGCAATCGCTTCGCCGGAGTCAATCTGGCCGCGCCGGTCGGCATCGCCGACCCGGAAACCCGGATCAAGGCCGTTCGATCGCAGATGACCAGCAAGCGTGAAGAGCGTGCCATCGACGTGGTCGGCCTGATCGCACCGGTACTCAGCCTGCTGCCCGACACTTTCCTCGAATCGATGGCAGGGTCGGTGGTGAACTCCGATGTTCAGGCCAGCAATGTGCCGGTATTCCCCGGTGACACCTACATCGCCGGCGCGAAGATCCTGCGGCACTACGGCATCGGCCCGCTCCCAGGGGTGGCGATGATGGTGGTGCTCATCTCCCGCGGCGGCTACGTCAGCATCACGGCCCGCTACGACCAAGCGGCCATCACCGACGGACCGCTGTTCGCCCGATGCCTGGTGGCGGGTTTCGACGAGGTGCTGGCACTCGGCGGGGAGGGCCGCGCGGTGCCGGCCTCGTTCAGTCTCGACGACTCCTCGGCGACGAACGGGAGTGCTGCACAGTGACTTCGAAAGATTCGGTCCCTCGCGGAACCAAACAGATGCGCCTGCCCGGCACGCTGGCCGAGATCGAGGGCAGCCCGGAGGGGCCGCAGATCGGCGCCTTCTTCGACCTGGACGGGACGCTGGTGGCCGGTTTCACCGGGGTGATCATGACCCGCGACCGGCTGCGCCGTGGCCAGATGGGCGTCGGCGAGTTCATCGGGATGGTGCAGGCCGGGCTCAACCACCAGCTGGGGCGTTCCGAGTTCGAGGACCTGATCGGTAAAGGCGCCCGGATGCTGCGGGGCAACTCACTCAGCGATCTCGACGAGCTGGGTGAGCGGTTGTTCGTCCAGCACGTGCAGGGCCGTATGTACCCGGAGATGCGTGCGATGGTCCGCGCCCACATGGCCCGCGGGCACACCGTGGTGCTGAGCTCGTCGGCGCTGACCGTCCAAGTCGAGCCGGTGGCACGCTTTCTCGGCATCGACAACGTGCTGTGCAACGAGTTCGAGACCGACGAGGAGGGCTTGATCACCGGCGAAGTCAAGACGCCCGTCATCTGGGGCCCCGGTAAAGCCCGTGCGGTGCAGGCCTTCTCGGCGGCCAACGGGGTCGACCTGTCCAAGAGCTACTTCTACGCCGACGGCGACGAGGACGTCGCCCTGATGTACCTGGTGGGCAATCCGCGTCCGACGAATCCGGCAGGCAAGCTGGCTGCCGTCGCTGCCAAACGCGGCTGGCCCGTGCTGAAATTCAGCAGCCGCAGCGGCAGCAGCCCCATCGCGCAACTACGCACGCTGGCCAGCCTCGCCACCATCCCCACGGTCGCCGCCGGCGCGATCGGACTCGGACTGCTCACCCGCAACAAGCGCACCGGGGTCAACTTCTTCACCTCGAACTGGAGCAAGCTGCTCATGCTCACCACGGGCATCGAGCTCAACGTCCTCGGTGAGGAAAACCTGACCGCGCAACGCCCCGCGGTATTCATCTTCAATCACCGCAACCAGGCTGATCCGATGATCGCGGGTCGACTGGTCGGCGTCGACTTCACCGGCGTCGGGAAGAAGGAACTGGAACGCAACCCCCTCATGGGGCCCCTCGGCAAGGTCATGGATGCGGCGTTCATCGACCGCGACGACCCGGAGAAGGCCGTGGAAGGCCTACACAAGGTGGAAGAGCTTGCCCGCAAAGGCCTGTCGATCCTGATCGCCCCCGAGGGCACCCGGCTCGACACCACCGAGGTCGGCCCGTTCAAGAAGGGACCGTTCCGCATCGCCATGGCGGCCGGCATCCCGATCGTACCGATCGTGATCCGCAACGCCGAGGTGATCGCACACCGCGATTCCAGTACGTTCAACCCCGGCAAGGTCGACATCGCGGTCTACCCGCCGATCCCGGTCGAGGACTGGACGGTCGATAACCTGACCGAGCGCATCGCCGAGGTCCGCCAGATCTACCTCGACACCTTGAAATCCTGGCCGCAGGACGAATTGCCGACGTTCGACATCTATACCCGCGCCACACCTGCCAAGAAAGCCGCACCGGCCCGGCCCGCGAAGAAAGCAGCGGCCAAGAAGGCGCCCGTGAAGAAAGCGCCGGCGAAAAAGGCTGGGGCCAAATCCGATGGGCCCAAACCGGATACCACGCCGTCACGGACGACCCGCAAGGGCCGACCGTGACCGCGGGCCTCGACGATTTCCCCACCTTCAGCACAACCGTCGACGCTCTCGTGCTCGCGTCGGCGTCGTCGGCTGCCGAGCTCGAACTGCTCAACGACTGGCTCAAGACGCAACGGCGTGAATATCCCGACTCGTCGGTCGAGGTGCTGCAGTTGCCGGCCACCGACGAACCCGCGCCCGGGGCGGTGGCCCGGTTGGTCGAGGAGCTCGAATCCGACGAGGACCGGCTGGTGGTTCCGGTCCGCGTGTTCTGGGTGCCCGCCGGATTGCCCACCAGGCTGAAGGTGGTCGGGTTGATCTCAGGCCGCGACACCTACCGGCCGCCGGAGATCCTGCAGCGGCGCATCCTGCGGAAGGACCCGACGCGCGCACGCATCGTCGCCGGTGAACCGGCCAAGGTATCCGAGCTGCGCAAGCAGTGGAGCGAGACCACGGTCGCGGAAAACCCCAGGGAATTCGCACGATTCGTCCTTCGTCGGGCCGCGCTGGCGATCGAACGGGTCGAGCTTCGGCTGCTCGGGCCCGAATACAAGTCGCCACGGCTGGTCAAGCCGGAGATGCTCGACTCGGCGCGCTTCCGACAAGGCCTGGAGCAGATTCCCGGGGCGACGCTGGAGAAGGCCGGTGAGATGCTCGACGAGCTCTCCACGGGGTGGAGCCGGTTCTCGGTGGACCTGATCCCCACGTTGGGTCGGGCCATCTTCAGCCGTGGATTCGATCCGCGCATCGACTACGACCGCTCCGAGATCGAGTCGATGCGCCATGCGCTGGAACAACATCCGGCGGTTCTGCTGTTCTCCCACCGCTCCTATCTCGACGGCGTGATCGTCCCCGTCGCCATGCAGGAGAACCGGCTGCCGCCGGTCTACACGTTCGCCGGGATCAACCTGTCGTTCGGTCTGATGGGTCCGTTGTTCCGGCATTCCGGTGTCATCTTCCTGCGTCGCAAACTCGACGACCCGGTGTACAAGTATGTGCTGCGGCAGTACGTCGGCTACATCGTGGAGAAGCGGTTCAACCTGAACTGGTCCATCGAGGGCACTCGGTCGCGGACCGGAAAGATGTTGCCGCCCAAGCTCGGACTGCTCGCCTACGTGGCCGACGCATACCTGGACGGCCGCAGTGACGATATTCTGCTGCAGCCCGTGTCGATCAGTTTCGACCAGCTGCACGAGACGGCCGAGTACGCCGCGTACGCCCGCGGAGGCGAGAAGACGCCGGAAGGCCTGAGCTGGCTGTACAACTTCATCAAGGCACAGGGTGAACGCAACTACGGAAAGATCTATGTCCGCTTCCCCGAAGCGGTTTCGATGCGTGAGCATCTCGGTGAGCCGGGCGGCGCGATGGCCCAGGACGAGGCGGTCAAGCGGCTGGCGATGCAGAAGATGGCATTCGAGGTGGCCTGGCGGATCCTTCGCGTCACCCCCGTCAACGCGACCAACCTAGTCTCGGCGCTGCTGCTGGGCGCCCGCGGGGTGGCCCTGACCCTGGATCAGCTGCACCACACGCTGCAGGACTCGCTGGATTACCTGGAGCGCAAGAACACTCCGATGACCAACAGTGCGTTGCGGCTGCGCACCGCTGAGGGCGTGCGTTCGGCGGTCGACGCACTCTCCGGCGGTCATCCGGTGACGATGGTGGACAGCGGCCGTGAGCCGGTGTGGCTGATCGCCCCGGAGGATGAACTGGAGGCGGCGTTCTACCGCAACTCACTGATCCACGCCTTCCAGGAGACCTCGATCGTCGAGCTGGCACTGGCACATGCCGCCCGCGTCGCCGACGATCCGCTACAGGCATTCTGGGACCAGGTGATGCGGCTGCGTGACCTGCTCAAATTCGATTTCTACTTCGCCGATTCGGCGGCGTTCCGCGACAACGTCGCCGAGGAGATGTCGTGGTTCGACCGCTCGCCGGAAGGTCAGGCCGCGGGAAGCTGGGAAACGAAGGTCGCCGCCGGTGGCGACGGGATCTACCAGATGCTGCGGGACAAGCAACCGCTGTTGGTGGGCGCCATGCTGCGCCCGTTCTTCGAGGCCTACGGGATCGTCGCCGACGTATTGCGCGACGCGTCGCCCGAGATCGGTGAGCGGGAGCTGACCAAGCGGGCCTTGGGTGTCGGGCGCCAGTACGTCGCCCAGGGCAGGGTGTGCAGCAACGAATCGGTGTCGGCGTTGTTGTTCGCGACCGCACGGCAGGTGGCGGCCGATCAGAACCTGTTGGTCAACGGCCCGGATCTGCAGGCGCGCCGCAACGCCTTCCGCGACGAACTTCGCGGGATCGTCGCCGACATGGACAAGGTCGACGAGATCGCCCGCGAGCAGTTCACCATCCGGGAGCATCAGAGGCGCGCCCAGAGCGGCCCGTCCCACTAGCGTCGGCGCGGTGGCCGCCGAGGCGGATTTGGTCCGGCGGCGGGGGCGCGGTGGAGCCCACGCCATACCCTTGGACCATGACTTCTGCCGGCCAGGTCGCCGCATCGAACGTGCGCAACAGCGTGGTGTGGCCGGTGCTCGTCGGTGTCGGCCTGCTGGCCGGGGCAGTGGCCGCAGGCATCGGCGCGCTGTCACTGGCCGACGCGTTGACCGCCACGGGCCTGCCCGATCCGGGCCCCGTCACCACCTACGGCCTGCCGTTCGTGCGTGCCGCCGGCGAGATCGCCGCCGTCATCGCGGTGGGTGCTTTCCTATTCGCGGCGTTCCTGGTGGCACCCCAGGCCAACGGCGTGCTCGATGTCGCCGGTTACCGCGCGCTGCGCCTGGGATCGGCCGCCTCGGGCGTGTGGACGGTCTGTGCTGCGCTGCTGGTGCCGCTCACGATCTCCGATGTATCCGGGCAGCCGCTGCTCGACCACCTCGGGCCGGTCGATGTGTGGTCGGCGGCCGACCTGGTAGACATCTCGGCCGCCTGGCGGTGGACGGCGATCCTGGCCGCGGCGGTCACCATCGCCAGCCTGCCGGTGCTGCGGTGGGGATGGACGCCGGCGCTGCTGGCCGGAGCACTGCTGACATTGATGCCGCTGGTTCTGACCGGACATTCCTCGGCCGGCGGCGCCCATGATCTGGCCACCAACAGCCTGTTCATCCACCTGGTGGCTGCCGCGCTGTGGGCTGGCGGGCTGCTCGCGTTGTTGGCGCATGCGATCCGGGCCGGGGGCGGGACCGGGGCTGACGGCCCGAACACCGCCCTGGCGGCCCGCCGTTTCTCGGCGCTGGCACTGTGGTGTTTCGTCGCGATGGCCGTCAGCGGCGTGCTCAACGCGCTGGTCCGCATCCAGCTTCCCGATCTGTTACGCACCAGCTACGGCTGGTTGCTGGTGGGCAAGGTCGTCGCGCTCACCCTGCTCGGCCTGCTGGGCTGGCGCCAGCGCCGGGTCAGCCTGACCGCCCTCGCCACCGACGCCGGTGCCCGCCGGCCTCTGATCCGGCTGGCGCTGACCGAGGCGGCGCTGTTCGGCGTGACGTTCGGCATCGCGGTCGGGTTGGGGCGCACGCCACCGCCACCCGAGCCGCGAGTTCCCAGCGCCACCGAAGTCGCGATCGGATACGACTTCGGCGGCCCGCCGACGGTTGCGCGGGTGTTGTTCGACTGGCGATTCGACCTGCTGTTCGGAACCGCGGCGATCGTCGGGGCGGCGGTGTATCTGGCCGGGGTGTACCGGCTGCGTCACCGCGGCGATGCGTGGCCGATCGGGCGCACCGTTGCCTGGCTGCTCGGTTGCGGGGTCCTGTTGTTCACCACCTCATCGGGGCTCGGTCGCTACATGCCGGCGATGTTCAGCATGCACATGATCGCCCACATGCTGCTGTCCATGCTGGTGCCGGTGTTCCTGGTGCTGGGCGCTCCGGTGACCCTTGCATTGCGGGCGCTGCCCGCCGCGGGCCGCGGATCGCCACCGGGCCCCAGAGAATGGTTGCTGGCCGCGCTGCACTCGAGGGTGTCGCAGTTCCTGACCCATCCCATCGTCGCGACCGTGCTGTTCGTGGCCGGGTTCTACGGCCTGTATTTCGGGGGCATCTTCGACGCCGCGGTGAGCAATCACGCCGCGCACATCCTGATGAACGTCCACTTCCTGCTGTCGGGCTACCTCTTCTACTGGGTGGTCATCGGGATCGACCCCACCCCGAGGCCCATCCCGCACCTGGTCAAGATCGGGATGGTGTTCGCCTCGTTGCCGCTGCACGCGTTCTTCGGTGTGGTGATGATGGGCATGGACACCGTGCTCGGCGAAAGCTTCTACCGCTCACTGCAATTGGCGTGGCACACCGATCTTCTCGGCGATCAGCACCTCGGTGGCGGGATTGCCTGGGCGGCCGGAGAAGTGCCGCTGGTCATCGTGATGTTGTCCCTGCTGATCCAGTGGCGCCGCAGCGACCAGCGCACCGCCAAGCGGTTGGACCGGGCGGCCGACCGCGATGACGACGCGGATCTCGCGGCCTACAACGCGATGCTCGCCGAGATGGCGCGGCGCGACCATCCTTCCGGCTGATACCGCAGTTATCCCCAGTCTGGGTTTCATCCACAGCAGGTGCTCTGGCAGTGCCGGCTGAGCCGCACGTGTCGGTTCCGACGCGGTAAATGGCCACATGGCGTTCGACAAGCATTCGAGCGCCGCAGCCAGAACGAAGCGAGAGGAACCAGAAAATGTTCGAGACACCGTTCAGCATCGTGGGAAACATCATCACCGACCCGGTCCGCCGGCGGTTCGGCGATCAGGAGCTGTACAAGTTCCGGGTGGCCAGCAACTCGCGCCGCCGCACTTCAGACGGCACATGGGAGCACGGCAACTCGCTCTATGTCAACGTCAACTGCTGGGGCAATCTGGCCACGGGCGCCGGTGCGTCGCTGACGAAGGGCGACACGGTCGTGGTGGTCGGGCACGTCCACACCGACGAGTACGACGACAAGGACGGCGTGCGCCGGTCGTCGGTTGAGGTGCGGGCCACCGCCGTCGGCCCCGATCTGTCGCGGTGCACGGCCAGGATCGCGCCCTTGCCGAAACCCACGGCCGGCCCTGATATTGCAGCAACTTCGGGGAGCCTGAACGAACCGACCGAGGAGTCCATCCTCGGCGGCGACGGGCCCGTCGAGGAGATACTCCCTCTGTCGGCTTAGGTGCTGAATCGGTGCGTACAGCCCCGCGGAGGTCTGCGGCCGGTCGTTAAGGGCGCTGGCCTCCGCGGGTGCTGGGTAAGCCGTGAATCGCGGTCGAAGACATGTGTCCGTCAGTTGGATGCAGGCATGTTTGCCTGGTTCTGATGGCCTCACAACAGATGCTGATCACCCGGTCCGGCACATTCGTAAATTCGAGTTGGTGTCGGTGGAGGATGGAATGCTGCGCGGTGAGATGAGTCGCCACACCACCTTCAGGTTCTGCCTCGACCCGACCGTCGAGCAGCAGGTGACGCTGGCCCAGCATGCCGGGGCGTACCGGTTTGCATTCAACCAGTGTCTGGCAATGGTGAAAACTGCACTTACACTTCGTGGCGTCGACGCAACCACCGACGTGCCGTGGACTGCGTTTGATCTGATCAACGCGTTCAATGCATGGAAGAAGACGGAGGATGCAGGCCGCGTATTCGCTGTCGACGCCGCAGGCGTGGCCGCCGTCGAGGTCACAGGGCTCACGTGGCGGACACGGGTGTGTCAGCAGGTTTTCGAGGAGGCCGCCGCCGACTTGGGCAGAGGGCTTAACTCCTGGTCGGAGTCGCGCTCAGGTACGCGGAAAGGTAGGTCGGTGGGTTTCCCGCGGTTCAAGAAGAAGACCCGGACTGCGCCGACTTTTCGACTGCGTAACAGGCACTCCAAGGGGCGGCGACCGGCGATCAGGATTGGCGACAACGGTCAACCTCGATCCGTCACGCTGCCGCGGATTGGTCAGATTGCAGTTCATGATGACACCCGCCGATTACGGCGCATGCTCGCAAAGAATCGCGCAACGATCTGTTTCGCCACAGTCACCCAACGTGCGGGTCGCTGGTGGCTATCACTGAACGTGCAGGCTGCGGACCTGCATCCGGCTCGCCGCCATCCGGTCCGTGCTCACGGCGACGATCGCGGATGGGTAGGCGTCGACCGCGGATTGTCCGCCTTCGTAGTCGCCGCGACAGCCGAAGGGGATGAGGTTGCTCGCATCATCAACGCTCCCAAGGCGTTGGCCGCTGGGATGAAGCGCCAGCGACGGCTGGCTAAATCGTTGTCTCGCAAGAAGAAAGGATCATGCAACCACCGCAACGCCGCCGCCAGGCTGGCTCGCCATCACGCTCGCGTGGCGAATGTGCGCCACCATTTTCTGCACCAAGTATCCAGCAGGCTGGTCAAGAACCACGATCGCCTCGTGATCGAGTGCCTGAATGTGTCGGGAATGCTGGCTAACCATTGCCTAGCTCAGGCGATCTCCGACGCGAGCTGGGCGGAGCTCGGTCGCATGATGATGTACAAGCAGGCGTGGCGTGGCGGTGAACTCGTCCTCGCGGACCGGTGGTACCCATCCAGTCAGCTTTGCCCGATGTGTGGAGTCCGCAACACACAGTTGACACTGGCCGATCGAGTCTTCTCATGTGGTTGTGGTCACCGCGCAGACAGGGACGCTAATGCGGCAATGAACCTTGCCAGATGGGGCCGGGCACACCAACAAACCTCACTAGAACCCCGGACCCCTGAGCAACGGGGCCGGGCTACCAATGCCCGTCGACGGGACGGCGCTGGCCAGCAACCCTCGTGTGCTGGTGAAACCAGCCCGGAAGACACGGGAACTGACGTTCACACCGCTGGACGGCCGTGAACTGACGACGCCCGAGAAGGGCGGTGCCGAACGCTGAAAGTATGGGTTGTTCGACACGCTTTAGGATGGGCGCGAGTGAGTTGGGCTTGCCGCGTCCCATCGCGCAAGCGCCCATCCGACATACCTGAAGAGCTTCAGAAAGGCACATCACGGCATGGCCGAATTCATCTACACGATGCGCAAGGTCCGCAAGGCGCACGGCGACAAGGTCATCCTTGACGACGTCAGCCTGAACTTCCTGCCCGGCGCGAAGATCGGTGTCGTCGGTCCGAACGGCGCCGGCAAGTCGAGTGTTCTGAAGATCATGGCCGGCATCGACCATGCCAACAACGGCGACGCGTTGCTGGCGCCCGGCGCCTCCGTCGGCATCCTGATGCAGGAGCCGCAGCTCGACGAGACCAAGACGGTCCGCGAGAACGTCGAGGCCGGCGTGGCGATCAAGGGCAAGCTCAACCGGTACAACGAGGTCGCCGAGCTGATGGCCACCGACTACACCGATGAGCTCATGGAAGAGATGGGCCATCTGCAGGAGGAACTCGACGCGGCCGACGCCTGGGACATCGACTCCCAGCTGGAGCAAGCGATGGACGCGCTGCGCTGCCCGCCGCCCGACGAGCCGGTCACCCACCTCTCCGGTGGTGAGCGCCGTCGCGTCGCGCTGTGCAAGCTCCTGCTGAGCAAGCCGGACCTGCTGCTGCTCGACGAGCCCACCAACCACCTCGACGCCGAGAGCGTGTTGTGGTTGGAGCAGCACCTGGCCAACTACAAGGGCGCCATCCTGGCGGTCACCCACGACCGCTACTTCCTCGACAACGTCGCCGAGTGGATCCTCGAACTCGACCGCGGCCGGGCCTACCCGTACGAGGGCAACTACTCGACCTACCTGGAGAAAAAGGCCGAGCGTCTCGAAGTCCAGGGCAAGAAGGACCAGAAGCTGCAGAAGCGGCTCAAGGACGAGCTGGCCTGGGTCCGCTCGGGTGCCAAGGCTCGTCAGGCCAAGAACAAGGCCCGTCTCGGCCGGTACGAGGAGATGGCCGCCGAAGCCGAGAAGTCGCGGAAGCTCGACTTCGAGGAGATCCAGATCCCCACCCCGCCGCGGCTGGGCAATGTCGTGGTCGAGGTGGAGCACCTGGACAAGGGGTTCGAGGGCCGCACTCTGATCAAGGACCTGTCCTTCACGCTGCCGCGCAACGGCATCGTCGGCGTCATCGGCCCCAACGGCGTCGGCAAGACCACGCTGTTCAAGACCATCGTCGGGCTGGAACAGCCCGACAGCGGCACGGTCAAGGTCGGCGACACGGTCAAGCTGTCCTACGTCGACCAGAGCCGCGCCGGCATCGACCCGAAGAAGACGGTCTGGGAGGTCGTCTCCGACAAGCTCGACTACATCGAGGTCGGCCAGAACGAGATCCCGTCGCGGGCGTACGTGTCGGCATTCGGATTCAAGGGGCCGGATCAGCAGAAGCCCGCGGGTGTGCTGTCCGGTGGTGAGCGCAACCGGTTGAACCTGGCGCTGACCCTCAAAGAGGGCGGCAACCTGATCCTGCTCGACGAGCCGACCAACGATCTTGACGTCGAGACCCTGTCGTCGCTGGAGAACGCCCTGGAGCAGTTCCCCGGCTGCGCCGTGGTGATCAGCCACGACCGGTGGTTCTTGGACCGCACGTGCACGCACATCCTGGCGTGGGAGGGCGACGACGACAACGAGGCCAAGTGGTTCTGGTTCGAGGGCAACTTCGGTGCCTACGAGGAGAACAAGATTCAACGTCTCGGTGCCGAAGCGGCGCGTCCGCACCGGGTGACCCACCGGAGACTGACCCGCGACTGACCCGTGACGGGCCAAACGGCTCAGCGGGCTCGTTGACGCTACTAATGTCGCAACTGTGCACCGAAGCCGGTGTGGGGGCGTGAGTAGGGAGTGATCCGTATGGCGGCCAAACCGGGAGCTCTTCGGGGACAGGGAATTAGCGAAGGAGATCGCTCGCAGGTAAGCCCTGAGGTGATCCACCGGCTCGCTGTGGCTTTCCTGTCCACCTATCGGGCTCCGCAGGCCGATGCGCCCGGAATCTCGGCCACCGGCCCGCAGGGCGCAGTGGCCGAGCGACTGGTCTCCGACGCCACGTTGGCCGCCCACTACGCGTTGGGTGGTCGACGGGCACCGGGAGAGACCAAGGTCGTGGTGTACCCGGGCGATGCCGACTCAGGCCCGGCCCTGCAGATCGTCACCGAGCAGGCGGCGATGCTGGTGGATTCGGTCACGGTGCTGCTGCACCGGAACGGCGTGGCCTATCCGGCCATCATGAACCCGGTCTTTCGTGTGCGCCGCGACGCCGACGGCGAGCTGGTGGATTTCCAGCCTGCCGCCGAGGCCACCGGAGGTGACGGCGTCGACGAGTGCTGGATCCTGGTACCCGTCAGTGGGGCGGCCGACGGTCCCGCACTCAGCGAGGTGGTCCGGTTGCTCCCCGGCGTCCTCGCCGACGCCCGCCAGATCGGGCTGGACTCGGCGGCCATGGGCGCCGCCCTGCATGCACTGGCCAACGACGTGGCCACCGATGTGGAGGGCCGGTTTCCCAATGCCGACCGCAGGGATGTGGCAGCGCTCTTGCGCTGGTTGTCCGACGGGCACTTCGTGCTGCTCGGTTACCAGCAGTGCGCGATCAGCGACGGGCATGCCTCGGTAGATCCGGCGAGCCGGCTCGGTGTGCTCAAGTTGCGCGAGGATGTGCTCCCGCCGCTGGCCGCCGCCGACGACCTGATGGTGCTCGCGCAGGCCACGATGCCGAGCTACGTGCGTTACGGCGCCAATCCGTACATCGTCGTGGTTCGCGAGAGCGGTGCCGAACGAGGTGGGGTCACGGCTACAGAGCATCGCTTTGTCGGCCTGTTCACCATGGCCGCGATGAACGCCAATGTGCTGGAGATCCCGTTGATCTCGCGACGGGTCGAAGAGGCACTGGCCATGGCGCGTAGAGATCCCAGCCATCCCGCTCAGATGCTGCGCGACATCATCCAGACCATTCCGCGTCCGGAGTTGTTCGCGCTGAGCTCCAAGCAACTGCTCGAGATGGCGCTGACCGTGGTGGACCTGGGGTCGCGACGTCGCACACTGCTGTTCCTGCGCGCGGATCAACTCGCGCATTTCGTGTCCTGTCTGGTGTACCTGCCGCGTGATCGCTACACCACCGCGGTGCGACTGGAAATGCAGGACATCCTGGTGCGCGAGCTCGGTGGCGAGAGCATCGACTATTCGGCCAGGGTGAGCGAATCGCCATGGGCAGTAGTCCATTTCATTGTCCGGTTACCTGACGGCACAGTCGCGCAGAGCGTCGATACCTCGACCGAGAACGAAAACCGCATCCAGAATCTGCTGACCGAGGCCACCCGCAACTGGGGCGATCGCATGACCAGCGCGGCGGCGCACGCCGCGCTCAGCCCGGCCGCTGTGGAGCACTATGCGTCGGCGTTCCCGGAAGACTACAAACAAGCCGTCGCCCCGGCCGACGCTATCGCCGACATCGCGATCATCGAAGGACTCCAGGACAATTCGGTGAAGCTGGTGTTCACCGAGGGCGGCGACGACGGGCTCGGCCAGCTCACCTGGTACCTCGGCGGACAATCGGCGTCGCTGAGCGAACTGCTGCCGATGCTGCAGTCGATGGGCGTCGTGGTGCTCGAGGAGCGTCCCTATACCGTGCGCCGGGCCGACGGCCTGCCGGTCTGGATCTATCAGTTCAAGGTCGCCCGGCAGCGCAGCATCCCCGACGCGGCCGACGAGGCTTCGCGGGAAGCCACGGCACAGCGGTTCGCGGATGCGGTCACGGCGATCTGGCACGGCTGGGTCGAGGTGGACCGGTTCAACGAACTGGTGCTGCGTGCCGATCTGACCTGGCAGCAGGTGGTGATCCTGCGCGCCTACGCGAAGTACCTGCGCCAGGCCGGTTTCCCGTACAGCCAGTCACACATCGAATCGGTGGTCAACGAGAATCCCCACACCACCCGATCGTTGGTGCAACTGTTCGAGGCGCTGTTCGACCCGTCGGAGGACACCGCCGGTACCCGCGACGCCCAGGGGGCGGCCGCTGCTGTCGCTGCCGATATCGACGCCCTGGTGAGCCTGGACACCGACCGGGTGCTGCGTGCCTTCGCCACGCTGATCCAGGCCACGCTGCGCACCAACTACTTTGTGCGCCAGCCGAATTCGGCACGCCAGCGCGGCGTGGTGGCGATGAAGCTGAATCCCGGCCTGATCAACGAGCTGCCGTTGCCCCGGCCCAAGTTCGAGATCTTCGTGTACTCACCTCGGGTGGAGGGCGTGCATCTGCGATTCGGGTTCGTGGCCCGCGGCGGGCTGCGCTGGTCGGATCGCCGAGAGGACTTCCGCACCGAGGTCCTGGGCCTGGTCAAGGCGCAGGCGGTGAAGAACGCCGTCATCGTGCCGGTCGGGGCCAAGGGCGGATTCGTGGTCAAGCGGCCGCCCGAGCCAACCGGTGACCCCGCCGTCGACCGTGAGGCGACCCGCGCCGAAGGCGTTGCGTGCTATCAACTTTTCATCTCCGGACTGCTCGACGTCACCGACAACGTGGACAAGGGAACCGGTGCCGTCGTCACTCCGCCGGACGTGGTGCGCCGCGACGGCGAGGACGCCTATCTGGTGGTCGCGGCCGACAAGGGCACGGCCACGTTCTCCGACATCGCCAATGAAGTCGCGAAGTCCTACGGCTTCTGGCTCGGCGACGCGTTCGCCTCAGGCGGTTCCATCGGCTACGACCACAAGGCCATGGGAATCACGGCCAAGGGCGCGTGGGAGTCGGTGAAGCGGCATTTCCGCGAGATGGGGGTGGACACCCAGAGCCAGGACTTCACCGTCGTCGGAGTCGGCGACATGAGCGGCGACGTGTTCGGCAACGGCATGCTGTTGTCGAAGCACATCAGGCTGATCGCCGCCTTCGACCACCGCCACATCTTCGTCGACCCCAACCCTGATGCGGCCCGGTCGTGGGTGGAACGCCAACGCCTGTTCGAGCTGCCCCGCTCCAGCTGGGAGGACTACGACGCCTCGCTGATCAGCGAGGGAGGCGGGGTCTTCAGCCGGCAGCAGAAGTCCATTCCGATCAGCCCGCAGGCGCGTGCCGCGCTCGGGATCGACGGCGATGTCGAAGAGCTCACGCCGCCCGCTCTGATGAAGGCCATTCTCAAAGCACTGGTCGACCTGTTGTGGAACGGCGGCATCGGCACCTACGTCAAGGCCGAGACCGAGGCAGATGTGGGTGATCGCGCCAACGACCAGATCCGGGTGTGCGGAAACGAGGTGCGGGCCAAGGTCATCGGCGAAGGCGGCAACCTCGGGGTGACCTCTTTGGGGCGCATCGAATTCGATCTGGCCGGCGGCCGGATCAACACCGATGCCCTGGACAACTCCGCCGGTGTGGACTGCTCCGACCATGAGGTCAACATCAAGATCCTGATCGACTCACTGGTCACCGCCGACAAGGTCAGCGCCTCCGAACGCACCGACTTGTTGTTGTCGATGACCGACGAGGTCGGTGCGCTGGTGCTGACCGACAACAAAGACCAGAACGACCTGATGGGGACCAGCCGGGCCAACGCCGCGAGCATGCTCTCGGTGCACGCCCGGATGATCAAGGACTTCCAGGCGAACCGCGGGCTGAACCGTCAGCTTGAGGCGTTGCCGGCGGAAAAAGAGATCCGGCGCCGTGCCGATGCCGGAATCGGTTTGACCTCACCGGAATTGGCGACCCTGATGGCGCACGTCAAGCTCAATCTCAAAGACGATGTGCTGGCCAGCGACCTGCCCGATCAGGAGGTGTTCGCCTCCCGGCTGCCGCGGTACTTCCCGGAGAAGCTGCGGGAGCAGTTCACCAGCGAGATCCGGTCGCACCAACTGCGCCGGGAGATCGTCACCACCATGCTGATCAACGATCTCGTGGACACCAGCGGGATCAGCTACGCCTACCGCATCACCGAGGATGTCGGGGTCGGCCCCGTGGACGCCGTGCGCAGCTACGTTGCCACCGACGCCATCTTCGGAATCGGCAAGGTGTGGCGCGAGATTCGGGCCGCCGGTGACGACGGGGTGCCGGTGTTCGTGACCGACCGGATGACGCTGGATCTGCGCCGGCTGGTCGACCGGGCGGGACGCTGGTTGCTGAACTACCGGCCGCAACCGCTGGCCGTCGGTGCCGAGATCAACCGGTTCGCGGCGAAGGTGTCGGCTCTGCGCCCGCACATGCCGCAGTGGCTGCGCGGTGACGACAAGGCCATCGTCGAAAAGGAAGCGGGCGAGTTCAGCGCGCAGGGAGTGTCCGACGAACTGGCCTATGCCGTGGCCACCGGGCTGTACCAGTACAGCCTGCTCGACGTGATCGACATTTCCGACATCGTCGACCGCGAGCCCACCGAGGTGGCCGACACCTACTTTGCGTTGATGGATCGCCTCGGCGCCGACGGGTTGCTCACCGCGGTGTCGCGGCTGGGCCGTGATGACCGGTGGCATTCCCTGGCGCGGTTGGCTATTCGCGATGACATCTACGGTTCGCTTCGCGCCCTGTGCTTCGACGTGCTCGCAGTCGGCGAACCCGATGAGACCGGTGAGGAGAAGATCGCCGAGTGGGAGCTGACCAACAGCTCCCGGGTTACCCGCGCCCGGCGCACGCTGACCGAGATATACCAAGATGGCGAGCAGGATCTGGCGACGTTGTCTGTGGCGGCGCGGCAGATCCGCAGCATGACACGAACGAGTGGAACGGGAACGACTGCGTGAGTTTTACAACGCCGGTGCATGTGCGCTGGTCCGACATCGACATGTACCAGCACATCAACCACGCCACCATGGTGACGCTTCTCGAAGAGGCCCGGATTCCGTTCCTGCGTGAGCCTTTCGGCGCGACGATCGAGACCATCGGCCTGCTGATCGCCGAGGTCAACATCGTCTACAAGGGGCAGCTGCGGCTCGTGGACTCACCCCTGCAGGTGACCATGTGGTCCAAGCGGGTGCGCGCCGTCGACTTCACCATCGGTTACGAGGTGCGCCCGGTGAACGCCGCCCCCGACGCCAAGCCGTCGGTGATCGGTGAGACTCAGCTGGCCGCGGTACACATCGCCGAGCAACGACTGGAACGTCTGACTGCTGAGCAGCGCGGCTACCTGGAGAGCCATCTGCGATGACCACCCCGGAGCGCGGCCTGTGGATCGAAGATCCGCGCGACCGTGCCGATCTCGCGACGTTCGTCGAACGCGCGCTGCGGCTGGACGATGCCGCGGTGGTGCGCCTGCGGGAGCGGACCGGTGGGCAGGAGCGTAGCGACCGGGGGATCGGCACCGGCGGGCAGGAGCGCAGCGACCGGGGGATCGGTACCGGCGGTTCCTCGGTGGCGTGGGTGGCGACCGGATTGGATGTGCTGGCCAGCCGGGTGGTGACCGGACGGGTCCGTCCGTCGGACCTGTCCGCGGGAGCCGATGCGCTGGTGACCGGATTGTCCACTGCCACAGACGCATACGTCGACCCCGGCTTCCCGATGGACTCGGCCTGGCGCGGGGGCTTGCCGCCCGAGGGCGGATTCGTCCACCTCGATGACATCCCCGCGCGGGTGATGCTCGACCTGGCTCAGCAGGGCGGTGCGCTCGCCCGCGAGCACAGCAGTGCCCACGGGCCGCCGGCCTCGCTGCTGGACCAGGAGGTCATCGCGGTCAGCGCAGGCGATCACAGTGTCGGCGTCCCCATGCGCTGCGTCTTCGCGTTGACCGCCATGGGGTTTCTGCCGCAAACCGGCAACGAGGTCAGCGAGCAGGAGATCGTCCGGGTCCGCGCCCACCCGTCGTGGTTGCGCATCGACGCCCGCTTCGGCTCGGTGTACCGGCGTCGCGACAGCGCCGCGCTGATCGTGGCGTGAGAATCGGCCGCACAGCGTGTCATCGGGTGACTTCGAGCTGACCACGGACGAGTTGCGAGTCGTCGCTCGATATGTGACAGAGACGGCTGAAGAGGTCCTCGGCGTATACGAAGGTGCCCATCCCGACGACCCTCGGCCGCGAGCAGCCATCAATGCCGCTTGGCTGTTCGTCAACGGTGCGCCCAGGACCCAGGCCCAGCGGGTCGCCGCGCTGGACGCTCACCGGGCGGCGAAAGGCGCCGATACCGAAGCCGCGCGTCTGGCCGCGCAGGCAGCGGGGGACGCCGCCTCAGCGGCCTATCTGCATCCGATCGCGAAAGCTCACCAGGTCGGCCACATTCTGCGGGCCGCGGCGAGCGCGGCCCGTATTGCCGAGATCAACGGCGGCGGCGATCCCGAGGCCGGGGACATCACGCTGCAACGCGCCCGGCAACGTGCCACGCCGGTCTTGATCGATGTTCTCTGCCGCTATCCGCCGGCGCCGACCGGTACCGGCCGGGTCGCCCAGCTGATGACGACCTTGGACGATGCCCTGCGGGCCCGGCGCTGACGCCCCACCGCTAGATCACCCAGGCGGCGGCATCCGGTGGCAGCCGGCCTTCGATCAGCTCGCCGCTGGTCAGCAGCATCTCGCCGGCCGGTAATGGTGCCGGATCGGTGCCGGTGTTGAGCACACACGTCAGGCCACCGTCGCGTCGTAACGTCAGCATGTCGCCGGATGTCGTCAGCTCGATTCGGCTGCCCGCGAATTCGGCACGGCCGGAGCGTAATCGGATCGCCCGCCGGTAGAACTCCAGCGTCGATGACGGGTCGGTCTGCTGGCGCTGCACTGTCAGTGCGGCCCACTCGGCCGGCATCGGCAGCCACGTGTCGGAGTTCGACGAGAACCCGAACGGCGGCGCATCACCCGACCACGGCATCGGCACGCGGCAACCGTCCCGCCCGCGTTCGGTGTGACCGGAGCGCTCCCACACCGGATCCTGGAGCACCGCATCGGGCAGATCGACATTGGGCAGCCCGAGTTCCTCGCCGTTGTAGACGAACACCGCGCCCGGCAGAGCCAGCATCACCAGCGCCATCGCGCGCGCTCGCGCCAGCCCCCGAACCCCGCCGCCGTAGCGGGTGACCTCTCGCTCTACGTCGTGGTTGGACAGCGTCCACGTCGGTGTCGCCCCGGCGAGATTGGCCGCCACGACCGCGTTGTCGATCGCATCGTGGATGTCGCGGGCATCGAAATCGGCTTGTACCAAGCGGAAATTGAAGCCCAGATGAAGCTCGTCGGGGCGCAGGTATTTCGCGAAGCGCTCGTTGCCGTGCACCCACACCTCTCCGACGGCCACCGCGTCGGGATAGTCGTCGAACACGCTGCGGATGAAGCGGTGAATGTCGTGCACGCTGTCGTTGTCGAACCGCGGGTCGTCTTCGCTGTTGCGCAGCAGCGCGGTGTCGGTGACCGCCATGTCGGGCAGCTCGGGTGGCTTGGCCATGCCGTGGGCCACGTCGATGCGGAACCCGTCGATCCCGCGGTCGAGCCAGAACCGCAGCGTCTTCTCCAGATCCTCGAACACCGCGGGATGGGTCCAGTTCAGGTCGGGTTGCGCGGGATCGAACAGGTGCAGATACCACTGGCCCGGGGTGCCGTCGGGCTCGGTGACACGGGTCCACGCCGGGCCGCCGAACACCGACACCCAGTTGTTGGGCGGGATGTCGCCGCGTGGGCCGCGACCGTCGCGGAAGATGTAGCGGTCGCGGCGGCGTGGATCGGCCAGGGCCTGGACGAACCACGGGTGCGCCGAGCTCGTGTGGTTGGGAACCAGGTCCATGGTGACCCGGATCCCGCGCGCGTGAGCGGCGTCGAGCAGCCGGTCCAACGCATCGAGACCGCCGAACAGCGGGTCGACATCGCGCGGGTCGGCGACGTCATACCCGTGATCGGCCATCGGCGACACCATGACCGGATTGAGCCACAACGCGTCGACGCCGAGCGCCGCCAGATAGTCCAGCCGTGCGCTCACGCCGTCGAGATCACCGACCCCGTCGCCGTCGCTGTCGGCGAACGAGCGGGGATAGACCTGGTAGAAAACCGCGTCCGTCCACCACCGGCGCATGTCAGAACGCCGAGTTCACCATCGAGTCCGCGGCCATGTTCAGATAGTCCAGCAACGCCTGCCGGTGGGGCTCGTCCAGCGTCGCGGAGTCGATCGAAGCCACTGCGGTGTGCATGCAGCGCAACCAGGCGTCGCGTTCGAGGTACCCGATGCGGAACGGCGCATGCCGCATCCTCAGGCGCGGGTGGCCACGCTGGTCGGAGTACGTCCGCGGTCCACCCCAGTACTGCTCGAGGAACATCCGCAGCCGCTCCTCGGCGCCGTCGATGTCGTCCTCGGGATACAACGGCAGCAGGATCTCGTCCTCGCGCACCAGCTGGTAGAACCGGGACACGATCGCCGCGAACGTCTCGTGCCCGCCGACTTCGTCGTAGAAAGATCGCTGCACCTGCGTCACGTCGTTCATTGTCGTCCATTGTGGCCCGACATCGCGTCCGAGCCGGTCACGGCACCGTGGTCACCTGGTGTTCATTGGACTGACCTGCGAACACACAAAGAATTTTCGTGCGTATCTCCTTGATCCGTGGTGGACTGTCTCCTCGGAGGCTCCATGGCGCACAGCAAAAAAAGCCATATGCGACGGACCGGCCACATACCCGGCCCCTCGGGACCCCATGTGCCAAATCGCCCCCTGCACAGCGTCGAGGCCCTGCCGACGACGACCCCCGACGCCTCACTGTGGGGCCGCCGCCGGGTGCTGCTGCTCAACTCCACCTATGAACCGCTGACGGCGCTACCGCTGCGGCGTGCGGTGATCATGGTGATGTGTGGCAAGGCCGACGTCGTGCACGACGACCCGTCGGGACCGATCATCCACTCGGCCACGCGCACCATCGTGGTGCCCTCGGTGATCCGGCTGCGAACCTTCGTGCGGGTGCCCTATCGGGCCCGCGTCCCGATGACCCGGGCCGCGCTCATGCATCGTGACCGGTTCCGCTGTGCGTACTGCGGCGGGCGGGCCGACACCGTCGATCACGTGATCCCGCGGAGCCGCGGCGGCGAGCATTCGTGGGAGAACTGCGTGGCGGCGTGCGCGCCGTGCAATCACCGCAAGGCCGACCGTCTGCTGGCCGAACTGGGCTGGTCACTGCGGTGCGTTCCGATGCCGCCCAAGGGGCAGCACTGGAGGCTGTTGTCGACCATCAAGGAACTCGACCCGGCCTGGGTGCGCTATCTCGGAGAGGGCGCGGCGTGACGCCTCGTTGTTGGGCACTCTCGGCGCATCGTCGTGTTGCGGCTGATACGGTTTGCGCGTGAGCACAGCACTTACCCATTCCCTCCTCGGAGGGGTTCCGCTGTTGTTGTTCGTGGTCCTGGCGTTGATCTACCTGCCCCGCAAGGGACCGCATCCGGCCACCTACAAGATGTCCGATCCGTGGACTCACGAGCCCATCCTCTGGGCTGCCGAGGAGCCGCAGGATCATGGGCACGGCGGGCACGATTCACACGGTGTGACGATCGGAGGCGGCGCAAGTGGCAAGTGGTAGCCAAACAACGGAAATCGCGACCGCGACGAGGGAACTCGACCTGCCCTACGGCTACGCGCTGACCTACAGCGGCCGGATCTCCGGCGTCACCGAGCCCGGTGAGCTCTCGGTGCACTACCCGTTCCCGACGAGGGACCTCGTCGTGCTCGACGACGCGCTCAAGTACGGCTCGCGGGCGGCCAAGGCCCGGTTCGCGATCTACATCGGTGACCTGGGCGCGGACACCGCCGCCTCGGCACGCGAGATCCTGGCCAAGGTGCCCACTCCCGACAATGCGGTGCTGCTCGCGGTCTCACCCGACCAGCACGCCATCGAGGTCGTCTACGGCGCCGACGTCAAGGGCCGTGGCATCGAAGAGGCCGCCCCGCTGGGCGTCTCGGCGGCTGCCGCATCCTTCAAGGAAGGCAACTTGATCGACGGTCTGATCAGCGCCGTGCGCGTGCTGTCTGCCGGCGTTTCACCTGCCTGATCCGCTTTACTTACGCACAGCGAGCGTGCGTGTTTGTCTCCTGACAAGCACGCACGCTCGCTGCGTTTGCGCGGTCTGCTAACCCGTCAGCCCATTGCGGATCTGGACGAAGCGGGTCAGGAATTCGCGCTCATCGAGCCGTTTGCGCCGCATCCAGGTACTGACCTCGAAGTTGCACTTGCTGGCGTTGCACGAGGAGCAGGCGGGTACCACGTTGTCCACGGTGTAACGGCCGCCGCGCGAGATCGCCATGACGCAGTCCTTCTGGAACGGGCCGGCGGCGGTACCGCAGTAGGCGCACCCGCCCCAAGCGGACTTGATGGCATCCCACTGATCGTCGGTGAGGTCGTTGACGACCAGATCCATCCGACGCTTGCGCTTGCGGGCGGCCCGTGCCGCGCGGGTTCGACTGACCGCCACCGACCAAGGGTATGAGCCCGGCGAGCGACCGCGTCCGCACGGCAATCACGGCGTGTCGCCGTACCGACGCGGTCGCTCGCGGATCAGCTCACCGGATCAGCTCACGTCGAAGGCGCGGGCGCGCAGCGAGCGCTCCACGCCGGCGCGGCCCTCAACCACCAGGCGGCGCAACGCGGGCGGCACCTCGGGATCGGACAGGAACGCGTCCGCCGCGTCGAGCCCGTTCTGGCTGACGTCCCACGAGGGGTACAGCCCGATCACCACCGTCTGCGCGACCTCGCTGGACCGGCGCTGCCACACCCCGGAGATCGCCGCGAAGTAGCGGGTCGTGAACGGCGCCAGCAACTCCGACTGGCCCGGCTGCACGAAGCCGCCGACGATCGCGCGGGTGGTGATGTTGGCGATCGTGTCGTCCTCGATGACCTGCTCCCACGCTGCGGACTTCACCTCGTCCTGCGGACGGGCTGCCGAGGCCGCCGCGGCGTGCCGCTTGCCCGCCGCGGTCGGGTCGTTCTCGGCCTCTGCGTCGATGAACGGGGTATCGGGACCGTCGGCATCGATGTCGCCGTTGCGGGCCAGTGCCGTGACGATCCGCCAGCGCAGATCGGTGTCGATCACCAGGCCGGACATGTTCACCGCGGCGGGTTCGTTGTCGAGCAGGGTCGACAGCACGGCGACGTGATTCGGTGCCAGCACCGAGTTGCACAGCGCGTTGACGAACGCGAGTTGATGATCGGAACCGGGCGCGGACTTGCCGGCCAGATCCAGCAGTGCGTCTCCGAACGCCGGCCAGCCGATTTCGGCGGCCCAGGCGGGATCGGCGTACGAGCTCAGCGCGGTCTGTGCCTGCATGAGCAGTCGCTGCGCGACGCCGACCTCGGTCTCGGCGTGCACGCCGCTCATCACCAGGGCGACGAAGTCACGAGCCTTCATCTCGGCCTCGCGGGTCATCTCCCAGGCTGCCGACCAGGCCAGCGTGCGGGGGAGCGGGTCGGCGATATCGGCGATCCGGGACAGCACGGCCGACAGCGAGGCCGGGTCCAGCCGCAGCGAGCAGTAGGTCAGGTCGTCGTCATTGACCAGGATCAGCTTTCCGCGGGAAATACCCACCAGCGCAGGAACTTCCGTGATCGGACCCTCGACGTCGAGCTCTTCGCGGTGCACCCGGACGAGCTTGCCCGAGCCAGCCGGGTCGTCGTCGTAGATGCCCACGGCAAGCCGGTGCACCCGGGTCTCCCCGGCGCCGGGCGCCGCACCCGACTGGGCGATGGCGAATCGGGTGAACGCACCCGAGCCGTCGACGTCGAAGTCGGCCCGCAATGTGTTCAACCCCGTTGTCTTGAGCCACTGCTGGCCCCAACCGGACAGGTCACGTCCCGACGACTTCTCCAGAGCACCCAGCAGATCACCGAACGTGGCGTTCGCGAATGCGTGGTCGCGGAAGTAGTCGCGCAGGCCGGACAGGAATTCCTCGAGCCCGACATAGGCCACCAGCTGCTTGAGCACCGAGGCGCCCTTGGCGTAGGTGATGCCGTCGAAGTTGACCTCGACAGCGGCCAGATCCGGGATGTCCGCGGCGACCGGATGGGTCGAGGGCAGCTGATCCTGCCGGTAGGCCCAGGACTTCTCCACGTTGGCGAAAGTGGTCCACGCCGTGTCGTATTCGGTGGCCTCGGCCTGGCACAGCACCGATGCGAACGTCGCGAAGGACTCGTTGAGCCACAGGTCGTCCCACCAGGCCATGGTCACCAGATCGCCGAACCACATGTGCGCCATCTCGTGCAGCACGGTCTCGGCGCGGCGTTCGTAGGAGGCGCGGGTCACCTTGGACCGGAAGACGTAGTCCTCCAGGAACGTGACCGCGCCCGCGTTCTCCATCGCACCCGCATTGAACTCGGGCACGAACAGCTGGTCGTACTTGCCGAAGGCGTAGGGCACGCCGAAGTTGTTGTGGTAGAAGCCGAATCCCTGCTTGGTCTCGGTGAACAACCGCTCGGCGTCCATGAACTCGGCCAGCGAGGCACGGCAGAAGATGCCGAGCGGGATCTCACCGTGGGGATCGGAGTAGGTGTCGCGCCACACCGCGTACGGTCCGGCGATCAGCGCCGCCAGGTAGGTGCTCATCTTCGGGGTGGTGGCGAAGGTGTGCACCGTCGCCGTGCCGCCGGGTTCTGTGGCGGTGGTGGCCCCGTTGGAGATCACCTGCCAATGCGAGGGCGCGGTGACCTGCACGTCGAAGGTGGCCTTGAGGTCGGGTTGGTCGAAGCAGGCGAACATGCGCTTGGCGTCGGCCGTCTCGAACTGCGAGTAGAGGTAGACCTCGTTGTCGACGGGGTCGACGAAGCGGTGCAGGCCCTCACCTGTGTTCGAGTACAGGCAGTCCGCGTCGACCACCAGGACGTTGTGTTCGGCCAGGCCGGTCAGCGCGATGCCGGTGGATTCGTCGTAAGCGGACACATCCAGGGCGTTGCCGTTGAGTGTCGCGCCATGGACCGTGTCGGCCGCCAGGTCGATGAAGGTGTCGGCACCGGCAAGTGCGTCGAATGTCACAGTCGTGGTGGACCGGAAGGTGCGGTCGCCCGGCTTGCCGTTGCCGTCGGTGAGGTCGAGGACGACGCGGTAGTTGTCGACAGTGACCAGAGCGGCGCGCTCGACGGCCTGGTCGCGAGTGAGATTGGGAAGTGCCACGCGTCCAACCTAGTGGCTGGACGTCGGCCGGACCCGGGCTACTGGGGGAAGCCGGCCATCCCGGCGAGTCCGTTCAGCGCACCCAGGTTGTTCAGGATCGAACCGTCGCTGATCGACGACATCATCTGCGGGCAGTACATCTGGATCGCGATGCCGGTGAAGAACGACGCCATCTGTGGGGACATGCCGCCGTCGCCGCGCATCTGGGAGGCCACCGACGCGAAGTCCTTACCGGGCTCGACCAACATCGGACAGACGTCCTGGCCCATCTGGACAGCCGTGTTGGGGTCGCCATAACCAACCCCCGCGCTGTTCAGCGCGTTCAGGAACGAGCTGTCGGTCGGATCGCCCGGGGCGGGCACCGGGTCGGCCTGCGCAGGGATTGCCAGCGCGAGGGCAGCGGCGACGGCACCAGCGGTCGCCAGGAAGGCACGAGCGGCCATATTGAGCTCCTCAGCTATCACGCAGAACCCTTTGATCGCTCTGCTCACTTGGGCAACAGTGGTTTACCAGGGTCACAGGGACAACACGTTTCGATAAAGGTTCGCCCACTATGCGTTTCCTGTGCTGCTGCCGTGACTTCAGCATGCATGTCGACACGCCAGTCTTCATAGTTGTCGTGATTGGTCCGCGGATAGTTACGGGTATCGGGAACATCTCAGTGCGCACCCAGAGTTGTGCTGATAGCAGTTGTGCCCTGAACCACATCGAGAGGACGCGTAGATGGCCCCCGTAGATCAGAAGGCCACAGACCGAAAAGACACGGCAGGATTCTGGTTCGATCCGCTGTGCCCGTGGTGCTGGATCACCTCCCGCTGGATTCTCGAAGTCGAGAAGGTGCGCGATATCGACGTGCAGTTCCACGTCATGAGCCTCGCGGTGCTCAACGAAGGGCGCGACCTGCCCGAGAACTACCAGGAACTGATGAAGAAGGCGTGGGGCCCGGTCCGCGTCGCCATCGCCGCCGAACAGCTCAAGGGCTCGGAGATCCTCGGCCCGCTCTACACCGCGATGGGCTTCCGGATCCACAACCAGGACAACAAGGACCTCGATCAGGTCATCGCGCAGTCGCTCGACGAGGTCGGGCTGCCCGCCGAACTGGCCGAGGCGGCCACCACCGACAAGTACGACGAAGAACTGCGCAAGAGCCACCACGCCGGCATGGACGCCGTCGGCGACGACGTGGGCACCCCGACCATTCACGTCAACGGTGTCGCCTTCTTCGGCCCGGTGCTCTCGAAGATCCCGCGCGGTGAAGAGGCCGGCAAGCTCTGGGATGCCTCGGTGACGTTCGCGTCGTACCCGCATTTCTGGGAGCTCAAGCGGTCCCGCAGCGAGCCGCCGCAGTTCGACTAGCGCGAAACCGGATCGACCGGCCCGCGACCCAGCCACTCCAGGTCGTCGCGGCTCGGCGCCGATTCCCAGTCACCTTCGCCGGTACATGCGAACGCACCACACGCCAGCGCGGTGTCGAGGCACTGGCGCAACGTCGCACCACGGGCGAGGTCGGCCAGCCAGCCGGCGACGAATGCGTCCCCGGCACCGACGGTGTCGATCACCGGGACCGCGACGGCCGGAGCCGATAACCGGCCATCGGCCGTGGCGACCATCGCGCCGCCGGCGCCGCGCTTGACCACGGCGCAACCGATGCCAAGGTCCAGCAGAGCGTCGAGTTGCCGCTGCGGGGTATCGGCTCCGGTGAGCAGCTGCGCCTCCGCTTCTCCGGCGAACACGATGTCGGCCCGCTGGGCAAGCTCGAGGTAGGCCGCCGCTGCCGCCCGCTGGTCACTCCACAGGGTGGTGCGGTGGTTGACATCGAACGACACCGATACGCCCGCCGATGTCGCGGCGTCGATTGCGGCGTGGGCCGCGGATCGGGCGGAGTCACCCAACCCGGCCGAAATGCCGGTGACATGAAGGATTTTCGTGTCGGCGACGACGGCGACGGGGACATCGGCCGGTCGCAGCCGGCTACCGGCTTGCCCGCGGCGGTAATAGGTGACGCGGGCGGTACCGGGGTGCGGGTGTTCTTTGACCATGAGCGCCGTCGCGGTGTCGAGATCGAACACGGGGTAGGGCTGCACACCTTCAGCCCGCAGTTCACGCAGGATCAACTCGCCGAGACTGTCCGCGCCGAGCCGGCCGATCCAGGCCGCTGTGCCGCCGAGCCGGGCCACCCCGATGGCCACATTGCTCTCGGCGCCGCCGAATCCCAGCCGCAGCGTGGGGTTGTGGTGCAGGCGCCCAGGCTGCGGCGCTGTAAGCAGGCCGAGGCTTTCCCCGAGGGTGACGACGTCGAAGGTCGGGCTCATCGCGGCACCTGCGCCGCGACGGCGACGGCTTCGCGTGCCGCATCGGCCACCGCGTCGGCACCGGCATCGGCGCGGGCGGCGATCCAGCTGCCGCTGACGGCGAAAACCGCCTGCTGAGTGAGGAAGTCAGCCATGCTCGCGGCGGTGACACCGGCCGACGGCATGAACAGCATCTCCGGGAACACCGCTGCGTAGGCCGACAGCAGAGCCGATGCGTCGATGACGGCGGCCGGAAACAACTTGACCCGGCGCAGTCCAAGCCGGGCCGCGGTTTCTACCTCGGTCGGCGTGAGGACGCCCGGAATGACCGCCAGCCCGGCCTGCTCGACACATCGCACCACCTCCGGATCCAGCCCGGGAGACACCACGAACCGCGCGCCCGCCTCGATGGCATCGCGGGCCTGCGCACCCGAGCGGACCGTGCCGGCGCCGACCAGGAGATCACCGCGGGCAGCGAGCCGGCGAATCGCGGCCAGGCCGTACTCGCCGCGCAATGCCACCTCGACCACCGGCAGACCGCCGTTGACGAGCCCGTCGCCGATGGCATCGACGTGGTCGGGATCCCGCACGGTCGCCAGCGGGATCACGCGGTGCTCGAACACCTCGCTCACCGGGCGTCGGCGAACGTCGGGCGGGTGCCGTAGCGCTCCAGCGCGGTTCGGTCCAGGGTGACGCCCAGCCCGGGTCCGTCCGGCACCGTGAGCATGCCATCGCTGTCGAGATCCCATCCGCCGTTGACGAGTTCGTCGATATAGGCCGATCCGGTCTTGTATTCGACGAAATCGGTGGCCGCCAGCGCCGACGCCAGATGCAGATCGGCGGCCAACCCGATCGCGGTGTTCCAGCCGTGCGGGATCAGCCGAACCCCGCGATCCTGCGCGGCCCAGCCGATGCGGCGGGACTCGCTCAGGCCACCGCCCTTGGTGGTGTCGGGCTGCACGATGTCGAAGGCCCCCGCATCGAGAAAAGGCAAGAACGTCTGCCGACGGGTCAGCACCTCACCGCCACTGATGGGCACCTTGGAATGCCGCCTCAACTCCACGAACCCGTCGACGTCGTCGGGCGCCAGCGCCTCCTCGAACCATGCCACGTCGTAATCGGCCAGCATGTCGGCTGTGCGCTTGGCCCACGACAATCCGCCGGGGAAGAACGCCTCAGAACCGCCTGCGTCGACGGCCAGCGCGTGGTCGCCGACCGCTTCGCGGGCCGCAGCCACAGTCCGCTCATCGGTCTCGCTGTCGACCCGGCCGAATTTCCACCAGCCGATCTTGAATGCCGTGAATCCCTGATCTGCCAGTTGCGAAAGGTTTTCGGTCATGACCGGCGCCTCATCCATGAGTACTGAGGCGTACGGCCGCACCCGCTCCCGGTAACGGCCGCCGAGCAGGCGCCCTACCGGTTGACCGAGTGCTTGGCCGGCCAGGTCCCACAGCGCGATGTCGATGGCGCTGGTGGCATGGGTGAGTGAGCCGCCGCGCCCCATCCAGAACGCGCTCTGGTGCAGAGTCTCAGTCAGACGCTCGGCCTCCAGTGCGCTCTGCCCGATAACTTGCGGCGCAAGCACATCCACGGCGGCGGCGACCAAACCTTCGGTCGTGAAGGCGCTGCCGATGCCGACGTGGCCGCTGTCGGTGTGGACGGCGACCAGGGTGTGCACGACGTCGTCGGGACGCAGTTCGTTGGACCAGCCACCCTCCGGGGTGGCGCCGCGCAGCCCGCACGTCTGAATACCGGTGATCTTCATGTGTTTTGGAGCTCCTCAGGTTGATGTGGCCGTGCGGTCACGGCCGGTGGGTGAGCATGAGTCCGGGCCTGCGGCCCGTGTGGGTGGCGTCGGTGACGACGGGCACGCCGTTCACCCAGACATGGCGCGCCGCATCGGCGTACCGGCTTGGCAGCGTCCAGGTATCGGTGCGGTCGATGACCGCAGGGTCGAACACGACGACATCGGCGAACGCGCCCTCGCGAAGTTGACCCCGGTCCCGCATGCCGAAATGTTCGGCGACCATGCCGGTCATCTTGTGGATGGCGGTTTCCAGCGACAGGGTGCCCGACGGAACGTGGTGAGCCAGGTAGTGCGTATGCCCGTGGTAGAACAGCGGATTGCGGGTTCGGCCGTCGAGATCGCCGTGCCGGCATGTGGTGAAGGCGTCGACCCCGAGCAGGAAGTGGTCGTGGGCGATCGCCTCGGCGAGGTGGTCCGCGGTGAACAGTTCGCCGATCAGCTGCACGCTGCCCATGTCGGCGCCTGCCGCGGTGAGGATCTCGAACAGACACTCCCACTCGTCGGCGCCGTGTTTCTCGGCGATCTCGGTGAAGGACAATCCTTCCCAGTACGGGTGGGTCGGGCTGACACCGAGCCGCACGCGGTGCCACTGTCCGCGGTGGACGAAGCGCCAGTAGCGGTCGCTGTCCCGGCGCACCTGCTCCCGAACTTCCCGATCCTTGAGCAGTTCGGCAGCTTCGGCACCGGGACGTTCCGCCAACCATGCGGGCAGTAATCCGGTGGCCATGCCGATACCGTGCGGGTAGGGGGTCATATCGGCCAGCACATCGGTTCCGCGCTGACGTTCGGTGACAACGCGCTCGGCCGCGCGCTCCCAGGCGCCGGACTCGGCGCCGGTGCCATGACGCACATTCAGGTGAGACAGCTGTGCACGCACCTGCCCGCCGTCGACGACGGCGAAGAACTCGTCCACGGCGGAGTCGAGATCGGCGTCGCGATTTCGGATGTGGCTGGCGTACATGCCGTCACGCCGGCCCGCCGCCCGGGCGAGTGCCACGAGTTCCTCGGTATCGGCGAAACGTCCTGAGCCGTACTCCAGTCCGCTGGAGAAGCCGATCGCGCCGGCCTCCATCGCCTCCTCGAGCAGACGGATCTGCGCGCGCGGTGGGTCGGTGGCTGACCGCGCGGCGCTGCGGATCGCGGTGTGTCCCACGAACCACATGAGGTTCTGCGCTGTCGGACCGGAGTGCACCCGCTGCACGAAATCGCCGAAGCTGCGCCAGTCGACCAGACCGTCGTAGCCCATGGCGCGCAGGGCAGCCGCAGCCGTGTCGGCATCGTCGTCGGCTATCGGCGCATAGGTGAGGCCACAGTTGCCGACCACCTCGGTCGTGACGCCCTGGTGGATCGTGCTGAAGGCGTCGGGGTTGCCCAGCACCGACCAGTCGCTGTGGCTGTGCGGATCGATCAACCCTGGCGTGATGATCATGCCGGTGCAGTCGAGCGTGGTGACTGCTCGGACGTCGGGCGACAACCCGGCGAATGCGATGCGGCTTCCGCGTAGACCGACATCGGCTCGTCGTGCGGGTGTCCCGGTGCCGTCGACGATGTGTGCGCCCGTCAGCAGGTAGTCCAGTGCCGGCATCTCAGAGCACCTTGCTGAGGAACTCCCGCGTACGGGTCTCCTCCGGTGCGGTGAACATCGATGCCGGGCTGGCGGTTTCGACGATGATGCCCTTGTCCATGTAGATCACCCGGTCGGAGACCTCCCGGGCGAAGCCCATCTCGTGGGTCACCACCACCATCGTCATGCCCTCGGCGGCGAGGTCTTTCATCACAGCCAGCACCTCGCCGACGATCTCAGGGTCCAGCGCCGAGGTGGGCTCGTCGAACAGCATGATCTTCGGATCCATGGCCAGTGCACGCGCGATCGCCACGCGTTGTTTCTGGCCACCCGACAGCGAATCGGGATAGACGCCGGCCTTGTCTGCCAATCCCACTCGACCCAGCAGGGTGCGCGCCCGTTCCTCGGCCTCGCTCCTGGTGCGACCCAGTACCCGCTGCGGCGCCAGCGCGATGTTCTCGGTGACGGTCATGTGCGGAAAGAGGTTGAAATGCTGGAACACCATGCCGACATCGCGGCGCACCACGGCGAGGTCGGCGGTTTTTTCCTGGGGTCCCAGTGTGTGGCCGTTGATCACGATCGTGCCGTGCGACGGCCGTTCCAAGCCGTTCATGCAGCGCAGCAGCGTGCTCTTGCCCGAGCCCGAGGCGCCGATGATGCACACCACTTCGCGCTCGGCCACCTGGCACGAAACGCCGTGCAGCACTTCGGTGTCGCCGAAGCTCAGCCGTAGTCCGTCGACCTCGATCATTTCTTCGCTCCTGGGGTGAGGGTGAGGGTGTCGCCGACCTCGGGCGCCTTGACGTGGACGCCGAGCCTTCTTTCGTAACGGTGCCCAAGCGCCGAGAGCGCGTAGCAGATGACGAAATAGCCGGCGCCGACGATGAGGTAGGTGGTGATCGGATCGGCGGTCAGCGAGCTGACCACGTTGCCTGCGCGGGTCAATTCGATGAGACCGATGACCGCGACCAGGGAGCTGTCCTTGATCAGGACCACCAGGAAACCGACACCGGGTGGCACGATCATCCGGGCCGCCTGCGGCAGGACGACCCAGCGCATGCGTTGCGCGTAGGACAGCCCGAGCGCCTCGGCGGCCTCGAACTGCCCGCGAGGAACCGCTTGGATGCTGCCACGGACCAGCTCGCCGATGTAGGCGGACGCGAACACCGACAGCGCGATCACCGCGGCCCAGTACTCCGAGAGGCTGCTGCCCGGGGCCATCAGCGGTATGCCGAAGTAGACGAAGAAGATGATCAGCAGCACCGGGATGCCGCGGATCAGCGCGACGTACAGCGCGGCCGCCCACCGCAGCGCACGGATCGTTCCGGTGGACACGAGGCCGATGACGACTCCGAGTACGCCGCCGAAAAGTACTGACAGCGCGCATATCTGCAGAGTCACGACAGCTCCGTGCCACAACAGCGAGAGATGTTGGGTGCCGAGTCCTTCGAACATCAGGCCACCTTCCATTTGATGAACCGGGTTTCGACGATTCGCGACAGGCTCGCGATGAGGAAGGCGACCGCGAAGTAGAGGAGGCCGCCGACGGTGAACGCCTCGATGGTGCGGAATGTGGTCGAGGTGATTCCCATCATCACGTGCATGAGGTCGGGCAGGGATACAACCGATGTGATCGACGAGGCGAGGAACAGCAGAATGGTCTGATTGGTGATGGCCGGCAGGACATTTCGCATCGCTGGTGGGAGCAACACGCGCCAGAAAGTGTCGCGCCGGCTGAGCCCGAGTGCCGCGCCCGCTTCGCGCAGGCCGGCCGGCACAGACTGAAAGCCCGCGCGATAGATCTCGGCCATGTACGCCGCGTTGTTGACACTGAGCGCGAGGATGCCCGCGGCGACCGGGTCGAGGTTCACACCTGCTTGCGGCAGTGCGAAGTAGACGAGGTAAAGCTGCAGCAGCAGTGGGGTATTGCGGATGACCTCGATGTAGGCCGACGACGCGACGCGCGCGAAGCTCACCTGCGAAGTGCGCCCGATGTAGAGCAGGATTCCGAATGTGCCGCCGACCAGCGCGGCGAACAGGCTCACCCCGATGCTGACCAAAAGGCCTTTGAGCAGTGGAACGAGATAGGGGATCAGGTCCCCGTAGTAGAGCTGCATGTGTTTTCCTGAGAAGTGTTGGGATGCAGCGGTTTACTTGATGAGGGCGGGGACGTCCATGCCGAGCCACCGGTTGTAGGACTCAGAGGCGGCCTTGCTGATGTTGTAGTTCATGATGAAGTTGTTCAGGTAGTTGAGCCACAGCTGGTCGCCCATCTTGATGCCGAAGGACACGAACGACGGCGCCAGTGGGGGAGCATCGAGCACCCGTACTGCATCGCCCTGGCTCGCGCGGACTCCGGCGACCACCGCCGTGCTTTCCATCAGCGCGTCCACCTTTCCGCTACGCAGGGCTTGGATGGAGTCGGCAACGGCTTCGAACAGGCTGGGCTTGGCCTGCGGGAACTCGGCTTCCAAGATGGTGGCCGGCACACTGCCGCGGGTCGAGGCAACGGTTCGGCCGGCAAGGTCGTCGTAGCGCCGGATCGGACTGTCCGTGGGCACCACGACCAGCTGTCCCTCTGACGCATATGGCCGCGTCAGTGCGACCACCTGGGCCCGCTCGTCGAGGTTGGTCAGCGCGGCGATGATGACGTCGGCTTTTCCGGTCTCGAGCATGGGAATTCGGCTGGCGTTGGTGGCGCTGACGAATTCCACCCTGGCACCGAGTGAGTCGGCGAGAGCTCTGGCCTTGTCGATGTCGAAGCCTTCGTACTCGCCAGAGCTGTTCATCACGCCATATGGAGGGGCATCCGCGAAGACCCCGATGGTGATCTTCTTCGAGGTCAGCACCTTGCTCAGGACGCTGCTCTGGGAGGTGCCGGTCTGACCCGACGACGTACACCCGGCCAGCACCAGCGCGGTGATGGCGGCAAGGGCGGCGAACACGGCGCGGAGGGCTCTACGCATGAATGTCCTTTGTTCAGAAGATTTTTCAGGTTGAGGCCGGATAGACACCGCGCCCCGTTTGGATAAATCAGAGATTATCTATAATCTGTAATCTACGCAACAGTCGCACGTGGCATCGTCTGCGCCGAACGGGAGCAGACGGCTGCCTAGGATTGACCCCACTGGGCAACCCTGGCGACCATTTGTAAAGGAGAACGACCGTTGACGGAGGCGCTGGAACCACTGGCGGTCGTCCCGTTGCCCGCGTCCCGACGTCATCAGATCGCTGACTGGCTGCGAGAGCAGATCGTGAAAGGCGGCTTGGCGCCCGGTGCGCAGCTCAAGCAGGATGTGCTGGCCGCGCACCTGAGCACCAGCCCCGGTCCCGTGCGAGAAGCCCTTCGGCAGCTGGAAAGTGAAGGCTTGGTGCATCACATCCCCAACCGGGGGGCATTCGTGGCGACGGTGAGCGCCGACGAACTGTTGGGGGTGTTGCTTCCGGTGCGGTTGTCCATCGAGCAGTTCGCGGTCGAGAAGGCAAGCGTCGATCCGACCGTGCTGGCCGAGCTGGAGCGGCTGGTGGCGCTCATGGACGATGCCGCGGCGGCCGATGACCTGGATCAGCTCAACGAACTCGACGTGCTGTTTCACGAGACGATCGTCAAAAGCGCCCGCTCTGAACACGCGATGCAGCTGTGGGCCAGTGTGCAACCGCGCATCCGGATGCAGATCCACCGGCTCGCCAGGCGCCACGAGAGCCCGTTCGCGATCCCCGAAGAGCACCGCGCGCTACTGCACGCGATCAGAACTGGTGGGCCGGAGGTGCGCCGCTCTGCGCTCGACGCCCACATCGTCGCCAGCGCCCGCGAGTTGCTTTCCGTCGCCGAGCCCGACTGAACGTCAATCAATCTCCCCGTTCCGCTTGCGTAACACCGCGGCTCACGCCACGGTGTACGGATGACAGCGGCTGAGCCCAGTACCGACGGTTCCTATCGCGACCGGATCGCGGCGGTCGAACCGGGCGGGAACGAGTTCATCGCCGAGGCCGACCGGCACGGCAAACCCAGCCAGTTGTTCTGGACCTGGACTTCGCCGAACCTCGAATTCGCCACGATCTTCCTGGGCGTGCTGGCGGTCTCGGTCTACGGCATGACGTTCTGGCAGGCGGTGGCCGGCTTGGCGCTGGGCACCGGGCTCGGGGCACTCGCGCACTATTTCCTGTCCAAGCGTGGGCCGCTGCATGGTGTTCCGCAGATGGTGCTGGGCCGGCTGGCGTTCGGCTTCAGGGGTAATGCCGTGCCGTCGCTGCTGATGACGGTGACGGCGGGCATCGGATGGTTCGCCACGAACAGCGTCAGCGGTGCGTTCGCGTTGTCCACCTTGTTCGGCATCGCGCCGGTACTGGCCCTGGTGTTGGTCGTGGTGGTCCAGACCGCACTGGCGGTGTTCGGGCACAACCTGGTTCAGGCCTTCGAGCGGTGGGCGTTCCCGGTGCTCGCGGTCATCTTCGCGATCACCTCTGTGGTGATACTGACCAAAGCCGATCTCGGCGCCCCCGCTGTCACCGGCGGTGTCGGCGGCACGGGTGGGTTCCTGCTGACGGTGGGCACCGCGTTCGGATATGTGGCGGGGTGGGCGCCCTATGCCGCCGATTACACGCGGTACCTGCCGCGTTCGGCGGCCGGTCCGCGCACCGGGTTCTTCGCTGCCGCAGGGCTGTTCGTGTCCTGCATGCTGCTGCAGACGGTGGGTGCGGCCTCGGTGACCATCGGCCCGGCGGTCTCCGACAATCCGACCACTGCGTTCACCTCGGAGCTGGCCCCGTGGCTGGCGAGCCTGACCCTGTTGGCCATCGCGATCGGCGCCGTCGCCGCCAATGCGATCAACATCTATTCGGGTGCAATGGCTTTCGTGACCATCGGGATCAAGCTGCCGCATCACATTGCCCGGGCGCTGGCCACCGCCTTCTTCGGGATCGTCGGATTCCTCATCGCCTGGTGGGCGCTGGCCGACGCCGCGGCGAGCTACGAAGCCTTCTTGCTGATCATCGCCTACTGGATCGGGCCGTGGCTCGGCGTGGTGTTCGCCGATGAGTACCTGCGCGGTGACCAGCCCGTCGCACACTTCCTCTACGACCGGTCCTACACCAACTGGCCCGGGCTGGCGTCGTTCCTGATCGGTCTGGTGGTATCGGTGACGTTGTTCTGCAACCAGACGAAGTTCATCGGCTACATCGCGCGGGAGCTGCCGCAGTTGGGCGATATCACGTTCTTCGTCGGGTTCCTCATCGCCGGTGCGTGCTACCTCGTGTTTTGCCGTTCTCGAATCCAGACCGAAAGGGTGCCGGCGTGACCCCGGAACAGATGCTCGACGTCGCTGTCGAAGAGGCACGGAAAGGGTTGGCCGAGGGCGGTATTCCCATCGGCGCCGCCTTGTTCAGCTCGGACGGGACATTGCTCGGATCCGGCCACAACCGGCGGGTGCAGAACGACGACCCGTCGACCCACGCCGAGACCGACGCGTTCCGCGCCGCCGGGCGCCAGCGCGGCTACCGGTCCACCGTCATGGTGACGACGCTCTCGCCGTGTTGGTACTGCAGCGGCCTGGTTCGTCAGTTCAACATCGGCGCGCTGGTGATCGGGGAGAGCCGCACCTTCACCGGCGGCCATGACTGGCTGGCCGAGCACGGGGTGGCGGTTACTCTGCTCGACGATGAACGCTGCGTGGCGATGATGGAGGAATTCATCGCAGAGCGGCCCGATCTGTGGGCGGAGGACATCGGCGAATGAGCGCCATAGCCACTGTTGACATGTCCCGGTGGTACGCCGGCGGGGCCGAGGCTGACGCGGTTGCCGCCGAGGTCGACGCCGGACTTCAGCGAGCCGGGTTCATCGTCGTCACCGGCCACGGTGTGGACCCGGATCTGGCGGCGAAGGTTCGTGCGGCCAGCCGGGAGTTCTTCGCGCTGCCCGACGAGGTCAAGCAGGACTACTCGGTGCCGGTCGGCGGGCACGGCTGGATCGGGCCGGGCGCCGAAGCCAACGGCTACGCGGAGGGCACCGAGACCCCGCCCGATCTGAAGGAGAGCTACAGCCTGGGCGCCGAGACCGCGACCGGAGATTCCGAGGTCGACCGGATCTGGTTTGCGCCCAATGTGTGGCCGGCCGAGGTACCCGCGCTGCAGACACTCGTCGACGAGTACACCGCCGCGATGCGGAAGGTCTCCGACGACCTGCTGGCGTTGTTTGCCCACTCCCTCGGGCTGCCGGTCAATCCCTTTGTGGCCCTGGCGAACCGGCCGACGTGGACGATGAACATCAACCACTATCCGCCGGTGAGTGTGGTCGGCGAGCCGGAGCCGGGGCAGTTCCGGATCGGCCCGCACACCGACTTCGGCACCGTGACGGTCCTGGACCGCGAGCCGGGCGCCGGTGGGCTGCAGGTGTATTCCGAGCAAGAGGGCTGGGAGGATGCGCCGTGGGAGCCGGGATCGCTCACGGTCAACATCGGTGATCTGTTGGAGTACTGGAGTGGCCGGCGCTGGCCGTCGGGTCGCCATCGTGTACTGCCGCCGCAGCCGCACGCTCCCGAAGAGGACCTGGTCTCGTTGATCTACTTCTACGAGGCCAACCACGATGCGCTGGTCACGCCGTTGGAGCCACCCATCGGCAAGGTCGCAGGCCTGGAGCCGGTGACGTCATCGACCTTCATCAAGGAACGCCTGGATGCCATCACCATCGGCTAGCTCGACCCGGACCGCGTCGAGTTCGGCGAGCTGATCGGCACTGAGCGTCAGCTCACCGGCCGCCAGATTCTCCTGCAGATGGCTGATCGACGCAGTACCGGCGATGAGCAGCGTGTTGGGTGAGTGGGCGAGCAACCAGGCCAGCCCGACCTGCGCGGCGCTGGCCTCGGCCTGGCTCGCAATCCGTTGCACCACAGTATTTTCGGTGACCTTCGGCAGGCCAGGGAACCCCGAGCCCAGGGGGAAGAACGGTACCCAGGCGATGTCCTGTTCCAGGCACAGCGCCAGTTCGTCCTCATGCCTGCGGTTGAGCACGTTATAGGCGTTCTGCACACACACGATCCCGGCGGGCAGTGCGCGCCGCAGGGTGTCGAGGTCGACATTGCTGATCCCGATCGCGCCGATCTTGCCCTCGTCGCGCAGCGCGATCATCTCGGCCAACTGGTCGTCGAGGTCGACGACCTGATCGCCCTCGGCGGTCAATCCCGGGCCGATGTCGGCTCGGCGCAGATTCACCACCGGTATCTGCTCCAGGCCGAGGCCGGCCAGGTCGAGTTCGACGGCGGCTCGTAGATCAGCAGGATGCTGGGCCAGCGCCAGTGGGACCGGCCCTGTCGCCGGGCGGGCTCCGACCTTGCTGACGAGCACGATGTCGTCGCCGTACGGTGCGAGTGCGTCCCGGATCCGACGGTTCACCACGCCGTCGTCGTAGAACGATGCGGTGTCGATGTGATCGGCACCGAGTTCGACCGCGCGGCGCAGTACCGCCACGGCGTCGTCATCGGACACGGCGTGCCCGAGTCCCATGGCGCCGTATCCGATCCGTGCGACGGTATGTCCGCCGAGGGCGGCGGTGCCGCCGGGGTGCGATGTCGTCATCGTTGCGCTCCAGGAATGTCATAATCGGAGGTGATGCGGAGGACCCTCCGCTTCTGCAGCGTAGCAAAACGGAGGAGCCTCCGCTATGGCCGAACGGGCTGATGCGCGCCGTAACCGCGAACGGCTGCTCGCAACCGCCGCGGCGGCTTTCGCCATGTCCGACGGACCGGTCTCGCTGGAGGCCATCGCGCGCGACGCCGGGGTGGGAATCGGCACGCTCTACCGCCATTTCCCGAACCGTGAGGCGCTCATCGAGGCCGTCTACCGCGCCGAGCTCGCCGAGGTCTCTGCCACCGCCGCCGACCTGGTCGGCCGATATTCACCGCCGGTGGCCCTGCGCCGGTGGATGGATCGCTACGCCGCGTTCGTCGCCGCCAAGAAGGGCATGGCCGAATCGCTGCGCGCCATTTTCGAATCCGGCGCGGTCGACCACCGCGACACCAGGGCCAGCGTCGTCGGAGCGGTGCAGACACTGCTGGACGCCGGTGTCGCCGACGGCAGCCTGCGCACCGACGTGCTGGCCGAGGACATCGTCTCCAGCATGCTCGGAATCTTCCTCGCCAGTGGCTCGGCCGAGCAGGCCCAGCGAATGCTCGACCTGCTCCTGGCGGGTATCCAGGCCGATAAGGGACTGACGCGCTAGGACGTGGGCGTCGGGCCGGCGTGATTGAGGGTGAAAAATCCCGTCGTCAAGGGTTTCCTGGCGTCACGGTGTTCGGACGCCACCACCTCGGCCATCGCCGGGGCAGCCTGCGGCGCGAACAGAAACATCAACTCACGGTGCGGCACGGCTGCGACGATGTCGTCGCCGAGGAACCGGGTCATGCGCTCGTAGAGCCCCGAAGCCACCAGTGTGGTTGCCGCGAGCCAACTTCCGCCCGCTACGACGGTCGGCGCTCCGGCAGGGCCCCGATCGAAGAACTCCAGCGCTATCTGTCCGGCCGACAACGCCGTGGACAACGCTCCGTCGGCATGCCGGTAGGCAGTCGGCAGATCGATTCCGGCACCGGCCACAGCCTCCGCGTCCACCGCTGCCAGGATCTGCGCCTCAGCGGGGCCGGTCGGGGTCACCAATGCCAGGGAGAGACCGTGACCGATCCGGCGCTGAGAATGCGCACGGGTCGACAGTGCGTCGGGATAGTCGTCGGGAACCAGATACGGGTAGATCTGATCGAGGTGGATCGTCGACGGTGCCTTGCCCCGCCGACGTCGGAGCCAACCGCTCATCTCCATACCGTCATCCTGCGCTATGGCCAGGCGGAGTTACCGACCAGTTAGGGTTACCCGCATGCGCGTCTACATCGGTGCCGACCACGCCGGATTCGAGTTCAAGCAGACCATCATCGAGCACCTCGAGAAGACCGGCCACGAGCCGATCGACTGCGGTGCCTACGCCTACGACGCCGATGACGACTACCCGGCGTTCTGCATCGACGCGGCGGTCAAGACCGTCGCCGATCCGGGCAGCCTCGGCATCGTGCTGGGCGGCTCGGGCAACGGTGAGCAGATCGCCGCGAACAAAGTGCCCGGCGCCCGCTGTGCCCTGACCTGGAGCGTCGAGACCGCCAAGCTGGCCCGCGAGCACAACAACGCGCAGCTGATGGGCCTGGGCGGACGCATGCACAGCGAGGAGGAGGCACTGGCCATCGTCGACGCGTTCCTGTCGACGCCGTGGTCGGAGGCCGAGCGGCACCAGCGCCGCATCGACATCCTCGCCGAGTACGAGAAGGACCACGTGGCCCCGCCGGTTCCCGGCGCGCCTGCCTGACCCATGCCCGAAGGGCACACCCTGCACCGGCTGGCCCGGCTGCACCAGAAGCGGTTCGGCCGGGCACCGGTGGTGGTGTCCAGCCCGCAGGGCCGATTCGCCGACGGTGCGGCCGCCGTCAGCGGCCAGGTGTTCAAACAGGCCGACGCCTGGGGTAAGCACCTGTTCCATCACTACCACGGTGGCCACGTGGTGCACATCCACCTCGGCCTGTACGGGGCATTCACCGAAGCGCCTGTGCCACTGGGCCTTCCGGTCGGCCAGGTGCGGATGCGGATCGTGGGCACCGATTACGGCACCGATCTTCGCGGCCCCACCGTGTGCGAGGTGATCGCCGAGCCCGAGATCGCCGATGTGGTGGCCCGCCTCGGGCCCGACCCGTTGCGCAAGGATGCCGATCCCGCGCTGGCCTGGAGGCGAATCAGCAAGTCCCGCAGGTCAATCGGGGCGTTGCTGATGGACCAGTCGGTGATCGCCGGGGTGGGCAATGTTTACCGTAGTGAATTGCTGTTCCGTCACCACATCGATCCTTACCGGCCGGGGACGCACATGGAGCAGGCCGAATTCAGTGACATGTGGACCGATCTCGTCGCGTTGATGAAGGTCGGCGTACGGCGGGGCAAGATCGTCGTCGTCCGCCCCGAGCACGATCACGGCGCCCCGTCCTATGGCCCGGGCCGCCCCCGCACCTACGTCTACCGCCGGGCCGGGGAAGCGTGCCGGGTATGCGGGGCAGGGGTGCGCACCGCAGAACTGGAGGCGCGCAACCTCTTCTGGTGTCCCGACTGCCAGGTGTGAGTGGGCTCGGCACGCCCGTCACGCGAGCGCGTCAGAAGCCGCCGAAGTCTCCGAAATCGCCACCGAAGTCGCCGCCACCGTCCCAGCCGCTGGCGTCGGTACCACCCCAGTCGCCACCACCGGCGTCCCCGCCGTCGAAACCGCCACCGTCGCCACCGGTGTCCTGGCCCGCGGCGAGACCGTCGGAATAGCCGTCACCGTAACCGTTTTCGAAACCCTGTGCGCCGTAGTCGACTCCGTGCATTCCGGAGAACATCGCATCGAACAGCAGCACCGACCCGAGGCCCCAGGCGCCGGCAACCAGGGCCGGCTTCCACCACGGCTCGGAGTACCAGCCGGCGGGCACCGGGCGTCCGGCGACCCGGCCACCCGGGTAGTAGTTCGGGGTGCGCTCCGAGGGCGAGGGGGATGCCTCGATCTCGCGGCCGTCGAAGTTGATCCGGCGGTCCTCGGTCACGGCGCCGGCCGCCCGCTGCCCGGTCAGCGATTCCAGCTCGGGGCCGGGATCCATCCCCATGGCGGTACGGGCCGCGCGCACGTAGTAGAGCCCCTCGATGGCGCTCTCCTTGGCAAGGGCAGCCTGCTTGGCCGTGGTGGCCTGATCGATCTGCGAGGACGCCGCGGTGTAGCGCTCGGAGGCGTCGGCCAGCGCCTGCTTGGACGCATCGTCGGAGCCGGTGAGGTTCAGGACCTGCCCGCCCAGGCGCTCGATGAGGCGGCGGGCGTCAGCCTTGGCGTCGGCCAGTGACTCCGCGGAGCGGCGGCCGTTCGCCTTCGACGAGCTGTAGACGACGAATGCGATCGCGGCGATGACCAGGACGATGAGTACCAGCAAAACGCTGTTCATGGCGTCCAGCGTACCGACGGGAAATGGTGTTTCCGGGTCCTCGTAGAGAACTCAAATTACGCCGAGAGCGGAGTACACCTCGTTGGACAGCGCGACGGTCCGCGGGTCGGCGTTGCACTTGGTGGCGTCGAAGCGGTTCATCACATACGCGTAGCCGATCCGGTGCTCCAGGTCTACGAACGCGAACGAGCCGCCCGACCCGCCGTGCCCGAAGATGCCGGTGTTCGGCCCGGCCACACCGCGTTGGTTGAGCATGTAGCCCAGACCCCAGCCGTGATCGGCGACCCGCGGACCCAGCACCACGTCGGAGTCGAATCCGCCCTGGGAGATTCGGCACCGCTCCATGTGTCCGCGGGTGAGCAACTTCTCCTGGGCCAGCGCGTTGTAGAAGGTCGCCATGCCGAGAGCCGACACGTGCGCGTTGGTACTCGGGAACTCCGCCGAGCGCCAAGCGTCCAGTGCCTGTACGCCCAACTCGTCGTCGGGCACGAAGTCCATCGACACTGCCCAGCCGGCCATCGGATGCTCACCGAGAGAGCCCGGCGGCTGCCTGACCCCGTTGTCGGCCAGCAAGCTGCGCACCGACGGCTTGTTCACCATCTCCGCGCATCGGTGATGCTGCCAGGCGGGCAATCCGATGTGGATGTCGGCGCCCAGCGGTTCGGCGATCTCGGTGCGCAGATACTGACCGATGGTCCGGCCGGTGACACGGCGAACGACCTCGCCGAGGATGAATCCGAACGTCACGACGTGGTAGCCCTGCGCGCTGCCCGGCGGCCACCACGGTGTCGCGGCCGCGATCTTCGAGCACACCGCGTCCCAATCGGTGACCTCGCGCCAGTCCATCGGCTCGCGGGGGCCGATCACGCCCGAACGGTGCCCCAACACCATCGCGATGGTGACGTCCTGCTTGCCGGCCTGGCCGAACTCGGGCCAATAGCGGGCCACCGGTACATCCAGGTGGATCTCGCCGCGATCGGCCAACAGATGGATGCAGGTACTCAACAGCCCTTTGGACCCTGAATAGACGCTGGCCAGGGTGTTCTGCTGCCACGGCCTGCTGCCGGCGGCGTCGGCGGATCCGCCCCACAGATTGACCACCAGATCGCCCTCGACCCAGACCGCGACAGCGGCCCCGACCTCGCCGCGCTCGGCGAAGTTGGTTTCGAAGGCACCGCGCACGTTGTCGAATTCCGGTGCGCACGTGCCTGCGATGGCGGTCAGTACGGGCATGCGACTCCTGCACAGGTGGGGCTCTACGGCAGCGGTGCGAGAACCTGCCTCAGCGCGCGGCCATGTCATCTTCAAGATCGGTCGGTCTAACCCACCCGTTACTCACGGTAGGTGGGCCGCAACCGCGAAGCACCCCCGAAGTACGGATCGAAAACCATTCGAGACGGGGCCGTGATGATCGGGGAGTGTCCTGCCCATTGCCGATCGCGCGTGCCGATCGCGCGCCGATTTCTACGCCAGGGGTCGTGGATCGTGGCAGGGCGCGCGTCGTCTCCTACCTCAGGGTCGTGCCGCCGACCTGGCAACGACCATCTGGTAGAAATCGGCGGGCCAGGCGGCGGGCCAGGCGGTCGGGCCAGACCTCATCGACTGCGAAGGGCGGCCAGCCCCGGGCCCTCGAGTTCGTGGACGACGGCCTCGACGCGTCCGGCCATCGCCAGCAGCAGCGCCTCGCCCGGCCCGTGGATCTCGGCGCCGCGGCCGGCTGACCAGTCAAGGTCGTCGGCGACCAGTCGCAGACCGCGGGTGCGCCAGGCCCCACCGATCACCGGGCTGGTGCGCGCGAAAACCAGCGAGGCCAGCAGCGCATCGGCTGAAATCGTGCGTGGCATCCCCAGCGGGCGCCGGATGTCCTGTTGGTGGATCAGGCATTCGATGAGGGCCACGCGACAGCCGTAGAGCGCGCCTGCGCCAGACGGGTCGGCGCCGGAACGCATCATCGCGCGCAACTCATGGGGCGTAAGCCCCTTGTTGGCTTTGTGCGCAGATTCATTGAGCCGGTCTACCTGCCCGCGAGCGGTCACCATCGCGGTGGTGAGCTGCAGCCGGGTCTGCCCGAGGTACGCGATGGTGTGGGCGACGACGTCGCGGACAGTCCAGTCGCCACACAGTGTCGGCGCCTGCCACTGCTGCGGGCTCAGAGTGTCGAGCAGATCGGCGAATTCCTGGCGTTCTCGGCGCGCCAGTGCGCGGACGCTGATCATCCCGTTGGAGAAATCATTTCGGGGCTAGGAATATTGCCGTCACATCGCGCCGGCGCTGAATTGAACAAACTGACAATTTCGGCGGTATGCGTATTTGCTCGGTAGCTGCCGCCGGCAGAAGTGGCTCCGCCGACCGGGGGACAGGGGTCGGCGGAGCCAGTGGTTGTCCTGCTCAGTGACCGACGGGCGTGCCGCGTCGGCCCGACAGGGCTGTGTAGATCGCGATCAACACAATCGCGACAACGACACCGACCACGAACGGGACGATGGCGAATCCGCCGTTCGAGTTGGTGTATCCGACGGCAGCGGTGAGCCAGGAGCCGATGAGGGCTCCTGCGATACCGAGCACGACCGTCATCAGCGTGCTCAGATTCTGCCGACCGGGCATGATCAGTCGTGCGAGAGCGCCGATGATCGCGCCGACGACGACTGCGGTGATAATTGCTCCAATCATGTCGCTGCCTTTCTGCAACGTTGATGTGGTAGTTCCCACTTTCCTCCGGTTTGCGGCCGCTTGCCACTGCCGAAATTCGCGCGATACCAAATCGGTGCATTATTCGCACTGAGCCGACCAAGGGCATACCCGAATCCATCGGTTCGAACCAATTGCGCACGCCGGATGGGTAGATGTGTTAACCAGGCGCAATGATGAAAATCGCCCTGGCCGGCGCCCTCGCTGCCACCGCTGCGAGCACGGCATCCGTCCTGGCTCCGGTCGCTCACGCGGATCGTGTCGAACCACCGCCGCTGTACGGGCACTACGACTTGCTCATCGACTTCTCGAAGCAGACATTCAACGGAGTGCCGACACCGATGAATCCGCTGACGGTGCCCGTCGAATTCAGCACCCAGTGCGACGTGAACGGCTGCGTCGCGCGTATGGACAACACCGACGACCATGCCCGCAACCCAGGCGCGCCCGTGGCTTACCAGTACACGTGGATGAACGACCGTTGGGAAACCAGCGGTGAGTATCCCTACTTCTGCGATCGCAACGATCCCGGCAGCGCCGTGACGGCCCAACGCTCGGACTACTGGATCCCGAATGCTGACGGCAGCTTCTTCGGAGAGCGGACCCTCGTGATCGGGGGAGCCGGATGCCCCGGCGAGGGGCCAGGCACCCATTGGCTGCCGATTTCGATCACGCCCGTCGCCCCGCCACCTGGGCCGGCGCGGTGATCAGCGCCTGTGCCGGATTCCCCGTCAAGACCTGCGATGGCGGTCCGGAGAAACAAGAAGACCGCCCCATCAGGGCGGTCTCTGTGGAGCGGGCGACGGGAATCGAACCCGCGTAGCTAGTTTGGAAGACTAGGGCTCTACCATTGAGCTACGCCCGCATGTGCAGCATCAGCACTGTACCGGTGTGCCCCCGATCAAAGCCAATTGAATGCTCTGTGCCGTGAGCACGTAGTATCTCGCGTGGTCCGTTCGTGGGTTTTACCGCAGCGGATCGAGCACCACCACGGGGTGTAGCGCAGCTTGGTAGCGCATCCGCTTTGGGAGCGGAAGGCCGCAGGTTCAAATCCTGTCACCCCGACTCACCACCAGTATGAAAGAACTATCTAGGAGCACAGAACAGTGAAGAGCACGGTCGAGCAGTTGAGCCCCACCCGGGTGCGCATCAATGTGGAGGTGCCCTTCACCGAGCTTGAGCCCGATTTCGATCGCGCCTTCAAGGCGCTCGCCCAGCAGGTCCGTCTGCCCGGCTTCCGTCCGGGCAAGGCCCCGCGCAAGTTGCTGGAGGCGCGGGTCGGCCGCGGTGCCGTGCTCGAGCAGGTCGTCAACGATGCACTGCCGGCCCGCTACAGCGAGGCCGTCACGGCGTCCGACGTCAAGCCGCTGGGTCAGCCCGAGATCGAGGTGACCAAGCTGGAGGACGGCCAGGAGCTGGCGTTCACCGCCGAGGTCGACGTGCGTCCCGAGATCACCCTGCCGGAGTTCGACGCGCTGAAGATCACCGTCGACCCGATCCAGGTCGACGACGACGAGGTCGACGCGGAACTGCAGTCGCTGCGGGCCCGTTTCGGCACCCTCACCGGCGTCGAGCGTGGCGCTCAGGAAGGCGACTTCGTCTCGATCGACCTGTCGGCCACCGTCGACGGCACCGAGGTGCCCGAGGCCGCCACCGAGGGCCTGTCGCACGAGGTCGGTTCCGGTCAGCTGATCGAGGGCCTCGACGAGGCGATCACCGGCCTGAAGGCCGGCGAGTCCAAGATTTTCACCACCAAGCTGGCCGCGGGCGAGCACGCCGACAAGGACGCCGATGTGACGGTGACCGTCAAGTCGGTCAAGGAGCGCGAGCTTCCCGAGGCGGACGACGAATTCGCTCAACTGGCAAGCGAATTCGACACCATCGAGGAGCTCAAGGAGAGCCTCATCGAGCAGGTGCGCCGGGTCAAGAGCGTCCAGCAGGCCGAGCAGATCCGCGACAAGGCCGTCGAGGCGCTGCTGGAGCAGACCGAGGTCCCGTTGCCGGAGAAGATCGTTCAGGCGCAGATCGACGACGCCCTGCACAACGCGATCCACGGCCTCGACCACGACGAGGACAAGTTCGCCGAGCAGCTGACCGAACAGGGCAGCAGCCGTGAGGAATTCGACGCCGACAACAAGGCGAACGCCGAAAAGGCCGTCAAGACCCAGCTTTTGATGGATGCCGTCGCGGACAAGCTCGACATCCAGGTCGGCCAGAACGACCTCACCGAGCGGCTCGTGCTGATGTCGCGTCAGTACGGCATCGAGCCCCAGCAGCTGATCCAGATCCTGCAGCAGAACAACCAGCTGCCGGCCATGTTCGCCGATGTCCGTCGCGGCCTGACGATCGCCGCTGTGGTGCATGCCGCCACCGTGACCGACACCGACGGCACCGTGATCGACACCACGGATTTCTTCGGTCCGGCCGAGGCCGCGGAGGCCGAGGGTGAGCAGGCCGAGGACGAGCAGGGCGACGAGGCGGCCGAAAAGACCGCCGACGCCGCCGAATGACGCTGTGAGCGAACGTGCCCCCGTACGGGAGTGCGTGGCGCCCCAGTTTCGTTAGTGTCGTCGTAGTGCCAACGCGTTTACCGAAGACGTAGAAGAAAGCAGGTATCCAGTCGTGACTGACATGCGTTCGAACGGGAGCGGGTTCAGCCTCGTCGACTCCGTCTATGAGCGCTTGCTTGCCGAGCGGATCATCTTCCTGGGTTCCCAAGTGGACGACGACATCGCCAACAAGCTGTGCGCGCAGATCCTGTTGCTATCGGCGGAGGATCCGACCAAGGACATCCACCTCTACATCAACTCGCCGGGCGGTTCGATCAGCGCCGGTATGGCCATCTACGACACTATGGTGCTGGCGCCGTGCGACATCGCCACCTATGCGATGGGCATGGCGGCCTCGATGGGTGAGTTCCTGCTGGCCGCGGGCACCAAGGGCAAGCGCTACGCCCTGCCCCACGCCCGGATCCTGATGCACCAGCCGTTGGGTGGTGTCACCGGTAGCGCCGCGGACATCGCCATCCAGGCCGAGCAGTTTGCGGTCATCAAGAAGGAAATGTTCCGGCTCAATGCCGAGTTCACCGGACAGACGATGGAGCGCATCGAGGCGGACTCCGACCGCGACCGCTGGTTCACTGCGCCCGAAGCCCTGGAGTATGGGTTCGTCGACCACATCATCACCAGCGCCAATGTCAACGGCACCGGACCGGGAGCAGGACTAGACAAATGACCGACCTCACTCATCCGTCGTTGGACGCCCGCCTCCAGCCGCAGGCCCGCTACATCCTGCCGTCGTTCATCGAGCACAGCAGCTTCGGTGTCAAGGAATCCAACCCGTACAACAAGCTGTTCGAGGAACGCATCATCTTCCTCGGCGTGCAGGTGGACGACGCGTCGGCCAACGACATCATGGCCCAGCTGCTCGTGCTGGAGTCCCTGGATCCCGACCGTGACATCACCATGTACATCAACTCGCCCGGTGGCTCGTTCACCTCGTTGATGGCGATCTACGACACCATGCAGTACGTGCGCGCCGACATCCAGACGGTGTGCCTCGGGCAGGCCGCCTCGGCCGCCGCGGTGCTGCTGGCCGCCGGCACGCCCGGTAAGCGTCTGGCCCTGCCCAACGCCCGTGTGCTGATCCACCAGCCGTCGCTGGGTGGCGTGATCCAGGGGCAGTTCTCCGATCTGGAGATCCAGGCCGCCGAGATCGAGCGGATGCGCACCCTGATGGAGACCACCCTGGCCCGCCACACCGGAAAGGATCCCGAGCAGGTCCGCAAGGACACCGACCGGGACAAGATCCTCACCGCCGAGCAGGCCAAGGACTACGGGATCATCGACACGGTCCTGGAGTACCGCAAGCTGTCCGCGCAGGGCAGTTAGCCACGGCCGGCATATCCCGCGCAACCACAGCCCGATGACACACGCCCTGCCCGGTCACCTCCGGCGCGGGGCGTGCGTCGTCAGCGGGACTGCGGAAATCGCGCTGACCTGCGTCGGCGACGGCCTTCGAGCGGTCGCGGTAACGTCGGTCGCGGCGAATGCCACACACCGGCCACGTCGCTCGGCCATTCGTCGCCGATCCGTGACGACACGCCAGGGTCACAGTCAGCGTGCCAACGGGTGGCCGGCCGCCAGGAGAGATATGTTCTCCTGCACACGAACAAATACCACCGGGGCGATTCGGCCTTATCGGTCGCACCGCAACGGAACGAACGGGTAGCGTCGGGTTTACGCCCGAGGTTTACTCAGCAACTGGCGAATCGACAGACTGCTAACAGGAAGTAGGACCCCCCCACATGGCGCGCATTGGAGACGGCGGTGACCTGCTGAAGTGCTCGTTCTGCGGCAAGAGTCAAAAGCAGGTCAAAAAGCTCATTGCCGGCCCGGGCGTGTACATCTGCGACGAGTGCATAGATCTGTGCAACGAGATCATCGAGGAGGAACTCGCCGACGCTGACGACGTCAAGCTCGACGAGCTGCCCAAACCTGCGGAGATCCGGGACTTCCTCGAGGGCTACGTCATCGGTCAGGACACCGCGAAGCGGACGCTGGCCGTGGCGGTCTACAACCATTACAAGCGGATTCAGGCGGGGGAGAAGTCCCGCGATTCGCGTACCGAGCCGGTCGAGCTGACCAAGTCCAACATCCTGATGCTCGGCCCCACCGGCTGCGGTAAGACCTATCTGGCGCAGACGCTGGCCAAGATGCTGAACGTGCCGTTCGCCATCGCCGATGCGACGGCACTGACCGAGGCCGGGTATGTGGGCGAGGACGTCGAGAACATCCTGCTCAAGCTGATCCAGGCCGCCGACTACGACGTCAAGCGCGCCGAGACCGGCATCATCTACATCGACGAGGTCGACAAGATCGCCCGCAAGAGCGAGAACCCGTCGATCACCCGCGATGTCTCCGGCGAGGGCGTGCAGCAGGCCCTGCTGAAGATCCTGGAAGGTACGCAGGCCTCGGTTCCCCCGCAGGGCGGCCGTAAGCATCCGCATCAGGAGTTCATCCAGATCGACACCACCAACGTGCTGTTCATCGTGGCGGGTGCGTTCGCGGGCCTGGAGAAGATCGTCTCCGACCGGGTCGGCAAGCGCGGTCTGGGCTTCGGCGCCGAGGTGCGGTCCAAGGCCGAGATCGACACCCAGGACCATTTCGCCGAGGTCATGCCCGAGGACCTGATCAAGTTCGGTTTGATCCCCGAGTTCATCGGCCGTCTGCCGGTCGTGGCCTCGGTGACCAATCTGGACAAGGAGTCCTTGGTCAAGATCCTCTCCGAGCCGAAGAACGCCCTGGTCAAGCAGTACGTGCGGCTGTTCGACATGGACGGCGTGGAGCTGGAGTTCACCGAGGAGGCGCTGGAGGCGATCGCCGATCAGGCCATCCACCGCGGTACCGGCGCCCGTGGCCTGCGCGCCATCATGGAGGAAGTCCTGCTGCCGGTGATGTACGACATCCCCAGCCGCGACGACGTCGCCAAGGTGGTCGTCACGAAGGAGACCGTGCAGGACAACGTGCTGCCGACCATCGTGCCGCGTAAGCCGTCGCGTTCCGAGCGTCGCGACAAGACCGCCTGAGTCCTCTCGCGAACAGACACAAAACTGCCCCTTTTCACTCGAAAAGGGGCAGTTTTGCGTCTGCTGGGCGTTAGTTGGTGACTCGATCGGGCCGGGCGTAGATGTTCATCGACTCGCCGCGCAGGAAGGCGACCAGGGTCAGACCGGACTGGCTGGCCAGGTCGACGGCCAGCGACGACGGCGCCGACACCGCGGCCAGCACCGGTATGCCCGCCATCACCGCTTTCTGGGTGAGTTCGAATGACGCCCGGCCGCTGACGAGCAGGACGGTTCCGGTCAGCGGAATCCGGTCCTGCTCCAGGGCCCAGCCGATCACTTTGTCGACCGCGTTGTGCCTGCCGATGTCCTCCCGCACCACCAGCATGGTGCCGTCGGTGGTGAACAGCGCCGCACCGTGCAGACCACCGGTCGAGGCGAAAACCTTCTGGGCAGCCCGTAATTGGGCCGGCATCGCCGAGAGGGTCTCGGCGGTGACGACCGACGGATCATCGCCCGGGCAGTGCTGGCTGATCAGCCGGACCGCCTCAAGGGAAGCCTTGCCGCACACCCCGCATGACGAGGTGGTGTAGAAGTTGCGGGTCACATCCACCGCCGGCTTCGGTACGTTGGAGGCCAGCGTCACGTCGAGCACGTTGTAGGTGTTCTGTGACAGGCCTGAGCCGTCGTCGGTGGCGCCGCGGCAGTACCGCACCGTGAGCACGTCATCCCGGTGCCGGATGATGCCTTCGGTCAGCAGAAACCCTTGCGCCAGTTCGACGTCGGAGCCCGGAGTGCGCATGGTGACGGTCACGGGGGTGCCGTTGATCCGGATCTCCAGCGGCTCCTCGACCGCCAGTGTTTCCGGGCGGGCCTCAGCCGTGGCGCCGGTCAGGTGGTGGGCGCGGCGACGGGCGGTCACGCGGCCCATCAGCGTTTCTCCAGTCTGATGACGATGGCCTTGGAAACCGGGGTGTTCGACTTCTCCGCGGTGTGGTCGAGCGGCACCAGCGGATTGGTCTCGGGGTAGTACGCGGCGGCGTTGCCGACCGGGGTGGAATAGGGCACCACCAGGAAGTCGTCGGCGCGCCGCTCCTGGCCTTCGAATTCCGACACCAGGTCGACACGGTCCTCGGGGTCGAGCCCTAAACGGTCGATGTCGACGGGGTTGACAAACACGACGCGGCGACCGCCCTTGACCCCGCGGTAGCGGTCGTCGAGGCCGTAGATGGTGGTGTTGTACTGGTCGTGGCTGCGCAGCGTCTGCAGCACCAGCCGCCCCTCCGGGACCGGGACCCACTGAAGTGGATACACCGAGAAGTTGGCTTTGCCTGTGCTGGTGCGGAATTCGCGGGAATCGCGCGGGGGATGGGGCAGCTGGAAGCCGTCGGGCCGGCGCACGCGGGTGTTGTAGTCCTCGCAGCCGGGCACCACGTCCGCGATCGCGTCGCGGATGCGGTCGTAGTCGGCGTTGAACAGCTCCCACGGCACCGGGTGCTCTGGGCCGAGCAGGGTGCGGGCCAGTTGGCAGACGATGGCGACCTCGCTGCGCAGGTGGTCGCTGGGCGGGGTCAGGTTGCCCCGTGACAGGTGCACCATCGACATCGAATCTTCCACGGACACGAGCTGTTTCCCGCCGGCCTGGTAATCCTTGTCGGTGCGGCCGAGGGTGGGCAGGATCAGCGAGGTGCGGCCGTGCACGAGGTGGCTGCGGTTCAGTTTCGTCGAAATCTGAACGGTGAGAGCGCAACTGCGCAGCGCAGCCTCGGTGACCTCGGTGTCAGGGGTGGCCGAGACGAAGTTGCCGCCCATCCCGATGAACACCTTCGCGCGGCCGTCGCGCATCGCGCGGATGGCGTCGACGGTGTCATGACCGTGCTTGCGGGGGGTGGTGATGCCGAACCTCTTGTCCAGCGCGGCGTGGAACGACTCGGGCATCTTCTCCCAGATGCCCATGGTGCGATCGCCCTGCACATTGGAGTGGCCGCGCACCGGGCATACCCCGGCACCGGGCTTGCCGATCATGCCGCGCAGAAACAGCAGGTTGGTGGCTTCGCCGATGGTCGCCACGGCGTGCCGATGCTGAGTCAGACCCATCGCCCAGCACACCACGGTGCGCTGCGAGGCGATGAGCAGGTCTGCGACGCGCTGTAACTGGGCCCGGTCGACTCCGGTGGCCGCGGTCACGGTGTCCAGGTCCACGGCCCGGGTTTGCGCGGCGTACTCCTCGTACCCGGCGCAGTGCGTGGCGATGAACTCGTGGTCGACGACGGTGCCAGGAGCACGTTGCTCGGCTTCCAACAACAGCCGGCCCAACCCGGCGAACAGGGCCATGTCCCCGCCGATGCGGATCTGCACGAACTCGTCGGCGATGGCGATGCCGTGCCCGACGACGCCGTTGACCTTCTGCGGATCCTTGAACCTGATCAACCCGGCCTCGGGCAGCGGATTGATGGCAATGATCTTGGCGCCGTTGGCTTTCGCCTTTTCCAGCACCGACAGCATTCGGGGATGGTTGGTGCCCGGATTCTGTCCGGCGATCAGGATCAGATCGGCCTCGGTGACGTCCTCGACGGTGACCGACCCCTTGCCGATGCCGATCGACTCGGTCAGTGCGGTACCCGAGGATTCGTGGCACATGTTCGAGCAGTCCGGCAGATTGTTGGTGCCGTAGCTGCGGACCAGCAGTTGATACAGGAACGCGGCTTCGTTGCTGGTGCGCCCCGACGTGTAGAACAGCGCCTCGTCAGGGGAGGCCAGGCCGTTGAGCTCGTCGGCGATCAGCCGGTAGGCCTCGTCCCACTCGATGGGCCGGTAGTGGGTTTCACCGGGGCGCAGCACCACCGGGTGGGTGAGTCTGCCCTGCTGGGACAGCCAGTATTCGGGTTTGGCATCGAGCTCGTCGACGGTGTGCCGAGCGAAGAATTCCGGCGTCACCACCCGCTTGGTGGCCTCCTCGGCGACCGCTTTGGCGCCGTTCTCGCAGAACTCGGCGAGTTTGCGGCCGCCGTGTTCCTCGGGCCACGCGCATCCCGGGCAGTCGAAGCCGTGTCGCTGGTTGAGTCGCGTGAGCGCGGCCGCGGTCCGCAGCAACCCCATCTGCTCGAACCCACGCTGCATGCTGACCATGACAGCCTTGACCCCGGCTGCTTCGTGCTCGGCGCCGGTACTGACGACGTTGTGCTCGTCGTAGTCGGCATCGATGTCCTTGGCAGTGGTCATGAACCCAATCTAGTCCCCGGAAACGGCGGGCCGTGTCGCATGGCGGCGGTCGGCATTCGATATTTCACATGCAGTGATAGATGCTTTCTATCGAACCGGACGAAGGCGGAGAGCCATGGCAAGTGACGTGCTGCTGCAGCAACTCGACTACCTTCTGGCGCTCGCGGCCGAGCGGCATTTCGGCCGAGCGGCCGCGCGGTGCCACGTGAGTCAACCGACGCTGTCGGTGGCGATCCGCCGCCTGGAGCGCGAGTTGGGCATCGTCATCGTGCAGCGGGGGCATCGGTTCGAAGGATTCACCGAAGAGGGGCATCGGGTTGTGACGTGGGCCCAGCGGATCGTCGCAGAACGCGATGACATGCTCGCCGATATCGACCGGATGCGCGGACGGTTGACGGTCACGGCCCGGATCGGTGCAATCCCGACGGCGGTGCCCGTCGGCCCGTTCATCACCACCGAGTTTCTGCGCCGCAACCCGGCGGCGTCGGTGCGCATCGAGGCGTTGTCCTCACGAGAGATCGCCCGCCGGCTGGCCGACTTCGAGATTGACGCTGGGTTGACCTATCTCGATGACGAGGCCCCTCCCGGAACCAGGTCGGTAGAGATGTACCGGGAGCGATATGTCCTGCTGGCACTGGCCGACCATGTGCTGATGCGTCAACCGGAGATCGCGTGGTCGGATGCGGCCGGACTGGAACTCTGCGTGCTGACCACCACGATGCGCAACCGGCGCATCATCGACGCCAACATGGCCGCTGAAGGAGTGGGCTATCGCCCTGTGGTGGAGGCGGATTCGGTCGACGCGCTGTATGCGCACCTGACGAACTCGTCGCGCGCGACCATCGCCTCCACCGCATGGTTGCCACAGCTCGGAATGCCTCCAGGCTTTGCCGCGCGGCCGATGGTGCAGCACGGTCCGCGCCCGGCGATCGGCCTGGTGGTGCTCGACCGTGCGCCAGCCTCGATCGTGGCGGCTGCGCTGGTCGAGGTGGCCTCCGATCTGGATCTGAGCACCAGGATCGATGCCCGGCCCGTTACCGGTGATTTGAACCGTTGACGCGGCCGTAACAAGTTTGCCACAGGATGCCCCTACGGTTGGCCGGTCAAGCCCACGTGGTGATAGGAACACTATGAGCGGAAACGCAGTTCGTTTGCAGGCGATCAACAACGTCGAGGCCTACGTGCCGCCGGCCATCAGCTTCGACCCCACCGAAGCGCCCGGCGAGATCTTCGGTGCCAACGTTTTCACCAAGGCCGAGATGCAGCTGCGGCTGCCGAAGTCCGTATACAAATCAGTCGTCGCGACCATCGAGAAGGGCGCGAAACTGGACCCCGCGATTGCCGACGCTGTCGCCTCGGCGATGAAGGATTGGGCGCTGTCCAAGGGCGCCACCCACTATGCGCACGTCTTCTACCCGATGACCGGGCTGACCGCCGAAAAGCACGACAGCTTCCTTGAACCGGTCTCCGACGGCCAGGCGCTGGCCGAGTTCGCCGGCAAAACCTTGATCCAGGGCGAACCCGATGCATCCAGTTTCCCGTCCGGCGGCCTGCGCAGCACCTTCGAGGCGCGCGGCTACACCGGCTGGGATGTCACCAGCCCGGCCTACATCCTGGAGAACCCGAACGGCAATACGCTGTGCATCCCGACCGTCTTCGTGTCCATGACCGGCGAGGCGCTGGACTACAAGACCCCGCTGCTGCGCAGTCAGCAGGCGATGGGCGTGCACGCCGAGCGGATCCTGAAGCTGTTCGGCCACACCGACCTGGAGAAGGTGGTGTCGTTCTGCGGCCCCGAGCAGGAGTACTTCCTGGTGGACCGGCACTTCTTCCTGGCACGTCCGGACCTGGTGAACGCCGGCCGAACCCTGTTCGGCGCCAAACCGCCGAAGGGGCAGGAGTTCGACGACCACTACTTCGGTGCGGTGCCCGAGCGGGTGCTGGGCTTCATGATGGACACCGAGCGGGAGCTGTTCAAACTCGGCATCCCCGCCAAGACCCGGCACAACGAGGTGGCTCCGGCGCAGTTCGAGGTCGCGCCGATGTTCGAGCGGGCCAACATCGCCTCCGATCATCAGCAGCTGCTGATGACGGTGTTCAAGACCATCGCCAAGAAACACGGCATGGAGTGCCTGTTCCACGAGAAGCCGTTCGCCGGTGTCAATGGGTCGGGTAAGCATGTGAATTTCTCGGTGGGCAATGCCGAGCTGGGATCACTGCTGGTGCCCGGCGACACCCCGCACGAGAACGCTCAGTTCCTGGTGTTCTGCGCGGCGATCATCCGGGCCGTGCACAAGTTCGGTGGGCTGCTGCGCGTGTCGGTCGCCTCGGCCACCAACGACCACCGCCTTGGCGCCAACGAGGCGCCCCCGGCCATCATCTCGATCTTCCTCGGCGAGCAGTTGGCCGACGTCTTCGAGCAGATCGCCAAGGGTGCCGCGACCTCGTCCAAGGGCAAGGGCGTCATGCACATCGGCGTCGACACCCTGCCGAGCCTGCCGACCGACCCGGGCGACCGCAACCGCACCAGCCCGTTCGCGTTCACCGGCAACCGATTCGAGTTCCGCGCGCCCGGTTCGGGACAGACCGTCGCCGTGCCGATGATCGTGATCAACACCATCATCGCCGACTCGTTCGACTACATGGCCACGGTCCTGGAGAAGGCAGTCGGGGACGGCGAGGATTTCGACTCCGCGGTTCAGGCACTACTGACCGAGATCATCACCGAGCACGGTGCGGTGGTGTTCAACGGGGACGGGTACTCGGAGAACTGGCAGATCGAAGCCGCCGAGCGGGGACTGCCGAACCTCAAGACCACTCTCGACGCCATCCCGGAACTGATCAAGCCCGAGGCCATCGAGGTGTTCGAGAAGTACGGCGTGTTCAGCGAGCGGGAGTTGCACAGCCGCTACGAGGTCCGGTTGGAGCAGTACGCGCTCACGATCGCCGTCGAGGCGAAGCTGACCCTGGAGGTCGGCTCCACGGTGGTGCTGCCCGCCGCGATGCGGTACCAGACCGAGCTCGCGCAGAACATCGCCGCGCTGAAAGCGGCCGGCGTAGAGCCGAGTATGACTCTGCTGGAAGTGGTTTCGGCCCCGATCGCCGACTTGTCGGCTGCGCTTTCAAGCCTGAAGGCGGCGCTGGCAGATCACTCCGCGGAGACGGCCTTCGATGAGGCGGCGCATGCCCGAGATGTGCTGCTGCCGGCGATGGACGCGGTGCGCACTGCCGCCGACGCACTGGAGGGCATCGTGGCCGACGACCTGTGGCCGCTGCCGACCTATCAGGAGATGCTCTACATCCTCTGAGATAGACGTCGTCGGGTGTGGAGGCTGGATCCGTCCGGATCCTGGTAACCGCGCAGCCTCCACACCCGACGATCACCCGCGGTACTTCGTGACGTACTCGGCCATCGTCTTCAGCTGGTACCGCGATACGTCATGGGCGGTTTCGTCCTCGGCGAATACCGAGGACACCATGACGGTGTCGTCGCGGTCGTAGAAGCCGATCTCGGCCAGGCCCCCGAAGAACTCGTCCCAGTTGATGTCGCCGTCACCGATTTTCAGATGCTGGTGAACCCGTACCGGGTTGCCCGGCGGGTTGGTGATGTAGCGCAATCCATGGCTGCGGTGGTGGTCCATGGTGTCGGCGACGTGGACCAGGCGCAGGAAGTCGGCGGCGGCTCGGATGATCTCGGTCATGTTCGAGCCCATGTGGAACGTATGGCATGCCACATACACCATGCCGACATTGGCGGAGTTGACCCCGCGGATGATCCGGACCGCTTCGAGACCATCCTCGACGAAATCATCGGGGTGCGGGTCGATCCGGACATCGATGCCTTCACGTTCGAATATCGGGAGCAGTTCTTCCATCGATCGAAAGAACGCCCGTTCGGATTCCTCGGGTTTCTCGGGACGTCCGGAGAATTCGGTGTTGATCACGTTGACGCCGAGGTCGACGGTGATCTGGATGACACGCTTCCAGTTGCGTACCGCGGCTTCGCGGGCATCGGGGTCCGGGCTGGACCAGCGCAATACCGGCAGCACCGAGGCGATCCCGACGCCGGCGTCGGCACAGGCCTCGCGGAACTTGGCCACCAGATCGTCGTCGGCGCGCGGATGGTTGAAGAACGGGATGAAGTCGCGGTGCGGGGTCAGCTGCAGATACTCGTAACCGAGTTCGGCCACCAGGCGCGGAAATTCGAGCAGTCCGTAGTCGTGGTGGAACGGCGTCGGATCCAGTGCGATCTTCATGTCACGCCCCCGGGATCGACTCGCGCGACACCATCTTCACCTCGATCGGCAGGCCGGTCTCCAGTGCCTCGACACCGGCCGCACACACCGCCGCAGCAGCGTAGCCGTCCCACGCGGTGGGGCCATCTGTGTAGTCCCCGGTGGTGGTGCCATGCTGAACCGCGTCGACCCAGCGCTGGAACTCGATGTCATAAGCCCGGCCGAAGCGTTCCCGGAAACCTGGGGTGATGGTGCCACCCCAGGTTCCTGGTGCACCCTTACGCACCAGCCCGACATCGAGTCCGATGAACGCCGAACCCTTTTCGCCGACCAGTTCGGTGCGCACCTCGTAGGCCACGCCGGTGGTGACGAACAGTTCGACGTCCACATGCTTGCCGGAACCGGTGCGCATGATGGCGATCTGCGGGTCCTGGATGCCCTCGGGGGCACCCGGATTGACGGCCGGCTTGATGATCTGAATCGAGGCGATCTCCTCGTCGAACAGGAACCGGGTCACATCGACCTCATGGACCAGGGAATCCTTGACGATCATGGAGCTGTCGAAGCTCGGCGGCACGGCCGGGTTGCGGTGCACGCAGTGCAGCACCAGCGCGCGTCCGAACTCATCGGCATCCAGCATGGTTTTCAGCTGCATGTACTCCTCGTCGAAACGGCGCATGAAACCGACCTGGATGAGCCGCTTTCCGAGCTCGGCCTCGCGCTTGACCACCTCGAGGGACGATTCGACATCGGTGGTCAGGGGCTTCTCGCACAACACCGGCTTGCCGTGTTCCAGGCAGGACAGCAGTTGCTTGTCGTGGGTGGGCCCTGGCGTGGCGAGCACGACGGCATCGACCTCAGGGTCGGCGATGGCGTCGAGCGGATCGGTCACTGCCCGGCAGCCCGGGATGCCTGCGGCGATCGCTTCGGCCTTCTCGGTGAGGAAGTCGTTCACCACGACGACGCGGGCCCCGGAGATCCGGCTGGTCAGGCGCGCGACGTGGTCGGCGCCCATGATGCCGACGCCGAGGACGGCGACACGAAGATCAGACATGCTGCTCCTAGCTGAAACGAACGGACGGGACACCGCAGGACCCCAGGTACTTCTGGGTGCGCTGGGCGATGGGTAGGGGAGCATCCGCCTCGCAGGGGTACATGTCCTGCTCGACGATCGCGAACACGTCGATACCGAGTTTCTCGATCTCGGCGAGCAACGGCGGCATCTCCGGAATACCCAGCGGCGGTTCGATCATCGCGCCCAGCTTGACTGCCTCACCGAATGGCAGGTCCTCGGCCTCGACCTTGGCCCGCACCTCGGGATCGACCTGCTTGAGATGCAGATAGCCGATGCGCTCGGGGGCGTGGCGGATGATGGCGACGTTGTCGCCGCCGCAGTAGCTGATGTGACCGGTGTCCAGGCAGAGGTTGACGAATTCGCCGTCGGTGCCGTCGAGGAATCGATACACGTTCTCTTCGGTGTCGACATGGCTGTCGGCATGTGGATGGTATTGCGCACGCACGCCGTACTTTTCGAACATGGCCTTGCCCAGCTCGTTCATGCCCTGGGTCTTCTTGCGCCATTGCTCAGCCGTGAGGTTGCGGTCCTCCAGCACCGCCCCGGTGGCGGGATCACGCCACATCTCGGGGATGACCACGACGTGCTTACCGCCGACTGCAGCGGTCAGCCTGGCGACGTCCTCGACCTGGGTCCACACTGAGTTCCACGCTTCGTCCCCGTGGGATTCAGACTGGTGCAGATGCTCGAACACGGTGCCGGCCGAAAGCTTCAGATTGCGCTCGGCGAGTTCGTCGGCGAGTCGCTCAGGGTCGGTCGGCAGGTAACCGAATGGCCCCAGCTCGATCCACCGGTAGCCCGACGCGGCAACTTCGTCCAGGAAGCGGGTGTACGGCGTCTGGTTCGGATCGTCGGGAAACCACACACCCCAGGAATCAGGAGCCGAACCAACGAGAATCTTGCTCACTACGAGTCCTTCTGACGATCTGCCGGATTGATCAGGGGGCGTTGAACTTTCTTCCAGTCCGTATAGCGTTCGTAGGCGCTCTGGGTGGACTCCAGCGTGGAGACCTCCGACACCGGAACGTCCCACCAGGAGTGACTGTCCGGGGCGAAGACCATGGGATCGGTCTCGACGTAGATGACGGTGGTGTTCTCGGCACCCTTGGCGGTCTTGACCGCGTCGGTGAATTCCGCGGCTGTGCCGACCCTGATGACGTCGGCGCCCAGACTGGCCGCGTTGGCCGCCAGATCCACCGGTAGCTTCGCGCCGTCGAGGCGGCCGTCGGCACCGCGGTAGCGGTAGGCGGTACCGAATCGCTGAGAACCCAGTGACTCCGAAAGACCACCGATGGAGGCGAATCCGTGATTCTGCACCAACACCGGAATGACCTTGACGCCCTCCTGTACCGCGGTGACCAGTTCGGTCGCCATCATCAGATACGAGCCGTCGCCGACCATGATGAACACGTCCCGGTCTGGGTCGGCCATCTTCACGCCGATGCCGCCGGCGATCTCGTACCCCATACAGGAGTATCCGTATTCGACGTGATAGCCCTTGCGATCCCGGGTGCGCCACAGCTTGTGAAGGTCGCCGGGCATCGACCCGGCGGCACACACCACCACATCGCGCGGATCTGAGAGCATGTTCACCAGGCCGATCACCTGGTTCTGGTTGAGCTGAGCACCGTCCTCGGTCGCATAGACCGAAGACACCGTGGCCTCCCACTCCGCAGCGAGTTCGGCGGTGCGGAAGCGGTATTCGTCACCGACGCGGTAATCGCCCATGGCGGAACTCAGCGCAACGAGCGCCTCTCGCGCGTCGGAGACGACGCTGACGCCACCCTGTTTGACCGAATCCAGCGATGCGACGTTGATGTTGACGAACCGGACATCGGGATTGTTGAACGCGGTCCGTGAGGCGCTGGTGAAATCGCTGTACCGGGTGCCGATGCCGATCACGACGTCGGCCTCCGACGCCAGCGCGTTGGCTGCGGTGGTGCCGGTCGACCCGATCGCGCCGACAGACTGCGGGTGGTCGAAGCGAAGTGAACCCTTGCCGGCCTGGCTCTCGGCGACCGGGATTCCGGTCTGCTGGCACAACGCCGCGAGTGCATTCTCGGCGCCGGAGTAGTGCACGCCGCCGCCGGCAACGATCAGCGGCTTGCGGGCGGACGCGATGATCTCGGCGGCCCGCGTGATGGCGGAGCGCTCTGGCAGCGGGCGAGCCACATGCCAGGTGCGTTCGGCGAACAGCGATTCCGGCCAGTCGTGCGCCTCGGCCTGCACGTCCTGGGGCAAAGCGACGGTCACCGCACCTGTTTCGCAGGGATCGGTCAGCACCCGCATGGCACCCAGTAGAGCGGCCGGGAGCTGTTCGGGTCGCCAGACTCGGTCGAAGTACCGGGACAGCGGCTTGAACGCATCGTTGACCGTCACATCACCGGAGGAGGGCAGTTCGAGCTCCTGCAGCACAGGCGAACTGACCCGGGTGGCGAACGTGTCGGAGGGCAACAGCAGCACCGGCAACCGGTTGATGGTGGCCAGCGCGGCGCCGGTCAGCATGTTGGTCGAGCCGGGACCGATGCTGGCGGTGACCGCCCACGCCTGCAGCCGGTCCTTCTGCCTGGCATACGCCACCGCGCTGTGCACCATGGCCTGCTCATTGCGGCCCAGCACATACTTGAGCCCGGGTTCCCTGTGCCCTTCTGGGGCCTCCGAAGCCTCAACCTCGTCTTGCAACAGCGCCTGACCGAGACCGGCGACGTTGCCGTGACCGAATATGCCGAAGCAGCCGGCGAAGAACTTGTGGCGTTCGCCGTCCCGCTCGACGTACTGATTGGCGAGGAATCGAACGGTGGCCTGTGCCACCGTAAGTCGCACAGTAGCCTCGGTATCGACGAGCTTCTCGGTCGACTTCGGTGCGGTGGATACCACGGGATCAGGCTCCTTGGCGAGAAGTGGATGTAGGGAACGGGAGACGCGGATCGACGTCCTGGTGCTCCCAACTGTCACGGAGCCAGGTGTGGTTCGGGTCGTCACAGATCAACCAGGCCCGGTCCGGTCCGGAGCCGGCCATCACATTGAGGTAGTACATGTCGTGGCCCGGTGCCGCGATCGACGGTCCGTGATAGCCGTGTGGTACCAGCACGACGTCCCCGGATCGGACCTCTTCCAGCACCTCGATGGGGCGTTCAGGGGTGCCGTAGACCCGGTGATAGCCGAATCCTGGTGTACCGGCCGGGCTGTCGTCGATCTCGAAGTAATAGATCTCTTCCAGCTGGGTTTCCACCTCGGTGTTCTCGTCATGCTTGTGCGCGGGATAGCTGGACCAGTTGCCACCCGGGGTGATCACCTCGCATGCGATCAGCGAGTCGGCCTCGAATGTTGTTGCAGTGCCGAAGTTGTGCACCTGGCGGCTGCAGTTGCCCGCGCCGCGAAGCTCCACGGGCACGTCGGCCGCGGCGCGCCTGCGGTTCGGAAACGAGCGCGTTGCCCGCGCACCGCAGATCGCGAAGCGGCCCTCGCCGGAAAGTCGATATTCCTGACCGATACCGAGATAGACCATGTCGGCGGGACCGTCGAAGACGGAGGACCGCGGTGACAGTTCGAAGGTCGCTCCGCCACATTCGACGGTGCCGCCACCGGTCAGCGGAAGGATCATGACCTCGGTGTGGCCGGTGTGCAGTTCGAAGTGATTCGACATCCAATGCTCGCCTATTTCCAAGACCTGCAACGAGGATTCGGACCAGCCTGCGGACTCCGGGGTGACGTTGACGGTGAACGGCAGCTCGGCGCTGCGGGCGGGGATGTACCACTTGCTGTTCATTCGTCACCTCACCAGCTTCACGGCTGCTGCGACGGCCGACGCGACGTCGTCGTCAGGCGGGTACAACAGGGTGCGGCCCACGATCAGGCCACGCACCGAGGGCAGCTCCAACGCCTTCTCCCAGTTGGCGAACGCCTCGTCGGGATCGGTCGGGTCACCGCCGAGCAGAAGGGTGGGCATGGTGGTCGACTCCATGACGCGCTCCATCTCGTCGACCACAGGCAGCTTCATCCAGGTGTAGGCCGAGGTCGAGCCCAGCCCCTGGCTGATGTGTACTGATTTGATCACCGCGTCGGGGCTCAGATCGTTGCGCACCTTGCCGTCGGCCCGGCTGGACATGAATGGCTCCAGCATCGCGACCAGACCGTGCGCCGCCAGCTCATCGACGGCCTTTGCGCAGGACGCCAGCGTGGACACCGTGCCTGGATCATCGAGATCGATGCGGCACAACATCTTTCCGCCGTTCATCCGGGCCGCGGCCGTCGAGGCCGCGGTCGCACCGGTCATCCGGTCGTCCAGCTCGAATGTCGAACCGGCCAGCCCGCCACGGTTGAACGAGGAGAAAACCACCTTGTCGTCCAGTGCGCCGAGCAACAGTAGGTCGTCGAGAATGTCAGCGGTGGCCAGGACGCCGTCGACTCCTGGATCGGAGAGTGCGGTGCACAACCGGTCGAGCAGGTCGGTACGGCTGTTCATGGCGGTGGTTCGCGGCCCGACCGCGAGGGCCCCGCGAGCCGGATGATCGGCTGCGACGATCATCAGCCTGCCGTCCCCGCGGACTGTCGGACGAGTGGTGCGGTGCTGCCAGGCCGCGCCGATCGCGGCCGGTGCAGTCGTGCGGACCTCGGTGATCGCGGCGTAGTCCCTGCACACGGTGGGTTTAGACATTGGCTGCCTCCACGGCGGTTTGTTCGGCGAGGTCGGCCACCTCGGCGGCGGTCGGCATCGCGGTCGAGCATTCGAGCCGGGAAGCGACGATGGCCCCGGCCGCATTGGCGTAGCGAAGGGTCTTCTCCAGCGGCCACTCGTGCAGCAGGCCATGAATCAGGCTGCCACCGAAGGCATCTCCGGCTCCCAGCCCATTGATCACGTCGACCTCGTTCGGTCGCACGGTGACCGAGGTGCGCCTGGTCTTGCCCAGCACGCCGCGCGGGCCCTGCTTGACGATCGCCAGCTCCACCCCCGAATCGAGCAGGGCGTCGGCAGCCTTGTGCGGGTTGCTCTCACCGACGGCGATCTCGCATTCCTCGCGATTGCCCACCGCTACCGTGACGTGCTGCAAAGCCCGCTGCACCTGTTCGGTGGCCGCGGCTGGGGTCTCCCAGAACATCGGCCGATAGTCGAGGTCGAGGACGGTGAGGGGAGCGCGGCCCCGGATTTTCCAGGCAGCGAAGTGCGCACTGCGACTTGGCTCTTCGGAGAGTCCGGTGACCGTAGACCAGTACAGTCGCGTGTTGCGCACGGCCTCGGTGTCGATCTCGTCCGGCCGGATCTGCAAGTCGGGTGCCGACGGCTTGCGGTAGAAGTACAGCGGGAAGTTGTCCGGCGGGAAGATCTCGCAGAACGTCACCGGAGTCGGATACTCGTCGTGGGTGTGGACGAACCGGTTGTCGACGCCGAGGGCAGCGAGCTGACTGCGCACGTATCGGCCGAACGGATCGTCACCGACGCCTGAGATGAGTGCGCTGCGGTTGCCCAGCCGGGCCGCCGCGACCGCGACGTTCGCCGCACTGCCACCAAGGAATTTGCCGAACGATTCGACGTTTTCAAGCCCTACCCCTACCTGCAGCGGATAGACGTCGACGCCGCTGCGTCCGATGGCGAGGACATCGAATGCCTGGTTGGCGGTATCGGTCACGATTGGCTCCCAACTGCGGCGCGTATGCGAGTGGCATGAATTCGAGCGGCGACGAGTCCTGGCGCTCTCGATGTCGACTGTGCGCCCCGTCACCGCGCGGTGTCAAGACTTTGTTCGGACATTCTTACTTTCAGTCATAAGCAGGTACGCTGAAAATTCGTCGCGCACAGTCTTGGCGCGGAGCACAGGAGGATCGGAGAGAGAGTGACCCCGACACTGTCCGTCGAACTCGACCGTTCGAGCCCCGTGCCGCTGTACTTCCAGGTGTCTCAGGTTTTCGAAAAGGCGATCCTCGACGGAAAGCTCAAGCCCGGGGACCGCTTCGAGAACGAACTGGCACTGGCGAGCCGGCTCAACCTGTCCCGGCCGACGACTCGGCGCGCCATTCAGGAACTCGTAGACAAGGGGCTTCTGGTCCGCAAGCGGGGTGTCGGCACCCAGGTGGTCCAGACTCCCGTGCACCGTCCCGTCGAGCTGACGAGCCTGTACGACGACCTCGCCCGGGCTGGTCAGGAGCCCGCCACCAAGGTGCTGGAGTACACGATCGGGCCGGCTTCCGATGAGATCGCGGGATGGTTGAACCTCTCGCCCGGTAGTGAGGTCGCGATGATGCGCCGGCTGCGCACATCGAGTGGCCAGCCGTTGGCCCTGATGACCAACTACCTGCCCGCGGCGCTCGCGCCCGACGAGGAGCAACTCGAACAATCCGGCCTGTACCGGTCACTGCGTTCGCGCGGCGTTCACATCCGGCTGGCTCGTCAGCGGATCGGCGCGAGGGCGGCCAGCCGGGACGAGGCACGGCTGCTCGACGAGAAGCCGAAGGCCCCGCTGCTCGTGATGGAACGGACCGCGTTCGACGACTCCGGACGCATCGTGGAGTACGGCAGCCACGCGTACCGCGCATCGCGCTATTACTTCGACACCACCCTCGTTGATCGCTGAGACGTAGTCAAAAGTCTTCTGTCCCTTACGGTTTCGTACCGGTGCTGCCCACGCGCGGTGGCGGCTCCGGTCGAGTCGCCACCCTCCTTCGGATTTGATATGCAGTCCTAATGTCAGAACAAAGTCTTGACATTCGAATGTGAGCGGTATTACATCGTGGGCGAGGCCGTGTCGCTTGCCACTGGAGTCCAGAACACACAAGCACCGGTGATGTCGAGGACAAGGAGAACTAATGAGGTTCAGTCGGCTCGCGGCTGCAGCCGGGGCGAGTGTGCTCGTACTCGCAACCGGCGCATGTTCGGCCACCGGCGGCAAACCCGACAGCAGCGGCGGCGGCATGGGTGCGGGAACAGCCGACACTCCACGGATGACCATCGCGATGATCACCCACGAGGTGCCGGGTGACTCCTTCTGGGACCTGGTCCGGAAGGGTGCCGAGACCGCGGCGAAGAAGGACAACATCGAGCTGCGGTACTCCAACGATCCAGAGGCGCCCAACCAGGCCAACCTGGTCCAGACTGCCGTGGACAGTGGTGTCAGGGGCATCGCGGTGACCTTGGCCAAGCCTGACGCGATGAAGGGTGCCATCGAAAACGCCACGGCAAAGGGCATTCCCGTGGTGGCATTCAACGCCGGTCTCGACGCATGGCAGAAGTTGGGCGTCAAGGAGTACTTCGGCCAGGACGGTTACATCGCCGGTCAGGAAGCAGGTAAGCGCTTGCAGTCCGAGGGCACCAAGAAAGCCATCTGCGTCATCCAGGAACAGGGTCACGTAGATCTGGAGGCCCGCTGCGCAGGTGTGAAGAACACGTTCCCCGGCGTTGAGATCCTCAATGTCAACGGCAAGGACATGCCCTCGGTCGAGTCGACGATCACCGCCAAGCTGCAACAAGATCCGTCCGTCGACACCGTTCTCACGCTCGGAGCGCCGTTCGCGATGACCGCCGTCCAATCGGTCAAGAACGCGGGCAGCGCGGCCAAGGTGGCCACGTTCGACACCAACGCGGCGCTGGTCGACGCGATCCAGAACGGCGACATCCAGTGGGCGGTCGACCAGCAGCCGTTTCTGCAGGGCTATCTGGCCGTCGACTCTTTGTGGCTCTACCTCAACAACGGCAACGTGATCGGCGGTAACCAGCCCACGCTGACCGGCCCATCGTTCATCGACAAGTCGAACATCGACGCCGTCGCCGAATATGCCAAGAACGGAACCCGCTAGACATGAGTACTCAGGCCGATCTCAATCTCGAGACTCACAAAGTCGTCCACGATGAACGGGTCAAAGAACAGAACAAGCTGCAGCGCTTACTGATTCGCCCCGAGATGGGGGCCGGCATCGGGGCGATCGGCATCTTCGTGCTGTTCCTCATCGTGGCCCCACCATTCCGGACCCCCGAAGCTCTGGCAACGGTGCTCTACGCGAGTTCGACCATCGGCATCATGGCGGTCGGTGTGGGCGTGCTGATGATCGGCGGAGAATTCGACTTGTCCTCGGGTGTCGCAGTCACCACGGCCTCACTGGCGGCGTCGATGCTGTCCTACAACCTGCACCTGAACCTGTGGACCGGCGCGGCGCTGGCCCTCGTGATCGCCCTGGCGGTCGGCTTCTTCAACGGCTACATGGTGATGAAGACCAAGATTCCGTCATTCTTGATCACCCTGAGTTCGTTCTTCATGCTCACCGGCATCAACTTGGCGGTGACCAAGCTGGTGTCCGGTCAGGTCGCCACCCCGAGCGTCTCGGATATGCAGGGATTCGATTCCGGCAAAGCGGTTTTCGCGTCATCGTTCACACTGTTCGGGGTCTCGGTGCGGATCACCATGGTGTGGTGGATTCTGTTCACCGCGATCGCCACCTATGTCTTGTTCAAGACCCGGATCGGCAACTGGATCTTCGCCGTGGGCGGTAACCAGGACAGTGCCCGCGCGGTCGGCGTACCGGTCACCAAGGTCAAGATCGGCCTGTTCATGGTGGTCAGCTTCTGCGCATGGTTCGTGGGAATGCACTTGCTGTTCGCCTTCAACACCGTGCAGTCCGGGCAGGGCATCGGCAACGAGTTCTTCTACATCATCGCGGCTGTTGTGGGCGGCTGCCTGCTCACCGGCGGCTATGGCACCGCCATCGGAACCCTGATCGGCGCGTTCATCTTCGGCATGACGAACCAGGGCATCGTCTACGCCGGCTGGAACCCCGACTGGTTCAAGTTCTTCCTCGGCGGGATGCTGCTGTTCGCGGTGATCGCCAACAACGTCGTCCGCAACTACGCAGCGAAAAGGTAAGTAGATGAGCACAACTGCCGAAGCACCGATCGCAGAGTCTCCGTCAGGCGGCGCCCCGCCCGTCGTCGAACTCAAGAACGTCGGAAAGAGCTACGGAAACATCATCGCGCTCAAGGACATCAGCCTGCGGGTGGGTGCCGGTGAGGTCACCGGTGTGCTCGGTGACAATGGCGCGGGCAAGTCGACGCTGATCAAGATCATTGCCGGTCTGCACAAGCCGACCGAGGGTGACCTGCTGATCGACGGCAAGGCCACGGTGTTCGATTCTCCCAAGGACTCGCTGAAGGCCGGCATCGCCACGGTGTATCAGGACCTGGCGGTGGTCGCGCTGATGCCGGTGTGGCGCAACTTCTTCCTCGGCAACGAACTGTGCAAGAAGGGCATCCTCAAGTCCCTGGACATCAACGCGATGCGGGCGACCACGATCTCGGAACTCAACAAGATGGGCATCGACCTGCCGGATGTCGATGCGCCGATCGGGTCGTTGTCGGGTGGCCAGCGTCAGTGTGTGGCGATCGCGCGGGCGATCTTCTTCGGCGCTCGCGTATTGATTCTCGACGAGCCGACCGCGGCGCTCGGCGTCAAGCAGTCCGGCATGGTGCTGCGGTACATCACCGCTGCGAAGGAGCAGGGGTTCGGGGTCATCTTCATCACTCACAACCCGCACCATGCGCACATGGTCGGTGACCACTTCGTCCTACTCAACCGCGGTCGCCAGAAGCTGGATTGCTCCTATGACGAGATCAGCCTGGAAACTCTCACCCAGGAGATGGCCGGCGGCAACGAACTTGAGGCGCTCAGCCACGAGCTCCGCCGCTGATCACTGCGTCAGCGCCCCGTCGGCCGCCCGGCCGGCGGGGCGCTGCGCTATCTGCGCGATCGCGAGAATCACCTTGGAGCCGAATGGGGATGCGGCGCATCGCCAAAATGGGCACGCCCGCCAGCGGCGAGCGTGCCCACAATGCCCATGTTTTTCGGCGCCCGACCATCAGACACGCACGCTCGCGCTGCTGGGGGTGCCTCAGGAAAACGCGGCGCGGAAGGCTTCCAGTGCTACGACGCTGTCGCCGGAGGCGTAAGCCTCCATGCCGACGGTTCCGGTGTAGCCGCCGTCGCGCAGCGCCTTTGCTATGGCGGGGTAGTGGATCTCACCCGTGCCCGGCTCACAGCGACCTGGCACGTCGGCCACCTGGATCTCGCCGATCGCAGACCCGGCCCGGCGGACCAGGTCGACGAGGTTTCCCTCGCCGATCTGCGCGTGATAGAGGTCGAGCATCATCTTGACGTTGGGATGGTCGACCGCCTCGATCAGCGCCAGGGTGTCCTTGGCCCGCGCCAGCGGGACCCCGGGATGGTCGACGATGGTGTTGAGGTTCTCCAGACAGAACGTGACGCCTGCCTCGGCGCCCAGTTCACCGAGCTGTTCCAGCCCGCGCAGCGTCGAGAACCACATGTCGCCGGTGACGCGGTGCCGGGGGCGTGCGGCCTGACCATCGACCAGCTCGCCCGGATGAACGACGAGTCGCGGAACCCCGAGTACCTCAGCGGCTTTGATGGCCTCCTGTGCGGTACGCACCACCTCGCGGGCGCCCGCCGGGTCGTAGAGATCTCCGTGCAGGTACCCGGTCATCGACGAGAAGCGGGCCCCGGTCGACGCGAGCGCATCGAGGTCTTTGTCGTGGAAGCTCCAGATCTCCACTGAGAAGCCGAGTTCGGATATGCGCCGGGCCCGCTCGACGATGTCGAGATCGGTGAACACCATCTCCGAGCAGATCGCGAGTTCGAACGTCATGAGCGCACCGCATCCGCGAGCGCGACCGGTGCGCCACCAGTTCCGATGGGGCCGAAGGCCAGCTGATCCGGCATGAGGACTCCTGATTCACTAGAACGTTTCGGGTCTGACAAAGGCAATGCGGTCGTCATCGTGCGGGATTCAACCGCGGCACTATCGCGTGGGTAGTCCCGCGGCCTGGTACGCGGCGTCGACGTGGGCCATGTTGGTCACCGCGTCGGCGAGTCCGAACGGCAGCGCCGCGCCGTTCTGGACGTGGTCGGCGAACGCCTCCAGTTGATACGTGTAGCTGGCCCGGGTGCCGAGTCGCTCGACGCGTTCACCGGCAGCCGTCCGCACAGTGATCCGGTCGTCGTCGTTGGGCCGGATGAAGTCGTGAACCAGCAACTCACCGTCGCTGCCGACGATCCTGATGGTGAACGAATACTCCGGCGCCACCATCGAATTGGCGGTCAATCCGGTGGCGCCGCCCGGGAAACCGACCTCGACATCGCACGTCGCATCGACATCGGTCGATCGTTGCTCGGCATGGGCGGTGACGATGGACGGGGCGCCGCGAAGCCCGTCGACGTCCAGCCGGCCCAACGACCGCAGGACGTGCATGCCGTAGCAGCCGAGGTCCATCAGGGCCCCGCCCGCCAGTTCCAGGGACCAGCGCGGGTCATCGTCGTCCGGGGCGGGCATTGCCATCCGCACCTCGACCCGGGTGAGCCGACCGATCTCGCCACCGGCGGCAAGCGTGAAGGCCCGCTGGGTCACGGGGTGGAAGAAGTAGTGGAACCCCTCCAGCACCGTGACCCCGGCGGCCTCGGCGGCCCGGGCTACCGTGGCGGCCTCGGAACTGTTGCGTGCGAAAGGCTTCTCGCTGAGCACGGGTTTCCCAGCGGCGACCGCCGCCAGATTCCACGGCGCGTGCAGCCTGTTGGCCAGGGGGTTGTAGATGACATCAACCTCGGCGTCGTCGATCACCTCGGCGTAGGAGCCGACGACGCGTTCCACGCCGTATTTCTGTGCAAAAGCCGCCGCGCGCTGCGGATCGCGCGCGGCGACCGCCACCAGTCGGTGACCCAGTTCCTGCGCCGGCCCCACGATGGCCTTCTCCGCGATCCGGGAAGCACCCAGAACACCGATGCGCAATCCGGTCACGAGGTCACAGACTTCAGGTACGCCACGCTGGCCCGCACGTCGGCGGCCGGACCGTCACCAGCCGGTGCGCCATCCAGGATCGTGTCCTGCTCCATCACGAACCAGCCGTCGAAACCGTTGTCCCGCAACACGGAGATGATTCCGGCAATATCGATGTCGCCGGTGCCCAGTGGGGTGTACATCCCGGCGCGCACCGCGTCGGTGTAGCTGATGTCGCCAGACTGCACCTTGGCGGCCAGCGCGGCATCCACATCCTTGAGGTGCGTGTGCTTGATCCGCGTCGGCACGGCCTTGGCCAACTCGAGTGGATCGGTACCGCCGATCAGCAGGTGCCCGGTGTCCAGGCACAGCGGGATCGCCGAGCCGGCCAGCACCCGGTCGACATCCGCGCGGGTTTCCACCATGGTGCCGACGTGTGGGTGCAGCACGGCGAGCAGGCCGGCCCGTTCGGCGATGTGCGAGAGACGGTCGAGGTTGGACAGCAGTGTGGTCCATTGCCGGTCGTCGAGCGTCGGTCGGGAGTCGTACCCGTCGGACCCGGTGGCCGCGGCCAGCACCACCACCCCGGCGTCGGCTGCCACCAGCGAATCAAGCGGTCCGGCAAGGTCATCGGCGGGATCGTGATCGGCGTTGTGCAACACCACCGGGACGAACCCACCTACACAGGCCAGCCCGTGCCGGTTCAGTACGGATTGAAGGTCGGCGGTGTCGGCGGGCAGGAAGCCCTCCGGGCCGAGCTCGGTGGCGGTCAGGCCGGTCTCGCGCATCTCGGTGAGCACGCGTTCGGGGTCGAGCTGATGACCCCAGCCGGGAACCTCGCACACGCCCCAGGAGATCGGCGCTCCGGCGATTTTGATCGTGGCGCTCATGCGTTGCGAACCTCCTCGATGCGCACCGGGGTGCCCCGGCGCAGGGACTCGGTGGCGGCCTCGGCCAGCCAGGCCACCTCGACGGCGTCGGCCACCGTGGCGCCGGAGACCGGCGCGCCCTTGGCCACTTCCACGAAGCCGGCCAGCTCTGTGCGGAACGCTTCGGTGAAGCGGTCCATGAAGAAATCGTGCGCTGGGCCAACCGGGAATGTGTTGGCGGGATCCATATTTCGCATCGGCACACCCTGGTCCCAGCCGGCGGCCACGCTGTCGTCGAACCCGTGAACCTCAAGGCGGCAGTCGTATCCACGGGCGTTGTAGCGGGCGTTCGAGATCACCCCGAGCGCGCCGCCGTCGAAGCGGACGACCACCGCCGCGGTGTCCACGTCGCCGTACTCCGCGAACAGCGGGTCACCCTGGACGGTTCCGGTGGCGTACACCTCGACCGCGTTCTGGCCGGTGATCCATCGGACTATGTCGAAATCGTGTACGGCGCAGTCGCGGAAGATTCCGCCGGAGCCCTTGATGTAGTCGAGCGGCGGGGGAGCAGGGTCCATCGTGGTGCTGCGCACCGTGTGCAGGATGCCCAACGAACCATCGTCGACTGCACGCTTGGCCGCGGCGAAGGCGGCATCGAAGCGGCGCTGATAGCCAACCTGCACGGGGACACCGGATCGTGCGATGGTCTCGGCGACCCGCGCGCTCTCCGCGGCGGTGGAGGCGATCGGCTTCTCGCAGAATGTCGGGATGCCGCGTTCGACGGCGGCCAATGTCAGCTCGGCATGTGCCGGGGTGGCGGCCGCCACCACTACGCCGTCCACGCCTGAGGACAGCAATTCCTCGACGGTGTCGACCGCTTTGACGCCGTGCTTGGCGGCCACCGCTGCGGCCACGTCGGTGCGTTCGTCGGTAATCACCAGCCCGTCCAAACCATCTAGGGCGGAAAGGGTTTCGGTGTGGAATGCGCCGATGCGGCCCAGTCCGATAACGCCGAGCGTGGTCATGGAATTCTCCGTTCTTGTTGCTGATCGAGGATGGCGCCGAGTTCTTCGGCGGACAGATCGCCCGCCAGCGCGGCCAGCACGGTGTCGACCTGGCTGGGCGGGGCCAGGCTGCCGATGGGTTGGTCCCGGTCGAGATTCGTCGGGAACGCGTAACCCTCGGCGGTGGCGTTGACGGCGTTGGCCAGCTCCCGCTCGGAGCGGCCCGCGGCCTTCATCGCCAGCAGGGCCGGGTATACGGCGCGAACCATGGCGGTGCGGTCGAGTGCTTCCATCGCGCGTCCGAACGGCGACGAGATCTGAAGCAGGTTGGCCATGCGCCGGATGTCGGGCGAGGTGTTGGTGCCCGCGCCGTGGTAGAGCGCCGGATTGAAGAAGACGGCATCGCCCTTGCCCAGCGGCACCTGAACCTGGTGGTCCGCGAAGTACTCGATGAACTCCGGCCGGTAGAACGCGATGTAGCCGGCCTCGAACGTCTGCGAGTACGGCAGCAGCATGGTCGGCCCACTGGCCAGCGGCATGTCGCAGTGCGCGATCGCGCCCTGCAGCGTCATCGCCGGTGACAGCCGGTGCAGATGCACGGGGTAGTCGGACAGCTGGTCAGGGGTGACGAAACCGAGGTGATAGTCGCGGTGCGGAACTTGCGCTGCGCCACCGGGATTGACCACATTGACCTGCGAGGTGACTTGGTACCGAGGGCCCAGCCAGGCCTGCGACACGACGGCCAGTGCGTCGTTGGCGTAATAGTCTGCGTACACGTCGGGGGAATGCAGGGCCAGCTTCTGCGCGGCATTCCAGATGCGGTCGTTCGCGCCGGCCTTGCCGAAATGGTCACCGGCGGCGGCGCCTTCGCGGCGCTGGGCTTCGATCAGCGCGTTGAACGCGGCGCCGGCACGATCCACCACAGCCTCGTCGAAGGCACCTTCGAACACCACGACGCCCGGGCCGTCGGCCAGCGCACTGATCAACTCGGCCTGCAGCCCGCGGCGGTCGGCGCCGGCGATGGCGGCGGCCGAGTACACAGGGACGTTGTGCCGGATGTCGGCGGCCAGTGGGTAGTCGGCGGCGTCGGTGCTGCGGGACACCAGGGCGCGGAACTCGTCGAGGGAACAGTCGGAGTCCTCGATCCAGGCCCGGCGCCCTCCACGCGATGTCCGCAATGTCGTGGTCATGGCTGACAGTCTTGCTGTGTCCTGTGGCACAATCAACGGCAAAAAGCCATCAAAAAACCATCAACGCGAGAGAGGTCCACCGGTGGCGCACCGATACAAGGTCCGTGAGATCGCCCAACAGTGCGGTTTGAGCGAGGCCACGGTGGACCGGGTGCTCAACGAACGCCCGGGCGTGCGCGAGAACACCCGAGCCGAGGTGCGACAAGCGATCGCCGATCTGGACAAGCAACGGGCGCAGTTGCGGCTCAACGGACGTCGCTATCTGATCGACGTGGTCATGCAGACCCCGCAGCGGTTCTCCGATGCGTTCCGCGCGGCCGTCGAGGCGGAGTTGCCCACGTTCGCCCCGGCCATGATGCGAGCTCGCTTCCACCTGTGGGAATCCGGCTCCACAGCCAAGATGGTCGACACTCTCGCAAGTATCCGCAGCAGCCACGGGGTGGTGCTCAAGGCGGCCGACGAACCCGAAGTGGCCGAGGCTGTCGACCACCTGGTGGCCGCCGGTGTCCCGGTGGTGACGTACACGACCGACATCCCCACCAGCGCCCGCAGCGCATACGTCGGCATCGACAATCACGGGGCCGGTGCGACGGCGGCCTACCTGATCGAGCAATGGCTGGGGCCCACTCCGTCCGCGGTGCTGATCACCTTGAGCCGCACGGTATTCCGTGGTGAGGGCGAGCGTGAGGTGGGATTCCGGTCGGGTTTGCGCGGTTCCGGTCGTGCGGTCGTCGAGGTCACCGACAGCGACGGCATCGATGCGACCAACGAACGGCTGGTGCTCGACGCGCTGCGGCGTCACCCTTCCGTGGAGGCGGTCTATTCACCAGGTGGCGGCAACGCAGCCACGGTCGCGGCGTTCGAGAAGCTCGGACGAGAGTGCCGGGTCTTTGTCGCCCACGATCTCGATGTGGACAACCGAAGACTCCTGAGGGACGGCAGGATCTCGGTGGTTCTGCACAACGACCTGCGGGCCGACGCGCGACTGGCGATGCGGCTGATCCTGCAGCAGCACGGCGCACTGCCGGGTGAGCCGGTCCGCCCCGTGCCCATTCAGGTGATCACGCCGTACAACCTGCCGGCTTATCCGGGTTCTGCGGTGGGTGCGGGTTGAGCCTTGACCGGCGGCTTGGCGGCGGGGGTGTCGGGCTCCGACGGCGGTGTGGATTGGGTGACCGTCTCGCCGAAGTTCATGGTGGGTTCGGCCGCGGGCACGGACATTTCGGTTGTCCCGTGCTCCTGCGTTGCCTGGACACCGAGCACCGTCATGACTGCCGCGGCTGCCAAGCCCGCCGTACAGAGGAGAAGTTTGGCCTTCGGATCCGTGCGCATTTCGCAAATACCCTTCGTTACAACATTGGCTACCTATGTGGTTTGAATGCGGAAGGGGCCGCCGGACATTCCACATCAGGTGGTATGACGTGAGTCACATTTCGGTTCAGGTTGCAGATTTTTCGGGGTCGGAAAGCGTGGCGGTCGCCCTGACCGGGAGACTTCAGTCATGCCACGAGAGTTAGTGCCCGGCGTGACCGTGCTCGGCAACCTCGCGATCGACATCATCAATGGGGCGCCGCCGAGCCCGGGAGGATGCGCATCGTTTGCCGGGGTGGCACTGGAGGCGGCAGGCGGATCCGGCCGGATCGTCGCGATGGGTGCCGAACGTGATCACGCCCTGTTCGACGAGCTGTGTGCGCGGTTCGGGTCGCTGGTGCACGTCCTGGCGGCGGAGACGACCAGTTCGTTCAGCCTTGACTATGACGACACCGATCACCGGCACATGGGTGTGCAGGCGATCGGTCCGGTGTGGACCGCCGGTGACATCGAAGCCGCCGATCCGGCGACGACATGGGTGCACCTGGCTCCGTTGTTGCGTACCGATTTCCCGGCAGCGACGCTGGCAGCCCTGGCGGCCCGTGGTCACCGCATCGCCTACGACGGGCAGGGGCTGGTGCGTGCCGACCGATTGGGCCCTCTGGTCGAGGATCGGCACTTCCCGCCGGACCTGCTGGCCAACGTCGACGTACTCAAGCTTGCCGAGGACGAGGCGGTGATCGTGGCCGACGGTGCATTCGATGCGTCGACGGCGGAACGACTCGGCGTCGCCGAGATCCTGGTGACCTACGGCTCGGAGGGCTGCGACATCTATGTCGAGGGCGCAGTGGAACGCGTGCCGGCGGCCTGGCGGGTTCTCGACGTCCAGACCACGGGGGCGGGGGACATGTTCACCGCTTGCTATGTCGCACACCGCGCGGCAGGCCACGATCCGCATCGTGCCGCGCAGTCGGCAAGTGCGCTCGTGGCGCGTGAGCTGGACAAGCGGGTGCACGTCGGCTGATCGCCGGCGGCCGCCTGCCGAGGTCTACACTCGACAGGTGTCAAGTATGTGCTTGCCAGTGCTAGCGGACAGCTACCGGCCGGTAGCTTTTTCCTTAGAGAATGACATTCTCCTAAACGTGACGAAAACCACAGTTTTGTCTCAAAAGGGACTCCTTCACGTCGACGAGCAGCGCCTTCATTGCGATCCGACCCGCGTGTCGGGGGTCAGCGCGGTGAAGTGCAGCCTAAGAGCAGTGCAATAATCGGTACTGGTAGTGACATCAAAATTCGGTGGACGTTCGATCCGGCGGCGCGTCACATGACAGCGGCCAGGAAAGACGTGGTCAAAGAACGTGTGAAAGGCGGTAGCCGTGGGTGAGAACGGCAACGGCAATGGCGCCGCGCCGCGGCAGAAGCTCGAAAAGGTCGTCATCCGCTTCGCCGGTGACTCCGGCGACGGCATGCAGCTGACCGGTGACCGCTTCACTTCTGAAGCTGCGCTGTTCGGCAACGACCTGGCGACCCAGCCGAATTACCCGGCGGAGATCCGCGCACCACAGGGCACCCTGCCCGGTGTGTCGTCGTTCCAGATCCAGATCGCCGACTACGACATCCTCACCGCCGGTGACCGTCCCGACGTGCTCGTGGCGATGAACCCGGCCGCGCTGAAGGCCAACGTCTCGGACCTGCCCCGCGGCGGTCTGATCATCGCCAACTCCGATGAGTTCACCAAGCGCAACCTCGCCAAGGTCGGATACGACAACAATCCGCTAGAGGATGACACGTTGTCCGACTATGTGGTGACGTCCGTCGCGATGACGACGCTGACCCTGGGCGCCGTCGAGGCGATCGGTGCCACCAAGAAGGACGGCCAGCGCGCCAAGAACATGTTCGCCCTCGGCCTGCTGTCGTGGATGTACGGCCGCGAGCTCGAGCACAGCGAGGCATTCATCCGGGAGAAGTTCTCCCGCAAGCCCGACGTGGCCGAGGCCAACGTCCTGGCGCTCAAGGCCGGCTGGAACTACGGCGAGACGACCGAAGCCTTCGCCACCACCTACGAGGTGTCGCCGGCCAAGCTCAAGTCGGGTGAATACCGTCAGATCTCGGGCAACACCGCGCTGGCCTACGGCATCGTGGCCGCCGGACACCTGGCCCAGATTCAGGTGGTGCTGGGCACCTACCCGATCACCCCGGCGTCGGACATCCTCCACGAGCTGTCCAAGCACAAGAACTTCAACATCCTGACCTTCCAGGCCGAGGATGAGATCGCCGGCATCGGCGCGGCCATCGGCGCCTCCTACGGCGGCGCGCTCGGCGTCACCAGCACTTCGGGTCCGGGCGTGTCCCTCAAGTCCGAGGCGATCGGCCTTGCCGTGATGACGGAGCTTCCGCTGGTCGTCATCGACGTGCAGCGTGGTGGCCCCTCGACGGGTCTGCCGACCAAGACCGAGCAGGCCGACCTGCTGCAGGCGCTGTTCGGGCGCAACGGCGAGTCGCCGGTCGCCATCCTCGCCCCGAAGTCGCCATCGGACTGCTTCGACATCGCCGTGGAAGCCTCGCGCATCGCGATCGACTACCACACCCCGGTCATCATCCTGTCCGACGGTGCGGTGGCCAATGGCTCTGAGCCGTGGCAGATCCCGGACATCAGCGCCTACCCGGCGATCGAGCACAAGTTCGCCAAGACCGGCGAGCCGTTCGCCCCGTACGCGCGTGATCCCGAGACTCTGGCTCGCCAGTTCGCGGTGCCCGGTACTCCGGGTCTGGAGCACCGGATCGGTGGCCTCGAAGCCGCCAACGGTTCGGGCAACATCTCTTATGAGCCGAAGAACCACGACCTCATGGTGCGGCTGCGCCAGGAGAAGATCGCCGGCATCACGGTGCCGGATCTGGAGGTCGACGACCCCACCGGTGATGCGGAACTGCTGATGCTGGGTTGGGGGAGCAGCTACGGACCCATCGGTGAGGCCTGCCGGCGAGCCCGGCGCAAGGGCATCAAGGTGGCCCAGGCCCATCTGCGTCACCTCAATCCCTTCCCGGCCAACCTCGGGGAGGTGCTGCGCCGCTACCCGAAGGTGGTGGTGCCGGAGATGAACCTCGGACAACTGGCCCTCCTGCTGCGCGGCAGGTACCTGGTCGACGTCCAGTCGGTGACCAAGGTGGAGGGCATGGCCTTCCTGGCCGACGAGGTCGAAGGCATCATCGACGCGGCCCTGGACGGCACACTGGCCGACAAGGAAGCGGACAAGGCCAAGTTCGCGAGGTTGGCGGCGGCCACCATCGAGGAACCAACTGAGTCGAATGCTGTGGGAGCGAACGCATGACTGACCTGATCGGCGCCGATCTCGGGCTGAGCGAAGCCCCGTTGAGCAAGAACGCCCTGGTGCCCACGACCGACCAACCACAAAAGGGCAAGGACTTCACCAGTGACCAGGAGGTCCGCTGGTGCCCGGGTTGCGGTGACTACGTCATCCTCAACACCATCCGCAATTTCCTGCCGGAATTGGGCCTCAAGCGCGAGAACATCGCGTTCGTCAGTGGCATCGGCTGCTCCAGCCGGTTCCCGTACTACCTGGAGACCTACGGTTTCCACTCGATCCACGGTCGCGCTCCGACCATCGCCACCGGTCTGGCGCTGGCACGTCCGGATCTGTCGGTGTGGGTCGTCACGGGTGACGGTGACGCGCTGTCGATCGGTGGTAACCACCTGATCCACGCGCTGCGCCGCAACATCAACATCACGATTCTGCTGTTCAACAACCGGATCTACGGCTTGACCAAGGGGCAGTACTCGCCGACCTCCGAGGTCGGCAAGGTCACCAAGTCGACTCCGATGGGCTCGCTGGACTACCCCTTCAACCCGGTGTCACTGGCGCTGGGTGCCGAGGCCACCTTCGTCGGCCGGGCACTGGACTCTGACCGCAAGGGCCTGTCCGAGGTGCTGCGCGGTGCTGCCGAGCACCGCGGGGCGGCACTGGTGGAGATCATGCAGGACTGCCCGATCTTCAATGACGGCTCGTTCGACGCGCTGCGCAAGGAAGGCGCCGAGGAGCGGCTGATCAATGTCAGCCACGGTGAGCCGATCAAGTTCGGCACGGATGGCGAGTATTGCGTGGTCAAGTCCGGGTACGGTCTGGAGGTCGCCAAGACCGCCGACGTCGCGGCCACCGACATCGTCGTCCACAACGCCGAAATCGACGATCCGGCCTACGCTTTCGCGCTGTCGCGGTTGAGCGAGCAGAACCTCGATCACATGGTGATGGGCATCTTCCGCAAGATCAGCCGACCCACCTATGACGACGCCGCGCGCCAGCAGGTCAACACGGCGATCGAATCCAAGCCCCATGACACCGCGGCTCTGCAATCCTTGCTGCGTGGCAAAGACACCTGGACCGTGGAGTAATCGCGCCGAACCCACTGACCAAAACGACCTGAGCACAGCCCCGCTCGCCGCCGTAGTTCTGGCGGGCGGGGCTTCGCGCCGTATGGGGCGCGACAAGGCGACGCTGCTGTTCGACGGCGCGACGATGGTCGAGCGCGTGGTCGCGGTGGTAAGTAACCGCTGCTCACCGGTTTTCGTCATCGCCGCACCCGGCCAGCCCCTGCCCACACTGAACGCTGAGGTGCTGCGCGACGAGGTGCGGGGAGTCGGGCCGCTGGTGGCGACGGGTCGCGGGCTGCGTGCCGTCGCGGAGGCGGGCGTGGACCGAGCGTTCGTGTGCGCGGTGGACATGCCTTACCTGTCGTGCGATCTGATCGACGAGCTGGCGGCCACCGCCCAGCGACTACCCGCCGACATCGTGCTGCCGTGGGACGGCAGGGACCACTATCTGGCGGCGATCTATCGCAGCGGGCTCACCGAGAAGATCACCGCGTTGGTGCGTGACGGCCGGCGCAGCATGCGTGCCCTCGCCGAGTCCGTCGACACGCAACGGATCGTGATGGCTCCGCAGCGCGCGCTGACCAACGTCAACACCACGGCCGATCTACCTGGAGCCGGCGTATAGCGTGGAATCGCCGCCAGCAAATTGCGAATTAGCACCCAAACCGCGCTCTATTTATCGTTTCGAAATAATTGACAGGGTATTTCACCGTATTTGAGCGCCTAGAAGTCGGATCAATTCGGAAAACGTCATCCGCTGATGGTCGTCGGGTGTACGCGAAAGTCGCTGGCGTTCAAGATCATTCGACTTGTGGGGCAGTGCGGGAACTTCGCTCGCTATTCGCTGCGGCATGTGTTCAGTGTGTCTAAGTTGTACCAAAAGACCCCTGACCGCTCGGTTTGTCAGAACCGGGCGATTCGGATTCGTGCCGCAGGGTTGGCCGGGATGGCTGACGATTCGAGTCTTTGTGGTGAAAGAGCTTGTAGCTCAGTCTATTTGGTGATTCGGCTACCGACTCTGCGGGTGTCTCACACGGGGCGGTTCGGCCTGTCTACGGTGGCCGCCGGAGGCGATATCCCTTGTGTGCCAGCATGTTCGGATGCCGGCCGGGGCTCGGGGAGTCGGGTGTCTGTAGCGAACAGATTCTCTTGCTGTGACCCGGTGTGACACTCGCCGATGGCATCTACCAGCGCTTTTCGACCATGCTGGGCGGGGGCGACGCCTACGGCTGAGCGCCATCAAGTGGGCCAGCTCACAAATAATGCGTGATCTCGCTCACGTATTGTTTGCGCGGATCACGAAACGGTAACGGATGCGGTCCGTCGCTGACCTGCACAAATGATTCGTTCAACGGGTCGTTATCTGTCCGTGATCTTTCCGCTATCACTTCTACATCGATATGACTTCTCTGCGAGACCTTTGTACGGTCCAAAGCGTCTCCACAGGAGCAAATAATTTCAACACCAAGAACCTGCGTGTGAGTGGGGCCGCGGTAGGCGATATCGCCCGCGGGGCCCGGGTCTGATCCCGGGCCGGGCACTGTGGCCCTCCCTTTCGTGCCTGACCGAGACGGCACGAACCATCCCCCTCCGGCCTGAATTCAGGCTGCAGCACCCGCCTGTGCGGGTGCCGATGGCGCGCGCTTGGCGAGAGGAACGAAGTGAAGAACATCCGCAAGACGTTTGGGCTGGGCATCATTGCTGGAGCGCTCGCTGTGGCTCCCGTGGCACTCGGTGCCGGTACCGCCAATGCGGACAGCGTGAACTGGGACGCCGTTGCTGCCTGCGAGTCGGGCGGCAACTGGTCGATCAACACGGGCAACGGCTACTACGGCGGCCTGCAGTTCAACATGGGCACCTGGCGGGCCCACGGCGGCTCCGGCTCGCCGCACCAGGCCTCGCGTGCCGAGCAGATCCGGGTCGCGGAGAACGTGCTGCACAGCCAGGGCATCGGCGCGTGGCCGGTGTGCGGCAAGCGCGGCTAGCGCTACCGACAACTCGATATGGGAGCGGTGCCGGGCAATTGTCCGGCACCGCTTCTGTTTCATCAGCAGGCCCTCCGGTTACTCCAGTCTCGGCAACCTCCGAAATAACTTCAGCCTCGTCTGTAACGGGTGACGTTGGTCACACGAACTCATTAGTGACCGCACAGTTGCACGAACGTGATCGGCATCTGCCGCGGTCCTGGTGTCAAAGGTCGGGGAAGGGCCGTGAGATGACCATACGAAGGGCTTTGAGCAGGGTTTTCTGGCTAGTTGCGACATCGGCGGGCGTCATGCTGATACCGATGTTCGCCGCGCCGCCAACGGCCGGCGCGGACACGGTGAACTGGGACGCGATCGCCGATTGCGAATCGGGCGGCAACTGGTCCATCGACACCGGTAACGGCCACTACGGCGGATTGCAGTTCAAGCCTGCCACCTGGGCCTCGCACGGTGGCATCGGATCACCTGCCTCGGCATCGCGCGAGGAGCAGATCAGGGTGGCCGAGAACGTCCTGGCCACCCAGGGGATCGGAGCCTGGCCGAAATGCGGGGTTCAGGGTGGGATGCCGACTGGCTGGGCGGCGCCCAGCGCTCCGACCGGCTGCCAGGCCGTGCGTTCCGGTGCGGTGCTGGGCATCTTCGACCTACGCCGGATCTGCACGACGTTCCTCGATCCGCTTTCCGCCTTCGGCGTACCGCACTGAGCTCAGCGCACGGGCGTGAATGCCCCGCGCGCAGCGATCGAGGCGAGGTGGCGCGTCAGCACGTACTCGGGAACGAGAACCGTCGCTCGGGCGGCCGCGGCGCTGAGAACCGCAGGGCGCAGATTCACGACCCGACCGATCAACTGTGATTCCCGGACGATGGTCATGACTCGCCTCCGGCGCAGGGCTGCGAATCGGGCGAAGGCAGTCGGCAGATCCGGCTCTCGGACCGCGAGGCCGGCGAGCGTTGCCGCGTCCTCCAGCCCCTGACAGCCGCCCTGGCCCAGATGCGGGCGCATCGGGTGGGCGGCGTCCCCGGCGATCACCACCGGTCCCCGCGCCCAGCAGCGTGCAGGCGTTCGGTCGTAGAGGTCGTTTCGGAGGATCTGATCGGGATCGGTCGTGGCCAGCAGCGTCGGGATCGGCTCCGCCCAGGTGCCGAAGGTTCGCCGCAGATGGCCCAGCTCGCCGTCGCGGTTGGCGTGGCCCTGCGGAGCCCGCTGAGTGGCGAACCAATAGGTGTGATCGGTACCGAGCGGGACATGCCCGGCTTCCATCCCGGCGGCCATCGTCTCTCCCGAGAGCTCGGGGTCGATGGTGCACTCGGCGACTCCGCGCCAGGCCGTGTATCCCGCGTAGCGCCGGGGCAGGGATCCATTCAGGTGGCGGGCAACCACGGAGTCGACGCCGTCGGCGCCGACGACCGCTGAGGGTTCGCGCACGGATCCGTCGGACAACCGCACGCGCACCCCGCCGTCGTGGACATCGAGTGCCTGCACCGCGACTCCGTATTCGACTGTGCCCGGCCGAAGCCCCGAAGTGAGAATTTCGGTCAACGCGGTTCGACGAATCACCACCAGCGGTTCGCCCAGCGCGCGAACCATCCGGTCGGCCGCCGGGCGGCGCAGCCAGGTGCCGTCGCGCCAGCGCAGGGCTCCCGCGGTGACCTGGCCGCCGGACCCGCGCACCGCATCACCGAGCCCGATCTCGTCGAGTGCGGCCAGGGCATTGGGCCAGATGCTGATACCGGCGCCGGTGTTGGAGTCCGAGCGGGTTTCGACGACGGCGACGTCAAACCCGTGCCGCTGCAATGCGACCGCAGTCGCCAGGCCGGTGATGCCGCCGCCGACGACCAGGACGTTCTGTGCCATCGCTCGAATCTAACCGGCACCGGGTGAGGTGACCCACCATCACCGAAGTTGGGATCGGTAGCCTTCCAGCGCCTGCACAGTGTCTGTACAGGTTCCCGCGCCGAATCGCCGGGATATAACGATGGAGAGGACCCCGATGAAACTCACCCGCTTCGGTGTTGCGCTTGGCGCAGCCGCCTTGGCCGCCTCCGCATTGAGCGGTTGCTCGAAGGCCACCGAACTCAGGGACGCGGCTGCCGGCGCGGCCGAGAAGGTTGTCTCATCGGGTACGGAGAAGATCACCGAAGCAGTCTCCGGCAACCTGTTCACCGCCGAGGGCATCGACAACGCCTATGCCGCCATCGCCGATAAGGTCGGCGCCAACCCGATGCAGGTGGTCGAGGTCAACATCGCACCGGGCGTGCTCACCGTCGAAGCCGTCGATCCGAAGGCCCCCACCGAGCTCAATCAGTGGAGCTACACATCCGGTGCGGTCGGACCGTCGCGTCCCATCGACTACGACGAGGACACCGAGGCGCTGCAGCAGAATCTCTTCGCCACCGCCGATGTGCCCTCCGCCGCCATCGCTGCGGCGATCGACGGCGCGGCGGCAGCCAGTGAGGTCAAGGACGGCAAAGTCCAGACGGTGAGCATCAAGCGCAACATCCCGTTCGACTCCAACGTGATCATGTTCATCAACGTCCAGGGCGAGCGCAGCAGCAAGCAGGTGCGGGCCGACGTCACCGGAAAGGTCACCGAGGTGGTCTGACCGACGCGCATCCCGCGGCCCGTACCGGACTCCGGTGCGGGCCGCGCCGTTACGGTGGGGAGCCATGACGGTGTTCGACGATCTCGACGACTATCTCGCGGTGCCTCGGGTGTCAGGGCTGGCGGTGTCGCCCGACGGGTCCCGCGTGGTCACGACGCTGAGCACACTGGACGACAAGCGCACCGAATTCCTCAGCGCCATATGGGAATTGGACCCAGCCGGATCCGCGCCCGCGCGCAGGCTGACCCGTGGCGTCAAAGGGGAGTCCGCGCCCGTGTTCACTGCCGACGGCGATGTGTTGTTCCTCGCGGTGCGTCCGGGCGAGGCCGACGACAAACCGCCCGCGGCCCTGTGGCGTCTCCCCGCGACCGGAGGCGAGGCATTCGAGGTGATGGCGATGCCTGGCGGGGTCACCGGCGCCGCAAGCGCCCGTGCGGCGGATGCCATCGTGGTGACCGCGCCTCTGCTGCCGTCGTCGACCTCCGTCGATGACGACAAGACCCGGCGCGCGGCGCGCAAGGACAACAAAGTGTCGGCGATCTTGCACACCGGCTACCCGGTCCGACAGTGGGATCATGACCTCGGCCCGGATCAACCCCACCTCTTCGACGCAGACGGGCGGCGGGACCTGACTGCCGAGCCGGGCGTGGCATTGCGCGAGACCTCGTTCGACCTCAGCGCCGACGGCGGATTCCTGGTGACCTCCTGGCGGGTGCCGGGCCCGGGCGCGGCGGTCCGGTTGGTGCTCGTGCGTATCGATCGGGCCACCGGTGAGCGCATCACGATCGCCCAAGAACCCGGAGTGGATCTCGAACACCCTGCGATCGCGCCGGATTGCAGCGCCGTGGCATTTACCCGGGAAACCCATTCGTCCCCGACATCGCCGCCGCGGATCACGCTGTGTTGCATGCGGTTCGGTGAGGAGCCAGTGGAGCTGACCGCGGCCTGGGATCGGTGGCCGTCGTCGGTGGCCTGGACGGCGGATTCGACCGCGCTGATCGTGACCGCTGATGACGGCGGTCGTGGCCCGATCTTCTCCGTCGATCCCGTATCCGGTGCGGTAACCCGGTTGACCGACGATGACTTCACCTACAGCGATGTCCGGCCCGCGCCCGGCGGGATGATCTACGCGCTGCGCAGTTCGTACGCCGGGCCGCCCCATCCGGTCCGCATTGATCCGGACGGCACCGTCACCGAGCTGCCCTGCGTCGGGAAACCCGAACTGCCCGGAACGCTGACGGAGGTGACCGCGACCGCGGCCGACGGCACGCCGATCCGTTCCTGGCTCACCCTGCCGGCCGGCGACGAGCCGGCGCCCTTGGTGTTGTGGATCCACGGCGGTCCGTTGGGCAGCTGGAACAGCTGGCACTGGCGGTGGAACCCGTGGCTGCTCACCGCGCAGGGCTACGCGGTGCTGATGCCGGATCCGGGACTGTCCACCGGTTACGGCCAGGACTTCATCGCGCGCGGTTGGGGCTCCTGGGGCGGCGATCCCTACACCGACCTGATGGCCGCGACCGACGCCGCCTGTGCACATCCGCGGGTCGACGCCTCACGAACCGCTGCGATGGGCGGATCGTTCGGCGGTTATATGGCCAACTGGATCGCCGGACAGACAAACCGGTTCGATGCGATCGTCACGCATGCCAGCCTGTGGGCGCTCGATCAGTTCGGCCCCACTACCGACGGCGCGTACTGGTGGGCTCGCGAGATGACACCTGAGATGGCCCAAAGCAATTCACCACACCGGTTCGTCGGCGACATCGCCACCCCGATGCTGGTCATCCACGGCGACAAGGATTATCGGGTTCCGATCGGCGAAGCGCTGCGGCTGTGGTACGAGCTGCTCAGCCATTCCGGTTTGCCTGCCGACGGGAACGGCGAAAGCCCGCACCGGTTCCTGTACTACCCGACGGAGAACCATTGGGTGCTGTCTCCCCAGCACGCCAAGATCTGGTACCAGGTGGTCACGGCATTCCTGGGGGAGCACCTGCGCGGCGAACCAGGACAGCTGCCCCAACTGCTCGGGTAGCGTCGAGATCGTGACGCAGCGTGAGTTTGATCTGGTGCTGTACGGCGCCACGGGTTTCGCCGGAAAGCTGACCGCCGAATACCTGGCCAGGGCCGGGGGACAGGCCCGAATAGCTCTGGCAGGCCGCTCCGAGGAGCGACTGCGGGCTGTGCGCGACGGATTGGGGCCGGGCGCGCAGTCGTGGCCGTTGGTGACCGCTGACGCGACCGCCCAGGATTCTCTCGATGCGATGGCAGCGCGCACGCAGGTGGTGGTGACGACGGTGGGCCCCTACGCCCGCTACGGCATGCCGCTGGTGGCGGCATGTGCTGCGGCCGGCACCGACTACGCCGACCTGACCGGTGAGACGACGTTCATCCGCGACAGCATCGACCTCCATCACAAGCAGGCGATCGATACCGGGGCGCGCATCGTGCATTCGTGTGGATTCGATTCGGTGCCATCCGATCTCACGGTCTATGCGCTGTATCAGCGGGCGCTCGCGGACGGTGCGGGCGAGCTGGGCGACACCAACCTGGTGGTACGCAGTTTCGCCGGTGGCGTGTCGGGCGGCACCGTGGCCTCGATGCTGGAACTGCTCGACACGCTGTCGTCCGATCCGGAAGCCCGGGCGCTGATGAACGACCCGTACACGTTGAGCCCCGACCGCGGGGCGGAGCCCGAACTCGGTGCCCAGCCCGACGTGCGGTGGCGCCGGGGTGGTGAGATCGCGCCCGAGCTGTCCGGTTACTGGACCGGTGCGTTTGCGATGGCGGCGCCGAACACCCGAATCGTGCGGCGCAGCAACGCATTACTGGGCTATCCCTATGGGCGCCGTTTCGAGTACGCCGAGCAGATGAGCCTGGGGCGTTCGCCTGTTGCACCGTTGGCTGCTGCAGCCGTCACCGGAGCCAACGCGCTGACGCTCGGTGTCGGCGGGCGGTACTTCAACCGGCTGCCGGGCGGCCTGGTCGCGAAGTTGGTTCCCAAACCGGGAACCGGTCCCAGCGAGCGGGCCCGCGAGCGGGGTCACTACCGCGTGGAGACCTACACCACCACGACATCGGGTGCCCGGTACGTGACAAGCATGGCCCAGCAAGGCGATCCGGGATACAAGTCGACGGCGGTGTTGCTCGGCGAGTGTGGGCTCGCCCTGGCAACCGACCGCGATGCGCTGTCGGAACGGCGTGGAGTGCTGACACCGGTGGCCGCGATGGGCGACGTGCTCCTGACCCGGCTACCGGCTGCCGGGGTGTCGTTGGCGACGACCGCCCTGAGCTGAGCCGGCACAACATGAATCGATCCGCCTGCGTCGAACACCTGTGGGACAAGATCACATTCGACTAGTGTCGTTGCCGAGGACTTCCAGTACGCCAGCAAACGAAGGTGGGATGAACTATGGCCGGTCTCGACGAACTTTTCGCGCAGATCCCGGTGGCGGATATCGCCAACAAGCTCGGCGCAGATGAAGGCGAGGTGAACGCCGCCATCAAGACCCTGGTTCCGGCCCTGGTCGGCGGTGTGGCGGAGAACGTACATGCAGACACCATCGACTCGAGCGATCTTGAGTCGACTGTCACCGCGCAAGGCGCCAGCGGCCTGCTGGACGGCGGAGTGAGTGTCGATCAGGTCGATGCCAACGAGGGCAACCAGATGGTGTCGAAGATCTTCGGCGGCAACGACAGCAACCAGGTCGCGTCGGCCTTGGCGGGTACCGGTGCCGGCGGCAGCAACTTGATCAAGCAGCTGCTGCCGATCCTGGCGCCGATCGTGCTGGCCTACATCGGCAAGCAGTTTGCCCAGAAGAACGCGCCCGCGCAGTCGGCGCCGCAGCCGCAGGCCTCCGGCGGTGGGCTGGGTGACGTGCTCGGCAGCATCCTCGGCGGTGCGGTCGGCGGCGGCGGTGCGGCCGCCAACAACCCGCTGGGCAGCATCCTGGGCAGCGTGCTCGGTGGCGGCGGCGGTGGTGGCCAGGGCAATGCCATCGGTGAGATCCTCGGCGGTCTGCTCGGCGGCAGGAAGTAAGCGGTACCGCAGGCCGGCGCGACGGCCTCCGACAGCCTCCGATGCCCAGCGAACCCACCGGGCATCGGGGGCTTTCGCTTATCGGGGCCCGTCCTTCTTAGAATGGCTCGGTGACCCCCACCCCTGACAATCGTGCCGATGCCCTCCCCAAATCCTGGGATCCCGCTGCGGTAGAGGCCGACCTGTACCAGGGCTGGGTGGATGCCGGATACTTCACCGCCGATCCGGCCAGCGAAAAGCCGCCCTATTCGATCGTGCTGCCGCCGCCCAATGTGACCGGCAGCCTGCACATGGGGCACGCGCTCGACCACACGCTCATGGACGCCCTCACGCGCCGCAAGCGCATGCAGGGCTTCGAGGTGCTGTGGCTGCCCGGCATGGACCACGCCGGCATCGCCACCCAGACCGTGGTGGAAAAGCAGCTCGCCGCTGAGGGGCTGAGCCGGCAAGACATGGGCCGCGAGCTGTTCGTCGAGAAGGTGTGGGACTGGAAGCGCGAGTCCGGTGGCACCATCGGCGGGCAGATGCGCCGCCTGGGTGACGGCGTGGACTGGAGCCGCGACCGGTTCACCATGGACGAGGGCCTGTCGCGGGCGGTGCGCACCATCTTCAAGAGGCTCTTCGATGCCGGGCTGATCTATCAGGCCGAGCGCCTCGTCAACTGGTCACCCGTGCTGGAGACCGCGATCAGCGATCTTGAGGTCAAGTACGAAGACGTGGAGGGCGAGCTGGTCTCGTTCCGCTACGGCTCGATGAACGACGACGAGCCCCACATCATCGTGGCCACCACCCGGGTCGAGACCATGCTCGGTGACACGGCGATCGCGGTGCATCCCGACGACGAGCGGTACCGCCACCTGGTCGGCAAAACCCTGCCGCACCCGTTCGTCGAACACGGGATGATCATTGTGGCCGACACCCACGTCGATCCCGAATTCGGCACCGGCGCAGTGAAAGTCACCCCGGCGCACGATCCCAACGACTTCGAGATCGGGTTGCGTCACCAGCTGCCGATGCCCACGATCATGGACGCCAAGGGCCGGATCGCCGACACCGGAACGCAATTCGACGGCATGGACCGGTTCGAGGCGCGCGTCAAAGTGCGCGAGGCACTGGCCGAGCAGGGCCGGATCGTCGAGGAGAAGCGTCCCTATCTGCACAGCGTCGGGCACTCCGAGCGCAGCGGCGAGCCCATCGAGCCCCGGCTGTCGCTGCAGTGGTGGGTCAAGGTGGACGGCCTGGCCAAAGCGGCAGGCGACGCGGTGCGCAACGGCGACACAGTGATTCACCCGCCGAGCCTGGAGCCGCGGTGGTTCGCCTGGGTCGACAACATGCACGACTGGTGCATTTCCCGGCAGCTGTGGTGGGGCCACCGCATCCCGATCTGGCACGGCCCCAACGGCGAGACCGTGTGCGTGGGACCCGACGAGACCCCGCCGGCGGGCTGGGAGCAAGACCCCGACGTCCTCGACACCTGGTTCTCCTCGGCACTGTGGCCGTTCTCCACCATGGGCTGGCCCGACCACACGCCCGATCTGGCGAAGTTCTACCCCACCTCGGTGCTGGTCACCGGCTACGACATCCTGTTCTTCTGGGTGGCCCGGATGATGATGTTCGGCACCTTCGTCGGTGACGACCCGGCGATCACGTTCGATGGTGCGCGGGGCCCGCAGGTTCCGTTCGAGAACGTCTTCCTGCATGGGCTGATCCGCGACGAGTTCGGCCGCAAGATGAGCAAGTCCCGCGGCAACGGCATCGACCCGCTGGACTGGGTGGAGAAGTTCGGGGCCGACGCCCTGCGGTTCACCTTGGCCCGCGGCGCCAGCCCCGGCGGTGACTTGTCCATCGGTGAGGACCACGCCAGGGCCTCGCGTAACTTCGCGACCAAGCTGTTCAACGCGACCCGCTTCGCGCTGATGAACGGGGCCGCGATGAGCCCCTCGGGTGAAGAGCATCAAGCCCAGTTCGCGCTCCTTTCTTCCGCCGAGCTGACCGACGCCGACCGCTGGATCCTGGGCCGGCTCGAAGAGGTCCGTGGCGAGGTGGATGCCGCACTCGACAGCTATGAGTTCAGCCGGGCCTGTGAATCGCTGTACCACTTCGCCTGGGACGAGTTCTGTGACTGGTATGTCGAGCTCGCCAAGGTCCAGCTGAACGAGGGCGTCACTCATACGACTGCGGTGCTGGCCGCCGTCCTCGACGCGCTGCTCAAGCTGTTGCACCCCGTCATGCCGTTCGTCACCGAGACGTTGTGGAAGACGCTCACCGACGGCGAGTCGATCGTCATCGCGCAGTGGCCGCAGGCTTCTGGCATGGCATCGGATTCGCTTGCGGCACAACACATTGCCGACATGCAGAAGCTCATCACCGAGGTGCGCCGCTTCCGCAGCGATCAGGGGCTGGCCGACCGGCAGCGCGTTCCGGCGCGGCTGTCGGCCATCGGTGAGGCCGGCCTGACCGAGCAACTGCCGGCCGTCACGGCCCTGGCCTGGCTGACCGATGCCGCGGACGGGTTCACCCCTTCGGCCTCGGTCGAGGTGCGTCTGACGCAGGCCACGGTGCTCGTCGAGGTGGACACCTCGGGCACCGTCGATGTCGCGGCTGAGCGACGCCGACTGGAAAAGGATCTGGCCGCGGCGCAGAAGGAGCTGGCCACCACCACGGCCAAGCTGGGCAACGAGGCGTTCCTGTCCAAGGCGCCGGAGAATGTCGTCGACAAGATCCGGGGCCGTCAGCAGCTGGCCGGCGAAGAGGTCGAGCGGATCACCGCCCGCCTGGCGGCGCTGCGATGAGCGCCTGCGCGAAGAGCCGAGAATCCAGGTGACAGACCCGATTCCCACGCCGGATGAGATCGCCGCGCTCCTGCAGGTCGAGCACCTGCTCGATCAGCGCTGGCCCGAGACCAAGCTGGACCCCAGCACGGCGCGTATCGCCGCCCTGCTGGAGCTGCTGGGCTCACCGCAGCTGGCCTACCCGTCGATCCATGTCGCGGGAACCAACGGCAAGACGTCGGTGGCGCGCCTCATCGATGCGCTGCTGATCGCGCTGCACCGGCGTACCGGGCGCACCACCAGTCCGCATCTGCAATCCGCGGTCGAACGCATCTCGATCGACGGAAAGCCAATCACCCCAGCGCAATACGTGAACACCTACACCGAGGTCGAACCGTTCGTGCACCTGGTGGACCAGCAGTCCGAAGCTGCCGGTGGCCCCAAGATGAGCAAGTTCGAGGTCCTCACCGCGATGGCGTTCGCGGCCTTCGCCGACGCGCCCATCGACGTCGCGGTCGTCGAGGTCGGGATGGGCGGGCGCTGGGACGCCACGAACGTCGTCAACGCCCCGGTCGCGGTGATCACCCCGATCGGCATCGATCACACCGACTATCTGGGTGACACGATCGCCGCGATCGCGGGGGAGAAGGCCGGCATCATCACCAGGCAACCTGACGCACTGGTGCCGACCGACACCGTTGCGGTCATCGGCAAGCAGGTTCCCGAGGCCATGGAGGTGCTGCTGGAAGAGGCGGTGCGCGCCGACGCGGCGGTGGCCCGCGAGGACTCCGAGTTCGCGGTGCTGTCCAGGCAGGTCGCCATCGGCGGGCAGGTGCTGGAGCTGCAGGGGCTGGGCGGGGTGTATTCCGAGATCTTCCTGCCCCTGCACGGCGAGCACCAGGCCCACAACGCCGTTCTCGCACTGGCCGCGGTGGAGGCGTTCTTCGGCGCCGGGGCGGACCGCCAGCTCGACGTCGATGCGGTTCGAGCCGGCTTCGCGGCCGTGCAAAGCCCCGGCCGTATGGAACGGATGCGCAGTGCACCAACAGTTTTCATCGATGCGGCGCACAATCCCGCCGGTGCCGCGGCATTGGCACAGACCCTGCAGCAGGAGTTCGACTTCCGCTTCCTGGTCGGGGTGGTGTCGGTGATGGGGGACAAGGACGCCGCAGGCATCCTGAACGCACTGGAGCCCGTGTTCGACCAGATCGTGGTCACCCACAACGGCTCACCCCGCGCGATGGAGGTCGAGATGCTGGCCTCGCTTGCCGAAGAGCGTTTCGGACAGGATCGGGTGATCACCGCGATGACGCTGCCGGATGCCATCGAAACCGCAACCGCCCTGGTCGAAGAATCCGGGGAAGACGAAGGACTGTCCGGGGCGGGCATGGTGATCACCGGTTCGGTGGTGACCGCCGGCGTGGCCCGGACCCTGTTCGGACGGGACCCGCAGTGACCGATCAGACCCCCGGTGACCAGACACCGAGCGAAAGGCCGGCACCGCCGGACCCCTGGAAGAGCTTTCGCGGCGTGATGGCCGGGACGCTGATCCTCGAAGCGATCGTCGTATTGCTGGCGCTTCCGGTGGTGGGCACCAGTGCCGCCGGGTTGACCTGGACGTCGGGTGGATTCGTGGTCGGGCTGGCCGTCGTGCTCATCCTGATGTCGGGGCTGCAGGGCCGGCCATGGGCCATCTGGGCGAACCTGGGCATCCAGTTGATCGTGATCGCCGGTGCGCTGGTCCATGGGGCGATCGGGTTCATCGGCGTCATCTTCGCCGTGGTCTGGTTACTGATCGTGTATCTGCGTCGCGAGGTCAAACGCCGGCAGGATCGTGGCCTGCTGCCCGGACAGCAAGCGCCCAGCGAATAGCGGGGCGGTAGCCGGGCCGCGCCGCACGCGCTGTGAGGGACCGCCATCGCGCGGTGCTGTTACCGACCGGTACGCTCTCAGCCGTGACTGAGCAGACCCTTGTGTTGATCAAGCCCGACGGCGTGCAGCGCCACCTGGTCGGGGAGATCCTCGGCCGGATCGAGCGCAAGGGTCTGACCCTGGCGGCGCTCGAACTCAAGAACGTCAGCGAAGAGCTGGCCCGGCAGCATTACGCCGAGCATGACGGCAAGCCGTTCTTCGATTCGCTGCTCGAGTTCATCACCTCAGGACCCGTGGTCGCCGCCATCGTCGAAGGACCGCGCGCCATCGCGGCGTTCCGGCAGATCGCCGGTGGCACCGATCCGGTGGAGAAGGCTGTGCCCGGCACCATCCGTGGTGACCTGGCACTTGTCACACAGGACAACCTCGTGCACGGGTCCGACTCGCCCGAGTCGGCGGCCCGCGAGATCGCCCTGTGGTTCCCTGGCGAAGCCTCTTCTCGATAAACCTTCTCGCAGTCTGGTCAGTACCGCGTCAGTGATGTGGGATACTGGGTGCGGGTAGCCGGCCTCAACCGAGGCTGAACACCCGAATGAAGACTTCGACGAGCGCGACCACCGCAATCCGGTGCGGCGCGGGCCGTCCAGCCATCATTCAGCCAGGCACCGGGTGGGTTCCCTAGCGAACCGCCCGGAGCGAGACCACAACAAGTCCGGGGAAAGTGCCCGGGCCAATAGCGGAAGCCCTCGCGTGGCCGCGTCGTTTAGACGCGCCCGGGGGCTTGAGGAGAATTCGTGGCCGAAGATGCCCAGAATGACGACCTATCAACCCAGACTCCGCAACAGGAGGGACTGCCCGAGCGGCTGAGAGTCCACTCTCTGGCGCGGGTGCTCGGCACCACCAGCAGGCGCGTGCTCGATGCCCTTGCCGAGTTCGACGGGCGTCAGCGCAGCGCGCACTCCACCATCGACAAGGTCGACGCCGAGCGGGTCCGCGAGGCGCTCGCCGTCGGTTCGACCGAGGCTGCGGCCACCGAAGCGACGGCCACCGAGGCGACGGCCACCGAAGCGACGGCCACCGAAGCGACGGCCACCGAAGCAGCCACTGAACAGGCCGAAGTAGCGCAGCCAGAACCTGTCCAGGTCGAGGCGGTCACCGTTACCGTCACCGAATCCGTCGGCGCCCAGCCCGCTGCCGAGGCGCAGTCTGACGCCGACGCCGTCCTGGTCGGCGACGAGCCCGAGTCGCGGTTGATCCTGGAGACGGCGAACATCCCGCCGGCCCGCGAGCCGCACGCCGAGCGCGCCGATTACCTGCCACTGTTCGTCGCGCCCCAGCCCGTCAGCTTCGTGCAGGTGCACGTCGACGAGGATGACGACGACGAAGACGATGACGGCGACACCAGCGACACCGACTCCGAGACGGACGACGAGCAGGCGGACCGTCCCGCCGCGCGCCGGCGCCGCCGTGGTCGCCGGGGGCGCGGTCGTGGCCGCGGCGAGCAGCTGGACGACAACGGGCCTGAATCCGGCCCCGATTCCGACTCCGACAACGCCGACGACCAGAACGAGTCGGACCAGGATTCCGATGAGGACTCCGACGAGTCGGACGAGGGAAGCGACGAGGACTCCACCGGCAGCGACGGCGGCACCCGTCGCCGGCGTCGTCGCCGCCGGCGCAAGTCCGGCTCCGGTGACAACGATGACGCGGCTTCGCCCGACGACCCGCCCAACACGGTCGTTCACGAGCGCGCGCCCCGCGCCGAGCGGTCGAGCAAGGGCAGCGACGATTCGGAGATCCAGGGGATCAGCGGATCGACCCGCCTGGAGGCCAAGCGTCAGCGCCGCCGTGATGGCCGCGACGCGGGCCGTCGTCGCCCGCCGATCCTGAGCGAAGCAGAGTTCCTGGCGCGCCGCGAGGCCGTCGAACGCACGATGATCGTGCGCGACAAGGTACGCACCGAGCCCCCGCACGAAGGTGCCCGCTACACCCAGATAGCGGTGCTGGAAGACGGCGTCGTCGTCGAGCACTTCGTCACGTCAGCGGCCTCGGCGTCACTCGTCGGCAACATCTACCTGGGCATCGTGCAGAACGTGCTGCCTTCGATGGAGGCCGCGTTCGTCGACATCGGTCGCGGCCGCAACGGTGTGCTCTACGCCGGCGAGGTGAACTGGGAGGCCGCCGGGCTCGGCGGGTCCAACCGCAAGATCGAGCAGGCGCTCAAGCCGGGCGACTATGTGGTGGTCCAGGTCAGCAAGGACCCGGTGGGGCACAAGGGTGCCCGACTCACCACACAGGTGTCACTGGCCGGCCGCTACCTGGTCTACGTACCCGGCGCGTCGTCCACCGGGATCAGCCGCAAGCTGCCCGACACCGAACGCCAGCGCCTCAAGGAGATCCTCAAAGAGGTCGTGCCTGCCGATGCGGGTGTGATCATCCGCACCGCGTCCGAGGGCGTCAAAGAAGAGGACATCCGCTCCGACGTCGAGCGGCTGCAGCAGCGCTGGACCGAGATCGATGCCAAGGCCGCCGAGGTCACGGCCAAGAAGGCCGGCGCCGCCGTCGCGCTCTACGAAGAGCCCGATGTGCTGGTCAAGGTCATCCGCGACCTGTTCAACGAGGATTTCTCGGGCCTGATCGTTTCCGGTGACGACGCCTGGGAGACCATCAACTCGTACGTCAACACGGTCGCTCCCGATCTGCTGGGGCGGCTCACCAAGTACGAGCCCGCCGGTGGCGCCGATGCTCCCGACGTTTTCGCCGTGCACCGCATCGAAGAGCAGCTGGCCAAGGCGATGGACCGCAAGGTGTGGCTGCCCTCGGGCGGAACCCTGGTCATCGACCGCACCGAGGCGATGACCGTCGTCGACGTCAACACCGGCAAGTTCACCGGAGCCGGCGGCAACCTCGAGCAGACCGTCACCCGTAACAACCTCGAAGCCGCCGAGGAGATCGTGCGGCAGCTGAGGTTGCGCGATATCGGCGGCATCGTGGTCATCGACTTCATCGACATGGTGCTCGAATCGAACCGTGATCTGGTGCTGCGCCGGCTGACCGAGGCGCTGGGCCGCGACCGTACCCGCCACCAGGTCTCCGAGGTGACCTCGCTGGGACTCGTGCAGTTGACCCGGAAGAAGTTGGGTACCGGTCTGGTCGAGGCGTTCTCGACGACGTGCACGCACTGCGCGGGCCGCGGCATCGTGCTGCACGGCGACCCCGTCGACACCGCTTCGGCGAGTGCGGGCGGCGGACGCAAGACCGAATCGAACGGCGGCAGCGGCAGCGGACGGCGCAGTAAGCGGGGCAAGAAGGGCGCTGCCCGTCCCGAGCCCGAAGAGGTTCAGATTCCCAAGGTTCCGGCCCATGCGGCCGGCGAGCATCCGATGTTCAAGGCGATGGCCGCGGCGAACGGTCGCGATCATGAGGACCACGAAGGCGACGAGGGCTTCGACGAACACGAGCATGCTGTGGGTCACGCGCATGAGGCCGAAGACGAAGAGCACGGTGCGCCCGAGAACGCCGACGTGACCGATGAGGCACGCGAAGGCGAGTTCGACGAGCAGGATGTCGAGGAGTCCGACGACGACACCGAGCCGGAGGACGAATCCGACGAGGACGAGATCGATCTCGATGACGATGACCTCGATGCGGACGACGAAGACGATGACCTGGAAGACATCGACGACGACTCCGACGCTGATGACGACGACGCCGACGATGAATCTGATGGCGATGAGTCCGAGGACGATTCAGACGACGATGAGTCCGAGGATGATTCGGACGAGGACGCCTACCAGCCTCCGATGGCGGTCGTGGTGACGCCGCCCAGCGGCGGCCGGGTCCGTCGGCGCGCCGCGGCCAGGCCCGCCGGACCGCCCGTCCGCGAGTAGAAGATGGCGGCCTTCCGGGCGGTTTGACCCTCTACCCGCTGGTCAAGTACCCTTGACCAGTTGTCTCCAGAGCCTGTAGTCCAGGCCGGTGACGGCGGGGTACCCCGCCACCCAAGACCCGCGCACGCACCGACCGGTAGCGCGCGCCCGCAGAGAGCAGCAGAGGACACGATGGCGACATACGCAATCGTCAAGACCGGCGGCAAGCAGTACAAGGTTGCCGTCGGTGACGTGGTGAAGGTTGAGAAGCTCGAATCCGAGCCGGGCGCGTCGGTATCGCTGCCGGTCGCCCTGGTGGTCGACGGTGCCAACGTCACCAGCAAGGCCGATGACCTGGCCAAGGTCGCCGTGACCGGCGAGGTGCTGGAGCACACCAAGGGTCCCAAGATCCGCATCCACAAGTTCAAGAACAAGACCGGCTATCACAAGCGCCAAGGGCACCGTCAGCAGCTGACCGTGCTCAAGGTGACCGGAATCAAGTAGGAGACGTTCGGACATGGCACACAAGAAGGGCGCTTCCAGCTCGCGCAACGGTCGTGAGTCCGCAGCACAGCGGCTCGGCGTCAAGCGTTTCGGTGGTCAGGTCGTCAAGGCGGGCGAAATCTTGGTCCGGCAGCGCGGCACCCACTTCCACCCCGGCGTGAACGTCGGCCGTGGCGGCGACGACACGCTGTTCGCGCTGGCCCCCGGCTCAGTGGAGTTCGGTTCCAAGCGTGGCCGCAAGCACGTGAACATCGTTCCCGTGCCGCGCCCGGAGGCCTGAGACTTCGAGGATTCTCCGCGAATGTGAAGCTGCTGCGAGTTCTCGAAGGAACTTTCGAGATAGCTTCACATTCGACGGAGAGGATGTCCGATGCCCCGGTTCGTAGACCGCGTCGTCATCCATGCGAGTGCCGGAAACGGCGGCCACGGCTGCGCGTCGGTGCACCGCGAGAAATTCAAACCCCTCGGCGGGCCCGACGGCGGCAATGGCGGTCGTGGCGGCAGCATCGTGCTGGTGGTGGATCCGCAGGTTCACACCTTGCTGGACTTCCACTTTCATCCCCATGTCGTCGCACCCTCGGGTAAGCAGGGTGCGGGCAGCAATCGTGACGGCGCCGCAGGCGATGACCTGATCGTGCGCGTGCCCGATGGCACGGTCGTGCTCGATGAGAACGGTCGCATGCTGGCCGACATGGTCGGTGCAGGCACCCGCTTCGAAGCCGCACAGGGTGGTCGCGGCGGGCTCGGCAACGCGGCGCTGGCCTCCCGGGCTCGTAAGGCTCCCGGCTTCGCCCTGCTGGGTGAGAAGGGCCAGTCCCGAGATCTCACCCTGGAACTCAAGACTGTCGCCGATGTGGGCCTGATCGGCTTTCCCTCTGCGGGTAAATCATCTCTGGTGTCGACCATCTCGGCGGCCAAGCCCAAGATCGCCGACTATCCGTTCACCACGCTGGTGCCCAACCTGGGCGTGGTGTCGGCGGGAGACAACACCTTCACCGTCGCCGACGTTCCCGGTCTGATCCCCGGCGCCTCCGAGGGTCGGGGCCTGGGTCTGGAATTCCTCCGGCACCTTGAGCGCTGCGCCGTGCTCGTCCATGTCGTGGACTGCGCCACCATGGAGCCGGGGCGTGACCCGATCTCCGATATCGAGGCGCTGGAGGCCGAACTCGCCGCCTACACCCCGACTCTGCAGGGCGATTCCACCCTTGGCGACCTGGCGTCGCGGCCACGTGCGGTGGTGCTCAACAAGATCGACGTTCCCGATGCCCGCGAGTTGGCCGACTTCGTGCGGGAAGAGGTGGAGTCGCAGTTCGGCTGGCCGGTGTACGAGATCTCGACGGTCAGCCGTGATGGCTTGCGCCCCCTGATCTTTGCGCTGTGGGAGATGGTGAAGGCCTACCGCGATGCGCAGCCTGTCGTGGTGCCGAGGCGTCCGGTGATCCGGCCGATCGCCGTCGACGAGAGCGGCTTCACCGTCGAGACCGACGGATTCGGCGGATTCATCGTGCGCGGTACCCGTCCCGAGCGCTGGATCGCCCAGACCAACTTCGACAACGACGAGGCCGTCGGTTACCTGGGTGACCGGTTGGCGCGGTTGGGTGTCGAGGACGAGCTGTGGAAGAAGGGCGCCAAGCCCGGCTGCGCCGTGACCATCGGCGACATGACCTTCGACTGGGAACCGCAGACGCCTGCCGGTGTGGATATGCCGCTGACCGGGCGAGGCACCGACATCCGGCTCGAGCAGACCGACCGGATCGGCGCGTCCGAGCGCAAGGCCGCGCGCAAGGAGCGCCGCCATCCGGGAAGCGAAGACGAGTGACGAGCGTGGAGTCCGCGCACTCACCACATCGCGATGCGATTCGGACGGCACGCAGGGTCGTCGTCAAGATCGGCACGACTGCGCTCACCACCCCGTCCGGTGTGTTCGACGCCGGACGGCTCGCCGTGCTGGTGGAGGCCATCGAAGGTCGCATGAAAGCCGGCTCCGATCTGGTGATCGTGTCTTCCGGCGCCATCGCCGCCGGCATCGAACCCCTCGGACTCTCCAAGCGCCCAACAGATCTGGCCACCAAACAGGCGGCGGCCAGCGTCGGACAGGTGGCCCTGGTCAATGCCTGGAGTTCGGCGTTCGGGGTCTACGACCGCACCGTCGGGCAGGTGCTGTTGACCGCACAGGACATCTCGATGCGGGTGCAGCACAACAACGCTCAGCGCACACTGGACCGATTGCGCGCACTGCACGCGGTGGCGATCGTCAACGAGAACGACACGGTGGCCACCAACGAGATCAGGTTCGGTGACAACGATCGGCTCTCGGCGCTGGTAGCCCAACTGGTCGGCGCCGACGCCCTGATCCTGCTGTCCGACATCGATGGTCTCTACGACGGTGACCCGCGGAAGGCGCCCTCGGACAAACCGGCCCGCTTCATCCCCGAGGTCGCCGCGCGAGAGCATCTCGACGGCGTGGTGGCCGGCGGAGGCAGCAACTTGGGTACCGGCGGCATGGCCTCGAAGTTGTCCTCGGCGCTGTTGGCCGCGGACGCCGGCGTGCCCGTGCTGTTGGCGGCCGCGGCCGATGCGACTGCGGCGCTCAGCGATGCCTCGGTGGGCACGGTGTTCGCGCCGCGGCCCGAGCGGATGTCGGCGCGGCGATTCTGGGTTCGCCACGCCGCGGAGTCCCACGGGGCGTTGACTCTCGACGACGGCGCGGTGCGTGCGGTCGTCAAACAGCGCCGTTCGTTGCTGCCCGCCGGCATCACCGAGGTGACGGGGCGATTCCACGGCGGCGACGTGGTGGATCTGCGGTCGCTCGACGGCCAAACCGTCGCGCGCGGCGTGGTGGCCTACGAGGCTTCGGAGTTGGCGGCGATCATCGGCCGCTCGACACCCGACCTGCCTGCCGAGCTGCGCCGGCCCGCGGTGCACGCCGACGATCTGGTCGCCACCTAGGCGATTTGTGGAGTGCGAGCCGTGCTGGTGGCGGCCCAGACTCCACAAATCACTGGCTGGGAGACTCCAGATAGAGCGCGCCCCAGATGATTTCGGTGAGGGTATCGGCCAGCTCGGCGTCATACGACGGCGGCTGTGACGGCAGATTCTGGTGGCACGTTCGCTCCACCATCCAGGTCAGTGTGCTCGCGGTGACAGCGGCCGGCAATTGTCGTCGGATCGACCCGTCGGAGTGGCCGTCCTCGATCACCTCGGTGAGTCTTTCGGAGATCCCGGCCAGCAGCTCGCGGTAGGTCTGTCCGACGAGAGGGTCGTAGGCGGACATCTCGTTCAGCGCGATCAACACCGGCTGATGCCGCCGATAGCTGGCGATGATGCCTGACATGGCGGTGCGGACGTCGGCGGGATCGCGCCGGGCCGCGACGCCCCACCACTGCTGTGCGGCGTCGCTGAGGTCACCGAACACCTGTGTCGCCAGCCGGCGCAGCAGATGGCCCTTGTCCTCGAAATAGATGTAGAAGCTGGCCCGCGAGATCCCGGCCTCGGTGGCCAGTTTGTCCACGCTGAGCTCGGTGAAGCTGGTGCCGTCAGCCATCAGCCGGTCGGTGGCGTCCAGCAGTTGCCTTTCGATCCGCTCGCGCCGTTCTTCCCGGTTGGCCTGCGGTTTTCGCGTTACCGATGGCATGGGCCCAGGGTATCGGTTATCGCCACACCTTGACTAGACATAGTGTCTAGACTTATCGTCAGCAACATGACTGTGTCGCCCATCACATCTGCCTCCGCTGCCGGTGCGCGCCCCTACGACCCGATCGACCTGTCCTCGCGGGCGTTCTGGGCCACCACGGCAGCCGAGCGGGAAAACACCTTCGCCGAGCTCCGCGCCGCACGCCCGGTCAGTTGGCATCCGCCGGTCGAGGACTCCCTCATGGAGGATCCCGACGATCGAGGATTCTGGGCCGTCACCCGGCACGCCGACATCGTGGCCATCAGCCGCGACAGTGAGACGTTCTTGTCGGGCAAAGGGGTGTTGTTCGAGACGGTTCCGGAAGAGTTGCTGGAGGCCTCACAGTCATTCCTGGCGATGGATGCGCCGCGGCACACGCTGATCCGCAAACTCGTCCATTCGGCTTTCACGCCTCGGCAGGTGGCCCGCATCGAAACCTCGATCCAGGACAACGCCCGTCAGATCGTGGCCGAGCTCGGAGACGCAGGCAGCGGGGTGGATTTCGTCGAGCAGTGCGCCAAGGAACTGCCCATCCGCACGTTGTCGGACATGGTCGGGATTCCCGAGTCCGAACGCCAGCAGGTGGCGCATGCCGCCGACGCGATGGTCTCCTGGTCTGACCCGGTGTACCTGGCGGGGCGCAACCCGTTGGAGGTGCTGCTGCAAAGCCAGATGTACCTGCACCAGGTGGCGAATGCGCTTGCCGCACAACGTCGGGAGAATCCGGGGAACGATCTGATCAGTGCGCTGGTACTTGCCGAGGTGGACGGAGACCGGCTCACCGATGCCGAGGTGGCCGCGTTCTTCGTGCTGCTGGCGGTCGCGGGCAACGACACCACGCGGCAGGCCAGCAGCCATGCGCTCAAGGCGCTCACCGACCACCCAGGTCAACGGGCGTGGCTGATGGAGGATTTCGACGACAGGATCGGCGGTGCCGTCGAGGAGTTCGTCCGGTGGGCCACCCCGGTGATGACCTTCCGCCGGACGGCGGCCGTCGATGTCGAACTCGGTGGCCGGCAGATCTCCGCGGGCGACAAAGTGGTGATGTTCTATGCGTCGGGAAACTGGGACACCGACGTGTTCGACCGGCCCGACGTTTTCGACCTGAACCGAAAGCCCAATCCGCACTTGGGGTTCGGCGGCGGTGGACGCCACTTCTGCCTGGGCGCGCATGTCGCCCGGACGCAGCTGCGGGCAGTCTTCGGCGAGCTGCTGCGTCAACTGCCCGATATCGCCGCGGGAGAACCGGCATATCTGCAAGGCAACTTCGTGCACGCCATCCGGTCGATGCCGTGCACGTTCTCCTGACGCGATCAGGCCTGCGTCTGTACCCGCTCCCGGGATGCGGTGGCTTCGCTGTCTGATTCCCAGCGTTCTTGGGCGATGGACACCTGCGTGCGCCATGCCCGGTCGCGCTCACTGGTCACGAGCAATCCGTCGACACTGGCCGCGTTGTCGGGTTCGGCCGCGGTCATCATGGCGGTGTGGGCGTCGTCGGCGTCGGTGTGTGGCGGAATCACCATCAGGGTGAGCCGGTCGCCATCGAGGCCGAGAATCTCGACGGTGTTCAGCGGTTGAAGCCGGTACCCGTCCAGGCGTACGGTCCGCCCACCGGTGACGAATTTGCGTGGTGCACTGGCCCATGCCGGGAAGTGATAGAGGACCCGCTCGATGCGACCCAGACGGACCGAGAGCACCGCCAGCAGATCCGGCAGTTCTTCGGTGAGGTCGTCGGAATGGGGCCACCACGCCCCGTCCACATATCCGCTTTGGGGAGCTTTGGGTTTCAGCCGCAGCCGTGGCGTGCGCGCCGGCACGGTGGAGTTCTGGTCATTCTTACGTGTCTGCTGTGGCGTCATGGCGACGCTCCCGTCTTGGCCGGATCCGGCCCTATCCCGCAAATCAGCGATGACACGTCGAAAGGTCGCGTGCTCGAAGTACCGCCGACAGGTCAGAGCTTACGCCGTCAGGCCCGGTTGGTATGCCGACGCCGGTGCCGTTGACGTCGTCCTGAGTTCACCGCTCAGCAGCGCCAGCATCTCCGAACAGCCGGCCTCGACCTTGACCGTGGCCAGGTCGTCGCCGCGGGTGGGTCCGCGGTTGATGATGCCCACCGGGATGTTGTGCGCGGCCGCATGCCGGACGAATCGGTAACCCGAATACACGGTGAGGGAGGAGCCCGCCACCAACAGCGCCTCGGCGTCCTCCACCATCGAATATGCTTGCTCGACACGGTCTTTGGGAACACTCTCACCGAAGTAGACGATGTCGGGTTTGAGCATGCCGCCGCAGGCCTCGCAGTCCACGATGGTGAAAGAATGCGTCTCGCGCACCACGGCGTCGGCGTCCGGGGCCACCGCGATGCCCCCGACCGACTCCGCCCGTTCGAGGAACCCGGGATTGGCTGCTTCCAGCAATTCCGCCAGCTCGTCGCGACGCATGGTCGCACCGCAATCCAGGCAGATCACCTGCGCGTAGCTGCCGTGCAGATCGACCACCGTCCGGCTACCGGCCTTGCTGTGCAACAGGTCCACGTTCTGGGTGATCAGGCCGCTCACCACACCAGCGGATTCCAGCGCGGCCAGCGCACGGTGCCCGGCATTGGGCAGAGTCGCGTCCATGTGGCGCCAGCCGATGTGATTGCGGGCCCAGTACCGCTGCCGGAAGACGGGATCGGAGGTGAACTGCCGGATGGTCATCGGATTGCTCGGCGGGGAATCGGGACCGCGGTAGTCGGGGATTCCGGAGTCGGTCGACATCCCGGCCCCGGTCAGCACCGCGACGCGGCGTCCCTGCAGGAGGGCGACGAGTTCGGGGGCATCCACCCTCGCCAGGATAGGCCGCCCGTCAGCCCAGGCATTCAGACGCAGGAACGACCTTCGCGCTCATGTTCCTGCGCATCATCTCCAACGCCGCGTCACCCAGCCCGGCGTCGATGTGGGCAACGGCGTCGGCGGGTACGACCACGTCGAAATGCCGGACGTAGGCGTCGAGCGCGCTGTAGAGAATGCACTGCTCGGTGACCTGACCGGCAAGTACCACCCGCCGGCTGCCCAACCGGCCCAGCAGGTAGTGCAGCGCGGTCGCATAGAACACGCTGTGGCGCACCTTGGTCAGCAGCAGGCAGTCGTCCGCGGGCACGATCGGGCGCACCAGATCCGGGTGCTCGCCGGCCAGCGCGGCGTCGACGATATCGCTGAACTGGGCGGCGAAATCGCCGTAATTGTCGTTGACATAGATCAGGTCGACATCGTCGCGGCTGCGCGCGGCTTCGATCAGTCCGACCAGCGGGTCGATGATCGGGGCCACATTGGGAGCCAACTTTTCGGCATCTTCGTGCCGGTAATGGTTGAGCATGTCCACAACCACGAGCGCGGTATCACTCATGCGTCATTTGGTACCCAGTGCCCCGATCTTGACACTTTTCGGGTGACAATGGGCCTGATGGACTTCTACAGCGCCTACCACCACGGTTTCGCGCGGGTTGCCGCCTGCACTCATCACACTGCGCTGGCGGATCCGCCGGCGAACGCCGAATCGGTGCTCCGCCTGGCCCAGGCCTGCCACGACGACGGTGTGGCAGTCGCCGTGTTCCCCGAGCTGACCTTGTCGGGCTATTCGATCGACGACATCCTGTTACAGGACACCCTGTTGGAATCGGTGGAACAGGCGCTCATCGAGATCGTCGCGGCCTCGGTGGTGTTGACGCCGGTGTTGGTGGTCGGCGCGCCGTTGCGGCATCGGCACCGGATCTACAACACCGCCGTGATCATCCACCGCGGGGCGGTGCTGGGCGTGGCCCCCAAGTCTTATCTGCCGACCTACCGCGAGTTCTACGAGCGCAGGCAGATGGCGCCCGGCGCCGACATGCGCGGCACCATCCGGGTGGCCGGTGCGGAGGTGCCGTTCGGACCGGACCTGCTGTTCGTCGCCTCGGACCTCCCCGGACTGGTCTTGCACGTCGAGATCTGCGAGGACATGTTCGTGCCGGTGCCGCCCAGTGCGCAGGCCGCGCTGGCAGGGGCGACGGTGCTGGCCAACCTCTCGGGCAGTCCGATCACCGTCGGCCGCGCCGACGACCGGTGTCTGCTGGCCCGGTCGGCCTCGTCGCGCTGTCTGGCCGCATACATCTATGCCGCTGCCGGAGAGGGGGAGTCGACCACCGACCTGGCCTGGGACGGTCAGACGATGATCTGGGAGAACGGGTTACTGCTCGCCGACAGTGAGCGCTTCCCGCACGGTGAACGACGGTCGGTGGCCGACGTGGACCTGGAGTTGATCCGGTCCGAGCGACTGCGCATGGGAACGTTCGACGACAACGCCAGAAACCACGGTGCCCAGGTGGATTCGTTCCGGCGCATCGAGTTCCAGCTCGATCCGCCGACGGGTGACATCGGGCTGTTGCGCGAGATCGAGCGGTTCCCGTTCGTGCCGGCGGACCCCGCACGGCTGCAACAGGATTGCTATGAGGCCTACAACATCCAGGTGTCGGGTCTGGAACAGCGGCTGCGTGCCCTGAACTACCCCAAGGTGGTCATCGGGGTGTCCGGCGGGCTGGATTCCACTCACGCCCTGATCGTGGCGGCGCGGGCGATGGATCGCGAAAACCGTCCGCGCAGCGACATTCTCGCGTTCACGCTTCCCGGGTTCGCCACCGGTGACCGCACCAAGAACAACGCCATCCGGTTGAGCCGTGCCCTCGGTGTGACGTTCGAAGAGATCGACATCAAGAAGACGGCCGAGCTGATGCTGACCGAGATGGACCATCCGTTCGGCCGCGGCGAGAAGGTCTACGACGTCACCTTCGAGAACGTGCAGGCCGGTCTGCGTACCGATTACCTGTTCCGGCTGGCCAATCAGCGTGGCGGCATCGTGCTCGGCACCGGGGACCTGTCCGAGCTGGCCCTGGGCTGGTCGACCTACGGTGTCGGCGACCAGATGTCGCACTACAACGTCAACGGCGGGGTGCCGAAAACCCTTATCCAGCACCTGATCCGATGGGTGATCTCATCGGGTCAATTCGGCGCGCAGGACTCGGAAGTCAACGAGGTGCTGCAGTCCGTGCTGGACACCGAGATCACCCCGGAGCTGGTCCCGACGGGGGAGGACGAGGAGATCCAGAGCAGCGAGGCCAAGGTCGGACCGTATGTGCTGCAGGACTTCTCGTTGTTCCAGGTGCTGCGTTACGGTTTCCGCCCGTCGAAGGTGGCCTTCCTGGCCTGGCACGCCTGGCATGATCCGGCTCTCGGTGACTGGCCGGCCGGGTTCCCCGAAGACAAGCGCCCGGCGTACTCCCTCAAGGAGATCCGGCACTGGCTGCAGGTGTTCGCGCAGCGGTTCTACTCGTTCTCCCAGTTCAAGCGTTCGGCGCTGCCGAACGGTCCCAAGGTGTCGCACGGCGGCGCCTTGTCTCCGCGTGGTGACTGGCGGGCGCCCTCGGACATGTCGGCGCGGATCTGGCTCGACGAGATCGAGCGGAACATTCCCGAGCAATAGGCCACCTCCGGCCAACGGACCGCTCCACCCAATTGACGTCGAAAAAAATTGACAAGCTAACCTTCTGCCTCACGTCGGCACGCTAATGTGCGGCAGGTCACAGTCCGGCGTCGCCGGATGTCGGTCTAGGAGGTTGGGTTGGGTGCTGCAAAGTACGTCGGTCGGGTAGGGGGATTGGCGGTCGCGCTCGGGGTCGGGTCGGCTGTCGTTCTCGGTGGTCAGGCACTGGGTACCCCGGTCGCCTCGGCATCACCCGGGTCCGGCGACACGTCGTCGGAGTCGGTGTCCGCCCCGGCCGCCAAGGGGCCGGCGAAGGACCGGCAGAACGCTCGCTCGGTGCGGCAGGCGGCGGTGCGCGCGGCGATCAGAGACCGGGTGGCCAAAGCCGGTGAATCCGGCCGTCACCGCGTGAGTCCGGCAACGCCGAAGTCGGACTCCGTTCAGACGATCGCCGACCGACTCTCGGACGCCCAGGCCACGATCGAGGCCCGCCTGACCCGTCACGGCGCGGCATCGGCCCCCTCGGTTGGCGAGGGCACCAAGAGTGCCGATTCGGCCAAGCAGGCGACTGCGGCCGGGGTCGCCGAGACACCGCGGGTCCCGTCGCTCGCGACGCCGAAACTGCCGCGGCCCCTTCGCGATCACGCCCAGGATTCCGAGCCGCCGGCCGTGGAAGACCTCACGCTCGAGGCTGTCGAAACCGACGCCGCCGACGCACCCGCGGCGAAACCGGGCGTGACAGCGACCGCGAAGGCCGAACAGCCGACTGCTGTCCTGGCTCCCGTGCGGGGCCTGCTCGCGAGCGTCGTCAACGACATCGCCGCGACGCTGGCCGGAAATTCGCCGACCGCACCGACGCCCGATTCGCCCGCCGAGTGGGTTCTGTTGGCGGCCGCGCGCCGGGAGTTCTCCACCGCGGCCGTCTCACCCTCGGTCACCGCCACCGGTGGCATCACCGCGGCCCCTTCGGTCGGCATCACCGACGGCATCATCCACGGCGCGACGGGGGCGACGAGCACGAGCGGGCTGCCGCTCACCTACACCGTGATCGGAGATCCGAGCGCGGGTGGCAAGGTTCGGCTCGACTCGGCCAACGGCTCGTTCACGTTCCTGCCGTACGCGACCGTGGTCGACAGCGGCGGTACAGAGAAGTTCACCGTCCTGGTCGCCGAGACCACGGCGTTCGACGCTGCGCTGCAACAGATCCCGATCGTGGGTTCGTTCGTGCCGCAGGTGCTGGTGATCGTTCACCAGGTGCCCGTGGTGAACGACCTGCTGGCCCCGCTCATCGGCGATTCCGAGATGGTCGACGTCGACGTCAACGTCGGTCAGCTGGCGCCCGCGGGCACCCCGGTGGCCTACACCTACAAGGTCACCTCGTTCGACGGAACCGAGATCAGCATGAACTGGTTTCCGGCATCGGGCCTGCAGGCAGGCGGGGAAGCGCCGACCATCTTCAGCGGTGCGGGCCTGTCCAGCGCGGGTGACACGAATCCGTACACCGGTGGCGCCACCGGTGTCGGCACGTTCCGCGACGCCGGCTACAACGTCGTCACCTGGGATTCCCGGGGTGAGCACGCCTCGGGCGGGATACTGCAGCTGGACAACCCGTTCTACGAGGGCCGCGATGTGTCGGCCATGATCGACTACGTCGCCAAACGTCCCGGAACGCAGCTCGACGCCGCGAATGACCCGCGAATGGGCATGGTCGGCCCGTCGTACGGCGGCGGCATCCAGTGGGTGGCCGCGGGTACCGACAACCGGATCGACGCGATTGTCCCGACGATCTCGTGGAACTCGCTGAACAGTTCGCTGTACCCCAACGAGGCGTTCAAGACGTCCTACGCTGCGCTGCTGCTGCTTTCGCTCGTGACATCGGGCGCCCACATCAACAACCAGTTGTACGCAGGCATCTTCACCGGAGCGCTGCTGGGTGTCCTCACCCCGGAGCAACAGGCCGTACTGGCCGGCAGCGGCCCGACCTCCCTGGTCAACAAGATCACCGCTCCCACGCTGATCATCCAGGGCACGGTCGACGTCTTGTTCCCGCTGCAGCAGGCCATCGACAACGCGACGATTCTGGACGCCAACGGTGTTCCGGTGAAGATGGTGTGGTTCTGCGGCGGCCACGGCAACTGCGAGACACCGGCCGGCGACAGCACGGAGATGGTCGAGACCGCGACGCTGAGCTGGTTGGACACCTACGTCAAGCACAAGGGCGAGAATGTCGATGGCGGCCTGGCCGATACTCTTCCCACGTTCCAGTGGATCGACCAGAACGGCGCCCACTACACGTCCGATCTGCTGCCGTCGGATCCCGATTTCGCCGGGGCCCCGGTTACGGCGTCGGGCAGCGGCGGTCTGCTCGGGATCGTCCCGATCCTCGGCGGCTCGGGACCGGGCGCGGCTGGGATTCCGTTCGGGCTCGGCGACGGCACCAAGGCCACCAACGCGGTGAACGTCACGGTGGCGGCGCCGTCGGATACGGCGACCCAGATCGTCGGTGCGCCCGAACTGACGATGACGTATTCGGGCATCGGCACCAGCCGCCACGTCTACGCCCAGATCGTCGACGACCAGACCGGGAAGGTGATCGGCAATGTGGTCACTCCGATCCCGGTCACCCTCGACGGCAAGGAGCACACCGTCACCATCCCGATGGAGGCGGTGGCCTACACGCTGGAACCCGGGCACACCGCCACCGTGCAGATCACCAGTTCGGCCACGCCGTTCCTCAACTTCACCCAGTTCGGCGCCGTCGACATCTCCGGCGTCGCGGTGTCGCTGCCGACCGTGGGTGCCGGCGCCCACGCGCAGCCGGCGGCCGACGCCGCTCGGGAAGCGGTGAGCGTCTAGCGATGCGGGGGCCGCATCTTCGCCTCTGGCTAGATGCGGCCCTCGATACGCAGGTCGGGATGGACCCACTCGGGCGAGCGCCGCGCCTTGAAGGCGCGGAAGCCCTCCGCGGCCTCGTCGCCGCTGTAGCTGGCCTTCATGCCGATCCGGTCGTAGAGGCCCATGTAGCTGTCCAAGCTGGACTTGACCACACCGCGCGCCCGGGGTGCGGTCCGGCAGCACTGGGCGAGCACTTCTGTTGCAGCGGAAAGCAATTCGTCGTGTGGCACCACCCGGGCGACCATGCCCCAGTCGACCGCCTCCTGCGCACTCAGCGTGCGGCCGGTGAACATCAGGTCGCGGGTGCGGACCGGGCCGATCAGGCGGGCCAGCATCTGGCTGTAGTAGGTGTCGGCGATGCCGCGGTACAACTCCGGCACCCGGAACGTGGCGCGGTCGCTCACCACGGCCATGTCGCTGCAGATCGCGATCTGCAAACCACCGCCCTGACACAACCCGTTGACCGCACTCACCACCGGCTTGACCGATTGGCGCAGCGTTTCGAAGGGCGTGACGTCCATCGACAGCGCTGCACCGAAACTCATCCAGTCGTCGACGCCGTTGCCGCCGCCGAGGTCACCGCCGGGTGCGAACACGTCCCCGGTGCCGGTGATCAGCAGGCCGGCCAGATCCGGGTCAGCCTCGACATGGGTCACCGCGTAGCGGATGCCGAAGTACATCGCCGGTGTCATCGCGTTGCGTGCCTCGGGCCGATCCAGTGTGACCACGCCGAACGGCCCCTGCCGGTCGAACCTCAGGTACGGCGTGCCGAGCCAGTCGCCATCAGGGGGTCGCGGTGTCTCTACCTGGGTCATGCTGGCGACTATAACGGCAACGGTATCGGCGTCAGTTGGCGTCTCGCCGAGTCAGGAGAGCGTCGATGTCCGCGGCCGACGGGGCACAGTTGCCCGCCCCGCGAACCAAGGTGGCCAGCGCTCCGGCGGCGCAGGCGCGGCGCAGGGCCTGCTCGTGGCCGGCGGGCCACCCGGCGGCGAGCACCCCGGCGAACACGTCACCGGCCCCGGCGGTGTCCAGCGCCTGCACCGCGGGAGCCGGCACGTCGAAACGCTCGTCCGAGCCCAGATAGCTGGCGCCTTGCGAGCCGCGGGTGATCACCAGATGCCGGACCGGCCAGTGCCATCCGGCGGCCTCGGTTTCATTCACCACCACCACGTCGACCAGGTTCGACAAGGCCAGCAGTTGGTGTGCTGCGGTGCCGGACGGCGATGCGTTGAGCATCACCACGGCGCCGGCCGCCCGCGCCAGCTTGGCCGCCGCGATCGCCGTCGTCACCGGGATCTCCAACTGGATCAAGACCACCTCACTCCAGACGATGGCCGTGCGCGCAGCCTCGGAATCCACCTCGAGCCGGGCGTTGGCGCCCGGTGCCACCACGATGCAGTTCTCACCGACCGTGTCGACCAGGATCGCGGCCGATCCGCTCGCTCCCGGAACGCACGTCACGGCGTCGGTCCCGACGCCGTTGGCCCGGAGGTGCTCCCGCAGGATGGTGGCCGCGGCATCGTCGCCGACGGCTGCCACCAAGGCGACCTCGGCGCCGGCCCGCGCGGCCGCCACCGCCTGGTTACCGCCCTTGCCGCCCGGTGACGACGTGAGTGACGAGGCCAGGATGGTCTGTCCCGGCCGGGGCAGACTGTTGACGACGAACGTCTGGTCAGCGTTGATACTCCCAACCACGCACACCCGCGAAGCCGCCATAGTTCACAACGCTAATCCTGCTGGGTGCTGACACGTGTCGAACCGCGTCAACACCTCCGATACCCTGGGGCGATGAGCGTGCAGACACCGCCCGTCAGCGCCCCGACAGAAGACCTGCGCGAGCAGGTGCACGCGGCCGCGCGCAGGGCCCGCATCGCCGCCCGTGCCTTGGGCACCCTCAGTGCCGAAACCAAGAACCGCGCGCTGCATGCCGCCGCCGACAGCGTGCTGGCCCACGTCCACGAGGTCCTGGCTGCCAACGCGGCCGATCTCGATGCTGCGCGCGCAGCGGGCACCCCCGAGGCGATACTCGACCGCCTCGCGCTCAATCCCCAACGGGTCGACGGCATCGCGGCGGGGCTGCGTCAGGTCGCCGGGCTGCCCGATCCGGTCGGTGAGGTGCTGCGGGGCAGCACCCTGCCCAACGGACTGCAACTGCGTCAGCAGCGGGTGCCGCTGGGCGTGGTCGGCATGGTGTACGAGGGGCGTCCCAACGTCACGGTGGACGCGTTCGGTCTCACCCTCAAATCCGGCAATGCCGCTCTGCTGCGCGGCAGCTCGTCCGCGGCGCGGTCCAATCAGGCGCTGGTGACGGCGCTGCGTGCAGCGTTGGCATCGGTGGGGCTGCCGACCGACGCGGTGCAGTTGCTGCCCAGCCATGACCGGTCCAGCGTCACCCATCTGATCCAGGCCCGCGGACTGGTCGACGTGGTGATCCCGCGCGGGGGCGCCGGCCTGATCGAGGCGGTGGTGCGCGATGCGCAGGTGCCGACTATCGAGACCGGCGTCGGCAATTGCCATGTCTACGTTCATTCCTCGGCAGATATCGACCTGGCCGAGAAGATCCTGCTCAACTCGAAGACCCGGCGTCCCAGCGTCTGCAACGCTGCCGAGACGCTGCTGGTGGACCGAACACTCGAGGCCACCGCGCTGCCCAGGCTCACCGCCGCGCTGCGCGCGGCCGGGGTCACGGTGCACGCCGATCCCACCGACGAGGAGTTGCACACCGAGTTCCTCTCGATGGACATCGCCGTCGCCCTCGTGGATGGGGTCGACGGGGCGATCAATCACATCAACGAGTACGGCACCGGGCACACCGAGGCCATCGTGACGACGGATCTTGCCGCGGCCCAGCGCTTCACCGAACAGGTGGACGCGGCTGCGGTGATGGTCAACGCGTCCACCGCGTTCACCGACGGAGAACAGTTCGGTTTCGGCGCAGAGATCGGAATCTCCACCCAGAAGCTGCATGCCCGCGGACCGATGGGCCTGCCGGAACTGACCTCGACCAAATGGATCGTGTGGGGAGACGGCCAGACCCGCTCGGCCTAGGCGCCGACCAGACTCAAGACCAGGAGACCACATGAGCGTGCCCGCTCGCCCCGCTCCGATGTTCGCCGACATCGACGATGTCGCGCGACGCCTGGCGGAGACCGGCTATCTGCCCGATACCGCCACCGCGACAGCGGTTTTCCTCGCCGACCGGCTCGGGAAGCCGCTGCTGGTCGAGGGCCCGGCTGGCGTCGGCAAGACAGAGCTGGCCCGGGCGGTGGCGGCCACCACGGGCTCCGAGCTCGTGCGGTTGCAGTGCTACGAGGGTGTGGACGAGGCTCGCGCGCTGTACGAGTGGAATCACGCCAAGCAGATCCTGCGCATCCAGGCCGGGCAGAGCGCGAATGGCGGCGACTGGGACCAGACGAAGATGGACGTCTTCAGCGAGGAGTTCCTGCTGACCCGTCCGCTGCTGACCGCGATCAAGCGCACCGACCCCACCGTGCTGCTGATCGACGAGACCGACAAGGCCGACATCGAGATCGAGGGCCTGCTGCTGGAGGTGCTCTCCGACTTCGCCGTGACCGTCCCCGAGCTGGGCACCATCAAGGCCGAGCGGCCACCGTTCGTACTGCTGACGTCGAACGCCACACGCGAGCTCTCCGAAGCGCTCAAGCGTCGCTGCCTGTTCCTGCACATCGACTTCCCGGACCCGGATCTGGAGCGCCGCATCCTGCTGTCGCGGGTGCCCGAACTGCCCGAACACATCGCCACCGAGCTGGTTCGGATCATCGGTGTGATGCGCGGTATGCAGCTCAAGAAGGTGCCGTCGGTCGCCGAGACCATCGACTGGGGCCGTACCGTCCTGGCCCTGGGCCTGGACACCATCGACGACGAGATGATCGCCGCCACCCTCGGTGTGGTGCTCAAACACCAGTCCGACCAGCAGCGCGCGGCCGGCGAGCTCAGGCTGAACTGATGGGGCATGAACTGATGGAGCGCAACTGATGGTGCCCCGCCGGGTTCGACCGTCCCAGCCACTGGCCCCGCACGGGCTGCCGGGGCACCTCGTCGAGTTCGTCGAAGCCCTTCGCGGGCAAGGGATCTCGGTCGGCCCGTCGGAAACCGTGGACGCCGGCCGGGTGATCACCGTGCTGGGTCTGGGCGATCGTGAAGCGCTGCGCGAGGGCATCGCCTGCGCGGTGTTGCGGCGCCCGGACCATCGTGAGACCTACGACGCGATGTTCGACCTGTTCTTCCCGGCGGCTCTGGGTGCGCGCACGGTGCTCTCGGATGATGAAGACAGCGCCGAGGACACAGAAAACCGGCCTCAACTGCCGCCCGAGGACATCGAGGCGATGCGCGATGCGCTGGTGCAGATGCTGGCCGACAACGAGGATCTGGCCAACCTCGATGACCGCATGGCGGCGATGATCGCCCGGATCGTCGAGGCGTATGGCCGCTACAACTCCAGCCGCGGTCCGTCGTACTCGTCCTATCAGGCGCTCAAGGCCATGAGCCTGGACGATCTGGAGGGCCGGCTGCTGGCCGGGCTGCTCGCCCCGTACGGCGACGAACCCACGCCCACCCAGGAGGAGATCGCCAAAGCCCTGGCCGCCCAGCGCATCTCCCAGCTGCGCAAGATGGTGGAGTCGGAGACCAAGCGCCGCACCGCCGAGCAGCTGGGCCGTGACCACGTGCAGATGTACGGGGTGCCGCAGCTGGCCGAGAACGTCGAGTTCCTGCGCGCCTCCGGTGAGCAGCTGCGTCAGATGCGCAAGACCGTGCAGCCCCTGGCACGGACATTGGCGACGCGGCTGGCGGCCCGGCGCCGCCGGTCCCGGTCGGGCGAGATCGACCTGCGCAAGACGCTGCGCAAGTCGATGTCCACCGGCGGTGTGCCGATCGACGTGGTGCTCAAGAAGCCGCATCCGGCTCGTCCCGAGCTCGTGGTGCTCTGCGATGTGTCGGGTTCGGTGGCCGGCTTCAGCCACTTCACCCTGATGCTCGTCTCGGCGCTGCGTCAGCAGTTCAGCAGGGTGCGCGTCTTTGCCTTCATCGACACCACCGACGAGGTCACCGACATGTTCGGCCCGGAGGCCGATCTGGCGGTCGCGGTGCAGCGCATCACCCGCGAGGCGGGCGTGTACACCCGAGACGGGCACTCCGACTACGGGCACGCTTTCGTCTCGTTCCTGGACAAGTACCCCAATGTGCTGTCGCCGCGCAGCTCGCTGCTGGTGCTGGGCGACGGCCGCAACAACTACCGCAACCCCGAGACGGCGCTGTTGGCACACATGGTGTCGGCCAGCCGCCACGCGCACTGGCTCAATCCCGAGCCCAAGCATCTGTGGGGCAGCGGGGACTCCGCGGTTCCGAGATACCTCGAAACCATCCCGATGCACGAGTGCCGGTCGGCCAAGCAGCTGGCCACGGTGATCGACGGGTTGCTGCCGGTCTGAGCAGCGCGCGGCACGATGCCCCGTACCGGCAGCGTTCGCGCGGGTGCCGACGCCCGTCAACGCTCCCGTAAGCTGCCTCTTTGTGGCAACACGGCGCAGGTTAGGTGTGATGGGTGGGACGTTCGATCCCGTCCACAACGGGCACCTGGTCGCCGCCAGCGAGGTGGCTGACCTGTTCGAGCTCGACGAGGTGGTCTTCGTCCCGACGGGGCAGCCCTGGCAGAAACACGAACGGCGGGTCAGCGCGCCCGAGGACCGATACCTGATGACGGTGATCGCGACCGCGTCCAACCCGCGGTTCTCGGTCAGCCGGGTGGACATCGATCGGGGCGGGGCGACCTACACCAAGGACACCCTGCGCGACCTTCGTGCGCTCAACGCCGATACCGACCTGTACTTCATCACCGGAGCCGATGCCCTGGCGTCGATCCTGTCCTGGCAGAACTGGGAGGATCTGTTTTCCATGGCCAGGTTCGTCGGCGTGAGCCGGCCCGGCTATGAGCTGGACGGTGAACACATCGAGGCGGCGCTGCGTGAGCTGCCGCCGGAAGCATTGACATTGGTCGAGGTGCCCGCACTGGCGATCTCGTCCAGCGACTGCCGCAACCGGGCCGCAGAAGGTCGGCCGATCTGGTACCTGGTGCCCGATGGTGTGGTGCAGTACGTAGCCAAACGCGGGTTGTATTCCGCCGAGGGGAAGGGTCAACACACCATGGAGCCGGTTCGATGAGCGCCACCGAAGAGGCCGTCGCGATGGCGACGGTGGCCGCCCGCGCCGCCGCGGCCAAGCTGGCCGACGATGTCGTGGTCATCGACGTGTCGGGCCAGTTGGTGATCACCGACTGCTTCGTGATCGCGTCGGCCTCCAATGAGCGTCAGGTCAACGCGATCGTCGACGAGGTCGAGGACAAGATGCGCCTGGCGGGGTACAAGCCGGCGCGCCGTGAGGGCACCCGCGAGGGTCGCTGGACGTTGCTCGACTACGTCGACATCGTGGTGCACATCCAGCACCAGGACGAGCGGGAGTTCTATGCCCTGGAACGGCTGTGGCGTGACTGCCCGAAGGTTCCGGTCGACCTTGGTGGGCCGGCGGAGATCGATGAATGAGGACGCGATGAGGGTCCGTCGGCTGGTGCTGCTGCGCCATGGCCAGACCGAGTACAACGCGGGCAGCCGGATGCAGGGACAGCTCGACACCGAACTGTCCGATCTCGGCCGCGACCAGGCGGCCGCCGCTGCCGAGGTGCTGGCCAAGCGTCAGCCGCTGTTGATCGTGTCCTCGGATCTCAAGCGCGCGCTGGACACCGCGGTGACCCTCGGGGACCGCGCCGGAGTCCCGGTTCAGGTGGACGAGCGGCTGCGTGAGACTCATCTGGGGGACTGGCAGGGCCTGACTCATCTGGAGGTGGACGCGCTGGCCCCGGGCGCTCGCGCGGCGTGGCGTGAGGACGCCCGATGGGCCCCGCACGGCGGTGAGAGCCGCGTCGACGTGGCCGACCGCAGCGTGCCGGTGGTGGCCGAACTTGTTGCCGGGCAACCGGAGTGGGGTGTGGAGCAGGCCGGGGGCAGCTCGGAACGCCCGGTCGTACTGGTCGCTCACGGTGGGCTGATCGCGGCGCTGACCGCCGGACTGCTCGGTCTGCCGGTGGACAACTGGCCGGTGCTCGGCGGCATGGGCAACGCCAGTTGGGTTCAGCTGTCCGGACATTCGGCCGACACCGGGGCGGATGGTGACGCGTTCGATGTCATCAAATGGCGACTGGATGTGTGGAACGCCTCGGCACAGGTGGCCAACGATGTCCTCTGACCTCTCGCATCACCGCAGGCCGACCCTGCTGGTGTTCTGTGATTCTCTTTCGTATTTCGGTCCGACCGGCGGCCTGCCGTCCGACGATCCGCGGATCTGGCCCAACATCGTGGCCGAACAGTTGGGTTGGGATGTCGAGCTCATCGGCCGCATCGGCTGGACGTGTCGCGACGTGTGGTGGGCCGCCACCCAGGATCCACGGTCATGGGCGGCGTTGCCGCGGGCGGGTGCGGTCATCTTCGCCACCAGCGGTATGGACTCGTTGCCCTCGCCGCTGCCGACGGCCCTGCGAGAGTTGATCCGATATGTGCGTCCCGCCTGGCTGCGGCGCTGGGCGCGCGACGGCTACGGCTGGCTCCAGCCGAGACTGTCGCCGATCGCCCGCTCGGCGCTGCCGCCCAGTCTCACGGTCGAATACCTGGAGATGACGCGCAACGCCATCGATTTCAACCGGCCGGGCATTCCGGTGGTGGCCTCGCTGCCGTCGGTGCACATCGCCGACACGTACGGCAAGGCCCATCACGGGCGTGAGCCCACCGTCAAGGCGATCACGGACTGGGCCCAGGAACATGACGTGACGTTGGTGGATCTCAAGGCCGCGGTGGCCGACGAGGTGCTCAACGGACGTGGCAATCCCGACGGCATCCACTGGAACTTCGAGGCTCACCGGGCGGTGGCCGAGTTGATGCTCAAGGGGCTGGCCGCTGCCGGTGTGCCACAACTGGATTCCACCGACTGACGATGGCGGTCGTGGTGGTGACCGACTCCACGTCGCGGTTGCGACCCGAGTTGTGCGAGCAGTGGGGAATCCGGCAGGTGCCGTTGCACATCCTCGACGACGGCAACGACTGGCGCGACGGCGTCGATCCGATGCCGTCGGAGGTCTATGACCGGGCGCGGGTCACGACGTCGGCGGCCTCGCCGGCCGACCTCGCCGACACCTATCAGCAGGCGCTGGCCGACAGTGACGGCGACGGTGTTGTCGCAGTGCATATTTCGGCTGCACTTTCGAGCACCTACAGCACTGCCGCGGCGACGGCCCGTGAGATCGGGCCGGCCGTGCGGGTGGTGAACTCGCGGGCAGCGGCCATGGGGGTGGGCTTCGTCGCCCTCGCCGCCGCCGAGGCGGCACATCGTGGCGAGCCACTCGACGCGGTCGAGGCCGCAGCGCGTGCCGCGATACCGCGCGGACGGGCATTCATCGTCGTGCACCGGCTCGACAACTTGCGGCGCAGCGGCCGCATCGGCACCGCGGCATCGTGGCTGGGGACCGCACTGGCGCTCAAACCGCTGCTGCGTCTTGATGTCGACGGCCGGTTGGTGCTCTCACAACGCATCCGGACGATATCGAAAGCGCATGCGGCGCTTGTCGATCAGATCGCCGATGCGGCAGGCGACGGTGCTGTGAACGTGGTCGTGCACCACGTCGACAACCCAGACGGGGCCGCGGAGATCGCCGCAGCGCTCACCGACCGGCTGCCCAACCTGAGGTCGCTTTCGGTGACGGACATGGGTGCGGTACTCGCGGTGCACGTCGGTGGCGGCGCGGTGGGCGCCTGCCTCACCGTGGAGGACGCTTCGAGCTAGCCGGCGATTGCCGACGCCGCTTTTGGCCGACGCCGCTTTCTACGTCAGGGCGGTGCATCAGCAGCGGGCACAACCGTCAGGTGGAAAACGACGCGGCGATCGCGGCAGCAGCCCCGAGCTAGCCGGCGAACCGGCCCGTGATCGGGGGCAGGTCCTTGAGCGTGACGATTCCGGGCGGCGCGGCCACCACGGCGGGCACCGCGTTGGTGACCGGCAGCGCGGTGTAGATCATGCCCAGGCCCATGAAGCCGGGCTCGGTCCAGTCCTTGGGCGGCAGGCAGTGCAGCACCGTGCGCATGTTGGGCAGCCCGAACACCTGGATGACGTGGCCGTGCTCAAGCGGTTTCGGCGGGGTGACGTGATCGCCCATGGTCCAGTTGAATCCGACGCTGACGACGTTCTTGTCGCCTACCCAGCCTCGGTGATAGCCGTACACGCTGCCCACGGTGCCCTTGGGGATCTCCATGAAACCCAAATCGGAATCGCCGGTCGCGGCGGTGAATTGCACGTCGAAGGTCATGCGGTCCAGCTTGGCGCCGATGGCGTCGGCCATCATCGCCGCGGATTCGGCGAACACCTCGCTCTCGCGGCGCACGCTCTCGGCCAGTCCAGGGGTGTCCGGATCCTGACCGAAGCCCATCGCGCTCTGGGTGCCTGCCGATTCGTAGGTCGAGCAGTCCACCGACTCGGTGATCCGAATTTCGTCGACCCGCTCGCAGGACCCGGACAACACCATGCCGACCATGTTGGTCATACCCGGATGGGCGCCGCTGCCGAAGATAGTGGAATTGCCTGTCTCGCAAGCCTTTCGGATCCGGTCGAGATCCTCCTGAGTCTGCTTGCCACCGGTGATCCAGGCAGCGGTGGAGCAGACGTTGACCCCGGCCTCCAGCAGTGCGACGAGCTCGTCGATGTTGGGCCACAACGGGTTGTAACAGCAGGCATCCGGCTTGAGCGCGATCAGATCGTCGATGCTGTTGGTTGCTCGAACTCCGGTGGGCTCGGGCCGGCCGGCCAGCTCGGCCGCGTCGACGCCCACCTTGTCCGCACCGTGGGCATAGACACCGACCAGTTCCATGTCGTCGCGGCCGATGATCGCGTGCAGCGAGCGCCGCCCGATGTTGCCCGTGGTCCACTGGATGACCCGGATCGGCCTGTCCGCTGCGGTCATGTTCGCCTCCGTCACTGAGCCCTGCGCTGGACCCTAGACACTATCGGGGACTTGTTCACCCGCGGTAGGGCCCCGGTTCGTCCTGGCGGCAGCCACGCCGGCGTCGCACAATCGAATTGCGGGGCGAGTTCGTCCCGCGGACGCCATGGATCGAGGTCGGATCATGGACATGCTCTATGCACTCGCATCGGGGGGCGTCGCCGCTATCGCCCTGCTCTGGGTCGGAGTGAACAACCTCCGCGTGGTCAGGCAGTACGAGCGGGGCGTGGTCTTCCGGTTCGGCCGGGTCAGGGAAGACGTCCGGCAGCCGGGTCTGACGATGCTCATCCCCGTCGCCGACCGGCTGCAGAAGGTCAACATGCAGATCATCACGATGCCGGTGCCCGCACAGGACGGCATCACCCGCGACAACGTCACGGTCCGGGTCGATGCGGTCATCTACTTCAACGTGATCGACCCAGTGCGGGCCGTGGTCGACGTCCAGGACTACATGTCGGCCATCGGGCAGGTGGCGCAGACCTCTCTGCGGTCGATCATCGGCAAGAGCAACCTGGACGATCTGCTGTCCAACCGGGAACGGCTCAATCAGGGTCTCGAACTACTCATCGACAACCCTGCGGTGGGCTGGGGAATTCACCTCGACCGCGTCGAGATCAAGGATGTCGTGCTGCCGGATTCGATGAAGCGGTCGATCGCACGCCAGGCCGAGGCGGAGCGCGAACGACGGGCCCGCGTCATCACCGCCGACGGCGAGCTGCAGGCGTCCGAAAAGCTCGCTGCGGCCGCCGATGTGATGGCGGCCGAGCCGGCGGCTTTGCAGCTGCGGCTGTTGGAGACGGTCGTCGAGGTGGCCGCGGAGAAGAACTCCACCGTGGTGCTTCCGTTCCCGGTGGAATTGCTGCGTTACCTGGAACGCGCGACGCCCCAGCAGCCCTCCGCGGGCGGGGCGGGATAGGTGATCCACAGCACGAGATTCATCCACAGCGGGCCCGCACGGAGCGGTCGCGAACCGGGAAACGTCGCGCCCCGCACCTACCGTCGCGGGCATGGGTACCGAATTGTCGGTGGAGCGGCTCCGTCGCCTGGGTGGTGGCGGAGTGGCCGGCGGGGAGCAAGGCGACGCCGAGGGCGATGACAGCCCGGACCGCGACACCGCATCCGAAAGTGCGCTGTCGAGATGGCTGCCCGATACGGCTCCTGGGGACAGGCGGGGTTGGTTGGCTGCGGTCCGTGCCGATCCCGGGCGCGCCGGGGCGCTGGCGCTGGCCGGTGTCGGAGTACTGGCGATATTGGTCACCGTACTCGCCCTGATCCGGCAGCAACCGCCGCCGGTCGCCTCGGCGAATCTTCCACCGGTACAGATGGTTTCGTCGGCCGCGCCCACTCCGCCCGGCAACACGCCCGCGGGGCCGGTGGTGGTCAGCGTGGTCGGACTGGTCCACAAACCGGGCCTGGTGACCCTGCAGCCCGGGGCGCGCATCGCCGACGCGCTGGAGAGCGCCGGCGGGCCGCTGGATGGTGCTGACCTGATCGGGTTGAACATGGCCAGGCGGGTCGGTGACGGCGAGCAGATCGTTGTCGGTATCGAGGCGCCGCCGGGGCAACCGGCGACCATGGGCAGCTCGGTCGCCGGCCAGGCTCAGGCCGCCGGGGAACGCGGTGGCCCGGCGTCTCCTGCCTCCGGCGCCCCGGCGGGTCCGGTGGACCTCAACACCGCGACCGTCGACGACCTCGACGCACTTCCCGGCGTCGGCCCGGTGACCGCTGAGGCGATCGTGGCCTGGCGGTCCGCTCACGGCCGGTTCGACAGCGTCGATCAGCTCGGCGACGTCGACGGGATCGGCCCGGCGCGGCTGGAGAAGCTGCGTGAGCTGGTCCGGGCGTGACGGTCCGGGCAGGGCCGGCTCGGGCACGGTCGGCTCGGGCAGGCAGGAGTCGGACACTGACGGGCCGGCCGGCGATGAGTGGATCGAGGGGCAGCCCCTGGACCTACGTATCGTCCCGGCGGCCCTGACCGCGTGGTCGGTGTCGGCGGCCGGAATCGTGTGGAATCCCGGGGCCTCGGTCGCTGTCGGCCTCGCCGCTGTGGGGTTGACCTGGCTGGCTGCGCGGTGCGGCGGCAGGTATCGCACGGATCCCCAACCGATCGCGGCCGCGGTTCTGGCGGTGGCGGCGGTGGCAGCCGGTTTTTCCGTGGCGATCGGACTACGCGTGCATCAGGTCGAGCATCATCCGGTCGTCCGGCTCTATGGTGCCCATGCGAATGTCGAGGTGGTACCGGGCGAAACGCCGCGCGTTGTGAACGGCGGTCGGCTGATGTTCCGCGCGACTCTGCGACGGGTCGATCAGGTGCCGATGTCGGGCCGGGTCCTGGTGTTCGGCCCGTCGTCGTTCGGTCAGGCCGGTCCCGGTCGCCCGGTGCGGTTTCGGGCGGCCGTGCGACATCCGAACCGCAAGGACCTCAGCGTCGCGGTACTGGCGGCTTCTGGGGAACCGTCGCTGGGGGATTCTTCAGCCGTGCAGCGGGTCGCCGCGCGGATACGTTCGAGCTTCGCGGAGGCCGCGCGCACGGTGCTGCCCGCCGATCAGGCCGCCATGCTGCCCGCGTTGGTGCTCGGCGACACCTCGGCGGTCACCGGTACGACTACGGCGCAATTCCGCACAGCGGGCCTGACACACCTGACCGCGGTGTCGGGGGCCAACGTGACGATCGTCTGTGGCGCGCTGTTGCTCAGCGCCGCGTTGCTCGGGCCGAGGGCGGCCGTGCTGCTCGCCGCCGCCGGGCTGGTCGGCTTCGTCATCGTCGTGCAGCCCTCGGCCAGTGTGTTGCGTGCCGCGGTGATGGGCGCGGTGACACTGCTGGCGGTGCTGACCCATCGGCGCCGGCAAGCCGTGCCTGCGCTGGCGGCCAGCGTGATCGCGTTGATCATCGCGGCGCCCGAACTCGCGGTCGATGTCGGGTTCGCGTTGTCGGTATGCGCGACCGCAGGCATCGTCGTCCTGGCCCCGGTGTGGTCGGCCCGGCTGCGGCGCCGGGGTTGGCCGCGCCCGGTCGCGGCGGCGGTGAGCGTCGCGGTGGTGGCCCAATTGGTCACCGCCCCACTGGTGGCCGGGATCTCGGGAACCGTCAGCCTGGTGGCGGTGGCCGCCAACCTCGCGGTGGCCGGGGTGATTCCGCCGATCACGGTGCTCGGCACAGCAGCTGCCGTGTGTTCGGCCGTCTGGCCGGGCGGGGCACAGCTGCTGATCCGGTTCACCGGGCCCGAGCTGTGGTGGCTGCTTTCGGTGGCCCGGTGGGCTTCGGCATTGCCCGCGGCCGCGCTGCCATCACCCTCGGGAGTGGCCGGTGTCGTGTCGGTGGCGCTGGGAGGCGTGGCGTTGACAGTGCTGTGGCGGCTGCGTTGGCTGCGTCGTGGACTGGCCGTGCTGGTGTTCGGTCTGTTGGCCTGGGCGCTGGCGGGCCAGGTGGTCGGAGCTGTCGGGTCGGCGTGACACGATCATCGGTGTGAGTCAACAGATCGACGGTCTGCACCTGGTCCTGGGTGATGAGGAACTCCTGGTCGAACGAGCCGTGGGCTCGGTGCTGCGGGCACTGCGTCAGCAGGCCGGATCGGACGACGTCCCGTTGGACCGGATGCGCGCCGGCGAGGTCAGCACCAGCGAGCTGGCCGAGCTGCTGAGTCCGTCGTTGTTCGCCGAGGAACGCTTGGTGGTGCTGGAGGCCGCCGCCGAGGCGGGCAAGGATGCTGTGGCCCTGATCGCCTCGGCCGCAGCCGATCTGCCGCCGGGCACAGTGCTGGTCGTCATCCACTCCGGCGGCGGGCGGGCCAAGGCGTTGGCAGATCAACTGAAAAAGCTTGGCGCACAAGTGCATCCGTGTGCCCGTATCACCAAGCCGGCCGAGCGCGCGGATTTCGTGCGGGCCGAGTTCCGCACACTGCGGGCCAAGGTGTCCGACGACACGGTCACCGCGGTGCTCGACGCGGTCGGATCGAACATCCGCGAGCTCGCCGCGGTGTGCTCACAGCTGGTGGCCGACACCGCCGGGCAGGTGGACGCGATTGCGGTGCGCCGCTATCACAGCGGCAAGGCGGAGGTGAAGGGCTTCGATATCGCGGACAAGGCCGTCACCGGAGACGTCGCGGGCGCCGCCGAAGCGCTGAGGTGGGCGATGCTGGCCGGCGAACCACAGGTGGTGTTGGCCGACGCGCTGGCCGAGGCTGTGCACACGATCGCACGGGTCGGTCCGCTGTCGGGAGATCCGTACCGGCTGGCCGGTGAACTGGGGATGCCGCCGTGGCGGGTGCAGAAGGCGCAGAAGCAGGCCCGCAGATGGTCACGCGACTCGGTGGCCGAGGCCATGCGGGTGGTCGCCACCCTCAATGCAGACGTAAAGGGCGCAGCGGCGGATGCCGACTACGCCCTCGAGACAGCGGTACGCCGGGTGGCGGAACTCGCCACCCGGTGAACCGGATGAACTACTGAAGGATCAGAGCTTGTTCAGGGCCAGGGCCAGAGCCGACTTCTTGTTGGCGGCCTGGTTGGCGTGGATGACGCCCTTGCTGGCGGCCTTGTCGAGCTTGCGGCTGGTCGACACCAGCAACTCGGCGGCCTTGTCCTTCTCGCCCGCGTCGACGGCCTCGCGGAAGCTACGCACAGCCGTACGCAGCGACGACTTCACCGACTGGTTCCGCAGCCGACGACGCTCGTTGGTGAGGATGCGCTTTTCCTGCGACTTGATGTTGGCCACGTAAAAATTCCTTCGTAGTTCTCTAGCTGGGGTTACCGAAGTCTGGGTGCGCACACCCGCACTGCGGGCAGCGACTGTTCAGGGTACCAGCGAGACATCTGAACTCCCAAAATGGCGCTGCCGAATCGTCGGCCTCCGATGCCTGGTCCTTCCGTCCGCATACCACCTCGACCGCCCTTTGGCCTGCCGAAACGCGCTACTCCGTTGACCCGGCGAAACACGGCCCGGTGCGGCAGCATGGGGAGGGTGAGCCTGAGATCCGTCCGTAGCCCAGCAGCCGAACCGAACGGGTCGAGGCCGGCCGGGCAGCGCGCCGCTTCGACGCGGCGTGCCGAACATCAGGGCATCTTCGGCGGCTACAACCGCCTGGGCAGGTACTCGGAGGCGTTCGACGAGATGTTCGACGGCTCTGGCAACGTACGCGGCCCGTACAAGGGCATCTTCGCCGAGCTTGCTCCGTCCGACGCCTCCGAACTGCAATCGCGGTCGGATGCGCTGGGCCGAGCATTCATCGATCAGGGGATCACGTTCTCGCTGTCCGGCCAGGAGCGGCCGTTTCCGCTCGATCTGGTGCCGCGGGTGATCTCCGCCGCGGAATGGTCCCGGCTGGAACGCGGCATCACCCAACGGGTCAAGGCGCTGGAGTGCTACCTCGACGACATCTACGGCGAGCAGGAGATCTTGCGCGACGGCGTGATCCCGCGCCGCCTGGTCACCTCCTGCGAACACTTCCACCGTGAAGCCGCCGGCATCGTGCCGCCCAACGGCGTGCGCATCCACGTCGCCGGTATCGACCTCATTCGCGACGACAAGGGCGACTTCCGGGTGCTCGAGGACAACCTGCGATCGCCGTCGGGGGTGTCCTACGTGATGGAGAACCGGCGCACCATGGCGCGTGTCTTCCCGAACCTGTTCGCCACTCATCGGGTGCGCGCGGTCGGCGACTACGCGTCGCATCTGCTGCGTGCGCTGCGCAACGCGGCGCCCACCAACGTCGCCGACCCCACCGTCGTGGTGCTCACCCCCGGGGTCTACAACTCGGCCTACTTCGAACACTCGCTGCTGGCCCGGCAGATGGGCGTCGAGCTGGTCGAGGGCCGCGACCTGTTCTGCCGCGACAACGCCGTCTACATGCGCACCACCGAGGGCGAGCGGCAGGTCGACGTGATCTACCGCCGCATCGATGACGCCTACCTGGACCCGATGCAGTTCCGTCCGGACTCGGTGCTCGGGGTGGCCGGGCTGCTCAATGCGGCCAGGGCCGGAAACGTCGTGATCTCCAGCGCGGTGGGCAATGGGGTCGGGGACGACAAGCTCGTCTACACCTACGTGCCGACCATCATCGAGTACTACCTGGGAGAGAAGCCGATCCTGGCCAACGTCGACACGTACCGCTGTTGGTTGGACGCCGAACGGGAGGAAGTGCTCGACCGAATCGACGAACTGGTCATCAAACCGGTGGAGGGCTCGGGCGGCTACGGCATCGTTTTCGGTCCGGACGCCTCGGCCAAGGAATTGACCACGATCAGCAAGAAGATCCGCAACGATCCGCGCGGCTGGATCGCCCAACCGGTGATGCAGCTGTCCACCGTGCCCACCCAGATCGGGAACACACTGGCGCCCCGGCACGTAGACCTGCGCCCGTTCGCGGTCAACGACGGCAACGACGTCTGGGTGCTGCCCGGTGGCCTGACCCGGGTGGCGCTGCCGGAAGGGTCGCTGGTGGTGAACTCGAGCCAGGGCGGCGGTTCGAAGGACACCTGGGTGCTCGCATCGCGAACGTCGGCGGCCGACCGCGAGTTGGCCGCGGCAGAGGTGGTGAGGTCCCTGCCCGAGGCCGTGAAAGGGCCCAAAGGCGATGGCGCGCCCGATGGTTCGTCCCAACAACAGCAATAGGAGGGGGTGCGCGTAGATGCTGGCACGCAATGCCGAGTCGTTGTACTGGATCGGACGTTATGTGGAACGGGCCGACGACACCGCACGCATCCTCGATGTCACGGTGCATCAGTTGTTGGAGGACTCCAGCGTCGATCCGGATGTCGCCTCGCGGACCCTGTTGCGGGTGCTCGGCCTCGAGCCGCCCGAGCAGCGTCTCGATATGTGGTCGTTGACAGATATCGTGGCCTTCAGCCGGGACGGCAGCGGTATCTCGATCGTCGATTCGATATCGGCGGCGCGCGAGAATGCCCGGGGCGCACGGGAAGTCACCTCGACCGAGATCTGGGAGTGTCTCAACACCACGTACAACGCGCTCGCCGAGCGTGAACGTGCGGCCAAACGCCTTGGGCCGCATGAGTTTCTGTCGTATGTCGAAGGGCGCGCGGCCATGTTCGCCGGGCTGGCCGATTCGACCCTGAGTCGCGACGACGGCTACCGGTTCATGTTGTTGGGTCGCGCGATCGAGCGGGTTGACATGATGGTCCGGCTGCTGTTGTCGCGGGTCGGTGACAGCGCGTCGTCGCCGGCCTGGGTCACATTGCTGCGTTCAGCCGGCGCGCACGACACCTATCTGCGCACCTACCGCGGCGTGCTCGACGCCGGCCGCGTGGTCGAATTCATGTTGCTGGACCGGTTGTTTCCCCGGTCGATCTTTTTCTCGCTGCGGTTGGCCGAAATCAGTCTCGACGAGGTGCTCAACCGTCCGCACGACCGGCTGGGCGCCACTGCCGAGGCGCAGCGGCTGTTGGGCCGGGCCCGCAGCGAGCTCGAGTTCCTGCCGCCTGGCGCGCTGCTGGAATCCCTGGACACCCGGCTGGCCGGCTTGCAGAAAACCTGCCGGGATGTCGGAGAAGCATTGGCGCTGCAGTACTTCCACTCCGCGCCGTGGGTCGCCTGGACCGATGCCGGGCGCGGGGACGTGGTTGTGATCGAGGAGGGCGAGGTCTAGATGTGGCGGCTACGGGTGGTGCACTCCACCGGGTATGCGTACAAGTCGGCGGTGACCGCGTCCTTCAACGAGGCCCGGCTGACGCCTCGGTCGGACTCGCGTCAGAACGTGATCCTCAACCGGGTCGAGACCGTGCCGGCCACGCGGTCCTATCGCTATGTGGACTATTGGGGGACGGCGGTGACGGCGTTCGACTTGCACGCCCCACACACCGAATTGGAGGTCTCCGGGTCCTCGGTGGTCGAGACCGACGTCGCCGAGAAACCCGAAGAGCTGGCGAGCTGGGAGGACTTGCGCTCCGAGGCCGTGATCGACCGGTTCGACGAGGTGATCAGCCCCACGCACTACACCCCGCGCAGCAAGCGGATCACGCGGGTGGGTCAGCAGATCGCCAAGGATCACGATCCGTTCGACGCGGTGATGGCGGTGGCGCAGTGGGTCCGCAGCGAGCTCGACTACGTGCCGGGTACCACCGGGGTGCACTCCTCGGGGCTCGATGCCCTGCGTGAAGGTAAGGGCGTGTGTCAGGACTTCGCCCATCTCTCGCTGATCATGTTGCGGTCCATGGGGATTCCGGCCCGATACGTGTCGGGCTACCTGCATCCGACGCATGAGGCGGGTGTGGGGGACACGATCGACGGGCAGAGCCACGCGTGGATTCAGGCGTGGACCGGCGGGTGGTGGCACTACGACCCGACCAACGACAGCGAGATCACCGAGCAGTACGTCAGCGTCGGGGTGGGCCGGGATTATTCTGATGTGGCCCCGCTCAAGGGAATCTATTCGGGTGAGGGTTCGACCGATCTCGATGTGGTCGTGGAGATCACCCGCTTGGCTTGACGCGCCCGCCTGGGCGGCCCAGATTGCGGAAGCCCGGATGCACGTGTGGGGTGAGGCCCTGTTGCTCGGCGAGTATTTGCAGCAGCGCGTGGAGATCGCCGCGTTGCTTGGCGTTCAGCCCGGCGGTGATCCCCTCATCGTGGCGGCGCGCCAACTCGCCGATGCGGCGTAGCGCCTTCTTGCCTGCGGCGCTGAGGAACAACGCGTGCAGGCGCCGGTCGTCGGGGTTGCGCCGCCGCTCGACGTAGCCACGCTCCTCCAGATCGTCGACGTAGCTGACGACTCGACTCGGTAGCAGGCCCAGTTGGGTGCTCAGCGACTGCTGGCTGAGCCCGGGTTGAGATCCGATGGCACGCAGGATGCCGGCGTGGGGCGGAGTGAGCTCGATGGTCGCCATCTGCTCGGCGAACTGGGTGGCGGCGCGGTGGCCGAGTTGTGCCAACAGAAATGCCACGGTGTCGGGTCGCCCATTTTCCACGCTCAGACCGTATCACGGAGAAATCGTTCAAAATAAAAAACGTTCAGGCAGTTGAGTTCGACGTCGTCCGCGCATATCGTTCAACTCATGAATGATTCAGCAGAGAATCGAATGCGTTCCGTCCGGCCGACCGGCCGGCAAGGGGGACCACCCCTGGCCCCGGTGGCCGCCGTCTCACTGGCGCTATTGCTGGCCGGGTTGGCCGTCGGTGTGGCGCTGGGCGGCGTGATGCCGCTGCCGTACGGCGAGGCGGCCGAGATTCTTCGGTACATCCACGGCAACCACACCGCGGTGCAGGCCAGTGCGGTGGGCACGTTCGCGGCATCGGTGCCGCTGGCGATCTACGCCGCGACCGTCAGTACCCGCCTGAGGCAACTCGGTGTGACGGCGCCCGGCGCCACGATCGCCCTGGCCGGCGGCATCCTCGCGGCCGGGTCGCTCGCCCTGTCCGGGCTGATCTGCTGGACCATGTCCCGGGCCGAAGTGGTTGTCGCCGACGGGCTGATCCGTGCGCTGTACTACCTGGTGTTCCTCACCGGAGGGGTGGGACACATCGTGGCACTTGGCTTGCTGCTCGCGGGAATTGCGGTTCCCAGTCTCGTGCTCGGCCTGTTGCCGCGGTGGTTGGCCTGGACCGGCCTGGCGATCGCCGTACTCGCGGAACTGGCCACGTTGGTGTTGATCTGGCCCGAATCGGCGGTGATCCTGCCGGTCGCGCGGTTCACCGGCCTCATCTGGCTGATCGTGGCCGGCGCCCTGCTGCCGGCGCGCCGGGCTGCCCGGAGCCGGTCGTGAAGCTCAGTATCAGTGTCACGAACTATTCGTGGCCGGAGCCGATCCACGAGCGGTTGGCCTCGCTTGCGGCCTTTCTCGACGGCACCGCGGTGGACACCGTGTGGGTGGCCGATCACCTCCTGCAGGCCGATCCCGCCAGTGTGACCGACGAGCCGATGTTGGAGGCGTACACCGCGCTCGGCTATCTCGCCGCGGCGACGAGCCGGATCCGGTTGGGCACCATGGTGTCAGCAGCCACGTTCCGAGCGCCTGCGCTCTTGGTCAAGGCGGTGACGACGCTCGACGTCCTCTCCCACGGCCGCGCCTGGCTGGGCCTGGGCGCGGGCTACAACGCGGCCGAGGCAACTGCGATGGGGCTTTTCCTGCCCGACACCGAGGAGCGGTTCGAGCGGATGACCGAACTGCTGCAGTTGGCCTACCACATGTGGCGTGGTGACGAATCCGCTTTCCTGGGGCAACATTTGACACTTGAACGGCCGATCTGCCGGCCGCGCCCCGTCACGGTGCCGCATCCTCCGGTGTTGATCGGCGGAACCGGTGAGCGCCGCACTCTGCGGCTCGTCGCACAGTACGGCGATGCCTGCAACCTGTTCGACGTGCCCGACGGCGGTCGAGCCATCCGCCGTCAGCTCGAGGTACTGGACCGGCATTGCGCCGACGTCGGACGACCGTCCGAGGCGGTGCACCGCACGGTGACCAGCGCCCTGCAACCCGGCGAAACCGTCGCGCAGCTGGTCGGACGTTGCCAGGACCTCGCCGAGCTCGGTCTGCAGCACGTCGTGCTGATCACCCGCGGACGTCCCTGGGCCGGTGCGGATCTCGACGTGGCGGCCGGGGCGGCCGATCAGCTGCGCGATCGAGCGCACACCCCGGGATGAACCTCGACCCGGTGCAGGTCGTCGCCGAGTTCGATCTGGCGGTCGAACACCGAGGTGGCCAAGTCGCGCCAATCGTCCTCTGTGCCCGCGGCGATCGCGGGCACGTAGTGGGTGAGGATCAGGATCCCGACGCCCGCGCGGGTGGCGGTGGCCGCCGCCTCCTGCACCGAGGAGTGATAGTCGCAGATGTCGCGGATCCGTTGCTGCGGAAGCATTTCGATCAGATCCTTGCGGATCGCCGTGTGTACCAGGGCTCCCGCGCCGGCGGCCAGCGCATCGAGGCCGGGGCACGGCACGGTGTCGCCGGCCGCCACCACGGAGGCCCCGCTGTGTTCGATCCTGAAGGCGATGGTCGGCGTCACCGGACGGTGATCGGTGGGTGCCACCCGGATCTGCACCCCGCCTCGGTCCCACACCACCGCATCGGTGTGCTCGTGGACTTCCACCCTCGGCGGGCCCGTGAGGTCGGCATGGTGGGCGATGCGGTAGCCGATGTCGTGTCCGAATGCCCGCAGCGTCGCGTCGACCACCTCGGCGGTTCCGGGCGGCCCGATGATCGGCAGGGGCCCAGGCTCCGGGGCGAAGGTGCTCACCCAGCGGGTGATGATCACATCGCCGAGGTCGGCGATGTGATCGCTGTGCAGATGCGTGAGCAGCAGTGCGCTGAGCTGGTTGGCGCCGGCGCCGGCGGCGGCCAGACGCTGCAGTACGCCGCGGCCGCAGTCGATGAGAAACATCTGGTCGCCGGCGCGCGCCAGGGTTGAGGGCCCGGCCCGCTCCGGATCAGGGATCGGGCTACCGGTGCCGAGCAGCGTGACCTCGATCATGGCCCCATTCCTACTCCGTCCCGGCCCGAACAGGCGTGGCTTCTTTCGTACTGACCGTCTCGGCTCTAGCCTGGTGTGAGGTGGATCACGATCGGAGGCTGCCGATGCGAATCGCGGACGTGCTGAAAAACAAGGGCACGGCGGTGGTGACGATTTCGCCGGAGACCACGGTGACCGAACTGTTGGCCGGGCTGACCGAGCTGAACATCGGCGCCATGGTGGTGATGGGCCCCGGTGGACTGGCCGGCATCGTGTCGGAACGTGATGTGGTGCGCAAGCTGCACGAGCGGGGCAGCAGCCTGTTGGCGCAGCCGGTGTCGGAGATCATGACCACGGTCGTGGCGACCTGTACTCCGCGTGACACCGTGGACCACCTCAGCGCGCTGATGACCGAGAACCGGGTGCGCCACATCCCGGTGCTCGACGGCGGGCGACTCGCCGGCATCGTCAGCATCGGTGACATCGTCAAGACCCGGATGGAAGAACTGGAGGCCGAGCAGGAACAGCTGCAGGCCTACATCACCCAGGGCCGCTGAGCCGCTTTGGCAGTAGCGACGGTGTCATCAGTCGAAGACGCCGGAGATCTTCATGATCAACAGGACACCGACCGCGACGAACACCGCGATCAACAGCATCAACCCGATGATCGCGCTCACCGAGGTGGGGGTGTACTTGTGGCGCGGTCGCGGTTCGGGTTCGCCCAACCCTGAAGTCTGCGCCGAATCCGGTGGTGTGGCCCCTGGAGCGACACCACCACCTGGTTCCAGATCGGGTATCTCGGCCGGGTCGGGATCGGGTGGGAGCGCGGTCATGGGCGTGGAATACCCGCTCACACCGATTCAACGCTCGGCGCAGTGCTGTCGCGGCCACGCGGGGTGCGCATGTGCCATCGTGGGCTGGTGGCACTCGTCGACGTCCAACCCGCCCGCAGATCCGACATCAAAGAGCTTGCCGGTGTCCTGGGGCGCGCGTTCTATGACGACCCGGTGATGGTGTGGATGTTGCCCGAGCCCGCCCGCCGAAAACGCGGGCTGGCCCGGATGTTCGCGACCATGACCCGTCACCATTTCCTGGCCGGCGGGGGCTGCGAGGTGGCGGCGCGGAAGAGCGTCATCGAGGCTGCGGCGCTGTGGGACCCGCCGGGGCACTGGCGGCAGACCGGGCTGCAGGAATTGCTGATGATGCCCGGCTTCGCGCGCGCGTTCGGTCGCCGGGCGGCCCGGGGGCAGCAGGTCGCGTCGTTGATGAAGCAGCATCACCCCGAGGAGCCGCACTGGTATCTGGCGGTGATCGGTAGCGATCCCACGGTGCGCGGCGGTGGTTTTGGGCATGCACTGATGCAGTCGCGACTCGATCGGGTGGATGCCGAGCATGCGCCGGCCTATCTGGAGTCGAGCAATCCCGACAACGTTCCGTATTACCTGCGTTTCGGGTTCGAAGTCACGGGCGAGATCGTGCTGCCAGATGGTGGCCCCACGATGACGCCGATGTGGCGGGCACCGCGCTGACCGCTGAGCGGGTCAGCTCCAGGAGTATTCGGCGCGCAGCCGCACGGCGATCGCCTCGAATCGGTGGCGGTCCAGGATCGCGCCTTCGCGACGGATGCCTTCCTCGGGGACATCGAGCACGCGGTCCAGCCGGACCCAGCTCGGTCTGCCGTCGTAGTCCCAGGTGCCGGTGCCGATGGCGATCCAGTCCGGATCGTCGCGGTGGTAATCCTGGCTGGACAGCATCAATCCCAGCAGGGTGCGGTGATCGCGGCCCACCACCAGGACCGGACGGTCTTTGCCCTGCGTCGGATCGTCCTCATAGACCACCCAGGTCCAGACGATCTCGCCGGGATCGGCCTGCCCGTCCAGGTCAGGGGAGTAGATGATCTTGCGGGCCCGGTGCGCGGTGGGCACGCTGTGCTTCGATACCGGCCGGCCGGCGGTGATCGCCTGCGGCGGCGGGGCGGCCGCGCCGGCGAGGACGCCCAGGCCCAGCCTGATGCCCTGCTGAAGGCCCTGTTGGATACCCTGCTGCACGGTCCGCGGGACGTTGTCGGTGGTTTGTAACTGGCGCACGAACTTCGGCGCCTCGTTGAACACCAGGTTCTGGGCGCCATCCACTACGCCCTTGAGAACCTGTTGGAACGCCTTCCGCTGCGACGCCATGTTGTCGAGCATATGCGAGCGGACCCCTGGCGATTGTGTCGTGACGGTGCCGGCTCGATACCCTTGAGGGGCACAGCACGTGCCGCACACCCACGCTCATCAGGAGATTCCCATCAGCAGCTTCGCCGACAAGACGTTCACTGCGCCGGCGCAGATCAGGAACTTCTGCATCATCGCCCATATCGACCACGGCAAATCGACGCTGGCCGACCGGATGCTCGGCATCACCGGCGTGGTCGCCGACCGGGACATGCGGGCCCAGTACCTCGACCGCATGGACATCGAGCGCGAACGCGGCATCACCATCAAGGCCCAGAACGTGCGCCTTCCTTGGCAGGTCGGCGGCGAAGACTTCGTTCTGCACCTGATCGACACCCCCGGCCACGTCGACTTCACCTACGAGGTGTCCCGCGCGCTGGAGGCGTGCGAGGGGGCGGTGCTGCTGGTCGACGCCGCCCAGGGCATCGAGGCGCAGACGCTGGCCAACCTGTACCTGGCGCTCGACCGGGATCTCACGATCATCCCGGTGCTCAACAAGATCGATCTGCCCGCCGCCGATCCCGACCGCTATGCCGGTGAGATCGCGCACATCATCGGGTGCGAGCCGTCGGATGTGCTGCGGGTGTCGGGCAAGACCGGCGAGGGCGTCCGCGAATTGCTCGACGAGGTCGTCCGGTTGATCCCGCCGCCGGTCGGTGACGCCGATGCGCCGGCCCGCGCGATGATCTTCGATTCGGTCTACGACATCTACCGCGGCGTCGTGACGTACGTCAGGGTTGTCGACGGCAAGCTGAACCCGCGCGAAAAGATCGCGATGATGTCCACCGGTGCCACCCACGAACTGCTCGAGGTCGGCATCGTCTCTCCCGAACCGAAGGCCAGCGACGGTCTCGGTGTCGGAGAGGTCGGCTATCTCATCACGGGTGTCAAGGACGTTCGTCAGTCCAAGGTCGGGGACACCGTGACGACGGCACGCAAGGGTGCCACCGAGGCGTTGACCGGTTACCGGGAGCCCCGGCCGATGGTCTACTCCGGCCTCTACCCGGTGGACGGCTCGGACTATCCGGTACTGCGCGAGGCGCTGGACAAGCTCCAGCTCAATGATGCTGCCCTGACGTACGAGCCGGAGACGTCGGTGGCGCTGGGCTTCGGGTTCCGCTGCGGTTTCCTCGGGTTGCTGCACATGGAGATCACCCGTGAACGTCTGGAACGCGAGTTCAATCTCGACCTGATCTCCACCGCACCCAACGTCGTGTACCGGGTCGTCAAAGACGACGGGTCGGAAATCGTGGTGACCAACCCGTCGGATTGGCCCGAAGGCAAGGTCCGCGAAGTCCACGAGCCGGTGGTCAAGACCACCGTCATCGCGCCCAGCGAGTTCATCGGCACCATCATGGAGCTGTGCCAGTCCCGGCGCGGTGAGCTCGGCGGCATGGACTACCTCTCGCCCGAACGCGTCGAGCTGCGCTACACCATGCCCTTGGGCGAGATCATCTTCGACTTCTTCGACTCGCTGAAATCGCGCACGCGCGGTTACGCCAGCCTGGACTATGAGGAGGCCGGCGAGCAGCAGGCCGATCTGGTCAAGGTCGACATCCTGCTACAGGGCGAGGCCGTGGACGCGTTCAGCGCCATCGTGCACAAGGATTCGGCCGCCGCCTACGGCAACAAGATGACCACCAAGCTCAAGGAGCTCATCCCACGCCAGCAGTTCGAGGTTCCGGTTCAGGCCGCGATCGGCGCGAAAATCATTGCCCGCGAGAATATCCGGGCCATCCGCAAGGACGTACTGTCCAAGTGCTACGGCGGTGACATCACCCGTAAGCGCAAGCTGCTGGAGAAGCAGAAAGAGGGCAAGAAGCGCATGAAGACCATCGGTCGCGTGGAAGTCCCTCAGGAGGCGTTCGTGGCGGCACTGTCCACCGATGCGGCCGCGGACAAGCCGAAGAAATAGCTTCTGCACGAGTGGCCAGTTAGAGCACGCAGATCGCGAAGAAGCGTGTCACAACTGGCCACTCAGCTCGTCAGTGGGGTGATTTGGTCGCGCTGAGCGCAACCCTCGGCCCGGGCCGGTGCGGATCGTAGTGTCGGCGCAGTGCCCAGAGAACTGCACCTGCTCGCTTTCGGCAATACCCGCTCTACCGGGCCGTGGCGCCATCCCGACATCGACAACAGCACCGCCGGGGTGCGCCGGCGGCTGATCAGCCATGCGCAGACGGCCGAGGCCGGTACCTTCGACGCGCTGTTCTTCGCCGACGGCCTGAACTACGGCCCGCCGGCGACCTGGCCGTACAAGATCACCGAAGACTTCGAGCCGCTGACCGCGACGGCCGCACTGTCCTCGGTCACCGACCGGATCGGCCTGGTGGTCACCGGATCGGCCACGCTCGCGCATCCGTATCACCTTGCCCGTCAACTGCTTTCACTTGACCACCTCAGTGGTGGCAGGACCGGCTGGAACCTGGTCACCAGCTTCGCGCAGGCCGCCGCCGACAACTTCAGCGCCCGAGGGGTGGTGGCGCACGACGAGCGCTACCGGATTGCCGAGGAGGCGCTCGAGGTGGTGCGCAAGCTGTGGGACGGCTGGGGCGAGGATACGATAGTCGAGGACCGGGATGCGGGAATCTTCAACGACATCAACAAAATTCAACCGACCAACCATCACGGGAACTACTTCGATGTGGCCGGTCCACTGGGCGCGGCCCGGTCGGCGCAAGGGCAGCCGGTGATCTTCCAGGCCGGCTCCTCGCAGACCGGACGGGGTTTCGCGGCGCGGCACGCCGAGGTGATCTTCACCAGTCATGGAAACCGCACGCGGGCACAGGATTTCTACACCCAGATCCACGAGGAGTCGCGGCGGTCAGGCCGGGCGACGCCGCCACTGATCACGCCCTCGTTGCGCTACATCATCGGTTCCACCGAGGAGGAAGCCAGGAGGGCCCAGCAGCAGGAGTATGAGTACTTCAGCCCGCAGTACCAGGCGGGTTGGCTGCTCGAGGTGGACGTCGACGTCACCGGTGCCGACCTGGACGGTCCCGTACCGGAATCAGCGTTCCCCACCCACACCGAGACCCACCAGACCGCGTTGGTCGGCTACCGGCTGCTGGCCACGGAGGGAAACCCGACGGTGCGAGAGTTCCTGTACCGCACCGTCAACGGCTGGGGAGCCGCCGTGGTGGGCACGCCCGAGCAGATCGCCGACGAGATCGAGCAGTGGTTCTCCGCGGGCGCCGCCGACGGGTTCGTATTGCGCGACTCCGGGTTGCCGGGCCAGCACGAGCTTTTCGTCGAGCAGGTGGTGCCCGTGCTGCGCAAACGCGGGCTGTTCCGCCACGAGTATGCCGGCACGACACTGCGATCCCATCTCGGGCTCGACGTACCGCAGCGGCAGCTGTCATGACCGAACCGTATGTGCTGTCGGCGTTCACCATGTCGACGGTGTCGCACGGCAATTTCGGACTGTGGCGTCATCCACAGGACCGCACCGCCGACTACACCGACGTCAGGTACTGGGTCGAGCTGGCGAAGCTGCTCGATGACGGTGGATTCGACGTGCTGTTCATCGCCGATGCGGTCGGGCAGAGCGACGTGTTCGGCGGTGATGCCAGCGCCGCGCTGGCGCGAGCCGTGCAGACACCGGTGACCGATCCGCTGTTGGCGGTGTCGGCGATGGCCGCGGCGACCCACCGGTTGGGGTTCGGCATCACGGTCTCGACCACCTACGAGAGCCCCTACCTGCTGGCACGCAAGTTCAGCACACTGGACCACCTCACTGGCGGCCGGATCGGCTGGAACATCGTCACGTCGCTGCTGGACAGTGCGGCGCGCAACATCATCGGCCGCGACCGGCAGATCCCGCACGACGAGCGGTACGCGATGGCGCAGGAATTCCTGGAGGTGACCTACAAGCTCTGGGAAGGCTCGTGGGAGTCGGGCGCGGTGCTGCGCGACGCCGAGCGCGGGGTCTACACCGACCCGGCCAAGGTCCACGACATCGGCCATCACGGCCGGTACTTCACGGTGCCGGGGGCGCACCTGGTCGAACCTTCGCCGCAACGCACTCCGGTGCTGTTCCAGGCAGGCACGTCTCCGGCCGGCCGGGAGTTCGCCTCCCGCAACGCGGAACTGGTGTTCGTCAGCGATCCGCGGCCCGAGGTGCTGCGCAGCCACATCGAGGACATCCGGCGCCGGGCAGCCGGGCACGGCCGCGACCCTCAATCGTTGAAGTTCATCACCTCGGTGGAGATCGTCACGGACAGTACCGATTCCGCGGCCCAAGCCAAGGCGCGCGAACTCGCCGCCTTCCACGACCTGGAAGGCGGGCTGGTTCTGTTGTCCGCGCTGTCCGGTGTGGACTGGTCGACGTATGGTGTTGATCGTCCGATCGGGCAGTTCGACACCGACGCCAGCCGGTCCATCCTGGCCTCGGTCACCGATTCCGGTGCCCGTGAGCGCCTGACGTTGCGGGATTACGTGGGAGGACTGGGCGGGTTCGGCGGCGAGTTGTTCGTCGGGTCGGCCGCCACCGTGGCCGATGCTCTGGACACGTATGCCCAGTGGACCGGGGTGGACGGGTTCAACATCGCCTATCACGTCACGCCCGGCAGCTTCGCCGATGTGGCGGAATACCTGATCCCCGAACTGCGCCGGCGTGGTCGCGCCCGCGAGGCTTCGGATCCGACCACGTTGCGGCAGAAGTTGTTCGGCGGTGACGACGGATTACTACCTGGCGGCCACCCCGGCGCCGCATTCCGCAGGAATTCCGTTCATTCGCAATAGAATCCCGCCGATTCCATAGCTGACGGCGCGAATCCCATTGCGGCAGTGTGGCAATACACACCGACATGTCAACCACCCGTACCGGTTCGCGGACGGGAGGCGTCGCGGTCAGAAAGGGACATTGCCGTGACTACAACAGACGATCCGAAGGCCCACCCGACCACGGGGGCTGCAGGCCGCACGCTGATCTCGGCGGAATCGACGGGGCTGGAATCCGGGGCACTGGGTCCGTGGGGCGTCTTCGCCCAGGGCCTCGCGGCCGCCGCGCCCAGTGTGGCTCTGGCCGTGGTGCCGTTCTCGCTGTTCGTGGCGGCGGGCAAGGGTGCGGCGTGGGCCGCGGTGATCGGCCTGTCCATCGTGGTGCTGGTCGCCATCACGATCAGTTTCCAGGCCAGGCGCACGGTGTCATCCGGATCGCTGGGCACCTACACGGGTAACGGTCTTGGCCCCGGCTTCGCTTTCGCCGCCGGGTTCAGCCTGTTGTTCGGCTACATCGGTTTCGCGACCACCGGCACCCTCGGCGGCGTGCTCTATCTCGATGCGTTCCTGGAGTCGATCGGCCTTGGTTCCCAGGCGGTCTGGTTCCGCCTGCTTCTGGTGATCGTGGTGGTCGGTGTCGCGGTGTACCTGCCCTACCGCGGCGTTTCACTGGCCGCCAGATACGAACTGGCCTTCGAATTGCTGGCCATCGCGTCGATCCTGGTGATCATCGTGGCGTCCTACATCGGTTACGGGTTCCGGATCGACTGGGAGCAGTGGAACCCCCAGCACCTCGGCTCGAGCGCGACGTTCATCGCGGCCGTCACCGCGGTGGGTTCCTATGCCGGCTTTGAAAGCGTCGCCTCGCTGGGGGCCGAGGCCAAGGACGCGCACCGCAACATCGCCAGATCTCTACTGCGCGTGGTGCTCCTGATCGGTGCCCTCTACATCTTCGCGACCTACCCGCAGATCCTGCATTTCGGCGAGATCGACGGTGACAAGGCGGTGCTGCCGCAACTGGCGACGAGCGTCGGGGTGGAGTGGGTGAACCAGATCGTCAGCGGGGCCGTCGCCATCGCCTTCATCGTGTTCGTCACCGCGGTCACCGCCGCGGCGGCACGCTCGCTGTTCACGTTCGCCCATGAAGGTGCGTTGCCGCACGTCTTCACCAAGGTGCACCCGGCCTACAAGACACCCTGGGCAGGAGTGGTTTTCGTCGGGCTCCTGGCGCTGGCATTCTCGGTCACGGCCACGTTCAGCTCCGCGGGCCGGCTGGTGTTCGATGTCTATGGCGGCTATGTGGCCAACTGGGGCTTCCTGGTGAGTTACCTGCTGGTCGTGATCGCGACGCCGATCTGGCTGCGCAAGATCGGCGCGTTGACTCCGGTGCGGGCCGCGGTTGCTGTCGCAGCCACCGTCGGTCTTGGCTATGTGATCGTCAGCAACTTCTACCCGGTGCCCGAGTTCCCGTTCAACATCCTGCCTTTCGTGTTCGGCGCCATCCTGCTGGCCGGCCTGTCGTGGTACTGGTACCTCAAGCGGACCAAGCCTGAGGTCGCCAACCGGATCGGCACCATTCAGAGTGTCTCGCCCGAGGAACAGCAGCGCCTGCTCGATGCGGGAGTGACGCCGTGACGCTGACAGCGGACACGTTGACCGCGGTGGCAGAGGTGACCGGTTGGGCCGTCGCCGAGGTAACTCCGCGACACCACCCACTGATCGCCGACTTCCTGGCCACCTCCCCCGGGCTCGGTGGACGCAAATTCGCCGCCGATTCACGGGATGTGGCCGAACAGTTGGCCGGGGTATATCCCGGTTCTGCCGTCGTTCTGCTAGACGACGCCGATGCAGTGGCCGGATACGCCGCCCTGCACCGACCTGACGGTGCGGAACCAGAGGTGCTGGGCAACTTCGTGTTCGGCCCGCACGCCCCGGCCGAGGCGGTGCGGGCGATCGTCGGCGACAGCGTCGCGCAGTTCGGCCGGGTCGCTGTCCCGGGTGCGTACCTGCGGGTTTACATCGGCGCCGAGCAGGCGGTGGTGATCGACGCCCTGACCCAACGCGGCGCACGCCGGGAACGAGAGTTCGTCGCCACCAGAAAATCGTTGCGCGAGGAGGATCCGGTCGCACTGGCGGCCGCACAGATCGACGGAATCCGGGTGCTGTCGTGGCCCGAGGTGATCTCGGGCGGATTCGCCGAACAGGTTCGCCAGGTGCAGTTCGACACGTTCAGTGAGCACTTCGGGAACATGTCGAAAACCCCGCAACGCTGGGAGCATCATCTGGCCAGCCGCACATTCACCCCGGATTTCAGCCTGGCCGCTATTGACGACGACGATGTCGTGGTCGGCTACGTCCTGGGTTCCACCTACATCTCGGGTACCGGCGCAGACGAGATCCGCAGTGCGCATACCGATTACATCGGCGTGCGCCGTGATCGTCGAAAGGCTGGAACAGGGGAGCTGCTGCTGCGCAAGATCTGGCTGGCGGCACTGCGCCGCGGGCTCACCGACGCCTCGCTCGGCACCGACATCAACAACGCCAGCAATGCCCATGTGCTGTATCGCCGGCTGGGATACCGCAGGGTCCGCGACGAATACGCATATCGAATCGATGCCGCCGGGAGGTCGGAATGACAAGAGACAACACCTATCTGAAGCGCCCCACCGGCTATGACGCCGAACTGCGCTCGGTGTTCGGGCCGATCTTCGAGCGGATCGCCGAGGGGAACCGAGAGCGTGAGGCAGACCGGGTGTTCCCCCATGAGCAGGTGCGCTGGCTGAGCGACGCCGGCTTCGGCACCTTGCGTATCTCGGCAGAGCAGGGCGGTTTCGGTGCGTCGCTGGAGCAGACGTTCCTGTTGCTGGCCGAGCTGGGAGCGGCGGATCCGAATGTCGCTCACATCTGGCGCAACCACCTGGCCTTTGTCGAGGACCGGCTCAACGCCCGGGTGTCGGAGGACAACAACACCTGGATCAAGCGTTTCCTGGCAGGCGAATTCGTCGGTGGCGGCTGGACGGAAGCCAACAATGTCACGTTGGCTAATCTGGCCACCACGGTCACGGCCGAAGACGATCACTGGTTGGTTTCCGGGGCGAAATACTATGCCACCGGCAGTCTTTACGCCGATTGGCTGGATGTGCTCGGCCGCGGTGACGATGGTGAGCTGTGGACGGCGCTGGTCCGCGCCGACGATCCGGGGGTGACCCTGACTGATGACTGGCGAGGATTCGGTCAACGCACCACCGCGAGCGGTTCGGCGCACTACGAACGGGCCCGGGCCGAGCAGGGCAATGTGTTTCCGGCTGCGGAACGGTTCAGCTACCAGGCGCACTTCTATCAGATCGCGATGCTCGCCGTGCTCACCGGCATCACCAAGGCCGCTCAGCGGGATGCTTCGGCAGCGCTCAAGGACCGCAAGCGCAATTACCCTCAGGGCCTGGCCGAGGTGCCCGCCGATGATCCGCAACTGCTGCAGGTCATCGGTGAGCTTTCGGCGGAGGCCTTCGGCGCGGAGGCAGCGCTGGGCGCCGCCGCGCGAACCCTCGACCGCATCGTGACCGGCCGTCTGGCCGGCGGTGAGGACCATGCGCGTGAGCTGTTGATCGACGCCGAGGTCGCGGTGACGCAGGCGCAACTGGTGATCATCGGTGCCGCATTACGGTCCACCACGCGACTGTTCGATGCGCTTGGTGCCTCCGGAGTGTCCGAAGGCCTTGGGCTGGACCGGCATTGGCGAAACGCTCGCACCCTTGCGTCGCACAACCCTGTGGTATACAAGGCGCGCATCCTCGGCGACTGGTTCATCAACGGCAAAGATCCGGTGGCCGATCTGGTGTCACGGGGACGTGGCGGCCAGGGCAACTGAGCGTGGTTCAGGCGACCTGCAGTACCGCCTTGCCCTGGACCTTGCGACCCAACAACGCCAGGGCGGCGTCGGCGGTGTTCTCCCACGAGTCCCGCAGGCCGATCTGCGGATCGAGTTCACCCTCGGCCAACAGGTTCAGCAGGTAGTGCAGATCGGCCTGGAACGGGGCCCGAACGGTGAACGGCTCCAACCGCTTCCGGTTGCCGATGCGCCGCTCTTGCTCGAAGTTGATCGTGGTGGGCTCGTTGGACGCCATCCCGATGGACTGCACCGAGCCACCGTCGGACACCAGACTGAAGGCCTGTGCCAAGAGTTTCCCACCGACGTTGTCGAGCACACCGAACACCGGTTCGGTGACGGTATCGAGCCCTACCACCACTTCGGCGGCGCCGAGTTCTTCGAGGCCCTCACCCCGTGGCGGGCTGCCGACCGCGGCCACCACGTGGGCGCCCGCCCGCGCAGCCAGCTGCACCGCGAACCGGCCGACGCCGCCTGAGGCGCCGGTGATCAACACCCGACGGCCGACCACCGGGCCGAGCGCGCGCAATGACTGTAGCGCCGTCACCCCGGCCACCGGCAGCGCGGCCGCTTCCTCGAATTCGACGAACTCGGGCAGCTCGGCCAGGTTGTCGGTCGATACCACCCGCCGTTCAGCCCAGCCGGCCTCCCCGCTGAATCCGACCACCCGGGCGCCGACCGGCGGTCCCGATCCGTCCGCCGCGGCCTGAGCCACCACACCGGCACTGTCCCAGCCCGGAACTTCGCCCGGCCGGCGCATGTGGTCGATGAAGTGCAGCTCACCGAAATTCAGCGCGATCGCGTGTACATCGATCAAGGCCTGGGATTCGGTGGCCGATGGCTCGGCCACCTGGTCGAACCGGAGATTGGCGGGGGATTGCGGGTCGTAGACGAGGGCTCGCATGCACGGGCTAACCCCGAACGCTGTGGCGCTATTCCCTCTCATAGGGTGGCGCTCGTGAGCGATAAGGACCGCATCCGCTGGGACGCGGCCTATGCCGACCGGGAGCCGGTATCGGAGCCGGGCCTGCCGCAGACGTTCAGCGGGCAGGCCGACGTGTTTCCGCTGGCCGGTTCGGCCCTCGATGTCGCGTGTGGCACCGGTCGGGTCGCGGTGTGGCTGGCTCGGCGGGGGCTGCACGTGTGGGGCCTCGACGTGTCCCCGGTGGCCGTCACCCAGGCGCGGCAGTCGGCCGTACACCATGGGGTCGCCGATCGCTGCCGGTTCGACGTGATCGACTTGGACGACGGCCTGCCGCCGGGCCCGCCGGTCGATGTAATCGTCTGTCACCGGTTCCGCGACCGCAGCCTGTACCCGGCCATGGTCGAACGGCTGGCGCCCGGAGGCATTCTCGCGATCAATGTGCTCAGCGAGGTCGGTGCCGAGCCCGGTCGATTCCGTGCTGCCGCAGGCGAACTCACCACAGCTTTCGCCGGCCTCGACGTGATGACCGAGGGTGAGGGCGGCGGCGAGGCCTGGTTGCTCGCACGCCGCCGCCGGGCCTGACGGCTACCCGTTGACCGCGATATTGGTGATGTCGGCGTTGTTCCCGAGTGACTGCCAGGTCCAGTTGGTGACCCGGTCAGACGTCGGCACCGTCTTCACCCGCTCGATCAACGGGAACCACGCCAGATCCTGGGTCGCGATCGTGTTGGCTTCCTGCCAGTCGGCGGTCGGGTCCTTGGCGGCGAACGCCCGGTTGACGGCTTCGTTGAGTTTCGTGTTGCTGTAGGTGACGCCGTTCCAGGTGCCGCCCGGGGCGAAGTCCGAGTCCAGCCAGCCGCCCAACGTCATCCGCGCGCTGTTGCCCTGCCAGTCCGGGGTCCAGTTGGTGATGGCCAGATCCCACTGTCCGAGTTTGGACTTGTCGCTGAGGAACGCATCGAACGCGCCCCAGCTGTCGGCCGCGATCGGTGTCAGCGTGACGTTGATCCCGGAGCGGGCCGCCGCGGTCTGCACCGACGTGGCGATCTTCTCGAACTCCGGATTGTTGCGGTATGCCACGTTGACCGCCAGGCCGGGCTTGCCGGCTTCGGCCAACAACGCCTTGGCTTTCTCCGGGTCGCCCTTGTCCTCAGGGGTCGGGTACGGGTTCTTCCCGGTGTACCCGACGATCGTCGATGTCAGAATCTCGTTGCTCGGAATCGCGGAGTCCGGGCCACCGAGCCCCCGGACCACGTCGGCACGGTTGAGCGAGTAGTTGAAGGCTTGCCGCACCCGCAGATCCTTGAATGCTTCCTGTGCCGGGGTTTTCGGCTCGTCCGGGTTGTTCTGACTGATGAAGACCGCCGAACCGCTGGGCGACGTGTGCAACCGGTCCGGGTTGGCTTTCTTGTACTGGGCGATGACATTGGCCGGATAGGCGCGGACGTACAGCCCGATGTCGGCGGTGCCGGTCTGCAGTTGTTGAGACACCGCGTCGGCCGAGCTGACCGTGGTGTCGAAGACGATCTTGTCGGCGTAGGCCTTCCGCGGATCGCCGTCGGAGTTGTACTCGGGCACCTTCGCCAGGGTCAGCTGCTTGCCCGGGTCGAGGGACTCGATGGAGTACGGGCCGCTGGAAGCGTAGTTCTTGCGGAACTCCAGGCTGTCGGCGAAGTATTTCGACACCACCTCCTCGGGCAGCGGGGTGACGAAGTTGAGGGTGAGGATGTCGAGGATGTCACTGGCCGGACGCGTCAGGGTGAGCTGTAATGTCTTGTCGTCCAGTGCCTTCAAACCCCGGATGTCGTGCGTGTCGATGAAATTCTTGACCGCGGCCAGGTTGCCGGTGGGCACCTTGGCGAACTCGTCGGAGTATTCCTTGAATCCGTCGAACAGCGCGTTGTAATACGTGATGGCGCTGACCTGGGCGTTGGGATCCGGAAACCGCTTGACTGCGTACACGAAGTCCTGCGCGGTGATCGGGCGGTTGGCGGATCCGGAGTAGTGGATGTTGTCGCGCAGGTGGAAGGTGTAGGTCTTGCCGTCGGGGCTGATGTCCCATTTCTCGGCGAGATCGGGGACCACCTCGGTGTCTTTGCCGATGCTTTCCTTGCTGCCCGGGTAGGTGACCAGCTGGCGGGTGGTCGCCCGGATCACCTGCCAGGATTCGGCGGAGTAGGCGATCAGCGGGTCGAGTGCGTCGACGTCACCGACGGACGCGATGTGCAGGGTGCCGCCGTACAGCTGGGTGGGGTCGCCGCCCGACGAGCCCGCGTCGGTGCCGCAGGCGGCGGCCAGTAGCGCGGTGGTCGCGATGAGCGCGCCGACCAGATTCCGTGGTGATCTCATGATGTTCCTCGATTGTGTTGGGGAATGGCTTATTTGCCGCTTCGGGCTGCAGTGATGACGTCGATCGTGAACGTCGACATGACGAAGATGACGGCGCCCAGCAACGTGCAGCCGATCACCACCGGAGCGTCCCCGTTGTTCGCGGCGCCGACGGCGAGACGTCCGATGCCGTCGAGGCCGAAGATCTGCTCGGTGATGATGGCCCCGCCCAGGATCGCGGCGAATTCGATGGCCCCCAGCGTCAGGATCGGATTGAGCGCGGCCGAAAGGGCGTGGTTGAAGTAAACCGCGCGCGGAGCCAGACCTTTCGCTCTGGCCGTGCGGATGAAGTCCTTGTTGGACACCTCCAGGACCGAGGCGCGCACCACCCGCTGGAACAGTCCGAGCTCGGCGAGGACCAGAGTCAGCCATGGCAGCAGCAGGTGCCGAGCCCACTCGGTGGGAGAGGTGGTCAGCGCCACGTAACCGCCACTGGGAAACCATTTCAGGCCCGCCAATGAGAGCTGGTAGTACAGCACGAACAGCAGGATCACGCCGGTGACGAAGGTCGGGATCGACAGGAACACATAGGAAATCCCTGAGGTGATCGCGTCGAACGCGCCGCCCGGCCTGCGGGCCGCGTAGACGCCGAGCAGGATCGACAGGCTGATCCAGAGCGCCAGCGCACCGACCGCCAGACTCAGCGTGGCCGGGATCTTCTCCAGGATCAGGTCGGTGACCGGGCGTTGTTCGCGATAGGAATAGCCCAGGCTGGGCGGCCAATTCAGCAACCCGGTGGGTGTTCCCTTGATCTCCGGACCGCGCACCACGTAGTGCCACAGTTGCAGATACCAGGGGTCGTTGAGCCGCAGGCTGTTGGCGATGGCGTCAACGGTCTGCTGGGATGCGTTCTCCGGGGCCAACATCCGGGCCGGGTTCTGATAGGCGACCTTGGTGAGCCCGAAGGTCACCAGCACCACGGCGAACACCGTCAGGATCATGCGGGCCGAACGCCAGAGCAGGGAGCGCGTCACCGGGCCGCGCTCGGGTCGAAGCGATTCCGCAATGCGGTGCTCAGCACATTGAAACCGAGCACGGTGAGGAACAACGCACCCGCCGGAGCGATGAGCATCAGCGGCTGGGTTTGATAGAGCGCGGAATCCTGAGCGTTGGCGATCATCGTGCCCCAGCTCGGGGTGGGCGGCCGGATGCCGACGCCGAGGTAGGACAACGAGGCCTCGGCGATGATGTTCACCGGAAGCTGGACAGCCCAGTAGATGACGACGGTCGGTGCGATGTTCGGCAGGATCTCACGCAAGATCACCCGGGTCGGTGAACTACCTGCGCCGATCGCGGCCAGCACGAACGGCTTGGACTTGATCTCGATCACCGAATTGCGTACCAGCCGTGCGAAATACGTCCACGAAAACAGCGCGATGATGCCGATCACCACGACGACCGGGTCGACCACGGTGGTCCCTGCTGTACCGCGGTTGAGCGTGACGACGCTCAGGGCCGTCACCAGAAAGGGAAAGGCCAGCGCGATGTTGGTCACCTCCGAGAGCAGCGCGTCGAGCCTGCCGCCGAAGTAGCCTCCGGCCAGACCGACCACAACGCCGACGATCATGGCGATCGTGGTGGCTGGGACCCCGATGGCCAACGAGACCCGGGCTCCGTAGAGCGTGCGGATCAGGACATCGCGGCCGCTGCCGTCCGCGCCCAGCAGGAAGCCGTGCCCGCCGGTGATCGGCAGGCCGGAGGCGTCCAGGGTTTCGTCGGGGAACTGCTCATTGGGGCCGTGGCCCGCGATGGCGGCGATCACGGGAGCGGCCAGCGCGGCCAGCAGGACGAAGACGACCAGGGCAGAACCCACGACCAGCCCCGGATCGCGCAGGATGGCCCGCAGCCGGCCGCGGCGTTCGGGGGCCGGGGCGTCAACTGGGACTGAGGGTTTGAGCAGCAGGTCGGTCATGAGGCCGTCAGCCGGGGAATCGCGTCGAGAAGCTTGCGCGTGTAGTCCGAACGCGGGTTGGCGAAGACTTGTGCGGTCGCGCCGATTTCCTCGACTCCGTCCGGTCCGAGGACGATCACCCGGTGGGCGATCGAGGACACCACACCCAGGTCATGGGTGATGAACAAGAAGGCCGTGTGCTGCTCGCGAACCAATTGCAGGACAAGCGAGATGATCTCGCTCTGGGTGGTGACGTCGAGTGAGGACAGGGCCTCGTCGGCGACGATCAACCGGGGCTGCAACACCAGGGCCCGGGCGATCGCGGCGCGCTGGCGTTGTCCGCCGGACAGTTCCGCGGGGTAGCGGTCCAACAGTGAACGGGACAGCACGGCGTTGTCGGCGGCGGTGTGTACCTGCGCGGCGATGGCGCTCTTGTCGACGTGCTGCGCTCGTAGCGGTTCGGCGAGGGAGCCCGCCACGGTGCGGCGGGGGTTGAGGCTGGAGTACGGATCCTGGAAGACCAGTTGCACGTCACGACGAGCAGCAGGAGGCAGGGCCGGCACACCGTCATGTGTGCCGGTCGGGTAATGCGTTCCGGACAGCGTGATCTCACCGGCATCGGCGTACTGCAGTCCGGCCACGATCCGGCCGACCGTCGACTTGCCGGAACCCGATTCACCGACCAGGCCGACGATCTCACCGGGTTTGATGGTGAAATCGAGCCCGTCGACCACGGTCCTGCGCGTGCGGCGACTCCGGGTCCGGTAGCTCTTGCGCAGACCGCGCACAGTCAGCAAGGGTTCGGCCGTATCAATGGATTCGACAGCCGGCGCCGGGTGTTCGGCATCCACGGAGTGCAGCAGCGATGCCGACAACAGCTCACGGGTGTACCGCTCCCGCGGCTCCTCATAGATCCGTTGGCGCGGACCGCTTTCCACCACCAGCCCGTCTTTGACGACGGTGACCGTATCGGCGATCTCGTGTACCACGCCCAGGTCGTGGCTGACGAACAGGATCGCGGTGCCGTGCTCGCGCTGCAATCGCTTGAGCAGGTTCAGGATGTCGGCCTGCACACTCACATCGAGCGCTGTGGTGGGTTCGTCGGCGATGAGGAGTGCTGGATTCAGCGCCACCGCCATCGCGATCATCGCTCGCTGGCGCATGCCACCGGAGAACTGCGCCGGGTGGCTGTCGTACCCGCCGGCGGGGATGCCGACCTCGGTCAGCAGTTCTTCGACGCGGCGGCGCCGAGCGTGGCGGGCAGTGCGCGTGTGGATGCGCAGCACTTCGTCGATCTGACGCCCGATCGATTTGAACGGGTGCAGATTGCTCTGTGGGTCCTGAAAGACGAAACCGATTTCCTTACCCAGGATTCGGCGTAGGTCACGGCCGGGCAAGGTGAGTAGGTCGTGACCGGCGAACCGAACCGAACCGGTCACCTCAGCGTCAGGCCCGAGCAGCCGGGTGGCCGCCAGGAGTGAAACGCTCTTGCCCGAACCGGATTCCCCGACGATCGCTGCTGTCTGGCCGGGCTCGACCGAGAAACTGATCCGCTCAACCGCCTGCACTCGTCGCCGCCCGCGGGCGCGGTTCCCGGTGTGAAGTGTGACGGCGAGATCGGTGACGTCAAACAGCGTCATTGCTGGGGTGTCGCTGCGTAGCCGATCTCATGAGGACCATCGTTGGCCAGAATCAACTGTTGGACAACGGTTTCGATCAGTCCGAAGTTATCGGCAGGCGAACGCGTGATCAGAAGAAGATTCCGGAATACGGCTGCACCGGCACGCCGAAGAGGCGGTCCGCGGTGGCGAGCGCGTGCGTGTCGATGACGCTGACCGAGCCGGTGAGCGCGAGGGTATGCCAGGAGGTGGCGCCCAGCAGCACCGCTGCCACGGCCTCGGCCCCGGCTTCCAGCTGCGCAGGCGCCTCCACTCGTTGCACGCCGCCGGACGAGATCAGGTACGTTCCGGAATTCTCCTGCAGCAGTGCATCGTTCAATTTGAGGGTGAATTCTCCGTCGCCGGTGTAGGTGCGTCCGCCCAGCGCGGCCGCGGCGTCGACCACCCGCAGCCAGGTCTCGTCGCGAGTACCGGTCACCCGGGCCGCGCGCCGGTCGGTGAGCAGCCACGGCAACGGATCGTCGGTCGGCAGCATCTGGAAGACGAGGCGGTCGATGAGGTCGAGGTCGAGCAGGTAGCGAAGCAGGCTCAGATAGGCGTCCTCGGTCGGCGCGAACAGGTCGTCCACCACCACGGTTCGTTGCTCGCTGACGAACCACGCGGCGGTGTCCAGCGGGTGATACCGGACGAAACCCGTCTCCGAACCCGGTTCACCGTGGACCGCGACGTACGTCGGCCCGGCCGAACTCTCGGCGCGTAGTCGCTGGGACTGCCACCACACCGATGGGCGGTCGATGGTGCCCGGCCGTTCGGGGCGATTGCCCGCATAGATCTGTGGCAGCAGCTGCCATGATTCGTCCGGCCTGATCAGCCGAACCGGTCCGCCGTGGCCGACGTCGGCCCGCACGTCTGCTCGCCCGGTCAGCACCTCGACCGTGTTGAAGAAACTGGCGACCGCGTATCCGAAGCGCCCGTAGATGGTGGCTTCGGAGGCCCGCAGTGATGCCACCGACTCGCCGCGATCGCGAATGTCGCGAAGCTGGTGACGCATCAGGTCGGTGGCGATCCCACGCCTGGTGTGGGTCGGCAGGACGCCGACGTGGGTCACCGCCGCGTGGCCGACGGTCTTGCCCCCGGGCAGGGTGAGCGTGCTCGTCGCGGAGTCCGTCGTCCCCGCCAGTTGTCCGTCCACGAACGCGCCCAACGTGCGGCCCGGTTCCAGGATCTTGCGAATGGTCCCCGCGGGCAACCCGTCCAGCTGGGCAAAGCCCACCATCGCGGCTCGAAACAGGTTGAGCGCCTTGGTCAGGTCCTCATCCGTGTCGAGCACTCTGGTGGTGGTGCGGCCCGCGCTCACAGCAGACCCCGCTGTCGCAGGATGGCGCCCGCCCCTTCGGCGAACCAGAAAGCTTCCTCGACGTGGGGTTGCCCGGACAGGATGAAGTGATCGATGCCGAGATCGTGGTACTCGCTTATGCGGTCAGCCACCTCCGTGTGGCTGCCGACCAGTGCGGTCCCGGCGCCGCCACGGACCAGGCCGTAACCGGCCCACAGGTTGGGCGAGATCTCAAGATCGGCCGTGCGACCATCATGCAGTGCGGTCATGCGCTGCTGGCCAACCGATTCGGTGCGGGCCAGTACCTGCTGGGCCGATCTGATGCGCTCCCCGCTGATGGCGCCCAGGAGCCGCTCGGCATGGGCCCATGCCTGTGCGGAGGTGTCCCGGCTGATCACATGGAGACGGATCCCGAATCGCAGGGTACGGCCCTGCTCCACCGCGCGGGCCCTCAGCCGGCCCACTCGCTCGGAGATCTGGGCTGGTGTCTCGCCCCAGGCCAGGTAGGTGTCGACATACCGGGCGGCTACCTCCTCGGCCGCCGGTGAGGCGCCGCCGAAGAAGATCTGTGGCGGATCCCAGTCGCCGAAGTCGATGCGAGCACCGGATATCCGGTAATACTTCCCGTCGAAGTCGAAGGTCGACCCGGCGGGCGCGGCGCTGACGCCGCGCACCACGTCGAGAAACTCACCGGTACGCCGGTACCGTTCGTCGTGGCTGAGGTGGTCACCGAACCTGGCCTGTTCCACCGGGTCTCCACCGGTGACGATGTTCAACAGGAGCCGGCCACCGGAGATGCGCTGGAAGGTCGCGGCCTGGTGCGCCGCCAGCGTGGGCGAGAGGAATCCGGGCCGGAACGCCACCAGGAATTTGAGCCGCGTGGTGGCTTGGCTCAGCGCCGCCGTGGTGATCCAGGCGTCTTCACACCAGGTCCCCGTGGGCGTCAGCACCGCTTCGAAACCGAGAAGTTCTGCCGTGCGGGCGACTTCGGTCAGGTATTCGATCGTCGGTGGCCGGATTCTGCTCGACGACGGACCGACCGCCAGGTGTGAATCGTCGCCGGATCCGACGATGTCGCGGCTGTCGCCGTTGGTGGGCAGGTACCAGTGCAAGTGAAGGCTCATCTGCCTGGCAACGCTGCCACCAGTGACGGCCGTGGACAATCGATAAACCAGCCGTGAATCTAACTTGTCGAGATTGCTTCCCCGGAGAGCGGTGGTCAGCGAGCGGCGTCGACCGGACTCCGTCGAGCCTGTGCCAGCAGTTCACCCCAGGCGTTGAACGCTTCGGCATACTCGGCCGAGGCTCCCGAGCTGCCGCCGGCAAGATCCACCAAAGCCCTTGCAATGCTGCCTATTCCGATACCGGTGCGCTGGACGACCCGCACCAGTTCGGCGAACGCCTCATCCGGTGCACAACCGCGCAGAGCGACCAGAACGCCGATCGCCACGTCGATCTTGATGCGTGAAGTGTCGTCTGCTCTGAGGCGGTTGTAGCTCATACTCCGATGGTGCTCGCTCGGCATCACCGAATCCACAGATCGGCGCACCATGATTCCTCCCGGCGAGCAGACGTGAAAACCCCCAAAAGGCGCGGGTTTTGGGGGTTTTCACGTCTGCTCGCGCCGGTGAGGTCAGGCGCTGCCCTCGGCGATCCGGCGTACCGCGTCGATGAACACGTCGATCTCGTCGAACGTGTTGTAGAAAGCGAACGATGGCCGCACGGTGGTTTCCAGGCCCAGGCGGCGCAGGATCGGCTGGGCGCAATGATGGCCGGCCCGTACCGCGATGCCCTCGGCGTTGAGCGCCTTGCCCACTTCGAGCGGCTCATGCCCGGCCAGCACGAAGGACAGCACGCTGGCCTTCTCGTCAGCCGTTCCGACCAACCGGACACCCGGAATGGCGGCCAGCCGTGGGGTGGCGTACTCCAGCAGCGCGTGCTCGTACGCCGCGATGCGTTCGATGCCGACGCGCTCCACGTACCGAATCGCTTCACCCAGTCCCACGGCATCGGCGATGTTGCCGGTACCGGCTTCGTACTTGTTCGGCGGTCCCTGATACAGCGACCGATCCAGGGTCACGTCGGCGATCATGTTCCCGCCGCCCTGCCACGGCGGAGTTTCGGCAAGTACGTCCTCCCGACCGTACAACGCACCGATTCCCGTGGGGCCGTAGATCTTGTGCCCGGAGAACACGAAGAAGTCGGCCCCGAGTTCAGCCACGTCGATCGGGATGTGCGGGATGGACTGGGCGCCGTCGATCAGCACTCTGGCCCCGTATCGGTGCCCCAGCTCGACGATGGTCTTGACCGGCGTCACCGTGCCCAGCGCATTGGAAACCTGGGTGGCGGCAACGAGCTTCGTTCGAGGTCCGAGCAGGTCCTCGAACTCGCCCAGCAGTAGGTTGCCCGCGTCGTCCACCGGTGCCACCTTCAGCACCGCGCCGGTCTGCTGTGAGATCAGCTGCCACGGAACGATATTGGCGTGATGTTCGAGGTGGGTGATGACGATCTCGTCCCCAGGCTCCAGATGCTTGCCGCCCCACGCGTAGGCCACCAGGTTGATCGCCTCGGTGGTACCTCGGACGAAGATGATCTCCTCTGCCTTGGCTGCCCCGATGAACCGACGTACCGCCTCGCGCGCATCCTCGTAGGCATCCGTGGCGCGGGCGGCCAGTTCGTGCGCGGCCCGATGGATGTTGGAGTTCTCGTGCGCGTAGAAGTACGCCAGTCGGTCGATCACCGATTGCGGCTTCTGGGTGGTGGCGGCGTTGTCGAACCAGATCAGCGGCTTGCCGTTGACAGTCTCCCCCAGGATCGGGAAGTCGGCGCGGATGGCGCTGACGTCGAAGATCTCGTGGTTGTCGCGCAGAGATGGAACCGGCTCGGTTGCAACAGGATCGGCGGATCGCAGGAAGTAGTAGCTGTCCGCATCCTCGGAGGCGGTCGGGGAATCCGACCATCCGAGGTCTGGCACCACCGGGACGGCACCCGGCCAGGTCGGGACCGATCCGCGGGGCACGACGGGCACCGACGGGGCAGCGCCTGCCAGCACGCCGGGGACCGTCGGGACCAGGCCCGCCGGAACAGCGAATGCTTCCAGGCCGCCAGTAGCCGCGATGGGGCTGGCCACACTACCTCGGGGCGCGACCGGAACCAGACCCGGAACGCCTTCTGGCTCAGGCGTACTGGGTGCCGGAACGAAGACCTCGGGCACCGAAACGAATTCGGCGGGAGTGGCCGGATGTGCCAGGCCGGCCGCAGCGGCGCCCGCTGACGACGCTGAGGTGGTATCCGGTGCCACCCCGCGCGGGGCGACCGGGGTTGTCACCGGGGGAGTGTCAGGTCCCGGCCGGAAGGTAGTGGCGAACAACTGCGATGCCAGCACGGCCAGCTCGGCCGCACTGACCGGAAGGTCACTTTCGGCATCCAGCGAGCGGAACTCACTTGTACTCATGGAAGTGGTCCACTCCGACGTCCTCGAGGACCGCGAGCGCATCGTCGGTGAGCACTGCCAGCGACGAGTACAGGGTCACCAGGTAGGACGCGATCGCCGACCGGTTGATGCCGGTGAACCGCACCGACAGGCCGGGAGCCTGCTCGCCGACCAGCCCCGGCTGGAACAGGCCGACAACACCCTGGCGCTCCTCACCGGTGCGCACCAGGATGAATTTGGTCTTGCCGTCTTCGACGGGAACCTTGTCCGAGGGCACGATCGGGATGCCGCGCCAGGTGATGAACTGGGCGCCGAACAGGCTGACGACTGGCGGCGGCACGCCGCGGCGCGTTGCCTCGCGTCCGAACGCCGCCACGCCCAGCGGATTGGTCAGGAAGAACGCCGGGGTCTTCCACACCTTGGTGATCAGCGAATCCAGGTCATCGGGGGTGGGCGTGCCGCGCAGGGTCTGGATGGTCTGCTCCGGCGTCACCTGCGACAGCAACCCGTACTCGGGGTTGTTGACCAGCTCGAACTCCTGGCGCTCCTTGATCGTCTCGATGGTCAGCCGCAGCTGCTGGGCTACCTGATCGTGCGGGCTGGAGTACAGGTCCGACACCCGGGTGTGCACGTCGAGCAGCGTCGAGATCGAGCGCAGCGTGTACTCGCGAGGATTGGTCTCGTAGTCGACATAGGTCTCGGGCAACGGCTCTTCGGTTCCCGCGCCTTCCTCCGAGTGGATCGCCACGCGGTCGGGATCGACCACCCGGTTCACCCGGTAGATGCCCGCCTCGACGGGCACCCAGCTCAGCAGGTGAAGCAGGAACCGCGGGGTGATCGTGGACAGCTGGGGAACGGTCTTGGTCGCATTCGCCAGCTGGCGGGCGGCGAGATCGCCCAGTGCCTGCGATTCGTTCTGAGCGGACGTCACGGGTCCTACCTTCCAACTGGTCAATGTGAGTGAGGGGCGCAACGATACGGCCAAAACCTGTCTACGACAGTGTTTAGTACGCGGACGATTCAAATCCGTCACCGCGATGTGAACTGGGCATTGCTGCCGACTTGACGTATGGTGGGCCGCATGCAACACGTCGAATCGCTGCGCGTCGCCATCGTGCGCTGCCTCGACGTGCGTTGTTGTTGTTGATTTTCTGACGCCCTCCTCTGCGTCGTCCGCCCGCTTTCTCGCGGTGCGTTGATGCGCGCGTATCCGGCCTTCAAGAAAGTCAACCCGTCATGCCTGTCCTGTCTGTTGCTGATGTCCGCGGCGAACTCCCACTGGATTCCCAGGGGGCGTCCGCTCCGATTGCCGTGCGCACCCGGATCCGTCCGCGCCGGATCGCCCCTGCGCCGATGACGCGGTACCGCGGGGGCACCTATTCGCACACCGTGGACACCGTGGTCTTCACCGATGGCACCTCGGCGCGCACCGACCTGATCAGGCTGAATCCCAACGTCGAGGCCTATTCGCTCGACTTCGCAGGGGTCGCGCCGACCCGGCCGTCGCGGTATGAGGCCGCGACGTGGTCGGCGGTGCCCAACCTGCGGGCCCGGTCCTATGAGGCGGAGGTGGACTGGATCGTCCGCAACTCGTTTCCCACCCTCGGCACAGCTGAACTGAGCCGCCGGCTACGGGCGGCAGGCGTGCCGCTGGGGACGGCCAACCTGGCCGAACACGAGGCGATCGCGGCCACTCAGGCCGCCATTTGGTCGTTCACCAACGGACTGGCGCTGGACAACCGCGCGCGCAACGAACCGGCCAGGGCGTATCCCGATGGCGACGCCATCGTGTTCGACTTCGACCGGGCGCCCCAGCTGGGCGGCTACACAGTCGAATTGGAATCGACGGCCGCAGTGTCGTTGGTGCTGCAGAAGTCGCACGACGGCGTGCGGTGGGAGGACGTGGCGGCCTCGGGACTCAATGTCGCCGCGGGCCGGGGCACCCATCGCAGGACTCTCGGAGTCGGCAGCACGGTATCCTCGACCCGGCCCGGCCGGGCCGGGACAGGCTACCGGTACTACCGGCTCGCCGTCCTTTCCGACCGTGACGCATCGGTCCGGATCACCGATATCCGGTTCTGGCTCAACGGATCTGGCGTGTACGCCAACTCCGACCGCGTGGTACACCTCTACAACTATCTGACCGCCGGAGCCCGGGCGGCCCGGCGGGCCACGACGTCTCCCGCATTGTCGGCCGACGACGCCGTGATTCGGGCGGGGCTCGTCGGGCCGTTCCGGTTGCGGGCCAGCGACAGTGCGGCGCTCGAGGTGTCGCACGGAGCTGTCGTCGATCGCACCGGCCGGGAACTCAGCGCGGTGCCACCCGGTGGCGAGTTCCTTCTGAGGGTTGCACCCGATGTCGATCAGGCCACGCTGACCGTGCGGATCCCGGCCACCCCCGACGGATTCGGCGGACGAGTGATCACCGCGGTCGCCCAGTCCTCGGACAGCGGCACCGCGAGCGCACTCACCCCAGTGGTGCTGGTGACCCCGGCGCAGCTGGAGGTCGAGTTCGACGTCCAGTTCGCCGCCCCTACGGCGCCGGGCCGCATCGCCTAGCGGCTACATCTGCGGAACGTCGGCCTACATCTGTGGAACGTCGGCCTCCGGCCTACATCGGCGCGTTGGCGGGCTGGAACACCCCGGAGCTGTCGGATTCCTCCTCGGCCCGGATGACGTGCACCACGGCATTGATCAGCGCCAGGTGGGTGAACGCCTGCGGGAAATTGCCCAGGTGCCGGCCCGTGCGCGGCTCGATCTCCTCGGCATACAGATGCAGCGGGCTGGCGAATGAAAGCAGTCGCTCGAGGAGATGTTTGGCCCGGCTGACCTCGCCGATCTCGACGAGTGCGGACACCAGCCAGAACGAACAGATGGTGAATGTGCCCTCTTCACCGGCCAGTCCGTCGTCGGTTTCCTCGACCCGGTAGCGCAGGACCAGGCCGTCCTCGGTGAGTTCGTCGGCGATCGCCAGCACGGTGGCCCGGACCCGCGGATCGTCCGAGGGCAGGAACCGGGTCAGCACCGCCAGGAGCAGCGACGCGTCCAGCGCGTCGTCGCCGTAGCGCTGGGTCAGCACCCCGCGGGAATCCACACCGCGGGCCAGGATGTCGGCCTTGATCTCCTCGGCGATCGCGCGCCACTGCTGTGCGTAGCTCTTCTCACCCTGCAACTCGGCCAGTTTCGAACCGCGGTCCAAGGCCACCCAGCACATGATCTTGCTGGAGGTGAAGTGCTGCGGTTCGCCGCGTACCTCCCAGATGCCGCGGTCGGGTTCCTTCCAGTGCTTGATGGCTTCCTCGACCTGATGCTTGAGTACGGGCCACAGTGCCTCGGGAATCTGCTCGCGCGACTTGGCGTGCAGGTACACCGAATCCAGCATGGTGCCCCAGATGTCGTGCTGCATCTGGTTGTAGGCGCCGTTGCCGATACGCACTGGCCGGGCGTTGTCGTAGCCCGACAGGTGGTGCAGTTCTTCCTCGACCAGGCTGCGTTCGCCACCGACTCCGTACATCACCTGCAGCGGGTGCCGTTCGCCGTTGTTGGCGCCGGAGACATCGGCGATGAAGGAGAAGAAATCGTCGGCTTCCCGGTCCAGGCCGAGTGTGTACAAACCCCACAGCGCGAAGGTGGAGTCCCGGATCCATGAATAGCGGTAGTCCCAATTGCGTTCGCCGTGAGGCGTTTCCGGCAGCGAGGTGGTGGGGGCTGCCAGCAGGGCGCCGGTCGGCGAGTAGGTCAGCCCCTTGAGCGTCAGCGCACTGCGCTGTAGGTACGACCGCCACGGGTGGTCGGGGAAGTCGCCGATGTTGATCCACTGCCGCCACGACTCACTGGTCTTCCACATCTTCTCGGCGGCCTCTTCGTAGGTCTGAGGGGCCGGGTGCTTGGACCAGCTCAGCGCGACGAATACGTTGTCGCCTTCGGTGAGTCGGGTGCGGGCGCGCGCCTCACGGCCCTCGATGCCGATCCGCAGATTGGTGGTGAGCCGCAGCGTGGGGTGCGAGTCGGGGTTGCGGCTGGCGCGGGCGATGGCCTCGCCGTAGGCCGGGCCGGAGTACTCCCACGACGCGCTGACGCGGTGGTAGTCGAAGGCCGGCTCGCAGTTCATCACCAGTTCGACGGTGCCGCTGACGCAGCGCACGGTGCGCAGCAGGATGTGCTCGGCATCCCAGTCCATCGGCGTGCGCCGGTGCGTGCGGGAGCGGCTCTCGATGTCGTGCCATGGGCCCATCACGAGTGCGTCGCGCACGATCAGCCAGCCGGTGTGGGTCTGCCAGGTGGTTTCCAGGATCAGACTGCCGGGCAGATAGCGACGGGCAGCGGGAACGGTCACACCGTAGGGGCCGAGTCTGAAGTGGCCCGCGCTGCGGTCCAGGATCGCGCCGAACACGCTGGGGGAGTCGGGCCGGGGAACGCACAGCCATTCCACGGAGCCGGCCGAGGAGATCAGGCAGGTGTTCTCGCAGTCGGAGAGGAAGCCATAGTCGGCGATCGGCGGGAAGGGGTTCCGCAGAGCCCCGCCCGACGAGTACGGCACCGGGGCGGTCACCGTCAAGGGTGACTCGGGCGCCTTGGCGCTGTCAGCCGTCTTGGCGAGTGCCGCGACGACATCCGTGGGCTCGGTGTGTTGCAGAACCATCCGCACATCATCATCTGCAAATACAGGCGCCGTCTACCCGGGACACGCGTGGCGAATCTTACGGGCGGAACCGGAGGTGACGTCGGCGCCGAAACTGGTGAACCGGGCAATCGCCTACGCTTGCCCCATGGCGGCAATCCTGAACTGGTGGGACGGTGTCGAACTGTGGCTGACCGGGCTGCCGTTCGTCGTGCAGACCGCTGTGGTGATGCCGGTCGTGCTGGCGCTGGCCTACGGCAGCGCAGTGGTGCTCGACGGCGCGCTGGGCTGGGGAAGCGCCGGGTTGCACCGGCTGCGTCACGTGCCGGCTGACGAGGTGGAATCCGAGTGAACGGTATGCCGCGCTCACGTGTCACATTGATCTTGGTGATCTTGGTTGTCCTGGTCATCGTCATGTGGTTGCTGACCCGCTAGCCGGGCCGCAGATCGCTCGACGGGCACCACGGCGGAATTCTGTTATTCTTCGCGCCATGCATTCAGCGTCCGGCAAGACTGAGAGCCATGTCTTGGCTCTCATTGCCGTGGGTTCACGCGCTGTTGCTGACGTCGCCTGTTGTCGCTGACTCCAAACCGTCCACGGTTTGGTGTCGGTGGCGGTTCTGTGCCCGGATGCTCTTGTCTCGCTTCCCTCGCCACCCACGCCTTTCCGTATGACGGACCTCGTAGTGTCCGCTGTCCGCAAGAAAGGTCCTCAGTGCCCATTTACAAGTCCAACGTCATCAGGTTCTGGCGTGCTGCCACAGTCCTGGCCACCACCGGCGCGCTCGCGGTCGGCTGCGGTGGCGGTGCCAGCGACGTCGCCGGCGGTGACCAGGGTGCCGCAGGCGCCGACACCACGCTGACGCTTGTCGCGTACGCGGTGCCCGAGCCGGGCTGGAGCAAGATCATCCCCGCATTTGCCGCGTCCGAAGAGGGCAAGGGCGTCGCGGTGAGGACGTCGTACGGTGCCTCGGGTGACCAGTCCCGGGCCGTGGCCGACGGCAAGCCCGCCGACATCGTCAACTTCTCGGTCGAGCCCGATGTCACCCGCCTGGTCAAGGCCGACAAGGTGGCCGACGATTGGAGTGCCGGCAACACGAAGGGTGTCCCGTTCGGGTCTGTGGTGTCATTGGTGGTGCGCAAGGGTAACCCCAAGGGCATCAAAGACTGGGATGATCTGCTGCAGCCCGGGCTCGAGGTGGTCACCCCGAGTCCGCTGAGCTCCGGTTCGGCCAAGTGGAACCTGCTCGCTCCGTACGCGGCAAAGAGCAACGGCGGCAAGGATTCCGCGGCCGGCCTCGACTTCGTCAACAAGCTGGTGACCGAGCACGTCAAGACCCGTCCGGGCTCGGGTCGCGAGGCCACCGACGTGTTCGTGCAAGGCACCGGCGACGTCTTGATCAGCTACGAGAACGAGGCGATCAACATCGAGCGGCAGGGCAAGGACGTCGAACACGTCAACCCGCCGCAGACGTTCAAGATCGAGAACCCGGTGGCAGTCGTCAAGACCAGTGCGCACGCCGACAAGGCCAAGGCGCTGGAGAACTTCCTATTCACACCCGAGGGCCAGAAGCTGTGGGCCGAGGCCGGGTTCCGTCCGGTCGACCCGGCGGTCACGGCTGACTTCGCCAAGGACTTCCCGACCCCGCAGAAGCTGTGGACGATCGCTGATCTCGGCGGATGGAAAGCGGTCGACCCGGCGTTGTTCGACAAGGACAATGGCTCGATCACCAAGATCTACAAGCAGGCGACTGGATGACTTCTGTAGCTCCGACCGATGAAGCCGAGCCTGGATCGGCCTCGCCCGCGCCGGGGGATTCCACCCCCGGCGCGTGGCACGGTCGCTACGGCAGTACCTCACTGCGGGTGGGGGCGGCATCGATCTGGTTGAGCGTCATCGTGCTGCTGCCCCTGGCTGCGATTCTGTGGCAGGCGGCCGGCGGCGGGTGGAACGCCTTCTGGTTGGCCGTCACGTCCAATGCGGCGGTGGAATCATTCCGGGTCACGCTGACCATCTCGGCCGGCGTGACAGTGGTGAACATCTTCTTCGGCCTGATCGTGGCCTGGGTGCTGACCCGCGACGAGTTCCCCGGCAAGCGGCTGGTCGACTCGGTGATCGATCTGCCGTTCGCCCTGCCGACGATCGTGGCCAGCCTGGTGATGCTGGCGCTGTACGGGCCGGCCAGCCCGGTCGGGCTGCACCTGCAGCACACCAAGTGGGGTGTCGGCATCGCGCTGCTGTTCGTCACGCTGCCGTTCGTGGTCCGTTCGGTGCAGCCGGTGCTGTTGGAACTGGACCGGGATGTGGAGGAGGCCGCAGCCTCTCTGGGTGCCAACTCCTTCACGATCCTGACCAAGATCATCCTGCCGGCGTTACTGCCCGCGTTGCTGTCAGGTGCGGGCCTGGCGTTTTCCCGTGCCATCGGTGAGTTCGGTTCGGTGGTGCTGATCGGTGGTGCGGTTCCCGGCGAGACCGAGGTGTCTTCGCAGTGGATCCGGACGCTGATCGAAAACGATGACCGGACCGGCGCCGCCGCCATTTCCATTGTGTTGCTGGTGATCTCGTTCGTGGTGCTGTTCGTGTTGCGGGCGGTGGGTTCGCGGGCGGCCAAACGCGAGGAGCTTTCGGCATGACGCTCTCACCGTCGGTGCGTTACCTGCTGCGCTTTCTGGCACTGGCCTATGTGGCGGTGCTGGTGGTGGTACCGGTCGGGCTGATCCTCTGGCGCACCTTCAGTCCGGGCATCGGTGCGTTCTTCACGTCGGTGGGTACGCCCGCGGCCATCTCGGCGCTGCAGCTGTCTCTTCTGGTGGTGGCGATCGTGGTGCCGCTGAATGTGTTGTTCGGTGTCCCCACGGCCCTGGTGCTGGCACGCAACCGGTTCCGCGGCAAGAGCGCCCTGCAGGCGGTCATCGACCTGCCGTTCGCGGTGTCGCCGGTGGTCGTGGGTGTCGCGCTGATCCTGCTGTGGGGTTCGGCCGGGCTGCTCGGATTCGTCGAGAACAACCTCGGATTCAAGATCATCTTCGGGTTCCCCGGCATCGTGCTGGCCAGCATCTTCGTCACGGTCCCGTTCGTGATCCGTGAGGTCGAGCCGGTGCTGCACGAGATCGGCACCGATCAGGAAGAAGCGGCCGCGACGCTGGGGTCGACCTGGTGGCAGACCTTCTGGCGGATCACCCTGCCGTCGATCCGGTGGGGCCTGACGTACGGCATCGTGCTCACCGTCGCCCGCACGCTGGGGGAGTTCGGCGCGGTGATCATGGTGTCCTCGAACTTGCCGGGCACCTCCCAGACGCTGACCCTGCTGGTGGCCGACCGCTACAACCGCGGCACCGCCGAGTCTGTCTACGGCGCGTATGCCATCTCGACACTGCTCATGGCGGTGGCCGTGATCGTCCTGGTAGTCCAGGTGGTCCTCGACCGACGCCGAATCAAGGCCGCACAGTAGGCCTGAGAAGGAGACAAGAGCTATGACCGACGCGATCGTGGTTCGGGGCGCCAACAAGCATTACGGAGATTTCGCGGCGCTCGACAACATCGACTTCGAGGTGCCGTCCGGTTCGTTGACCGCGCTGCTGGGCCCGAGCGGCTCGGGCAAGTCCACGCTGCTGCGCGCCATCGCAGGGCTGGATCAGCCCGACACCGGCACCATCACCATCAATGGTCGCGATGTCACCGGGATCCCGCCGCAGCGGCGCGGAATCGGTTTCGTGTTCCAGCATTACGCGGCGTTCAAACATCTGACCGTGCGCGACAACGTGGCATTCGGCCTCAAGATCCGCAAGCGCCCCAAGGCCGAGGTGAAGGAGAAGGTCGACAATCTGCTGGAAGTGGTCGGGCTGGCCGGTTTCCAGACCCGCTATCCCAACCAGCTCTCCGGCGGTCAGCGTCAGCGCATGGCGCTGGCACGCGCCTTGGCTGTGGACCCGCAGGTGTTGTTGCTCGACGAGCCGTTCGGGGCGCTGGACGCCAAGGTGCGAGACGATCTGCGTACCTGGCTGCGCCGTCTGCATGACGAGGTGCACGTCACCACGGTGTTGGTGACCCACGACCAGGCCGAGGCGCTGGATGTGGCCGACCGGATCGCGGTGCTCAACAAGGGCCGCATCGAGCAGGTCGGCTCGCCGACCGAGGTGTACGACGAGCCGGCCAACGCGTTCGTGATGTCGTTTTTGGGTGCGGTGTCCGAACTGAACGGAATCATGGTGCGCCCGCATGACATTCGCGTCGGCCGCAATCCGGAGCTGGCTGTCGCCGCGGGCGACGGCACCGCCGAGGCCACCGGGGTGGTGCGGGCGACCATCGACCGGATCGTGATGCTCGGCTTCGAGGTACGGGTCGAATTGACCAGTGCTGCAACCCATGTGCCGTTCACTGCGCAGATCACCCGCGGTGATGCCGAGGCACTGGGGTTGCGTGAGGGCGACACGGTCTACGTGCGGGCGACACGGGTTCCGCAGATCGCCGGGGGAGAGCAGATTCCGGCGAACCGCGAAGGAGTCCAGAAGGACTCCGAGAAGAGCAGTGACGAGGATGAGGCGCTGACCGTCAGCTGACGGTCAGGCCCACCCGGTCGGTCAGGCCAGGGTCAGGAACAGCTTCTCCAGCTCGGCGACGTCCATGGTCTCGTCACTGTTGCCGGTGATGCATTCGCGCAGACCGGTTGCCACGATCTTGAATCCGGCGCGGTCCAGCGCTCGGGACACCGCGGCGAGCTGGGTGACGACGTCCTTGCAGTCACGACCCTGCTCGATCATGGTGATGACGCCCGCGAGCTGTCCTTGTGCGCGGCGGAGCCGGTTGAGGATGGCGGCGATCGATTCTTCGTCGCAGATCATGGTTTCTCCCTAGGATCTCGGGGTTGCGGTTCCCCGCGGTAGCTGTTGTCCATCATACCCGCGGGGGTATATCTGTGGGGTCATGTTGTCGTAGCGGGTGGACCGAAGATCCATCGCAGCGGACACCATCCGAGCCGGGCGCAGCTGAGGTTGCCGAGGCCGGCCAGCACGGTCAGGCCGGCCGTGGTGAGCCCGACGGCGGGGTGGAGCTCCTGGCCGAGGATCAGCGACGCCATGAGCAACACGAACCAGCCGAAGGCCCTGCGCACCGCGTCCGGGTCGACATGTGAGGTCAGGCGGGTGCCCAGCAGGCTGCCCAGCACCGCGGCGGCGGTGACCGCGGCGGCGATCGTCCAGTCGATCGGCACCGTGCTCAGATGTCCGGCCAGACCCGCGGCCGAGTTCATCGTGATCACCAGCAGAGAGGTTCCCACCGCGACGGGCATGGGCAGCCCGCCCAGCAATGCCAGCGCGGGTACCACCAGGAATCCGCCGCCGGCTCCGACGGCGCCGGTCACCACCCCGACCCCCAGCCCCATCGGCAGCACCTTGGCGACCGGCATCGTCTGCGCTGTCGGCTCGCATGCCCTGCGGCCCTTGATCATTGCGATGCCCGTGGCGATCATCACCACTGTGAAGGCGGTCAGTAGGACCGATCCGGGAACCACGTAACTCAGCAGACCGCCCAGGTAGGCTCCGGCCATGCCGGCCGCTCCGAACAGCAGGCCACTGCGCCATTGCACTCGGCCGGCGCGGGCATGCGACAGGGTGCTGACCGCGCTGGTGACCCCGACGACCAGAAGCGAGGTGGCGATCGCCTGCTTGGCCTCCATGCCGGCCACATAGGCCAGCAGCGGAACGGTCAGGATCGAGCCGCCGCCGCCGAGAAGCCCGAGGGACATCCCGACGACGACGGCCAGCGCGACAGCGACGGCGATCATGCCAACGCGCCGGAAGCTGTTTGTTCGGACCCGATCAGTTGCTCGACGATGCTGCGGGCATCACAGGACGCACCCCGGTTGTACGGCAGCTTCGCCATCATCATGCCCATCGCGCAGGTGTTCGTCAGCGCCGCGGTGGTCAATCCGGCCCCGATCGCCGCGGCGAGCCACTTCAGCTTCGGCGCGGCGATGCTGCCGAGCACGCCGCTCAGCACGATCGACCCCGCGACCAGACGCACCTGGCGCTCCAGGTCCCAGCGTTGCGCGCCGCGGCGCACGCCGAATCCCTTGTCCTGCCAGACGGTCATGCCGCCGTCGAGGATCGAGACATTCGGCAGGCCGGCCCCGCGCAGGGTCTCGCCGGCTGTGCTCGCCCGCTGCCCGGAGCGGCAGATCAGCACCACGTTCTCATCGAGGTGTTGGGCGATCTCGTCCCGATGTTCCTGCAGCAGGTCCAGCGGCACGTTGTAAGCGCCTGGGATATGGGCGGTTTCGAACTCGCCAGGGGTGCGCACATCGATGAGCCGCGGGCCGTTGCCGGCCTTCCTGAGTTCGTTCAATTCGATGGCGTCGATGATCGACGATGTGGGCATCAGGCCACGCCTTTCAACATCAGGTTCCAGTACATGGCAGGCAGCCCGTACTTCTTCAGCAACCAGTACGGCCGGTGCGGTTTCACCGGATCGAGCAGGGGGAATGAGGGTTTGAGCGCGAAGTCGTAGTCGAACTCGGCGAGCAGCATGTCGCGTGAGGATGTGACGATCGGGCACGACGCATAGCCGTCGTACGCGCCGGGCAGTGGACGTGCGCTCAACACCGCACCGATGTTCTCGACGACGGCGGGCGCCTGCTTGCGAATGGCGGCACCGGTTTTCGAGTTCGGCGACGATCCCGCATCGCCGAGGGCGAACACATTCGGGTAACGCACGTGCTGCATCGTGTGCTTGTCGATGTCCACATACCCGTTGGCGTCCCCGCCGACATGGCTCGTGGACAGCGGGCTGGCCTTGATCCAGTCCGGTGCCGACTGATGCGGGACCGCGTGCAGTACGTCGTAGGGAAGTGCGGTCTCGGTACCGGCGGCGGTATTCGTCACGGTCACCTTACGGGCCGCCGAATCGATGGACCGCACTTCACTTCCGGTGTGCAGTGTGATGCCGTAGTCGGCGATGACTTTGTCCAGATTGTCGGCGATCGCGGGGATGCCGAAGATCCGCGGGGTCGGGACCACCAGGTGTACGTCGATGTTGTCGAGCACACCCTGGCGCCGCCAGTGGTCGCAGGCCAGATACGCGATCTTCTGGGGCGCCCCGGCGCACTTGATCGGCCCCGACGGCATGGTGAACACCGCCGTCCCGGACCGGGTGTCGCGGATGAATTCCCATGTGCGCGGGGCGAGGTCGAAGCCGTAGTTCGACGAGACGCCGTCTTTGCCGAGCGTGTCGGTCAGACCGTCGGTGCGTTTCCAGTCGAGCTGGATGCCGGGGGCCACCACGAGAACGTCATAGGAGTAGGTCGCGCCATCGGCACATGTGACCGTGTTGGCGTCCGGGTCGACGGAGGTCACGGCGCTCTTGATCCAGGTGGCACCCCGCGGCATCACCGACGCTTCGGCACGCTCGGTTTCGGCGGCCGTGGCCTGTCCACCGCCCACCAGCGTCCACAACGGCTGGTAGTAGTGCTTGTCGGACGGCTCGATGATCGCCACGTCGGTGTAATGCTTGCGCAGCAGCCGGGCCGCCACGGTGATCCCGGCCGTGCCGCCGCCGATGATCAGGACCTCGTGCTTGGGTGGGGTGGACATGCTTGTTGTGTTCTCCTGTCTCTCAGACGGTTTGCGCGTGCCGGTTTGTGCGGCTGGGCCGCAGTGCCGGTTTGTGCGGCTCAGCCGCAGTGTGCCGGCTCAGGCGGTCTGGGTGCTGTCCGACCAGGCGCCATAGCCACCGAGGATGTCGCTGACATCGGTGAAGCCGTGCCGGCGCAGCAGGCTGGCCGCAACCGACGAGCGGTAGCCGCCGGCGCAGTAGACCACGGTGGGGCGGGCAGGATCCAATTCGCCGGTCCGGTCGGCCAGCTGACCGACCGGAATGTTGACCGCGCCCGGGATCATGCCGGCCTCGGTCTCGCCGGGATTGCGCACGTCGACGATCTGCAGGTCCGCGACCGTCGCCGCGCGCTCGGCAAAGGCGGTGGCGGTCAACCGTGAGGCGACCGTCACATCGTTCTGATGCTCGAACATCGTCCGCTCCGGGTTGTCGAGGTAACCCAGCACCCGGTCGAATCCGATTCGGGCCAGCCGGTTCTTGCCTTCCCGTTCCTCGCCCGGGTCGGTGACCAACACGATGTCGGCGTCGGGTTTGACCACCGAACCGGCGAACTCGGCGTAGCGCCCGGCCAGCCCGATGTTGATCGCATTGCGCAAATGGCCCAGCGCGAAGTCCTCGGGGCTGCGGCCGTCGATCAACATGGCCCCGCCCGCCACGGCGTCGGTGGCTTGACGGTAGGCCAGTGCCTCTGGCGTCGCCTCCTCGTCCAGCAGCGCGCGGTCCTTGCGATTCAGGATCGCGTCGTACACGAAATAGCCTGGGGCGGGCGGTTGGCCGGCTGTGACCAGCTCGATGAACGACTGCTTGTCGGGTGCACGCAACGCGTAGTTGGTCTGCTTCTGCTCACCCATGGTGGATGACAGCTCGGTGGACAGATTCTTGCCGCAGGCCGAACCGGCGCCGTGTGCCGGGAAGACGCGGGTGGCATCGGGCAGCGGCAACAGCTTCTCGTGCAACGAGTGGTAGAGCTTGTCGGCCAGCTCATCTCGGGTGAAACCGATCGAAGCCAGCAGGTCGGGCCGGCCGACGTCGCCGATGAACAGGGTGTCTCCGGTCAGGACACCGTACGGCACCGCGTCGTCGGTATGTTCGTAGACCACGATGCTCATGGACTCCGGGGTGTGTCCCGGGGTGTGGCGGAATTCCAGAGCCACCTCACCGAGTGAAATCTTTTGGCCGTCTTCGACTCCCATGTGGTCGAACTCCGGCTTGGCGACTGACGAGTACACGATTTCGGCGCCTGTCGCCTCGGCCAGCTCGAGGTGACCGGACAGGAAGTCGGCGTGAAAGTGGGTTTCGATCACGTGAGTGATCTGCATGCCGAGTTTCTCGGCGTCGGTCACGTACTCGGAGACATCGCGCTGCGGGTCGACGACGACAGCGCGGCCGGTGGACTCGTCGCCGATCAGATACGACGCGTGGGACAGACAGTCCAGGTAGTACTGGATGAACTTCATTGTTCGACTCCTCTGTGGGCGGCCTGTATACCTAGGGGGGTATACCGATAAACCTAAATATACCCCTTGGGGTATAGGAGTCAAGGCGATGAAGACGCCCCCGGGCGGTACACCGGGGGCGTGATGGCTCTGAGGGGACGGGGGTCAGGCGGCGAAGCCGGCACTGCGCGCGGCTAGCGCCTCTTCGTAGCGATCCAGCACCGTGGCCGCCACCAGCCGGTGCGGGCCAAGCGGTTCGGCCATCGGAATGCCTGCGGCGCAGGCGAATTCGGCAACCCGATCGGTGATGCGACCGTGCGCCAGGAACCAGGGGGCGATCACCAGGCGCCGGGCGCCGCGTCGGTACAACCGATCGACGGACTCCGGCAGGGACAGGGCCTGCCCTGTGGCGAACGCCACCTGGGAACCGGCCCAGCGGGTCCCCTCCGCCAACGCGCCGGCCAGGGCGGCGGTGCGCGCATTCGCGGCCGGATGTGATGAACCGACTCCGGCGAGGATCACGCCGAGGTCGGCGTCGAATCGGGACACCCCCACCGCGGTCAGCCGCTCTCGCACGACCTGAAGCAGCCGGGGATCGTCGCCGAGCACATCGGCCTGGGTCACCTCGGCGCCGGAGTCGGCGATCAGCCCGGGAATGTCGATCCGGGCGTGATAGGCGCTGCCCAGCAGCAGCGGCACCACCACGGCGCCGGGTTCGACATCGGGCAGCACCTCGGTGAGGTTGGGCGCGTTCTGTTCACAGAACGCGACCCGCACCGCGGTGTCGGGCAGCAGACGACGCAGATGCCCGCCGATGGCATGCGCATTGGCCGACGAACGCGGGTCCGCGCTGCCGTGTGCTGTGAGAACGAGCGTCACAGATACCTCACGAGGCGTGCAGCCCGCACTCCGTCTTGGCCTGGCCGGCCCACCGGCCGCTGCGCGGATCGGCGCCCTCCACCGGCTTGCTCGTGCAAGGTGCGCATCCGATGGACGGATAGCCGTCGTACACAAGGGGATTGACGAGGATGTCGTTGGCCTCGATGTAGGCCTGCATGTCCTCATCGGACCAGGCCGCGATCGGGTTGATCTTCACCAGGCCGAACGCGGCGTCCCAGCTGATCAGCGGGGCGTTGGCGCGCGTCGGTGCCTCCACGCGGCGGATGCCGGTGACCCAGGCGGTGTAGCCGGCCAGCGCCTTGCCGAGCGGTTCGACCTTGCGCATCCGGCAGCATGCCGCGGCATCGCGGGCGAACAGGTCCTTACCGTGCAGTTGGTCCTGCTGGGCCACGGTGTTCTCCGGGCGGACGTTCACCACGTTGACGCCATAGACCTGCTCGACGGCGTCGCGCGTGCCGATGGTCTCGGCGAAGTGGTAGCCGGTGTCGAGGAACAGCACGTCGACGCCGGGACGCACCTTGGCCGCCATCTCGACCAGCACCGCGTCCTGCATGTTCGAGGCCACCACGTAGTTGCCACCGAAGTGCTTGTCGGTCCAGCGCAGAAGTTCTTCGGCGCTCGCGTCGGCCAGCTCGGCCGCGCCCTGCTCCGCGAGCTCGATCAGTTCTGCTTCGGTCACGTTCGTCACGTTGCCACTCACCTCAAATCCGCCTCGTCGGCCCTTACGGCCCACTGGGCGAAACGCTCGTTGCCCTCACGTTGTTTCACGAAATTGCGAACGACCCGCTCGACGTAGTCACCGAGCTCGGTCGACAGCACCTTGTGCTGGCGCAGCTTGCGGCCGAATCCGCTGTCCAGGCCGAGGCTGCCGCCCAGATGGACCTGGAAGCCCTCCTCGGGGCCGTTACCATCGTCGATCATCTGCCCCTTGAAGCCGATATCGGCGATCTGGATGCGGGCGCACGAGTTCGGGCAGCCGTTGAGGTTGACGGTCACCGGCACGTCCAGCGTCGAGTTCAGGTCGGCGAGGCGCTCCTCCAGATCGGGTACCAGACTCTGCGCCCGGACCCGGGTCTCGGCGAAGGACAGCTTGCAGTACTCGATGCCGGTGCAGGCCATCACGTTCTGCCGCCAGCGCGACGGGGTCGAGGACAGTCCCAGCGCATCGAGGCCGGCGCGCAGTCCGGCCAGCTTGTCGTCAGGCACGTCGAGCACGATCAGCTTCTGGTACGGCGTCAACCGGATTCGGTCGGACCCGGCAGCCTCGGCCAGATCGGCGACCTTGGTCAGGATGGTGCCGGACACCCGGCCGGCGATCGGGGCGACGCCGACGGCGTTGAGGCCGTTCTTGAGCTTCTGTACGCCGACATGGTCGATGTTGTGGGGCACCTGCTCGGGCGCGGGCCCGTCGATCAGCTTGCGCTTGAGGTACTCGGTCTCCAACACCTCGCGGAACTTCTGCGGGCCCCAATCCTTGACCAGGAACTTCAGCCGGGCCTTGTTGCGCAGACGGCGGTAGCCGTAGTCGCGGAAGATCGAGGTGACGCCCTCCCAGACGTCGGGCACCTCGTCCAACGGCACCCAGACGCCCAGTCGTTGGGCCAGCATCGGGTTGGTGGACAGGCCACCTCCGACCCACACGTCGAGGCCGGGGCCGTGCTCAGGGTGGTTGACCCCGATGAACGCCACGTCGTTGATCTCGTGTGCGACGTCCTGCAGGCCCGAGATCGCGGTCTTGAACTTGCGCGGCAGGTTCGACAGCAGCGGGTTGCCGATGTAGCGGCGGACGATCTCTTCCAGCGCGGGCGTCGGGTCGATCACCTCGTCGAGGGATTCACCGGCGAGCGGCGAGCCCAGGACAACGCGGGGGCAGTCGCCGCAGGCCTCGGTGGTCTGTAGACCGACCTCTTCGAGCCGGCGCCAGATCTCCGGCACATCCTCGATACGGATCCAGTGGTACTGAATGTTCTCCCGGTCGGTGATGTCGGCGGTGTCGCGGGCGAACTCGATCGAGATCTCACCCAGGGTGCGCAGCGACTTCGCGGTCAGCGCACCGCCGTCGGAGCGCACCCGCATCATGAAGTACGGGGCCTCCAACAGTTCGGCGTTGTCGTCACCGGTGAAGGTGCCGTCATAGCCCTGCTCACGCTGGGTGTAAAGGCCCATCCAGCGCATCCGGCCCCGCAGGTCGGTCTTGTCGATGCTGTCGAAGCCCTGCTTGGAGTAGACATCGAGGATGCGGGCGCGGACGTTGAGGGCGTCATCCGCCTGTTTGAACACCTCGTTGGGGTTCAGTGGATCGCGGCTACCCAGCGCCCACTGACCCTCATCGCGAGTCTTCGCGGGTCGTGGCTGGGCTTGAACCTCGGTCATGACTTGGCTCCTCTTATGGAACCGACCGCTGGAATGCGCTTATCGCCGGTGGGGCTGTCCGGCGGCGCAGATCCGGCGGCCAGCTGAATGTATTGGGCGGGCGGGCTCCGAAATCAACGCATGATTAAGGCAGACAGCAACAGCTACATACGCGCTTGAAATCGACATGCCGACGAGCCACCAGCTGAATGCGGGTGGTGCTGTTGTGGGCGGCAGTCACGCCCGCCATTGTGCCACGATTGTCGTCACCTGCCCTAACCGGGCCATATTTGCGCTCAGGGTGAGCAAAAGTCGTCGCTGGACAGTCTGGGAAAATCAAATGATGACCATGCGCACCGAGCTCGCCGGCCAACCCCAGTTGGCACACGTGCCGGGACGCGCGTTCGGCATCTACATCCACGTCCCGTTCTGCGCCACCCGGTGCGGATACTGCGACTTCAATACCTATACGGCGTCCGAGCTGGGGGGAGCCAGCCCGGACGGCTGGCTGGCCGCGTTGCGCATCGAACTGCGCCTGGCCGCGGCCACCGTCGGTTCCGTGCCGGTGGACACGGTCTTCGTGGGCGGCGGCACACCCTCGCTGCTCGGCGGTGCAGGCCTGGCCGCGGTATTGGGGGCGGTCCGGGAGAACTTCGACCTGGCGAACGATGCCGAGGTGACCACCGAGGCCAATCCGGAATCCACCTCACCGGAGATGTTCGCGACGCTTCGTGAGGCCGGTTACACGCGGATATCCCTGGGCATGCAGTCGGCCGCGCCGCAGGTGCTGGCGGTGCTGGACCGCACGCACTCACCGGGCCGCGCGCCGGCGGCGGCCCTGGAGGCCCGGGCCGCCGGGTTCGAGCACGTCAACATCGACCTCATCTACGGCACGCCGGGGGAGAGCGACGACGATCTGCGGCGGTCGATCGATGTCGCGGTGGGTGCCGAGGTCGACCACGTGTCGGCGTACTCGCTGATCGTCGAAGACGGCACCGCACTGGCCCGCCGGGTGCGCCGCGGTGAGATCGCCCGGCCCGACGACGATGTCCTGGCACAGCGTTACGAGCTGCTCGACAGTCGGTTGTCGGCGGCCGGTCTGCACTGGTACGAGGTGTCCAACTGGAGCACCGAGGGCGGCGAGTGCCGGCACAACCTCGGCTACTGGGACGGCGGCGAATGGTGGGGTGCCGGGCCGGGAGCGCACGGCTTCCTGGGCACCACCCGGTGGTGGAACGTCAAGCACCCCAATGCCTATGCGCAGGCGTTGGGCGAAAACCGGCTGCCTATCGCCGGTTTCGAGGAGCTGGATGCGCGCGACCGGCACGTCGAGGAAGTGATGTTGCGGGTCCGGGTGCGTGATGGCCTCCCGACGGCTCTGCTGGACGCAGGCGAACTGGCGCAGGCTGACAAACTTTGTCGGGAAGGGCTTCTCGAAGCGAATTCAGGTGCCCTGGTGTTGACCGACCGCGGCCGGCTGCTCGCCGACGCGGTCGTCCGAGACCTTCTCGGGTAGGGCGACCCCCCGGGGGTATTCCTATGAGTGATCTTTGAGGCAACTGTGTGCACGGTGATCTTGTGATCGGTGCCACCGATGCGGAAGTTGTTGACTTCGTAGTAGATACGTAGCAAATACGTAGGTCTGTGCAATGGAAGACGCGAGGCTACGCTTCGGCGAATGCGGACAAGTAATGCCCAAGCTGACTGCACCGCTTCGGCCGCTCTCGCCTCGTTCGAGCTGCCGGCGGGTGACGCGATCGGCCCGGCCGATGTGGTCGCCGAGATCGCCCGTGCCCTGTCCGAAGCCGAAGGCGGGGACTATGTGGTCTACGAGCGGGGGAACCGGTGGATCCTGGCTTTCGGAGCACAGTTCGGTGTTGAGTTGGACAGCGATGAACTGCGGCTAACCAGGGAAAATGCCGTGGTGGAAAGCCGCTCGTGGACCGGAAGGCCCAGTGTGGCGCTCGGCGCAGCCGTCGATCAGATGCTCGCCGATTCCGAAACCCGCGCGGAAACCGCATTCGGTTGGGTCGCATTCGAATTCGGTGCGTTCAAGTTCGGCCTCGGAGACCGGTTGCCGCCGAAGACCCCGCTGGCCCGGGTGTTCAGCCCGCGGACGCACATCGAGGTCACCGCTGAACGGGTCACCGTGCGGTGCGGCGACGAGAGCCACCAGGAGGTCGTGCGGCGGCTGATCGCCGAAGGCGTCCGGCCCACGCGCACTCCCAGCGTCGTCGACATCCGGCACGACGACAGTGCCTACCGAGACCGCGTGGCGTCCGCCATCGATGAGATCACCAGTGGGCGATATCAGAAGGTCATCCTCTCGCGGCGATTCGACGTACCGTTTCGGCTGGATTTCCCGTCGACGTACCGGCTGGGTCGCAGGCACAACAACCCGGCCCGCTCATTCCTGTTGCGGCTCGGCCCTCTTCGTGCGCTCGGCTACAGTCCCGAGCTCGTCGCCGCAGTGCACCGGGACGGCTTGGTGGTAACCGAGCCACTGGCCGGAACGCGGGCCTTCGGGCGCGGCGCCGCCAACGATCAGGCGGCGCGCGAAGATCTCGAGTCCAATTCCAAGGAAATCGTCGAACACGCGATATCGGTGCGCAGTTCGCTCAAGGAGATCGCCGAAGTGGCGGAACCCGGCACGGCGAGGGTAACCGACTTCATGACGGTCCGGGAGCGTGGAAGCGTGCAGCACCTCGGGTCGACGGTCGGCGCGCGTCTCGACCCGTCGATGGACCGTATGGACGCATTGGAAGCTCTCTTCCCGGCGGTGACGGCATCGGGAATTCCCAAGGCCGAGGGTGTCGAAGCGATCCTGCGGCACGATGAACTGCCGCGCGGTCTCTACTCGGGCGCGGTGGCGATGTTCTCGCGCGACGGTTCCCTCGACGCGGCGCTCGCGCTACGTGCGGCGTATGAGGACGGCGGGCGCACCTGGCTGCGGGCGGGTGCCGGGATCATCGCGGAGTCCACGCCGGACCGTGAGTTCGAGGAGACGTGCGAGAAGCTCGGCACGTTGTCGCCCTACCTCGTCGCCGCAGAGGAGCCCGTGCCGACATGTGAGTGAGTTAACACGCCGACATGGGCCGGGTGAGATGGCGGCAGCGGTGGCCGAGTAGTGAGCTCCGCCAGTAAAACTGCTGGTCATCACCCCTGGTGGGGCTTCCCAGCCAGTTCACAGCTTGGTGCGGGGTAAAACCCCTGATTCCTCGGGCCGTGTGCCAGTATTGTCCGCATGTCGGCAGCATATTTAGGCAAGCCTATCCAGACTTCGTCCGATGGGACGCCTGCTGACATGGCATCCGGCGCCGCGACACCCGAGCCCATCGCCGTGATCGGCATCGGCTGCCGCGTCGCGGGCAACGTCGCGACGCCGACGGACTTCTGGAATTTCCTCATCGAGGGCCGTAGCCACGTCACCGAGGTGCCCGAGGAGCGTTGGGAGCCCTACCTGCGGCGTGATCCGCGCAATGCGGCTGTCCTGCGCGAGGTGACCCGGCTCGGCACCTTCCTCGACGATCTGCCCGGATTCGACGCCGAGTTCTTCGGCGTCTCACCGCGCGAGGCTGAGGTGATGGACCCTCAGCAGCGGTTGGCGCTGGAGGTCAGTTGGGAGGCGCTCGAACACGCCGGGGTTTCGCCGAGGGCGCTCGCCGGTAGCGACACCGCCGTGCTGATGGGCGTCAACTCTGATGATTACGGCAAGTTGATCATGGAGGACCTGCCCGGCATCGACGCGTGGACCGGTATCGGCACGTCACTGTGCGGAATCGCCAACCGGGTCTCGCATCTGCTCGATCTTCGCGGTCCGAGCGTCGCCCTGGACGCCGCGTGTGCGGCCTCATTGGTCGCGGTGCATCAGGCCTGTCAGATGCTGCGTGCCGGCGAGACATCGCTGGCCCTGGCCGGGGGCGTCAGCGCGCTGATCGGACCGGGCCTGACCCGCGTGCTCGACGAGGCCGGAGCCACAGCCCCCGACGGCCGCTGCAAGACCTTCGATGCCGCCGCCGACGGCTACGGCCGCGGTGAGGGAGCCGGAGTCGTCGTGCTCAAACGGCTGGCCGACGCAGAACGCGACGGCGACCGCGTCCTGGCGGTCGTGCGTGGTGGTGCGACCGCGCAGGACGGGCGCACGGTGGGCATCATGTCGCCCAACGGCGCCGCGCAGGCGGACATGTTCCGCCGCGCATGCGCGATGTCGGGAGTCGAACCAGCCGGCGTCGGCTATATCGAGGCGCACGGAACCGGAACTCCCACAGGCGATCCCACGGAGGTCGGCGCGCTGGCCGAGGTGTACGGCGCCGGGCGCGCTGATCAGGACCGATGCCGTATCGGTTCGGTCAAACCCAACATCGGCCACCTGGAGGGCGGGGCCGGCGTGATGGGACTGATCAAGACGGTGCTGGCGCTGCATCATGAGGCGATCCCGCCCACCGCCGGGCTGTGCCAGCTCACCGCGGCCGTGGACTGGGCCAACAGTGGGCTTCGGGTGCCCACCGAGGTCGAACCCTGGGTGCGTGGCGACACCCCGCGCCGGGCCGCGGTGTGCAGCTACGGCTACGGCGGCACGATCGCGCATATTCTTCTGGAAGAGGCTCCGGCGCAACATGTCCCGACGTCACAGAAGCGCGGTCCGGTGATCGTGCCACTCTCGGCGCGGTCCGGGCGGCGACTGGCCCGCCAGGCCGAAGCGCTGGCCGATCACCTGCGCGTGGGCCATCAGGACGTGGCGCCGGTGGCCGCCACATTGTGGGCTCGGCGTACGCACGAACCGGTCCGGGCCGCGGTCGTCGCAGAGCATCGGCATGAACTGATCGCCGGCCTCGACGCACTGTCGCGCGGTGAGTCCGGCGGCGGTCTGGTCACCGGAGAACTTCCCGGCGGCCAGGCGCGGGATGCCGTGTGGGTGTTCTCCGGACATGGCTCGCACTGGACCGGCATGGGCCGTGAGTTGCTCACGGCCGAACCAGCTTTCGCCCGCGTCATCGACGAGGTCGACGAGGTCTTCGGGCGTGAGCTCGGGTTCTCCGCGCGCGACGCGTTGAGCAGCGGCGAGTTGGGCGGCACCGATCGGATCCAGGCGCTGACCTTCGCGATGCAGGTCGGTCTGGCCGCGGTACTGCGCGAGCGGGGAGTGCGTCCGGCCGCGGTGATCGGGCACTCGGTCGGCGAGGTCGCGGCCTGTGTGGTTTCCGGCGTGTTCGAGCTGCGCCAGGGTGCCGCCGTGGCGTGCTACCGGGCCCGCGGGTTCCGGGCCGTGATGGGTTGCGGTGCGATGGCTCTGGTCCGGCTGCCGTTCGCCGAGGCGCAGCAGCGGCTCGCCGGACGCACCGACGTGGTGGCGGCCATCAGCGCCTCGGCTGAATCGTGTGTCATATCGGGCCTGACCGACGCGGTGGAGCAGGTCTGCGAATCCTGGTCGGGACAAGGCATTGTGGTGCGCCGGGTGAACACCGACGTGGCATTCCACAGCCCCGCGATGGACGATCTGACCGGTGCCCTGGCCGACAGCGTTGCCCGGCTCGAGCCGCCGCGGGACGCCGAGATCCCGCTGTACACCACGGCATTGGCCGACGCGCGCTCCACGGCACCGCGTGACGCCGACTACTGGGTACGTAACCTGCGAGGGCAGGTCCGGTTCGCCGAGGCCGTCACAGCGGCAGCCGAGGACGGACACCGGTTGTTTCTCGAAATATCCGCACATCCCGTGGTGTCCCACTCGATCGTCGAGACGCTGCTGCACCTGGGTATGGACGACCATGCGGTGGTACCGCTGCTGCGTCGCGACGCGCCCGAGTCTCCGGCCGTCATGGCCGCGATCGCCTCGCTGTACTGCCACGGTGCCGAGATCGATCACGGTGTCGGCCAGGCTGATCCGTGGGCCGCCGACCTCCCTGTCACCCAGTGGCAGCACCGTCACTTCTGGCGGGTGCCCACCGCCGCTCCCGGTGGGCGTGCGGTGCACGACGCCACCGGCCACACGCTGCTCGGGGGACGTACCGACGTGGCGGGGGCCGTTGCCACTCGCATGTGGCAGACCCGGCTCGACTTCGACACCCGGCCCTATCCCGGTGACCATCCGGTCCAGGGAACCGAGATCGTGCCTGCCGCAGTGCTGTTGAATACGTTCCTGGCGGCTTCCGGCGCGGGCGCCGCACTGAAAGACGTGCTGCTGCGCACGCCCGTGGCGCCGGCGCGCGCCCGTGATCTGCAGGTGGTGCTCACCGACCGCGAGTTGACCCTGGCCTCGCGGCTGGCCGACGCTGCCGAAGATCAGGACGGCGGATGGCTGACGCACAGCAGTGCGGTGGTGGATCCGGTCCGCGCGGAGGTCGCCGGTGTCGACCTCGATGCGGCCCGCGCCCGCTGCACCGAGTTGCTGGCACCACGCCAGGTGATCGACACCCTGGCCGAGCTCGGCGTCGCTGCCATGGGATTCGGTTGGGACATCAAGGATCTGCGCCGCGGTGAAGGCGAACTGCTGGCCCGGGTCACCTCCGAGCCCGACGGCACGCAGCCGAGCACCTGGGCATCGCTGATGGACGCGGCCACCTCGGCCGCCTCGACGAGCTTCGACGGACCGCCGCGACTGCGGATGCCCGCCCGGATCGAACGGGTGCAGGTACACGCCGCGCCGCCGGCGACGGCGACGCTGTCGGTGCGGCGCAGGCCGGGTACCACCACCACCGATGTCGCGATCACCGATGAGTCCGGAACGGTGCTGTTGTCCATCGAGGGAATGGCCTTCGAGGAGCTGGAGAATCCGGGCCGCGAGTCGTCGGCGACGGATGTCCGCCGCATCGTGCACCGGGTGTCGTGGCATCGCGTGTCGGCTCGTGGTGAGCGGCCACTCAGCGGAGTGGTACTGGTGGGCGGTGACGTCGACCGGCTGGAAGCCGCGGTTGACGATCTGACCGCAGCCGCGGTGCCGTACGTGGCGGTGGAAGACCCGGCGGAGCTGGAATCGATCATCGATTTGGGCTCTCTGCCAAGCGAACTCGGCGAAAATGCGGTCGTGCTGGTGCTACCGCGCGACGATGACTCGCCCGGTGCCGCCGTGGACATGGTGACCAGGACGTTGGCCCTGCAGCAGCGCGTGGGTCTGTCGGCGCGGCTGTGGGCCCTCACCGTCGGCGTCCATGAGGGAGCCAACGTGACCCACGCACCGCTGTGGGGGCTGGGCCGCGTCGCCGCGGCCGAACATCCACAGCTGTGGGGCGGTGTCGTCGACGTGGCCGACGGACACCTGCCGCTGGCGGCGCTGGGATCGACGGACGGGCACGGTGTGCTGGTGGTCCGGGAGGGGGTGGCCCTGGCCGCCCGCCTTTCCGCGTCCGGGACGGGCGCCGCGCAGGCGAGCCCGATGCAGTGTGCGCCGGGCGGCACCTATCTGATCACCGGTGGCACCGGTGTTCTCGGTCTGCTGATGGCCCAGCGACTGGCCGATCTGGGGGCCCGCCGCCTGGTGCTGCTGTCACGCTCGGGCCTGGGGGACCGGTCGGCCTGGGCCGACCGCACACAGTCGGCGGCGGTGCGTGCGATCACCGCACTCGAGGAACGCGGAGTGTCGGTCACCGTCGCCGCAGTAGACCTCGGAGCAGCCGGATCGGCCGACGCGCTGCGAGACGTGTTGCGTCCGCTGCCGCCGGTGCGCGGCGTCATCCACGCTGCCGGCGTGGAAGCCGGTGCGCTGCTGATGAATACGACATCCGACGAGTTCGCCACCGCGATGCATCCGAAGGTGCAGGGGACCCTTGCGTTGCACGAGGTGTTCCCGCCTGCCCAGCTCGACTGGATGGTGCTGTTCTCCTCATGTGGTTACCTGGCAGGTTTCCCGGGCCAGGGTGCCTATGGCTGCGCCAATTCGTTCCTGGACGGCATGGCCCGGCACCGGCGCAGCCTCGGCGACCGCACGACAGCCGTCGCGTGGACCGCATGGCGCGGTCTGGGGATGGGCTCGACATCGGAGTTCGTGGCGGCCCAGCTCGATGCGCTCGGCATGGGCACGGTGGGAGCCGACGACGCGATGCGCGCGTTGGACCTGGCGATGCGTGAGGACACGGCCAATGTCGTGGTCCTTCCGGTCCTGCCCGCGGCTGCGGCGGTGCCCATCCTGGCGGATGTGGCACCCGAGGAGGAACCCGACGATATCGCCGATCCAGCCGCAGGGGAGTTCGACCCCGAACAGCTTGCAGCCCACGTGTTGACCGCGGTGGCAAGCCAATTGGGGCTCGCAGAGGCGGATGTGAACGTGGACCTGCCATTGGTGGAGCTGGGCGTCGATTCGATCATGACGGTGCGGCTGCGTCGTCAGCTCGAAAAGCAGACCGGGCTGTCATTGCCGCCGACCCTGCTGTGGGAGCATCCCACCGCCGCGGCCGTGACGGCCAGGATCATCGAGCTGCTGGCGCCCGCGGAGGAGCGTGAGGTTCGAGCCGGAGGCTAGTCGGGGATTTGGAACGGACGGTGGAATCGGCTGGTCGTCGTTGCGTGGGCCGAAGAGCCCAAAGCAGTCGACCATCTGCTCGCAGGGAGCCGGAGTCCATTTCCATGCGGCGATCTGGCGCCGGGAGCGGCGGCTGAAGCTGGCCCGGAGCAATTCATAGCCGTCGGTGTGCAACCGCGTGATCGGCCGGCCTGAACCGCAACTCCATTGCTGTCCGCGCTCGTCGTGAACCAGCAGGGTTGTGGTGTGCCGCAGTCGCCTGCCGAGGTACAGCATCAACGCCTCCAGGAACGGTTGCCAGTGCTGGCGGTCCACAGGTGACAGTCCGAGCGCTTCACGCAGATCCCCCTCGTGGCAGATCGCGTCCGCCGCCAGATTGGGTCCTAGAATCTGGTCGTCCGTGAGGCCGGCGCCCGCTGTCGGGCCGACTCGATGCCATTCGGCGAGAAGCTCGTCAATTGAGTTGTGCCGTCGTTCCGCGACATGGCGCGCTGTCCACCGGTCGCTCGTGACTCCGTCCAGCCGCCCGGCGGCGGCGTCGGCAGCCACTCCGACCAGATGTGCCAACAACTCGTGCACTGTCCAACGCGGGGTCGCGGGTACGAGCGTCCGACGTTGTTCGTCGCTGAGTGCGGTGGCCAGTTCGCTCACTCGACCACGGGCCGCGCGATACGTCGATTCCAACATCTTGGGTGTCCCGTCTCATCGGTGGGCTCGTCGTGGAACCAGCACGTTCAGCATCTTCTTCGCGGAACAAGCGATGCGCGATCGGCTCACTGCGGGGGGTGACTTCTGGCGTGGATGGCGGACATTGGCGAGCAGGATCCGTAGGAGCAGGGCCGGGTCCTGCAGATGTGCGGGCGGATCGATCATGCCGCGGACGCGAAACAGGCGTTCGGCCACGAATATGTCGTTGGTGGCGGCGTGCAGCGCCGCGTGTTGGACCCGGCTGCGCAACCGATTACGTGCACTGCGCGGGGCACCGGCGGATGAAGCGCGATCATTGGCCCGATTGGCCGCCCATACCGGCTCGATCTGTTCGGCGGCCAGCCAGTAGAACCGTCGAGGAAGATCGGTGTGGCCGGTGCGCAGGCAGTCCCGGAGTGCGAGTGCTTGCAGAGCGGCCATCGTCATGCCTTGTCCGTGCAGGGGATTGAGATTGCACAGGGCGTCGCCGACCACCACCAGGCCCTCGGGCAGGTGCGGCATGCGGTCATAGCGCCGCCAGGTGGCGGCGGTGCTGCGGGAAATCGAGACCTGCCCGACGGGCGTCGCGTCGCGGAGTCCGGTCATGATATTGGGGGGCAGCAGCTGCTCGGCTGCTTCCAGCATCTCGGTGAAACCGGTTGCGAGGGTGCCATACTCGTCCGGACACGTGATGGCCAGCATCCAGGTGTCGCGTTCGTAGGCCACCAGCAGTAATCCGGGCAGCGTGCTGCCCCGGTTGACGAAGGCCATCCGCTCGGTGATACGTCCGGGTGGGATGTGCATCAACTGGCTGGAGTAGCCGCCGACCGAAGGCGACCGGATCTCGGGTGGCACGCCGAAACCGCAACTCTGCAGAAATTGACTGCTGCGCGAGGCACGTCCGGTCGCGTCGACCACAACGTCCGCGTCCAGCACAGTAGCGATGCCGCTGTCGCGGTTGATGATTCGTGCACCGCTGACGATATTGCCGGCGATCATGGGCTCGATCACGTCATGGTTGTCGAGGATCACGACATTGCCCAGCGCGGCCACGCGCCGGCGAATGTGAAACTCCATGAACGGGCGGCTGCCCTGATATGCCGCCAGTGGCCCCGGATCGGCCAACCGTCCTGTGGGCCTGAGCTCGTAGCCCATGGCGTGGACGTAGATGCGCGACAGGTCATCGCCGTCGTCGACGACGGCCCCGGCTGTGGCAAGCTCCGTCAAGAGTCCAGGGAACAGTTCCCCGAGCACCTGGGTGCCGCGGCTGAGGAAGTTGTGGAGATGGCGCCCCTGAGGCACCCCTCTGCGCTGGCCCGGACCATCGGCCAACGTATCCCGCTCGACCAGCGTCACCGAGCCGTAGAACTCCGACAGCACCCGAGCGGTCAAGAGGCCGGCGATGCCCGCCCCCAAAACCACGGCCTGTGAACCCGATTCGGCCATCACGGTCCCCTCCGTTCCGAGCGCAGACGCGACATCGGCGCCTCGTACGAGAACCGAGCCTACATCAACTCTAAGAAAAGTAAGGGAAAATTATGGAAACGATAAGATTCTGTCCGGGTGGACGGGACCTCACCCGGTGATCGCGGCGATCACCTTCTTCTTGTCGACCTTGCCCACTGCGGTGGCCGGCAAGGTCGGCATCGGGACCAGCACGTCGGGCCTGGCATGGGCCGACGCGCCACGTTGGTCGAGGAACTCGTTGAGCTGGACCAGGGTGATCGGTGCGCCTTTGAAAACCACCGCAGCGCAGATCTTCTCGCCGAGGTAGTCATCGGGTAGTGCGACCGCGGCAGCCGCGTAGACCGATGGGTGGGCCAGCAGGTGATCCTCGAGGTCGGTGGCCGACACCGTCTCGCCACCACGGTGGATGACATCTTTGATCCGCCCCGTCACCTCGACGTAACCCGCCCGCGGGCCGTCTGTGAAGATCCGGACCCGGTCACCGGTGCGGTAAAAACCGTCCGGGCTGAACGACCTGGCGTTGGCCTCCTCGGCCCGGTAGTAGCCGTTGAGGGTGTAGGGCCCCCGCACCAGCAGTTCACCCTCCTGTCCTGGCGCGACCTCCTGACCATCTTCATCGACCACCCGCATCTCGTCGTGCGGGGACATCGGCCGGCCCTGGGTGTTCTCCACCACATCCACCGGGTCGCCGGGCCGGGTGAAATTCAGCATCCCCTCGGCCATTCCGAAGATCTGTTGCAGTCCGGAACTCAGCCCCTCACGGATGAATCGGGCCTCATCCGGGGACATCCGTGACCCTCCGACCTGGACCACGCGTAGCGACGTGGGCAGCTCCGGTTCCCAGTCGCAGGCTTGCGTCCACAGCTTGGCCAGGGCGTTGACGAGTCCGGTCACGGTGACGCCGTGGGCGTTGATCAGTGCGAAGGCCGATTCCGGACTGGGATCGTCGGTGTAGACGGTGGTCGCGCCGATGGTCATCGATCCGAGCAGGCCCGGGCAGGCGAGGGGAAAGTTGTGCCCGGCGGGCAGTACCGCCAGATACACGTCGTCGTGCACCATTTCGCACGCTTGTGCGCACGCCGCGGCGTTGTAGAGGTAGTCGTCGTGAGTGCGGGGAATGAGCTTGGGCAGCCCGGTGGTGCCACCGGACACCAGTAGAACGGCCGGGCCGCTCGTGTCGACGGCGACGTTCGGCGGGCCGGCATTCTCGAATTCTTTGAGGGCTGACCAGGATTGGAAGCCGCCCGGGTTGCCATCGACGAGGACGTGGCGCAACCGTGGGTGTTCGGCGACGATCTGGGCGGCCAGATCGCGATGGTCGAATCCGGCGATGATGTCGGGGATCACGAGTCCGACGGCACCGCTGACCTCGGCGAAGTGACCCAGCTCGGCTGCGCGGTGGCCGGGCAGGCACAGCACCGGGACCGCCCCGGCGCGAAGCAAACCGAAAGCGGCCACGGCGAATTCACGCGTATTGGGCAGCTGGACCAGGATGCGGTCGCCTGGTTTGATTCCGCGGTCGGCGAGTGCTGCGCCGATGCGGTCGGCCAGCGCGTCCAGTTCGGCGAAGGTGTGGCCACCGGTGGCGTCCACGACGGCCGGCTTGTCCGGCCAGCGCTGCGCGGCCTCGCGCAAGATGCTGTCCAGCGGTTTGCCCTGCCAATACCCAGCCTGGCGGTAGACCTCGGCGCGGTCCTCGGGGAATGGCGTGAATCCATTTGCCAGTTCGTCCAGTTCGCGGTCAAAACCGGTGGTCATCGGTGTTCTGGCTCCCCTCGGGTAAGTGTGTCGGCAGATCGAATATAGGGTAACCTCCACTAAGTTAGGGCAGCCTTTACTAATTGTTTGGAGGATGGTGAGCGTGGTGGCGACGAGTTCCCAGACGGTCCGCGACGAGGTCGCCGAACTTCTGGGGGTCAGCCCTGACGATGTCGATCCCGACGCCGATCTGATCGCATCCGGGCTCGACTCGATCCGGATGATGTCGCTGTCGGGCCGCTGGCGTAAGCAGGGCATCAACGTCGGATTCGCCGCTCTGGCAGCCAATCCCACCGTTTCGGCCTGGATCGACCTGGTGGCCGAACACATTCCGGACACCTCGGCCGCGGACCCCGTTCCCGATTCGGGCGGCGCCGGTGACGCCGGTGACGATGGCGAACCCTTCCCGCTGGCACCGATCCAGCACGCCTTCTGGGTGGGCCGCAACCAGGACCAGCAGCTCGGCGGCGTCGGCGCGCATCTCTACGTGGAATTCGACGGGAGCGGTGTCGACCCGCAGCGGCTGCAGGCAGCGGCGGCGAAACTGGCTGCGCGCCACCCGATGCTGCGCGTCGAGATCCTGCCGGACGGTACCCAGCGGATCGGTGACCGCCCGTTGCCGGTCACCGTCTACGATCTGCGCGACCTGGATGAGCCTGCGGCGCAAGCACAGCTGGAGATCACCAGGGATGCCAAATCCCATCAGATGCTGCACGACGAGGTGCTGCAGCTGAGCTTGTCACTGCTGCCGGGTGGGCGCACGCGTCTGCATGTCGACATGGACATGCAGTGCGCCGATGCCATCAGTTACCGCAATTTCATGGCCGATCTGGCCGCGCTCTACCGCGGCGTCGAGCTGCCCGCACTGGACTACACCTACCGCGAATACCGGGCCCGGCTGACGGCGTCGGCGCCGTCGCCGTCGGACCAGGATCTGCAGTGGTGGTCTGATCGCGTGCCCGATCTACCGGATCCGCCTGCGCTGCCGCTGGTTCCGCTGTCCGATCAGCGCAACCCGCATCGCAGCATCCGGCTGTGGGAGATCCTCGACGTGCCTACCCGCGACGCATTGTTTGCGGCGGCGCACCGCCGTGGGATCACCCCGGCCATGGCGGTCGGGGCGTCGTACGCCAATGCACTGGCGCACTGGTCGACACAGTCCCGGTTCCTGCTCAACCTGCCGATGTTCGGCCGGGAGCCCTACCACCCCGATGTCGACAAGCTGGTCGGTGACTTCACCTCCTCGCTGTTGCTCGACATCGATCTCGCGGGCGCCCACACCGCCACCGCCCGGGCCAGGGTCGTGCAGGAGACTCTGCACGCCACCGCCGCGCATTCCTCGGTGTCCGGGCTCGATGTGCTGCGCGACATGAGTCGCCACCGCGGTAGTCAGACGCTGGCCACCATCGTCTACACGAGCGCGCTGGGCCTGGGCGACCTGTTCGCCGGTGATGTCACCGATCAGTTCGGAGCGCCGGTATGGACCATCTCGCAGGGCCCGCAGGTGCTCATCGACGCGCAGGCCACCCCGATCGCTGACGGCCTGATGATCAACTGGGATGTCCGGATCGAGGCGTTCCGCCCCGGCGTGGCCGAGGCCATGTTCGCCTATCACCTGGACGAACTGCGGCGACTGGCCGCCGATGATGCGGCCTGGGATGCCGCGGATCCGCCGGCGGCCACCGCGCAACAGCGCCAGGTGCGGGCCGAGTTGAACGCGTCGGCCTCGACACCCAGTGGTGATGTCCTGTACACCGGTTTCCTCGCCAATGCCGACGCCACCCCCGACGCGCCCGCGGTGTTCTGCGGCGCAGGCGATCTCACCTATGGCGAGCTCCGGGACAAGGTGCTGACCGTGGCCGCAGCGTTGCAGTCTCGCGGAGTGTGCCGGGGCGAGGTGGTCGCGGTGCTGGGCCCCAAGAGTGTCGAGCAGGTCATCGCGCTACTGGCCATCTCGATGGTCGGTGCGGCATATCTGCCGGTCGGTGTCGACCAGCCCGCAGATCGGGCCGCGCGCATCCTGCACACCGGTGGCGTCGACTTCGCCCTGATCTGTGGTTCGGGGTCAGATCATCCCGAACTGCCGCACCTGACCGTCACCGATGCCGAGATCATCGGTGATCCAGAGCATTTCGAGCCCGTAGACCTCACCCCGGACGATCTGGCCTACGTGTTGTTCACCTCGGGGTCCACCGGGGAGCCCAAGGGCGTCGAGATCACCCACGACGCGGCGATGAACACCATCGAGTTCATCAACGACCATTTCGAGGTCGGCCCGGCCGATCGTTGCCTGGCGTTGTCGCACCTGGAATGCGACCTGTCGGTGATCGACGTCTACGGGACCCTGCGGTCGGGTGGCTCGATGGTGGTCGTCGACGAGGAACAGCGCCGCGACCCGGATGTCTGGGTCAGGCTGATCGACGAGTACCAGGTGACCGTGCTGCACTTCCTGACGGGCTGGCTCGAGATGCTGGTCGCCGCCGGCACATCGGATACCGCCGGCGGTCCTCTCTCGTCTTTGCGGGTGGTGCCCACCGGAGGCGACTGGGTGCGTCCGGACCTGGTGCGGGCGCTGCGCGCCGCGGCGCCGCGGGTCCGCTTCGCCGGCCTCGGCGGGGCCACCGAGACCGCCACACACAACACCATCTTCGAAGTCGGATTCGGTGACGACGCGTTGCCTCCGCACTGGACCTCGGTGCCGTTCGGCGTGCCGTTGCCGAACAACTGCTGCCGCGTCGTCGACGCAAGGGGCGAGGACTGCCCTGACTGGGTCCCCGGAGAACTCTGGGTCGGCGGACGCGGTATCGCCCGCGGATACCGCGGACGTCCCGACCTGACCGCAGAACGCTTCGTCGAGTACGACGGGCGCCGGTGGTACCGCACCGGGGACCTGGTGCGATCCTGGCCCGACGGCACGCTGGAATTCGTCGGCCGGGCTGATCACCGGATCAAGGTGAGCGGCTTCAGCATCGAGCTGGGTGAGGTCGAGGGCGCATTGTGCCGCGTTCCGGGTGTGGATGCGGCGGTCGCGGTGCTGGTCCCCGTCCAGGGTGGCCACGATCTTCTGGGTGCGGTGGTGCGCGCGGATCAGGGCGGCACGGCCGCGGAATCGGTCGCTCAGGCCATTCGTACGGCGATGGCCGAGATGGTGCCGGCACACATGATCCCGCAGGTCCTTCTGGTCGCCGACGAGATTCCCTATGCCCGGGGCAAGGCTGACCGCACCGCGGTGGTGCGGATGCTCACCGCGGTCGGGGCTCCTGAGGCGAGCCGTTTCCGGGCGCCGTCGGGTCCGCTGGAAACGGCCCTGTGCTCGATCGTGGGCGACGTTCTCGGGAAGTCCGGCGTCGGCGTCGACGACGATTTCTTCGCCCTCGGCGGCGACTCGGTGCTGGGGACGCAGCTGGTGGCGCGGATTCGGGACTGGCTGGACACCTCGACCGTCATGGTCGCCGACGTGTTCGCGGCCCGAACGGTCGCCGAAATGGCTGCGTTGCTGTCTGGCCGGGAGGCGGGGTCCGACCGTCTGGCCCTCGTTTCCGAGCTGTACCTCGAGGTCGCAGGCATGGACAGCGCCGATGTGGCCTCCGAGTTGGCACGCACGACCCCAGAACCCGCGCTCGGCAACTAAGGTTAGAGTTACTTCAGTTAGGGCAGGCTTTGCTTATCGTCAGGAGGTCGTTGTGGACGCCGTGAGTCGCACGACTACGCAGACCATGCACACAGTTGCGGCTCAGCCGCTGCACCAGGGCTTCTTCACTCACGCGCAGGGTGCGCCCGACGACACCGCGGTGTTCGGACCGACGACCCAGTGGACCTACGGGCAACTGCGGGAGCAGGCGCTCGCGGTGTCGGGGGCGCTCGCGGTCGCCGGAGTACGCGCGGGTGACCGGGTCGCCATCGTGGGCCCCACCGGTCTGGACACGGTGATCGCCACGTTGGGGATCCTCGCGGCCGGCGGCGTCTGCGTTCCGATCGACACCGCCGACCCGGCCGAGCCGGTTCTGGAGCGCACCGGCGTGCGCATGGCGCTGTTCACCGGAGACGCACCGCCGAATTGGTTACCTGCACTCACCGTCTCCGAAGCGCTGCGGATCGGAGCTCGCACGGGCGACATCACCCCGGTGCCCTCCGGCCCGACGGATGCCGCCCTCCTTCTGGGTTCGCTCGACGAGAACGGATTCTCGGTGGTGACTCACGCCGCCGCTCACGAAGCGGTCGTGGAACTGAGCGCCCAGCTCGAGGTCAGCGGCGGCGATCGCATCGGCGCCTTCTCGGCTGCCGGTGCCGCGGCACCGATCCTCATGGTGCTGGTGGCACTGACCGCGGGCGCGGCCATCGTCGTTGCCGACGATGCGCCGCGCCGCAACCCCGAGCGGCGGATGAACAGCTTCGCCCTCGCCGCACGGCGTCGGGATGCGGTGGCCGCTGTCGACACCGCTGTGCCGTCGTGACGTCGCCGGACACTGCCCAGATCATCGTCAAGCCCTGGGTGAAGCGATATCCAGGGACCCAAAGCTCAACAGCCACATTGGTTTTCCCGCATGCCGGCGGTGCGGCAGTGGCGTACCGCGGATTCGGGATGGCGCTGGCCGCAGCCGGGTCCGACGCCTACGTCATGCAATACCCGCAACGCGGCGATCGGTTGTCCCATCCGGCCGCCCCCACGGTGGGCGCGCTCGCCAAGGATCTGTTCGACGCCGCCGACTGGTCGGCCCTTCCAACACTCCGGCTGTTCGGGCACTGCATGGGTGCGGTCGTGGCCTTCGAATTCGCCCGTATCGCAGAACGCAACGGTGTGGCCGTCGATGCCCTGTGGGTGTCGGCCAGCGAGGCACCCGCAGCGGTGGCCGCCTCACCCGCACTGCCCACCGCCGACGCCGAGATCCTCGCTGAGATGGTGGATCTCGGCGGCACCGATCCGGCGCTGCTGGCCGATGACGACTTCGTCGAACTGTTGTTGATGGCCGTGCGGGCCGACTATGCCGCGTTCAACCGGTACGCGTGTGACGCCGACGTGACGATCGCTGCCGACATCTACGCGCTGGGGGGCGACCGCGACCACCGGATCAGTGAAGACATGTTGCGGCGCTGGGAATCCCACACCACCGGGGCCTACACCTGCTCGATCTTCGACGGCGGACACTTCTATCTCAACGAGCAGCTCGAGGATGTGGCGGAGCTGGTCAATGAGCTCTAGCGGGCAACACATCCGACCCGACACCGCTGACCCGGTGGTGATCGTGGGGATGGCGCTGGAGGCTCCCGGCGGGATCGACACCGCTGAGGACTATTGGTCGTTGTTGGCCGAGCAGCGCGAAGCGCTGGGCCGCTTTCCCGCCGACCGCGGCTGGTCTGTACGTGAGCTGTTCGACGGATCCCGCCGTGACGGCTTCAAACGTATCCACGATCTCGGCGGGTTCCTCTCCAGCGCAGCGACATTCGATCCCGCGTTCTTCGGGATCTCGCCGCGTGAGGCAGTTGCCATGGATCCGCAGCAGCGCATCGGGCTGCGCATCGCGTGGCGCGCGCTGGAGAACAGCGGCATCAATCCCGACGATCTGGCCGGGCATGACGTGGGCTGCTACGTCGGCGCATCGGGTCTGGAGTACGGACCGGCACTGTCGGAGTTCTCGCATCACAGCGGGCATCTGATCACCGGCACCTCGCTCGGCGTCATCTCCGGCCGGATCGCCTACACGCTGGATCTGTGCGGCCCGGCGCTGACCGTCGACACGTCGTGTTCGTCGGCGTTGACCGCGTTTCACACCGCCGTGGCGGCGGTACGGGCGGGGGACTGCGACATGGCATTGGCCGGCGGCGTCTGCGTGATGGGCACTCCCGGTTACTTCGTCGAGTTCTCCAAACAGCATGCCTTGTCCGACGACGGCCACTGCCGGCCCTACAGTGCACACGCGAGCGGGACGGTGTGGGCCGAGGGCGCCGCGATGTTCGTGCTACAACGCAGATCGACGGCCCTGCGCAACGGCAGGCGCGTCATGGCCGAGGTTCGCTCCACCGCGGTGAATCAGGACGGTCGGACCACCGGCCTGACCGCGCCCAGCGGAGGTGCGCAGCAACGGTTGTTCGCCAAGGCGATCGAGCAGGCCGGCGTGCGACCCGAGGATGTCGGCATGATCGAGGGGCACGGTACCGGCACCCGGCTGGGCGACCGGACCGAATTACGTTCGCTGTCACAGACATACGGGGCCACCGATCCGGGAGCCGGCGCACTGCTGGGGTCGGTGAAATCCAACGTCGGACATTCGCAGGCCGCCGCGGGCGGGCTCGGCCTGGCCAAGGTGATCCTGGCCGCCGAGCATGCGGCCATCCCGGCGACACTTCATGTCGATCAGGCCAGCCGGGAGATCGACTGGGAATCCCAGGGTTTGCGGTTGGCCACCAAGCTGACCCCGTGGCCCGCCGTCGACGGGCAGCGCATCGGTGCCATCTCCGCGTTCGGCATGAGTGGCACGAATGCGCACGCGATCATCTCGGTTCCCGAGATCCCTGAGGCGGCGGCATGAGAGACGCGTGCGAGCGAAGCATCGTTGCGGCGCGTGAAGCCGACGCCTTGCCGGACGGGCGCACCGCCGTGCTGCTGAGTGCGCATGCCGAGGAATTGATCGGGACCGACGCCGCGGCCATCCTGCGCTACCTCGATTCGCGTCCCGAGGTGAGCCCCGGTGACGTCGCCGCCACACTGCTTTCCACGCGGCGCCTGCGCCGCCACCGGGCCGTGGTCCGGGCCGCCGATCGTGACGAACTCACCGCGGGCCTGCATGCACTGGCGGGCGGCGCCGAGCATCCGTTGGTCACCAGGGCTCAGGGCGGGCCATCGGCATCGGGGGCTCGGGCCCGCATCGCTTTCGTGTTCCCCGGCCAGGGCAGCCAATGGCCGTCGATGGGCCGGGAAGCCTACGACCGGTTGCCGGTCTACCGGGCCGAAGTAGACAGATGCGCGGCGGAGTTCCACGCCGCGGACGCAGCGTCCCCGCTGGATTACCTTCTGGCCGAACCGGATTCTGGCGCGGTCACCAACGATTTTTCCCAGGTGCAGATTCAGGGCGCCCAGTTCGTCCACGGTGTGGCGCTCGCCCAGGTCTGGAGTTCCTGCGGTGTGCCGGCCGATATCACCGTGGGCCACAGTCTCGGCGAGATCGGGGCGGCCTACGTGGCAGGCAGCATCACGCTGCCGGAGGCGGTCGCCGTGGTGATCGTGCGCGCCACCATCCTCGACCGGTTGACCGGGCCCTATCGCGTCGCCGTACTCGGGATCACACCCGACGAGGCCTCGAAAGTGGTTGCCGAGACGCCGGGTTGGCTCGAGCTGTCGGTGGTGAACTCTCCGTCGTCGGTCGCGGTCTCGGGCGAAACCGATGCGGTCGCCGCGGCAGTCGCGGCTGTGGCCGGACGTGGATCGTTCGCCAAGGAAATCGAGATGTGGTTCCCGGCGCACACCACCGCTCTGGACTCGGCCTACTCCGAGCTCGAGTCGCTACTGCCCGAGGCGCAGTTCGGCGAATCCGCGGTGCAGTTCATCGGCTCGGCCACCGCCGACGTGGTCGAGGCGGGCACCGCATTCACCGATTACTGGTACACCAACCTGCGCAGCACCGTGCGTTTCGACCGGGCTGTCGAGACGGCGGCCCGGCGCGGTGCACGCATCTTCGTGGAGCTGTCGGCGCACCCGGCGCTGCTGTTCGCCATGGGGGATCTGCTCGACGATGCAGTCGAACTCACCGGCGGTCCGGTGGTGATGGTCGGATCGGGCCGACGTGACGAACCGATCACCGAGCGGCTCAGCGCCAGCATCGTCTCGGTGGCCATGGCCGACCCCGGCTACCGTTGGGAAGACCTGCCCAACCACGCGCCGGCCCGGCTACGCGACTTTCCATTCGCACCTATGCGGGCCGAACACCTCTGGGCCACACCGCAACCGCTGCCGCCGGTCGCCGGATTGACCGTGGGCGTCGAGCATTGGGTCGAATCGGCCCGGGGCCCGGAACCGGCCGGGCAACGCCGGGTAGCGCTGCTCGACCTGTCGGGTGGGCAGGCTGCATCCGATGCACTTCGCCATGCCGTCGCCGAGGTCGGCGGCGCCACACCGGCCGAGCCCGACGATGCCGATCTGTTGGTCGTGCTGGCACCGATGTCCGATATCGCCGATCCGGTGGCCGCCGCGGAAGCGTTGAGTAGGCACATCGACGAGGGTCTGCTCGACTACGTCGGCGCGATCACGCCCGCGACCCGTGACGTGTGGCTGGTCACCGCGGGCGCCGAACAGGTCGGCAACGAGTGCCTGCGACCGGAAGCGGCCGCACTGGCCGCGATGCATCGCAGCCTCGGCTACGAGCATCCGGACCAGACCTTCCGGCACCTGGACCTGCCGACGGCCCCGCTCGACCATGCCGCCGCGGTCGTGGCGATCACCGCCATGCTGACCGACGCAGACCATATCGCCGTGCGGGACAGCGGCTCCGGGTCCACGGTATGGCGCCGTGAGATGCGCGACGACACCTCCGATGCGCGAGCGTGGAACGAGGAGTCAGGAATCTTCGACGAGGTGGTCATCACCGGCGGAGCCGGAGCGGTGGGCCTGCACTATGCCCGCCACCTGGCCGCCCACGGCGCGCGACGCATCGTGCTGCTCAGCCGCAGCGGACTCGGCGATCAGCAGATGGCTGCACTGGCAGGCACCGGGGCCCAGATCCTCGCGCCCCGATGCGATCTCACCGACCCGGCACAGATCCGCGCGGTCGTCGCCGAGTTGGCGATCGGCCCGGCATCACTGGTGATCCACGCCGCCGCGTCCGCCACCCTCGCACCAGGCCGCGACCTGACCGGCACGGCCGCACGGAATACGTTCGCGGCCAAGGTGAGCGGCCTGGCCAACCTGGCGGCGGCCTGGCCGCTGCGCCCGGATGCCCGGATCGTGTTGTGCTCCTCGGTATCCGGCCGGTGGGGCGGATACGGGCATGCTGCCTACTCCGCGGCCAACCGACTACTGGATTCGCTCGCCGCGCAACTGCGGGCCGAGGGACGGCACTGCACCGCAGTGCGGTGGGGATTGTGGCCCGGGGACGGCATCATCGATTCGGCCGAGGTGACCCGAGTCGAGCGGTCCGGACTGCGGGCCATGGCGCCCGACCTCGCGGTCGAGGCCGGTCTGCGGGATTACCCGTCCGATCCGCTCGTGTTCGCCGCTGATGCCGAGCGGCTGCGGACCTTCCTGGGCAGCACCGACGAGAGCGTCGTCGCGGTAAGCGATGCCGTCGAGGCGCCGGACGGCGACGCCACTGAAGCCACCGGCGCGATGCGGATCGCACTGGGGTCCGTGTTGAAGCTCACCGACACCTCCGCACTGGATTTCGATACGCCGTTGCTGGATCTGGGTGTCGACTCACTGTTGGCGATCGATCTGCGCAAGAAGCTCAAGAAGGCCACCGGCCGATCTGTGCCGCTGGCCACCATCCTCGGAGGCGCGACCGCCACCGAATTGATCGAGCATTTGCAAAGACCTGAAAAGGAAGCATTTTCGCGTGACTGACATGGTTAGTGCCGATCCGGCAACCCCCCGCACCTCCGACGCGCGTCTGGAGCTGATGCGGCGCAGGCTTGCCGAGCGGGGCCTGGCCTCAGCATCCGGCACCGAATCGGGGCAAGCTGCGGCGGGCACCGGAAGTTCGCCGGTCGATCCGACCGTGCTGTCGGACGGGCAGCGGCGGATGTGGTTCGTGCAGGGATTCGACCCGAGCGGCGTGCTGCTCAACATCTGCCTGTCCTACCGGCTCGCCGGTTTGATCGACGCGGAGCGGCTGCACGCCGCCCTGAACGCGGTGGCACAGCGGCATCCGATCCTGCGCACCACCTATCGAGCTGACGAGAACGGCGAGCCCACCGCGACGGTTCACGATGACCTGATGCCGGGATGGACGGTTCACGATCTCTCCGACAAGTCCGAGCGGGCGCGCAAGTTGCGTCTCGAGGTGTTGGCCCAGAGGGAATTCGGCGCAGCGTTCGACCTGAGCAGCGACTCGCCGCTGCGGATCACCCTGATCAGGACCGGACCGAGCGAGCACGTGATGTTGCTCGTGGCGCACCACATCGCCTGGGACGACGGCTCGTGGCGGGTGTTCTTCACCGACCTCACCCGTGCCTATGCCGGCGAGGCGCTTCCCGACACACCGCGGATCGCGGTGTCCGGAGCCGGAAACGGTGAGGACGACCTGGCGTACTGGCGTGAGGTGCTGGCCGATCCACCAGAGCCGCTGGAACTTCCCGGGCCCGCGGGGTCGGTGGTGCCCACCGGTTTTCGGTCGCAGCGCAGCGCGGTGCGGTTGTCCGCCGACACGGTCGAGCGAGTCGGGGCACTGGCGCGCGAGACCGGGGCCACGCCGTACATGGTGCTGCTGGCGGCCTTCGGTGCGCTCGTCTACCGCTATACCCACACCGGCGATTTCCTGGTCGCCACCCCGGTGCTGAACCGCGACACCGACGAAACCATCGGCTACTACGGCAACACGGTGGCGATGCGGCTGCGGCCGAACGGCACGGAAGGCTTCCGCGAGTTGGTCGCCGCCACGCGTGACACCGCGATCGGCGCCTTCGCGCATCAGCGCGTCAACCTGGACCGCGTGGTGGCAGAACTGAATCCGGACCGGCGCCACGGTGCGGAACGGATGACCCGGGTGAGTTTCGGGTTCCGCGAGTCCGACGGCGGCGGCTTCTGCCCGGACGGCGTCACGTGCGAGCGCGCAGACCTGCGTGGCCAGCACACCCAGCTGCCACTGGGTTTCATGGTCGAACTGGACGGCGCGGGCGCGGTCGTGGAGGCCGAGCATCTCACCGAGGTGATGGATGCCGAGTTGGCCGCACAGATGCTGCGACACTTCGCCGTGCTGCTCGACAGTGCGCTCGCCGAGCCCGACCGGCCGTTGTCGCACCTGCAGCTGTTGGCCGCCGACGACGCCGAGTGGGTACGCACGGTGTCCACCGGTGAGCATTTCGAGACGCCGGCAACCACGTTGACGGCGCTGGTGTCCGAGCAGGCCGCGCGCACCCCTGATGCCACCGCGGTGGTCTACGAGGGCCGTCACTACAGTTACCGCGAGATCAACGAGTCCGCGAACCGGGTGGCGCACTGGCTGATCGAGCAGGGTATCGGCACCGAGGACCGGGTGGCCGTACTACTGGAGAAGTCTCCGGAGCTCGTCATCACGGCATTCGGCATCGTCAAGGCCGGTGCGGTGTATCTGCCGGTCGACCCGACCTACCCCGAGGACCGGCTCACCTACATCCTCTCCGACTCCGATCCCAAGATCGTTCTGCGTCAACCCGTCACCGGTTTGGAAGACTATCCGGCCACCGACCCGACCGATGCCGATCGGGTACGGCCGCTGTATCCGGACAACACCGCGTACCTGATCTACACGTCAGGATCCACCGGTCTGCCCAAAGGCGTTCCGGTGCCGCACCGGCCGATCGCGGAGTACTTCGTCTGGTTCGGCGGCGACTACCAGGTCACCGAGGCCGACCGGCTGCTGCAGGTGGCCTCGCAGAGTTTCGACGTGTCGATCGGCGAGATCTTCGGCATGCTGGCCGCCGGTGCCCGCCTGGTGATTCCGAAGCCGGGCGGGCTGGGAGACATCGGCTACCTGACCGATCTGCTCCGCAACGAGGGCATCACGTCGATGCACTTCGTGCCGTCGTTGCTGGGGCTGTTCCTGTCACTGCCCGGCGTCAACGAGTGGCGCACCCTGCAACGCGTACCCATCGGTGGGGAGGCGCTGCCGGGAGAGATCGCCGACAAGTTCCTCGCCACGTTCGATTCGCTGCTCGACAACTTCTACGGGCCCACCGAAACCGTGCTCAACTGCACCCGCTACAAGGTCCAGGGCAAGCAGGGTGCGCGGATCGTGCCGATCGGCACGCCGAAGATCAACACCACGATCCACCTGCTCGACGACGCACTGCAGCCCGTACCGGTCGGGGTGATCGGTGAGATCTACATCGGCGGAACACATGTCGCCCATGGGTATCACGACCGGCCGCGCCTGACCGCGGAACGGTTCGTCGCCGACCCGTTCAATCCCGGTGGACGGATGTACCGGTCCGGTGATCTCGCTCGGCGCAACGCCGACGGCGACATCGAATTCGTCGGCCGCGCCGATGAGCAGGTCAAGATCCGCGGCTTCCGGATCGAGCTGGGTGAGGTGTCCGCGGCGATCTCGGTCGATCCGTCGGTGGGCCAGGCAGTGGTGGTCGTCAGCGATCTGCCGTCGCTCGGCAAGAGCCTCGTCGCCTACATCACGCCGGCGGCCGACGCGGACCGGGTCGAGATCGATCGGATCCGGGCCAGGGTGAGTGCCGCGCTGCCCGAATACATGATCCCGTCGGCGTTCGTCGAGCTGGCCGAGATCCCGATCACCGCACACGGCAAGATCGACCGGCGGGCCCTGCCCGAGCCTCAGATCCAGTCGGCCACCGAATTCCGCGCGCCCGAGACCGAGACCGAGCACGAGATCGTCGCGCTGTTCGGTGAGTTGCTCGAGCGTGATGGTGTCGGCGCCGACGACTCGTTCTTCGACCTGGGCGGCCACTCGCTGCTGGCCACCAAACTCGTCGCCGCGGTTCGGACCCGCTGCGGTGTCGAACTCGGGGTGGCCGATGTCTTCGAACATGCCACCGTGGCCGGCCTGGCCGCCAAGGTCGACGAGCTGCGCGAATCGGGCCTCGGTGCCGGCCTGCCGGCGATCGAGGCGACGACGCACGACGGGCCGTCGCAGATGTCCGCGGCCCAGCACCGGCAGTGGTTCCAGTTCCGCATCGACGGGCCCAACCCCGTCAACAACGTGCCCTTCGCCGCACGGCTGACCGGGCCCTGCGATGTCGAGGCACTGGCCGCGGCGGTCGGTGATGTGGTCGCCCGCCACGAGATCCTGCGCACCACCTACCGCGAAATCGACGGTGTGCCTTATCAGGTTGTCCATCCCGCCGCTCCGGTGCCGGTACGTCGCGCCGATGGCACCGGCGACGAGTGGGTGGGTGACGAACTCGACGCCGAGCGGCGGCACTGCTTCGACCTGGAGAACGAGTGGCCGGTCCGGGCGGCGATGCTGTCCACACCGCATTCGCATGTGCTGTCTCTGGTGGTGCACCACATCGCTGCCGACCATTGGTCGGGCACGGTGCTTTTCACCGATCTGCTGACCGCGTATCACGCCCGCCGGGCCGGAAAAGCACCCGAGTGGACCCCGCTGCCCGTGCAGTACGCGGACTTCGCGGCGTGGCAGGCCGAGGTCCTTTCGGGCGACGACGAGCGGGTCGAGGAGCAACGCACCTACTGGACAAGGCAATTGGCCGGGCTCTCGGCTGATCCGGACGTCGAGAACGGCCTCCAGCCGGACTTCCCGCGCCCGCCGGTACCCACGGGTGAGGGCAAAGCCCTGGACTTCACCATCGATCCGGCCATCCGGGCCAAGCTCGTCGAACTCTGCCGTGAACTCGGGGTCACCGAATTCATGGTGCTGCAGGCGGCCGTCGCGATCGCGCTGCACAAGTCCGGTCAGGGCACCGACATCGCTTTGGGTACCCCGGTGGCCGGGCGTACCGCGCCCGAACTCGACGGACTGATCGGTTTCTTCATCAACATCGTGGTGCTGCGCAACGACCTGTCGCAGAACCCGACACTGCGTGAGGTGCTGCGCCGTTCCCGCGATATGGCGCTGGCCGCCTACAAGCATCAGGACCTGCCGTTCGACCGCGTTGTCGACGCGGTGAGCCCGGTGCGTTCACTGGCGCGCAACCCGCTGTTCGGCGTGGTGGTGCACGTGCGCGAAGATCTGCCGCCCGAGCAGGTCATCGACTCCGGACCGGCAGGTGAAACCCGGTTCACCGCACTGGAACCCACGTTCGACGTGGCCCATGCCGACCTGTCGCTCAATTTCTTCGCCGAAGCCGGCGCCGGATATCGCGGCACCATCATCTACCGCACCGAGCTCTACGAGGCGGCCACTGCTCAGCGTCTCGTCGGCTGGCTACATCGCATTCTCGCCGCGTTCGCCGGCGACGCTGAGCAGACGGTGCGCGACATCACGGTGGTCGACGCGGTCGAACGTGACCTGCTGGTCGACGACTGGAGCCGCAAGGCGGTCGCGCCGGCCGGGTTGCCCCAGACCGCGGGGGCAACGCGGGTCTACGTGCTCGACGAATGGCGTCAACCGGTGGCCGTCGGTGTCACCGGGGACGTGTACTACGCAGGCGGTGCGGTCGACGAGGCCGCCGGCACAGCACGTGGTATCGCTGCGAAACGCTTCGCGCCCAATCCTTTCGGAGACGGGCACCTGTATCGCACCGGAGAACGCGCACGCTGGACCGCCGACGGCCGGCTCGAGCCGATCACCGCCGGTGAGCCGCGCCTGCAGGCCGCACTGGAGGCGATCGACGGGGTCGCCGCCGCGGCGACGCGACACTGGGAATCCCGCGGCACCACGACGCTTGCGGGTTATGTGGCGGTCGAGCCGGAAAACGTTGATACCGAAGCGTTTCTGGATAGTGTGCGGTCTGCGCTACCCGCGGAGTTCGCCGGTGCGGCGCTCATCGTTGTCGAGGATCTCGAACCTGCCACGCTGACCCGCCCGCGGGTCACCGCGACGGGACCGTCGGAACCGCCGGCCACCCCCACCGAGGAGACCCTGGCAGCCATGTTGGTGGATCTGCTCGGCGTCTCCGCTGTCGGACGGTACGACGACTTCTTCACCCTCGGCGGCGACAGCATCCTGGCGGTCCAGCTCGCGGCGCGGGCACGCGACACCGGGGTGGCCATGACGGCACGCATGGTGTTCGAGCACCCCGGGCTGGCCGATCTCGCGGCAGCGATCGACGCGGCGGGCACCCAGGCCGAGGCCGCCGATGTGCACCACGAGCCGATGTCCGCGTCGGGCCTGTCGCCCGACGAACTGGCCTCGCTGACCGCGGGATGGGGTCAGGACCAGGGGACTTCGACATGACCACGACCGGAACGCCGCCCGGCGTCGAGGACGTCCTGGCGCTCAGCCCGCTGCAACAGGGGCTGTACTCGCTGGCCGGCCTGACCGAGGGTGACGACGCGGCCGATCCGTATGTCATCGCGATGGCTGCCGACATCGACGGGGCACTGGACCCTGAGCTGCTCAGGACCTGCGCCGAGTCGATGCTGGTGCGCCATCCGAACCTGCGGGCCAGCTTCTTCCAGGGAAACCTGAGCCGGCCGGTGGCGGTGGTCCCGTCCGCGATCGAACTGCCCTGGAGGCATGTGCAGGTCGATGACGCCCAGGCGCTCACGCTGGAAGCCGAGGAACGCGCCCGGCGGTTCGACCTCGGTCGGGGCCCGCTGATCCGCTTTCTGCTCATCGAAAAGCCTGAGCTGCGTTGGCGTCTGGTGATCGTCGCCCATCACATCGCGATCGACGGCTGGTCGCTGCCGGTCTTCGTCGGCGAGCTCCTGGCGCTTTACGGGGCCAAAGGCGATGTCACCGCATTGCCGGCGGCGGTGCGCCCGTATCGCGACTACATCGGCTGGCTGGCCGGACGCGATCAGCAGGCCGGCCGGGCCCGGTGGCAGGCCCATCTGTACGGAATGGATGCGCCCACACTGTTGTCCCCGGTGCTGTCCGGGCGGGAAACCGAGCCGGGCCGACCGGCGCGCACCGAGGTGACCCTCGACGAGCAGCAGTCGGCCGCCATCTTCGAGGCAGCCCGACGCCGCGGCGTCACCGTCAATACGTTGTTCCAGATGGCTTGGGCAGCAATTCTTTCTGTCTTCACCGACCGCGCCGACGTGGTGTACGGCGTTACCGTGTCGGGGCGCCCGGACGAGTTGGCCGGGGTCGAATCGATGGTCGGTCTGTTCATCAACACGGTGCCGCTTCGGGTCCGGCTCGACCCCAGCCTGCCGGTCGGCAATCAATGCCTGGCGCTGCAACGCGAAGCCGCCGAGCTGCGCGAGCACAGCTATCTCAGCCACACCGAGCTCCGTTCGCTCGGCGGCATCGGCGAGCTGTACGACACCCTGCTGGTGTACGAGAACTTCCCGCCCGGTGGGCTGGTCGGCAGCGACGAGTTCGATCTCGGCGGGGCGGTACTGCGGCCGTCGGCACTGGAGAGCCTGTCGCACTTCCCGGTCACCATCGCCGCGCATCCGACCCATGGTCGGCTCACGGTGCTGGTCGAAACCCTCGACGGGGCACTGGGATCGCTCGATCCAGAGGCCCTGGGACTGCGCGTGCTGGCCGTCGTCCAGAGGCTGCTGCAGTGCTGGGAACGTCCGCTGCGCGAGGTCGCCGTCACTCTCGACGACGAACCGCAGCCGGCCGGCGCGCCGGCCATTGCCGGTGATGCCCGATCCCACACCGGCTTTCACCTTGCCTTCAGCGCCACCGCCGAGGAGCGGCTCGGTTCGGTGGCATTGAGCTGGGACGGGGGAGAACTCAGCTATCGCGAGCTCGATGACGCCGCCGATCGCCTGGCGGCCGACCTGGTCCACCGTGGGGTGTGCGCCGAGGCGCGGGTCGCCATCCGGTTGCGCCGCGGGCCCGACTACGTGGTGGCGATGCTCGCAGTGCTCAAGGCGGGTGGGCTGATCGTGCCGCTGGATCCCGCGATGCCCGATGAACGGGTGGCTGAGATTCTGCGCCAGATCGGCACAGGTGGGCAGGCGCCGCTCGTCGTCGACGACGCGCTGCTGTCCGGCGTCGCGGCTGAGGCGGACACCGACTTCGAGCCCGCGCCGGTGTACCCCGGACAAGGCGCCTACATCGTGTTCACCTCCGGAACCACCGGAAAACCCAAGGGCGTCATCGGAACCCATCAGGCGCTGTTGGCCTACGCCGCCGACCATGCCCACCAGGTGCTCCGGCCGGCGGCCAAACGGCTCGGCCGCCCGTTGCGGGTGGCACACGCCTGGTCGTTCACCTTCGACGCGGCCTGGCAGCCGTTGGCGGCCCTGCTCGACGGACATACCGTGCACATCGTCGGAGACGATGTGCAGCGTGACGCCGAGGCGCTGGTGGACACCATCGGACGCTTCGGCATCGACATGATCGACACCACCCCGTCGATGTTCGCCTCGCTGCGGGCCGCGGGCCTGCTCAGCCGAGTGCCGTTGGCGGTGCTCGCACTTGGCGGTGAGGCCATCGACACCGCCACCTGGCAGGGGATCCAGGCCGAGTGTGAGCGCAGCTGGATGTCGGCGCACAACTGTTACGGCCCTACCGAGACGACGGTGGAGGCTGTCGTTGCTGCGATCGCCGAACATCCCCAACCGTGCATCGGGCATCCCACGGAATCGACTGCCGCCTACGTGCTGGACAGCTGGCTGCGTCCGGTGCCCGACGGTGTCTACGGCGAACTGTATTTGGCCGGTGGGCAATTGACCCGCGGTTACCTGGGCAGGCCGGGGGAGACAGCCGGGCGGTTCGTCGCCGATCCGTTCACACCCGGTGCCCGCATGTACCGCACCGGCGACGTGGTGCGCCGTCGGGTGGACTCGAATGCTCTTGAGTTTCTCGGCCGTAGCGATGACCAGGTCAAGATCCGGGGATTCCGGGTCGAACCCGGTGAGGTGGCCGCGACACTGCACGGCCATCCCGGGGTTCGGCACGCCCACGTGGCGGTGCGACAGCACCGCAGCGGGCCACGCCTTGTCGCATATGTGGTCAGCGCGACCCCGGTCAGCGATCTTCGCCGGATGCTGACCGACACGCTGCCAAGGCATCTGGTGCCGCACCACATCGTCGCCGTCGACGAGATCCCGCTGACCACCAACGGCAAGGTCGACGACGCCGCGCTGGCGGCCGTAGCCACGGGTGGTTCTGGCGAGGGCGTCGAGCACCCCGCGACCGAGACCGAGAAGGTGCTGGCCGAGGTGCTCGCCGAAGTCCTGGGGACACCGGAGGGAGCGGGTGTCGATGTCACGGCGGACTTCCTCGACCTCGGACTGGACAGCATCGTGGCGCTGTCGGTGGTGCAGGCCGTGCGGCGCCGTGGCATCGCGCTGCGGGCCCGGTTGATGCTGGACTGCGCGACCGTGCGCGAACTCGCGGCCGCGATCGATTCCGACGCGGTCGCCGTCGAGTGCATCGATGACGCCGCACCCGAGACGAGCCCTATCCCGTTGCTGCCCAACGGGCGGTGGCTCTACCAGTACGGCGACCCCCGCCGGCTCGCCCAGACCGAGGTGTTCCGGCTGCCTGCCGGCATCACCCGCGCCCAGCTGGAAGCACTGTTGCGCAATGTGATCGACGGGCATGAGGTGCTGCGCACCCGACTCGACCGCGACAGCCTGGCCCTGGTCGCGGACACCCCGCGCGACGTGCTGTCGGAAGCGACGGGCTCAGGTGATCTCAACGCCGCTGTGGCCGAGCATGCCGACTTCTCGGTGCAGCGCATGGATCCGCAGAGCGGTTCGATGCTGGATGCGGTCTGGTTGCATCACCCACTGACCGAGGGCGGTCTGTTGATTTTGACCGCCCACGTGCTGGCCCTGGATCCGGCGTCGTGGCGCATTCTGGTCGGTGAGCTCGAAAATGCTTGGCATGCATTGTCTGCCGGTCGTGATCCGCTGCCGGTGCGGGAACACACTTCGCTACGTCAGTGGTCGCGTCTGCTGACCGAGCGGGCGGCCCAGCTGGACACCTGCGGCTTCTGGGAGCAGCAGTTCGAAGGTGACGACCCCGATATCGGGGCCCGCCGGATCGATCCCGGCACCGACCGGATGGCCGATGTGACGATCGTGATGGCCTTCGCCGAGCCCGAGCTGACGGCCCAACTGTTGACGGGCGCGGTCCCGGTGACCGAAGTGCTGGCCGCGGCAACCGCTCGCGCGCTGACCGATTGGCGTCGGCACCGACGCCAGGCGACCCCGACGCCGCTGCTGGCGCTGGAGACTCATGGCCGGTCGGACGCGGTGCTGTCCGACCACGACGAGGTGGACACCGGCGACACCGCGGGTCTGCTCAGCATGATCTTCCCGTTGCGGCTCCGCGCCGATGACGCGCGGGGAGTGGCGGCGCAGGTGGCCGCGATCCCCGGTGACGCCATCGATTACGGGCTGCTGCGTTACCTGCGTGCAGACACCGCCGAACGCCTGGGAGCTCATCGGGATCCGCAGGTGCTGCTCAACTACCTGGGCCGGATCGAGCTGGATGCTTCCGACCATGCCCTGCTGCAGGATCGGTCGTTGCAAACCGGTGTGACCCCGATTCCGGAACCGAATGTCGCTGTGCGCCATGAACTGACGATCATGGCCGCGGTGATCGATCGCGACGGGGATGCCGTGCTCGGTACCCAGTGGCGGACCCTGCCAGACATTCTGTCCGCCGAGGACATCGCCACCCTGCAGGCGATGTGGCTGGACGCGTTGCGAGAGGTGTTGCGAGAGGTGACCCTATGAGTTCCCCATCGGCTCCCACACTGGCTGTCATCGGGGCCGGACCCAAGGCCATCGCCGTGGCCGCCAAGGCCGCCGAGCTTCGGGCGATGGGGGCGCCGGCCCCCGACGTGGTCGTCATCGAACGTTCCGGGGTGGCCGCCAACTGGCAGGCTGTCGGCGGGTGGACCGACGGCAACCATCGCCTCGGTACCGGACCCGAGAAGGATGTCGGCTTCCCGTACCGGTCGTCCCTCGTATCGCGGCGCAACGCCGAGCTCGATGAGCGGATGACCCGGCACAGTTGGCAGGCCTACCTGATCGCGACGGGCGGGTTCGCCGAATGGGTGGATCGCGGCAGGCCCGCGCCTACCCACAAGCGCTGGAGCCAGTACCTGCGCTGGGTGGCCGACGACATCGGGATGAACGTGGTTTCCGGTGAGGTGGAACGGATCTCGGTGGATGCCGACGCCGGCGGTGCTGGCAATTCTGCCGACGCCGGCGGTGCTGGCAATTCTGCCGACGCCGGCGGTGCTGGCAATTCTGCCGACGCCGGCGGTGCTGGCAATTCTGCCGACGCCGGCGGTGCTGGCAATTCTGCCGACGCCGGCGGTGCCGGCAATTCTAGCGACGCGCGCCGGTGGGTCCTGCACACCGCCGAGGACACCGTCACTGCCGACGGTCTGATGGTCACCGGGCCGGGTCAGGCCGAACGTTCGGTGTTGCCCGGCAACCCGCGCGTGATGTCGATCGCGCAGTTCTGGCATCAGGCCGGCAAGCACGAGCTGATCAATGCCGAGCGGGTCGCGGTGATCGGCGGCGGTGAGACCGCCGCGTCGATGCTCAACGAACTGTTCCGCCACCGGGTCTCGACCATCACGGTGATCTCTCCGACGGTCACGCTGTTCACCCGAGGCGAGGGTTTCTTCGAGAACACTTTGTTCTCCGACCCGACCGGATGGACGGGGCTGACCCTGGCCGAGCGGCGGGATGCCCTGGCCCGCACCGATCGTGGGGTGTTCTCGGCGCGGGTGCAGGAGGCTCTGCTGGCCGACGACCGGATCCGTCATCTTCGTGGGCGCGTCGCGCATGCGGTGGCCCGCGACGAGCGAATCCGGTTGACCCTGTCGACGAACACGGGCGGTGAGGCGGTCGAGACGGTGCACGGCTTCGATCTGGTGATCGACGGGTCCGGCGCCGACGCGTTGTGGTTCGCGCCGTTGTTCAGCCAGGACGCTCTGGACCTGCTCGAGCTCGGCCTCGGCGGCCCGCTCACCGGTGACGCGTTGCAGGAGCACATCGGTCACGACCTGGCCCTGACCGACGTCTACCCGAAGCTCTTCCTTCCGGGGTTGGCCGGCCTCACGCAGGGGCCGGGCTTCCCCAATCTCAGTTGTCTTGGCCTGTTGTCCGACCGGGTGCTGGGTGCGAACCTGGACCACCCCTCGATGAGGAGACTCGATGAGTTCCAATCCGTTCGATGACGAGAACGGCACGTTCTATGTGCTGGCCAACGCCGAGGACCAGCACAGCCTGTGGCCGGCGTTCGCGGACGTACCCGCCGGCTGGCGGGTGGTCTTCGGCGCGGCCGGGCGCGCCGAGTGCTTGAGCTATGTCGAGACCAACTGGACGGATCTGCGGCCCAACAGCCTGCGTGAGGCGATGGCCGGCCAGGCGGGGCACTGACCGACGACGGTTACGCCTGGTTCGGCGCGAGTGCGTCCATGTCGAAAACCCGGGCATGCAGGATGGTGCGGTTCCGCAGCGCCGCACGCACGGCTCGGTGCAGACCGTCTTCGAGATAGATGTCGCCGCGCCACCGCACCGCGTGCGGGAACAGATCGCCGTAGAACGTCGAGTCCTCCGACAACAGGCGGTCCAGCGCCAGTACGGTGGTGGTGGTGACCAGCTCGTCGAGGCGCAGCTGGCGTGGGGGGATGCGAGACCAATCCCGGTAAGACAGGCCGTGCTCCGGGTACGGCTTGCCCTCCTGGACGCCTTTGAAGATCATCGCCGGCCCGCGTCCGTCGCAGTGTCGCGCGGTGTTGCCATCGGCATGGTTACCCAGGCTAATACCCTCGCGGGCCGTAGCCCGCGCCGGTGTCGTCCGGCGCAATGCCGCCGCCGGAGACAGCGCAATCGGTAAACCCGCTGCTGATCAGTAAAATGAATCGAGCAATATGGACATCGCTGCTGCGAAGGGTAGGTGAACAGGTGGGGAGCGCCGACGAACGTCGTTTCGAGGTGCTGCGTGCCATCGTCGCCGACTTCGTGGCCACCAAGGAGCCCATCGGCTCCAAGACGTTGGTGGAGCGCCACAACCTCGGCGTGTCGAGTGCCACGGTGCGCAATGACATGGCCGTGCTGGAAGCCGAGGGCTACATCGCGCAGCCGCACACGAGTTCGGGCCGGGTACCCACGGAGAAGGGCTACCGCGAGTTCGTCGACCGGATCGACAACGTCAAACCGTTGTCGTCGTCGGAACGCCGCGCGATCCTGTCCTTCCTCGAATCCGGGGTGGATCTGGACGACGTGCTGCGGCGCGCGGTTCGGCTGCTCGCACAGCTGACCAGGCAGGTCGCGATCGTGCAGTACCCGACGCTGTCCACCTCGTCGGTCCGCCATCTTGAGGTGGTCGCGCTGACCCCGGCCCGGCTGCTGCTCGTGGTCATCACCGATTCGGGCCGGGTGGATCAGCGGATCGTGGAGCTCGGCGATGCCATCGACGAGCATGACCTGTCGAAGCTCCGCGAGATGTTGGCGCAGGCACTCGAAGGCAAACCGATCTCCGCCGCATCCATCGCGGTGAGCGATCTGGCCACCCACCTCAACGGCCAGGGCGCCCTGGCCGATGCAGTCGGCCGGTCGGCGACCGTCCTGGTCGAGACGCTGGTCGAGCACACCGAGGAGCGACTGCTACTGGGTGGCACCGCCAACCTGACCCGCAACACCGCTGATTTCGGCGGATCGCTGCGGCCGGTGCTGGAAGCACTGGAGGAGCAGGTGGTGGTGCTGCGGTTGTTGGCAGCCCAGCAGGAAGCGGGCAAGGTGACCGTGCGGATCGGTCATGAGACCGAGGCCGAACAGATGCTGGGAACGTCCGTGGTGAGCACCACATACGGCAGTTCGGGCAAGGTGTACGGCGGAATGGGTGTGGTTGGTCCCACCCGAATGGATTACCCGGGAACCATCGCCAATGTCGCGGCGGTTGCGTTGTACATCGGCGAAGTCTTAGGTACTCGGTAATACAGCCGGATACATCCGGCACGGAAAGGTCAGGCAAGGTCAGCGTGGCACGCGATTATTACGGCTTGCTCGGAGTGAGCAAAGGCGCGAGCGATTCAGAGATCAAACGCGCCTATCGACGGTTGGCACGTGAGCTGCATCCCGACGTCAATCCCGATCAGGAGGCGCAGGCTCGGTTCACCGAGATCCAGGTCGCCTACGAGGTGCTCTCGGATCCCGAGAAGCGCCGCATCGTGGACATGGGTGGCGATCCCATGGAATCGGTCGGCGGTGCGCCCGGTGGGTTCAGCGGCTTCGGCGGTCTCGGCGACGTGTTCGAGGCATTCTTCGGTGGTGGCACCGCGTCACGCGGGCCGGTCGGCCGGGTGCGGCCCGGGGCCGATTCGCTGCTGCGGATGCGGTTGGACCTGGAGGAGTGCGCGACCGGCGTGACCAAACAGGTCACCGTGGACACGGCGGTTCTGTGCGACCTGTGCCACGGCAAGGGCACCAACGGCAATTCCACGCCCGTCACCTGTGACACCTGCGACGGCCGCGGCGAGATTCAGACCGTGCAGCGTTCGTTGCTGGGCCAGGTGATGACGACGCGTCCCTGCCCCGTCTGCGGCGGGATCGGCGAGGTCATCCCGGATCCGTGCAGCCGGTGCGGTGGCGACGGACGGGTGCGTGCCCGCCGCGAGATCAGCGTCAAGATCCCCGCTGGTGTCGGCGACGGCATGCGGGTGCGGTTGGCGGCCCAGGGCGAGGTCGGGCCGGGCGGCGGTCCCGCCGGCGACCTTTACGTCGAGGTCCACGAGAAGCAGCACGAGATATTTGTCCGCGACGGTGACGACCTGCACTGCACCGTCTCGGTGCCCATGGTCGACGCTGCGCTGGGCACGACCGTCACCGTCGACGCGATCCTTGACGGGCCGACCGAGCTGACCATCGCCCCGGGCACCCAGCCCGGTTCGGTGACGACGTTGCGCGGCCACGGCATGCCACATCTGCGTTCCGGGGTGCGCGGCGACCTGCACGCCCACATCGACGTCGTGGTGCCGGCGCGGCTCGACAGCACCGACACCGAACTGCTGCGCAAGCTGAAGGAGAACCGCAGCCGCGACGCGGCGGAGGTGCGCACCACACAGGCTTCGGCGGCTTCCGGTGGTCTGTTCAGCCGCCTGCGTGAGACGTTCTCCGGCCGCTGACACGGAGCTGACTGGCGTGAGTGCAGCGCTTTTCTACGTCGACGCGCTGCCGGGCGCAGGCGAGTTGGCCGTCGTCGACGGCGACGAGGGCTTCCACGCGTCCAACGTGCGTCGCATCCGCGTCGGCGAACAGATCGACCTGAGCGACGGCGCAGGCACGTTGGCGCATTGTGTCGTCGAGGAGACCGCCAAGGGCCGGCTGTCGGCGCGGGTGACCGAGCGGGTCGCCATCGCGGCGGCGCGCCCGACGGTCACCGTGGTGCAGGCGCTACCCAAATCCGATCGATCGGAGCTGGCCGTCGAGCTGGCGACCGAGGCCGGCGCGGATGGCTTCGTCGCCTGGCAGGCGACTCGGTGCGTGGCGCGCTGGGACGGCCCGAAGGTGGACAAGGGCCTGCGGCGCTGGGAAGCAGTGGCTCGCTCGGCGGCCCGCCAGTCGCGGCGCGCATATGTGCCCACCGTCGACGGTGTCGTCTCCACGTCTGCGTTGACCCAGCGCGTCGCCGACGCTGTGGCCGGGGGAGCGGTGGTGCTGGCGTTGCACGAGTCGGCCACCGAGCCCTTTGCCGAACTGCCTCTGGCCCAAGCGGATTCGCTGATACTCATCGTCGGGCCGGAAGGCGGCATCGCCGATGAGGAGATCGCCGCGCTGACCGGGGCCGGCGCGAAGGCAGTCCGGTTGGGCCCGACCGTGCTGCGGACATCCACGGCGGCAGCCGTGGCGCTCGGGGCCATCGGTGCACTGACTACGCGCTGGGACATTTAGCGCCAACCGAGGGCCTGGCCAGGCATTACGCTCCAGTTGTGAGTTTTCCGCCGCAAGGCCCACCACCGCCGTACGGCCGGCCGCCTTACGGGCAGCAGCCGCCGTTTGGCCAACAGCCGCCTTACGGCCAGCCGCCTTACGGGCAGCAGCCCCCGCATTGGCCGCCGCCGCAACCCCCGTACGGGCAGCCGCCGTACTGGTCCCCGGCACGACCGCCTATACGGCCGAAGAAGTCGGGGCTCGGTATTGCGATCGTCGCCGTCATCGCTGTTCTAGGCATCTCGTTTGTCGGATTCATGGGTTACGAGATCTACAAGGTGAGTGAAGAGGGTCAAGATCGAGTCGCACAGTCGGCACATGACTTCTCGGATGCGTGCGACAACGATCGCATCACCAATGCGGCCGAGTATGGCAAGCCGTACAACGTCGCGGCATTCTTCAAGGGCCTTGGGCTCGTAGACGAAATGTGGTTTTCGGTGTCCGGCAACAAATGGGCTAAATCCGGCGACCCCACCAAGATCAATGTGGTTGCCTGCCTGGAGCGAAAGAAGGGCAGCGAGGTGAAATCCCTTTCGTGCGTCGACGACGATGACGGGAATCCAGTTACCGTCGACTACTACTCCGTCGAATACGAAATCACCTTCCGCGAGGCCAAGACCGGCAACGTGATCACGAGCGGGGGAACTGTCCCCGGTACCGCCGAGCGCTGTGGCCAGTTGCTCTACTACGAAAGCCGGTCACGAAAAGCGTATGCCGACCCGGACGACGATGCGGTGCAGGCCGCGGTGGACGCGTTCGCTGGTTAGATCGGAGCCGGCGGCCGACCACCTCATTTCGGCGCACTGTGGCGAATGTGCAGGCTTTTGCGCTGAGACGGCGGCGACGTCGCAGCAGGCTACACACTCGTCACAGTGTCTCCCTGCGCTGACCTGTGCGTTCAGGCGGCTCGGCGGCGTCGCCGGCGGGCAATGAAGGGGTGGCCGCAGGCCGCCCGCCTAATCATTGGGGCGTGTCATTGACCAGCGGTAAACTGGCGACAGTACGACGGCAGCCAGCCGTCATGAAAACACGGAAAGCAGGCAAAAACTCCACGTGACGCCCCGCGACACGACCGCTGACTCGTCGGCCACCGCATCGGAATCCGTCCGCAGCAGCATCACCGTTCCGCCCGACATCATCGTGGGCCTGCTCGGCTCCGCCGATGAAAATCTGCGGGCCCTCGAAACACTTCTGACCGCCGACATTCATGCCCGGGGCAACGAGATCACCTTTACCGGCGAGCCGGCCGACGTTGCGCTGGCCGAACGTGTGGTCGCCGAGCTGATCGCCGTCGCCTCCAGCGGCCAGGTGGTGAGTCCGGAGGCGGTCCGCCACAGCGTGGCCATTCTGACCGGCACCGAGGACGAGTCCCCGGCAGAGGTGCTGACGCTCGACATCCTGAGCCGCCGCGGCAAGACCATCCGGCCCAAGACGCTCAACCAGAAGCGCTACGTCGACGCCATCGATGCGCACACCATCGTGTTCGGCATCGGCCCGGCGGGTACCGGCAAGACGTACCTGGCGATGGCCAAAGCAGTCAGCGCGCTGCAGACCAAGCAGGTCAACCGGATCATCCTGACGCGCCCCGCGGTGGAGGCCGGTGAACGCCTCGGCTTCCTGCCCGGCACGTTGAGCGAGAAGATCGATCCGTATCTTCGCCCGCTCTATGACGCCCTGCACGACATGATGGACCCCGAGCTGATCCCAAAGCTGATGAGTGCCGGGGTAATCGAGGTCGCGCCGCTCGCATACATGCGTGGAAGGACGTTAAATGATGCCTTCATCATCCTCGACGAGGCGCAGAACACCACCGCCGAGCAGATGAAGATGTTCCTGACTCGACTTGGGTTCGGTTCCAAAGTCGTTGTCACCGGCGACATTACGCAGGTGGATCTGCCCGGCGGCAACATCTCGGGTCTGCGGGCGGCGATGAACATCCTCGACGGCATCGACGACATCCACTTCGCTGAACTCACCAGTGCCGACGTGGTACGCCACCGCCTGGTGTCCGAGATCGTCGACGCCTACGCCCGACATGAGGAGCCGGCATTGCTCAACCGTTCCCAACGCCGGTCGTCGAACGGACGGCCCCGTCGATCATGAGCGTCGAGGTATCCAACGAGTCGGGCATCGACGTCTCCGAGGATGAACTGATCAGCGTCGCGCGTTTCGTCATCGCCAAGATGGACGTGAACCCGGCGGCTGAACTGTCCATGGTGCTGGTCGACAGCGCCGCCATGGCCGACCTTCACATGCGGTGGATGGACCTGCCCGGGCCCACCGATGTGATGAGTTTCCCGATGGACGAATTGGAGCCCGGTGGCCGGCCGGACTCACCTGAGCCGGGGCCGTCCATGCTCGGCGACATCGTGTTGTGCCCCGAATTCGCCGAACAGCAGGCCGTCAAGGCCGGGCACTCGCTCGGTCAGGAGTTGGCCCTACTGACCGTGCACGGAGTGTTACACCTGCTCGGCTATGACCATGCCGAGCCGGACGAGGAAAAAGAGATGTTCGCGTTGCAGCGCCAGCTTCTCGAAGAGTGGGTGGCTGATCAGGTCGAGTCGTATCACGCCGACCGGCAGAGCGAGAAAGACCAGCGGCTGCTGGACAAGTCCCGATACTTCGATCAACCGTGACCGGCTTGCTCCCACTGTTCGGCGCCGTGGTGCTGGTCGGGTTCGGTGGGTTGTTCGCCGCCATTGACGCGGCGCTGTCCACCGTCTCGATCGCGCGGATCGAGGAACTCGTCCGCGACGAACGCCCGGGCGCCGCCCGGCTCGGCCGGGTCGTCGAAGAACGCCCACGCTACATCAATCTTGTTGTGCTGCTGCGGATCACGTGCGAGATCTCCGCCACCGTGCTCCTGGTGTCCTTCTTGGACGGGCATCTCGGTGTCAGCTGGGGTTTGGTGGCCTCGGCCGCGATCATGGTGGTGACGAGCTTCGTGGCCATCGGCGTCGGCCCGCGCACGGTCGGCAGGCAGAACGCCTACTCCATTGCGCTGATCGCCGCATTGCCGCTGCAGGCCATTTCAGTCTTGCTCACGCCGATCAGCCGGCTACTGGTGCTGATCGGTAACGCACTGACTCCCGGGCGCGGCTTCCGCAACGGCCCGTTCTCCTCCGAGATCGAGTTGCGTGAGGTGGTCGACCTGGCCCAGCAGCGCGGTGTCGTGGCTGACGAGGAACGCCGGATGATCCAGTCCGTTTTCGAACTCGGCGACACCCCGGCCCGTGAAGTCATGGTGCCGCGCACCGAGATGGTGTGGATCGAAAGCGATAAATCAGCAGGTCAAGCGACGTCACTGGCGGTCCGCAGCGGACATTCGCGCATCCCGGTGATCGGCGAGAACGTTGATGACGTCGTCGGCGTGGTCTACCTGAAAGATCTTGTCCAGCAGACCTATTACTCGACCAACGGTGGCCGCGACACCAACGTGGCGCAGGTGATGCGCCCGGCGGTGTTCGTCCCGGACTCCAAGCCGCTCGACGAACTGCTCAACGAGATGCAGCGCGACCGCAATCACATGGCACTGCTCGTCGACGAATACGGCGCGATCGCCGGACTGGTCACCATCGAGGACGTGCTTGAGGAGATCGTCGGCGAGATCGCCGACGAGTACGACACCGATGAGGTGGCCCCGGTCGAAGATCTCGGCGATCGGCAGTACCGGGTTTCGGCGCGGTTGCCGATCGAAGATCTCTGCGAACTCTACGAAATGGAGTTCGATGAGGATCTCGACGTGGACACTGTCGGCGGCCTGGTGGCATTCGAATTGGGCCGGGTGCCGCTGCCCGGCGCCGAGGTCATGTGGGACGGCCTGAGGCTGCGCGCCGAGGGAGGATCCGACCACCGTGGACGGGTGCGGGTCGGCACAGTTCTGGTGGGCCCAGCTGAATCCGAGAAACAGGAGACCCGAGAAACCGATGACTGAACTCGACGCGGAAGACAACAAGCTCGTGGTGCTGGCGCGGGGTGCGATGGGCCGCGCCGAGGCATCGTCGGGTGCGGCGGTGCGAGATCAGGACGGACGCACCTATGCCGGAGCGCCGGTGACGCTGGCGGCGCTGCAGCTGACCGCGCTGCAGGCGGCGGTGGCTGCCGCGGTGTCCAGCGGTGCCACCGGGCTTGAGGCCGCGGTGCTGGTCGGCGGCGCCGCCGACGACGCAGGTGTCGCCGCGGTGCGGGAATTGTCCGCCGACGCCGCGGTGATCGTTACCGACCGGGCAGGAAACCCGTCATGACCGTCGAGTGTGCGCTGAGATCGTCGATTCAGCGGATTTCGCGATCTGTATGCACGCTCGAGGAGAACTGATGACTGAATTCCGTTCCGGCTTCGTATGTTTCGTCGGCAGGCCCAACACCGGCAAGTCGACGCTGACCAACGCTCTGGTGGGCCAGAAGGTGGCGATCACCTCGAATCGCCCGCAGACCACGCGGCACACCATCCGCGGCATCGTGCACCGCGAGGACTTTCAGATCATCCTCGTCGACACACCCGGCCTGCACCGCCCCCGCACCCTGCTCGGGCAGCGGCTCAACGACCTGGTCAAGGACACCTATTCCGAGGTGGACGTGATCGGTCTGTGCATCCCCGCCGATGAGCGCATCGGTCCCGGTGATCGCTGGATCCATCAGCAGATCCGCGCGGTGGCGCCCCGAACCACGCTGATCGCCGTCGTCACCAAGATCGACAAGGTGCCCAAGGACAGGGTCGCCGAGCAATTGATGGCCGTCAGCGAACTCCTCGGCCCCGACGCCGAGATCGTGCCGGTGTCCGCCACCGCGAACGAGCAACTTGACGTGCTCACCAATGTCCTCGTCTCGAAACTGCCTGAGGGGCCGGCGTATTACCCGGACGGCGAGCTCACCGATGAGCCCGAGGAAGTGTTGATGGCGGAGCTCATCCGCGAGGCCGCCCTGGAAGGCGTGCGCGACGAGTTGCCGCACTCGCTGGCTGTTGTCATCGAAGAGGTCGAGGAAAGGCCGGGCCGCGACGACCTCATCGACGTGCACGCCATTCTCTATGTCGAGCGGGACAGCCAGAAGGGCATCGTGATCGGCAAGGGCGGCGCACGGCTACGCGAGGTCGGCACCGCGGCCCGCACCCAGATCGAAAAGCTGCTCGGCACAAAGGTCTATCTCGACCTGCGAGTCAAGATCGCCAAGAACTGGCAGCGTGACCCCAAGCAGTTGGGCCGGCTGGGCTTCTAACCTGCCTGCCGGTCGAGCGCGTTGATCGCCGCGGCCGCCTGTGACGCGTCGGTCTGCGACGGGGCGGTCCACCACACCTCGGGCTGTTTGGCGGCCCAACCGGTGATCGCCTCCAACTCGGCGGCCAGCGAGATCAGCAGCGGCTCACTGTCGGCCGGCCCCAGCAACTGGACGCCGATCGGCAGCCCGTCGGCGGTGAAGCCCGCGGGCACATTGATCGCCGGCCACCCCAGCAGGTTCCACGGCCACGTCACCGGGCACGCGGCGATCGAGCTGCGTTCGGTGGCCGACCACCCGCGCCGATCGAATTCGTGTGTGAGCGGCGGAGGTTGGGCCGTGGTCGGGGCGACGATGACGTCGACGAGATTGAAAATCCAGGACATGCGGCGTTGTACGGCCGCCTCGTGCGCACGGGCCTTGCGGAGCACATCCTGTGACAGCAGCCGGCCGATTCGCATGTTGGCCACGGTCCGGTCGTCGAAGGGCACATCGCCGAGCCGATCGGCCCAGTCCAGCAGGCCCGCGGTCGAGCGGGCCAGGAAGTCCCACGACATCCGCAGGCTGTAGTTGGGGTCCTTGGCCACCACCGTGTGGCCCAGATGCCCGAGCTGATCGGCGACGGTCTGCAGTGCGTCGCGGATCTCGGGATGCAATTTGGCCGGGAAGCCGGTGAACGGGAACTTCGTCGACATTGCCACCCGCAACGGTCCCGGGGCGCGGCCGACATATTCGGCGGCTTGGATCGGGGCCGGCTTGTGCAGATCGCCTTCGGCGTTCCCGGATGCGGCGTCGAGCACCAGGGCCGCATCGGTGACGGTGCGAGCCAGCACCCCGTTGACCGTGATGCCGTTGAACGCCTCGGGCAGCGGCCACGTGGAGATGCGTCCGCGCTGCGGCTTGATGCCGACCAGGTGCGTCCACGCCGCGGGGATGCGGACACTGCCCGCGCCGTCGGATCCGATGGCCGCGGTCACCAGGCCCGCGGCCACGGCCGCGGCGCTGCCGCCCGAAGAACCGCCCGGGCTGTGCTTGCGCGACCACGGATTGCGGGTGTGCCCGAAGCCCGGCCCGCCGGTGAACGGCCACTGCCCGAGCTCGCAGGTGTTGGTTTTGCCGACGATCACCGCGCCGGCGGCCCGGAGGCGACGCACCACCTCCGCGTCGGCGGGGGCCACGCGCACCTCGCCGTCGATTCCGAACCGGGTGGGCACCCCGGCGATGTCGACATCGTCCTTGACCGCGATCGGGATTCCCAGCAGCGGGAGTTGCTTCCCGGCTGCGCGGGCCGTGTCGGCCTTCGCGGCGTCGGCCAGTGCCTGCTCGGTGAGGACCACGCGGAATGCGTTGAGGGTGGACTGGCTCGCGGTGATGGCGTGCAGGGACTGACGGACCAGCTCGTCAGAAGTGACTGCGCCGCTGGCAAGTTGGTAAAGCTGATTGGTCAGGGTGGGGAAAAGGGTCGGAGAAGGGCGAGAAGTCGAGTCGGAAGTCGCGGATTTGGCCATCACTTTCGAGGATATCGGCGGTGCATAACGGAACCTGTCACGCCATGGTGCGACACTGTCACGATGCGGCTGTACCGGGACCGGGCGGTGGTGCTGCGCCAGCACAAGCTCGGCGAGGCCGACCGGATTGTCACCCTGCTCACCCGCGACCATGGTTTGGTACGCGCGGTGGCCAAGGGGGTTCGGCGTACCCGCAGCAAGTTCGGCGCACGGCTGGAGCCGTTTGCCCACATCGACGTGCAGCTGCATCCGGGACGCAACCTCGACATCGTCACCCAGGTGCAGGCCATCGACGCGTTCGCCGCCGACATCGTCAGTGACTACGGCCGCTACACCAGCGCGTGTGCGATGTTGGAGACCGCCGAGCGGCTCGCCGGCGAGGAGCACGCGCCGATGCCCGACCTGCACCGGCTCACGGTGGCCGCTTTGCGTGCGGTGGCCGACGGCCGCCGGGCCCGCGAGTTGGTGCTCGATTCCTATCTGTTGCGGGCGATGACGATCGCCGGGTGGGCGCCGGCGCTGACCGAGTGCGCCCGCTGCGCCACGCCGGGTCCGCACCGGGCATTCCACGTCGCCGCGGGCGGCAGCGTGTGCGTGCACTGTCGGCCCAGCGGATCCAGCACCCCGCCGCAGCCCGTACTGGAGCTGATGTCGGCGCTGCACGAGGGTGACTGGGAGTACGCCGAAGCCTCCTCATCGGGGCATCGCAGCCAGGCCAGTGGACTGATCGCGGCGCATCTGCAATGGCACCTGGAGCGTCAGCTGCGGACATTGCCTCTGGTCGAGCGGGTGTACCGGATCGATCGGACAGTCGCCGAACAGCGCGCGACGCTGGTCAGGCAGGATATGGGCCATGGCATTGACGAAGGACGGGAAGCGGGGCAAGTCGACCTACCCACAGCTGCCCCCGGCGCCTGAGGACTATCCGGTCTTCCCGGACACCTCGACCTGGCCCGTCGTCTTCCCGGAGATCCCGGCCGGCACCAACGGCCGCTTCGCCCGCCCGCCACAGCACACTTCCAAGGCCGTCGCGCCGCGGATCCCGGCCGATCAGGTACCCAATCATGTCGCCGTGGTGATGGACGGCAACGGCCGGTGGGCCACCCAGCGCGGCCTGGGCCGCACCGAGGGACACAAGATGGGCGAGGCGGTGTTGATCGACATCACCTGCGGTGCCATCGAACTGGGTATCAAGCACCTGAGCGTCTACGCGTTCTCCACCGAGAACTGGAAGCGCAGCACCGAGGAAGTCCGGTTCCTGATGGGGTTCAACCGCGAGGTGGTGCGCCGCCGCCGGGAGAACCTGAACGCCATGGGCGTGAACATGCGGTGGGTCGGGTCACGCCCCAAGATGTGGCGCAGCGTCATCAAGGAGTTCGACATCGCCGAGCAGATGACCGTCGGCAACGACGTCATCACGGTCAACTACTGCGTCAACTACGGCGGTCGTACCGAACTTGTCGAGGCGGCACAAGCACTGGCCGCCGAAGCGGTCGAGGGCAAGATCAAGCCGAACAGGATCAGTGAGGCGTCTTTCGCCAAGCATCTGCACCGCCCCGACATCCCGGACGTGGACCTGTTCATCCGGACGTCGGGGGAGCAGCGGGCCAGCAACTTCCTGCTGTGGCAGTCGGCCTACGCCGAGTTCGTGTTCCAGGACAAACTGTGGCCGGATTACGACCGGCGCGATCTGTGGGCGGCGTGCGAGGAGTACGTGAACCGCAACCGTCGCTTCGGGCGGGCCTGACATGGCGGGGTCCGGCGGGCAGGAGCGTAGCGACCGGGGAATGTCACTGCTGCAGCGGTTGTCCTCGGCGCTCGGCGAGGTGTCCTCCGTCGTGGAGGAACCCGACGGGGCGCTGACGGTGACGGTCGACGGTTCGGTGGCTTCGGTGCGGGTCGTGGCGATCGCCGAGGACCTGGAGATGGTCTCGCTGACGCAGCCACTGGCCTGGGATCTGCCGCTCAACAACAAGATTCGCGAACGCGTGTCCGACCATGCCAGCAAGACGATGCTGGGCACGGTGGTGCTGGTGGAGAAGTTGGTCGAGGTACCCACCAACGGCGCGACTCCCAAAGGCGCGGCGCGGAAACGGCCGGCCAAGAAGGTCGCCGACGTGATGCTGCGCTACAACTTCCCGGCGGCCGGGCTGACCGACGACGCTCTGCGCACGCTGATCCTCATGGTGCTGGCCACGGGTGCAGATGTGCGCCGGGACCTGATGACATGACCGACGAGCGCTTGCGCGAGGAGCCGACGGGCACAGTCCCGGTCATTCGGATCGTCGCCGCAGTGGTGCTCGATGAGCACGACCGACTGCTCGTGGTCCGCAAGCGCGGCACGACGGCGTTCATGCAACCGGGCGGAAAGATCGAGCCGGGGGAGCAGCCCATCGAGGCGCTGGCCCGCGAGGTTCGTGAGGAGCTCGGGGTCGGTTTCGCGCTGTCCGAAGCCGAAGAGCTCGGCCGCCACAGTGCGCCGGCGGCCAATGAGCCCGGTCATTCCGTCGATGCCTGGCTGTACCTGGTCGGTCTCGACGCTGAGCCGCGGGCACAGGCCGAGATCGCCGAAATGACGTGGATCGACCTGCATGCGCCCGGCGACATCGAACTCGCGCCGCTGACCCGTGACACCGTGCTCGCGCTGGCCCGCGATCGGGTCTGAATCCCGGCGTCGTCAAAACCAGAGAATCCGCTGTAGGACAGGCGCTTTCCTTCTCCGGCATCACCCCCTGTGCGCAAGTCGGGTAGTCGACTACTCGTGCCGTGGACGTTCTGAGGGCTGAAGCATGGGAGAGGAACCTACTCAATGCCAACAGGGGGTTTTGAAATGGCGTTTCCGCTTCTCAAGCTGATGGACCTGTCCGGACCGCTGGAGTTTCCCAAGCAGGTGAACTTCGTCGTATTTCTCCCCAACGGGGACCGATTCCTGCGAACCACCGTGCACCTGGAGCCGAACGGCGAACTCGAGCGAAATCTGTTCGAGTTCGACAATCAGATGTTCGTGGGATTCACCAGCGACGCGCAGATTCACTTTGGCCTGACGGGGCCTGCGAACCAAGCGCTGGGCGATCAGATCATCGAGGCCGTCGACGTCAACACGCCGAACGAGAAGTTCCTCGACATCCCGGTGAACGGGGTGCCCGGGAGCATCGGCTACACGCTGGGTTACCGCGTGCTGTCGGGTTAACCGCGCGAGCCCTCGTGCTCACCGGATCCCGTCGCTGCACTCGCCGCACGTCCCGAAGATCTCGATGGTGTGGCTGACGTCGGAGAAGCCGTGTTCGCGCGCCACGTCGGAGGCCCAGGTCTCGACTTGGCCACCGGAGATCTCGACGGTCGCGCCGCAGGCCCGGCACACCAGGTGGTGGTGATGGTCTTCCGAGCAGCGCCGGTAGACCGACTCGCCGGTGTCGGTGCGCAAGGTGTCGACGCTGCCGGTGGTGGCCATGGTTTGCAGCGTGCGATACACCGTGGTCAGGCCGATGCCCTGGCCGCGGCGGCGCAGCTCGTCGTGCAATTCCTGGGCCGAGCGGAACCCTTCGGTCTCGTTGAGCAGGTCGGCGATGGCCGCGCGCTGGCGGGTGGACCGGACTGCGCCTGTCACCGCTGTTCCTCGCTGGCGTGGGCGACGGCGTCGGCGACGATGTGGGCCAGGTGATGGTCGACCAGGCGGTAGAGCACCTCGCGTCCCGCGCGCTCGCTGGCGACCACCCCGGCCTGTTTGAGAATCCGCAGGTGCTGGCTCACCAACGGCTGCGGCACGGCGAGGGCGTCGACGAGTTCATGCACACAACGCCCCGACTGTTGCAGCTGCAGGACGATGGCGATGCGCAGCGGCGCGGCCAGGGCGCGCAGTAGCTCGCCTGCGGTGTCGAGGACCTCGCGCGGCGGCATTTCCGACGCCGGGGCAGCGCCGTGCTCGCGTGCGTCGTCGTGTTGATTTACCGTGATATTGGAAATCGTTTCCATTACGGGTCAGAATACATGCGCGATATCGCATGTCAACCGCTCCCGCGGTCGCGCCGGATTATCGCTGGCGGCGGGCTGGTCGCTACGCTGATGCACCGTGGCATCCATTATCGACACCGTTGCGAACCTGGCGAAACGCCGCGGCCTGGTCTACCAGTCCGGAGAAATCTACGGCGGCACCAAATCCGCATGGGACTACGGGCCCCTCGGTGTCGAGCTCAAGGAGAACATCAAGCGGCAGTGGTGGAAATCCATGGTCACCGGCCGCGACGACGTCGTCGGTCTGGACAGTGCGATCATCCTGCCCCGTCAGGTGTGGGTGGCCTCCGGTCACGTCGACGTGTTCAACGATCCGCTCGTGGAGTGCCTGAACTGCCACAAGCGGCATCGCCAGGACCACATGCAGGAGGCATACGCGGCCAAGAAGGCGGCCAAGGATGGGGTTGAAGTCGATCCCGACTCCGTCTCCATGGACGAGATCGTCTGCCCCGACTGCGGCACCAAGGGCCAGTGGACCGAGCCGCGTGACTTCAACATGATGCTCAAGACCTATCTCGGCCCGATCGAGTCGGAGGAAGGTCTGCACTACCTGCGCCCGGAGACGGCCCAGGGCATCTTCGTCAACTTCGCCAACGTGGTCACCACCGCGCGAAAGAAGCCACCGTTCGGCATCGGCCAGATCGGCAAGAGCTTCCGCAACGAGATCACGCCGGGCAACTTCATCTTCCGCACCCGTGAGTTCGAGCAGATGGAGATGGAGTTCTTCGTCGAGCCCTCGACCGCGCCGGAGTGGCACAAGTACTGGATCGAGACGCGGCTGCAGTGGTACGTCGACCTCGGCATCAACCGCGACAACCTGCGCCTGTACGACCACCCGAAGGAAAAGTTGTCACACTACTCCGACGGCACCGTCGACATCGAGTACAAGTTCGGTTTCGCCGGCAACCCGTGGGGTGAGCTGGAAGGCGTCGCCAACCGCACCAACTTCGACTTGTCCACGCACGCAAAGCATTCCGGTGTCGACCTGTCCTTCTACGATCAGGGCGCCGACACCCGTTACGTGCCGTACGTGATCGAGCCCGCAGCCGGTCTGACCCGCTCGTTGATGGCGTTCCTGGTCGACTCCTACACCGAGGACGAGGCGCCCAACGCCAAGGGCGGCGTGGACAAGCGCACCGTGCTCAAGCTCGATCCGCGGCTGGCCCCGGTCAAGGCCGCGGTCCTGCCGTTGTCGCGCAATGCCGACCTGTCGCCCAAGGCCCGCGACCTGGCCGCCGAACTGCGCAAGAACTGGAACGTCGAATTCGACGATGCCGGTGCGATCGGCCGGCGTTACCGCCGCCAGGACGAGATCGGCACGCCGTATTGCGTGACAGTCGATTTCGACACCCTGGAGGACAACGCGGTCACCATCCGCGAGCGCGACGCCATGACCCAGGAGCGCATCGCACTGGACAAGGTGTCGGACTATCTGGCGGTGCGGCTCAAGGGCGCCTGAGTTTCCTCGCTGAGCAGACACAAAACTGCCCCATTTCAATCGAAATGGGGCAGTTTTGTGTCTGCTCGCGGGTAGAGGGTCCGCGGCGTCTCATCGAGTGAGTTCGTCGGGGACATCACCGCCCAGCAGGCCGATCAGTGTCGCCAGCAACGCGTCGAGTTCCCGTCCTACGGCCGCGATCTCGGGGTTGCCATAGCTGGCGAACAACAGGCTGGGCTGGTCCACCGCAAAGACGGAGCCGTGAGCGCCTTCGTACAGGAGCGTGCGCAACGGAGCATGCAGCATGACCGATGGATCGTGGCGGTACATGCGTTCAGCGATGGTGTGATTGCCCATCAGGTACTCGGTGGACTGCCAGGTGGTGCCAGAGCCCGCCATTGTGCTGGCCACATCACCGCGGAAGTAGCGCAGGAACCCGTGCGGGGCCTGCGCTTTGGCTTCGGCCAGCACATCGTCCCAATGTGATGCCGCCGCGAAGCCCGCCATGTCGACTGCGGGGACCAGCGTTTCGTATCGAGCACGGGCATCCTCGTAGGCGTCAGGCAGGCTGATCAACAGCCGCCGGCTCGCGTGATCGACTGTGGTACTCATTGGACCCCGACCTCCAGGACCGCCCGGAAGCGGGCCTGACCGGACATCATCCGCTCGTAGGCCTTTGGCGCATCTTCGAACGGCATCACCTCGACCATCGGGGAAATGCCGTTGGCGAGGCTGAACGCAAGGTTGTCCTCGTTGTCGATCGCCGAGCCGGTCAGGCTGCCGATGATGCTGCGCCCGCCGAGGATCAAGTCGGCGGTGCTGACCGCGATCGGATCCGCGGCCACCCCGACCACGACAAGCTGTCCCCGCGGCCGTAACCCCGCGGTCAGAGGGCTCATCGAGGCGCCGCTGGCCGCGGTGGCGACGACAGCGGTGGCTCCGCCGAGCGCGTTGAGTTCAGCGCCAGGGTCGGCGGCTGCACTGTCGATGTAGTGGTCGGCGCCCAGTACCTTTGCCAGATCGGCTTTTTCGGCTCCACGGGCGATCGCCGCAACGCGATATCCGAGCTTCTTGGCATATTGCACTCCGAGGTGGCCGAGCCCGCCGATGCCCTGGACCGCGACCAGCGCGCCGGGCGGGGCCGCAGTTGCGCGCAGTGCGTTGAACACAGTGACGCCGGCACACAACAGGGGAGCGGCGGTAGTCGGCGTCAGTTCCTCGGGCACGCGGACGAGGCCCGATGCGCGGGCGTACACCACCTCCGCGTAGCCGCCGTCGACGGTGGTGCCCGGCTTGGGCTGATCGGTACAGTTCACGAAATCGCCGCGGCGGCAGAACTCGCACTCGTTGCACTGGCCTCCGAGGAACCCCAAACCCACCCGGTCGCCGGGTTTCCAGGCGTGGACTCCGTCGCCGATCGCGTCGACCACACCGACGATTTCGTGACCGGGCACCACAGGTTGTTCCGGCGCCGGTCGCTGACCTTCGACCGCCAGCACGTCGCTGTGGCACACCCCGCAGCTGAGCACGCGCACACGCACTTGACCGTACGACGGCGGAACCAGTTCGCGTTCGACCAGATCGAACTGCCGTTGTCCGGTCACCTGATAGGCGCGATAGGTCGACATATCCACTCTCCTCGGATGTTTGGCGGATCAGGCGAAGACGGTTGCCCTGGCCTGGCGAGTGAGGTCATCGGCGAGCACCTCGGCGGCCCCGGATTCGATCCCGTCGACGATCTGACGGGCCACGTCGGCCGGGTCGTTCTTGGGTACGTCGAGGTCTGCGACCATCGACGTGTCGGTGTAGCCGAGATACACCCCGATCACGTTGGTGCCCTGCGCGCTCAGCTCCGCCCGCAGCGAGTTCGTCGCCGACCACAGTGCTGCCTTCGACGATCCGTAGGCGCCGTATCCCGGTAGCCACGACAGCACCGACGCCACGTTGGCGACGGTTGCGTTTCCGTTGGCGGCCAGGATGGGAGCGAAGGCGCGGGTGACGCGCAGCGCCCCGAAGAGGTTCGTCTCGAAGACCGAGCGGATCTCGTCGAAATCGGTGCGCAGCAACGATTGACCGCCCAGCAGGCCGGCGTTGTTGACCACGATTGTAGCGTCCTGCGCGAGGTCGGCCAGCGTGCGGACGGAGGCGTCGTCGGTGACGTCGGCCTCGACGACCACAATGCGGGGATCGGACGCGGTGTCGGGCCGCCGGCTCGTGGAGTACACCTTGGCGGCGCCGCGGGCGAGCAGTGCGTCCACGATCGACCGGCCCAGGCCCCGCTGCCCGCCGGTCACCACAGCCACCGCACCGTCCACCCGCGTCCCACCGGTCGTCTCGGACATGTCGATCTCCTTCGAGTTCTGCGGCCGGCGACGAGCCGGGCCCACTGTCGCCAAGCTAGCAGAGCTGAGTTTGGTTTACCAACTCAGCTATGATGTGAGGATGCGCACCGATCCGTGGACTGACGACGCCTGCCCGATCGCCCGCACCATGTCGGTGCTGGGGCAGCGGTGGGCGATCCTGATCATCCGGGAGGCACTGCTGGGCCGGTCGCGGTTCTCGGAGTTCCGTCAGCGGCTCGGCGTCGCGTCCGACGTGCTCAGTGCCCGGCTGTCCGAACTGGTCGAGGCCGGGGTTCTGCAAGTTGTCGACTATCAGGAACCCGGTGACCGGACACGCAGCCGCTACGTGCTGACCGACGCCGGGCATGAACTCGTCTCCGTGCTCGCTGCGCTCGGACAATGGGGCCACGTTCATCGGGCTCGTCCACACAGCAGTCAGTACCGGTTCATCGAAACGGACACCGGGGAACCCGTCGGAATCGGTTTCCAGCGAGAGGATGGCTCGGCAGTGCCGCGCGGGCACGTCAGCCTTCAGGAACGAACCGGCTAGAACCGGCCGCCACCTCCGCTGTAGCTGCGGCCCGAGGAATGGGACGATCCGCCGTAGGACGTCGGACGGCCCATGCCGCGGCCGCCCCCGTATCCGCCGCCGAAGCCCCCACCGAATCCGCCGCCGAAACCGCCTCCGCCGCGCAGGATGTTGCCGATCAGGATGCCCCCGAGCACCGCACCCATGTCGGACCCGCCTCCGCCGCCGTACTGCGAGGTGTAGGACCGCTGCGCGGCCCGGACGTCATCGTTGGCCAGGCCCTGTGCCTGCGCCGCCAGACTCGACGCTCCATTCGCGTGCGCTACGGCCTCATTCGGATTCGAGGCGCGCTTGGCTTCGGCGGCCTGCAGCTGCCGTTGTGCCTCGGCCAGCCGGGTGCGGGCCTCCGGACCGATGCTCCCGCGCCGGGTTTCGATGAAGTCCGACACCGCCTTGACCCGCGACTGCGCGGTGAACAGTGCCTGCTCCAGCGCCCGGGCCAGCCGCTCGGCGGCCTCCTGCTGTTCGTGAACGCCGGCCAGCAGCTGATCGAGTTCGGCGTCGGCCTTGGTCAATCGGGTGAACGTGCCCAGTGGGTCGGCCTTGCCATTGGCCGTGGCAATGTCGGCGGCCTCCTTGGCCGCGTCGCGGGCCGCGCCGAGCTGGTCAGCCTGCGGTGTACTCGATTGCGCCAGCAGTGAATTCGCCTGTTCGATCCCGGCCTGAATATCGGTGATGGCCGCGGGCAGGCCGGCCAGTGCCCTGTTGATGTCGGAGGAGGCGCTGTCCACGGCGACGAGCAGGGTGCGGGCCTGATCGAGTGCGGACTCGGCCGAACGTACGGCGTCCACCAAGGCGGTCTGGTCGGTGGCCGGCCGGGACACCAGGCTGCGGGCATCGGTGATGTTGCGATCGGCGAATGCCAGCCGCTCCTTGGCGGTGTCCACATTGGTCGCCACCGAGGTGAGAGCCGTTGCGTCGAACTGCGTGTGCAGATTGTCCAACGTTTGTCGGGACGGGTCGATGCGGGCGGTCAGATCGACCATCTGCTGGGTCATGGTGTCGAGGCGCGCCGGTGCGTTGATCACCAGATCGCGCAACTGCTCGAACGCCTGACTCTGCGCGTCCAGCTCACGGTCGGCCCTGGCCGCGGAGACCACCACCCTGGTGAGCAGCTCGCGCTGTTGCAGGGGTGTCTCGGGCACATCGTCATCGAGGGTCTGACGCACGGTGAAGGCTTGGGCCAGCGCACTTTTCGCGTTCGCCAGGGCCGCGCTGAACGGTTGCGTGCGTTTGTCGCCGAATTCCTCGACAGCCAGTTCGAGCTCGGCCGCACTGGTGCGCACAGCGTTGTCGACGTCGACCACGATCGAGCGGGACAGCTCGTCGAGCGCCTCCAGCGGCACGGTGGCCAGGGCGTTCGCGTCGGTCGGGTCGACCCGCTTGGCGGCCTCGAACTCGGCGTGACGTCGCTTGGCCCGGCGCCGGCGCGACCACCACCACAACAGCCCGACCAGCACGAGCACCACGCCGAGGGCGATCAGCATTGCCGGCCACGAGATCCCTGATGTGGCGGGGGATTCGGGTTCTGAGCTCAGCCCGTTGGCCGCGGCGATCGCCGCACCCGCCCAGTCGTCGCGGTGCAGGGCCGGTTCGATGCTGTTGCGCCGGATGTCGTCGGCACGGGCGTTGCCGCCCGGGACCGTGTCGGGGACCTGGAACGAGTACGCACGCGCCTTGGTGGCCACAGCCAGCAACGCGTCGTCATCGCCCAGATCACTGAGCTGAATGGTGCTGCGGGCCCAGCCGAGCTGGTTCTGGTTGGAGAAGTCGTCGACGAACACCACCCAGAGCTGAATGCGCTTGGTCTCGTACAAGCGGTCGAGGGCGCGTTGCACATTGGCCCGCTGTGTCGCCGACAGCGCCCCGGCATTGTCGGTCAGTTGGGTGGCCAGCCGCAGAGGCGGTTCGGCGGCGGCGCTTGGGGCAACCAGGAGTCCGGTGGTCAGGATCGCGAGCAGCATGGACAGCAGACGGGCGATACGCATGACCGTCAATCTAATGCGCTGCGGTGTCGGTGCGCCGGTTCCTGGCAGACTGTGCGTCGGTGAACGCGGATACGCAGTCCTGGTATGACGACTTCGACCGGCAACGTCTGGTGGTCGAGGCGCCGAAGGGTGCTGCGCTGCCCGGGACCGACACCGAGCACCGAACCGACTTCGCCCGCGACCGGGCCCGCGTGTTGCACAGCGCGGCGCTGCGGCGGCTGGCCGACAAGACCCAGGTGGTCGGGCCGCGGCATGGTGACACCCCGCGCACCCGGCTCACCCATTCACTCGAGGTGGCCCAGATCGGCCGGGGTATGGCGGTCGGGCTGGGCTGCGATCCCGACCTGGTGGATCTGGCCGGGCTTGCCCACGACATCGGGCACCCGCCGTACGGGCACAACGGTGAGCGTGCGCTCGACGAGATCGCCAAAGCGTTCGGTGGGTTCGAGGGCAATGCGCAGAACTTCCGGATCCTCACCAGGTTGGAGCCCAAAGTTCTTGACGCCGAGGGTCGTTCGGCTGGGCTGAATCTCACACGGGCGGCGCTGGACGCGGTGGCCAAGTATCCGTGGCCGAGCTTCGGCACCCGGAGGAAGTACGGCTTCTACGACGACGACGCCGAGGCCGCCGCCTGGGTGCGCGCCGGTGCTCCGGCCGAGCGGCCGTGCCTGGAAGCCCAGGTGATGGACTGGGCCGACGACGTCGCCTATTCGGTGCACGACGTCGAGGACGGGGTCATCTCCGGGCGTATCGACCTGCGGGTGCTCGGCGATCGCGACGCCGCGGCCTCGCTCGCGGATCTGGGCGCCAGGTCCTTTCCCAGCGTCACGCACGACGATCTGCTGGCGGCCGCGGAACGGTTGTCCCAGGTGCCGGTGGTGGCCGCGGTGGGCAAGTACGACGGAACCTTGGCCTCCTCGGTCGCACTGAAAACGCTGACCAGTGAACTCGTCGGGCGGTTCGCCAATGCGGCGATCACGCGGACCCGGGCCGTGGCCGGCGACAAGCCGCTGCGGCGTTTCGATGCGGATCTGGCGGTGCCGCCGCTGGTGCGTGCCGAGGTGGTGCTGCTCAAGATGCTGGCGCTGCAGTTCATCATGTCCGACCACCGGCACCTGCAGATCCAGGCCGATCAGCGCACGCTCATCCATGAGGTGGCCCTGGCGCTGTGGGCGCAGGCCCCTGGCAGCCTGGACCCGCAGTTCGCGCCCGAGTTCGATCTGGCGGCCGACGACGGCGCCAAGCTGCGCGTGGTGGTCGATCAGATCGCGTCCTACACCGAGAGCCGGCTGGAACGCGTGCACGAGGCGCGCTCGCCGCGGCCGCTCGGCTGAGTCCGGACTGTCGACGCGGACCGGTGGCGCGAACGGTGTGAGCGCGGCATCGGCGCACGCATAGACTATGCCGGTGGCCGGCCGGATTTCTGATCGCGATATCGCGGCCATTCGTGAAAAGGTTCGCATCGAGGATGTCGTCGGTGACTACGTTCAGTTGAGGCGGGCCGGGGCCGACTCGATGAAGGGCCTGTGCCCGTTCCATGACGAGAAGTCGCCGTCATTTCACGTGCGGCCGAATCACGGCCACTTCCATTGCTTCGGTTGTGGCGAGGGCGGCGACGTGTACGCCTTCATCCAGAAGATCGAGCACGTCACCTTCGTCGAGGCGGTCGAGTTGCTGGCCGACCGGGTCGGCTACACCGTCACCTACACCGGTTCGTCGACCACCAATGTCCAGCGTGACCGGGGCAGCCGCAGCCGGTTGCTGGCCGCCAACGCCGCCGCTCAGGAGTTCTATGCCGAGGCGTTGGCCTCCGATGAGGCGGCGGAAGCCCGCAAGTACCTGACCGAGCGCAACTTCGACGCCGCCGCGGCCGCCCAGTTCGGGTGCGGTTTCGCGCCGTCGGGTTGGGACACGTTGACAAAACACCTGTTGCGCAAGGGTTTCGAGTTCAAGGAGCTGGAGGCCGCGGGGCTCAGCCGCGAGGGCAAGCGCGGGCCGATGGACCGGTTCCATCGTCGCCTGCTGTGGCCCATCCGGGTGTCCTCGGGCGAGACCATCGGTTTCGGTGCGCGCCGGTTGTTCGACGACGACCAGAACCAGGCCAAATACGTCAACACCCCCGAGACGGTGCTCTACAAGAAGTCGCAGGTGCTGTTCGGCCTGGACCGTGCCAAACGGGACATCGCCAAGGGGCATCAGGCCGTCGTCGTCGAGGGCTATACCGACGTGATGGCCATGCACATGGCCGGCGTCACCACCGCGGTGGCCTCGTGCGGCACCGCATTCGGCGAGCAGCACCTCTCGATGCTGCGCCGGCTGATGATGGACGACAACTTCTTCCGCGGTGAGCTGATCTACGTGTTCGACGGTGACGCGGCCGGCCAGGCTGCCGCGGTCAAAGCGTTCGAGGGTGAGCAGAACCTGTCAGGACAGTCGTTCGTGGCGGTGGCTCCCGACGGTATGGATCCGTGCGATCTCCGGCTGCGGTCCGGCGACGCCGCCGTGCGCGACCTGGTGGCACGACGAACTCCGTTGTTCGAGTTCGTGATTCGCAGTGCACTGGCCGAACACGATCTCGACAGTGCCGAGGGTCGCGTCGCCGCGTTGCGGCGCTGCGTGCCCATCGCGGCCCGGATCAAGGATCAGACCCTGCGCGACGAGTACGCCAGGCAGCTGGCCGGCTGGGTCGGCTGGGACAACGTCGCACAGGTGATCGGCCGGGTGCGGGAGGAAGCCGGCGGGGGCCGCAAGGACTCCCGGCGTCAGCCCGCGGGACGGCAGGCCCGTCCTGCCGCGGCCCCGTCACCCTCACCCATCGGCCGGCCCAATCCGACCGATCCGACGCTGTGGCCGCAGCGCGAAGCACTCAAGGCCGGCCTGCAGTATCCGGCGATCGCCGGGCCGGTCTTCGACTCGCTGACCGTGGAGAGCTTCACCCACCCCGGGTACGCCGCGGTGCGGTCGGCGATCGAGGCGGCGGGTGGCATGGCATCGGGCCAGTCCGGTGCCCAGTGGATCGAGGTGGTCCGCGAGCAGACCACCTCCCCGGCGGCGGCCAGCCTGATCAACGAGCTGGGTGTGGAGGCCATCAACGTCGAGGACGACGAGCACCTACCGCGCTACATCAGCAGCGTGCTCGCCCGCCTGCAGGAAGTCTGGGTAGGTCGTCAGATCGCCGAGGTGAAGTCCAAGCTGCAACGCATGTCGCCGGTGGAGCAGGGAGACGAGTATCACGCCCTGTTCGGTGACCTCGTGGCCATGGAGTCCTACCGGCGCAGCCTGCTCGAGCAAGCCAGCGGCGACGACCTGACTGCGTGATCGGCCGCATCGCGATAGGGTGACCGGAGTCGGGCACCTACACGTGGAAAGAGGCCAACCCGGTGACCAATCTGGTGACACTGTTCAGTACGCAGACGCGGCGGTACGTCGCTGCAGGCGCATTTGCGCTGGCCACAGGCGCGACGGTGGCCGCCCCGGCGTTCCTCGCGACGTCCGCACCCGCGCCCACCTCAGGTGTCCAGGTCACGGCCCAGCCGGCCTGCCTGGCCTGGTTCGGCAGCAAGGAGGACGGCAAGTGCCTGTCCTACTCCAACGGCATGCCCGCCCAGATCGGAACACCGTGGGTCGGCGGCGGTGGAAGCAACGGCCCCGGGATCGGGGTCTCCACCGGTCCGCTGCTGCCGGGTACCTCGATCAATCAGGGAATCGGCTAGCCCTACCAGCTCGACCTGTTCGAGCGGGTCTCCGAAACGTCGGTGCTCTCCTTCGTGGAGTACACCGACGTTTCCGCGTCTATGGGGGTCAACGTGAGGAACTCCGGATCCGGCGACACCCGGTTGGCGATCTTGCGCCGGCCGGCGTCCAGAACCGCTTTGGTGGCCGGATTGGCGGCCACGGCGCGGTAGGTACTGGCGATCTGCTCGTAGCGGCGTCGCCCGGCCTTGGCGCCCAGCACGTAGCCGACGGCGATCACGGCGGCATAGCGGATCACGGTATTCCTCCCAATGCGACGGGCCTCCCACAGCCACGGGCCTCCCACGGCGGCGTGGCTCCCGGACAGCAGGTGTGTGCGTTCCATCCTGCCTCACCGCAGCCTCGGCGCGCCCGTCTGGGAGCGAGTTGGCGACAGCGGCGGTGCGTACGCTAGAGTCAACGCTCGGCCGCGGAGCTTCCGCGGAAGGTAGTCCCCTGTAGCTCAATTGGCAGAGCTCCCGACTGTTAATCGGGCGGTTGATGGTTCGAGTCCATCCGGGGGAGCAAGTTCTCGAACACCCCGGCCTATTGCTGGGACCGGGCCTGAGCCTGACGGGCCGCCTGGGTGAGCGCCTCCACCAGTGGATTGGAGGCCGACGCGAGCGCTTTCCGCTCCTCTTCGGACAATTGATAGAACGTCCACACGCCCCAGGCCGCCGGCCGCACGTACACCGTCACCTGTTGCCTGTTGTTGGCCAGCACGGCCGGGACTGGAACGGCGCGATCGAGGGTGGCCGCGCTGGACATCTCCTCGGCGAGCTGTTGGACGTTGACTGATTCCTGCAGTTGGTACAGCACGGCCTTGTTGGCGGGGCCTTCCATGGCGAGGAACCAGGCCATCAGTGTCTCCTTGGGGTCGGTGAGTGAGCGGATCCGTCGTCGGACCGCACACAGTGTCACCTATCGACGCGCCGTCGTCAGCCCAGTCGCTGAACCGCAACAGTTCGCTACCCTCGGGGTGTGCACCCACGGCTGATCGCCATCGTCGCATTCGTCGGTCTCGTCGCAGTCGGTTGCGGCTGGAGTCCGCCGTCGGCACCACCGCCGAAGCCGGATACCTGCGCTCCGTCGGATGGTCCCAGCGCCGACACGATCGCCGATCAGATCGCCAAATTGCCCGCGCCCGAAGCGGGCCGGCAGTGGACGCAGGTCAACACCGGCCACACCAGCAACTGCCGGCTGTACTGGGTGCAGGTGGGGCAGAGCAACCCCGAGCCCAACAGCGTCGGGCAGCTGCTGTTCTTCGACCGCCAGACCCCGATCGGCCCGGCCACTCCGGAGCCGCGGCCCTACATCAACGTGGTCACCAACGCCGACGACACCGTGGTGGTGAACTACCAGTGGCAGCAGGGGCAGGACTCGCCGAAGTCGCCGACCGGTATCGCCACCGTGCGGTTCCGGATCGGGGACGACGGCAAACTGGTTGCCGTCGACCCGCTTCCGAAACCGTGAGGCACCTCAGCCGTTGACCAGCTCGGCGGGGTCGAGCATCGCCGCGTAGCGCAGCTGCTCGGGAATGCCGAATCCGTCGACGAGGGTTTCGACGTGCGGGCGCAGTGAGCGGCACCGTTCGTTGATCCCGCGCGTGACGGCCTTGGCGCGTTCGGTGGACAAGAACCTGTGCTCGATGAACCAGGCCTTGTCCTGCTCGATCACCGACAATGCATACAGATCGCAGACATCGCCGAGAAGCTCGCGGGCCGTCTCGTCCTCGCAGGCGTCGATGCCGGCGACGAACGCTTCCAAGACGACTCGGTCGATGTGCGCCTGCGCGGCATGCAGCACATGGTCCTGGACGGCGTTGAACGCGTCGAAGGCCGACATCTCCTTGGCCTTGCCCTGCAGCCGGCGCGCCACCGAGGCCAACATGTACTGCTCGCGGTCCTCGAACATCTTGACCTGGGTGCCCCGGTTGAACAGGCTGCCTTCCTCCTCGTTGTCCTGGCGGGCGTCCAGGACCGTCTGGATGATGGTCTCGGCCGCAGTGCGTTTGAGCACCCGCTCACCGGCGAAGTTGGCCGCGAACCGGACCCATTCGACCGGGCTCATGCCCTTGATGTCGTCGGCGTAGGCGGTGAGCAGTTCTTTGGCCACCAGTTGGGTGAGCACATGGTTGTCGCCCTCGAACGTGGTGAACACGTCGGTGTCGGCGCGCAACGCGATCAGCCGGTTCTCGGCGAGATAGCCTGCGCCGCCACAGGCCTCACGCGCTTCCTGGATGGCACGGCTGGCATGCCAGGTGTTGGCGGCTTTCAGCCCGGCCGCGCGGGCCTCCAGTTCGCGCTGCTCCTCGGCATCGGGATCGTCGGAGGTCTGTAGCTCATGGCATTTGGCCACCAGTTCGTTCTGGGCGAACTGCAGGGCATAGGACTTGGCGATCAGCGGCAGCAGCCGCCGTTGATGTACCAGGTAGTCCATGATCAGGACTTCCTCGTTGCTCTTGGGTGCTTCGAACTGCCTGCGTTCCAACGCATATCGGGTGGCGATGTCCAGCGCCACCCGCGCGGCGGCCGCGGCGCTGCCCGCCACGGTGACCCGGCCCCGGATCAGCGTGCCCAGCATGGTGAAGAACCGCCGTCCCGGATTCTCGATCGGTGAGCTGTAGCTGCCGTCGGGCGCCACATCGGCATAGCGGTTGAGCAGGTTCTCCCGCGGTACGCGCACGTGGTCGAACACGATGCGCCCGTTGTCGACGCCGGGCAGTCCGCCCTTGTAGTGGCAGTCCGACGTCGTCACGCCGGGCATGTCGTTGCCCATGTCGTCACGGATCGGCACCACCAGACAGTGCACCCCGTGCCCTTCGCCATCCGGCGTGATCAGCTGTGCGAAAACCGCTGCGACCCTGGCAGTCTCGGCGGCGCCGCCGATGTAGTCCTTGCGCGCGGTGGGCGTGGGGGAGTGAATGACGAATTCCTGGGTGTCCGCATCGTAGGTCGCGGTGGTCTCCAGGGATTGCACGTCGCTGCCGTGGCCGGTCTCGGTCATCGCAAAACAGCCCAGCAGGTCCAGGTCGATCAGCCGGCGCACATAGGCCTTGTGATGGCGTTCGGTGCCCAGATTCTCGATGGCGCCGCCGAACAGGCCCCATTGCACGCCGGCCTTGACCATCAGCGACAGGTCGCTCATCGCCAGCATCTCGATCTGGGTGATCGCCGCGCCGACGTTGCCGTTGCCGCCGTGTTCTTTGCGGAAGCCGTCGTCGGCTGCGCCGGCCGCCGCCATGATCTTGAGCTGCTCGGTCACCTTGGCCCGGGCGATTGCGGTGTTGGGGGTGTAGTGCGGCCGGAAGATCTCGTCCGACAACGTGGTCCGCATGGCGTTCTTGACGTCGCGCCAACGGCCGTCCAGCGTGTTTCGCAAGTGCTCGGCAGTGGAGGTCATATCCGACGGTAACGCGTGCGGCGGTCTGCGTGCGCCGGTTGGCAAGGTAACGCTTGCTGGACAAGCCCGACCTCGCCGCGAAAGACTGGCGAAATGCCGGACTCGATCGGTAAATCGCTGTCTCCCACCGGCTTGCCGCACGTGGCTTATCACCGGCACGCCGACGTCACCGGAGGCTGGCTGCGTGCGGCGACCTTCGGTGCGATGGACGGTCTGGTCAGCAACACCGCGCTGATCGCCGGAGTCGGTGCCAGCGCCTCGTCGCAGACGGTCGTGCTCAGCGGTGTGGCCGGTCTGTTGGCCGGTGCCTTCTCGATGGCGCTGGGGGAGTACACCTCGGTGACCACCGCCAACGAGCAGGTCGATTCCGAGGTCAATGTCGAGCGCCGGTCGTTTCGCAAGAACCCGACGGCCGAGCAGGCCGAACTCGTGGCGATGCTCCAGGAAATGGGGATGACGCCCGAAACGGCGGCCAAGGCCGGCGAGGAAATCCACCGCGACGAGAATCGGGCGGTGAACTTTCATCTCGTGCAGGAGCTGGGGGTGGATCCCCGGGAGAAGCCGTCGCCGTGGGTCGCCGGTGGCTCGTCGTTCGTGATGTTCGCGATAGGCGCGATCATCCCGCTCATTCCCTACCTGCTCGGCTTCGAATGGTTGTGGGCCGGCCTGGCCTGCGGCGGGATAGGTCTGCTGATCGTCGGTGGCGTGGCGGCGAAGTTCACCCGTAAACCCGTGGCGATCGCCGGGCTGCGGCAGTTGCTGTTCGGGGCCGTCGCGATTGCGGCCACCTATGCCGTCGGCATCCTGGTCGGCGCCGCCATCACCTGATGCTGCGACGAATCCTGTTGGCCGGCGCCCTTGTGCTGTCGGCATGTGGGCCGGCGCATGCCGCACCCGGCCTCGATTATCTCGGTCAGCGCCTGGTTGCGCCCGGCGCGACACTGGACGGCACGGTGATCGGCGGGTTGTCCGGAATCAGCTACGACCCGGCCGCCGACCTGTACTACATCGTCAGCGACGACCGGTCTGCCAAGAATCCGGCACGTTTCTACACCGCACGGATCATGCTGTCGGACAACGGTATCGGTGAGGTCGAATTCGTCGGCACCCATCCGTGGCTGGACCGCGACGCGCGGCCGTTCGGCCCGTTGAACATCGATGTGCAGCCACCCGTGGTGCCGCCCGACCCCGAGGCCATCGCCTTCGATATCCGCAGGCAGCACCTGTACTGGACCAGCGAGGGGGAGCGGCGGGTCGACGGGCCCGGTCCGCCGGTTCTGCTCGATCCGTGGGTACGGACCGCCGCCCTCGACGGCAGCTTCCTCGGGCAGTTCGAGTTGCCCGACGCGGTGCGGATGTCGGCCGGTGAGCACGGTGCCCGCCGCAACAGTGCGCTGGAAGGACTGACGCTGACACCGGACGGTAAGCACCTGTGGGTGGCGATGGAGGGGCCCGGCTATGACGACGGTCCGCCACCCGACGAGCAGCACGGCGCGTCGACGCGTGTCGTGCGCTTGGATGCGGAGTCCGGGGCGATCGAGGGGCAGTACACCTATCCGCTGGACCGGGTGACTGCCGGGCCGGGCGGCGACAACGGACTGTCAGACCTCGCCGCCCTCGACGACGGCAGCTTTCTGATGGTCGAGCGCGGCTTCGGCACCCACGTGGCAGTGCGGATCTACCGGGCTGCCGTCGTCGAGGGCTCCACCGAGATGACCAAGACCCTGCTGGCAGACCTGACCACCACGCCCGGCCTGGCACCGCTGGACAACATCGAGGGAATCACGTTGGGGCCCAAGCTCGCCGACGGCCGGCAGTCCGTAATCGCTGTCAGCGACGACAATTTCTCGCCCACCCAGGTGACGCAGTTCCTGCTGTTCGCCTTGTAGCGCGTGGCCATTGGCGCATCGAGATTGACGCCAGGGGCGTGAATCTCGAGCGATCACGCCCTCACGTCAATCTCGGCGAGCAGCTCGGGGTGGATTCCCGGTCGTGTCAGCTGTCGTTGCCCACCGTGACCGCAGCCGCTTCGTCGGTCAGCTCGTCGAGATCGGACTCCGCCGGCTCTTCGTCGTCGATGTGCACGAGGTGCGGACGGGTCAGGGCCAGGACTCCGGCACCGGCCAGCACCGCGGCGGCGCCGACCCAGTACGGCAGGTGCACATTGACCTGCTCGCCGAGCACGCCGGCCAGCCACGGTGCGACGGCGGCGCCGCCGAAGCGCAGGAAGCTGTAGGCGGCCGAGGCCACCCCGCGCTCGACCGGGGCCGCCTTCATCACGGTCTCGGTGATCAGGGTGTTGTTGATGCCGATGAACAGGCCGGCGACCACGACACCCGATGCCAGCACGGTCTTGGAATCGGTCCACACCGCCATCACGGCCAGCACCGCCGTGAAGGCCAGGAGGTTGAGGATCAGCACCCGCACCGTGCCGAAGCGATGTTGCAGCCGCGGGGCCACCACCACCGAGGTGAACGCCAAGGCCAGACCCCAGCCGAAGAAGATCAGCCCGATCTGATGGGCGGTCATGTTCAGGGGGAAGGGGGTGAAGGCCAGCAGGGTGAAGAAGCCGAAGTTGTACAGCAGTGCGGTGATCGCGACGCCCAGCAGTCCACGGTGCCGCAGCGCCCGGAACGGATCGGCCAGGGTGGTGGCATGTTCGGCGCGCGGGGTGGCAGGCAGCAGGAAGGCGGTGATCACCAAAGCGAAGGCCATCAGCGCCGAGACGCCGAAGAAGGGTCCGCGCCAGGAGATCGAGCCGAGCACGCCACCGACCAGCGGACCGATCGCGATGCCGAGGCCCAGCGCGGCCTCATACAGGATGATGGCTTGTGCCACAGACCCTTTCGCGGAATTGACGATGGTGGCCAGCGCCGTGGCGATGAACAGGGCGTTGCCCAGGCCCCACAGGGCGCGCCAGCCCACGATCTGCATCACGGTTTCGCTCATCCCGGCCAGGCCGGCGCCGGCGATGATGATCACCAGGCCCAGCAGCAGCGTGCGTTTGGGGCCGATGCGGCTGGACACCACGCCCGTGATCAGCATCGCCACGCCCATCACCGCCATGTAGCTGGTGAACAGCAACGACACCTGCGACGGGGAGGCGTCGAGGTTGTCGGCGATCGGTTTGAGGATGGGATCGACCAGTCCGATGCCCATGAAGGCGACGACGGAGGCGAAGGCAACGGCCCATACGGCCTTGGGTTGGCGCCACATCGGGGCGGTAACTCCTAACTAGTTCTCGTGCGCGAGCGGGTGCTGATCGACGTCGGTGAGCAACCGTCGAATGATGTCGACGGAGGCTGCCAGCGTCGTGCGCTCCTCGGCGGTGAGGCGTTCGAGCCTCGGGTTGATGGCGGCGGCACGATCCGCCCTGGCTTGATCCAGGGTCTGCCGGCCCTGCTCGGTGATGCGGATCAGCACCGCGCGGGCGTCGCCGGGATCGGTGGTGCGTGACACCAGTCCGGCGTCTTCCAGACGGCGCACCTGCGTGGTCATGGTCGGCTGCGAGCAGTGATCGAGGTGGGCGAGGTCGGAGATCCGTGCCTCGCCCTGGTCTTCGATGGTGGACAGCAGTCGGGCCTGAGCCCAGGGCAGCGGTAGCCGGGCGCGCTGGGTGGCCAACCGATTCAACCGGGCGACGACTGACAACAGATCAGCGCCGAGCTCGGTGTCGTCGGATACCGTGGCATCCTCGGTCGGTGTCGACATGCCACTATGTTACATAGATTTGCTATGTAGTCTAGTCGCCGGGCGTGCTCTCGCTCACACCGGGCCAAACCAGCGTCGACGGGCAACCTACGCCCACGATCGCGGCTGGCAGAATCGAACGATGACCGCGAAATCCCCGGCGACGACGCCTCGGCGCGGCCTCACTCCCGGCGAGCTTGCGCAGGCGGCGGTGATGGCGGCCCTCTGTGCGGCCACCGCGATCATCGCCGTGGTGGTGCCGTTCGCAGGCGGCCTTTCGGTCTTGGGAACCGTGCCGATGGGTCTGCTGGCCTACCGGTACCGGCTGCGGGTACTGCTCGCGGCCACCGTCGCCGCCGGCACGATCGCCTTCCTGATCGCAGGCATGGGCGGATTGATGACCGTCGTCGACTGCGCCTACATCGGCGGGCTCACCGGAGTGGTCAAGCGCCGTGGCCGTGGCACCCCGACAGCGTTCGGTGTAGCCGTGGTGGCCGGAGCCTTGTTCGGCGCGGCGATCGTCGTGGCGCTGACGGTTTTGACGAGGCTGCGCAGCTTGATCTTCGACTCGCTGAGCGCAGGCATCGAGGGGATCGCCAAGGTGCTCGACCGCATCCCGGTTCTCGACGTGGCGGCCGAACCGCTCCGGTCGATCTTCGCCACGATGCTGCAGTACTGGCCACTGCTCATGCTGTTCCTCGGCATCACCAGCATCACCTCGGTCAGCATGATCGGATGGTGGGCGCTGTCGCGCATCCTGGCCCGGCTGCTCGGAGTCCCGGACGTCCACAAACTCGATGCCGACGTCGAGGACGAGGGATCGACGATCGCCCCCGTGCCGGCCACGCTGACCGATGTGCGGTTCCGCTATCCAGGCGTCGAATCCGACGCCCTTGGCCCGGTTTCGATGGAACTGCGGCCAGGCGAACATGTCGCGGTGACCGGTCCGAACGGTTCGGGCAAGACCACTCTGATGCTGATGCTGGCCGGGCGCCAACCCAGTTCTGGCAGCATCGAGCGGGCCGGCGCCGTGGGGCTGGGCCGCATCGGAGGCACCGCGGTGGTGATGCAGCATCCGGAAAGCCAGGTATTGGGCACCCGGGTGGCCGATGACGTGGTGTGGGGACTGCCGGTCGGCACGACTGCCGATGTCGAGCGGCTCCTGGCCGAAGTGGGGCTCGACGGCCTGGCCGAACGTGACACCGGGGGATTGTCGGGTGGTGAATTGCAACGCCTTGCCGTTGCGGCGGCGCTGGCCCGCGAACCCTCGCTGCTGATCGCGGACGAGGTCACCAGCATGGTCGATCAACAGGGCCGCGACACCTTGATGAATGTGCTGTCCGGGCTCACCGACCATCACCAGATGTCGTTGGTACACATCACGCATTACAACGACGAGGCCGATTCCGCCGACCGTACGGTGAAACTCAGCGGCAACGGCGGAACCGCCGACAACACGGACATGGTGCAGACCTCGGCAGTGCCGGTGGACACCACGCGCGTCGCTCCGAGCTCCGCACCGGTGCTGGAGTTGACCGGGGTCGGACACGAATACGCCAGCGGAACCCCATGGGCGAAAACGGCTTTGCGTGACATCACGTTCACAGTCAACGAAGGCGACGGAGTCCTGGTGCACGGCCTGAACGGCTCCGGCAAATCGACCTTGGCCTGGATCATGGCCGGGCTGACCGTTCCCACCTACGGCGCCTGCCTGCTCGACGGAGTTCCCGTGGCCCAGCAGGTGGGCTCGGTGGCCATCTCGTTCCAGGCCGCCCGGCTGCAATTGATGCGCAGCACCGTCGGACGGGAAATCGCCTCGGCCGCAGGCTTCTCCAAGCATGATCATGACCACGTCGCACGCGCACTGGAGATGGTCGGGCTGGATGCGGCATTGGCCCAGCGCCGCATCGACCAACTCTCGGGCGGCCAGATGCGCCGCGTCGTTTTGGCCGGACTGCTGGCGCGCTCGCCGCGCGCGCTGATCCTCGACGAGCCACTGGCGGGCCTGGACGCCGCCAGCCAGCGGGGTCTGCTGCGGCTCCTGGAGGACCTGCGGCACAACAACGGGCTGACGGTGGTCGTGATCTCGCACGATTTCACCGGCCTGGAAAGCCTGTGCCCGCGCACGCTGCACCTGCATCAGGGTGAGCTCGCCCTCGCCCCGACCCCCGCCGGAGGTGCCCGATGACCGCGCCGACAGGAGGGCAACGGAAGCCCGTCGTGCTGTTGCGCCCCGTGCCCGGCGACACCGTCATCCACCGGTTGTGGGCCGGCACGAAACTGCTCGCTGTTGCGGGTATCGGTGTGCTGCTGACGTTCTATCCCGGGTGGGTGCCGATCGCGTTCGTCGCGGTGCTGGTCCTGGTGACCGCGCGGCTGGCGCACATTCCCCGTGGCGTGCTGCCGTCGATCCCGTTCGTCATCTGGATCCTGCTGTTGATCGGCGGGGCGCTGGCGGCCCTGGCCGGTGGATCCCCGTTCATCGACATCGGTTCGGTGCAGCTGGGTCTGGGCGGACTGCTCAACTTCTTGCGGATCACGACATTGTCGATCGTGCTGTTGGGTCTGGGCGCGCTGGTGTCATGGACCACCAACGTCGCCGATGTCGCTCCGGCGGTGGCGACGCTGGGCCGCCCGCTGCGCCTGATCCGTATCCCGGTCCACGACTGGGCGGTGACGATTGCGTTGGCGCTGCGCGCTTTCCCGATGCTGATCGACGAGTTCCGCACGTTGTATGCGGCGCACCGGCTGCGCCCCGTCGAACCGGCCGAGACGTTTCGGGCCCGGCGCAAGCAGCGCGTCGCCAATCTGGTCGATCTGCTGGCCGCGGCGGTCACTGTGGCGTTGCGCCGCGGGGATGAGATGGGCGATGCCATCACTGCCCGCGGCGGGGCCGGTCAGATCTCGGCGGCACCGTCACGGCCCGGGCGGCGGGATTGGATCGCCTTCGCCGTCCTCGTTCTGGTCTGCGGCAGTGCGCTGGCCCTGGAGCTGACCGTCCTGCCGACCAGCCTGCCCCGTCGCTGATCGCCGAACCCGCCGCGACGACGTGGTCAACCGGACACCGGCCACGATGATCACCGCCGCGATGAGGACGGCCGCCACCCACGGCAGGAGCAGGCCGAACAACATCACGGCCCCCGATGCGGCCGACACCAGGCCATGCCACCCGCGCTCGACCTGTCCCCAGAACCCCTGATACTGAGGGGCGGGGCCGCCGATCTGCTCGGCGGTGATGTCGAGATTGACCGTGCTGTAACTGATTTGGTCGCCGAGCTGGGTGCGCTGAGCGCGCAGGCTGTCGAGGTCGGCCTGGCGTTGCGACAACGCGTTCTCGGCCTGGATCAGCGCCTCGGGATCCTTGGCTTCGCGCATGATCCCGAGCAGTCGATCCACCGACGTCTGCAGCGCGGTGATGCGGGCGTCGAGATCGACCCGCTGGGACGTCACATCGTCGGCGCGGACCTCGACGGTCTGGACCGTGCCGAGTTTCTTGAACTCGTCAAGGGTGCCTTCGAGTTTGGCGGCCGGCACGCGCAGGGCCAGTGAGATGTGCGCGCGGCCGGAACTGGAACCGGCATCCTCTGAGCGGCTGTCGACCCGGCCGCCGGCATCTCCTGCCAGCGTCACGGCCTTGTCGGCCACCGCCGCCGGATTGCCGGACGTGATCGACATCGACGCGGTCTTGACGATGTCGCGCTTGACCTCAGCCGGTATCGGCGCGTTCTTCATGCCCGGGCCGCTTTCGGGTGCCGGCGCCGACGGGGCGAATCCGGCGTCATTCTGCGGGGCGGCCGGCGGCGCCGAGGAATTGGGGGAGTGCCCGGCCGCGCAGGCCGGGGCGGCGGCCAGTATGGCTGCGGCGAACAGGGCCAGCGCCAGGCGACGGCGGCCGGATGCACTGGGGTGCTGGGGCATCAGCCCAATGTAGGCGATGCGCCGTGCGATCAGGGGCGATCTGCGGCCCACCCTCAGCGGGCTGCCGCGGTATTTGCCGCCCATTGCGCGTCGGCCAGGGACGTCTCGACGTCGCGGCGGCCCAGGAACATCTCGTCGAAATACGGCTTGAGAGCCTCATATCCGGCGGGGAACCCCGCCGCGCCGGGTGCCGGGATACGTGGCCCGCGCAGTACCCGGAAGAACGGCGCGACATCAACGCCGCGCGCTTTCCAGTAGTCGTGGTAGGCGGGCTGGGCGGCCAGAACGGCGGGGATGGCGGCGCCCTTGGACCCGAGGTATTCGTTGCCGCGCTTGCTGCCCATCCAGGACAACACCTCGCGCACTGCGTCGGGATGACGGGTCGCGGAGTTAGCCGCTGCGGCAATGCCATTGGTGACGCTGACCCGGCCCTTGGGGCCGGCCGGCAGCATCGCCACACCCCACCGGAACCGGGCCTGGTTAGCGATCGCGGCCAGGTTGTAGGTGCCGGACTGGAACAGGGCCATCCGACCCTGCAGGAAGGTGTTGCGGGAGAAGTCCCCGTTGTTGTTGGTGGCCGAGGCCGGTGGGGCGACTCGATCGTCGTTGATCAGCCGGACCAGGTAGGTGAAGGCTTCGGCTGCCTGCGGGTTGTCGAAGGCGAAGCGGTCGCCGATGTTGAAGATGCCACCCGCCGAGCCGATGTAGTTGAGGTAGATGCCCTGGAGATCATTGGCGGCGTTGTAGCCCCACTGCCGGATCCGGCCGGCGTCGAAACCGTCGGTGCCCGCCGAGCGACCCTGCTCGTCGACGGTGAGCCGGGCCGCCAGCGACCGCAGCGTGTCATCGGATCCGTTCGACCACCGCAGCGTCGTCAGTTCGGCGAGGTCTACGCCGGCGGCGTCGAGCAGGTCGGCGTTGAAGTACACCGCGATACCGGCATCGGTCAGTTGCGGAACAGCCCACAGGGCGTCGTTGCGGGTGAACTGGTTGACCACGGAGGGATCCCAGGCCTGTGCGGCGCCGGCGCCCAACGTCTGTCCGATGTCGAGGAGTCGGCCGTTGTCGGCATATCCGGCCAGGTAGGCGTTGGACAGCCAGAAGATGTCATCGGCGCTGCCGCCGGCCACATCGGTGCGCAGGCTGTCGAAGTAGGCCGAGTAGGCGACGGTGTTGACCCGCACCTCGATGTCGGGATGTTCCTTGCCGAATTCCGCGAAGGACTCGCGGTACGCGGTCGCGACCTGCGGATCCCACAGCCGCACGGTGACGATGGTGCGCCCCTCGGGCTCGGTTGTCCGGCCGAGTAGGGCGGCGGCGACGAGCAGGACCGCCATGGTCAGCGCCAGACCCGCGGCCAGCGCGGTGGAGCGCCTCACGACCGGCTCCCGTCACGAGATCGACAATATGGTTGTTGCCGCGGCGATTTCACAACCCTGGCGCTGACGTCGGCGATCATTTGATCCCGGTAACGACGATCGAGCGGACGATGTTGCGCGAGAACGCGATGAACAACACGATCAGCGGAATGATCGCCACTGTGGTCGCCGCCATCACCAGCGTCCACTGCGCGTTGTACTGCGTCTGCAGCCCGGCTGTCGCGACCGTGAGCACCTGCCACTTGCTGCCGCTGGTGATCACCAACGGCCACAGAAAGTTGTTCCACTGGCTCACCACGGTGATCAATGCCAGGGTGACCAGGATCGGCCGGCTCGCCGGCACCACGACGTGGGTGATCACGTCCAGGGTGTGGGCGCCGTCGAGACGGGCGGCGTTGATCAGGTCGCCGGGGATGGACCGAAAGTACTCGCGCAACAGGAAGATTGCGTAGGGCGAGCCGAACATGAACGGCAGCACCAGCGCCCAGAACGTGTTGCGCAATCCGGCCTCGGCCATCATGAGGTACAGCGGCACGATGGTCACCGTCGCGGGCACCATCAATGTCGCGATGTAGATCCAGAACAATGCATCGCGGCCGGGAAACCGCAGCCGCGCAAACGCGTAGGCGGCGAGTACCGAGAACACCAGTTGGCCCAGCAGAATGACGGCGGTCATCAGCGCTGTCACCGCTATGGCCCGACCGAAGCCGGCGTCGGACAGCCCGACGTAGTTCTCCAAGGTCGGCGGCTTGGGCAGCGACAACGGGGGATCGGTGGCGAATTGCTCGGCCGAGGTGAACGAGGTCAGTAAGCCGAGCCCGAACGGCAGCAGCGTGATCACCGCGCCGAGCAGAAGCCCCCCGTAGATCAGTGCGTTACGTGAGGTCATAGCTGATCCTGCGACGGAAGTAGAGGTGCTGGAGCAGAGTGATGCCGACGAGGATGACGAACAGCACGATGGCCATCACCGAGGCCCGGCCCACCGCGGCCGCGCCGAACGCCTCGGCATAGATGCGGTGGGCCACCAGATCCGTGCGACCTTGCGGCCCGCCTGCCGTCAGCGCGTACACGGTGTCGAATACCTGTGCAGCGCTGACGATTCCGGTGACCAGGACGAAGAACAGGGTCGGGCGCAGCATCGGCAGGGTGATGTGGCGGAATCGCTGCCAGTCGGTGGCTCCGTCGGTGCGGGCCGCGTTGTGGACGTCGGCGGGGATGTTGAGGATGCCGGCCAGGAAGAACAGCGTCACATAACCGACGTTGGTCCACACCACCACGGCCGACACCACGGGCAGCGCCAGGCCGGGATCGGTGAGCCAGTCCACCTGCCGGCCCAGAACGGTGCTCAGCGCGCCGTCGGTGGGAGCCAGGATCCATTTCCACAACACCGCGATGGCCAGCGGGGCGCAGACCCACGGCAACACGTACACGGTGCGAAAGAACGCGGTGCCCGGGAGTCCGCGGGCCAGCAGGGAAGCAGCGATCAGCCCGAGCAGGGTTTGGACCGGCACCACCAGCACGACGAACAGCAGTGTCACGGCGAGCGACCTGGCAAACGTGGAGTCGGTGAGAACCGACCACCAATTATCCAGTCCCACATACTCGATCGGGCCCAGGAGATCCCACCGGTGCAGGCTCAGCCAGATCACCACCAGCATGGGCAACAACAGGAACGTAACGACGCCGAAAAGGCTGGGGGCGACAAGTGCGTACCCCAGCGCAGTGGTGCGGACACGCGAGGTGGCCATCGGGCCATTAAAGCGGTTCGTCACCTCGGTACGCCACGTCGGTACCGGAGCGGACAACGTCAACGCCGAAATGTCTGTGTTAAATCCCGGCACCCGCAATTTGCTCAGATGACGTACATCACTTGACCGCTCCGGAATCGAATTCGCTGCGTAGCGCTTATAGCAGGTAATCGCCGCTAACAGGGACTGGGGAGAATGCCATGAACAAACCGCAGAGAGCGCGAACGGGCGCTTCGATCACAAAGGTGACCCAGTCCGTGCTTTTCACGGTGTTCGCCCTGGCCGCCATGGTCCTCGGCTCGCTGGTGGGCCCGCTCGCCTCGGCACATGCCGCTGACGGGTGTTCCGATGTCGAGGTGGTGTTCGCTCGCGGAACCAACGAGGCACCGGGTGTCGGCGCCACCGGACAGGCGTTCGTCGACGCACTCACCGCCGACCTGCCCGGCAAGACGATCGACGTGTACGGGGTGAACTACCCGGCATCGCTGAACTTCGGCGAGGCGGCCGACGGCATCGCCGACGCCGCCAACCGGATCCAGTCGATCGCGGCGACGTGCCCGGCGACCAAGATCGTCCTGGGTGGTTATTCGCAGGGCGCCGCGGTGGCCGGCTACACCACCTCGAGCGCCGTCCCGGCCGGATACGTCCTGCCCGCGGGTATCAGCGGACCGATGCCGGCATCGATCGCCTCTCACGTCGCGGCGGTGGCATTGTTCGGAACACCGGATGAGTGGGTTCTGGGCTTGGCAGACCGCAGCGCGCCGCCCATCGCCATCGGCCAGCCCTACGTCGCCAAGACGATCCAACTGTGTGCCCCCGGCGACCCGATCTGCTCTGCCGGAGGACTGAACCGGGCCGCTCACAGCTCCTACAAGGACAACGGGATGGCAATCCAGGCAGCTGATTTCGCGGCCCGCCAACTGGGCGGTGCGATTCCCTCGGCACCGGTGGTCCAGGCGGCAGCCGAGATCGGTGGAAACTGACACCAACTGAATACGGGTCGACGGCCGGAAGCGGGTCCTGAAAGGGACGGCTTCCGGCCGTCAGCCGTTGAGGTCCCGAAATCCGGCAACCGTGTCTGGAACGGCAGGAGCTCCGTTCCGTTAGGTCGGCTCAGCCTCCGTGCCCTATTTGTCGGCTCAGCCTCCGTGCCGTTAGGTCGGCTCAGCCTCCGCGCAAAGTGGCGAGCTCCTTCATATTCGCCAACCCCTGCTCCTGCGCCTCATTGAGGAACTCCGGCAGTGGGGCCCGCAATTCGGGCAGCACCTCGTGGTCGAGCAGAGCTTGCAGGTCGGCCTGCTTGGTGCTGCGGCCGGCCTGGTTGTCGAGCTCTTGAACACCGGAATCGGTTGAGTAGTCGTACAACTCGTGATGGATGGGCCGGGAGGCGTCGATGTCCATACTGCCGGGCTTCCAGTACGTGTACATGCCGAGCTTGGCCTGCGGCGTACGTACGGCGACGATGTGGCTGGGCGCCGAGGTCGGGATCTCGGTGGGTGGGCCGGAAGCGCCGAAGAACTTCTTCGCCAGCGGCGATTTCATCAAGGCGGCCATCTCCTCCACTGACATGTCGTCGGTGGCGTGGGCAATCCACGGTCGGCCCGAAGCGGCTGCGTCGGCGGCGATCCCGGCGATGTCGGCGCGGCTCGCCAGGTAGGAGTAACGGGAGTCCGACCGCCAGCTCGCACCGCCGTGGGCGATGGTCATCAAAAGCGGCGCCAGGTCGGCGCTGGAAGTCAGCTGGGTGCGGGTGTCGCCGGGCGCCGGTGTCAGGTGACCCGACGGGTCACGGATGTAGAGCGGCACCCGGATGCTCTCCTCATAGACGGCGGCGCCCTTGCCGCGCAGGCCGTGCGACCCGGCGTACTCGCCGTGGTCGGACGTGAACACGACGATGGTGTTGTCGTCGATGTCCGGCCGGGTCGCCAGCGTGTCGAGCACCCGGCCGATCTGGGTGTCCACCTGTTGATGCAGCCACAGGTACATGTCCAGGCACCGCGCCCACTGCGCGGCTGACTCCGGCCCGCTGTAGTCCATCGCGCCGGTCATCAGGGGAGACATGAAGTTCATGTAGTCGATCTGCAACTGCGGTTTCCCACGACGACGCAGATCGTCCGCGGTCTCGAAGTTCACCGGCTTCGCACTGAACCGGCGCGGAACATCTTCCGGCAGAGCATTTTTCGGCCACCAGCAGATGTCATGCGGGTTGACCAGCGACACCGTGGTGCACCATGGCCCCTCGTTCGCGTGGGCGTCGAACCACCCGGCGAACTGATCGACGATCGACGGGTCCTGTTGCAGGCCCTGGTTCGGCGCACCGTTGGGTGACGGGTACGTGCCGCCGGAGAAGCCGTGGACGTCCAGGCCGTCGGGCGTGTTGTCGGCCGCGCTGCCCAGGTGCCACTTGCCCCACCACCAGGTGCGGTAGCCGGCGTCGCGCAGCATCGTCCCCCACGTGGGGAAGCGGGCCGCCAGCGTCGACTCCGTGGGACCTTCGCCGGTGTACAGGCACCCGGTCTGGTGGGAGTACAGCCCGGTGGTCAGTACCCCGCGCGACGGTGTGCACATGTTCGACGCGCTGTAGTGCGAGCCGAACGAGGTGCTTCGCGTCCGCAGCCGGTCGAGGTTCGGCAGCAGTGCGCCGAGTTGCTGTGAATCGGGGAACCATTGCGGCGCCCGCATCTGGTCCACCATCACGACAAGGATGTTCGGCTGGGCGGCCACGTCCGGGCTGCGCCTGCCCAGCAATTCGTAACCGCCGAATCCCACCGCGGCCGCGCCGGCGGCCACTGCCGCGCCGCCCAGGACTGTCCTCCTGCTGAGCTCTGCCATCCAGCCAGGTTAGGCCTCGCTAGGATCGGTGTGGTGTTGACGGCTCAAGATCGGGTGACCTGGGAGCCGCGGCGCATCGCCATCGCCGGTACGACGGGGTCGGGTAAGACAACGCTCGCGACGCGGCTGTCGCACCAATTCGACCTCCCGTACGTCGAGATCGACAGTCTGTATCACGGACCGGGGTGGGAGCCCCGGCCCACGTTCATCGGCGACGTCGAACAGTTCATCGCGGGAGATTCCTGGGTGATCGAATGGCAGTACCGCGCCGTGCGGGGCCAGATCCTGGCGCGCGCGGACACGCTGCTGTGGCTCGACCTGCCGACCCCGGTGTCCATGCGTCAGTTGACGCGTCGCACCCTTCGCCGGCGCTTCGGCCGCGTCGAGTTGTGGAACGGCAATGTCGAACCGCCGCTGCGCACGATCTTCAGCGACCCGGATCACATCTTGCGCTGGGGTTTTCGCACCCGGAACAAGCTCCGCGACACCCTCCCCGCGCTGGGGCCGCATCTACCCCACCTGCATATCGTCCGGTTCACGCGCCACCGCGATGTCGAGACATGGGTGCGCCGCGTTGCTCCCACCTGAACCAGGTCGCGCCGCGGCGCCGCTACCGTGGGAGCGTGACAGCTCAACGACGCGTGGACGCCGACTTCCTGGAGCTGCCCCGGTTCGAGTTGGCTGACGCGGCTCTTTCCGCGGCAGCCGCCGCCGGTGCGAGCTATGCCGATCTGCGGATTCATCGCATCACCACCGAGATCATCCAATTGCGCGACGGCGAGTTGGAGATGTCCGTGGTCAACCGCGAGGTGGGTCTGGCGGTGCGGGTGATCGTCGACGGTGCGTGGGGATTCGCCTCCCACGCCGAACTGGCACCCGAGGTGGCGGCCGACACGGCCCGCCGCGCTGTGCGGGTGGCCACGACGCTGGCTCCGTTGAACGCCGAGCGCATCGAGTTGGCCGACGAACCGGTCTATGCCGATGTCACCTGGGTGTCCGACTACGGCGTCGACCCTTTCGTCGTCTCGGGCGCCGACAAGATCGCGCTGCTGGGCGAGTACTCCGGCCGGTTGTTGGCGTCCGATGGCGTGGACCATGTGTCTGCGGGAGTGCATGCAGTCAAGGAGCAGACCTTCTACGCCGACACTTTCGGATCCTCGATCACTCAGCAGCGGGTGCGGGTGATGCCGACGATGGAGGCGGTGGCCGTCGACGCCGCCGCCGGGTCGTTCGAGACCATGCGCACGCTGGCCCCGCCGACAGCGCGGGGCTGGGAGGCACTCGCCGGTGACGAGGTGTGGGACTGGACCTCTGAACTGGCGGAGCTGCCCACGCTGCTGGCCGAGAAGACCAAGGCGCCCTCCGTCGTCGCCGGCGCCACCGACCTGGTGATCGACCCGTCCAACTTGTGGCTGACGATTCACGAATCGATCGGCCATGCCACCGAGTACGACCGGGCCATCGGGTACGAGGCTGCCTACGCCGGAACATCGTTCGCCACCCCGGACAAGCTCGGCACCATGCGCTACGGCTCGCCCGTGATGAACGTGACGGCTGACCGCACCGTGGAATATGGCTTGGCCACAGTTGGTTTCGACGACGAGGGGGTGCGGGCGCAGAGTTGGGATCTGGTGCGCGACGGCGTCTTCGTCGGCTACCAGCTGGATCGGGTGTTCGCGCCGCGACTCGGACACGCCCGGTCCAACGGCTGCTCATATGCCGATTCGCCCCACCACGTTCCGATTCAGCGGATGGCAAATGTCTCACTGCAGCCCGGTCCGGAGGGTCTGAGCACTGACGACCTGATCTCGCAGGTATCCGACGGCATTTACATCGTGGGCGACAAATCGTGGTCAATTGACATGCAGCGGTACAACTTCCAGTTCACCGGCCAGCGATTCTACCGGATCCGGGACGGCCGGCTCGACGGGCAATTGCGCGATGTGGCGTACCAGGCCACCACCACCGAGTTCTGGGGTGCGATGGACGCTGTCGGCGGACCAACGACCTGGCGGCTGGGTGGCGCCTTCAACTGCGGTAAGGCCCAGCCGGGGCAGGTGGCCCCGGTCAGCCACGGCTGCCCGAGCGCACTGTTCCGCGGCATCAACGTACTGAACACCCGGACGGAGGGCGGCCGATGATCGGCGCGCAGCAGGTCGTCGACATCGCTTTGGCCGCAGCCGATCCGGGGGCAGAAACCGTAGTGTTGGTCACGGACCGGGCCGATGCGTCGCTGCGGTGGGCCGGAAACTCTATGACCACCAACGGTGAGACGGTCAGTCGCACCATCACGGTGATCTCGATCGCGCGCCGCGGGGACAAGGCGCATGTCGGGTCGGTGCGCTCCACCGAAGTGGACCCGGCGGTGATCCCGGATCTGGTGGCCGCCGCTCAGCGCGCCGCTGCGGCCTCGCCCGAGGCTCGCGACGCCGCTCCGCCGTTGCCGGGCACCGGGACACCGGCCGATTGGGATGCGCCGGTAGTGGGTACCGGCGCGCAGGTGTTCACCGGCATTGCCGGCGATCTCGCCAAGGGGTTCGCCGGTTCCGACCAGCTCTACGGGTATGCCCGCCACGTCATGGAGACGACGTTCCTGGCCACCTCGACCGGCCTGCGCCGGCGCTACACCCAGCCGACGGGGTCGGTCGAGATCAACGCCAAGCGGGACGGCGCCAGCGCCTGGGCCGGGGTGAGCACCCCTGATTACGTTGATGTGCGGGTCGATTCACTGCTGGACGAGCTGTCGCTGAAGCTGGGCTGGGCGCAGCGGACGGTCGAACTGCCGGCCGGTCGCTACGAGACGCTCATGCCGCCCTCGACGGTGGCCGACATGATGATCTACCTGACCTGGGCGATGGACGGACGCGGCGCGCAGGAGGGGCGCACGGCCCTGTCGGCTCCCGGCGGGACGCGGGTCGGGGAGAAGCTCACCGATCTGGGACTGACGCTGTACTCCGATCCGTTCGCGGGAGAGCTGGCCTGCCAACCGTTCGTCGCCGTGCCGAGCTCATCGGAGCGGATGTCGATTTTCGACAACGGCATGGACATCGGCCGGGTGGACTGGATCCGCGACGGGGCGGTCAACGCGCTGGCGTATCCGCGGGCCGTGGCTGCCGAATACGGCACACCCGTCGCGGTGCCTGCCGACAATCTGCTGATGACCGGTGGCGCAAACGAATTGGCCGACATGATCGCCGGCACCGAGCGAGGCCTGCTCCTCACGACACTGTGGTACATCCGCGAGGTCGATCCGACGGTGCTGCTGCTCACCGGCCTGACCCGGGACGGCGTCTACCTGATCGAGGACGGCGAGGTGACCGCCGCCGTCAACAACTTCCGATTCAACGAGAGCCCGTTGGATCTGTTGCGGCGCGCCACCGAGGCCGGCATCAGCGAGGTCACGCTGCCGCGTGAATGGGGTGACTGGGCCACCCGTGCGTCCATGCCGACGCTGCGGATTCCGGACTTCCACATGTCCTCGGTGAGCCAGGCGCAATGATGTAGGAGTGGTTCTGTCTCAACGGCAATTCACGGTGTACGGCCCGTCGCACTGGGTCGCCATCGCCGTATTTGCCGTCGGGGCGGTGCTGGTGGTCTGGCTCGGACGGCGCCAGAGCGACCACCAATCACGGATATTCGGCCGCATCCTCGGCGCGCTGACGGCAGCGATTTATGTCGCGATGCTCGCCTACACGCTCATCCCTCCGTCGATCGAACGGTCGGTGCCGTTGCGATTGACCGACCTGGCGACCGTCGTCGGGGCGTACGCACTGTGGTCGCAGCGGCAGTGGGCATTTGTCCTCACGTATTACTGGGGTCTGGTTCTGAGCACCCAAGCGCTGATCTCACCGGTGCTCAAGAGCCCGGATTTCCCGCACTACGAATTCCTGGCGTTCTGGTCGATCCACCTGCTGGTGGTCTGGGCGGCCATCTATTTGACCTGGGGGCGTGGGATGCGTCCCGATTGGGGCAGTTATCGATTGGTGGTGTTGGTAACGGCCGTATGGGCCGTGGTCACCATGGCGTTCAACGGAATCGCGGGGACCAACTACGGCTTCCTCAATGCCAAGCCCTCCACTGCGTCGTTGCTCGATCTGATGGGTCCGTGGCCGGTCTACGTGCTGGTGGCCACTGCCTTGGTGGCAGTCGTGTGGGCGCTCATGACGTGGCCATGGGAACGTCGACGGGCTCGCGGCCACTGAGGCGGTCGTCCCACACCCGCAACACCTGCGCGGAGGTACGCGGAGTCGCCAGGCTCACAACGATGTACGTGATCAGGCTGGTCACCAGGCCGTAGTAGATCGGTTCGTTGGCCAGCACATCGCCGACGACTGCCATGGTTCCCAGGGTGACGACCGTGCCGACCGCCATCGCCGCCAACGCGCCGGCGCCGGTGGCGCGCTTCCACAGGAACCCGCCGATGATCGGGACCAGCAATCCGCCGACCAGGATGTCGTAGGCGATGGTCAAGGCGCCGACCACATCGTTGAGCAAGGCGGCGATGATGATGACGATGACACCCAGCACCGCGACATAGCGGCGATCGGAATGCACGTCCACCTCCGGGTTTTCGGCTTGCTCGGGCTTACGGCCGAGCATGCGCAGCAGCATGGGTTTGATGTCGGTCCGAGCCACCGTGGCGGTGGCGATCAGTGCGCCCGAGGCGGTGGACATCATCGCGGCGACGGCCGCGGCGAGCACGATACCGCTGATCCCCACCGGCAGAATCGCTTCCGCGATCTGGGCGTACACGTCATCCTTGGCCTTGATATCAGGCATGAAGGTCGATGCCGCCAGGCCGATCAATGCCCCCGCGATCCCGTAGAACACGCAGTAGACGGCGGCCGTTGTTCCACCCCACCGCGCTACCTGCGGTGAGCGGGCGGTGAAGACCCGCTGCCAGATGTCCTGTCCGATCAGCATTCCGAAGCTGTAGACCACGAAGAACGTGATGATGGTGTCGGTTCCGATGGCGGTGAGGTTGAAGACCGTGTCACCGGCGCGGTCGCGGATACCGTCGAATCCGCCGGCCCGGTGCCAGGTGAACGGGAGCAGCAGGAAGAACACGCCGATGGTCTTGAGCACGAACTGCACCATGTCGGTCAGGGTGATCGACCACATGCCGCCGATCGACGAGTACAGCATGACGACCACGCCGCCAATGATCACCGAAAGCGTTCGGCCCGTGTCGAACAGCACGTTGAACACCGTCGCGTAGGCAATGGTCGACGTGACGGACAGCATCAGGGTGTAGGCCGCCATGACCACACCGGAAGCCGAGGTCGCGTCGACTCCGTAGCGCAGGCTCAGCATCTGCGCGACGGTGTAGACCCGAAGGCGCTGAATGGGTCCCGCGAAGAGCAAGCTCAGCGCCAGCAGGCCGACGGCGATCGCCACCACCAGCCACATGCCCGAAATTCCCCATTTGTAGCCGAGTCCGACGCCGCCGACGGTGGACGCACCCCCGAGCACGACGGCCGCCATGGTGCCGGTGTACAGCGTGGGCCCGAGCCGCCGGCCCGCGACCAAAAAATCAGCGGAGTCCTTGGTCCGAGTCTTACCCCAGAACCCGAAGGCGAGCATCGCGACGAGATAGACGACGACGATCGCGATATCGACTGGTTTACCCACGGTGGTTCCTTCGGTCAGAGGTGAGTGGGAGCGAACATCTTGAGCACTGCGGGCAGGACGACAACGGCCGGGCCGTCGGTGTCGAACGTGGCGGCCACCATGTCTCCGACGTCCTCGGGTGTGGCGGTGTACGCGGGGATTCCGAAACTGGCTGCGAGCCGGGCGAAGTCGGGCCTGGCCAGTTCGGTGGCGGTCGCGGTGCCGAACTCGGCGGTCATGTACTCACGCAGGATGCCGTAGCCGCCGTCGTCGACGATCAGCCAGGTGATGTTGGCGTCGTGCTGGCGGGCGGTGGCCAGTTCTGCGATCGAGTACATGCCCCCGCCGTCACCGGACACTGCGAAGGTGCGTTCGCCTGTCGCGATCGCCGCGGCCAGCGCGGCCGGGAAAGCGAAACCCAAACCACCTGCACCCTGGGCGGAGTGGAAGGCACCGTCTCGCGGGTCCCAGACCGACCAGGCCCAGTACCCGGCAATCGTCATGTCCCAGAAAGTGTGGGTGGCCGATGGGACCGCGCCCCGTAGATCAGTCATCAGTCGCAGCTCGGTGGCCACGTCCTGGCCGGCGAGCCTGTCTTCGACGGCCTTTCGCAAGCCCGCGGCCCGTGCGGCGCCCAGCGCGTCGTCACGTGTTTCGATCAGCTCGGCCAGCGCACGCATGGCCGGCGCGGCGTCGGCATGGATGGCCAGTGCGGGGTGGTTGGCCTCCAGCACACGTGCCTCTGCGTCGATGTGGACAAGCCGACCGTGCGGGGCGAACGTGAAGTAGTTGCTGGTGACCTCGCCCATCGCGGTGCCGACGGCCACCAACACATCGGCATCTTCCAACAACTCGGTGGTGTAGCGGTCCTCGATCCAGGATGCCGCCGACAGCGGGTGGTCGAAGGAGATGGCGCCCTTGCCGCCGACTGTGGAAACCACCGGGGCGCACAGCTTTTCGGCCAATGCCAGCAACGCCTCCGGTCCGCCGACCGACCTCCGCACGCCGCCGCCGGCCAAGATGACCGGTCGCAGCGCGGAATTCAGCAGCGTCGCGGCCTCCCGCACCAATTCGCCACGCGGGGTGCGTTGCGTCGGCGTCGCGTCAAGGGCGGCGACCGGGGGCACCGTCGTCGGCTCCAGCAGCACGTCCTGGGGAATCTCCACCCACGTCGGTCCTGCCGGCGCCGAGCGCGCCAACGCGTAGGCGTCGGCGATCAGGCTGGGAATCTCGGCGGCCTGCCGCACGGTGGCAACACTTTTGGTGACGTTGACCGCGCTGGCCTTCTGATCATCGAGCTGGTGCAGCATCCCGCGACGCAAGCCCATGCCGGATCGCGGCACCTGGCTGGCGATCACCAGCACCGGCACCCCGGTGGCGTAGGCCTCCTGCAGCGCGCCCAATGCGGTCAGCGCGCCCGGCCCGGTGGACAGGAACAGCACGCCGACCTCCCCGGTCACGCGGCTGTAGCCGTCGGCGCCGAACGCGGAGTTGTTCTCCACCCGGGAGCTGACAAACGTCAGGTCACTGCGCCGGATGGCGTCGAACAAGCCAAGCGCGTTCTGGCCGGGAATGCCGAACACATGTGAGACGCCCAGCGCAGCAAGGGTTTCGACGACGAGGTCGCCGCCGTTACGCATCAGGGCCCAAGGCCAGCAGAGACACCAGATCGTAGGCGACGTGCGACGCGGCGACACCGGTGATCTCGGCATGGTCGTAGGCGGGGGCGACCTCGACCACGTCGGCGCCCACCAGGTTCAAGCCACGGAACCCGCGGAGGATCTCCAGCAGTTCGCGGCTGGTCATGCCGCCGGCTTCGGGCGTTCCGGTGCCGGGTGCGTGAGCCGGGTCGAGCACGTCGATGTCGATCGACACGTAGACGGGCCGGTTACCGAGGCGCTGGCGAAGCTTGTCGACGACCTCGCGTACGCCCTGGTAATAGACGTCGGAGGAGGTGACGATGCCGAACCCGAATCGGCGGTCGTCCTCGAGGTCTTTTTTGCCGTACAGCGGCCCGCGGGTGCCGACGTGCGAGAGGGCCTCGGTGTCGACGATGCCCTCTTCGACGGCGCGGCGGAACGGCGTGCCGTGGGTGTACTCGGCACCGAAGTAGGTGTCCCAGGTATCCAGGTGGGCGTCGAAGTGCACCAGTGCGACGGGGCCGTGTTTGGCCGCGGCGGCGCGCAGTAGTGGCAGCGCGATGGTGTGGTCACCTCCGATGGTCACCAGTTTGGTGCCGTCGGAGGTGAGGTCACGGGCGGCGCCTTCGATGGTCTCGATCGCCTCGTGAATGTTGAAGGGGTTGACCGCGATATCGCCGGCATCGGCGACCTGGATGAGCTCGAACGGGGACACGTCCATGGCGGGGTTGTACGGCCGCAGCAGCCGCGAGGACTCGCGCACGTGAGTGGGACCGAACCGGGCGCCCGGCCGGTAGGAGACGCCGGAATCGAAGGGCACTCCGACGACGACAACCTCTGCTTTCTGGGAGGCTTTGGTCACTTGGTCGAGACGGGGCAGGCGGGCAAAGGTGGCCGGACCGGCGAAACGCGGGATCTTGGATGCGTCGACGGGGCCGATCGGGGCGGTCATGCGGTCACTTCCTCTGCGGTGGGCTGCATTCAGGTCTGTCGTCATTCGAGGCGAATGTGATGTGCGTTACGGTAAACCCACAGGTCGGAGCATGCAATCGATTCGATCGCGATCAACCGCCGTGAAGTTTCGATATGCCTGAACGTCGTGTCATTCAGATCGGAAAGCGCGATCTGTGATGGCAATGCCGATCTTTCTGCCGGTAGCCTTGTGAGAATAAATTTTCAGCGAATTTCAGGCGGTGGCCGTTGGACGAGGTGGACGAGGCGATCATCAGCCTCCTCGAAGGTGACGGGCGGCTGACCCACCGCGACATCGCACAGCGCGTGGGGTTGTCGCGATCGGCCGCGGCGGCCCGGACACAGCGTCTGATCGACGGCGGGCAGGTAGTGATCCGCGGTGTCGTCCATCCCGCCGTGCTGGGTCGCGGCGCCCTGGCTCATGTGAGCGTGATGGTCGACGGGCCGGTGACGCCGATCGCCACAGGTCTGGCGCAGCGTGTCGACGTTGCGTTTCTGTCCCTGACGAGCGGTGCGTACGGATTGATCGCGGAAGTGCGGGTCGGGTCGATCCGCGACATCGACGGCGTGATCGCCGAGTTGCGTGCGATGGCAGGCGTCGTGGGTGTCGACACGCTCACTTACGTCGAGGTGCTGCGCGACGTCGTCGGCCCGGTCGGCGACGTCAGTGTCGAGGTCGACGATCTGGATCTCGCGCTGCTGCGCGCGCTGCAGGATGACGGGAGAGCGTCCTACGTGGATCTCGCCGAGTGCGTGGGACTTTCGCCCGCGGGAGCGCGACGGCGAGTGGTGCGGTTGGTCGAGTCGCAGGTGGTGCGCATCGGTGCCGTCGTGCGGCATTCGGGGCAGGACCGCCAGAGTGCGCTGGGCCTCGGTATCCGACTGACCGGGGCGGGGGATGAAGTGGTGTCGGCCCTGCTCGGCATGCGCTCGGTGATCTTCGTGGCCCGTACACTGGGCCGGTTCGACTTGCTGGCCACGGTGCGGGCGTTCTCGGCCGCGCAGCTGGTCGAGATCCTCGATGCGGTGCGTGCGCTACCCGGGGTCGGTGTCGTCGACAGCTGGGTACATCTGGACGTCGTCAAGGAGAGCTACGCCTCCGGTCTTGAGGTGTTGGAATCGGGGTCCGGGTAACCACACGTCGCCGGGCGCGTTGGTAGATACTGCCGATGTGTCTGCCGATGTGCTCAATGAGTTGACAGGCCTGGTCGCGATGTCGCCACCGCGGCTGGCCGATATCAATGCCGCGGTGCGTGAAGTGTGTGCTTCGGCGCTGGGGTTGGCGCCGCTGCCGACCGAGACCCGCGGCGGGGCCGTCGATCCGATGGTGACCGAGTTCGCCGAGCAGTTCAGTGTCGACGTCACCGGCATCAACACCGCCCAGCGGGCCGCGTTCTGCGATCTGCTCGGGGCTGACGTGTTCACGGTGGCGACGCTGATCTATGTGGCCGACTTCGTGCCTCGGATGCGGGCCGGGCTCTGCGCGCTGGGAGTGGACTGGCCGGACGGCCCGGTCGCCTGGGACCACGGGACCAACCCGGGGGACCATCTGCTGGACACCTTCGTGCCTGCCGTCGGACGGATGCGTGCGTTGGACCCCGTGACGTCCGAGATCGTGCGGCTGCGTGGGGCCCGTCAGCACAACTGCCGGTTGTGCAAGTCGCTGCGGGAAGCCGGGGCACTGGAGGCCGGCGCTACCGAGTCGGACTACGACGGCATCGACGACTTCGAGAACTCGAACCTTTCGGAACGGCACAAAGCCGCGCTGCGGTACGTCGACGCGCTGATCTGGACTCCGGCCCAGGTGTCAGGTGACGAACTACGCCAACACTTTTCGCAGGACGAGGCGGTCGAACTGACCCTCGACGTCATGCGTAACGCGTGCAACAAGGTGGCAGTCGCGCTCGGGGCCGACGGTGCCCGCGTCGACGAGGGCACCGAGGAGTACCGGCTGGGGGCCGACGGCCAGCCCATCTACAGCTGAGGGCTGCGCGGCTTTGTCTGCGCCGTTTTCCACCTCAAGGTCGTTCGCGGCGTGGCGGTTTCAAGGGGTCGATGCAACACCCTTCTGATTGAGGAGTGTTGTGATGGCGCGATCGTTGTTCCAGTCGAGGAAGCCGTTGTTTTGGGAGCAGATCCGACGAGGCCTTCTCGCGGGCGAGGCCGGTGAGGCGGCCGGCGTGTCGGCAACGTGCGGTCGTCGGTGGTTCCGTGAAGCTGGCGGAGTGAAACCCCGTGCAAGCACACCGAATATCTGCGGGCCGCGGCCACGGCTGACCCTCGAGGAACGTATAGAGATCCAGGTCGGCGTTCATGCCGATGAGTCGATACG
>NZ_AUEQ01000012.1 GCF_000426065.1 Mycobacterium sp. URHD0025 | reverse complement strand
GAGTGGATCAACGTCGGCCAGCCCGATGAACGCGCCTTGGGCAAGGCAGCCAGCCAGGCGGACCAGGTGCTGCTGTTCCCGTTCGCCGCCGGCGTTCCCACCTGGTGGCGCACCGTGGGACCCAAAGTAGCGAAACTGCCGAACCTGTCGGTGCTGCAGATACCGCATGCACCGGTGCAGCAACTGGCCCAGACTGTCGATCGACGGGTCTCGGCGCAGGTGATGGTGATGGAAGGTCAGGTGACGATGACCGTAGGCGGAGTCGACGTCACCTTCACGCCCGAGCCATTGCAGTGAACGCCTGACCCACCACGTTTCGCTGCCGTCACAGGTCGCTCGCGTTTCGACCCAGCAGGTCGTGTTCCAGGAAATCTCGGAAGATTCGCGCGAGATTCTTCGCTGTTGCGTCGGAGTAATCACCGAGTCGGTTTCCGAGTTGAAAGGCCTCATTGATGACGGCCCGCCGTGGCAGTTCAGCACGGACCTCGTCGCCGAATTCCGTCTCTACCCGTTCCCTGATCGACTGGTCGATGCCGTTTCTACGGTCGAAACCAGATAGAACCACACCGCACCACCTCAGTGGATGCGTTCGTTGGATGCGCTCAACTCTGTCACGGGCCTCGCGGGCTTTGCGTACAGCGTCAAGGGTCGGAGTGATCGGCGCGTACGCAACGTCACCTAGATGCATTGCCAGGGCTTCCAGAGAGCCAGTGCGGCCGCCAGTGTCGATCAGGACAACCTCATAACGGCCAAAGATGCCGGCAATGTCAAATATGGCCCGCAACAATCCCGTGTCCGATACGCCGAAGCCCGCAACACGGCCTAAGGAAGCACCCGCAGGTAGCAAATCGATTCCGGGCCATCGAGTTTCAATGATCTCCTCATCGATTCGCTTCGCTCCCTTGTCGGGATTCCCCCAAAAACTGATATCGGCATCCTCAAGCACTGAACCCAGGCCGGTCGAATGCTGCGAAACTCCGAAGTGGTTAGACAGATTTCGCTCTGGGTCTGCGTCGACTAACAACGCGGAGATCCCAGCCCGCGAGGCCTCCCCCGCCAGCATCATCTGCCATAGCGTTTTCGCTGTTCCGCCCTTACCCGAAAGCACCAGCGCCGAAACAGCTACCACTGTGAGCCTCTATGCAATGCCTGACGCACCTCGCTGCATTCCCCCATCGTGTTCGCGCTGTTGCCAGACACCGCGCGTTCTCAGCGTATATGCCGAACAGCGGATAGCCCTTCGTCACCCGGCAAGACGGAAACGGTTTCGCCACCCGAAAGGTCCACTGGTCAGTATGTGGGCTTTACCAGGAGGTCGGTGTCGCATCTACCCCAATGTCAATGCAACGAAACGTTCTGCGATGAGCCGATGGGTAGCGGCGTCCGGGTGCAGATTGTCGGGTAGCGGATGTGCCGCCTCGTCGCGAGGTCCGTACAGGTCGAGACCATCGACATAGGATAGATGCGGATCCTCGGTCTGGCGCTGCGCCACGATCTGAGTGAGCTGCTCGCGGATGCTCTCGAGCGTGAGCCGCCGTAGCGCCGCGTTCGGAATCTCCGCATCGGCCGGGTCGCCCAGCGCAATAAAGCGAATCGTTCCTGCCGCCAGCGCTTCCTCGTCGAAACTTCCCGGCCCTGGCGTAGATTCGTGAATCGGACAGTGCAGTGGGCCGATGACCATGATTGGCGTCGTTGGGTGCCCGTCACGGATGGTGTCGAGGAATCCGTGCACAGCGGGACCGAACGCGCGTTGGCGCATCAGGTCCGAATTCACCAGGTTGATACCGATCTTCACGCTGATCAGGTCGGCGGGGTGGTCACGAATTGTCCTGGCGACGAACGGATCCAGCATTGCGCTACCCGCAAAGGCCAGATTCACCAGGTCGAGGTTCGCGTGAGCGGCCGCCAACGCGGGCCACGTGGTGCTGGGAGTGGCGGCGTTGGAACCCTGACTGATCGAGCTGCCCTGGTGTACCCAGATGGGTCGGTCCGCCGGGGCGGCTGCGATCGGTGCATCCGTACGCAAGGCAATCAATTCGACTCGCTCGTAATGCGGCAGCCACAGCTCGACCGTCTTGTCCTGTGGAGCAAGCCCGTCGAAGCGAAGGGTCGCCGCCTCACCTTGCTCCATCTCCGTCGCACCCGTTGCCGGGTCGATGCGCACCAGATCACCGCCATACACCGTCGCATGCTGAACCCGCCGACCATCGACCAGCAGATCCACGGCACCGTCGGCACGCGGCGGCACGCCGGTCAACACAACGCGTGTCCGCAGCAGATCGAGCTCGATAAGTGTCGCGGTCGTGCGCACCGCGACACGCACACCGGAGGGCTGCGCTTCAGCACTCAACAGTTGCGGGTCGTCGCATCGCGCACGTGCGCTCCGCGGCAAGCGGTGCGGAAGTTGGCCGCGGCCAGTATCTTCGAGCTCTGCGAGTCCGCGAAACAACTCGATGGTTATGGGGTGCGAGATGATGACGAAGCTCCTCGAGGTCGTGCCCCAGGCTACCTGAGTTCCCAACTACGCCCCGCCCATGTGGCTTCCCGCCGCGTTGCGCTACACGCCGCCGCGGCGCAGCATCCGACCCTGTGCGGTCTGGAAGTCAATCTTCTTGCCGCGCAACCAGGTACTCGTCACGACGCCGGCGAGTGCACGTCCGTCGTACGGGCTGATCGGATTCTTGTGGTGCAGCTTGTTCACGTCGACGACTTGCGCAGAATCGGGTTCGAAGATCGCGAAATCGGCGTCGTAGCCGAGTGCAATCTTGCCCTTGTTGCTCAATCCGGCGAGTGCGGCGGGTTTGGCCGCCATCCACTCGAGCACCTGCGTGAGTTCTATCCCCCGGCGCTTGGCCTCGGTCCAGATCAACGACAGACCGAGCTGCAGCGACGCGACACCGCCCCATGCAACGCCGAAGTCGCCGTTCTCGACGTCCTTCAGGTCGACCGTCGACGGTGAGTGGTCAGAGACGATGCAGTCGATCGTGCCGTCGAGAAGCCCCTGCCACAGCAGTTCCCGATTCGACGCCTCACGGATCGGCGGACAGCACTTGAATGCGGTCGCGCCGTTCGGGATCTCCTCGGCCAGCAGAGTCAAGTAGTGCGGGCAGGTCTCGACGGTGATCTTGACGCCGTCGCGCTTCGCGGTGGCGAGCATGGGCAGTGCGTCCGAGGACGAAAGGTGCAGAATATGCGCGCGGACGCCGGTCCACCGGGCGCGCTCGATGACCTCCGCGATTGCCACGTTCTCGGCACCGCGCGGCCGCGACGCGAGGAAGCGTTCGTACTTGTTGCCCTCGGCCGAGGGCGCTCGGTCGATGGCGCGTGAGTCCTCAGCGTGGACGATCATCATGGAGTCGAAGCCGGCCAGTACGGCCATGTCCTTCTCCATCTCATCGGCATCGAGATGCGGGAACTCGTCGACGCCGGAGTGCAGCAGGAAGCATTTGAAGCCGAACACGCCATCGTCATGCAGGGCGCGCAGATCGCCGGTGTTGCCCGGAATCGCGCCGCCCCAGAAACCGACGTCGATGTGTGTCTTGCCAGAAGCGGCCGCGCGCTTGGCATTCAGTGCTTCGACGTTGACCGTCGGCGGAATCGAGTTCAGTGGCATGTCGATCAGGGTGGTCACACCGCCGGCCGCCGCTGCGCGGGTAGCCGAGTCGAACCCCTCCCACTCGGTGCGGCCCGGCTCGTTGACGTGGACGTGCGTATCGACCAAGCCGGGAATCATGACCTGCTCGTCGGTGAGTTCGACGATCTCCGCGCCGGTGAGACCGCTCCCCAGCGGCTCGATGGCGACGACGCGACCATCGCGGATACCGATCTCACGGGCGACGATTCCGGCCGTCGTCAGCGTGCGCTCGCCGCGGACCACCAGGTCGAAATCGGGTTGGTTGGACCGCTCCCCTGCGTCGGCGGTCATCGGCAGCTCTCCATGGTTAGCAGCATAATTCCTCATCGTGGAAATGACACTCCACTCGTCGAGCGACTCTGAGTGTGAGCGTGGACACAGTCAATCGCACCAAAAGCTTGACAGTCGGCGTCTGCATGCGACTTACTTACTGAAATCGTGGAATAGTACTTCCACATAATGGAATGTATGCGCCCGGCGTTGAGCGCCGGCGCACCGACCGTGACAGGCGATCCATGAGCACAGAGGCCACCGGGCTTGTCGGCGACTCCGACCGTTCCGATACGACCCCGTTCGTCGACGTGAGTCCGCATCTGTACAACGCCGATCTCGCGCCCACCAAGCGCGACGGTCGACGGTGGAGCGCGTACAACATCTTCACCCTGTGGGCCAACGATGTACACAGCCTGGGCAACTATTCGTTCGCCATCGGGTTGTTCGCTCTCGGCCTCGGCGGGTGGCAGATCCTGCTGGTGCTTGGACTCGGCGGCGCCTTCCTCTTCCTGCTGCTCAGCCTGTCCGGGTTCATGGGGGAAAAGACCGGCGTTCCGTTCCCGGTGATGAGCCGCATCTCGTTCGGCATCCGCGGCGCGCAAATCCCCGCCGTCATCCGTGGCGCGGTCGCGATCGCCTGGTTCGGCATCCAGACGTACCTCGCGTCGGTGGTGCTGCGCATCTTGATCGTCGCGCTCGCACCGTCGGCCCAGACTCTCGACTCGAACAGGTTCCTGGGGTTGTCGACACTCGGATGGATCTCGTTCGTCGCGCTGTGGGTGATCCAGGTGGTCATCGTCAGCTACGGCATGGAGATGATCCGTAAGTACGAGGCGGTCGCCGGTCCGGTCATTCTGATCACGATGGTCGCACTCGCGATCTGGATGCTCAGCAGCGCCGACTGGACCATCGCGTGGACCACGCCCGATTCGCTGACCGGCATCGACATGTGGCTGAAGATCGTCGGCGGCGCCAGCCTGTGGGTCTCGATCTACGGCACGTTCGTCCTCAACTTCTGCGACTTCACCCGCAACGCGACGTCGAAGCGGGCCATCGTGAAAGGCAACTTCTGGGGCATCCCGCTCAACATGCTGGTGTTCGGCAGCATCGTCATCACTCTTGCCGGCGCTCAGTTCCGCATCGACGGACGCATCATCGAATCGCCCGCCGACATCGTCAAGGAAGTGCCGAACACCTTGCTGCTGGTGCTCGCAGCACTCGCGCTCCTGATCCTGACCATCGCCGTGAACCTGATGGCGAACTTCGTCGCCCCGATCTACGCCCTCAACAACCTGTTCCCGAAGCACCTCAACTTCCGACGCGCAGCACTCATCTCGGCCGTCATCGGCCTGGTGATCCTGCCGTGGAACCTGTACAACTCGCCTGCCGTGATCAACTACTTCCTCGGTGGCCTCGGCGCCATACTCGGGCCGCTGTTCGGCATCATCATGGCCGACTACTGGCTGGTGCGCCGTTCCAAGATCAACGTTCCCGCCCTGTTCTCGACCGATGCGTCCGGTGAATACCACTACGCGAAGGGCATCAACGTGCGTGCCGTGGTCGCCTTGGTCATCACTGCGGTAGTGGCACTCCTGATGGCGTTCGTTCCGGCGTTCAAGGTCGTCTCGGAGTTCTCCTGGTTCATCGGTGCAGGCCTCGGTGCGATCGTGTACTTGTTGGTTGCAGACCGCCGGGGACCGTTCAACGATGTGTCCGGCGAGCCGATCGCCGTGGCGAGCACGCACTAGTAGGGACTGCCATGAGAATCCTCGTAGCCAACGTCAACACGACAGTTTCGATGACCGACGCGATCGCTGAGTCGGCGCGTGGTGTCGCGTCGCCGGGTACCGAGATCGTCGGAATCACACCGCGTTTCGGTGCGGACTCGTGCGAAGGAAACTTCGAGAGCTATCTCGCGGCCATCGCTGTCATGGACGCGATCACGTCGTACCCCGAGCCGTTCGACGCGGTGATTCAGGCCGGCTACGGCGAGCACGGCCGGGAAGGTCTGCAGGAGTTGCTCGACGTCCCGGTGGTGGACATCACCGAGGCGGCCGCGTCGACAGCGATGTATCTCGGACACAAGTACTCGGTGGTCACCACGCTCGACCGCACCGTCCCGCTGATCGAAGACCGTCTCAAACTCGCAGGCCTCGACGCACGATGCGCGTCGGTGCGGGCGTCTGGCCTTGGTGTGCTCGAACTCGAGTCGGATCCGGATCGGGCCGTCGAGGCGATCGTGCGCCAGGCGCGAGAGGCCGTCGAGAACGATCACGCCGAAGTGATCTGCCTCGGCTGTGGCGGCATGGCCGAACTCGAAGAGAAGGTGACGGCCGCGACGGGCGTCCCGATCGTCGACGGAGTGCGCTCGGCGGTGACGATCGCCGAAGGTCTTGTCCGGATGGGGCTGTCCACCTCGAAGGTGCGTACCTACGCGCCTCCGCGCGCGAAGAAGGTCATCGGCTGGCCAATCCAGCCGTAGGCCAATGCCATAGAAGAAATTGACGAGACCGGGCGCCTCAATGAGGCGCCCGGTCTCGTCGTGCGTCAGAGCATGATCTGGCGGTTGACGTCCTTGTACAGCAGGTACCGGAAGTTGGACGGCCCGCCCGCGTAGCAGGCCTGCGGGCAGAAGGCGCGCAGCGAGAGGAAGTCGCCTTCCTGAACCTCTACCCAGTCGCCGTTGAGGTGGTAGACGGCCTTGCCCTCGAGCATCAGGAGGCCGTGTTCCATCACATGGGTCTCGGCGAACGGTATGGTCGCGCCGGGTTCGAAGGTGACGATGTTGACGTGCATGTCGTACCCGAGATCCTGCGGGTCGAGCATGCGTGTCGTGCGCCATTTGCCGTCGGTCCCCGGCATGGCTGAGGGTTCGATGTCCTGCTCGTTGCCGAACTTGACCGATACCGGGTGGCCCTCGATCGCCTCATAGCGCTTGCGGATCCAGACGAACGTCGCGTCGGCGTCGCCGTTGTTGTGGGCCGACCAGTCGGTGCCTGCCGGTAGGTAGGCAAAGCCGCCCTCGGTGAGAGTCTGCGACTGGTCTGCCGCGGCGACGGTGAGTGCACCGGAGGTGACGAACAGGAAGCTCTGCACCTCGGGCTGCGGCTCGGGTCGCTGTGCCCCGCCGCCCGGTTTGACCTCGACGATCGCCTGGTAGTACGTCGTCGCACCGCCGGCGACCGGTCGGTTGATGACCCATGCGCGCGTATCGGTCCACTCCGGGAACACCGAGGTCACGATGTCCGAGAGGACGCCACGCGGGATGACCGTGTAGGCCTCGGTGACGATGGCGCGGTCGGTCAGCAGATCGGTCTGCGGGGGCAGGCCGCCGCGGGGTGTGTAGTACGACGCTTCGGTCACTGGGGGGGTCACTGGTTGCTCCTGGTTGTGCGGCCGAGCGCGATGTCGCGCACGGTGGAAGTGGGAAGATCGGCGGCACTCTCGATCTCGTCGTCGGTGAGGGCGCCGCACACGCTGCCACGATGGATCACGTTCGCGAGTGCGCGGGCGGTCGCCGGCTCGTCCATGACGGTCGAGTCGAGTCGGTGAACGTAGTTGCGCAGGCGCGTCGCGGCGGACGCGAAGGCACCGCGGTAGAACGCGTAGGTCGCCAGGTATCGAGTGACGAGTTGCGCTGGGTGCATGTCCCAGCCCTGGTAGATGCCGCGTTCCAGATGGCGCCGGACAAGGCGTGCGTGCAGCTTCCAGGCCATGGCAACGTTCGCGGGCTCGCCGACCGGGAGGATGTTGGTCGAGCCGTCGGACATGTGGACGCCCGTGCCTGCGACGGCGAGTTGCATGACGTTCTTGGCGTGGTCTGCCGCCGGATGCTCCATCGACTGGTAGGCGGCGGCGATACCGAGGGACGCCGAGTAGTCGTAGGTCCCGTAGTGCAGCGAGCTGACACGCCCCTGGCCGGCGTGGATGAACTGCGCAACGGGTGCGCGGCCGTCGGCGCCGAGGATCGCCTGCGGTGTCTCGACCTGCACTTCGAAGCGAATGCGGCCGGCCGGCAGTCCGTTCGCACGTTCGAGCGCGCTCGCGACGACGACCATCGCCTCGACCTGGTCGACGGACGTCACCTTGGGGAGGGTGAGGGTGAGACCGTCGGGCAGGCCGCCGGAGTCGACGAGTCCGCTGACGAAGATGTCGAGAGTGCGCAGTCCGCGCGCCCGGGTGCCTGCCTCGAAGCACTTGAAGCGGGTACCGACGAAAGGCGTTGAGGTGCCTGCGTCGAGCGCGATCCGCAGCGCGGCGATCGCTTGTTCGACATCGGCGTCCTCCGTCGCGTCGTCGAAAGTGCCGTAGCCGTCTTCGAAGTCGATGCGGAGGTCCTCGATCGGCTCGGCGGTCAGCTTGTTCTCGACGAGGGTTGCGAGCGTCTCGGGCGCACAGTCGGTTCCGCTGCTCACACCGACGAGTGCAGCCACCGCGTCGAGCCCGCCCGCGTCGTTCGCGGCTGCGAGCGCGGCGGTACCCCAGTCGGCGGGCAGCGTCGCCGAGTACCGGTTGCCCGGAACGTAGACGGTGTGGATCGGCTGCCTGCGGCCGTCATCACCGGGGTATTGGTTCAGCAGTTGCGCGTCGGCGGCCGAGAGGCGGCGATCGACGTCGGCCAGCACCGCCTCGTCGAGGCGTCGTGTCACAGGTGTCCCCTCCCCGGTCGCAAGTTTCCGTGACAACAGAATTCCACATTGTGGAGTTTAATGCGAGGTTCTCGGCGCATGATTGTCTCGATCTATGGCCGAATCACTTATTCCATATTGCGGAAAACATTTTGCGCATGTTGGATGGAACGACAATCGTCGACCGGGAGTGGACTGAATGACGGAGAAGTCGGGCGGCGTGCAGTCGGTGGAGCGCGCGTTCGAGTTGATGGAATTGATCGGCCGTGCCGGAGGAGAGTGCTCCTTGACGGAGTTGTCGGCAGAGTCTCCACTGCCGCCACCGACAATTCACCGTTTCCTGCGCACCTTGGTCGGCATTGGCTACGTGCGCCAACTGCCCAATCGCCGCTACGCGCTGGGGCCGAGATTGATTCGGCTCGGTGTGGTGGCGAACCGCCAGCTGGGCGCGGTCGCCGCCCCAGTGCTGCAGTCGTTGGTCGATGAACTCTCGGAGACGGCAAGTCTCGCTGTGCTCGACGGTGACATGGTGATCTACACCGGACAGGTTCTTCCTTCGAAGCTGATGGGGACGAACAGTGAGGTCGGCAAGCGCGTCGGTCTGCACACAACCGGTGTAGGCAAGGCGGTTCTGGCCGAGTTGGATGATGCACGCATTCTGAAGTTGGTTACGCAGTCTGGATTTTCCGCACCGACCGCGAACAGTGCGTCGACCCTTTCTGCGGTGTTCGCGAACGTCGAGCGCGTGCGCGTCGACGGCTATGCGGTCGACGATGAGGAGTCCGAGATCGGGGTTCGCTCCGTCGCGATGGCGGTGCCCGGCGCTCCGACGCCGATGGCGATCGGCATCTCCGGGCCCTCGGCTCACATCGGTGAGGAATTGATCGCTCGGGCTGTTCCCGCACTGAAGAGGGCGACCGGCGTGATCTCGGAAGCCCTGATCGGGGCGAGGGAGCGGTAATCATCCCCGCGGCGGGAGCAGATGAATGGACGGCCGCCCCGGGCCTGCGCCATCGACGATCACATGCGCGTCCACCCCGTAGACCGCCGAGATCAGGCTGGGGGTGAGGACCTCTGCGGGCGTTCCGGCTGCGGCCAGACGACCCGCGGTGAGCACGATGACCCGATCGCAGAAGAGGGCGGCCAGCGTGAGATCGTGCAGGGTCACGACGGCGGTCAGCGGCAGCTCGTGGATCAGGGCGAGCAGCTCGAACTGGTGGCGGATGTCGAGGTGGTTGGTCGGTTCGTCGAGCAGCAGCTCACGCGGCTCCTGGGCGAGTGCACGCGCGATCTGGACGCGCTGGGCTTCCCCGCCCGACAGCGTGCGCCAGTCGCGGTCGCGCAGCTCCGAGATGCCGGTCTGCTCCAGCGCCCGCTGCACCGCACGGTCATCGGCCTCGGTGTCGCCGGACCATATCCCCCGGTGCGGGATGCGGCCGAGCCGCACGATCTGTCCGACCGTGAGATCGACGTTGGCGCTGACCTGCTGTTCGACGACGGCGACCCGTTGTGCGACCATCCGCCGGCGATGCCCGGCCAGTGGTCGGCCGTCGAGCAGGACCGCGCCCGCGCTCGGTCGGCGCAGCCCGGCCAGCAGTCGCAGCAGCGAGGATTTCCCGGCTCCGTTGGGCCCGAGCAGACCCAGCGTCTCGCCGTCCTGCACCGTCACCGACACATCGCCGATGATGAGCGTGCCGCCCGCCGACCAGCTCACCGAATCTGCCGTGATCGAGGCAGGGGGCGATTCCCGGCTCATCGGGGCCGTCTCCGGCGCGCGAGGATCAGCGCGAACACCGGCACCCCGATCAGCGCCGTCACCACACCGACCGGCAGTTCCTGCGGCGCGAAGACGGTGCGTGCCGCGGTGTCGACCCAGACCAGAAAGACCGCGCCGGTCAGCGCGGTGACGAGCAGCAGTCTGCGGTGGGCCGGGCCGACGATCATGCGCGCAGCATGCGGCAGCACCAGGCCGACGAACCCGATCGCACCCGCTGCGCTCACCAGCACCGCGGTGAGCAGTGCCGTCGTCGCCAGTAACAACATCCGGACCCGCATGACGGCAACGCCCAGCGAAGCCGCCGCGTCGAGGCCGAACGCGAACGCATCCAGCGCGTCTGACTGTGTCCAGCAGATCACCAGGCCCAGGGCGCAGATCGCGCCGCACAACGCCACCTGATCCCAGTTCGCACCACCGAGCGAGCCGAGTAACCAGAACAGCACGCCACGGGTCTGCTGGGCGTCGGCCGAGGAGAACACCACGAACGCTGTTGCCGCTGAGAAGAGTTGCGTCCCAGCGACGCCCGCGAGCACGACACGATCCTGACCGCCGCCTGCGACCGCGGCCAGGGCGAGGACCAGCCCGAAGGCGGTCAGTGCTCCCGCGAAGGCGCCACCGGACAGACTGAGCGCACCGCCGAGACCGGTCACCACGACCAGTACGGCACCGGTCGAGGCGCCCGAGGAAATACCCAGCATGAACGGGTCTGCCAGCGGGTTGCGCATCAACGACTGCAGGATCGCCCCGCAGATCGCCAGGCCCGCGCCGCAGATCGCGGCGAGTAGCGCCCGCGGCAGCCTCAACTCCCACACGATGCCGTCTTCGATCATCGTGACTTCCCGGTCACTGTGCCAAAGGTGCTGCGCGAACACCGCATACACGTCCCGCAGGCCGAGTTCGGCGGGACCGATCGTCACCGCTGCCGCGATCGACAGCACGACACCCGCCATCCCGGTGGTCACGAGCAACACCAGCCCGGCGTTACGGAGCCCAGGCCGGGCGCTCACTTCACGCCGAGCACGACATAGTCGTCGAGCAGCTGCCATACCGTGCCGGCTTCGGCGAACCCGGCCTGGATCAACGCCGCGACATGGAAGTCGACGGCGGTCGACGGCGGCGCCGGGCGGCCGGCGTACCGCTCATCCCGCAAGGCTGCCAGCTCGGCGGCGTTCGGATGTGCCCGCGCCTGCGCCCACCACGCATCCCACGTTGGCGCACCGGACGCATGCGCGCGCTGTTGCGTCGATTCGTCATGCGCGGCGGCGAAACGTCTCAGCGCGGGCGACCGGCCGTCGAAGCGGAAGTGATCGCCGTTGAGGAGCACTCCGCCGGTGCCCAGTAGCGCGGCCGCCCCGGCGTACACCCCCAGCAGGGCGTCGGGCGCCAACCAGTGCAACGCGGTGGTGGAGACGAAAGCGTCGGGTCTGCGACCGTCGAGCACATTTTCGAGAAGTGCGGTCCAGTGGTCGGCGTCGAGGTCGGCATCGAGCACCGTGAGCCGGTCGCCGTAGGCGGGACCCAACGCCCGCGCGGCGAGGTCGAGCAGCAGCGGATCGTGATCGACCGCGACCACGTGCGCCCGGGGTATGGCCTGGAGCACTCGGGCGGTCAATGAGCCTGGGCCGCAGGCAAGGTCGACCACCAGCGGCGCCTCGCCGCAGGCGAGCTCGAGCAATTCGACCATGATGCGGAATCTGCCCTCGCGGTCGGCGATGTAGGCCGCCTGCTGCTCATCCCACGCCGCGAGCAGTGCCATGGGATCCGCGCCGCTCATTTGGCGGCCTCCGGCAGCGCGCGCAGCCCGGTCGCGATCGTCTCGACGGCGTCGACGTTGCGCAGCGACGGGTCCATCGCCGTTCCGGGTATGACGATCAATCGGCGTTCGCGTACCGCGGTCAGTTTCTTTGCGACCGGATCGGATTCGAGGAACTGGACCTTGGCGGCGGCGCTGTCGCCGTCGTCGCCGCGGGTGAGATCGGCCAGAACCAGAACGTCGGGGTCGCGGTCGAGGATGGCCTCCCACGAGATCTCGGGCCACAGCTGCCGGTTGTCGGCGAACGCGTTCTGGGCGCCGACGGCGCGGGTGATGATGCCGGGCGCACCGCAGCACCCCGCGATGTAGGGCACCTTGGTGCCGGCATACCACCACATCAGCGAGACATCGTCGGCTTTGACGCCGTCGGTCGCGTGGGCCGTGCGGGTCTTGAGTGACGAGATCAATTGCTCACCGCGTTCGGGTACGTCGAACATCTTTGCCACATCGGTGATCTCGGCGTACATGTCGTCGAAAGTCAGCGGCCGCTGCTGGAGGGCGTCCTGGCCGCCGCATTCACTGGAGGACTGGTAGGTGGGCACCCCGAGCCGCTCGAACCGGTCCCGCGGCGCGACGCCCTGGTCGGTGAACGTCCAGTCGAACGTGGCGTACACGAAGTCGGGGTTCTCTTTCAGAACACGTTCGAGCGAGGGGAAATCACGGCTCAGCACAGGCACTTTGGCGTTGTCGGCGGCAAGCTCGGGACGCACGGAATCACTCCACGATGCGCTGCCGGCCATCCGATCGGCCAGGCCGAGGGTCAGCAGCAGCTCGGTGGCGGGTTGGTTTATCGAGATTGCGCGTTGCGGCGGGGCCGGCACGTGCACGGTGCGTCCGCAGTTCTGCACCGTCACGGGATATCCGGGCTGCCCTGGGGCGGCAGCCCCGCCAACACGTGAATCTCGCACCGAGGAACCGCAGCCGGCGGTGAGCGCCGCGGCGAGTACGAGTAGGGCAACAGCGCGCATACGTTCAGACAAGGCGGTGCCTTCCGATCCGGGACCCAGGCGCGAGGTCCATCCGATGGGCGGACCTCGCGCCACGGCTCGGCGTCAAGGCCCAAGCCAGCAGGTCTTCGGACTCGGGATCATCCGGACGGAACGCCTTCCCAGCCCCGCGAGGGGGCCAGTGGCCGCTGCTCCGCCCGTCCTCCATACCGCTGCGCGTCAGTTCCGGGTTCTCGCCGGATTCCCTGACCCAATCAGGTTGGGTTCGACTGGCTCGACCGGACCATACCAGCGCAAGTAGCGATGTCGTCATCGACCTAATGATAATCATTTTCATTAAGCCATGTATCAGCACCCCTGACGGGCGGCCCTCGCAGGCATGCGGTGACATCTGCCCCCGTCGGCGTACTTGCCCCCGACCACGCAGTAACCCACAACCCCGACGTCGATCGCGCACAGCGACCAGAATATTTGCTGGGCAACGTCGAGCCATCACACACGCCTGCGAGCGTCAAGCGCTGGACCGCGGCGCGCAGCGCAGTACGTTGCCATTGAACGCTGCGCATTAGTCCGGTATACAAGGACATTTCACCGTTCTCCTGCCTGGTCAGCACTTCCGCTCACCCCGTCATCCACCTGGCAGAAGTGCCGGGAACAGTTTGTTGCCGCAACTGTATAGTGTTAACTGTCCGCTGTCGGGGTAACTTGACCGATGCGTGCCGGGCGCAAGCCCGCAGCACATCGACTCGGCAGAAGGAGCCATAGGTGGCCGAGCAACGGCGTGGGCTCGACGAATTGGACCTTGCCGAGTCGACCGTGTGGGCTCAGATCGAGCAGTGGGCTCAGCAAGGAACCAACCGTGTCCTGCCCATCACCGCCACCGAGGGCCAGGCCCAACTACTCAACTTGCAGATGACCACACTGTCCACACAAGGTGCTGTCACCTTGAACTGCGGTGGGATCCTCGCCGATCACGGCTGGCTGAAACTCTTCGGCGGGGGCACCGCTGACATGCCGGCCTTGGCCGATCTCATCAGCGGCATCGAGGGCATCGGCGGCGCGGGCTTGTGCGGCATCGACGTCCTCGGCGGAGTGTTCGCAATCAACTGGGGCGCGTTTCCCGGTGAGCACCACTTGCTTTGGTACTGGGCGCCAGATGCGCTCGACTGGGAACCCTGTGGCGACTGGAAACACGTCGACCTGTTGTATGCCGCGTTGACCGGGCAGATGGATAAGTTCTACGCCGATCTGCGCTGGCCGGGCTGGCAGGACGACGTGGCTGCTCTCGCTGTCGACCAGGGATACACCCTCACGCCCGACCCGTATACCGTTGAGGGGCGCGACAAGTCGCAGGTGCGCAAGGGTGTGGTGCCGATGGCCGAGATCTGTCGCGTCATGCAGATGTTGACCCGCCCCGGCGGCCTGTTCGCCACGACCTCACCCCGCTATCCCATGTACTGGACCAAGGGTCGCCACTACCGTCCCGACATCGACCGGTTCATCGCCCTCGACGATCTGCTCAACGTCGACAATCCCCTGTGGCCGCAGCTGCAACCGTTGATCGAAGCCGGTGCCCACCAGGTCGTCCCTGCCGACGCGGAGATCGCGAAACGACGCTTGGAATATCTCGAATACGGCGTCGACACCGGCATCGGTGCCATGGTGTATCACTGCGCCACCCTGCTCGTCGACCACGGCTGGCTGCGGCTGTACGGCTGCGGCACCAGCGACGACAACGAATCCCGCGATCTGATCGGCGGACTGGCCCGCGGTTTCATGTGGCTGGTCGGCGAAGACGTCCTCGGCGGCCTCTACGCCATCAACCTCGGCCACTTCAACAACATCGAGGTCGAGACGATGCTGCACTGGAGCCCAGCCAACGCACAGTGGCAGCCCCTGGGATTCACCTACGAACAGTTCCTCACCTGGGCACTGTCCGGAGGACTCGACACCTACTATCGCGAATCACGTTGGCCCGGCTGGGAAACCACCGTCGCGGCACTACCGCTCGACCACGGCATCATCGACCGCACACCCACGCCCATGAGTGTCATCGTCCAACGATGCACCGCCGCAGCAAACCCCGATCACCCCTACCCGATGACCTGGTCCAGCCCCGAGTAGCCCGTTGCCGGCCATCGGGGGTGCTCCAGATGGACCAGCGTTTCGGCGCAACAGGCGATCTGGGTCCCTCTAGCTCTCTTCGCGATGTCGAGCAAGCGATTCAAACGCATCCGCGGTCGCGCGATCGGCGGGAAAGAGCAACTCGATGGCTAGTTCGGAAATCGTGACTTCAAACGGCATGTCGAAGGTGCCGAACATGCCGAAGAAGGACCACTCGCCGCCGTCAGGCGCCCGGACTCGAACCGGACCGAGATTCTGCTCGAAGTTGGATTCGCTTGCCACATCGCGGTCGTCGTTGCGTATGTGGTAGTCAAAAGCCTCCACGAGGTGCGCGAGCTGCTCATCGGCGGTGTCGGCGAGCTGGCGCTGAATGCGATCACGGAAGTAGGCCATGACGTCGTGGGCGTTGATGATCTGCGGCATCAATTCCAGGCCGATGCGGAGGACGTTGACAGGCGGGTTCAGTAGGGCTGGATCGATGGTCGCGATGAGCGGTTGTATGGCCGCGTTTGCGGCGACCAGGTTCCAGTGGTGGTCGAAGACGACCGCCGGATACGGCTCGTGGCTTTTCAGAATCCGCTCCAGCGCTTCGCGGATCGGCGCGAGTTCGGGTGCGCCGAACGGATGCTCGGGGAATGCCGGAGCGTGCCCAGCTGCGACCAGTAGCCGGTTGCGTTCGCGGAACGGGATTTCGAGCCGCTCTCCGAGGCGCAGAAGCATCGCTCGTCCAGGCTTGGAGCGGCCGGTCTCGACGAAACTCAGATGGCGGGCCGATACGCCCGCATCGAGTGCAAGCTCTAGCTGGGTCAGCCGACGCCGTTGCCGCCACTCCCGCAGCAGCGACCCGACCTGAGCAGCGGAGCTGGTGGTCGCCATTCGCACCGACTGTAGCCGCTTCAGGTACGCAGCTCCATTACCTCGAGGTAATCGACAGCACGACCTTTGACCGTGACGATCACGAGTAGACCCATTAGGAGGACGAAATGACTACATTGCTCCGACGGCTGGTCTGCGGCGCAGCCGGCGCCTCGATGGTCGTCGCATTATTCCTGCCGTGGGCACAGGCTCAGGACAGCGATCGCACCGCATGGGGGTTGTGGCAGCTCACTTTTCCGCTCTGCGTGGTCCTCGCCGTGTGCGCATTGACCACCGCAATTACGGGCGGACAGATTGGCCTGAACAGACCGGATGTTTCGATTATCGGCGCGACTGATGGTCTTGGTGTAATCACCACAATGACGTTGGCCTGGCTGCTGTTTTACGACTTCCCTGCTCATGCCAGCCGCCAGCCGGCCCTCATCCTGGCGTTGATGTCGGCGGCCGCCGCTGCGTTTGCAGCCGCTGACTACCGCCCGCTGCGCGGAGCACCCCTATTTCCGCGACTGGTCGATGAGCGGCGCAGTGATCACCGTTCCAGGACTCTTTCTGAATCTCGTTGACGACAGCGCATCTGTGGGCAGCGAATCCGGGTTCGCTCAACCACCAGGAAGATAGGCGGTCTACGACAGAATCTGCGGAAAAGTACCCTTGCACTGATCCTGAGGTCGTGCGTCAATATCCGCGGCTAGCATCCGGAATCCGCCCTCCGCCCATACTAGAACGTGTTCTAATTCCGTGTATGTCCAGTTCAGCGTCGGGACACGCTGACCCCGCGTTTGCGGATGTGAAAGCTGTCTTTGAAGCAGGTTTGGCCGACGGCGACGATCTGGGCGCCGCGGTGGCGGTCTTCGTCGACGGTCGTGCGGTGGTGGATCTCTGGGGAGGCATCGCCGACAGACGGACCGCGCGTCCTTGGACGCGCGACACCGCGTGCCCGACCTTTTCCTGCACCAAGGGTGTGACAACGACCGCTGCCCTAATGGCCGCCCAACAACGGGGCCATGGTGTCGACGAACCGGTGAGCACCTGGTGGCCGGAATTCGCGCAGCACGACAAGCACGAGTCCACACTGAGCGACCTGATGGCCCACCGCGCCGGATTACCCGTCTTGGAGAGCCCGGTTTCAGTGGCCCAAGCCTCGGATCCCGCGGCGATGGCCGACCTGTTGGCAGGCCAATGCCCGCTCTGGCGGCCGGGCACGGAACATGGTTATCACGCTTTGACTTTCGGATGGCTGGTCGGCGAATTCGTGCGCCGCCACACCGGTATGACAGTCGGCGAGTTCACCTTGCGCCACTTGGGCGATCGGCTGCACATCGGCGTTTCCGGCACGGCGGTGCGAGAGGCTGCCCGGATGAGTTCGCCTCCGCCCGAGCAGCGTGTCTGGAGCGCGGAGAACGCGCCGCCGATACCGGACGATATAGTCGCCGAGATGGTGGCCGCCATCGCCGATCCAGAATCGCTGTTCATCCGGGCATCATCGAATCCCGTTGCGTCCTATAATGATCCAGAAGTATTGGCGGCCGGTTGGCCCGCGGCTGGCCTGGTCACCACCGCTCGCGATCTGGCGAAGTTCTATGGCGACTTGATCGGCGGAAGCCTGCTCTCCCCCGGTCTTCTGCTGGAAGCGATCACGGAACGCGTCCGCGGCCGCGACCGGGTGCTCCGCCTGGAAAGCGCATTCGGCCTCGGCTACATGCTGCCGTCGCAGAATTTCGTGGTGCCTGAACCTGTCCAACGGACTGTTTTCGGTCACCCGGGGGCCGGTGGCTCGGTGGGACTGGCAGATCTCGAACACAAGGTCGCCTTCGCCTTCGTACCCAATCTGCGCCGCGACTGGCTGGCCGGCGATCGCCGTGCCTATCGGCTCATCGCCGCGGTGTACGACGCGCTGTGACTTACCAGTGAGCTTCCGTATGAAATTGACACGAATCGGCTATGCGTTTCCTATGAGCATAGTTATGCGTCGCATATGAGTTCCTGGCCGAATTTTCACACACGACTAAACTCGATACAAATCCGCGCGTGGGAAATCGCGCGTGCATTGATCGAAAAGCGGAAAAGGAGCTTAAATGTCGGGCGGCCGGACCATAAGGAGCCTTGCCGTTGCCTCAGCTGCGGCGGTATTGGGATTGGGCGTATCCGTGCCGGCGTCTGCAGCGCCGACCGGTCAAACGTCAGCGCAGGCGACAATCAGCGAGCTTGAGGCCCAGGGCTTCCGGGTGATCCTCAACAAGGTCGGTAACGCGCCCATGGATCAGTGCACGGTCACAGCTGTGCGCCAGGGCACTGACGTCAAGCATTCGTGGGTGCAGCGCGGCCCAACCGGTAGGGTGAACAATCTTGTGCGATATACGACTGCGTATGTCGATCTGATGTGCAAGCGTTGACTATTCCAGTAGAGCGAATTTGCGGACCGACGCCTCGCATTTCGCATTCTCTTCTGAATTGTGGCGAGCACCAAAGTAATTCTCTGGGCGCCACACGAGACCGACGGATAGGTTGCAGCGGTGTCAAAGGAAGCCGCTGCACTCGAGTCGCCGGCCGCTGAGATCGAGGACGATTGCCAAGTGGGACGACAGGTTGTGAGCTTGTCGATCACGCGTCCAGTTTCGCGACAACACATGCCGCGAAGCTTTAGTCTCCCCCGATGCCGGAAATGAGCCCTGTCGCCGAGTTCGATTTCGTCATCGTGGGAGCAGGCAGCGCGGGCTGCCTGCTCGCCAACCGGCTCAGCGCCAATCCTGATCACCGCGTGCTCTTGGTCGAGGCCGGCGGCAACGACGACTGGTTCTGGATCAAGATCCCGGTGGGCTACCTGTACACCATCGCCAATCCCCGCACCGACTGGTGCTTCACGACCGATGCCGACACGGGTCTGGCCGGCCGCAGCATTCACTACGCGCGCGGCCGGGTGATCGGCGGCTCCTCGTCGATCAACGCCATGATCCATATGCGCGGCCAAGCCAGCGATTACGACTTGTGGGCTCGGGCCACCGGTGACGACCGCTGGCGTTGGGACGGTCCCGGCGAGACGCTGTCGATCTACAAGAAATTGGAAGATTACTTCGGCGGCGCCGACGCCTGGCACGGCGCCGGTGGCGAGATCGCTGTCGAACGGCCGCGGGTGCGCTGGAAGATCTTGGACGCGTGGCAGGCCGCCGCTGCACAGGTGGGCATCGCCCCGATCGAGGAGTTCAACCGGGGAGACAACTCCGGCAGCGCGTACTTTCACGTCAACCAACGGCGCGGCCGTCGCTGGTCGATGGCCGATGCTTTCCTGCATCCCGTCGCCCACCGACCAAATCTCACCGTCTACACCCACACCCAGGCCATGCAGCTTCTGATGGATGACCAGGTCCACGACGATCAGCGTCGCGGCGCCTGGACCACTGCTCAGCGTCGCGCCACCGGTGTGCGGCTGCTCAGAGACGGCCAGATCATCGACGTCCAGGCCCGCCGGGAGGTGATCCTGAGCGCCGGAGCGATCGGTTCGCCGCAGCTCATGCAGGCCTCGGGTCTGGGCCCGGCCGGGCTGCTCACCCAGCATCAGGTGCCGGTGGCCGTCGATCTGCCGGGAGTGGGTGAAAACCTCCAGGACCACCTGCAGCTGCGAACGATCTACCGGGTGCGGGGCGCCCGAACCGTCAACACGCTGTACCGGAATTGGGTCACCCGTGCAGGAATGGGACTTCAGTACCTGTTGCTGCGCTCAGGGCCGATGACCATGCCACCCTCCACGCTGGGCGCTTTCGCCAAAAGTGATCCCGCGTTGGCCAGTCCCGATTTGGAGTGGCATGTGCAGCCCTTGTCGTTGCCCAAGTTCGGCGAACCGCTTCATCCTTTCGGAGCGATCACTCCCTCGGTCTGCAATTTGCGACCCAGCTCCCGAGGGCATGTTCGGATAGCCAGTGCCGACCCGCTGACCAATCCGAAAATCGCCTGCAACTACCTGTCCACTGACGCCGATCGTCACGCTGCCGTGAAGGGTCTCCGGATGACCCGGCAGATCATGGCGGCGCAGCCCCTGGCCCGCTACCACCCGGAAGAACTGCTTCCCGGCCCGCAACTGGTGAGCGACGAAGACCTGCAGCAGGCAGCGTGTGAACTCGGTACCACCATCTTTCATCCGGTGGGCACCTGCGCGATGGGAGCCTTTGACGCACAAGGTCTGCCGCGGTCGCCCGCCACGGTGCTCGACACCGACTGTCGCGTCTACCGCGTCGCCGGCCTGCGCGTGGTTGATGCGTCGGCGATGCCGACCATCACTTCCGGGAACACCAACGCGCCGGTCATGCTGATCGCAGAGCGCGCGGCGCGGGCGATCCTGGGATAAGCGGCAGCGCTTTACCGACATCGACGTGTCGATCCGGAATAAACACCGTGCCCGGTGAACTTGGCTCAAGAGTCGCCCTCTCCCCGACTCAGGAGCATTCCATGACTCGTCCCGTCCGCGTCGCCGTACAGATCCAGCCCGGCGGCACACCCGATTACCACACATGGCGCGACGCCGTCCTGGCCGCTGACGACCTCGGCGTCGACGTGATTTTCGGCTACGACCACTTCCACCGCCCGGCGATGGAGGCCATCGTCGACGGCAAGCCCATCCTGACTGACGAGCAGCCCGACGTCGCCAACTTCGAGGGGTGGACCGCGCTCGCGTCGTGGGGCGAGATCACCTCACACGCCGAGATCGGGCTCCTCGTCACCGGCGTCGGCTACCGCAACGCGGACCTGCTCGCCGACATGGCACGCACCGTCGACCACATCAGCGGCGGCCGGCTCATCCTCGGCCTCGGCGCGGGCTGGTACGAAAAGGACTACACCACCTACGGTTACGACTTCGGCACCTTCGGCTCCCGCTTCGATCTGTTCGACGAGAGCCTGATCCGCATCGAAAACCGGCTCGCTGCACTGATTCCGCCGCCCGTGCGCAAGCTACCGATCCTCATCGGCGGCACGGGACCCAAGCGCTCACTGCCCGCCATCGCCCGGCACGCAGACATCTGGCATGCATTCCAGGACCTCGACGCCTTCCGCCGATCCAGCGATCGCGTCGATGAGCTGGCAGCGACGTTCGGCCGCAACGGTGCCGATATCGAACGCTCGACGCTGTGGGAGAACGCCGACAGCGCCGACGCATTCCGCGAGGCAGGAGTCACACTGTTCCAGACCGAACTCACCGCCGACAACGGGTACGACCTCGCGTCTCTCAAGGAGGTACTCGCCTGGCGGGACAACGGGTGACGCGCGACGCCGTGCCCACGAGTCTGGCTGTCGCACCAGCGAAACTGGCGGATGGGTTTCCTTCTTGAAGGGTCCGACGCTTTCCTGCAGTCTGGGAGAGTGAATCGCAACGCGCTCATTCATGTCTTCGCAGCCCTACGGTTCGCTACCGGCGTCGCCGCGTGGTTGGTTCCGAACGCGACCGGTCGGCTCATGGGCCTGAGTGCCGGCCGCGATCAACCCTTCACCGCCCAACTCTTCGGCTCGCGCGAACTGACGTTGGCAGTCGCGATCACCGACGCCGCTTCACCGTCACTGCAGACGCGCGCGCTACAGCTTGGCCTGCTCACCGACCTCCTGGAGGTCATCGCTGCCGTGCGCGGTGTACGGGCCCGAACCCTGTCGGCCACCGGCGCCATCGTCGCCGGAGGCGGTGCTGCACTGTTCGCCAGCCTCGGCGTCGCGGCACTCAACAGTCGAGAAGAATCGGCCACGCGTTCCGTGTAGTAGCGCGTCGATGCGACGCTTCGAACTGGAAGCGGACACCGGGCCGGTGACGGGGTCGATCAAGGACGGTCATCCCCGCCAGTGGGAGTAGTCGGGTCAAGCAGCCCTTGGTCCCGTAGCAGGCGCGCACAAGGCCCGACGGCCGCGCTGATGTTGCGGCTGAAGATCGACCAACGCTCTTGACTCCCAAAGCAATTGTGCAACGTCGTGACGTATTCCGTCAGCGTGTCGATATCGTCGACGGCGGCCAGGTACCGGCTGATCTTGTCGTATTCGATCAGCAAGTTGTTGTCGACTGCATATCGCACCAACTGCTTTGTGGTGCTTATCTGTTCCATCTCCGCCAGCACCAGATCTAGGCCGTCGCAGAGCGCGGCAGCGAGCTGCTGCATGTCGGTGCGATCGTTGAACCGCACCTCGTAGGGCAGATCAGGTACCAAATGCTCCCAACGATGTTGCATCAGCGAACCTTTGAGGGGATGACTCATACGCTCGTATCCTGGGCATGCGGTGTCGACCTCAGCCGATCCGATGCCCACGTTGACGAAGAATCCGTGCCACGACGTCGTGCCGTTATGCCGGTCGGCTTGAAAGTTGATGATGTCGTAGAGCGATCCCCGTTCCCGCTCGAAACCGGACCCTGCTACGTCGAACCCCCGCGCTCGCAGGAAAGGCCCGACATCGGCGGAAACCATGGCTAAGTAAGCGAGCTGCAATGAACCGTCGGCTGTCCCCTGACCCATGACCCCAAGGCTAAGTCGCCGACACAGCCGTTCCGTGCACGAATTTTCCGGGGCGAGATCGACGGCCCGACGGCAAGGTGCACGACGTCAGCACGGTGAACGGCACGATGCCGACGCGCCGTCAGCGTTGCGCGGCAGCGCGGTGCACAAGCTCGAGGACCAGACTTGTCCAGTCCTTCTCGGTGAGCGGCGTGCCGCGATCTCCGGCCCTTGTTTTCCACGTGCTGAGCGCCGCAAGCACGTCGTCATCGTCGCGGCGGCGGTACTCGCCGGCGCCGGTCGCGTCGCCCGCTGCTTCGGCGAGTAGCCGATCTTCGTGTGCGAGGTAGGCGTCAACAAGATCATCGGCGCAATGGACGGGGTGGAATGGCGATGATTGCGCTCTCATACCCCACGCTAGCAGCGCGTCATCGCGCTTTGTCTCGCAATCGACAAAGGATTCAACGAGCCCGTACAGGTCGATTGTGAGGTGTCGTCCCGTTGCCAGACGGGTACGCCAGCAGCATGGGCGAACATTCTCTGGACGGCGGCGGGCCAAGAAAGTCTGTCGTCATCGTCGGTAGCGGGTTCACCGGTTTCCAATGCGCACGGCGGCTTGCCGGTTTGGCGCGCCGGCATCACGCGCCGATCGACATCACGATCATTTCGCCGGTCGATTACATGCTCTACACGCCGCTGCTCCCGGACGTGGCCGGAGGTGTCGTCGATGCGCGGTTCGTCACCGTCCCGTTGGCCGGTGCGCTCAAGGGCGTACGGGCGGTACGCGGACGCGTCGACGGCGTTGACCTTGATGCCCGCACGGTGACGTTCACCGATCCAGAGCATCGCGCAGCAAGCATGGAGTGGGACCGGTTGGTGCTGACGCCGGGATCCGTTACGAAGCTGTTCGACATTCCCGGTCTGGCCGAACATGCCCGTGGGCTGAAGACGACCGCCGAAGCGCTTTACCTACGTGATCACGTGATCGAACAGCTCGAGCTTGCGTGCCTCGATACCGACGCCACGCTGGCTCAGGCGCGGCGCACCATCGTCGTCGTGGGGGCCTCCTATTCGGGAACCGAGCTCACCGCCCAGTTGCGGGCACTCGCCGATGCGGCCGGGCAGCAGATGAATTTCGATCCGCGGTCAGTCAAGTTCCTACTTCTCGACGTGGCGAAGCAGGTGATGCCAGAGGTGGGCAGCAAATTGGGCGAGGCTGCCATGCGGGTACTCGAAAGCCGTGGCATCGACGTACGGCTCGGCACGACACTCAAGGAGGTCCATCACGATCGCGTGGTGCTGAGCGACGATTCGGTGGTGGGCACCCGTACCGTCGCATGGGTGACCGGGGTGGCCGCCGCACCTCTGATCGAGACGTTGGGACTGGACACCGAGAAAGGCCGGCTGAAAGTGCAGCCCGATTTGCAGGTGCCGGGCCATCTCGACGTCTTCGCCGCCGGTGACGCGGCCGCCGTGCCGGACATCACCCAGCCTGGCAAGATCACTCCGCCGACCGCCCAACATGCGATCCGGCAAGGTAACACGTTGGGGCACAACGTTGCTGCCAGCCTCGGTTACGGCAACAGGCGACACTACAAGCACCGCAACATGGGTCTGGTCGTCGATTTGGGGCCGCGCTACGCCGTCGCGAATCCGCTGGGCGTGCAGATCTCCGGCTTGGCCGCCAAGGCAGTCACCCGCGCCTACCACCTCTACGCCATGCCGCGAATGGTGAACCGGTGGGCGGTGGGGCTGGCGTACCTGACCGACGCCGTCTTTCCGCGCACTGTGGTGTCTATCGGACTGTCTTCAGAAGACGACGCCAGTTTCACCGCTGCCGAGGGTATTCCGTTACGCCACCCAGGCCGCCGTGCCGAGATCGACTGACCTTCCTAGCTCGAGACGTCGGCCGCTTCGATGGAATGCCCACGTTGACGTGCGACATGCGACTCGTTGCGCATCCGCTCGACCATGTGCGGGTAGTGCAGCTCGAATGCGGGGCGCTCCGAACGGATCCGGGGCAGCTCGGTGAAGTTGTGCCGCGGCGGTGGGCACGAGGTCGCCCACTCGAGCGAGTTGCCGTAACCCCACGGGTCGTCGACCATCACCGGCTCGCCGTAACGCCAGCTCTTGAACACGTTCCACACGAACGGCAACATCGAGACGCCGAGCGTGAACGCTCCGATTGTCGACACCACGTTGAGGGGCGTGAATCCATCCGAGGGCAGGTAATCGGCATAGCGGCGCGGCATGCCGTAGTCACCGAGCCAGTGCTGCACCAGGAAGGTGGTGTGGAAGCCGATGAACGTCAACCAGAAATGCAACTTGCCCAGGCGCTCGTCGAGCAGACGACCCGTCATTTTCGGGAACCAGAAGTAGACGCCGGCGAACGTCGCGAACACGATGGTGCCGAAGAGCACGTAATGGAAATGCGCCACCACGAAATAGCTGTCAGTGACGTGGAAGTCGATCGGCGGGCTGGCCAGCATGACTCCGGTCAGACCTCCGAGCAGGAACGTGACCAGGAAGCCGACAGAAAACAACATAGGTGTCTCAAACGTCAACTGCCCCTTCCACATCGTTCCGATCCAGTTGAAGAACTTGATACCGGTGGGTACTGCGATCAAATAGGTCATGAAGGAGAAGAACGGCAGCAGAACGGCTCCGGTGGCGAACATGTGGTGCGCCCACACGGCCACCGAGAGCGCGCCGATCGCCATCGTCGCGTAGATCAGGGTGGTGTAGCCGAAGATCGGCTTGCGGGCAAACACGGGAATTATCTCGGTGACTATGCCGAAGAACGGCAGTGCCACGATGTACACCTCGGGGTGACCGAAGAACCAGAACAGATGCTGCCACAGGATCGGTCCCCCGTTGGCCGGGTCGTAGATATGGGCACCCAGGTGGCGATCCGCGGCCAATGCGAACAACGCCGCGGTCAAGATCGGGAAGGCGATCAGCACCAGAATCGAGGTGACGAAGACGTTCCACGTGAAGATCGGCATCCGGAACATCGTCATTCCGGGGGCGCGCATGCACACAACCGTGGTGATCATATTGACGCCGCCCAGGATGGTGCCGAGGCCACCGACTGCCAGACCGAGGATCCACAGGTCGCCGCCGGGTCCCGGCGAGTGGATGGCATCGGTGAGAGGCGAGTACGCCGTCCAGCCGAAGTCCGCGGCACCGCCGGGCGCGATGAAACCGCCCATCGCGATCAGCGCGCCCAGGAAGAACAGCCAGAACGACAGCGCGTTCAGCCGCGGGAACGCCACATCAGGAGCGCCGATCTGCAGTGGCAGCACCAGGTTGGCGAACCCGAACACGATCGGGGTGGCGTAGAACAGCAGCATCACCGTGCCGTGCATGGTGAACAGCTGGTTGTACTGCTCGTTGGACAGGAATTGCAGGCCGGGCTCCGCCAATTCGGTACGCATCAGCAGCGCCATCAGCCCACCGATGAAGAAGAAGGCGAAACACGCGACGCAGTACATGATGCCGATGAGCTTGTGATCCGTGGTGGTCACAAGTTTGTAGATCAATGCGCCCCTCGGGCCGAGGCGTTCCGGAAACGGTCGTCCTGCGATGAGGTGAACTTGAGGGGGTGCTTCGGCGGTCATCGATTCTCCGTCACCGAGGCACATACGGGTGTGGGCATGTTCGCACCTCCACATACGCGGGTGGCCGGACGAGTACCCCTTCCGCGTCCGGGCAAACCGGCCGATGCGACCCGTGGCAGATCGGGTACCGGCCGGGGTCCGGCCCAGCCCCATGGGTTCGATCAACATTTGCTCGTCTGCGAAAATCGACGGGTGGCTGGCCCAACGACGAGGTCGCAGCGGTGACCGTCGACGACGACCTCGATTCGCTCTACGGCACGCGGCCGGAGGAGTTCACGGCGCGGCGCAAGGAATTCGCGGCGGCTGCACGCAAGCGCGGCGACGCGGAGGCAGCGAAGGCGATTGCCGCGGCGCGACGACCGACGATGGCGGCTTGGGTGGTGAACAGGCTGGCTCTGACCGACGCAACGGTGCGGCCGAGATTGGCTGACCTGCACGGGGCCCTGCACGCCGCGCACGCAGCCATGGACGGGCAACGCATCCGCGAGTTGTCCTCAGTGCAGCGGCGCCTGGTGCAGGAACTGACCCGCGCGGCGTTTGCGTCCGCAGAGTTGGATCCGACGCCGGCGGTGCGCGACGACGTCACAGCCACATGGCAAGCGGCGATCGCCGATCCCGACGTCGCCGCACGCCTGGGCCGGCTGTCCCGAGCCGAAGAATGGTCCGGCTTTGGTGATTTCGGTATTTCCTCGGCAGTCGTCGCCCAACCTCGACCTGATACGAGGTCGGAGTCGCGGACGTCCTCACCGCCCGCGACGAAGGAGACAAAGAAAAAGTCCGACCGAGACGCCGCCGCGATCGACGAGGCCCGGCGCACCCGCGACAACGCCGCGTCGGAATTCAACGCTGCGCGTACCGCTCACGACGACGCGGTGGCCTCGGTGGCGGAGCATCGCGCGAGCGTCAAAACCGCGCGACGACGCTACGAGAAGCTACTCGAGGCGGTCGCTGCCGCTGAGCACGACATCGAGACGGCTACGACGCAGCTGAACGCAGCGGAGCGGTCAGAGCAGGGGCTGCGGCGCGGGGTGCACGCTGCTGAAGCGGCCCTGAGGCAGGCCGATTCGCGGCTGGATCGACTCACTGACAGGTGATCGGTGATCTCGCACCGCCGTCTACAGGCCGGACGGTACGACCTTGCCGTTGACAGTCACCTCGACCTGGCCGGTCTTCGTGTTGTACTCGACCTTGCCGTGCTCGAAGCTTGACACGAGCAGATCGCCGACAGCATTCTCGTCGCTGGTGGGAACGCCGAGCGGACCTGGCGAGCCATTCTTGCCGCCGATCTGAGGAATGCCATTCGGGTCGCGCTCGACATTCCAGGCTTCCCGGATCTTGCCCCCGGTGATATATGCGGGTGTGCCGGCGTCGTCGTTCTTGGCGACGATCACCCCGCCCTGGAACTGCTGGAACACCACACCGCTGTCCCGCGTACCCGCATTGTGGTCACCCGTCAGTGGCTTGCCGAGAGCCTGCTTCTGATCCTCGGTTGCCGACGAGTACTTGGCGGCGATCGGGCCGGTCAGCGTCACCTCGACGTCTCTGTCCCCGATCAGCTTCACCTCAGGCTGTGCAGGGGTTTCAGACGTGGACGTGGCGATCAACCCGACCTCAGGTGGCGCCGAAGCCTCGCTGCTCGTGCCATTGCTGCAGCCCGCCGTAATGAGCGCGACGGCGGCCAGGCCGACAACTGCCCTGCGGCGGTATGCGATCGTCCTCATGGATTTCCTCTCGCGTCATCGGCGTGGTTCGGGTCAGTCCCGGCCGAACCCTCGCCCAGCCGGGACTATAACGGAACGTGACGAGCGTCGCAGTCGGTCGCGGTCCTCGTAGCTCCGAACAGCAAAGCGATCGTTGACGGCGAGCCAGGGCATCCGAGTGCAGGATCGCCAATCGCCCGCCCCGCGTCCAGCCGTCATCGCAGATGGTCGAACCTATTGGTCCACAGTGTTTTTCGCAGAAACCCGCCTGCGTATGCATGATTGCGGCACGGTGATCACATACGCAGTAACCGCTAAGTGCAGAAATACTGCCCGTTCAGCACACAATTCAACGGTGGCGTATAGGAACCGCTCAGCACACCCCTCATGCCACCTTTGGCTGAACCGCCCGGCGGAATGATGCGATTCCAGTTCACGGGTCTGAGGACATAGTGCGTGCCAGATTGGGTGAGCGTGCTGCTCCACGTGTGCGAGATGGATTCTCCTACCGGCAAGTCGAATTCGAGCTTCCAGTCGGTCAGAGGCGCCATGCTCAAGTTGGTGATGGTGAAGCGGGCGATGAAACCGGTCTGCCACGTCGATGTCACCGACAACGTCCCCGTGGCCGCGGCCGCATGAGCAACCGGAGTGATCGCGAGCCCGAGGACGGCCACTGTCAGTGCCGTCATGGCGACGTGAAGCGCTGTGCGCCAGCGCTTCACATGCTTGTCCTGTCCCGTTCGGCCACAGCAGTCAACACTAGAGCCGAACAGGCGATATCGGAGCCGCGTCGCCGATATGGTGCAGTACTTTGGCCCAATTGAAACCGTCACGGAATTTTCTTGCCGGCTTTGAGCGACGCAGCCGGACCCATCCAGCGGTTAGGTGACCGGTTGCAGCGTGGCGCCGGCGGCCTGGCTGTACAAGCCTGCGGCCGCGCTCATCGCGTTCTTGATCGTGTTGTAGTACTGAGTTCCGACTCCGCCGTGGTACTTGGACAGTTGTGGGTTCTGCGCGAGCGTGGCCGCGAGCACGGTGTCATTGGTGATGCCGTATTTCTTGTACGCCTCGGTGAACCGGGCGATGAACCGGGCGATCGCCTTGTTGGGGTCTTGGCGTTCGGCCACGGAGCCGAAACTGGCTTTCTCCTGGAATAGGCCGATGACCTCGTCAGCGCCGCCCCCAGGGCCGCCGTAGGCCTGCACACCGCCGGACACGGTCGGGCGGAAAGTGGACTCGATTTTCGCGGTGGCGATGACGGTCTTGATCTGGTCGTCGTCGAGCCTGGCGGCCTTGCCCTGGCTCACGATGGCTTTGACGATGTCCTGCGCGCTGGAGTCTTTGGTCACGACCACCGGCGGAGGGACGATGGCGGCCCTCGTCTTGGTGACTACGCCGCCCGCCGGCCGTGGCTCGACCGCGACTGCCGTATGCCGGTGCATCGGCTGGGAGAGCAGAGTGGCACCGCCGAGTCCGGTAACAACGAGGCAGGTGGTGATGATCTTTTTCATTTGATGGCGTTTTCCGAACGTGTCCGTTGGCCGGTCGGCTTTCGGCATGGTCTTGCTCTCCTCTGCGGGGGATCTGAACTTGTGGATCCGCGTGTCGGATACAAACCCCCCTCCAACCCCGGCTCTCGGCGCGAGAAGACAGGGTTGGACTGCACACCGATGGCCATGCGGCGACCAAGCACCGACCGATCGGATGCGCACCAGAAAAAGTTTGCTGCCTGTACTACAGCGTGGCGAAACGAGAGCTAGCTCGCCGCCGACACCTCACATTCGTGGCAACAACCACCCTGTTTGCCACGATGTGATCCGTGTCACCTTGCCTGGTACTACTACGTAGTAGTAATTAGCCATGCACTGTATTGGAACATCTTGGGTCTGGCAAAACCGCAGTACAGATCGACCAAAGTGGCGCTTGAGCGCGTCAGATTGGGGCGGACTTTCCCTTTGCCCCCAGATCCTCCCGCCGAGAATTGACACGCTCGCGATGAGTCTTCGACTGCAGCGGAGTCTGATTGAGCATGACGATGACGACCAGAGTGCTGAGTGTGTCGGTTCCGGTATCTGACCAGGACGCCGCGCTGAAGTTTTACACCGACGTGCTGGGATTCGAGCTTCGCAACGACGTGGAGGTCTGGCCTGGTGCGCGCATGATCGAGGTCGTGCCGCCAGGCTCGAATGTCGCGCTGGTTCTGCTACCACTCGACAGCCAGATCCCGATTGCGATCCGGATGGGTACCCCTGACGCTCAACAAGCCCACGACGAGGTCCGCGCCGCAGGCGTGACCCTGCACAACGACGAGCTGGTCCGTATCGAGGGCGTACCGGCGATGTTCTCCTTCACCGACCCCGACGGCAACGGCTTGGTGTACCTGGAGGACGTCGACCAGGCCACGTCGCGCTGACCGACCGTCGCCTCGCTCAACAAGTAAGGAGGACCGCGATCATGGCGAATCCGCAGCCCTTGGACATCACATTCACCGCTCGTCTGGGCAAAGCGCGCCCAGGCGACACCTGGACCTGCGTCCAGCTGCCCGACTCGGCGCAGATCTTCGGCACCCGGGGGCTGGTCAAGGTCGCCGGCACCGTCGATGGCCAGCCGTTCACCGGAGCGTTCATGGCCCTGGGCGACGGAACCCACAAGCTCCCAGTGGCTGCTGCAATCCGCAAGGTGATCGGCAAAAACGACGGTGATGACGTCGAGGTCCACCTCACCGAGCGGCTGAACTGAGCCCGTGACGTCTCGCTACACGCACACATCCGTTGCGGTACAGGCATATTGGAACATCTGACCGAGCCCGGCCCATCGCCTCACGGGCGTAGCGACAGCCAGGTGCCATGGTCCGCGACACGCAGAATCGGGGTGAGGCCGGCGTCATCGAAAGCGCTCACGATGTCGTCGCGGCCTTCGGTGAAGTGTTCCCAACCGGCGTAGTGGGCGGGGATGTTGACCGGGGCGCCGAGAACCGCGGCGGCTGCGGCGGCTCGGACGCTGTCGAAACTGACCGGGCGATGCCGCAACTTGCCGGGGACACGGGCAGCGCCGGCGTGCAGGACCGTCGCATCGATTTTGCCGACACGACGGGCGATCTCGGCAACAGCGCGGATGGAAGCGTTGTCACCGCTGATGTAGACGGTGGGCAGTCCGCTGCCCGACAGCACGAATCCGATGACTTCGCAGTTGATGTTGCCGTCCGGGTCGCGCTCACCGTCCTCAGGACCGTGGACAGCAGGGACGGCCGTGATGGTCAGCTCGCCGCCGTCTGGCCGCGCAAGACGGTGAGTGCTCCACTCCGCCATGCCCACGGCTGGAGCGCCCAGGCGCTGAGCGCCGCCGAGGGTGGTGAGGAGCAACGGTGCGGCCAGGGCGAAGGCGCGGCCGCGGTCGTCGAAGTTGTCGGTGTGGTTGTCGTGGCTGACGAGCACGACGTCGACGGCGCCGAGTTGGTCCTCGACGATGACGGGTCCTTCCGTCTTGGTCAGGTAACCGTGCGGGCCCGGGTCGTCGAAGGTCGGGTCGCTGACGATACGCAGACCGCCGAGGTCGAGAACCGTGGTCGGGCCGCCCACGACGAGCGCTGCGCAGTCTTCTCGGAGCAGTTCGGATTGCGTTGTGACAGTTGCCATGGCAGAGCTCCTACCGTCATCGTGTTGAGTGAGGATCTGGATGCGGCCGCGCTACGCACGCGATGAGTCCCGGGGAGCGTGGCAATTTGCTCGTCGCACCGGAAGGCCGAAACGCGTCGATGGCGAGCGCCGCGAAGCGTCGAGCCGCCACCTCCCGGTCCGATGGTGCCGTCGAGGACAGTCCGCGCCCGGCAAGCAGCACCAGTACGAGATCGTCGATGACGAAGTCGTGGCGCAGCTCGCCGGCCGCCTTGGCGCGGTCGGCCAGCTGGGTTAGCTTCCGCAGTACCAAAGCGCGGTGGGCTGCCAACGTGTCGATCTGAGGGTTCGCCGACGTGAAGGCATCCACGAAACCCTGGTTGCGACTGTTGAGGACGCTGATCCGTTCGATCACCGAGCAGAACCCTCGCCACGGGTCGGGATCTGCCCAACCGTCGTTCACGATGTCTCGGCATGATCGCATTTCGTCCGCGAAGGCCTCGTCGACCAACATCTGCTTGGTAGGGAACCGTCGATACAGGGTCGCGGGACCGACGCCGGCGCGCCGGGCGACCTCGCGCATCGTGATGTCCATTCCGCGTTCCGAAAAGAGTTGTCGCGCAACCTTGAGGACACGGTCCCGATTGTCCTGTGCGTCGGAACGGAGCATGTGAGGCAATCGAGCGGCCATGGTTCTCACTTCACGGAAGTGGACGGGGGCGTCCGTTAACGTCGCAAACGATACCGCAGACAAATGTAGCGAGACGGAGGCGATGGTGCGCGCAGTGGCGATCCAGGAATTCGGCGACCCGAGCGGTATGGCGGTGATCGAAACGCCGTCTCCGGTTCCAGCGCCGGGACAGGTGGTCATCGCGACGGAGGCGATCGGGGTCGGCGGCGTCGATGCGGTGATTCGCCGCGGCACACTCGCCGGATATGGGTTCTCCGAGGGCATGATCCCGGGCAGCGAGGTGGCGGGCACCGTGACCGCGGTCGGTGCCGCCGTCGACTCGGCGTGGGTGGGCAGGCGCGTGTGGGCATTCACCCGCACCGGCGGCTACGTCGAGCAGGCGGTTGCCGGCATCGAAGACATCGTCGCGCTGCCGGAAGATCTATCGTCGATCGACGCGGTGACGCTGGGTGGTTCGGCGACAGTCGCGCACTTCGCACTTGCCCACGCGCACTTCGCCCCTGGCGAATCCGTGCTCGTACGCGGTGCCGCGGGCAGCATCGGCATCGCGACCGTGGAAATCGCGGCGCGCGCGGGGGCGGGCATCGTCGCGGTGACGACGTCAACGCCCGAGCGCGGCAGACGACTTCGCGCTCTGGGTGCCACGCATGTGCTCGACCGCGCCGGCGAAGGCGATTCCGCTGCGCCGAAGTCGTTCGACGTGATCATCGATATCGTCGGCGGGACAGGGCTTCCCGCATTCGTCGACCGTCTGGCACCGAATGGACGCCTGGTCCTCGCGGGCGTGGTGGCCGGACTACCCCCTGCGGACTTCGGACGGCGACTCATCGACCTGGCCGCATTCCAGCAGTCCCGCTCGTTCGCCACCTTCAGCCTCGACACTGTGCCGGCCGATACGACGGCAACGGTTCGTGCCGCACAGTTCGACGCAGCGGTGCGCGCGGAATTACATGCCGTCGTGCACGAGGTCCTTCCCCTTGAGCTGGCGGCCGAAGCGCACCGTCAGATGGATCAAGGGCGTGTGTTCGGCCGGATCGTCCTCACTCCTTGAGAGGTTGGTTCGCCCTTCGCCTTGAGCGACGCCATGGGTTCACGGCACTGATCGACCGGTTACGGCGGCCATCGGGGGCCGCGGCTCAGATCGCCGTCGGTGAACCGTGAAATCGCCTGCCGAACAGCATCTTCCATCGCAGCACTTCCCGTATGCCCAGAATCTTCGATCACCACCAACTCGGCGTCGGGCCAGGCTTGAGCGAGCTCCCATGCGGTGATCAGCGGTGCCGAGAGGTCGAGCCTGCCATGGATGAGCACTCCGGGAATGCCCGCGAGTCTGCCGGCCTCGCGCAACAACTGCCCGTCGTCGAGCCATGCGTAGTGGGCAAAGAAGTGGGTGCAGATCCGCACGAAAGCCAGTCTCGCCTCATCCGGTTTGGCGCTGTACTGCCCCGGGCTGCCTTGCGTCTCGTGGGCGATCGCGGCATCTTCCCAGGCGCACCACTCCCGTGCGGCATGCCGGCGCACTTCAGGGTCAGGATGCTCCATCAGCCGGCGATACGCCTGCACCAGATTCCCGTCCCTCAGATGCGCAGGGGCACCGGCCCGGAACCGTTCCCACTGTTGAGGCAACAGTCGTCGCAGCCCGCGATAGAGCCAGTCGATTTCGCTGCGCCGCGTCATGGTGACACCGATGAGGATGATGCCGGCCACGCGATGTGGGTAACGCTGGGCATAGGCCAGGATCAGAGTCGAGCCCCAGGATCCACCGAAGAGCAGCCATCGATCCACGCCGAGGTGATTTCGCAACTTCTCCATATCCGCCAGGAGATGGTCAGTCGTGTTCAGGCGCATCGCTGTTGCCGGATCCGCGGCGCTGGGCACACTGTTCCCGCACCCTCGTTGGTCGAACGAAACGATCTGAAACACCGTGTGGTCAAAAGACTTGTGTGCGGTGCGGGACCGCCCGCCGCCGGGGCCGCCATGCACAATCAACACAGTCCGCCCGCGTGGATTTCCTCGGGATTCCCAGAACACCAGGTTCCCGTCGCCGACATCGAGCAAGCCTTCGCGACGCGCCTCATCCCCCACAGGTCGCCACGTTAGCCGACGGCCGCTCGCAGGTTTGTAATCCTCGTGTGCGGTTACCCGTCAGGTGGAACCACACGCAATCACTCTTGGAGACAGGAGAATGGCGGAGGGAGCTTGAGGTGACGTTTTCGCAAATCGCTCTGAAAACTACAGTGGCCGCTGCCGGAGTGGCGGTGGCCGGAGTCTTGGCGGCGCCACCCGGGTTCGCCGATCCGGAGGTGCTGCAGTTCGGGCAAACCGCAGAGGTCCCGAGTCCGGGAGGCGCCATCGACTACACCGTCAGTAACTTGCGCCCCAGCGGTCACAACGACGGCATTTGGTACTCCGACGTGACGGCCCGAGCTGTGAGTGGCTCCCCCACTCCGAACATTTCCGATTTCAACGCGCGAGCCGTCAACAGCTCCACGTACGCGGACATGAAGGGCAATCAGACGGACGGACTTCCCAACCAACCGATCGCGCCGGGCACCCAGACAACCGGGCGGGTCTACTTCGACGTACGAGGCGCCACCGCCCCGGACAGCGTCGTTTATCGGGACGCCGGGGGCACCGACAAGGTTGTCTGGAGAGACTGACCCATCCAGTGCCCGCGGATGGCGCTCGACGCCGCTGGAGACCGAGACTTCTTACTGGCCGGTGCGTCTCGCGGAATCTGGGTTGTGCCCGGAGCCATGACGCCCTCCGCCACGGGCCGCGGCCTTCTGCCGTGGCTGCGGTTGCGGGGTCTCTCGGTCGGCCTCGAGCGCAGCGTTGCGCAATTCCAGCTCGCTGTTGACGGATTCGAGCTCGACGTTCTTCTCCTGCAGATCGAGGATCTGGACTATGCCGGCCAAATTGATGCCCTGGTCGACCAATTCGGTGATCCGCCGTAGCTGTTCGATGTCGTCATCGCTGTAGCGCCGGGTCCCGCCCGCGGTCCGCGACGGGTTGATCAATCCCCACCGTTCGTAGAGGCGCAGCGTCTGCGGCCCGATCCCGGAGAGCTCGGCGGCCACCGAGATTCCGTACACGCCGCGCGCCGACCGCGCGGCCCCATCCTCCTTCGTCACACCCTCTCTCCATCCTCCGTGACCAATCGCTTCACCCATCTTCGTCGAATAAGGGTAGAACCGTCGATACAACAAGGCTATGCTTTCAGACATAGGTTTTCCAGTCCTGAGGGAAGGCCAAATATGGTGGAGAACTCATCAGATCTGACCCCGGATGTGGACGAGCGGACCACGTCCACCCTGTTCGTGCCAGAAACGAACATCGACTCGGTGGACGGCGACGGCAGCATCGCTCAGGAGCTCACGGCAGTGGAGACGGTCATGGGTTCCGGTGCGCCGCAACGGGTCGGACGATTCAGGTTCTTACTGGACGGCCAACGGTGGGAATGGTCCGATGCGGTTGCGCGGATGCACGGGTACGAGCCCGGCACGGTCCAGCCCACCACCGAGTTGCTCTTGCAACACAAGCACCCCGAGGACCGTGAACAGGTGGCCGCGGTACTGGACCTCGTGTTGGGCGGCCAACCGTTCAGCAGCCGTCACCGCATCATCGACACCGAAGGCCACACCCATTTGGTGATCGTGGTGGGCGACCTTCTGCGTGACGACCAGGGCACCGTGACCGGCACCTCGGGGTTCTACATCGATGTCACCGAGGCCCAGCAGTCAGAGATCACCGCGATGATGTCCGATATCGCCGCCTCAAGGTCCCTCATCGAACAGGCCAAAGGCGTACTCATGGCCGCCTATGGTGTTTCGGCCCAGCGTGCATTCGAGATCCTGGTCTGGCGCTCCCAAGAGACGAACACCAAACTTCGTGAATTCGCCGCCCAGTTCCTTGAGGCGATCTCGGGCAAGGTTCCGCCCACCGGGCTGACCTACGTCGACCAGGCGCTTCTCACCACCTCCCGCTGACCGCACGACGAGCGCGGGAACGTTGCCAAAGGACCCGTCACCGACCGCTCGGACGGTGGGGCGCACGACCGGTGGGTACACAACGAAATGACCGATGCGACAGTCATGCTGGAGGTGATGACGATATGTACGCCCACACCGGATCGCCCGGCCAGACATCCGCGGGTGCGCGGGCGCTGGACACTGCCAAAGGAATCGTCGTGGGCCTACGACGATGCAGCGTCGAGCAAGCGTTCGACGAGATTGTGGAGCACGCCCGGCAGCATTCGGTCGGTCCGATCTGCCTCGCCGACGCGCTCGTGGCGATCGCGCAGGCGGCACCGACCCACCATCTCGACGACCGCGTCGTCGATGCCGCCCGCACGATGTGGGACCAATTGCAACCCAGCCCTGCCGGCCATCGATGAGGGCCGCCACGACGGCGACCCACAGACACCCGTTGAGGTCAGTCCGACCCGCCTCTCGCGTAACGGCGAAGGTGGCGAGCGAAGAACCGAGCCGAACTGTCGCGTGCGTGTTCCGGTGCAGAATGAGGCCGGCCCGAATGGGCGTGCAGAGTCTTCTCCGTCGACCCGAACGCATCGAACAAATCGACCTCGTATGCGCGATTGAAAATGTCGTTGTCCCAAGGGATCCAATACTCGACCGGAACTCTGATCCGCCGTGCGGCCTCGATCAGAGTGTCGTCTACGAAAACCGCGCCGAAGCTCACGGCAGCGATCCGGGGTTCGACCGCGGCCAACAGCAGCCCGGTCACGACTCCCGATGACACGCCGCCATATCCGATGGGCGCTTCGTCGCCGATCTCCGGCCACGCCAGTAACGCGTCCAGCGTTGCTTGCCATTCCGGTACCGCACGCCGCGCGAGCGACATGCTGTAGTCGATGACGATGGGGGCGATCGGCTCCCCCGCCGCACGGGCCCGATGGATTTCCTCGGCCCACTGTTGATCCTGATCGCTTCGGGGCCGGTCGCCATGTCCCGGTGCGTCGATGGCAGCGACGGTGAACCCATGGGCGGTAACGCTGTGAAGCGCGTTGGCCACCAGCCCGGGAGCCTTCTTGTGCATGCCGCCGGAGTGCCCCAACAAGAGCAGTGGCCCACCGACGGACGTCGATGCGGGCGACCACAGCACGCCGGTGACCTCGCCCACGGCGAAATTGCGTTCGATGACACCGTTCGACGATGTCGCAGAAATGAATTGCATGGTGTTGCCTTTCGGGATTGCCTGTTTCAGGCGCTCCCGGCGACACCTACGTCAACGCCCGACCGTGAGCACGAGTGGGAGCACCCACATGATTCCTGCGGTCATGGGTCTCACCTCCTCGCGTAATGTCACGGTCTCGCGCACGCTATCAACTTGCATCTGATCCCGTCCAACTAATTTTCGGGGACGCCTGGTCCATCAGCTGTCCCCGAGTCGTCAAGTCGTAGCCCTGAATCAAGATCTCCGACATACTGGCTCTGGCAGCAGCCGTTTCGCCCGCGATCGTCCGCATCCGCGCGTTGGGCGCTCCCCTCTCCCGATCGCCTACCGGCGTCGGCCACCTCGTCGCTGCCCCAGATGCATCGGCACACCCACAGCTTCTGTGACCACGTTCTGCCATCACAGACCACAGCACCCAGAATGGAGCCGAAAACCCATGAATACCTACCGGATTACCAACGGCAGCGAGCGAGAGATCATCGAGAACATGCTCGACCGCAACCGGCAGGCGCTCATCGAGACAGCACGAGGCCTGTCCGAGGCAGACGCCCGCCGTCGGCTCGTCACATCGCTTTCGACGCCGATCTCGATCCTCAAACATGCCGCTGCTGCGGAAAGGATTTGGTTCCAACGGTTCTGGGCCGGTCTCGATGAATCTGAGTGCGACGGATACTCCAACCGCGACGAGGGCACCTTCGCCGTATCAGACGTCGAGACACTGCCCGACGTCATCGCCGAGTTCGAGCGCGCGAGCCGGCGGTCACGAGCCATCGCGGCCGGGTTCGACCTCGACGACACAAAGCACAATCCCCGCGAAGGCACAGTCAGCATGCGATGGACCCTGCTCGCCATGATCGAAGAGTTCGCCAGGCACGCGGGTCACGGAGATATTCTTCGCGAACAGATCGATTCCGATCACCGGGCGCGTGAAACTCCTTGAACTCAAGTGCAGTTGAGATATTACGGTTGAGCGATGACGACGCGACGCCCCGACCTCGATGATCCGACCCTCGACGGCTCGCAAGCGGTGCGTGATCTGATCGACCAACTTCAGCGTGGCGGCGACGCGGGCGACGCCGACGTCTACGACAGCATGTTCGCCGGCGACATCCTTTGGGGCACGCCGAAAGGCGCGGCACTCCAAGGATATTCGATCCTCAACCCGATTCACCGCCGGATGATGAGCGGCCCACCTGTTGTTCCGCCATCACGCTTTGAACTGGCGCAGGTCGTCTGCCCCGCACCAGGGGTGACCGTGGCGCAGATTCGCCGAAGTGCGCTTGACGGTGGTTTCAGCGAGATGGCGATGTACGTCTTGGTGCTCAGTGGCGGAAAATGGTGGGTCGCCGCAGCCCAGAACACCCCGATCGTAGATGCCCTGCCGTCCACGTGAGCGGACTCCTCTGACAACTGGCATCGCCAGGATCTGCCAGCGAAGCTCCGGTTTTCACCCACGGCACCTGCGGAACTGCAAGCATGGGCAATACCGGATCGGCCATGGCAAACGTCAAGCCGCCCCGCGTCAGGTCCCAGGTAAAGGAGCGGCAGATGAGTCGGACGATGACTTGTGAGGCACGAAACACGCTGAACAGAGCAGCCGTGGCGGCGATTGCTGGACTATCCGTGCTGGGTGCGGTGCTTCCAGCGAATATCGCCGCCGTCGCTTCAGCGCCACCCGGCATGCTCGCGACTTTCGAACCCAATAGCCCGGATGATCCGGCATGCGCGACTGAGGGGTGGAATCCGTCCTGCTTCGGAGGCATGTACGACCAGGCGCCCGACGACGGCATCCCCGGAGATGACGCTGCCGGAGGCGGGATCCCGGCCCCGGCAATGGTGCCCAATGTCGACGGGTCGATGAGCCCGCCTGGAACACCTGGGGCCATCTAGTCGTCACCTCGGCAATCCCCGAGGGGCCGGCGCTTTCCGATCACGAATCAGCAAGGCTCCCCGGGCGGAGTGTAGTAGGGCACGCCTTCGACGGTGTAACAAGGGATTTCACCGGCAACATAGGGATCGTGGGCTGCGGCGATGGCCGCACCGGTGGCGGCGTCACCGGCGATGTCGGTGCAGCCGCCGGCGGCGAAATGGCGTCCGTCGGCGCCGGCACAGACTTCCGCGCCCGCGGCGGGCGCTCCCGTCATCGGCGCTATGGACAGGGCCGTGGCAGCAATGAGGACGAGCGTGCACTTCTTCATCGGAACCTCCAAGTTCGGTGATCGACATACGAAACCATGCGTGTACGTGCTCTCATCCGGGTTGAATCCAGCGGCCACCTCGCGCAGGATGGGTTCTAGACCTTCTGCGGTTTGGGTGCCTGCCAGTGGCCATCGATCGCGGATTGCTCGGGCCAGTACAGCCGTTCGACGAGACTGAACGGGCCTTGCGGAGCAGGCAGCCAGTTGGATTCCTTGTCCGCGCCTGGTGATGCGTGCTGAATGTAGAGGGTGTAACCGCCGTCGGCGTCGGGTTTGAGGCTCGGCAGCATCGCTGAGTTGACCAGGTACCGGTCGATGGGATTGGCCGCCAGCAGGATCTCCGGCAGCTTGTACATGGTCAACGACCAGAACGCCTTGACAGGAGGCAGCTGTCCGGGCGGGAACCGGTAGGTGTAGTTGTTGGCCCCGTTCAGCGGCGCTCCAGCCGAGTCGGTCGCGAAGTACGGGTAGATCGCCTCCTGCTTGGTGTTGCCGTAGATGCCCAGCACGGCCCCGGCCATCCGGTAGAGGTAGTTGTCGCCCATTTCCTCGGGGCTTCCGAAAAGATCGGCGGTGGTCACCTTCCCGGTGTTGATCTTGTCTGTCTGCAAAGCGGTGAATTCTGCCCAGGCGTCGGCCATTCCGCCTTCGATGGCGGCGCGCATATCGGGTGTCAGCGTGTCTGCGTTGAAGGCGTCGTCACCGCCGATACCGATGGTGGCGAAACGGGCTCGCAGGTCTTTCTCCGACGGCAGCGTCGGGGCGTAGCGCAGCGTGAAGTCCAGGATGTCGAAGAACTCGGCCGAGGTCTTCTCCTGCTCGGGCGCCAGGGGTTTGACGAAGTCGATGGCGGGCGCTGCGGCCGGGGCCGGCTGGTTCAGAAACGCCGACAAGGGTTGGGCCCGGTAGCTTGCCTGGATCTTCTTGACGTTGTCGAGGTCGTCGGGACCGAACAGCTGGGTGCGGTAGGCGGCGAACGCGAAATCGGTGTCGGACTGGACGACTTCGGTGATGCCGGCGGGCTTCTCGCCGTGCCAGTTCGGTCCGGCAAGCAGATATGTGCCGCCGCCGTTGCCGGTGGTGCGGCTGCCGACGTAGGCGAAATTGTAGGTGTAGGCGTCGATGAACTGCACGGAGAAGTAGCGCCCGGCCTCGATGGGCGGGATGGTCAGCACGAGCGGCTCGCTGCGCAGGTCAGCGCCGACGAAGGAATAGGGCGTGTCGGAGTTGGGTGTCTGGATGGCGGTGTCGGCCGGTGTGGCAACGCGGGCGATGCTGTGGAGCTGGTTCCATGCGCCCTTGTAATTCGAATCCTCCTTGTCGACGAAGTAGGAGTATTGGATGCGGTAGTTGTCGACCATCGGAAAGCCGTAAATGTAGGCTTCTTTCGCGATTTCGCGCACTTGCTCCATGCTCAACTCATTCCGATCGTCGGATCCGCCGGTACCGCTGCACGCCGTCAGCGCAGCCGTCGATGCAGCCGTCGCCGCTATCACGGCAACCGCACCCTTCAGCCATTGCCACGAATTGGAGAACTTCAACCCACACCCCTTCATCGGGACAGACCGGCGTGCCGCACCGGCACGCGTGTAGTTACAACGGGCCCGTCCCCATGTCACCGTCGCCAGTGAACCGGGCTCCGATCATCTTGCTGCATGCCGACCAGGTTGTCTTGACTTTCCTGGACAAGTTCTTGACTGTCATGGACATGTTGCTGATCCGGGGCTCTTCACTGACCGGGTATTCGTCACTGGTGACCGCGCACGGCGGTGACCCCGCAGCGTTGCTCGGATTGGTCAACCTCGATGCCGATGACGTCGGGCACCGTGACCGATATATCCCGCTGCGCAACGCCATCGCCGCCGTGGAGGACGCGGCCGTGGTTCTCAACGTGGGTGACTTCGGTCGTCAGCTCGCGCTGCGCCAAAGCATCGACATCCTCGGCCCGGTCGGATTCGCGGCCCGCACCTCGGCCACCGTTGCCGACGCGTTCGCCGTACTCGACACCTACATGAACGCCTACAGTCCCGGCATCGTCACGCGGGTCACTGTCCATCCCGATCCCGCACTGGGCCGGTTCGAGTTCGACTTCCTGCTCAATCCGCGACCTGCGCAGGCGCAGGCGCAGGCGATCGAACTGGCGCTCGGTGTCACATTGCAGGCGCTGCATCTGTTTCTGGGCACCGCCTACCGACCCGTGGCCGTGCACCTGCCCCACCCGGCGCTGGGCACCAAAACCGACTATCGCCGCTATTTCGGTTGCCCGCCGCACTTCGACGAGCCGATCGCCGGATTCACCGTGCGCGCAAGCGATCTGCAACGGCCGCTCAGCCACGACATCGTCGCCCATCAACTCGCCCTGAACTACCTGTCCACCACCCCGGCCACCACGACCCGCGGCCTGGCAGACACTCTGCGCAGCGTCATCCGCCAATTACTGCCGACCGGAAATCTCACCGCCGAGATCGCCGCGCGTCAGTTCGGCCTTCACCCCAAAACCCTGCGTCGCCGCCTGGCCGCCGAAGACACCACCTTCGCCGAACTACTCGAGGAGACCCGCCGCGACGTCGCCCACCGGCTACTGCTCGATACCGACCTGAGCCTGGACCAAATCTGCCGCCATCTCGGCTATGCCGAACACAGCGTGCTCACCCGAGCCTGCAAGCGCTGGTTCGACACCACGCCCACCGCGTACCGCCACAGCGTGGGAAATCCTGCTGTGCTACAACCATTTCCGGGAGCATCGCCGATTACGTGACCCCCCGAAACGGCAATGACGATCGGCCCCAGCCAGGAATACCAGGCTGGGGCCGACTCCGAGGTTCCTACGCCTGCACCTGCCCGAGAGTGACATCCACGGTTCGCGAAGCTCCGGACGCATCCTCATAGGTCAGCGTCACGGTGTCCCCCGGCGCCTTGGAGCGCACGGCGGCGACCAGGGCATCCGGACCGTCGATCACATGGTTGTCGACCTTGGTGATCACTGCTCCTTCCGGCAGGCCCGCGGCTGCTGCCGGACCGCCTGCGACGACGCCGGCGACGGCGGCGCCCCGGGTGTCATTGCCGGAAAGTTGCACGCCCAACGAGGCGTGCTGCACGGTTCCCGTCGAAACAAGTTCGTCGGCAATACGTTTGGCTTGATCCACCGGGATGGCGAAACCCAGACCGATGGATCCGGCTTGCCCGCCACCTTGCGAACCCTGACTGTCCCCCAACGATGCGATCGCCGAATTGACGCCGATGAGGTCCCCGTTCATGTCCACCAGAGCACCACCGGAGTTGCCGGGATTGATCGCGGCGTCAGTCTGAATGGCACTCATCACCGAATGCTGGCCGGATTGCCCGTCGCCGGTCGCGACCGGGCGATCCAGCGCGCTGATGATGCCGGTCGTCACGGTGCCCTGAAGGCCCAGAGGCGAGCCGACCGCAACGACGTTCTGGCCCACCTTGAGGTCTTTCGACGAGCCGATCGTGATCGGAGTGAGCCCGGAGACGTTCTGCGCTTTCACCACCGCTATGTCGTCGTCGGGATCGGTGCCGACAACGGTGAACGGCGCCGTGCGTCCGTCGGACATCGTGATGGTCGCCTGGATGGCGCCGCCGGAGCGACCGGAACTGTTGGCCGAAGGGCCGTCGGGCGAATACGGGTCGTCGCCGGGGAACTGTCCGCCGGGAAGCAGTCCGCGCGGGAATCCGGGGAACGCGCCATCAGGTGACGCCTGCGCGGCCATCGGACCCTGACCGCCGGCACCTTGGGCGGCCGAGGCCACGACGTGGTTGTTGGTCAGGATCAGGCCGTCTTCGCTCAGAACGATGCCGGACCCTTCCTCCCGCCCTTGACCGGTCTCGACCTGCAACTTCACCACGCTGGGCAGCACCTTGGCGGAGACCTGTTCAACAGACCCGGCGGGTGCGGAACCCTTCGGCTGTGCCGGAGCGGCTCCCACGGCCGGCGAAGGTATGCCGATGCGGTCAGCGGCCGGTGCCTGAGCGACTGGCGTCGGGCGTGCGGCGTGATCCACCACGGCGACTGCGGCCACTGCGCCGGTAGCCATCGCCACCGCCGCGGTGCCGGCGACGAGCACACCGACGCGCGACTTCTTCTTCGGCTGTGAACTCTCCTGCACCAGAGGGGCGTCGAACTTCTGGGTCACCTCGGGATGCACCCCATAAGGCGGGTACGGCTGCTGATAGCCCTTGCGGCTCCACGGGCTTGAATCCCGTTGATCCGCCGTGCCATTCGCTTCCCAGTCACGGTTGCTACTTTGCGACGACATCCCCGACCACTGATTCATGCGTTTGCTTCTTCCCTTGCGACACCGACATTTATGCGCCCTGCCGGCGCCTACGTAGATGTTGCGTTACCGCACTGAGGGTTTGCTGAGAGGAGGTTCGGTGCGGCCCAAGACTTTGCCCCGCCGCGCGTGGGCACCGTCACAGGCACACGGGACCGAGCCACCGAAAGCGCAACCGCGGCAGGGACGTCGTCAACCTGAGCTGTCGAGAGCTCACCGCAACTGGCGAAAACGGGTATCAGGACAGCGGATTGAGCACCACGGTACACAGACGTGGCAAGTGCCCGATGGGAATCCACGCCACCATCTGGCGGCAGGTCCCGGTCGCCATGCCGATCGGCCCGCCACACACCGGCCAAGCCCCGAGCCCTTGAGTTCGCAATACGTTGCGGGCCACCTGAATCTGTTCCTCGCGACTGGCCTCGGCGGGCGATCCCCTACCCCCATGGGATGCCCACGTGGCGGGCGCGAATTGGAGCCCACCGTAGAAGCCGTTGCCGGTGTCAGCAGACCAGTTGCCGCCCGATTCACATTGCGCCATCGCGTCCCAGTTCGGTTCCGCACCGGCGTTGGGGACTGTCAAGACGGTCTGAGCCAGAGCGATCGCACCGACGAAACCGAAGACGGTGACGACCTTGCGCACGCGCATGTCGATCCCTTCATCGCGGCATGCACTGCCTGTGCACGCCTGTAATGGCGGGCGAAAGACTATTTGCAGCCCATCGTGATACAGAGTTTACCGATGAGGCGAAAGTAAAATAGCCGTGCTAGAGAGTCTAATTATCTTCTTTGAGTTTATTTAATAGTTATGCGGCTGATGTGGCAGATGGGCATGGCGAGGTCCGGACGCCATGAAAGCAAAACTCCAGGCCAGACCACCTATTGCTGGCAACCGTGCCCTCCCACGTGCACCGACGAGGGTTTCTAAATTCCAGCCTCGCCCACTGTGACAATTGTTGGCTACCGTGAATTAAGTTTCCAAAGCGTTGGTAGTGAAAAGAATGATTTCTGATGCAAATGTGACAGTTGAGAGAGGTGAGGTTGCTGTTACAAAGTGCTACTGACAACGTTGGCTGGACGCAGTCGCGCGATGATCCCGTCGAGATCCTGTAGGAACATGTCGGGACGGAAGACATGACCGCCGGGCACCTCGTGCGCTTCGAACGGGATGCCGGCACGTCCGAGAAGGTCGCGGAACTCCCGTTGGCCGGCAAGGACCTGCGTCTCATTCACGCTGTCGAACCAATTGAGCGGATCGGGACTGGTTCCAGCAACCAGGAAGATCCGCTTGTTGCGGTAGCTCTCGATCCGCTCGACCGGATTGTCGGCACTGACCCTGACCTGGTCCCACAGCGGGGCGCCGTAAACCGTTCCTCCGGCCAGATCCAAGACCGCCGAGGTGATGTTCGCCCAGTGCACCACGAGGCCGAAATCGCGGCGCAGGCTCGCCGGACCGGAGTGAGCGCTGACCGATGCGAAGTGGCCGTAGTACTTGGCCGTGTACTTCAGCGCACCGAAGCCGCCCATCGAGAAGCCACCGACCGCGCGCCCGTCATACTCCGCGTACGTGCGGAAATTCGCCTCGATCCACGGCAGCAGCTGGGCGATGTGGAATGTCTCCCAGTTGCGCGGTCCGACAAAGGAAGTGACCGGGTTGGAATACCAGCCGGCATGCCCCCCGTCGGGCATCACCACGATGATCGGCTTTCCTGCCGTCCAGTCGCGAATACCCATGAAGTCGAACGAGCGGAAGTCGTCGTTGCCGCCGTGGAACATGTAGAGCACGGGGTAGGTGCGGCCGCTGGTGTGGTAGTCGTCCGGGAGCAGGACGTTGACGCCGGGGTTCCATCCGACAGCCGCAGTCTGGAACCGGTAGTACCAGAGGCGGGGGTCGGCCTCGTTGCGGTCGACGATGCGCAGGCCGAACCCGTCGCCACGACCACTGAAGATGACCAGCGTCTGTCCGGGGTTGATGTGACCTGGGTCGGGGATGCCGTTGACACCGGCTATCGGTGGATAGAACGAGGCGTCGCCGTAGAACTGTGATGCCAACGCCGACAACGTATCCCCGGGAGCCACCGTATACCTCTTGAGCTCCGGCACGATGAGCCGTTGCCCCGGATTGAGGCCGGCGCCATCGGCGATGCCGCTGGCGGCAGCTACCAAACGGGACAACTCGGCATGCCCGTAGAAACGGGAAGCCACGGCAGGCAACGTGTCTCCGGGGACGGCGGTGTACCGCGTGTAATCGGGAAAGACCAATTTTTGCCCGACGCTGACGACGTCGGGATTGGGAATTGCGTTGGCCGCCACGATCAGCCGGTACAGTTCCGCGTCTCCGTAGAACCGCAGCGCCAGTGCTGACAGCGTCTCCCCCGCCACGACCGTATGAATCCTGACCATGGTCCCCTCCTTAAGTTGTCACGAGCTCTGGGGCACGAATCCGGCTGCCCTGATGCCCACAAGTCTAGGCGCGCGGCGGCCTGAAACGGTTGACTTCAAAGGCTTTACGGATGTCCGGCGGCTGCCCCCGTACGTCGCGGCCGGCGTGACGACGACGGCAGGGCTGCGGCAAAAATCGGTGACCTTGCCGGTCGTGCCCGTCGGCAGCACTCTCCGCGCTCGTGCCGGGCGAAACCGCCGCACCGCACATCCGACCGTGGCAGTCGCGTCACCATCCGACCTTTCGCCGCCTTCGGCGCCGGCAAGCTCCATCACCGTGGGAACCTTGATGATGTTGACGTCATCAATCGGGCGGTACGGCCGAGAACGCGGTGATATCGAGGGCATATTTCGGGGCATAACGCCGGGACTGCCAACGTTGTAGCATTCTGCTACGCTGGTTTCAGACTGCTACAACGGAGGTCCGTCATGACCGACACCGCAGATCGGGTCACCCGGTTCGCCGCCGACCTGATGGACAGTGCTGCCGCAGAAGGCGCACGTCAGAGCCGATCGGCCAAACAGCAACTCGACCACTGGGCGCGAGTGGGACGGGCGGTATCGAGCCAGCACAGCGCGGCGCGCCGCAAGGTGGAGTCAGCGTTGGCGGGCGACATCCCCCTGCGCGAATTGACGGCCGAGGAAGGCACCGTGTTCGACGCCGAGATCGCCGCCTCCATCGAGGAGAGCCTGGCCCGCGCCGACTACGGCAAGACGCTGGCCGGACGCGGGATCACCACGGTAGCCCTCGACGACAACGGCGAGATCGTGCAGTACCGCCCCGACGGCAGCACTGCGGTGCTGGCGCACCAACCGTGATCGTGGTTTGCGCTGACACGGACCGCACTGTCACGCGGTGAAGCGCCTCGACCTCGTCGTCGGTTGCAACGGCGCCGGCAAGTCCACCTTTGTCGAACTCACCCTCGCACCTCTTCTGCCCGGCAGCGCTTTCGTCAATGCCGATGAGATCGCCAAACGACGGTGGCCCCACGACCCTGGCCCGCACTCCTACGAGGCCGCACTGGTCGCCGCCGAAACCCGGACCAAACTCATCGATCTCGGTGAGTCGTTCATCGCCGAGACGGTGTTCTCACATCCTTCCAAGCTCGAACTCATCGACCACGCACACGCGGCCGGATACACCGTCGTACTGCATTGCCTGCTGATCCCCGAAGATCTGGCTGTTCAGCGCGTGCGCCACCGCGTCCAGGCGGGTGGCCACGATGTGCCCGAGGCGAAGATTCGGGAACGCTACCAACGCCTTTGGGACCTTGTCGCCGTCGCCGCGGTGCGTGCGGACTCCGCGACGTTCTACGACAACAGCACCATCAGAGGCCCCCGGATCGTCGCTCAGATCGCCGGCGGATTCGTCGTCGGATCGCCGACGTGGCCGAAATGGAGTCCCGCGGTGCTCAGTACACGTTTGTCGGGATAGAGACACCGCTCCGCTCGGCTCAGTCCAGGTCAAAACGATCGTTGTTCATCACCTTGACCCAGGCCGTCACGAAGTCCTCGACGAACTTGCCCTTGTTGTCCTCCTGCGCATAGACCTCGGCGACAGCGCGCAACACCGAATTCGAGCCGAACACAAGGTCATTGGCCGTAGCAGTCCACCTTATTTGACCGGACGCGCGATCTCGGCCTTCGTACACGTTCTCGGTGGTCTCCGAAGGCTTCCACTCGGTACTCATGTCGAGAAGGTTGACGAAGAAGTCGTTGGACAACGCACCGGCGTTCTGGGTGAACACACCATGCTTATTGCCACCATGGTTGGCGCCCAACGCACGCAGCCCGCCGACGAGGACGGTCATCTCCGGTGCGGTCAGGTTGAGGAAGTACGCCTTGTCCACCAGCAACTGCTCGAGTTGCGCCTTCTCACCCGGGCGTGCGAAGTTGCGGAACCCATCGGCCTGCGGTTCGAGCACCGCGAACGACTCGACGTCGGTGTTCTCCTGTGAGGCATCGGTGCGACCCGGGACGAAGTGCACTTTGACCTCGTATCCGCCGTCTCGAGCGGCCTTTTCGACCGCGGCGGAGCCGGCCAGAACGATGAGGTCGGCCAGCGAGATCTTCTTGCCGCCGGATGCGGAGGCATTGAAGTCCTGCTGGATCCGCTCCAGCACCGGAAGCACCTTGTCCAGCTCGGACGGTTCGTTGACCTCCCAGTTGCGTTGAGGCTGCAGGCGCAGCCGACCCCCGTTGGCACCACCGCGCTTGTCGGTGCCCCGGAAGCTCGAAGCCGCCGACCAGGCCGTCTTCACCAGTTGCTGCACCGACAGGCCGGACTCGAGCACCTTGCCCTTCAGCGTCGCGATGTCCTGCTCGTCGACCAGCGGATGGTCCACATCGGGCACCGGGTCCTGCCACAGCTGCGGTTCGGGTATCCACGGGCCGAGGTAGCGGCTGATCGGACCCATGTCGCGGTGCAGCAGCTTGTACCAGGCCTTGGCGAATGCCTCGTTGAGCTCTTCGGGATGCTCCAGCCAGCGCCGCGTGATCGGGCCGTAGATGGGATCGACCCGCATCGAGACGTCCGTGACGAGCATCGTCGGCTTGCGCGGTGGCCCGCCGAACGGGTCGGGAATGATGGGCTCCGCGTCCTTGGCCTCGAATTGCCAAGCGCCACCAGGACTCTGGGTCAGCTCCCACTCGTAGCCATAGAGGATCTCCAGATAGCTGTTGCTCCACTTCGTCGGCGTCGTGGTCCAGACGACTTCCAGCCCGCTGGTGATGGTGTCGCCGGCCTTACCTGAGCCGAATGCGCATTTCCAACCAAGACCCTGCTGTTCGATGGGCGCGGCTTCCGGTTCGGGACCGACCAGGTCACCCGGGCCGGCGCCGTGCGTCTTTCCCAGCGTGTGGCCGCCGACGATCAGCGCCGCCGTCTCCTCGTCGTTCATCGCCATCCGGGCGAACGTCTCGCGGATGTCGTGGGCCGCCGCCAAAGGATCCGGCTTGCCTTCGGGCCCTTCGGGATTCACGTAGATGAGGCCCATCGTGGTGGCCCCGAACGGGTTGGCCAGCTTGCGATCGCTTTCGTTGGTACCGCCATATCTCTTGTCTGTGCCGAGCCAGGTGTCCTCCTGACCCCACAGGATCTCCTCCGGCTCCCAGATGTCCTCGCGGCCGAACGCGAAGCCGAAGGTCTTGAATCCGGCCGACTCCAGAGCAACATTGCCGGCGAAGATGATCAGATCGGCCCAGGAGACCTGGTTGCCATACTTCTGCTTGATCGGCCAGAGCAGCCGGCGCGCCTTGTCCAGGCTCACGTTGTCCGGCCAACTGTTGATCGGCGCGAATCGTTGCGCGCCCTGGCCTCCGCCGCCACGGCCGTCGAAGATGCGGTACGTCCCGGCGGCATGCCAGCTCATCCGGATGAACAGCCCGGCGTAGCTGCCATAGTCGGCCGGCCACCAGTCCTGCGACGACGTCATCAGCTCCAGCATGTCCGACCGCAGCGCGTCGACGTCGAGCTTCTGGAACTCCACGCCGTAGTTGAAATCCGCACCCAGCGGGTTCGCCTCGGCCGGATGCCGGTGCAGTCTCGTCACATCGACTTGATCGGGCCACCAGTCCTGATTGGTCAGTGGTGCATGAGCCTTGGGCTTGGGTGACTCGATGACCGGGTTCTCCGACTCGCTGTGGCTGTGAGTTTCGGTATCGGCGTGGGGTGGACGGGCGTCGGAGGTATCGGAGCTGTTCGGAGGCATTACATTCCCTTTCATCGTTGACTGACGGGGTTGCCGTCAAGTACTTCGAGAGCGTGAACAGTCAGGACATTGACCCCAATAGATGACCTCGGCTTCATCGATGGCAAAGCCGTTGTCGTCGGATGCGGTCAGGCACGGCGCATCGCCCACGGCGCAGTCCACATCGGCGATGACACCGCACGATCGGCACACGACATGGTGGTGGTTGTCGCCGACCCGCGTCTCATAGCGGGCCACCGATCCGGTCGGCTGTATGCGACGTACCAAGCCGGTCGCGGTCAGCGCATTGAGCGCGTCATACACGGTCTGGTGCGAGATATCGGGGAGCTGGACGCGGGCCGCTCGGATGACCAGGTCGGTTTCGGCGTGTGGATGCTTGTTCACCGCGTCGAGCACCGCCAGCCGGGGGCGGGTGACGCGGAGCCCGGCCGAACGCAACATGCCTGTGAAGTCGAGGCATTCAGCCATCACCTCGAGTGTGGCGGCTAAGTTGGAAGGTATCAAGGTTCTGGCCAAACTCACTGCAGTACAACACCTCTGATCGGCGCACCCCACGCGACCCGTCAGGTTCGTCGCGCAACCCCGCACCGCGGCGCCAGCCGTGGGCAGTCCCCGGCCGACGCGGCTGTAGCGTGACGGGGATGAACTCCTTTCGCGTGCCTTCCTCGTTTGTGCTCGTGGCCTGTGCCGCGTCGTTGACCATGGCGCTTGCCGCGTGCGGCTCGGACACGGAAACCTCCTCGGCCACATCCTCGGCGAGCACGCCGTCGGTGGCCGATGCACTCACTCCGTCCATCGCCGAGACGGCCACCGAGGCCAGCACATGCCCGACGGCAGCGCCACAGAACGCCGGCACTCCCGAATGGACGCTGTCCGGGGCGAGCGGCAACGTCGCGGTCACCGGCTCCACCGACACCGCGGCTCCGGTGGTCAAGGTGACCGGGCCGTTCAGCGTGGCCGAGACCCAGGTGCACACCCTCAAGGCCGGTGACGGTCCGGTCGTCTCACCGTCGGCCAACGTCACGGTCTGCTACATGGGCGTCAACGGACGCGACGGATCGGTGTTCGACAGCAGCTACGAACGCGGCGAGCCGGTCGACTTCCCGCTCAATGGCGTGGTGCCCGGCTTCCAGAAGGCCATTTCGGGACAGAAAGTCGGATCCACCGTGGCGGTCGCGATGACCTCGGCCGACGGCTATCCCGAGGGCGAGCCCGCCGCCGGTATCCAGGCGGGCGATTCGCTGATCTTCGCGATCAAGATCCTCGACGCCCAGGGCTGACCTACACCGCCAACCCGGAGCCCGGTCCACGCTTGCGACAATGCTCATATGGTCGAGCCGAGCATGTGGATGCAGAAAGTCGCGGCCGATCCCGGCCACTCGCACTGGTACATCGAACGCTTTCGCGCGTTGGAGCGAGCCGGCGAGGACCTGGCCGGCGAAGCTCGTCTTGTGGACGCGATGGCGCCGCGCAACGCCCGCATCCTGGATGCCGGCTGCGGTCCCGGGCGGGTGGGCGCATATCTGGCCGGCGCCGGGCACCAGGTGGTCGGCGTCGACGTGGACCCGGTACTGATCGAGGCGGCCGAGAACGATCATCCTGGGCCCCGGTGGCTCGTCGGCGACCTGGCCGAACTCGACCTGCCGGCGCGCGGCATCGCCGACCCGTTCGACATCATCGTCTCCGCGGGCAACGTGATGACGTTCCTCGCCCCCAGCACCCGGGTGCTGGTGCTCGGGCGGCTGCGCGCCCACCTCGCCGACGACGGCCGAGCGGTGATCGGATTCGGCGCCGGCCGCGAGTACGGGTTCGATCAGTTCCTCGACGACGCGGCAACGGCCGGATTGGTTCCGGATCAATTGCTGTCCACCTGGGATGTTCGTCCGTTCACCGAAAGCTCGGACTTCCTCGTCGCGATCCTCCGTCCGGCCTAGCTCCCCCACAGCCTTTACGGACGCGGCCTTTACGGACACAGGCCGAGCCGGTTTACCCGGTCCCATGGACATTCCCGCGATCTTCGGCATTGCCCTGGGCCGCGAGGCGATCTACTATCGGTTGTAGTAGTTCGTCGATGGGGGTCATATGACGGCACCGAACGATGTTGCGGCTCACCGCTTTCTGCGTATCACCGCGTGGATGTTCCTGCTCGGCTGGGGGCTACACGTGGCCGATCATCTGCGGCGAGGAATGTCTGCATCCCCGACCTTCATCATGGCCGGCGGAATGGTTCAGGGCGTGGTCGTCGTCATCGCGATCACCATGGCATTGCGCAGCATTCCACGGGCTCCCGAAGCGGCGGTCTTCGCCGGCGTCGGAAGCGCACTCGTGTTCAGCTATGCGCACCTGCTGCCGAGTTTCTGGCCGGCCTTCCAGGACAGCTTCATCAGCGGACCACGCATCAATGTCACGTGGTTCTCCTGGGTGACAGCCCTTTCTGAGATCGGGACCGGACTGCTGTTCGCCTACGCGGGCGCACGAGCGAGAAACGCGCGGCCCCTGTCCGTCCCGAATCGCGGGTAACGTCGGTCGATGGGATTGGTGTACTCCAGCGTCGTCGGCGCCCCGATTGAAGAAGTCTTTGCCTGGCACGCCCGGCCCGGCGCGTTCGCCAGGCTGTCGCCGCCATGGCAACCCATGCACCTCAGAACCGAGGCGTCCTCACTGCGGGACGGCCGCGCCGAGCTCGCCCTGCCCGGCGGTTTGCGTTGGGTGGCCCAGCACCAGGCCGACGCCTACGATCCGCCACGGCGCTTCGTCGACAAGGTCGCCGCCGGCGCACCCGCCTCGTTGCCGGCGGCGCTGGCGGTGCGCTGGAAGCACATACATGACTTCGAAGCCATCGACGCGACCCACACCCGTATGACCGACCGGGTGGAAACCCCGATTCCCGGGCGGTTACTGCGTCCGATGTTCGCTTATCGCCACCGTCAGCTGGTCGATGACCTCGCCGCCCATCAACTGGCCCGGACGCATGGCTTGAAACCGCTGACCGTAGCCGTCACCGGAGCTTCCGGACTCGTCGGTTCGGCATTGTCAGCTTTCTTGAGCACCGGAGGTCATCAGGTCATCCGCCTGGTACGCCACCCATCGACCAAACTCGATGAGCGCCAATGGAATCCGAACGATCCCGATCCGCATCTGCTGGACGGCGTCGATGCTGTCATCCACCTGGCCGGAGCGTCGATCGCCGGCCGGTTCACCGACAAACACCGCCAGGCCATTCGCGACAGCCGCATCGCGCCGACCCGCCGGCTCGCCGAGATCGCCGCGCATGCCGACGCTGGACCACAAGTCCTGATCAGCGCCTCGGCGGTCGGCTTCTACGGCTACGACCGCGGCGACGAGGTACTCACCGAGTCGAGCGAACGCGGCGATGGTTTCCTGGCCGACGTCGTGGCCGGATGGGAGGACGCACTGGCACCGGCCGCGGATTCGGGTGTGCGTGTGGTGCGTGTCCGCACGGGCATCGTGCAGTCACCGAGCGGTGGCACCCTGCGACTGCTGCGGCCATTGTTCGCGGCCGGGCTCGGCGGGCGTATCGGTGACGGGCAGCAGTGGTTGCCCTGGATCGGAATCGACGACCTGGTCGACATCTATCACCGTGCGCTGTGGGACAGCCAGTTGTCGGGGCCGGTCAACGCCGTGGCACCGCAGCCGGTACGCAACTCTGAGTACACCGACACGCTCGGTCACGTGTTGAGCCGCCCGACGATTCTGCCGGTACCGACGCTGGGGCCTCGGTTACTGCTGGGCGACCAGGGTGCTCGCGAACTGGCCTGCGCCAGCCAACGCGCAGTCCCCGCGGTGCTCACCGCCGCCGAACACCGCTTCCGCCATCCCGACCTGGATCAGGCGCTACGCCACGTATTGGGACGCGCGGTCACGGCGTAGGCGCCGCCGGAGGCGCGGCAGCTGCGGCCGGCCCACCCGGAGAGTGGAACTCGTAGCCGGGAGGCGGCGGACCGTTCAACGGGTAGTACCCGGGCGGCAGCGCTGGGCCCGCCGGTCCGGTGCCGGGCGCCGGTGCCGTGACCGGTGTCTCCGAGCCCGGAGCATTGATCGATCGGTAGCCGGGCGGCAGGGGCGGCGGCGGTCCGGCACCCGGTGGCGGCGCAACACCACCCTCGGGCATTCCCCCGTCGCCCTGGAATCCACCCGGATCGCGCGCTTGATGCCACAGATCCCTCAATGTGCCGATCGGACCCGATCCGTACTGGCCCGAGCCGTACACGGGATTGGCGATCTCGGGCACCTGCGGCGGACCGGCCGGGGCCGGCGGCGGCGGTGCTGCCACCGCGGGATCCGCCGGTGCAGGCGGAGGATCAGGAAGGACGGGGTCGGCGGCTGCCTGACCGGGACTGGTCAGCACGGCTCCGACGATGCTCAACCCGGCGATCGCGAGCTTCGCACCCTTGGCTGAGACTGTGGCGCGGCGCGCTTCGGTCATCAATCCGGCAGTCCTCTCTGTTACCTCGGCCGACACGCCTGCATCGGGGAGCAGGATCAGCCAGGACGAGCACTGTGCATCGTCGCACACTGCGCCGAATGAAGCGCGGGCTCGCGCGCGGCGATACTGGCGACCACGACGTGTCTCGCATGGCACGCTGAATCGGTGGGCCGCGTTCTGATCGTCGGATCGGGTTTCGCCGGGTTGTGGGCAGCGCTTGCCGCGGCCAGACGGGTCCACGAGATCGGATCGGAAGCCACCGCGGTGGAGATCACGGTCATCAGCGACCGGCCCTTCCACGACATCCGGGTGCGCAACTACGAAACCGACCTCTCGGCATGTCGGATCCCACTGGAGACACTGCTCGATCCCGTGGGCGTCGGTCACATCGTCGCCGACGTCACCGCAATCGATGTCGAGGCCCGAACTGTCACCGCGCAGCAGGGCGGGCGAACGCTGGTTGTCGACTATGACCGACTGGTGCTGGCGGCAGGCAGCCGGGTCGTGCGGCCGAATGTCCCCGGCCTTGCCGAGTTCGGTTTCGACGTCGACACATTCGACGGCGCCGCCCGGCTGGCCGCTCATCTGGACATCGTGACCGCCGATCCCCAGACGGCGGGCGCCTGCACCGTCGTCGTGGTCGGGGCGGGGCTCACCGGCATCGAGACCGCATGCGAACTCCCGGCGCGGCTCGCCACGATGTGCACCGGCACCGTCACGCCTCGAGTTCTGCTGGTCGATCACAACGCCCAGGTGGGATCGGATATGGGTGAATCGGCGCGCCCGGTGATCGAAACCGCGTTGGCCGAGAACGGGGTCGAGGTCATGACCGGGGTCAGCGTCGACGCCGTCGACATCGGTGCGGTCACGCTCTCATCGGGCGACATGGTGCCCACCGCGACCGTCGTGTGGTGCGCGGGAATGCGGGCCAACCCTCTGACAGCGCAGTTCGCGGGGACGCTGGACCGGTTCGGCCGGCTGGCCGTCGACGACTTCCTACGGGTCGACGGTGCACCCGGAGTTTTCGCGGCAGGCGATGTGGCCGCGGCGAGGGTGGATGACGGTCATCTGTCCGTGATGTCGTGTCAGCACGGCAGGCCGATGGGTCGGTACGCCGGGTACAACGTGATCGGCGACATTCTCGGCCTGCCCATGCGTGCGCTTCGAATCCCTTGGTATGTCACCGTTCTCGATCTGGGTCCGGCCGGAGCGGTCTACACCGAGGGCTGGGACCGGCGCGTCGTCGCGACCGGGACGGTGGCCAAGACCACGAAGAAGACCATCAACACCGAACGGATCTATCCACCGCTCACCGGTGACCGGAAGGCCTTGCTCGCCGCAGCCGCACCCGACCTTGAGGCCAGGCCGGAGCGAGACGGATAACCGCTGACTCGACGCCGGCCAGATGCTCAGGCTTTGTCGCGCTCCTCAGGCGAATCGGGTGGCGGTGTCAGCGCGTCCCAGGTCGTCCAGGTGTAACGCTGCTCGGGAAGACCTGAGGCGCCGAGCAGAAATGCCCGGTGCGAGCGGCTGGCGCGCGCGATGGTGACCAGCCAGGTGCCGACCGTGCTGAGCCGGTTGCGGATTCCAGCCAGGAACGCGATGTGAATGAAACCCCACGCCAGCCAACCGAAAAACCCGGCCATCCTGATCGGGCCGACTTGCAGAAGTGCTTGCCCCCGGGCGATGTACGCCGCCGCCCCGAGGTCGCGGTAACGAAAGGGCTTTCGGGGCTTGCCCGCCAGTTCCCTGCGGATACACGAAGCGACGTGCAGGCCGCCCTGCATCGCATTCTCGGCAACACCGGGCAGGTTGTCGCGACCGGCCAGGTCCCCGATCACGAACACCTCGGGATATCCGGCCACCGAAAGGTCCGGCTCCACAGCGATTCTGCCGCTGCGGTCGGCATCGGCGCCCAGCACCTTGGCGACGTGCCGGGCGAACGGCACGGCCTCGACCCCGGCGGTCCACAACACGGTGCGTGCCACGTATCGCTCGTCGGGCCCTCCGGCTTTCGGGGTGACCGTCACCCCGTCCCGACCCACATCTGTCACGTGAACTCCCATGTGCAATTCGACGCCCAGCCGCTGCAGCGACCGTGTCGCCTTCTCCCCCAGCTCGGGACAGAACGCCTTGAGCACACGCTCGCCGCCGTCGAACAACAGCACTCTGGCTTCCTCGGGCTCGATGCTGTGAAACTCGTGCGCCAAAGTCCGGGTGGCCATCTCGCGGATCTGCCCGGCAAGCTCCACGCCGGTGGGCCCTCCACCGGCCACGGCGAATGTCAGCCAACCGTCGCGCTCGGGTCCCGGTGGCAGCGTCTCGGCGATTTCAAAGGCGGTGAAGACCCGCTGCCGGATGTGAAGCGCATCGTCGAGCGTCTTCATCCCCGGCGCCCATTGAGCGAAGTGCTCCTTGCCGAAGTAGGACTGCTGCATTCCCGCGGCCACGACGAGTACGTCGTAGTCGATGGTGAACGTCGTCTCGTCCGGCCGGCGAGCGGTCACCTGACGGGACCGAGGGTCGATGTCGACCGCTTCCCCGAGCAGGGTGGTGACATTGCGATGGCGGGCGAACTCCTCGCGCAGCGGACGACTGATCTGGCCGAAGCTCAGCGTCCCGGTGGCACATTGGTAGAGCAACGGCTGGAACAGGTGTCCGGCCGCCCGGTCGAGCAAGGTCACGTCGACGTCGACGCCGCCGAGGCGTCGCGCGCAGAACAGACCGCCGAATCCCCCGCCGATGATCAACACCCTCATCCGACTGTTGTCCACCCCTAGGAGGTTAGCCGTCGCCGGAGGAAATGCGACCGTGCAGGACAGACGCACGCAGCGTGAGATGGTTGCGTTCGGGAAGCGATTGCGCCTTGGCGGCGGCCTGAACATAGAGCTGTGCGGCGGTCGCGACGTCTCCCGCCCGCTCATGCAGATAGGCGGCCGCGGCCGTGTGACGCGGCAGCATCGGATCCAGTTCGGCGAGCGCCGCGAGGCCCGCGCGCGGACCGTCCGCCTCACCCACGGCGACCGCGCGGTTCAGGCGCACCACCGGACTGCCGGTGAGAGCGACGAGTTCGTCGTACCACTCGACGATCTGCACCCAGTCGGTCTCCTCGGCAGACGGCGCGTCGGCATGCAGCGCCGCGACAGCCGCCTGCGCCTGGTATTCGCCGAGCCGGTCCCGGGCCAGCGCGGCCTGCAGTATGTAGACGCCTTCGGCGATGAGGTCGCGCCGCCACAGTGTGCGGTCTTGATCCGCCAAGGGAACCAGAGTCCCGTCGGTTCGGGTGCGCGCCGGACGCCTGGCGTGGTGTAGGAGGAACAGCGCGAGCAGACCAGAAACTTCCGGGTCATCGGTGGTTCTGGCCAATTGGCGGGCCAGCCTGATGGCTTCGGCCGCCAGGTCGACGTCGCCGGTGTAGCCCTCGTTGAACACCAGATAGAGCACGCGCAGGACGGTGCCCAGGTCGCCGGGCCGATGCAGGCGCACCGCGCTGACGGTGCGCTTGGCCCGGCTGATCCGTTGCGCCATGGTCGATTCCGGCACCAGATACGCCTGCGCGATCTGGCGCGTGGTCAGGCCGCCGACCGCACGCAGCGTCAGCGCGACGGCCGACGACGGGGACAGCTTCGGATGTGCGCACAGGAAGTACAACTGCAATGTGTCGTCGTCCGCCGGGACCGGTCCGGCTGCCGGTTCGGTCCAGAACCGCGCCTCACGGTTGCGCCGCGCGACATCGGAGCGGGTGACGTCGAGGAAACGTCGCCATGCCGTGGTGACCAGCCAGCCCTTGGGATCGTCGGGTGGCTGGGCCGGCCAGGTTTCCCAGGCGCGGACCAGCGCCTCCTGCACGGCATCCTCGGCCGTCGCGAAGTCGGCCCCGCGGTGGACGAGGGCGGCCAGGACACCGGGAATCAGATCCCGCAACCGGGCCTCGTCCACCGCACCGGGCTCCATCTATTCGGTGACGGTCGGCGGGGCGGTCAGGAACGGACGGACCTCGAGCCACTCGTGGATGGGTCTGCCGCCCGCGCCGGGTGCCGCTGACAGTTCTCCTGCCAACTCCACGGCACGTTCGTAGGAGTCGACGTCGATGATCATCCAGCCCGCGATCAGATCCTTGGTTTCCGCGAACGGGCCGTCGGTCACCGGTGGCTTGCCGTCGCCGTCGTAGCGCACCCAGGCGCCCTCGGGAGCGAGTGCCTGGCTGTCGACGTACTCGCCGGTGCCCTTCAGGCGGTCCGCGAAGTCGTTCATGTACTGGATGTGGGCGTCGATCTCGGCCGGCGTCCACTGGTCCATCGGGATGTCGTTGACGGACGCGGGCGCGCCTCGGTAGTGCTTGAGAAACAGGTACTTCGCCATGGGATTCTCCCTTCAGTTCTGCGACCCTAGTTGGTCGCTCACCTCTGGGACGGAGCCGTCGCGGCGTTCTCGACATCGATCACGGAAAACTTTTCCGATCTCGGTGTCAGGCCACGTCGCGCGGGTTCAGGATGACCTGTGGGCCCCGACGCCGACCTCAAGTGCAGAATCAATCAATTCGTTTGGCTAAGCTTCGGGGTATCCAAGTTCTTCTCCAGTCGAGCACCGAGGTGGACATTCATGTTCATGAGCAAGGCAACCCTGGCGACCATCGCGGCTACGGGCGTGTTCGGGGCCGCCATCGGCCTGGGCACGGCCATCGCGAGTGCCGATCCCGATCCGAGCCTCCCGCCGCCGCCGAACGCGCCCAAGAAGCCCGCTGAGACCTGGCAGGGTCACCCGATGGTCTGGTGGAACCTGCCCGCGGGCGGCCACTGGGGCGTCTGGGTCAACGGCGACTTCCTCCCGTTCACCTGATCGGTAACCGGACCTGAGGGCCCGATGACATCGGTCGAGGCCATCGCCGCGGCCCCGTTCCTCGACGGGATCGTCTACGGCGAAGGGCCTCGCTGGCACGGTGACCGCCTGTGGTTCACCGACGGACTCGCCGGGCGGGTGTATTCGGCCGGTGAAGCCGGCGACCTCGCAATCGAGGTGGAACTCGCACGGGCCTCCGGGCTCGGCTGGCTTCCCGACGGAACTCTGGTGGTGTCAACGCTTTTCGCCGCCGAGCTGCACCACGTCGACGCCACCGGAAACGTCACCGCCTCGTACGACATCAGTGACGTCGCATGGTCCACCAATGATCTGCTGGTGGCCCCGGACGGCCGAACGTTCGTCGACCTCTACATCGCCGACGGCGGCACCATCGCCGGCGGCATCGGACTGGTCGGCGCCGACGGTGCGGTGCGGGTCGTCGCGCGCGGGCTGTCGATGCCCAACGGACTCGGCATGCTGCCCGACGGGTCGACCCTGGTGGTCAGCGAGACCCACGGGTCGCGACTGCTGGCCTTCACGGTCGGCCTCGACGGCGGCCTGGGTGACCCGACCGTCTTCGCCGAACTCGGTCCCGAGCGGCATCCCGACGGGTTGTGCATCGATGCCGCGGGCGGCGTGTGGGTCGGTTGCTATGACACCGGCGAGTTCCTGCGCGTGGTCGGCGGCGGTGAGATCACCCACCGCATCGAGATCGACCGCGGCTGGGCAGTCGCACCGGCGCTCGGCGGACACGACGGGCGAACGCTGTATCTCGTGGTGGACGACACGACCCATGAAGGCCTTCTGACCGGCTCATCGACGGGACGGATTCTGCAGGCGCGCGTCGGCGTTCCCGGGGTGGGATCGCCCTGACCGCCTGGTCAGTGGCCCTGTTCTTCGCTTTCGTCGGCGTCGTGCTCATCGGCAGGGGCCGCTTCCAACGGAACGCTTTCGCGTTGGACACCGACCGCCGGGGCGCTCTCGGCCGGTTGTAGCTGCACCACCTGGCCCACTGCCCGGCGCAGCCCTGGCGGCCCCTCTTTGCGGAAGAACTCACCGATGCGTCCCGCCCGGTACCGCAGTGGCGAACCGAGCAGCTCACCCATCACCACGCCGCTACCGAGTGCCAACGCCGTCGCGGCCGCGGTCAGCAGGTGCGCCAGGCCCTCACCGAACTTCTCATCCACGGCGAAGGCGAACACCGCCCAGAACACCGCGAGGCCCGGCAGCATCGGCATGATGCCGGCAGTCGCCGTCACCAGCGCCGGAGACTGCCGGCGAATGGAGATCAGTGTGGCCAGAAAACCGACACCGACTGCCGCGATCCCAGTGGCCGCCCACTGGCCGAACCCGGCGGTCCCCAGGCCGATCAGCGTCAGCTCGGCCAGCCCGGCCGCCAGCCCCGCGGTGGGTAGCGAGCGCAGTGGCGCATAGCTGGCCATGGTGAGGCACATCCCGGCCAGCGCGGCACCAAGTACCGCCAGGACGATCGGCAGTGCTCCTCTTGGTGTGATGAAGGTGCCCGCGGTGTTGACGTGCAGTTCGATCTCGACTCCCAGCAGCGTGGCGGCCTGCAGCGCGCCGGTGATGCCCACAACGATTCCCGCGGTGAGAAAAACCGCGTCACCGAGCCGCGCGACCGCGGTGACCATGTAACCGGTCAACGCATCCTGCACCGCACCGACGAGGGTCATGCCGGACAACAACAACACGATGCCGGTGGCGACCAGCGCACTGAGACCCTGACCGGCGTAGCGGTAAGCCGCCAGCGCGATCACCGTCGCGATCGCCGCCCCGACCGCATGCTGGAAGAAGAACGGCGTGCCGATTCGGTTCAGCAGACGGCCGACCCGGTCGATCAGCGCCGCGGTGAGGCTGGCGAGAAGGCAGGTCAGCCAGTTGCCGCCCAGCAGCATCGCGATGCCGAGCGCGAAACCTGCCCATCCGGCCGTCGCGAGCCACCGAGGGAACGGATGCGGGCTCTCGGTCAGCTCATCCATGGCCTCATGCGCCTCGTCGACGGTGATACCGCCGGAGGTGATCCGCCGCACCAAACGGTCGAGCTGGTCAAGCCGGGTGTAATCCGTCGACCGGGTCCGCACCGCGCGCATGATCGTGACCGGCGGACTGTCCGCCGTTGGCAGCGCCGAGACGATGATCGTCGCGACGGTGATGTCGACGACGCAGTCGGTGAGCCGGTAGGCCTGTGCGACGTCCTGGGCGGTGGCGACCACGTCGGCAGTACCCGAGCCCGACGACAGCATGACCTCGGCGAGCCGGATGGTGAGATCCAGAACCTTGCGGGTGTGTATGTCACCCATCCCCGCCGATGCGCGACTGCGCCGGCCGGCGACCGGTGCCGGATCGCGGCGTCCGCGCAGCGCGATACGCAACCCCCCGCGCAAGCGAGCCCTGCCGTTCAGGCCTTCCTCAGTCATCGTTCAAAAGCGTACTGACGAAAGGGCGGGTCCCGGTGGAACTACGCCCAGCCTGCGATGTCGTCAGCGGGCGCGGTCGGCTGCCCGGATCACATCGGAGCCGACAAAGTCGAATATCTGGGCACCGGACACCAACGGTTCGGACTGCCCGGTGAACCGATGAGCTCCGACGCCGTAGCTCACATCCGGTGACGACACCCAGATGAGATCGAATGCCCGCTCGTCAAACCAATTCAGGATCAAGGGAATCCGGTCCGGGTCGGTGCGCCCGCGAGTCCACAGCACCGTGGCGCCGGATTTGGCGAGCTGCGGGAAGAATCCGATCGTCCGCTCGATGTCGTCATCGGTGATGTTGCCGAAGATGCCGCAGGCCACCACGATGTCGGCCGGGACCAGGTCCGCATAGTGGTCGGTGCGGGAGGCGTCGCCGACCACCACCTCCACCCCGGTCAACCGGAGTCTGTCCACGGTCGCGGCGGCGACCTCGGCATTGCGGGGGTCCAGCTCGACCAGCCGCGCCCGGACGTCGCCGCGTCGCGGATGTTCGGCCAGCACCTCGAGCAGGTCTCGCCCCTGGCCCGCGCACAGGCTGACGATCCGCACCGGGCCTGCCGGAGCCACGTCCAGCGCTTGCCGGATCAAGTCCTGTACCGCGCGAAGCCGCTGTGCCAGCGCCGAATCGGGCCTGTCGTAATCGTCGTGCCAGCTGTGCCAGTCCACGGCCGGAACCTTATCGCCGCGATCCCCCTGAGTTCGGCCCACCGGCCGATGCCCCGGCCGGCGACTTGACGTGACCACCGGACGTCGTGAAGTGAATTTGTCTGTTAAACAACGGATTTCAGTGCAACTCGGTACGACCGCCGGACCTGCCCGCCAGTTAATCGCGACGTGATCGATATTGCCGGCTGGATCGCCCGCCGTACCGGGACAGCGACTATCTGCCGTGCGAGGCGAAGAACTGCCCGGACACGTCGGAGGCGTCGAAGGCTCGACTGGCCGCGCCAACGTTCTGGACCGGAAGGATGTCGGGCACCCCCGGCCACGTGTGTCCGCCGCCGTCGACTCGCATGAACACCACCGATGTACCGGCCGCACATCCATCGGAAGCGATGCGGTGGGTCTCGGTGCCGTCGCCAGTGCCGGGCAGCACCTCGTCAGACGGCGCCGGGCAACCGTTGATCTGGCGCCACCGGTCCACCATGGCCGGTCCGGACAGCACCGTGCTCCCTCCGCCACGGCCCGTCATCGGCCCTCCGTTGAACGGCACGATGGGATCCGCGGTCCCGTAGGTCGCGAGAACCGACACCGGCCGCGACGGGCTGCAACCGACATTCGTCCCGAGCGTGCCTGCGACCGGAGCGATCGCGGCGAACAGATCAGCCCGGTCGCACGCCAACCGGTTGGCCATGAAGCCGCCCGCCGACAGACCGGTGGCGAACACCCGGCCACGCGGGATGCCGTTCTCGGCCACGAGACGCTCGACGAGGGTCGAGATGAACCCCACGTCGTCGACACCCTGCCGGTCCGGCACCGAAGCGCCGCGTCCGTCGGCCCAGCTGTAGTCGATGCCATCGGGATAGACCACGGCGAACCCATTGGCGTCCGCAACCGCGTCGTAATGGGTCAGCGCCGCCTGCTCGGCACCGCTCGCGCCTGCGGCATGCAGATTGACCACCAGCCCCGAAGGTGCCCCTCCGGCCGGCAGGTGGAGCCGGTACGTGCGCATCATGCCGCCGAAGTCGATCTGCGCCGACGGCACGGGTGCAGCCGAGGCGGGCGTGGCACCGACCACGCACGACGACACGGCGATGAGCGCCGCGGATACCAATGTCCTGAGCCGCCTCGGCGTGAAATGCACCGGGGCAGAGTAAATGTCACGGACAAACGTGCGGACAACGCCACGTGGCCGCCTGGAGAAGATCCGCCCGGCAACCGTGTCCATCTGCTTCCCCGCCATCCCGGCCCCCACCGATTCGTCGTCCAGCAAACGAAGTACCGACGCTACCTGCTCGCGACGACCGGCGGGGTGAGATAGATCAGATCGTCAACACCATGCGGTAGCGCGCGTGCCCCTGTTCCATCGCCGCATACGCGCCCGCCGCATCGGCGAGCGGGCGCTCTTCGATGAGTGCGCGCACCCCCGACAGCACCGCGAAATGCATCGTCTCCTCGACATCACGCGCCGTCCCGGACGGATGCCCGGAGATCGTCAGCGCGGGCTGGATCAGTTGCACCGGACTGATCGGCAATGGATCGGCCGACACCCCGATCGCCACCAGCTCGCCACGCGGCGCCAACCCACCGACAGTCTCGGCCATGGCCTGCGAGTTGCCGACGGTGGCCAGAACGACTGCCGCGCCACCCAGATCACGCAGCGCCGCACTGACGTCCGCGGCCGTCGAGTCGATGAAATGCCTGGCCCCCAGCGAGCGGGCGTCGGCCTCCTTGCCGCGGCCACGGGCGATCGCAACCGTCTCGAAACCCATCGCATGGGCGAACTGCAGCCCGAGATGTCCCAGGCCGCCGACGCCGAGGACCGCGACCAGGTCCCCCGCGACCGCGCGGGTGTGGCGAAGGGCGTTGTAGGTTGTCACGCCGGCACACCCCATGGGAGCGGCCTCGGCGAAGGAGAGTTCGTCGGGGATCCGGGCAAGCGCATTGGCCGGCACCGTCACCGATTCCGCGTAGCCGCCCGGGTAATGCAGGCTCGGTATCTGGCCGATGTCACAGTGGATGAACAGTCCCTTGCGACATGGAATGCACACCCCGCAGTGGCCACCGAACCACCCGACCGCGACGCGGTCACCCACCGCGAAATCGGTGACACCGGCGCCGACTTCGGCGATCGTGCCTGCGATCTCGTGGCCCGGAGTCACCGGCCAGGTCATACCCGGGAACCCGCCGTTGACGATGGCCTGATCGGTGCCGCAGACCCCGCACGCGGCAACGGCCACCCGAACCTGGCCCCGATCCGGTGAGAGAGTTTGCGCGTCAACGAGTTCCAGGGCGCCACCCGAGGACTGGACGTGTACAGCTCGATGTGTAGACATGAGATCCTTACCGTCGCCGTCTGATGTCAGGTAATCATCGGCCGTCGGCAGCCCGCTTGGCCAGAGGCAACTCTCAGCCCAGCACGAACGGTAGCTGTGCCACCGTCGCGCCGAGTGCCGTCTTCTCCGAATCGGTCGGGATTCGCCGGCCGGTGCCCACCCGCAGTGCGTCGGCGTCGGCGAACGTCGCGGGAAACCGGACACCCGTGATGGCCTCGAACATCGCCCGAGACTCGGCAAGGCCTGTCGCGGGCGGGCCCGGCGTCGCAGGCAGGTGCGCGACGAGATCGAGGTGGTGCAGCGTCCATTCCAGAACGTAGGCATCCAGGTAGTCCCCGACGGTGAGCACCTGCTCCTTGGTCCCGACCCGCAGGTCGGGGTCGGCGAGTTCGGCCGCTCTCCCCGCAGCCGAACCCACGTCGTCGAAATGGAACGTGAGCAGCGCCGGATCCTCGTACGCCGCGGCCAGCCGGACGGTCAGCGCGTCGAGGGGATCCTCACCATTGGGAGGTGTGCCGGTGATCTCCCAGTAGGTCAGTGCGTCGCGGGTGGGGTCGGCGTGGGCCGGGGTGGCCAGCGTGATCAGCACATCTTGCGCGTCAATGATGAGGTGGCACACCAGATCCCGAATCAGCCATCCGGCACATCCGGACGGCTGACCGAAGTCGCCGGGTGCGAGTCCGGCCACCGCCGCACGCAGCGCGGCCCACGAATCCGAAAACTGGCCCACGACTGCAAACTAGCAGCGGACGACTCTCTCGGCCGCCGTCCAGTCGTACGGCAGGAACTTGCCGTCGAACGTCACCACCACTCGGTCACCGGCAGGGTGCGATTTACGCTGCACGTCGACGCTGAAGTTGATGGCGCTCATGATGCCGTCACCGAATTGTTCGTGGATGACTTCCTTGAGCGCACCGCCGTAGACCTGGAGCGCCTCGTAGAACCGGTAGATGGTGGGATCTGTCGGCACGGCCGTCGGCAATCCACCACGCATCGGCACCGCGGCCAGCACCGGAATCACCGACGCGTCCAATCCGAGCAGGTCCACGATGATCGTGCCGGCCTCGACCGGAACCGGATGCTGTCCGAGAAGCGCAGAAACCGTCCACACCACGGGTCTGTCGATGGCATCGGCCAGCTGCTGCCAGGTCAGGCCCTTGGTAAGGCGGGCTTCTACGATCGCGGCGGTGATCTCGTCTCTGCTCATATCAGCAGCATGCCCGCGGTGAGCGGTCACCGCACGCCCAATGCGCCCTCCAGATACTCACTGCGACATGCCAGCCGGGCCAACTTACCGCTGGTGGTCCGCGGAATGGCACCGGCCGGAAGGAACCGCAGATCAGCCACGGTCACACCGTGCCGTTCGGCCACCGCCGCACGGACGGCATCGTCGGCCTCCTGCGGGTCGGCCCGGCTGGTGCCGGCCGCACGCTCGGCGATCACCACCAGCTGGGCGCCATCTCCCTCGGCGGGCACCGTGAACGCCGTGACGTAGCCGCGCCGGACCAACGGGGAGGCCTCCGCCACCGTCGCCTCGATGTCCTGGGGATAGTGGCTGCGCCCGTCGATGCGCACCAAGTCCGCCATGCGACCCGTCACATACAACTGTCCCTCGAAATACACCCCGAGATCGCCGGTGCGGAGCCACCTGGCGTGCTCCGGCAGCCCGTCCGCGTGGCTGTCCGGGGCCAGGCGCGAATGCAATGACACCCCGAACGTCTTGCGCGTCTCTTCGGGCCTGCCCCAGTAGCCGCGACCGATGTTGTTGCCGTGCAACCAGATCTCGCCGACCTCACCATCGGGCACTTCCTCGGCGAGTGCGTCGGCGGTGGCCGGGTCGACGATCACCGCCCACAGGCTCCGGGCCGGGTGACCGCACGAAACATGTGCGACGGCTCCTTCGTCGCGGGCGTCCACGGCCACCGCTCGCCCGAGTCCGAGCTGCTCGCGGTCGAAGTAGACCACCGATGCCTGCTCGGCCGGAGCGATCGTCGAGATCAGCAGGGTCGCCTCGGCGATGCCGTAGGACGGTTTGAAGGCGGTCGGTGGCAGCCCGTACGGCGCGAACGTCTCGTTGAACGCCGTGATCACCTCAGGGATCACCGGCTCGGAACCGATGATCAGCACCACATTGCTCAGATCGATGTCCTCCCCCGCTGCGGGCACCCCGCGCTGGGCGGTCCACTCGTAGGCGAAGTTCGGTGCGGCCGTGATGACGCGGCCGTGTTTCGATGCGTCCGACATCGCCCGGATCCAACGCTGCGGACGACGGATGAACGCGGTCGGCGACATCAGCGTCGAGTGCCCGCCGTACACCGCGGGAAACCCGATCATGGACAGACCCATGTCGTGATAGAGCGGTAACCAGCTGAGGCCGTGGGTGTTTCGGTTCAGTAGGTCGATGGACAGGATCATCTGCAGCAGGTTGGTGCCCACCGCACGATGGGTGATCTCCACGCCGACCGGCGGACGCGTCGAGCCCGAGGTGTACTGCAGGTGAGAGACGTCGTCGGGATCGACCGGAATCGGAGCGAAACTGTCCCCCTCAGAATCGGGTATCTCATCGATGAGCTCCACCCGGGGACGTACGGCCTCCGGCATCTTCGCGAGGAACTCCTGCACCGCGGCATTTCCTGCGGCGGTGGTGAGCACCGTGGTCGGGCGCGAATCCAGCAGCGCGGTTTCGAGTCGTTCTGCGTGGCCCTGCAATTCGGGCGCGAACAGCGGTACCGCGATGTTTCCCGCCTTGATCGCGGCGAAGAAGCCGACGACGTAGTCGAGTCCCTGCGGCGCGAGGATCGCGACGCGGTCGCCGCGCACGGCAACCTGCTGGAGCCGTGCCGCGACAGCGCTGAGCCGAACCCCCAGCTGAGTCCAGGTCAGTTCGACGATCTCGTCCTCGCCGTGGCTGAAATCCAGGTATCGGTACGCAACCAGATCACCGACGTGAGCGATGTTGCGGTCGATCAGCGAAATCAGCGTGGTGCCCGGAGGCAGCACGATACCGCCGGCCTCATCGAGGCAGTCCTCGATACGGAGCAGGCCTGCCGGAGCCTCGTACTGAACCTGGGTGCCGCTGTCCATGACCGCAGTCTAGGTCGCGGCACGCTCGAGGCGGGCTCCCAGCTGCTCGAAGGTGAGGACCCACCCGCTGTGGAAGTTGTCGAATTCCTCTGGGGGCAAAAGGGAATGCTCGATCGACATCAAGGTCTGCCCGTCACCGGCCGGTTCGAATTCGACGTTGACGATGCTCACCACCGTCGGATCGCTCCAGTCCGAGTTGCTCCAGGTGAAGCGCAGCACGCGAGGCCGCTCGATGGCCAGGAACTGCCCGGTGATCAGCACGCTCGTGCCGGAATCGTCGACGTCGAACCGCACGATCCCGCCGACCCGGGGTTCGACCACCACCTCGACGCAGTGCACGGGGCGCGGGCACATCCAGTCCCTCAGCGACTCGGGATCCAGCCATTGGTCGAATACGACATCAGGGGCCGCGGGCATCAGGCGCCGCACGCGGACTGTCGGCGCGTCGGTCATCGAGAGTCCGCCTGACGCCGCAACCGTGCCGCCAGCGCGTCGGCACGGCTCGACCAGAAGTCCGTCTGCTCGTCCATCCACTGCTGGGCCATGGTCAATCCGTCGTGCTTGAGCGACACCCAGTGCTCGCGACCACGGACCTCGCGCTGCACCAAACCGGCGGCTTCCAGCACCCCGACATGCCGCGAGACCCCCGCGAACGTCATGGGCAACGGCGCGGCCAAGTCGCTGATGCGGGCATCACCCTGACGCAGCGCCTCCAGTAGACGGCGACGCGTCGGATCGGCCAGGGCCGAATAGGCACGGTCCAGGACTTGATCTTCAACCACCTTGTTGACTATAGCCACGAACCGTGGTGTGCTGAAGCAATGTTATTCAACTGAGTTGTTGAATGTTTGACCGGAGATCAAGAGCACCGACGACGGGAGCAGCCGTGAAGAACCCACCGATCGTGCCGGCGGCGGAATGGCAAGCCGCGCTGGAGGAAATGCTGGTCAAGGAAAAGGAGTTCACCCGAACACGGGATCGCCTCGCGGCCCTTCGCCGGCGGATGCCGTGGACGCCGGTGGACAAGGACTACGCATTCGAAGGACCCGAGGGCACGATGACGCTGCTCGACCTGTTCGCCGGGCGCCGTCAACTGATCGTCTACCGCGCGTTCCTCGATCCGGGTGTGGACGACTGGCCGGAGCACGGTTGTGTCGGCTGTTCGTTGATGGCCGATCACATCGGTAACCTTGCCCACCTCAATGCCCGCGACACCACACTCGTCTACGCCTCCCGCGGGGCGCAGGCCGACATCGCCCGGATCAAGGCGCGCATGGGCTGGAGTCACCCGTGGTACACCATGATCCCCACCGAGGGCGCGGAGTTCGACGTGGACTTCGGCGTCGACGAATGGCACGGCACCAATGCCTTCATCCGTGACGGTGATCAGATTTTCCGCACTTACTTCATCAACGACCGCGGCGACGAAGTGTTCGTCAACACCTGGAACTTCCTGGATATGACGGCGCTCGGTCGACAGGAGAGCTGGGAGGATTCCCCGCCGGGTTATCCGCAGACCAAACCGTACGAGTGGTGGTCCTGGCACGACACGTACGCCGCGCATGAGCCCTCGCGGTGGTTCGGCGACCCCGACCCCGACAACCCCCACGATCCACGCCCACCACGAGCCGACTGCCCCGCGTGCGGAAGCCAGTGACCCACCGCGGGTAGGCCGGTATGGACCATTGGAGAAGATGGTCCGGTGACACCACCCCCGCTGACCATCCCGGCGCTGCTCCACCGCAGCGTTGCCCAGTTCGGTGAATCCGCCTACCTGGTCACACCCAGCGATCGGCTCACCTACCTGGAGGCCGAGCAGCGGTCGGGGCGCCTGGCACGGTGGTTGCTGCGCGAGGGGGTGGGCAAGGGCACGCGCGTAGGCCTGTTCTTCCCCAACAGTGCCGAGTGGGTGACGTGGTGGCTCGCGGTGTCGCGGATCGGTGCGGTCGCCGTGCCGTTGAGCACGCTCTACACCTCCGCCGAGATCGCAAAGGTGTTGCGCCTGGCCGACATCGGGCTGCTCATCGCGCCCGACACCGTATTGAACATCGATGTGGCAGCACGGTTGGAAGCGGCCCTGCCCGAGCTGACCGACCAGCCCACGAACCGGCTGGCCCTGCGCGCCGCCCCCTATCTGCGTCGCATCGCACTGACCGGCGCGGTGGACCGGCCCTGGGTCTCACCAGGGTGTGACGAGACGGCCGACGAGGTGCCGGTCGAAGTGCTGGCCGCAGCCGAGGCCGAGGTCTCCCCCGCCGACCTCGCCATCATGGTCCACACATCGGGGTCCACCGCCGATCCCAAGGGGGTCCTGCACACCCACGGCACGCTGGTGCGGCAGACCTCGACCTGGCCGAGCGCCATCCGGGCGATCACCGGGACCGAGGATGAGTCCCGGGTCCTGTGCGCGATGCCGTTCTTCTGGATCGGCGGATTGCTCGCGGTCACCGGCGCACTGCACGAACCGGTGACCGTCGTGGTCATGCCGAAACTGGATCCCGCCACCGCGCTGGATCTCGCTGAGCGCGAACGCATCACCGGACTCGTCGGCTGGCCCGCATTCACCCAGCGGTTGCGCGAACATCCGTCCTTCGCCGAGCGGAACCTGAGCAGTGCGCCGATGCTGCGCGACGGTCCGCTCGACATCGCCATGACCGATGTGCCCGACGGATTTCCGGTCCACCGCACCATGTCTGAGACCGCGGGCGGATTCGCCTTCACCGACATGGCGATCGTCGACGAGCACGGTTCCCCTGTCGCGCCCGGGGACACCGGTGAACTGCTGGTCCGGGGTATCGGAGTGATGGCCGGATACAACAAGCGTGAACGGTCCGAGACCTTCGATGCCGACGGTTGGTACCACACCGGCGACAAGGTTTACCGCCGCGACGGCGATCCCCGGCTGTTCTACGTCGGCCGGACCACCGATCTGATCAAGGCCGCGGGCGCCAACGTCTCACCCTTGGAGGTCGAGGCAGTCGTCGCCGAATCGGCTGGTGTCGCGCAGTGCGTGGTCGTCGGCATCGATGACCCACAGCGCGGCGAGGAAGTCTGCGCGATCGTGGTGCCCACCGCGGAGGTCGACCTGGGATCCTTGGCCGCTTCCGCCCGCGAACAGTTGTCCGCCTACAAGGTGCCCACCCGGTGGGCGCTGACCACCAGCGAACGGATACCGACCCTTCCCAGCGGAAAGTTCGATCGGAAAAGCCTGCGCCAGTTGATCATTGATGGATCGATCGAGACAGTACGCGTTTAAGCTCAGAATCGATCGATCAGCTCGCGGAACCCGGCAGCCGGATGGAGCAGTGCGCCCTCGGCGCGGACCCGCTCGGCCAGTGCGCTGTCCGATGTCACAACAGTGATCTCTCCGGGCCGGGAATCCGCCTGGACCAGCCGCACGATCTCGTCGTCGGCGGAATTCGCGGCGGCCCGCGGGGCATGGCGTATCTCGATGGCCGCGGACTCGATCGGCGGCGTCGTCGGACCTTCGAACACCACCGTCACGGGATCTTCCCCGGCCGCGGCCCAGCGCTCGAGCCGCTGGACCAAATCGGCCATCGCGCCGCGGCGGTCCTTCCACCAGCCGTCCGGCTTCGATCCGATCACGTTCATGGCGTCCACGATCCAGCGCACCGCACCGACGATACGGCGACACCGCATGCAGAACCCGCCGAATCAGGGTTCACTGGAATGTCTCAGCCGGCGCGTGCGCCGAGGAAGGAGCACCGAGATGGTCGTCGAATCGAGTGGTGCATCGGCGGAGCCCGCGAAGGCCCGACATATCCGGCTGACATCCCACAGTGCTGTCGCGGGTACCCCGACGATCCACTGGGCCGCACCGAGTGCCGCCGAGCGGGGTCCCGTGATCGGTACCACCACCACGCGCGCACACCGCAATGTGATCGGCACCCACAGCGGGTCGTACAGCGTGTACCGGGCACTGGCCGTCGCCGCCGGCGCGCTGTCCCCCGCCCACCGTGCCGACCTGACCAACACCGCTCCCACCGACGTGATCGGGCCATACCCACAGTGGAGCCAACCGCACGCGATCGTGAGCCTTGACCCCTGGGGCGCGTTGGTTTCCGACGCGTTCGCCACCGAGCTGGCGGCCGGCTACGACATCCGGCCCACCATCGCGGTGACCAAGGCCCATGTGCTCGTGCCCGAGATCGCCACGGCCATCGCTGCCGGACGGCTGCATCCGGACGGCGAAGTGCTTCTGAAAAACGGTGCGGCACTGGTGACCAAGGCCGCCATCGAGCCCGTGTGGTTCCTGCCCGGTGTGGCGGCCCGGTTCGGATGCACCGAGACCGCGCTGCGCCGGGTGCTGTTCGAGGAGACCGGCGGAATGTACCCAGAACTCGTCACCCGCGGCGACCTCGAGGTGTTCCTGCCCCCGATCGGCGGGCAGACCCTCTACATCTTCGGTGCACCACGCGATCTGGCCGATCCGACCGTGGAACTGACAGCTCGGGTACACGACGAGTGCAATGGTTCGGATGTTTTCGGTTCCGACATCTGCACGTGCAGGCCCTATCTCACCCACGCGCTCGAGGAGTGCATCGCCGGGGCCCAGCGTGGAGGCGTGGGGCTGGTCGCATATTCACGCAAGGAAGGCCGCGCACTGGGCGAGGTGACCAAGTTCCTGGTGTACAACGCACGCAAGCGCCAGGACGGCGGCGACACCGCCGACCAGTACTTCGCCCGTACCGAATGCGTGGCGGGCGTGCAGGACATGCGGTTCCAGGAGCTCATGCCCGATGTCCTGCACTGGTTGGGCATCCGCAGAATTCACCGCCTGGTCTCGATGAGCAACATGAAATACGACGCGATCACCGGTTCCGGGATCGAGGTCGGCGAACGGGTGAACATTCCCGACGAGCTGATTCCCGACGACGCCCGGGTCGAGATCGACGCCAAGATGGCCGCCGGCTACTTCACCCCGGGGCCGGTGCCCGGCGTCGACGAACTCAAGATCGCCAAGGGCCGCGGACTCATCCCGTGACCACCACCGTGGACGGCTCGGCGGCCGTCGCCACCCTGCGCACCACCGCCGCGATTCGCGAACGGGCCCAACACCTTCTCCGGCGCGCGCGGGCCGGCCAGTCGCCCTGGTTCCTGGTCGATGACGATGCCCTGGACCACGCGGCCGTCAGCGTCGCCGACGTGACGCGGACCCGCTACCCCACGCTCGCCATCCCCTACCACAGCAGATGGCGTCATTTCGAGGCAGGCGGGATCGACCGTCGAGCCGAGTTATCCACGCGCACAAGAAATATGGATGCCTCAGCCCAAGCTCGCTCGATGATCGACCTGGCGGTCGTGAGCGTGCTACTGGACGCGGGCGCCGGAACCGACTGGCAATACACCGAATCCGACACCGGCCTGGTCCTGACCCGGTCGGAAGGGCTGGGGGTGGCCGGCTGGCATGCCTTCTGCGGTGGATTGTTCTCCAGTGATCCCGGCGATCCCCTGCGGGTCGATGCAACCGCGCTCCGGCGCCTCGACGCCGAGAGTCTTTCCGCCGCCTTTCAGGTGGGCCCCGAGAACCCGTTGGTCGGGCTCGCAGGCCGCGTCGAACTGCTGCGCCGACTCGGCACGCAACTGGCCACTCACCCCGGCGTGTTCGGCCCGCACGGCCGGCCCGGTGGGCTGTTCGACACGGTGTCCGGTCCCGCGGTCGCGGCCCACGACCTGCTCTCCACCGTATTGGGGACCCTCTCCGGAGTGTGGCTGACCGGCAACGCCATCGATGGCCGACCGCTGGGTGACTGCTGGCCGCACGCGGAGGTCCCCGGGCCCGGTCTCTCGCGTGGATGGATGCCGTTTCACAAGTTGTCGCAATGGCTGACCTATTCACTGCTGGAGCCGTTCGAATGGGCAGGAGTCACGGTGACCGACATCGACGCCCTCACCGGGTTGCCCGAGTACCGAAACGGCGGTCTGCTCCTGGACACCGGCGTCCTGCGGTTGCGTGATCCCGCGCTCGCCGAACGGGACTGGGCCGTGGGCGACGAAATCGTGGTGGAATGGCGGGCACTGACCGTCGCGCTGCTCGACGAATTGGCGCCCCTCGTTGTGCGCCATCTCGAGGTCCCGCAACTACCGCTGGCCTGCGTGCTGGAGGGCGGAACCTGGGCGACCGGACGCGCACTCGCTGCCCGCCTGCACGACGGCCGGCCGCCGTTGTCCATCGTCAGCGACGGCACGGTCTTCTAGGAGGACACCATGGGAAACCTGCACGTCATCGACCATCCGCTGGTACAGCACAAGCTGACACTGATGCGGCAGAAAGACCTGTCCACCAAAGGATTTCGCCAGCTTCTCATCGAGATATCGATGCTCATGAGCTATGAGGTGCTGCGCGACATCCCCGTCCACGACATCGACGTCGAGACGCCACTGGAATCGACCACAGGAGCCGTGATCGACGGCAAGAAACTGGTGTTCGTGTCCATTCTGCGGGCCGGCAGCGGCATCCTGGACGGCATGCTCAGTGTGATGCCCAATGCCCGGGTAGGCCACATCGGCCTGTACCGCGACCCGAAGACCCGCGTGGCCGTGGAGTATTACTTCAAGCTGCCCAGTGATCTTGAGGAACGGGACGTCGTGGTCGTCGATCCGATGCTGGCCACCGGCAATTCAGCCGTCGCGGCGATCGACCGCATCAAGGAGTACGGCCCCCGCTCCATCAGGTTCGTCTGCCTGCTGACATGCCCCGAAGGCGTCGCGGCGATGCACGAGGCGCACCCGGACGTTCCCATCTACGCTGCGGCACTGGATCGGGAACTCGACGAGCAGGGCTACATCGTGCCCGGCGTCGGCGATGCCGGTGACCGCATCTTCGGAACCAAGTGACCACTCACCGTTGGGGTCTGGGCGCATTCCTGATCGTCGAGGCCGTCTACCTGCTCACCTCGGCAGCGTTCGGCGTGTTCGCACCCGCCGGTCCACCGCCCGCCTGGTTGATCACCCTGGCGATCGGCGTGCCGACACTGGTGGCCGCAGCTCTGGCCATCGCGATCGCGTCATGGCGAGGCAACGGGGCCCGTATCGACTTTCGGTGGCAATGGTCTTGGCGCGCCATCGGTATCGGGGTGGCCTTCGGCGTCGGCGGCCTCTTCGTCACCCTGCCCGCGGCGTTGCTCTACCAGTCGATCGTCGGGCCGGACGCGACGTCAGCCGTGGGAGGTGTCTACGAGGGCGTACGGACCGTCTGGCCGGTCGCGGTGACCGTTTTGCTCCTGGTGGCCGTCGTCGCCCCCATCTGCGAAGAGGTGGTCTACCGGGGACTGCTCTGGGGCGCGCTCGAACAACGCTGGGGTCGGATCACCGCCGTGACGGTGTCCACCCTGGTGTTCGCCCTGGCCCACATGGAACCTCAGCGCGCTCCGTTGCTCCTGGTGGTGGCAATCCCGATTGCCTTGGCCCGGCTGTACTCCGGAAGCTTGTGGGGCGGCATCATCGCCCATCAGGTGACCAACCTGCTGCCGGGCATCGTGATGATGTTCGGCCTGCTCGGGATGGTGCCGGCGGGCTGAGGTGTCACCGCCTGCCTATCGCCTGCGGTCGCGCACCTTGTACGTCGACGGCCATGACATCCGGGATTCGTCACCCACCAACGGAGTTCCGGATCCGCCGACCCGAACGTCGTACGCCTCCTGCCCGGCGCCGACCTCGCGGTTGGCGTGCTCCTGCGCCAGGTAGTACAGCTGGTCGATCTCGGCCTCCGAGAACGCCACGAACGTGGTCTTGCGCACGATGTCGTTCATCCCCGCCGTCATCCGGTCGGGCAGGACCCGGGAGGCCAGCGCGGCCAGGCCCAACAGGGCGAACGGGATGACCCAGTAGAAGACGAACGACAGCGGCGTCTTGGTGTCCAGGATCGTGGCATCACCCTGCACGATGGGCGGGATCGCCGAGGAGATGGTCATCCCGGCGAATGCGCCCACCCAGATCCAGGTCAGGATCTTCACGATCCGTTGGAACAGATCGCTTTCCACGACTCCGGGCGGCTGGCCCGCCGCGGCGAACTCCAGGACGAACGGCTTTCCGATCAACAGGCCGATCAGCGCTACCAGGAAGATGCCCACCGTGCTCAGCGGCTGGATCCAGCGCTCCATGACGTCCTGGCTCAGCACCAGGGTCACGATCGTCAGCACGACGAAGGTCGCGAGAGCGCCGACCTCCAATGTGCGTCCCGGCGTGCCGGAGATCCGGCTGATCACAAACGTCGCGATCGCCGTCGCCAGAGCCACCAGCACGGCGACCAGGAACGGCACATTGCCGACGAGTACCCAGTAGATGATCCACGGCGCGAAGCCAAACAGGATGCCCACGAGCGCCTAGTCTAGGGGCTTACCGTAGACCCGACGGCAACTACCCACCGGACCGCTACTCCTCGCCGGGCCGGTTGTTGCGGCGCCACTCGGAGATCTTGCGGCCCATCGCGTCGGCAGCGCTCGTCGCGGCCTGGCCCACTCCGTCGACGACACCGCCCAAACCGTCCCGGATGCCACGGATCAACGGATCATCGGACTGGTCGAATCCATCCTTGTAATGGCGTGCCGCCGCGCTGACGTCTTCGGTCCAGCTCGCCGTGTCATCATCGGACCGCAGCGGATAGTCGCCGGCCATGATCGCCCCGTATCCGCCGGTGTCGACCCACTTGGTCAGAGCGGCGGCCCGCAGCACCGAGAAGGGATGGGTGCGCAACTCCAGGTTGAGCAGCTTGAGCAACCCATCGCGCATGTCTCCGGTGGCGTCATAGTCACGCGCTTGCGCGAGGAAGGCCTGCGTGTCGAGCTTCTCGAGATGACTACCTGCCGCCAGCTTCAGCTCGACCCGAATGGCCGTGTCGAAGTCCTGGCCACACAACAGGCCCGCGCGATCCCCCGAAAGCTCGGATTTACGTTGCCATTCCTGCAAGGCCGCGACGATCGCCCGCAGCGCCCAGCCTCCGATCGGGATGAAACCGAACGACGAGCCCAGGCGCATCAGATGATTGAGCATGGTGCGGTAGACGGCATGTCCGCTGAGCGCATGGCCGAGCTCGTGACCGATGATGAAACGCATCTCGTCGTGTGTCATCAGGTCGTAGAGGCCGGAGGTGATCACGATGAACGGATCGTCCATGCCGATGCAGTACGCGTTGGCTTCCGGGGATTGGATGACGAACATCTCCGGACGCACCGGAGCGTCGAGCACCTGCACGCACTCCTCCAGCAGCGCATCCAGGTCGGCGAACTGCCGTGGACCCACCCTTGCCGAACTGGCCAGGTACAGCAACCGGTGTTTGCGCTCGCGAAACATCCCCGACAGCACCTTGAGGATCTGGTCGAATCCCTTGAGCCGGCGCAGCGCGGTCAGCGCCGTCCGGTCCGCCGGGTGCTCCCAGGCGCGCGAACTGATGTCGGGAAAAACGGTTCGCGTGATCGCGGGGATCTGTTCCATCGGTCCTGTGCGCCCTTCGTCGTCGACGGCTCACAGCCTACGGAGAGTTGAGCTGCCCAGGACGCACAAATTTCGGCGGTCAGGCGATGATGCGGACCAAATAGGGAGTCATACCCGCGCCCCGCACCGGCGTGACGGCGACTGCCGGCTCGGTGCCCTGGATCATCTGATTGTTGCCGAGGTAGAGCGCCACGCTCTGGGTGCCCTCGGGCCCGTAGAAGATCAGGTCACCGGGCAGTGCCTGCGACGGCAACACCTTCTGACCGACCTTGTACTGCTCACCTGAGGATCGCGGCATCTTCACGCCGGCCCCCGCGAAGGCATACACGATCAAGCCGGAGGCATCGAATCCGACCACGCTCGACGACGGATCAGGGGCAAGGCCGACACCCGGCGTCAGCACCGGGGCGGTTACCGCCGGGGTGGACAGCCCAGGTGTCAGACCGCCCCCGATGGCGGGCGGGGTCACCGGAGTCAGGCCCGGAGCGGGCAGTGTGCGGGCGACGCCGCGGGTCGGCCCGTTGACATCGCCGCCCCCGTAGCTGAAGGGCACACCGCGCTGCGACAACGCGCGGGCGATCACGAGATCGACATAACGCTGATTGCCGGTAGGGCGTTCGATCGGTGCGGCGCCGGCCAGTCCGGGAGTCGCTACCAGAAATGCCAGACCGAACAGAAGGGCAAAGGTACGTCTCATCGAACATCAACTCTCTCGACCACCGGACGACGACATCGACTGCGGGTCGTCGTCAGTCGAGTCAACCATTTGTACCGCGTGGTGAGCGATTTGCCCAATCCGTATGGGGCACAAGCACGATCAGATGCATTACCGTGACCGAACGGTTACCGCGCGCGCCGGAGCCAGTGCGAGTGGCGGCGCCGGTCACACCGTCCAGGACACCGCTGAACCGCGATGCACATGCGCGCCAGGGCAAAGTATCCGCCTGGGTTCCGCCCGAAGCCCCACCGTCACGAAAATCGTTGCGGCAGACTGCTTGCAGAGGTGGCACCCAACGTTTGCGGGCGACCTGCCACGATGGTGACATGCGCCCCGACGCGAATCCGCAATCCTGGTCGGCCCGACTGTGGGAGACGATCGAACCGACATTCGCCGCCATCCTGGCGCACCCGTTCCTGACGGGCCTCACCGACGGCGGCCTGGATGACGGCGCGTTTGCGCAGTACGTCGCGCAAGACGTGCACTACCTGCGCGACTACGCCCGCGCGCTGGCGATCGTCGCCGCCAAGGCGCCCACACTCGCCGACACCGCGATGTTCACCCGGCATGCCGCCGAGGTCTTCGATGTCGAACTCGCACTACACAACGAACTGCTGCCCGAACTGGGGCTGGATGCGGCTGCACTGGACGCGACGCCGGTAACCCCGACCACCCGCGCCTACACGAGTTATCTGCTGGCCACCGCCTACGGAGGCGGGTTCGCCGAGGGATTGGCGGCGGTCCTGCCCTGCTACTGGATCTATGCCCGGGTCGGGACGGCGCTGCTGGAACGCGGTTCGCCCGATCGGCGCTACCAGCGGTGGATCGACAGCTACGGAGGCGAGGAATACGCGACCACCGTCGCCGAGGTGCTGGAACTCACGGATCGGCTCGGACCGACACTGGGCGGGGCGGACGAGGCCGCCGCGCAAGCCCATTTCGCGGTCACGGCGAAATACGAGTGGATGTTCTTCGACGCGGCCTATCGCCGCGAGCAGTGGCCGGTCTGATCGCCGGCACTGGTTGCGCTTCGTCCCTCACCGGCGCGTCGCGCCGGTGAGGGACGAACGCGACTACTTGAGCGCGGCCAGGGCTGCGTCGTAGTTCGGTTCCTGGACGATCTCGGGCACCAGCTCCGTGTAGGCCACCTTGCCGTCGGCGCCGATGACGACGACCGCTCGGCCGAGCAGACCTGCCATCGGGCCGTCGGCGAGTGTGATGCCGTAGTCCTCACCGAAGCTGTCCCGGAACGCCGACGCGGTGGTGACGTTCTCGATGCCCTCGGCACCGCAGAACCGCGCTTGCGCGAACGGCAGGTCCTTCGACACACACAGCACCGTGGCGCCGCTTGCGGCCGCACGCTCGTTGAAGGCGCGCACACTGGCCGCGCAGATCCCGGTGTCGATGGACGGGAAGATGTTCAGCAGCACGGACTTGCCGTTGTACTGCTCGCTGGTGACCGCACCGAGATCGGTGCCGGTCAGCGAGAAGCTGGGGGCCGCGCTACCGACTGCCGGCAGGTCACCGACCGTGTTTATGGGGTTTCCCTTGAGAGTTATCTGTGCCATAGGGCACAGTCTGTCAAAACCGGATGCCTGACGGACCGCCCGGGGTGCGACCATGGACCGCGATGATCGATCTGCCCGAGGGCGTGCGCGCGATGGGCGCACGAGGGCCGGAGTGGCAATCGTGGGTCGACAGCCTGCCGAGACTGATCCGCGCCCAGGTCGACGAATGGGACCTGCACGCCGACGGGCCCGCAATTCACGGCTACTGCTCGATGGTGCTGCCGGTACGGACCCGCGACGATGTGCCCGCGGTGCTCAAGGCCGCTTTTCCCGACGACGAGTCACAACACGAACACCTGGCGCTTCGCCGGTGGGCAGGCGCCGGTGCGGCCCGACTGCTCAGCGCCGACCCGCACCGTCGGATGCTGCTACTGGAACGGCTGCACCAGCGAAACCTCAACGAGCTCTGGGACATTGAGGCCTGTGAGATCGTGGCTGAGCTCTACCGGAGGATTCATGTCCCGGCGCTGCCGCAGCTGCGGTCGCTGGCCGTGCACACCGCCCGGTCGACCGCTGATCTGAAGCGGCTCCCCCGCAATGCCCCGGTGCCACGTCGGCTGGTGGAACAGGCGATCGCCCTCGGCGACGATCTGGCCGCCGACCCGACGGTCACCGGCACCCTGATCCACGGGGACCTGCATTACGAGAATGTGCTCGCCGGCGATCGCGAGCCATGGCTGGTGATCGATCCCAAGCCGATGAACGGCGACCCGCACTACGAGGTCGCGCCGATGCTGTGGAACCGGTGGGACGAGCTTGCCGGCTACGTTCGCGACGGCGTCCGACGCCGGCTGTCGGCTCTGGTCGACGCCGCCGCCCTGGATATGGACCGGGCCAGGGCCTGGGTCATCGTCCGGATGATGCACAACGCGATGTGGGAGCTGACGGAAATGCCCGAACCCGACGCGGACTGGGTGACCACCTGTGTGGCGATCGCAAAGGCAGTACAGGACTGAGATTCTCAGGCGGCTCAGATCACTTTGTAGGTGAGGTCGTACTGGGCCCCCGCGCCCCTGAACTGCTGGGTGAGCTCTCCCCGTCCCAAGTCGTCGGAACAGATGAGTATCGAGCCGACATCCTCCATCTCGTCGGTACGCACATCCACTTCCCTCAACACGATCTCGAGCTTGCCGTCGAAGGGCAGCAGTCGGTCCAGATTCACCACATCCCCCTGGCACATCGACACAGCCTTGAACTGGAACCCGTCCGCTCTGCTGATACTGAGCTCGTCGGTTCCACCAGAGTCCTGGGTCTTGACGGCCCGGAGTTCCGACAGCTTGGCGAACATCGACATGGCATCCTCCGTTGGATCTTCCCGCCAGCGGTAGCTGACCAAGTCGATTCTCGAGTTGCCTGCGGTCCGCGCACATGCGTAGTGCGCTACTTGAATCTGTTGGGCAACCGGTGCCGGGCGCGAGAGGCGCTGGGTCACCGCAAATCACATCGGCGCAGTTCAGGACGCAGATAGGGCGGTGCGCAGACGTTCGCGCCACCACGCCGCTCGGCGCGGGTCGGTGACGGCGTAGCGCTCCAGCAGGTCACGCTGCGGAGCCGGGGGCATGGGCGCGACGGGTAGGTAGCCATCGACCGCGACCAGGGAACGCGAATCCGCGACCAGGTCACCAGCCAGAAACTCCCTGGTTCCCAGTTCACACGCGAACGCCAGCTCGGGTAGCGCCCCGGCCAGAGCGAGCCCCGACGCGAGGCCGATCGTCGTCTCCAGGGTTGAGCTGACCACACACGGCAAGCCGCACGACTCGGCGACCCGCAACGCGCGCCGGGCCCCGCCCAGTGGCCCGCTGGCGAGCACCGCGATGTCGGCCGCCCGGTCCAGGCGCAGGCTCATCGGGTCGTCGGCGTCGCGGATCGACTCGGCGGCCGCAACGGGCACCTCGATCCGAAGTCTCACCTGCACGAGTTCGTCCAGTGTCCGGCACGGTTGGGCGACGAACTCCAGTCCGCCGGCAGCACGATCGAGGGCGGTGATGGCGGTGACCGCGGCGTCCGGATCCCACCTGCCCTTGGCGTCGCATCTGAGTGCGCCGCCCGCTCCGAGCCCGTCGCGCACGGCCTGTACCCGCTCGACGTCCTGCGCGAGACCCGCGACACCGACCTCGACAGCCGCGGTCCGGCAGCCCGATGCCACGGCCATCTGGTGAGCGCGTTCGGGGTCCACGTTGGCCGGAATGGTGACCGCGACCGGCACTCGCCCACGCACCGGATCGGGCCAGCCCACGGTTCCCGGCTCGGTCGCCGCCGTGAGCCAGCGGCCCAGCGCACGCTCGTGCGGCAGTGGGCTGAACTCCCCCCACCCCTGCGGGCCCTCGAGCAGCATGCCCTCGCGAACGGTGAGCCCGCCGACCGGCTCGACGGTCGGAATGGCGAAAACGGGCGCACGGTCGAAGTCGATCAGGGTCTGCACAACCACGTGACGCTAGCGGACGGGCCCGGGTCTGGGCGGACAACGGGGCAACTGCCGGTACGGGCCGGGTGCGCCACCTAGACTTTGCCCATAGGTCGGGGCAGGTGCAGCTCATGAGGAGACAACCGATGACGAGCGCAGTGTGGCGCGGGGTGTTCACCGTGGTATCGGCCGCGGTGCTGTCAGCCGGGTCGATGGCGGTGGCCACCATCGTGACACCAGCCCCCAGCTCGGCCTGTGCGCCCGGGGAAACCGGTGTGACCAACGGCTGTTCGCCGTTCTGCGTACCGGGCCGGCAGCTCGATATCGCCACCGGACTGTGCCTGCCGGTGCCTCCACCGCCGGGCGCCCCGAATGGCGTTGCGACACCGCTCTTCTAAGCCACTACGCTGTGCGGCATGGCGCAGGTACTGACGGTCAACGTGGCCCATCCACGACCCAACACCGCCGAGGGGCGTGCCGTCACCGGCATCGACAAGCGCCCCGTCGACGGAGCGGTCGCGGTGCGCGCCCCCGGCCCCATGCACGGCGGGCTCGGTAGCGGCCTCGTCGGCGACACGATCGGCGACCAACAGTTTCACGGCGGAGACGACCAGGCTGTGTACGCCTACGCACGTGAGGACCTCGATGCCTGGCAGACCGAGCTGGACCGGGACATCGCCAACGGGGTGTTCGGCGAGAACCTGACCACCGCCGGTATCGACGTCACCAACGCCGTCATCGGTGAACGCTGGCGGGTCGGGTCCGGCGGCCTCGAGCTCGAGGTATCCCGGCCGCGCATCCCCTGCCGCACGTTCGCAAACTGGTTGCAGATCAACGGATGGGTCAAAACCTTTACCAGAACCGCGATTCCGGGCGCCTACCTGCGCCTGGTGACACCGGGACCGGTATCGGCCGGCGACGAGATCGTGGTTTTCGACCGGCCCGATCATGACATCACCGTCGGGTTCGTGTTCCGTGCCTTGACCCTGGAGTCGCAGCATCTGCCCGCGATCCTGCAGGCGGCCGCACTGCCGGAGCCCCTGCGGGAGCTCGCCGAACGCCGCATAGGCACTGCGTGATCAACCCGGTGAATTTCGGCGTCCCGATTCCGGCATAGCGAAACATGCTGCGGCTCTGACTATTCCGGCCAGCCGTTCTTGAGGATGATGTCGACGAAATCCTCGCGGACGAACGAGTCGTCGAAGTGCGCCAGCACGTCGGCGTTGACGGTGCCGAACGTCGACCCTGGCCGCTGCCGCACCCCGTCGGTGAACGCGCGCAGGATCCGATTCTTGAAATCCGGCCGCGGATGCACCTCGGTGACTGCGCTCAACTCCTCCGGCATCAGGTCGTCCCGGCCGATACCGAGAACGTCGGTTTCGACGCCCGCTGTCACCAGGGCGATCTCGGGGTCCAGGAACTCGGGGACTCCAGGCGTGGTGTGCAATGCGATGCCCAGCCACACCTTGCGCGCGGCCGCCTCGTCGAGCCCGCGCTGCAACAGGAAGTCCCGGGCGGCATTGGCCCCGTCGACCTCGAAGCGCAACTGCGAGGTCGTGCGGTAAGCCTCGGTGAGTCCGATGTCGTGGAACATCGCTCCCACGTAGAGCAATTCGAGATCGGGCCGCAATCCGCGGCGCAGGCCCTGCAGCGCGCCGAAGTAGAACACCCGGCGGGAATGATTGAACAGCAGGTCATCCTCGACATCGCGGATGTACTCGGTGACGTCTCGCGTCAGCGCGGTGTCGGGCAATTCGATTCCGGCGATGTTGTTGGTCAGGGACGTGGTCATGATGTGGCTCCCGGGTGCTCGGTTCTTCGGTGGACGTAGGCGGTGCGGGTCAATGGGTCGGCGGGTGCAGGTGATAGCGGGCCACGATGTCGTCGAACCAGTCCGGCACCCCATAGGTCAGCCCGTACTTGTGCGACAGCTCGATGAATTCGGGGGTGGTGTGCAGTGCGGGGCCGTCCGGACCGGATTCGCCGGCAGTCGTGAGCAGCTCACCGAGCTCGCGGAAGTAGTTCTCGAAACCGTTTCCGGGCGTGATCACTTCGATGATGCGGCCGGGCTCGGTACCGGCGTTCCACATGGCGTGCATCTGACCGCGCGGCTTCGTGATGTAGCCGCCGGGACCGAGCACGACCTCGTTGTCGTCGGAGCGGAATCCGATCTCACCCGCCAGCACGATCGAATGCTCATCTTCGTTGGTGTGCCGATGTGCCGCGGTGATCATCCCGACCCCGAAGGGGTGTTCGACGATCGAGACCAAGCCGCCGGTCGTCTTGCCGGTGAGTTTGAAGACCGCACCGAATCCCGGTATTTCGGCGGTGTCCCCTGCTCCCGGCCGAACCACGGTGACGGTTGCGCCTTCGGTGAATGACATGTCGACCTCCCTGTGCGTTCCGATGTGCCTCTTGATCTGAGACCAGTCTGCGTCGCCACCGGCCGCCGGACCCGTGGCCGATGAGCCACGTTTCCCACAAGAAGCGACACAATGGGCGCATGGCACGAGCTGTGGGGCCGCGCGAGATCGTGATCGTGGTCTTCGACGGAATGAAACTGCTGGATGCCGCCGGTCCCGCCGAGGTTTTCGCCGAGGCCAATCGGTTCGGCGCCGACTACCGGCTACGCATCGCCTCGGTCGACGGCGCCGACGTGATCACCTCGATCGGCACCGCGTTCGCCGTGACCGACCGCATCGCGGACATCTGCGGCGTGGACACCGTATTGGTTTCCGGCGGAGACGATCTCGTGGGCCGGCCGATCGATCCCGAACTGGTGGCATCGCTTCGAGATCTGCCCGTTCGGACCCGGCGGCTCGCGTCGATCTGCACAGGATCGTTCATCCTGGCCGAGGCAGGACTGCTCGACGGCCGCCGGGCCACCACGCACTGGCGCCACGCGCGGCTACTGGCGCGGGCGTATCCGAAGATCTCGGTCGAGCCCGACGCGATCTTCGTCCGGGACGGTGACGTCTACACCTCGGCCGGGGTGTCGGCGGGCATCGACCTGGCATTGGCGTTGGTGGAATCCGATTGCGGAGCCGATCTGGTCCGCAATGTCGCACGATCGCTGGTGGTGTACCTCAAACGTGCGGGCGGCCAGTCCCAGTTCTCCACACTGGTCGAGTCGGACGCGCCGGCACAATCCGCGCTGCGTCGGGTCACCGACGCGATCGCAACCGACCCCGCCGCCGACCACAGCGTGAAAAGCCTTGCAGCCCTTGCCTCATTGAGCACCCGGCAGTTGACCCGGCTGTTCCAGGCCGAGCTGGGCACCACACCGGCACGCTACGTCGAAATAGTGCGGATCGATGTCGCACGGGCAGCTCTGGACGCGGGACGTCCGGTGGGAGACACCGCCCGGCTCGCCGGGTTCGGGAGCGCGGAGACCCTGCGCCGGGTGTTCACCAGTCATCTCGGGGTGTCACCGAAGGCGTACCGGGACAGGTTCCGCACCACGTCGCGGGGCTGAGCGGGGGCCTCAGACCCAGCGCGGGAGTTCCTTGCCGATCAGCGGGGCGATCTTGTCGGCCATGTACGCGTGGCCCGCGTCGGTCGGGTGGATCCCATCGGCACCGATCAACTCCGGACGATCGAAGAACCAGCGTTCGGCGATCGGATCGACGAACGTCGCACCCACCTGCCGCGCCTGATCCCGCAGGATGTCCCGAACACCCAGCAGATTCGGCGGCACGTCCGCATTCACCCACGGCGGCCCGATCACCAGCATCCGCGCTGTGGGGGCGGCCTGCCGCGCCATCGTCAGGGCATCGTGGCTCAAACGGGTGTAGATGCCCAGGTCCGAATCCTTGTCGTTGCGCGACCCGAAGAACACGATCAAGGCGTCGTCAGGCTGCACCGCCCGGGCCGTGAGGTCGGCGAAGATGCTGCCGTGATTTCCGCGCGCCTCATAGCCGGCGCCACCCTCGGCCACCACATCGGCATCCACCTGCACACCGCGCTGCGAAAGCTTCTGCCAGGCCAGCGGCGCCCAGTTCCTCGGTCCCATGCCGCCTTCGGCGAGCATGCCCGTGGTGTACGAGTCCCCGATCACGGAGATGTGGTTGATCTGCGGGTCCAGACCGGAGGCGACATAACGCTGCTGAGGAGCCTGCATGAACAGCCCGACCAGGAGGGCGAGCGAGACGATGAAAGTGGTCAGACGACTCACTGCAACCTCCACTGCCGGCGGGACCAATTCGTCCCGGACCGCGATACGCCGAACAGCCTATGGGGTGAACCCGGGCCGGACATAAGCGGTCGATGACACACCGATAACAAGGGCATAACAACCTGTCGCGCAGCGGGTTTGGATAGTTACAGCGATCAGCTGCGGGAGTCAGCCCGCGCGGGCGGAAACTTTGTCGGACGTGTCTTCGATCTCAGTGTCGATCCGGTGCAGCTTCTTGCTGACCGGCTCGACGGGACGAATGTCGACCATCCTGCGCATCCACCGCCTGGCCGGCTCCTCCACGAGGTGATAGAGCGCGACCGCTCCGAGCAGCGCGATCGCGAACAGGCCGATCAGCGTCGCCTTGCCCGAGAGAGTGGGTGTCAGGGTGAGCTCGAACTGCCTGGTGGTCCATATCCACGCGGTATGCACCAACTCGTGCACCATGTACAGGCCGAAGGAGATCTGTCCGCCATAGACCAGTAGCCGGGTCGACAGCAGTGCCGGCAGGCTCCCGACGCCGACCGCCAGGGCCACCACCTGCGGGACGAACAGGATGTCCACCAGGCCGCCGGCATCACCGACGGTGTTCAACGGATGCGCGTCGAAGAAGTACAGCCCGCCGACGATCAGGACACCCAGCAGGATCGACAGATAGCCCGCTCGCCGCCGGGTGCGCTCTGTCAGGTGCAGCTTGCGAACCGCCGCACACGCCAGCGCACCCGCGGTGAACTGCATGACGATTCTCGGCAGCCAGCTCCACGGGGTATAGAAGTGGCCGGTGGCCATCAGCAGCACCACCGGCGGCACGGCGGCGGCGATGGCCAGCACGACCAGGCTCCGCGCCCGCGTCGCCCGCGCGATCCGGAAGATGACCAGGATCAGCGCTCCGAAAAGCAGGTATGCCAGCCATTCGGCACTGATCGACCACGCCGGTCCATCCCAGCTCGAACCGTCGAAGTAGGGCTGGAACCACAGTTGGACGAGGAACAGCTGACGCACATAGCTGACGGCGTTGTAGCCGCTGGTGTCCTCGGGTGGAATGTGGCCGACGTTGAGGGTGAAAATCAGCCACAAGGCCGCCAGGTGCAGCGTGACGAGATACACCGGCCACACCCGCGACAACCGCAGCCAAAGGAAGTGAAGCGTGGCCCGGGTGGACCAGGTCGGGCCCATCCGATCGATGTAGTTCCAGGTCAATACGAATCCGCTGAGGATGAAGAAGAGATCGACGCCCTGAGCTCCGCAGTCGAGTATCGGGGCGAGCGCCTGGGTGACGTCGGGTGCCACCTGGTAGAGCAAGGGCCGGAAGTGGAACAGGACCACCCACACCGCCGCAACGATGCGCAGGCCCGTTAAGGCCTTGATCTCTGCGCCGCGCACAACACCCTTTTCCGTATCCACTCAGCAGTTCGTCACTTCGCTGTTTGTCATGTCACCGCCGCAGCTGGCCGGGCGGATCGGCCCGTGATTCGCGCAACCGGCAGCTCTCGCAGACTAGCAGCGAGGCCCCGCGCGGCGTGCCGACCGCGCCGTGTGCGGTTCCTGGGCAAAATCCGTGCGCCTGCTGTCAGCGTCCCGGGCGATCTTGTGCAGCAAGGCAATTGCCGCGCCGACCGCGTCGCCGGGCCGTCAGGACGGCAACGGCCCGGCGTGTCCGATTCCTGGCCGTCGACCTGCGGTCCGGATAGGCTCGGCGACGTGATCTCTCGGGGAGGTTTGAGATGACCAGCATCGTCAGCCGTTGCGCGGCGAGCATCGGCGCTGTCTTGGCGCCGCTCGGCCTGATGGCGGTGGTCACGGTGGCCACGCCTGCCGTCAGCTGGGCCGACTGTGGGGCCGGAGAATGGTGGGACCCGGTGGCGAGCGTGTGTCGCCCTCCGGTCGTGCCGTTGGCTTGTGAGAACGGCGCCTGGTGGGATCCGGTGGCCAACAGCTGTCGCCCACCCGTGGTACCTCCGCCGCCGATGTGCGACGACGGCTGGTGGTGGGACCCCGTGGGCAACGCCTGCCGGCCGCCGCTGATCCCGCCCGGCTGATGACTCGAGGGCGCTGACTCAAACGTGATGACTCACGGCTGCGTCATCAGCGCTGCGTCATCAGGGAGTTGGCACCGAGGACCCGTCGTAATTGCGGGCGTTGTTGTTGAGTGAGTCCATCCACGCCCGGAGCTTCGCCTGGCCGACCAACGCCGGGATGGCGCCGTTGGCCGGCGTATCCGGGACGGCATCGGTCGGCTGCCACGGCTGGCAACCGCTGGTCTTGAACGCCTTGTCGGTGGCCTCGATCGTGATGACCTGCGGCTTCTTGCTGAATGCGTTGTCGATGATTTCGCCACCGTGCAGATCGGCCATCCGCTTCCAGTAGCACGTGCCGCCCTCGACCGGACCGGCCGAGGCATAGTTGCCGGGCTGGATGTCGGTACCGACCATGAAGAGACCGTCGTGGTCGATCACCCCGGACGCCACCGGAGCGGGGGCGCCTTGAGGAGCCGCGGGTGCGGGTGCGGGGTCCACCGGTCCGGGCGGCGGACCCGGCGCGGGCACGGGCATGGGTGCCTCCGGATCCGCGCCGGCGACGCCACTGAATGCCCCACCTGCGGACACCGCCAAAGCGGCAGCGAAGATCACGGCTTTCATCGGCTTCATGAAAACCGAGCGTACCGGGTACGGCGAACTGGTCGGGCGCACTTGCGACGAGGTCTACGTTGCCAAAACCGGCTGAGGTGATCTGTGGCACGCTCGCGGAGTGGAGCCTCCGCGTCCCGATCCCGATGTGCCTCACCTGGCCGACGTCGTCCCTTCGGTCCTCGCCGCGATGGGCGTGCCCGGCTTCGACGGGCGCCTGTCCTGGCCCGGCCCGGTCCGCGGTGCATGCGTATTGCTGATCGACGGACTGGGCGCCGAGCTGCTCGCGGCCCACGCCGACGATGCACCGGTCCTGACCCAGTTGGCCGGGAGGTCGCACTACCGGACCTTGGACGTCGGGTTTCCGTCGACCACGGCGGCCGGATTGGCGGCGATAGGCACGGGATGCCGCTCGGGTGAGCACGGCTTTGTCGGCTACTCCTTCCGAGTTCCTGAGGCCGGCCCGGAATTCGACGTCATCAACGCGCTGCGCTGGCGTCCGCATCCGTGGGGTCCGGACCTGCGTGACCGTGTGGTGCCCGAGCGGGTTCAACCGTCGCCCACCACGTTCGAACGGGCGGGAGCAGCCGGATTCGAGGTTTCGGTGGTCTCGGCCGCCGAACACGCCGGATCAGGCTTGAGCCGGGCGATCCTGCGCGGCGCAACCTACGTCGGCGTGCACGCCCTCGGCGATCTCGCGGCCGGGGTCATCGCGGCCGTAGAAGGCCACGGTTTCTGCTACGGATACCACGCCGACCTCGACCTCGTGGGCCACCTGCACGGACCCGGCTCCCCCGCCTGGCGCATGCAGTTGCGACAGGTCGACCGCCTGGTGGAGTCGATATTGGCGGCTCTGCCGTCAGAGTGCCTGCTGGCCGTAGTGGCCGACCACGGAATGGTCAGCGTGGATCAGACCGAGGTGACCGACATCGACGAGTGCGAACCGCTGCTCGACGGAGTGGCCGCGGTAGGTGGCGAAGCCCGCGCCCGCCACATCTACACAGAGGCCGGGGCTGCCGATGACGTCCTCGCGGCGTGGCGCGGCATCCTGGCCGATTCCGCCTGGGTGTTGTCGCGCGATGAGGCCATCGCCGCCGGCTGGTTCGGCGCCACGGTGTGCGATGACGTCCGGGTCCGCATCGGCGACGTCGTCGCGGCCGCCCGTGGATCGGCCGCATTGCTGCGCCGAACCGCCGAACCCCTGGAGTCCGGGTTGATCGGCCACCACGGGTCGCTGACGAGTGCTGAGCAGAAAATCCCGCTTTTGTCCGCGATCGGATGAGCAAAGCACCCGCCCGGAACAGGCTTAGATGGGCTAAGATTCACCGCATGAAGCTTGCAGGCCTGGCAGCAATCGGTGCCGCGGCGGCTATCGCCTTCGCCGCTCCCGCACATGCCGATCCCGACACTGATTTCGCGAATGAGCTGCACACATTCGGTATCTATGGGCAACGTGACTACAACGCCTGGATCGCCAAGATCATGTGCAAGCGACTGCACAACGGCGTCGACCACAATGCGCAGGACTCGGTCGGTTTCGTGAAGAAGCAACTGGCCAAGGACAGCACCGATGCTCAGGCGTGGCAGTTCCTTGGTACCGCGATCAATTACTACTGCCCCGATCAGCGCTTTATCTACGAACAGGCCGCTACGCGGCCGTAGTCTGATTCCCGACGCAGATCTGACGAGTCTTGGAGCGAGATGTTGAACCGCAAGAGTGTCAATAACCTGATCCGAACCGGTGTGGCCACCTGCGCGGTCGCCGCGAGCCTGGCGGGGGCCGGCATCGCCGGAGCCGACGCCACCGACGACTACCCGATCCCCAACCGGATCCTGCGCACACCGTGCACCGCCGAACAGATCATGGCCGCGGCCCGCGACGTCGAGCCGGTGTACTACGAGCGCTACATGATCGACTACAACAACAAGCCCGTCGCGGATCAGCAGGGTGCCCAGGACCGCATCCACTGGTTCTTCTCGATGGATTACGCCGGCCGCCGCCAGTACTCCGAGAACACAGCCACCAACGCGTTCTTCGAGAACATGTCGTGGCGCTGGCCGAACTGGGCCAAGCTGTTCTTCAACAACAAGGGCGTCGCGGCCAACACCACCGACGTCTGCCAGAACTACCCGCCCAACGACATGTCTGTGTGGGACTGGCACTAGTCCGAGGATTTCCCAGGGCTGGGCCTGGCGGCCGACACGGCAGCCAGGCCCAGCCCATTCCGTTAGCTCCATCACAGTCGGCAGCTTCGCTTGGCTTGAGCCTTATCCAGCGTGCGCCGAATAAGGCTGCCTGACCTCGGCGTACGCGCCCTGTGACGACGTTGAACGCCGCCAGTGGCCGGCTGCGGCAGGCCTGTGGCGTCACAGCTGTGTCACCGTTTTGCCACTCATTTAAATAGGCTAATATCTCGCTAACTTCAGTTAGCCATTCGGCTAGACAACAAGGGGTGATCGAGGTGAACATGGTGCACAGGTGCTGCCCCATCGACTGCCGTTCCGTCGGTATGTCGACCTCGAACCGCCCACTGATTGCCCACATTGCCCACTACCGACGGACCGGTGCCCTTTCACGATGACCAATGCGACGAAAAGCTCTCGCCGGAAACAGTTTTCGATTTCGGGCCTGGCCAAGAAGTTCTGGATTCCGTTGATCATCATCGCGGTGGTGGTGGTCGGCGGATTCACGGTGATGCGGGTGCGCACGTTCTTCGGCGCAGGCGACGGCTCCGGTTTCGCCAGCGCCAAGGTCGATGACACCAAGCCCTTCGACCCCAAGGTCGTGGTCTACGAGATCTACGGTGAGCCCGGCGCCACCGCGGACGTGAACTACCTCGACCTCGACGCGCAGCCGCAGCGCATCGACGGGGTCAGCCTGCCGTGGACACTGCGCTTGGAGTCCACCGCGCCGTCGGTCTTCCCCAACATCGTGGCCCAGGGCAACGGCGACACGATCAGCTGCCGCATCACCGTCGATGACGAACTCAAGGACGAGAGAACCTCCAACGGCGTCAACGCCCAGACCTTCTGCTTGGTGAAATCTGCATGAGCACCCACGACGCCCCGACCGACGCCTTTCCGGTCACTGGGCCAGGGCCTGCCAAGCACAGCGGCATCGCCAAGTGGATCCGGCGCCTGGCAGTGCCGATCATCATCGGCTGGATCGCCGTCATCGCTGTCCTGAACACCGTCGTGCCCCAGCTCGAAGAGGTGGGCAAGATGCGCTCGGTCTCGATGAGCCCGGACGAGGCGCCGTCGATGATCGCGATGAAGCGCGTCGGCGAGGTGTTCCAGGAGTTCAAGTCCAACAGCTCGGTCATGGTCGTCCTCGAAGGCGACGAGGCGCTGGACATCAAGGCGCACGATTACTACGACCAAGTGGTGGCCAAGCTCGAGGCCGACAAGAAGCACGTCGAGCACGTTCAGGATTTCTGGGGCGATCCGCTGACCGCGTCAGGTGCGCAGAGCTCCGACGGCAAGGCTTCCTATGTGCAGGTCTACACCGCCGGCAACCAGGGCGAGGCGCTGGCCAACGAATCAGTCGAGGCCGTCCAGCAGATCGTCGACAGCGTCACACCGCCGCCGGGTGTCAAGGCCTATGTGACCGGACCGGCCGCGTTGGCCGCCGACCAGCACATCGCCGGTGACCGCAGTGTTCAGATCATCGAGGCGCTGACCTTCACGGTCATCATCATCATGCTGCTGCTGGTCTACCGGTCCATCGTGACGGTGATCCTCACCCTGGTCATGGTGGTGCTGTCGCTGTCGGCCGCCCGCGGCGTGATCGCATTCCTGGGCTACTACAACATCATCGGGCTCTCGACATTCGCCACCAACCTGCTGGTGACACTGGCGATCGCGGCGGCCACCGATTACGCGATCTTCCTGATAGGCCGATATCAAGAGGCCCGCAGTGTCGGCGAAGACCGCGAACAGTCCTACTACACGATGTTCCACGGCACCGCGCACGTGGTGCTGGGCTCGGGTCTGACCATCGCCGGCGCCACGTTGTGCCTGCACTTCACCCGCCTGCCCTACTTCCAGTCACTGGGCATCCCGCTGGCCATCGGCATGGTCACGGTGGTCGTTGCCGCGCTCACCCTCGGTTCATCCATCATCACCGTGGCCAGCAAGTTCGGTAAGACCCTGGAACCCAAGCGGGCCATGAGGACTCGCGGCTGGCGCAAGGTCGGTGCGGCCGTGGTGCGTTGGCCCGGACCGATCCTGATCGCCACCATCGCACTGTCTCTGGTCGGACTGTTGACCCTGCCGGGCTACATGACCAACTACAACGACCGTAAGTATCTGCCTGCCGATCTGCCGGCCAACACCGGATACGCCGCATCCGACCGGCATTTCTCACAGGCCCGGATGAACCCCGAGTTGCTGCTCATTGAGAGCGACCACGATCTGCGCAACTCGGCGGACTTCCTGGTGATCGACCGGATCGCCAAGCGAATCTTCCAGGTGCCCGGCATTTCTCGCGTCCAGGCCATCACGCGCCCGCAGGGAACCCCGATCGAACACACCTCGATCCCGTTCCAGATCAGCATGCAGGGCACCACGCAGATGATGAACATGAAATACATGCAGGACCGCATGAAGGACATGTTGAAGATGGCCGACGAGATGCAGACGACCGTCGACACCATGCAGCAGATGCTCGTGCTGGTCAAGCAGATGTCGGACACGACCCACAGCATGGTGTCCAAGATGCACACCATGGTCGACGATGTTGCCGAAATGCGGGATCACATAGCCGATTTCGACGATTTCTTGCGGCCGATCCGCAACTACCTGTACTGGGAACCGCACTGCTTCGACATCCCGATGTGCTGGTCGATCCGGTCGATCTTCGACACGCTCGACGGCATCGACACCATGACCGATGACATCCAGAAGATGATGCCGGACATGGATCGTCTCGATGAGCTGATGCCGCAGATGCTCACGATCATGCCGCCGATGATCGCGACGATGAAGAACATGAAGACCATGATGCTGACCATGCAGGCCACGATGGGCGGCCTGCAGGATCAGATGGAAGCGATGATGGAGAACCAGACGGCCATGGGCCAGGCGTTCGACGCTTCCAAGAACGACGACTCGTTCTATCTGCCGCCGGAGACCTTCAACAATCCGGATTTCAAGCGCGGCATGAAGATGTTCCTGTCCCCCGACGGACATGCGGTGCGGTTCATCATCAGCCACGAGGGCGACCCGATGAGCCCCGAGGGAATCTCTCACATCGCCGCCATCCAGAACGCCGCCAAGGAAGCCATCAAGGGCACGCCGCTGGAGGGATCCAAGATCTACCTCGGCGGTACCGCATCGACCTTCAAGGACATGCAGGAAGGCGCGAACTACGACCTGCTGATCGCCGGTATCGCGGCGTTGTGCCTGATCTTCATCATCATGCTGATCCTGACGCGCAGCGTGGTGGCCGCGGCGGTGATCGTGGGCACGGTGGTGCTGTCCCTCGGCGCATCCTTCGGCCTGTCGGTGCTGATCTGGCAGCACCTGATCGGGTTGGAGCTGCACTGGATGGTGATCGCGATGGCGGTCATCGTGCTGTTGGCCGTGGGTGCCGACTACAACCTGCTGTTGGTCTCACGGTTCAAAGAGGAGATCCACGCCGGGCTCAACACCGGCATCATCCGTGCCATGGGTGGCACCGGGTCGGTGGTCACCTCGGCGGGCCTGGTGTTCGCGTTCACCATGATGTCGATGGCGATCAGCGAATTGGCGGTGATCGGTCAGGTCGGCACCACGATCGGCCTGGGCCTGCTGTTCGACACCCTGGTGATCCGGTCCTTCATGACGCCGTCGATCGCGGCCCTGATGGGCAAGTGGTTCTGGTGGCCGCAACGGGTCCGTCAGCGTCCGCTGCCTGCGCCATGGCCGGCCCCGGTCCAACGCGACCCGCAGGACTCACTGGTCTAGTCGATCTGCTCCAGTCCGGACTTCAGACTCGACAACTTGAGCGGCCAACCGTGCGAGATCATCTCTCGCACGGGGCTGCCCGGGCCGAAACCATCGTGCGTCAGGGTGAGCTTCACCTGATCCCCGACCGGTTCGATGTCGAACGACACCCGCGACCGCGGTTCGGTCGGGGCCTGGGCAATGGTCTCCTCGCTCAGATCGGGCGCGATCTGCCGCAGTTCGGGAGTGACCGCGTGGAATGTGAAAGCCAGCCGCTGATAGGGATCGGACTCGACGATCACCTGCTCGGGGTCCTCGATGCGTAGGCCGGCCTCGAGCCAGACGTAGGACGAGCCCTTCTGCCATTCGGATTCGATGGCGTGCCCCAGGTAGTCGCGGGAGAACGCCGGATTGGTGATCGCCTGCCACAGCCGTTCCGGGGTGGTGCGGATGTAGGTGGTGTACGAGAACTCGCCGGCCATGGCGGGACTCTCCAGCACCGTCGTGAGCTCTGCGAGCGTCTGCAGCCTCGCGGCGTCGTAGCGGTCGATCCACCGGTCCGCTATGGCAACGACGGGTTCGGCGTTGACGTAGTGCAGCTTTTCCCGGCCCTGGCGAACTGTCGTGACGAGGTTGGCCGTCTCCAGCACTGCCAGATGCTTGCTCACGGATTGGCGGGCCATCGAAAGGCAGCTGCAGAGCTCCCGCAGGGTCTGTCCGTTCCGGTCGTTGAGGCTGTCCAGCAGTAGCCGCCGGCTCGGATCGGCCAACGCTTTGAAGACTTCGTCCATCCTCACCGTCCCCCTCTCATGCGGGCGCCACCCGCCTCCGTCAATCATGCAGCCAAACGGCTGCCTGTCAAACACGGCCCGGGCGGACCAGAGGGGCCGGACCCACGAATCGCAGCTGGGCGGGTGGGTGCCGCCAGCCACCATCGGGCAGGTGCCGATTTTGCCGACGCCACCGCGCCCGGCACTGCCCTTCCGCGGGACGCCGCCGCCCGCCCGGTCGCCTATGCGCACGACTTCTCCGAGCCGGACCGTTGACATGCAAGCCGTCGAACGGTCTTTTCCCTCAACGCGTTTCGCCAATGACTTGCATTACGCAAGTCCGATCACCGACGCAACATGGTGCAGCACAAGCCCAGTGCCACAGCACTATTGGCGATAGTCCAGACCGTGCGTCACCCCTCTGGCAAACAGGTGCCACTGGCAACCGAATTGCTCGCGCAGGCAATCGCACTCAATGCCGAAATGCGTGAAGCAGTCCATACACCGCACCCGTTGTGAAGGGAGTCACATATTTTGCCCGCCCAAAATCCGCTCTGCTAGCGTCCCGCCGCATGTTTGCTATCGCGACGCTTATGGCGCTTGTCCAGCAGGTTTCGGGCACGCCGTACATCACCGGTGGAGACTCCCCGGCCGGCACGGACTGCTCCGGCCTGGCTTCCTGGGTCAGCAACATGGCCACGGGTCGACCGGTCTACGGGGACCGCTTCAACACGGGCAATCAGGAGCGTGCACTCCTGGCCCGTGGCTTCAAGTACGGCACGCAGCCGGGCGCCCTGGTGATCGGCTGGAACAGCGGCCACACCGCGGTGACCTTGCCGGACGGCACGCCCGTGTCCTCGGGTGAAGGCGGCCACGGCGTGAGGGTCGGTGGCGGCGGTGCCTATCAGCGCCAGTTCAACCACCACATGTACCTGCCCGTGGCACCTGAGGCCCCGCAGGATGCGCCTGCGGACGCGCCACTGCCCTTCGACGCACCGCCACCTCCCCCGGCTCCCATCGAGCAGATGGCTGCTCCGGCCCCGATCGACCCGTTCGCACCGCCGCCGGTCGATCCCATGGCCGCTCCCGCCCCGGTCGATCCGATGGCCGCTCCGGCCCCGATGGCCCCCTTCGCGCCACCACCACCGGCCGATGCGATGCCGCCGGCCCCGATGGACGGTCCGGCACCCATCGTGCTCGACGTTCCGCCCCCGCCGGCGCCGCCGGCTCCCGACGAACCGGCTCCGATCGCCATCTGACATCACACCTGTCGGTGGTCAGGAGGCCACGATCGTTCGGATAACGTCTGGATGTGATCGTGCTCTTGCCACCGTCGGAGACCAAACGCACCGGCGGGGACGGCCCACCGGTGCGTTTGGACGTTCTGAGCTCACCCGAACTCACCCCGCTTCGCCAGTCACTCATCGACGAACTCGTCGACCTCGCTGCCGACCCCCCGGCGTGCCGCAAGGCCCTCGGCATCTCGGCAAGCCAGGATGCCGAGATCCAGCGCAACGCCACGCTCCGGCAGGCACCCACGATGCCGGCCATCGAGCGATACACCGGGGTGCTGTACGACGCCCTCGACATCGGATCCCTACGCGGCACCGCCGTCACGCGAGCCCGCACCCGGTTGGCCGTGGGATCGGCGTTGTTCGGTCTGCTTCGGGCCGACGATCCGGTGCCGGCGTACCGGCTCTCCGCCTCATCCAAGCTGCCCGCACAGCCCGGCCTGGCCAAACGTTGGCGTCCGCTGCTGGAGCCGGTGCTCGCCGACCTCTCCACCCGTGAGTTGATCGTCGACCTTCGCTCCGGCTCGTATGAAGGCTTGGGCCGGATCGCCGGTGCGGTTCGCGTGCAGGTTCTGGCCGAACACAGCGACGGGCACCGCACCGTGGTCAGCCACTTCAACAAGGCCCACAAAGGTCACCTGGCCCGTACCCTCGCAGGCTCCCGCAGCGAGCCCGACGATGCGGCCGCGGTCGCCGGGGTCGCCCGCCGTGCGGGAATGCGCGTGGAACGTGACGGGAACGAACTCACCGTCGTGGTGCCGACCTGACGGCTCGCCGCCTCAGGCTGCCTCGAACGGCTCGCCGCCTCAGGCCGCCTCGAACGGCTCGCCGTCCAAAGCCAGCGAGGGTCGGCCATCCGGACCCCGCGGCACATCCCCGACCAGCGTCACGCGATACAGCCGACGGTCGTGTTCGCCGGTGAGATCCGACGGTGCGAGATGCACGGTCGAGCGGTTGTCCCAGAAGGCGATACTGCCCGGCTCCCACTTGAACCGCACGGTGTATTCCGGCCGCACCAGCTCGTCGTAGAACAGGCCGAGCAGCCGGCGACTCTCATGCGGTGACACGTCGACGATGTGGCTGGTGAAACCGGGGTTGACGTAGAGCGCCCGCTCTCCGGTCTCTGGATGCACCCGCACCACCGGATGTTCGGTCAGCAGAGGACGCTGCCGAACGCGGCGCTCATAGTCCTCGGTTGCCGTCGCGCCGTCCGGTGGCGAGAACCGGTGTACCGCCCGGAGCCCGTCGGCCAACCGCTGCAACGGAGCGGACAATCCGGCATAGGCGGCAACGGTGTTCGCCCATTGAGTATCACCGCCGTACGGCGGTATCACCTCGGCCCGAAGTATCGATGCCGCAGGCGGATTCACCGCCGCGGTCACGTCGGCATGCCAATTCGCCTTGTCGTATCCCCGGCTACTGCCATACCGCGACTTGAACCGGTCGGCGAAAATCGGATAGATCGTCGGATAGTCGGGGTCGGGAATGGAATCGAACAACGGATGGGCCGGCGTCGGCGCGCCGAAGGCCCGGGCGACTCGAAGGTGGTCATCGTGACCGATGAACTGGTCACGGAAGAAGACCACCTTCCATTTGAGAAGTGCGGCACGGATTTCGGCCACATGCTCGTCGAGAAGCGGTGCGGTGAGATCGATTCCGCCGATCTCGGCACCGGTCCACCCGGACTGTGGACGGATCGTGAGTGCGGATGCCAATCGAGTCATCTTGTCTCCCTGGATTTTGTGCGTTCGGAGTCGTTACGACTTGAGTGATTTCGGTGTGACACTGTCGAGTTCGTTCTGCGCGATGACGATGGCGTTGTAGCGTCCGTCCACGTACGGCTTGACGTCGACGCGGCCCTTGATGGTCCCGGTCTCGTGCAGCCCATCGGCGACGGTCTGGAACAGCGCCGTGGAGTCCGCATCGATCGGGTAGTACGAGGCGATCCCGTCCTCCTCGTACAACTTCTTGCCCTGGTCGAACGTGATGCCCTGCACCTTGACGTAGTACTGGTCGATCCACTGGTCGGCGTGGGTGTCCTTCCAGTTGTTCGCCGCCACGGCCCGGCCGACGTAGTCGCCGACCGCGGCCACCTTGGCGGGGTCGCCGAGCACATCACGGCGCACGATCAACGTCTGGATGCCGGTGTTGATGCCTTTGCCGTCACCGAGGATCGGCGGTTCACCCAGCTGGTAATACTGGTTGCCGAGCACGATGGCGGCATCGACAGCGCCGGCGGCAAATGTCGGAACTACTTCCGCCCCAGCCAGTTCCACAGGCTGAACATCCGTTCTCAGGTCCAGACCGTGGCGCTTGAGCAGTCCGGCTGTGACCATGTGCCGGCCCGATCCCGGCGGGTAGGCCACCCGCTTACCGCGGAGATCCTCGATGGTGCGCACCCCGCTGTCGGGGCGCGCCACCAGGTAGTAACCGCCGCTGGTGCCCGGGTTCGCCTGCAGCCCGATGGTCACCAGATCGGTCACACCACTGTCCACCGCAATCGGCACCGGCGCCTCGCCGATCGATCCGATGTCGGCCGCCCCCGAGCGCAGTGCCTCGATGACCGCCGCGCCCCCGCTGAAATCGGCGAAATCGACCTCGTAAGGCGTTCCCTGACCGGCGTTGGCCAGGTTCCACGGCAAAGACTGCGTCCCGTTCTGCTCGGCGACGACGAGTTTGGTGCCGGGCGGAACCTCGGTCTTGGCGGCGATCTTCACGGTGTCGATCGCGGTATCGGCCTCGTCCTCGGACAATCCGCACGCGCTGAGGACCAACGGGATCAGCAACAGCACAGCAGTACCCCGCAGCACTCGACCACCAAATGGCATCTGATTATTCCTTGTCTTCGGACACACCGAGTTCGGAAAGCAATCGCTTTCGCAGCGTGGTGAATTCGTGAGTATCGCGGGTACGGGGTTTCGGCACCGCGACATCGACGTCGAGAGATATGACCCCGTCGGTCAGCACGATCACGCGGTCGGCGAGCAGGATCGCCTCATCGACATCGTGGGTCACCAACAGCACTGCCGGCGTGTGCCTGCGGTACAGGTCCATCAGCAGCCCGTGCATCCTGATCCTGGTGAGTGCGTCGAGCGCGCCGAACGGCTCGTCGAGCAGCAACAGCTGCGGTTCACGCACCAAGGCCCGGGCCAGCGCGACTCGTTGGGCCTCCCCGCCCGACAACGTGCGGGGCCACGCCTTCGCCTTGTCCGCCAGATTGACCTCGTCCAGCGCTGCCAGTGCGCGTTGTTGCACTACGCCGGTCGAAGGCAATCCGATGGTCACGTTGGCGAGCACCCGCTGCCACGGCAGCAACCGAGAGTCCTGGAACACGATGGCACGGCGCTCGGGGACCCGGAGATAGCCGTCCACGTCACCGTCCAGCGCACCCAGGGCGCGCAGGAACGTACTCTTCCCCGACCCGCTCCGACCCAGCAGCGCGACGAATTCGCCGGCTTTGATCTCCAGATCCAGGCCGTCGATGATGACGTTGTCCCCGAACCGCTTCCGGATGTCGCGGGCGATCACCACCGACGACGTGCCCACAGAGGTTGTCGCGGTGTCAGTCGCCGTCATAGGCCCGTCTCCAGGTGAGCAGGCGCCCTTCGAGGAACCGGACAACCAGAATCGATATCAGCCCGAGGATCGCGTAGACGGCGATCAGCACGAAGACGATGTCGATCTGGAAGTACTCGCGGGCGTCGGTCATCATCCGGCCCAGACCCTTCTTGGCGTTGATCGTCTCGGCGAAGATCAACGCCAACCAGGACGCCGTCAGCGCAAGGCGCAGCCCGACCAGAAACCCGGGCAGGGATCCGGGAATGATGACCCGGTAGATCATCTCGGCCCGGCCCGCGCCGAAGGAACGTGCCGCCTCCACCAGTGCGGCATCGACGCTGCGGATCGCGCTGAACGTGTTGATGTAGATCGCGACGGCGACGGCCAGGGTGATCAGCAGGATCTTCGGCACCTCGCTGATGCCGAACCACACGATCAGCAGCGGCACCAGCGCGAAATTCGGAACCGCGCGCAGCACTTCCATGTTGGCGTCGACGAAGTTCTCCCCGATGCGGGACAGCCCGGAGATCAGTGCCAGCCCGAGTCCGAGCACGATGCCGAATGCCAGGCCGTATCCGACTCGCAACAGGCTGGCGGTCAGATGCTCTTGGAAAGTGCCGTCGGCGATCAGGGTCCACGCAGCACCGAGCACCCGGGTGGGCGGAGGCACCGTACGCTCGTCGAAGATGCCGACGGTGGAGAGCAGCTGCCACAGGACCACCAACAGGACCGGACCCAGCAGCCGCTGTACCGGGCGAGGCACCGCCGGTTTGCGCTGCACCCGCCGCACCGCCGCCCGCGGATCGACGAGTCCGATCGCGGCTCCGGCCCGCGGGGTTCCGGCCGGCCGCGACATCACGATGGACATCTCAGGCGGCCCCGAAGTAATCGCCCGAAATTGACTCCGAGGCAACACCATCGGGGCCCACCGGAATGTCGCCCACCAGCGTGATGCGATGCAACACCCGATCGCCTTCGACGTGCTCGAAGTCGCGCGGGGCCAGATGCAGGGCGGCCCGGTTGTCCCAGAACGCGACACTGCCCGGCTCCCACTTGAACCGCACCGAGTAATCGGGCCGCGCGATCTCCTCGAAGAGCAGATCCAGCAGGTGCCTGCTCTCCCGAGGCGAGAGGTTGACGATCTCGCGCGTGAAAGACGGGTTGACGTAGAGCACCTTCTCCCCCGTCTCGGGATGGACCCGGACCACCGGATGGATGGTGGCGAGCGGATTGCTGCGTACCAAATCGCCGATCTTCTCGGCGCTGCGTTCGGCCGACGTGCTCGCCCCGAAACGGTGCTCGGCACGCAGCTCGTCGACGAGTGCCCGCACCGACGGCGACAGACCCGCATATGCGGCAGCAACATTGGTGAACTGCGTGTCGCCGCCGTAGTCGGGCACACGCTCGGCCCGCAGTATCGAATGTGACGGCGGGTTGATCAGCGGAGTGACATCGGCATGCCACCCGGGGCCGTTCGGGCTTTGCCTCTTGCGGTACCTGGTGCCGTACCGGTGGTCGTAGGCCGCCGGCGAGACCGTGTGGATCTGCGGGAATCCGGCTGGGGCAGAGTCACCCTCATACGGATGGCCGGGTGTCACGTCGCCGAACTGGGTACCGAACGCGACCTGTGAGGCATGGTCGAGCTCCTGCCCCGGAAGAACACCACTTTCCATCGGTGCAGTGCCGCGCGGATGGCCTCGAGCTGTTCGTGCGGAAGAGGCACCGACAGATCGGCGCCGTCGATCAACGCGCCGGTGAATCCCGACAACGGACTGATCGTCAGTCCGGACGAAGACAGGTCGGAAGTGGACAGTTCAGTAGTAGACAGTTCAGAAGTGGACATGGCCACGCTCCCCTCGACAGCGGCCGCTCATATCGGCGATTCGACGCTAACGAGATTCGCCTCCGTGCTTACCGGTTTGGATCTACGTGACGTGAATGGCATCCGACGCTCGTGATACTCGATCAGTGTTGCCGGGGCAGGGTTGAGCAGATGATCCAAATCGCTTCTGCCTGCGGCGCACTGGGGTGGCGCCGGTCGATGGATACGAATCAGACTGTTGCCGAGCTAATTTCATCGATACGTCGCCGTCAGGGCTCGACAGTGCCGCACAGGAACCAGATTTCGGCGAATTCCCGGGTGTCGCCCACAACGCCCCACCTCGTCGTGCACAATATGAGCTCGCGTCAGCGCCCGTCGCGTGTCGCCTTTCGCCTGTGCCCATCACACCGCCGTTTCCGGGAGCAAGTTTGGTCACCTGCCCAGTTTCCACACCGCATCCGCCGTATCAGCCGGCTCGCCGGGGACGGCACCGGAAAGCGCCGCAACGACGCTGGCTGCCCGTCGGCATCGGGGTGGCGGCCACGGCCGTTGTCAGCTCCTTGCTCACCGCATTCGTCATCATCACCACACTCGCTTCCAAGTTCTCGGCCAAGGATTCGGTATATGCCGTCGGCGCCAGGACCTATGACGTGAAACCGAACCGGCTGCTGCACCGCGGCTTGACCGAGCGGGCCGCTGCCCCGGCCGCCGCGGCGTTCGCCTCAGACGGATCGGGTTTCGTCGATTCCGCGGCGCGGTGCCGTGACACCCAGACAGCCCGGGCCATCGGCCGCACCGACAGGTCACTCGTGGTGATCTGCCTCGACCGCACCGGCCGGCTGGAATACCACGGTGTCCGGCTGTCCGACCGGGCCGCGCTGGCGGCGTCGGCCGATGTCACGCCGGGCCGCCGCTTCGTCGCGCGCAACTACCAGGTCGATTACGCAGTGTCGCCGACCGAACTGCTCGTCACCTCGGGTAGCGCGGTTCTCAAACGCGAACCGATGGTGGAGTACCGAGAGATCCTGTCCACGCCGGTCGTCGTCGCACCCCGATAACCACGCTAAGCTGGCCGCTCGCTCATCGGCCACGCGGCGGGAGATCGATGTCCACATTCTGGCGGTACCTCCGTATCCAGGCCATGGTGTTCGTAGTCGGCATCGTCGGCCCGATTTTCCTGATCATTTACTTTGCTGCACAACCTGATCCGACCCTGAAATGGATGTACTTCACTGGTCTGATCCTCACGGCGATCGAGGTTCTCATCGCGCTCGCGCTGACCCGCGGCACCGCTCCGCCGGACACCACCAGAGATCTCCCGGGAGTGAAGTGAAATGGATTCCTCTTCGGCATTCGAACTTGCCCGCACCGACGCCATCGGGCAGGCAGCACTGGCCGCGAACGGTGAACTGACCGCCACCGAGTTACTCGACGCCGCGATCATCCGGGTCGAGGCGACACGTGGTCTGAACGCTGTGATCACCGACCTGTTCGACAGGGGACGCAGCCAGGCCGCCGCGCTCGACCGCTCCGGGGTGCTGCGCTCCGGGCAGGCCGGTCCGCTGGCAGGCGCGCCGTTCCTGCTCAAGGATCTGGGGGCCGCCCTCGCGGGCGCCCCCGAAGCCATGGGCTCACGGGCGTTACGCGACCATGTCGCAACGGAATCCGCCTGGACCGTCGACCGGTATCTGGATGCCGGACTCGTCGTCTTCGGCAAGACCAACACCCCGGAGTGGGGCAACCATTGCACCACCGAGCCGTTGCTCTTCGGCGCCACGGTGAACCCGTGGTCCCCGACCGTCACCCCGGGAGGATCCAGCGGCGGTTCGGCGGCGGCCGTGGCCGCCGGCGTCGTGCCCGCGGCATCGGGCGGAGACGGCACCGGTTCGATCCGGGTGCCGGCCTCGTGTTGCGGCGTCGTCGGCCTCAAACCGCGGCGCGGACGGTCTTCCTTCTCCCCCGACGGCGGCCACGGGCTCGAGGGCCTGGTGAACAGCCACGCCCTCACCCGCACCGTGCGCGACTGCGCGGCTCTGCTGGACGTCATCGCGGGAACCGCACCCGGCGATCCCTACAGCGCGGCCATGCCGGAGGTCTCCTTCCTCGAATCCTGCGCCCGGACCCCGTCGCCGCAGCGCATCCTCATCGCCACGTCGTCGCCCTTTCCCACCGACCGGATCGACCCCGAAGTGGTGGTGGCGGTCGAGGCCACCGGCCGGCTGCTGGAAACCCTGGGGCATCACGTCGAGCCCGGGGCTCCCACGATCGACGCGGATGCGGTCGCCGAGGCCATCGCGGTGCTGCACACCGTGAGCAACGCGGAGCTGCACGAACTGGCCCGGCAGCATCTGGGACGAACACCCCGCGAAGACGAATTCGAGCCCAGCACATGGGTGATGATCCGCGAGGGTTTCACCACCACGGGCCTCGCCTACGCCGAGGCGATCTCGACCATCCATGCCCAGACCCGTCGATTCGCCGCCGAAATGGGTGGCCACGACGTGCTGCTCGTGCCGACACTGCTCACCGGACCACCGCCGTACGGACTGTTGAACCAGCCCCGCGGCACCACTCGAGCCTTCTTCGACGTCGAGTTCGCCACCACCGGATGGACCGCGCTGGCCAACGTGACGGGTTGGGCTGCGATTTCACTGCCCCTCGGCCAGACCCGCGACGGTCTGCCGATCGGTGTGCAGCTGATGGCTCCCGACGAATCGGTGCTGCTCAGCCTGGCCGGCCAGCTCGAACAAGCGGCCCCGTGGGCGGCTCGCACCCCACCCCGATGGGTGGCCGCTACCGCCGGGACCTAGCCGCCTATCCTCTGAGTCGAACTGTGCGCCACCCGCGGTGTGCGCCCCGACAGCTCGACAACAGCAGGACGCCGTCTTCAAAGGAGTGGACAACCTCATGGTGAACCAGCAGCAGGCCGACAAGATGACCACGGGCAAGGGCTTCATCGCCGCGCTCGACCAGAGTGGTGGGTCCACCCCCAAGGCCCTGCGTCTCTACGGTGTCGAGGAGAGCGCCTACTCCTCCGAGGAGGAGATGTTCGACCTTATCCACCAGATGCGCTCACGCATCATCACCTCCCCGGTGTTCACCGGGGACCGGGTACTGGCCGCGATCCTGTTCGAGCAGACCATGGACCGCTCCATCGACGGCAAGCCCACCGCCACCTACCTCTGGGAGGACAAGGGCGTGGTGCCGCTGCTCAAGATCGACAAGGGCCTGGCCGACGTCGAGAACGGCGTGCAGGTGATGAAGCCGATGCCGGGCCTGGACGATCTGCTGGCCCGCGGCGCGAAGAACGGCATCTTCGGCACGAAGGAGCGGTCGGTCATCGGCGCGGCCAACGCCGACGGCATCGCCGCCGTGGTCGCCCAGCAGTTCGACGTCGCCAAGCAGGTCCTGTCGCACGGCCTGATCCCGATCATCGAGCCTGAGGTCACCATCTCGATCTCGGACAAGGCTGAGGCCGAGGAACTGCTCAAGAACGAGATCGCCAAGAACCTCGACGCCCTGCCCGCCGATCAGAAGGTCATGCTCAAGCTGACCCTGCCGACTCACGCCAACCACTACCGGTCGCTGGTCGACCACCCCAAGGTGATGCGGGTGGTGGCATTGTCCGGCGGCTACTCGCGCGACGAGGCCAACAAGCTGCTCGCCGAGAACTCCGGCGTTATCGCCAGCTTCAGCCGCGCGCTCACCGAAGGTCTGTCTGCCCAGCAGAGTGACGACGAGTTCAATGCGACATTGGACAAGTCCATCCAGTCGATCTTCGATGCCTCTGTCGCTTCTGGCGCAGAGTAATCCGGCACGCGCAGATGGTCATCCCGATCGATCGCCCCAAACTGGAGGGCAATGTCGCCGTCGGCGACGGCCGGCAACTCGGGTTCGCCGAGTTCGGTGATCCGCAGGGCCGTGCGGTCTTCTGGCTGCACGGCACTCCGGGGGCCCGCAGGCAGATCCCCACCGAGGCCCGGATCTACGCCGAGCGCAATCACATCCGGCTGATCGGGGTGGACCGTCCCGGCATCGGCTCCTCCACGCCACACCAGTACGGCCGCGTCCTGGAGTTCGGTGACGATCTGCGCACCATCGCCGACGTTCTCGGCATCGACAAGATGGCCGTCATCGGGTTGTCCGGCGGCGGTCCCTACACGCTGGCCACCGCGGCCGCCATGCCCGACCGGGTCATGGCGGCCGGGGTGCTCGGCGGTGTGGCGCCGATGGTCGGCCCCGACGCGATCAGCAGTCCGTTGATGCAACTCGGCGCGGCGGTCGCACCGATCCTGCAGGTGGCGGGCGCACCGATCCGGTTGGCCGCCTCGGGCCTGATCCGGCTCATCCGGCCGGTCGCCTCCCCCGCGCTGGAGATCTATGCGCGGATATCCCCCGAGGGAGACCGGCGCATGCTCGCGCGGCCCGAGTTCAAGGCCATGTTCCTCGATGACCTGCTCAACGGCAGCCGTAAGCAACTGGCAGCGCCCTTCTACGACATCGTCGTATTCGAACGCGACTGGGGCTTCCGGCTCGACGAGGTCAACGTGCCGGTGCACTGGTGGCATGGCGACCATGACCACATCGTGCCGTTCGCACACGGTCAGCACGTGGTGTCCCGCCTCCCCGACGCGGTCATGACCGAGCTGCCCTACGAAAGCCACCTCGGTGGGCTGGGCTGTGCCGAGGAGATCATGGGGACCATGATCTCGACCTGGGACAAGGCCGAAAGCGACTGAGATCGCAGGGGTTGACCTCAACCATTGTTGAGGGTCGAGGCTGGGGTCATGGTAACTCCGAGTTCCCCACTGATGACCCAGATCCGGACTGACCTCTGGCAAACCCGTACCGACACACCGTTTCCGGGTTTGACCACACACTCCTACTTGTGGACGCCGGGCGGGTCGAATGCACTGTTCTACTGTCCGGCCGGCGAGGCGGATTTCGCGACGCTCGATTCACTCGGCGGGGTCGACGACCAATATTTGTCCCACCAGGACGAGGCCGGCCCCATGCTGGCCCGGATCGCCGAGCGGTTCGGCACTCGGCTGCACGCACCCGCCGCCGAACGCGAGACGATCGAGCGGCACAGCCCGATCGACGTACCGTTGAGCGCGCGGCACATCGATGATCGCGGTGTCGAGGTGATCCCCACCCCGGGTCACTCGCCCGGCAGCACGAGCTATCTCGTCGAAGGCGCACAGGGCCGATATCTGTTCACCGGGGACACCATGTTCGTCGCTGCCGACGGTCGCTGGTCGACGTTCGTGATCCCCGGCATCGGCGACGCCGCAGCCATGGCCGACAGCCTGCAGCTGTTGGCGGGGTTGCAGCCGGATGTCGTCATCTCCAGCGCCTACGGGGCGCGTGCGGTCACCGTCCTCGATGAGGGAGCCTGGCCGGCATGCGTCGACGAGGCGTTGCTGTCCATACCGGTGACCCGGTGATCTTCGAGTAGCGCACTACTCTATGCCGGGCTCCGGCCTGCTCCGATACTTCGAACAACTGGCGACGTGCCAGCTCGGTCCGGAGGTCGGCAATGACAACGATCGGCAAACACGCAGTCGTATTGGGCGCGAGCATGGGCGGGCTGCTGGCCGGCCGTGTGCTGGCCGACTTCTACGACACCGTCACGCTCGTGGAGCGCGACGTGCTGCCCGACGGCGCGGCCCAACGACGGGGCGTCCCGCAGGGCAAACATGGCCACGGCCTGCTCAGCGGTGGGTTGCAGGCGTTGGACCAGTTGTTTCCGGGGCTCCCCGAAGAACTGGCCGCTGATGGCGCGACGGTGCTCGAAGGGGCGACTCTGTCGCTCATCTCGTTGACGCTGGGAGGTCACACTCTCCAACTCGATGGCACGTCCGCCAAGCCGATCGCCTCGTATCTGGCCAGCAGGCCGTTCCTGGAGGCTCACCTCCGAGACCGCGTGCGCGCCATCGACAATATTCGCATTCTCGACGGTCACGATGCGGTCGAGTTGCTGATGGACGAGCGCCGGCGGGTGACGAGCGTGCTGGTGGCCGATCGGCACGGTGGTGACGGCCGGGCGATAGCCGCCGATCTGATCGTCGACGCCATGGGACGCGCAGGACGGACCCCGGCGTTCCTGGAGAGCGCGGGCTTCGGGCGGCCGGCCGAACACCGCATTGCCGTACAGGTGGCCTACTCCAGCCAACTGTTGAGCTTCGGCGACAGCGCCCCCCGCGATCGCCTCACCCTCGTGGGCACTGTTCCTGAAAGACCAAGTGGTGGATCATTGTTCGCCTACGAGAACAACACATGGCTACTCACCACGGCCGGGATGGCGGGCTGCGAACCACCGGCCGATCTGGCCGGGATGATCGACTTCGTCGAGGATGTGTTCCCGGCCGACACGATCGCCGCCCTGCGCGGCGCCCAACCGATCGGGCGGCCGGCCACCTTCCGTTACCCGGCCAGTGTGCGTAGACGCTACGAACGGATGGCCCGGTTCCCCGACGGCCTGCTGGTCTTCGGTGACGCGATCTGCAGCTTCAACCCGGTGTACGGACAAGGCATGTCGGTGGCCGCACTCGAGGCAATCGCGTTACGCGAGTGCCTCTCCCACGGCCCGGATGATCTGGGCCGCAGATTCCTGCGGGCCGCGGGCGGCTGCGTCAATACGGCATGGCAGATGGCCCGCGGCGCCGATCTGGCCCTGCCCCAGGTGGAAGGACCACGCACGGCATCGGTCCGGCTGTCCAACTGGTACACCGAGCGGGTGCTCACCGCCGCCGAGCACGATCCGGCGGTCACCGAGGCGTTCTTCCGGGTGATGAACCTCGTCGATCCGCCCAGCCACCTGTTCCATCCGTCCATCGTGCGGCGGGTGGCCACCGGCGCCTCGCGACGACGCCGCGACGCCTCCCGGCGCCCACTCGTCCCCACAGTCGCAGCGGTCAGCGAGGAAGTATCGAGCTGACCCGTATCGAAACTGAAGCCAGGTACAGCATCGGCGCTGTTTCTGTCCCTCAGCGCAATGTCGATGCTGCACCCACGCTTTGGCGTTCGCGTTACTCACGCGGGGCGTGACTCGCGACTAGGCGGCGGTTTCGGCGAGCGCCCGACGCAGCAGGTGCAGCGCCACCGTGGTGGACCGTTCCCGGATGTCGGATCGGTTGCCGGGAAGGTGCAGGGTGCGGGTGATCGCCACCGATCCGGCCCGGACCGCGAAACACACGGTGCCGACGGGCTTGTCCGGACTGCCGCCGGCCGGGCCGGCAATCCCGCTGATCGCCACCGCGGTGTCGGCACCGAAGTGGTGCAACGCTCCGGTGACCATCGCTTCGACCACCGGTTCGGAGACCGCGCCGTACTCGGTGATCAGAACCGGATCCACGTTCAGCAGTTCGGCTTTGGCCTCGTTCGAATAGCTGACCACCCCACCGGCGAAGTAGTCCGAGCAGCCGGGGATGTCGGCCAGCCGCGCGGCCAGCAGCCCCGCGGTGCACGATTCCGCGGTGGCGATCCGGTGCCCCGCCAACAGGCTCGCCACCTGCTCGTCCACGGTCGAGCCGTCCTCGGAGTACAGCGCGGCACCGTGCCGATCACGCAGCAGCGTCAGCAGGTCCCGATAGGCCCCGGCGGCGTCGGGCTCGTAGCGGGTGACGATCTCGAGTTCACCTCGGCGCAAGCATGTGGTGATCTCGAGTGCGTCGAAACCCGCGATCGCACCCTCGGCCTCACGCAGGGTCTCGGCCAGGCCGGATTCGGCCAGGCCGAACATCCGCACCGTTTCCTGCCGGTAGCGGGTTCGGGCCGAAATAGCCTGCTGCACAGCCTCAGTCGCCAGGGCGGTGTGCCACATGGGCTGCAATTCCCGCGGCGGCCCTGGCAAGACGACGACCGTCGGACTGCCGCCGACGACCACCCCGGGCGCCGTGCCGACGGGCGCGAGAACCTCGGCACCGACGGGCACCATGGCCTGCTTGCGGTTGGCGGCTCGCACGGCTTCGAAATCCACACCGGGACGGTCACCGATCAGCTCGCGCAGGATCGCGGCGATCCGCTCTTCCATGGCTTCGTCGAGAACGAGTTCACGACCGCAGAACCCGGCCACCGTCGCCACCGTGAGATCGTCGGCCGTCGGCCCGAGCCCCCCGCTCGTCACGATCAGGTCCACGCCCTCCGCGGCCAGAAAACGCAGCTGCGCCTCGATGTCCCGTGGACGGTCACCGCAAATGGTGATGTGGGCCAGTTCGACCCCGAGCTCGAGGAGCTGGTCGGCCAGCCACGGACCGTTGCGGTCCTGAACCCTTCCGGTGAGTACTTCGGTTCCGGTGACAACGATGCCTGCACGTGCGCTCACCAGATGAACACTACGCAGCGCCCAACCGCATCAGCTCAGAAGCTGTAGCCCAGCTCGGCCGGAACATCGCTCGCAAACGCGACACCCAGCCGCCGCACCGCCTCTGAATCCCTGCTCCGCAACCTGTTTGCCGCGACGAAGGCTTCCGGACGGTGGGTACCGAGATACAGGCTGCCGAGTACGTCGAGGTCGAGCTCGATGTCGGCCGGTGCGTCGGTAGGTTCGCACCGTGCCTGGCCGCCGCGAATCCGCAGGGCGAACCTTCCGCCGTCACCGCGGAAACCGTCCGCGACGTCCAGCACGGTGTCGAGGTCGGCCTGATACCGGCGGCCCTCAAGGGCGACCGGGATGTTCATGATGCGGATCCACAGGTCGTCGCTGCTGGAGGTCACGCGCGCCAGCCGGGAGTTGGTCAAGAGGTAGGGCAGGACGTCGTCGGGGTGCGTCCAGACACTCACCTTCTCCATGAGGTCCATCCCCAGCAGCGCCCGCCACAGTGCGATGTAGGCGTCGGTGGTGACGGCAGTGACCTCGCGTACGCGCAGCGACCTGGACTCGTCGCCGTGCACGCGGTACAGCGCATATCCGTCAGGGTGCAGGAACGCGAACAATTCCGAGCCGCCGTCGCGGGTGTTCTCCCGGTCGGCGAGGACGTCGTCCCACAGCGCGGTGGGACATACCAGCCCACCCGGCGTCCGCTGTCGCCAGCGGTCGTAGATTTCGGCGAAGGTGTCGCGATGATCGGCAGGTTTGACCAGACGCACGCCGCCGGGATCGGGCACGCAGGCCCGGAACTCGGCGAACCTGCGGTCGATCGTCATCAGATGCACGGTGGTGGCAGGGCCGTAGCCGAACCTGCCGTAGATTCCGCCTTCGCTCGCGGTGAGCGCGGCGATCGGATACTTCGCCTCGGCGATCCGCTCGTGCAACTCGGTGTACATCGAGCGCAGGATCCCGCGCCGCCGGTGGGTGGGAGCGACAGCGACGTAGCTCAGGCCGGCCGCGGGCAGCACCACGCCGCCCGGAACGGTCAAGCTGAGATCGAGGAATATCGACTGCCCGACAATGTCGGCGGAGGCGTCCCCGTCGCGGGCCACCACGCCGCCCCCGGCGGGAACCATCTGCTGCCACGCCGCCATCGAATCCGGGTGATTGATCTCGCCGAAGGCGGTGTTGCCGAGCAGTGCCATGCCCGCCCAGTCGGCGTCGGTGACGCTGTGCAGGGTCAAAGTTGTTGTCGGGGAAGCCACATTGTCGATCACAGAACCTGACGGTGCCATACCGTCACGGACCGGCGCGACCGATTTTCCGCCCGCGCGGCCAGACCGCTATCTGCTCAGCGCTTGAGCCACGCGTTCAAGGTCGCCAGTTCGCGGGTGTAGGTGGTCATGATGTCGTCCTGGTAGAGCGTCGCCCCGCTGATCGTGGTCGGCCCCTGCCACACCACCCTGATCCGGTTCGCACCGCGCTGGTAGACGTCCACCCGGTCGAGATCCCGGTGCAGCCATCCGCCGCTCTCGGCCAGCCGGCCGACCTCTTGGCGCTCATCGGTTGTGGTCATCAGGCGATCCTATCGTCGTGCCCCCTGGTCGATCGGTACCACCGTCGGTGCGCTGTTGTAGCCGCCGACGCGGACCCAGTTCGCCTCCGGCTCCGATCCGGTCACCGTGCCGGTCACCTCCACCGTCTCCCCCGGGTAGACGGTGACGTAGTTGTCGGTGTACTCGATCGGCAGGATCTCATCGCCGTCGCGAGTCGTGGTGATCTCGGCACGTTCGAAGAACGCGATCTGGCTGCCCGGATTGTGCAGGCGGATCAGTACGCTGGCACCGCCGTCGGACGACTCGGTGCGGTGCGCGGTCACCTGCAGGGCCTCTGGCGCCATAGTGTTGAGCGGCGTCATGTCGGCCCAGCTGCTCTGCACGAGGTCGAATGCCTGGTCGTTGCCGGGAGGACCGACGTCGTCGAGCTGCTGGGATTGCCAGTAGGTGTTGTCGGCGACGATGTCGCCGTTCTCGTCCAGGAGCTCGCAACGGACGAACACCACCGGCGAGTCCGCGGCGAGTCGCGGCAGCGTCAGCCCGGGTGCCACCGCGTTCGACGGCACGGAGGGCACATCTGAGCTCCGGTCGTCGCGCATCCGGCCCGTCAGGTCGTAGGTGCGCACCCGCACCTTCAAGCCGGTCCGCTCCTGCGGTGACTGGTTGACCACACTCACGTGGGCGGTGTCGTGATCACCGGTGGCATAGGAGTCGAACACCACCGACAGCGGCTGCAGACCCTTCTTGGCCCCGTAATAGGCGCCGCCCGGCCGCAGGTAGTAGTCGAAGAGATGACCGAAGAACGACGGCCAGTGATTGTTGAGCATCCAGTAGATGGTCATCTTGTGGTTGTCCCACCCGCCGGCCGCGAAGGCCTCGAACTGCGCACGGGTGGACTCATAGTGCGCCAGTTGTGCTTTGCGAGCGAATTCCTCAGCGCCACGCGATGATCCGTAACGCTGGACCACCGCCGTGCGGATGCTCTCCAGCGCGGCGTTGCTGGGATTGGCGCCGGCATGGAAATACCAGGCCTCGTTGATCGGCCACAGTTTGTCCGGCGGGATGAACTTCTGCAGGCTGGCGAACGGCGGGATGTGTTCGTTGTCGCCCTGTTCGGCGTTGGAACCGCGGGTGGCCTGATACCGGCCGCTGAACCAGTAGCTCGGCGGGCGCCAGGTGTACGGGCCTGCCATGTGGATGCCATCCCAGTCAGGTTCCCCGTCGGCGTCACGCGCCAGGGACGACACCGTGTCGACGACGGTGTTGGGCCAGTGCAGATCACGCAGGATTCCGTGATAGCCCTCGAGCACCGGCGCCGGGGGCTTGCCGTCGCTGCCGTTGGCCCACAGGAACGCCGACGCGTGCCCGCGTAGCGACAGGATCTGCGAGCGCATGCTCTCGTCGGCCACCCGCCGATCCTCGTCGTCCCATTGCCACCACTTCTCCCACTGGTTGCAGCACATCCACCCGTACATCAGCGGAATGCCCAGCTCGTCGGCCCGCTCGATGATGTTGTCGCCCGGGAACTTTCCCTCCAGACGCAGCATGTTCAGCCCGAGATCGCGCACGTATCCGAGGATGGCGTCCTCGCGTTCGGGGTCGTAGGAGAACAGCAGGTCAGGTGTGTAGGCCGCACCCCGGACGAGGAAATCGCGCCCGTTGACCGTCAGGTAGAAGCTGCCGCCGCGACCGAGGTCGGGATACTGCTCGTCGTTGTCACGGTGCTGCGCCACGGTGCGGATCCCGAATCGCGAATCCAGCGTGTCGGTGGCCCGGCCGTACCGCACGAACTCCAATCGCAGGTCGTACAGGTCGGGCCTGCCCATGGTGTAGGGCCACCAGAGATCCGGGTCGCTCACTCGCAACGCCGCGAAAGTATCCGGGTCGAACCGGATTTCACGGCTCTCCCCCGGCGCCAGGGTGACCGCCTGATCCACCGAGACGGCCGGTTTGCCGGGCCGGGTGATGCGGGCCCGCACCACACCGCGCATCGGCACGTCGGCGGTGTTGCGGATGTCGGAGTAGACGGTGAGCCGGGCAGAGTCCGTGGCGGGCAGCGGCAGCTCGGAGGTGACCAGAGGATCACTGAGCACCACTTGACCCGAGTAACTCAGGTAGACGGGTTTGAAGATGCCCGCATTGCGGTCGGCCACATAGGAATTGCCGCGCAGCGGGTTCTTGTCCGGCCCCTGATAACCGATGCGGTTCCAGTTGAGCCAGTCCCACCAGCTGTCGGCCAGTTCGACCCCGTCGATGTCCTGCAGCGCCTGCTCGGGAGTGACCTTGACCGCCAGCGTGTTGACCCCGCCGGGGTTGATCCAGGGAGTCGCGTCGATCTCGTGGATGGTGTGCATGCCCACCAGCAGTGAGCTGCCGGCAATCATCGTGCCGTTGAGCCAGACCTCGGCGCGGTAGTTGATGCCGGGAAAGTCGAGCCGGTAACTGGAGCTGCCCCGCGGTGCGGTGAAGGTCGTGCGGTACCACCAGTCCTGCCGGAACAGGTCATCCGGGACGTCGGCGAGATTGTCGCCCACGTAGAGGTCCGGGTAGGTCCCGTCTTCCTGCAGCGCCCCCAGCACGGTGGACGGCATCCGCTTGACGGGGTGCCAGTCGGCGTTCACCTCGCCGGGGGTGGACATCGCGGCCCCGTCGGCCGTCACCGTGCGCGCCGAGGCCAGTTGCCAGCCCTGCGCCAGTTCCATCCGTCCGGACGGTGGCTCCGGCGTGGCGAACGGCGGGAAATCGGCGGCACTCAGCGACAACACCAGCAGCGAGGCGAGGACAAACCCCGCAATCCTGGCCCGAAGGCTCAGGCCGGCGCGGCGATTCCGGGCGGAAATGGGCAGCTCCTCACAGACCGGTGCGGCACCGTGTCGATGAGTCGATGCCCTGCGGGGTCATTCTGCCGTGATGGGTACCGCTGCGTGCGGCCGGTGCGTCAGAGCTTGTGCGGGACGTCGTTGACGAGGCCGCCGTCCATGACGAACTCGGCACCGGTGGCGTAACGGGATTCGTCGCTGGCCAGGAACACCACGAAACTGGAGACCTCATCGGGCTGCCCGGGCCGGCCGAGCGGAATGGTGAGCATGTCCTCGGGGAAGTGCTCGGTCATCGGGGTGCGGATGAATCCGGGGTGGATCGAGTTGACCCGGATCTGCTTGGACCCCAGTTCCAGCGCCGCGGACTTGGTCAGTCCGCGTACCGCCCACTTGGAGGCGACGTACGGGTGGACCATGGCCGCACCGCGCAGGCCCTCGATGGACGAGACGTTGATGATCGAGCCGCCGCCCGCGGCCTTCATCGCCTTGACGCACGCCTGCATGCCCAGGAAGGTGCCCGTCAGGTTGACGTCGATCACCTTCTGCCACTGGGCCATGTCGAACTTGCCGATCTGGCCGATCGCGACGATCCCGGCGTTGTTCACCAGCACGTTGAGCAGACCGAACTCAGAGGTGGCGGTTTCGACCGCGGCGTCCCACTGGTCTTCCTGGGTGACGTCGAGGTGCACGTAGCGCACGGACTCGCCGAGTTCGGCGGCCAGCGCCTTCCCCTCGTCGTCGAGGATGTCGCCGATCACCACCTTGCCGCCTTCGGCGACCAATGCCCGGGCGTGCTCGGCGCCCATACCGCGCGCCCCGCCACTGATGAGTGCCACTTTTCCGTCTACCCGTCCCATGACGGGTGAGGCTACCGCCTGCGGCGCGAAATTAGAACCTGTTCCAATTTTGGCGCCCGATCGGCATACTGCGATTGGACCGAACACCTTGAGGAGACCTGTATGGCCATTCGCGTGGCGATCGTCGGCACCGGCAACTGCGGCCGGTTGGCCCTGATCCAGCTCATCGACGACCCCCGGTTCGAACTCGTCGCGGTGGGCACCTCGACCGAGGCGAAGGTCGGCCTGGACGCCGGCGAACTGGCCGGGCTGGGCGGCGCCACCGGGGTCACCGCCACGCTGGGCATCGATGCCGCGATCGCCGCCAAACCGGACTGCCTGGTGTACTGCGCGATGGGTGACACCCGCCCCGTGGAAGCCACCCGCGATGTGATGGCCGCACTGGCCGCCGGGATCAATGTGGTGGGCTCGGCCCCGGGCGGCCTGCAATTCCCCTGGGGCGCCATGCCGGAGAAGGCCATCGCACGGGTCGAAGAAGCTGCTCAGGCGGGTAATTCAAGCGTGTTCATCACCGGTGTCGACCCCGGGTTCGCCACCGACCTGGTGCCGTTCGCGATCGCCGGTACATGTCAGCGCATCGATCAGATCAAGACCATGGAGATCGCCGACTACGCCACCTATGACGGCACCGAGGTGATGTCGATCGTCATGGGATTCGGCAATCCGATCGACCAGCCCGGAATGTTGTTTCTCCCCGGAATCCTCAGCGCTGCATGGGGGACCGCGATCCGGATGCTCGCCGCCGGACTGGGCGTCGAAGTCGAAGAAATCACCGAGCACTACGAGTTGGAGCCCGCGCCCGAGGACATCGAAGTCGCGACCGGCGTCATCGCCAAGGGCACGGTGGCGGCGATGCGCTTCCAGATCAACGGCATGGTCGGCGGTAAGCCGGTGATCGTCGTCGAACACGTCACCCGGGTGCGTGCGGACCTGCGACCGGACTGGGCGCAACCGGCCCAGCCCGGCGGCTCCTACCGCGTCGAGATCACCGGCGAGCCGTCGTATGTCGTGGACATCTGCCCAACCAGCGATCGAGGCGACCACAACCACGCCGCGATCGTGGCGGCGGCCGGGCGGATCGTCAACGCCATCCCCGATGTGGTGGCCGCCGAGCCGGGCATCCGCACCACGCTGGACCTACCGCTGGTCACCGGCAAGGGCCTCTACAAGCTGGGTTGACGGGATCCGGTCAGGCCCCGGGCCGGAGCCGGCGATCGCCGCGGCGCCGGCCGTTCGGGCGCGGCAGGGCGAGCACGGGCCAATCCCGGTCCGTCGCGGCCGCGGCCAGGCCCGGCCGTGGATTCACCGGCCTCGGATTGCCCACCAACCGCATGAGTGCGCGGTCCTCGTCGCCGTCGGCATAGAAATAGCTGCGCGCCAGGTCGACCCGCTCGGCTCGGCAAAAAGCTTGTACCGCAGCGGCTTTGCGGGCGCCCCAGATGATGGGCTCGACGATCCCGCCGGTGAGCCTGCCCTGGGCATCGGTCGTGAAGTGGTTACACAGCACGTGGCCGATGCCGAGGTGCCGCGCGACCGGCTCGGCGTGGATGGTCAGAGCCGAGGAGCTCAGTACGACGGTATGGCCGCGGTCCTGGTGTCGGCGCACCACATCACGCATGTGCGGATAGACGCGCTGGGCGATGCGATTCTCGAAGAGGTACTCCCCCAGCTCGTCGAGTTCGGACAGCGATTCTCCTCGCAGGTATCCGGCCGCCCGCACGAGGAGGCGCTCGAACGGCATCCGGCCGATCCGGTAGCGAACCGAGGCTTCGAGGATTCCGAGAATCTCACCGGCCGCGGCCTGTCGCCTGCGGATGCGATGCCCGGCGTGCGCCGTGGCGGTGAAGCCGTCCACCAATGTGCCGTCGAGGTCGAAGAAGGCGCCCACCTGCGCCCCGCCCGGACCGGTCCCGATCTCGTCGAGCGACTCGGGTGGCGACAAGGTGCGGCCCATGGAGCCAGTACACCAAGCCGGCACCGCTCTCGGCCAGTTGAGACTAGAAATGGGGAATGACCTCAACGGCATCTTCGATCGCCATCAAGGACGTCGCGGCCGTGATCTCCACCGCACGATTCGAGGACGCAAGGGCGTGGTATTCGCGACTCCTCGGCCGCGAACCCGACTTGGAACCAGTTCCAGGCGTCGCCGAATGGCAGTTGACTGCGACCGCCTGGCTACAGGTCATCACCGATTCCGCCGGTGCCGGGCGATCGGCGGTCCGATTCGGGGTCGACGATCTCGACGCTACCGCCGCGTGGCTGCGCGACGACGGTGTGCGGGTCACAGAACCACAGGTCATCGCCAATATCGTCGCCGTCATCGATGTCGCCGACCCAGACGGAAATGAAGTGTCGTTCGTCGCCGAGCTCGGGTGAATATGCCGGGTCACGTCCCAAACCGGTCACGAGTGGTACTAAACTAGAACACGTTTCACTTCGGTCCGGGTCCAATGACCGAGGACTCTCCGACCGCACCGTCACTTCAAGGAGCTCCGAATGCACACCGCACTCTGCGACGAGCTCGGGATCGATGTCCCGATCTTCGCGTTCACCCACTGTCGCGACGTCGTCGTCGCAGTCAGCAAGGCCGGCGGTTTCGGCGTGCTCGGCGCTGTCGGGTTCACTCCCGAACAGCTTGAGATCGAGCTCAACTGGATCGACGAGCACATCGGCGACCACCCCTACGGCGTCGACATCGTGATCCCGAACAAGTACGAGGGCATGGATGCCAACATGTCCGGCGACGAGCTCAAGGGCATGTTGCAGTCCCTGGTGCCACAGGAGCACCTCGAATTCGCCAAGAAGATCCTCGCCGAGCATGGCGTGCCGGTCGACCACAGCGACGACGACGCCCTCCAGCTGCTCGGCTGGACCGAGGCCACCGCGACTCCTCAGGTCGAGATCGCGCTGAAGCACCCCAAGATGACGCTCATCGCCAACGCGCTGGGCACGCCCCCGGCCGACATGATCAAGCGCATCCACGCCGAAGGCCGCAAGGTCGCCGCCCTGTGCGGTTCGCCTTCGCAGGCCCGCAAGCACGCCGACGCCGGCGTGGACATCATCATCGCCCAGGGCGGCGAGGCCGGCGGCCACAGCGGCGAGATCGGGTCCATCGTGTTGTGGCCCCAGGTGGTCAAGGAGGTCGCTCCTGTCCCGGTGCTCGCCGCCGGCGGTATCGGCAGCGGCCAGCAGATCGCCGCGGCGCTGGCACTCGGCGCGCAAGGCGCCTGGACCGGGTCCCAGTGGGTGATGGTCGAGGAGTCCGAGCACACCGAGGTGCAGCACGCCGCCTACGCGAAGGCGACCAGCCGCGACACCGTCCGCAGCCGGTCGTTCACCGGTAAGCCGGCCCGCATGCTGCGCAACGACTGGACCGAGGCGTGGGAGAACCCGGACAACCCGAAGCCGCTCGGCATGCCGCTGCAGTACATGGTGTCGGGCATGGCCGTGGCCGCGACCCACAAGTACCCCAACGAGAGCGTCGACGTCGCGTTCAACCCGGTGGGCCAGGTGGTCGGCCAGTTCACCAAGGTGGAGAAGACCTCCGCGGTGATCGAGCGCTGGGTCCAGGAATACCTGGAGGCGACAGGCACCCTCAACTCACTGAATGAGGCCGCCGGCGTCTGATCGACGCACCAGCCGCGCAGTCGACGAAATGGCTGCGAGAACCTTGGTTCTCGCAGCCATTTCGTCATTTTCGGGGAGGTGCTGGTCCCAGCCAGCGCCGCTATGTATGGTGTCATACATAACCGTCGAAAGGGCTCGATGTGGCTGGTCCTCGTGAGCGCATGGTGGCGTCGGCAGCTTTGCTGATCCGGGAACGCGGAGCGCACCCGACCGCCATCGCCGACGTTCTGGCCCACAGCGGCGCACCTCGTGGCTCGGCCTATCACTACTTCCCCGGCGGTCGCACCCAATTGCTTTGCGAAGCAATCGATTACGCCGGTGATTATGTGGTGGCCAGATTGGCAGAGGCCGACAGCGCCGCGACTCTGCTCGACGGCATGATCGAGATGTACCGCAAGCAGCTTCTCGTTTCGGACTTCCGCGCAGGCTGCCCGGTGGTCGCCGTCGCGGTGGAGGCAGGCGATCCCCAGCAGGCCGATGCGCCCGACCCCGTGCTGGAACGCGCCGGGGCCGCGTTCACCCGGTGGACCGGGGTGATCACCGACCGGCTCCGCGCCGACGGAGCCGATCCGGACCGTGCCGACGAACTCGCCATGCTGATCCTGTCGGCCGTCGAGGGCGCGATCGTCGTCGCCCGCGCCACCCGTGACCTCAAACCGCTGGACCTCATCCACGGTCAACTACGTGCGCTCCTGCCGAGAGGAACATCGTCATGACCGTAGATCAATGGCAACCGACCGCCTGCATCCTGTGTGAGTGCAACTGCGGCATCGTGGTGCAGACCGAAGGCCGGTCCATCACCAAGATCCGCGGCGACAAGGATCATCCGGCGTCGCAGGGCTACACCTGCAACAAGGCGCTGCGGCTCGATCACTACCAGAGCAGCACCAACCGGCTCACCTCACCGCTGCGGCGCACGCCCGACGGCGGCTATGAGGAGATCGACTGGGACACCGCGATTTCCGAGATCGCCGCCGGCTTCCTGGCGATCCGGGACAACCATGGCGGGGACAAGATCTTCTACTACGGCGGTGGCGGACAGGGCAATCACCTGGGCGGTGCCTACAGCGGCGCGTTCCTCAAGGCCATCGGATCGCGGTACCGGTCGAATGCTCTGGCGCAGGAGAAGACCGGTGAGGCGTGGGTCGATGCCTATCTCTACGGCGGGCACACCCGAGGCGAGTTCGAGCACGCCGAGGTCTCGGTGTTCGTCGGCAAGAACCCCTGGATGTCGCAGAGTTTCCCCCGGGCCAGGGTGGTGCTCAACGAGATAGCCAAGGATCCGGACCGCGCCATGATCGTCATCGACCCGGTGATCACCGACACCGCCAAGCTGGCCGACTTCCACCTGCGGGTGCGGCCCGGGACCGATGCCTGGTGCCTGGCGGCCATGGCCGCGGTGCTGGTGCAGGAAAACCTGTGCGACGAGGCTTTTCTGGCCGCACACGTCAACGGCGTCGACGCAGTCCGCGACGTGCTGGCGCAGGTACCGATCGCCGACTACGCGCAGCGGTGCGGCGTCGATGAAAGCCTGATACGGCAGGCGGTACGCCGCATCGCCTCAGCCGGCAGCGTGGCGGTGTTCGAGGATCTCGGCATCCAGCAGGCACCCAACAGCACGCTGTGCTCGTACCTCAACAAGATGCTGTGGATCCTCACCGGCAACTTCGCCAAACGTGGTGCACAGCACCTGCATTCGTCGTTCGCGCCACTGTTCGGCTCGGCCGGTGTCGGCCGCAGCCCGGTCACCGGCGCTCCCGTGATCGCCGGCTTGGTGCCGTCGAACGTGGTGCCGCAGGAGATCGTCACCGATCATCCCGACCGGTTCCGGGCGATGATCGTCGAGAGCAGCAACCCGGCGCACTCGGTGGCCGATTCGGCGGCGGTGCGGACCGCACTCCAATCGCTCGAGCTCCTGGTGGTCATCGACGTCGCGATGACCGAGACGGCACGGTTGGCACACTATGTGCTGCCCGCGGCCAACCAGTTCGAGAAAGCCGAGGCAACGTTCTTCAACCTCGAGTTCCCGCACAACACGTTCCAGCTGCGCCATCCGTTGTTCGATCCGCTGCCCGGAACCCTGCCCGAACCCGAGATCTGGGCTCGGCTGGTCCGTGCCATCGGTGCGGTCGACGACGCCGAGCTGCAGCCGTTGCGGCGTGCCGCGCGCGAGGGGCTCGATGCCTATGCCGCAGCGTTCCTCGGCGCGGTGGGCGCCAACCCGGCGCTGGGCCGCGTGCTGCCGTACGTGCTCTACGAGACGCTTGGACCGGTTCTCCCGGACGGTCTGGCAGGAGCGGCAGCACTGTGGGGCCTGGCCCAGAAGACGGCGATGACCTACCCCGACGCGGTCCGCCGCGCGGGCCACGCCGACGGCAACGCGTTGTTCGAGGCCATCCTGGCCGGCCGGTCCGGGCTGACGTTCACCGAGCACGAGTATCGCGACGATTTCGCGCTGATCGGCCACCCCGACCACAAGATCGCGCTCGACATGCCCGAAATGCTCGACGCGGTACGGGCATTGCCGACCACACCGGCAGCGCTGACCACCGCCGAGTTCCCCATGGTGCTGTCCGCCGGGGAGCGGCGGGCCTATACCGCCAACGACATCTTCCGTGACCCCGGCTGGCGCAAGCGAGACACCGAGGGCGCCTTGCGGATCAGTGTCGAAGACGCCGAGCGCATGGGCCTGCTCAGCGGCGACCGGGCCAGGATCACCACCGCCGGCGGCAGTGCGGAGGCCACCGTCGAGATCAGCGAGGCGATGCTGCCGGGGCACATCTCACTGCCCAACGGATTCGGCACCGACTACACCGACCGCGATGGGCAGGCGGTTGCCCCCGGTGTCGCGCCCAACGAACTCACCTCGTCGCAGTGGCGCGACGAATACGCGGGCACACCTTGGCACAAACACGTGCCCGCCCGGGTCGAGCGGATTCCGCTCGCAAGGGTTCCGGCCTGATCTGTCGTTCCGCGCCTCAGGGCGCGGGCGCGGGCGCAGGCGGTGAGAGCGGAGCGGCCGGCACCACGGGCACAGGGACCCCGGGCGGCACCGGCGCCTCGGGCGCGATCGGTACGTTCGGGCCGGGCACCTGACCCGGGACGGGCGTGTTCATGCCACGTTGGGCGAGCCCGAGGACCAGTGCTTCCTTGCCGCTGATCTCCTGGTTCTGCACGGCATGCCACAGGTCCTTCAGGTAACTCAGGTTGGGCGTCTCCGCGCCCTGTCCCGACGGGTCCATCGTCGCTCCCGGCGGCAGCGCATCCGGGCTGGGCAGGTGCGGGACCCCCGCGGCGGCAGCCGGGTCTCCGGCCGCTTGAGCCATCGGCGCGGGCCCGGGCGCCGGCGCCGGTCCCGGTGCGGGTGGCACCACGGGACTGGGCGGCTCCGCAGCCGCCGCGGCCGCCAGTGACAACGCAACGATAGGACCCGACACACAGCCCACGAAGACGGACGTGAACCTTCGGATGTCGACTCGCATACCAGTGGCCTCCTGCTGTTGCTCCCGGGACAGATGGTAACGCTGAGCGCTTCGTCGCGCTCGTCCAACCGCTACGGTTCAAGAATCGGAACACGTTCCAATACCAACGATGTGGGAGTTTCCGAAACCCGCTCCATGGGGCCCCACCTGTGGTGTAGCAATGGCTTACGCCACTACACAACGTCGTCGCGAGGAGCGCCCACGCCATGCCGACACTGCACCTTCCACCCGGATTCGACTTCACCGATCCCGACATCTACGCCGAACGTCTGCCTGTCGAAGAACTCGCGGAGATGCGCAAGCTGGCTCCGATCTGGTGGAACGAACAGCCGGAGGGCCAGGGAGGCTTCGACGACGGCGGATTCTGGGTCGTCACCAGGCACAAGGACGTCAAAGAAGTGTCTCTGCGCAGCGACGTCTTCTCCAGCCAGGAGAAGACCGCCCTGCCCCGCTACCGCGAGGGCACCATCCAACAGCAGATCGACCAGGGCAGGTTCGTGTTGCTCAACATGGACGCCCCGCACCACACACACCTGCGCAAGATCATCTCGCGGGCCTTCACACCGCGCGCGGTAGAACGCCTGCGTGCCGACCTCGCCGAGCGGGCCCGCACGATCGTGGAGACAGCCGCCGCCGAAGGCTCGGGCGACTTCGTCGAGCAGGTGTCGTGCGAACTGCCCCTCCAGGCGATCGCGGGACTGATGGGAGTGCCACAGGAGGACCGGAAGAAGCTGTTCGACTGGTCCAACCAGATGGTCGGAGACCAGGACCCGGAGTTCGCCTCCAACGACGCGATCAGCGCCTCGGTCGAATTGATCATGTACGGGATGCAGATGGCGGCCGAGCGGACGAAGAACCCCGGCGAAGACCTGGTCTCGACGCTTCTGCAGGCCGACGTGGAGGGGCACAAGCTCTCCGACGACGAGTTCGGCTTCTTCGTCATCCTGCTCGCGGTGGCAGGCAATGAGACGACCCGGAACTCGATCACGCAGGGAATGATGGCTTTTGCCGATCATCGCGACCAATGGGAGTTGTTCAAACGCGAGCGCCCCGGCACCGCCGCCGACGAGATCGTGCGATGGGCCACGCCGGTCACCTCGTTCCAGCGCACCGCGCTGGAGGACACCGAACTGGCCGGTGTGCCGATCAAGAAGGGCCAGCGGGTGGTGATGTTCTACCGCTCGGCGAATTTCGACGAGGACGTGTTCGAGGACCCCTACAGCTTCAACATCCTGCGGGACCCCAACCCGCATGTGGGATTCGGCGGCACCGGGGCGCACTACTGCATCGGCGCCAACCTGGCCAGGATGACGATCGACCTCATCTTCAACGCCATCGCCGACGGGATGCCCGACCTGACCCCCTTGTCGGCACCGGAACGCTTACGGTCAGGTTGGCTGAACGGCATCAAACATTGGCAGGTGGATTACCGCGGCCGCTCGGATAGTCGATGATGGATCGCCAATAGTCCTCGGGGATTTCGGTATTCGACCGCAGCACGATCGCCAGGCCGGTTGCCATCGCGATGCCGAGGAGGCCGAGCCACAGGCCGGCGGCGGCGATCGCCACCCAGAGGATGGTGGTCAGTACGGGCCACGGCGACACGAGCACCAGCACAGGTGCGAAGAAGAAACCGGTCCCGATGTAGGCCGCCGACCCCGCCCGGTCGGCGGCCATCACGAAGTGCAGCCAACGCGGGATCGATTGGGGCGACTGAGGTGGCTGTCTCATCGTTGACTCCTTCTGAGCTGGTGTGACCCAACGATGACGCTCGGCGGGTAAGCGGGGCAATTACTCCTCAGGTAGTGGTTATCCGAACTCGTGTGGGTGAGACTCGGGTGGTGACGAGTGCGCCAACGCAGACACCGATCGGTTCACTGATGCGCGACTGGCGGTTACGCCGCCGGATCAGTCAGCTGGATCTTGCCATCGAGGCCGACGTTTCGGCGCGTCATCTCAGCTTCATCGAAACCGGACGTTCGGTGCCGAGCCGTGCCATGGTGCTGCGACTTGCCGAAGCCCTGGAAGTGCCGCTGCGGGACCAGAACCAGCTGCTCCTGGCGGCCGGACTGGCGCCGGTCTACGCCGAACGAACTCTCGACGATCCCGAGATGACCGCCGTGCGCGACGGTGTCACCCGAGTGCTGGACGCCTACAACCCGTTTCCCTGTGTGGTGGTCGATCGCATGTGGAATCTGTTGCAGGCCAATGCCGGTAGCGCGGTCATGCTGGAAGGCGTCGCACCACACCTGCTGGCTCGGCCCAACGCCCTGCGGATCACCCTGCACCCGGAGGGTATGGCCCCGCGCATCCGCAATCTGGCGGAATGGCGGCACCACCTGATCAGCCGACTGCGCCGCGAGGTCACCGTGAGCGGATCGGCCGAACTCGCCGGCCTTCTCGCCGAGCTCGAGTCCTATCCGGGAGGCATGGAACCGGTCCGCGACCTCGGCGGTGTGGTAGTCCCCCTCGAACTCGACGCGCCCGACGGCACCGTGCTGACTTTCCTGAGCACCGTCACCACGTTCGGCACCGCACTGGACCTGACGGCCGCAGAACTGAGCATCGAGGCGTTCCTGCCGGCGGACGCCAAGACGGCTCGCGCTCTATATTGAATGCGATTGGTCTTACCACTTGACCTCTGACCAAACGCTGGGGCAGCATGGGGCGCATGGCCCTGCAACCGGTGAACCGCCGCTCCGTACCGGAGGACGTCTTCGATCAGATCATCGGCGAAGTGCTCAGTGGCCAGATGCAACCCGGAGAGTCGTTGCCCAGCGAACGCAGATTGGCCGAGGTACTCGGAGTGTCCCGTCCGGCGGTACGCGAGGCGATCAAGCGACTCACCGAAGCCGGCCTGGTCGAGGTACGACAGGGCGACTCGACGACGGTGCGGGACTTCCGCAGACACGCCGGCCTCGACCTGTTGCCCCGACTGCTCTTGCGCGCAGGCGAACTCGACGTCAGCGTGGTCCGCAGCATTCTGGAAACCCGGCTGCACAACGGTCCCAAGGTGGCCGAGCTGGCCGCCCGGCGCGCCCCTGCCGACGTGATCGCCCAACTCGGCCGCACCGTGGACTCCTTGGCCGCCGAATCCGATCCGGTGGCCCAACAACGCCATGCGCTCGCCTTCTGGGACCTGGTCGTCGACGGCGCGGATTCGATCGCATTCCGCTTGATGTACAACACCCTTCGGCAGACCTATGAGCCCGCACTTCCGGCGTTGGCCACCATGATGGCCGACGAGGTCGGCCGTCCGGACGCCTACCGCCGGATCGTCGAGACGATCGAGGCGGGTGACCCGACGGCAGCCCGCCAGGCCGCTGCGGAATTGCTCGAACCGGCCACCACGGCGCTCATGGGCGCCCTCGACGCGCTGGAGGAAACCCGATGACACGCAACGCATTCACATTGGGACACGCGCTACGGGAATTCGCCAGGCACCCCTCCCCCTGGATGATCGGCACCGCCCTGGCGCTCAGCGCAGTCGCGCGATCCGCAGCCGGTGACTGGCAACTCACCGATGCACTCGTGCCTGTGGTGATGCTGGTGGCGTTTCCGTTCTTCGAGTGGATCGTGCACGTCTTCGTGCTGCACTGGAAGCCAAGGCGATTCGGCCGCATCACACTGGATTCACTGCTGGCCCGCGATCACCGGCTCCACCACGTCGACCCCCGCGACGTCCCACTGATCTTCATACCGTGGCGGTCGTTGCTGTGGATACTGCCCGTCGCGGTGGCCGTGGCACTACTGGTGTTCCCCCGACTCGGCCTCGGCCTGACCTTTCTGTCGTTCCTCACAGTGCTGGGCCTGTCCTACGAGTGGTGCCACTACCTGATCCACAGCGATTACACGCCGAAAACCCGTGCATATCGGGCGATTTGGCGCAACCATCGTCAGCATCACTACAAGAACGAGCACTACTGGTTCACGGTCACCACCGCCGGAACCGCCGATCGGGTGCTGAGAACCCACCCTGACCCGGCGACGGTGTCCACCTCACCGACGGCGAAGAACCTGCATGCGACTATGCCTGCACCACAATAGGATCGCCGAGGTGCACCGTGTTGAAGTACCAATCGGCGTTGTCGGGACTCAAATTGATGCAACCGTGGCTGACGTTGGAATAGCCCTGCGATCCCACCGACCAGGGCGCCCCGTGTACGTAGACGCCACCCCAGGTCACGCGGACCGCGTCGTACACGGTGAGCTTGTAGCCCTCGGGGTCACTCAGCGGAATTCCGATGGTGCGCGAGTCCATCACCACGACAGGCTCTTTGGCCAAAGCGGTGAAGGTGCCGACCGGAGTCGGGTGCTTGGGCTTGCCCATCGAGGCGGGCATCGTGCGAGCCACCGTGCCGTCGATGCTGACGGTGAAGGTATGGGCGTCGATGTCGGCGACACCGAGTACCTCGGCCCCGGTCTCGAAGCTGGTCTTAGCGCCGCCGGCGGATACAGAGATCTTCGAGTGCGCCGGCCACAACTGATCGGGCTTCCACTGCATCACGTCGTCACTGAGCCAGCTGAATGTGCCTGTGGGGGTGTGCGGTGAGCTGATCCGAAGGCTGCCCTGCGCCGCGTTGCGGTCGGTCACGGGGCGGTCGAAAGTCACGGTCAAAGGCATGGCGACACCCACCACCGAACCGGCGGCAGGCTCGATGGTCACTCCAGGCTCAGGTGTGCTCACAGCTGCCGATGCGACACTGACCGTGCTCGCGGTGGCCAAGGTGGCGACACCAATCGCCGCAAACACTTTCAGTACCGACGCTCGAACGGTTCCGAATGACGACGATGGGGCGCTCAGCATTCCACCAGTGTAGGTGCTCACCGGCACTGCACCTTCCAGGCGCAGCGTGACGGCGGCAGATCGGTGTCGGCGGTAGCGCGGTGAGTGGCCCATGGTGAACACATCGATGCGACCTGTCAGAACGTTTCACCGCAGCATTGGCGGCCTCGGGCCGGCCTCAGCAACGTCACAGCGATCAGGGCGCGGGGGGTAACGGCTCCGGCGCGGGAGGCACGGCCTCCGTCACTGGTGGCGCAGCTTCGGGCGCGGGTGGAACGGCTTCCGGCGCCGGTTGCGCGGAGTCGCCCGCGGGAACCTGGGCGGCGGTCTGCTGCACGGGTGCCGACTCCTGCGATGCGACCGCTGGCGGCGGTGGCGGCGGTGGCGGCGGCGCAACCTCGGAGGCCGGTGGTGGAGGCGGCGGCGCAACCTCGGAGGCCGGTGGCGGCGGCGGGGCAGCCTCGGGGACCGGAGGCGGCGGCGCATCCGATGACGGAGGCGGCGCCTGCGGTAGCGCTGTCTCTCCCGGCGGCGGCTGGCTCATCGGCGGTGCCTGTGGTCCCGCCTCGAGCACCGGCGCAACAGGTGCTTGCTCGGGCGATCCCGGTGGCAGCTCCGATGCCACCGGGTACGGCTCGGATCCGGCAGGAGCGAGTTGCTCGCCCTGCAATGCGGTGTTCCCGGGTGGGGCCGTTGGGGTTTGGCCGATGGTGTGCTCCGGCGCGGCGTCTTGCACGACGGTCTCCAATACCGGCGACGTCTCGGACGGCACGGGGATCGCGGCTGTAGCGGGCTGCTGCACGGCGGCCGAGTCGCCCGACGTGCTCACCACCGGACGGGTGCTCCGGTGCGGAGCCGGCTCGGAACCGGGCAACAGCTGCTGACCGATGGCCAGCGCCAGCGATACTCCGAAGGCCAGCACTCCACCGACCAATATCGCCAGCGGCGTCAATTGCCCGGTGGGCCACCGCCACCCGGCCGGGGCCGTGCCGTCGTCGCCCGCCAGCCGGCCGCGTCGCACCGAGGCCAGCGCGGCACCCCTGGCCAACGGCAATCCTGGCTCGGCAGGCGTGAACACCGGCACCGCGAGTGCCTGCTCCAATTTCGGCAGCACCGAGTCCAGGTCGACGGCGGATCCCACGACCACCAGCGCATCGGGACGAGGGGCGGCCGCATCGAATATGTCGGACAGCCACGTGGTCAGGCCGGCCACAGTTTCGATGCCCCGGCTGACCGTGGTCTGCACCGGATCGTTGCCACCCACCGTCATCGCCTGCACGACATCGGGTTCCAGGACGCATACACCGGTGGTGTCGAATCCCACGATGCCGGCGACGCGGCGTGCCAATGCGTCCGTCGCTTGCGGCAATCGCACCGGAACCACCCCGGCGAATCCGGCGTCCGCGAGCTTTTTCAGCAGCACCGCCGCCTCGGACGCCGCCCCGGAACTCCAGGTGACACCGATCGCCGCGAGCCGCAAACCATGTTCTGCGGCAACCCTTTCGACGCGCCGAACCGCCTTCACGACGTCGGCGCAGATGTCATCGGTGCGTGCGGGTGCAAGGCCACGGATGTCAATCGCGTCGTGGTCGACGGTCGCCCCGTCAGCCTCACGGCCCTCGACCAGGACCAGGCCGACGGTTGACGGTGTCAACGAAACACCGAGCACCGCGTCCACGTTCACCCCCCGAAAAGTGTGGCCGTCGTCCAAACGTTTCACGGTGACATTACCGGGTGGCAGCGTCGCGCCTCTCCCCTGCACCGCCGCCATGCTCGCGCCGGATCGATGCGAAATGTGCTGTGCCGCAGAACAGCCAGTACACGACGACATATCGGTTTGCCAACGGCATGGCCAGAGATCTGCCCACGGACCGTGCGCGTGGCAAAGTGATGGCGCATGCAGCGAGTGCAGGATTCACCACGCCACCACACATTCTTCGGCCACCCCATCGGCCTGGCCAATCTGTCCGGGGTGGAACTGTGGGAGCGCTTCTCCTTCTACGGGATGCTCACCATCCTGGGCTACTACCTGTACTACACGGCCGCCGACGGTGGTCTGGGGTTGCCGAAGAGCACCGCCACCGGCATCGTCGGCGCCTACGGAGGGCTGGTGTACCTGTCCACCGTCCTGGGCGGCTGGATCGCCGATCGACTGCTGGGCATGGAACGCACGGTGTTCTACGGCGGGGTGGTCGTGATGGCCGGCCACATCGCGCTCGCCGTGGTCCCGGGCCTGCCCGGCGTCGGGATCGGCCTCGTCCTCGTCGCGTTGGGGTCCGGTGCGCTCAAGGCCAACGCGTCCTCCCTGCTGGGCACGCTCTACGGCAAGAACGACCCGCGCGCGGACGGCGGCTTCACCCTGTTCTATCTCGGAGTCAATCTGGGCGCCTTTGTCGGACCGCTGGCGACCGGAATCCTGCAGACGCGCATCGGGTTCCACTACGGGTTCGGCGTCGCGGCCGTCGGCATGACGCTGGGGCTGACGCAGTATGTGTGGTTCCGGCGCAATCTCGGCAGCCACGGCCGCACCGTGGCAAACCCATTGCCGCCCAATGCAATCGGGAAGGTCTTCGGGGTCGTTGCCGCCCTGGCGGTCGCCGTGGCGGCGCTGTTCATGATGCACGTGGTCAAGCTGGCGAACCTGTCACAGTTCACCACGGGGGTGATCGTCGTGGCCTCGGTGATGTACTTCGCCGTGATGCTGACCAGCACCAAAGTGTCCGACATCGAACGCATTCGGGTTCGTGCATTCATCCCGCTGTTCATCGCCAACGCGGTGTTCTGGTCGCTGTTCCAGCAGACTTTCACGGTGCTGGCGGTCTACGCCGACGAACGGGTCGACTGGTCGATCTTCGGCTGGACCGCACCGTCGAACTGGATCGGCTCGATCGAACCCGTCTGGATCATCCTGCTCTCACCGTTGTTCGCGCTGCTGTGGACCCGGCTGGGCAACCGTGCACCGACGACTCCGCGCAAGTTCGCCTTCGGCGTGATCGGCATGGGTGCGGCGTTCCTGTTGTTCCTGCCGACGGCACCGACCCCCGGCAGGGTGGTGCCCGCAATACTGGTGGCCGGCATCATGGTGGTGTTCGCGGTGTCCGAGCTCCTGCTGTCGCCGATCGGCCTCTCGGTGACGACAAAGCTTGCGCCGGAGGCTTTCCGGGCCCAGATGATGGCGCTGTTCTTCTTCTCCGTCGGGCTGGGTACGGCCATGTCCGGTGTGCTCGCGCAGCACTACGATCCCACGCACGAGGCCGCCTACTTCGGCATACTCGGGGCGGTGGCCATCCTGGTCGGCGTCGTGGTCCTGCTGATGTCCCCGTGGATCAGCCGGCTGATGGAAGGGGTTCACTGACCGCCGGACAGGATATCGGCCAGCAACTGCGGCTCGATGTTGCCGCCGGACACGATGACGACCGCCGGGCCCGGTCGCGCCGCGGCTTTCCGGTATCCCGCCAGCGCCACCGCACCACTGGGTTCAGCCACCAGGTGGGAACGATGCGCAAGTTGTCTCACCGCTGAACGGATCTCGTCCTCGGTCACGGTGATGACGTCGTCGAGCACCCGTTGCAGATGGGCGAAGGTCAACGCCGACGGTGTCGAACGCAGGCCATCGGCGATGGTCCGATTGCGTTGCGCCACAGGCCACTCCACCCGGTGACCGGCGGCCAGGCTCTCGGCCGTGTCCGCGGCGAGTTCCGGCTCGACGCCGAATATCTCGGCCTGCGGGCACAAGGCACGGATCGCCGTACCGATTCCCGAGGCCAGACCGCCTCCGCTGACCGGGATCCACACCGATGCGACATCGGCCAGATCGTGCGCGATCTCAAGCCCGATGGTGCCCTGGCCGGCGATCACGTCAGGATGGTCGAACGGTGGCACCAGCACACCACCGGTCCGCTCGACCAACTCCGCGGCGACCGATTCACGCTGTCCAGCTCCACACAGCACCACGTTCGCGCCGTGATCCCGGGTTGCCTGCACCTTCACCGCGGGCGTTTCCTCGGGCATCACGATGTGGGCGGCCACGCGAAAGGCCGCAGCCGCATAGGCCACCGCCTGAGCGTGATTGCCACTGGAGTAGGCCACCACTCCCCTGGCCCGTACTTCGGGATCGAGCCGGCCCAGCGCATTGAACGCGCCGCGAATCTTGAAGGCCCCGATCGGCTGCAGATTCTCCGGCTTGAGCCACAACGGCCGATCGGGGTCTCCCCACCCGGCGGCCAGCAGCGGAGTTCGCACGATGTGGGAGTCGATCCGCCGGGCCGCGGCGTCGATGTCGTCGAGGGTCACCAGCTTCACCGCACAAGTCTCTCCCGCGGAACGTGCCGGCGAAAGTCCGGGTCGCCGCACCGGCCGTTACCGTGGAGCGGCAGACCACCCACCGGCTTCGGAGTGTTCCCGTGACCCAGTACAGCTTCGGCATCGTGCCGCGCTACGCCGAGATCGACCAACAGGGCGTGGTGTTCAACGGCCACTACCTCACCTGGTTCGACGAGGCGTGTACCGGGCTGTTCGACCACCTGGGGGTGAGCTACCCGGACCTGGTAGCCGACGAACTCGACATGCAGGTGGTACATACCGAGATCGACTTCCGGGCGCCTGTCCGTTGGCGGGAGCCGGTACGGATCGCGGTGCGGTGCGAGCATGTCGGCACCACCAGTTTCACCCTGGGCTTCACGGTGCTGGGCACCGACACGGCCGGCGACGAACAGCCGCGGGTGTGCGGGAGCAACGTGTACGTGGTGGTCTCGACCACCGACTGGTGCAAGCGAGAAGTTCCCGATACCATTCGCGCCGCACTCAGTTCCGTTGCCGGCCAGTGATTTTCGTCCCGTACCCCGAGCAACCGAAAAATTCGCGTTGAAACGCCGGTTGACGGGTAGCACAATCGGTATGGATGTCGATGCCGGTCGATGAGGGAGCAAGCATGATGTGCGCCGAGCGTGGCGGATTCGATGATGCCGAATTCGACGACGCGCCCGAGGCAGACGTCGTCGAACAACTGATACCGGTCACCGTCGACGACGAGGACGAGGCGATGTCGGATCTGCGGCGAGTGCGGGTCTCGACCGACGCCGCCGAAGCCGATCTGATCGATCAGGCCATCGTGGTACCCCTGGACGACGAGTCCGACTTCGACCGCTGAAACAAAGGAAGCCCGGCATGCGCTTGCCCGATGCGCTCGACAGCATCACCGCTGACAACGCGACAACCTCACGGGTGTTCGGTGAGCCGTATGTGACGCCCGACGGTGCGACGGTGATACCGGTCAGCAAGGTCCGGCACAGGGGCGACAGCGGACGGTTCAGTTCCAGACCGCTGGGGATTTTCGTCCTCAAGGACGGCAAACCCACCTGGATTCCCGCTGTGGACACGACGCGGATCGCGTTGATGGGTGAACTTATCGGGTTGGTGGCAGCGACCTTGGCTACGGTCGCTATGGTGCGTCGCCCACCGTGGCCGGATGTACGTGGCGACTTCTCGCGGCGACTCTGACGCGCCACACACCGAGCGCCACCAATACGAGCAGGGCGAGCACCCACGGCCACGCCCCGTGCCGGTGGACCCAGCCCGCGAGCGTGCCCTGCAGGCGCCCGGCGGCGGCGATCACCGGATCGTCGGGATTTCCTGCGGCACTGAATAATTGGATCTCATACCAGCCGTAGTACGCGACATACGCGCCGACGGCGATCAGCAGCGCTCCGCTGATCCGGCTGATGTAGGGAACGATGCGTCGCAACCGGTCGACCACCGCCGTCCCGGCCAGCGCCGTGGCGACGGCCAGCACCCCGACCACCAGGGCGAAACCCGCCGCGTACGCGGCGAACACCGCCACCCGGTGCCAAGCGGTGTTCGATTCCAGTGTCGCGCCGGTGACCGCCAGGAACGGCCCGACAGTGCACGACAGTGATGCCACGGCGTAACCGACGCCGTAACCGGCCATCGACCCGAGCCGGGCGGTCGGCGCCCAACCGGTATGACCCGTCACGGCACCGGGAAGTAGCAACCCGAGCCGACGGCCGGCCAAAAGCCAGACGCCGAGAACGATCAGGACGACACCGATGATCAGGGTGACGTAGGGCAGGTAGCGCTGGACGGTGCTCGCGGCCGCCACCGTGAGAAGCCCGAATGTGCCGAACACCGCGACGAATCCGGCGGTCATCACCATGGTGGCCACCAGCGCGCGACCCAGCGCCTGCAGCGGTCCGCCCGCTGAGGCGCCGCGCACCACCAGCGCGAGATATCCGGGGAGCAACGCGAAACCGCAGGGGTTGAGTGCCGCGACCAGTCCGGCGCCGAACGCCAACCCCACCAGGTTGTTGTCGAGCACGCGGGGTGGCTAGCTCTTCAGGGCCGCGACCCGGTCGGCGAGCTCCTGCTGCGACATCGCCGACGTCGGGTTGTTGACGAACGTGGACGACCCGTCGGCGCGGTAGAAGACGTAGGCAGGTTGCCACGGCACGTTGTACCGGGCCCAGATCGAGCCGTCGGCATCATTGAGATTGGGGAAATCGAGGTGGTATCTGTCGACGAAACCCTGCATGGCGCCGACATCGGAGTGTGCCGCCACACCGACGAAGCTGACCTGGGGATTGGCGGCGGCGACCTGGCTCACCGACGGAGCTTCGGCGTTGCAGAACGGGCACCACGGTGTCCAGAACCACAGCACCGCAGGCCGGCCGGACAAGCTGGACCCGTTGAAGGGGGCACCGGACAAGGTGGTTCCGGTGAATTGCAGCCGATCATCGGCGGCCGCCCCCGGGGCGGCGACCAGCGCGAACACCATCGCAAGGGCAGACAGAACACCCGTCAGGCCGGCAGCGAACGATGTGTGCAACCGCGAGAGCCGCATCCTCATGGCACCGTCTCCTCAGTTCAGGGCGCATCACGCGTGCGGTGTGCGCATACCCCTGACACGACGTCAGGCACGCCGGAGTTCAACAGTGCGGAGTTTTGCCCGGGTATCAGGACTGCCGGGGCAACAGCTCGGTGGTGAACCGCTCCAGGAACGCACTGCGGTCGGTAGGGCCGGCCGCCCTGATCACGAACTTGGTCAGGCCGGCGGCGAGATAGCCGTCGAGTTGACGGTGCAGGGCCGGCCAATCGGCCGCGACGAGTTGCCCGGGGTCGACGTCGGGTCGGCGGCGACGGACCGCGGCCAGGACATCGGCCGGGAGGGCGCCGTCCCCTACGGCCAGGCTGATGCCGTAGTGGTCGGGCTCGATGGTCCGTCCCGCGGCAACCGCTGCGGCTTCGATACGCCTGCGGGCCGCGCCCGCCTCGTCGGGTGTGAGGAAGCTGCCCAGCCACCCGTCACCGAATTTGCCGATGCGGTTCAGGGCTGCCGGGGCGGACCCGCCGAGCCAGATATCGATCGGGGTGGCCGGTAGCGGCTGCACGTGTGCGGACCGGACAGTGAAGTAATCGCCGTCGAATGACACGTCGCCACCGCGCAGGGCCGATCGCAAAAGGTCCAGCGATTCGTCGAAGACCGCGGCCCGGCGGCCGTCAGGCACCACGAAGATGTCCCGCTCGGCGGGCAGTGCGGAGTGCAGACCGAACACGGGCAGTACCCGCTTGGGTGCCAGCGCCGCCAGCGAGGCGAGCTGTTTGGCCACCAGAACCGGATGGCGCCCGGGCAGGATCGCGACAGAGGTCCCGACTTTAAGCCGGTCGGTGCGGGCCAGCGCGTAGGCCATCCCGACGAACGGATCGACCGCCGGTGTGTACACCAGCTCGGAGAACCACAGCGAGTCGACCCCGGAGCTCTCCAGGTCGTCCACGATGCCGGCCAATTCGTCAGGGGCGGTCTCGGCGCCGATTCCCACGCCGAACCGCACCTTCATCGGAACTTTCCCATGCTGTCCATATTCGACGTAACACCGGGACGGCGCCTCTTGTGCCCGCTCGGCCGGCGGTTCAGAGTAAGACAATGAGCGAACAATGGATTCAAGGATGCTTGGTCCAGCGGATCGCGTTTCGTGATGGCCTGGTGCTCAACCTCGACGATTACAACGAACTGGTCATCTCGGTTCCGCTGCAACTGACACTTCCGGCAATCGGCAGCGACGATTCCGAAGTGGTGGCGCTCGACCCGCGCGCATTGCGCAACGAGGTCCGCCCGCTGTTCGATTTCGCCGGCCAACGCTGCACGCACGCCGACTGGGAAAACGACGGCAGCCTCCACCTGTGTTTCTCCGACGGCCACCGGATCGATGTCCGGCCCGACGAAAACCAGACCTCATGGGAGCTGTACGGGAAACACCACGGCTATGCCGCGTGCCTGCCGCACGGGCGGGTCCGCGTCGTCCGCCACGATCAGGACGACGTCGATCGGGACGGCGACGAGGGACCCACCCGCGAGAGCGGCTGACCGGCATGCCGATGGCACTACCGACGCGGCATCAGCGGACGCCGACCCCGATGATCGGGATCCAGACGCCGAACAACCACACACCCCACTGCCGGAAACCGTCGTCCCACACCGGGTTCAAGTTGTAGCCCCAGTAGTTGACGGTCGGCGGAAGCGGTCCGCCGTTCCAGTGCATCGGTGGTGGCGGGCCCCAGCCCCACGGCGGCGGACCCTGACGGTCATCCCACCAGTCGTGCCGGTTGTTCGCCCACCAGGGGCCCTTGTCGTCCCAGTGATCGCGATGGTCGAAATCAGGGCCACGATCGTGCCCTCGACTGTCGAAATCGCGGTCGTGACCGGGCGGGCCCCCGTTGCAGAACGGGAAGCAGTCGTCATTGCCGTGCCCCGGCTTGAGCGGAGCCGGCACAGCCGGCGACGCCGAAGCCACCGGAACCCCTAAACCCGTCACGCCCATACCGAACGCACCGACCGTCAACGCAGCCGCCACGAACTTGGACAGTTTCATACCTGAACCTCCTACCGTCGTGACCCCGGCGCCGGCCATCCCCCAAAGGCCCGGCGCCGCAACGCCTTGCAACTCATCCCTGGCGCGAGCGGCGAAACGTGCACCCCAGTGGGGTATCGCCACGCCTGATCCCAGCGTTACCCACCGACCCGGGCGGCTCCGGCCCTACCCTGGCGGAGTGGGTATCGGACCGCGGGTCAATGGGACGCCTCCTCCGGCAGTGCGGCGCTCGGAGATCGAGCTGGGGTCGTGGCAGTTCTGGCGTGAGGACGATGACATCCGGGACGGCGCGTTCGCTGTCCTGCGGCGCGAAGACCCGGTCTCGTATCACCCGGCATGCGTCCTCGACGGTTTCCCCGAAAGCCACGGGCACTGGGCGGTGACCAGGTATGACGACGTGTTCCATGCCAGCCGCCATCCCGAGATCTTCAGCTCGGCCTCGGGAATCACCATCGGCGATCAGACACCGGAATTGGCCGAGTATTTCGGCTCGATGATCGTGATGGACGATCCTCGCCACACCCGCCTGCGCAATATCGTGCGCAGCGCGTTCACACCCCGGGTGGTGGCGCTGATCGAGGACTCGGTCCGTGACCGGGCGCGGGGACTGGTGGCCGATATGGTGGCCAGGAATCCCGACGGCAACGCCGACCTGGTCACCGAACTCGCCGGCCCGTTACCGTTGCAGATCATCTGCGACATGATGGGAATCCCGGAGCAGGACCATCAACAGATCTTCCACTGGACCAACGTGATCCTCGGCTTCGGCGATCCGGATCTGACCACCGACTTCGACGAGTTCCTCAGGGTGGCGACGGACATCGGCGCGTATGCGACCACGCTGGCCGACGAGCGCCGAGCAGCGCCCACCGATGATCTGACGACGAGCCTGGTCCAGGCCGAGGTCGACGGTGAACGGCTGACTTCCGCCGAGGTCGCCTCCTTCTTCATCCTGCTGGTGGTCGCGGGCAACGAGACCACCCGCAACGCCATCAGCCACGGCGTGCTCGCACTCACCCGCTACCCCGAGCAGCGCCGCAAGTGGTGGTCAGGGTACGACGAATTGGCGCCCACCGCGGTGGAGGAGATCGTGCGCTGGGCATCGCCGGTCAGCTACATGCGCCGCACGGTCACCCAGGACACCGTCCTGGGCGGGACACCGCTGCCCGCCGGGGCCAAGGTGACGCTGTGGTACGGATCGGCGAATCGCGACGAGTCGAAGTTTGCCGATCCGTGGATGTTCGACGTCACCCGTCATCCCAATCCCCACCTCGGATTCGGCGGTGGCGGTGCGCATTTCTGCCTGGGAGCAAACCTGGCCCGGCGTGAGATCACCGTCGCGTTCGAGGAACTGCACCGGCAATTGCCCGACATCGTCGTGACCGAGGAGCCCGACCGGCTGCAGTCACAGTTCATCCACGGCATCAAGCACATGCCCGTGGCCTGGGGCCACGAGCCCAGGTAACACGGGCACCGGCCGGTGGTTTGTCCGGCCGCGCTCCGGGCATTCCTTCCAGAGAGCCCAACCACACCGACGGAGGGATCATGCACTCCGAACGTTTTCAGAACCTGTTGGCCTCACATGGGCCTTACGGGACTGTCTATTTCGACGATTCGCACGACACCGCGGATGCGGCCACCACGATCGAGTTGAAATGGCGGGGGCTGCGCACCGAACTCGAACGCCAGGGAGCCGGTCACGAGCTGCTCCGCCGGCTGGAGCTCGCCGTCACCGAACAGCGTCCGGCGGTGGGACGCGGGAGCCGCGTCGTGGTGGCGAACGCTGACGGCGTACTGGTTGATCAACACCTCAGCGAGGGCGAAGGCACGCTTCACGCGCGGGTCTCGGAACTGCCGTACATCGTGCCGGCACTGGAAGCCGACGCTGACGGTGCCGGCTATCTCGTGGTCGTCGTCGACCATGCCGGCGCCGACATCGAACTGCACCGCGGTCGCGACGACAAGAAAACGGCCTTCGCCACCACCGTGGAGGGCGGCGGCTTCCCGGTACACAAAGCAGGCCGAGCCGACACCCCGGGGTACGGCGACCCGCAGCAACATACCGAGGAAAACCGGTCCAAGAACATCCGTGCGGTGGCCGACAAAGTGACCGCGCTCGTCGATGACGACAAGCCGGACGTGGTGTTCCTCGTGGGCGAAGTGCGTTCGCGCAACGATCTCGCCAACGCACTGCCTGACAGGGTGACGAAATTGGTGGTGCACCTGCAGGTCGGCGCCCGCCACAGCGGATTCGATCGCCACACGCTCGACAAGGCCGTCGCCGAATGGCTCGCACAGCACCGACAGGACGCGGTGGACGCAGTGGCCCAAGACTTTTCGGCGGAGATCCGTCGCGACCGCGGCCGGGCCACAGAAGGGCTGCCCGGAGTGTGCGCGGCGCTGCGCGCCGGAGCCGTCGACACCCTCCTCGTGGGCGACATCGGCGATGCCACCGTAGTGAGCTCCGATGAATTGGACACCGTCGCACCGAATCCCGAGGTGCTGTCCGAGTTGGGCGCGGCGCCCAGCCGGGTGCTGCGCGCTGACGAGGCGTTGCCGATGCTGGCGATCGCGACCGGCGCCGATCTGATCAGGATGCCTGCCGGGTACTCCGCCGCCGACGGCGTCGCCGCGGTGCTGCGTTACGCGCCACGACAGCCCGCCCCGGTCACCTGACCGTGAGAGTGCCCAGCATCGCGGGGTGATACAGGCAGTAGAAGGCGTACTCACCCGGTTCTCGGGGAGCCGTCAGGGTCCCACGTCCCTTCCCGTCGACGTGGACGTCGAACAGGCCCTTGGTCCGCGACGTGACCGAATGCTCGACCTCGTCGTTGTTGACGATGGTGATCTCGGTGCCCGGCGCCACCGCGCCGAGGGACCCGAATCCCATGCCCTCGATCGCGAGGACGGGTCCGGTGGGCGCGGACGTACCGGGGCCGGCCGTGAGAGTCTCGGAATGCTCGCCGTGACCGCCGGGCGAACTGGGCTGCCCGCACGCGACAATCATCCCCGCGAGTAGGAACATCGACACCGTCAACACTGCAAGTCGAAACACCCGCGCCCCCTGACAATCGTCGTCGCCGCAGACGATTATCCGTCGCGCCGTGCCGCGATGTGCCCGATTCTGCCGATCCGACCTACGGCGAGACGTGGCTGTCCTCGAATATCTTGCAGGCCAATCGTTTACGCGCCGCGGCGACCCACTGCCGCACCGGCGGCGAACGCCCCGACGAGCACACCGACGATCACCCACGCCAACACGCTCGAACCGCCCACCAGATCGTTGAGGTTGGTCAGGATCAGCACGAGCGCGCCCAACAACCCGGCCAACCCCAGCGCCGGGGCGACGCGTACCCGCCACAGCGAATGTCCACGCCGGTCAGAGGCGAAATAGACCAGCACCGCCACGCTCGTGGCAATCATCAGGAGCACCACGCCAACCGTCGTCGCCCCGGCGAACCACGTGTAGAACTGGGCGGCCGGGTCCAAGCCGAACACGACCGCCAGCAACACACTCACCGCGACGACACCGGAGATCCACAGCGAGGCTTGATGCGGCGAGCCGTGCCGATCGTGCGGCCGGCTCAACCGCGCGGGCAGCACGTCACGCTGGGACAGCGCGAACACGTAGCGCGACGCCACATTGTGGAATGCCAGGATGCAGGCGAACAGGCTGGTGAAGTACAGCACCGTGATGATGTCGGCCCCCGCGGCGCCGATGTACCGGTGTGCGGTGTCGCCGAGGAAGGTCGAGCCCGAATCGGTGGCGCGAGTGACAGCCTGTTCGTCGCCCCAGCCCGAGATCATGGCCCAGCTGGTGACCGCGTAGAACACCCCGATCAGGATCAGCGCCAGGTAGGTGGCCCGGGGAATCGTGCGCTCCGGAACACGGGCCTCGTCGCGGAAGATCGCGGTCGCCTCGAATCCCACGTAGCTGATGATCGCGAACAGCAATCCGATACCCAGTGAGCCGGAGAAGATCGCGCTCGGATTCACGATGCCAGAAGACAGGCCATGGTCGCCGCCATTGGCCACGATCACCGCATCCAGCACAAGCACGATCACGATCTCCGCGGTGAGCAGCACGCCGAGCACGCGACTGGACAGCTCGATGTTGCGGTAGCCCAGGTACGTGGTGACGACGAAGGCTGCCACGGCGAACAGCCACCACGGCAGAGTCGGGCCGCCGGCGAGCTCGACCACCCCGGCTCCGGCCGGACCGAGCAACCCGTACACACCCGCCTCCAGGGCCACATAGCTCACCAATGCCACGAAGGCGACACCGATTCCGGTGGGCAGGCCGAGCGACTGCCGCACGTAGGAGAAGAAGGCGCCCGCTTCGTCGACATAGGGCGTCATCGCGGTGAAGCCGACGGCGAACAACAGCAGCACCACCGTGGCGGCGATGAACGTGGCGGGGAAGCCGGTGCCGTTGCCCGACGCGATACCCAACGGCACCACCCCGCCGATCACACCGAGCGGTGCGGCCGCGGCCACCACCATGAAGACAATCGAGGCAACCCCGAGGTTGCCGCGCAGCTGCCGACCGGTAGGCGGCGGCTGGTAGCCCAACGATTCTGGGGCTGTGGTGGTTTCGGACATGCTCGACCGTCCTTCAGGCAGCGGGCGCGTAAAGATGACCCGCGGAACATAGGGCGAGCGGGTACCGGCACACCAGGTCTGGCGTCAGCGTGCGCAAAACCCGGCGGCTACCGCGCCCTCAACACATCGAGCATCCCGGCCGCCGATCGTGGCCAGGTGAACTCCTCGGCACGCTGCCGGGCGCTGCTGCGTCGCTGCGGTTCGGGCCGACCGATCACCGAGGTGACCGCGCGGGCGATCGCGCCCGCATCGTTGTCGGCGGTGGCCCCGCTGTCACAGGTGAGGATCTCGGCCAGCGCGGAGGTCCGTGACACGACCGCCGGGGTTCCGCAGGCCAGCGCTTCCAGTGCGGCCAGGCCGAAGGTCTCGTGCGGCCCCGGCGCCAGCGCGACGTCTGCCGAGGCCAGGATGGTCGCGACGGTGTCACGGCAGCCGATGTATCCGGTGAATGCCACCGGCAGTCCGCCGGCCTGCCGTTCCAGCCGGGCTCGCAGCGGACCCTCCCCTACCACCACCAACCGGGCGTCCACCCCTGAATCCCGCAGAGCCGCAATGGTATCGATGCTGCGGTGGGCATGTTTTTCCACCGACAACCTGCCGCAGTGCACCAGCAAGGTCTGCTGCGGCGCGGCCCAGCGGCTCCGCATCTGCGCGGACCGGCGCCGGGGATGAAATTGCTCGAGGTCCACACCGAGCGGGACGGTGGCGACATTCTCCGCGCCGATCCGGTCGAATTCCTCCCGCGCGAAACCCGTCGTGCACACCACGGCGTCATAGTTGGCCGCGGTACGACGATTGGCGAAGTCCGCCACCATGACTGCGGCCGATCGGGGCAGCACCTGACCGACCAACCGGTCCAGGCGTTCGTGCGAGACCATCACGGTGGCCACACCGTGCCTGCGGCCCCACGGACCCAGCGATCGCAGCGTCAACCGGTCGGAGACTTCGATGGCATCCGGCCCCAGCTCGCCCAACAAGGCCGTCACTGGACCGGGCAGCACCGCGCGGTAGCCACCGGTGAACGGGATGAGCCTGGCCGGCAAGGATATTCGCACGACACCGCTGGCGAGTACGTGCCGTCGCGGATGCGATCCCGGCACGATGAGAAACACCTCGTGGCCCAGGGCGCAATACTCAGCGCCCAGCCGGTCGACGGCGGTCCGCAGACCTCCCGATCGCGGGCCGTAGAAGTTGGCGACCTGGACAACCCGCATGCCCTGATCAGAACCGGGCCGCGTGTGCGGTCAACAACGGGGCTGCAACCGAGAACTGAACAGCCGCTGAACAAGCCCGAGCCGGCTCACCTGAGATGCGTGCCGAACCAGTCCTGGATGCGGCGCCAGGCGTCCGACGCGGCGGCCGGATCGTAGCGATCGCCGGTGTCGTTGAAGAACGCATGGTTGGCATCCGGTTCGGTGATCAGCTCGTGCACCATGCCGGCCTTCTCGAGCGCCGCGCGTACCACGGGTTCCCCAGCGTTCACCCGTTGATCCAGGGCACCGAAGAAGGCGAGCACGGCAACGTCGCGCGAGCCACCGAAATCCGGACTGTCGGGTGCCGGGCCGTAGAACGGCACCGCGGCGGCCAGCGCGGGAGTGCCCGCCGCCAGGAGCCGCCAGACCAGCCCACCGCCCATACAGAAGCCGACCGCGGCGATCTTGCGGCCCGGTAGGCGCCGCTGCAGCTCCCCGATGCCCGATTTCAGATCGGCGACGAACTCCGGCGGTTCGATCCTGCTCAACGCAGCGGTGGCGGCCGCCTGATCGGCGAACGCGGCGGTGCCGCCCTGTGCCGAGAGCAGGTCGATGGCCAGCGCCGCATAGCCGAGGCCGGCGAACCGTCCGGCCACCGAACGAATGTGGTCGGTGAGCCCCTTGTTCTCGTGGATCACCAGCACCGCGCCCCCGGGCTGTGATGCGGCCGCCCACGCGCCGCGCAACTCACCGTTGGGCCCGGCCCAACGCACCTCACTGGTCGGCAGCGCGCCCTGAGCTCCCGGAGGCGGGGAAGTCACGGGTGCGGCGGCCGGAACCTGGCCGGATGTCGAGGCGGGAGCAGACCGCTTCTGCTCACCGCACGCGGCGATGAGACCGCTCGCCGCGGCAGCACCGATTCCCAGCAGTCCCAGCCGACGCAGCGCCTCTCGGCGCGACAACAGCCCGTCGAGGTGATCGGTCGCGATTTCCTCGGCGATATAGCGCTGCAGCGGAGTCACCCCCGCAAGTATGCGCCGAAATGCCGAACCACAGCCTGAGAACCGCGCGCGGCGGGATACTCATCGGATGGGCTGGATACCGGACCCGGACGCATTGCGGGACCGCATCGCTGTGGTCGCCGGGGCCACCCGCGGGGCGGGCCGGGGCATAGCCACGGCGCTGGGTGAGGTCGGTGCGACCGTGGTGTGCACCGGGCGCAGCAGCCGATGCGGCAACCGCGACTCGGACTACCACCGGCCCGAAACCATCGAGGAAACCGCGGAATTGGTCACGGACCTGGGCGGGGTCGGCGTGGCCGTACAAGTCGACCACCTCGATGTCGCGCAGGTACGCAAACTCGCCGGGCGGCTCAAGGCGGACTACGGGCACATCGACATCCTGGTCAACGACATCTGGGGCGCTGAGGTGCTCAAGGGTCCGCCCCACACCTGGGGACGGCCGATGTGGCAGCACGACCTCGACGACGGATTGCGGATGCTGCGGCTCGGACTCGACACGCACCTCATCACCTCGCACTGCATCCTGCCTCTGCTGGCCGACCGTGCCGGCGGCTTGCTGGTCGAGATCACCGATGGGACAACTGAATTCAATGCCGAGAACCCCCGGCTCTCGGTGTTCTACGACCTGGTCAAGACAGCGGTGAACCGACTGGCCTTCTCCCATGGGTACGAGCTCGCCGCGTTCGGTGCCACCGCCGTCGCGGTCACGCCGGGTTGGCTGCGCTCGGAGATGATGCTCGACAACTACGGTGTCACCGAAGCCAACTGGCAGTCCGCCCTCGACCTGGCCCGCAATGACGGTTACCCCGCCGCGCCGCCGGGTTTCGTCGAATCCGAGTCGCCCCGTTTCGTCGGGCGCGGAATCGCCGCCCTGGCCGCCGACCCGGACCGGGCCCGCTGGAACCAGCGGTCGGTCAGCTCGGCCGCCCTGGCGCGCCACTACGGGCTCATCGACCTCGACGGGCGCCTACCGGACGCCTGGGCGCCGCTGTAATCCCAGGTGGATGGGCACACGATCGGCCCAGTAGACATTTTTCGATATCTGTTCACCATTTTCATTGACACCGCCATGGGCGGCCTGTTCTATGGCTGAGTGAGCTTCGACACAATCATTCGCAACGGCCGCTGGTTCGATGGAACGGGTGCCCCGTCGGCGCTGCGCAACATCGGCATTCGCAACGGGCACGTGGTCGCCGTCTCTCCCGACCATCTGGATGAGACCGACTGCCCGCAGGTCATCGACGCCACCGGCAAATGGGTGATGCCCGGAATGTTGGACATTCACACCCACTACGACGTCGAGGTGCTGGGCGGCCCGTCGCTGTCGGAGTCCCTGCGCCATGGCGTGACCACCGCAATGCTCGGTTCGTGCTCGCTGTCGACCGTCCACGTCGGCGGCGTCGACGCCGGCGACCTGTTCGGCCGGGTGGAGGCGATCCCACGCGAGCACGTCATCGCCGCAGTGGATGCCAACAAGACGTGGACCGACTGCGACGGATACGTGACGGCGCTGGAATCCCTGCCGCTGGGCCCCAACCTGGCCGCCTTCATCGGGCATTCCGATATGCGAACCGCGGTGATGGGACTCGACCGCGCCACCCGCAAGGACGCGCGGCCGACCGCCGCCGAACAATCTCGCATGGAGCAGATGCTCAAGGAGGCCCTCGATGCGGGCTTTGTCGGAATGTCTTCGCAGCAACTGCTTTTCGACAAGATCGACGGCGAGACCTGCCGGTCCCGCACCCTGCCGTCGACGTATGCCAAGCCCCGCGAGCTGCGCCGGCTCAAGTCGATGCTGCGCCGCTCGGGGCGGGTGCTGCAGTCCGGTCCGGACATCCAGAATCCGCTCAACCTGGTCTCGCAGTTGGCGCAGTCGATCGGGCTGTTCCGCGGCACCCTCAAAACCAGCCTGCTCTCGGCGGCCGACATCAAGGCCAACCCGTACTCGATCATGATCATGGGCCCGGTGGCCCGGCTGGTGAACAAGCTCGGCGGGAACTTCCGGTGGCAGCACCTGCCGGTGCCGTTCGAGGTGTACGCCGACGGTATCGACCTGGTGGTGTTCGAGGAATTCGGTTCCGGTGCAGCGGCCCTGCATCTGCGCGACGAGGTAGAACGCAACGAATTGCTGCGCGACGAGTCCTACCGGCGCACGTTCCGCAAGGACTACGACAGCAAGTTCGGGGTGCGGGTCTGGCATCGCGACTTCTTCGACGCCGAGATCGTCGCGTGCCCGGACCAATCCGTCGTCGGAAAGTCGTTCGGCCAGGTGGGCCAGGAGCGCGGTGAGCTGCACCCGGTCGACACCTTCCTGGATCTCGTGCTCGAGCACGGCACCGCGCTCCGGTGGCGCACCACCATCTCCAACCACCGGCCCGAGGTCCTCAAGAAGCTGGCCCGCGATCCGGGTATCCAGCTCGGGTTCTCGGATGCCGGTGCCCACCTGCGGAACATGGCCTTCTACAACATGGGGCTGCGGTTGCTGCGGCACGTCCGCGACGCCGAACGGGCCGGCACGCCGTTCATGTCGATCGAACAGGCCGTGCACCGGCTCACGGGTGAGCTCGCCGACTGGTACCGGATCGACGCCGGCCACCTGCGCATCGGAGACCGCGCCGACATCGTGGTGATCGACCCGGAGCGCCTCGACGATTCGCTCGATGCCTACGCCGAGGAGACGGTCGACCAGTACGGCGGGCTGTCCCGCATGGTGAACCGCAACGACGAAACCGTCACCGCGGTTCTCGTCGGGGGACGGACCGTGTTCGCCGACGGTCAGCTGACCGAGCTGGTCGGCAAACAGCGCACGGGCACATTCCTGCGGACAGCACGTCAGACCCCGTCGATCTCCACCGAGGAAAGCGAGCTGACCGGTGTCCGTTGAGAACATGTCGCTTGAGGAAACCGTCCACGGCATGTGGAAAGCGCTGTCAGAACGCGATTGGGATCTGCTCAAGACGTACTTGTCGGAGGACTGCATCTACCTCGACATGCCGGTGGGTCCCGCCGCTGCCGCCAGGGGTCCCGAGGACATCGTCAAGCGGCTCAAGATCGGTCTCGAACCGCTGGCATCGTACGAGAACTTCCCGGGACTGCTCGTGCAGAACGGGCGCGACGCCATGTACGAGCATCACGAGGAATGGCATTGGGCCAGCGGGGAATCCGCCGTGCTGCAGTTCGTCACGGTGCATCGGGTCGAGAACGACAAGGTGACCCTGTGGAAGGACTACTGGGACATGGGGGCCCTGGCCAACCATGCCCCGCCGGACTGGCTGGAGAACTTTGCCACCGCCGACATGTCGTGGGTGTTCGACGCCACCGGGCTGGTCTGACGGCGGGGTACATCGGCGGCCCCTCAGTCGATACCCCACACCAGGCAGAACGGGTGCCCTGCCGGATCCCGGAACACCCGAAAGTACTCCTCACCAACGGCATCGCTGACGCGGGTGGCGCCCAGCGCCACAACCTGACGGTGCGCCTCGTCCGGATCGTCGACCTGGATGTCCAGATGGATCTGCTGAGACCCCCGCGGATCGGGGAACTCGGGCGGCTCGTGCTCGGGTGAATATTGGCACGCCACTCGCCGGCCCGCCGGGTCTGTCACCACCACCCATGTGTCGTCCTCGGTGGTGACGGTCCCGCCGAGCAGCTCCGCGTAAAAGGCCGCGAGCGAAGCGGGATCCCGGGTGTCCAGCACGATGGAGCGAAGTGTTCCGATCATGTCACCGATATTGCCGTACGCGGCGCCGGCCAAACCGCCCTGTCCCCCGCTCACACACTCCAGGCCATGCGGAATCGCTCGGTGAGTTGCTCGGTGCCGAGGTCACCGAAGGTCTCCCGCTCGTAGTCGCGGACCGCAAGTACGGAATCGACTGCCGGGTCACCGAGTATGTCCCGGATCAGCGTCGAAGAGCGCAGTGCGGCAAGGTTGTCGGCCTGCCTGTTCGGCAAGAGCGCAATCCCGTCATCGGCACGCTCGGCGTCGGTCAGCGAGTCCGGATCGACCGGTACCTCACGCGCCGGTACCAGGCTCTGGCTGATCCCGTGCTGAGCCAGGCCGAGGATCGTCGCCGTGGCCAGGTAGGGGTTGGCCGAGGGGTCGATGACCTTGACCTCGACGTTGGCGCCGTAGGGATTGCTCGGGCCGCCGATCAGGAAACGTACGGCGGCTTCGCGGTTTTCGGTGCCCCAGCAGTTGTAGGCGCCTGCCCAGTAACCCGGCTGCATGCGGAGCCCGGACAGCACCGATCCGCACAGCACGCCCTGCGCGGCGGGCAACCCGGCGAGCAGTCCGGCCAGCGCGGACTCGCCTTCGGGCGTCATTCCACGGGCGCCGGTGCCGCCTGAGAACAAGGGCACACCGGCCAGGCTCAGCGAAAAATGCTGGTGCGCACCAGAACCCACGCCGCCGGCAAAAGGCAACGGGGACAGGCTGACCCGCATCCCGTAGCGCCGGGCAACTCGGGACACGATGATCCGGGTGAGGATCAGCTGGTCGGCGGCGGCCACCGGCGGTAACGGCGCCAGGGAGATCTCGAACTGGTTGGTCCCGTACTCGGGGTGGAACTGCTCGATCGTGACTCCGGAGCCGTTGGCCGCATCCGTGACGTCGCGGACGAATCCCTCGAATTCGAGCACCCCGGCCAGCCCGTACTGCGCCCACAGCAGCGACGGCAGCCGGCCCCCGTCGGGTGCGACCAGCACGAACTCCACCTCATGCCCGACGAGTGCGGTGAGGCCGGCAGCGTCCAGACCGTCCTGCACCCGCTGCAGCACACCGCGGCTGCAGTACGGGTCGAAAGATCCGTCCTGGTTGTAGAAGGCCGCTGGGGCCCAAGCGAATCCGTCACCCAGGATCCGCAAGGCGCCGAGGTCGATGCGGATCCGCTGATCCCCCACCACTCCGATGTCCCCGCCCATCGCGATACCGGTCTGATCGATGGTGAACGCGTGAAACACGGGGCTGGCGCCCAGACCCGGATCCGCGAAGGTGCCCATCCGGCGCAGCGGAACGGTTTTCGCGTGGGTCAGCCCCGCCGGACCGGTCACCGTACCGATCAGCGTCGCGACCCCGTCCGATTCCAGCTGCGCGATGGCGGCCGCAGCCAGGGGTTTCGCCGGTCCTGACGATCCGGATGTCACATCCTCATTGTGCGCCGAGGCGCCGCGAGCTACAGCGTGATCTTGCAGGTTTGGCCGATGTCGAGCGTCCGCAGCATCCGGCCCATGCCCAGCCACATCGCGCACGACAACGCCAGGTCGGTGAGCAGCTCGGCATCGAACTGCTCCCCCGCCCGCTCCCAGAAGTCCTCGTCGTCACGCAATCCGGTGTGATCGCTCGCGAAACGCTCGGCGAACTCGGCCGCGATCCGCTCCTGCGGGCTGTAACCCGGCCAGGTCCGCCACTCGGCGGCGTGATCGTAGAGATCCTCGTCCACGCCCGCCGCGGCCCCGTCGGAGTCACGGGTGTTCTGGCACACCACGCATTCGTTGTCCAGCGCGATCACCATGCGGGCCAGCTCACGCACCCGCAGCGGCAGCCGGCCCTTGGTGTACACCGCATTGGTGTAGTTGGCCATGGCTGTGCCGATCTCGGGAGACCGCAAGATCCAGCCGGCCACGTCGTCGTCGGGAAATTCTCCGATACGGCTCATGGCCGAATCGTACGCGCGAGCCGGCGATTCTGGAACAAGTTCTAGTTTTTCGTTCCCGCCGCGCTGAGCTGCGCGGCACCGTCGTCGCCCCAGTCCCGCTGCACCACCACCCGATGAGCGATCCGTTCGAGAGCGGCCTCGACCTGCGCACGGTCGGGCCGGCCCTCGAACAACGGCGACTCACCCAACTTGTCGACGATGCGCCCCACCAGGGCGGCGGACACGCCGTCGACCTGCTGCACCCCAGTTTGTGTCAGCCACAACGTGTCCCCGGTGCGCAGCACATAGCCGTCCTGCACCAACCGGTTGAACGTCGGCTCCAGCACTTCGTATGGCACGACGAGCCGATCGGCGATCTCGGTCAGCCGCGCGGAGCCGAATATCTGGCTGTGCCGGTAGATCTTCAGCAGCGCCCACAGGCCGGCGACATCCAGCTCGCACCCCGGCGTTCCGGCGACGCTCCGCAGCCGTATTTCGGGTGAGCTGCGCATCAACCGGCTGACCACGGTCTCCAGAACCTGGTCCGAGGACTCCGCGCTCGGCATGCCGAAGCCTTCGCCGAGGTCGACCGCCGAGGTCGCCTCCGCGTCGATCAACGGCACCTCCTTGAGGAACAGCGCCACGATCAAGCCGACGAGCGCCACCGGCGCCGCACAGAGGAACACCAGATCCAGAGCATCGGCGTAGGCATTCACGATCGGGGCGGCGACGTCGGGCGGGAGTTTGTGCAGTGCCGCCGGAGATGCACCCGCGACGGGCGGGGCGCCGCTGGCCGCCAACGCGCCCGGCAACCGGTCCGAGAGGAAGCCGGCGAACAGCGAGCCGAAAATCGCGGCACCGAACGAACTCCCGATGGTGCGGAAGAACGTCACGCCCGACGTCGCGACGCCGAGATCCGTGAAATCGGAGGTGTTCTGCACGATGAGAACGAGCACCTGCATGCACATGCCGATCCCCGCGCCCAGGATCAACAGGTAAAGCGACTGCAGCGGGATCGGTGTCGCCGCGTTCATCCGCGACAGCAGCACAAAACCCACGAGCATGATCGCCGTACCGGCGACCGGGTAGATCTTGTAGCGGCCGGTGCGTCCCACCAGACTGCCGCTGACTGTCGACGTGATCAGCAGTCCGACCACCATCGGCATGGTCCGCAACCCCGACTCCGACGGTGACACACCGTCGACGAACTGCATGAAGGTGGGCATGAAGGTCAGTGCACCGAGCATCGCGAAGCCGACCACGAGCGACAGCACGCAACACATGGTGAACACCGGATTGCGGAACAATCGCATCGGCAGAATCGGTTCGGCTGCCCGGGTTTCCGCCCGGACGAACATCGCCAGGGCCAGGACCGAGCCGACGGCCAGTCCGATGATGGCGGGTGAGGTCCAGGCCAACTCACCGCCGAGGCTGGTCGCCAGCGTCAGGCCGGATGCCCCGATGCCGACCCACACGATTCCGGCGTAGTCGATCACCGGGCGGGAAGCGCGCGCAGCGAATGCCGGGATCGTGGCGGCGGAGACCAGGAGGACGAGAACAGCAACCGGGATGCTGAGCCAGAATGCCCAGCGCCACCCCAGGTGATCGGTGACGAAGCCGCCGAGGAGCGGACCGGCCACGGTGGTGACGCCGAACACCGCCCCGAGGGCACCCTGGTAGCGCCCACGATCTCGCAGCGGGATGACCTCGGCGATCAGCGCCGAGGAGGTCACCATGATCGCGCCGCCACCGATGCCCTGCAGCGCCCGCGCGGCCACCAGCATGGCCATCGATCCCGACAGACCGCTGAGCACCGATCCGACGAGGAAACACAGAACGGCCGTCTGGTACACCACTTTCCGGCCGAAGATGTCGCCGACCTTGCCGACCACGGCGGTGACCACGGTCGAGGCCAACAGATAACTGGTGACCACCCAGGCCTGATGTCCGGCGCCGCCGAGATCTGCCACCACCGTGGGCAGGGCGGTGGCGACGATGGTCTGGTTCAGTGAGGCCAGGAGCATGCCGAGCAGGACTGCGACGAAGACGAGATTGCGCCTGCGCACACTCAACAGCGCGCCGCCAGTTGCCTGCTCGGCGGTGGTCGATGGGCTAGACATGAGTTCCTTTCACCAGCCTGGCCAGTACAACCATGACTATCGTTAGACAGGCTATGAAAGTTACAGCATGAACAAAGCCGCCCTGGACGACAACCGGCGGTGACCGGCTACCCAGGGCGGCTTCAATCGAAACGGCGGCGCTTCTCCCAGCCTATTGGGGCGGGCGGGAGACACACTGCGCTGCGTAGAGCGCGTCGCCCAACTTCTCCATGAGCTCGAGCTGGGTCTCCAGATAGTCGATGTGCGACTCTTCGTCGGCCAGGATCGTCTCCAGGATCCGCGCCGAGGTCGCGTCCTCCTTTTCGCGGCACATGATTATTCCGGGTCGAAGCCGCGCAACCACCTCGTACTCGATTGCCAGGTCCGCCTCGAACTGTTCACGAAGCGTCTGGCCGACGCGCAGCGAAAACAGTCGTTGATAGTTGGGCAGTCCGTCCAAGAGCAGGATTCGGTCCGTGATGGTCTCCGCGTGCCGCATCTCTTCGAAAGACTCGGAACGGGTGTGTTCAGCCAGTTCGGTGAATCCCCAATTATCCTGCATTTTCGAATGCAGGAAATACTGGTTGATTGCGGTGAGTTCACTGGTCAATTGCTCGTTGAGCAATTTCAGAACATCCGGATCGCCTTGCATCGTTACTCCTAAGCACCTTGAGGGCTGGTCAAGTGTTGCCGTTTGCCATGCACATCCAATCTAGTCCAGAAAGCACTGTGGGACGCAATGGTTGACACCTAATTCGGCGTGTTCTTGCGGTATTACCGGAACTTCTGGGGCCCCCGGACCGAGGCGTGGCCACGAAGAGTGGACTGGCTGTCCTAACTAAGGTTAGACTGCGCTAATCCCTTGCCGCACCCCGAAAGAAAGGCCGGTCACAAATGAGTGGGTACGATTTGCACTCGCTCATACTTTCTTGCGATTTCCGCGTCGAAGATGTCGAACAAATGTGGAAATGGATGAGGAAACACCGTTCCGGCCTGATGTCGATCGGCGCCCACCATGTGGTGCTGTACAAATCGATTTGGGAGCCGGGCCGGGTATTGGTGACCATCGGTATACGGCATGCCCGTTCCATTCGCGATGTATTGCGTTCACCGGCGATATTCGAGTGGTTCGACATTTCCGGTGTCGAAGATATTCCGCCGATTTTCGGTGGCGAAGTGGTGGAGAAAATCGATCTCACCGAGCCGTCCCCGGAGGGGCATGTGGCCGGGGTGATCGTGGGCGCGGTGGCCACCGTCGACGACGTCCCCACCCTGATGCGCAAAGTGCATGACGGCCTGGACCGGTTCGAGCAGGGCGGCATTCGCAAGATCTGGGTCTACCAGGCGCTCGACGACGGCCAGGAAGTGATGATCCTGCAGGAGGTCTCCGACGAGGTCAGCGCCAGGCAGTGGATCGATCATCCGGACGCGGCCGCCGAATGGATGACCACCGCCGGATTCGGTGCATACCCCAGCCTGTTCGTGGGCAAGTTGGCCCACATCATGAACGTCGACGAGCGGGAAGACTGATGTTCGTCTGCCTGTGCACCGGCGCGACGAGTCAGGTCGTCAACGAGATCGTGGAGTCCGGGGCCACCACCTCCAAAGCGGTCGCCGAGGCCTGCGGCGCGGGAGCCGATTGCGGCCGCTGCCGCCGCACCATCCGTGCCATCATCGCCGCCCATCAGGCGGCCCAGGGCTGTCCCACCCAGTTCAACGGTTGCCCTTCGCGGGCCACCCACTAACTCTTGCGGTCGGCGAACTGAGCCAGCGCATCGATGTTGGCCGCCGCGCCCACCAGCTCGACAAACAAGCCCTTCTCCCGCTCCACGGCCGCCGCGATCTGGTCGCGGATCGGGGCGACCATGGCCTGCTTGACGGCGATCAGACTCGAAATCGGTTTGGCCGCCAGCGTTTCGGCATACCGGCGAGCCTCGGCCAAAAGAGTGTCGGGCTCGCAGACCTTCCACACCAGACCCATCTCGCGGGCCTCGGTCGCGTCCACCCATTCCGACGACATCAGCAGCCACGCGGCGTTCTGCCTGCCGAGCAACCGTGGCATCAGATACGACGAGGCGGCCTCGGGCGCCACGCCCAGGCTCGTGAACGGACACTTCAACCGGGCCGAGGACGACATGAACGCCAGATCGGCGAACCCGAGGATGGTGGCGCCGATACCCACGCCGACCCCGTTGACCGCGCAGATCAGCGGCTTCGGGAAATCCGCCAGCACCTCGAGCATGCCGTAGAAGCCGTGCTCTCCCGGGGTGAATTCCGGGTTGGTTATGCGGGTCTGCATCTCGACGAGGTCATTGCCCGCGCTGAACGCCCTTCCGGCGCCCGTCAGCAGCACCACGGCCACGTCGGGATCCTCGGCGGCGGCGCGCAACGCGACCGTCGTCTGGTCGTACAGCGCCTCGTTGAACGCATTGAGCGCGTCCGGGCGGTTGAGGGTCAGAGTGCGAACCCGGTTGTTGTCCTCGATCAGCAGGGCCATTTCTCACTCCTCGCGTACGCGCCGTGTGACCGCTGCAGCCTAACTAGAACACGTTCCACTATTGCGGGCCGGGTGCGGACACACCGCCCGCGTGTGGGCTGGCGAAGACATAACGGCTGGTCGGCACGGTATCGATGTTGCTGCTGGCACCGAAGGCGTCGGTACTGGCCACCATGCGGCGCATGCGGTCGGCCAGATCGTCGTCGTCGGCGGCGCCGAAGAACACGTGCAGATCCGACACCGCCTGCTGGCGGAACAACTCCTCCACGATGCCGTCGATCGCCGGGGCGTCGTCGGTCAATGCCCGGACCACGGTGTTCTGGGTATAGCCGAAGGTGTCCTGGGTTTCGATGGCCACCGAGGTGTGGTCGACGTGCCAACGGTGCAGCCAAGTGGCCTCATCGAGCTCCGGTGGCCGGCGCAACAGCGCGATATTGGCCAGCCCGTCGGTGCGCTCCCCCACCCCCATCGGGGGCGGCGCCATGGGGACCGATTCGGTGACCAGATACGCCGCGAGTGAATCGCATTCAGCCGCAAGCAGTTCCAACGCCCGACCGACCTGGTCACCGTAGTACTGCTGGGTCCACAAGCTGACCACCGCCATCACCGGCGGATCCAGCGTCGTCAGCGTCATCAACGACTCGCGCACCGCGTCGTCACGAACGTTGACCGTCAGGCCGGGGAGCCCGAGCGCCAGCAGCTCATCGGCGACGCGGCCGCGAAGCCGCTCACACCACTGCTGATCCGATTGCGGGGCGCGTAGCAGGACGATGACTTTCTCCACACCAGCAGAACCTACCGGCGCACCGATCCGCGCCACGCGTGGGCGGTTGGCACACGGGCAGCCCGCGCCGAGCGAGAATGGTGGGGTGCACACGGGCGGACAGGCAGCCGACGCGCTTCGGCTGAGCACCCCCGACGCCGGCGCGGTGGCCCGAAGCCTGATCGGCGTCCTGGCGGTGACTGCCGTCGCCATGGCGTGGGGCTCCGGCGCCACCGCGATGTGGACACTGAGCGCCGGCGTGATCGCCGGCGCCATCGCGCTGCAGCGCAGCCCCGGCGGCCGCGTCCCCCTGGTCGTCACCGGCTCCGTCGAACTGGCCATCGCCGTGCTGCTCGGAACCGTGGCCGGCAGGCACAGCCCGGTGTTCATCGCCGTAGTGGCGCTGTGGTGCTTCGCCGCCGGCATGCAGTGGTCGCTCGGTGCCAATGCGGGTCTGGTGGCCTCGGCGGCCAGCGCACTGCTGGTGCTGACGCCACCGATCGCGCCGACGCCCGCGCAGGTCCTGCTGGCACCCGCCCTCGTGGTGATCGCCGGTGTGGTGCAGGCGGTACTCATCGCCGTGTGGCCGCCCCGGCGCTGGCGAGCCCAACGCGAAGGACTCACCCGCGCCTACCGGTCATTGGCCACCGATTCACGCAACGTCGCGGCCGACAGCGCAGCCAACGTCAACGACGCGCCGCTCACCTGGCTACGTGAGGTGTTCGCCGACAGCCAGGTCAGCCAGCGGCCGCGGGCCTACCACGGCGGATACCGGCTGCCAGAACGCCTCGCCGGCACACTGGCCGAGCTGCATGCCACCGCCGACCACAAGACCGACGACCGCTCCGCGACCGACAACGGGCTGGCACAACTGCTGACCGCCGCGGCGGTGCTGCTCGATGCGATCGCCGATCACGGGCACACCGCACGGCGGGACGCCGAGCATGCCCTGGTGCGTGTCCAGAGTGCCGCGGCCGCCGTGACAGGTCCCGAAGCGGCGCTCGCACAACGATTCTGCGAGCAACTGCGCGAGGCAACGGTACTGCGGTTCGGCCAGTTGCACCGGCCTGACCTCATCGGGTCGCTGGCCTCGGCACCGGCCGTGGTGCGCTCACACCTGACCTGGACCTCCCCGATCCTCCGCCACGCCATCCGGCTGTCGGTGACGACGGCGCTCGCGGTCGCGGCGGCCCGGTACGGCGGTCTGGAACACGGCTACTGGATGCCGTTGGCCGTGGTGGTGGTCATGCGACCGGAGACGGCACACACCTACACCCGGTGCGCCGGTCGTATCGCCGGACTCTGCGTCGGCATCGTCGTCGCCTCGATCCTCACATTCGTCTGGCAGCCCGGCCCGATCGGCTCGGCCGTATGCGCGCTGCTGTTCGTCGGATTGGCCTACGCCGTCGCGCGGTTCGGCTATCTCGCCGTCGGCGCGACCGTCGGCGCGATCGTGATGTTCGCCATCGGAGTGAGCGCATCGGCGCCCTGGTCCGGCAACACCGACCGCCTGTTCGCTGTGATGATCGGCGGCGCCCTGGCCGTCATGGCCCACGTGGCGCTGCCCGACCACGCCATGATCCGGCTGCGTCAGCGGGCCGGGGAACTGCTGATGACCGAGATCGACTACGCCGCACTGGTGATCAAGGCATTCGTGCACGAAATCGACCACCCGACGGAAATCCTGTCGGCGGCGTGGCAGCGGGCGTTCCGGGCCCGGGCCGCATTCGAGGCCGCGTGGGGCGCCACCAGCCTGGACCCACCGATCCTGCGGCGGTGGCTACGGTCCTACCGCACTGCCCTGAACTCGGTGACCAGTGCCTGCACCACGCTGGAGAATAGCCTGCCGACACATCCGTCGTCAGCCCTGCACGGCGAGTTCATTGCCGCGGTCGACGATTACGTCGAGGCACTTCGCGGAGCACCACCGAGCCCAGCCGTGCCGTGGAGCCTGGATACCGCCGAACTGTCGACCGCACTGCGCCGCGTGCACAACGTGGCCTCGACGCTGTCCGCCGACAACGGCGCGGCCCGCATCCTGATCGGCGAATTGACCACGATCACCCGCAGCCTGGAGGACATCGCGATCGATCGCGTCGAACCCGCCGGCGACTCGCGCTAGCTCACCCGCGCGCCCATTTCGGCAGGATGAAAACGCCTTCGGCCTCAGCGGTGATCCCCTCGGCATCTGAAACATGGCCCGAGGCAAAGGCTTTGATCCCATCAGTACGGGTGATCCGGCCCTCGGCGTGCAGATCGCCCAACGGAGTCGCCCGCAGATAGCGGATGGTCAGAGTGCCGGTGAACCGCGGGCGGTCCGAGTCGCTGGCAGCAACCTCCCCCAGCACGTGATCGAGCACCATGGCCACCATGCCGCCGTGCACGTGGCCGGGCGGCCCTTCGTAGGGGGCGCCGAGATGGAAATCGGTGTGGACACCACCGTCGGGGTCCTTGACCATCACCAGTGGCGGGGCGATCGGATTGCGGATCCCGATCGCCGGGTTGCCCCACGGCATCCGGTCCCCGTCCGACGTGAACTGCACACCGAACGGCCCGTCAATCTGCTCGGCCCGCAACCGCGCGGTCGCATCCTCGATCTGGGCCCGCACCGCCGCGACCTCGTCGGCATCGACCTGCGAACGGATACTGGCGTCGATCAGTGCCCGCACCGAATCGGCCAACGGCGCCCACACCGACCGCAGCCGCTGAACATCCGCGGAACTGAGACCCTCGACATGGGTGTAACCCGCCATTGGGGAACTAGAACATGTGCGGCGCGCCGGTGTCGAGCCAGCCGGCATTCGACTCAGTGGTTCGTCCAACGGTACGCAGCGCCATGGTTGCTGAACTAACGTCAGCATCGTGACGGATCCCGCCCAGACCGAACCGTACTACCGGCTCGGGGCCTATCACCGGCCGACGGATACCCCCTCGCCGCCGGCGCAGATCTGGTTCGACCGCGGCATGGTCTGGTCATACGCCTTCAACCACGAGGAGGCCATCCGCTGCTTCGAGCGGGCACTGCGGCTCGACCCGGATTTCGCACTCGCCCGCTGGGGCATCGCCTACGCGGTCGGCCCCAACTACAACAAAGCCTGGGACGCGTTCGACCCGGTCGACCTGACCACATCGCTGGCCCGGGCCCGCACCGAACTCGAGCGCGCCGCCACGGGCCGCGCCTCGGCACTGGAACGCGACCTGATCACCGCTCTGCACAAGCGATTTCCGACCGCCGATCCCGAGGACGCCGAAGCCCTCACGGCCGGGCACGCCGACTACGCCGATGCGATGACGGCGCTGGCCGCCGCCCATCCCGAGGACATCGACGTGCAGACGCTGGCCGCCGACGCCCTGCTCAATGTGACCGCGTGGGCGTTGTGGGACGGCCGCACCGGTGAGCCCGCTCCGGGATCCCGTGTGGTGGAGGCGAAACGGATCCTCGACGCGGCGCTGGCCACCGCCGCCGGACGGCGACACCCCGGGATCCTGCATCTGTACATCCACGCGATGGAGATGTCGACGACGCCCCAGGCGGCGCTGCCCGCCGCCGATCTGTTGCGCGGGCTGGTGCCCGACGCCGGTCATCTGCAACACATGGCCAGCCACATCGACGTGCTGTGTGGGGACTACCGCAACTCGGTGACGGCCAATCTGGCTGCGGTACAAGCGGACAGAGAGTTCGTGGCCCGCGAGGGGGCACTGAACTTCTATTCGCTGTACCGGGCGCACGACCTTCATTTCGTCGTGTATTCGGCCATGTTCGAGGGCAGTTCGCAGATCGCCCTGGACGCCGCCGAGGAGCTGTCCACGCAGCTCACCCCCGAGGTCCTCTCGGTCGCCTCACCGCCGATGGCCGACTGGCTGGAGGCCTTCGTTCCCCTGCGGGTGCACGTGCTGGTGCGGTTCGGCCGCTGGGACGAGCTGATCGCCGAACCTCTGCCCGCCGATCCCGAGCTCTACTGCACCACGACCGCGACCATCCACTACGGCCGCGGCGTCGCCTACGCGGCCACCGGCCGGGTGGAGCAGGCCCGTTCCGAGCGCGACAGGTTCCTCGCCGCATACGGGCGCATCCCCGAGACGCGCTACCTGTTCAACAACACCAGCCGGGACATCCTGGCCATCGCCGAGCAGATGCTCAACGGTGAAATCGCCTATCGGGAAGGCGACTACGAAACGGCATTCACGTACCTGCGCCGGGCCATCGAGCTCGACGACGCCCTGCCCTACGACGAGCCCTGGGGATGGATGCAGCCCACCCGGCATGCCTACGGCGCACTGCTGCTCGAACAGGGACATGTCGAGGAGGCCGCCCGCGTCTATGCCGCCGACCTTGGCCTGGACCCCACACTGAGCCGGTCCAGCCACCATCCGAACAATGTCTGGAGCCTGCACGGCTACCACGAATGCCTGCGCCGGCTGGGCCGCGACGCCGAGGCCGTCATCATCGGGCAGCAACTGGAGTTGGCCCAAGCCCGTGCCGACGTCGCGGTGCAGGCCTCCTGCGCGTGCCGCCTACAGGTGCCCAACGCCTGCTGTGGCGGCGACTGATCAGTCCGGCACCGCCCCGAGCGTAAACTCGCCCGCGTGGCTATCAGCGAGAACGACCTCGGTCAGTTGCGCAGATGTGTCGAGTTGGCCCGCGAAGCGCTTCACGACGGTGACGAGCCCTTCGGGTCGATCCTGGTCGATCACACCGGAACCACGGTGTTCGCCGACCGCAACAGGGTCAAGGACGGCGATGCCACCCAGCATCCCGAGTTCGCCATCGCCCGTTGGGCCGTCGAGCACCTGAGCCCCCGGGACCGCGCCCGCGCCACGGTGTACACCTCCGGTGAGCACTGTCCGATGTGCTCTGCCGCACACGCTTGGGTGGGGCTGGGCCGGATCGTCTACGCCACCTCGTCGGAGCAGCTGGTCGGCTGGTTGTCCGAATGGGGTGTGCCTGCCGCCCCGGTGGCCGCCCTGCCGATCGCCACCGTGGCCCCCGGCCTCGAGGTGGACGGGCCGGCGCGGGAACTGGCCGAGACCATGAAAGATCTGTACGCGGCGAAGTTTCGTGTCTGAGCCGTCCTGGGTCGCGCACGCCGTCTGGTGGCAGATCTATCCACTGGGTTTCGTCGGCGCGTTCCCCGCAGACCCACCGCCGTCAGCCGACGAGCACCGGCTGCGCCGTGTCGTCGGATGGCTCGACCATGCTGTGCGGCTCGGTGCCTCCGGTATCGCGCTCGGTCCGATCTTCGCCTCACGAACCCACGGTTACGACACCACGGACCACTTCCGCATCGACCCGCGCCTCGGTGACGACGACGACTTCGACCACCTCGTCGCCGAAGCGCGCCGGCGCGGGCTACGAATCCTGCTCGACGGGGTGTTCAACCATGTCGGCACCGACTTCGCCCGATACCGCGAAGCCGTCGACGGCGGGCCCGACCACCCTGCGTCGAGCTGGTTTCGGCGGGCCGGCAAAGCACCCGGATTCGATACGTTCGAAGGGCACGACGAGCTGATCGCGCTCAACCACGACGAGCCAGAGGTGGTCGACTACACCGCCACCGTGCTGCGGCACTGGCTCGACCGCGGTGCCGACGGTTGGCGCCTCGACGCCGCGTATGCGGTGCCGGACCGATTCTGGGCGCAGGTGCTGCCGTCGGTGCGCCGCGAGTTCCCCGACGCCTGGTTCGTCGGCGAGGTGATCCACGGCGACTACTCCGCGACGGTCCACGCCTCCACATTCGACTCGGTGACCCAGTACGAGCTCTGGAAGGCGGTCTGGAGCAGCCTCAACGACGGTAACTTCCACGAACTGGACTGGGCGCTCAAGCGGCACAACGACTTCCTGGACACGTTTGTCCCGCTGACCTTCGTGGGCAACCACGACGTGACCCGGATCGCCAGCCAGTTGCAGAATTCCGCGCACCTGGAGCACGCCCTGGTGTTGCTGCTGACCACGGGCGGAACGCCGAGCATCTATGCGGGCGACGAGTCGGGCTACCGCGGCGTCAAGGAGGAACGCCGCGGCGGCGACGATGCGGTTCGTCCGGAATTCACCACTCCCCCCGATGATTCCGATGCGCTGCGGCTGCATCAGTATCTGATCGGATTGCGTCGGCGCCATCCCTGGCTGCACACCGCGAAGACCTCACCGGTGCAGATCACCAACACGCACTACGTCTACCGCACCAGTGCCGGTGCCGAGTCACTGGTCGTCGCACTCAATATCGACGAAGCGCCGCTGCCGCTGTCCCTGCCCGATCTCGGGCTGGCGTCCGGCCGAGTGGTCGCCGGTTCGGGAGCACCGCCGCAGGACGACATCAGCCACCCGCACGTTCCTCCACACGGGTGGCTGATCATCGAGCCGCACTGAGCATTTCGAGGGTCAACGGGTCACCGCGCCCGTCATAGAACTTGTCCAGTACGGCCTGGAAGTCCGCGCGCTCGGAAGGGTCGGCAGCGGCCGCGGCGAACAACGTCATGGATGAGCAGACCTTGAGGCAGTCCGGCCGACCGAAGATCTGCTCGGCCGTGCGCCCGTCGACCTGGGCCACCAACCGGGCGCACTCCCGCAACCGGGGACCGAGAACATCATGGGCCAGATACGCGCACGCCTCCTGGCGCGAGGCTATGCCGTAGTACTGGGCGGTCGAGCTTCGGCCCAGCCCCCGCAGCTGGGGGAAGATGAACCAGATCCAGTGGCCGCGCTTGCGGCCTTCCCGCAGTTCATCGCAGACATCGGCGTACACGCCGGCCTGGGCGTCGACGAATCTGTGCAAGTCGAACGGGGCGCTCATGGGCGAAGTTTGTCGCGCAGCCTCACGCAATACATCGTGACAAGCTAATCTTCGGGATTCAATGACTACAACAGCCGACGCAGAGCACGTCGCCCCGCCCGGAAGTGTGCGCCGGCCGGTTCTGTCCCGGATCAGCATTCAGTCGAAGCTGCTGGTCATGCTGCTGGTGACCAGCATCCTGTCGGCCGCCGTGGTGGGCGCCATCGGATACCAGTCCGGGCGGTCCTCGCTTCGGCAGTCGGTGTTCGACCGGCTGACCGAGGTGCGCGAATCGCAGACCCGGCAGTTGGAGTCCAAGTTCTCCGACCTCGAGGATTCGCTGATCGTCTACACGCGGGGAACGACGACCATCGAGGCCGTAGAGGCGTTCTCCGGCGGATTCGGCCAGCTCAACAACTCGACGGTCAATCCGCAGCAGTGGCAGTCGATCGTCGACTACTACAACACCGAGTTCACACCGTACGAACAGGAGCAGACCGGCGACACCGTGGACGTGTCCCGGCTGCTGCCCACCTCCAACGCACAGAAGTACCTGCAGGCGTACTACACAGCACCGGTTGCCGACGCGGAAAAGGCGATCCGCGTCGACGACGCCCGCGACGGCAGTGCCTGGTCGGCCGCGAACGCCAGATTCAACGACTACTTCCGAGAGATCGTCGAACGCTTCCAGTTCGAGGACGCGCTCCTGCTCGACACCGCGGGCAACGTGGTCTACACGGCGTACAAGGGCGTCGACCTCGGCACCAACATCCTCACGGGTCCGTACCGCCAGAGCCTGCTGAAAGACGCCTACGACAAGACGCTGGAATCGAACGCCGTCGACTATGTCGGCATCACCGACTTCGGCGACTACCAGCCGGCCGATGAACCCACGGCCTGGATGACGGCGCCGGTCGGCCCGCCCGGCCGGGTCGAGGGTGTGCTCGCACTCCAGTTCCCGATCTCCGAGATCAACCGGCTGATGACAGCCGACAAACAATGGGAGACCGCCGGGATGGGCGCGACCGGCGAGACGTTCGCGGTGGGCCCCGACGGTCTGATGCGGTCGGATTCGCGCCTGTTCCTTGAGAATCCGGAGAAGTTCGAACGCGACGTCATCGATGCCGGGACGCCGCCGGCCGTGGCGGCGAAATCGCTGCGCCAGCACGGCACCACGCTGGTGCAGCCAGTGGAGACAACCGCCACCCGGCTGGCCTTGCGGGGCCAGAGCGGCACCGTGATCGAAGACGACTACCTGGGCAACGAGACGCTGCAGGCCTACGCGCCGGTCAACCTGCACGGGCTGAACTGGTCGGTCATCGCGAAGATCGACACAGCTGAAGCCTTCGCCCCTGTCACGACGTTCACCCGCACCCTCGTGCTGTCGACGGTGGTCATCACCTTCATCGTGTGTCTGGCCGCCATGATGTTGGCGCGATTGTTCGTCCGGCCGTTGCGCCGGCTGGAGGCCGGCGCCCAGCAGATCGGCGCCGGCGATTACGACATCTCCATTCCGGTGCAGTCACGCGACGAATTCGGTGATCTGACAACGGCATTCAACGACATGAGCCGCAACTTGGCGATCAAGGAGGATCTGCTCGCCGAGCAACGCCGGGAGAACGACCGGTTGCTGCGCACGCTCATGCCGGAATCGGTGGTGCAGCGTTACCGGGACGGCGAAGAGACGATCGCGCAGGACCACCACAATGTGACCGTCCTGTTCGCCGACACGTTCGGTCTGGACGAGCTGACATCAGGAATGCCCTCGGAAGAGGCGCTGGCGATCGTCAACCGCCTGGTGCACCAATTCGATGCCGCCGCAGACGATCTGGGGGTGGAGCGGGTTCGCACTCTGCGTAACGGCTACTGGGCCAGCTCAGGGTTGAGCGTACCGCGCCTCGACAACGTCCGGCGGATGGTGGACTTCGCTCTCGAAATGCAGCGCATCATCGAACGCTTCAACACCGAGGCCGGGACGGCACTGAAGCTGCGCGCGGGAATCGACACCGGCGCGGTCAGTAGCGGTTTGGTGGGACGTTCCAATCTGGCCTACGACATGTGGGGTTCCGCGGTAAACCTCGCCTACCGGGTTCAGCGGGGCTCACCACAGCCGGGCGTGTACGTCACCACGCGGGTGTTCGACGTGGTGGGCGATACCCGCGACCTGGAGCCGGCCGGCACGGTGCAGGTGGATGGGACAGACGAGCCGATCTGGCAACTCCAGGACCGGCGATGACAGGCGTCCTCGACGCTCCATGGTTCTACTGGGCGATGGGCGTCGCGGTCGGATTTCCGGTCTGTCTGGTTCTGCTCACCGAACTCCACAGCGCACTGCGCCGGCGCGGCAGCTTTCTGGCCGGCCCGGTGCACCTGATCCGCACCTACATCCTGCCGCTGGGCGCGCTGCTGATCCTGTTGATCCAGGCGATGCAGATCTCCGGAGAAACCACCCCGGTCCGCATGGTGGCGACGGTGTTCGGCTTCGTCGTGCTGGTCCTGCTGCTGTCCGGGCTCAACGCGACGCTCTTCCAGAGTGCCCCGGAAGGCAGTTGGCGCAAGCGTATTCCGTCGATCTTCCTGGACGTCGCCCGATTCGCGCTGATCGCCGTCGGCATCGGTTTGATCTTCGCCTACATCTGGGGCGCCAACATCGGTGGGCTTTTCACAGCCCTGGGCGTGTCCTCGATCGTGCTGGGCCTGGCGCTGCAGAACTCCGTCGGCCAGATCATCTCAGGACTTCTGCTGCTGTTCGAGCAGCCGTTCCGGCTCGGCGACTGGGTCGACGCGCCGTCGGCGCGGGGCCGCGTCGTGGAGGTGAACTGGCGGGCGACCCACATTGACACCGGCAGCGGCCTGCAGGTGATCCCGAACTCCGTGCTGGCCGGAGCATCGTTCACCAACCTCAGCCGCCCGGCAGCCGCGCACACCATCAGTGTGGTCACCGTGTTCGCCGTCGACGATGCCCCCGACGAGGTCTGCCGGGTACTCACCGACGTGGCCCGCCGGCTGCCCCAGCTCCGCCGCGACGGCACGGTGTCCACCGTCGCGGCCGGCGCGTTGCAGTACAAGACCATGATCCCGCTGCACTCACCCGCCGACGACTTCGCCGCGAGGTCCACCTTCCTGCGCTGGACCTGGTACGCCTCGCGGCGTGCCGGTCTGCATCTGGACGAGGCCGAGGACGAGTTCGCCACCGCTGAACGCGTCGAACAGACGCTTCGCCTCATCGCCCCGACCCTGCGCCTGAGCCCTGAGGATCAGCAGGAGCTGCTGCCATACGCCCGGCTCGCCCGGTACGGCACCGATGAGGTCATCCAGGTCGCCGGTCAGGTCCCCAAGAAGATGAGCTTCGTCGTCGCCGGCACGGTGCAACTGGCCGCGAACGGCACCGGCGATCTCTTCGTCCCCGTCCTCACCCTGGAGAAGGGCGACTTTCTCGGCCAGACCGCGCTGACCCGCGAACCGGTCACCACAACGGCATACGCGCTGACGGAGGTCACCGTCGCGCAGTTCGACCGCGAGTGCATCGAAGATCTCGTCGCGCGAAAGCCTGTGCTGCTACAGGAGATCGGCCGGGCCATCGAGGAGCGCAGGGCCAGCGTCAAACAGGCGCTCACCGCACCCGGGCGCTGACCGGCGCCGCCGACGGTCTCGGCGCCGAGTTCCAACCGTTAGTAAACCGCGATCTGCATGCGCGGTGTTGTTACGCGTGTGACTGATGAGGTGCGTGATTCACTACCGGAGCAAGCGGCAAACTGCTTGGCATACGTGCAGAAAGGACGGTTGGTTGCCGTTATGAAGTTCCTCAACAAGATTCGCGGAGCGTGGATGCGCCGACTGGCGGCGGGGGCAATGGCAGCCGCCACCCTGCCCGCGCTGATCGGTCTCGCGGGAGGTTCGGCGACCGCTGGTGCATTCTCTCGTCCCGGTCTGCCGGTCGAGTACCTCGACGTGTTCTCGCCGTCGATGAACCGCAACATCCGCGTCCAGTTCCAGGGTGGCGGGCCGCACGCGGTCTACCTGCTCGACGGACTGCGCGCCCAGGACGACTTCAACGGCTGGGACATCAACACTCCGGCGTTCGAGTGGTACAACGATTCGGGCCTGTCGGTGGTCATGCCGGTCGGCGGGCAGTCCAGCTTCTACACCGACTGGTACCAGCCGTCGAAGGGCAACGGCCAGGACTACACCTACAAGTGGGAGACCTTCCTGACGAGCGAGCTGCCGACCTGGCTGGCCTCCAACCGCGGCGTGTCGCAGACCGGCAACGCCGTCGTCGGGATCTCGATGGCCGGTAGCGCAGCACTGACCTACGCGATCCACCACCCGCAGCAATTCATCTACGCCGGAACGCTTTCCGGCTTCCTCAACCCGTCCGAGGGCTGGTGGCCGATGCTGATCGGGCTGGCGATGAACGATGCAGGCGGTTACAACGCCGAGAGCATGTGGGGGCCGTCGACCGACCCGGCATGGAAGCGCAATGACCCGATGGTCAACATCAACCAGCTGGTCGCCAACAACACCCGCATCTGGATCTACTGCGGCACCGGAACCCCGTCCGATCTCGACGCGGGCTCCAATGGCGGCAACCTGATGGCAGCCCAGTTCCTCGAAGGGCTGACGTTGCGCACCAATGTCACTTTCCGCGACAACTACATCGCCGCCGGCGGCACCAACGGGGTGTTCAACTTCCCCGCCAACGGCACCCACGCCTGGGGCTACTGGGGACAGCAGCTGCAGCAGATGAAGCCCGATATCCAGCGGGTGCTCGGCGCGCAGTCGGCCACCTAGAGAGCCACCCACCCAGGGAGCCTGTCGTTTCCCCTCACGGCAGGCTCCCTGCTCTGTGCGCGGGAGTATCTTGGGGACGATGACCCAGTCCTCGTCCGGGTCCACGGCGAAGTCCTCACCCACGTCCTCGCCGAACACCCGGATGCTCGGCGGAGTCGCTGCCGCCACGGTCGCGCTCGGCGTCGGTGCGCTTGTTGCCATTCCGTTCCGCGCGCAGGCCGAACCGCGCGGCGCGATCGGCTCGGCAATCGTCGATCTGACACCGGGGCCCGTCAAAGAATGGGTGATCCAGGCACTGGGCGGACTGGACAAGCTCTTCCTGGCGGTCGTCGTCCTGGTGGTGATCGCCGCCCTCGCCGCCCTCGCCGCGACGTACGAAACCCGGCGTCGCCCGATCGGCAGCGTCATCTTCGTCGTCGCCGGACTGCTCGGCTGTGCCGCCGTGCTCACGCGGCCCGGCGCGACCCCGCTCGACGTCGTGCCCACCGTGGTCGGCACCGCAGCCGGCGTGGCGGCGCTGCGCCTGCTCGCGCTGCGGGTGTGGACGGGCCGAAACGATGAGCATGCCGCCACAGACAAATTCGACGCCACCAGGAGAACCTGGCTCACCACGGCGGGACTACTCGGATTCGGGGCGGTAAGCGGACTTCTCGGCGTCGTGATCGACCGGATGACCAGTTCCGTTGCAGCCGAACGCGACACCTCGGTGATCCCGCGCCCGCGTGTCCCCGCCCCGGCGGTCCCGGCCGGCGTGCAACCGAAAGATGTTGCCCTGCCGAGCTTCATCACCGACGGCGCGGACTTCTACCGCGTGGACACCGCACTCAGCGTGCCGCAGTTGAGCCGCGACGAATGGCGTTTGCGGATCCATGGGATGGTGGACCGCGAAATCACCTACAGCTTCACCGACCTGGACCGATTCGAAGTGGTCGAGAAGGCCGTGACGCTGACATGCGTATCCAATTCCGTTGGTGGCGAATACATCTCGACCGGAATGTGGACCGGCTATCGGTTGACCGATCTACTGGCGGCCGCAGGGGTATCCCCTGACGCCGACATGGTGTTGTCGAAGTCCGCCGACGGGTTCACCGTGGGCACCCCCGTGGAGGCCATAGCCGACGGCCGTGACGCGATGTTGGCCATCGGCCTCAACGGACAGCCGCTACCCGTCGAACACGGCTACCCGGCGAGGCTGGTGGTGGCCGGACTCTACGGCTACGTATCGGCCACCAAGTGGGTCACCGACCTCGAACTGACCCGCTTCGACCGGGCGGAGGCGTACTGGACCAAACAGGGTTGGGCACCGCGCGGCCCCATCAAAACCGAGTCACGCATCGACGTGCCGAGACGCGGCCAGCACATCGCGGTGGGCCCGACGACCTTCGGCGGGATCGCGTGGGCACAGAACCGTGGCGTGCGCAACGTCGAGGTCCAAATCGACGACGGCCCATGGCAATCGGCCCGGCTCGGGGACGCCTACTCCAACCAGACCTGGCGGTTGTGGAGCTACCCCTGGCAGTCGAGCAGCCCGGGCCGACACACCATCACGGTGCGGGCCACCGACAACACCGGTGCGGTCCAGACATCCGACGAGACCCCCACCGTGCCCGACGGCGCCACCGGTTGGCATTCGGTGGACTTCACCGTGGGATAGCCGTATCGGTGTCGGTCACCTCGACGAGATCTTGCGCCAGCTGAAGATCGCGATGAGGACGCCTATCACCACGGTGATCGGGCCGATGACCGACCAGGTGGTGGTATTGCTCATCGGACTGCCCTGCAGCACACCGAACCCCTGCAGCGCCCAGATCACACCGAACAGCGCCACGAGCACACCGAGCGCCAAGGTCACGACGAATCCCCTGTTCATGCTTGGATGCTACGCGCCGGAAGTGCTGTGCGGGTCAGGGCCTCAGCACCAATTTGCCTCTGGTATGGCGCTTTTCCAGTTCGGTGTAGGCCGCCCGGACATCGTCGAGGGCGAACACCCCGGCGATCGGCACCTCAAGCTCCCCTGCCGCGGCGAGACCCGCCAGCTCGGCGATCACGGCGATGTCAGAACCTTCGGCATTGCCGGCCGCCTGGACACCGAACTGCTCGATCGCGGGGAAATCGATGATGGTGTCGACCCTTTGGGGATCGACATCCAACTCCTCGACGGCCAGCTTCACATATCCGCCACCGAAGAAATCCAGAAAAGCATCGACGCGCCCCGATGGCGACGCGGCGCGCAGCCTGGCGGCGAGCCCGTCCCCGTAGTTGACCGGGATGACACCGTGCGCCGACAGCCATTCGTCGTTGCCGGACCCGGCAATGCCGAGCACGGTGGCGCCCGCGCGCTTCGCGAGCTGAACCGCGATGGTGCCGACACCGCCGGCCGCGCCTGCGACCGCCACCGTGTCGCCGGATTGGGGTCGCACGGCCCGGACCGCCGCGTAGGCGGTGGCTCCCGCGACATACAGCGAGCCGGCCACCTCCCAGGACAGGCCCGGCGGCTTGGCAGCCAGTTGCGTGGCCGGCACCGTCACATACTCGGCGTGACTGGACCGGGAATCAGAGAATCCCAGCACCTCGTCGCCCACCTGGAACCCCGTGACGTCCGCTCCGGTCTCGGCCACCACGCCGGCGAGGTCGCTGCCCTGGCCGGACGGAAACGTGGCGGGGAACCGGTCACGTAGGGCGCCGCGGCGAATCATGGCCTCACCCGGATTGATACCTGCGGCCCTGACCTCGACCAGGACCTCACCGGCGGCGGGAACAGGCCTCGGCAGATCACGCACCTGCAGGACGTCGATCTCACCGTATTCGTCGAACTGCACTGCTCTGCTCATACGCCGTATGACGAACCCGGGCCCGAAAACATTCCATATACAGGAGATTCACAGGGTAGGTCCATATCTTCGCCACAGTGAGCCGAGAACCCTCACTGCGCCCCGTCATGCGGGGCATCCTGCTCGACGTCGCCCCTCCGCTGATCGCCTACTACGGGCTGCGCGCTGCCGGTGTATCGGAATACGTCGCATTGCTGACCGCGACAGTGCTCGCCGGGATCAAGGTTTCGTATGACGCGATCAAGGCCCGCCGACTCGATCCGTTCGCGGCGTACCTGATGCTGAATTTCGGTCTGAGCCTCGCGGTGGGGCTGGCGACATCTGATGCCCGAATGCTGATGGCGGGCAACACCCTTGTCGGGGGCATCGGCGCACTGCTGTTCCTGGGCAGCTGCTTCGTCGGCAGGCCGCTGACGCAGATCGTGGCCGAACGAGTACAGACCGTCCCGCCAGACGACGCCGGTCCACGTGAGACGGCATTCCGGCACCGCGTCCATGTTTCGCTCTCGGCCATGTGGGGCATCGGCTTGCTGATCGGGATGCTGATCAGCCTGGCAATCATCTTCTCGCTGTCCATCGACATCGCCAACGGGGTGAACACCGTCGTTTCGCTGGCGTTGACCGCATTGTTGATGGTGGCGACGGTGGTGGTGGGCAAGCGGGCCAGGGCCGAGGGAGAACGTCTGCGGGACCAAACCCGCATCACCGAGTAGCCCGGCCGACGATGAGGGGATGGACGATCGCCGGCATACCGCGCCACACCATGGCGCCTGCCGCTACGTCGAACCCGGCGGCGCGCATCAATTCCAGCGTCGCGCGGTTGCACCGGCAGCCGGCGGCAAATCGACGCCAAGGCCCGTCCAACAGATCCTGACACGCTGCGAGGAACCGCGAACCGGCGCGGACGTGTTCGATGAACAGCAATTGCCCATCTGGGCGGAGCACGCGTGCGATCTCGCGGAGCGCGGCTTCGGGGTCGTCGACCGTGCACAGGACCAGGGTCGAGACGACGGTGTCGACCGACGCGTCAGGCAGCGGTAGCCGATCGGCGGGCGCGTCGACGATTCGCGCGGACTTCCCATCACGCCGTAGGCGATGTGCGAGTTTCCGGCGCATCGCCTCGACGGGTTCGGTGAGGATGAGTTCGGCGATCCCGTCGGGATAGTGCGCGATGTTCAGGCCGGTGCCGGCACCGATCTCGGCAACCCGCCCGCGGGCATTGGCCAACAGCGTGCGTCGCCGGCGACGCATCCCGGCGGCCTCGCCCAGCCAGCAGAACGGGTCATAGACCAGGGCCATGATCCGGAGCCACCCTGCTGACGGCGGCCGGGTGCGGAGGTCTGGGCCGGTGGTGTTTGTCATGTCGTGAACGTATGAGGCACCCGTCACGCGGCGCATCGCTCGCAACGGCCATCTTCAGCACATGGCCCGTAACGGCCATGTCGCGGCAGTCCGTGTCACAGCAAACCGAGACGGGCGGCTTCCGCGACGGCGGCAGACCGGGAAGTGCGTCCCAGCTTGCGGCGGATGTTGGCGACGTGGCGGTGAACGGTATGTGGGCTCAACACGAGCTGCTCGGCGATTTCGCGATCGCTCAGCCCCCGTGCGACGCAGGCCAGGATCTCGCGCTCACGATCGGACAGCGGGACGGGTACGGACTCGCTCGGACCAGGCGATGACGACTGCGCCGGCGCCAGCGCTTCGCGACACGCACGGACGACGGAATCGACATCACCGTGCCAGGGGAAGTGCGCGCTCCCCCGCAGCGGGATGAACGTCGCGCCTGGAATCGCGGCCGCGACCTCACGCCCGAGCCGGTACGGAATCGCCCGGTCATCGCGACGATGCGCCACCCACGTCGGCCGGCAGACGAGGGAGAGCTGCGCGCGCACGTCGAGGCGATAGACGAGATCCAATATGGCGGCGGCGTTCTCGGCGGTCGCCGCCTCTCGCTGAAACCGCGCGAAGTTCTCCCGGTCCGCCGCCTCGGCACCACTGAGGAACATGTCACCGAGCAGGCGTGAGCCGAGCCCCCAGTGCGCCCGTACCGCCGCGAGGATGGCGTCCGCCACGCCCGGAGGCGTGATCGCCCCGCCGTCGGCGTAGGACCCGTAGAGCACCAGGCGTTCGACACGCTCGGGAAACGTTGCGGCGAAAGCGATTGCGGTGCAGCTCCCGGATGAACCGCCGACGAGTGACACGCGCTCCAGTTCGAGCTCGTCGAGCAGCGCCCGCAGGACCGCGACTTCAGCGTCGAGGCAAAGATCCGACTCCCGCAGTTCACGGTCGGACATGCCGACACCCAACCGGTCGTAGCGGATCAGGGTGTACCCGTCGGCAACGCCTTGCCAGAAGCGCCGAAAGCCCGCGCTCTGCCAGTCGAGTTCGAGGTGACTCACCCACCACGCCGGAGCGACGAGGGGTGGACCGTCCCCGCGGATCTCGTAGGCCACGCGGCGGGCGCCGCGGGCAAGGAACCGGATCGCGGACGTCTCGACCATCGACACGAGCCTACGGCCGCAGGTGGGCGCCGGCGCGGAGATCGTCACGAGCGTAGATCGGGGTTCGGTGGGTTCGAACCTGGCCGGATGTGCGCGTTCGCCCACGGCGAACCCATCTGCCCGGATACCGGGAACAAACCCAGGCTCACCAAGGTTGAGCGCATCAGACTGAACTTTGGAGGTTTGATGTCCCGATCAAACGCAGTGCCCGTCCTGTTCTTGAGCGAACCGATCGTGTTGCCCGGGATGGTGGTGCCCGTCGAGCTCGACGACGCTGCCCGCGCGGCGATCGACGCCGCCCAGGCCAGCGAATCCGGCAAGCTGCTCATCGCCCCGCGCCTGGACGACCGCTACCCCACCCACGGTGTGATCGCATCGATCGTGCAGGTCGGACGCATGCCCGGCGGTGCCGATGCCGCCGTCGTCCGCGGTGAACGCCGGGCCCACATCGGATCCGGAACCACCGGACCGGGAGCGGCCCTGTGGGTCGAGGTGCAGGAAGCCCCCGAGGCCGAAACCACGACCGACGAAACCAAGGCGCTGGCTGCCGAGTACAAGAAGCTGCTGCTGGCCATGCTGCAGCGGCGCGAGGCCTGGCAGATCGTCGACGTGGTCAACAAGATCACCGACCCGTCGGCGTTGGCTGACACGGCCGGGTACGCGTCGTACCTGACCGACGTGCAGAAGCGCGAACTCCTGGAGACCGAGGACACAGCTGTCCGCCTGAGCAACCTCATCCGATGGACCGGCGAGCATCTGGCCGAGGTCGAGGTCAACGACAAGATCGCCGAGGACGTCCGGGCGGGCATGGACAAGCAGCAGAAGGAATTCCTGCTGCGCCAGCAACTGAACGCCATCCGCAAGGAGCTCGGTGAAGGCGAGCCCGAGGGGTCAGATGACTACCGGGCCCGCATCGAGGCCGCCGAGCTGCCCGAGAACGTGCGCGAGGCCGCGCTGCGCGAGGTCGGCAAGCTGGAACGCTCCAGCGAGCAGAGCCCCGAGGGCGGCTGGATCCGCACCTGGCTGGACACCGTGCTGGACCTGCCGTGGAACGTGCGGACCGAGGATTCGACCGACCTCAAGGGTGCGCGCGAGATCTTGGACGCCGACCACCATGGCCTGGACGACGTCAAGGACCGCATCGTCGAATACCTGGCGGTGCGGGCCCGTCGCGCCCAGCGTGGCATGGCGGTCGTGGGTGGTCGCGGTTCCGGCGCCGTGATGGTGCTGGCCGGTCCGCCCGGGGTGGGCAAGACGTCGCTGGGCGAGTCCGTCGCCCGGGCTCTGGGCCGCAAGTTCGTGCGTGTCGCGCTGGGCGGTGTGCGTGACGAGGCCGAGATCCGCGGCCACCGGCGTACCTACGTCGGTGCGCTGCCGGGCCGCATCGTGCGGGCCATCGGCGAGGCGGGTTCGATGAATCCCGTTGTGCTGCTGGACGAGATCGACAAGGTCGGCTCCGATTACCGGGGCGATCCGTCGGCAGCGCTGCTGGAAGTGCTGGATCCGGCGCAGAACCACACGTTCCGCGACCACTACCTGGACCTGGATCTGGACCTGTCCGATGTGGTGTTCCTGGCCACGGCCAACGTCATCGAGAACATCCCGTCAGCCCTGCTCGACCGGATGGAACTGGTGCAGATCGACGGCTACACCGAGGACGACAAGGTCGCCATCGCGCGGGATTACCTGCTCCCCCGGCAGGCCGAACGCGCGGCCCTGACCGATGCCGAGGTGACGGTGACCGATGCTGCGCTGCGCAAGATCGCCGCGGACTACACCCGCGAGCCCGGCGTGCGGCAGTTCGAGCGGCTGCTGGCCAAGGCGCTGCGCAAGGTCACGACGAAACTGGAAGAGGGCGGAATCACGAACATCATCGTTGATGAGCCGAATCTGGTTGAGTACCTGGGCCGTCCGCGGTTCACGCCGGAATCCGACGAGCGCACCGCGGTGCCGGGTGTCGCGACCGGCCTGGCCGTCACCGGCCTGGGCGGCGACGTCCTCTACATCGAGGTGAACTCGAACGAGGGCGAGCCGGGCCTGAAGCTGACCGGTCAGCTGGGTGACGTCATGAAGGAGTCGGCGCAGATCGCACTGTCCTACGTCCGGGCACACGCCGAGCAGTTGGGTGTGGATCCCAAGGCGCTGGACCGGCAGATCCACGTGCACGTGCCCGCAGGCGCGGTGCCCAAGGACGGTCCTTCGGCCGGCGTCACGATGGTGACGGCACTGGTGTCGATGGCCACCGGGCGGCAGGTGCGCGGCGATGTCGGCATGACCGGCGAGGTGACGCTGAACGGCCGGGTGCTGCCGATCGGCGGCGTCAAGCAGAAGCTGCTGGCCGCGCAACGGGCCGGACTGAAAACGGTCTTCATCCCGGCGCGCAACGAGCCCGACCTGGATGAGGTTCCGGCCGAGGTGCTGGAGGCATTGGACGTCAAACCGATGACCGATGTCGCCGCCATCGTCGCCGAGGCGCTCGAACCGGTTCGCGAGGCCGCGTCGGTCGCCGCATAGGCAACCGAGGCGCTCGCTGCCGAAACCGCCGTCCGCCGTGTGACCCCTAGGTCACACGGCGGACGCCTTTTATGAGTCATTCGGGGCAATCTGCCCAATAGCGGCGTCAGCGGGGACCATCCCGAGCAGCATTGTGAACAAACCCTGTCGGGCAGAGCGGGAAGCGACGATGGACGAAACCGAACTCCACCAATGGGACCCTGTCGTCACACGGCGGATGGAGTCGTTGGCGGGGCCGATCGCGAGGTGGTGGTTTCGCTCGGAGGTCCGCGGCCTCGAGAACATCCCGGACCACGGCGGTGCGCTCGTCGTCGCGAATCATTCCGGCGGCATGCTGACACCGGACGTCCTGGTCTTCGCGCCGGAGTTCTACCGCCACTTCGGATACCGCCGCCCGCTGTACACGCTGGCCCATTACGGGGTGCTGCTCGGGCCGACAGGGGATCTGTTCCGGCGGCTCGGGGTGATCCACGCCAGCCGGGAGAACGCCGCGGCGGCCCTGCAGTCCGGTGCTGTCGTGCTGGTGTTTCCCGGCGGCGATTACGACGCCTACCGTCCGACAGCCGAGGCGAACACCATCGACTTCAACGGGCGAACCGGATACGTCCGCACCGCGCTCGCCGCCGGCGTCCCGATCGTGCCGACCGTGTCGATCGGCGCCCAGGAAAGCCAGCTGTTCCTCACCCGGGGCAATTGGCTGGCCAAGCGGCTCGGGCTGCCCCGCTTCCGGCTGGACATCCTGCCGGTGAGCGTCGGGCTTCCGTTCGGCCTCAGCGTCATCGTGCCGCCCAACCTGCCCCTGCCGACCAAGATCGTCACCGAGGTCCTGCCTCCGATCGACATCACCGCTCGGTTCGGCGCCGACCCGGATGCCGTCGACGTCGATGCACACATCCGCGATGTCATGCAGACGGCGCTGGACCGGCTCGCCTCACAGCGCCGGTTCCCGATACTGGGTTAGCAGCTGCGGAGAATGCCGGGCTGGCTGCAGCGCTCATCTCCCCGCCTGCAATCCTTCACGGTGTGACGTCAGATACATCCACAGACGAACGCCATCTCTCCCGCCAGCTGTCGAACCGGCACATCCAGCTGATCGCGATCGGCGGTGCGATCGGGACGGGCCTGTTCATGGGCTCCGGCAAGACCATCTCCCTGGCCGGCCCGTCGGTGCTCTTCGTCTACATGATCATCGGCTTCATGCTCTTCTTCGTCATGCGGGCGATGGGCGAGCTGCTGCTGTCCAACCTGCACTACAAATCCTTCGCCGATTTTTCCGCGGACCTGCTGGGCCCGTGGGCGGGGTTCTTCACCGGCTGGACGTACTGGTTCTGCTGGATCGTCACCGGCGTCGCCGACGTGGTGGTGATCGCGGGCTATGTGGCCTTCTGGTGGCCCGATCTCCCGCTGTGGATCCCGGCGCTCGCCACGGTCGTGATACTCATCGCACTGAACCTGCCGACCGTGCGGGCCTTCGGCGAGACCGAGTTCTGGTTCGCCCTGATCAAGATCATCGCGATCGTGACGTTGATCGTCATCGGCCTCGTGATGGTCTTCACCAGTTTCCAAGCGCCCGGTGGCGCCCAGGCCTCATTCGCCAATCTGTGGAACGACGGCGGGTTCTTCCCCACCGGCCCAATGGGATTCGTCGCCGGATTCCAGATCGCCACCTTCGCCTTCGTCGGCATCGAGCTGGTGGGCACCACTGCGGCCGAGGCGAAGGACCCTGAGCGCAACCTGCCCAGGGCCATCAACTCGATCCCCGTGCGCGTGATGCTCTTCTACGTCGCCGCCCTGACCATCATCATCGCGGTCACGCCGTGGCGCGAGATCGATCCCAAACTGAGCCCCTTCGTGGCCATGTTCAGCCTCGCGGGCCTGGGCATCGCCGCATCGGTGGTCAACTTCGTGGTCTTGACCTCGGCGACGTCGTCAGCCAACTCGGGCATCTATTCGACCTCCCGAATGGTCTACGGCCTGGCCACCGAAGGCGATGCGCCGAGCCTGTTCGGCCGGCTCACCTCACGGCGCGTGCCTGCCAACGCGTTGTTCCTGTCGGGGGTGTTCCTGCTGTCGGGTGTGGTGATGGTGGCCGCAGGCGACTCGATCGTCGCGGCCTTCACGTTGGTCACCACGATCTCATCGCTGTGCTTCATCTTCGTCTGGACGATCATCCTGGTCAGCTACCTCGTGTACCGCAGGCGCCGGCCGGAACTGCACGAGGCGTCGAAGTTCAAGATGCCCGGCGGCGTCGTGATGTGCTACGTCGTCCTGGCCTTCTTCGCCTTCCTGCTGTGGGCGTTCACCCAGAAGGAGGACACCCTGCAGGCCGAACTGGTCACCCCGGTGTGGTTCCTGGTGCTCGGTATCGCCTGGCTGGTGCTGCGGCGCCGCCCCGGACATCTGGCCCGTGAAGCCGCCTTCCGCGCCGAACTCAAGTCCGCCGATTCCGACTGACGGTCTCGACCGACATGCCTTTCGATCCGGACCTGGCCGACCGCATCCGTGAACTGGCGGCCACCGAACGCGGTCTCGACGAGAAACGCATGTTCGGTGGGCTGGCGTTCCTGATCAACGGCAACATGGCCGTCGCGGCGTCGCGGGACGGCGGCCTGATGGTGCGGGTCTCGCCCGACGACAGCGAGAAACTGCTGCAACGCGACCATGTCGAGCCGATGGTGATGGGCGGCCGGCAGATGCGGGGCTGGCTGCGGATCGCCGGCCCCGCCATCAAGACCAAACGGCAACTCCAGCCGTGGGTCGAGCGGGGCCTCACCTATGCCAAGCAGCTGCCGCCCAAGTGATTTCCGGGGCGGCAGAACAGAATCACCGTTAACATAGAGTCCGTCTGACAACGACGGGGGCCCACTCATATGTTGACCGCAGTACGCAAGATCCTCGGCTTCCAGATGACCATCGCCGAGTGGCTCGGCACGGCCGTCATCCTCGCAGCCCCTTACCTGCTCATCGGTCTGGTCTGGTCGCTCACCCACACCAGCCACCTGGCCGGGATGCACGGGGCCGACGCCACGGTGTCCTTTCTGGGCTCCATCGTCTCCTGGCCCGTCCTGCTCTTCACCAACGTCTGCATGAGCTGAGGACCGGCGAATGTCTCGAAAGTCTCTGGGCGACACCGCCCCCGCCAACCGCATCTCGATCGGCCGACGCACCGCACGCTGGTCCGACGGAGACGTCACGATCGCCGACGCGATGGACCTGTGGGGCTTCGCCGCCGGCGCGGCCAACGTGATCATGCAGCTGTCCTCGCCGGGCGTCGGCTACGGAGTCGTGGAGAGCACGGTGGATTCGGGCAACCTGCTCAAGCACCCGTGGAAGCGCGCCCGCACCACGCTCAGCTATCTGGCGGTGGCCATCCTCGGCAGCCCCGAGGACCGGACGGCCTTCCGAGAAGCCGTCGACACGGCCCACCGGCAGGTCCGGTCCGGGCCGGCAAGTCCCGTGCAGTACAACGCCTTCGACCGCGACCTGCAGCTGTGGGTGGCGGCCTGCCTGTTCGTCGGCCTGGAGGACGTGTACCAGCTGCTGCGCGGCGAGATGACCGGCGCGCAGGCCGAGCAGTTCTATCGATCCGCCGCGACGCTGGGCACCACGCTGCAGGTCAGCCCGGAGCAGTGGCCTGCGACGCGGACCGATTTCGACACGTACTGGGACGCCGCCTGCAAGCAGGTCCAGATGGACGACGTCGTCAGACGATACCTGCACGACCTGGTCGACCTGCGGATGATCAACCCGTTGCTGCGCATACCGTTTCGACCGCTGCTGAAGTTCCTGACCGCGGGTTTTCTGGCCCCGGTGTTCCGCGACGCCGTCGGCTTCGGCTGGGGCCGCGGCAGGCAGCGGCTGTTCGAATGGCTCTTCCTGGCCGTGGCTTTCGGCAACCGCTTCCTGCCGGTGTTCGTCCGCCAGGGCGGCAGCTACCTGCTGCTTGCCGACGTCCGCCGACGGGTGGCGGCCGGCAAGGCGCTGATCTGATGGACCGGATCCGCCGCGCCCTGAGCTACAAACTCAGCGTCGAGCAACTGCTCGAAACATTGATGTGGCTGTCCCTGCCGTACCTCGTGATCGGCCTGGTGTGGACGTTCTTCCATCCCGAGCAGGTGCAGATCATCGAAGCGAGCCTGCTGACCAAGTTTCCTGCCGGCGCCAATCTGGTGGCCTTCGGTCAGGTGACGCTGCTGTGGCCGGTGCTGCTGCTGGGTGCCGACGTGTGCGTCGGGATGTGATGACCCGGGATCAGCATGTGCCTCAGGCAAAACTCGACGCTGACGCCCGAGGGCTGCCGCTGATTGGCTAGGGTCTTGCGTCGTGAAGGCTTGCCTCGTCGTCTGTGCAATCTGGGGAGCCGCCGCGTCCGTGCTTTCCGGATGCGCGTCGGGAACCGTCGTCAACACGGGCGACTCGGCGTCGCCGCCGCCGGTGACCACCACCGCCGCACCGCCGGCGTTCGGCACCGCGCACCTGGTCAACGCCGCGGACTACATGCTGGAGGTGGACGGCCGCAAGGGCTATTACTTCAGCACCCCGAGCGGGCGATGGCAGTGCGCGATCCTGCCTCGCGACCGCGCCGGCTGCCAACCGGCCGGCGGCACGTCGACGATGTCGGTGACCGGTGCCCCCACCGAGGTGCCCGACGCGGCCGGCGGGACCGCGGCACCGAATGCCCTTGTGCTCGACCGGGATACCGACGCCCACTTCGCCAACGTGGCACAGCCCGAATTCGCCGAGTCCGCCGCGGCCGTGCTGCCGTTCGGGAAGGTGCTGGCAGTAGCCGGATTCCGGTGCAACGTGCAGGAGCAGTCCGGGGTCTCCTGCGTGCGGGAGCTGACCGGCCGAGGTTTCACCTTCTCCGCCGAGGGCTACACCCTCAACTACACAGACGTCCCCTAGCGATGGCACATGATCAAGATCGGCACCTCGGGCTGGTCGTACGACCACTGGACCGGTGTGCTGTATCCAAAAGGCACACCGGCGAAATCGAGACTCGCCCGCTACATCGATGAGTTCGACACCGTGGAACTCAACGGCAGCTTCTACCGATGGCCCGCCGAGACCACGTTCACCGGGTGGCGCGACCAGATGCCCGACGGTTTCACCATGTCCGTCAAGGCACATCGCGGATTGACCCATTACCGGCGGCTTCGGACACCGGAGGCCTGGACGCCGCGGTTCGAGCAGTACTGGCAATTGCTCGAACCTCACAACGAGGCGCTCCTGGTCCAGCTTCACCCAGCCCTGGAACGCGACGACGACCTGCTCACCGGTTTCCTCGCACAACTGCCCCGCAAGATCCGGGTGGCGATGGAACTGCGCCACCCGTCCTGGCACGAACCCGCGGTGTTCACGCTGCTGGAGCAGTACGGGGCGGCGTATGTGGTGATGAGCGGACCCGGATTGACCTGCCGCGCGGTGGCCACCAGCGATCTGGTCTACGTCCGCATGCACGGCCCGGGCGGCAACGGCATGTATGCCGGCTGCTACTCCGACGACGAGTTGAGCCGGTGGGCTCGGCAGATCCGGCGATGGCACCACGACGACCATCGCGTGATCGTGTACTTCAACAACGATCTCGGTGGTCACGCGGTGCGCAACGCCCGAAAACTCAAGCAGCTGGTGGCGGACGAGTAGGCTGGATCGATATGACAACGTCGTCCACCTTCGCGATCGTCGGCGGTGGCCTGGCCGGCGCCAAGGCCGCTGAAGCACTGCGGGACAACGACTTTGACGGTCATGTGGTGCTGTTTTCCGCCGAAGACCATCTGCCCTACGAGCGTCCGCCGCTGTCCAAGGACTACCTGGCCGGCGACAAGTCACTCCCGGACTTCACGGTCGATCCGGCGGCCTGGTACCGCGACCACAACATCGACCTGCGGCTCGGAACCGAGGTCGCGGCCGTCAACGCCGCCGAGCACACCCTCGCCCTGCCCGACGGCTCCACCGTCGGTTACGACAAGCTGCTACTGGCCACGGGGTCCGCGTCGCGCCGACCGCCGATTCCCGGAGCCGACGCCGCGGGGGTGCACTATCTGCGCACGATCGACGACGCCGCGGCACTGAGCGCGGCACTGACCCCGGGTTCGGCGCTGGCCATCGTGGGCGCCGGATGGATCGGCCTGGAAGTCGCCGCCGGAGCCCGTGGCCGCGACGTGAACGTCACGGTCGTCGAGGCCGCGCACCTACCTCTGCTGGCCGCCCTGGGCCCCGAGGTGGGTGAGGTGTTCGCACAGCTGCACCGTGAGCACGGCGTCGATCTGCGACTGGACCAGTCGGTGCGGGAGATCACCACCGACAACGGCGTCGCGACCGGACTGCGACTCGGGGACGGCGCCACCGTCACCGCCGATGCGGTGCTGGTCGCCGTCGGCGCGGCACCGAACATCGGACTGGCCGAACGGGCCGGACTGGCCATCGCCGACGGCGGAGTGCTCGTCGATGCGTCATTGCGCAGCAGCGACCCCGACATCTTTGCCGTCGGCGACATCGCCGCCGCACAGCATCCGCTCTTCGGGGTGCGAATCCGCACCGAGCACTGGGCCAACGCACTCAAGCAGCCCGCCGTGGCGGTGGCCGGGATGCTGGGCCTGGGCCCGCAGTCCGCCACCGAATACTCGGAGTTGCCCTATTTCTTCACCGATCAGTACGACCTCGGCATGGAGTATGTCGGTCACGCACCCGAATATCAGCGGGTCGTTTTCCGCGGCGACGTTGCTGGGCGCGAGTTCGTCGCGTTCTGGCTCGATGCCGAGAACCGTGTTCTGGCGGGGATGAACGTCAATGTGTGGGATGTGCTTGACGACGTCAAAGCAATGATCCGGTCGGCCACGCCCGTCGATCCGGAACGCATCGCCGACCCGTCGCAGCCGCTGCCCGCCGGGTAGCTGCGGGCACCCAGCCCGGTCCGCGGGCGAAAACCGTGCAGCGCAACAACATTCTCGCGCGGTCGGGGGTACAGGCTAACGTGCATGAGACACGTGCCGGTATCACCACGCCCGCGTGCAACACCCACGATGGCAGGAAGGTGAGCATCCGGTGAATGTCGCGCCCGACGAGCTGACCGGCAGCGAGCAAGCAGTGCTGCTGGTACTGATGGCCGAGTCGCGCCCGGTGCCCAACCCTGAGCTGGAACGGCTCGGGCCCAAACTCGACAAACCGCAGCGCGACCGGCTCAACCGGTTGGGCCTGATCGAGACCACCGGCACCCGGCCCCTCGTCCACGAACTGACCGATGCGGGCTGGGCGCTGTGCCGGGCGCTGTTCGGCGCCGACACCCCGCCCCGGTCCAGCGGCCAGGGCCGGGCCATGTACACCCTGCTCAACGCGTTGCACCGCTATTTCGAACACGCCGAACTCGTTCCGGCCGACGTGTTCCTGCCCGCAGAGGAGCCCACCGAGGAGCCCGCAGTGGAATCCACCCAGGTCCCCGGCGCCGGTCCCGAAGTCCAGCTGCGTACCGCCTATGCCGGTCTGACCAGCCGGCCCGGCGGCTGGGTCAGCCTGCTGCGGCTGCGCCAGGCCGTACCCGGGCTCGCCCGCCCAACCGTCGACGCCGCGCTGATCAGCCTCTATCAGCAACCCGGCGTCAGCCTGATCCCCGAGGAGAACCAGAAGGTGCTCACCCCTGCCGACCGCGAAGCCGCGGTGGAGATAGGCAACCAGGACAAGCACCTGATCGCGATCGAGTCCTGATGGAACTCTCACACCGCGAAGCGCTCAGCGCGCTCCGCCTCACCTGGGCGCCGACCGCCGACGACCTGTGGCACTCGCAGGGCGCGCTGCACGTGCGCGGCCTCCACGACCGGCCGATGGCCGACGTGATGGCCGCCTTCGGCGATGCCGAACGGGAAACCGACTCCAGCCCGCTGGGCGTCGTGGTCCGCGGCCCGGCCGGATCCGGCAAGACCCACCTGCTCGGCCAGGTGCGCGAGCAGGTGCAGACCGGCGGCGGATTCTTCTTCCTGGTCGAACTTCTCGATGCGGCCAGCTTCTGGCAGTCCGCCCGTGCGGGCATCCTGGAGAGCCTGGGCCGGCCCGGCAGCGAGCGCGAAACCCAACTCAAAGACCTGCTGTGGGAACTGTCCTCGGTGGCCCACATCTCCCGGGCCAATCGCCGGGCCGTGATCGGCGACGACGACCTGACACCCGAGATCCTCACCGACTTCGTCAACTCCCTGCACAAGGTCCACCGCCACACCGTCAAGCGCGCACACCACACCCTGCGCGCCCTGGTGCTGCTCGGCGCCGGCGATCTCGAGCTGCAGGACATCGGCGAGGCATACCTGACCGGCAGCGGCGAGAAGGAATCCTGGGGGCTGCCCGCACCGGTGCTCACCCCCCAGGAGTCGGTGCGCGACATCTCTCGGCTGATCGCGTTGGCCGGCCCCTCGGTGCTGGCCCTCGACCAGATCGACACGCTGCTGGCCCAGTCCATCGAGCGCACCGACACCGCCGCCGCCGACCCCGGCCGAGCTGCCCAGACAGCGGGCGATCTGGAACACGTCGCCCACGGGCTGATGTCGATCCGCCAGACCATGCGCCGCACGGTGGGCGTGGTGGCCTGCCTGCCGGCGGCGTGGGAGGCGATCCAGGACCGGGCCACCGCCACCGTCCAGGACCGGTTCCGTACCACCGCGCTACTGCAGGGCCTACCCACGCCCGAGGTCGGCCGTGCCATCCTGGAACGCCGGTTCACGTCCAGCTACGGGTCCATCGGATTCACCGCGCCGTATCCGAGCTGGCCGATCCTGCCGTCGGCATTCGACGAGGCGACCCAGTACACACCGCGCCAGCTGCTCAAGCGTGCCGACACCCATGTGCGCCGGTGCCTGGAGCACGACACGATCGAAGAACTCTCCCAACTCACCGGTGAGGTGGCCGAAACACACGGGCACACCGGCGGCGAGACAACCGCTCTGGGCGACACGGGAGAACTGGACCGCCGCTTCGCCGAGTACCGGAGCCGTGCCGTGACCGTCGCGGCGCTGGACCCCGACGGCGAGGACACCACGATGCCGGGTCTGCTCTCGGCCGCGCTGGATGCGTGGATCACCGAGCTCGGCGAGGTCGGACAGTCGTTCCGCCCGGATCCGCTCCCGGGACAACGCGTGGTGCTGCACGGACGGTTGCGCCAGACTCTCGATGCCGCCACCGACGACGAGCGGCACTGGGCATTTCGCGCCATCTCGTCCGGCAATGCCGTCGCCGTCCAGAACCGCGTCCGAAAAGCCTGGGAGGCAACGGGTTTCAACCCGGACCGGCGCAAACTCTTCCTGCTGCGCAACACCGGGTGGCCGAAGGGCGCCAAAACCGCCGTGATGATCGCCGAGTTCGAGGCGGCCGGCGGGCGGGTGCTGGCGATGAGTGAGGACGACGTGCGCACGATGACCGCGCTGCGCGACCTCATCGACGACAACCACCCGGACCTGCCCGAATGGCTGCGCCGCCGCAGGCCCGCCCACGGAATCGGCTGGCTGCGTGCCGCACTCGGAGACATCGCGGGCGATCCGCCGCCACCGGCCCAGATCGACGTGGAGGCCGAACTCGCGACCGGCCCGATACGTACCGAGCAGCCTGCGCCGGTGATCGAACACTCGCCCACCGCGATCACCCTCGGCCTGGACAGCACCGGCGGGCGCCCGGTGTCGGTCGACCTGGCGGCACTACGGAAGCACACCGCGATCTTCGCCGGCTCCGGGTCGGGCAAGACGGTGCTGATCCGGCGCCTCGTCGAGGAGTGCGCACTGCGGGGCGTGTCGTCGATCGTGCTCGACCCCAACAACGACCTGTCCCGGCTGGGCGCCCCCTGGCCCGAGAATCCCCCGGGCTGGCACCCGGCGGACGACGAGCGTGCCGACGCCTACCTCGACAACACCGAGGTCGTGGTGTGGACCCCGCGCCGGTCCACCGGTCGCCCGCTGTCCTTCCAGCCGCTCCCCGACTTCGCCAGCGTCATCGACGACGCCGACGAGTTCTCCGATGCCGTCGAATCCGCCGTCGCCGCACTCGAACCGCGCGCCCTGATCGCCGGTAACACCGCCAAGGCCGAACGCTCCCGGGCGGTGCTGCGCGAGGCCCTGCGGTTCTACGGGGCGAGCCCCTCGACCAGCCTCGAGGGCTTCATGGACCTGCTGGGCAATCTGCCCGTCGAAGTCAGTGCACTGGGCGGGGCGCAGAAACTGGCCGCCGAGCTGGCCCAGAACCTGCGCGCCGCGACCGTCAACGATCCGCTCTTCGGCGGCACCGGCACCGCCGCCGATCCCGGGATGCTGCTGACACCGTCCGCGGGCTACCGCGCGCGGGTGTCGGTCATCAGCATGGTCGGGCTGACCAGCGATCAGCAGCGCGAGGGGTTCGTCAACCAGCTGCAGATGGCGCTCTTCGCCTGGATCAAGCGCAACCCGGCCGGTGACCGCCCCCTGGGCGGGCTCCTCGTGATGGACGAGGCACAGAACTTCGCGCCGTCCAGTCACACCACCGCCTGCACGCACAGCACCTTGGCGCTGTCGTCGCAGGCCCGCAAGTACGGGTTGGGACTGGTGTTCGCCACGCAATCGCCGCGGGGTCTGCACAACCACATCCCGGGCAATGCCACCACGCAGTTCTACGGCCTGCTCAACTCCCCCGCCCAGATCGCGGTGGCCCGCGAGATGGCCCGGGTGAAGGGCGGTCACGTGCCCGACATCAGCAAGCTGCGTTCGGGCCAGTTCTACCTGGCCTTGGAAGGCGACAGCTTTCACAAGATCCAGACGCCATGGTGCCTGTCACACCACCCGCCCAGTCCGCCGACCACCGACGAGGTCCTCGCACTGGCGCAGCGGGAGTTGGCCGCGCGCTGAGCTGTCGGCCCGCGTGCGCTCAGAGCAGCGTCGCGCTGCCGTCGGCGTGAACCTGCACCTTCGCCCCGGCGATGTCCTCGGACATGGTCGCGGCCGCCTGTGACTCGTCGACGATCCGGGCCAGGGTGCGCGCGTCGTCAGGGGTCCGTACCGCAAGGAAAGCCCGCTCGGCGGTACCGTCCCGACCGACGGGCGTGGTCCAGGATTCGACGGTGCCGGTACCGGTGAACTCCACCAGCAGCTGACGTGTCGGCTCCGCGTCGACCTCGGATTGTACGTCCTGCCAACGGAATTCATGGGTCGGCGGCTCGGTGCCGTACACGCCGAAGCTGTGCTTGGTGAGGTAACCGCCGTTGGCGGTGATCAGCCCGCGGCTACCCGGATCGGCCACCAGTCGCTCGGCCATGGTCGCGATCGAGTGGGACACGTAGTTGTTCCACGGACCGCCCGCGAATGTCAGCCCGCCGGTGATCGTCAGCGGCCGCGACGGATCGTCCAGCGGCAGACCGATTTCGGCCGCCGCCACCTGCACAGCCGACGGAAAGCACGAGTACACGTCGACGAAGTCGATCTCGTCAAGACTCACACCGGCCAGTTCCAGCACCCGCCGACCGGCGATCCGGATCGCCGGCGAACGGTACAGCTCCGCACGCTCACCGATCGCATAGGTGTCGTGCGAATCGGTCCCGGCATACGGGAAAACCCAACGGTCGGAAGGGATCTGAAGATATGTTGCCTTCTCGACCGTGGTCAGGATCAGCACCGCGCCCTGGTCCACCATGTTGTTCGAGTTCATCAACTTGGTGTAGGGCCAGCTGATCATCCGGTTGTCCGGGCCGGGTTGCCAGATGTGCTCGGCGGGCACCGCCTCGGAACTCCAGGCATGCGGATTGTCGGCCGCTACCGCACTGAACCGTGACCACAGTGCGCCGATCCGCCTGCGGTGGTCCTCGCTGGACTCGCCCGCGGCGATGCGCAGCGCCTGTTCGAATATCGGATACACGTGGGCCGGGCGGTCGAGCTGGATCCGCATCTCGGCCTCACCGGCCATCGGCACACCCTCGTGCGCGCCCGGAGCCTCCGGCACCGATTCATCCTGGCGGGTCCAATCGGGCTTTTCGCCGCGGGCCCGCAGCCGGCTGCGCGTCCGCCAGGTCTCGGCGCCTCCGATGAGCACCACCTCTGCCCGTCCGCCGTGCAGATCCCGGCAGGCCTCGTTCACCAGAGTCTGCGGTACGTTGCCGCCCACCCCGGTGTAGCGCGTCGCGGCGTTGCGGGCGTGGATGCGTTGCGCCAACAGCAAACCCGGGTCCCGGTAGTGCCACGACAGCAGGTTGACGATCCGCACCGAGTCGACCGCCTCCAGCAACCGCGGATCCGCGGCGGCCCGGGCCGCCGCGACCATCAGATCGACGGGCTCGACGTCCGGCTTCTCGTCGCGTTGGTTGACCTGGCCGTAGCCCACCAGTACCGGGGTTCGCGGGTCGAGAGCGCTGGTGACCGTCATGCCCACGAACCTAGCCGACGCGGTATGCGGACCTCGGAATCCGGTCCGCGGCCGATCACTCGGCCCCATCGTGGCCGGGCGTTTCGCGTGCTGTTGGTTGACCGTTGCGCATTCGGGTAACCCGGATCGCGGGCGCCATTCACCGACACCGGCCACTATGGAGAACATGAGCGACGCGACCCTCTCACCGGCACTGACCGACACGGAACTCGACCAGCTCGACGCATACTGGCGTGCGGCCAATTACCTGTCCGTCGGCCAGATCTACCTTCTGGACAACCCATTGCTCGAAGAGCCGCTGGCCGCCGAGCACGTCAAACCGCGACTATTGGGCCACTGGGGCACCACCCCGGGACTGAATCTGCTCTACGCCCACCTGAACCGGATCATCCGCGAACGCGACGCGAACGTCATCTACATCACCGGCCCCGGCCACGGTGGTCCCGGACTGGTGGCCAACGCCTACCTCGAAGGCACCTACAGCGAGGTCTACACCGGTATCGGGCAGGACACCGATGGTCTGCGGAAGCTGTTCCGCCAGTTCTCGTTTCCCGGTGGGATTCCCAGCCACGTGGCCGCCGAGACACCCGGCTCCATCCACGAGGGCGGCGAACTCGGTTACGCCCTGGTGCACGCCTATGGCGCCGCATTCGACAATCCCGATCTGGTGGTGGCCTGTGTCGTCGGCGACGGTGAAGCCGAAACCGGCCCGCTCGCCGCGAGCTGGCATTCGAACAAGTTCCTCAACCCGGTCGTCGACGGCGCGGTGCTGCCGATCCTGCACCTCAACGGCTACAAGATCGCCAATCCCACAGTGCTGTCGCGCATTCCGGCCGAGGAGCTCGAATCACTGTTCTACGGCTACGGATACCGTCCCATCACCGTGGCCGGGGACGATCCGGCCAACGTCCACCAGCAGCTGGCCGCGGCCATGGACGAGGCATTCGACCAGATCGCGGCGATCCAACGCGCGGCCCGCCTCGACGGTGAGCCGGGCCGTCCGCTGTGGCCGATGATCATCCTGCGCACCCCCAAAGGCTGGACCGGCCCGCACGAAGTCGACGGGAAACCGGTCGAGGGCACGTGGCGCGCCCACCAGGTGCCGCTGTCGGAGACGCGGACCAACCCGTCACACATGGCGCAGCTCGAGACCTGGCTGCGCAGCTACCGGCCCGAGGAGCTGTTCGACGCCACCGGGGCGCTGCGGCCCGATCTACGCGCGCTGGCCCCCTCGGGTACTCGCCGGATGAGCGACAACCCGCACGCCAACGGTGGATTGCTGCTGCGCGACCTCGACCTACCGGACTTCACCGACTACGCCGTGCCCGTCCAGAGCCCGGGCACCGGGACCGCCGAAGCCACCCGGGTACTCGGCACGTTCCTGCGTGATGTCATCGCGGCCAATCCGGACCGCTTCCGCCTGATGGGCCCGGACGAGACCGCCTCCAACCGGCTGGGCGCGGTGCTGGAGAAGACCGACAAGGCCTGGCAGGCCGAAACCCTGCCCGTCGACGAGAACCTGGCCCCTGACGGCCGGGTGATGGAAGTGCTCTCCGAGCATCTCTGCCAAGGCTGGCTGGAGGGATACCTTCTGACCGGACGGCACGGGCTGTTCAACTGCTACGAGGCATTCGTCCACATCGTCGACTCCATGCTGAACCAGCACGCCAAGTGGTTGTCCAGCAGTTCGCACCTGACCTGGCGGCGGCCGATCGCCTCGCTGAACTATCTGCTGACCTCCCATGTGTGGCGCCAGGACCACAACGGCGCGTCGCATCAGGACCCGGGCTTCATCGACCACGTCGCCAACAAACGCCCCGAGGTGGTCCGCGTCTACCTGCCACCGGACGCCAACACCCTGCTGTCAGTAGCCGACCACTGCCTGCGCAGCCGGCAGTACGTCAACGTCATCGTGGCGGGCAAGCAACCGGCCCTGACGTATCTGACGATGGACGAGGCTGTCGCGCACTGCACCCGCGGTTTGGGGATCTGGGAGTGGGCGAGCAATACCACCGGGGAACCCGATGTGGTGCTCGCGTGTGCCGGTGACATCCCGACGCTGGAAACGGTGGCCGCCGCCGACATCCTGCGCCGCCGGCTTCCCGAGGTTAAGGTCCGCGTGGTCAACGTCGTCGACATCATGCGGCTGCAACCCGAGTCCGAACACCCCCACGGGTTGTCCGACCGCGAGTTCGATTCGATCTTCACCACGGACAAACCGATCATCTTCGCCTATCACGGCTACCCGTGGCTCATCCACCGGCTCGCCTACCGGCACACCAACCACGACCAACTCCACGTGCGCGGGTTCAAGGAGCGGGGCACCACGACCACGCCGTTCGACATGGTGATGCTCAACGACCTCGACCGGTTCCACCTGGTGATGGACGTGATCGACCGGGTCGAGGGGCTGGCCGTCAGCGCTGCCGGGTTGCGTCAGGAGATGGTCGACGCACGACTCGCCGCCCGTAGCTATACCCGCACCTACGGGGAGGACGATCCAGCCATCGCCAACTGGACCTGGGGCGCAGTGTGACCTGGGTAATTGCGCCGCGCCGGTACGATTGGCGAGTCATGTCTGATCAGAGCGCCGTGGCCGCGCATCCCCATCCGCTGGTGGCCCAGCTCTCGGCATTGCACCATTTCCGGATCTACGCCGACATCGGCATCGTCGTCGTCATCCTCACGCTGACCAACCTGATCGCGCACTTCACCACCCCGTGGGCGAGCATCGCCACCGTCCCGGCCGCCGCAGTCGCCCTGCTGATCCTGGTGCGGGCCCGCGGCCTGGGCTGGACCGAGCTGGGACTGGGCCGCGAACACTGGCGCTCCGGTGTCGGCTACGCGCTCGGCGCGGTCGCCCTCGTGGTGTCGGTGATCGCCATCGGGGCGGCGCTGCCGTGGACCAGGCCGATGTTCATGAACGACAACTACGCGACCATTTCAGGTGCGCTGCTCGCGTCGATGGTGATCATCCCGCTGCAGACCGTGATCCCCGAGGAGCTCGCGTTCCGTGGTGTGCTGCACGGAACCCTCAACCGCGCCTGGGGTTTTCGCGGCGTGGCCGCCGGCGGTTCGCTGTTGTTCGGTCTGTGGCACATCGCCAGTTCGCTCGGGCTGACGAGCGAGAACGTCGGCTTCACGCGACTGTTCGGCGGCGGCGTGGTCGGCATGATCGCCGGCGTCGTCCTGGCCGTGATCGCCACCGGCATCGCCGGCTTCGTGTTCACCTGGCTGCGTCGGCGCAGCGGCAGCCTGATCGCACCGATCGCCCTGCACTGGTCACTCAACGGGGTCGGCGCACTGGCCGCCGCCCTGGTGTGGCACCTGTCGACCTAACCGCCCGCACGCCTGCGCGCGCGGAACTCACGGTTCTTCAGCTTGTTCCCACACTCCGACATCACGCACCAGGTACCGCCATGGTTGCGCGACCGGTCATAGAACGCCCAGGTGCATTCGTCGTTCGCACACGCCTTGAGCCGTGCCCACGTGCCGTCGCGTTGCGCATCGCGCATCACCAGCAGCAGCTCGAGGAGGCGGTCGGCCACGGTCTGCCCCGCGGCTGACAACCGCACCTGCCCGTCAGGTTCCAGGCCGACGCGTGCGGTGGACGCGTCGGTGAGCTCCTGCAGCACGGCGAGATGATCGGCGGCGGGCGCCGGTCCCCCGGTGTTGTGAATCAGCAGCGCGCGCAATGCCTCGCGCACCTTGCGCACCAGATCCAGGTCGGCGGCCGTCGGCCTGGTCCCCGCGCCGAGCAAACCGTTGGCCTCCAGCCACGGTGCCGCATCGTCAGGATCGGCGAGCCGATCGGTTCCCGCCGGCAATTCGATGGTGTTGACCAGAGACTGAATCCGGGCCAGCGGCTCGGGCGCAGGCTTGCTCTCGGCGTCACCGGCCCATGTCGTCGTCATACCTCAAGCGTACCGCCGTGACCGCTGAATTGGTTTGACTAGTCATTCATGACCGGCGTACCGTCGTAGACAGTCACGCTTCTCGGACTCGGCACACGGAAACCTACGAGGTATCGCCATGAACGACAACCGAATTTCTGCCGCACCAGCGACCACATTCCGCCGAGCACCGATCCCCTGCCGCCCGTCCATCCGGGCCCGCCTGACCGCGCGTATCCGGTCGGGACGATTCGACGCCATGCTGGCCGTCGGCGCACCGACGCCCCCGGGCAGTGCGATCGCCGCGCGCGCGGCCAGGCTGACGTCACCCTCGGAACGGGAGGCGATCGCCCGCGTGCTGCGCCGCTGTGTGCGCGAAGCCGCGGACGACACGTTCCTGTGGTCATCACGAATCCCGTTGCACCGGAAGAACATCGCCGCTGCACGCCGGACGATCGACGCGATCACCCTACGGCTGCATTCGCCCGTGCCCGTCGACGCGCGCGGCATGGCCCGGCTCACCAGGGTGCTCAACGACGGGCTCGGACCGTTGTACGCATTCGGCCACGGCGATCTGAACGGCAGATTGGGCGCTGCGCTGGCCGCACTCTGAACTACACCCGCAGCACCGCCGCGCCCGAGATGCGGCCGGCGCTCAGATCGGCCAGCGCCTCATCGGCCCGGTCCAAGCCGTACACGGGGGTGCTGACCGCCATCCGGTGTTCCCCGGCGAACGCCAGGAAATCACGGGCGTCGGCGCGGGTATTGGCGGTGACCGACCGGATCTCGCGTTCCTGGAACACATGCCGTTGGTAGTTCAAGGCCGGAATGTCGGTGAGGTGGATGCCTGCGATCGCGAGCACGCCGCCGCGGTCGAGCGCCGCCATCGCGGGCAGCACCAGTTCCCCGACGGGGGCGAACAGTATCGCGGCGTCCAGCGGCTCCGGCGGCATGTCGGCGCTGCCCTGAGCCGACGAAGCCCCCAGCTCCAGAGCCAGTTCGCGGGCACGCTCACCCCGGGTCATCACATGTACCCGGGCCCCCTGAGCCAAGGCCACCTGAGCCGTGAGGTGCGCGCTGCCGCCGAAGCCGTATATTCCCAGCCGCCCGCCGGCCGGTAGGTCTGTGCGCAACAGTGCCCGGTATCCGATGATGCCCGCACACAACAGCGGGGCCAGCTCGACATCGGAATAGCCGGCGGGCAGCCGGAGTGCGAACGCAGCCGGAACGGTGGTGAATTCGGCATAGCCGCCGTCAGCGTCCCAACCGGTGTACCGCGAAGACGGACAGAGATTCTCCCGGCCGCGCAGGCAGTAAGCACATCGTCCGCACGTGTGCCGCAACCAGGCCACACCGACGCGATCGCCGGGTGCGAATCCGCCGCCGGTATCGGCACCGACCGCGAGCACCTCGCCGACGACCTCATGCCCGGGGATGACCCGGGGCCGGTGTACGGCCAGATCGCCTTCTGCCACATGCAGATCCGTACGACAGACCCCGCACGCCAACACCGCGACGAGCAATTCGTCAGGCCCGGGCTGCGGGCTGGGCAAGTTAACCCGTTGCAGCGGATGCGAACTCACCGGCCCCGGCCTGGCGACCTGCCAGGCCGTCATGGTCCCGGCGGGCCGGGTGGCCATGTCCCGAGCCGGTCAGCTGCGGTTGCGCACGAGTCCGACGATCCAGAGCAGGATCACCGATCCGAGAATCGCCGTGAACAGGGTGAACCACCAGCCGCCGGAAGCGGTATCGAGGAAGAAGCTGAGAAGGAATCCGCCGATGAGTGCACCGATCACACCGATGACGATGTTCATCAGGATGCCCGCGCCACCGCCCTTGACGATCTTGCCCGCGATCCATCCGGCGATAGCACCGATGATGATGTAGCCGATCCAGCCGACGCTCGTCTGCGTAGACGAACGAGCCAGGATTTCGGTAGCCGCCATCAAGTCCATTGCAGGTCTCCTGCCTGTCACTGGCTATGCCCAGCGGGCTCGCTGAGCCACACCCCAGGTGTACCTCCCGAACGTAACAATTCGGTTGGCCAATTGGGAACGATCAGCGTTCGACCCGGCGTCAGGCCGGTGGCTGCATCTCCGGCGGAGCGTTGGTGACCGGTACCGGCACCCCGACACCCGGACGGGGTGGCGGCGCGTTCGGGTCAGCCGGCGGCGGAGCCGCGTTGGGGTCCGCTGCCGGGGCCGCAGGCGGCGTCCACGGCCGGATCGAGTTGGCCAGCGTCGCGGCGGCCGCCTTGTCCACCGGGTGGCTGGCCGAGCCGAGCCAGACCACGAACCAGCGTTCCGGTGCGCGCTGCCCGCGCGGGGTGCCCGGGGCCGGCGGCGCGCCGACCACGCCGGCCCAGATCTGGCCGTTGGGCTTGTTGGTGTCGGTGAACTTCACTTCGTAGTACGAGGCGACGCCGGTGAGGCCGTTGGCGTCGAGTGGCACGGTTTCCTGGTTCACCCGGGTTCCGGGGAACGGCATGAAGAATTCGCCCATGTCGGACGCCAGGCGGACGGCCGCCTTGGCATTGTCGGCCTCGGCACCGGCGAACAGCTTGAGGTCGAGGCGCCCCAGCAGCACGCTGGTGTCGTTCGGCGGCTCAGGCGTGCCCTCCGGCGGAATCTTGGTCAACAACGCCTGCCCGTAGGACAACTGGGTCGCGTCGGACATCTTCCAGCCGCCGGGCACCACGTAGCTGAAGCCGCCCGCGGCGTTGTCCACGCGGCCCGGTTCCGGCGCCGGAGCGGGAGCACCGGGAGCGGGAGCCGGAGCGTTCGGATCGGCAGGCGCCGGTGCGGGTGCATTCGGGTCGACGGGAGCCGGGGCGGGCGCGGGGGCCGGAACCGGCGCATTGGGATCGACTGGTGCGGCAGGGGCCGGGGCACCGGGCGCGGCGGGGGCCGGGGCACCGGGAGCGGCAGCAGGCGCAGGTGCAGGTGCGGCCGGAGCGCCGGGCACTGCCGGCGCTGGGGCGGGCGCCGGGGGCGCCGGTACGGGATCCGCATAGGCGACCGCCGGCAGCGCTACGGCCGCGGCAGTCGCGCCGGTCATCGCAACCAGCGCCAGCTTGTTCGACAGACCCCTGCGCCGATGTGACATCGCGTCCGACTCGTCCATGGGAAAGAAACTACCGTGTTACGGCCGTGACGCAAGTGTGAGTTGCTCTTAGAGTGCCGAAAAGTGCGGTTGCGACAGATGAGATATGGGCAGCTAGAAAGCAACACATCCGGTTGCTGACACGTGGGCGCGTCGGGCGCCACGCCGGACCTGGCTACCCGCCTCCCGGACCGGTGCTACCGGTCCCCTCAACACATGATTCGGCCCTGCGCGGGCCTGCGTTACGCGGGACCCACAGTCACTGCGCATGCCCCGCGAGGTGAACGGCGACTTCCTGGGCCTTCACCGAGAAATACACCGTGTCGCCGGGTGCCAGCCGCAGCTCGGTGGCCGACTCCGCAGTGATATCGGCGGCCAGCCCGGGTGCACCGTCGGGTTGCTCGTCGGCCCGCACCCGGATGCCCGGCCCCCGGCTGTCGAGTTCGGCGACTGTCACAGCGACGGTGTTGCGCGGACTGCCGTGCGGCTCATCGCGGTACACCGAGACCGAGGCCGGCGAGAACACCGCGACCGCGGATGCACCGGGTGACAACTGGCCGGCGGGTGCGCCGTGCCAATGCGCACCCCAAGATGTGGCCAGAGCGCCATCGGCGGTGACCGTGCCACCGATCAGGTTCACCCCGGCGAACCGCGCCCCGAAGTGACTCTTTGGAGTCGCCAAAACCTCTGCAGCAGGACCACTTTCGACAATCCGTCCGCCGTCCACCACGATCACCCGGTCGGCCAGCGTGAGTACGTCCAGCAGGTCATGGGTGACCAGCACGGCGCACCTGCCCCCGCTCGCCAGCACCCGACGAAGCACCTTGCGCATCGACGCCGCCGCGGCCACGTCCAATCCGGCCAGCGGTTCATCGAGCAGTAGCACCTCGGGTTCGGCGGCCAATGCGCGCGCCAGCGCCACGCGCTGGGCCTGACCTCCCGACAAGCGGCGTGACCGCCGATCGGCCAAGTCGGTGGCATCAACGTCGGCCAACCACCGGTGAGCGCTCTCATGTGCAGCACCACGCCCCAGCCGGCGCCCACTGCGGGCACCGAATGCCACGTTGGCCAGCACGCTGAGATGCGGAAACAGCAGAGGTTCCTGCAACAACAACCCGACCCGGCGGTCATGTGTCGGCACGTGCACACCGGTTGCCGCGTCGCTCAGCACCCGATCCCCCACCTGGATGCGCCCGGCGTCCAGGCCGACCAATCCGGCGATCGAATGCAGGGTGGTCGACTTGCCTGCGCCGTTCGGGCCGAGCACAGCCAGCACCTCCCCGGCGGGCACGGCGAATTCCACTTCCAGGTCCCGATTCTCGACGACAGCGCGTACCTGCAGCGTCATGTCCAACCGCCCGCCCTCAACCGACGGCCCCCGAGCCCGATCACCACAACCGCCGCGACCACCACCAGCACCACCGACAACGCCACGGCGGCGTCGGCGTCGCTCTCGCGCTGCAGGTAGATCTCCAGCGGAAGGGTCCGGGTGACGCCCTGACGCGAGCCCGCGAATGTCAGCGTGGCGCCGAACTCACCGAGAGAACGCGCGAAGGCCAGCACGGCTCCCGAGATCAGACCGGGGCCCAGCAACGGCAGGGTCACGCGCCACCACACCGTGGTCGGCGATGCACCCAGCGTCGCCGCCACCACCTCGAAATCGGCGCCGGCGGTGCGGGCCGCCCCTTCCAGCGAGATGACCAGGAACGGCAGCGACACGAAGGTCTGCGCCAGCACGACCGCCACCGTGGTGAAGGCGATCTGTATCCCGGCGGCCTCCAGGTAACGGCCGACCAGCCCGAGCCTCCCGAATGCGTACAACAGCGCGATACCACCCACCACCGGCGGCAACACCAGCGGAAGCAGGATCAACGGCCGGACGATCCGGGTCACCAGACCTCCCGTGCGGGCCAGCACCAGCGCGAGCGGGACCCCGAACAGGACGCACAACGCCGTGCTGGCCAACGAGGTTTCCAGACTGAGCCTGAGCGCCGCCGTGGACGACGCACTCGAGATCAACGACCCGAAGCGCGGCCAGTCGACCTTTGCCACCATTGCCACCAGCGGCAGAACGACGAACATCGCCCCGGCGAATGCGGGAAAATATATCCAGCGCGGAAGCCGTGGCGGATTGGTCACCATGCAGCCTCGCCGACCACGTCGACGCAGGTGAGAGCGCTGGGTCGAATCATCTCCGCCACCTTATGTGAGCCGACATTGGGCGCGGCGGGTTTCGTGTCCTAGCTACTGTCCAGTAACATTGGCCGTTGGTCGCCCCCGTCCGGCGCGGCGATCCCCGGGTACATGGAGGTACATCATGGCGGAGGTGCTGGTCACCGGCGGCGACACCGAACTCGGCCGCACGATCGCGGCAGCTTTCCTCGACGCAGGCCACAACGTGGTCATCGCGGGCGCCCGCCGCGAAGATCTGGAGTTGGCCGCCAAACAGCTCGACGTCGCGTCGGTCGTGTTCGACAACACCGATGCCTCCAGTCTCGAGAGCGCCCGGGCATTGTTCCCGCACCACCTCGACACCCTGGTCAACGTCCCCGCTCCGCTGTTCGAGTCCAAGGACCCCCGCACGTTCACGCTGACCGATCTGGCCACCGCCTGGCGCAACGCCCTGGATGCCACCGTGGTCTCGGCAGTGCTGACCGTGCAGATCGTCGGCGATCACCTGCGCTCGGGCGGTTCCGTCATCAACGTCGTGCCGGCAAGCCCGCGTGACGGCAGCGCCGAAGCTGCGGTCAAGGCAGCGCTCAGCGATTGGACGGCCGGTCAGGCCTCCTACTTCGGCACCCGCGGAATCACCGTCAACGCCATTGCCCCCGGCCTGTCCGCCGAGCCCGGCTACGACGGCCTGGTTAGCACGCCTCCGTCGGTCGCCGATGAATTCGCCCGCCTCGCATTGTTTTTGAGCACACCGGCGGCTCGCCACATCACGGGTCAGACCATGCACGTCAGCCGCGGCGCGATGGCGACCCTCGGCTGAGAGGGTTACGGTTGACGGAGTGACGATCCGACTCGCACTCCAGATACCCAATTTCTCCTACGGCACCGGGGTTTCCGAACTCTTCCCCACCGTCATCGCGCAAGCACAGGAAGCTGAAGCTGCCGGCTTCGACTCCGTCTTCGTGATGGACCACTTCTATCAGCTGCCAGGTCTCGGCACGCCCGACCAACCGATGCTGGAGGCCTACACCGCGCTCGGCGCGCTGGCCACCGCGACCGAGGCCGTCCAGCTCGGCACCCTGGTCACCGGCAATACCTACCGGAATCCGACCCTGCTGGCCAAGGCGATCACCACGCTCGACGTGATCAGCCAGGGCCGTGCCATCCTCGGAATCGGCACCGGCTGGTTCGAACTCGAGCACGATCAGCTCGGCTACGAATTCGGCACCTTCACCGAACGCTTCGACAAACTCGGCGAAGCCCTGCAGATCATCCTGCCGATGCTCGCCGGCGAGCGGCCGACCTTCACCGGCAAGTACTACCGCACGCAGGAGGCGATGGCCAATCCCCGTTTCCGCGAACACATTCCGTTGATGATCGGCGGCAGCGGCGAGAAGAAGACCATTCCGCTCGCGGCACGGCACTTCGATCACCTCAACATCATCGCCAACTTCGACGAGCTGCCGCGCAAAGTCGAGGTGGCCCAACAGCAGTGCGAAGCGATCGACCGCGACCCGGCGACGCTGGAAACCAGTGTGCTGCTCACCGCGCTCATCGACGAGAACGCGACCGTCGATGCGGTGCCCGAAGCATTCAGGCAGCGCACCGTCGCCGGTAGCCCCGAGCGCATCGCCGAGCAGATCCAGACGAAGGTGCTCGACGCTGGCATCGGCGGCGTGGTGCTCAACCTGCCGACTCAGCTGCACGGTTACCGTCCCGGCGATATCGCTGCGGTCGGCGAAGTCTTGAAACCACTCATATCCGGGTAAACATTCGGTTTGGTTGGCCATCTCACCGCACCCGTGGGAATGGCGCCGACTAACCTATCGGTTGTATCGAGTGGCAAACACGTCCGCGAGGAGCAGCAATGAGCCATCCCGGAGCTACGGCGTCGGATCGGCATAAGGTAGTCATCATCGGATCGGGTTTCGGCGGTCTGACCGCCGCGAAGACCCTGAAACGTGCCGACGTCGACGTCAAGCTGATCGCCCGCACCACCCACCACCTGTTCCAGCCGCTGCTGTACCAGGTGGCCACCGGCATCATCTCCGAAGGCGAGATCGCCCCGGCCACGCGCGTGATCCTGCGGAAGCAGAAGAACGCCCAGGTGCTGTTGGGTGATGTCACCCACATCGATCTGGAGAACCAGACCGTGGATTCGGTGTTGCTCGGACACACCTATTCCACGCCGTACGACAGCCTGATCATCGCGGCCGGCGCCGGGCAGTCCTACTTCGGCAACGATCATTTCGCCGAGTTCGCTCCAGGCATGAAGTCGATCGACGACGCGCTGGAACTCCGTGGCCGTATCCTCGGCGCGTTCGAACAGGCCGAGCGTTCCAGCGATCCGGTGCGCCGCGCCAAGCTCCTGACCTTCACCGTGGTGGGCGCGGGTCCGACCGGTGTCGAAATGGCCGGGCAGATCGCCGAATTGGCCGATCAGACACTGCGCGGCAGCTTCCGGCACATCGATCCCACCGAGGCCCGGGTGATCCTGCTCGACGCCGCACCGGCGGTGCTGCCGCCGATGGGCGAGAAGCTGGGCAAACGGGCCCAGGAACGGCTGGAGAAGATGGGGGTCGAGGTTCAACTCGGCGCCATGGTGACCGACGTCGACCGCAACGGGCTGACGGTCAAGGATTCCGACGGCACGCTGCGACGCATCGAATCGGCCTGCAAGGTCTGGTCTGCCGGTGTCTCGGCCAGCCCGCTGGGCAAGGATCTGGCCGAGCAGTCCGGTGTGGAGCTGGATCGCGCCGGCCGGGTGAAGGTGGCACCCGATCTGACAATCCCGGGCCATCCCAATGTGTTCGTGGTCGGCGACATGGCCGCCGTCGACGGCGTGCCCGGCGTTGCGCAGGGCGCGATCCAGGGCGGTCGCTACGCGGCCAAGCTGATCAAGCGTGAGGTCGCAGGCACCAGCCCGAAGATCCGAGCCCCGTTCGAATACTTCGACAAGGGCTCGATGGCCACGGTGTCGCGTTTCTCGGCGGTGGCCAAGGTGGGGCCGGTTGAGTTCTCCGGATTCTTCGCGTGGGTCTGCTGGCTGGTGCTGCACCTGGTGTACATCGTCGGGTTCAAGAGCCGGCTGGTGACGGTGCTGTCGTGGGGTGTGACGTTCCTGAGCACCAAACGCGGACAGCTCACCATCACCGAGCAGCAGGCCTATGCCCGCACCAGGATCGAAGAACTCGAAGAGATCGCGGCGGCCGTACAGGAAACCGAGAAGGCGGCGTCCTAGCCTTCTGAGCGTTCGGCACCCTCGGGCGGCAGCCGGTCCCCTTGCCAGGTGGCCAGGCTGCCGCCGCGGGCCAGCGCGAGAACGGTTCCGCGGGCGTCGAATGACGTTGCGGGATAGCGCAGTTCACTCGCACAAGCCCTTGGCGCCACCAGCACGTCATCACCCACTGCGCCGCACCCGAGTTCGATGCGATGACGCAACAGTGGCGTCGAGCCGACGTCGGCATGCAAACTGGACGACCAGAATCCTTGCCGTTCACCGGATCTGCCGATCTGCACCCGCTCCCGGAAGCGGATCTGTGCCGACTCGGTGAGGTGCAGCCGGGTCGTGGTGTGATGCACCGAACCACCGGCCACCACGGTGGGTTGCGGATCGAGATCCAACTGCCCGGCCACATCGAGCTCCCACTGTGCCGCCGACTCCGGCGTGTGGCCGCCGGGGAGCACCATCGTCGCCGCGGCGGTCCGGATCCGTAGCCGGGCCCCGGCTTCCACCACGAGCCGCACCGTGACGGTGTCACCGCCCAGCGGGGTGGCCGCCGTGGAGATCAGATGCACCGTATCGGGTTCGGTGCAGCGTCCGGCCAGCCCGCCGCGCGCCTCGATCCGCGGCAACCGCCCCGGCGAGGCCGTGATGACGACGTGGGTCTGCATCACGCGGACGAGGCCTGCGCGACCTTCAGCTGCTCACGCACCCACGCCAGAACCGGCCCCGCGGACGGATCATCGGTCAGCGAGATGAGCGCCGTCGGCCGGTGTGCGCGGACCGCGGCCGCGTCGCGGCGCATCACCTCCAGGTCGGCACCCACCAGCGGTGCCAGATCGGTCTTGTTCACCACCAACAGGTCCGAGTACGTCACGCCCGGCCCACCCTTGCGCGGCACCTTGTCTCCCCCGGCCACATCGATGACGAAGATCTGCACGTCCACCAGACCCGACGAGAACGTCGCGGTCAGGTTGTCGCCACCGGACTCGACGAGGATCAGGTCCAGTGCCGGGTTCGCCTCGACCAGGTCGTCGATCGCATCGAGATTGGCGGTGATGTCGTCACGGATCGCGGTATGCGGGCATCCACCCGTCTGCACCGCCGCGATGCGCTCGTCCGGCAGAACCGCGTGCCTGCGCAGGAAGTCGGCATCCTCGGTCGTGTAGATGTCGTTGGTCAACACCGCCAGCGACAGCTCGTCGCGCAACTGCCGGCACAACGCCGCCACGAGCGCGGTCTTCCCGGATCCGACCGGGCCGCCGACGCCGATGCGCAGCGGCTCGCCCGGCAGGCGCACGCGTTTTGGCCGGTCGGCGTGGGTGTGCGGTTCGCCGTCGAGGAAATGCGGTGGCATGGTGGACCTTTCGAGTGCTTGGCAGACAGATTCAGGAGACGAACAACGGCCGGTCGCGTTCGGTGTGCCGTTGCGCCAGGACGTCGAGCAAGGGATCGGACAGGTCGGCCGGCCCGGAAGCCGCCTCAGCCGCCACCGCGTCACACAACCCGGACAGCTCGAAGGTCAGCGCCGCGACATCGGCGGGGTCCAATGCGAGCAAGCGCTGCGCGGCGGTGGCCGACCCGGTCATGGTGGTGTAGACCACCGACAGCGCGGTCTGGGCCGGATCCAGCCCTGCGGCCGTGCCGACCGCCCCGGCCGCAACCGGCAGATGGGGCCGAGGCCCGAGCGCGTCCCACGACTGCTGGGGCCAGACCCGCCTGGCCAGCCGGACCAGCCCGCGGCCCTGTGCCCGCGAGGCGTCGCGGGCTGCCGGAGCCGGTGTGCGGGCGTCGGTCTCGGCATCGGCACACCGGATGTCCATAGCCCCGGTCTGTACCGCCACCGCCATCGAGGCGGCAACCAGCCCGCTGGTGCGGATGCGCCGGACCAGGTAGGCGCGCAACGTGGCGGCGTCGGTGAGCAGGCCGCTGGTGACCGCCTCTTCGACACCACCGGAGTGCACGTGCCCGCCGGTCGGCAATCTCGAGTCGGCCAGGGTCAGAAGCGTTGCCAGGCTGGTCATCTAGAACAGGAAGTATCGCTGGGCCATGGGCAGCTCGGCCGCGGGTTGTTCCTGCCACACCTGCCCGTCGATCCGAACCGTGAAGGTGTCCGGCTCGACCTCGATGTGGGGCAGCGCGTCGTTGAGCGGCATCCGGGCCTTGCCGATCTGCCGGACATTCTTGACCGCGGCCAGTTTTCGGCGGACATCGAGACGGTCCGCCAGGCCGTCCTCGATCGCCTGCGGCGACACGAAATGCACCGACGTGGCGGCTGCGGCGGCCGGGGCCGCGCCGAACATGGGCCGCGGGAGAACGGGCTGCGGGGTGGGAATCGACGCGTTGGCATCACCCATCGCTGCCCAGGCGATCATGCCGCCCTTGAGCACCGCGTGCGGCCGCACCCCGAAGAACGCGGGTTCCCACAACACCAGATCGGCGAGCTTGCCGACCTCGACCGAGCCGACCTCGTCGTCGAGGCCGTGTGCGATGGCGGGGCAGATGGTGTATTTCGCGACATATCGGCGGACGCGATTGTTGTCGGCACCCCCCGCATCCCCCTCCAGGGCACCGCGCCTGCGCTTCATCACGTGTGCGGTCTGCCAGGTTCGCAGCACCACCTCGCCGACCCGGCCCATCGCCTGCGAGTCGCTGCCGATCATCGAGATGGCGCCGATGTCGTGCAACAGATCCTCGGCCGCGATGGTCGACGGCCGGATCCGGCTCTCGGCGAATGCCAGATCCTCCGGCACGCTCGGATTCAGGTGATGACAGACCATGAGCATGTCGAGGTGCTCGTCGAGTGTGTTGACCGTGTGCGGACGGGTCGGATTGGTCGAGCTGGGAAGCACATTCGGGTGTGAGGCGACCGTGATGATGTCCGGTGCGTGTCCGCCGCCGGCACCCTCTGTGTGGTACGCGTGGATGCCGCGGCCCTTGATGGCGGCCAGGGTGTCCTCGACGAAGCCGGCCTCATTCAGGGTGTCGGTGTGGATGTTGACCTGCACCCCGGCGGCTTCGGCGACCGTGAGGCAGGCATCGATGGCCGCCGGCGTGGTGCCCCAGTCCTCGTGCAGCTTGAATCCTGCCGCGCCACCGCGCAACTGCTCCCACATCGCCTCGGAACTGACCGTGTTGCCCTTGCCGAGCAGCGCGACGTTCAGCGGCCAGGAGTCCAGAGATTCCAGCATCCTGGCCAGGTGCCAGGCGCCGGGTGTGACCGTGGTCGCCTTGCTGCCCTCGGCCGGTCCGGTACCCCCGGCCACGATGGTGGTGATGCCGCCGCCGATGGCCTCTTCCATGATCTGCGGACAGATCAGGTGCACGTGGCAGTCGATCGCGCCTGCGGTCAGGATGCGACCGTTGCCCGCGATGATCTCGGTCGACGGACCGACGACCAGATCGGGGTGCACACCGGTCATGATGTCCGGATTGCCGGCCTTGCCGATGGCCACGATACGGCCGTCGCGGATCCCGATGTCGGCCTTGATGATTCCCCAGTGATCGATGATCACCGCGCCCGTGATGACAGTGTCGGGTGCGCCGTCGGCGCGGGTCGCCCTCGACTGCCCCATCGACTCGCGAAGGACCTTGCCGCCGCCGAACACCGCCTCGTCACCGGCCAGGCCGGGGCCGCCACTGCGATCCTCGGTGATCTCGATGAACAGATCGGTGTCGGCCAGCCTGATCCGGTCACCCGTGGTGGGGCCGAACAGCGCGGCGTAGCGGGCACGGGTCAACTCGGTCATGCGGATCCCAATCGGCCGGGCGGGTCGAGACTGATGCCGTGAACCTCGCGAGCGCCGCCCAGCGGCACCAACGAGACACGCTGGGCCACACCGGGTTCGAAGCGAACCGCGGTGCCGGCCGGAATGTCGAGCCGATGACCGCGGGCGGCGGTCCGGTCGAAGTCCAGGGCCGCGTTGGCCTGCGGCAGATGAACGTGACTGCCGACCTGCACCGGTCGATCACCGGTGTTGACCACATCGATAATCAACCGTGGTGCACCGGCATTGAGCGCAATAGCACCCTCACCGAACACGACCTCACCTGGAATCATCGACGTCTAGGCGATCGGGTTGTGGACGGTGACCAGTTTGGTTCCGTCGGGAAAGGTGGCCTCGACCTGGACGTCGTGCAGCATCTCGGGCACTCCCTCCATGACCTCTGCGCGAGTCAGCACATCGCGTCCGCTCACCATCAACTCGGCGACCGTGCGACCGTCACGAGCGCCTTCCAACAGGTGATCGGTGATCACCGCGACGGCCTCGGGATGGTTGAGCAGCAAGCCGCGAGCCTGTCTGCGCCGCGCCAGGTCGGCGGCATATGAGATGAGCAGTCGATCCTGCTCATGCGGGGTCAAACGCATAGTGCGCGATATTGCCACGCCGAGCGGGGTTCGGCAGCGCTCGGTGTGCCCGCTCGGCCGGCAGGCCCGCCCGCTACTCGGGGACGTTCTGCAGCCGCACCTGGCCGCGGGCCACGGGCTTGCCATTCTCGTCGGTGATGGTGATCAGCCACAGCTGCTGGCGCCGGCCCCGGTGAATCGGCTCGGAAACTGCAGTGACCGTCCCGGATCCGATCGCGCGCAGAAAATCGGTGTTGTTGTTGACCCCGACCACGGTGCCGCCGCCGTTCTCCGACAGCCAGATATGGCCGGAAACACTGGCCAGACTTTCGACGATCGAGCAGTACACCCCACCGTGCACGATGCCCCAGGGCTGCAGCAGCTTGTCGTGAATCGTCAACTGCGCGCGGCCGCCGTCGGGAGTGAGCTCGAGATAGGTCAGGCCCAGTTCGGTGTCGAAACCTTTGCCCAGGCCTTCAGGGGAATCAGTGGTCACAACCCTCGTGTCTACACGCCGTATTGCCACAAAGATGCGGGCGGGTCCCGCGTGTCAAACGCGGGACCCGCCCTCGAGCGGACCGGGGGTCTCTGCAGCCCTCAGGACTCCGGCGCGGTCCGTTAGCCTCGTATCTACATAATAGGCAAGGCTTCCCTAATTTAACAAGACCTTCCCTGCGCGGCCGCAGCCGCGGACCGGCAGACCGAACCCCACGAGCGCATCGAGCACCGCCTGACCCCGCCGCATGCTCACCACCTCGCTGGACCCGGCCAGCAGCGGGACCTGCGTCGCCGCCCCCACGACGGCCGCCCCCACCATGTGCCACATCGCAGCGACCGACATCGCGCCCTCACTGATCTGGACCAGCCGCGCGAACAACGGCTCAAGCGCGCGATGACTGCGATGGGCCACCCAGGTGGTCAGCGCAGCCTCGCTGGGCAACGCGACTATCCCGTCATGGGACGCACTCGCGAACCGAACGGCGCGGCCGGAGTAGTACGGATCCTCGGGCAGGCCGCGCAGGGTCGGATCGACGACGCCGACCCAGTCGATCGCGCCTTCCGAATCGACGTGGACCCACAGGTTCTCCAGCCCCGTGTCCCACGCGCGTCCTTCCAGCACCAGCAGCGGCACCACCCGCCCGATCACCACATGGATGAACGTGGCGGCCAACTGCTGGGCGACCGCGGCAGAATTACCCGTCTCGGCCATTGCGGCGTCGAACATGCCTTGCAACCGATCCGCGGACAACGCCTCGGCCAGCGGCCACCACCGCCGGCGCGACAGGTCGCCCACCACGGCCACGCCGTAGACCCGCGGGCACTCGGGGTACAGCTCACGTAGGCGCCGGCTCGATTCGTGCAGCGGCAGCGTCCGCTCGATGGCCATGCCCGCGATCAGCGGGTCTTCGATCAAGACAGTCATGCCACCTCCGAAGGCTCCAGTTTCACTTAGGTTAGCCTTACTATAGTCAGGTGACCGATGAGAGCCACCCCCTGTGACTCGATTCACAACCGACGCCACATATGGCGCTGACCTTGCCCTAAACCGCTGTACACGGCAGTTCGAGCGCCTTCGCCAAAGGCATACGACGCGCGGTAGTAAACCCGTAGTACGCTGGCTTTACTGCTCAGGAGAGTGAACGGAACATGGCCAAATTGACGCGTCTCGGGGACCTTGAGCGTGAGGTGATGGATCACCTGTGGTCCGCACCCGAACCCCAAACAGTGCGCCAAGTCCATGAGGCGCTCGCCGCCCGCCGTGACTTGGCCTACACCACGATCATGACCGTGCTGCAACGACTGGCGAAGAAGAACCTCGTCGTACAGCACCGCGATGACCGCGCACACCGCTATGCGCCCACCCACGGGCGCGACGAGCTGGTCGCGGGCCTGATGGTCGACGCGCTCGACCAGGCCTCGGACTCTGGCAGCCGCCAGGCCGCGCTCGTCCATTTCGTCGAGAGAGTCGGTGCCGACGAAGCCCGGGCCTTGCGCCGGGCACTGGCCGAACTGGAGAGCAAGCACGAGCTGCCCCCACCGGCTGGTAATTCGGGCACCGCCTGAGAGAGACTTACAGCGTGTCCGCGCTGGCCTTCACCCTCGTCGCACTGGCTCTGGTCGGACCGGTGCCGGCAGTGCTGGCGCGCGCGGCGTGGCCGTTGCGCGCCCCACGCGCGGCGATCGTGCTGTGGCAGTCGATCGCACTGGCCGCCGTCCTGTCGGCCTTCTCTGCAGGTATCGCCATCGCCAGCCGGCTGTTCGTGCCCGGGCCCGATGGGCGGCCGACGGCAACCATCACCAGCGAGATAGAAGCCCTCGGCTGGCCGCTGTGGCTGCTCCTGGTCGTGGTGTTCACCCTGACGCTGTTCGTCGGCGGGCGGCTGTGCGCGGCCGTGATCCAGGTGGCGGTGGCCACGCGACGCCGCCGCGCACATCACCGCATGATGGTCGACCTGCTCGGCAAGTCGCGCGACGCGGTGCCCGCCCACCTCTGTACGGCGCACCGACCGTTCGCCGGCGACGGACTGCGCATCCTCGACGTCGCACAGCCGCTCGCCTACTGCCTTCCCGGGGTCCGCAGCCGCGTCGTGGTCAGCGAGGGAACCCTGACCACCTTGTCCGACAACGAGGTCGCCGCGATCCTCACCCATGAGCGGGCCCACCTGCGCGCCCGCCACGATCTGGTGCTGGAGATGTTCACCGCCGTCCATGCGGCCTTCCCGCGGTTCGTCCGCAGCGCCAACGCCCTCGATGCGGTCCGGCTGCTGATCGAGCTTCTGGCCGACGACGCCGCGGTACGCACCGCGGGTCCCACTCCCCTGGCCCGGGCGCTGGTCGCCTGCGCCAGCGGCCGCACTCCCTCGGGTGCACTGGCCGCAGGCGGGCCGACCACCGTGATCCGGGTGCGACGCCTCGGTGGCAAGCCCAACAGCGTGGCCATGGCCGCCACCGCCTATCTGACCGCGGCCGCCGTTCTGGTGGTACCCACCGTCGCCGTCGCAGTCCCCTGGCTCACCGAGCTCCACCGCCTGTTCGCCGGACTGGGATAAACCCCCGTCCGACAGGCGTTCTGACACAACAAAACAACGAAAGGCTGCTGCATGAGCAAGACCGGCACTTCCGGCACGGCGCAGATCGGAGTCACCGGCCTGGCCGTGATGGGCTCCAACCTCGCTCGCAACTTCGCCCACCACGGCTACACCGTCGCACTGCACAATCGGTCGATCGCCAAGACCGATGCGCTGCTGGCCGAGCACGGCTCCGAAGGCAAGTTCGTGCGCAGCGAGACGATCGCGGAATTCCTTGACGCCCTTGAGAAACCGCGCCGGGTGATCATCATGGTCAAGGCCGGCGATCCGACCGATGCCGTCATCAACGAGTTGGCCGACGCCATGGAGCCCGGCGACATCATCATCGATGGCGGCAACGCCCTCTACACCGACACCATCCGCCGCGAGAAGGCGATCCGCGAGCGCGGCCTGCACTTCGTCGGCGCGGGCATCTCCGGCGGCGAGGAAGGCGCGCTCAACGGCCCGTCGATCATGCCCGGTGGCCCCGCCGAGTCCTACAAGTCTCTCGGCCCACTGCTGGAGGAGATCTCGGCCCACGTCGACGGCGTGCCGTGCTGCACCCATATCGGCCCGGACGGCGCCGGACACTTCGTGAAGATGGTGCACAACGGCATCGAGTACTCCGACATGCAGCTGATCGGCGAGGCCTATCAGTTGCTGCGCGACGGCCTGGACCTGGAGGCGGCACAGATCGCCGACGTGTTCACCGAGTGGAACAAGGGCGACCTCGACAGCTACCTGGTCGAGATCACCGCAGAGGTGCTGCGTCAGGTGGACGCCAAGACCGGCAAGCCGCTGGTGGACGTGATCGTCGACGAGGCCGAGCAGAAGGGCACCGGGCGCTGGACCGTGAAGTCCGCCCTGGACCTCGGAGTTCCCGTCACCGGCATCGCCGAGGCCGTGTTCGCCCGCGCGCTGTCCGGGTCGGTGGCCCAGCGCAAGGCCACCACGGGCCTGGCGTCCGGCGAGCTGGGCGCCAAGCCCACCGACGCCAAGCAGTTCATCGACGACGTCAGCAAGGCGCTGTACGCCTCCAAGATCATCGCGTACGCCCAGGGGTTCAACCAGATTCAGGCCGGCAGCGCCGAATACGGCTGGGATATCACTCTCGGCGACATGGCGACGATCTGGCGCGGCGGCTGCATCATCCGGGCCAAGTTCCTCAATCGGATCAAAGAGGCCTACGACCAGGACCCACAGCTGGCCACCCTGATCGCCGCGCCGTACTTCCGCAGTGCGGTCGAGGCCGGGATCGACAGCTGGCGCCGGGTCGTCGTGACGGCCACCGAACTGGGCGTCCCGGTACCGGGCTTCGCGTCGGCACTGTCGTACTACGACGCGTTGCGCACCGAACGGCTGCCCGCCGCACTGACACAGGGCCTGCGCGATTTCTTCGGCGCGCACACCTACGGGCGTACCGACGCCGAGCCCGGGCAGAAGTTCCACACCCTCTGGAGCGGCGACCGCAGCGAAGTGACTGCCTGATTCTCGACCGCGAGCAGACAGAAAACTGCCCATGTCGTCCCGAGATGAGGCAGTTTTCTGTCTGCTCGGCGGAGGAACCGCGCCACTAGACTCGTGGGCGTGCGATTTCTGAACGGACACACGCCGCTGTACGACCTGACCTACAACGACGTCTTCGTCGTCCCGGGACGGTCCGAAGTGGCATCGCGGTTCGACGTCGATCTGTCCACCTCCGACGGTTCCGGCACCACCATCCCGGTGGTGGTGGCGAACATGACGGCGGTGGCGGGCCGGCGCATGGCCGAGACCATCGCCCGGCGCGGCGGCATCGTGGTGTTACCGCAGGATCTGCCGAGCGGCGTCGTCGCCGACACCGTGCAGTTCGTCAAGAGCCGTGATCTGGTGGTGGACACCCCCGTGACGCTGAGCCCTGACGACTCGGTGTCGGATGCGGCGGCATTGCTGCACAAGCGGGCGCACGGCGCTGCCGTGGTGGTGGACGCGGACGCAACAAGCAAATCAGGTGGGGCGGGACGCCCGATCGGACTGGTCACCGAGGCCGGCTGCGTCGGGGTGGACCGATTCGCGCGCATCCGTGACGTCGCGGTGCCAGATTTCGTCACCGCGCCGGTGGGCACCGACCCGAGGAAGGTGTTCGACCTCCTCGAGCACGCGCCGATCGATCTCGCCGTACTCACCGCCGCCGACGGGTCCCTGGCCGGCGTACTCACCCGCACCGCCGCGGTGCGAGCCGGCATCTACACCCCGGCCGTCGACGCCGCCGGACGGCTCCGTATCGCCGCCGCCGTCGGCATCAACGGCGACGTCGGGGCAAAGGCCCGCGCGCTGGCCGAGGCCGGGGTGGACCTGCTGGTCATCGACACCGCACACGGTCATCAGGTCAAGATGCTCGACGCCATCAAATCGGTGGCCGCCCTGGATCTCGGGCTGCCGCTGGCGGCGGGCAACGTGGTCTCCGCCGAGGGCACCCGCGACCTCATCCAGGCCGGTGCGTCGATCGTCAAGGTCGGCGTGGGCCCCGGCGCGATGTGCACGACCCGGATGATGACGGGCGTGGGCCGGCCCCAATTCTCTGCGGTTGTCGAATGTGCCGCTGCAGCAAAGGAACTCGGTGCCCATGTGTGGGCGGACGGCGGCGTCCGGCACCCTCGTGACGTGGCGCTGGCGCTTGCCGCCGGGGCGTCGAACGTGATGATCGGGTCGTGGTTCGCCGGAACATACGAGTCCCCCGGAGACCTGCTGCACGACCGGGAGGAACGCCCGTACAAGGAGAGCTACGGCATGGCCTCCAAGCGTGCGGTGGCCGCCCGGACCGCCGGGGACAGCCAGTTCGACCGGGCCCGCAAGGCGCTGTTCGAGGAGGGCATCTCGTCGTCGCGGATGAACCTCGACCCGGGCCGCGGTGGCGTCGAGGACCTGCTCGACCACATCACTTCCGGGGTGCGCAGCACCTGCACGTATGTCGGCGCCACCAATCTCACCGAACTGCACGAGAACGTCGTGCTGGGCGTGCAGTCGGCCGCCGGTTTCGCCGAGGGCCATCCGCTTCCGACAGGCTGGTGACGTTTCAGCGCTCGCGTCTGCCGCCGATTCCACGACGCGATCGCGATACTATTGGGGCTCTGCGTATACCGAGGGGACGGCCGCCCGTCACCCGGTCGCCCACACTGTGTCAGATCGAACGAAAGGGTTCACGTGCCGCAGGCACCCGCCGAGGCCTCCGGTTCTGAACCGGCCTTCGGGGTGGAACACCAGTCAATGCTGAGCGCCGAAGCTGACGACCCCTCTCCTAGTCGGCCGGGCTCCGGGCCCGGCGTAACCCTGGTGGGAATCTGATGGGCGGCTCGACGGATCTGGTCTTCTCCTTGCTGTCGATCCTGGCGATCGTCCTGCTCACCTTCGGCACCGCGGTGTTCGTGGCCGCCGAGTTCGCTCTGACCGCGCTTGAGCGCAGCACCGTCGAGGCCAACGCCCGCACCGGTGACCGCCGCGACCAACTGGTCCGCCGCGCACACCGCACGCTGTCCTTTCAGCTGTCCGGGGCGCAGGTCGGCATCTCGATCACCACCCTGGCCACCGGTTACCTCGCCGAGCCCGTCGTCGGGGAGTTGATCCGGCCCGGGCTGGACGCGCTCGGTATCCCCGCCAGATTCGCCGGCGGCTTGTCGCTGTTCCTCGCCGTACTCATCGCGACGTCACTGTCGATGGTGTTCGGCGAGCTCGTCCCCAAGAACCTGGCGGTGGCCCGCCCGGTACCGACGGCCCGAGCGGCCGCACCCTTCCAGTTGCTGTTCTCGATGCTGTTCACCCCGGTCATCCGGCTGACCAACGGCACCGCCAACTGGATCCTGCGCCGGCTGGGCATCGAGCCGGCCGAGGAACTGCGGTCGGCACGCTCGGCGCAGGAGCTAGCATCGCTGGTGCGCAACTCCGCGCGCAGCGGATCACTCGACGCGTCGACCGCATTGTTGGTGCACCGCTCGCTGCAGTTCGGCGAGCGCACCGCCGAAGAGCTGATGACCCCGCGTTCCAAGATCGAGGTCCTCGACGCCGGCGATTCGGTGGCCGAGCTGATGTCGGCAGCGATCCGCACCGGCTACTCGCGCTTCCCGATCGTCGAGGGCGACCTCGACGAGACCATCGGTGTCGTGCACATCAAGCAGGTGTTCTCGATTCCCCGCGAGGACCGGGCCCGGACCCGGCTGGCGGCGCTCGCGCTGCCCGTCGCGACCGTGCCCTCCACCCTCGACGGCGACGCCGTGATGACCCAGATCCGCGCCAACGGGTTGCAGACCGCGCTGGTCGTGGACGAATACGGCGGCACCGCAGGCATGGTGACGGTGGAGGACCTGATCGAGGAGATCGTCGGCGACGTGCGCGACGAACACGACGACGCCACCCCCGACGTGGTGCCGGCCGGAGCCGGCTGGCAGGTGTCGGGGCTGCTGCGCATCGACGAGGTGGCGGCGGGCACCGGATTCCGTGCTCCCGAAGGCGAATACGAGACCATCGGTGGCTTGGTCCTGCAAGAGCTGGGCCACATACCGGAGAACGGCGAATCCGTGGAGCTCACCGCTTTCGATCCCGACGGAGATCCCGACAAACCGGTGCGCTGGCTGGCCACCGTGGTGCGTATGGACGGCCGGCGGATCGACCTGCTCGAGCTGACCAGCCTCGGCCACCGGGAGAGCAGCCATGGGTGACATTCTCGGCGTGCTGTTGACCGTGCTGCTGCTGGCGGCGAACGCGTTCTTCGTGGCCGCGGAATTCTCGCTGATCTCGGCTCGCCGGGATCGCCTGCAGGCCTTGGCCGAACAGGGCAAGCGCAGCGCCGTCACCGTCATTCGGGCAGGCGAGCACCTGTCGCTGATGCTGGCCGGCTCCCAGTTGGGCATCACGATCTGCTCGATCCTGCTGGGCCGGGTCGGTGAGCCCGCCGTCGCGCATCTGTTGGAGAAGCCGTTCGCATTGGTCGGCGTCTCCGACACCGTGCTGCACACGGTCTCGTTCTTCGTCGCGCTGGCCGTCGTGGTGATCCTGCACGTGCTGCTCGGCGAGATGGTGCCGAAGAACATCGCCATCGCGGGTCCCGAGACGGCAGCAATGCTGCTGGTCCCGCCGTACCTGCTGTACATCCGGGCGGCGCGGCCGTTCATCGCGTTCTACAACTGGTGTGCCAATGCGACCCTTCGCGCTTTCCGCGTCGAACCGAAGGACGAGCTGCAATCCGCTGTGTCGACCGTCGAGTTGTCGGAGATGATCGCGGAGTCGGTTTCGGAAGGTCTGCTCGACACCGAGGAGCATGGACGGCTCACCCGGGCGCTGCAGACCCGCAGCCGCACGGTCAGCGATGTGGCGGTGCCGTTAAGCGAGATTCACGCCATCCCGGTCGCGGCCGAAGGCAGTGGTCCGACCGTCGGGGCCGTCGAGCGGGCCCTCGCCGAGACCGGGTATTCGCGCTTCCCCGTGACCGACGGATCGGGATCCGTCGTCGGGTATCTGCACATCAAGGATGTGCTGCCGCACATCAACGACCCCGACGCGGTGCTCGCCGCGACGATGGTGCGTCCGCTGCCCCGCGTCTCGGCGACGACGCCGCTGCCCGACGCGTTGTCGTTGATGCGGCGGAGTAACAGTCACCTCGCCCTGGTGGTCGCCAATGAGCGTTCAGCCGACTTGCAGGCTGAAGGCACGCAGGACATCGTGACCGCGATGGTCGCATTGGAGGACCTGGTCGAAGATCTGGTCGGAACGGTACGCGACGACACGCATCGCATCTGAGCCGAAAGGACTATCGATCGAGCAGCCCGCGCAGGATGAGGTCTGCCAGGTCGGCGGCTGCGCGCTCGATGTCCTGCTCGTCGATACCGCGCACGCACACCGCGTACATGGCGGCCCCGCCGATCGCGTCCATGATGGTGTCGACGTCGACCTGCGGACGCACCCGTCCCTGCGAGGCGGCCTCGTCCACGAGTGACGTGAGCTGGGTGCGTGCGGCGGCATCGAGGCGCTCGGTCATCAGCCTGCGGATGTCGGAGTCGGCGCGCAGGTCGGTCAACAATCCCGGAATCGATTCGCGCACAGCGGGTTCGCAGAACATCAGAAACGCACCGCGGCACAGCCGGGTGATCTCGGCGGCGATGTCGTCGCTCGGCGCGGCCGGGTCCAGATCCGGGAAGACCGCTTCGTGGACCAGCAGCGCCTTGGACTTCCACCTGCGGTAGATGGTCGGCCGGCTGACTCCTGCCGTGCTGGCGATCAGGTCGATGGACGTGGCCGCGTAGCCACGCTGCACCAACAGCCGGCGGGTGGTGGACAGTACCGCCTCGTCGATGGACGGGTCCGGACGTGAGCCCTGCCGCCGATGGCGGATGCCGGCCGAACGCAACTCCACGTTGTCTCCTCACATCGCCGGGCGGGTCAGCCGAGTTTGGCACATCCCGGCACACGGGAGTTCCCACTGCATCACCGCCTATTGCCATGGTGCCACATTTGTTGTTACATCGTGTAACGACAAATGCTCACGGGAGGCGAACGCCTTGGGATCACAGCTTCCGCTCACGGCGCGTGGGCAAGACGGCCGCCATCTACACACCTGCCCTCTGTGTGAAGCCATGTGCGGCTTGGAAGTTCACGTCGACGGCGGCCGGGTCACCCGCATCACGGGCAACCGGGACGATGCCTGGAGCCGCGGTCACATCTGCCCGAAGGGCGCGTCACTCGGAGCGCTCCACGAGGACCCCGACCGGATCCGGCGACCGATGATCAAGACCGATGGAACCTGGCACGAGGTCAGCTGGGTCGAAGCGTTTCGCCGCTGCACCGAGCTCCTGGCACCCGTCATCGAGAAGTACGGCATTGGCGCCGTCACCGCTTACACGGGAAACCCACTGGGACATACCTTTTCGTTGAGCCGCTATGCCGGAGTGCTGATGGGGATGTCCGGGATACCGTCCACCTATTCGCCCGGAACCATCGATCAGTGGCCGAAGAACCTGTCGTCACACCTGATGTACGGCAGCTGGTGGAGCTTCCCGATCCCCGATCTCGAGCGCACCTACATGTTCGTCATCATGGGCGCCAACCCCGCCGCCTCCCAGGGGTCCATGATGTCGGCTCCCGACGTCGTCGGACTCATCGACCAGATCAGCAAGCGCGGCAAGGTGATCGTGGTCGATCCGGTGCGCACCGCGACCGCGGCGCGGGCCGACGAATGGCTGCCGATCACCCCCGGCACCGACGCTGCGCTGCTGATGGCAGTGACACACGTGCTGTTCGACGAGGACCTGGTCCACACCGGCCACCTCGCGCCCCTCCTCGACGGGATGGTCCGGCTGCGCGTGATCGCCGGGGACTGGTCCCCCGAACGCGTCGCCGGCACATGCGGTATCGACGCAGACCGCATCCGGGACCTGGCCCGCGAACTCGCCGCCGCGCCCCGAGCCGTGGTCTACGGCCGAATCGGGTTGTGCAACCAGGAGTTCGGCAGCCTCGCCAGCTGGCTGGTCGACGTGGTGAACATCCTCACCGGGCACCTCGACACGCCCGGCGGTGCGATGTTCCCGCGCCCGGCGGTCTGGACCCTGACCACCGAGACCCTGCCCGGACTTGAGGACGGGTCGGCCGGCTTCGGGCGCTGGCACACCAGGGTGCGTGGCGCGAAGGAAGTCCTCGGCCAGGCCCCCGTGTCCTGCCTCGCCGAGGAGATCGCGACACCCGGCGAGGGCCAGATCAAGGCGCTGATCACGGTCGCCGGCAATCCGGTGCTGTCCACCCCGGGCGGACACAAGCTCGACGACGTGCTACCCGACCTCGAGGCGATGATCTCGGTGGACATCTTCCTCAACGAGACGACCCGGCACGCCGACGTCATCCTGCCCGGTCTGTCCCCTCTGGAGCAGCCACACCACGACGATCTGCTGCTGGGCTTCGCGATCAACAGCTTCGCGAACTATTCGCCGCCGGTGTTCTTTCCCGAGGACCCCGACCGGCCCGAGGAGTGGGAGATCCTCATCCGGCTCACCGGGCTGTGCACCGGCACCCCGGCCGAGGACGTCGACGTCGCGGCCATCGATGACGGATTCTTCGACTACATGGCGTTCACCCGGGGGCTCGACGGCGCCGCCCTGCGGGAGCAGTACGAGGCCGGCGGGCCGGAACGGATGCTCGACCTCACGCTGCGCACTGGTCCGTTCGGCGATCGGTACGGCGAGAACCCCGACGGGGTGACCCTGGAGGCGCTCAAGGACCAGCCGAACGGCATCAACTTCGGCCCCATGGTCCCGCGGATCGCCGAAGTGCTCCGGACCGCCGACGCCAAGATCCGCCTCGCCCCCGAGTACCTGACCGACGACCTGCCACGGCTCGCGGCGCGCATCGTCCGCCCCGCCGACGACCTGGTCCTCGTCAGCCGTCGGCATCTGCGGTCCAACAACTCGTGGCTACACAACATGCCGCCGCTCATGAAGGGCAAGAGCCGCTGCACGTTGCTGATCCATCCCACCGACGCCGAGCGCCGCGGGGTCCTCAGCGGCGATCTGGTGACCGTCACGTCCTCGGCGGGCAGCGTCGACGTTCCCGCCGAGGTCACCGATGACATCAGGCCGGGCGTCGTGTCGATGCCGCACGGCTGGGGTCATGCGAAGGCGGGCACCCGGCTGCGGGTCGCCAACGCCTCCCCGGGCGTGAACACCAACATCCTCTCGCCACCGACCTTCGTCGACGAGCCCTCCGGCAACGGTGCGCTCAACGGCATCCCGGTGACCGTCGGCGCCGCGAACTCTCTTCACCACAACCATGAAATGGAGAACCAGTGAACAATACTGCAGCCCAAGCGATTTCGGCTGAAGCGTGGGTGGCCACCGCCCTCGGCGATCCGGCGAAGGTCCTCGAACGCCAAACCGTCGAGGTGCGCGCCCCCGGGCCCGGTGAGGTGCGGGTCGCGGTGCGGGCATTCTGTCTCAACTTCAACGACATCGACGTCATCCAGGGCCGGTACACCACCATGCCCCTGCAGGCGCCGTTCATCCCCGGCATGGAGGCCGTCGGTGTCGTCGAGAGCGCCGGTCTCGGTGCCGAGCACCTGGTGGGCCGGCGCATCGTGGGCATCCCGTCGATGGCCTTCGGCGGGTACGCCTCCTACGCCATCGTGGACGCCGCGACCGCACTCGAGCTGCCCGACTGGATCAGCGATACCGACGGCGCCGCCCTGCACTACCCGTTCCACCTGGGCTGGTTCGCCCTGCACGAGCGGGGCCGGCTGAAGGCCGGCGAGACGCTGCTGGTGCACGCGGCGGCCGGCGGTACCGGCTCGGGCGCGCTGGTGCTCGGCAAGGCGCTCGGCGCCCGGGTGATCGCCACGGCGGGCAGCGACGCGAAGGTCGAGTTCTGCCGCCGGCTCGGCGCCGACCACGCGATCAACTACCGCAACGGCGACTGGGTCGAGCAGGTCATGGACCTCACCTACGGCCGCGGAGTCGACGTCGCATTCGACGCGGTCGGCGGCAGCGTGACCACCGACACGTTCCGCTGCATGGGCCTGCACGGCCGGCACCTGATGGCCGGGTTCGCCGAGGACATCGCGCTGGAGGACGGCGACTACCTCTCGCCCCGTCCCATCGCCTACGGCAACTTCGACGTGTGCGGCGTCTGCCTGGTCTACGTGACCGATCCGCTGGCGGTCCGCCGCACCCTCGGGTTCAACTGGCCCGCCCGCTCCGAGGGCCTCGATGCCCACGTCAAGCTGCTCGAGATGCTGCGCACCGGCGCGATCCACACCGTCGTCGGCGCCGAGGTGGCGTGGGCGGATCTGCCCGCGCAACTGGAGCGGATGCAGGCCCGGCAGACCACGGGCCGGTTGGTCGTCACCACCGGCGCACACGACTGAGCCGCCGACTCCACCGGTAGGCTCGAGCCGCACGGCGGCGGGCATCTGGTGGAGGAGACATGCAAGGACGCGCTGGATCTGGCGCGGCTGGACAGACCCTGCCGGGTGTCGCCGAAGCCGACGAGGTTTTGGCGGCCCCGGACTGGGCGGCCCGTGCGGAATCACACCGGCGCCGCGCCGACGACTTCCTCACACCACACCTGCGACGGCAACACGCCGGTGAACCGCATCCGGTGTGGGATTTTCTGTTCACCTATTACAGCCTCCGTCCCCGGCAGCTACGACGATGGCATCCGGGGTTCGGGGTGGTGCTCTCCGGCGAGGGCGCCGACGAGTATCTGCAGCGCACCGGGTACGGCCCGCATGCGCGCGGCGTCACGGTCCGCGACGATTACCTGTTGTCCCGTCTTGAGACGGTCCGATTCGTCGCCCGGTTGATGCGCGCGACCGCGACGCGCGCACCCCGGATGAACTGTTTCGGCCTACACGAATGGGCCATGGTCTACCGGACTCCCGAGCTGCGGCACGGCCAGGTTCCGCTGCGCCTCGGCGGCGTCGGGACCGATGCCGTCGTCGAGTCAATGCCGTTGCGGTGCACCCACTTCGATGCGTTTCGCTTCTTCACCGACGCCGCGGTCAGCCGCAACGACCGACAACTCAGCCGGGACCAGCAGATCGACACCGAGCAGCCCGGCTGCATCCACGCCGCGATGGACACCTACAAGTGGGCCTACAAACTGGGCCCTCTGGTGCCGTCTGAGTTGGTGATGGACGCGCTCGAACTCGCGGCCGACGCGCGGGCGCTCGATATGTGTGCCAGCCCATACGACTTGACGCAGTATGGTTTCCAGCCGATCGCCATCGAAACACCGGCCGGGCGTGCTGAATACGTCAGGGCCCAACAGCGCATCGCCGAACGGGCGGCTCCGTTGCGGGTCACTCTGGCAAACCGGTGTGAGCTGTTGCTCACCGGGCTGGACGGCTGAAAGGCCGACGTTACCAATGGGTAAGCTGGATAAACGGCAGGCATCGCACGGTGCCTGGAGCCGAGGGAGGAAACGCGCATGACCAACCGCGTGACTGTCGGAAACCTGCGTGTGGCGCAGGTGCTGCACGACTTCATCACGAACGAGGCACTGCCGGGAACCGGCGTCGACCCGGACAGCTTCTGGTCCGGCGTGGACAAGGTCGTCGCCGACCTCACCCCGAAGAACCAGGACCTGCTGGCCCGTCGCGATGATCTGCAGGCGCAGATCGACAAATGGCACCGCGCACATGTGCTGGAGCCGGTCGATCCCGAGGCCTACAAGCAGTTCCTCACCGATATCGGCTACCTGCTGCCCGAGCCGGCCGACTTCAGCATCACCACCTCCGGCGTGGACGACGAGATCACCTCGACCGCCGGCCCTCAGCTCGTGGTGCCGATCCTCAACGCCCGATTCGCCCTCAATGCGGCCAACGCCCGGTGGGGCTCGTTGTACGACGCGCTGTACGGCACGGACGTCATCAGCGAGGAAGACGGCGCGGAGAAGGGGTCCGGCTACAACCAGATCCGCGGCGACAAGGTGATCGCCTACGCGCGCAACTTCCTGGACGAGGCCGCGCCGCTGGCCGCCGGCTCCTGGAGCGACGCCACGGGACTCAAGATCGTCCAAGAAGACGGGGCCGGCCAGTTGCTGGTGACCTACGGTGATGATCTCAGTACCGGCCTCGCCACGCCCGAACAATTCGTCGGCTACACCGGTGAGCTGGGCCGGCCCCAGTGGTCGGTGCTGCTGGCCAACCACGGCCTGCACATCGAGATCCTCATCGATCCCGACTCCCCCGTCGGCTCCACCGACGCCGCCGGCATCAAGGACGTGGTCCTGGAATCCGCGATCACCACGATCATGGACTTCGAGGATTCGGTTGCCGCCGTCGACGCCGACGACAAGGTGCTGGGCTACCGCAACTGGCTGGGCCTGAACCGCGGCGATCTGTCGGAGGAAGTCGCCAAGGGTGGCAAGACCTTCACCCGCGTGCTCAACCCCGACCGGACTTTCACCACCCCGGACGGCGAGGGTGAGCTGACCCTGCCGGGACGCAGCCTGCTGTTCGTCCGCAACGTCGGACACCTGATGACCAACGACGCCATCGTCGACGCAGACGGTAACGAGATCCCCGAGGGCATCCAGGACGCCCTGTTCACGGGCCTGATCGCCATGCACGGATTGAAGGATGCCGCCGACAACGACGGAGCCAACGGGCCGCTGAAGAACAGCCGCACCGGCTCGGTCTACATCGTCAAGCCCAAGATGCACGGTCCCGACGAGGTCGCCTTCACCTGCGAACTGTTCGGCCGCGTCGAGGACGTGCTCGGCCTGCCGGGCGGCACCCTCAAGGTCGGCATCATGGACGAGGAACGCCGCACCACGGTCAACCTGAAAGCCTGCATCAAGGCAGCGGCCGACCGCGTGGTGTTCATCAACACCGGTTTCCTGGACCGCACCGGCGACGAGATCCACACCTCAATGGAGGCCGGCCCGATGATCCGCAAGGGCGCCATGAAGGCCCAGCCATGGATCAAGGCGTACGAGGACAACAACGTCGACGTCGGGTTGGCCACCGGCCTGGCCGGTAAGGCCCAGATCGGCAAGGGCATGTGGGCCATGACCGATCTGATGGCCGACATGGTCGAGCAGAAGATCGGCCAGCCGAAGGCAGGCGCCACCACGGCGTGGGTGCCGTCGCCCACGGCGGCCACCCTGCACGCGATGCACTACCACCAGGTGGACGTCGAGGCCGTTCAGAAGGAACTGGCCGGCAAGAAGCGCAGCACCATCGAAGACCTGCTGACCATCCCGCTCGCGGATTCCTCGCTGACCTGGTCGCCGGAGGAGATCCACGAAGAGGTGGACAACAACTGCCAGTCCATCCTGGGCTACGTGGTCCGCTGGATCGACGCCGGTGTCGGCTGCTCGAAGGTGCCCGACATCCACAACGTGGCACTCATGGAGGATCGCGCGACCCTGCGGATCTCCAGCCAGCTGCTGGCCAACTGGCTGCGTCACGGCGTCATCACCGAAGAGGACGTCAAGGCCAGCCTGCGCCGGATGGCCGCAGTCGTCGACGAGCAGAACGCCGGTGACGCCGACTACCTGGCGATGGCCCCCGACCCGGAGGCCAGCATCGCGTTTGCTGCGGCACAGGAGCTGATCCTGTCCGGGGCCCAGCAGCCCAACGGTTACACCGAGCCGATCCTGCACCGGCGCCGCCGCGAGTTCAAAGCGAGCACCGCCGGGAAGTGATTAGACTTCGGCGGGTCCGGATGACTAGTCGGCGCGAGACGTACAGGGGTTAGGAATGGGCAGGCACAGCATTCCCGACCCTGAGGATGCTCCCGACGAGCCGCACGTCGGCGAGTCCGGGTTCTCCGATGAATACGAGCCCGACTACGAACCGCCCCGCCGCGAGCAGTCTCGGCGCGCCGGAGACGATTTCGGCGCGCCCGGGCATCCGGCCGACCGCGGCTACCGGGATGCGCCCGCCTACCGCGACCAGCCCGACGACCGGGCGCATCGAGCCGAGCCCGACTACCGCACGCCCCGGTACGCGGACGGTGACGACGACTACGAATCGGACTATCGGGACTCGGAATACGCCGACTACGACGAAGCGGACTACGTCGAGGACGCCGGTTACGACGACGAGTTCATCGACGGATACCGCGGCAAGTACGCCGATGCCGCCGACGACGACTATGCGCCGGAATTCTCGGCCGAGTATTCCGAGGACGAGTACGCGGACGACGACTACGCCGATGATCAGCCGACCGCGCAGTTCGAGGCCGTCTCCGAACCGCCACCCCCGTCCACCCCGTCGAGTCGCCAGCACGGCGGCGACTGGGACGGCGGCGAGTGGACCGGCAGCCATCGCGCGGTCGCGTCCGGGCGCCGCGGTGTCAGCGTCGGTGTGATCGTCGCCCTCGTCACGGTGGTGGCCGTGGTCGGCGCGATGATCCTGTGGAAGTTCGTCGGTGGCGTTCTCGCCGGGCGCAGCGACGCCGCGGCCGCGCGGTGTGTCGACGGTGAACTCGGCGTTGCGGTCATCGCCGACCCGACCATCTCGACACATATCGAGGGGCTCGCCAACGCCTACAACGAATCGGTCAGTCCCGTGGGTGACCGCTGCGTCAAGGTCCGCGTGCAGTCCGCCGAATCCGACCGCGTGGTCAGTGGTTTCGCGAATACGTGGCCCAAGGAACTCGGCGATCGTCCGGCGCTGTGGATACCGGCCAGCAGCATCGCCGAGGCGCGACTGGAGGCGACCGCCGGCGCCAAGACCGTCAGCGACAGCCGCTCCCTGGTCACCTCACCGGTTCTGCTCGCGGTCCGTCCGCAGCTCAAGGACGCGCTGGCACAACAGACCTGGGCCACCCTGCCGCAGTTGCAAAGCAGCCCGCCCGCGATGAACGCGCTCAAGCTGCCCGGTTGGGGCACGCTCAAACTCGCGCTGCCGACCCACAGCAACGGCGACGCCGCCTCGCTTGCCGCCGAGGCCGTGGCCGCGGCATCCGCGCCCGCCGGGGCGCCGCCGACCTCGGGTATGAGCGGCGTCAACAGTCTGCTCAATGGGCAGCCCAAGCTCGACGACGCCGAACTGGGGACCGCCCTGGATGCGCTGCTCAACGCGTCCGATCCGGCGACCGCGCCGGTACACGCGGTGGCCACCACCGAACAACAGGTCTTCCAGCGGGGCACGTCACTCGACGACGCCAAGTCCTCACTGGCCGGTTGGGTGCCGCCCGGCCCGACCGCCACCGCCGACTACCCGACTGTCCTGCTGGCCGGAGACTGGCTGGAGAAGGAACAGGTCACCGCGGCCAACGAATTCGCCCGCTACCTACGCAAACCCGAGCAGCTCGCCGAGCTGGCGAAGGCCGGCTTCCGGGCAGAGGGGACGACGCCTCCGTCCAGCGACGTGACCGATTTCGGGAAGCTGGCGGCCCCGTTGTCGATCGGTGACAACACCATGCGGGTCACGCTGGCCAATGCGACCGCCGCGCCGACGGGAAGCCCCGCCGTCACGATCATGCTCGATCAGTCGATGCCGACCGAAGAGGGCGGCAAGTCCCGGCTGGCCAACGTGGTGGCCGCGCTCAACAGCAGGCTCAAAGCACTACCGGACACCGCCGCCGTCGGCCTGTGGACCTTCGACGGCACCGAAGGCCGGTCAGAGGTGTCGACCGGGCCGCTGGCCGAGCCGGTGAGCGGTCAGCGCCGCTCCGAGGCGCTGACCTCGACCTTGGACGAGCAGTCCGCTTCCGGTGGCGGCGCGGTCTCGTTCACCACGCTGCGCATGCTCTACAACGAGGCGCTGTCGAAATACCGTGAGGGCCAGACCAATTCAATTCTGGTGATCACCACCGGCCCGCACACCGATCAGAGCCTGGACGGGTCGGGCCTGCAGGATTTCATCCGCGGCGCATACGATCCCGCCCGGCCGATCGCGGTCAATGTCATCGATTTCGGCAGCGGGTCGGACCGGGCCGCATGGGAAGGGGTCGCGCAGGCGAGTAGCGGCACCTACCAACATCTTTCCAGCTCCGCGTCGCCCGACCTGACCAACGCCGTCAACACCATGCTGGGCTGAGCCGCGGCACGCTGAGCACACGCCGCATCGGATGTTCCGCGGCGCGCCGTTTTCTACCCCAGGGTGGGCCGAAGCGATCGTGCACAGCCCCGGGATAGAAATCGACGCATAAAAGCGCCCAGCCTTTTCGCGCGCTAGGCGAACGCCTCCACCGGCGGGCAGGAGCAGACCAGGTTCCGGTCGCCGTAGGCGCCGTCGATGCGGCGAACCGGCGGCCAGACCTTCGGACGGAAGCCCTTGCCCAGCGGGTACGCGGCCTGTTCGCGGGTGTAGGGGTGATCCCAATCCGCCACCAACAGGCACTCGGCCGTGTGGGGCGCGCCGCGCAGCGGGTTGTCCTCCACCGGCCACTCCCCCGAACCGACGCGGTCGATCTCGGCGCGGATCGCGATCATCGCGTCGCAGAACGCGTCGACCTCGGTCAGGCTCTCACTCTCGGTCGGCTCGACCATCAAGGTGCCCGCCACCGGAAAGCTCATGGTGGGTGCGTGGAAACCGTAGTCGGCCAGCCGCTTTGCCACATCGTCGACGGTCACGCCGGTGTCCTTGGTGATCGCGCGAAGATCGAGGATGCACTCGTGGGCCACCATGCCGTTCTCGCCGGTGTAGAGCACCGGGTAATACTCGTCGAGCCGGCGGGCCACGTAGTTGGCCGACGCGATCGCGGTCAGCGAAGCCGCGCGCAGGCCCTCGGCACCCATCATCCGGATGTAGGCCCACGTGATCGGCAGGATCGACGCCGACCCGTACGGTGCCGACGACACGGTGTGCTCGTCGGGCAGCTCATCGGCCAGCGGATGGCCCGGCAGGAACGGCGCCAGATGCGATCGCACCGCGACCGGTCCGACACCGGGACCGCCGCCGCCGTGCGGGATGCAGAACGTCTTGTGCAGGTTCAGATGGCTGACATCACCGCCGAAGCGGCCCGGCCGGGCCAACCCGACCAGCGCATTGAGGTTCGCGCCGTCCACGTAGACCTGCCCACCCACATCGTGCACCGCCGCGCAGATCTCGGCGACATCGTGCTCGTACACCCCATGAGTCGAGGGGTAGGTGATCATCAGCGCCGCGATATGGTCCGCGTGCTGAGCGATCTTCGCTCGCAGGTCGTCGAGGTCGACATCGCCGTTCTCGCGGCAGGCCACCACCACGACCCGCATGCCGGCCAGCGCTGCCGACGCCGCGTTGGTGCCGTGTGCGCTCGACGGGATCAGGCACAGATCGCGATCCGTGTCGCCGCGGGAGACGTGGTAAGCCTTGATGGCCAGCAGGCCCGCGTATTCACCTTGCGAACCGGCGTTGGGCTGCAACGAAATCTGGTCGTAGCCGGTGATCCCGGTGAGCCAGTCCTGCAGATCGGCGATCAGTTTGCGTAGCCCCGGATTGTCCGACGCCGGCGCGAACGGGTGCTGGCGGCCGAACTCGGGCCAGGTGATCGGCTCCATCTCAGCGGCCGCATTGAGCTTCATGGTGCAGGAGCCCAGCGGAATCATGCTGCGGTCCAGAGCAATATCTTTGTCCGCCAACGACCGGAGGTATCGCATCATCTCCGTCTCGGTGCGGTAGGCGTTGAACGCCGGATGCGTCAGGAATTCCGATGTACGCGTCGCGATGCCGGCATTCAGCGGATCGGTCGCCGGGGCGGCTCCGAATGCCCGCAGCACCGCGGCCACGTGCTCGTCGGTGGTCGCCTCGTCGCAGGACACCGACACATGGTCGGCATCGACACGCCACAGGTTGATCCCCTCGGCCTTGGCCGCCGAGATCACATCATCGGCGCGCCCGGGCACTCGGGCCAGCACGGTGTCGAAGTACTTGTCGTGCACCAGCGCATCGCCGAGCGCGGCCGCGATCACCGAGGCGTGGCCGTGCACGCGGCGGGCGATCGCGGTCAATCCCTGTGCACCGTGGTAGCTGGCGTACATCGCCGCCATCACCGCCAGCAGAACCTGAGCGGTACAGATGTTGCTGGTCGCCTTGTCCCGGCGAATGTGCTGCTCACGGGTCTGCAGGGCCAGCCGGTAGGCCGGCGCCCCGTCCGCATCCACGGACACGCCGACCAGCCGGCCCGGCAACTGACGGGCGTGCTTGGCGTGTACGGCAAGGTAACCCGCGTGAGGGCCGCCGAATCCCATTGGTACACCGAACCGTTGGCTCGTCCCGAAGGCCACGTCGGCTCCGGCCTCCCCCGGCGGGGTGATCAGGGTCAGCGCCAAGAGATCGGCGCCGACGGCGACGAGCGCACCGCGCTCATGGGCGGCGCCGATCAGCTCCGACCATTCGTCGACACGGCCGCTTGCCCCGGGCAATTGCACGATGACGCCGAAGAACTCTCCGTCAGGAAGTCCCTGGCGCAGATCCGCGGTGACGATCTCGATGCCGAGCGGCTCGGCGCGGGTGGCCAGCACGGCAGCGGTCTGCGCGTACACATCGGTGTCGACCACCAGCCGGTTGGTCTTGGACTTGGTCGCGCGGTGCATCAGCGTCATGGCCTCGGCCGCGGCGGTGCCCTCGTCGAGCATCGAGGCGTTGGCCACTTCGAGGCCGGTCAGGTCCGACACCATGGTCTGGAAGTTCAGCAGCACCTCGAGGCGGCCCTGGCTGATCTCCGGCTGGTACGGCGTGTACGCGGTGTACCAGGCGGGGTTCTCAAGAATGTTGCGCCGCAACACGGCGGGGGTGAAAGTGTCGAAATACCCTTGGCCGATCATCGAGACCGCGGTGGTGTTGGAATCGGCAAGGGCACGCAGCTCGGCCAGAGACTCCTCCTCGGTGGCCGGCGCGGGTAGGCCTTGCAGGCCTGGGGCGATCCCGTCGGAGGAGAGCGCGTCGAGGATGCCTGCCGGCAGCGCCTTGGCGGCGAGCTCGTCCAGGGAGGCCACGCCGATCACCTCGAGCATGGTGTTGACGGCGGCGGCGTCGGGGCCGATGTGACGATCGGCGAAACGCGATGTGTGCTGGTCGGACACGACACTCTCCTGAGGCGCAGACGTGCTGAGACGTCGTAGGCGTCCCTCTCCCTCTGTCGTCGACCCGGTCCGGGCGCCTGAGAGATTCAGCCCCGGTGCAGGACCTTTCCCCATGGGCGGGTACCCAGCGGGCACCACTTTCCAGAGGCATCGGGGCCTGGCGCGGTCCTGGGTGCCTGAGAGGTTGACGGAGAGGTATTGCTCCTTCGGCGTCCGTGGCTGGCTGTCACGAAGCTCTCCCGCACGAGGGCGATGCGTCCCTCATCCTACCGGGCTTCTACCGGCTGCTCAGCACGCCACGAACAGTGCCTCGCACACGGAACCACTGGCCCACGCGGGGCACCCCCGCAAAGCCGCTAGATGTCTGTCGGGGAAGGAGAATCAGCCGATTTTGCGGTCGCGACTTTTGCGCCGCGACGCCAACTCGTCCTCGGGGGACGGGATGGACTCTCCGCCGTCGGCGCGCTCGCCCGGGAAGTCGGCGATGGTGCCGGTCAGCTCACGCATGGCGCCCGATACCGCAATGCCGAAGACGCCCTGGCCACCCTGCAGCAGGTCGACAACCTCTTCGGCCGAGGTGCACTCGTAAACCGTGGTGCCGTCGGAGAACAGGGTGATGTTGGCCAGATCCTGCACGCCGCGCTGGCGGAGGTGGTCGACCGCAACGCGGATGTTGTGCAACGAGATACCGGTGTCCAGCAGCCGCTTGACGATCTTGAGGACGAGCACGTCCTTGAACGAGTAGAGGCGCTGGCTGCCCGAACCGGCCGCACCCCGGATGGAGGGGACCACCAGTGACGTGCGAGCCCAGTAATCGAGCTGCCGGTAGGTGATACCGGCGATCTGGCATGCGCTGGGACCGCGGTAACCGACCAGCTCGTCGGGTACCGAATCGTCGGGGAACAGGCCGCCCTGCACGGGTTCGCCAGACGGCCTGACCGGCGGCTCCGCGCCGCCCCTGGTGGTCAGATCCAGCTCTTCCTGCCGTGGCGTGTCACCCACTGTGAATCCTCTCGCCGATCGAACTCGCCCGCACCGAACTTCTAGGTCCTGCACCGCGGCAATCTCTACCGCGACGGTTTGCTGCGCGCTCGAATGTGTCGAGCATACGCTTCCCGTCGGGCCCTGATTGCCCGCTGTGAAGAAAGTATGGCGCCCGAATTCCCGCCCCATTGTCTCCCGCGCCGCGTGTCGACACCGGTATACCCAGTTGAGACGTTGCCGTGATCTGCGACTGCACGGCCGGGCGGGCGGGCGTCATGTCGCCTTGAAGTCGTCCGGCGAAACGCTGTCGAGGAACTCCTTGAACTTCTCCACCTCGTCCTCACGGACAGTGCCTGCGGCCTCTTCGTCGTTCTCGTCGGGGATCAGCAGGCCGGCCTCGGCCAGCACCGCCTCCTCCACGTAGATCGGCACGCCGACGCGTAGCGCGATGGCCACCGAGTCCGACGGCCTCGCCGAAACCTTGATGTCGCGGTCGAAGATCAGATCGGCGTAGAACGTGCCTTCCTGCAAGTCCACGATCCGCACCTCTTTGAGCGAATGCCCCAGGGCGGCAATGACATCTCGAATCAGGTCGTGCGTGAGGGGCCGGGTGGGTTCGACACCCTGCTGCTCCAGGGCGATCGCCGCGGCCTCCGACTGCCCGATCCAGATCGGTAGGTAGCGATCACCATTCGACTCCCGCAAAAGCAACACGGGCTGGTTCTGTGGCTGTTCCACCCGAATGCCGACCACGCGAACCTCAGCCATCTGTGCCTGCCCTCCGCACCGCCGTGCCGTTTCGTCGTAACTTCGTCCTCGCGCAGTCCGCCGTTACCAATCGGCAGGGGGTCCCGACTTGGACGAACTGGCCGTCAAAACGAGTCTAGTCCTCAGCGATCCAGAACGTCGCGTACGGCGGACTTGATGAGAGACGTGTGCAAAGTGATCGCCAAGGCGGCCACTTCGCGGGCCAGGTCGTCGGCGCGGTCGCGCGCTCCTGCCCTGCCCGCCTTGCCCACTGGGCCTGCGATCTGGGCGATCAGATCCGATTGCCGGTCCGCCGCGGAGCGGAACGCCCGCAGGTGTCTGGGCTCGACGCCGTAGTCGCCCAGGGCCCGTGCGCACTGGGCGATCACGACGGAATGTTCATCGAAGAACCCGCCTGGCCCGGGCGTGATGATGCCGTTGCGGACCAGCGCTCCCAGCGTCTCCTCATCGATACCCGACCGGGCCAACAGGTCTTCGCGGGACAGTCGCACCTGGGGTGGCCCGACCGCCGCCACGACGCCTGCGCCGGAACCGGCGACATCGTCGTTGTCGCCGGATACGGGCACCAGACGCGGAACCCCGTACGGGGATGCGGTCTGCGGCAATTCCCCGTCCGGTTGAGCGTCCAGTTGAGCCTTGATCACCTTCAACGGCAGATACTGGTCACGCTGGGCGGTCAGGATGAACCGCAACCGCGCACAGTCGTACGCGGTGAACCGCCGGTAACCCGACGCGGTGCGCTGCGGTGTCACCAACCCCTCGGCCTCAAGAAACCGGATCTTGGAGATGCTGACGTCCGGAAAGTCACCCCGGAGCAGGTCCAGGACTGCACCGATCGACATCCCGGCCAGTGCAGGTCTGTCGGGGGCAGTCATCGGCTAGCTGGTCTGGCCGCTGTCGTCGTCAGACCGGGGGCCCGTGAGGAACACCAGACGGAATTTCCCGATCTGCACTTCGTCACCGTTGGCGAGTACGGCCGAATCGACCGGCTCACGGTTGACGTAGGTCCCGTTGAGGCTGCCCACGTCGACAACCTGGAACTCGCCGCTCTCCAACCGGAACTCGGCGTGCCGGCGGCTCACCGTGACGTCATCGAGAAAAATATCGCTGTCCGGGTGCCGCCCCGCCGACGTTGTCGGCTGATCGAGCAGGAAGCGCGATCCGGCGTTCGGTCCGCGCTTGACGACGAGCAATGCCGAACCCGCGGGCAAGCCCTCGACACCGGAAACGGAGCCTTCGGCACCGGCCGTTGCGGGCGCATCCAGTTCGTTCAGAAAGTCCGCGCGGAAAACCGATGTGGTTTCCACCGTCACGTCCTCCGACTGGTCGGCCCCCAAATTGCTGTCCTTGTCCGTCACCCGCTGCTCCTCACTGGCTGCTGTGGCGTTCGCCCGGCGTGGCCCCAGCCCATCGTCGGTCTCACGTCGACCGTACCGCGCATCAGGCATCATTGGGTCCACCACCGCCGGATCCGATGGGGAAGATATCTGCGCGCCGGGCACGGCCCAGCCGGTCTTGGCGACCGGCCCCCGAAACCCTAACAATTCGTTACTCGGTCACGGCGGCGCGGTAGCCGTCCGCGTCGAGCAAACCTGCCAGGGCGTCCTCGAGCGTGCCCGCCTCGAGGCGCAGATCGACCAGCCAGCCTTCGCCGTAAGGGTCCGAATTGACCAGCTGCGGACTGCCATCCAGATCCCCGTTGACCGCAACGACTTTCGCTGCCACGGGGGCGTACAGGTCCGACACCGATTTGGTCGACTCGACCTCGCCGAACGCGTCTCCCGCGGCCAGCTGGGCACCCACATCGGGCAGTTGGACGAACACCACGTCGCCCAGCGCGGACTGCGCGTAATCGGTGATGCCGACCCGCACCGTGTCATCACCGGTACGCAACACCCACTCGTGTTCCGAGGTGTAGTACAGGTCGGCTGGGATGTCGCTCACGGCGCTCCTTCATTCGTGGAGTTGGTTGCTCTGCTCATTTGAAGCTCACTTGACGGGCTGAGCGTATTGGCGTGGTTTCGGTTGCCGCAAGGCGGTGACGTCGACGCGCTCGGCTTGTTGTACCACCATCGTGCCGCCGACACGTTTGACGCTGTCCATTGCGCCGCCGGGAATGTTCATCGCCGCAGCCAGCGTCGGCGGATCCCCAATCGCCAGAACCGAATACGGCGGCCGCAAGGTCACGTCGTCGACGGTGAGCTGGCCGGGCGTGCCGATGATCCAGGTGTCCAAGCCCACCCGCACGGTCGATTGCTGATCTCCACCGCGGATCTCGATGGCTTCGGCTCCGGCCGCGCGCAGCTCGTTGATCACATCGAGCATCGTCTCGGCGGGAACCCCGGGCGCATTGTCTTCTATGGTGAGCGTCACTCCCGGGCCTGTCGCGGCCACCGTCCCGATCTGGATGGACAGCGCTTCCAGCCGGGACTGGGCGTTCTCGATCGCGGCCTGATCACTGCTGCCGGAGGCCTGCAACTGCTGCAGGGTGCGCTGCAGGTCGGACACCTCCGTGTTGAGCGAGCCCTCACGTTGCTGCAGGGAATCGAGCAGCACCAGCAGATCCGCCGGCCGCGCCGTCTCCAGCGAATCCCCCGACTCGTTCTGGCGGACCTGAGTGACGATCGCCATGCCGAGCAGAACGCACAAGAGCACCCCGAGACCGCCGAAAACGAGCTGTGAACGGCTGCGGCGCACGATCCGAAGGTTCCGGAACCGGCGCGGCGAGACATCGGCCGGCATCTCGTGACGGCCGTGGTGCTCGGCGTGATGTTCCGGTGCGTGCTCCGCCTGGCGTTCAGGAGGAGCTTCCGGCTCCGGTTCGGGCGGGACGTCAGGTTCCGGCTTGGCTTCGGCCTCGGCCGGCGCAGCCGTGTCGGCCGGCGCGGCACTGTCGGCCGGCGCAGCAGTGTCGGCCGGCGGTTCCGGCTCGGTCGGAGGTGTGGATTCCGGTTCGGTCATGTCAGGCGCCGAACAACCTGCGCCGCAGTGCGGCGGCATTACCGAAGATCCTGATACCGAGGACCACGATGATCGCCGTCGACAGCTGGGTACCGACACCCAACTGATCGCCGACGTAGACGATCAACGCCGCCACCAACACGTTGAACACGAACGACACCACGAAGACCTTGGCGTCGAATATCCGCTCCAGATAGGCCCTCAACCCGCCGAACACCGCGTCGAGTGCCGCCACCACGGCGATCGGAAGGTATGGCTCGACGAACTCGGGAACGCTCGGGTGGAAAACCAAGCCGAGCACGATCCCGACGACCAGTGCGACGATCCCGATCATCTAACGGTCAATCCTGTGCACGTCAGGCCTATCCAATCTGTTTGGCGAAGTTGACATCACGTACCGAAACCGCGGGCACGGTCAGACCGTCTCCCGCGGTGACGTTCACCCCGACGCCGTAAGAAGTCTCCAGCAGCCGCAGCCGCTGCAGACCCGGGGTGCGGTCGAAGGTATCGGCCATACCTTTCGGCGGTCCGATGGCCACAATGGCATACGGACTCGTGATCGGCTGGTTGTCGACCAGAATCCCGCCACCCGCCTGGCGGATCGTGACACCGGCGCCGACCCGTACGCCGCCCACCGAAACCGCCTCTGCCCCACTGGCCCACAGTGAATTGACCACCAGCTGCAGGTCCCGGTCGAGGATGATCTGCTGGCCACCGGCGACCCGCTGTTTGGACACGTCGCTGAGGTCTTTCGACAGACCGGGGTCGGTGACGGTGACAGTCAGCCCGGGACCGATCATCGGAATGGCGGCGGCCGCGATGTTGGCCGTATCCAGACTGCCGAGCAGTTGCTGGCCGTTCTCGTCCATGCCGAGCCTGCTGCGCCGCTCGGCGTCCAGCCGATCGACGAGTGCGTCGCGCTCGGTACTGATCTGGTCGGCACTGATCTGAGCCGCACGCACCCGCCCGGCCATGGTGTGCTGGGCTTCTCTGGCCGCCGGGGCCGCCGTCTGGGCCTGACCAGCGGCGACTGCGAACACAGTGGCGATCGCGCCTGCGCCCAACAGCAACCAGCCGATGTCGCGGACGCGTCGACGTGGACGATCATCGGCCTCACGCGCGGCGGCCGCCGCGGCGTAGCCGGGATCGAGATGCTCCGACAGCAACGACCGCAGCAGGGAGGGCAGCGGAAGGCGCTTGGGTGCGTGGGCCTCATGATCGTTGAGCCCTGCCCCCGACGCGTAGCCGCCCAGGGTGCTCATGATCTGAGGGGCAGTTGTCGCACCACCATCGTCACCTGGATCAGGTACAGCACCGCCGACCACAGGTACAACGCCGCACCCCACAACAGGAAGGCCCATCCGCACGCCAGCGCCACCCGGCTCCACGTCGCATCCCACTGGCCGAGCAACACCCACGGGAAACCCGACATGAGCGCGAACGTCGCAGCCTTGCCCAGATACGTCACCGGCAGCGCGGTCAGTCCGCGGCGCCGCAACAGGGGCAGCGTGGCGGCCAGCAGTGCATCGCGGCCCAGGAGCGTCAGGACCAGCCACCACGGCACCACGCCGTAGAGCGCCAGCGCGACCGGAACGGTGATCATGTAGATCCGGTCGACGAGCGGGTCGAGCAGCTCGCCGAGCCGGGACGATTGATTGTCGACCAGCCGCGCGATCTTGCCGTCGGCCCAGTCGGAGAAGCCGCTGAACATCAGGATGGCGACGGCCCACCCGTTGGCATGCGCACCGAACAGCAGCCACAGGAACACCGGTACCAGCACCAGGCGCAGCGCACTGAGCGCATTGGGCACCGTAAGCACCCGGTCCCGTGAGTCAATCGGCGCCGGAGCACTCCTGCCCTCAGGAGCAGGCGCGTGGTCCATGCCTAAAACCTAGCGGAACACACCCGGAAGGCTCAGCGCGGACATGGTGTCGTCGTTGAGCGGATTGTCGTGGACCATGTAGGTCCACGTCGATGTCGGCCGCGCGAGCTTGGACAGGTCGATGCCGGGCTCGTCTTCGATCGAGTCCGCCGTGTCGAAGGTCTGCTGGGCAGCCTCGATGGCATCGGCGGCCAGTGACGCGAACGCGTCGACGGCCATCCGGTGGAATTCGTCGAGAGGGTTCTGACGGCCCAGGGCCCGCAGGTGGATGCTCTCCCGGATGTCGGCGAGGAACGCCAGGTGATCACACCAGCCGCGGTCCAGGTGGTAGAGCATGATCAGCCGGCAGATCTTCTCCAGCTTTTCCTCGGCATCATCTTCTTGTGCTCCTCGCGTGCGCGTGTCCCCGAGCTCCTCGACGAGCTTCTCGTACCGCTCGGGTGACCGCTCTTTGAGCTCCTGGCGGGCGGTGTCGGTGCGCAACAGAGTTTCACGGCGGTCCACGATGATGGCGCGCTGCTGCGCGATCAGCTGGTTGTAGCGCCACGTGTTGGCGTGCACGTCGAGCAGCCTGCCCTCGGCGACGCGCTGCGCGTGGTCGAGCAGACCCGCCGCCTTGGGCGCGATGATCCGGCCGTCTTCGTCGGTTTCGGTGGGCAGCTTGGTGCCGTCGAGGTGGGAGGCCACGACCTCGTCCTCCCAGCTGGAGAAGAACACCGTCGAGCCCGGGTCGCCCTGGCGCCCGGCGCGCCCGCGCAGCTGATTGTCCAGCCGTTCGGTGTGATGCCGGCCGGTACCGACCACGTGCAGCCCGCCCAGATCGGCCACCTTCTCCTTCTCCGGCGAGTCGTCGCCGGCGTCGGATCCGCCCAACCGGATGTCGGTGCCGCGACCGGCCATCTGGGTCGACACGGTCACCGAGCCCAACTTGCCCGCCTCGGCGATGACGGCGGCCTCTTCGGCGTCGTTCTTGGCGTTGAGCACGACGGCGGGGACACCCGCCTTGACCAGCCTGCGGTGCAGGTCCTCGGATTCGGCGACGTCGTGCGTGCCGACCAGCACCGGCTGACCGGTCGCGTGTACCTCGGCGATGTGTTCGACGATGGCGTGGTTCTTGGCCGCCTCGGTGAGATACACCCGGTCGGTCTCGTCTTCGCGGATGTTGGGCTTGTTCGGTGGGATCGGCGACACCCCGAGTTTGTAGAACTGACGCAACTGCTCGCCGGCGGCCAACGCGGTTCCGGTCATGCCGCACACGGTCGGGTAGCGGTTGACCAGGGCCTGGACCGTGATGGTGTCGAGCACCTCACCGGTCTCGGTGGTCTCGATACCTTCTTTGGCCTCGACGGCGGCCTGCAGGCCGTCGGGCCAGCGTTGCAGCGAGGCGATCCGTCCGCGCGACGCGTTGATCAGGTGGACCGCGCCATCCCGGACGATGTAGTGCACATCGCGCTGCAGCAGCACGTGCGCGTGCAGTGCGACATTGATCTCGGTGAGCGTGGTCGCTACGTGTTCCTCGGAGTACAGGTCGATCCCGCCGAGGCGGGCCTCCAGCTTGCGTGCACCGGTGTCGGTGAGGTGCACGTTGCGGTTGTCGTCGTCGGTCGCGAAATTCTCGTGCGCGTCGGGGCCGGTGATCAGGTCGCCGACCATCCTGATGATCTCGACGCGGGGCTGCTCACGATGGCTGGTGCCGGCCAGCACGAGCGGAACGAGCGCCTCATCGACCAGCACGGAGTCGGCCTCGTCGATGAGAGCCACGTCGGGATTGGGTGAGACGAGGTCGGCGACGTCGGTGACCAGCTGATCGCGCAGTACGTCGAACCCGATCTCGTTGACCGAGGCATACGTGACGTTGCACTCGTAGGCCTCGCGCCGTTGTTCGGCGGTGGAATCGGCGGTGATCCAGCCGACCGTCAATCCCAGGGCCTCCAGCAGCGGCGTCATCCACTCGGCGTCGCGACGCGCCAGATAGTCGTTGATGGTGATGACATGGACGTGCCTGCCGCCGATCGCGTAGCCGGCCGCGGCGATCGCCCCGGCCAGGGTCTTGCCCTCACCGGTGGCCATCTCCACGACGTCGCCGGCAAGCATCCGCAGCGCGGCGAGCAGCTGCACATCAAAGGGTCTGAGGGACGTCGTTCTGTCGGCGGCTTCGCGGGCCAGCGCGAGGAACTGGGGCATGTCCGCGGATGCGGCCAGGTCCTCGAGTTCGAGGAGCTTGGCGGCCTTGGTGAGCTGCTCGTCGTCGAGCCCGGCGGCCTTGTCTTCGAACGCCGCTGCTCCCTTGACCTCTGAGAGCGACCGAGCCTCGTTGCGCTCGGTGGTGGCCCCCAATAGCTTCCAGAACTTGCTGCTCACGCGGCCCGGTTTGGCGCTGGACGTCTTCGGCACATGTTCACGGTACGCGGACGCGGCGGTTGCCTTTGAGCGTGACCCCGAACAGGATCGGCGCAGCACACCGGGACGGTGTCCCACAGGCTCGTCGCGGTCGCGCGGGGTACCTTGCCCGCATGGAGATGTTCACTCCGACCCTGGACTGGGGCAATGAGCTCGCGACGTCGCTGGTGTGGATCGCCAAAGGGTGGCTGATGGCGGCGATCTCCACGATGGTGATCCTGGTTCTGCTCGCCAGGCTCACCCCGTGGGGCAGGCAGTTCTGGCGGATTACCCGCGGATACTTCGTCGGCCGCGACAGCGTGATCGTGTGGCTGTGGCTGGCGGCGCTGCTGCTCTCGGTGATCGCGGGCGTGCGCCTGTCGGTGCTGTTCAGCTATCAGGGCAACGACATGATGACCAGCTTCCAGGTGATCGCCGGCGGTATCTCCGGCGGCAACGAGGCCGTCAAGGCGTCCGGTAAAGACGGGTTCTGGCTGTCGCTGGCCGTCTTCGCACTGCTGGCAGCCGTCCATATCGCCCGGATCATGCTCGACATCTATATGGCCCAACGGTTCATGCTGCGCTGGCGGGCCTGGCTGACCAGCCAGCTCACCGGTGACTGGCTGGACGGCAAGGCCTACTACCGCACACGCTTCATCGACGACACCATCGACAACCCGGACCAGCGCATCCAGGCCGACATCGACACGTTCACCGCGGGCATCGACTCGCTGCCGAACCGTCCCAGCGCGGGCTCCACGAACACCCTGCTGTTCGGCTCCATCTATTCGGTGGCCTCGATGATTTCGTTCACCGCGATTCTGTGGAACCTGTCCGGTCGCGTCACCCTGCCGCTGGTCGGCATCGACCTGCCCCGGGCGATCTTCTGGATCGGCATCGTCTACGTCCTGTTCGCCACGGTCGTGGCGTTCTGGATCGGCCGGCCCATCATCCAGCTGGCCTTCAACAACGAGAAGTACAACGCGGCCTTCCGCTACGCGCTGGTGCGGCTGCGCGATGCCTCCGAAGCGGTGGCCTTCTACCGCGGAGAGATCGCCGAGCGGACCGGGCTACGGAAGCTGTTCGCACCGGTCGTGTCGAACTATCAGAACTACATCAACCGGATGATCAAGTTCCAGGGCTGGAACAACTCGATCGACCAGGCCCAGGAGCTCATCCCCTACATCGTGCAGTTCCCGCGGTTCTACAGCGGCGAGATCACCCTGGGCGCGCTGAACCAGACCGCCAGCGCCTTCCGCAGCCTGCTCGACGGGTTGTCCTTCTTCCGTACTGCCTACGACCAATTCGCCGGATACCGGGCCGCGGTCATGCGTCTCCACGGGCTGGTCGTGGCCAACGAAGAGGGCAGGGCGCTGCCTGAGGTGACCACGCTGCCATGTGTGGACGGCACGGTGAAGCTCACCGACGTCGAGGTCCGCACACCCGACGGCAGGCAGCTCATCAACCCCCTCGACCTGCACCTGCAGGTGGGCGACACGTTGGTCATCACCGGGCCCTCGGGCAGCGGCAAGACGACCCTGCTGCGCAGCCTCGCCGAACTGTGGCCCTTCACCTCGGGCACTCTGACCCGTCCGTGCGGCCCCAACGAAACCATGTTCCTCTCGCAGTTGCCCTACGTCCCTCTCGGCGACCTGCGGGCGGTGGTCACGTACCCGGGCGAGGAGGGTTCCGTCGACGACGAGGCACTCAGGCGGACTCTCGACGAGGTGGCGCTGCCTCATCTGGTCAGCCGGCTGGACGAGGTGCAGGACTGGGCCAAGGTGCTGTCCCCCGGTGAGCAGCAGCGAATCGCGTTCGCCCGCATCCTGCTCGTCAAGCCCAAGGTGGTGTTCCTCGACGAGTCGACCTCCGCGCTCGACGAAGGTCTCGAATTCATGCTGTATCAACGGGTGCGCACCGACCTGCCCGACACCATCCTGGTCAGCGTCAGTCACCGCACCACCGTCGAGCAGCACCACACGCATGAACTAGAGCTGCTCGGTGAAGGCGAATGGCGGCTGGGACGCGTCGAAGATGACGAGGCCGACCTGATCAAGCAACCGTGAGCGGCCGTTCCCGGTAACTTCCCGGGGTATGGAGATGTTCACCCAGTCGCTGGACTGGGGCAACGAGATCCTTGCGTCGTTGTTCTGGGTGCTCAAGGCCTGGGCGATCGGCGCGGTGGCGCTGGTCGCGGTCGCGGCGGTGCTGGCCCGCATCACCACGTGGGGCCGTCAGTTCTGGCGGGTCACCAGCGGTTATTTCGTTGGGCGCCAAAGCCTTCCGGTGTGGGGACTGCTCGGGGTGTTGCTGTTCTCGGTGATGCTCTCGGTGCGGATGGACGTGTTGTTCAGCTACTACCTCAACGATCAGACCACGGCGCTGCAAGTGGCTTTCTCCGGCGCGGGCTCGGGCAATGATGCGGTGCGCCGCTCGGGAATTGACGGATTCTGGCGGTCGATCATGATCTTCGCGATGTTGGTGACGGCCGACATCACCCGCACGGTGCTCGACCTGTATCTGATGCAGTACTTCATCGTTCGGTGGCGGGTCTGGCTCACCACCCGGCTCACCGGCGACTGGCTGGATCAACGGGCCTACTACCGAGGGCGATTCATCGGCGGCTTCGGCGGTACCCCGATCGACAATCCGGATCAGCGGATCCAGCAGGACATCGATGTGTTCACCACGGGCACCGGCCCCGAAACCAATACGCCGACCGTCGCCACCGCGCAGACGCTGTTGTTCGGATCGGTGTACGCGATCGTCTCGGTGGTCGCGTTCACCCCGATTCTGTGGAATCTGGCGGGGCCCTTGACGATTCTGGGCGTGACGGTGCCGAAGGCGTTGTTCTGGATCGCGTTGCTGTGGGTGTTGATGACGACAGTGGTGGCGATCTGGATCGGCCGACCGATGATCCGCCTGACGTTCCGCAATTCGCTGACCAATGCGGCGTTCCGGTACGCGCTGGTGCGCGTCCGCGACGGCGCCGAGGCGGTCGGCTTCTATCACGGCGAACGTGCCGAACGCGGCACACTGGCAGATCGGTTCGCCAACGTCATCGCGAATTACCGGAGGCTCGTCGTGCGCGGCGTGGCCTTTCTCGGCTGGAACAGGTCCATCAACCAGATCATCGACCCGCTGCCGCTGATCATCCAGGCGCCCCGGTTGTTCGCGGGTCAGTTGACGTACGGCGATGTCCTGCAGTCGGCGAGCGCGTTCAGCAGAGTGCAGAGTTCGTTGAGTTTCTTCCGCTCCGTGTACGACGCATTCGCCGGGTACCGGGCCGCGATCATCCGGCTCGACGGGCTTGTCACCGCGAACGAACAGGCAAGGGCGCTACCACGATTGGATACCGGGGTGAGCACCAACGGCGGGGTCGAGCTAGAGGATGTCGAGGTGCGGTCGCCCGACGGTGATCTGCTTCTGCAGGATCTGGACATGCAGCTGGTGCCCGGCGATTCGTTGGTCATCACGGGGCCGTCGGGCACCGGGAAGACGACGCTGCTGCGCAGCCTGGCCCGGCTCTGGCCGTATGGATCGGGCACGGTGCGCTATCCAGAGAAGGGCGGGGTCATGTTCCTGTCCCAGCTGCCCTATGCCCCACTGGGCGATCTACGGACCGTGGCCTGTTACCCCTCACCGGCGGGCACCTACGGCGACGATGCGATCCGGGCGGCACTCGACGCGGTGGCCCTGGGAAATCTGGTTTCCCGGCTGGACGAGGATGCCGACTGGGGGAAGGTGCTGTCCCCCGGCGAACAGCAGCGGATCGCCTTCGCCCGGGTACTGCTGGCCAAGCCGTCGGCGGTGTTCCTCGACGAGGCCACCTCTGCTCTCGACGCCGGCCAGCAGCACGCGCTGTACACGATGCTGCCCACCGAGTTACCGGACTGCATCGTGGTCAGCATCAGCCATCGCGACAGCGTCAACCGGCTCCACGAGCGCCGCCTGGAACTACTCGGCGACGGTCGGTGGGAGCTGACGCCGGTCGGTTCGCCGGCCTAACGCGCCGCCGCACGCGCTCCGGCGCGGCGCCCGAAGAAGGAGCCTTCGCCGAGCTGGACACCGCTGGCGTATCCCATGCCGTCCTGGGCGATGTTGGACGCACAGGCGCCCGCCGCGTACAGGCCGGGGATGACGCTGCCGTCCTGCCGCAGTACCTCACCGTCGATGGATACCGTCAGCCCGCCCATGGTGAAGCCTGAGTACATGGCGACCCCGAGCGACAGGTCGAACGCGGCATACGGCCCGGTGTCTTGTGCGGCGATGTAGTCGGGTTGCTTGTGGAAGTCGGGATCCTCGCCGTCGGCCGCGTTCTTGTTGTAGCGGTCCAGCGTCGCCGCCAGGTTTCCGGCCGGAATACCCAGTGCTTCTTCGATTTCGGCGATCGTCTCGTATCCATCGATGAACTGGATCAGCGGCATGGCAGGCATCTCCATGTGCGCCTCGTCGACGATGAGGTAGGCCTGCTGATCGGGCTGCTGCAGCACGAACGCCGAGGTACGGGAATGGTAGGAGTCCTCGGCGACGAAGCGTTGCCCCTGGTTGTTGACGATGACGCCGGTCAACAGGATTTCCGGAGGGTAGGCCGCGGCGGTGATGAACAGCTGATCCATGCCGTTCGCCACGCCGCCCGCGGCCACACCCATCCGGATACCCAGGCCGTCGTCGTTGGGATTGCCCAGGATGTAGGGCTCGACCTCACCGTGGTGCTTGGTGCGGCGCTTCTTGCCCAGTGCCGGAGTGTATTCGGCGACCATCTCGGGGTTCATGGCGAAGCCACCGGCGGTGATGATGACCGATTTCGCCTTGACACAACCGGTTTCGCCGAAGTGCTTCCATTTCACCCCGACGACGTCGCGCTGAGCCGAACTGCCGTCGACGATCAGGTTGGTGGCACCGACCTCGTAGCGGATCGTGACACCCAGCGTCTCAGCGCGTTTCAGCAGGAGATCGATCACCATCGCCGCCCCGCCCAACTCCCCCGGCACGGGCACCGAGTGTCCGCGCGGAGCCGGCTTGGCCTGCTCGATGAACGGCCACACCTTCTCGTTGCCCGTGTAGGACAGTCCCTCGGTGCCGGGTGGTACCACCACCTTGCCCGGGTAGAAGCTGCGCTCGAACTGGAACCCCAGTGCCTCAAGCCAATCGAAGTGCTCGACGCTGCCGTCGCAGTAGGCGCGGATCTTGTCCAGATCGGGTTCCCGAGACACGGCGGCCAGGTACTTGTACATCTCTTCGGCGGTGTCGGGGTGCCCCGTCGCCTCCTGCACTGCCGTGCCGCCGCCGAGATAGAAGTGCCCACCTGCCATCGACGTGGTGCCACCGGCGGCCGCCGCCTTCTCCAACACCAGGACGCGGGCGCCCTCTGCGGCGGCGCTGACCGCTGCGCAGCCTCCGGCGATGCCGAACCCGATCACCACGACGTCGAACTCGTCGGACCAGGATTGGACATCCGCAGCCGCCAAGACCTCGGGGATTTCCTTCACTGCTGCTCCTGTTTCACATACTCGAAGAACGCCCGGATCTCGGGCGGAATGTAAGCGATCTCCAGATACGGCACGCCGGCCGCGACGGCAGACACGTACGCGAACCTCATACCCCCCGGCATGACGCCCTGGCACACAACCGGTGTCCCGTCAGCTTCGGCGTCGCGCAGTTTCGTATCGAATGCGTGCGCGTCGGCCGCCTCGATGCAGATGTGGTGCAGGCCCGCGCCGTGCTGGTCGAGGAACTCACTGTAGACACTGTCTCCGCGCACCGGTGCGATGAGTTCCAGTTGGGTGTCACCGGCGTAGCTCAGCGAGATGTCGGCCACGAAATCGGCGGCCCGGCCGCGGTAGGTGCAGCTTTCGGGGCTGAAATGCACCGCGGGCATACGTACCCACCGGCGTGCCCCGAGCAGCGTGCTCAGGGCCTGTTCGGTGGCGTCCAGATCGTCGGTAACCCAGGCGATCTGGACAGGTGTCTGATCAAGCATCGCCATGAGAATATCGCCGACTCGGCGCGAAAGCTAGAACGTGTTCTAGTTCTGCGATTCGTCCCGCCGGCAAACCGCACCGCCGGGTGTCCGGTTCGTACCGGTCAGGGCTGCCCGACCAGGTTGGACACCTCGCCGGACAGAGGTCCTCCGTCGCTCCGCGCCTGTCCGCTGGCGTTCTGCCAGGACACGGCCGCCGGATAGTTGCCCCACGTGCTGTTGAACATCCCGACGATGGCGGCCCGGCCGTCCGGCGTGATCACGTACACCGGGCCACCGGAATCGCCCTTTTGGCTGACCACACCGTTGGCCATGGTGAACCAGCCGTTGTTGACCGCTTGGATGGTGCCGCAGGTCTCTCCGGTGACGACACCGAAGTGACAGACCGGGGCCCCAGGTGTCGGTGTCACCGCGGGATCCTCCGTCAGCATCCGCCCGCCAGGAAGGACGTTGTTGACCACGACGTCGCCGGCCAATTGGATGGTCTCCCAATCGGAGATCATGTGGTTGGTGTCCACCGTGGCGCCGTCGGGCGTGTTGTCGCGGAAGGACCCCATGTGCCCGATGAAGTTGCCGTCCCGGTCGCTGACCGGCCCGGCGCCGCGGCAATGCCCCGCCGTGAACGCCATCCGGCTCCCGGGATCCACGAAGCCCAACGTGCAGACGTTGGTGTCCTGCCGGATCTCCATGCCCGGATACACCAGCGAACCCGCCGCAGAGGCGACCGGTACCGGACAGACGAGCAGTCCAGCCACCGGAACCACGACCAACGTCCTCATCACCCCACCAAGCCACCTCTGCATGGCCGGCCTCCCTCGTTATCGGACGTGGTGCACGTCACCCTACCGACATCAATATCGGTCCCACGGCAACTTCGTTACCGGGGGTACCCGTATCCCCGGGCGGAAAACGACGACGGCCCGGACCACGAGGGTCCGGGCCGTGCATCCGAACAGGTCAGGGAATCGTCAAGACCTGGCCTGGGTGAATCAGGTCAGGATTGGCGATGCCGCTGGCATCGGCGATCTGCTGGTACCTGTTGCCGTCTCCATAGAACCGCTCGGCGATGGCCCACAGGGTGTCGCCGGAAACCACCGTGTAGGTGCGCGGCTCAGGCGCGGGCGGCGGTGGCGGGGGTGGCGGCGGCGCGGCCGGCTCGGGCGCGGCAACCGGCTCCTCGACAGCGGCCGGGGCAACCTCGACCTCGGGCGCGGGAGCCTCGGGGGCCGGTGGCGGCGGCTCGGAGGTCTCGGTCTTGGACGACCACGCGGGCCCGTCCGCGGCGTACAGCACCAAGTTGCGGTCGTCCTGGAGAACCAGCTTGACGTTCTTCTTGCCCTTGGTGTCGGTGTGCCAGACCGGCTTCTCGGCGGTGTACACTACGAAGTTACCGTCGGTCTGCACCTCCGCCCGCACCACGTCCTGGCCGTTGGTGGAAGTCGACCAGACCGCTTCGTCGCGTGCGTACAACACGAGGTTGCCGTCGTCCTGCAACGTCAGCGTGTATGCGCCGTTGTTAGAGGTGAGCGACCCCCCCTTCTCCAGCTTCTGTCCTTCGGTCAGTGTGTCTCCCACGCAATGCCCCTTTCTGAACCGTGACCCGGGCTGTGCGCCCGGTTCCGTCGACCTTACTGACTTGATGTTTGCTTTGGTGCTATTCGGCTCGGCCCGAATCCAAACGTCACACAAACTCTGGGAAACACCGGGAATTTCGCCGCCAGTAGGACCGAATCGCACCTGCGCGGCGTGTCGCAATTCGAGAGCCGGGCCGAATAACGGGTCGCGTCAATTGTTTTGCCGGGCAATGGTTGTGGCGCAACATTTTGCCGTTCACGGCCGAACGTCACCACGGCAGACCAGCTTCGGTGGGCGAACCCGCTAACCGACCGGCTCGGACCGGGAAACCTCGGTGGACTGCCAGCCCGGCGGGCCGAAGACATACCCCAGCCGGTCCCGCATCCGGTCCGCCTGCCGCACGTCCCGGGCGATCGCCACATATTCGTGAGTCTGCAGCTTCCAGATGTTGAAGGTGTTCACCTGTTTGGTCAGCCCGTAGTGCGGGCGGAACACCTCCGGCTGGAACGTACCGAACATCCGGTCCCACACGATGAAGATTCCGCCGTAGTTGCGGTCGAGGTAGAGCTGGTCGCGTCCGTGGTGAACGCGATGATGCGACGGCGTGTTGAACACGAATTCGATTGGCCGCCACAACTTTCCGACACGTTCGGTATGGACCCAGAACTGATAGACCAGGTTCACCGAGAAGGCGGCGAACACCAGCCACGGCGGGACGCCGAGCAGCGGCAGCGGAATCCAGGCCAGGATCTCGCCGCTGTTGTTCCATTTCTGCCGTAGTGCGGTGGCGAAGTTGTAGTACTCACTCGAGTGATGTGCCTGATGCGTGGCCCAGACCAACCGCACCCGGTGCGCCACCCGGTGATATCCGTAGAACAGCAGATCCACCCCGACGATCGCGATCAGCCAGGTGTACCACCGGTTTCCGGGCAGGTGCCACGGTGCCAGGTACGCGTAGATGGCGGCATAACCCAACAGCGCCAGCAGTTTCCACCCGGCCGTGGTGAGGATCGACACCAGTCCCATCGAGATGCTCGCCCAGGCATCGCGGGTGTGGAACGAACCGGCGGGCATACGTCCGGATTCGAGGTGCTCCAGGCGCCGCGCCGCAACCCATTCCACCGTCAACAGCACCAGGAAGAACGGGATCGCGAAGAACACCGGGTCCCGCATCGGCGGAGGCAGAAAGTCCAGAACGGACCGGATCATGTCCATGTCGGATTCGCCCTAGCGGAAATTGAGGATCTGGCTGCCCCACGCGGTGTGCAGGTCGCGGTCCAGGTCGGCGACGGTCTTGTCATGTTTGTCGATCACCAGGGTGGCCCGGTCCTCGCGGCGGTACGGCCGCCACACCGGTTCTCCGAGCGCACCCGCGGGCTGTCCGGTGGTGGCGAAGTTGACCCAGCGGCGACGTACCCGCGCCGATACCGCGCGTCCGTGCTTGAGCCCACCCATCTTGAACGTCGGATCCTTCGGTCCGGCAACAAGATTGCCCCACACGTACGGCAGCTCGGTGGCGTGGGCGGCGCCGAGCCGCAGCAACCGCAGCATCGGGGTGGTGAAGTCGAAGCGGTACAGGTACACCGGAGCGACGGCGCTGTGCCCCTCGGCGAACCACAGGGTCGGCATCCGGAATCCGATGTCACGCGCCATGCCCAATCCGATCGCCTTGGGACGCAAACCCGCATAGGCCGAGGTGATCTGGGCTTCGGTCGGCAACTGCAGGCCGGGTTGTTCGGCGGCGATCGCGGCGAACATGGAACGCAGAGCGTCGGGGGTGATCGGCATCAGCGGTGACTTCATCCAGCGGAACACCGTGGCCTCGTGCTCGTTGGTCCCGATGATCAGCGGCACCGCGTGGGTGCGTCCCTCCTGCGCGGCGGCCACCGGGTACTCGGGGACGATGTCACCGTCGACGACCGGGGCGAATGCCAGCAGGCCCGGGGTCTGGGTGGGAACCGCGTCGAACACGGCCTTGGCGCCGGCCAGGATGGCCGGTACCGGCATGCCCGGCAACCGCGCGACGTCGTCGCCCGCGATGCCGAGGCGCTCGAGGAACTGTGCTGCCACCGTCCGGGACCGCTCCGCGTCGTACACCGATGTCGCAGGCGAACTCTGCGCGATCGCAGCACTGAACAGCCCTTCGGCGGCCGGGCTGGCCAGCAGGGTGGTGACGATGCCGCCGCCGGCCGACTCGCCGAACAGCGTCACCCGTTGCGGGTCGCCACCGAATGCGGCGATGTTGTCGCGTACCCAGTGCAATGCCGACAGCACGTCGCGCAGGCCGACGTTGGTGTCGAAACGCAGTCCCTTCGCACCGGCCCGTCCGTTGAATTCGGACAGGTCCAGGAAGCCGAACGGGCCTAGCCGGTAGTTGAGCGTGACCACGACGACGTCGCCTTCGGCGGCCAGCACCGACCCGTTGTAGAGCGGTTGGCTTCCCGAGCCGAGGACATAGGCGCCACCGTGGACCCAGACCATGACCGGCTTGGCGTCGCCGGCTCCTGTTCCGCCGGGCGCCCAGACATTGAGCACCAGACTGTCCTCACCTTGGCGGCCGCCCAGGTCGAGCGGGAGCCTCGGATCCGTCATCTGCGGGCATACCGGACCGGGCGCGGTCGCGTCGGCGATCTCCTGCCAACGCGCGGGCGGTTGTGGTGACCGCCACCGCAACTCACCGACCGGAGCGGCCGCGTACCGAATACCCAGCCACTGCTTGACCGTTCCGCGGTCGGTCCCGCGCACCGGTCCGTAGGCGGTGTCGACGACCGGACCGCCGGCCGCGGTCACCGGACCGGCCGTTCGTCGGCGACCGGCAAACTCCTGGCGTGGGCGCGCGTCGTCGAATCGGTCATGCGAACTCCTCGGTGAAGCTGGGCGAACTCCCCCACGGTACTCACCCGCCTTCGGGCGCTCGGATAGGTTTGTCGAGTGCGGACGTGGGTGTTGTTGATAGCGGCCGTCGCCACCGAAGTCACCGCCACACTGTCGCTGCGCGCGTCCCAGGATCATCCGGGGTGGCTGGTGCTGGTGGCGTCCGGCTACCTGGCCGCGTTCGTGTTGCTGACCCTCGTGCTGCGAGCCGGCATGCCCGTCGGCGTCGCCTACGGAATCTGGGGTGCGCTCGGTACCGCCGCGACGGCCGTACTCGCCGCATTTTTGTTCGATGACCCCTTCACCTGGCCGATCGCGGCAGGCATCGGTTTGATCATCGCGGGCGTGCTGCTTGTCGAACTCGGGTCGCACCCGCGGGAGGCCGAATCATGATGTGGCTTGCGTTGACCGGGGCGATCCTGGTCGAGGTGTGCGCCACGCTCGCGCTGCGGGCATCGGACGGTTTCCGCCGCAAGGTCTGGATCGCGCCGGTCGTCGCCGGTTATCTGATGTCGTTCTATCTGCTGTGGCTGGCGCTGTCGTTCGGTGTACCGGTGGGGATCGCCTACGGCATCTGGACCGCGTGCGGTGTAGCCCTGGTCGCCGTCGTCGCCAAGTTCCTGTTCAAGGAGCCGCTGACACCGGTGATGATGCTCGGCATCGCCCTAATCGTGTCGGGTGTGTTCACGATCGAGCTCGCCGGCGTCGGGCACAGCCACTGAATCTTGAGTCGGCGCCGGCCTACGCGGGAGCACGCCGGCCAGAAGGACTGCCAGCAGCCCTGCCAATGGCACCACCAGCAGGCCGGCCCGCAACCCGGCGGCATCGGCGACGAGTCCGACCAGTAGTGGCGCCCCGAAGAATCCGACCCGCATGAGCCAGGTGACCACGGTGAGCCCGGTGCCGGGGCGCAGGCCGGGCAGTTGGTCGGCGCCGTGCATGGCGGCCGGCACCAGCGTGGCCACCCCCAGGCCCGCGAGCGCGAAACCGGCGATCGTGGCGGGGATGCTCGGGAAGGCCAATGCGAGGCCCATCCCGGCGGCCGCGATCATGCCGCCCGCGCGCGCCACGACGGCCTCGCCGAACCGATCGACCAGCCGGTCACCGGCCAACCGGCCGATGAACATGAACCCGACCAGTGCGATGTACCCGAAGACGGCCAGCGCGGGTGGCGCGTGCAGGGAGTCGCGCAGATACAGCGTGGCCCACGAGCTTCCGGAGTCCTCGACCGTGGCGCCGGCAATGGCGATCAGCACCAGCGCCACCAGGATCAGGTACACCCGCGGGCCGGCCTTGGTCATCGCGGCGGAGGCGTGCGCCGCAGGGTGGTCGTCATGGTCGGGGCCGGGCAACAGGTAGCGGTAGGCCACCAGAGCCACCGCACTCAACAGCACTCCGACCGCCGAAAGCTGGATTCCGCGCGGTATTCCGAGCGCGATCGCACCGGCACCCGTGAGCCCGCCGAGGATCGCACCGGCCGCCCACACGGCGTGCAGCGAGTTGATGATCGAGCGGCCGTGTTCGCGTTGCACCCGCAGCCCATGTGCGTTCTGCGCGACGTCGACCACAGAATCACACGCCCCGGCCACAAACAGGGCGGCGGCGAGCAGCAGTGCCGTGTCCGCGACACCGGCTGCGACGACGAACGCGGCCAGGCCGACCGTGCCGATCACCGCGACCCGTGCGCTGCCGAACCGTCGAATCAGCGTCGCCGCGGTCAGTCCCGCCACCAGTGCCCCGGCGGAGAACGACGCGACGGCAGCGCCGTACACCGCGTTGCCGAGGTGCAGATCGGTTTTGATCTCCGGATAGCGCGGCAGCAGATTGGCGAAGATCGCTCCGTTGGTCAGAAACAGAGCTCCCACCGCGATGCGGGCCCGGCGCAAGGCGGCGGAATCGCGATTCGGTGAGACCGGCCTGGATACCACTGAGGCGACACTACTGTGCCCACGAAACCACTGTGTCCGCGGAAAGGCCCCGGCAAAGCTAGCCGACCGCGGCCACCAACCGTTCGCTGACCTGCCACAGATCGGCCGCCTTGCCCGCGTCGTACGAATCGCGGGAGGAGCGGATCCTGCGAGTTCCTTCGAAGTACTCCCCGGTGACACCCTCGAGGGCGGGATCGGCGGCGAGCGCGGCGAGGTTGGCTCCCGAACGCCTGGTGCTGTTCACATTGGGCAATACCCGCAGTGCCGGCATGAGCAGGCGCCAGGCCAGTCGCTGGACGCCCCGGTAGTCCCGGGCCAGCCCAGAACCCGGCATCAGCCCCGGGTCGAATGCGTTGACGGTGATTCCGCGGGCCCCGTGCCCCAACCGCCGGTCCAATTCGTAGGTGAAGAGCATGTTGCAGAGTTTGGAAGTGGTGTAGCGACGCCGGCCCTCTTCGCCCGTCAGGCCGCCCACCGCTGGACACAGTAGTTCCTCAGCTGAATTATATTGCGGCACAGGCATTCCCGTGAACTTGTCCGGATCGTGGGTGCCGCTGCTGACCACCACGATCCGGGCCGGGGCCGTCAACGCACCCAGCACGTGCCGCACCAGGGCGAAGTGACCGAGGTGGTTGACGCCGAACGTCATTTCATGGCCGTCCGCCGTTATCGGTGACCCCGAGACCACCTGCAGGCCGGCGTTGCACACCAGCGCGGCCAACGGCGGAACCTCCAGATGCGGCAATCTGTCGGCGAAGTCACGCACCGACCGCAGCGATGCCAGGTCGAGCTCGCCGACGGTGACGCGTCCGGGAGAGTCGAGCCGGGCGGCCGCGTCGGCCCCACGCGCGGTGTCGCGCACCGCCATCACCACATGCCACTCCGGATCGGAGGCCAGCAGTGCCCGCGTGCATTCGAATCCGAGCCCGGTGTTCGCACCGGTGATGATCGCGGTCTTGCCCGTCACATTTCCTCCAGGAGTATCGGGATGAGGGCGGTGACGGCCTGCCACAGCCGCCGGTACATGCGCGCCACGTCGGTGCTGTCGGGCTCGAGATGGCGGGCGAAGAAGACGCCGTCGGATTGCGCGACAGCGAATGCCGTGAGTTCGGCGACCACCCGCTCCGCACGGCGTGGTGCTACATCTGCGGGCAATTGGCCGCGGATTGCGGCGGAGAAGCGCGCGATGGCGGTGTCCCGCACGCGGCGCACCACCGCTGTCACCGTCGGGTCATCACTGCGTTCCAGGGACAGCAGGTAGAGGATGCGGAGGAACTCGGGACGCTGTGATTGCAGGCCCGCGAGGACCGCCAACTGTTCGCCGATGCTGCCCCCGCTGGGTATGGCCGCGAAGAAACGGTCGGCTCCGCGTTCCATCACCGCCGCGAGGACTCCGTCCTTGGACCCGAAATGCCAGTAAATCGAGCTGGCCGGCAGACCGCAGGCCTCGCGGATGTGACTGATGGAGGTGGCGGCATAACCGCGCGTGGCCATCAATCGCTCGGTGGCGTCGAGGATCTGCTCGCGAGAACCCGCGCCCTGCTGTTGTCGCTTCGTGGATGCGCTGGGCATGTACACCTGCCTCTGTAAGGATCGTTACAGACAATCTAACAGCGCTCGGGGAGGCGTCGCCAGTGGCACGCTGAACCGGTGACGATCCACAGCGAGACCACCGCCGACGATCTGATCGGGCTCTTCCCGCCCGGAACACGGCAGGACAGCGACGGCATGCTGTTGGTCGGCGGCTGCCGGCTGGATTCCGTCGCCGGGCAGTTCGGCACCCCGGCGATCGTGGTCGATGAGAGCGCGTTGCGGCAGCGGGCCGTCGACTATCTCTCGGCGTTCCGCACTCGCTGGCCGCGCAGTGACGTCGCGTTCGCGTCGAAGTCCTTCCCCTGCACCGCGGTCCAGCGGGTGATGGCATCCGAAGGGCTGCACCTCGACGTCGCGGGCGGAGGCGAGGTCTTGTCGGCGATCAAGGCCGGTGCCGATCCGGCCCGGCTGGTGCTGCACGGCAACGCCAAGACCGACGAGGAACTCACGCTGGCCGTCGGCCACGGTGTGGGTCTCGTAGTGGTCGACAACTTCGACGACATCGACCGGCTGGAGCGGATCGTGCCCGCCGGCCACAAGCAACCGTGTCTGGTCCGGGTGATCCCCGGCGTCGAGGCCGCCACGCACGCCTCGCAGGCCACCGGCCATGCCGGGTCCAAGTTCGGCCTGATGCCCGCGGACGCCCGGGCGGCGATCGCGCGTATCGAGGCCAGTCCGCGGCTACGCCTGGACGGTGTGCACACCCACGTGGGATCGCAACTGCTCGATGTCGAGCAACTGGCCGCGGCGGTGAAACCGATCGCGGCTCTTGGCACGTTCGAGGTCTACGACCTCGGCGGCGGACTCGGGGCGCGCTACACCTACGACGAGGACCCGCCGAGCCTGGACGACTACGCCGAGGCGATGGTGACCCAGGCCCGTGAGTTGCTGCCGCCCGACAGCCGGATCATCGTCGAACCCGGTCGCAGCATGGTGGCGGCCAACGCCTGCACGCTGTACCGCGTCACCACCGTCAAACACGGGGCGATCACCCATGTGGCGGTGGACGGCGGGATGGGCGACAACCTGGAGGTGTCGCTGACCGGGCAGCGGTTCGAGGCCACCATCGCCGACCGCGTCGGCGGCGGCGAGCCGGTCAGCCTCGTCGGCAGGCACTGCGAGTCCGGCGATCAGCTGATCGACGCCGTGGCGCTGCGCGAACCGAAGGTCGGCGACCTACTGGCGGTACCGGTCACCGGGGCGTATTGCTACACCATGTCGAATCAGTACAACGGTGCCCGCCGGGTTCCGGTTGTGTTCGCGCACAAAGGAACTGCCCGGCTGGTCGTGCGCCGTGACACCTGGGATGACCTGCTGTCCCGCGATGTCGACTGACACGATCGCGTCCTGGGCACCAAGATTGGTCTCATGACCTCATCGGCTCTGCTGGAGTTGGCCCGCCGCTACGGCGTGGCCGCCGAGTTCGACGATTGGAGCGGCCGGCGCACCGCTGTCGACGAGTCCACGCTGGTGGCCGTGCTGGATGCGCTCGGCGTCCCGGCAGGCACCGAAGCCGACCGCATCGATTCCCTGGCCGCCCACGACCGGGAGTACTGGCAGCGCAGCCTGCCACCCATCGTGCTGGGCCGGGCGACGGTGCCATCGAGTTTCTGGGTGCATGTCCCGCACGGTGATCCCGTCGACCTGACCCTGCTTCTCGAGGACGGCACCGAGCGCACCGGCCTGCGGCAGTTGGAGAACAACCGCCCCCCGTACGAGCTCGGGGACCGGTTGATCGGTGAGGCCACGTTCGAGTTGCCCGCCGACCTCCCGCTGGGCTATCACCGGCTGCGGTTGGGCGACTCTGATGTCGGGACCCCGGTGGTGATCTCGCCTGCCACGCTGGAACTGCCCGCCCGGCTGGGCCCGCGCCGCGCCTGGGGCCTGGCCGTCCAGCTCTACAGCGTTCGGTCCAAATCCTCTTGGGGCACAGGCGATCTGACAGATCTGGCCGACCTCGCGGTGTGGTCGGCGGCCGAGCACGAGGCTGGGTTCATCCTGGTCAACCCGCTTCATGCGGCCGCCCCCACCGCGCCGATGGAGCCGTCGCCGTATCTGCCCACTTCCCGCCGCTTCGGCAACCCGCTCTATCTACGGGTCGAAGCCATCCCGGAGTTCGCCGAGGTCCGTCACCGCGGCCGTATCCGGGCGCTGCGCTCCGTGCTGAACAAGCGGGCCGACCGCCACCCCACCATCGATCGCGACGCGGCCTGGCAGGCCAAACGCACCGCTCTGGAGCAGGTGTACCGGGTCGAGCGTTCGGCGGGCCGCCAGGTGGCCTACGCCGCCTACCGGGCCCGTCAGGGCCGCAGCCTGGAGGATTTCGCGATTTGGTGTGCGCTTGCCGAACAGTACGGCGCCGATTGGCATGGCTGGCCCGAGCCGCTGCAGCATCCGGCCAATCCTGAGGTGGCCGCATTCGCCGCGGCCAATCCGCAGGCGGTGGACTTTCACCGGTGGTTGCAGTGGGTGCTCGACGATCAACTCACCGCCGCTCAGGCCACGGCGGTGCAGGCCGGTATGGAACTCGGAGTGATGAGCGACTTGGCGGTGGGGGTCGATCCCGATGGCGCCGACGCCTGGGCTCTGCAGGATGTGCTGGCACTGGGGGTCACCGCGGGCGCACCGCCGGATGAGTTCAACCAGCTCGGGCAGGACTGGTCACAGCCGCCGTGGCGGCCCGACCGCCTCGTCGAGCAGGCCTATGAACCGTTCCGCACAGTGGTCAACATGGCGCTGCGGCATTCCGGTGGCGTGCGCATCGACCACATCATCGGCATGTTCCGGCTGTGGTGGATCCCGAAGGGTGCCGCACCTACCGAGGGCACCTATGTGCGCTACGACCACGACGCGATGATCGGCATCATCGCGCTGGAGGCACATCGGGCCGGCGCCGTGGTGGTCGGTGAGGACCTGGGCACCGTCGAACCGTGGGTACGCGATTATCTGCAGGAGCGGGGGCTGTTCGGCACCTCGATCCTGTGGTTCGAGTCGGACGGCTCCGGAAAACCCTTGCCCGCCGAACGGTGGCGGGAGTACTGCCTGTCTTCGGTGACCACTCACGACCTGCCGCCGACGCCCGGCTATCTGGCCGGCGAGCACGTGCGGTTGCGCGAGCAACTGGGCCTGCTGACCCGGCCCGCCGATCAGGAGCTGGCCGCGGACCGCGCCGCCCAAACCGCCTGGTTCGACGAGTTGCGCCGCGTCGGCCTGCTCGGGCAGGACCCGGACACCGATGAGATCGTGTCGGCTCTGTACCGGTATCTGGGCCGCACCCCGTCGAAACTGCTTGCGCTGTCGCTGGCCGATGCGGTCGGCGAGGTGCGCACTCAGAACCAGCCGGGAACCACCGACGAATACCCGAACTGGCGCATTCCACTGGCCGGTCCGGACGGTCGCCGGCTTCTTCTGGAGGATGTCTTCCCCGATGCGCGGGCGTCGGCGTTGTGCGATGTGATGAGGTCGATCACCGCCCATACCGGCCGGGCCGGGATGTAACGCTCCGGGTGTCTGCTCCGGTTTCACATTCGTCACAGCTGCGATATGTTCGCAAACGCACCCGACTGACGGAGTTCACGTGAAGAAGCTTGTTGCGCTCGGCGGCGGTCTGCTCGCCGCTGGTTCGATCGCCCTGTTGGCCGCAGGCACCGCCACCTCACAGCCGAGCTCGTCCTCGGTCAACGTGGTCGGCGAGCCCTACCTGAAGGCGCTGGCGATCCTGAAAAGCCAGGGCGTCAAGGCCACCTTCGGCGGGTCTTTCGGCAGTGCCCTGCCGCAGTCCGAGTGCCTGGTCGACTCCCAGAAGGTCAACTCCAACGGCAAGATGATCCTGATGCTGGACTGCAGCGCGGCCGCGGCCGATCAGGCCGCCGATTCGGCCGTTCCGGGCGGCCCGAGGGTCGGCAGCAACGGTGTCACCACCGTGACGCCCACCCCGGTGGTTCCGATCGCCGGGGCGCCGGGCGCGGGCACGCCGCCGCCGGCCTGATCAGAACCCGGTCTGACCCGACACAGGCAACCCGGTACCGCCGTTCCCACCTAAATCCGTACACTGCTGAGAGTCCACTCATTCCCAGGGAGGCTCTCGATGCTGCGTCCGTTGCGGTTCGACCACGAGATCGATCCCGGCCCGGTTCAGATCCAGGCCCGCAAGGTTCATTTCGATCTCGACAACATTCCACTGCACTGGATCCCCGGCCATCCGGTGGCTTCGTCGATGGTCAACCTGTTCAATGTGGTGCTGCCGATGGCCGAGCACTGGTTCGTCGCCACGTTCAACGAAGCCCTGCCGTACGTGCGGGATCCCAAACTGGCCGATGACATGCGGGGTTTCATCGGCCAGGAAGCGACCCACGCCGAGACACACGATCAGGTGCTCGACGAGTTCCTGACCAACCACGGAGTCGATTACCGGCCGGTCCTGTCACTGGTGGAGCATGTGTTCACCCGGACCCTGGCACCGGCCGGGTCGACGGATCCGCGTCGCAGGCTGTCCAATCTCTGTGACCGGCTGTGGCTCATCGCGGCCATCGAGCACTACACCGCGGTGCTGGGCGACTTCGTGCTGAACTGCTCGTGGGAGGACTACGACGCGGACCCGACGATGACTGATCTGTTCCGCTGGCACGGCAGCGAAGAGGTCGAGCACCGCAGCGTCGCCCACGACGTCGCGATGTATTTCCAGCCCAGCTATTTCAGCCGGGTGCGGGCGATGTCGATCGCCGCGACCGCGGTCTATCTGTTCTTCCAGCGCGGCTGCTGGGCGATGGTGAAGAGTGACCCGACCCTCGACATCGGCTGGTGGCGGATGAACAGGATGCGCATGCACGATTCCAAGCTGGGACTGCTGCCGAAGTTCTCCCGGATGTTCGGTACCAGCACGCTGGCCTACTGCCGGCCGAGCTTCTCACCGGAGGAGATGGGTTCGACGGCGCAGGCGGTCGCATACCTGGCCAGCTCGCCCGCGGCTCGAGCCGCTCACCTGTGACGGGCACAATTGTGCCGACGCTTTCACTGATATCCCGATACCGCCGGATTCCGCCGAGTATTTCAGGCCGTTTCCGCCATGACCCGATGCTCGGCGCGGCCGACGTCGCCATCGCCACCCTATGGACCGTGGGCCGGCTGGTGCGTCGGCCCGGTCCGCCACCCGAGCTGGATCGCACGATCGTTCTGACGGTGACGGACCGGCAGGTGGTCGCCCACGATCAGGACGTCATCGCACTGACTCTTGCTGCTGCGGACGGCGGTGAGCTGCCGCAGTGGTATCCGGGCGCGCATCTCGACCTGCATCTGGCCAGCGGACGGGTTCGGCAGTACTCGCTGTGCGGCGACCCCGCGGTCACCGACAGTTATCGAATTGCGGTGCGGCGCATCCCCGATGGCGGCGGCGGCTCGGTCGAGGTGCACGACAGCCTGCGGGTCGGCAGCACGGTGAGCACCCACGGCCCGCGGAATGCGTTCGCCCTCACCGTGCCCGGCTACGGGTCGCCTGCTCAGCGGTTCCGTTTCATCGCCGGCGGAATCGGCATCACGCCGATCCTGCCGATGCTCGGATTGGCCGCACGGCTGGGAGTCGACTGGTCGATGGTGTACGCCGGGCGCAGCCGCGACAGCCTGCCGTTCCTGGGTGAGCTCTCCCGGTTCGGCGACCGTATCGAGATCCGCACCGACGATGTCGACGGACTGCCGAGTGCCGACGATCTGCTGGGCGACTGTCCCGACGGCACCACGGTGTACGCGTGCGGGCCGGCCCCGATGCTGACCGGAATCCGGGCTGCGCTCACCGGCCGTGACGACGTCGAACTGCACTTCGAAAGATTCGCGGCGCCACCGGTTGTCGACGGAGCCGAATTCTCGGTCACGATCGCCTCCACCGGTGCCACGATGACGGTCGGAGCCGATGAGACACTGCTCGCCGCGCTGGGACGGGCCGGCGTGAACGCGCCGTACTCATGCCAGCAAGGGTTCTGCGGCACCTGCCGGATCCGCACCGCGCCAGGTTCCGACGGGGTTGTGCAGCACCGGGATACGTTGCTGACCGACCCGGAGCGCGACGCGGGCTATCTGCTGACCTGCGTGTCACGAGCGGAAGCCGGGCAGCGGCTGACGCTGGATCTCTGAGTCGCTAGCCGCTGTCCGGGCGGCCTTCGCCATAGCCCGCGAGTTCCGGCGCGGCCATCAGCTGGTCCAACAACGGACGCTGTCCAGTCAGCAATCTGGTGCGCGCCACGGCCACTGAAACCCAAGCGACACGATCGATTTCGGGGAATTCGACGAACCGTCCGGAACCCTTCGGCAATTCGACGGTGAATGTGTTGCTCACCGCCGAAGCGGCGTCGAAGTCCCCGCGTACCGCGAACGCGGTGACCACCTTGCCTCCGGCCTGGCGTACCGGGAGGAGGTCGATACGCGGGCCCGCGGGCGGGGCGACGCCGAGTTCCTCGGTGAATTCCCGTTGCGCCGCAAGCCAGGGGTCTTCGTCAGCGGCGTACTCGCCCTTGGGTACCGACCACGCGCCGGCATCCTTGCGGGCCCAGAACGGTCCCCCCGGATGGGCGATCAGCACCTCGACATCGGATCCGGCGAGGCGGTACAGCAATATCCCGGCGCTCAGTTTGGCCACGGGTTGCACGCTACGCGGCGATGCCGTTCCGATGACACGGGTGTTGTGAACCACTTTGCCACCGCAGCGTAATCCGGGTCACTCCAGAGCCGGTACAGCGGGGCGGCGAGCGGAGCGCGGTGGCCCGGTTCCCGAGTGTGACGCAGCCCTCGTCAACGGTTTCGGACAGCCGGAATTTTATCTGTGAACTGCAGGTTAACCCTTGTGTAACACCTATAAGGACTAGCGACGACGCCCAGCGACAGTGCGCCGCCGGTGCGCCGGGTGCGACACAACAGAACAGCGAAAGAAGGCACCAAAGATGATGAGAATCGGATTTGCCACAGCACTGGCGGGCGCTGCAGCGGCAGCCGTGGTCGGTCTTGCCGCACCGGCACAGGCCGCTCCTACCGGACCGGGCAATGCCCAGCAGACCATCAGCGAACTGCAGGCTCAGGGTTACAAGGTCGTCGTCAACCACGTCGGCTCGACCCCACTGGACAAGGCTTCGGTGGTCGCGGTGCGGCCCGGGCAGACCTACACCCGGACAGATTCCGGTAACCCGGGCGACAGCTTGCAGACCAACGTTGTCAACAAAACGATTTACGTGGACGTGAAGTAAGTCCAAATTTCGTGAAACATCAAGGAGGGGCGTCCTTTTGGGCGCCCCTTCGACGTGTCTGGGTGCAACGCCCGATTCGGGGCGCGCTAGAGTCGCCAGCGTGCGACGTTTCACCCGGTATGTCGCCCTCGGCGACAGCCAGACCGAAGGACTGTGGGATGGCGACGACACCATCGGCCTGATGGGCTTCGCCGATCGGCTCGCGGTGCGCCTCGACGGGCTGTATCCAGGTTTGGGCTATGCCAACCTCGCCATTCGCGGCCACCGTATCGGCGATGTGCTCCACACCCAGTTGCCCACCGCGTTGTCGATGCGGCCGGATCTGGTCACCGTGTGCATCGGGATGAATGACGTGACCCGGCCCGGGCGCGCGTTCACGCGGGCGCTGGGCGATCTCGAGCAGGTCTACCGCAACCTCGCGGAATCCGGAGCCACGGTCGTCACGACCACGTTCCCCGACATCACCGAGATCCTGCCGGTGGGCCGACTGCTGGGAAGGCGGGTGGTGCAGATCAACGATGCGATCAGGGATGCCGCCGATCGGTACGGGTTCCAGCTTGTCGATCTGTACTCGGCTCCATCGATGTGCGAACCGGAGACGTGGAGTCCTGATCGCGTGCACGGGTCGGCGAAGGGACACGGCCTCTTCGCCGACGCCGCTGCTGAGGCACTCGGATTGCCTGGCAGTAACCATGATTGGGCGCTGGCCACCGGCCGGGATCAGAGTCAGACGTTTCGGTCCCGGGCCTACTCACAGGTGTTGTGGACGCAGAACATGCTCATGCCGTGGCTGTGGCGTCACCTTCGCGGCCAGTCCGGCGGCAACGGCCGCTCGCCCAGACGCCCCGCTCTGATGTGCCTGAGCGCCTAACCGAAGCCGAGGATCGACCACGCGAGATCGGCCGGGCCGCCCGTCAGGTCGCCCTCGCCGGCCTTGGCGATCGCCGTCGCCACCGAGGCCGCGACCGCTCGACCGGTCCGGATCACGTTGCGCTGCATGGCGGTAATGGTACGGGGCGTCTCGGAGTGCGCCCGCAGCCAGTGCCCGGTGTCAGATCCCGCCCCAGGCCGAATCGAGTTCCTTGGCCACGTCGATCACTTTGGCCTGCTCCGATTCCGGGCTGTCGATCTCACCGGCCACGTGTGCGGCGATGAAGCGTTTGATCTCCGCGTCGACTCCGGCCAGGATGCGCAGCACCTCGGCCCGCAGCGATTTCGATGTGACGTGGATCGAGATGTCGGACGGACGCGGCTTCTTGACGTCGAGGATCAGCAACAGCGGCTCGGCCGCCAATGCCGAAGCCCGCAGGGCGATCTCGCCGAAGACCATGAACTTGGGCCTGTCGATGCGCAGGTCGATCACCATGTCGATCTCCAGCGGGATCCGGATGGAGAACGTGATGGTTTCGCCCACGATGCGGCTCACCCGCGGCTTTTGGATCTTGACCCGAGCGGTGACCTTGGCGATCTTGCCCGGGCCCTGGGCGATCGGGCCGAGCTCGAACTCATCGCCGGCGATCGCCCCGATGGCGTCGCCGACCCGGTCCTCGGATACGGCCACCTCGAAGAACCGGCGACCGAATTCCTCGTAGGTGATGTAAGCGTGATCAGCCATGATCCCTCTACGGTCTCACGACAGGGTGCGGGAACTGCGACGCCGGGCCGGTTTGCCCGTTCACGTCGGGTCGGCGAAGTGCCGTAACCGCGCGACCGCGCGCGGTCCGCGACCGAGTTCGGCGATCAGTACGGACCGGTGTCCGTCGCGTTCCAGGCCGGCCACCACGCTCGACCCGGAGGCGATCATCTTGTGCCAGGACGCGCCCGCGGTGCGCTCCACCAATCCGGATGTACTCAACGGCTCGTCCTCACCGGAGGATATGACGGTGTGCTCGCCCAGCCGGCGTTGCACCGCCACCTCGTCGCCGCCACACAAGTCGTCGAACAGGCCGGCGGTCAGACGCTTGCCCGCCCGCCCCGCTCCGATCATTCCCTTGGCGAAGCCCAGCGACCCCGACGGGCCCTGGTTGCGCAGCAGCGCACCGGCCAGGCGCAGCCCGACCGGCACCGCGCCGGCGCCGGCCGAGGCGAATTGGCCGATCATCGACGGCAGCTCCCAGTACGCCTGCAGTTCGGCGATGCGCGGACCGGCCGGGGCGGGGACGACGGCGTAGCGCAGGTACGCCGGAATCCGCATGGTGACCGATGCGCTCATGGCGACCTCGAGTTCGAGATCGCGGATCACGGTGGAGCCGCTGACGATGTCGGCGTCGCGGTGAAAGGTGATGTCGCGCGGGCCGATGAAGGTGTCGTAGAACCGCTCGATCTGCGCGGCCCCGCGGTGTGGCCGTGAGCCCACCGGGTCCTCGACCGTTCCGCCCGCAGCGAACAGTCCGACCCATCCCTGTCGGTCGTGTGCACCGGCTGCCTGCGGTGACAACTCGACGGTGGCCAGCAGCTCGTCCCGTGTGAAGACCATATGGATCGTTTACCATCCCGCCCGGCGCCGCGTGCGCGCACACTGGTGTTTGGACACTTTGTACCCACAACCACCGAGGAGTGCGCCATGAGTGGCAGTGGACCGTTCGGCTTCGACCCAGAGGACTTCGATCGGGTGGCCCGCGAGGCCGGCGAAGGCTTGCGCGACGCCCTCGACGGTTTGGGCAAATTCTTGGGCAATCCTGGCCAGGGCGCCGGCTGGGCAGGGCTGCTGGATGAGGTGACCCGGTTCTCCCGGCCCAGGACCGAACCGGAGACCACCGGTGAGAAGGGCGACGGAGTGTGGGCGATCTATAGCGTCGATGACGCCGGCGGCGCCCACATCGAGCAGGTCTTCCCCAACGAGCTCGAAGCCCTCCGGGCCAACGCGAGCAATACCGATCCGGGCCGCCGGGTGCGGTTCTTGCCGTACGGCATCGCGGTCAGTGTGCTCGACACCGATACCGGCGAGTAACAACGGTGCGAAATGCCGACTGCTCGCCGCGGCGACCGGCTAGGATTCTGGCCCAAAGTCAACGAACTGGCCGGCCTCATCCGACTGGCGGCCGGCAATGCTGAGGGTGGAACATGATTCGCGAACTCTTCGGTGCGACGGCGGTCGCCGCGGCGGCACTGGCAACAGCACTCTCGGCGGCACCGGGTGCCTTGGCCGATGACAACAGCAACATGTATCCGGACAATCCGGGCCGCTACCCCACCGATGTCCCGGGGATGAGCTACGAGGCTTCCAACGGCGCGCCCTGCTTCAGCTGGGAGCGCAACGTATTCGGCCGCGGCCCGGGCGGTACGGCCATGCAGTGCAAGTGGATTCCCAATCAGTGGCCGCCGGTCTACACCGGCTTCTGGACCTACGCCTATCCGTTGAACGGCGTGCAGGAGATCGGCTCACCATGCCCGGGGCCGCAGGAAGCGGCACAGTCCCCCGACGGCCGGCCGATGCTGTGCCTCGGAGCGCAGGGCTGGCAGCCCGGCGTGCTGACCGGCGACGGGTTCTTCCCGGTCTGATACGTCCGTCCGGCCTGAGGCGCGGGTCACACACCGGCGGCCATACAGCTGAGCGATGCATGTATGGTCGTGGGGCCCGAAATCCGCGCACATCAGGAGTGCCATGAGCGCCGACGTGAAGTTCGATCTGTCCACAGTGTTCTCCACGGTGGCCAAAGCCGTGCCCGATCAGACTTTCCTGGTGTGGCGGGACCGACGCTTGAGCTACGCCGAGTTCGACGCCCGCGTCGACGGCTTCGCCCACTATCTGGTGTCGGCCGGTCTCGGCGCGCATACCGAGCGCGACGCACTCGCCGGACACGAGTCGGGTCAGGACCACCTCGGCATCTACCTGCGCAACGGCAACGAATACCTCGAGTCGATGATCGGCAGCTACCGCGCTCGGGTGGCACCGTTCAACGTCAGCTACCGCTATGTGGAAGAGGAACTCCTCTACCTGCTGAAAGATTCGAACGCGCGGGCGGTGATCTTCAACGCCGAGTTCGCACCACGGGTGGCCGCCATCCGCGATCAGCTGCCCGATCTGCAGGTGCTCATCCAGGTCGCCGACGAATCGGGCAACGAACTCCTGCCGGGCGCCGTCGATTACGAGACGATCCTGAAGACCTCCGCTCCGGAGGCCGGCATGCCGACTCCGTCGGGCGACGACCTCTACGTCCTCTACACGGGCGGCACCACCGGCATGCCCAAGGGCGTGCTGTGGCGTCAGCACGACATCTTCCTGTCCTCGATGGGTGGACGGCCGTTCGGCAGCGACACCTTCATCGGTTCGTACGAGGAACTCGCCGAGCGCGCCCGCACCGCGGGTGGTGGATTGTCGCTGCTGATGATCCCGCCGTTCATGCACGGCGCCGCGCAATGGGCGGCCTACAACGCCATCACGATGGGCGGAAAGCTCGTGATCCCCGATGATGTCGTGCGGATGCGCCCCGACAATGTCCTGACACTCGCCGCACGCGAACGGGTGCTCAGCATCCCGGTCGTGGGCGATGCGATCGCCCGCCCCTTGATCGACGAGATCGAGAAGGGCGATTACGACCTGTCCGGCCTGTTCACCATCAGCAACGGAGGCGCGCCGCTCTCACCGACCGTGCGTGAGCGGATCCTGGCCGCTCTGCCGCATCTGATGCTGCTCGATGCCGTGGGGTCCTCCGAGTCGGGCACTCAGATGAGCACCGCATCCACCGCGGGTACCGATTCCCAGGCGGCGACCTTCAACGCCCAGTCCGATACGGCTGTGGTGGCCGAGGATCTGACCCGGGTGCTCGGCCCCGGCGAGGGCGGAGGCTGGCTGGCGCGGCGCGATCTGATCCCCCTGGGCTATCTGGGAGATGCGGCCAAGACCGCGCGCACTTTCCCCACGATCGACGGTGTCCGCTGGGCGGTTCCCGGTGATCGGGCAAACGTGTTGGAAGACGGGCGTATTCAGCTTCTGGGCCGTGACTCGGTGACCATCAATTCCGGCGGGGAGAAGATCTTCGTCGAGGAGGTCGAGCGCGCCATCGCCGCGCACCCGGCCGTGTACGACGTGGTGGTGGTCGGACGACCGTCGGAACGTTGGGGCAGTGAGGTGGTGGCCGTCGTGCAGTTCGCCGAGGGCGCGTCGGCCACCCACGAAGAGCTTGTGACGGTGTGTGAGAGCGCGATCGCCCGCTACAAGATCCCGAAGGCGTTCATCCGGTCACCGCAGATCGTGCGCTCCCCCGCGGGCAAGGCCGATTACCGCTGGGCCAAGTCGGTGGCCACCGAGCACGCCGAAGCGGTCAGCGCCTCGTAGCTCGAGGGTGCGCCTCGAAACTAGTCCGGCGCGAACAGCTTCGCGATCGTGGCGAGCATCTCGGTGTGGGCCGCAACCGCCTGCTCCACGGTGATCGACAACAACGGCCTCGGGGCCGCGATGGTCAAGTCCTCGGTGATCCGGGTTCCGGCCTCGGTCGCCGCGAACACCACCCGGCTGTCCAGTTGCACCTGCGGAAACTGGCGGGCCTGCGCGCTCACCGGGCCTGCGGCGGGAACGATGAGCCGCGCGCGGTAGGTGATCGGAAGTGCCAACGGCCCCAACGGGATCCGGTCGCGCACCTGATAGTCCTGGCGGTACCCGTCGGCCAGGTCCACCCGGGAGGTGCTTCGGACCCACTGCACCAGCGGGTGCACCTGCGAAATGTTGCCCAGGTCGACATAGAAGGCCCGCACCGGATCCGGCGGTGCCGGCACCTCGGCACCGACCCTGCGCCGCGCCTGTCCGATCCACCAGCTCACGGTGCTCAGTTCACCACAGTCAGCTGACGACGACGCGCAAATGCTCCCAACCGCGGACCGTCGATGTGGGCGCCAGTTTCGCACTGTCGTAGTCGATCTCCCATTCGGGGAACCGGTTGAGCAGTTCGTCGAGCGCGACACGGCCCTCCAGGCGGGCCAGGTTGGCGCCCAGGCAGTAGTGCAAACCCTTGCCGAAGGTGAGGTGGCTGATGTTGTTGCGATGGATGTCGAACGTGTCGGGGTTGTGGTAGCGACGAGGGTCGCGGTTGGCCGCGCCGAACAGCAGCAGCATCGCACTCCCCGCCGGCACCGTGGTGCCGTCGTACTCGAAATCTCTTGCCACCCAGCGCGCCACGTGCGGCCCGGTGGGTTCGAAGCGCAGCGTCTCATCGACCGCGCGGGTCAGCAGTGAGCGATCCTGGGCCACCTCGCGACGCTGGTCTGGATGTTCGGCGAGCACTTTGGCCAGCCATCCGATGAGCCGCCCGGTGGTCTCGTTGCCGGCGCCGGCCACCACCTGGGTGTAGTGCAGCACCTCTTTGCGCTCGAGCTTGCGGGTGACTCCGAACTCATCGGTGAACTCGACGTTGAGCAGCGCCGTCATCAGGTCGTCGGAGGGGTTGTTGGCCCGCCACTCGACGTAGTCGGCATAGATCCGGCCGTCGGCGATGCGGTCGGCCTGCACCACCTTCATCGGCGTGCCCGGCTTCGTACGCAGATTGGCGTCGTTGGCGTCACGAACCCCGATCTGCTCGGATTCGGGTATGCCGAGCAGCATTCCGATCACCCGCATCGGCATCATCGATGCCAGTTCGGCGATGATGTCGAACCCGCCTGAGCCGACCAGAGGGTCCAGGCAACGTACGCAGAACTGCCGGATCTGATCTTCGATCTCGGCCATCCGGCGCGGCGTGAACACCCGCGACATCAACCCGCGCAGCAGGGTGTGCATCGGCGGATCTTCGAACATCATCACGCCCGGCGGCATGTCGAAGTCCGACTTGACCAGTTCGAGAATGTCACTTCGGCTGTTGGAGAAGGTTTCCCAGTCCGACAACGCCTTTTCCACGTCGGCGTGCCGGGACAGCGCCCAGAAGTCGTAGCGCTCGTTGTGGTAGATCGGGGCCTCGTCGCGCAGCCGGGCGTACACGGGGTACGGGTCGGCGACGATGCCGACGTCGTACGGGTCGTAATAGACGGTCATTTCAGACAGCTCCCGGCGTCGACCGGCAGGGTGACCCCGGTGATGTAGCGGGCCTCGTCCGACGCCAGGAACAGGACCGCATTGCTGATGTCCTCGGGCGTGACCCATGGGATCGGCAGCATGTGGAAGGTCTGGCAGATCGGGGCCAGATCCTCCGGTCCGGGGTTCTCCAGATCCGGGCGGAACATGCGGTACGTCGTCTCGTTCATCAGCATGGGGCTGTTGACGTGGGTCGGATGTACCGAATTCACCCGGATCGAGTGCTGCCCCAACTCCACGGCGAAGCTGCGCATGAGCCCGACGACGCCGTGTTTGGCCGCGACGTAGTGCCCGGTGAACGGGTAGGCCTTCGACCCCGCCACGGAGCTGGTCAGGATGATCGAGCCGCCACGCCCGCCCGCGAGCATATGGGGCACACCGGCTTTGACAGTCTTCCAGACGCCGCTGAGATTGACGTCGATCATCTCCTGCCAGAGGTCCTCGTCCATCCGGTCCAGCTTGACTCCGGTGGTGCCGATGCCCGCATTGGCCGCGATGATGTCGAGCCGCCCCAGTTGCTCGACGCCGCTGTCGACCGCCGCCGCCAGGGCGCTGAAATCGCGCACATCGACCTCGGCGGTCACGATGCGGCGCCCGAGGTTCTTGACCAGGTTCGCGGTTTCGGCGAGGTCTTCGGCCGTCGCACCCGCAGCCGGTGACCGGTCGAACGTGGCGCAGATGTCCACGGCGATGATGTCGGCGCCTTCGGCAGCCAGTCGCACCGCATGGCTGCGCCCCTGCCCGCGTGCCGCTCCCGTGATCAGTGCGACCTTGCCGTCGACCCGTCCTGTCATCGCCCACCCTCCGCCGACTTTGGGCAATCGCCCAATAATTACACTCAGGCCATGTCTAGCAGCCGTCGCCGCGCGTGGTCAAGGGTTCGATGAGTACGCAAAAGGCCGCTTCCGGACGCGAATCGACCACGCGCCGGGCACTGATCCGGGCCACCGCCCAGGTCATGCTCGACGAGGGATACGCGGCGGCGACATCGCGGCGGGTGGCCGCGCAGGCCGGGGTGAAGCCCGCTCTCGTCCACTATTACTTCCCCAGCATGGACGACCTCTTCGTCGCTGTGCTGCAGGCCGGCGCCGACACCAACCTCAGTACGCAGCAGGAGGCCTTCGCCGACGATTCGCCCTTGCACGCACTGTGGGAGCTCAACAGCACCCAGGGGGCGGCGCTGTGGATGGAATTCATGGCCCTTGCCAACCACCGCAAGGCCATCCGTAGCGAGATCGCCGGCTACGCCGATCGGTTCCGCGAGCTCGAGGAGGCCGCGATGGCGTCTGCGCTGCGAGCCCACGGGGTCGACACCGACGAGTTCCCACCCGTGGTGATGTCGATGATCGTGGCGAGCCTGGCCCGCACCCTGGTGCTCGAAAAGGGGTTGGGCATCAGCCGCGGTCATACGCAGGCAGAGGATTTCGTGCGGCGCTATCTGGACCGGTTCGAACTTCCCCCTGGCGGTCAGCCGTGAGGCTTCTGCACGAGTTGATTTCGGCGGCAGCCGCCGATGCGCCTGCGCGCCAGGCGGTGGTGACCGACGACGGCACCGCCGTGACCTTCGCCGAGTTCGACCGACAGGTCCGCGGCGTCGCAGGCTGGGTGGCCGCGCGGACCGCTCCGGGTGACCGGGTGGCCGTGGTCGCCGACAACAGCGCCGCCTACGCCCAGTTGTATTACGCCGTGCCGCGCAGTGGACGCGTGTTGACCCTGATCAACCAGCGTCTCGGTCCGAGTGAGCAGGCCGCGCAGTTGGCCACCGCCGCGCCCGCCCTGTTGCTCGGCGACGAGCGTTATCTGTCGGCCCTGACCGGTGCCGCTACCCCGGCGGTCGCGTTCGAATCCGCAGCGTGGCAGGCCGCACCCGCAAGCGCTCTGCCCTTCGGTGATGACGCCGGTCCAGATGATCCGGCGTGGCTGCTGTTCACCAGCGGCTCTACCGGAGTACCGAAAGCTGTTGTGCACAGCCACCGTTCGATCCTCACCGCGGTGCGGGGGTCGGTGGCGGGCCGCTCGGTGCGGCCCGGTGGGGTGTATCTGCTGCCGTTTCCGATGTGCCATATCGCCGGTTACAACATGTTGGTCCAGCATGCGGTTGCCGCCACCGTCGTGCTGTGCGCGCAATTCCGCCCAGAGCGTTTCGCGCAACTGGTCCGCAGCCACGGCGTGACCTCGTGCTCGTTGGCACCGACCATGCTGCATGCACTGCTCGCACATCTCGACCGCACCGGCACCGATCTACCCTCTCTCACCGCGATCGCCTACGGATCTGCGGCGATGCCGCTGGACCTGTTGCGCCGCGCGATCGACAGACTCGGGGTCGACTTCCACCAGGGCTACGGGATGACCGAAACCGGCGGGAACATCACGTTTCTCGGCCCCGACGATCACCGGACCGGAGCGACGGACCGCCCGGAATTACTCACGAGTGCCGGCTACCCGCACCGGGAAGTCGAGATCGGAATCGCGGCGCCATCAGGAGATCTGCTGCCGTCGGGGCAGGTGGGCGAGATTCTGGTGCGCGGCGCGCAGGTGACGCCCGGCTACTGGCCCGACGGTGCCAGCACCGAGGGCGGTTGGCTGCACACCGGTGACCTGGGCCGCACCGATGCGGACGGACGGCTGTTCGTGGTCGACCGGCTCAAGGACATCATCGTCACCGGCGGCGAGAACGTGTCCTCCCGCGAGGTCGAGGACGCGCTGTCCGATCACCCCGCGGTTGACCAGGTAGCCGTGATCGCGGTGCCCGACGACTACTGGGGTGAGGCGGTCTGCGCCGTGGTCGTTCTGGTTCGGGGACGCCAAGCGACCGCCGAGGAACTGATCGGCCACGTGCGCGGCAAGATCGCGGGTTTCAAGCGACCGCGGGTAGTACTGTTCACCGACGCGCTACCGCTGACCGGCAACGGGAAAGTGGCGAAGGAGCACGTTCGCGCCTTCGCGCGCGCCGCTGTGCTGAACGGCGCCGAGAACTCGTAGCAGAACGGCCTCCATCACGCTCAGTCGACCGTCGGGTGGCAAACCATCTCCGGAGATGGCCGCGGCCAACCCCTCAGACGGCCGCGACACAACGGACGATACGCCCAGTGCGGACGTTTGCCGGGTTTTCCACCACATATCGCGGTAAATTTGACAAGCCGCCATGCCATGCCCGTTCCGGGATACGTTGGGCCGCTTGTGTTCAGTTTTACGAATTCCACCTGGAGGCCCCCAATTGACAACGACAAATCCTGACTGGACCAAGCCGGCCGCAATGGCGATTCCGCCGGAAGGTTACTTCGAGCTCGAGGAAGGCCGGTACGGCCCGACTTATCCGAGAACACCTGCCTGCCACGGCTTCTCGATCATCGCGAAGGTGAAGGAAGGCCGCGAGGAGGTGGTGCGCGCGTACGGCAAGCAGATCGAACAGGCGATCGCCGGCAGCCCGGATGTATTGGCGCCACTGCGGCTGCATTATTTGCGTTGGGTACTTTTCGATGTCGGATCGGGCCTGCATTTTCAATACCAGGGCATCTTCGACACGGATTTCGACAAGTACACCGAGGACGCGGTGCAATTGTTCAGCAGCACGGGAATCACCACGGTGTTCACAAATCTGGAGGGCTTTCCCGACGATTGGAAGGAGAACCCCAAGGCTTTCATCGATTTTGTCCGAGCTCATCAGGTTCCGAGCTTCCTGGAATATGGCGAGTACCCGTACGTGACCGCCGACGAGATCAAGAAAGCGCTGCGGCTCAAGGCTGCGTTCTCCACCATGCTCGATCAGATGCAGTAGCCGGCCGTGCTCGAGTTCGATGAGATCCAGCACATCCTGCTGACCCGCACCCCGGCCATCACCGGGCGCTACGAATTCCTGACGTTCGACACCCCGGAGGGCGGCCGGGCGTGGGTCACCGCATTGCTGGACAAGGTGTCCTCGGCCGCGGCGGCCGTAGCCACGATCGACGAATCCGACCGCTGGGTCACGTTGGCCTTCACCTGGAATGGGCTGCGGGCACTCGGCGTCGACGAGGAGTCGCTGGCGACCTTTCCGGCGGCGTTCCGGGAAGGCATGGCACAGCGGGCCACCATCCTCGGGGACACCGGCGAGGCCGCACCCGAACACTGGTTGGGAGGTCTGGCCGGTGGAGATCTGCATGCGATCGCAATCCTGTTCGCCCGCACCGACGAACAGTGCCGGCGCTCCATCGAGGAGCACGACCAGCTGCTGAACAGAACCGCCGGGGTGCGCAGCCTGTCGTACCTGGACCTGAATGCGACCCCGCCGTTCAATTACGCCCACGACCACTTCGGATTCCGCGACAGGCTGTCCCAGCCGGTCATGAAGGGTTCCGGGGAGGAGCCGACGCCTGGTTCGGGCGACCCACTCGAGCCCGGTGAGTTCATCCTGGGTTATCCCGATGAGGATGGATCTGTCCCCAATCTGCCCAAACCGGAGACGCTTTCGCGCAACGGAAGTTACCTGGCCTACCGCAGGCTCGAGGAGCATGTCGCACGGTTTCGGGACTACATTCGTGAACGGTCGGATTCTCCGGAGGCCGAGGAGCTGCTGGCAGCGAAGTTCATGGGTCGCTGGCGCAGCGGCGCTCCCCTGGTGCTGGCGCCCGAGCGGGACGATCCCGAATTGGGTTCAGATCCCATGCGCAACAACGATTTCGATTACAAGCACATGGATCCGTTCGGCTATGCCTGCCCGCTGGGGTCGCACGCGCGTCGGCTCAATCCACGTGACACGGGGCATTACATGAATCGTCGGCGGATGATCCGGCGCGGCGCCACGTACGGTCCGGCCCTTCCGGACGGTGCACCCGATGACGGTGTGGAACGCGGGATCGCGGCATTCATAATCTGTGCCGACCTGGTGCGCCAGTTCGAGTTCGCGCAGAACGTCTGGATCAACGACAAGACGTTCCACGAACTCGGCAACGAGCACGACCCGATCTGCGGCACCCAGGACGGAACACTGGACTTCACCGTCCCGAAACGGCCGATACGTAAGGTCCACAAGGGAATCCCCGCGTTCACCACGCTACGAGGTGGCGCCTATTTCTTCTTGCCGGGCATGGCGGGACTACGTTATCTGGCCACCGGCACCGGAGCTGCAGCCTCATGACCGGCGCCCGCACGTACAACCAGACGCACATCGCCCGCCGCCACGACGGGCGCAGGCGGATCAGCATCTACTGGACCTGGAGCTACCCGTGGGAAGCCCAGCGCGATCCCGCGGCGATGGAGAACCGGTTCTCCACCATGACCGAGGTCCGCAACGTGCTGTGGCCCGCATACGAGACACCCGAATACGCCGCAGCCGCCTTCCTCCAGGGCATCGCCGGCACGCTGGAGTTGTTCCACCGATCGACGCTGGCCTTTCAAGAGTTGGCGGGCCAGGTCACCGGTCATCCGGTGGCCGTATTCCAGCGGATCGACCAGGCCGGCTACCGGCTTCCGATCGATGAGCGGATCCTCGACGATTGCGACACCTTGATGGTGTTCGGCCTCGACCACATCCTGTCCGAACAAGAGGCCGACCCGGGCGAGGTCGAGGCGATCCGTCGCTGGCTGCAGCGCGAGGGCACCTGCCTGCTGCTGGCGCCACATCACGATGTCGGTGACACCGACGACTACGCCCGGCGCCAGATCGAGTACATGCATCACGGCGATCCGCTGGTGCCCCGGCAGCAGCGCTTCGGGCAATACACCCGCTCACTGATGGCGGCGCTCGACGTCCCCGTGCACAACGTCTGGGGGTTACGTCCAGCGGTCGTCGCGGGGACCACCGAGATCGCACCGTTGACGGCTGTGCGCGATCTGGACTCTCCCGGCCTGCTCACCGATGTCCGCACCTTCAATTTCCACCCGCACCTGCCGCACTATGCACTCACCGAACCGGAGAGCAGCGCACTGCGGGTGCTGGGGCGCCAGCTCGTCGACCCCACCCGGCCCCATCCGTTCACCGAGTCGGGCAACTCCGAATTCAACGCGCTGATCTGGCTGCCGCCGACCGCCGGTCGGGCCGGCGATATCGTCCTGGTCGATTCCACCAATTTCACGACCTTGTTCGGCGGCACCGACAGTCTCAGGCATTTCTGGAACAACGTCGCGACCATGCCGTAATTCGGGCGGTCCCTGCTACGGCATCGCTCCGAGGAACCACAGACCCGCAGGCGCGGGCGCGGGCGCTGGCGCCGGTGTCGGTACGGGAACGGGCGCCGACGCCGGTAGTGGCAGCGCCGCAGGGCCAGGCGCGGGATCTGTGGCCAGGTGCGGCTCGGCTGCCGGTGGGCCGACGACCGGGCCTGGGACCGCCGCCGGAATGTGCTGCACCGGGACGGCACTGGCGGGGATGGCCATCGCCACCGGCTGCTGGACCGGACGCGGATCGACGGGCGCCGCGACGACGGCCGGCGCCGGCTGCCGAACCACCGGAATCGCTTGGGGTACAGGGGGTTCGGTGTGGGCTACGGGTTGAACCGCTTCCGCCGACACTGCGGACGCCGCCGACACCGACGGGTCGACCGGTTCGGCGATCGGTGTCCGGGCGGCCCGCTCGGCCACGAGTTCTTCCTCGGTCACCGCCACCGATCGGCTCGCCTCGCGTGGCGTGGCGACAGTGACGAGCTGAGGCTCCGCGGCCGCGGTGATGGCACCGTCGTCGGCGGTGACCGGACCCGGCACGGGTTCGACGTACTGCGACCCCACCGTGAGCAGGCCGGCGGCAATCGCCGCGGCAGCGGCGGCCGCTGCCCGCGCCGCCGTGTACCTGCGGGGCGAGGCAACCCGAACCGCGACAGGTCTGGGTGCCCGGGCAACCACGTTGGTCGCGACGGCGAGCGCGGCGGACCGGGCGGCCCCCAGACGCGCCTGCGTCCCGCGGTCGTCGGGTTCGGTCGTGTCGGACGGTTCCGGCACGACGCGCACATCGTCGAAGCCGGCGGCGGCAAGCAGGTCGAGAAGTTCGGCCATGCGGCCGTCGTCGGCATCATCGGCGACGAGGTCGTCGGCGCATACCCCGATCGAGTCCACATGCTGACCGCTGGAGGCGGCGATGGCCTGGGCGCTGCGAGCCGCGGCGGCGGCCCGGACGGTCAGCTGATCGGCGGAATCGACATCGAAGGCATCGTCATCGAGCGGGGTCGCGTCCGCGGAGCGGCTGTCGACCAGGGCCCAGGCGATGCCGTGCGGAGTCACCGACAGGCCCAGCACTGTCCTCACCCTGCGACCTCGATTTCTCTCGCGCGACCCGACCGCGACGAGCGTAAGCCGCCCGGCACGCATCGGCATCCCGTGGGAACGATCGGTAACCGTATGGGCACCCAGAATTCACCTGGGTCTGCTCAGGGGCTCTCCCGCCACTCCGGCGGTCAGCAGCCGATGCGCCGCGGTATCGCGTAGACGATCAACCGGGTGCCGCGTTCCCAAAATCATTGCGGCGCCCGCGCATTGATCAGGTTGCGGATCGCGGCGTCCGATTTGAGCACCACCTGGGCCCGGTCGGGCGCACTGTTCATCTCGGCCCGTCGGGCGTTGCCACCGGCCACGTGCACCGGCCCCGCCCCGAGGTGGTCCAGGCCTTCGCGGGCAACCTCGGCGGGGTCGCTGATCCGCATACCCGGTGCCGAGAAGTTCAGGCCGGCGCGCTCCATCGCCGGGGTGCGGGTCACCCCGAGCACCAGTTCGAGCACGTCGACGTTGTACTCCCGCAGCTCCAGCCACAGGCTTTCGGCGAACAGCCGGCCGTAGGCCTTCACCCCGCCGTAGACGGTGTGCCGCATCGACCCCGCATAGCCCGCCAGCGAACCCACCAGCAGGATGCCGCCCCGCCCCCGCGCAGCCATCGGCCTGCCGAAGTGCTGGACCAGCTCCATCATCCTGGTGACATTGAGGTCCACGACCTTGTGGAAATCGGCCAGCGGCGCGTCCAGGAACCGTTCACTGCAGGTGTTGGCGCCGGCGTTATAGATCAACAGCCCGACGTCCAGACCGGCAGTCACATCGGCGATCTGCGCGGTGGACGCGGCGTCCACCAGATCCACCGTCACCGTCCGCACCTGTACGCCCACGTCCCGGCAGCGCTGCGCCGTGGCTTCCAGCGGACCGGTCTTGCGCGCCAGGAGCACCAGGTTGAAGCCGTCTTCGGCGAGCATGCGGGCGAACTCGGCGCCGACCCCCTCAGAGCCGCCGGCGATCACCGCCCATGGTCCGTATTTGGCAAGGTCGGTCACCCTTCGGATGCTATCTTTGGCCGCCGAGCCGCCCCGGCGACGGGCGGTAAGGAGGCGATCATCGGCACGTACGCGGTTACCCGGTCGGCATCCGGCATGGCATTTCAGGCCATCGCATGAGTGAGACCGATGACGCACCACTGGTCACCGTGTCGCCCGGACCCACCGACGTACACGGGCCGCGGCGCGCATGGGCGGCGGTCGGGCTGCTGACCCTGGTCGGCACCCTCAACTACGTCGACCGGTTCCTGCCCTCTGTCCTGGCCGAACCGATCAAACATGACCTCGCCCTGTCGGACACCGCGATCGGGGTGATCAACGGGTTCGGCTTCCTGATCGTGTACGCCGTGCTGGGCATCGCGGTGGCGCGGGTCGCCGACCGTGGCACGTACGGTGCGGTGATCGCCGCCTGCCTGACACTGTGGGGCAGCATGACCATGCTCGGCGGGGCCGTGCAGTCCGGTTTCCAGCTCGCGCTCACGCGGGTGGGGGTAGCGGTGGGCGAGGCGGGCAGCACCCCGGCCGCCCACGCGTACGTGGCCCGCAACTTCGCGCAGGATCGCCGCGCCGCGCCGCTGGCTGTCATCACCCTGGCGATCCCGCTGGCCAGCGGCGCCAGCCTGATCGGCGGCGGATTGTTGGCCGAAAGCCTGGGCTGGCGAACGGCTTTCGTCGTGATGGGCGGGCTCAGCGTGGTGTTCGCCCCACTGGTGTTGCTGGTGGTCGGCGCGCATCAGGCGCTGCCGGTCGCGAAGCCGAGAGAACACGTAGCACCGGACGAGTGGTGGGCACTGCTGCGCAAACGCAGCTTCCTGTTCCTGGTCGGCGGCACGGCGTTCATCGCGGCCGCAGGCTACTCGCTGACCACCTTCTCCCCCGCCTTCCTCATGCGCACACAGTCCATGTCGCTCAGCGAGGTCGGGCTCGAATACGGCGTGGCCACCGGACTTGCCGGCGTGTTGGGCCTGGTGATCGTGGGCCGGATGGCCGACCGGCTGGCCGTGCGCGATCCACGCTGGCTGCTGTGGATCGTGATACTGACCACGGTCCTGCTGCTTCCGGCCTCGGTGTTGGCGTTCACCGTCGAAAGCCGCGCCGCATGCGTGTGGTTCCTGGCGCTCAGCTACGTGATCGGCACCGCCTACATGGCCCCGTCGATCGCGGCGATCCACCGTCTCGTGTTACCCCAGCACCGAGCAACCGCATCGGCGATCTTCTTGTTCTTCAATGCCACGCTCGGAGCCGTCGGCCCCTTCGTCACCGGCCTGATCAGTGACACGCTGACCCCTGATCTCGGCGTCCACGCGCTGGGCCGGGCCCTGCTGGTCCTGGTCCCGGTGCTGCAACTGCTGGCCATGGGTTGCTATCTGATGGCCACCCGTTGGTACCGCGACGACATCGTCGAAACGGATGCCTAGCCGGGCCTAGCCCCTGCGATGTTCCGTCGCAGGCTCCCGGCGGCGCGTGGCGCCCCACAATCCGACCGCGATACCGACGACGGCACCGCCGAGGCCGATGACCTGCTGTGAGCGTGGCAGCTGCTCGTGGACCGCGAGCCCGCCCAGTAGGTCGGAGGCGTCGGCGCCGCCGGAGGCCAGGAACCATCCGCGGGTGTCCTTGCCCCGCAGCCCGGCCGCCAGCAGCAGCCCGCCGATCAGGGCATCGCGATATCCCATCGACCGCCACAGCAGCTGTGCGGTTGCATCAGGCAAATCCTTTGAACCCCATAGCCTGTCGGCCCGCTTCGGGTCGACGAGAAAGGAGACGCCCGACGCGAATCGGATGGCACCGGCGGCCAACGCGGCCCGGTCGATCGACATGTCGTGCAGCCTAGGACCTGGGGCCTGCCGCGGGCGGAACTCCTGAGAAATCTCCCAACCGGCTCCGGTGCCGCGACTTGCCAGCAATGATTGGGGTACCCGAGTTCAGGAGCGCACACATGGCCACAATCGAAGCCAACGCACAGACCGACTCGTCTTTCGAGAACGATGTCGCAGCCACTCAGGCCTACATCGACAGCCCCAGGTTCGAGGGCATCATCCGGCTGTATTCGGCGCGTCAGGTCGCCGAGCAACGCGGCACGATCCCGTCCGACTATCCGGTGGCCCGCGAGGCCGCCACCGCGTTCTATCCGTACCTTCGCGAGCTCTTCGCACAGAAGAAGAGCATCACCACATTCGGCCCGTATTCGCCGGGCCAGGCGGTGGCGATGAAACGGATGGGCATCGGGGGCATCTATCTGGGCGGCTGGGCGACCTCGGCCAAGGGGTCGATCAGCGAGGATCCAGGACCCGATCTGGCCAGCTATCCGCTCAGCCAGGTGCCCGACGAGGCCGCGGGTCTGGTGCGGGCGCTGCTGACCGCCGATCGCAATCAGCAGTACCTACGGCTGCGGATGACTGCGGAGCAGCGCAGTACAACGCCCGTATACGACTACCGGCCGTTCATCATCGCCGATGCCGATACCGGCCACGGTGGCGATCCGCACGTACGCAATCTGATTCGCCGCTTCGTCGAGTCCGGGGTGCCGGGCTATCACATCGAGGATCAGCGTCCCGGCACCAAGAAGTGCGGCCACCAGGGCGGCAAGGTGCTGGTGCCCTCAGATGAGCAGATCAAACGGCTCAACACCGCCCGGTTCCAACTGGACATCATGCGGGTGCCGGGCATCATCGTCGCGCGTACCGACGCCGAGGCCGCCAACCTGATCGACAGCCGGGCCGACGAGCGCGATCAACCGTTCCTGCTGGGGGCGACGAACTTGTCCGTGCCGACCTACAAGTCGTGCTTCCTGGCGATGGTGCGCCGGTTCTACGACCTCGGCGTCACCGATCTCAACGGCCACCTGCTCTACGCGCTGCCCGAGGGCGAGTACGCGACCGCGGACGCCTGGCTGGAACGCCAAGGCATCACGAGCGCGATCGCCGAGGCCGCCAAGGGCCACACCGCCGGCGATTCGGTGGACGCCATGTTCGACAAGGTCGAGTCCGCCTTCGTGGAGGCGTGGCAGGCCGACGCCGGTCTGAACACCTACGGCGAGGCCGTCGCCGAACTGCTGGAGTTCCGGGAACGTGAGGGCGAGCCCGCCGCGATGAGTGCCGCCGACTGGCGCGCCTTCGCCGCACGGGCATCCCTGTACTCGGCGCAGCAGAAGGCCCATGAGCTGGGCGCCGACGTGGCCTGGGACTGTGAGCGGGTCAAGACGCCCGAGGGCTACTACCAGGTCCGCGGCGGCATCCCGTATGCGATCGCGAAGTCGTTGGCGGCGGCGCCGTTCGCCGACATCCTGTGGATGGAGACCAAGACCGCAGATCTGGCCGACGCCAAGCAATTCGCCGATGCGATCCACGCCGAGTTCCCCGACCAGATGCTGGCGTACAACCTTTCTCCGTCGTTCAACTGGGACACCACCGGCATGACCGATGACGAGATGCGTGCTTTCCCCGCGGAACTCGGCAAGATGGGGTTCGTCTTCAACTTCATCACCTATGGCGGTCACCAGGTCGACGGCGTGGCCTGCGAGGAGTTCGCGACATCCCTGCAGCAGGAGGGCATGCTGGCACTGGCCCGGCTGCAACGCAAGATGCGCCTGGTCGAATCTCCTTACCGCACACCGCAAACCCTGGTCGGCGGCCCGCGCAGCGATGCTGCCCTGGCCGCGTCATCCGGCCGCACCGCCACCACCAAGGCAATGGGCGCCGGCTCCACGCAGCACCAGCATCTGGTGCAGACCGAGGTGCCCAAGAAGCTGCTCGAGGAGTGGCTGGCGATGTGGAGCGATTACTACAAGATCGGCGAGAATCTGCGCGTGCAGCTCCGGCCGCGTCGTGCCGGGTCGGATGTCCTCGACCTCGGGATCTACGGTGAGGGTGAGGAGCCGCTGGCCAACGTCGTCGTCGACCCGATCAAAGACCGGCATGGCCGCAACATCCTGACGGTGCGCGACCAGAACACCTTCGCCGAGAAGCTGCGTAAGAAGCGCCTGATGGATCTGATCCACGTGTGGCTGATCCACCGGTTCAAGCCGGAGATCGTCTACTACGTGACGCCGACGGAGGACAACGTCTATCAGACCGAGAAGATGAAGGCCCATGGCCTCTTCAGCGATGTGTACCAGGAGGTCGGCGAGATCATCGTTGCCGACGTGAACCAGGCCCGCATCGACGAACTGCTGGCACCCGATCGCGAGGCGCTCGGACGGTTGATCCGCAAGGAGGACTGAGGTTTTCGCGGGGGGTGGCGCGGGTGACCGCGCCACGTTCTACCGCGCCGCTTTCTGCCGCGCCGCTTCCTACCGCAGGGTGGTGACCGGCGTGGGTCGGCAGCCTCCGGGTAGAAAACCGTGCCGTCGTGGGCTCCGGAACTTCCATGTGCGGCTGACGCTTGGCTGGGGCACTCCGAATTGAGGACCAACGTCCCTATTGGCGATTCCGGAGCCAGCACATACTGACGGCAGCCACACTCGTTCAGGAGGGCCGCAGACATGACCGAAGCACCTCAACCGCGAAACGACGGATCCGTCAGCCGCCCCAACCGACTCGGCCAGGCGGCGGCCGTGGTGGGCATCGTCGCCGGTGTCCTCTTCATCGTCGCCGTGATCTTCTTCAGCGGGCTGATGATCGGCGCGGGCCACGGCTATCACAACTGGGGCTACCGCGGCCTGTCCGACGACCGGCCCACGAGTTCCTGCCCGATGGGCGGCAACGGGATGATGGGACCCGACCACAACTCATCGATGATGCCGAGCCCGTCCCCTATGCCAGCACCGCGACCCTGATGCTCGCCGAGGATTCCCGCCAATCACTTCCGCCACAAGGACATTGGCGCGCGCGACGACGGCACCGACTCCCGCCGGCCGGTCGGGCGTAGGCGGGTCGGTGTCAGTGTCAGTGTGGGTGTCGGTGTCCACCATGGATCGGCACCTAGGGGTCATCTCCCTTTCCATCCACCGGTGGATGGAAGAGGTCTTCGGGGTGCCAGTAGTGGTTGATGCGGTCTTGGCCGGTGTCCAGGAGTGGCGGCGGGATCCATTCGACGCGGCCGTCGTCACGGATGCGAGTGCGCCAGCCTTTGTCGTGGACGAGACGGTTACTTTTCGGGCAGGCCAGGGTGAGGTCGGTGATGTCGGTTAAACCACCTCGGCTGAAGTCTTTTCGCGCGTGGTGAACCTGACTGCGGTCGGTGGAACAAGTACAACCGGGCCGAGTACACCCACGGTCACGGTTGTGCAGCACGATCCGCTGCCCGGGAGTGGCGACGCGCTTGGCGCGTCCCAGATACAGCGGAACCTCACGGTGATTCTCGTAGACCACGAGGTAGTGGTGGGCATGGGCGCCCATTCGGATGACATCGCCGATCGGCAGATGGATGCCGCTGGTGGTCAGTCCGGTGCCGGTCCTGGTTTCCAGCTCCCGGAGCGTGGTGGACACCACGATGGATACCGGTAGCCCGTTGTGCTCACCCAGTTCCCCTGAGGACAGCACGCTGCGGCCGATGGCGACCAGAGCGTCGTGATTACGTTGGGCCGGGGTGCGGGTATCGGCCGCAATCGCCTCTGCGCTGGGAGTGCCGGTGGTGCAGGGGTGTTCATCGGCGGGGTTGCACATGCCGGGGGCGCCGTAGCGCGACAGGATGGGGGCGAGGGTGGCGCGGGCTTCGGGGGTGAGCCGGCCACGGATTTCGCTGGTGCCATCGGCGCGTTGAGGCCCGATGAAAATCTCACCTTGGCATTGGCATTCGTCGTTTACAGGTTCGGTGCCGTCCTGGTTGAGCAGGAACGCGATCCGATCAGCACACTGTTTCAGGATTTCCGGACTGTTGTCACCGGCGATGCGGGCCAGATCGGTCTCGATCTGGGCGTGGGTGGCCGCATCGAGCGGCACGGGCGGCTTGGCGAAGAACTTACTGATGATGGCGACGTGCTCGGTGTTGATCAATCCGGCGGCCTGGCCGGCGGCCACCGCCGGCAACACCGGCTCCAACGATTCTCCGGTTACCGTGAACCGTGGACCCAGATTGGCGGCTTCGGTGACGCGGCGTTTGGCTTCTTTGGTGCTGATGCGTAGCCGGATCGCCAGCACATCGGCCCAGCTCTTGGCGCCCATCTCGGCTGGGGTGGCCCGGGTTTGAATCTCGGCCAACAAGGCATGGTCCACCGCGGGCGCGCGCCGGACTTGATGTTCCCGGCGCGACTGAAGATCGAGTAGGTCGGGCAGGCTCAGGCCCTGGAAGTTGAGCGCGGCCAGTTTCGCGCACACCGCGTCGTACTCGTCGTAGGCGGCCAGCACCGTCTCCCGATCGGAGACAGTGTTCGCAAGCATGTTCGAATTCTACCGCCAGTCACGGACACCCGGAGCGGTTATCCACAGCGCACGATCTATCCACAGATCCTGCCCCACAAGGGAATTAAAGCTTGACAGGCCCGGCACTCACCCGTGCAGCCACCGCTGCAACGGCGAATCCGCCGAGCGCCGACCAGCCCAGCACACCGTCGAGCCCGGTCTTGGCCATCAGGGTCAAGGCGGCGCCGGCAACACACAACAGCGCACCTGTGACTTCGGACCGCGCGCCGCTGATCTGCACCCGGTCGTCCCACCATGGCAGCGGGCGGTGCTCCAGCGGGGACAGCAGCCGGAAGGCTACCGCCATGACGGCGGCGAAAACCACGGCGCGCAAGGCCAGATGAGCCCAGAAGCCCGGGGCGTGCGGGTCGAACGCGTCCAAGCCGAGGGCGTGCAAGCTGAATGCGGCGACAGCGATCACCGGGATGTGCCAGAGGTACAGCGTCATCGCTCCCCCATTGCCGGTCGCGATCACGTACCAGACCCGCGGACGGGATGCCCAGCGCCGGATCGGGTTCGCAGCGGCGATGAACAGGCACGGCATCCAGGTGCAGTGCAATGCCAGCAGCAGCGTCGGGGGCGATACATTGGACACCCGATCGGCTCCGGTGACCACAAGGGACACATCGTAAATGCCTGTGAGAGCGACGATTACCTGCGCAACGAATGCGACGACGGCGATCGCCAGCGCCCGTCGCGCACAGATCAGGCGCCGCGCATAGGCCACCCCGATCACGACCGGGATCAGCCACACGATGATCAGGTTGGCGGTGCCGGCCTCCGGTGTGCCGACCGCGAACCGGACGGCGTCGACACCGCCCGAGGCGGCGATGAGTCCCACGACCACCCATGCCAATGCGCGGCCGGTCCGCAGGCGCATCAACGTGGGGACGAAGGCGAGCGTCAGCAGGTAGACACCGAGGAACCACAGCAGGGCCACGCATTCGCGCCCCAGTGCCGAGGCGGACGCGGCGCCCATCGTCGCGTGCACCACGACCAGAACCACGGCCCACACCGCCAGGTACCAGAACACCGGCCGGCACAACCGCTGGGCGCGCGCGAACAACCATCCGCCCCACGAGCGACCGGAATGCCAGCTGTAGGCACCCGCAGCCCCGCCGGCCAGGAAGAACAGCGGCATGACCTGCATCACCCACGTGATCGGGGCCAGCGCCGGAAGTGCACCGAGGATGTTGCCGACCCGTACACCCCCGGAATCGATGGTGGCCAGCAGCAGGGCGCAGTGCCCGAAGATCACGACCAGCAGGGCGCCCAGGCGCGCGACATCGACCGCACGGTCACGGTCCGGCTTGGTGTCCTGTGTGACTTTGTCCCGGGTGACGGTGTCCGGGGAGGGCACAGCCTCGTCGATTGGCATGACCTCAGTCTGCCGGTCCGAACGCCGGGTCGGGATGGGTATTACTACGTGTCCGCCGGCTGACCCAGCACGGCCACCACCACCGATCGGTCCAAACTATTGGCCGACCACACACCGATAGCGGTGTTGGCGCAGTCGGACAGGATCGCGAAATCGACCGGGTCGTAGTACCACTGGTTGAGGATCTCGATGCCGTTGATCGCCAACGCCGGGTTGATGGCGACCGTTTCGGCCACCCGGCCGCGGAATCCGGCACCTTCGGCCCGCGACTGCGGCGTCGATCCGTCGGAGCCCGCATGGTCGTCCAGGCTGCGGTTGGCGAGCAGATCGTTCGTGTGCCATTCGGCTGCCAACCGCAGTTTCGGGTCGGCCGTCACATTCGTGCTGCAGCCCGCCTGGCGCTGGATCGTGAACACGTTCGCGATCACGCCGCTGTTCAAGCGCTGGTTGTCGGCGTGCGCGGGCGCCGGACCCCATGCTCCGGAAAGCACCAAAGGGGTCGCGACGGCCGCGATCAGACCGGTTCGAATTGCGAAATGAGCCATCGGTTTTCGACCTTGTCGAGGGTAACCCGCACGCTTGAGGTGGATTTCGTCGGCGGACCGGTGCCGATCGTGGTGGTCTGGTCGACGAGCACCAGGACAACCGCGTGCCGGGACGATGCCGATACGGAGGCGGCGGCCGGCACCGAAGCGACCGCCGAGATCACCTGCTGCTTGGCCCCTGGGATGACGACATCGTCGATCAGTTGCGTGTACTGGTCGCGGAACTCACCGGTGAGCCGGTCCACTGCCGCAGGCAACGCGGTGTCGACGGTGTCGGGTCGATAGGACAGGATCGCCACGGTGCTCTCGCTCGCGGCACGGACGGACTCGACCCCTGCCGCCTGGGTCGCTCGCGCGGCCCCATCCTGCCATTTCAGGAAGCCCGCTCCCAACGCCAGGATCAACGCCACGGCAGGCAGCGCACCGAAGGCCAGCACCCGCGTCCACGAGATGGACCGGCGTCCGGATGGGCCCTGCTCTGCGAGTCCGGCCTTGTCCTCGATCTGTTCTTCGACGACCGGGTCGTCGGCCTCCAGCTCATCGACCTTCGGATCGGAGAGCTCCGCTGCGGTATCTGTGGTCATGGCACGAACTCCACATTCGACACTTTGACGTCGTCGCCAACCTTCTCGACGCTGATGCGCATGCGCCAGCGACGTGGATCTTGTTCGGGTACAGCGCCGGTAGAGGTCTTCACCGAGACGGCGACGAGTACCCGCGCCTCGTCATCGGTCTCGGACTCGAGGCCGGCCTCGGCGACGGTGCCACGGGATGTCGACTGGGTCCGCTTGACGATCTCGACGAACGGCCCCGACCGCTTCTCGAAGTCATCTCGGAAGGTACCGGTCGCCGAATCCAGGATCCGCTGCATGTCGGCGTCGGCTTCAGCGTGGCTGATCGAGGTCAGGTTCACCGCCGCCTGGCGTGCCACCTGCACGAACCGTTCGCGCTGCTCCTGGGCGGCATGGGATCGCTGGTCGCGAAAGCTCAGCCAGCCGGTGAGGGCACCCAGCGCCACCACGACGACGAGCACCAACGCGATCGGGCTACGGACACCGGGGTTGCCGGTGCCGGGCTCGTCTAGCCGCTCGGCGGTGTCAGCATGCTCTGCCATGTCTTGCCTTTCGTACTGTCGACGAGGTCGGAGTCGGTGTAGGACCGGCCGTCCGGCGCCAGGTAGGTTCCGGTGGCCGGGTCGTAGGGGACGAAGGCCACGGGCGGCGGCGCTGTGCCGCTGCCCTGCGGGGGCGGCAGTCGCGGATCGGTGCCCGGTGCGTACTGAGGCACTCCCTGGCCGGACAGCGTCTCGTTGGGATCGCCCTTCCAGTTCAGGCCGTCGTTCAGCGGGACATACTCCTGGTCGCTTTCGCACAGTTCGACGGTCGGCGCCCGCTTCCACGGCTTGGTCTCGCACGGGATGTTGCGCACGCCACGAACATTGAGGGCCGAGTCCTGCGGCACCCGGCAGTACAACTCGCCTGCGGGCCGTTCCGGGTAGTCCTGGTCGGACGGTGACCTCTGTTGGCGCACCGGTAGGAAGCCTGTGTTGCATGGTGGCGGCAGGTTGAGGTTCAGATTGAAGTCGAGGTAGATGCCCCGGTAGGCCTGTTTGGTGTCGGCGTTGGCCAGGGTGATCGCCGACATCACGGCGGTCCCCTGCGGGTACAGAACCAGCAACTGTTCCAGGTCGTTGCGGTAGGTGACCGCGATGTCACCGAGGCTCACCATGTTGGCCAGCAAGACGGGCAGGGTGGGGGCCACCCGCTCGAACAGCGCCTTGCCCTCCCCCAGTGCCGGCGCGCCTTTCGTCAGCAGGTCCGCGAATGCGGCGTCCCGGGTTTTGAGTTGGCCGGTGATCGAGGCCATCCGCTGCGCCCATGTCGCGATCGAATCGGCCGTCTGTACTTGGGAATTGAGCACCGGTGGGGACTGGTCGATCAACTGCGCGAGCGGATCGACAGTCTTGCCGCCTTCGATGGCCAGAGCGGTCGAACCGTCGACGATGCGAGACAACTCAGGTCCCAGCCCCCCGACGGCCTTGGCCGACTCGTCCACCACCGTGCGCAGATTGTCCGGCGGAATGGCCTGCAGCGCTTTGTTGGTCGCATCGAGCAGGTTGCCGATGTCGGCCGGGATGCGCACCTTGTCGACGCCGATGACGTCGCCGTCGCGCAAGGTACCGGTCGCGCCGCGGTCAGGAGTCAGTTCGAGGAACTGCTCCCCGACCGCGGACCGACTGTGGACGGCAGCCGAAACCGGCGACGGCACTGCGATGTCCGAGTCCAGGGTCAGCACCGCATCGACTCCGGCACGGGTGACGCCGATCGATTTGACCCTGCCGACCTCGGTACCGCGGTAGGTGACCACAGAGGTCGGGTACAACCCACCCGCAGCAGGGAGTTGGACCGTGACCGTGTACCGGCCGAATCCGAGCAGAGCCGGGACGTTGACGAAACCGAATGCCATGATGCCCACCGCGACGACGGTGATCGTGGTCAGGATCGCCAACTGGATCCATACCGAACGGGACAGCCGGATCATGTCAGTACGCCCCCCATCGGTAAGGAGCGATCAACGGGTTGCCCGCCGTGTACGGGCTTGGCATCTGACCGATCGTGCGGCCCCACTGCATTTCGAGTTCTGTGAGGTTGCCTTCCCACCGGGTTCCGGTGAACAGACTGCTGTCGATCCGGCTCAAGGTCAGATCGACCACCAGCGTGATGTTGGCGAAGTCGCCGCGGAACCAGTTGGCCAGCGTGCTCTTCACCCACGGATATGTCGACAGGAAGTCGAGGCCCCGGGTGAGTGCGGGCCCGGCGTTGGCGAGTTCCCGCAGCACCGGCGCGATGTTGCGCAGGTTGTCGACGAGCGATTCCTTGGTCTGGGCGACGGTCGAGGTGGCGATCGCACTGAACTTTCCGAGTGCGTCGACCGCGTCGGCGATCTTGGTGCGCTGCTCGGACAACACGGCGAGCGCCTTCGGGATCGTGGTGAGCGCGGTGTCGACGGTGTCGTCCCGGGCCGCCACCTGACCGGCCAGCGAGTTGAGCCGCTCGGTGGCGGTGATGATGTCGTCGGTCTGTGCGTTGAGCCCCGCGATGAAGGTGTCCAATTGGCCGAGGAGACTGCGCATGTCGTTCTCGCGGCCCGCCAGCGCCTTCGCGAAGGTCTGGTTGATCTCCTGCAGCTGGGCCAGCCCGCCGCCGTTGAGTAGCACCGATACCGACGCGAGAGTCTGCTCGGTGGTCGGATAGGTGGCGGCGGCCGACAGCGGGATCACCGAGCCGTCGGTGAGTTCTCCGCGCGGCGCCTCGCCCATCGGCGGCGCGAGCTCGATGTGCATGGAGCCCAGCAGGCTGGTCTGTCCGAGTTTGGCTGTGCTGTTGGCCGGGAGGTGGACGCCGCCGTCGATGCGCATGGTCACCAGGGCGTGCCAGTCCTGGACTTCGATCTTGGTGACGTTGCCTACGTTGACGTCTCCGACGCGCACGCGGGTGTTCTGCTGGATCACCACCACATCGGGCAACTGCGCTTGGATGGTATACGAGCCGTCGCCATTGCCTTCGGTTCCCGGCAGGCTCAGTGAATTCAGCCCGCGCCATTCGCATCCCGGGATCACCGAGAGGCACACGATGACGAGCGCCGCGACCACCGGCCGCCTCATGGCGTCCCTCCCGGGAGCATCAGCCCGGGCAGCCCCAGTGCCGGATCGGTTTGGATCGGCGCCTGTTGCGGTCCCTGCGATATCTCCGCTGCACGCGGCGCGAGAGCCGGTGGCGGCAGGTGCGGATTGAGCCGGTCCTCGCTGTAGGTGATCTCGTTGGGCCGCGCTGACGCCCCGACGAACGGATTGATCCCGAGCGGCGGGAAGTTGTACTGACGGTTCTTGATGATCGGCGCGAGGTACTGCACGCACAACTTCGCCGATTGCTCCCAGTCCTTACGGGACGCCGCTTGTATTGCGCTGCAGATGAACTGGACGGTGTTGGCGAAGTTGACCGGTGCCAGGATCCCGGTCACCGCGCTCTGCGCGGGCTGGTAGATGTTCATGAAGTTCTGGAACACCGTCGGGGCGATGTGCAGGACCTGCTTGACGTCGGCGCGGCTGTCGTTGAGTGCGGTGGTGATCGCGTTGAGCCGGTCGAACGTGACGCCGAGACCCTCGCGGTTCTCGGCGATGAACCCGCGCAGGTCGTTGACCGCTACGTCGAGGGCCTGGGTGGCGTTGGCCACCTCGTCGGGGCTGTTGCTCAACACGGTGCTGATGTCGGCCAGGTTGGTGTTGAACGACGCCAGCAGATCGCTGCTCGAGGTCAGCGCGGATACCAGCAGTTGCAGATTGCGGACGGTGCTGAAGATGTCGGTGCTGTGATCGCCCAGTGCCGAGACCGCTTGCGACAGTTTGATCACCGTGTCCCGGGCGGTATCGCCCTGGCCGCGCAGATTCTCTGCCGCGCTGTTGACGAACTCGCCGACCGCGCTGGGCCCGCCGGGGGTGGTGGGCTGCAGGGAGCCGGTGAGCTTCTCCAACTGCTGACGCAGGTCGTCCCATTCGACGGGAACCGCGGTACGCCCCCGTGGAATCGCCGCACCGTCGGCCAGTTTCGGACCACCCTCATAGGCCGGAACGAGTTGGAGTGCGCGGGCGCTGACCAGCGACGGCGACAGAATCGCCGCCTGGACGTCGGCGGGAACCGGGTATTGCCTGTCGACCGTGAAGGTGACCTTGGCGGCGTCAGGCTGAGGCTCGATGCTCTCGACGGTTCCCACCGCCACGCCGAGGATGCGCACCTCGTCCCCGGTGTAGAGCCCGTTGGTGTTGGCGAAGAACGCGGTGAAGGTGTTGTCCCTGACCCGATCCCACCATGGGGAGGCCACCACGGTGATCGCGACGACCAGGATGACGCTCAGCGCCGAGGCGATTGCGATCCGCAGTACGCGTGTCGACATGGTCACCGCCCGCCTTCTGCTGGTACCGGTGGCCCGAAACTGGGCGGCGGGAGTTCCCCTGGCGCGGGGGCCGATGCGGGTGGTCCGGGCGGCGGCCCACCAGGCGGCGGAGCGGGCAGTGGTTCCCGGTAGGGATAACGCGGATCTCCTGGCTTGCCGGTGATCGCGTCGGGCAGGTTGAGGTTCGGTTCCCCACCCTGTCCGGTGCGCGGGTACGGCATCGGCAGCGGCGGGGTACCCGGCTGGCCGGTACCCGGGTCGACAAGTTGCGACGGCAACAGCACATTGGGATCCAGGCCCAGATCGGAGAACGCGGAATCGACGAAGGGCTGGGCGATCTGCCCGGGCAGCAGATTGACCAGCGACGCCTTGAAGAACGGTCCGGCCCCGAGTACTTCGCCGAACGACATCGCATAGCGGCGCAGCAGATACAGCGTGCGCTGCAATTCGCCCTTGCGGTTGTCCAGGATCTCCAGCACCCCGTTGAGCTTGTCGACGGCGGGTTTGAGTTGCGTGCGGTTGTCGGCGACCAGGCCCGAGATCTGGTGGGACACCGCGGTGAGGTTGTTCATCAACGCGTCAACCGAGTCCCGTTGGGACAGCAGTTCGGCCAGAAGTGCATTCGTGGTCACCACCAGATTGGCAATCTGGTCGCTGCGCTTGGCGAGTACCCCGGTGACCTTGTTGGCGTTGGCCAACAGGTTGCGCAGTTGGTGGTCACGGGCATTGAGGGTGTCCGAGAACCGGCCCACGCCTTCCAGCGCGAGTTTCAGATCCGGCGGGGTGTCGCGGAACGTGTCCGCCAAGGTGGTGAGCGCCGAGGACAACTGAGTGGTGTCCAGTCCGCTGATCGTGGTGGTCAGATCCCCGAGCGCGGACGGCAGGTCGTAGGGAGAGGTGGTCCGTTCGATGGGGATCGGTGCGGCGAGAGTGCCGTCGCCTCGGGAGGTCAGCTCGAGCACCTTGGTTCCGAGCACGGTCTCGGTCTTGATTGCCGCCTCGGTGCGCTCGCCCAGTTCGACGTCGTCACGGACGGTGAAGTCCACCAGAACCCGGGCGCCCTGGAGCCGGACCTGCGAGACCCGACCCACGCTCAGTCCCGAAACCCGCACGTCACTACCGGATTTGATGCCGCCGGCCTCTGAGAAGTACGCAGAGTAGTCGGAGGTGCCCTTGATGAACGGAATCTTGTCGTAGGAGAAGGCCGCCACCACCGCGGCAGCGAGCAGGAGGATGGCCGCCGCACCGACGGCCGGCCGGCTGCGCTCTGCCAGCGGCTTGATCGTGGGCCGTTTGATGGTGAACCCTTTGAGTGTCAGTCGCGTCATTTCGGCGTGCACCGTCCCGAATCCTGGCCGGCGAGTTTGACATACACCGGCTGGCCGCCTTTTCCGTTGAGCTTGAGAATCGCGTCGCACAAGTAGAAGCCGAAATAGTCGCCGTAGAGCCCGTTCCGGGCGAGCACCTGGTACGCGTCGGGCAGCGTCTTGACCAGGTCGTCCACGTAGTCCCGATCGGCCATGATCTGCCCCGAGAACCGATCCGTCTGGGTCACGGCTTCTTTGATGGGTTCACGCGCGGTGGTCAGCAGGTCGGCCACCGAGCCGGCGGCGGCGTTGATGTAGGCCGTCCCGGTTGCGATGTCGGATTTACGTTCGGCCAGTCCGGCAACCAGCTCCGACAGCTTGTCGAGGCCTTCGGCGAACTGTTCGTCGCGTTTGGCGAACGTGCCGAGCACGGTGTTTAGGTTGGTGATCACCTGACCGATCAGCTGATCGCGCCCGGCCAGCGTGGTGGTCAACGCCGAGGTCTGGGCCAGTACCGATGAGATGGTGCCGCCCTGCCCTTGGAACACCTTCAGCAGTTCCCCGGACAGCGCGTTGACCTGATCCGGATCCAGCGCGCGGAACAACGGCCGGAATCCGCCGATCAGGGCGTCGACGTCCAGCGCGGGCGATGTGCGCTCCAGTGGAATCGACTGTCCCGGCCGAAGTTTACGAACAGATCCGGGCCCCTCGTCCAGGGACAGGTAGCGGTCGCCGATCAGGTTTTCGTAACGCACCGCGGCGCGGGTTCCCTCGGTCAGCGTCAGCGTCTTGTCGATGGCGAAGTCGACGGTGACTGTCCCGTCCTTGTGCAGCGTGAGGTCCTTGACCTTGCCGACCTCGACGCCGGCGATCCGCACGAAATTGCCGCCCTTGAGCCCGGACACATTGGTGAACACCGCGCTGTAGGAGGCGCGTGAATCGAACCGGAACTGTCCGAACACGGTCACCAGGATGAAGGTGAAGACCAGGCTCAATGCGGTGAACAGCACCACCCGCGTCGCGACGCGGAAAGTCGCGCGCCTCATGGTTGTCCCTCCTGCGGTGCCGGCGGACCTGGCGGAGGCCCCGGCGGCGGTGGGTAGAGCGGCGCTCCGTCCGGTCCGAATTCGGGTGCGCCGTAGGCGGGCGCACCCGGATACGGCGGCAACGGGCCCGGTGCCGGCGCGCCCGGATAGCGGATGCTCGGCGGTTCTGGCACCGCGCGCGTGACCGGGAAATAGTTGGCCCAGCCGGGAAATCCGATGCCGGGATTGGGCCGGACATCCAGTCCCGTGCCGAACCCGGTGTCGGTCACCAGGTACTTCACCGGGAAGTTCTTGCTGACGTCGGGCAGCGAGCCGCAACTCGGCCTGCCACCGGGCCCGCCCGTGGCGTTGACCACCGGAAGGTTGTCCGGATACCGGTAGGGATCGTCGCCGGCCAGCAGGGCGGCGTCCATGATCACCGATTTTCCGTTACCGCCCAGTGCATCCCGGCCGCCGTGTTCGAGGAACCAGACCGCCCCCTGGAACAGGCAGGTGTAGGTCGGCGAGTACTTCATGAACAGTGCGGTGGTCGGATCGAGCAGGTTCAGCGCACGCACGAGGCTGGGTTGGTTGGCTCCGAGAGTGTCGATGCCCGAGCGGGAGAAGCCGACCGCGGACAGCAGCAGTTCGTCGAGCGCCCCGGCGTGGGTGCTGATGGTGTTCCCCGTCGTCGAGAACGAGTTGAGGATCGACAGGATGTCTTGCGCGGCAACGGAGTATGCCTGAGCGGTCGCTCCGAACAACTGCCAGTCCCGACGGATGGTGTCCAGCCGGGGATTCACCGCGAGCAACACATTGTTGGCGTCGGTGATGGCCTGGCCGATGACTTCCCCTTTGCCGCGCAGGGATTCGCCGACGGCGGCGAGGATCGCATTGAGTTTCGCCGGGTCGATCGCGGTGACAACGGATTGCAGGTTTTCGAACACGGTGTTGACCTCGACGGTGACATTGCGCGAGTGCAGCACCGCGCCCGGTCGCAGCGGCTCGGGACTCGCGCCGCCCTCCGGGACGATGAGGTCGACGTATTTGGCGCCGAAGGCGGTGCTGGATTTGATCTCCGCCTCGACGTTGCCGGGGAGGTAGGCGAAATCGTCGGGATCGATCTTGAGTCTGAGTCTCGCGCCTGCGTCCCCCGCGGTGGCTTCGGCTGCGATGGACGCTACTTCGCCGATCTGGACACCTCGCAGCTTGACCTTGGCGCCGTCCTCCATGACCAGGCCGGCCCGATCGGAGATCAGGGTGAGCGGGACGGTACGGCGGAGTGCGCCGGTGAACAGCAGTGCGGTCAGGGCGATCACGGACACGATCACGATGACCAGGACCGGAGCCCACCAGATCGGGTCGATCTTTTCTCGCCGGGGTGAATTGGTCATCGCGGCTACCCCGACAGGTGGAAGTTTCCGGACTGCCCGTACACGGACAGTGTGATGGTCAACAGGATGAACACCCCGGCGGTGATCGAGGTGCGGACCGCGCGGCCGACCGCTTCCCCGACGCCGGCGGGTCCACCGGTGGCGGTGTAGCCGTAATAGGTGTGGATCGCCATCACCGCGGCCGCCATCGCGAGCGCCTCGGTGAACGACCAGACCAGGTCGGCTGGATGCAGGAACGTGGTGAAGTAGTGGTCGTACACACCCCGTGACTGGCCGTAGATGATCGTGGTACCGAACCTGGTGGCCAGAAACGACATCAACACCGCGACCGTGTAGATCGGCACCACGGCCATCACTCCCGCGACGATGCGGGTGGACGCCAGGTAGGTGATCGCCCGGATGCCCATCACTTCCAGCGCGTCGATCTCCTCGTTGATCCGCATGGCGCCCAGTTGCGCGGTGGCACCGGCGCCGATGGTGGCGGCCAGTGCCACACCCGCGGTCGCGGGAGCGATGAACCGGACATTGAGAAAGGCGCCCAGAAACCCGGTGAGAGCTTCGATTCCGACGTTGGACAGCGTGTTGTAGCCCTGGACGGCGATCAGCGCACCGGTGGTCAGGGTCAGGAATCCCACGATCACGACGGTGCCGCCGATCACCGCGAGCGCACCGGTACCCATGCCCATCGTGGCGATCAGCCGAAGAACCTCGCCCGGATAGCGCCGCAACGCATCACCGGTGGACAACAACGCCTGGCCGTAGAACGCGGTCTGCTCCCCCACGCGGCGGGTGCCGTCCACGGCTCGGTTCAGGATTTCGGGCCCACGGTCCTCGGAAGTGGTTGTCACGGAGCCACCTTCACGCCGAAGGCGGTGGCGAGGATGTTGATGAAGAACAGCGCCATGAAGGCGAACACCACGGTCTCGTTGACCGCGTTGCCGACAGCTGTCGGGCCCCCGCCCACCGAAAGGCCCTTGTAGCAGGCGATCAGGCCGGCCGAGAGCCCGAACAGCAATGCCTTGGCCAGAGACACCACGACTTGCGGCAGGCCGGTCAGCAGCGTCAGGCCCGCCACGAAGGCTCCGGGTGTGACGTGCTGGACGTAGACGACGAAAACGTAGCTGCCGGTGAGACCGACCACTGCCACCACCGAATACAACATCAGCGCAACGAAAGTCGCTGCGATCACCCGTGGCACGACCAGCGCCTGGACCGGGTTCACCCCGATTACCTTCATCGCGTCGATCTCTTCCCGGATGGTCCGGGCGCCCAGGTCGGCGCACATCGCGGTGGCGGCCGCGCCCGACACGACGATCGCAGTCACCACCGGACCGACCTGGGTCACCGAGGCCAGGGCCGCGCCCGCGCCGGACAGGTCACCGGCACCGACCTCGAGCAGCACGATGTTGAGGGTGAACACGATCAGCACCGTGTACGGGATGGACAGCACCACGGTGGGCACGATCGAAACCCGTGCCACGAACCAGATCTGATCGAGCAACTCGCGCCAGGCGAATGGCGGGCGCACCATGGCGGCGAAAGTTTCACCGGCCAGGACGACGAAATCGCCGACCGCGAAAGCGGGTTTGACCCAGGCGGTCCCCATCACGACCGACCGGCGAGGACGATATACACGGGTTACCCCGATCGCCGTGGGGCGTCGACGCATGACGACTGCAGCGGCGTCGTTGCCGCACTGCGCGAGCACTCCCGTGCGGATCCCACATTCATTCCCATCGTCGCCGACCCTGGGCGGGACGTTAGGAGTGAGCTGGGTTAGCTGTCAACGCACATCTCCGGGAAACGCCGCCGTTAATTACCGATACTCGCAGGCTGCGAGGTTTGCGCGGGTTCGGCTCAGCCCGATCGAATCAGGCCGATCCGAGCCATGGCGGACGAGCGGGGCCACGCGGATGATGCGCGCGCCGGACCCGTGTCGTGGACAGCGATCGGACGCAGACGTTTGGCCTGGCGAGCTCGGTTTGCACGCCTCTGGTCCGCTAGCTCTGCCAATTCGGGGTGCCATCGAGAAAGACATGCGGTTGCCGGACGCGGTTCCTGTCCCGCCGGGCTTGCAAGCGCAGTAAATTGCTGGCGTGGGGAAACGACTGTTGGCCGACGGCAGGGGCCGGTTGCTGGCCCTCGCGGTGTCGATCGCCGTTGCCGCCGGCATGGTCTACGTGCAGAACACCGAGTCGACATGTTGCCCGGACGCCCCTGCCGCCACCTCGCCCACCAGCCGCCAGCAGCCTGCGCCGGCGCCACCTCAAGCCGCGTTGGTCGCCGCCAGCGCGCCGGTCGTGGCCCGCGACTTCCAGTTCTCGCTGCCCAAAGGCCCGGCACCCGAGGGCGGTCTACAAGTGAAGACCATCTGGGTGGCCCGTGCCATCGCCGTGATGTTCCCGGAGATCAGCACCATCGGCGGGTTTCGCCAGGATGCGCTGAAGTGGCATCCCAACGGTCTGGCGATCGACGTGATGATTCCGAACTATCACTCCAAGGACGGTATCGAACTCGGTAACCAGATCGCCGGTTTCGCGTTGGCCAACGCCAAGCGCTGGGGTGTGCTGCATGTGATCTGGCGTCAAGGCTTCTATCCCGGTATCGGCGCACCGAGTTGGACCGCCGATTACGGGAACGAAACGCTCAACCATTTCGACCACGTTCACATCGCCACCGACGGCGGCGGCTATCCCACGGGCCACGAAACATACTTCATGGGCTCCATGTCCAAATAGCGCGCGTGGCGTCCATCTGAGATCTCCACCCGGTCCTATATGACGGTCGATCGGCGCGTTTGGCCGCCGAACGAGCGGGTATGTATCCGCGGCACGGGGGGTCGCTAGGACCCCGGCGATCTTCAGCCCATGAACCCGCCAGGGATTCCTTTACTGAACACAATTTGGCGAGGAGTCCAGAAATGACGATCAAGAATGCCGCGGCCAAAGCCGCTACGACGGCCGCTTTGCTGCTCGCAGGTGCCGGTATGGGGGCGGGCATGGCCCAAGCCGACCCGCCCGGGCCGTTTCCGCCACCGATGCCACCCGTGCCAGGGCCTGGCGTGAATGTCGGTGTGCCCGGCAACCCGCTGCCACCCGGGCAGGGCTTCCTCCCACCTCCGGGGCACGGCGGCCCTATGCCGCAGGACCGCATTTCGTTCGCGGCGCCGCCTCCATGGGTATTGATGCCGGTCATGCCGCCGATGGGCGCGCCGCCCGCGCCGCCGCTGCCTGACTGGGCAGCCGGGTTGCCGGTGTTCTGGAATCCCGATCTCGGCGCCTGGGGTGTGTGGGATGCACAAGCAGGAGTATTCGTCCGGATTTAGCCCCGTTTTGCGGTCGGCGGGTCCGCTACGCGACGCTGTCCACGTGTGCGGCGGACTCGCCGATCGTGGCGTGGTGTCACCGATGATGTTGTGCTGCAATGCAAGTTCGGGATGGCGCGCCGGGGTGTTCATCCGTCAACTCCTGGGGCGGCCCGACCAGCCTGGCCGACTACGTATGTAGTCAGAATTTGAGCGGCGGGTAGGGTGCTGTCAATGAAGCGCGTACAGGTTGTGCGTGGCTACGGCGGCATGAGCGCGGCCGACCGCCGCACCGAACGACGGAGCAAACTGCTCGCCGCCGGACGTCAGATCTGGGGCGAATCCGGTATCACCGAGGTGACCGTCCGCGCCGTCTGCACCGCCGCCGGACTGACGTCGCGGTACTTCTACGAGCAGTTCCCCAGCCGAGACGCATTGCTGTTCGCCATCTCCGACGATGTGCGGGACGAGTTGCTCACCGCCTTGGTCAACGCCGGCGTCGGCCATCCGGGCACCTTGACCGACAAACTGCGATCAGCACTCACCACGTTTCTCGACATCATCGCGGCTGACCCGCACATCCACCGCATCGCGACCGGCGATGTCAGCAGCGTCCCCGGCCTGACAGAACACCGCACCCACATCTTGGACATGATCACCGGCCTGATCGTCCAGCACGCGCCGGATGTCCTGCCTTCCGCGACACCGAGCCTTCCCCAGTTGCGCCGCGGCGCACAGTTCATGGTCGGTGGGGTCAATCAGATCATCGAAGCCTGGCTGGCCGACCCGACCGAGACCACCGAGGAACTGGCGGCCGAGTGCGCCGACCTCTGTGTCGCCGTGGTGCGCGGCGTCACCCACAGCAGCGACTAGCGTTTCCCGCTGGTGTTTGACCCGAGCTGCGGTGGCAACTCTGAAGGTGATCGGGATACCACCAACAGAGAGGCCCTCTGATGAGCCATCCGAATTCGGATGAACGCGAGTCCGATGTCGAGCAAGACAGCCATGTGGCCACATCGCGTGCCGGCCGCGATTCCGACGGCAGCTATGTGGGACGGGCGTCCTCAGACGACGATTTCGACAGCGGGCAGACGGGGGCCGAGGCGCGCAGTTCCGACGGTTGAGCCGGTCATGCCGGCACCACACTGTCAGCCGCCATCACCTCCGCAGCAGCACGTTCGCCAGACCGGACCGCCCCGTCGATCCAGCCGCACATGATGGCCGAACTCTCCGTACCGGCCCAGTGGATTCGGCCACACGGCGCCCGCAGCGCATGCCCGAACTCAGTCAGCACACCGGGCGGGGCGTGACTGATCATCCCGCCACCCGAATACCGCTCGACCGTCCAGTTCTGTTCGTGATAGCTGATAGGTGATGCGGCTTTGGGGCCGAACCGATCGATCAGCTCAGCGATCACCACAGCCTTGCGCTCGGCAACGTCCAAACGTCCGAGCCGCCGTGCCGCAGGACCTTCGGTGATGACGCACATGATCCCCGGAGTGCCGGTGTCGGTGCAGGCGTCGATGGTCAGTGTGGCGGGGCTGCCGGGCGCCGCCGACTGTCCACACAGCCCGTCGGCACGCCAGAACGCGGTGTCATAGACAACGGAGATCTTGAAGACGGCGCCGCCGGGCATCCGCTGATGGAGCAACATCCGGTCCACCGGAAGCATTGGCTCATAGGCGATCTGGCCGGCCACGGCCAACGGAACGGCGATGATCGCCTGCCGCGCCCGCACGGTCATACCGTCGGCATGGACGGTCACGCCGCGATCGTCGTGCGTGATCAGCCGCACCGGCAGCGAAAGATGCAGCGCGTCACCGATTTCGGCGGCCATCGGCCCGTAGATGGCCGCCATACCTCCGTGCACACGTGCGTCCTGCGCGCCGTCCTTGTTGGAGATGACGAAGACCGGCCCGCCGCCGGACCCCATCTGGTGAAGCGCCCACAGCAACGACACCTCCGAGGCCGCCGAGGTGTAGATGCCGGCGAACGCCATATCGAGCATCTCCCGCGCCTGCTTGGATCGCATATGACGATTGATCCACTCCCCCAACGTGATCCGGTCCCACTCGACCGCCTTCTTCGCCTCCCAGGGAGCGTCGAATGGGATAGACCTGCACATCAACTCCACCTCGAGGAGTCCGGCACCGAGATTCGCGATCGCCCACGGACTCATCGCCCAGGGGATCGTGCCCGAATACCGGTGCTGTTTGCCGTCGAGAATCATCATGGCGTCACCGTCGACGTACTCTTTGTACTCAGCCGCACCGAACTCGGTCATCAAGGCTTTGATGCGGTCCTGCCCCGGACCTATCCACGCTCCACCGCGGTCGATCCAGGTCCCGTCGTCCAGCACCTCGGTGTAGGTGCGTCCTCCGACGCGGTCCCGCGCTTCGAGCAACGCCACCGAGCTCCCTGCCTGCTTGAGCCGCAATGCGGCAGCCAAGCCGGCGAACCCGGCACCCACTACGCAACAATCGACATCCGCCATGGTCGCCTCCCCGTTCTTGGCGGGCCAGATGCGCTCAAGCTACGCCGATCGCAGCGCGGAAATTCAGAATCAGCAAATAGTGACGAGCCTGTCGGTGCTCACGCCCGACGTGCTCAGAGCCACGTGGGCGGCCGGATCGCATTCGCGACGTCGACAAGGGTGTACCGGTGACGCCGCCGCGGCGAGTGCCGCGCCAGTTCGCGAAGCGCCTCTTCGATGCCCATACGAAGACCGCACTGGTCGAATGCATGCCCGAAGATCGGGTCGTCGCTTGACGTGGCGCCGCCCGATCGGAGCCAATCCAGCGCTATGCCGAGCACGAGTGCGCGTATCTGCAGGGCCCGCGGCTCGGCGTCCGCCAGGCGGCTCACCCGCAATGCCGCGTCGCGGAGGTCGGCCTCGGTGATCTCGGCGCACGCGCGCCCGTCGAGCAGCGTAACCACCGACGTCAGTTGAGCCTCACCGTGATGGCGCGACGTCACCGGGACCTGGTCGAGCACGGCGATGGCGCCCAGCCGGTCGCCACGTCCGGCGAGCAGACGCGCCACACCGAACGCGGCGTTCACCATCGACGGGTCGGTTCGCCACAAGGTTCGGTAATACCGCTCGGCCAACGATCGCAATCGGTCCCCGTCCGGCACCTGGCCGGTGTCGAGCTGGAGTTCGGCTGCCGCCGCTGCCGCCAATTTCGGCGCCGCCTCGCCCGGGAGCAACGCGACCACCCCCTCGAAAAATGGCAACGCTGCCCCGGGATCACCGGACTCGAGCGCGGCAATGCCGTCGTCCCAGCCGTCCCGCCAGTCATCGCCGGTTTCCTCGGTCGCCAGCGGTTCCGGAAGCGCATGGGCGACGTCTCGTGCGCTCAGCCGGACGTTGCGCCTTCGGCCGTCGGCGAACACGTCGGTGCGCCGTAGCGCCAGGTCGGCACCGAAGGTGGCTCGAGGCATGCTGAACAATGTGGAGGTCCAAGGGCTCGGTGCGCCCGTCTGCTCGGCCAGGATCTCGTGCAACACTCCCCTGCACTGGCCGGCCAACTCCTCGACCGACGAGAATCGTTGCGAAGGACGAATATTGGTGGCACGAACGAGAAGTCGGTAGAAGGACTCGTACCGTTCGAAAAGCGGTACCTCGTCGCGGGAGGGCAGGGATTCGGCGTAGCGATCGTTGGGCAGGTCAACGGTCAGCTTGGCCAGCGTGCGGCCGATCGTGTAGATGTCGGTAGCAATGGTGGGACCGGTCCGGACGATTTCGGGTGCCTGAAATCCCTTGGTGCCATAGATGTATCCGAAGTCGCCGACACCCGATACCGCACCCATGTCGATCAACTCGACGTTGTCTTCGGTGAGCATGATGTTGTCGGGCTTGAGGTCGTTGTAGACCAGTCCGAGTGAGTGCAGATAGGACAACGCCGGCATGACGTCGAGCAGATAGCCGAGTGCCTGCTCGACGGGCATCATCTGCTCGGGTGCTGCGCCCTCCTCCTGATGCTTGGCCAGAATGGCTTGCAACGTGGTTCCGCCGATGTACTCCATCACGATGTAACCGACCGGACGACCGTCGAAGCCCGGGTGTTCGACGAAGTTGTAGATCTTGACGATGCCGGGGTGGTTCACCATCGCAAGGAACTGGCGTTCGGCGACGACGATCTCCTCGGCCTGCTGCGCCGCGGGTTGGAGCAGACCCTTGAGCACCACCCAGCGGTCGCTGACATTGCGATCGATCGCCAGATAGATCCAACCAACGCCACCGTGGGCGATACACCCCTGGACCGCGTACTGGCCCGCGACCAGTTCCCCGGCGTCCAGCTGCGGTGAGAACGAGAACAGCGTGCCGCAGTGCGGACATACCCCTTCGCTGGGCCCCCGCCCGCCGTCTCTCCCCCGGCCCACCGGCTGTCCGCAGCCACCGCATTCGCGTTTCGACTCGGCGACAACGGGATTGGTGAGGATTGCGCTGGCCGGCTCGATGTCTTCCCGGATCGGGATCTCGACCAAACCGTCACCGATACGCCGGCGCCCCGTCCGCAACCGCGGCCGGGTGCCCTCCACCTTGACCGGTGAGGATTCGGTGACCAGCACGGCCCTGGTTCCGTCGTCGCGCGCCATGTCAATCCCGGTACTTGGGTCGCGGCGGATTCGGCGACGGGCCGAGGACGGCCAGCCACTTGCGGTACAGCGACGACCATGTGCCGTCAGCGCGGATCCGTTCCAGGCTCGCGTTCACTGCTCTGACCAGATCGTCTTGGGATCTGTTGACGCCGATGCCGTACGGTTCGGCCTCCAGGCTGGGCCCCACCAGTTGCAGGCTCGGGTCTTGTACGGCCATGCCGGCGAGTATCGAGTTGTCGGTACTGACGGCATCGGCCTGCCCCTGTTGCAGCGCCACCAGACAATCGTCCCAATTCCGAACGGCGAGCAGCGTTGCCTCCGGCGCCACTCGCGCGACCGTGGCCAGCGATGTGGTGGCCACCTGCGAGCACACCCGTTTTCCGGCCAGGTCGGCCGGACCGCGGATCGGCGAATCCCTCGGCACCAGAAGCCGTTGGCCGGCATCGAAATAGACGGTGGAGAAAGCGATCTGCTCCGCTCGGGCGCACGTGATCGTCATCGCCTTGATGACGATGTCAACCGTCTTGTCCTGCAGGGCGCTGATGCGTTCGGGCGACGTCAGGAGGCGGAATTCGACTGCGTCCGGGCTGCCGACCAGGTCGCGGGCCACCTCACGCGCGATGTCGACGTCGAAACCCTGCAATTCACCCGACACCGGATCGCGAAAGCTGAACAGATTGGTGCTCTGATCTATCCCCGCCACCAGCCGACCGCGTTTCCGGATCGCCTCCACGGTCGGGCCCGGTTCTGTCGATGGACGCAAACTCGCTGTGGCGTCGCAGCTTTCGACGGCGGCCCCGGGAACGTTCGGAACCACAGCGGCGCCGCTCGGCGTCGGCAGTGTGGTGAGTGAAGCCGGAATCTCGACGAGTGGTTGCGCCGCGGAACATGCCGCCACGAAAACCGCTGTGAGGACGAGACCTCCGACAGCCGCACGCATCAGTGGTACTCGTTCAGTCTGGGCGCGACGCCTGCCGCGACCGCCAGCGCGGCCAGCACACTGATGGCCGCAGCACCGGCCGGAAGCGCGCTCAACGCCACGTACGCATGCGTGATGCCGGTCCGCTGAAGGTCGCGCAGTCTCGCGATGTCATCCCCCAATGCCTGGTCCAATCGGGAAAACTGGGCCGTCGAGCGCTGCGCCCCATCGTCTCTCGCGATCGCCACGGCTCCGCGATAGTCGCCGCTGCCGAGCTTGTTCTCGATCTGGTCGTGGGCGCCGATCCAGCCCCTCAGCGCATCCTGGGCCCCGTCGACCGGATGCTCGGCGAGCAGCGAGGCGACCTGTGCGGTCCGTTGCTCGAACCTGATGCCGGATGCCGTGTCGGACCCACGATTGAGCAGCCCGAGAATCTCGTCGGCCCGCGCCTGCTGGACCAGGATCCGTGCGGCCACCGCCACACCCAGCGGTGCTCCACCGTCGACGCGGGCACCGTTGGCCGCCTGCGTCGACACCGATCCGGCGACAGCCAGCCAAACGGCCAAGATCATCATCAACACCGACGCCGACACCAGCCCCGGGTTGACCCGACGGCGGCTGCGCCTGGCGAGGAAAACCTGCGCGAGCACCAACATTCCCAGCCCGAGTACCGCTCCGGCGATCACCGCTCGCGACGGACTGACCGAACGTTCCGCTGCCATGACGGCCTCCGCCTGGTTGCGGTACAACTGCTCGGCATCCGGAAGGATCGATTGCTGCAGCAGAGTGGAGGATTCGGTCAGGTAGGCGACGCCGAGCGGGCGGCCGTCCCGATTGCTCGTACGGGCCGTCGCCATCATCCCGGTGTACACCGCGAGCTGGTTGGAGACGTCGGTGAGGAGCGTCAGTGACTGAATGTCGTTGGCGGCCACACCATTCGACGCAGTTACCAGCCCTGCCGACGCCTGCCCGATGGCGGCGTCGTAACGATCGCGGACACTGCGCGGCTCGACACCTCCGGCCAGAAACGCGGTGGCCGCAGTCGTATTGGCCGACGACAAGGCGCTGTAGATGCGTTGCGCGGCGTCCGCCAGCGGCTCGGTGTGCGACCGCAGGGCCTCCAGTCGCTGCTGCCGGTCGGACACCGTGGCCGACGCTGCCACACCCACCGCCAGCACCGCCGCGATCAGGACGACAGCCATCAACGCAATCCGGCCTGGCGTGGCGCGGAGAAAGTCGACGATGGGGCGGTCCGGCTCGTCGAGGTCGACGAGCATGGACTCGTCGAGCGTGCGCGCCCGCCGACGCTCCAACTCACCGCTGTGCACTCGACATCTCCTCGCCGCAGGCTGGGGCCCAGCGATTCCGCACGTCTTTCGTGTGCGGACAATTCGCACGGTAGCCCCTGCAAAGGCGTTCCGCGGGCGGTTGGCGGACAACGGGCGCAGCCCGCTCGCCCGCCCGTTGAACGCCCGATTTATGCGATGTGTGGTAAACGGCATAGATTTTGCCGGCGCCGTCGTAGATCACAACGAAGCGGTGGCCTCCGCCACAGCGGCGAAAACGTCCCGACGCTCTCGGACTCGCGAATCGGACAACCCAGAGATTGTTGTTGACCAGCCGGTTCCTCGATGAGGGCAGCCCGGGCGTCCGGAGATCGCCGGTTACTCTACTGCGTCAAACCAAGGTTGACGAAGGGTGTCCATCTGGTTGCCGTTAGCCGAACCAGACAACTTCGCGATGCCGGGAATCGGCCGAACCGTCGGTAGGGTCCGGTCCTCGTGGGCAGACACCAGTTGAAAAAGGACCGGCGCCGCCGGTCTGCCGTCATGGCTGCGGTCGTCGCACCTGCCGCCGCACTCGTCGTCGTCGGCGCGGATGCAGCGCCGTCCGCCAAGGACGACGCACACGCCGAGGTGGTGGCAGCGCCGGCAGCCCAGCCGTCGGCCGCGCCGGCGGCATCCGCTGAGCGGGCTGACCGTGCCGTGCGCCGCAACATGCGGTTCCCGCTGCCTGCCGGCCGGGCATCCGAAAAAGGCCTACAGGTCGAGACCATCCTCGCGGCGCGCGCCGTCAGTGCACGGTTCCCCGAGATCCTCGACATCGGCGGAGTCCGCGCCGATTCCATGAAGTGGCACCCGAACGGACTGGCGATCGACGTGATGATCCCGAACTACGCCACTCCCGAGGGCAAGGCGCTCGGCGACCGAATCGTCACATACGTCCTCGACAATGCGGATCGGTTCGGCGTCAACCACGTAATTTTCCGCCAGCACATCTACTCGCGCGGTAGGGCACCGAGAATGATGTCGGACCGCGGCGGCATCACCGCCAACCACTACGACCACGTCCACATCGCCACCAACGGCGGCGGCTTCCCGACCGGGCACGAGACGTACCTGACGTAGTCGCTGTTCACCTTTGCCAGGCGGTGAACACCCTGAAATGTCAGCTCTCCGGCGCGCCGGAACCGGCATCGGACGCAACCGGCGCGATGATGCAGATGTGGTTGATGATGCGAATGTGACGAACGTCGTGCCGGAGCCCAAAGCTCCCGGGCCGGAAGCCGACGCGGAGCAGGGTGAAGCACAGCCGGTTGCCGGGTCACCGTCGGAGCAGCGCGTGTGGTCGATGCCCAAGGCACCCGTGACCCGCAAGCAGGCTGACGAGGTGCGGCGGATCGCTCTCGATGCCGGCACGGCCGCCGTCGGGGTCATCGCCTCCATCACTCGAGGTCTCGCCCGCGCGTTGAGACAGCTGTCCCGCACGATCCAGGCAGTGCCGCCGACCGTTCGCCTGTTGACCGTGCTGGGCGTACTCATACTCCTGGGCGTCGTCGGCGCCATTGCCCTGCACAACACTCTCGGCCTGCTCTGCGTCATCGTGGTCGTCCCGGTGTGCTCGATCGCTGTCGGCGCGCTCGGACACCGTTGGTACAGCGAGCTGGGCGATCAGCCCAGGCAGCGAGCCGACCACCCGACCGCACGACCATCGACGCCGGATCTGCAGCGTTCCGTTGAATACGTCGACAAGAAGCTCACGGTTGCGCTCAACGCATTCGGAGCCGAACGGCAACAACACGCGATGATTGCGCTGTTCCAGGCGAAGACTGCCGTCGAACTGACCCTCGGAACGGAGCAGGACGCGGTGAGCCACATCGATGCGCTGCTGTCTGTGGAAGGCCACGACGCGCGGCCGCGAATCCGGGCCGGCTCCGCGACCAAGTCGTTGAGAGAAAACAATTCCCTGCAGGCGTCATGAACGACGAGCACACCCTCTCCGGCCAGGTCGCCCTCATCGAGGACGACTACACCTTGGTCATCAATCGCGGCGCCGAGGCAGGTGTGCTGCCGGGCATGATCTTCGCGGTCCAGTCCGACTCGGATCAGGTGATCACCGATCCTGAATCCGGCCGGGAATTGGGCAGACTCACGCGCGAGAAGCTTCGGGTACGAGTGTTCGATGTACAGCCGCTGTTCTCCCGCGCACACACATTCGCCAGGACCGATGACTTCTACGGGCTGTTCCAGGCAACAGCCGTGGTGACCGTAGACGTCGGCGACAGCCTCGAATTGGTCCCAGCCGAAGGCGAGTCCCGTCGGGCGGCGTCCGGGGAGATCTGGTGAAAGACGGACGCGCGGCCGACAATCCGGCCGCGCGTCCGGTGCAGCAGCTTGGTTCTCAGTTGCCGGTGGGCAGTGCGATGTTCACGCCGTCGGCGGCAAGTTGTTCGCGCACGAACTTGAACCTCTGGTACTGCGTGACGGTGATCGGGCCCGAATAGCCCTCACTCTGAAGTTTTCGCGGCGGGTACTTCAGATAGGTCTGCATCAGCTCCTGGACCGCCTGGTTGATGGTCACGAGGGTCCAGGTGTGTTCGGTGTAGTTGTTCATGAAGATGTCGTAGCGTTCCTGCGGATCCTGCCAGATGTCGAAAATCTGCGGCACCGTCGCGACGTAGGACTCCGCACCCTTCCAACCCAGGTTGGTGTCGACCGCCAGGCCGCCCGTGCTCGCACCGTTGTCACCGCGTAGGTTGAAGACGGCCTTGTAATGGCCGACGCGCACCGCCCCCGGCGTCAGTTCGTTCTCGCTGAAGTAGAACCACGACTTGCGGTCGGACTTGCCGGATCCCAGCAACACCGGTGACATGTCATAGCTGTCGAAGATGATCGGCTCACCCTCACGGTCCTTCTCCGGCAGTTCCACTCCGGCGAGCTTGGCGAAAGTGGCCAGGTAATCGAGGCCGCCGACGATGTCGGAGTTGCGCGATCCCGGCTTGATTCCCGGACCCCAGGCGATCGCCGGAACGCGATTGCCGCCCTCGCGCACCGTGCCCTTGGTACCGCGGAACGGTGTATAGCCCGCGTCCGGGTAGACGTCCTGCCAGGCGCCATTGTCAGTCGTCCAGAACACGTACGTGTTCTTGTCGAGTCCCAGCGACCGGATCTTGTCCATGATGTTGCCGATCCGGTTGTCGTTCTCCACGATCGAATCGGCGTACTTCGACTTCGAGAGCGATTTGCCCTTGAAATCCGGGTGCGGCATGTTCGGCTGGTGCACCTTCATGAAGTTGACGTGTAAGAAGAACGGGTTTTCGGACTTCGCGTTGGCGTCCAGGTACTCGAGCGCGTCCTGCTCGACGTACTCGTCGTAGAACGGAATTCCGACGACACCCTTCTCAGGTGTGTTGACGTACTGGCCGTTGACCTTGAAGTCCTCTTTCGCCTTCTCGCCGGCCTTGCCCGACAATGCGCCCTGGGTCACGCGCGCGAACATCTCACGCAGCTCTTCGTCCATGTCCGGGAACCACTCCGGGTCGGCATAGGTATATGCGTTGAGGTGATACAGCCCGCAGTGCCGCATTTCGTCGTAGCCGTGTGCGGTGGGCAGCGCATAGTCGGACTCACCGAGGTGCCACTTGCCGGTGAAGAACGTCTTGTAATCGGCGGTCTTGAGCACTGAGGCAAGAGTCCACTCGGCCGCAGGCAGCCCGCCGCCCTGGCCCTGGAATGCCACCGTCGTCATGCCGCTGCGATTCGGGATCCGACCGGTGAGCATCGCCGCCCGTCCGGGTGTGCAACTCGGTTGCGCGTAGAACGACATGAATTGCATGCCTTCCTCGGCCATCTTGTCGAGGTGAGGAGTGGGCATTCCCCGGTTCTCACCACCGCCGTACACGCCTGCATCGCCGTAACCGAAGTCGTCGGAGACGATGAGGACAATGTTCGGCTTGCTGTTCTCTGACGTCGGTGCCATGTGTACCTCCGGTGACGTGCAGTCAGTTCGCTGGCTGCAGATTGTCCTCATCGCGCGACGAGGCGGTGGGCAAGAAGAACTCGCAGGCGAGTCCACGGCAGCGGTAGCACCCTGCCGATGGCGGGAAGACACGCCTGGACTGGTTCATACCCCCGTCACCTTGCCATCAATCCTGGGTCGGCGAAAGAAGATCGCATATCCGCGTGTCGCATCGCCAAAATCGTTGCCTCTCATCCGAAAAGGGTGAGCCGAAAAAGCCAGGTCTGCACCGGACAGAAGACCGGCGCGGTCACCCGCCCGCTTCGCGTGAGTGACTGTGCGTCATCGTGTCCTCGAATTCGGCCTCCGGCTCGCTACTTCTCCGGCACACGTGCGACCGATCAGGGTTGCGCGACGACCATCCACATCGGTGTGTCGCGGCGACGTGCTGCTTGTGCCGCGAACGCGTCAGCACTGTCGCGCAAGGGATATCGGTGGGTGATGAGCGCCTCGGCGTTGACGGCACCGCTGCCCAGTACGGCGAGGATGCGATCCGAGTCGGTGCGGGTGGCGCCCCGCATCCCGGTCACGGTCCAGCAGTTCATCATGAGGGTGCCCATCGACCATGTCGCGGGAGCGGTGTTGGAGCCCAGGTGCACGAATACTCCCCCGGTGGCCATGGCAGTGAGGCACTGTTCTCCGGTGGGCCCGGTCGGGATGTAATCGATGACCGCGTCCGCCCCGATCGGGACCAGATTGTGAACCGCCGTCGCCAGGCCGCCGGTGGCGGTCCAGCCTCCAGGTAGGTTCTCGGTGGCGACGAGGTCGGTGGTGACACCGCCGGAGAGAGTGCTGACCGCGCGCAGTGCCGGTGCGCTGCGTCCCACCAGAATCATTCGGGCAACACCGAAAGTACTCGCGAGCAACACCGTCGCGGCGCCGATGCTGCCGGTGGCAGCCGTGACCACGATCGTGGCACCCGGTGCGATTCGCGCGCAACACAAGGCTCGGGCCGCGGTTGCCAGATGATTGACCTTGGCGCCCACCTCAAAACTCACGTTGTCCGGCAAACGGTCGATCAGCCAGTACGGAGCGCGTACGTACTCAGCCAGGGCACCATCGTGGTACCGGGCATACATGGGCAGCGGCCCACGGCCGAATGCACCGTGCCCCATGATCCCTAGGCGCGGGCACATCATGTCGCGGTCGCTCCGGCAGTATGTGCAGTTGCGACAGTTCAGGTTTGGATGCAGCCGCACCCGCTCCCCAACCTGGATCGTCTCCACCCGGGGCCCGACTGCGACGACGGTGCCTGCGCCATCCGGGCCCAGCGTCGAGGGCAGGTGCGAGAACCGGCCCATCTCCAGGACACGGAGCGTGCCGGGTGAGATGCCGGCTGCGGCGACCCTGACCAGAACATCGTCAGGCCCGAGTTCAGGGATGTCGATCTCGTCGAGATGTGCTGCCGCGGAACCGGCATGCGCGCGGATGGCCAGCATGGTCAGGCCCCGGCCCCGGCGGCTGGGCCGGCCACGACAGAGGTTCGCTGCCTAGCCATCGCGCTGAGCATTGGCGCTGGCCACCGGACGGTACAGCGCGGGGCTGGCTGTCACGGTGAAATCGAACTGGCGTCGGACCGTGTCGCGCAGCTCGTTGAACTCGGGATTGCTCAGCGCCGCTTGGAACGCCTCGGCGCTTTCCCAGTGCGCGACGTTGATGAGCTGGAAGTGGGTGTCCGCGGCAATGGCACGGTGCAGCGTGTAGTCGAGGAACCCGGGCAGGGTGCTCATCAAGTCGGCGCGCTCCTGCCAGTCAGCGAGGAACTCATCGACCCGGTCGGCGGGAACATCCACAGCGTTGATCAAGGTTACGACCCCGTCCGGACCTTCAGAAGTGTTGTCGGACAATGTCATTTCTGTTCCTTTCACCCGGTGGCGGCGGCTGTCTTGCGATAGGTCAGCACCGTGCGGCGCCGGTCAGGTTGGGTTTGATTCCTTCTCGCCAGAGGGTGCGGGCCAGGGACTGATGCTTGTCGGTGGTCGCCACGGCCACGGTCTTGTGGAGGTAGTCGGTTCTGGTGAGTTGGTCGGCGATGGCGGCGGCCAGGTCACGGCGTGCGGTCTGGCGGCCCGAGACGTGGTCCTCAGCGATGCGGTAGGTGGTGGGTGGATCCAGGGTCGCCAGCCCGAGTGGACGCATGATCGTCCAGTCCAGGGCGCTGGCGCTCACAATGGCTTCCATACGTGCCATGTCGGCGTACAGGGTGCCACCCAGATACCCGAGAATCCGCCGACCGACGACTCGTTCAGCCCAGTTCCAATCCGGGTCGGTCCAAGTGCTGAGGACTGCTGAGCTGGTGACGATCAGCCGGTGGGTGCCGGCCTGGGTCATCGCAGAGCAGATGGCCTCTGCTGACGCGGAATACAAGTGGATGGGTCGCCGGCTGAAGCCCGTGCCCAGGACGGATACCACGGCGTCGGCACCCGTGACGGCCGCCGAGACATCCGACGGCGTGGTGGCGTCGCCACGGAGAACCCGCAGCCGGCGCGTCGGTGAGGGGAAGTCATGAGTCCGCCGTGCCAGGGCAGTGATGTCGTGCCCCTCGGAGAGCAGATTGTCCAGGAGCAAGCGACCAGTGGGGCCGCTCCCGCCGAGCAGGGTGACTTTCACGATGCACCTTCTACCGCGGCGGAGTCCGGGAGCGGCGAAACATCCAGTGCTGCTGTGGCTTCGGTGACCTCTTCGCAGGCTGCGGTGAGATATGTGAGCACGGTGCTGATCTGCGCGGGCGTCATCCCGGCTTGAAGTGCGTCCAGACGGGTGCTGCCGTCGCGATAGATGTCGGCGAGGCGGGCGTGCCCGACGGATTCGATCTCGACGCTTCGGCGGTCGTGATCCCGGTGGCGACGGACGACCCAGCCTGCATCCTCCAGACGGCGTAGCACGCCGGTCATGGTGGCCGGCTGTATCGAGAGCCTGCGTGCCAACGCTGTTGGTGACTGCGGGCCACCGCGCGTCAGAACGTCAAGGACCTCCAGATCGGACTCTTTCAGACCGGCGATCGTGGCCACCTTGCGTGTGCTCAAAGCCAGCGCGATTCGCAAGTCCTGCAGCGCGGTTCGCAGCTGAGCGGCATCATCGGCGGTTTGGCGGCGTGGCTTCATCGCGGCCGTCCCCGCAGATCGATGGTCCGCACGAAGATGGGCAGGGAGGTGAGGTGGTGTCGCGCCAACAGCGGGCGGACATATCGGTAGAAGCTGGGCTGAAGCAGTTGGCGGGCCATGAACCCCGCGACGGTGCCGGGGATGCGAGCGTAGTTGACCAACACATACGGTGCGGTTGTGTCAGGAACCAGCAGCGTCGAGTTGTCGATGCCGGTTTTGGCGGCGAACCACGCGGACAACGTGCGCCAGGTTTCTATGGCGGATGCCTCTTCGACCGCACCGCAGAAATGGTTCAGCAGGATGTTGGACTCGGGTGACCCGTTGTCGGTGACACCGAACCGCGCGCCGTTGCGGGCCGTGAAAGTCATCGCCGGATGGGTGTCGGCGAAGGTGGCGCCGTGGAGCAGCTCGGTAGCAGCCGGCACATCGCGGACGCGAATCAGCATGACGATGTCGTAGGGCGGCGCTCCTGGGATGGGCACGATGGCAGTGGTTTCAAAGAGATTCACAGCCAAGACGTCTGCACGCTCGGCCACATTGCGGGCCACCTCGCACAGTCGATCCAGGGCGTCGGCACGCGCAGTGCTGACGCGCAGGAATGGGCCGACCCGCACCGGGTCGATGCGCCAGCCCGCGTAGATGAACACCTCGTTCACGACGTGACCGAATGGCGGCGGCGGATAGTCGTCAGGCACTGTGCGTCTCCCCCTGACTTAATACGCAACTCGGATAATACGTAACTCGTACTATATTCCTCGCGGGAGGATGCTGCAATACTCGGCGGCAGGCGCTGCTGCATTCGATTTCACTGTCGGTGGAGGGCGCCACGAACCATCAGTCACCGGTCTGTGTGCGTTCAGCAGCGCGTTGTTCGGCTTCAACCAGATGTCCCCGGCGACCGCGCTGACTGGGTTCACCGCAGCAGCGGCACTCGATCACGGGGCTTGGTTTTCACGACAGAGTTCGGCGGTCCGTCGAACCGGGCAATCTGCTTCGCGTGATCGAGGCTGCCGCGAAGGCGGCGAAGCTCGGGTTGTGACGTTGGCGTACGCGATGGCGTACAGCGGTCGGAGAAAGGCCGAGAGGCGGCCCCGGATTTCTCCGAAACCGCCTCTGACCTGCTACTTCATCTGTCGGGCTGACAGGATTTGAACCTGCGACCACTTGACCCCCAGTCAAGTGCGCTACCAAGCTGCGCCACAGCCCGCGTGCTTCCGGCTTGCACCGGCAGCGAGTCGAAAGCTTACCGTAGCGATCCGGTTTCGCCCCAATCGCTCCCCCTGCGCGTCACCGCGCTGCGGTGTCCGGCTCCTCTGCCAGCTGTTCGTCGGCAGGCTCCTCGGACTCGAGTTCGGAGTCGATCGTCTCGGGCAGGTACTCCGGCGCCCGGGACGTGCGCCAGGCGTAGAGCACCAACCCGGCCCAGGCCACGACGATCGTGACGTAGACGGCCGTCGAGGCCGTCCCGTGAATGCCGAAGTACTTCAGCAGCTTCTGGGCATTCGTCAGCACGATGACACCGCCGACCCCGGTACCCAACAGCGCGGGACTCACCTTCGACACCAGCCAGGCCGCCAGCGGTGCCGCCAGCACACCGCCCAGGGCCAGGCCCAGCACTACCGGAAGGTTGTGCAGGAAATCCGCCCGCAGGCCGACGAGGAAGCCCAACGACGCCGATACAGCGACCAGGAACTCTGAGGCACTCACCGAGCCCACCACGGTGCGCGGTGCGGTCTTGCCGCGCGACAACAGCGTGCTGGTGGTCACCGGGCCCCAGCCGCCGCCACCGGTGGCGTCGATGAAACCGCCGAACAAGCCCAGCGGGGTCAGGAATTTCGCCGTGTGCGGCGTGCTTCCGGAGCGGAATGCCGGCGGCGTGCGCAACGAGAACCGCAGCAGCACATACACACCGATCGCGAGCAGGATCGCCGCCATCAACGGCGCGGCGTCCTCGGTGGACAGTGAGGAGAGCACTGTGGCGCCGAGGAATGCGCCGATCGCCCCGGGCACACCCAGTTTGAGCACGATGTGCCAGTCGATGTTCTTGAACCGCCAGTGCGACAGGCCCGACGCCAGCGTGGTGCCCACCTCAGCCAGGTGCACCGCGGCGCTTGCCTGCGCCGAAGCCACCCCGCTGAGGACCAGCAGGGTTGAGGCGGTGACACCGAAGGCCATCCCGAGCGCGCCGTCGACCAACTGGGCCCCGAGGCCGACGAGTGTGAAGATCAGGAGCGAACGCATGGTTCGGCTGCTTTCGATTGTGGTCGCCGGGCGACCTGACGGACTGACGGGCGCGGATCAGATGCGCGCGCGACACCATTCGTCGAAAGCCATCAACCGGCGCGAAGGCCAGAACGGCTCGAGTGCAGCAAGAGCAGACGGTGCGGTGCGGTATGCACGTTCGGCCACCGGTCGCCCTCTCCCTCGTCGTCAGACAGACTGATCAAGCCTACAAGAGGCTTGCCGGATCCCGACGACGGGTTCTCACACCGTCAACAACCGGTACAGGCCGATCAAGCCCACCACCACGATGACGGCGCGCAACGCATTGGGCGACAGCCGGCGGCCGTAGTGAGCCCCCAGGAAGCCGCCGATCAACGAACCGACCGCGATCAGTCCCGCCGCTTCCCAGCTGATTCGGTCGAAAGCGACGATCGTGTAGGCGAGCGCCGCGACGATGTTGACCAACAACGACAGCAGATTCTTGGCGGCGTTCATGCGCTGCATCGATTCGGGCAGCAACGCACCCATCACCGCGATCAGCAGGATCCCCTGCGCCGCCGTGAAGTATCCGCCGTAGACACCGACTGCGAACGTGCCGATCACGAGGATCGCCAACCGGCCGGTGCTCAGGTGATCGACAGATTGACCGGAGGCCTCGGCGCGCTGCCGCGCCCACGCCTGGATTCGCGGACCGACGACCACCAGCACCAGCGCCAGGACCAGCAGGATCGGCACCACCGTGACGAACACTTTTTCCGGCAGGTGCAGCAGCAACCAGGAACCCAGCCCAGCCCCGATCAGCGATCCGGGAATCTGCCACCGCAGCCGTTTCCACTGCCCGCGCAGTTCACGCCGATAACCCCAGGTGCCCGAAATGCCCCCGGCGACCAGGCCGACGGCGTTGGACATGGTCGAGGTGACCGGTGGATAGCCGAGCGCCACCAACGTGGGGAAGGTGATCAGGGTGCCGGACCCGACGATGGCGTTGATCGCGCCCGCGCCGACACCGGCCAGCGCGATCAGGATCATGTGGGCGACAGACACTCGGGTCACCCTATCGGCCGGACTTGTGGAGTCTTAACCGCACCTGAGGCGGCTGGGACTCCACAAACCGCTAACGCTTCTTCTGTGCGCCCCTCTTCTCGCGGATGCGCACATTGATCCGCACCGGGCTGCCGTCGAAACCGAACGTCTCACGCAGACGGCGCTCCAGGAACCTGCGGTAGCCGGCCTCCAGGAATCCCGAGGTGAACAGCACGAAAGTGGGCGGCCGGGTCGCCGCCTGGGTGGCGAACAGAATCTTGGGCTGCTTGCCGCCGCGCACCGGCGGCGGTGTCGCGGCCACCACCTCTTTGAGGAAGTTGTTGAGCTGCCCGGTCGAGATCCGTTTGTCCCAGGACGCCAGTGACGTCTCAAGGGCCGGCACCAGCTTCTGCACCGCGCGGCCGGTCATGGCCGAGATGTTGACCCGCGGCGCCCACTGCACCTGCACCAGTTCCCGGTCGATCTCTTTGTCCAGCAGGTACCGCCGGTCCTCGTCGACCAGGTCCCATTTGTTGAACGCGATGACCAGCGCACGCCCGGCCTCGATCACCATCGACAGCACCCGCAAGTCCTGCTCGGTCAGCGGCTGGGAGGCATCGACGAGCATGATCGCCACTTCAGCCGCATCGATCGCGCCGTGGGTGCGCACCGAAGCGTAGAACTCGTGACCGCTGGCCTGTCCGACCTTGCGGCGCAAACCCGCGGTATCGACGAAACGCCAAGTCTTGCCGCCCAATTCGATCAACGAATCAACCGGATCGACCGTGGTGCCCGCGACGTCGTGCACCACCGAACGCTCGTCGCCGGCCAGCCGGTTCAGCAGTGAGCTCTTGCCGACGTTCGGCTTGCCCACCAGCGCCACGCGGCGCGGACCGCCCGCACCGCTGCCGCCCACCTCCGACACCTCGGGCAGCTTCTCCATCACCGTGTCCAGCAGATCGGCCACGCCGCGGCCGTGCATGGCACTGATCGCGTGCGGCTCACCGAGACCCAGCGACCACAACGCCGCGGCATCGGACTCGCCGCGTTGAGTGTCAACCTTGTTGGCCGCCAAAAAGATCGGTTTGCCCGATTTGCGCAGCATCCGAGCCGCCGCCTCGTCGGCCGAGGTGGCCCCGACGACCGCGTCGACCACCAGGATGATGGCATCGGCGGTTCGCATCGCCACCAGCGCCTGATCGGCGACCAGCTGCTGCAAGCCCTTGGCGTCGGGCTCCCATCCCCCGGTGTCCTGCACCATGAACCGGCGGTTCAGCCACTGCGCGTCATAGGACACCCGGTCACGCGTGACACCGGGAATGTCCTGAACGACGGCTTCGCGACGACCCAGGATCCGGTTCACCAGTGTCGATTTCCCGACATTGGGCCGACCGACGACGGCCACCACCGGAGGCGGCGAGGCGGCCTCCTCGAGGACCTCGGCGACCTCGTCGCTGAGCTCCCAGTCGCCCTCGTCCGACCAGGTGCCATCGCCGTCAGAGACGCTCATCGCCGCACTCCCGCATGCTGAGTCACCAGGTCGAGAAGGTGCGCCACGACCTGTGTTTGGTCCATATCGCTGGTGTCGACCACCAGGGCATCCTCGGCCGCCCGCAACGGCGACACTGCCCGGGTGGAATCCAGGTGGTCGCGGCGCTGCACATCGGCGAGAACCGTCTGGTAGTCGTCGGGCAGGCCGCTCGCGACGTTCTGGGCATTGCGGCGCCGGGCCCGCTCTTCGGCTGAAGCAGTGAGGAAGATCTTGACGTCCGCCTTGGGCAGCACCACTGTTCCGATGTCGCGGCCCTCGACCACCACACGCCCGCCGGTCGACGCCAGCTCGCGCTGCAGGTCGACCAGCCGGGCCCGCACACCGGGCACCGCGGAAACCGCCGACACCGCGCGAGTCACCTCGTCGCCCCGGATCTCGGTCGAGACGTCTTCGCCGGCCAGGTAGGCGCGGTCCTCTCCCGGATCCGAACCGACACCGATCACCGCCCCCGATGCCACCGCCTCGATGGCCGCGGCATCGTCCAGATCAACGCCGGCCCGCAGCACCGCAAGGGTGACGATGCGGTACATCGCGCCGGTGTCCAAGTAGCTGGCCCCCAGCGCCTGAGCCAAACCTCTTGAAACCGAGGACTTTCCGGTTCCCGCCGGTCCATCGACCGACACCACGAGAGATCCGCTCACATTCCCACCGCCTGATAAAGCTCGCCGACTTCCTTGCGGCTGAGCGCTCTGATACTGCCGGGCCGCTGCTCACCCAGCGAAACCGAACCGATGTCGGTGCGCACCAGCTCCTGCACCGGAAAATCTACGGCGGCCAGCATCCGCCGCACGATGCGGTTGCGGCCTTCGTGCAGCGTGACCTTCACCAGGGTCTTGCCCGGGACCGTGTCCACCACCGCGAAGTCATCGAGATGAGCCGGGCCGTCGTCCAGTTCGACACCGTCGCGCAGCTTCTTGCCGAGTCCGCGCGGCACCGTGCCCATCACCGTCGCCACATAGGTTTTGGGGATCTCATAGGACGGGTGCATCAGCCGGTGGGCGAGCTCGCCGTCATTGGTCAGCAGCAGCAGTCCCTCGGTGTCCGCGTCGAGCCGGCCGACATGGAACAGTTTCTTGTTGCCCCGCACCCGATGTTCGACCAGATCGCCGACGCAGGGGCGGCCTTTCTCGTCGGACATCGTCGACATCATGCCGCGCGGCTTGTTGATCGCCAGGTACACCAAGGTGTCATCGATCACGACACGTGAACCGTCCACCCGGATCTCGGCGACCGCCGGGTCGACGCGGGTGCCGAGCTCGGTCACCACCCGGCCGTCCACCTCCACGCGGCCGTCGGTGATCATCCGTTCGGCCACGCGACGGGAGGCAATTCCCGCTTGCGACAACACTTTCTGCAATCGCACACCACTGTCGTCAGCCATGTCAGTCCTTGTCCACGTCGAAGGCCAGCGGCTGATTGCTGCCGGAAGTACCACCGTTGAGTTTGGCGAAACGCGGCTCGTCACCGAGTGATTCGCTCAGATCGTCGATCACGTCGACGTCGGGCAGCAGGGGCGCGATGTCGGGCAGGTCGCTCAGTGAGGACAGCCCCAGCCGCTCCAGGAACAACTCGGTGGTCGCGAACGCCGCCGCGCCGGAATCGGGGTCCGTGCCCGCCTCGGTGATCAGGCCGCGGGCCACCAGCGTGCGCATCACCGCGTCCACGTTCACGCCGCGCACCGCACTCACCCGCGCCCGGGTCACCGGTTGCCGGTAGGCCACCACGGCCAGCGTCTCCAAAGCAGCCCGGGTGAGCTTCGTCCTGGCGCCGTCGAGCAGCAGCCGCTCGACATACGGGGCGTACCGGGCCCGGGTGTACATGCGCCAGCCGCCCGCGGCCTCGCGCAGGTCGATGCCGCTGTCGCGGGCGGCGAACTCCTCGGCCATCAGGCGCAGCTTGGCCATCACCCGGTAGGCGGGCTGTTCGGTGGCCGATGCCAGCGCGTCGACCGTCACCGGCGTGTCCACCACCAGCAACAACGCTTCCAGCACGGCACCGAGTTCACCGTCTTCGAGCTCGGGAACCGTCCCCACATCGATGCCCAGGTCATCTCCGACCGGGAACACATCACCCGGGGCATCATCGGACCGAACTCCGGAATCGGAGATCTCGTCAGTCATTGTTCTCGCTATTCTTCCGCATCCGCGGTTGCCAGATGTTCGCTGGTCGGCCGATCTCCGGTCCACGAAACCTGGAGCACTCCAAGCGGTTCTGGTTGCTCGAATGCTACCGCCCTGGCGCGGAACAGTTCGAGCAGTGCCAGGAAGCGGCCGACGATCTGGAGTCCGTCGGTGCACTCTGCCACGAGTTCGGAGAAAGTTGCCCATTCGCCGACCCCGCGCTGTTCCAGCAGGGCGATGATCCGGTGAGCCTGTTCGGGCACCGACACCTTCGGCGCGTGGATGTGGTCGATGCCGACCGTCGGCACCGGCCGCGGGGTGAACACAGCGGCCGCGATCTCGGAGAACTTTCCGGCATCGACGCCGAGCATCACCTCGGGCAGCAGGTCGGAGTATCGGTCTTCCAGAGACACCGCCCGCGGATAGCTGCGCAGCGCCGCAGCCTCGAGTTCGGCGAACATCAACGCGACATGTTTGAAGGCGCGATACTGCAGCAGCCGCGCGAACAACAGGTCGCGGACCTCGAGGAGAGCGAGATCCTCCTCGTCGTGAACCTCGCCAGAGGGCAGCAACCGAGCGGCCTTCAGATCCAGCAGCGTGGCCGCGATCACCAGGAACGTCGTGGTCTCGTCCAGTTCCAGCCGGGCGCCGATCTCCTTGGTGTAGGCGATGAAGTCGTCGGTGACCTGGTGCAATGCCACCTCGGTGACATCGAGGCGGTGCGCGAAGATCAGCTGCAACAGCAGGTCGAACGGCCCCTCGAAGTTGGTGAGCCGAACCTGGAAACGGTTCTGCTGCTCACCGGCGGGCGGCTCTGCCCCGACCGCGGCAGCTGGTTCGGCACCATCGGTGGTCGGGGTGTTCAGGACATCGTTCACGCGCCGAACCGGTCGATGACTTCGCGCGCCAGCGATCGGTAGGCCACGGCGCCGCCGGACTTAGGTGCCCACGTGGTGATCGGTTCGCCGGCCACACTGGTCTCGGGAAAGCGCACGGTGCGCGTGATCACTGTGTCGAACACCAGATCGCCGAACCGCTCCACCACGCGGGCCATGACCTCGCGCGCATTGACCGTGCGCGGGTCGTAGCGCGTCACCAGGATGCCGCTGATGGACAGCTTCGGGTTGAGCCGGTCGTGCACCTTGTCGACGGTGTCGGTCAGCAGCGCCAGCCCGCGCAGCGAGAAGTACTCACATTCGGTGGGGATGATCACACCGTCGGCGCAGGCGAGTCCGTTGACCGTGAGCAGCCCCAGCGACGGCTGGCAGTCGATCAGTACGTAGTCGTAGCGGTCGAGCACCGGGTAGAGGGCCCGGGCCAGCGACTGCTCGCGGCCCACCTCGTTGACCAACTGGATCTCGGCGGCCGACAGGTCGATGTTGCTGGGCACGAGGTCCATGCCGCTGACCCGGGTCTTGATCACCACGTCGTCGATCGACACCCGCGGCTCGATCAGCAGGTTGTGCACGGTGTGCTCGAGCTCGTAGTGCGGGACCCCGAGGCCCGCCGACAGCGCGCCCTGCGGATCCAGGTCGACCAGCAATACCCGGCGACCGTATTCGGCCAGGCTGGCGCCCAGGTTGATGGTCGAGGTGGTCTTGCCGACCCCGCCCTTCTGATTGCACATCGCGATGACCTTGGCCGGGCCGTGCGTGGAACGGGCCTGCGGTTCGGGAATCTCGCGCTGTGGCCGTCCGGTCAGTCCGAGTTCCGGGGAACTGTGTTCGAAGAGACCGTCGTGTCCGCCGTCGTCTGTCACGTCGGCTCCTCGCGCAAGCGCTCGTCTGAGGTTGTCAGCTCCTCGCGCAAGCGCTCGTCGGCCACGCCCGTAGCGGCCTCAGTCAGGCTTCCCGCAGTCTCGGCGCACATATCCCGGCAAGTTTAACGTCGCTACGCTGCCAGGACGGGCAGACCCGCGGGCAGCCGGCAGTTTTGCCCGTCCGACGACAAAAATCCGCCGGCATCGTCAATTCGTCCCATCCGCCGGGCCGTCGGCTCCGAAGTACCGTTATGGACCAGCCGCGGGCGCTCGGGGACACCTCAACTGTCCGAGTCGTCGACTTCATCGTCGACCACCTCGCGCATGCGGGTGTTCGCCACCTGTTCGGCGTGGGCGGCGCGAACATCGAAGACCTCTATGACGCCGCGTACTTCCATACCGGGATCACCGCGGTACTGGCCAAGCACGAGTTCTCCGCCGCCACGATGGCCGACGGGTACGGCCGTGCGGGCGCCGGGCTCGGCGTCGTCGCCGCAACTTCCGGCGGTGCGAGCCTCAACTTGATTCCCGGACTCGGCGAGTCTTTGGCCAGCCGGGTTCCGGTCCTGGCCCTGGTTGGCCAGCCGCCCAGTACGCAGGACGGGCGGGGCAGCTTTCAAGACACCAGTGGGCGCAACGGCTCGCTCAACGCCGAAGCCTTGTTCACCGAGGTCTCGGTGCGTTGCCGGCGGGTGCTCAGCCCGGACGACCTCCGAGTGGAGCTGCCACTGGCCGTCGATGCTGCGCGAACCGGCGGCCCTGCCGTCCTGCTCATTCCCAAGGACGTCCAACAGGGCAGGATCGCTGCCGCTCCCGTCGAGCGGATCGACGCACATCAGTCGGCTACCGAACTCGATCCCATCACGGATGCGCTGGGGGCTCTCGACGGCCTCGTCACGATCATCGCCGGCGAACAAATCGCCCGTGACGACGCCCGCATCGAACTCGAAGAGTTACGCCTTGCCACCGGCGCGCGGGTGGCAACGGTGCCCGACGCCAAGGATGTGTCCGCCGCCGACCTGGGCGTGACAGGTGTCATGGGCCATCGCGGTGTGGCCGAGGCAATCGCGGACAGCGCGCTGTGTCTCGTGATCGGTACGCGGCTGCCGCTCACCGCCTGCGCCGGACTCGACGAACCGCTGGCGTCGGTCCCGACGTTCTCGATCGGGTCGGCGGTCCCCTATCCACCGTGCCGCCACGTCCACACGGATGACCTGAGGGCATCGCTGGCGCAGTTGACCCGCGCCGTGCGTAGGAAATCCGAACCACGCCGACGAGAACTTCCCGGCCAGGCGGCCAAGCTGACCCCACCGCCGTTTCACGGAGCCGGTGTCCGCTATGGGGATGCGATGAGACTGCTCGACGAGGTCTTGCCCGAAGATGCCGACCTGGTGGTCGACGCAGGCAACACCGGGGCCTCGGCTATTCACCATCTCCCCGCACGGCGGTCGGGGCGGTTCGTGGTCGCCCTGGGCATGGGTGGGATGGGCTACAGCTTCGGCGCTGCCATCGGCATGGCCTTCGCTCGCGACAAGCGGCGCGTCGTCGTCATAGCCGGTGACGGCGCTTTCTTCATGCACGGCATGGAAATCCACACCGCTGTGCAGTATCAGTTGCCCATCACTTTCGTGCTGTTCAACAACAACGCTCACGCGATGTGTGTCACCCGCGAACAGCTCTTCTACCAAGACCGCTACAGCTACAACCGATTCGCGGCCAGTTTCCTCGGCCGCGGTGTGGCGTCGATGTTTCCCGGATTGGCAGCCGAGGATGTCGACGCGGTCGAGCTCCTTCCGCAAGCACTGGCACGCGCTCTGGCCGCCGACGGCCCATCTGTCGTCAGCATCGAATGTTCGGCCGATGAGATTCCCCCGTTCTCACCCTTTTTAGCTCCACCCCAACCCATTTCGAGCACAGAGAAGGATCAGTCAAATGTCGCTGCCCGCACTTGAGGACATCGCCTTCCACTCCGGAACCACTGCTGCCATCGAAGGTGTTGTCCGAATCGAGACGTCGCCACGGGAGAACGCCACCCCGATCATCATGGAGATGATGCGGTCGGTGTATCCACACGACCAGGTGTTCGGCGAATACTGCACCGTCAACGATTACATCGATTGCCCGCCTGAGGATCTGTTCGACTACCTGTCGGACACCCGCTGCCTCGAGGAATGGACCTACAGTCTGCGTGGATTCCGTCCCACCGATGAGCCCGGACTGTGGGCTGCTTATGACCGTCTGGGCACCGAGACTGAAATCTTCACTCGCACAACGGCAAATGCGCAGGCCATGACGGTCGACTATCACTGTGCCTGGGATCAGGGCAAGCACCTTTGGATGGTCTATCTCATGCGGGTGGTCGATGCACAGACAGTTTTGAACAAGCCCGGTTCCGTTGTGCTGTGGACCAATTGCCGTCACCCGTTCTATGACAACAACCCCTACCCCGAAGCTGCCCCACCCGAACGGCCGGTGTGGGTAGGTGACTTCTGGGACATGTTCGGAGCCGGCCATCTCCTGGAACTCAAGAACCTCAAGGCGATCGCCGAATACCGCCACCGCAACGGACTGCCCGTGACACCAGCCTGGATGAAATGAGAACAACGATGAGCCAAAACACCGTCAGCCTGGTCGACGTCTCCACCTATCTCCCCGGAGAACCCATCAGCGCCGAGTATTACGCGCAGTTCGCCGATTCCGACGATTTGCGCGACAACCTCATGTTCCGGGCACCGAAATTCCGCCACCACGTCGCCCCGGATGAAACCGCGGTCGACATGATCGAACGCGCTACAACTGGACTCGTCGAACGGCACGGCCAGGACGTCGTCGCGAACGTCGACATCCTCATCACCCACACCCAGATGCCCGACATACCGTTTTACGGCTCCGGCGGGGGCATCGCGCACCGGCTGGGCATGCACCCGGATTGGGTCCTCGATCTGCACAACGGCGGCTGCGCCGCGTTCATTCTGGGCCTTCAGACCGCCCGCCGGCTGTTGTCGTCGGGCGCAGGGAGCACCGCGCTGGTCGCGGTCGCGCAGAATGCGGCCGGCCAGGTGTTCGACCAACCCGGGGTGCGACGCAAGGCGCAGGCCGCCGTGCCGGGCGACGGCGCAGCGGTCGGGTTACTGACGATCTCGGACCAATCGCCGATCCTCGACGTCGAGTGCCGCACCTACGGTGAGTACGCCGGCGACATGGCCATCGCGGTCGACCCGCCCCGCAAATGGTGGCAGCCGGGCCCCGGCGAAGGGTACATCGGCTTCACCGAATCCAAGATCACCAAAGTACTGGCTCGGGGAAACCGCCAGGTGCCGGAGGTCTCCTATGCGGTGTGTGACCGAATCGGCATGCACCCCAAAGATATCGACCTGCTGGTCACCAATCAGCCCAATCGGGTCTTCCTCCGCAACTGGAGCGAGGCGCTCGAATTGCCGAGCGAGCGGCATGTCCACACATTCGACGAGTGCGGCAACCTCTTCGCCGCCGGCATCCCGGTCAATCTCGACCGCGCCATCCAGACCGGTCAGGTGAGCGCCGGTGACACCGTATTGATGGCGGCCTTTGCCCACGCCGGCGACTTCGCCGCCGCGGCCGCGGTTCGCTGGGGCGGCAGGCCGACGTGGAACCGCTGACTCAGGTCACCGCCCGACCACGCGAGGTCGTGCCAGAATCGGACAACCCGTTGGCACTGTCGCTCAACGAGAATCCTTTCGCGCCACTGCCTGCCGTGCACACGGCGATAGTCGAGGCCACCGCGGCGGCGAACCGCTATCCCGAGTTCCTGCCGGAACGGCTTCGTCGCCTGATCGCCACACACGTCGGGGTGCCAGACGAACAGGTGATCGTCGCTGCCGGAGCGACGGGCGTGATGATGCAGGTCCTGCATACGGTGACCTCACCGGGTGACCGGATCGTCTTTGCCACCCCGACGTTCGACGGCTACCCGATCTTGGCCCAGATGGCTCGACTGACGCCGGTTACGGTGCCGCTCGATCGGCGTGGGCATCAAGATCTCGAGGCCATGGCCGAGGAAGCCACCCATGCCCGCGTGGTCGTGATCTGCCGGCCCCACAACCCGACCGGTACGGTCGAAGCCGCCTCACAGGTGCAGCGGTTCCTGAACCGGGTGCCGTCCGACGTCGTGGTAGTAGTCGATGAGGCCTACATCGAATTCGTACATCCCGCGTACCGCCTCGATCACCGAGAGTTGGTCCGCCGGCACGCCAACGTCATCGTGGTGCGTACCTTCTCGAAGGCGTACGGACTGGCCGGCATGCGTACCGGTTACGGCATCTGCTCACCGCGGTCGGCGCAAGCGCTCTGGGCGATGCAATTGCCGTTCGGCTCCACCTTCACGAGCCTCGCCGCGGTCGCGGCGTCCTATGCCGCCGAAGACCAACTGCAGGAACGCATCCGCTTCATCACTGCGGAGCGGGCCTATCTGCGCGCCCGACTCAGGGACCTCGGTGTGTCCAGCACTGATTCGCATGCAAACTTCGTCTACCTGCCTCCGTCAGGCAAACCGTGGCGCGAAGCATTCGAGGGAACCGGTCTGCAGGTGCGCTCCTACAGCGACGGTGGCGTGCGAATCACCGTCGCCGGCCGCCCCTCGACCGTCGCGGTGCTGGCTGCCATCGGCAAGTCGGTCGCCGCGGGTGCGTGACGAGGCGATGCCACCCGAGGCACGAAGGAGTCACATGGCAAAGTCCGGGATCACCCCGCGAATGCGGTTCGCCCACGCCGTCGCCGCCTGGTACGACGCTGAAGCCTACTTCCGCAGGCGGTCTCGTCGCGGATGCCCCTTCGGCATGGCCATACCGGGCCTCGGCGAGGTGCTCTTCGCCGCCCGCTCCGAACACGTCCGCGAATTCCTCACCATTCCGTCATCGGTACTGACTCCGCCGATGCCCAATCCGATCGAGCCGGTGGTCGGCGAAGGATCGATAATCCTGCTCGACGGAATGCCCCACAAGCGGGAACGGGCCCGGTTTCTGCCCGCGCTGCACGGTGAACGCATTCGCCGTTATGCCGGTGCGATGGCGCAGGCGGCCGAGGAAGAGATCGAGTCCTGGGGGCCGGGCACACCGATCGACGCCCGGGACGCGGCGCAGTCGATAACCCTGCGCATCATCATCCGGACCGTCTTCGGCATCGAGGACCACGTGCGCACCGACCAATTCGTCCACACCGTCAAGTCGATGATGCGCAACTACGTCGCGCCGTTCATGTTCTTCCCCGCGCTGCGCCGCGCCCCGTTCGGCCTCGGTCCTTGGCGACGCTTCTCACAGCGACGCGCGGAGCTCGACGGTCTACTGTCCGAGCAGATCGCCATACGACGACGGACCGGCACCGCCGGCTACGACGACGTCCTCAGCGTCCTGCTGTCCGATGACCAGGCCGGCAATCGCAGCGATGACGAGGTGCTGCAGCAGCTCCGGACGCTGTTGGTATCCGGACACGAGACATCGGCGACTACGGTGGCGTGGGCCCTGTTCCACATCCACGATGACGACGTCGTCCGCGGCAGGCTACTCGCCGAGCTGGCGGGCAATCCAGCTCCCGAGGACATGCCCAAACTGCCCTATCTCGGCGCCGTCATCGCGGAGACGCTTCGGATGCATCCGACGGTGTCGATCGTGGTGCGCCAGCTGAAGTCGGCCATTCAGGCCTGGCAGATCCCGAGGGCTGCGGGCGACGTCATCGGCGTGTCACTGCCGGCGCTGCATGCCGATCCGGCCGTCTGGCCGGATCCGCGCCGGTTCGATCCCAACCGATTCCTGGAACGCAAGCCACCTCCTGCTGAGTACTCGCCGTTCGGCTACGGGCACCGACGTTGTCCTGGAGCAGCTTTCGCTTCACTGGAGCTGTCGATCGTTCTGGGCACATTACTCAGCCGGGTCGAACTGAAGCGGCCGGACTGCGATCGAATCCGCAAACAGCCACGGTCGATTCCCCGCGGCGTCGCCGCGGTACCGAACCGACCCATCAGGTTGCACGTCGTCCGCAAGCTACCGCCACCACCCGATACGAAACGAGGCTGGGAATCATGAGTTTGAAGCAACGCGTGCCACTGCTGCGATGGTCCTTCTGGCGACTGGCGTTGGGCAGTCGAAACATCACGAGAACCGGACAGATCGGCGACGGACGAGAAGCCGCCGCGGTGCGGTACGTGCTCGCGAACGCTCGCCAGGGCGACATCGACGACGTTCTGGCCGCCATCGACCGATACGCCTATACCGAGTCGTTCCTGATCAACGTCGGCGACGAGAAGGGCGAGCTGCTCGATGCCGCGGTACGCCGCGCGGCGCCCGCGCTGGCGCTCGAACTCGGAACCTACTGCGGCTACGGGGCACTTCGGATCGCCAGGGCGGCGCCGGCCGCCCGGGTGTACTCGATCGAGCTGTCGCCCGACAACGCCGAGAACGCCCGACGCATCTGGGAACACGCGGGCGTCGATGACAGGGTTACCTGCGTGGTCGGGACCATCGGCGATGGTGGCCGCACTCTCGAGACGCTGGCGGATGAACACGGGTTCGGCTCCGGCTCAGTCGATCTCGTCTTCCTCGACCATGACAAGAACGCCTATCTGTCCGATCTCCAGAGCATCCTTGACCGTGGTTGGCTACACCGCGGCACGATCGTGGTGGCCGACAACGTGAAGATTCCCGGCGCTCCCAAGTACCGCGCCTACATGCGCGAGCAGCAGGGTGCGAGATGGCGGACCGTCGAGCACAAGACGCATGGCGAGTACGGTTCGGTCTTTCCCGATTTGGTGCTGGAGTCCGAACTCCTCGGCTGACACACACCGACGGAACCCTGACCCGCGGGCGTCGCCCGTCCTAGGCTGTCGTCATGAGTCTCAAACAGCGGCTACCGCTGTTGCGGTGGTCGTTCATCCGGATGGGAATCGGCGCCAGGCACTTCACCCGCACCGGTCAATGGGGCGATGGCCGGGAGGCCGCGGCCGCCGATTATGTGGTGGCCAACGCCCGCGCGGGCGACCTCGACGATGCCATCGCCACCATCGACAAGTTCGCCTACGAGAAGTCATTTCTGATCAACGTCGGCGACGAGAAGGGCGCGCTGCTCGACGCCGCGGTCACCCGGTCCAGCCCGCGACTCGCCCTGGAACTGGGTACCTACTGTGGCTACGGGGCGATGCGAATCGCCCGTGCCGCGCCCGTCGCCCGGGTGTTCTCGGTCGAGTTCTCCCCCACCAACGCCGAGATCGCCCGGCGCATCTGGGCCCACGCGGGGGTGGCCGACCGCATCTCGTGCGTGGTCGGGACCATCGGCGACGGCGGACACACGCTGGACGCGCTCGCGGCGGCCGGGTTCGACGTTGGCGGGCTGGATTTCGTGTTCCTCGATCACGACAAGAACGCCTACCTGCCGGACCTGCAGAGCCTGCTGGATCGCGGCTGGCTGCATCCGGGCTCGATTGTGGTCGCCGACAACGTGAAGTTGCCGGGAGCGCCGAAGTACCTCGCCTACATGCGGGAGCATCAGGGCTCGCTCTGGGATACGAAACATCACAAGACGCACGCCGAGTACCAGACCCTCCTGCCGGACCTGGTGCTGGAGTCGGAGTACCTGGGCGGCTAACGCGCCCTTGGGTGCGCCCCGGCCCAGACCTCCCGCAACGTGTGCACGGTGACCATGGTGTAGATCTGCGTAGTGGTCACCGAGGCGTGGCCCAGCAGTTCCTGGACGACGCGGACGTCGGCGCCGCCGTCGAGCAGGTGCGTCGCGAACGAGTGCCGCAGCGTGTGCGGCGACACCGCCGAGGTGATGCCGGCGCGCTCGGCCGCGTCCTGCAGCACCTGCCAGGCGCTCTGCCGCGACAGCCGTCCGCCACGGGCGTTGAGGAAGATGCCGGGGTTGCCGCGGCCCCGACGGGCCAGATCCGGACGCCCCCGGACCAGGTAGGCGTCGAGTGCGCTGACGGCCGGACGGCCGATGGGCACGAGCCGTTGCTTGCCGCCCTTGCCGCGGAGCAGCACCGAGCGCGCGTGGGTGTCGATGTCGTCGACGTCGAGACCCACGGCCTCAGAGATTCGCGCCCCGGTCGAGTACAGCAATTCCAGCAGCGCACGATTACGCAGCGTCAGCGGACCGTCGGCCTCGCTGTCCCCGCCCGCGGCTTCGAGTAACGCAAGGACTTCGTCGAGGGTGAGGCTCTTGGGGAGCCGCCGGCTGGGTGTAGGGGGTTTCACGCCACGGGCCACATCGAGATCGGTCATGCCCTCGGCCGTGGCGAACCGGTGCAGGCCGCGGACCGCGACCACCGCCCTGGCCGCCGAAACCGCCGACAGCGCAACCACGCCCGCGTCGGGGTCACCGCGGCGCAGCGCGATCAGGAAGTCGCTGACATCGGTCTCGGCCACCTTGGCCAGATCGTCGATTCCGCGCTGTCTCAGATGTTCGGCGTAGCGACGCAGGTCGCGCCGGTACGAACTCAAGGTGTTGGCCGCCACGCCCCGCTCGATCGTCAGATGATCGAGGTAGCCCTGGAGTTGGTCGTCCAGAGCCGATCGGAGCGGGGCCGGAACTGTCATGACAGGCCTTTGCGCCGCCTGAACGCTGTCGGCTGGTCGGTCCACTCCGCCTCGACGGGCCGCAGGACCTCGGCGCCGGGCATCGCATGCGCGGCCAGAATGCCGGCCACCGCAATGCCGTTCACGATGTCGCCGGAGAACACCCGCCGCACGGCTTCCTTCAGTGGTATCCGCTCAACCGCCATGTCGGCTTCCTCGTGCTCGGCCTCGGGCCGTCCGACCTCGGTGAGCCCGGTGGCCAAGAAGATCCGCACGCTTTCGTCGGAGAACCCCGGTGTCGAGTCGAGATCGACCAGAACCTGCCAGTGCGCGGCGGCCAGGCCGACCTCTTCGGCGAGTTCGCGAGCCGCGGTCACCTCGGGTCGTTCCCCCCCGAGGTCGAGTAGGCCCGCGGGCAGTTCCCAGAGTCGACGGCCCAGCGGGTGGCGGTACTGGTACACCAGCACCACGTTGCCGTCCTCGTCGAGGGCCACCACGGCCACCGCACCGTAGTGCTCTACGACCTCGCGCCGGGCCGAACCACCGTCGGGCATGCTGACCTCGTCCGCGCGCAACGCGAAAATGTTTCCGACATAGACGGTTTCACTCGCCAGCGTCTCGAACTCGTGTTCAGCCAAGAGAAGGGGCTTCGGCTTCGTCCACCGGGATCTGCCCGTCCTCGGCCTCCTCGGCGAAGTGTTCGGGAAGGTCCATGCCGGGCAACCGCTCCTCGGCCTTGTAATCCAGCGCCGCACCGATGAACGCCGCGAACAGCGGATGAGGCCGCGTCGGGCGGCTCTTCAGTTCGGGGTGAGCCTGGGTGCCGACCAGGAATGGGTGCAGCTTCGCGTCGTATTCGACGAACTCGACGAGGTGACCGTCGGGCGAGGTGCCGCTGAACCGCAGTCCACTCTCGGCGATCCGGTCCCGGTAGGCATTGTTGACCTCGAAGCGGTGCCGATGCCGTTCGGACACCTCGGTGCCCTGATATGCCTGTGCCACAATCGATCCCGCTTCCAGCACAGCCGGATAGGCACCCAGTCGCATGGTCCCGCCCAGGTCCGCCTCGCCGGCGACGGCGTCCTTCTGATCGGCCATCGTGGAGATCACGGGATCGGGTGTCAACGGATCGAACTCGGCGGAGTTGGCGTCGGAGATACCGACCGACCGGGCCGCCTCGATCACGATGCACTGCAGTCCCAGACAGAGCCCGAGGACCGGCAGCCGACGCTTGCGGGCGAAGGAGATGGCTCCGAGCTTGCCCTCGATGCCCCGGATACCGAAGCCGCCGGGGATCAACACCCCGTCGACGTCGGACAACGCCGCCACCGCACCGGCGTCGGTCTCGCAGTCATCGGAGGCGACCCACCGGATCTCCACCTTGGCGCGGTGTTTGAACCCACCGGCGCGCAGCGCCTCGGCCACCGACAGATAGGCATCCGACAGGTCGATGTACTTGCCCACCAACGCGATTCGGACGGTTTCCTGAGGCTCGTGCACCCGGCGCAGCAGATCGTCCCACTCCGACCAGTCCACGTCGCGGAACGGCAGGTTCAACCGGCGCACCACGTACGCGTCGAGCTCCTCGCGGTGCAGCACCTTGGGGATGTCGTAGATGGACGGTGCGTCCGGGGTGGAGATGACGCCGTCGACGTCGACGTCGCACATCAGCGCGATCTTGTTCTTGAGCGGCTCGGGAACATCACGGTCACACCGCAGGATCAGCGCGTCGGGGGTGATACCGATGCTGCGCAGTGCGGCCACCGAGTGCTGGGTCGGCTTGGTCTTGAGCTCGCCGGAAGGAGCCAGGTAGGGCACCAGCGACACATGCAGGAAGAAGCAGTTCTCCCGGCCGACCTCGTGGCGTACCTGGCGGGCAGCCTCGAGGAACGGCAGCGATTCGATATCGCCGACCGTGCCGCCGATTTCGGTGATCACGATGTCGGGGCGGCGGCCGGCTGCGTCGGGCTCGGCCATCGCCAGGATGCGGCTCTTGATCTCGTCGGTGATGTGCGGAATCACCTGCACGGTGTCACCCAGATACTCGCCGCGGCGTTCCTTCGCGATCACCGACGAGTAGACCTGACCGGTGGTCACGTTGGCCGACTGCGACAGATCGCGGTCCAGAAACCGCTCATAGTGGCCGACGTCGAGGTCGGTCTCCGCGCCGTCCTCCGTAACGAACACCTCACCGTGCTGGAACGGGTTCATGGTGCCCGGATCGACGTTCAGGTAAGGATCGAGTTTCTGCATCGTCACCTGCAGCCCCCGCGCGGTGAGCAGCTGACCGAGGCTTGAGGCGGTCAGCCCCTTACCCAATGAAGACACCACACCACCGGTGACGAAGAGGTGTTTGGTGGCGGTGTGCGGGTGCTTGCGTAAGGCGGGCAAAAGCATCCTCCGTGACGACTGGCAGGGAATCAATAAACGGGCTGTGGCCTGCCGACCCACGGAAGTTCACCTTAACACCGACGACGACAAGCCGTCGCTGACGCGCCGTCGGCACGCGCCCGACCAGCGGGCGGTTCGGGGCCCTACTGCGGGACGGTCACCGATGCCGCACCCTGCCCGGTGCCGTATTTGCCGGGCTTGCCCCCGCCGACGAGATCGCTCAGCGCCAGGACGGCAGTGATCTGACCGGCGCTGGAATCGGCGTCGTCCACGGTGCTCACCACAGCGGTCAGACCGGCATCTGACCTGGTCACCGCCACCGGGCCAGTTCCAGAAGCCGAACCGGAGCGCCCCGCGAGCACGGTACCGGCGCCATGAGGGGCCAGCCCGGCGGCGAACCTGGCCATGGTCGCGCCGCGGTTGCCGCCGTCCTCGCCGAGCCCGCCTCCGGTCACGATCAGCGCCGTGTTGGCCGCCCCGATGTGCGGATCGTCATACGTGAGGAACCCGGTGTCCCGAAGGGCCGTGAGCACGGTCTGGCGCTGCATGTCATCCACGGGTGACGCGGCCGGGTTCTTGTCGATCAACAGGCTGATACCCAACAGATCGCCGGCCTGGGACCCCTGGTCCACCGCCGCCGTGCTCAGTTGCCTGCCCGCCGGCACGATCGGCGAGTTGACCACCGACAGCAGCTTGTCGGCGGAATTCGCCTCGACGAACTCGCTCGTGAGCGAGATCTTCCCGGTCACCGCGCCACCCGCATCGCGGATGAATCGCGACACCGCGTCCACGTCACCGTCGACGGCGTCCGGCGTGCGGAATACCACCACCGACTTGTCCTTCAGCGCGTCGTGCAGCATCCGCGGCGCCATCTGGGCATCGAATTCGCCTGCGGCATTGAGCCTTTCGTTCAACGCGTTCTTGCCGTCGGTGAGGGTGTCGATCTGGTGCTGCAGTTCCTTCTTGTCATCGCGAAGGCCCGACAGCACGGTGTTCGACAGCAGTCCCGAACCCAGGGCCACCCCGATGGCCAGCGCCAGGAACACCGATGCCAACGAAATCGCGTGTGCGCGTAGCGTGATCACAGCTCACCGACCCAATCAGCTGACGAGACCCTGTATCCAGAGCGTGAAGCGGTTCCAGTAGTCGGCGACCCAGTCCAAAACGGCACCGTCGGCGCGCGACACCCACAGCGCGACGACCACGGCCACCAGCATCGCGAGGACCAGCAGCGCGATCGCCCCGCCGGACACCCGGCTGCGGTACAGCGTCGCCACGGCTTTGGCGTCGACGAGCTTCTCCCCCACCTTCAACCGGGTCAGGAACGTGGACGGGTTGCTGCGCTGGCGCGAGCGGTCGAAGAACTCCTCGATGGAGGCCGTGTGACCGGCTGTGACGATCAGCGACGCCCCGTGGTGGTCGCACAGCAGCAGTGCCAGGTCCGCGGCCGATCCGGCCGCCGGGAATGTCATCGCACCGACCCCGAGATCCTGGATGCGTTCCAGGCCCGCGGCGTGCCCGTCGGCATCGGCAGGCAGCACGACCTGGGCCCCGCTCCGCAGCACCTCGACGCTCATCTTGTCCGGGTCGCCGACGATGAGCGCGGGCCGGTAACCGGCCTTGCGCAGCACATCCGCTCCGGCTCCGACGCCGACCAGCACGGGCTGGTACTCCTTGATGAACGGTTTGAGCGCCTTGAGGTCCTCGGCGGCGTCGGGTTCCTCGGCCACGATGACCACGTGCCTGCGGTGCAGGTCCACGTCGACGTTCGGGATTCCGATTCCGTCGATGAGCAGTGGGCTCTCGCTGCGGATGAACTCGATGGTGTTGCCGGCGAAGGCTTCGAGGTGCGCGACCAGACCGCTCTTGGCGTCGTGCATCAACTCGTGGATCTCTTGATCGTTGCGCTCGGTGCCCACGGCGATGCGGCGGTCACCCGAGTACACGCCGCCGTTGTTCAGGCGGATCCGCGCCCCGTCCTTGATCTTCTTGAAGACATCGGGTCCGGCCTCGTCGATCAGTACGACACCGTTGGCCACGAGCACCTCGGGGCCCAGATTCGGATACCGGCCGGAGATCGACGGCGAGGCGTTGACGACACCGGCAATATTCGCTTCCACCAGCGCGTCGGCGGTGATCCGGTCCAGATCCTGGGCGTCGAGGACGACGATGTCACCGGGGCCGACGCGCCGCAGAAGCCGGTCGATATCGCGGTCCACTCGAGCAGTGCCGGTCACTCCCGGACGCGTGTTGGCATTGCGGGTGAGCAACGTGGACATCTTCATGCGCCGATTCTGTCGGGGATCGCCTGTGAGGCGGCGGAGGCGCGCCGTAACACCAGCCCCACAAGTTGGCTTTAGTCACATCAGTAACACCAATCCGGTCTCGATTCCGCTGCTCGCCGGGGCCGCCGACGGTTAGCGGGAAGCGGTCCAGATCGCCCGATCCTGCCCTCCGTCGTTGTACACGATCGACGTCGGCGCGGGCCCGGTGACATCGAAATAGAGGTTGCCGGCGGAGAGTTGATCCTGGCTCAGTGGAGAGACGTCGAGGTCCGGCGCGAGAGCCTGAACCAGCACCGGATAGTTCTGGCCGCCATCCGCGCGGGCGTTGAAGAACTTCATCGCCGGAACGACCTCCCCCTTCACTGCCGACACCGTCGCCGGGGCGAACCACAATTCGCCAGAGAGCCTCACTTCACCCGTCAGTGGCACATTCATCGCCTTGCTGCCACCGGGTCGCACATCCGTGACCGTGTACCCGCCGACGGAACCGTTCGCGTCAGCGATGCGCTGCTCGGCGCCGAATGCCGTGGTGTTCGGCGCGGCCGACGAATAGGCGCCGCCGGTCATCACCAGTGCGACACCGACAGCCACCACACCGGCGGTTCTTCCAGAGATTCGCTTGGTTTTCATGGCACACCCATATCCCGTGGCATCGCTTCGGTTCCGGCGGCGACGGGCAAACCCTCAGGTATGCCGGTTGTCGCTCCGCGTCGTCTGGCCACTTAGGCGACATAAGCGTTGATTGCCACTATCTGTCAGTTCAAACATCGAGCCCTGTTGGCGACGAAGGACGCCCGGCGACAATCGCCTCAGCTACCTTTCTCGGGTGTCTCCGCGGAGGAAAATGCCCGAAACAGCGACCAACGGCCGGCCGGTGTCAGGCCCGCTGACCTCGTAGGCCACCTGCAAATCCGGGGTATCGACCACGTGAGTCATACGGCAGTTCTGCCCGGCGACGGAACCTTTCCAAACCTGGGCTGTTCATCGAGCACCGTCAGGGTGCGCTGCGCTCCTGTTGAGCGGCTTCCAAGAGCTCCCGCGCGTGGGCCCGGCCGCTGTCGGACTCCCCCAGCCCGGCCAGCATCCGGGCCAACTCGGCGATCCGGTCCTCATCCTCGATGCGGCGCACACCGCTGGACTTGGCCCGGCCGTTGCCGCTGTCGACCACGAGGTGCGCGTCAGCGAAGGCCGCGACTTGCGGCAGGTGGGTCACCACGATGACCTGGTGGGTGCGCGCCAGCCGGGCCAGACGGCGGCCGATCTGTACCGCGGCCCGGCCGCCGACACCGGCGTCGACTTCGTCGAACACCATCGTGGTGCCTGCCGTCGATGCCGACAGCACCACCTCGAGAGCGAGCATGACGCGGGACAGCTCACCACCGGAGGCACTCTTGGCCAGTGGCAGCACATCGGCGCCTCGGTGTGCGGTGAACCCGAACTCGACCGCGTCGACGCCGTCGTGACCGGCGTGGAGGGTCTCGCCGTCGGGCATGGTCACCGGTGCAGAATCGTCGGCCCGCGCCGTCATCGGAGCGACCCCGATGGTGAACACGGCGTTGGCCATGGCCAGCCCGGTCAGTTCCGCTGTCACCGCCTTGGCCAGTCCCTTGGCGGCCTTGGTGCGGGCCTTGGTGAGTTCGCCTGCCGCCGCGATCAGTTGTGCCTCGAGCTCAGCAACCTTGCGATCCATGGCGGCCAGGCTCTCCTCGGACACATCGAGCTGCGCCAATCGCTCGGCAGCTTCGCGAGACCACTCCAATACCCCGTCGATATCGGCGGCGTACTTGCGGGTGAGCGTGCGCAGCTCGGCCTGCCGCGCCAGTTTGGTTTCCAAAGTGCTGGCATCACTGGGCAATTCGGACAGATAGTCACCGAGTTCGCCGGACACGTCGCCGATCACCGCCATCGCCTCGGCCAACCTGACGGCCAGTGACTGCAGTGCGGAATCGTCGGTGGACTCGAGTGCCGCCTGCGCGCGACCCACGCCGTCGGCCGCCGAGGCGGACTCCGGCGTGGCCTCGTCGAGCTCGCCGGCCAACGCGAAGCGGGCGGTATGGGCGGCTTCGCGTAGCGCATCGAGTTCCGAGAGCCGGCGGATATCGGCGACGATCGCCTCGTCCTCACCGGGTTGCGGTGCGACCGCGTCGATCTCGTGGATTCCGAAGCTCAGCCGGTCGGCCTCCTGGGCCAGTTCCCGGGCTCGCCGACGTCGGTCGGCCAGATCACGACGCGCCGTCAGCCACTCGTCGCGGATGCGCCGGTAGCGGATCAGCGGCTTGTCCACCTCGGCGAACCGGTCCAGCGCCGCGCGCTGCTCGTCGGGGCGCATCAACCGCAACTGGTCGTTCTGGCCGTGCAACGTCAGCACCTGGGCGGTGAAGTTGCTCAGGGATCTCGCCGGCACGCTGCGCCCGCCGAGGTACGCCCGCGACGGCCCGGCCCGACTGACCGAGCGGGCCGCGATCACGCTGCCATCGTCGTCGCGCTCGGCACCGGAGGTATCCAGGATCTCCTCGACCCGCGCGGACACGTCCTCACCGAGTTCGATTGTGCTGAAGCGACCTTCCACCACGGCGCGGTCGGAACCCGACCGCACCCGGGTCGCGTCCGCCCGCGCTCCGCCCAGCAGGTGCAGGCTCGTCACCACCATGGTCTTACCGGTGCCGGTCTCACCCGTCAGCACCGTCAAGCCGCGGTCGAACTCCGCGGTGGCGGCGCTGATCGCGCCCAACGACTCGATACGGATCTCTGACAGCACAGGTATCTACTGTCCTCGCCATCCGGTGACCGGCAACCTGAACTTGCGGACCAACCGATCGGTGAACGGCGCGGAGTCCAACCGCACCCACTTCAGCGGCGTACCGCAGCGGGTCACCTCGAGCCGGCCACCGGCCGGCACCACCATCTCGCGACGCCCGTCGCAGAAGACCAAGGCATCGTTGCCACTGGCTTCGATCTCGATGGCGATACTGGCCACAGGGCTGGTCACCATCGGCCTGGCGAACAGCGCGTGAGCATTGTTGGGCACCACCAGGATCGCCTCCAGGTCCGGCCACAGCACCGGGCCGCCTGCCGAGAACGCGTAAGCGGTGGAACCCGTCGGCGTCGACACCAGCACCCCGTCGCAGCCGAAAGACGACACCGGGCGGCCGTCGACCTCCAGCACCACGCCGAGCACCCCTAGCCGGGGCCCCTTCTCCAGGCTGGCCTCATTGAGTGCCCAGCCGCGGTTCACCACATCGGCTCCCACCCGCACCACGATGTCGAGGGTCATCCGTTCCTCGATGCGGTAATCACGCTCGATGACACGTTCGAGAACGTGATCGATGGCCTCGGCCTCGGCTTCCGCCAGGAATCCGATGCGACCCAGATTGACTCCGAGCACCGGGATCTCGACATTGCGAGCGAGCTCGGCGGCGCGCAGGAACGTGCCGTCCCCGCCGAGTACCAGCACCATTTCGCAGCCTTCGGCCGCACGCTCGTCCGCGTCCACCACCTCGATGTCGACGCCGAGGGCACGCATGTCGTCGGGCGCCAGATGCAGCGGGCCGCGGTCCACAGCCTCCGCCGAGAGCACCTTCAGACCAATGCCGTTGTCGCCGAGCACCTTTTCCACCCGGCGGGCAACTTCGGTCGCCTCGTCCCGGCCGGTGTGTACGACCAGAAGTATCGTGCGTTCAGCCGTCATTGCGGGCCCTCCTCGACCGCCCGCCGCACTGCCAGTTCGAGCGACTCGCCGTCCAGTGGGCGGTCGCTGTGAGCACGCAGGTGCAGGAAGTACTCGACATTGCCGGATGGTCCCGGGAGCGGGCTGGCCGTCACATCGACAGCATGCCACTGCAATGTGGCCGCCTTGCGGGCGACCGTGCACACCGCGTCGATGCGCAACTCGGGATCGGACACCACACCGCCCGCGCCCACGCGATCCTTGCCGACCTCGAACTGCGGTTTCACCATCGGAACGATATCCGCGTCGGCAGCCGCACAGGCGGTCAGCGCGGGAAGGACGGTGGCCAGCGAGATGAACGACAGGTCAGCCACGATCAGTTGTACCGGTCCGCCGATCGCCTCGGGGGTCAACTCGCGCACATTGGTGCGTTCCAGCACCTGTACGCGTTCATCGGAACGCAATGGCCAGGCCAGTTGGCCGTATCCGACGTCCGCGGCCACGACCTCGGCGGCCCCACGGTCGAGCAGGACCTCGGTGAAGCCCCCGGTCGAAGCTCCGGCGTCCAGACAGCGCCGGCCCTCCACAGTCACGTCGAACGCGTCGAGCGCACCGATCAGCTTGTGCGCGCCCCGCGATACCCAGCTGCGTTCCTCGGAGGCGATCACGGTGATGTTGGTATCCGGCGCGACGGCCGTGGCCGGTTTTGCCGCCGGCATGCCATCGATCCGCACCCGGCCGGCTTCGATCAGCTCGGCTGCCTGCTGGCGAGACCTGGCCAGACCACGTCGCACCAGCTCGGCATCAACGCGGGCGCGCCGCGCCACCGGCGCTCACCTTCCGGTCGCCTGCGGTCCGCTCGGCTGCCCCCTGTCGACGGATTCAAGGGCTTGCACCAGCAGATCGTGGGCTTGCTCGAGCCGCGCAGCCACCACGTCGATGTCCATGCCTTCGAGTGCGGACGGATCACCCGCCGGATCCGGCACGCCTGCCAGCACTTGGGCGACCTCAGCACGCAACTGGTCGGGATCGATAGTCATAGCGCCACTCACGCTAGTCGATCGGTGCCGACAGCAACGACCAACGTTGCAGCGCCTGTCGCGCCGTGTCGTCTCCGGCCTCCACCGTGAATGGCCGGTGGTTCGCCTCGGCCGTCCATATCGCGTGCGCCGTCGCCCGTACCACCGACAGCTCGTCGGCGGGATCCTGCCCGGTGGCGTGCACCGTGACTGTGGTGGTGTCGACGTCGATCCGCCAGGCCGGATGGGGCCCGATGCGCAGCGACTCGGGATCGGCATGCAGGCCCCGCAGGTCCGGCGCGAGATATCCGGGACGCTCGGCGGGAACGGCGTGCACCGCCTCGCTCGCGGTGCTGACGCCGGTGAGGACCATCAGGCTCGGCAGTCCGGCCGCGACGGCGCCGGCGATGTCGGTGTCGAGCCGATCGCCCACCACGAGCGGGGTCGTGAACGTTCCGCGGCTCAACGCGTCGTGCATCAGAGTCGGTTGGGGCTTGCCCGCGACCAGTGGCTCCTGCCCTGTCGCCGCGCGCAGTGCGGCCACCATCGAGCCGTTGCCCGGAAGCAGTCCACGTTCCGAAGGAAGGGTCAGGTCCACGTTCGCCGCCACCCACAACGCTCCGGCGCGGATGGCCAGCGCTGCCTCGGCCAGATCCGGCCACGCGGTGCTCGGCGAATGCCCCTGCACCACTGCGACGGGTCCCTCGTCGAACATCCGGACCGGCTTCAGTCCGGCGTTGCTCACCTCGCCGGCGAGCGCATCCGTTCCCACGACCAGAACCGCCGAACCCGTGGCCAATCGGCCGGCAAGCAGATGTGCGGCGCTCTGCGCGCTGGTCACCACATCGTCGGCCGAAGCGACGAAGCCGAGCTCCCGCAGATGCCCGGCAACCTGCTCTGGGGCACGCGACGCGTTGTTGGTGACATACAGCAGCCGGGCATCGAGACCGGCCAGGCTCTCTATCGCACCGGCAGTGGGCTCGTGGCCACGGAACACCGTGCCATCGAGATCGAGCAGCAGGCAATCATGTTGCCGTGCAAGCGTGGTCACGTCAGGAAAGCTCCGCGATCCGGTCTTCCGCGTCGGTGATGCCCTCGATATCAGCCTGCTCGGCGTGGACGAACCACTGCAGGGCCTCGTCACCCCGTTCGAGGGCCAACAAGGTGTCGGCGTATGCGTAGAACAGCCGGGCCGAAGTCGGCCCCACTTTGGTCGGGTCCAGCGGCGGGGACGACAGAATCGCCAACGCCTGCTCGAACTGCCCGAGGTCGGAACGCGCACCAGCCGTGACGATCCGAAGCTCGTCAGCGTCTTCACCGGTGAGCGCGACGGCCTCGTCACTGCGCGCCAGTTCCAGGGCCCGTTCGGGCCGACCGACACCGCGCTCGCAATCGGCGATCATCGCCAGTAGGGCCGACTTGCTGCCCATACGCCGGGCCGCGCGCAACTCGGCGAGCGCTTGAGCCCAATCTCCGTTGTGGTAGGCCGCGATACCGACCGCCTCACGCACCACCGCGATCCGGCCTGCCCGGCTGCGGGCGGCGCGGGCGTGGGCAAGAGCAGCGTCGGGATCCTCATCCAGCAGCTTGCCGGCCATGACGAGATGGCGGGCAACGAAATCGGCGGTGGCCTTGTCCAGTGTCACCAGCTCCCGGCGCACATCAGGCGCCAGCTCTCTGGCTTCGACATCGGAAGGCAGCTTTGGGCCGTCATTTCTCGGCTCGGCGTCATCGCCGGGCTGGACCGGACGGGCGCGGCCGGGGCCGGACTGGCGGGGCGCACCTGCGTGCTGATCCCTGCCCCGTTGATCGCGGGGGCGGTGATGACCTGAATTGTTCGATGTGCGGTCGTTCGATGCACGCCGCGGACGACGCTCTGCGCCGCCCTGTCTGTCTCCGACCACGTGTGCCTTTCTACCCGCCCTTCTCGCAAAGGATACTGGCACGGGCCTGCGCCGACATAATCATGCCGGCGCCGGTGCATCGAATATCACCATGAATACCGTCCGAATTTCGCTCGAATTTCGACGGCGGGATTTGAAAATAAAAGCGAATCGCCCCCCACGTAGAACGTGGGGGGCGATTCTTAATTTGTGTTCGGCGGTGTCCTACTTTTCCACCCGACTGGGTAGTATCATCGGCGCTGGCAGGCTTAGCTTCCGGGTTCGGGATGGGACCGGGCGTTTCCCTGCCGCTATGGACCGCCGTAACTCTATTCACTCGTTTGTGAGTGTGAATCTTTGTGTTTTGGTGGTGGGGCGTGGGTTGCACGTCCGCACACAAAGTGAGTGTGGGTGTGTTTTGTGGTGTGGTTGCGAGACAGATGTGCGTCTTACTGAAACTCATCAAACATTGGTGTTTGTTGGTTGTTGTAAGTTTTCGGCCGGTTAGTGCCAGTTCCCTGCACCCATTGCTGGGCTTCCAGGTCTGGTCTATCAATCCCGTGGTCTGCGGGGGGCCTTATCCCTCTAAAAGGGTGAGAAGCCTGGTCTTGGAGGGGGTTTCCCGCTTAGATGCTTTCAGCGGTTATCCTGTCCGAACGTGGCTATCCAGCGGTGCTCCTGGTGGAACAACTGGTATACCAGAGGTTCGTCCGTCCCGGTCCTCTCGTACTAGGGACAGATTTCCTCAAGCTTCTGACGCGCGCGGCGGATAGAGACCGAACTGTCTCACGACGTTCTAAACCCAGCTCGCGTGCCGCTTTAATGGGCGAACAGCCCAACCCTTGGGACCTGCTCCAGCCCCAGGATGCGACGAGCCGACATCGAGGTGCCAAACCATCCCGTCGATATGGACTCTTGGGGAAGATCAGCCTGTTATCCCCGGGGTACCTTTTATCCGTTGAGCGACACCCCTTCCACTCAGAGGTGCCGGATCACTAGTCCCGACTTTCGTCCCTGCTCGACATGTATGTCTCGCAGTCAAGCTCCCTTGTGCACTTACACTCAACACCTGATTGCCGTCCAGGTTGAGGGAACCTTTGGGCGCCTCCGTTACATTTTGGGAGGCAACCGCCCCAGTTAAACTACCCACCAGGCACTGTCCCTGAACCGGATATACGGTCCGAGGTTAGAGGCCCAATACGATCAGAGTGGTATTTCAACAATGACTCCACCCACACTGGCGTGTGAGCTTCACAGTCTCCCACCTATCCTACACAAACCGTATCGAGCACCAATACCAAGTTGTAGTGAAGGTCCCGGGGTCTTTTCGTCCTGCCGCGCGTAACGAGCATCTTTACTCGTAGTGCAATTTCGCCGAGTCTATGGTTGAGACAGTTGAGAAGTCGTTACGCCATTCGTGCAGGTCGGAACTTACCCGACAAGGAATTTCGCTACCTTAGGATGGTTATAGTTACCACCGCCGTTTACTGGGGCTTAAATTCTCCGCTTCACCCCGAAGGGTTAACGGGTCCTCTTAACCTTCCAGCACCGGGCAGGCGTCAGTCCGTATACATCGTCTTGCGACTTCGCACGGACCTGTGTTTTTAGTAAACAGTCGCTTCTCACTGGTTTGTGCCACCCCCTCCCGCTGCCGGCCGTAAAAGCCTTGACGATATGGGGGTCCCCCTTCTCCCGAAGTTACGGGGGCATTTTGCCGAGTTCCTTAACCATAGTTCACTCGTACGCCTTAGTATTCTCTACCTGACCACCTGTGTTGGTTTGGGGTACGGGCCGTGTATGTCCTCGCTAGAGGCTTTTCTTGGCAGCATAGGATCACCGAATTCGCCTCAAACGGCTATGCATCACCTCTCAGGCACATGAAACGCGGATTTGCCTACGTTTCGCCCTACCGGCTTACCCCAGTACAACCACTGACTGGTACGGCTACCTTCCTGCGTCACCCCATCGCTTGACTACTACCCACCGGGGTCCCACGCAGCCCCGTCAACGCCTCACCCCGAAGGGATCGGTCACGACGGTTTTGGATGGTTAGCACAATGGATTCATCATGGACGCACATACACGGGTACGGGAATATCAACCCGTTGTCCATCGACTACGCCTGTCGGCCTCGCCTTAGGTCCCGACTCACCCTGGGAGGACTGGCCTGGCCCAGGAACCCTTGGTCTTTCGGCGGGCAAGGTTCTCACTTGCCTATTCGCTACTCATGCCTGCATTCTCACTCCCACACCCTCCACAGCTAGATCACTCTGCTGCTTCACCGGATGCAGGACGCTCCCCTACCCAGCCAAACAAGTTTGGCTGCCGCGGCTTCGGCGGTGTACTTGAGCCCCGCTACATTATCGGCGCACAATCACTTGACCAGTGAGCTATTACGCACTCTTTCAAGGGTGGCTGCTTCTAAGCCAACCTCCTGGTTGTCTTCGCGACTGCACATCCTTTTCCACTTAGTACACGCTTAGGGGCCTTAGCCGGCGATCTGGGCTGTTTCCCTCTCGACGCACGGAGCTTATCCCCCGCCGTCTCACTGCCACATTCTTGGACTTGTCGGCATTCGGAGTTTGGCTGACGTCAGTAACCCTGTGGGGCCCATCGGCCATCCAGTAGCTCTACCTCCAACAAGAAACATGTGACGCTGCACCTAAATGCATTTCGGGGAGAACCAGCTATCACGGAGTTTGATTGGCCTTTCACCCCTACCCACAGCTCATCCCCTCAGTCTTCAACCTAAGTGGGTTCGGGCCTCCACGCGGTCTTACCCGCGCTTCACCCTGGCCATGGGTAGATCACTCCGCTTCGGGTCCAGAACACACCACTACACCAACCCCTCTGGATTGGATACGCCCTATTCAGACTCGCTTTCGCTGCGGCTACCCCACACGGGTTAACCTCGCGACATGTCCCTGACTCGCAGGCTCATTCTTCAAAAGGCACGCCATCACCCCACGACAAAGTCGAAGGCTCTGACGGATTGTAAGCGCACGGTTTCAGGTACTATTTCACTCCCCTCCCGGGGTACTTTTCACCATTCCCTCACGGTACTAATCCGCTATCGGTCACTGGGAAGTATTCAGGCTTACCGGGTGGTCCCGGCAGATTCACAGCAGATTTCACGGGCCCGCTGCTACTCGGGAACACTGTTCAAGGCAGATGTCAGGTTTTCACGTACCGGGCTCTCACCGTCTACGGCAGGTCATCCCAAACCACTTCCGTTAACCACGACATTTTCTCACTACCCTCCAGCCAGGTAGAACTGGAAAAACAGGTCCCACAACCCCGCACACACAACCCCTACCCGGTATCACATGCATACGGTTTAGCCATCCTCCGCTTTCGCTCGCCACTACTCACGGAATCACTTTTGTTTTCTCTTCCTACGGGTACTGAGATGTTTCACTTCCCCGCGTTCCCCCCTGCACCCTATGTATTCAGATACAGGTAACACGACATCACTCGTGCTGGGTTTCCCCATTCGGACATCCTCGGATCAACGCTCGGTTGGCAGCTCCCCGAGGCATATCGCAGCCTCCAACGTCCTTCATCGGCTCCCAGTGCCAAGGCATCCACCATGCGCCCTTAAACACTTACAACACAAAAACCAAAAAATGAGTTTCAAAAGAAATTGCACATCAATACACACAAAAAGACAGCACCCACCTCAAAGGCCGGCGCCACACATTTTGCGTGCTAGATGCTCGCAACCACTATCCACAAATCAAACACCACACCCCACCACCAAAGTGTGAGGCAACAACACGCCGACACCCCCAACGGAATGCCACCCCCCAAAGAGGGCACGGGCCTGTTGTCTCAAAGCCCAATAGTGTGTTCAGCAGTTTCATCACCGACGCATCTCCCGACGCCGGCAAAACGTTTGTC
>NZ_AUEQ01000011.1 GCF_000426065.1 Mycobacterium sp. URHD0025 | reverse complement strand
CCCGCTCGCGGTCTGAGTAGGCGAACTCCGGTTCCTGACGCTGCCACTTGAGCTTGTACAGCGGCGGCTGGGCCAGGAAGATGTGGCCGTGCTCGACCAGCGGTTTCATGAAGCGGAACAGCAGGGTCAGCAGCAGGGTCGAGATGTGCTGGCCGTCGACATCGGCGTCGGCCATCAACACGATCTTGTGATACCGCAGCTTGCTGAGGTCGAACTCGTCGTGGATGCCGGTTCCCAGGGCGGTGATGATGGCCTGGACTTCGGTGTTCTTCAAAACCCGGTCGATGCGGGCCTTTTCGACGTTGATGATCTTGCCGCGCAGCGGCAGGATGGCCTGGAACATCGAGTCCCGGCCGCTCTTGGCCGAGCCGCCGGCCGAATCGCCCTCCACCACATACAGTTCGGACTTCGTCGGATCGGTGGAGCGGCAGTCGGCCAGCTTGCCGGGCAGGCCGCCGATGTCGGTGGCACTCTTACGGCGGACCAGTTCGCGGGCCTTGCGTGCGGCGATACGGGCCTGTGCTGACGAAACTGCCTTGTTCACAACAGTTTTGGCTTCGGCCGGATTGGCCTCGAACCAGTGGGTGAGCTGCTCGTTGCAGATCTTCTGGACGAACGACTTGACCTCGGTGTTCCCGAGCTTGGTCTTGGTCTGACCCTCGAACTGCGGTTGTGCCACTTTCACGGAGATGACCGCGGCCAATCCCTCGCGGATGTCATCGCCGGTGAGGTTCGGATCCTTCTCCTTCAGCAGCTTCTTGTCCTTGGCGTATTTGTTCACCACGGTGGTCAGCGCCGAGCGGAAACCTTCCTCGTGGGTACCGCCCTCGTGAGTGTTGATCGTGTTGGCGAACGTGTGCACCGATTCGGAGTAGCCGGCGTTCCACTGCATCGCGACCTCGACCTCGTGACCGGGGCCCTTGCCGTCGAAGTCGATGACGCTGGGCTGGATCGAGGTCTTGGTGCGGTTGATGTGCTTGACGAAGTCGACCAGACCGCCGGGGTAGTGGAAGGTGCGGTGCTTCACCTTGTGCGGCGCGGCCGCCTCGGCTGCCGTCTCCTCCGCCGACTTGGGGGCGGCCGCGGTGTCGGCGACCACCTCGTCGACCACCTCGGCCTGAGTCACCCGCTCGTCGGTGAGCTCGATGGTCAGGCCCTTGTTCAGGAATGCCATCTCCTGCAACCGCCGCGCGATGGTCTCGAAGTCGTAGACCGTGGTCTCGAAGACGTTCGGATCCGCCCAGAACCGGATCGTGGTGCCGGTCTCCTTCGTCTTCTCACCCTTGCGCAGGGTTCCGGGCACGGAGTTGTCATACGTCTGGAACCACTCGTGGCCGTCGGTGCGCACATCGGCTTCCAGCCGCGTGGACAGTGCGTTCACCACCGAGACGCCGACGCCGTGCAGGCCGCCGGACACCTGGTAGGCGCCTTCTTCGAACTTGCCGCCCGCGTGCAGCACCGTCATGACCACGTCGATGGTCGGGATACCGGTGGAGTGCATGGCGACCGGAATGCCACGCCCGTCGTCGGTGACCTGGACTCCGCCATCCTCGAGGATTCGGACGTCGACCTTGGTCGCGAAGCCGGCCATCGCCTCGTCTACCGCGTTGTCGACGACCTCCCAGACAAGATGGTGCAGGCCACGTTCACCGGTGGAGCCGATATACATGCCGGGGCGTTTACGAACGGCTTCGAGCCCTTCCAGCACTTTGATCGAGTCGGCACCATACTGATTCTGGGCAGCCACGTCGGACGCGTCTCCTTGGGGTTCGCGGGAGGCGGTTACGTCACCGCCCTGCAGATCTCGCCACAGTCTACCGGGCGACACGTACAGGGCCGACTCTGTAGCGGCGTTTCCACCTATCTAACTGCGCCGTGCGCGGAATTTCTCGGGCATCGGTGCCTCCGGACGCTTGAGAAGATCCAATTCGCGCGTCTCGGCGTTCTCAGCGCAGTGCTAGCCGTAGGTGTCGCGGGGACCGCGGCCCGCGATGTGATACCGGCCCTTCCGCCACGACGGGCCGACCGGCCCGACGATCTTCAGCGAGGTCACCACGCCGTCACCGACCGCGGCGGCGATCTTGGCCAGGAGCTGGGATTGCACCATCCGAAGCTGGGTGGCCCACGCCGTGGATTCCGCCGAGACGGTCAGCACACCTTCGTCCAGGCCGGTCGGGTCGGCATGGTCGGCGATCTGGTCTCCGACCACGACGCGCCAGCGACCGAACACTGAACCCTCGGCCACCTTCGAGGACCAGCCGCGGACCTTGGCGAGGTCCCGGGTGGCAGTTCCGAGCAGTTGCGGATCGCGAACGTCGGGCCCCGGCCCCGACCAGCTGCGGCGTCGTCCCGCGTTGCCGGCCACCCGCCGCACCGGGGCGCTGCGGCCCCGGCCGACATCCTTGCCCTGGCTGCGGGCCGCACCTCGAGCCTCTTCGAGAGTCCGGCGCACCAAATCCATTCCGCGCGTCCGGGTGAGTTCGTCGGGTGAGACCGCAGGCGCGGGGTCGCGGGATTCCGCCGGGTCGTTCGTCATGCCTGTACCACCGATATCCGTCCCTGGTCGCCCTCGGTCATCCTGATCTCCACACGATCGACCGCCCAGTCCTGCGGGATGTCCTCGCCAACCGCCGCGGTCACCAGGACCTGCTCGGCTTCGCCGGCCACCGCGGCCAGTGCCTGCCGGCGCGCGGTATCGAGCTCGGCGAAGACATCGTCGAGCAACAGCACCGGATCGACACCGTCCGAACGCAGTAATTCGTAGGCGCCCAGCCGCAGTGCCAATGCCATCGACCACGATTCACCGTGGCTGGCAAAGCCTTTCGCGGGCTGGTCGCCGAGCCACAGCTCGAGGTCGTCGCGGTGCGGACCCACCAGACAGACCCCGCGATCCAGCTCTGCATCGCGCCGCCGGGCCAGCGCGTCGAGCAGTGCGGCTTCGTAGAACTCCACGGTCTCCGGACCGGGTGCCTCGGCGATGGCCTCGACACCGCTGCGGTACCGGATGGCGGCGGGCCGACTGGACGGCGCCAACAATTGATAGGCCTTCTGCACCTCGGGATGCAGCTGCTCGACCAGTGCGATGCGCGCGGCGACCAACGCCGCACCGTGCGCGGCGAGGTGACCGTCCCACACATCGAGCGTGTCCAGCACGCTCCGGTCACCTCGATAACGTGCTCCCGCAGCAGTTTTCAGAAGTGCGGTGCGCTGCCGCACGACCTTGTCGTAATCCGCACGGATACCCGCGATGGCGGGGCGGCGAGTGGTCGCCAACTCATCGAGATAACGCCGACGCTCACCCGGGTCCCCCCGGACCAGCGCCAGGTCTTCCGGACTGAACAACACCGCCCGCAGGACCCCGAGGATCTCGCGGGGTGAACGCACCGGCGACCGGTTCAGCCGGGCCTTGTTGGCCCGGCCGCTGGTGATCTCGAGATCGACCGCCAGTTCCCGGCCTTCGTTGACGACGATGCTCGAGACGATCGCGCGCTCCGCGCCGGCCCGGATCAAGGGCGCGTCAGAAGCCACCCGGTGAGAACCCAAGGTGGCGCAATACCACAGGGCCTCAACAAGATTCGTCTTACCGAACCCGTTCGGGCCGACGAATACGGTGCGACCGGGTTCGAGCTCGAGCTCGACATGTGCCCAGGACCGGTAGTCGGTCAGTCCCAGGTGACGGACATACACAGTGCTCGCACCTAACCGGACTCGCTGATCCGGTGTACCGCGTGGCCACCGAACTGGTTGCGCAACGCCGACACCGCCTTCATGGTGGGGGAGTCCTCTTGTCTCGAGGCGAACCGGGCGAACAACGACGCCGCGATCACCGGCATGGGCACGCGGTGACTGATGGCTTCCTCGACAGTCCAGCGGCCCTCCCCGGAATCCTCGGTGTAACCGCTGATGGCGGCGAAGCCGGGATCCTCCTTGAGGGCCTTGGCCATCAGCTGCTGCAGCCAGGACCTGACCACGGTGCCGTTGGTCCAGGCCTGGATCACCGCCTGGGGATCGGTGATCAGTTCCTCGGCCGACAACAGCTCGTATCCCTCGGCGTACGCATGCATCAGTCCGTATTCGATGCCGTTGTGCACCATCTTGGCGTAGTGACCCGCGCCGACAGGGCCGGCATGGACGAATCCGTCGGCCGCCTCACCCTCCGGACGCAGCGTGTCGAAGATCGGCATGGCTCGAGCCACATCGGCGTCGCTGCCGCCGACCATCAACCCGTAGCCCTCCCGCAGGCCCCAGACGCCGCCCGAAACGCCGGCATCGATGAAGTTGATTCCCTTGTCGCCCAACAACTTCGCGTGCGGGCCATCCTCGGTGTAGCGCGAGTTGCCGCCGTCGATCACCAGATCACCCGGACCGAGCACATCGGCGAGGGCGACGATGGTCTGGTGAGTGACGGTGCCCGACGGCACCATCACCCAGACCACCCGCGGCGTCTCGAGCGCGGCAGCGAGATCGGCCAGGCCGGCCACGTCACTCACTTCCGGACGCGGGTCATATCCGATCACCTCATGGCCACCGGTGCGCAGGCGCTCGCGCATGTTGAAGCCCATCTTGCCCAGGCCGACTAACCCCAGTTGCATGTGCGCCCTCTCTCACCCGAGCCGGTCAGCCGGGGAGGCGTACCGGCATCAACAGATAGACGTAATCGGTCTTGGCGGCCGGGAACGGACCCGATCCACCCGTACCACCATCCTCGCCCGTCGGCCGCAACACCGCGGGCCGGCTCGGCGTGGTGAAACCGAAAGTCACGCGATCGGAATGCAGTGAGCTCAACCCATCGGTCAGGTAGGTGGGGTTGAACGCGATGGTCAGCGGGTCCCCGGCGAACTCGACCGGCAGATCTTCCTCGGCCCGGCCCACGTCATCGGCGCCGGCCGACAGCCGCAGCACGTCGTCGCCGAACTCCATCCGGATCTGGGCACCCCGGTCGGCCACCAGCGCCACACGCTTGATGGCCTCGGTGAGCTCGGCCACCCCGATCGTGGCCACGGCGGTGTGCTCACTGGGCAGCAGCTGCCGGAACTTCGGGAATTCGGCATCGAGCAGGCGCGTGGTGCTGCGCTTGCCGTTACTGCGAATACCGAGCAGGCCTTCCTTGCCGACCGCGGCTCCGGACCCGAGCGACAGGTGCACCTGGTTGCCGTCGGTGCCCGCCTTGGCCGCCTCGGCCAGGGTCTTCGCCGGGACCAGGACTGCGGCTTCGACGTCGGTGGCGCTGGTTTCCCAGGTCAACTCGCGCACCGCGAGCCGGAACCGGTCCGTTGCCGCCAAAACCACTGATTCACCGGAGATCTCGACCCGGATACCGGTCAGCATGGGCAGCGTGTCATCGCGCCCCGCCGCGACCGCGACCTGACCGATGGCCTCGGCGAACAGATCAGATGACACCACGCCGGTCTCGTCGGGCAGCGCCGGCAGCGCCGGGTAGTCCTCGACCGCCAGGGTGGGCAACGAGAACCGGGCACTGCCACAGGTCAACGCGACCCGGGTGCCTTCCACGCTGAGCTCCACCGGCTTGGCCGGCAACGCCTTGGTGATGTCGGACAACAACCGACCCGACACCAAAACGCTTCCGGGAGAGGCTATTTCGGCGCTGACACGGACCTCGGCGGAAACTTCGTAGTCGAAGCCGGAGATGGTCAGACCGTCGTCGGTGCCGGTCAGCAGGACGCCAGCCAGGACCGGGATGGTGGGCCGGGTCGGCAGATTGCGGGCCACCCAGGCCACCGCATCCGCGAAGTCCTCACGCACCACGCGGAACTTCAAGTCGGTCAGCCCAGCCGTCGTCGTCGCCACGTGCTATGCGCCCCTTCGATGATCCCCATAACGAGCTCTACCTGCGTCTTCCGAAACCGGGCCACACAGCGTGACGCTGAATGACAAAGCTGGAAACCGCTGTCGATGAACCACCGTAGAGCTTTCCGCATCAACTTGAAAGCTAATCGATCGGGGTGACATGGGGGCGGGCTCGTGCTCGGCGGACCGTTCAGACGTCCGGTTCGTGCGGTGTCCCCAACCCCCTTCTTCTAGAAAGAACCTTTAGAAGATATTTGAGTAACAGTATTAGGGCCTGTGAAAACTGGGGATGAACGGGTGTTTGCCCAGCCCCATCGGTGTGTCGCGCTGTGAGTGCACTGTGGAGACCGGGGGACGGACCGGCGCTCGAGTGTGGACAGATGCCATCGTGTGGATGATTTTGTCATTCATCCCGTGGTTTGCCCGCAGGTTGTGCACAGCACTTTCCACAGCGGTCAGCTGTGACCTGTGAGGCGCAAAGAGGCGAAAGTTGTTACAAGATTTTTCGCCGGACGCGGCTGACGCGTCCATGATGTGAGACGCGCGAGCAGCGATCGACGGATTCCGCGGGCCGTTCCGTGCCGTTTCGCGGGCAGCGTCCGGCCACCTCGAGCGTGATCGCGAGGGGGAAAGGCAGAGATACCGGGCGACTCAGCGCTTGGCGCGCTGGCGAATCCGCGTGGTGAGTTCCTTCACGTGGTCGAAAACCTCACGCCGTTCGGCCATCTCGCCGCGGATCTTCTTCTCGGCGTACATGACCGTGGTGTGATCACGCCCGAACGCCTGGCCGATCTTCGGCAGGGACAGGTCGGTGAGCTCGCGGCACAGGTACATGGCGATCTGGCGGGACTGCGCCAGCGCGCGGGTCTTACCGGGCCCACGCAGCTCCTCGACGGTGGTCTCGAAGTACTCGGCCGTGGCAGCCATGATCGCTGCGGTACTGATCTGCATGGTCGTGGCGTCTGCGATGAGATCCCGCAACACGACCTCGGCCAGAGACTTGTCGATCCGCGTCTTGTTGAGCGAGGCGAACGCGGTGACCCGGATCAGCGCACCCTCGAGCTCGCGGATGTTCCGTTCGATGCTGCTGGCGATGAGCTCCAGGACGTCATCCGGCACGTCCAGGCGATCCATCTGAGCCTTCTTGCGCAGGATCGCGATGCGTGTCTCGAGCTCGGGCGGCTGAACGTCGGTGATCAGACCCCACTCGAAGCGGGTACGCAGCCGGTCCTCGAGGGTGGCCAGCTGCTTGGGCGGCCGATCCGAGGAGATGACGATCTGCTTGTTGGCGTTGTGCAGGGTGTTGAAGGTATGGAAGAACTCTTCCTGGATACCTTCCTTGCCTTCGATGAACTGGATGTCGTCGACCAGCAGGATGTCGATGTCGCGGTAGCTCCGCTTGAACGAGGCCTTACGGTCGTCACGCAGGGAATTGATGAAGTCGTTCGTGAATTCCTCTGTGGAGACGTACTTCACGCGCATGCCAGGGAAGAGACGCTGCGCATAGTTTCCGGCCGCGTGCAGCAGATGCGTCTTGCCGAGGCCCGATTCGCCCCAGATGAACAACGGGTTGTAGGCCCGGGCGGGCGCCTCCGCGATCGCGAGCGTGGCGGCGTGCGCGAAGCGGTTGGACGCACCGATGACGAAGGTGTCGAAGGTATAGCGCCGGTTGAGGTTGACCGCGTTGTCGTCGCCGACGGTCGAGTCACGCTGCGGACTGCTGAAGTAGGTGGGCCACGTCTCCTCGGCACTCACCTTGGCCGCACGGTCGTCGTCGATCTCGTCGGAGTCGGCGGAGGGTTCCGCCGACGCGGAGCTGGTTTCGGTGGCGGCCGCGGTTTCGGCGGGGGAATCGTCGGGCACCTTGGATGGAGTCGCGATGCGCACTCCGAGCTCGACCCGCTGACCGAGTTTGCGACTGAGCGCGTTGATGATGGGCTCGCGCAGGTGACGCTCGATCTCGTTCTGGACGAACGTGGTGGGGACCGAAAGCAGAGCAAACCCCTCGGCGATGACCAGGGGCTCCACCAGCTTGAGCCAAGCCCTTTGCTGAGGGGTCAGCTGCGGTGCGGCTGAATCACCCGTGAGACCGGACTCGGGGTCGCGGTCGCCGTTGAGCTCGGCGACGACGCTGTTCCAGACGGCGACGAATGGTGGGTCGGGGTCCGCTGTCAACGACCGTTTCCCCCTTTGAGGCGCTTCGAGGTCGACCCGGTGACGACCAAAAAGAACGATGACGAACTGTCCACATATTTATCCACAGCTTGTGGAGAAAGGACAGTCGTCGTCGCTCTGTGTCTGTTGTATGGGCGTCGTAGCCGGCTTTGTCACAAAGCTGCGAGGCTTGCGGCGGAGCGACGTCCTCGATCTTATTGTCCGGGGCCGGCCCAGGCTCGGAACGGCATTGCCAGAAGCTAACAGTTTTCTCTCGATGTGCCAACAGTTCTGCAACATCGAATGCCGCCGATCGAGGCGGTTCGGCGCAGGTTTGACCGAGGGAAATCTCATCAGTACCCTCGAGCAGTCGCCCGCACGTGGCGATACGGCTGCGCCCGGGAGGTTCCGGAGAATGCGCCGGTTAGTAAAGCACGACGGACGAGCTTAAACCGAGCTTGCACGGTGACCGTGTTCTTGGCGACATTTCGGTGTCGGCGGGCGCGGTTGCCAAACGGAACAAGGAGAGATTGCCGTGGCCAAGGGCAAGCGGACCTACCAGCCCAACAACCGCCGCCGTGCGCGCGTGCATGGGTTCCGGCTGCGGATGCGCACGCGCGCCGGCCGCGCCATCGTCGCCAACCGCCGTAGCAAGGGCCGTCGCGCACTTACTGCGTGATACTTCGGCTTTCCGGCAGGATTTGACGCTGGTGCTTCCGGCTCGATACCGGATGAGGCGATCCGCGGAGTTCAGTGCCACCGTCAGTCGTGGGGTGCGTGCGGTTCAACCTGATGTTGTCGTACACGCGCTACACGAAGGGACGGACGCCACCGGCCCGCGGGTCGGCTTGATCGTGTCCAAAGCCGTCGGCAACGCCGTCGAACGTCACCGGGTGTCGCGCCGGCTGCGTCATGTCGCTCGTACCGTGATTCCGCAACTGGATGCCACCGATCTGGTGGTCATCCGGGCACGCGCGGGCAGCGGAGATGCGCCGTCATCGCGGTTGGAGCAGCAGTTGCAACGCGCTCTCGAGCGCCTTGAGGCGCGGCGCGGGACGTCACCATGATCCGGAGAGCGGGTGCCGGTGCTGCCCGCGGTGCGATCTTCCTGATCCAGCTCTACCGTCACACCATCTCTCCGCTACGACTGCCGTCGTGTCGCTTCATGCCGACCTGCAGTCAGTACGCGGTCGACGCCCTCACCGAATACGGCTTGTTCCGCGGCGGTTGGCTGACATTGATCCGACTGCTGAAATGTGGACCGTGGCACCCGGGCGGATGGGACCCCATCCCGGACCGGTGTCCGCACGATCACGAGTCCGCCAGCCGTGATGAGACCGTCTCTGGCGAAATAGCCGCCGGCGAAAACCTTGTCTGGGAGACCCCAGCGAAGCGAGGGGAGAGCAAGTCGCGTGTTTAACTGGTTCAGCCTGGACATCATCTATTACCCGGTGTCGGCGATCATGTGGGTTTGGTACAAGGCGTTCGCCTTCCTGCTCGGCCCCGAGAACTTCTTCGCCTGGGCGCTGTCGGTGATGTTCCTGGTGTTCACCCTGCGTGCGATCCTCTACAAGCCTTTCGTCAAGCAGATCCGCACCACGCGGCAGATGCAGGAACTGCAGCCGCAGATCAAGGCGCTGCAGAAGAAGTACGGCAAGGACCGCCAGCGGATGGCGCTGGAGATGCAGAAGCTGCAGCGCGAACACGGGTTCAATCCCATCCTCGGGTGTCTCCCGATGCTGGCGCAGGTTCCGGTGTTCCTGGGGCTGTACCACGTGCTGATGTCCTTCAACCGGACGCAGACAGGTATCGGTCGACTGGGCTTGTCGGTGGAGGAGAACCGCAGCCTGGCGAACTATGTCTTCAGCGCGACCGACGTCGGCCACTTCCTCGACGCGAACCTGTTCGGCGCCCCGCTCGGCGCGACGATGATCCAACAGCACGGGCTCGAGGCGTTCACGGAGTTCAACCGGTTGGCTGTGGTGGCGGTCGGCGTGCCGATCATGATCCTCGCCGGCGTCGCGACGCACTTCAACAGCCGGGCCTCGGTGGCGCGCCAGAGCGTGGAGGCTGCCGCCAACCCGCAGACCGCGATGATGAACAAGCTCGCGCTCTATGTGTTCCCGCTCGGTGTGGTCGTCGGCGGACCGTTCCTGCCGCTGGCCGTGATCATGTACTGGTTGTCCAACAACATCTGGACTTACGGTCAGCAGCACTATGTGTTCGGGATGATCGAGAAAGAAGAAGAAGCCAAGAAGGCAGAGGCGCTGGAACGCCGATCGGCGAACGCGCCCGCCCCGGGAGCGAAACCGAAGCGGGGGCGCAAGCCCGACACAGGTGCCCCGGCTGAGGCGGGCGATCCGGCGGACGTCGAGGCGGACGTCGACGAAGCGCCGAAGGAAGCCCAGAAGGACGCGGCTGGTGGATCGGCAGGGCCGAGCGTGAATCGCACGCCCAAGCCCGGTGCCCGCCCGAAGAAGCGGAAACGGTGACCAGTTCTCACACTGGCTACGAGTAGGGAGAAGACGGATATGACGGACGCACAGACGACCGAGCCCGGCGCCGAGCTGGAGGAGGACATCCAGTCCGCGCCGAAGAGCGAGGAGGACTTGGAGGAGCGACTGGTCGCCGAAGGCGAGATCGCCGGCGACTATCTCGAGGAGCTGCTCGACCTCTTGGACTTCGACGGCGACATCGATCTCGATGTCGAAGGGGACCGGGCGGTGGTGAGCATCGACGGCGGCGGCGATCTGAACAAGCTGGTGGGTCGCAAGGGTGAGGTGCTCGATGCGCTGCAGGAGCTGACCCGGCTGGCCGTGCACCAGAAGACGGGTGAGCGCAGCCGGCTGATGCTCGATATCGCGCGGTGGCGTCGTCGTCGTCGTGACGAACTCGCGGCTTTGGGTGACAAGGTGGCCCGTCGCGTGCTGGAGTCAGGTGAGCGCGAGGAACTTGCTCCCATGACTCCGTTCGAGCGGAAGATCGTTCACGACGCAGTGGCCGCGGTCGATGGGGTCCGCAGCGAGAGCGAGGGCGTGGAGCCGTCGCGACGCGTCGTCGTTCTGCTGGGCTGAGTTTTAGTTACAAAGGTGTAGTTCGATTGCGGCGACGGTGCCGTAGGGAGTGCGGAGGATGTTTCACGTGAAACATGGACCGGTCCCCGCGGCACCGGAGGCCGCGGCGAGGGTCTTCGGAGATCGTCTGGAGACCGCCGAACGGTACGCGGCGATTCTGGCCGGTGCCGGTGTCGAGTGGGGTTTGATCGGTCCGCGCGAAGTGGACCGCCTCTGGGATCGACACATTCTGAATAGCTCGGCTCTCGGAGAGCTCTTGGCTCCCGACGAGCGCATCGCCGACATTGGCAGCGGCGCCGGCCTCCCGGGAATCCCGTTGGCCCTGGCGCGCCCCGACGTCCACGTCACGTTGATTGAGCCGTTGCTCCGACGCAGCGAGTTCCTCCGTGAGGCGATCGATGAGTTGGGACTTGATGTGGCGGTGGTCCGCGGTCGCGCGGAGGACACCGAGGTTCGTGCATCTGTGGGTGATCTGGACGCGGTGACGTCACGGGCGGTCGCCTCGCTGGACAAGTTGACGCGGTGGAGCATGCCCCTTCTGCGTGTGGACGGAAGGATGCTCGCCCTCAAAGGTGAGCGGGCCGAGGCTGAGATCGAAGAGCACCGGCGTGTGATGGCTTCCCTGGGTGCGGTCGATGCCAGGGTGGTGAGATGTGGCGTGAACTATTTGAACCCGCCCGTAACCGTCGTCGCCGTGCGACGCGGGACGGTCAAACCGGGCAGCCGGTCAATAGGCAGAGCCTCCGGGTCGCGGGGGAGATCGGGCAGGAGATGAGGATGGGTTCTGATCGGCAGGCAGCCGCTGGGGCGGGTGCTGCGCGCGCCGTTTCACGTGAAACGGTTTCACGTGAAACATGGAACAACAACGGCGGTACCCCGTGGACCACGGACGCCAGCATGGACACCCCGATCGCGGCGGAGGCGGAGCAGGCGACGCGCGTCCTACACACCTCGCACGGGCAACTTCCCCGGCCGGCGCGCCAACGGGTGTTCACGATCGCCAACCAGAAGGGCGGCGTCGGCAAGACGACGACCGCGGTGAACGTGGCCGCGGCTCTCGCCCTTCAGGGATTGCGCACGTTGGTGATCGATCTGGATCCGCAGGGCAACGCGAGCACGGCACTGGGTATCGAGCACCGGCCCGGGACTCCGTCCTCGTACGAGGTGCTCATCGGAGACATCCCGGTGGAGGAAGCCCTTCAGCAGAGCCCCCACAGCGATCGGCTGTTCTGTATCCCGGCGACGATCGATCTCGCCGGCGCGGAGATCGAGTTGGTCAGCATGGTGGCTCGCGAGGGCCGGTTGCGGTCGGCGCTTGCGGCCCTCGCCAACCACAACTTCGACTACGTGTTCATCGACTGCCCTCCGTCCCTCGGGTTGCTCACCATCAACGCTCTGGTGGCGGCTCCCGAGGTGCTGATCCCGATTCAGTGTGAGTACTACGCGCTGGAAGGTGTGGGGCAGCTGCTCCGCAATATCGAGATGGTGAAAGCACATCTCAACCCCGAGCTGTCGGTGTCCACGGTCATACTCACGATGTACGACGGACGGACCAAGCTGGCGGATCAGGTTGCCGAAGATGTGCGAGAGCACTTCGGAGACAAGGTGTTGCGCACGGTCATCCCGCGCAGCGTCAAGGTGTCGGAAGCTCCCGGATACGGGATGACGATCCTCGATTACGATCCGGGTTCCCGCGGGGCGCTGAGTTATCTCGATGCGAGCCGTGAGATCGCGGAGCGTGGGGCTCCGCCCCGCGCAGCAGGCGCCCAGTAACCACCAGCCAGTAGACAGACAGCGGATGGCAGCGATGAGCAGGAGACGACCATGAATCAGCCGGCACGGAAGCGGAGTGGCCTGGGCAGGGGACTCGCAGCCCTCATTCCGACCGGTCCAGCTGAGGACGGTACGGATGCCCTGAGCCCCAGGATCGGCGCGACGGCGGCCGACGTGCTGCTCGGTCCGTCATCCACCGCGGGCGGCGGGGGGACGACGGTGAACTCCACGACGCCTTCTGCTGCGGACGGGTCCGACCCGGTCCTCACCGCCGGTGAAGTCGGCGCGACGTACCGCGAGATCGATCCCAACCTGATCCAGCCCAATCCGCGTCAGCCTCGCCAGGTGTTCGACGAAGAGGCGCTCAACGAGCTGGTGCACTCGATCCGCGAGTTCGGATTGATGCAGCCGATCGTGGTCCGCGAAGTCGAGGAAAACGGTGAATCCCATTACCAGCTGGTGATGGGGGAGCGGCGCTGGCGGGCTGCCCAGCAGGCCGGCCTTGAGGCCATTCCCGCGATCGTTCGCGAGACCGGCGATGACAGCATGCTGCGCGATGCGCTGCTCGAGAACATCCACCGCGTACAACTCAACCCGCTCGAAGAGGCAGCGGCCTATCAGCAGCTGCTCGACGAATTCGAAGTCACCCACGATGAACTGGCAGCTCGGATCGGTCGCTCACGGCCATTGATCTCCAACATGATCCGGCTGCTGCGACTGCCGATCGCGGTGCAGCGACGCGTGGCGGCCGGTGTGCTGTCCGCGGGCCACGCCCGGGCACTGCTCGCCCTCGAGGGGGGAGCGGAGAAGCAGGAGGAGCTGGCTGCCCGGATCGTTGCCGAAGGCATGTCGGTGCGGGCCACCGAGGAGGCCGTGACGCTGGCCAACCGCGACGGCAACACCACACCGCCGGCACCCCGGCGCAAGCCGATCCAGATGCCGGGTCTGCAGGACGTTGCTGAGCGGCTCTCGTCAGCCTTCGATACGCGGGTCACCGTGAGCCTCGGCAAACGAAAAGGCAAGATCGTGGTCGAGTTCGGGTCGGTCGACGACCTACAGCGCATTGTCGAAATTATGAGCGCCGAAGACCACTGACAACCCACGACCAAGGACACCAGGTTGTTCCGTCACTGTGACACATCAGTGATCAAAGCCGGCAGTTGCAAGCGCCACATAGCGCAATGCAACTGTGCGACATAGCATTTCACTTCAGAGGCGGAACCCGATGAGAATTCCAGGGCACAGTGAACCGGCTCCGGCGGACTCTCCTATCCTTGAGGGGCAGCCACGCACAAAGTGTGAAAGCCAGGGACCTCAGTGACAGCACGTATCACGCCGCTTCGGCTCGAGGGCTTCGAGCAGCTGCCGAAGCATGCTCGGCGTTGTGTGTTCTGGGAAGTCGACCCGTCCACGGTGGATGAGGATCACCTGGCTGATCCCGAATTCGAAAAAGAAGCCTGGCTCTCGATGGTGATGCTCGAGTGGGGGTCGTGCGGTCAGCTCGCGGTGACCGCACGGGGCGACGCACCAGAAGAAGAGCCCGATGCCGGGGGAGACCGAGGCACCGGCGCCGGCATCGATATGGCCCCAGCCGGCCAGGGCGGGCGGGCCACGGGTGATGATTGGACCGCGCCGGCGGTCATCGACGATCCCTGTCTCGGGTTTGCGTTCTACGCGCCTCCGGGCGCAGTACCGCGGGCGCGGCTTTTCCCGACCGCTCCGGTGAGCGCCGACGCGATCCTCTTGACCGCGGTCGGGGTGGATTGTGCTGAGGACCGTGAACTGTTGTCGCAGAGTCTGCTCGCCGCGGTGGTGAATGATCTGGTGCGGCGCGGAGTTCGGGCACTGGAAGCGTTCGGCTACACCTCGGCCGTGACCGAGATGGCCAACTCCGGCAAGTTGCCCGAGGAGTTGTCCCGGGTGGTGGCGGTGCTGGGGGACTGCTCTGTTGACGAGTGCATGCTGACATCGGATTTTCTTGAAGACGTCGGCTTTACCGTGGTGGCTCCGCACCCGTACTTCCCACGTCTGCGCCTGGAATTGGACAAGGGGCTCGGTTGGAAGGCCGAGGTGGAGGCCGCACTCGAGCGGTTGTTGGAGCGCGCTCAGATGGAGATGCCGATCGGTGCCGGAATGCCCGGAGCCGGTGTCGGCGCCAAAAAGGCCGGCCCACAGTAGAAATCGGCCACCCGCTCACGCCGATCTGCTGGCTGGCTCGCACGAATGCCATGGCCGGAAACGGGATCGTCGGTGAATCGATGAGAGTGCCGTGATTGCTTCGCCTGGATGACTGTGTTGGTCCGGGGGAGGACGTGCGAATGCGCACAGGCACTCATGGGTTGCGAGTACGCCTTAGCCGGGGCGGCATGGCGGTCTATCGACAGCAATACTCCGCAGTGCCAACAGATTTCACCAATGTCAACAGCTCAAATAACCGGTGAAGAACGCAATGCGCCGTCAGACCGCACTTATCGGGCGGGCCTCCTGTACAACCGGGGAAGAGCCGACTCATCGCCTCGCCGAATCCATGGTTTGCCAGCTCGTGACTGAGGGGCGTCGTCGACATTCGGAGAGACCATGCACGTCCGTTGACGAAGGCAGAAGTGTCCGCGCGTGGCAGGCACATGTCGTGCATGTTCACCAAACTGGCCGACAAGCTGATCGTGATTTTGAGAACAGCTTTGAGGCGACCGGCAACAGTGTTCTGTGGCCGGTCGAGCTCGCATATCTCGAGGAATCCGCCGCACCCGACCGTTCCGGCGAAGCGGTAGGCCTGATTCTTGGACAGGACTGGTGTTCCGCGGGTGCTGCACTCTCCAGACGTGGGATTCCCCGCGAACGTCGGACTGGTCACGCACTTCGTGTGTGCCGTGATCGCCCGGCTGCGCGCCGCATTCCGCAACGCCTTTTGCGTGAATCATCTTGGCATGTCGGTATTCTCGGGCGCAGAGGCCGAGGTGTGCCACGCTAGGCACACCGGCGGACAGCTGCCATGCTGCTCTGGATCACCCGCGACTCATCTCGGAACGGCTGATGGTCGGGCCGACGTGGGTCATGAAACTCATTGCTGGACTGAAGAATGCACGGGCGCTCACGCCCTCAAGCCGAACGGGCGCTCACGCCCTCAAGCCGAACAGGCGCTCACGCCCTCAAGCCGAACAGGCGCTCACGCCCTCAAGCCGAACAGGCGCTCACGCGCCGCGGCTGGCCTGTTCGACCGACAGTTCATGCGCCAACAACTCTGCGAATGTGAAAGTTCCTGTGGGCCTGTCGTTCTTGCCCAGCAGGTAGAGCCGTTTGACGGCGGCCAGGATGCCTTCGGCGATCGCATCGCGGGTGTGGGTGGACAGCAGCAGGCCGCGATCGTGCGGATTGGTGATGTACCCGATGTCGACCTGGACGGTGGGCATGCGGGTCAGGCGCAGTAGATCCCAGGTCCGGCCGTGGGACCGGCAGTCGCGTAACCCGGTGCGCGCCACGACTTCCCGCTGAATGAAGTCGGCAAGGTTGCGGCCGATGGTTGACACCGAGCCGTGCGAATTGCCGAAGTGGAACGAGGCCACCCCATTGGCGGAGGGGGAGCGCTGGCTCTCACAGCGCAGGCTGATCATCAGATCGGCGCCCACCCTGTTGGCGGTGGCGGCACGTTCGGGGTCCATCGGACTGCGGTTGGCCGGCCGGGAGATGAACGTCTCCATGCCGATGGCCGTCATCCGGCCTTCTAGCCGACTTGCCAAGTCCCACAAGATGTCTGCTTCGCTGATCGGACCGTCGGGCCCGTGCATGATCATGCCGTGGTCTGCTCCGCCGCGGCCCGGATCGATGATGACGTGCTTACCGGACAGTTGCGGACCGGAGCGGCGCACCAGCTCCTCTTCCCGGATCGCGTGCGGCGACCCACCGGTCACCCGCGAACCCAGGAAGTACAACGAGCGCAAGGTTTCCGGACCACAGATGCCGTCGGGGTACAGCCCGTACTCGCGCTGATACGAGGACAACGCGTTGTGGGTCTGCAGGCCGAAATGCCCGTCGACCATGCCGGTGTAGAAACCGAGGTCCTGCAGGCGAGCCTGCAGGGTGGCCACATCGTCGCCGTACATGGGCGCACCGAACTGATGGGTCAGCGTCCGCGCACCGAGCCGGTATGAGGCCTCGCGCAGGGCGCGATACGTGGCTTCCCCGACGATTCCGTCCACCAGAAGGCCACGGTGCTGCTGAAATGCGCGGACGGCACGGTCGAGCTCGTCGTCGAAAGCGTCGAGCGCAACATGCCTACCGGTGCTCAGGTCCTCGTCAGGGTTGTCGATCAGACCTAACGCGCCCAACGCTGCCCGGATCTCGGTGACTGCTCCGCCACGGTCCCCGCGACGCAGACTCGACATTCGGCCCCTCCATGCTGGTTTCCGGCCGTGTGCCGGACTAGCTAGCCAGCATTGTCTCAGATTTCGGCCACATACCGGAAAACGCCAGGCGTATCCGGGGTGTGAGTGACGTCAGAGCGCGTCGGCGAGTTCCCGCAGGAGCGCAGCCTTGCCCTTGGCACCGACGATGCGCTTGACCGGCTGGCCGTCCTTGAAAAGGATCAGCGTCGGGATCGACACCACCTGGAAGTCGCGTGCGGTCGCCGGGTTCGCGTCCACATCGATTTTCGCGACCCGCAGTTCGCCCGCCTTCTCGCCTGCGATCTCCTCGAGCACCGGGGCCACCATCTTGCACGGCCCGCACCAGGTGGCCCAGAAATCCACCAGCACCGGTGTGCTGCTGGTCAGGACGTCGTTGGAGAACGAATCGTCGGTGACGGTTACTGTCGCGCTGTCCGCACTCATGGAACTCTCCTGTCGGGTCGAAATATGTTGAAGATCAGTCGTTGTCGGCGAGCCAACGCTCCGTGTCGATCGCCGCGGAACAGCCGCTGCCTGCGGCGGTGATGGCTTGCCGATACGTGTGGTCGACGAGGTCGCCCGCGGCGAACACGCCGTCGAGCGTGGTGGCGGTGGTGCGGCCGACGACCTGCACGTAACCCTCGTCGTCGAGATCGATTTGTCCGCGCACCAGTTCAGAGCGAGGGTCGTGGCCGATCGCGACGAACACGCCGGTGACGTCGAGCTTGGACTCGTCGCCGGTGACGGTGTCGCGGAGCCGGACACCGGTCACCTTCGGATCGCCCTCGATCTGGGTGATCTCGGTATTGGTCAGGAAGGTGATCTTCTCGTTCGCACGGGCGCGTTCCAGCATGATCTTGGACGCCCGGAACTCGTCACGGCGATGGATCAGGGTGACCGACCGGGCGAACCGGGTGAGGAACGTCGCTTCCTCCATCGCCGAGTCACCGCCGCCGACCACGATGATGTCCTCATCGCGGAAGAAGAAGCCGTCGCAGGTGGCGCAGGTGCTCACCCCCATGCCGGTCAGGGCCTCCTCGCCGGGGACGCCGAGGTGCCGGGCCGCGGCACCCATCGCGAGGATCACCGCACGGGCCTGGTGCGTCTCGTCGCCGACGGTGACGGATTTCACCGGACAGGTGAGGTCGACGGCGTCGACATCTTCCATGCGCAGATCCGCACCGAAGCGCAGCGCCTGCTCCCGCATCTCGTCCATCAACTCCGGGCCGGTGATGCCTTCACGGAATCCCGGGTAGTTCTCGACCTCGGTGGTGGTCATCAACGCGCCGCCGAACTGCGAGCCCTCGAACACCAGCGGCTTGAGCTGGGCGCGGGCAGCGTAGATGGCCGCGGTATATCCGGCGGGGCCGGAACCGATGATGATGACGTCGTGAACCGTCGCTGAGGTGGACATGTAGGCCTTTCTGCCGTACTCGGCACGGGTTGCAACGTCAGCCTAGGCCGGATGTGTTCCCAGGTGAGTTCGTAGGACAGACTACGGACGTGTCACCGGCCGGTTGACCACGGTCCGGGCCAACGATCCGCCATGGCCGGCGGCGCAATCTGCGGCGAGCACCACCGCGACGACGGTGCCGGAGGCGCCGGACGTGTCGGGGGGGACAACGACCAGCACACCGTGCTTTCCGGAAACTTCGACGGGCCGGGCACCCAGGATGCGGACGTTGGCGGGATACCCCAGCGCGGACAGACAGGCGTTGCGGCGCTCGGGAGCACTCAGCGGTCCCAGATCGGGTGGTGTGGACAGCAGATCCAAGATCTGGGATTCGGACATGCCGACATCGCCGCGCGGCGGTGACACCGTGATCTGGCCGAGGGTGACCATCGTCGACGGTGCCTGCCCGGCGGGGCGTAGGAGTACGACACCGCCCACTACAGCGGCCACCACTGCCGCACCCGCTCCGGCGACAGCGGCGATCGATTTCCAGCGTCTCGGGGCCGGGCCCGGAAGGGTCGGCTCGGCTCGCAGCGCCTCCGCCAGTCGATTGCTCACCTCGGCAGGTACCGGCGGAGCGGACTGTGGATCCGTGCCCAGCGCACGCAGGTCACGGCGCACCCGATCGAGGGCGGCCAGGGTGTTCTTCGCCTCGGGCCCGGCCACGGGGTCGGTGCGTACCCGGCGGCGAATGTCCGCGGCGGTGGCGTCGTCGAGCACCCCGGCCTGGAGGTCAGCCAGCAACTCAGAAGGAATCGGGCCGTCCGACGGCACTCGGGGCGTGCTGCCGTTCATCGGCTTCAAAATACTGGAGCAGGTGGGCGAGCTTGTGCCTGCCGCGAGCGCAGCGGCTCTTCACGGTGCCTTCGGCGACACCGAGCAGCTTCGCCGTCTCGGCCACCGAGTAGCCCTGCATGTCCACCGCCACCACCGCCGCGCGCTGCTCGACCGGCAGCTGCATGAGGGCTCGTTGCACCACGATCGCGGTGGCCACCCGCGGTGCGGGGTCGCCGGCCGGATCGCGCAGATGAAGCAGGTTCCCCAGTTCGTACTGCGACGCGCTCGGCTGGGTACGCGACCGGCGCACGCGGTCCAGGCAGGCATTGACCACGATTCGGTACAGCCAGCTGCTGACCGCCGAGTCGTGCCGGAACGACGCGGCCGTCCGATGCGCCGACAGCAAGGCTTCCTGGACGGCATCGTCGGCGTCCTCGTGGTGGCGGCTGGTCAGGAAAGCCAAGCGGCGCAACTGGCGGTGGTGTCGGTGGACCAGCTCCTCGAACGCATAGCGATCCCCGGCGACATGGGCGGCCAGCAGTTCGGCATCGGTACGCGTGACGGCCCCATCTTCGCGGTGCCCCCGCTGCGTCCCTGTGACCGGCTTGCCGGTTCCCCCGAACCTTCCCACACGCTGAACCTAAACGCTGTCGGGTGGCGGCCCGGACACTTGTTTGCCCAGCGGGCCATAACGCCAGGTCAAGGTCGCAAAGCGGCTGGGGATGACGGTTCAGGAAGCGGCTTTGACGGTGATTTCGGAGATGTCGGTGCGGCTCTTGCCGTCCACGGTGCCCAGCGTCGAGATCCACACCAGCACGTAGGAGGTGGACGACGCCTTGTTCACCGAGATGGTGTTGGAGCCGGGCTTCAACGGCGTGGTCGGGCTCAGTTCGGTGGTGTCCGACAGCGATGACGGCGTGGCCGTCTGGGACGAGCGAATCTGCACGGAGGTGCCGGTGCTCGTCACGTTCACGGTGACCGAGCCGACCGTGGTCGGCTGCGGCAGCTGCAGCATCAGGCCTACACCGTTCTTGAATCCGGGGAACGGTGCCGGGTCCGAATAGGTGTCGGTGGACCACGCCGTGCTCGAGCTCCCGTCGATGGCCTGCCCGGCCGTGGCCGGTGAATCGGCTTCGCCCTCGGGCGAGAACACCGTGGCGCGAACAGGTTTCACCGTGCTGCCGGTGGCAGCCGATGAATTGTCCTGGTTCTCTTCACTACTCGCCGAGGGCGCGTTCAGACCGAGCTCATCCCGGTTGAGACCGCCGCCCACATCGCCGAAGATGCTGTTGAGGACCGACGCCATCACCACCAGTGCCACCAGGATGATCGCGGCGCCCACGCTGATCCCGATGATCAGGCCCTTACGGCGCCTGGCCTCGGCAGCTTCGTGTTCCTCGGGCGTCTCGTGCGCTCGCACCGGCGCGGCCTGGGGGACGGGAGTCTCTTCGACCGAGCCCAACAGCTCCGTCCGGTCGGCAATCGCGGTGGCCTGTTGCAGGAGGTTCAAAAGAGTTGGTGCACTGCGGATTCCACCGCCGGGCTGGACAGCGCGAGCTGCCGCGGCCGAGATCTGGAACGGGATGTCGCGGTCGATGGCGCGGGGCTCGACCGGTTGACCGGCCGGATCCAGTGCCGCAGGCTCCAGCCCGCTGCGCGCCCCGGACTCGGGCAGCGGCCAGCGGTTGACCAGCAGCGCATAGAGCGCGGCCCCGATGCCGCGGATGTCGTCGTCGGGGGTGGCGTCGGGCATGGTGGCCGGGAAGGCCAGTGCCACATCACCTTCGATACTGACCCGCACGCGGCCGGGGTGATCGATGGACAGAGCGACACCCGCGCGGTGGGCGGCCTCCGCGGCAGCGGCCAGCGACTGGATGGCCCGGGCCCCACCGATCGGGGACGGTGAGGTGTCGGCGACCTCGGCCAGCGAGCCGCCGCGAATCCACTCCGAGACGATCAGGCCGCCGGATCCGCTGTGGGCCACGTCGAGCACCCGGGCGATACCGGGAACGTCGATGCGGCTGAGTTTGAGGGTGCGCGAAAGGATTTCCTGCACCTTCGCGTCGGACATGGTGGCGTCGGGGTCGACGAAGGTCAGTGCCACCTGGCGGTCCAGCGCGGTGTCCAATGCCTGCCAGAACTGCAGGTGAGGTGGACCGCCGTGGAACACGAGGAGCCGGTAGCGGCCCTCGGCGATGGTCGCCCCCGGGATGAGGTGCACGTCGCCTTCGGCCGATTCCAGCGCGGCATCGTGCGGTGGCGCGAACGAGATCGGCTCGCGCGTCGGGTCACCGCCGTAATCGTTGAGCGGACGCGTCGCCCCATTGGACCGCGCCTCGGCCGCGTCGTCGGACGCGGCGCCTTCGGCCGGTGCGGCGGCTGCCGGCTCGGCAGGGGCCACGTCCGGCTGGAACTCGTCGGCGGCCGGACGCGGCAACTTGGTCGTCTCGGTTGTCATCCCGGAACTCGACGTCCCGGAACTCGACGTGGAGTCCAGTGCCGGGCCGTCCGCAGCTTCGTCGGTCACCGGTGATCCTTTCCACATCCCCGCCCCGGCAACACCTGCCGGACTCCCGCCTCCGGCGGCTGCCGGGCTTGACGGCCACCCAGTGGGAGAAGAATTCCTCTGATCAGGGTACGTGACGGGCCCGGGCGGATGAGGCCCGACGTGCGGCGTAATTGTTTGCACGGCTACCTTTCCAACCACCGGCTGCGGTGCGGCACGCCCGCGCCCGATTCGGCGGCGGACCATCGCCAGGGCCGTGTGCGCCTCGGGTACCCGGGCGCCGAGCATCACTCCGGCGATGATCGGGACCATGATCACGCCGAGGGCGAGCAGGCGCAGCAGCGAACCCGCGGCACCGGCATGCGCGGTCAGCGAGTCCAGCCCGAGCAACCGGTCGGCGGCATGGGCCACCAGGCCGGCCAGCAGTGACGCCGCGATGGTCACCAGGATCGTGCGGATCACCGAGTCGCGCAGCAGCCGCCCACCGCGGGGACGCAGGTTGGCCTTCAGCAGCAGATAGCCGACCAGCGCCCCGGCGACGTATCCCAGGCCGTTGGCCAGACCGAGATAACCCGCGACCATGCGGGTGTTGTCGGTCAGGTGCGGAACGGCGACAGAGGCCACGATCTTGACGGTGGTGATCACCACCACGATGACGATCGGTGTCCAGGGCCGCTCCCGCGCGTAGAAGACCCGCAGCTGCAGCAACACGAGCGCGTAGGGGACCAGGGTGAACGCCGAGAGGGTGATCGCCATCCCGAGGTAGCCCGCATCGGAGGCACTGAAGTTGCCGTAGGCGAACAGCGCGCTGCCGATCGCGGGCCCGCCGACGGTCATCATCGCCACGATGGGAATGAGTGTCACCATGGTCAGCCGGGTGGCCAGGGACAGATCCTCGAGCACCGCGGGGATGTCGTCGGCTGCCGCGTTACGGCTCAGCCGCGGCATCACGACGGTGAGCACCGTGACGCCGATCATGCCGAACGGCAGCTGCAGCACCAGCCAGGTGTAGTTGTAGATCGCCGGGCCGGAGGCGGCCGCGGAGCTGGCGATCTGGTTGCCGACGATCAGGCCGATCTGGCTGATCAGCACGTACAGCACCATGGCCGACGCCATGGCGCCGAACTTCTTGAGCCGGTCGTCGATGCCCCACAGCGGCCGCACGCTCACCCGTTCGGCGCGGATCGCCACGAACAGGACGACGGCCTGGACCACCACACCCAGCGTGGTTCCGATGCCCAGGACCACGAGCTTGGCCGTGCCCATCTGAACCGGGTCGCTCGACAGTTCACCCGGCACCAGGACGAAGACTCCCAGCGTCACGATCGCCACCATGTTGTTGAGCACCGGGGCCCAGGCCGGGGGACCGAACACGTTGCGGGTGTTCAGGATCGCGCCGAAGACCGAGGTCAGCCCGTAGAACAGCACCTGCGGTAGCAGCAGATAGGCGAACGCGGTCGTCAGCGGATTGTTCACCTGGGGATCGCTGCCGAGCATGAGCCGCACCAGCAGCGGCGCGCACAGCACCGAGAGCACCGTGGCGACCAGCAACAGGGTGGTCGCCAGCGTCACCAAGCGGCGGATGAAGGCGGTGCCGCCGTCGGCGTCGTCACGTTCGGCGCGGGCCAGCACCGGTACGAAGATCGCGGTGAACGTGGCCTCCAACACGAGGGCGGCCACCATGTTGGGCAGCTGGTTGGCCACCGAGAACGAGCTGGTCAGCGGTCCGCCCAGCAGCGCCATCAGGAGCACGAAGCGAAGGAACCCGGTGATCCGCGAGATCAGCGTGGCAAACGCCATGCCCCACGACCGCGACATGACCGCGGCGTCGGACAACTCCGGCCGCCCGGCCGCCCGGATCGGACCTGTTGCGTGCGGAATCCTCGGCGGCCCCGGTGGCCGGGCCGGATGGTCAGGATGGGCCGGTGGTTGCGCCAGGGGTTGGGCCGCAGGTGGGGCGACCGGTCGGGGCGGACGGTAGTCGGGCGAGGTCATGCCGGGCGGTCCGGACTGGGTTCGGGGGCCGGTGGAGTTCGCGCCGCGGCGGGCCCGTCGTTGCCGGCATCGTTGAACGCCATGGCGACGTCGAGTGGGTCGGGGTGCTCGCCCGGCGGGATGAGGTCCGCCCGGTCGGGCTGGCCCCGGAACCGGTGCCACAACCGGCGACCGGCGAGCGCAATCAGCACCGCCCCGGCCGACAGTGTGATGAAGAACAGCACCTTGCCGTAGGCGTTGGAATGCACCGACAACCGGACCGGCTCGCCGAGGGTCAGGCCGTCGGTGGTCTGCAGGCTGACGTCGACGGCGACGCGCTGGGTGAAGTGCACCTCGATCGGAACCCGCAGCGGCAGGTACCCGGGGGGCAGCTCGATCTCGCCCATGTCGGTGACGGTCATGCCGGGCGGTGCATCGACGTGCAGCCGGACCCGTACGGGGACGGGCAGGTCGTTGCGCAGTGCCAGCGGTAGCGGGCTGCGTTCGGTTGCCAGCGTGTACGCCCCGCCCGGGTTGACGATCGTCACCGCACCGAAAATGTCGTCGACGCTGCGGCTGACCGACTGCAACCGCTGCTCGGACAGCCCCTCGCGGGCCTCGGGCGGCACGGATTGGCTGAGCGCCCGCAGCATGTCCTCTCGCAGCGGCGCGGTGTACTGCATGCCGGTCAGGCCGGTGCGCTCGTCGGTGGTCAGTGCGGCAGTCAGCCCCCACAGCCGGCTGATCACCGCGGCGATGCCGCCGCTGATGTTCTCGTCGATGCCGCCGCGCGGGTTGCCGGCGGAGTCCGGCGGCGGAGCCTGCAGCGGTTCGGGCGGGACAGCGTTGCTCTCGGCGATCACCGCGGGCAGGGGGCGCGGGACGGCCAGTCCGGCGTGGATGGTCGTGGCCACCGACGTGAGGATGGCCTGCGCGTCGTCGGCATCCAACGACCAGACGAGCGGTGGCATCAGGATCTGGGTGCGGGGCGCTTCGGCCGGCATGAGGCCGCGCCACAGCATGGCGCCCAGCGCGTCCTGGCGGCGCGCGGTCTGCGAGTCGTGGCGCACCGGGATGTCCAGTGACGGGTCCAGATAGGACGGTGCCACCGGGTCGGTGCCCGCGCCGGCCAGCGCGGCTCCGACGGCGGGGTCGAATCCGGCGGCCACGACCTCCGGCCGGTACCGCAATGGCGTGACATCGGCGGTCTCGGGGGCACCGGTTTCCGAATCCTGGGCCGTGATGTGGGCGGCCGAGATGCTGACGGTCTGGCCTTGCGCGGCCAGCAGATCCAGAGCGGGCCGGGTGAGCGGGCCGTCGGCCAGGATGCTGGCGCCCCGGACCGAGGCGACGCCCAGAATCTGGTCGACGATGTCGCCGGCACCGTTGGTGGCGATCGCGCTCAGGCCGGGATCGCCGACGCGCTGCAGTGCGGTCAGATCGGCTTGGGCGTAGTTGGTGGGCGCCACGCAGAGCCGCGCGGCCAGGGCACGCAGGCGGTTCAGCCAGCCGATGGCGGCTTCCTGGCCGGTGCCGGGGCGGGTCGGGGTCGCGGGTCCGGCGTCGGGCCCGTCGTTGACGACGTAGCCGGCGGTCATCGCATTGACCGTGACCAGAAGGTCGGGGTCGACGGCAAGGCACAGGGTGGCGCGCATCTGTCCGCCGGAGTCGACGGTGGGCCCGGTGGCGAAGTCGGCCGCCGACAACAGCGTGTCGAGCCGGCCTCCGGGGGCCAGCGAGGCGGCGAGGCTGTCATCGACCAGGCGCACGGGTGTGGTGCCACCCGGGGCACCCGGGGCCAGCCGCGGGCGGTCGGCCAGGGGCCACAGCATGGTCATCCGAACCGGTTGCGACGTGTCCGGCGGCACCACCGAATTGAGCGTGTCGGCGGCCGACATCGGATATTCACCAGCGTCGGGCGCATTGCCTTCTGGCCGGTCGGGGGGCACGCCGAGGACCGGCAGCAGGAAGCGGGCGTCGTCGAGTTTGGCCGGCGCACCGTAGTCCGGCGTGCCGTTGACGTTGATCAGGAGGGGATAGACGCCGGGTTCGGTGATGTGCAGCGAGCCGGCGCCGTCGGTGCGCAGCGGGTAGGACAGCGTGAACCCGACCGACTGACCGCGCTGCAGCTCCGGTGCCAATGTGACGAAGTCGGCCACCGGCTCGAACCGGTCGCCGTCGCCGGTGAGATCGGTGCGCAGCTGACTCGAGGAGGTCACCGCCTGTGCGTGCTCCATGCGGATGTCCACATCGTGTACCGGCCGGTCGCCGACGTTGAGCACCGCTCCGCTGACCGTCACCACCGATTCACTGGTCGTGGTGACGACGTTGGGGTTGACGCGGTCGATCCGGATCTGCAGGAACGGCAGCGCACCGGGTTCGCTCGCGCCCGCTCGGGGCAGGAGGGTGGGCAGTGCCGCGGTGGACCAGACCGAGAACAACAGCACCACCGCCACAAGCACCACTGTGTGCGCCAGGAGGGAGACCCCTCGGCGCACCGCCGGAGCGGCGGTCACGGTCCCTGTCCGCATCCGTTCGTGCGCCGGCGGGGCTGGGGTTGCGCTGGATCGTCGCGGCGGTGATTGCGGGCGTGTGAGTGGGTCTGGGGACGCCTCCGGGGCGAGCTGCGGGGCAGCGGCGGCAGCGAACCCGGGCCGTCGGTGTGCAGTTTGTCGATGAGTTCCCCGGCCACCTCGGCGAGCTTGCGCTCGTCGGCGTAGGCCAATCGGGATGGCAGATCCCGCAGCGGGACCCACGCGACCTCGGTCACCTCGACGTCGTCGTCGGACAGCTCGCCGCCCTGGAAGCGCAGGAGGTAGTGATGCACGGTCTTGTGAACCCGGCGGCCCTCGGTGACGAACCAGTAGTCGATGCTGCCGAGCGCGGCCAGTACGTCACCGCGGATACCGGTTTCCTCGGCGACCTCGCGGATCGCGGTCTGCTCGGCGGTCTCGCCGAGCTCGATGTGTCCCTTGGGCAGCGACCACAGCATCCGGCCGCGCCGGTCGACCCGGCCGATCAATGCTGCCACCTGGGTGTCCTTGGGGCCGTCGATTCCGTCGATGACCAGGCCTCCGGCCGAGGTCTCGTGCACGGTGCGCAGCCGCTCGGGTGGCCGGCGTGGCCGTGACTTGTGTTGCTTGGACTGGTCACGCGGGGTGGGCGCGGGATTGGCCGCATCGACGGTTGCCTCGCCGGGGGCGGCGGCATCATTGGTCTGATCACCCGCCGGCGGTCCTGCCGCCCTCTGTGCACGACGACGGCCACGACGCCGACTGCGGCGCCGTCGTGGTTTGGCCTGTTCGCCGTCCGACACCCAAGCGATAGTAGCTGCCACGAGGTTGGCCTCCTGCCGCACTCGCCGGTTGTGACCACACCGGGAGCATTAGGCTCATCGAACGTGTCCGACGCTGTTGTTACTGATGCCGAATTGCTGGCAGGCGCACTGGTCTCGCTGAACCAACGCGCGGAGGTGCTGCGCGCGCTCGGTGCGGTGTTCGCTGCGGCGGGCCACGAGCTGTATCTGGTCGGCGGCAGCGTGCGTGACGCACTGCTGGGCCGGCTGACCGATCACAGCGACCTCGACTTCACCACCGACGCCCGCCCCGAGCAGATGTTGAAGGTCCTGCGACCGTGGGCCGACGCGATCTGGGATACCGGCATCGAGTTCGGCACCGTCGGTGTGGGCAAGCGCGTGGGCACGGCTGAGCACCGCCTCGAGATCACGACGTTCCGCGCCGACAGCTACGACCAGGTGTCGAGGAACCCGACCGTCGAGTTCGGCGACAACCTCGATGACGATCTGGTGCGCCGCGACTTCACCGTCAACGCGATGGCGGTCCGGATCGGGGCCGACGGCCCAGCCGAATTCCATGATCCCCTCGGCGGTTTGGCGGCCGTACAGGCCAAGGTGCTCGACACTCCGTCGGCACCGCAGGTGTCGTTCGGGGACGATCCGCTGCGGATGCTGCGCGCGGCCCGGTTCGTGTCGCAGCTCGGGTTCGGTGTCGCGCCGCGAGTGCTCGAGGCGCTGCTGGAGATGGCTCCGCAGTTGGAGCGCATCACCGTCGAGCGGGTCGCCGCCGAGCTGGACAAGCTGCTGCTCGGCGCCGATCCGGTGGCCGGCGTGGACCTGATGGTGCAGACCGGGTTGGGTGACGTGGTGCTGCCCGAGGTCGGCGAGATGCGGATGGCCATCGACGAACACCATCAGCACAAGGACGTGTACTGGCATTCGTTGACGGTGCTGCGCCAGGCCATGGAACTGGAAGGTTCTGAAGGTCCCGACCTCGTGCTGCGCTGGGCGGCGCTGCTGCACGACATCGGCAAGCCCGCGACCCGCAAGCATGAATCCGATGGCGGGGTGAGCTTCCATCACCACGAGGTGGTCGGCGCGAAGATGGTCCGCAAGCGGATGCGCGCGCTCAAGTACTCCAAGCAGATGGTCGACGACGTGTCCCAGCTGGTCTATCTCCACCTGCGGTTCCACGGCTATGCCGACGACAAGGGCACCGGCAAGTGGACCGATTCGGCGGTACGTCGCTATGTCACCGATGCCGGACCGCTGCTGAGCCGGCTGCACAAGCTGGTGCGCGCCGATTGCACGACGCGCAACAAGCGCCGCGCCGCCCGGCTGCAGGCCAACTACGACGATCTGGAGAACCGGATCGCCGAGCTGGCCGAAAAAGAGGACCTGCAGCGGGTCCGGCCGGATCTCGACGGCAACGAGATCATGGAGATCCTCGGCATACCGGCGGGTCCGCAGATCGGTGAGGCGTGGCGGTACCTCAAGGAGTTGCGGCTGGACCGCGGGCCGTTGTCGCGCGAGCAGGCCGTCGACGAGTTGCTGAAATGGTGGAACGCGAAGGGCTGACCGTGCGTCTGATCAGTCATGGACTATTGCCTGGGTGAGCCCGACGGGTCGGCGACCATCTTCACCGGAGTGCCCGATGTCGACGTGGACGGCGACGGCAGCGTCGACGGCATCGGCCTGGATTTCGACGGGGACGGTCGGCTCGACGACGTGATGGCCGACCTGGACGGCGACGGTATCGCGGAGCGGGCGGTGCTCGATTCCGATGACGACGGGCAGGCCGAAAGCTATTTCTCCGATGACGGTTCGGGCACCTGGGCGGTCCGCGTCGACCGGTCCGGCCAGGTGCGCTGGTTCGGGTTGGACGGTGTCGAACAGTCAGCCGGCGGGCCGCTGGTCGATTTCGATTCCGACGGCGCCACGGACGACCGCTTGGTCGATTCCGACGGCGATGGTCTGGCCGACCGGATGCTGAGCCCCGGCGTGGCGTACGTCGACACCGACGGAGATGGGCGCTGGGACCTGAAGCTTGCCGACGCCGACGGTGACGGCGCTGCAGACACCGCGAGCGCGGTCACGCCGCCGCGTTGACTCTGCGGTGAGTGCCTGGCGCACTTGGACTTTCGCGTCCTGAGCGCACAGTGAAATCGATCGGGCGGTCAGCCCCGGCCGGCGCCCGGCGGCCCGGCGAAGGCCTGTGCGATGGTCAGCCACGTGGCGGCGTCGTCGCCCACCGCGGTGACGTCGAGTTCGGTGGGTGCCCGGCGCTGGGTCACCAGCATGCAGAAGTCCTCTGCCGAACCCGTCACCCGTTGCTGTGCGTCCTGCGGACCCCACTCCCACGATGAGCCGTCGGGCGCGGCCAATTCGACGCGGAACGGTTCGGCCGGCGGTGTCAGCCCGTGCACGGTGAATGCGAAATCCCTTGTGCGAACGCCGATGTGGGCGATGGACCGTAGCCGCGCGGTCGCGGGCCTCCGTACCCCGAGCGCGTCGGCCACATCGAGGCCATGCGCCCAGGTCTCCATCATGCGAGCGGTGGCCATCGATGTCGCGCTCATCGGCGGGCCGAACCAGGGCAGCTTGCGGCCCTCGGCCACGTTCAGGAGTTCGGTGTGCAACCGCGCGCGGGTGGCGCGCCAATCGGCGAGGAGTTCTCCGGGCGGAGTCAGGGCGAGTTCCTCGGCCCCGGCGTCGACGAATCCGGCCGGGTTCTGCATCGCCTCGGCGAGCACCGCATCGAAACCGGCTTGGTCGGTGATCGCGATGACCGACACCCGGTCGGTCCACAACAGGTGGGCGATCTGATGGGCGATGGTCCAGCCCTCGGCCGGGGTGGCCGTGGCCCAGCGCTCCGGCGGCAGGTCGGCCACCAGGGCATCGAGTTCGTCGCTCTCGGCGGACAGGTCGGCCACGATCGGCTCGGCGCTCACCATGGCGGCCAGCCTAGACCGCGGCGTCACACCCGCTTCGGGGATGCCACCGCGGCATGCAGGCCGAGGCCGACCAGATAGGCCACCGCGCCGGCGATCACCAGTGCCGGTGATTGTCCGTCGGCGGGAATCACCGCGGCTGCCGCGGCGATCGCGGCGACGAACGACATCCAGAACAGCGCGTCCTGCACGGTGAACACGTGACCGCGCAGCGCGTCGTCGACATCGAGCTGCATCGCCGAGTCCGCACACAGTTTCACGAGCTGACCGGCGGCGCCGAGCATGAAGCCACAGACCAGCATCATCGGTACGTGCAGCCCGATCGCCATCAGCTGGATCAGCACGGCCAGGCACAGCGCGCCGTTGGCGGTGGCATAGCGACCGAACCGGCCGATCACCGCGGGGGCGGCCACCGTGGCCAGGAACTGTCCGACACCACCGGCGGCCACGAACAGCACCGCGGTACCCAGACCCAGGCCCGTCACATCCGGGTTGTCGCTGTGCCGGACGATCACCAGCACCAGAAGAGAGTTGATCCCGAAGGCCATGCGGTGGGCGGCCAGTCCGGCCAGGGTGCCCGCGACGGGAGGCACGGCCCAGACCGTGCGGATGCCGTGCACCCAGCCCGTGGCCACCGCGTAGGCCACCGAGCCGTGGATGGCGCGCTTGCTCTCGTGCGGGCCCAGCACGTGCGGACCGAATCGCACCGACAACCACAGCGCCAACGCCACCGGCAGCGCGACGACGAACATCACCACCGACGCGCCGGTGTCGTCGGCACCGAACAGCTTGCGTGGCACCAGCATGAAGTCGGCTCCGAGGAAGGCTGCCAACGCGCCGATGGCGGTGGCCACCGAGTTCATCGTCACCACCCGGTCGTTCGGCACCACATCCGGCAGCGAGGCCGACAGGCCCGAGGAGACGAACCGCGTCAACCCGTTGACGATCAGCGCGCAGCACAGGATCGGTATGTCGCCGGCGCCGAAGGCCAGCAGCACACCCACCAGCAGCACGACGATCAGCCGGCCCAGGTTGGCGCCGATGAGGACCAGGCGCCGGTCCCAGCGGTCCAGCAGGGCGCCGGCGAACGGGCCGAGCACCGAGTACGGCAGGAACATCACGGCGAATGCCGCGGCGATCTGCCATGGTTCGGCCTGGCGTTCCGGGTTGAACAGGATCGCGCCGGCAAGACCTGCCTGGAACAGGCCGTCACCGAACTGGCTGACCGCCCGCAACTCCAGCAGCCGGCGGAATTCGGTCATGCCGCGCAACGAGTGCCACAGAGCACGGGCAGCGCGAGCGTGAACCACCCGATCAACAGTACAAAGGTGCGCCGAAATCCGACCGCGCCCGGGCTTGTTCGCCACCTGTGGGCAATTGCGGTGCCATGATGTAACCGTGGCGCATTCAGAAGATCCGGAGGATTTCATCGCGCCTGCGGCGCACCGGGTACGGCCGGGCACGCTGCTGCTGGCCAACACCGATCTGCTGGAGCCGACCTTCCGGCGCAGCGTCATCTACATCGTCGAGCACAACGCCGGCGGAACCCTCGGTGTGGTGTTGAACCGGGCCAGCGAGACAGCGGTCTACAACGTGCTGCCGCAGTGGGCGAAGCTCACCGCCAAACCCAAGACCATGTTCATCGGCGGCCCGGTCAAACGGGACTCGGCGTTGTGCCTGGCGACCCTGCGGGTCGGCATGCAGGCCGACGGCGTTCCCGGGCTGCGGCACGTGCAGGGCCGGGTGGTGATGGTCGATCTCGACGCCGATCCGGACACTCTGGCCCCGGTCATCGAGGGCGTCCGGATATTCGCCGGATACTCCGGCTGGACCATCGGCCAACTCGACGGCGAGATCGAACGCGACGACTGGATGGTGCTCTCGGCGCTGCCCTCGGATGTGCTGATCGAACCTCGGATCGACCTGTGGGGGCGGGTGCTGCGCCGTCAGCCGTTGCCGATGTCGCTACTGGCCACCCACCCGATCGACGTCAGCCGCAACTAGCGCACTACGCCAGGCCGGCTACTTACACGACAACGTGCAGCTGGCGCAGGAGCCGGCACAGCCGGCACCGGAACTTTCCGCCGCTGCCTCTGCTCCTGCCACGGCCTTGGCGCTCTGCCAACAGCCCGCGGCCACGGTGGCGACGGCGCCGATGATGCACACCATGACGACCATCAGGCCGGTGTGGGGTGCGGCGGCCAGGGCGGCGGCGCCACCGGCGGCGAGCATCACCGCGGCGGCCAGTTGGGTCGGGGCCACGGCCCTCAACACCGAGCGCACCGGATCACCGGTGCGAGGTCTGGTCAACAACCACAGCCCGAACACGCCGACGATGACGGCGGCGCTCAAACACAGCAGCGCGGCGATCAGCATGCGCCACACAATACGAGGCGCCGATCGGTATTGCGAGGTCGGGTTTGGCCCCGGCGATTCAGCGCTGCAGGCCCAGGAGCTGGGGCAAACCCGGTGCCGGGGCGGGTGCGGGCGCCGCCGGGGTAGCTGGCGGAGGCGCGGCGGCCGGGGCCGGGGCACTGACCTTGAACCCGGACACGATCGCGTCGGCGGCATCGGCAGCCGCGGAAACACCCTGGTTGGCAGCCGACGAGTTCACCGACAACGACACCAGGTAATGGTCGGGCCCGGCAGTGGCAAGGATGTGCCTGCGGGAGGTGTTGAGCATCTGGCTGCCCGACAGATAGCTACCTTCGATGAATGCCGACGGGAAACCGTTGAAGTCACCCATGGCCATGTCGGTGGGGCGCCAGCTCTGCAACTGCTGGGTGTCGACGTACCCGTGACTGATGGCTTCGACCGGATCGAAATTGCCGACGAGTTTGTAGACCACCACTTGTGCGTTGGGGGTGTAGAGGTCCGTGCTCGAGCGGTCGGCGATGACCGCGAACGCGTCGGGCACGTTGGGGTCGGGCACGTTGGTCCAGCCCGACGGCAGCGGCAGGACGATGCTCAGCGCCTTGAAGTCGTGGCTGACCTGGGGCTCCATCTTCACGCCCTTGCTCTTGAAGAACTCGGCAAGGGTGCCTGAGGCGGCCGGGGTGATGGTCCGCAGCGGTGCGGCCACCGCGGGTGCGGGGACGGCTGCCGCGCCGGGCACGACGGCCGCGCCCGGTACGACGGGGGCCGCCGGGGCGGCGGCTGCTGCTGCGGGGGCCGCGCCGGGCGGGACGGTGACGGTCTGGGTCACGGTCACCGGGCCGGGGACGCCGGGAGCCGGCAGAAGGGGTTCGGCTGAGGCGGTCTGACCGGCGAAGCCGACAACCGCGGCGACGCCGACGGCCGTGCCTGCTGCCAGCACCCGCCACCGGCTGGCCAACTCGATCATCACTGGTTCCTCCCGCAAACCGTGCCCTCACCAGGCAACCTCGTCACTAGGCGCTGAGACTATCCACGCGATACCGCCCACGACCAGCAACGCAATCGACCTGGAACCAACCCCTGACAGTGCCGCGACGCAACCGATACCAACCCGTGGCCTTGGCGGATCGTGAGACGGGCGGTGAGCTGCTCAAACCGTGGCCTTATACCCTGAACGGCGTGATCGAACCCGCCACCACCACGCAGTCAGGGCAGTCTGGCCCGGAAACGGACACCCCCCGGCATCGCTACACCGCGGAGCTGGCGGGCCGGCTCGAGCGCACCTGGCAGGAGCGGTGGTCGGAGCTCGGCACGTTCAACGTGGCCAATCCGGTGGGCTCGCTGGCGGACGGCACCGACCTCTTGCAGGCGCCCGCCGACAAGATGTTCGTCCAGGACATGTTCCCGTACCCGTCCGGTGAGGGCCTGCACGTCGGGCATCCGCTCGGCTATATCGCCACCGACGTCTACGCCCGGTACTTCCGGATGACCGGACGCAACGTGCTGCACGCGCTGGGCTTCGATGCCTTCGGGCTGCCCGCCGAGCAGTACGCCGTGCAGACCGGCACGCACCCCCGCACCCGTACCGAGGCCAACATCGTCAACTTCCGCCGGCAGTTGGGCCGGCTGGGGCTGGGCCACGACACGCGGCGCAGCTTCGCCACCACCGACGTCGACTTCTACAAGTGGACGCAGTGGATCTTCCTGAAGATCTACAACGCCTGGTTCGACACCGCGGCCCAGAAGGCGCGGCCCATCGATGAGTTGATCGCCGAATTCGACTCGGGCGCCCGCACTCTCGACGACGGCAGGGTATGGGCCGAACTGTCGGAGGCCGAGCGCGCCGATGTGGTGGACGGCTACCGCCTGGTGTACCACGCCGACTCGATGGTGAACTGGTGCCCGGGGCTGGGCACCGTGCTGGCCAACGAGGAGGTCACCGCCGACGGGCGCAGCGATCGCGGCAACTTCCCGGTGTTCCGGAAGCGCCTGCGGCAGTGGATGATGCGTATCACCGCCTACTCGGACCGGCTGCTGGATGACCTGGACGTGCTGGACTGGCCGGACAAGGTCAAGACCATGCAGCGCAACTGGATCGGCCGGTCGACCGGCGCCTCGGTCGAGTTCGCCACCACAGCAGGCGATGTCGAGGTGTTCACCACCCGTCCGGACACCTTGTTCGGCGCCACCTATCTGGTCCTGGCTCCCGAGCACGAGCTGGTGGATGCGCTGGTGGCCGACTCGTGGCCCGAGGGCACCGATTCGCGGTGGACTTTCGGTGCATCGACCCCGGCCGAGGCCGTCGCCGCCTATCGGGCCGGTATCGCGGCCAAGTCCGATCTGGAGCGCCAGGAGAACAAGACCAAGACCGGTGTGTTCCTGGGCGCCTATGCCACCAATCCGGTTGACGGCCGGCAGATTCCGGTGTTCATTGCCGATTACGTGCTGGCCGGCTACGGGACGGGCGCCATCATGGCGGTGCCCGGTGGTGACCAGCGCGACTGGGACTTCGCTACCGAGTTCGGCCTGCCGATCATCGAGGTGGTCTCCGGCGGCGACATCACCGTCGCTGCCTACAACGGCGACGGCACCATGGTGAACTCCGGCTACCTGAACGGGTTGTCGGTGGCTGAGGCCAAGGACACCGTCATCGCCCGCCTCGAGGCCGACGGTCGCGGCCGTGCCCGGATCGAGTACAAGCTGCGGGACTGGCTGTTCGCCCGGCAACGGTATTGGGGCGAGCCGTTCCCGATCGTCTACGACGCCGACGGCCGGGCCCATCCGCTGCCGGAATCGGCTCTGCCGGTGGAACTTCCAGATGTGCCGGACTATTCGCCGGTGTCGTTCGACCCCGACGACGCCGACAGTGAGCCCTCGCCGCCGTTGGGCAAGGCCACCGAATGGGTGCATGTCGAACTGGATCTGGGTGACGGGCTGCAGACCTACACCCGCGACACCAACGTGATGCCGCAGTGGGCGGGCAGCTCCTGGTACGAGCTGCGCTACACCGACCCGCTCAACTCAGAAGAGCTGTGCGCCAAGGAGAACGAGGCCTACTGGATGGGCCCGCGGCCGGCCGAACACGGGCCCGACGATCCGGGTGGAGTCGACCTGTACGTCGGCGGTGTCGAGCACGCCGTGCTGCACCTGCTGTACTCGCGGTTCTGGCACAAGGTGCTCTTCGATCTCGGTTACGTCAGCTCACGCGAGCCATATCGCCGCCTGGTCAACCAGGGCTACATCCAGGCCTTCGCCTACACCGACGCCCGCGGCAGCTATGTGCCCGCGGCCGAAGTCGTTGAGCGCGAAGGGAAGTTCTTCTGGCCGGGCCCGGATGGGGAAATCGAGGTCAATCAGGAGTTCGGCAAGATCGGCAAGAGCCTGAAGAACTCGGTCTCGCCCGACGAGATCTGCGACGAGTACGGCGCGGATACGTTGCGCGTCTATGAGATGTCGATGGGTCCGCTGGAGGCATCGCGACCGTGGGCCACGAAGGACGTCGTCGGTGCGCACCGTTTCCTGCAGCGGGTGTGGCGTGTGGTGGTCGACGAGAACACCGGTGCGACCGCCGCGGCCGAGCATGAGGCTCTCGACACCGACACGTTGAAGATCCTGAACCGCACCATCGCCGGGGTGACCGAAGATTATGCGGCACTTCGCAACAACACCGCCGCCGCCAAGCTGATCGAGTACACCAACCACCTGACCAAGGAAAGCGTGTCGGCGCGGGCCGCGATCGAGCCGCTGGTGCTCATGGTCGCTCCGCTGGCACCGCACCTGGCCGAGGAGTTGTGGAAGCGCCTGGGCCACGAGACCTCGCTGGCACACGGCCCGTTCCCGGTGGCCGATCCGCAGTACCTGGTGGACGACACCATCGAGTTCCCGGTTCAGGTCAACGGCAAGGTGCGAGGCAAGATCACGGTGGCGGCCGACGCCGACAAGGCGGCGCTGGAGGCGGCGGCGCTGGCCGACGAAAAGGTGCAGGCTTTCCTCGACGGCGCCACGCCGAAGAAGGTCATCGTGGTGCCCGGCCGGCTGGTCAACCTCGTCGTCTAGAGGGATTTGGGTGCATCCGGTAACGCTGACCGTTACCGGATGCACCCAAATCACCCGGGGCGGACCACGATTTCGTGCACATGCCCGTCGGGCGGGGTGGCGACCGCCGTCGCCACCAGCCCGGCGACCGTCTCGGGCTTCAGGAACTTGTCCGCGTCGTAATCACCGGAGCCGTCGGTCTCATACGCCACCAGGTCGCGTTGCATCTCGGTGTCGGTGCGCCCGGGGAAGATCGAGGTGACCCGCAGGGAGGGTTCGTCGGCGCGCAGTGAGTCGGCGAATGCCCGCAGCGCGAACTTGCTCGCCGAGTAGGACGCCATCCCTGGCGAAACCCTCTGTCCGGCACCGGAATTGATGAAGACGACATGTCCGCGGGCGGCTCGCAGTGCCGGCAGCAGGGCCAGGGTGAGCGCCACCGCGCCGGTCACGTTCACCTCGAAGGATGCCCGCCACTGTTCGGCGATGGACTCCGACACCCGGCCCGGGTAGAGCACGCCCGCGTTGTGCACCAGCACGTCGAGTTCGGCGAGCACCTCGGTGGCCGATTCGATCGAATCGGCGTCGGTCAGGTCCAGCGGCCAGGTCGGCGCGCCGAGCCGTTCGGCGAGGGCATCGAGGCGGGACGACGGGCGTCCGGCGAGAAACAGCGTGTGGGTGGGAGCAAGGGCGGCGGCGATGGCCGAACCGATCCCGCCGGCGGCTCCGGTGATCAATGCAGACGGCACGACTGCAACGTTACTGTGACGCGCAATCGCCTGCGGCCGACCTGCGGACCGGGACGCGGCCGCGCATCATGGTAGGGATGCCACCCGATCCCAGCTTCGCTCCCACTCAGCTCGCCGCGCGCGCAGCGTACCTGCTGCGCGGCAACGACCTGGGCGTGATGACCACTGCCGCGCCGTTGCTGTATCCGCACATGTGGAGCTGGGATGCGGCGTTCGTCTCGATCGGGCTGGCCCCGCTGAGCGTCGAGCGGGCCGTGGTGGAGCTCGACACCCTGCTCTCGGCGCAGTGGCGCAACGGGATGATCCCGCACATCGTGTTCGCCAACGGCGTCGACGGCTACTTTCCCGGCCCGGCCCGGTGGGCCACCTCGGCCCTGGCCGTCAACGCGCCGCGGATCCGGCACACCTCCGGTATCACGCAGCCGCCGGTGCATGCCATCGCGGTGCAGCGCATCCTGGACCATGCCCGCAGACGCGGCCGGTCCACCCGGGCGGTGGCGGCGAGCTTCCTGGACCGGCGGTGGGCGGATCTGGTGCGCTGGCATCGGTGGCTGGCCGAGACGCGCGATCAGGACGGCCGCGGGCGCATCACGCTGTATCACGGGTGGGAGTCCGGCATGGACAACTCGCCACGCTGGGACAGCGCCTACGCCAACGTGATTCCCGGCAATGTGCCGGAGTATCAGCGTGAGGACAATTCGATCATCACCGACGCCTCGCAGCGGCCGAGCGATCTCGAGTACGACCGCTACCTGTGGCTGCTCGAGGAGATGAAATCGGTTCGCTACGACGATGATCTGCTGCCGAAGGTGATGAGCTTCGCGGTCGAGGACGTGTTCGTCTCGGCGATCTTCTCGGTGGCCTGCCAGGTACTCGCCGAGATCGGCGAGGAGTACAAGCAGCCGAACGCCGATGTCCGTGATCTCTATTCGTGGGCGGAACGGTTCCGGGTCGGAGTGGTCGAGACCACTGATGAACGTAGCGGTGCGGCAAGGGATTACGATGTCCGCGCGAAGAAGTGGGTGCCCACCGAGACGGTCGCGCAGTTCGCGCCGCTGCTCTGCGGCGGGCTGCCGCACGATCGTGAACGCGCCCTGCTGCGGCTGCTGGAGGGTCCGCGCTTCTGCGGGCACCCGGATCTCAAGTACGCGCTCATCCCGTCCACCTCGCCAGTGTCGCGGCACTTCCGGTCGCGGGAGTACTGGCGCGGCCCGGTATGGCCGGTGATGACCTGGCTGTTCTCGTGGTGTTTCGCCCGGCGCGGCTGGGCCGAGCGGGCTTCGACGCTACGCCGGGAGGGGTTGCGTCAGGCCAGCGACGGGACATTCGCCGAGTACTACGAGCCGTTCACCGGGGAGCCGCTGGGCAGCATGCAGCAGTCGTGGACCGCGGCCGCGGTGTTGGACTGGCTGGGATAGCGCGCCGCTACTCGGACTTGGCGTGGGCGGTGGCCTGATCGTTCTGGCCGGCCAGGCGCTCCAAGGGGACCAGCGCGGCGGCGAGGGTGGCCAGATCCTCCTGGCTCAGATTGGCCAGGCGTGCGGCCAGATCGGCCCGGCGGGCGGCCAGCGATTCGCGGTGTTGCACCAGGCCACGTGGGGTGACCTCGACGAGTACGGCACGCAGGTCGGAGGGGTCGCGGGAGCGCTTGACCAGCCCCAGCTTCTCCAGCCTGCGGATCGCCACGGTGGTCGTGGGAGTGCGAACGCGCTCGCGGGCGGCCAGTTCGGTCATCCGGATCGGGCCCTGGTCGAGCAGGGTCAGCAGGATCGAGAGCTGAGCCAGGGTGAGCTCCCCGGCAGTGCCTTTGTTGGTATCGCCACGGCGCAGTACCGAGAACACCTTGGAGAGAACGCGTTGCAGCTCTCCGGCCAGCTCTGTGACCTGTGAATCGGGCTCCACCATAATTCGCTAGTCTAACCTGTCTGAGGCTGCCAGGTCGTCAGCTTGTGGGGTTTGGTGCAGGGGTTTCAGCTCCTGACCGCGTTGTCCTCACAGCAGTACCCCTCACAGCACCTGCGACAGGAAGCGGCGCAGCCGATCTGTCTCGGCCGCTTCGAATATCTGGTCGGGTTCGCCCGATTCGACCACGGTGCCGTGATCCATGAACACCACCGCGTCCGCGGTGGAACGAGCGAAGCCCATCTCGTGCGTGACCGTCAGGATCGTCATCCCCTCCGCGGCCAGCTCGGCGATCAATTCCAGGATTCCCTTGACCAGCTCGGGGTCCAGCGCCGACGTGGCCTCGTCGAAGAACATCACCTGCGGGGCCATGGCGAGCGCCCTCGCGATCGCGACGCGCTGTTGCTGGCCGCCCGACAGCGTGGCCGGACGCACATCGGCCTTGTGCCGCAGGCCAACCCGATCCAGTTGCTCGAGGCCGACGGTGCGGGCGTGATCGTGACTCAACCGTTTGAGCTTGCGCGGGCCCAGGGTGACGTTGTCGAGAACGGTCTTGTGGGGGAACAGGTTGAATTGCTGGAAGACCATGCCGATGCGCTGGCGCAGCTGATCCGGATTGTCGGTGAGCACCGAACGCCCGTCGAGCAGGATGTCGCCTCGGTCGGGTTCGTACAGGCGGTTCAAGGTGCGCAGCAGTGTCGACTTCCCGGACCCGGACGGCCCGATGATGGCTGTCGTGGTGCCTGCGGGCACATCCAGATCCACCCCGCGCAGGACCGCATTCGGCCCGAACGACAGGTGGATGTCGTTGGCGGCCAGCGCTACCGGCTCTAGTGCCGACATCAGATCATCTCCTGGTTGGTCAGCGCGGGAAGGGGCTCCTCCTCGGTCGGGGGGCGACCTCTGCGGAGCCGGTTGTCGACGAAGTTCACCAGATGCGTCAGCGGGATCGTCAGCAGCAGGTAGAACAGTCCCGCCGCCACCAGCGGTGACAGATTCCCGGTCTGCGCGTTGAGATCTCGGCCTACCTGGAACAGTTCGCGCTGGCTGGCCACCAGGCCGAGGAAGTACACCAGCGACGAGGCCTTGAGCAGCGAGATGAACTGGTTCATCAGCGCGGGCAGCACCCGCCGGATGCCCTGGGGCACGACGATCAGCCGCATCGACGAGGCGTAGCTGAAGCCCAGGGCGCGTGAGGCTTCCAGTTGTCCGGGCTCGACGCTCTGGATGCCGGAGCGGAAGATCTCGCCGACGTAGGCGGCTGCCATGAGCCCGAGCGCCGCGATGCCCAGCGGGTAGGGGCTGTTGCCGGTGAGCGATCCGACCACAGGCCCGATGCCGAGGCCGATCAACAGGATGATCACCACTTCGGGCAGGCCGCGGAAGATGTCGGTGTACACCCGGGCCGGCCAGCGCAGCCAACGCGAGCGCGAGATACCCGCCACCGCGAGCACCATCCCGAGTGCCAGCCCGATGACACTGGCGCACACGGTCAGGATCAGCGTGTTGGGCAGGCCGGTGCGCAACAGGTCGGGGACCGCCTGCTTGTAGAGCTCCCAGTCCAGGAACGAGTCCGCCAGTTGCGCCAGTGTGGATTTGGCGGCCGCGGGACCGCCGGCCGCGGGCTTTTCCTTGGCCGCGGCGATCGCGGCGAAATCGGGTAGTTGGGGGGCGGGTGCGGCCTTGGAGCCGGGCTTCCAGCCGGGCGGCAGGGCCCGGGGCACCCAGTCGGAATACAGCTTGGCCCAGGTGCCGTCGGCGATGACGGCGTCCAGTCCGGAGTTGAGCGCGTCGATCAGCGGCTGGTTCTCCCTGGCCACCGCCCATGCCACGAAATTGTCCAAGCTGAAGGTGTTTTCGATGATCTGCGCCGGGTCGCCGGGCTGTACCGTGCCCGAGGCTTGTTGTGACGGCGCCACCCAGGCGTCGATCTGACGGGTCTTGAGGCTGGCGTAGACGGTGTTGTAGTCCGGGAACTTCACCGGCTGCAGGTGCAGCGTGTCGATGACGTAGGCCTCCTGCACGGTGCCCTGCACCACGCCGATGCGCTGTCCGGTGGCGAGCTGGCTGAATCCCGTGATCGGTGAGCCGGTCGGCACCACGAGCGAGAAGTAGCCGAAGTCGTAGCCGTTGGTGAATCCGACCGTGCGACGCCGCGCGTCGGTGGTGGTGATCGACGAAGAGGCCACGTCGAAGCGCCGGGACGCGGTCTGGGCCAGTAGACCCGAGAAGTCTGTGCCGACGAAGTTGACCCGGAGACCGAGCTTGTCGGCGATTGCGCGCAGCAGCTCGTTGTCGAATCCGGTGAACTGTCCGGCCGAGTTGATGCAGATGCTGGGCGGCGCGTCCGACAGCGTGCCGACGGTGAGTACGCCCGGGGTACCCAGGCCGAGGTTCTCGGCCCGGATCGTGTCGAGGGGGGCGACCGTGGGCGTGGTGTATTTGTCGGCGCCGGGCCCGGTGGCCGCGGCGGCCAGGTTGGTGGGCAATGCGCTGGCGCTGTCCACCCCGGGTGGTGCGCATTGGTCGACGTCTGCGCCTGCCGGTGCCGCCCATACCAGCCCGAGCAGGATCAGGACCGTGGTCAGCAGCGCGGCCGATCGTCTGGCGTCCATCTGATGCAACTTAGTGGGCGGACACCTGGTGATGAGTGATTCCGCTCAAGGGGACCGCAAGTCGCCGAACACTCCCCGCCGGGTGAGCTCGGCGATCATGATCTGCGCCATCCGATCGGCGCGTTCGGTGCAGGCCGTGCGGGCGCCCTCGGGGTCACGGGCGTGGATGGCGACGGTTTCGGCTTCGTAGCCGGGGAGGAACTCGACCTTGGCCTTCGGATAGCTGATCCAGAACTCCGACGGTGCGAAACTCTTGCCGGCGCGGATGGTGGCATGCAGGCGTGGGCCCGCGTACTCGTCGTTGATCGCGTCGCGGTACATCCAGCAGGCCTCCTGGAAAGACCGGGTGTCCTTTGCTGAACGCATCATGCGCAACGTGTCGTCGAGGTGCGCCAAGATGCGGGGAGTGGGGCTGACTGCGCAGCGTGCCGAGGCGATGCCGTTGAGAATTCCGTACAGCTCGTGATGCTCGGCCACGGTGGCCTCGTCGAACCGGGAGACGAATGCGCCGCGGTGATATCGCGTCGAGAGGATGCCGTCGTGCTCGAGCTGGACCACGGCCTCCTGGATCGGGACGCGGCTCAGCCCGAGGTCACGGACAATCTCGTTGCGGTCTATGCGGTCACCGGATCGCAGCTTGCCCGTCATCACCAGATTGATGATGTGGGTGACAACCTGATCCTTCTCCTTGACCCCGTAGTTTTTGGGCACCCTTTTTAACTCCCCCTTTTAGTCGGGACGCACACCCCCCGTGCGTTTGCGTTTCGCAAGTTTCTCACGGGTGGCTGTAAAGGGAGACGTGAGCGGTTTCAGCTCATCCGCTGACCTTTGCGCTCCGCCCGTCGCGCCACCGGCAGAGGGCCTCGGCGGCAGTCAGGTCGTAGTCGGGTCCGTTGACGCCCACGGTGAGGATGCTGACGCCCAGATCGGCCAGCGCGTCGGCCTCGGCGAGCATGGCGTCGATCCCACCGGTCTCTTGGACCCCGGCCGAGCGCTGCACGGTGGCCGGGTCGCGCCCGGTGGTGGCGCAGTGTTCGGCGAGGATCTGCGCCTTGGGCGGATAGGTGTTGCTGTCGACGAATGCATGCCAGATGTGGGCGTGCTCGGCCACCAGGCGCAGCGTTTTGCGTTCACCCTGCCCACCGATCAGGATCGGGATCTCCCGAGTGGGAGCGGGGTTCAGCTTGGCCAGCCGGGCCTCGATGCGGGGCAGCGCCTGTGCCAGATCGTCCAGGCGGCTGCCCGCGGTACCGAACTCGTACCCGTACTCGTCGTAATCCTTTTCCTTCCAACCACTTCCGATCCCCAGGATCAGCCGGCCATCAGAGATGTGGTCTACCGTGCGGGCCATGTCGGCCAGCAGCTCGGGATTGCGATAGGAGTTGCAGCTGACCAGCGCGCCGATCTCGATGCGCGAGGTCTGCTCGGCCCAGGCGCCCAGCATGGTCCAGCACTCGTAGTGCGCGCCGTCCGGATCCCCGTAGAGGGGGAAGAAATGGTCCCAGTTGAAGGCGATGTCGACGCCGATGTCCTCGCAGCGGCGCACCGCGTCGCGGATATGACTGTAGGTGGGGGAGTGCTGCGGCTGCAGTTGCACTCCGATGCGTATGGGATGGCTCACTTTTTCGAGCCTACCCACGCCGTTGCGCCGCGGGCCAGGTTTGACGCCGGGGTAAGCGGGTCAGCTCAGCAGGCCGCGCAAGATCTCGACCAGCTTGGCCGGCTGATCGCCCTGCACCGAATGTCCTGAATCGGCGACCACGACGGTGCGCTGAAATCCGGGTGCGCTCTTCGCGAACGTCTCGGCGTCCTCGTCGTTGACGAAAAACGAGTTGGCGCCGCGGATCAACGTCGTCGGCATGGTGATCGCCGGGACGTCATCCCACAGGCCTTCGAACCCGTCGCCCTTGCGGAACGAGTCGTAGCGCCAGGTCCAGGTGCCGTCGTCGAGTTGTTTGGAATTGTGGAACACGCCGCGACGCAACGACTTCGGGTCCCGGTGCGGCGCCGCGGCGATGGTCACGTCGAGCATGGCCTGAAACGTCGGGAAGGTGCGTTGTTCCTGCACCAGGGCGACGGTTCCCATCTGCGCCTTGGTCATCTCGGTGTGGCGCTCGGGCGCCGACGGGGTCACGTCGACGAGCGCGAGTTCCGGCACGAGCCGGGGCTCGGTGGCCGCGATCCGCAGTGCGGTCAACCCGCCCAGCGACATGCCGACCACCAGTCGTGGAGTGGGCGCGTGCTTTTCGAGCACCGGGATCAGGCTCGCCGCATTGAGTTTCGGGCCGTAGTCCCCGTCCTCGCGCCAGGCGGAGCGGCCGTGGCCGGGCAGATCGACGGCCAGGGCGGGCTCGCCGAGGCCGAGGATCACGGTGTCCCAGGTGTGCGCGTTCTGGCCGCCGCCGTGCAGGAACACGATGCGCGGGGCGCCGGTGCCGAACTTCAGGGCGCTGATCGGTCCCTGCTCGATCCGCTCGACCGGCGGCAACGGACCACTCGCACCGATCTGCTCGGCGTTCTCGTGCAGGAGGCCGAATTCATCGAGATCGGTCAATGCGTCGTCGCTCACCACGCCCCGACCCTAACCCGAAAACGACTCTGCGCCCAGGGCGTAGGTGTGCGAGAAGCACACGCCCCGGGCGCAGAGTGAAACCGAAAAACTAGCCCTCGATGAAGGTCTCCAGCTCGATGCGCGCGACGTCGTCGGCGATCTGCTTGGGCGGGCTCTTCATCAGGTACGCCGAGGCTGCCTCGATGGGGCCGCCGATGCCGCGGTCCTTGGCGATCTTGGCGGCGCGCACCGCGTCGATGATGACGCCGGCCGAGTTCGGCGAGTCCCAGACCTCGAGCTTGTACTCCAGGTTCAGCGGCACGTCACCGAAGGCGCGACCTTCCAGGCGGACATAGGCCCACTTGCGGTCGTCGAGCCACGCGACGTGGTCGGACGGGCCGATGTGGACGTTCTTGTCCTCGATCTTGCCGGCCAGCGAACCGGTCAGGTTGGAGGTGACGGCCTGGGTCTTGGAGACCTTCTTGGACTCCAGGCGCGAGCGCTCCAGCATGTTCAGGAAGTCCATGTTGCCGCCGACGTTGAGCTGGTAGGTGCGGTCCAGCGTGACGCCGCGGTCTTCGAACAGCTTGGCCATGACGCGGTGGGTGATGGTCGCGCCGACCTGGCTCTTGATGTCGTCGCCGACGATCGGGACACCGGCATCCTCGAACTTCTTGGCCCAGACCGGGTCGGAGGCGATGAACACCGGGAGCGCGTTGACGAACGCCACGCCGGCGTCGATGGCGCACTGGGCGTAGAACTTGTCGGCCTCTTCGGAGCCCACCGGCAGGTAGGAGACCAGCACGTCGACCTTGGCGTCCTTGAGTGCCTTGACCACGTCGACGGGCTCGAAGTCCGAGATCTCGATGGTGTCGGCGTAGTACTTGCCGATGCCGTCGAGGGTCGGGCCGCGCTGCACCGTGACGTTGGTCGGCGGCACGTCGGCGATCTTGATGGTGTTGTTCTCGGAGGCGAAGATGGCCTCGGACAGGTCGAAGCCGACCTTCTTGGCGTCCACGTCGAACGCGGCCACGAATTTCACGTCGCGGACGTGGTACGGGCCGAACTTCACGTGCATCAGGCCCGGCACGGACGTGTTCTCGTCGGCGTTGTGGTAGTACTGCACGCCCTGGACCAGGGACGATGCGCAGTTACCGACGCCGACAATGGCGACCCGGATTTCTCCTGCGTGCTCAGACATGGACGATCTCCTTACTCGTTCTGTGTGCTCGGCCTGGGGCCATCTGCGGCGCTGTGCTCATGGGCTTTCTGGGTGTCCCTGCGCCGTGCGCTCGGCCGCGATCAACTCGTTGAGCCATTTGACTTCTCGTTCACTGGACTCCAGGCCCAGTTGGTGCAGCTGACGGGTGTAGCGGTCGAACGAACTACTGGCCCGCGCCACGGCTTCACGCAGACCTTCCCGGCGTTCCTCCACCTGACGACGCCGCCCCTCCAAGATCCGCATCCTGGCCTCGGCCGGAGTGCGGTTGAAGAAGGCGAGGTGGACACCGAAACCGTCGTCGGAGAAGTTCTGCGGCCCCGTGTCGGCGACCAACTCGGTGAATCGCTGCTTGCCGGCATCGGTCAGCTGATAAACCCGTCGAGCCCGGCGCACCTTGGTCGGACCCAAGGGTGCGGCGTCCTCGACGATCAGGCCATCGGCCTGCATGCGACGTAATGCCGGGTAGAGCGAGCCATACGAGAACGCTCTGAACGCCCCCAACAGACCCGTCAATCGCTTGCGCAGCTCGTAGCCGTGCATGGGCGACTCGAGAAGGAGGCCGAGAACTGCGAGCTCCAGCATCGAGATCACCCCTTTCGACAGATCAGATGGAATTGATCGCTACGACGGATCAACACCTCGCCAAACTGTATCGCGCCGATATATTAGGTGCCAAGTGTTGACCGATAGTCACACTGGAACAGCTGCCGGGCCCGAGCGTCACGCCGGCGTGACGAAGGCGGCCCGAACAGCGACGACAGGGCGGCGGCGAGGTGTACTCACCTGCTGCTGCGGTAGATCTCCTTGATGGTGCCGTCGGGATACAGGTCGATGTTCCCGCCCCCGAAGTCACTGCTGACGATGACCGCGATGTTGACGGCGTCCGGTGTTGACGGATCCTCGGACGGTGTGATGCGCAGCCACGCGCTCTTCACGTCTTCGCGTTTGGTGTTGAGGGTTTCGGGTGCGCCCCGCAAGATGCCGAGCGCCTTCTCGTAGTCGAATGCCGCGAGGTCGACGAGGCGGTCCTCGTCGCGCAGGGTGTCGGGCGAGCCCGGATCGCCCCAGCCGCCGGTGTATCGGTAGTAGACCTTCTTACGGCTGTCCTGCGGATCGGGTCGGTAGGCCATCGCCGAGTCCGGATCGATGTGTAGCTCGTAGCCCATCGTGTTGCCGAATTTGTGACGCATCTGCTCGAACAGTCCGTTCACGCCGTTGAGCGATTGCAGCTGTTTGGGCGGGGTCAGCACCACCGGGGCGATGCCGTCGGGCACGGCTCCCGGGTCGGGGTTGAAGCTGAGCGGGGACGAGGTGTTTCCGTACAGGCCCCAGCCGATGCCCATGCCGAGCACGACCAGCACGGCGGCAGCGGCCAGCCGGAGCCCCCAACCGCCACCGGGCTTGCTCACGCGGGGCAGGCGTGGCTTGCTCAGCGTCGGCATCTGCACCGGGGCATTGGCGTTCTGCAGATCGTCGACCAGAGCGGCCAGATCGCCCAGGGTCGTGGCGTTGGTGGCGGCCGACACCCGCTGGCGGTGTTCTTCCATGGACAGCTGACCCTCGCCGAGCGCGTTGTCGAGCACTTTGCAGGTGTCGTTGCGATCGCTGTCTTTGGCCCGGGTATTCGAGGCCTGCCGAGTTGCCACGCCGATGATCGTAGGAGGTGTGACGCGGTCGCGCCTCGGTGTCCAGGGGGTCGACGTACTCTGGTCATCGTGCGATTGCAGAGACAGGTGGTGGATTACGCGCTTCGGCGGCGGTCCCTGCTGGCTGAGGTCTATTCGGGGCGCACCGGCGTCACGGAGGTCTGTGATGCCAACCCCTATCTGCTGCGCGCGGCAAAGTTTCACGGCAAGCAGAGTTCGGTGATGTGTCCGATCTGCCGCAAAGAGCAGCTCACGCTGGTGTCGTGGGTTTTCGGTGATCATCTGGGCCCGGTATCGGGCTCGGCGCGCACCGCGGAGGAGCTGGTGATGTTGGCAACTCGTTACGACGAGTTCGCAGTCCATGTGGTTGAGGTATGCCGCACCTGCAGTTGGAATCATTTGGTCAAGTCATATGTCCTGGGCGCGCCTCGGCCGCCGAAGGCACGTGGCACTCGAGGCACGCGCAAGTCGGCGCGTACGGCCAGTGAATAGCGAAGGGCGCCACAGCCGGTCAGCCAACGACATCCGTAATGCGGCTGACCGCCTCGGCGCGCGCGACAACCGGCCGCCTGCGCGCGAGAACCGGCCCCCGGCGCGGGAGAACGGTCCAACGGGACGCGAGAACCCTCCCTCGGGACGCCCCCGTCCGGGTGTTCCGCCCGACGACCGGCTCACCACGGTGCTGCCACCGGTGCGTGAGGGCGGGCCCGCCCCGCTCGATGTCGTCAGGGCCGCCATGGACGGCACACCGCCGCCGAAGCCGTCGCCGCCCAAGTCTCCGCCTCCGCCACCGGGAGGCGGTCGTGGATCGGGCCCCTCGGGTCCGTCCGGACCGGAGCCTGGGCCGACCCGGCAGTTCAACATCAACTGGAAGCTGGTCCGGCGCCTGTCGATAGCCGCGGTGGTGGCCATGATCCTGCTCCCGATCGTGACGTTCGGTATGGCGTACCTGATCGTCGACGTCCCGCAGCCTGGTGACATCCGCACCAATCAGGTGTCGACGATCCTGGCCAGCGACGGCAGTGAGATCGCGCGCATCGTGCCTCCCGAGGGCAACCGGGTCGACGTCACGATCGACCAGATTCCCGAGCAGGTCCGCAACGCGGTGATGGCCGCAGAGGACCGTGATTTCTATTCCAATCCGGGGTTCTCGTTCACCGCGCTGTTGCGTGCGATCAAGAACAACCTCGTCGGCGGTGATCTGCAGGGCGGATCGACCATCACCCAGCAGTACGTCAAGAACGCGTTGGTGGGTGACGAACGCTCGGGTATCGGCGGCTTGATCCGTAAGGCCAAGGAGCTCGTCATCTCCACCAAGATGGCCGGCGAATGGTCCAAAGACGCTGTGATGCAGGCCTATCTGAACATGATCTACTTCGGCCGCGGCTCGTACGGCATCGCGGCCGCCGCCAAGGCGTACTTCGACAAGCCCGTCGAACAGCTCAACGTCGCCGAGGGCGCATTGATGGCCGCGCTGATCCAGCGGCCCTCGACACTGGACCCCGCGGTCGATCCCGAAGGCGCCGCCGACCGGTGGAACTGGGTGCTCGACGGCATGGTGGACATGGGCGCGTTGTCGGCCGAGGAGCGCGCCGCGCAGGTCTTCCCGCCGACCGTGCCGCCGGATCAGGCTCGTCAGCAGTTCCAGACCACCGGCCCGAACGGGCTGATCGAACGGCAGGTCACCAAGGAACTGCTGGATCTGTTCGACATCAGTGAGCAGGCGCTGAACACCGAGGGCCTTCAGGTCACCACGACGATCGACCCGCAGGCCCAGCAAGCCGCGGAGAACGCGGTGTCCAAGACCATGGATGGCCAAGACCCGGATATGCGGACCGCGGTGGTGTCCATCGATCCGCACGACGGCGCGGTCAAGGCCTATTACGGCGGTTCGGATGCCAATGGCTTCGACTTCGCTCAGGCCGGCCTGCCGACGGGTTCGTCGTTCAAGGTGTTCGCGCTCGTCGCGGCCCTGCAGCAGGGCATCGGCCTCGGCTACCAGGTGGACAGCGGGCCGGTCACCGTCAACGGCATCAAGATCAGCAACGTCGAGGGTGAGGGGTGCGGCACCTGCTCGATCGCCGAGGCGCTCAAGCGGTCGCTCAACACCAGCTACTACCGGCTGATGCTCAAGCTGGAACACGGACCCGAGGACGTGGCCAAGGCCGCGCACGATGCGGGCGTGGCCGAGAGCTTCCCGGGCCTCGAGCACACGCTGTCCGAGGACGGCAAGGGCGGACCGCCGAACAACGGTGTGGTGCTGGGCCAGTACCAGTCGCGCGTGATCGACATGGCCTCGGCGTATGCCACGCTCGCGGCCTCCGGCGTTTACCACAAGCCGCATTTCGTGCAGAAGGTCGTGAACTCCTCGGGCCAGGTGCTTTTCGACGCCTCCAGCCAGGACAACGGTGAGCAGCGCATCGACAAGGCTGTCGCCGACAATGTCACCTCGGCCATGCAGCCGATCGCGGGCTGGTCGAAAGGTCACAACCTGGCCGGCGGACGCGCCTCGGCCGCCAAGACCGGCACCAACCAGCTCGGCGATACCGGGGACAACCGTGACGCCTGGATGGTCGGATACACGCCCTCGCTTTCGACAGCGGTCTGGGTGGGTACCTCCGAAGGCGTGAAACCGTTGAAGAATTCGTGGGGAGGGCCGGTCTACGGATCCGGCCTACCGTCGGACATCTGGAAGGCCACCATGGACGGTGCGCTGGAAGGCACCGACAAGGAGACCTTCCCCAAGCCGACGGAGATCGGCGGCTACGCGGGTGTGCCGCAGGCCCCGGCGGCCCCGCCGCCCGGAACGCTGCCGACGGGCCCGCAGGTGTCGGTGATGCCTTCGGAGACCGTGATCCAACCGACCATCGAAGTGGCCCCGGGTATCACGATCCCGATCGGCCCTCCGACGACCGTGCCGATCGGACCGCCGCCGGGAGCTCCCGTTGTGCCCGGCGCGCCGGGCGTTCCGGTGCCACCGCCGCCTCCGTGACGGACGAGCGATCGCCGGCTGGGCTGGTCTCGCCGGCTCCGCCGGCAGAAGACCGGCGGGGTGCCGACGACCGCGACCTCCCCAGCCGCAACGACCAGCTGGCCGAGGCGCTGTCTCAGACTGTCGGCGGACCCGTCGGCCGGCATGCGCTGATCGGCAGGGCGCGGTTCATGACGCCACTGCGGGTGATGTTCATCATCGCCGTGGTGTTCCTGGCGTTGGGGTACACGACCAAAGCCGCCTGTCTGCAGACCACCGGCAAGGGCACCGCGGGCGAGCGCGTGGCCAACTGGGAGAACAACCGGGCCTATTACGAACTGTGTTACTCCGACACGGTTCCGCTCTACACCGCAGAGTTGTTGAACCTCGGCAAGTTTCCCTACAAATCCAGTTGGGTCGAGAACGACGCGACCGGCAAGCCCCGCATGCAGTACGACGGCAGCCCGGCGATCCGCTACATGGAGTACCCGGTGCTCACCGGGCTTTACCAGTACGTGTCGATGTCGCTGGCCAAGACCTACACCGCGGTGACCAAGCTGGTGTCGGTCCCGCTCGTCGCCGAAGTGGTGATGTTCTTCAACATCTCGGCGTTCGGTCTGGCGCTGGCCTGGTTGGCCACGATCTGGGCCACCGCACGGATGGCCGGGCGGCGGGTGTGGGATGCCGCGCTGGTGGCGGGTTCGCCGATCGTGATCTTCCAGGTGTTCACCAACTTCGACGCGCTGGCCACCGCCTCCGCCGCCGGCGCGATGCTCGCCTGGGCTCGTCGAAAACCGGTGTGGGCCGGGGCGTTGATCGGAATCGGCGTGGCCGCCAAGCTGTATCCGCTGTTGCTGTTCGTTCCGCTGGTGCTGCTCGGGCTGCGCACCGGGCGACTGCGTGAGGTCGGCAAGACGGCGGTTGCGGCCGTGCTGGTCTGGCTGGCGGTCAACCTGCCGATCATGTTGCTCTTCCCGCGGGGCTGGTCAGAGTTCTTCCGGCTCAACACCCGTCGCGGTGACGATATGGATTCGCTGTACAACGTGGTGAAGTCGTTCACCGGGTGGCGCGGCTTCGATCCGGACCTCGGGTTCTGGCAGCCGCCGACGGTGCTCAACACGGTCACCGCGGTCTTGTTCGCGGCGTGCTGTATCGCGATCGGCTACGTCGCATTGACCGCACCACAGCGGCCTCGGGTGGCGCAACTGGCTTTCCTCGTGGTGGCCGCCTTCCTGCTGACCAACAAAGTGTGGAGCCCGCAGTTTTCACTGTGGCTGGTGCCGCTGGCCGTGCTGGCCCTGCCGCATCGGCGAATTCTGTTGGCGTGGATGACGATCGACGCCCTCGTGTGGGTGCCGCGCATGCTCTACCTGTACGGCGAGGCCAACAAGGGCCTGCCCGAGCAATGGTTCACCACCACTGTGTTGCTCCGCGACCTCGCGGTGATCGTGCTGTGTGCGTTGGTGGTTCGTCAAATCTATCGTCCGGAGCTCGATCTGGTCCGTCACGGCGGCCGCATCGACGACCCCACCGGTGGAGTGTTCGACCGGGCTCCCGACAGCCCGCCGCGGTGGTTGCCTGACTGGTTGCGGCCGTCGGCGGATCGTGTCGGGGTCGAGCCCAAGCCGGAGCCAGAGCCCCAGATGGAGCCGGAGTTGGAGTCGGCCGACAAACCTAGCGGCTGAGTCCGCGCGCGCACCGTTTTCGACGTGGGGGCGGCGAATTCCGTTCTCGCTCAACCCCTGAGTAGAAGTCGACGGTCCTGCGGCGCTGAGGTCATGGCCTCGGGAGGGCCGCTCGAATCCACGTGGCGGTCGACGGCAGCAGGACCAACACGAGCGTGGCGATGGGCAGTATGAGGCTCAAGATTGCCGGCCCGTTGGTTCCTGGCGTCCCGTAGCCGGCCGTCGTGGCCAAGGTCAGCCCGAGACTGATCAGGCTGCCCAGGATGAGCAACACGCAGCCGCTGACGATGAGCCGGCGGCCAATCATCTTGCGCCGCAACAGCGCCACAGTGCCGGCCAGGAGAAGGACTCCGCAGACTACGCTCAGCAGAGTCGCGAGGACCGTCAACGTGAGCGCCCCGGCGGCCCTGAGGGCCAGCGTTCGCAAGCCCGCGTCACCGGCGAGTGCGGCAAGTCCGGTCAGCCCGAGAATGCCGTTGCCGAGCGTCAGCAGGCCACCGAGCCCCGCCAGGACGGCCGTGATGATCACCGTGACCGCACTGGGCGAGGCGGCTGGTTCGGGCTCTTGGTCACCTCGCTCCGGATCACTCGGCTCGTCGGGAAACTTCGCGCCTCGGGGTCCGTGGGGAGAGGTCACTGCTGCTCCGATCCTGGATGATTGGCGGGGTCCGCACAAAGACCTTCGCAGATCAGCCTGGATAGGGCGGGTAGAACTGGCGCACAACTGGATTCTGGACCAACGGATGGTTCACGCGTCCCCCTCGAAGGCCACAGTCAAGAAGCTCGGTGTGCTCCCCGCTCAGCCCTGATACGGCGGATACTGCTGCGGCATGGGCGGAAAGAACTGGGGCGCAACAGGACTCGGTTTCGCATTGATCCACGCGGTGGTCGACGGCAGCAGGGCCAGGACGATCGTGGCGATGGGGAAGACGAGACCGAGCAGCTGGAGAAAGCCGCCTCCGCCGCCAGTGGAGTAGGAACCGTAGGCCGACGCCGCTGCGGCACCCACGCCGAAGCTGATCAGGCTGCTCAGGATCGCCAGCGCGGATGCCCCGACAACCAGCCAGCGGCCGAGCATCTTCCGTTGGAACAACATGACGGCTCCGGTGGCGATCGTCAGCCCGAAGACGAAGTTGAAGAGGATCACGACGACCAGCAGGGCGTACACCCCGCCGGAGACGTCTGTACTGCTCATGCCGCTCAATGCGGCGAGGCCGATGGCCCCGAACGCGCCGCCGACCAGGCCTGCCACACCGCCCAGGGCAGCAAGTACGGCGGCGATGGTTCCTGTGGTGCCACTGGGTTCAGCGGGCGGATACCCATAGGGCTGCTGGAAGCCGCCCTGCTGGGGGTATCCCGGCGGGGGAAAGCCTGGTTGCTGCGGGTAGCCAGCCTGCTGCGGATAACCGGGCTGCTGCGGATAGCCGGCCTGCTGGGGGTAGTCGGGTTGTTGGGGATGGCCGGGCTGCTGCGGCTGACCGGGCTGTCCCGGGAAGCCTTGCCCGTAAGGCCCGTACGGATAGTTCACGCATCCCCCTCGACTCCAGAACCAAGGAGCTCACCTTATACGGATTTCGCAGATCAGCGCGCCTTCGGGTAGCCTGGGCCGGTTGCCGACGCAGGCGACCCTCCTGCCACGGAATCCACCGTGGCCGTACACGACCAGAGGAGGTGATGAGGTTCTAATGCGTCCATACGAAATCATGGTCATTCTCGACCCCACACTTGACGAGCGCACCGTAGCTCCGTCATTAGAGGCGTTCCTGAACGTCGTCCGCAAGGATGGCGGGACCGTCGACAAGGTTGACATCTGGGGCCGCAGGCGCCTGGCCTACGAGATCGCCAAGCACGCCGAGGGCATCTACGCCATCGTCGACGTCAAGGCCGAACCGGCCACCGTGTCCGAGCTCGACCGTCAGCTCAACCTGAACGAGTCGGTGCTGCGGACCAAGGTGATGCGGACGGACAAGCACTAAAGGCTGTCAGTCGTCGGCGGGGCTACGTAGGCTTCGCGCAAACGGACATGCCTATCCCAGGAGGATCTCGTGGCTGGTGACACCACCATCACAGTTGTCGGAAACCTGACCGCTGACCCGGAACTGCGTTTCACTCCGTCAGGCGCAGCTGTCGCCAACTTCACCGTTGCTTCTACGCCGCGAATGTTCGACCGGCAGACCAACGAGTGGAAGGACGGCGAGGCGCTGTTCTTGCGGTGCAACATCTGGCGTGAGGCTGCCGAAAATGTGGCAGAGAGCCTCACGCGGGGTTCGCGGGTGATCGTCACCGGTCGGCTCAAGCAGCGTTCCTTCGAAACCCGTGAGGGCGAGAAGCGCACCGTTGTCGAGGTCGAGGTCGACGAGATCGGTCCGTCCCTCCGCTACGCCACGGCCAAGGTCAACAAGGCCAGCCGTAGTGGCGGTGGGGGCGGCGGTTTCGGCGGTGGCGGCGGTGCCGGCGGTGGCGCTCCGCGCCAGGCCGAGCCCAAAGACGATCCGTGGGGCAGTGCGCCGGCGTCCGGCTCCTTCAGCGGGGCCGACGACGAGCCGCCGTTCTGATCAACAACGAAAATTTTTGCAAGGAAGAGATAACCAATGGCCAAGTCCACAAAGCGACGGCCGGCACCGGAAAAGCCGGTCAAGACTCGCAAGTGCGTGTTCTGCTCCAAGAAGGGTAAGGGGCAGATCATCGACTACAAGGACACTGCGCTGCTGCGCACCTACATCAGCGAGCGCGGCAAGATCCGTGCCCGTCGGGTGACCGGCAACTGCGTCCAGCACCAGCGCGATGTCGCCATCGCCGTGAAGAACGCCCGCGAGGTGGCTCTGCTGCCCTTCGGTTCGTCGACGCGGTAGGGGGCAGACCAATGAAGCTGATTCTCACCGCTGAGGTGGAGCACCTGGGCGTCGCAGGCGATGTCGTCGAGGTCAAGGACGGCTACGGCCGTAACTACCTGTTGCCGCGCGGGCTGGCCATCGTGGCCACCCGTGGCGCCGAGCGCCAGGCCGACGAGATCCGTCGCGCCCGCGAGACCAAGGAGATCCGCGGCGTCGAGCACGCCAACGAGCTCAAGACCGCCCTGGAGAACCTGGGCGAGGTGTCGCTGCCGGTTCACACCGCCGGCGACACCGGCAAGCTGTTCGGCTCGGTCACCGCTGCCGACGTCGTGTCCGTGATCAAGAAGGCCGGCGGGCCCAACTTGGACAAGCGCACGGTGCAGCTGCCCAAGGCGCACATCAAGTCGGTCGGCACGCATCCGATCGTCGTCCGGCTGCACACCGGGGTGGAAGCCAAGGTGTCGCTCAACGTCGTCGCCGAGTAAATCCGGTCGCCGAGTGATCCCGTAGCGGAGTAGATCCGCCGGCATTCAATCGCCCGGGTGGGAACCTGCGAAGGTTTCCACCCGGGCGTTTGCTGTATGTCTGGCGAACGCGTTGCGCGAAACTCTGGACAGCGAAGCACACCGGGTGTTAACCGGCACGGTTCCCGTACGCAACACAACACGCCCGGGACGGCAACCCGGCACGACACGCCGAAGAACTTCCCATACACAATCACTGACACCCTCTATGGCACCCTGACCTGGGGTAATGAGAAACTGTTCGCGGTTGATCCACAGGTTCTCCCCAGAGGGTCAACACTGCGACCGAGACCTATCCACATGCCATCCACAGGTTGATCAACAGGGGTGGTTTCGGACAGCGCCAGCAACGTCTACCGTGATGCGTCGCAGCGCCGTCACGAAGCTTGTCGGAGTTCTGTTCTACAGTTGCAGTACCGATTCGAATAAACGTTCGAGCCCGTCGTGAGATGGGTTTCGGAAGGGGGTGGGGAGTCCGTGGCGGTGGTGGACGACCTGGGGCATCCGGATTCGGATATGGATGGCCCTCCGCCTGGGGAGGACTTCGGCCGGCAGCCGCCGCAGGACATGGCGGCCGAGCAGGCCGTCCTCGGCGGCATGCTGTTGAGCAAGGATGCGATCGCCGACGTACTGGAGCGGCTGCGTCCCGGCGACTTCTACCGTCCGGCCCACCAGAACGTCTATGACGCGATCCTCGATCTGTACGGACGCGGTGAGCCCGCCGATGCCGTCACCGTGGCCTCCGAGCTCGATCGCCGCGGGCTGCTGCGCCGCATCGGCGGCGCGCCGTATCTACACACCCTGATCTCCACTGTGCCCACGGCGGCCAACGCCGGTTTCTATGCCGCCATCGTCGCCGACAAGGCGATGCTGCGTCGGTTGGTGGAGGCGGGCACCCGGGTGGTGCAGTACGGCTATGCCGGGGCCGACGGCGCCGACGTCAGCGATGTGGTCGACCGCGCGCAGGCCGAGATCTACGACGTCACCGAACGTCGCGCCTCGGAGGACTTCGTCGCGCTCGAAGACCTGCTGCAGCCCACCATGGACGAGATCGACGCGATCGCCTCACAGGGCGGTATCTCCCGTGGTGTGCCTACCGGGTTCACCGAATTCGACGAGATCACCAATGGCCTACACCCCGGGCAGATGATCATCATCGCGGCCCGACCTGGCGTCGGGAAGTCAACGCTGGGGCTCGATTTCATGCGGTCGTGCTCGATCAAGCACCGGATGGCCAGCGTGATCTTCTCGCTGGAAATGAGCAAGTCCGAGATCGTCATGCGTCTGTTGTCGGCTGAGGCGAAGATCAAACTGGCTGACATGCGTTCAGGCCGGATGAGCGATGACGACTGGACCAAGTTGGCCCGCAGGATGAGCGAGATCAGCGAGGCTCCGCTCTACATCGACGACTCACCGAACCTGACCATGATGGAGATCCGTGCCAAAGGCCGGCGGCTGGCCCAGAAGGCGGATCTGAAGCTGGTGGTGGTCGACTATATGCAGCTGATGAGTTCGGGCAAGAAGTACGAGTCGCGTCAGCAGGAAGTCTCGGACTTCTCCCGAAGCCTGAAACTGATGGCCAAAGAACTTGAAGTGCCGGTGATCGCGATCAGCCAGCTGAACCGTGGTCCCGAGCAGCGCACCGACAAGCGTCCGCAGGTCTCGGACCTTCGTGAATCCGGCTCGCTGGAACAGGATGCCGATATGGTTCTGCTGCTTCACCGCCCAGATGCGATCGATCGCGAAGACCCACGAGGCGGTGAAGCCGACATCATCTTGGGCAAGCACCGCAACGGCCCGACGGCGAATATCACAGTGGCACACCAGCTTCACTTCTCGCGGTTCACGAATATGGCGCGGTAGGTCGGCAAGCAGCAGTGTAAGTTCTCACGGAAACGTGGCGGAATCTCACGACAGACGGCGGAGTGATGGCGGACCCGCCAAGTTCGTGAGATACGGTGCGCCCGTTTTCTGGTCTTCGTTTTAGGTCAGTGTTGTGCGAGCTGGGGATGGCGAAGTGCCGGACTATCCGTCACCGGTCGCTGTGGCGGTCAGAAGTCGCTGAGCATGGCCAGGACGTCCTCGTAGGAGCCGTTGGCTTCTGCGTTGCGTAGGAAGCGGGCTCGCTCGACGACCAGTTCCTTGGCGTCTGGATTCTCGGCGAGTAGCTCGAGGGTCTCGCTGAGGAATTCGTCCAGCGGCATCGCCTGGTCGTCGTCCTGCTGACCGAGGAGCGTGGTGCGCACGTTCGGCGGGATGACTTCGATGACTTGAACGCCAGTGTGCGCGAGTTGGATGCGCAAGCTCTGGGAGAAGGAGTGCAGAGCGGCTTTGGTGGCGCTGTAGGTGGGTGTGATGGGAAAGGGCACGAACGCGAGCGAGGACGTTACGTTCATCACCACGGCGTCCGCTTTGCTCACGAGCTGAGGCAGGAAGGCGTACGTCATCCGGATCGTGCCGAGCAGGTTGATCATCACGTGTTTCTCGGCGGTCTTCAGTCCGGCTGGGTCTAGGACGCTCTCCTGCAGCATGATTCCCGCGTTGTTGATCAACACGTTGAGGTCGGGCTGGCTGACCGTCAGGGTTTCCCGGGCGCGGGCGATCGAGTCGGGGTCTTCGACGTCCAGGACGAGCGCGTCGATTCCGGGGTGCGCGGCAGTGATCTCGTCGAGGAGGTTCTCGCGGCGGCCGGCGACGATCACCGAATTGCCTGCTTCGTGCAGCCGTAGGGCGAGGCCCAGCCCGATACCCGAGGTGCCGCCGGTGATCAGAATTGTATTGCCGGTGCTCTTCATTGGTTCGCGCTCCTTGGTTGTTCGGGACCGGTGAGGTCCCACAGCATCGAGGTTGTGGACGGCGGCTCGGGCCGGGAAGGGAAGGATTATCCAGCGATTCCCGATCCCTGGCTGGGGACTCGGAACGGACTGGTCACGATGGATCGATCGTGCACGGCGCTATCTCAGAATTTGCGAATCGATAGTATTTACAGGCGAATTCGCGATCGGCGGACGGTGTGAGCCCAGGCCGCCGCTGCGTTCGAGTGTTGCTCCGAGCCGCAAGAGGGTGGACTCGTCGAACCAGGACGCCACGAGTTGGATGTTGATCGGCAGGTTCTCTGAGCTCATGCCGTAAGGGACTGAGAGTGCGGGAAGCCCGGTGAGGTTGAAGGGAGATGTCGCGGCCATGACATGAGTCCACGGGACGGTGACGCCGTCGACGACGAACTCGTCTGCCCCGTGCGGCAGCGCTGTCACGGGGTTGACCGGGCACAGCAGAACGTCATAGTCACTGAAGTAACCGCTGAACGCTGATCGCAGCGTGTCTTTGGCCCGCCTCGCGTGACGGATGTGGTCCAGTGTCGGGATTGGTACCGCCATCAGCGCGGAGCCGGATGCGGAGAGATCGCCCTCTCGGTCGGTGGCCAAAGACTTGATGTACGAGACCAATTCGCCGTAGATGAACGTCGTCAGAGCGGTCGGCGCATCCGCCTCCTTGAGAAATGGAACGCCGAGTTGCTCAACGTGGCACCCGAGCTCAGCGAGCCGCGCGGCCGCGTCCGCAACTACCGCTGTGATCTCGGGATCGACAGGCCCGAAGGCCTCGTCGGAGACCCAGCCCACGCGCAGGGCCCGCCCGGGAATTCGCGTGGCGCCTGCATCAAAGTGCCTGGGGTGGACTGCGTATCCATCAAGACCGTCGGGCCCGCTGAGTATCGAATAGGCCAGCGCTACGTCGCCAACGGTGCGCGCCATCGGGCCGACGTGCCACCAGGCCGACGTCATCGGTGCGAAGTGGCCCGTGAATGGGATGCGACCGTGGGTGGCCTTCAGCCCCGCGATCCCGGTGAACGCGGCAGGGCCCCTGACAGAGATTGCCACATCGCTGCCGATACCCAGCGGGGACATACCGGCCGCGATTGCCGCTGAGTCTCCGCCGGACGATCCCCCGGGGGTGCGATCCAAGTTCCAGGGATTGTTGGTGCGGCCGGTGACCAGATTGTCGGTTTCAGTGGCTGACGAGAATTCGGGGAGATTGGTTTTGGCGAGCAGAATGCCACCGGCGGCTTTGATTCGTGCCACGGCTGTCGCGTCCCGCGCCGGTATGTTGCCCGCGAAGATCTTGGAGCCGTTCTGGGTGAGTACACCCGCGGTGTCCAGGCAGTCCTTCACGGTGAACGGAACGCCGTGCAACGGACCGAGCTGAGCATCGGCACGCACGGCAGCGTCCGCGGCGTCGGCGGCGCGTAGGGCGTCATCGGCCAACAGCGTCACGATTGCGTTGATCGCTGGGTTGACGTCGGAGATGCGGTCGAGGTGGGCCTGTACGACCTCGCGGGACGACACCTGCCGGCTCGCTATCAGTGCAGCCATCGTGGTCGCGTCCGCGTAGTGCAACGGGCCGAAATCTTGGGCAGAGCCTGCGGGAGCAGTGGCCATGGAAGTCCTTCTTGGTGGGTGCGTGCGCTGGTGGGAGCTGCCGGAAGGAGTACCTACCTGCCACATGGTAGGGAGAGTAGCCGCTACGGCGATGCGTGTCTACCTGCCGCTTGGTAGGCTGTCTGACGTGCGTAAAGGAGGTTGGCGTTGAATGCGGTCGAGGTCACCACGCGGGACAGGATCTTGGCGTCGGGCCGCAGCGTCGCTCAGGCGCGAGGCTATGGCGGCCTGAGCTTTCGCGATCTGGCGGCAGACGTGGGCATCAAGCCGGCGAGCGTCTACCACTACTTTCCCAGTAAGGCTGAACTCGGTGCGGCGCTGGCGCGCAGGTACTGGGAGGACGCCGAGGCCGGCCTCGCAGCGCTCGCGTCACAGGCCTCGGATCCGTTGGAAGCGCTGGCACGCTATCCCGAGGTGTTCCGCGCGGCACTGATCGCAGACAACCGGATGTGCATGTGCAGCTTCATGGCCGCGGAATACGACGAGCTACCGGAACTGGTGCGCACGGAAGTGCGCAGGTTCGCCGAAGTGAACGTCGCCTGGTTGGCAGCCACTCTGCAGAAAGCGGGAGTCGTCGACTCCAGCACGAGTGAGTCGCGTGCCCGCGCCATCTACGCCGCGATTGCCGGCGCACAACTCATCGCCCGCAGTCATTCTGACGTCTCGGTCTACGACGCATTGATCGCCGGCTACCGCGAGGCGGGCCTGTTGCCGACCTAGCCGCACAAAGTGGGGCGCGTTGAAATGGCTGCTGTCTAGGCGATTTCGGGAGTGGGGAACTGTCCCTCCAAGGCCTCGATCGCGGAGGCGGTCAAGCTGTTTTCGATGTGCAGGCGCGCCAGTGCATGGGCACCGGACGCATCGCGGTCGACGACGAGTTCAAGCATCTGGTGGTGCTGATTGAAATCGATCATGCGGGGCTCGTCTCCCGCAGGCAGCATCAGTCCGAGACGGCGGTAGCGGTCGGACTTGGCCCACAGGTCATCAAGGGTCTTGATCATCACGCCGTTGTGCGCAGCGACATAGAGGGCGCGGTGAAAGGCGCTGTGGGCGCACAACCCGTCTTCGCCCCATTCGCGAGTCACCGGGACCAGATCCGCCAGTGCAGTCCGCATGGCGGCGATGTCGTCGTCGGTGCGGCGCTCAGCGGCCAGCGCGACCGCCGCGGGCTCCAGGGCCAGCCGTACTTCGAACAACTGCCGGGCTTCGTCGGCGCCGATGGATGACACCCGGGCGTCTCGGTGATTGTCGAGTTCGATGAGGCCTTCACCGCTCAGCCGGCGGATCGCCTCCCGGAGCGGTGTGATGCTCATCCGCATCTGCTCGGCCAGCTCGTACTGGGAGAGCCGCGAGCCCGCAGGTAAGCCGCCACTGAGGATCAGCCGCCGCAGCTCGGCGTACGCCACGTCGCTCTTGCTGGAGAAGACGTTGGTGACCTGCGGTGATGTCATGTGCGCCCCCATCTCATCGGTGCCTGTGCTGTGACCAGGGCCCCACATTGCCCCTTGTGCTGGCGGTCACAGTGAGTCTAACATCGCCACTCATCAGTTACATCTCACATCTTATAAGATACAAGGAAGGTTGATCATGAAGATCCTGTCCGTGCACGAGGGCGTCGTCCCGATCAGTTCGTCGATCCGCAACGCCTGGATCGACTTCAGTTCGATGGACTGCTCGATCGTGGCGATCGTCAGCGACGTGATGCGCGACGGCGAGCCCGTCATCGGTTACGGCTTCAACTCCAACGGCCGCTACAGCGCCGGGGAGATCCTGCGGCGGCGAGCCATCCCACGCCTGCTGGACGCCGATCCGGAGAGCCTGCTCGACCCATCCGGCAACCTGGACCCCACGCTGGCCTGGCCGATCATGATGAACAACGAGAAGCCCGGTGGCCACGGCGAACGCTCCGTCGCGATCGGCGTCCTCGACATGGCGCTGTTCGACCTCGCCGCCAAGATCGCCGGTCAGCCGCTGTACCGCTACCTGTCCGACCACTACGGCGACGGTCAGCCAGACGACTCCGTGTTCGTCTACGCCGCCGGTGGTTACTACGCCCCCGGCAAGACCTTGTCCGACCTGCAGGACGAGATGCGCCGGTTCCTCGACATGGGCTACTCCGTGGTCAAGATGAAGATCGGTGGCACCGATCTCGCCGACGATCTGAAGCGCATCGAGGCGGTTCTGGAGGTGCTCGACGGAGACGGGTCCCGTCTGGCGGTCGACGTCAACGGTCGCTTCGATCTGCAGACCGCCCTGGACTACGGACGGGCCATCGAGCCCTACGGCCTGTTCTGGTACGAGGAGGTCGGCGACCCGCTCGACTACCGGCTCAACGCCATCCTCTCGGAGAACTACCGGGGCCCGATCGCCACCGGCGAGAACCTGTTCTCGGTCCAGGATGCCCGCAACCTGATCCGTTACGGCGGCATGCGCCCGGACCGGGACTACATCCAGGTCGACCCGGCGCTGAGTTACGGCCTCACCGAATACCTGCGGGTGCAGGAGATGTTGAAGGAGCACGGCTGGTCGTCGCGGCGCTGCATTCCGCATGGCGGACACCAGTTCTCGCTTCACATCGCTGCGGCCCTCAAGCTCGGCGGCAACGAGTCTTATCCCGGTGAGTTCCAGCCCACCGGCGGGTTCGCCGACGACGCCGTGGTCTCCGACAGCCAGGTCGGTCTCACCGAGATCCCCGGCATCGGCTTCGAGGCCAAGAGTGCCTTCTACAAGGTTCTGCGCGAACTGCACCACTGACCGCTGTTCCGGTGCCACCTGGTGTTTCGAAGGCCGGGGGGCGCGTACAAGAACGCTGCCCGGCCACCGGCCGCCGCCCAGCGCCGCACATCTCGGCCGGCAAACCCAATCCCGCACCGGATCAAAGGAGTTCCCTCGTGGCCACGACGACCGTCAGCACGACCATCCCACCCGCACCCCGCAGAACCAGATTGGGCTCCCTGATACGCCAACTCTGGTTCCAGGTCATCATCGGTGCCGTTCTCGGCATCGCCGTCGGCATCCTGGCGCCAAACGTGGGCGCGGCAGTGACACCGCTCAACGACTGGTTCATCGGGCTGGTCAAGATGATCGTGGTCCCCGTGGTCTTCTGCGTGGTGACCCTCGGCATCGCCACCATGGACAGCCTGCGTCGCGCCGGACGCATCGGTGTCAAGGCGCTCGGCTACTTCTTCGTACTGTCCCTGGTCTCGATGCTGATCGGCCTGGTGGTGGCCAACATCTTCAAGCCCGGCGCGGGCATGAACATTGACGTCAACAGCCTTGACGCCAGCACCATCCCGGGCGTCGACTCGGGGGAGAAGGTCGGTTTCGTCCAGTTCGTCACCAATGTGATCCCCGAATCACTGTTCGGCGCGATCACCGGCCACGCGATCCTTTCGGCCCTGTTGGTGTCGCTGCTGATCGGCTGTGCGCTCAACGTGACCAAGGCGCGCAGCGCGCCGATCACCACGCTGATCGAGTCGCTGTCGCACGTGGTGTTCAAGATCGTCGGCTGGGTGATGCGGCTCGCCCCCATCGGTACCTTCGGTGCTCTCGCCTCTGTGGTCGCCAAGTACGGTGCCGCCAGTCTGCAGCAGCTCGGATTTCTCATCCTGCTGTTCACTGCGACCTGTGTCGTGTATGTCGTGGTGCTGCTGGGGCTGATCTCCAAAGCCTGTGGGATGAAAGTCTTCACCCTGATGCGCTACCTGAAGACCGAGCTGTTGATCGCCTTGAGCACCTGCTCCAGCGAAGCGATCCTGCCGCAGTTGGTCCGCAAACTCGAACACCTCGGCTGCGGCAAACCCATTGTGGGCCTGGTGATCCCGGCGGGATTCTCGTTCAACCTCGACGGTTCGGCGGTCTACCTCACCATGGCCTCGCTCTTTCTGGCGCAAGCCGTCGGCATCGATCTCTCCTGGCAGGCGCAGCTCATCATGGTCGGCGTGATGATGCTGACCAGCAAGGGCACGGCCGGCATCGCCGGAGGCGCGTTCATCGTGTTGGCATCCACCATCACCGCCGTCGGTCACGTACCTCTGGCCGCACTGGCCCTGATCGTGGGTATCGACCGCATCCTCAACGAGGGTCGCGTCTTCATCAACGTTCTCGGCAATGCCATAGGCACCATCGTGATCGCGAAGTGGGAGAACGACTTCGACGATGAGCAGGCTCGCGAAGTGCTCGCCGGACGACGCGAGTTCACCATCGAGGCCGATGTTGAAGGCCAACCTGGAACGGACACCGGTGCCGGCGGACACGCTGCGGCCCGAGGACCGGCCGAGGAGAAAACAGCGTTGGGCAGCCGCCACGCCGCCGCTGCATCATCCTGACCGTCACACCCTGATCCTCGGCCTGAGGATGGGCCGGCGCCTACGGGCAGGGCGGCGGCGGGCCCCCGGGCGGTGGTCGCCTATCCATCGATACGAAGAGTGAGAAGAAACCATGTCGCGCGTTCTGGTGACCACCGACTACCTCGTGCCCGGCGACGAGGTGGACACCCTCCTGCGTCGTCACGGCCACGAGACCGTGTACCTGCCGGCCACCGGACCACGGCATCCTGGCGAAGCGCGAGCCCTCTTCGACGGTATGCACGGCGCCATCATCGCGAGTGAACCTGTCACCGCCGGGATGATCGCCAATGCGACCGAGTTGCGGGTGATCGCCCGCAGCGGCGTTGGGTACGACTCGGTTGATCTCACGGCGGCCACCGAGCGTGGGATACGGGTGTGCAACACCCCAGGGGTGAACCACCACGCCGTCGCCGAGATGACGTTCGCCTTGATGCTTATGTCGGCTCGTCGGCTGACCACCGTCATCGACGGCGTGCGCGCGGGCGCCTGGCCGCGTGACGCCGGCGGCGAGCTACGCGGAAACACGTTGGGAATCATCGGTTTCGGGCCAAGTGGGCGCGCAGTCGCCCAGCTGGCGACCGCATTCGGGATGACGGTGCTGGTCGATACGGCCCACCCGGACATCCAGGAAACCAGGGTGGCGTTCGTCGACCGAGACACCGTACTGGGGGACGCCGATTACCTGACCCTGCACACCAAGGCGAACCCCCATAACCGGCGGATGATCGACTCCTCGGCGTTGGAAGCGATGAAACCCACCGCCGTGCTGATCAACACCGCCCGGGGATCGCTGGTCGACGAGGAGGCCCTCGCCGCCGCATTGGACGGGGGTGAGATCGCCGGCGCGGCCCTCGACGTACTCGACGCCGAACCCTTGCCTGTTGAGAGCCCCCTGCGGGGTCGCCGTGACGTCATCATCACCTCCCATCTGGCCGGCCAGACCGTCGAGGCACGCCTGCGAGCCGGACTGAGGGCCGCCGCCGATGTCATCGCCGTCCTGGACGGGCGTGAACCACGCCATCCCGTCAACTGACCCGCACCGAAAGGACCTTCCTGACATGTCACGAACCCATCGCGTCGCCGTCATCCCCGGCGACGGCATCGGTACCGAAGTAGTGCCCGAAGGCCTGCGCGTCCTGGATGCGGCGGCGCAGGCGTTCGACCTGAAGCTCGACTACGAGCACTTCGACCATTCCAGTGCCGATTACTACCTCAAGCACGGAAAAATGTTGCCAGACAACTGGTTCGAACAGCTCAAGGGTGTCGACGCGATCTTCTTCGGTGCCGTCGGATGGCCCGAGGTGGTGCCCGACCACATCTCCCTGTGGGGGAGCCTGCTGCAGTTCCGGCGCGCCTTCGATCAATACGTGAACCTGCGACCCGTCCGATTGATGCCCGGCGTGCCCAGCCCCTTGGCCGGACGCCAACCCGGCGATGTCGACTTCTACGTCGTGCGGGAGAACACCGAGGGCGAGTACTCCAGCGTCGGCGGCAAGATCTTCGAGGGGACCGACCGTGAGGTGGTGATGCAGGAAACCATCATGACCCGCACCGGCGTCGACCGGATCCTGAAGTTCGCCTTCGAGCTCGCCGCGACCCGCCCCGAGAAACACCTGACATCGGCGACCAAGAGCAACGGCATCTCCATCTCCATGCCGTACTGGGATGAACGCGTGCAGGCGATGGCGGTCAACTACCCCGACATCGACGTGGACAAGTACCACATCGACATCCTGGCGGCGAACTTCGTCATGCATCCCGACTGGTTCGATGTCGTTGTGGCCTCGAACCTGTTCGGCGACATCCTCTCCGATCTTGGTCCGGCGTGCACCGGCACCATCGGCATCGCGCCGAGCGCCAACATCAACCCCGAGCGCAGGTTCCCGAGTCTGTTCGAACCCGTGCATGGGTCGGCACCCGACATCGCCGGGAAGGGGATCGCCAATCCGATCGGCCAGATCTGGTGTGCGTCCATGATGTTGGAGCACCTCGGTGAGGCCGAAGCCGCGGCCGCAGTCCTGGCCGCGGTCGAGACCGTGCTGGCCCGTGGTGGTGACACGCTCACTCCCGACATGGGTGGCACGGCGACCACCGAGACCCTCGGCGCCGCGGTCGCCGACGCGGTGACGGCGCCATGAGCGGGCCCCGCATGATCACCGTTCGCGACGCCGAATTGCGTACATGGTTCGGCTTCGGGGTGGCCGGCAATTTCGCGGGCCACCTGGAACAGGCCGGCGAGGCGGCGGACTTCGTGAACGTCGCCTCTGAGGGAAACGCGCCCAAAGGCATCTTTCCCTGGTACGCACCGGGCAACGACACCTTCCTCGGCGAGTTCCCGCTGTCGCGCGACACCATCGGCCTGCCGGCGCTGGGGACCGTGGACGGCCCGCTCAATCTGCAGATCGAGCCCGAGGTGGCTCTCGCGTGCCGGGTGTCGTGGCGGGGAGACACCGTGACAGATCTGCACCCGTTCGCGCTCGGTGCGTTCAACGACTGTTCGATCCGGCGGCCCCACGCGGCGAAGATCAGCCACAAGAAGAACTGGGGACCTGCGTCCAAAGGCGTTGCGCCACAGTTCTTCGACATCTCGGATCTGATGCCGGACGGCCCCACGTCCACCCTTCGTCTGGTGTGCTCGCTGGTCACCGCCGACGGCCAGGAGCACGCCTACGGTGTCGACAGCCCGCTGTCTGGCTACTCGTACTACGGCGAGGAGTTGCTCGACTGGATCGTGGAACGGCTGGCCAACCAGAAGGGGTCCGCGGACACTCCGCTCGAGGATGTCGGCGCTCTGATGGCCGGCAGCGGTCACCCCGAGAACGTGCTCATCGGGATCGGTGCGACAAAGTACACGCCGTTGGGCGAGAGTACCTTCCTGCAGCACGGCGACCAGGCGGTGGTCCGGGTGTACGACACAGATTCGGAGGCGGCTTCCGAACTGCGGCAGACGGTTTCAGGAGATGCGCCACGGCCGCATCCCGGATGACCGCATCGATGACATCGTGCACCGACTGCGCGTGCTCTTCCGGCCGGAAATCGTCGATGATCCCCCCGATTCACCTCGTCCTTCCCACGGAGTTCTGATACCTTTTGGCATCAGATACCAAAAGGTATCAAACCTGGAATGAGGATGGCTGGAGGTGACTCGATGCTGAAAAAACAACGCGCTGCGGCGTGTGCCATCGCGACCCTGTCGGCGGCCAGCGGACTTGGGCCACCGCAGAACCTCCAGCCTGATGACCGCGGAGGCTTCTACCTGAGTGCATGTCGATGAAGACGGCGCCGGGCGCCACCGTGCTCTCGAGGCCCGATCAACCCGTGGGGGACCGACCTCACGCCGGTTGTCTAGCGACGATCGGATGAGCGCAATCAGAATGGCGACCGCGTCCGGCAGCTGGAGTACATGATGATCGATACTGATGAAGTCGTCCGCCCAAACCTGCTGACGTGTTGTCAGGCATTCGCCGGCTTACCGCTAGGTGTCGTCCGTCCGCGGAGACCCGACCCGCGGTTGCTGGCGTCCCTGACCGATCAGGGGTTACCTACGGGCGCAACGACAGTCGAGGTGATCACCCTCCCGCAACGGGAACGGATGGTGCCGACCCCGGCCATCGCCGAAGGCGTGTGGCGGCCAGGACGGTCCTCGAACCTGATCAACGCGTTCGTCGTCCGCCATCCCAAGGCCACCTTCCTGGTCGACCCCGGCGTCTGTGTCAACGTCATCGAACGCGCGGTGGCCGAATTGCCGTGGATTCTGCGCGTGGCAGTCACCCCGCGGCGCGACGTCATCGATATCCGGCAGGCACTCGAACTTGCCGGCGTAGACCACAGCACCATCGATTTCGCCTTGCCCACGCACCTGCATTGGGATCACGTCGCCGGCCTGCTCGACCTCCCCGGCTTACCCGTGCACCTTCATCGACCCGAACACGCGTGGATGATGAGTGAACGACTGGCTCCGCAGGGCGGAGTGCGTCCGGCGCTGCGCGGCCGGCCCGTGACGCTCTACGACCTCGACGGCCCGCCCATCCTGACCTTCCCGCACAGCTTCGACGTGTTCGGCGACCGATCCGTCATCCTGGTCGGCCTGCCCGGACACACCCCCGCAAGCATCGGAATACTCGCCCAGACAACCTCTGGCCCAACCCTGCTCGTCGGCGACGCCGTGTGGAGCCGGATCCAGATCGACCGGTTTCGGCAAAAGGCGTCCTACCCTGGCCTGCTCGCCGACGCCGATCGGCATACAGCCTGGGAGACCCTGCACCGCCTGCACGCGGTACGCCACCGCGTCACCATCGTGCCCAGCCACGACCACAGCGGCTGGACCTGAGCAGGCCACGGACGCCGCGGCGCAGGAGAAAGTCTCGTTGGTCGCCGAGGATGACGTCGCGATTCAAGTGGCAGCGGATGCGGCCACCCCGGCAGCCTCGGGCCGAGCACTGGTGTTGTTCGACTGGCCGGCACGGTCCATCGCGCGGATCAGCCGGTCCGCGCTGGTTGTTGACTAGACATCCCCCGAGCCAGTTCGTAGCCTGTCCGCAGAGATAGACAGCCGGGCCAGGATCGGTCCTTGCAGCGAAGGATCGTGACAATCCGAATGACCCGGGTGCGCCACCTACTTCTGCGAACGGCGTGCGGTTCGGTTGCGGCGGCCCTGGTGCTCGCGACGTCGACAGGCGGCGTGAAGGCGGAGCCCGCGGCTGACGCGATGGCCGAGCTCAACGAGTTGTCCCGGCAGGCGGTTCAGACCCGCGAGTCCGTCACGGCGGCCCAACGCGATGTCGATGCCAGGCTCGCCGAGCAGACAGCGGCCGCAGACCGCCATCGCGCCGACCAGGAGGCTCTCGACGCCGCGAACATGGAGCTGCAGCCTCACCAGGCTGCGGTCGACCGGATGGCGGCGATGACCTACATGAGTGGGCGTACCGGCGATGTGGCGGCGATGCTGACCGCGGCCTCCCCGCAGCAGCTGATCGATCAGCTGTCGATACAGCGGGCCGTTGCCGACGGGGCAGCCGGGCAGTTGGAGGCCTATCAATCGGCATGTGAGCGGGCGGCCGGCGCCGCCGCGGCGTCGGAGAAATCGGCAGCCGATGCCCGCGCCGCGGCCGAGCGGGCCTCCGCGGTGCGCGAAGACCTACAGGGCAAGTGGCGTGAACTGTTGCGTCAGATCGCCGACGCGGAGGCGCAGTACGGGGCATTGACACCGCAACAGCAGGCGGTGGTCGACAACGCGAGCGCACCTGCCCTCGTAGCCGCTGTGGACATCCCGGAGGCGTTGCCCGTCGGTGTCGCGTCCGAGGTCGGGTTGCAGCCGAACACGATCCTGGCCGCTCGGGCCGTCAGCGCACGGTTTCCCCAAATCGCCGACATCGACGGGGTCCGGCCGGACTCGAAGCCGTGGCACCCCAGCGGTCTGGCGATCGACATCATGATTCCCAATCCCGAAAGCCCCGAGGGCATCGCACTCGGAAACGAGATCCTTGCCTTCGCGATGGGTAATGCGGCGCGATTCGGGTTACAGGACGTGATTTGGCGCGGCACCTATTACACGCCGTCGGGCCCACAGGCGTCGGGTTACGGCCACTACGACCACGTGCACATCACCACGACGCCACGGCGCTAGATGCGCCCGCCGGGGAACATCGTCTTGACGGCCTGAGTGACGGTGTTGCGAGCCGAGGCGTCGTCGCCGGGTTCCAGAGAGCTGATCGCCATCACGTAGCGGCGTTCGGGTCCGATGGCACCGGTGGACACGTGTAACTGATTGCCGCCGTTCCAGCAGCAGAACCAGCCCTGTTTGACCGCGACCGGCTCGGCGTAGAGCCCCTCCGGGATACCGAAGCGCTGCGGATATCCGTCGGTTCCCGTCGGTGTGGATTGTGCGAGGTTGCTGATGATCACGTCGGCCTGTTCGGGGGGCAGCCCGCCGCTGCCGTCCAACAGCATGTCGTAGTACCGGACGAGATCGCTTGCGGTGCTCTGCGTGACGTCCCAGTGCCCGTTGTACGGCGCTGTGGTGCCCTTCAATCCATACCGAGCCACAATCCGTGAGATGACGGCGTTTCCGCCGCTGCGGTCCCAGAAGTTCTGCGCCGCACCGTCATCGGAGGAACGCAGCATGACGTCGAGTGACTTGCGGTCGGCGGCGGTCAATTTCGTCTCGCCTTTCGATTCCTGCAGCAACAGGTCGTCGGCGATGAACAGCTTCACCACCGAGGCGATCGGGAAGGGTTTGTTGGCGCCGTTGGAGACGATCTGACCGGTGTCGCGGTCCAGCACGACCATCTCGATGGCGGCCCCGGACTTGGCTGCGTCGGCGGTGGCTTGACGGGTGCGGGCATCGAGTCCCTCGAATGGCGCCAAAGATTCGTCACGCGGAGATTGGGGCAGCGTCGGAAGTGGGGCCTGCGGGGCCAGGACCGGTCCATGCGGGTTGTTGTCAGCGGCCGGCGGCGCACCCCAGGCCTGAGCCTCGCAGCTGCTGACGAGCAGCGCCACACAGGCCATCGCCATTGTCGTCGTGAGCCGCCCGCGCATAAATGTCCTCCAAACAGATCGTGAACTACGAGAGCGGGTCGATGCTGCGCCCACCGTCTGCTCCAACCCTAAACGGTGGGCCGATGCGGTGCGGGGGAGCGTTGACGCGCCGTAATGCGTGCGTCCTCGATGCGGTCGTTTGCAACGGCGATCAACGGCGGTCGCTTCGAGCTGACCTGGCTGATGACGATGTGCGAGCCGTTTGGTGATGAGTCGTCGGGGTACGCCGATTACACGGGCGGTGGAATCGCCGCCTTCCCCGAACGGATGGAGCATTGGCATGCGTGCAGCAGTACTGGAGAAGACGGGACAGACTCCCGTGGTGCGGGATTTCGAGGAACCCGATGGCGACGACGTGGTCGACGTCCGGTTGGCCGGTTGCAATCCTGTGGACTTGGCGCTGGCATCCGGTCAGATGGGTGAGCCCGACGTGCCCAAGGTGGTCGGGAAGGAGGGCATCGGCCTCACTGCCGACGGGACACGGGTCTACTTCGATTCTCCGCCTTCACCATTCGGGTCGTGGGCGCAGCGCACACGTGTGGACCCGACCAGGGTGTATCCCGTTCCGGACGGTGTCGACGATGAGCTCGCCGTTGCGCTGGGTATCGCCGGATTGGCCGCCTGGCTGCCGCTGACGCGGCACGCCTACGCGGAGGGCAAGTCGGTGCTCGTGCTCGGCGCCACAGGCGTGGTCGGCAACATCGCCGTGCAGGCCGCCAAGCTGCTGTACGCGGCGCGAGTGACCGCCGCGGGTCGCAATGCTGACGCGCTGGAGAAGACACGCGACTTGGGTGCCGACGCCATCGTCCGACTCGGTGACGACGCACGGTCCGCTTTGCGCAGGGAGGCCGGCGAGGGCTACGACGTCGTGCTCGATCTGGTGTACGGCGATCCGTTCCTCGCCGCCCTCGAAGTGTCGGCGCCTGGTGCCACGTTGATCACCGTCGGACAGGGCGCTGGCCCCAGCGCCGATATCCCGTTTCGAAACCTGATGGGGCGCACCCACATCGGCCACCTCAACGATGCCATGCCCACCGATGTGGTACGGACGGCGTACGAAGAGTTGACCACGCACGCGGCCGAAGGCCGGATCCATGTGGAGACCGCTCGGTACACCCTCGACGACGCCGCGAAGGCCTGGCAGACACAGGCTGAGAGCCCGCACGCGAAGATCGCAGTGGTCACCGAGTGACCGTGTGCGCGCGAGCTCAGCACCTCACGGGTGCAGGTTCCACTGGCCGCAATCCTGGGCCAGGGCGTCGTTGACGTCGACGCGAATACCGCCGACCACCGGCCCCGGATTAGAGGCGGTGTCGATGATGCGCTGGTACATCACTGCGGCCGGGTGGACCTGACCGCCCGACCAGGATCGGGTCTGCCATGCCCACGCGCGGCCGGGCGTGCTCGACCTCCCGATGACACCATCGGCAATGGCCCACTGGCACGGCCTGACGCCCGCGTAGATGCCGGTCCGCTGAACCCCGATCACGGAGTTGATTCCCCGAAACCACGGCAGCGCGACGGAATTCCAGGTGTTGTGGTCGATGTCGTCGTCGACGCTGAAGAAGATCGGTGCGCTCTTGCCGCCACCGGCAGCGGTGTGCAGTTGCCAGGCGGTGCGCGCGTCGGCGACGCCACCGGCGTATCCGCGCGTGAAGTCCGACGGTGCGGTCCCGCCCGGCTTGCCGTACTGGAAGTTGCTGACGATCGCCAGCCCGGCGGCGTTCAGCTCCCGGGCGTAGGGCAGGGTGATCGGCTTGGCGCCGAACGTCGAGCCGGGGCGTGACGTCGAGACGTAGTTGATCACCCCGGCGTGACCGGCGGCCCGGATATCTCGCGCCGGAATCTGACGCGCGGCGAAGTCGATCAGGGTGGGCGCGGCGGCGGACGCCGCGGGTGCGCCAAGACCTGCCGCCGCGCCCAGTCCGGCCATTGCCGACACCGCGGCGGCGTAGCGCAGCGCGTCACGCCGGGAAACTTCCACGGCGCGATGTTAACAAAGTGACTGCAGTTAACAGTGTGACCGCGCCGCGTTGATACCACTATGTATCCAATCGGTCATCCGTGCCCGGGGCATGATGTCGGTAGCGTTGCGTGAACCAACTCGTCAGTGGGTGCCCGGTGGTTTCGGTGGCGGTGAAGTGGGTCCGTCAAGTGGCGGCGTACCGGCATGCGCATCGAACGAATCCGTAGCGACGTCAACGAAAGGATGCATCGTGCGATACCGCGATCAGCCCACCGTGGAAGTGACACAAGTGGTGCCCTGTGACACGGACACCGCGTGGCGCTACGTCACGGACATCGAACTGCCCGTACGTAACTCGGCTGAACTCGAGCAGGTCGAGTGGCTTGACGGTGCCGATCACATCGAGGTCGGGGCTCGCTTCCGCGGGTATAACCGGCACGACGCCTTCGGCGAATGGCAAACCGTCTGTGAAGTCGCCGAAGTGGAGTCTGGTCGCCGCTGGACCTGGAACGTCCACGGCGCAGAAGGTGTCACCGCCACTTGGGGTTTCGAAGTCGAGCCGTCCAGCCAGGGCGCCATCGTGCGGCAGTGGGCGAAGATGGGTCCGGGGCCTTCGGGACTGACCCCCGCAATTCTCGCCATGCCGGAAAAGGAAGGCAGAATCGTCGCCCGCCGCCTCGAGGAATGGCAGCAGAACATGCGTACCAACCTTGCGTGGCTGGCCGAACAAGTCGGTTCGACGTCGACCGGCACCGGGGAGTCGTCGTGAAGATCGGCGTTGTGATCGAACCCCGCCAGCCGGGCGCCGCGAGTTTCGCAGCCGAAGCCGAACAGCTTGGTGTGGACTCCCTGTGGGTTCCCGAAGTGTGGGGGTACGACGCCCTCACCGGACTGGCCTACCTGGCCGCCCGCACTGAACGGATCCGGCTGGGAACCTTCGTCGTCCAACTCGGCTCCCGCAGCCCCGCACTATTGGCCACCTCTGCGCTGAGCCTGCAGGAACTCTCCCAAGGCCGATTCATGCTCGGGGTCGGAACTTCCGGGCCACGGGTCATGGAGGGCTGGCACGGTGTCCCGTTCCGTAAACCTGTCCAAACCACCCGCGAGACAATCGAAATCCTGCGCATCGTCAGCCGAGGCGAGCGCTTGGAACACCGAGGCGAGGTCTACCCCCTGCCCCTTCCGGACAGCAGCGGCGCTGCGCTCCGGCCACTCGTGGCGCCTCGTCACGTTCCCGTGTACATCGCCGCCATGGGCCCGAAGAACCTTCAGTTGACCGGTGAAGTCGCCGACGGCTGGCTCGGTAACGCCTTCATCCCCGAAGCCGCCGAGGTGTTCCTCGGCCCGCTGCGGGAGGGGGCCATCGCTGCCGGCCGCACACTGGGCGATATCGATCTCGTCGCGCCGGTGGCCGTCGAATTCCACAGTGACGCTGAGGCAGCCGACGCCGCTGCCCGCCGCCACGCCGACGGATACGCGTTCACCATCGGCGCCATGGGGGCACGCGGCCGCAACTTCTACAACGACGCGTTCAACCGTCTCGGCTATGAACGTGACGTCGCCCGCGTCGTCGAACTCTGGCAAGCAGGGCGGCGAGAGGAAGCGCGCGCTGCCGTCCCGATCGACCTGGGCCGCCTCACCAATCTCCTCGGCACACCAGAGGACATCGCCGAACGTGTTGCGGCGTACCGCAATGCGTCCATCACCACGCTGCTGGTCAAACTCGACGGCGAATACAGCGCCCAACTCGCCACGCTGGGGCAGCTGATGTCGATCGTGTGAGCCGCGGGCTTGCGCTCAACGCCTCGTCTCGTACGTGGTCAGCACCACACCACCGGGGAAGCTGCGGGTCTCGACGATGTTCAGGTTCACCCAGTTGTCCACCCCGGTGAAAAACGGTGTGCCTGCACCCACCACGACCGGGTAGGTCGCCAGCGTGTATTCGTCGATCAGCCCGGCCCGCATGGCGGCGCCGGCGAGCGTCGCGCCGCCGATGGTCATCTGGCCACCGTCCTCGGCCTTGAGCCGGGCGATCTCGGCGATCGCATCGCCGGCCACCAGGCGGGCGTTCCAGTCGACCTTGTCGATCGTCGAGGAGAACACCACCTTGGGCGTGTCCCGCCAGTTGCGGGCGAATTCGATCTCCGCCGGGGTGGCGTCAGGCTGCTGGTCGCCGGTCGGCCAGTAGGCGCTCATCGTCTGCCACAGTTTGCGTCCGTACAGCGCGAGGTCGCTCGCCACGTCGTGGTCCAGCCACCACTGGAACAGTTCGTGGCTCGGCGGCCCACCCCAGCCGATGTCGTCGCCGGGAGCGGCGATGTAGCCGTCCAGGGTCACGTTCATTCCGTAGCACAGCTTCCGCATGGTGCCAGCCTTCCGTCAGTCGGTCCCGGCGTATAGACCGGCACCGCGCGGACAATTCATCGAGCGGGCGGTGCCCTCGATCACGGCGCCGGTGTCACGTCCGTCCCCGCGCCCTTGATCGAAGCCTTCGCGCGGTTCTCGGCGCGGACAGCTCTCTTGCCGCGCACGTATCCCGTCGCCGAGATCGTCGCCGCCAGCACGGCGTCCTCGCCCTTGACGAACGGGTGGAACCCCACACCGGCACCGCCGCGGCCCTTGACCGGGATGTCGGCGACTTCGGTGACCTTCCAGCTCTTCTCCGACAGGGACAGGATCGCCTCACCGTTGGCACACGAGATCGGGAGGGCGGCAATCACTTCATCGTCCTCGCCGGCGAGCTTCACCCCTGCCACACCGTTGCCGGCCGCGCCCTGCGGATTGACCGCGGCCGGGTCGATGCGCAGGATCTTGCCGCGCCGTGTGACCAGGGCCAGGTGGTAGCCGTCGGGCAACACACCTGAGCACAGCAGCCCGGTGATGTCGGGGGCGATCGGGATGTCACGGATCTTGTACGGCAGACCGCCGCCGGTGGTGAACTTGATGCGGCCGTCGGTCCACACCGCCCAACCCAGACCTGACGTGAGCAGTTCGCCGTGGCTGTCGGAGAACACGCCCCGGTCATCGAGACGCCAGGCGGCGTTGACCTTTCGCTCGCGGGGTCCGTCCTCACCGGCGCCGGCCGTCACCGGGGTCGCCTCGAAGTCCAGGACGGTGCGGCGGTCGTACTCGGGGCCCTTGAACAGCTTCGCGGTCTCCACCAGTTCCTTGTCGATCACCACCCGGCGCGCATCGGGATTGGTCACGAGTTCGGTGAGTTCGGCGTACTCGGCGTCCAGCTTCTCGGCCTCGGCCTGAAGTTCGATGACATCGAGTTTGGTGAGTCGCCGAAGTTGAAGTCCCAGGACGTAGTCGGCCTGCTCGGCATCGATCGAGAACCGTTCCTGCAAGCCCTGTCGGGCCTCGTCGACGGTCTCGGATCCTCGGATGACCGCGACGGCAGCGTCGATGTCGAGGTGGATTTTCATCAACCCGGCCACCAGATGGCGCCGCGCGGCGACCTTCTCCAGCCGATACTCGCTGCGGCGCAACACCACCGAATCCCGCAGATGCAGGAATGCGGCGATCAGCTCGCGGACCGACCACCAGCGCGGCACCCGGTTCTCGTCGAGGGCGACCAGGCTGGCCGCGAACGTCGACTCCAGCGGGGTCAACGCCAGCAGCTGGTCGCGGATCTGCTCGGCGCTGTGGCCGCGCTTGGCGGTGACGACGATCCGAAGCCCGTTGCGGCGGTCGGTCAGGTCCGACATGTCGGCCACACCGGACATCTCCCCGGACTCCACCAGGGCCCGGATCCGTTCCTGCACAGTGTTACTCGCCACGCCGGGCGGCAGTTCGGTGATGATGCAGTTCTTACCGTCGACCGACACCGTGCCGCGCACGGTGAACTGGCCGCGGCCGGTGGTGATGTACTCCCGCAGGCCGCTCTCGCCGATGACCCGGGCGCCACAGCCCCAGTCCGGGCCCGGGATGAGCTTGACCAAGCGGTCGTCGGTCATGTTCGGGGTCTTGAGCAGGGCCCGGCAGGCGGCCATGATCTCGCGCGGATTGTGGGCAGGCACCTTGGTGGCCCACCCTTCGGCGATACCCACCGCGCCGTTGCACAACAGCACCGGCCATTGGGCCGGTAGCCACGTGGGCTCGGTCCACTCGCCGTCGAACGTCGGCACCATCGGCACCGCGTGACTGTCCAGTTCGGCGGTCAGCGCGGCACCCGGTGCGGACAACCGCATCTCGGTGTAGCGGTCCGCGGCCGGGATGTCACCCTGGATCCGCGGGAAAGCGCCTTGCCCGTCAATGACTTTCACCCGTTGGAAGTCGGCGGCCATCAACGCCGCGGCGCCGTACATCGATGCACCGCCGTGCGGGTGCAGATTGCCGGTGACCGCCGAGCACACCTTTGAGGACTTCTGCGGCTTGTTTCCGGGCAGCAGTTTCGAATCGTGCATCTGGTAGAGCAGTCGGCGCTGACCGGGCTTGAGCCCGTCATAGGCCGACGGGATGGCGCGGTCGCTGACGCTGTAGAGCGCGAACGTCAGCTGGTACTGATTCCAGTAGTCGTCGGCCCTCTGGTCGAGCACCAGATCGGGGTTCTGTTCGGGAACGTCCAGGGTGGCGGTCACAGTCTTCTACCTACGATCCTTTAAGTCAGGTCCAGCGCGGAGGTGTCGATGCGGGAGGCCACGTCGGCCATCCACGTGCGCCGGCCCTCGGGTGGCCCACCGAACAACGTGTGATGCAGCTTCTTCTCAGCGTCATCCGGGTGAACCCGAATCACGGTGCGCCGCTCCGGATCCAGCACGGTGTTCCAGAAGTCATCGGCGTCCATCTCACCGAGACCCTTGTTGCGCTGCACCTCCACCCGCTTCTTGGAACTCTCCTTCAGCCGGGCCACCGCGGCGTCACGCTCGGACTCGTCCTGGCAGTAGATCCGCTCGTCGCCGTTCTTCACCACGAACAGCGGCGGCAGTGTCACGTACACCATCCCGGCCTCGACGAGCGGACGGTAGAAGTCCAGGAACATCGAGATCAGGCTGGAATTGATGTTGCCGCCGTCCGGGTCGGCGTCGGAGGCGAACAGGATCCGGTCATACCGGCACAGTTCCGGGTCGCAGTGGTCACGCACCCCACAGCCGAGGATCCGTTCGATCGAGTCGAACTCGTCCTTGGCCCGGGCCTTGCTCAGGGCGTACCCATAGACGTTGGGCGGCTTACCTTTCAGCGGGAAGGCGGCCTGGAAGGTGGCGTCGCGCGCGGCCTTGATGGTGCCCAGCGCGGAATCACCCTCGCAGAGGAATAATTCGGCGCCCGAGCCGCGTCCCGACTCACGGCTGGGCAGCAGCTTGGGCGGCAGCGACAGGTTCGTGCCCAGCCCCTTGGCCTTCGAAGCTGCCCGGGCGCGGGCCTTGGCGCCTTCGGCGCTACGGCGGGCGCGGGCAGACTCCAGTGCCAGCTTGGTCCACAGCGAGACGGTGTCGCCGTTGGCGGGGTTGGCCGCCCAGATGGTGACGCTGCGCGCCACGTCCGGGGCCATCGCGACATTCAGTGACCGCGACGACACCGCGGTCTTGGCCTGCGAATCCCACGCCACGTCAGGGGCCCGGGTGTCCACGGCCAGCGCGGTCACCGCGACGAAGTCCTGTGGTTCGGGTCCGTCCTCGCCCTTGGCCAGGCCCAGGTCGCGGATCCGGGAGGCACGATCGGCCAGCGCCTCGGACAGGCCCTTCATGGCGGCCGTCAGATGCGATCCGCCGTTGGGGGTCCGCACGGTGTTGCAGAAGGCGGCGACGGTGGCCGGTTCGGCCGGGCCCGCGGTCAGCGACCAGCGGAACGGGGTCGGGCCGCGTCCGGTGGAGTATTCGCCGCGACCTTCCACCACGGCGCGTACGCCGGGCAGGGGAGTGCCCGCGGCGGTGCACATCAGGTCCAGCAGGGTATCGGTGCCCCACGGGCCGCTGAACGGCTCGAGCAAGGCGGGCGCAATCTCCTCGCCCGGCCAGCCGTCGTCGACGACGACGAGGTGCACTCCGGGAGACATGCGCGCTGCGGCGTGCGCCCGCAGCAGAACCTCGCCGATGTCCAGGCTGGATTCGGGCACCACGGCGGGGTCGAACAGAATCCGGACCGTGGTGCCGTGCGCGTCGGGCTTGCGGTTGCTCACGCCGCGCAGTTTCTGGGCGTCGGCCCGGGTGAAGGGGGCGTCGGGGTCGAACTCGTTGCCCTCGAACACGCCGGGGTAGCCGTGCCCGAAGCTCTGCAGGTAGGTCTTGCCGGCGCGGCGCACGGTCACGTCGGTGCGTGCGGAGATGAACACCGCTGCGGCGGCGCCGATCCCGTTCAATCCGGCGCCGGTGCTGTTCGCGTCGGCGTGGGCGGAGAACTTGCCGCCGGCCCGCGCGGTGCCGAGCGTCTTGACGATGCCGTTCTTGCCGGTCGCCGGGTCGGAGTCGACGGGCAGGCCGCGGCCGTCATCGGCGACGCTGACCGATCCGTCGGCGTGCAAGGTGATGGTCACGCATGAGCCGCCGTGGCTGGGATCGGCGACCTCTTCGATCGCGTTGTCCACCAGCTCGCGCAACGCGGTGTTGAGGACATCGAGGCCAAGGTTTACCGCCGGCCGCAGGCGTGTGTGCTGGACATCGTCGAGCTCGGTGATGTCTGCGGCGTTGTAACTCACTGCTGTCCTTTCCACCAGGGCCGATGCCGCAGCAATCGGCTCCCGTCGGATGTCACTGTGCGCGGCGAGCCCGCCGTGCAGCCACCCCTGTGGCACGGGAGGCATACGCATTCTGCCTTGAGTCGCCGACACCGGGCGCCACTGCCACGGCCAAACCGGCCACAAACTCGCGATGGTGGCCGAGATTGCGGGGAGTGCGACCATAAGGCCATGACCGCAACGCTTGTCGCGAAGAACGTGGCCGGCGGATTCGCCCACCGCACCCTGTTCGAGGCGCTGGACCTGACCGTCGGACCAGGCGATGTGGTGGGTGTGGTGGGCGCCAACGGCGCGGGCAAGAGCACATTGTTGCGCATCCTCGCCGGGGATCTCGAGCCGCTCGAGGGTGTGATCAGTCTCGCTCCGGTCGACGGCTTCGTCGGGTGGCTGCCGCAGGAGCACGAGCGGGTACCGGGCGAGACCGTCGCGGCATATATCGCGCGGCGAACCGGCTGTACCGAGGCCACGCGCGCCATGGAGGCGGCCGCCGAGGCGTTGGCGGATCCGGGTGCAGATGCCGACGGCTACTCCGCCGCGCTGGATCATTGGCTGGCCACCGGTGCCGCGGACCTCGACGAGCGGTTGCCGGCCGTGCTGGCGGAGCTGGGATTCGACGTCCAGGCGGTGCGCCCGGATTCGACCCTGATGACCGAACTGTCGGGTGGGCAGGCCGCGCGGGTGGGACTTGCGGCGCTGATGTTGTCGCGGTTCGACATCGTCCTGCTCGATGAGCCGACCAACGATCTGGACCTCGACGGGCTGGACCGGCTGGAGCGCATCGTCGGTGACCTCCGCGGTGGTGTGGTGCTGGTCAGTCATGACCGGGAGTTCTTGGCGCGCACGGTGACCCGTGTCCTGGAACTGGACCTGGCGCAGAACCGGACCACCGTCTACGGCGGTGGTTACGAAAGCTATCTGGCAGAGCGGGAAGTCGCCCGCCGCCACCGCCGCGAAGAATACGACGAGTTCGCCGACAAGAAGGCCGATCTCGTGGCGCGGGCGCGGACCCAGCGGGAGTGGTCGAGCCAGGGCGTCCGGAACGCGATGCGCAAGGCACCCGACAACGACAAGAACCGGCGCCGCGCGCAAACCGAGTCCAGCGAGAAACAAGCCCAGAAGGTCCGGCAGATGGAGAGCCGGATCGCTCGCCTGGAAGAGGTCGAGGAGCCTCGCAAGGAGTGGAGCCTGCAGTTCAGCATCGCGGCGGCTCCGCGGTCCAGCGCGGTGGTCGCCACGCTGGACAATGCCGTTGTGCGGCAAGGTGGTTTCGTTCTGGGCCCGGTGTCGCTGCAGGTGAACGCAGGCGAGCGGATCGGGATCACGGGCCCCAACGGGGCTGGTAAGTCGACGTTGCTGCGGCTCCTGCTGGGTCGTCAGCATCCGGACGAGGGACGCGCGAGCCTGGGCGCCAATGTCGCCATCGGTGAAATCGACCAGGCCCGTGCCGATTTCACCGGTGCCGGACAACTCGTCGACCGGTTCGAGCGGCTTGTGCCGGAGTGGTCGACGGCCGACGTGCGGACCCTGCTGGCGAAGTTCGGTCTGAGGGCCGACCACGTGGAACGTGCGGTCGACGATCTGTCACCCGGTGAGCGGACCCGTGCCGGCCTGGCACTGCTGCAGGCGCATGGCACGAATGTGCTGGTGCTCGACGAGCCGACCAACCATCTGGATCTTCCCGCGATCGAGCAGCTCGAGCAGGCCCTCGAAAGCTATGACGGGGCGTTGCTGCTGGTCACCCATGATCGTCGGATGCTGCAGAACGTCCGGCTCGACCGGTCGTGGTCGGTCGACAACGGCCGGGTCGCAGCGTTGTAGCAATACGTTTTAGGCGACTGAGCAGCCGCTCCAGATAGAGTCTGACGGCATGACCGAGATAGCGGCGAATGCCGGAATTTCCAAGGTCGGGATACTGAGCCTCGGTGCGTACCGCCCGTCTCGGATCGTCACCAATGACGAGGTGTGTGAGCACATCGACTCGTCTGACGAGTGGATCTACACCCGCACCGGGATCAAGACCCGCAGATTCGCAGCCGACGACGAGTCGGCGGCATCCATGGCCGTCGAAGCCGGCCGCCGAGCCGTGGCCAATGCCCTGCTCAGCGGCCCGGACGTGGATGCGGTGATCGTCGCGACAAGCACGAATTACCGCCAGACGCCGGCCTGCGCGCCTGCCGTTGCCAGCGAACTCGGTGCACACGGTGTGCCCGCGTTCGACCTTTCCGCGGGCTGCGCCGGCTTCGGGTACGGCCTCGGACTGGCCGCCGACATGGTCCGTGGGGGCAGCGCACACAAGGTCGTGGTCATCGGTTCGGAGAAACTGTCGCTCGCCCTCGACATGCACGACCGTGGCAACTGCTTCATCTTCGGGGACGGTGCGGGCGCCGTGGTGGTCGGCGAAACACCTGATCAAGGGATCGGCCCGACGGTGTGGGGCAGCGATGGACGCCAGGCCACCGCGATCCGCCAGGACATCGACTGGATGGATTTCGCCGCCGACCCGGCCGGGCCACGGCCGTACCTGCGGGTCGAGGGCACATCGGTGTTTCGTTGGGCCGCGTTCGAGATGGGCAACGTGGGGCTGCGGGCGCTGGAGGCGGCGAAGGTGGGGCCGGAGGACGTCGACGTCTTCGTCCCGCATCAGGCGAACAGCCGGATCAATCAGCTGCTGGCGAAGAATCTGGGCCTGCGTGCCGACGCGGTGATCGCCGACGACATCGAGCGCACCGGGAACACGTCGGCTGCCTCGGTGCCGCTGGCGGTGGAGGACCTGTTGTCCACCGGTAAGGCGAAACCGGGCGATCTGGCGTTGCTCATCGGCTACGGCGCGGGCCTGAGCTACGCGGCGCAGGTGGTCAAGCTCCCGCCGGTGCCCTTCGAGTGAAGCCCGGCTAACCCGGCCAGCCCATCTCCATCGGAAACTGGCCCTCGATCAGATGACGTTTCAAGACCTTGCCCGTGGCGGTGCGGGGCAGCTGATCGACGAACGTGACATCGCGCGGAATCGAGAAGCGGCTCAGGCGGTTGCGGACGTAGTTCTTGACGGTGTCTTCGTCGAGCGACGTCCCGTCGGCGCGGACGACGAACGCCGCGAGACGCTGGCCGAACTCCGCATCCGGAACACCGACCACTGCCACGTCGGCGACCTGGGGCAGCACGGCGATGGCTTCTTCGACCGGCCGCGGGAAAACGTTCTCGCCGCCGGAGATGATCATGTCGTCGTCGCGTCCGGCGACGAAGAGACGCCCGCTGCCGTCGAGGTACCCGAGATCGCCGGTGTCCATCAGCCGGTCTTCGACGGCGGGCGATTTCTCATTGGTGTAGCCGTCGAACAGCATGTCGTTGCCGACGAAGATGCGTCCGACGGCGCCGACGGGAGCGATGTGGCCACGCTCATCGAGGATGGCGATGCGGGTACCCAGGGGCGGCCGTCCCGCCGTGGTCGGGGCGACGCGCAGGTCGGTGGGATCGGCGATCGTCGCCCAGGACACCTCGGTGGAACCGTAGAAGTTGTAGAGAACGTCGCCGAAGATCTCGATGAATTTGGCGACGGCTGCGCCCGGAATCGGTGACCCGCTGCTGGCGACCACCTTCAGCGACGAGGTGTCGTATCGGTCGATCACCGCGGCGGGCAACTCGAGAATGCGCTGCAACACCACCGGAACCAGGATCACCACGGTGCAGCGGTGGCGCTCGATGGCCTTGAGGGTTTCTTCGGCGTCGAACCGTTCCATCAGCACCACGGTCGCGAGCAGCGGGGTGCTCACTTGCAGTGCGGCCAGGCCCCAGGTGTGGAACAGCGGCGCGCAGAGCAGCATCACTTCACCGTGCCGCAGCGGCATGCGCGACAACATCGCGGCGATGGCGCCGAAGCCGGGTGGCGTGGGCCGTCGCGCGCCTTTGGGTGTGCCGGTGGTGCCCGAGGTGAGAGCGACCAGCTTGCCGGGTTGTTTCGGTGGCGCCACCGGTGCGGCGCCGGTGCCGGTGGAAATGAGCTCCTCCATCGAGCGCCGCTGCGGCGTGGCCGAATTGGGGTGTATCGAGATCCGCGGGATGTCCGCGGCGACGTAGCGCACCTCGGGCTCGAAGCCGTTGTCCACGAATATGGCGTCGATCTTGTGGCGGTTGACGATCTCTTCGATCGCACGGGCGGCGAGACCGGTGTTGAGCAGCACCAGGTCCGCGCCCAACTTGCTCGCCGCCACCATGCACTCGACCATCGCCGAATGGTTCCGGGCCAGCACCGCGAAGGTGCTGTCGCTGCCGAAGCCGATCACGGTGAGGCCGGCTGCCAAGCGGGTGGTGCGGTCGGCCATTTCGGCGTAGGTCGAGGTTCCGTTGCCGTCGATCGACGCGGTGGTACGAGGTGCGCGCGCGGCGGCCGCGGTGAGGCCGCCGGCCAGCGTGAATCCCCATTTGGCGAGTGAATTGAGTTGGCGAAGACCGCGATCGGGTCGAGACGCGCGGACCACGCCGCTGGTGATCATGGTCTTCAAGACGTTGAGTTGCAGAGAGCGCCCGTCACCCATGTTGGCCAGTTGGGCGGACGGCTCGCCGGCGAGGTAGTCCGAGATCCGCTGCAGCCCTTCGCGGATCCAGCTCTCGACGGCGTTGTCACCGGCTTTTGCGATGTCGGGGTGCAACGTACCGACCGCGAAGATCCTCAGTGCGATCCGCGCGCCGCGTCCTTCAGGGGTCAGCCGGATCGAGGCGAAACAGCGACCGGTCTGGGTCGCGTCGAGGCGCAGTTCCGTGCCCGAGAGGCGAACCGTCTGGCGCATCTCGTGGACGACGACGGTGCCGCGGGAGGTCGACAACCACACCTCGAACAGGTGCGGGTCGGCGGCAGCGTGCTCGCACGAGCCGAGGCCGCGAAAGAACCGTGGGTACAGCTCCGGTGCCGCGAGGAGGGGCCAGATATCGGCGCATGGGTGATCGAGCGTCGTGTCGACGGCGATCACGTCTCGTGCCACGGTGGTCCTGCCAGGTGTCCTTAGTTAGCTGCGGCAGTTAGCTGCGACTAGCCATTCTGGTTCATCTGACTTCGATCCGCGCCGGTTTCGCCGACTGTGCTCATCCGCAGGTCAACCGGCCAGGGGTTACCGACCGCCGGTCGAGGCGCGATGAAGCCTCAGCGGCAGCCGCTTGTGGCGGCGAATGATGTTGTTGATTGCCCAGGTCGGGGTGCCGGTCAGCTCGATCCGTTCCACCCGCTCGATGAGCGCGCGCAGCATCGCGCTCGTCTCAAGGCGTGCCAGGCTTTGGCCGGCGCAGGCATGGGCGCCCTGTCCGAATCCGAGGTGACGGGTCGCGTCGCGCCGGATGTCGAAGGTCTCGGGGTCGTCCCATTCACGTTCGTCGCGGTTGGCGGAGGCGTAGAGAACGAGCACGCGGGCGCCTGCGAAGACCGAAGTCCCCGTGATTTCGGTGTCGTGCAGAACTTTCCGTGAAAAGGCCCGCAGCGGCGATTCGAATCGGATCACCTCGTTGACCGCGTTGGGTATCAACGTCGGGTCGTCACGAAGGAGCTGCCACTGGCCCGGATGGGCGCCGAACAGGTAGAGCGCGTTCGAGATGGCACTGATGGTGGTGTCCAGCGACGGCGCGATGTAGTCGACCATCAGCGGCGGGCATTCGGCATGCGAGAGCTTGCCGCCGTCGGCGGCGAGGAGCACGTCATGACCCAGACTGCCTTCGAGCATGGCCCGTTTGCGGACAACCTTGCGTGCGAAGCGCAGCATCTGCATCGCGCCGGGCATGGCTCTGAGTGCGTGCTTGTTGAAGGGCCCGAGGACGTCGAACGTGGCTCCGGCCCACGGCAACAGGTGGTCTCGTTGGTCGCGTGGCCAGCCGACGAGATCGGGCACCACCGCCATGGGCAACGCCGTCGCGAGGTCGGCAACGCCGTCGATCTCCCCGGTGGCCAGCGCGGCGTCGACCACGGATGCGGCTTGTGCGTCGACACTGCCGCTGATTGCCCGCAGGGCGCGCGGCAGCATCCGGTGCGCGACGAGCTTGCGGCGTTCGTCGTGTTCACCGCCGTCGCTGTTGAGGGTCGTTCCCCTGGAGAGCCGGTTGATGAACGGGTTGAGGGCGACGCCCTTGCCCGAGATGAATGTCCGGTCGTCGCGAAGAACGGCCTTGCATTCGGTGTAGCGGGGCAGTGCGTAGGCCCGTTGCCGCGGCAACCAGACCACGGAGCCGAGTTCGCGCAACCGGGCGTAGTGGGGATATGGGTCGACGATGGCTTCGGTGCTGTAGAGGTCTTGACGGTATGCGGGAATACCGCTGTGCGTCTTGGTCATCGGCCGGGCCTCATTCTGCCGGTGGGCTGAGTCGGGGCAACGCGAGGGAATGTGGGCAGCACGGTGCACAGTGCGTCGATGTCTCGTGCTGCCTTCATGACGGTCCGGTCGGGTCGGACGATCGCAGCTGTCGCGTGGCCGCGGCGCAGCCATCGGGCCAGTTCGGTACCAGGTGCGGCGACGTGGAGGACGGCTCCGCGCTGCGCGATCAGCGCCTGCTGCCGCGGGCTGGGCGCTGTGGTGGTGAGGATCGCGAAGCCGGCCCCGAGGATGTCGTCGAGCCGGCGGCCTTCGGCGACCATCGGATTCGGACACAGCGTGCCCGCGAGATTCCCCGGTGCGCGGGACGTGAGAATGAGCCGGGATCGGCGCAGTCCCGGAGTTTCGCTGTCGAGGACCCTGGCATGCAGGCCGGGCAACCGGTGCAACTGCGGGAGGATGATTCGCCGGACGAGGTTGCCCAGATTGCCGCCCGCCGTCATCGCGTGGCCGACACCGAGCGCCAGCCGGATCAGCTGACGCGCGTGTGGCTTTCGCTCTTGCTCATAGGTGTCCAAGACCTCCTCGCCCAGGGTGCCGTTGAGGACGCCGGCGAGTTTCCAGGCCAGATTCATCGCATCGCGCACGCCGGCACCCAGGCCTTGTCCGATGAACGGTGGTGTGAGGTGGGCGGCGTCGCCGAGGAGGAAGACGCGCCCTCGCCGCCAGTTGTCGGCCAGTTGGGCGCGGAACGTGTACTCCGTCACCCGTACCAGATGCAGGTCATCGGCGGCCGCGTGCTGTACCCAGGGTTCGATCAGCGGCCGCACCCTGTCCAGGGTGTTGAACGCTGCACTGGTCTCGCCGTCCAGGAGCCGGAACTCCCATCGGTACCGCGTTTCACCGATCCGCATGAAGGTGCCCGCCCGGACCGGGTCGCACACCTGGTGGACACCTTCCCACTGGTGCAGGTCGGTAGCTGTCGCGACATCGATCACCAGCCAGCGCTGCTCGAATCCGAGATCGTCCATGCGGCAGCCGATTCGGGTGCGGATGAGGCTGTTGGCGCCGTCGCATCCCAGGACGTACTCGGCGTCGACGGCGTGTTCGGTCCCGCGGACGCGGTCTGTGTAGGTGACGCGGACGTGCCCCGCACCGTTCTCGGCGATGTCGGTGACCTCGGCGTTGCCCCGCAACTCGGCGCTCGGGTGCCGCTTGAGGTTGGCGCGCAGGAGAGCCTCGAGTTCGGGTTGGTCGAACATGTTGGCTTGGGGAAATCCGTTGCGGCTCAGCCCGGTGTCGCGGGTGAACTCCGCGAGCACGTTCATCGAGTCGTCCAGCAGGCGCAGGCCCAGCGCCGGTCGCGAGATCGCGGCAACCTGGTCTGCGATACCCAGGCGCGCGAAGATGCGGACGATCTCGTCGTCCATGTGGACCGCCCGTGGTTGCGGGTACACCTGCGCCCAGCGGTCGAGGATCAGCGAGTCGACACCGTACTGGGCCAGCAGCGTGGCGACGGTGACGCCCGTGGGGCCGGCGCCGATGATGACCACCGTGGAGCGGTCGGGAACGGCGATCACGCGTATCGCACCACGGAGCGTTGAGTGCCGAGGTCGATCGTCTTGTCGTCGGTGGCGACACTGGCTTCGACGACGTCACCCTCCCGCAGGTATTTGGCGTTCTTCGACTGGCTCTTGAAGAAGGCCTTCCACTTCACCGCGGGCGGCAACAGCGACCCGATGATCTCGATGGGCTTCGGAGGAGCGGTGAGCGCCGTACCGGCAGGTGTGCCGGTGAGCAGTAGGTCGCCGGCGTCCATCCGCTGGAAGCGGGCGAGCTCCTGCAGTGCGCGCAGCGGCCGGTAGATCATGTCGCCCGAGACCGTAGAGTTCTGGCGCACTTCCCCGTTGACGCTCAGCTGCAGACGCAGCTCGCCGAAGCGCTGTAGCTCGCCGGCGTCGAGCAGCACCAGGGCCGGGCCCACGGGAGTGAACGTGGGATACGACTTGGCTTCGTAGAACTGGGTTTTCGGCAATTGGACGTCGCGGGCGGAGATGTCGTTGGTGACGACGAGCCCGGCGATGTACTCGGCGAGGTCCGCCTCGGTGACCGCGGTGCCGACGGCGAGTTCCTTGCCGATGACCAGGCCGATCTCCACTTCGTAGTCCATGAAGCGGACGTGCGACGGTTTGACGATGTCCGCCGTCGGTCCGTTGATCGAGCCGGATGCCTTGCGGAAGAACGTCAATGGGACGGTCGCGGGGTCCATGCCGGAGTCTTTGACGTGCGAGACGAAGTTGGTCATCTGGGCCACGACGCGGCACGGCGCGGTCACCGGTGACACGAGCGCAAGGGATTCGACCGCGACACCACCGGTGCCGCGGCAGGCGGTGTCGATCGCGGCGCGGTCGCCCAGCAACTCGCCGGTGGTGGTCGCGGCGGTGTCGATCTTCACCGCGCCGGTGTCGGTCTGGACGTACCAGGCGTCGGCGGTGCGCAGGACGGTCGTGGTCATGAGCCGGCTACTTTCAGGAGGCCGCCGAGGCGGGTCAGGGTGAATTCGTTGTCCGGGTCCCGGACCGCGGCCAGCATCGAGCGGAGTTCGTCGAGCGACTCGCGGCCGGGTGCAATGCCGAGGAAGTCTTTGGTCACCGGCGGTCCCCACTGCGCGAGGCCGGACGCGGTGAACGCGGCCCAGCCGGGTTCGAGTGTGTTGTCGAACATGTCGCCGTCGGTGAAGTGCTCGACGAGGAAGCCGTCCGGATCGCGCCAGTAGTCGAAGATCTGGCTGCCCTGGATGTGGCGGCCGATACCCCACGATCGCTGGTAGCCATGCTCGCGCAGGTATTCGCCCCCGGCGGCCAGCGCGTCGAGGTCGGCCACCTGGTACGCGGAGTGCACGTAGCGGTTGCGGGGCCCGAGAGCGATGGCCAGGGTGTGATGGTCGGTGGGAGTGCCACCGCGGTCGCACCGGATGAAACTCATCGTCGGACCCTGGTCGCGTTGGCCGGGGAAATACAGGAAGTCGCTGACGATCATGCCGAGGTTGTCCAGATACCAGTTCAGCGCCTCGATGTACCGGGTGCTCTGCAGCACGATGTGGCCCAGCCGCTGGACCCTGGCCGGGATCCGCGCCGGCCGCTGAGTTTCATTGATGCGCGGCAGTTCTCGACCGAAGTTCAGCGTGTGCGGGGGCTGGGGTGGCAGTGGCGGCAAGGTGTGAATGCCCGCGACCACGCGCACCGGGACACCGCTGGGGTCGACGAGGTCGACGCCGAGTCCGCCCATGCTCTCGGGTAAGGGCCGGGTCGGCGCCCCGAGTGCATCGGCCAGGCGCAGCACGTCGACCTCGTCCTGTGCGACGAACGCGACACCGGTGAACCGCGAGCGCCGCCCCTTGCGCACGACCAGGCACGGCGCGGCGGCATCGGTGCCGCGGAACTGTAACCGGTCTTCGGTGCGTATCACGGTGGCGAACCCGAAGGCGTGTGCGAAGGCCTCGGCGCGGACGAGGTCGGGCTTCTCGAACTCCAGCCAGGCGATGTCATGGACCTTGATGACCGGATTGCGGCACCGGCCCAGATGCTCGCCCGCGATGGCGCCGTGCTCGCTGTGCAGCCCTTGATGAGCACCAACGGTTTCTGTCACCACGCCCCCATCCGTCAACAACTGACGAAATCGTCACATACGAGGTTATCCTCAGTCAAGCATTTCTGACGAATTCCTCAACCATGAGGATCGCGATATTCTTGACGATCACGGGGAAGCAGAAGGGGCATGCCGATGACACACGCCGGGCAACCCGCGGATGAGCAGGAGCAGCCGCGCAATCGCTCGTCGCGGCGCAAGCAGCGCACCCGGGCGGCATTGATCTCGGCTGCCATGTCCTTCATCGCGGCGGGCAAACTCAATGTCCCGGTCCTCGAGATCACCCAGGCGGCCGACGTCGGGATGGGGTCGTTCTACAACCATTTCGACAGCAAGGAGCAGTTGTTCGACGCAGCACTGGCCGAGGTGCTCGACACCCACGGTGCGTTACTCGACGAACTGACCAAGTCGCTGGACGATCCGGCGGAGGCGTTCGCGTGCAGCTTCCGCTTGACCGGAAGGTTGTTCCGCCGGCGTCCGCAGGAGAGCAAGGTGCTGTTGTCCAGCGGGCTGGCTCTGCTGTCCTCCGACAAGGGTGTGGCGCCGCGGGCCCGCCGCGACGTCAGCGCGGGCATCGACGCGGGGCGTTTCCACGTTCAGGATCTGACGCTGGCGATGGCAGTCGTAGGCGGAGCGCTGCTCGGTTTGGGCCAGCTACTCCACGACGAACCCGGCCGTGACGATGCCGAAGCAGCCGACGCCGTCACCGAGCACGTCCTCAAGATGCTCGGGATGCCCGCGGACGAAGCGCACCGCATCTGTCAGCTGCCACTGCCCGACATCGACACACTGGTCCGAGCGGGTTCGGCGGCCTGAGCGAACCTCCGGCGATCCGGCGTCAGGAAACACCCGGCCAGAGACGACCCATCATGACGGGGTAACGCACCGGCCGAAACCCGGTGAAGGTGATATCGCGTACTCGGCTGAAACCGGACCACAGCATCTTGCCTCCCTTCGACCATTGCGTCGTGCGGACGCTCTGCCGAACCTGCACGAGCTCGGACGACGTTGCGGGTCGCAGGGCCCCGACTGTGCCGTATAACCGCACAGCGGGCGGCGCGATGAAACGCCCCGCCAGAAGTGAGCGAAGCCAGAACAGGCGCCCACTGTCGACTGCCATCACGCACACCCTTGGGTCGTGATCGACGTTGCGGGCCAGGGCACTGGTGTACTCGTCGAAATAGAAGCCGGTGTAATCCTCGCGGAGGAATATCGTCCCGACCGGTGTGATGTGAGGTCCGCCGTCAGAGTCGGTCGAAGCGATTGCGCAGTGCATGGTCGACTTCTTGGCCCGGCCGACGACTTCCCTGATCGCTGCCCACGCGTCGTCATCGAGCACGGACCGGTCCGCATCCGTCACGCGCACATTGAACCACGGCGGCATGGCCCGAAAGCGATACCAATCCAAGCCAACCGCGGATACGCTTCGGTCCGTGACGCGATCCGCTTCGCGGCGTGAAGTCCTCAGGTATGCAGCGCTGTTCGGCCCGGCATTGGCGCTGCCAGGCGCCCTGGCAGCCACGATGAGTGCGCCGACGGCCGCTGCCGACGGGCTGCAACTCGTCGATTTCGCCGACCGCCTGGTCCAGCCCGAGCAGATCAAGACGGCAGGCTTCGGTGGTGCGTTGGTGTACGTCTCCGAATTGCGGCCGGGGGCAACCTTCGACTTCAAACCGGTCACCCGTGACTACGCCGACCGCCTGCGGGCCGCCGGTCTTCAGATCGTCAGCTGCTACCAGTTCGGCAAGCCCGGATGGCCGACACCGTCGGACTTCACCCGCGGCTACGACGGAGGAGTGGCCGACGCCCGGACGGCGTTGGGGCTGCACACCGCTGCGGGCGGCCCGGCGACAGCGCCGATCTTCTTCAGCGTCGACGAGGATATCGATGCCTCGACCTGGAAAGCCAAGGCGGTCCAGTGGTTTCGGGGCATCAACGCGGTCTTGGGAGTGGCGCGAACCGGAATCTACGGTGGCCGTCGCCAGTGTGGCTGGGCGATCGCAGACGGTGTCATCGGATCCTCGACCAGCCCGGGTTATCGTTGGGCCTGGCAGACGAAGGCGTGGTCACGCGGTGAACGGGAGCCGGCTGCCGTGCTGTTCCAGAGGGAAGTCGTCACCGCGTCCGACCCGGGGTTCGTGATCGATGGCATCCATGTTGATGTGAACGACGTTCTCGCAGCCGATTTCGGCCAGTGGGATCTCGCCAGATAGGAGTCATCGTCATGAGCAACACCGACATGCTGGATGCTGCCGCAGCCACGGGCACCGCAATGGAACAGGCTGTCGCCATCTTCATGCTGCACCCCGAGACGTTCGGTGCCAGCACGGCGGCCGGCTACGAGAACCCGTTGGCGCACTATGTCGCCGGCCGCGGCGGAGTATTGGGCGAGGCCACCGGAGCCACTGTCGGCGCCGTCTTCGCGGTGTTCGAACCGAAGGGGCTCGCGGCGATGTGGGACGAAGGTGTCGCGGTCCGCGGTGCTGCCGGTGCGGCACAACAGTATTGGGCACAGGCCGCGGAGTTCGGCCGCAAGTACCTGTCGGGCACCAAGGGGCTGGACCGTATCGCGGCGCTGGGGGAGAAGGTCATCTCGGCGTCGCCGATCGCGGGGCTGCCGTTGTTCGCAGGCTGGCGCGCGATGCCGTTGGCCGACGATGCCCCTGCCCGGGCGTTGCAGGTGATGTTCGTGCTGCGCGAACTGCGTGCCGGGGTGCACTTCAACGCGCTCACCATCTCGGGCATCGCCCCGGTCGAGGCGCACATGCTCAACAAGGGTCATCAGTACACCACGATGTTCGGCTGGCCCGAACCGTTCGCCGACGGTGCGGACAAGCGGGACCGCTACGCCGAGATCGAGGCGGCCACCAACCGGCGGATGACCGAGATCTTCACGGCGGCTCTCGAACCGGCCGAGGCCGACGAACTCGCCCGGCTGAGCACCGATGCGTTGGCGTCGATGAAGGCCGGAGTCCCCGGCTGAGTGGGCAGCGCCGTGCGGTTGAGCCCTGAGGAACGCGAACGGGTGTTCGCGGCGGTGGCCGACGGTCGCCGGTCGATCGCGACCCTGATCGCGGGCCTCGACACCGACCAACTGGGCACGCCGAGTCTTTGTGCCGGGTGGGACGTCAAAACCGTTGCGGCCCATCTGGTCAGCGATTTCGTCGACGGGTTCTGGGGATTTCTGGCCAGTGGCATTCGCCACGGCGGCATGAACCGTGGCATCGACGCGCTGGCCCGGCGGCGCGCGCGAGCCTCGGCGGCCGAGATCGCCGAGACTTTGCGCAGCCGCGCCGACTACCGATTGAGCCCGCCCGTCACCGGTCCGCTGTCGGGCCTGACCGATGTGTTGGTACACGGTGCCGATATCCGCATTCCGCTGGGCCTTGCGCACCGGCCGGATCCGCAACAGGTGGCGTGGGTGCTCGATTTCCTCACCAGCCCGCGGCAATTCGGTTTCTTTCCGCAGCGTCGCCTGCGCGGTCTCGCACTGCTCGACGAGGACACGGGCCGAACGTGGGGTGAGGGCCAGGTCATCGCCGGTCCGGGCGTCGCGCTGATGCTGGCCGTGTGCGGCCGCACCGTGGCGTTCGACGCCCTGTCGGGCGATGGCGTGAGCGTCCTGCGGTCGCGGCTTCGGTAGCCGGCCGGATTGACTCGGCACACAGCAATCTCCCAGCTACGCACGGGTTGTGGCGCGCGGCCAGGTGCCATAACGTCAACCTGGTTGATTAGCCGTCCTATAGGAATTCAGTAATGTCAGCGCCTGTCGCCGCCCATGAGAGGTTCACGGATGCAGCGGGTTTCGATCGGCCGTCGTCTGGGCCAACGCTGGATGCTTCTGGTGGCGGTCGCCGTCGTCGTGCTGGCCGGATTCACCGTGTATCGGCTGCACGGCGTCTTCGCCTCGCGTGACGTGACGTCGACACCGAGTGGCAGCGCGAACGAGATCGTTCCGTTCAACCCCAAACACGTGGTCCTTGAGGTCTTCGGCCCGCCTGGCACGGTCGCGACCATCACCTACCTGGACGTCGACGCGCAACCACAGCGGGCCGATGCCGTCACGCTGCCCTGGTCCTACGACACGACCACCACCCAACCGGCGGTCGCGGTGAACGTCTCCGCTCAGGGCGACAGCAACTCGATCGGCTGCCGGATCACGATCGACGACGTGGTCAAGGACGAGAGAACAGCGAACAACGTGAACGCCTTCACCTACTGCCTGGACAAGTCAGGATGAGCACCAAGACCTCCCCACAACACCGGGTTCCGGATCTGATCCGGCGGTTCTCGGTACTCATCGCGCTGTTCTGGCTGGGCCTGGCGGTCGTGACCAACGTCTTCGTGCCGCAGCTGGAGACCGTCGCCGAATCGCACAACGTGTCGTTGAGCCCCCACGACGCCCCGTCGTTGCAGGCCGCCAAGCGAATCGGCAAGGTGTTCGACGAATTCGACTCCGACAGTTCGGCGATGATCGTTCTGGAGGGCGATCAGCCGCTGGGTGCCGACGCCCACCACTACTACGACGGGTTGGTCCAGAAGCTCCGGCAGGACACCGTGCATGTCCAGCACATCCAGGATTTCTGGGGAGATCCGCTGACGGCCGCGGGGTCACAGAGTGCCGACGGCAAGGCGGCCCTGGTCCAGGTGTATCTCGCAGGCAATCAGGGTGAGTCGTTGGCCAACGAATCCGTCGATTCGGTGCGCAACATCGTCGAGAACACTCCGCCGCCACCGGGGGTCAGGGCCTATGTCACCGGTGCCGCGCCGTTGGTCACCGATCAGTTCGAGGTGGGCCGTCACGGCACGCTGAAAACCACCCTGATCACCATCGGGGTGATCCTGGTGATGCTGTTGTCGCTCTACCGTCGCGTCACGACGGCGATTCTGGTGATTTTCACGGTGATGATCGAGTTGACCGCGTCGCGCGGTGTCGTCGCCGTGCTCGCGAACGCCGGCATCATCGAGCTGTCGACGTATTCGACCAACCTGCTGACGCTGCTCGTGATCGCCGCAGGCACGGACTATGCGATCTTCATCCTCGGGCGCTTTCACGAAGCGCGATATGCGGGCGAAGACCGCATCTCCGCCTTCAACACGATGTACCGCGGAACCGCGCACATCATCTTGGGCTCTGGCCTGACGATCGCCGGCGCGGTGCTGTGTCTGACTTTCACCCGGCTCCCGTACTTCCAGAGCCTCGGTGTCCCGGCCGGCATCGGAGTCCTGGTCGCTGTGGTCGCGGCGTTGACGCTGGCGCCGGCACTGCTGGTCATCGGCCGCCACTTCGGCCTGTTCGAGCCGGCCCGCCCGATGCGTACCCAGGGCTGGCGGCGGATAGGCACCGCGATCGTGCGCTGGCCGGGCCCCATCCTGGTGGTGACGATCGGGATCGCCCTCATCGGTTTGCTCGCCCTGCCGAGATACAGCACGAGCTACGACGCCCGGCCCTACATGCCCGCGGGTGCCCCGGCCAATGTCGGTTACACCGCCGCCGAGCGCCATTTCTCGCAGGCACGGCTGAATCCGGAACTGCTGATGGTCGAAGCCGATCATGATCTGCGCAATCCCACGGACATGATCCTGTTGGAGCGGGTCGCCAAGGCTGTCTTCCACACCGACGGCATCGCTCAGGTGCAGTCCATCACCAGGCCACTGGGCACCCCGCTGGACCACACGTCGATACCGTTCCAGATCAGCGCGGGCAGCGCGTCGCAGATCAACAATCTGCCGTTTCAGCAGGCTCGCGGGGCCGACCTGCTCAAACAGGTTGACGTGATCAACAATTCGATCGACGTGCTGCGCCAGCAGTACGCGCTTCAGCAACAGTCGGGCGCCATCACCGATGAGCAGGCCAAGGCGTTCCAGCAGACGGTGGCCACCGCGCAGAACCTGCGCGACAAGATCGCCGATTTCGACGACCAGTTCCGCCCGCTGCGTAACTATTTCTATTGGGAGCCACACTGTTTCGACATCCCGATGTGTGCGGCGCTACGGTCGGTGTTCGACGCGCTCGACGGCATCGACGCGCTGACCGATCAGCTGGCAAGCGTCTCCGGCAGTATCTCCAAACTCGATGCGCTGCAGCCGAAACTACTCGCGTTGATTCCGCCGCAGATCGCCAGCCAGCAGGCCAATCGCGACCTGACGCTGACCAACTACGCCACCACCTCGGGTATCAACGACCAGACGGCGGCGGCGCTGAAGAACGCCACCGCCCTCGGGCAGGCGTACGACGCGTCGAAAACCGATGACTCCTTCTACCTTCCGCCCGAGGCGTTCACCAATCCGGAGTTCCTGCGCGGCCTGAAGCTCTTCCTGTCACCGGACGGCAAGGCTGCCCGCATGATCATCACTCACGATGGTGATCCCGCTACGCCCGAAGGTATTTCGCATATCGATGCGATCCGGCACGCCGCACAGGGAGCGGTCAAGGGCACCCCGCTGGCGGGGTCCAAGATCTACCTCGCCGGTACGGCGGCCACCTACAAGGACATCCAGGACGGCGCGAAATACGATCTGATGATCGCGGGCATCGCAGCGCTGAGCCTGATCTTGCTGGTGATGATGTTCATCACCCGGAGCATCGTCGCGGCAGCCGTGATCGTGGGTACCGTGGCCCTCTCACTGGGCGCCTCGTTCGGGCTTTCGGTCCTCATCTGGCAGGAGCTTCTCGGCATCCAGTTGTACTGGATCGTGTTGGCGCTGGCCGTCATTCTGCTGTTGGCGGTCGGGTCGGACTACAACTTGCTGCTGGTCTCCCGGTTCAAAGAGGAGATCGGCGCCGGAGTGAACACCGGCATCATCCGGGCCATGGCGGGTTCCGGCGCGGTGGTCACATCGGCAGGCGTGGTGTTCGCGGCCACGATGGCGTCGTTCGTGTTCGCCGATCTGCGGATTCTCGGGCAGATCGGAACCACGATCGCGCTCGGTCTGTTGTTCGACACGCTGATCGTGCGCTCGTTCATGACGCCGGCGATCGCCAGACTGCTCGGGCGCTGGTTCTGGTGGCCGCTGCGGATCCGTCCCCGCCCCGCCAGCCAGATGCTGCAGCCGTACGGATCACGTGCATCGGTTCGGCAGCTGATGCTCTGGGAGGACGGCGACCCGGTCGCCGGATCGCCGCGGCAATCGGGTCCCGGCTAAACCGCCGGTTCGGTGACCGGAACTTCTTGCAGGTTCCGCTTCAACCGCGCCACCCGGCGCAGCTGTGCGGCCATGTTCATCGACGTCAGCATCGGGATTCCGCCGATGAACGTCCGGAACGAGGGATGGCCGCCGTCGAGGTGGAGCATGAACAGGCAGCCGACCACGTAGAAGAAGCCCATGGTGAACAGGGCCGCGGGGATGGCGTAGGCGAGCGGTGACCGAGCGTCGGAAACCAATTCGGTCGCGTAATCCACTTCGTCTTGTGACAGCGGCTCGCGTTTGCGGAGTTTGGCCAGCACCGCCTTGTGGGCGCCCACCTTCTCGCCCAGCGGATGCGACGTCCGTCGCTCCATCCGGCCGATGTACACGAATACGCCTGTGGCGAAGACGATCTCGAGTACAGCGGCCAAGATCGTCAGATCGCCCCACGGACCGAGATTCATCCGGCGGCTCCTCAGCTCAGTGCGTGCGCAACCCCTGAAACGCTACCTGATCTAAGTAATCTCGGTGGCGCTCGACGGTGCTCACAGGAACCTGACAGGGCCGCGAAGCGGGGTCAGCTGAAGCGGACGTTCATCGTGGCCAGCCCGAAGATCTTCTTGCCGCCGGCCTTCGCGGAGACGACGATGACGCCGCTTCGGGTCTCGGGGTCCAGTGATTTGATCTTGCCGCTGAACTCGATGTCGGCGCCCTCCTTGGCCGACACGATGGCCGGCTGGGACAGCCGCACCGCATACCGGGTCACGGCCCCTGGATCACCGGTCCAGGTGGAGACGAATCCGGCACCCAGACCCATGGTCAGCATGCCGTGGGCGATCACGTCCGGCAGCCCGGCCAGTTTGGCGATGTCCTCGTCCCAGTGAATCGGGTTGGCGTCGCCTGCCACGCCGGCGTAGTTCACCAGGTCACCGCGGGACAGCCGGGTGTGGTGTACCCCCAGCTCGTCGCCCGCCTTCACGTCATCGAAGGACGGTGTCCCCGGGGTGCGGGTCATCCCGGCCTGGGCGATGCGGACCTCGCCTTCGGGGCGCACGGTCTTCTGGTACTCGTCGTCGTTGATCGCGAAGAGGTCGACGTCGTGCATCATCGCCCGCTGCACCGCCGTCTTGATCTCCGGGTTGAGATCCTCGGCGGTGACACCGACGACGGTGGTGTGCAGCGTGTGCACCACCTCCCCGGCGGTATCGGTGAAGGTGTTGGTGACGGTGATCATGTCGCGGCCGGCGATCCGGCGCACCGACGACAGTTCGACGTCGACATGCAGTTCGTCACCGGCCACGATCGGGCGGTGCTGCTCGAAGACCTCTTCGGTCTGCAGGTAGGTGTCATAACCGACGACGATCGACTCGAAGAGGTGGCGGTTGGCCGCCATGGCCGGGGTCGACGTGAAGGTCAGTGGCGCGACCAGTCCGGAGTAGCCCAGCTTCGCGGCGGCGTCGACGTCCCAGTGTGCGGGGTGGTAGTCCTGCACGGCACGGGCGTATTCGCGTACCTTCTCGCGGCCGACCAAATAGCGGCCGTCCACCTCGTAGTAGTGGCCGACGCGGGCTTCGAGCTCCGAGGCGTCTGGTGCTGCGGTCATGAATTCGCTCAACTTTCCGGTCGGCTTGTTCGCTGAAGCCGACGAAAGCACAGTAACGTCTGGTCGCCGCGGCAATCCACATCGGTAGGCGTTGCCTGTTGGGGTCCGCGGCGCCACCAAAGACTGTCATCCACGGGGTCGGTCCGCCGCCGCCAGTCGCTGTTCGATGGCCGCGAGTGCCTGCCCGGCCCAGGCGATGTTCTCTTCCTCGAACCGGATTCCGCGCAGCAGCGTCAGATAGGGGCCGATGCGCTCGGCCTCGGCCAGGTACACCTCTTCGGTGCGTCCGGCCAGCAGGTGGCTCTGAACACGGTGGTAGCGCGCGAGTTTGGCGGCGGCCCACTGCCGGCGCTCGGCGAGCGCGTCGCGGACCGCCTCGATGTTGCCGGTGTCGACCGCTTGGACCTGGACCAGCAGGTCCTCGCGAATCGCTCCGGGTTTCGGCGGGAGCGCGGTGTACTCGAGCAGGGCCTGCCTGCCCTGGTCGGTCAGTGAGTAGAGCCGTTTGTTGGGGCGCCGGTCCTGTTCGATGAGCCGGGCGGCGATGAGGCCCTCTGCGGCCATGCGATCCAGTTCGCGGTAGAGCTGCTGAGGTGTGGCCATCCAGAAGTTCGCGACCGACGCATCGAAGCCTTTGGCCAGGTCATAGCCCGATGCTTCGCCGTCGAGCAGCGCGGCCAGGACTGCGTCGCGTAGCGCCATGAGCCGATGCTAGCAGCGAAGTGATTATTCAAAATGTTGACTATCAAATGGCCCGGCGCCTAGCATCGGCGCCAGCGATGTACCGAATGATGGAGGTGTCATATGCATCCGTTCCGGGAGGCAGTGGAAGCGCGTGACGAGGCCGCGATCGAGGCGCTGCTGGCCGACGATGTCGTGTTCACCAGCCCGGTGGCGTTCAAGCCGTATCCCGGCAAGCCGATCACCGCGGCGATCCTGCGTGGGGTCATGCGGGTGTTCGAGGATTTCCGGTACATCCGCGAGATCGCCGATGCCGGCGGGCACGATCATGCGTTGGTGTTCGAGGCCACGGTCGACGGCAAGAAGATCACCGGATGCGACTTCCTGCACCACGATGACGACGGCAAGATCGACGACTTCATGGTGATGGTGCGGCCCCTGTCCGCGGCAACCGCTTTGTCCGAGGCCATGGCCGCACAGTTCGATCGGATCAAACAAGAAGCCGCGGAACAGATTCAGCGGGAGTCCGCTCAGACTTCCACTGCGGTCTGATCATTCACGGCTTGATCAGGGTCCCCGCGTCCGACGCGGCCTTCTGCAGTTCCGGAATCGTCATGTCGGCGTAGTCGGCGTTGACCGGTCCCGATGCGTTCCCCAACCACGGCACCACGCCGGGGTCAGGGTTGACACCCAGGTGATAGGCCTGGATCCCGGGCAGGTGGTACTGCAGGAAGTTGACCAGGATGTCGGCGACGAAGATGGCGCCTCCGATCGGTCCGGTGCTCAGCAGTGCCGTCGAGTTCATCAGCGGTATGGCGGCATCGGGATTGCCGATCATCACGATCGATCCGTAGTGCGGCTTGCTGCCTCCGCCTGGCACGTACTCCGGCATGAACGGCTGCAGTCCGGGCAGATCGGTCGAGAAATAGGCGGCGGTGTCGCCGTAGGTGAGGACGTTGACGAACCCGGAGTCGGCGCCGTTGCCCGGGACTGTGGAGTTGAGCCCGGGGCTCTCAAATGCGATGCCGCCCAAGCCCGTTTGCTGAGCGACATAGGACGCCTCCCACCCGCCCAGTGAGTGCCCGGTGAGGAAGATGTCTTCCTTGCGGTAGCCCTGTGCGATGGCGGCGGCCTCGACGTCCTGCTCGAAGTCCAGCGAGTCGGTGAAGGCCTGCGGCGTGGTGTCGGTGAAGATCACCTGCGTATCGGCGATCACCTGGGACACCGCGATCAGCGGATTGTGCAGCAGGTTGGTTCCGCCCGTCGTGCCCTGGTAGGCGATGATCACCTGGCCTTCGGGCGTCACCCATGCCTTGGCGGACATCCCCGACAGCACGTTGGTGGATTCCATCTGCCTGCCGTCGACCACGAACGGCTTCAGGTCGCCGGGGGTGCCGCCGTACACGTACTCCGCGCTCGCGGCGTTGAGGAACTGCGACACCGTCGGTGTCTTGCCGGCGGTGGGCCCGTGGTAGATCATCGTCGGTGGCACCGGCTGCGCCGCAGGGGTTTTGGTCAGTCCCAGCTGGCCTTCGATCTCGCGGAACGCCGCGAACACCGCGTCGTTGATCGGCGCGAAGTTGAGCGGGCTGTCGGGGCCGTCGGCGGAGACGGTGATGTCCAGCACCTGCAGCACCGTGTTGACGATGCGGCCCGGCAGTTCGGCGATCTTGGCGATCGGCGACAGCGGCTCCGGGGGATTGGGAGTGGTCTCGGTCGTGGTGGTTACCGCGGCGACTTTCGCGACCGGCAGGGCCGTATGCGCGGTGGCCTTCGGGGAAGCGGGGAGAACCGCGGTGATTTCGGGCAGCGCAGCCTTGCTCGGCGTCGCCCGCGACATCGCGGTGCGGATTTCCTGCCGGACGGTTGATGCCGGCGGCGCGAGGACCGCGAAGCGCTTCGTTGTGCTCGGTGAGGCGTCGGGCTTCGCCGCAGGCATGTCGGTGGCCCGGACCGGGTCCGGCGGCTTGATTCCGCGCAGCTTTCCGCGAACGATGTCGGCGATCGAGTCCTGCTGCGGCGCTGTCCGATCCGGCCGTGTCGATGACGAGGTGTCGTCGTTCTTCGACGACGACGGGTCGGCGGTTCTCGCTGCCGGCGACGTTCGGTTCGGCCGGGTGCCGCGCCGGTCGGCCGGCTTCTTGGGCCCGTGGCCGGCCGCCGTGCCCGAGTGGCTCGACGAGTGGCCTGGCGAGGCCGACGAGCCGGTGGTGCCGGGATCGGCCCATGCCACTGGATGCGCACTGGCAGCCGCGATTCCGATACCGATGGCCAAGACCGAGAGGCCGTACCGCAGCGGTATCCGTCCGGCGTTCTCCGGGCAGCGCGCACTGTTCACCATTACCGATGTCCCCCTTGACATTCCGCGATGGTGTCCGGAGCTGCCGCAGCGGGAATGCCGGCCGTCGCGAACACACGCCGGCCCAATATATGACAACGCGTGATGCCAGTCTCGGTTTTGGCGGTCAATGTGGCGCCCCGTCGTCGTAGTCTCAGCTATGCGCCGATGCGGGAGTCTGGTCTGGGTGAGTGTCAGTGTGGTGTCGGCCGCCGCGGTGGCCGCCGGATGCACCACGACTACGGGAACGCCCGTGGCGAAGACGACGAGCGCCACGGCGTCCGAGTCTCCCGAGGCGGCCCCGCCGACTGGTGCACCGGTGGGCACGGCGGTCATGAAGGTGACCGGCGGCAGCGCTCCGGTGACCATCCGCTACCGGATCAATGGTGGTGCGGAGCAGACGGAGACGGATGTGACGCTTCCGTGGGAAAAGCAGTACTCCGTCTACGACGAACTGGAGTCGGAAGTGGCCGCGGACGGCGGGAGCGCCCCACTCACCTGCACGATCATGATGGACGGCGACAAACTTGTGTCGTTCAAGACCGAGGTGAACCCGGTGTGCAACTTCTCCTATTGGGGTTAGTCAGGGCCACTGGGTGGTCGGTCGCACCCGATCGCCCAACCGGTGGCGCCTGCGCTCTTGACAACATACAACCAAATGGTTGTATGTTGGTGAGGTGACCGAGAGCGATGAGGACCGGGCAGACGCCCTGTTCCACGCGCTCGCCGACCGGACCAGGCGAGACATCATGCGCCGGGTGCTGGCCGGGGAGCATTCGGTCTCGGTGCTTGCGGCGAAGTACGAGATGAGCTTCGCCGCAGTGCAAAAACATGTCGCCGTGCTGGAGAAGGCCGGGCTGATCACCAAGCGACGCAATGGTCGTGAGCAGCTGGCCAGTGGCGATGTGGAGGCAGTGCGGTCGGTGGCGTCCATGTTGACTGAGCTGGAACACGTTTGGCGTGGCCGCATCGCACGCATCGATGAACTGATCGCATCAGATACCAAGGAGGACTGAACCATGCCCGTAACCGATGTCCAACACGACCTCGACAACCTGACGCTCACCATCACCGCCGACTTCGCGGCGCCTGTACAGCGCATCTGGCAGGTCTACGCCGATCCGCGTCAACTGGAGAAGGTTTGGGGGCCGCCGACCTGTCCCGCGACAGTGGTTGACCACGACCTCAAGCCCGGCGGCCGCACCACGTACTTCATGACCGACCCGGACGGCAACAAGTACGCCGGATACTGGGACATCACCGCTGTCGACGAGCCGACGAGCTTCTCGTTCGATGACGGTTTCGCCGATGCGGACTTCAAGCCGAATCCCGATATGCCGGTGTCCAAGAACGTCTACACCTTCGCCGAGCACGACGGCGGAACTCGGGCGGTCTATGTGGCCACCTACGAGTCGGCCGATGCGCTTCAGCAGGTGTTGGACATGGGCGTGGTCGAGGGGGCCACATTGGCGATCAACCAGATCGACGATCTGATCGCAGGCTGAGGTCCTCCGCGTCCGCTCGCCGAGAGGTGGCCGGGTCTACCGGTGTCGTCCGCCCGCCGCGGCGACGGGGCGAGGCTCGGATTCGCTGTCCTCGCCACTGGTGTCGGGTGCCAGCATCACCGCGGTGATCGGGACGACGAGTGCGAGAAGACCGATCACGAAGACCGGGAACAGGAACGAGAACACCTCGGGGCCACCGGGAACCGGCATCGTGTGGTCGACGTTCACCCGCACCGCGGCCATGCCGGTGTAGTGCATGCCGACGACGGCGACACCCATCACCAGGCCGGCGACGAATCGCAGTCCGCGTGATTCGAGGACGAGGGTGAACCACAACGCGGCCGTCGCCGCGACCACGGCGATCACGAAGGAGAGGACGACAAGGGTGGTGTCGTAGGTCATCGTGCCCTGCATCTGCACTGCCCACATGCCGGTGTAGTGCATCACCGCGACCGCCAGTCCGGTGATCACACCGCCGGCCAGCAGGCGGCGCAGATCGAACTCCCGGCCGATGGTGATCAGTCCGACGAACACCGCGGCGATTGCGATGACGGCCGAGGCGACCGTCCAGCCCAAGTGGTACCGGACCATGCTGCTGGGAATCGCGAAGCCGAGCATCGCGATGAAGTGCATGAGCCAGATGCCCACTCCGCCAATGGCGATCGAGGCCATCAGCAACCAGCGGAGCCGATCGCGTCCGCTGGTTGCGGTGGCACCGCAACGGGTGCAGGCCAGACCGACGACGGACCCGGTCACCGAGACGATGTACGCCAGGAACAGCAGCCAGAGGCCCATGTCGAAGTGATGTACTTGGTGGTTCATGGTTGGTTCCTCGAGACTGTGGGACTGGTGGGGCGGTGGAGCTAGAACGCTGTGGACGGCAGGCGGTCCAGCGCGTAGGAGGTGACGGCGATAAGCGCGTTTTTCGCCGAATCACGTTCCCGTGCATCGACGTTGATGATGGGTACGTTCGGTGAGACGGACAGCGCCTCACGCAGCTCGTCGATGCTGTGGGTGGGGGAGTCGTCGAACTCGTTGACGGCGATCAGGAACGGCAGGCTGCGGGCCTCGAAGAAGTCGACAGCCGCGAAGCTGTCCTCGAGCCTGCGGGTGTCGACGAGCACCACGGCGCCGATCGCGCCATGGACCAGGTCGTCCCACATGAACCAGAACCGCCGCTGCCCGGGTGTACCGAAGAGATACAGCACCAGGTCGTCGGCGATCGTGATGCGGCCGAAATCCATGGCGACCGTGGTGGTTTCCTTGCCGGGGATCGCCTCGAGGTCGTCGTGGCCCTGCGAGGCGTTGGTGACGAGCGCCTCGGTGCGCAACGGCACGATCTCCGACACCGAACCGACGAACGTGGTCTTGCCGACGCCGAAGCCGCCGGCAATCACGATCTTCGTCGATGACACGGTGGGGCCGGAGTCAGAGTGCGCGTAATCCACTGAGGGTCCTTTCGATCAGTAGGCGCCGTTCTGCAACGGTCGAGCGGTCGGTCAGGGTGGCGTGGACGCGTAGGTGGCCGCTGTCCACCAGATCGCTCACCAGTACTCGCGTCACCCCGATGGGTAGGCCGGCGTAGGCCGAGATCTCGGCGATCGACGGCCGGGTCTCGCACAGCCGGACGATGACGGCGGGGATGTCGCCCGGCGCGCAGTCGAGGTCGGCGGCTGACAGCAAGGCCTCCACCGGCGCTTCGATCGGCACCTCGACCCGGGCTCGGGTTCGTCCGCCGGTCAGGGTGTACGGCCGCGCGCGACTCGCGGACCGTTTCTGGTCGGGTCTGTCCATGCTCAGGGTCATCGAGCTCCATGGGCGGCGCGCGGGGTCGCCTCGACGGTCTTGCCCACCCGGTCGACCAACAACGCCATCTCGTATCCGACCTGTCCGATGTCGCACGAGATCGAGGCCAGGGTGGCCAGATACGAGCCGTTGCCGACGCCCATCAACAGCAGGAACCCGTCGTCCATCTCGACGATCGACTGCCGTACGTTGCCGGCCTCGAACAATCGGGCGGCACCGGTCGACAAGCTCGCCAAACCTGAGGTGACCGCGGCCAGTTGCTCGGCACGATCGGCCGGGAGGTGGGAGTTCGCGGCCATCAGCAGTCCGTCCGCCGACACCAGGATCGCGTGGGACACACCCGGCACGTCACGGACGAAGTTCGACACGAACCAGTCGAGGGTGCCTGAGGTTTTCGACCGTGTTGCAGCAGACTCCGCGGACCGTTCATGTGGTTGCGTGCCGGTGTTCATCGATCTCCTTCGATTCGGCTCTGTGCTGCGTCGGTCTCGGCCCGGCCCCTGCGTACGCCGGCCAACTGTCGGCTCAGGATGTCGCGGATGGCCGCGGGATCGTTGGACCCGTCGGCCCTGGCCTGGGTTTCCGATCTTGCCTCATCGGGCACCAGGCGCGCTCCGCGTTCGCGAATCGGCAGTCCGGATGCGGTGTGCCGCTTCGGTTCCTGCTCGACGGCCTTGGCCGCGGCCTCCCAGCCCGCGTCGGCGGAGCTGGTCCATACCCGTTGGCGGGATTCCGGCGCCGTGGGATCCATCAGCCATTCCGAGGCCATCCGCTCGAAGATCGGCGCACTCTCCAAACTTTCCGCATCGACGTCGAGCCACGTGGATTCTGTAGCTGATGGGGGTTCCGGGCTCGGTGGATTCGAGATGGCGGATTCGGAATTGCCCGAGGTGAAGTAGGACAGCGGATTCCCGCGCTGCTGCCGCTCGGGTTCCTCGGCTGCGGCGGCCGGCGCCGGGGCGGTGAGCCCGTTCGAAGGGGCCGGGAAGCCGTTCACGCCACTGGCGCCGGGCGAGCGTTTCGGCAGTCCGTTGGTGGTCGCCCGGACCGGGGCCTCGGCTTCGCGCTCGGGCTGCGAGGTGGCTTGCGAGCCGCTCGTCTGGCCGAGCGTGCCGGCTGCGAGTGCGCCCCGCCCGTCTCCGGCGGAACCCGACCGGGATTCTCCCGGGGCAGGTTCGGCGAACGAGCCGGTGCGCAGGTCGTCGAGGGTCTCGGTCATCCCGATCGCTGAGATCAGCGTCCCGGGTAGGTGCACGCTCGCCGTCACACCGGGCCGATCGGTCAGGGCTGCGGTGGTCCGCAGCCGCACCGTGGCCTCGTGGCGTCGCGCCAGCCGGCCGACCACGAAAAGGCCCATTCGCTTGGCGGTTTCGGACGTCACCTCACCACCGAGCGCGAGGCGTTCGTTCGCTGCGGTCAAGTCGTCCTTGGACATGCCCAGTCCCCGGTCGGCCACCTCGACCAGCAGGCCGGCGTCGACCGCGCGCCCGACGGTCACCATCACCGGTGACTCGGGCGGCGAGTACCGCAGCGCATTGTCGAGGAGTTCGGCGATCAGGTGGCCGATATCGCCTGCCGCCGAACCGGCGATCGAGACGTCGGCCATGTGGCCGACCTGCACCCGGCGATACTCCTCGACCTCGGACATCGCGGCGCGCAGCATGTCGGGCAGGGCAACAGGGGGCGACATGCGGTGGCGTTCCACGGTGTCGGCGAGAACCAGCAGGTTGTCGCCGTTGCGGCGCATGCGCGTCGCCAGGTGATCGAGCCGGAAGAGGTGATCGAGCCGGACGGGATCTTCCTCGTCGAGCTCGAGGGTCTCGATGAGTGCCAGCTGCTCCTCGACCAGTGACCTGCTTCGGCGCGACAGGGTTTCGAACATGTCGCCGATCTGCAGGCGGACACCGTGCTCACTGGCGAGGCGAACCGCCTGGGAGTGGATGTCGTCGATCGCGCGCGCGAGCTGACCGACCTCTTCGTTGGTGCGGAAGGGCAGCGTCTGGATCTCCGGCATGCCGCCGCCCTTGCTGAGCCGTTCGATCTCCTCGGGCAGCTCGACCTGTGCCACCTGCAGTGCGCCCTGGCGCAGCCGGCCGATCGAGCGGATGAGTGAACGCCCGACCGCGAGAGCGAAGACCAGGGCGGCCAGCACGGCGCCGAGGATGATCGCGGTGTCACGCAGGGCATCGGACCGCAACACATTGGCTCGGTGGTGCAGCGTGCCGTCGAGATCGGCGGACAGGCGTTGCGTCATCGCGCGGTATTGATCGACGCTTGCCCGCATCGCGCCGGTGAACGCGGGCGCGTGCACGCTGTCGCCGGAAGGTTCGGTGTAGGTGTGGCGCCGGACGTCGGATTCCTTGGATAACGTCGCGACTTCGTCGGTGGGTGTCAGCCGGCCGAGTCGGTCTATGGCGGCTGCTTCCGCACCCGCGGCGTCGGCCACCTCGGTGCGTAGCTCGTCCGAATCGCCGAAATCGGGGGCGGCGATCAGGACCCGCTGCGTCGTCAATGCCCGTTGCGCGGTCAGTGCGTCCACGAGTTGGTCCGCGAGCGGCCGCACGACGCGGTCATCGACCGTCCCGGTGGTCGTGGCGATCGCGGACACGACGCCGGACGCCACGTTGGACGCGCGCTCGGCGATCACCCGCTGCGGCAGCGGGCCCGATGTGAGGTCGTCGCGCAGCGTCTTGGCGGTCGACGACGCTGTCGTCAGCTGCGCCGCGGCTGTCGGGTCGAACTCGGCGGAGGTGATCAGAGCGTCCAGGGTCTTCGCGCTCTGGTCGAACTGTGCGAGGGGCTCTTCGAGCGGTGCGCCCGAGGCGGCCGCGTAGGCCAGGCCGTCGAGCCGGTCGACCAACTCCACCGCGGGCACGACGATGACGGCGTTGTCGGACGCGAGGTTCAGCCGCGAGGCGGCCGACAGCTCGTTGTAGATACGGACTGCGCCGAACGTCGCCGCGAGCAGGATCGGCAACACCAAGGTCGCCGCGACCTTCCATCGCAGCGGCCAGCTTTCGATGGACGCGCGGGACGCCCGAGTCACGGTCGGACGCGCATGTTCTCCGACGCTCGGATCATTCGCATCCACAGCCGTACCACCCTTCACCGAGCTAATTGACGTTCCAGCAGGGGAGCTCGGCCACCGGACAGGGTAAGGGATAGGTAACGATTCTGCATCGACGGGGCTAACGGCGGCGCGTTCGCTGGCGCGGTTCCTTAACTTGTGTGCACTTCCGACGTGCGGGTTTCTTGCGAATGTAAGAAGATGCTGCGATTGTGGCAGGCCCCTCGGACAGGGACCTGTCGCGTCGGCCGATGCGGGATTGCTGGCAGTGCCTGCCGCGATGATCTTGATCGGTCGATCAGGGACTTTGGGCGTCCGCCGACAGCAAACAACTGCGGTGGAAGATGTCAAATCGGTGAGTGTGAAATACGTCTCTGTCGGCGATCTTTCAGTGTGTAAACGCAGCTTAAGAGGGATCCTTAAGGTGTACACGGCCAACCCGATGCTTCGTCTCAGCTTGGCCGAGCACGCTTGGCACTGTGTAGAAGTGCCGTGAAGCTCCGCTGGAGGTCAGGGAAAATGGCGACAAAAGCTGCCGGCTCGACGGTCATCGAGTTGGCGACACATCCACTCTGGTGTTCGTCGCAGCGCTACTCCCGTGAGCTCGCCGCGGCCAAGCGCAGGCACCCATCGTCTTACCGGCCCGAGGCCGACGACGACGCGACCGACCGCGAATCTCAGCGACCGCTGCCCTCGGGCTTGCGGGCCAACAACCTCGTGACCCCGCTTTCGTGCGCTCGGGTCCTCGCGTTGAACTCGGCGGCCGGCGAGCTCGTCGGGGACTGATGCCGCGGCTCGGTGCCGTGGCCGAAACGTGACGAACGCTTGACCGAATTGCCTACGTGTGACTACACATTCGGACAGCTGCGAACCAATACCATGACAACGTTCAAGATCATGGGGACATCGCAGAGGGATCGAATTGATGCGCGCGGTTTTTCAGGGTGTTCTCGTATCGGTCGTGATCGTCATGGCCTTCTTCTCCGGAGCCACCGATAGCGTCGACCCGGCGGCGGTGAGTCTGCCGCTGACCTCGACCATCGAATCGATCGCGCCGGCCAAGGGCGCCGTCGTGGGCGTGGGCCATCCCGTGGTGGTGACATTCAAGAACCCGGTGACCAACCGGTCATCTGTCGAACGTGCGCTCGGGCTGAACTCCACTCCCGCGCGTACCGGCACCTATGAGTGGCTCGATGCCAAGGTCGTGTCGTGGACTCCGGAGCAGTTCTGGCCGGCACACAGCACGGTGATGCTGTCGGTCGGCGGCATGCGGACCGAATTTCAAACCGGCCCAGCGGTTGTCGGTGTCGCCGACATCTCCGACCACACCTTCACCGTGACCATCGACGGGATGGCCGAAGACCCGCCGATCGCCCTTCCGGCACCGCACCACCTGCCGCATGCCGGCGAGCCGGGGGTGCTGCTGGCCTCGATGGGCCGTCCGGACTATCCGACTCCGGTCGGCACCTACACCGTCCTGGGGAAAGACCGCACGGTGAAGATGGATTCGAGCAGCGTCGGCATTCCCGTCGACGCCCCTGACGGTTATCTCCTCGACGTGGATTACGCGGTCCGCTTCACCCATCGTGGCCTGTTCGTGCACTCGGCGCCGTGGGCTGTCCCGTCGATGGGACTGGACAACACCAGCCACGGCTGCATCAGCCTGATCCCGGCGGCCGCCGAATGGTACTTCAACACCGTCAACGTCGGCGATCCGGTGATCGTGCAGGAGTAGCGAATCTCGCTGTCAGGCAAGAAAACACGGCATGAGTAAGGCGCCCGGCCGGTGAGCCGGGCGCCTTACTCATGCCGCCTACTGGGTCGGGGCGATCAGCCCGCCACCGATCAGTTCGCGGGACCGGGCAGTGTGGGTGTCCCCGCCACCGGCCCGCCACCGGGCGAAACGGTAGGCACGCCCTTTCCGGTGCCCGCTGCGACGGCCACCGGAGCGGCGATGGGAGCTGCCGCGGGGACAGGAGCCGCTGCCGGCACGACCGGCACCGGTGGCGCCAGCGGTACCGGCGGGACGACCGGCGGTGCGAGCGGTACCGGTGGGACCACGGGCGGTGCCGCGACTGGCACCGGGGGGATGGCTGCGGGCGCCGCTGCGGGCACGACGCCGGCGGCTTCGACCGCGGCAGCCGCACACAGCGGTGCGCCGGCTACAGGTGCGGCGCCGGCAGCGGCATCGACGCACTTGTAGCCGCCTGTCTTGAGCTGTAGCGCGGCTGCCGCGTGCGGACTCAGCGCTACGGCGGTCGCCAACGCGGTCATGCACAATCCAGCGCTGACGACAGTTTTGACCGTGATGTGAGCAAAGTTGGCCATCCCCGATCAGCTCCTTCGGGTCGTGCGGTAATTACACCGATGAGAATTGTGACGAGCGCAACCGTAGAACTCCCAGAATTGGGAGTCCAGACAAGTTTTCAGATGGATGCGCGGTTGACATGTGAGCGAGCCGCACTCGTGATCGCTTCGTGTCCAATCGACGGTGTACGCCGTGATATGACAGCCCGGATCAACGGCGCAGTTCCGTACCGGGGCGTGGTTTTCGCAAATTTGAACGCGCAAACATCATTGACCGAGCTGCATCTGGATCCCTTTGGCCACAAGCTGTTCGAAGCTGTAGCTGAATTCGCCACGACGCCCCACTGAAAGCACGTAGCGATCCTCACCTTCGGTCAACGGCACGCTGAAGGAGAAGGTGCAGCTGGCGGCGCTGCCTTTACCGGGCCCCAGGGTGGTGGTCGCCAGCACGTCGCCTTTGCCGTTCTTGACCGTGACGATGGTGCCGGGGTTGACGTCGGAGTACCCGTTCGCGCCCTGGCACGTCGTCCCGTCCGAGGCGATGCCGTCCACGCCGGCATTGTCGGAGAGGATGAAAGTGCCCGTGACGGTGGTTTTTTCAAGCACACGGAAACCTTCGGAGAAATGCGGGCAGAACGTGTCGACGGCGATCTTGTCGGCCGCCAACCCCTCTTGGGCTTCGCCGTCTTCCAGCCGTCGGCACACCTGCCGTCCGTGGGCCACCGCATTGGCATCGGAATTGAACTGATCGAAGAGCCCGGAATCGTGCAGTGCTGCAAGGTATCCGGCTTCCGGAGGGGGTGGTGGCCTGCGGCCTGCCACCAGTAGCACCCACACCACCGCGGCAGTCATCACGATGATCACCGCGGCCGCGGTGGTTCCCAGCCACGTCGCCCGGATACCGGAGGTCTTCAGCTCCAGGTAGTCGGGCAGCATCCGGCCGCCGATGGGGTCGGTCGACACGGCCCTGCCGTCGCGTACCCGGTTCGTCGGGTGCCCGGTGACGAAGTAGCGGCCTTCGTGACGCGCGGTCGGGTCCGGTCGCCATCCTGTCGTCGACGTGTGGATCTGTCCGCAGCGGCTGCAGGTGTCGGTCCCATCGAGCGGGGATCCGCAATACGGGCACGTCATAGCGCGCGATCCGCCGCGGGTGTTCGACAACGGTTCGCCAGCGTCATCGTCGGGCCATCTGCCATCACTAACCGTTATATGCCGCTCGGTGCGTCCGCACAGCGAGCCGCTCAGATTGCGCCGCGAAAATGTCTCGCGCCGCCGATGTTGCCGCTGAGCAGTCGCTCGAGCCCCCGGCGCGCGCGGCGATTTTGCCGGTATACCGTGCTTGTCATGACACGGGTGACGGTGATCACAGGCGGTGCGGGTGGCATGGGGCTGGCGACGGCCAAAGTCGTCGGCCGGGACCACGCGGTGGTGTTGTGCGACGTGCGACAGGAGCGCCTCGACGACGCGGCCACGGCCCTGGGTGATCTCGGTATCCCGGCTACGATCGTCAATGCCGACGTCACGGACCGCGCCGCCGTCGATCGGCTTTTCGAGACCGCCTCAGGGCTCGGCAACGTGGGCGCGGTCGTCCATGCGGCGGGGGTCAGTCCGAGCATGGGTGATGCCGGGTACGTCATGAGGACCAACGCGCTGGGCACCCTCCATGTGAACGAGGCCTTCTTCGCGTCCGCGGCCGAAGGCGCGGCCATTGTCAACGTGGCGTCGATGGCAGCCCACCTGCTGCCCGAGGAAGCCATTCCGGTGCAACACTTTCCGCTGGCACTGCAGGATCAGGACGCATTCCTCACCGAAATGCTGGCGGCCTGCGGGATGGCTCCCGAGGACATGAGGTCCGGTTTCTCCTATGCCATCAGCAAGGCCTTTGTGAAGTGGTACAGCTCGTCGCAGGCCGAGCGGTTCAACGGCCGCGGTATCCGCATCGTCTCGGTCTCGCCCGGCTCGATCGACACCGAGATGGGCCGGTTGGAAGAACAGGCCGGGGCAGGCGCCCTGGTGGCCGATGCCGCTGTGCCGCGGTGGGGCAAGCCCGAGGAGATGGCCGATCTGCTGGCCTACTGCATCAGTGAGCGGGCCGGTTACCTCACCGGCACGGACATCCTCAACGACGGCGGCGTCGTGGCCTCGATGCGCGAGCGCGCCCGGCTGGCCGGCCGAAGTTGAGGCCCGCAGCTGGTCAGCCGAACTCCAGCAGCGTGTAGGCCCCGCGAATCTGCTTGGTGGGCTTGAACTGCCAGAACGTCGGAAACACGGTGCCGAAGAACCATCCTCGTCCCCTGGGCATCGGCAGATCGTGTACGGCCTTGATGCCCGGGACGGTGTGCGCCAGGTTCGCCAGTTCGGCAGGTGACAGGCTGAACGGCATCGGCGGTACACGGTAGCGCCGAGAGGACCGTATGCCCTTCGGGGCGAACTTCTTCACCAGCACCGGCGGCAGGTCGAAGATCATCTGCCCGCCGGGAAATCGTTTCGCACACTCGGTGATCAGGCCCAGGGCCTCCTCGGGCTGCAGGTACATCAGCAGCCCTTCGGCGGTCACGAAAACCCCATCGGTGGTGTCCACCGCGTCCATCCAGCTGAAGTCCAGTGCCGACTGCGCCCGGGTGCCGATGCGGTCGGAGTGGGGCAGCAGCAGCTCGCGCAGCGCGATGATCGGCGGGAAATCGACTGTCAGCCAACGGAACCGGGCGTCCGAAAGTGCCGCGCTGAGCCGCCAGAAACTGGTCTGCAGTCCTTCGGCCAGTGCCACGACGGTGGCCGAAGGATGTTCGGTCAGGTACTCGCGGGCGGCCTTGTCGAAGGCGAGCGAGCGCAGGGCCATCTCCTGGCCCTTGCGCCGGCCGAACTTGTCGAAGTCGAACTCGATCGCATCGGCGAGCTGGATCGCCAGCGGGTCATCGATGATGGCATCGGGATGGCTGGCCTGGTGGGCCCGGCCGCTCAGCGTCAGCAGTGCGGTCTCCGAAACTCCGGTCAGGTTGCCTGCGTCGATTCTGCCGTTGTCTGGGAGGTCCACGATGGCCACGCTACCGGGGCTACCGGGCGCTATCCGGCCATCGCCGCTGGAAAGCAGCACCGTCGCCGAGCCTCCCCGCGTCCGTAGAGTGTCCGGGAGCCCCACGCTCCGCGATGCGATCGCCCATTGCCAACAGGTACCCGAAGTGGTCCGCCCCAAACCATGGCAGCGCGGCGTGCGGCACGGGCCGGAGTCGGGTACACCTCGAGGGGTGGGCAGATCGATGCCCGGCCGATCCAAGGCACGCCGATGATGATGAAATCGTAAGGAACACAGTTTGTTTGGCATTTCTACGCAGCGCATCACGTCAGGCGTCGCCGGTCAGGTGGCTCGGCGCACGGCGTTCAAGGTGCCGTTGGTCGTTTCGGCGGCCGCGGCGCTGTCCAGGGCGCCACGGGCCCGCGCACAGGCCGACGGGCCGGGGCCCCGCTGGTCACCGGAGCGGGCGCAGCGCTGGTATGCCGCGCAGGGCTGGCTGGTGGGCGCCAACTTCATTCCGTCCAACGCGGGCAACCAACTGGAGATGTTCCAGCCCGAGACCTATGACCCGCAGCGGATCGACAACGAGTTGCGTATCGCCCGGTTGGCCGGATTCAACACCGTGCGGGTGTTCCTGCACGATCAATTGTGGGCTCAGGGCCACCTGGGTTTTCAGAACCGACTGGCCCAGTTCGTTGCTCTGGCATCCAGCCACGGCATCAAACCCCTGTTCGTGCTGTTCGATTCCTGCTGGGATCCATTTCCCCGATTGGGTCACCAGCGTCGGCCCCGGCCCGGAATACACAACTCGGTGTGGGTCCAGAGTCCGGGTGCGCAGCATCTGGACGACCGCCGGTACCGCCGAACCTTGCGTGAGTATGTCGTCGGCGTCATCACCCAGTTCCGTCATGACGAGCGGGTGTTGGGATGGGACCTGTGGAACGAGCCCGACAATCCCGCGGCCACGTACCGGGAGGTGGAACGGCAGGACAAGGTGGGCCTCGTCGAAGACCTCTTGCCGCAGGTATTCGCCTGGGCCCGCTCGGTGAACCCGGTGCAGCCGCTGACCAGCGGTGTTTGGGACGGGCCATGGGCTGATCCGCTGAAGCGCAGTGCGATGGCGACGATCCAGCTGGACCACTCGGATGTGGTGACGTTCCACAGCTACGACGATCCGGTCGGATTCGAGGCCCGGATCGGCGAGCTGGCACCGATGGGACGGCCGATCCTGTGCACCGAGTACCTGGCGCGAGGCGAGGGCAGCACCATAGAGGGGGTTCTGCCGGTCGCCAAACGGCACAACGTCGGTGCGTACACCTGGGGTCTGGTGGCGGGTAAGACGCAGACCTATCTGCCGTGGGATTCCTGGGACCGGCCCTACAAGACACCGCCACGGGTCTGGTTCCATGACTTGTTCCACGCCGATGGTCGGCCGTATCGGGACGGCGAGATCCGCGTGATCCGGAAGTTGACCGGACGGCCGTATCCCTGACGACAACAGAATCACCGGGGCGACCTCGGTGCCGAGCGATGACGGGGCCCGCGATGACGGTCAAGAAATGCGCCGCGCTGGCGTCATGGTTGCTGGCAGCAGCACTGTTGTTCACCGCGTGCTCGACGACATCGGGCGACGCGACTGCCGGCGACGGCGGGAAGGGCATGCCGTCCTCCGCGGAGGCCGCCGCGGAATTCGGTGACGTGGTGCTCCCGCCTGGTGTCGAGGTGCTGGGCGTGGATGTCGATTCCGGTCGCGACACCCGCCACCGGCTGGCGCTGCGGACGAATGCCGCTCAGCTGCCCGAGTTGTTGTCGCAGTTCACCCGGCAGCCACAGGTATCGGAGATTCCCCGCACCACGGAGGTGATCGCCGGACCGGAGTTGTCGGGCGCCCCGAATCCGCTGTACGCGCAAGACCGGATCACCACCAAGGGCGGCAGGACGGTGAACCGTGAGGTGATCGTGGACGAACGCTCACCCGACGAGGTCTACGTCCATCTGTCGCTCTACACCACCTGAACGCCGGGTTCAGCGCCTGCCCATCCGGCTGACGTCGGCGATGGCCGCGGCGAACTGCTCGGGTGCCTCCTGGGGCACGTTGTGCCCGATGCCGTCGAGGACGCGGTGTTCATACGGCCCGGTGTAGAGCGCGCGGTAGCCGGCTCCGTCCTTGGCCGCACCGTCGAAGTCGGACCCGATCGTGATCGTCGGAACGGTGACGGGTGGCTTGCCGGCCAGCCGGGCCTCGTCGGCGTCGAAGCGGGGCTCGCCCGGGGCCAGGCTGAGCCGCCACCGGTAGTTGTGCACCACGATGTCGACATGGTCGGGGTTGTCGAACGACGCGGCCGACAGGTCGTAGGTGGCGTCATCGAACTTCCACAGCGGTGAGGCCTTGGTCCAGATCAACCGGTTGAACTCCTTGGTGTTCTGGCGGTAGCCGAGCTCACCGCGCGGGGTGGCGAAGTAGTACTGGTACCACCAGCCCAATTCGGCCTCCGGTGACAGCGGTTTCAGATTGGCCGCCAGGTTGACGGTGATATAGCCGCTGACGGCGACGAGACCGGCGCACCGCTGCGGCCACAGCGCGGCGACGTTGTTGGCGGTGCGCCCGCCCCAGTCGTACCCACCGAGCACGGCATCGCGAATGTCGAGGGCGTCCATCAGGGCGATGACATCGTGCGCGAGTGCGGCCTGCTGACCGTTGCGCACGGTGTTCGCGGAGCGGAACCGGGTGGAGCCGAAGCCGCGCAGGTAGGGCACGATCACGCGGAAGCCCTGTTCGGCGAGCGGTGCCGAGGCATCGGCGTAGCTGTGGATGTCATAGGGCCAGCCGTGCAGCAGGATCACCGGTTGCCCGTCGGCCGGGCCGGCCTCGGTGTAGCCGACGTTGAGCTCACCGGCGTCGATCTGTTTGACCGGGTTCAGGGTGTGCGACGGCTTCGAGGGAGGGCCGGCCGGGCCGGCAGGCGGCGCGGGGGTGCCGCAGGCGGCGAGTGTCGCGGCGCCTGCCGCGGCGGCCGTGAGGAAACCGAAATTCCTTCTGCTCAAACCGTTCACCGTTGCTGCTCCTTCTCGCGGGGTCTCGGTGTCCATCTCACCCGTCCGGGCACATCAAGTCCAACGATTGAATATGATGAGTCCCATCGCCAAGATAGATAGTCTGACACCGTGGAGTTACGACAGATCGAACACTTCATCGCAGTGGCCGGCGAGATGAGTTTCACCCGCGCCGCCGAGCGGGCGCATGTCGTGCAGTCGGCGTTGTCGACCTCGATCGCCAAGCTGGAGCGTGAACTCGGCGTCGAGCTGTTCGACCGGTCACGGCAACGGATCAGTCTGACCGCCGCGGGGGAGGCCTTCCGGTCGCACGCCTACGAGGTGCTGCATGCGGCCCGAGCGGCAGCCGAATCTGCCGGTCAGTTCCGCGGGTCTCTCATGGGTACAGTCGAATTCGGCTCGCTGATCTCCTATGGGCCGGTCGACGTCGGCGGTGCCCTCGGCGACTTCCACCGTGCCCACCCGTTCGTCCGGCTGCGGTTGAGGCTGAGCCAATCGGGTGCGTCGGCCTATCTGGCAGCGCTCCTGGAGGGCTCGCTGGATCTGGCCCTGGTCTCGCTGCCCAACCGGTTCCCGGCGCAGCTGGACATGAAGCTGCTGTTCGAGGAGCCGATGGTGTTCGTCTGCCGTGACGACCACACCTTGGCGCGTCGTCGCCGTCTCGAGCTGGGGGACCTGGCCGGCGAAGAGCTCGTCGGCTTCCCACCCGAATTCGGGTTGCGGCGCCTGATGGACGACGCGTTTCACCGCGCCGGTGTGCAACCGCAGACGCAGTACGAGGTTCCGGCCGGGTTCGCCGCGATCGCCGAACTGGTCGGCAACGGTCTGGGCATCGCGTTCATGCCGGCGTCCGAGGCGCGCCGCTTCGGCGATCTGCGAACCGTTGCGTTGCGCGACCCGGCGGTGTGGCAGGTCTACCTGGCCGCTCCGCCGGTCGAGCGGATGACACCGGCCGCCGCGCGGCTGGCCGAAACCCTGCTCGACGCCGCGGCTTCCGTGTCCGGCTAACGGGCCAGCGGGCTGTAGAACACCAGGCCGTTGCCCTTGTTGTCGTAGACCACGGCCCGGCGCTCGTGCGCATCGTCGTACGGGTGCTTGATGATTCCGCCGCCGCTGGCCTCGATCGCCTTGGCCGCGCCATCCACGTCGGCGGTCTTGATCCCGACGACGACCTGGCCGGGGATCGGGTGATCCACCGATGTAGCCAGCGCGAGGGTCAGCGAGCCGCCGTCGAGCGCGGCGAAGTGGGCGCCATCGCGGAACTTCAGCGGCATACCCAGTGTCTCGCTGTAGAAGCGGATCGACTCATCCAGGTCGTCGGTCGACAGAATGATCATCCGAACGTCGTGGTCGCTCATCAGTGCCCTCCTATGGCTGAACGGTTTCAGGCTAGGGGCTGCACGGGTGCGGGCATAGGGCCCTTGGTCCATCTGGATCCTTGACCACCACCAGTTCTATGGCACCTTTGGTTTGATCTCCTCGATCACCCACTGGGCATAGTCGAGGTATTCGTCGACACCACTGACAGCAGGCAGTGGGACGGCACTGACGGTGACGCCTTGTTCGCCGAGCCAGCACAACCTGTCGACGATCTCCTGCGCGCTCATGTCGGACCGGGCATCTGGATCGATGCGCACCGTATGGCCCTCTCCGACGCGTCGGGTCGCCATACCGTGTACGACGTCGAACGGTCGTCCGTCGTAGCCCGTCTGCGATTTGAGGTATTCGATGCGCTCGGCGATCTGCTCGGGCGGGGTGAGAAAGGACCACCACCCTGTGCCGTATCTGGCAGCACGGCGGAGGGAGGCATCGGCGTCACCACCGATCCACACCGGAAGATGTGGTTTCTGAACCGGTTTGGGCTCAACGGCGATGTCGTCGAAAGACACATACCGGCCCTCGAACCGAGGGGCTTCGCTGGTCCACAGCTCGATGATGGCGGCCAGATACTCGTCGGCGATCCGGCCGCGTTCGTGGAACGGGACGCCCAGCAGCTCGAACTCGCGCTGCAGCCAACCCACACCGAAAGTGACCATCATCCGCCCACTGCTCATCCAGTCCGCTGTCGCCAGCGCCTTGGCGAGCACGATCGGATGCTGGAGTGGCAACACCGTGATGCAGGAGTTCAGGCAGATCGAGGACGTGGCTCCCGCCAGGTACGCCTGGGCTGTCGTGGACTGCAGGTAGTGAGGGCCGGACAATTCGACGTGGTCGTGGGGGATCGCGAAATGCTCGGGTACGGCGATCATGTCGTAGCCGAGCGCGTCGGCCCGTTTCGCCATCCGGGTCTGGTCGGCCCCGGTCACGGCCGCCTCCCAGGGTTGCATCATTGCCTTCAGGCGCAGCATGTGCGGCAGGTTGAAGATGAATTGCACTGCGGCTCCGTCCGGGATCGGGCAACTTCGGTAGCCAAGACTCTACATATATAGAGATTTGATGCGATAGTTTGTCCGAAACGAACCAGAGGAGACGTGGCCGACGATGACGCTGCAATTCGATCTGTCGCACCGGCGGGTGTTGATCACCGGTGCCGGGCAGGGCGTCGGCCGTGGCCTTGCCGATGCCTTCGGCGCCGCCGGGGCCACGGTGCTGGTCAACGATCTCCGCTCGGACCGCGCCGAGGCGGTGGCCGCGGAGCTGCGGGAGGCGGGCGGCGATGCGGAGCCGGTCCCGTTCGACGTCACCGACTATGCCGCCGCCACGCAGGCAATCACAGCGGCGGGGCCGGTGGACATCCTGGTGAACAATGCGGGCAACGCCGGGGCCGAGGGCTTCGCCGCCCGCATGCCGTTCGCCGAATCCGCTCCGGCGGACTGGGATCCGTTCCTGCGGGTGAATCTCTACGGGGTGCTGCACTGCACGCGGGCGGTGCTGCCGACGATGGTCGAGCGGCAGTGGGGCCGGGTGGTGACCATCGTCTCGGATGCGGGACGGACCGGGGACGCCAGCGGTGCGGTATACGCGGCGGCCAAAGCCGGGGCCGCGGGCCTGACCCGGTCGATCGCGCTGGAGAACGGCCGCTACGGCGTCACCGCCAACAACATCGCGCTGGGCACCATGCGGACACCGCTCACCGAACCGCTGTGGGCCGAGATGGCCGACTCGCCACAGGCGAAGGCGATCCTGTCGCGTTACCCGATCCGCAGGCCCGGCCTGCCCGAGGACGTCGCCTATCTCGCGGTCCTGCTGGCCAGTGACCACGGTTCCTGGATCACGGGGCAGACGCTACCCGTCAACGGCGGCTACTCCTTCGCGATGTGAGGCCGGCAGGGGAGCCGCGACGATCGCGGTGATGATGTCGTGAAGCTGTTCGCCGGAGCTGATCGTGCGGTCCCCACGGGCCAGGGCGAGCATCAGTCCGCTGATGAAAGTCATCAGGACATAAGCCTTTTCATCGATGGTCGCCGAGTCGGTGCCCACCGGGCACAGCCCCGCCACGACGTGACGGTGCAGCTCGAAGAAGCGCTCCTGATTGCGGCTGAACGCCTCGGCCAGGGCGGCATCGCGGCTCGAGGGCATGACCAGCTCATAGCGCGCCTTGCTGCGGACCAGGCGCGCACCGGTTCCTGAGCGGATCACCAGGCGGGCCAGGCCGGCTGCCGACGACGGGCCGTCACCGTCGTTTTCGGATCGGGTGGCCGCGGTGAGGTCGGCCAGGTCGAGATCGGCGATGCGGTTGGCGGCGGCACGTATCAACGCCGCGCTGGTGCGGAAGTAGAACGACGTGGTTCCGTCTGCGACGCCGGCCTTGCGGTCGACCTTCAGGTGGGTGACACCCTTGATGCCCTCGCGGGCCAGCAGAGTGATTGCCGCATCGCACAATTCGCGGCGGCGTTGTTCCGGGTTCTGTTTGCCTCCCACGCGGTACCTAACGGCGAGCCGGCTCGGGCACGTGTTCGGGCCGTACACCGGTGCCCACCAGATACGCCGGTATCGCGCTGAGTTGGGGGAACCGGCGCATGATGGTCCCCAGCACACCCGGCGGGGTGATCTCGGCACCGGCCATCACCGGTTTCATCACCTGGCGATGCAAGATCCGTTGGATGCCCTGGGTGACTGTGGTGGGCACGAAGCGTTGACGCTGCACGGCGGCCAGGTCGGATTCGGTGACCCGGTGCCCGCGCAGCGGCTGGTACAGCAGGCGTGCGGCCGCGGCGGCATCCTGGATCGCGACGTTGATGCCGACCCCGCCGACGGGTGACATGGCGTGCGCGGCATCGCCGATGCACAGCAGCCCTTCGCGGTGCCACCGCGGCAGCCGGTTGAGTTGTACATCAAGGTGTTTGACGTCGTCCCACGAGGCGAGCGATCCGGCGTCGGCTTCGGGGATCAGCTCGGCGAGCTCGGCGTGGAATGCGTCGAGCCCGCGGGCCCGCAGCGCGGCGTCACTTCCCTTGGGAATCAGGTAGGCCACCTGGAAGTAGCCGCTCCGGGGAATCATGATGAGCGCGCGTCCCGGCCCGGTACGCGGGATCAGTGAGTACTGACCGTCTTCGGTCCGCGGCAACCGGAACCACCAGACGTCGAAGGGCACCGGATAGTCCTTGGTCTTCAGCCCGGCCTCCCGTCTGACCACCGAAGTGCGCCCGTCGCACGCCACGGTCAGCTCGGCGCGCAGCTCGCCGGCCCCGTCCGGGCTGGTGTAGCGCACGCCGGTGATCCGCTCACCGTCGCGCAGCAGCCCTGTCACCTCGGTCTGCATGAGCAGGGTGAAGTTGGGTTCGCACTTTCCGGCGTCGGCCAGCAGATCGAGGAAATCCCATTGCGGCACCATCGCCACGTACGGGTGTGGCTGGCGCAGCCGGCGGAAGTCGACGAAGGTCACCGGATCGCCGTCGACCGGGAACTCCGCCTTCTCCACCTTGCTGTAACCGATCTCGCTGAACTCGTCGAACAGGCCCAATTCGTCGAGCATCCGCATGGTGCTCGGATGCACTGTGTCGCCGCGGAAATCGCGCAGAAAGTCGGCGTGCTTCTCCAGCACGGTCACCGCCACTCCGCATCGGGCCAGGATGAGCCCGAGCATCATCCCGGCGGGTCCACCTCCGACGATCGCACACGTGGTGTCAGGCATGGGCGAGTCCGTTCAGGGCGGCGGGCAGGGGTGCGGTGTGCAGCACGCCGAGGCGCTGCGTCGCGCGGGTCAACGCGACGTACAACTCGGCGGCACCCCGATCGCCGTCGGCCAGGATCCGTGCGGGCTCCACGACCAGCACGGCGTCGAACTCGAGGCCCTTCGTCTCCGACGGTGCCACCGCACCCGGAACGTCCGGGGGTCCGATCACCACGCTGGTCCCGTCCCGTGCCGCTTCGTCACGAACGAATTCCTCGATGGCAGACGGTATTTCCGTGGCGCTCAGGTGCCGTGACCACGGCTGCACCCCGCATGAGCGGACCGATTCCGGCGGGGTGACAGACGGGGAGAACTGGGCCAGCACCGCACCGGCCACCGCCATGATCTCGGCCGGGGTGCGGTAGTTGACCGACAGTGTCCGGTAGATCCAGCGGCCGGGCACATACGGCTCCAGCATGGTGTCCCAGGACCGGGCCCCGGCCGCCGAGCGGCGTTGGGCCAGGTCACCGACCACTGTGAAGGACCGCCGTGGGCAACGACGCATCAGCACCCGCCAGTCCATCTCGGACAGTTCCTGGGCTTCGTCGACCACAACATGACCGTAGGTCCAATCCCGGTCGGCCGCAGCGCGTTCGGCGAGTTCGCGGGTGTCGCGTTCGAGGAACCGGTCGGCCAGGTCCTCGGCGTCGATCAGGTCGCTGGCCAGGAGGTGGTCCTCGTCGTCCATCAGATCCTCGCGGGCGATCATCAGATCGAGCACTCCGGCGGCGTAGGCGGCTTCCTCGCGCCGTTCGCGTTCGGCGGCCTCGTCGGCCGCCTTGTCCCGGCCCAGCAGGTCGACGAGTTCGTCGAGCAGGGGCACGTCCGAGATGGTCCAGGCGCTGCCGTCGGCACGGAACAACCGGGCATCGGCACCGGCCGCGGCAAGCCGCTCGGGCGACGAATACAGCGGGGCGAGGAGGGTTTCCGGGGTGAGGATCGGCCACAGCGCATCGAGTGCCGCAGCGAATGCCGCGTTGTCGTCGAGTTCGCTGACCACGCTCGCCCGCAGCTCCTCCCATGCCGCCTTGTCCTGACGGCTGAGCCAGCCCTTGCCGATGCGCGCCACGGCCCGCTCGGTGAGGACGTAGGTGACGATGTCGCGGAAGGTCGCGCGGGCCTCGTTGTGGGGCAGTCCGGTGTCGCGGGCCTCCTCGATGGCCCACTGCGCGGTTTCGGCATCGATGCGCACGGTGACATCGGGCAGTTCGATGAGGATCGGCTCGTCCGGGACCGCCTGGCGGTCCGCCACCGCGGCGGCCAGCACGTCGAGGATCCGCAGTGAGCCCTTGATCGCGGCGACCTCGGGTGCGTCCTCGGCCGTGACCTGCAGGCCGGGGACCAGGTCGCCGGGCGTCATGAACACCGCGTCGGATTCGCCCAACGAGGGCAGGACCCGGCCGATGTGGTGCAGGAACGCCTCATTGGGACCGACCACCAGAACACCGTGACGTTCGATCCGCTCGCGGTGTGTGTAGAGCAGGTACGCCACCCGGTGCAGCGCCACCACGGTCTTGCCGGTCCCGGGCCCGCCCTCGACCACCAGCACGCCGAGGTGCTCGTTGCGGATCACCTCGTCCTGCTCGGCCTGGATCGTCGCGACGATGTCGCGCATGCCCTCACCGCGCGGGGCGTTGACGGCGGCCAGCAGCGCCGCATCGCCGGAGTCTTCCCCGGTGGGCCGGCCGAGCACCTCGTCGGTGAAATCGAGCACACGCCGCCCAAGGGTGCGGAACTGGCGGCGCCTGCGCATGTTCTCCGGATGCGCGCCGGTCGCGGTGTAGAACGGGCGGGCCAACGGTGCCCGCCAGTCCAACAGCAACGGCTCGTAGTCGTCCTCGCGGTCGAAGATGCCCAGGCGCCCGACGTAGAGATGTTCTCCGGCAACGGTTTCCAGTCGCCCGAAGCACAGGCCGTTGTCGGCCACGTCGAGCCGGTTGCCCTCCTTGGCCAGCGCCATGACCTCCGCATCGCGCTCCACCGCGGAGCCACCGTGCTCACGCAGCGCGGTGCGATAGCGCTCCCGCACGCGGGTGCGCTCGGCGTCCAGGCGGGTATAGAGCCCGTCGACATAGTTCTGTTCCGACTGCAATTCGTCGTCGTGTGCGTCAGCTGGCACGTAGCCCTCAGTTCCCTTGCTTGCCCGTGGCGTCGTTCGGCCAGCGATTGTGCGCCATCACCCTGGCCTTGCGGCAAGGCCCCGGTGGCGCGATAAAATCAAGGTCAGCAACTGCTCACCCCATCCGGCCCACGTCCACGATACGCAGCACCGCGGTCCCTTCCTCATCGCTGGCCGGCAGGTCGACTTCCACGTCGAAGCCCCAATCGTGATCTCCGGCAGGATCTTCGAGGATCTGTCGAATCCGCCACACCTGAGGCTGCCGGTCGAAGATCAGCAATGCCGGTCCGCGTGCGTCGGCTCCGGTACCCACCTCCGTGTGTTCGTCGAAATAGGCCTCACCGGCCTCGGCCCAGCGCTCGGCCGTCCACCCGGACGCGGCATCGAGCGCTCCCAGCTCGTCCCAGCGGGATCGGGCGAACAGCTCCACCCGGCGGAACAACGCGTTGCGCACCATCGCCGTGAACGCGCGCTCGTTGCCCGTCAGCGGGCGTGGCCGGGCGGGTACCGGGACCGGGACGTCGTGCGGCTGGTCGGGACTGGTCAGCTGTTCCCACTCGTCGAGCAGGCTGGAATCCACCTGGCGCACCAGTTCACCCAGCCACTCGACGATGTCGGCCAGCGCTTCGGTGCGGGCCGTGGTGGGCACGCCCGAGCGCAGGGCCTTGAACGCATCGGAGAGGTAACGCAGCACGGCGCCTTCCGAACGGGTCAGTCCGTAGAGGCTGATGTACTCGCGGAAGGTGAGCGCGCGTTCCCACATCTCGCGCACCACGGACTTGGGGGACAGGTGTCCGTCGGCCGCCCAGGGATTGGTCTGCCGGTACACCTCGTAGGTGTGTTCCAGGAGTTCGGCCAGCGGTTTGGGATAGGTGACCTCGTCGAGCAACTCGATGCGTTCGTCGTACTCGATGCCATCGGCCTTCATCTGTGCCACGGCCTCGCCTCTGGCCTTGTTCAGCTGGGCAGCCAGAATCTGACGAGGGTCTTCCAGGGTGGCCTCGATCACCGAAACGACGTCCAGCGCATATGTTTCGGCTTCGGGGTCGAGCACGTCGACCGCGGCGAGCGCGAAAGTCGACAGCGGTTGGTTGAGCGCGAAGTCGGGGGGCAGGTCGACCGTCAGCCGGTAGCGGCGGCCATCCGGCTCGGGTTCGTCGAGGCGCTCGATTACTCCGGCCTGCAGCAGCGAGCGGGCGATGCCGACCGCCTCACGGATGTGCTTCAGCTGACGCTTACGGGGCTCGTGGTTGTCGGTGAGGAGCCGTCGCATCGCAACGAACGGGTCGCCCGGACGGTCGACGACGTCGAGGATCATCGCCGTGGACACCCGCATGTTGCTGGTCAAAGCTTCGGGGGCGGCTTCCATCAGCCGGTTCATGGTGGCCTCGCCCCATGGCACCATGCCCTCGGGTGCCTTGCGGCGCACCAGCTTTCGGCGCTTCTTGGGGTCGTCGGCCACCTTGGCGAACTGTTTGAGGTTCTCCACCTCGTGGTCGGGCGCCTGTACGACGACGGTGCCCGCGGTGTCATAGCCCGCCCTGCCGGCTCGTCCGGCGATCTGGTGGAACTCGCGGGCGTTGAGCAACCGCATCCGGGTGCCGTCGTATTTGGACAGTGCAGAGAACACGACCGTGCGGATCGGCACGTTGATGCCGACGCCGAGAGTGTCGGTGCCGCAGATCACCTTGAGCAGCCCGGCCTGGGCCAGCTGTTCCACCAGCCGCCGGTATTTGGGCAGCATGCCTGCGTGGTGGACGCCGATGCCGTGCCGGACCAACCGTGACAGCGTGGTCCCGAACGTCGTCGAAAAGCGGAAGCTGCCGATGTGTTCGGCGATCGCGGCCTTTTCCTCCTTGGTGCAGACGTTGACACTCATCAGTGCCTGCGCGCGTTCCAGCGCCGAGGCCTGGGTGAAGTGCACGACATAGACCGGTGCCTGCTTGGTCTCGAGCAGGTCGGCGATGGTCTCGTGCATCGGCGTGGTGGCGTACGAGAAGAACAGCGGAACCGGCCGCTGCGCCCCGGCGACCAGTGCGGTGGGACGTCCGGTGCGGCGCGTGAGGTCCTCCCGCAGAAATGTGACGTCACCCAGCGTCGCCGACATCAGCAGGAACTGGGCCTTGGGGAGTTCCAGCAGCGGTACCTGCCAGGCCCAGCCGCGGTCGGGGTCGCCGTAGAAGTGGAACTCGTCCATCACCACCAGGCCGATGTCGGCGTCGCCACCCTCCCGCAGCGCGAGATTGGCCAGGATCTCGGCGGTGCAGGCGATGATCGGCGCGTCGGCGTTCACCGACGCGTCCCCGGTGAGCATGCCGACATTGTCGGCCCCGAACACATCACACAGAGCGAAGAACTTTTCGCTGACCAGCGCCTTGATCGGGGCGGTGTAGAAACTGACGCGGTCTGCGGCGAGCGCCGCATAGATCGCACCCGTGGCCACCAGCGACTTGCCCGAGCCGGTCGGCGTCGCGAGGATCACGTTCGCGCCGCTGACCAGTTCGATCAGCGCCTCGTCCTGGGCGGGGTACAGCGTCGTGCCGTTGGCCTCCGCCCAGGCGGCGAACTCGGTGAACAGGGTGTCGGCGTCGTCGCCCTTGGCGTGCAGCGCCGACAGGTCGTTCGGATCGTCGAGCAGGGGAGTGGTCATATTGATGACCAGCGTGCCAGTTCGCCCCCACCGACGATCGTCCGGACAGTCCCGGCGCCGTTATCCGAACTGGCCGGGCTGGTAGCCGCCGGCGGGCTGTTGCACGATCACGTTCAAGCGGTTGACCGTGTTCATGAACGCGATCAGGCACACCAGTGCGGCGAGTTGGTCCTCGTCATAGTGTTTGACCGCATTCGCCCACACCTCGTCGCTGACCCCGCCCGCCGCATCGGCGATGCGGGTGCCCTGTTCGGTCAGCTCGAGGGCCGCGCGTTCGGCCTCGGTGAAAACGGTCGCCTCCCGCCAAGCCGCGACCAGGTGGAGGCGCTGCTGGGTCTCTCCGGCGAGAGCGGCATCCTTGGTGTGCATGTCGGTGCAGAAGCCGCAGCCGTTGATCTGGCTGGCGCGCAGCGCCACCAATTCGTGCGTGGACTTGGGCAGTGCCGAGTCAGTGATCACCTTGCCGGCCGACGTGACGTACTTGAGTATCTTGGCGGCGGTTGGGTTCTCGAACAGATTCAAACGAGCATCCATGGTGACTCCTAGTCGATGGTGATTACCCCCTCAAGACACCTCTAATCGACGAAATGTGACATGTGCGCCGGAGGCGGCGTTGTCCGCATCCGCCGTCCTGTGCCCGATAATCACCAGGTGCCGATGCCGACCACCCTTGAGTCCGTCCTGTTGGGGGTCGTCGTGCTGTTGTTCGCGGCGTTCGTCACGTTCCTCGTGCTGTTCATCGTGAGCCGGCGGCAGCTGACGAAGGCCCGGCGAGAGATCGAGCGCATGCGGTCAGAGGATGAGGACCGCCGCCGCAGGCGCCGTCGCGGGGTGGCGCCGTTGGCGATCAAGACGGTTTTCCAGACCGCGGACATGCTGATCAACAAGGGGCTGGGCGCCACCGTGCGCAACTCCATCGAGGATCTGGCCGGATGGGCTCAGGTGGAACGCCCGGACCTCGCCCGGCTGACCGCCGATGGGCGGGTCGTCATCGTCTTCTCCGATATCGAGGGCTCGACCGAGTACAACGCCGCCATGGGTGACCGGGCCTGGGTGAAGCTGCTGGAGAAGCACAACAAGCTTGTCCAGGCACGCGTCGACAAACACGGTGGTCACGTGGTCAAGACCCAGGGCGACGGGTTCATGATCGCGTTCGCTGATCCGGAGAATGCCGTGCGGTTCGCCACGGACGTCCAGCGTGCGCTGGCCGAGAGCCCGCAGCGGTGGCAGGCGATCCGGGTGCGGATCGGCGTGCACATGGGCACGTCGGTGCGCCGCGGCGACGACCTGTTCGGGCTCGACGTCGCGATGGCCGCCCGGGTCGCCGGTCAGGCCGACGGCGGCGAGATCCTGGTCAGCGAGCCGGTCGGAGAAGCGGTCAAGCACCTCGACGACATCGTGCTGGGCGCAGCCCGCGAGGTGGAACTGAAGGGCCTGCCCGGCGCTCACCGGCTCTACCCGGTCAGCGTCGAGAGGCTCAGCCTGGAGTCCAAATCCGACGTGTGAGCTCAAACCCATCGGGGTAGTCAGCGTACGTATGTTCACCAAGACCCGTACGTTGCGGCGGCTGAGCCGGTGGAGTGAGAAGCCGGCGAGCGATGTCGAGACCGCATCCACGTCGAAGGTCAACCTGCTGCGCGGATTGTTGGCGCGGGCTACCACACCGCTGCTGCCCGACGACTACCTCAAGCTGCTGCACCCGCTGTGGTCGGCGCGTGAGTTACGCGGTCAGGTGGTTGAGGTACGCAAGGAAACCGAGGACTCGGCCACTGTCACGATCAAACCGGGCTGGGGGTTTTCCGGCGATTACCAGGCAGGCCAGTACGTTGGCATCGGTCTGCACATCGACGGACGGTGGCACTGGCGTTCCTACTCGCTGACATCGGTCCCGCGGAGGCATGCGGATCTGATCTCGATCACTGTCAAGGCCACCCCTGAGGGCTTCTTGTCGAGCCACCTGGTCGGGGGCGTGAAACCGGGCACGATCGTTCGGCTGGCTTCTCCCCGGGGAGATTTTGCGCTGCCCGATCCGCCGCCGGAGCGACTCCTGCTGGTCTCGGCCGGCAGCGGCGTCACCCCGATCATGGCGATGCTCAGGACCCTGAAACATCGTGGGTACGACCCTGACGTCGTGCACATCCATTCCGCGCCGTGTGCGGACCGAGTCATCTTCCGCGACGAGCTGCAGGGCCTCGGCCAGGAGCTGCGCGGATACCGGCTGCACTTGCAGTTGACCGATGAACAAGGCCACCTCGACTTTCCAGCGGCGCTCGACGACATCGTCCCGGACTGGACGCAGCGCCCCACCTGGGCATGCGGCCCGCCCGCGATGCTCGACACCATCGAAGCCATCTGGAACGGAGCCGGGCGCACCGAGAATCTGCACACCGAGCGGTTCGTCATCGCCAGAACCGACAGGGGCGGAGAGGGTGGCACGGTCACCTTCGCCTTCTCGGACAAGTCCGTCGAGATCGACGGTGCCACCTCCCTCCTGGAGGCCGGCGAGAAAGTCGGGATCCAGATGCCGTTCGGCTGCCGGATGGGTATCTGTCAAACCTGTGTCCTGCCTCTGGAGTCCGGGCACGTCCGCGACTTCCGCTCCGGTGCGGAGCACGGCCCGGGTGACCGCATCAACACCTGCATCTCGACCGCCGCAGGGGATTGCACTTTGAACGTCTAGAGATCTGCGAGGAGAGACATGGCCATCGCCGACATCAAGCAATACGCGCATCTCACCGCCGAGGACGTCGAGGCGCTCGCCGCCGAACTCGACGCCATCCGAGCCGAGATCGAGGAATCCCGGGGTCAGCGGGACGCCCTCTATATCCGGCGGGCGATCCAACTTCAGCGTGGCTTGGCCGCCGGTGGTCGGATCGCGTTGTTCGCCAGTGGAAATCGGGTCGCGCGATACGCCGGCATCGTGATGCTGGCGACCGCGAAGATCATCGAGAACATGGAACTCGGGCACAACATCATCCACGGCCAATGGGACTGGATGAACGATCCGGAGATCCACTCCACCGAGTGGGAGTGGGACACCACAGCACCGAGTGTGCACTGGAAGAAATCCCACAACTTCATTCACCACAAGTACACCAATGTCGTCGGGCTCGATGACGACATCGGCTACGGCATCATGCGTCTGACCCGGGATCAACGGTGGGAGCGGTGGATGATCGGCAACCCGGTCTACAACCTGCTGCTCGGCACCCTGTTCGAATGGGGTGTCGCCGCCCACGGTCTGGAGACGACGAGGTTCCGCAGAGGCGAGAAGTCCATCGCCGAGGTGCGCAGGGACCTCAGGGTGATCGGCAAGAAGGTGGGCAAGCAGGTCGGCAAGGACTACCTGGTCTACCCGGCGTTGTCGGGTCCGAACTGGAAGCACACCCTGCGGGCCAACGTGATCGCCAACCTGATCCGCAACTATTGGGCCTACATGGTCATCTTCTGCGGGCATTTCCCCGATGGCGCAGAGAAATTCACCCGGGAAGAGTTCGCGGACGAGACGCATGCGGAGTGGTATCTGCGTCAGATGCTCGCCTCGGCGAATTTCCGCGCAGGGCCGGTGATGGCGTTCATGAGCGGGAACCTGTGCTACCAGATCGAGCACCACCTGTTTCCGGACCTGCCCAGCAACCGCTACGCCGAGATCAGCCGAAAGGTGCGGGCGCTGTGCGACAAATACGACCTGCCGTACACGACGGGATCCCTTCCGCGCCAGTACTTTCAGTCATTCTGGACCATTCTCAAGCTGGCCCTGCCCGACAAGTTGCTAAAGGCCACCTCCGACGACGCCCCGGAGACCCATTCAGAGCTCAAGTTCCGGGTGCGGGCCGGCATGCGCGAGAGTTTCGGCGTGGATGCGCAGACCGGTAGGCGGCGAGGATTGCGAACTGCGTTGCGCGAGCTCGAGACCGGCTCGATCGCAGTCGGGTGAGCCAGGAACCTGCTCAGCGCCGAGCAGCGGGTGCTGGAGGCGGCGGCTGGACATGACGGGTGACCCACTGTGCGGCCAGCTTGATCAGCCCTGACTTCGGATAGCTGACGTGCGCATTCCAGTCCCGGCCGAGCGAACAGATCGGATCGTTGGTGTTGCACAGATCGGCGGTCCTGGCACCGAAGTCCGGACTCATCCGGGTCAACGGCTGGCCCAGACGCGCGGACGGATTGCCGAACACCACGACGGAGGCGACCCGCGGCACCACCGCGGCGGGCAGCGGAGCGGTGTAGCCCAGGCCCGCGATGGGTGAGGTGGCCACGACGTCGACCACGGCGGCGCCCTGCGAGTAGCCGCCCATCACGATCTTGGTCTTGGGGCAACGCGACGCTGTGGCCTGGACGCGCTTGCTCATATCGGTGGCCCCGGCGGCGGCTTTCATGAAGTCCCACGATGCGGGGTACTGCACCGCGTAGGTGCCGATCGTCGAGTCCTTGACCATGGGACGCAGCGTGTCGACGAACGCCTTGCCGACGTTTCCGATGCCGGCGGGCTCGTCGGTGCCCCGGGCGAAGACGACCTCGATGTCTGGACAGTCCGGCGCGGCCGAAGCGACAGGCGTCGAGATCGTGCCCACCGCGGCGGCCGCAGTCACAGCTGCGATGCCCGCGAGGGCCGAAGTCTTGACACCCACCAGTCACTTTTACCACTGTTTTAACAGTGATGCCCAGGCATACCAGGTCCGGGTAACGGGTATCACCTAGCGGTGACCAGCCCAGTTCTCGACGAACTCCTGCACATCGAACGTGCCGGATGGGACTCGCTGTGCGAGTCGACCGGTGCGGATTTCTACGGCGAGCTGATGCTGCCCGAGGCTGTGATGGTGCTCGCCAACGGCATGGTGATGGACCACAACACCGTCGTCAGCGCACTCGCGCAGTCCCCGCCGTGGCGTGCCTATGAGATCAGCGGTGTGCGGCTGATCGCCGTCGATGACGACAACGCGATTCTGGTGTACGTCGGCACTGCCTATCGCGACGGCGACGAGCCCGCGTTCGTGGGTGCCATGTCCAGCGTCTACCACCGCATCGACGGCGTCTGGAGGCTCGCGCTGTATCAGCAGACGCGTAAGGCCGATCAGCCGGCGGAGTGACCTGGGTGGACCGGGCGCGGGAAAGCGCGCCTATGGTCGAGCGGTGACGATCGCCTACGACGAAGCCTTGCGGGAACGCATCGGGGCGCATCTGGCGGGGCACGACCGCCGCACCGTGACCGATCCGACGAAGCGGCACGCGGCCGTCGCGGTGGTGCTGGTCGACTCCGAGGTCGGTGAGGACCGGGTGGATCCCGCGCCCGTCGACGAATGGATCGACGGCAGGCCGATGCCGGAACCCGGCCTCGACGGACGCATGGTCGACGTATCGGGTGGCGCCGCTTTCCTGTTGTGCCGCAGGGCATCTCGCCTCTCCTCGCATGCAGCACAGTGGGCGCTTCCCGGTGGCCGGCTGGACCCGGGAGAGAACGCGGTTGAGGCGGCGCTGCGGGAACTGGACGAGGAGGTCGGCGTGAACCTCCCGGACTCGGCGGTGTTGGGCTTGCTCGACGACTATCCGACCCGCTCCGGGTACGTCATCACCCCGGTGGTGATCTGGGGCGGCGGACGCCTGGATCTGCATCCGTCGCCCGACGAGGTGGTGGCCGCCTACCGGGTGGGGCTGCATCAGTTGCAGCGCGAGGATTCGCCCCGGTTCATCACCATTCCGGAGAGTCCGCGTCCGGTGGTGCAGATCCCGTTGGGCAACGACCTGATCCACGCGCCGACCGGTGCGGTGCTGTTGCAGTTGCGGTGGCTGGCCCTCGAGGGCCGCACCGATCCGGTCGACGAACTCGAACAGCCGGTCTTCGCCTGGAAGTAGCGGCTCAGGCCTCGTGGCCGGGCTTGAGATCGGCCACGTCGGTGAGACTCACCCAGGGCCGCGGCTCGTCCGGGGCTTGGCCGGCGATCGGATTCAGCAGATACCCGACGTGGTCGCCCAGGTCGACACGATCGAGGACCGCGCCCACGAACCAGGCCGGTGCGGCATCGAGGATCGGCGTCTCTTCGGGCCCTTCATGCCAGCTGCACCGGGCGAACTTGTCGATCGCGTCGCCGGTCTGCCCACCGAACCAGCGGGCCAGGTCCAACTCGTCGGAGGCCAGCAGGTGAACGCCCAGGTGATCGGCTGTTTCCGCGGCGGCGAACGTGTGGTTCTGCTTCGAAATCCCGACCAGGAATCGAGGTGGATCGATACTTGCCTGCGTGGTGAATCCGACCAGACAGCCCGCCGGTCCGTCCGCGGACTGCGCCGTCACGATGAACATCGGATAGTCGAGCAGCCCGACGAATCCGTCGAAACCTTCCCAGCTCTGCGCCACCAGACCATTGTCGGCCACCGGGGTGCCGGTTTGGCACCCCACTTCCGGGGTAGCCACCTCAGCGGCGACATCGACAGCGATGGGAGTGCACCTGTGAAAGCCGTTACCTGGCACGGCCGGCGCGATGTCCGGGTGGAAACCGTGCCGGACCCGAAGATCGAAGAGCCGACCGACGCGATCATCGAGGTCACCTCGACCAACATCTGTGGTTCGGACCTGCACCTCTATGAGGTGCTCGGTGCGTTCATGCACCCGGGCGACATCCTGGGGCACGAACCGATGGGCATCGTCAGGGAGGTGGGCCCGGGCGTCGGAAGCCTGTCGGTGGGCGAGCGGGTGGTCATCCCGTTCCAGATCTCGTGCGGTCACTGCTTCATGTGCGATCAGGATCTGTACACGCAATGCGAGACCACCCAGGTTCGCGGCCAGGGCATGGGTGCGGCGTTGTTCGGCTATTCGGAGTTGTACGGCCAGATCCCCGGCGGCCAAGCCGAATACCTTCGGGTGCCCCAAGCCCACTTCACCCACATCAAGGTGCCGGACGGCCCGCCGGATTCCCGGTTCGTCTACCTCTCGGACGTCCTGCCCACCGCGTGGCAGGCCGTCGCCTATGCCGAGATTCCCGAGGGCGGCTCGGTGACGGTGCTCGGGCTCGGGCCGATCGGTGACATGGCGGCCCGCATCGCCCACCATCTCGGCTACCGCGTGATCGCGGTGGATCGGATCCCCGAACGGCTGGCCCGGGCCCAGGAGCGTGGCATCACCACCATCGACCTGAAGTCGCTCGATGAACCGGTGGGCGATGCGGTGCGGTCCATGACCGACGGCCGTGGCACGGATTCGGTGATCGATGCGGTCGGTATGGAAGCGCACGGCTCACCGGTGGCCTCGACCCTGCAGAAGATCACCGCGTTGATGCCTGATTCGATCGCCAAACCGATGATGCAGACCGCCGGTGTGGACCGACTGGACGCGTTCTACTCGGCGATCGACATCGTGCGCCGCGGCGGCACCATCTCACTGATCGGCGTCTACGGCGGCATGGCAGATCCGCTACCGATGCTCACCTTGTTCGACAAGCAGATTCAGCTGCGGATGGGACAGGCCAACGTCAAGAAGTGGGTCGGCGACATCCTGCCGTTGCTCGGCGACGACGACCCTTTGGGCGTCGACGATTTCGCCACGCACGTGCTGCCGCTCGACGAAGCGCCCCACGCCTACGACATCTTCCAGAAGAAGAAGGACGGCGCCGTCAAAATCATCCTGAGGCCGTAGGCGTTTCGCGGCGCGCACGGCGGGCTAAGGCCTGGTCCGGCGCCCGCGGCGGACCGTTGCCCTCGCGGGCGGGCTCGGGGGCGGCGGTGTGGCAGGCGGTTTCAGCCGCTGAAACGACTGCAGGATTCGTTCCCGGTCACCGCCGAGGCCCACCAGCAGATTGGTGATGTGCGGCGCGAGTACCCGGGAGACACCGCCGCCGTCGGTGCCGAAGACACCGATGATCTCGGCCAGCACGTAACCGTGCATCATGGTCCAGATCTGGGCGGCGACAACCACCGGATCGCCCTCGTCGATGGCCCCGGCGTCCATGCAACGCCGTACGAAGCCGGGGATCTGGGCGTACACCGAGTTGATCTCGGACAGCGCCGCCGGGTTGCCGTCGACCGTGATGTCGCGGCCGATCGGCAGGGTGATGGCCGGCGAGGTGATTCCGAACATCAGCCGGTACCGCTGCGGATAGGTGAGCGCGTACTCCCGGTAGGCCAATCCGGAGGCCAGGAGGTCGGCCACCGGATCGTCGCTGTCGGGGCGCCGGTTCAGGTGTTCGCCGAAGCGGACGTAGGACTCCCGCACTAGCGCCTCGTAGAGGCCCGGCATGCCTTCGAAGTGTGTGTAGACGGCCATCGTGGACGCGCCGATCCGCTTGGCCAGCATGCGCGCGCTGAGTGCCTCGGGCCCACTTTCCTCGAGGACCTGCAGGCTCTCCTCGATCAGGCTTTCGCGAATTCCCATGGTCGCCATCGTCCTGGACATGCTGCCATAACAATGTTATACCTGCCAATAACATTGTTATAGAGGGCGGGGAAGCGATGTTGGAGTCTGTTGCACGCGCGGCAAGCAGGTACGCCCTACTGGTCATCGCGGCTTGGCTGTTGCTCGCCGGCGTCGGCAACATCGCGGTGCCTCAACTCGAACAGGTCGTGAAAGAGCAGTCCCGGGCGTTCTTTCCGGCCGATTCCGGCGCCACCCGGGCAGCCCAGCGGATGGGCACCCTGTTCGGGGACTCGGACAGCAACAACATCGCCTACGTCGTCCTCGATGCCGACCGACCGCTGGGCGAGCCCGATCGCGGCTACTACCGAGCCCTGGCCGACCGGCTGCGGATGGACACCCCCGGCGTCGAATCGGTGATGGATCTGTGGGACGACCCCACCGCGGCAGCCGTATTCGAGAGCCAGGACCACCAGGCGGCCTATCTGATGGCAAGGCTGTCCGGACAACTCGGGAGCAGCACAGCCACCGAGGCAGTGGCCGCCCTGCGCGCGGCGGTCACCGCCGCCGGTCCACCGGAGGGGCTGCGCACGTACGTCACCGGGCCCGGAGCCAGCCTGGTCGACGAGTTCGCGGCGCTGGACGGACAATTGGCGAGGATCACGGTGCTGACCGTCGGCATGATCGCGGCCCTGCTGTTGTTCGTGTACCGCTCGCCCATAACCGCCGCGGTCCCGCTGGCATCGGTCGGGCTGTCGCTGGCGCTCGCCCGTCCGGTCGTCGCACTGCTCGGCGAGCATGGCGTCATCGAAGTGTCGGTGTTCTCGGTGGCTTTGATGTCGGCCATGGTGTTGGGCGCCGGGACCGATTACGGCATCTTCCTGCTCGGCCGCTACCACGAGAACCGGCGCGCCGGTCTGGTTCCGCCTGACGCGCTGGCCGACGCCTATCGCCGGGTGGCGCCGGTGATCGCGGGCTCGTCCGCCACCATCGCCACGGCGCTGTTCTGCCTGACCTTCGCCAAGGTGAGCTTCCTGCGCAGCGCCGGGATACCCAGTGGCATCGGCATTCTCGCGGCGATGCTGGGCGCGCTGACATTGACCCCGGCCATGATCGGCTGGTTCAGCCGGCGCGGATGGGTGGAGCCGCGGACAGCACGGATCAACCGTCGATGGCGCCGGATCGGCACCGGGGTCGCCCGATGGCCGGGCCCTGTCCTGGTGGTAGCCGTCGGTGCCCTGATCGTCTGCACGGTTCCGTTGCTCGGTGCCGAGGTCAGCTTCGCGGAGCTGAGCGCACAACCGGCCACCACCGACTCCAGCCGCGGATACCGGGCGGTGCACGGACGGTTTCCGGACAACAGGCTGCTACCCGAGATCGTCTCGATCCAGGCCGACCGTGATCTGCGCACCCCGGCCGGGCTGATCACCATCGAGCGCGTCACCCGCAAGGTCCTCGAGGTGCGGGGAGTGCGCACGGTGCAGTCCGCCAGCCGACCCGCCGGGACCCCGGTGCGCCAGGGCACCCTGACCTATCAGGCCGGCCAGATCGGCGAACAACTCGACAGCACAGCACAATCGGCGATGCGCGGGATGGACTCGGTGGACACCGTCGCGGCCACGATCGGTCAACTCGATGCGTCCCTGGACGGCATGCAACGCGGGCTCACCGGTGCGGTCGACGGGTTGAACCGGGTCGGGGCGGGTTCCCAGGACATCGGTGCGGGCATGACCGGACTGCGGGGCAACCTGCAGCAGGTGTCCGGATATGCCGATCCGCTACGCCAATTCGTCAACGGCAACCCCGATTGTGCGGCCAACCCGATCTGTGCCGCGGTGCAGAAGATCGTCACGCCGCTCGACGACGCGGTGAGCGCGACAGGCACGCTGGCCGGCGGCGCGGGTGCCCTCGAAGAAGGTGCCGCCGGCGCCACCGACTCACTCGACGGTGCGGCGAAGGGCGTGGCGACGATGCGCGCCGCACTCGCCCAGCTGCGCGGCCTCACCTCCACCCTGCGCTCGAGCCTGGGCACTGTCGGGCCGCAGATGCAGCAGATGACCGGCTACCTGTCACAGCTCAGCACCGATTTCGACGGCAGTTCGGAGGGCGGGTTCTATCTGCCGCCAAGGACTTTCGACGATCCGCAATACCGCCGGGCGATGGAGATGATGTTTTCCCCCGACGGTCGTGCCACGCGGCTGCTGGTCTACGGCGACGGCGAATCGTGGGGCCGGGACGGCGCCGAGCGCTCCGATGAGATCCGCATCGCCGCGGCCGAAGCACTCAAGGACACCCCGCTGGCCGTCAGTGGCGTCGTCGAGCTCACCGGGGTGGGAACCGCTACCGCAGAACTGATCACGTACGTCGGACACGACTTCACCCTGCTCGTCATCGCCACGCTCGTGCTCATCTTCCTGATCGTCGCCGCGATGCTGAGCAGCCCCGTGGCCGGGATGGTGGTGCTGGCCACCGTCACGCTCTCCTACGCCTCGGCGCTGGGCGCCAGCGTTGCGATCTGGCAGTTTCTGTTCGGCCAGCCCCTGCACTGGGCGGTCCCGGCCTTGGCGTTCATCGCCCTGGTCGCCGTCGGCGCGGACTACAACCTGCTGCTGGCGATGCGGTTACGCGACGAGTCTGGTGCAGGAGTGCGGACCGCGACCATCCGCACCTTCGCCGGCACCGGCAGCGTCGTTACCATCGCGGGGATCGTGTTCGGGCTGACCATGTTCGCGATGCTGGGCGCCAGTGTCGCGACGATCGCCCAGGTCGGGTCCACGATCGGCATCGGACTGCTCATCGACACCCTGCTGGTGCGGACCTTCGTCGTGCCGCCCATCGCCGTGCTGCTGGGCCGCTGGTTCTGGTGGCCGCGCCGCTCGCCAAGCATGACATCGGGCCGGTCTGGGTAACCGTGTGCGTACTGGGCCCGGGGTCCAGATCACCGGAGAGGACCCATGACGGCACCGCGATTGCAGGCTGACCAGCGCGACGCCGCCGAGGCTCAGCGCATTGTCGGCGCGGTGACCTCGGCGTTCGCCTCCAGGGTGGTCGGCCAGGACCATCTCCGCGAGTCGATGCTGGTCGCGTTGCTGGCCGGTGGGCACCTGCTGATCGAAAGCGTTCCCGGCCTGGCCAAGACGACGGCCGCGCGGGTGGTTGCCGAGTCCATCGACGGGAGCTTCCGGCGAATCCAGTGCACACCCGATCTGCTGCCCAGCGACATCGTCGGTACCCAGATCTATGAGGCCGACCACAATTCTTTCACCACCCAGCTCGGGCCGGTGCACGCCAACATCGTGCTGCTCGACGAGATCAACCGCTCCAGCGCCAAGACCCAGAGCGCGATGCTCGAGGCGATGCAGGAACGGCAGACCACGATCGCCGGCGTCGAGTATCCGATTCCCGAGCCGTTTCTGGTGATCGCCACCCAGAACCCCGTCGACCAGGAGGGCACGTATCCGTTGTCGGAGGCCCAGACAGACCGGTTCATGCTCAAGGAGATCGTGGGATACCCCTCGGTGGAGGAGGAGGTCGAGATCGCGGCCCGGATGGACGCCGGGCTGTACGAGCGCGAACACCGGGTCACGCCGGTCGTCACGATCGACGACGTGCGCCGCGCCCAGGGCATCGTCGCTTCGGTGTATCTGGATCGGGCACTCGTCGACTACGCGAGCCGCCTCGTCGCCGTCACCCGCGACCCCGGGCACCACCTGCCGGCGAACCTGGCCAGGCTCATCGAGTACGGCGCGAGCCCGCGAGCCACGCTCGCCTTCTGCCGGACGGCGCGCGCGCTGGCCGTGCTGCGCGGCCGCGACCATGTGGTGCCCGACGACATCGCCCGGCTGGCCCACCGCGTGCTGCGACACCGGTTGATCCTCGGATTCGAAGCGGCCACCGCCCGCGTCACCCCCGACGTCGTCGTCGACGCGGTGTTGCGTACGGTCCAGGTCCCGTGAGGCCGCCATGGGCAGGTATCTGGACTCCGCCAGGGCGTTTGTCGGCCGTGACGCCGGCGGACTGCTCGAAGGCGGCCGTTACGCCCTGGTGCACACCCGCAGTCTGGAGTTCGACGAGCTGCGGCCCTACGTCCCGGGCGACGACGTGCGTGACATCGACTGGAAGGCCACGGCGCGGTCCGGGCACACGCTGATCAAACGGTTCGTCTCCGAGAAGCATCACAAGGTGCTGGTGATCGCCGACGCCGGCCGCAACAGCTGCGGGCTGGCTCCGTCGGGCGAACTGAAAAGAACTGTGGCCCAGAACATCATCGGCGCGATCGGATTGATGACGCTGCCCCGCTCCGACGAGATCGCGATGGTCCTCGGGGATCGGCGCGGTAACGTCGACATCCGGCTGCGCCGGGGCGAGACGCACATCGAGAGCATGCTGCACCGGTTCCACCACCACGTCACCGACCACCCGGGTCCGAGCGACATCCTGGTTCAGCTCGAATGGGTGGCCCGCCATTACCGTCACCGGCTGTTGATCTTCGTGGTGTCCGACGAGCCGAGGGTCGACGACCGGTTGGCCGAGGTGCTGCGCCCGCTGACCGCCCGCCACGACGTGCTGTGGGCGCTGGTCGGCGACATGCCCGCGGTGAGCACGCATCCCGACACCGGCCGCAGCTACGAGGTCGCCGATGGGCGCCCCATCCTGACCGATCTGGACAAGCAGGTCATCGAGGCATATCAGAGCGCGGAAGCCCAACGGCGAGCGGGTCTTTCGGAATTCCTCACACTGCAGCGGATACCCCACGCCCGGATCGGCGGCAGTCCGCGGATCAAGTCGGCGTTGACCGCCATGACCGAGGTGTACGCCCGTGCCGGATGACCTGCTGCGCCACGTGATCGGTCCGATGCCCTACTCGCCGGTGTGGTTGTGGACCGCGATCACCCTGATCCTGTTGCTGTGTGGTTGGTACGTCGCGGTATTCGTGCTGACGTCACGACAGCGCTCCGTGCGTGAGCTGCCCCTCCTGGGCGCCGCACGGGCCGAGCTTCAGCGCCGCCGCTCGGCTCGCGCGGTGCGAACCATCGGAAACCGTTACCGGTCGGGTGATCTGAGTGCCGCGCCCGCCGGCGCGGCACTCAGCCGTGAACTGCGCGCCTTCTTGCATGCCGTCACCGGGGTTCGGGCCCAGTACATGCAGGTCGACGCGATCGCCGGCAGTGCGGCCGCCCCTGCCGCGCCGCTCTTGGCCCAGCTCACCGACATTCAGTTCAACCACCATTCGGCACTCGACGCCGGGACGGCCAGCGACACCGCCGAGGAGTTGATCCGCGGATGGACCTGATCTGGTGGGCGGTGGCGATCGCGGGTTGTCTGGCACTCGCCGGGTGTGTGGGCCTGGCGCTGTTGGGAAGGCAGCCGGCTGACCCGGGCGAACTCAGGCCGCTGGCCAACACCGCGCGGCTCACCGCGCTACCCGAGTATGTGCGTGCCGCGCGGCTGCGGACCATCTCGGCGGTGATCGCGATGGTGATGTTGACCGTCGCCTTCGCGGCGTCGGCGCTGGTGGCCGCACGACCCACCGGTCTACCGTCGTGGCACCGCAGCGCCCAGGTCGCGACCCCCGAGGACATCATGGTCTGTGTCGGCGGCCCGGCGAGCGATCCCGCGGTCAGCACCGCGATGCGGTACCTGGCCCAGCGGGTCCGCACTTTCGGCACCGAGCGGATCGGGCTCACCTCGGCCAACCGGCGTGTGGTCCCACTCACCCGCGACTACCAGTACGCCGCAGCACAATTCGACGCCGCCGCCCGCCAGGAAGGCGCCCGGCCGTTGGTCGCACCGGTGTCCTACGTGGATTACACCGCCGGCGCCCGGGACGTGCTGGCCATGTGTCTCACCGGGTTCCCGTCCTTCGACGAAAAGGCCGCGCAACGACGATCGTTGATCTACGTCGGTCCGGAATCCCTGCCCGGCAGCGGCGAGACCGCATCCTTGTTCACCCCGGACCGGCTCCGCGATCTGGCGGTGCAGGCAGGGGTCCAGGTCAACGCGATCACGCCGGGGTCCGGCGAGGGGGCTGTGGCGGATCTGGCCCGCGGCACCGGCGGCCGGTGGTATTCGGATGCGGCCGATGTCCCCGGGCATCTCGCCGAGATCCGGGCCAATCCACCGGCAGCGGGGTCGACTGCCGAGAGCGCGGACGTAAGGTCCGCCGAGACGCCGGGTGTCCCCCTGTCGATGGGATTGCTCGCCCTGGCGGTGCTGTGGTGGTGGCCGGTGGTGATGCGGCGATGAGGCTTGAGCCGCTCATCCCGCCGCTGCTGCTGGCGGTGCTGGCGGTGGCGCTGGTCGCGGCTCGCGCCGTCACGTTCAGCCACGCCCGCTCCGGTGGACGGCCCGCACTCCGGCGCTGGTCGGCGATGACGGTCGCCGGGCTGCTGTTGCTGCTGGCCGCGCTCGGGCCGGTGGCCGGCGGGGCGAACGACACCGTGGCGCGCCCGGCCGGGGACCGCGAACCCAACATCTTCCTGATCCTCGACCGCTCGCCGGAGATGTCGGAGCGCGACATCGACGGCCGTACCCGGATGACGGCGGCGCACGCCGACGTCATGGCGTTGATCGAGCGGTATCCCCGCGCCCGGTTCGCCTTGATCAGTTTCGCCGACCACCCGACCGTGGAGTGGCCACTGTCCGCCGATACCTGGAGTTTGCGTCCGGTGGTGACCGCCTTGGATCCGTACTCCGCGGCGTCGGATGCCAACGTCGGAGCAGCGGCAACGGTGCTGCGCTACCAGCTGATCACCGCGGTACAGCAGTTTCCGCGTGCCGAGAACCTGGTCTTCTATCTGGGCGCGGGCGCCACGGAATCACAAGCGCCACAACGCGAATTCCAGCTGCCCGAGGATGCGGTGGACGGTGGCGCGGTGCTGGGCTACGGAAGTGCCGGGGCAGGAGCCCTACGCGGCGTCGCCGGACAGATCGGGGTTCCGTTCGTGTCGCGTACGGACGCGAGCCCGTTGGACGCCGCGTTACCCGGTGGCGGGACACCAGGCCAGACCCCTGCGCCGGTCGTGGACCGGGCCGTCGTCGAGTTGTACTGGGGCTTCGCAGCGGCCGCGGCCCTGCTGATCCTGGTCGAGTTCTACCTCGTGCTACGGGAATTCCGTCGGCTGCAGCCGATCGACGTGGGGCCGGCGTCATGAACACGCTGCGCCGCAGGTTGCTGGTCTACTCGTCGCCGGTGGCGCTTGTGCTCGTCATCGCCGTCGTCAAGCTGTTGTCGGTCGTGGTGGTCGGCAACTCCGCAGGGGCGAGCTTCACCGATCGCGACACGGAGGCGCTGGCCGGCGACGTCTCGCTGCTTCAGACGCTCGATGTCGTTGAGCCGGGCAAGGCCGACTTCGCCGCGGGCACGCTGGCCGTGCTGGAAGACCGGCTCGCCGACGCCGAGCGGTACTTCACCGGGGCTGTGGCCCGCTTGCCCACCGATGAATCATGTTCGGCTCGGGTGAATCTGGAGCTCGTCAGGGAGACGCTCGGCGACCGGGCGATGGCGATGTCCGACGGCCAGGCGGCCATGAACGGTTATCTGGCCGCGCGGGACGTGGTGGACCGGGCACCCGCCGGATGTTTCCGCGGCAACGCCGACCCTGACCCGGATCGGCGAGCCGTGCGCGATGAGGCGCCGGATCGGTTGAACGGCAAGATCGCCGCGGCTGGTGCCATTCCGCCATCCGCGCCGCCCCAGCCCCCGCCGCCGGTGGCAGCGCCACCGCCGATATCGGCCGGTGCGTCGCCCACTGAGCCGCGTAACCGCCTGGATCCCACAGCGGGGGATCCGCTGGAACGGCTACAACAGATCTTGCACGACGCGGCCGCAGGTTAGATTCGGGGTCGGTCGGCCCGTTGAATCGGTTCGTCGTTCTCAGGTCCAAGCGGAGGAATGAAATGGCTGTGGCAGACGGGCTGTCTGCGCGCGAGGCGAAACGCCTGCAGACGCGTGAGCGATTGATGGGCGCGGCGATCGCGGAGTTCAAGCGAGCGGGGATGGCCGAGGCGGACGTGGCCGCCATCGTGGCCGCGGCAGGCGTCGCGCACGGCACGTTCTTCTTCCATTTCCCCACCAAGGAACATGTGCTGCTGGAGCTCGAGCAACGTGAAGAAGAACGCATCGCCAAGCAGTACAACCAGTTCCTCAAGAAACCGCACAGCCTGGAAGGCGGGCTGCGTGAAGCCATGCGACTGGTGGTCGGGCTGGAACGCAGGCTCGGCGGTGTGCTGTTCAAAGACTTTCTGGCCCTGCACTTTTCGCAGACACGTCCACCCGCGCCGGACAGTCAGGAGCACCCGGTGATCGCCGGGGTGGCGCGCGAGATCGAACTGGCCCAACAGCAGGGTGAGGTGGCCGCCGACGTGAACCCGTGGAACAGCGCGGTGTTCTTCCTGCTCGGGTTCTACGCGTTGTTGATCACCACCAACGACTGGCCCACCCGCGACGCCCTGCTGGACGACTACGTCGTCAGGACCATGCGCAGCCTGGCGCCCTAGGCCCCGCGATCGACTGTGTTGCGGGGACCTAACGATTCGGTAGTGTCTCGGTGCTGACGCTGCCGTAAGCAGCAAACCCGTGGTTCAGTGGTATCGATGTCTGGTGCCTGGTCCCCGCGTCGCTGTCTCACCGCTGCGGTGACGGCGGGTGTCTCGTTGCTCGCGGTGAGTGTTCCGTCGGCCTCGGCCGCCCCGGCTACTGATGCCAGGGGCTACGTCGACTCCACGGCTCGGTGCGCCAGCGCCGACGCGACCGTTCTGTTCGGCAGCACGGACGCCTCCCGGGTGGCGATCTGCTCGGTGTCGGGCGGCAAGTTCGAGTACCGCGGTGTGCGGTTGCGTGACGGCGCGAAGCTGATCGTGCCGGCGGTCCGCAACGACGACGGCGCATTTCGAGTGGAGAACGCCGGCATCGAATACCTGGTGACTTCGAAGTCGCTGGTGCTCAGCGTGGGGGAGAAGGTGATCCGCGAGGAGGCGATGGTCGACTTCCACCGCCCGGGTGGACCCGCCCCGGCGGATTCGCCGAAGTCTCCGGGTGCGGCCCCGGCGCCCGCGACCGCGTCGCCCGCGCCGGCCACCCCGCTGCCACCGCCGCTTGCCGCCGAGGTCGGTGGCACCGGCGCGCGTCGCTGATCCGCTGACGGCGGCTTGAGCAGCGCACTTGCCCGCGCGGTTGAGGGCAAGGGTTTGAAAATGATAATCATTAACAGTATGTGCGCGTGTTCGTCAGCTCTGGGCGGTGCCGATCTCGACCGGCTTGTGGACCAACTCGGCCCGGGGACGCTTCGCCTCACCGTTCCGGTGGTCGACGGTGCTGTTCAGGTGGGCATCGGCGGCAACTTCGCGACCACGATCCTCACCGTCTCGGTGACAGCCTCGTCGGTGCGGGTGCGCCGACTCGACGGCCGGTTGCTGCAGGTGCACCTCGTCGAGGACTGGCGCAGCGCGTCGGCGCCCGGCGTCGCGACCCCGGTATTCGACGAGCCGGTCGCGGCTCTGACGCTCGAACGTCGCGGCACGCAGTGGATCTCCGGCCCGGGGTCGAGCGCCCGGCCCAGCCGGCTCGATCGGTTTGTCGGCACCCTTGCCCGATTCGCCTTGGCCAAATATGGCCGCGCAATCGATCAGGCGGTGGGCGCCGCGTAGGTCTGCAGGTACTGGGTCAATGCCCGCTCGGCCTCGGTGAGGATGGCGCGGTCCTTGTCCGGGCCGGCGTGGAAAGCCATCTGCAACAGGCGATCGCCGATCTCCACGGCGACCGCCGTGACCAAGGGATCCGTGCCTTCGCGCAGCAGCCCCCAGTGCAGCAGTGCGCCGTGCAGGGCGTTGGCGAATTCCGCGCGGCGGGCGCGCGGGTCGGCGAGCAGACCGGTGGCCAGGCTGGTGTAGTGCAGGTTGACCAGGTGTGGATGGTTGCGCAGGTGCTCATAGTGGAATTCGAAGATCCCGTGCGCGACCTCGGCCAAGCTTGTCGGGGCGAGCGCGGCCAATATCGCCGCGCCCTCGGCGTCACGCCGGTCGAGGTGGTCGGAGACGATCTCCTGCAGGATCGCGTCGCGGTTCGGGAAGAACTGATAGACGGTCGCCACCGGGACATCGGCACGCTGGGCGATGGCCCGAGTGGTGACAGCGTCCACGCCCTGGGTCTCGAGCAGCTCGAGGGCTGCCGCGCGGATTCGTTCGACACGTCGTCTGCTGCGCTCCTGCACGGGTTGTCGTCGCCGTAGTGGCTTGTGGGTGACCACGTCTAGATCGTCGCACAGAGCTGACACGCGTCATTCCGGTACGACCCGCTGCTCGCGGGCCGTAGAGGGCCTGCCGGTAGTCCGAAAAGCGAAGGTGCCGGACGGCGTCGCTATCCGGAAAACGAAGTTCTGATCAATCCCTGGATTGCGCTCTGTCGGTAAAAGCCGTTGTCAGGGAAGTGATTCCGTCAGATTGGCAGCTGGCTCGTCGTCATCCATATCCATTCCGGTCTATTACAGCCGGCAGCGGATCGCGATAACCTCGAAGCGGTTGAGGACACAGCCGGTCACGTGGTCGAGGATCACCTCGCCCCCTGTTACTAGGCGATGGAGCGTCATCATGACTGCTGCTCACTACCCTGGTCGGCTGCGACCGGTTCGTTCCTCGGATGCGGGCGTCATCGACTGCGCCGGGGCCCGGGTTTCGGCGCACATCCGTGGCCCGGCCACCGTGCTGGTGGTCGAGGGGGAAGTCGACTTCTGCAACTCGGATCGGCTGGTCGCGGCGATCCGCCGGCTCACCCGGCCCGGAATCCCCTTCGTGCTGGACCTCCGGTCGGTCGATTTCATGTCGGTCAAGGGCTTCCGCGAGCTGTTGGCATTCGCCGACGAGTGCGACCAGACGCACGCCGTCTGGCATGTGGTGGCCGGATATGCGCTACGTCCACTACTGAGGGTCTTCGAGGATCATCGGCTGCCTGTCGTCGGCGTAGGAGGGCTGACGGCCGGGTCTGGCTGACTCACGCGGCGGACTCCGCACATAACCGTTTACAACGTAAGCGACGCAGGTAAGATAGGTTTCTCGGGGCTGCGACCGCGCCCGGAGAAGCCACCTCGAGCGAAGCGTGATGACGGCGAACGAAGACCTGGATTTCACGAGTGCGGACCTCGGCGCTACCGAGGACTTCCTGGCGCGCGCCTACACGAAGATGTCCATCGGCCGTGGGCGCGGTGAGCGCCCGACCGCGCGCGTCGTCCGAAAGTGGCTGGGGCCCATCAGTTTCGATGAACTCGAGCTCGACTACCACATGTCCTACTCCGCTGGTCCGCTGAACCGGGTCTGTCTGTGCAGAGTGCATTCGGGCCGTATCGAGGAGAACTTCATCGGCGAGCCGCAGGATGTCTTCGGTCCAGGGGACGTCACCTTGTACTCGCCGCCGGAGCTTCCCTACTCGGGCCGGGTGTGTCGAGCCCGCTATGACCTGACGATGTTCGACGCCGAACTGCTCGGCCGCGTCGCGACGACGGAGCCCGGCAAGCGGGCTGAAGCTGTGCGATTGACGGGACACCGTCCGATATCGCCGCAGGCGGGCTACCAACTCAGCGTGGCGATCGAGTACGTGCGCTCGGTGGTGCAGGGCAGGAGCGGGCCTGTTCCGCCCCTGATCGCATCGACCACTGCGGCGATGCTGGCGGCGACCGTGGTCTCCACCATGCCCACCAATGCCGGGCTGGAACCCGGCTCGGCCGACCGGCGCGACGCGACGCCGGCACTGCTGCGGCGGGCCATCGCGTACATCGAAGCGAACGCTGACCGCGATATCGCACTGACCGATATTGCGGACGCGGTGTATGTCACGCCGCGTGCGCTGCAATACGCGTTCCGACGTCACCTCGACGTGTCCCCGATGGGATACCTGCGCCGGGTGCGCCTGGACCACGCCCGCCGGCAGCTGCTCACGGCCGATCCTGCGACGACGACCGTGCAAGCCGTCGCGGCCCGCTGGGGATTCGCCCATACCGGACGATTCTCCGCTGCCTACCGCCGCACGTTCGGCGAGAACCCGTCGGACACGCTCAGCTGAACTACGCGACCACGGGTACCGTCGAGTGCGATTTTGTTGGCGATACCGCTCATTCGAAGGAACCCGTGTCCATACTGTCCACACCGATGCTGGCCGATGGCCTGGCACGGTTGTTCTCCGCAGCCATCAACCCCGCTCCGAAACCCGGCGTGAGGTTTCCCGAAATCCCGGGGCGGACAACGCTTGTCGACATCCCGACCCGTCACGGGAAGGTCGCCGCGACGGTGTATCACCCCGAGGCCGGCGGGGCGAAGCCTGCGGTGTACGTGAACGTGCACGGCGGCGGCTTTGTCGTCGGGCACCGCGAGCAGGATGACCCGTGGTGCCGTTTTCTCGCCGCCCACGCGAATGTCGTTGTGGTCAACGTCGATTACCTTCTTGCCCCGCACCGCCGGTTTCCCACCCCGGTCGAACAGGTCTATGACGTTCTGGGCTGGGCCTCCGCGCCCGAGCGCGACTGGGATGGCAGCCGGTTGTGTGTCGGAGGGCAGAGCGCGGGCGGCAGCCTGTCCGCGGCGGCCGCCCGGCTGGCTCTGGAGAACGGCGGCCCGCGGATCGCGCTTCAGGTTCTCCACTACCCGCCGCTGGACCTGGTTACCGCCACCAAGGACAAGCGTTCGCCGTTGGGCGCCAAGGCCGTGATGAAGCCCTGGATGGGGGAGGTGTTCGACACCGCCTACATACCCGAGCGGGCCCGTCGCAACGACCGCCTGGCGTCCCCGGCCTGGGGCGCCAATGCCGACGGGGTCGAGGGCATCGCACCGGCGCTCATCGTCACGGCCGAGTACGACCGGTTGCGTGACGAGGCCTGGCGGTACGCCCAGAAACTCGACGCTGTCGGCTCGCTGGCCGAGTATCACGAAGTGCCCGGCGTCGACCACGGCTACAACATCATGAGCGACGACGTCGAGGTCACCCGAAAGGCCTACGAGCACATCGCCGGGCACGTTCGCCGCGCCACCTCGGGGTGACGGGGATCTCGTCGGGGAGGTCTTGCGGGATCCACACCTCTATTTAGGCTTGCCTTACCTAAATACGTAAGGGCGGTCATGAGGAAGATCCAGGTAGCGGTCATCGGAGCGGGTCCGGCAGGTATCTATGCGGCGGACATCCTGACCAAGGAATACGAGCACGCACGCGTCGACGTATTCGACCGGCTGCCTGCTCCCTACGGGCTCGTGCGGTACGGCGTCGCCCCGGATCACCCGCGGATCAAGGAGATCATCAAGGCGCTGCGCCGGGTGCTCTCCCGTGACGAGAACAGCGTGCGTTTCATCGGCAATGTCCACTACGGCACGGACCTTCGACTTGCCGACCTCCGGCGACACTATGACGCGGTGATCTTCTCCACCGGGGCCAGGGCTGACCGGGCGCTCGACATCCCGGGTATCGACCTGCCGGGAAGCTACGGCGCTGCCGACTTCGTGTCCTGGTACGACGGGCATCCCGATGTGCCCCGCACCTGGCCGCTGACCGCGAAACACGTCGCGGTACTCGGCGCGGGCAACGTGGCGCTCGACATCGCCCGGATGCTCGCGAAGCCGGCCGACGAACAGCTCGGCACCGAGATCCCCGGCAACGTCTACCAGGGCCTTGCCGCCAACCAGGCCACCGACGTCCATGTCTTCGCCCGTCGCGGGCCGGCACAGATCAAGTTCAGCCCCATGGAGTTTCGTGAGTTGTCACACTCACCGAGCATCGACGTCATCGTGCATCCCGAAGGCTTCGAGATCGACGAGGCCAGCCAGCACGCCATCAACACGAGCAAGTCGACCAGACTCGTGGTGGACACCATGATGAAGTATCTGCAGCGGGAACCGACGGGTGCGCCGCACCGGATCCATCTCCACCTGTGCCAATCGCCGGTGGCGGTGTTGGGCACGGATCGTGTCGCCGGCCTTCGTACCGAACGAACCGAGCTCCGCGGAGACGGAAATGTCCGCGGTACAGGAGAATTCACCGACTGGCCGGTCGAGGCCGTGTACCGTGCCGTCGGCTACATGTCCACTCATCTGGCGGACCTGCCGTTCGACCACCACGCCGGGGTGGTGCCGAATGACGCCGGGCGGGTGCTCGACATCGACGGAGGGTTGATCGACGCCACGTACGTGACGGGATGGATCAAACGCGGGCCGATCGGCTTGATCGGGCACACCAAGTCCGATGCGGCCGAGACCGTCACGAGTCTGCTCAACGACCTGTCGGGTCTCCGCGTCCCCGAAACCGGTGACCCTGACGCGATACTCGCGCATCTGGCCGCCAATGGTGTCGACTACACCACCTGGGCCGAGTGGGAGCGACTCGACGCTCGCGAGGTGTCGCTGGGCGAGGTACAGGGCCGCGAACGCGTGAAGGTGGTCCCGCGGGAGGACATGATCCGGGCCGGCCGCGACGCCCTGGTGCGCGACTGATCCGGCCCGCGCCACCGGCAACTAGCCCAATGTGCTGTGTAGGGCCAGAGTGGCCGCCACGGCGTTGGCGGCCTCGGCGCCCTTCTTGACGAAGTGCTTGGTGAAGTAGTCGATGTGCTCGTCGTGTTCGTGGAAATGGTGCGGGGTGAGCACCACCGAGAACACCGGTATGTCGGTGTCGAGTTGCACGCGCATCAGCCCGTCGATCACCGCACCGGCCACGAAGTCGTGGCGGTAGATGCCGCCGTCGACCACGAGCCCGGCCGCGACGATCGCCCGGTAACGACCGGACAGTGCCAGACGCTTTGCGGTGAGCGGAATTTCGAAGGCGCCGGGCACCTCGAAGAACTGCAGCGCGTCGTCGTCGATACCGTGGGTACGGATCTGTGCGCTGAATCCCTCGCGGGCCTTGTCCACGATGTTGCGATGCCAGGTGGCTTGCACGAAGGCGATCTGAGTGGCTGCGTCAGACATGTAGCGACGCTATCGCACATCGACGTAGGCGTCGGCCCAGGCACCGATGATCCGTCCGGCGCGTTTGGCCTGCCCGGGCCCGGTCAGCAGGTGCTCGGACCCTTCCAATGAGACGAAGCTCCGCGGATGGCGAGCGGCCCAGAAGATGTCGCTGGCGTTCTGGATGCTGACGGTGTTGTCGGTCGGTGAGTGCAGGATGAGCAACGGCATCTTGAGGGCCTCGATCTTGTCGCGCAGCTCGGCGATCCGAACGTCCTCGACGAACGCGCGCTTGAGGGTGAGCGTCTTGCCGCCGACCATCCACTGGCCGCTGCCCTCGGCGAAGACCTGCTCCAGGCACGCGTCGTACTGATGCTCGACATGGCCGACGTCGAACGGCGCGCCGACGGTCACCACGGCCCGCACGCCGGGGGATTGCCGGGCCGCGGCGATGGCCGCCGAGCCGCCCCACGAATGCCCGATCAGGATGTCGGCGGACGTACCGCGTTCGGCCATGAACGTGCACGCCGCGATGACGTCGTTGACCTTGACCGTGAACGAACCGTCGCCCCAGTCGCCTCCCGAATCGCCCAGGCCAAGCGCATCGAAGCGCAGCATTCCGATGCCGTCGGCGGCCAGCTGCTTGCAGATGCGCGACGCGGCGGGGGAGTCCTTGCCGAGGGTGAAACCGTGCGAAAACACGCCCCAGCCCCGCACCGCCCCCTCGGGCCGGTCGATCACACCGGCCAGCGTGGGACCCGTCGAACTGGGGAATGTGACGCGCTCAGCCATGCACGAGGTCTACCACGGGCGAACCGTGCCGCGACGACGCCACGGCCACCCGCCTTGGAACCGGACTCTAGTTAGCCAGGCACCGTATGCAGCCCGAAATGCGGCGTTGAGTGGAGGTACCGTCGCGGTTGCCGGCCCGGCTCCGTAATGTGGAGTGTCCGGTGGCATGCGGGCGTTGGTCCGTGACGGGCAACGTGGCCCGCCCGCCGGGTAGGTATGTCGTCAGATGTGGAGCAATAGGTGCCCCTGAACACCATCGCGCTGGAACTCGTTCCGCCGAACCTGGAGCGCGGCGTGCAGTACCCCGTCGACGAGGCGCGGAAAGTGCTCGCCTTGGCCGCCGAAACGGGCATCGAAGGCCGGATACAGCACGTCATGATTCCCGGGATGATCGACGAGGACGATGACCGCCCGATCGAGATGAAGCCTCGGATGGATGTCCTGGACTACTGGAACATCCTGCGGCCCGAGCTGCCCGGCATGCGCGGCCTGTGCACTCAGGTCACCTCGTTCCTGGACCAGGAGTCGCTGGGTAAGCGTCTGACCGACCTCAGTGGGGCCGGTTTCGACGGCATCGCCTTCGTCGGCGTGCCCCGCACCATGAAGGACGGCGAGGGCGAGGGTGTCGCGCCCACCGATGCCCTGTCGATCTATGAGGACCTGGTGCCCAATCGTGGCGCCATCCTGATCCCCACCCGCGACGGCGAGCAGGGTCGGTTCAACTTCAAGTGCGAGCAGGGCGCCACCTACGGAATGACCCAGCTGCTGTACTCCGACGCCATCGTCGGATACCTGAGCGAGTTCGCCAAGACCACCGACCACCGGCCCGAGATCCTGCTGTCCTTCGGTTTCGTGCCGAAGCTGGAGACCAAGATCGGTCTGATCAACTGGCTCATCCAAGACCCGGGCAATCCTGCCGTCGCTGCCGAGCAGGAGTTCGTGAGTCAACTGGCCGCGATCGACCCGGCCGAAAAGCGCAAGCTCATGCTCGATCTCTACAAGCGGGTGATCGACGGGGTGGCCGAGCTCGGCTTCCCGTTGAGCATCCACTTCGAGGCCGCCTACGGAGTCTCCAAGCCTGCGTTCGAGACCTTCGCCGAGATGCTGGAGTACTGGGCACCGGACCGAGTCGGCTAGCCTGCCGGAGCCCGACCGTATTTGTCGGTGGTCGAATGTATGTTCGAGTCATGGAGGCGGGTGCGGTCGAGGCGGTGGCGGGGTTGCGGGCCGCGTTCGACGCCTTTGCCGCCTGTGATGTCGGGGCGTTGACCCGCGCTGAGCTGCTTTCGGTGCTCGACGACTACGAGACGCTGATGTGTCAGTTGCCGGGGCCGCTGCATCGGATGCTGGCCCAGCTGCAAGCCGACACCACCCCGCGCGAGTTGGGTGCCAAATCGTGGAACGCGGTGCTGCGGATTAGGTGGCGGCTGTCGTCTGCTGAAGCCGGTCGTCGGCTGGCCGAGGCGGCGGTGTTGGGGCCGCGGCGTGCCCTGACCGGGGAACCGTTGGCGCCGGTGTTACCGGTGGTGGCTGCCGCCCAAAATGCTGGGTTGCTCACTGGTGATCACGTCAAAGTGCTGCGCGACGCGGTGGACGATCTGCCCGTCTTCGTCGACCAGGCCACCCGCGAACAGTTCGAAGCGGACCTGGTGCGGGTCGCGGTCGGGGTCGGGCCCAAAGAACTCAAAGACACCGCCGAACTACGCCTGTTTCTGCTGGATCAGGACGGACCCGAACCCGACGACACTGAACGTGCCCGCAAACGCGGCGTCAACATGACCAAGCAGGGCCGTGATGCGATGACCGCGCTGACCGGCAACATGACCCCCGAGACCGCTGCGGTGTATGAAGTGCTCTTCGCCAAGCTCGCCGCGCCGGGGATGTGCAACCCCGATGATGACGAACCGTGCACTACTGGCACCCCCAGCCAAGCTCAGATTGATCACGATCACCGCAGTCTGGCTCAACGCCAACACGACGCGCTGCTGGTGATCGGACGGATCGCGTTGATGAGTGGGGATCTGGGTCAGCTCAACGGGCTACCGGTGTCGGTGATCATCCGCACCACCCTGCAAGACCTCGAGAGCCGCGCCGGGATCGGTGTCAGCGGTGGGGGCACCAAACTGCCGATCCAAGACGTCATCCGAATGGCCGGTCACGCCCATCATCATTTGGCGGTTTTCGATCAAGCCACCGGGGCGGCGCTGAACTATTTCCGGGCCCGGCGTATTGCCAGCCCGGCGCAGCGGATCATGTTGATCGCCCGCGATGGGGGCTGCACCAAACCGTGCTGCAGCGTGGGTGCTTACGGTTCCCAGGTGCATCACGCGGTGACCGATTGGGCTGAGGGTGGTAACACCAATGTCGATGAGATGACCTTGGCGTGTGGGCCCGATAACCGGATGGTGCACGCCGACGGTGGCTACAGCACCACCATCAACCCCGACGGCAACGTCGAATGGCACCCACCACCCGGGCTGGATCACGGCCAACACCGCATCAACTACCACCACCGCCCCGAACTACTGCTCACCCCACCCGAAGCAGACCCCGCACCGGCCCCAGAACCCACAACGGGACCAGAACCTGCGCCGGACCTCACCGCTACTGACCACCCGGGCTGCGAGCCGGCGCCGTACCGGGATCCGGACCCCGACTGGGCGCTGGCGCCTGACCGTGTACCCGAACCGCACTGGGACGACTGGGACCAGGAATGGAACCCGCAGTGCGACACAGACTTCGACACCGACGTCGACCAGCCCACATTTACCCCACTCAGTGCGGAATACCTCTGGAACCCAGACTCATCTGACCCAGACCCGACCGCCCCTGAGCCGTTTAACCCCGCTATCCCGCCCGGCTGGGAACTGCTCCACGACTCACCACCAACCGAACAACTCGAAGCCTCCTACGCATACGACGACCCCGACCCATGGCCACCCAACGACCACCACGCCCTCACAACCAACCCAGCACGCGGACCCTAGGTATCACCCGTCCCTGCGGGGACGACCAGTGCGATGAACCGCACCACGTCATTGCGTAGCACCGAAGCCGTCAACTGGGCCGCGGCCTGAATCCCTATGCTCACCACGCATGTCGGGTCCTCGGTGAGATTGACGAACGCCACGGCGTTCCCGCGCCTACGAAGCCTTCGTCCCGGCAGTCAGCCGAGCGATCGGACGCGCGCTGCGAGGGTGGCCGTCCACTCCTTCAGGTACTCGTCATCGGTCGAGGGCGCCGTCGAACGACGGAATAGGTTGGAGGAGAAGCGCTCTCCGAGCAGGCTGTTGATCCCGAGTGCCGCCAGAACCCTCGTCTGTTCAGGCGACTTGTCCGGCGCCCAGACGCTGATCCATCCATTCAGTTCTTCGCACAGCCCGTCGACGAGCGCAGCGTAAGCGGTATCGAGGCGGTCGGACAATCCTGCGGGCGTGCGGGCGGCGATCTGGAGCAGTTCGCTTTCCTGGTCGATGACCGTGAGCACGTAGCGACCCAGCACGGTCAGTTCGCTGTGTAGATCCCCGAGTCCGGCGAAGAGTGCGCGGATGTCCTGCATGGCTGAGCGTCGGTCCAGTTGGCGGTCGATACCGGCTGATAGGAGCGCGTCCTTGGATTTGAAATGCCGGTACAGGGCCCCCGATCCGGCGGACAGGCCCGCTGCGGCTTCGATCTGGGACACGCTCGTGGCTTCGAAGCCCCTGTCGCTGAACAGCTTCATCGCCTCGGTGACCAGTCGCTCCCGGGTGGATCCGGCCGCCATCGTTGACCTCCTGCAAGTGATCACTTACTCTGCGTATGAATGCACTTTACTACGAGTCCAACTCGGTGGGAGCGATTCGATGCCCGAACACGACAAGCGCGTACCGCAGGGCCGGCTCCGGCGGACCATGCCTCTGGCCGGGTTCACCGCTCGCGCTGCCGGTGGGCGTCTTGTGGCGGGGTTGCAGCAGCGGGCCGGGAACGACGGTGCGGTGCAGCGGTTTCATGAGCGCACCGCCGAGCGCTATGTCGAGATGCTCGGCCACTCCAAAGGCGCGTTGATGAAGGCCGGCCAGATTCTGTCGATGGTCGAAGCGGATGCGATCGGCAACGCCGGGTTCGCCCCGTATCAGAAGGCGCTGGCTCGGCTGCGGGCCGATGCACCGCCCATGCCTGCCGGCCTGGTACACGCCGTTCTTCGCGACGAACTCGCCTCAGGTACCGAGTGTTTCACTGAATTCGACGATGAGCCGATCGCGGCCGCATCGGTCGGGCAAGTGCACCGAGCTGTGTTGCGGGATGGTCGCGTGGTAGCAGTAAAGGTTCAATACCCCGGTGTGGCACAGGCGATCCGAGATGACCTGGCCAACACCGAGCTGCTGATCACCTTCATGCGCCTCGGTGCCGCCGTCACTGGGATAACGGTCGACATCCGGGAGATGGCCGCCGAGATCACCGCACGGATCAGCGAGGAAGTCGACTACCGGCACGAAGCGGCGATGATCACCGCATTCGCCGACCTCCTGCGGGATCACCCGTTCATCCGAATTCCAGAGGTCATCGCGGAAGCATCCAGTGAGCGGGTGCTGACCATGACCTATCTCGATGGGATGGATTGGGCCGCAGCCCAACACGCCGATCAAGATCTACGGAATACGTGGGCCGAGGTGATCTTCCGATTCATCAACAGTGGGTCCCGCCATGGCAATCTCGTCCAGGTTGACCCACATCCCGGCAACTTTCTTTTCAACCCGGACGGCACTGTCGGTTGCCTGGACTTCGGCTGCGTTCAGACGTTCGCCGAACGGCCACGTTGGCTGTTCCTCGCGTTGATGCATGCGGGAATGGAGGGTCGCTACGACGAATGTCGCGACCTGATGCTTCAGATGGGGCTGATATCGGCTGAGTCATCGCTGAGTCACGAGGACCTGCGTCGCATCGTTTCGGACATGACACACGCGACCACCCAGCCGCAACCTGTGACCTACACGCCTGAGCACATGGCGCGAAGCCTCCGCGCCTACCTCGGCGACCCGAACTCCACGCACATGACGGTGACCCGTGAGTTTGTGTTCCTGCCCCGGCTCCAGATCGCCTTCGATCACATTGCCGCAGGACTGCGGGCCACCGTTCCCGTGCGGTCCATCCTCGAAGACCTGTCCGGAATAACCGCGCCCGCAACGGAACTCGGGAAGCTGCACCACGCGTGGGTTCGGGAACGCGGATTGCCTTGCGGATTGGATCACCATGACCACCCCTGACCTCACGACCCCACGACTTCCCTGGGATGCCGCCGACCCTTACCGGTACTACGACGCGCGGCGTCGCGACGGTGCCGTTGTTTGGGACGATGCGGCACAGGCGTGGCTGGTCCTCGGCTATCACGCCGCCCGCGACGTGCTCGCTGGAAAGCACTGGACGAGCGACCCTCGCGCGAGTACGGCTGCCGCCGGCACAGCGGAATTCTTCACGTCGACTTTTGTCGAAGCCAGCATGCTGTTCACCGACGGCGCTGCCCATGACCGGCTGCGGGGCGCAGTGCGAGACGTGTTCGGCCGCGCATTCATCAACCGGCTCAGCGAGGGCATCGAATCCATCTGTCACGATACTGTTTCCGCGCTTCCAGGTGATCAAACCTTCGACGCGATGGCGCACATCGCCCTGCCATTGCCGATCGCGATCATCGGCGCGTGGCTCGGGCTGGACACCAGTCAGTGCATGGCATTGCGGGAATACTCGCCGGCCATCATTCGCCTCCTCGGCGGATTCACGGATCAGGAAGAACTCGAACGCGGTCTCGGGGCGGCCGCGGCGTTGCTCACCGAGATGCTGCCCGCCGCGGCTGACCGGCGCGCCCATCCCCGCGACGATCTGCTGAGCTATATCGCCGCCGATCCTGGTCTGACACTCGACGAAGTTGTCATCACCGTCATCCTCATCGCGGTCGCCGGGCACGAAACGACCGCAAACCTGCTCGGCTCCGGCCTCATCCGGCTACTCAGCCCCGATGAAGAAGGCTCATGCCTGGCAGAAGGGATCGACCCCGCAGAATCGGGAGTGATCACTGAGCTGCTGCGCCTCGACAGCCCGGTCCAAGCGGCGGGGCGCACTGCCACCGCTGACCAGACCGTCGCGGGCGTCGACATTCGTCGCGGCGAAACCGTCTTGGCCTGTGTAGCGGCTGCCAACCGCGATTCCACCGTGTACGACGATCCAGCAGTCTTCCGTCCCGGTCGGCCCGGGCCGGCGCCGCTGACCTTCGGTCACGGAGCCCATTACTGCCTGGGTACTCCGTTGGCCCGGTTAGAAATAACCACCGCGCTTCGCCACATTCTGCGACGCCGCCCGACGCTCTTCGGCAGGCCCGCGTGGCGCGACACGCCGGCCATTCGCGGACCGTTGACCGTCCCTATCCGCCTCGATGCGTGAGGTCGTTCAGAACCAGCACGATCAGTTCTTCCAGGCTGTTCAGTCGGGCCCTGTGGTTGACTGCCTCGACGGCCGAAAGAACTGTGCGCACGACACTTTCCGGGCACGAGGCCAAGTTCTTGACATGAAGCTCGAGGCGATCTTCCAAGCCGTCGAGGACAACGCTGCTCATTCCGTCGTCGGGATACCGCAGGCTCGACCAGCAATCAACCAAGGCGGGGTAGTTGCCGCCGTAGAAATCCGGGAATCCGAACGTCTTCTTCAAAACGGCATGTAGTTGCTCGGTTGTCTTCGTTCCACTCAGGTCAATTGAGATCGTCTTGTCCATAGACGAGTCAGTTTCCCTCGCCCATCGCCGTGCCGACCGCTTGGGCGATGAAGCGCACGGCGTCATTGCGGCTCATCGACGCCATCAACTGTGCGGCGGCTTGGATCTCTGGGCCCACCAGGCAGGTGGGGCCCTCGGTGAGATGGGCGAATGCCGTCGCGACCACGTCATCGACCGCAGCCGCACCCGGCGGGGTTTGATCCGGCGAGTCGATCTGGCCGCGTTCGTTCTCGAGTTTGCGCAGGGCGGGGGTGTCGGTCTTGCCGAGGATCAAGCCGAGCACGTCAATGCCCTTGTCGTGCAACTCGGTCCACAGCGCCTCGGCGAACACCATGTCGAAGGCCTTGCTCGCACCGTAGGCCACCATGTTCGGGCCACCGGCGAATCCGGCACCCGACCCGAAGATGACGATGCCGCCGCGGCCCCGCTCCACCATCGGCTGTGCGTAGTGGTGGCACAGCTGCATCGGCACCATGCAGTTGCGCTGCACGAGCGATTCGGCGGCCTCGAGCGGACTGGACAGGAACGGCGTGAAGTTGGGATCGGCCCCGGCGCAGTACACCAGGAAGCCGATGTCCAGATCCGAGGTGGCTGAGATCACGTCGTCGGCAGCCCGGGCCGCAGCCAGATCGATTGCCAGCGTGCGGGTTTGCACGCCGGTCCGCTCCCGGATCGTGGCGGCGACGGCATCGAGAACCTCCTGCCGTCGGGCCAACAGCACCACGTTGAGACCGCGACGCGCCAACTCCTCGGCCATTGCTGAGCCGACCCCGTCGGAGGCGCCGGCCACCAGTGCCCACGGCCCGTACGTGTCCTTGAACTCCATCGACGACTCCTCAGACGGCCGTGACTCGGACGGGGGTGAAGCGCCGACGCGCGATACGCCAACCGCCGGCGGCCCGCACCAGCTCGTCGTCGTAGAAGCCAACGGCGTTGACACCGGAGTTGTTGTCCTGGGCCATGATCAGCGCGTCGACATAGGTGCGCGCTGTCGCGGTGTCGCCTTCGATGGCGATGACGTGATTGGTCATCCGGTGCATGGTGTGGCCGGCCATCGCGTGGGATCGATCCATGAACTCGGTGACCGCGTCCACGCCGTTCCAAGCGCCGATCTCGCCGTAGTCCAGCACGCAGTCGTCGGTGAACACGGTGCGAAACAGCGGCCAGTCCCGACGGTCGATGCCGGTGGCATATCGCAGCAAGACGTCGGTGATGTCTCCACGGTCAGTCATGCGCTATGAAGGTACGGCAGGCTGCCGATCTGCTGGGCCGATCGTAAAGGTGAACTCCGCGACGTCCGTGACACCGCCGGAGACCACATCGCCGGGTCGCATCGGACCGACGCCGGCCGGGGTTCCGCTGTAGATCAGGTCGCCGGGCGCGAGGTCCACCGCCGTTGAGATCGCGCTGATGACCTCCGGCACCGACCAGATCAGATCCTTGAGGTCACCGTGCTGCTTGAGCTCGTCGTTGACGCGCAGCCAGATCTCGCCGCTGGTCGGATGGCCCACTTCGTCGACCGGGTGGATGGGGGTACACGGTGCGGATGCGTCGAAACCCTTGGCCCAGTCCCACGGGCGGCTCAGCTTCTTGGCGTCGTCCTGCAGATCGCGGCGGGTCAGATCCACGCCGACGCCGTAGCCCCAGACCAGGCTCAACGCGTCGGCCGGAGCCACGTCGCGGCCGCCCTCGCCGAGTGCGACCACGAGTTCGATCTCGTGGTGGAACGACGATGTGAGCGACGGGTAGGGCACCGTACCCGCGGCGTCGATGACGGCGTCCGCGGGCTTCATGAAGAAGAACGGCGGCTCCCGGTCGGGATCCTTGCCCATTTCGCGCGCGTGGGCCGCGTAGTTGCGCCCCACGCAGAACACCCGTCGCACGGGGAATCGGCCGGGCCCGCTACTCACGGGGAGTGACGCCTGCGGTGGAGGTGGGATCACGAAGTCGACCATGCTGTCCATCATGGCGTGACGCTCGGCAAAGAAAAATCGGGTGGCGCCGTCGCCTATCGTTATTGCAGTGTCCGACGGTCAAGACCTGCGTGAGCTGCGTGCGCGCCTCGACGGCCTGACGATCCGCGACGCCGACCGGCTGCGCCGACGGCTCAAGAATCTGCGGGGCGACGGTCAGGCGAAGGCCATCGAACAGGTTCGGCACCAGATTTCTCAGGCCGAAGCCCTGGTGCTCACCCGCCAGGCCGCCGTCCCGACCATCACCTACCCCGACCTGCCGGTCAGTGCGCACCGCGACGAGCTGGCCAAGGCCATCAACGAGAACCAGGTGGTGGTGGTCGCGGGCGCGACGGGCTCGGGCAAGACCACGCAGCTGCCCAAGATCTGCCTGGAGCTCGGTCGCGGAATCCGTGGCACCATCGGCCACACCCAGCCCCGCCGGCTCGCGGCGCGCACCGTCGCGCAGCGCATCGCCGACGAACTGGGCACCCCGCTGGGCGACGCCGTCGGTTACACGGTGCGCTTCACCGATCAGGCCAGCGATTCGACCCTGATCAAGCTGATGACCGACGGCATTCTGCTCGCCGAGATTCAAAGGGACCGCCGGCTGCTGCGCTACGACACACTGATCCTCGACGAGGCGCACGAGCGCAGCCTCAACATCGACTTCCTACTCGGCTATCTGCGCGAACTGTTGCCGCGCCGCCCCGATCTCAAGGTCATCGTCACCTCGGCAACCATCGAGCCGGAGCGGTTTGCGAAACATTTCCATGATGCCCCCATCGTGGAAGTGTCGGGGCGGACCTACCCGGTCGAGATCCGTTACCGGCCTCTGGAAGTCACTGTCGGCGGAGACGACGACACCGAAGATCCCGACGATCCCGATCACGAGATCGTGCGGACTGAACTACGCGACCCCACGGAAGCGATCGTCGACGCGGTCCGTGAATTGGAAGCCGAACCGCCCGGCGACGTGCTGGTCTTCCTATCGGGTGAACGTGAAATCCGTGACACGGCAGAGGCGTTGAAGGATCTGCGGAACACCGAGGTACTGCCGCTGTATGCCCGCTTGCCCACCGCGGAGCAGCAGAAGGTGTTCCAGCCCAGCCACAGCGGACGGCGAATCGTGTTGGCCACCAACGTGGCCGAGACCTCGCTCACCGTGCCGGGCATCCGCTACGTCGTCGACCCCGGCACCGCGCGGATCTCCCGGTACAGCCGTCGCACCAAGGTGCAACGGCTGCCGATCGAGCCGATCTCCCAGGCCTCGGCCGCTCAGCGGGCAGGCCGCTCCGGACGTACCGCTCCCGGCGTCTGCATCCGGTTGTACTCGGAGGAAGATTTCGAATCTCGGCCTCGCTACACCGATCCGGAGATCCTGCGGACCAATCTGGCCGCGGTGATCCTGCAGATGGCCGCCCTGCAGCTGGGTGATATCGCGGATTTCCCGTTCCTCGATCCGCCGGATGCCCGCAGCATCCGCGACGGGGTGCAGCTGCTGCAGGAACTCGGCGCGTTCGATGCGGCAGGCGATCTCACCGATGTCGGACGACGACTGGCCCGGTTGCCACTGGACCCGCGTGTCGGCCGGATGATCCTGCAGGCCGACACCGAGGGTTGCGTACGTGAGGTGCTGGTGCTGGCCGCCGCGTTGTCGATCCCCGATCCGCGCGAACGCCCGAGTGACAAGGAAGAGGCTGCCCGGCAGAAACATGCGCGGTTCGCCGACGAGCATTCGGACTTCATCTCGTATCTCAACCTGTGGAACTATTTGCGGGAGCAACGAAACCAGCTCTCCGGCAATGCCTTCCGGAGAATGTGTCGCGAGGAGTACCTGCACTACCTGCGGATCCGGGAATGGCAGGACCTGACCGGTCAGCTACGCAGCATCGCCCGTGACATCGGGATTCAGGAGGGCTCCGGTAGTCAAGAGCCGGCCGACCCGGCCAGCATCCACGCCGCGCTGACCGCGGGTCTGTTGTCTCACGTCGGCTTGCGTGAGGGCGAGACCCGCGACTATCAAGGTGCCCGCAACTCCAAGTTCGTGCTGGCTCCTGGTTCGGTGCTCACCAGGAAACCGCCCCGCTGGATCGTGGTGGCCGACCTGGTCGAGACCAGCCGGCTCTTTGGCCGTATCGCCGCGCGGGTTGAACCCGAGGCGATCGAGCGAGTGGCCGGACATCTGGTGCAGCGCAACTACAGTGAGCCGCACTGGGAGGCCAGGCGCGGCGAGGTGGTCGCGTATGAGCGGGTGACCCTGTATGGGTTACCGCTCGTTCCGCGCCGTAAGGTCGGCTACGCCAAGATCGATCCGGAACTGAGCCGCGAGTTGTTCATCCGGCACGCGCTGGTCGAAGGTGACTGGCAGACCCGGCACCACTTCTTCCGTGACAACGCCCGGCTGCGGGCCGAGCTGGAGGAGATCGAGGAGCGAGCCAGGCGGCGTGACCTGCTGGTCGGCGACGACGACATCTACGTCCTCTATGACGCCCGCATCCCGGCCGATGTCGTCTCCGCACGGCATTTCGACGCCTGGTGGAAGAAGCAGCGGCACAAGACTCCCGACCTGCTCACTTTCACCCGCGACGATCTGCTGCGTTCCGAGGACGGCGCGGACAATCCGGACACCTGGAAGGCCGGGGATCTCGAACTGCCGTTGACCTACAGATTCGAACCAGGCGCTGCCGACGACGGCGTCACCGTGCATGTGCCGGTCGGCGTGCTGGCCCGGCTCGGCGGTGACGGCTTCGCCTGGCAGGTACCGGCTTTGCGAGAAGAACTGGTGACCGCGCTGATCAAGTCGCTGCCCAAGGACCTGAGACGCAACTTCGTCCCCGCTCCTGACACGGCGCGGACGATCCTGAATGACATCGACCCGGCCGCGGGATCGCTCCTGGACGAGGTGCAACGCGAATTACGCAGGCGCAGTGGAATTCTGGTGCCGATCGATGCCTTCGACCTGAGCAAGGTGCCCGATCACCTGCGGATGACCTTCGCCGTGGAATCGGCCGACGGCAAAGAGGTGGCCCGCGGCAAGGACATCGACGCGCTGCGCGAAGAGTTGGCGGTGCCCGTCGCCCAGGCCGTGGCCGACGCGCTGGGCGGTGACCTGGAACGCACCGGCTTGCGGGCGTGGCCGGAGGACCTCGACGAGTTGCCCCGCACCGTCGAGAATGTCAGCGGCGGACACACCGTGCGCGGGTACCCGGCTTTCGTGGACGCCGGAAATGCTGTCGATATCAAGGTGTTTGCCAACCCGGCCGAGCAGGCTGCGGCCATGCGGCCGGGCCTGCGTCGCCTGCTGCGGTTGAGCGCACCGTCACCGGTCAAGGCCATCGAGCGTGGTTTGAGTACCCGGACCAGACTGGCGCTCAACGCCAATCCCGACGGCAGCCTGGGCGCACTACTGGAGGACTGCGCCGACGCGGCCGTCGACGTACTGGTCCCCAAGCTGGTGTGGACCGGGTCGGAGTTCGCCGCCGTCGTACAGCGAGCCGGCAAGGAACTCGGAACCACCACGCACGCCGCGGTGAGCCGGGTCGAGAAGGTGCTTGCCGCCGCGCACGAGGTCGGCGTGGCGTTGCCGGACAAGCCGTCAGCTGCCCAGGCCGATGCCGTCGCCGACATCCGTTCACAGCTGGACCGCTTGTTGCCCAAGGGATTTGTCGCCATGGCGGGGGTCGCCCGGCTGAACGATCTGACCCGATATGTCACCGCGATCGCCCGGCGCTTGGAGCGACTATCCCAGGCCCCCGGTGCCGACCGGGAACGGATGGCCCGGGTGCATGCGGTCGAAGACGCGTACGACGATCTGTTGTCCGCGCTGTCGCCGGCCCGTGCCGAGGACCCGAAGGTGCGCGATATCGCCTGGCAGATCGAGGAATTGCGCGTGAGCCTGTGGGCCCAGCAGCTCGGCACGCCACGTCCGGTCAGCGAGCAACGCATCTACAAGGCGATCGACGCCGTCACCAGGTAACCGCCGAAACGGGTCAGCGTCCGAGCTGCCTGCGCAGGAACGTGGTGACGTGACCGGCGACCACCTCGGGTTGTTCGAGCCACGGCCAATGGCCCGTCCCCGGCACTGGCTGCACCGCACAGTTGCGGAAGATCCGTCGATAGTCGTCGGTCTGGGCGAACGGCACATAATGATCGTCGGTACCCCACACCACCAGTACGTCTCCGTCATACTCTGCGAGCCGATCGACATACGGCGCAAGGGCATTCGGCCCGGTGGAACGGTAAAGCTTCAACACTGCATCGGGCGTCCCACGGGCGACCATGTGCTCGGCGATCGAGTCGAGCGCGTCGGCGGGAAGGCCCGGATCCCGCAACGCGAGCACGCGTCGCACCACCGCCGGGGTCCCGATCCGCGACAACGCCTCGGCCAGTACAGGTGTTCTCCACAGCTTGGCGACGAAGTGGTTGATCACCACCGGGGCGTTGATCAACGTGATGCTGCCCACCGAGTCGAGATGGTCGGCGGCCCACGCGAGTGCCCACGGCCCGCCGAAGTCGTGGGCGACCAGATGCGCGCGTTCGACACCGAGTTGGTTCAGGAGTGCGTCGAGATGCGACGCGTAGGCCGCCACCGTGTAGGGCCACTGCACAGGTTTGTCGGCCGCGCCGAAACCGGGCATCTCGGGCGCGATCACCCGCGCGAAGTCGGCGACCGGCGCGAGCAACCGATCCCATTTGGCACCGGCGTTGTTGCCGTGCACGAACACCACTGCTTCTCGGGTGGCCCCGTCCGGCGGCCCGGTGACTAACACCGGCGAGCGGACGCCGTCGACAGCCAGCGTGCGGTGCTCGACGGGGCCGTCCATCAGCGGATTGTACGGTCGCCTAAGAGCTGCCGCGCGCTTTCAACCGATCACTGTGTGCCGGTCGCCACCCACGGCATTCGTTCGGCAGATGCGTCGTCGAGCACCAGTTCGGCCACGCGCGACCGATGCGCTTCCGGACTGCCCAACAGTGCGGCATCAGTGGTGGCCCGCTTGAAGTACAGATGTGCCTGATGCTCCCAAGTGAATCCGATGCCGCCGTGCACCTGGATGGTGTCGGCGGCAACCTTGGCGAACGCCGCCGATGCGGTGGCCTGCGCGATGCTGGCGGCGAGCGCGGGGTCATCGGTGCCGTCGGTGAGAGCCCACACCGCGTGATAGGTCGCCGAGCGGGCGTGCTCGAGATCGACCAGACAATCCGCCAACCGGTGCTTGACGGCCTGGAAGGAGCCGATCTGCCTACCGAACTGCAGCCTCGATTTCGCGTACTCCACCGAAAGATCCAGCAGATGCTGTGCGGCGCCGACCTGCTCGGCGGCCAGGAGCGCCGAGGCGACCTGGAAGGCGTGGGTGATCACCCGATCGGCTTCATCGGGCCCTGCCACCAATTGCCCTGGGGCAGCTGTCAAGACGACCGTGGCCTGCGGCCGCGTCAGGTCGAGCGTGACCAACGGAGTGCGCCGCACTCCCGGCCCGTTCGCTTCGACCGCGTACATGGCCACGCCGTCGGGCCCGGTCGCGGCTACCAGCAACACGTCCGCGCTGCCGGCGTCCACGACTCGCTCGACCGTGCCGGTGAGCGTTCCCTCCTCGGCGACAATCACATTCACCTCGGCGGGATCGAATGCGCCCGCCCGATCGGGGACTGCGAATGCCGCGGTACGCCTGCCCTCGGTGAGGACGCCGAGCAACTCGTCGCGCACCGGACCGGCCGAGGCGGCGACGAGCGCCGGGACGGCCAGCAGCACAGTGCCGAACACCGGACCGCAGGCCAGAGCCGCGCCGAGCTCTTCGACCGCGATGGCCTGGTCGACGAGCGTGCCGCCGGCTCCACCATCGGACTCCGGAACTGCCAGACCGAGTACGCCGAGTTCGGTGCCCAGCCGCGCCCAGACCAACGGATCGAACCGGGGTTCGGACTCCATCAGGGTCCGCACCGTCTGTTCGCCGAAGTTCTCGGCACAGAATTTGCGGACCGCTGCCCGCAATTGAGCCTGCTCGTCGGTGAACCTGAACTCAGGCACGCGGAATCTCCTTCCACGGCATACCAGCATCAGCACGCAGATCGCCTGGCAGCCCGAGGATCCGCTCGCCCAGGATATTGCGCATCACTTCTGACGTGCCGCCTTCGATGGTGTTGGCCTTGCTGCGCAGGAAGCGCTGCTGAATGGGACCACGCCAGTCCTTTCCGTCCTCGTCGTCACGGTCGCCCGTGCCGTATCCGTGATACAGGATCCCTTCGGGCCCAAGCAGATCCATGCACCACTGGTAGATGTGCTGATTGAGCTCGGCGCCGACGAGCTTGCCGATCGACCCTTCGGGCCCCGGCCCGCCGACGGTGGCGGCCGCGCGGGAACGCTCCGCTGTCAGCCGCTGAGCCTCGGAGCGCAGCCACAGTTGCGTCAGCCGATCACGCAGCACCGGCGTACGCAGATCCCGGCGTGACGCCCACAGCGCCACGGCGTCCGAGATGGTGCCGGCCCCACGCCGATTGCCGCTGCCGCCGAGCGCGCTGCGCTCGTTCATCAGGGTGGTCATCGCGACGTTCCAGCCGTTGCCCACCGCACCGAGCCGATGCGCATCGGGGATGCGGGCGTCGGTGATGTACACCTCGTTGAACTCGGCCTGGCCGGTCATCTGCCGCAGCGGTCTGGTCTCGACGCCCGGGCCGTGCATGTCCAGCACGAAGTACGTCAGGCCCTTGTGCTTGGGTACATCGGGATTCGAACGGGCGAGCAACAGGCCCCAACGAGCCCGGTGCGCCAGGCTGGTCCACACCTTCTGACCGTTGAGCACCCATTCATCGCCGTCGAGCACCGCGGAGGTGGCGAGGCCGGCCAGATCCGATCCGGCGCCCGGCTCGGAGAACAACTGGCACCAGATGTGCTCGGTGCTCGCCAGCGGCCGCAGCCAGGATTTCTTGAGTTCCTCGGACTGGGCGTGTTCGCGCACCGTCGGGGCGGCCATGCCGTAGCCCATGGGGTTCAGGCCCAACGGCACGGGCCCGCCGGCGCCCTGCAGGATGCGGTCGGCCACGGCCTGCAGACCGCGCGACACCCCGAGACCGCCGAGACCCTCGGGGAAGTGCACCCACGCCAGGCCCGCGTCGTAGCAGGCGGCCAGGTACTCGGGGATCGGGACTTTCTTGGGGTCGTGGTCGGCCACGACCCGGCGGGCGAGGTCGGCGACCCGGTCCGCATCAGCGACGCTGCTCATCCAGTCACGATAGGGAAAGCCGTCGAATGGGTCGCGGGCGGGCGGTAGCGTCACCGGTCGTGGACCGAAAGCGCGTGGTGATCGCCGGGCTCGGTGATACCGGCGTGCTCACCGCGATCCGATTGGCACGTCGCTTCGACGTCGTCGGCATCTCGGTGAACCCGGGTCTGGTGAGCGGTCAGGAGCTGGGTACGCGGCTGGCCCGGCCCGACGACTGGGCACGCGATTATTGGATCGGCTTCGACCGGTTCCGCGAACTCGACCGTGTCCGCACCGTGCACGGGACCCTGACAGGGGTCGATCTGAGCGCCCGCACCGTGGCGGTGCAGGAGGCCGACGGGACCGCTCGGGTGGAACCGTACGACGCACTTGTCATCTCCACGGGCGTGGCGAACGGCTTTTGGCGACAAGGCGTTCTGCAATCGACGAACGATGTCGACGCCGGGCTGCGAACCGCGCACGAACGGTTGGGCTCGGCACGTTCGGTCGCCGTCATCGGGGGCGGCGCGGCAGCGGCCAGCAGTGCGGTCAACATCGCGCTGCGGTGGCCGGACATCCGCGTTGGGCTGTACTACCCCGGCGAACATCCTCTGCCACAGCATCATTGGCGTGCCGGACGACGAGTCGAAGGTCGGCTGGTCGCGGCCGGCGTCACGCTGCACCCTGGCCATCGCGCCGTGGTACCCGAGGGCTTCGATTGTGCGGCCATCACCTCCGACCCGGTCCACTGGAGCACCGGGCAGCCTGAGGTGCAGGTGGACGCCGTGCTGTGGGCCATCGGCCGGGTCCGGCCCAACACGGCATGGCTCCCGGCGAGCATCCTCGACGAGCGCGGGTTCGTGCGGGTGACACCGGAGTTGGGGCTACCGGGCCTCGACGGCGTGTTCGCTGTGGGTGATGTCGCGGCCACCGACCCACTGCGCTCCTCCGCACGCAATCGCGCCGACGGACTGGTGGCCCACAATGTGGCCGCCTACTTCACGGGCGGCCGGATGCGCAGTTACCGCCCGCCGGCCGGTCGCTGGGGATCGGTGTTGGGTGTGCTGCCCAACGGGCTGGAAGTCTTCGCGCCCAACGGGTTTGCTTTTCGCTTCCCGGCCTGGTCCATCGACAGAGTGCTGCAGCCGTGGATCGTTCGCCGCGGCATCTACCGGGGCGTGCGGGCACCCGATCAGTACATCGTCACCAAAGGCTGATCGACGGGCACCACATACGTGGACAGCATCAGGGTCCTCACCGTGCCGACGTTGTGCGCATCGTGGATGACGCCGGCCGGGATCAGAAACGGATCACCCGAATGCAGGTGCTGCGTCGGTCGGTCGTCGAACACCATGTCCACGTCCCCCTGGACGATGTAGCCCACCTCCGGTCCCGGATGACTGTGGCGGCCGGATTCCTTGCCGACCGGTATCTCGAACCTGGTCTGGACGATCTCGAATCCCGGTGTGGGAGCGGCGGTCCGTTGAAGCTCGGTTCGCGACACACCAGCGGTCGGGTCATCGGCGAGCGCGGTCGGGGCGGTGGTCAAGGCGGTGATCGCAAGAGCGGAGGCGGCCAGGGCGAGGCGTGTGCGTGTCATGCCTCCATGACACCCGGCTGAGCTCATCGAGTCCAACGATGGTTTTTGATGGAAATCATCTTTATCGATGATGACGCTCGTGTTCGACGCGAAGGCGTCGCGGGGCCGGCCCTGGAGTTATGAGGACTGGTCCGGCGTCACCGAGGCAGCGCGACGGGCACCGTCTGCAGGCCGGGGGACACCGGAGTGACCGGAGCCGGGGCCACACCTGGCACCCCTGCCACCCGAGGCACCCCGGCTACGCCGGGCACCTGGCCGGGCAGGGCCGGTGCAGCGGGGGCCGCCGCAACGCCGGGTATCTGGCCGGGCACCGGAGCGAGCTGGCCTGGCAAGGCTGGCATGGCAGGAGCCGCCGCGACGCCGGGCACCGGTGCGACCTGGCCGGGCACCGCAGGTGCCGGGGCAACCTGACCCGGAAGTGCCGGGGCGGCCGGTGGCGGTGCGGCCGCGGCCGCCGCGTTCTGGTTGAGCACCCGCAGCATGTCGGGCTTCATCTGCTGCAACTGAGAACCCCAGTAGTTCCAGTTGTGGGTGCCGTTGGGCGGGAATTCGAACCGCGCGTTGCGTCCGCCCGCAGCCACGTACTTCTGCTGGAACTCCTTGTTGGAGGCGATCGTGATGTTCTCCAGGAACTGTGCGCTGTACATCGTGCCGAAGTTCCCACCAGGACCGTCGAGTTCGGAGGGAATACCGTTGCCGCAGTAAACCCACACCGCGGTGTTGTTGGCCACCAGCCGGTTGACGTTGACCATCGGGTCATTGCGCCGCCAGGCGGGATCGTTCGTGCTGCCCCACATGTCGCTGGCGTTGTAGCCGCCGGCGTCCTTCATGGCGAAGCCGATCATGGTGGGCCACAGGCCTTGTGACGGATTCATGAAGCCGGACAGTGCGCCGGCGAAGATGAACTGGGCCGGGTGCCAGATGGCCAGGTTGAGGGCCGCGCCGCCCGACATCGACAATCCGACGACGGCATTGCCGGCTGGTGCCACGTCGCGGTTGGCGGCCAGGTAGGCCGGAAGCTCTTGAGTGAGGAACGTTTCCCACTTGTAGGTCGTGGTGCCCGCACTACCGGCCGCCGGGCGGTACCAGTCGGTGTAGAAGCTGGACTGCCCACCGACGGGCATGACGACCGAGATGCCGGACTTGTAGAACCACTCGAACGCCGCGGTGTTGATGTCCCAGCCGTTGTCGTCGTCCTGGGCGCGCAACCCGTCGAGCAGGTACAAGGCGTGCGGACCGCCGCCCTGGAACTGCACGGTGATATCGCGGCCCATCGCGGCAGACGGAACCTGCAGGCGTTCCACCGGCAAGCCGTCGCGCGAATACGCTGCCGCGGTCGGCGTCGGCCCGGCCACCACCAGTGCCGGCCACATCAATCCCGCGATCGTCGCGGCCGCCACGCGGCGCGACATCCGACCGAACCATCTCAGTCTCACACCGGGCACGCTAACAACGCCCGAGCCGTGCCCTTCGGGGCCGCGCCCGGCGTAACCCCTCTGTTATCAAGGCGATTCGCTTCCGATGCCGGAAGGCCCGGATCGTCTCCACTCGCGGGGTGAACGGCCGTGCGTACGCCGGAACTGACGGCTGAAGTATCCAGGGTCGGCCATTCCCACCCGAGCGGCCACCTCGGCCACGGGCAGGTCGGTTTCGGCGAGCAGGGTCCGTGCCCGACTCATCCTGCGCTCGTTGATCCACTCTCCGACCGTGCGTCCGGTCCGCCGCCGGACCAGCGTGGTGAGATGACCCGCCGTCATGCCGACCTCGTCGGCGACGTCGCGCAACGACAGCGGCTCCGACAATCCGCGGTCGATGGCCGAGAACACCTCGGCCAGCAACGGCTCTCCGCTGCGTCGTAAGTCGGCGACCACGTCGTCGGCGAGGCGGACCAAGTCGATGAGTAACAGGGTGAGATGGGCCAGCGCGGCCTGGCGACAACCCTCGCGACGGCCGGCCAGTTCTGCCTCGATCGATTGGATCGCGCTGTCCCAGAGCGGTTGTCGATCGGCGGGTACGCGCAACCGCAGTATTCCACCAGACTGTCCGTGGAGGAACGGGAACAGCAGGGGGTGGGCCTGCCAGGTGGGCCATGGCGAACCGGCGTCGTATCCCAGGGCGGTGGGGTCGAAGTACACGCCGATCCCGTCGGACTCCGCGGTCAGCGGTCGTGGATCGATGACTTCGCCCGCTGCCACCACGTAGACGACTCCATCGGTGGGCACGTACCAGAGCACCGGGAAGTCGTGGATGTGCGGACGGTGTTCGGGGAGTTCTGCGCGCCGGCCCCTGGTCACCGAAACCGGAGGTGCGTCGCGGTTCGTCCAGTACCGGTAGACCGGGACGCCGTCGCGGTGGCGGACCAGTCGAGACGCTTCGGGCATGTTGCCAAAGATAGTCCTGGTTCTGCCGATCATCGCCCAACTATCGTTGTAAATACCGGTAGATCATGGAAGTCATGACCGAACATCGTCCACATCTCCTGAAGAACCGCCATGACTACCTGCCCGCCGCGGGCCATGATGCGTTCCTGCCCGGCTACGACCTCCTGACGCGGGTGTTGGGAATGAACCCCGCCTACCGCGAGCTGGTCGCGCAGGCCGGACTGTCGGACGGCCAGCGGATCGTCGAAATAGGGTGTGGAACAGGCAATCTCACCGTGAGCGCCAAGAAGGCATGTCCCGGCACTGATATCGTCGGCACCGACCCCGATCCACGGGCACTGCAGCGGGCGGAGCGAAAAGTCAACGGCATGAACGGTATCCGATTCACCCGGGCCTACGCCCAGGAGCTGCCGTTCGGCAACGGCGAGTTCGACCGCGCGCTGTCTTCGATGATGCTGCACCACCTCGACCAGGCGACCAAGACCGCCGCTGCTCGCGAACTGTTCCGGGTCCTGCGGCCGGGCGGCAGCGTGCACGTCGTCGACGTGCGCGGTGACGCTCTGGCCGGGCTGTTCGCGGACGCGGGATTCGAATCCGCGGTAGTGGGATCCGGGCGCATCCGGTTGGCCGGACGGCTTACGTACCTCCGCGCGATTCGTCCGGTGTGAACGCGGCGGGATCAGCCAGGGAGATGAGCAGGCTCGACGGTGCATCGCCGCCCTGACGGAGCCGATAGGTGCCGCCCGCCAGCGCATGCCGGGCCGGTTGCGTCGGCACCAGGTGCGGGAAGTCGTAGGTCGTCAGCGTCAGCCGGAGTCGATGGCCCGGCACGATGAGCGCCGCGGTGGGGAAGATCTCCAGGTCATACCGGGTGAGCTCACCGGGCACCACCGGTGCGACGGCGGCGCGGGTACTGATGTGGTGCGGCCGCAACACCGTCCCGTCGGGCAGATACCACGTCGCTTCGGGATCGAGCGCGCGGTGCGATCCCAGCAGCGCGCCCTGAGTGAGCGGCCGGCTGGAGCCATCCGGGGCGAAGTCGTCGAGATGGGCCACCCACAGCGTCTCGGTGGTGTCGGCCGTGGCGTGCACGGTCAAAGTGACCGGGCCCGCGATGAGGCGAGGCTGGTCGAACTCCTCGGTGGTGTAGGTCAGGGCCTCGCGCTGCAGCCGCCGGTTGTCCAGGTCGTAGCGGATCCGCCGCCCCGTCTGGGCGGCCATGAAGCTGCCCATCCCCAGGGTCCACTGCTCCAGGCTGCGGCCGGATATCGGACCGCGCACCGCATAACGCAACGTGGCCTCGGTCTGCTCGGCGGCCGGTTCAGCGGTGAGGTCACCGCCCTCCGCCAGATACAGCCGCGTCGGCGTGGCATCGGGAAACGGGTAATCGTCCGCCTGGAACCATGTCCGGCTGCCGATGGCTTGGAAGCGGATCGGCGAACCGGTCACAGTGGCCCCGGCGTCGTCCTTGAGCCAGCGGTCGAACCAGCGGAGCTGCAAGGCATGGAGATGCAACCCGTCCAGATCCGAGACGTGGTACCAGGGGCCCATGATCAATTGCACCCGGTCGGAGAGCGGCTGGCCGGGCTCCATCGGTGCGTTGGGCGGCCGGCCCGCATAGGCGTTCTGCAGCGCGGCGTAGTTCAGCGGCGCGCCGCGCTGGAAGGCATCGTGCCAGCCGCCGACCAGGAACACGGCGACCTTGTTTTTCACGATGTCCGGCAACACGTCCGAGGCCCGCATGGTGTCCCAGAACGGTCCGTCGAAGGCGGTGTCCCCGCCGGCGGTCGCGTCGCCGATCATGGTGCGGAAGTACTGACGCTGGTCGCGCCCACGTTGGAGGACGGCAGCCAGGCCCCCTGCGCGGGGACGTTCGTGCGTACCGCGCTTGGCGAACTCCAGAGCCGGGTTGACCACATTGAGCAGCGAGTAGACGGCGCCGTAGGCGCGCACCGTGCGCATGTGCGGCACGCCGCCCATGGTGACCACGTCGCGGTAGAAATCGTTGGCGGCCATCGCCGGGAAGATCGCCTTGAGCGGTGAGTCGGGACCTACCGCGGCGGCGGTGAGGAGCTGGTTTATGGCCAGGTAGGAGATGCCGAACATCCCGACCCTGCCGTTGGAATTCGGCAGCCGCGCAGCCCAATTCACCAGATCGACGCCGTCCTGCACCTGCTCGGCCCCCAGCATCTCGAACGAGCCGCCCGAGACGCCGGTACCCCGTACGTCGGCCATCACCTCGATGTAGCCCCGCCGGATCAGGTACGGGGTGGCGCCGCCGCCGATCTGGGCGGCCGGCGGTGGGGCCTTCTTGCCGTATGGCGTGATCGAGATCAGTACCGGGAACGGTCCGGGTGCCGGCGCCCCGGTCTCGGGGACCGTCGGATAGTGGATGTCGGCACGGAGCACGGTGCCGTCGGAGGTGCGGACCGCCACGTTGTGGTGGACTCCGACGCCATAGCGGGCGGGCGGCGGCGTCCACGCGGGTTCGAGCGGCGATGGATTGCGCTTACGGACGCGGGTCGCCGCCCGCCCGGCCACCTTCTTGCCGCGATTACCTCGGACCGTTTGCCAGCGGTTCGCCATCCGTCCTCCTTGACGTGTCGGCCTGGCTCCACGGTATGTCGCGGCGCTCAGTGGGTTTGCGCGGCCCCAGGGCCTGCGGGGGGACGGTGGCCATCACGTGCCCGACCGCCGTGCGTACCACCTCGCGCAGCCACTGATGGCGTGCGTCGTTGTCGAAGGCCGGATGCCAAACCATCCGGTACGCCATGGTGGCGATCTCCTCCGGCGCGTCGGTCACGCGGAACTCGTCCGCCGGGAAGAGGGCGTTGACGCATTGGCTGGGCAATGTGGCGATCAGGTCCGTGCCGGGCAGTAGTTGTGCCGCCACCGCGTGATAGGGAACGGTCACCGCAGCCTCTCGCGGGCGACCGAGCTTCTTGAGCGGCAGATCGATATCCGGCTGGATTCCGTCGTGGACATCGACGATCACGTGGCGTGCCCGGGCATAGTCGGCCAGCGTGATGCTGTCGTGCTCTGCCAGCGGGTGGTCTCTGGCAACCACGCACACGAACCGCTCGACCAACAACTCCTCGGAGTGCAGGTCCGCGGTGATGTAGCCGCCGAACAGACCGAGGTCGACGCCTGAAGCACGAAGTTGTTCGGCGACATTGTCGTGGCTCCAGCTGTGGAACCGGACCGGTGCGCGCGACTCGCGGAGCACTTCGTGGCAGATGGCGGGACCGAAGGCCTGCACCGCGTAGTCGGTCGCGATCAGGCGCACCGGCGCGGTCGCCTTCCGCGGATCGAAATGTTCAGGGGAGAAGAGGGTTTCGAGTTGGGGCAGAACGGTCAGCAACTGAGTTCGGATGGACTCCGCGCGGGCGGTCAGCCGATATCCGGATGAGTCACGGATCAGCAGTGGGTCATCCAAGAGCCGCCGCAACCGCTGCAGGGCACGGCTCATGGCGGGCTGGCTCAAGCCGACGCGCTCGGCGGCGCGGGATACCTGCTGCTCGTCCAGTAATGCGACGAGCGGTGGGATCAGGTTCAGGTCGATTCGGTCGATATGCGTTGCACGCATATCGCACATCATAACTATGCATGTGACTTATGCGCACCGCGGTGCCACGCTGGGTGGCACGAACAAAGAGGGCGATTTCAGAAAGGGATCTCACCGTGAAGATTTCCGGCAACACCATCTTCATCCCGGGTTCTACCAGCGGCATCGGACTGGCTTTGGCCCTGGCACTTCAGGCCAAGGGCAACACCGTGATCGTCGGTGGCAGGCGCACCGAACTGCTGGAACGGATCCGTTCAGAGCACCCGGAACTGGACACCGTGCAGATCGACATCGCTGATCCGGACAGCATCGCCGCGGCCGCCGCCACGGTGCTGGGCGAGCACCCCGATCTGAATGTCGTGATCGCCATGGCAGGCATCATGGCGATCGAGGACTGGCACTCGCCCGAGGGCTTTCTGCGCTCGGCCGAGGCCACCGTCATCACGAATGTGCTCGGTCCCGTTCGGCTCATGGCGGCCTTCGTCGAGCATCTGCAGGCGCAGCCGGATGCCACGATCATGACGGTGTCCTCGGGCCTGGGTTTCGCGCCGCTGCGTGCGACGCCGAGCTACAACGCCTCCAAAGCGGCCATCCACCTGCTGACCGAATCGGTGCGGATGCAACTCGCCGACACCAGCGTCAAGCTGGTCGAGCTGATCCCGCCGTCGGTGGCCACCGACCTGGTGCCGGGCCAGCGCGAGAGCAGCTTCGCCATGCCCCTCGACGAGTTCGTCGCCGAGGTGGTCGATCTGCTCGAACGCGAGCCCGACGCCAGGGAGATCCAGGTGGACCGGGTCAAATTCCTGCGCTACGGCGAAGCGCGCGGGGATTACGACCAGGTTGTCGCCACGCTCAATGCCGCTGACCCGCACGGTCATTGAGGATCCCGGTTGCCTACCCGGCCATGAACTCCGAGTAGGCCGAGGCCAGCTCGGGTGACAATGCCGTCACGTTGCATGCCCGCTGCGTGTCCCCGATCGGAGCCAGGATTCCGCGCAGGTCGTAGTACTCCTGCGGGTTGGCGGTGAAGTAACCGCGCAACGTGGCTGCGGCCTGGGGACGCGGCTGGGTGAACGCGGCGCTCACGGCCTGGTTGGCGCCCGGGTGACTGTCGAGATAGGCGCGCGCGGCACCGGTGGTGCTGCTGACCGTGCCGGCCACCCCGCTGGCGCTGCAGTCGGGTGCGGCCGCCGCCGTCGGCGCGCCGATCATTGCCGCGGCGACTCCGCCGAGCAGGCCCGCGGCACATGCGCCGGCAATTCCTCGGCGCGCGGTGATACCAGTGAATTTCATGATCATTTTCCTTCGGGGTTCTGGGTTTCTCATTGGGTCGCGATTGAGATCGCTGTCCCCGGCCCGAACTCGAAAGTAACCGTGGTGGTGACGAGCAAAACGATTGTGCTGTGAAACAGCTGTGACAGGTGAGGTGGCGTTACGGTAGGCGGCCGTGAATTGCGCCTCAATTCCGCCGAATTGGGGCCGATGATCGTGAAATCTCTCAAAGACCGGGCGCCATTCTTATTTGATCGTGATGTATGGCGACCGATGTAGTGACCGAATCGTTATCCGGCGGCCCCGCAGCTAACTGATCCGCTCACCGCTTGAGGGTTAGCCCGGACAGTGAGTTATGCAGGCCGCCATCACGGTAGATCTGCACTCCTGCCACCGCCAGCATCACCGCGGCGGTTGCCATGTGGACGATCGCGTCGGTGATGTTGTTGGGGAAGGCGAATATGTAGGCCACCTGGTTCGAGAAGAACGCCCAGATTCCCGGTAGCGCTCCGGCGACCGCGGCCAGCAGGAGATAGAGCACGGCCCAGGATTTTCGCCAGCACAACACCAGACCGGGGCCGAACAAGGCCAGTCCGGCGACCGCATGCCAACCGTTGTAGTCCATGCCGAGAATGGGCGTGGTCGGCGCATCCGGCCCGATCGCGAAACTCGGCTCGGCAATGAAACCGATGATTGCCTGCACTACGTGGAACAGCGAGATGATCAGCAGTCCCCATTGAGCGAAACTCCACTGCTTCATGCCCGGACGCTACGTCTACTACAGCGTGTAGTCAATGGTCCGGTCGTATGGTCGGGAGGTGGAGATTCGTGCCGCCCGGGCCGCCGACATCGCCGAGATCGCACCGTTCTTCCGCGCGATCGTGGCCGACGGCGAAAGCTACACCTACCCGGAGGATCTGAGCGATGAGCAGATTTCGGAAATGTGGCTTGCGCCCGCACCGGGGCACACCATCGTCGCAGTGGTCGACGGAGTCATCGTCGGCACCGCGCGGATGGGGCCCAACAAGCCCGGCCGCGGTGATCATGTCGGCACCGCGAGCTTCATGGTCGACCCGTCGTCGTCCGCGCGCGGTGTCGGTCGCGCCATGGCGCGGTGGGTGATCGACTGGCACCGCGAAAACAGTTACCGGGCAATCCAGTTCAACGCGGTGGTGGAGACCAATGTGCGAGCCGTGGCGCTATGGGAGGACCTGGGTTTCCGGATCATCGGCACCGTCCCGGAGGCATACCGATCCCGGACCAACGGCCTGGTCGGGCTGCACGTCATGTACCTGGAGCTGTGAGGCGTCACCAGGTGTCGACGAATCGTGCGCGCGGCGCGGGTCGCTCGTCCTGAGCGGCCGCTGCCAGCGTGGCGGCGATCAGGTCACGGGTTTCGGCCGGATCGATGACGTCGTCGATCTCGAACAGCGACGCGGAGTTGAGTGCGCGGGCGTTCTCCTCGGCTGCCGCGGTCGCGGCCCGCACCGCTTGCTCGCGCTCGTCGTCGTCGGCGATCGCCTCGAGCTCCTTGCGCAGGCCGAGCCGGACCGCTCCCTCCAGGCCCATCGGGCCCAGGTGGGCACCCGGCCACGCCACCGTCAGCAGCGGCTCATGGAGGCTGCCTCCGCACATTGCCTGCGCCCCAAGGCCGTAGCCGCGCCGTAGGATCACCGCGACCAGCGGTACGGTCAGCGCCGCCCCGGCAACCAGCAACCGCGAGCCGCGCCGCACCAGGGCCTCGGCCTCCGCCGTGGGGCCCACCATGTAACCGGGGCAGTCCACCAGCGAGACGACCGGCAGTCCGAACGCGTTGCACAACTGCAGGAACCGAGCGGCCTTGTCGGACGCTGCGGCGGTGATGGCACCGGCCATCACCATGGTGTTGTTGGCGATGATGCCCACCGGCCTGCCTTCGATGCGGCCCAGGGCCGTCACCATTTCGGGCGCGAACTTCTCCCGAAGAAGGGTGACCGAGCCGGCATCGGCCAGCGTCTCGATGATCGGTGCGACCGCGTAGGCGCGCCGGGCGCGTTCGGGAACCATTGTGCGCAGCGCGGTTTGATCCGAAACCGGGCCCGGGTCGTCGGGCGCGGTGAAGTAGCCGAGCAGCTTCCTGGTGGTGGCCACTGCCTCCGCCTCGTCGGCCACCACGACGTCGACGACACCGTTGGCTGCCTGCACCGGGATCGGGCCGACGTCGTCGGGGGCAACCTCGCCGAGGCCGCCGCCGGCGATCATCGCCGGGCCGCCCATCCCGATCGAGCTGTCCCGGGTCGCGACGATCAGATCGGCCGCACCGGCGATCACCGCATTGCCCGCGAAACACCGGCCCTTCACCACGGCGATGCGCGGCACGTGACCGGACAGCCCGGCCCACAACGCGAATGCCCGGATCTCCAGGGAAGAGACCGTCGGGATGTCGGTGTCGCCCGGGCGCCCGCCGCCGCCTTCGGCGAAGAACACCGTCGGCAACTTCATCCGCTCGATGATCTCGAACAGCCGGTCCTTCTTGCGGTGACCGATGGCGCCCTGGGTTCCGGCCAGCACGGTGTAGTCGTAGGACAGCACGGCACACGCGACGCCGCCGATCCGCGCGGTGCCGGCCAGCAGACCGTCGGCGGGCGTGCGGGCGATGAGATCGTCGAGGCTGCGACGCTGCCGCTGGGCCGCGATCGCGAACCGGCCGTATTCGACGAATGACCCGTCGTCGACCAGGTCGGCGATGTTCTCCCGCGCGGTGCGTCCCCCTGCCGCGTGGCGGCGGGTGACGGCGTCGGACCGGCCCGCGTCCTGCGTCAACCCCCTCCGGCGCAGTAGTTCGGCGAGATCGTCGCGGAGAGGTTCATCAGGCATCGGCAGGCTCCTGGAATAGCAGGCGTGTGGTCGGAGGTTGCGCACAGATGTGACCGCCACCTCATCATCTAACGCGACGGCCGACCCTTTCGATCCGCGCGATCTGCTCGCCGAGGCCCGGTTGGGAGTGTTGGCCACCATCAAGGCCTCCGGAATCCCGCAACTGTCCCCGGTGACGCCCTACTTCGACCGGGCCGCCGGCGTCATCTATGTGTCGATGACCGAAGGGCGGGCCAAGACGACCAATCTGCGTCGCGACCCCCGGGCGGCGCTGGAGGTGACCAGCGCCGACGGCTGGGCGTGGGCGACCGCCGAAGGCACGGTCGCCTTGACCGGCCCGGGTACCGACCCGGACGGCCCAGAGGTCCGGGCGCTGGTCGACTACTACCGCAAGGCGGCGGGGGAGCATCCGGACTGGGACGAATACCGTTCGGTGATGGTCTCGGACCGCCGGGTGCTGATGACGCTGACCGTCGAGCGGGTGTACGGGGAGAAGCTGCGCTGACCGGCCTCAGCCGAGCGGGATCTCGGCCGAGATCCGGTTCAGCACAGCGGGATAGCGGTTCGCCTCGCGGTATGCCCCGGGTTTGCCACTGCTGACGATCGCGGCCGAGAGGCTGCGCTGAGGGTCCGCCCACACCGCGATGTCGACCAGGCCGGTGTGCCCGAACGCCGACGGGGTGTTGCGGCCGAACGGGCCGAACCGCTTTCCGCCGAGCATGTACCCGGTGCCCCAGCGCATCGGCTTGAGCCCGGTCGCCACGTCCGGGCGCATTCGCCGGCACGGAGTCGTCGCGGCCTGCAGTGTCTCCGGTTTCATGATCCGGACTCCGTCGAGTTCGCCGCCGCGGCGCAGGATTTCGGCGAACCGGGACAGCTCGTCGGCGTTGGAGACAGTGGTGGACGAGGGGATGACGCTGGTGAGGAACAGCGGCGTGTTGCTGAGCGGGATGATCCGGTCCAGTGTCCCGCCGACGGCGGCCCGGAACGCCGCCGCGATCGGTGCCGGCAGTGGCTTTCCGGTGACGTGGCTGGGTGCCACCAGCGGAACCTCTTCTGGGGCAACGCCGTAATTGGTCCAGCGGAAGCCCAGGGGGTCGAGGATCTCGTCGGCCAGGATGTCGCGGATGTTGCGCCCGGTGGCTGCCGAGACGATCTCGCGGACCAGCGGGCCCCAGGTCAGACCGTGATAGATGTGCACCAGGCCCGGCCGGTACACCGGTTTGAGGAGAGCCAGTTGTTCACGGGTGTACTCGCTGTCGTCGACGCGGGTGACGTCCGGGCGTGGTCCGGTGTGGATAGGGACACCCGCGCTGTGCGTGATCACGTGCCGGATCGTGGTGCGGTCCTTGCCGTGGCTGGTGTAGCTGGGCAGGTAGTCGCAGACGCGGTCATCCAGCGAGAAGTGCCCCTGTTCGACGAGCATGTGTACGACGGTCGTGCTGATGGCCTTGGCCGCCGAGTAGACGCAGAACGGGGTCTGGGTCGTGACGGGAATCTTCTCGGCATCCGGCGCGTCGGTGGGGCCGTTGCCCCAGCCGTGGCCGATCGCGCGGTTGAGCACCGTTTTTCCGTTGCGCCGCAAGCACACCTGGATGGCGGGGTGCATACCCGACCCGTACCAGTAGCGCACCGATTCCCAGATGCGCTCGACAGCCCGGGGGTCGATCTCCAAGTGGTCCTCCTCGCCGATGTCGGTGACCGCGTCCAAGTCCGAGGGGATGTCGATCTTGCCGTCTTGGCTCATGCGGTCTTCCTGGTCAAGGTGGCGGAAAGATGGTGTTGCAGTGGCTGTCCGACGGCACCCATCTGCAGCTCGTAGGTCAACTGATCGCCGTCGATCTGAACGGAACGCGACAGTGCGGCAACGTTTTTGGCTGACGCGGTCAGGCCGATCGTGGTCGCGGCCAGCTCGAGCTCGATACGGCCGTCGACGACACGCACCGTGCCTTCCTGGATCTCGGTGATGCCCGTCGGGTGTGCCAGCACCCATTCGACCCGGCCGGGTTCGGGGACCCGGAGGTATCCCGTCTCGGCGTGCAGCGGGCGGCCGTCGTCGGGGGCCGCGGTGCGCTGGCTGTAGGTCAGGAACGGCTTGCCGACGTGGCCGAAGGTGATCACTTCGAGGTAATCGAACGAGTCGATCGTCGGATACTCACCGGCACCGGGACCGGCCCAGGTGCCGAGCAGCGGAGCCAGCACGGTCAGGTTCGGGTGGAGGTCAGGCACACCGACAGGGTACGGCGGTGCTCGATCGGGGCGTGTCGGGCAGTGTCGGGCCTGCTCAGCGGACAGCGCCCGGGTCACACCACCTTGGTGAGGCCGTAGTAGGCGACGATGTCGTCGGTGACGTCGTTCTTGCTGTTCAATACGGCATAGGAACGCAGGAACGACTGACCGGCGCACCCGTCGATCTTGACGTGGATGTCGTGGACGCTGACCCGCACATCGGTGCCCTTGAATTCCTTCTTGGTAACGGGGAAGTCCTTGACCTCACCGGGCTTCAGCGCGACCTCGATGGTGCCGGAGATCGGAAAGCCCGCACCGGTGATCTGGGTGAGCATGCTGCCCGACGTGTTGAGACCTGCCGAGGCGGTGAGCTTCACCTTGTCTGCCACGATGCCGCAGCCCAGCTGGTATCCCACCTCGAATACGCCACCGGCGAGTTTGGTGGTCCCTGACCCGGCGACCGATCCGGTGAACGTGCCCGCGACCAGATATTCGCGTGACGACAAGGCCGTGGTGAGGGGATTGACCGCCACCTGAACCTCATCGCGTGCCGCGACCGTCAGCTTCCAGCCTTCCGGTGTGGTGAGCACGCCGGGCTCGGCCGACGGCACCGCGCCCGGTGACGGGGGTGCGGCAACGCCGGCGGCAGCCGGCACGGCATCGGCGACACCTGGCTCGACGTCGGGCTCGGCCGCTGCGGGAACCGGCGAACCGATCGCCAGCAGCAGGCACGAAAAGGCCGATATGGCAATGTTCTTGGACACAGGCGGTGGACCTTTCAGGTCGAGATGGATGGCCGGAGCGGGAATGGATGACCGGAGTCAGAAGACCTTCACGGTGCCGAGGTAGGTCGTCACGTCCTCGGTGTCCGCGGTCGAGCTGCTCAGCGTCGCGTAGGACTGGATGAACGACTGGCCTGCGCAACCGTCGGTCTTGATGCGAAACCCGGCGACATTGACTCGGGCCTGCCTGCCTTTGAACGATTTCTTGTCGACCTGGACGGCGGTGACCGCACCCGGCTTCAGGTGCACGCGCACCAGTCCGCCGATGTTCGGATAGTTGCTGTCGCCGCTGAACCCCGGAATCTTCATCGACGGAGTGATGCCCAGCGAGCCGGCCAGATCGACCGTATCCAGGGCGATGCCACAACCGATTCGGTAGCCGACCTCGAACGAGCCGCCGGTGAGCGTGGTGCTCCCGGATCCGCTGACCACCCCGACGAAGGTGCCGCCGACGAGGTACTCGCGCGCCGTCAGCGCAGAGGTCAGGGGTTGCACCGGCAGCAATGTCTCGTTCTTGCTGGACGCTGTGAGCTGCCAGCCCTCCGGACTGGTGAAGGTGCTGGCCTCGGCGGAGGGGACAGCGCCCTCCGGCGGTGGTGCGGGTGGCGCCACTTCGGCCTCGACGGGCGTTATGTCCGGATCGGCCGTCGCATGGGGAGCCGTCCAGGCCGTTGCCGTGGCTGTGAGGAACCCGATCAGGACAAGGGCGGCAAGAGGTTTCGCCATCGTGGGTAATGCACCTTTCATGAGGCTGGGACAGCCGGGGAAGACCAAGGGGGCTTGGCCGGATGTGGGCGTGACGGCACGCGACTGCGCGGCGGTGGGGCGGGTCAGGCGGTCGCGTGGCGCGCGGTACAGGCTTCCTGTACGGCGGTGGTGTCATCGTTGAGATCGATGGCGGCAGAGTTGATCGAGTCGTCGCCGCTGCGAAGACCCATCTTCAGGAGCAGCTTGGTGGCGTGCAGCGACCACAAGCGCATCGGAGTGGCGACATCGGCGGGCAATCCCGCGGTACCCGAGGCTTGCAGCGCAGCGCTTGCCGCTGCCCGCAATGCGGTCCGGCCGGTGACGTTGGCGGCTCGGACTGCCGAATCGTCATACCGCCACTGGTCACCCGAGGTGGCGTCGGCGAAGTCCGAGTAGTTCAAGGACGCGAGGTCGAGTGCCTCGGCGAACCGGGCGCAGGCTGACGCGGTGCTGTCCTCGGCCGCTGGAAGTGCCGGAAGCGGCATGCTGTTCGGCTCGGCAGAGGTTGGATCAGTCTGCTCGACAATAGGTTCGGCATGAGCGACCGGAACGAGGAATAACCCGGCGGTGATTATCCCGGCTCCGACGACACCGGCCACCGTGGCGGCATGCCTCCTGCTCGTCGGTCTCATCGTGTCATCGGTTCCACTTCGAGGTGCCGGTAAAGCCAATGCGCACACCACCGCACGGCGCCTCACGTACTATCGACTCGGCCGAATCCTGCACGGTACGGAGGTGTTCGGTTGTGACGCTCACGGGCTGCTCCTCGATCTGAATTGCGCCCAATGTTGAGTGCCGCGGAGTGGCATTCAAAGCCGAATTCCACGATGTGAAAAATACTCATGGTGAAGTTTTGTTCTGCGGGATAACAGGACTCGGAATCAGCCGCGCATGGTGGCGCATGACGGGCAGGATCTGGCGCACCCGGTCGTCGGACAACCGGTGGCGGCGGGCCTGAATGCCGAGCGCACCGAGCGGCTCGCCGTCGGGGCCGAGAACGGGGACGGCGATCGCGCGGACGTCATCGTGCCGCAGAGCCGGCGCATCGGCATAGCCCCGATGCCGCACCTGAACGAGTTCGGCCGTGGCCGCAGTCTCGCGGGTGAACGCGAGGACCACGAGCCCCATCGCGGTCTGCGCCAGGGGCTGCCACTGTCCCGGCATCTGCCGCGGGCAGAACCTCTGCCGTGGCGGCGCGGACGCCAAGATGATCAGCTCGTCGTCGACGGGTACACCGAAGCTTGCGGTGATCTCGATGTCGGAGGCCAAGGAATGCAGATGCCGGATCAGGCCGTGCACGCCCAGCCGCTGCTGGGCCGGCGTCGCCAGGGCGACGAGCCCGACACCGATCCGGTAGCGGTCCCGGTTCTGTTCGAGCAGTCCGTGATCGAGCAGCGTCCTGGCCAATCGGTGGGTGGTGCTGATCGGCAGGCCGGTCCGGGCGGCCAATGACGTCAGCGACAACTCCGGGTCGGAGTCGGTGAAGGCGCGCAGCAGGGCGATGGCGCGGTCGACGGCCTGTGGCATCGGCCGAGCATGGACGTGCGCCGAACGTTTGGTAAAGAGTTCTGCTGCAGGGGAGCGAAACTGTCAGGATGCTGTACGCGGCCGCCGCGTCAGGCTGGTTCGGTCCCGGTGTAGGCCTCGGTGGTGCGATCCGCCGCGGCGCGTGCCTGCGCCGGATCCTCTCCGCTGGCCAGCGCGGCCTGGTACCAGAGTTCGCTCGCGGACCTCATGAACTCGCGGCCCTCGGCGCCGGCCGCCCAGGCCGCACCCCCCTCCGGAGTGATGCGATCACCACTACCGAGGTATCCGGCCAGGCCGAGGAGCCCGGAGTCCCAACCGACTCCGACCGCTCCCGGTCCGAACTGCAGCCAGAACTCGTCATGGTCGTCAGCGTGCATGATGTGGTCGAGGGTGAAGGTCGCGCGGCCTTCGCCGGCCTCCGTGATGGTGACCTCGACCCAGCTGGTGGCGCCCATGGCCTCCCACGTCGTGGTGAACGTGCGGGGCGGATCGCAGGCCAGCACCTCGCCCGAGGCGTTTCCTTCCAGCTGGAAACGGCCACCGACCCTGAGTTCGCCGGTGATCGGAAGGAACCAGCGGGGGATCCGTTCCAGGCTGGTGCAGGCATCCCACAGATCGGCGGCATCGGTGTCGTAGGTCTGGCTGACGCTCACGACCCGTGCTTCGCGGGCGTCGAACGTCTTGCGGCCCACGCTGCGGCGTACGGAGTTGAGTTGATGCTGGACGTCGATCATGGGGAGGTCTCCTGGTTCGTGGTTCTTCTTCGTTGGCGTTTGCCGCGCGCGATCTCGGTCGCCAGCGCATCCAGATGCGGAGTCCAGTTACGCCGGAACCCCTCCAGCCACTGGTCGACCTCACGCAGGGGTGCGGTGTCGACGCTGTACAGCCGGCGCGTGCCCTCGGCCCGTACGTGGGCGAAGCCGTTGTCGCGCAACACCTTCAGATGCTGCGAGACCGCGGGCTGGCTGATCTGGAACTCGGCGCGGATCACCTCGGTGATGGCACCGGAGGACATCTCACCCGCCTGGATGAGCTCGAGAATCCGCCTGCGCACCGGATCTCCGAGGATGTCGAAGGCGTGCACATGCCCAGACTAAAAGCTGCTACTTATATAAGTCAAGGGTTATCGATGTGCGCGATGACCATGGCCTGGGCCGTGGGCTCATCCAGATGCGCTTGCCGCGCCCGCTTGGTGGTCGCGTACACGGTGAATCCCGACGACTCAAGGGCGTCGCAGACCGTGGCGATGTCGTGGCGCAGGAAGGTCAACGCCACGTCCTGGCCGAAAGCGTGCTCATAGACCCCGGGTTCACCGTCGGTCTGGAATGCCAGCAGCAGCCACCCCCGATCTGCGAGGACCCGGCGGAACGCGGTGAACAGCTCGGGCAGAACCTCGGCCGGGGTGTGGATGATCGAGTACCAGGCGCACACGGCATCGAATGTTCCCGCCGCATAAGGGAGATCGAACATGTCCGCGGTCTGGAACCGCACCTGCGGTGACCGCTGGGCGGCCAGGGAAACCATCGCGGGAGAGCCGTCGATGCCTTCGGCCCGCAGGCCGCAGCCGGCCAACTCCGCGGTGGGCTCGCCGGGCCCGCACCCCACGTCCAGCACGGTACTGCCGCCGGCCCGCAGCACCAGCTCGGCGAAGGACCGCAGCACCGCGCGATCGAACGGCCGGTCTTCGAATCCGCCGGCGAAGGCCCGGGCGTACTCGACGGCGATCAACTCATATTGCTCATATGCCCCGCCAGTCACGGGGCCAACTCTAAGCCGCGACAGCGGAAGCCCAGATCCGGCTCCACGGTAAGGTTCCGCAGGTGAGCACCCGTGTCAAGCACGCCGCGCGGTTGCGCGGTGGCCTGGTCGGTGTGTGCTCGGCCCTCACCGCGACGGTCGCTCACACCGCGGCCGGCGGCATGGCCCCTACGAGTAGCCCGTTGATCGTGTTGCTGCTGTTGTGTGCGGCCCTCGGTGCCGCCGTCGGCGGGCTGGACGCCCAGACCCGATGGGCCGAGACAGGCCTGCTGATCGCCGGGCTCGGCGCCGGGCAACTCCTCGGCCACCTGGCGCTGTCGATGTCCGGCGGGCATCATCACGCGGCATCGCTGCTCACCGCCCCGATGATCGGGATGCACGCCGCCGCGGCGGTGGGCCTCGGCCTGGTGATCGGTATCGCCGAATACCTGTTCGTGGTCTGTGCCTCGCTGTTGTCCTGGTTGCGGATCTTCGCGGCCGCCCAGATCCACCCGTTGGTACGGGAGCTTTGGCGGCCATCGAATGTCGTTGTGGCGCGGCCTGTTCTGTTGCGCGCCGGCCTCGGAATGCGGGCACCGCCGGCGATTTCCGGCATCGGCCTCTAACCCCGACTCCGTCATCTGAGCCCGTCGTCAGCGATGGGCTGTTGCCCGTTGCGCGTCCGGATGCGCACATCTCACTTCTTTCACCCGAAGGCATCTCCATGACCATCACCCCTGACGACCAACTCCGCGAGGAATCCCCTCCGCCCGTCAGCCGCCACTCCCTGCGCCCGCTTCTGGTGCGGCTGCACTTCTACGCCGGCGTATCCGTCGGGCCCTTCATCCTGATCGCGGCCGTCACCGGTCTGCTCTATGCGCTGATCCCGCAAGTCGACACGTTCGTCTACCGGCACGAACTGACGGTCGAGCACGTCGGGGCCGAGCGCCTGCCGCTGGCCGAGCAGCTCGCCGCGGCGCGCCAGGCCCACCCCGAAGGCACGGTGGAGAGCATCCGTCCGCCGGTGGAGGCTGACGAGACCACTCAGATCCGCCTGGTGGTCGACCCCGCCCTCAAGGACATTCCGCCGGACTACTCGCGGACGGTGTTCGTCGATCCCTACACCGGCGAGGTGCGCGGGGCGCTGACCACCTACGGGCAGTGGATGCCCGTCCGGGCCTGGTTCGACGAACTGCACCGCAATTTGCATCTCGGCGCGTTCGGCCGCAACTACAGCGAACTGGCCGCCAGCTGGATATGGGTGATCGCCCTGGCCGGTCTCGCCCTGTGGACCATGCGGCGCCGGGAGAATCGCGCGATGCGCGATCTGGTTGTGCCGGATCGGACGGCATCGGGCCGCCGGCGCACGTTGTCGTGGCACGGCGCGGTCGGCGTGTGGATCGTGCCGGTACTGCTCGCGCTGTCGGTGTCGGGTATCACCTGGTCCCGTTATGCGGGCGAGACGGTCAACGGGATCCAGGCACAGCTGAGCACCACGGCACCCGCCGTCGACACCGCCTTGTCCGGTGCACCGGCCGCGGGCGCCGCACACCACGGCCACCACGGTGGTCCGGCCGACCTGCGGGGCGCCGACACCGTGCTGCGAAGCGCCGAGCAGTCCGGCCTTCGCGGGCCGATGTGGATGTACCCGCCGTCGGAAGCGGGTCAGGCCTGGAAAGTAGCCGAACGCAAACGTGATTGGCCCACCCGATATGACGAGATCGCGGTGGATCCCGAAACCGGGGCTGTGACCGACCGCGTGAACTTCGCACAGTGGCCGTTGCTCGCCAAGCTCACCGAGTGGACGATCGAGGCCCACATGGGCCTGCTCTTCGGCATCGCCAACCAGATCGTCCTGGCGCTCAGCATGATTGGGTTGATCACGGTGATCGTGCGCGGTTACCGCATGTGGTGGCAACGCAGGCCCACGCGGGGTTCGGCGTGGGCGGTGGGCCGGCCGCCGCTGCGGGGCGGGATCCGCCGGTTGCCGCCGCTGGGAATCGCGGCGTTCGCGGTGGGCACTGCCGCCATCGGATGGTGCCTGCCGTTGTTCGGGTTGAGCCTGCTGTCCTTCCTGATCGTGGACGCGATCGTCGCCTTCCGGAAGCGCAGCGCCCACGGCTGGGCCTGAACTCAGGACACCGGATGCAGCGTCAGGAGTAGCCGCACCAGTTCGACCTGGCGGTGGGTGTCGGTCTTGTCGAACACCCGGTGCAGGTGGGTGCGCACGGTGGCGATCGATACCGACAGGTCCTCGGCGATCTGCTTGGGATCAGCGCCGTGTGCCACCCGCAGCGCGATGTCGGCCTCGGTGCGCGTCAGGTGGTACAGGCGCTGCAGGAGGTCCGTGCCGGGTTCGGGCTCATGCCCCGGATCGGCCAACACCAGCAGCGCCCGCCGCCGGTCGGGCTCGTCAAGGCGGTGGAGCGGCAGCACGTGAATCACGAATGGCCTGCTACCCGAGGGTCTTTGGGCGGTGAACGAGTGACCTCCGCGCACGCTGTCGGAGGTGCCGGTCAGCGCGGAGTGCAGAGCACGGTGGAGGGTCCGATTGGTTGGGGCATTGGCCGCCGTGATGCGCCTGGACACCACCTGGAGACCGTCACCGTCACGCAGGACCTTTTCGGCCGCGGCGTTGAGATTGAGTACCTGGCCGCCTGCCCCGACCACGACGATGCCGTGATCCACGGAATCCAGGGCGGCCTGCAGGTCTGCGTCCTCGCGGGCGAAGTCGTCGAGTGAGTGTTGCGCGCGCAGGGCCTGTTGCAGGTGCGGAACCAGGCTGCTGAACTGTTTGACCCGGTCTCTGGATCCGAACGACTCGGATACCAGCGGAGCGTGGACCAGGAAGCACGCCGGGCGCGGCCCTTGGGAGAGCCGGGCGAACAGGCCGTCCCCCAGTTCATTGGGCTGCAACCAGTCGGTGTAGAACTCCGAATTGCGATGGGGGAGCACCAGTTCTGTCCCGGTCCGGACGGTCCCCACCGCGCCCTTCTCGACGGTCGCCAGCGGCGCGTCGAGCCGGTGGTAATACTCGGCGTAGCTGGCGGCCGCGCCCGCAGGCAGAATCGAGTTCTGGATCGACCAGATCGACTGGTTGGCGGTGAGCAACGCTCCGCCGTTGCCGCCGATCGCCCGGTGGATGTCGCGGATCGTGGACTCCCAGTGCTGGGGAGCGATCGCGGCGGCGTAGACGCCGGCTACGAGACGCGAGAATCCTTCGACCGTGAGCATGTCACGCGTCCTGATCCGTTCGTAGGCAGATGCATCGGCAATTGGTGTGTCGGTACGTAGCTGGTGGACCTCGTGGGTGCCGACCGGTCCAGATGTCCGAGTAAACCACAGTCAATATCAACCGGATAGAGGATGTCCGGCTCCGATCAGGGTGGTTGTCTGCGGTGATGGATGGCGCCGGATGTTGATCACCGGGTCGCCGAAAATGAAGCCAGCAAAGGGGGCTCGGCATGTTTTCGTTCACCTCACCACGACCATCTGAGGTTGCCGGACAATTGTGGCGACGGCCGATCGACGGTCACGACCATGGGCGGCACGCCTACGAGTGCGCCTCGCGGTTGGTCTATTTCGAGTGGTCGGTGATGGCGCGGGAAATGGACCGGTTGTGACCTGACGGTTGCCCTGCACAGAGTGCGGACCGCTGATCTACGCTCGCGGTATGACCGATCACGACAAAGCCGCGGCCCGGCGCGAAATTGCCGACGCTCTGCTCAACGCCCTGAACCGGCGCCACGAAGTGCTCGACGTGATCGTGGACGCCGACGACCGCGCGGCGGCCATCGACGCGGTGGCCGGACTGCTCGGGACCTCGCATGTCGCGGCCGAAGCCGTGATCGGGTTGTCGTTCGCCCAGATCACCAAGGATTCGCGGCGCGCGATCGCCGCCGAACTCGATGACCTGAACAGTCAGCTCAGCTTCACGGTGTCCGAGCGCCCGGCCGCCTCGGGCGAATCCCTGGAGTTGCGGCCGTTCAGCGCCGACACCGACCGTGACATCTTCGTCGCCAGGACCACCGACGTGGGTGCGTCCGGTGACGGATCGGGCGCGCCCGCGGCCGACGTCGACGACGAGATCCGTTCGGCGCTGAGCCGGGTGGATGCCGAAGAGGCCGCCTGGTTCGTGGCATCGGAGGGCGACCAGAAGGTCGGCATGGTGTTCGGGGAACTGGCGCACGGTGAGCTCAACGTCCGGATCTGGATTCACCCGGACTTCCGCAAGCGCGGCTACGGAACCGCCGCCCTGCGCAAGTGTCGCTCCGAGATGGCGACGTACTTCCCCGCGGTCCCGATGGTGGTGCGTGCGCCGGGGGCCGTGCCCCGCTCCTGACCGGTATTGCCTCAACCGGCGCTCTGCGCACGCAGGCTCGCCACGATGACGCGGGCCAGGGCCTGGGCGCGCTGCCGCGGGTAGCTCTGTCCCTCGGACAGGATCGGATAGACCACGCCGCCCAGCAGTGCGTCGGCGGCCGCTGACGCCAGGTCCGCGTCGATGTGCTCGGCCAGCAGTCGATTGCGCACGGAGTCCACCAGTGGCCGGCTGAAACCCGCACGCAGGCGTGCGGCGGTGTCCTCGTGTTCCAGTGAGGCCGCGGTCAGGATGCGCAGCATGGCGTTGCCGCGCCTGGTGGTCAGAGCTGAAGCCAGCGTGCCGGCCCACGACACCAGGTCGGCGGTGACATCGTCGGTGCGCGGCATGGTCGCCAGGATCTTGTCGGCGTCCTCCAGCAGCACATCGGCAACAAGCGCGGGCCGGCTCGGCCACCAGCGGTAGATCGTCTGCTTGCCGACGCCGGCGCGAGCCGCGACCGCCTCGATGCTCAGCCCGTCAAAACCCCGGTCCAGCAGCAAGGCGCGGGTGGCCTCGATGATGGCCACCCGCGATTTCTCGCTGCGCCGCCGCGGCACAGTTGCGTCGCTGGTCGGGGTCGTCGGCATGTCGTTGTCGGTCCTTCGCACGGATCTTTACACGGAAAGCTACCCGCCGTAGTCTCCCACAAGACGAGACGTAGCGTCTCGTAAAACTGGAGAACGACGAACGCAAGGGCGCATGGCAAAAAAGAAACTGGTCGTCGGGGCCAGCGGATTCCTCGGCTCGCATGTCGCCCGACGGCTTGTCGAGCGCGGTGAGGATGTTCGCGTGCTCATCCGCAGTACCAGTTCCACCCGCGGGATCGACGATCTCGACGTGGAGCGGGTCTACGGCGATATCTTCGACCCCGAGTCGGTGCGCGCCGCGATGGACGACTGCGACGTGGTGTACTACTGCGTCGTCGACGCCCGCGCCTGGCTGAGCGATCCGGCCCCGCTCTGGCGGACCAACGTCGAAGGGCTGCAAGAGGTCTTGGACGTCGCGTCGGAAGCGGACTTGCGAAAATTCGTCTTCACCAGCTCGATCGCCACCATCGGTATCGCCGAATCCGGGCTTGCCACTGAAGATCTGGCGCACAACTGGCTCGATGTCGGCGGCGACTATGTGCACACCAGGGTCCTGGCCGAACAGATGGTGCTGCGGTACGCCCGCGAGCACGGACTGCCCGCGGTCGCGATGTGCGTCGCCAACACCTACGGCCCGGGAGACTGGCTGCCGACGCCACACGGCGGCCTGGTCGCCGCAGCGGTGCGCGGCAAGATGCCGTTCTACGTCAAAGGAGCGGCCGCCGAATGCGTCGGCATCGCCGATGCTGCCGAGGCACTGGTCCTGGCCGGCGAACACGGCCGGGTCGGTGAGCGCTACATCGTGTCCGAACGGTTCATGACCGCCCGCGAGATCTACGAAACCGCCTGTGCCGCCGTCGGTGTCGAACCGCCTCGCCATGGGGTGCCGATCCGGGTGCTGGCTGCGGCCGGCGCGGTGGTCGATCCGCTGGCGAGGCTGGCCAAGAAGGAGAACCAGCTGAGCCCGCTGACCGTACGGCTGATGCATGTGATGTCCCCGATGGATCACGGCAAGGCGGTCCGCGAACTCGGATGGCAGCCGCGCCCGGCAACGGACGCCATCGCCGAGGGCGCCCGATTCTTCACATCCAGTCTCTTCACATCCAGGCGGCGCGCATGACCCCCCACGTCTCCATCGCAGTGACCCCCGAACAACAGCAGCTGAGCGACGCGGTCAGACAGTTCGCGGCCAGGCACGCGGCCGTCGAGACGACGCGCGCCACGCTGGACGACCTGGCTTCAGGCCGGCCGCCGTCATGGTGGAGCGCCTTGGTGGACAACGGCTTTCATGCTGTCCACCTCCCCGAAGCGGTGGGAGGGCAGGGCGGCGGCCTGGAGGACATGGGCTGCGTACTGGAGGCAGCGGGTGCCGCATTGCTGCCGGGCCCATTGCTCACCACGGCGATCGCCGGGGCCGCAGTGGCCGAAGCTCAGGGTGTCGCCGCCGAGACGCTGCTCAAAGAGATCGCTGCCGGTGCTCCTGCTGTCGTGGTGTCGAGCGGGCCGTCCGATTTTCAGGCCGTTCGAGATGCCGACGGCTGGCGCGTCACCGGTTCCTCAGGTGTGACGCTCGGTATGTGTTCGGCGCAGCGCGCCGTGATTCCCTTCGCCGACGAGACCGGTGGTCTGCTCTGGGCCGTGGTGAATCCGACTGACGGACAGGTCGAATCGCGTCGTGGCACCGACCTCACCACCGATCTGGGCGTCCTGCGGCTGCGCGATCACGCGGTGCCGCTCTCGGCGACCCTGACCGGACTGGATGCGGACCGAGTCACCGCCGTGACCGTCGCGCTCACCGCCGCGGTCGCCGCGGGCATCACCCAGTGGTGCGTGGAGACCGTCACCGAGCATCTCCGTACGCGGGAACAGTTCGGCAAGCCGATCGGTACCTTCCAGGCGCTGCAGCACAAGGCGGCGATGCTGCTGGTGAACAGCGCGCTGGCCACGGCCGCGGCCTGGGATGCGGCGCGGGCCCTCACCGGTTCGACGGATACCGACCAGCACCGGCTGACGGCGTGTTCGGCCGCGGTCATGGCCGTGATGCCGGCTCCCGGCCTGGTGCTCGAAGCGCTCACCATGCTCGGCGCCATCGGCTTCACCTGGGAACACGACCTGCACCTGTACTGGCGCCGGGCCACCAGCCTGGCCGCCTCGATCGGCCCGGTCTCTCGATGGACCCGCAACCTCGGCGAGCTGTCGGCAACCGCCACCCGCGAGGCGACGGTGAACCTGGGCGAGTCCGACGCTGATTTCCGGGCGCGGGTCAGCGACATTCTTGACCGCGCACTCGACCTGTCCGACAACGGCTTCGGGCGCCAAGGCGAATATCCGGAGTTCGCCATCGGGGCGCGACGTGAGTTGCTGGCCGACGCGGGATTGATCGCGCCGCACTGGCCCGCACCGTGGGGCCGTGACGCCGGCGTGCGCCAGCAGCTCATCGTGGATGAGGAGTTCGGCAAACGCTCCGGTCTGGTGCGGCCGTCGGTGGGCATCGCCGAATGGATCCTGCCGAGCGTCATCGCGGCCGGAACCCAGGAATTACAGGAGCGTTTCATTCCCGCCACGCTGCGTGGGGACCTGTCCTGGTGTCAGCTGTTCAGCGAGCCCGGCGCCGGATCCGACCTGGCGTCGCTGAGTACCCGCGCGGTGCGGGTCGAGGGCGGCTGGCGCATCAACGGCCACAAGATCTGGACCTCCTTGGCGCACCGCGCCGATTACGGCGCATTGCTGGCCCGTACCGATCCCGACGCCCCCAAGCATCGCGGCATCGGCTATTTCATCCTCGACATGCGCTCACCCGGTGTCGAATTCCGTCAGATCACCCAGTCCAGCGGGCGGGCCGAGTTCAACGAGGTGTTCCTGACCGACGTCTTCGTCCCCGACGAGATGCTGCTGGGTGACCCGGCGTCCGGCTGGCAGTTGGCGATCAGCACCATGGCCCACGAACGGGTGGCGATCAGCGGCTACGTCAACATCGACCGGATGGGCGCGCTGCGCGAGCTCGTCGGGGTCAGCCCCGATCCCGATCCCGTGCTGCATGCCATCGGCGAGATCGACGCGTACACCAACGCACTCAAGGCGCTCGGGGTACGCGAGACGCTGCGCCTGCTCGACGGGCAGGCGCCCGGCCCGGCGTCGAGCATCGCCAAGGTCGCCACCAACGTGATGCTGCGCCGGGCAGCCGAGCTCACCCTCGGGCTCACCGGAACGCTGGCCCTGGAACAGGACAGTGAACCCGCCGTGGTGGCGCCCTACCTCGACCTGCCCGCCGAGCTGATCGGCGGAGGTACCACCGAGATTCAGCTCAACATCATCGCCCAGCTCATCCTGGGACTACCGCGCAAGTGAGGAGTGAGCATGAGACCGCGTAGGGGACTACAAGGTGACGCCGCGATCGTCGGCTACGTCGAACTGCCGCCGGAACGCATGAGCAAAGCCTCGCCGGCCCCGTTCACTCTCGAGCAGTGGGCCCTGCTGGCGGGCGCGGCCCTGGAGGATGCCGGGCTCTCGGCCGAGCAGGTCGACGGCATCGTCACCTCGCACCTCGGTGAGTCGGAGATCTTCGTGCCGTCCACGGTGGCCGAATATCTGGGCGTACGAGCGAACTTCGCCGAGTTGCTCGACCTCGGCGGAGCGAGTGCTGCGGGAATGGTGTGGCGGGCAGCCGCGGCGATCGAACTGGGCCTGTGTGACGTGGTGTTGTGCGCGCTACCCGCGCGGTACATCACCGCATCCTCCGAGCTGAAACCGAAAGCGCTGACCGACGCGGTGTTCTTCGGCTCCTCCAGCAACCAATTCGGCTCGCCGCAGGCCGAATTCGAGATTCCCTACGGCAACCTCGGCCAGAACGGTCCATACGGGCAGGTGGCGCAGCGCTATGCCTATGAGTACGGCTACGACGAGCGGGCGATGGCCAAGATCGTGGTGGACCAGCGGGTCAACGCCAATCACACTGACGGCGCCATCTGGAAAGACACCCCGCTGAGCGTCGAGGATGTGCTGAACAGCCCGGTGATCGCCGATCCGCTGCACATGCTGGAGATCGTGATGCCGTGCGTCGGCGGAGCCGCCGTCGTCGTCGCCAGCGCCGATGTGGCGGCCCGCGCCCGCAACCGGCCGGTGTGGATCAAGGGTTTCGGCGAACACGTCCCGTTCAAGACGCCCACCTACGCCGAAGATCTGCTGGACACGCCGATCCGTAAGGCGGCCGACACGGCGTTCGGAATGACCGGGCTGACCCGCGCCGATATGGACATGGTGTCGATCTACGACTGCTACACCATCACGGTGCTGCTCAGCCTGGAGGACGCCGGATTCTGCGAGAAGGGCAAGGGAATGTCCTTCGTGGCCGACCATGACCTGACCTTCCGCGGCGACTTCCCGCTCAACACCGCCGGCGGCCAACTCGGTTTCGGTCAAGCAGGTTTGGCCGGCGGCATGCACCACGTGTGTGACGCCACCCGCCAGATCATGGGGCGTGCCGGCGCGGCCCAGGTCGCCGAGTGTGACCGTGCCTTCGTCTCCGGGAACGGCGGCATCCTGTCCGAGCAAACCACCCTGATCCTGGAAGGCGAGTGAACCGATGACCGGATTCGCCCGGCCGATGCCGGTGAAAACCCCTGTCAGTACGCCGTTCTGGGACGCGTTGGCCCAGCATCGAATCGTCATCCAGTATTCGCCGTCGACGCAGGCCTACGTGTTCTACCCGCGCGTGCTGGCGCCCGGGACACTGGCCGATGACCTGGAGTGGCGGGAGATCTCGGGGATGGGCACGCTGTATTCGTTCACCGTGGCCCGCCGCCCGGTCGGCCCGCACTTCGCCGACGCGGTTCCGCAAATGCCGGCGATCGTGGAATGGGACGAGGGGCCACGGTTCTCCACCGAGATCGTCGGCGTCGAACCCGAGGAGCTCAGTGTCGGAATGCGGGTCAAGCCAGTTTTCTGCGACTATCCGGATGCCTTTGCCGGAGTGGGTGTCACGATGCTGCGCTACACGCGGGCTTGATCACATCACTTGGCAGGAGGCTCACAGGAGTGGATTATGGAGTCATGCTAACCATACGAAAACTCATGGGGTCAGTGTTCGTAGCGGGAGCCGCAGTGGCGATTGCAGCAGGTCCGACAGCCGCACTGCTGACAGACGCGCCTACGACGACCATCAGTGCCCAGCCCAGCGGCGGCGGTGACGCCGGCGGTGGCGGTGGCTGCGACAGCGGGCCGGGATGGAACGGCTGTGGCGGCTGGAACCCGGCCCAGGGTGGCTGGGGCCACGGTTGCCTCAACGGCATCTGCGGTGGCTGGGATGGCCAGCGCGGCTGGGGCAACTGACCCGGCCTGATCTCGTCGCGGCACTCAGCGGACGGTGAAGCCCGCATCGAGTGGCCAGGCGGTACCGGTGATGAACGCGGCCGCGTCGCTCACCAGCCACGCGACCGCGGTGGCCACCTGCTCGGGCTGTAGCAGCGGGATCGGCAACGCGTTCTGCTGGCTGGTGATCCACGGATCCTCGGCGGCGGCCAGTGCCATCGTGGTCTCGTTGAGGATCATGTCCGTGGCGACCCCGGATGGATGAATGGTGTTCACCCGGATCGAGTGCGGCGCCAGTTGATTGGCCCAGCCCTGCATCAACCCGACCAGGGCGCGTTTCGACGCGGTGTAGGCCTGCAGACCCGGCCGATCGGTGCCGGCCGCCTTGATCCCGGCGGTGGAACTCGCCAGCACCACCGATCCGCCACGCCCGCCGTCGATCAGTGCCGGGATGGCCGCTTCCACGGTGTTCCACACCCCGACGAGGTTGACGTCGACGATGTCCTGAAACACCTGGTGCGGCCTGACGCTGTCGGACAACCGGATGATGCCGGCATTGGCTATGACGATGTCGAGCCGCCCGAACGCGTCGACGCCGTCGTTGACCACGGCCTGCATGGCGGACGCGTCACGCACATCGGCCCGGTGGGTGACGATCCGGCGACCCAGTGCCTCAACCTGTTCGGCCGTCTCGGCCAGATCGCCGGCTGTCGACCCCGGGTAGTCGGTCGAATCGAAGTCCGCGCAGATGTCGACGGCGAGGATGTCGGCGCCCGCGGTGGCCAGCTGCACCGCGTACGCGCGGCCCAGACCGCGCGCGGCGCCGGTGATGAACGCGACGCGACCCTCCAGCGGGGAGGTCATGCGCGCGGGAAGTTGACGTCGCGGGTCACGGCTTCCCATTCGTCGATCGACGCCGACATCGCGGCGATCTTGTCCCGAACGGCCTTGAGCACGTCGCGGCCCAGCAACAGCCGCAACGGCGGCTCGTCGAGACCGGTCACCATCAGCACGGCAGCGGCGACCTTGCGCGGATCTCCGGGCAGATCGTTCGCGAACTGTTTGATCAGAGTCTTACGCGCGCCGACATTCTCGGCATAATCGTCGATCGCCGAACTGGTCTCCTGCATCGAGCGGGCAGCCCAATCGGTGCGGAACGCGCCGGGCTCGATGGCCGTCACCTTGATGCCCAATGGCTGCACCTCCGCGGCCAGCGCTTCGGTCAGCGCTTCGAGCGCGAACTTGGTCGACGAGTAGTAGGCGTTGGGCGGGTTGGCGACCAGCCCCGTCATCGACGAGATGTTCACGATGTGACCCGAGCGGCGCTCACGCATGGCGGGCAGTACCGCCTTGATCATGTCGACCACCCCGAAATAGTTGGTGTCGAACAGCTTCCGGACCGCGGCGTCCTCGCCTTCCTCCACCGCCGACAGGTACCCGTGGCCGGCGTTGTTGACGAGCACATCGATCCCGCCGAAGGCGTGATCAGCGGCGTCCACCGCGGCGGCGATCTGGGCCGCATCGGTGACGTCGAGTGCCACGGCCCGAGTGTTCGCGCCGAACTCGTCGACGAGGTCCTGCACCGCCTCGGTGCGCCGCGCCGTCACCACCACCTGATGGCCGGCTTGCAATGCGGCGCGGGCGATTTCCCGCCCGATTCCGGTCGAGCAGCCGGTGATCAACCAACGTGCCATGTCAGATCGTCCCTTCCGGTAGCCGGCGCAGGTACGCCGCCCGCCGCGCGGCCAGTTCGGCCGAACGATCCTGTGCGGTCACGGGTTGGATGGTCGGCACCTCGCCGTCCAGGTCCTCGAGCCGGACCACCCGTCCGCGCGCGCCCAGGTCCTCCCGGGGACCGTCTGGCCCGAACTCCGCCATCCTCAGCGTCAGAATTCCCTCGGTCAGCCCGTCGGTGTCGATCCAGTTCCGTACACCGGGATCGGTGGCCGAGATGACGTAGGTGTAGCTGCCGTCGGCGTTGGGCACCGACTGTGCCTTGTTGAGGCTGCCGGTGCGGTCCACGATGTCCAGCGTGGTGCCCCAGATATTGCTCAGCGGCACGGTGAAATACTCGGCACCACCGTCATTCACGTCGACGACGAAGGCTTCGTCGGGTTTGAGGTCGAACCGGCCCATCACGTACACCTGGTTGCGCATCGCTCCGGCCCGGTCGGCCGACCAGGCCAGGTTGAAATGATTGGCCGGCATCTTGTAGGCCCCGTGGCTGAGCTTGCCGGTGAAATCGGCGAAATAGGCCATCATGGCCGCGGTGGCCTCGGCCTGTTCGTCCCGGGTGCGCGGCGGCGTTGCCGGGGGACTGCCGAGACGTTCGACCGTGAAGTGGTTGGGATCGTCACGCGCCCAGTCCAGCAGCACGTCGCGGATGTAGAACTCGTGCGCGGCGGGGGTGGACCGCACATGGTTGGGCCGGCCGTTCGCGGGTTCGGAATCGACGGTGATGGTGAAGGAACCGTCGGATTCCACTGCCATGGTCCGGCCGTCGAGTACGTCGACCGTACCCATGTTGGCGTCCCACAGCGTGAAGTAGTTCTCCGTCATCCGCTTTTCGCCCACCCGGCCGTGGATCTCGTAACGTTCGTCGCCGGAAATCGGAATCACGCGGTACACGCTGTCGGGATTGTCGATGCCCCAACGTGATCCGGGGATCGCGCGACCCTCCACCGGATGGCCGAGGCGGGTGATGCAGCTGACCTTCGGCCGCAACTTGTCCTGGTTGGACGACCACACCGCGGCGGAGAACATCACCTCGGCGAAGGCATCCTCGAACCGTTCCCGCATCGCGTCCGACGGCTTCGCCCGGCCCAGCCAGGTGTCGGCGACGCTGCGGTAGGCGGCCTTGACGGTCGGGTGTTCGGTCAACTCCAGTGCCGCCAGCTCCTGCTCATGCTGTTCGGCGGTGGCTATCTCATGCTCCTTGCGCAAGCGCTCGTCGGTCCCATGCTCGGACAACTAACTCCTCCTTGAGCTTTCGGTGCGAAACCGCGTGTTGTAGGCGGCGAACCGGTCATCGACCTGCTCAGCGCTGAGTCCATAGGCGGGCAGCGCGTAGTCCGGACGCTTTCCTTCGCGCGGCCGCTCGCTCAGCCAGCGCCGCATCGCCGAGCCGGCGTCGGTCGTCAACTCCAGTCCGATGGCGTCATACACCTGGGCGATCTGTCCGATGGGATCGGCGACAGCGTCGTCGAATTCGATGTCTGTCACCCGCGCTGACTCGTCGGACCACGTGTCCCGGGTGGACATCGCGCGGTCGTTGGTCCAACCCATCCGCTCCAGCCACTGCGCACCGATCAGGTGCCGGTCGACCGTGTCGGCGTGCATGGCATGCAGGGTCGCGTTCAGGCTGGCTCCCGACGCGATGGTGTCGCGGGGTTCGCGGTGCATGTGCACGATGTGCAGATCGGGGAACCGGCGTCGAAGTACATCCAGATAACCAAGGTGCGCAGGCGATTTGAGGACCCACCGACGTGGAGTCTGGCCCCGACTGCGCTTCTGCCACTGCAGGAACTGCAGCATCCGGTGCAGATGGTCGTAGGCAGGCGCGAAATCCTGCCTGTCGATCCAGGATCGGTACGCCGGCACCTGCGCCCCGGATTCCGGCACGTGTGACAGGAACGCATCGGAGAGAAAGACGATCTCTTCTTCGGGTTCGAGCGCGTACATCGGATGGATGGCGAACAATTCCGGCGCCAGCTCACGGGATTTGGCCTCCCTGGCCATACTGACCGCGATCCGGGGGTCCTCTTCGGTGAAGGCGTATCCGAGCTTGGGCGCGACCTCGACCACCTCCCACCCGTACGCGCAGTGAAAGCGCCGATCGGCGGCCAGCAGTCGCTGTGCCAAGGTGGTGCCGCTGCGCATCATGCCGACGACGACGATCGGCGCGGTGATCTCCTCATCGCCGATTTCCGGGTGCCGCCGGAACCATTCCTGGGCGCGCAGCCGCATCCGCAGGCTGTGCACGATCCCGGATCGCAGGATGTGCACGCCCACCTCGTTGAGATCGGCGCGGGCGTAATCGTCGAGCAGGTGCGCCAGCGGCGTCTCGAACGGCAGTGGGCCCCAGTCGTCGAGGCCCTCCTTCTGCCGGGCAGTCGACATCACCTGCGCCGCATCGAAAGCCGTGCGCTGACCAGTCACCACTTGAGGTGGTGGCTCATGTCGCCGATCTGGTCGACGAACATCGTCCGGGAGTCGAACCACCACGTGTCCTCGATACGGTGAAAGGTGTCGTGGTAGTGACCGGTCACGATCACCTGCAGCGGTAGCTCCGGTGTGGCCTGCGTGACCAGGTAGTAGGCGCGGCCGGTCGCGGTGCCGAGGTCCTCGTCGACGTCGATGCGCACGTTGGTGGTGTGGTGCCGGGTCTTCGGCGTGCCGTCGTCGTAGATACGAGTGGCCAGCTCGTACATGTGCCGCACCCCGGCGGTTCCGGTGAAAACGGTCTCCGGTGGGCCGTTCTCGACGCCGCAGATCCGGCCGTGCGCGAACAGTGCGGCCACTCCATCCAGGTCACCGGCGTCGATCAGCTCGGCATAGGTGTAGATGAGGTTCTCGATCTCACGTGCGCTGTTACTCAAGGTGATTGCCCATCTGGTTCGAACTGCTAATTAACCAGCCGGGCCGGGGTGTGTCAATGGTCACAGCGGCGGCTACCCTGCCCCGTGTGACGACGCAATGGACACCGAGCCGGCTCGGCGATCTGACCGGCAAGCGCATCATCGTGACCGGCGCGACGAATGGAGTCGGCCTGGGCACCGCCAGAGCGCTGGCGCGGGCCGGGGCACACGTGATCCTCGCGGTGCGCAACACCGAACTCGGTGCCCGGCGGGCCGCCGAGATCGGTGGTTCCACCGAGTTGGTGAAACTCGACCTCGCCGACATGTCGTCGGTCCGGGGGTTTCCGAAGCTCCTCGAGGGCGACGTCGACGTCCTCGTCAACAACGCCGGCGCCCTCACGCAGCACCGCACCGACACCGTCGACGGCTTCGAGATGACACTCGGCACCAACCTGCTCGGGCCGTTCGCCCTGACCAATCTGCTGTTCGACCGGATCGGATCGAGGATCGTCAACGTCGGCTCGGATGCCCACCGGGGTGCCACGCTGCGCCTCGACGACATGTACCTGCGTCACCACAAATGGACACCGATGGGCGCCTACAGCCGGTCGAAGCTGGCGGTGATGTTGTGGGGGCTAGAGCTGGATCGAAGGCTGCGAGCAGCGAAATCTCCAGTGGTCACCCAACTCACGCATCCGGGTTGGGTGGCATCCAATCTGCCCAACGTCTCCGACAAGCCGTTGATGAGCGCGGTGCAACACGGCATCAAGGCCGTGGCGAACGTATTCGCCAACGACATCGATGCCGGGGCCGCGCCGACGCTGTACTGCCTGAGCGAGCCGATCCCGCCCGGAAGCTACGTCGGGGTGGACGGCAAGTTCGGACTACGCGGCGGCCCGGTGCTGATCGGGCGGTCGGCCGTGGCCTGTGACTATGAGATCGCCAGGCGCGTGGTCGAATTCGCCGAGCGGGAAACCGGTACGTCCATTCCGGTCTAGCCGGCCGTCAGGGCTTGGACCGCAGGGCCGAACATGCCCTGCTTGATCGCGCCCAGCGTGCCGGAGTCCTTGCCGCCCAACGGGCGTAGCAGGGCGGTGGCCGCCGTGGTCACCGAACCTTCCGGCGCGGTGGCGTCGACCAGCCCGTAGGCCTGCGCATCGACGCCGCCGAAGCGGCGGCCGGTGGTCATCGAGGCGACCGCGGCTTGCGGCGTGAGCTTGGCCTGGATCAGCGCGGCCATTCCGGGTGTGAAGGGGATCCGGATGTCGACCTCGGGAAAGCAGAAGAAGCCGCGATCGTCGCGCATCACCCGGAAGTCGTGGGCGATGGCCAGCATCGCGCCGGCACCGAAGGCGTGCCCGACCACTGCGGCCGCGGTGGGGATCGGCAGCGTCAGTACCCGGGCCAACAGTCCCTGTACCCGGCCGACGTACCAGTCACCCTGATCGCTGTGCGCGCCAAGCCAATCCAGATCCAGGCCATTGGAATAGAACTTGCTGTCGGCCGTCGTCACGAGGCCGTGTGCGCCTTTGGCCAGGATTGCGTCGAGGTGAGCGTCGACTGCGTCGAGGAACTCGGGGGAGAACCGGTTCTCGTCGTCACCGAGGTCGAGGATGGCGATGTCGCCGTCGTAATCGAGCGTGGGGGTCATGAGATTCCTTCCTTCGGGGGCATTTTCGGGGCGCGGTTCGGGGCAGGACCTACCTCCAGCACGGCCGCCACGGCCGCACTGAGGTGTTGGCGTGCGGTCGGGTCGGCGAGGCGATTGCGGTGTAACAGGATGGCCGTCGGCAGATCGACGATGCAGGTCGTCACGGTGTCGACGGCGGCCCGGTCGCGCCGGTCCCACGCGGACAGCGCGAGCTCGATCATCAAGTCCACCAATTCTTGCGTCAGGCCGCGAACCTGCTCGGCGAGTTCCGCTGGGACATCGGGACCGAGTACCTGCTCCTGGCGGATCTGAAGGAGCAGCCGCGCCGAGGCGGGATGGCGCTCGGCGAATGTCACCGGTGCGTAGGCCGCGGCTGCGATCGCGTCTGTGCCCGGCCGGGCCGCGCCGACCAGGTCACGCTGCAGTGCCAGGAACCGGCGTCCGGCACGGAGCCAGACCTGGCCGAGCAAGCCGGCCCGGGAGCCGAAGGAGTGGTACACCGCGCCGTTGGACAGCCCGACCGCATCGCTGATGGCCCGGATGGTCACCGAGGCCGGCCCTGAGCGCACAGCCAGGGCCTCGGCGGCATCGAGGACCGTTTCCGGGTCGTAGACGCGAGGGCGGGGCACCGGGCCACAATAACAGAGCGATCGCTCTGTTATTCCCCGAGCGGGTTGACGCGGACTAAGGCGACCCTTAGTTTGTGGGGGTAACTTTCCTGCGGAGGTGATTGTGGCCGGATCCGGCGTGTCCGCGCGGGTAGCGCGCGTGGGCGGGCGCCCGCCGCTCATCACCGTGTCCGACATCGTTGCCGCGGGACGTGAGCTGGGCATGCGCAACCTGAGCATCAATGCCGTAGCCGCTCGCCTCGGAGTATCGGCGACCGCCCTGTACCGCCACATCAGCGGCCGCTGGGAGCTCGAGCGCCTGGTCGGCGAGAGCCTGCTCGCCGAGCTCGAATTCACCGACGATCCGGTCCGGCCCATCGAAGACCACCTGCTGGCATTCGGGGTGAGTCTGCACCGCTACGCCCTGGCCTATCCCGGATTGGCCACCTACATGCAGGTCCTGTTTCCGCGCGGAGAGGCAGGCGCCCGGCTGCTCGCCGACGAGATCGCCGCGTTGGGCAGGCGCGGCTACACCGCCGAGGCCGCGGCGCTGTTGAGCAGTTCGGTGGCCGTGCTGGCCATCGGCCTGGCAGCCCAACATGAGCTCAAGACCGAGGCCAGCGGCGGGGACGACGGATTCGTCCATGAGCGCGACGCCGCCGCCGAACGGCTGGCCGGCGACGCCGCGCTGGGTCCGGTACACGCCGCGGGCATGCAACTGCGCAGTCCGCAGTATCTGGAACTTCTGATGACTGCGCTGATCCGGGGACTGCTGACGTCCGTGGTACCCGGCAGGGCGATTACCGACATCGTGGCGGATCTGACCGCCGGGGGAGAGGACCGCTGATGGCACGCGGGTTTCAGGGAGTGATGATGCGCGGCTTCGGCGCGCGCGATCACCAGGCGACCGTGGTCGAGACCACCTATCTGACGCCCAACATGGTGCGACTGCGCATGTTTTCGCCGACGGTGTTCGAAGACGCCGTGGCCGAGCCCACCTCATACCTGCGCTTCTGGGTTCCGGACCCGGACGGGTCCAAGACCGAATTCCAACGCGGCTACACCATGTCCGAAATGGACCCCGACACCGGGCATTTCGCGGTCGACGTGGTGTTGCACGAGCCGTCGGGACCGGCGTCGAAGTGGGCCAGGACCGCGAAACCGGGCGACACCATCCCGGTGATGAGCCTGGGCTCGACGGGATTCACCGTGCCCGATGATCTTCCCGCCGGATACCTGTTGATCGGCGATGCGGCCGCCACGCCGGCCATCAACGGGATCATCGGTGCTCTGCCGCAAGACATTCCGATCGAGGTCTATCTCGAGGAGCACGACGAGAACGACCTGCTCATCCCGATCGCCGAACATCCGCGGCTGCGCGTGCACTGGGTCAAGCGCCAGGACACGTCGTCGCTCGCCGAGGCCCTCGAGGCGCGGGACTGGTCGGACTGGTACTGCTGGGTGACGCCGGAGGCGGGCTCACTCAAGCATCTCCGGACCCGCCTGCGTGACGAGTTCGGTTTTCCCAAGTCCGAACTGCACGCACAGGCCTACTGGACCGAGGGCCGGGCGATGGGCACCGACCGCACCGAGGACAAGGCGGACACCAAAGCCGAAGTCTCTGTGGACGACCCGAAGCCGACGCCGGCTGCGCCTCCCTCGGCGGCGTCCGCGTCGCCCGCACGGGGCACCTGGCGGGCACAGGGCGCCGGCCGGCTGCTGTCCCCGCTGAAAACCCCGCTGATCGTGTCGGGTGTTCTACAGGCGCTCATCACCCTGATCCAGCTCGCCCCGTTCGTGCTGCTGGTCGAGCTGGCCCGGCTGTTGCTGGCGGGTGCCGAGGAATCCCGCTTGTGGACACTGGGTTTGACCGCGGTCTGGCTGCTGGGCCTGGGGGCGCTGCTGGGTGCCGGGCTGACCCTGTGGCTGCATCGCCTCGATGCGAAGTTCGCCCGTGAACTGCGGACCCGGCTGCTGACCAAGATGTCGAAGCTGCCGCTGGGCTGGTTCACCGCGCGTGGGTCGGGCTCGATCAAGCAGTTGGTGCAGGACGACACGTTGTCGCTGCACTATCTGGTGACCCACGCGATCCCGGATGCCGTTGCGGCCGTGGTCGCCCCGGTTGCCGTCCTGGTCTATCTCTTCGCGGTCGACTGGCGGCTGGCGCTGGTGCTCTTCATTCCCGTGCTCACCTACCTGGTGCTGATGTCGGTCATGACCATCCAATCCGGTGCCAAGATCGGCCAGGCGCAGCGCTGGGCGGACCGCATGAGCGGTGAGGCAGGCGCCTACCTCGAAGGCCAGCCGGTGGTGCGGGTGTTCGGCGGAGCGGCATCGTCGAGTTTCCGGCGCCGACTCGACGAGTACATCGGCTTCCTGGTCGCCTGGCAGCGCCCGTTCACCGGCAAGAAGTCGGCGATGGATCTGGTGACCCGGCCCGGAACGTTCCTGTGGCTGATCGCCGCCGTCGGCACCCCGATGATCATCGGGGGCTCGATGGACCCCGTCGATCTGCTGCCGTTTCTCTTGCTGGGCACCACATTCGGAGTTCGGCTGCTGGGCGTGGGCTATGGGCTGGGCGGAATCCGCGGCGGCATGCTGGCCGCCAGGCGCATCCAGAACGCGCTCGACGAGGCGGACCTCGCGGTCCGGGAGGACGCGGGTGCGGCCGGTCAGCTGGACGCCGTGGTGTTCGATCGCGTGACCTTCGGCTACCGGCCGAGCGTCCCGGTGATCCAGGACGTGTCGCTGACCTTGCGGCAGGGCACGGTGACCGCACTGGTCGGCCCGTCGGGATCCGGAAAATCCACCCTGGCCGCGCTGCTGGCCCGCTTCCACGACGTCGACTCGGGTTCGATCATGCTGGACGGCAGGGATATTCGATCATTCACGGCTGACGAGCTGTACCGGCAGGTCGGCTTCGTATTGCAGGAGACGCAATTGGTGTCCGGCACCGTCGCCGAGAACATCGCCCTGGCCGACCCCGAAGCCGATCAAGAACGGATCGAGCAGGCCGCGCGCGACGCGCAGATCCACGAACGCATACTGCGGTTACCCGACGGCTATCAGACGGTGCTGGGCGCCGCGTCGGCTTTGTCCGGCGGTGAACGCCAGCGGCTCACCATCGCCAGGGCCATCCTGGCCGACACTCCGGTGCTGATTCTCGACGAGGCCACGGCCTTCGCCGACCCGGAATCGGAATATCTTGTGCAGCAGGCACTCAACCGGCTCACCAAGGACCGCACCGTCCTGGTGATCGCGCACCGCCTGCACACCATCACCCACGCCGATCAGATCGTGGTGCTCGACGGCGGGCGCATCGCCGAAACCGGGACGCACGAAGAACTTCTGGCCGCCGGCGGGCGCTATCACCAGCTCTGGCAGACCGGCCGGTCATTGCACCCCGGCGATGCCGTCACCGCAGGAGAGGCACGATGATCCGCACCCTGATCGACCTCATCCCGGCCGACCGCCGGGGCCGGGTCGGCATCTACGCCGCACTCACCCTGGCCTCGGTGGTGATCCGCGCGGCAGGCACGGTGCTGCTGATCCCATTGGTGGCGGCATTGTTCAGCGATGCGCCGCGCGACGCATTGCCTTGGCTGGGGTGGCTGACTGCCGCGACCGTCGTCGGCTGGGTCATCGACACCACGACCTCGCGGCTGGGATTCGACCTCGGATTCGCGCTGCTCGACCACACTCAGCACGATGTGGCCGACCGGCTGCCCAGCATTCGGATGGACTGGCTGAGCGGCGAAGGTGGGGCGAACACGGCCAATGCCCGCCAGGCCATCGCGGCCACCGGACCGGAACTGGTCGGCATGGTGGTCAACCTGCTGACCCCGCTGATCGGGGCGATCCTGCTGCCCGCAGCCATTGCGCTTGCGCTGCTGGTGATCTCGGTGCCGCTGGGATTGGCCGCACTGGCCGGTGTGGTGGTCCTGCTCGGCGCCTTCTGGGCCTCGGGCCGGCTGAGTCGCAAGGCCGACTCCGTGGCCGACGAGACCAACAGGGCGTTCACGGAGCGCATCATCGAATTCGCCCGCACCCAGCAGGCACTGCGCGCGGCCCGGCGCGTCGAGCCGGCCCGCAGCATGGTCGGCGACGCACTGGCCGCCCAGCACGGGGCGAGCATGCGGCTGCTGCTGATGCAGGTGCCCGGGCAGGTGCTGTTCAGCCTGGCCAGCCAGCTCGCCCTGCTGATCCTGGCCGGGATGGCCACCGTCCTGACGGTGCGCGGAACCCTCGGCGTGCCCGAGGCGATCGCGATGATCGTCGTCGCCGCCCGCTACCTCGAGCCGTTCACCTCACTGTCGGAGCTCGCCCCGGCGATCGAATCCACCCGGGCCACGCTCGGCCGGATCCGCGCCGTGCTCGACGCCCCGGTGATGACCACCGGCACCGCCACACTGTCCGGGAACGCCGCGCCCCGGATCGAATTCGCTGACGTCACCTTCGGTTACGGGAACAGCCCGGTGTTGCAGGATGTCAGCTTCGTCCTGGAGCCCGGCGGCACCACCGCGATCGTCGGCCCGTCCGGATCGGGCAAGAGCACCATCCTGTCGCTCATCGCCGGACTGCATCAACCCACCGCGGGACGGGTGTTGATCGACGGAGTCGACACGGCCCAGATGGACGCCGAAACCCGCAGGGCGGCAACAAGTGTGGTGTTCCAACATCCCTACCTGTTCGACGGGTCCATCCGGGACAACATCCTGGTCGGCGATCCCGCGGCCGATGCCGAGCAACTCGCCACGGCGGCGCGGCTGGCCCGCGTGGACGAGTTGACCGGGCGGTTGCCCGACGGGGACGCCGCCAAGGTCGGCGAAGCCGGTTCGGCACTGTCCGGTGGTGAGCGTCAGCGGGTGAGCATCGCCCGTGCCCTGGTCAAGCCGGCACCCGTGCTGCTCGTGGACGAGGCGACCAGCGCGCTGGACACCGAGAACGAGGCTGCGGTGGTCGATGCGCTGACCGCCGACGAGCGGTCCCGTACCCGGGTGATCGTCGCGCACCGGCTGGCCAGCATCCGGCACGCGGACCGGGTGCTGTTCCTCGACGGCGGACAGATCGTCGAGGACGGCAGTATCGATGAACTCCTGGCCGAAGGTGGCCGCTACTTCCGTTTCCGGGAGTTCTGGAACCAGCAGCGCGAGGCCGCGGACTGGCAGATCACGCACTGAGGTGCGCCGACCGCGTACTAGCCGATCGGATACTTGTACCTGACCTACTGTAACTATTACAGTTGGGCGTCCCGGAATGTTCTCGGGGCAGGTTGCCCATCCTCGGGAGGTCGTGTCGATGACGTCGCAGACGAAGGCCCGGACCCGGGTTGGCGCAATGAAGGACGAAAGCTGCGGCGGCACCGTGGCCTATCGCATGCATGTGATGGCCCGCGACGTGGTGGAGCTGACCGTCAATGCCGGAGGGCTGATCGTCGACCGGATGATGAGCGGCTGGCGGGTGACGGTTCAGCTTGTCGAGGGCGCCGGCCCCGGCGGTGACGATGCACGCCCGGTGCAGATCCTGGGCGCCGAACTGGTCGATGCCGAGGCGTCTTCGGCACACCGGGACGAGGAAGAGTGCGTCCTGGTGATGAGCGGCGACGCGTTCGCGCGGATGACGTCGGCGCAGCGCAGGCAATTCCCGACCGAATGGGCCGAAGTGCTCGTCTGGGGCGAATCCCCTGAGCCCGCCCAACTGTTCGGGCACGACCTCAGTGCGGCGGCGCAGGCCTTCAAAGCCCTGGCGAGCGCCGCCGCCGGTGTCCCTGGAGATCAGGTGACCGTTGCCGAGAACTTCACCTCGATGACCGCCGTGAGCGGTGAGGTGCCGCTGCGCGCCTGAGTCAACGACAACTCAGGCCTTGGTGAGCTGCTTCTGCTCGTAGAGGCGTGCCCACTCCGCGCGTGGACGGATCGAGGTGTCGACATCGGTGGCCTTGGCGCGCAGCGCGCCGACGTTGGCCTGATCGCGGGCAGTGTGCTGGAACGGATCCCAGCTGAAGAACCGCGCGGAGTTCTCCCAGGTGATCTTGTTGATGTCGGAATCGCTTGCGCCCGCGGCATTCAGCTCGGCCAGCACCTGCTCGGGTGCGTCCGGCCAGAAGCAGTCGGAGTGCGGATAGTCGCATTCCCACGCGATGTTGTCGATCCCGATCTCATGGCGCAGTTTCAGCGACGTCTTGTCGGTCACGTAGCAGGCCAGTGAGTGCTCGCGGAACACGTCGGAGGGCAGCTTGTCACCGAAGTCGCGGCGCAGCCACTTCTGGTTGGTGTAGTGACGATCGCTACGGTCCAGATAGAAAGGAATCCAACCGATTCCGCCTTCGGAGAAGGCGAACTTCAGGTCGGGGTAGTTGCGCATGGCCGGTCCCCACAGCAGGTCCTGGGCGCACATCGCCGAAACCTGGGTGGCCAGGATGATCAGGTTGTCGATCGGGGCGTCCTTGGCCATCGAGATCGCGCCGAATCCGGTGCCGATGTGCAGGCACATCACCACGTTCTCCTCGGACAGGGTGCGGAACACCGGACCCCAGTAATCCTCGTCGAAGTAGCTGGGCAGGCCTTCGAGGTGCGGCAGTTCCGGCATGGTGACCGCTCGGCAGCCCTTGGCGGCGACGCGACGGATTTCGGCGCACATGGCCTCGGGGTTCCAGGTCGGCATGATCGCGATCGGGACGAACCGCCCCGGGTAGGAACCGGCCCACTCGTCGATGTGCCAGTCGTTGTAGGCGGACACCATCACCAGCGTGATGTCTTCGCGGGTCATGTTGAGGTGCCGTGCTGAGAACCCGGTGAAGGTCGGGAAACACATCGACGCGAGGATGCCGTTCCGGTTCATGTCGCGGACCCGCTCGTGCACGTCGTACACACCCGGACGCATCTCGGCGAAACCGGCCGGATCGCGGCCCCACTCCTCGGCCGGCCACGACACCACGGCGTTGAGACCGGACACGCCCTGCGGGCGGCCCTGATACATCCACTGGTCGACGCCCTTGTCGTCGGTCACCACGATCGGGGCTTCGGGCTTGAACTTCTCCGGCACGTGGTTGAGGAACATGTCGGGCGGCTCGACGACGTGGTCGTCGATGCTGATGAGGATCAGGTCGTCTTTTTTCATATTGCTCCTCGCGTGCGCGCTTGCATGATTCAACTAGTACCCTCGGACAGCGTGACCGTCTCTGCACTTTCGGACAGAGGTTTGACTCAATCGGCCAACCTGTCGAGGCCGGTCATCGAGTTGCGCCGGGGCGGTCGCGCACTGGCGGGCAGCTACCTCTACGAGGGCGACGGGCTGATCACCGGATGGCACTCGCACGAGGTGCACCAGATCGAATACGCGCTGCACGGAGTCGTCGAGGTGGAAACCGACGCCGCGCACTATCTGTTGCCGCCGCAACAGGCCGCCTGGATTCCGGCCGGTCTGCAGCATCAGGCGGTGATGAACCCGGACGTCAAGACCGTGGCGGTGATGTTCGATGCGCAGATGATCGCCGATCCGGGGGATCGGGCCAGGATCATCGCGGTCTCGCCGCTGATCCGCGAAATGATGATCTACGGGCTGCGCTGGCCGGTCGACCGTGCCCATGGAGACGACACGTCCGACACGTTCTTCCGCACGCTGGCCAACCTCGTCGCCGATGCGCTCGATCACGAAGCTCCGCTGAGCCTGCCGACCACCGAGCATCCCATCGTGGCCGCCGCGCTGGCCTACACCAAGGAACATCTCGCCTCGGTGAGCGCAGAGGACGTCAGCCGGGCCGTTGCGGTGTCCGAGCGCACGTTGCGCCGCTTGTTCGCCGAGACGATCGGGATCTCTTGGCGCACATACCTTCTGCATGCCCGGATGTTGCGGGCAATGGCGCTGCTGGCCGGGCCCGATCAGTCGGTGCAGGCTACCGCCACAGCCGTGGGATTCGAGAACCTCAGCTCGTTCACCCGATGTTTCAGTCAGTTCTGTGGCGAGACTCCGTCGGCGTACCGGTATCGCGCCCGTGAGGAGCATCTGGAACAGCCAATCCGGCCCGTTCGACACTGAGCAGACTCTCGGTGTGATGCTCGGCCCGGTAGGCCGCGCCGCCGCCGTTGATGCCGAAAAGCCGCTTGCTCCAGAGCAACCAGACGACCGCGGCCAGGTTGATCGCCAGCGCCCCGACGCGCAGGACGGTCACCTTCTCGGTCAACTCGTAGATCTCCAGCGGCAGGAAGACGCCGGTGGCGATCACCGCGAAGTACTCGCCCCATCGTTTCATCAGCCACAGTCCGACGGCCTCGGTGAACTCGATCAGGGCATAGGCGGCCACCCCGACGGCGATCCACACCAAGGTGGCCGAGGACAACGTGAAGGCCTCACCGATATGCCGCACGATTTTGGAATCGTCGATGTTCCAACCGATTTGATCCGCGAGCGGCCGCATCAGCGGGATGTCTTTCTCGAAAGCGTCCTGCAGCTGGCTGCGTGACGCCCGGACCTTGAGAACGCCGGCCGCCAGCAGCAGGAACACGACGCCGCGTACCGCGCGCTCTACGGCCAACAGCCGCATCAGGGTCCGGTCGCGCAGCAGCCGCCCGCGCGGGATCTCCGGTGCGGTGTCGGCGGGTCCGTGACCGCGCGGAGGGCCGACGACGAACGTCTCGCACCGCAGACAACGCCACGCCTCGCCGACGGGCGTCTCTACCCGCAACCGGTCGCGCAGCTCCGGTTCATCGGGGGCGAACGTCGCATGCCCGCGCAGCCCACACGACCGCAGGGCGAAATCCACCATGCCAGCACCGTAGCGGGGTGGGGTCCGTCAGGCCCGGCAGCTGAGCTCCATGCTGTCGCTGTCGCGGGCCAGGAAGTTCACACTGACATAGCCGTTCGCCGCATCCCGGACATGATCGAGGTAAGGCTGGGTGTCGGCCATCGACGTGTTGTCCGCGACCACGAGTGCACCCGTGGTCAACCTCGGCTGCAACAGCTCGAGCACCGGCAGGTAGAGCTCCTTCCAGCCGTCGAGCAGGACGAACCCGATGTCGCCGGTCACGGACTTCAGCGTCTCCAGCGCATCGCCTTCCAACACGGTGATGACGTCGTCCAGCCCGGTGTCGGCGAACGTCTGCTTGGCCGACGCGATCTTGGTGGTGCTGAGCTCGGTGGTGAAAACGTGTCCAGAACCGTTGTCGCGCACAGCAGATGCCAGGTGCAGGGCCGAGAGGCCGAACGACATCCCGAACTCGACCACGACCGCGGGCCTGGTGGCCCGAACCAGGGAGTACAGCAGCCGGCCGGCTTCCCGCGTGACCGGCATATAGATGTCACTGAGCGCATCCGCACGCTCCTGTGCACTGGCCTTGGACAGATCGGCGAATCGGCGGGAACCGTCTTCACGCAGTTGCGCGAACTGCTGATCGCTGGCCGCGTACATCCGGTCCAGCGCGGCTGCGACGGTGGAATCGTTGAGGGTGGTCACGTCAACGAAACTACGCCGGGGGGTGAATTATGGCCGGTGTGCGAAAAACACGAGCACTTCCGTTGTTGTCCCTAGCGGCCACGTTCGTTCTGGCCCTCGCCACGCTGCTGGCGCCGGCCGCCGCGGCGGGCGGCTACCGCTCCATCACCCTGACCTTCGTCCGTCACGCGCAGTCGGCAGGTAACGCCTCGGGCCTGATCGACAGCTCCACCCCTGGTCCGCCGCTCACCGAGCTGGGCCGGACGCAGGCCGTCGCCAGCGCACAGCGGCTGGCGCCCAACCATTACGACGGCATCTTCGCCTCCACCATGGTCAGGACCCAGCAGACCGCCCAGCCCATGGCCGACACCCTGGCCGAACCCATCACCGTGCTCCCCGGGCTGCACGAGGTCGAGGCGGGTGACTACGAAGGCCAGCCCGAGGCGAGCGCCGTACAGACCTATTTCGCGGCGCCCGAGCGGTGGCTGCGCGGCGACCGGAACGCGCGGATACCCGGCTCGATCGACGGCAACGAGTTCGACGCCCGCTTCGACGAGGCGGTACAGCAGATCTACGACAGCGGCGACGACGAACCCGTCGCCTACTCGCATGGGGCCGCGATCATGCTGTGGGTTCAGATGAACGTCGTGAATCCCGACCCCGAACTGTTGATGCGGCACCCGCTGGACAACACCGGCTATGTGGTGGTAAAGGGCAACCCGACCGATGGCTGGACGCTGACCGACTGGGATGGCGCCGGAACGTAGCTGACGATGTGATCTCCGGGCCATAAACTGCCAGAATGCGGCGCCGGTCACGTCTGGCTCGAAGCACGTCCGGGCGCGGTTAGTGTGTGCCATGGCACGGAGATGGGAGCGGAGCGATGAGGTTTCTGCCATGAGGTTTCGGGTGTTGCCGTATGTGAGCGTCGTGGTAGACGACCGGGTACGGCAGCGGATGCGCAGCGCGGGCGAGCGGCTCCGGGTCAACCTCAGGGGGTACCTCCGCACCGCCGCCGATGAAGTCGAGACCGCCAGCGGCCGGGTCCGGCACCTCTGCGACACCGCGGTGGACCGCGTCGATCTCGCGGTGGCCAGCGTCAACGACAAGATCGCTCCCGCCCCGCCGGCCGCTCCAGCAGACTCCTCCGACGAGCCGCCGAAGCGCCACCTGCAGGTCGTCTGACCCAAGGCGGCGCTTCAACCGCCAGCGCTCTACGGTTGAAGGGCACGGGCCTTCTCCCCGCTTGAGGGGGCCGACACACTGGCCCGAAAGGGGTTGACGAGGCTTGCTCGGCAACAGTCTTGCGGTGCTGTTCGCCCTGTGCGCAGCGGTTTTCGCGGCCGTCGGCATCGTGGTGCGACAGCGCGCCACCATGGATGTCCCAGCCGAGAAGGGCGTCAGCACAGTCATGCTGCGTACGTTGCTGCGCCGCAGGCTGTGGTGGGCAGGCACCGCGTCCGCGGTCGCCGGATACGTGTTCCAGGCGCTGGCGCTGGGCTTCGGCTCACTGCTGCTCGTCCAACCTGTGCTCGTTTCGGCGTTGCTGTTCGCGTTGCCGCTGAGCGCGCGGCTGGCGCACCGGAAAGTCAGCCGGGCCGAATGGGTCTGGGCCCTGCTGTTGACCGGGGCGCTGACCGTCTTCGTCGCGCTGGCCAGGGCCAGCACCGGAACCTACTCGGTGTCGGTCACCACCACCATCACCGTCGCCGTCGTGTGTGCGGCGGCCGTCACCCTCTGTGTGCTGCTCGCTACCCGCAGCAACGACTGGCGTCGAGCGGTGCTGCTGGCGCTGGCGGTGGGCGTGATGTTCGGCGTGGTCGCGGTGCTGACCAAGATCGTGATGCACACGATCACTGAGAGCAGCGTGCTCACCGCGCTGACCACGCCGGCCCTCTACCTGGTGGTGATGCTCGGTGTGGTCGCCACCCTGCTGCAGCAGTCGGCGTTCCACGCCGGGTCGTTGCAGACCTCGGTGCCCACCATGTTGGTGTTGGAGCCCGTGGTCGCGGTGGTGCTCGGCTCGGTAGTACTGGGTGAGCACCTGTCCATCACCGGCTGGGAACCGGTGGCGCTGTCGGTGGCGGTCGGCGCGATGGCGGCGGCCACCATCGCCCTCGGTCGTGACGAGGGCGCCTACGAGGAGAAGCTCGAAGCCGAACTCGAAGTCAAGACCACCGGGTAGCAACCCGCTACGGGTTGATCGTGTTCTCGCCGATCTGGCGGCCCCACACGTACTCGGCCATCAGCGGCTGGCCGAGCTCGAAGTGGTTGTAGGGCGCGATCGACGCGCCGATGTCCATCACCAGGTACGGGGCCGGCCACAGGTCCCTGGTGACAGGCTGCCAGCAGCCGGGCCGGCCCTCGGGACCACCGGTCGCGTTCACCCGAGGCAGGTTGTCCGGGTACACCCACGGGTTGGGTGCACCGACCAGGAAGTCCTGCAGCTCGAATCCGTAGCCGTTGCGGGTCTGCTGGGCGAACTTCGGCGCGGCCTCGGCGTAGTTGTGGATCATGCAGTACAGCGCCGGGCTGTTGCGGTCCAGCATCGCGCTGACCGGCAGCAGATCCTGGGCGCCCCGGACCAGGTAGGGCCCGCCGCGCTCGAAGATGTCCCCGCCGGTGTTGCCGAAACCGACCGCGGCCACCAGGGCCTGATCCAGGTTTCCGCGCTGTTGGTTCAGGGTGCGGGCGGTGGTGACGGCGTTGGCCAGGCCGTCGAAAAGATCCGGCGCGGCATTGGCGTAGACCTCGCCCAGATCGGCCAATCCCGCGATGTCCCGGCGGATCTGAGGCATGCGGCCGTTGAGGTCGACAAGGATGGTGTTGCCGTTGACGATGGACTCACCGAATTTGTCGCCGAGGCCGTCGAGCGCCTGGGCGGTGGCAGTCAGGGTCTCGTTCAGCTTGATCGGGTCGATCTGCTCGGAGATCGCGGTGATCGTCTCGAACAGCGTGTTGAATTCCGTCGTCACACCTTTGGCGCGGATCGGCGTGTCGGGCGAGATCCGCTGCGGCGACGGATTGTCCGGTGCGACGAACGAGATGTACTTGTTGCCGAACACCGTGGTGGCCTTCAGCTCGGCCGTCACGTTCTCCGGGATCAGCTTGAGGTATTTGGGCTTGACGTCCAGGGTGAGCTCGGCCTGCTGCTCACCATCGACTTCGGTCACGTCCACAGCGGACAGCCGGCCGATGGGCACCCCGTTGAACGTGACCTTCGAGCCCGGATCCATCGACAGGCCCGACCGGTTGGCCAGCACGGTGAGTTGCGTCTTCTCCTCGAACGCCCCGCGGAACTGCATCCACGTCAACACCAGCACAGCGACCAGCAGAAGGGCCATGCCCGCGCACGCGGTCTTGTACGGCGGGTCGTACCGCCAGTGCTTGAACCGCTGTTCGAAGCGGTCCCGCGGTGTCACGGTGGGTGAGGCCACGCGCAAACCTCCGAATTATTGACGCAGCCAAAAAACTAAGATCAGCAAACTGTCCCAAACATTTAGAGATAAGTGCAACTACCGAAGCCCCGGTGCGGCGAATATCAAGTCCGCCGCACTGGGAGACCCCCGTCACAGCGTATGCGCTGATCAGGTATTACGACCGCCATTCACGCCGACGATCTGGCCGGTGATGTAACCGGCCTCTTCGGAAATCAGGAACGAACACGTGGCGGCGATGTCCTCGGGCTTGCCCATTCTGCGCACCGGAGTCGCGTCGATGGTGTTGCGAATATCGCCCAATTCGCCGCGAGATTCCGCGGCGCGCAGCATCGGGGTGTCGATGAAACCCGGCGGAACGGCGTTGACGGTGATCCCGGCCGGACCGAATTCCAGTGCCAGAGACTTGGTCAGCCCGTTGACGGCCGACTTGGCGGCCACATAGTCGGACATGTACGGGACACCGGAATGCGTGCTGGACGACGAGATATTGACGATGCGGCCCCAGCCGGCGGCGATCATGTCGGGCAGCGCGGCCTGCACGACGTGGAAGACGCCGTTGAGATTGACGTCGACGACCTTCTGCCAACGCTCGAAGGTCAGGTCGGTGAACGGCGTGAAATCGCTGAGCCCGGCCGAGTTGACCAGAATCGTGACGGGTCCCAGTTGCTCGCGAACCGCTTTGAAAACGGCATCGACCTGGGCCCGGTCGGTGACGTCGGCCGCATAGGAGTGCTCGTCCTCAGTCGCGTTGAGGTCGAGGGTGGCCACCTGGTATCCGTCGGCCGCCAGCCGGTCCGCGATCGCCTTCCCGATTCCGGATGCCCCTCCGGTCACCAATGCTGTTTTCTGCTGCGGGCTGGTCATGCTTGTTCCTTTCGACAACGTGTTGAACATCAATTGTTTTCGTCAACGGCGGGGGCACGTAGGCCGAGTGTGCGGCGCGCGGCGTCGATCAGGTAGCCGGACAGGTCCTCGTCGGAGGTGCCCTCCGCGGCGACGCCTGCGGCGCCGGCGATGCCGGAGAACACCATGGCCGCCTTGACCGTTCCGGCCGGGCCGGGATCGACGTCGGCCAGCAGGGCCATCTGACGGTCGATCACGCCGACCCACTCCGGTCGGTTACGCAGCGCCTCGTTCACACTCGGATCGTTGGCCAGAGCGGACACCAGGGCACGGTTGCGGACCGCCAGTTCGACGTAGCCGCACACCATCTGATCGGCGCGGGCAGCCGCGGTGCGCTGTCGCTCGGCATCGTCGATCACGGTTCTCACCCGGGTCAGGAACGGTTCTACGACCGCGCTCAACAATTGCTCGCGGGTCCGGAAGTGGTAATAGATCGCTGCCTTGGTGAAGCTCAACTCATCGGCGATCATCTGCAGCGATGTGCCGGCGAAGCCGTGGCGGGTGATCAGCCGGACCGCGGCCTCGACGAGGCGCTCGCGGGTGGCCCCGGCGGCGTTCGCGGCGTGATCCATTCGACTCCTCCTTCCATGTGCATTCTTAGCCGATCTACTTTACGATCGTAAAGGAGGCTACTGGAAGGACTGTGCGGATGCTGACGCCGTTGCCGGCAGAGGATTGGGACGATCAGGCCCGCGAGGCGCTCGCCTCGACGGTGCCGCCGGAGCGCCGCCGCCCCGACAAGGTGGGCAATGCACTCGCGACGCTCGTGCGCCACCCCACCCTGGCCGGCGCCTTCCTGCCCTTCAACACCTACCTGCAGAAGGAGTCCACGCTGCCCGAGCGGATCCGTGAACTCGTGATCCTGCGAACCGCGTACCACCACGGCTGCGTGTACGAGTGGGGCCATCACAGCGCGATGGCGGTGCATGTCGGGCTTACCGAGGGCGATATCGAGGCGGCCCAAAGCGGTTCAGCCGCAGATGCATTCGACCAGGCCGTGCTCGACGCCGTCGACGAGCTGCACACCGGCTCACGGATCTCCGCGCCGACCTGGGAACGCCTGGGGCAGCGTCTCGACGACCGGCAGCGCATGGACCTGATGTTCACCTTCGGCGGCTACAGCACGCTGGCCTTTGCCCTCAACACCTTCGACGTGCAACTGGAGGACGGCGCGGGCACCGACGAGTACTACGCCTCGGTGGGAAGCTAGACCGCCTTGTGCACCTTCGCGGCCGCTGATTCGGGCATGGGCTCGTAACGGGCGAAGGACCGGGTGAACGCCCCGGCGCCATGCGACAGCGACCGCAGGTCGATCGCGTACCGGGTCAACTCGACCGCGGGAATCTCGGCCTTCACCACGGTCCGGCCCTCCTCGGCCTGGTCGGTGCCGAGCACCCGTCCGCGGCGGCCGGCGAGATCACTCATCACCGCACCCACCAGATCGTCGGGCACCATCACGGTCACGTCATCGATGGGTTCCAGAAGGTTCACGCCCGCGGCCGCGGCGGCCTCACGCAACGCCAGCGCGCCGGCCGCCTGGAAAGCGAAATCCGACGAGTCGACACTGTGCGCCTTGCCGTCGACCAACGTCACCCGGATGTCGACGACGGGATAGCCGCCGTCCCCGTGATCGCGGCCGATGCCCTTCTCCATCTGAGCCCGCACACCCTTCTCGACACTCGGGATGAACTGGCGGGGGACGGCTCCGCCCACGACCTTGTCGACGAACTCGAAGCCGCTGCCCTCGGGCAGCGGCTCGACCTCGATATCGCAGACCGCGTACTGGCCGTGCCCGCCGGACTGCTTGACATGCCTGCCATGACCTTTCGCCTTGCCGCCGAGCGTTTCTCGCAGCGGCACGCGCAACTCGACGGTGTCCACCGACACCCCGTAGCGTCGCGACAGCGCATCGAGGACCACACCGGCATGCGCCTCACCCATGCACCACAGCACGATCTGATGGGTCTCCGGGTTCTGTTCGATCCGCAGCGTGGGATCCTCGGCGGCCAACCGCTGCAGCCCGACCGACAGCTTGTCCTCGTCGGTCTTGGCACGGGGCTGCACGGCAATCGGAAGCAGCGGGTCCGGCATCGTCCACGGTCGCAACACCAGTGGATCGGACTTGTCGCTGAGGGTGTCACCCGTCTCGGCCCGGCTGAGCCGTCCGATCGCACAGATGTCACCTGCCACCACCGTCGGCGCCGGGCGCTGCTGCTTGCCCAGCGGGAAGGACAGGGTGCCGATGCGCTCGTCCTCATCGTGGTCGGCGTGGCCGGCGATCGAGCCTGAGTCGGCGTGACCGTGCGAAGCGCCCGGTGTCACCGAGCCGTTGAACGCAGAAAAATGGCCCGACACATGCACGGTGGCGTCGGGCCTGATGGTGCCGGAGAACACCCGGACCAGGCTGACCCTGCCCACATAGGGATCCGACGTCGTCTTCACCACCTCGGCCAGCAGCGGACCGGACGGATCGCAGGCCATCGGCTTGCGGGTGGCGCCATTGGCGCCGAACACCTCGGGCAGACGGTGCTCGGGCGGCGACGGGAAGCCGCGGGTGGCGATCTCCAGCAGTTCCAGCGTGCCGACTCCGGATGCGCTGCACACCGGGATGACCGGGAAGAAGGAGCCGCGGGCCACGGCCTTCTCCAGGTCGGCGATCAACACGGACTCGTCGATCTCCTCGCCGCCGAGATAGCGCTCCATGAGCGTCTCGTCCTCGGACTCCTCGATGATCCCCTCGATCAGGGAGCCGCGCAGTTCGGCGATCTGGTCGTCGTATGAGCCGTCTGGCGGCCGGGTGGTGCGGGTACCGCCGCTGTAGTCGTAATGCGTGCGGGTGAGCAGCCCGATCACCCCGTCGCCGGAGCCGGCGGGGAAGTACAACGGCGCCACCTTGTCACCGAAGGCCCGCTGGGCACCGGCCAGTGCGTCGGCGTAGTTCGCCCTGGCGTGGTCGAGCTTGGTGATGACGACGGCGCGGGGCATACCCACCGCCGCGCATTCCTGCCACAGCGACTTCGTCGGCTCGTCGATGCTCTCGTTGGCCGCGATGACGAACAGTGCGCAATCGGTGGCCCGCAGCCCGGCGCGCAGCTCCCCGACGAAGTCGGCGTATCCGGGGGTGTCGATCAGGTTGACCTTGATTCCGTTGTGCTGCAGGGGCGCCAGCGCCAGACCGACCGAGCGTTGCTGACCGATCTCGGCGTCGTCGAAATCGCACACCGTCGACCCGTCGACCACAGAACCCGCACGCGTCAGCACCCCGGCGGCGACCAGGAGCGCTTCCACGAGCGTGGTCTTGCCCGCACCCGATGGGCCGACGAGCGCCACGTTCCGGATGGCGGCGGGACTGTCCGCGGTGGGCACGGTCCCGTTTCCGGCCGAGTGAGTCTTGTCCGCCATGGCATTCCTCCTGGGGTCCCTGCCGTCCACCATTCCCCGATGTGACCTGGGACACAAGTGCCGCCGCGCTCACACCTGCCAGGAGGACCAGCGGGTGACCTCGACCGTGATGACCGGGCCGTTGAGCGCAATGCGCTCGTACTGCGGGTATTTCGCGCGCAACAGGCCGTAACCGGTGGCCATCGCATCACCGCTGTGATGGACCGCGGCCCGGCCGTCGGCCCGCACCCACCACAGCTGGGCCCACTCGTCGGAGTAGTGGTCCACCAGCAGGCTGACCCGGGAATCGCCCTCGATGTTGGCCAGGCGCCGCAGGCGCTGGGTGGACTTCGGTTTGGCGTCCACCGCGCTGTAGATGGTGGCCGCCGCGTCCGTGCTCGACTCGGCGGGCACGTGGACCGCGAATACCACCGGCACCAGGTGCGGTGCGCCGTCGGCGCCCAGTGTTCCGAGCACAGCGCACGGCGCGCTTGCGAACCGGGCAATGGCCTCGACGCCGGGCATGAACCCAGAGTAGGCGCACTGAGCTGCCGGTATCCCTCAGTTGCGTGGATGGCGCGGGTGCGGGGCGACGCTGATCGGCGAGCGGGTGACCGGCGTGCGGGTGACACCGATCTCGGGCTTCTTGGTCTCGGTGGGCCGATGCGTGGGCCGGTACGCCGGGGCCTGCGGTGTCTCCGGCGGCGGTGCAGGTGGCGGTTCCGGGGGAGCGGGCGGGACACCCACCCGCAGCGTCGGCGACGGCGTAGGGGCGGTGGCCGACGGCTGTGGTGACGGTGTGGTCGCCGGTGACCGGGATGCCGGCGAATCCCCAAGCAGCAAAAGCACACCCGAGACCACGATGGCTCCCGCGGCGACCGCGGTGGCGACCAGCGCGATGATGGCCGGGCGGGTGCGGTACCACGGCAGCGGTGCCGGCTTGAAGCTCCAGCCGTCGAGTTCGAAGGTGCCGCCTGGTCCGGGAACAGACATCACGTGATGCTAACGCCCAGCCTCACGCGATGCGTCTCACGTTCGGCGAGGTCGCGATAGGGTGCCCGTGCGCACTCGGAGAGCATCGGAGGAATTGGCAATGATCGCATCCCGGATCGCGACGGTGTCCGCACTGGCCGTGTCGGCCCTCGTCGCGGTGGGTCTGGCCGCGTGCGCGCCGCCGCAGAAGGAAGCTTCGGGCGGCAAGACCGACACCGGTGTCAAGGTCGCCGAGGCGAAGTCGGCCGCGGATTTCGGCGGGATGGACAAGCTGGTCGAGGCCGCCAAGGCCGAGGGTGAGCTGAATGTGATTGCGTTGCCGCCGGATTGGGCCAACTACGGTGCGATCATCAAGGCCTTCTCGGACAAGTACGGCATCAAGGTGAACTCGGCGCAACCCGACGGTTCCAGTCAGGAAGAGATCAACGCCGCCAACCAGCAGAAGGGCAAGAGCACCGCGCCCGACGTGTTCGACCTGGGACAGTCGGTAGCCCTGGCGAATACGTCGATGTTCGCGCCCTACAAGGTGGCCACGTTCGACGACATCCAGGACAACCTCAAGGACCCCGACGGTACCTGGGTCAACGACTACGGCGGCTTCATGTCGATCGGATTCGACTCGACCAAGGTTCCGCCGATCACCTCCGTCGACGACCTGCTCAAACCCGAGTACCACGGCAAGGTCGCGCTCAACGGCGATCCGACCCAGGCCGGCGCCGCCTTCGCCGGGGTGCTGATGGCCGCGGTGTCCCAGGGCGGGTCGGCCGACGACATCGCCCCCGGTGTGGAATTCTTCGCAAAACTGAAGGAAGCGGGCAACTTCCTGCCGCTGGATCCGACGCCCGCCACCATCGCATCGGGTCAGACTCCGGTGGTGATCGACTGGAACTACCTCAACGGCACCGAAAGCCAGAAGGTCCCCGGCTGGCAGGTGATCGTTCCCCATGAAGCCCTGGTTGCCGGCTACTACTACCAGGCGATCAACAAGGATGCGCCGCATCCGGCGGCCGCCCGGCTGTGGCAGGAATTCCTGTTCAGCGACGAGGGCCAGAACCTCTACGCCAAGGGCGGAGTACGTCCGGTGCGCGCCGACAAGATGATCCTGGCAGGTACCGCGGACCGCGCCGCCTTCGGCCAGTTGCCGCCCATCGACGGTCCGGTGACCGTCGCGACCCAGGCCCAAACCGACACGGCCAACAAGTATCTGGCCGACAACTGGGCCAAGGCGATCGGCTGATCCGCTCCATGCCGGGTAGGACTTCTCGCCGGGATCTGCGCGTGGACATCCGCGGCAGGATCCGGGATGCCCTGCCGCTGCTGCCGTTCGTCGCGGTGGTGACGGTGTTCCTGATCGTGCCGACCGTGACGGTGATCGTCATGGCGTTCTTCGCCGACGGATCGTTCTCTTTCGAACGCATCGCCGCACTGTTCTCCGGCACCGCCCTGGCGGCGCTGGCCAAGAGCATCGCGCTGTCGGCCAGTACGGCACTGATCGGGGCTGTGCTGGGCACGGTACTGGCCTGGTTGATCGTCAGCAGCCCGCCGGCGTCGATGCTTCGACGCGCCGTGCTGGCGCTGTGCAGCGTGCTGGCCCAGTTCGGCGGTGTGGCACTGGCTTTCGCGTTCCTCGCCACGATCGGGCTCAACGGCGTGCTGACGTTGTGGGTCAGAGAGCACCTCGGCTGGGATCTGGCCGGGTCCGGCTGGCTGTACGGACTGGCCGGGCTGATCGTGGTCTACAGCTACTTTCAGATTCCGCTGATGGTGATCGTGTTCCTGCCCGCCCTCGAAGGGCTGCGCCGCCAGTGGCGCGAGGCCGCGGTGAGCCTGGGCGCGTCGCAGTGGCAGTACCTGCGCGAGGTCGCCGTGCCGCTGTTGAGCCCGGCCTTCCTCGGCTCGACACTGTTGTTGTTCGCCAATGCTTTTGCCGCCTATGCCACCGCGGCGGCGTTGGTCAGCCAGGGCAGTCCGATCGTGCCGCTGTTGATCCGGGCCGCACTGACCAGCGAGGTCGTGCTGGGGCAATCCGGCTTCGCGTATGCGCTGGCGCTGGAGATGATCGTGGTGGTGGCCGCGGTGATGATCGCCTACAACTCTCTGGTGCGCCGGACCGCGAGGTGGCTCAGATGAATCGGGTGTCGCTGCGCTCGGCTTGTCGATGGGCACTGTGGGCCCTGTTCGGCCTGTTCTTCCTCTTCCCCCTGTACGCCATGGCGGACTTCTCCACCCGCAACCTGATCGCGGGCGGGCGCACGGCGGCATCCTGGCGCAACCTGGTGGCCGACGAGGCGCTGTACCACGCCGTCCTGATGTCCTTGTTGCTCGCGGTGTTCACCGTCATCGCGATGCTGGTTCTGTTGGTGCCGACGATGATCTGGGTGCGGCTGCGGGCCCAGTGGGCCGGGCGCTTCGTGGAGTTTTTGTGCCTGCTGCCGTTGACCATCCCGGCCCTCGTGATCGTGGTGGGTCTGCGCAACTTATACCTGTGGGTCACTTACCTTCTCGGTGAATCGGCGCTCACCCTGACGTTCGTGTACGTGGTGCTGGTGCTGCCGTTCGCCTACCGGGCACTCGATTCCGCGCTGGCCGCCATCGACCTGCAGACATTGTCGGAGGCCGCCCGATCGCTCGGGGCCGGCTGGTGGTCGACGATCGGCCGGGTGATCGTGCCCAACATCTGGTCCGGGATCCTGTCGGCCGCATTCATCTCCATCGCGGTGGTGCTCGGCGAGTACACCATCGCCTCATTGAGCGGCTTCGAGACGCTGCCGGTTCAGATCGTCGCGATCGGCAAGGTCGACGGCCCGACTTCGGTGGCCGCCTCGCTGGCCACCCTGCTGCTCGGATTCGCGTTGTTGTTGGTGTTGGCGGCCCTGACGCGGGGCCGCCGGAGAAGGTCAGGAGTTCTGCGGTGAGTGTCGGTGCCGGTGTGCGCGTTGAACTTCGTGACCTCACCCGCACTTATGGCAACGTCAACGCGCTCGACGGGCTGAGCCTGTCCATCGAACCGGGGGAGTTGGTGGCACTGCTCGGGCCGTCGGGCTGCGGCAAGACCACCGCGCTGCGCATCCTGGCCGGACTGGAAGAGGCGACCTCCGGTGCCGTGCTGGTCGGCGGGCGTGACATCAGCGTGGTGCCGGCCAACAAGCGGGACATGGGCATGGTGTTTCAGGCCTACAGCCTCTTCCCGCATCTCACGGTGCTGGACAACGTCGCATTCGGTTTGAAGATGCGCGGGAAACCCAAGCGGGACAGGCTTTTCCAAGCCGCGGACATGCTCGACCTGGTGGGCCTTGCCGCGCACAAGAACAAGTACGCCGACGAGTTGTCCGGCGGCGAGCAGCAGCGCGTGGCCTTGGCCCGGGCGCTGGCGATCGAGCCGAGAGTGCTGCTGCTCGACGAGCCGCTGTCGGCGCTGGATGCCAAAGTGCGCTCTCAATTGCGCGACGAGATCCGCCGGGTACAGCTGGAAGTCGGGACCACGACATTGTTCGTCACCCACGATCAGGAGGAAGCCCTGGCCGTTGCGGATCGGGTCGGGGTGATGAGCCACGGCAAACTCGAGCAGCTCGCCACTCCGGCCGTGCTCTATGCGCGGCCGGCGACTCCGTTCGTCGCGGAGTTCGTCGGCTTGCACAACAAGGTGCGCGCACGGGTGTCGGGTGGACGGGCCCGGCTGCTGGGTGCCGAGTTGCCGACGCTGCCCGGGTCGATCACCTCGGGTGCGGGTACCGCGATGCTGCGTCCGGAGGCGATCCGGGTGCGCGAGGATCCGGACGGGCCCGCGGTGGTCGAGTCCGTGGCCTTCCTGGGGCCGATATCCCACGTATATCTGAGCCTGCCGGACGGCTCGGTGATCCACGCGCAGCTGCCCAGCTCGCGGGCGCGCACGTTCGGCCCCGGTTTGGTCGTGAGCCTGGCTTTGGAGCGGGCCCCGGTGCTGGTGATCTAGTTCAGCCCTCGGCCCTAGACATCCTTGACCGGTTCGATTCCCAGATCGCGGTAGGTGACCAGCGCGGCGAACGGTACCCCGCGCCTGGCGAACCGTCCGGTGGCGACGTCGCCGCGGTCGACCATCGGGATGACGCCCGTGACGACGGCGCCGACTGACGTCACGCGCTCGTAGGCGATCTCGGTGGAGCCGCCCGTGCTGATGACGTCATCGACCAGCAGCACGCGGGTGCCGGGCTCGAGGCGGGTGCCCTCGATCCACTGCTCGCGGCCGCGGGACTTCTGTTCCTTGCGTACCGAGAACCACGCCTTGCCGGTCACCATGGCCACACCGTGGGCCAGCGGATCTGCGCCCATGGTCAGCCCGCCGACCGCGTCGAACTCGATGCCGCTCGCGGCAGCCAGATCGGCGACGGCCCGGCTCACGACGGCCATCCGCTCGCCGGTGTCGATGGCGTACTTGCCGTCGATGTAGTCGTGGCTCAGCTGCCCGCTGGCCAGCCGGAACGGTTCCTCGCGATGCTCGTAACCGCGGGTGCGGATCAGATCGAAGGCGGCTTGCCAGGACTGCGGGCGCTCAGGCATACCCGCGATCGTATTGCACTGCTCGGCGCGGCCTCAGGCCTGCCTGGCGCGCCGGGCCAACTCGACTGTGGCCGCCCGTAACTCACCGAACGAGCCGATCGGTGCGGCGTATCCGACGCGGATGTAGGCGTTTCCGCGATCGGTGGTGACCCGAAGGTCCAGGCCGTACCGGTCCGCGCCGGTGCACACCGCCGAGGTGGTGTCGGGATAGCCGCCGAGAGTGCGGGCCATGTCGGCGAGCGAATCGGCATGGTCGGCGTTGAGATGCGCGATGGCACCCGCGGCGTGCGGCGCGACCGGATCGGGTTCGGCGGCGGCGTACGCCTCGCCGGTGGTCGAGTCCATCCGGCCGTATCCGCCGACCCAGCGCACCCGCTGGACCCGTAGCACCCACAGCGAGAAGTCGCTGAAGTCGATGTAGTAGCGGGCGGCGGCCACCGCGTCCAGGTGAGCCTGCCGGGCGGCGGCAAGCTCGTCACCGGAGGGCCGCTCGGCGATGCCGGCCAGCGTGATGCGACTGCTGGCCAACGGATCCGAGCCGGCGTCGGGGGCGACGATGGAGATGCTGGCGCGAGGGTCACGTGCGAGGTTGCGGCCGTGCTCGGCCATGTTCGACACGCTCAGCACCGGCGCTCCGGCCAGTAATCCGTAGGTGACGAACGATGCCCACGGGTCGCCGTCGGCGGTGAGGGTGGCCAGCGTGCCGGCGTTCGTCGACGCCGCGATCGTGCGGGCTTCCTCGGCCGCAGACGGACGTGCCCCCTCGGTGACCTCCGTCAGTGGGGGAGGAACCGAAGGGGCATCACCCGGGTCGCCGTGATCAGCCACCGAGCGCGGCGATCAGGTCCTTGATCTGGGCGGTCTCGGCCTCGGTCGCGGGCTCCTCGGCCTCGACGGCCTCGATGAGGTCCTTGCGCAGGCCGACGCCGTTGGCGGCTTCCTCCGTGGACAGCTTCGCGCGGCCGCGTGCCACGTAGAGACGCTGGCCGAGTGTGGCGCCGGGGCCCTCGGACGCGGCCGTCATCAGCTCGTCGTAGCGGTGCCGCACGCCGCTGAGCGCGACGATGACGGACGGGGTGACGCGGCTGCGGCCCGCCGCCTCCGACAGCGACGTCTGCAGCTTGCGCAGACCGCTGAGCACGACCGCGGCGCGGTCGGCGTACTCAGGGTCACCGACCGGCGGTAGCGCGTCGATCGCTGCGATGTACATGTGCATCGCCGCATCGGACAGACCAACGATTACTGGTGCTTCACCGTCATTTGGTGCGGACTCACCCACAGGCCATCCCTCGTCGAATGTTCGTGATCGCCGGCCCATAGCCGACGAGGAGATCAAATGCGGGAAAAACGTAACCCGTCCTCGTCTCTTATTCAACCGTTAGTTTTTCCGCAAACATGTCCCCGCGGGCGAATCACGTTGCTGCAGGATCATTTCGGGACGCCGCCGGGTCGCCGCGGTCGCGTGCAGGTGTCGGGAACCGTTCGAGTGGGTACGTTGGAAGGCTGATGGACAACGTTCAGAACGGCCACTCGGTGGTCGAGCATCCGACCGCCGGGGAATTCACCCACGCCAGAACGCTGCCGACAGACCGTGACTGGTTCAAGCGGGCAGTGTTCTACGAGGTGCTGGTCCGTGCGTTCTACGACTCCAATGCAGACGGTGTGGGCGATCTGCGGGGCCTGACCCAACAACTCGACTACGTCAAGTGGCTGGGTGTGGACTGCCTCTGGTTGCCGCCCTTCTACGATTCGCCGCTGCGCGACGGCGGCTATGACATCCGGGACTTCTACAAGGTGCTGCCCGAGTTCGGCACCGTGGAGGACTTCGTCACGCTGCTCGACGGCGCGCACCGCAGAGGCATTCGCGTCATCACCGATCTGGTGATGAACCACACCTCTGATTCGCACGCCTGGTTCCAGGAGTCGCGACACAATCCCGACGGCCCGTACGGCGACTTCTATGTCTGGAGCGACAGCAGCGACCGCTACGCCGACGCGCGCATCATCTTCGTCGACACCGAGGAGTCCAACTGGACCTTCGACCCGGTGCGCCGACAGTTCTACTGGCACCGGTTCTTCTCACATCAGCCCGACCTGAACTACGACAACCCTGCGGTGCAGGAAGCGATGATCGACGTTCTGCGGTTCTGGCTCGATCTCGGTATCGATGGTTTCCGGCTCGACGCGGTGCCGTACCTGTTCGAGCGCGAGGGCACCAATTGCGAGAACCTGCCCGAGACCCACGCCTTCCTCAAACGCTGCCGCAAGGTCGTCGACGACGAGTTCCCCGGCCGGGTTCTGTTGGCCGAGGCCAATCAGTGGCCGGCCGATGTCGTGGAGTACTTCGGTGATCCGAATACCGGCGGCGACGAATGCCATATGGCGTTCCACTTCCCGTTGATGCCGCGCATCTTCATGGCCGTGCGCCGCGAGTCGAGGTTCCCGATCTCGGAGATCCTGGCCCAGACGCCCGCGATACCGGACATGGCGCAGTGGGGCATCTTCCTGCGCAACCACGACGAGCTGACGCTCGAGATGGTCACCGATGACGAGCGTGACTACATGTACGCCGAGTACGCGAAGGACCCGCGGATGAAGGCCAATGTCGGCATCCGCCGGCGGCTGGCCCCGTTGTTGGAGAACGATCGCAACCAGATCGAATTGTTCACCGCGATGCTGCTGTCCCTGCCCGGCTCGCCGGTGCTCTACTACGGGGACGAGATCGGCATGGGTGACATCATCTGGCTGGGCGACCGCGACAGCGTACGGACCCCGATGCAATGGACACCGGACCGCAACACCGGTTTCTCGACGGCCAATCCCGGCCGGCTGTACCTGCCACCGAATCAAGACGCCGTGTACGGCTACCAGTCGGTGAATGTCGAAGCCCAGCGCGACAGTTCGACCTCGCTGCTGAACTGGACCCGCAACATGCTGGCCGTGCGCGGCCGTCACGATGCCTTCGCCGTCGGCACGTTCCGCGAGCTGGGCGGCTCCAATCCGTCGGTGCTGGCCTATGTGCGCGAGCTCGAAGGGGAACCCGGTGTCGAGAGTGATGCCATCCTCTGCGTCAACAATCTGTCGCGGTTCCCGCAACCCATCGAACTGAATTTGCAGGAGTGGAACGGGTATACGCCCATCGAGATGTCCGGCTACGTCGAGTTTCCCAGTATCGGCCAGCTGCCGTACCTGCTGACACTGCCGGGCCACGGGTTCTACTGGTTCCAACTCCGCGAACCCGATCACGAGGCCGTGCAACTATGAATATTGAATTCGGTGACTGGCTAGGTCAGCAGAGGTGGTATGCCGGGCGCGGGCGCGAGTTGTCGGCCGCCACACCAGGTTTGGTGGTCCCACTCGACGACGACCTCGACCTCACATTGCTGAGGGTGTCCTACGCCGACGGCGGCACCGAGCGATATCAGGTGCTGGTGAAGTGGGATGCCGACCCCATTGAGGAGTACAGCTCGGTGGCCACGATCGGCAGTGGCGACGGCCGGACCGCCTACGACGCGCTCTATGACCAGGATGCGGCGCGACACCTGTTGGAGATGGTCGACCGTTCGGCCACGGTGGGCGCGCTGCGGTGCAGCAAGGAGCCCGGCGCCACGCTGCCGCTGGACGCTACGCCCCGGGTGTCGTCGGCCGAGCAGAGCAACACCAGTGTGGTGTTCGGGCAGGACGCCGTGCTCAAGGTGTTCCGCCGGATCACCCCGGGCGTCAACCCCGACATCGAGCTCAACCGGGTACTGGCCAGGGCCGGCAACCCACATGTGGCGGCATTGCTCGGATCGATGGACATCGATTGGGACGGTGAGACTTTCGCGCTCGGGATGGTGACCGAGTTCGCCGCCAACTCAGCCGAGGGCTGGGACATGGCCACCGCGAGCACCCGCGACCTGTTCGCCGAAGGTGACCTCTACGCCGACGAGGTGGGAGGGGACTTCGCCGCAGAGTCCTACCGTCTCGGTGAAGCGGTCGCCTCGGTGCACGCCTGCCTGGCCGAGGAACTCGGTACCGAGTCGGTGCCGTTCCCGGCCGAGCTCATGTCCGCTCGGCTGGCGTCCGCCGCGGAGGTGGTACCCGAACTGCGCCAACATGTCTCATTGATCGAGGACCGCTACCGCAAGCTTGCCGACGAACCGGTGACCGTGCAGCGGATACACGGCGACCTGCATCTGGGCCAGGTGCTGCGGACCCCGGAGCACTGGCTGCTGATCGACTTCGAAGGGGAGCCCGGCCAGCCGCTGGAGTTGCGTCGCAGCCCCGATTCCCCGATGCGCGACGTGGCGGGCATGGTGCGGTCATTCGAATACGCGGCGTACGCGCGTCTGGTGGAGTTGGCAGGAGAGGACGACCGGGCCCGGCAGTTGGCCGCCCGGGCCCGGGAATGGGCCGACCGCAACAGCACGGCGTTCTGTGAGGGTTATGCCGCGGTGTCCGACGCGGATCCGCGCGAGCATGGCGCCCTGCTGGCGGCCTATGAGCTGGACAAGGCGGTGTACGAGGTGGCCTATGAGGCGCGGTATCGGCCCGCCTGGCTGCCGGTACCTCTGGGTTCGGTGGCGCGTCTGCTGGGCTGAGGCCCGTCCGCTATCTTCATTAGCATGCCTAATCAGCCTACGCGCCGATCGGCATCCGGTGGGCTGCTGATCGCGGTCCTTGCGGCGGCCGGCATCAGCGTCTCGCTCATGCAGACCCTGATGATCCCGCTCATTCCGCAGCTGCCCACACTTCTGGACACCAGCCCGGCGAACGCGTCGTGGGCGATCACCGCGACCCTGCTGACCGGCGCCGTCGCTACTCCCGTGCTGGGCAGGCTCGGCGACATGTACGGCCCCAAGCGGATCCTCGTGCTGTGCGCCGCACTGCTGTTCCTCGGTTCCCTGATCGCCGCGCTGACCACCTCTCTGATCCCCTTGGTGATCGGCCGCGGCCTGCAGGGATTCGGCGCCCCGGTGATCCCGCTTGGCATCAGCGTGCTGCGCGCCGCCCTGCCCGCCGAGCGGGTGGGCTCGGCGATGGGACTGATGAGCGCCTCACTGGGAGTCGGCGGCGCGCTGGGCCTGCCGCTGTCGGCGGTGATCGCCGAACACTTCAACTGGCACGCCCTCTTCTGGTGTTCGGCCGCACTCGGCCTGGCCTCCGGCATCTTGTTCGTCCTGTTGGTGCCCGACCTGGAACCGGTGTCCTCCGATCACCGATTCGACCCGATCGGCGCCCTGGCCCTTGGCGCTGCGCTGGTGATGCTGTTGTTGCCGATCTCCAAGGGCGGGATGTGGGGCTGGAGCAGTACCACCACGCTGGGCCTGTTCGCGGGCGCGGTGGTGACCTTCGGGGCCTTCACGTGGTGGCAGTACCGGGTGCCTTCGCCGATCGTGGACGTGCGGACCACATTGAAACGTCCTGTCCTGCTGACGAATCTGTCGTCCATCGCGGTGGGATTCGGGATGTTCGCGTTGTCGCTCGTGGGGCCTCAGCTGCTGGAGATGCCCAGGGAAACGGGATTCGGGTTGGGGCAGAGCATGATCGCCACCGGCTTGTGGATGGCGCCGGGCGGGCTGGCGATGATGGCGGCCGCACCCGTTGCCGCCCGGGTGGTGGCCGCGCGCGGACCGAAGATCGTGCTGGTGACCGGCAGCGGGATCATCGCCGCGGGCTACCTGGCCGGAACCGTGCTGCTGGGCAGCCCGGTCGGGGTCCTGGTGCTCGGCCTGATCGTCAGCTTCGGTGTCGGCTTCGCCTTCGCGGCGCTGCCCGCGTTGATCAATGCCGCGGTGCCGGTGTCGGAAACCGCGTCCGCCAACAGCATCAACTCACTGGCCCGATCGTTGGGCACCTCGACCTCGAGCGCGGTGATGACCGCGGTGCTGGCCCAGATGACCATCACGGTCGCCGGGCACGCACTGCCCTCCTTGCCGGGATTCCGTGTCGCCCTGCTGATCGCCGCGGGTGCCGCGGCCGGTGCCGCGCTGATCGCCATGGCGATTCCGAAAGCGCCTTCCGAATTGTTGTCAGAGGGTGGCGATCTCGTAGCTGTCGAGCTGGCCGACCAGCGTCCGTAGCTGATCGGCGGACGAGCCGAGGGTGTGCTCGATGGCGGTCAGCCGGGCCGCGTAGTGGCCGACGGGATACTCCGCGGTGACACCGATGCCGCCGTGCAGCTGGATCGACTCCTGCGCGATGTGCCGACCGGAACGGCCGATCTGCAGCTTGGCCCGCGCGGCGATCACCGGGTCCAGCTCACCGTCGGCGATGGACATGGCGGCGTAGGTGCCCATGCTGCGCGCCAGCTCGAGCGACATGTACATGTCGGCCGCACGCTGGGTCAGGGTCTGGAACTTGCTCAGCGTGACCCCGAACTGCTTGCGCTGCTTGAGGTAATCGGTGGTCAGCCGCAGCGACTCGTCCATCACACCGACCGCCTCGGCGCACAGGCCGGCCGAGATCCGCACCAGGGCATTGGTGATGGCAGCCGTCGCATCGGCGGCCTCGCCCAGCGGCTCGGCGGGGGTGGCATCGAAATCGATCTGGGCGCCTCGGCCGCCGTCGAACGTGCGATAACCCTGCCGGGCGACGTTGGCGGCGTCGACCAGGAACAGCCCGGTGCCGCCGTCGGGAAGGGCCGCACTGACGATCAGCGTGTCGGCGACGTCGCCTGCCAGAACCGGGTTCTTGGTGCCGCTCAGGGTCCATCCGTCGCCGCTGCGCGTCGCGGTGGTCGTCGGGGCGGCCGTGCCCCGTACGCCCGGTTCGTTGTGCGCGAAGGCCAGGATCTTCTCCCCGGCGGCGACCTCGTCGAGCAGAGCGCGCTGGGCATCGGTGCCCACCTCGGCGATGATCGAACCGGGTCCGATGGCGGCGTGCAGCACCGGCTCGGGGGCCAACCGGCGCCCGATCTCGTTCAGCACCACCATGATCTCGATCTGGCCACCGGAGTCCTCATCGAAACCCAGTCCCAGAACGCCGATCTCGGCGAGCTGTCCCCAGACCTGTCGGTCGAATCCGGGCTCGGACTCCACCACCTTGTTGCGCTTTTCGGTGTCGTAACCCGACAGCAGGTCACGGGTGGTGTCGGCCAGCAGGGTCTGTTCGTCAGTTAGCTGAAAGTCCATGGCTCAACTCACAATCCGAGAATGGTGGACGCGATGATGGTGCGCTGCACCTCGTTGCTACCGCCGTAGATCGAGGTCTTGCGGTAGTTGAGGTAGTGCGGGGCGGCGTGCTGAGCCCACTCCGGTGAGGCGATATCTCCTGCCTCATAGGGCAGCGAGTCGGCGCCGGCCACCTCGACCAGCAGTTCGGTGGCGGTCTGCTGCAGCTGGCTGCCGCGCAGTTTCAGCACCGACGAGGCCGGGCTGGGCTTGCCGTCGGCCGAATCCGAGGTCACCCGCATCTGGGTGAGTTCCAATGCCAGCACGTCGTTCTCGGCCTCGGCCAGGCGTGCGGCGAACAGCGGATCGGACAGCAGGCCGTTGGCGGCGGCACGTTCCTTCACCTCGGCGAGGCGCACCTTGGTGCGGGCCACCTGCGCGATGCCGGTGCGCTCGTTGCCGAGCAGGAACTTCGCGTAGGTCCAGCCCTGATTCTCCTCGCCGACCAGCTGGTCGGCGGGCACCCGGACGTCCTCGAAGAACACCTCGTTGACCTCGAAGCTGCCGTCGATCAGCTTGATCGGGCGAAGCGTGATGCCGGGCGTGTTCATGTCCATCAGCAGGAACGAGATTCCGGCCTGCTTCTTGGGCGCCTGCGGGTCGGTGCGGACCAGGCAGAAGATCCAGTCTGCGTGCTGGCCCAGCGTGGTCCAGGTCTTCTGGCCGTTGACCACGTAGCTGTCGCCGTCGCGGATCGCGGTGGTGCGCAGCGAGGCCAGGTCGGAACCGGCCTCGGGCTCGGAGAAGCCCTGGCACCACCAGATGTCGAGCGCCGCGGTCGGCGGCAGGAAGCGTTCCTTGACCTCTTGTGAGCCGAACTCCGCGATCACCGGGCCGACCATCCGGGCATTGAAGGTCAGCGGCTCGGGGACACCGGCCAGCTGCATCTCGTCGAGCCAGATCTGGTGCTGGTTGGGCGTCCAGTCCTTGCCGCCCCACTCGACGGGCCAGTTGGGGACCGCAAGACCGTGCTCATGGAGAATCTTGTGCGCCGTGAGGATGCCCTCTTTGCCCAGTGGCAGCCCGAGCCGGTTTCGTTCGCGAATCTCGGCGGGAATCTTCGTCGTGTAGAAGGTGCGCAGCTCATCGCGGAAAGCTGCTTCCTCCGGTGTGAGCGCCAGTTGCATGACCGTCTCCCTCTCGGTGGATCTGACTGCACACTAAACCACCCGGTTGGTTGGGCTCGCGAGGGTCCGCCGCTCTAGCGCACGAGGCGGCGCAACAACAGCGACGCAGCAGCCACGCCGAGCACCGCGGCCGCGATCAGCACCGCGATGTCGAGCGCCCAGTTGGTCGGGGTGCCGATCAGCAGCCCGCGCAACGCGTTGACCTCGTAACTGAGCGGGTTGACCGTGGACAGCCAGCGCAGCCACGTCGGCATGATGTCGACGGGATACAGCGCATTGGACGCGAAGAACAACGGCATGGTGATCGCCTGGCCGATGCCCATCAGCCGGTCCCGTTTGCGGACAAGTCCGGCCAGCGTCATCGACAGACAGGCGAAAAATGCCGCACCCAGCGCCACCACCGCCATCGCGGCCAGGATGCGGAGCGGATTGACCGTCATCGCGATGCCCATCAGGTACGCCAGGGCCACGACCCCGACCACCTGCACCACCGAACGCACACCGGCCGCGAAGGCCTTGCCCGCCACCAGCGCGGAGGCCGGCGCCGGGGTGACCATCAGCTTGGCCAGGATGCCGGCGTCGCGGTCCCAGATGATCTGGATGCCGTAGAAGATCGAGATGAACAGGGCGGATTGGGCGATGATGCCCGGCGCCAGAAAGGCCAGGTAGGGCACGCCGCCGGTGTCGACGACGCGCAGCCGGCTGAAGGTCTGGCCGAAGATCAGCAGCCACAGCGCGGGCTGCACCATGCGGGTGAACAACTCGGTGCGGTCATGGCGCAGCTTCTGCAGTTCGACGAGGGCGAAGGCCGACATGCGCCGGGACATGGCGCGCACCCGGCGCATTCCGCGCGGTGCCAGGACGAGAGCGTCAGCCGACACGGCGGACCGTCCTGCGAGTCGCACGCACCTCACGCATGCCGCCGGACTGTTGTTCGGCATCGGTCAGATCCGAACCGGCGTAGTGCCGGAACACGTCCTCCAGCGAGGCGTCCTGGGTATCGGTCGCCTTCAGTACCCGCTCCTTCAACTCCGAAGGGGTACCTACCGCCTGCAGACGTCCGTGGTGCATGAGGGCCACCCGGTCACAGAGGGCGTCGGCCTCGCCCATGTAGTGCGTGGTGAGCAGCACCGTCATCCCGAACTCGGCCTGCATCCGGCCGACCTGCGTCCAGACGCTGTCGCGGGCGATGGGGTCCAGCCCGACCGTCGGCTCGTCGAGGATCAACAGCAGCGGTCGGTTGACCAGTGCCTGGGCCAGTTCGAGGCGGCGCACCATTCCGCCGGAGTAGCTGCCCGCCACGGAGTCGGCGACGTCGAGCAGCTGCATCGCCTCCAGTGCCTGGTTCACCCGGTCCCTGCGTTCGGCACGGGGTACGTCGTACAGGCGCGCGAACAACTCGACGTTCTGCCTGCCGGTAAGCGCCGATTCGATCGAGAGTTGTTGCGGGACATAGCCGATGTTGTGCCGGATGTCCATGGTGCGCCGGGAGGCGTCGAGGCCGAAGATACGCACCTCGCCCTGCTGCACCGGTGTGAGCGTGGTCAGTACCCGCACCGCCGTGGTCTTGCCCGCCCCGTTCGGGCCCAGCAGGCCCATGGTCTCACCGCGGTCAACCCGCAGGGTCAGGCCGTCTACGGCGGTGAACTCGCCGTAGCGGTGGGTCAGCTGGTTGCAGTCGATGGCCGGTGAGGTCACAGTTCCCCCTCGTGCAGCAGCCGGGTCAGTTCACTCATCGCATCCAATCCATCTGCCAGAGCCGTGATCTGGCCGTCGTCGAGTTGTGCCAGCGCGGCCGCCAGCGCGGCCCGGCGAGCGGCGCGCGACTCGTCGGCTATCGCCTGAGCATGCGGCGTGAGTCGTAGGCGGACGACCCGGCGATCCGCATCGTCGGGGGTTCTGATCAGTAGCCCGTCGGCCACCAACCGGGACACCAGCGTGGATGCGGTGTTGGGCACCAGGCTGAGTTCGGCCGCCGATTCCCGCACCGAGATGTCCGGCCGGCGGCCGACCAGGCGCAACAGCTCGCCTTGCGACTGCGTCAACCCGGTGGCATCGAATCCTCCGCCGGTGGAGCGGCGCAGCTGCCTGCGGAACCGGCCGACGACAGTGAACAGCTCGCTCACGAGGTCATGTCCGGGTTCCATGCGAGCCACAATACCTCTGTGACAGAGGTATTGGCGATGAGTGATCGGCAGGCGCGTCAGATGAATCGAATTGATCGTGGGGGAGGAGCCCGCCGGGACCCGGTGAGAGGCCGCAGCCGTGGCCGCAGGGTAGTTGCCGCCGCTCTTCGGCTCGTACCCCCCAGCCCGCCCGGCCGGTGACATCGAACAAGCGCTCAATGCCTACTTAGGCGACCACGGCTGCTACATGCTCAAGGTACCAGACTTCCTGGTTAGGGCAGGGACATCCGGCCGATGAGCAACTCTTTGAATTGACGTTCAATCTGATTCGGACTGCAGCACCAGGACGGCTCTGGCGTCGACAGTGACCGTGCCGCCGGCGGCGACGGTGTCGCGTGTGGAGTTTGCCGACGTGCTGATCGCCGTCGTCCATCGGGCCGCGAATTGTGCCGGTGGCAAGGCGAACTCGATCGGTTCGTAATGCGCGTTGAAACACAGCAGGAACGAGTCGTCCACCACGCGCTGGCCCCGGACGTCGGGATCGGCGATGCCCTGGCCGTTCAGATACACGGCCACCGACTTGGCATACCCCGTCTCCCAGTCCTCGGCCGTCATGTCCGAACCGTCGGGTGCGAACCAGGCGATGTCGGGCAGCCCTTCGCTGCCCGCCTCGCGTACCGGCCGGCCGTCGAAGAACCTGCGCCGCCGGAACACCGGATGCGCCGCGCGCAGTGCCGACACCGAACGGGTGAACTCGAGCAGATCGGAATCGGCACTGGCCCAATCGATCCAGGAGATGTCGTTGTCCTGGCAGTAGACGTTGTTGTTACCACGCTGGGTGCGCCCCAGCTCATCGCCGTGCGAGAGCATCGGAACGCCCTGGGAGAGCAGCAGAGTGGCCAGGAAGTTGCGCTGCTGGCGCCCACGCAGCGTGTTCACCTCGGGATCGTCCGACGGACCCTCGGCGCCGCAGTTCCACGACTTGTTGTTGCTCTCGCCGTCGCGGTTGTCCTCGCCGTTGGCCTCATTGTGTTTTTCGTTGTAGGACACCAGGTCACGAAGAGTGAAGCCGTCATGGGCGGTGACGAAGTTGATCGAGGCGAAGGGACGACGGCCCGTCTGCTCATAGAGATCGGCCGAACCCGTCAGGCGGTAGGCGAACTCGTCGAGAGTGGCCGGCTCGCCACGCCAGTAGTCGCGAACGGTGTCGCGGAACTTCCCGTTCCACTCCGTCCACTGCGGCGGGAAGTTACCCACCTGATAGCCGCCTGGGCCGACATCCCACGGCTCGGCGATCAACTTCACCTGGCTGACGATCGGATCCTGTTGCACCAGTTCGAAGAACGCGCTCAGCCGGTCCACGTCGTAGAACTCGCGGGCCAGCGTGGCGGCCAGATCGAAACGGAACCCGTCGACGTGCATCTCGGTGACCCAGTAGCGCAGAGAGTCCATGATCAATTGCAGCGCGTGGGGATGGCCGACGTTGAGACTGTTGCCGGTGCCGGTGTAGTCCATGTAGTACTGCTTGTCGTCATCGACCAGCCGGTAATAGGCGGCGTTGTCGATGCCCCGCATGGACAGCGTCGGGCCCAGGTGGTTGCCCTCGGCGGTGTGGTTGTAGACCACGTCGAGGATCACCTCGATGCCATTGGCGTGCAATTCGCGCACCATGGCCTTGAACTCCTGGACGTGGCCGCCGGGGGTGCCGGCCGAACTGTAGCGCGGGTCCGGCGCCAGGAAGCCGATGGTGTTGTAGCCCCAGTAGTTCGACAATCCCTTGTCGACGAGTGTGGAGTCATTGACGAAGTGGTGTACCGGCATCAGCTCGATCGCGTTGACCCGCAGCGCTTTCAGATGCTCGACGATCACCGGGTGGGCGACGGCCGCGTACGTGCCGCGCAGCTGTTCCGGGATGTCCGGGTGGGTCTGGGTGAGGCCCTTGACGTGGGCCTCGTAGATGACGGTGTCGGCGTACTCGTGACTGGGCGGGTGATCGACGCCCCAGTCGAAGTACGGGTTGATCACCACGGCCTTCGGCATGTTGGCCGCCGAATCGTCGTCGTTGCGGCTGCCCGGATCGTCGAAGTCGTACGAGAACAGTGGCTGGCCCCATTCGAAGGTTCCCTCGATGGCCTTGGCGTACGGGTCCAGCACCAGCTTGTTCGGGTTGCAGCGATGGCCGGCCGCCGGGTCGTACGGACCGTGCACCCGGTAGCCGTACCGCTGGCCGGGCTCGATCCCCGGAACGAAACCGTGCCAGACGAATCCGTCCACCTCGGGCAGCGTCATCCGGGTCTCCCGAAGTGTCCCGGATTCGTCGGGGTCGAACAGGCACAGCTCGACGCGGTCAGCGACCTCGCTGAACAAAGCGAAGTTGGTGCCTGAGCCGTCGTAGGTGGCACCGAGCGGGTAGGCCTTGCCCCGCCACATTTCCAGCCCGTACTGGTCAGCTCGATCTGTGGAAGTCACAAATCGACCATACGGTGCCGGGCGGACTGCGGCCGCGCGAACGAGCGGCGGTAAGTTCGCCGTGTGACCACCAGCGCTGATCTGCCGGAGTACCGGACCGTGCGGGTCAGCGTCGAGAACTCCGTCGCACTCATCACGCTGGACCGCCCGCAGCAGCGCAACGCCTTCGGTGGCGGGATGCGCGACGAACTGGCCGATGCCTACCTGCGTTGCGACGCCGACGATGCGATCCGGGTGATCGTGCTGACGGGTACCCCGCCCGCGTTCTGCGCGGGTGCGGACCTCGGCGCGGGCGAGCAGACCTTCACGGAGCCCGGGCGGCAGTTCAGTGCCGCCGGGTTGGCCGTCCCGGCCTGGTCCCTGGGCAAACCGGTGATCGCGGCCGTCAACGGGCACGCCATCGGAATCGGGCTGACACTGGCATTGCAGTGCGACATCAGGATTTTCGCCGCCGAGGCCCGCTACGGCGTGGTGCAGACCCGCCGCGGCATGGTGGGCGACGCGTACTCGCACTGGGTCCTGCCGCGGCTGGTGGGGCTGGCGAACGCCGCGGAGATCTTGTTGACCGGCGCCACATTTGACGGGCACAGGGCTGTCGCACTCGGTCTGGGGAGCCGGGTACTGCCCGCCGAGCAAGTGCTGCCGGCCGCCCTGGAACTCGCCCACGACATCGCGGTCAACACCGCACCGATGTCGGTCGCGGCCAGCAAGCGGCTGCTGTGGGATTCCTACGACCTCGACCGCGCCGGCGTCGGAGCCAGGGAGACCGAGATTCACCTGCACCTGATGGCACACGACGACGCACGCGAAGGCGTACGGGCTCTTGTCGAGCGCCGGGACCCGCGCTGGACGGGTCGGCCCGTCGACCCGACTAGCTGATGTGCACTCCGGCCGTGCGAAGTTGGTCGATGGCCGCCCTCGAGCTCTCGGGAGCTACCCCTGCAGTCAGACCGGTGAGAACGCGGGTATGCAGCCCGGCTCTGGCCGCGTCGGCAGCGGTGGCGGCCACGCAGTAGTCGGTGGCGATGCCCACCACGTCGACGGCCTCGACGCCCCGACGGCGCAGCCAGTCGGCCAGCGTCGTCCCGGACTCGTCGACGCCCTCGAAGCCGCTGTAGGCCGCCGAATAGTGGCCCTTCTCGAACACCGCCTCGACCGCTGACGGATCGAAATCGGGATGAAATGCCGCGCCCGAAGTCTCGGCGACGCAGTGGCGTGGCCACGACGTCCGGAAGTCAGGCGTGTCGGAGAAATGCTCACCCGGGTCGATGTGGAAATCCTTGGTGGCCACCACGTGGTCGTATCCGTGATCGGTGGCCAGCAGTGCCGTGATGCCCCGCGCCACCGCGGCCCCACCAGCGACCGCCAGCGACCCGCCTTCGCAGAAATCGTTCTGTACATCGACGACGATGAGTGCCCGAGGCTGCTTGGACATCTCCATGATCCCGACGCTACCCGCCGAACAGCAGGTACAGCCCGGTGAAGGTGTAGCCGACCATCACCAGCATCGTCGCGAGCTGACCGGTGAGCTGGTGGTGTTTCGGCAGCAGACGCAGTGCCCGATCGTGCGCCGCGATCACCCCGGCGACATGACCGGCCAGCACGAATCCGACCTTGAGAGTGGCCAGGAGCGTGGGGTGGGCGGACAGGAAATAGCTGACCTGCGCATCGTGCAGCCCGAACAGCAGGATCACCGTCTGCTGGCCGCGCTCCACGAGATAGGACAGGTAGTGCGCGAAGACGTAGCCGACGACGATCGGGATCAGGGAATGCGCCATCAGACCGGGCAATTGGCGCCGCAGCCGGCGATCGACACCTCCTGTGGTGCGGGTGGCGGCCCAGAATGTGACGGCCACCGTGGCCGCGAACACCAGTAGGCCCGCGGTACGGATCAGGCTGGCGCCCAGCGGCGATGCCGAATGTCCGTCGACGAAGTTGCGCCACTGGGGCATCGCCGAGAAGCTGTCGAACGCGGTCGACCCCAGCAGCACTGCCAGCACGGCGACCAGCCCGGGCCGCACCGGCAGCGAGGGCAGGTGATCGAACGGATTGCCCAGCACCATCCGCCCGTCGTGGCGACGCAGCGGCGAGAGCTTCGACACCACCGTGCTGTAAACCTCGAACGGGTCGGCGCTCTCCAACCATCGCTGTCCGCAGCACAATGCGCCGGTGAACGTCACCACCACATAGGCCAGAAGCCAGTGACGAATGGCCGCAACGGAACCCGGGTCTGGGCTGGCCAGCTCCAGCCAGACGAAAGCGAAAAGCCCGACGGCCGCCGGCCAATAGCCGATGCGTTCCGGATAGCGCCGGCCTCGAGGCCCCGGCAGAAACCGGTACACCGCGCGGATGGGGGAGATGAGCCGCCACACCGGGCCCAACACCACCGAGGCCGCGACCACACCCACCCACAGCAGCACATAGAAGACTCCCGGCAGCGGATTGGCATCCGCCGGCCGGGAGAGAGCGGTGTACGCCACCCATGCGGTGAAAGCCAGCGACACCAGACCGATGGCCCAGCGCGTCACCGCGGAGTCCAGACCCGTCGTCACCCAGCGCGGCAGTGGCAGCCCCGGCTTGTCCGGATCGAACCGGGGCTGCCGCCAGGCCAGTGCCACCACCGCAAAGGTGAACGTCAGCGTCCAGGCCGCGCCGATCAGCGCATAGGTGTAGGGAATCGGGAGATCCGTCGAACCGCCCAGACCGTGGGCCAGTAGAGCGGTCGACGCGGGCCTCACTGCTGCACTTGCACGCTGGCGATCGTGCGGTTCAGCTGATGCAGCTCGATGTCGACGGTGCCCGGCACGTCGACCGTGAACTGGAATTGCTGGCCGCTACGCGGCTCGATCTTGAAGCTGTGCTCTGGATTGGAGTGCACATGCAACTCATCGGCGACATCGCTGTTCACCCGCACCACGATCGGCTCGCCGGCCTTGCCCTGCAACTGCTTGTTGGTCGGGGTCACCTCACCGCCCTTGATCGTGACGTCGATCAACAGCCGGCTCGGTGCCTGCTGCGGGTTGGTCATGTCCGACGGATTGACCGTGGTGACCGAGGGGGTGGCCGAACCGGTTGCGCCGTCGGACTTCTGCGAATCGCCGGAGCCGCCACAACCGGCGGTCACCAGGGTGAGAGCGGACGCCACGACGATGACACTGTGTTTGAGGTTGATCACGGTGAACCATCTTCGCTTGAGGAGTCGGCACCTTCATCTTGAGCGTCCCCGCCGCTGGACTCACTACGCGGCCCGCCGCGGTGCCGGTCCCGCATCGCCACATACACCACGACCCCCACCACGACCACCGCCGGAGCGAAGGCCGGCAACGCCAACAGCAACGTGTGGTCAGCCTGATACTGGATCGGACCCATCACGTGAGCCCGGCAGGTTCACGGCCCGCGGCCATCTCCCTGGAGTTGATCCGGCCCGCACCCCAGGTCAGGCCCGCGATAAGGATGAGCGTGCACACCAGCACCACCAGTGAAGCCGCGTTGTACAGCCAGGTCGGGTGATCGAGGTTGCGTTCGCGCTGCAGGATCGTGATCTCCTGCACGAACTCCCGATTGCTCGAGGCCAGCGCCGGTGTCTCGTCGGCACCGATACCCGGATCGGCGGGCAGGTAGATCGGTACCCCGGCCATCGTGGTGCCGTCCTGCACGCGCAGCAGGGTCTTCCAACTGCCCGACACCGGAATGGGCTGCGTCGAGCGGTAATGCCCCGGGCCAACCTTGTCCAACCGGTCGATCATCAGACCACGATGATCGGCCAGCCCGCCCTGCCACGCCAGGATCGACACCCACTCCGGGTCGTCGCCGATCAGACCGGCCGGCGTGATCTGTACGTCGGCCGAGGCCATCCGGTGCCCGTCGCGCGGCGGAAGATCTGTCAAAGCGATGGTGGCACTGGCATTTTGCGGAACCTCGGTACGCAGCCCGTTGGTCACAGCGCCGCCGATCACCAGAACGGTGGCCACCACGATGGAGATACCCACCGCGGGCCGGGGCAGCGGTTGGCCGGTCAGCACCAGGGCCAGCAGCGCGCCACACAGGCCCATCGCGATGGCCACCGGGATCGCCATCGCCAGCGCCTCGCCCCACATGCTCATCGGCCACGGATAGTGATAGACCGCGCCGATCCACAACGATTCCAGCCACAGCCCGACGGTGCCGACACCCAGCCCGCCTACCGCGCCAAACAGGATGGGGCGCTTCACAAGTGGAGTAAGGGCCAGCAACTCGACCACCAGTGCCGGCCCCAGGTAGAGCGCGAACCAACTCGTCGGCGCACCGAGGACCGGGCCCACGATCAACGCCACGGCGCCGCGCAGGGCGACGGCGAATCCGGCGGCGATCAAGGCCGCGCCGGGACCGAGCACCAGCCGGGCCGCGACCGCGGCCAGTGCCGCGGCCGCCGCGATCATCATCGGCTGCAGGACGAGGCGGAACTGCTCGACACCGAAGTCGTATTCGATCTGGAACACCGAGAGCCCGATGAACAGCCCGCCGAACGACAGGAAGTAGAGGAACTTGTTGAACTTGCTGTCCTCGGCCAGGCTGTCCGGGCCCATCGCCACCCGGCCCTCGTGCTCCAGTAACAGCACGGCGATCAATGACAACCCGGCGCCGCCGATCAACATCAAATGCGTTGGGCCCCAGAGCGTGACATCCTGACCGAAGATGCGGTGCCAGATGTCGTCGAGCGGGAAACCGATGAGTGCGTAGAGCCCGCACGCCGCCATCAGCACGCCGCCCACCGGGGCGTACCAGCTGCGGGTGATCCGGATGGCGGCCGGGCCGGGCTTGTCGTAAGGCAGCACGATCGCCATCGAACCGGCGATGAACAGCAGGAACAGCCCGAACAGGATGAAGTAGTGCGCAGGGTTGGCCAGCGGGCCCGGATCTCGGCCCTTGCCGATGTGCAGGCTCACATCCCAGATGAAGCCGAACAGCGCGCAGATGATGGTCGCGGTGAACAGGAACACCTGCAGCGCAACCCACGGCGGCCGGTGGAACTTGCGGCCCAGAAATTCGGCGAAATCGTTCAGCCAGGTGATGCGCCGGTTGCGGTGCAGGTAACCGATCCACAGGAGGGCGACGGTGACGATGATCGCGACCACCGACATGCCGATCACCTGGTCGAGCGCGGCACCACCGCCTTCGGTACCGGCAGCTGCGGTGACCGTGACATTCGATGAGCCCATCATGACCTCCGGTCGACTGGCAGTGCTGGTGACTGATGTTGCCAGAACCGGCCTGCTCGAAACAGGCGTTCGGCCTCAGCTCCAGGGCGTGACGGGCCGCTCTATACGTTCGCCGTCGACAAACACGTCGACCCGCTCGTCGAAGAAGCAGATGTGGTCGCGGACCTGCACCGCGTCGATCAAGGGCTCGTGATACGACCAGGCCAGATCCGCGGGGCCGCCGGCCGGCGAATAGTAGGTGGCCCGGCCCTTGTACGCGCAATAGGTGACGGTGTCGCTCACGTCGAGCTCGACGGTCACATCGGCGCGCGGCAGGTAGTGCCGGGTGGGCAGACCCGTCTCGAACAACAGCATGGGACTTGAGGATTCGGCCAACACTGTTCTGTCGAGCTCGATGCGGATACGTCGGCGGCTGCGCCGGATGTCGATGCGGTGGAACGGATCATGCGGGTGCGCGACGATCGGCTCGTCCTCCTCGCGCCACTCGAACGACGCGAAATCCATGATCAGGTAGTCGCGCAGCTCCGGGTCGTCGGGCCGAAAGGCCGCGGCGGGACAGGACTCGCCACCGGCGATGACGTCGAACGAAGTCCCCGGGCAAGTGTGCGCGACGAACGGCACCGACGGGTCGAGGAAGCCGGGGATCTCGTCGTCGCCCACATCACCGCCCGCCGGAACCAGTTGTGCGGTCAACGCCGAACGCGGCACCGCATACGTCGGAACCACCCGCCGCGGCTCCCATACAAGGATGGCCGCTCCGGTGTCGGCCACCGGCTCGCCACCGAGGCAGATCCGAATCCGTTTGGCGGTGGGCTGGTATCGAAGAGAGTCGAGCCTGCTGCCCAGCAGATCCGCCATGTTCACCGCCATGCGGTCATTATCGACTCCGATGCCGGTGGCTGTCTGCTACTTGACGTCGACGTACACGGTCCGCTGGGTGAGCGCGCTCAACGTGTCGGTGCGGCTGAAGTTCGGGCCGGGCCGAACGGCGACCACCGAAGCCTCGTCCAGTGGTGACGACCCGAGACGGTTGACGATCACCGTATAGCCCTGGGACTGAAGCTGTCTGATGGTCTGCTCGGCATTGCTGGGCCCGCTGGGCGCGGCCGCGGCGGGGCCGGCTGATCCGATGACTGCGGCCACCGCGACGCCCACTGCCGCGGCGACGATTCGTGACCTACCGATGGCATTTCGCACTGGAATGTCCTTCCCTGTTCTGGTTCGCGGCATTTCGATACGCTGCGATATGTCGGGTAAAACCGGCAGCTCAGACGCTTTAGTTCCGATGGCAGGAATTGATCGATTCAATGACCGGATCTGTGTGAAGCCAGCGAAATTGGCGGCCTTACGGCTACGCCAGCGCGACGGGGTGACGTGCGGCCCGACGGTTGCGGTGGTGGCCGGTGCCATGCTGGATCACACGTATCGCGCGGAGTTGCTGCACGCCGACGGCGCGGCTTGGTTCGCTGCCGAACAAGGCCGAATTCACGCTGCCGTCAACCGGATTTGGCCACGGCAACTCGGGACCACGCCCGCGGGGATGGCCCGGGCGCTGAGCGACCACAGCGCCAAACGTGGAGTGACGTACCGGTGGCGGCGCTTCCGTGGCACCGGCGACGCGTTGTCGGATGTGCGCAATGCTGCCGTCGCCGGCTGGCCGGTGGCGATGCTCATCGGCGAACGCGGTATTCCGCGCCACTGGGTCTTGGTCGTCGGCGCCGCCGACGAGGACCCCGATGTACTGGAGTGCTACGAACCGTCGTCGGGCAAGGTGCTGCCCGTCGACGTCGATGCTGTGCGGAATGCTCGGCTGACCGGGCTGGGATTTCCCCGGCCGTTCGCGTTCGTCGTGCCGCGCGACGGCTACTAACGTCAGGACATGGCCCGAAAGTATGCGACCGCCGACACCGTAGGTCTCGATGAACTCCTGGACTTCGTTCGTCCGCGGCACCACATGGTGTTGACGACGTTCCGCGCCGATGGCTCGCTGCAGACCTCGCCGGTGACGGGCGGAGTGGACGCCGAGGGCCGCATCGTGATCGCCAGCTATCCGCAGCGCGCCAAGTCGGCAAACCTGCGTCGTACGCCGCGGGCCAGCGTGACGGTGCTGTCCGACGAGTTCAACGGACCGTACGTGCAAGTCGACGGCGATGCCGAGGTGATCGGACTGCCCGACGCGGTGGAACCGCTCGTCGACTACTTCCGGGCGGTCGCCGGTGAGCATTCGGATTGGGATGAATACCGGCAGGCGATGGTGGAGCAGCGCAAGTGCCTGATCCGGATCACGCCCACGCGGTGGGGGCCGGTGGCCACCGGGGGCTTCCCTCCGGGCTGAACGCCGGTGGACGCGTTGCGTTGGCTAGCAGGCCAAACTATAGTCTGGACACATGTCCAGAGGGTTCGGAGTCGACGCGTGAGCGTGTATTCCCAGCTCAGCACGATTCCGGCCGTCGGGTGATCTGATTATGCGTATCGCGTTGCTGTCCTATCGGAGCAAGACTCATTGCGGTGGCCAGGGTGTCTATGTGCGCCATCTGAGCCGCGGCCTCGCCGAACTCGGCCACGACGTCGAGGTGTTCTCCGGCCAGCCCTACCCCGAGGGCCTGGATCCCCGGGTCACGTTGACCAAGGTCCCCAGCCTCGACCTGTACCGCGAGCCGGACCCGTTCCGCGTGCCAAGGCCCAGCGAGATTCGCGACCGCATCGACGCCCTGGAGCTGGCCACCATGTGGAGCGCAGGGTTCCCGGAGCCGCGGACGTTCACCATGCGGGTCGCCCGGATCCTGGCCGAGCGCCGCGACGAGTTCGACGTCGTCCACGACAACCAGAGCCTGGGTTCGGCGCTACTGAAGATCGCCGGCCTGGGTCTGCCGGTGGTGGCCACCGTGCACCACCCCATCACCCGGGACCGCGTGGTCGAGATCGCCGCCGCCAAATGGTGGCGCAAACCGCTGGTGCGGCGCTGGTACGGGTTCGCGGAGATGCAGAAGAAGGTGGCCCGCAGGATCCCCGAACTGCTCACCGTCTCGTCGTCCTCGGCCGCCGACATCGCCGAGGACTTCGGGGTGGCGCCGAACCAGCTGCACATCGTGCCGCTGGGGGTGGACACCGAACTCTTCCGGCCCGCCGAGCATCGGGTGAGCGGACGCATCATCGCCATCGCCAGTGCCGACGTACCGCTCAAGGGTGTCAGCCATCTGCTGCATGCGGTGGCCCGGCTGCGCGTGGAACGCAATCTCGACGTGCAGCTGGTGTCCAAGCTCGAGCCGAACGGTCCGACCGAGAAACTCATCGCCGAGCTCGGGATTTCCGACATCGTGCACAGCTCCAGCGGCCTGAGCGACGAGGAACTCGCCGCGCTGCTGGCGTCGGCCGAGGTGGCGTGTATCCCGTCGCTGTACGAAGGTTTCTCACTGCCCGCCGTGGAAGCCATGGCCAGCGGCACCCCCATCGTGGCGAGCCGTGCCGGTGCGCTGCCCGAGGTGGTCGGCGACGACGGTAGCTGCGCCCGGTTGGTGCGCCCGGCCGATGTCGACGAGTTGACCGCGGTGCTCGGCGAACTGCTCGATTCACCGTTGGAGCGCCGCAAGCTCGGCGCCGCCGGGCGACAGCGGGCGCTCGATGTGTTCAGTTGGGAATCGGTTGCCGCACAGACGGTATCGGTGTACGAGATGGCCCGTGAGCGGGTAGGGAAAAAGGGGGCCGCATGCTGACCGTCGATTTCGACCGCCTCGGAGTGGGTCCTGGTACGACGGTGATCGACGTCGGCTGCGGTGCGGGCCGGCACACGTTCGAGGCATACCGGCGCGGGGCCAATGTCGTCGGATTCGACCAGAGTGTGTCCGACCTCAACGACGTCGACACGATGCTGCAGGCCATGCGGGAAGCGGGCGAGGTCCCGTTGTCGGCCAAGGGTGAGGCGGTCAAGGGCGACGCGCTCGACCTGCCCTACCCCGACTCGAACTTCGACTGCGTCATCGCCTCCGAGATCCTGGAACACGTTCCGCAAGATGAGCTGGCCATCGCCGAGCTGGTGCGGGTGCTCAAACCCGGTGGCTCACTTGCCATCACGGTGCCGCGTTGGCTCCCGGAGAAATTGTGCTGGCTGCTGTCGGACGAGTATCACGCCAACGAGGGCGGTCACATCCGCATCTACAAGGCCGACGAGTTGCGCGACAAGGTTCTGGCGCACGGACTCAAGCTCACCCACACCCACCACGAGCATGCGCTGCACTCGCCGTACTGGTGGCTCAAATGTCTTGTCGGCACCGAGAAGAACGATCACCCGGCGGTCAAGGCGTACCACCAGTTGCTGGTGTGGGACATGATGGGCCGGCCCTGGTTGACCCGTACCGCCGAGTCGCTGCTGAACCCGGTGATCGGCAAGAGCGTCGCGCTCTATTTCCGCAAGCCCGAATTCAACGGGTAGGCCGAACCGGTGCGAGTACCTGAGATCCCGGGTGTGCCCGGAGTTCTGACGCCGCAAGACTGCCTGCAGACGGCGCGGTCGATAGCCGCGACCCAGGAATCCTCGGGGGCGCTGCCGTGGTTCGACGGCGGTCACACCGACCCGTGGGATCACGTCGAGAACGCCATGGCGTTGACCGTGGCGGGCTTGATCGAACCGGCCCGCGCGGCCTTCGACTGGTGCCGCACCGTACAGCGCGCCGATGGTTCGTGGCCGATCCAGCTGCGCAACGGTGTCGTGGAAGACGCCAACAGCGACAGCAACTTCTGCGCCTACGTGGCCACCGGCGTCTGGCACCACGTCCTGATCACCGGGGACCGCGCCTTCGCCGAATCGATGTGGCCGGTGGTGACCGGCGCGCTCGACTTCGTGCTGGGCCTGCAGGCCTCCGGCGGCGAGGTCTATTGGGCCGCAAGCCCTTCCGGTCCGGTTGAAGAGGCGCTGCTGACCGGCTGCGCCAGTGTGTACCACAGCATCCGGTGCGGGCTGGCCCTCGCGGATTACCTCGACGACCCCCAGCCGGAATGGGAGGTCGCCGTCGGCCGTCTCGGGCACGCCATCGCCGCGCATCCAGAGGCGTTCTCCGCCAAGGACACCCATGCGATGGAGTGGTACTACCCGGTGCTCGGGGGAGCGCTGCGCGGCGCCGCGGCGCAATCCCGGATCGACGACCGCTGGGACGACTTCGTGGTGCCCGGACTGGGTATCCGGTGCGTCGATCACCGCCCCTGGGTCACCGGAGCGGAGACCTGCGAGCTGGTGATGGCACTGGACGCGATGGGTGACGCCCGGCGGGCCCACGAACAATTCGCGGCCATGCAGCACCTGCGTGAGGACGACGGATCCTATTGGACCGGGCTGGTTTTCGCCGATGGCAAGCGCTGGCCCGAGGAGCGCACCACCTGGACCGGCGCGGCCATGATCCTGGCCGCCGATGCGCTGTCGCAGACCACCGCGGCCAGCGGCATCTTCCGGGGAGTCGGGCTGCCCCGTGGCCTGGAAGGCGAATACGACTGCGAGTGCGTGGCGGGCCCGAAGGCCGGCGACCGCTAGTCCAGCTGCCCCGGCTCGCCGGAGGATCGCTGGAGAATCCGCATCGATCCCATCGCGGCGACCTCGTCGAAGGCGCCGGTCGCCAGTGCGCGCTGGTAGATGTGGAACGGCGCCTGCCCGCCGTCGTCGGGGTTGGGGAACACGTCGTGGATGATCAGCGCCCCGCCCACCTCGACCCACCGGGCCCAGCCGTCGAAGTCCCGCTGCGCGGCCTCCTCGGTGTGGCCACCGTCGATGAACAAGAGCCGCAACGGCGTTCGCCAGCCCCGGGCCACCACGGGTGAGCGGCCGACCACGGCCACCACGTGCTCGTCCAGGCCGGCGGCATCGAGGGTGTGGCGCATGGTGGGCAGGGTGTCGAACAGTCCGGTCACCGGATCGACCATGGTGGTGTCGTGGTATTCCCAGCCGGCCTGGTGCTCCTCCGAGCCGTGGTGATGGTCGATGGTGTAGACCACCGATCCTGTCTCCTGCGCGGCCGCGCCCAGCATGACGGTCGACTTGCCGCAGTAGGTGCCGATCTCGACCCCGATACCGCCGTCGAGGTAGCGCACCGCGGCGTCGTAGAGGGCGCGGCCCTCGTCGGCCGGCATGAATCCGGTGATCTGCTCGGCAAGGGCGAACAGGCGCTGTGCGTGAGGTGGCAGGGCAGTGTCAGCGGTGCTCATGAATGCACAACCTACCGTTGCTGGTGATGGGCGGTTGTAGTAGCGTCCGGACACGTGTCTGATGCGGCCCTGGAGTCGACGCGCCGCCGCCTGAGTGCACGGCAGGCAGACACTGTGGAACGGCTCGGACGGGCCGCGTTGCAGCTGATCACCCGCGACGGATTCGCCGGGCTGACCGTGCGTCGGGTGGCCGCGGAGGCCGGCGTCGGGGCGGCGACCGCCTACACCTACTTCTCCTCCAAGGAACACCTTGTGGCCGAGGTGTTCTGGCGCCGGCTCTCGGCCGCGCCGCCCGCCGCGCACGAGTCGGCCGATCCGGCCACCCGGGTGGTCGAGGTGTTGCAGCACATCGCCTCGCTGGTGGCCGACGAACCCGAGTTCGCCGGGGCGGTGACCAACGCGCTGCTGGGCAAGGCCCCGGACGTCGACGCATTGCGTCAGCGCATCGGCGGCGACATCCGCGGTCGCCTGGTTGCCGCACTCGGGCCAGAGGTGAACCTGGACGTCATCGAAGCGCTGGAACTGCTGTACACCGGCACCCTGGTGTGGGCGGGAATGGGTTATGACCCCTACGCCGCCGTTACCCAGCGGCTGGAGAAGTCGGCCCGGCTGATACTGCGCTGATCTCTGGCCGGTTCGTCAGGGCTGCGCCGGGCGGGGGCCGAGGATCGCCGTCGACGCGGCCACCGCGGGCCCGTAGATCTCGTGGATGTCGCGGCCGTCCTCGACGATCAGCGCGGTCAACTCCCGCAGCCCACCCAGCAGGATGATGGCCATCGGCTCGGTGAGCTGAGGTAGTCCGGCGTGCCGGAAACCGGCACTGTCGCTCAGTTGGATCAGCAGATCCGTCAGCTCGCGCAGGGCTTCGCGTTGCAACGGACGGGCCCGGCTGCCCAGTGCGGGCAGTTCGCGGATCCAACTCAGCGTGATGGCCGGGGCCGACGCGATGTGGTCGACGTAGGCGCCCACGGCCTGCCCGATCTGATCGGGCCACGACGCCTCGGGGTTGACCGCAGCCTGGATGCGCTCGACCAGGGCGGAGTTGTTGGCGCGCAGCAGTTCGAGGAAGCCGTCTTCCTTGGTGCCGAACTGGTCGTAGAACGTGCGCTTGGACGTACGGGCATGACGGACGATGTCGGCCACCGTGGTCTCCCGATAGCCCTTGTCGTTGATGGCCGCGGCAAGCCCGTCGAGCAGGCGTAGCCGGTAGGTCATCGTGCCAACCCCCTTGCGCCGCCTGGTACCTGGGAGTACCGTACCTCACAACGTTGGTACTGCGCGGTACCAGGACTGGCTGGAGATGGTATGACCGAGCTCGTAGCTGCTGAGAAGACCACCGAGAGCGCCGCACCGGGACGGACACCGCCTCCCGCGCGGGTTCCCAGGCCGCTGCAGGCCCTCGGCTTCGCTCTGGCCCGGCGCTGGGTCGTCAAACAGATCTCCGGCCGGCAAGGGGACGTCTTCAGCCTCAGGCTCCCGATCTTCGGCCCCACCGTGATCGTGGCCGACGCCCAACTGGCCAAACAACTGTTCTCGGCCAACACCGACGATGTCGGCAACATCCAGCCCAACCTCAGCCGCATCCTGGGCTCCGGATCGGTCTTCGCCCTCGACGGCACCGACCATCGTCGCCGCCGCAAGCTGCTCACCCCGCCGTTCCACGGCAAGAGCATCAGGAACTACGAGCAGATCTTCGAAGAGGAGACGCTGCGGGAAACGGCGAACTGGCCGGAAGGCCGGCAGTTCGAGACGCTCGAACCGATGATGCGGATCACCCTCAACGCGATCCTGCGCGCGGTGTTCGGCGCCGATGGCGAACAACTCGACGAGTTGCGCCGCATCATCCCGCCCTGGGTCACCCTGGGCTCACGGCTGGTGGTGGTACCCACCCCTGCCCGGACGTACGGCCGGTTCAGTCCCTGGGGACGGCTCGCCGCATACCGTCGACGCTATGACGCCGTAATCGACCGGCTGATCGACCGGGTCGAAGCCGATCCCGACTTCGACCAGCGCGACGACATCCTGGCGCTGCTGTTGCGCAGCACCTACGAGGACGGATCGGCCATGTCCCGCAAGGACATCGGAGACGAGCTCCTGACCTTGCTGGCCGCAGGCCACGAGACCACGGCGTCCACCCTGGGCTGGGCCTTCGAGCGGATCAGCCGCCATCCACAGGTGCTGGCCGAGCTGGTGGACGAGGCCGCCACCGACGGCAACGAATACCGTCAGGCCACCATCCTTGAGGTGCAACGCAACCGCACCGTCATCGACTTCGCGGGCCGCCATGTCTACGCACCGTCAATCCGGCTGGGGGAGTGGGAGATACCGCGTGGCCATTCGGTCATCGTGGCCATCTCGCAGATCCAGGAGGCCGAGAAGGAGTTTTCCGAGCCAGACCGGTTCGACCCACAGCGATTCGTCGGCAGCCGCCCGGGCCTGGGCTGGCTACCGTACGGCGGCGGCACCCGACGCTGCGTCGGAGCGGTGTTCGCCAACGTCGAGATGGACGTGGTACTGCGAACGGTATTGCGGCACTTCGTCATCGACACCACGACCGCACCGGGAGAAAAGGTGCACTCCCGCGGAGTGGCCTACACCCCGGCGGCGGGCGGACGCCTCGTCGTACATCGCCGCGCCACGCCGCTCGGGCTTGACCGTCCCTAGCTCGTGGTCTGACGCTTCGGGAGCTTCCAGCCGGCGCGAGGGAAGTGGCAGGTGTACCCGTTCGGGTAGTGCTGCAGGTAATCCTGATGCTCGGGCTCGGCCTCCCAGAAATCGCCCGCCGCGGTCACCTCGGTGACCACCTTGCCGGGCCACAAACCCGACGCGTCCACGTCGGCGATGGTGTCGAGCGCGACCCGCTTCTGCTCGTCGTCGAGGTAGAAGATCGCCGACCGGTAGCTGCTGCCGACATCGTTGCCCTGCCGGTCCTTGGTGGACGGGTCGTGGATCTGGAAGAAGAACTCGAGTAGCGCGCGATAGTCGGTCTGTGTCGGGTCGTAGACGATCTCCACGGCCTCGGCGTGGCCGGGATGATTCCGGTAGGTCGGGTGGTCGTTGCGTCCACCGGTGTAGCCCACGCGCGTCGAGATCACCCCGGGCTGCTTACGGATCAGATCCTGCATGCCCCAGAAGCAGCCGCCCGCAAGAATCGCTGTCGAATAGTTGCCCATGTTCCCCATTGTGCTCCGTGATTACCGTGGTGGTCATGCGTGCAGTTGCAACCGCCGGGCTCGCCTGTTTACTCCTGCTGGCCGGTGGCCCTACCGCGGGTGCCGACCCGCAGCCGGCGGCAGTGCCCGAGGTGCCGCCCGATCCGGCGCGGACCCTGTTCACCGACAACCCCGCCATCGTCGGTCCGCACATCACCCGGATCGAATCCTTCAGCCGTGACGACGGCGGCCTGCGGGTCAACTTCACGGCGGGCACCCCGGACTGCTTCGGCGTCCACCTGATCACGCGGGAGACCGCCGACACAGTCACGATCGAGCTTCGCGGCGGCACACCACCGGAGTCCGTCGGCCGCATGTGTATCGCCCTCGCGGTGAGCGGCACCGCCGAGGTGGAACTGCAGGCACCGCTGGGTTCTCGGCAGGTGCTGGCGGTGTAGCGACAGGTCTCGACAAAGGCCGGTAGAACGTGTTCTAGTTTTGGGGTGACGAGCAGGTCCTTCAGCCGCGATGAACTCGCCGCTGCCTTCGAAACATTCGAGCAGACCGTCGACCGGGCCGCGCAGACCAAGAACTGGGACATCTGGGCGGACCACTACACGGTCGACGTCGATTACATCGAGCACGCCGTGGGCACCATGAAGGGCCGCGAGCAGGTCCGGCCGTGGATCTGGAAGACCATGACCACCTTCCCCGGCAGCTACATGACGGCCTTCCCGTCGCTGTGGTCGGTGATCGACGAACCCACGGGCCGCATCATCTGCGAACTGGACAACCCGATGCGCGATCCGGGGGACGGCACCATCATCAGCGCCACCAACATCTCGATCCTCACCTATGCCGGCGACGGCCTGTGGTCACGGCAGGAAGACGTCTACAACCCACTGCGATTCGCCTCGGCGGCGCGCAAGTGGTGCCGCAAGGCAGCCGAACTCGGGACCCTGACCGATGAGGCCGAGGAGTGGCTCAAGAAGTTCGGCCGATGAGCGCTTGCGCGAAGAGGAGAAAGGCGGGTACCCGGTGAGCGCCAAACTGGTCATCGGCGCCAACGGCTTCCTGGGATCGCATGTGCTGCGGCAGTTGGTCGCTGCTGATGACGGTTCCGAGGTTCGGGCCATGGTGCGACCGAACGCCAACACCATCTCCATCGATGACCTACCGGTGACGCGGTTTCTCGGCGATGTCTTCGACACCGAGGCCCTGCGCGAGGCGATGACCGGTTGTGACGTCGTCTACCACTGCGTCGTCGACGCCCGTGGTTGGCTGCGTGATCCGGCGCCCCTGTTCCGCACCAACGTCGAGGGCACCCGCAACGTGCTCGACGTCGCTGTGGGCACGCCCGGTTTGCGCAAGTTCGTCTACACCAGCAGCTACGTCACCGTGGGCCGCAAGCGGGGCCAGCGGTCGACCGAGGCCGACATCGCCGACGTGTCGAAGGTGACGCCGTACGTGCGCTCGCGCATACAGGCCGAAGATCTTGTGCTGCAATACGCGCGGGAACGCGGCCTGCCTGCAGTCGCGATGTGCGTGTCCACCACCTACGGCAGCGGTGACTGGGGCCGAACCCCGCACGGCGCGATCATCGCCGGCGCCGCATTCGGCAAGCTACCGTTCGTGATGAGCGGAATCGACCTGGAAGCCGTCGGTATCGACGACGCGGCCAAGGCCATGTTGCTTGCCGCTGACCGGGGCACCCCCGGCGAGCGCTACCTGATCTCGGAGAAGATGATCAGCAACGCCGAGGTGGCCAGGTTGGCCGCCGAGGCCGCCGGCGTCGCGCCTCCGCAGCGGTCGATTCCGCTACCGGTGTCCTATGCGCTGGCCGCAGCAGGCACCATCAAAGGTAAGTTACGCGGCACCGACGAACGTTTGTCGCTGGAATCCCTGAGGCTCATGCGGGCCGAAGCCGAACTCGACCATTCCAAGGCCGTGCGTGAACTCGGTTGGCAGCCAAGGCCTGTCGAGGAATCGATCGCCGAAGCGGCGAAGTTCTGGGTGGGACTGCGGGCGGCCAAACGCGCACAGAAAAACAGCTGAACACCACGCCGTGCGGCGTTAAGCCACTGGGCGCCATGCGTATTCCGGCCTAACCTGGCGAACATGACCGACAAGCTGAAAGTCGACCTGACCGGGGCTCCGCAGACCATGCTGGCGACGTTCTACGCCAAGGCGCTCGACGCCGGCACGCCCAACCCGATCCTCGGCGACAAGTTGGCGAAGGACATCGCCGACCGCATCGACTACGACTGGAGCCGCACCTCGATCACCGAGGCGACTTCACCGTCGGTGACCACCCGCAGCGCGCATTTCGATCGGTGGACCCGGCAGTTCCTGGCAGTCCACCCCGACGCCGTGGTGCTGCATCTGGGATGCGGTCTGGACGGCCGATTCTTCCGGGTCGAGCCCGGTCCCGGCGTGGAGTGGTACGACATCGACTACCCCGACGTCGCACACCTGCGTGAGCAGCTCTACCCGTCCGCCGAGCACTACCACGTCATCGCCGCCTCGGTGACCGACCCGGCGTGGCTGCGCGACATCCCCGCCGACCGGCCGACCCTCATGGTCGGTGAAGGGTTGACGATGTACCTCACCGAAGACGACGGCGTCGCGCTCCTGCGGCGCATCGTCGACCGATTCCCTTCGGGCGAACTGCAATTCGATGCGTTCAACAGCTTCGGAATCAAATCGCAGTGGGTCAACACGGTGGTGCGCCGGTCCGGGGCCAAACTCCACTGGGCCATCGACAGTCCCGAAGACATCCTGCGTGCGGTGCCCGGCACCCGTTTGTTGGTCCGGGAGTCGCCCTTCGACGATCCGGTGTTCAACACGCTGCCCTGGTACTACCGGATGATGCTGGCCGTCATGAAGCCGGTTCCGGTGCTGCGGTACATGGCGCAGTATCACCGGTACGCGTTCTGAGTCAGGTTCGTAAAGCAAAGAGGGGCAACCCTTTCCGGGCTGCCCCTCTTCGTCTGTCAGTGTCACCGACCGCTGTGCCGCACGGTGGTATCTACCTTCGGAACCATCGGCTTGGGGTGGATCTGGTCCAGCCAGTCCAGGTGGTCGACACCCGAGGAGATGGTGACGGAGCTTGGCGCTGCGATATGAGCGGGCTCGGCAGCCTGGGCCGGCCCGGCCAGACCCAGGACAGCTGCGCTCAGTCCGCTGGCGGCGATGACGGCGAATCCGAACTTCTTCATTTTCTGCTTCTTCCTGCCTCGTCCGGCTGTCGATTTCTGTGCTCTCTGTGCCGGTATGTCTGTCCAAACCGAGAGCTCAACGGGCAAATTTCCGTTGGCAGAAATTGATCGGCTCATGGCAGTAACAAGCATGGCCAATCGAAATCTGCCAGTGCTGTGGGCGGGGCGGGACCGCCCGAGCCTCGCGGCAGAAGTGTCACCGATGTCCTGATAGATAACGCGTGAACGTGTCACCCGGCAGTGGCATAATCGAACACATGTTCGACGGGGATTCCGATGATGGCGGTGCGACGCTGATCGACGCGATCACCGCCGGGGCGCGCGCGGAATCGGCGGCCATCGCGGCCCGATTGGCCGCGATCGGGGAACTGGATACCCGCCGCGAACAGGAACTGGCCGAGACCGTTTTTTGGACCACCGATCCGTTTGAGGAGGTGGCCGCCGAGATCTCAGCGGCCCTGCGGATCAGCCGCAACCGGGCCGGTACCCAGATCCGGCGGGCCCGGGTGTTGCGCGACAAACTGCCCCTGGTGGCAGCCCGATTCGCCGCCGGCGACATCGACTACCGGGTGGTGTGCATCATCATCGCCCGCACCGAAACCGTCCACTCCTCGGTGTGGGCACAGCTCGATGAGGCACTGGCCTCGCGGGCCCGCACCTGGATGCGACTGTCCGAACGACAGTTGCGTGAACGCGTTGATCAGCAGGTCGCCAAACTGGACCCCCACGGAGTACGAGTCCCACCGGATCTGACCGAAGACGCGTTCGTTCAGATCGACCCCGGCAGCCCCGGACGGGCCACACTATGGGCCAACGTCGATGCCGTCGACGCGGCGGCGTTGGATCAGCGCCTGGATGCGGTGGCCAACACGGTCTGTGACAACGATCCGCGTACTCATGCGCAGCGTCGTGCTGCCGCGATCGGGCCGGTGGCCCGTATGGAAGCCCAGTTGCGGTGCCTGTGCGGGCTACCCGACTGCGCGGCCACGCAGAAACGCGCGGCTGCCAATGCCGCGGTCGTACATGTCCTTGCTGAGCGGGCCACTGTGGACGGCACCTCCACCAATCCGGGCTACCTACCCGGGCACGGCATCCTGCCTGCCCACCGTGTGCGCGACATGGTGGGCTCGGCCAAACTCAAGCCGCTTCACGTACCGGCCGAGACAGCTAAGCGGACCCCGCCTACCGAGGCGGACGAACCGTCTGAACTAAGCGAACCTGCCGAACCCAGCGAGCCGACCGCATCTCCCGAACCGACTGAGCTCGGCGAGCCCGGGTACCGCCCGTCGGTGGGGCTCTCCGAATTCATCCAGTGGCGCGACCTGACCTGCCGATTCCCCGGCTGCGACGCCCCCGCCCAACGCTGCGATGTTGACCACAGCGTGCCCTACCCGCTGGGACCGACGCATCCGTCGAACAACAAGCTCTACTGCCGGGCACATCACCTACTGAAAACTTTCAGCGCCGGCTGGTCGGATCGCCAATTACCCGACGGCACCATCGAATTCACCGCACCCACCGGCCACACCTACATCACCGAACCCCACGGCGCCGCCATGTTCCCGGCATTAGCCACACCGACCGGCAACCTGGAGCTACCCGAACCCGAGACACCCCACCCCAACCGCGGCACGAGGATGCCGACCCGCTACCGCACCCGCGAACAAGACCGCCAACACCGCATCACCGAAGAACGCTGCCTACGCGCCGAACTCAACAACAACCTCGAACACGAACACCAATTCCAAGCCTGGATCGCCGAACACTACGAGCCACCCCCACCATTCTGAGTGGTATCGCTCGACGGATCAGCCTTCGGCGCGCGCCTTGAGCCGCTGCAGGGTGAGCTGGATGTTCTCGGCGTTGGCGCAATCACGATCAGGGACGCCGGTGGCCAGGCCCGCCACCTTCTTGAACCACCCTGCGCGACGGTCCCAGGTCGACTCCGTCACCGTGCAGCCGCCGTCGGCAGCCTCGATGTCGTAACGCCAGTGCGCGACCGGGAACACCATGGACTTCACGTCGAAGGCGAACGTCTTACCCGGCTCAGCGTCGGTCACCGTGCAGGTGGTGGTCCAGGCCTTCGAACCATTGCGGTTGTGCCCCTTGAAAACCGAACCGGGTTCGGCGGAATTACCCTTCTGCCACTCCATCGCGTGCGCTTCCTCGGCGAGTGAAGCCATCGCGGACAGATCGGTGATGAGCGCGTACACCGCCTCGGGATCGGCAGCGATGGACACAGTGGCTTTCACGGGCGCGGTCATGGGGGTGATCGTAGTCGGGGAATCCGTCGCCATGGCCATGACGTTGTGTTCGTTATGACCGAGCGCCAGGTGCTGCAGCCGAGCGCAGCCCACCCCATCACCATCACCCCGACCGGCCGTCGGGTCACCGTCACGGTAGGCGGCGCAATCGTCGCGCAGACCGATGCCGCGCTGACCCTGCAGGAGTCGACCTATCCAGCGGTGCAGTACATTCCGCGAGCCGATGTGGTGTCCGAGACGCTGACCCGCAGCGGGACCACCACCTACTGTCCGTATAAGGGTGAGGCGAACTATTACCACGTCGGCGGCGTCGAGGACGCCGTCTGGACCTATGAACAGCCGTATCAGGCAGTCGCTGACATCGCAGGTCACCTGGCGTTCTACCCGGACAAAGCTGTCATCCACCTGGCCTAACCTGGTGCGGTGCCCTCAACCAGCGTCGTATTCGGAAGCCCGGCCAGCCCGGGCCTGACGCTGGCCCCGTGGCGCCGCGGCAGTGGAGATCCGTGCAACCGCGTCTGCGCGGACGGCACGATCTGGCGGACCAGCGCGATGAAGTCCGGTCCGGTCACCGCGCGGATCACAAAATCGGCCCCCGACACCGTGGACTGCGAGGCGTGGGGCGCAGGCAGTGCCGAGTTCCTGGACGGATTCTCGGCGCTGGTGGGCGCCGAGGACGACGCCGCCGCCTTCGACCCGGTTGAGCCGACGATCGCCGAGGCGCATCGGCGGGTGCCGCATCTACGTCTGGGCCGCAGCGGCCTCATCCTCGAGGCCCTGGTGCCCGCGATCATCGAGCAGCGGGTCTCGGGCATGGACGCTTGGCGGGCCTGGCGGCGGTTGGTGACGAAGTATGGCGCCCCGGCTCCGGGACCGGCTCCGGTCGGCATGCGGGTTGCGCCGACCGGGGACATCTGGCGGCGCATCCCGTCGTGGGAGTTTCACCGGGCCAATGTGGATCCGGGCCGGGCCCGCACGATCGTCGGCTGCGCGCAGCGCGCCGATGCCCTCGAAAGGCTGACCGCCGAGCGGGCGGTAACGGCGCTGCGGTCACTGCCGGGGATTGGTGAATGGACAGCGGCCGAAACCGTCCAACGTGCTTTCGGTGACGCCGACGCGCTGTCGGTGGGCGACTATCACCTCGCGACCATGGTGGGACGCAGCCTGCTCGGCAGGCCGATCGACGACGCGGCCATGGTGGAACTCCTCGAGCCGCTGCGGCCTCACCGGCAGCGTGCGGTTCGATTGTTGGAAGCCAGTGGGCTGGCCCATAATCCGCGCTTCGGAGCGCGTCAGGCCATCCCGAATCTGCGCGCGCTGTAACCGGGTGATTGTCCGGCGCGGTTGTCGGGTACCCGGGACGGGACCGATCGTGAACCGAAAGGAACCGTGATGACCGCGTTCACCATTCCCGGCCTGACCGAGAAGCAGGGCAACGAAGTGGCCCAGCTGCTGCAGAAGCAGCTCAGCACGTACAACGACCTGCACCTGACGCTCAAGCACGTCCACTGGAACGTCGTCGGCCCGAACTTCATCGGTGTGCACGAGATGATCGACCCGCAGGTGACCCTGGTGCGGGCCTACGCCGATGAGGTGGCTGAACGGATCGCCGCACTGGGCAAATCGCCGAAGGGCACGCCTGGCGCCATCATCTCCGACCGCACCTGGGATGACTACTCCGTCGGCCGTGACAACGTGCAAGCTCACCTCGCCGCCCTCGACCTGGTCTACAACGGCGTGATCGAGGACACTCGTAAGGCCATCGACCGTCTGGAAAAACTCGACCTGGTGTCCCAGGACGTCCTGATCGATCACGCCGCCGAACTCGAGAAGTTCCAGTGGTTCGTCAGGGCGCATCTGGAGAGCGCAGGAGGCACGCTGGCTCATGAAGGCGCACCCACCGAACGTGGGGCGGCAGGCAAGGCTCGGCGCAAGAGCGCGTAGGCGGGTTGACCTCAACCATTGTTGAGGTGCCAGGCTCGGCGATATGCCTACCTGGATATGCACCGGATGCGGTGTGGAACATCGAGATTCCGCTGTCGAACCGGCGCAGAGCTGTGTCCTGACATCCGAGGACGTATCGATCGAGGAACGCGGCGACTTGCCGCCCCATGGCACTTGGACCACGCTGGACGAACTGGCCGCCCAACCGCACCACACCGAACATCTCGACCATGGCCGCGGAGTGCACAGTCTGCGGAGGGCGCCCAGGTTCGCCATCGGACACCGGTCGTTTCTGGTGCAGACCGCACACGGAAACCTGTTGTGGGACTCGCCGAGCTACCTGGACGACGAGATCGTCGGCCTGGTTCACGGCCTCGGCGGTGTTGCTGCCGTAGCTGCCAGCCATCCCCACATGTTCGGCGCGCAACTCAGTTGGAGCAAGGCGTTCGGGGACGTGCCGGTGTACGTGAATGCGCTTGACGCCGAGTGGCTTCCGTCCCCGGATCAGCTGATCGAGTTGTGGAACGACGAGTCCGAACCGCTGCCCGGACTGCGGCTGATACACGTCGGCGGCCATATGCGGGGCAGTTCGGTGGCGCTGACGCCGGACGGCACCATGCTGGTGGGGGACACCATCTCCGGTGGTCTGGCGCGGAACTGGGTGTCGTTCCAGCGGAACTTCCCCAAGCACATCCCACTGTCTGCCGCGGTGGTACGGCGGATCGTGGACCGGCTCGACGAATACGACTACGACCGGCTCTACACCCTTGGCGGCGATGAGATCGACAACGCCGCCAAGGATGTGGTGCACCGGTCAGCTGAAACTCACATCCGATGGGTCAGTGGGGAATTCGATCATCTGACCTGAGCTATTGGCCTCGCTGCTGGTCGAGGGCGTCGTCGCGCACCGGGCGGTCGGCCAGTTCATCGGCCACCCCGAACAGGAACGAGTAGGCCAGCCCGGCGATGGCGGCGCCGACCAGCGGCGCCAGCCAGAACGCCCAAAGCTGCGCGGGCGCCCCGTTGCCGTTGAAGAACGCGACGGCCGTGGAGCGGGCGGGGTTCACCGACGTATTCGAGATAGGGATCGAGATCAGGTGGATCAGTGTGAGCGTGAGGCCGATCGCCAGACCCGCGAAGCCCTTCGGGGCGCGGTCATCGGTGGACCCCAGGATGACCAGCAGGAACACCGCCGTGAGGATCACCTCGGCGAGAAGCACCGCGACCAGCGAATAGCCACCGGGGGAGTGCTCGCCGTAACCGTTGGCGGCCATGTTCCCGGTGGCGGTCCAACCGTCCTTGCCGCGGGCGATCACGTAGATCACCACGCCGCCCACCAAACCGCCGATCACCTGGGAAATCCAGTACGGCACGACGGCTGCCCACTCGACGCGGCGGGCGAGTGCGGCGCCGAGCGTGACCGCAGGGTTGAAGTGACCGCCGGAGATGGTGCCGAAGGCGTACACGCCGGTGAGCACCGTCAGGCCGAAGGCGAGAGCCACTCCGAGGAAGCCGATTCCCAGGGAGAAGCCGTCGGAGAGGAACTTCGCGGCGAAAACCGCGCTACCGCAACCGCCCAGGACCAGCCAGAACGTCCCGATGAACTCGGCTGCCAATCGATGTGACATTGTCGGCGTACTCATGGCGAACTCCTCCGTAGATGTGGTTCACCCGGAGGGTTTCACGCCAGTGCGCAATGGCAGGGTCGTTGTTGCGGAATTGATTGCGCAATGAAATTTACGTTGTGGCAAAAACTTCAGCGGTACGCGGTCAGGCGGGCCAGCAACGCGACCTTGCCGTCGTCGCCGATGGCCTGGGCGTCTGCCACCCCGGAGCTGCGCCCGGTGCGCAATGCCCTTGCCTCATAACGTGATTCATTTCCACCGCGGAACTGGCTCAGATAGTTGACCCGCAACGAAGCGGTGCGCCACGGGGCGCCGGTTCCGTCGCCCAGCGCCGCGGAGGCCACGAGCTCCAGCGCCGCGGCCGACACCCCGCCGTGCACGACGCCGATGCTGTTGTTGACAACGGCGTCCGGCAGCTGCCGCAGCACCGCGGCCCCGCCACCGGTCTCGGCGACCTCGACCGACATGCGATCGTGCAGCGCGGCCGGCGGTGTTCCCTCGCCCGAGTCGGCGGGCCACGCGGTGACGTGCCCGGGGGCGCGGATGTGGAAGGACCGCACCGTCGCCGTCCCGATCGACTCGCCGGCATGCGTCAACTCGGACAGGCTCAACGAACCCGTGCCTTTCGGGCCGAACGGACGGGCGGTGGCCACCACGGGCACATCGGGTGCCGCCGTGACGAGCCCCAACGCGTGCGGGGTGAGTTCGATGGCCAACTCGCTGGACACCGTCCACTCATCGTCGTCGCGGCGATAGTGGTTGACCAGGCCACCGACATGGTCGATCAGCATCGCCAGCGGGGCGAGGGTCGGCGCATGTGTCAGTGGATTGAGCAGACCACCGACGGGTATGGATGCCACGCAGCAATCCGCACCCTCCTCGAGGGTTTGTACGCCCATGCGGCCCAGCGGGGTATTCAGCGGATAGTGCATCGCCGTCAACAGTTACGCGCAGCCCGGTGGCCAGATACCCCCTAGGGGTATATAGTGACGGCATGACCACGACCGAACACGCGATGCATCAGCACGAACACGCCGGTCATGCGGGGCATGCCGGCCACGGCGACCATGTCGCTCAGTTTCGGAGGCTGTTCTGGGTCATGGCGGCGATGGCCGTGCCCACCGTGGCACTGTCACCGATGTTCGCGATGCTCCTCGGCTACGGCATTCCGGACTTTCCCGGCGCCCGATGGATATCCCCGGTCCTGGGCACCGTGATGTACGTTTGGGGTGGCCGGCCTTTCCTCACCGGTGCGATCAGCGAGATACGTTCGCGCGCACCGGGAATGATGCTGCTGATCGGTTTGGCGATCTCGGTCGCCTTCATCGCGTCGTGGGGCGCGAGCCTGGGCGTCCTGCACCACGAGCTGGACTTCTGGTGGGAGCTGGCGCTGCTGATCGTGATCATGCTGCTGGGCCACTGGATCGAGATGCGGTCGCTGGCCCAGACCACCTCCGCGCTCGATTCGCTGGCCGCGCTGCTGCCCGATGAGGCCGAACGCGTCGAGGGCGAGGGCGAGGCCGAGCAGGTGGTGACCGTGGCCCCCGCCGACCTTCAGGTCGGTGACCTGGTCATCGTGCGGCCCGGCGGCAGCGTGCCCGTCGACGGCAACATCGTCGACGGCGCGGCCGACATGGACGAATCGATGGTCACCGGAGAGTCCCGCACAGTGCGCCGGAGCGTGGGTGACGACGTCGTCGCCGGCACCGTTGCCACCGACTCGGGGTTACGGATCCGGGTCACAGCCGTCGGCGACGACACCGCTCTGGCCGGTATCCAACGGTTGGTCGGCGAGGCGATGAACTCCTCGTCGCGGGCGCAGCGCCTGGCCGACCGGGCGGCGGGGTGGCTGTTCTGGTTCGCGCTCGGGTCGGCGGCGCTGACGGCCCTGGCATGGACGCTGCTGGGCGATCCCGACCAGGCCGTGGTCCGCACAATCACCGTCCTGGTCATCGCGTGCCCGCACGCCCTCGGGTTGGCCATCCCGCTGGTCGTGTCCATCGCGACCGAGCGGGCCGCCCGGGGCGGGGTGCTGATCAAGGACCGTCTGGCGCTGGAAACCATGCGCACCGTCGAGGCGGTGCTGTTCGACAAGACGGGCACGCTCACCAAAGGCGAGCCGACTGTGACCGAGGTGGCGGCCATCGACCGCCCGGACAACGACCTGCTGGCACTGGCCGCATCCGCCGAGGCGGATTCCGAGCACCCGTTGGCCCGCGCCATCGTCGCCGCGGCGCGCCGACGCGGTCTCGACATTCAGGCGGCCACCGACTTCAGTTCCTCACCCGCCATCGGGGTGAGCGCACTGGTCGACGGGCAGCGGGTCCAGGTCGGCGGCCCCGGCCTGCTCGAGCAGACCGGAGAAGCTGCCCTTCCGGACACCGAGCAGTGGGAGGGCGCCACCGTGCTGCACGTGCTGGTCGACGGCCGAGTGGCCGGGGCGCTGGCCCTGGCCGATGAGGTCCGGCCGGAATCGCGGCAAGCCGTCGACGCTTTGCATGCGTTGGGCATCGAAGTGGTGATGATCACTGGCGATGCCGCCCCGGTGGCCTCCGCGGTGGCCTCGGAGCTGGGAATCGACCGCGTTTTCGCTGGTGTGCGGCCCGAAGACAAGGCTGCCAAGGTCGCCGAGTTGCAGCATGAGGGACTCACCGTGGCCATGGTCGGAGACGGCGTCAACGATGCGCCCGCGCTGGCCGCCGCGGATGTCGGCATCGCCATCGGCGCGGGTACCGACGTCGCCATCGCCTCGGCGGGCGTGATCCTGGCGAGCTCCGATCCGCGATCGGTGCTCTCGGTGATCGAGCTCTCCCGGCAGTCCTACCGGAAGATGAAGCAGAACCTTTGGTGGGCAGCGGGTTACAACCTGATCTCGGTTCCCTTGGCCGCCGGCGTAGCCGCTCCGCTGGGCTTTGTAATGCCGATGTCGGTCGGAGCGATATTGATGTCAGCGTCGACGGTTGTCGTGGCACTCAATGCGCAGTCGCTACGTCGCCTCGACCTTCGGCCCGAGGCCGGCGTGCGAAGTGCTGCACAGGTCTCGGGACGTTGACAACTCAAATCTAAGAATCTGACTAAGCTTTCCCGCAAATATTCAGTGACGATATAACAGCACTATAACGACGCTAAAAATGATCTGTAGCAAACTAAGATGGCCGGCGGGGTGGCCATCGGCCCAGATGGGGGGTGGGTTGCCCGCAGTTGGGAAACTGTGAAAGAGCAAGTGCTGCAGTATGTTTCGCTGATCGGGCGGTAGATGCGCGCTGGTGGGCCGAGGGCGTCGACGCAGCGTCGTTAGGCTTGGCTAAGTTGGCATCTGCCACGGTTGTTGTCTTATCGTTTTCTCCACTTATGGCGTGTGGGACATAGCCGTCGTTCAGTGCTGCACGGAGGCCACCCACGCCGAGCCGGCTTCTTCGTAGAAGCGTGTTGAAGGGCAAGGTGGGAATGGCGCCCAGCAAGGTCGGGCTGTACAACCCCGCATACGAACATGATGCGTGCGGTGTGGCGATGGTGGCAGACATTCATGGTCGCCGCAGCCGGGACATCGTGGACAAGGCCATCACGGCACTGGTGAACCTGGAGCACCGTGGTGCGCAGGGCGCCGAGCCGAACACCGGCGACGGCGCAGGCATCCTGCTGCAGGTCCCGGACTCGTTCCTGCGTGCGGTCATCGATTTCACCCTCCCGGCGGAGGGGAGTTACGCCACCGGCATCGCCTTCCTGCCCCAGTCGTCGCGAGACGCGGCCACGGCGGCCGAAGCCGTCGAGAAGATCGTCGAGGCCGAGGGCCTGCAGGTGCTGGGCTGGCGGGACGTGCCGACCGACGACTCGTCGCTCGGGGCACTGGCGCGCGACGCCATGCCGACCTTCCGTCAGTTGTTCATCGGCGGCGCCTCGGGCATGGACCTGGAGCGCAAGGCGTACGTCGTGCGCAAGCGAGCCGAGCACGAGCTGGGCACCAAGGGCCCGGGCCAGGACGGCCCGGGACGCGAGACCGTGTACTTCCCGAGCCTTTCCGGGCAGACCTTCGTCTACAAGGGCATGCTCACCACCCCGCAGCTCAAGGCGTTCTACCTGGATCTGCAGGACGAACGGATGGAAAGTGCGCTGGGCATCGTGCACTCCCGGTTCTCCACGAACACCTTCCCGTCGTGGCCGCTGGCCCATCCGTTCCGGCGGATCGCCCACAACGGCGAGATCAATACCGTCACCGGCAACGAGAACTGGATGCGCGCCCGCGAGGCGCTGATCCGCACCGACGTGTTCGGCACCGACGGGCTCGACAAGATCGTCCCGGTCTGTACGCCCGGAGCATCCGACACCGCGCGCTTCGACGAGGTTCTCGAGCTGCTGCACCTCGGCGGCCGCAGCCTGCCGCACGCCGTGCTGATGATGATCCCCGAGGCGTGGGAGCGCCACGAGACCATGGATCCCGCGCGCCGGGCTTTCTATGAGTTCCACGACTCCCTGATGGAGCCCTGGGACGGCCCCGCGTCGGTCTGCTTCACCGACGGCACCGTCATCGGCGCCGTGCTGGACCGCAACGGCCTGCGCCCGTCCCGGATCTGGGTGACCGAGGACGGCCTCGTCGTGATGGCGTCCGAAGCCGGCGTCCTGCCGCTCGACCCGTCCACCGTCGTCAAGAAGATGCGTTTGCAGCCCGGCCGGATGTTCCTGGTGGACACCGCCCAGGGCCGCATCGTCTCCGACGAGGAGATCAAGGCTCAACTGGCCAGTGAGCAGCCGTACCAGGAATGGATCGAGGCGGGGCTGTTCCCCCTCGACGAGCTGCCGCCGGGAGACTACGTCCGGATGCCGCACCACCGCGTGGTGCTGCGCCAGCAGATCTTCGGTTACACCTACGAGGAACTGAACCTGCTGGTGGCACCGATGGCGCGCACCGGTGCCGAGGCCCTGGGTTCCATGGGCACCGACACCCCCGTCGCCATCCTCTCCGCCCGGCCCCGGATGCTGTTCGACTACTTCCAGCAACTGTTCGCCCAGGTGACCAACCCGCCGCTGGACGCCATCCGCGAAGAGGTGGTCACCAGCCTCCAGGGCGTGATCGGACCCGAAGGCGACCTGCTCAACCCCGGACCCGAGTCGTGCCGGCAGATCGTGCTTCCGCAGCCGATCCTGCGCAACGCCGATCTGTCCAAGCTGATCTGTGTCGACCCCGACCACGAGGTTCGCGGCCACAAGCACGGCATGCGGGCCGCGGTGATCCGCTGCCTGTACCCGGTCAACCGGGGCGGCCAGGGGCTCAAGGAGGCGCTCGACAACGTCCGCGCCAAGGTCTCCGAGGCCATCCGCGAGGGTGCCCGCATCATCGTGCTGTCCGACCGCGAGTCCAACGAGACCATGGCGCCGATCCCGTCGCTGCTCTCGGTGTCCGCGGTGCACCACCACCTGGTCCGCGAACGCACCCGCACCAAGGTCGGCCTCGTGGTCGAGGCCGGTGACGCCCGCGAGGTGCACCACATGGCCATGCTGTGCGGCTTCGGTGCCGCCGCGATCAACCCGTACATGGCCTTCGAGTCGATCGAGGACATGGTCGACCGGGGCGTGATCTCCGGCATCAGCAGCGATCAGGCCAAGGCCAACTACGTCAAGGCCGCGGGCAAGGGCGTGCTCAAGGTGATGTCCAAGATGGGCATCTCCACCCTGGCGTCCTACACCGGCGCCCAGCTGTTCCAGGCCATCGGCGTCTCCCAGGAAGTGCTCGACCAGTACTTCACCGGGCTGAGCTGCCCGGTGGGCGGCATCGACCTCGACGACATCGCCGCCGACGTCGCCGCCCGCCACTCGCTGGCCTACCTGGACCGCCCCGACGAGCGCGCTCACCGCGAGCTCGAGGTCGGCGGCGAGTACCAGTGGCGCCGCGAGGGCGAGTACCACCTGTTCAACCCGGACACGGTGTTCAAGCTGCAGCACTCCACGCGCACCGGCCAGTACTCGATCTTCAAGGAGTACACCGCTCTGGTCGACGACCAGAGCGAGAAGATGGCCTCACTGCGTGGCCTGCTGAAGTTCCGCAGTGGTGACGAAGCCGTGCGCCAGCCGATCTCGATCGACGAGGTGGAACCCGCCTCCGAGATCGTCAAGCGGTTCTCGACCGGCGCCATGAGCTACGGCTCGATCTCCGCCGAGGCGCACGAGACCCTGGCCATCGCGATGAACCGCCTTGGCGGCCGGTCGAATTCGGGTGAGGGCGGCGAAAGCGTCGACCGCTTCGACCCCGACGAGAACGGCGACTGGCGCCGCAGCGCCATCAAGCAGGTGGCCTCCGGCCGGTTCGGGGTGACGTCGCACTACCTGACGAACTGCACCGATATCCAGATCAAGATGGCCCAGGGTGCGAAACCTGGTGAGGGCGGCCAGCTTCCGGGGCACAAGGTGTACCCGTGGGTGGCCGAGGTGCGACACTCGACCCCGGGTGTCGGCCTGATCTCGCCGCCGCCGCACCACGACATCTACTCGATCGAGGATCTCGCGCAGCTGATCCACGACCTGAAGAACGCCAACCCCGGCGCCCGCGTGCACGTGAAGCTGGTGTCCGAGAACGGTGTCGGCACCGTCGCGGCCGGCGTCTCCAAGGCACATGCCGACGTGGTGCTGATCTCGGGCCACGACGGTGGCACCGGTGCCACCCCACTGACATCGCAGAAGCACGCCGGTGCGCCGTGGGAGCTCGGTCTGGCGGAGACTCAGCAGACACTGCTGCTCAACGGACTTCGTGACCGCATCGTGGTGCAGGTCGACGGTCAGCTCAAGACCGGCCGCGACGTGGTGGTCGCCGCACTGCTCGGCGCCGAGGAATTCGGTTTCGCCACTGCGCCGCTGGTGGTTTCGGGCTGCATCATGATGCGCGTCTGCCACCTCGACACCTGCCCGGTGGGTGTGGCCACGCAGAACCCGGTGCTGCGTGAGCGGTTCAACGGCAAGCCCGAGTTCGTCGAGAACTTCTTCATGTTCATCGCCGAAGAGGTCCGGGAGTTGATGGCGCAGTTGGGTTTCCGCACCATCAACGAGATGGTCGGACAGGTCGGCGCACTGGACACCACCCAGGCCGCCGAGCACTGGAAGGCCCACAAGCTGGACCTCTCGCCGGTGCTGTACGAGCCGGAGTCCGCGTTCATGAACCAGGACCTGTACTGCAGCTCGCGGCAGGACCACGGTCTGGACAAGGCGCTGGATCAGCAGCTGATCACCCAGAGCCGCGAGGCGTTGGACTCGGGTACCTCGGTGCGTTTCTCGACGAAGATCACCAACGTCAACCGCACCGTCGGCACCATGCTCGGCCACGAGGTCACCAAGGCCTATGGCGGACAGGGACTTCCGCACGGCACGATCGACATCACCTTCGACGGGTCGGCGGGCAACAGCTTCGGGGCGTTCGTGCCCAAGGGCATCACGCTGCGCGTCTACGGTGACGCCAACGACTACGTCGGTAAGGGTCTGTCGGGCGGACGGATCGTGGTCCGCCCCGCCGAGGAAGCACCGGCCGACTTTGTGGCCGAGGACAACATCATCGCCGGCAACGTCGTGCTGTTCGGCGCCACCAGCGGCGAGGCGTTCCTGCGCGGCCAGGTCGGCGAGCGGTTCGCGGTCCGCAACTCCGGCGCACATGCGGTCGTCGAAGGTGTCGGCGACCACGGCTGCGAGTACATGACCGGCGGCAAGGTCGTCATCCTCGGACCCACCGGCCGCAACTTCGCGGCGGGTATGTCCGGTGGTGTCGCCTACGTCTACGACCCGGCCGGCGTGCTGGGCGAGAACCTGAACACCGAGATGGTGGAGCTGGAAGCCTTGGATGCTGAAGACACGGTGTGGCTGCGCGACTTCATAGCCGCCCATGTCGATGCGACTGATTCGGCTGTCGGACAACGGGTCCTGGACTCTTGGGACCGATCGGATGGAGCGTTGAAGCACTTTGTGAAGGTCATGCCGCGCGACTACAAGCGCGTGCTGGCCGCCATCGCCGAGGCCGAAGAGCGCGGCGTCAACGTGGACGAGGCGATCATGGCGGCCGCAAATGGCTGATCCACGCGGTTTCCTCAAGCACACGTCCAAGGAACTCCCGACCCGCAGGCCGGTTCCGCTGCGCCTCAAGGACTGGAAAGAGGTCTACGAGGACTTCTCCCACGACAAGCTGCAGGACCAGGCATCGCGATGCATGGACTGCGGTATCCCGTTCTGCCACAACGGCTGCCCACTGGGGAACCTGATCCCCGAGTGGAACGACCTGGTCTACAAGGACCGGTGGCGCGACGCGATCGAGCGGCTGCACGCCACCAACAACTTCCCGGAGTTCACCGGCCGGCTGTGCCCCGCCCCGTGTGAGGCGTCCTGCGTCCTGGGCATCAACCAGGACCCCGTGACCATCAAGCAGGTCGAGGTCGAGATCATCGACAACGCCTTCGACCAGGGCTGGGTCGTCCCGAAGATGCCCGACGTGCAGACCGGCAAGAAGGTCGCCGTCGTCGGGTCCGGTCCGGCCGGACTGGCCGCCGCCCAGCAGCTCACCCGGGCCGGCCACACCGTCACGGTGTTCGAGCGTGCCGACCGCATCGGCGGCCTGCTGCGCTACGGCATCCCCGAGTTCAAGATGGAAAAGCGCCACATCGACCGGCGTCTGGAACAGATGGCGGCCGAAGGCACCCAGTTCCGTCCCGGCGTCAATGTCGGCGTCGACATCACCGTGGCCCAGCTGCGGCTGAACTACGACGCTGTCGTACTGGCCGGCGGTGCGACCGCATGGCGCGATCTGCCGATCCCGGGCCGCGAGCTCGACGGCATCCACCAGGCGATGGAATTCCTGCCCTGGGCCAACCGGGTCCAGCTCGGCGATGACGTGCTCGGCCCCGACGGCCAGCCGCCCATCACCGCAAAGGACAAGCACGTCATCATCATCGGCGGTGGCGACACCGGCGCGGACTGCCTCGGCACCTCGCACCGTCAGGGCGCGGCCAGCATCCACCAGTTCGAGATCATGCCGCGCCCGCCGGAGACCCGCGCGGACTCCACCCCGTGGCCGACCTACCCACTGATGTTCCGGGTGTCCTCGGCCCACGAGGAGGGTGGCGAGCGCGTGTTCTCGGTCAACACCGAGGAGTTCATCGGCACTGACGGTCGCGTGACCGGCCTGCGGGCGCACGAAGTCAAGATGAACGCTGGCAAGTTCGAAAAGGTCGAAGGGACCGACTTCGAGCTGAAGGCCGATCTGGTGCTGCTCGCCATGGGCTTCGTGGGACCGGAGAAGGAAGGTCTGCTGAGCAACCTCGGCGTCGAGCTGACCGACCGCGGAAACGTCTCGCGCGACGACAACTTCCAGACCTCGGTGCCCGGCGTCTTCGTGGCCGGCGACATGGGGCGTGGACAGTCGCTGATCGTGTGGGCGATCGCGGAAGGCCGGGCTGCTGCCGCGGGTGTGGACCGCTACCTGATGGGCAAGTCCGCTCTGCCCGCGGTCATCAAGCCCACAGCCGCGCCGCAGCGCTAGTGCTCGAGAGTCGAACTTGAGAGAGCTCTTAATTAACTGACGTGAGCTCCATCACAGCTCTAGTGCGCCCAGGCTGGTAGCAGGGAGTGATCCAGATCTCTTTTTGACCCATCGGTTGCGCCACATTTGTCTCACCAGTCACAGCAGAAACATCTGCCTATTTTCCGGCGTGGCACGCACTGTTTGCCGGATGGCGGGTATCTAATGACGTGGTGAGAGTGCTGCGGTAACGTGGAACTACGGGTACAGCTACCAGTAAGTCGCAGGAGTGATCACCGTGTACATCAATCCGATCAGTCGGTCACGGATGACTCGTATTGCCTGGTCATTGTTCCGTCACCCGATGAAGAGCCGTGAGTTTCCGGCCAAGCAGGAACGTCTGGTCACGGCCGACGAGCTACTCCGATTCGGAGTTTGACGGGCATTCGGCACAGAGCACAACGCCCTCGAACCGGCGCGACAGCGCCGATCCGAGGGCGTAGCTATATGTAGCTCAGCGGGTGAGCTGACCCGAATCCCGGATCGCCTCCGCCAGCGGCTCCAGCACAGCCGGATCGTAGGGCGGCGGCAGATAGATGATTGCCAGGTCCAGTCCCTCGGCGCCCAGCGCTACGGCTTCGTCGACCACCTTCGTGTAGTCGCGATCCTCACCGAGACGCACGTGCGCGGACAATGTGATCTCCTTGGGATCGCGGCCGAGATCGGCGCAGTGCGCGGCCAGCACATCGCGCTTGCGGGCGAACTCCTCGGGCGGACCGCCGACGAAGTTCCAGTGGTCGGCGTACTTGGCGGTGATGCGCAGCGTGCGCTTCTCCCCACTGCCGCCGATGCAGAACGGGGGATGCGGCTGCTGCGGGCCCTTGGGCTCGTTGCGGGCGTCCTTGAGTTGGTAGAACTTGCCGTCGAACGTCGTCGTCTCCTGGCTCAACAGGCCTTTGAGAATCTCGCAGGCCTCCTCGAAGCGGTCGAAGCGCTCCTTGATCGAACCCAGTTCGATGCCATATGCGCCGGACTCCTCCTCATTCCAGCCGGCGCCGATGCCGAGTTCCAGGCGACCGTTGGAGATGATGTCGAGTGCGGAGGCCATATTCGCCAGCACGGCGGGATGGCGGTAGTGGATGCCGGTGACGAGCACGCCGACGCGCAACCGCTCAGTGGCCTGCGCCAGCGCGGTCAGCGTCGTCCAGCCCTCCAGGCAGGGCCCGGTGGGGTCGGAGAAGATCGGATAGAAGTGGTCGAACGTCCAGCCGGATTCGAAGACGTCGATCTTGTCGGCAGCTTTCCAGATGGCAAGCATGTCGGCCCAGGTCGTGTTCTGCGGGGATGTTTTGAAGGCGAAGCGCACGCCATCACAAACTAGTCGCGCCGGACGATTCATTCCTGGACTTGCCGGACTGCCAGGAGGCTCTCAGGCCCGCGCCCGATCCGGGGGTGCTGATTCCGTATCTTCTATGCCATTTCGCCGCCGCAATCGGTAGTCTCGGGCAGGGAAATATACGAAATCCCCTGATTTGAACCACTCTGGGAGTGAACATGAGCGAGTACGCAGTCACCGATCCGGCGACCGCCGAGGTGGTCGCCACCTACCCGACCTCGACCGACGCCGAGATCCAGGCCGCGATCGAGGCCGCTGCCAAGACGGGCCGCAGCTGGGCCCGCACCACCACGGTGGCCGAGCGGGCCGCGCTCATCGGTAAGGTCGCCGCCCTGCACGAGCAACGCCGCGAGCAGCTCGCCGATGTCATCGTCCGTGAGATGGGCAAGCCGCGAGACCAGGCTCTGGGCGAGGTCGACTTCAGCGCCGCGATCTACCAGTACTACGCCGACAACGCCGAGAAGTTCCTCGCCGACGAGGAGATCACCCTGCTCGAGGGCGAAGGCAAGGCGGTCGTGAAGCGTGGCCCGGTCGGCGTGCTGCTCGGCATCATGCCGTGGAACTACCCGTACTACCAGGTGGCCCGGTTCGCCGGCCCAAATCTGATCGTGGGCAACACAATTCTGCTCAAGCACGCCCCGCAGTGCCCCGAATCCGCCGAGCTGCTGCAGCTGATCTTCCTGGAGGCCGGCCTGCCGCAGGGCGCCTACGTCGACATCCGTGCCACCAACGATCAGGTCGCCGACATCATCGCCGACCCGCGGGTGGCCGCGGTATCGCTGACCGGTTCCGAACGGGCGGGCGCTGCCGTCGCCGAGATCGCCGGGCGCAACCTCAAGAAATGCGTGCTGGAACTCGGCGGCTCCGATCCGTTCATCCTGCTGTCCACCGATGACCTCGACGCGACCGTGCAAGCCGCGGTCGACGGACGGATGGAGAACACCGGACAGGCCTGCAACGCCGCGAAGCGGTTCATCGTCGCCGAGAACCTGTATGACGACTTCCTGACCAAGTTCACCGACAAGCTGCTGGCCGCCGCGAACGGAATCGCCCCGCTGTCTTCGGAATTGGCCGCCGAGCGGCTCGAGCAGCAGGTCAAGGCCGCCGTCGATCAGGGCGCCAAATTGCAGTCCGCGGGCGAGCGTCGGGGTGCCTACTACCCGCCGGCCGTGCTCACCGGCGTCACCGAGGACAACGACGCCTACCGTCAGGAACTGTTCGGCCCGGTGGCCGTCGTATACAAGGCGGGCTCGGAGGACGAGGCCGTCGAAATCGCCAACGACACCCCGTTCGGACTCGGGTCCTACGTGTTCACCACCGATGCCGATCAGGCCGCACGGGTGGCCGACCGCATCGATGCCGGCATGGTGTTCGTCAACGCGGTCGGCGCCGAAGGGGCCGAGTTGCCGTTCGGTGGCATCAAGCGGTCCGGTTTCGGGCGCGAGCTGGGCAAGTTCGGCATGGACGAGTTCGTGAACAAGAAGCTGATCCGTACCGTCAGCTGACGTGGGTGCGGGCATGCTCGATCGCATCGTCGAGCGAATCGAGCAGGTGGTTCTCGTGTCGCAGTGACTCGAACACGCCGACGTTGGTCAGCAACTCGGCGTGTTCGGGGCGAACACCCTTGATGATCACCGTGATACCGCGCGATTCCAATTCGGTGGCGATCTCCGCGAGCGTGTGCGCGCCGGTGGCGTCGAGCATGCCGAGTTGCGACATCCGGATGATGACGACGGATGTCTGCGGATGCTCGGCATCGACGATCGCATTCGAAATACGTTCGGCCGCACCGAAGAACATCGCGCCATCGAGTCGCAGCAGTGCGATCTGGTCATCGCCGGGATGAGATGGCCCGGGTAGCTCCTCGCGAATGACGCTGCTGCGCCGCGCCACCGAATGCAACGCGAAGAACGCGGCGACGACGACGCCGATCTCGACCGCCTCGATCAGGTCGAAGCACACGGTGACCGCGGCGGTCAGTACGAACGTCAACGCGTCGGAACGCGTGGAGCGCAGGATCTTCCGGATCGTGCTCGCCGAGATCATCCGGAACGACGTCACCATCAGGACCCCGGCCAGCGCCGCGAGCGGAATGGTCGAGACCGGGCCGGTGGCCAGGTACACCACCCCCAACAGCACCAGTGAGTGCACGATCGCCGCCACCCGCGTACTGGCGCCCGATCGGACGTTGACCGCGGTGCGGGCGATGGCCCCGGTGGCGGGCATGCCACCGAAAACTCCTGAGGCGACCGAGGCCAGTCCCTGTCCCACCAGCTCACGGTCCGGGTCGTATGGTCCGCTCGGTGACATGGTCGCGGCGACCCGCGCCGACAGGAGCGATTCGATGGCCGCCAGCGCGGCGATGGCCAGCGCGGCTCCCAGCAGCGTGCGCAATGCGCCGAGGTCGGCGTGCGGCAGCATCGGGGCGGGCAGGTGTGATGGCAACTGGCCGATCGCCGCGACCGGAACGTGGAGCACGGAAACCAGCAGGGTAACCACGATGACCGCGGTCAGCGATTCCGGAATGGCCCGGTGCAGCCGGGCCAGGCAGACCATGAGGAGCGCGACAACAGCCACCACCCCGAGTGTTCTGGCCGCGTCTGTCCAATCGGCCCGGATCACCACCGCGATCGCGGCCGGCAGTGTGCGTTGGCCGGCCGGGGCCTGCTGTGCGAAGGCGGCGGGAATCTGCTGCAGGAAGATGATCATCGCGATGCCCAGGGTGAACCCCTCGATCACCGGCCACGGAATGAACATCACAGCGCGGCCGAGGCCGGTGGCCCCCGCCGCCAGTACCACCAGGCCCGCCACCACCGTCACCAACGCGATGCTGCCGAGCCCGTGTTGCGCGACGATCGGTGCCAGGACTACCGCCATCGCCCCCGTCGGGCCGGACACCTGCACATGGGAACCGCCGAACACGGCCGCGACCAGGCCGGCCACCACCGCGGTGACCAGCCCTGCGGCCGCGCCCACGCCGGAACTGATCCCGAACGCCAACGCCAACGGCAGCGCCACCACGCCGACGGTCACGCCGGCGAGGACGTCGCGCCGCCACGAGCGCGGGACCTCGGCGTAATCATCCCGATGGGGCAGCAGCCGGCCGAATCTGCCGGCCGCGGTTCTGATCACGGTATGCCCTGACGGATTGATGGATTGAGCGATTGCGCAATCCACTGTACGGTATCGCGAATGCTGGGCACACTGAAGGTATGAGCGGTGTCCTGTACTTCGACGGCAACTGCGGGATGTGTACCCGCAGTGTCAACGCGTTGACCGATCGGCAACGGACCGGGGACCTCCACATCGCGCCGTTCCAGCGGCCGGGCACGGCGGAGCGACTCGGTGTGCCTGCCGACCGGATGCTGGAAGCGGCGTGGTGGCAGGACTCGTCGGGTGTGGTCTACCGCGGTGCAGAAGCGATCAACGCCGCCGTATCCGCCGGCTTTGGGACGCGAATTCCATTGCGGCTCTACCACGTACCAGGTGTGCGACACCTGCAGAACGCGATCTACCGCTGGGTCGCCACCCACCGCTACCGGTTCCCGGGCACCACGCCGCACTGCGAGGCGCGTCCGGGGGACTGCTGAGTATGCCGATGGACCCGGTGACCGCACTGCGCCAGATCGCGTATTACAAGGACCGTGCGCGGGAAGACCCGCGACGAGTGATGGCCTACCGCAATGCCGCCGACGCCGTCGAGTCGCTGACCGACGAGCAGCGCGAGCGTCTGGGCGCGTCGAACAATTGGCAGTCACTGCCCGGGGTGGGGCCCAAGACCGCGAAGGTGATCGCCCAGGCCTGGGCCGGCCGTGAGCCGGATACCCTCGTCGAATTACGTTCGGCCGCCGTAGATCTCGGAGGTGGCGATATTCGCGCGGCGCTGCGGGGCGACCTGCATGTGCACTCGAACTGGTCGGACGGATCGGCCCCCATCGAAGAGATGATGCTGGCCGCGCGCGACCTGGGCCATGAGTACTGCGCGCTGACCGATCACTCGCCCCGGCTCAGGATCGCCAACGGGCTGTCGCCCGACCGGTTGCGCGAGCAACTCGACGTCATCGAGGAGATCCGTGAACTCGTGGCGCCGATGCGCATCCTCACCGGGATCGAGGTCGACATCCTCGAAGACGGGTCGCTGGACCAGGAGCCCGAACTGCTGCAACGCCTCGATGTCGTGGTGGCCAGTGTGCACTCCAAGCTCGCCATGGACTCTGCATCCATGACCCGGCGCATGGTCAAAGCGGTGTCGAACCCAGACACCGATGTTCTCGGGCACTGCACCGGGCGCCTGGTCACCGGCGGACGCGGCATGCGGCCGGAGTCGAAGTTCGACGCCGAGAAGGTGTTCACCGCCTGCCTCGACCACGGCACGGCCGTCGAGATCAACTCCCGGCCAGAACGGCGTGACCCGCCGACCCGGCTGCTGAAGCAGGCGCTCGACATCGGATGCCTGTTCAGCATCGACACCGATTCCCATGCGCCCGGCCAGCTCGAGTTCCTCGGCTACGGGGCCCAGCGCGCCGTGGATGCCGAGGTGCCGGTCGAGCGCATCGTCAACACCTGGCCCGCCGAACAGCTGCTCGACTGGACCACCCGCTGAGGCTCAGGTTCCCGAGGTGAACGGATCATGCTCGGCGAGAAGCTTTTCCATGCGGGCCTCGTCGAGGCGGACCCGGACGGTGGCCGCCTCCTGCTGATCACGGATCACCTTGGCCAGGGTGAAGGCGCTGGTGACGAGGAACAGCACCGACATTGCGAGGAACATCCGCTGCCAGATGTCGATCGGCAGGAAGAAGACTCCGCCGAGTACGCCGAGGAAGCTCACCCCGAACGCGATGGTGGCCTGCAGGGAGAATGCGGCGGTGACTTTCGAGGTGTCGCTGAATGTGGTCATGTCTCGAAGCTTGTCGTGGAACGCGTTTCGTCGGATGCGTGAGACTACTCAAATCCTCTCGGTCTAAGCTCACGCGATGCACGCGGAACTCGGCACCGACACCGTCATCACCCTGCTCGCTGCCGGGCTGATCTTCCTTCTGGCCCTGGTCCTCGGGGTGTGGAAGTACCGGCAGATGGCCACCAGTGAGAACCACCTGGCCCACCCGTATGTCGACATCGCTCACCGGGCCGCGCTGCTGTACTCCTTCGCGACGCTGCTGGTCGCGGTGTTCGTCGAACTCAGCGCCTGGCCGACCTGGGTCAACCTCACGGCGGCCATGGTGTTGGTGTTCTTCTTCGTCGTGGCCATCGCCGCCTATATCGAGCACGGCGCCAAACGCGACACCACCAACCAGTTCGAGCGGCCCACCGCGGGGTTGCACGCGGGCATGCTGGCACTGATCGTCGGCGAGATCGGCGGATTCGCCGTGCTGCTCGCGGGATTCATTGCCGCGCAGTTCTTTTAGTACGGCAGCTGATCAGTACGGCAGCGTCGGCATCTCCAAGCCGGGATCACGTCCGACCAGTACCCCGCGGGTCAGCATCGCATTGCCGAACCGCTGCCGGACCTCGTCGATCGCGCCGTCGATCGCCACCGGATCTGGTTCGGAGTCAAAGGGCAGTTCCAACTGCTGGCTGCCCTGGTGGTCGATGTTGGACACCGCGAACCCGATCAGGGTCAGCCCCCGCTCGGCGATCACGGGCGCGGCGGCCGTCACCAAAGCACGGGCGGCGGCCAGCACCGCCTCGGTGGAGGCGGTCGCCCGGGGCAGGGTGTGGGACCGGGTCGCCCGGCCGAAATCATCGAAGCGCAAACGTAATACGACGGTGCGGCCGGTGCGTCCGGCCCCGCGCATGCGGCGGGTGATGCGGTCGACCAGGTTGACCACCACGACGTCGACCTCCGCGGCCGACATCGTGTTGCCGCGTCGTCCGAGCGCGCGTTGGGCCCCGACGGAACTGCGCCGTACCCCCGTCGTCACCCGGCGTCGATCGATGTTGCGCGACAACGCGAACAGCTGGCGCGCCATCGCGCCGCCGACCATCGTGCCCAGCGCCGACTCGGACAGCTCCGCCACATCGGCGACCGTCTCGACGCCGTGGGCATGCAGCTTCTCGGCGGTCTTGGCGCCAACGCCCCACAACCGGCGTACCGGCAGCGGATGCAGGAATGCCAGTTCGCGATCGGGCGGAACCAGCAACAGGCCGTCCGGCTTGGCCACCTGACTGGCCACCTTGGCCAGGAACTTCGTCCGCGCGATGCCGACCGTGATGGGCAGGCCCACCTGCTCGCTGACCTGCTCGCGCAGTCGTCGGGCGATCTCCACCGGCGTGCCCGATACCCGGGCCAGCCCGGACACGTCGAGAAACGCCTCGTCGACCGACAACGGCTCGACCACGGGCGTCGTGTCGTGAAACACCTCGAACACGTGCCGGCTGGCCTCCGAATACGCCGACATCCGCGGTGGGACGACCACCGCCTGCGGACACAACGCCCGGGCCTGGCGCCCGCCCATGGCCGTGCGCACTCCGAACGCCTTGGCCTCGTAACTGGCGGCCAGCACCACGCCGCCGCCGACGATCACCGGGCGGCCGCGCAGCGCCGGATCGTCACGCTGCTCGACCGATGCGTAGAACGAGTCGAGATCGGCGTGCAGGATGGCCGCCTGCGCAAGGGACACGAACATATGTTCGCATAGGCGGCCGACGATCTAGAGCGTGGCGCCGTAGATGCTGGCCAGCCAGATGTGGGTGAGGGTGTCGACCACCTTGTGATGTTCGACCGCGGGTTGTTCGGCGCCCAGGGCGGCCATCATGGTCCGCTCGTTCATCAGGTTGAGCGACGTCGCCAGGTCCATGGCGGGAATGGTGTCCGCCGCCGCGCCACGCTGACGCTCGGCGGTGATGAGGGCCGCGGTCAGGTTGATCCACTTCTGCATCAGCCCCGCCCAGAAGTCGCGGAACTCCGGGCTGCTGTTGAGCGCCTCCGTGCCGGCCCGTGCGGTAGCGGGATGTGACCCGAACGAGTCGAAGAAGATCTCGATGCCGCGCCGGATCGCCCGCTTGGGATCGGTGGGCATGTCTTCGAGTGCGCTGTCGAATCCGGTGTCGGCGCGCTTGATCAACGGGTCGATCAGCGACAGCAGGACGGCTTCTTTGGAGGGGAAGTAGAAGTAGAACGTGGGCCGGGAGATTCCGGCGCCTTTGGCCAGGTCATCGACCGATATGTCGGCGAATTTCTTGGTTTCCAGCAGCTGCCGGGCGGTCGCGAGGATCGCGGCCTCGCGGTCGTCGCCCGAGGGTCGGGCGGCCCGGCGACCGCGCGGGGCGCGGGTCGTGCTGGGAGTGGTCACGCACTGCAGCCTAACACCGTGTTGAATTTATCGACAGGCTGTTGACCGCATCAACACCGTGTTGATACCGTCGGTCCCATGAACGAACACTTCGATGTTGTGATCGTCGGCGCCGGCATCTCCGGCATCAGCACGGCCTGGCACCTCCAGGACCGTTGCCCCACCAAGAGCTACGTGATCCTCGAGCGCCGGGAGAACATCGGCGGCACCTGGGACCTGTTCAAATACCCGGGCATCCGTTCCGATTCGGACATGTTCACCCTCGGGTTCCGGTTCAAGCCGTGGGAGTCGGCCCGCTCCATCGCCGACGGCCAGTCGATCTGGAACTACATCAACGAGGCCGCCGACGAGAACGGCATCCGCAACCACATCCGCACCGGTCATCGCGTGCTCTCGGTGGACTGGTCGGATGCCGACAACCGCTGGACCGTCGACGTCGAGCACGACGGTGAGGCCAAGCAGATCACCGCGTCGTTCCTGTCGGTGTGCAGCGGCTACTACAACTACGACGAGGGCTACTCGCCCGAGTTCCCGGGTGCGGCGGACTTCAAGGGCCAGATCATCCACCCGCAGCACTGGCCCGAGGACCTGGACTACACGGGCAAGAACGTCGTCGTGATCGGCTCCGGTGCCACTGCGATCACCCTCATCCCGTCGCTGGTCGACGGCGGCGTCGGACACGTCACGATGCTGCAGCGGTCACCCACCTACGTCGGATCCCTGCCATTGGTCGATCCGGTGGCCGAAAAGACCAACAAGTACCTGCCGAAGGACCTGGCGCACTTCGTCAACCGGTGGAAGCAGATCGGCTACAGCACCGGCCAGTACCAGGTCGCACGCCGCTTCCCGTCGGTCTTCAAGCAGTTCTTGCGCAAGATGGGGACCCGCCGCCTGCCCGAGGGCTTCGACTACGACAAGCACTTCAGCCCGCGCTACGCCCCGTGGGACGAGCGAGTCTGCCTGGCGCCCAACGGGGATCTGTTCAAGGCCATCCGCTCCGGCAAGGCCGGCGTCGTCACCGACACGATCGAGACCTTCACCGAGACCGGCATCAAGCTCAGCTCCGGCGAGGTGCTCGAGGCCGACATCATCGTCACCGCAACGGGTCTGAACATGCAGTTGTTCGGCGGGGCGACCGCCAACCGCAACGGTGAGCCGATCGACCTGACCAAGTCCATGACCTACAAGGGCCTCATGCTCTCGGGTGTGCCCAACATGGCCATCACCTTCGGCTACACCAACGCGTCCTGGACTCTCAAGGCCGACCTGGTCTCCGAGTTCATCTGCCGCATGCTGAACTACATGGACGCCAACGGGTTCGACCGCGTCGAGGCGCAGCACCCGGGCGACGCCGTCGATGAGCTGCCCTTCATGGACTTCACCCCCGGCTACTTCCGGCGGGCCATGGACACGCTGCCCAAGTCGGGCTCGGAAGCACCGTGGAAGCTCAAGCAGAACTACTTCTTCGACATGCGGACAATCCGGTACGGCAAGGTCGACGAGGATTCGCTGCTGTTCACCAAACACCGTGCCGCAGTGAAGGTTTAGTTCCCCTTCGCGTTATGGGGCGACGACGACGATGCCGTCCTCGTCGCAGTAGGCGATCTCGCCCGGGACGAACGTCACGCCGCCGAACTCCACCGGCACGTCACGTTCGCCCTCGCCCGTCTTGGTGCCCTTACGAGGGTTGGTACCCAGGGCCTTGATCCCGACGTCGATGGTGCGCAGCGTCGCCGCATCCCGCACCGGTCCGTTGACCACGACGCCCGACCAGCCGTTGTCGTGGGCCAGCCCGGCGATGATGTCGCCGACCAGCGCGGTGTGCAGTGACCCGCCGCCGTCGACCACCAGCACGCCGCCGTTACCCGGGGTGGACAGAATCGACTTGAGCAGAGCGTTGTCCTGGAAGCAGCGCACCGTGGTGATCGGCCCGGCGAACATGGTCTTGCCGCCGTAGTTGCCCAACTGCAGATCGCAGCTACGGACGTCGGGGTAGATCTCGTCGACCAGATCAGCGGTGGCGCGCGGTTCGATACTCACGCGCCGATTATCGCAGCCCGCTAGCCGGCGACGCTTTGCACGATGATGTCGTGCACGAACTGGGCCAGCCCGGGCTCGGCCTCGTCGTAGTAGCGGGCGAACCGCTCGTCGTCCACATAGATGTTGGCCAGGCAGACGTGCATGTCGTCGCTGCAGTCGTAGAACCGGGAAATGTTGGCGCGATGCCGGGCCGCCAGCGCATCGGCCTGCGCCGACCCGGGCGTCACACCCGTGCGCTTGCCTTCGGCGAGTGCGTCGAGCAGCGCGTCGTTCTCCGCCTTGAACTCGATCCAGTCCTGCTTGGTCATTTGCGCGGTGCGCTGACGGGACTGTCGCCACTCCTCGGTATCGCCCCAGCGCTCACGCGCCTCGTCGTCATGCTCGTCGAAAACGGCACTGCCGAAGATCTCCACCTGCTCCTCGGCGGTGAGCTGAATTCCTCTGTCATGGGCGCTCATCAATTCCTCCACTGCCTTGATGGTCTGCTGCAACTGCTCGGCCTGATCGCACAGCAGGCTGTGCTGGCGTCGCAGGTGGGCGAGCACGTCGGCATCCGGGTCGTCGAGCAGGGAGCGGATCGCCTCCAGTGCCAGCCCGATTGACCGGTACACCAGGACCAGATGCAAACGCTCCACATCGGCGTCGGTGTAGCCGCGGTAACCCGCCGCGGTACGCACGCTGGGCACCACCAGCCCGATGTGGTCGTAGTGGTGAAGGGTCCGCACCGAGGTGTCCGTCAGCGCGGCTACTGCGCCGACGGACCTCACCCGCGGATCTGCGTGCATGACGCCACTGTCGACCCTGACGTCGCGTCAGGGTCAAGCCAGGATCAGCTGTCCTCGGAATGACGGCGGCTGAGCAACACCAAGAGCACGGCCAAAACGCCCACGGTCACCGCCGCGGCCAGCGGCAGCTTGGACGACGGACTTTCGCTCATCGGGACCGGCACCGGGCCGGACACCGGGTTGGCGGCCGAGGCGACAGTCGACTTCGCCTGTGCGGCAGCCTCTTTGGCGGCCTCCGCGACATCCGGCACAGGAGTGACGGGCGCAGGCTCGGGCGGGGCCTTCTTGGCAGGGGCCTTCTTCGCCGGAGCTTTCTTGGCGGCCTTGGCGGGGGCCTTCTTCGCGGCAGCTTTCTTGGCGGGGGCCTTCTTCGCCGGTGCTTTCTTGGCGGGCGGAGGGCCAGGCTTGGGCGGAGCGGGATCGGCGCCGGCCGCTGACGCTTCGGCCGCAGCAGACGCGGCTGCGGTCTCTGGCTTCTCGGCGGGTTGATCCTGCTGCTCTGCCATCTGGCTGCTCCTTCGCAGTATCCGGTGTTCCTGTGGGGCCGGCAGTGTTTCCCATCATGCCAGGCGCCGCGGCGGTCAACCCGTGACGGCCAGGGCCGCGGCGAGCGTGACCGCAACAGCCATCATGCCCAACTCCGCCAGCGATCGGTGTTTCGACAACGCGGCACTACTGCGGTGCGCCCGTGCCGCGGGCAGCCACCGCGACCGGTTTCGCCAGGCCAGCGTCAAGAGGGCCACGGTCACGGCGACCTTGGCCGTCAGCACCCGGCCGTAGCCGGTGGCCCACAGCTCGGCGGGCGCGTTCAACTTGACCGCCGCCGCGGCCACACCGGCGATCAGCAGCACACCCACGCAGCACAGCGACAGCTGCGAGAACCGGGGCAGCACCCTGGCCCACTGCCCGCGATGGGTCACGGTGAGCACCAGTGCGGCCAGCCCGCCACACCACATCGCGGCGGCCAGTGCATGGACCGCAACGGCCATCCCGCCGATCGGGCTCTCCGAGAGGTGCCCGGCCAGCGTCCTGGCGGCCATCCCGACCGCCGCGATACCGACGGTCGCAGCCGTGGTGGTCGCGCCACGAGGCGCCAGGATCGCCACCACACCGACGATCAGCGCCGCCGCGATGCCGACCAGTCCGGCGCGGCCCGCAGTGGTGTGCAGACCGAACTCGCTCACGGTGCGCACGCCCACCTGCCAGAACCCGACTCCCGCCGTCTGCGCGGCCTCCACCGTCAGCCGCACAATCTCGGCGGGCAGCCAGATCGCCGCAGCCACGGCCAGGGGACCGGCCGCCCTCCTGCCCAACTCGGCGCGGTAGCGGTCGGATTCGAGCAGCGGTACCGCGGACAGGCCGAGTGTGACGACGGCGGCGCAGTCGGCCAGCGCCCGGATCAGTGCTCCGGTCAACGTCGGCGCCGGACCGCCCACCAGGCCGCGCCGCCGATGAGCACGACCGCGACCAGCACGAACGGCCACACCGCGATGCCGTCGTCGGACTGCGCGGACGACGACGCGGCGGGCCCCGGAGTGCCTGAACCGGCGACCGTCAGGTCGAACGCCCAGGAACCCGAGACCACGTGCCCGTCGGCAGAGGTGACCCGGTAGTTCACGGTGTAGGTACCGGCCGGGCCCAGCGGGCGCACCCCCACACTGATCACCGCACCGGCGACCGTCGGATCACCCTGCGACCACAGGTTGTGATCCGGGCCGACGACCGTCATGTTGGCGAAGGCCGGTTGCAGGGCCTCGTTGAAGGTGGCGCTCACCCGGGGTGGTGAGGTGCTGAGCGCCGCATGCTCGGCAGGGTCGGACGCGATCCGCGCCGCGTGCGCCGACGCCGCAGGCGCCCCGACCAACGCCGAGGCGCCCAGGACCAGCCCGGTCAGGGCGACCGCCAGCAGCCGGCTCATGACCGGCGCCGGGACAGCAGGCTTGCGACCACTGCGGCGGCCGCGACGATCAGCGCTCCGCCCGCCAGCCAGCGCGCCGAGTTGTCGACGGTTCCGGCCGGCTCAGCGGGGGCAGCGGCCGGTGCTGCGGGCGTCTCGGTTCCGTGTTCGGTGTGCTGTCCCTCGGACGGGGAACCGGTCAGCGCCACCTGCGGTACGGGATGCTCCGGTTCGCTGCCGTCGGGCAGCGGGGCCTGATCCCACCGGACCACGGACCCGTCCGAGTAGGTCTGGGTGACGGGGAAGCTCGCGCTCGCCGCGTCGGGAAGTTTGACCGATACGCGGAACAACGCGAACTGCTCGGATGAGATGCCCACCCCGGGAGCCGCGGTCCAGGTGACCGTCCGGACGGTGCCCGCGGAGGTGTCACGGTCGAGCTTGGTTGTCCAGCCCGGCATCACCTCGGTGCGGGCCGAGGCGACGTTGGGCAGATCAACCGTCAATTGTGTTGTCAGCGCGCCGGTATCGGACTCGCCGGGAACCCGGAAAGTGAGTGTCGAGGTGGTCCCGGGCGTCGGATCGTCGGCCTCGACGTGGACATGGGCCCAGGCCGGCGCTGCGGTGAGCAGACCGGTGACCGCTACTGCGGCGGACATGAGCAGGGCGCGCGAGGACGCCCCGGTGAGGGGTGGCATTTCTGGTGTCTTTCGTGGGTTGGGGTCGGACGGTCAGGCGCTCACGCCGACCGGCGGACCCCGATGAGACACCGAAGCGGCCAGGAAGAGGGCCGAGTGCAGGGGCTGATCCGCGCCGCGCGCCGTCAGGCACACCGTGGGTGCCGGTACGGTCCGGCCTTCGGGCGCCACCGCGCGCACCACGCGCGACATCGCTGCCCACAACCGGGCACCGCAGGCGATCAAGCCGGCCCCGAGCGACACCGCTGCCAGGTGCGCACCCCACATCGCCGGGCCGGGTTGCGCGCCGTGCGAATGAGCGGCCGTCGCCAACAGGACATGGGCCAGCAGCTGGCCGGTGCCGAGCAGAGCCCACAACACCGCCGTCCGACCGGCGCCGGCCACGGTCGCGGCAACCGCGCCGAGGGCCACCGCCAGCACGATCAGCTGGGCGGCCACGGCCCCGCCCGGCAGACCACCGCCGCCGGCGCCATGGGCTGCGACGGCCAGCGCGGCCGTGAGAGTGCCGACGGCCGTACCTCGCAGCGGGGCTGCGGAATCGATACGGGCGCCGGTCATAGAAGGGGCTAGACCAGTCCCAGCCGCGCCATGAGATCGGCATCGATGCCGTCGAGCTGGGCGGCGATCGCTGCGTGGGCGCCGCGGCGCCGCGCGGTCGGCATGTTCTCCGCGGCGGTCACCGCCGCGGCCAGATCTGTGAGCCGGTCATTGATCGCCGTGACGAACTGCTTGGTCTCGGCGTCCTTGGGCTTCTTCTCGGCGACCTGGCGCAGGGTCTGCTCGGCGCCGGAGATCCGTGCGGAGAGTTCGGCGCCGTGCCCGGAGAACTGACCGAGCTGGGCCAGGGAGACGCCGAGACGGTCTGCGCGGCGTTCGTCCAGAGCACCCCGGGCGGCCGTCGCGGCGCGGTAGATCAACGGCACCAGGACCGGCGCCAGCAAACGTGTGACGGTGAGCAGGCGGCGAATCCGGGCGGGCGCGAGCAGACGTCCCTCGCGCGCCGCCTTCAGCTCTGCCTCCGCCACTTTGAGGGCATTGCGGTCACTGTCCCGCTGTGCTTTGACCTGAGCTTTGAGGGCCCGCTGGGCAGCTTTCTGATCGGACTTGATGCGACGAGCGTCGTTCTTTGCGGTGAGCCGGGCTTCCAGCTTGGCCTTGGCCTTGATGGCGCGGGCTTCGGCGCGGCGGGTGGCGCGGCTTTTTCGTCGCGTGAACAGGCCCATTCCGGTTGCCTCCCGGTCAATTAGTCGTGTGTTCGTGGTCACCGCAGAAGTGCTGCAGACCCACAGTATCGTCCGGTGGATTTGCTCCGCCGCGGCTCCCCGTGATCGCCGTGGGTAATCACCTCAGCTAGCAAATTTGAACCGGCTGTCTGTGCGAGAATTGAATTCGTTGACTAAGCGTGCGGGCGGTGCGCGAAAGGGTGGTGACAACGTGCGTTCGCGGTTGCGCGTCGCCGCCTCGACCGGTCTGGTCCTTACGGGCCTGATCACCGCCGGTATCGGGGGAGCGTTGGCGTTTGCCGATCCGGATCGTGGCCGGCCCGACAACGGGCAAGGCTCGTCGAACAGTGCCGGCAACGGCCACGATGGGCACGAGGGCAAGGACCACGGGCAGGGCCACGAGAACGACGGCGATTCCTCGGGCGAAGACGACGGCGACGACGGTTCGTCAGGCACGCGAACGAGCCACAAACCCACCAAGACGAGTGGCAAGCCCACCAAGATCACAGGCAAACCGACCAAGACCGGGGAACCTACGGACACCGCGGAACCCTCCGGAACGCAGACGCCTCCGCAAACTGGAACCGACACCAAGACGCCGACCGAGACCGACACGGCCTCACCGAGTACGAAGCCGTCTGAGTCTGAGACTCCGACAACATCGGGCTCGGTTGAGACGACGACGGCGGTGTCTTCGACCGAGCCCACGGTGACCACCTCACGGACCACCTCGGCGACCACCCAGACGACTACCGGGACGACGTCGGAAACGACGTCGGCGACGACCACGAAGTCGACCTCGGAGACCACCTCTGCGACCACTTCGGCGACGACCCTCATCGGCGGTTCCGCGGGCGGTGGAGATGGCGGTGGTGGAGTGCCGGCGCCGTTCGACTATCCGCGACCGCCGGACATGCAATTGCCGGCGCCGCAGGCACAGGCGCCCGACCTGGCCGCGCCGTCCCTGCCCGGCCTGGCCGCTGCGGCCGGGGTGGCGCCGATTCCCGTTCCGATTCCCGTTCCGGTCGTCGTGCTGCCGGTCATCGTGCCACCGCTCGCGGTGCCTTTGGGTGCCCCGGGCTCCGACCACGGGCCGCAGTCCGGCCCGGGATCCGGACCGGACATGCAACCGTCCACCAAGATGCGGACCCAGGCGGGCCGTCCCGCCGCCGTCGGACTGGATGCCGCCATGCCACCCGCGTCCTTCCGGGCCGGCTACGCGGACTACCTGCGCACCGCGAACACGATGGAGATCGCGGCGATGGCGCTTCCCGGTGTGACCGGGATGATGGCGCTGACCGGCCTGGGCGGACTGGTGGGATACCGGCAAGCCAAAGCCGGTCGGACGGTTCGAATCGACGCCAGTAGGTTCATGAGTTAGGAACGACCTGGGAGAATTCAGGCAAGAGGAGTTGTCCGGGCGTGAACGAAAGGGTGGAAAGGGGGACCATGTCCGCCAGTCGAAGCGTCACGCGCGCTGTCAACGAGGTTCTCGACCTCGCCCCTCGACAGGGCGAAGTCACGTTGACCCGCCTGGTCGACGCCGTGAGCGCAGACCGCGGTAGACCGATCGAGCTGACCATGGCCGAGCTTCCTCCCGGCGTGTGTGGGCAGTGGCGGCAATACGCCGACCGCGATGTGTTCCTCATCCAGCAGGGCCTGCCGGCGTGGGACCGCACTCTGGCTCATGAACTGGGCCACCTGGTGCTGGGCCACGAGGGGATCTCGATCGTCGACGCGGCCGCGGCCACGGCCGAGGTGGCAACCTCGGACCTGATCAGCTACATGCTGAACCAGCGCACCGGGTGCATGGGGCCCAACGGCGAGGACATCGAGCAGGAGGCCGAGGACTTCGCCGCGCTCCTGCTCTACCGTCTGGGCCGGCTGCCCTCCGATCGCTCCTCGATCGTGCAGGTTCGCCTCGGAGAGGCATTTGGTTGATCGTCTGGGTGATCGCCGGCCTGCTCGGCCTGGCTACCGGCCTGCGTATCGGCTGGGCACTGGTGAACAAACAATCCCTGGTGAGTTCCGCGATGATCCTGTCGTTGGGCAGCCTGGGCGTCGTCGCCGCTCTGAACTGGCCGCCGCTCGCCCTGCTGATCGACACCGTGGTGCACTGGCCGAACATCGCGGTCGGGCTCAGCCAGGTCGCGCTGATCGCATGTGCCGCGGGCAGTTGCGTGATGATCACGACCGCATCGTCGGGCCATTCGGCCACCCTCACGCGCCGCATCGCGCTGATCCAGTACGGCGTAGCCGGCCTCGTGGCCGTCATCAGCCTGGTGATTTTCTTCTATGCCGGTCGGCAGCCGGAGATGTCGCCCTCGGAGTATCTGAAGCGGGACCTCGGGTCGACCGGCACGTCCTGGCTGCTGCCACTGCTCTACGTCTTCCTGGCCCTCACCTTGGTGGCCTGGGCCGGTCTTCGCTACTCGAACCGCAGCCGGCGTGGACGGGCGCTGTTCCTGTTCACGGTCGGCATGGTGCTGATCGTGGCCGCCAGCGGATTCGTCCTGCTCCGGGCAGCAGGGCGAACCCAGACTGTCGGTCTGGGCGCCGCCGCGACCATGCTCGGGTGCGCGATGGTCATCGTCGCCGCCGGATCTCTGCTGCCGAGCGTCGAAGACTGGTTCGGTGCACAGCAGGAATTGCGGACCATCAAACCGCTGCTGGACGAGCTGGCCCGGCGTCAGCCCGACGTGGGTATCGGGGTGCGTCCGCGTGGACCGCTCGTGTTCCGCGTCGCCGAACGCATGTCGCTGATCTCCGACGCGCTGTATCTGGAGGCCACCGCGGCCGACGCCAGGCGCCACGAGACAGCTGGACCGCGCGGATCGGGCGGGTCAAGTGGCGCAACAGAATTGGGTGATGTCGAGCGGCCGCAGGTGCGACCGCGCGATCAGGCGCGGGCCATCGCCCAGTGGATCTACGACACCCGCGAGGGCGACGAACGTTCGGCGTTCCCGGGGCTGGCCTGGCTCAGTCAGCCGGAATCCTATGCGGACCGGGAATGGATTCTGGCGATCGCCGAGCAGTACCGGCAACTGGCCCGCGGAGCTGGGCGCAGCTGAAACCCGCGCGAGTGGGAACCACCGAAATGGTCCCCACTGACGTGGGTTTCAGCGCGCGAGAACGCCAGGTGGAACTGAAGAATCAGTCGTCGAGGTGTTCCCGGCGGCGAAGCTCGTCGACCTTCTGGACCAGGTCCTGCTGAGCTTCGGTGGACAGCCCGACGGTACGGGCAGCGATCCGGCGGATCCCCTCGTCACGCATGCTGGCCAGCCAGGTCAGCTCCTTGTCCAGCTTCTCGTAGTACTCGTCGTCGGTGAAGTAGGCCGGCTTGATCCGGAAGAAGTTGGCAAGTGCGGCCATGGTTGCCGCCGACGGGTTCGTCCGGTTGCCCGAACGGAGCTGCGACAGGTACGGAGCCGACATGGTGACGCCCTCGGACTTCAATGCGGCGATCACCTCGGCAGACGTGTGGGGTCCGCGCCCAGGCGGATAAACCGTATCGAACAGGCGGTTTAGGCGGGCGGCGAACGTCTTGCTCATCGATTTGACCTCCACATGCTTCACGAGCGGTACGAATAGGCGGCGTATTTGCTGACTATGGTAGCGAGTGTTGTGACGACAACCAAGTGCAAACGCCACAAAAGTTAAACGGGCTTTGCGTTTTGAAGGTCTCTGCGGTGCATACCGAGCGCTTCGCCGTGAAGGTGGGGCGGGATTGGGCCTTCTGGCACTGCAAAAGGTGACGGTTCCGTTGTATTCGGCGCGGTGAGCTGGGCTCACAGGTGCGCTAGATCATGATCAGCTTCTGTGCCGGCAACTGCGGCACCGCCGTGACTAGGGGAAACAGATATTTGCTGTAACGCGGACCCCGGGTCGCGTCAGATTGCGCGCAACGCGGTTGTCGAACGACGTGGAACACGTTACAGGTTGGGCGATGGAATGCGCATCAGCCCCCTTGCTCGCGATAGCCAGACGGCCTCTGAAGGATTCTGGCGCTGATTCAAGACGGGGTTGCGGTGCGGAAACACGAGGCGGATTGCGCCGGGGCGGAACAATCGTCGGCACAACTGCGGCAGCAGCCGCGGTTGCGGCCGGGCGTCACGGCTATCGAAAGGCCGCTGAGGGTAGGGGAGATCGGCGATCCTGCTGCCGGCGCTGAGGCCTGCGGCTGCGGACATGGCGCCCTTTCGACACACCGCCGATACATGCCGCTCGCGCGGCGCACCTACATACGGTCGAAGGTCTCACCACCGCATCGCAGTCCGTCGGCCGGGCCTCACGACGCCAGCATGCAGACGGGACGATTGCGGGCTGCTGCCCTTCGCTGATCTAGTGGACCCTAGCTGTTGTCCGCCAACCTCGCCAGAGTTCCTACCGTTTTTCGGGAGCCGGGTTCTCCTTGTTGGAGAGGATGTCCCGTTTCTGGCATCCCTACGCCGCCAGAAGCATCGCCAGGATCGCGGTGTCCGGGTGGCTGATCGGATCGACACCCACCCGGCTGACCACCGAAGTCACCGTGCCATCTGATTCGGCCTCGACCCAGGCGGCCCGGTGCTCCAACCCGAGATATGGGAGCCCCGGCAGTAATACGCATCCCGAAGCCGCGCCGGTGCATTCCGGAAGGGATGGCGTTGTCTCCGAAGGCGGATGCAGCATCAGCAGTGCCGGTGGCTGATGATCGGCGAAATACCCGGGTGGAACCGCGGATTCGCCCACGACCGGGCCCTCCGCGATGACCAGTCCGACGGTGCCGGGCTGCGGCTCCTCCGGCAGTTCTTCTCGGACACCGAAAACCGTTGTGGTGGAGAGTAATCCGGGCAACGAGGCAATTCGCACCGTGACCATGAGAAGCTGCGCCCACTCTTTGGTGGAGTCAGGCCATCGACCTGAAACCACGAAACCTTTGAGCGCACCGCCGGAATGAAAAGGGGCGATCTCGATCGCCCTGCCGGACCCCGTCGTATCCATATCGCCTCCGGGACATCGGTGTTGGGCCACCGGCTGATCGGTGCTCCGACACTTCTGTGGGTCGATCAGTTCAGGATGCGGCAGCAGCGGCGGCTGCGCAAGACGACACGGGAACCGGACCGGTAACGACTCGGCCAATACACCGGCCCGGAAACGAGGGCGGGGCGCCACGCTGTCCGCGCGACGCCCCTTGGTGAGAGATCAGAAAACCGATCCGGCCCTCGATCGGGAACTAGCCGAAGATCAGGCCGTTGGCCTTGGAGGTGGCGGCCGCGTAGCGGTTCTGCACGTCCTCCCAGTTCACGACATTCCAGAACGCCTTGACGTAGTCGGCCTTGACGTTCTTGTACTGCAGGTAGAAGGCGTGCTCCCACATGTCGACCTGCAGCAGCGGGATGATGCCGAGCGGCACGTTGGCCTGCTGGTCGTAGAGCTGGAAGGTCAGCAGCCGGTCACCGAGGCTGTCGTAGCCGAGCACGGCCCAGCCCGAACCCTGCAGCCCGTTGGCGGCGGCGGTGAACTGCGCCTGGAACTTGTCGAACGAGCCGAACTGGTCGTCGATCGCCGCGGCCAGGTCACCGGTCGGCTTGTCCCCACCGTTGGGTGACAGGTTCTTCCACCAGATCGAGTGGTTCACGTGGCCACCGAGGTGGAAGGCGAGGTTCTTCTCGTTGAGGAAGATCGCCGCGTGATCGCCGTTGGCCCGCGCCTCGTCGAGCTTGGCGACCGCGTCGTTGACACCCTTCACATAGGTCGCATGGTGCTTGCTGTGGTGGAGCTCGTTGATCTGCCCGGAGATGTGGGGCTCGAGCGCTCCGTAGTCGTAATCCAGGTCCGGCAAAGTGTATTCAGCCACGAGATTCCTTCCTCATTATCGATCGATGGAGCCAGCGTCTTCGAAGATCGTCGAGACAAGATCGTCGTCAACATTGCTCCATCGCAGGGCGCACCGCAAGGACGCGCGTGCCGTCCACACGTATACCCGATGGGCGAGGGTCAGAACAGGACGATCACGGCGAGCACGCCGAGCAACAGCAGGGCGATGACACTGGCCCGAAGGAAGGCCATCATCTGATTTCGGGTGTGCAGATGGCCGGACGAATGCCATTCGGGCTGCGGTAAAGCCGATCCCGATCCGATCGGATGCGACGCCATCAAACGCTCCTGACCTGCACCATCAATGCCTGCTCCCAGTGAGTTCTGTCACAACATCTGGTGTGACGCCGATCATAGACCCTGTAATGGCCCAGGGAAAATCGGCCTCTGCGTCAGCGGATGCCGCGCCATGGGCCACTCGAATCATGTTGATCCCAACCTGATCCGGCCGGCGTTCGGCGACCGCGTTTAGCCGAATGCTTAATTTCGCTCGGCGGCGATGACGGTTGTTGATCGCTGCCTCGGACACCCCAGGTTTATCCACAGTGATGGACAGCTACCGCCCAGTAATCCCCACCTCGGAAGCTTTTCCGCTGGTGCCGGGCTGTGGATGAACCTGTGGAAACTGTGGATAGCTTCCCGTTGCTAACACCGCGGTGAGCCATCAGGGTGGGGTGCGCCCGGCGCCGCGGGCATGCGAGCATTGACGGCATGGACGATGTGGAAGTCGGGCAGGCAGATATCGCTGCGGTACCCACCACGTTCGAAGGGTCTGTCGTGCTGCTCGACGTTCGTGAGGACGACGAATGGCAACGCGGTCACGCCGCGGGCGCACAGCACATCCCGATGGGTGACGTCCCGACGCGGATGGCCGAGATCGATCCGGACGCCGAGCTGTACGTGATCTGCCATGCGGGCGGCCGGTCGCTGCGCGTGGCGAACTACCTGGCCCGCAACGGCTACACCCCGATCAACGTCGAGGGCGGAATGCTGGCCTGGGCCGGCGCCGGACGTCCGATCGTCACCGACGCCGGCGGCCCGGGGAGTATCTGACCGCGCAGCACCCGTCAGGAGATCGTGGCTAGGCTGGTCGGATGATCCAGGTGTGTTCGCAGTGCGGGACGCGCTGGAACGTGCGTGACCGGCAGCGGTCGTGGTGCCCCCGGTGCGGCGGCTCGTTGATGGCGCCTTCCGCGCCGTCGTCGCCTCAGTCCCAGTGGGGACCCGCCGGACAGGCTCCAGCGTCTCCAGCGCAGGCACCCTCTCAGCCGGCGCAGCGCACGCCGCAACTCGCGCCCGGCTACCGCTGGATCGCCTTGCGTCCCGGTCCTCCGCCGCATCAGCGGCGCCCACGCCGTCCGCTCGGGCCCACACCGCGCTACCGGATGATCCCGAGCTGGGGGCTGCACCAGCAGTTCGATGTCGACGATCAGCCGCAGCAGACCGTTGACGAGTCCGGTGCGGGCACGGTCCGGCTCATGCTCGTGGCGGCCATGGTGGTGTTGGGTGTCGCGGCTTTCGCCCACGTGATCCGATACGGCCTTCTACTGATCAACCGCAATATGCTGCTGCACCCGCTGATCGCGATCGGTGGCGTCGCCATCGGTCTGCTGGCCAGCGTGGTGGCCATCGTCGTCGTGCTCATCACGGTGGTGGTGCTGGTGCGCTGGCTGATCGCGCGTCGGGCCGCCGGTTACGCCCAGCACGGCGAAGTGGATCCGCGGAGCACCAGGACACTGTGGCTCTGTTGCCTGCTGCCCGGCGTGAACCTGGTGATGGCCCCGGTGTTCGTGTGGGAACTGGCCGCTCTCGAAGGCCGCCTGTCACACCTGCGCCGGCCGATCGTGGTGTGGTGGATCGCGTGGGTGTTCAGCGCGGTGCTCGCGGTGTGGTCGATGGTCGGCACCGTGTACGTCACCTTCTTCAACGACGCGCCACAGAACATCGCCGACAACACGGTGGCCACGATCGTCGGATACCTGCTCGCGCTCGCCGGCTTCCTGCTGACGGCCAAGGTTTTCGACGGTTTCGAGGGCAGCGGGACAACCGCGGAGCGCAGCGTCCGGCGCTGGGTCGTCATCGAACCTGAAGCCGAACCCGAGGCCGAACCTGACGCCGAGCCCGAACTCGACGCCGACGCCGACGAGGCTTCGGAGAATTGTGAGGATTCAGCTGAATCCGCCGTTCCGGTTGAGGCCCGAGGGCAGAACCCGGCAGCATAGGCCGTATGGAAACGGGCGACGGCGGTGCCGCTGGACAGGCGACCCCCGGGCCTGGGCATCCGTTCGTGGTGGCCCATCGCGGAGCATCCGCCGACAAACCCGAGCACACGCTGGCCGCATACGACCTCGCTTTGCGTGAGGGTGCCGATGGCGTGGAATGCGATGTACGGCTGACCCGCGACGGGCACCTGGTGTGTGTGCACGACCGCCGTGTGGACCGCACCTCCACCGGCACCGGCGTGGTCAGTGAGATGACATTGGCCGAACTGCGCAGGCTCGACTACGGGTCATGGCATGCCGGCGCGCGCTCCGGCGACGGCGCTTCAGGCGACACCGGGCTACTGACCCTCGACGATCTCGTCTCGCTGGTGCTGGACTGGAACCGGCCGGTCAAGCTGTTCATCGAGACCAAACATCCGGTGCGCTACGGCGCGCTGGTGGAGAACAAGGTGCTGGCACTGCTGCACCGGTACGGCATCGCCGCACCGGCCTCGGCCGATCTGTCACGCGCGGTGGTGATGTCCTTCTCGGCGGCCGCGGTGTGGCGGATCCGCCGGGCCGCACCGATGCTGCCGACCGTGCTGCTCGGCGACACGTCGCGGTACCTGGGCGGGAGCGCGGCCACGACGGTCGGGGCGACTGCGGTCGGCCCGTCCATCGCGACCCTGCGTGAGCATCCGGAACTGGTCGACCGGGCCGCCGCGCAGGGGCGTGCGCTGTACTGCTGGACTGTCGACCACTACGAGGATGTCCGGTTCTGCCGCGACATCGGGGTGGGCTGGGTGGCCACGAATCATCCCGGCCGCACCAAGAGCTGGCTGGAGAACGGCCTGACGGGTGCGGGTCGGGACTGAGATCAGAGGTTGCCGCCGGCGGCCTTCGGGGCGGCCGGATCCACACCGGCACCAGCGGTGAGTTCCCTGGCGACGAAGTCCTCGATGTGGAACAGGTTGTCGCCCGCGCGGTCGGCGATGCGCACCAACGTCGCCATCGACGAGACCTCTTCGATTTGCTCCTTGAGGAACCACTGCATGAACTGCTCGCCGAGGTAGTCACCCTCCTCGCGGGCGACGCTCGCGAGCCGGCTGATCTGCTCGGTGACCGTGCGCTCCTGGCTGAGTGCCAGCGCGAGCGCGTCACGGGGCGCATCGAAGCGGTTGCACACCGCGTCGACACCCGGGATCTCGGCGTCGATATCCCGATCGAGCAGATACTGGACCAGCATCATGGCGTGGTTACGCTCCTCGACCGCCTGCGCATAGAAATGTTTGGCGAGCTGCGGAAGGTCGGCGCCGTCGAAATAAACCGCAATGGCGATGTATTGCTGTGACGCGGTGAACTCGCTGCGGATCTGATCCGAGACAAGTGCGTGGAATTTCGTGTCGAGTTCACCGGTCGTCGTCATGACGGCGAGGATATAGCAGGTCAGACGCCATTGTCACCGAAGGTTGACCTCATTGAGGTCAGCTTTACCTTAGTGGTGTGCCGTGCATTACATTCGCCGTTGCGAATTTGCTGCCACCTTTTTTAGCTTTGCCTAAGCTCAAGGTTGGGGCTTTTGGACGACATCGGCGGGCACCGGTGAGTCGTCGGCCAGCGCGGTGAACAGACGGCCGGCCGCCTCGCTGTCCCACACCACGACCGCGCCCGAATCGCTGCCGGTGAACTCGCCGATCGGCACCGTCGCGGTGACCATGTCGTCGCCGTGCATCGCCCACGCCAGCCGGCCCAGGTCCCAGACGTGCGCGTTCTCGTCGACGGCGACGGAATCGGTGGCGGCCCGGGCCATCGGCTGCCACCGCAACGGGTTGAGCAGCACCTCCGGGCTGGTGGCCCGGTGCAACAGCGCGGACATGAACGCGCGCTGGTTGATCATGCGGTCCAGATCCGCTCGCGGCGTGGCGCGCGTGCGGACGTAGCCGAGGGCGCTGCGGCCGTCGAGTTCCTGGCAGCCCGCGGGTAGGTCGATCCCGGCCAGCGGGTCGCTGATCGGCTCGGCCGGGCACATCGTCACCCCGCCGACGGCGTCGACGAGTGCGGCGAAGCCGTCGAACCCGATCTCGGCGTAGTGGTCGAGGTGCAGTCCGGTCGCTTGTTCGATGGTCTGTGCCAGCAGCTGCGCCCCACCCACCGAGAACGCCGCGTTCACCTTGTCCTCGCCGTACCCGGGAATCGGCAGGTAGGAATCCCGGGGAATGGAGACCATGGTGGCCGGAGTGCTCGAGCCGATCCCTGGGATGTGCACCAACAGGATCGTGTCGGTGCGGCCGGTGCCGATGTCCCCGCCCGTGGCCAGGTCGGCCTGCTGCTCGGGGCTGAGGTTCTGGCGGCTGTCGGACCCCACCAGGAGCCAGGTGGTGCCGTGGGCAGCCGCGGGACGCTCGGGATAATCGGCCAGGGCCGGGATGCGGTGCAGCGACGAGTCGATCCAGAAGCCGCCGCCGATCACGGCCAGCGCCGCCGCCAATAGGACGACCAGCGGCACAGTCACCACCAGGCGGCCCCAGCGCCGCCGTCGCCGCGGCTTGCGTGCCGGTGCGGGCGCGGTCGGCCGGGCCGGCGGCGGTGGGGGAGCCGATCGAGGCGGGGGCGGCCTCAAGGCTTGCCTCGGGGGCTGCTGTCTGGGGGCCTGTCTGGGGGCCTGTTGTCTCGGGGCCTGTTGTCGCGGCGGCGGAGGAGTCTTCCGTGGCGGCGTGGGTGGATTCGGCGGCCAGGGCGGACGATGGTTCGGGTCACGCCGGATCACCTGGGACGGCTCGGCGTCACGGCGGCGCGGTCCCGGACGCCGCGAGCGCGGGTCGGGAGGTCGCCCTGAAGCGGTGAAGTCGTCCACAGCAGAAATGTACGTGGCGGATGCGTTATCGCAGCCAGCTCAGATGATCCGCCACGAGCGCGTAGCCGACGAACGCCACCGCGTCGATCAGGGTGTGGGCGATGATCAGGGGCCACAGCCGTCCGGTGCGTTGCCATGCGTAGCCGAACACCAGACCCATCGCGACATTGCCCAGACCGGCGCTGTAGCCCTGGTAGAGGTGATATGCGCCGCGCAGCAGGCTGGAGATGATCAGTGCCCGGCCCGGGCTCACGTCGAGCTGGCGCAGCCGGGTCAGCAGGAACCCCACCACGATGATCTCTTCGGCCCAACCGTTGGCGAACGCCACGCCGAGCAGCACGGGGATGCGCCACCACGTGTCGTACAGCTCGGCCGGCTCCACATCGGCGCTCAGCCCCAGCATCCGGGCCAGCACGTAGAAACCCAGCCCGGGCAGACCGATGAGGGCGGCCAGGCCCAGCCCACCCAGCCCGTCGGCACGCCATTTCGGGCGCGAGAGCCCGATCGAGGACGGCCCGAAACCGCTGCGCCACAAGAGGTACAGGGCCAGGGCACCCCAGGCCAGCAGCTGCAGGATCACGGCCAGATGCAGGCCGAGGTCGATCAGGTCGAATGGGGAGCGCTTCGGGTTGAGCGCGACCGTCTGTCCGGACAGGCCGAGCAGTACCGCTTCGACGAGCCGCAGGCCCGCGGTGTAGGCACTGAGCCCGAACGTCACCGCCAGCACGACGGCGATCTCGATCTTGATTGTGCGGCGTTGCGGCTCGAGGTGCTCGTGGGGCCCGGTCGCCGAAGTCGTCACCGGAGCCACGGTAGCGGCGCCCGGACCGCCGGGAAGATCGTGCGGGTCAGATCCGGCGCGCGCGCAGGCCGTTGAGGAACGGGCAGCCCATCAATACGCGGATGGCCTGGCTCAGGCCGGTGACATCGTCGACGGGTTTCGGGAACGGCAGGCGTACGTCGTGGTCGCCGTTTTCGTTCTCGACGCGCAGTTGCACGCCGTAGCGGTCCAGGCCGAGAGGGCGGACCCGTCCCTGGCGCAGGGTGATCGGTAGCCGGGTGGCGAGGCGGTCCACCACATCGCGGTGCGAGGACTCCATGTGTTGCAGCCAGCCGGACTCCATCGCGCAGAACGGATCGGGGCGGGCCTGCAGGAGCGCCCCGAGGGCGACCGCCTCGGCGCCGGTGGCATCAGCCACCACAATCGACTCGATCTCCAGGCGCATCAACGAGTAGTTGTCGTCATCGTGTCCGGCGTTCTGCTGCGTGTTGGAGTTGACCTGCAGCAGAGCGGGATTCGGGTTCTCGGCGGCGACGAGGTCGAGCAGGGCCGGCACCTCGGCGCTCGGCACGTGCTGCAGGCGGCCGCGGATCCACACCAGGGAGCGCACCGGCTCGCGCAGCGGCAGCGGGGCGTAGTCGGTCATCTCCAACACCGCCTGGATACCGGCAGCGCCGGCCGACATCGCCATGCCCGCGGGCGGGCTGGTCTCGGGGACGGTGATCGCGAAGGACCCGTCGTCGAGCAGGTGGTGCACGGGTGAGGCGACCGGTTCCATGCCATCGACCGCGAGCATCGCTCCGCCGCCTCGTGCGCATGCGCTGCGGATCCGCTCGGCTGTCGTCGGTGTCGCTATGGCCATCTCGCCGCCTTCGAAATTAGGTGAGGTGATTAGGTGAGGTAAGCCTAACTTAACTGGGTGATGCGGCACCGGCAAGGCTTTCGTGAAACACCGCGGGGCCGTCATCAACGGATCGCCCGACGCCGACCCGATAGGGTTGGGACGTGCCGCGTATCGCCTACCTCGGACCGGAGGGGACCTTTACCGAAGTGGCGTTACTGCAGATGGTGGCGCACGAGATGGTGCCCCCTCTGCAGTCGGCAGCCGGCGATCGCACGGACCGCTTCACACCGGTGCTGACCGACAGCACCCCCGGCGCACTGGCCGCGGTCCGCGACGGGCGGGCCGATTACGCCTGCGTGCCGATCGAGAACTCGATCGAGGGATCGGTGCTGCCGACGCTGGACAGCCTGGCCGTCGGTGAACCGCTCCAGATCTATGCCGAGCTGACCCTCAACGTCGCGTTCACCATCGTCACCCGGCCGGGGCACAGCGAGCCGGTGAAGACCGTGGCCGCCTTCCCGGTGGCGCTCGCGCAGGTGCGCCGATGGCTGGCCGCCAACCTGCCCGACGCCGCGGTCGTGCCCGCCACCTCCAACGCCGCAGCCGCCCACGATGTCGCCGAGGGCAACGCCGACGCCGGGGTGAGCACGCGGCTGGCCGCCGAGCGCTGCGGGCTGGACATCCTGGCCGCCGACGTCGTCGACGAAGCCAACGCCCGAACCCGCTTCGTCCTGGTCGGCCCGCCCGGCGTGCCGCCGCCGGCCACCGGCGCCGACCGCACTTCGGTGGTGCTGCGCCTGGACAACACCCCCGGTGCGCTGGTCGCCGCGATGACCGAATTCTCGATCCGCGACATCGACCTCACCCGGATCGAAAGCCGGCCCACCAGAACCGAGCTGGGCACATACATGTTCTTCCTCGACTGTGTCGGGCACATCGAAGACGATTCGGTGGCTGAGGCACTCAAAGCGTTGCACCGGCGTTGTACCGATGTGCGATATCTCGGATCCTGGCCGACCGGAGCGAACGCGGGCGCACCCCCGCCGCGACTGGACGAGGCCACACGGTGGTTGACGGGTTTGCGTGACGGAACGGGCGCCTCATGAGCGGACGGCTGATACTCGTCCGCCACGGGCAGTCCCAAGGCAACGTCGCCCGGCGTCTGGACACCCGGCCGCCCGGCGCGGAGCTGACCGACCTCGGACACGACCAGGCCCGGCGGTTCGGCGGAATGCTGAGTCAGCGCCCGTCGATCCTGGCCCACTCGGTGGCTCGGCGCGCAGCACAGACGGCCGCCGGTATCGGCAGCGAAACCGGCCTTGTCCCCTTCGAATTCGAAGGGATCCACGAAGTCCAGGTCGGCGAACTGGAGGACCGCAGCGACGACGCCGCAGTTGCCGAGTTCAACCGGATCTACGAACGCTGGCACCGGGGCGAACTGGACGTGCCGATGCCGGGAGGCGAGAGCGCCGAGACGGTCCTGGCCCGCTACGTGCCCGTGCTCACCGAACTGCGGCTGCGGTATCTCGACGACAATGACTTCAACAGCGACATCGTCGTGGTGAGTCACGGCGCCGCGATCCGGCTGGTGGCCGCCGTGCTGGCCGGTGTCGAGGGCAGCTTCGCCCTCGACCATCACCTGGGCAATACCGAATCAGTTGTGCTGGCACCGATCACCGACGGGCGCTGGAGTTGCGTGCAATGGGCGGCCCTGACACCGCCGTTCTATCCGGAACCGGACGCCACTCCGGTCGCCGATGCGGTGACCTCCGATTCCGACCCGATGGGCTAGCCGTACCGCCGGATCGACAGTTCGCCCTCACGCCCGCACGGGCAGCCCACCGCCTGACAGTCGACGGTGAAGGTATGCGCTGCTTCCGGTGTGGTGCAGCCGTCGTCGGTGCATTCCGCGCGGTACTGGACGTGGATGATCACGGTGCCGTGGCAATGCTCCAGACCGGCTGCGCACTCCCGGCACTGGATCGTCATAGCCCGTTGATAGCACTGCGGGCCGACAAATCGCGGTTGCCGCGCCTGCTGGACCGTGACTAGCCCCAACCGAGTTCGTGGAGCCGCTCATCATCGATCCCGAAGTGATGCGCGATCTCGTGGATGACGGTGATGGCCACCTCGTCGACCACGTCGGCCTCGCTGTCACAGAAATCCAGCAGGGCTCCGCGGTAGATCGTGATGGTGTCCGGCAGCGAACCGGCGTACCAGGAATCCCGCTCGGTCAGCGCCACTCCCCGGTACAGGCCGAGAATCTCGGGCTCGTCGGGATCGCGATCCTCGACCAGGACCACGATGTTGTCGAGGGCGGCCGCCAACTGCGGCGGGATCAGATCGAGTGCGTCGGACACCAACTCGTCGAACCGCTGCGAACTCATCCGCACCGGCACGGGCTTACGGCCCCGGCGGTACGGGCACCGGCTCACCCGGCGGCGGACCGGCGGGCGGCGCCGCGCCGTCAGGAGCGGGCGCGGGTGCCTGCTCGGGCGCGGGTGCCGGTGCCTGCTCAGGCGGCGGCGGGTTGAAGGTGTTGGCCTGGGTGGGAGCCGGCGCCGCGGTGGTCGCGGCCTGCGGAAGGTGCTGGCCGCCCGACGAACTCGACGAACCCGAAGATCCGGACGAGCCCGACGAACCGGAACCCGACCCCGAACTCGACGAGCCCGAACCCGATGAAGACCCGGACGACGAAGACCCGGATGACGACGACCCGGACGAAGACGACGACCCGGATGAACCCGAAGACGGCTCGTCCACGTCGGGCATCGGGACGGGCTCCATGTTGAGCCGCTCCTCCGGGATGTCCGGCGGCGCCACCGGAGGCTGCCCGTTGATCATCAGCGGCCCCTTGGCGCTGTTGACCAGTGTCGACCAGCCGCCGTTGCCCAGCGTGGCACCGATGCTGCAGGACACCTGGTGGCTGCCGGCCGACCAGCTGGGCAGCGAGATGGTGCTGTAGCTCAGGGCCAGCGTGGTGGTGCGCAACTGGACCGGGGCCAGGTAGGCGTCGGTCTGCGCGGTGCAGGCGTCCTTGATGAAGTTGTCCTGATCGCCCTCCGAGGGCAGCCCGCCGGGGAACTTCTCGCCCAGGTTGACCGCGCCGGTGACCTCCATGGCGTGCGGCGCCGCGCAATCGACCGGGACATCGGTGGGCTGATTCGTGGCGGCGTCGATGCCGAGGCAGGTGCCTGCGGCCCACACCTTCGACTGGTCGAGGTCGGCCACCTTGCCCGCGGATTCCAGCTGGCTGTCGCCGGGGCCCAGCAACTGCAGGCCGCACAGCATGCGCCGCTCACCGGATTGCTTCCACGCCTTCTCGCCAGACCACAGCAGGCCGATGGTGTACTTGCCGTTCGGGTCGTACTTCGGCCCGAGGTAGCTACGCACCGACGGCGTGCACTGCTCCTGGCTGATCTGCTTGATCCGGTCCACCGACGGCGGCGGTGCTCCCGGCCCGTACTCGCTGCCGGGGAACGTGCGCATGTCGACGGCCTGCGCCACCTCGAAGCGGTGGTTGTCCTTGCAGTCGACGATGTGCGCGGCGTCGGGGTTGCGGCCGGGCCAGTTCAGGCAGTCGCCCCGCTTGACGTGATTGAACGTGTCGTTGCCGCGGGGACCGAGGGCGATGGCGCCCGGTCCGGAGTTGGCTCCCTCGCTGCGGGGCAACGCGGTGATCACGCCGGCGATGAGCAGTGCGCCGAGCGCCGTCAACAGCAGCGCTCGTCGCGTCGACGCGGCTGCCAGACTCTGCCACCACGGTTCCCTCGCGGGTTGTTCGTCCGGCAGAGGTGCGGCGAGCGGGTCCCCGGTCTCGGGGTGCTCGGGGTGCTCGGATGCTTCCAACATTGCCCTCCATTGTGACAGGCGTGTCAGCCCCTGTGACAAGTGATGCAGTTGTAATGTTGCGAGGTTGTGCCCGGCGGCCGGTGCTGTTCGGCCCAGTCACCTCGATTCGACCACCTCAGATGTACGTCGCCGCATGTCAAAAAGTAGGGTTGCGCCCGTGATCGACCTCAAGATGCTGCGCGACAATCCCGACATCGTCCGTGCGTCGCAACGGGCTCGCGGAGAGGACCCGGCGCGCGTCGACGCGCTGCTGCAGGCCGACACCGCGCGGCGGGCCGCCATCTCGGCGGCCGACAACCTGCGCGCCGAGCAGAAGGCCGCCAGCAAGCTGGTGGGCAAGGCGACACCCGAAGAGCGCCCTGCCCTGCTGCAGCAGGCGAAGGACCTGGCCGAGCAGGTCAAGGCCGCCGAGGTCGCCCAGGTCGAAGCCGAGAACGCCTTCACCGCCGCGCACATGGCGATCGGGAACGTGATCATCGACGGCGTGCCCGCCGGCGGCGAGGACGACTTCGTGGTGCTCGACACCGTCGGCGAGCCACCGGAGATCGAGAACCCGAAGGACCATCTCGAGCTCGGCGAGGCGCTCGGCCTGATCGACATGGAACGCGGCGCCAAGGTGTCGGGTTCGCGGTTCTACTTCCTCACCGGCCACGGCGCGCTGCTGCAACTCGGCCTGCTGCAACTGGCCACGCAGGTGGCCGTGCAGAACGGTTTCACGCTGATGATCCCGCCGGTGCTGGTGCGCCCACAAGTCATGGCGGGCACCGGATTCCTCGGCGCACACGCCGACGAGATCTATCACCTGGAGGCCGACGACCTGTACCTGGTCGGCACCTCCGAAGTGCCGCTTGCGGGCTACCACGCCGACGAGATTCTCGACCTGTCGGCCGGCCCGAAGCGGTACGCGGGCTGGTCCTCGTGCTTCCGGCGCGAGGCGGGCAGCTACGGCAAGGACACCCGGGGCATCATCCGCGTGCACCAGTTCGACAAGGTCGAGGGCTTCATCTACTGCAAGCCCGAAGATGCCGTCGGCGAGCATCAGAAGCTGCTGGGCTGGCAGCGTCAGATGCTGGCCGCCATCGAGGTGCCGTACCGGGTGATCGACGTCGCCGCAGGCGATCTCGGCTCTTCGGCGGCGCGCAAGTACGACTGCGAGGCGTGGGTGCCCACCCAGCAGACCTACCGCGAGCTCACCTCCACCTCGAACTGCACGACGTTCCAGGCCAGGCGGTTGGCCACCCGCTACCGCGACGAGAACGGCAAGCCGCAGATCGCCGCGACCCTCAACGGGACGCTCGGCACCACCCGCTGGCTGGTGGCCATCCTGGAAAACCATCAGCAACCCGACGGCAGCGTCCGCGTTCCCGACGCACTGGTGCCGTTCGTCGGCACTGCGGTGCTGGAGCCCGGTAAGTAATCACCGCGCGGCCCGGTATCACTGCGGACGATGACTGCGGACGGCCCGGTACGGGTGAGGGTGCTCGGCCCGGTACAGGCGTGGGTCGGCGAGGATCCGGTGGATCTGGGGGCGCGGCTGCAGCGTGCGCTGCTGGCGCGGCTGGTGGCCGCGCACGGCCACACCGTGTCCGTGGACCGGCTGATCGACGATCTGTGGGAGGGCGAGCCGCCGCCCAAGGCGCTGTCGGCTCTGCAGGTGTACGTCTCGCATCTGCGGCGTGCGCTCGAGCCGGGGCGGCAGCGTCGGGCCCCGGCCGGTGTCCTGGTCAGTGCCGCACCCGGATACTGCCTGCGACTCCCGGTCGAGGCCGTCGACGCCTGGCAGTTCGAGTCGAAAGTGACTGAGGCATATGAAGAATCAGACCCGCAGCGGCGGGTGAGCCTGCTGGAGCAGGCACTGGCCGGCTGGTCGGGAGATCCCTTCGCCGGCGTCGGCGACGCGCTGTGGGCCGCGCCGGAGGTGGCCCGGTTGACCGAACTGCGGATGGCCGCGGTGGAAGCCCGGGGCGCCGCGCAGGTCGAACTCGGCCGGTACAGCACCGCGGTGGCGGTGCTGGAACGCCACGTCCACGAGCATCCCGGCCGCGAGGGCGCCGCCGCGGTGCTGGCGACGGCGCTGTACCGGACCGGCCGCCAGACCGACGCGCTGGAGGTGTTGCGGCGCACCCGGGACCACCTGGTCGGTGAGCTCGGCCTGGAACCTGGCCGAGCCCTGCGCGACCTGGAACGCGACATCCTGCGACAGGCCGATCATCTGGAGCCGTCACGGCCGCTCCCGGCGCCGGCCATACCGGACGTCGCGTCGCACGCTCGCATCGAGGCGGCCGCCTACGGCCGCACCCACGAACTCGCGGAGATCGACACTGCCGCGCGCGCTGTCGTCGCGGGCGGCAGCGCCGTGCTGTGGATCGCGGGGGAGGCGGGCTCGGGTAAGACCACCCTGGCCGCCACGGCGACCGGCCGGTTGCGTACCGCGGGCTGGCGGACCGTGCACGGCCGTTGTCCGGAGGTCCACGGAGCCCCGGCCGGGTGGGCGTGGACCGAGGTCCTGCGCGAACTTATCGACCCGCAGGGTTCGCCCGACGGCAGGCAGGTGCTTGCACCGCTGCTGCACGACGTGGCCGCGGCAGAGCCGGGTACGTTCTGGTTGGGGCACGCCGTTGCCGATGTGTTGAGCGCGGTCGCCGAGCAGCGCCCGCTGGCTGTCGTGCTCGATGACCTGCACCGCACCGACGGCCTGACGTTGGAGCTCCTACGGCTGGTCGCCGACCGGATCAAGGACCTTCCGGTGCTCGTCATCGGCACCTATCGGCCCTCGGAGGACCGTGGCGAACTGGAGGTGGCCCGGGCGGCGCTGACGGTGCACACCGCCGCGCATCTGATCCTGGGCGGGCTGGATGCCGCGGCCACCGCCGCGCTGGCCGCCGACTGCGGGATGAGCGCCGTCAGCGGTGAGGCCCTGAGGTTGCTGCGGGAGCGGACCGGCGGCAATCCGCTGTTCGTCCGGGAACTGGCCCGGCTGATGGCGGCCGAAGGTCCGGACGCGGTATGGGCGTCGGTGCCGGTCGGGGTCCGTGATGTGTTGCGGCGCAGGCTCGCCCGGCTACCCGGTCAGACCGTCACGGCCCTGCGTCAAGCCGCGGTACTTGGCCGTGACATCGATGTCGACCTGTTGTCCGAACTGGGGCGCAGCGACCCGGACGACCTGCTCGAGGCGCTCGAGCCCGCGGTGCTGCTGGGACTGCTGGACGAGCCCGAGCCCGGTCGTCTGCGGTTCGCGCATGCGCTCGTCCGCGACACGCTCTACGAGGACACCTCGAAGCTGCGCCGGTCCCGACTGCATGCCGCCGCGCTGGAGTTGCTCCGCGCACCGGGGCGGTCGGTCGATCCGGCTGCCCTGGCACACCACGCCGTCGCCGCGGCGACATCCGAAACAGCTTTGGCGGCTGCGACTTTCGCGACCGAGGCGGCCCGTGAAGCCGATTCGGTCGGTGCCCACGCCGAAGCCGCCCGGCAGTGGCGTGCGGCCGTACAGATGTTGGAGCTGGCGGCCGGCCGCCGGTTGTCGCCGCAGGCCGACGGTCTGGAGGACGAGATCGCCGCCCGTTGCGGGTTGATCTCCGCGCTGGCCCAGTCCGGTGACGCCGTCGCGGCACGCATCGAGATGAAGGCGGCGCTGAATCTGTTGAGCGGGAAGTCGCGCGACGACCTGACGGTTCGGGTGCTCACCGCGTGGGACACCCCGCTGGTGTGGCGGGACCGCGAATACGACGAGTCCGACGCGCAGATGATCGGGTTGCTGCGCCGGGTGCTGGCCGGCGCCGGAACGGGTCAGCTCACCGAGCTCACGGTGGCCGACCGGATCCGGCTGCTCAAGGCGCTCTACGTGGAACTGGAGGGCACGGATCCGGACGGGGCGCTGGCCGCCAGCACCGAACTGCTCGATTTGGCGCGACAGGCCTATGCGGAGGACCCGGGATCGTCGGGCCGGCTGCTGTGCACCGCGCTCAACGTCCGGGCCTACTGCGCGTTGGGGCCCGATCTCGATGCCGAACGTGAGTCGACCGCCGCGGAACTGCTGCGGACCGCGGAGGCCACCGAGCAGGCCGATTATCAGGCGGTGGCGCACTGGCTGCTGTCGCTGGCCGCCGGGCACCGGTCCGACCTGGCGACGGCGAAACGACACGTCGACATCGCGGTGGCCCGCGCAGGCACCGGTCAGCTCGTCCATCTCCTCGGCGTGCTCGGGCTGTTCCGGGCGCGGATGCACCTGCTCGCGGGCCGCCTCGAGGACGCGGTGAGCGCCTATACCGATCTGGCGGCGCGCATGGTGGAGAACGGTGCCGCCAACGGGGCCAAGCTGGCGATGGTGGGCCGGGTGACGGGCGAGTTCTGCCTCGGGGATCTGGGGCTACTGGCCGACGAGCTGGTGTTCTTCTACAAGGAGGTGTCGGTCGCCGCGCTGGACGCCGCGGTGCTCGCGCTGATCGCACGCGGACGCGAGGCCGAGGCCCGCGAGCTGTGGCGGGACCGCGGGCCGATCGAGCGTGCGTATTTCTGGCTTCCGTTCACGGTGCTGCGCGTCAACGCCGCGGTGGCGCTCGGCGACCTCGACGAGGTCCGCGCCCGCGCGGCCGACCTCGGCCCGTACTCCGGCCGCATCGCCGGGCTCGGTGTCGACGGGCTGATGGTGGGCCCGGTGGACGACGCGCTCGCCGCCTCCGCAGACGCGCTGGGCCGGCCGGATGAAGCACGTCGTCACCGTGAGGCGGCGTCGACGCTGCGCGACCGGCTGGCCGCCGAAGCCCGCGGCTTTCTCGACTGACGCGGCTGACGCGGCGACCGGCGTTACACAGGACAGTGCCTCACAGGACGGTGCCGAACACTGCGCGTTCCCGCCGCCGGTGGACCAGCCGCAACGCGCCGAGCAGGACACGGAACCCGATCCCGGCGTTTTGCGCCAGCGTCGAACGCTCCTCCTCGGTCATCACGGCCAGCGAGCGCGGACCGTCGAACGACAACCGGCCGCCGTCGCGGGCGGCGCGCTCCACCGACTCCCAGTCGGCCACCGACACATGCTCGGTGATCAGCGGGAAAACCTCGAGTTCCTCGTCATTGATGTGCTCGGTCAGCAGCGCCGAGAGTTCGGCCAGTTCGATCGCCATGAGACCGGCGATCTGGCGGTCACCCATCGACAGCCGGAACGCGGCGGCGCGGGCCCGCAGCTGGTCCAGCCGCGGGTCGAGGACAGCGTGGTCGTCGGTCAGCTCGCTCAGGTCGACATGACTGCCCACACTGGCCTGGATCACCGGCCACAGCACGGTGTCCTCGGTGGTGTGGTGATGGTGGATCGAATCGCACAGCCACTCCAGGTACCGCGAGATCGCCCGGGCGCGGCCGGGCGTGCAGATCACATCCCGGTCCCGCACCGCAGTGGCCAGGTCGGCCAGGCGGAGCAGATCGGCGAGCATCGCGCGGTGAGCCAGGGTGATACCCAGCAGATCTGGCACGGGATCGCCTCCGTTACGGGGTGCGACGGTGACGGTGGTTGGCACGGCGGTGCTCCTCGGATCTGGCCGATCCTCGGTTGGCGGATCGGAAGCGTTGGAGCACAGCCTGCTTGCGGCGACTTAAGCGCGACTTGTACCCGGCTTGTCGCAGCCACTTCAGGGCGGCCACAGTAGGGTTGCAGCCATGATCGACATCGACCTTGGCGAAGTGCGTAACTGGTTCGGCTTCGGTGTGGCCGGTAACTTCGCCGGCCATCTCGAGCAGGCCGGGGAAGCCGGCGATTTCGTCAAGGTTGTTACCGAAGGGTATGCACCCAAAGGCATCTTCCCGTGGTACGCGCCGGGGCGGGACGACTTCCTGGGTGAATTCCCCCTGTCCAGCGACTCCATCCTGCTGCCCGAGCCCGGTGAGGTGGACGGCCCGCTGAATCTGCAGATCGAGCCCGAGGTGGGAGTGGCCTGCCACGTCGTGTGGAACGGCGACACCGTGGCGCGGCTGGAGCCGTTCGCCCTGGGCGCCTTCAACGACTGCTCGATCCGCCGGCCCGGCGCACCCAAGATCAGCTACAAGAAGAACTGGGGCCCGGCCTCCAAAGGGGTTGCGCCGCAGTTCTTCGAGATCAACGACCTCACCCCGGACGGGCCGACCGCCACCATGCGGCTGGTCTGCTACCTCAGCGAGGACGGCGGCCAGCAGCACGCCTACGGGGTGGATTCGCCGCTGGTCGGCTATTCGTATTACGGCGAGGTGTTGCTCGACTGGATCGTCGAACGGCTGGCCAACCAGAAGGGTTCGGCCGACACCCCGTTGGAGGACGTCGGAGCCTTGATGGTGGCCAGCGGCCATCCGGAGAACGTGCTGATCGGCATCGGCGCCACCCGCTACACACCGCTGGGGGAGTCCACCTACCTGAAGCCCGGCGACGAGGCCATCGTCCGGGTGTACGACAGCGCCTCCAGCGCGGCTTCCGAACTGCGGCAGGTGGTCTCGGCCCGTTAGCGGTCGAGCAGCTCCTCGAGGCGGGCGACGAACTCGTCGGGGCGGGCCGGGGTGAAGGCCGGATCGGGGCGAGTCCCGTTGACCTTCAAGGTGACCAGCGTCGATCTCATGGGCCGCCACACATCCAGAGGCAGCCAGCGGCGCAGGTCCGAACTGCCCCAGATGCGGAACCTGTTCAAGACCAAGCCCAGCGACTCGGCCTTGTAGGAGCGAATGTCGCGCAGGGGAATCACTTTCGAGGTGCCCGAGGGAAAGTGGTAGCGCCGCAACGTGATCGCCTCACGATCCAGCTGGATCAGGCCGTCGTCGTAGTACTGGCGCGGGGAGTTCATGCCTTGCCGCCCGGCAGTTTCTGCTCCTCGCGTGCGCACCGCAACTCGTGGCCCTTGGTGGTCAGGCACTTGCCGTTCTCCAGGTTCCACTGCCAGCCGTGCAGATTGCAGGTGAGGGTGTTTCCTTCCACCACACCGAATTTCGACAGGTCCGCCTTCAGGTGCGGGCACCGGCGCTGAATTTGGAACCCGTCCAGCGTGATCGACGAGGAATCGTCGTGGGCCTCGGCGAACCAGCCGTCGGCGTAGGCGATCCGCTCATCGGTCAGGCACTTGAAGAACGTGTAGAGGTACTCGTTGTAGCCGCCCACGCGCCACGCCTTGAAACGGGTGGACAGGAAGATCGTGTTGACCCAGTCGGGCTCGTCGTCGCGCAGCACGGTGCGCACCAGCTCGGGCGGGATCGCGAAGCCGTAGCGGAACTTCTCATCTGGGATGGGCTCGCGCACAAGGCGTTTCGGAAAATCAAGGACCACGGTCTCGCTATGGCCGGCTCCGTCGAGCCGCAGCTCCACCGGATAGCCGATGCCGTCGCAGATCTGGTCGGTCTGGCTCATGATCGGCTCGAACAACGCCCGCAGCCCCGGCAGCAGGGGTTCGCCCGCAGCCGGTGCCCATGCCGCCTTCTCCGCGGCCAGCACGGGGGCCATCCGCTGTGCGTACTCCTCGATGTACGCGGCTTTCCCGGTGGTGAAGATCGACTCCGGATCCTCGACCGGATGGGTGAGCGAATCCAATTGCGAGCCGGTGAAATTCGCGGTGCTGCCGGGCATCATCAGCAGGCCGCCCTCGTGGCCGTGGCTGCGCATCTGGTCCAGGAACACCACCTGGTCGGGGAAGATGTTCGCCGGATCACCGTGGTCGTCGTTGAGATCGCGCAGTTCGGGATCCAGGAAGCACGGCGGCCCGGCCGAGGGGATCACCCAGGTGGCGCCGACCTGTGCGATGTACTGGCGGCACCGGTCCATCTGCCGCTGGCGCTTCTGGATGCCGAAGGCCTCCTTGGCGCGGGCCGGCATGTCGTAGACCATCGGGTACCAGATGGCTCCCGAGTACTGCAGCATGTGCACGTCGACCTGACCGAAATCAGAGTCGAGGACTTCAAGATCGACGGGGCGCGCGTCGTTCATGTTGAAGGCGACCGTCTCGCCGTCGTCGACCACCAGGCCGGAGTCACCGATGGGTCCGTCGGCCGGTGCGCGCAGCGCGATGATCATCACATCGAGGTCACCCTTGGGTCCGCTCACGGTGTGTTTGACCGAATCGGTGGTTTCGAAGAACCGGTGAAAGCCCAGTCCCTCGAGGGCTCGCTGCAAATCGGGCACCGGGAAGTCGGGCAGCAGGACCACCGCGTCCTTGTTGACGTGGCGGCGCAGGTTCTCCGGGTCGAAGTGGTCCTTGTGCAGATGCGACACGTAGAGGTAATCGACATTGCCGAGCGCGTCCCAATCGAGTCCGCTGTTGTCCGGGAACGGGAACCACGAGGCGAAATAGGCGGGGTTGACCCAGGGGTCGCACAAAATGCTGCCAGCCTTGGTCTCGATCAGGAAGCCGGCATGCCCGACGCTGGTGACCTGCACAAACAGCCTTTCGATGGAGTACTTCGATGCCCGCCCAGCCTAGCCCGACTTGGGTGACGTGCCGATCAGGGCTGGGATTAGGCTGGCTACGTGGAACCGGTGTACGGGACAGTCATACAACTTGCTCGGCTGGCCTGGCGGCTGCAGGGGCTGAAATTCACGGTGACCGGGGTGGAGAACCTTCCGGTCACCGGCGGCGCGGTGGTGGCCATCAACCACACCAGCTATTTCGACTTCACATTTGCCGGATTGCCCGCTTATCTGCAGAAGCGGGGCCGCAAGGTCCGGTTCATGGCGAAGAAGGAAGTCTTCGACAACAAGGTCACCGGCCCGGTGATGCGCAGCCTGCGGCACATCGAGGTGGATCGGGACAGCGGCTCGGCCTCGTTCGACTCGGCCTGCGATTACCTCAAGGCCGGTGAGCTGGTCGGGGTGTACCCGGAAGCGACCATCAGCCGCAGCTTCGAGATCAAGGAATTCAAGTCCGGCGCGGCGCGGATGGCGATCGACGCCGGCGTGCCGATCGTGCCGCACATCGTGTGGGGCGCGCAGCGCATCTGGACCAAGGGGCATCCGAAGAATCTGTACCGGCCGAAGGTGCCGATCTCGATCGCGGTGGGCGAGCCGATCCAGCCGACCCTGCCCGCGGCAGAACTCACCGCTCTCCTGCATTCCCGCATGCAGCATCTGCTCACCCAGGTGCAGGACGCCTACGGCCCGTATCCGCCCGGTGAGTTCTGGGTGCCCCACCGGCTGGGTGGGTCGGCGCCGACGCTGGCCGAGGCCAACCGGATGGACGCCGAGGAGGCTGCCGCGAAGGCGGCCAAGCGAGCACTGGACGGACCTGCTGGATCTTCTGGACCCACCGGGGCCTCCGGGTAGGGCGCGTATGGAACCGGTTTTCCGAAGTTTGGAGATTGCCGCCGGGCTCGCGGTGCGGGCCACCGGAACCCAGATCACTTTCCGTGGCCTGGACAATCTTCCCGCTACGGGCGGTGCCGTCATCGCCATCAACCACACCAGCTACGTGGACTTCCTGCCGGCGGCGCTGGCGGCAACCCGGCGTGGACGCCGGATGCGGTTCATGATCAAAGCCGAAATGGAGCAGGTGAAGCCCGTGGGCTATCTGATCAAGCACACCGGGACGATCCCGGTGGACCGCCGGGCCGGAGCGGGCGCCTACGCTGTCGCGGTGGAAGCCCTGCGCCGTGGTGAGTTGGTCGGTGTGTATCCGGAGGCCACGATCAGCCGCAGCTTCGAGCTCAAGGAATTCAAGACCGGCGCGGCGCGCATGGCGCTGGAAGCCGGCGCGCCGATCATTCCGTTGATCGTCTGGGGTGCGCACCGCATCTGGACCAAGGATCATCCGAAGGCGCTGGGCCGCAAGAAAATTCCCGTCTCGGTGCTGGTGGGTGAGCCGATGGTGGCCAAGGGTTCCGTGGCCCGGATCGACGACACTCTCCGGGCCCGGATGTCGGCGCTGCTGACCGAGGCTCAGCGGGACTACCCTGCCCCCGCCGGGGCGTACTGGGTGCCGAACCGGCTCGGCGGGGGCGCGCCGACGCCTGCGGAGGCCAAGCGGCTCGACGAGGCGGAATTGGCCGAACGTGCGCGCAAGAGGTCGAGCGAAGCGACGGGGCGAACCTGATGAGCGCTGAGCGGACGCCGGGGCTGATCGCCACCGACGTGGACGGAACGCTGCTCGACGAGGACGAGAAGGTCACGCCGCGCACGCGGGCGGCGGTGCAGGCCGCGGTCGAGGCGGGCGCGACCTTCGTCCTGGCGACCGGGCGCCCGCCGCGGTGGATAGCGCCGGTGGTCGACGGCCTGGGACTGGCCCCGATGGCGGTGTGCGCCAACGGCGCGGTGATCTATGACCCGGCCACCGATCGGATCGTGTCGGCCCGCACGCTGTCCTCTGATGCGCTCGGTGAGCTCGCCGAGATCGCCACGCGGGTGATCCCGGGCGCGGGACTGGCGGTGGAACGCGTGGGCCGCTCCGCGCACGACGCGGCGACTCCCCAGTTCGTCAGCTCCCCGGGATACGAGCATGCCTGGCTGAACCCGGACAACACCGAGGTGTCGGTCGAGGATCTGCTCAGCGCCCCTGCGGTCAAGCTGCTGATCCGCAAGGCCGGCGCCCGGAGCGCCGACATGGCCGCGGAGCTGCTCAAACATGTTGGGCTACAAGGTGATATCACCTATTCGACCAACAACGGGCTGATCGAGGTGCTGCCGCTGGGCATCAGCAAGGCCACCGGTGTCGAGGAGTTGGCCACCCCGCTGGGGTTCACCGCCGCCGACGTCGTGACCTTCGGCGACATGCCCAACGACGTACCGATGCTGCGCTGGGCCGGGCGCGGTGTGGCGATGGGCAATGCCCATTCCGAGGCCGTGGATGCCGCCGACGAGATCACCGTGACCAATGCCGAGGACGGCGTGGCGCGGGTGCTGGAACGCTGGTGGTCTTGAGCCGTCAGATGCTTCGATCGGTCAGGTGATCGGGGTGAAGCGCTCCAGCTGTACCGGCTGCTGATCGGGTGACGGCGGCGGCAACTCCACCGGAACCCCGTCGACCACCCGGGTGACCGTGCCCTTCTCGCGGTCGAAGTTCAGCGTGCCGTGCTGGAAGTTCTGCACGATCCACTGGGGCTCGGGGATCTCGGAACTGGTCGGCAGGCCCAGGGCGCCGCGCTCGAATCCGAGCGCGCCCCATGCCTCGTAGATCGCGCCGGTGATCGGTTCGGCTCCGCTCTCCGGTGACCAGTACACGGCGCCGCGCTCGAAGGTCGCGTATCGGGTGGTCCCCGCGCCGGCGGACTCGGGCGAGGTCGGGTTGCCCAGTAGGCCGGCCGGACCGCCTTCTGCCTGCCAGCGGGCGTAGATCGCACCGCCGCGCATCTGTTCGGCCAGGTCTTCGGGCCCGGGCGGCCTGTTGAACCGGGCGGCGATGTCGCGGATGTGGTCCATCTGGGCGTAGGCGGCGTTGCCGGGGCAGTCGGTGATGCCGACGTCGCGGTGGGTGAAGATCGCCGGAAGCGTCGGGGTGGCTCCGCGCGGGAAGTGGGTGAAGGATCCGCCGGCGGAGGTGAGCACGACGGTTGCGTGCGGGTCGACGCGGTCGAGGCCGAGCCGCCAGCCGAGCAGGCGGCCGGTGTTGCGCACCTGGATCTCGGTGGGTGGCACGACGTCGAAATCGCCCATCATCGCCACCCCCCAGGTGTCGATGTTGAAGCCTCCGGTGTGGGAACCCTCGACCGGCCTGTCCATCCCGCCGGCGCGACCCTCGAAAACCTGGCCGTACTTGTCGACGAGGGAGTTGTACGCGATGTCGCACCAGCCGAGCTCACGGGTGTGGTACTCGTAGATCGACCGGACGATGCCTGCCGAATCCTGGGGCGCGTAGTCGTTGCTGCCCGCTGTGTGGTGGACGATTCCGGCGCGAATCCCCTTGTCGTACACCGGGTTTCCGCATCGCATGGACTCGTTGGCGCCCCATTGCGCGCGGCTGATGATGTTCGGCGGCTGGCCCGGTGCGATGGCTGCGGTGGGCAGTGGTCCGACGTCGACAGGGGCCTGAGGCGGGCTGATCAGCACGGCGGTGACGTTCTGGCCGATGGGTGCTTCCACGTTGGCGGGCACATAGCCCAGTGCGGGCTTCGCCGGTGTCTTCCCCGGGGGCGGGACGGGTACCCGCGGCGCGCGCGTGACGGAGATCTGCACGGTGTTGGTCCGTCCGACGAACACCGGTTCTGTGCCGCGTGGGCCAGGGGTGTCGGCGCCGACGCCGTCGAGATTCTCGGCCTGGTACCACGGGCCCCAGCTGCCGTCGTCCTTGCGGGCGCGAACCCGGGCGGCGGTGCCGCGCAGGTCCGGTGACGTGAGAGCGACCATCGCGAACGGGGTGTCCTGATGGATCTCGCGGATGCTCTCGCCGACCGCGAGATTCTCGAGCGGTTGCTGTGTGAGCTGTGGACCAGCGTTGGCCGGGTCTTGGGGTTCGCTGGAATCTGTTCCTGCGATCGCCCACGGCACGATGACGACCGTCGCCGCAAGTGCGGTGAAGAGAATCGACGGCGCGGAACGGCGGGACTGCACGGACTGATGTTACGTATGGGTCTGATGTTACGAATGTTTCGACACGGCCCGCGCGTCGTTTTAACCGGCAACGGCACCGCAGAGCCGGATGGCTTCTGCGGTGCCGTTCTTCTAACCGAGCCTTATCTCTACGGGGCCGGCGCGGGGGCCGGGACCGGCGGTGCGGGCACCGGCGGCTTCATGGCCGAGGTGATCGCCGGCATGACCATGCCCTTGAGCAGGTCGATGGCCTGGCCGGCGCCGAGCTGCTGGGCCGCGCTGGACAGATCGCCGAACAGACCGCCACCGCCGCTGCTGGTGGCCGGCATCGCGGACAGCGACGGATCGGCGCCGAGGAGCGGGTAGGTGCCCGCGCTCGGATCCATTCCGATCGGGGACGAGATCGGCACCTCACCCGGGGTTGGCAGGCCGCCGGACAGTGACGGGTCGAGACCCGTCGGCGAGGTCAGGCCCCCGCCCAGGCCTGCCGGGGTAGTGGTCAACCCACCCGGTGCGGCGCCGGGGGTGAGCGCCGGGTTGGTGAGCCCGCCGGTCGGCGGAGTCAGTGCCGGATTGGTCAGCGAACCCGCGCCGGCCGGGGACAGTGCCGGATCGGTGAGCGACCCGGTCGCCGACGGCAGTGCACCCGCCGGCGAGCCCGCGGTGGGCGACAGCCCGTTGGGGCTGGTCAGGCCTGCGTCGGGGGAAGTCAGGCCCGGCGACGTGAGGCCCGGCGAGGTCAGGCCCGGCGAGGTCAGACCCGGTGACGTCAGGCCCGGCGAGGTGAGACCCGGTGACGTCAGACCCGGAGACGCCAGACCGGGAGAGGTCAGACCGGGAGAGGTCAGGCTCGGCGAGCCGAGCGTCGGGGTCGGCGAGGTGCCGCCCAGCATGGGCATCGGCGGCAGGTTGACGCCGAACTGCGACAGGCCCTGCGAGAGGGCGGACATCAGTTCACCCGGAAGGTCGGTGACCAGCGCGGCCTGGGTGAACTCCCGCTCCTGGGGTGCGGGGGAAAGCTGCGATACGGCGACAAGAGCGACTGGACTTGCGACTGCCACTGCGGCGACTGCGCTCATGGCTGTCGAGAGCTTGCGTCGACGGCGGTTCGGCACGGAAGTCTCCTCAATATGTTTGCAGTTAAGGACTGCATTTCGGATCGCACGGGGTGCGCTCCGCTTGCTTCATCGGCATTCCGGACCAGGTGCTGTGAAGCCCATGAGTACCAACGAGATCGATGTTAAGGCTGTTACTCGTGGGTCTAAAGTGACGATATTGAATCGTGAGCGAATTGCGACCTCGGCCCTTTGTCGAATTCGGGGCACAGGGGCGTGGTCGGATACCCTGGCTGCCGATGACGTCCTTATCTCCCCGGGTCGCTACAGACCAGTCCAGCGCACATTTCGACTTATTCGTCGTCGGTTCCGGTTTCTTCGGGCTGACGATCGCTGAGCGCGTGGCGACGCAACTGGGCAAGCGTGTCCTTGTTATCGAACGCCGCCCGCACATCGGCGGTAACGCCTACTCGGAAGCCGAACCGCAGACCGGTATCGAGGTCCACAAGTACGGGGCCCACCTGTTCCACACCTCCAACCAGCGGGTGTGGGACTACGTGCGGCAGTTCACCGAGTTCACCGGATACCAGCACCGCGTCTACGCCATGCACAACGGCCAGGCCTACCAGTTCCCGATGGGGCTGGGCCTGGTGTCGCAGTTCTTCGGCCGCTACTTCACCCCGGACGAGGCCCGTGCCCTGATCAAGGAGCAGGCAGCCGAGATCGCCGGCCACGAGGCGGCCAACTTCGAGGAGAAAGCCATCTCCTTGATCGGCCGCCCGCTGTACGAGGCGTTCGTGAAGGACTACACCGCCAAACAGTGGCAGACCGACCCCAAGGAACTCCCGGCCGCCAACATCACCCGGCTGCCGGTGCGCTACACGTTCGACAACCGGTACTTCAACGACACGTACGAGGGCCTGCCGGCCGCCGGATACACGGCCTGGCTGCAGAACATGGCCGCCGACGACCGCATCGAGGTGCGGCTGGACACCGACTGGTTCGACGTCCGCGACGACCTTCGCGCGGCCAACCCGGACGCGCCCGTGGTCTACACCGGTCCGCTCGACCGCTACTTCGACTACTCCGAGGGCCGGTTGGGCTGGCGCACATTGGATTTCGAACTCGAGGTGCTTGACACCGGGGACTTCCAGGGAACTCCGGTGATGAACTACAACGACGCCGACGTGGACTACACCCGGATCCACGAGTTCCGCCATTTCCATCCCGAGCGGGACTACCCGGACGACAAGACGGTGATCATGCGGGAATTCTCGCGATTCGCCAAGGATGACGACGAGCCGTACTACCCGATCAACACCGAGTCCGACCGTGCCCTGCTGGCCGCCTACCGGGCCCGCGCGAAGGGCGAAACCGCCTCGGCGAAGGTACTTTTCGGTGGCCGGCTGGGCACCTACCAGTATCTCGACATGCACATGGCCATCGCCAGTGCGCTCAATATGTACGACAACACCCTGGCACCGCACCTGTCCGAGGGTGCACCGCTGGTTACCGAAGTGGAAAGCAGCAAAGCATGAGTGACATCCCATCCGGCGCGCTCGACGCCGGAGAATCGCGGGCCGTCAGTCTGTTGGCCCGCGTCATCCTGCCGCGACCGGGCGAGCCGCTGGACGTCCGCAAGCTCTACCTGGTCGAGGACCCGACCAATGCCCGCCGGGCACATGCCCCGACCCGCACGACCCTCGAGATCGCCACCGAATCCGGCATCTCGTTCGCGACATACTTCAATGCCTTCCCGGCCAGCTACTGGCGGCGCTGGTCGACCCTCAAGTCGGTGGTCCTCCGCGTCGAGCTGACCGGCACGGCCCGCGTCGACGTCTACCGCTCCAAGGCGACCGGCGCGCGGATCACCGTGGGCGGCGCCCCCGTCTCCAGCGGCGACTCCGCCGAACCCGCGAGCGTCGAGTTCGAGATCGATCTGACCCCGTTCGAAGACGGTGGCTGGATCTGGTTCGACATCACCACCGACACCGCGGTCCGCGTGCACAGCGCAGGCTGGTATGCCCCCACGCCCGCGCCGGGCCGGGCCAACGTCGCCGTCGGCATCCCGACCTTCAACCGGCCCTCGGACTGTGTCAACGCGCTGGCCGCGCTGACCTCGGATCCGTTGGTGGACGAGGTGATCAGCGCCGTCATCGTGTCCGACCAGGGCACCAGCAAGGCAAAGGACCATCCCGGTTTCGAGGACGCCGCGGCGGGATTGGGTGACCGCCTCACCATTCACAACCAGCCCAACCTCGGTGGCTCCGGCGGATACAGCCGCGTGATGTACGAGGCGCTGAAGAACACCGACTGTGAGCAGATCCTGTTCATGGACGACGACATCCGCATCGAACCCGATTCGATCCTGCGCGCGCTGGCCATGAACCGGTTCGCCAAGGAACCGATGCTGGTCGGCGGCCAGATGATCAACCTGCAGGAGCCGTCCCACCTGCACATCATGGGCGAGATGGTCGACCGGACGAACTTCATGTGGTCCGCGGCGCCCAACGCCGAATACGACCACGACTTCGCCAAGCACCCGCTCGACGACACCGACTCCGTCCGCAGCAAGTTGTTGCACCGCCGGATCGACGTGGACTTCAACGGCTGGTGGATGTGCATGATCCCGCGGCAGGTCGCCGAGGAGCTCGGGCAGCCACTGCCGCTGTTCATCAAGTGGGACGACGTCGAGTACGGCTTGCGCGCCGCCGAACACGGCTACCGCACGGTCACCCTTCCCGGCGCGGCGATCTGGCACATGGCGTGGAGCGACAAGGACGACGCCATCGACTGGCAGGCCTACTTCCACCTGCGTAACCGGCTGGTGGTGTCGGCAATCCACTGGGATGGCGATGCGCGGGGGCTGCTGGCCAGCCACCTCAAGGCGACGTTCAAACACCTTCTGTGCCTTGAGTATTCGACGGTAGCCATCCAGAACCGCGCCATGGAGGATTTCCTGGCCGGGCCCGAGCACATCTTCTCCATCCTGGAGTCGGCGCTGCCCGACATCCGTGCGATGCGCCAGCAGTTCCCCGATGCCGTGGTGCTGCCCGGCGCCACCGCACTGCCGCCGGCCACGGATCTCAAGCGCAAGAAGATCCGCATCCCGGTCTCCAAGCCCGCGATCGCGGTGAACCTGGCCCGCGGCGTGGCGAACCAACTGCGCAGGCATGACCCGGAAACCCATGTCCGGCCCCAGATCAACGTGGCGACCCAGGACGCCCGCTGGTTCTCGCTGTGCCGCGTCGACGGGGTCACCGTCACCACCGCCGATGGCCGGGGTGTCGTCTACCGCCAGCGCGACCGCGCCAAGATGTTCGCGCTGCTGCGTGCCTCACTGCGTCAGCAGTTACGCGTGGTCCGTCAGTTCGACCGGATGCGCAAGGTCTATCGTGAGGCGCTGCCGGTGCTGACCAGCACCCAGAAGTGGGAGACGGTGTTGCTGACAGAGTCGGCGGAGAAAAACTGACATGACCGATGCCCCGCGCGGCGAGGACGCCGTGTTGGTCGCCGTGCAGTCCGCCCTGGCCAGCCGGCCCGGCGTGCTGAGCGGCGCGCGTGCGCTGTCGCACTTCGGTGAGCACAGTCTCGGGTGGCTCGCCGTCGCGGCCGCCGGTGCGCTGGCCCAGCCGGCCAAGCGAAAGTCATGGCTGGCCGTGGGTGTCGGTGCCTTCGTGGCCCATGCCGCCGCCGTCCTGATCAAGCGGGTGGTGCGCCGGGAGCGGCCGCACCATCCCGATATCGCGGTCAACGTCGGGACGCCGAGCCGGCTGAGTTTCCCGTCGGCACATGCCACTTCGACGACGGCGGCCGCCGTCCTGCTGGCCCGGACCACGGGTCTGCCGCTGCGCGCGGTACTGGTGGTGCCGATGGCGCTGTCGCGCCTGGTGCTGGGCGTGCACTACCCCACCGACGTACTCACCGGCGTGGCCGTGGGGACGCTCGTGGGCTCTGTGGTCGGAAGAACTGCCGGGGTCGGGGCCGAAGGAGACTGTGGCCGATGAGTGAGGAAGCACAGCCGGAGGCCGGTCCGCCCAAGAATCTGGCGACCGGCCTGATCAAGGCGATCAGGCCGCGGCAGTGGATCAAGAACCTGCTCGTGCTGGCCGCGCCGCTGGCGGCCGTCGGCAGCGGGATCGAGTACGACTACGCGGACCTCGGCTACAAGGTCGCCATCGCGTTCGTGGTGTTCTGCCTGGCCGCGTCGTCGATCTATCTGGTCAACGACGCACGCGACGTGGAGGCCGATCGCGCGCATCCCACGAAACGGTTCCGGCCCATCGCCGCGGGTGTGGTGCCCGAATGGATGGCCTACACGCTCGCCGTGGTGCTCGCGGTGGCCTCACTGGGCATCTCATGGCTGCTGACACCGGATCTGGCACTGGTGATGGCGGTGTACATCGCCATCCAGCTGGCCTACTGCTTCGGCCTCAAGCACCAGGCGGTGCTCGACATCTGCATCGTGTCCTCGGGGTTCCTGCTCCGGGCCATCGCCGGTGGTGTGGCCGCCGACATCCCGCTGTCGCAATGGTTCCTGTTGGTGATGGCCTTCGGCTCACTGTTCATGGCGGCCGGAAAGCGGTTCGCCGAACTGCAATTGGCCGAGCGCACCGGAGCCAAGATCCGTAAGTCGTTGGAGAGCTACACGAGTAGCTACCTGCGCTTCGTGTGGACGCTGTCGGCCACGGCGATGGTGCTCTGCTACGGGCTGTGGGCATTCGGGCGCGACAGTGCCACCGATGCCCTTGGCCTCGATGGCCAGGATGCTTCCTGGTACGCGATCACGATGGTTCCGTTCACCATCGCGATCCTGCGCTATGCGGTTGACATCGACGGTGGCATCGCCGGTGAGCCTGAGGAGATTGCGCTGAAAGACCGAGTGCTGCAGATTCTGTTCCTGGCCTGGATCGGAACCATCGGTGCAGCCATCTACTTCAGCTGACCGGATTACGCTGCGCCGCCTGGCCGGCGGCGTGAGCAACCGGCTCGCGCGCTCGCCGGCATTTCCGTACGACGTCACGGTGCGGGTCAGTCTGTGGATCAGTGTCGTGGTGGTGGCCGTCCTGTTCGGCTGGGGAGCCTGGCAGCGCCGCTGGATCGCCGACGACGGCTTGATCGTGCTGCGCACGGTTCGAAACCTGTTGGCGGGCAACGGCCCGGTCTTCAACGCGGGCGAGCGGATCGAGGCCAACACCTCCACCGTGTGGACGTACCTGGTGACGCTGGGCGCGTGGCTCGGTGGTCCGGTCCGCATGGAGTACGTGGCGCTGGCCCTGGCGCTGACGCTGAGCGTGCTCGGTGTCGTGCTGGCGATGCTCGGCACCGGCCGGCTGTACGCCCCGAGCCTGCAGGGCCGGCGGGCGCTGCTGCTGCCCGCCGGTGCGCTGGTCTACATCGCCGTCCCGCCGGCACGTGACTTCGCCACCTCCGGACTCGAAAACGGTTTGGTGCTGGCCTATTTGGGCTTGCTTTGGTGGATGATGGTGTCCTGGTCGCAGGCGCTGCGCGCGTCTCCCGCGGCAACCGGGCGCTTCTTCGAGGGAGCGCTGGCCGCGGTGGCGGGGCTGAGTGTGCTGATCCGCCCGGAGCTGGCGTTGATCGGTGTCGGCGCGCTGGTGATGATGCTGATCGCCGCGCGGGGTTGGCGGCGCCGGGTCCTGATCATGGTGGCCGGTGGGCTGCTGCCCGTTGCCTATCAGATCTTCCGGATGGGTTACTACGGGCTGCTGGTGCCGGGCACCGCGGTGGCCAAGGACGCCTCGGGCGCCAAGTGGTCGCAGGGATTCACCTACCTCACCAATTTCAACAAGCCCTATCTGATTTGGGTGCCGGTGATGTTGCTGGCCGCGCTGGGCGTGGTTCTGCTCACCACGCGTACCCGGCCGTGGTGGGTGCGTCATCAGGTGCCCCGCGGCTACGGCTGGTTGGCCCGGACTGTTCAAAGCCCCGCTGCCGTAGTGCTTTTCATGTTCGTCAGCGGACTACTGCAAGGCATCTACTGGATTCGCCAGGGCGGCGACTTCATGCACGGCCGCGTGTTGTTGACACCGTTGTTCTGCCTGCTGATGCCCGTCGCGGTGATCCCTGTCGTGCTGCCCGACGGCACCAAGTTCACCAGGGAGACGGGCTATCTGCTGGCCGCGGCGACCAGCGTGCTGTGGGCCGCGGTCGCGGGCTGGTCGATCTGGGCCGCCAACTCGCCCGGCCTTGGCGCCGACGGCACCCACGTCACCTACACCGGCATCGTCGACGAGCGGCGGTTCTACTCACAGGCCACCGGTCACGCGCATCCGCTGACCGCTGCCGACTACCTGGACTACCCGCGCATGCGGGCGGTGCTGACCGCGATCGACAACACCCCCGACGGGGCGCTGCTGTTGCCTTCGGGAAATTACGACCAGTGGGACGTCGTCCCCGCCTATCCGCCTCCGCCGGGCCTGTCTCCGGCCGAGCGGCGGGCGCTCAAGACGCCGCACACCGTGTTCTTCACCAACATGGGCATGCTCGGCATGAACGTCGGGCTCGACGTGCGGGTCATCGACCAGATCGGCCTGACCAATCCGCTGGCGATGCACACCCAACGGTTGACCGACGGTCGTATCGGCCACGACAAGAACCTGTTCCCGGACTGGGCGGTGGCCGAGGGGCCGTTCCTCAAGACCCGGCCCTACATCCCGCTCTACCTGGACGAGGAGTGGATCGCGCAGGCCCAGGCCGCACTCGCGTGCCCGGCCACCGAGTCGATGCTCAACTCGGTGCGCGGGGAGATGAGCCCGCGGCGGTTCCTGTCCAACCTCGCGCACGCGTACGAGTTCACGAAGTACCGGATCGACCGGGTGCCGCTCTATGACCTGAAGCGGTGTGGTCTGCCGGTGCCCGAGCCGAAGAAGCCGCCGTACACGGGTATGCCGGCCACGGGCCCGTAACGCTTGGCCGGTTGGCGTCGATACCCAGACGAGCCTGTGCACAGATCTTGAAATGGACGGTACGAAAAACCGATGTTGACCTCTGGTGTCTACGCGAAGCGCCACCGGGGCCGGTGCTTGTCCGCGGTCGCCGCGTCTCACCGCGTGCCGCCCGCCGTGGACACCCGTCAACGCGAGACCTTGCTCACACCGGAGTGCTCCGCCCGGCCATGCGGGGCGGCTCCGTCGCAGGCACTTCAACCAGACCTGATCGCGACCATCGACGGCTGAGGGGCGATCAGGGACGACAACTGCTGCAGAGAAGCACCACGCGTTCGTGTGGTTGACTACACGGGCACGTGAGCCGCTTACGTCGGTGCTTATCGATGTGCGGAATACGAAGAAGAGATTCAGATAGGGAGCGGTATGAAGTTCGTTGGGAAGATGCGCGGCGCAGCGGCAGGCCTGTCGCGCCGGCTGACGGTTGCGGTCGCCGCTGCGGCCGTACTGCCTGGCCTGGTTGGCGTCGTAGGCGGCTCGGCGACCGCCGGTGCCTGGTCTCGGCCCGGTCTGCCGGTCGAGTACCTCGACGTCCCGTCGGCAGCGATGGGCCGCGATATCCGGGTGGAGTTCCAGAGCGGTGGCGCGGGTGCGCCCGCGCTGTACCTGCTCGACGGTATGCGCGCCCGTGAGGACAACAACGGCTGGGACATCGAACTGCCCAGCTTCGAGTGGTTCCTGAACTCGGGCATCTCGGTCGTGATGCCGGTCGGTGGCCAGTCGAGCTTCTACAGCGACTGGTACAAGCCGGCCTGTGGCAGCAAGGACGGCGGCTGCAAGACCTACAAGTGGGAGACCTTCCTGACCCAGGAGCTCCCGCAGTGGCTGGCGGCCAACAAGGACGTGAAGTCGACGGGCAGCGCTGTGGTCGGTCTGTCGATGGCCGGTTCGTCGGCGCTGATGCTGTCGGCTCGGCACCCGGATCAGTTCATCTACGCGTCCTCGCTGTCGGGCACGTTGAACCCGTCCGAGGGCTGGTGGCCGATGCTGATCGGTGTCTCGATGGGTGACGCCGGTGGCTACAAGGCCGACGACATGTGGGGCTCGACGGGCGACCCGAACAACGCCTGGAAGGCCAACGACCCGACCGAGAACGTCGCGACCCTGGCCAACAACGGCACGCGCCTCTGGGTGTACTGCGGTAACGGCAAGCCGGGCGAGCTCGGTGGCGCTGACATGCCTGCCAAGTTCCTCGAGGGCTTCGTGTGCCGCACGAACTCCACCTTCCAGGAGAAGTACATCGCGGCCGGTGGCAAGAACGCGGTGTTCAACTTCCCGCAGAGCGGTACGCACAACTGGGCCTACTGGGGCCAGCAGCTGCAGGCCATGAAGCCTGATCTGCAGCGGGTTCTGGGCGCCACCCCGACCGCCTGAGCGGACGGGACAGAGTAGACACGGAAGACGGCGGCGATCCCTCACGGGGTCGCCGCCGTCAGCCGTTTCCGGGCACATTCACGCTCGGGCGTTTGACGCCCCGGCTGTGGTTGCGATGTGGTTCACTACAACGCGGGTTACGTGTGCGGGGGCACTTCGAACGACCGGCAGCAGGAGAGGTTGATGATGAGACGTGCGTTGAGTCTGATGCGGGCGATGCTGCCGGTTATGTCGGCCGTGGTACTCGGTGCGGGCCTGTGGACGGCATCGGCGGTGACGGGCGCGCCCGCCCGAGCCGACGGCGTCGAGTACCTGATGGTTCCTTCGGCCGCGATGGGCCGCGACATCCCGGTGGCATTCCAGGGTGGCGGCCCGCATGCGGTGTTCCTGCTCGACGCGTTCAACGCAGCCCCTGACGTAAGCAATTGGGTCAACGCCGGTCATGCGATGTCGACCCTGGCCGGCCGCGGCATCTCGGTGGCGGCCCCGGCCGGCGGAGCATGGAGCCTGTACACCAACTGGGAGCAGGACGGCAGCAAGCAGTGGGAGACCTTCCTGTCCGCCGAACTGCCGGACTGGCTGGCCGCCAACAAGGGCCTGGCCCCGGCCGGGCACGGGATCGTGGGTGCATCCCAGGGCGGCACGGCCGCGTTGACACTGGCCGCGTTCCACCCTGACCGGTTCCGTTTCGCCGGATCCCTGTCGGGGTTCCTGACCCCGTCGGCCACCACCCTCAACGGTGCGATCACCGCGGGGCTGGCGCAGTTCGGCGGAGTGGACAGCTACGGCATGTGGGGTGCCCCACAGCTGGGCCGCTGGAAGTGGCATGACCCCGACGTGCACGTGCAGTTGCTGGCAGACGCCAACACGCGGCTCTGGGTATACAGCCCGGGCACCCTCACGTGTAGTGACCCGGCCGCGATGATCGGTGTCTGCGATCAGGCGCAGGGCAGCAACAGGTCCTTCTACCAGCACTACCGCACGGTCGGTGGCAGCAACGGGCACTTCGACATGCCGGCCGGGGGCCAGCATGACTGGGGTAGCTGGGCTCCGCAGCTGGCGCAGATGTCGGGCGAACTGGTCGCGACCATCAAGTAGGCGCCGGGGCGGACCGCCGTCGTGGCCAGAATCAGCTGCGCCGGGACACTTTTCACCAGCCGGTACGGTGGAAGCGTGCAGCACACGGTACGGTCGGCCACCCTCGTGGTAGCCATGTCCGCTGCGTCGTTGCTGTCGGCATGCGATGCGGGCGGTGACATCATGGCGCCGCTGGCCCAGCCCACGTCTCAGGTCAACGGCGCGCAGCCACAGGCGGCGTCCGCGCAGCCTCAGCAGGGCCGCAGCGGTGAGCTGGCGATCACGTCTCAGCAGCACGTCTATCTCGACGGGCTCAAGGCCGCCGGGATCACCCCGTCCAGTGAGCTGCTGGCACTGTCGATCGGGTCGTATGTGTGCCAGGGTCGCGCCGCCAGGCAGAATGACGAGGCTGTGCGCGAGTTCGTCCTGCCGCTGGTGCGCAGTGATGTCCGGGCCGCCCATACCGGTCGGGAAAGCCCGACACCCGCCGAGATCGACACCGCCGCCACCGACTACATCCGCACCGCCACCGAACATCTCTGCTAGCCGCAGATCAGCCGCCCGCACGCGAGGAGCCCGAGTAACCCATGGCCAAAAACGCCAGCCGCAGGAAGCGTCACCGCATCCTGGCCCTGATCGCCGCCGCGGCGATGGCTCTCGTCGTGGTCCTCGTGGTGACCATCGTGGTGATCGTGATGCGCCGTCCGGAGACCCCGTCGGCCCCGCCGACGGCCCAACCCCCGGCCGGCGTCCCGGGTCAGCCGTCACCGCGCAAGCCGCGCCCGGAGTTCCAGTCCGCCGACTGCCCTGACGTGATGCTGGTGTCGATCCCCGGCACCTGGGAGTCCTCGCCGCAGGACGACCCGTTCAACCCGACGCAGTTCCCGCTGTCGCTGATGAGCAACGTCAGCCGGCCGATGGGCGAGCAGTTCGGGAAGGACCGCCTCGAGGTCTACACGGTTCCGTACACCGCGCAGTTCCACAATCCGTTCTCCGCCGACAACCAGATGTCGTACAACGACAGCCGCGCGGAGGGTAAACGCACGGCGGTCAAGGCGATGACGGACATGAACGACCGCTGCCCCTTGACCAGCTATGTGATCGCTGGTTTCTCGCAGGGCGCGGTGATCGGCGGCGACCTCGCCAGCGACATCGGTAACGGCCGCGGCCCGGTCGACGAGGACCTGGTGCTGGGTGTGACGTTGATCGCGGACGGCCGGCGCGAGTTCAATGTCGGGAAGGATGTCGGCCCCAACCCGCCGGGGCAGGGCGCCGAGATCACCCTGCACGAGGTTCCGGTGCTGTCCGAGATGGGCCTGACCATGACGGGGCCGCGGCAGGGCGGCTTCGGGGCTCTCAACGACCGGACCAATCAGATCTGCGGCAAGGGCGATCTGATCTGCTCGGCGCCCGAAGAGGCGTTCTCGATCTTCAATCTGCCCAAGACGCTGGAGACCCTGTCCGGCAGCGCGGCGGGGCCGGTGCACGCGCTGTACAACACCCCGCAGTTCTGGGTGGAGAACGGGGAGACCGCCACCCAGTGGACGCTGAGCTGGGCCAAAGACCTGGTGGACAACGCACCTCATCCCAAGCACGGTTGACCGGAGCGCCGCGACAGGACCGCAACGGGATCGTTGTGCGCGCCGGATTTGGTGGGACCGTCACGGTCCCTTAACATTAAGAGAAAAATAAGAGCTACGCGCGTGAGTAGCGGGTTGGATAGAGCTGCCAGCTGATCCGTGGGCGCGGACTGGTATGCCCGGTACGATCGTCCGGGTTTGGGTACGTACGGCCGCCGAATGGCTGCGACGCACCACCAGTGACGTGCGACAACGCGAGCAGTACGGCTCTGACAGGAGAGTTAAATGCCGTTCATCAATCCGTTCATCAAGGACGGTCAGATCAAGTTCCCAGACGGCGCCAGCATCGTCGAGCACGTCGAGCGTTGGGCCAGGGTCCGCAGCGACAAGCTGGCATACCGCTTCCTCGACTTCTCCACCGAACGTGACGGCGTCGCCCGCGACCTGACCTGGTCGCAATTCAGCGCGCGCAACAAAGCGGTCGCCGCCCGGCTTCAGCAGGTCACCCAGGCCGGTGACCGCGTCGCCATCCTGTGCCCGCAGAACCTCGACTATCTCGTCGCCTTCTTCGGCACGCTCTACGCCGGACGCATCGCGGTGCCGCTGTTCGATCCGTCCGAGCCCGGACACGTCGGCCGCCTGCACGCGGTGCTGGACAACTGCCACCCGTCGGCGATCCTGACCACCACCGAGGCCGCCGAGGGCGTCCGCAAGTTCTTCCGCAGCCGTCCGGCCAACCAGCGCCCCCGCGTCATCGCCGTCGACGCGGTGCCCGACGACGTCGCCGCCACCTGGGCTCACCCGGAAGGGCCTGACGAGACCACCATCGCCTACCTGCAGTACACCTCCGGCTCGACCCGGATCCCGACCGGTGTGCAGATCACCCACCTGAACATGGCCACGAACATCGTGCAGATCGTCGAGGCACTCGAAGGCGAAGAGGGCGACCGCGGTCTGTCCTGGTTGCCGTTCTTCCATGACATGGGTCTGGTCACCGCGCTCATCGCCCCGATGATCGGTCACTTCTTCACCTTCATGACCCCGGCCGCCTTCGTGCGTCGTCCCGAGCGCTGGATCCGTGAGATGGCCCGCAAGGAAGGGGACACCGGCGGCGTCATCTCGGTGGCCCCGAACTTCGCGTTCGACCACGCCGCGGCGCGTGGCGTCCCCAAAGAGGGAGAGTCGGAGATCGATCTCTCCAATGTGAAGGCCGTGCTCAACGGCAGCGAGCCGATCTCGGCGGCCACCGTGCGCCGGTTCAACGAGGCGTTCAGCCCGTTCGGCTTCCCGGCCAAGGCGATCAAACCCTCCTACGGACTGGCCGAGGCGACGCTGATGGTGTCGACCACACCGGCCGCCGAAGAGCCCAAGATCATCTACGTCGACCGCGACGAGCTGAACACCGGCCGGATCGTCGAGGTCCAGGTCGATTCACCCAAGGCGGTCGCCCAGGCCTCGGCCGGCCGGGTCGGCGTCTCCGAGTGGGCCGTCATCGTCGACGCCGACAGCGCGACCGAGCTGCCCGACGGACAGGTCGGCGAGATCTGGATGAGCGGCCAGAACATGGGCACCGGGTACTGGGGTAAGCCCGAAGAGACGATCGAGGTTTTCCAGAACACCCTCAAGTCGCGGACCAGCCCGTCGCACGCCGAGGGCGCTGCCGACGACGCCACCTGGGTTCGCACCGGTGACTACGGTGCCTTCTACGACGGCGACCTCTACATCACCGGCCGCGTCAAGGACCTGGTGATCATCGACGGCCGCAACCACTACCCGCAGGACCTCGAATACTCGGCGCAGGAGGCCAGCAAGGCGCTGCGCACGGGCTACGTCGCGGCCTTCTCGGTGCCGGCCAACCAGCTGCCCGACGAGGTGTTCCAGAACGCGCACGCGGGCCTGCATCGCGATGAGGACGACACGTCCGAACAGCTGGTCATCGTCGCCGAGCGGGCCCCCGGTGCGCACAAGCTCGAGGTCGGCCCGATCACCGATGACATCCGGGCCGCGATCGCCGTGCGCCACGGTGTCACCGTGCGCGACGTGCTGCTGACCGCGGCCGGCGCCATCCCGCGTACCTCCAGCGGAAAGATCGGCCGCAGGGCCTGCCGCTCGGCGTACCTGGACGGCACGCTGCGCAGCGGCAAGATCGCCAACGCGTTCCCCGATGAGACGGACTGACCGCACTTCCAAGCTACGAGGCCGACAGCCCCCGTTCTGATGCAAGGTGACCTGAACATGGATGAAGCACAAAGCAATTCGAATCTTCCGGACCAGATTGCTCCTGACGTGCCCAGCCGGGACACCGAGCCTGCCGGGGCGCCGGCCTCGCGTCCGGACCTGACGGTCACGGAGATGCGCGAGTGGCTGCGCAAGTCCGTGGCCAACGCCACCGGGCAGTCGGCCGACGCCATCGACGAGACCACCCCGCTGATCGAGCTGGGCCTGTCCTCGCGTGACGCGGTGGCCATGGCCAGCGACATCGAGGACCTCACCGGTGTCACGCTGACGGCCACGGTGCTCTTCCGGCACCCGACCATCGAATCGCTGGCCACCGTGATCATCGAAGGCGAGCCCGAGCCGGAGGACACCGGCGACGAGGACTGGGCGCGGGACCGGGATGTCGAGGACATCGCGATCATCGGTGTGGCCACGCGGTTCCCGGGAGATCTGAACACACCCGATGAGATGTGGGAAGCGCTGCTCGAGGGCCGTGACGCGATCACCGACCTGCCCGAGGGCCGGTGGGAGGAGTTCCTCGGCGAGCCGCGCATCGCCGAACGTGTCGCGAAGGCCCGCACCCGGGGCGGCTATCTGTCCGACATCAAGGGTTTCGACTCCGAGTTCTTCGCGCTGTCGAAGATGGAAGCCGACAACATCGACCCGCAGCAGCGCATGGCGCTGGAACTGACGTGGGAAGCGTTGGAGCACGCCCGGATTCCGGCGTCCAGCCTGCGTGGCGGCAGCGTGGCCGTATACATCGGCAGCTCCAACAACGACTACTCCTACTTGTCGCTGGCTGATCCGTCGGTCACCCACCCGTACGCCATCACCGGAAACCAGACGGCGATCATCGCCAACCGGGTGTCGTACTTCTATGACTTCCGTGGTCCGTCGGTGTCGGTCGACACCGCATGCTCCAGCTCGCTGGTGGCGGCGCATCAGGGTGTCCAGGCGCTGCGCTCGGGTGAGGCCGAGGTGGCCATCGTCGGCGGTGTCAATGCACTGATCACCCCGCTGGTGACGATCGGCTTCGACGAGGTCGGCGGGGTGCTGGCCCCGGACGGCCGCATCAAGTCGTTCTCGTCGGACGCCGACGGTTACGCCCGCTCCGAGGGCGGCGGCATGCTGGTGCTCAAGCGGGTGTCCGACGCCCGCCGCGACGGTGACCAGATCCTGGCGGTCATCGCCGGTAGCGCGATCAACCACGATGGTCGCTCCAACGGCCTGCTCGCACCCAATCCCGATGCGCAGGAAGCGGTTCTGCGTAAGGCGTACAAGGACGCCGGGATCAACCCGCGGACCGTCGACTACATCGAGGCGCACGGCACCGGCACCATCCTCGGTGACCCGATCGAGGCCGACGCACTCGGCCGGGTGGTCGGCCGCGGCCGCGACGCCGACAAGCCCGCCCTGCTGGGTGCGGTGAAATCCAATGTGGGACACCTGGAATCGGCGGCCGGCGCGGCCAGCCTGGCCAAGATGACGCTGGCCCTGGCCAATGACAAGCTGCCGCCGTCGATCAACTACGCCGGGCCCAACCCCTACATCGACTTCGACAAAGAACATCTCAAGGTCAACGACACCCTGTCGGACTGGCCGCGCTACAGCGGCCACGCCATCGCCGGTGTTTCCGGGTTCGGCTTCGGTGGGGCCAATGCGCACCTGGTGCTGCGCGAGGTCTTGCCCAGCGATCTGGTCGAACCCGAGCCGGAACCCGAAGCGGTCGAGGACAAGCCGGCCGATGACGCCGACGCCGTGTATGTCGGCGGTGTGCGGATGGACGAGTATGGCGAGTTCGTCCACGATGAGCCTGCAGCGGACGAATACCCGGCCTACGGCTCGGTTGACCATGAGGCAGCTCTCGAACTTCCCGGCCTGACCGATGAGGCCAAGCGCCTGATCGAGGAGGCCCGGGCCGAGCTCGCGGCCACCGAATCGGCCGAGCCTGCCAAGAAGGTTGTCCCACTGGCCGTCTCGGCGTTCCTGACCTCACGCAAGAAGGTGGCCGCGGCCGAGCTGGCGGACTGGATCGACAGTGAAGAGGGACGCGCGTCGTCACTCGAATCCATCGGACGCTCGCTGTCGCGCCGCAACCACGGCCGCTCGCGTGCCGTGGTGCTCGCCCACGACCACGATGAGGCGATCAAGGGTCTGCGGGCCATCGCCGAAGGCAAGCAGCACCCGACGGTCATCTCGGCGGACGGCCCGGTCACCAACGGCCCGGTGTGGGTGCTCGCCGGATTCGGTGCCCAGCACCGCAAGATGGGCAAGAGCCTGTACCTGCGCGACGAGACCTTCGCCGAGTGGATCAACAAGGTCGACGCCCACATCCAGGATGAACGCGGCTACTCGATCGTCGAGCTGATCCTCGACGATTCGATCGACTACACCAACGAGACCTGCGAATACCCCATCGAAGTGGTCCAGACGGTGATCTTCGCCATCCAGATCGCGCTCGGTGAGCTGCTCAAGCACCATGGCGCGAAACCCGGTGCGGTGGTGGGTCAGTCGCTCGGTGAAGCGGCCGCCGCCTACTTCTCCGGGGGCCTGAGCCTGGCCGATGCCACCCGCACCATCTGCTCGCGCGCCCACTTGATGGGCGAGGGCGAGGCGATGCTGTTCGGCGAGTACATCCGCCTGATGGCGCTGGTCGAATACTCCGCAGACGAGATCAAGACGGTCTTCGCCGACTACCCGGGCCTCGAGGTGTGCGTCTATGCCGCCCCGACCCAAACCGTCATCGGCGGCCCGCCGGAGCAGATCGACGCGATCATCGCCCGCGCGGAATCCGAAGGCAAGTTCGCCCGCAAGCTCCAGACCAAGGGCGCCAGCCACACCCAGCAGATGGACCCGCTGCTCGGTGAGCTCTCCGCTGAAATCCAGGGCATCGAAGCGCATCCGCTGCAGACGGCGTACTTCTCGACCGTGCACGAGGGCAAGCTGATCCGGGCCGGGGCCGAGCCGATCCATGATGTGGAGTACTGGAAGAAGGGCCTGCGGCACAGCGTCTACTTCACCCACGGCATCCGCAATGCGGTGGACAACGGGCACACCACGTTCCTGGAGCTGGCGCCGAACCCGGTGGCGCTCATGCAGGTTGGACTGACCACGGCTTCGGCCGGGCTGCATGACGCCCAGTTGATCGCGACCCTGGCCCGCAAGCAGGACGAGGTCGAGTCCATGGTCACCGCCATGGCCAACCTGTTCGTGTACGGCCATGACCTGGACCTGCGGACGTTGTTCCCGCGCAAGTCCACCGGCCTGGCCGGCGCGCTGGACTTCGCCAACATCCCGCCGACCCGGTTCAAGCGCAAGCCGCATTGGCTGGAGGCACACTTCACCGGCGACAGCTCCGCGGTGATGCCGGGCAACCATGTCGCGACGCCCGACGGCAAGCATGTCTGGGAGTTCGTGTCGAAGGGCACCCCGGATCTCGCCGGCCTGGTGAAAGCCGCTGCCGCGCAGGTGCTTCCGGATGCCAAGCTGACCGCGTCGGAACAGCGTGCGGTGCCCGCCGAGGGCTCCCGCCTGGTCACCACGCTGACCCGGCACCCGGGCGGCGCCTCGGTGCAGGTGCACGCGCGGATCGAAGAGTCGTTCACCCTGGTCTACGACGCGATCGTGTCGCGGGGTGGAGCTGCGGCCACACTGCCCACCGCGGTGGGCGCCGGTGTTGTCGCCGAGCAGGTTTCGATTCCGACCGCGACTTCGACCGCTGCGGCAGGAGCAGTGGCCGAGCCGCCCGCCGAAGATGACGCCGACATCCTGCAGGACAACCTGACCAAGGGCGCAGGCATGGGCGCCGGCTTCGAGAAGTGGTCTCCCGATTCGGGCGAGACCATCGCGCAGCGCCTCGGCGCCATCGTGGGCGGGGCCATGGGTTACGAGCCCGAGGATCTGCCGTGGGAGGTGCCGCTGATCGAGCTGGGCCTGGATTCCCTGATGGCGGTGCGGATCAAGAACCGCGTCGAGTACGACTTCGACCTGCCGCCCATCCAGCTGACCGCGGTGCGCGACGCCAACCTGTACAACGTCGAGGACCTCATCAAGTACGCGATCGAGCACCGCGACGAGGTCGATCAGATCGCCGAATCCCAGAAGGGCAAGACGGCCGAGGAGATCGCCGCCGAGCAGTCCGAACTCCTGGGCGGTGCATCCACGGTCGCCGAGCTCGAGGCCAAGCTGGCCGAGGTTGGACAACCCGTGGCGGACAACGACTCCGATGCGGGCGAAGCCGCTGACGCAGGCGACATCCCGGCGCCGCCGAGCGATCCGTCGGGACCTGCGATTCCGGCCCCGCCGACCGATCCGTCGGGACCCGGCAAGGCCACCGCGGCCGCGGCTGCGGCCAAGGTGCTGACCCAGGAAGCGGTCACCGAGGCGCTGGGCGCCGACGTGCCCCCGCGCGACGCCGCCGAGCGGGTCACCTTCGCCACCTGGGCGATCGTCACCGGTAAATCGCCGGGCGGCATCTTCAACGAGCTGCCCTTCGTCGATGTCGAGACGGCGACCAAGCTGTCGGAGCGGCTGTCCGAGCGTGCCGAGGGCACCGTCTCGGTCGAGCAGGTCCGGTCGGCCAAGACCATCGAAGAGCTGTCGACGATCGTGCGCGATCAGCTCGAGGAGGGTGTGGTCGACGGGTTCGTGCGCACCCTGCGGCCGGCAAAAGAAGGTTCCTCGCACGTGCCGCTGTTCGTGTTCCACCCGGCCGGCGGATCGACCGTCGTCTACGAGCCGTTGATGAAGCGGCTGCCCGCGGACACCCCGGTGTACGGCATCGAACGGGTCGAGGGCGCGATCGAGGAGCGCGCGGCCGAGTACGTGCCCAAGCTCCTGGAGCTGCACAACGGCCCCTTCATCCTGGCCGGCTGGTCGTTGGGCGGGGCGCTGGCCTACGCGTGCGCGATCGGGCTGAAGCGCGCCGGTGCCGACGTCCGGTTCGTCGGCCTGATCGACCTCGCGCTTCCCGGCGAGCCGATCGACCAGAGCAAGGAAGGTATGCGGGCCCGTTGGGATCGCTATGCCCTGTTCGCCCAACGCACCTTCAACGTCGAGATTCCGGCGATCCCGTACGAGGAGCTGGAGCAGCTCGACGACGAGGGCCAGGTGAAGTTCGTTCTCGACGCCATCAAGGACAGCGGTGTGCAGATCCCGGGCGGGATCATCGAGCACCAGCGCACGTCATACCTGGACCAGCGGGCCCTGGCCACCATCGAGGTCCAGCCCTACGACGGTCACGTCACCCTGTACCTGGCCGACCGCTACCACGATGACGCCATCGTGTTCGAGCCCGCGTACGCGACCCGCAAGCCCGACGGCGGCTGGGGCGAGTACGTCAAGGATCTCGAGGTGGTGCCCATCGGGGGCGAGCACATTCAGGCCATCGATGAGCCGTACATTGCGAAGGTCGGTGCCCATATGAGCGAGGCGATCAGCCGTATCCAGAGCGAAGCGACAATGTCGACAGCGGAGAGCGAGAGCAAGTGACCAACAAGACCACGGCCGAACTGCTGGCTGAGCTCCGCGAGAAGCTGGAACTGGCGTCCGATCCCGGCGATGAGAAAGCCAAGGCCCGCCGGGACAAGAAGGGAATTCCGTCCGCACGCGCCAGGATTCATGCCCTGCTCGATCCGGGCAGCTTCCTGGAGATCGGCGCGCTGGCCAAGACACCGGGCGACCCCAACGCCTTGTTCGGCGACGGCGTCGTCACCGGTCACGGCACCATCGACGGACGACCGGTCGGCGTGTTCAGCCACGACCAGACGGTGTTCCAGGGCTCGGTCGGCGAGATGTTCGGCCGCAAGGTCGCCCGGCTGATGGAGTGGGTGGCCATGGTCGGCTGCCCGATCATCGGCATCAACGACTCGGCCGGCGCGCGCATCCAGGATGCGGTGACCTCCCTGGCCTGGTACGCCGAGCTGGGCCGCCGCCACGAGATGCTGCGCGGCCTGGTGCCCGAGATCTCGCTGATCTTCGGCAAGTGTGCGGGCGGCGCGGTCTATTCGCCGATCCAGACCGACCTGCTGGTCGCGGTGCGCGATCAGGGCTACATGTTCATCACCGGCCCGGACGTGATCAAGGACGTCACCGGCGAGGATGTCAGCTTCGACGAGCTCGGCGGCGCCGACGTCCAGGCGCAGCGCGGCAACATCCACAAGGTGGTCGAATCGGAGTCCGCGGCCTACCAGTACGTGCGCGACTATCTGAGCTTCCTGCCGTCGAACCACTTCGACGACGCGCCGGTCATCAACCCCGGCCTGGAGCCGGAGATCACCCCGCACGATCTGGAGCTGGATTCGATCGTGCCGGACGCCGACAACATGGCCTATGACATGCACGAGATCCTGTTGCGGATCTTCGACGACGGTGACGTGTTCGAGATCGCTGATCAGCGCTCTCCAGAGCTGATCACCGCATTCGCCCGGGTGGACGGCCGCCCCGTCGGTGTGGTCGCCAACCAGCCGATGTTCATGTCGGGCGCGATCGGCAACGAGGCTTCGGACAAGGCCGCCAGCTTCATCCGATTCTGCGACTCCTACAACCTGCCTTTGGTTTTCGTGGTCGACACCCCGGGCGCGATGCCGGGTGTCGCGGAGGAGACAGGCGGCATCATCAAACGTGGTGGCCGGTTCTTCAACGCCATCGTCGAGGCCGATGTGCCGAAGGTGACCGTGATCATCCGCAAGGCCTACGGCGGCGGGTACGCGGTGATGGGCTCCAAGCAGCTGACAGCCGACCTGAACTATGCCTGGCCGACGGCCCGGATCGCTGTGATCGGTGCCGAAGGTGCGGCGCAGCTGCTGGTCAAGCGGTTCCCGGATCCGACCGCCCCCGAGGTGCAGAAGATCCGCGCCGACTTCATCAAGGGCTACAACGACAACATGGCCACGCCGTGGATCGCAGCCGAGCGCGGCTACATCGACGGCGTGATCGAGCCGCACGAGACCCGGTTGCTCCTTCGCAAATCCCTGAAACTGTTGCGGGACAAGCAGAACGGCCCCAAGGTGCAGCGCAAGCACGGCCTGCTGCCGCTCTAGCCGTCCCGTAGTTTGCGATGAGCCGAAAACGCACAGCCTTACTCACAAGCGTGTAATTCGAAATCGCCCCCGCTGACCAGCTGTGATGGCCGACGACTGGAAAACCATCCACAAGTTGTCCACAGGCAGCATGTGTTGGCTGGCTTTCGGCTCGCTAGTCTGACGGTGAGAGGGGGCCGGCGATGAGCACCGCGGTCGTGGTGGGCGGTGGACCCAACGGTATGGCGGCTGCCATCGTGCTGGCCCAGGCCGGCCACGAGGTCACCGTGCTGGAGGCCGCCGCCGAGATCGGCGGGGGAGTGCGGTCGGGACCGGGCCCCGTCGACGGTCTGCTCGTCGACCACTGCGCGGCGATTCACCCCATGGCCGTGGGATCGGCGTTTCTGGCCGGCCTGGATCTCGAACGACACGGATTGCGCTGGCGCTGGCCCGAAATCGATTGCGCCCATCCCCTCGACGATGGCGGCGCGGGCCTGCTGTACCGCAGTGTCGAGCAGACCGCCGCCGGACTCGGTGCCGACGGCGTCCGCTGGCGGCTCGTGTTCGGCGGTCCCGCCGCCAATTTCGACACGCTGGCCGACGACATCATGGGGCCACTGCTGCGTATCCCGGCACATCCGTTGGCGCTGGCCAGATTCGGCGCGCCCACCGTGCTACCCGCCTCGACGTTCGCCCGGTTCTTCCGTACCCCCGCGGCGCGGGCGTTGTTCGGAGGCGTTGCGGCACACACGTTCCGGCCGCTGCACTACCCGATGACCTCGGCCATCGGATTGGGGATCCTCACGGCCGGGCACCGGCACGGCTGGCCCGTCGCCGAAGGCGGTTCCCAAGCCATCACCGACGCGTTGGCCGCGGCTATGGCCGAACTCGGTGTCAAGGTGCACACCGGAACCCGGATCACCACGGCTGCCGAGTTGCCGCCCGCCGACATCACCATGTTCGACCTCGCTCCCACGGCCGTCGCCGACATCCTGGGGGACCGGCTACCCCGGCGGACCGCCCGCAGCTTCCGCCGGTTCCGTTACGGTCCGGGCGCTTTCAAGGTCGACTTCGCTATACGGGGACCGGTTCCGTGGGCCGATCCAGCGGTGGGTCGGGCCGGAACGGTGCATCTGGGCGGCGATTACGACGAGATCGCGGCCACCGAACGCGAGATCCATGCCGGACGGATGCCGCGCCGGCCCTTCGTCCTGGTGGGCCAGCAGTACCTGGCCGATCCGGGTCGCTCCGCCGGCGAGATCAATCCCATCTATGCGTATGCCCATGTGCCGCACGGCTATACGGGTGATGCCACGGAGGCGATCGTCGCGCAGTTCGAGCGGTTCGCCCCCGGCTTCGCCGATCGGATCGTCGGAACCGCCGTGCGGTCGACCACCGAGATGTCGGTATACAACCCGAACTACGTCGGCGGCGACATCTGCACCGGAGCCAAGGACATTCGTCAGCTGGCATTCGGCCCCCGGACCACGCTGGCGCCCTACGACGTCGGGATCCCCGGCATGTACATCTGCTCGGCGGCGACACCGCCGGGGCCGGGGGCGCACGGCATGTGCGGAGCCAATGCCGCGGCCCGCGCGCTGGACCGGCTGCGGCGCCGCTGAATCTCGAATCAGCTCAACGTAGAAGCCCCGCGATGAAGATCTCGAGCAGCCGGTTCACCGTGGATTCGAAATCGGCGACCATCGTGGTGTGTCCGGACGGACCGGGCCTCGTCCACGCCCAGGCCGTCCCGGTGAATGCGTGAATCGCGGCGGTGAGGGAGCCCAGCTGCTCATCGGTCAGCGGAAGCGTCGGCTGTAGCGCCGTGCCGAGGCGTTGCCGGGCATCTTCGGCCTGAGCCATCAGGTCCGGCATCTCTTGCGGGCCAAGCCGATTGATCAGCACCGGCGAGGCGGCGATGAGATCGCAGAGCACGGGCCGCGCGGCGAGGGTGCGAGCCAGTGCGGTCGCCGGAGCGGTCGCGCGCAGTTCCTGGATCAGCGCGTCGATCCAGGCGAGGTGCTCGTCGTACATCACCCGCAGCAGCAGTGCCTCGCGCGAGCTGACGTATCGCAGGATGCCCGACTTCGCCAGACCGGCAGTGGCGGCCACGTCGCCCAATGTCAGCGTTGCGGCGGGCGTCTGGGTGAGGCGGTCACGTGTGGTGGCGAGCAGGTGGACCAACCGGTCTCGACGCTGGGCGTCGCTGCGTGCGCGCGTGAACGGCGGCGGGGATTCGGACATCGCCACATAATAGAACACTGTTCTGTTAAAGTCGCGAACCGTGAACCGCTATGAATGCATCATCCGCCGACGCACCACGGCCTCGCCGCGGGCCCTCTTCGTCATCGTGTCCGACGGATCCCGGTGGTCGGAGTGGGCCAAACCCCTGATCCCCTACTCGGCCTGGGAATCTCGAGGCCCGGCCGACGACGGCGGGCTCGGGGCCATCAGGGCGGTGGGCACCCGGAAAAAGCCGACCCGCGAGATGACCACCATCCACGAACCGGACCGCAGGCACGGCTACACCATGCTCGCCGGAGGTCCGATCCAGAATTATCAGGCCGAGGTGTCGTTCACCGAAGGGGCCGGCGGCACGCTGGTGACGTGGCAGGGCGGCTACGAAACCCGTTGGCGCGTGGTCGGGCTGGCGTACTGGCTCGTGCTGCGCGTGGTGCTCGGGACGCTGTCCCGCAAGCTCGTCGCAGCCGCCGAAAAGGGCATCCGTTAGCGCGAGTGGCCAGTTATGACACGGTCTTTCGTCGTACGCGTGTCACAACTGGCCATTCGGCGCCCGCACCTGAACGGCTACGGCTCGATGCGGATCCGCCCCGGCTTGTAGAGCCCGCTGTGCGTTGCGGTGCCCAGCTCGATCTCAGCAGGAACCGCGTCGACGATGGTGTCGAACTTGCGCAGCGAACCCCAGTCGCGGCCCCAGTCCTTGTTCAGGTAGGTGGCCATGACGTGCTGACGCAGCAGCAGGTCGCTGACACCCAGCAGGCCGCCGTTGATGCCGTCCTCCCAGGTGTCGGTGTCCTTCCGCTTGGCTTCGTAGTCCGGGGTGATCCGGAACTTCGGAATCTCGGTGACACCGTTGGCATGCAGCATCGGCTGCTGGCACGGGAAGGCCAGCCCCACGGCCCAGTCAAGAAGCACCGGCTGCTTCGAGCCGATGTACTCCTGCACGGTCTTGACCTCCGGCACCCGGGGTGGGGTGACCGCGATCCAGTCTCCGGGGGTCAGCGAATTGTCCTCGGCGATGACGCGGACGTACGTCGCGTCGGCGGGAATCTCGCTGCGGTCGAAGCGCAGGTTGCGCCATGACGGGATCGGTCCCAGGTCGTAGGGCAACACCCGGCCGGCCGGTACCGCGGCGCCGTCGGGACCGGGCCGTCCGTACTCCAGCTCAACAGTCTGGCCCTCGGTGCGGCCGTTGAAAACGCTGTTGCCGGTGATGGTTCCGGCAGCCGTGACGACCACCAGCGGGTGGGCGGCGTCGGCTGCGGGCAGCTGGTACCAGGCCGAGGCCAGCTTGCTCACCTGCTGCGCCGGGCCTTCGGTGTAGCTGCCGGCCAGCGGAACCCTGGCCGGGTCCAGGCCGTACGGCAGTGGCACGGTCGACCCGTTGACGCCCGGGGTCTTCAGCTTGGCGTCCGCATTCCAGTCGGCATCGATGCCCGGCATCGGCACGGTGATCCGAATCGCCTCGGCGACAATATGGTCCGGGACGCCATTCGGGGTGAACCCGGTCGGTGCGCTGCCGCCCAGTGGGCCCAGCGGGCCGTACTCACCCGGTGCCGGCGTCAGGAACCCGTCATTGGTGTCGGGTTCCACCAGTACGTCGTCGGCCAGGCCGCAGCCGCCGGCGAACGCGCGCAGGTTCGAGGACGCATTGGAGTAGGTGCCGTCCTGGCGCACCACTCCGTAGAGCATCGAGCCGACGAACACCACGACCATGAACCCGGCTGCCAGCGGTACCGGCGCCGCGGTCAACCGCCGCGCCAACCGGCCCTCGGCCGACGGCCGGAGGTGCAACCAGTACGCCCACAGTGCGGTGACGGCGAACAGGGCAAAGAAGATGGCGCTCACCGTGATTCCGCCGATGGCGGGCTTGTCGTTGTTGAACGGCACGCCGTAGCTCGACACGTACCACCAGCCGTTTGTGGTGGCGAAGCACAGCGCCATCACGAACAGGACCGCCGAGGTGAAGGCCATCCGGTTGCGTGCCGAGCGGAGCACGACCGGCGACACCAGCACCGTGACCACCGCCGCCATCGCCGCACCCACGGCCGCGAACAGGCCGAAGTGATGCACCCACTTGGTGGGGGTGAACATCAGGCAGAACATGGTGGCGAAGATGATGCCCATCAACCGCCATACCGGCCCGCGGGCCACACCGGGAACCCGCTTGCGCCGCAACATGATGAACAGTGAGGCGAACAGGCTCAGCGCGGTGATGATGAAGCCGAACCGGCGCGACAACGAGCCGTCGACCGTCGGCAGGATCAGGTAGTAGTACCGCAGGTTTTCGGTGTACCACTCCTGGCTCGGCCCGATGGCGGTGCGAATCCTGGTGGCCTCCAACACTGTTGCCAGTGTCTGATCCGCGAAGACCACACACAGGATCACCGTGCCTGCCGCCAGCAGGGGCAGCACCAGCGGCCACACGCCCAGCGTGCGGCGGCGACGCACCAGAATGCGCAGCAGTGGACGACCACCGGCGAGCAGTGCGGCGACGGCGATCAGCCCGGTCGGCTGGATGCCGAGGGTGAAGGCCGCCGAGATGATCGCCATGGCGGCGGGTGTGAGCCGTCCGGAGATGATGGCCCGTTCGATCAGCACGTAGGTGATCAATGCGCCGGTGGCGATCTGGCCCTCGGGGCGCAGTCCGTTGTTGAACGGCATCCACGCCGCCATCAGCACCAGGCCTGCGGCCCACAGTGCCGGCTTGGAGGCGATCACCGCGGGCCCGAGACGGGGCAGCACCTCACGGGACAGCAGCAACCAGCAGACCAGCGCGCAGATCAGGTCGGGCAGCCGCATCCAGATGCTGGCGTCGCTGACATGGGTCATCAGGGCCAGCAGGTTGTAGAACCAGCCGAACGGGTCTTCGGGGCTGCCGAACCAGCGGAAGTAGTTCGACATGTAGCCGGCGTGGTCGGCCACCCGAGCCATCTGCAGGATGTAGCCGTCGTCGGACGAGTTGGCGCCGATCACGTGCCAGCTCAGGAATCCGCCGACCACCACCACGTCGACGGCGCTGAAGGTACGCCAGCGCGACGGGATCAGGTGGTGCATGCGCCGTCCGTCGAGCCGGTCGAGCCGCCACAGTGCCAGCAACGCCACCACGGTGGCCGCGATCCCGAGCACGATCGCGATCAGCTTGATGGCCGTGGGCTTGGAGGTGAACCGGGTGTCGATCGTGGCCGACAGGGAAAGCCCTTGCGGTGCGGGGCCGCTCAGCTCGGTGAAGACGCCGACGATCTGGGGCCGCAGGTTCGGGTCAGGGAAGCCGGTGCGCAGCTCCTTGGCTGTGTCCTTCCCCGGGTCGCTGCGCTCCTGCCCGCCGTCCGCGCCCGTGAGCCCGACGAACGTGGCGAACGTGCCCTTGTCGTTCGAGGTGATCTCGATGCGGTCGCAGGCGGCGGAACTCGCCTTCTCCCGGGACACACTCGCGATCACCACGTTGCGATCGGTGATGTCGACGCGCTTGCTGTTGACGTTGACGAACAACGCGTTGAGCGCGGCCTGCCTGCCCTGCTTGGGTGCGGTGCCCAGCAGCATGCCGCCTTCGGGCGGCATCGACCGGATCACCTCGCAGGGCACCGTCACCGACATGGTGACCGGCGTCTGGGTGATCAGCGGTGCGGTGACGCTGTTCATCTGACCGGCTTGCGGCCAGTTCAGCGTTGCGGTGGTCTGCACCACCGGCAGCAGCGGTGTGGCGACCGCGCACAGGAAGCCGATCAGGCCGGCGATCATCGCGACCCAGCGGGTCACCTGAATGTTCTTGTCACGCTGGTCGATCATGGCAGGGCCCGGATCGGTCCGGGCCGGCTGAAGCCGAACACCCGCTGGGTTCCCTGATCGATGTCGGCGACGGGCGCCTGCCCGGCCGGCACCACCTGGTCGTACTTCTCGATCGAGCCCCAGTCCCGGTACCAGTCGTCACGCAGATACGTCGGAATCGTCGACGTGCGCAGCAGCGCCTGGATGAAGAGGAAGGGACCACCCTTTTGGGCGGACTGCCACATGTTCGACGACACCACCACTTGCTTGACGTTGGGAAGGATGCGGTACTCCGGCAGCTCGGCCACACCCAGACGTTCGGAGAACGGGCGCTGGCAGGGGAAATTCGCGGCGGTCGCGATGTCCATCAGCACCGGCGTCTGTGCGCCCAGGAATTGCTGCGCCGTCTGCAGGGTCGGCACCCGCGGCGGGGTGAAGCCGAACCACTGGTCATCGGAGAGGTTCGGGTCGTCGGCGACGATCCGCGCCACGTTGGCCTCCGGCGGCGCCCAGGCCAGCGGGAAACGCAGGTTGCGCCAGGCGTATTGGGCGAACACGTCGATGGGTTGCACGGCGTCCAGGGCCTGGAAGCTGCCGTCGGGACGGTGCACACCCCACTGCAGCTTCAGAGACTGGCCGTAGTGGAACTCATGTTCTTCGTCGTAGTACCAGATGGCGCCCGCGGCGGCGACGGTCACCAGGGGCCGGTCCGCGCTACGGGGCGGGAGTTGGTACCAGGCCGAGGTGGCCTTGGCAGCCAGGGAGTTCTCCTTGTAGCTGCCCATCACCGGCGTGCGGGCCGGGTCCAGCCCGAACGGCAGGTACACCCGGGAGCCGTTGACGCCGACGGGTCCGTAGCCGCCACCGGTGCCCGCGGCGTAGGCGATGCCCACGTTGGGCTTGTTGGGCGATCCGTCTGAGTTGACCGTGCCGGGGTTGGCGACGACGGGCTTCGGTGGTTCGAGGGTGTCGCTGATGCCGTTGGGGGTGAAGCCGACCGGGTTCTGTCCGCCCAGTGGGCCGTACTCGCCGTAGGTCTGGCCTTCCACCGGTTGCAGCATGCCCGCGTTGACGTCCGGTTCGACCAGAACGTCGTCGGCCATGGCGCAACTGTCCGATGACAGTCCCGAACTCAACGCGCGCACGTTGGCCGCCGCGGTGGTGTACACGGGATAGCGCTGGACGAAGCCCTTGGCCATCGAGCCGACTTCGAGTACCACCATGATGAGTGCGACCACGAGCAGCGGCGTCGACGCCAGCACCCGGTTACGCCGGGTGTCGGCCACCTCGGTGTGCCCGGCGTAGTCGATTCGGAAGTGCAGCCAGCCGGCCAGCACCGCGGTGATGATGGCCAGGGCCAGGAACATGGTGGTGACCGGGTGTCCGGCGATCACCGGCTGGCGGTCGAACCAGGGCACGCCGTAGTTGCCGACGTAGAACCAGGCGTTGTTGCCCGAGGTGGCCCAGGCCAGTACGAACAGCAGTGCCGTGACGTAGAGGGCGAGGTTGCGTCGGCTGTGCAGGCCCACCAGGGCGAAGGCGAAGGCCGTCACCGCGCCGAGCGCGGCCGCCAGCCCGGCGAAGGCACCGAACTGTACGGCCCACTTGGTCGGGGTGAAGTGCAGCAACAGCAGGCCGACCGCGGTGGTGCCGATCAGTCGCCACGCCGGTCCGCTCACCAGTCCGGGAACCCGGCCCTTGCGCAGGAGCACGGCCATCATGCCGAACAGGCACAGCATCATGGCCAGGACCGCGAAGCGGCGGGTCAGGGAGCTGTCCACGGAGTCTTCGACGGTCAGGAAGTAGTAGCGCAGGAATTCCTGGTACCAGGAGATGGTCGGGCCGACGGTGTACTTGATCCGGGCCGATTCGGCGACCGTGGCCAGCGTCTGGTCGCGGAACACCACGACGAAGATCAGTGCGGCCGAGCCGGCGAGTGCGGCCAGCGAGGGCAAGGCGATGCGGCGGCCGCGGATCACGCCGACGACGCTGCGGGCGCCGACCAGCAGCGGGGCGACGGCGATGATTCCCTGCGGGGCGAGGGTCACGCTGAGCGCCGCGACGACGATCGCCAGGCAGGTGGGCCAGACGCGGTGAGTTCCGATTGTCGTCTCGACGAGGGCCCACACCGCGAGCACGCCGAAGGCGATCAGCGGTTCGGGCCGCAGGCCGTTGTTGAAGGGCAGCCAGGCGGCCAGGAACACCGCGCCGGCGGTCCACATGGTGACCCGGTTGAGCGCGAGGCGCCGTCCGAGGCGCGGTAGCACCCAGCGGCTCAGCAGCAGCCAGGTACCGATGGCGGCCAGGGTGGCGGGGACTCGCATCCAGACGCCGGCCGTGCTGATCGCCGCGAAGTGGGCGAGCACCGACTGGTACCAGTCGAACGGCGCCTCGGTGGCGCCGAAGTATCGGAAGTAGTTGGCGGTGTAGCCGGCGTCGGCCGATACCCGCGCGATGGTCAGGTTGTAGCCGTCGTCCGAGGAGATCGCGCCGATGACGTGCCACAGCAGCAGGCCGCCAATGACGCCGATGTCGGCGATCCACGTGGCGAGCGGAACTTTCACGAAGCGTCGCCACGCGCCGCGCACTCGATGACAGCCGCGCCGGTCCAGCACGGCAAGCGCGGCGATCGAGGCCACCACGCACACCACGCCGAGGGCCATCACCAGCAGTTTCAGCGGGGTCGGGGAGGTGATGAACCGGGTGTCGATGTCGACCCGGGCGCTGAGCCCGGGCTGCGGGGCCATCTTCAAGTCGGTGAACAGGCCGGCGACCTGAGGCTTCTTCTCCACGGCCGCGGTGCCGGTGGCGCCGGGGATTCCGGTGAAGTCGGCCCCCACGCCACCGAGGTTCGCCCACAGGTGCAGCGCGCTGCAGCCGCCGGCGTTGATCGCCGCGCGGGGAGCGACGGCCGCCACCGAGTCGCGGAACGCGACCACCACGGTTTCGGTGTTGGCCCGCACGAACAGCCCGTTGCGGCTGGCGTCGATGCCGCCCGCGGGGATGGTCGAGAACACCAGTCCGCCTTCAGGGGGCAGCGTGGCGATCGCCGAGCACGGGATGGACACGTCGAGGGATTGCGGGGCGCCCGACACCAAAGGGGCCGTCACCGAGGTGACGTTTCCTGCCGTGTCGGTGCCCTGCGGCCACAGGACGGTCGCAGTGGTCTGTTTGACGGGCAGCAGTGGCACCAGCGCGCACAACACCACACCCGCGATGCCCGCGACGATGGCGATCAGGCGTGCGATGCCCACAACACGGTCGGTTGGCTCATCGGAAGGCACGAGGCTCGATGTTATGCGACCCGTATGTGAGGCCCGGTCTCCCCTGCCGCGTGCTCAGGAGAGTTGTCCGAGCTGTGTCTCAGCTGTGTCGCAGCGGCGCCGGGCTCCACAGTCCGCCGCGGATGGCGGTGCCGAGGTCCAGACGGGCAGGTTCGGCGTCGGGATACCACGGTGTGAGCCGTTGCAGCGAGCCCCAGTCCCGGAACCAGTCGTCGCGCAGATAAGTCGGGACGCTCGACGGCCGCAGCAACAGTTCGGAAATGCCCAGCGGGCCACCGCCCAGATAGTCCATCACCGGTGAGTTGGCCTCGGCGCCGAAGCGGTCCGGCAGGATCCGCCACTTGGGCACCTCGGTGACGCCGTACTGATGGCCGAACGGCCGCTGGCACGGGAACGCCAGGCCCACAAGCCAGTCGAGCAGCACGGGATCCTGGGAACCGACGACGTCCTGCAGGGTGCGCAGTTGCGGAATCCGGGGCGGGGTCACCGCGATCCAATGCTGCGGGGCCAGGTCGTCGTCGGAGGCGACCAGCCGGATCTGCGTGGCTTCTCGCGGGATGGCGGCCATCGGGGCGCGCAGATTTCGCCAGGCCGGGGCGGCGCCCACGTCGGCGAAACCGATGCCGCCGCCGGGCTTGTTCTCCACGGCCTGTGCGTCGGTGGCCCACTGCACCACCACCTCGCCCGGGTCGAAGCGGCCGGCGGCCGAGACCACCAGGAGCGGTCCGGCCTTGTCGCGGTCGGGCAACCGATACCAGGCCGAGCGCATGATCGCGGGCTGCTGGGTGCCGGCGCGCCAGCTGCCCAGCACCGGGGTGGTGGCGGGGTCGAGGCCGTAGGGCAGGCGGGCGCGCGAACCGTTGATGCCCGCGGCCGCGGTGGTGCCACCTTCGGTGCCCACCTCGCTGCCGGTGACGGTGCCGGAATCGGTGTCGGCGAAGTTGCCGGCACCGGGCTGTTCCATCACCGGGTCGGCCGAGACGTCCGACGGGATGCCGTTGGGGCCGAAGCCCTGCGCGGTGACGGCACCGAGGGCTTGCCCGGGTGGTTCGCTGATCGGTGCCAGCAGGCCGGCGTTGGCGTTCTCCTCGACCATCACGTCGCTGGCCAGCCCGCACGTCTTGCCGGTGAGGGCCTCGAGGTTGGAGCGCCCGACGGACCAGGCCGGGTACTGATCGGTCATCGCGAGGGTCAGGGACACCACCTCGAACATCACCAGCACCCAGGCGGCGATGGCCAGCGGTGATTGCACGATTCGTTGCCAGCGGCGCTGCGGGGCGTCCGGGGATTTGTCGCGACCGCTGAAGTGGAACCAGGCCGCGCCGAGCAGGGCCAGTACCGAGCAGCCGAGCAGGATCGTGGTGACGCCGAAGTGCCACTCGGGGAAGGAGTTCGACCACGGCACCCCGAAGTTGGAGACGTACCACCAGCCGTTGACGGTCGCGAACGACAGCGCCACGACGAACAGTACGAGCGCGGCGAACATCGACCGGTTGCGCCGCGACTTCATGGCCGCGGCGGTCACCGCGACGGCCGCGAGCGCACCGAGCGACCCTGCCAGTCCGGCGAACACACCGAAGTGATGGGTCCACTTGGTGGGGGTGAACATCATGGCGAGGAACGAGATGATGGTGATGCCGATGATGCGCCGGCTCGGGCCGGCCGCGGTGCCGGGGATGCGGCCCTTGCGCAGCGTCATCGCGATCGACACCGCCAGTGCCACGAGCAGCGTCAGCACCGCGAAGCGCCGGGCCACCGAGCCGTCCGGGCTGGAGGTGAACAACCGTGAGTACCGGATGTGTTCGTCGAACCAGGCCAGGCTGGGGCCGACGGCGGATTTGAAGCTGCTGGCCTGGATCTCGCCGGCCAGGGTCTGGTCGCGGAAGATCAGGATGATGGTGACGGTGCACGCGGCCAGGATCGGGGCCAGCAGCGCCAGATGCCCGAAGCGTGAGGTGTGCCGGGCCACAATGGTTTTCAGCGGTCCCACGGCGACCAGCAGAGCACCGACGGCGGCGATGCCGGTGGGTCCGGAAAACAGGGTCAGCGCGCCGATGATGATCGCGATGGCCACCGGCAGCATGCGGTTGGTGGCCACCCCGCGTTCCACCGAACACCAGGTCAAAAGGATGCCGAGGGCGATGATCGGTTCGGGCCGCAGGCCGTTGTTGAGCGGCAGCCAGAACGCCAGGAACATGCCGGCGGCGGTCCAGGCGGCCGCCCGGTTGGTCTTGACCGCTCGGCCGAGCCGCGGCAGCACTTCCCGGCTGATCACCCACCAGCAGGCCAGGGCCATCAGCAGGGTGGGCAGCCGTAGCCAGATGCTGGCCGTGGAGACGTGGGCCCACAGCGCCAGCAAGTCGTAGTACCAGCCGAACGGAGCTTCTGGGGTGCCGAACCAGCGGTAGTAGTTGGCCATGTAGCCGGCGCGATCGGACACCCGGGCCATCGTCAGGATGTAGCCGTCGTCGGAGGTGTTGGCCCCGACGAAATGCCACCACACCAGGACGGCGGCGACCAGTCCGTCAAGCGGGGTCATCGACCACCAGCGGGGCGGCAGGAAGCGCCGGTGCCGGACACCGTCGGCGGTGTCGAGACGATGCAGCGCGGTGAGCGCGATGACGGTCATCGCGACACCGATGATCATCGCCAGCATCTTGAGCAGCGTCGGGGCACTGCTGTAGCGGGAGTCGATGGTCGCCGAGAACTTCAGGCCCTCGGGTGCCGGGCCGGACAGGTCGGTGAAGACGCCGACGATCTGCGGCCGGAAGTCGTAGCCGCCGCGTTCGCCGCGCAGGGGCGCGTCGGGGTGGTCGGCGGTGGCACTGGCGTCACCTTGGGTCAGCCCGACGAATTCCCCGGTCACCTTGTCGGCGTGGGCGGTGAATGTGAGGGTCTGGCAGGCCGGGCTGAGTACCGCGTCCAGCGGCGCGCTGACCACCGGGGTGTTGCGGACGATGACCAGCAGGTCGTTGTTGACCCGCTCGATCAGCAGGCCACGATCGATGGCCTTGGGTGCCTGCTTCGGCACGGTGGACAACAGCACCGTGCGCGCGCGGTTCTCCGGTCCGGCCAGTCCGGCGGCCGCCTGGCACGGCACGGTGATGGTCAGGTCGGTGGCGACGTACCCGATCAGCGGCGCGTTGATGCTCTGCCACGTGCCGTTCTGCGGCCAGTTCAGCTGGGCAGTGGTCTGTTTGACCGGTAGCAGCGGTGTCGCCACCGCCATCAGTACGCCGAGCAGCCCGGCGACGATCGCGATGAGCCGCACCGTCCGGTGGTTGCTGCCGGCGGTTCCCTGCGGTCCCGTCACGGGCTCTGATGCTATCGGCGTTTCGGCGCCGGAATTAATGGCCATCGGGAATGGGCTTTCTGATCGCCAGCACGAACGGGCCGATGTCGGTCACCTCGAAACGTGGATCTTTGAACAGTGCCGCGTCCAGCGCCACGTGGTAGCGGCGCACGTTCGGCTGGTTGGGGTACACATCGGAGGCCAGACGCAGCGTGTAGGTGTCGTTCGCGCCGTGGCGCATGAGGAACACGGTCGGCGCTTCCCACGGCATTTCGTCGAGGGCCTTCACGAACTCGTCGGGCTTGCTCATCGTGGCCCAGCCCTCGATCGCCTTGGCGCGCTTGTCGAACTCGGCGAGTGGGTTGGCGTAATGAGACGTCAGCCCCTGAAATCCGTAATACGGGTAGTACGACAGGAAGCTGTAATCGGCCGTCAGCACCACGGTCTGGTTGCGCGGCACCCCGGTGACCTCGGAGATCTTGGCGTCGATCTCGCGGTAGTAGCGCTCGGCCCCGGGGGGCCGGCGGTCGGCCCGCTGGCCGGTGCCGTCGGTGTCCGTGTACGCCACGTTGATGTCGGGGCGCAGCACGTCGGGGATGTCCTGGCTGAACGTGATGGCGCCGATCGAGCCGATGGCCGCTGCCGCGGCGACGACACGGTGCGCGGTGTCCTCCTGATAGCGCCTCGCGATCGCCTGCGTCGTCTCGATGAAGCCGAACGCCCCGGCGGTGGTCAGCAGCACGGTCAGGGCGGGCTGCAACCGGAAGGACAGCAGCGTGGTGCCGGCCAGTGTGGTCAGCATCGACAGCAGGGACCACGCGTAGACGGCGAGCACGGCGACGGCCAGCGCGCCGGCCCGGGTCGAAGTGCGGGCCCGGACCACCAGCCACAGGGTGCCGAGCATGCACAGTGCGCCCAGCAGTGTGAAGCTCAGCATCGGGAAGGTCAGCTGGGCGCCGGCGTCGGGCAGGTAGTGCTGGGCGGTGCCCTTCTCGGCCGGTTCGCCGCGCAGTGCGGCCAAGAGGTACGGGGCCCAGGTGAGCAGGGCGATCGCGCCTGCGATCGCCGCGATGACGACGCCCCTGAGCAGCGGCTCGATGCTCCGGCGGGCGACGGCGAGGACCAGCCCCATGATGGTCAGCGTGAACGCGCAGTAGAGGAAAAGCAGGGTGTAGAGGAGGGCGGTGAACCCCAGGAAGATCCCGACGCCGATGACGGCGGCCCAGCCACCGTTGCGGGTTTTACCTCTCAGTCCGGACCAGGCCAGCACGAACACGGGCGGCAGCAGCACGGTGATGATCGCGGCGTAGGGCTCGGTGGAGGCGTAGGCCAGCATCGCGGCTGTGCTCGCCGTGGTGACGATCAGCGCGGACTCGAAGCGAATCATGGTCGCCCACAACACGAATGCGAGGGCGACCGCGATGGTGACGGACACGATGGACCAGGGCTTGAACATCTCCCAGGCCGGGGTGTCGGTGGCGGCGGCGATGCGGCCGCCCATCCAGAACCAGCCGGCCGGGTAGTACGGCGGCAGCCCGAAGTAGGTCATGTCGTGCAGGCCGGGGGTGTCGGCGAGCCGGGTCAGATATTCGGTGCGGAACTGCTGGTCGACCGAAACCCCGAACAGGTACAGCTTGCTGGCGCCCAGCGGCATCGCGAGCGTGACCACCGAGAACGCCGACAGGAAGAGCAGTGCGGCCAGCCGGGCCAGCGTGCGCCGGCCCCGGCGCCAGATCAGCCCGGCGGCGAAGATTCCGGCCAGTGCACCGACCTGGCCCACGGTGGTGAGCGCGTGCAGTTGGTTGGAGGTGTTGTAGGCCGGCCATTGGACCTGGGCGATCGCGGCGATCGACACCCCGGCCACCGCCGAGGCGAGCATCAGGGCGATCACCATGTGTCCGATGACCCTGGCCGGGCGCGTCTGCATCAGATAGGAAGCTTGCGGAAGATCGGCCGCGGGATGTGCCGCAGAACCATCATCACGTAGCGGAACGCACCCGGCGCCCAGACCAGCTCCTTGCCTTTGGCTGATGCGGTGACGGCCAGATCGGCGACGTATTCCTTGTCGACTGTCAGCGGCGCTTCCTTGACGTGCGCGCTCATCCGGGTGCGCACCTGTCCGGGGCGGATCACCAGCACCCGCACGCCGAATTCGCGCAGCGCCTCACCGAGGCCGAGGTAGAACCCGTCGAGCCCGGCCTTGGTGGAGCCGTAGACGAAGTTGGACCGGCGCACCCGCTCGCCCGCGGCGGAGCTCATCGCGATGATTCGGCCGTAACCCTGGGCCCGCATCTTCTCGCCTACCAGTACGCCGACGGAAACGGCTGCGGTGTAATTGATTTCGGCGATCTGCACAGCCTTGCGCTGGTTCTGCCACAACTCTTCGGCGTCGCCGAGCAGGCCGAACGCGACGATGGCGACATCCACGTCACCGGAGGCGAAGGCCTTGTCGATCACGGCGGGATGGCTGGCGGTGTCGAGCGCGTCGAAGTCGATGACCTCAACCGCGCTGGCTCCGGCATTGCGCAGCTGGGTCACCGCGTCGTCGCGGCCCGGGTCGCCGGGCAGGGCGGCCAGCACGATGCGGGCAGAGGTGTCGCGCAGATAGCGCTCACAGATCGCCAGCCCGATCTCTGAAGTGCCGCCGAGCAGCAGAATCGTCTGTGGGTTACCTACGGCGTCGAACACCATCTAACGCAGCTCCAAGCCTCGGGGGAACATCGTGACGAGGGTACCGTGCGGTCCCCTCTGGAAATCCGGAGCAATCCGAGCGCTGGCTCTTGACCGGATTTCCTACACGACGTAGGTTTTTTCTACATCGTGTAGGAAATGGGGGAGATCATGGCGATCCGCGACTGGCTGACGTTGCCCGAGACCGAACCGGGGGAGGACTACGGGTTCTTCGGTCCCGATTCGGTGACATGGAAGGTGTGGAGCTATCCCACGTCGCTGTCGATCGGGTTCCAGCGCGCCGTCGTCATCGAGGAACTGGATCCAGCGCTCGTCGCGGCGGTCGACAAGACCCACGAGATCTACGCGCGGCCGCGCACCCGGTACGACCGCACGCTCCGGTACTTCGCCATGGTGGCGTTCGACGACAGCCGCGCCACCACGAAGGCGGCCGACGTCCTGGTCAAGATCCACTCCAAGGCCATCGGAACCGACCCGGTCACCGGAAAAACCTACGACGCCAACGATCCCGACTCACAGTTGTGGATCCACCTCACCGCCTGGCATTCCATCCTGGTGGCCTATGAGAAGTACGGTCCCGGTCCGCTGCCGCCCGAAGAGGAGTTGCAGTACTGGCGGGAATGCTCGATAGCCGCCGAACTTCAAACCTGCGATCCCTCCGACGTTCCGCTGACGCGCGAGGGCATCCGGGAGTACTTCGACAAGATGCGACCCCAGCTGATCGGGTCCGATATCGCCCGCCAGGCGATGCATCACCTGCTGGGCGCCGACGTGATGTTGCCCAGGATGCCGCTGCCATTGCGTCCGGGCACAGCGGTGGTCACCGCGTTCCTGCGCCGCGGCACCTTGGCGACGATGCCGCGCTGGATGCGAGAGATGGCCGGGCTCAGCACTTCCCGGGTTCTCGACGCGCTGGCGGTGCTACCGCTGCGGGTCGGGTTCAGGGTGGTCGCCATGAGTACGCGCCTCGAGCTGATCCTGCTCCGCCTGCTCTCTCCGGCGACTCTGCCGATCGGCGCGCGGGTCCTGCTCTCGGTTCCGCCGAAAGAACCCGTCACCACGACGCCGCGCGAGGCCCAACGTCGCTATGGCTACGCCGCGCCCAGCCAGGCGCACTTCGAGTTGCGCGAGCGCCAGCAGGTCCGCGTGTTCGGCGAGGGCCGCGCACCGAGTGACGAGGGCATCTTGGAATCCCAGCCCATCCTCGGCACGATCGGTTGATGTGAACCGCGCCGCCATCGCCAACCGGTCCCGCGCCGAACATCTGGGCCCGGAACGGCGTCGGCCCCAGGTGCTCGACACCGCGCTGGAGATCGCCGCTCAGCAGGGCCTGGCCGACGTGACGATGGGAAACATCGCGAACCGGTTGGGGGTCACCCGGCCGGTGGTCTACGCCTGCTATCCCGGCCGCGGGGAAGTGCTTGCCGCACTGCTGGATCGGGAAACCGACGTGGTCCTCGCGAGCCTGCTCGAGTTGTTGCCGCCGCAGCGCACCGGCTCCATCGAGCAGCTGTTCGTCGACGGGTTCCGCGCGCTGCACAGGACGGTGCGTGAGCGCCCGGCCTCGTGGCGCATCATGTTCGGCGCCGACCCCGACCCGGTGCTGACCACCGCCATCGCCCGGGGGCGTGAGCGCGTCCGGGGGCAACTCGCCACCGTGATGCGGCCACTGCTGCAGCGGTGGCAGGTCGCCGAGCTCGATGCCACGCTGCCCATGCTGGTCGAGGTGTTCCTGGCGATCTGCGAGGCGGCCGTCCGAAAGATGCTCGACTCCGACGATCCTGACGATCAGGGGTTGCTTGCCGACACCTTCGGCAAGGCCGCCTACCGGGCCGTGCGGGCAAAGCCCCAGTGAGACAACAACACCCCGCGAGCTTCAAGCCCGCGGGGTGTCGTGTTACTCAGCGATCAGATGATCAGGCGGTCAGATCGAACCGGTCGGCGTTCATCACCTTGGTCCAGGCCGCGACGAAGTCCTTGACGAACTTCTCCTTGGAATCGTCCTCGGCGTACACCTCGGCCAGAGCCCGCAGCTGCGAGTTCGAGCCGAACAGCAGGTCGACGCGGCTGGCGGTCCACTTCGGTGTGCCCGTGGCCCGATCGGTTCCGACATAGGTGCCGTCATCGGCCGGTGCGGGCGCCCACTTGGTACCCATGTCGGTCAGGTTGACGAAGTAGTCGTTGGTCAGCTGACCCTTGTTCTCCGTCAACACCCCGAGGTCCGAGCCGCCGTGGTTGGCGCCCAGCGCCCGGAGGCCACCGACCAACACGGTCATCTCCGGAGCCGTCAGACCGAGCAGGTTGGCGCGGTCGATCAGGCGGTATTCGGCGGGCAGGTTGTCGCCCTTGCCCACGAAGTTGCGGAAGCCGTCGGACTTGGGCTCAAGGTAGGAGAACGACTCGACGTCGGTCTGCTCCTGGGTGGCGTCCCCGCGACCGGACGTGAACGGCACCGCGACATCGAAACCGGCAGCCTTGATTGCCTTTTCGAGGCCGACAACCCCGCCGAGCACTACCAGGTCAGCGAAGGAGACTGAGGTGCCCGAGGCAGCCTGGATCTCCTCGAGCTTGCTGATCACCGGCGTCAACTCGTCGGTCTCGTTGACCTCCCAGCCGAGCTGCGGCTGCAGCCGGATACGGCCGCCGTTGGCCCCGCCGCGCATGTCACTGGACCGGTACGACGACGCGGCCTTCCACGCGGTGTCCACGAGCTGCTGGGTGGTCAGACCCGATCCGGCGATGGCCGCCTTGAGGGTCTCGACATCGGCATCTCTCAGCGGCTTGCCCGCCGGGACGATGTCCTGCCACGCCCAGGTCTGCTTCGGCACCAGCGGACCGAGGTAACGCGTCACCGGGCCCAGATCGCGATGCAGCAGCTTGAACCAGGCCTTGGCGTACTCCTCGGCCAGCTCCTCGGGGTGATCCAGCCAGCGGCGGGTGATCTCACCGTAGATCGGGTCCATCCGCATCGACAGGTCGGTGGTCAGCATCGACGGGTGGGTCTTGCCGCTGCCCTGCGCCATCGGCACCGAGTTGGCCCAGCCGTTGTCCTTGGGCTTCCACTGGTTCGCGCCCTGCGGGCTCTTGGTCAGCTCCCACTCGTTGCCGTAGAGGATCTCCAGGAACGAGTTGTCCCACTTGGTGGGGGTGTGGGTCCAGGTCACCTCGAGGCCGCTGCTGACGGTTTCGTTGCCGACACCGGGGTTGGCCCAGCCCAGGCCCATCTGCTCGAGCGGTGCGGCCTCGGGCTCCACCCCGTTCTCGATCTCGGTGGCGCCGTGGGTCTTGCCGAAGGTGTGGCCGCCGACGATCAGCGCGGCGGTCTCGACGTCGTTCATCGCCATCCGGCCGAAGGTCTCGCGGATGTCGATGGCCGCGGCGACCGGATCTGGATTGCCTTCGGGGCCTTCCGGATTCACGTAGATCAGACCCATGTGACTGGCGCCGAGCGGGTTCTCCAGCTTGGTGCGGTCACCGTCGGAGCCGGCGTACCGCTCCTGGGAGCCCAGCCACTCGTGCTCTGCACCCCAGTAGACGTCCTCCTCGGGCTCCCAGAAGTCGGGGCGACCGAAGGCGAAACCGGCGGTCTTGAAGCCCATGTGCTCCTGGGCGCGGTTGCCCGCGTAGACGATCAGGTCGGACCACGAGATCTGCTTGCCGTACTTCTTCTTCAGCGGCCACAGCAGCCGGCGGGCCTTGTCCAGGCTCACGTTGTCGGGCCAGCTGTTCAGCGGGGCGAAGCGCTGCATGCCGCGCCCGCCGCCACCGCGGCCGTCTTCCACCCGGTAGGTGCCGGCGGCGTGCCAGGACATCCGGACGAACAGCGGGCCGTAGTGCCCGAAGTCGGCGGGCCACCAGTCCTGCGAATTGGTCAGCAGCTCATCGAAATCGCGCTCGAAGGCCTCGAAATCGAGACTCTTGACAGCCTCGCGGTAGTCGTAGCCCTCATCGGTCGGGTCGATCGCAGGCGGATTCTTCTGCAGGATCTTCAGGTTGACCGCGTTGGGCCACCAGTCGCGGTTGCTGCCACCCTCGACGGGGGGCTTGATCCGCATGGGACAACCGCTTTCGGCGGGTTCGGTCTGCGATTCACCGATAGGGGGATGGGTTTCGGCTTCAGCCATGACAAATCCTTTCCGGGGCTGACGGGTTAAGGGTTATCTACTTGGAGCAACGGAACATTCGGGGCAAGTGCCCCAATAGATGACCTCGGCCTCATCGATCTCGAAGCCGTGGTCTTCTGACGCGGTCAGGCAAGGGGCCGACCCGACCGCGCAATCCACGTCGGCGATTGCGCCGCACGAACGGCACACGACGTGGTGGTGGTTGTCGCCGATACGTGATTCGTACCGGGCGACCGAACCGGATGGTTGGATGCGCCGCACCAGCGCTGCGGCGGTCAGCGCGTGCAACGAGTCGTATACGGCCTGATGCGAGACGTCGGGCAGATCGTCGCGCACGGCACGGATGATGGTGTCGGTATCGGCGTGCGGATGTGCGTGGACTGCATGGAGCACGGCCACACGAGGGCGGGTGACCCGCATGTCGGCGCTTCGCAGCATCTGCTCGAAGTCCCCGGTTGTCGACACGAACCGAAGTCTTGTCCCTTTTCTGGAATTAGTCAAGAATAAAATTCTCGCGTATTCCAGCTGCGTGCCCGGATTGCGCTCAGGTACAGGACCGGCGCTGATCCCGTCCCTGATGGCAATCTCGGCGTCCGGCGAGGACCGCCTCTAGAGGAGCTCCAGTCGACGCGCCATGTCCGAGGCGAACACCCCATCCGGGTCGACTTTGCGGCGCACCGCGATCCACTCGTCGATGCGTGGATACATGGCGTGGAACGTCTCGGCGGTGGTACGGGAATCCTTGGCGGTGTACAGCCGGCCACCGAATTCCATTACGCGGCGGTCGAGTTCGGTGAGGAACTCGCCGACCCCCGGTTTGACGGGGAAGTCCACGCAGACGTTCCAGCCGGGGATCGGGAAACTCAGCGGCGCCTGATTGCCGGGGCCGAAGAGCTTGAACACATTGAGGAAGGAGTAGTGCCCGGAGCGCTGGATGTCGTAGATGATGCGCTTGAATTCGTCGACCGCATCTGTGGGCACCACGAACTGGTACTGCGCGAATCCTGCGGGGCCATACGCCCGGTTCCACTCCCCGAACATATCCAGGGGGTGATAGAACTGCGTCAGGTTCTGCACCTTGTTGCGGTAGGTGCCCGATTTCCGGTACCACAGCTCACCGATAGGGCCGAACGTGTACTTGTTGGCCAATCCGTTGGGAAATACGTCGGGCAGCGTAAGCAATTGCGGTGCATCGAATTTCAGCGGATTCTTCTGCAGCTTCTTGGGTAGTTGATCGAGCGTCGCCAGCGAGCCGCGCGAGATCGCGGCGCGACCCAGCTTGGGCGGAGCGCTGATCGCGTCGAACCACGCGCTGGAATAGGTGTAGTTGTCCTCGGTGCCGTCGCTGTGGAACTCGATGGTCTCGTCGAGCGTGTGGGTGACGTCGCCGTCGGCGATGAAGTAAGCGGTCTCGGTGGGCGTCATCTCGATGGTCGCGCGCAGGATGATGCCGGTGAGGCCATTGCCGCCGACGGTGGCCCAGAACAGCTCGGACTCGTCGCCTTCGGGGGTGAGCTTGCGAACCTGCCCGTCGGCGGTCAGCAGGTCGATGCTGCGCACGTGGTTGCCGAAACTGCCTGCGCTGTGGTGGTTCTTGCCGTGGATGTCACATCCGATGGCCCCGCCGATGGTCACCTGTCGAGTGCCCGGCAGCACCGGAACCCACAGGCCCAGCGGCAGCGCGGCCCGCATCAGCTGGTCGAGGTTCACCCCACCGTCGACGTCGACGATGCATGTCGCGGCGTCCATCGAGTGGATCTGGTTCAGCGCCGACATGTCGATGACGAGGCCGCCACCGTTTTGCGCGTTGTCGCCGTAGGAGCGGCCCAGGCCGCGGGCGATCACGCCCCGGCCCTTCTCTTCGGCGGCCCGCGTCACGGCCCTGACGATGACCTCGGGATCGCTCGTTGAAAGCACCTGTGCCACGGTCGGTGCGGTCCGGCCCCAGCCAGTCAGGCGCTTGGGAGTGGTCGGCAGATCGGTAGTCGACATCGCAGAGAAGCGTACCCGGCAGTAGGCGGGCCCGGACCTCAGTGCAGTTTGAAGATCACCGCGCGCTGCACGATGAAGTTGATCACCGTGGCGGTGCCCTGGGCGATCACGAATGCCACCGGAACCGCCCATGCGCGGTAATCGGCCAGGTGGAGTACCAGGTGGTTGAGCCCCACCTGGACCAGGAACGTGACCAGGTACAACGCCCACACCGCGATGAACCGGGCTGTGCTCGGAGGCGCCTGGAAGGTCCAGCGCCGATTGATCAGGTAGGCCGTGGTGGTTCCCACGATGAAACCGATGGTCTTGGCGAGGTCTACCTGCACCCCGAAGGCCTTGTAGAGAAGGACGTAGAGCCCGAAGTCCACGACCGCCGACAGTCCGCCGGTCACGACGAACCGGAACGCCTGCGTTTTGAGGTCAAGGGTCGGCGACATGACGGGTTCAGCCACCCAGGCAGCTTAGCGAGGCCGTACCGTGCAGTCGTGCTGCAGACGGTGCTCAACGACCTCGGGATCGCGGTGTTCGCGTCCTCTGGGGCCATGGTGGCGATCCGTAAGGGCTTCGATCTGTTCGGTATCGCGGCGCTGGGGGTGCTGACCGGCGTCAGCGGCGGGGTGATCCGTGACGTCTTCCTGGGTGTCCATCCGCCCACCTCTATTCAGCACTGGCCCAACATCACCGTTGCGGTGGCGGCGACGGCCGTGGCGACGCTCACTGCGAAGTACCTGATCCGGTTCAACCACATCGTGCTTCCGCTGGACGCGATCGGCATGGGCTTCTTCGCGACATCGGGTGCGGCGTTCGCCGTCGACCACGGGGCCAGCTGGTTCGCGGCGGTACTGATCGGGATGACCACCGCGATCGGCGGCGGCATCATCCGCGACGTGCTGGTCCGTGAGATCCCGATGCTGATGCGGCCGGCCGATCTGTATGCCGTCCCGGCCCTGATCGGTGCGACGGCGTACGCGGTCATCGACTACTTCGGTCCGCAATGGGTCGGCCTGGCGGTGGGCACCGTGCTGGCGACGGCGCTGCGACTGGTCGCGTTGGTATTCGGCTGGCGGCTGCCCACCGGACCGCCGGACCTGATCGTGGGTGACGATCCCTAGCGGAAGGTGTCCTAGCGCAACGCGGCCTAGCGCAACGTGGCCGCCAGAACCTCGCACAGCGCGTCGACCGCCCGCCCGAAGGCGTGATCTGCGGGCGCCCCGAACCCGATGATGATCCCGTCGGGGTCCGGGGTGTCCGGTCCGGCCAGCGGGTGCCGCATGATCGAGAGCCCGGACAGTGCGATCCCGGCCTGGCCGGCTCGGCGCAGCACCTCCGGTTCGGCCCCGTCGGGCAGGGTGAGCAGCATATTCACTCCGGCCGCCAATCCGCCGATGCCGATGCGGAGGTCGAACTCGGCCAGTGCGGCAACCAGCGCATCGCGTCGCCGTCGGTAGCGGTTGCGCATCCGCCGGATGTGCCGGTCGTAGCCACCGCTGCGGATGAAGTCGGCCAGGGTCAGGGACGTGAGGGCGTCGACGTGGTACTGCGATCCGCCCGCTGCCGCGATGACCGGGTCGATCAATGCGTCGGGCAGCACCATCCAGCCCACTCGCATCACCTGGGCCAGGCTCTTGCTGGCCGATCCGAGGTAGACCACGCGTTCCGGGTTCAGCGACTGCAGGGCGCCGACGGGTTGGCGGTCGTAGCGGAACTCACCGTCGTAATCGTCGTCCAGCACGTATCCGCCGGTGCGCTGCGCCCAGTCGATGACCGCGGCGCGCCGGCCCGGGTGCAGGGCCATGCCGAACGGACTCTGATGGGCGGGTGTCAACAGCACTGCCGGCGCCTCCAGCCCGTCCAGGTCGCCGATCACCGCGCCGTGGTCGTCGAGGCGGATCGGTGTCGTGGGCACACCCGCCGCGGCGAGTGCGTCGCGGAAGATGAACAGCCCGTGTGCCTCGACCGCGATCGCCCGCTCGGGACCGAGCACCCGGCCTATCAGCTCGACCCCCTCGCGCACGCCGGAGCAGATCACGATCGATTCGGGGGTGGCTCGCACGCCGCGTACGCGGCCCAGATATTCGGTGAGTGCCTCGCGCAGTGCCAGCGGTCCGCGCGGATCACCCATCCGCAGGTCCGAGACCGGCGCGTTCGTGATGGCCCGGCGCGCCGACGCCAACCAGGCCGACCGGGGGAACTCCGACACATCGGGTGAGCCGGGCATCAGGTTGTGTCGCGCGACGGCGGGAATGCGGCGGGGACGCGGGGCCGGCCGCGGCGCGGCGGTGCGGGCGATCCAGGTGCCCGCCCCCTGGCGCGATGCCAGCCAGCCCTCGGCGACCAGTTCGGCGTAGGCCTCGGCCACGGTGTTGCGGGCCAATCCCAGATCGGCGGCCAGGGTGCGCGACGGCGGCAGCCGCGTGTCGGTGCTCAGCCTGCCGCTGCGGATGCCGTCCCGAAGTGCGGTGATCAGCTGCTCACGGGCAGTACGGCTGCCCGGCTCGATGAGCGCGCGCAGATCGAGGTGCAGGTCCCGGCTACCTGAATTGGCCCGCGTAGTCACTGCAATATTGAACCATCTAGGCGGTATTATCCGGGCTAGCGTTGGTGGCATGACACAGACACTCGAACCCACCGCAACCGTTGACCGCCTCAAGATCTACAAAGCCTCGCCCGAGCTCTACGACGCGATGATGACGCTGTCGAACGCGGCAGCCAAAGACCTCGATCCGACGATCGCCGAGCTGATCAAGATCCGCGCTTCGCAACTCAACCACTGCGCCTTCTGCCTCGACATGCACACCCATGACGCCCGCCAACACGGCGAGACCGAGCAGCGGCTGTCCCTGATCGCGACCTGGGAGGAGGCCGGCGACCTGTTCACCGAGCAGGAGAAGGCCGCGTTGGCGTTGACCGAGGCCGTCACAGACCTGAGCCGCGGACCGGTCTCCGATGCCGTCTATGCGCGCGCGGCCGCCGCCTTCACCGAACGTGAGCTGGGTCAGGTCGTTTCGATGGCAGTCACGATCAATGCCTGGAACCGGATCAACGCGGTCGTGAAGGCGGTGCCGCCGCGCCGCTGATCTCGCGGGAGACTGGAGGCGTGCGGACCCGGTCAGGTGCAGACGTCACGGTGCGCGGCTCCGTCGTGCACAAGCTCCACCGGCCGGGCACCGATCCGCGCGCACTGCGCGCCCGGCTTGGCGCGGCCGGCCGGGTCAGCGCACTGCTGAGCCCGCTGGCCCTCGTGCCCGCTCCGGTGGCCGGCCGCTGGCTGACTCGTTGGCCCGTGGTGGAAACCGTTGCCGGGCAACCGGAATGCGTGCCGTGGGCCGACATCGCGCGGCTGCTGGCGACGCTGCACACCGTGCCGGTCACCGAGCGATTGCCACCGCACGGCTGGCCGGCGAGGCTGCGACGTGCGGTCGAACGGGCTCGGCAGCAGGGTGGCCGCGTCGTGTCGCGGGCTGCGGCGGGCCTGCCCGCGGTTGCGTGGCGAGCGGGGTCACAGGACCGACCGCGAACCCTCGTGCACGGCGATTTTCACCTGGGCCAGGTGGGCCGGCATGACGGACGCTGGCAACTGATCGATGTCGATGACCTCGGATTCGGCGATCCGGCTTGGGATCTGGCGCGTCCCGCCGGGTTCTGGGCGGCCGGGCTCATTCCCGACGCCGATTGGTTCCTGTTCCTCGACGCCTACCGGGCGGCCGGCGGCCCCGCCCTGCCGCCAGGGGATCCGTGGACTGTCCTGGAACCGTTCGCCCGGGCCGCCGTCATCCAGTCCGCCGCCAACGATCCTGACGACGATCTGCTGGCGGCGGCCTGCGCGCGGATGCCTCAGCTGGAGAAGAACAGCCGGCCGAAGCCCTGCTTGCGGTAGTGCTTGTTGCCGCGGTGACCCCAGCCGGGTCCGTGGTCCGAATAGCCCTGGTTGTAACCCGGGTGCGCCTGCGGCGGTGGCGGCGCCTGGACGAATCGGTTCTCCATTTGTGTCAGCGCCTCGAGCTCGCCGAAGTCCAGGAAGATGCCGCGGCACGTGTCGCATTGCTCCAGATGGACGCCGTTGCGTTCGTAGGTCTTCATCACCCCGGCGCACTTCGGGCACAGCAGGGTGTTGCCGACACCGGGCGACGCAGGGGGCTTCGGGGGCTCATATGGCGGGATGCTCATATCGCCATAACGTCCGACCCCGCTGTGGAGTGCCTGTGAAGTCCGGTCGGGTCCCGCGAGGGGACGGAAAGGCACTTCCACCATCGCCTTGGCTGTGATGTCAGTCACAAATCGGAATATCGGTGTCGGCCATGCGTGCCGAGTGGCGGCGGTTCAGTTAATCCCGGCGTTGGTTGCCGCGTAACGGAGTGTTTACACAGCAAGCGCAAACCCGGTGCGGCCGGCGGGCGGTTCCGCGGTATTGACGCTCGTGACGGCAATGCTTCCGCTCAGCGTGATTGCCCGGCGCGACTTCAGTGAAAAGGGTGAAACGGCAGTTCCCGACCCATTGAAGAGTGTTGGTGCGGCGCTCGCTTGGCAGTTCGGTCCGCCGGGTGCGTGCCGCGCCCACAGGCAAAGAACAGCGAAAGTGTGACGCAGCCAGGTGCTGATCTAGCAAACTTTGTACCGAGGTTTGTCTTCTCGTCGGCGGGAAACTGTTGCCGTTGCCGCCATGGTGCCGCCCGGTTACGTTTCGTCCTGCCAATCATGAGCAAGGCATGAGAACCGGATGTGATGGCCCTAATCGGGCGCCGTTCATCGATGGATCTCTAGGGTGGGGACCCTTGGTTGGTGACGCACGAATCGGATCACCGACACAGCTAGGGAGAACATGAAGGCATTCAGTCGAGTGCTGGTCGCATTGGTGACCGCAATGGCCGGGGTCCTCGCGGGCCTCTTCATAGGCGCAGGCACTTCTCATGCGGGTCTGGACAATGAACTGAGCCTGGTCGATGGTCAGGACCGGACTCTGACCGTTCAGCAGTGGGACACCTTCCTCAATGGTGTGTTCCCGCTGGACCGCAACCGGCTGACCCGTGAGTGGTTCCATTCCGGTCGGGCCAAGTATCACGTCGAGGGCGCCGGGGCCGAGGACTTCGAGGGCACCTTGGAGCTGGGTTACCAGATCGGCTTCCCGTGGTCGCTGGGTGTGGGGATCAACTTCTCCTACACGACCCCCAACATCCTGCTCGACGATGCGTCGATCTCACCG
>NZ_AUEQ01000010.1:45667-376258 GCF_000426065.1 Mycobacterium sp. URHD0025 | reverse complement strand
GAGGTTTACAACCCGAAGGCCGTCATCCCTCACGCGGCGTCGCTGCATCAGGCTTGCGCCCATTGTGCAATATTCCCCACTGCTGCCTCCCGTAGGAGTCTGGGCCGTATCTCAGTCCCAGTGTGGCCGGTCACCCTCTCAGGCCGGCTACCCGTCGTCGCCTTGGTAGGCCATTACCCCACCAACAAGCTGATAGGCCGCGGGCCCATCCCACACCGCAAAAGCTTTCCACCACACACCAGGAAGTGCGTGGTCATATTCGGTATTAGACCCAGTTTCCCAGGCTTATCCCAAAGTGCAGGGCAGATCACCCACGTGTTACTCACCCGTTCGCCACTCGAGTACCCCGAAGGGCCTTTCCGTTCGACTTGCATGTGTTAAGCACGCCGCCAGCGTTCGTCCTGAGCCAGAATCAAACTCTCCAAACAAAAACAACCCAACCCAAAGGCCAGGTGGAATTCGAATCAGAAAAATCCGATCACAAACAAAAGACACCAACAAACTGGCATCAAAAAACAACAACCACACCCTAAACGGGAAAAAGAGCGTGGCCAAAAAACAACAAACAAAAACCACCAAACACACTATTGAGTTCTCAAACAACACGCCCGAGTTTGTCGCGCAGAAATCCCGCGGCTAAAAGCCGCTGAGCTTACTGCGGGCAGTGAGAAGACCCACCGTAATGGGTGTCTCTCTCGGATTTCGTCTTCGCTCTCCGGCGCTTGTCCGTGTCGCTCTGACTTGGAATAAGTTACGGCAGCGCTAACAGCGAGTCAAATCGCCTGGTCGCTGTCGCGTTTGCGCAGGTCAGCGGCCCGTAGCCGACGGACCTAGACGCCGGCTCGCTCGACGCCGGCAATGTGCCGCTTGCCACGTCGCAACACGAGCCAACGTTCGTACAGGAAATCCGAATGCTGTGGTATCCACTCGTCGCTTTCGATACGGGCGTTGTTCACGTACACGCCGCCCTCGGCGACGGTGCGGCGGGCGTCCCCCTTGCTTTTCGACAGTCCGGTGGCCACCAACAAATCGATGATCGAATCCGGCCCGCCGGGCTTCAGTTCGGCCACCTGCCCACTGCTGGCCTCACGGAGGGCCGCACCCAGGGTGGATTCGTCGAGTTCGGTGAGCTCGGCCCGGCCGAACAGCGCCTGGCTGGCCAACTCGACCGCGGTCGTCGCACCTTGCCCATGCACCAACGTGGTCAGTTCGCGGGCCAACCGTTTCTGCGCTGCGCGTTCATGTGCACGGTTCTTGGTGGCGTCATCGAGCTCGGCGATCTCATCCGGCGACAGGAAGGTGAACCAGCGCAGGTACCCCATGACGTCGGCATCGGCGGTGTTCACGAAGTACTGGTACCAGGCATACGGGCTGGTCATCTCGGGATCGAGCCACACGTTGCCGCCGCCGGTCGACTTGCCGAACTTCTTGCCCTCGGAGTCGGTGACCAGTGGAGTCGTCATCGCATGCACGGTGGCGCCCAGTTTCTGGCGCACCAATCGCGCGCCGGCCACGATGTTTCCCCACTGATCGGAGCCACCGATCTGCAGCGCGCAGCCGTGCCGCTGGTGAAGTTCGACGAAGTCGTTGGCCTGAAGGAGCATGTAGCTGAACTCCGTGTAGGAGATGCCGTCGCCCTCCAGCCTGCGCCGGACTGTCTCCCGGTCCAGCATCACGTTGACCGAGAAGTATTTACCCAGGTCACGGAGGAATTCGATGGCGGACAGCTCAGATGTCCACGACAGGTTGTTCTCGACGATCGCGCCCGTCGGGGTGTCGTCGAATTCGACGAAACGCTCCAGTTGGCCACGGATCCGGCCGGCCCAGTCCTCGACGATGTCGGCGGTGTTCAGCGTGCGTTCTCCCGTGTCGCGCGGGTCGCCGATCATCCCGGTGGCTCCGCCGGCAAGCACGATCGGCCGATGGCCGGCGCGCTGGAATCGCCGCAAAGTGAGCAGGGGTACCAGGTGGCCGGCGTGCAGGCTCGGCGCGGTGGGATCGAAGCCCGAGTAGACCGTCATGGGGCCCTTGGCCAGGTCAGCCGCCAGGGCGTCGCGGTCGGTCGACTGCGCGATCAGCCCGCGCCAGTCCAGCTCATCGAGGATTCCCGTCGCTCCAGAAGTCATGCGATCAATCATCGCGTCTCAGTCACTTGCACCGGGCGCCGGGGCGCGCGGGCTGCGCCGATACGCCGAAACCTCTCCCCGATCCGCCAGCCACAACCGCCATCCGCGGTCGGCGGCCTTGCTCACACCGACTCGCGGTCCCGCTACTGCCGGAGCCGCATCGCGCAACGCCAGGCGCACCGGGCTGTCGGCATCGAATAGGTCAATTCCGTTGTCTTCCATGGTGATTCCCAGCGCCGAGCAGAGATTTCCTGGCCCCCGAGCCAGCGCGGCCGGCAGTATCGCCGGTCCGCGGCGCCGGCTGGCAAGCTCAGCGCCGGCGCACACCGACGCCGCCCGCAGCAGTACCGCGCCCGCGACTCCGTCGAATCCGCAGACCACATTCGCGCAGACGTGAATGCCGTGGCTGCGATAGGTGTACAGGCGCCCGGGCGGGCCGAACATCACGAGATTGCGTCCGCCCGCACCACGAAACGAATGCGAGGCGGCGTCGGGCCAGGGCCCGTCGGGTGGGCCGCCGTACGCCTCGACCTCGACGATGACGGCGCTGACACCGCGGCCGGTCAGCTCGGCCCCCAACAGTCGGCGGGCCGCAAGCAGGGGGTCACCAGTCAACAGCTCGGCGCCCATCTGCAAGCCCACCCGAGCGATTCTGCACTTCTCAACAATCTCCGTTGACACCGGCCGTGCGGGAGCGCAGTATTCATCACATGATGACTTCATCGATTGATGAATTCTCCACAGGATTCCCGACCGGGGCGGCTCCCCCGGCCATCGATATCGCCGGTTTGCAGGTCAACCGGGGTGGCAGGCCCGCGATCCGCGACCTCACCGTCCAGATCACCGGTGGAACCATCACCGGACTGCTCGGACCATCCGGCTGCGGCAAATCCACCCTGATCCGCAGCATCGTCGGAACCCAGATCGTCGCGGCGGGCACGGTCACAGTGCTCGGCCACCCCGCCGGTTCCGCGCCGCTGCGCCACCGCGTCGGGTACGTCACCCAGGACCCGACGATCTACGACGACCTCCGGGTGATCGACAACGTGCGCTACTTCGCCGCGCTCTACGGCACCTCGGCGGACTCGGCGTCCAGTGCCATCCGGTCGGTCGGCCTCGACGACCACCGCACCGCCTACTGCGGCAATCTGTCCGGCGGGCAGCGCACCCGGGTGTCGCTTGCCTGTGCGCTGGTGGCCGAGCCCGAGTTGCTCGTGCTCGACGAACCCACCGTCGGCCTCGACCCGGTCCTTCGCGTCGACCTGTGGGAGCAGTTCAACGAGCTGTCGCGGCGCGGCACCACGCTGCTGGTTTCCAGCCACGTCATGGACGAGGCCGACCACTGCGGCGATCTGCTGCTCATGCGTGAAGGACGACTGCTCGCCCACACCACACCAGACCTGCTACGGAAGGACACGGCATGCACGTCCCTGGAGGAAGCGTTTCTCACCGTCATCCGACGCAGCGGCTCGGACGCGCCCAACCAAGCCGGCTGAGCCCCGCGGCCTACCTGGCCACGACGGGCCGGATCCTGCGGCAGCTGGCCGCCGACCACCGCAGCGTCGCGATGATCCTGGTGGTACCCAGCCTGATCATCACGCTGATGTACTTCATGTTCCAGAACGCGCCGCAGTCGCCGGGCCACCCGAGTCCGTTCAACAACGCCTGCCTGATCATGCTCGGCGTGTTCCCGCTGATCGTGATGTTCCTGATCACCTCGATCACCATGCAGCGCGAACGCGTCTCGGGCACCCTCGAGCGCATCCTGACCACGCCGCTGCGCCGCTTCGACCTCTTGGCCGCCTACGGCACGGCGTTCTCGATCGCCGCCGCGGCGCAGGCCACCCTGGCCTGCATCGTCTCGTTCTGGTTCCTCGGACTCGACACCGCGGGCAGCCCTGGGCTGGTGTTCCTCATCGCGATCATCAACGCCGTGCTCGGCGTGGGGCTGGGCCTGTTGTGCAGCGCTTTCGCCCGGACGGAGTTCCAGGCCGTGCAGTTCATGCCCGTGGTGATCGCACCTCAGCTGCTGTTGTGCGGCATCATCGTGCCGCGCGCCGCCTTGCCGGAATGGCTTCAATGGATCAGCAACGTGCTGCCTGCCAGCTATGCACTCGAGGCTCTGCAGCAGGTCGGCGCGCATCCCGAACTCACCGCCGTCGCGGCGCGAGACATCGCGATCGTGGTCGGATTCGCCGTACTGGCACTGGGCCTGGCCGCGGCCACCCTGCGCCGCCGAACACCTTAGGAAACCGTGAGCACCCACATCGATTCCGAACGGGAACGCAAACGCCCGGGCCGGCCCGCCGGCCCGTCGGACAAACGCGAGCGCATCCTGACCAGCGCACGGGAGTTGTTCGCCCGCAACGGAATCGACAAGACATCAATCCGCGCCATCGCGGCTGACGCCGGGGTGGACGCCGCCCTGGTGCATCACTACTTCGGCACCAAGACGCAGCTGTTCGCCGCCGCGATCCACATCCCCATCGATCCGATGACCGTGATCGGAAAGCTGAAAGAAGTGCCGGTCGAGCAGATCGGGCATACCCTGCCGTCAATCCTGTTGCCGCTGTGGGATTCCGAGATCGGCAAGGGCTTCGTGGCGACCCTGCGCTCCATCCTGGCCGGCAACGACGTCTCGCTGGTGCGGTCGTTCCTGCAGGAGATCATCGTCGGCGAAATCGGCCCACGGGTGGACAACCCGCCGGGGAGCTCGCGGATCCGCATCCAGTTCGTCGCATCGCAACTGGTCGGCGTCGCCATGGCGCGCTACATCCTGGAACTGGAGCCTTTCGCCACGCTGCCGGTGGATCAGATCGTCGAGACCATCGCACCGACCCTGCAGCGCTACCTCACGGGTGAGCTACCCGGACTCCCCTGAGCCGGCCAATTCCATGAGCCGGCGATGCTCGGCGTCGTCATCGATGGCCACTGCCTCGTCGACCAGAAGCACCGGGATGCCGTCCTCGATCCGGTAGGCCCGCCGCAACCGGGGGTTGTAGAGCCAATCCGTTCCGGCGAGTAGCAGCGGCCCCCGGTCCTGCGGGCACACCAGGATGCTCAAAAGCTTGTCGTCGACCACCACGTGAAGTTAGCCCAGCGGGATCTGGATGCCACCACTCGGGCCGGGCTGCGCGCCCCCGCCCGGAACCGGAGCAATGCCTCCCGGGAACTGGCCGATCCCGGGGTTGACGGCACCCTGCTGCGGCACCTGTGCGGCCGACTGCGCCTGCAGCTTGCGCTGATAGGACAGCGTGCTCTTGAGCGCGTTGATCAGCGGAACCTGATTGGGACGCTTGTCGAGTGCCTCGGTGATGGCTTCCCGGTTGGCATTCGACGGCTTGAAGCCCTGCTGACGCAGTTTCAAGATGTCGTGGATCAGGGTCGAAATCTGTCCACCGCCCTCGCCGGTGTCGTAGTCCTTGGCGATGATCGACAGCGCTTCGTCGGCGGTCATCGGCGGCGCCGCAGGCGGCGCATCCGCCTGCGCCGTCGGCTCGGCGGGATCGGCAGCCGCCGTCGGCGCGCCCGCGCCCACGAGCAGCCCGAAGACCAGCGCACCGCCCGTCACCGATCCGGTGACGACGCGACGCCAGCTGTTCACGCCTGATCCCGATGCCATCGATCCTCCAGTCGTTCGGTCGTCTGCCGGAGCGTAACAGCGCACCCTCGCGCCGGCATCCCCTCGACAAACCGGCCTACCCGGACTCCGGCTCGTCATCGGCGGCCGTGCCCGCGACGAGTTCAGCCCGGCTGGCCGCCGTCAGTTTCTTGTACGTACCTGTATCGGCGTCGAAGTACCAGCAGTTACGCCGGCCCGCCTTCGGGATGCCCGCCGCCCGCAATGGCGCGAGCAGCGGCCGGTACGAGGCACCGAGTTCCATGTCGGCCACCACGTGCACGACGTCGGGCGGGTTGCCCACGGCGAGGGCCTCGAGGGCGAGCGAAAGATCGGCCGTGGGCACACTGCCCCCGGGGCGCAATGCCAGCGCCGTCACCGCGAGCTGCCGGCCCGCGGCCTCGACGCCGTAGGTCACCGACATGTCGACCGCGTCCAGTCGACCGACCGCATCGTTCACGGCCGTCGCGAACACCGGCCCCCGTTCGGTACGGATCACCGCGCCGCGGTTGTCGACCAGCCAATAGTCCCCGTCCTCGTCGCGGCGGAACAGGAATTCGGTGGACACCCAGGTGTCGGCGGGCGCGAAAACGCCGCGCTTGACCACGGCCGTCGGATCGACCGGGCCGCGCGGGTGAGCCAGCAGCACGCCCACCTCGTTGGCATCGGCCTTGCGGACAAATCCTTGCTCGTCCTCCAGGATGAGGTCGTCGTCGGCGTCATAGGCGGCCAGTTCGACGGTGCCCCCACCCGGCAGCGGCCGTCCCTTGCTGCCGATCTTGGCGCCGGAGACGTTGGCCAGCACGGCCTGGCCGTCGGTGGTGGCGAAGAACTCCACGACCTGGGCCGGCTCGAACACGTCGACCACCCGCTTCCACAGCCCGGCCGGCATGCCGGAGCCGATGAACAACCGGACCGGGTGGCTTCCGGTGAGCGAGAACGACGGATCGTCGATGACCTCGCGCAGCATGGCCCAGGTGTAGGACACGACCGTGACGCCGTACTGCCGGATTTCCTGCAGGAACCTGTCGGGCTGCAAGCCGCGGGACAACGCGATGCGCGAGCCGCCGACCACCGCACCGCCCAGGCTGACCAGCAGACCTGACTGGTGATGCAGCGGGGTCAGGCAGTAGACCGTGTCGCCGCGACCGAGATTGGCCGCCGACGCGGTGCCGAAAGCCGACAGCGCCCACCGGAAGTTGGTGATCTGGCGGGCCACGAGCTCGCCGCCGACCTCACTGAAGGCGACGAATGCCAGGTCGCGGGCCAAGCCCGGATTGGGGCGGTACCAGCCGGGCAGCTCGACCACATCGGGGTCGATCTTCTCCATGTCAACGACGGCGGCGATGTCGTCCGCTTCATCGGGCAGATCCAGATCACGGCTCTCGCCGCCGCCCAGAACCAGCACGCGTGTGTCGAGTTCGCGGGCCACGTCGAGGTGGCTCGGGTCGGCGATGATCTCGGAGACGCCGCCGAGACGGGCCGCCTCGGCCAGATCCGCCTCGGGAAGCAGCACCGCCACCGCCCCCAACCGGGACAGTGCCGCGATCGCGACCAGTGCGCTGGGCCGGGTGTCCATCAGGACACCGACCCGGGCGCCCTGGCGCACCCCGACGCCGATCAGGCCGTGCACCACGTTGTTGATCCGGCGGTCCACTGCCTCGTAGGTGTGCACCCGGCCGTCGAACAGCAGCGCCTCGCCGTTGGGGGCGCTGCGCGCCTGCTCGCTCATGATCCGGCCGAGTGAGATCCGGGTGTGGTCGTTGACCTGTCCCAACCGGGCCAGGCGCGGCAGCGTGCGGGCCGTCTCGATGACCAGGGTCCGGGCGTTTTTGTTCGCCGCCACCAACGCGTCGGCGGCCGAGCGGGCCACCCCGAAGGCCATCTCGGTGGCCGCGGTGGCTCCGTGCGTGACGCGGGTGGAAAACGACACCCCGCCCTCGGGATGATCGGCCGGCTGCAAACCCATCGGGACCACGCCCCCGGGCATCTGTTCTCCGCCAAGCCATTTCACCCATTGCGCCACCGTCGGCCAGGTCTGCGTGGAGGCCTTGGAGCCCACCACCAACCCGAAATGTCCTGCCCTGATGAGGTATTCGTAGACATCCGCATCGGGCGCGGCCCGCTTGATACCCCGCACGGCGGCCGGCTGGCCGATGTCGTCGACCTCGCCGACCACCGCGAGGATCGGGCAGTCGATGTCGGACAACGTGACCAGATCACCGTGGATGGAGAAGCCGCCGGTCATCATCCGGTTGTGCGAGATGAACTGCTTGAGCAGTTCGGAGATCGCGGGCCCGGACCACGCGATCCAGCCCTCCGAGGACAGGAACCGGCGCTGCTGTTCACGCGGCAGCAGGGCCTCACGGTCGTGCAACTGGCGCAGGAACTCCAGGCGCGACTGGGCGGTCTTGATCGGGTCGAGCATCTGGAAACCGGTGCGGGCCAACCAGCCCGGGATGTCGATGCGGCTGAACACATGGTCGGCCATGAAATCGGCCGCGCCGGCGGCGACCCCGGCCGGGAGGTTCATCGGCAACGCGGCCAGGGTGTCCACCGGGGCACCGAAAGCGATGATGCTGGCCAGATCCTTGGACCGCCGGTAGGCCGCGGTCTGGTAGGCGAACATCCCGCCTTGCGAGTAGCCGGCCAGGTGCACGTCACGACCGGTGACCTCTTTGACGATGTCGATGGCCTCCGACAGCCCCACCACATGGTCGGCGAGGTTGCGCTGCATACCGCCCTCGACCTTGTCGGGTGAGCCGAAGTCGATGACCCATGGGTCGATACCGGCAGCGTGCAGGATGCCGACCGCGCCGTCGTCGCGAGTCACATCCCACATGTCGGCCGACATCATCATCGGATGCACCATCAGCACCGGCGGGCGCGGATCCTGGACACCGGGGCGGGCATCCGGCGGGAAGTACCGCCGGAGCCGGTACATCGGCACGCTCTGGATGATCTGGAAGGGCGACGGCACCGCGCCGGTCTCCAAGCCGCCGTAGCGCAGTACCTCCAGACCGTTCTGCGCGGTCGCCAGCAACCGCTCGACCGGTCTGGTCACTGCCGAGAAATCCACCAGCTTGCTCCCCACACGACAACTCACCCCGACCCCCGGTTGACGAGGTCATCATGGCACAACAGCAACCGGGACCCGACTTGATCACTGCTATGCCCGTAGCCGTCCCATGCGGTGCCCGAGGCCGCGCCGCCGGACGATAGGGTCGGCGGCGATGGCACACCTGCTCGGGGGCGAAACCCTTCATCTGGAGTACCCCACCGGCGTGGTGTTCGACTCGGTCACCGTCGGCGTCAGCGAAGGCGACCGGATCGGCATCGTCGGCCGCAACGGCGACGGAAAATCCAGCCTGCTGGCCATGCTGGCCGGCCGGCTCGAACCCGATTCCGGCCGGGTCACCGTGCGCGGTGGGGTGCGGGTCGGCGTACTCGATCAGGCCGACACCCTCGACGACGCCGACACCGTCGGCCACGCCGTGGTGGGTGATGTGCCCGAACACGAATGGGCCGGTGACCCCCGGGGGCGCGACGTCATCTCCGGTCTGCTGGGTGACCTGCCTTGGGACGCAGAACTCCGCACGCTGTCGGGCGGACAGCGTCGCCGGGTCGCCCTGGCCCGGCTGCTCGCCGGGGATCACGACGTGCTGGCACTCGACGAGCCGACCAACCACCTCGACGTGGAGGCGATCACGTGGCTCGCCGAACACCTCAAGAAGCGCTGGTCCACGTCGTCGGGTGGGCTGCTGGTGGTGACGCACGACCGCTGGTTTCTCGACGAGGTCTGTACGACCACATGGGAAGTGCACGATCGCATCGTCGAACCGTTCGACGGCGGTTACGCGGCCTACATCCTGCAGCGGGTCGAACGGGACCGGCAGGCGGCCACCATCGAGGCGCGCCGGCAGAACCTGGCCCGCAAGGAACTGGCCTGGCTGCGCCGCGGCGCTCCGGCCCGCACCTCCAAACCGAAGTTCCGCATCGACGCGGCCAACGCCCTGATCGCCGATGTGCCGGAGATCCGGGACAAGGTCGCACTGCAGTCGCTGGCGGTGTCACGGCTCGGCAAGCAGGTCGTCGACCTACTGGACGTGTCGGTGAGCTACGGCGACCGCGAAGTGCTGCATCAGGTCGAGTGGCGGATCGCCCCGGGTGAGCGCACCGGCATCCTCGGCGTCAACGGGGCCGGAAAATCGACGCTGCTGGGCCTGATCGACGGTTCGGTGCAACCGACCGCGGGCCGGGTCAAACATGGTAAGACGCTGCAGGTCGCGACCCTCACCCAAACCGTGGACGAGCTTGAGCCCCACCTCCACGATCCGGTGCGCACGGTACTCGCCAACCTGCGCACGTCCTATGTGTTCGGTACCGGGTCGAAGGCCCAGGAACTCACGCCCGGACAGTTGTTGGAGCGTCTCGGGTTCTCCAACGCCCAGCTGTCCACACCGGTCAAAGACCTCTCCGGTGGACAACAACGCCGCCTGCAACTGCTGTTGATCCTGCTGGCACAGCCCAACGTGCTGATCCTCGACGAGCCGACCAACGACCTGGACACCGACATGCTCTCCGCCATGGAGGATCTGCTCGACTCGTGGCCCGGCACGCTGATCGTGGTGAGCCACGACCGGTATTTCCTGGAGCGGGTCACCGACCAGCAGTACGGGATCCTCGGCGGGCGTCTGCGGCATCTGCCGGGCGGGGTGGATGAGTACCTGCGGCTGCGGGCCGCGCATGCGTCGGCCACCGGCGCGGCGCCGGCACCGGCCGCAGGCACTGCGACCGACGGGCTGTCCGGTGCCGAGTTGCGCGCAGCGCAGAAGGAAGTGTCCGCGCTGGAACGCCGGCTGGAGAAACTGCAGGAACAGATCGACCGGTCCAGGACGGCGATGGCGGACCACGACCAGTCCGATTTCGAGGGACTCGCGGCCAAGGTGGCCGCGATCCGCGCGCTGGAGGACGAAGTCACCGAGGTCGAGGAACGCTGGTTCGAACTCGGTGAGCAGATCGGCTAGCGGCGCAAGCGGATTCGTAACTCCTCAGTGGTGTTACGGACCACGCCGAGCTGCTTGGCGACCTGAACCGGTGCGGTACCGCCGCGGGCGCTGCGCGCATTCACCGAGCCCTCGACGGTCAGCACCTCGCGCACCTGCGCGGTGAGTGCAGGGTTGATCGCGGCGAACTCGTCGTCGGTCAGCTCATCGAGTCCGACGCCGCGCCCCTCGGCCGCCTGCACCGCGGCACCCGCGGCCTCATGGGCAACTCGGAACGGAACACCTTGGCGCACAAGCCATTCGGCGATATCGGTGGCGAGCGTATAGCCCGCGGGGGCCAGCGCGGCCATCCTGCCCTCGTCGAAGGTCAGGGTGGCGACCAGTCCGGCCATCGCCGGCAACAACATTTCCAGCTGCGCCACCGAGTCGAAGACCGGTTCCTTGTCCTCCTGCAGGTCCCGGTTGTAGGCCAGGGGCTGCGCCTTGAGCGTGGCCAGCAGGCCGGTGAGATTGCCGATCAGCCGTCCGGACTTTCCACGGGCCAGCTCGGCGATGTCCGGGTTCTTCTTCTGCGGCATGATCGAACTACCGGTCGACCACGAGTCGTGTAGCGTGACGTAACCGAATTCCGTTGTGCTCCACAGGATGATGTCCTCGGCGAGCCGGGACAGGTCCACCCCGATCTGTGCGAAGACGAACGCCGCCTCGGCGGCGAAATCCCGCGCCGCGGTGGCGTCGACGGAATTGTCTGCCGCGGAAGCGAATCCGAGATCCTCGGCGATCGCGTCGGGATCGAGACCGAGTGAGGAGCCGGCCAGCGCCCCCGAGCCGTAGGGCGAGACCGCGGTGCGGTCGTCGAAATCGGCGAGCCGGTCGACATCGCGCAGCAGCGGATGAGCATGGGCCAACAGATGATGCGCGAGCAGGATCGGCTGGGCCGCCTGCAGGTGCGTCTTGCCGGGCATGATCGCCGTCGGATGCGCAGCGGCCTGGGTGGCCAAAGCATTCACGACCTCGAGCACCCCGTCGGCCACGCGGCGGACAGCGTCACGCAGCCACATCCGGAACAGGGTGGCCACCTGGTCGTTACGGGAACGGCCGGCCCGCAGCCGGCCGCCCAGATCGGGACCGACCCGGTCGATCAAGCCGCGTTCCAGCGCGCCGTGCACATCCTCGTCGGTGACCAGCGGCTCGAAGCTGCCATCGGCGACGTCGGAACCCAGGCTGTCCAGCCCGGCCAGCAGACCGTCGCGCTGGTCATCGGTGAGCAGCCCGGCCCGGTGCAGAACGCGGGCATGGGCCTTGGATGCGGTGACGTCGTACGGCGCCAGCACCCAGTCGAAATGGGTGGACTTGCTCAGCGCGGCAAGGGCGGCCGAGGGGCCGTCGGCGAACCGGCCGCCCCACAGCGATCCCTCGTTGGTGGTTCCGTCGTCGGTGCTCATGTCACCCTCACTGCTCGGCGGTGCTTGCTGCTCACAGACCCAGGTCGCGCTTGGCCGAGATCTTGGAGCTCAGGCCGTGCAGCTGCACGAAGCCCTTGGCCGCGCTCTGGTCGAAGCTGTCGCCCTCGTCGTACGTCGCGAGGTTGAAGTCATAGAGCGACTCACCCGAACGACGGCCGTTGACGATGATGGCCCCGGCGTGCAGAACCAACCGGATATCGCCGGAGACGTGCTGCTGGGTGTGCTCGACGAATGCCTCCAGCGAGCGCTTGAGCGGGCTGAACCACAAGCCGTCATAGGTGAGCTCGCCCCACTTCTGGTCCACGCCGCGCTTGTACCGGCCCAGCTCACGCTCCAGCGTCACGTGCTCCAGCTCGGTGTGCGCGGTGATCAGCACCATCGCACCCGGCGCCTCGTAGATCTCGCGACTCTTGATGCCGACCAAACGGTCCTCGACCACGTCGAGCCGGCCCACACCCTGCGCACCGGCGCGGGTGTTGAGCTCCTGGATGATCTCCAAGACGGACGTCGAACGTCCATCTATTGCTACCGGGCGGCCCTTGTCGAAGCTGATGATCAACTCGTCGGGGGCATTGAAGTTGACCGTCGGGTCCTGCGTGTAGTCGTAGACGTCCTTCGTCGGGGCGTTCCACAAATCCTCGAGGAATCCGGTCTCGACCGCGCGGCCCCACACGTTCTGGTCGATGGAGAACGGCGAGCGCTTGGTGACGTTGATCGGGATGGCGTTCTCCTCGGCGAACGCGATGGCCTTCTCGCGGGTCCAGGCGTAGTCGCGAACCGGCGCGATGACGTCCAGTTCGGGTGCCAGCGAGGCGAATCCGACCTCGAAGCGCACCTGGTCGTTGCCCTTGCCGGTGCAGCCGTGCGCGACGACGGTTCCGCCATGGCTGCGGGCCGCGTCCACCAGGTGCTTGACGATCAGCGGCCGGCTGATGGCCGACACCAGCGGGTAGCGATCCATGTAGAGCGCGTTGGCCTTGATGGTCGGCAGGCAGTATTCGTCGGCGAACTCGTCGCGCGCGTCGACCACCACGGCCTCGACCGCACCGCAGTCCAGGGCACGCTGGCGGATGACATCCATGTCCTCACCACCCTGGCCGAGGTCGATGGCGACGGCGACGACCTCTTGGCCGGTCTCTTTCCCGATCCAGCTGATCGCGACCGAGGTGTCCAGACCTCCGGAGTACGCCAGGATGACGCGTTCGGACATGAGCAATCTCCTTGTTTTCTGCTTTATTTCAAGTTCTCGATGGTGCGGGCCAGCTCGGCCCCGGTCATCGGGTCGCGCGCCACCACCAAGATGGTGTCGTCACCGGCGATGGTGCCGACCACATATGGCAGGGCAGCGCGGTCGATCGCGCTGGCCAGGTAGTGCGCCGCCCCTGGCGGGGTGCGCAGCACGGCAAGGTTAGCGCTGGCGTCTGTCGATACCAGCAAGTCCCCCAGCAAGCGGGTCAACCGTTCGGTACCGCCGGACACCCCCCGCACCGGACTGCCGTCCTCGGGGACGACGTACACACCGACGCCGCCGTCGGCGCCGCGAAGTTTCACCGCGCCGAGTTCTTCGAGGTCCCGCGACAACGTGGCCTGGGTGACCTCGATGCCCTCCTGGGCCAGCAGAGCCGCCAGCTCGGTCTGACTGCTCACCTGCCTGGCCGACAGCAGCGCGACGATGCGCGCCTGACGGCCGGCGCGGGTGGGTGCGCTCATCGCGACCTCATCGGTTCTCCAGCAACCAGACCAGCAGTGCCTTCTGGGCGTGCAGCCGATTCTCGGCCTCGTCGAACACCGCGCTCTGCGGCCCGTCGATCACCTCGTCGGTGATCTCATGACCGCGGTGCGCCGGAAGGCAGTGCAGCACAACGGCTGCCGGGTCGGCGAGCTTGAGCAGTTCGGCGTTGACCTGGAACGGACGGAACGGCCGCACCCGGTCGAGTCCGTCGTTCTCCTGCCCCATCGAGGTCCAGGTGTCGGTGACGAGCACGTCGGCTCCGTCGGCACCGGCGCGGGCATCGTCGGTGAGCGACACCGTCGCGCCCGTCTCGGCGGCGCGACGCTTGGCCGCGTCGACGAAGTGCGGGTCCGGTTCGAACCCGGCCGGCGCGGCGATGGTGACGTTGATGCCCGCGGTGACGCCGCCGAGCATCAGCGAGTGCGCCATGTTGTTGGCGCCGTCACCCAGGTACGTCATCGTCAACCCTTTGAGGCCCTCCACCCCGCCCCGGCGCTCTGCCAGTGTCTGCAGATCGGCCAGCACCTGGCAGGGGTGGAATTCGTCGGACAGGGCGTTGACGATCGGGACCGAGGCTCCCGATGCCATGGCCGTCAGCCGCTCCTGGGCGAAGGTCCGCCACACGATGGCATCGACGTAACGGGACAGCACGGCCCCGGTGTCCTCGAGGGTTTCCTCGCGGCCCAGCTGGGTGCTGCGGCCGTCGACCACCACGGCATGCCCGCCGAGCTGGGCGATGCCCATCTCGAACGAGAACCGGGTGCGGGTCGAGTTCTTCTCGAAGATCACCGCGACGCCGCGCGGCCCCTCGAGTGGGCGCCGCGAGAACGGCGCCTTCTTCAGCTCGGCGGCCAGGGCGAGCACCTCGGCCTGCTCATCGGGCGACAGATCGTCGTCGCGCAGGAAATGCCGGATCGGCGGGGTCATGAGGAAGCCTCCACAGCGGTGTCGAGAACGGCGGGCAGAGCGGACAGGAACGTCTCGATCTGCGGTTCGGTGAGGATCAGCGGTGGCGCCAGCCGGATCACGTCGGCGGCTGCCGCGTTGACGAGGAACCCGGCGTCGCGGGCGGCGGCCTCGATGGCCCTGGCGCTCGGCGCGGTCAGCACCACACCCTGCAGCAGACCCTTGCCACGCACGTGGTCGACGAGCGGGTGGCCCAGCTCCTCGATGCCGTGGCTCAGGGTCTTGCCGAGCACGCCGGCACGAGTGATCAGGTCCTCGTCGGTCAGGGTCTTGAGCACAGCCAACGCCGCCGCCGTGCACACCGGATTGCCGCCGAAGGTGCTGCCGTGCAATCCCGGGGTGAGCAGATCACCGGCCGGCCCGATCGCCAGGCACGCCCCGATCGGCAGTCCACCACCGAGCCCCTTGGCCAGCGTCACGATGTCGGGAGTGATGCCGTCGTGCTGATGGGCATAAAACGCACCCGTGCGCCCGACGCCGGTCTGGACCTCGTCGAGCACGAGCAGTGCGCCGTTGTTGGTGGTGATGTCCCGGGCGGCGGCCAGGTAACCGGCGGGCGGGACGACGACGCCGCCCTCCCCCATGATCGGTTCCAGGAATACCGCGGCGGTGTGCGAATCGACCGCGGCCGCAAGGGCTTCGACGTCGCCGTAGGGGACGTGGGTGATGTTGCCCGGCAGCGGTTCGAACGGTGCCTGCTTGGTGGGCTGGCCGGTCAGGGCCAGCGAACCCATCGTGCGGCCGTGGAATGCGCCTTGGGCCGCAACGATATTCGTCTTGCCGGTGAGCCGGGTGATCTTGAAGGCCACCTCATTGGCCTCGGTGCCCGAATTGCAGAAGAACACCCGCGCCTGGGTTCCCAGGTGCCCGACCAGCGCTTCGGCCAGGGCGATGCCCGGCTCGGTGGCATAGAGGTTGGAGGTGTGGCCCAAGGTGTTGAGCTGCGCGGTGACGGCCTCGATGACCGCGGGGTGGCGGTGCCCGAGGAGGTTGACCGCGATCCCGCCGAGCAGGTCCAGATAGGACTTGCCGTCGGTATCGGTGACCACGACGCCGTCGCCGCTGGCCAACGCCAACGGCGGGGTGCCGTAGTTGTTCATCATCACCGCTTCCCAGCGGTCCTGGAGGGTCATGCCGATACCACCTTGGTTCCGGTTCCTTCATCGGTGAAAAGCTCGACCAGCACACAGTGTTCGACGCGGCCATCGATCACGTGCGCACTCGGCACGCCGCCGGCCACCGCACGCAGGCAGGCCTCGATCTTGGGCACCATGCCCGATTCGAGCTTGGGAAGCAGTTGTGTCAGGGCCGCGGTGTCGATCTCGCTGACCAGCGAGGAGCGGTCGGGCCAATCGGTGTAGAGCCCCTCCACATCGGTGAGCACGACCAGCTTCTCGGCACCCAGCGCCTCGGCCAGGGCTGCGGCCGCGGTGTCGGCGTTGATGTTGTGCACCACCCCGTCGACGTCGGGGCCGATGGTGGAGACCACCGGAATACGTCCCGCGGCAATGAGATCCAGCAGCGATTCGGCATTGACATGCTCGACGTCGCCGACCAGTCCGATGTCGGTGGCCACGCCGTCCACGGTGACGCTGCGCCGCACCGCGGTGAACAGATGCGCATCCTCACCGGTGAGACCCACCGCGTACGGGCCGTGAGCGTTGATCAGGTTGACCAGTTCGCGGCCCACCTGACCGAACAGCACCATGCGCGCCACATCCAGCACCTCCGGCGTCGTCACCCGGAAGCCGCCCTTGAAATCGCCTGGGATTCCCAGCTTCTTGAGCATCGCGCTGATCTGCGGACCGCCACCGTGCACCACCACCGGGTGGATACCGCAGTTGCGCAGGAACACCATGTCGGCGGCGAAGGCCGCCTTGAGGGTGTCGTCGGTCATCGCGTTGCCGCCGTACTTGACGACGACGATCTTGCCGTGCAGTTGCTTGAGCCAGGGCAGCGCCGAGGCGAGCACGTGGGCCTTGACGCCGCGCTCTATGGCTTGGCTCATGAGCTGTAGGCCGAGTTCTCTTCGACGTAGGCATGCGACAGGTCGGTGGTCCGGATAGAAGCGCTATGGCCTCCCACGCCCAGGTCCACGACGACGTCGATGTCCTCTCCGGACAGGTCGACATCGCGGGCCCCGGGAGCTCCGGCGCCGTCGACGCATACCGGAGAACCGTTGAACGACACGCTGATCCGTTCCGGATCGAGCTTCACCGGGGCGATACCGACCGCGGCCAGGACCCGTCCCCAGTTGGGGTCGGACCCGAACAGTGCGGTCTTGACCAGGCTGTCGCGCGCGATGACGCGTGCCGCGACGAGCGCGTCGTCCTCGGTGTCGGCACCGGCAACGGTGATCAGGATGCGCTTGGTGACACCTTCGGCGTCGGCCTGCAGCTGTGCGCACAGGTCGTCACACACCCGGAGCACGGCCTCATCGAGGTCGTCCTGGCTCGGTGCGATCTCACTGGCGCCGGAGGCGAGCAGCAGCACGGTGTCGTTGGTCGAGCAGCTGCCGTCGACGTCGAGCCGGTCGAACGTCAGTGCCGCGGCCCGCCGGAGCGCACTGTCCAGTGCGGCGGCGTCCGCGACCGCATCGGTGGTCAACACCACCAGCATGGTGGCCAGCGACGGTGCCAGCATCCCGGCGCCCTTGGCCATCCCGCCGAGGGTCCAGTTCTCCCCCGATTCCACCGAATGGTGCAGCGCAACCTGTTTCGGCACGGTGTCGGTGGTCATGATGGCCCGCGCCGCGTCCTCGCCTCCGGTCAAACCTCCGGCGAGCTCGTGCACGATCTCGGTGACCCCGGTCAGCACCTTGTCCATCGGCAGCCGATCGCCGATCAGGCCCGTCGAGCACACCGCTACCTCGATGGCACCGGTCTCGGTACCCCAATCGCTCAGTGCGCCGGCCACGGCCTCAGCGGTGGCATGGGTGTCCTGGAAACCCAGCGGGCCGGTGCAGGCGTTGGCGCCGCCCGAGTTCAGGACCACCGCGCGCAACCGGCCGGTGGTCAGCACCTGCTGCGACCACTGCACCGGCGCTGCCTTGATCTTGTTGCGGGTGAACACCCCCGCCGCGGCGTAGTCGGGCCCCTCGTTGAAAACCAGGGCCAGGTCGGCCGCGCCGGATGCCTTGATGCCGGCGGCGATGCCGGCCGCCCGGAAACCCGCTGGGGCGGTGACTCCCTGGGTGCGAACCAGCTTGGCGGCCTGGGTCTTGTCGGCTTGACTCGCCTCGGTCACGGTGCCACTCCCACGATCGACAATCCTTCGGTTTCGGGCCAACCCAGTGCCAGGTTCATCGACTGCACCGCAGCGCCGCCGGTGCCCTTGGTCAGGTTGTCGATGGCGGCGATGGCGACAAGCGCGCTCGCCTCGGCATCCACGGCCACCTGGATCTGCGCGGCGTTGCTGCCGATCACCGAACCGGTCTTCGGCAGCTGCCCCTCGGGCAGCAGGTGGATGAACGGCTCTGCGTCGTAAGCCTTTTCGTAGGCAGCCCGAATCTCTGCCTCAGATGCCCCGGTCCGGGCGGTACAGGTGGCCAGGATGCCACGTGCCGTCGGGATCAGCACCGGCGTGAACGAGACGGTGACGTCTTTGTCGGTCACCGACCGCAGTCCCTGGGCGATCTCAGGCGTGTGCCGGTGCTTGCCTGCGATGTTGTAGGCGCGTGCGGAGCCGATCACCTCAGAGCCCAGCAGATCCACCTTGGCGGACTTTCCCGCGCCCGAGGTGCCGCTGACGGCGACCACGGTGACGGCCGGTTCCACGAGATCGGCGGCCACGGCGGGCAGCAGCGCCAACAGCGCGGCCGTCGGATAACAGCCCGGGACGGCGACGCGCTTGGTGTCCTTGAGCCGGCCGCGAGCGCCCGGCAGTTCGGGCAGCCCGTACGGCCAACTGCCGGCGTGCGCCGAACCGTAGAACTTCTCCCAGTCGGCGGCATCGGTCAGCCGGAAGTCCGCACCGCAATCGATGATCAGGGTGTCGGGACCGAGCTGTTCGGCCAGCGCCGCGCTATGACCGTGCGGCAGGCCCAGGAACACCACGTCATGACCGGCCAGCACGTCGGCATCGGTGGCCTCCAGGACACGCGAGGCCAACGGCAGCAGGTGCGGGTGATGCTCGGCCAAGCTGGTCCCGGCGCTGGACGCCGCGGTCAACGCTCCGATGGTCAACCGGCCGTCAGCGTAGGCGGGATGTCCGAGCAGTAATCGCAGGATCTCTCCGCCGGCGTAGCCGCTGGCGCCGGCCACCGCTATCGAAGTCATGCAGACGATTCTGCATTCTTATGCATTCAGTTGCAAATTCATTAACTGGTCAGGCGGCGACCACGCAGAGCGCGTCGTAGAGCCAGCGCTGAACGGATCCCACAGTAGTGGCCTCCCCCGCGATTTCACCGAACAGGTTCCAATACCGGCGGACGTCCGGATCGGTGTCGGCGCCGGCATTTGCGATGAGCGCCCGCCGAAAGCGGGGCGTGTCGGAAACGTGGCGGGCCCGGGCGTGCGCATCGACGAATCGGGCGACGGCAGGTCCGTCCGAGGGTGGCTGACCGGCGCAGACGAGCGGCAGAGCCATGTCACACGCCTCGGCGACACCGGCGACGAGGCCACCACGATCGCTGATGCCGGCCGGCTCGAACCGCCACAATTGCTTGGCCATGACCGTTTCGAACTCCGACCGTCGGGCGAGAGCCACCAGTTCTGCGTACGCGACGACGCGGGCCGCGCTCGTATCGCGGGGCTGTTGCGGCACTGTCATCTCGACGAACTCATCGAACACCGTCGTCGACGTCGCCCCCGCGAACAACCGCCGCCAGAACCCGACGAGGACATCGTGCCCGCGACGTCCGTCCTGAGCGGAGATCAGCCCCTCCAACGCTGCCCGGCGACCCTTCAGGCTGACCAACTCCGCCTCGATGGCTCGTTGTTCGGCCGCCACGGCCTCACCGACCGATGTCCGGCCCGCCAGAATGCCGGCGATGGCGTTCAGGCCGAGCCCGACCGCTCGGAGCCGGCGGATGAGCCGCAACGACTCGACGGCGGTGGCATCGAATATCCGGTGTCCACCGGAACTGCGTCGAGGCGCCAGCAGACCCTCGTCGCAGTAGTACCGAATGGTCCGCACCGGCACACCGGTGAGCCGCGACAACTCACCGATGCTTGTGCTGTGCGTCACAATCGCTTGAACCTCCCCCTGACTGGAGTTTCTAGCGTAGGCCGCATGAACACCGAGGACATCTGGCACGCCGTCGACACCGAAAGGCTCGGCCTGCTGCAACTACTCGAACAGCTCGACGCATCGCAATGGCGCCACGCCAGCCTGTGTGACAGATGGCGAGTCCGCGACGTCGTAGCCCACGTGGCGCTCTCAACCCATGCCCATGTCGGTCGAATTCTGGTCAATCTGTTGCGCGCACGCGGCAATCTCGACCGCATGGTGTGCGATACCGCTGTCCGCCACGCCGCGAGAACCGGTGACCGCGAGCTGCTCGGCGAAATCCGGGGCACCATCGGGTCCCGGTTCACCGCCGTCGGCACCACACCGACCGATCGGCTGATGGACCTGCTGGTACACGGACAAGACATCGCGGTTCCCCTGGGCCTTCATCACGAAATGCCCGTCGAGGCTGCACAGTTGGCGCTCGAACACATCTGGCACCCACGGTTCCCGTTTCATGCGACCACGAGGCTGGGCCCGTACCTGTTACGCGCGGCCGACACCGACTGGGCGGCCGGCGAAGGTCCGCTTGTCGAGGGACCGGTGGCGGCGCTGCTCCTGCTCGCCACCGGACGCGAGGCGGCCGCGCTTCCCCACCTGCGTGGCGCCGGGGTCGCCTCATTACGCCCGTGAGGAGAGGTCAGCCGCGCAGCACGGCTCCGACCCGCTCACCGGCCACAGCCACCGCGGCGTCGCGGGCGGCACTGGCCTCGTCCTCGGTGAGGGTGCGGTCGGAAGCCCGGAACCGCAGCGCCAGGGTCAGCGACTTGCGCCCCTCCCCGATCTGCGGGCCGGTGTAGACGTCGAACAGCCTGACGTCCTCCAGCAGCCCGCCGGCCCCATCGCGGACCGCGTCGACGACGGCCGCCGCGGCCACCTCGTCACCGACCACCACGCTGATGTCCTGGAACACCGCCGGGAAGGGCGATACCGACGGCGCAGGCAGCGCTTCGACGATCGGCACGGCATCGAGATCGAGTTCGACGGCGCAGGCGCCCTTGGGCAGGCCCGTCCGCTCGATGACCGCCGGATGCAGCTGGCCCGCATAGCCGACGGTGGTATCACCGACGAGTACCTCGGCACAGCGGCCCGGATGCCACGGCAGCTCCTGCGCGGCGCGCAGGGTGAACTCCACCCCGGCCGCCCGGCCTATCACACGTACGGCCTCGAACGCGTCAGCCGCCTCCACCGGGCGTCCGGAACCCCAGGGGCCGGCGGGCTCACGCAGACCGGCCAGCACCGCCGCGACGTGCTGGGGCTGGTGCGGCAGCGACGCGTCCAGCCCGGCGATCTCCTCATCGGTGGGCCTGCGGTCATTCGGGATGCGCTCAACGGACCGGGTCTGCTCGGTGGGGTGCACCACCTGCTGAATCGCGAACAGCGCCACATCTGCGGCACCGCGGGATACGTTGCGGCCCAACGCCTCAAGGAGTCCGGGGAGCAACGTGGTCGCCAGCTGCGGCCGGTCGGCCTCCAGCGGATTGAGCACCTTCGTGGCGTTGCGCCGCGGATCGTCGGCAGCAAGGCCCCACGCGTCGAACACCCCGGCAGGCAGGAACGGTGTCGGCAGCACCTCGACGAAACCGGCCAGCGCCAGCGACTTTCCGATCGCCCGGCGCCGCTTCTGCACCGCGCTCAGACCACGCCCGGCAGGTGCTGTCGGCAATACGGACGGAATGGACTCCAGGCCCTCCAGGCGCAGCACTTCCTCCACGAGGTCGGCGCGCTGACGCATGTCCGGCCGCCAGCTGGGCGGGGTGACAGTCAACGGGTCAGCCCCGGTCACGGTCGCGCCGATCTGGGTGAGGCGCCGTGCCGTGGTGCCCGCGGGATACGTGACGCCGGCAGTGCGGTCGGGCAGATCGGCCGGGATCTCGACGGCCGGTTGCGACCAATCGGTGCGTCCGTCCGCGCGCCAGTCGGTCAGTTCCGGCGCGACGGTACCGCCGGCGATCTCGGCGAGCAGGGTCGCGCAACGGTCCAGGGCCGCAACGGAAATGGCGGGGTCGACCGACCGCTCGTAGCGGCGGCCGGCCTCACTGGCCAGGTGCAGGCGGCGCTGGGTGCGCGATACCGCGGCCGGATCCCACACCGCAGCCTCCAGCAGCACGTCGGTGGTGGAATCGCGTACCTCGGTGGTGCCTGCGCCCATCACTCCGCCGATCGCGGCGGTCGCGACGTCGTCGACGATCAGCACGTCGGCCGAGTTCAGGGTGCGCTCGACATCGTCGAGGGTGACGACCTTTTCACCGTCACGCGCGAAGCGCACCGCGAAACCGCCGGTGATGAGACTGCTGTCATGAGCATGCATCGGATGACCGATTTCGAGCATGACGTAATTGGTGACGTCCACGGCGGGCGAGATCGCGCGAATGCCGCTGAGCATCAGCCGTCGCTGCAGCCACCACGGTGACACGGCAGCCGGGTCGATGCCGTTGACCGGGCGTAAACCGAAGCGCTGCACCCCGGTTCCGGGCTCGACGGTCAGCGGCCAGGCCTCCCCCTCGGCGGGCAGCGGCGCCACGTCGGCCAGATCGACGAAGTTCAGATCGTGCGCACAGGCGATCTCGCGCGCCAGCCCGCGCACCGAAAGGCAGTAGCCGCGGTCCGGCGTGATCGCCAGGTGAAACACCACGTCGTCGAGGCCCAGGACCTCGGCGGCCGGCGTGCCGGGTGCGGCGGTACCGGCCGGCAGCACCAGGATGCCCGCCTGATCGACACCCAGGTTCATCTCCGATGCCGAGCAGATCATGCCGTCGGAAACCCGGCCGTAGGTCTTGCGCGTGGCGATGGTGAAGTCCCCGGGCAAGACGGTGCCCGGCAGGGCTACGACCACCAGGTCGCCCACGGCGAAATTCGTCGCGCCGCACACGATGTCGCGCGGCTCGCCGTCCACATTCTGGATACCGACGTCCACCTTGCAAGCCCGGATCGGCTTCTTGAACTCGGTGAGTTCCTCGATCTGGGCGACGCGGCCGATGGTCAGCGGACCACTGACCGGGCCGATCGGGATGATCTCCTCGACCTCGTGGCCGATCCGGATGAACGTCTGCTCAAGCTCCTCGACCGATGCGTCCCAATCCGGGGCACCGGCGCGCACTGCCTCACGCAACCAGCTGAAGGGAATCCGCATCAGGCACCGACCCCGAACGGCAGCGAGAAGCGGACATCGCCCTCGACCATGTCACGCATATCGGGAATTCCGTTGCGGAACTGCAGGGTTCGCTCCAATCCCATGCCGAAGGCAAATCCGGAGTACACGTCGGGGTCGATACCACAGGCGCGCAACACATTTGGGTTGACCATGCCGCAGCCGCCCCACTCGACCCAGCCGGGGCCCCCCTTCTTACCGGGGAACCAGATGTCCACCTCGGCCGAAGGCTCGGTGAACGGGAAGAAGTGCGGCCGGAACCGGGTGCGCCCCTCGGGCCCGAACTGGGCCCGCGCGAACGCGTCCAACGTGCCGCGCAGGTGAGCCATGGTCAGGCCCTTGTCCACAGCTAGCCCCTCCACCTGGTGGAACACCGGCGTGTGGGTGGAATCCAGTTCATCGGTCCGGAAGGTCCGGCCGATCGAGATGATGTAGACCGGAAGCTCGCGCTCCAGCAGTGCCCGGATCTGCACGGGCGACGTGTGCGTGCGCAGCACCTGCCGCGACCCGTCCGGGGCGATCTGGAAGGTGTCCTGCTCACTACGGGCCGGGTGATCCGGCGGGAAGTTCAGTGCATCGAAGTTGAACTGCTCGGTCTCGACCTCGGGACCCTCGGCCAGTTCCCAACCCATCGCCACGAAGGTGTCGGCGACGTTCTCGGCCAGGATCGTGATCGGGTGACGGGCGCCCACCGGCTGGCGCGTCGACGGCAGCGTCACGTCGATGCGTTCGGCGACCAGCACCGCGGCGTCACGTTCGACACGCAGCGCGACCAGACGCTCGTCGTAGGCGCGCTGGGCCTCGCCGCGAGCGACGTTGACGCGTTTGCCGGCATCGGCCCGCTCCGCCTTGGGCAGTGTCGCCAGCGCCTGGCGGGCCAGCGCGATCGGTGCGCGATCGCCGAGGTGCTCGGTCTTGGCGCGTGCGAGCGCGTCGAGGTCACCGGCTTGATCGAATGCCTGCCGGGCCGCTTTCACCGCGTCTTCGAGCGCGGCGGCGGACAAATCCTTCTCGTCACCCACTCGGCGACAGCCTCCTTGATGTCTGCGGCACCGGTGTGACGCAAGTGCTGATCATATGTGATCGGCATTTGGCCGTGACGCTGCGGTTTTGGTTCGGTCGGGCCCGTCCGTCAACGGTGCGCGAGGGCGACTCGCAGCGGCACCGAGCTGTTTTTCCGCGAACCATCGCCCAACTGCCCGGCATCGCCGGCACCCCAGCAGTACACGGCCTCTCCGGCCAATCCACAGGCGTAATCTCCGCCGACGGCAACCTGGGTCACGTCCGCCAATCCGGTCACCCGCACCGGCGGCGAGGTCTCGCCGCCAACCCCGTCGCCCAGCTGTCCGGCGCCTCCGGAGCCCCAGCAGTACGCGGCACCGGCGACCACCGCACACGTGGACAGTCCTCCCGCGCTGACCTGAGTGGCCTGGGTCATCCCTGGCACGGCGATCGGCGTCGCAGACCCCGGGGTTTCCCGCCCCACGCCCAGTTGCCCCATGTCGTTGCTGCCCCAGCAGCTCACGACGCCGACCGACAGGGCACAGAAGTGGTCGGTTCCCACACTCACGTCGCTGACCCGGTCCAGGCCCTCCACGATCGACGGGCTCAGCACGTTGGCAGACGCATCGGCGGCCGGGTCCAGGTGTTGCCCCCAGCAGTAGACCCGCGTGGACGCGACCGCACAGGTCCGGCGTGCGCCCGCCGACACCGACGTCACCGTCCCGGGCAGCCCGGTGACCCGGACCGGCGACAACTCACGATCGCTCATCGCGCCGTTGCCCACCTGCCCGGACTGATTGACGCCCCAGCAGTACGCCTGCCCGTCGGCCAGCGCGCAGGTGTGGTCGTAGCCGGAGCTGACCGCGGTCACCCCGGTGAGCCCCGCGACTTCGACCGGTTTGGGGCTGTCGGCCGTTTTCCCGTTGCCCAGCTGTCCCTCACCGTTGTAGCCCCAGCAGTACGCTTTGCCGTCGGCAACCGCGCATCGATGAGTGCTGCCCGCACCGAGCGCGGTCGCGTCCGACAGGCCCGTGACCTCGACCGGGGTGGGGCTGCTCTCGGACGTCCCGTTTCCGAGCTGGCCATAGTTGTTCTCGCCCCAACAGAACACCGATCCGCTCGCGATCGAGCAGCCACCGGACACCACGCTGGGCACCAACGGCCCGGCCGGTTGGGCCGATGCCCCCGACACCGGGCCCGGCTGCGCGGCGTCGCCACCATGGCCCAGCGTCAGCCAGATCCCGGCTGCCACAGTCACAGCGATCACCGCTCCGATCGCACCGCCGACGACCCATGGCCGCCGCCGGCCTCTACTGCGGGTCACGACGTGAGGCGGCGGTGCCAGCACCGTCGGGTGCGCGGCCGTTTCGACGAACTCGGGCAACACCGCGGCCGGGACAGTGCTCGACACAGGAATGCTCGACACGGGAATTCTCTGCGCCGCACGACCGGCCGCCGACGCTGCGATTGCCTGAGCCAAAACCTCGGCGAACTCGGTACACGTCGGATATCGGTGTGCCGGATCCTTGGCCAACCCGCGCGCCATCACCGCATCAACCGGGCCCAACGCCGGGTCGACGGACGAAACGGGGCGCGGCTCGTCGAGCAGGTGCGCTCGCATCTGTTCGTGCGGCGAGCCAACCGCAAACGGCATCGCCCCGGTCAGCAGCCGGTACGCCGTCACCGCCAGCGAATACTGGTCCGCCGCAGGACCCACTGTCTCCCCGCGAAACGCCTCGGGCGCTCCGAAGGCGAGCGACCCGAGAAACATCGACGTCCCGGTCAACCCGGCGTCGTCGTCAAGCGCCTTGGCGATGCCGAAATCCAGGACCACGACGTCGTCGATGCCACCGGCATCGGTTCGCGTGATGAGTATGTTGGCGGGTTTGACGTCCCGATGCACCACTCCGCGGCCGTGCGCATAGTCCAGTGCCGCCGCCACGCGGGCGATGACGTCCGCCGCCTCGTCGGCGTCGAGCCGTCCGGCCTCCTGCAGATCGCTGCCCGCCAGGTAGTCCATCGTGAACCACGGTGTGCCGTCTTCGATTCCGAAATCGTGGATGCCCACAATGCCGGGGTGTCGCAACGCTGCGGCAGACCGCGCCTCACGGGCAAAACGTTCGCGTGCGGCGGGGTCGGCCATTGCCACAGAGATCACCTTCAACGCCTCGCGGCGCATCAGATGCGGGTGCTCGACGAGGTACACCGTGCCCATGCCGCCTGCCCCGAGCGCGCTCACCACCCGGTAGCCGGCGAACACCTCACCTGGTTCGATCCCCACCCGAAGATCGAATCACATCTCCACGTGCTCAAACGTCAGCGCGCCGGTGGTTGCCCGGAGGTCTTCACCCGGTACATCCCCAGATCGTCGGGCACGCCTTCGGGTTTGTTCGAGAACATCTGCCGCCGTTGGCGTTTCACGCTGACGGCGAGTTCTGCCAGCTCCTCTTCGGAGATGCCTTCCAGCGTGGTGTGGGACACGACGAGGCCGCCGCTGCCGGCCCGCTCCATCACCCGGGCGGTGATGTTCACGTCCACACCCAGCCAGTCCGATCCGATGCGCTGCGGGCGTCCGGTGTGGATACCGACCCGCATGCGCGGTGCGTAACCGTCCATGTCGATGCCCTTCACCCCGTCGAGCGCGACGAGCATCGCCCGCAGGGCGGTACCCGGGTCGGAGAACACCGCCATCATGCCGTCGCCCATGCGTTTGACGATGTGACCGCCGGCCTCCAGCACCGGCGGCTCGATCACTTGTGCGACGCGGCGCAGCAATCGCAGCGTGGCGTCATCACCGGAGCGCAGTGACCACGAGGAGAAGCCGACAAGGTCGGTGAACGCCAGCGTCACCTCGGGATTGGCCGGCGTCCCCGAGATGCGCTCGGTGAGCGCCTGCCACACCTGCAATGCGCCCAGGCTCACCTCGCGCGAGGCGGCGTCACGGTCCAGCAGCCGGTCGGCCACTCTGGCCGCGGCCCGCGGACCGCCCTCGCCGGACGCCGAGAGGCGGTCGCCGAAATCCGGATCCCCGGGAAGTGCCCGACGCGCTCGCCGGACCAGGTCGACGACGGCCGGGCTGCGGTTGGCGTTCTGCAGCCACCCGAACGGGCCCGGCAATCCGGGTCTCTGCGCCGGGCGCTGTTGCGGCGCCTGCTCGATATCCCCGACTTTGCCGGACGGGTCATCGAACGGCTCGCCATCCACAGCGCAAGACTAAGTGGCGCGCGGACCGGGCGGCAATCACGCCACGGGCGGGTTTGCCCGCACTTCCCCCACGTCGGCGAACCGGGCTGGTCACGGCGCTGTGGCGCCACGGTAGCCGCCGAATAACAGTGCGCGACGACGCGCCGCGCCAACGTAGACAACGTGCGTTGTCACTACTATCGTTGGCCGCAGCTGTGATCCACGTCATGACGAGTCAACGAGGACCCAATGACCACACAAGCCGCCACCGGCAGCGAACACGATCCACTCGGCCCCGATTCGCTCACCTGGAAGTACTTCGGCGACCTGCGCACCGGGATGCTGGGCGTCTGGATCGGCGCGATCCAGAACATGTATCCGGAACTCGGCGCCGGCGTCGAGGAGCATTCGATCCTGCTGCGTGAACCGCTACAGCGGGTGGCCCGGTCGGTGTACCCGATCATGGGAGTGGTCTACGACGGGGACCGCGCGCCCGACACCGGCGCGCAGATCAAGGGGTTCCACACCACCATCAAGGGCGTCGACAACCAAGGGCGGCGCTACCACGCACTGAACCCGGAGACGTTCTACTGGGCGCACGCGACGTTCTTCATGTTGATCATCAAGACCGCGGAGTATTTCTGCGGCGGCCTGACCGAAGCCGAGAAGCAACAGCTGTTCGACGAACACGTGCAGTGGTACCGGATGTACGGCATGAGCATGCGGCCGGTCCCCGAGAACTGGGAGCAGTTCCAGGAGTACTGGGACGCCAAGTGCCGCGACGAGCTCGAGATCAACCGGGCGACCCTCGACATCTTCACCATCCGGATCCCCAAGCCGTGGTTCGTTTTGATGCCGACGCCGGTCTGGGACCAACTTTTCAAACCCCTTGTGGGAGCGCAGCGCTGGATCGCCGCCGGACTGTTCGACCCGGCGGTGCGGGAGAAGGCCGGGATGCGCTGGACGCCCGGCGACGAGGTGCTGCTGCGGATCTTCGGCAAGATGGTCGAGTTGGCGTTCGTCGCGGTGCCCGACGAGATCAGGCTGCACCCACGCGCCCTGTCGGCCTACCGCCGCGCGGCCGGCAAGCTACCGGCGGACGGTCCTCTGGTGGAAGCGCCGGGCTTCATGGCCCCGCCGCGCGACCGCAGGGGGCTGCCGATGCATTACCTGCCGCGCAACAAGACCCTGCTGGACCGGGCCGGGGCCCTGGTACACACCACGTTCTCACTGCCGGCGCTGCGGCGTCCTGCCCGCCGCCCCGCGGCCTGACTTTTGACACGTGTCTAAGCTGTCGAGATGCTTGATTGGTCTGATGTAGACATCGCCGTGCGCGACGCGGTTCGCGAATTCGTGGACAAGGAGATCCGCCCGCATCTCGACGAGCTCGAGAGCGGCGATATGGAGCCGTACCCGATCGTGCGAAAGCTGTTCGCCACGTTCGGTATTGACACGATGGCCAAGGAATCGCTGGAAAAGCGGCTGGAGAAGCTCCGCAGCGGCGACGCCAAGCCCTCCGGCGCGCGCGGCGGCATGTTCGGTGGCAGCGGGTCCCCGGGCATGGGATTCGTCCTGATCAGCGAACTGTGCCGGGTATCGATGGGCCTGGTGACGGGCCTCGGGGTCAGCCTCGGCCTGACCGTGTCGACCATCCAGAGCCGCGGCACGCTGGCCCAGCAGGAACGCTGGCTCCCGGGCCTGGTGACCTACGAGAAGATCGGCGCCTGGGCGATCACCGAACCCGATTCGGGCTCAGACGCCTTCGGCGGTATGAAGTCCTATGTCACCCGCGATGGGGACGATTACATCCTCAACGGCCAGAAGACCTTCATCACCAACGGGCCCGACGCCGACGTCGTCGTCGTCTACGCCAAGCTGGATGAACGAGATGGGGCGGACAAGCGCAACCGCAAGGTACTGACCTTCGTCCTCGACCGCGGTATGGAAGGCTTCGTGCAGTCGAAGCCGTTCCGCAAGATGGGCATTCATTCCTCGCGCACCGGCGAGCTGTTCTTCAACAACGTCCGGCTGGGACGTGACCGGCTGCTCGGCGAGACCGAAGGCTCTGCGGACGGCACCGACGAAGGCCGGGCAAGCGCGCGGTCGAACTTTTCGGCCGAACGCATCGGGGTGGCCGCGATGGCACTGGGCGTGATCGAGGAATGCCTGCGGTTGAGCGTCGACTACGCCAAGACCCGCACCTTGTGGGGCCAGGAGATCAGCCAGTTCCAGTTGATCCAGCTCAAACTGGCCAACATGGAAGTGGCCCGGATGAACGTGCGCAACATGCTGTTCCGCGTCATCGAATCCTCTGAGAAGGGCGCCCCGATCTCGCTGGCCGAGGCCTCGGCCATCAAGTGGTACTGCTCGCAGGCCGCAACCGATGTCGCGATGGAGGCCGTGCAGTTGTTCGGCGGCAACGGCTACATGACCGAATACCGGGTGGAGCAGTTGGCCCGCGACGCCAAGTCGTTGATGATCTATGCCGGCAGCAACGAGGTTCAGATCACCCACGTGGCACGGGGACTGCTCAGTTAGGTTTCACATCGGTCCAATGGCCACTTGTGATACCTGAAACGCGAAAAAGCGTGCGACAAGTGGCCATTCGGCGCTAAACGCGGTGGGCGCGGGCGCTCTGATACAGACAGATCGACGCCGCAGACGCGATGTTGAGACTTTCGGAATGACCGGGCATCGGAATGTGCACCCGGTGGTCGGCTGCAGAGGCCAATTCGGTTGGCAGGCCATGAGCTTCGGGGCCGAAGAGCCAGGCCGTGGCCGGCGCGAGGTCCACATGATCGAGGCTGACCTCGCCGTCGATCGTGGTGGCCAGCACCTGCAATCCGGCTGCCTGCAGTCGCGTGACGGCTGCGGCCTCATCGGGTTCACTGATCACCGGCAGAGAGAAGATGCTGCCCGCCGAGGCGCGTAGGCACTTGCTGTTGTAGGGGTCCACGCTGTGGCCGGCCAGCACGACCGCGTCGGCGCCCATCGCATCGGCGGCCCGGATCAGCGTCCCGGCGTTGCCCGGCTCCGAGATCTGCACCGGTACCGCGATCAAGCGGGGCGCGGCAGCCAGAACGTCGTCGAGCGAGACCTCCGGCAGTGTGCACACCGCCACCAGGCCTACCGGGGTGACGGTGTCCGACAACGCTTTTGCCGCGCGTTCGGTGACCAGCTCGACGGGTGCGTCACCGAGCATGGATCGGAAGCGGTCCGCAGCTTCTTCGGTCGCGAACACCTCGGATACAAGTCCGCGCCGCAACGCGGCCTCGACGAGGTTCGGTCCCTCGGCAAGAAAGCGTGCGGCGCGGCGGCGCCCGACGTGGCGCTGCAGTTTGACTGCAGCAGCCACTCGGGCAGAACGCTCGGTGAGCGTCAGGCGGCCTCACCAGCGGACGTCGACGGCGCATTCACATCGGCGGGCAGCGCGGCCTTGGCGACCTCGACCAGTGCGGTGAACGCGGCGGCATCGCTGACGGCGATCTCGGCCAGGTTCTTACGGTCCACCTCGACGCCTGCGGCCTTGAGACCCTGGATCAGGCGGTTGTAGGTGATGTCGTTGGCGCGGGCCGCGGCGTTGATACGCGAGATCCACAGCTTGCGGAACTCACCCTTACGGGCACGGCGGTCGCGGTAGGCATAGGTCAGCGAGTGCAGCTGCTGTTCCTTGGCCTTGCGGTACAGGCGCGACCGCTGGCCGCGGTAGCCCTTCGAGGCCTTGAGTACGGTACGCCGCTTCTTCTGGGCGTTGAGTGCGCGCTTCACGCGTGCCATGGGATGTTCCTATTCTCGGTCGGTACGGGGAGCGGCAGATCTAGCCGTTGAGCATCTTGTTGACACGCTTGGTGTCGTTGGCCGCCACCACAGTGCGGCCGTCGAGCCTGCGGGTGCGCTTGGTGGCCTTGTGCTCCAGCAGGTGGCGCCGGCCGGCCTTCTGGCGCACGATCTTGCCGGTCCCGGTCTTGCGGAAGCGCTTCGATGCTCCGCTGTGGGTCTTCGCCTTGGGCATGAATCCTCAGTTCTGTGTTGAAACTAGTTCTGTGTTGAAACTAGTTCTGCGTGACGTCTGGTTCTTCTGATGCGGCTGGTGCAGCCTGCTGCTGCCCGCCGGGGCGCTCGGCCTGCTCTGCCGCCTTGGCGCGAGTCTTCGCACCGCGGTGTGGTGCCAGCACCATCGTCATGTTGCGGCCGTCCTGCTTGGCCGACGTCTCGACGAAGCCGTATTCGGCGACATCGGCGCCGAGCCGCTGCAGCAACCGGTACCCGAGTTCGGGGCGGGATTGCTCGCGACCACGGAACATGATGGTCACCTTGACCTTGGACCCGGCTTCGAGGAAGCGGACCACATGGCCCTTCTTCGTCTCGTAGTCGTGGTCATCGATCTTGGGACGCAGCTTCTGTTCCTTGACGACGGTCTGCTGCTGGTTCTTGCGAGACTCGCGCTCCTTGAGTGCCGTCTCGTACTTGAACTTGCCGTAATCCATGATCTTGCAGACCGGGGGTTTAGCGGCTGGTGCAACTTCGACGAGGTCGAGATCGGCATCCGCGGCGACGCGGAGAGCATCTTCGATGCGCACGATCCCTACCTGCTCGCCGTTCGGTCCGATCAGGCGGACTTCAGGTACGCGGATGCGCTCGTTGATGCGGGTCTCAGTGCTGATGGGGCCTCCTATGTTGGGTCTGCTGAGGAGACCCCGCCCATCCGCACTTCTGCCCTGTAGAACAGAAAAGCCCTGCTCAAAGCAGGGCCCAATGCCGACCGATCACGGCTTGCGCCGCCTGCAGCTCCGACGCTGGAGCACAGAACCGGCGTCCGAGGACACCGGCGACCGGACCGTTGTACCTTGTGGCCAACGGTGGGAGTGGGACTCCACTTGCTGTCCCTGACGTAAGCCGGGACGGTCGCGCATGACAGTCTAGCAGGCATGACGGATCCGACCGAAATGCCCGACGATGCGACGCCGCAGGTGCGGGAGCTGGCCGACATTCCCGCAGTCGAAGTGATCACCCGGGCTGCGGTCATGTTGATGAGCGCCGCGGCCGAGAAGATCGGGTTGTCTGCCGAGGATCCCGAGGATAGCCCCCACCGTGATCTCGATGAGGCCCGCCGGCTCATCACGGGACTGGCCGGGCTCGTGACGGCGTCGGCCGAGTATCTGGGACCCCACGCGGGCCCCGTGCGCGACGGCCTCAAAAGTCTGCAGCTTGCCTTCCGCGAAGCCAGCGCGGCTCCTGACGAGCCGGGCAAAGGGCCAGGCGAGAAGTACACCGGCCCGGTCTGGTAGGCACTCTCCCCGACCTCTGTGCGCGCGCTCAACCCAATTGACGGGTTGAGCGCCTATTCTCCGGGCGTATGACCGTTATCAGCGGCGGCCACCGCACCGGGCTCCAGCCCGCATCGAGGTTTTCCTGGGTTCCCGCAGCAGCCGGCTGGACCGTCGGGGTCATCGCCACCCTGTCGCTGATCGCCAGCGTGTCCCAAACGGTGCGCTGGCTGATCCAGGTCCCGCGCGAGTTCGTCAACGACTACATCTTCAACTTTCCCGACACCAGCTTCTCGTGGGCCTTCGTGCTGGCACTGCTGGCCGCGGCGCTGGCGGCCCGCAAGCGCATCGCCTGGTGGATCCTGCTGCTGTACATGGTGGGCGCCATCGGCTGGAACCTCGGCGATCTGGTCACCGGCGGCGACCCGCTCGCCGAGGACGTCGGCGAGGTGATCGGCCTGGCGTTCCACGTCACCGCCATCGCGTGTCTGGTGCTGGCCCGCAATCAGTTCTGGGCCAAGGTGCGTCGCGGTGCCCTGCTCAAATCCGCCGTCGTCCTGGTCGCGGGCATGGCGATCGGCATCCTGGCCGCGTGGGCACTGCTGGAGTTGTTCCCCGGCACCATCGCCCCGGAATGGCGGCTGCTCTACGCGGTCAACCGGGTGAGCGGGTTCGCCACCGTTCCGACCGAGGTGTTCGAGGGCTATTCGCATCCCTTCCTCAACGCCATCTTCGGCCTGTTCGGCGCACTGGCGCTGATGGCGGCCGCGGTCGTGCTGTTCCAGTCGCAACGCGCTTCCAATGCGCTGACCGGCGAGGACGAATCGGCGATCCGCGGCCTGTTGGAGGCCTACGGCAAGAACGATTCGCTGGGCTACTTCGCCACCCGTCGCGACAAGTCGGTGGTGTTCGCCCCCAACGGGCGCGCCGCGATCGCCTATCGCGTGGAGGTGGGCGTGTGCCTGGCCGGAGGGGACCCTGTCGGCGACCCCAAGTCGTGGCCGCAGGCGATCGCCGCCTGGTTGCAGTTGTGCCAGACCTACGGCTGGGCGCCCGGTGTGATGGGAGCGAGTCTGGCTGCGGCCGAGGCGTTCCGGGCGGCCGGACTCAACGCGCTGCAGCTCGGCGACGAAGCCATCCTGTATCCGGAGAACTTCCGGCTGTCCGGGCCCGACATGCGCGCGGTGCGTCAGGCCGTCACCCGCGCGAGGCGGGCCGGGGCCTCGGTGCGGATCCGGCGTCACCGCGAGTTGGAGCCGGCCGAGATGGCCGACGTGATCAAGCGCGCCGACGCCTGGCGGGACACCGAGACCGAACGCGGCTTCTCGATGGCGCTGGGCCGGCTCGGTGACCCGGCCGATGGTGACTGCCTGCTCGTCGAGGCGGTGCAGCAGCGCGGAGACACCTCCGAACCTGAAGTGGTGGCGTTGCTTTCGTTGGTGCCGTGGGGCACCAACGGCGTCTCGCTCGACGTCATGCGCCGTTCCCCGCAATCCCCCAACGGCACCATCGAACTCATGGTCAGCGAGCTGTGCATGCAGTCCGAAGCCATTGGGGTCAGCCGGATTTCACTCAATTTCGCGATGTTCCGATCGGCATTCCAGCAGGGTGCGCAGCTCGGCGCGGGTCCGGTGGCCCGGCTCTGGCGGGCGCTGCTGGTGTTCTTCTCCCGATGGTGGCAGCTGGAGACCCTCTACCGGTCGAACATGAAGTACCAGCCCGAGTGGGTTCCGCGGTACGCCTGCTATGAGGATGCCCGGTTGATCCCACGGGTCGGGGTGGCCTCGGTGATCGCCGAGGGATTCCTGGTGCTGCCGTTCTCGCGACGCAACAAGCAGCACACCGGTGAACACGTAGCAGCCCCTGCCGATCTGGTGGATTCGGGCCGGCTGCATCACGACGGCAGCGCACCGGACTTCTCCGGAATGACGACAGACCCCGACGGCGACGAGCGGCAACGGTTGCCCGAGCAGGTCAGGGTCCGGATGGCCAAATTGCGCCAGCTGCAGGCCGACGGTGTCGACGCCTATCCCGTCGGCCAGGCCCCCAGCCATACCGTCTCGGCCGCACTGGAATCCACCGACGGTGACACCGTGAGCGTGGCCGGGCGAATCCTGCGGGTCCGGGATTACGGCGGCGTGCTGTTCGCCCAACTGCGCGACTGGTCGGGCGAGGTGCAACTGCTGCTCGACAACACCCGGCTGTCGCAGGCCCGCACTGCCGACTTCACTGCGACGATCGACCTCGGCGATCTGATCGAGGTCACCGGCTCGATGGGGTACAGCCGAACCGGCACCCGGTCACTGCTGGTCGACAGCTGGCGATTGATCGGCAAGTGCCTGCGACCGCTGCCGGACAAGTGGAAGGGCCTGACCGACCAGGAGGCCCGGGTCCGCGCGCGCTACGTGGACCTGGCCGTCAACACCGAGGCGCGGGATCTGATCCGGGCCCGCAGCGGTGCCCTGCACGCGATCCGGGAAACGTTGTACGCCAAGGGTTTCCTTGAGGTGGAAACCCCGATCCTGCAGCAGATCCACGGCGGTGCCAACGCCCGGCCGTTCCTGACCCACATCAACGCCTACGACCTGGACCTTTATCTGCGGATCGCACCGGAGCTCTACCTCAAGCGGCTGTGCGTCGGCGGTGTCGAGCGAGTCTTCGAGCTGGGCCGCGCGTTCCGCAACGAGGGCGTGGACTTCAGCCACAACCCGGAGTTCACCCTGCTGGAGGCGTACCAGGCGCATGCCGACTACAACGTCTGGATCGACGGCTGTCGCGAACTGATCCAGAACGCCGCCGCCGCAGCCAACGGGGCCCAGGTCTTCATGCGGCCACGTGCCGACGGGGTCCTCGAACCCATCGACATATCGGGCCGGTGGGCGGTCAAGACCGTGCACGACGCGGTTTCGGAGGCCCTCGGCGAACACGTCACCGTCGATACCGATCTGACCACGCTGCGCCGGCTCTGCGACGCGGCACACATCCCCTACCTGACCCACTGGGACGCCGGCGCCGTCGTGCTGGAGATGTACGAGCACCTGGTCGAGGACCGGACAGAAGAGCCCACGTTCTACAAGGACTTCCCGACCTCGGTGTCGCCGCTGACCCGGCCGCATCGCAGCATCCCGGGAGTCGCCGAACGCTGGGATCTGGTGGCCTGGGGCGTGGAGCTGGGCACCGCCTACAGCGAGCTGACCGACCCCGTCGAACAACGCCGCCGGTTGCAGGAACAGTCGTTGCTGGCCGCCGGCGGCGACCCCGAGGCCATGGAACTCGACGAGGACTTCCTGCAGGCGATGGAGTACGCCATGCCGCCGACAGGCGGTCTCGGCATGGGGGTCGACCGTGTCGTCATGTTGATCACCGGCCGCAGCATCCGCGAGACATTGCCCTTTCCGCTGGCCAAACCGCGTTAGCAGGCGTCTCACAGCCGATCCCAAGATTCGGCGGCGACGATGTCAGTGTGACGTTCACCCACCACCTGTCCTTGATGCACGGCTGGGTTCCGACCAGCGTTCAAGTCATCACCGCCGTGGTACTGATCGCCGCAATCGGCTGGCGGACCCGTCGCTGGGCGCTCATCTGGCTGCCGCTGGCAGCTGCGGTGGGCGGCATCCTGGTTGCCGGCACCAACTGGTACATCGAGTCCGAGGGGCTGGCGGGCAACCCGGCGCCCCGGTCACTGTGGGTGTGGATCGCACTGTCCGGTGTGGCGCTGGTGGTCCTGGTCGCCGGCTGGCGCGGCAGCCGGTGGTGGCGGCGCGGGACCGCGGTCATGGCGGTACCGCTGACCCTGCTGTGCACGGCCCTGGCGCTGAACCTCTGGGTGGGTTACTTCCCCTGGGTACAGACCGCGTGGAACCAGCTGACCGCCGGTCCCCTACCCGACCAGACCGATCAGGTCACCGTCGCCGCGATGCAACGTCAAGGCGCCATCCCCGCCAAGGGCAGCGTGGTCGCGGTCGACATTCCCAACACCGCCTCCGGTTTCCGGCACCGTGGTGAGTACGTGTACCTGCCGCCGGCCTGGTTCGCCGCCAATCCCCCGCCACAGTTGCCGACCGTGATGATGATCGGCGGAGAATTCAACACTCCGGCCGACTGGATGCGGGCGGGCAACGTGGTCAAGACGATGGACGACTTCGCCGCGGCCCACCACGGTTACGCGCCGGTGCTGGTCTTCGCCGATCCGGGCGGAACCTTCAACAATGACACCGAGTGCGTCAACGGCAAGCGCGGGAATTCGGCCGACCACCTCACCAAAGATGTTGTGCCCTATATGAACAGCCATTACGGCGTCAAGCCGACCGCGGCCGGCTGGGGCATCGTCGGCTGGTCCATGGGCGGCACCTGCGCGGTGGATCTGGCCGTCATGCACCCCGAGTTGTTCAGTGCGTTCGTGGATATCGCTGGTGACATCGGCCCCAACTCGGGCACCAAGGCGCAGACCATCGACCGGCTGTTCGGCGGGAACGCCGCGGCGTGGGATGCCTTCGACCCCACCACCGTGATCAACCGCCACGGCCAGTACGAGCAGATGGCCGGCTGGTTCGACGTCAACGACACGTCGACGGCGGGCAAGCCCGCGGGCCGCGCCAACGATCAGGCCAAGGCGGCCAACGCGCTGTGCGCGCTCGGGTCGAAGAACGGCATCGCCTGTGCCGTGGTGACCCAGCAGGGCACCCACGACTGGCCGTTCGCGAGCCACGCGTTCTCCTCGGCCCTGCCCTGGCTGTCCGGCGTCATCGGCACCCCGCAGTCGCCCCCGATCGGCCTGCCACAGTCATCGACCTCGCCGGCCTTCATCCAGACCGCCGCCAAATAGCGACGGGTCCAGTACACGAAAACCCGTGTACGGCTTGACCCATCGACCCGCTCAGATCGTATGCGTCCCTGCGCCGACTGCTCGGTGAACGGCTTCGACGGTTTCGGAGATGTCGAGGTCGGTGGTGTCGATCACATTCGGCGCGTAGGGGCCCAGATCGAAGAATTGGTCCCAGAGGGCCAGTATCGGCTGTTCGTCGGTGAGCACTCCTGGTTCTGTGCGCTCCTGAGCACGCTTGAGGGCGGTGCGGCGGTCAGGACGAAGGACCACGTAGTGGACCGTGATGTCAGGGTGCTGACGGCTGACCCGCCGGTAGTGGTGCAGCATCCACGGTCCGACGATCCCGTCGACGATGGTCGTGTAGCCCCCTGCCGCGTAGCCGAAGGCCGCGGCTGCGACCACACCGACAACGGTCTGGTTCTGCGAATCGGATTCCGGCAGATAAGGAGGGATCGCACCGCTGACGATGGCATGCCAGAAATCGTCTGTGTGCAGGTGCACCGCGCGGGCGTACCGAAGAGCCAGCTTTCGCGCGATCGTCGTTTTCCCAGAACCCGGGGAACCGGACACGATGACTACATCGCTCATTCGAACCCCTCCCATGTTCCACGGGCGTCGGCGACGCGCTTGCTGCCCGATTCTTCGTTGCTGCCGGAGGAATTGGCAACGGAGTTTCCTGGCAGCTCTGTTCAGTAGTCGGATTCGGCCGCGAGTATCTCGGCGAGGAACGCATCGGCCGCCCCGGCGAGCCGCGAATTGGATGCCGCGGCCAACCGGGACCGCGCGAACGCACGCACCCGGTCCCGGTCCGTCGCGGACTCGGCAACTCCGACGGCGCCGACCCGCACCGTGGTGTGTGACCAATCCAGGTTCCACGCCCGGGTTTCGCTGAGCGGCATGCCATCTGGATCACGCAAGGGCAGTACGGCGCGGCCCGTGGCGTCGAGGGCACCGGAGCCGCCGCAGCCGCCGCCGTGCACTTCCACCTCGATGCCCGACGGTGAATCCGGACCTGCGAGTGCGACCTGCACCGCCGCATCCGTTCCCTCATCGGCTGCGGTGACCGACCACTCGACGGTGTCCTCGGCAGCATCGAACACCCCTGGCGGTACCGCCGACCAGTTCACGCTCGCCGTCCCGCCGGCGATCAAGCCGGCCGCGTTCGATCCACCGGTCCCGGCGGCCAGGGCGTAGTCCTGACGCCGTGGCGCCGCGCTGACACGTTCCGGCCAGTCCACACCGATGTCGCCGGCCACTTCCCGGCATCGCCTCACCAGTTCGGCGACCCTCGGATCACCTTGCCCGGCAAGCGAATTGAGCGCTTCCAGATGAGGTGACAGCAGGCCTGCCACATCGGAATCGAGGGTCTCGTCGGTGAAGAAGTCGTCGACGGCCACGGTCAACAGCGCGACTTCCGCATCGAGCACGGGACGCTCCAGCGCCGCGATACCGTCCCGGTCGCTGGCCGGCCACCACCGTCGTAGCCAGTGTCCGATCGCCAGACGACGCAACGTATCCGTCGGGCCAGGCAGCAGGTCCACACCTGGAACGTCGAGCGGCTCTCCCGGCTCGCGGTGGCGCAGCGCGTCCAGAACCGCGACATGGCCGGACTCGCCGAGCAGCCGCCACAGCCAGTCCGCGCGTTCCGGATCGGTGAAGGTGATCGCCGGCTCGGCGTCGCCGTCAACCGTCCACGACAGCACGGCGCCGCTGACCTCCAGCACCGCCAGCAACGGTGGCCCGGTGACGAGCGGGCCCGTACTCCACAACCCGGACTCAGCTCCCAATTTCACTGTGCCACCTGCACTTCCAGCATGGCCTTGATCCGCTGCCGGTGATCCAGACTGACTGACCGGGCCACCCCTTCCAGCAGCGACCGCAGGTCATCGACATCCGCGCAGGACTCCTGCCACACGTCGCGGCCGTGCAACCGCGCCCACAGCCGGCTCAGATAAGGCCGGGCGAACACGCCGAGATCATCGATGATCTGTCGCTGGCGCGGATGCACCGCCGTGCCTGCCGCCAGATACCGGCGGGCATGCAGCACGTACGCCTCCTTGGCCAGCCGGGCCTGGATGCGTGCCGACAACTGGTAGCGTCCCGACGCCGTCGCATCGAGCGGGTGCAGGTCGGTGGCCACCTCGATGCCGGCGAGAAGCCCGGCCTGCTTGTCCTCGCCGAGCAACCCCCACGGCGCGCACGCCCTGTCCACCTCCTCGGCGCACAGCAGCGGCAGATCGGGCAGTTCATCGCGGTCCAGCGCCCGGCGCAATGTCGCCCGCACCCGGTCCACCACGCTGCGGTCCAGCGGGCGGTCCCCCGCCCCTGGACCGCTGATCGCCGGAGCTGGTTGTGGCAGTACCGAACTCAGGCCGATGTCGACGAGCGACCATGGCAGCCCGGCCTCGGCCCGGCGCGCCAGGGCACCGAGGTTGTACGGGGTCGCGTCGGCCACCAGGGCCGACCACACGCGCTGCCGGGCCGCCTCGGCGCGGTGACTCTCGGCCGGTCCCAGCACTGTGACCAGACCGGCGAAGAACGGGCCGGTGATCGCGTCGGATGCGACGACGTCATCCCAGCTGCGCTCGAGTTGGCGGCCCAACCGATCGACGACCTGCGGCTCGGACACATACGCGGTGAGCGCCTCCACCGCCGTGCGGTCCCGGCCTCCGTGCAGCTCGGCCAGCACCTCCGCCGCGACCTCGGCCCGATCGGAGGCCGGGGCGCCCCGCGTCACCGCCAGCTCGAAACATGCCGGAAAGTAGAGCTCCTGGGCATTGCCGGTCGTGATGCGCAGCCGCCGGCGCTGCTGTTTGAGTTCGATGAACCAGGCCGCGGCGGCACGCAGGTGTGGCGCGCTGCGGGCCATCTGCTCGTGCAGCTCGGCCGCCACGTCGGGGGCCAGGACCGGCGCCGAGAAGTGTGTGTTGCTGCGCAGCCTGAGCACCAGCGGGTCGATGATCCGTTTGACCGTCCGGCGTAGCGGCCCCCCATCGCCGCCGCTGAACACCTCGACGCCGGGGCCGAGGGCGCGCCACGCCCGGTCGATCACGGCGCGGCGCGGTTGCGCCGCCGGCGTCGCGCCCGCTTTGGCACCGGCCTCGGCGCCGGCTGTATCGGACCCGATGCTCACCGGCACCAGGATAGAGCCGAAGTTGGGTTCGGTAGCGGTCACCCGGCCGGACCCTGGGAACATGACCGACGCCGTGCTCTTCACCGTCCTGTGCCTGTTGGGCGCCGGCGCCGCCATGACCGCCGCCCGTCGGGCGAGACGCCCCGGACCGAACGATGAGGCCGACGAGCGCCTGGTCACCCTCGGCGAACTGGTGGCCGAATTCGATCACATGCTGGTCCGCAAGGGATTGCTGACCGGGGCTCAGGTCGCGCTGATCCGGACCGGAACCCGGTCACGCGGCATCATCACGGGGATGCGCGCCACCGGCGCGATTCGTGAGGACTATCGCGAGGTGGAACTCGACCTGATGGTCAGCCGTCGCGGCGGAGGTCAGTTCCCGGTACGCCAGCGCGCGCTGGTCCCGGCGACGGCACTGGCGAAAGTGTCACCCGGCAACGTGATCGACACCTACTACCGGCCCGGTGACGAGAGCACAGTCGCGGTCTGCGTGTCCCCGGCCTGACTCAGCGGGCGCCGTCAACGGTGAAGGTGGCCAGCGCCGCCCAATGCAGCGGGGTGGCGGTCCGGTCGCCTTCCCGCCATCGGCGCATCGTGGCCCGCTGCCAGCGGTTCACCGCCAGCCCCGCATCGGCGGCGCGATGCGCCAGATCGACGCCGATGATGGTGTCCGCCATGGGATCTGCTTGGCCCGCACCCGCGCCCGCCGGGCTGAACTGGCGGAATCCGGCAGTCGTCGGCAGCGACCACAAGGTCGCCGTCACCGCCTGAGCGCCGCCCAGAATCATCGCCGCGACCAATCCGGCCGCTTCGTCGAACCGGTAGTCACCGCCAGATGCGCACGCCAGCAGCGCGACTCGCGGCGGGATCGGAAGCTGCGCCGCGATCATCTCCCCCGCGCTGAGCGGCCGGTCTTCGGCCAGGTGCAGGGCCGCACGATCGGCGTACCCGGCGGCATCGTCGGCGGCACTGGCATGCCCTACGTAGAGCAGCCGGCTCGGGTCCTGTGCACAGGCATCGGCCAACCAGCGCCGGTCGGTGTCGGTACGACGGAACAGCTCGACGGCCTCGTCGACCTGCGGCAGGACGGCGTGATCGGTCACCAGGTCACCGAAGTGCTCCGACAGCGGCGTCTGCGGCGAGGGGCGGCCCAGCACCGAGCCGAGAGCCGAATCCGGCCGCTGCCCGGGGATCCGGGGGTCGAGCACCAATACCGGTGGGCGATCTGCGCGGTCCTGCCAGCGGGCCGGGCTGCGCGGGGCGTGAACGATGTTGGGCGGCGCGGACATCAGCACGTCGGCCAACTCCATCAATCGGAAGCCGTCGGCGCCGGGCATCGCCACCTGCCCCCACGGCACGCGGCCCAGCCGCGGGCTCGGCGTCACGAACAGCACCGGCCGGATGTCGGCGACGCAATCGGCCAGCAGCTGCCAGCCGTCGATCCCGATCAGGTGCGAGCCGAGTAGCCGGGCCAATTCGAGTTCGGTGTCCGGGGTGGCGAATGCGCCTGTGGTGACTGCCCGTTCGATTGCCTGAGCCGGTGTTTCGGTGTCCATCGGATCGGGCAGCGCCGGGTTGAGGGCGGCCTCCACCGCCTGCATGTGCGGTTCCTCTATCACCCAGGTGACCGACCGTTCCGGCGCGCCGACCACTCGTAGGCTGACGTAGGTCGCGATGCCGACGTCGGCGAACCGCATCACCAGAGTTTGCGTCACGGCCACGTCGTCCATTCCGCGCCCGGCGCGGTGACGTCCCGGCCGTACCGTTGCTGTGCCAGCTCTCGGTAGTGGCTCAATATCGGACCCGAACTGGGGTCGATCCTCAGCGGAGGCAGTGGGCCGAGCCTGGTCAGTGCGCCTTGACCACCGACTGGGGCCGCAGCGGCCGCGACGGCGAGTTGCGGTGCGAGCTCGGCCTCGACCGGTACGGCCGCCGTGGCGGTTTCGGTCCATTCGGCGGCCGTACTCGGCTCATCCGCTCGATCTGTGCTGAACGTTCCTCGTGCGCTGTGGTATTCGATCAGCTCACACGTCAGCTCGGTATTGTCCGATTCCCAGGCCACCGCGAACGCTCCCGCCATCAAGGGAGCCGCAACGCTGTTGGCCCACCGGGCCCTGGCCCCCGCGTCGGTGATCGTGTAGCGCACCGAGTCGACTGCCAATGCGGCCGGGACCTTCAGGTCGGCGGCCCGGTCCAGCTTGACCATCGCCCGGCGGTACTCCGGTGTGCCCGGCGCACAATCGACCACACCGACTCCCGCCGCATGTCGGGCTTCGACCTGGCTCCAGTCCTGACCCGGTTCCCCGACGCCGTCGAAACCCATCTCGACGAGTGCGTCGGCGCGCCAGATGTTGCCGAGGTGCGCATCCAGCCGGGCGTACTGCAACCAACTGCGTCGCGGCGAGGCATCCAGCAGGTCCCTGGCCTCGTCCACCATCGCGATTGCCTCATCGAAGGCGCCGCGGAACAGAGCTATCCAACTCCGTTGCAACAGAATTCGGTGAATATGCAAGGGTCGCTCAATTTCGCGCCAATGCCGCTCGGCGTGCTCCCAGCATTCGTCGGCCTCCCGCAACCTCCCCAGGCCCACCCGGATCAGTCCGAAGTACAGCCAGCTCCGGGATACGTCATGGGCGCGGGCATGCTCGGCGATCACCGGGTAGGCCTCGGTCACCAGGTCCTGGGTTTCGGAGTACTGACCGGCCGACCAGGCCGCGGCCCCCCGCTCGAGCTGGGCGCGGGCGGTGGCCAGTCCCCAATCACGGGCCTGTGCCCGGGCACCGGCCCGGCGTAACCATGGTTCGGCCTCGTCGAGGCGACCGGACTCGATGCAGAACCGACCGTAGCCGAGCGCTCCGGTGACGAAGAGGTGATCGGTCTCGGCATCCTCGGTGTTGGGCGCAGCGCGGTTCTCGAGGACGTCGAGCACCTCGGCCCACACCGGCACCGATGCGGCATAGAGGTCGTCGTCGCACAGGCTGCTCGCAATCAGAATCTTGGTGTGGCAGATCAGGTTGCGATGTTCGGTCCGCAAATCGTCGAAGTCCCCGGCAACTTCGGTCAGGGTCTCCAGATGTGCTGCGGCGCCGTCGTGATCGCCCCGAGCGGCAGCCAGTCCGACTTCGAGGAACTCGACCCGGCGTGTGTAGCGGCAGACCATGTGATCGATCTCGAAATCGGACATGGTGGCCTGTGCGGCGAGGTCGGGCCGTTGTCCCGATCGGATCGAGTCGTAGATCGCCAGACAATCGCGGATACGGGAAATACTCTCCACCACACCCTCATACGCGGTGCGTACCAGATAGATCTCACCGAGTTGGGCGAACACCTCGAGCGCGTAGTCGTCACGGTCGGCCTGCTCGATCAGGGGCAGGAGCGACACCAGCAGATCGCGGGCGGCAACCTCGTCGGCAGCCAGCGCCAGCTGACGGGCGCGGTCGAGATCGCCGACGATGGTCACCCGTGCACCATAACGAAAGCGGCGGGTGCACCCGGCAAATGGTCTGCCGGGCACACCCGCCATGTCGGGAGATCAGCTGCACGACACCGTGATGGTGAACGGCTTGTTGATCATCCCGGCCATCGGGTTCTTCATGTCGGCGCCCGACGCCTCACCGGTGATGGTGTAGGTGTCGCCGTCGACCTTGACCTCGGCAGAGCCGACCTTGACGCCCATGCCCTCACTCACGGCCAGTGCGCTTCCGTCGTACACCAGACCCAGGGATTCGACCTTCGGAGTCGCCTCGTCGGTCATCACCACACCCAGGCCCTGTTGACCACCGATCGCGGCGCTGGCCACGTTGATCTTGCCGCCCTGCTTCACACAGGTGACCGAATTCAGGTCGAGGCCCGCCAGGTCAGACCCATCGACCTTCACCTGGGTGTTGGCCCCGGAGCTGACCTTGGTCTCGGCCGCGGCCGGCTTGTCCGCGGGCTTGTCGGCCGGCTTGTCGTTCGAGCAGCCGACCAGCACCGCGCCGGTCGCGAGCAGTCCCATGGCGCCTGCGATAACTCGATTGATGGTCATTGGATGTTCCCCTTCGTTTCGCGTTGCCCCGATGGCTCCGTCGTGTCCTGAAGTCTTGGCGGGCCGATGCGCTACCGATCCCAAGAAACGTCGGTTCCCGCAGGTAACGTGAGGTGCATGACGGACCCATCGCAGCCGGACCGATCCGAAGAATCCGCAGCAGCCGAGGAGCCCGCCACCATCGAGGGCGAGGTGGTTCCCGCGGCTCCGGACACGGGTTCTTCGCCGGGGCCCGTCCCGGGACCGATTTCCGGGCCGGCCGACCCGGGCTACACCTCAGCCGGGGTGCCGACCTTCGACGCGGTCCGCGAGAAGATCGAGACCCGCTACGGCACCGCGCTCGGAGCGTCCGAACTGGACGCCGAGACACCTGAGGGCCGCTCCATCGAGGAGCAGTACGAGAAGCGCCAGAAGGCGGCGGCCGAACGCTTGCGGCAGATCCGTGAGTCCATGGACAAGCAGGACGACGCCTGACCCGTGCGATCGTTCACACCCGCCGAGCGCCGGGCCCGGCTGGCCCGACGCCATTTCTTGTGCCGACCGGCATCCTCCATCGACGACACGGCGCACGCCTTCGTCGGCCTGCATGCGACTGACCCCTCGACCCCCTACCTGTCCCTGTTCGCCCGCCTGCCCGGCTTCACCATCGACGATCTGGACAAGGAGCTTTACCAGCGGCGCACCGTGCTCAAACACCTCGCGATGCGGCGCACACTGTGGATCGTGCGCGCCGATGACCTCCCGCTGGTGCAGGCCGGCGCGAGTGACCGGGTGGCCGGCAACGAGCAGCGCAAGCTCATCGGCGATGTGGAGAAGGCCGGTGTGGCCGCCGACGGCGCCCAATGGCTGGACACGGCGTGCCAGGCGGTACTGGCCCACCTACGCGAACACGGACCTACGCCTGCGGCCCAATTGCGCAGCGCTCTACCCGAACTCGCCGGGAGTCACAATCCGGCGCCCGGAAAGCGCTGGGGTGGCGAAACACCGCTTTCCCCAAGAGTTTTGACGGTGCTCGGCGTGCGGGGTGAGATCGTGCGCGGCCCCAACGACAGTGGCTGGAACAACTCACGGCCGCGCTGGACGGTCACGTCCGACTGGCTCGGGGCGCCGGTGCCGACCGCCGACCCGGACCATGCGCGCACCGAGCTCGTGCGGACCTGGCTACGGACGTTCGGCCCGGCCACCGTCGCCGACATCAAGTGGTGGTTCGGCAACACCCTGACCTGGGCCCGCCACGCCTTGCGGGATACCGGCGCCGTCGAAGTGGATTTGGAAGGCGCTCCCGGCGCCGTGGGTTATGTACTGCCCGACGATCTCGACATCGAGCCGGACGCCGAGCCCTGGGCGGCCCTGCTCCCGGGCCTGGACGTCACGACGATGGGGTGGTTCGACCGCGACTGGTATCTCGGCGATCATCGTTCCCAGGTGTTCGACACCAACGGCAACGGCGGGCCCACGGCCTGGTGGAACGGCCGGATCGTGGGTGGCTGGGGTCAGGACGCCGACGGCCGCGTCCGGGTGCATCTGCTGGAAGAGATCGGGCGCGACGGCACTCGCGCATTGCAGCAGCGCGCCGACGCGCTGACCGAATGGCTGGCCGGCGCCCGCGCCAACCCCCGGTTCCCTTCGCCGCTGTCCAAGCGCTGACAGTGAAGGATGGGACCTAAGCACTCACCTTGCGCCGCTTGGGTTTCGGTGTGGGCACGTCGATGAGCTCGGCGAGGAACTGGCCGGTGTAGCTGTCGGGATTGGCGGCGACATCCTCCGGTGTGCCCTGCGCGACGACCGTGCCGCCACCGGCCCCGCCTTCGGGCCCCATGTCCACGATCCAGTCCGAGGTCTTGATCACATCGAGGTTGTGCTCGATGACGATCACCGTATTGCCTTTGTCCACAAGGCCGTTGATCACCTTGAGCAACTTGCGGATGTCCTCGAAGTGCAGGCCCGTGGTCGGCTCGTCGAGAATGTAGACGGTGCGCCCGGTGGAGCGCTTCTGCAGTTCGGCGGCCAGCTTGACGCGCTGCGCCTCGCCACCGGACAGGGTCGGCGCCGGCTGCCCCAACCGCACATAACCGAGACCGACGTCGACGAGGGTCTTGAGGTAGCGGTGGATCGAGCTGATCGGCTCGAAGAACTCGGCGGCCTCCTCGATGGACAGATCCAGCACCTCGGCGATGGTCTTGCCCTTGTAGTGCACCTCGAGGGTTTCCCGGTTGTACCGGGCACCCTGGCACACCTCGCACGGCACATAGACGTCGGGCAGGAAGTTCATCTCGATCTTGATGGTGCCGTCACCCGAGCAGGCCTCACACCGGCCGCCCTTGACGTTGAACGAGAACCGGCCGGGCTGGTAGCCGCGGACCTTGGCCTCGGTGGTGGCGGCGAACAGCGACCGGATCTTGTCGAACACCCCGGTGTAGGTGGCCGGGTTGGACCGCGGCGTGCGGCCGATCGGCGACTGGTCGACGCGGACCAGCTTGTCCAGTTGGTCGAGCCCGTTGACGCGGGTGTGCCTGCCGGGCACCTGCCGAGCACCGTTGAGCTTGTTGGCCATCACCGAGGCCAGGATGTCGTTGACCAAGGTCGACTTGCCCGAGCCGGACACCCCGGTGACCGAGGTGAGCACCCCGAGCGGGAACGCGACATCGATCTCTCTGAGGTTGTTCTCCCGGGCCCCGACGACGGTGACCTGACGACGTTTGTCGGTGGGCCGCCTGATGGCCGGGACCTCGATGCTCTCCTTACCGGAAAGGTAAGCGCCGGTGATGGATTCGGGGTTGGTCAGCAGATCCTGGTAGGTGCCGCTGTGCACGATCCGGCCGCCGTGCTCACCGGCCGCCGGGCCGATGTCGACCACCCAGTCGGCGTGCGCGATGGTGTCCAGATCGTGCTCGACGACGATCAGCGTGTTGCCCAGGTCGCGCAACCGCACGAGTGTGTCGATCAGCCTGCGGTTGTCGCGCTGATGCAAGCCGATGGACGGCTCGTCGAGCACATACAGCACACCGACAAGGCCGGAACCGATCTGCGTGGCAAGCCGGATACGTTGCGCCTCACCACCGGACAGCGTGGCGGCGGCGCGCGAGAGCGACAGGTAGTCCAGACCGACGTCGAGCAGGAACCCGAGCCGCGACTGGATCTCCTTCAGCACCTGACCGGCGATGGCCTGCTCGCGATGCCCGAGCGTCAGTGCGTTGAGGAATTCGGCGCAGTCCGCGATGGACAGCTCGGCCACCTGGGCGATGGACTTGGCGCCGAACTCCCCCGCGGCCATGGTCACCGCGAGGATCTCGGGCTTGAGGCGCGTGCCGTTGCATTCCGGGCACGGGATGTCGCGCATGAAGCCCTCGTAGCGTTCCTTCATCTGCTCCGAGTCGGTCTGCTCCATGCGGCGCTGAAGGAACGCCATCACGCCCTCGAAATCGGCGTAGTAGGACCGCGTACGGCCGTAACGGTTCTTGTAGCGGACGTGGACCTGGTGATCGGAGCCTTCCAGGATCGCCTTGCGCGCCTTGGCCGGCAGCTTCTTCCACGGGGTGTCGATGTCGAAACCGAGTTGGTCCCCCAGCCCGGACAGCATCCGGGTGAAGTACTCGGCGCTCTGGCCGATGGCCCACGGCGCGATCGCCCCGCCTGCCAGCGTCAGCTCCGGGTCGGGCACGACCAGTTCGGGGTCGACCTCTTTGCGGATCCCCAGGCCCGTGCACTCCGGGCAGGCGCCATAGGGCGAGTTGAACGAGAACGACCGTGGTTCAAGATCATCCACGGCCAGCGGATGGCCGTTGGGGCAGGCGAGCTTCTCGGAGAAACGTTGTTCCCGGTGCGGATGATCGTCCTCACGGTCGACGAACTCGAGCACCACGATGCCGTCGGCGAGGTTCAGCGCCGTCTCCACCGAATCGGTGAGCCGCTGCTTGGAGCTGGCCTTGACCGTCAGCCGGTCGACCACCACCTCGATATCGTGCTTTTCCTGCTTCTTGAGCTTGGGCGGGTCGGTCAGCGGGTGCACCACGCCGTCCACCCGCACCCGGCTGTAGCCCTGGGTGTTGAGCTTCTCGAACAGGTCGACGAACTCGCCCTTGCGGGTGCGGACCACCGGGGCCAGCACCTGGAACCGCAGGCCCTCGTCCATGGCCAACACCTGGTCGACGATCTGCTGCGGGGTCTGCCGGGCGATGCGCTCTCCACACACCGGGCAGTGCGGGGTGCCCGCGCGGGCGTACAGCAGGCGCAGGTAGTCGTACACCTCGGTGATGGTGCCCACGGTCGACCGCGGGTTGCGGTTGGTCGACTTCTGGTCGATCGAGACCGCCGGCGACAGGCCCTCGATGAAGTCGACGTCGGGCTTGTCCATCTGCCCCAGGAACTGGCGGGCGTAGGCCGACAGCGACTCGACGTAGCGGCGCTGGCCCTCGGCGAAAATGGTGTCGAAGGCAAGCGAGGACTTGCCGGACCCGGACAGGCCGGTGAACACGATCAGCGCATCGCGCGGCAGATCGAGATCGACTCCTCGCAGATTGTGCTCGCGGGCACCCTTGACAATAAGGCGGTCAGCCACGCGTTTCCTTTCCCACGACAGACTTCACGCCCATGCTATGTGCGGCCACCGACAAGCCCGATACGGTGGCGCTATGACCAGCCCTCACATCGCGGTGGACGATACGTACACAGGTCACCAGGAGCCGGGGACCGCCGCCCGGCGCACCCTGCCGAATGCCTCGATCATCAAGGTGTCGGTCGGCCCCATGGACAACAACGCCTACCTGGTGACCTGCACATCCACCGGTGAAACCCTGCTCATCGACGCCGCCAACGACGCCGAGGTACTGCTGGACCTGATCGCCCAGCAGACGCCCGAGCTGTCGCTGATCGTCACCAGCCACCAGCACTTCGACCATTGGCAGGCACTGGAGTCTGTGGCAAAGGTCACCGGGGCACCCACGGCCGCCCACGAACTCGACGCCGGACCTTTGCCCGTCGCCCCGGACCGGATCCTTGCCGACGGGGACACCGTGCGGATCGGTGAGCTCACCTTCGACGTGATCCACCTGCAGGGTCACACCGAGGGATCGGTCGCGCTGGCGCTCAAGTCCCCGGACGGGGTGACCCACCTGTTCACCGGCGACTGCCTGTTCCCGGGTGGTGTGGGCAAAACCTGGCAACCCGGTGATTTCGAACGGCTACTGGGTGATGTGAGCGCCAAGGTGTTCGACGTCTACGACGATCGCACCGTCGTCTACCCCGGCCACGGCGATGACACCACGCTCGGCGCCGAACGTCCCCATCTCGGAGAGTGGCGCGAGCGCGGTTGGTAGTCGGTCAGCCTGTTCGGCTCAGCTGGTGTGGACGATGAGCACGTCGGTCTTGGACCGGCGTGCCACGTTCGCGGGCACCGAGCCCAGCAGGCGTCCGGCAATGGTGCTCAGGCCCACGTTGCCGACCACCAGAAGATCCGCGTTGACATCCTCGGCCAGCTCCACGAGCGCATCGACCGGAGCGCCGACAACCGGCCGCTCTTCGATCTCGGTGGCGCCGGCAGCCTTCGCACGGTCGGTCGCCTCGCGGAGGATGGCGTAGATCGGCGCATTGCCTGCCATCTTGTAGCCCTCGTCCTTGAGCACATCAGCGGCACGCTGATCTTCGCTCTGGGGGAAGTAGGCGGTCGCCACGATCAGCTTGGCATTCGAGCCGGCGGCAATCTGACCGGCGCGGTCGACTGCACGCAATGACGAATCAGATCCGTCCGTGCCGACCACCACGGTTCGATACGCGCTCATCAATACCCTCCCACTGTCAGTTGCAACGCCACCCGAGACAGTAACCCGTCGTCCGCTGACCAGGGGGGCGAATCACGACACCCACTTGGACAGCCGACCACTGAACCCATTTTTCGGTCCCGGAACGGCGATTCGGCCCTGATGTTAACCCTCGGAACCACAAAATCGGTGCCGACCGTGACGTAGTCGACGCGGATCGAATCGGGGTTGCCGCCAGGACGATTCACCACTGTAGTGATCCAGCTCATCTACCGGTGCGCCGATCGACACAGCGGGCAGTAGCTGGGCAATAACACTGTCGGAGAGAGCGAGTCGGGTGCCTCAGGTTAATCTTTGGCATCGGTTGAGGGGGTGACACGGTCGCTGACGTGGATCTATCGCTGAATGAGCGCGCCGACGGCGCGGACCGGCGCCTCGATCGAGACAGCCGATTCGACGCCCTGGCGGTGGCCGCGTTCGCCATCGTGCTGAGCGCAGCAGGGGCTGCCCGGCCCTCACTGTGGTTCGACGAGGCCGCCACCATATCGGCGGCAACCCGATCGGTTTCCCAGCTCTGGGACCTGATCGGCCACATCGACGCCGTGCACGGCCTGTACTACCTCGGCATGCACGGCTGGTTCGCTGTTTTCCCCGCAACAGAATTCTGGTCCCGGTTCTCCAGCTGTCTTGCGGTCGGGGGCGCGGCGGGCGGAGTGGTCATTCTCGGCCGGCAGTTCGGCAGTCGGACGGTATCGGTCTGTGCGGGAGTCATTTTCGCGATGCTGCCCAGGATCACCTGGGCCGGCATCGAGGCCCGTTCCTATTCGTGGTCGACGCTGGCAGCGGTGTGGCTGACTGTTCTGCTCATCTCCGTGATCCGGCGCGATCGCACCGCGCTGTGGGTGTCATACGGTGCGCTACTGGTGATTTCGACCGTGCTGAACATCTTCGTGGTGCTCATGGTGATCCCACATGCCGTGGCCGTCATGATGCTCTGCGACCGCCGTCGCGGCAGAGCCGGCTGGGCTGTGGTCACCGCGGCCGCCGTCCTGATCGTGGTTCCCTTCATCTCGTGGTGCCGTTCGCAGAGCTTCCAGGTCGGCTGGATCTCACCACTGGGCCTACATACGGTCGGCGAAGTCGTCATGGAGCAGTATTTCGACCACAGCGTGGCCTTCGCGCTACTGGCCGCAGCCGTGCTGAGCGCACCTCTGCTGGTGAGTCGGCTACGGCCGACCGATGCCGGCACCCGGCGGCTCGTCGTCGTCGCCGCGGTGTGGGTGCTCGCACCGACCGCGGTACTTTTGGTGTATTCGGCCGTTTCCCAACCGCTTTACTATCCGCGCTACCTCTGTTTCACCGCACCGGCGATGGCACTGCTGCTGGCAGTCAGCGTGGTCGCGGTGGCCCGCAGCCGGGAATGGATCACCACGGCATTGGCGGTGTTCGCCTTGGCCGCGACACCGAACTACATCACGGTGCAACGCGGCCCGTACGCCAAGGAAGGCATGGACTTCAGCCAGGTGGCGGACGTCATCTCGGCCCACTCGTCCCCTGGCGACTGCGTGATCTTCGACAACACCACCTCGTGGAAGCCGGGCCCCATCCGGCCCATCACCGCCGCCCGTCCGGCCGCGTACGCCGACCTTGTCGATCCCGGTCGCGGCACCCCGGCGGCGCAGCGGAATCGGTTGTGGGACCAACACCTCGGGATCTGGGGCGTCGCCGACCAGGTGCGCCGCTGCACGGTGTTGTGGACGGTGTCGGAACGCGACCCTTCGGTGCCGAGCCGACAGAGCGGACCAAAGCTTCAGCCGGGGCCGCGGTTGGACCGTGCTCCGGCCTATCAGGTACCCGAAAGCATGGGCTTCCACATCGTCGAACGCTGGCAGTTCAACTTCGCTCAGGTGGTCAAGTCGACCCGGTGAGTCAATCGCGGCGCGCGCGGCCGAAGTACACCTCCTGGGTCGCCGAGCAGGCGAGTTGACCTGACCGGTTGTAGACGGTGGCGCTGGCCAGGCCGCGCCCGTTGATGCCACTGGGTGAAACCTGGTCGGACAGAACCCAATCCGTCAGATCGGCCGGGCGGTGGAACCAGATGGCGAGGTCGATCAACGCCGAGAAGACCGTGACCTGGGTGGCACGCCGCATCGTCACCGTGGCGTCCAGCAACGCGGTGCCCGAGAAGTAGGTCAGCAGACAGCTGTTGACGATCGGATCATCGGTGACGGGTTCGGCGGGGCGCCACCACATCCGGGTGCGCTCCGGCGGCTCCGGCAGGTCGATCGCCAGCCGAGGAGGCGGGTCGATGTATCGGCGCTCGATCCACTGCGGGTTCACCCAGTATCCGCCGGCCTCATCGGCGAACGCCTGCAACTGTTCTTCGACCGGCGGCAGGGTCTCGGGGTCGGGCACCGCGGGTCTGGGTTGCTGGTAGTCCGCGGCGTCCATCGGGACGCTGAACGAGACGAGCGCTTCCAGCAACACCTCGTCGCCCTGACGGCCGATCACCCGGCGGGTGGACAGCGATCCGCCGTCGCGCAGCTTGGTCACCTCCATGTGCACCGGATACCGGGCGTCGCCGGCCCGCAGCAGATAAACGTGCAGGCTGTGGGGCAATCTGCCGTCGACGGTGCGGCTGGCCGCCATGAGCGCCTGGGCAGCGATGTGCCCGCCCACGATGTGATGGCTGGCGTTGTCCCGCTGCTCGGCGACGAAAATGCCGTCACCCGACTCCACGAGTTCGAGCGTGGACAGGACGTCGGCAAGGGGCAGCATGGGCACCGCTGCATTATTCGATGCGGTGTCCAGCTGTTTGCGACGGGGTCCGTGTGACGGGCATCGACCGGTAACACAGGTAGCGCACTACGCTACGGCGTCCGGCGAGGCCGGCGCACGCTGAGGTCGATTGTCCTGTCGAGACGCTGAGGAGTGCACCATGACTTTCAAACATCTGACGTGTGGAGGCGCGGGAACCGTGCCCGTCGATAGCGGGCTACCCAGGGTCGGTGAACTCTATGGCGTTGAAGCCAACGGAGACCTGCGCTGGTATCGCTACGACGGTGCCGGTCGGAACGGCGAGAACCCGACCGATTGGGCTGCCAACTCACGCAACACGATCGGTAATGGTTGGGCCGGGTTCAAGTTCTTCTGCGGTGGTGGCGACGGGATATTGTTCGGGGTCGAACCCGACGGCGATCTGCGCTGGTATCGATACACGGCCGGCGACGGCATCGAGGACCGCGCCGGATCGCGCGGGTGGGATGCCAACTCACAGAACGTAATCGGTAACGGCTGGCAGGGGTTCGTCAGCCTGGTGTGCACACCGAAGGCAGGCCGCACGTCCAATGACCCGGCGAGCACGCTTTACGGCGTAGAGCCCAATGGCAACCTGCGGTGGTACCGGTATGTCGGCGACGGAAAAGAAGACCGGTCGGGCAATACCGGCTGGGCCGCCAACTCCGGCAACACCATCGGGAACGGCTGGCACAACTTCAAGATTCTGACCGCGGCCTCCAGCGTGCTGTTGGGCGTCGAGCAGAACGGCGACCTGCGCTGGTACCGCTATACCGGTGACGGCACCAACGATCCGAGCGGAGGCACCGGATGGCACGCCAACTCGCGCAACATCATCGGCCGCGGCTGGGACCGGTTCACCCGCATCGTCGGTGGGCCCGACGATCAGGGCGGCTTCGGCGTCGCGTTGTACGCCGTCGAGCCCAACGGCGACTTGTACTGGTACAAGTACCTGGGGAACGGTGAGCACGATCCCAGCGGTGCGACCGGCTGGCACCCGAGGTCAGGCACCAAGATCGGCCATGGTTGGTGACGGTCAGTTCAGCCACATGACGGAGCCCCCTGCAGAATCTCCACAGGGGGCTCCGACGCCCGAGCGAGTGACGGGATTCGAACCCGTGTAAACGGCTTTGCAGGCCGGTGCCTAGCCACTCAGCCACACCCGCGTCGATTGATTACTGTGCCAGGCACTTAGACGCGGGTCGATAGTTTCGATCGCAATGATCACTAATCGTCGGCATCCCCTACCGGCCTGCCGACCACTGCCCCACCCTGCGGCCACCCGGCCGGCGAGTCCTCCCACGGTTCTTGCCGCCCATACGGGGTGAGATCGAGGAACGGGTAGCCCACGGCGGTGTGGTCCAGGCCGCGGGCGAAGGCCGAGTAGGTGTGGAAGACCTCGTCGCCCCGGCGCAGGAAGACACTGGCACCCGGCCAGTCGCCGCGGAGGTCTTCGTCGGCGAAACCGGCATCGTGGAGCTCGTCGACGGACTGGTAGTTGTATTCGATCGGCGCCCGAGCCGGATCGAGCGTCACGTGGAAGTCGTAGGTGAAATCGCCATCGCGTGACGAGTACCACGGAAACGTCCAACCATGCGCGTCGCGGTACGCCGCGATGCTGGCGTAGGGCGCACGGGAGATACAGGCGAACGTAACGCCCTTGCCGTGCAACAGTTCTCGGTCCTGTGCGGTGAAGGTGAGATCGGCCGCAGCGGTGCAGCTGGGACAACCCTGGTCGATCGCATCGATCCACATGAAGTGGTGGATGTAGAGCTGGCTGCGTCCCTCGAACAGGTCGACGAGTCTCACTTCGCCATCCGGCCCTTCGAACGTGTAGTCCTTCTCCACCTTCACCATCGGTAGCCGGCGCCGTTGGGCGTTGACCGCATCGCGCAGGTGCGTCACCTCACGCTCGGCGGCCAGTAGCTTCTTGCGCGCCTCGAGCCACTCGTCCCGAGTGACGACGTCTGGGTAGGCATTGAGTGTCAGCGGCATCGAATCTCCTTGAATCGGTCCTATACGAGTGAGACTCGTACGGCCGGAGAAACTCATCGCGGGCGGCTCGCGGTGCTAGTGGGCCAGGTACTGAGCACCGCGGCCGGACCGGAAGGAGGCCACCGTGCCGACCACCGCCAGCACCGCGAATCCGGCGAACAGCCAACGCGCAGCGGCCGCATCCCCGGTATCGCGGAGGTTCACGACGACACCGGCCAGCCCCGCACCGAACGCCCCGCAGATCAGTTGCACGGTGTTGATCGCCGCCGCCGCGGCGGGACCTTCACCCGGATCGTCCACACTGCCCATGGCCCAGGCGGACAGATGTGGCCACGCGATGCCGATGCCGGTCCCGGTGACCACGAGCGACGCGGCCCACGCAACGACTGCCCACGGCGCCATCCCGTCCCGGATCAACAGCGCGCCGCCCGCCAATCCGACAGCCATGACGATGGGCGCAACTGCGACGGTCCGCCTGATCGTCCGCCGGTTCTGCAGCGACGCGCTGACGATCTCCCCCGCAGTCCAGCCGACAGACAACACCGCGGCGAAGAACCCGGCCATCACCGGTGTCAGGTGTGCCAACCGTTGGCCGAACAGCGGCACATACATGTCGACCATGGTGGCGGCCATCAGCACCCCGAGGCTCAGGTAGATCCATTTGAGCGGACCCGGGCCGAACGTGCTGGGCGGCAAGACCGCCGCGCGGGCCCGACGGTCGACGAACACGAAACCAGCCACCAACGCCACCCCGACTCCGAGCAGTGCGGCGGTGGCCCGCCAATCGTGCGGAATACCAGCCACACTCACCGCCATGGCTGCCGCACCCAGCAGTGCGAGGGACGGAACCGGAATGCCGGGAGCCCGCTCCGATACTGCGCCGGTGCGGTTCGGCAGTGCGACCGGCACCAGCGCGGCCATCGCGGCCGTCAGCACCACCAGCACACCGAAGGCCCACCGCCAGTGGCCGAATTGCGCGAACAGCCCACCCGCCGCGGGGCCGATGATCGTGCCGACGCCCCACATCGCCGAAACAAGCGCAGAAGCCTTGGTCCACAACGTATTCGGCAGCGCGGTGTTGATCACCGCATAGCCCAGACCGGCCAGCAGCCCGCCGGCAAAGCCCTGCACGGTCCGGCCGGCCAGCAACACCTCCATGCTCGGAGCCAACGCACACCCCAAGCTTCCGGCAGCGAATACGGTGAGTCCCGAAAGGTATGCCCGCCGCGGCCCCAGCCGCATCAGTGTCGAGTGAACGGTGGTGGCCGCAACCACCGAAGCGACCAGATACACCGTCGTCACCCACGCGTAGAACCGGTGACCACCGATGTCGGCCACCGCGCTGGGCAACAGGCTGACCGTCAGAAATTCGTTGGTGGCGTACAGAAGCACGCCGCCGGCCAACACGGTGGACGCACCCAGATGCCGGCCGCCCAGTAGTTGCCGCCAGGTCCCGCCGGTGGGCGTCACGGTAGAGGTCACACCGATGACGCTAGAAGCTGAACCACAGTTGAGGCCAACTTCGGCTACTTCAGTCCGGCCGCGTCCATTCCCCGGAGTTCCTTCTTCAGGTCCTGGATCTCGTCGCGGATCCGTGCCGCCAACTCGAACTGCAGATCCCGGGCAGCCGTCATCATCTGCTCGGTCAGATCCTTGATCAGATCAGCCAATTCGGCACGCGGCATGTTGGAGGTGTCCCGGCCCTCCACGATCCCGGCACTGACCGAACGTCCCGGCTCGCCCTGGGCGCGCCGGCCACGCGAGGCGTTGCGCCCCGAGCCTCCGATCTCGACCGACTCGGTATCGTCAGCCTCGCGGTACACCTGGTCGAGGATGTCGGCGATCTTCTTGCGCAGCGGCTGTGGGTCGATGCCCTTGGCCTCGTTGTAGGCGACCTGCTTGGCGCGGCGACGCTCGGTCTCGTCGATCGCCTCCCGCATCGAGTCGGTGATCTTGTCGGCGTACATGTGCACTTCGCCGGACACGTTGCGCGCCGCGCGACCGATGGTCTGGATCAGGCTGCGCGTCGAGCGCAGGAAGCCCTCCTTGTCGGCATCGAGAATCGCCACCAGCGACACCTCCGGAAGGTCGAGGCCCTCACGGAGCAGATTGATGCCGACCAACACGTCGTACTCGCCGAGCCGCAACTGCCGCAGCAACTCGACGCGTCGCAGCGTGTCGACCTCTGAATGCAGATACCGGACCTTGATGCCGAGCTCCAGCAGGTAGTCGGTGAGGTCCTCGGCCATCTTCTTGGTCAGCGTCGTCACCAACACGCGTTCGTCGCGCTCCGTGCGGGTGCGGATCTCCCCGATCAGGTCGTCGATCTGGCCCTTCGTCGGCTTCACCACCACCTTCGGGTCGACCAGGCCGGTCGGGCGGATCACCTGTTCGACGAACTCGCCGCCGGCCTGGCTGATCTCGTAGGCGCCCGGGGTCGCCGACAAATAGACCGTCTGCCCGATCCGGTCGGCGAATTCCTCCCACGTCAGGGGCCGGTTGTCGACCGCCGAAGGCAGCCGGAAACCGAAATCCACCAGGTTGCGCTTGCGCGACATGTCCCCCTCGTACATGCCCCCGATCTGGGGCACAGTGACGTGGGATTCGTCGATGACGAGCAGGAAGTCCTCGGGAAAGTAATCCAGCAGGGTCGCGGGTGCCGACCCGGCGGGCCGGCCGTCGATGTGGCGCGAGTAGTTCTCGATGCCCGAGCAGAACCCGACCTGCTTCATCATCTCGACGTCATAGTTGGTGCGCATCCGCAGCCGCTGGGCCTCCAGCAGCTTGCCCTGCCCCTCCAGCTCGGCCAGCCGAGCCTCCAGCTCGGCCTCGATGGTGGAGATCGCATGGGCCATCCGTTCCGGTCCGGCCACGTAGTGGGTGGCCGGGAAGATCCGCAGCGAGTCGACCTGCCGGACGATGTCGCCGGTCAGTGGGTGCAGGTAGTACAGCGCCTCCACCTCGTCGCCGAAGAACTCGATGCGCACGGCGAGCTCCTCGTAGGACGGGATGATCTCGACGGTGTCACCGCGCACCCGGAACGTGCCGCGGGTGAACGCCATGTCGTTGCGGTTGTACTGAACGTCCACCAACAGCCGCAGCAGCCCGTCGCGTGGCACCTCCGAACCGACCTCCAGCTCCACAGAGCGGTCGAGGTAAGACTGCGGGGTGCCCAGGCCGTAGATGCACGACACCGAGGCCACCACGACCACATCGCGACGGGACAGCAGGCTCGAGGTCGCCGAGTGCCGCAACCGCTCGACGTCGTCGTTGATCGAGCTGTCCTTCTCGATGTAGGTGTCGGTCTGGGCGATGTACGCCTCGGGCTGGTAGTAGTCGTAGTACGAGACGAAGTACTCGACAGCGTTGTGCGGCAACATCTCCCGCAACTCATTGGCGAGCTGGGCGGCCAGCGTCTTGTTCGGCGCCATCACCAGGGTGGGCCGCTGCAGCCGCTCGATCAGCCACGCGGTGGTGGCCGACTTGCCGGTGCCGGTGGCGCCGAGCAGCACGACATCGCGCTCGCCCGCCTTGATCCGGCGCTCCAGTTCGTCGATGGCCGCCGGCTGGTCCCCGGCAGGGTCGTACTCACTGACCACCTCGAACCGGGCACCGGTCCGGACCAGACCGTCGACGGCGTCGGCAGCTGGTCGGTACTCCGAATGCGCGAGCACGGGATGTTCGGTCGCGAAGGCCATGCTCACCAGCGTAGAACTGTGCACCGACAACTTCCGGTCGGTGCTGTTTCCGCGGCCCCCTCCCCGCGTTACGCTTGCCCCATCCACCCGCCCAAACACGAGACATTCGACCTGGTCGCCCGCACGAACACCGACCCAAAAGGCATCGTGCGGGCGGTTGACGTCTACACCGTCGAACCCTGGGGCCTGTACATGGCCCGGCCGACGCCCGGCCGGGCCCAATTCCACTACCTCGAATCGTGGCTGCTCCCCTCTCTCGGGCTGCGAGCCAGCGTGTTCCATTTCAACCCCGGCCACGAGCGCGACCAGGACTTCTACCTCGACATCGGCCACTACACCGCCGGACCGACCGCCTGGCATTCCGAGGACCATTACCTGGATCTGGTGATCCGCAGCGGTCGCGGCGTCGAACTGTGCGATGTCGACGAGCTGCTCACCGCCGTGCGGCACGGCCTGCTCAGTCCAGAGGTCGGCGAGCAGGCGGTGCAAACCGCGGCGACCGCGATCGAGGGCCTGGCGAGCTGCGGCTATGAGCTCGATCACTGGCTGTCTGGCAACGGAATGGCCCTCACGTGGCGAGGCGCGTAATGTCGGGATTCATGAGTTCAGCTAAGTACGTGTGGGGAGCCCTCCCCGCGGTGGCAGGACTGCTCACCGGCGCGCTGTTGATTCCCATTCCGGCACAGGCTGATCCGGAGGCCCCGCCTCAGGTCGAGCCGTTGCCCGGCCAGCAACTCCACAACGTCACCTACCGCGCCCGGATCGACGGGGTGTCGCGCAACGCGACCATCGCCTACAAGATCGACGACGACAACATCAACACCGCCGACCCATCGATGCTGCCGGGCCGGATCTTCGAAGCGACCGGCGTGGTGTCGAACCCGCAGACCGCGGGCATGACGGTACGTATCGACTGGCCGTACTCGGCGAACCTGCACTGCGAGATCCTGGTCGACGACCAGGTGACCGCCCAGGCCGACACCTTCGTCGGCCCGCGGCTGACCCGGCCCAAGGATGACCCGAACTACGGCAGCCTGCCCTGTGGCGCGCCGCTGAGCGCGCCGGTGCCGGGCAATGCCGTCGACACGGCGCCGACCGGAACCGACGCCGCGCTGCCGCCGGTCGATCCCGCTGTTCCGCCGGCAGCGGAACCCGAGCCACCGGCCGCCTAGCGTCAGCGTTTCAGCCAGGACTCCACCGTGTGGCGGGTGTCGTTGATGTGAGCGGTCATCTGCGCGGCGGCCAGCTCCGGATCACGGTTCTCGATCGCTTCGAGGATCGACTCGTGGTAATCGTTGGCGTTGGGCTCCAGGCGCCCGAACATCGCCCCTACCGGTAGCCACATCCGCCGGCGGGCGTCGGCGACCGCCTCCAGCAGCCGGTCATTCTGTGCAGCCTGCGCGATGCCGAGGTGAAACGCCGAGTCGAGGGTCTGAAAGTCTGTGGTGTGGCGCGCCGACTGCTCGTTCATCCCGGTCTGCAGGGCGGACTCCATGCCTCTGAGCAACTTACGCAGTTCGGTCACGTCGGTGGCGCGGCGGCGTTCGGCCGCCAGCCGGGTCGCGCCCGTTTCGACGATCGTTCGGTAGTCGAAGGCGTCGCGGATCTCCCGCTTGTTGCGACGCAACTCCCGGCGCATTTCGGCCGGATCGTACTGCGGTGCCTGCACGGTGAACCCGCCGCCACGACCGCGGCGCACCGTGATCAATCCCTCCCGTTCCAGCACCGCGACGGCGGCGCGCACGGTGGTCCGGGAGACATTGAGCATGTCGGACAGCTCGCGCTCGGTGGGTAGCCGGTCGCCGGGCCGGAACTGCCCGAGTTCCAAGGCCCGCCGCATCTGGTCGACCACCAGTTCGTGGGCGGCGATCTGGCGGACCGGAACCAATGTCGGCTTGGCTGTTGGCATGCGTCCCCCCTTCGGACGCACCAAACGCTACCGCACGAAGCTGTTCAAGGACCCAGACCCGTGACCGCCACGCATATGGACACGAAAACTGCTGTAGCTCAATGCGTTACGGCTTCCATCCGGTCGCATCAGCCCACTCCCAGGCGCGCCGGTAGGCGTCCAGGAACCACGGTTCTTTGGCCACCGCGTAGTCGGGTGTGGCCAGTGCGGCACGCTTGGCCGCCAGGTAATCGGCCCGCACCCCCGGGTTGGCCCGCAGCCAGTCGACGAACATCAGAGCGAAACGCTGATTGGGCCAGCCGTTCACGCGGATGTGCACGTTGGTGGGCCGACCCGGATCCGCCGACGCGTGGAAACGCTTGCGCCACACCGTGGGATCGTCATCGTGCGGGGTATCGGCCGTGATGTCCGGCACCACGGGATAGCCTGCCGTCAACAGTGCCTCGGCGAGCTCGTCGGCGACGGCCAATGACTCCACCGTCACCTGCACATCGATGACGTCTTTGGCATCCATCCCCGGAACAGCGGTTGAACCGATGTGGTCGATGCGCACGGCGCGGTGTCCGCATGCGGTGTTCAGCCGGGCCACGATCCGCCGGGCCTGGTCCGGCCAGGTCGGGTCGTAGGCCACCACGACAGGGTCACGGTGCGCCGGCTGCCGGATGTTGAGATTGTGCGCGAACGGCAGGATCCGCTCGTGCCACAGTGCGCGGGCCTGTTCGACGACGGCGCCGGGGCTGCCCGAGTTGTCCAGCCACACATCGGCCACGGCGCGACGCTGCTCCTCGGTGGCCTGTGCGGCGATGCGGGCCCGGGCGTCCGCCTCGGTGAAGCCGCGGTATTCGATGAGTCGCTTGACGCGCAATTCCGGGTCGGCGTTGACGATGATGACCAACGGGAACATCGGCGCCATCTGGGATTCCACCAGCAGCGGGATGTCCTCGACGATCACGGCGTCTTGATGAGCCGCGGCGATCAGCTCCGACCGGCGGTGCGCCACCAGCGGATGCACGATGCCGTTCAAGGTGGCGCGCTTCTCGTCATCGCTGAAGGCGACCGCGGCCAGCGCCGGACGGTTCAACGCACCTTCGGGCAGCAGGATCCCGTCGCCGAACGCCTCGACCAGCTTGGCCAGCCCCTCGGTTCCGGGTTCGACCACCTCACGGGCGATGACGTCACCGTCGACGATGATGCCGCCGAGATCGCTGAATGTGGCCGACACTGTTGACTTTCCGGCGCCGATACCGCCGGTTAACCCGATGCGAAGCACGCCCAACAGTCTGTCAGGCCCCCGCAACGACGAACGCCCCGACCCAATGGGCCGGGGCGTTCGTTGTGTTACTTCTTAGGCGTTGCCTGCGAGCTTCTCGCGCAGAGCGGCCAGCTGTGCGTCGCTGGCCAGCGTGCCACCAGTGGACTCCTCCGACCGCGAGGACCCGTTGGACACCGGACGCGCGGCCTCCTCGGCCTCCGCAGCGGCGAACTTCTCCATCTGCGTGGTGTGCATCTTGTGCCGGCGCTCGGCCTCGGCGTAGCGGGCCTCCCACTCCTCCCGCTGCTTGTCGAAGCCTTCGAGCCATTCGTTGGTCTCGGCGTCGAAGCCCTCGGGGAAGATGTAGTTGCCCTGCTCGTCGTAGCTGTCGGCCATGCCGTACTTCGACGGGTCGAACTCCTCGGTGTAGTCCTCGTTGGCCTGCTTGAGGCTCAGCGAGATCCGGCGACGCTCCAGGTCGATGTCGATGACCTTGACCATCGCGTCGTCGCCGACGGTGACCACCTGGTCCGGGACCTCGACGTGACGCTCGGACAGCTCCGAGATGTGCACCAGGCCCTCGATGCCCTCTTCGACGCGGACGAACGCACCGAACGGCACCAGCTTGGTGACCTTGCCCGGCACGATCTGGCCGATCGCGTGGGTACGGGCGAAGTGGCGCCACGGATCTTCCTGAGTCGCCTTGAGCGACAGCGAAACCCGCTCGCGATCCATGTCGACGTCGAGCACCTCGACGGTGACCTCGTCGCCCACCTGAACCACCTCGGACGGGTGATCGATGTGCTTCCAGGACAGCTCGGACACGTGGACCAGGCCGTCGACCCCGCCGAGATCGACGAAGGCGCCGAAGTTGACGATCGAGGAGACGACACCCTTGCGGATGGCGCCCTTCTGCAGCTGGTTGAGGAACTCGCTGCGCACCTCGGACTGGGTCTGCTCCAGCCAGGCGCGACGGCTCAGCACCACGTTGTTGCGGTTCTTGTCCAGCTCGATGATCTTGGCCTCAATCTCCTTGCCGATGTACGGCTGCAGATCGCGGACACGACGCATCTCGACCAGCGATGCGGGCAGGAAGCCGCGCAGGCCGATGTCGAGGATCAGGCCGCCCTTGACGACCTCGATGACGGTGCCCTTGACGGCCTCGTCCTTTTCCTTGAGTTCCTCGATGGTGCCCCAGGCACGCTCGTACTGAGCGCGCTTCTTGGACAGGATCAGGCGGCCTTCTTTGTCCTCCTTGGTGAGAACGAGGGCCTCGACCTCATCGCCCACGGAAACGACCTCGTTGGGGTCGACGTCGTGCTTGATGGAGAGTTCGCGAGAAGGAATGACACCTTCGGTCTTGTAGCCGATGTCGAGCAGAACCTCATCGCGGTCCACCTTGACGATGGTCCCTTCGACGATGTCGCCATCGTTGAAGTACTTGATGGTCTTGTCGATCGCGGCGAGAAAGTCCTCAGCCGAGCCAATGTCGTTGATGGCTACTTGCGGCGAGGTGATGGAGGGACTTGGCATGTGGTGGGTTGCTCCGGACAGGTTTACTCGTAGGGACAGTTATATTGCGGTATTGCGGTGGTGCTCATCCGTGGGCAGAAAAACTGTGCACACAGATACGTAACGAGGGTACTCGACCAGGCACACGCAGGACAAACCGCCTCCCTCGGCGCGGACGCCCGGGCCCGCCGATCCGTCGGCCGAATTTGTGCCGGGAATCGAACCGGCCCGCGGCTACGCTCGGCAGGTGGCGTACTACCCGACTCCCGGCCCGGCCCATCGGCAGTGGTTTCCGGTCACCGCTCCGATGCCCAGGCCCGTCCGCAAGGTCGGTGCCCCGCTGGCCGCGATCATCGCCTGCGGCGTCGTCATCGGCGTGTTGATCCTGCTGTTCACGGCACTCAACCCGGTCGGCGCGATCATCGGCTTCACGCTGTCCAGCATCGTGATGACCGGCGCCGTGTTCGCCTACCTGTGGCTGGATCGCTGGGAGCCGGAGCCACCCCGATTGTTGCTGCTGGCCTTCGGCTGGGGCGCGGCGGTGGCCGTCGTCCTGTCGCTCGTGCTGAGCCTGTTCACCGATGCGTTGCTGGCACCAGGCGTCGACTCGGCTGAATCAGCGCACAGTTTCGCCTCGGTGGCGATCCGGGCACCGTTCATCGAGGAGGCCGCCAAGGGCCTTTTCCTGCTGATCATGATGACCGGGCGCCGCCGCAACGAGCTCAACTCGTTGACCGACTGCCTGGTGTACGCCGGCCTGGTCGGGCTCGGTTTCGCCTGGCTGGAAGACATCATGTACATCGCGAGCGCCGATTCGCTGGCCGGATCGCTGCTCACCGCGGCGATGCGCCTGATCATGGCGCCGTTCGCCCACCCGCTGTTCACCACCATGACCGCGATCGGCGTCTACTTCGCGCTGCAACGGCGCAGCGGCATCGGCAAGACGCTGTGCATCCTGGCCGGCTACCTGGGCGCGGTGTTCATGCACGGCTTGTGGAACGGCTCGTCGCTGGTGGGCGCCGGAACCTACTTCGTCGTCTACGCGGTCTGGATGGTGCCGATCTTCATCACGATGGTCGTGGTGGCGATCCTCAGCCGCCGCCGCGAGCAGCGGGTGGTGGCCACCAAACTTCCAGGCATGGTCGCCGCCGGGCTCATCACGCCCAACGAGGCCACCTGGCTCGGCTCGCTGAAGACCCGCCACGCCCTGGTCAAGCACGCCGCGGTGGCCGGGGGGCGCCCCGCGGGCAAGTCCGTCGCGGCGTTCGCCGCCGCAGTGGTCGAGCTGGCCTTCGTCCGTGACCGGATCGACCGCGGGTTCGGCGATGCGCAGGTGTACGCGCTGCAGCAGGAAGAGGTGTACTCGGTGGCCGCCGCCCGTTCGGCCGCCCCGATCCTCCATTGGCTGGCCAATTACCAGGCGCCCGTCCGCTAACGCGCCGATTGCGCGAAACCGGCGCAGTCTGGGCACTCCGAAATCACCGGATGCACGCACGCGACGACGTGGGTGAGGAATTGCGCGGCCCGTTGCAGCCGGGATATGTCCCCCCGGATCCGCTCCAGCGTGGCGCTGATCATGTCGATTCGGTCATCACGGTCAGCGGCCCGCAGATCGCGGATCTCCGCCAACGTCAGGCCGGCATGCTGGCACAACCGCACCAGCCGGGCCCGGGCGATCAGCTCGTCGTCATAGCGCCGGTGACCCGAGGCACTTCGCGACGGAACGAGCACGCCGACGTCCTCCCAGTGCCGCAGCACGTGGGACTCGACACCGACCGCCGCAGCGGCGACTCCGACCGCATATGCCTCGCCCATACCGGTACACCCCTTGACTTCAGGTTGACCTGAAGTTCTAGCTTCGCACACATGACCACCAGTACCTTCCAAACTCCGGTTCGACAGCCGAGCCTGTGGGCCTGCTGCTCGGCATTCGCACAGGTGCCGACCGGGCTCGTCCGACCCCGTCGCCCCGACCGGAAGCTGCTCGACCGTTTGCACGACGCCGGTCTCCCACCCAGCCGCCAGACGGTCGCCGTCCGGCCGCTGCGCCAAGTGCCCAGATGGGCCCCCACCGTCGGCGTCGTCGAGGGAATCCGCACACCGAGGCGCATTCCCATCGCCATGACCGCGTTCGTGGTGGAACATCCGCAGGCCCGCTTCGTGGTGGATCCAGGCATGTGCGCCGATGTCGGTGCGCGCGTGCTCAGCCAGCTCCCCGCCGTGTTGCGTCCGGCCGTCGCGCCACCGGCCGATGCGGTCACCACCGCGGCGGCGCTGGCCGAGGAACTCGGCGAGAAACACGTCGACTTCGCATTGCCGACCCACCTTCACTGGGACCATATCTGCGGGCTTCTCGATCTGCCCGCCATCCCCGTGCACGTCCACCGTCGCGAACTTGAGTGGGCCACCGGAGGTCCGGTGGCACCCGTCGGCGGCGTGCGGGATTCACTCCACAACCGAACGATCACCACGTTCATCCTCGAGGGACCGCCGGTCCTGACGTTCGAGCGCAGCCATGACCTATTCGGCGACGGGGCAGTACAACTCGTCGACCTGGCCGGCCACACACCCGGCAGCATCGGCCTCCTGCTGAATACCGCAGCCGGATCGGTACTGCTGGCCGGCGACGCCGCCTGGCACGACCTCGGAGTGGAACACATCCGACAAAAACCCAGTTACCCGGGGGCTTTCGCCGACGAGGATCGCGACGAGTGCTTCCACACCCTGCACCGTTTACACGCGATCAGAGACCGGGTCCGGATCGTCCCTACGCACGATCACACCGCCGCGACATCGCTCTCCGGCCGCTAGTTGCCGGGCCCGGCCGGTGCGCCGTTAATGCGCCGCGGCGTCCCAACTGCGGCCATAGCCGACCGACACCTCCAACGGCACATCCAACGGATAGGCGTTGCCCATGTGCTCGCGGACCAGCGCCTCCAAGGTCTCGCGCTCGCCGTCGGCCACCTCGAACAACAGCTCGTCGTGAACCTGCAGCAGCATCCGTGACTTCAGGCCGGCTTCCTTGATCGCGGCGTCGACGTTGATCATCGCCACCTTGATGATGTCGGCAGCGCTGCCCTGGATCGGCGCGTTGAGCGCGGCGCGTTCAGCTGCCTCGCGCACGTTGCGGTTGCTGCTGTCGAGTTCAGGCAGGTAACGGCGGCGGCCGAGCACGGTCGAGGTGAATCCGTCCTTGCGGGCCTGGTCGACCACGTCACGCAGATAGTCGCGCACCCCGCCGAACCGGTCGAAGTACTGCTCCATCTGGACCTTGGCCTCTTCGGTGGAGATCTTGAGCTGGCTGGCCAGGCCGTAGGCGCTCAAACCGTAGGCCAGGCCGTACGACATCGCCTTGACCCGCCGGCGCAGCTCGGGAGTCACCTCGTCGATGGGCACCGAGAACGCCCGCGACGCGACGAACGAGTGCAGGTCCTCACCGGTGTTAAAGGCCTCGATCAGGCCCTCATCTCGCGACAGGTGCGCCATGATCCGCATCTCGATCTGGCTGTAGTCGGCGGTCATCAGCTCGGCGTAGGGGCCATCAGGGCCGTTTCCGACCACGAACGCGTCGCGGATGCGGCGACCCGCCTCGGTGCGGATGGGGATGTTCTGCAGGTTCGGCTCGGTCGACGAAAGCCGCCCGGTCGCCGCGATGGTCTGGTTGAACGTGGTGTGAATCCGCCCGTCGGAGGCCACTGCGTTGAGCAGGCCGTCGACGGTGACCTTGAGCCGGGTCGCGTCGCGATGCGCCAGCAGATGCTGCAGGAACGGATGTCCGGTCTTGTCGAAGAGGGATTGCAGCGCATCGGCGTCGGTGGTGTAACCCGTCTTGGTGCGCTTGGTCTTCGGCATTTCCAGCTCGTCGAACAGCACGGCCTGCAGCTGCTTGGGCGAGCCGAGGTTGATCTGCTTGCCGATCACGGCGTAGGCGGCCTCGGCGGCGTCGCGGATCTGATCGGCGAACTCGCTCTGCAGCTCCTGCAGCTTGTCCAGATCGACGGCGATGCCGATGGACTCCATCTCGGCGAGGGCCCGCTGCACCGGCAGCTCCATCCGGCCCAGCAGCGACGACGAGTCGATGCGGGCCAGTTCCTCGTCCAGCGCATCGGCGAGGTCCAAGACCGCGCAGGCGCGCAGGATCAGCGTCTGCACCGCCTGCTCGTCGACGCCGTCGGAGTCATCCAGCAACGAAAGTTGTTGCTGTTCAGGAGATTCAGCGCGCAGCTCGCGCCGCAGGTAGCGCACCGCCAGATCGTCGAGCGCGAAGCTGCGCTGCCCCGGCCGCACCAGGTAGGCGGCCAGCGCGGTGTCTGAGGTGACCCCGCGCAGCGTCCAGCCGCGTCCGGCCAGATCGTGTATAGCCAGCTTGGCCTCGTGCAGTGCCTTCGGCGGACCCGGATCGCCCAGCCAGCGCGACAACGCCTCCTCGTCCTCCGGCGTCAGCGTGGCGGTGTCGATGTAGCGCCCGTCGCCGTCGGCCGCCACGATGGCCAGCGCCGTGGCGTCGGCGTCGTACGCGAGATGCGTGCCGACCACGGCCAGCCCGAACCGGCTTCCCAAGCTGTGCTCGGCAAGCCACGCAGCGAGCTCGCCGGGCTCGAGCGCCCGACCCCGTACGTCGAACCCGTGCTCGACCTCGGGCTCGGACGCGACCAGCGTCTCGAACAGCCGATCGCGCAGGACGCGGAATTCCAGGTCGTCGAACAGCCGGTGAATCTGGTCGCGGTTCCAGGGTTGCATCCGCAGGGTGTCCGGCGTCTGCGGCAGCGGCACATCGCGCACCAGATCGGTGAGTTCGCGGTTGAGCACGACACTGGACAGGTTGGCGCGCAGCGAATCACCCACCTTGCCCTTGACCGCGTCGACGTTGTCGACGAGTGCCTGTAGGGAGCCGTATTCGGCGATCCACTTGGTGGCGGTCTTCTCCCCGACCCCGGGAATTCCGGGCAGGTTGTCGCTCGGGTCTCCACGCAGCGCCGCGAAGTCCGGGTACTGCGTGGGGCTCAACCCGTACTTCTCCACCACCGCCTCGGGTGTGAACCGGGTCAGCTCACTGACGCCCTTGCGGGGGTAGAGGACCGTGATGTTGTCGGTGACCAATTGGAGCGCGTCGCGATCGCCGGTGACCACCAACACGCGGTAACCGTCCCGCTCGGCCTGGGTGGCCAGCGTGGCGATGATGTCGTCGGCCTCGAAACCGGGTTCGGCCAGCGCCGTGATGCCCAGCGCGCCGAGCACCTCTTTGGTGATGTCGATCTGACCGCGGAACTCGTCGGGGGTCGCGGACCGGCCCTCCTTGTATTCCGGGTACTTCTCTTTGCGGAAGGTCTGACGCGAGACGTCGAACGCCGCGCCGACGTGGCTGGGCTGCTCGTCCCGCAGCAGGTTGATCAACATCGAGGTGAACCCGTAGACAGCGTTGGTGGTCAACCCGCCCTGAGTCTTGAAATTCTCGGCGGGCAACGCGTAGAACGCCCGGAAAGCCAGCGAATTGCCGTCGAGCAGCATCAGTGTGGGCTTCTCGTCGGCGGTGGGATTCAGCGCGTTCTTGGTCTCGGTCTTGGCGGGGCTCACGGCCCTCACTCTAGGCACCGGCGGTGACATCCCGTTGACCCCCGACGCCACTATCGTGGACCGCAGTGGCTGAAACAACGACGGACACCGTATCCGTGGACCCGCCGGTCGACGTCCCGCAGCCGGCCGTCCGCGCCGTCACCGCCATCACCCTCGTCACCGGAGCCGTCCAGCTGGCGGCCGCCATCGCCGGCCGGGGCTACTGGTTCGACGAGGTGTACATGCTGGCCATCGGCCGCCGCCATCTCGACTGGGGCTCGGCCGATCAACCGCCACTGGCACCGGCACTGGCCGCTCTCAGCGATCTCATCGCTCCCAATTCCATTGTCGCGCTGCGTATCCCGGCGATACTGGCGACGATGGCCGCCATCGTCGTGGCCGCCCTGATCGCCCGCGAGATGGGTTGCGACCGTCGCGCCCAGGCGTTGGTGGCCTTCGCCCAGTCGACCGGGGCGTGGGTGTCGTTCGCCGGACACTGGCTCACGCCGTACACACTCGAGCCGCTCGGGTGGCTGCTCCTGGTCTGGTTGGTGGTGCGCTGGCTCCGGCTGCGCGACGATCGACTGCTGCTCGCCCTGGGTGCGGTCGCCGGGCTCGCGGCGATGACGAAGTTCCAGGTACTGCTGCTGTGTGGGGTGATGCTGTTGGCCGCACTCGCGGTCGGTCCGCGCGCGCTGCTGCGCCGCCCGCTGCTGTGGGCCGGCGTCGGCGTGGGTGCGGCGATCACCGCACCGACCCTGTGGTGGCAGGCGCGGCACGGTTGGCCGCAGTTGAAGATGGCCGAGGTGGTGGCGTCCGAATCGGGACCTCTCTATGGCGGCCGTGGCGGTATCGCGGTGCAGCTGATCGTGTTCGCCGGCGTGATCGGGGCGGCACTGGCCCTCTACGGCCTCTTCCGTCTCGTCAGGGACCGCACCTTGGCCGATTACCGCTTCCTCGGCGTCACTTTCGTGGTGCTCTATGTTCTCTTCGTAGCCACCGCCGCTCGGCCCTATTACCTGTGCGGCCTGTTCCCGCCGCTGGCCGCAGTCGGTGCGTTGAGCCTGCAGCGCCGCCGCGAGGCAGGACACTACCGATGGCGATGGGTGGCGTGGCCGGCGTGCGTCCTCAGCGCCGCACTGGCGGCTGCGGCCATCGCTCTCAGCATCACGATCGGCCGCGAGGGCACCGACGAACAGATCGCGCAGCGCACCGCTGCGGCTTATGCGCGGTTGCCCGCCGGCCAACGGGAACACACCGCCATCGTCGGCGAGTCCTACATCGTGGCCGCCTTCCTCGACGGCTACTCCGACAAATACCAGCTGCCCGCGGCATTCAGCCCGACCCGCAGTTACGGCTACTTCCCCGCACCTGCGCCGGACGTCGACACCGTGCTGTTCATCGGCGAGGAGCCGGTGCGCCTACGCCCGTTCTTCGCCCATGTCCGCAACGTGAGCGGCATCACCGACGACCTCAGCGCGTGGTTGCTGACCGGCCGGACCGAGCCATGGGATTCGTTGTGGCCCAAGATCCGGACGCTGTCGGTGGGCTGATCACCCGGCGAGCCATCTCGATCAAAACCTTGGCGGCCGGACTCATCGGCCCCTGCGCCCGCGCGGCGCGATTGGCGCTGCGCCGGCAGCCGGTGTCGGTCGACGTACGATCCGCTGTGTGAAGCTGTCGACGCTGGATCTGGCAACGCGCAAGTTCTGGCGCGTCGCCGGCCGCGAGGTTGACCTGGGCGGTACCCAAGCGTGGCTGCAGGCGCCGATGGGTACCGAGGCCGGCGGCAACGGATGGTTGCGGGCCGAGGCTGCCCGGCGCGGCGGCGCACTGGCAGAGGATGATCCCGATGCGGGCCTGCAGACCGATCTCGTCGGCCTGGCGGGCCCGGGATTCGATCCCGCAGCCGTTCACCCGATGATTCACGACTTCTATACCCACACCGCGCGATGGCGTATGGAGGTCTGGAGCAGCTGGTCGCCGTTGTTCTGGCCCGGAGGTGAGCTGGTTTCGCGATTGTTCGGCAAGCGGGTGCGTCAGCTGGCGCTACCGATGCGTCCCCTCGATGTGGCTCGCGGCATGGACGGCACGGTGTCGGTGATCACCGATACCAGCGGCAACCAGGTGGCGGCAGGCTGGATCCGAACCCTACGCCGCAACGGCGACACCGTTTTCAGCGGATGTTATTCGCGCAGAACACTTCCCGGGGCGCTGCGGCCCAGCGTCCACGTGACCTTTCCGCTGGAGGAGGGCAACGTGCAGGTGTTCCTGCAGCCGCAGAACCGACCGGGCGACGGCCTGCGGCTCGTTTCCCCGGCCGGGCCGTGGGGCGCCGACGGTGCCTACGTGTTGGTGCGCGATCAGGGGCGCTACTTCGCCAAGCGCGTTCCGGTCCACGAGACATTCGATCTGTATGTCGACGATGAGCAGGTGCTGCGCACCGATCACGTACTCCGCATGTGGAACATGGCTGCGCTCCGCCTGCATTACAAGCTGGAACGCCGCGGTACATAACCGGTATGCCCGTTCCAGCTGCCGTGCTCGGACATCGGACGGAATCGGTAAGTCGCGAACTCGTGATGAAAGTCGCGGCGGCGCCGCTCCGCCATCGCGTCAGCATGCCGCGTGGGCTTATCGACATCACTGTGACCGTGCACCATGTCGGTCATCGCGCGCACAGACCGCCAGATCGAGAATGTGGAGATCGACCGGGGCGGACGCATCGCCGCCAGCGCGAGCGTGACGTTCGGATCGTCACGCACCAGTCGCTCCACCGGCTTGCCCCAGGTGAGAAAGCGGGGCACTTCGGGTAGCCGCATGCGTGCCAGCGTGACCGCGACAACGGGCTCCTCGTCGTCGGCGGTGTCGGCCTGCTGGGGCAGGTCGGGCAGCACAGCCAGCCGGGACCAGCGCCGCAGAAACGTCATCCGCACATGCCAGCCGGACGCGAACCGCTCACCAGTTCCGCCCAGGAAATTCTCGATCGCGGCCTCGTCGTCCCACCGGGCGAACATCGCCAGCCGCCGTAACTGCAGCCGGTCAGGCGAGACGGTCGGCGCGCCGAGCCGCATCAGTGACAGGCACTCGGCATAGCGCAGGCCCACCACGTCGTGCTGTTCCGGTGGACGCAGCAGTAGCGGCAGCGCGGCCGTCGCGGGCATCTCGACGAGATGGAACGTGAAGACGCCGAGATCGGTCATGTGCCAATTATCGGTGCGGCGGTCGATCTCCTCAGCACCAGTTTGGCTATTGGCTGTGCGTCGGTCTCTGGGGGTGCTCCGGCACGGTGTTCCGGCGCCGGCTCAGAAGACGTGGGTTGTCGTAGGAGTGAGAACGAATCCGTGGTCGCCGACCCGGCATGCTGTCGTTCTGTCGGCGGAGGTGGCACAGGTGATGCAGTCGTAGAAGATCTTGTGCATCGGCGGCAAAACCTCGGGCAGCTCTTCTTCGCTGGGCCGGTAGTCGGGATTGCCTGGCGCAGTAGCTTTTTCGATTGCTGCTGCGATGCAGACCCGCCCGAGCCGAGACAAGTTGTCCGACATGTCAGTACGCTCCCACCGCCCGCTCATCGAGTTCTACCGCTATGTCTGACCTGGGGGTGTCGACGCGCTGTACATCGGATACTTTGCTGCACCGCAACGGCCGCATCCATCACGATACTGTTGCGTCGTGAGTGAGCCGCAGCTAACTGCCACTGACGGCGCCGGTGGCGAACCGGTGCGTCGGCTCCCTCGCGGCGCACGGATCGCCGACATCACCGTGTGTGTGCTGTTGTTCGTGGGGCAGGGCGGGTTTGGGGTTGCTCGCGTTGATGAGCTTCATGGTTTTTCCGATGAGCACCGACAATTGCGCTTACGAGGCTTGTGGCGACGGCAACTGGATCAACTGGGCGATGTGGATGGCGCTCGGTTCGATTGTTCCGGCTGGGTTGTTCTTCAGTCTGGGTGTTATCCAGTTGGCGCGTCGTCGGATCGCGTTTTGGTTGCCGCTGCTCGGCGTCCTCGCCCAAGTTGGCCTCCTCCTGGGTGCCTGGCGCGTGGCCGATCTGGCCGGGCCGATCGCCGGCTGACCGACTGGCCAGGGGCCCGGATTCGCCGACCGGTCTCCCTTACGGCACGGTGACCTCACTCCCCGGCTCGACGGAGTTGGTCGCGGATGACCTCGGGCCGGGCGCTGATCGCGCCGACATAACCATCGGGCCGGACCAGGACGAACGTGCCGACGGGTACGTCGTAGTCCGCGCTGGGCGCGAGGCGCACCCCCGGGATTCCGAAATCGACTGGTTCGCAGCCGAATTGCAGCACGGTCCAGTGCGGGCCGCGGAACACGTCGAACAGTCTGCGACCGTCCGGCAGTAGGCCGTCGGGCGCCCGGTCGCCGGCGCGCAGCGCACCGGTCGGATCGGTGTCGACGGCGAGTGGGCCTCCGCGGTAGTTGATGTCCAACTGGTGGATGGCGGCCGGCGCGGGTCCCGCCGCGCCGAACCCCTGGCGGTGCAACAGGCCGCTGAGGTGCAGCACATCGGCGGCGACGGGCAGGCGCTCCGCCTCGTAGCTGTCCAGCAGACCGTCAGGCGCTCCGGCCAGCACTGCGGCCAGTTTCCAGCCGAGGTTGTGGGCATCCTGGACCCCGGTGTTGACACCTTGTCCCCCGGCGGGTGAATGGACGTGGGCGGCGTCTCCGGCCAGCAGCACCCGGCCCATCCGGAAGCGTTGCGCCAACAGCAGATTCACCCGGTACAGCGAGATCCACCGCAGATCCGACAGTGTCACGTCCCGGCGTCCCGACCTGTCCTGCAGTACCGCCTGCATACCCCCGAGAGTCAACGCGGGAATCTCGTCGCCTGGCGCCATCGTCACCACGAGTTGGTAGTGCTCGCTGCCCGGCAGGTTCCACAGCGAGAACCGGGTGGACCGGTCGCCGTCACGGGTCAGCAGGTGACAGCACCGACCGTTGAGCCCACTGGCCCGCACGTCACCCACGATGATCCGCTCCTCGGTGAGCGCACCACCGAGAAAGTCGACCCCGGATACCTTGCGGACCGTGCTGCGGCCACCGTCGGCCCCGACGAGGTAGTCGGCACGGATCGTCCCCCGGTTCGTGCACACCGTGACACCGTCGGCATCTTGCGTGAAATCCGTTACCTCGGTGTCGAACTCGATGGTTCCCCCGAGTTCGGCGAAGCGCGCCGCCAGGATCTGGTCGGTGCGCCATTGCGGGAGCAGCCACGTGTACGGATACGGCACCGCCGGCGAGGCAACCAGCTCCGGCAGTCCCAGCAGCTCGTAGATCGGTTTCTCCCACACCACGTCCGCGCCACTGTAGAGCCGCATGGGCGGAAAGGGCTCACCGGCGGCCAGCACGGCGCCGATCACGCCGATGTCGTCGAAGACCTCCAATGTGCGTGGCTGCAGGCCCTTGCCACGAGAGCCGGGAAACAACGTCGCGGCCTTCTCCAGCACTCGGCATGGCACGCCGCGCCGGGCCAGCTCGATGGCCAGGGTCAGTCCGGTCGGTCCGGCGCCGGCGATCACGACGGTCATCCGTGGGCACCTCCGAGCAGCATCAGCAGCACGTCGTCGACCAGGCGTGCACTGAACGCCGCGTCGACGGGGAGGTCGAGGTGGATCTGTCGCAGGATCATCGCTTCGGCGACGTCGTGGATCAACTCCACATCGGTGTCCGTCGCGATGTCTCCGCGGGCGATGGCCCGTTGCAGCGCGTCATGGAAGGGCGAGAGCTCTTCTTTGTCGAGATGTTCGCGCAGGGCCTCGGCCAGCTGCCGGTCGTGCCGCATGAGCGTGGCCAGCTCGGCGGTCACCCGGGTCAGCGGCTCGGCCACCTCCGCGGCCAGCGCGTCCATCACCGCCAGCAGGTCATCGCGCAGGTCACCGGTATCGGGCACGGCCGCGTTGCGTGCCGCGTCGGCTGCGTCCAGGGCGGCGCGGACCAGCTGGGCCTTGTTCGGCCACCGGCGGTAGATGGTGGCCTTGCTGGCGCCGGCCCGCGCGGCGACGGCGTCGATGGTCAGCGCCGGGTAACCCCGTTCACCCAGCAACTCGACCGTGGCGGCCAGGACCGCCTGCTCGCGTTCCATTCCTCGAACCATGGCGGAAGTGTACGAAACAGTTTCGTACACTTCAATCGGATATCGCGGAGCCGAAACTGCAACACGTTTCAGTTTCGCGGTCTTGATCGTTTAGGCTGGCCGCGTGCCAGCAGCATCTTCGCAACCCGCGATCGACGGATGGTTCGCCTCCGACGACGCCGGTGCCACCCACCTGATCGGCGGCAAGTGCACCCAGTGCGCGACCTACGTGTTCCCGCCGCGCGATAACAACTGCCCCAACCCGGCCTGTGACAGCGACACCCTGGACCTGGTTGCGCTGTCTCGTCGCGGAAAGGTGTGGAGTTACACCGAGAACCGGTATCTCCCGCCCGTTCCGTACCCGCAGACCGACCCGTTCGAGCCGTTCGCGATCGCCGCGGTCGAACTGGCCGACGAAGGCCTGATCGTGCTCGGCAAGGTTGTCGAAGGCACCCTCGCCGCCGATCTGAAGGTCGGTATGGAGATGGAGCTGACCACCATGACGCTCTACACCGACGACCAGGGCGTCGAGCGCACCACCCACGCCTGGAAGGTTGCGGACGCGAGGAGCATGGAGGAAACAGCGGAATGAGCACTCCCGAACCCCTGTACATCCTCGGCGCGGGCATGCACCCGTGGGGCAAGTGGGGACGCGACTTCACCGAGTACGGCGTCGTCGCCGCCCGCGCCGCACTGGCCGAGGCCGGTCTGGATTGGCGTCAGATCCAGTTGGTCGCCGGAGCCGACACGATCCGCAACGGCTACCCGGGCTTCATCGCCGGGTCCACGTTCGCCCAGAAGCTGGGCTGGAACGGCGTTCCGGTGTCGTCGAGCTACGCAGCCTGCGCATCGGGCTCGCAGGCACTGCAGAGCGCCCGCGCTCAGATCCTGGCCGGGTTCTGCGATGTCGCGCTGGTGATCGGTGCCGACACCACACCCAAGGGCGCCTTCGCACCCGTCGGCGGTGAGCGCAAGAACGATCCCGACTGGCAGCGCTTCCACCTGCTCGGCGCCATGAACCCGGTGTACTTCGCGCTGCTGGCCCGGCGCCGGATGGACCTCTACGGCGCCACCGCCGAAGACTTCGCGCAGGTGAAGGTGAAGAACTCCCGCCACGGCCTGCAGAATCCGAATGCGCGCTACCGCAAGGAATCCGCGATCGAGGACGTACTGGCCAGCCCGGTCGTGTCCGACCCGCTGCGCCAGCTCGACATCTGCGCCACCTCTGACGGCGCCGCGGCACTGATCGTCGCGAGCAAGTCGTTCGCCGAGAAGCACCTGGGCTCGCTGGAGGGGGTGCCGTCAGTGCGTGCGGTCTCGACCGTGACTCCGCGCTACCCGCAGCATCTTCCCGAATTGCCGGATATCGCAACGGATTCCACTGCCGTGGTGGCCGCGCCGGAGCGGGTGTTCAAGGACCAGATCCTCGACGCCGCCTACGCCGAGGCCGGTATCGGACCCGAGGACGTCAGCCTGGCCGAGGTATACGACCTGTCCACCGCGCTGGAGCTGGACTGGTACGAGCACTTGGGCCTGTGCGCCAAGGGTGAAGGTGAGCAGCTGCTGCGTTCGGGCGCCACCACCATCGGCGGCCGCGTCCCCGTGAACCCGTCGGGCGGTCTGGCCTGCTTCGGCGAGGCCATCCCGGCCCAGGCCATCGCGCAGGTGTGCGAGTTGACCTGGCAGCTCAAGGGGCAGGCCACCGGCCGGCAGGTCGAGGGCGCGAAGGTCGGCGTGACCGCCAACCAGGGCCTGTTCGGCCATGGCTCCTCGGTGATCGTCGCGCGCTAGTCACCGACGCCGAACGTGAACAAGATGTCGAGTTTTTCGCGAAAATTCGCACACTTCTTCACGTTCGGCGCATGACCACCGTCGTCGTGCGGGTCAAGCCCGGCAGCCGCAAAGGTCCTCTGGTCGAGGTCGGCGACGACGACTCGCTCACCATTTATGTCCCCGAGCGCGCTGTGGACGGCAAGGCCAATGACGCGGTCACCAAACTGCTTGCCGCACACCTCGGGGTACCGCGCAGCCGGGTGGAGTTGATCTCCGGAGCGACCGCGCGGCTCAAGCGTTTTCGTATCAGCTGACGTTGCGGTTCCACTCCAGCCAGCCGACACCGTCGCGCCCGTCGGCGGTACGCACCTTCGCCCAGGCGCGGGGGAACTGGCTGACCCGACCGTCCGCCGCCGTGAGCAGCACCGGGGCGTGGCCCTGGATGTCGATGCTCGCCTCGATGTCGCCGGGTTGCAGGGTCAGCGTCGTCGACACCGGCAGATCGTCGGCGCCGAGGGCGTGTTCCGCAGTCACCTTCTGCAGTTCGACAAGCGGTTCACCGGCACGCTGCGTGTAGCCGATACCGATCGGCGGCATCCCCGGGATCCGGATGTCGACGCCGTGCAGATGGGTGCCGTCGTCAAGATGGATGGCACTCCACACCCAGTTCATCGACCACCAGTCCCGCACACCCCACGAATGGTCGCGCTGGCCCGCGACCGCTTCGATGGTGTGGGTCTGATCGCCGATGATCACCGTTCCCGACACCGTGCACGGAATCTCGTAGCGCGGCGTGATCCGATACAGGTACGGGATCCCCGCGGTATGCCAGGTCAGGTCCAACGTCACCGAGACGGCCCCGCCCGACTCGCCCCGCAGCAATGCCGACGGGTCGTCGAAAGCCTCGCCGGTGCCCGTGGCGGTCAGGCGGTACACCTCCAGCGGCTGGTCCGGGTGCAGGTTCAGCTCGACCCCCTCACCCTTGACCGACGACGGATCGGCCACCGGTGCGTGAAAGTCGTTGAGCGCCACGGTCGGCAGCCCCGGACCGCAGAACAACACGTTGATCCACGCGGTGTCCTGGTTGGGGATGAGGCCCAGGCGGATCCAGCCGCCGAGGCCCGCGCCGGCGTCGACGAAGTCGAAGTACCAGCTCTCGTTCCACAGATCCTCGTCAGTGGGGGTATGCGCGTATTCGTCGTCGGCGGCGGGCACCAGCGGCTCCGGAACCGCAGGCGGCGCAAGGACATCGACCGCATTGGTGTCCAGCACGTGGCTGCAGTGCCGGTCGAGCATCGTCATGAACATCTGGTCCCCACGGTCGGTGCGCTCCACCAGCATCGAGGAGATGATCGCCATCATCACGCCGAAGAAACTCTGCCGGCGCACGCCCTCGCGGACCTGCCCGAGTGTCAACGCCGTGTCCGGCCCGAGCGCCTGGTGATAGGCGGCCAGCAACTCGTCGTAGTGGGCGCGGCGCTGCTCGACGGGCAGCGCGCAACCGATGAAGTACGCGACGTCGGTGAACGCCGGCCCCTTGGTGACGGTCTGCCAGTCGACCACGGTCAACGCACGTTCGGCGCCCTCGTCGCCGAACAGCATGTTGTCCAACCGATAGTCCCCGTGCACCAGGCCCTGCGGCCGCTGGGACGCGCCTTCCTCGGCGAGGTAGGCGTCGAAACTCTCCACGAGTCGTTCGCAGACCTGCCGCTGCTCGGGCGTGATCAGTTCCGCATAGCGCTCGACGAAGGCCGCGTACAGCCCAGAGATCAGGGCTTGGTTGACCGGCGCCTCGCGGTTGAGCCACTCGGCCCGGTTCAGCGCCTCGGCGCCGGCCGTCGAGCCATGCATGTGCCCCAATTCGGTGAGCGCCACGGTGGCCTGTCGCGTTGTCGCGCCCCGGATCTCATCACCGACCACAGCGGGTACCGCATCGCCGAGCAACAGGTCGAAGGCACCGGTCTGGGGATCGAAGGCGGCGTGATAGCACGGCGCCACCGGCCCGGGAGCCAGGGCAGGTGCGATGTCGGCGTAGAACCGGACCTCGCGCTCATAGAGGCCCAGCGCCAGCCCGGTCTGTCGGCTGTTGGGGTCGGTGGCCGCCACCTTCAGCACCACCGACGCGGGACCGTGCCCCTCGTCGGCGTAACTCAGCGAGACGCGGTAGCACTCGCTCATCTGGCCGGTCCCGATCCGCTCGAAACTGAAGGCACTGACCCGACCGGCACCGAGGGCGGCCGTCAGCCAATCGGAGGTCAGATCTTCGGGGCGGTCGAGAACAGCGGTCTCAGTCGGTTGCACACAGGCAACCTAGCAGTGTTCCGCATCACACATGACAGGTGTCAACTAATGATGTGCCGACCTGGCATGACCGTGTGCGCAGGAGTCCGGCGGGGTGGCCGCCACGTCCAGCGCCGGGTTGCGGTCGAAGAAGCCGAAAGGCTTGAGCCAGAACGACACCACGTCCACTGGCATCACCGGCCAATCCTCCGGGCGGGTGATGTGGTGGATGCCGAACACGTACCAGAGCACCACATCGGTGTTGTCGATCGACCGGTCGGCCTTGGTCCACTCACCCAACCCGGCGTCGGCCGCCGACTGGTTGACGAACTCCCCCGCCGGCCAGCGCTCGTCGGGCCGGTTCGGGGTGACCCACAAGGTGTGCCCGATGACGTTGGCGCGTTGCAGCACCGGGGACGACGGGTCGAACATCGCCGGGATGGCCCCGGTGGGCACCAGCTTGTACGACGGGTGCGTGCCCAGGCCGTTGACGACGTTGGTGTTGACCACCTTCCAGGCCCGCTGGGTGGCGAAGCTGACGTCTTGGCGGCCTTCCAGTTCCGTGCGCAACGCCTGATTGCGCACCACGAGCGACAGACCGTAGGGATTGTCCGGACTGATCGGTTCGGCGTAGGACTCGGTCATGCAGACGGTGTTGTCGGTTCCGTCTATGTCCAGGTCGAGCCGGGCGATCAGGAAATGCTGATGGAACGGCGCGTACGTGCGTTCGTCGACGAGCGTGCCGTTCGGATGGGGCTGTCCCGTCGGAACCGGCGTGGTGACCATGATTCCGGTGGCACGCACCTCGCATTCGATGTTGCCGTCCTGATAGAGCCGCCAGTACACCAGGTACTCGTAGTTCGCGACGGTGACGTGGAACGACAGGGTGAGCCTGCGCATCCGGCGCACCTCTGCCCCGGCGTCGTGGTCGACGTGCTTCCACAGCACGGCGTTGTCTTCCTCGTGGATGCAGATCGCGTTCGCGATGGTGTACGGCTCACCTGCGCTGTTGTGCAGAACCGCATCCAGGTAACGGATCTCACCGAGGCAGTCACAGCCGAGCTCGAGTGAGGTGGTCATGAACCCCAGGCCCCACTCGCCGATGTCGAAAGCGGTGCGCCGATAGTGGTCGACCGATGAGTCCCGGTAGGGAACCACCATCTCGGCGAACGACATCCGGTGCGCCACAGAACGATTGGTGTCACCGTCGCGGTACCGCACCGTGTGCAGCGTCATGCCCTCGCGGTGGTTGAAACCGACCCGCAAGGACCAGTTCTGCCACTGCAGCAGATTGCCGTCCAAGGTGAAGGACGGCCCCTCGGGCTGAGTGATGTCCAAGGGCTTGAGTGGTTCCCGGCGCGACGCCGCCCTGATCCGCTCCGGGATGTGATGCGGCACGTATTCGCCCATCACAGAGGGCATTTCGGGAGGCGTATCGTCGCTGCAGTCATCTTCGACGCGCAGCACCTCCATGGTGTTGATGTCGATCACGCAGTGCAGACCACTGACCGGGTGGGCGTAGGGATTGGCCCCGGCGGCCTGCTTGTACCAGGTGTCCGACCAGCCGATCCGCCGGTCGCGGTACTCCGGCGGCGCGACCGCGTCCCCATAGGTCCAGGTATCCATGAAGACGTTGTCCAGATCGGTGATGCCGCGTTTGGCGAGCGCGGCGATCACGTCGGGATTGCGGCGCAGTACCTGGTCACATTCGACGAACTCGTCGACGGTGAAGTTGGCCTGCACGCCCGGGATGTGGTCGAAAGCCTCGACCCGGTCGTCGGTCAGCGACACCACACCCTTGTAGGTGGCGTTCGCCGCCCGCTCGAGGCAGATCACGGCAGCCCGCCTGGGCGGTGTCGCGCCGCCGCCGTCGAAGGCGGCCAGTTCGGTCTTGGTCGGCTCCACGAGTTCCACCGAGGCGATGCGCCAGCCCTCCCCGACCCCGTGCTCACTCCGCAATATCGCTGCCACCGCGCGAAACTCGTCGGCGGACAGGGGGTCCAGGGGATAGTCCACGCCAAACACGCAACCACATCTCGGCGTTTCCCTGCAGCAAATCGCCCAGAGTGCCGGCGACGAACTCAGCGCTCGGCGAGGGTGAACCCTTCCCATGCCTTGCGCCGCGTCGCCCGGGGGTCGTACTCGACGCGCGGGCGGCGGTCGAACACGAACACCGCCCGGTCGTCGCGGTCGTAGGCCGGCCAGCCCGGTCCCGGCTCACCGGTCCGGGTGAACTCACGCCAGCGCCTCTGGACGTCACGGCTGACCCGCCGGGCCGAACCGCGGTCGCCCACCGCGGTCAGCAGCGCGCCGTATGTCGTGTGGTACGTGTCGAACACCGCCAGCAGCTCCATCGCGTGCGTCGCACCGAGCCCGGCCCAGTGCAGGGTCCGCGGCGCGTAGTCGTAGCGGTACACGTAGGTGGGCGCGTGGCGGCTGTGCGCCTCGGCGATCTGCCAGGTGGCCGAGGCGAAGGCGAAGTCCCCACCCAGCCGCACGCAGGCCGCGCTGCTCGGATAGTCCGGATAGGCCGCCACGATCCGGCGGCGCTCCTCGGGATCGGTACGGGCGAACAGCTTTTCGATCATCGGCTCGTTGGTCGGCAGCAACTGCAGGAACCGGGTGAACAGCCGCCCCTCGTCGGCGTTGTTGCCGACGATCAACGGCACCCGGTGTGCGGAGCCCTCGGACATGGCCGTGACCGGATCGACCGGCAGGTAATCGGTGCCGAAGGTCGGCCCGACGGGAAACGCGCCGGGAATGTCCGTCTGACCGCGCATGATCTGTTTTTCCAGGGCCCGGCCCAGCTCGGCCGGACGCGCGGACATCAGCGCTGCCGCCGCCGATCCCCCACCGGGACCGACCAATTCGGCGAGCTGACCTGCGATACGGGCGGCGGCATCCGCAGAGCTGACCATCCCGCTGGCCGGGCTCTCGGAGATCACCCGGGCGAACAGCCCTTCGGCATCGGGCACCGCGAGCAGGGTGGCGACCGCGTGCGCACCGGCACTCTCGCCGAAGATCGTCACGTTGTCGGGATCCCCGCCGAACACGGCGATGTTGTCGCGAACCCAGCGCAGCGCCAACACCAGATCACGCAGGAACAGGTTGTCGTCGATCGGATGCTCGGGCGTCGCCAACGACGAGAGCTCGACACACCCCAGCATGCCGAGGCGGTAGTTGACCGAAACGAACACACAACCGCGGCGGGCCAGCGCGCCCCCGTCGTAAATGGGCGTGGCGGAGCTGCCCAGGATGTAGCCGCCGCCGTGCACGAAGAACATCACCGGCAGTGGGCCTTCGGCGTCATCGTGCTCCGGCGCCACCACATTGAGCGTCAGACAGTCTTCGCTCATCGGCTGGTGCTTGCCGAGGCCGACGAGCGTGTAGCGATTTTGCTGGGGCGCGCAGTAACCGAACCCGTGGCAGTAGCGCACGCCCGGCCAGGGCTCGGCCGGCTCGGGCGCCCGCAAGCGCAGCCTTCCGACCGGTGGCTTGGCGTAAGGGATGGAGCGCCAACGATGTACGCCGTCGCGCGTGAATCCCTCGACGATGCCGGTCGTGATCTTTGCCCGGACAGTCCGCTCGTGCATAAACCGACCGTATCTAATTACATCGGTGGGGGCGGACAGGCGGTGGGCGTGGCACCCGACCGCTAGCCTTGCGGGTATGCGCACCGTTGTGACTGTTGGGGCTGCTGTGCTTTTGACGGCGCTCATGTCGGCCTGTTCGTCGGGAGGAGGGCACGAGTCGCAGCCGGGCTCGCAGCCCCGGATGTCGATGCCCGCCGGCGCTCCACATACCAAGGCCACCACACCCACCACGACGACGACCTCGCCGCTGCCCACCACGGCGCCGGCCCCCGGGACTCCGATGAACCGGGTGATCAAGTGGGTCGAGGCGGGCACCCCTGCCGATCCGTCCGGATTCCACACCGCCACACGGGAAGGTCAATCCACCAATCTCGGCGAGGACGTCGCATTCGTCGCGCCCTCGGGAACCGTTCGCTGCGCCACCGACAAGGTCCTCGAAGGCCAACTGGCGTGTCTGATCAAGGCCGAGGGCCTGCCGTCGAAGCCCGCCGATGTCGAGGGCCAGTGGATTCCGGGCTGGGTCGACTTCGCCGGTGAAACCGTGGATATCGGCTCGCTGCACGGAGATCCGGGCCGGTTCGGCTACGGCGACGGCGCGGAATTGGCCGAGGGCAAGTCACTGGCGTTCGGCGATTACCGGTGCCGGGCCGATGGCACCTCTCTGGTGTGCGTCAACTACGCGCATCAGTCCGCTGTGCTGCTGAACTCCTCCGGCGTCGAACCCCTGGGTTGTCTGAAGCCCGTCCCGCCACCGGTGGGCGTCGGGCGCCAGCTCAGCTGCCCGCCCGACTAACGCCAGCCGTCGGCTGCCTTCGCGGCTTCCATCAGCGCATCGCACAACTGCCGCAGCTCGTCCGCCCCCGCGCCCTCGTCGACCGCGATCGCCACATCCTCGGCCGCACACCTGACCTGATACACGCGGTCGGACAGCTGGGCCGCCTCGTCGGCGCTGAGCACCACCGAATCCGGGGCCAGCGAGGTGCCCTTGACCATCGCGCGTTGTTCGTAGGCGCGCTGCCGGCACGACTGCCTGCAATACTGTCGACGGCGGCCCATCTGCGCGTCGGCGACCTCTCGTCCGCACCACCGACACGGCTGGGGGCGGTCGCGTCTGCGGTTCCCGATCGCCATGGCTCACGACTGTAGACTGCCGGTCGCCTCGGCCCGCGTATCATCAATGGTCGAGTCGGGAACTTGGCAACGCCGTGCAGCGTTGATACATCCGGACCAAAACGCCAAATAAGGAGTGTTGACGATGGCTGATCGCGTCCTGAGAGGCAGTCGCCTCGGAGCCGTGAGCTACGAGACGGACCGCAACCATGACCTGGCGCCGCGTCAGGTGGCGCGTTACCGGACCGAGAACGGCGAAGAGTTCGACGTGCCGTTCGCCGACGACGCCGAGATTCCCGGCACCTGGCTGTGCCGTAACGGGCTTGAGGGCACCCTGATCGAGGGTGACGTCCCCGAGCCCAAGAAGGTGAAGCCGCCGCGTACCCACTGGGACATGCTGCTCGAGCGTCGCTCCGTCGAAGAACTCGAGGAGCTGCTCAAGGAGCGCCTCGATCTGATCAAGACCAAGCGTCGCGGCAGCTGAACCGCGCAAAAAACCGCGATACGCCCCGAGGGGTGTATCGCGGTTTTTTCGTTTCCGGTTAGCGCACCACGCCCCGGGCGCGGTCCAAGCGCCCACGGACACCCCACTCGGCGACCTTGAACATCGCCTCACGGATGTTGGAACCGCTCATCTTGGAGACCCCGAGCTCACGTTCGGTGAATGTGATGGGCACCTCGACGACCTTGAATCCGTTGTTGATCGCACGCCAGGTCAGATCGATCTGGAAGCAGTAGCCCTTGGAATCGACCGCTGACAGGTCGATCTTCTCCAGCACCTCGCGCCGGTAGGCGCGGTAGCCGGCGGTGATGTCGTGGATGCCGACACCCAGAAGGAGCCGGGAGTAGGTGTTGGCGGTCTTCGACAGGACCAGCCGGCGCACCGGCCAGTTGCGGACCGTGCCGCCGGAGACATACCGCGAACCGATGGCCAGATCCGCCCCGGCGTCGACGGCATTCAGCAGGCGGTTCAGTTCCTCGGGTGCGTGGCTTCCGTCGGCGTCCATCTCGACCAGCACCGAGTAGCCGCGGCCCAGGCCCCAGGCGAAACCGGCCAGGTAGGCCGCACCGAGGCCGGCTTTGCTGGTCCGGTGCATCACGTGCACGCGATCCGGGTCGGCCAGGGCCAGCTCGTCGGCCAACTGGCCGGTGCCGTCGGGGCTGCCGTCGTCGACGACGAGGATGTGCACCTCGGGGCTGGCGTGATGGACACGCCCGACGATCAACGGCAGGTTCTCCCGCTCGTTGTAGGTGGGAATGATCACCAGGGTGCGCTGACTCGGGCGTTCACCGTCCTGGGGGCGCGCTCCGTCACCAGGGACTGTCATGTGGCTCCTTCATCGTCGCGGGCCTTCGCCGGTGCGACGCCTCAACATTCTTTGCACGAACCTTCCATTGTGCAGTATGGAAACGACCACTGCGGCACCAATTGCTCCGAGACCGACCGTGACCAGCATCACCTGCAAGGCCGGTCCCCACTCGGTGGCCGGCGTCAGATCTGACTTCAACCTGATCTGACTGTCCAGATACGCGGGCTGGAACCAGTCGGTGCGGGCCAGCTCACGGCCGTCCGGCGCGATCACCGCGCTGATGCCGGTCGTCCCCGCGACCACCAGATACCGGTCGTGCTCGACGGCTCGGAGTTTGCCGAACGCCAACTGCTGGGCACTCATGTTCTCGTCGAACGTCGCATTGTTGGTCGGCACCGTGAGCACCTGGGCACCGCTGCGCACCGATTCACGCGCCGCCCGGTCGAAGATCACCTCCCAGCACGTGGTCACGCCGATCGGCACCCCGGCCGCGTGCACGACGCCGTTGCCCTCCCCCGGCACGAAATAGCCCGCCCGGTCGGCATACGACGACAGATGCTTGAAGAAGCTGCGCCAAGGCAGGTACTCGCCGAACGGCTGCACGATCTTCTTGTCGTGTCGCTCACCCGGCCCGTGTTCGGGATCCCAGACGATCACGGTGTTGGTGGCCACCGGATTGTCCGCGGTATATCCGTCGGCCTTGGTGACGGCGCCCACCATGATCGGCGCACCGATCGCGTCGGCCGCCGCGGTGATCTGTGCGGCGGCGTCGGCATTGGCCAGCGGATCGATGTCAGAAGCGTTCTCTGGCCACACCACGAACATGGGCTGCGGCGCCCGGCCGGCACGGACATCGCCGGCCAACCGCATCGTCTGGGTGACGTGGTTGTCGAGCACCGCACGGCGCTGGGCATTGAACTCCAGGCCCAGCCTCGGCACATTGCCCTGCACTGCGGCCACGGTGACGGTCTGCTCGTCGCCCGCTCCGGTACCGGAATGACGGACCTGAGGCCACAACAGTGCGGTGGCCAGCAGGACCACCGTGATGGACAGACCGGGCAGCATGACGGCGGGCGCCGGGAAGCCCGGCTTGTGTCCGTGATGCCACCACTGCACGATCTCGAGGGCCAGCAGCGTCACACTGAACCCGACCAGCGCCACCGCGAACGACACCAGCGGCGCGCCGCCCCAACGCGCGATGGCGAGCAACGGACCATTGGTCTGGCCGAAACCCAAAACACCCCAAGGAAATCCACCGAACGGCACGGTCGATTTCAGCCATTCCTGGGTGACCCACAGCGTGGCGAACCACAGCGGCCAGCCAGGCAGTCGTCTGACGACAACTGCCGACAGGCCGAAAAGCCCGCAGAACAGGGCCTCCATCGCCGACAGCGCCACCCACGGCACGGGGCCCACCAGACCGCTGATCCACGGCAGCAGGGGAATGTAGAACGCCAGGCCGAAGAGGAACCCGTAACCGAAGCCACCGGCTCGGGTGGTGGATTCGAGGGTCAGTACCCAACCGATCAGCGCCACGCCGACAAAGGCTGCCCACCACCATCCGGTCGGCGGATAGCTCAGGCACAACGCGAGTCCGCCGCCGACCGCGGCGCTCAACTGCGCCCAACGCCGCGCCGCGGCCCGTCCGAATCGCGACGCCCGGACGGTCACCACGGACCAGCGGTCCGGCGTGCCCGCGGCGGTCAGCCGGTACTCAAGCTCCTCGGGCTCTTCATCGGGATCGATGTCGGCGACGGGATCTCCGGTGACGCCCTCGTCCAGTTCCCCGAAGGCCTCGTCGTCGAGTTCGTCGAGCTCGGCGAGCTCATCTTCCTCGATGGCGGGGATCACTTCGGTGGATTCGTTCGGGCCCGGGCGGCTGATCGGCCGTCGCCGGCCCGGTCGGTCTCGGGGACGGTCACTCTCCATGGACGACGACACCCCGGTGAACGGTCTGACGGCAACGCGGCAGCTCCGCATCGGCGGTCAGTCGCGGCAGTGCGGGCACCCGTGATCGCGGATCGGTGGACCATCGCTGGACGGCGTTGGCCGGTGCGCTGACCTCCAGGTCAGCGGCCTCCCACACCGCGTAACTGGCCGGCGCCCCGGGGGTGAGTGTGCCGGTGACACCGTCACGCAATCCACCGGCCCGCCAGCCGCCGCGGGTGGCCGCAGCGAACGCGGCGCGAGGCGAGATAGCGCTGCCTGCGCTCCGGTGCGAGACGGCCGCACGCACGGTCTGCCAGGGATTCATGCTGGTGACCGGAGTGTCGGAGCCGAAGGCGAGGGGCACGCCTTCGGATGCTAACAGCGCAAACCGGTTGAGCTGGGCAGCTCGATCAACCCCGAGACGCTGGGCGTACATGCCTTCTGCACCACCCCACAACCCATCGAAGTTGGGCTGCATGCTGGCCATCACGCCCCATGCACCCAACTGGGCGGCCTGTTCGGGGCTGACCATCTCCAGATGCTCCAGGCGATGGCCGCAGCGGGCCAGCGCCGGACCGCCCAGCCGCTGTGCCACGGTGGCGAATCCGTCGACCACTGCCTGCACCGCGGCATCGCCGATCACGTGGAAGCCCGCCGGGATGCGCGCCTCGGTGCAGGCCTGCACATGTCGGGTGATGACCTCGACGTCCAGGTAACAGTTGCCGCAGGTGTCCGGCGCGTCGTCATAGGGCGCGTGCAGCCACGCGGTGTGCGAACCGAGGGCACCGTCGACGAACAGGTCTCCGGCCAATCCGCGCGCGCCCGTCTCGGCGATCAGGTGGCGGGCATGCTCCGCGTCCTGGGCCGGCTCGCCCCAATATCCGATGACCTCCACGCCGTGCTCCAGCGCACGCAGTTCCTGCCAATCGAGCAGACCGCCGATCTGCGGGCCCGCACATTCGTGGACCGCGACGATGCCCAGCCCTGCGGCGTGATCGAGGGCCGCGACACGGGCGCCGTGCCGTTGCTGCGGGGTCAGCTGCTCACGGGCGGCCGCGCGCACCAGGTGATGCGCTTCGGCGGTCAGCGGACGCTGCGGGTGGAACCCGGCGGCCTCGGCCAGGCTGGGCGCCGAGCGGCGAAGAGCTGTTGTGGCGGCGGCGGAATGCACATCCACCCGGGCCAGATACGCGGGCCGATCCCCCAGCACCGCGTCGAGATCCTCGGTGGTCGGACCGGTGCGCTCAGGCCAGCCCGACTCGTCCCACCCGTGTCCCCACACCGGCCCGTCCGGATGCTCACGCGCGTACTCGTCCACTAACTGCAGGCAGTGCTGCAGCGAAGCCGCCCCACGCAGATCCAGACCGTCCAGATTGAGACCGGTGGCAGTCAGATGGACGTGACTGTCGACGAACGCCGGAGCGACGAAGCCGCCGTCGAGATCGACGATTTCGGCGTCGGGAAACTGCGACCGGCCGATGTCGTCGGTACCCAGCCATGCCACAACGCCGCCGCGGACGGCGAAAGCGGTCGCGTCGGGATGACTGGGGCTGTGGATGCGCCCGTTGATCAGGAGTGTCGTCAAGCTGTTTCGGCTGGCTGCTAGGCCTTCGGAGGCAGGCGGTACGGGTCGACTTCGGTCACGTCGATGAACTCATCGACGTCGATTACTTCGCCGTCAATGTAGTCGCCCGTCCCCCGTCGATAACCGGCGGTACCGGTCGGTGCGCCGAAACCGGCGGGCGCCGCGGCGATCAGCGGCATCCGCCGGCTGACCAGTCCGGTGAGCACCGGGCGCGCGGCGGCCCGGGTGGGCGGCAGCAGCAACAACGCGCCGAGAACCGAGCTGGCCAGACCCGGAATCACGACCAACACGGTGCCCAACGCCACCAGCAGACTGTCGGACACGGCGCCACGGGTATCGGACACACCGCCCGACAGGCCCGTGCGTAAACGGCGGATCTGCCGGTTGAGCTGCGAACCCGCCAACACCAGACCGATCACGAACGAGGCCAGCAACAACAGCACCGTGTAGCCGAACCCGATGGTCGCCACCAAGGCGACCATCACCCCCACCTCTACGAGGAGGTAGATCAGAAACAGCCGCTTCGCCATATCGGGTCAACGATTCGGCCGGCGGATCGGTTCCTCACCGGCTCTCGGCCTGCCGGCGGCGTCGGGGACGCCCCACACCGCGGTCGGCTTGGGCTTGCCGTCCTTGGTGAAGGTGGTCAGCAGGAGGTACTTCTCGCGGTAAACGTCCTCGAAGCGGGGTGCCATGACCCTCAGTTCACCGGTTTGAGCAGGATCGAAACGTTGTTCTGCATGCCACCGCGCAGCTTGGAGAACAGGTTGAAGGTCTTACCCAGCAGTCCGTAGCGCTTGCCGATCGCGTCGTAGGTGCCGCCGTTTGCGGATTTGGGCAGGATCTCGGCGACGGCCTCGACGGCCTCACTCTTGGGGTTGCCCCGCACATCGCACACCGCCACGGTGACTCGCGGAGTGTTGCGGATCCGTTTCACCTTCCACGAGGACTCCTGGGTGATCACGACCAGGCCCTCGGCCGTCGGCGCCGCCCAGATCGCGGTCGGCTTCGGCCTGCCGTCCTTGGTGAACGTGGTCAGCAGAACGTAGTTGGCCTGGGCAACGTCGGCGAAGGTGAGAGCCATGGAGTGAATCTACTGCGCGGCTATCCTTCGAGCTCGCCTTCGGTCTCCAGCAGTACTTGGCGCAATCCGTCGAGCGTCGCCTGCTCAGGTGCGGCCCACATGCCGCGGCCCGCGGCTTCCAGCAGCCGTTCGGCCATGCCGTGCAGTGCCCACGGATTCGACTCGGACATGAACTTGCGGTTCTCGTCGTCGAGCACGTATTCGGCCGAGAGCCGCTCGTACATCCAGTCGGCCATCACATGCGCGGTGGCGTCGTAGCCGAAGAGGTAATCCACGGTGGCCGCCATCTCGAACGCGCCCTTGTAACCGTGCCTGCGCATCGCCGTGATCCAGCGCGGGTTGACCACCCGGGCGCGGAAGACGCGGTTGGTCTCCTCCGACAGCGTGCGGGTACGCACGGCGTCGGGTCGCGTGTTGTCGCCGATGTAGGCCGCCGGCGCCTCTCCGGTCAGCGCCCGCACCGTGGCCACCATGCCGCCGTGGTACTGGAAGTAGTCGTCGGAATCGGCGATGTCGTGTTCGCGGGTGTCGGTGTTCTTGGCCGCCACCGCGATTCGACGATAGGCGCGGTTCATGTCGTCGGAGGCCGGACGCCCGTCCAGATCACGGCCGTACGCGAATCCGCCCCATGCGGTGTACACCTCGGCCAGATCAGCGTCGTCGCGCCAGTTGCGACTGTCGATCAGCTGCAGCAGGCCCGCGCCGTAGGTCCCCGGCTTGGAGCCGAAAATCCTTGTGGTGGCGCGCCTTTGATCACCATGCTCGGCCAGGTCAGCCTGGGCGTGGGCACGCACGTAGTTGTCCTCGGCCGGCTCGTCGAGGCCGGCCACCAGCGCCACCGCATCGTCGAGCATGGTGACCACGTGCGGGAAGGCATCGCGGAAGAACCCGGAGATGCGCACCGTGACGTCGATCCGCGGCCGGCCGAGTTCGGCCAGGTCGATCGACTCAAGGCTCACCACCCGGCGTGAGGCGTCATCCCATACCGGGCGTACGCCCAGGAGGGCGAGTACCTCGGCGATGTCGTCGCCTGCGGTGCGCATGGCCGAGGTCCCCCACACGGACAGGCCCACCGACTGCGGCCAGCGGCCGTAATCGGTGCGGTAACGCTCCAACAGTGAATCCGCCATCGCCACACCGGTTTCCCAGGCCAGCCGCGACGGCACTGCCTTGGGGTCAACCGAGTAGAAGTTGCGCCCGGTGGGCAGCACGTTGACCAGGCCGCGCAACGGCGATCCCGACGGCCCGGATTCGATGAAGCCGCCGGCCAGGGCGCGCAGCACCTGGTCGATCTCGCCCGCGGTACCCGCCAGCCGGGGCACCACCTCGGTGGCGGCGAACCGCAGGATACGGGCCACCTCCGGGTTGTCGGTGATCTTCTCCACCGCGGAAGCGTCCCAACCGGACTCCTGCAACGCCGCCACCAATTCACGCGCCCCGGCCTCGGCGGCGTCGACGGCCGTACGCTCGTCACTGCCGTCCTCGATGAGGCCGAGAGCCTGACGCAGCCCAGGGACGGTCTGCTCACCACCGAACAGCTGGCGCGCCCGGAGAATGGCCAGCACCAGGTCGAGTTCGCCTGCGCCGGTGGGCTTTTGCCCCAGCACATGCAAACCGTCACGGATCTGAACGTCCTTGATCTCACACAGCCAGCCGTCGACGTGCAGCAGCATGTCGTCGAACGAGTCCTCGTCCGGGCGGTCCTCCAGGCCCAGGTCGTGATCCATCTTCGCGGCCCGCATCAGCGTCCAGATCTGCTGGCGGATCGCCGGCAGTTTGCCGGGGTCGAGGGCCGAGACGTTGGCGTGCTCATCGAGGAGCTGCTCGAGTTTCGCGATGTCGCCGTAGGTTTCGGCACGAGCCATCGGCGGGATGAGGTGATCGACGAGGGTGGCGTGTGCCCGGCGTTTGGCCTGGGTGCCCTCCCCCGGGTCGTTGACCAGGAACGGATAGATCAACGGCAGATCGCCAAGGGCCGCGTCGGTGCCGCAGGCCGCACTCATGCCGAGGGTCTTGCCGGGCAGCCATTCCAGGTTGCCGTGCTTGCCCAGGTGCACGACGGCGTCGGCCCGGAAGGAGTCGGGGAACGACGAATCCAGCCACCGGTAGGCGGCCAGGTAATGGTGGCTCGGAGGCAGATCCGGATCGTGGTAGATCGCCACGGGATTCTCCCCGAAGCCGCGCGGCGGCTGGACGATCAGCACCACGTTGCCGGCCTGCATTGCCGCGATGACGATCTCACCGTCCGGATCGCGGCTACGGTCGACGAAGAGCTCTCCCGGTGGCGGGCCCCAGTGCTCGACGACGGCGTCGGCGAGCTCGCTCGGAAGGGTGGCGAACCAGGCCCGGTAGTCCTTGGCCGGGACCCGAATCGGATTGGCGGCCAGCGCCTCGTCGGTCAGCCAGTCGGGGTCCTGCCCGCCGCGTTCGATCAGGGAGTGGATCAGGGCATCCCCATCGCCAGAGTCGACAATGGTCGCCAGATCGCCTGGCGCGGCGGCCTCACCGATGTCGTAACCGACATCGCGCATGGCACGCAACAGCGCGACCGCGCTGGCCGGGGTGTCCAAACCGACGGCATTGCCGATGCGGGCGTGCTTGGTCGGATAGGCCGAAAACACCAGGGCCACCCGCTTTTCAGCCGCGGGAATGGCGCGCAAGCGGGCATGGCGCACCGCGAGGCCGGCCACCCGCGCACAGCGCTCCGGGTCGGCGACGTAGGAGATCAGTCCCTCGGAGTCGATCTCCTTGAAGGAGAACGGCACCGTGATGATGCGGCCGTCGAATTCGGGGACCGCGACCTGGGTGGCGACGTCCAGCGGCGACATCCCGTCGTCACCAGCGGCCCAGTCGGACCTCGAACTGGTCAGGCACAGCCCCTGCAGGATCGGAATGTCAAGTGCGGCAAGGTGAGCGACGTTCCAGGAATCGTCGTTGCCGCCTGCCCCGACCGTGGCCGGGGTGGCGCCGCCGGCGGCGAGCACGGTGGTGATCAGAGTGTCGGCGCTGCCGAGCAGCTCGAGGAGTTCGGGCTCGGCGGTGCGCAACGAGGCGCAGAAGACGGGTAACGCACGGCCGCCGGCAGCCTCGATGGCTGAACACAGCGCCTCGACGTAGCCCGTGTTCCCGGCGAGTTCCTGGGCACGGTAGTAGAGCACCGCGACGGTCGGTCCGGCTGTGGGGGCCGCGGGCCGCTCCAGGATTCCCCACGTCGGGGTGCTCACCGGCGCGGCGAAACCGAAACCGGTCATCAGCAGGGTGTCGGACAGGAAGGAATGCAGATTCCTCAGGTTTTCGACGCCGCCCTGCGCCAGATAGATGTGGGTTTGCAGGGCGGCGCCCTGCGGAGCGGTCGAGCATCCCATCAACTCGGCGTCGGGCGACTGCTCGCCGCTGACCACCACCGTCGGCAATCCACTCGCCACCACGGTGTCGATGCCGTCCTGCCAGGACCGGTAGCCGCCGAGGATCCGGACCACCGCGATGTCGGCGCCGTCCAGGAGTTCCTCGAGCTCACCGCTGACCAGCCGCGACGGGTTGGCCCAGCGGTACCGCGCGCCACTGGCGCGGGCTGTGATCAGGTCGGTGTCCGAAGTCGACAGCAACAGGACGACGGGAGCAGCGGCGTCGTTCGTGACGGCCGAATCGGCCACGGTCGGCACTTCAGGCACTTCGGGCACTTCAGAGGGGTGGGACACCCCCCATTCGTACCGCACCGGCTACCCGATCGGGGTAGCCGGTGCGGCAGACGTGGTCAGGGTCAGGGCTGGGTCTCACCGAAGCGGTCGTGCCACGACTGCGGGTACGGCGAGCCTGCAGCCGCGATGAGCACCAGTACGAATACGGCGAATGCGCCAAAGGCAAGCATGGGTCGCTCCTTTCGTCAGAGCATTGGTCAAGCTGGTCAGCTTCCCGGTACCGGCGGTCCCGGGAACCTCCGTAAACGGTACGTCCCGCGGCGGCGAAAATCGCCGATCTGTAAGCGACCGAACAGGTTTCCGGGCCTGTGACCGATGTCACAGCAGTCGTCGAAAGTAAGATGGCGGGCGATATGACCCGAACCCGCGACCAGGACGCCTGCCCCGGTGCACTGACGGTGCACCAGGCCGCCGACGGCGCCCTCGTGCGGATCCGACTCCCCGGCGGGATGGTCAGTGCGGCCCAGATGACGGCGCTGGCGGAAGTGGTCGAGCAATTCGGTTCTGCCGCAATGGAACTGACGTCTCGCGGCAACATCCAGATCCGAGCGGTGACCGATACCGGCGCAGCCGCCGACGCGCTCGCCGCGGCCGGCCTCCTGCCGTCGGCGACACATGAGCGGGCCCGCAACATCGTGGCCTCGCCGTTGTCCGGACGTTCCGGCGGCGTCATCGACATCCGCCCGTTGGTCACCGAGCTCGACCTCGCCATCCAGGCCGACCCGGCGCTGGCCGGGTTGCCCGGTAGGTTCTGGTTCAGCCTGGACGACGGCCGCGGGGACGTCTCCGGCATCGACGCGGACGCCGGGGTGCATGCCCTCGACGACGGCACTTGCGCACTGTTGCTGGCCGGACGTGACACCGGGGTGCGACTGGACGCCGGTGATGCGGTGAAAACCTTGACCGGGATCGCACGGCGTTTCGTGGAGATCCGCGGAAAGGCGTGGCGGATAATGGAACTCGATGACCACGCTCCGCTGTTGGACGGATTGACCGCCACCGCCCCGACGGGGGCCACCTGGCCACCGACCATGAAGCCGCCGGTGGGCTGGATCGAGCAGCGAGACTCGCGGGTCGCGCTGGGTGCCGCACTGCCGCTGGGGATCCTGCAGGCCAGGGCGGCGCATTTCCTCGCCGCGATCGAGGCTCCGCTGGTGATCACCCCGTGGCGGTCGCTGCTGGTGTGCGATGTCCCCGAGGACAGGGCGGACACGTCGCTACGCGTGCTGGCGCCGCTCGGGCTGGTGTTCGACGAGAATTCGCCGTGGCTGGCTGTCAGCGCTTGCACCGGCAGCCCTGGTTGCGCCAAGTCGGCCGCCGATGTGCGTGCCGATGCCACCCGAGCGGTGGACACGCCGTCTGAAGTCCACCGGCATTTCGTCGGCTGTGACCGAGCTTGCGGAAGCCCGCCCGTCGGGGAGGTCCTGATCGCCGACGAGGACGGATACCGGCTGCGTATCGCGCCCCCGTAGGGTGTTCGCGTGCTCGACTACATCCGTGACGCCGCCGAGATCTACCGGCAGTCGTTCGCGACGATCCGCGCCGAGGCAAACCTGTCGCGCTTCCCCGACGATGTGTCGCGGGTGGTCGTCCGACTCGTCCACACCTGCGGCCAGGTGGACGTCGCCGACCATGTCTCCTACACCGACGACGTCGTGACCAGGGCGCATGCCGCGCTTGCCGCGGGTGCCCCGGTGTTGTGCGACTCGTCGATGGTCGCGGCCGGAATCACGCGCTCACGGCTGCCCGCCGACAACGAGGTCGTCTCCCTGGTGGCCGATCCCCGCGGCCCGGAGTTGGCGGCGAAGTTGGGATTCACCCGCTCGGCGGCAGCGGTCGATCTGTGGGCCGACCGGCTCGGCGGGGCGGTGGTGGCGATCGGCAACGCGCCGACCGCACTGTTCCGGCTACTGGAACTGCTCGACGACGGCGCGCCCGTCCCCGCGGCAGTGCTGGGTGGACCGGTCGGATTCGTCGGCTCGGCGCAGTCCAAGGACGAACTGATCGAGCGCCCGCGCGGCATGTCCTACCTGGTGGTGACCGGCCGGCGCGGGGGCAGCGCCATGGCCGCTGCCGCCGTCAATGCGATTGCGAGTGAGCGCGAGTGAGCACCGAGACGACAAAAGGCACCCTTTACGGCGTCGGCCTGGGCCCCGGTGACCCGGAGCTGGTCACCGTCAAGGCAGCTCGACTGATCGGTGCGGCCGACGTCGTGGCCTACCACAGCGCGCGGCACGGTCAGAGCATCGCGCGAGGTATCGCCGAGCCGTACCTGCGTGCCGGCCAGCTCGAGGAACACCTGGTCTACCCCGTCACCACGGAAACCACCGAGCATCCCGGTGGCTACGTGGGCGCGATGGAGGATTTCTACGCCGCGGCCGCCGAACGCATCGCCGCGCACCTGGAAGCCGGCCGCGATGTGGCCCTGCTGGCCGAGGGCGATCCGCTGTTCTACAGCTCGTACATGCACATGCACACCCGCTTGACCGAGCGGTTCAATGCGGTCATCGTTCCCGGCGTCACCTCGGTGAGCGCGGCCTCGGCCGCCACCGGCACCCCGCTGGTGCAGGGCGATGACGTGCTGACCATCCTGCCCGGCACGCTGCCCACCGCGGAACTGGAGCGCCGCCTGGCCGACACCGACGCGGCCGTCGTACTCAAGTTGGGCCGGTCCTACTCCCGGGTGCGGGACGCCCTGCAGGCGACCGGACGGCTGGATGAGGCGTACTACGTCGAGCGAGCCAGCACCGACCGGCAGCGGGTGTCGCCGGCGGGCGAGGTGGGCGGCGAAGGCGGCGCCGACGTCAAGGTGCCCTACTTCTCACTCGCGATGGTCCCCGGCCGATCACGGTCCACGGCATCGCAGGGCAGCGTGGTGGTCGTCGGCCTCGGGCCCGGCGACTCGGATTGGATGACGCCCCAGAGCCGCCGAGAGCTGGCCGCCGCCACCGACCTGATCGGCTACGGCCCATATCTCGACCGTGTCGGGGCCCGCGCCGGGCAGCACCATCATCCCAGCGACAACACCGACGAACCGGCCCGCGCGCAGCTGGCCTGCAAACTGGCCCAGGACGGCCGGACGGTCGCTGTGGTGTCCTCCGGCGATCCGGGCGTGTTCGCGATGGCCACCGCGGTGCTCGAAGAGGCCAAGCAGTGGCCGGGCGTCGAGGTCCGGGTGATTCCGGCGATGACGGCGGCGCAGGCGGTCGCCAGCCGGGTGGGCGCCCCGCTCGGGCACGACTACGCGGTGATCTCACTGTCGGACCGGCTCAAGCCATGGGACGTGATCGCCGAGCGCCTGACCGCCGCGGCCAAGGCCGACCTGGCCCTGGCGATCTACAACCCCGCCTCCAAGACCCGCACCTGGCAGGTGGGTGCCATGCGCGAATTGCTGCTGGAGTACCGCGACCCGAGCACTCCGGTGATCGTCGCGCGTGCCGTCTCCGGTGCGCAGCCCGGACCGGGCGAGCGGGTGACCGTGGTCCGGCTGGCCGATCTGGATCCGGCCCAGGTTGACATGCGCACCATGCTGATCATCGGCTCCTCGCAGACGCAGTGGTACACCGGTTCAGCTGCCGGCGACAGCACCGAGGATCGGGTCTTCACCCCGCGGCACTACCCGGGCTGAGCTGTCCGCCGAACTGCGCCAACGGATTTCACGGTGCGGCCAGGGTCTCCCTCTGGGCACCCCCCTCGTGTGGACCGACTCGTCATGTACGAGCACGGAGTGGCGTCTGTCAGCCGCACCCGGCCCGTCGACGCGAGCGTTCTGACTCAAGTCGACAATCATTGACGGCTGTCAGAATCGCGATTAGTGTCCAGCGTCACGTCCTGGAGATGGGAGCCCCGTGACACAGCACGGCGCAGGCGTACGGTCGCCGGTCGACCGACGTCAACCGCAACGCAGCGACCAGCGACGCACAGCGATCCTTGCGGCGCTCGACGAACACCTCAAGCAGACCGGGTTCGATGCGCTCAACATCGCCGAAGTCGCCCGGCAGGCCGGGCTGGGCCGCTCGGCCTTCTACTTCTATTTCGAGAACAAGGCCGCCGCCGTGGCGGCGTTGCTCGAGCCGATGCACGACGCGCTGTTCGCCGCCAACAAGATCCTTGCCGACACCACCCGGCCGCCGCGTGACCGCGTCCACGACACTCTCGAGGCTGTGTTGCAGTCCGCCGAGGATCACCGCTATCTGATGCAGGCCATGTTGGAGGCCCGCGGATCCAGCGCAGCGGTCCGCGAGCTGTGGGACGACGCGCGAGAGTCCTTTGTCCCCACTGTGTCGACGGTGATCACGGCCGAGCGCACCGCAGGCCGCGCCCCCGACGGCGTCGATCCCGTGGTGCTGGCGAACCTGCTCATGGAATTCAACGATCGACTGCTGGAACGGTTCATCGTCGGTGGGCCGCTCTCGCGACAACAACTGCTGGAAGGTGCGGAGGCAATGTGGATGGGCTCGATTTTCGGAAAAGTACAGTGACCGCGGCAGAGTCGTTGCCCAAGTCCATTCCGGGCACGCCTGCCGAGGTGACCGCCACATGGTTGTCGCGCGTGCTGGGCGCAGAGGTGGATTCGGTGCAGACCGCACCGATCGGTACGGGTCAGACTGGTGCGACCTACCGCGTTTCGGTTACCTACCGCGACGACGCCGACCTACCTGCCACGTTCGCGGTCAAACTGCCCTCGCAGGACGACACCGTGCGCGACCGCGTCACCATCGGCTATCGCTCAGAGCACGCCTTCTACACCAACGTGGCCGATCACGTGCAGATCCCGGTGCCGCACTGCCATCACTGCGAGATCGCCGGCGAGGGAACAGATTTCGTTTTGCTCCTGGCCGACATGGCACCGGCTGAACAGGGTGATCAGATCGCCGGATGCTCACCGGCCGAGGCCACCCTGGCGGTGCTGGCCCTTGCGGATCTGCACGGCCCGACATGGGCCGACCCGCGGTGGGCCAACTTCCCCGGCATCGCAATGCCCAAGCCGGAACCCGACTCGGCCAAGGGATTCGGCGACGTCGCCACGATGGCGACCGACATCACCCTGGACAAACTCGGCGACCGCCTGGATGCCGAGGACCGGGACACCATGCGTGCGGCGATGTCCGTGGTCACCCCGTGGCTACTGGCCGAACCGGACCGGTTCGCCATCCTGCACGGCGACTACCGCCTGGACAACATGCTGTTCGACCCCGACCGCACCCGGATCACCGTGGTGGATTGGCAGACCCTCGGCTCCGGTCTTCCGGCCCGCGACCTGTCGTACTTCACCGCGACCAGCCTGGACCCCGCAGTCCGGGCCTCCGCCGAGGCCGATCTGGTGGCCGCGTATCACGAGCGGCTGCTGTCCCACGGCGTCACGGGCTATGACCGCGAAACCTGTTGGCAGGATTATCGTTTGGGCATGCTGCAGGCGCCGCTGATCACCGTGCTCGGCACCGCTTTCGCCAACTCGACAGAGCGCGGCGACGACATGATGGTCGTGATGGCGCAGCGCGGCTGCCAGGCGATCCGGGAACTCGGCACGCTCGAGCTCATCAACGCCTGATCCTTGGGGTCACGTGAAGTTGGCCCGGGGGGTTACCCGGGCGATCCCGCGCATGATCCGAGGCGCTCGCCTCGCCATCACCGCCATCGCGTGATCGGATCGGCGCATCGTGGGCCTGGGCCCGGGGGTCGGCACCGAAGCCAGTTCCGCCTCCGCTGTTCCGGCCCGCGCGCCGTGGCGATCGACTGCCAGGAGTCTCCAGGTGCCCGGTACGCCACGCAGCTGGACGTCGCCGCGGTCCTCGAAACCGGTTCCCGAGCCCACCACCAGATCGCGGACGGTGCTGGACACCAGAATCTCCCCCGAACCGGCCTGACCGAGGATGCGCGCCGCGATATGGACCGCGATTCCCCCGATATCGCCGTCCAGCAGTTCGCATTCGCCGGTGTGGATGGCGGCGCGAATCTCGATGGCCATGGTCTCGGTCTGATCGCGTAGAGCCTCCGCGCAGCGAATGGCGGATGTCGGACCGTCGAAGGTGGCGAGGTATCCGTCGCCGGTGTTCTTCACCACGATGCCGCCGAATCGACCGGTCAGGTCGGCGGTGATATCCCCCATCCGGTGGAGCACCGCACGCCAGCGTTCGTCTCCGGTGGCTGCGGCGTGCTGCGTGGAGGCGACCATGTCGGTGAACAACACCGTGCGCAGGGCGCGATGCGACTGCGACGGTGCGGCATGGCAGCCGGTGAGGAATTCCTCTATCTCGCTGGTGATCTCGTCGGGATTGGCGATCCAGGGCGCATGGTCGGTGCCGTCCACCTCGAGCATTCGCGCGCCCGGGATGTGGTCGGCGAGATACCGCCCGCCCTGGATGGGAACGAGGTCACCGGTGGCATGGATGACGAGGGTGGGCGTCGTGATTGTCGACAGGATGGATCGGACGTCGATCCGGAACAACGCTTCGAGCGTCGCGCGCGCCATACCCGGGCTGGCGCTCATCCGCTCGATCATCCCGAGCTGGCGGACCGACCCGGCGGCCGGGAGCAAGCGTTTGAGTGCGGCACCGGTGCCCCACGCCGAGCCGCTGGCGCGCCCGAACTCCTGAAAATCGTCGAGCTGCCCGGTCGAGGGCGTGTACTCCGCGCCCATCTCGGTCAGGATCCGCGCGTGCAGCTCCGACGGGTCACGGTCGAAATCGGCCCACTCGGTGATACCGGAGTACGCGAAGGTGCCGGTGAGGATCAACGCCCGGGTGCGTTCGGGCCGGGTTGCCGCGAACAACATGGCCGCGGGGCCGCCTTCACTCAACCCGAACAGCACAGCACGCCCGAATCCCGCGGCGTCCATCACCGCCTCGATCTCGGCTGCCCGCTCATCGAGAGTGCGCACCTGAGGGACGGGATCCGACAGACCCACACCGGCCTTGTCGAACAGCAGGACACGGCAGAACGTGGAGAGCCGCTCCATGAAGGCCTCGAACTCGGGCATGGTCCAGAACATCTCGAGGTGGCTGACGAACGACCCGGCATAGACAAGCTCGACGGGTCCGTCGCCGAATACCTGATAGGCGAGACTCAGACCGCCGCATGGTGCGTATGACGTCTCCACCACGAGGTGGAGCCTACTGCGGTCGGGTGATACAACCTGCGCTTTTGACCCGAACCCAGGCTGCAGCCTCCTCGACCGTGGCCACCGAGTGCACCCCCGGCGGCAGTGGCGGACGATCCACCATCACCACCGGCACGTCTGCGGCCTCTGCGGCGCGCAGTTTCGGCTCGGTCATCGCACCACCGCTGTTCTTGGTGACCAGCGCGTCGATCCGGTGCTCGCGCAGCAGCGCCAGTTCTCCGTCGTAGTCGTATGGGCCCCGGGACAGCAGCAGCTCGTGATCGGCCGGTAGGGCATCCACATCGGGCGGGGTGACCGCACGAATCAGAAACCAGGCGTCGACCTTTTTGAAGGCCGCTGTGCCGGACCGTCCGGTGGTCAGGAAAACCCGCGAATAGCCCTTGACGGCCACCGTTTCGGCCGCCTCCCGGTCCGAGCCCACCACGATCGCGGTTCCCGGCGTCCAGGCCGGCCGGGCCAGCACCAGATGGGGCAGCTGAAGTTCGGCGCACACCTGCGCCGCGTGGGCGGTGATGGTGGCCGCGAAAGGATGGGTCGCGTCGACCACGGCATCGACGCGTTCGTCGATCAGCCATTGCCGCATTCCGGCCACACCGCCGAACCCACCGATGCGGACCGGCCCGACCGGCAGCGCCGGGTCGGGCACCCGGCCGGCCAGCGAGCTGATCACCTCGATCTGCGGGTGCAGCACCGCGGCCAGCGCACGGGCCTCACCCGTGCCGCCGAGCAGAAGGACTTTCATCAGTGGGTGGCTCCGCGTCGCCGATCCGACGAGTACAGGTAGCTGTCGGAAAACCCCTCGGCGGCAAGCACATCGCCGACGACGATCACCGCGGTCTTGGTCACCGACGCGGCATGCATCTTCGCGGCGATGTCGGCGAGCGTGCCACGCAACACGATCTCCTGCGGCCAGCTGGCGAATGCCACCACGGCACAAGGGGTTTCCGGGCGGTATCCGCCGTCGATGAGCTGCGGCACGATGTTGTCGATCTGGGCCGCGGCCAGGTGCAGCACCAACGTGGCGCCCGGGGCCGACAATGTGCGCAGGTCCTCACCCTCGGGCATCGCCGTGGACAGGGTGGCCACCCGGCTCAGGGTGACGGTCTGCGCGACGCCGGGCACGGTGAGTTCGCGGCCCAGCGCAGCGGCCACGGCAGCGAATGCCGGTACGCCGGGGACGATCTCGTATCGAACGCCGAGCTCGTCCAGCCTCCGGCACTGTTCGGCCAGCGCGCTGTAGATCGACGGATCACCGGAATGCAGCCGTGCCACATCCACACCCGCCTTGTCCGCGGCCACAAGTTGGTCGATGATCTGGTCCAGGTTCAGCGGCCCGGTGTCGACCACCTTGGCGTCGGGCGGACACAACGCCAAGAGGTCGTCGGGCATGATCGAGCCGGCGTACAGACACACCGGGCAGTCGCCGAGCAGTCGCGCGCCGCGCACGGTGATGAGATCGGCAGCGCCCGGACCGGCTCCGATGAAGTACACCGTCATCGCTTGACCACCAGCCACTGAGTCACCGGCAACGCGGGACGCCAGCCGGTGAAACCGCCGACCGCACCGCCTTGGTAGTGCTGATAACGCCGCACCTCGCCGCCTTCCTTCGAATACCATTGGGCCACAACTGCTTCTGATTCCAGAGTGACCGCATTGACCACCAGCCGCCCACCTGCGGGAAGGCGATCGAAACACGTCTGCAGCAGTCCGGGTTGGGTGACGCCGCCGCCGATGAAGATGACGTCGGGCTCGGGCGCACCGTCGAGTGACTCGGGGGCGCCGGCGCGGACGTCCACGCGGACTCCGAATGCCGTGACGTTGTCCAAGATCCGGTCTCGACGGGGCGCGTCGCGTTCGAATGCCACTGCCGTGCAACCTGGTGCGCTGCGCGACCATTCGATCGCGATACTGCCCGACCCCGAGCCGACATCCCACAACAGTTCCCCAGGACGCGGCCCCAGCGCGGCCAGGGTGACCGCGCGGATGGACTGCTTGGTGAGCTGCCCGTCGTGGGCGAACATCTCGTCGGGCAGCGCCTGGGCCCGGCGGTCGTCGGGCCGGTAGGCCACCGCGACCACGTTGAGATCATCGACGTCGGCCGGACCGGCGGTAGCCCAGTCCCGCGCGGTGCCGTCGTGGCGGCGCTCCCCCGGCCCACCCAGCTGCTCCAGCACGGTCAATTCCGAATCGCCCCGGCCGGATTCGCTGAGCAGACGCGCCAGTGTGACAGGCGTCTGTGCGTCGCGGGACAGCACGATCGCTTGGCCGCCGCGACGCACCGCGGTGTGCGGCCGGGCCGTGACCAGACTGATCACCTCGGTGTCGGGCACCGCCCAGCCCATCCGGGCACAGGCCAGCGTCACACTCGACACATGAGGCAGCACCCGCACCCGCTGCGTGCCGAACAACCGGATCAACGTCGTGCCGATGCCGTGCAGCAGTGGGTCCCCGCTGGCCACCACATGCACGTCGCCATCGCCGAAGAGCGTCGGCAGCGCGGGCAGCATCGGCGACGGCCATTCCCGGCGCTCCGACGTCACGCTGTCGTCGAGCAGTTCCAACTGCCGCGGCGAGCCGTACACCACGGTGGCGCTCGCCAGCTCGTCACGCGAGGTCTGCGACAACCCGGCCATCCCGTCGGCGCCGATACCGACCACGGTGATCGACCCCATCACCGGAGTCTTCTCTCTTCGCGCAAGCGGCTCATCTGCCCTCCGTTCTTCGCGCAAGCGCTCATCACCGCGGCATCCTGCGCCAGATCGGCCGTGGCACGAACCGCGTCACAAAGATCATCGGTCGGATCACCCACGGGACCCATACCGCACTCTTGCCCCGGCCCAGCGCCTTGGCGGTGGCATCGGCGACCTGAGCCGGTGTGCTGGAGAACGGCGCCGGTTCCATGCCCTCGGTCATCCGGCCGATCACGAATCCGGGGCGCACGATCAACAGTTGCACGCCGGTTCCGTGCAGGGCGTCGGTCAGGCCGGAGGCGAACGAGTCGAGGCCGGCCTTGGCCGAACCGTAGACATAGTTGGCGCGGCGGGCCCGAGCTCCGGCGATCGAGGAGAACACCACGACGCGGCCCCGGCCCGCTGCGCGCATGCGGTGGGCCAGCACCGTGAGCAGGCTGACCTGGGCGACGTAGTCGGTGTGCACGACGGCCACGGCATGCGCCGGATCCGCCTCGGCCCGGTCCTGATCCCCCAGCACCCCGAATGCCAGTACCGCTGTGCCGATCGGTCCGTGGGCGGTTTCGATCGCCTCGATGACACCCGTGTGGCCGGCGACGGCGTCGGCGTCGAACTCGTACGTGTGCACCTCGGCGGCGCCGGCTGCCCGCACCGCGGCGACCTGCGCCTCGAGGTGGTCGGCGCGACGCGCAGCCAGCACAACGACCGCCCCGGCCGCGAGCCGCACCGCGAGTTCGACACCGATCTCGCTGCGGCCCCCGAAAATCACCACGACACGAGAATCCGTGCCTGCCGTGTCAGCCGTGTCAGCCGTGTCTTCCATGGCAGCGATTATGTCCTGCGCTAGCGTGGACCCCGATGGCTACATCTCGTGGCAAGGCAACCACCAGGCTCACCAGCGAGGCGCTGGCGTTTCTCACCGAGCGCCATCTGGCGATGCTCACCACGCTGCGCTCGGACAACTCACCGCACGTCGTGGCGGTGGGTTTCACGTTCGATCCCAAGACGCACATCGCCCGGGTCATCACCAACGGCGGCTCGCAGAAGGCGGTGAACGCTCACGAGCGTGGGATCGCCGTGCTCAGCCAGGTCGACGGCGCACGTTGGTTGTCGTTGGAGGGGAAGTCCACCGTGCGCAGCGAGGCCGACGCGGTCCGCGATGCCGAGCTGCGTTATGCCCAGCGCTACCGCACGCCGCGGGTGAATCCCCGTCGCGTGGTCATCGAGGTACACATCGAACGGGTGCTGGGCTCCTCGGAGCTTCTCGACCGCAGCGAGGGTTAGCCCGGCCTGTCGAGCATCAGGGTCATCAGCTGGATCTCTTCGGTCTGCTCGGTGACCATGATGCTTGCGGCCCGGCGTACGGCGTCGTTGTCGCTGTGCTGAAATGCGTAGCCCGCCATGGTGATTCCGCCCTGATGGTGACGCGTCATCAGTTTCAGGAATTGCGTCTCGTTGTCGGGGCCGGTGCTGCGCTGCAGGCGGGCGAGATCGTCGGGTGTGGCCATACCGGGCATGGCCGTCGCGTGCTCGTGGTGATCGGTGCCGTGGTCCGACATCCAGGCCATCGGCTCGCTGGCCGACGGTGCGGCACCGGCGAGTTGAAGCCAGCCGGTCATCTGTCCGATTTCGACGAGCTGGGTGAAGCGGATCTGTTCGGCGAGCGCCCTGACGTCCGGCGAGGCGTCTGCGGCCAGCATGTCGGTCATGGTGACGGCCTGCTGGTGGTGTGCCGTCATGTCTTGGGCGAAGCCGATTTCCAGCGCCGAGAGGACCGGAGGACGGGGGTGGTCGCGGTCGATCACCGCAGCGCACAGGACGGCACCCGCCACAGCGGCGACGACGGCCATCACAAGGGCACGAAGAGCGCGGCGGACGGTCATCGTGGCGGGTACACCGACGGGTCGAGGCGCAGTGTCATGAAGCCGTTGTCCGAGCACGTCACGTACAGCAGATTGCCGCGGAATTCCGGTGGGGACATACACCAGTCCGCCGAGAGGTCCAGGCCGATGATCCGGCCGTCGCGGACGATGTCATCGCCGTTGATCTGGCCGTTGAGGATGGCGTGGGCCATGGCGATGACGCTGCTGGCCGGCGGCACCACGATGCCGCCGAAGCGCACATGCTGAGAGTTCGGCAACTGATCGTTCTTCCCGGTCTGGGCCGGTGGGTTGAAGTAGGCGATTTCGCGGATGCGGTCCGGATCGCGCACGTCGAACACCCGGATCCCGGATTGCGCCCACCCGCATGCCAACGCCTGGGGGTCTTGCCTGCGGTCGACGCTGCAGTAGTGGGATTCGTACCCGAAGGCTCCGCTGCTGGAGGCACTGGCGGCCCATCGATCGAGGTTCTGCGGCAGGTTGATGTCGAGTTTGACGGTGGTGCGCAGCTTCAGGTCGGCGAAATCGGAGGCGTCGAACAGTTTGACGCCGCCGGAGCCGAACTCGTCGACGTTGAACAGGTGCGGCACCCCGCCGTAGGTGACATAGATGCTGTGTTGGCTGATCAAACCGTCATGCCAGTGTTTGTACCCGCGGCTGGGTAACAGCTGGTGCATGGTCGTACCCGGGGCCGCCCGGTCCTGTACGGCGGAGGTGTCCAGCACGTTCAGCCCGGCGGCAGTGGACATGAACATGGTGTCGCCGTCCGGGGTGAAGTCCATGCCGTGGCTGGCGAAACCCGCGGGCGCGCTCCACACCACCGCGGGGTCCGTCGGATCGGTGACGTCGACGGCGCTGGCCCAGATCTGGCCGGAGGCCCAGTATGTGTTGCCGTCGGGCGAAAATCCGCCTTCGTGGGTGAGCATCGGGATCCGTACCCCGGGCAGTGATCCGCGGCCCTCGTTGAGCAGCCGGGGATGAGCGCAGTCGGTCGCGATGTCGTAGATGGAGATGTACCCGAGCCCGAACAGAAACGGCACTCCGGTCCCGGCCAGCAGGCCGCGGGTTTCGTTGACCTTCAATGATTCCCACGTGCCGTTGACCATGGCGGGTTGATCGAGCATCACGGTGGGACGGGGATGCGACGGATCGGAGACATCGACCACCTGCACCCCGTCCGTGTGCGGGAATGTCGAACCGATGTAGACGCAGTTCTTGTATGCCGCACTGGTCCAGCCGGCGCCGGGCCCCTGGTACTGGCCGACCAGGTCGATGTTGCAGTTGTAGCCCAACGTGCTGCGCCGGGAGTCGCGATCCCCGACGGGTACCTCACCCTGCAGACCGGTCTCGACACGATCGCCCGGACGACACGTCGCCGCCGCCACCGCGGTCGACCAGATGTCGTTGTTCGGGTCGAAACCCGGGGGAAGGCCTGCCCAGGCGGGCGATGCGGCGCAGATGAAAACCGTCAGCAGAATCGCGCATACCGCGGCCCAGCGCATACAGGACCCGTCGTTGTCCCCCATCGCCGCAACGTAACATCCTCTAAGGAATTAGAGGAATACTTCTAGAGGAATCCGCTCTGCTCATCCGTCGGTCGGCCGGTAGCTGGAGGTTAGGATTGCGCCATCAGCGCACCTCGTAAGTACAACCCGATCAAACGGCGCGCCGACCTGGCCGACGCCGCCATCGAGCTGCTGAGTACCGAAGGCGCACGGGGACTCAGCCATCCCAGGGTGGACAAGCAGGCGGGTTTGCCGGCAGGAACGACGTCGTACTACTTCCGTACGCGCAAACTCCTGCTGCACGGCGTCGCGGAGCGCCTCACCGAACTCGACCTCGGTGACCTGTCGATGATGGACGAGCGCAGCGATCGATTCGAGCGCCGATACGCCGGCACCTTGGGGCTCGCGCGGCTGGTGATGCTCTCGGGTACCGAGCCCTACCTGACCCGTACCAGGGCCCGCTTCGAGCTGATCCTGCACGCCCACCGGGACCCTGACCTGGCGGCGATCATGTCGACCTACGGCGTCCAGTTCTACAGCCGGGCACGCGAAGTCATCGCCCGCTGGTACGACGATCCCACCGTGCCGGCGTCACAGATCGAGGAAAGTGCCGTCGTGGTGCTCACCTTCATCAGCGGCATCATGACCAGCTTCATCCACGGCAGCCCCGTCATCACCGACGCCCACCACCTGGACCAGCTGATACGCCACCTGTTGCAGCGTGGCTAGCGGCGCGTACGCCTAGCCCACCGGGACCACGACAAGGTCGTGAGGCTGGTTGTTGACCGACACCGCACCGCCCTCGGTGACCACGACGATGTCCTCGATACGGGCACCCCAGTGCCCCGGGAAATACACGCCGGGCTCGACGCTGAATGCCATCCCGACCTCCAGGGGCAAATCGTTGCCGGCCACGATGTAGGGCTCCTCGTGCACCGACAGCCCGATGCCGTGCCCGGTGCGGTGGACGAACGCCTCGGCCAGCCCCTCGGCGGCCAGCACGTCGCGCGCGGCCGCGTCGATCTGCTCAGCGGTCACGCCGGGACGCACGGCCGCGACGGCGGCCTGCTGCGCGCGCTGCAGCACCGCATAGCGGCGCGCCACCTCCGGATCCGGCTCACCGATGCTGTAGGTGCGGGTGGAGTCGGAGTTGTAGCCGGGCTCGTACGGACCTCCGATGTCGACGACGACGATGTCCCCGGCGCGCAACTCACGGTCCGAGCACTCGTGATGCGGGTCCGCCCCGTTGGGGCCAGAGCCCACGATGATGAACGCAACTTCTGAATGCCCTTCGGCGACAATCGCTTCGGCGATGTCCGCGGCCACATCGGCCTCGGTGCGGCCAGGCGCCAGGAACTCGGGCACCCTGGCATGCACGCGGTCGATCGCAGCACCCGCCTTGCGTAGCGCGTCGATCTCGGCGGGGTCCTTGATCATCCGCAGCCGGCGCAGCACATCGGTGGCCAGCACCGGAATCACGCCGAGCAGGTCGGCCAGCGGCAGTAGATGCAGGGCGGGCATGGCATCCGTGACCGCCACGGCACTGCCCGGTCCGCCGAGCGCGTCGGCGACCATCTGATACGGGTTCTGCCCGTCCACCCAATCGCGAACCGTCACACCGAGTTCGGTGACCGCCGACTCGCGCAGCGCCGCCAATTCAAGGCGCGGCACCACGATCGTCGGGTCGCCCGAGGTAGGCAGCACCAGCGCCGTCAGCCGCTCGAAGGTCTGCGCCCGCGAGCCGACCAGGTATCGCAGGTCATAGCCCGGGGTGATGACCAGACCGGTCAATCCGGCGTCCGCCGCCGCGGACGCCGCCGCGGAAAGCCGTTGGGCGTAGACATCGGTGCTGAATCGGCTGACGCTCATGGCGTCGAGGCTAGTCCGTAGCTCGCCGAGACCACCGGCTACTGTCGCTGGAATGTTGCGTGACATCCGTGATCTCACCGACGATCCCGAGGCCTATGCCGCTGAGCTGCGCAGGCGCTGGGGCGGCCTGCTCAGTTATCGATACCTCGGGCGCTCGTATGCCTCGATGGACCTGGGACCGGTCGACGACACGGTGACGTTGCGTCGCGACATGCGCAACCCTGCGGGCGGATTGCTGCTTGCGGTGCTCGGCATCTCCTCTCCCGACAGCGGCGGAGTGAGTGATCTGGAGGCCGTGCCCAACCCGGTCATCCATTCCTGTCAGGTCCTGGATCCGGCCACGGATGTGGCTCGCATCCGGGTGGACACCGAGGTCCTCAAACAGGGTAGGCAACTGGCCTACAGCCGCTCGGTCATCGTCGACGCCGACAATCCGGACCGGGTCATCGCACTGACCGAGGGCCAGGGCATCTCGATCGGCACACCGCCGGAGGGCCTGGAGAAGATGCCCGTCGACCCGATAGGTGTCGTCGACGGACCGGATCTGCCGCCGCTGTGGCAGGTGTTCGGTGGCAGCAAGCGCGACAGCGGACCGTGGGCCGGGCACTGGGTGCTGCCGGAGCTGGCCGTCGAAGTGGCCTCACCGGACGCCGCCCTTCACATCGGCCCGCAGTTCGTGATACTGGAGACGGCCGCCATGGAAAGCGCGGTCGAGGCCACAAAAAGTGTTGCTTTGCAAGGGTTTTCGTCGCATGTGATGTTCCTGGCGCGCGGCAAGGCCGGCCCGTTCCGGGTCGACACCCAGGTACTGACCGGCGCTGGGAACGCGGGTGCCGGCAGCGTCGCCGTCAGGGCCACCCTGCACGACGAGGGCGCCGGCGGCAAAGCCGTCACCGCCGCCTCATACATCTTCGGGAGGATCCAGTGAGCGACCCGGTTCTGCTGCTCGACGGCGCCAGCATGTGGTTCCGGTCGTACTTCGGCGTGCCCTCGTCGATCAAGGCTCCCGACGGCCGGCCGGTGAACGCGGTGCGCGGGTTCCTGGATTCGATCGCCACTCTGGTGACCCGGGAACGGCCGCGCCGGCTCGTGGTGTGCCGCGACGACGATTGGCGGCCGCAGTGGCGGGTCGAGCTGGTGCCGTCGTACAAGGCGCACCGGGTCGCTCGGCCGGAGGCCGACATCGGGCTGCGGCCGCCTCCTGATGGAACCCTCTACGTCGAAGAAGTTCCCGACGACCTCACCCCGCAGGTCGACATGATCATCGAATTGCTCGACGCGTTCGGCATCACCATGGCCGGCGCCCCGGGGTTCGAAGCCGACGACGTGCTCGGCACGCTGGCGACACGTGAACAGCGCGATCCGGTCGTGGTGGTCAGCGGCGACCGTGACCTGCTCCAACTGGTGCGTGATGAGCCTGCCCCCGCCGTGCGGGTGCTCTACATCGGTCGCGGGCTGGCCAAGGCCACGAAGTTCGGTCCGGAGGAAGTCGCAGAGCTGTACGGGGTGCCCATCGACCGCGCCGGACCGGCATACGCGGAATTGGCCCTGCTGCGGGGTGATCCGTCCGACGGGCTGCCCGGGGTCGCCGGGATAGGCGAGAAGACGGCCGCGGCCCTGCTGGCCCGGTTCGGCTCGCTGGAGGGCATCAAGCTGGCGGCCGAGGACCCGAAATCCTCGCTGTCCAAAGCACATCGGGCCAAGTTGCTGGCCGCGGCCGACTACATGGCGGCAGCCGAGCCGGTGGTGCGGGTGGCCACGGATGCCCAGGTGACGATGACGGCTGCGACCGACGAGCTGCCGCTGGTCGCCAGAGACCCGGCCCGGGTCGCCGAACTCGCGGCGGCGTACGGGGTGGCGTCGTCGATCAGCCGATTGCAGTCGGCCCTGGACCGGCTGCCCGGCTGAACGCCCGGAATTCGGGGCTTTTTCTACCTACGGGTCGCTCGCGGCGCGGCGAGCCGCCCCCATGTGGAAATCGGAGGCGAGCCGGCCACTGCCACGAGCTGCCCGCGGCGGCCTGACTACTTGGGCCGACCGACCTCGTAGGTGCCCTTGTCGTCCTTGAACGTCACTGTCACCTTGCGCTTGGTGCCGTCGATGGTGACTTCGCAGTCGAAGGTCGAATCCTTCTTGACCGTCGGGTTCTCGCCGTCGTTGCACTTGACGCCGGTGACCTTGGTGGCGCCATAGCCGTTGGTCTTGTCGGTGAGGATCTGCTCGACACCGCTCTGGGCCTTGTTGATGTCGAGCTTGGTCGTCATCGCCCATCCCGGCAACCAGAACGCCGTGACGGCGACGATGGCCACCAACAGGATCACGAGGCCGCCGATGATCGCCAGCGAACGCTTGGAGTTGGAGCTCGCCTCGGCACCGGGCATCCCGTACTGGCCGAACTGGCCGGGGGCGCCGTACTGGCCGGGCTGCCCGTATGGCCCCGGCTGACCGTACTGCGGGGGCTGGCCCGGCTGCCCGTACTGGGGCTGCTGACCGTAGCCCGGCACCTGCCCGTACTGCGGCTGGCCCGGAGGCGGATAGGCCTGCTGGCCGTACTGCTCGGGCCCGGGGTACTGAGGCTGTTGCGGCTGTGAGTAATCCGGCTGCTGGACGCCCTGAGAAGGCGGCTGGTACGGCGGGTACTGCTGCGGCGTATATGCCGGCGGCTGCCAGGCCGGAGCGTGGGCCGTGGGGTCGTCGGAAGCGGGGGTCGGCGGCTGCCACGCTTCAGCACCCGGCGCCTGGTCCCCCCCGGGCTCAGGCTGCTGACCGGGCCACTGCTGTCCCTGGTCAGATCCCTGCGGTCCGCTCATGGTTCTCCTTGATCCTGTTCGGTATCGCCTGCCACACACTACCCTGCATCAACAGCAACAACACCGCGCCGAACGTCGTTGACAGCGCGTTTCGCGGTATTGCGCAGGGCAGGCGTGGGAGCGGCATTGCGCACCTGGTCGAGCAAATCGAGCACCTGGCGGCACCACCGCACGAAATCGCCCGCCGACAGTGCTGAACCTGTCCCGCCCACATCGGAGGCGGCGAGTGCGGCCGCCAGATCACCGGTGGTGGCCCACCGGTAGACGGCGGTGACGAAACCCTCGTCGGGCTCACGGCTCGGTGCCAACCGGTGCCGCTGCTCGTCGCCGCGCAGGTCCGCCGACAACCGCCGGGTCTGGGCCAGCGCCCGGCGCAGGCCAGGGGTGGGGATGTCGATACCCACCGCGCCACCCGCGGTGTCCCCGCGCGATTCGAACAGCACGGCCGAGAGAACGCCGGCCAGTTCGGCGGGCTGTAAACCGTCCCACAACCCGGCGCGCAGACATTCGGCCACCAGCAGATCGCTCTCGCTGTAGATGCGGGCCAACAGCCGGCCGGCATCGGTGACCTTGAGGTCCGGGCTGCGCTCGGGCTGGTTGTCGTCTTCGATGAAGCCGCGCTCACTCAGCAGCGCCACGATCCGGTCGAAGGTGCGGGCCAGTGAGTTCGTGGCCGCATTCACCTTCTGCTGGATCTGGGCATTCTCACGTTCGATGCGCAGATAGCGTTCGGCGATCCTGGCCTTGGGTTCACGGTCCGGGAGTTGATGCGCCGGGTGGCGGCGCAGTTGGTCCCGCAGCCCGGCCAATTCGGGATCGACGTCACGTTCGGGTGCTGGGGCGCGCCGGCTCGACCGGACCGAGGGCACCGACAGGTCGGCGGCGGCCGAGCGCAATGCCGACGCCAGGTCCCGGCGCACGCGTGGCTGCCGGTGTTCGACCCGCTTGGGTAGCGTCATCGCACCCAGCGGGGCCGACGCACCCGAATAGTCCGCCGACGAAATGCGGCCGGCCCACCGGTGTTCGGTCAGCACCAGCGGACGCGGGTCGTCGCTGTCGCGTTCGGCGGGCTCCAGGACCACGGCAAGTCCGCCACGGCGACCGTGGGTGATGGTGATGATGTCGCCGCGACGCAACTCGGCCAGCGCATCGGTGGCGGCCCTGCGCCGTTGCAACCGCGACGCCCGCGACTGCGCGCGTTCGCGTTCGCCGATCTTGGTCCGCAGCCTGACGTAGTCGAGGATCGGCGCTTCCGGAGTGCCGGATGACTCCTCGCGCGAGCGCTCGTCAGCGCCGGATGGCTCCTCGCGCAAGCGCTCGTCACCGCCGGATGGCTCCTCGCGCAAGCGCTCGTCAGTGCCGAGTTCGGCCGCCAACTCCGCCAGCATCCGTTCTCCGCGCGCGATTCCGCGCACCAACCCGACCACCGACCGGTCGGCCTGATACTGGGCGAACGAGCGCTCCAGCAGTTTGTGCGCCTGTTCGGGCCCCATCTGCTGCACCAGGTTGATGGTCATGTTGTAGCTCGGTGCGAACGAGCTGCGCAGGGGGAAGGTCCGCGTCGAGGCCAGACCGGCGACCTCGGCGGGTTCGGCGTTGCTGTCGTCGGGCCGCCACAGCACCACGGCATGGCCTTCGACGTCGATCCCGCGGCGCCCCGCCCGGCCGGTCAGCTGGGTGTACTCCCCCGGCGTCAACGGAACGTGCTGTTCGCCGTTGAACTTCACCAGCCGCTCCAGCACCACGGTGCGCGCGGGCATGTTGATGCCCAGGGCCAAGGTTTCGGTCGCGAACACCGCCTTGACCAGGCCCGCGGTGAACAGCTCTTCCACGGTGTGCCGGAAGACCGGGAGCATGCCGGCGTGGTGGGCGGCCAGGCCGCGCAGCAGTCCTTCGCGCCACTGGTGGTAGTCGAGAACGATGAGATCGGATTCGGCCAGATCGGCGCAGCGGCGGTCCACGATCGCCGCGATCCGGCCGCGCTCCTCGTCGGTGGTCAACCGCAGCGGTGCGCGTAGGCATTGTTGGACGGCCGCGTCGCATCCGGCGCGGGAGAACACGAACGTGATGGCGGGCAGCAGCCCCGCGCCGTCCAGCGTGGCGATGACGTCGGGCCGGCTGGGCGGCCGGTACAGCTGCGGACGCCCACCCCCGCGGCCACGTCCTCGAGGCTGCCAATCCGCCAGCCGGTCGGCCTCACGCCGGTGGCTGATGTGGCGCAACAGATCCGGGTCCACCAACGTCGACGTCGACGCCGGGGCGGCTCCGCCGGCGCTTCCGGTGTGCTCGAACAGATCGAACAGCCGCCTGCCGACGAGCATGTGCTGGGACAGCGGGACGGGCCGGTGTTCGTCGACGACAACGGTGGTATCGCCGCGGACGGTCTGGATCCAGCCACCGAACTCCTCGGCATTGCTGACCGTCGCGGACAGGCTGACCAGCAGCACCTCCTCGGGTAGGTGCAGGATCACCTCCTCCCACACCGCCCCGCGCATGCGGTCGGCCAGGAAGTGCACCTCGTCCATCACGACGTAGGAAAGCCCTTGCAGTGCAGGCGAATTCGCATACAGCATGTTGCGCAGCACTTCGGTGGTCATCACCACGATGTCGGCGTTACCGTTGATGGACTGGTCACCGGTGAGCAAACCGATCTTGTCCGCCCCGTAGCGGGCCACCAGATCGTTGTGTTTCTGGTTGCTCAGGGCCTTGATCGGTGTGGTGTAGAAGCACTTGCCACCCGCCGCCAGGGCCAGGTGCACAGCGAACTCGCCGACCACGGTCTTGCCGGCCCCGGTGGGTGCACACACCAGCACGCCGTGGCCGCTTTCGAGCGCGCGGCAGCCGCGAAGCTGGAAGTCGTCGAGAGCGAACGGGTATTCGGCGGTGAACTTGGTCAGCTCACCACCGGTGGGGGCATCGGTATCAGGTGGCATCGTCATCGATGTCGATCCGCGACGGTCGCACATCCGGCTCCGTCACCGGCTCGGGCCGCTCGAGCGGCTCCGCCGTCGGGATCGGTGCGGCCTCGTCCTCGGGCACCTCAAGCGCTTCCCGACGAGCCTTGCGTTTGTCATTGATCCTGGCGACCTGGATGGCGAACTCCAGCAGCACGGTCAACGCGCAGGCCAGCGCCAACATCGTGAACGGATCCGAGCCGGGCGTGGCGAACGCCGCGAACACGAACAACCCGAAGATCAATCCCCGCCGCCACGCCTTGAGCCGCTCGTAGGTGAGCATGCCGATCAGGTTCAGCATGATGATCAGCAACGGGAATTCGAAGCTGATGCCGAACACCAGCAGCAGGTTGATCAGGAAGCCGAAGTACTTGTCACCGGACAGGGCTGTCACCTGGACATCGCTGCCCACGGTGAGCAGGAAACCGAGCGCCGTCGCCAGCACCACATAGGCCAGCACCGCGCCCGTGATGAACAGCACCGCACCGATGCCCACGAACGCCATCGCGAACCGGCGTTCCTTCTTGTACAGGCCCGGGGTGATGAACGCCCACATCTGATACAGCCACACGGGGCAGGCCAGCACGATGCCGGCGGCCAGCGCCACCTTCAGTCGCAACATGAACTGGTCGAATGGCGCCGTCGCGAGCAGACGGCAGCCCCCACCGGGGGTGATATCGGCGCGCGCGGATGCGGGCAGTGCGCAGTACGGACCCCGCAGCCATTCACCGAGGCTGTGGAAGCCGAAAATGCCGTGGGTGTACCAGAGGAACCCGAAGATCGTGGTCACCACAACCGCGGCGACCGCGATCAGCAGCCTGGTGCGTAGCTCGTGGAGGTGGTCGACGAGCGACATCGTCCCGTCGGGGTTTACCCGCGAACGACGACGGCGAGGATCGAGCTTTTTGATGAATCCGGAGGTCACTGGCGTGTTCTACAGGCCTGGTCGTAGACGCGAAGCGGCACCGCGGGGCGATGACCGCGATCGTTGCCGGACCGGTCAGGCCGTGTGGCGGTCCGGGGACTGCTCAGGGGCGGGCGCCTCGACCCGCTCGGAGGCGATCGGCTTTGCCGGCGGCGTGTCGGCCGCGGAACCCGACGACCCGGAGGAATCCGACTGCATCTCCTTGATCTCCGACTTGAAGATGCGCATCGACTTACCGAGCGACCGTGCCGCATCCGGCAGCTTCTTGGCGCCGAAAAGCAGCACGAACACCGCGATGACAATGATCCAGTGCCAGGGTTGTAGACCACCCAATTTGGTTACCTCCAGACGTCCGTGCCGAGTCTACCCGCGTGCGTCGTCGGCGTCGTAGACACGCAGTGCCTCGGCCGCCGCATCCCGCACCCGCTGCGCCAACGACTCCGGGGCGAGCACGGTGACCGCCGAGCCGAAGCCGAGCACGAACCGTGTCATCCACTCGTCGGAGGCGTAGGTCATCGCAGCCTCGCAGCCTCCATCGGGCAGTTCGTTGACCACCCGCAACGGGTAGTAGTCGAACACCCATGAGGCAGTCGCATCGACCAGAAGGGTGGCCGACGGCAGGGCCGGATCCGCGTCGAACAGCGACGTGTCGGGCCCGGCCTGCACCGCGGGTGGCGGCGGCGAGGATGCCTCGTCGAGCACCTGCGCGTCGACGATGCGGTCGAAGCGGAACAGCCGGACCGCCTCGGCGGTGCGACACCACGCCTCCAGATAGCTGTTGTCTCCGACCAGTGCCACCCGGATCGGGTCGACAGTGCGTCGGCTCAACGAATCCCGCGACGCCGAGTAGTACTCCAGCGTCACCGCACGGCCGTCGCGCACCGCCGCCCGCACGGCCGCGGCAGCGACACTCTCGGTCTGCGCCGGCTCGTCGACGGCCGCCAGCTTGCTGCCTGCAGCGGATTCGATCTTGGCGATGGCGCTGCGCGCGGCTTCCGGATCGACCATGCCGGGCACGTCGACCAATGCCCGCAGCGCCACCAGGATGCCGGTCGCTTCCGTCGAGGTGAGCCTCAGCGGGCGATCGACGCCGGCGCTGAACGTGACCTCGACCGTGTCACCTTCGAAGTCGAAGTCGATGAGATCGCCGGGGCTGTACCCGGGCAGGCCGCACATCCACAACTGTCGAAGGTCGTCATCGAGCTGCTTACGGGTGACTCCCAGCACGCTGGCCGCCTCGGCCCGCGTGACCTTCGGATTGGCCTGGAAGTACGGCACCATGTTGAGCATCCGGACCAGCCGGTTGGAAACGTGGCTCATGCCCTGCCCGCCTGCGCCCGCAACCGCCCCACCACATCGTCGCGCAGCATCTGTGGCGACAGTGCCACCGCGTCGGCCCCGTAACTCGCGATCTCCCTGGCCAATCTGTCGTATCCGCCGATGTCTACGGTGATCTCCTCACCGACACGGCCGGCCAGCGTGCGCGGCACGGTGGCAATGGCCTGCCGGCGCAAGGCGGTCGCCCGGCCATCGGCCACCCACACCTGAGCCTGTTCCCCGGTCGGGGATTCGGCGACGACGCGCTGCACCACCTCACGAAGATTCACGCCGTCGGGCTTGTGCACGGCACCTGCTTCTCCGATCGCGGTGACCGTGTCGCCGAGACGCGACAGCCGGAAGGTCCGGGTGTCGTCGCGTAGACGGTCATGGCCGACGAGGTACCAACGGCCCCGGTGCGTCACCACACCCCAGGGCTCGACCGTGCGGGTGGTGTACGGGTCACTTCGCGAATACCTGTGTTCGAACTGCACCACGCGTCCGCTGTCGATGGCCGACAACAGGGTTCCCAGAACCTTCTCCGAACCTCGGATGCCGGGCAGCGCGGCCGTGGAGGTGATCGCGACGGACGGATCGCCGCCTTCCACATCCACTCCGGCCGCGCGCAACTTGAGCAACGCGCCCTGGGTCGCGGTGATCAGCTCCGGCGACTGCCACAGCTGGGTGGCCACCGCGACGGCAGCGGCCTCGTCGGTGGTCAACTCGACGGCCGGCAGTGCGTAGGCCTCACGGTTGATCCGGTAGCCCTCGGTGGGATCGAACTTCGACACCCGGCCGGTCTCCAGCGGGATTCCGAGATCGCGCAATTCGTTCTTGTCGCGCTCGAACATGCGCGAGAACGCCTCGTCGCTGGAGCTGTCCTCGTAGCCCTGAACGATCTTGCGAATCTTGTCCGCCGGCAGAAAACGATCGGTCGACAGCAGGGCGATGACAAGGTTCATCAGCCGCTCGACTTTGGATACCGCCACGAGATGAGAGCTTAGAGCTCACATGCTGGCGATCAGGCGCTTGACCCGCTCGTCGACCGACCGGAACGGATCCTTGCAGAGCACGGTGCGCTGCGCCTGGTCATTGAGCTTGAGGTGCACCCAGTCGACAGTGAAGTCGCGACCCGCCTCCTGTGCAGCACTGATGAACTCACCGCGCAGCTTGGCCCGGGTGGTTTGTGGCGGGGTGTTGACCGCGGCGTCGATCTCCTCGTCGGTGGTGATCCGGGCCGCAAGCCCTTTGCGCTGCAACAGGTCGAACACCCCACGACCGCGTTTGATGTCGTGGTAGGCGAGATCGAGCTGGCTGATCTTCGGGTCGGACAGTTCCATGCTGTAGCGGTCCTGGTAGCGCTGGAAGAGCTTGCGCTTGATCACCCAGTCGATCTCGGTGTCGACCTTCGCGAAATCCTGCGATTCGACCGCATCGAGCTGGCGGCCCCACAGATCGACCACCTGCTCGATCTGCGTGCTCGGTTCGCGGGTCTGCAGGTACTCCACGGCCCGCGCGTAGTACTCGCGCTGGATGTCCAGAGCGCTGGCCTGCCGGCCGCCTGCCAGCCGCACCGGGCGCCGCCCGGTCAGGTCGTGGCTGACCTCGCGGATGGCCCGGATCGGGTTGTCCAGGGAGAAGTCACGGAACGGGACGCCGGCCTCGATCATCTCCAGCACCAGTGACGCGGTGCCCACCTTGAGCATGGTGGTGGACTCGCACATGTTGGAGTCACCGACGATGACGTGCAGCCTGCGGTACTTCTCGGCGTCGGCGTGCGGCTCGTCGCGGGTGTTGATGATCGGACGTGACCGCGTCGTCGCGCTGGAGACGCCCTCCCAGATGTGCTCGGCGCGCTGGCTCAGGCAGAACGTGGCCGCCTTCGGCGTCTGCAACACCTTCCCGGCACCGCAGATGAGCTGGCGGGTGACCAGGAACGGCAGCAGCACGTCGGAGATCCGGGAGAATTCACCGGCCCGCACGATCAGGTAGTTCTCGTGGCAGCCGTAGGAGTTGCCCGCCGAGTCGGTGTTGTTCTTGAACAGATAGATGTCCCCGCCGATGCCCTCGTCGGCAAGCCGCTGCTCGGCATCGATCAGCAGGTCTTCCAGGACGCGCTCGCCGGCGCGGTCGTGGGTGACCAGCTGGGTCAGGTTGTCGCATTCGGCAGTCGCGTATTCAGGGTGACTGCCCACGTCCAGATACAACCGGGCGCCATTGCGCAGGAACACGTTGGAACTGCGTCCCCACGACACCACCCGCCGGAACAGGTAGCGCGCCACCTCATCGGGTGACAACCTGCGATGCCCGTGAAAGGTGCAGGTCACACCGAATTCTGTCTCGATGCCCATGATTCGCCGCTGCACGAGATCGAGCTTACGGGTTTGGGCAGGACATGGGCGGCAACCACCCCGATCCGACTGCCGAGTTGAGCTGCGTTTCGGTCCGGCCGGTCACTGCCCGCGCGGGGCGGGCTGCTGCTGGGTGATGCAGTGAATGCCACCGCCGCGCCCGAACAACGGGCGGGCATCGACGCTGAGGACACGGCGGCCCGGATACTGTTCGGCCAAAATCGCCGCCGCGTCCGCGTCGCGCGGGTCGCCGAAAGCGCAGGCGATCACCCCGCCGTTGACCACCAGATGATTGACGTAGCTGTAGTCGACGAAACCGTCGGCGTCGGTCAACTGACCGGGCGCGGGCAGCTCCACGATGTCCCACGGGCGCCCCGCGACATCGCGGCTCTGCTCGATCGATGCGCGAATTTCCTTGCACACCAAGTGGTCCGGATGTTCTTCCGCAGGCTGCGCATGCAGCAGCAGCCGCCCGGGCGACGGTATCGCCGCGACGATGTCGACATGTCCCCGAGTGCCGAAGCGCTGCGAGTCCCGGGTCAGCCCACGCGGCAGCCAGACCGTGTGATCGGCACCGATGGTGCGCGACAGCTCGGCTTCGATGTCAGCCTTGGTGGCGCCGGGGTTGCGGCCGGGGTCCAATTGCACCGTCTCGGTGACCAGCGCGGTACCCAGCCCGTCGACCTGGATGCCGCCGCCTTCGTTCACCAGGCTGGAGTCGACCACCGGAACACCGGCCCAATCAGCAACGGCGGCGGCGATTTTCGAGTCACGGTCCCACTGCGCCCAGTCTTGCGCGCCCCAGCCGTTGAACACCCAGTCCACCGCGGCCACCGAACCGTCGTCGGCATGCACGAAGGTGGGGCCGATGTCGCGCATCCAGGCGTCGTTCAGCGGCGCCTCGACGATGTCGACGGCCGCCGACAGATAGCGCCGCGCCGCAGGCATTTCGGCAGGGTCGACCACCATCGTCACCGGTTCGAACTCCGACACCGCGTGCGCCACTGCCGCCCAGGTGGCGCGTGCTTCGTGGTGTTCCTGGTCGGTGTCGCCCAATGAATAGCCTGCGGACGGGAATGCCATCCACACGCGATCCTGCGGTGCGGTCTCGGCCGGCATTCGGTAGGCGGTCATTTGACCACTGCGGTGGCCTCGTGGCCGACTCCGTACGGGTGCGCCACGTCGACCGGTGCGGTCAGGGCGGCGTAGGTGTCGGGCCGCCGCGTCAGCAGGAACGGGAAGAGCTCCAGCCAGTCCCGGCGCTGATCCAGATCGAGGTCGGCGACAAGCACTGCTTCCTCGTCCCGAGGCGCCTGGACCAGCACCCGGCCGAACGGGTCGGAGATGAACGACGAGCCGTAGAAGGTGACCTTGCCCTCGTCGCCGATCCGGTTGGGCACCACCATGAAAAGCCCGCTGCTGATCCCGTTGGCGACGATCACCTGCTGCCACAGCGGCTGGGTGTCGAAGGCCGGGAACACCGGCTCAGAACCGATCGCCGTCGGGTAGACCACGATCTCGGCACCGCCGAGTGAATAGCTGCGCGCCACTTCGGGGAACCATTCGTCCCAACAGGTCGGCAGGCCGACGCGCGCGCCCAGCCCCTCTGGGCTGTACACCGGATACGGCTCCCCCGCGGCGGACGGTCCCGGTCCGGGCCGGAAATAGGTGTCTTCGTAGTAGCCCGCCGAGATCGGGATGTGCAGCTTGCGAGTGTAGCCGGCCAACTCCCCCGAAGGGGCCACGAGGATTGCCGTGTTGAAACCCAATCCATCTGAGGCCGGGGCCTTTTCGTACAGCGAGGCGTGCACGAAGATGCCGTTCGCCCGGGCCGCGTCGGCAGCCAGGGAAAAGGTCGGCCCACCGGTGAGATCCTCGGCGGACGCACCCGGGTTCGCCCCGGCCGGGGTGTCCGCCGGGTAGCGCAGGAGCGTGATCTCGGGCAGACAGACCAATGTGGCCCCGGCGCCGGCCGCCCGGTCCACACCGTCACACAACACCTTGGCCAGCTCGGTCGCGTCGGGCCGCCAACGGTGCTGCACCAATCCCACCCGCAGCGGCGGGCGCGTCGACTCGGCGCTGCGGGACAACGACGCTGGCGCGGTGGCTGTCAGGGTGATCATCGGTCGCTCCTAAAACGAATCAAATTCGTTTTATTGTGACCGCCTCGACACCCGTTGTAAAGAGTGAGTGGAACCACCGGTTCGAACTACGACGCGCCGTGAGCCGACCGCAGAGATTCCGGAGGCGCGCCCAGGATGCGTTCGAACGCCTGCAGATAGGCACCCACGACCTTCTGCGCATGCGGCCCGCTGATGTCGTTGCCCGCGGCGCCGTCGGCCTCGATGGCCTCGATGAAGGCGTCGGCCAAGTGCAGCCCCATCCCGGTGATGACGCCCGCGGCCTCGTGCGGGTAGTCGGTGTCGAAGACACCCTCGGCGCATCCCTGGCGGATGATCACCTCGAGCATCGGCGCCGTGGTGCGCATCGAACCCTGCGTCATCTTCTGCCGCAACAGCGCGTTGTTCTCGTCGTGCCACAACCGGACCAGCGTCGCCACCTCGGTCGGACTGTCCGATTTCCATGCCCGGGAGGCGTCCAGGTAGGCGTGCAGCTTGTCCAGCGCGCCGCGGTTCGGGTCGTCGACGATGCCGGCCAAACGCGCGGCGGCACTCTCGCCCATCTGCTCGATCACGCCTTCGAGCAGGGCCTTTTTGGACCGAAAATAGTGGTAGAGCGCGCCTTTCGAGATCCCCAGATCAGCCAGCAGATCGTCGATGGTCATGGCTTCATAGCCCTTGTCATGCATCAGCCGAAGCGCGGCGTCGAGGATCTCGCGCCGCCGGGCGGCATGTTCGGTCGAGTTCACCTGCCGAGCCACGAATCCTCCATTGACGTTGGACGCTTCTCGAGCTTAGCCTAAAAATAGACCGACGGTCGGTTTATTAATCAGGAGCGTTCACATGCCCCAACCAACCCCACTGGCCCAGCAGCGCACCCGCGCGTTCGCCCGGGTTCTCGGCCCCTTCGTCGCCGTCGCGACCGTGATCATCGCGATCCGGCTGCCCAGCCTCGGCAACCTGCTGAGTGATCTGTTCACGAGCGGAACCCTGCCCTGGATCCTCGGTGCCGCAATGCTGCTGATGGGCCTGGTGGTGATCGCCTTCCATCAGTACTGGTACAGCGTCACCGCAGTACTGATCTCCCTGTTCGGCTGGTTCGTCGCACTGCGGGGAATGGCGATGATGGCCTTCCCGTCAGCAATCCAGACCGGCGCCGACGCGACCGTGACCAGCCCCGCGCTGCTGATCGCCGCGCGCGGCTTCTTCCTGCTACTGACCGTGATGGGGCTGTGGTTGAGCTACGTCGGCTGGCGGCCCGAGCGCACCGACGGGCCCTGACGCGGCGGGACCCTTCAGCCCGTCCAACACGAAAGCCAGGTGACGCCGCCATACGGCATCGTCACCGTCGGCCATCGCGATCACCTTGGACATCGCCCACATCAACGTTGCGAGGTCATCGGTACCGAAGTCGGCTCGCAGCGCTCCGGCGCCCCTGGCCCGTTCGACGACAACCTCCAGCAGTCCCCCGGCACGGCCGCACTCCCCCGCCACGTCGACAGCACCGACCGGATTGCGCGCCACCGCGTCGTTGATGCTGCGGTCGGAGGCCTGCATCGTGAACAGGCTGTCCAGGAATTCCGTGAACCCGCGCCACGCGTCGGCATCGCCGAGCGCCTGCTGCGCCAGCCCGTCGATGACGGCCAACCGGTCGGCCAGCACCACATCGAGGAGTGCGCCTCGGTTCGGGAAGTGGTTGTAGAGCGTGCCGATACTCACGCCGGCCCGGCGCGCGACCTCGTCGAGCGGTACGTCCACCCCGCGTTCGGTGAAGAGTTCGGCGGCCGCGGCCACCAGGCGGTCCCGGTTTCTGACCGCATCCGCGCGCATCGCCGTCATGGCACTGATCTTAGCGAAGTTGAGGGTCCACTCAACTTGTGGTAGCAAGTTGAGTATGACCTCAACTTCTGCTCCCGTCCTCGCCGTACTCGGCGTCGGCCCCGGCCTCGGTCTGTCCGTCGCCCACCGATTCGGCGTCGCGGGATACCGCGTGGCGCTGATTTCACGTTCACCACAACGCCATTCGGGCTATCTGGCCTCGCTGGCCGACAAGGGCATCGAGGCGGCCGCGTACGTCGCCGATGCCTCGCAACCCGATCAACTGCACAGCGCCATCGAGGCGGTCCGCGCCCGGTTCGGCCGGATCGACGTCGGCTACTACGGTCCGGCCGCGTTCGAAACGGCGCCCACGGACGACATCACCGATCTCGACGCCGCAGGAGCGAAGTCGGCGCTCGACACCGTGGTGCCCGCGGTCGACTTCGCCTCGCAGCTGTTACCCGAGATGCGGCAGCGCGGCAGCGGAGGATTGTTGTTCGCGGGCGGGCTGAGCAGCGTCGTGCCGATGCCCACGCTCGGCGGGCTGGCACTGGCGGCGGCAGCGCTACGCAACTACGCGATCACCCTGCATGCCGCACTCGCCCCCGCCGGGATCTACGCCGGCACCCTCACCATCGGTGGCCTCATCGAGCGCGGCGACATCCACCGGGCGATGGCCGATTCAGAGCAGTTCGCCGGCATCGCGATCCGCACGCTGAATCCCGATGATCTGGCCGAGCAGCTCTGGCAGCTCTACACCGACCGCGCGGACGCGGAAACAGTCGTCAATGTCTTCGCCTAGGCTCGACGTCGCGGCAGGTACCGGCAACCGGCTCTGACACAGCGGTTACTCAGCTGGCTCGGCATCCGAATCTGAAGCCGAATCCGCTTCGGGCAGAAGCGCTTCCAGCGCGGTGCCGGTGATCCGCCGGAAGCAGCGCCGCGGCCGGGTGGCGTCGAGGACCGCCACCTCAAGGGTGGCGGGGCCCAATGCGCGCGGCTCAGAGCCGTTGGGGCTGGCGCTCAGCGCCGCCACCGCGATCTTCACCGCGGCGGCGAGGTCCGCATTCTCGGCATACGACTCGTTCAGCGCGGTGATGACCGGCTCGGTGGTTCCGCCCATCACCACGAAGTGCGGCTCGTCGGCGATCGAACCGTCATAGGTGATCCGGTACAGCTCAGGGGGTTTGGTCTCGCCGTAATGCGCCACCTCAGCCACGCACAACTCAACCTCGTAGGGCTTGGCCTGCTCGGTGAAGATCGTGCCCAGGGTCTGCGCGTAGACGTTGGCCAACTGACGGCCGGTCACATCCCGGCGGTCGTAGGCGTAGCCACGGGTGTCGGCGAACTGGATGCCGCCGCGCCGCAGATTGTCGAACTCGTTGAACCGGCCGACGGCGGCGAAACCGACCCGGTCGTAGAGCTCGCTGACCTTCTGCAGCGACCGCGACGGGTTCTCCGCCACGAACAGCACACCGCTGTCGTAGGCCAATGCCACCACGCTGCGGCCACGGGCGATGCCCTTGCGCGCCAGTTCGGAGCGCTCACGCATCGCCTGCTCGGGCGAGATGAAATACGGGAAGCTCATTTACCCCTCACCGCCCGTCCGGGTCCGGCGCGCGATGACCTCGCGAGCCAGCTCGGCGATGCGTTCCTCGGTGATCTCCGCGGCGCCCTCGGCACCGATGGTCACCGCCGTCGGATAGATGCCGCGCACCAAATCGGGTCCGCCGGTGGCCGAATCGTCGTCGGCCGCGTCGTAGAGCGCCTCGATGGCCACCTGCAGAGCCGAATCGGCATCCGCCACCTTGGGGTAGAGCTTCTTGATCGAGGACTTGGCGAAGATCGAGCCGGAGCCCACCGATTGGTAGCCCTCTTCCTCGATGTTCCAACCACCCGCGGCGTCGAAGGACACGATGCGGCCCGCGTTCTCGGGATCGGCGGCGTCAACATCAAAGCCCACCAGCAACGGCAGCGCCACGAAACCCTGCAGTGCCGCACCGAGATTGCCCCGCACCATGATGGCCAACCGGTTGACCTTCCCGCGGAACGTCAGGGCGACGCCCTCGAGTTTCTCGTAGTGCTCCAGTTCCACGGCGTAGAGCCGGGCGAACTCCACGGCGATGGCCGCGGTGCCCGCGATACCGGTCGCCGTGTAATCGTCGGTGATGTACACCTTCTGCACGTCGCGCCCGGCGATCATGTTGCCCTGAGTCGAGCGGCGGTCACCGGCGATCAGCACCCCGCCGCGATACTTGATCGCGACGATGGTCGTCCCGTGCGGCACCGCGTTGGTCGGGTTGAACACCCCGTCGGCGACACGGTTCACCGGCAACAGCTCGGGAGCCTGTCGACGCAGCAGTTCAGAGAATGACGACAGGTCCATGGCTGCAGAAGGGGTACCGGTATGGGGCTGGGGCAAAGACGGAGAGAAGTTTTCGCGCCAGGTCACTGGCCGCCCTTTTGGACGTAGGCGCGCACGAAGTCTTCGGCGTTCTCTTCCAGCACGTCGTCGATCTCATCGAGCAGATCGTCGGTCTCCTCGGCCAGCTTCTCGCGACGCTCCTGGCCGGCGGCAGATGCACCCGGGAGGTCTTCATCCTCGCCGCCGCCACCGCCACGCTTGGTCTGCTCTTGAGCCATCGCTGCCTCCTGCAATTGTCATCGGCCGGGCTATCCGCCCAACCGGTCCTTCCACAGTACCGGTCGGCACCCGGATTGCCCGGGATAGCTCACCGCCGGAGATGGTCAGTTCGTGAGTTGTTCGACGAGTTCGGCGGCGCTGTCCACGGAGTCCAGCAGGGCGCCCACATGCGCCTTGCTGCCGCGGAGCGGCTCGAGCGTCGGAATCCGGACGAGCGAATCGCCGCCGAGATCGAAAATCACCGAGTCCCAGCTGGCCGCGGCGATGTCGGCACCGAAGCGGCGCAGGCATTCACCGCGGAAATAGGCCCGGGTGTCGGTCGGCGGGTTGTCGACCGCGTCGATCACCTGCTGCTCGGTGACCAGCCGCTTCATCGAACCCCGCGCGACCAGCCGGTTGTACAGGCCCTTGTCGAGCCGGACGTCGGAGTACTGCAGATCGACCAGGTGCAGCCGGGGCGCCTGCCAGCCGAGGTTCTCGCGCTGGCGGAAACCCTCCAGCAACCGCAGCTTGGCGGGCCAGTCCAGGATCTCGGCGCATTCCATGGGATCGCGTTCGAGCAGGTCGAGCACGTGGGCCCAGGTCTCGACGACGTGGGAGGCCCGCGGGTCGGGGTCCTTGATATCCACCAGTTTGGCCACCCGGTCCAGATAGACCCGTTGCAGCGCCAGCGCGGTCATCTCGCGACCGTCGGCCAGCGCGACCGTGGCCCGCAGCGAAGGATCGCGACTGATCACGTGCACCGCGTGCACCGGCCGGGCCAGCGCCAGATCGGACAGATCCAGCCCGAACTGCGGCCCCTCCTCGATCAGATCGAGCACCAGCGAGCTGGTCCCGACCTTGAGGTAGGTCGACGTCTCGGCCAGGTTGGCGTCGCCGATGATGACGTGCAACCGGCGGTACTTGTCGGCGTCGGCGTGCGGCTCGTCGCGGGTGTTGATGATGCCGCGCTTCAGCGTGGTCTCCAGGCCGACCTCGACCTCGATGTAGTCGGCCCGCTGGGACAGCTGGAAGCCGGGATCGTCGCCCGACGGCCCGATACCGACCCGGCCCGAGCCGGTCACGACCTGGCGGGACACCAGGAACGGCGTGAAACCCGCGATCACCGCGGAGAACGGCGTCTGGCGTGACATCAGATAGTTCTCGTGGGTGCCGTAGGAGGCGCCCTTGCCGTCCACGTTGTTCTTGTAGAGCTGCAGCTTGACGGCTCCTGGCACGCTGGCGACGTGGCGGGCCGCGGCCTCCATCACGCGCTCGCCGGCCTTGTCCCAGATCACCGCGTCCATCGGATCGGTGCACTCGGGCGCCGAATACTCCGGGTGGGCATGGTCCACATACAGCCGGGCACCGTTGGTGAGGATCATGTTGGCCGCGCCGACCTCGTCGGCATCGACGATCGGAGCCGGCCCCGAGGCCCGGGACAGGTCGAATCCGCGAGCATCGCGCAGCGGGCTTTCGACCTCGTAATCCCACCGGGTGCGCTTTCCACGCTGGATGCCGGCGGCAGCCGCGTATGCCAGCACCGCCTGAGTCGAGGTCAAGATCGGATTGGCGGTCGGATCGGACGGCGATGAGATGCCGTATTCGACCTCTGTTCCGATAATCCGTTGCATGTGGCCAGCCTAGGTGACGGCCTGCGCACCCCGACCCCGGGCCGCCAGGTATTCGGGCCGTCGCCGCGCGGCGGCGAACGGCTCCGTCAGCGCATTGTCGACGGAGTTGAACACCAGGAAGACGTTCGACCTCGGCAGCGGAGTGATGTTGGACCCCGAGCCGTGCAGCAGGTTCGCGTCGAACCACAGTGCGGTACCGGGCGGACCGGTGAACTGGTGGATGTCGTGCTCGTCGACAGCCTTGGTCAAGGTCGTCTGATCGGGTACCCCGATGCTCTGGACGACCAGGGAGGTGTCGTGGTTGTCCTCGGGCGTGGCGCCGACGCACGGGTAGAACGTCTGGTGCGAGCCGGGGATGACCATCAGCGACCCGTTGTAGGGATAGTTCTCGGTCAGCGCGATCGAGCACGAGACGGCACGGATCGCCGGCATGCCGTCCTCGGCATGCCAGGTCTCGAAGTCCGAATGCCAGTAGAACCCTGTCCCGGTGAAACCGGGCATGAGGTTGATCCGGGCCTGGTGGATGTAGACATCACCGCCGAGCAGCTGCCGGGCCACCGGCAGTACCGTGTCCAGCCGAACCACCTGGGCCACCAGATCGCTCAGCAGGTGCGGCTCGAAGATCGACCGGATCGTGCCGCCCGGTTCACGGATCACTCGTGGATCGTATTTCTCGAGATCCACTGCGACCCGGTCGATTTCGTGCCGCAACAACGGCAGCCAATCATCGGAGACCGTCTCGGGGGCGACCAGGTAGCCGTACTCGGAGAAGCCGTCGAGATGGTGCTGACTCAGCGGCCCGTCCGCCACCCCGCCCCACACCACGGGCTCCTGGCGCGGTATCGGCTCGATCGCGTGGTCCAGCCGGGTTGGGTAACGATCCTCGACAACGGCCGAGTCCGTACGTGATTCGCCGACGGGTTCTCGCTGGACTGCCGTCATGCGACAGACTGCGGCGCCGGGTAGACGCCGTTCTCGTCGTGGACCTCCCGCCCGGTCACCGGCGGATTGAACACGCACAACATCCGCAGCTGCTCGTCGCACGTAACTCGGTGGCGGTCATGGTTGTTGAGGACGTACATGGTCCCATCGGCGAGTGGGTACTGCTGGCCGGTCTGCAGGTCCGTCAGCGTGCCGGTCCCCTCGATGACCCACACCGCCTCGATGTGGTGCTGGTAGTGGAACTCGTTGACCGAGCCGGCCTCGATGGTGGTCTCGTGGAACGAGAAGCCGACACCGTCGCCGGCCAGGAGGATGCGCTTGGATCGCCAGGTTCCGTCGGCGACGTCGCGGTCCGTCCCGGTGATCTCAGCCGTGGTGCGAACGATCATGTTTCAAGCCTCCTCAGGCCAGCGTGACTGCGATGGACTCGGCGAGAATGTCGAGTCCCTCGGACAATTCGGTCGGAAGAGTGGTCAGCGGCGGCAGTAGTTTGACCACCTCGTCGGACGGACCGCTGGTCTCCATCAGCGCACCCCGGTCGAACGCGGCCCGGCACACCCGCCCGGCCAGCTCCGCCTCGTCGAACTTGAGCCCTTGTGCCATTCCGCGACCACGGGCGGTCACGCCTTCATGGGCAGCGGCGATCTCCTCCAGCCGGGCCCGGATCTGCTCACCCTTGGCCACCGCATCGGCGCTGAATTGTTCGTTCTGCCAATAGGTCTCGATCGCCGCGGTGGCGGTGATGAAGGCGGGGTTGTGACCGCGGAAGGTGCCGTTGTGCTCCCCCGGCGTCCACACGTCGAGTTCCCGGCGGAACAGGGTGAGCGCCATCGGCAGGCCGTAGCCACTGACCGACTTGGATATCGTGACGATATCGGGCACGATGCCTGCGGCCTCGAAGCTGAAGAACGGCCCGGTGCGGCCACACCCCATCTGGACGTCGTCGACGATCAGGAGGATGTCGCGTTCGCGGCACAATTCGGCCAGTGCGCGCAGCCATTCGATCCGTGCGACGTTGAGACCGCCTTCGCCCTGCACGGTTTCGACGATCACCGCAGCGGGGCGATTGAGCCCGCTGCCCGAATCGTCGAGCACGCGCGCGAACCACTGGAAGTCCTCGGTGACCCCGCCGAAGTAGTTGTCATAAGGCATCGGGGTGGCGTGCACGAGCGGGATACCCGCCCCGGCCCGCTTCATCGAGTTGCCGGTGACCGACAGGGCCCCCAGCGTCATGCCGTGAAAAGCATTGGTGAAGCTGATGACCGACTCGCGTCCGGTCACCTTCCTGGCCAGCTTGAGCGCCGACTCCACCGAGTTGGCGCCCGTCGGCCCGGGGAACTGCACTTTGTAGTCCAGCCCGCGCGGTTGCAGGATGAACCGCTCGAAGCTCTCCAGGAACCGCTGCTTGGCCGCGGTGGCCATGTCCAGCGAGTGCACGATCCCGTCGGAGGCAAGGTATTCGAGCAACGGCTCCTTCAGTGCGGCGTTGTTGTGGCCGTAGTTCAGCGCCCCAGCTCCGGCGAAGAAGTCGATGTAGGTACGTCCCGCGGTGTCGGTCACCCAGGAGCCCGCGGCACTGTTCATGACAGTGGGCCAGCCCCGGCAATAACTGCGCACCTCGGACTCGACCGTGCTGAACACGTCGGGAAGGTCAGATTCGGACAACGGCGCTGTCGTAGCGAGCAGCAAGGGATAATCCTTCCAATAAATCAAACTGGTTATCAGATAACTGATTTCAGCGAGAGAGCGGCGTGGCGATGGGCCCCATCCGCAGAATCGGCTCGTCCTCGTGCCCGCCGTCGGCATCGAGGAGATTGCATCCGAAATGCGGATCCTCGACGAGCGGGACGCCGTGACGGCGCGCGAAGGCACCGAAGAACGCGCGAGAGGCGGCATTTCCGGGCGATACCGTGGCTTCCACGGTCACCGGGCGCCCTTCGCGCTGCGCTCGCACCCGATGCACGAGCGCATCGAGCATGGTGCTGGCCAATCCCCCGCCCTGCGCCGACGGCGCCACGGCGACCTGCCAGACGAACAGGACATCCGGTCGCGGCGGCGGGTGGTAACCCGTGATGAATCCGTGCAGGTCACCGTCGCGTTCGGCCACTATTGACGTGGCAGCAAAATCAGTCGCCAGCAACAGATAGGCGTACGTGGAATTGAGATCGAGCACCCCGGTGGCTTCCGCAAGGTCGCGGATGCCAATCGCATCGGTACCCCGTGGAGGGCGCAGGAATTCTTCCCGGGAATGGCGTCCCGGGACGCTTTCTAAAACACGCATATCGAGTTAAAAGTCACCACCGAACTTCTCAGCGATCATCGTCAGTTTCAAGCCATCGGCGACATCGACGTAAGCACACCACCCTGCCGGGATCAAGCCGCGCCACCGCCGGGGAAGCCGCGATACGTCTGCCGGCACCCTCGTTGACCTGCAACAACTCCGCGAATCGTCAATCTCAGAAAAGTGTTAGCGTCGTTATCGAATCGTTACATTGGTGCAGGGGTACCAACTCCGGGTCGTTTCCCCCGCCGCCGCCGCATCGGGCGCGGCACAACGGAGGCGCGGCACACCCGCATCGCCCGCGCAGACCGCCGCCCGGGAAATTCAAATGAAAATCTAATGATCGCCTGCGCGTTCAACCCTGCAAATGGTGTCCGAATACGCTCGCTTCTCCGAATGTCGTCACCGTCGCACGCCCGCCGTAGCACATTCGGGCAACTCCACGGCATCCGTAGGCACGACTGGACCGCACCCACCGGGCCCCACGTCACGGTGAGCACGAGAGGGTGTCAGCAGCGCCCGGCCCCACCCGGTACCGGCGATCACCAGTGCGGCTCCGGCAACTCCGGCCACAGTGATCGGATCGCCGGCCACGGCGACACCGATGACGGCAGCCCACAGCGGTTCGGTGCCCACCAGCAGACTGACCCGGGCCGGACTGGACGTGCCCAGCGCCCGCAACTGCACCCAGAACGCGAATACCGTGCAGGCCAGCGCGAGGTACCCGATGAGCAGCCAATCACCTGGGCCGTAAGCCCCCGTCACCGCCCGTATGGACTGCCCCGATGCCACACACAGGGCTAATGTCCCTGCGGCGACCGTGAGCAGCTGCACCAAAGTGGTTCGTGCCGAGTCGATTCCACGCTCGTCCGACATCCGCGCCATGACGGTGACATGTACGGCGCGCAGCAGAGCGGCGATCACCATCACGACGTCCCCGGCTCGCAGGGACGTCAGTCCGCCGGATTGCGTCAGCAACGCGCAACCGATCACCGCCAGCGCCGCCGCGAGGTAGAAGCGACGACCAGCCCGGTGGCGCTGGATCACGGGTGTGGCCACGATGGTCAGCGCCATGATCAGACCGGCATTGGACGCCGATGTCATTGTCACGCCGTATGTTTCAGCAACGCATACGGCGGCCAGGAGCACGCCTCCGACCACGCCGCAGGCCGCCTCCACGCGGGTCAATCCCGTCAACCGCCGACACATGACAGCGGCCAGCACCGCTGTGGCGATGGCGAACCGCACCGCCAGTAGCCCGAAGACCGTGTCGCCCGCGGCGATCTCCTTGGTGGCCAGGTAACTCGATCCCCACACCACAGCGACGGCGAGCAGACACAGTTCGGTAGAGCGTCGGGGCATGCACTCAGCGTGTTGCCCTGCCTATGATTCAGTCAAGCTAATGTTTTTACACCTTATATGTAGCATTGCTTCATGGATGCCGGTCGCCTGCGAATGCTGCGTGAGCTCGCCGACCACGGCACGGTGGCCGCAGTGGCTCAGGTGCTGTCCATGACGCCCTCGGCTGTCTCCCAGCAGCTGAAGATCCTGCAACGTGAGGCCGGAGTGCCACTGATCGAACCCGACGGCAGACGGGTGCGGCTGACCGATGCGGGCCAGGTGCTGGTCGGTCACGCCGACGCCGTTCTGGCGGCATTGGACCGCGCCCGCACCGAGATGGATGCCTATCGGAGCACACCCCGCGGCACGGTCAGCGTGTCGTTCTTCCCCTCCGGCGCGGCAATGCTGTTGGCCCCATTGATTGTTCGCGCGGCACAGCACGGCGTACAGGTTGTCGGCCGCGATATCGACGTGCCGGCATCCAGGGCACCGGCGCAGCTCGCCGACTTCGATGTCGTGGTGGTTCATCGCGACGAACGCGACACGCTCTCGTGGGGCCCGCGCTTCGAATCCACCGAACTGTTGCGTGAGCCACTGGATGTCGTCCTGCCGCCCGGGCATCGCCTCGCCGGCCGCGATCGGGTGCGGCTGTCCGATCTGACCGACGAACCCTGGATCGGTGTCGAAGGCGGCTTGATGGTTGACGACGTGCTGAACTCGATCGCGATCCTCTCCGGGGTCCGGCCGCGAATCACCCAGCGGATCAACGACTTCCGGGTGGTCGAGGAGCTGGTCCACGCGGGCACCGGCATCGCCCTCATCCCCCGCCATGTGCGGCTCGCGCGTGAGTTGGTGCGGTTGCCGATCACCGACATCTCCGTCGCGCGACGGGTGGAGGCGGTCACGCGCGCGGGTGCCACGGCACGTCCGGCAATCGCCGTCGTACTCGACGAACTGCGGGCCATCGCCTCGCACATCGGTTCGTCGCCCGGTTGACCGGCCGGGGCCCCCGGCACGACACGCTTTCCGAGTCACGCGCGGTGCTTGCCGTACGGGTGATTGCTTGGTGCAGTAATGCTGATGGCGACCCCAGAATTCCCCGACCACATCGAGGCCGAACGCTGGTTTCTGGCCAACGGACTGCCGGCCGTGCTGCGGCCCGGCGCGCTGGTCCGGTCGGTGTGGGCCCGTTCGGCACCGGCACTGGCGGCCTACGCCTGGGTGACTTTCAGTTCGGTACTGGTGGTCGCCGTGACCGGCAAGCACACCATCGACATCGGTGGCACGCCGACGCGCACCGAGTGGTTCGTCCTCGCGGTACTGCTGTTGGTGTTGCCGGTCGCCGCCCTGGTCGGATGGGCCGTCTCCAGGCTCCCCACCGCGCGCACCGCCGGGACCGCGTCGACGGTCGCCGTGCTGGTAACCGTGGCGAGCGGATTCTACGGCGGCATGACCGCGCGTGACAGCGTCAACCTGGTCATCGAATTCCTGGTCATCGCGGGCGTATTGGTTTGCACCGCAACAGGAATCGGATCCATTCTGAGTTTCGCCGCCCAGGTGACGGTCTTGAATCTGGCGTCGGTCGGCAGCTTGTTCGTCCGGGCACTGCCGGTGGTCCTGCTGACCGTATTGGTCTTCTTCAACACCTACGTCTGGGTCATGGCGTCCACCCTCAGCCGGGCCCGGCTCTGGCTGGTCCTGATCTTCCTGTTCGCGGTGGCCGCAGTGTTCCTGGTCTCCAGCACGCTGGAGCGGGTGCGGCCGATTCTGCGGCCCGACGCCAAGGAACCCGAGGACGACCGGCGCCTGGCCGGCACCCCGTTCGCCACCATGGCCGACCGGCCACGGCGGGTGCGCCTGTCGAAGCCCGAGCGGTTCAACGTGGTGTTCGTGCTCGTACTCTCGCAAATCGTTCAGATAATGACCGTCGCGATCGTGACGGCGTTGATTTTCTTCGTGCTGGGCCTGATCGTGCTCAGTCCTGAACTGCTGGCCGCCTGGACGCGCAACGGGTCACCCGACGGCCGACTGCTCGGCATGACCTTCCCGGTCCCTCAGGCGCTGATCCAGACCACCATGTTCCTGGCCGCATTGACCTTCATGTACATGAGCGCCCGGGCGGTTTCGGACGCCGAACAGCGGTCCCGGTTCTTCGACCCGCTGCTCGACGACCTACGTCTCACCCTGGTGGCGCGCGACAGGTACCGCACTCATACGGCCGATTCGTGACCCGTCAGAGCTTGTAGCCGATCGTCCGCAACAGCTCTCGCCGGGCCGTCTCGTCCTCATCGGTTTCGACACCCAGCGGCGGCTGCCCGTCGATCACGCCGGCGATGCCGCGCCCCAGTGGGGTGACGGCGACGACGACCTCGACCCGATTGGCGGTGGCGCAGTAGATCGAACAGACCTCCGGAACCCCTTTGACCGGATTGAGGATGTTCACCGGAAATCCCTCGCGAAGGAAGATCACGAACACATGTCCCGCGCCGATGGCCAGCGCGTTGCGCACCGCCAACTCGACAAGGCCGGCGTCGTTACCGCTGCGGCGCACCAGCCGCGGACCCGACGCCTCGCAGAAAGCCAAACCGAACCGCAAGGAGGGGCTGACACCGATCAGCGCCTCGTGCAGGTCGTCGGCCGTCTTGATGAAGTGCGCCTGCCCGATGACGACGTTCAGCTCGTCGGGATTGTCGACGGGCACCACGTCCCACGACAGCGCCGGTGTGGTCACAGCTCCATGCTGCCACCGGCGCCGCCCGGACGGGGGCCGATTGGGCCAGGGCCCTACAGGTACTGCCCCAGGTTCGACTCGGTGTCAATGGCCCGGCTCGCACTCGACGACTTGCCGGTGACCAGAGTGCGGATGTAGACGATCCGCTCGCCCTTCTTGCCCGAGATCCGCGCCCAGTCATCGGGATTGGTGGTGTTGGGCAGGTCCTCGTTCTCGGCGAACTCGTCGACGATCGAATCCAGCAGATGCTGGATGCGCAGACCGGGTTGACCGGTCTCCAGCACGCTCTTGATGGCGTTCTTCTTCGCGCGGTCGACGACGTTCTGGATCATGGCGCCGGAGTTGAAGTCCTTGAAGTACATGACTTCCTTGTCACCGTTGGCGTAGGTGACCTCCAGGAACCGGTTGTCGTCGATCTCGGCGTACATCCGGTCCACGACCTTCTCGATCATCGTCTTGATCGTGAGCGAGCGGTCCCCGCCGAACTCGGCCAGATCGTCGGCGTGCACCGGCAGAGCCTCGGTCAGGTACTTGGAGAAGATGTCCTGTGCCGATTCGGCGTCGGGCCTCTCGATCTTGATCTTGACGTCGAGGCGGCCGGGCCGCAGGATCGCCGGGTCGATCATGTCCTCACGGTTGGAAGCGCCGATGACGATGACGTTTTCCAGCCCCTCCACACCGTCGATCTCCGAAAGCAACTGCGGCACAACGGTTGTCTCGACATCGGAACTGACACCGGTGCCGCGGGTGCGGAAGATCGAGTCCATCTCGTCGAAGAACACGATCACGGGCGTGCCCTCGGACGCCTTCTCGCGGGCCCGCTGGAAGATCAGCCGGATGTGACGCTCGGTCTCACCGACGAACTTGTTCAGCAGCTCGGGGCCCTTGATGTTGAGGAAATAGCTCTTCGCCTCGCGGGCATCATCGCCACGAACCTCGGCCATCTTCTTGGCCAGTGAGTTCGCCACCGCCTTGGCGATCAGGGTCTTACCGCAACCGGGCGGGCCGTAGAGCAGCACACCCTTGGGCGGGCGCAACGAGTACTCGCGATACAGCTCCTTGTGCAGGAACGGCAACTCCACCGCGTCGCGGATCTGCTCGATCTGCCGCCCCAGACCACCGATGTCGTTGTAGCTGACGTCGGGCACCTCTTCGAGGACGAGATCCTCGACCTCGGCCTTGGGGATGCGCTCGAAGGCGTATCCGGCCTTGGTGTCGACCAGCAACGAGTCACCCGGCCGCAACCTGCGCGGACGGTCGTCGTCCTGCCTGGCGTCGGGAAGGTCGGGCAGGTCCTCGGCGGCGACCAGCGGCTCGGCCAGCCAGACGATGCGCTCCTCATCGGCATGCCCGACCACCAGGGCCCGGTGACCGTCGGAGAGGATCTCGCGCAACGTGCTGATCTCACCGACCGACTCGAAATTGCCGGCCTCGACCACGGTGAGCGCTTCGTTCAGCCGGACCGTCTGGCCCTGCTTGAGCGATGCGGTCTCGATGTTCGGCGAGCAGGTGAGGCGCATCTTGCGACCCGAGGTGAACACGTCGACGGTGTCGTCCTCGTGGGTACCGAGCAGCACGCCGTAGCCGCTCGGTGGTTGTCCCAGCCGGTCGACCTCCTCGCGCAGCGCGAGGAGTTGCTGACGGGCTTCTTTGAGGGTGTCCATGAGCTTGGCGTTGCGCGAGGCGAGCGAGTCGATCCGCGCCTCGAGCTGGTGGACGTCGCGGGCACTGCGCAGTCCGCTCTGGGGCCCTACCGCATTCTCCAGTTGCTCACGCAGAACCGCGGCCTCACGACGCAGCGATTCCAGCTCGGCGGCCTCATCGCTGGACATGGGCTGCGAGTGGCCGGCCGATAAGCTCTCGGCATAGCCGTCCGAACGCTCTGACTCACTCATATTGCGCTCCCTCCCGCACCGCAAGTTGGTGCAGTAACAACTTCAACGCTACCGGCGATTCAGCCATTGTGTGCGCTCTAGGAACTAGACACACCAGCACCACTGTTAGCCTCTAAGTTCAGTTGGTCCGATCGAAAGGACAGTCGTGACCCCGAAAACCCTCGTTACCGGCTTTATCACCGCAGCTGCAGCCGCCGCCGTGGTGGGCGGAGCAGCGGCGGGTGTGACTTCTATTGCATCCAACGGCATGTCGACAAGCCCGGCGATTCAGCCGGTCGTCTTCGGCGCGCCGCTGCCGGCCACGCCTGCACCGGACCTGGCGTCGCCACTGGTGCAGACCCTGCAGGCGCTCGCCGGCGGTGGCTCGTTCAGCGGCAAGGCCCCCTACATCCAGGGCGGCATCGGCCGGATCGAGAGCATCGCCGCGGACCGCGCCTACAACAAGGCCGCGGCTGAAGGGAAGTTCCCGCTGACCTTCAACATCGCCAACATCGACGATCAGGGCGGCGTGGCATATGCCGATGTCACCGCGACCTCGGCCACCGGCGGCACCGCGACCCAGAACATCCAGTTCGTGGCGGGCCCGAGCCCGACCGGTTGGCAGATCTCCAAGGGATCGGCCATGACGTTGCTGTCCTCGGTCGGCTGAGTAGGTAATTGAACCGCAACCGCATCACAGTCCTGAGTGCCGCCACGATCGTGGCGGCACTTGGGCTCTGTGGGTGCAGCGGCGGAGATCACCCGGCGAAGAGTTCCCACCCGACGACGAGCGTGCAGACCTCGACGCCCGAAGCACCGCCGGCCGCGCCGCTGCCCGCTCCCGAAGCACTCACCGGCGTGCTGGACCGGTTGGCCGATGTCAACGTGCCCGGCGCCGACAAGGTCGTTCTGGTCGAACAGGGCACGGCAGACGACGCCGCCGCTCTGGACAAGTTCGGCCGCGCCCTGGCCGACAACGGATTCACCCCGCTGACCTTCGAGGCCACCGATCTCGCGTGGTCGCAAACCGAGCCGGCCAACGTGGTGGCCACCGTCAAGGTCACCGCGGGCGGCAACGGTTCGGCGCAGGACTTCAGTTTCCCGATGGAATTCACCCCGCACGGCGACGGTTGGCAGTTGACCCGGCACACCGCCGATCTGCTGCTGGTGATGGGCGCCGGTGCCGCACCCGCTCCGCCAGCGCCGACGCCGCCCCGCTGAGCTGTCATGTGGATCGGATGGCTGGAGTTCGACCTGCTGCTCGGTGATGTCCACTCGCTCAAGGAGAAACGTTCGGTGATCCGGCCGGTGATCGCCGAGCTGCACCGCAAGCTCGCGGTGTCGGCAGCCGAAACCGGTGTCCAGGACCTGCACCGCCGCGCCGGCATCGGCGTCGCTCTGGTAGCCGCCGACCGGACCCACGTGGTCGATGTCCTCGATGCCGCCGAACGCATGGTCGCGGGCCGTCCCGAACTCGAATTGCTCTCCGCCCGAAGGGGATTGCACCACAGCGACGACTAGCGACGACCAGCTAGTGAGCCTGCCACGCGCCGCTTTCGACCTGAGGGCGGTGATCGCCGGCGAGGCGCAACCGTGGTGCAGAAAGCGACGGCCGCCGATGCCCCGTCAGGCGCCCGACTCGGACTCGACGGCGAGCTGACGTTTCTTGCGCAGCGGCACCGGCGCCACGGCGCCCGGAGCCAATTTGCGCGCGCTGATCAGAAATGCGGTGTGGCCGCGCATGTTGTGTTCCGGGCGGACCGCCAGGCCCACCACGTGCCAGCCGCGCTGCATGCTTTCCCAGGCCCGCGGTTCGGTCCAGCACTGCTGTTCCCGCAGCGCCTCCACCACCCGCGACAGCTGGGTGACGGTGGCGACGTAGATCATCAGCACACCACCGGCGACGAGCGCCTCGGAGACTGCGGGCAGCACCTCCCAGGGCGCCAGCATGTCCAGGACCACGCGGTCCATCTCCGGGCCGTCGTAGTCGGCGAGGTCGGCGATCACCAGATCCCAGTTGTCCGGGCGCTCACCGAAGAACGTGATGACGTTGCGCTCGGCGGTCGGGGCGTGATCGTCGCGGATCTCGTATGAGGTGACGCGTCCCTCAGGGCCGACGGCGCGCAGCAGCGAGCATGTCAGTGCGCCGGATCCGGCGCCGGCCTCCAACACTCGCGCGCCCGGGAAGATATCGCCCTCGTGCACGATCTGTGCGGCGTCTTTCGGGTAGATCACCTGGGCGCCGCGCGGCATCGACATCACGTAGTCGACCAGGAGCGGGCGCAGCACCAGGAACTGATCGCCGTTGGTGGATTTGACCACGCTGCCCTCCGGCAGACCGATCACGTTGTCGAAGGCGATGATGCCGCGATGGGTGTGGAACTCACCGCCGGGGTTGAGCACCATCGTGTAACGCCGGCCCTTGGCGTCGGTGAGTTGCACCCGGTCGCCAACGGCAAACGGTCCGGTCGGTCTCTTCCCTGCCACGGACGTCCAGCCTGCCAGTACCCCCACCGGCCGGGATGCCCGGGGTTCCGCAACTTTGTCGGGGCCCGGTCCTAGGCTTCTCGGTGTGAGCGAAGAACCGGCCCCGGCACCGCGCCGCCCGGCGTTGTCACCGTCGCGGGCCGGCGATTTCAAGCAGTGTCCGCTGCTCTACCGGTTCCGCGCCATCGACCGGCTCCCCGAACCCCGGTCCACCGCACAGCTGCGCGGCTCGTTGGTGCACGCCGCGTTGGAGCAGCTCTATGGCCTGCCCGCGGCCGAGCGGGTGCACGACACGGCGCTGACCCTGGTCGAGCCGGCGTGGGAACAGGTGGTGGCCGCCGAGCCCGAGCTGGCTGACACGGAGTATCCGGCCACGCTGCTCGCCGAGGCCAGGGCGCTGTTGTCGGGGTACTACCGCCTTGAGGACCCGACTCGGTTCGACCCGCAGTGTTGCGAGCACCGGCTCGAGGTCGAGCTCGCGGACGGCACGCTGTTGCGCGGATTCGTCGACCGGATCGACGTCGCACCGACGGGTGAGTTGCGTGTCGTCGATTACAAGACCGGTAAGGCCCCGCCCGAGGCGCGGGCACAGGCCGAGTTCAAGGCGATGTTCCAGATGAAGTTCTACGCCGTGGCACTGATGCGCTCGCGGGGCGTGATGCCGTCACGGCTCCGGCTGTTGTACCTCGCCGACGGTCAGGTACTGGACTACTCCCCCGAGCACGACGAGCTGCTGCGGTTCGAGCGGACACTGATGGCGATCTGGAAAGCCATCCAGGCGGCAGGAGCCACCGGTGACTTCCGGCCCAACCCGTCGCGGTTGTGCTCGTGGTGTGCGCATCAGAGTTTGTGTCCAGCGTTCGGCGGCACCCCGCCGCCGTATCCCGGATGGCCAGAATCAGGAGTTGCATGATCGGGTGTCACTACCATCGGCGGGGTTCCGATGGTGACTACCAGCTGTTCGAGTCCACCGCCGACACCCGGAGCAACTGGGATCCGGCCATTCAGCACGGCTCGCCGCCGCTGGCACTGTTGACCAAGGCGATCGAGGAGTCGACCGCGGGATCCGGCCTGCGCGTGGGACGGTTGACGCTCGACATCCTGGGTGCGATTCCCGTTGCACCGGTTCGGGTTCGGGCCTGGGTGGACCGGCCGGGTTCACGAATCTCCATGGTCGTCTCGGAGATGGAGGCGGCCCGGCCCGACGGCACATGGCGGGCGGTGGCGCGGGTGACAGCCTGGCTGCTGGCGCCCAGCGACACCGGTGACGTGGTCACCGACCGCTTCGCGCCGCTGGTCGAGGGCGAGGTCACCGACGTGGCACATGATTGGGAAGGTGCGCCGGGCTATCTGGAGAGTGTGTCGTGGCGACGGCAACACACCGCCGACGGTGAGGCCGCGGTGGCGTGGATGAGTCCGTTGACGCCGGTGGTCGACGATGAGGAGACGACGGCTCTGCAGCGCCTGGCGCTCGTCGTCGATTCGGCCAACGGTATCGGCGCAGCGCTGGACCCACAGAAGTTCATCTTCATGAACACCGACACCTCGGTGCATCTGCACCGGCTTCCCGAGGGCTCGGACTTCGCGATTCGGGCCCGCGGCTCGATCGGACCGGACGGTATCGGCGCGACGACGGCGGAAATATTTGACCGCCAAGGATTCATCGGTACCTCGGCACAGACCCTGCTGGTGATGCGGGTGCCGTGATCAGCCAACTGCGCCGCCAGTTCGACCTCGCCTGGGCACTGACCGACCTGCACCTGTCGGCGCTGTCCGGCGGCGATCACCTGTGGGAACCCGGTCCGCTGGTGTGGACGGTGCATGAGGATTCATCGGGCCGGTGGTGGCCGGACTTCGCTGACGTCGAGCCCGACCCGATGCCGGTTCCGACCATCGGCTGGCTCACCTGGCACATGATCTTCTGGTGGTCCACCGCCCTGGCCCACCTCGAGGGCCGGCCTGCGACTCCGCGCGTCGAGATCGACTGGCCGGGTCCGATCGGCGCGGTGCAACAGATCAGGGAGCTCAGCGCACGGTGGCGCGGGCTGCTGGACTCATTGACCGACGCCGACCTTCTTGCCCCGGCGATGTTTCCGTGGGGCCCGGACTCCGGCCGGACACTGGCCGACATGGCGTTGTGGTTGAACGTCGAGCTGACGAAGAATGCCGCTGAGATCGGACAATTACGCATGCTGCGTGCGGCGGCCATGGAGATCAGGTGATCCCAGAACCGACGTGACTGCCGGAGCACCGAACCCGACGTGTGCGGTCGCCTGTGGCGAAACGCTCAGCTACTGAGCGAGTTGTGCCGGGTGATGGCCGGACGGACCTTGTTACAGTGTCGGAAGGAAATCACGTGCGTTGCAGTTTCGGGACAGTCCCCTCGCGGGGCTGGTAGATCTTTCCGGAGTCGTGGAACGTGGTTGTTGTGGATGAAAGTTTCTCCCACACGTCATCGCCTACCAGCGAAGATACGGTGGTATTGCCGTCCTACCGGGAGTGTTGCACCGGGCTTTCCTGAGCAAACAACGCGAGCACACTGCCCACAAGACGATTCCAGGGGAGCCTATGCAGAGGGATCTGACAGACGCCGAGTTTCTCGACGAACTCGAGCATGTCGCCGAAGAAAATCTCCACCACCACCTGGCGGTTGCCAAGGAGTGGCACCCGCACGATTACGTGCCGTGGGACCGGGGCCGCAACTTCGCGGCACTCGGAGGCGACGACTGGGACCCCGAGCAGTCGCAGCTGAGCGAGGTGGCAAAGGTGGCGATGGTCACCAACCTGCTCACCGAGGACAATCTGCCGTCGTATCACCGCGGCGCCGCCCAGCATTTCTCCCTGGACCGCGCGTGGGGCCACTGGGTCAACCGCTGGACGGCGGAGGAAAACCGCCACGGCATCGTCATCCGGGACTATCTCGTCGTCACTCGCGGTGTCGATCCGGTCGCCCTCGAGCGGGCACGCATGGAGCACATGCAGAACGGATATGACCCCAGCGAAGAAGAGCGCAAGATCCACGAGCCTGGTCCGCTGATGATCTCGGCTTACGCCACGCTGCAGGAACTCGCGACCCGAGTCAGCCACCGCAACACCGGCCGGATCTGCGACGACCCGATCGCCGAGGCGATGCTGGCGCGCGTGGCCACCGACGAGAACCTGCACATGGTGTTCTACCGCAACGTTTTCAGCGCCGGATTCGACCTGGCGCCCGATCAGGCCATGGAAGCGGCCTGCGCCATCATCGAAGGCTTTCAGATGCCCGGCCGCGGCATGCCGAACTGGCGGCGCAACAGCGTGATCATGGCCAAGAACGGCATCTACGACCTGCGTCAGCATCTGGAAGAAGTCGTGATGCCCAGTGTCAAGAAGTGGCGGATCTTCGAGCGCACCGATGTGAGTGCACGCGGCGAGAAGCGTCGTGAGCAGCTGGCGAACTACCTTGAGGACCTGCAGAAGCAGGTCCTCAAGTTCGAGGAACAGCGCGATCGCATGTTGGCCCGCGAGGCCGCCAAGGCCGAGCGGAACGCCGAAAAGGCCGCTGCCGTTTCCTAGCTCGAAAAGTCCCGTCGGTGTCGGCCGCTGAAAACCGACACCGGCGGGATCTTTATTGTTCCGTATATTTGCTTGTGTCTATATAGATGTAATGCGATACTCGACTCATGGACGTGTTCGAGGCAGTCGCCGAACCCAGCCGGCGCGCGTTGCTCGATGCCCTCGTCGATGGCGAACGCACCGCAGGCGAGCTGGTCGCCACCCTTCCGGGGCTGACCCAGCCAACGGTGTCACGGCACCTACGGGTGCTGCGAGAGGTCGGCCTGGTCGAGGTGCGGCCCGATGCGCAGCGCCGCATCTACGCCTTGCGCGCCGACGGCCTCGTGCAGATCGACGAATGGATCAAGCGGTACCGCCGCTACTGGTCGGATCACCTCGACGCCCTGGAACGTCATCTCAAAGCGACCCACAAGGAGACCAAATGACAAGCCGCGAAGGAAAACTCACTGTCGAGGGCGACCGGGCCGCGCTGAGCTTCGAACGCCGCCTGCCCTATCCCGTGGCCGCGGTGTGGGCCGCCATCACCGATCCCGGACAGCGCGGACAATGGATGGGCGAAACGACGATCGACGGCCGCGAGGGCGGCACGATCGAGATGATTCCGCATTCACCCCCGATCCCGCCGCAGCAGAAGAAGATGACCGGGCGGATCCGGGTATGGGACCCGCCGAGGGTTTTCGAGCACGAGTGGAACCAGGCCGTCCTGTCCGCCCCCGAATCCGGCGTGGTGCGTTACGAACTCATCCCCGACGGCGAGGGCACGTTGCTTCGTTTCACACACCGCGGTCTGACGGTCTCCGACGGGCAGGGATTCCACCCCGGCACCCACGCCTACCTGGACCGGTTGGAGGCACATCTCGGCGGACAGCCCTTGCCGGACTGGGCCCGGCGCTATCAGGAAGTCGCTCAAAAACTCGGAACCCAATGGACCGCAGAGACAGGAAATGACCATGCTGCACAACGGAACTGACATCGCCGCACCCACCGTCGCGGTGGTTTACCACTCCGGGTTCGGTCACACCGCGACCCTGGCCGACGCGGTCGCCGCCGGCGCCGCAGACGCCGGAGCCGACGTCACCGTGATGCACGTCGAGAGCATGACCGATCAGGACTGGGACAGGCTGGACAACGTCGACGCCATTATCTTCGGCAGCCCCACCTACATGGGCAACGTCTCGGCGGGATTTCAGGCCTTCGCCGAGAAGACCGGCCGGCGATGCATGGAAGGCAGCTGGCGGGACAAGGTGGCCGCGGGCTTCACGAACTCGGGAGGCAAGAGCGGCGACAAGCTCAACACGCTGAGTTCACTGGCGGTCTTCGCCGCCCAGCACCACATGCATTGGGTGAACCTGGGTTTGGGCGCCGGCTGGACCACCTCGTTCAGTAGTGAGGACGAGCTCAACCGGCTCGGCTTCTTCCTCGGCGCCGGCGCTCAGACCAACGTCGATGCCGGACCCGACCAGGTGCACCCGGCTGACGTCCAGACCTGCCGTCACCTCGGCCATCGTGTCGCACTGGTGACGCGTCAGCTCAACATCGGCCGCACGCTCAGTCCAGCGGCTTCAGCTCCTGCAGCATCGTAGGCACCAACTCACTGACCGTCGGGTGGATGTGCATGGTGCGCGATATCGCGGTGTAGGGCAGTTTCGCGGTCATCACATCGAGGATGGAATGCACCACCTCATCCCCGCCGACTCCCAGGATGGCCACTCCGAGAATCTGTTCGGTCTCGGCATCCACGACCACCTTCATGAAGCCCTGGGTCTCGCCTTTCTCGACCGCACGGCCGACCCGGGTCATCGGACGCTTGCCCACCAACGCTTTTCGGCCGGACTTGCGCACCTGATCGACGGTCATGCCGGCCCGCCCCAGCGGTGGGTCGATGTAGAGCGCGTAGGTGGTGACGCGGTCGCTCACCCGGCGCGGATCATCGTCGAGCAGATTGGCGGCCACGATCTCGAAGTCGTTGTAGGACGTGTGGGTGAACGCGCCCTTGCCGTTGCAGTCCCCCATCGCCCAGATGTGCTCTGCCGTGGTGCGCAGCTGATCGTCGACCACGACATAGCCACGTCCGTCGAGGTCCACGCCGGCGTTCTCCAGGCCAAGGTCGTCGGTGTTGGGCATCCGTCCCACCGCGAGCAGCAGGTGCGTGCCCGCGATCGGGTCCGCACCGTCGCGCGGCGTCACCTCGAAACCGTTCTCGCGCTTGATGAATCGGATGCCAGTGGCGTTGAGCACCACGTCAATTCCCTCGGCCCGCAGGATCTCGGCGATGGTGGCCGAGACGTCCTCGTCCTCGCGCGAGGTGAGTCGCGGTCCCTTCTCGATCACCGTCACCCGGGCTCCGAAGCGGCTGTACATCTGCGCGAACTCCAGCGCGATGTAACTGCCGCCCACGATCACCAGGTGCTCGGGTACATGGTCGAGATCCAGGATTCCGACGTTGGTCAGATAGTCGATACCGTCCAGGCCGGGAAACTCGGGAACCACGGCCCGGCCACCGACATTGAGAAAAACCCGATCGGCTCGCAGTGTTCGGCCGTCGACGTCGATGGTGTGCGGGTCGATGAAGCGGGCGTGGCCCCGCACGAGCACCGCGCCGTCCATCGTTTCGAGCCAATCCTCGACACCGGAACGGTCGGCCAGCATGATCGCGTCCTTGCGCGCCTTGACCTTGGCCATGTCGATGGCGACATCGCCTGTGCCGACACCGAAATCAGCCCCGCGCCGCGCGAGATGGGCCGCATGTGCACTGGCCACAAGGGTTTTGGTGGGAATGCACCCGTAGTTGACGCAGGTGCCGCCGACCAGCTTGCGTTCGATCACCGCGACGCTCTGTCCCGCCGCGGTCAACCGGCCTGCCAACGGCGGCCCGGCCTGACCCGCGCCGATGACGATCGCATCGAAATGTTGCGCGGCCGTCATGAGCTAGATGACCGAGGTCAGAGCCGCGATGGCGAAACCGCCGAGTACGGCGACCGCATCCTCGAACAGCGCGACGGGCAGATCGTGGCCGTCGTTGCGGGCTACCAGACGCTTGCGCGCCTCGTAGCCGCCGAGGGTTCCGATCACGGCGCCGATCAGGGCGGCACCGAGCGCGGTGAACGTGTAGCCCCACGCGGTGCCGATCACCGCACCGGCGAATGCACCGGTGATCAGGCGGGCGACGAACTGCATCGGGGTCTTGCGGCTGGGCGTGCGCGGCAGCTGATCGGTAACCAACTCCCCCACAGCAAGAATGGTCAGCACGGTGACCGTGATGGGGTGCGCCAACCACTGGGCCCAGGTGCCGTCGAGGTTGATCCAGCTCAATGCGGCCGCCCACGCCACCGCGGCCGGTGCGGTGAACGCCCGCAGCCCGGCCACCACGCCGATGAACAGAGCCAACAAGAGAACCAGAAAATGCGTCACGGCAACCTCCGAGGCCTGGAATTGTCCCCCGGACGCTAACACGCAACGTGCCGCCGCACCGGCCGATCAGAGACGGCGGTGTCTGCCCGTCAGAAGCGGCAGAACCGAATATCCGATGCCAGTATCGCTTTGGCCCCGATCGCCGAGATCTCATCCATGATGGCGTTGACGTCGCGCCGCGGTACCAGAGCCCGCACAGCCACCCAGTCCGGATCCGCCAGTGGCGCGATGGTCGGTGACTCCAGACCCGGCGTCACGGCGGTGGCCTGCTCCAAAACCGCACGCGGGCAGTCGTAATCCAGCATCAGGTATTGCTGGCCGAACACCACACCCTGCACGCGCGCTGTCAGCTGATCACGCGCGGACGCATTGCCGTCGCCATCGGAACCGTCGCGTTCGATCAGTACCGCCTCCGACTCGCACAGCGGCGCACCGAATGCCACCAGACCGTGCAGTCCCAGGGTCCGACCCGAGCCGACCACGTCGGCGATCACGTCGGCGACACCGAGCTGAATCGAGATCTCCACGGCGCCGTCCAGCCGGATCACCGACGCCTCGATCCCCTGCGCCGCAAGGTCCTTGCGAACCAGGTTCGGGAACGAGGTGGCAATCCGCTTGCCCGCCAGATCCTGCGGGCTCCACTCGCGGCCGGCCGGTCCGGCGTAACGGAAGGTGGAGTTGCCGAAACCCAGCGCCAGGCGCTCGCGCACCGGAGCGTCGGAATCGGCGGCGAGGTCGCGCCCGGTGATCCCGAGGTCGAGCTGACCCGAACCCACGTAGATCGCGATGTCCTTGGGCCGCAGGAAGAAGAATTCGACGTTGTTGACCGGATCGACGACGGTCAGATCCTTGGGATCACGCCGACGCCGGTACCCGGCCTCGGCGAGGATCTCGCCGGCCGCTTCGCTCAGCGAGCCCTTGTTGGGCACCGCGACGCGCAACATCTGATCGGCCACGGCTCACAACTTCCGGTAGATGTCGTCGAGGGTCAGGCCCCGGGAGATCATCAGCACCTGGGTCCAGTACAGCAACTGGCTGACCTCCTCGGCCAGCGACTCGTCGCTCTCGTGCTCGGCGGCCAGCCAGACTTCGCCGGCCTCCTCCAGGATCTTCTTACCGAGCCCATGGACGCCGGCGTCAAGTGCTGCCACCGTGCCGCTACCGGCAGGTCTGGTGCGCGCTTTGTCGCTGAGTTCGGCGAACAGGGCCTCGAAGGTCTTCACAGGCATGAATTGTTTCATGCTCGGCAGGGGTCGATTTGTGGGGTTCCATGGAGTGGTGAGCGAACCCGTCGGCGACGCGCTGCCGACCTACACTGCCCGGATCACGGCGATCCACGAGATCCTGACCAAACACGTGACCATGGAGGGCCTCGTCCAGAACAATCGGCTCGCCAACCCCATCCGGCCGCTCGATTGCCTGGCCGCGTCCTGGGGCACCGATCTGGATGCGCTTCCGACCCTCACCGTGTCGATCCACCCGGTGGACGACTTCGCCGCCGAGGTCGAGCAGCTGCGCTACGGCGCCGACCTGACGCGGGGGACCTACGAGACGCAACGTGCCGAACCCGATGAATTCGCCCTGGTGCAGGAACAACTGGGCAGCGTCTGGGTGGTCGTCGGGCACTGTGAGGTCTATCTGGCGCACCGCGACATCGCGCCGGAAAAACTGGTCGGGGCAGCGGTCGAGATCGCTCGCACCGTCGGCCACGCGCCGTATACCGACGATTACGAGCCGCCGCCGGAGCCGCGCTGAGCGCTCATCGCCTCGACGTGCATGTCCTCGAGGTGTTTGCCCTTGGTTTCCTGGACCCACTTCCAGACGAACAGCAGTGACAGCAATGCACACAGCGCGTAGAACCCGTATGCCACGCCCAACATGTTCCGCAATTCGGGGAAGGAAACGGTGATCAGCCAGTTGGCCACCCACTGACCCGCGGCCGCCAGGCCCAGCGCGGCGGCGCGGATGCGGTTGGGGAACATCTCGCCGAGCAGTACCCACACCACCGGGCCCCACGACATACCGAACGCCACCACGAAGAGGTTGGCCGCGATCAGGGCGATGGGCCCGGCCGCACCGCTCAACTGGGGCTGCCCGTCGACCTGCGGTGCGGTTCCGAAGATCACGGCCATGGTGCCCAGGGTGATCGCCATACCGGTGGACCCGATCAGCAGCAGCGGTTTGCGCCCGATCTTGTCGATCAGCGCGATCGCGATCAACGTGGTGACGATGTTGGTCAAGGAGGTGATCACGGTGATGGTGAACGCCTGACTCTCCTCGAATCCGACGGCCTCCCACAACACATTGGAGTAGTAGAAGATCACGTTGATGCCGACGAACTGCTGGAATATGGACAGCCCCAAGCCAACCCAGACGATGCCGTAAAGCCTGCTGATCACGGCCACCCCGATGCCGAGCGCACCGAAGACCACCGCAAGGATCCACAACCCGGCCGAAACCGACGCCACGGCCAGGACGATGAACACCAGCAGCAGCCACCACACGTACCGCCGCACCCACGCGGTGAACCCGCCTACGGACACGCCGGGAACGCGCGGCTTGAGCAGATCCTGCCAGGACGGCGGCTTTTCGGACTTCAGCGAGTCCTCGATCCGGTGGATGGTGATCTCCAGGTTCTTCTCGCCGAGCAGCATGGACAGAACCTTGCGCGCCTCAGGGATACGGAACTTGGCGACGAGGTACCGCGGCGACTCGGGGATCGTGTAGGCCAGCAGGCCGTACACCAACGCCGGGATCGCCATCACCAGGAACATCCAACGCCAGGCCGGTAGCCCCAACCACAGCTCTTCTCGGGAGCCGCCGGCCAGATGGGCCAGGAGATAGTCGATCGACAGGGACAGGAAGATTCCGGTCACGATGGCCAACTGCTGTAGAGAACCCAGTCGACCGCGGATGCGCGGCGGCGCTGTCTCGGCGATGTACGTCGGTGCGATGACGGAGGCCACGCCGACACCGAGGCCGCCGATGATGCGGAAGACCACCACCACCCAGATGTGTGTGGCAACGGCCGTGCCCAGCGCGCTGATCAAGAACAGCAACGCCGCGAGCTTCATCACCGACCGCCGGCCGATCCGATCGGCCAACTGACCGGCGGTCAACGCGCCCACCGCGGCCCCCAACAGCGCCGAGGCCACCGCGGAACCCAGAACGACGTTGTTGATCTGGAATTCGTCCTGAAGGGCAGCGACCGCCCCGTTGATCACCGCGCTGTCATAACCGAAAAGCAAGCCACCCAACGCGGCCACCGACGCGATCCGGATCACCTTGCCGCTGTGCTCGGATTCCTCGTAGTCCAGGTCCGATCCAGAATCGTCGGCCGGTCCGTGAGTCATGGCAAGCCCTTCCGCAGCAACGCGTGATCAGGCTCACATTGAATCACACGGGCCGGATCAGGCGGTGCGTTCTCCGACTTGCGAATTCAGCGCCCGGTAGGCAGCCCGCAGGTCCTCGACGCCCAGCGCTGCCAGTGTCTCCACGCGCCACCGGCCAGGGCCTTCGGGCACCTCGATGTCATTGGGTACCACCAGAACGGGGCAGCCGGCCGCTTCGGCCGACGCCGTGCCGGTCACGGAATCCTCCACGGCCAGACAGTGTTCTGCCGGTATCCCGAGCAGGCGCGCAGCCGTCAGGTAGGGGTCCGGCGCAGGTTTGGCCCGGTCCACCTCATCACCGCACACTGTCACGGTGAAGTAATGGCTGCCAATGCTTTTCAAGGCCCGCTCGGTGAGTCCGCGGCGGGTGTTGGTCACCAGCGCCATTGGGATCCCGGCGGCGGTGAGAGCGTCCAGGATCCTCTTTGCTCCGGGCCGCCACGGCAATCCCTGCTCGAAAAGCTCACCGGTGTAGTCATGCAGCCAATCCGCCGACTCGGCCATCGCGGCCGAGTCGCGCTCAAGGCCCAGGTCGTCGTAGATGGTGCGCATCACGCTCTCGGCCGAGCCGCCGACCGTCGATTCGCGTACCTCCGCGGTCAACACTCCGCCCATTCGCGCGTACAACGCGTGCATGGCTATGTCCCAGAGCTTTTCGGAGTCGACGAGCGTGCCGTCCATATCCCACAGCACCGCACGCATGACCCGATTTTGTCACGGCAACGCCGCTGCAGTCACATCAGCAAACGCGTCACACACCTCACCCACGGTGGATTCCATGACGATTCTTGTGACCGGCGCCACCGGAAACGTCGGCAGGCGCATCGTGGACCATCTGATCGGCTTGGGCGCGAACGACATCCGGGCGCTCACCAAAAATCCCGCCAAGGCCAAGCTGCCGTCCGGTGTGAGCGTTGTCACCGGCCATCTCGGTGGCATCGAATCCGGTCTCCCCCGCACTCGAGCAGTTCGGTAGAGCTCAGTCCTCCGGGTTGTAACCGAGGTTGGGGCCGAGCCAGCGCTCGGCTTCCTTCAAGGTCCAACCCTTGCGCTTGGCATAGTCGGCGACCTGGTCCTGGCCCAGCCGGCCGACCACGAAGTACTGCGACTGCGGGTGCGAGAAGTACCAGCCGCTGACGGCAGCACCTGGCCACATCGCCATCGATTCGGTCAGCTCGATGCCCGTCCGCTCCTTGACGTCCATCAGCGTCCAAAGCGTCGCCTTCTCGGTGTGCTCCGGGCACGCCGGGTAACCGGGGGCGGGTCGGATGCCCCGGTACTTCTCACCGATGAGGGCCTCGTTGTCCAGCTGCTCGTCAGGCTGGTATCCCCAGAACTCCTTGCGGACCCGCTCGTGCATCCGTTCGGCGAAAGCTTCCGCCAGCCGGTCGGCGAGCGACTCCAGCAGGATGGCGCTGTAATCGTCGAGGGCGGCCTTGAACTCCATGATCTTGTCCTGGCTGCCGAGTCCCGCGGTGACGGCAAAGGCGCCGACGTAATCCCGGTGCCCGGTCTCTCGGGGAGCGATGAAGTCGCCCAGCGACCGGTTCGGGATGCCGTCGCGGTGCTCACCCTGCTGGCGCAGGTTGTGCAACGTGGTCAGCACCTCGGAACGGGACTCATCGGTGTAGACCTCGATGTCGTCACCGACCGCGTTGGCCGGGAAGAACCCGATGACCGCGTTGGCGGTCAGCCACTTCTCCTTGATCAGGGTGTCGAGCATCTCCTGCGCGTCGTCGTACAGCTTGCGCGCGGTCTCACCGGACGCCGGGTTGTTGAGGATGTCCGGGAACCTGCCCTTCAGTTCCCAGGCATTGAAGAACGGCTGCCAGTCGATGTACTCACGCAGCTCGGCGAGGTCGTAGTCATGAAAATCGCGCACCCCGACGCCCTGAGCGGGCACCGGCGGCGTATAGCCCTGCCACTCGATCGGCGTCCGGTTCGCGCGGGCCTTCTCCAGCGTCAGCATCGGCCGTTCGTTCTTCTGGGCGTGCCGTTCGCGCAGCGACGCGTAGTCGGCCTCGGTGGCCTCCAGCAGTGCCGGCCGCTGCTTGTCGTCCAGCAGCGCCGCCGCCACCGGCACCGAGCGCGACGCGTCCTTGACCCACACCACCGGACCGGTGCGACGCGGCGCCACCTTCACGGCCGTGTGCGCGCGTGAGGTGGTCGCGCCGCCGATCAGCAGCGGGATCTGCAGCCCCTCGCGTTCCATCTCGACGGCGAAGTTGACCATCTCGTCCAGCGACGGCGTGATCAGGCCGGACAGCCCGATGATGTCGGCGTCGTGTTCCTTGGCCGCATCCAGGATCTTGCTCGCGGGCACCATCACGCCGAGGTCGATCACTTCGAAGTTGTTGCACTGCAGGACGACCCCGACGATGTTCTTGCCGATGTCGTGGACGTCGCCCTTGACGGTCGCCATGATGATCGTGCCGTTGGTGTCCTTTCCCGCAGCCGCACCCGACTCGGCTTTCTCCGCCTCGATGTACGGCAGCAGGTATGCCACGGCCTTCTTCATCACGCGGGCCGACTTCACGACCTGGGGCAGGAACATCTTGCCCGCGCCGAAGAGGTCACCGACGACGTTCATGCCGTCCATCAGCGGGCCCTCGATCACCTCGATCGGGCGACCCCCCGCAGCGGCGATCTCGGCCCGCAATTCTTCGGTGTCGTCGTCGACGTGCGCGTCGATCCCCTTCACCAGCGCGTGGGTGATCCGCTCGCGCACCGGGAGACTGCGCCATTCGGCTGCGGCTCGGTCGTCGCTTTCCCCCGAGTTCTTGGTGTTGAACCGTTCGGCGATTTCCAGCAGTCGTTCGGCCGCATCCTCGCGACGGTTCAGGACGACGTCCTCGATGCGGTCCCGCAGCTCGGGGTCGATCGAGTCGTAGGGCACCAGAGCGCCGGCGTTGACGATGCCCATGTCGAGGCCGGCCTTGATGGCGTGATAGAGGAACACCGCGTGGATCGCCTCGCGGACAGGGTTGTTGCCCCGGAACGAGAACGACACGTTTGAGATGCCGCCGGAGATGTGCACCCCCGGAAGGTTCTCCTTGATCCACGCGCAGGCCTCGATGAAGTCGATGCCGTAGGTCGCGTGCTCCTCGATACCGGTCGCGAGCGCGAAGCAGTTGGGGTCGAAGATGATGTCCTCGGCCGGAAAGCCGACCTCTTCGGTCAGGATCCGGTAGGCGCGTCCGCAGATCTCCTTGCGGCGCTGCAGGTTGTCGGCCTGACCCTGCTCGTCGAAGGCCATCACGACCACCGCGGCGCCGTACTTGCGGCACAGCCGTGCCTCGCGGACGAACTTCTCCTCGCCCTCCTTCATGGAGATCGAGTTGACGATCGGCTTGCCCTGCACATTCTTCAGGCCCGCCTCGATCACCTCGAACTTGGAGGAGTCGATCATCACCGGGACGCGGCTGATGTCGGGCTCGGCCGCGATCAGCTTGGTGAACCGGTCCATCGCGGCGACGCCGTCGATCATGCCTTCGTCCATGTTGATGTCGATGACCTGCGCACCGACCTCGACCTGCTGAAGTGCCACCGACAGCGCGGTGTCGTAGTCCTCGGCCTTGATCAGGTTGCGGAACCGGGCGGAACCGGTGATGTTGGTGCGCTCACCGATGTTGACGAACAACGAGTCCTCGGTGATGTTGAGCGGCTCCAGCCCGGCGAGCCGGGTGGCGACCTCGATCTCGGGAACCTTGCGCGGTGGCACACCCTCGACGACCTTCGCGATCTCGGCGATGTGCGCGGGCGCCGTTCCGCAGCAACCACCGACGAGGTTGACCAGACCCCCCTCTGCGAAATCGGCGACATAGCCGGCCTGGCGCTTCGGGGACTCGTCGTACTCGCCGAAGGCGTTGGGCAGGCCGGCGTTCGGATAGCAGGACACGAAGGTGTCGGCGATCCGGGCCATCTCGGCGATGTAGGGCCGCATCTCCGGCGCGCCCAGTGCGCAGTTCAGGCCCACCGCGATCGGCTTGGCGTGCCGGATCGAATTCCAGAATGCCTCGGTGACCTGACCGGACAGTGTCCGCCCGGAAGCATCGGTGATGGTGCCCGAGATGATCACCGGCCACCGGCGTCCACGGCCCTCGAACAGCGTCTCGATGGCGAACACCGCGGCCTTGGCGTTCAGCGTGTCGAAGATCGTCTCGACGATGATGATGTCGGCACCACCGTCGACGAGGCCGTTCGCGGCTTCGAGGTAGGCGGCGACCAGCTGGTCGTAGGAGACGTTGCGGGCTCCTGGGTCGTTGACGTCCGGGGAGATCGACGCGGTGCGCGTCGTCGGTCCCAATGCGCCGGCGACATAGCGGGGCTTCTCGGGAGTACTGAACTCGTCACAGGCCGCCCGCGCCAGGGCTGCGCCCGCGTAGTTCAGCTCGTAGCCCAGCTCGGCCATGTCGTAGTCGGAGAGCGAAACCGCGTTCGCGTTGAACGTGTTGGTTTCCAGGATGTCGGCGCCCGCCTCGAGGTACTCGCGGTGGATGCCCTCGATGATCTGCGGCTGCGTCAGGTTGAGCAGGTCGTTGTTGCCCTGAACGGGGCTCGGCCAGTCCTTGAACCGCTCGCCGCGGTAGCCCTCCTCATCCGGCCGGTCCCGCTGGATCGCCGTGCCCATCGCGCCGTCGATCACCATGATGCGCCGGCGCAGGGTTTCGGTCAGTTCGTCGGTGCAGTCCGGGCGGATGTTCGGCGCAAATGTCGTCGACTCGACGGATTTCGACTGAACAGCGCTCACGTGCACTCCTTCCGTAGCGGAAGGCGTCCTTGACTCTGCCGAGCGTGGCGGATACGGGCGAGAACCCGGAACCGTTGCAACGCCTCTCGACCAGAAGAGTCTACGTCGTCACCTGATAGACGTCTGGACGCCCAACTCGTCGCTGCGATCGATCCCGGCCCACGTGGCGACTTCGGTGCCCTTGAGCAGCGGCTCACCGATCTTGTCAGCAATGTCGTAGTTACCAAGGCTAACCAGATTGCAGCTGAACATATTTCGTCACGACGGCACCGTCACCCACCACCACCGGCATCGACAAGGTGCCGAGCAGGTCGGTCCCGTAGTCAGACACGTGTGCGGCAGCCACATCAACAGGGTAGTCGGTCTATCAAACACCGCTGTTCGGCGCGGCGGCGACCCGCCCGCACAACGGGCTCATCGGCACCCGCCAAGGCTTACGCTGATGGTGTGACACCGTCGTATCCGAACGCCGGCCGGCCGATGAACCTGCCCGAACTGAAGGACGCCACCATCGTGGTCGCCTTCGAGGGCTGGAATGACGCCGGCGACGCGGCCAGTGACGCGCTGGACCACCTGGATGCGATCTGGGAAGCCCAACCGATCGTCGAGATCGACGACGAGTCGTACTACGACTACCAGGTGAACCGGCCGGTGATCCGCCAGGTCGACGGCGTCACGCGGGAGCTCGAGTGGCCGTCGATGCGGATCTCGTACTGTCGACCCCCCGGCAGCAACCGCGACGTGGTGTTGATGCACGGCGTCGAACCCAACATGCGCTGGCGCACCTTCTGCGCCGAGTTACTGGCGATCGCCGACAAACTCAACGTGCAGACCGTGGTGATCCTGGGCGCCCTGCTCGCCGACACCCCGCACACGCGGCCCGTGCCCGTGTCCGGCTCGGCGTATTCGGCCGATTCGGCGAAGTTCTTCGGGCTGGAAGAGACCCGCTACGAAGGCCCGACCGGGATTGCCGGGGTGTTCCAGGACGCCTGCGTGCAGGCCGGCATCCCGGCCGTCACCTTCTGGGCCGCGGTTCCGCACTACGTCTCGCAGCCGCCCAGCCCGAAGGCCACCGTGGCCTTGCTGCGCCGGGTCGAGGATGTGCTGGACGTCGAGGTGCCGCTGGCCGACCTGCCCGCGGCAGCCGAGGAGTGGGAGCAGGCCGTCAGCGAGATGACCTCCGAGGACGAGGAGATCGCCGAGTACGTCGCCTCGTTGGAAGAGCGCGGCGACGCCGAGGTCGATATGCACGAGGCACTCGGCAAGATCGACGGCGACGCGCTGGCGGCGGAGTTCGAGCGCTACCTGCGTCGCCGAGGCCGGTAGCGGCCGACAGACGGTACCGAGGCCGGTAGCGGCCGACAGACGGCACCGAGGCCGGTAGCGGCCGACAGACGGCACTGCGGCCGCTAAGCCTCCGGCTTCTCTGGCTTCTCCAGCGCCTCGATGCGGGCGCTGGTCGAACGACCCAGCGCCGCCGCCTCGGCGTCCAGTTTGGGCAGCAGGGTCGGGGTGAACTTGCGGATGTCCCGCTCGGCCAGCGGCGTGGTGACGAACGGCCGGATCCAGCGGAACGCGCCGACCCAACCCGGGCTGTAGATACGTTTCTTGCGTCCCTCGATGCCCTTGACGAAGGCGCCGCCACAGGCGTCGACGGTCGTGGTCCGGTTCAGTGGCGGCGGCAGCTTGGACAGCATCTCCTGGAACGCCGAGAGGTCCGACTTCGCGTCCTGCACCAGCGGGGTGTCGATCCAACTCATGTGTGCCGAACCGACTTCGACGCCGAGATGGGCCACCTCTAGTCGCAGCGTGTTGGCGAAGTACTCGGCGCCGGCCTTGGAGGCGTGATAGGCGGCCAGTCCGGGCGCCGAGGTGAACGCCGCCAGCGAGGACACCACGAGTACGTACCCGCGACGCGCGATGACCGACGGCAGCGTGGCGCGCACGGTGTTGAACACGCCGACCACGTTGATGTCGATGACACGCTTGAACGCCTCGGGATCCACCTGCATGACAGAGCCGAAGCAGGCGATACCGGCGTTCGCCATCACGATGTCGATGCCGCCGAACCGCTCGACGGCGGCGTCGGCGGCCCGCTGCATGGCAGCCAGATCGCGCACATCGGCCAGCGCCGTCAGCACGTGGTCCTCGCCCAGTTCGGCTGCCAACGCGCTCAGCGGCGCCGCATCGAGGTCGGTGAGGACCAGTTTGGCGCCTCGGCGGCGCAACCGGCGGGCCACCTCGGCACCGATACCGCGCGCCCCGCCGGTGATGAAGACGACTTTCCCGTTGACAGAACCCATGGCGGCAACGTACCCCACCGGGGCTCCGCCGACGAGATCTAAATCTCGACGCCCAGCAACGCATCCACGGTGTCGGCAACCTGCCGTGGCGCGGACGTGTCGTGGCCACCGTAGGCCAGCGCATCGGTACACCAACCATCCAGCGCGGCAAGGACTTTGGGGGTGTCGAGGTCGTCGGCGAGGTACTGGCGCACCCGGGCCACCACATCGGTGGCGTCGGGCCCGGCGGGCAGCGCGGTGGCACTGCGCCAGTGCTTCAGCCGGGCGTTGGCCTCCTCGAGCACGGCATCGCTCCAGAACCGGTCACTGCGGTAGTGCCCGGCGAACAGGCCGAGCCGCACCGCCGAAGGATCCACGCCCTGCGCCCGCAGCCGCGACACCAGTACCAGGTTGCCGCGGCTCTTGCTCATCTTGTGCCCGTCCCAGCCGATCATCCCGCCGTGCACGTAGTGCCGCGCGAAACGCCGCTCCCCCGTGACACATTCGGCGTGGGCGGCAGAGAACTCGTGGTGCGGGAAGATCAGATCGCTGCCGCCGCCCTGGATGTCCAGGCCCGTGCCGATCCGGGTGAGCGCGATCGCCGAACATTCGACATGCCAGCCGGGGCGGCCCGCACCGAACGGCGAAGGCCAGCTTGGTTCGCCGGGCCGCTGAGCCCGCCACAGCAGGGCGTCGAGTTCGTCGCCCTTACCGGGGCGGTCCGGGTCACCGCCTCGCTCGGCGAACAACCGCAGCATGGTGTCCCGGTCATAGCCCGACTCATAGCCGAACTGCGCCGTGGCGTCGGCACGGTAATACACGTCCGGGTACTCGGCGTCCTCGACGACGTAGGCCGCACCCGAGGCCAGCATCTTCTCCACGAGTTCGACCACCTCGGCGATCGCGTCGGTGGCGGCCACATAGTCCTGCGGGGGCAGCACGCGCAGGGCCGCCATGTCCTCGCGGAACAGCTCGGTCTCGCGGTCGCCGAGTTCACGCCAGCCGATGCCATCGCGGTCGGCCCGTTCGAACAGCGGATCGTCCACATCGGTGACGTTCTGCACGTAGTGCACGGTGTGCCCGGCGTCCAGCCACAGGCGGTGCACGAGGTCAAAGGTCAGATAGGTCGCGGCATGACCCAGATGCGTGGCGTCGTAGGGCGTGATGCCACACACGTACATGGTGGCCGTCGGCCCCGGGGTCACCGGGCGCACCTGACGGTCGGCGCTGTCGTACAGCCGCAGCTGCGGACCACGCCCTTCCAGCACCGGAATTGACGGCGCCGACCACGATCGCATGGTCTCGACTCTAAGGTGCTCGCTCAGGACGGCCTCCCGCCGGTCGTGCCCGCACAGTTCTCCCAAGTCAGACAACCGCGCGGACGATTCCATTCCCGACCTGTCACCGCGCCCCCCCGATCGCCTCGAGCAGGACCGGCGCCAGCTCCTTGCGACACATGACGAAGTCCGGCAGATACGGGTCGGCCCGGTTGTACCGCAGCTCGGAGCCGTCCAGCCGGGACGCGTGCAGGCCCGCGGCCAGCACGACCCCTGCCGGCGCGGCCGAATCCCACTCCCACTGGCCGCCGGCGTGGATGTAGGCGTCGACGTCACCGCGCACCACGGCCATCGCCTTGGCCCCGGCCGAGCCGATGCGCACCATGCGGAAGTCGAGCTGCTCACGGATTCGCCACAGCACCGCCGGGGGCCGGTTCGAGCTCGCGGTGATCAACAACGGCCCGTCGCGCCGCGGCGCGGGCGGCATCACAGTGTCGCTGCGGTACACCTCGCCCCTGGCAGGCAAGGCCACCACGGCGTCCGACAACCCACCGTCGGCGCCGACCGACCGCTGCCACAGGGCGATGTGCACCGCCCAGTCCTCGCGGCCGGGCAATGAGAATTCATGCGTGCCGTCCACCGGATCGACGATCCAGACCCGGTCGGCATCGACACGGGCCAGGTCGTCGACCGCCTCCTCGCTGAGCACGGAATCGCCGGGACGAGCCTGAGCCAGGCGATCAAGGATCAGTGCGTTGGATCGCCGGTCCCCCTCGTCGCCGAGGTAATACGGATCGTAGAAACCGATCTCCTCACGAACGGCCAACAACAACTCGCCGGCCTCCTTGGCCACTGCGGCGGCCAGGTCGGCGTCGGTCGAGTGCACCGTCCAAGTATCGGTGGCGGGCAATACCGGTGTCGGATCGGGGCCCGGGATGCGCCGGCGCGCCAGTAACTTGGCAGCGTGAGGCGACTGGCCAAAATGATCCTGCTGTGCACCCTGGCGACTGTGGTCGTGATGACCGGATCGGGCGCGGCATGGGAACAGATCGAACGAAACCGCGCCACCAGGGAGTTTCCCGCGCCGGGCAAGATGATCGATATTGGTGGCCGCTCTGTTCACCTCGACTGTCGAGGCCACGGCTCGCCGACGGTGGTGCTCGAATCCGGCGCCGACACCAGCGGTTCCGCGTTGTGGTTCCCGGTGCATCGACAAGTGGCGAGCTTCACCCGGGTCTGTTCGTACGATCGCGCCGGGCTGATGTGGAGCGAGTCCGCCGGCGACGGGCCACGCGACCCCGTCGCAGTTGTCTCCGATCTCCAGCGAACGCTACGGACGGCAAACGAATCGCCACCTTATGTCATGGTCGGGGCATCGCTCGGCGGCCCATTCACGATGATCTTCACCAAGTATCACGGGAGTGAGGTAGCCGGCCTGGTCTTCGTCGATGCTGCCCACCCAGATCAGACTGACCGGCTGGCGGCAGCGACCGGGCACCCGGAGGAGGGCATCCCCGCAGCATTGAAGGTCCTGCGGTATCTCGTCTGGACGGGCTTGCCGCGACTGCTGATTCCCGAGCCGACCGTGAAGGAATTGCCGCCTGACATCGTGCGCGCAATCGGTGCCTACCAGCCTGTCTCGCTGGCCGCCTCATTCGATGAAGCCCAAGCGATGGAGAGCACGTTGCGCGAGGCCGGCACCTTTCGCGATCTGGGGGACCGGCCGCTGGCCGTCCTCTCCCGGGGCAAGCCCTGGAGCGCATACAGCGAAACCGAGCGGGCCGGCACCAGCATGACCCGGGAACAGTTCGACCGAATGCAACAGGTTTGGTCGGAGATGCAGATGGAGGAGGCGAGTTGGTCCACCCAGAGCACGCATCGCACACTCGACGATTCCAGTCACGTCATTCAGCTGGAGAGGCCTGACGCAGTCGTCGATGCGGTCCGCGCGGTGGTGTCGCAGGTACGCGCGAAAAACGCGGCGTCGACGCGGTAGCCGAAAATTGGTGCACTGACAGGGTCGGTTGCGCCGTTAAGGTCGGGCCATGCGCAGCCTCGACTGGCAAACCGGTGATCGCGACGAGCTCAGTGTGTTTGTCCGTTCTCACCTGGTCGCCGGGTTCTGGGGGTACGACGAGATCCTCGACATGGCACATGAATGGGTCGACGATTCCGGCGTGGTCGATCCCCGGGAAGCCACCGAACTCGTGGAGTCGGTGTGGCACCGGCGCCTGGGTGAGCAGGCAGCCTGGACGGACACCGGCGACTACGGCCGTTTGCAGTACACCTTCGCCCAGCTCGAATCCGAGGGCATCCTGGCGCGGATGTGCTTCTCGTGCTGTGTCACCTGCGCGACCCACGATATCGATGACGAGCGCTCCCCCAATCCCGAACCTCACGACTGGTACCGCTATCGGGAATGGGCCTACACGTATTTTCATGAGCAGGATGCTCTGCGGCTGGGCGACGCCGAGCCCACCCTGTATCTGGGTTTCAGCTCATTTCGGCCCCACCCGGCATTGCCGGACTCGCTGGTGAGTGCTGCCGCCGCCGGTGACGAGGCGGCGGTCGCCGAAATCACCGAGCGCACCGATACCATGGTCGGCGAACGAATCGTGGTGCTGGCCAACCACTACGGCCTCGACACCTCCTGGTCGGGATCGCATCGCAGCCGCATCGAGCTCAATGTTCCCCAATGGCGAAAGCCTCTGCCACAGTAGGAGATCCATGACCGAGCAGACCCCCGTCGACAACTTGTCCGACTCGTGGCGCTGGAAGTTCGACTTCTTCGACACCTACGGCCTGCCCAGCGCGACACCCGAGGCAAAGGACGCCTACCGCAATCTCAGCTTCATGGCCAAGCTACGGCTCACCTCGAACATCCTGGCGTTCTTGTTCGGACCGATCTATTTCTTCGTCAAAGGCATGTGGCGCAAGGGCTTGGCGCTGCTGGCCCTGACGATCGCGGTGGCCGTGGTGCTGGTGACGCTCGACGTCAGCGACTCGATCGGCCGAGCCGTCGGCATCGGTGTCGGGGCACTGGCGATGTCGACCGCCAACTACGCCTACTTCCTTCATGTCGTCCGCGGCAGCCAGTCCTGGAATCCGTTCGAGGGGTTCGGGCGCGCCCGCTAGAGCCTGGCTAGAAGGCGGGCCACGGGATCGGCCGGTGCCGATCAGGCGTCGGCATCACCGGATTGTTCAGTAGCCCAACGATTCTGGACCGCAACGCAGCGATCTCAGTTTCGGTGATGTGGGCACACAACTGCTCGGCCAGGCCGCCGAACCCGTCCCGCAGCGCCGCGACATCGGCCAGCGTCTCGTCATCGACGGGCTTGCCGGCCCAACCCCACAGCACGGTCCGCAGCTTGTCCTCGACATGCAGGCTCACCCCGTGGTCCACGCCGTACACCGCCCCATCGAGGCCGGCCAGGATGTGCCCGCCCTTGCGGTCGGCGTTGTTGATCAGCACGTCGAACACCGCCATGCGGAACAGCCGGGGATCGTCGGCGTGTACCAGCGTCACCTCGTCGCCGGCGTAGTCGTAGGCCTGCAGGATCGGCAGGAACCCGGGCGGCAGGTGCCCGGCAGGCAGCAGGTCCACCAGATCGGGGCCGGAACCGGGCTCGTCCCCCACCTGGTCACCGGGCTGATCCACCCACAGCTGCAGCATGCCCGGCCCGGCGGGCCCGTCGCGAATGATTGTGCGCGGCACGATATTCCAGCCCAATGCCGCTGACACCAGATAGGCGCTCAGCTCGCGGCCGGCCAATGTGCCGTCGGGAAAATCCCACAGCGGCGCCTCTCCCCGGATCGGCTTGTACACGCAGTGCACCTGCCGCTCACCGGAGGTCGCCTCACACAGGAAGGTGGCATTGCTGGCCGACCGGATCCGGCCGATCACCGTCAATTCACCGTCGGCCAGGACAGCGCCATCGGCTCTGGACTCGGCCGGAGTTCCGTCAGGAATCTGCGTCATCTTCGGCCCCGGCCACCTCACCGCGGAGGTAGCCGTTGGTACGCACACAGATGTGACCGTCTGGATCCAGCGGCTCGTCGCACAACGGGCATGGCGGGCGTCCGGCCGAGATCACCCGATTGGACCGGGTGGCGAACTCCCGGGCCGACTCCGGCGTCAGAAACACCCGCACCGCGTCGGGCCCGTCCTCGGCGTCGTCGAGCACCACCGAGGCGTCGAACTCGCCTTCGGAGACGGCGAGCAACTCGACCACGACGGTCTGCGCCTCCGAATCCCAGCCCAGCCCCATCGTCCCCACCCGGAACTCGGCGTCCACCGGAGTGACGAGGGGCATCAGGTCGCCGACCTCTCCGGTCTCCGGCGGGATCGGCGTGCCGAAGCGGCGATTGATCTCGGTCAGCAGTGCGGCGATTCGTTCGGCGAGGACGGCGACCTGCTGCTTTTCCAGGATCACCGAGATCACCCGTTTGTCGTGGACCGCCTGGAGGTAGAAAGTCCGGTTACCGGGTTGGCCGACAGTCCCGGCCACAAATCGGTCGGGAGTGCGGAAAACGTGAATTGCGCGGGCCATGGCACCTTCCAAAATACCGGTATCTCCTACCGCGGGTCAGTTGGTGGACCCACCCACCACGGCATCGGTGGCGGGTTTCGCGGCCAGTCCGGCACTCAACTGCGCGCCGGTGTGGTTGACGTGCATGACGAATGGGCGCAGGTCGGTGTAGCGGATCACGCTCATCGAGGCCGGGTCGGCCGTGATGCGCTGGAACCCGTCCAGGTGCACGCCCAGGGCATCGGCGAGCACCGCCTTGATCACGTCGCCGTGGGTGCAGGCCACCCAGAGCACATCGGCTCCGTGCTCGGCAGCCAGCGCGCGGTCCCGTTCGCGAACTGCGGCGACGGCGCGGGCCTGCACCTCGGCCAGGCCCTCGCCCTCCGGGAACACCGCCGCGCTGGGCTGCTGCTGCACGACCGCCCACAGCGGTTCCTTGACGAGCTCGCCGATGGCACGGCCGGTCCAGGTGCCGTAATCGACCTCGGTGAGCCGATCGTCGACGATCGGCTCCAGCCCGAGCGCCCCGGCCAGCGGCGCCACCGTGCGCTCACAGCGCAACAGCGGCGAGTGCACGATCGCCGTCACCGGAAGGTCCCCGACTCGGGTGACCAGGGCGGCGGCCTGTTCGGAGCCGCGCTCATCGAGGTCGACGCCATCGCTGCGGCCGGCCAGGGTATGCGCCGTGTTGGAGGTGGAACGGCCGTGGCGCAGCAGGATCACGGTCATTTCGGCTCCTCGCGCAAGCGCTCGTCGGTCATTTCGGCTCCTCGCGCAAGCGCTCGTTGGTCATTTCGGCTCCATCACTCCCACACATCATTGCGCCGCAACCACCCCGGTACCCAGCAGGGCCAGCACCACCACGCCCAGGACCACCCGGTAGCCCACGAACCAATACATGCTGTGCGACACCAGGAATTTCAGGAACCAGGCGATGGCGGCGAAGCCGACCACGAACGCGATCACCGTGGACACCAGAAGCTGCACACCGGTGGCGCTCATGCCGTCCCCGACCGGATGGAACGCATCGGGCAGCGAAAACAGTCCCGAGGCGAACACCGCCGGGATCGCCAAGAGGAAGCCGAAGCGCGCGGCCAGTTCGCGCTCCTGGCCGAGGAACAGTCCGGCGCTGATGGTCGCGCCGGACCGCGACACGCCGGGCACCAGCGCCAGACACTGGGCGAGGCCCACCACGATGCTGTCGCGCCAGGTCAGCTGCTCGACGCGACGAACCTGCCTGCCGTAGTACTCGGCTGCGGCGATCACCGCCGAGAACACGATCAGCGCCGTGGCCACCAGCCACAAATTCCGTGCACCGGTGCGGATTTCGTCTTTGAACAACAGCCCGAACACGCCGATCGGAATGCTGCCGATGATCACCCACCAGCCCAGCCAGTAGTCGGCCGACCGGTGTGCCGCGTCGAACAGTCCCGAGAACCAGGCCTTGATGATGCGGCCGATGTCGCGGGCGAAGTACACCAGCACCGCGAGCTCGGTGCCCAGCTGGGTGACCGCTGTGAAGGAGGCGCCCGCATCGTCGGCGAAGAACACCCGCGAGGTGATCGCGAGGTGCCCCGAGGACGAGACGGGCAGAAACTCGGTGAGCCCCTGGACAATCGACAACACAACAACTTGCAGCCAGGACATGGCACCGACGTCAGTCACGACGACGACCGTACCGTGGCGGCAGCGCGGGGATGCGTCAGCGAGCGGTACGCGAAACCGGCTGCGCGTCGGCGACGGCGTCGCGAACCGTTGCCGACAGACTCCGTTCGTCAGTCAGGTCGATGTCGGTCAGTTTGCGGGTGGCCACGGCCACCACGTCGTCATCGATCGGAACCGGGCCGGACAGCCGCGGACGGTAGATCTCGATCATGAGCTGCGCACGTTCGATGTGGAAAGAAAAACTCCGGCCATCGCCAACTTGGCCAAACCCACTGGCGTGTACACCAGTGGAAATATCCTCCATAGCAAACTCTCGGCTACCCAGTTCCCGGTCTGCGGCGAGGGTCATGATCGAACCATACCTCGACTTATGCCTGCGTTGGTCGCGGACGCGACCATTTCTGCCCAATGGCCGTGCCTAAACTGGATTCCTGCACGTCACCGATATCCATTGCCGATCGAGAGCCATCCGTTGCGCCTAATCCTTGCAGGTCAGCCAGTTCGCGCCGGCCTCCTTGCGCTGGCCCTGCTGCTCACCGCGGGCTGCACGTCCAACCCTTCCGACGCCCCGCCGCCCACCATCGAGCCCGCTCAGGCCGCCGTTTCGCCCCCGGTCACCGCCACTCCGGACGGGGAGATCCGGGAGTTGCGCGGGCATGCTGTGAGCACCGTGTTCGAGCCAGCAACCGGCACGCTGGCCGTCCTGACTCCAGGGCCCGAAGGCCAGTCGACCCTGAGCCTGCTCACCGGCAACCGGCCACGGCGCGACGTGACGTTGATGCCCGCGGCCACGGCGCTCACCGTCGGCGACAAGGGCGACATCCTGGCATCCACCCGGGGCGGATACTTCCGGGTGGACCTGGCCGACCCCAAGGCCGGCAAAATCGACGTGGACGGCGCCCAGGGCGTCGAATTCACCGCGATCGCACTGCGCGCCGACGGCAATCCGGTGCTCGGTACCTCCGACGGAGCGGTCTACACATTGAGCAGCGACCACACCGTCGCCGCTCACCTGAAGATCTTCGCCCGCGTGGACGCTCTTGTCACACAAGGCAATACCGCAGTGGTGCTGGATCGCGGGCAAACCTCGGTGACGGCCGTCAACCCCAGCGGTACCAGCGCCGCCCAGGCGCTACGGGCCGGGGAAGGCGCCACCACCATGACCGCCGATGCGCGCGGGCGGGTGCTCGTCGCCGATACCCGCGGCGACGAGCTACTGGTGTTCGGCACCGACCCGCTGATCATGCGTCAGCGCTACCCGGTGCCCGCGGCCCCCTACGGCCTGGCCGGATCGGCCCAGCTGGCCTGGGTGTCGCAGACGGCGGCCAATACCGTGATTGGTTACGATCTCTCCACCGGCATACCGGTGGAAAAGGTGCGTCATCGAACAGTGCAGCAACCGAACTCCCTGGCCTACGACGACAAGACCGACACCCTGTATGTGGTGTCCGGCTCGGGAGCCGGTGTGCAGGTGATCCGCACCGCGTCGGGTCGCCGATGACCACGATCCAGCAGGGCCGCATGCCCCCGGGATGGGACAAGGTGGTCGCGGAAGACCAGTCCGAGGAATACGACTGGATACCGCTTCGGCTACCGCCGGACGTCACCAGGATCAGCGCCTCGATGCGCTTGTCGATCGAGGCCGAGTACCGCGGCTGGGAACTGGCCCGGGTGCGGGCCTACACAGATGGGAGCCGACGGGTGCTGTTGCGCCGCAAGAAAACCGCGTCATCCATGCCGGGTACACCCCAGGCGCCTTCGCTGTGATCTACGCGGCACTGCGGCGGGCGCTGTTCCTTGTGCCCCCGGAACGTATCCACCACTGGGTTTTCGCTCTTCTGCGCACGGCCACCGGCCCGGCGATCCTTCGTCGCGCACTGGCACGCCGGTTGGCACCCACCGATCCGGCGCTGGCCTCCACGGTTTTCGGGGTGCGATTCCCGGGCCCGATGGGTCTGGCCGCCGGGTTCGACAAGGACGGCCGCGGGCTGGACATCTGGGGTGCGCTCGGCTTCGGGTACGCCGAGATCGGCACCGTGACGGCGCAGCCACAGCCGGGGAACCCCGAGCCCCGACTGTTCCGGCTGCCCGCAGACCACGCGCTGCTCAACCGGATGGGATTCAACAACGACGGGGCCGGGGCCCTGGCCATCCGGCTGGCCCGGCACACCCCCGACGTGCCGATCGGGGTGAACATCGGCAAGACCAAGGTCACCCCGCCAGAGGACGCGGTAGCCGACTACGCCGAGAGCACCCGGTTGTTGAGCGCACTTGCCGCTTACGTCGTCGTCAACGTCAGCTCGCCCAACACCCCTGGACTGCGGGATCTGCAGGCCGTGGAATCGCTGCGGCCTATCCTGGCCGCGGTCAAAGCCGAGACCAACAAGCCTGTGCTGGTCAAGATCGCCCCCGATCTCTCCGATTCCGATATCGACGAGATCGCTGATCTGGCAGTCGAATTGGGGTTGGCGGGGATTGTCGCGACCAACACCACGGTGTCACGGGACGGCCTGGCCACACCCGGCGTGGACGCCCTGGGCACCGGCGGGATCTCTGGGCGCCCGGTGGCGCACCGGTCACTGGAGGTGCTGCGCCAGTTGTACTCCCGCGTGGGCGGCAAGCTCGTGCTGATCAGCGCCGGCGGCATCGAAACCGCAGACGACGCGTGGGAGCGGATCACCTCCGGGGCCAACCTGTTGCAGGGCTATACGGGGTTCATCTACGGCGGCGGATTGTGGGCCAAGCAGATTCACGACGGCATCGCCGAGCGGCTGCACGCCGGCGGATTTTCGTCCCTCGCCGACGCGGTGGGCTCAGCCATCGACCGCGAGCAGACGTGAAACTGCCCTATTTCACTTGATTTTGGGCAGTTTTACGTCTGCTCGGCAGAGGAAAGTTACTTCTGCTCGTAGGTGCCGTGGATGACGGCACGGGCGATCGCCTGGCCGAACAGGTTGAAGCCGAGGTAGGCGGGAGTCGCGCCCTCGGGCAGGCCCAGCGATTCGACGGGCAAAGCATGTACGGCGATGTAGTACCGGTGCGGACCATGACCGGCGGGCGGGGCCGCACCGATGTACCGCTTGGCGCTGGCGTCGTTGGCCAGCGTGACCGCTCCACCGGGCAGGTCACTACCGTCGCCGGCCCCGGCGGGCAGTTCGGTCACCGAGGCCGGCAGATCGGCCACCGCCCAGTGCCAGAATCCCGAGGCGGTCGGCGCGTCGGGGTCGTACACCGTCACCGCGAAGCTCTTGGTCTCGGCCGGGAAGCCCGACCAGCTCAGCTGCGGCGAGACGTCCGAACCGCCGGCTCCCATGATCCCGCTGACCTGGTCATTGCCCAACGGCTGTCCGTCGGCGACCGATTCGGAGGTCAGGGTGAACGTCGGCAGCTTCGGCAGGCTGTCGTACGGAGATGTGCTCATGGTTCCCTCTCGTCGTGACTTGTGTGGTCAGCAGTTGCGCAGAAAGTGTTCCAGAACGCCCGCACCGAACTGCAGTGCGTCCACGGGTACCCGCTCGTCGACGCCATGGAACAGCGCCGCGAAGTCCAGCTCCGGAGGCAACCGCAGCGGCGCGAACCCGAAGCACCGAATCCCCAACCGCTGGAACGACTTCGCGTCCGTCCCGCCCGACATCATGTAGGGCACGGTGCGAGCCTCGGGATCAAGGGCCAGAATCGCCGCGTTCATGGCGTCCACCAGATCACCGTCGAACGTCGTCTCGTACGACGGCAGGTCGCGCTCCCAGCTGCGTGTGACGTCCGGACCGATCAACTCGTCGACCTCACGCTCGAACGCCTCCTTGCGGCCCGGCAGCACGCGGCAGTCGATGACGGCCTCCGCCGACGCGGGAATGACGTTGGCCTTGTAACCGGCCTTGAGCATGGTCGGATTGGCGGTGTCACGCAGCGTGGCCGAGACGATCCGGGCGACGCCGCCGAGCTTGGCGATGGTGCCGTCCAGGTCCGGCGAGTTCACGTCGAAGTCGTAACCGGTCTCCTCGGCCACCACGGTGAGAAACTGCTCCACGGCCGGATTGAGCACCAGCGGGAACTGGTGACGACCCAACCGGTCCACGGCACCGGCGATGGCCGTCACGGCGTTGTCGTCATGCACCATCGAGCCGTGCCCGGCCCGGCCCCGCGCCGTCAGCCGCATCCAGGACAGTCCCTTTTCGGCGGTCTCGATCAGGTAGAGCCGACGCTCGCCGCCGTCCTTGCGGGGCACGGTCAGCGAGAATCCGCCCACCTCGCCGATCGCCTCGGTCACGCCCTCGAACAAGTCGGGCCGGTTGTCCACCAGCCAGTTGGCACCGTAGGTGCCGCCGTGCTCCTCATCGGAGACGAACGCGAACACCAGGTCGCGGGGCGGGACGATGCCGGACCGCTTGAAGTGCCGGGCCACCGCGATGGACATCCCGACCATGTCCTTCATGTCGACCGCGCCGCGGCCCCAGACATAACCGTCTTTGACCGCACCGGAGAACGGGTGCACGCTCCAGTCGGCGGGCTCGGCCGGCACGACATCGAGGTGCCCGTGGATCATCAGGGCGCCGCGCGAGGGGTCGGCACCACGCAACCGGGCGAACACATTGCCCCGGCCGGGCGCCCCGGCCTCGACGTATTCGGTCTCGTAGCCGACCTCCTGGAGCTGCTCGGCCACCCAGTGGGCACACTCGGCCTCACCCTTGGTGGTGGCCGGGTCACCTGTGTTGGACGTGTCGAATCTGATGAGCGCACTGACGAGATCGACTACCTCGTCCGCGCTGGAGGCGGGGACCGTCACAGAGTCCATTGGTACCACCGATTGGCTCCAGGACACCGGTTTGGGTCTTGGGCACCCGATCCGATAACCTTAGGCGCCCAGCCCGCGAGGCTGGCGAGTCCGAGTGGCGGAATGGCAGACGCGCTAGCTTGAGGTGCTAGTGCCCTATTAACGGGCGTGGGGGTTCAAGTCCCCCCTCGGACACACACTCAAGCCGGGTTCAACTTCCCGGCAGTGACGGCAACCCAGGTCAATTCCTCGTGGAAGATGTCGCTGTGTGCCCCTGAGGGGCTCGTGTCCTCGATCACCACCTCCGAGGCATTCAGGTTCAGGATCTGACCGGGCTGGAACGGGTAGACCGCAGTCGCGGTGCCCAGGCTCTGGGTTTGCGACTGGTACGCCCCGTGTGAGCCCATGGCCCGCCAACGGAACAACGGATCGTCGACGGCGGCGGCATCCTCGCCCGCCGCGGCCGACGCCAGCGGATAGAACGTGCCGAGCGCCCGGTCATGGCTGGAGAAGCAGACCGTCAGCGGGCCGTCGATGCGGTTGAGCATGCCCGCCAGCTCGCCGGCCCCTCGCCGGAACGGCAACCGCTCGGTGAAGCTGAATCGCGAATACGCGCCCTGCAGCAGGGTCACCGCCTTGACGGGTGAGGGTTGCACATCGCTCATGCCCGCGAGTGCGTAGGACACCACTCGTGCTCCGAAGCTGTGGCCGACCAGGTGAATCCGCAGATCGGGGAAGGCTGCGTGGAGCTGATCGATGACGGGGCCCAGCCCGCGCCGGCCGACGACACCGGCGCGGTTCTTCATCTTCCAGTAACTGAGCTGACGCAGAGCCTCCTTGGCGCCGTGCCACACCCGGTCCACAAAATCTCCCAGCCCGGCTGCACCCCCCGCACCGTCTTCGAATTCCACACCTGCCGAGGCCAATTCGTCGGCGAAGGTGGTGAACAGCTTCTCCGGGTCCTGGTCGGGCGCGAGCATCCCGGGTCCGGCGTCGGGGGCATCGCCCTCGCCGTCGTTGAAACCGGTCTGGGTGGCAGCGCTGAACTCCCGCAACGCATCGAGCAGTTCCGGCACGCGTTCGGCGCTCGGCGGGGCGGCAAGCAGCGCCGCGACGGTGTCCAGCTGATCCTTGCCGGCGGGAAACATGTCCTTCAGTTCGTCGAGCTGGAGCGGGTCGATGGTCACCGGTCCGGCGGGCACGGCCACCTCGTCACCGAGTGCGGCCGCGCCGCCACCGTCGTGTGCCGGCGGTTCCCGGAAATCGGGGATCGGTTCGTCCCGCCAGAGTTGCGAAGGCCACCGCAGCCCGACGAAGCCGACCGTGCGAGCCGGGTCCAGCTGCGGCGCCAGCAGGCCGAACCAACGGTCGTACAACGACGTCGCGGCCGCCTCGTCGTTGTTCCAGCCATGGGAGAAGATGACCAGGTCGGTCAACCCCGCGGCACCGATCCGGCTCTTGAGGTCGGCCAGCACTTGCGGATCGGGATCGCCCTCGGCATCGAATACCAGGCGCCAGATCCGTTCGGCCACATCGTTGGTCATGAGATTCCCTTCCGATCACACGGATTGCAGAGCACGCATGAGGTCGACCAGGCCGCTGCCCTGGAATGCCGGGTCACGGTACAGTGAGGTGGCCGATTCGACGAAGATGCGTTTGATGGCCTCCGGTTCGCTGACGAACTCGCGTTGCACCGACAGGAACGCCGCGATCGCGCCGGACACATGTGGTGCCGCCATGCTGGTACCGCTTTCCTCGACGTACACCGGCACGTCTGCGGGCAACTCGATCTGATTGGCGACCTTTTCCCGGCTGCTGCCGGCCGCTGCCGAGGTGATGCGTTCCCCGGGCGCGACGAGGTCGGGTTTGCGTCGCCCGTCCCCGGTGGGGCCGCGTGAGGAGAAGTACGAAACGCCGAAGGTGTGCGGCGAACTGCGGTGGGTGGAACCGACGGTGATCGCGCTCTCGGTATTGCCCGGATCGTTGATCGTCATGTCGGCGGTGAACTTCATCGAATCCTTGCTGAACGCCGTATTCAGCGACACGTAACCGGAATTGCCCGCCGCCACGACCACCACCACGCCCGAGCGCACGGTCTTGTCGACCTCGATGCACATGGGGCTCTGCCCGCAGGCATACCACTCGGCGTCGAATTCGTATCCGAGGCTGAGGTTCACCCCGTGGATCCGCGGCACCCGTTCGCTTCCGGCGTTGAGCTTGCGAACATAGGCCAGCGCCAGCATCACCCGGCTCACACGAGAGGCCTCGTCCCCGGGGCCGAGCACCTTGAGGCTCACCAGCTTGGCCTTGGGCGCCATGCCCGCCAACCGGGCCGGGTCGGCGACCGTGCGCGGCGCGGTGATCGGGTCGCCGCCGAATTCGGGGTCGTTGAGCCGCTTCTCGACCACCACGATGTCAGCAGGTTTGCGGTCCACCAACCCGCCGGCGATGATGCCGGCCACGTGCGTGCCGTGTCCGTCGGTGTCGGTCAGCGGAGCGTTGCCTCCGGTGAAGTCGCAATGCAGATCGGCCACCGAGGGATCGTGCAGATTCTGGTGGGCCGCGAAATGCGCGTGTTTCTCGTCGATACCGGAATCGACCACCGCCCAGACGATTCCCTCACCGTAGCTGTCGAAGGACCGCTGGGCGGCGATGGCCTTGATGGTGGTGGAAGAGGCATCGATCTGCGGGTGCACCTCGAAGTCGGGCCAGATCCGGTAGACCGCTCGCTGGGGCCAACTCTGTGGGACGGCATCCGCGGACACGAGCGATTTGATCTGGTCGGACGTGAGATCCCCTGCCATGAACTGGTCGGCCAGCGGCATCGGCGTATCGGCGCCGCCGACCAGTTCCCACAAGTCGGTGACTCGCTCGATCGCGGCGCCCACCGTCGGCTGGAAGGTCAGGTTCAGCTCGATCATGATCGGTATCCGGGTGTCGTTACTGGACTCCGCCATGACCGTGCGCAGCGGCGGTGTGACCACTCCGGCGAGAACCGGATCGCGTTTGGGCGGTTCGGTCGTCCCGACCTCAAGGGCCGCCGCGCCCTCGTCCGACGGAGCGACCGTCGGCACGGAAGTCTGGGCCGCCGCGGCGGTCCGCTCCCGGGCACCCTGAACCGCCTGGCCTCCCGCCTCGGTCAATTGCACCGCGTCGCTGCCCGCTGCCTTCTTCGCGATCAGCCTGCGCCTGCGCAGCGCGCCGACGGCATCATGAACCCGGTTGTGCCAGTACGGCTTGTCTTTCTCGTACTGGCGGTCGCGCTCGGTGAACCTCGCTGCGAAATTGGCCGCGACAGCCTCGGTCAGCAATCGCATGTCCGCGGGCTTGCCGGAACCCTGCAGCTCCCCCAGTGCGACCAGCACCCGATCTTCCCAGTTCTCCCCAGTCGAACTCACCGCGCTCCTCGGCATAACCACCCATCCCAGGTTTTCCTGCGTCGATTGATGGTCGCTCAGCAGAGCCGCACGTACACGCGTATTCGACTACTCGAAACTCGACGGGCCGGCTGTTTCGGATCGAGTAGCCCACTACTCATGTCATTTCCGCCGTCGTGAACAACAATCGAGTACCGGTAGGCAGCGCATTCAGCCGGAGGGAACGACGAATGGTGACCACGGCCAGACAGGCTCCGGCGTTCATCGCCGTGGCCACGTCCCGGTGCCGATCGGTGGCGGTCACGTTCGCGGCCCGCGTCGCGCAATACATCGATCAGTCGGTGGGCTGGGCGGGCCTTCCCAAAGTCGTCGGCCTGGCGGTGCTGATCGGAATTCGACACCAGCTGCGGACGTCGAATCTCTATGCCGCCGAACCCTCGCCGGTTCCGCCCGCCGGGCCCGCCCATGCCGGCAACTATCTGGGCGCCCGCACCCGCGACGGTTCCTACAACGACCTCAATGACCCCGGCATGGGTGCGGTGGGCTGCCGGTTCGGCCGTAACGTCCCACCCGAGCATTCCTACCCGGAATCTGCCCAGCAACTGCTCGATCCCAACCCGCGGCTGATCAGCCGCACCCTGCTGACCCGCGACAGTTTCCAGCCCGCGACCACCCTGAATCTCCTGGCCGCCGCGTGGATTCAGTTCGAGGTGCACGATTGGTTCGCACACGGCTCGGACCCCACGCAGCCCTGGGTGGTGCCGCTGCGCGACGACGACCCGTGGCCCCAGCGGCCCATGCGGGTCGAGCGCACCCCACCGGATCCGCACCCGAGCCACGGGCCTCCCACCTTCACCACCCAGGAGTCGCACTGGTGGGACGCCTCCCAGATCTACGGGACCACACCGGCATTCGCCAGTGCCCTGCGCGCTCCCGAGCAGGGCAAACTGCGTATCGACGACGTAGGCCTGCCGCCACCCGAGGTCGAGGCGGCGGCCGACCTGACCGGCACCGCGGGGAACTTCTGGGTGGGCCTGGCACTGCTCCACTCACTGTTCATGCGCGAGCACAACGCCATCTGCGACCAGCTGGCGCGGACGTACCCGTATCTGACCGGGCAACAGCTCTATGACAAAGCCCGTCTGATCAATTCCGCACTGATGGCCAAGATCCACACCGTGGACTGGACGCCGGCGATCATCGCGCACCCGACCACCGTGACGGCCATGCGCGTCAACTGGTTCGGACTCATGGGCGAACGGTTGGGCACCCGGTTCCAGCGACGCTTCGGCCGGATCGGCACCAGTCCGTTGGTACACGGCATCCCCGGCTCGCCCACCACGCATCACGGCGTGCCGTATTCGTTGACCGAGGAGTTCGTCGCGGTATACCGGATGCACCCCCTGATTCCCGACGAGTTCACCTTTCGCTCGCTGGTCGACGACCACGTCACCGCGCAGCACGAATTGCCCGAACTCTCGGTGCTCAATGTGCGTGCCCGGCTGTCCGAAAGCCCGATGGCCGACCTGCTCTACTCCTTCGGCCGCGCCCATCCGGGGGCGCTGTCGCTGCACAACTTCCCGCGACACCTGCAGCACATGCATCGTGTCGACGGCACCCTGCTGGATCTGGCCACCATCGATCTGATCCGTTCCCGGGAGCGTGGTGTGCCGCGCTACAACCAGTTCCGGAAGTTGTTCCGGCTCAAGCCCGTGAAGTCGTTCGAGGAACTGACCGGTGAGACAACGCTGGCGGCCGAGCTGCGTGAGGTCTACGACGACGACGTGAACCTGGTCGATCTGATGATCGGCCTCTACGCCGAACCCAAACCGCCCGGATTCGGATTCAGCGACACCGCATTCCGGGTGTTCATCCTGATGGCCACCCGCCGGCTGGAAAGCGACCGCTTCTTCACCACCGACTTCCGTGACGAGACCTACACCGTCGCGGGCATGAGTTGGGTGCGGGACAACAACATGCGTTCGGTGTTGTTGCGGCACTTCCCCGAACTCTCCCCGGCCCTGGCCGGTGTGGCCAACCCGTTCGCCCCGTGGCATCCCGTAGCTCCCCGACCGACCACCCCCTCCACCACCGCCCCGACCCGAAAGGCGTCCGCATGACCCCAGCCATGACCGCAGACGAGATCCGTCGCATCGTCGACAGCCTCGACCCGGTTCGGTACCGCCCGGACCTGGAACAGCCCAAGGCCGGCGAGGCCGAGGACATCGAGAAGATCATCACGGCACTTCGCAAAAACAACGAACGGGCCTACAAGAAGTTCAAGCACGGCCTGCGGGACGCCCATGCCAAGAGCCACGCCATCCTTCGCGGGGAGCTCATCGTCAACCCGGACCTGCCCGAGGTGCTCGCCCAGGGAATGTTCGCCGAAACGCGCAGCTACCCGGTGATCGCCCGCATATCGACCACGTCCGGGGCACTGCGCAGCGACAGGAATCGCGGCGTGCGCGGACTCGCCATCAAGGCCATCGGCGTGCACGGCGAGCGCGCCATGCAGGACCCGGCGGATGACGAGAACGTGACGCAGGACTTCGTGCTCGTCACCCACGAGGAATTCCTGTTCGCCGACGCCCACGCATACCGCACCCTGGGGATGCTGAGCGCCACCCTGCTGGCCCGGTTGTCCGACGGCGCGCTGTGGGCGGGCAGCGAACTGCTCGGCGGACTCAAGAAGATCGGTCTGCCGATACCGCCGAATCTGGCAGTGTTCATCGCCGCCAACCGTCCCATCCTGGGCGAGACGTTCTTCTCGTCCGCCCCGATCCGCTATGGCGACTACGTCGCGCGGTTCAAGTACGAGCCCACCTCGCCAGAGGTGAAAGCGCTTGCCGACCAGGTTCTTCCGAAGAAGCCCGGTCAGGATGAGCACCGCGATCTGATCATGGCGTTCTTCGAAAAGCACTCCGCGGAATACACATTCAGCGTGCAACTGTGTCTCGACACGAAGGAGAACCCGATCGAGGACGCCACGAAACCCTGGAAATCCCCGTACCTGCCGGTGGCGAAGGTGGTGTACCCGAAGCAGAACCCGTACAGCGCGCTGCGGCGCGCATACGGCGACGATGTGTTGTCGTTCAATTCGTGGCGTGGCCTTGAGGCACACCGCCCACTGGGATCCATCAACCGGTTGAAGCGCAGGGTGTACGAGGCATCGAGCGACTTCCGGCACGCGGTGAACCACATCGACCGGCATGAGCCGGCCGATATCTCCGAGCTTCCTGACTGACGCCAGCGAACGGGAAATACTTGCAATGGGAAGAACATTCGCCGCCACCACCGACAAACACCGCCCCGTCGACCCCTTGTTCGGCAGCGATCCGGGCCCCTTACCCCTAGACTCGGGATTCATGCCTGGTCAGTGGCAGCTTCTGGACCGGCCCGCCGAGCACGATGCCATTCGGGCCGCCCTCAGCGGGACAGAAAGCTGCGGAGTCGTCCTTGTCGGGGCCGCCGGAGTCGGCAAGACCACGTTGGCCCGCACCGTGACCGCATCGTTGAGTCGCAAAGTGCACTGGACCGCGTGCACCGAGTCGTCGCGCAGCATTCCGCTCGGGGCCTTCGCGCATTGGGTGTCGTCGACGGGATCTCGCGATCCGATCGCCCTCATCGGATCGGCACGCGAATCGCTTGTGGCCGACGGTGACACCATCGTGGGCATCGACGACGCCCACCTGCTGGACCAGCTGTCGGCAACGCTGCTGCATCAGATCGCCGTAGAGCGTTCCGGTCACGTGGTCGCCACCGTACGCAGCGGCGAACCGGTTCCCGACGCGGTCACCTCACTGTGGAAGGACGGCTACCTCCAGCGCTTCGAACTCAGTCCGTTCACCAAGCAACAGAGCATCGCCCTCATCGAAACCGTGCTCGGCGGAACACTGGAGGGCCTCAGCGCCGACGTGATGTGGGAGACCTCCGGCGGCAACCCGCTGTTCCTGCGCAACATGGTCGAGGGCGCGGTCGACGCCGGCACCCTGGCCAAGGTCAACGGAGTGTGGCAGTTCCGCGGCCCCACCGTCATTCCGTCCGGTCTGGTCGAACTGCTCGACGAACGGCTGGCGCACGCCGGCGAGGACGTCCTGCACGCGCTGAAACTGCTGGCGTTGTGCGAACCGCTCGACATCGACGCGCTGGCCGAACTCGCGGGCGAGGACGCGGTGGACGCGGCCGAGATGCGCGGCCTGATCCGGATCGTCGCCGACGACGGACAGATCAACGTCCGCTTCAGCCATCCCCTGTTCGGCGAGGCGGTGCGTCGTCGGGTCGGCACCGCATCGGCCCGCAAGCTGCGAGGCCGCATCGCCAAGATTCTGCACGAGCGCAACCTCGACTCACCGGCCAGCCGAATCAAGTTGGCCCAGTTGGCGATCGAGAGCGACCACGGCACGGACATCGAACTGTTGATCACCGCCGCCAAGGACGCGGTGTTCCTGTCCAACCTCCCGCTCGGCGAGAAGCTGGCCCGGGCGGCCTTCGCCCACGGCGGTGGCCTGAGCGCGGCCGCGCTCCTGTCCCGCGCGCTGTTGTGGCAGGGCCATCCGGTCCAGGCCGACAGCATCCTCGAACAGTTCTCCCCCGCCGATCTCAACGAGATCGAGCTCGTGCAGTGGGGCATTCCGCGGTTGTCGATTCTGTTCTGGTCCATGGGCGACGTGTCGCGGGCCGATCAGGTACTCGCCCTCCTGCGGGAGCGGGTCACCCATCCCACCCTGAGACTCATCATCGACGCGACCGGTGCCGGTATGGCCGTCCACCGGAACAACATCCCCGAGGGGCTGGAGATCGCCGAACGGGTGCTGGCCAACCCCGAGGCGCCCCGGCAGGCCGTGGATTTCGCGGCATTCGCCGCCGGCCTGTCGATGCCGTTGATCGGACGCGGAAACGATTTCCTGCCGATAGCGTCGCGGTGCCGCGCCGAACGCAAGACCACCGACGGCATGGTCCGGATCATGGTGTTCTACGGCGAGGTGCTGGCACTGGTCTACACCGGCAAGTTCGAGCTCGCGCAGCGGCGGGCGACCGAGTACGCCGAGTTCTCCTCGTCCGGACAGTTCGCCGGGTGGGCCATCGCCAAGATCATGGAAGGCGTCGCCGCCACCCACAGTGGCCGCTTCCGCGATGCCATCCTGGCGATCGAACAGGCCCTGGCCGCGCTCAACGCCGAGAGCTCCCTGCCCTGGCAGCTGCCCGGCCGATTGCTGCTGGCCCGCGCATACGCCGGGGTGGGCAACCCGGCCGAGGCCGAACGGGTGCTCGAAGACGCCAAGGAGCACTCGGGTGAGTTCATGGCGCTGCACGAACCACTTCGGATGCTCGCCAAGGCCTGGCTGGCAGCTGCCAAGGGCGGCCACCGCTCGGCCATCGACCAAGCAAGGGCCGCCGCCGATGCGGCGCACTCCTCCGGTCAATTCGCGGTCGAGGCGGAAGCCCTGCACAGCGCCGCACGTTTCGGCGACCGTAGTGTGACCCGTCGGCTGCAGGACCTGGTCGACCGCACGGACGGTCCGCTGCCCACCCTGTTCGCGCGCCACGCCGCGGCTGTGGCGGCCGCCGACCCGGTCGAACTGGACAAGGTGGCCGCCGCGTTCGAGGAGGCGGGCCTGCTGCTGTCGGCGGCCGACTCCGCCGCCCAGGCGGTGCCCCTGCACGACAAGGCAGGGCATCGCCGCAACAGCACCGAATCGGCCGCGCACGCACTGCAATTGGCATCCAAGTGCGGCGGCGCCGCCACCCCGGCGATTCGATCCGCCGCCCGTCCGCTACCTGTCACCTCGCGCGAACGCGAGGTGGCCGGACTGGTGGCGCAGGGGTTGTCGAACCGCGACATCGCCGAACGGCTGACCGTCTCGGTCCGCACTGTGGAGGGCCACATCTACCGGGCCTGCATCAAACTCGGCGTGGCCGACCGCGACGAACTCGCCAAGATCATCTGGAACGACCTGGCTCGATAACCCGCTCGGTCGCCGTCAGTACACGTCGCGTACGTACCGCTTCTGGGCGACCAACTCCCGCTTGTAGTCTCGTGCGGCGTCTTCCGACATCCGGCCATGGCTACGCAGGATCGCGGTCAGTGCGGCGTCGACATCCTTGGCCATCCGGCTCGCGTCACCGCAGACGTAGAAGTGAGCGCCGTCGTCGAGCCAGCGCCATATCTCCGCGCCGCGGTCCAGCATCTTGTGCTGCACGTACACCCGGTCGGCCTGGTCACGAGAGAACGCCAGATCCAGCCGGCTCAAGAGCCCATCAGCAGCCATCTCTTCAAACTCGTCGCGATAGTAGAAGTTCTCGCTGCGGTGCTGATCGCCGAAGAACAGCCAGTTCCGGCCAGTGTGTCCCAGTGCGCGACGCTCCTGCAGGAATCCCCGGAACGGCGCCACACCGGTACCCGGACCGACCATGATCATCGGCGTTCCGGGCTCCTCGGGCGGGCGGAAATGCGGTGAGCGCTGCAGGAACACCGGCGCGGCCGCAGCGCGGTCGGCCATGAAGGTCGAGCACACGCCGCCCCGCGGCGCGCCCGCCGGCCCGCGGTACCGCACCACCGACACCGTCAGCTGAACCTCGTGCGGACTCACCAGCGGGCTCGAGGAGATCGAATAGCTGCGCGGGGTCAGCCGGACCAGTGCCTCTTGCCACTGTTCGGGTTCGGCGCGGACCGCGAACTCGGTCACGACATCGAGACCGTTGCGGTTGCGCAGCCAATTGCTGCGCCGCTCACCAGAATTGCGCAGGATCTTGGCCGCGGAACGGTCGGCGCAGGAGTCCGCCACGAACCGCAGCAGGTCCGGCGTCACCCGGCAGATGTCGTACGACGAGATGAGCGCATCGCGCAGCGCCTGCTCGACACCGTCCACCTCGATCACCGAGTCCGGGTTGAGTGCGGTGGCCGCCAGCCAGGAGTCCACCACGGCCGGATCGTTACCGGCATAGACACCCAGGGAGTCACCGACCGCGTAGTTGACGTCGTACTCCGATATGTCGAAGCCGAACTGGCGCACCTCTTTTGCCGCAGTCGGCGCCGTCAGCAGCTCATTGCGGGCCAGGACCGCCAAAATCGGTTTGGCCCTGGTGAATTCGTCGGGTTCGGTGGGTATGACGGTCCGGGCGCCGGCGCCGATGACGGCAGGCACGGGCGCTGGACCGGTCAGCACGGTGGTGACCTTGTCCGCCCAGTGTCGCAGGGGCTCGTCGTCGTAGGCCTCACACTCGGCGCGCTCGAGCAGTTTGGTGGCTCCCAGATCGGCCAGCCGCCGATCCAACGATTTCGCGTGCCCGCAGAAGTTGTCGTAGGACTTGTCTCCGATGCCGAGCACGGCATAGCGGAGCCCGGGCAGCTGCGGGGCGTCGTGGGCCTGCAGCCGGCTCCAGAAGTCGGCCCCGTTGTCCGGTGGGCCACCGTCGCCGAAAGTGCTGGTGACAACCAGGATGTCACGCGCGGCCGCCAAGTCGGCCAACGCGAGTTCGTCCATGTTGACCAACGTGGCGCCGGCGATACTGCCCGCCAGCCCGGCCGCGAACTCTTCGGCGGTACCGGTTTGAGAGGCCCACAGCACCAGCGGCCCGGCTGGCACCGGGCGCTCGCCGGGCCCGATGTCGCCCGCTCGTGAATAACGTCCGGCCAGTATCCCGTCCACCCACAGCCGCACCTTGGCGCTCAGTGGCGCTGCCGCCGGAACGACGGGGACGCCCACGGGAGCGTCCGGCAAGCCGGTGAAAAACCCGGTCAGATAGATCTTTTCGTCTTGACTCAGTGACGGCTTGTGCGCGGCGCCCAATCCCATCTCGGCCGCGAGCGGATGCACCGCGGGCGTGCCGTCGACAGATCGGACCGGACGCAGGCTGACGGCACACACCTTGAACTCCGGCTGCAACGAATCCGCGTCGACGGCATCGTTGGTCACCGCGTTGACGGTCAGGTACTCACCGTGTTCGTCGTTCCAGTGAAACGGCGCGAAGCAGTTGCCGGGGCGCACCCGATCCGATACCACTGCGGGAAGCACCGCGCGGCCACGCCGCGAGGCCAGCTCGACCGGCTGTCCCTCGACGATGTCGAGTTCCAGCGCATCCAGCGGGTGAATCTCGACGAACGGCGCCGGGTTGAGCCTGTTGAGCTTGTCCACCTTGCCGGTCTTGGTCATGGTGTGCCATTGATGTTGCAGCCGACCGGTGTTGAGCACCATCGGATAGTCGTCATCGGGCAGTTCCGCCGCGTCCATGTGCGGCCGGGCATGAAAGACGGCCCGTCGCGACGGCGTCGCGAAGGCCAGCCGGGGCCGGCGACCGTCGGCGTCGACGAACAGGTCCTGGCTGACACCGTCGTTGAGATAGCGGATGGGGTGCCGGTCGTCCTCGCCACCGGGGCCGTCGACCGGTGGAACCGGCCACTGCAACGGCGTCCGGCGCAGCCGCTCATAGTCGGCGCCGCGCAGGTCGTACCCGGTCTTCGGGTTGGCGAACCGGCGGATCTCGGCGAAGACCTCTTCGGCGGACCGGTAGGCGAAGTGCTCGGCGAAGCCCAGGTGCGCGGCCACGTCACAGATCAACTGCCAGTCCGGCCTGGCCTGGCCCAGTGGCGCGACCGACGGGGACAGCAGGGTCAGGTTGCGCTCCGAATTGACCATCACGCCTTCGGATTCCGCCCACAGCGCGGCGGGCAGCAGGATGTCGGCATAGTGGTTTGTGGCCGTGGAACGGTAGGCATCCTGGACGATGACCAGCTGCGCCGCCTCCAGCCCGTTGATCACGGTCTTCCGGTTGGCCACGCTGGCAACAGGGTTGGTACAGATGATCCAGCATGCCTTGATCAGGCCCTGTTCCATCTGCTCGAACATGCCGACGGTCCCCGGACCCACGTCGGAGCGGATGGTGCCGGGTTCGACGCCCCATTGCGCCTCGACGAAGGCGCGGTCGTCAGCGGCGAGTACCGAACGCTGGCCGGGCAGACCCGGTCCCATGTAACCCATTTCACGGCCGCCCATGGCGTTGGGCTGCCCCGTCAGCGACATGGGGCCACTGCCCGGGCGACAGATGGCACCGGTGGCCAGGTGCAGGTTGCAGATGGCGTTCGTGTTCCATGTTCCGTGCGTGCTCTGGTTGAGCCCCATGGTCCAGCAGCTCATCCACTCACCGGCCTCGGCGATCATCGCAGCGGCGGTGCGGATGTCGGCCTCGGGGATTCCGGTGATCTCGGCGACCCGGGCCGGCGGGTAGTCCGCCAGGAACTCCGGCATCGCCTCCCAGCCCGTCGTGTGCTCGGCGATGAACTCGTAATCAATCGCGCCGCTCGCAGCGTCTTCCAGGAGCAGGTGCAGCAGGCCATTGAGCAGTGCCAGATCAGTGCCCGGCCTGATCTGCAGGAACAGATCGGCCTTCTCGGCGGTCGCGGTCCGGCGCGGGTCCACCACGATCAGCTTGGCCCCGGCCTTGAGCCGATCGGCCATGCGCAGGAACAGAATCGGATGGCAATCGGCCATGTTCGCCCCGGTGACGAAGAACAGGTCGGCCCGGTCGAAGTCGGTGTAGGAACCCGGCGGCCCATCGGCACCGAGGGACTGCTTGAACCCGGTGCCCGCACTGGCCATGCACAACCGTGAATTCGACTCGATGTGCACGGTGCGCAGGAACCCCTTGGCGAGCTTGGTGGCCAGGTATTGCGCCTCGAGCGTCATCTGGCCGGACACATAGAGCGCGACGGCATCCGGACCGTGCTCGTCGACAATGGCCCGCAGCCGGCGGCCGGCTTCGGCCACCGCGTCGTCCACAGGCGTCGGTAGCAGTTCATCGGCACGGGTGGGCCGCAGCAAAGCGGACTTCAGCCGGTCGTCGTCGGCGGCCATCATCTCGGCGTGCATCGCCCCCTTGGTGCACAGCCGGCCGAAATTGGTGGGGTGCAGCTTGTCGCCGCTGACCCGCGCAATCACCGTGCGGCCGTCATCGACCCTGGTGGTGACCTCGATACCGCAACCGACACCGCAGTACGAACACGCCGTCCGCTGCGTCGAGTCCGGGACCGGACCCGGGGCCGCGCCATCCGCCATGCCCCTATCTTGTGGTGAGGGTGTTGTCGGATCTTTCCGGCGGCGTTATCGGCACGAAAACTCATCCTCACCGCCCGAACATGCCCGTTGTGAGCACAGTTACCGCAGTTCAGAGCGCTTTAATGGGACCCTGGTTTGACCGCCAGGACCGGTTTCGGGCACTCCAGCAGCAATTGCTGCGACACGCTGCCGAGCAGCAGCTTGCCCACCGGGCTGCGGTGCCGGATACCGATCACCAGCAACTCGGCATCGGGCGCGTCCATCGCATCGAGCAATTCGGTGGCCGCGTCGACACCCACCGGCTGCCGCAACTCGAACGGCACACCACTCTCACGCAACTGCTCCTCCACATCGTGGAGTTGTCTGGAGCGCGCGAAGCGTGAATCCACGTAGGCCTCACCGGACGTCGCGTTGATCACCAACAGGCTGGTCCCCCGCAGGGCCGCCTCTGCGATGCCGTGCTCGACGGCGGCGACGCCGAAGGCATCCGCGGTGTAGCCGATGACGATCATCAATTCTCCTCGCGCGAGCGCTCGTTCATCGTCTTCTCCTCGCGCGAGCGCTCGTTCATCGTCTTCTCCTCGCGCAAGCGCTCGTTCATCGTCTTCTCCTCGCGCAAGCGCTCGTCGGTGGTCACAGTTGGCCCGCCTTCTGCTGCTGATCCGCGTCATCCTCGACGATCAACAACGATTCCTCGCTGCGGTGCATCAGCTTGAGCACCAACGGCATCAACAACAGGATGGCCATGAGGACATAGGTGACGATCGCGACGGGTTCGGTGAACAGGCTGGTCCAGTCTCCGCCCCCGAGTTGCAGGCTCTGGCGCAGTTGCCGTTCGATGCGTGGGCCGAGGATCACCCCGATGATCAACGGCAGCACCGGCAGCCCGAACCGGCGCATCATCAACCCCAGCAGCCCGAACACGAGCAACAGGACCAGGTCCAGCGGTTGCACGTTGACGGCCAGCGCCCCCAACGTGGCGAAGAACAAGATGCCCGCGTAGAGGTACGGCCGCGGGGTGCGCAGCAGCCTGGCCCACAGCGGCGCCAACGGCAGGTTGAGAACCAGCAGCAGGAAGTTGCCGATGAACAGGCTGGCGATCAGCGTCCAGATCAGCAGCGGTTCCTTCTCGAAAAGGGTTGGGCCCGGCTGAATCCCGTAGGACACGAACGCGGTCAGCATCACCGCCGCCGTGGCGTTGGTGGGCAGGCCCAGCGACAGCATCGGCACGAGGGTGCCCGCCGCCGAGGCGTTGTTGGCCGCTTCGGGCCCTGCGACGCCTTCGATGGCGCCCTTGCCGAACTCCTCGGGATGTTTGGAGAGTCGCTTCTCGGTGATGTACGACAGGAACGTCGGCAACTCGGCGCCGCCGGCAGGCAGGGCGCCGAACGGGAACCCGTAGGCGGTACCCCGCAGCCAGGGCTTCCAGGACCGGGCGAAGTCCTGGCGGCTCATCCACGGCCGTCCCACCGGGATCACGTCGGCCGGCCGGCGACGCAGGTGCGCCGCCACCCACAGTGCCTCGCCGAGCGCGAAGATCGCCACCGCGATCACCACGATGTCGATGCCGTCTGACAGTTGCGGCAGGCCGAAGGTGGCACGTGGCTGGCCGGTCAGGAAATCGATGCCGACCACCCCGATGGCCAGGCCGAGGAACAGCGAGATCGCCCCGCGCAGCTTGGATGAGCCGAGCACCGCGGTGACCGCGACCAACGCGAAAAGCATGACCGCGAGGTAGGACGGTGCGCCCAGGGTGACCGCGAACCGCGAGATCGGCGGTGCGAAGGCAGCCAGCAGCGCGGTGCCGATCGCGCCTGCGACGAACGAGCCGATCGCGGCGGTGGCCAGGGCCTGCGCGGCCCGGCCGGCTTTGGCCATCTTGTTGCCCTCGATCGCGGTGATCACCGACGAGGACTCCCCTGGGGTGTTCAGCAGGATCGACGTGGTCGACCCGCCGTACATCCCGCCGTAGAAGATTCCGGCGAACATGATGAACGCGGCACTGGGGCTGACGTTGTAGGTCACCGGCAGCAGCAGGGCCACGGTCATGGCCGGACCGATGCCCGGCAACACACCCACCGCGGTGCCGAGCAGCACCCCGATCACCGCGTACAGCAGGTTCATCGGGGTCGCGGCCTCGGCGAACCCCTGAAGCAACCACTCGAAGTTACCCATCTACAGAATCCCGTCCAGAATGCCTGCGGGCAGCGGGATTCCGAGCCCGGAATAGAACGCATAGAAGCTCGCCACCGAAAGCACCGTGCCGATCGCGAGGTTGCGGATGTAATGGCGATTACCGAGAATCGTTGCCGCCCCGGCGAACAGCAGTGCACCGGTGATGGCCCAGCCCAACGGCTTGACCAGCACGATCACCAACACGAACAGTCCGACCAGCAGCCCTACGGTGCGCCAGTCCCCCGGCATGTTCGGATCGACGTCCTCGCCGGCATCCGCCTCACCGACCGATCCGCGCGGGATCGCGAGCGCCAGGACGATCGCCAGCGCGATCAGTACGATCCCGATCCCCAGTGGAAAGGCGCGCGGCCCAACGGGATCCACCTTGGCGAACCCGCTCGTCAGGGTCAGCGCGTCATAGATCAGGAATCCGCCCACGGCCAGCAGGACCGCGCAGACGAGATACTGGGCCTTGTCGACCTTCACAACAACCCCAATTCGCTCAGCGTCGTCGAGACGCGGTTGTCCTGATCACGCAGGAACTGCTCGAATTCCGCGCCGGTGCTGAACGCGTCACTCCACCCGTTCTTGACCAGCGCGTCACGCCACTGCTGGGTGCCGTGCAGATCTGTCAGCGCCCGTACCATCGCGTCCTTGGCCTCACCGGAAATACCTGGCGGCGCGAGTATTCCGCGCCAGTTGGTGAAGGTCAGGTCGATTCCCGACTCGGACAGGGTGGGCGCGTCGACGCCCTCGACGCGCTTGGCTCCCGACACCGCCAGCACCCGGACCTGCCCGGCCTCGATCTGGTCGACGAACTCGCCGAGCCCGGTCGTGCCCGCCGCGATCTTCTTGCCCAGCAGGGCTGTCAGCAGATCTCCGCCGCCGTCGTAGGTGATGTAGTTGACCTTGCGCGGATCGAGTCCGACCGCGCGTGCGGTTTCCATCGGGAACAGGTGATCGGGCCCGCCCGGTGAGGATCCTCCGCCGATGGTGATCTTGGCCGGATCGGCCTTCCAGGCCGCGACCAGATCGCCGATGGTGCGGAACGGCGAATCCCCCGGCACCAGAATGCCTTCCTGCTCCTCCACCATCTTGGCCAGCGCGGTGGCGTCGGACGCCCGCGCCGAGGAACCGTTGGTGTACACGGCTCCCACCACGCCGAGCCCCATCATCATCATCAGGTCGTCGTTGCCTTTTTCGTTCATCAGCCGGGCCATCGCGACGGTGCCGCCTGCTCCGATGACGTTGAACACCTCGATACGACCGGTGATGTCGGTGTCCTCCATGACCTTCACCGCGGTGCGCGCAGTCAGGTCGTAGCCGCCGCCAGGGCTGTTGGGCACCATCATGCGCAGCCGGTGCAGGCCGCGGGACTCATCCCCTCGCGTGACCCCGCACGCTGTCAGCAGCATCAGCGCGACCACGGCCACCATCAGCCCGGCACCTAGACGTCGAAACCTCATGTTCAGCAATACTGGACCCCGGACGTGACGCAGGTCACCCATTCGGACGCAAAGGAAGTTTTGTTCGTTGAGTTCATCGGTCGGGCGTTCGCCAGTCGCGCGCACACGGTTGTCGCGGGGCGGGAGCCTGGCCGGGCGCTTCCTGGCGTTTCAGTTGCTGGTGGTCGCGGTGGTGCTGATCGCGGTGGCCGCGGTGTCGGTGACGCAGTCCAACCGGGAGTTCCGGGATGTGCGCGGGCAGAGGATGATCGCGGTCGCCGAGAACATGGCCTCCACCCCCATCGTCCGGGATCGGTACGACGACCCGTTCGCCGCGCAGGTGCTGGCACCGGAGGTCGACCGTGCGGTGGCCCTGTCGGGTGCCGAACTGGCCGAGATCGCCGATCCAGCCGGAATCGTGCGGGTGTCGTCCGATCCGGCCCGCGTCGGGCAACGACTCGATCTGAGCACCACGCGCGCCGACGAGGGCCGTGCCTGGTCCGGCGACACTCACGTCGACGGCACCCATCGACTGGTGGGCCAGGTTCCCATCCTGGCGGCCGACGGCGCGGTGCTGGCGATCGCCTCGGTCAGCGAGCGCTACCCATCCGTATGGCAGCTGCTGGGCGGGGCCGGCGAACGGCTGCTGATCTACCTCGGGCTGGGTGCGGCGCTCGGGATGCTCGCGTCGTGGCTGTTGTCGCGTCGCATCACTCGGCACACTCGCGGTCTGGACATCGCCGAGATCGCCAGCCTGGCCGATCATCGGGAGGCGCTGCTGCACAGCATCCGTGAAGGTGTGGTGGCGGTGAACAACGAGGGTGTCATCACGGTGATCAACGACAGCGCATCCGAACTGCTGGACATCGGCGCAGATGCCGTGGGGCGCCGCGCCGACGAGGTCGGCCTGGACCCGGCGATCGTCGAATTCCTGTTGTCCGGCACCGGCACTCACGCCGATGAATCGGACGTGGTGATCACCACCCGTACCCGGGTGCTGGCACTCAACCGCCGCGCCGCTCGTAGTCAAGGGCAGCGCATCGGTACCGTGACCACCATGCGCGACAGCACTGAACTCGCCGCCCTGCAGGCGCAGCTGTCCTCGCACCGAAGCGTCACCGATACGCTGCGGGCCCAGACCCACGAGTTCTCCAATCAGCTGCACACCATCTCCGGGCTGGTGCAGCTCGGAGAATACGACGCGGTACGCGACGTGGTGGGTACCTTGACCCGACGCCGCGCCGAGATCAACGAGGCTGTCACCCAACATGTTTCGGACCCGGCAGTGGCGGCGCTGCTGATCGCCAAGACATCGCTGGCCGCCGAGAGCGGGGTCACTCTCGCCCTGACCGGCGACAGCCATCTCCGGGCACTCGCCCCAGCTCTGGCAACGGACGTGATCACGTTGCTGGGAAATCTGATCGACAACGCGGTCGATGTGTCTGTCGGCTCGGTGGCCGCGCGGGTGGATGTGCGTATCGATGACTCGGCCGGGCTGCTGCTGGCCGTATCGGATTCGGGACCCGGTGTGCCCGAACACCTTCGGGAATCGATCTTCTCCCGTGGCGTCACCTCCAAGGCCGAGGTGCCCGGCGGCAGGGGCATCGGCTTGGCCCTGGTGCGCCTGGTGACCGCCCAGCACGGCGGAGACGTGGAAGTCACCGACGCGCCCGAGGGCGGCGCCCTGTTCGTGGTGCGGCTCCATGCGTGACGTCCTGGTCGTCGACGACGACTTCATGGTGGCCGAGATCCATCGCCGCTTCGTCGAGCGCGTCGACGGCTACCGCGTCGTGTCAGTGGCGCGCAACGGGACCGACGCCCTCTCGGCCGCCGCCGAACTTCGCCCCGACCTGATCCTGCTCGACGTCTACCTGCCGGACATGACCGGGTTGGAGGTGCTGCGGCGGCTGCGCACCGAAGGCAACCTGGTCGGCGTCATCATGGTCACCGCCGCCCGCGAACTCGACACGGTACGCGGCGCGCTGGACGGCGGTGCGGCCGACTACCTGATCAAACCGTTCGACTTCGATCAACTGCAGGCGAAACTGGTGGCCTTCGCCGCACGTGCCCAGGCGCTGGCGGCCGAGGGCGGCGCGGACCAATCGACCATCGACGCCTTGTTCGGCGGCTCCCCTGCCGCTCTTCCCAAGGGGCTGGGCCCTGAAACAGGCCGACTCGTGATGGACGCCGTTCGCACCGCGGGCGAGGTGTCTGCCGCCGAATGTGCTGAGCTGGTGGGTATTTCACGGGTCAGTGCACGGCGCTACCTGGAGTACTACCTCAGCACCGGAGCGCTCGAGCTGCGGTTGCAGTACGGCGCGGGCCGGCCCGCGCGGCGCTACCGGGCCAGGCGAGCCGTCCCAGCCGGTGATGTCCGAGGCAGCTGAAGGTCCAAAAAGTGGACCTGAAATGCCGCCGGCCGGCGGGTACCGAAATAATGACGGTGTGACACCGAAGGTTCTCTTTTTGCGTAACGACAGCACGGCCACCGAGGCCATGCTGGCCGACGTCTTCACCGAATGCGGATTCGACATCGACGCCTTCGACGTCGTGGCGCCCGAGCGTGAAAACGAACCCGCCGGCGACGTGACCTTCCCCGACCCGACCGACTATGACGTCATCGTTCCGCTGGGCGCCCGGTGGGCGGTGTACGACGAAGCCCTGGTCAACAGCTGGGTGGGGGCCGAGATGGCGATGGTGCGCCGCGCCGTGGAGTCCGGCGTCGGCGTGCTCGGAGTGTGCTTCGGCGGACAGCTGATCGCACAGGCCCTCGGCGGATCGGTCAGCAGATCGCCCGCACCCGAGGTGGGCTGGTACGACGTGGCCTCCGACGACGAGGGGCTGGTTCCGGCCGGCCGATGGTTCCAATGGCATTTCGACCGCTGGACGCTGCCGCCGGGGGCCACCGAGATCGCTCGCACCCCTGGCGCGTCACAGGCATTCGTCCTTGGCACCGCTCTGGCCCTGCAGTTTCACCCCGAACTGGATTCGGAGCTGCTGGAGGTCTGGCTGGCCCACGACCGAGACGGCTCGGTGACCGAGATCGGCAGTACCCACCACGAATTACGCTCAGAAACAAAGGAATTCACCGAAGATGCGGCGGCAAGACTGCGCATCCTGGTCCGCGGCTTCCTGAACCGGGTGGTCCGGGCGCGGCTATCGACGTAGGCTGGCATCTACCGGCGGAATTGTCGAGTGCCGGTGACATTTCATGAACGCCTGGAGTCTGCGAGCGAGCAGGGATCGCATCTACCAGGACCGTCACGAAGCGGGCCGGGTCCTGGCCGAACAGCTGGCGCCCTACCGAGATCGACCCGACGTGCTGGTCATGGGCCTGGCCAGGGGCGGAGTGCCGATCGCCTGGGAAGTCGCTTCCCACCTGCACGCGCCGCTGGACGTCTTCGTCGTCCGCAAGCTGGGCGTACCCCAGTGGCCCGAGCTCGCCATGGGGGCCGTTGCCTCCGGCGGTGGTCTGGTGATCAACGACAGCCTGGTGGACCGACTCGGCATCGATGAAGACACCATCACCGAGACCATCCGGCGTGAGACCGCCGAGATCGAGCGCCGGGAACAGGCGTATCGGGGAGGACGAGACGCTCCCGAGCTTTCCGGCCGGACGGTGATCCTGGTCGATGACGGTATCGCCACCGGAGCCAGCATGCTGGCCGCGGTTCGCGCCGTGCGGGCGGCTCGTCGGGTCGTGGTGGCGGTACCGGTCGGTCCCCCCAACCTGACCGGCGAGCTGCCGGAAGAGGCCGATGAAGTGGTCTGCACCAGCACCCCGCCCCAGTTCGAAGCCGTGGGTCAGGCGTTCGCGGATTTCCACCAAGTCAGCGACGACGAGGTTCGCCGTCGGCTGGCCGAGCCCACCAGGGAGCCGGGCGCAAGCTAGTTCTTGTGCTTCTCAGCTGAATCGTCGGCCTCGACGTCCGCGTCCGCGGCGTCGGACTCCACGGCCACATCTGATTCAGGCTCGGCGACCACTTCGTCGGGATAGTCCACCGGCGCGTCCACCGCGTCGAAGGTCTCGGTCGTCTCGGTGGCGCCGGCATCAGCGTCGGCCACCGAGGCGGCGTCCTCGTCGTCACCGGTCTTCGTTCCGCGCGAGCGTTCGCGCAACGCGTCGACGATCAGCAGCAGCACGCCGATCACGCTGGCACCGATACAGACCCAGGCGATCAACTCATTGCTGGTGACCACGGCGGTCACCAGCGCGGCCAGGCCGATGACGGCAAGCACGAGCGCAATGATCAACATCGTTCAACCCTAAGTGTGGTGGCCCGCGACCGGGCCGGTTCACGACAGCGCGAGGAAGTCCGTCTTACCGGTCAGTTGTTGCCGCGGTTGAACTGGCTGAATCCGCCGGCCGAGTCGTTGTTGGCACTGGAATCCACCGGTGCGGCCGAACCGCGCTGGCCCAGCTCTTCCAGCTGGGATTCCAGATACGTCTTCAGGCGCGTCCGGTACTCCCGCTCGAACGTCCGCAGCTGCTCCAGGCGGCCCTCAAGGACCGTGCGCTGCTGGTTGATCGTGCCCATGATCTCCGAGTGCTTCCGCTCGGCGTCGGCCTGCAGGGCATCGGCCTTCTCCTGAGCCTGACGCAGCTGGGTCTCCGAGCGCGTCTGCGCGTCGGCCAGCATGGCGTCGGCACGGGTGCGGGCCTCCGAAACCGTGGTCTCGGCAGTCTTGCGGGCGTCACTGACCATGGCGTCGGCCTGCGCACGAGCGTCCGAGAGCAGCTTGTCCGACTCGGCCTTGGCCGTGGAGGTCAGACGGTCCGCGGTGTCCTGCGCCAGGCTGAGCACGCGGGCTGCGCGTACGGCAGTGTCCTCACTGGGTGGCGCGGCAGGGGCGGCCGGCGCCGGGGCCTCGTACACCGGCTGGGGCGCAGGAGTCGGCTCGGGCTCCTCGTAGCGCGGGATGGACTGGGTGGACGAAGTGCCACCGCCCGCCCGCGCCGAGGCCAGCTCCTGATCGAGCTCGGACACCCGCTGCCGGAGGTCGGCGTTTTCCTCGATGAGCCGAGTCAGCTCGTTCTCAACCAGATCGAGAAAGGCATCGACCTCGTCCTCGTTGTAGCCACGCTTGCCGATGGGCGGCTTGCTGAACGCGACGTTATGGACGTCCGCCGGAGTGAGCGGCATTGTCTGCCCCCTTGAAGTCTTGGACCGTCAATCGATCTCAAAGTGTAAAGCCTCGCTTGAACGCAACTGGAGTCCATCCTGTCACACCAGACCCGGCGGTTGCAGTGGAGGCCTATTTTTAAGAACGAATTTCAATCTTCTTACGCATTTGTGGACCATTCGGCAAACGGTGAGATCGCACTCAGAACACCGGCTTGGGCCAGCCGCCTACATGGCCGCGTTGAACGCCAACTGCATCCCGATGAACGCCGCCAGCAGCAGCACCATGATCGACAGGTCGAAGCGCACGGCGCCTATCGTGAGCTGGGGAATGAGCCGGCGCAGCAGTTTCACGGGCGGGTCGGTCACGGTCATGATGACCTCCAGCACCACGACCGTCAGCCCCTTGGGGTGCCAGTCGCGGCTGAAGGACCGGATGAACTCGACGACGACGCGCGCGATGAGCAGCAGCCAGAAGATGAACAGCGCGAAACCGAGAATTTCGAAGAACAGCGACAACTGAGCCGACCTCACTACGCACAGGTTGTGTGACATTGGATACAGGTCGCCGTAGGCCGTACACATCTCACACAGATGACGTGGTCAACCGATAGTGCGACGCCGCCAGCCTACCGGGCCCTATCTGGGCATCAGGTACGCGAGGCGGCGGCGTGCTGCGACAGAGGTCGCCGCACTACTGATAGGCGTAGAAGCCGGCTTCGGCGATCCGGCGCCGCTGCTCGGCGCTCACATCCACGTCGGCGGGCGACAAGAGGAACACCTTCGTGGCCACCTTGTCGAAGGAGCCGCGGAGCGCGAACGCCAGACCGGCCGCGAAGTCGACCAGCCGCTTGGCGTCGGCGTTGTCCATCGAGACCAGGTCCATGATCACCGGGGTGCCGTCACGGAAACGCTCGCCGATGGTGCGTGCCTCGCTGTAGTCCTTGGGCCGCAGCGTGGTGATCTTCGCCAGCGGGCTGCCGGCCTCGAACAACTCGGCCATCCGGCGGGGATCCATCGCCAGCGCACCACGGGTGGATCCGGCCAGTCCACCGAGACGCGGTGCGGGACGGTCGAATTCGCGAGGGCCGCGCAGCCGGGCATCGAACCGCTGCTCGTCGGCGAAACCACCCGGGTAGCCGCCTCGATAGGCCGGACCCTCCTCGTACTCGGGGGCCTCGTAGCCGTAGCCATCCTCCTCGAAGCGCTCGTCACGGGGACGGCGTGCGTAGCTGCGTGCAGTTCCGCGGTCGTCGTCCTCGTAGTACTCGTCGTCGTAGTCCTCCATCGGCGCCATGCCGAAGTAGGCCTTGACCTTGTGCAGTGTGCTCATCTCGGCGACCCTTCTGCGGACTGTGGGGGTGGTGGTGTCTGTGATGAAGATGTGACTGGAGTGACTACTGCGGGTGACGTTAGCGGGCGTTGCCCCATCAACGCGGTACCGACACGCACACACGTCGATCCGTGTTTGACGGCGCTTTCGAGATCTCCGGACATGCCCGCGGACAGTTCGAGCCGGTGCTGGTAGTCGCGCTGCACCCGCTCCCGCTCGGCGGCCAGTCGCGCGAACGCGTCATCGGGATCCCATTCCAGCGGCGGGATTCCCATCAGACCGACGAACTCCAACGCCTCGGCGGCGTTCGCTGACGCACAGATCTCGTCGACGAGATCGGGGGCATTTACATCGACTCCCCCGCGCTCGGTATCCCCGTCGAGACTGATCTGGATGTAGACGCGCAGCGGCAGTGAGCGCGTGCCGGCCGCCAAGGCCTCGCCGGTGGCCCGGTCCAGCGCGGTCAGCAGCCGCACGCTGTCGACCGAATGCGCGGTGTGCGCCCAGCCCGCAACGGCCCGCGCCTTCTTCCGCTGGATGCGCCCGACCATGTGCCAGCGAATCGGCACGTCCGGTAATTCGGCGCGAACAGAATCGACTTTATCGGCCGCCTCTTGTTCGCGGGATTCACCAAAAGCAAGGCATCCCAATTTATTGAGAATAATGATATCGGTGGCCGGAAAGTATTTGGTAATGGGAAGTAATTCAATTTCATTGACATTTCGCCCGACCGACTCCGCCGCACGCGCCAGGCGCGCTCGCGCCGCACCCAGCGCGGCGGTCAACTCAGCCGTCCGATCGGCGTCACGCCCGCGCTGCACGGTGCTCATCTCACACTCACTCCAGGCTCGTTCGGGCATCGGTCACCGCGATTTCTCCATCCACACCACACTGGCCAGACGTCCGGTCGGAGCCTCCCGACGATGACTGAACAACCTCCGGTCGGCGACCGTGCACCGCGGATCCACGTCGATCGCGGTGACGCCCAAAGCCCTTAATTGCCCGGCGATCCCGGCTCGAAGGTCCAAGCCCGGCGTGCCGCGCGAGGTTGTGGTGCGCGACCCGGGCAGGGCGTCCTCGACTTCGGCCGCCATCTGTTCGGGCACCTCGTAATTGGCCCCGCTGACCGCCGGGCCGAGCAGCACCGAAATATCGCCGACGTGCGCACCGGCGGCCAGCATCGTCTCCAGGGTCCTGACGACGATGCCATTTTGAGCACCGATCCTTCCGGCATGGACGGCCGCGACGACCCCGGCGCGCGCATCGCCCATTAATACCGGCACACAATCGGCGGTCACCACCGCCAATGCCAAACCTGGGGTCGTCGTCACCAATGCGTCGGCATTATCCACCGCGGTGTCGCGCGGGCCGTCCACGGTGACGACATGATCGCTGTGTACCTGATTCATCCAGACCAGCGCATCGGCGCCGACCGCGGACGCCAGTCTCCGGCGATTCTGGGCCACCGCCCGTGGATCGTCGCCGACATGGTCGCCGAGATTGAACGAATCGAAGGGCGGTACCGAGACGCCGCCGGCACGGGTTGTCGTCACCCGCCGAATACGAACACTCACGTTTCCAGTATCCGAACCCGCCGCCGGGCCCGCCTCAGTGCCGCATGAAGGGCGGCACGTCGACATCGTCGTCGGCGATCCCGCCGTCTCCGTCTCCACCGACACTCACAGTGGCACCGTTCGTGTGCGCCGGCACGCTCACCGCGTCCGTCGGCTCGAACAGCGATGTGGTGACCTTGCCCGCGCGCCCGGAGGCGATCGGCTGGGTCTGGGCCGCGCTGGGACTGACCACCGGCTTCCGGCTGGGCCCGGCGCTGTCGAAGCCGGCCGCGATGACCGTGACCCGAACCTCGTCGCCGAGCGAGTCGTCGATCACCGTGCCGAAGATGATGTTGGCTTCGGGATGGGCCGCGTCCTGCACCAGCGAGGCAGCTTCGTTGATCTCGAACAGCCCCAGGTCGCTACCGCCGGCCACCGACAGCAGCACGCCCTGCGCGCCTTCCATGGACGCTTCCAGCAGCGGAGAGTTGATCGCGATCTCGGCCGCCTTGAGCGCGCGACCGTCACCCCGCGCCGAGCCGATACCCATCAGCGCCGTGCCCGCGCCGCTCATCACGCCCTTGACGTCGGCGAAGTCGACGTTGATCAGGCCAGGAGTGGTGATCAGGTCGGTGATGCCCTGAACGCCGTTGAGCAGCACCTCGTCGGCACTGCGGAACGCGTCCATCAACGACACCGCGGCATCCCCCATCTGGAGCAGCCTGTCGTTGGGGATGACGATGAGGGTGTCGCAGCTCTCGCGCAACGACTGAATCCCGTTCTCGGCCTGGTTGCTTCGCCGCTTGCCCTCGAACGAGAACGGCCGCGTCACGACACCGACGGTGAGCGCGCCCAGCTTGCGTGCGATCGATGCGACGACGGGTGCGCCACCGGTTCCGGTGCCGCCACCCTCGCCTGCGGTGACGAAAACCATGTCGGCGCCGCGTAGCAGCTCCTCGATGTCGTCCTTGGCGTCCTCGGCAGCCTTGCGGCCGACGTCGGGATCGGCGCCGGCGCCGAGTCCGCGGGTGGAATCGCGGCCGACGTCGAGCTTGACATCGGCGTCGCTCATCAGCAGTGCCTGTGCGTCGGTATTGATGGCGATGAACTCGACGCCTTTGAGGCCCTGTTCGATCATCCGGTTGACGGCGTTGACACCGCCGCCGCCGATACCAACCACCTTGATTACCGCGAGGTAGTTATGCGGGGGGGTCATGGATCGTCTTCCTCCCAGGTCGGGTGTTCATGGCCGCCGAACTCTGCTCCTGCAAACCCTCAACCTCAACCATAGGCTTAGAGTTATGTCAAGTAGTTCCGCGCAAACAGAACGGTAGGGGGCCGACGGCGGTGATCGCGTCAGGCGCGCCGACGCGCCGCGCGGCAATTTTCTGGCCGAAGTCAGTTGCTCCTTGCGTCCGCGGCCGCCTGATCGCTCCGCGCATCCGCGGATCTACTTGACCGTGGGCAGATCCGGGCTCGACACGTCATACGTGTGACCCGGCTGCGTCAACAGTGCTGCCAACTTCAACGCCTTCTCGTCGGTCCGATCGTTGGTGCCCCACACCACAACCCGGCCGTCGCTGAGAGTCAGTGCGATCGAGGCCACCGACGGCGCGGCGATCCGGCCCACCTGTGCCACCACATCCGGCGGCAGGGCCAACATCACCTCGAGCGCGGCCTTGGTGGCCGGATCGGTCGGACCCGGATTGTCGGCATCCAGATACGGCAGCGTCGGCGGGGGCGGTTCGGTGGCGAAATCCACACCGTCGCGGTCGAACAGATGCGGACCGTCGGGATAGTCCTTGACCACCACGGGCACCCGCTCGACGACCGTGATCCGCAGGGTCGAGGGATATTCGCGCTGAACCCGGGCCGTGGCGATGCGCCGGATCGTGGCCACCCGCTCGGCGACCGCATCGGTGTCGACCTGCAACAGCGGCGTGCCCGGTGCCACCGCGGCGGCAGCCAGGACCTGCTCCTGCGGCACCGCGGTCGCGCCACTGACCTCGACATTGCGCGCCGACATCAACGGCGTGAAGTACAGCACCAGACCCAGCGCCACCGCGACCACACTCGCCAGCGCAGACCACAGTAAGACCTTGAGTCCACGAATCGTGCTGCGGGCCACGGTGTTCGAGGCATCTGCCGACTGCCCGGCCACTCGGCGTTTGGCCTCGCGGCGGGCATTCTCGATCGCGACCGCCCGGTCGCGCGCGGCCCGGCGTTCCTCGCGCTCGCGGCGGGCGCGGCGCCGGGGGCCCTCATAGTCGGCTTCTGCCGCGGGCGGCACATCAGAGCCTGCCGTGGGCGGCACATCAGAGCCAGCCGCGGGCGGCACATCGGACCCTGCCGCGGGCGGCACAGTCGGCTCACTGGGCTCGGCCTGGCCGGATTTCTGCGAATCCGGACTCGGCTCCTCAACCGGCTCGCCGGGACGATCAGGACCCGGATCGGTCACGGCGAACCCGTCGTCGGACGGCCCGGCGCACTGCGATTCTCCTTGATACCGAGCTCGGTCAGGATTTCCTTGCCCAGCATGGTCACGTCACCGGCACCCATGGTGAGCACGACATCTCCGGGGCGGGCCGCGGCCGCCACCGCAGCGGCGACCGCCGAGAAATCCGGGACATAGGTGACCGGCGCGCTGACGTGCTCGGCGACGGTGGCGCCGCTGATGCCGGGAAGCGGTTGCTCACGCGCGGCGTAGACGTCGAGCACGAAGACCTCGTCGGCAGCGCTCAGCGCTGCGCCGAACTCGGTCGCGAAAGTGGCTGTGCGCGAGTACAAGTGGGGCTGGAACGCGACGATGACCCTGCCACCGGTCTGGTCGACCACGGTTCGGGCCGCCTCCAGGGTGGCCCGGACCTCGGTCGGATGGTGCGCATAGTCATCGAAGACTCGGACTCCGCTGTGTGAACCCACCAGCTCGAAACGCCTTCGTACGCCCTCGAATCCAGCCAGCCCGTCGAGCACGGTCTCAGCGGACGCGCCCACCTCGATGGCGGCCAGCAGCGCGGCCAGTGCGTTGAGCGCCATGTGCCTGCCGGGCACCGCGAGCCGGATCGCGCGCGGATACGCCTCACCGGCGAGTTGGATGTGGGCCACTGCCCCGGTCCCCTGTTGTTCCCAGCTCAGCAAGGTGCCTGCGAGATCGTCGCCGGGAGTGCTGCCGTACCGCAACACCCGAATACCCAGTGATGCAGTGTGTTCGGCGAGTGCCGCGGATCCGGGATCATCGGTGCACACCACGAGGGCACCACCCGGCGCGATGCGGTCGACGAACGCGGAGAACACCGCGGTGTAGGCCTCCTCGCTGCCGAAGAAATCCAGGTGGTCGGCCTCGATGTTGGTGACGACCGCGACATTCGGGGTGTACTCCAGCAGTGAACCGTCGCTTTCGTCTGCCTCGGCGACAAAGCAAGTCCCGCTGCCGTGATGGGCGTTGGTGCCTGCCTCGCCCAGTTCGCCGCCCACGGCGAACGACGGATCGAAACCGCTGTGCTGCAACGCCACGATGAGCATCGATGTGGTGGTGGTCTTACCGTGGGTGCCCGTCACCATCAATGTGGTGTAACCGGCCATGAGCTTGGCCAGCACCACCGGACGCAGGATCACCGGGATCCCGCGGCGTCGGGCCTCGACCAGTTCGGGGTTGGTCTTGGGGATCGCGGCGTGGGTGGTGACCACCGCGGTCGGGCCGCCCGGCAACAGATCCAGCGACGACGCGTCGTGTCCGATCCTGATCTCGGCACCGCGGGCCCGCAGGGCCACCACGCCGCGCGACTCCTTGGCGTCCGACCCGGACACCAGCCCACCACGATCCAGCAGGATCCGCGCCACACCGGACATCCCGGCTCCGCCGATGCCGACCATGTGCACCCGCTGCAGCTCGACCGGAAGTGAATTACCGTTCACTGCAGCTTCTTTCGTTGAGCACGGGCGACATCGAGGGCGACCTGTGCCACTCGCCTCGCGGCATCGGGATGGCCGGACAACGAGGCAGCGGCCGTCATCGCCGCCAACCGCGCGTCGTCGGTCATCAGGCTTGCGACCGTCTCGGCCACGAATCCACCGGTGAGCTGGGCGTCGTCGACAACGATGCCGCCACCGGCCGACACCACCGGCAGCGCGTTGAGTCGCTGTTCACCGTTGCCGATCGGCAGCGGGACGTACACCGCGGGCAGTCCGACGGCGGTCACCTCGGCCACCGTCATCGCCCCGGAACGGCAGATCGCCAGATCTGCCGCGGCATAGGCCAGGTCCATCCGGTCGAGGTACGGCACCGCGACATAGGGCGGTACGCCCGCCGCCGTCCGCGGCAGGTCGAGGGTGTTCTTCGGCCCGTGCGCATGCAGAACCGAAACACCGGCAGCAGCAAGGGCTTCGGCAGCCGAGGACACCGCACGGTTGATCGATTGCGCACCCTGCGAACCGCCGAACACCAGCAGCACCCTGGCGTCTGGGGCGAAGCCGAAGAAAGCCCGGGCTTCGGCCCGCAGAGCGGCCCGGTCCAGCGACGTGATCGCCGCGCGTACGGGCACTCCGACCACCTCGACCTTGCGCAGTCCCGGTTCGGGTACCGCCGAGAGCACGCGCCGCGCCGATACCGCACCGACCCGGTTGGCCAGTCCGGCGCTGGCGTTGGCCTCGTGGACCACCACCGGAATGGCGCGCCGGCGACCGTGCAGCCCGAAGCCGCCGCGGGCCGCGAGGTAGGCCGGTAGCGCGACGTAGCCGCCGAAGCCGATCACCACATCGGCCTCCACACCGGCCAGGACCGAGCGGGTCTGACGGATCGCGGTGCGCACGCGCAGGGGCAACCGGACCAGATCGCCCGACGGCTTCCGCGGAAGCGGCACCGGCGTGATCAACTCAAGGTCATAGCCACGCGCCGGCACCAGCCGGGTTTCCAGACCGCGGGCGGTTCCGAGGGCGGTGATACGTACGTGCGGATCGAGTTCACGGAGTGCGTCGGCCACGGCCATGGCCGGCTCGACGTGCCCAGCCGTGCCGCCACCGGCCAGAACGACGGATATGCCCCGGTCACCACGCTCCTGCCCGCGAAGACCAGATGCCCCCCGGCCCGTTTTTCCCTGACTCACCCGTAACGCTGACCTTCCAAAGTCCGGGCCCGTTGACCCTGTTTTCGCTGGCCTGCAGGATATCGGACCGACGACCGGACGCTGCTGGGCGGCTGCTGACCGGAGGCACTGCCGGATCGGCGCACCGGCCGGTCGGCGTGATGCGGCGCACGGCGGGTCGCGCCCGCTTTCTTGCCTCCCTGTTTGGCCCTGACCTGTTTGCCCGCCTGTTTTGCCGCCGGCTTGGCTCCGGCCTTGCCCTTGGGCTTGGCCGCGCTGCGCGAGGTCGACTTCCGGCGATCGTGCAGCCGGTCACGGGCGGCCTCCAACCGCGTCGGGACGTACGGCTCCGGCAACGGCAGCCGCAACAGCCTGTTCACGCGGTCATCGCGTCCGGCCCGTAGCGCCGCCACCGCCTCCGGTTCGTGCCGGGCCGCATTGGTGATCAGCCCCATCATCAGAAGTGTTGTGGCTTGCGAGGATCCACCGGCCGAGATCAGCGGCAACTGCAGACCCGTCACCGGCAGCAGCCCCACCACGTAGCCGACGTTGATGAACATCTGACCGACGATCCACAGCGTGGTGGTGGCAGTCAGCAGGCGCAGGAACGGATCTGCCGAACGACGGGCGATGCGCATGCCCGTGTAGGCGAACAGCCCGAACAGCGCGAGCAGACCCAGGGCACCGACGAATCCCAGTTCCTCGCCGATGATGGCGAAGATGAAGTCGTTGTGCGCGTTGGGCAGATAGTTCCACTTCGCCGTGCCCTGGCCGAGACCGTCACCGAAGATGCCTCCGTTGGCCAGGGCGAACCGGGCCTGCCGGGACTGGTAACCGATCCCCTGCCCGTCGGCGCCGGGGTCCAGCCAGGACTGCACCCGGTCGGACCGATAGCCCGCGGAGACCGCGAGCACCGCGGCGGCCAACACCGCGGCCAGCAGGGAGGACAGGAACACCCGTAGTGGCAGGCCCGCGTACCAGAGCAGGCCCAGCAGGATGATGCTCAGCGAAACCGTCTGGCCGAGGTCGGGCTGGGCGACGATCAATGCCAGCGCGATCACCGCGGCGGGCACCAGCGGGATCAACATCTCGCGCAGCGAGGCGCGTTCCATGCGCCGTGCGGCCAGCAGGTGCGCGCCCCAGATGGCGAAGGCGATCTTGGCCAGCTCCGAGGGCTGCATCGAGAAGCCGGCGACGACGAACCAGCCACGGGAACCGTTGGCCACCTTGCCGATTCCCGGAATGAGCACGAGCACCAGCAGCACGATCGTGAAGGCGAACCCGGGGAACGCGAGCCGGCGCAGAGTCCGCACCGAGATCCGCAGCGCCAGGTAGAAAGCAATCAGACCGACGACGGTCCACATCACCTGACGACCGAACACCGCCCAGGGCGAGCCGTCGAAGTCGTAGGAATACACCCCCGAGGCCGAGAGGACCATGATCAGACCGAGCGTCGTGAGCAGCGCGGTGACCGCGATGATCAGGTGGAACGACGTCATCGGCCGGCTCAGCCAGACGCCGAACCGGGTACGCGGCGCGGTGGCCGTCGCCGTGGAACTCGCCTCGGAGGATCCGCCCTCGGCGGTGGTGTCATCGCCGGTCGCGTCACCGCCACGGCGGCGCAACCGGGCCAGGATGTCGGCCACCTCGCCTACCCGATCGCAGCGCGGACGGCGCCGGCGAATGCATCGCCGCGCTGGCCGTAGCCGCTGAACTGATCGAAGGACGCGCCTGCCGGGGCCAGCAACACGGTGTCACCCGATGCGGCCAGCCCACGGGCGGTGTCCACGACCGCCGCCATGACCGCGTCGGAGACCGGGCGGTCCGCGACGGCGATCACACGAGTCACATGATCATCAATAGACTCATTCGTCTCAAGCACCCCAGAATCCTCCCCCGTCACAACCTCGACGACGGGGACATCCGGGGCGTGTCGCGATAACGCGTCGGCAACCATCTGCCGGTCCCGGCCGATCAGCACCACCCCGACCAGCCGATTCGCCACCTCGCGGACCAATTCGTCGACAGAGGCACCCTTCAGCAATCCTCCGGCGACCCAGACCACCCGGTCGAACGCGGTGATCGAAGCCTGGGCGGCATGTGGGTTGGTGGCCTTGGAATCGTCGACGTAGCGCACCCCGTCGAGCTCGCCGACCAACTCGGCCCGGTGCCTGCCGACCTGGAACGACGCCAGCGCGGCGGCGATCGATTCCGGGGCCACGCCGACCGCACGGGCCAGCGCCGCGGCCGCCAGCGCATCGAGCACACCCACCGGCCCTGCCACGCTGATCGTCGCGGCGTCAGCCAACTCGACCCCGGTGCCGAAGGCACGGTCGACCAGCTTGCCTGCACGGACACCGAGCTCACCGTCGGCGGGCTCGCCCAGCCGGAAACCGACCCGGACCCCGGCGCCGGCGGTGGACAGCAGACCGGACGCCACCGGATCGTCGAGGCCCACCACGGCCACCCGGCCGGCCAGGGCCCTGGCCTTGTCGGCGGCGTACGCGGCCATCGAACCGTGCCAGTCCAGGTGGTCCTCGGCCACGTTGAGCACCACACCGGCATCCGGGCGCAGCGAGGGCGCCCAGTGCAACTGGAAGCTCGACAACTCGACCGCCAGCAACTCCGCCGGCTGATCAAGGACCGCCAGCACGGGATCACCGATGTTTCCGCACAACAGGCTTCGCCGCCCATCGGCCAGCAGCATCTCGTGCAGCATCGAGGTCGTGGTGGTCTTGCCGTTGGTACCGGTGACCACCAACCAGCGCCGTGGCGGACCGTAGCGGCCCGCCGCGTCCAGCCGCCAGGCCAGCTCCACATCACCCCAGATCGGGACGCCGGCCTCGATCGCGGCGGCCAGGACAGGCGCCGTGGGCGGGAATCCCGGGCTGGTCACCACGAGTGCGTAGTCGGCGATGCCGGCAATCGCGCCGGCCGGATCGATCACCGTGACACCTTGCTCGGCGTACACCTGCAGCGCCTCGGCCCGGTCGTCGCACAGCGTCGCAGCGACTCCGAGCGGTGCCAGCGCCGCCAATATCGCACGTCCGGTGACACCCGCACCGGTCACCAACACCGAAGCCCCGGGGGTCAGCAGCGACAGATCGTCGTCACCGCCGCGCCCGCCGGATGGGCCGGCCACGTCAGGCCCCGACAGCGGTGAGCCACTCGCTGTAGAACAGGGCCACACCCAGACCGCAGGCGATCGCCGTCAGCAGCCAGAACCGGATGATGACCGTGGTCTCCGCCCAACCAACCAATTCGAAATGGTGATGGAACGGCGCCATCCGGAAAACCCGGCGGCCCGTGGTGCGGAAGGTCAGGATCTGCACCACCACCGACGTCACCTCGGCCACGAACAACGCACCGAGGACCACCGCGAGGATCTCGGTGCGGCTCGTCACCGACAGCCCGGCGATGATGCCGCCCAGGGCCAGCGAGCCGGTGTCGCCCATGAAGATCTTGGCCGGCGCGGCGTTCCACCACAGGAAGCCGATACACGCGCCCGCCGTCGCGGCCGCGATGATCGCCAGGTCCAGCGGATCGCGCACGTTGTAGCAGCCCAGGCCCGGCGCCGTCGCGCAGGCATTGCGGTACTGCCAGAACGTGATCAGCACGTAGGCCGCGGTCACCATCGCCATCGCGCCGGCGGCCAGTCCGTCGAGGCCGTCGGTGAAGTTGACCGCGTTGGACCAGGCGCTGACGATCACCACGCAGAACAGCACGAACACCCATGACGCCAACGTCACCGTGGCGATCTCACGGACATAGGACAGTTCCGGGCTGCCCGGGGTGAGCCCGTCCCCGTTGCGGAACTGCAAGGCCAGCACACCGAACAACACCGCGGCGGTCAGCTGCCCGACGGTCTTGGCCGTCTTGTTCAGGCCCAGGTTGCGCGAGCGTCGCAGCTTGATCAGATCGTCGACGAATCCGACCAGGCCGAGCATGGTCGCCAGCCCCAGCACCAGAAGGCCCGATGCCGACGGCCCGTCACCGCCCAGCGCCACGCCGACCAGGTGGGTGCCCAGGTAGCCCGCCCAGATGCCGGCCACGATGGCCACGCCGCCCATCGACGGCGTACCGCGCTTCTTGGCATGGCTGGCCGGCCCGTCCTCGCGGATCTCATGGCCGAGTCCACGCTTGGTGAACAGCCGGATCAACGCGGGGGTCAGCAGGATCGAGACCGTCAGCGCGATACCGACGGCAATGAGGATGAGCTTCATCGGTCGCCGCTCCGATCAGTTTCCGCTGTCGGAGACGGCAATTCTGCTTCCGCTGTCGGAGACGGCAATTCTGCTTCCGCTGTCGGAGACGGCGATCCAGGGTCTGTGGCAATCAGCGCATCGGCAAGGGCGCCCAGCCCCACCGAGTTGGATGCCTTCACCAGCACCACATCTTCCGGCTGCAGCTCCGCCTGCAACACGGCCAGCGCGGCATCGGCGTCGTCGACCATCGTGGACTCAGATCCCCACGAACCCTCCATCACCGCGCCATGGTGCATGGCGTTCATAGTCCTCCCGGTTCCGACGACGATTAACCGAGACACATCTAAGCGCACCGCGAAGCGTCCGATGGCGTCGTGCTCGGTAATGGCGTCCTCCCCGAGTTCGGCCATCTCGCCCAACACCGCCCAACTGCGGCGCTTTTCCCCCGGCGCGGCGGTCGGTTCATCGGAGCTCCGACGGGCCATCCACGCCAGCGCCTTCAGCCCCGCACGCATCGAATCGGGGTTGGCGTTATAGGCATCGTTGATCACCGTCACACCGTCGGCGCGCGTGGCAACCTGCATCCGGCGCCGCGAGACGGGGCCGGCGCCCGCCAGCGCCGTGGCGACCTGATCCAGACGGGCGCCGCACTGCAGCGCCACCGCCGCCGCGCACAACGCGTTGCCGACCTGATGATCGCCGTGCACCGCGAGCGCCACCTCAACCTGCTCGTCGCCCGCGTGCAAGGTGAAACGCGGTCGCGCCAGATCATCGAGGGCGACCGGGCCGGCCCACACGTCGACCTCGGAGCCAGGCTCACGCGAGACCCGCACCACACGGGCCGCGGTCGTACCGGCCATCGCCGCCACCGCACTGTCATCGACGTTGAGGATCACCACACCCGAGGCCGGAACGGCTTGCGGCAACTCGGCTTTGGTTTTCGCGATGGCCTCGCGCGAGCCGAACTCGCCGAGGTGGGCAGTACCCACGTTGAGCACCACCGCGATCTGGGGCGGGGCGATCGCGGCCAGCGCGGCGATATTGCCCGGATGCCGGGCAGACATCTCCAGGATCAGGTAATCGGTCTCGGGCGTGGCGCGCAGCACCGTCCAGGGATGGCCAAGCTCGTTGTTGAACGAGCCCGGCGGCGCAACGACCTGACCGAGCGGCTCCAGCACCGCGGCCAGCAGATCCTTGGTCGAGGTCTTGCCGGAGGACCCGGTCACCCCGATGATCGTCAACCCGCCGGCGACGAGCTCGGCCGCCACGGCCGCCGCGAGCTTCGCCAGCGCGGCCAGCACCGCAGCGCCGGAGCCGTCCGTATCGAATTCCAAAGCGCCCGAAGAAACATCGACGCCCTCGCCGGTGACACCAGGCTTTTTCACGACGATCGCAGGCACTCCGACCGGACGCGCAGCCAGCACGGCGACAGCCCCTGAGGCCACCGCGGCCGCCGCGAAGTCATGCCCGTCGGTGCGTGCGCCCGGCAGCGCCAGGAACAGTCCGCCGGGGCCGACCGCGCGCGAATCGAATTCGACGGTGCCGGTGACGCGGGTTGCGGCGGCCTCCTCGGCAGTGATGTCGGCCAACTCGCCGCCCACGATCTCAGCGATCCTGGCGATGGTCATCTCGATCACGTGCCCGACTCCCCTGACTTGAGTAGCTCCAACGCCGCCGCCAACTCGTCGCGGTCGTCGAACGGCCGGGTCCGTCCGCCACCGGTCTGCCCGCTCTCGTGGCCCTTACCGGCGATCAGCACCACGTCGCCGGGCCTGGCCCAGGCCACCGCATGGTCGATCGCCGCGCGCCGGTCACCGACCTCCACGACCTCCGCCCCCGCGGTAGCCTCCGCCGCTCCGGTCACGATCGCCGCCCGGATCAGTGCGGGGTCCTCGTCGCGCGGATTGTCGTCGGTGACAACGACGAGATCGGCCAATTCCGCCGCGACGCGTCCCATCGGGGCTCGCTTGCCCGCGTCCCGGTTACCGCCGGCACCGAACACCACCGCGATGCGCCGCGGACCCGATGCATCGGGACCAGCTTCCCTCGACAGGCTCGCCCTCAATGTCTCCAGCACGGCCTGCAAGGCGCCGGGCTTGTGTGCGTAGTCGACCAGCGCCAGGAAAGGCTGTCCCCGGTCGATCGGCTGCAGCCGGCCCGGCACGGTCGCCGTACGCAGCCCCGGTGCCGCCCGATCGGGCGGTACCCCGGCCTGGTCCAGCAGCGCGACCGCCAGGGCCGCGTTCGCGATGTTGTAGTCGCCGGTGAGTCCGATCTCCAGCTCGTGGGGCACCCCGGACGGGTCGACCAGCGTGAACCGCTGGGCTCCCGCCCCGACGGCCGTGATGTCGCGTGCCCGCCAGTCGGCCGGAGCACCCATGGCGCTGACCGTCGTCGCCTTCTCGGCCCGGCGGGCCATCGCCGCGCCCGCATCGTCGTCGACACAGACCACGGCGGCGGCGGCGTGGTTGCGCGAGCGGACATCGAACAGACGGGCCTTGGCCTCGAAGTAATCCTCCATCGTCGGATGGAAATCCAGGTGATCGCGGGACAGGTTCGTGAACCCGCCGAGCGCGAAACCGATCCCGTCGACGCGGCCCAGGCTCAGCGCGTGGCTGGACACCTCCATCACCACGGTGTCCACACCGCTTTCGACCATCAGGGCCAGCAGCGCCTGCAGATCCGGGGCCTCGGGCGTGGTGAGCGCGCTCGGCAGATCCCGCCCGGCGATGCGCACCCCCACTGTGCCGATCAGTCCTGCGACCCGGCCCGCGGCCCGCAGCCCGGCCTCGACCAGATACGTCGTGGTGGTCTTACCTGAGGTTCCGGTGACCCCGATGACCGTCAGCTGCTCCGAGGGACGGCCGTACACCTCGGCCGCAACCTCACCGAGCACCGAACGCGGTTCGGGATGGACCAGCACCGGTACGTCGAGCGCACCCAGTTCAGCCACACCGGCCGCGTCGGTGAGCACCGCCACCGCACCGGCGGCGACCGCGTCGGCCGCATAGCGCGCGCCGTGCACCGCCGCACCCGGCAGCGCGGCGAACAAGTCCCCCGGCTGGGCGTCCTGACCGCGCAGGGTCACCCCTGTCACCCGAAGTTCCGGCAGCGGATTTCCGGTGGCGGAGACCGCTTGGACCTGTTCGGCGAGCGGCACTAGGTATTGGCCGGCGGGACGGCTGGGACGCAGCTTCATGGCCATGCCACAGTACCCATCTGCGGTCCGCCGACCGCACCACCCACGACTATCGCGGTCAGGTCGCCTGCAGGGTCAACCGCGCCCCCGGATCCGCCGACAACGGGACGTTGTGACGCTGCAGCAGCCAGGAAGCGATGTTGTGGAACAGCGGCGCCGCCGAGGATCCCGGTGACCCGTCGGCCGCGCGGTGCGGTGCGTCCATCATGATGCCGACGACGTAGCGCGGATCGTCCGCGGGCGCCAGGCCGGCGAAAGTGATCCAGTAGACGTCGTCGTAGTAGCAGCCGCATGCCGGATTGATCTGCTGTGCGGTACCGGTCTTTCCCGCGATCTGATAGCCCTCGACCGCGGCCTGCGGACCGGTGCCCTGCTGCGCGCCCATCGGGTCGCGCTGCACGATCGCACGGAACATGTCGCGCACGGTGCGGGCGGTCTCGGGGGTCACCACCCGAACCCCCTCCGGCTTCGGCTCTTCGGTGCGGGTGCCGTCCGGCGCGATGGTGGACTTGATGATCCGCGGAGGCATGCGCACCCCGTCGTTGGCGATGGTCTGGTACATCCCGGTCATCTGCAACAACGTCATCGAAAGACCTTGTCCGATCGGCAAGTTGGAGAATGAGCTGCCCGACCACTGATCGACGGGCGGCACCAGACCCGAGCTCTCACCGGGCAGGCCGACGCCGGTGCGCTGACCGAGGCCGAACCGGCGGACCATGTCGTAGAACCGATCCGGACCGACCCGCTGGGCGAGCATGAGAGTGCCGACGTTGGACGACTTCCCGAACACGCCGGTCATCGTGTACGGCATCACGCCGTGATTCCACGCGTCTCGGACCGTGACCCCGCCCATGTCGATCGAGCCGGGCACCTGCAGCACCTCATCCGGATTGGCCAGCCCGTACTCGATCGCGGCGGAGGCCGTGATGATCTTGTTCACCGAACCGGGCTCGAACGGCGAAGACACCGGGAGGTTACCCATCTGCCGGCTCTCCTGCCGACCGAGATCCTGACTGGGATCGAACGTGTTGTCGTTCGACATCGCCAGTACTTCACCCGATTTGGCGTCGAGCACCACTGCCGAGACATTCTTGGCACCCGAGGCGTCCTTGGCCTGCTGCACCTGCTGCTGGACGTAGTACTGGATGTCGTCGTCGAGGGTGAGCTCCACATTGGACCCGTTGACCGCGTCGTGCCGGTTGCGGTAGCTGCCGGGAATCACCACGCCGTCCGAACCGCGGTCGTAGGTCACCGAGCCGTCGGAGCCGGCCAACACCGAATCGAGCGAATCCTCCAGTCCCAGCAGACCGTGACCGTCCCAGTCGATGCCGCCGACGATGTTGGCGGCCAGCGAGCCGCCGGGGTACTGCCGCAGATCCTGGCGCTCGGCACCGACTTCCGGGAACTTGTCCATGATCGCGCTCGCGATCGCGGGGTCGACCGCGCGGGCCAGATAGACGAAACTTTCGTTGCTCCTGAGCTTCTTGAGCACGGTCTTGGCGTCGGGGCGATTGTCCAGCCGGCCGGCGATCTCCTTGGCGATCTCGGTGAGCCGGCGATCTGGATCTGGCGCCTCACTGGATTTCGCCTTCGCCTCGGCGAGTTGCTTGCGGACCCGGACCGGCTGGAACGTCAGCGCTTTGGCCTCGATGGTGAACGCCAGCTTGTCACCGTTGCGGTCGACGATGCTGCCCCGCATCGCCGGGTTCACGTCGGTGACCTTGAGCTGGCTGGCCGCCTCGGCGCGCAGGCCGGCCGCCCTGGGAACCTGAAGAGTGAACAACTGGACAGCGGCGATCACCAGCACCGCGAGCATGACCAGGTTTCCGGCGCGGTGCCGGAACACGAAAGATGAGCTGCGCAAACCGGTTTGGGCAGCAGCCACCCGGGTACGGCGAGCCCCGGCCTCGTGCCCCGGTCCGGGCGAGGCCTTCTTGGCCCGCTGCGGCTTCGGTGTCTGGCCCTGGCGCCCCGGGTGCCGGCTCATGCGGCGGGCACCGGGACACTGACGGCGGCGGCCGGCGCATGGAACGCCGGCGCCGCGGGCGGGCTGAACTGTTCCAGCGGGACAGCGGGACCCGGTGCCGCCAAGGCCGGCGCCGGTGCGGCCGGTGCGGCTACGGCCGGTGCCGCTACGGCCGGCGGTGGTGCGGCCGGTCCGGCCAGGACCGGCCCTGGCGCGGTGGGCACACCGGGCGCCGGTAGATGGGTCGGATCCGATGCGGCTTGCGGTGCGACTTGTGCCGGGTCAACGGCTGCATTGGGCACCGACCCCGGCGCGGGGGCCGCGAGCACGTCGGGTGCGGCCGGCGCCACCGGTACCGGCCCGGGCACGGGAGCAACGGCCCCGGGTACGCCGTGGGCGGCGTCGGCTTGCGGAACCGGAAAGCCGGGTACCGCAGGGGAACCGGCGCGCGGCGTGCGCACCGTCAGCTCGCGCGGATCGAGAACTCGTGGTGCCGGAGGCGCCGGCGGGGCGGGCGGGGCCTCTTCCGGTAGCGGCGCGTTCAGCGGGGGCGGAGGCACGCCTTCGGCGGGCTTGGGGGTGCCGACGACGGTCCAGTTGCCGGCCGCATCCTGCACCAGGTGCGCGGTGTCGCGCGACGGGATCATGCCCAGGTTGCGGGCGGACTCGGCCAGCGCAGGAGCGGCCTGCGCCTCGAGCACATCGCGTTCCAGCGCCTCTTTCTGTTGCATGAGGCCCTCGTTGACCTGACGGGCATGGCCCAGCTGGTAGGACCGCTCGGCCGATCCGGTGGACAGCCACAGGGTGACCGCGAGGCCGAGGCCCAGCGCCGCGATCACCAGCACGACGAAGGGCACCCGGGAGAACAGAACGCGTGGATTGAGTTCGATCGAGGCCAACCGGACCAGCAGACGTTCCCGGAGCCGGACTCGCAGTGGCGGACGGACAACCTTGGGAGCCTTGGCTTTACGCGCCTTGGCCCGCGCCTTCGCTTGGCTGGTGCTCTTGGGCCGCGCCGGGCGGGTGCCGGGGCGCTGGATCGGCCCGGTAGCAGGCGCGGTGCGCGCGGGGCGCTGCTCGGAACCCGGCCGACGCTTACGCGGCGGAGCCTGCTCGGTGCGCCGACCGCCCCCTCGCGCGGGTTGACGCACCGGACGCCTGCGATCTGACTCACGCAGCTGCTCGGGTCGCTTCACCTTCATGAGTTGCCCCCTTCCCCAACCTTTTCCAGTGCACGCAGCCGCACCGGAGCGCTACGCGGATTGCGATCGATCTCAACTTGGCGGGCCTTCTCGGCGCCGCGGGTCAATGTGACGAATTCGGGTTCGTGGCCGGGCAACTCGATGGGCAGGCCGGGCGGCGTCCTCGATGCGGTGGCCGCGGCGAACGCCTGCTTGACGATCCGATCCTCGAGCGACTGGTAGGACATCACCACGATCCGTCCACCGTCGACCAGAGCGGCAAGGGCGGCGGGCAGCGCGGACCGCAGCGAATCCAGCTCGCCGTTGACCGCGACCCGCAGCGCCTGGAAGGTGCGCTTGCCCGGATGCCCACCGGTGCGGCGTGCCGGTGCCGGGATCGCTTCGTAAAGCAGTTCGACCAACTCTCGTGTGGTGGAAAACGGTTGCTGTGCACGACGTTTGACGACCTTGTCGGCGATGCGGCCGGCGAAGCGCTCCTCGCCGAAATCGCGCAGGATCCTGGCGATCGACTTGGCGTCATAGGTGTTGAGGATGTCGGCCGCGGTCAGCGGCGCATCGGGATCCATCCGCATGTCCAGTGGCGCGTCCGCGGAGTAGGAGAAGCCGCGTTCCGTCTGGTCCAACTGCATCGACGACACCCCGAGGTCGAACAGCACACCGTCGATCTGGCGGTGGCCGGATTCGGTGATCGCGCCGGTGATTCCGTCATAGCGGGTTCGCACCGGGCGCATCCGGTCGCCGAACCGGGCCAGCCGGGCCCCGGCGATGCCCAGTGCGTTGGGATCACGGTCCAGACCGATGACCTGCAAGCCGGGGAATTCGGTCAGAAAACGTTCGGAGTGGCCGCCCGCACCGAGGGTGGCGTCCACCAGAACCGCGCCGGTCCCGTCATCGTGGTGGCGGGTGAGCGCGGGGGCCAACAGTTCCACGCAGCGGTCGAGCAGCACCGGGATGTGGCCGTGGTCGTGGGAGTCCGCGCCGTGCGAGGCCCCGTGGTCCTCGAAATCTGAGTGATCTGGGGAATCTGGCACCGCTGAAACCCTCCGCTCTCCATTGGCCCCTGCACCGGGGTCTCTGTCCGAATTAACGGACCTGGCGTTGGGGAAGTACGCCAGGGCCAATTCGGGCAGAGGCCTCGTTGCACGGGCTAGGTCCGGGCCGGCCGCCGGTTCGTGGGCCGCATCAGAGGATGTCGCGCAGAGCTTCATCGGTGGCCGCGGAGAAGTTCTCTTCGTGGGTCTGCTGGTAGGACTGCCAGGCTTCTGCGTCCCAGATCTCCAGGTAGTCGACCGACCCGATCACCACGCACTCCTTGGACAGGCTTGCGTAGCGACGGTGGTCCGCCGACAGGGTGATCCGGCCCTGCGCGTCTGGATGTTGCTCATCCGTAGCGGCCGCCAAGTTACGCAGAAACGCCCGAGCGTCGGGATTCCTACGCGAAGCGTCAGCAGCGCGCCGGGCCACCTTTTCGAACTCGTCCCGCGGATACACGGCAAGGCTGTGATCTTGGCCCTTGGTGACCATCAACCCTCCTGCCAGTGCGTCGCGGAACTTGGCGGGCAGCGTGAGCCGCCCCTTGTCGTCGAGCTTGGGCGTGTAGGTACCCAGAAACATCTGGACACCTCCCGCCACTCGGTTCGGATCCCGAGTCGCTTCGCCTTCTGCCCTCCGAACGGGGCTCCGATTTCCCCGTTGGCCGCCACTTTACCCCACGATCCCCCACTTTGCTCCATTTAGTCCTCAGAGATTGAGGTTTCTCCCCACCAACGCCCCCCGAAAACCACCCAGAGCGCGCGCCAAGTTCCGCCGACAGACAGTAGAAAAAGAAAAGCCGCAGGTAGAGCCCTGTGGCGAGGCGGTGGGGCGTTGTGGGGCGAGAATCCCTGAGAATCGGGCGTTCTCCCCCACACCGCCCCACGCACGCGCACGGGAGAACTGTCCGGCGTGTCGCTGGGGCGATCTCGGCATGGCCGTCCGGGCCCCCGCCGGAACGCACAAAAAAAGGGGGGCAGCCCCGTTACGGGCTACCCCCTGAAACCGTCGGCCGGCTCAGTCGTCGAAACGGCGACGGAACCGGTCTTCCATCCGAGTGGTGAACGACCCGCCGCGCTGACGACGCTGACGCGGTCCACTGCCAGGACCCTGAGCCGCGCGATCACGGCCGCCGGCGACACGGGGGCCGGTGACGGCGAACACCACACCGGCGAACATCGCCACGAAGCCGAACACGGACAGAACCGGGAAACCACCGAGCCACAGTGACTTCACCGCGACACCGACTACCAACAGCGCCAAACCGAGCACGAACAACAACGCGCCCTGCAGCCTGCGCCGTGCCGATGGCGCACGCAAGGTCCCACCACGAACGCTCGAGGCGAACTTGGGGTCCTCGGCATAGAGCGCGCTCTCGATCTGATCGAGCATGCGCTGCTCATGATCGGAGAGTGGCATTCGTCCCTCCTTGCCGACGCCGCCGTCGCTTTTCAAAATTTCACATGCCCGCAATCACGGGCACCTAAGCCTAATGATACGAGGTCGATCCGAGCCGTACCACCTTGTTCACTCTCGATTGTAGGTCGTTCCAAGATCCCCCGGGTCGAGGGGACCGACCACCTCGCAGCCGGATAATGCTGAAGATAATGAGCTCGGCAGATACCGGGCGGGCGAAAGGCGAAAGCATTGGCGACGTATCTCATCGATCTGTCGCCGGACGACATGAAGCGCCGGCTCCCCGAGGCGCTGCGCGTGTACGTCGACGCCATGCGATATCCACGCGGAACCGAGGACCAGCGCGCCGCGCTGTGGCTCGAACACACCCGGCGCGCAGGCTGGAAATGCGTCGCAGCGGTCGATGCAGCCGAATTCAGTGCCGGCGCCGAGCCGGGCGGGGCCGCCCTGACCGACGCTCCGCTGCAGGGAATCGCCTACGGCTACAGCGGGGCGCCCGATCAGTGGTGGCAACAGCAGGTCATCTCCGGCCTGCAGCGGGTGGGCGCCAGCCCCGCACACATCTCAGACCTGATGGCGAGCTACTTCGAACTCACCGAGCTGCACATCGATCCCCGAGCCCAGGGCCGCGGCATCGGCGAGGCCCTGACCAGGAGACTGTTGGCCGGCCGCACCGAATCTCACGTGCTGTTGTCAACCCCTGAGATCAACGAAGAGGCCAACCGCGCATGGCGCTTGTACCGGCGGCTGGGCTTCACCGACGTGATCCGCGGTTACCACTTCGCCGGCGATCCCCGGCCGTTCGCCATCCTCGGTCGTCCCCTGCCCTTGTGAGATCTGGCACGATGACCAGCGTGCATGTCCGAGTAGCCAGCCGCCCTCCCAGACGTAGCAGACGGACCCGACTGCTCACTCTGGTGATGCTGCTGCTGATCCTGCCCATGGCGGTTGGCTGTGTCCGGGTCCGCACCTCGATCACGGTCTCCCCCGACGACAGGGTGTCCGGTCAGATCATCGCTGCGGCAAAGCCGCGGGACGCCGACGACAAGGGCCCCCAGCTGCTGAACAACCTCCCGTTCGCCACGAAGGTCGCGGTCTCGGAGTACAGCCGCGACGACTACGTCGGCTCCCAGGCGGTGTTCTCCGACCTGACGTTCGCCGAACTTCCTCAGCTGGCCGGCATGAGTCGCGACGCCGCCGGTGTCGACATCTCTCTGCGCCGCGCGGGTGACCTGGTGATCCTGGAGGGCCGGGTCGATCTCACCTCGCTGTCCGACCCGCAGGCTGATGTCCTGCTGACCGTGTCGTTCCCCGGCGAAGTGACCTCGACCAATGGCGATCAGGTCAGCTCGTCCATCGTGGAATGGAAACTGCGGCCCGGAATCGTCAGCACGATGAACGCCCAGGCCCGCTACACCGATCCGAGTGCCCGGTCGTTCACCACAGCGACCATCTGGCTGGTCGTCGGCGCATTCCTGGTTGCCGGCGTCGTCGGGACCCTGGCCTGGATGAGCCGCGACACCTCGCCCAAGCCAGGTGATCCGGTCGCCGGCAGCGACTGACCGTGCGCACTTCCGCGGCTGGGCCCACAGCTACGCCGCACTCCCTTGGTACAAAACGCGTGGCACGCTCTACGCTGAGTGCACCTCACCGGACAACGTTGACGACAGAAAGGGGCGGGCGCTGAGCGTGCAAACATCGGCTCCGTCAACAGTCGAGCTGGCCGGAGCAGTCACCGACCAATTGCGCGACTACCTGCGTGAGCGCCGCCGTGACTGCGAATACATCGGAACCGACTACGCCGAGCTGACCGAGGCCCTGGAGGAATTCGTGCTCCGCGGCGGTAAGCGGCTGCGGCCGGCCTTCGCCTATTGGGGCTGGCGCGCCGTTGTCGATCCGGCCGATCGCCCAGCGGATCCCGGCGTGCTGACCCTGTTCGCGGCACTGGAGTTGCTACAGGCCTGCGCCCTGGTCCACGACGATGTCATCGACGATTCGGCCACCCGCCGCGGCCTGCCGACAGTGCACCGGCTGTTCGCCGACCGGCACCGGGACCGCAACTGGCACGGGTCCTCGCGGCAGTTCGGCCTTTCGGCCGCCATCCTGGCCGGCGATCTGGCCCTGGCCTGGGCCGACGACATCGTCGCCTCGGCAGCAATCCCGGCCGACGCGCAGCAGCGGGTCCAGCAGGTCTGGCGCCACATCCGCACCGAAGTGCTCGGCGGTCAGTACCTCGACATCGTCGCGGAAGCCAGCCGTGCCGAAACGGTGGCCTCGGCGATGAATGTCAACACCTACAAGACCGCGTCCTACACGGTGGCCCGGCCGCTGCAGCTGGGTGCGGCGGCCGCCGCAGACCGGCCTGACGTACAGCAGATATTCCACCAGGTGGGCAACGATCTCGGCGTCGCCTTCCAGCTTCGCGACGACGTCCTCGGCGTCTTCGGCGACCCGGCGGTGACGGGTAAGCCCTCCGGCGACGACCTGCGATCCGGCAAGCGCACCGTGCTGCTGGCCGAGGCGCTCGAACTGGCCGACAAGTCCGATCCCGCCGCCGCGGAACTGCTGCGCACCTCGGTGGGCACCGAACTGTCCGACGCGCAGGTGGGCGATCTCTGCCAGGCCATCGAATCTGTCGGCGCGCTCGCCGCCGTCGAGGAACACATCGAACTGCTCACCCACCGCGCGCTGGACACGCTGGCGGCCGCACCGATCCACCAGCAGGCCAAGACCGGCCTCGGCGAGATCGCCCGGTTCGCCGCGAACCGGACCGCGTAGGAGCACAGCCAGCACAAAATGACGGACCTGCCGACCGAGACCCCGAACACCGGGGTCGCGCAACATATCTCACGTCTGGCCGCATTCGCGGTCTCCGCCGAAGCCCGGCCCGCTCGGCTCGGTTGCCTGGGCGCCGCCCTGCTGACCATCGGCGGGCTCGGCGCCGGCAGCACCCGACTGCACGACCCGCTGCTGGAGTCACTGCACCTGTCCTGGTTGCGGTTCGGGCACGGCCTGGTGCTGTCCTCGATCCTGCTCTGGGCCGGTGTCGCGGTGATGTTGACCGCCTGGCTGTGGTTGGGCCGGCGCGTGATCGACCGCACCGCCACCGAATACACCATGGTCGCCACCACCGGGTTCTGGCTGGCCCCGCTACTGCTCAGCGTGCCGCTGTTCAGCCGCGACACCTACTCCTATCTCGCGCAGGGGGCGCTGCTGCGCGACGGTTTCGACCCGTACGTGGTGGGCCCGGTCGACAATCCGAATTCGTTGCTGGACAACGTGAGCCCGATCTGGACGACGACCACCGCACCCTACGGCCCCGCGTTCATCCTGGTGGCGAAGTTCGTCACCATGCTGGTGGGCGACGACGTGGTGGCCGGCACCATGCTGCTGCGGCTGTGCATGCTGCCAGGCCTGCTGCTGCTGATCTGGGCCGCACCGCGAGTGGCCCGGCATGTCGGCGCCAACGGGGCTGCGTCGCTGTGGATCTGCGTGCTCAACCCGCTGGTGATCGTGCACCTGATGGGCGGCGTACACAACGAGATGCTGATGGTAGGTCTGATGATGGCCGCGATCGCGCTGACCTTCGCGGGCCGGCCGGTGACCGGGGTCAGCCTCATCGCGATCGCCGTCGCGGTCAAAGCCACCGCGGGCCTTGCGTTGCCGTTCCTGGTCTGGGTATGGATGCGCCAACTGCGCAACAAGCGGGAGATGCCGACTGTGCGAGCGTTCGTGGTCGCCACCGCCGCCTCGGTGCTGATCTTCGTCGCGGTGTTCGCCGTGCTCTCGTTGCTCGCCGGCGTCGGCCTAGGCTGGCTGACCGCGCTGGCCGGCTCGGTCAAGATCATCAACTGGCTCACCGTGCCCACCGCTGCCGCCAACCTGATCAATGCCATTGGCGGCCTGATCTTTCCGGTCAACTTCTACGCAGTGCTCGAGGTCGCCCGGATCATCGGCATCCTCACCATCGTGATCGCCCTGCCACTGTTGTGGTGGCGCTACCGGCACACCGACCGTGAAGCCCTCACCGGCATCACGCTGGCCATGGTGGTGGTCGTGCTGTTCGTACCGGCCGCGCTGCCCTGGTACTACACGTGGCCGCTGGCCGTGGCTGCCGCCCTGATCCAGACCCGGCCCGCCATCGCCGCGGTGGCCGGATTCTCCACCTGGATCATGGTGATGTGGAAACCCGATGGGGCACACGGCATGTACTCGTGGGCACATGTCCTGCTCACCACGGCATGCGCTGTGGTGGCCTGGTACGCGCTCTACCGCGCGCCCGAGACGACGACCCCGGCGTCAGTAACCTAGCGCCTGCGCGCGGCGCAGGACCTCGCGTGCCTGGTGAGAATGCAGGGCGTCGACCGGGCGGGCATTGGAAACCGGCTCGGCGCGACCATCGGTGGTGATCGTCAGCGACTCGTCCGGCGTGAACAACCAGCGCACGATGTCCGTCTCGCGGTAGCCCCCGTCGCGCAGCACGACCAGCAGCCCGGGCAGGTGCTTGACGACATGACCGTTGTCGTCGAAGAAGATCTTCGGCACCACCAGGATGCGGTTGCGGCGCACGGCGATCAACTGACCGTCACGCAACTGTTGGTGGACCTTGGTGACCGGGATGCCGAGCAAATCGGACACCGTGGGTAGGTCGTAGACGTCCTCGTCGGGGGCCAGAACGTCCTCGGCCGTTGGAATGCTGCTCACCGCATCGATTCTAGGACCTCGGCCAGAACTCGTAACATGTGTCCGGTGGAGCAGCAATCGGATCCACTCGTCGGCACCATGCTCGACGGGCGCTATCGCGTGGACACGCCCATCGCCACCGGCGGCATGTCCACGGTGTACCGCGGGCTCGATGTCCGCCTGGACCGTCCCGTGGCCCTGAAGGTGATGGACTCCCGCTACAGCGGCGACAGCCACTTCCTGACCAGGTTCGGCCGTGAGGCCAAGGCCGTGGCCAGGTTGAAGGATCCCGGATTGGTCGCGGTGTACGACCAGGGCGGTGGCGGCACCGGGGGGCAGCCACCCTTCTTGGTGATGGAGCTGATCGAGGGTGGCACGCTGCGCGAACTGCTGGCCGAACGTGGTCCGATGCCCCCGCACGCAGTCGCCGCGGTGCTCGGGCCGGTGCTCGGCGGACTCGCGGTGGCGCATCGCGCCGGACTGGTACACCGCGACATCAAGCCCGAGAACGTGCTGATCTCCGACGACGGCGAGGTCAAGATCGCCGACTTCGGCCTGGTGCGTGCGGTGGCCGAGGCCAAGATCACCTCGACCAGCGTGATCCTGGGCACCGCGGCCTATCTCTCCCCCGAGCAGGTGAGCACCGGTGACGCCGACCCGCGCAGCGATGTGTATGCGGTCGGCATCCTCACCTACGAACTACTCACCGGCGTGACGCCCTTCACCGGAGATTCCGCACTCACTGTCGCCTACCAACGCATGGACAACGACGTGCCCGCGCCGAGCGCGGTGATCACAGGTGTGCCAATAGAATTCGACCGGTTCGTACGCCGGGCCACCGTCCGCGACCCCGCGCAGCGATTCGCCGATGCGGACGACATGCGGGCCGAACTGCACCAGATCGTCGACACCCTCGGCCTGCCGCCGTTCCGGGTGCCCGCCCCGCAGCATTCGGCACAGCACCTGGCCGCCACTCGCGTACACAACCTCGCCGAGTCTGATGAACGCTCCGACGGCGCCCCCACCGTCGTGACCACAGCACCGCCGTCCCCGCCGGCGGCAACCCCGGTTGCACCCGCGCCACGCCGGCCCACCCGCGAGATCACCCGCGACCAGCAAGACTGGGCGCCGATCCCGGCCGATCCCGACGGAGGCGAATACTCTTTTGGCGCAGGGCAATTCGCCGGTATCGAGTTGACCGAATTCTATTGGGCCCGCCAGCGCGCCAAACGGGCGCTGGCGTTCTGGGTGATTGCGATCATCACCTTGACCGGCTTGGTCGCCGCCGCGGCGTGGACCATCGGCAGCAACGTGGGCGCACTGCTCTGACCGAACGCTAGCTGCGCAACATCTCGGCGACGAGGAACGCCAACTCCAGGCTCTGCTGGGTGTTGAGCCGCGGATCGCAGGCGGTCTCGTAACGTCCGGACAGGTCCGAATCAGAGATGTCCTGTGCCCCACCGAGACACTCGGTCACGTTCTCGCCGGTGATCTCGACGTGGATGCCGCCGGGGTGGGTGCCCAGCGAGTTGTGCACCTCGAAGAACCCCTGCACCTCGTCGACGATGCGGTCGAAGTGCCGTGTCTTGTAGCCGGTCGACGATTCGTGGGTGTTGCCGTGCATGGGGTCGCACTGCCAGATCACCTTGTGGCCGGTCGCCTCGACCTTCTGGATGATGCCCGGCAGCAGATCGCGCACCTTGTTGTTGCCCATCCGCGTCACCAGCGTGAGCCGACCCGGCTCGTTGTTCGGGTCCAGCCGCTCGACGTATTCGACGGCCTGTTCCGGGGTCGTGGTCGGCCCCAGCTTGATTCCGATCGGATTGGAGATCACCTCGGCCAGCGCCACGTGCGCGCCGTCGAGTTGACGCGTGCGCTCGCCGATCCACAGGTAGTGCGCCGACTGGTCGTACAGCTTGGGCGGCCCGTCCGGGTTCTCCGCCGGGTCGGACAGGCGCAACATCGCACGCTCGTAGTCGATCACCAGCGCTTCGTGGCTGGCGAAGATATCGGCGGTCTGCAGATTGCGATCGGCCACCCCGCAGGCGGACATGAACTTCAGGCCCCGGTCGATCTCGCCGGCCAGCGCCTCATAGCGGGCGCCCGCGGGCGACGTGCGGACGAACTCGCGGTTCCAGTCGTGCACCAGATGCAACGACGCCAGCCCGGACGACGTGAGCGCGCGCACCAGGTTCATCGCGGCGCTCGCATTGGCGTAGGCCCGCACCAACCGCGACGGATCATGCTGGCGCACAGCGGCATCCGGCGCGAAGCCGTTGATCATGTCACCGCGGTAGGACTTCAGTCCCAGCGCGTCCAGATCGGCCGACCGCGGCTTGGCATACTGCCCCGCGATGCGTGCCACCTTCACCACCGGCATGCTGGCGCCATAGGTCAGCACGACGGCCATCTGCAGCAGCGTGCGGATGTTGGCCCGGATGTGCGGCTCGGTGTTGTCGACGAAGGTCTCGGCGCAGTCACCACCCTGAAGCAGGAACGCCTCGCCCTTCGCCACATCGGCCAGCTGGCTCTTGAGCTTCTCGATCTCCGACGGCACGGTGACCGGCGGCACGCTCTCCAGCACGGTGCGCATGGCCTTCGCCTCGTCCGCGTCCCAGCTGGGCTGCTGCACGGCCGGCTTGGCCAGCGCTGATTCGAGCCGTTGACGCAGCTCGTCGGTCAACGGAGGCAGTGGCGGCAGCTCGTCGATGGGAATGTCAACGGTCCAGTTCACCCGTTCATGGTAGCCGCCGGTGAACGGCGGTTTTCAGGGCTGTGTGATGCCGGACTCCCGCGCCGGTGCCAGGCCCAGACCCGTCATCAACTGGAACCGGTGCAGGTTGTGCCGTGCGTCGACCAGCGCGTCGTGCGCCTCGGTCGGTCGCGGGGGCATGCGCGGTGAACCGCGGTCCTCCCAGAACTGGCGCAGCTCGCGGGTGAACCGCGGCATCGCCGGAGGCAGATCGGTCATCGGGCCCCACAGCTGGCACAGCACCACATGGTCGTAGGCGCCCACCCAGGCCCACAACTCGATCGGCTCGTCACCGTCGATGTCGAAGAAATCCTCCAGCTCCGAACGGATCTGCCGCCGCGATCGCCACAGCTTCGAGGACGGGGACGGCAGTTTGGGCAGCACATGCCTGCGCACCCACCGGCCCGCGCGATCCGGGTTGAACTCGGTCGAGATGGCGTAGTACTCGCGGCCGTCCTCGGCCGCCACGCCGATCGAGATCAGCTCGATCGTGTGGCCGTCATCGATGAACTCGGTGTCGTAGAAGTAGCGCATCACCCGATCCGTCCCGTCGGCTCGTTCGAGGTGGCCTGCACGGCCGGGGCAGGTGCGGCGTGGATCTCCCGGTCGAGCTGCGCGTCCACGGCGGCGTCGTCCGGAAACTTCGGCATGCCGGTGATCGCGTCCTGCAACCAGAGTTTGGCCTGCACGACAGGCCGGCGCAGCCAACGCTCACGCTCCAGCGCACGGTGCATCTTGCGGGGACGGCTGGTGTAGCGCCAACGCGCCCACGGCGCATGCGGCCGCGACAGCCGAACCGCCCCGACGAACAACAACGGGGTTATGAACATGCCCACCAATCCAGTCCACACCTTGCCTTTGAGCAGGACCACCACCGCGAGCAGCAGGGTCAGCACCGCCATCACGACCACCACCGCGCGCACGGCCGGCGACTGGTCCTCGCGCCAGATACCGATATCAAAGAATGACAGCGGGTTGAAACCCAGGATCAACAGCCCCGCCACCGCCACCGCGGCGAACACCGCGTCCACCGAGGTGCGGCCGTCCTCGGCCCAGTACACATCCGACAGGTGCAGGATCAGCGCGAACTCGTCGAGCACTAGGGCCGCACCGATGCCGAAGACCACCGCTGCCGCCGTGAACTCCGGTACGCCGCCGTTGACCGCGAGCGTCACCATCGTCACGCCCGACACCATGACCAGCACGACCCCGATCACCATGTGGTGGATGTGCATCGAGCCGTGTCCCATGTTGCGGGGCTGCCACCACCTGGGCGGGCGTTCGCTGTCGGCATTCCGGCGGATGTAACGCACCACGATCCGGGTCACGAAGAACGTGAGAATGAACGCCACGAGGCAGCACAGCAACGGCAGGCGATCGCGCGTGAGGAAATCGAGGTGGACGGTCGCATGCACGGACAGAGAACTTACGCCGACCTGCGCGCGTCGCGAGTGCGGATGCGCCCTCCCGGGGATACCCCCGATAGTCTGTTGAGGACATGAGTAAGCGGCAGTCGCCCGGCGGAGCTGGTTGGGCACCGACGATCGGGTGGCGGCTTTTTCAGTTGCTCACAGTGGCCGGACTGATTCTGGTCGGCTGGCGGCTACTGGGCCACGTGCCCTATCGGATCGACATCGACGTGTACCGAATGGGCGGTCGGGCCTGGTTGGACAACCAACCGCTGTACGCCGACGGCGCGATCTTCCACACCCAGGGCGGCCTCGACCTCCCGTTCACGTATCCGCCGCTCGCGGCGATCATGTTCGCGCCCTTCGCCTGGCTGTCGCTGCCCGCGGCCAGTGTGGCCATCACCGTCACCACGCTGATGCTCCTGATCGTCTCGATGGTCATCGTGCTCACCCGGCTGAACGTCTGGCCGGCCACCACGATCACCTCGGAGCCCGCCTGGCTGCGCCGCTGCTGGCTGGCGACCGCGCTTGTGGTGCCTGCGGTCATCTGGCTGGAACCGATCCGGTCGAACTTCGAGTTCGGTCAGATCAACGTGGTGCTGATGGCGCTGGTGATCGCCGACTGCGTGCCGCGCCGCACCCCCTGGCCACGTGGTGTGCTGCTGGGCCTGGCGATCGCCCTCAAACTCACCCCCGCGGTGTTCCTTCTGTATTTCCTGCTGCGCCGCGACATCCACACGCTGCTGCGGACCGGCGTGGCCGCCGTTGTGGCGACACTCGCCGGATTCGTGCTCGCCTGGACGGATTCGATCGAGTACTGGACCGAGACCGTGCGCAACACCGACCGGATCGGCACGGCCACACTCAACACCAACCAGAACATCGCGGGAACACTGGCCCGGCTCGGCCTGTCCGAGGGGCCGCGGTTCGCGTTGTGGGTCGCCGCCTGCTTCGCGGTGTTGGCGCTGACGGTCTGGGCGGTGCGGCGTGTCCTACGCTCCGGCACTGACGAGTCCCCCGTGCTCGCGCTGATCTGCGTGGCGATGTTCGGTCTGGTCGTGTCGCCCGTGTCGTGGTCGCATCACTGGGTGTGGTCACTGCCCACTCTGTTGGTGACCGGCGTGCTCGCCTACCGGAAGCGTCAGGTACATCTGGCCTCGCTGGGTCTGGCCCTGGTGACGGTGATCGGATTCGCGCTGATGGTGTGGACGCCCATCGCCCTGCTGACACCGCACCACGAGACCGCGGCGTCGGTGGTTCGGCAGCTGGCCGCCGATTCCTACCTGTGGTGGGGACTCGCGGTCATCGTCGTCATCGGAGCCGTGTCCACAGCCGAGGCCCGCAAGACTCCCGCGGTCACCACCGCACCGGTGGTCCAGTTCAGCGGCGGCGAAGCCTCTTAACCCGCTGCGGCGTGCGGCAGCCGGGATGCCGGCTTGCCCGCGTCGACCGGCTGGCCGTTGGTCTGCTGGGTGCTCTCCTTGACCGCGGCGGCGTAGAGGTCGACGTACTCCTGACCGGACAGGTCCATCAGCTCGTACATCACCTCGTCGATCACGGCGCGTTCGATGAAGCGGTTGCCCGCCAGGCCGTCGAACCGGCTGAAGTCCATGGGCTTGCCGAACCTGACCTCGACCCGGCCGAACCGTAGGCCCTTCGATCCGGGTGGGTTGACGACGTCGGTGCCGACCATGGCCACGGGGATCACCGGGACCCCGGTCTCCAGGGCCAGCCTGGCGAGCCCGGTCTTGCCCTTGTAGAGGCGGCCATCCGGCGAGCGGGTGCCCTCGGGATACATGCCGAGCAGCTTGCCCTCGCCCAGGATGCGCGTGGCGGTGATCAGCGCTGCCTGTGCGGAATCCGCATCGGTGCGGTCGATCGGGACCTGGCCGACCACGGTGTAGAACCAGGCCAAGAGCCTGCCCTTGATCCCGGTGCCGGTGAAATACTCCTGCTTGGCCAGGAACGTGATGCGGCGGCTGACCACCAGCGGGAGGTAGAAGCTGTCCATCACCGCCAGGTGATTACTGGCCAGGATGGCCGGGCCGTCGGACGGAACATGTTCCAGCCCAGTGATTTTGGGCCGACCGAGGACGGCCAGCAACGGGCCCAACAGGATGTACTTGAACAGCCAATACCACATGGACCCTCCACCTTGTGCGCACTGCGCAATGCTCTGCGACAACTGTACCCAGGCCATGTTGTGGCTACCACAGCAAGCCCACGATGCCTGCTGAGTCTCAGCAGGCCCTCAGTCTTCTCAATCCTCTACGGTGACCGGGATGTGCTGGTAGCGGCCGGGCGGTGGCGGGGGCGGATAATCGTCGGGCGGCGGACCATCCGGCCCACCGTCGGGCGGCGGGCTATCTCCGCCGGTGCCGCCATCCCCTGATCCCTCAGCTCGGTCATCGTCCAAGACCGCGCGGATCACCGTCAGCAGCGCCACGCTGTGCTCGGCGATCACCGACAGCAGCGGATGCTGCTCACCGTTGACCACGGCGGCCAGCGCGCACACCGGGCACCACACCTGCTGACACTTGCCCGGACCGCTGTCGGCCGACGCCGTGAAGTTGGCCGCGGCCAAGCGCACCGCCGGATCCAGCCGGTCGAGGATTTCCTGCGCCAATTGCCGCAGCTCCGAACCAAGCTCGGGATGAGACCCCGTCATGACGGCCACACCTCCGGATTCGGACGAAAACGTACTGTCAGCTCGCTACCCCGTAATTGCGCGCCGGTCACGATGCACCGACGTAGGACAGAGGCCAACCGTACCCGCCGCCGCATCCCCGCGACGCCGATGATCAAGTCATCGTCGACGCGACCAAGCGTAAGGTCGGCCGAATCGATCTGCGGCAACTCTAGCCGCAACCGGTACACGGCTTCGAGTCCCGAACCCGACTCCCGGTCGACGATGGGTCGCAGCGGGCCCGGCGGCGGGGATCCGTCGCGCCGTCGCGACGCCTCGATGAGCTCCGTCAGCGCCTTGGGGCCGATCGGCTCACCCGGTACGTGCGGCACGAGCACCAGTTGGACATCACCGATCGCGGCATCGAGATCGTCGAGCACCGCCTGCTGCTCGGCAATCCGCTCGGTGTACCAGTCGAACGCGGGATGGGCAGGCAGATTGTGGTACTCGAACGAATCGTCTTGCACCAAAATCTGATTGACGATGATCTCGGTCACCTGGACGCCCATCAAGGCAAGCGAACCCAACGTCCGCGAGGCCTCGGCCGCCACCACCCGCTCGGGGGTGAGCACCAGATGGGCACTCACCCGGGACCCGTCGGTGAGCAGGGATCCCAGCCGGCGGATTCCGGAATCCACCCGCTCGATCAGCTCGACGATGGCTGCGCTGACCGCATCGGTTGCGCCCGACAGACGGCGGTGTCGCGGCCAGGCCCGCTCCAGATAGAGACCGAACGTCTCGGGCAGCGTGAGCATCCGCAACGCATCGGCTGTCGAGGCACAGTCCACCACCACGTGATCCCAGTTCCCGGAATCGGCGAGCTCCCCCACCTCGTGCAATCCCAGCACTTCCTGGATTCCCGGAAGTGCCGAAAGTTCTTCAGGGGCAACATCTCCCAGGTCCGACTCGGGGAAACGCGCCGCCAGCGGGCCGGCTGTCTCGACCCAGCGCGTACCCAGTAGGGCCAGCGTGTCGAGCGCCAGTGCGTCCAGCACGCCGCCCGCCGGCGTCAGTCCGGCGTCCAGATCGCTGAGGACCCGGGTTGGAGCACGTTGACCTGTTGGGGCGAGCGGGATTCCGAGGACATCGCCGGTGGAATGTGCCTGATCGGTGGAAACGATCAGCACCCGCCGACCGCTCGCGGCGTCACGCACCGCGGTGGCTGTCGCCAGTGTCGACTTACCTACCCCGCCTTTGCCGACGAAGAGGCTGATCCTCGCAGGGGAAGGTGCTCTCCCGTCCGGCGAAGTCACTCAGCCTCTGCTCGTTTCTTGAGATCTTTGAGCGCGGTGTCGGTGAGCCGCCGCTCGGCCTTGCGCTTGAGCAGACCGATCATCGGGATGACGAGATCTACCGACAGCTCGTAGGTCACCTCGGTGCCGGATCCCTTGGGCGCCAAGCGGTAGGCCCCATGCAGGGACCGCAACAAGGAACTGGACACCAGCGACCACGTCACCGAGGTGCGATCGGCGGGCCACTCGTAGGACAGCACCATGGTGTCTTTGAGCACCGCGGCATCGAGCACCAGCCGGGCGGTCTTCGGGTTGCCCTGTGCGTCGGTGTCGAGCACCTCGGCTTCCTTGTATTCGGCGACCCATTGCGGATACGAGCCGATGTCGGCGATGACATCCATCACCGTCACCGGATCAGCGTCGATGTAGATGGTCTGTGTCGTCTTGTCGGCCACCGCCACACCCTTCTCCCCGCCCCGCCGGGGGTGCCCATTCTCCCGCACCCGCGGGGGCTCCCCTGGGTCTCGCCGAGAAATCTACCCTCCCGTCGAGCAACCCGGTCAGGCCAGTCGGGACACTCCGACCGGGCGCGCCGACTCCAGCCGCTGCTTGATCCCGAAGGACATCGCCTTGCCCGCCACGCGGCGTTGGTGGTTCATCTTTGCCAGATCCATCTCGGCCAACTGCTTGGCCGTCGCGCCGGACGGTTCGGCGTGCAGGAAGTAATGAAGCACCACACCGTCCATCACCGCTTCGAGCCAGACCTCCATGGTGCCGGTCAACGCACCGGTCACAGTCCAGCGGTGGCCTTTCTCGGCGCGGTCCTCGACAACCTTGAGAACGAGGTCGGGCCACCACCGCCGCCAGTTGGCGGGATCGGCGACCGCGGCGCCCACGGCGACCGGATCGGCGCAGACGAACGTCTCGTCGGCGATCTGAATGCTGTTCATCGCCGACTAGCTTCACATATGCGTGATCGTCTGCCTACCGCGGCCGACTAGGCTGGCCCGCAAAGCCGGTATCACAAGCCTGGAGGGCCAAGATCGTGCGTGAGTCCATGCGGGAGTACAGCGTCCCCGCGTCGTTTGCCGTCGGCGAGCATGACAACATCGTCAGTCCGGTATCCGCACACGCGGCCGACAGCCCCGACCACGTCATCTTCCGGCGCCTGGTCAACGGCACCTGGACCGACGTGACCTGCACCGAAGCGGCCGACCAGATTCGTTCGGTCGCCCTCGGCCTGATCGCCGAAGGCATCCAACCCGGCGATCGGGTGGCCATCCTGTCAGCCACCCGCTACGAATGGCCGATCATCGACTTCGCGATCCTGTCGGTCGGCGCAGTGACCGTGCCGATCTATGAGACCTCCTCGGCCGAACAGGTCCGGTTCGTCCTCGACAACTCCGCGGCCAAGATCATCTTCGCCGAGACCGACGCGCACGCCGAGACCGTCGAACAGCTGCGCGGCCAGCTCCCCGAACTGCGCAAGGTGTTGCAGATCGAGGCCACCGGCACCCCCGCACTGGAGGCCATGGCCGCCGCCGGAAAAGCAGTCGACACCGCCGAGCTCGACACGCGCCTGGCCGGAATCCGCTCGGCCGACCCGGCCACCCTGATCTACACCTCCGGCACCACCGGCCAGCCCAAAGGCTGCCAGCTGACCCACGCGAACCTGCTCTACGAGATGAACGGGGCCAAGGCCTGCTTCCCGTCTCAGCTGTCCGCGGGGCAACGGATGCTGGTGTTTCTGCCGCTGGCCCATGTGCTGGCCCGCGCGATCACCATCGCCGCCTTCGCCAACAAAGTCACCCTCGGCTTCACCAGTGACATCAAGAATCTGGTCCCGACCTTCGGCGTGTTTACACCGACGCTGGTGGTCTCGGTGCCCCGGGTATTCGAGAAGGTCTACAACACCGCCGAACAGAACGCGCGCAACGACGGCAAGGGCAAGATCTTCTCGATCGCCGCCGACACCGCGATCGAGTGGAGCAAGGCCCAGGACACCGGCGGTGCCTCCCTGCTCCTGCGCGCCAAGCACGCGGTGTTCGACAAGCTGGTCTACGGCAAGCTACGCGCCGCCCTCGGTGGCGAATGCCACGCGGCGATCTCCGGCGGCGCACCGCTCGGCGCGCGGCTGGGTCACTTCTATCGCGGTGTGGGACTGAGCATCTACGAGGGCTACGGGCTGACCGAAACCAGCGCGGCGATCACCGTCAACCGGGTCAACGACCTCAAGGTCGGCTCGGTCGGCAAGCTGATGCCCGGCAACAGCATGCGCATCGCCGAGGACGGCGAGCTGCTGGTCAAGGGCGGCGTGGTGTTCAGCGGCTACTGGGGCAACGAGACCGAAACCAATGCGGTGTTCACCGACGGCTGGTTCCACACCGGTGACCTGGGCGCGATCGACGACGACGGCTTCCTGACCATCGTCGGGCGCAAGAAGGAAATCATCGTCACCGCGGGCGGCAAAAACGTCGCACCCGCGCTGCTCGAAGACCGGCTGCGGGCCCACCCCTTGATCAGCCAGGCGATGGCCGTCGGCGATCAACAGCCGTTCATCGCCGCGCTCATCACCATCGACCCCGAGGCGTTCCCGGGATGGAAGCAGCGCAACGGCAAGGACGCCGGCGCCTCCGTCGGTGACCTCGCCGACGACCCGGACCTGGTGGCCGAGATCGACCTGGCGGTCAAAGAAGCCAACCAGGCGGTGTCGCATGCCGAGTCGATCCGCAAGTTCCGGATCCTGCCCGTCGACTTCACCGAAGACACCGGTGAACTGACCCCCACACTGAAGGTCAAGCGCAAGGTGGTGGCCGAGAAGTTCGCCACCGACATCGCCGCGCTCTACGGCTGATCCAGGCCTGATCGTCGGGCTGGTCCGAGGATCAGCCCGACAGCAGCGCGGTCAGCTTCGCGCCCTGGGAGCGCCACTGCCAGTTGTCGACCGCCCAGTGACGTCCTGCCGCACCCATGGCGGCCGCGCGGGCAGGATCGCACAGCACGTCGCCCACGGCTGTGGCGACGGCAGCCACATCGGTGCCGTCCACCACGGTGCCGGTCTCGCCGTCCAGCACGGTTTCCGGCGCCCCGCCCGAGGTTCCGGCGATCACCGGCACACCACAGGCCGAGGCCTCCAGGTAGACGATGCCCAACCCCTCGACGTCCAGGCCCGCCCCCCGGGTGCGGCACGGCATGGCGAACACATCGGCCATCGCATGGTGTGCGGGCAGTTCGGCAGCCGGCACCGCACCGGTGAAGGTGACGTCGGCCATCACATCATGTGTGCGCGCCAGTTGTTGCAGGCGCTGCAGATACGGGCCCCCGCCGACGATCACCAACGCCGCATCGGGGACGCGGCGGCGGATCGCCGGCCAGGCGCGGATCAGCATGTCCTGGCCCTTGCGCGGCACCAGCCGCGACAGGCACACCACCACCGGGCGCTGCCCCAGCCCGTAGCGGGCACGCAACTCGGCCCGGGCCACCGGATCGGGCACGAACCGGTCGGTGTCGACGCCGGGCGGCAGGTGCTCGAGCGACGCGCGGGGACCGAACGCGGAGGCGAACCGGCCGCGGGTGTAGCGGCTGACGAACGTCACGACGTCGGCGTCGTCTCCGATACGGCGCAAGGCGGAACGTGCCACGGGCAGCATCGACCAGCCGACCTCATGGCCATGGGTACTCGCTACGATGCGTCCGGCTCCGGCCCGCCGGGCCAGCGGGCCCAGTAACGCCAGCGGCGCGGCCGCCCCGAACCACACCGTCTCGATGTCGTTCTCGGCGATCAACTTCTGCATGCGCGTCGCCACCCTCGGCTCGGGCACCATCAGGGTGGTGGGATGCCGTACCACGCGATATCCGGTCGCCGCGGCCTGGTCGTCGAACTCCGCGGCACCCTTCCATTTGGGTGCGTACACGGTCAGCTCGTGCGCCCCGTCACGCATCAACTCGCCGACGAACGCCTCCAGGTAGGACTGGATGCCGCCGCGACGCGGTGGAAAGTCGTTGGTGACCAACAAAACCCGCGTCATCGCTGCTGACTACCCATCTGCGGCACGTCTGTTCCCCATCGGCGCAAGGCTATCCGGTCAGCCAGCGACGCCAACCGGCGACCACGGCGTCGAGGTCGGTGCCCAGTGCCGCCTGGACTGCCGTGGCCACATCGGGATGACCGGGTCCACATGCCCGCAGGTACAGCTCGCGCAGCGCCGGCACCCCGTACGCGTCGGCAACGTAGCGGCTGAACCACCACGCACGGTCGTACGCCAGACTGCGCGCCGTCCCGGGAGTGTCGAGGTCCGCGTCGGTGGGCAGGTGGGCCAGCGCCTCAGCCTGCGCAGGACCCGGTCGCGCGGTGTGCGGGCGGCCGACATAGTCCGCCACGCCCTCGGTCAGCCAGCGCGGTGCATCGGCCGCCGTCGCCGACCGGGCCGCGTAATGGAACAGCTCGTGGCGCAACACAATTCGCAGCGCCGCCGGGCTCATGCCGGCAGCACCAGGGGCGAACATGATCCGCTGGGCGGTGGTGGTCGCGGCGATGTCGGCGGCCCCGCCGGCCAGCACGCTGAACTGCTGATCGGAGCCCGCGACCGCGATCTCGATGTCGGGCCGCCAATCCGGCCCCCAGAATGCCGTCACGGCGGCAGCCGCGGCAGGGAGTTCGGCGGCCAGCCGCTGCAGCAGGTCCGAGGACTGCGCGCCGCCGAGGGCGAGCAGCCGGGCGGTGCGCCCGTCCGGCAACTCCAGTGAGGTGACCGGCTCAGCGGGCGGCAGCGTCGAGGCGACCGCCGGAGTCGAGGGCCGAGCGGTGGGTGGCGGTGACGGTGATGCGACCTTCAGGAGCAGCACCGTGGCGAGAACCAGTTCCGCCGCCAGCACTGCCCCCAGCAGCCGCCTGCGGGCGGTCAACGTGAAAGCGGCCGCGCGATCGAGGTTCTCAGTAACGGCGAACGTTGTGGATCGGCGCATTGTTGACCGGCGCCACCCGAACCGGGGTGCCGTAGGTCGACGCGTGCACCATCATCCCGTCGCCGATGTAAATGCCCACATGCGAGGCATCGGAGTAATAGGTCACCACGTCGCCCGGTTGCATCGAGTCAGACGACACCGGCTGACCGCCCTGGGCCATGGCCTGGCTCGAGTGCGGCAGGGAGATCCCGGCGTGCTGGAACGCCCACATCACCAGACCTGAACAGTCGAAGGAGCTCGGACCTGCCGCACCCCAGGAGTAGGGCGAACCGATACGGCTCAACGCTGCCTGGATGACGGTGCCGGAGTGACCGCTGCCCGCATCAGGGAGGGCTCCCTCCGGAGGGGCGACGTCGCCGGGCGGGATGCCATTGGGCGGATCAGCCAACACGGCGGGATCCTGCGCCGGCGGCAACGCCTCGGGCGCGGGCACCGGCGGAGCCGGCGGCAGGGCCGTCATCGCTTCCCGCTGGGCCGGGCTCAGTGCCTGGTACTGCGACTTGACGATAGCGATCTGCACCTGCAGCTGACTTTGCTTGGATTGCAGGTCGGCGCGCACTGCGGCGGCCTGCTCGGCGGCGGTCTTGGCTTCGGCAGCCGATTGCGCCGACTCTTGCTCGGCCCGGGCGGCCTTCTCACCCACCGAGTGGAAGTTCTTCATCTGCGCCGACATCTCGGTCGCCATCACCCGCTGCACCGCGAGTTGCTCGATCAGCTGCTGCGGCGAGCCCGCGGTCAGGATCGCGTCCACACCCGAGGTGCGACCGCCCATGTACTGGGCAGCAGCTACCTTGTTGACCGAAGTTTGAAAGGTTGCCAGCTGCGACTTGGCCTGATCCACCGCCGCAGCGTCGTCGGCGTGCTTCTTTTCCGCATTCTCCTGTGCCGCAAGCTTGTTGTTGAGATCAAGCTGCGCGGAGTGCATCGCCTCGGTGGTCTGCTCCGCCTGCCGCGACAGCTCATTGAGCTTCGCCATGGCATCGTCGGCAGGGTCGGCGTGCGAACCGGCCGCGAGGATTCCGGATATCAAGGTCAAGCCCGCTATTACACCTGCGATGGGTCGCTTGATACGACTTGTGGGCCGGTGCGCGCGCTCGTGCCTCAAGTTTTTGTCCTCACAACTGGCGATGGCGAGCCGCCTCGAACTGCTCTTAGGTCTCAGATAGGTTACGAAACGGCATCGGGCTTGTCCAACAGAAGGTGCAAATTTAACAGGCCGCCCTGGGAATTTTCCTGTGCAGGTTGTGTTGCGTGTCGTCAGGCGACTCCGGATCTGCCGCCCCGGTGAATCGGGACGAGCCGCAGGCGCGGAGCAAGGCCCACGTCAGCGAGCACTTCCAAGGCCTGACGCTCGTCGGTCAGCAAAGTCTCGGGTACCCCGAGCAACACACTTACGACGCAATCCTGACACCCGGGCCCTCGTACCGCGCAATCGTCGCAGTCGATGGTCACGCTGCCGGTTTCCGGCTCGTCCGGGCCGGGGTCGTCGGCCCAGGACCAGTTGTCCTGCCGTACTCCGCTCATGTTGACCGTCCTCTCGTTCGGTGTTGCGCGCACCGTATCGCCATGTACCGACAAGGAGCGGAGCGGATCGGATCGGATCGGAGCGACAACCCGACAAGCCCGGGCGTGGCGACGCGCGCTTGCCGGTGTTTGTCGGGGGCAGTGCCTACCGTCATCGCCATGGGCCAGCGCACTATCGCCGACGCCGAGCAGCTGGCCTTCAGCTTGGGCGCCGCCGTCGACCCCGATGCCGCCCTCCCCCTCGCCGACACCACCTTCGTGGTGGTGGACCTGGAGACCACCGGTGGGCGCGCCACCGCGAAGGCACCGGGCGACGGCTACGACGCCATCACCGAGATCGGTGCGGTGAAGATCCGCGGCGGCGAGGTGCTCGGCGAGTTGGCCACCCTCGTCGATCCCGGCCGCTCCATCCCGCCGCAGATCGTCGAGCTCACCGGGATCACCACGGCGATGGTCCGTGACGCGCCACGTATCGATTCGGTGCTGCCGGCATTCCTGGAATTCTCCCGGGGCGCGGTGCTCGTCGCCCACAACGCCGGGTTCGACATCGGGTTCCTGCGAGCGGCGGCCCGGCGCGCAGAGCTCGACTGGCCGCGGCCCCCGGTGCTGTGCACGGTGAAGCTCGCCCGCCGCGTGCTGACCCGGGACGAGGCGCCCAGCGTGAAGCTCTCGGCCCTGGCTCGGCTGTTCGGGGCGTCCACCACGCCCACCCACCGTGCCCTCGACGACGCCCGCGCCACCGTCGACGTTCTGCACGGCCTCATCGAGCGGGTCGGCAACCAGGGCATCCACACGTTCGCCGACCTCAAGAACTATCTGCCCGACGTCACACCGGCCCAGCGCCGCAACCGCTCGCTGGCCGACCGGCTGCCGAACCGCCCAGGCGTCTACCTGTTCCGCGGTCCGTCTGACGAGGTGCTGTACGTGGGCACCGCGGTCGATCTGCGCCGGCGCGTCCGCCAGTACTTCACCGGCGCCGACCCGCGCACCCGGATGAAGGAGATGGCCTCGCTCGCGCGTGCCGTCGACCATGTGGAGTGCGCCCACGATCTGGAGGCCGGAGTCCGCGAGCTGCGCCTGCTCGCGGCTCACGCACCGCCGTACAACCGTCGTTCCAAGTTCCCGCAGCGTTGGTGGTGGGTGGCGCTGACCGACGAGGCCTTCCCGAGATTGTCAGCAGTGCGAAACCCAGGGCACCGCACCGCTTTCGGTCCGTTCTCGGCGCGGTCGGACGCCGTCCAGTCAGCCAACCTGCTGGCCCGGTTCACCGGCGTGCGTACCTGCACGGCCCGCTTCGGCGCTCGGGGAACCCACCACTGCCCCGAGGTCGAACTGTCGCCCTGCCCGGCCACACAGGACGTCGGGGCCGCGCAGTACGCCGACGCGGTACAGCGCGCCACCGCGCTGATCAACGGCACCGATCACGCCGCGCTGGCGGCGACACTGGCCCATATCGGTGAGGTGGCGGCGGCCCGGCGGTACGAGACCGCCGCACGATTGCGCGATCACGCCTCGGTGGCCATCGAGGCGCTGTGGCGGGGGCAGCGGTTGTGCGCCCTGGCCGAAGTGCCCGAACTCGTGGCGGCCCGCGGCGACGGCGACGGCGGCTGGCACTTCGCGGTGATCCGCTACGGGCAGCTGGCCGGCGCGGGCACCGCCCGGCGCGGCGTGCCCCCGATGCCGGTGGTCGATGCGATCTGCGCGGCAGCGCAGGTGATCCTGCCCAGCGCAACACCATTGGGTGGCGCGCTGGTGGAGGAGACGGCGCTGATCGCCCGCTGGCTGGCCACACCGGGAGTGCGCATCGTGCGGGCCGATTCCGGCTATGCGACACCGATCGGGGCCGCGGGCCGCTACGCCGAGTGGGCGGCCACGGCCCGCTCGGCCCGATTGGCCGCGGCCCAGCAGCAGAACTCAGAACTGCAGGCTGAACCGCACCCAACGCGCGAGCAGTTGTTCGGCCGCACCCGAGTCGATGGCCTCGGCGGCCCGGGCCAGCCCGGCCTCCCACGCCGGCACCCACTTGGCGTCGCTGGCTAGCCCGGCATGGGCCACCATCGCTCCCGCCGCGTTGAGTACCACCGCGTCGCGCACCGGCCCCTTGACACCGCCCAGCACGGCACGCGCCGATGCCGCGTTGGCCGTGGCGTCGCCGCCGATCAACTCACTGATGTCGGCGCGCTTGAAGCCGAAGGCCGCGGGATCGAACTTCAATCGCTCCACGGTGCCGGCCTGCACGCGCCAGATGGTGCTGGTGGTCGTGGTGGTGAGCTCGTCGAGGCCGTCGTCGCCGTGCACGACGAGCACACTGGAGCCGCGGGCGGCGTAGACGCCGGCCATCACCTCGGCCAGCTCGTCGAATGCGCAGCCGATCAGACCGGCCCGCGGCGCAGCCGGATTGGTCAGCGGCCCAAGCAGATTGAAGACGGTGGGAACCCCGATCTCCCGGCGCACCACCGAGGCGTGCCGGTACGACGGGTGGAACTGGGGCGCAAAGGCGAACCCGATGCCGACCTCGGCGACGCTGCGGGCCACCTCGTCGGGGCCCAGGTCGATCCGCACGCCGAGCGCCTCCAGGGTGTCGGCACCACCCGACAGCGACGACGCCGCGCGGTTGCCGTGCTTGATCACCGGAACGCCGCAGGCCGCGACCACGATGGCCGCCATGGTCGACAGGTTCACCGTGTTGGCGCCGTCGCCACCGGTACCCACGATGTCGACGGTCTCGTGACCGATCTGTTCGGTGGGCACCCGGCGGGCGTGCGACAGCATGATGTCGGCCAGCTCCCCTACCTCGTTCGAGGTCGGGCGCTTCATCTTCATCGCCACCGCGAAGCCGGCGATCTGGGCCGGGGTCGCCGCCCCGGTCATGATCTGGTCCATCGCCCATCCCGCGTACCCGTTGGGCAGGCTCTGCTCAGTGGTCAGGCGCCCCAGGATGAGTGGCCATGTCGGCGCCGCCGCAGAGCCGGAGGCAGGCGGGAACTGAGAAGAAGATGCGGGAGCCACCGCCGAATGCTATCTCTGCGTGCATTTGTGCCCGGGGCCACGCCGACCGAAGGCGACACGTTTGAGATCAATTGCTCGACCCGGGTGGAGTTCGACAACTACAAAGCGTCATACTTGCGGATGTGACGAGCGCTGTAGGTACCTCGGGAACGGCAATCACGTCGCGCGTTCATTCGCTGAACAGACCGAACATGGTCAGTGTTGGCACCATCGTGTGGCTTTCCAGTGAGCTGATGTTCTTTGCTGGACTCTTCGCGATGTATTTCACCGCGCGCGCGCAAGCCGGTGGCGACTGGCCGCCCGAGCCGACCGAACTCAATTTGGCCCTTGCCGTTCCGGTGACGCTGGTTCTCATCGCGTCATCCTTCACCTGCCAGATGGGCGTGTTCGCCGCTGAACGCGGCGACGTGTTCGGGCTGCGCCGGTGGTATGTGATCACGTTCCTGATGGGCCTGTTCTTCGTATTGGGCCAGGGATACGAGTACATCCACCTGGTGGAGCACGGCACCACCATCCCGGGCAGTGCCTATGGATCGGTCTTCTATCTGGCGACCGGTTTCCACGGCCTGCACGTGATCGGCGGACTTGTTGCGTTCATCTTGCTGCTGGCCCGCACAAAGATGAGTAAGTTCACGCCCGCGCAGGCCACCGCGGCGATCGTCGTCTCGTACTACTGGCACTTCGTCGACATCGTCTGGATTGCGCTGTTCGCCACCATCTACTTCGTCCGATGATCGGCTCGCCGAAGCGTCCCATGCGCGGCTCTCCGATGCGTCCGATGACCGACTCGATGAGAAGGGGTTCGATGACCAGCAAGTCGCGCCGACGACTGCGCCGACGACTGTCAGCAGGTCTACTGCTGCTGGTCGGCCTGTCGGTCGCAGGTGGTGTTGCGGCCACGCTGACGCCCACGCCGCAGGTCGCAGTCGCCGACGAATCGCAGTCGGCGCTGCTGCGCACCGGTAAGCAACTGTTCGAGACGTCGTGCGTTTCGTGCCACGGCGCCAACCTGCAGGGCGTGCCCGATCGTGGGCCCAGCCTGATCGGCACCGGCGAGGCCGCGGTGTACTTCCAGGTCTCGACCGGTCGCATGCCCGCGATGCGCGGTGAGGCCCAGGCGCCGTCCAAGCCCGAGCACTTCGACGAGAACCAGATCGACGCGCTCGGCGCGTTCGTTCAGGCCAACGGCGGCGGCCCGACGGTGATCCGCGACGAGCACGGCGGCGTCGCCCAGGAGTCGCTGATCGGATCCGATGTGGCCCGCGGCGCCGACCTGTTCCGGCTGAACTGCGCGTCCTGCCACAACTTCACCGGCAAGGGCGGCGCGCTGTCCTCCGGCAAGTACGCACCGGACCTCGGCGACACCGAGCCGGCCCAGATCTACACCGCGATGCAGACCGGGCCGCAGAACATGCCCAAGTTCTCCGACCGGCAGCTGTCGCCGGAAGAGAAGCGCGACATCGTCGCCTATGTCCGCGAGTCGGCTCAGACGCCCAGCTACGGCGGCTACGGACTCGGCGGCTTCGGGCCCGCGCCCGAGGGCATGGCGATGTGGATTATCGGAATGGTCGCCGCTATCGGCGTGGCAATGTGGATCGGGGCGCGCGCATGAGCCAGAACGGCCCAGATATGAAGGGCACCGACACTCCCGGGCAGACCGGTGAACCCGGCCAGCCCAGCGATGCACAGCTCGCCGAGATGTCGCGCGACAAGCTCGTTGAACTCGGCGGCAAGATCGACGGCGTCGAGACCATCTTCAAGGAGCCGCGCTGGCCCGTCCCGGGCACCAAGGCCGAGAAGCGCACCGAGCGGCTGGTCGCGTACTGGCTTCTGCTCGGCGGGCTTTCGGGCCTGGCGCTGCTGCTAGTCTTCCTGTTCTGGCCGTGGGAGTACCAGCCCTTCGGCTCTGAAGGCGAGTTCCTCTACTCGCTGGCCACCCCGCTGTACGGCCTCACCTTCGGCCTGTCGATCCTGGCGATCGGCATCGGCGCGGTGCTGTTCCAGAAGAAGTTCATCCCCGAGGAGATCTCAGTCCAGGACCGCCACGACGGGCGCTCCCCCGAGCTGCACCGCAAGACCATCGCGGCCAATCTGACCGATGCGCTGGAAGGCTCGACGGTCAAGCGCCGCAAGCTGATCGGCTTGTCGCTGGGCATCGGCCTCGGCGCGTTCGGCGCGGGCACCCTGGTCGCCTTCATCGGCGGACTGATCAAGAACCCGTGGAAGCCGGTGGTTCCCACCGCCGAAGGCAAGAAGGCCGTGTTGTGGACCTCGGGGTGGACCCCCCGGTTCCACGGCGAGACCATCTACCTGGCTCGTGCGACCGGCCGGCCCGGCTCGTCTCCGTTCGTGAAGATGCGGCCCGAGGATCTCGACGCCGGTGGCATGGAGACCGTCTTCCCCTGGCGGGAGTCCGACGGCGACGGCACCACCGTCGAGTCCGAGCACCACCTGACCGAGATCTCGATGGGTGTGCGCAACCCGGTCATGTTGATCCGCATCAAGCCGGCCGACATGCCCCGCGTGGTCAAGCGGAAGGGCCAGGAGAGCTTCAACTTCGGTGAGCTGTTCGCCTACACCAAGGTGTGCTCGCACCTGGGCTGCCCCTCCTCGCTGTACGAGCAGCAGACCTACCGCATCCTTTGCCCGTGCCACCAGTCGCAGTTCGACGCGTTGCACTTCGCAAAGCCCGTATTCGGTCCGGCTGCGCGCGCATTGGCGCAGCTGCCTATTACCATCGATAAAGACGGCTACCTCGTCGCCAACGGCGACTTCGTCGAGCCCGTCGGACCGGCATTCTGGGAGCGCAAATCATGAGCCCTGACCTTGCCAAGATCGCAGCGGCGCAAGGCGATGCGATCGATTCCCGTTACCACCCCTCGGCAGCGGTACGCCGCCAGCTGAACAAGGTGTTCCCCACCCACTGGTCGTTCCTGCTGGGTGAGATCGCTCTGTACAGCTTCATCGTGCTGCTGATCACCGGTGTCTGGCTGACGCTGTTCTTCGATCCGTCGATGGCACACGTCACCTACGACGGCGTCTACCAGCCACTTCGCGGTGTGCAGATGTCGCGGGCCTACGAGTCCGCACTCGAAATCAGCTTCGAGGTGCGCGGCGGTTTGTTCGTCCGCCAGATCCACCACTGGGCCGCACTGATGTTCGCCGCCTCGATCATGGTGCACATGGCGCGTATCTTCTTCACCGGTGCGTTCCGGCGTCCGCGTGAGGCCAACTGGGTGATCGGCTCGCTGCTGCTCATCCTGGCGATGTTCGAGGGTTACTTCGGCTACTCGCTGCCCGACGACCTGCTGTCCGGTATCGGTCTGCGCGCCGCGCTGTCCTCGATCACCCTGGGCATGCCGATCATCGGTACGTGGCTGCACTGGGCGCTGTTCGGCGGGGACTTCCCCGGCGAGATCCTGATCCCGCGCCTGTACGCGCTGCACATCCTGTTGATCCCGGGCATCATCCTGGCCCTCATCGGCGCGCACATGGCGCTGGTGTGGTTCCAGAAGCACACCCAGTTCCCCGGCCCCGGCCGCACCGAGCACAACGTGGTCGGCGTGCGCGTCATGCCGGTGTTCGCGGTGAAGTCGGGCGCGTTCTTCGCGATGATCACCGGCGTGCTCGGCCTCATGGGCGGCCTGCTGACGATCAACCCGATCTGGCAGCTGGGCCCCTACAAGCCGTCTCAGATCTCGGCGGGCAGCCAGCCCGACTTCTACATGATGTGGACCGAAGGCCTGGCCCGTATCTGGCCGGCCTGGGAGTTCTACCCCTTCGGCCACACCATCCCCGCGGTGGTCTGGGTCGCGTTGATCATGGGCGGTGTCTTCGGCCTGCTGATCGCCTACCCCTTCATCGAGAAGAAGGTCACCGGCGACGACGCACACCACAACCTGCTGCAGCGTCCGCGTGACGTGCCGGTGCGTACCGCGATCGGTGCCATGGCGATCGCCTTCTACATGGTGTTGACCCTGGCCGCGATGAACGACATCATCGCGCTCAAGTTCCACATCTCGCTGAACGCGACCACGTGGATCGGCCGTATCGGCATGGTGGTGCTCCCCGGCATCGTGTACTTCATCGCCTACCGGTGGGCAATCTCGTTGCAGCGCAGCGACCGTGCGGTTCTGGAGCACGGCATCGAGACGGGCATCATCAAGCGCCTGCCGCACGGTGCCTACGTCGAGCTGCACCAGCCGCTGGGACCGGTCGACGATCATGGTCACCCGATTCCGCTGGAGTACCAGGGCGCGGCCCTGCCCAAGCGCATGAACAAGCTCGGCTCGGCCGGCGCACCCGGCACCGGCAGCTTCCTGTTCGCCGATCCGGCAGTCGAGCACGATGCGCTCACCGAGGCCGCACACGCCTCCGAGCACAAGGCACTGACCGCTCTCAAGGAGCAGCAGGATCGAAATGGCAACGGGGAGACCAACGGTCACCACTGACCACTCCCCTAGCTCGACTGACGGCGCTGCCGTCGTAGATAAAACAATCGCCGCAACCTCCTCGAGAGGTTGCGGCGATTGTTTTATGTGCAGCCGGTGGATCGACGATCATCGAAATTGCAGGCAGGGACAAATCCGATGCCGATGTCGTCCCTGCGTGCAATCTCGATGCGGCGGGGCGGCCTGCTGCTCTGGACCGACCGCAGTGGTAGTGCCGGCAACGATGGCACGGATGGCGGAGAGATAGTCGGCGGACGCGTCCCGCCGTTGGGCTGAAGACCGATGCCGCGTGAACGTCGACTCAGGAGGCCGACAGGGTGTCCAGCCGGCGCAGCGCGACGATCAGCAGCGCCACGAGGGCAGCGGTGATGACGCCGGCCAGGCCATAGAGGCACCAGGCCGCCACATTGCTTCCGGTGGCCATGAGATAGGTGGCCAGCCCGATTGTCGCGGTCCCCGCACCGACGGCGCAGACGACCGCGAGGGTGAACCGCAGCCACACCGCCTCCACGGCGGCGGTGGCAGCGCTGCCCGCGGTGTAGCGGCTCATCGCCACCGGCGCGGCACGGTAGCTGCCTGAAATCGGGCGCGGTGAGCGGGCCGGCGGCTGAGGCCGGCGTCCGGGCTGCTGCCGGTTGTCTGCTTGAGCCCGGGCGCGCAGCAGCAGCGGCACGGCCCCGGCGATCACCACCACGGACAGGCCGATCACGGTGTAGAGCACCCATGGAGTGTCAGCGCTCTCGGCGCCCTGCGGATGACTGCGGCCCAGATCTACCAGGGCGACGACGGCGGCCACGCCGGCACCGAGCGCAGCCAGCCACACCGCGGCACAGGCTCCCAGCAATACCCGGTCGGTGGTGTCGAGTTCGCCGATCGGCCCGGACATCAGCAGGCAGTCTGTGCGGAGTTGTTGGCGTTCGAGGACAGCACTGTCCCGTCACTGGCCGTGATCGAGCAGTTCAGCCGGCTGACCAGGAACAAGCTGGACGCCTCGACGGAACCCACGTCCGAGTTGGAGATCGGGGTCATCGTGAAGGTCCACGGGATGTACACGTTGCGCAGGGTGCGGCGGTTTCCGTTCCCGTCGACGTAGGTGATCGTGATGATGTCACCCGGCGCCTTGGTGCCCGTCACCGAATAGGTGACCTGCCGTGGCCCTGCATGCGTCGTGGTCGTGGTCGGTGGGGCCGTCGTGGGGCTCGGAGCGGGCGGGGGCGGCTCGCCGGCAGGTGGGGGCGGTGGCGGCTCGGTGACCGTGACGGTCTCCGGGGGCGGCGGAGGCGGTAGCTCCTCCGAGCTGGGCGGCGGCGGAGGCGGGGGTGGCGGCGGAGTCGTCGTCGTGATCTCGTCCTGCACCGGGGGCGCCGACGTGGTGGTGCTCGGCCGCGGGGTCGCCAGGTTGGAGGTGTCGTCGTCCCGGGTCACCAGAACGGCCACCGAGGCCACCAGGGCGACGGCCGCGATGATGGCCGTGACACCGACCACCCACGGCCAGCGCGGCGGCGGGGCGGTATCGACGAGTTCGGTCGCCGGGTCGTAGTCGTCGTAGTCATAGAGCGCCACGTCTGCAGGCACGTACGGCCCGCTGGTGAACTGCTCCGACTCCGGCGCGGAGTACGCCTGTGAGTAGAACTCTGTGTCGCCGCCATCCGCGTCGGCGCCGGCTACCTCAGTCGGCTCCTCGGGTGCAGAGTGTTTTCCGGGTTGATCCGGCAAATCAGAACCGGAGGCACCCGGTTCCGGGGGATTCGGCCCGCTCATCTACGCCTATCCTTCTCGACAACTTCACTGCCACGCGGAGCGAACGAAACCTTCGCTGGTGACAGTGCCCCGGCAACATTACCGAACGAGATGATCGCGGCGAGTCCGGCGCTGCCGGTGGCGGATGAAGTGACGCTCCGATTGTGACCTTGAGCAAGGCCACAATCGGGGCGTCAGGACGGGTCAGTGCTTCTCAGGACCCCAGTAGTACTCGAAGACCAGGCCGCCGACGGCCGTCAGCACGAAGCAGATGCCCGCCACGATCAGCCAGGGAAGCCACAGAGCGGCACCCACGGCGGCGACCGAGAAGGACAGCGCGATCAGGATCGGCCACCAGCTGTGCGGCGAGTAAAAGCCCAGTTCCCCTGCGCCATCGCTGATCTCGGCGTCTTCGTAGTCCTCGGGGCGGGTGTCGAGACGCCGCGCCACGAAGCGGAAGAAGGTGCCGGTGATCAGGGTCAGGCCGGTGGTGAGCACGAGCGCGGTGGTACCGGCCCACTCGACGCCACCGGTGGCGAACATGGCGGTCAAGACGCCGTACACCACCGCCGACAAGGCGAAGAACGCCGTGAGGATCTCGAACAGTCGAGCTTCAATATGCATTGCGTGTAGCCCCTACTTGCTCGCCTGCGGTGCCTGCTCACCGCGCCGGGTATCGAACGGGTGCGTGGTGACGGCCAACGGCTCCTGGTTGATGGCCGCCAACGCCTCGGCATTGGTCTTGCCGGCGTTGCGCTGATCGATGTAGGCCTTGAAGTCATTGGGTTCGACGACCCGGACCTCGAAGTTCATCATCGAGTGGTAGGTGCCGCACATCTCGGTGCAGCGGCCGACGAACGCACCGGTCTGCTCGATCTTGCTGACCTGGAAGATGTGGTCCGAATGGTTGGCCACGGGATCGGGCATCACGTCGCGCTTGAAGAGGAATTCGGGCACCCAGAATCCGTGGATCACGTCCGCGGAGTTCAGCTGGAACTCGATGCGCTTACCCGCCGGGAGCACGAGCACCGGGATCTCGGTGGAGCTGCCCAGTGTTTCGATCTTGTCGAAGTTCAGGTAGGTGCGGTCCTCGGGGTTGATGCCGTGCACCGCGCCGACGCGCTCCTTGCCGTGCGCGTCTTTACCCTCGGGCTTGGACGTCATCGCGGACTTGCGCGCAGCGTCGGCACCGTCGTAATCGAACGAGCCGTCGGCGTAGTCGATCTTCTGGTAGCCGAACTTCCAGTTCCACTGGAAGGCGGTCACGTCGATGACGACCTCAGGGTTGGGGTCCTTGTGCAGCATGCGCTCCTGGACCACCACGGTGAAGTAGAACAGCACCGAGATGATGAGGAACGGGATGACCGTCAGCACCAGCTCCAGCGGCATGTTGTAGCCGAACTGGCGCGGCAACTCGGTGTCGCCCTTCTTCTTCCGGTGGAAGGCGCTCGACCAGAAGATCAGGGCCCACACGATGGCGCCGACCACGAAGGAGGCAATCACCGAGCCGATCCACAACTCTCGGTTGAGTTTGCCCTCCGGGGTGATCCCGGTCGGCCAGCCGAGCGCGAGTGCGTCCTGCCAGCTGCAGCCGCTCAGCAAGAGCGCCGAGCCACCCAAGACAATTGTCAACAACGCCGCTCGGGCCACCGTCTTAAGCCCGCGAGGTGTCACGTTGGCGCCTCCTAGATCGGTATTTCGCGACCGCGACCGGTCGTTGTTTTGCGAATACTACGCAGCGTAGACCACGCCGGTCCACGGGAGCGAAGCGACTCGGGAATGGCGTCGCGACGGGGACCCGGCGACTGGTGCAACGGCCCGGGCGGTGGTCTCGGGACCCGTCGGATCAGACATACTGGCGCGGTGTGCGGACTGCTCGCCCTGGTAACTGCCCCTACCGAGACCAACCCCGAAACCACCCGGGGTGACATCTCCCCCGAAGCTGGATCGAGGCTGGCCGACGCGGTGGCGAACGCTTCCCACCTGATGCGTCACCGGGGTCCCGACGAGCCCGGCACCTGGACCGACGGCGACGGACACGACGGCACCGTGGTCCTCGGCTTCAACCGGCTGTCGATCATCGACATCGCGCACAGCCATCAGCCGCTGCGCTGGGGGCCCGCCGAAGCCCCGGACCGCTACGTGCTGGTGTTCAACGGCGAGATCTACAACTACGTCGAACTGCGCGAAGTGTTGCGTTCCGAACACGGTGCGGTATTTCACACCGACGGCGACGGCGAGGCCATCGTCGCGGCCTACCACTACTGGGGCACTGAGGCGCTGAATCGCCTCCGGGGCATGTTCGCGTTCGCGTTGTGGGACACCGTCGAGCGTGAAATGTTCTGCGCCAGGGACCCTTTCGGCATCAAGCCGCTGTTCATGGCGACCGGGCCGGGCGGCACGGCGGTGGGTAGCGAGAAGAAGTGCCTGCTCGACCTGGCCCAGGATGCGGACCTGGCGCTGGGTTTCGACCTCAACATCGACGAGCGCGCCGTGCAGCACTACACGGTGCTGCAGTACGTGCCCGAGCCGGAGACGCTGCACCGGGGAATCCGCAGGCTGGAGTCGGGCAGTTACGCGCGGTTCAAGCCTGGCGCCCGCCCCGAGGTGACGCGCTACTTCGTCCCGAAATTCAACGCGGTGCCGTTCGTCAAGGGCGGCGACCAGGCCCGTTACGACGAGATCACTGCCGCGCTCGAGGATTCCGTGGCCAAGCACATGCGCGCCGATGTGACGGTGGGTGCGTTCCTGTCCGGGGGGATCGACTCGACGGCCATCGCCGCGCTGGCGATGCGTCACAATCCCCGGTTGATCACGTTCACCACCGGCTTCGAGCGTGAGGGTTTCTCCGAGGTCGACGTGGCCGTGGCCTCTGCAGAGGCGATCGGCGCGCGGCACGTCGCCAAGGTGGTGAGCCCGGCCGAGTTCGTCGAGGCGCTGCCCGAGATCGTCTGGTACCTGGATGAGCCGGTGGCCGATCCGGCCCTGGTGCCGTTGTTCTTCATCGCCCGTGAGGCGCGCAAACACGTCAAGGTCGTGCTGTCGGGTGAGGGCGCCGACGAGCTGTTCGGCGGCTACACCATCTACCGGGAACCCTTGTCGCTGCGGCCGTTCGACTATCTGCCGCGGCCTGTGCGCAAGTCGCTGGGTAAGGCATCGAAGCCGTTGCCGGAGGGCATGCGGGGCAAGAGCCTGCTGCATCGCGGCTCGCTGACGCTCGAGGAGCGCTACTACGGCAATGCCCGCAGCTTCTCGGACGATCAGTTGCGCGCGGTGCTGCCCGGCTTCCGCCCGGAGTGGACGCACACCGACGTCACCGCCCCGGTGTACGCGGCATCGCAGGGCTGGGATCCGGTGGCGCGTATGCAGCACATCGATCTGTTCACCTGGCTGCGCGGCGACATCCTGGTCAAGGCCGACAAGATGACCATGGCCAACTCGCTGGAGTTGCGGGTGCCGTTCCTGGATCCCGAGGTGTTCGCGGTGGCTTCCCGGCTGCCGGTCGATCAGAAGATCACCCGCTCGACGACCAAGTACGCCTTGCGCCGGGCGCTGGAGCCGATCGTCCCGGCCCATGTGCTCAACCGGCCGAAGCTGGGCTTTCCGGTGCCGATCCGGCACTGGCTGCGGTCCGGTGAGCTGATGGACTGGGCCTACTCCATGACGGCGTCGTCACAAACGGACGATTTCATCGATCGGTCCACGGTGCGCACCATGCTCGACGAGCATCGCAACGGGGTCAGCGATCACAGCCGCCGGCTCTGGACGGTGCTGATCTTCATGCTGTGGCATGCGATCTTCGTGGAGCACAGCGTGACGCCCCAGATCAAGGAGCCGCATTACCCGGTGCAGCTGTAGGCAGCTCTAGGCCCTTTCAGGCCCAGAGCCGCCCCGGGTGTCAGGCCGGCGGGATCAGGCCAGCGCCTTGCCGATCTCGGCGCCCGCATCGGCGCCGTAGGCGTCGGTGAGTCGCTGCACTGCCTCGGCCGCGTCCCACGTCCATTCCTGCGGACCCGTCGCCTCCAGGACCAGCACTGCGACCAAAGACGCGAGCTGGGCGGAGCGCTCGAGGTTCAATCCCGCGCTGCGACCGGTGAGGAAACCGGCCCGGAACGCGTCGCCGATGCCGGTGGGGTCCGCCTGATGCTTCTCGGGCACGACGCCGACGTGCACGAATGTGCCGTCCGAGCTGACCAGGTCGACGCCCTTGGCGCCCAGTGTGGTGACGCGCATGCCGATCTGGCCCATCACCTGGGCCTCGCTCCACCCAGACTTCTGCAGCAGCAGATCCCATTCGTAGTCGTTGGTGAACAGGTAGGTGGCGCCGTTGATCAGCTTGCGGATCTCCTCGCCGGAGAGCCGGGCCAGCTGCTGGGACGGATCGGCGGCGAAGGCCAGGCCGAGCTCGCGGCATTCCTCGGTGTGCAGGAACATCGCATCCGGATCGTTGGCGCCGATGATCACCAGCTCGGGCTTGCCCACTCGGGCCACCAGGTCGGCAAGGGAGATGTTGCGCGCCTCCGACATGGCACCGGGATAGAACGAGGCGATCTGGGCCATGTCCTCGTCGGTGGTGCAGACAAAGCGTGCGGTGTAGGCGCTCTCGGAGATCAGCACATTGCCGCAGTCGACGTTGGCACCCTCCAGCCAGGCCCGGTACTCACCGAAATCCTGACCCGCGGCGCCGACGAGCGCGACGTCACCGCCGAGGGTGCCGATCGCGAAGGCCATGTTGCCCGCCACGCCCCCGCGGTGGATCACCAGATCATCGACCAAGAAGCTCAGCGACACCTTCTGCAGGTGATCTGCCAGCAGTTGCTCGGAGAATTTGCCCGGGAACCGCATCAGGTGGTCGGTCGCGATGGATCCGGTAACTGCGATGGTCACGTGGTGTCACCCCTCATTTCGTTAAGTCGGCTACATAACAGTACCCGCGCGGCCTGTCAGCGCTCTGCGCGCACAGTCGCACGTCATCGGGTTGCGCTAACCTGCGTATAACCGTATTCCCGGTCACCGTAGACGGCTGACCAACCTCCAGATCACGCGGGGAGCGCCAATTAATGACTGGTTCTTACCAGTACCCCGAGCAGACTCCGCCTCAGCTGTATCCCGAGCAGGTGTCGCCCACACAGTCCGCATATCCCGGGACGCTGCCGCCTCCGGTGCCGTACCCGACGCGGCGGCGCTGGCCCAAGATTCTGGCGGGTGTGCTGGTCGTGGCGGCGCTCGCGGGCGTGTTGACCGCGGTGCTGGTCACCGGGCGCCGCGGTCCGGCTGCGCCGGTGGTGGTCTCCGACGCCCGGGCCCAGGCCGCGATCCAGGAGTACCTCGATGCGCTGCTGGCCGGGGATGACGAAACCGTTGCACGGCACACACTGTGCGGTCTGTACGACGGGGTGAAAGACCGCAAGGCCGATCTCGCGGTGGCAGGTCTGGCCAGTGACGCATTCCGTAAGCAGTTCAGCCAGGTCGAGGTGACGGGCATCGACGCGAACGTGCCGTGGTCCACCACGCAGGCACAGCTGCTGTTCACCATGCGGGTCGCGCCGGCCGGAGGGTCCGCACGCGGACAGCGCCCGGTCGATGAGGAACAACAGGGCGTGGCTCAGCTTCTGGTCAAGAAAGACGGGAAAAGCGAGCAGGTTCTGGTGTGCTCGTACGTGCTGCGCACCGGCGGTCAGTACTGACCGCCGGCCGCCGGCTCACGTCAGTTGAAGGAGTCGCCGCAGGCGCAGGAGCCGGTGGCGTTCGGGTTGTCGATCGTGAAGCCCTGCTTCTCGATGGAGTCGACGAAGTCGATGGTGGCGCCCTGCACATACGGTGCGCTCATCCGGTCCACGACCAGCTTCACACCGCCGAACTCGGCAGTGAGGTCACCGTCGAGGGCGCGATCGTCGAAGAACAGGTTGTAGCGCAGGCCGGCGCAGCCACCGGGCTGAACCGCGATACGCAGCGCGAGGTCGTCGCGACCTTCCTGGTCCAGCAGCGCCTTCGCCTTCGTCGCCGCAGCGTCGGACAGGGTCACACCGTGGGTTTCGGTGGTGGTGGCGTCCTGAACAGTCATAGCTCTCCCTAAGCCCTTGGGCATCACTGATGCCGGTACAGCTGAAGTACACAGGAAACGCGTGGACGTGCCGCGCGTCTACTACCTCAACGGTACCTTGTTCGGCCGCTATTCCCGACTTATCCACAGGCCCGGGGCATGTGACCAGGCCACCTGCGGCGGGCAGTAACCTGGCTGGCGTGAAGCTGCTGGGCCGTAAGAAGGACAACGAAGGCGAACCTGCCGTGACCGACCAGGTCACGAACGTCGATGGCGACGCCGGGTCACGTTCTGCCGATTCGACGCAGGCCGGCGGTGCCCCAGCTGGTACCGCCCCCAAGGGCAGGCCGACGCCCAAACGCAGCGAGGCCGCCAAGCGGCGCGGCCCGGTCGCCCCGGCGCCGCTGACCGCCGCCGAGGCACGTCAGCGCCGCAAGGAGCTGCGCGGGCCCAAGCTGTCCAAGGAAGAGCGCAAGATCGAGCGGCTGACCCGCCGCGCCGACATGGCCGACCGCCGCGAGAAGATGATGGCCGGTGACGAGTCCTACCTGCTGCCGCGCGACAAGGGGCCGGTGCGTCGCTACGTCCGCGACATCGTCGACTCCCGCCGCAACGTGCTGGGCCTGTTCATGCCCGCCGCTCTGGCGATGATCTTCTTCATGCTCGCGCTGCCGTCGCTGAAGTTCCAGCAGATCCTGTCCTACGCGATGCTGATTCTGGTCGTCATCATGCTGATCGACGGGTTGCTCGTGGGTCGCAAGGTGAACCACATGGTGGACGAGAAGTTCCCCGATAACACCGAAAGCGGTTGGAAACTCGGACTTTACGCGGCCAGCCGGGCGTCGCAGCTGCGCCGTATGCGCGCACCGCGGCCGGTGGTCGACCGCGGCGCCAAGATCTCTTGATGCCGTTTCAGGCGGCCTGAGGCGTGCGCACCCTGGTGCTCGGCGGCATCCGCTCTGGCAAGTCCCGATGGGCCGAAGGGGCCGTGACACATGGCGCCGGGGACGGTGCGCCGGTGCGTTATCTGGCCACCGGCCCGGCCGCCGACAGCGATCCGGCATGGGCGCACCGCGTGGGCATCCATCAGGCCCGTCGTCCCGCGCACTGGCGCACCGTGGAGACCTCTGATCTGGCGGCGGCCCTGACTGCAGGCCCGCACGCACCGAACGCCGCAACGCTCGTCGACGACATCGGAGGGTGGCTGACCGCGACCATGGACCGCCTCGGCGCCTGGACCGGTGGATCCGTGGGCCCCGAAGTCGACGCGTTGGTGCGGGCGGTGGACGCATTCACCGCTCCCCTGGTCCTGGTGAGCCCCGAGGTGGGGCTGACGGTGGTCCCCGCCACCGAGGCGGGACGCCGGTTCGCCGATGAACTGGGCACGGTCAACCAACGCCTGGCCGCGGTGTGCGACCGCGTGGTGCTGGTCGTGGCCGGCCAACCGCTCACGGTGAAGGAGCCGTCATGACCGAATTCGATGCGGCCTTTCCCCCGGTCACCGCACCGGACGCGGACGCCGCCGCGGCGGCGCGGGTCCGTCAGGCGCGGCTCACCAAGCCGCCGGGCTCGCTGGGCCGGCTCGAGGAGCTCTCGGTCTGGGCAGCCTCCTGCCAGGGCGTCTGCCCGCCGCGGCCGCTCACCCGGGCGCGCGTGGTGGTATTCGCCGCGGACCACGGAGTCACGGCAGCGGGGGTATCGGCGTTCCCGTCGGCGGTGACCGGCCAGATGGTGGCCAACTTCGACGCCGGTGGCGCCGCGATCAACGTGCTGGCCGAGGTGGCCGGGGCCACCGTGCGGGTGGCCGACGTCGCCGTCGACTGCGATGAACCGGCCTCCCCCGCGATCGGCGCCCACAAGGTGCGCCGCGGCTCGGGCAACATCGCGATCGAGGACGCGCTGAGCGCCGAGGAGGCCGTGGCTGCCGTCGCGGCGGGGCGCCAGATCGCCGACGACGAGGTCGATGCCGGTGCCGATCTGCTCATCGCCGGCGACATGGGGATCGGAAATACCACGGCGGCAACGACTTTGGTGGCCGCCCTGACGGGTGCCGAACCCGTCGTGGTGGTGGGACGGGGCACCGGCATCGACGACCAAGGCTGGATGCGCAAGGCCGGCGCGGTACGCGACGCGCTGTACCGGGCCCGCTCCGTGACGCGTCAGCCGCTGGGGCTGTTGCGGGTGTGTGGCGGCGCCGATCTGGCGGCCATGGCCGGATTCCTGGCGCAGGCCGCGGTGCGCCGCACGCCGGTGCTCCTGGACGGCTTGGTGGTGACGGCCGCGGCGCTGGTGGCCGAGGAGTTCGCACCGGGTGCCCGGGAGTGGTGGCAGGCCGGGCACCGATCGACCGAGCCGGCCCACAGCCTGGCACTGTCGCATCTGGGACTGGAGCCGATCATCGACCTCGGCATGCGGCTGGGCGAGGGCACCGGTGCCGCGGTGGCGTTGCCGATCGTGCGCGCCGCCATCGCCACCCTGGCCTCGATGGCCACCTTCGACGAAGCCGGAATCTCCGAAGAGACATGATGTCCCCACGCGGCGGAATGTCCGCACTCGGCGGGGCCTTCGCGTTCGGCACGGTGCTGCCGATCCGTTGCTCGGCCCCGGTGGGCCGCGGTGCGCTGACGGCGCTGCCGGTGGTCGGCCTCGCCCTGGGCGCGCTGGCGGCCGGCGTGGTCGCCGGCGGCCAATGGGCGTTCGGCACCGGCAGCGCACTGCCCGGCCTGCTGGCGGTCGCCGCTCTCCTGCTGGCCACGCGCGGGCTACACATCGACGGGTTCTGCGACACCGTCGACGGGCTGGGTTGTTACGGACCTCCCGAGCGGGCACTGGCGGTCATGCGTGACGGTTCGGCGGGCCCGTTCGGCGTCGCCGCCGTGATCGTCGTGATCGGTTGTCAGACATTGGCATTCAGTCAACTCGGCGCGGTGGCCATCGTCACCGCCGTCACGGCGGGCCGGGTCGGCGCGGTAATCGCCTGCCGACGTTCGGTACGGGCCGCCGCGGGCAGCTCGCTGGGCGGTGCGGTCGCGGCCACCCAGCCGGTCGCCGTGGTGGCGGGCTGGGTGATCGCGGTCGCCGCACTGGCCGCATGGGCCGGGCCCCGGATGTGGCAGGGCCCCGTCGTGGTCGTGGCCGCGCTCGGTTGTTCCGCGCTGCTGGTGGCCCACTGCGTGCGCCGGTTCGGCGGCATCACCGGCGACGTGCTGGGTGCGGCCGTGGAGGTCACGACGACGCTGACGGCGCTCGGTCTGGCGGTCGGCTAATTCAGCCGGGCCATCCAGCCGTGCGTGTCGGCGAAGGTGCCCCGCTGGATCCCGGTCAGGGTATCCCGCAGGGCCATGGTGATCTCGCCCGGTTGTCCGTCGGCGATGGTGAAGTCCCCGTCCGCGTACTTCACGTGTGACACCGGGGTGATCACCGCGGCCGTGCCGCAGGCGAACACCTCGGTGATCTCGCCCGCAACGGCTTTCTTCTGCCACTCCGCGACGTCGATCTTGCGTTCCTCGACAGCGAAGCCGGCGTCGGAGGCCAACTGCAGCAACGAATCTCGCGTGATACCGGGCAAGAGCGATCCGGACAGTTCCGGGGTGACGAGCCGGGCCGAGCCGCCGCTGCCGAAGACGAAGAACAGGTTCATCCCGCCCATCTCCTCGACGTAGCGACGCTCGAGTGCATCGAGCCACACCACCTGGTCGCAGCCGTTGTCGGCGGCCTGCGCCTGGGCGAGCAGCGACGCCGCGTAGTTGCCACCGAACTTGGCCGCACCGGTGCCGCCGGGTGAGGCGCGCACGTACTCGTGCGACAGCCACACGCTGACCGGCTTGATGCCGCCCTTGAAGTACGCCCCGGCAGGCGAGCCGATCACCAGGTAGCGGTACTCGTTGGCCGGACGCACACCCAGGCCCGGCTCGGTGGCGATCACGAACGGCCGCAGGTACAGCGACTCCTCACCGCCGGCCGCGGGCACCCATAACTCGTCGACCGCGATGAGTTGGCGCAGCGATTCGAGGAACATGTCCTCGGAAAGCTCCGGGATGGCCAGCCGCCGCGACGAGGCACGCAACCGCGCCGCGTTGGACTCCGGCCGGAACGACACGATCGAGCCGTCGGCCCAGCGGTACGCCTTGAGCCCCTCGAAGACTTCCTGCGCGTAATGCAGGACGATGGCCGACGGATCGAGCTCGATCGGCCCGTACGGGATCACCCGCGGATCGTGCCAGCCCTGTCCCGCGGTGTAGTCGATGGCCACCATGTGGTCGGTGTGGTACTTGCCGAATCCCGGGTTGGCCAGGATGGATTCGCGTACCGCATCGGTCGCCGGATTCGCGTTGGCTGAAACCGTGAACTCGATATGGCCGCTAGTCATGCAGCGATTGTATCGCCCGAGCGCTAGCGTATTTCCCCGCCTCAGCGGGTGTGCGGGGCTACGAACGGCGGCTTGACCACTTCACATTCGACGGCACGGCCGCGCACGTCCACACTCACCCGTTGCCCGTCCGCGATGTCGTGGGAAGTGTCGATGAGCGCCAGGGCGATCCCGACTTTCAGTGACGGCGAGAAGGTTCCCGACGTCGTGGTGCCGATTCTCGTTTCCCCGTCCAGAACCGCGAGATCGGCGCGCAGTACCCCGCGCCCGACGGCCTTGAGACCGCGCAGCACCCGGGCCGGGCCGGCCTCCTTCTCGGCCAGCAATGCCTCGCGTCCCCAGAAGGCGTCCTTCTTCCAGCCGATCGCCCAGCCGCACCGGGCCTGCAGCGGCGAGATGTCGAGCGAAAGCTCGTGGCCGTGCAGCGGATAGCCCATCTCGGTGCGCAGGGTGTCGCGGGCACCCAGGCCGGCGGGTTCGCCGCCGGCGGCCCGCACTGCCGCCACCAGAGCGTCGAACACCACGCCGGCGCGATCCCAGGCCGGCAGCAGCTCGTAGCCGTGCTCGCCGGTGTAGCCCGTGCGGCAGACTCGGACGAACACCCCGTCGTATTCGGCGTCCGCGTAACCCATGTAGTCCATGTCGGTGGGCAGCCCGAGCGCGCCGAGGACCTCGGCGGATTTGGGACCCTGCACTGCCAGCACTGCATAGGAGCGGTGCTCGTCGGTGATGGTCAGCCCTTGCGGGGCGTTCTTCTGCAGTTCGGCGACGACGGCCGCGGTGTTGGCGGCGTTGGGCACCAGGAAGATCTCGTCGTCGGAGACGTAGTAGGCGATCAGATCGTCCACAACACCGCCTGACTCGGTACAGCACAGGGTGTACTGCGCCTTGCCCGCCCCGATCCGGTTCAGGTCGTTGGTGAGGGCGGAATTGACGTAGGCCGCCGCGCCAGGGCCTTTGACCAGTGCCTTTCCAAGGTGGCTGACGTCGAAGAGGCCCACGGTGTCGCGCGTGGCGTTGTGTTCGGAGACAGTTCCGGCGTAGGACACCGGCATCAGCCATCCACCGAATTCGGCAAAACTGGCTCCCAGTTCACGATGGCGGTCTTCCAGCGGTCCGTGCAGCAGATCGTCAGTCACGGTTTCACCCTAATCTGCACGCCGGAACGGACCGCCTGATCGGGCCACCGGCTGCACACTTGTCTGGTGGTCGATTTGGATGAACTCGCGGCCGCCGGGATCACCGACGCCCACGATCGCGCCCCGCTCATCGAGTACCTGGACTCTCTCGGGTTCACCGCCGAGCAGATGGTCGAGGCGGAGTCGCGCGGCCGGTTGTTCGGGCTGGCCGGCGACGTCCTGCAGTGGTCGGGGCCACCGGAATTCTGCCTGGCCGATGTGGCGGCCGAGATCGGAGTTCCGCTCGACGATGTGCAGCGGGCCTGGGCCGCGCTGGGCCTGACGGTGGCCGGCTGCGACGTGAAGACCCTGAGCCTGGCCGATCTGGAGACCCTGCGAACGTGGGCGGAGCTGCGGGTACTGGTCGGCGACGCCGAGGCCACCGGCCTGCTTCGCGTGGTGGGCGCGGGTATGGCCCGGCTGGCCGAGGCGCTGTCGTCGATGAGCCGGGCCAACACCCCCGACATCCAACTGGGCATCACCCACGATGAGCTTGTCACCGCCAAGGCGTACCGGGCCGCCGCCGGTTTCATCCCGCGGATCGGGTCGATGGTCGATGCGGTGCACCGCCACCACGTGATGAGTGCGCGCAGCTATTTCGAGCATGTGGTGCGCGACGGAACATCCAGCGTCTACTGCGGCATAGGTTTTGCCGATCTGTCGGGATTCACCGCGCTCACCCAGATGTTGACCACCACCGAACTCTCGGCACTGCTCAACGAGTTCAGCGCCACCAGTACCGCTGTCGTCCACGCCGCAGGCTGCCGCGTGGTGAAGTTCATCGGGGACGCCATCATGTGGGTCGGCTCCGAACCCGCCGAAGTGCTGCAGGTGGCTGTCGACCTCGTCACTCACCCCCGCGCCGCCCAAACCGGCCTCCAGGTGCGGGCCGGTCTCGATTTCGGTGAGCTGCTGGCCATCGGTGGCGACTACTTCGGTAACCCGGCGAATCGGGCGGCCCGGCTGGTCGCCGCGGCCGAACCGGCCCAGATCCTGGTCTCCGAGCCGCTGCGCGATCTGCTGCCGACCAGGGCGTTCGCGCCGGTCCGGTCGCTGACCCTGAAGGGTTTCGACGCACCGGTCCCGGCATACCCGTTGTCCGGACTTTAAGGTGAAACGGGTGAGCAGCGAACCCGGCTACCAGGCCCCCACCGTCACCGTCAGCTCGTCGTTGCCCCGCAAGGGTGTCGCCGAGGCCGTCCTCGTCATCGGAGTCGTCAGCGATGACTCGAGCCCCAAGGTGCTGGCCGCCCAGCCCTATCTCGACGAGGAGACAGTGGCCGCCGTCGAATCCGGGCTGCAGGCCCTCGGCGCCACCGGAGGCGAGGGCCAGACGCATCGACTCGTTGTGGCGTCGCTTCCGGTCGCCAGCGTGCTGGCCGTCGGCCTCGGCAAGCCGCGCGACGAGTGGCCGGCCGACGCGATCCGCCGCGCCGCAGGCACCGCGGCGCGCGCCCTGGACAAGGTCTCCACCGTGGTGACATCGCTGTCCGCGATCGATCTGGAAGCCGCGGTCGAGGGGTTGATCCTTGGCGCCTACCGGTTCAACGACTTCCGTAGCGCCAAGACCGCGCCCACCGACAGCGGTCTGACCGCGATCACCGCGCTGGTTGCGGACACCGCAAAGGCGGCGGAGGCAGAGGCGCAGCGCGCGGTGGACATCGCAAGCGCCGTGGCCACGGCCCGGGATTTCGTGAACACTCCGCCGAGCCACCTGTTTCCCGACGAATTCGCCAAGCGGGCAAAGGCTTTGGGCGAGGCTGCCGGGCTGGAGGTCGAGGTGCTCGACGACAAGGCGCTGACCAAGGCCGGTTACGGCGGCATCATCGGGGTCGGCAAGGGCTCCTCGCGCCCGCCGCGTCTGGTGCGGTTGATCCATCGCGGTGCCGGCAACAAGAAGGCCAAGCGCGTCGCGCTGGTCGGCAAAGGCATCACGTTCGACACCGGAGGCATCTCGATCAAGCCGGCCGCCAACATGCATCACATGACCTCGGACATGGGTGGCGCGGCCGCGGTCATCGCGACCGTGGTGCTGGCCGCGCGGCAGAATCTGCCGATCGAGGTCATCGCGACCGTACCGATGGCCGAGAACATGCCGTCATCGACCGCGCAGCGGCCGGGCGACGTGCTCACCCAATACGGCGGTATCACGGTGGAGGTGCTCAACACCGACGCCGAGGGCCGGTTGATCCTGGCCGACGCGATCGTGCGGGCATGCGAGGACGAGCCGAACTACCTGATCGAGACCTCCACTCTGACCGGTGCGCAGACCGTCGCGCTCGGCGCGCGTACACCGGGCGTGATGGGCAGCCAGGAGTTCCGCGACCGCGTCGCCACACTGTCGCAGGCAGAGGGTGAAAACGGTTGGGCCATGCCGCTTCCCGAGGAACTGAAGGATGACCTGAAGTCGACGGTGGCCGACCTCGCGAACGTCAGCGGGTCGCGTTTCGCCGGGATGCTCGTGGCCGGAACATACCTGCGCGAGTTCGTCGCCGACGGGGTTCAGTGGACGCACATCGACATCGCCGCACCGGCCTACAACACCGGCGGCCCCTGGGGTTACACACCCAAGGGCGGAACCGGGGTGCCGGTGCGGACGATGTTCGCCGTCCTGGAGGATATCGCCGCGAACGGCTGATCATGTTGCCGCCCAAGGTGAACAAGATGTCGAGGATTGCCCGCGATCTCGCCATCTTGTTCGCCTTGGGCGCCGCGCTCGCGGGCTGCTCGGACTCACCGAGCCCGCCCGCTTCCGCTCCCCCGAGCACGACCGCGACGACGCAGCCGAGTGCCACCACCCCGGCGAGCCCCATCCCCGCGGCCGGGGCGCAGCCGCGCCTGGCCCCTGACCCGGGCCGGCTCGCGGCGGATCTGGTGGCCGACGAGCGGGCCCTGCGCAATCCGTCGACACCGGAGGCCGCGCTCACCCAGGCTGCCCGGCGCCAGCAGGTGGCCTACCGCGCCATCGGCCGTCATCCCGAATGGGACGCGATCGTCCGGCCTCGTATCCCCGCCGATCTTGTCGCGTTCTACGACCACAATGTCGACGCGCGACGGCAGCTCGCCACGCTGGCCGAACCGCGGGACACGCTGCCCGCGTGGCGCATCGAACCGCCGCCGCCTGCGGAGCTGCTGCTCGATTCCTACCGCGAGACGGAGGCTGCCTCCGGCGTGGGCTGGAACTACCTGGCCGCGATCAACCTGATCGAGACCCGTTTCGGCAGTGTCAGCGGGACCAGCCTGGCCGGGGCGCAGGGCCCGATGCAGTTCATGCCGTCCACGTTCGCGGCCTACGGTGCGGGCGGTGACATCCATGCGCCCCGTGACAGCATCCTGGCGGCCGGTCGCTACCTGGCCGCCAACGGTTTTGCGAACAACCCCGACCATGCGCTGTTCCGGTACAACAACGCCGACGAGTACGTGCGTGCGGTCCACGCCTACGCCGCGGCGCTCGCGGCCGATCCGGCGGCGTTCGGCGCGTTCTACCGCTGGGACGTCTACTACGTGTCCACCGCGGGCGACGTCCTGCTGCCGATCGGATATGCGACCGAATCACCCATTCCGGTAGGCGAATACCTCGCCTCCCATCCGCAATAGCGCTACAGCGAGCCGGAGCGCGCCACCCGGCGCAGCGCCGACGGCATCAGCCGCGCCACCCCGTATGCCGCGTACGCCTCCGGCGTGACGGGGCGGATGGCCTTGTCCTTACGGACGGCCGCGACGATGGCTTTGGCCACCTTTTCCGGCCCGTAACGTCGTGCGGCGAAGGCCTTTTTGGCCCGCGCCCGCATCTGCTCGCCCTTGTCCTGCTTGTCCGCGGGAAGGTCGAAGCGGGTGGTGTCGATGATGTTGGTGTCGATGACGCCGGGGCAGATCGTGGTCAAACCGACTCCCGCCGACTTCAATTCGGCACGCAGACAATCGGAGAACATGAACACCGCGGCCTTGCTGGTGGAGTATGCGTTCATCGTTGCCGACGGTGTATAGGCAGCCATCGAGGCCACGTTGACGATGTGGCCGCCGGTCCCTCGTTCGATGAGGCGTCGCGCAAATGACCTGCAACAGTTGACGACTCCGCCGAAGTTGACGTCGAGCACCCGGTCGTACTGGTCGGCGGGGGTGTCGAGGAACTTTCCGCCGTGGCCGATTCCGGCGTTGTTCACCACGACGTCGGGTGTCCCGTGCGTGCTGCAGACCTGCTCGACGAAACTCTCCACCGCCTCGGCATCGGACACGTCGAGGCCGTAGGCATGTGCGACGCCACCGCCGGCGGCGATCTCGTTGGCGGTGGACTTCGCGGATGCTTCGTCGATGTCGCTGACCACCAGTTCGGCGCCAAGCGCGGCGAATGCGAGGGCAGTGGCACGGCCGATACCGCTGCCTGCACCGGTAACCGAAACCAGTGTGTCGCTGAAGGATTCGTGTGACCGGCCGACTTGTGCGCGCCGCAGCGCCCGGGCTGCCGGAGCACCCTCGATGTGATCGATCAACTCGGCTGTCGCGCCGGCGATGGCCCGCCAATGCGAGAACGGGGCCCAGTGCCCGGCCTTGAGATCACGGCGCCACAGCATCGGTACCCACCTGGACTCGTCGTCGTAGCCGTGCCCGCGCACCACAGGATCGTGGTCGTTGCAGATCAGCTGCACCGGCACCGTCACGTAGTGGTCGCTGCGCAGCGTCGTGAACGAGCGAATCGCGTTGGCGCGGTAGATCTTGAGCGAGTTGGCCGCGTCGGTGTCGAGCGTCTCGGACTGGAACTTGGGACCGGGGGTGTCGATGGCCTGCAGTCGGCGCGCGGCGCCGCGGCGCATCAACGCCGGTGCGATCACGGGGATCGAGAACGGGATCCAGTAGCTGAACCGCGACGCCAGATTGACCGCCTTGGCGAAGCGAATGGGCCGGTACGGGCGAGCCAGCCGGCTCCGCACGAACGTCCCGTAGTGGTCGGTGCTGGGTCCCGACACCGAGGTGAAGGACGCGACGCGCGCGGAGGCTTCCGGGCGGCTCAGGTACTCCCACGCCCCGACAGAGCCCCAGTCGTGGGCCAGCACGTGCACGGGTCGCCCGGGGCTGACGGCGTCGATCACCGCCGACAGATCGTCGGCAAAGCGGTCCATCCGGTATGCGGCGACGGGTTTGGGAACGTCTGAGTCGCCGGCACCGCGATTGTCGTACCGCACGATGTGGAACCGGTCTCCCAGTTCACCTGTCACGCCGTTCCACAGCACATGTGAGTCCGGCCAGCCGTGCACCATGACCAGCGTGGGGCGCTGCCGATCCCCTTGTTCGTAAACCGCGATGCGGGTTCCATCCGAGCTGACGACGAAGCGCTGCATAGTCCACCCCTCCACGAGGTACCTGTGACGAACAGTATCCAATACCGGAGGTATCGGTTGCCTCGACTCTAACGGTCGTCCAGCTCGCGCCGCATGGCGCGCTCCCGTTCGATGCGCCGCCGCGCGTCGTAGTCCCGCATGCGTTGCGGATAGCCGACCTTCTGGACGTCGTACACCGGGATCTGCAACCGGTCGCTGAGCCGGCGTGCCCCAGCCTCACCACCGGCACGGCGCCGGGTCCATTCCCCGTCGGCAGCAACGAGCACGACGGTCACCTCCGTGACGGTGGTACGGGGTTCCACGAAAGCCTCGACGCCGGCGTGCTCGGCGACCCAGCGCTGCAGATACTGCAGATCCTCGGCCGCATCGCCGCCGGATCCGCGCGCCGAGCGGCCCCGGCGAAACGAATCGAACAACCCCAACGGAACGGTCTCCTCAGCTCTGGGGAAGTTCGTCGAACTGCCCTGCAAACCCTCACTCGATAGTGCCAGAGCCCGGAGCAACCCTGAGTTCGTGCGAATGGTGCTGCAGTGACAGGATGGTTCCGACAATCCACCTAGGTGCCGTACCCGGTGCACCTAGCTGTGGTAAGCCAGAGTTCGAGTCGTCACAAGTGACCGTCCGAGGAGTCAATACACATGGCAATCTCCGTCCAGATGCCCGCGCTAGGTGAGAGCGTCACAGAGGGGACCGTCACCCGCTGGCTTAAACAGGAGGGCGACACCGTCGAACTCGACGAGCCGCTGCTGGAGGTTTCCACGGACAAGGTCGACACCGAGATCCCGTCGCCCGCCGCGGGCGTGCTGACGAAGATCGTCGCCCAGGAGGACGACACGGTCGAGATCGGCGGCGAGCTCGCCGTCATCGGTGATGCCTCCGAGGGAGCTTCAGCGGCGCCGTCCTCGCAGCCGGAACCGGAGCCGGAACCCGAAGTCACCACACCGTCGGCCGCTCCGGCGGAGACCGCGGCGCCAGAGCCGGAAGCCCCGGCGCAGGCGGCACCGACCCCCGCCCCCGCCGCGTCCGGTTCCGCCACCACCGTCGTGATGCCCGAGTTGGGCGAGTCGGTCACCGAGGGCACCGTGACCCGGTGGCTCAAGAAGGTGGGTGACTCCGTCGGCGTCGACGAGCCGCTGGTCGAGGTCTCCACCGACAAGGTCGACACCGAAATCCCGTCCCCGGTGGCCGGCACCCTGCTGGAGATCACCGCCGAGGAGGACGACACCGTCGCCGTCGGTGGTGAGCTCGCCAAGATCGGCGACGCCTCGGCCGCACCCGCTGCCCCACCCGCTCCGGCCGCGCCCGCTCCCGAACCGAAACCGGAACCGGAACCGAAGCCTGAGCCCAAGCCGGAACCGAAGCCTGAGCCGAAGTCCGAGCCCGCACCCGCGGCACCGGCGCCTGCCGCCACGCCCGCCCCACCGGCACCCGCCGCCGGCGACGGCTCGCCATACGTCACGCCGCTGGTGCGAAAGTTGGCCTCGGAGAACGGTGTCGACCTCGCCGAGGTGAAGGGCACCGGCGTCGGTGGCCGCATCCGCAAGCAGGACGTCCTTGCCGCCGCAGAGGCCAAGAAGGCTCCGCCGGCGCCGGCTGCGGCAGCCCCGCAGGCCCCCGCGGCCGCACCCGCTACCCCGTCGGCACCGGCTCCGGCCCTGGCCCACCTGCGCGGAACCACGCAGAAGGCCAACCGGATTCGCCAGATCACCGCCAAGAAGACGCGGGAATCGTTGCAGGCGACTGCGCAGCTGACCCAGACCCACGAGGTCGACATGACCAAGATCGTGGCGTTGCGGGCCCGGGCCAAGGCCGACTTCGCCGAGCGCGAGGGCGTCAACCTGACCTATCTGCCGTTCATCGCGCGCGCGGTCATCGATGCACTGAAGATCCACCCGAACATCAACGCCAGCTACAACGAGGACACCAAGGAGATCACCTACTACGACGCCGAGCACCTCGGCTTCGCGGTCGACACCGATCAGGGTCTGCTGTCTCCGGTGATCCACAACGCCGGTGACCTGTCGCTGGGTGGTTTGGCACGTGCCATCTCCGACATCGCGGCACGTGCCCGGTCGGGCAACCTCAAGCCCGACGAGTTGTCCGGCGGCACGTTCACCATCACCAACATCGGCAGCCAGGGCGCGTTGTTCGACACGCCGATCCTGGTGCCGCCACAGGCGGCGATGCTGGGCACCGGGGCCATCGTCAAGCGGCCGCGGGTGATCTCCGATGCCTACGGCAACGAGTCGATCGGCGTGCGCTCGGTGTGCTACCTGCCGCTGACCTACGATCACCGGCTGATCGACGGCGCCGACGCCGGCCGGTTCGTGACCACCATCAAGCGCAGGCTCGAAGAAGGTGCGTTCGAGGCCGACCTCGGGCTGTAGGGCCGTTAGGAGGGGCTCCCCACTGTGGCGGATGCCGTCATCGCGATAGCGGGATCATCCGGTCTGATCGGTTCGGCGTTGGTGTCAACGCTGCGCGCGGCCGATCACCGGGTGCTCCGGATCGTACGCAGGGCACCATCGAACGGCGACGAGCTGTTCTGGAACCCCGACGCCGGGGAGTTCGACGCCGGCGCGTTGCAGGGCGTGGACGTGGTGGTGAACCTGTGCGGAATCGGCGTGGCCGAGAAGCGTTGGTCCGGCGCGTTCAAACAGAGTTTGCGCGACAGCCGGATCGGGCCCACGGAGGTGCTCGCCGGTGCCGTGGGCGACGCCGGGGTGCCGGTGCTGATCAACGCGAGCGCGGTCGGCTACTACGGCGACACCAGGGACCGGGTGACCGACGAGTCCGCACCCGAAGGGCACGGTTTCCTGGCCGGTCTGTGCGCGGATTGGGAAGCGGCCACCGCGCCGGCCGTCGCGGCCGGCTCACGGGTGGTGCTGTTGCGCACCGGCCTGGTGATGGCCCCGTCCGGGGGCATGGTGAACCGCCTCAAGCCGTTGTTCTCGCTGGGCCTCGGCGCCCGGTTGGGCAATGGCAGGCAGTACATCCCGTGGATCAGCCTCGAGGATGAGGTCCGCGCGGTGCTGTTCGCGATGTCGACCGAAAGCCTCTCGGGCCCAGTCAATCTCACCGGTCCCGCACCGGTGACCAACGCCGAGTTCACCGCCGCTCTTGGTCGCGCGCTCAACCGGCCCACCCCGGTGATGGTGCCGGGTTTCGCCCTGCGCACGCTGCTCGGTGAGCTGGCCGACGAAGGGCTGCTGGTTGGCCAGCGCGCCATCCCGGCCGCGCTGGAACACGCGGGCTTCACCTTCCACCACAAGACCGTCCGTGAGGCGCTGGCCTACGCCACCGCACCCAAAGACCTGTGACCGGATGCACACGCAACCGGGGCGTACCGTCGAGGCTGTGACATCCATCCGCGCATCCACTGCGCCCGTGGAGGTGCGGCACCTCGGCACGATCGGTTACGAAGCCGCTTGGGAGTTGCAGCGCGAGATCGCCGAAGCCAGGGTGGCCGGCGGGCCCGACACATTGCTGCTGCTTCAGCACCCCGCGGTCTACACCGCGGGCAAGCGCACCGAAGCGCACGAACGCCCGGCGGACGGCACGCCCGTCATCGACACGGACCGCGGCGGCAAGATCACCTGGCACGGTCCCGGGCAGCTTGTCGGCTACCCCATCATCGGGCTGACCGAACCGCTGGATGTGGTGAATTTCGTTCGGCGCCTGGAACAAGCGCTCATCAGCGTCTGCGCGGATGTCGGACTGGCGACCGATCGGGTCGAGGGTCGGTCCGGTGTGTGGGTGGGCGCCGCGGCGAGCCGCGAATCCGGTACCGATGGGCTGCGGCCGGCCCGCAAGGTCGGGGCGATCGGCATCCGGGTGTCCCGCGCGACGACACTGCACGGGTTCGCACTGAACTGCGACTGCGACCTGTCCGCGTTCTCGTCGATCGTGCCGTGCGGGATCTCCGATGCCGGGGTGACCTCTCTGACGGCCGAACTCGGCCGTCGCATCACCGTCGAGGACGTCACCGACCGCGTGGCCGCCGCCGTGAGCGACGCGCTGGACGGCCGGCTGGAAGTAGCTCTGAACGTAGGATGAAACAGTGACTGTGGTGCCTGAAGGTCGGAAGCTCCTGCGTCTGGAAGTTCGCAACGCGCAGACGCCCATCGAACGCAAACCGCCGTGGATCAAGACCCGGGCCAAGATGGGTCCGGAGTACACCGAACTCAAGGGTCTGGTGCGCCGAGAAGGCCTGCACACGGTGTGCGAGGAGGCCGGCTGCCCCAACATCTTCGAGTGCTGGGAGGACCGGGAAGCCACCTTCCTGATCGGCGGCGAGCAGTGCACGCGGCGGTGCGACTTCTGCCAGATCGACACCGGCAAGCCGGCCGAGCTGGACCGTGACGAGCCGCGCCGGGTCGCCGAGAGCGTTCAGGCGATGGGCCTGCGCTATTCGACGGTGACCGGGGTGGCCCGCGACGACCTGCCCGACGGCGGGGCGTGGCTGTATGCCGAGACCGTCCGCTACATCAAGCGGCTCAACCCGAACACCGGGGTCGAGCTGTTGGCGCCGGACTTCAACGGCAACCCCGACCAGTTGGCCGAAGTGTTCGAGTCACGCCCAGAAGTGTTCGCGCACAACGTCGAAACAGTGCCGCGCATCTTCAAGCGGATCCGTCCGGCGTTCCGGTACGACCGCAGCCTGGACGTGCTGACGTCCGCCCGCGACTTCGGCCTGGTCACCAAGTCGAACTTGATCCTCGGGATGGGCGAGACCATCGACGAGGTGCACACCGCCCTGCGGGACCTGCACGACGCGGGCTGCGACATCGTCACCATCACCCAGTACCTGCGGCCGTCACCGCGCCACCATCCGGTGGAACGCTGGGTGCACCCCGACGAGTTCGTCGAGCTGTCGAGCTATGCGGAGGGCCTGGGATTCGCCGGCGTGCTGGCCGGACCGCTGGTGCGCTCGTCCTACCGCGCGGGCCGGCTCTACGCGCAGGCCGCGCGGGTTCGGTTCGACAGCGCTCCCACCGGCGGCTCAGCCACCGGACGCCCCGCCGTATCCTGAAGTAATGGCGAAAACCCGCGATGCCGCGCAAACGAAGGCGGCAAAGGCCGAGGCGAAGGCTGCCCGCAAGGCGGCCTCCAAGCAGCGGCGTAGTCAGTTGTGGCAGGCATTCCAGATCCAGCGCAAAGAGGACAAGCGTCTTCTGCCGTACATGATCGGCGCGTTCGTGCTGATCGTGGCTGCCGCGGTGGTCGGTGGTCTGCTCATCGGCGGGTACACCATGTACACCCTCATTCCGTTGGGCGTGGTGTTGGGCGCGCTGGTCGCCTTCATCATCTTCGGCCGGCGGGCCCAGAAATCGGTGTACAAGAAGGCCGAGGGGCAGACCGGTGCCGCGGCCTGGGCGCTGGACAACCTCCGTGGCAAGTGGCGCGTCACCCCCGGCGTTGCGGCGACCGGTCATTTCGACGCGGTGCACCGCGTGATCGGCCGGCCCGGCGTGGTCTTCGTCGGTGAAGGTTCGGCCAATCGGGTGAAGCCGCTGCTCGCGCAGGAGAAGAAGCGCACGGCACGCCTGGTCGGCGATATCCCGATCTACGACATCGTCGTCGGCAACGACGAGGGCGAAGTTCCGTTGTCCAAGCTGGAGCGGCACCTGAACAAGCTGCCGGCGAACATCACGGTCAAGCAGATGGATTCGATCGAATCCCGGCTCGCCGCGCTGGGCACCAAGGCCGGTCCGGCCGGGATGCCCAAGGGTCCGATGCCCGCCGGCGCCAAGATGCGCGGCGTGCAGCGCACCGTTCGCCGCAAGTGAGTCTTCGCTCGTAACGCCACGGCGGTCCGGCTGACGTCCTTACCGGCGCACCACTGCGGTGAATGTCAGCCGGTCATGCAGGCCGCGCAGATCGCTGTCGGAAACCAACGGCGGGATCACCAGTGCGATCAACACCACGCGCAGGAACGCGCGCACGATGCCGATCCGGTCACGCCCGTCGGCCGGCACCACCACCAGCCCCACCGCGAGCTGTCCGGGCGTGAACGAGAACAGCCGCACGGCGACGGTGCCCAGCACCATCCAGATCACCAGGACGGCCGTCGACAGCATCGGCAGCGAGATCAGCCCAAGGGCCATCGCGAGTCCGGCCAGCCCGTAGGCCACCAGCCAATCGATACACAGGGCACCGAGCCGCCTGCCCATCCGGGCCAGCGAGCCGGGTCCCGATTCGGGCAGGCCGATGCGCTCACCGGGGTATTTGCCCTGACCGTCCTGCGCGTCTTCGCCGTCGCCGGCGTCGAAAGGTCCGGGTCCGGACAGCCAAGTTCCCATCGTGCGCGCCATAGGGCCAGAATAGGCGGGGCCGGTGTAGTGACGGCCGGTAGCTCACGTCACAAAGAACGGTCATCGCGTAACTTGCGCGCAACATATGGTTGACGACTGCGCAACATCGTGTCCTTAGCGTCAACCCGCGGGTTACCAGTAAAGGAGAACACTCAGTGGCAGAAAAGACGTCCGACGACATCTTCAAGCTGATCAAGGACGAGAACGTCGAGTACGTCGACATTCGCTTCTGCGATCTGCCCGGCGTCGTCCAGCACTTCTCGATCCCGGCGTCGGCGTTCGACCAGAGCGTCTTCGAGGACGGCCTCGCCTTCGACGGTTCGTCGGTGCGCGGCTTCCAGTCGATCCACGAATCCGACATGATGCTGCTGCCGGACCCCGACACCGCGCGCATCGACCCGTTCCGCGCCGCCAAGACGCTGAACTTGAACTTCTTCGTGCACGACCCGTTCACCCGTGAGGCGTACTCCCGGGACCCGCGCAACGTGGCCCGCAAGGCGGAGAACTACCTGGCCAGCACCGGCATCGCCGATACCTGCTTCTTCGGCGCCGAGGCCGAGTTCTACATCTTCGACTCGGTGTCGTTCGACTCCAGGATGAACGGCACCTTCTACGAGGTTGATTCCGAGTCCGCATGGTGGAACACCGGCGAGCCCTCCGAGGCCGACGGCTCCCCCAACCTCGGTTACAAGGTCCGCCCCAAGGGTGGCTACTTCCCCGTCGCCCCGTACGACCACTACGTGGATCTGCGCGACGAGATGTCGACCAACCTGATCAACGCCGGGTTCACCCTCGAGCGTGGCCACCACGAGGTGGGCACCGCCGGCCAGGCCGAGATCAACTACAAGTTCAACACGCTGCTGCACGCGGCCGACGATGTGCTGCTGTTCAAGTACATCATCAAGAACACCGCGTGGCAGAACGGCAAGACCGTCACCTTCATGCCCAAGCCGCTGTTCGGTGACAACGGTTCCGGCATGCACGCCCACCAGTCGCTGTGGAAGGACGGCAAGCCGCTGTTCCACGACGAGTCCGGTTACGCGGGCCTGTCCGACATCGCGCGGCACTACATCGGCGGCATCCTGCACCACGCGCCGTCGCTGCTGGCGTTCACCAACCCGACGGTGAACTCCTACAAGCGTCTGGTCCCGGGTTACGAGGCTCCGATCAACCTGGTGTACAGCCAGCGCAACCGCTCGGCCTGTGTCCGTATCCCGATCACCGGCAACAACCCGAAGGCCAAGCGCCTCGAGTTCCGCTGCCCGGACAGCTCGGGCAACCCGTACCTGGCGTTCGCGGCCATGCTGATGGCCGGTATCGACGGCATCAAGAAGAAGATCGAGCCGCTCGCTCCGGTCGACAAGGACCTCTACGAGCTGCCGCCGGACGAGGCCGCCAACATTCCGCAGGCGCCCACCTCGCTGTCCGCGGTGATCGACCGCCTCGAAGAGGACCACGAGTACCTCACCGAGGGTGGCGTGTTCACCGAGGACCTGATCGAGACCTGGATCTCCTACAAGCGGGAGAACGAGATCATGCCGATCCAGATCCGGCCTCACCCGTACGAGTTCTCGCTGTACTACGACGTCTAAGTCGGCACCGCCGACGCGACGTTTAGTCGGCACCGCCGACGCGACGCCTAGGTCGGCACCGCCGACGCGACGTCCAAGTCGGCACAATCGAGTCGTTGACGGGCCCGGGTGGTAATTCCACCCGGGCCCGCCTCATTCGCCGAGTTCTACGCCAGGGCTGTGGTTTTCGAAGTTGCACAACCCAGGTGTAGAAACCGCGGCCGTGCCCCGGACAATGGACCGATGCGAGTACTGGTGCAGCGGGTGACGTCTGCTCGGGTGACGGTCGACGGCGAAGTCGTCGGTGCGATCGAGCCCAATCCGCAGGGGTTGCTCGCGCTGGTCGGGGTGACCCATGACGACGACGCCGACAAGGCGCGGCGAATGGCTGAAAAGCTCTGGCAGTTGCGGATACTCGATGACGAGCGCTCGGCCGCCGACGTCGCGGCCCCGATCCTGGTGATCAGCCAGTTCACCCTCTACGCAAACATCGCCAAGGGCCGCAGGCCGTCCTGGAACGCCGCGGCACCAGGACCGGTCGCCGAGCCGCTCGTGACCGAATTCACCGAGGCGCTCAAGCGGTTGGGCGCGGTTGTCCAAACGGGGGTTTTCGGTGCGGCAATGCAGGTGGAACTGGTCAATGACGGACCGGTAACGGTGCTTCTCGAGCTGTGAGTTTCCTGCGGGCGACGCGTATTGTCTGCCTATGACGACCAATCTGGACACCCGGCTCGCCTCGCTCTCGCCTGCCGCCATCAGTCTGTTCCGTGTCGTGTTCGGTTTCTTGTTCACCATCCACGGCGCATCGAAACTCTTCGCCTGGCCCGTCGATTCGGGAAGCGGTGCCGTGCCGGTCGGTACCTGGCCGTACTGGTACGCCGGAGTCCTGGAGTTGGTGCTCGGCCTACTCATCATGGTCGGGCTGTTCACCCGCATCGCCGCGTTCATCGCGTCGGGCCAGATGGCGTTCGCCTACTTCACCCAGCATCAGCCAAATGCCCTGCTGCCGATAGAGAACGGTGGCGAGCTCGCCGTCCTGTACTGCTTCGGATTCCTGCTGCTGGCCGCAATCGGTGGCGGTGCTTACGCATTGGATACAGCGCGCAGTAAACGCTAGCGGTTCCGTATCGGTGGATTCCTGACCGGAAACGCCGGCTCTTGCCCCATCGGCAAATTTCCTTGCCGGTCTGTCGAGGCGTCGCGATCATGAAGTCATGGACGTCAGGCCACCGTGGGGAGATCGCGCCGTGAATTCGTTGCCCAAAGCGTTCACCGATCCGAGTTCCGTTGGGACGTATACCGACCGACCACCACGCGTGGTGCCCGGCTATGACGCCATGCAGCGCATGGCGACCATCTTGCTGGCTGAGCACGTACCCGACGACGGAAAGGTACTGGTGCTCGGCGCCGGCGGCGGACTGGAGCTGAGAACGTTCGCACAGACGCACTCCGGTTGGACATTCGACGGCGTCGACCCCGCCCGCGAGATGCTTCGGCTGGCAGAGGAAACGCTGGGTCCGCTGCTGTCGCGGGTCCGGCTCCACGAGGGCTATGTCGACGATGCCCCCGCCGGCCCCTTCGACGGGGCGACAAGCCTCCTGACACTGCAGTTTCTCGACCCGGACGAGCGGAGGCGAACCGCTGAACAAGTGCGCGAGCGCCTACGGCCCCGGGCCCCGTTCGTCGTCGCGCACTTCAGTTTTCCGTACCAAAGCGATGATGAGCGTCAGTTGTGGCTGTCCAGATATGCGGCTTTCGCGAGAGCAGGAGGCATCGATGCCGCGACCATCGCCACCGGGCTCGCCGCCATCGATGCGCAGCTGCACATCCTCACGCCCGACGAGGACGTGCAGGTGCTACGAGACGCAGGGTTCACCGATATCCGCCAGTTCTATGCGGGGTTCACCTTTCGCGGCTGGGTCGGCTACGCTTCGGCCGGCGAACCAGAGGCGGCCAATTAGTCCAGTGCCAGATCTTTGCGGAACCGCTTCATCCCGTCGATCTTCTGGGCCAGCGTGGCGTCGGGGCCGCTGTAGAACATCCACGGCATGGTGATGATCCCGTGGATACCGCCGGCCTCGGCACGCGCGTAATGCTCAGGAGTGAAGGCGTCGGTCAGCGGGGTGATGATGGTGAAATCATCCATCGTCAACCCCTTTTCGGCGCGCAGCTCACGTAACCTGCCGACCCGCTGCAAGGCAGCCTCGGTGGAGATCAGATCGCCGATCCAGCCGTCGTGCCGCGCCGCACGACGCAGCGCGATGTCGGACAGTCCGCCGACGTAGATCGGGATCGGTGGCGGTGTGGGCTCCATCTCGAGGCGTGGCGTGGTGTAGAACTCGCCGTCGAACTCGGTCCAGCCGGGCTCCCACAGCTTCTGCATCAGAGCGAGCATCTCGTCGGTGCGCTTGCCGCGTCGCGCGAACTGCTGACCGAGCAGCTCGAATTCGTCCTCGCACCAGCCGACCCCGACGCCGAGTTCCAGCCGTCCGCCGGCCAGATAGGCCGCCGTGCCAATGGCTTTCGCGGCCGAGTACGGGTTGCGCATCGCGGGCAGGTAGACCGTGGTGACGAATTTCAGGCGGGTGGTGACCAGCGCCAGCGCCCCGATCATCACCCACGGGTCGGGCCAGTCGGTGAACGCCTCCCATCGCCGCTTGCCGTCCTTGGTGTACGGATACGGCGTCCGCAGTGTCTCAAGGTTCACCACGTGATCCGGGATGCCCATGCCGTCATAGCCCAGATCGTCTGCGGCCCTGGCCACTTCGACGGCCTCACGGGTATCCATGAAGGCCATGCTCACGTAGAACTTCATCCGGCATCCCGGGCCCACGCCGGCGTGATGAAGACGCCCTCGGCTTCGACGGTGATCCCGTCGGCGTCGCTGATATGGCCCCGCGCAAAGGTTTTCACACCTTCGGTCCGGTCGATGTAGGCCTCGGCGCGCAACGGCCCCAGTGGCGTGCCTCGGCGATAACGGCACGTGATGGTTCCGGTGTAGCGCGGCTCGTTCAGTCCGCCGCTGGCGACCTCGCCGAGAATGTGGTCGAGCACCAACGCGCAGATGCCGCCGTGCACCCAGCCCAGCGGACCTTCATAGGCTGCGCCCAGGACGAATTCACTCCAACAGCTGCCGTCTTCGGCATGTTCGATCACCAGCGGCGGGGCCAGGGCGTTGCGCAGTCCGACGACCGGATTGGCCCACACCACCGGGCGGTTGGTCTCGGCATGCAGCATGGCCTGCGGCCCGTCGCGCTGCTCGCGGCGCAGCGAGGCGGTGACGGCCTCGACGGCCGCGGTGGCCTCGGAGATGGTCTGCGGGTCCACCTCGGTGCGCACGCCGGCGTCCACGAGTTCGCGCATCGCCCGGGCGAACGGCTCATAGAGTGCTTCGAGCCGATCGTGCTCGGCCGCGGTGATGACGTCGAACGTGTGCTTCATCCGGACTCCCAGTGAATTGGTTATACGCCCTTATTAACACCACCCACTGCGACGTCCTGCACGCGGGGCACTACTTGCCGCTTCATCCATTGGCGGCTCAGCCGCCGAAAATCTTCCGGACCACACCCTTCGCCCGACGCGTCACCCGCAGATAGTTGTCCAGGAACTCCCCGCCGTCGTCGCTCCCCCAGCCGGCTGCCAGCGCGACCGCATTGAGCTGACGGCCCGGCCCGGGCAACTGATCGGTCGGTTTGCCGCGTACGAGCACCAGGGCGTTGCGCGCCCGCGTGGCCGTCAGCCAGGCATCGCGCAACAACTCGACGTCGCTCTCGGGCACCAGTTCTGCCGCGCCGATCGCGTCGAGGGTCTGCAATGTCGAGGTGTTGTGCAGCGCAGGCAGATCGTGTGCGTAGCGCAATTGCAGCAGCTGCACGGTCCACTCGATGTCGGCCAGCCCGCCGCGGCCCAGCTTGGTGTGGGTGTTGGGATCCGCGCCGCGGGGCAGACGTTCGGCATCCACCCGGGCCTTGATCCGGCGGATCTCCTGGACGGCCTCCGCCGATACCCCGCCGGAGGGGTAACGGGTCTTGTCGGCCATGAGCAGAAACCGTTCGCCGAGTTCCACATCGCCGGCCACCCGGTGTGCCCGCAGCAGCGCCTGGATCTCCCACGGCTGCGCCCACTGTGCGTAGTAGGCGGCATATGAGGCCAGGGTGCGCACCAGCGGCCCGTTGCGGCCCTCGGGGCGCAGCCCGGTGTCGACCTCCAGCGGCGGGTCCGCGCTCGGTGTGCCCAGCAGCGCCCGTACCTGTTCGGCGATGCTGACCGACCACCGCACGGCCACCGATTCCTCGACACCGGAAGCCGGATCGCAGACGAACATCACGTCGGCGTCGGAGCCGTACCCCAGCTCGCCACCGCCGAGCCGACCCATGCCGATCACCGCGATGCGTGCGGGCACACCGGATTCGGGGGTATTGGCCCTGATGATCGCGTCCAGCGCGGCCTGCAGCACCGCGGCCCATACCGAGGTCAGCGCCTTGCAGACGTCGGTGACGTCGAGCAGGCCCAGCACGTCGGCCGAGGCGATGCGGGCCAGTTCCCGTCGGCGCAGCGTGCGGGCGGCCGCGATACCACGCACCGGGTCGGGATGCCGGCCGGCCGAGGCCACCAGAGAGCGCGCCACACTGTCGGGATCCCCGTCGAGCAGTTTGGGCCCGTTGGGACCGTCGGCGTACAGCTGGATCACCTCAGGGGCGCGCATCAGCAGTTCCGGAATGTAGGCCGAGGTGCCGAGCACCCGCATCAACCGTTTGGCCACCGCCCCCTCGTCGCGCAGGGTCGACAGATACCAGCGCTGCTCGCCCAGCTCCTCGCTGATCCGGCGGTAGGCCAGCAGGCCGGCGTCGGGATCGGGGGTGTCGGACAGCCAGTCCAGCAGGGTCGGCAGCAGCACCTGCTGCACGCGGCCGCGGCGTCCGCTCTGACCGGTGAGCGCTGCCAGGTGGGTCAACGCGCTCTGCGGCCCCTCGTAACCCAGTGCGGCAAGCTGACGTTCGGCCGCCTCGGTGCTCATCCCGGCACCGATGCCCACCGCCGGCTGGCCCACCGATTCCAGTAGCGGCTGGTAGAACAGCTTGGCGTGCAGCCGTGACACCCGCATGCTCTGCCGTTTGAGTTCTTCGCGCAGCACGCCCTGGGCGTCGTGGCGGCCGTCGGGGCGCACGTGCGCCGCCCGCGCCAGCCAACGGTAGGCCTCGTCGTCGCTGTCGTCGGGCAGCATGTGGGTGCGCTTTAGCCGCTGTAACTGCAGCCGGTGCTCGAGCAGGCGCAGGAATTCGTAGGAGGCGGTCATGTTGGCGGTGTCGTCCCGCCCGATGTATCCGCCCTCACCGAGCGCGGTCAGCGCGTCGACCGTGGACGCCACATGCAACAGGTCGTCATTGCGTCCGTGCACCAATTGCAGGAGCTGGACGGCGAATTCGACATCGCGCAGGCCACCGGTACCCAATTTGAGTTCGCGGGCCCGCACCCCCGCCGGGACGAGTTCCTCGACGCGCCGACGCATGGCCTGCACTTCGGATACGAAATCCTCACGCTCGCACGCTGTCCAGACCATGGGCATCAGGGCCTCGATGTAGGCCTTTCCGAGTTCCGGATCGCCCGCGGCGGGCCGCGCCTTGAGCAGGGCTTGGAACTCCCAGGTTTTGGCCCAGCGCTGGTAGTAGGCGATGTGGGATTCGAGTGTCCGGACCAGTTGGCCGCGTTTCCCTTCCGGGCGCAGCGCGGCGTCGACCTCGAAGAAGGCCTCGCCGGCGAACTGCATCATCTCGCCGGCGACTCGCGTGGCGGTGGCCAGGTTGTCGTCGCCGTCGCCGTCCGTGACGGGCTCCCCGACGAAGATGACGTCGACGTCGCTGACGTAATTGAGCTCGCGCGCACCGCATTTGCCCATGGCGATGACTGCCAGCCGGGGTTCGATCCCGTCCTCGCACACGACCCGGGTGGCGACCGTCAGGGCCGCACCCAGCGCGGCGTCGGCGAGGTCGGACAGGTGCGCGGCCACCTCGACGAACGGCAGCACCGGCTCGTTCTCCACGGTGGAGGCCACGTCGAGCGCGCCGAGGACCAACAGCCGGTCGCGGTAGAGGTCCCGCAGTGCGGGCACGGCACTGCTTGCGCCCCTGTCGATCTCGGCCTCGCGGGCAGCGGCGGTGAAGACACGGTGCAGCTCCTCGACGCCGGGCAGTACGACGCTGCCGGCCAGCAAGTGCCAAGACTGCGGGTGGGCGATGAGGTGATCACCGAGAGCCAGGGAGGATCCCAGTATCCCGAACAGGCGGCCCCGCAGTGCCCGGTCGATGAGCAGCTGACGGTTCAGTTCGTCCGCGCTGGCGCCCAGGGCGTCGGCCAGCCGGACCATGGCAAGCAGCGCGATGTCGGCGTCGGGTGCACGCGACAGCGACCACAGGAGTTCGACATGCGCCTCGGTGTTCCAGCCGAGCTGCTCCAGGTGGGCCGACGCCTGGGGATGCACCAGACCGAGCCGACCGACGCTGGGCAGTTTCGGGCGATCGGTTGCAGGCTTGGGCACGTTCACGACGGTAGCGCACGAGTCGCCGGCACCGGCGCCGACGCTACAGCGACAGGTAGGTCTTCAGCTCGTAGGGGGTGACGTGGCTGCGGTAGTTCTCCCACTCGGCGCGCTTGTTGCGCAGGAAGTAGTCGAATACGTGCTCCCCCAACGCTTCCGCGACGAGTTCGGAGTTCTCCATGGCCTCCAGCGCGTTGCCCAGGCTGGTCGGCAGTTCGCGGTATCCCATGGCACGCCGCTCTTCGGCCGTCAGGCTCCAGACGTTGTCCTCGGCCTGCGGGCCCAGCACGTAACCCTTCTCGACACCGCGCAGGCCGGCGGCCAGCAGCACCGCGAAGGTCAGGTACGGGTTGCATGCCGAGTCGGGGCTGCGCACCTCGACGCGCCGCGACGATGCCTTGCGCGGGGTGTACATCGGAACGCGCACCAGCGCCGAGCGGTTGGCCGCACCCCACGAGGCCGCGGTGGGCGCTTCGCCGCCGTGCACAAGCCGCTTGTAGGAGTTCACCCACTGGTTGGTGACCGCGCTGATCTCGCTGGCGTGCTCCAGGATGCCTGCGATGAAGGACTTGGCCACATCGGACAGCTGTAGCGGGTCGTCGGGGCTGTGGAAGGCGTTGGTGTCGCCTTCGAACAGGCTCATGTGGGTGTGCATCGCCGAGCCGGGATGTTCGGCGAACGGCTTGGGCATGAACGATGCGCGCACGCCGTCGGCCAGCGCGACTTCCTTGACCAGGTAGCGGAAGGTCATCACGTTGTCCGCCATCGACAGTGCGTCGGCGTAGCGCAGGTCGATCTCCTGCTGGCCGGGCGCGCCCTCGTGGTGGCTGAACTCCACCGAGATGCCCATCTGCTCCAGCGCCTCGATGGCGTGGCGGCGGAAGTTGGGCGCCGAATCGTGCACTGCCTGGTCGAAGTAGCCGCTGTTGTCAGCCGGCACGGGCACCGATCCGTCGTCGGGGCCGGGCTGCATCAGGAAGAACTCGATCTCCGGATGCACGTAGCAGGTGAAGCCGAGGTCGCTGGCCTTGGCCAGCTGGCGACGCAGCACGTGGCGCGAGTCGGCCCACGACGGTGAGCCGTCGGGCATGGTGATGTCGCAGAACATGCGTGCCGAGTAGTGCTTGCCGGCACTGGTGGTCCAGGGCAGCACCTGGAACGTGGACGGGTCGGGCCGGGCCACGGTGTCCGATTCCGAGACACGAGCGAATCCTTCGATCGAGGATCCGTCGAAACCGATGCCCTCCTCGAAGGCGCCTTCGAGTTCGGCGGGTGCGATCGCTACCGATTTCAGGTAACCGAGGACGTCGGTGAACCACAACCGAACGAACCGGATATCGCGTTCCTCCAGGGTGCGCAGCACGAATTCCTTCTGGCGGTCCATGAGCGCAGCGTATGCATCGGCTGTTAATTCTGTGTTACGGCCCTGGAAGAGTTAGCAGGAGAGGTTGCCGGGCGAGGTCTGGTTGACGAAGAAACCCAGCACGGCGGTGTCCACGCAGGCGTCCCCGTTGAAGACCACGGTGTGTTGAGTGCCGGTGAAAGAGATCAGCGCCGCGTCCATTTGGCGGGCCAGGTCCACGCCGGCCTGATACGGCGTTGCGGGGTCTCCGGTGGTGGACACGACCACGACCTTGCCCGGTCCGGGACCGGTGATCGCGTGAGGCGACGATGTCGCAGGGACGGGCCACAGCGCACAGATGTCGCGGGGCGCGTATCCGGTGAACTCGCCGTAGGACATGAACGGGGCCACGGTGCGCAGCTGCCTATCGGCGTCCGCCCAGACCGCCGGATCGGTGGGAAACGGCGTGTCGACGCAGCGGATCGCGGTGAACGCGTCCTGCAGGTTCTTGTAGTGCCCTGAGTTGTCGCGGTGCCAGTAGTCGTCGGCGAGCAACAACAGGTCACCGGCGTCAGTGCCGCGCGTCAGCCCGAGCAGCCCACTGGTCAGATACGGCCAGTAGCGGGCCGAATAGAGGGCATTGCCGGTTCCGGTGATCGCGTCGGCGTAGCCGAGGCCGCGCGGGTCCGAGGTGGCGGCCGGTGCCGTCACCAACGGATCGATCAGTCGCTGGAAGCGGCTGACGAACTGGGCGGGATCGGTGCCGACGGGGCAGTCGGTCGATTTCGCGCAGTCCGCGGCGTAGGTGTCGAATGCCTTCTGAAAGCCCGCGAGCTGGCGGATGTTCTTGGTGATCGGATCTTGGCTGGGGTCGACGGCCCCGTCGAGCACCATGGTGCGCACCCGGTCGCCGAACTTTTCGGCGTACGCGCCGCCGAGCTCGGTGCCGTAGGAGAAGCCCAGGTAGTTGATCTGCTCCTCCCCCAGCGCAGCCCGAACGGCATCCATGTCCCGTACCGCGGAGGCGGTGCCGACGTTGGCCAGAAACGGTGCGCCCATGCGATCGAGGCATTGTTGGGCGAACTGGCGGTAAAGGTCTTCGATGTGGGCCACCCCGGCTGGGCTGTAATCGGCCATCGGCTCACGGCGGTAGGCGTCGATCTCGGCGTCGGTGCGGCAGCGCAATTCCGGGGTGGAATGCCCGACTCCCCGCGGATCGAACCCGACCAGATCGAAATGTTCGGTGAGGGGCGAGCCTGCCAGCGCGGCCCCCATGCCGGCGACGGTGTCCACCGCCGAGGCACCGGGACCACCGGGATTGATGAACAGGGCACCGATCCGGTTGCCGGTCGCCGGTATCCGAATGACCGCCAATTGTGCTTGCGCGCCTTGGGGATCCGGCGAATCCCATTGGACGGGCACCGCGACCGTGCCGCATTGCGCGGTCGGGATCGCGGCCGGATCTTGCACCCACGGGGCGCAACTTCCCCATACCGGCCCCGATTCCGGCGCGGCTCGTGCGGCAGGTGCGGCGATCGGGCACACCACTGCGGTTGCGCCGAGGAGCGCCGCCGCCATAACGCGCATCGCCCCGCCCGCCCACCACACGGCAGTCATGGTCGCACGGCGGCCGGCACCGGGTCTGTGCCTGAGGCCGACCAGAGATCGGCCGGAGACCATCCGGTGACCTTACCGGCCGAATCGGTCAGCAGCGGGTCCCGGGCGGCGGCACGGTGACGTCGACGAGGTAGGTGGCCGCGATGTCGTCGATGCACTTGTTGCCCTGGAACACCACGGTGTGCTGGGTGCCCTCGAAGGTCACCAGCGTGCCGCCGAGCTGACGGGCCAGGTCGACACCAGCCTGGTACGGGGTGGCCGGGTCGTTGGTGGTCGAGACGACCAGGGTCGGGGGCAGGCCCTTCACCGAGATCTCGTGGGGCTTACTGGTCGGCGGCACCGGCCAGAACGCGCAGGTGCCCAGCGGCGCGTGCCCGGTGAACTCGCCGTAGCTCATGAACGGCGCCACCTCGCGGGCACGGCGATCCTCCTCGACGACGGTGGCCCGGTCGGTGATGGCGGGCTTGTCCACGCAGTTGACGGCGACGCGCACATCGGTCGAATTGTTGTAGTGGCCCTTGGCATCCCGCCCCATGTAGAGGTCCGCGAGCGCCAGCATCACGTCGCCGTTGCCGTCTTTCAGGCCCTTCAGACCGTCGGTCAGGTGTCGCCACAGATTCGGCGAGTACAACGGCAGGATGGTGCCCACGGTCGCGTCGCTGTAGCTCAGCCCGCGGGCGTCCCGCGTCTTGGCCGGATGCTCGACCAACGGGTCGACCAGGCTCTTGTACACATCGACAGCCTTGGCCGGATCGGTTCCCAGCGGGCAGTCGGCATTCTTGGCGCAGTCGGCGGCATAGTCGTCGAACGCCTTCTGGAACGCCGCGGCCTGACGGATGTCCTCTTCCACCGGATCCGCGTTGGGGTCGACGGCACCGTCGAGGATCATCGCCCGGACCTTCTCCGGGAACTGCTCGGCGTAGGTCGCGCCGATCCGGGTGCCGTAGGAGTAACCCAGGTAGGTCAGCTTGTCGTCGCCGAGTGCGGTCCTGATCGCGTCCAGATCCCTGGCGACATTCTCGGTGCCCACGTTCTCCAGGAACTCGGTGCCCATCTTGTCGACGCAGCGCTGGACGAAATCCTTGGTTTCCTTCTCCAGGTGTTCGACACCTTCGGGCGTGTATTCGACCGTCGGATCCGCACGCAGCCGGTCGTTGTCGTCGTCGGAGTTGCACCACACCGCGGGCGTCGAGGATCCGACCCCGCGCGGATCGAATCCGACGATGTCGAAGCGGTCCTTGACCGATTGCGGCAGGCCCGACAACAGGGAGACGGCGGAATCGACCCCGGACTCGCCGGGGCCGCCGGGGTTGATCACCAGCGAGCCGATCTTCTGGCCCGCTGCGGGGAAGCGGATCATCGCCAGGCGGGCGACTTCGCCTTCTGGCTTGGAGTAGTCGACCGGCACCGAGAGCATCCCGCATTCGGCGTTGTCGGGGATCTGCACGTGATCGCCCGAGCCGGCGTTGCACGGCAGCCATTGCACCGGCGTGCCGGGCCGCGGGACCGCGATCTTGGCTTGCCCGTCGACCACCTGGGTGCAGCCCGCTGCGGCTACCGCCGTCACCGCCAGCAGCGCGCCGACCCTCATCCTGAACTTCATGGCTGACCATGCTGCCATGACGCGACATCGCCGCAGGCCGCGCCCGGTCACGACGCGCAGGCAGACTATCGGGTAGCGGCGAGGAGTTCGCCGAGCGCGACGTGGAAATCGTCGGCCATATCCCAGAGGTCAGGCAGCAATTCCGGGCAGGACAGGATCCCGACGTCGAGCATGCCGGTCAGCGACATCACGGTGATGTTGAGGCCCGACCCGTGGAATATCGGGCCAAGCGGGTACATGGCCTTGACCTCGCAGCCCAGCAGGTACAGCGGCTCCTGGGGCCCGGGCACGTTGGAGATGACGAGATTGTGGACGGGTTTGGCCCCGGACAGCCGGCTGGCCGCGTAAACCCGCATCGCGGCGCCGAACACCGCAGGCGCGGCGAACTGCGTCCAGTCCTGCAGCAGCGTCGCACCGATCGCCGAACTATGTTGCTTGGCAACGGAATTCGATGCGGCGATGGCCAGCAGCCGCTTGGCCGGATCGTCGATGTGGGTTTCGAGCTTGGAGAACATCCCCGATACCTGGTTGCGCCCGGGCCGGTCCGACCGGTCGTGCACCGATACGGGCACCATCGCGACCAGGGAACTTTCCGGCAGTTCCCCGCGGTCGTTCAAGAACGTACGGAGTACGCCGGACACCAGCGCCATCACCACATCGTTGACCTTGACGCCGAAGTGGTTCTTGACGGTTTTGATGTCCTCGAGGTCCAACTGGGCGAATGCGACGCTGCGGTGACCGGTGATGTTGGTGTTGAACGCGGTTTTCGGCGCGTTGAACGGGGCTGCCATGGCCTGGCCGCTCACGGCCCGGCGCACGGTGTCGATGATCGTGTTGGCGGTGGTGGGCAGGACATTGGCCAGCTTGAGCGGCCGGGCGGCGAACCTCAGTGCCCCGCTGATGGCGATCTCGGCGGGGGTGGCACCGCCGACACCGTCGACCGCATCCGGTGGCGGTGCGTCGGCTTCGGTGGTGCACAACTGCGACATCAGGTTGGCTCCGGTCACCCCATCGACCCCGGCGTGGTGGATCTTCGTCATCAGCGCCAGGCGGCCACCGTCGTGGGCATCGGTGCCCGCCACGTTCTCGATGACCCACATCTCCCACAGCGGCCGGCTCCGGTCCAACGGCAGCGAGGCGATGTGGCCGCAGATCTCGGACAGTTCGGTCCGCCCGCCGGGAGCGGGCAGGCCGATCCGGTGCAGGTGCCGGTTGACGTCAAAGTCCTTGTCTTCCACCCACACCGGATGATCGAGGTTGAACCGGCTGTCGGCCAGCTTCTCCCGGAATTGCGGCATCGCCTTGATGGCCAACGAGAGTGCGTCACGCATCCGGTCGAAGGTGTATCCGCCGGGCATCGTCGAGGTGTCCAGTTCGAGCACCGAGCACACGTGCATGGGCTGCGCGGCGGTTTCGAGGTAGAGGAAGCTGGCGTCGAGTCCGCTGAGCCTTTGCATGCCGCTGATGGTAGGACGCGGACCTGAAACTGTGAGGAAATCCACTCAAACCCTGCTTTTGCCTGCGTCGGCCGCAGTGGCAGACTTGTCATGTCAGCCGAACCCGGGGACCGCGACGCGGCCTCGAGGATCGAAACGACCACCCAAAGGACGATGATGTCTGAACAGTCTGTTTATGGTGCCTCCGATTCCGCCGGTGAGTCCGTGGCCTCCAAGCCGCGCACCAAGGTCCGGACGCTCACCCTGCAGAAATGGAAGTCCGAAGGTCACAAGTGGGCGATGCTCACCTGTTACGACTACTCCAGCGCGCGGGTTTTCGACGACGCCGGGATTCCCGTGCTGCTCGTCGGCGATTCGGCGGCAAACGTGGTCTATGGGTATGACACGACCGTGCCGATCACCATTGATGAGCTGATTCCGTTGGCTCGCGCGGTGGTCAAGGGTGCACAGCACGCCCTCGTCGTCGCCGATCTGCCGTTCGGCAGCTACGAATCCAGCCCCCAGCAAGCCCTTGCGACGGCCACCCGCTTCATGAAGGAAACGGGTGCGCAGGCGATCAAGCTCGAAGGCGGTGAGCGGGTGGCCGAGCAGATCGCGACGCTGTCGGCGGCCGGCATCCCGGTGGTCGCGCACATCGGATTCACTCCGCAGAGTGTCAACGGACTGGGCGGATTCCGCGTCCAGGGCCGCGGAGACGCCGCCGAGCAGACCATCCACGACGCGATCGCCGTGCAAGAAGCCGGAGCGATCGCGGTGGTGCTGGAGATGGTGCCCGCCGAGTTGGCCACCCAGATCACCGGCAAGCTGACCATCCCCACGGTCGGCATCGGCGCCGGGCCCAACTGCGACGCCCAGGTGCTGGTCTGGCAGGACATGGCGGGGCTCACCAGCGGCAAGACGGCCAAGTTCGTCAAGCGGTTCGGTGACGTCGGCGGCGAACTGCACCGCGCGGCAGCGCAGTACGCCGACGACGTGGCGTCCGGCGTGTTCCCGGCCGAGGAGCACAGCTACTGATTTCCCCGCGAGCAGACGCAAACTGCCCCATTTCACAGTGAAATGGGGCAGTTTTGTGTCTGCTCGTCAGGCGAATTCGGCCCGGCGCTTGGCGAGGAACGCGTCCACGCCCTCGCGGCCGTCGGCCGAGTTGGCTCGCTCGGCGATGAACCGGGCTTCGGCCGCCATCTGCTCTTCCAGGCTGTTCTTGAACGACGACACCAGCAGCGACTTGACCGCGCCGTTGGATCCGCCGGAACCCGCGGCCACCTGCTCGGCCAGTTTGGTGGCGCGGGCCTGCAATTCATCGCCCGCGAGCACCTCGGTGACCAGCCCCCAGTCCTGCGCCTCGGCGGCCGAGAGCGTGCGGTTGGTCAGGATGAGTTCTTGGGCCCGGCGCAGCCCGACCAGCCGCGGCAGGTGGTAGGACGCGCTGCCATCGGGGCTCAGGCCCACCTTGGTGTAGGCCATGGTGAAGCTGGCCGATTCGGCGGCGAGGACCAGGTCGCCTGCCACGGCCAGGCTGAAACCGGCGCCGGCGGCGGTGCCGTTGACCGCGGTGATCACCACGGCATCCATGCGGGCGAACGAGGAGATGGCCTGGTGCAGGTCGTCGGCAACACCCTTGATGAAGCGGCCGCGGTCGGGCGCGGTGGCGAAGGTTTTCAGATCGCCGCCTGCGCAGAAGAATCGGCCGGCACCGGTCAGCACCACGGCCTTGATCGCGGGCGTGTCGCACCGCCGGGCGGCGTCGGCCAGTTCGCGAGTCATGGTGTCGTTCATGCCGTTCGCGGCGTCCGGTCGGTTCAGCGTGATCTGCGCGACGGCGCCGGACTGCTCGAATGCGATGGCTTCATAGGTGGGCTCGGTCACGGCCCGAACTCTAGCGGGCCGGCGTTTGGGGCGGCCGCAGCCCCAGTGCGGCGGCGGTCGCACTCACCAGCGGTCCGAAGTCGCCGTCGAATCCGAGGATCCGCAATGCGCCCTCTCCGATCACCCAAGGTTGTGCCGGCGTGGGGTCGACGTCGTCGGAGCGGCTGTTGACCACCGATTCGACCAGCCGGAACGGAAGGTCCGCGGCGTCGGGCGGGCCGGCGCACTCGGCGATCACCGCCTCCGAGAGCCGCCGGTAGACCTCGCGCAGTTCGGCGCGTCGGCGCCGGAACGGTTCGAACCGGTCGGTGCGCAGCTCGGGAAGCAGGTACAGGGCACCCAGATTCCACGGGCCGGTGCACAACTGATGGGCATCGGCGACCGCGAGTGTGTGCAGGTGCAGTGCGGCCGGGCCCGTGCTCTCGAGCAGCTCGGCTCCCAGTCGCAGGGCATCGTCGACGGTGCCGGCCAGCAACGCGTCGAGAATGTCGTCCTTGGTGGCGAAATGGTGATACAGCGAGGCCTGGCGCACCCCGACTTCGTCGGCGATGCGCCGGGTCGAGGTGCTGGCGTACCCGTGGGTGGTGAACAGCTCGGCGGCGGCATCGAGAATCTGTTCGCGGGCGGTCGTGCCGGGGCGGCGCGGCCGCTCCAGCCGTGGGCGTCCGCGTCCCGCGGCGGGGTTCACCGCATTCGACTCAGCACCCATACCAGCAACACTAGGAGACGACCGGGTGGCGGTGTGCAGCACGCTGACGAGGGCGCCGAGTCTTGACGCTGCTGTGACCATGGCACCGGTCGTGGCGGCCACCCGGATGTGGCACGCTGGTGCCATCCGATCTGGTGCACAGCGAAGGTGACTATGGCCCCCGGCAAGCCCAAAACCGCGAGGTACACCGAAATCGAGCGGAAGTTCGCGGTCACCGAGAACACCGTCTCACCGTCGTTCGAGGGACTGTCGGCCGTTGCCGACGTGGTCCGCGCGGAAACCCAGCACCTGGACGCGGTGTATTTCGACACCCCGAGTCGCGACCTCGCGGCGCACCGCATCACGTTGCGGCGCCGCACGGGCGGCTCTGATGCGGGCTGGCACCTGAAGCTTCCGGCCGGCGTCGACACGCGCACCGAAGTCCGCATGCCGCTGGGCACAGCTACCGACACCGTGCCCGAGGATCTTCGGGACATCGTTCTCGCCATCGTGCGGGACCGTCCGCTCTCACCGGTGGCCAGGATCAGCACAGCGCGCAATGTGCAGGTGCTGCACGGCGCCGACGGCGTCGCCCTCGCCGAGTTCTGCGACGACCGGGTGTCCGCGTCGGCCACCGGCCAGGAAGCGGAACAACAGAGTTGGCGGGAGTGGGAGCTGGAACTGCTCACCGCCGATCTGCCCGACGACTTGATGGAGCGGCTGTCGAACCGACTGGCGGATGCCGGGGCGGTTCCGGCCGGGCATGGTTCGAAGCTGGCCAAGGTACTCGGCACGGATGCGGCCCCAGCGCCTACTCCCCCGGCCGACCCGGTGCACCGGGCCATCGCCGAGCAGGTCGAGGCCCTTCTGGTGTGGGACCGTGCGGTACGCGCGGATGCCTACGACTCGGTGCATCAGATGCGGGTGATCACCCGCAAGATCCGCAGTCTGCTGCAGGAGTCCAAGGACGCCTTCGGTCTGGACGACGACGGCTGGGTGCTCGATGAGCTGCGTGCACTGGCCGCGGTCTTGGGTGTGGCACGTGACGCCGAGGTACTGGCCGAGCGGTATCAGCGCGCACTCGACGAGATGCCTGCCGACCTGGTGCGCGGACCGGTGCGCCAGCGATTGGTCGAGGGCGCCAACCGTCGCTACACCGCGGGGTGGCGACGGTCCTTGTTGGCGATGCGCTCGCAACGCTATTTTCGGCTGCTGGACGCACTCGAGGAGTTGGTCAGCGCCGAGCAGCCGGAATCCGCCGACGGGTCAACGTCTTCGGTGAACATCGACGCCGCGTACAAGCGGGTTCGCAAGGCCGCCAAGAACGCCGCGGCTGTGGCGGCGGACGATGTCAGCGCCGAGGAGAAGGATGAGGCGTTGCATCGAATCCGTAAGGGCGCCAAGCGTCTTCGGTATACCGCGGCGGCCACCGGAGCCGACAAGGTATCCGACCGGGCGAAGACCATTCAGACGTTGCTGGGCGAGCACCAAGACAGTGTGGTGAGCAAGGCGCACCTGAGCACCCAGGCCGACGCCGCGCATGCCGCCGGCGAGGACACGTTCACCTACGGGCTGCTCTTTCAACAGGAGGACGACCTGGCCCAGCGCAGCCGGGCGTCGTTGCAGGACGCACTCAAGAAGCTGGACAAGGCGGTTCGAAAAGCTCATTAGGGCTGGGGCGAACGAGCTGGCCTGTAAGCCGGATTCTGTCCCTCACCCCGGAGGGCAAGGCGGCGACCATCCATCTGGACACACCGTCGCCGGGTGCCTCGAGCGGCCTACCCGCAGGCTCGGGCGAGCAACCCTCGGACGCCTGCGCGGCCGCAACCAGGTTGCGGCCTTCTTGGCCTTGCTTCGGGTGGGGTTTGCCTAGCCACCCCGGTCACCCGGGGTGCTGGTGCGCTCTTACCGCACCGTTTCACCCTTACCCCCTGGCCGCAAGGACTCAGGTGGCGGTCTGTTTTCTGTGGCACTTTCCCGCGAGTTACCTCGGATTGCCGTTAGCAATCACCCCGCTCTGTGAAGTCCGGACTTTCCTCGACCCCGGTTTCCACCGGTGCCGCGGCCGCCCGGCCAACTCGTTCGCGCTGATCACCGTACCCTCAATCGCATGGCTCAGGTGCCACCGGCACGATATTTGCTCCGCGCGAAGGATCTCGCGGACGCCCGCTACGCGGATCCGATCACCGTCGACGACCTCGCGTTGGCGGCCGGTTTGTCCCGTGCGCATTTCAGCCGGATGTTCACCCGCACCTTCGGTGAGTCCCCACGGGCCTATCTCCAGAGCCGGCGCCTGGAGCGTGCCGCTGCACTGTTGCGCAACACCGATCGCTCGGTCGCCGACATCTGTGTGATGGTCGGCTTGCAGAGCGTCGGCTCCTTCACCACGAGTTTCGCCCGGGTCTACGGCAAGCCACCGGCGGCTTACCGTGCGAGTCTGCCGCCGGCCATGCTCCGGGCGCCGGTGCCCAGCTGCATTCTGGCCCGTGACACGCGGCGTCCCCATGCCGGCCGGGCCAAGACAGCACAAACGGAGAAGACGGCCGGGCCGAACCGAACGTAGCGTCGGACCATGATGAAAATCGCATACACGCACCTGTGGGTTCACGATCAGGATGTCGCGCTGAAATTCTGGACCGAGAAGGTCGGAATGGAAGTGCGCGAAGACGTTTCGTTCCCCGAGGAGATGGGCGCGTTCCGTTGGGTCACGGTCGGCCCGCCCGGACAGGACGACGTCGGCATCGTGCTGATGGCGGTTCCCGGCGATCCGGTGATGGACGAGCAGACGCGCAAGCAGGTCCAGGATCTGACCGCAAAAGGCTTCGCCGGCACCGTGTTTCTGACCACCGACGACTGCCAGAAGAGCTACGAGGAGCTGACCGCGCGCGGTGTCGAGTTCACCGAGCCGCCGAACCAGATGCCCTACGGTATCGACTCCGGCTTCCGCGACCCGTCGGGCAACAGCATCCGGTTGACCCAGCGCACCGACTGAGCCACGACTAAGCCGCGGCCGCGCATCGCGCGAACTCGATGGCGACCTGTAGCTCGGTCACGCTCTCGTATATTTCGGCCCGCCCGGGTGGCGGCGGGGCGGTCGAGCGGTAGACCGCCCCGGTCGGGGTGACGAATTCGGCTGTGTGGAAACCGTTCTCGTCACTCGTCGTCACCGTCCACCCGGGTGACTCTTTGACGTAATTGCAGCGTTCGCACTCCCCGAGACCGTTGAGCGCACTGGTCGGGCCACCGCCGGCGTGGGGTTGGGCGTGGTCGTGGTGACGAATCTGCGCGTCGCAGTAGGGAGTTCTGCAGGTCTGATCCCGCAATCCGATGAACTTGGCGAGCGCCTTGGGGAACAGCCGCGAGCGCGACTCCATCGCCGCCAGGGCGCCGGATACCGGGTGCCGGTAGAGCCGCCGTAACGTCGCCCGCGAACGCTCATCGGCCACCGCATTACTGACCAGGTTGCGGGCCACCGCCGCCGGCACGGGCCCGTAGCCTTCGACCACTGCCGGACTCTCGTCGTCCGCCAGCAGGGTCTGGTCGGAAAGCACCAGGTTGACTTCCACCGGTTCCGGCGCGTCGGCGGGGCGGCCCGTCACCCGCTCCGCAACCGTGTCGGCCATCACCTGGCCGCGGGTCCGGCCGTCGTACGTCGTATCGGCCGTCCGCCTGAGCGTCGCATAGACCCCGACGCCCTTCTGCATCGGCAACAACACCGTCAGTCGCGCCATGCAGTCGGGCGCCGGCCGGATCCATACATTTCGATCCTCTGGCGCCTTGGCCGCCCGATCGACGATGGCCTGCGGGTCCAGCCGGTAGGCAATCTTCTTGGCCTCCGCCTCGATCCGCTTGTCACCCAGACCGTCGAGCTTCGTGACATCGCCGCACATCTCGGCATCCAGCGCCCGGCGATCCTCGACCGTCAGGCACGCCGACTCCCGCACGATCAGGGTCGCCCGCCATTCCGACAGCACACCCGACTCCAGGGCGGCCAGCGTGTGCGGCATCTCGTACACCAACGCCTTGGCGAAGCCGAGATGCCGACTTCCACACGTCGGTGAATCGTGACGGGCCAGCGCGATCTCCGAGGCCACACCACGACCTCGCTTGGCCTTCGGCATCCGCGCCGCCGCCTCGTCGGCCCGCCGCTTCTCGTCCAACAAGGCCGCGCACCGGGCCTGACCGGCGGCCGCTGCCGACTTGGCCCGCTCGAGTTCCTCGATACGCCGATGCAACTCGGCCTCGTCAGCATGCCGATTGACCTGCGCCAACGCCGCCATATCGAACATACTTGCGACTATGCCACAGGGGTATGACAGGTTGATTCAGCCCCGACGCCGCAGCACCATCACGTTGTCGATCAGCGTGCCAGGCTGCCCGTCGGGCCCCGTTGCCTCCCGCTCGTCGGTGCCCACCCGGATCCGTTCCCATTGCGCGTCATCGAGGTTCAGTGAGTCCACGACGCTCTCGGCAGTGGGAAATTCGAACTTCCGGACATGCTCGGGCGCCCAGGGCGGCGCGGCCCCGTGGTCGACGATGACCAGCAGACCGCCGTCGTCCACCGCGCCGGCGGCACGACGCAGCAGCACGGCGCGGTCCATGGCGATCGGCGACTGCAGGAACTGAGCCGAGACCAGGTCGAAGCGGCCTTCCGGGAGGCTCTCAGAGAGGTCATGGCGTTCGAACGTGATGCGATCGGCAACTCCCCGATCCTTCGCCTCCCCGGCGGCCCGGGCGAGCGCGGTGTCCGACACGTCCACCGCAGTCACCTGCCATCCGTGTTCGGCCAGCCAGACGGCGTCGCCACCCTCGCCGCAGCCGAGATCCAGCGCGGTTCCGGCGGGCAGGTCGGCGGCGATCTTCGCCAGCTGGGCGTTGACCCGTCCGCTCCAGATGCGGCCGCGCTGCCCGTAATGGCGTTCCCAGTACTGGGCGGTGACCGCCGTCTGGTTGGGCCACGGTGGCACCGGGAGACCGACGTCCTCGCCGAGCAAGTGCTGTACGACGGCGGCGCCGGCCTGGCTGCCCGACGCGACGGCCGCGGCCACCTGCGGCATCTGGGCACTCAGGTCGCCGGCGGCGAACAGTCCTGGCACCGAGGTACGCGCGAATGCGTCGACAACGAGGGCGTCGGCAGCGATCGGCCCCGGTGCCGAGACCGCGCCGAGTTGCGCTGCCAGCGGTGAGCGCTGGTGCAGAGTGCTGGCGACGAGCGCGCCGCGCCGCTCCAGACGAGCGCCGTCGGCGAACTCCACCGCCACCAGTTCACCGTCGTGCGAGACGAATTGGGCGATCGAGCGTTCGTCCACACCGATTCCTGCGACGTCCAACTGCTTCACCTGTGCCTCGTCCAGACCGCTGTCCCCGTTGGTGAGTACCACCAGGTCGTCGGTCCAGCCTCGCATCATCAACGCCGAGTGCACGGCGCGGTCACCCTGCGCGATCACTGCGACCGGCGCATCGCGCATCTCCCAGCCGTGACAGAACGGACAATGGAAAACCGAACTGCCCCAAAGCTCTTCAATGCCGGCGATCTTGGGCGCCCGATACTCCATGCCGGTGGCCAGCAGCACTGTCCTGGCATGTTCGCGGGTGCCGTCGGCCAGTTCGAGGACGAATCCCGGCTCGCCGCGAACCACCTCACCGGTGCGCACCTGCACGGTGGGATAGGCGGCCAACTCCGCACGGCCGGCCGCGTAGAGGTCGGCGGGCGGACGGCCGTCGCTGCCCAACAGGCCACCGATCCCGTGGGCGGCCAGGTTGCTCTGATTCCCCGCGTCGACGAGCAGCACCTGCCGCCGGGCCCGGCCCAGTACCAGCGCCGCGCTCAGTCCGGCTGCCCCGCCGCCGACGATGACGCAATCCCAAACTTTTTCCATGCCTCCGAGCTTGCCCAATCACATGGCAAAGTGCCAAGCTGATTTGCCATGGAGGCAAAAGCCGCTGAGTCCGGCGACATCGACGCCCTGGTCCGGAGCCGGCTGCGCGAGTTGCGGGCCGAACGTGGACTCACTCTCGAAGACGTGGCGCGCCGCGCACAGATCGACGTCTCGACACTGAGCCGGCTCGAATCGGGCAAGCGCCGGCTTGCCCTCGATCACCTGCCCCGATTGGCAACCGCCCTGTCGGTGACCACCGACGAGTTGTTGCGTGCGCCGCAGGCCGAGGATCCTCGGGTGACCGGCAGCTCACATACCCACCACGACATCACGTACTGGCCGCTGACTCGCCAGGGCCCGGCGGCGGGGTTGCACGCCTTCAAGATCCGCATCAGCGCCAAGCGCCGGAAGCCGCCGTCCGAGTTCCCCGTGCACGAGGGACGCGACTGGATGTATGTACTGTCCGGACAACTGCGTCTGATCCTCGGTGATCAGGACTTCGTGGTCAATCCCGGTGAAGCCGTGGAGTTCTCGACCTGGACACCGCACTGGTTCGGGGTCGTCGACAAACCGGTCGAGGCGATCACCATCCTCGGCCCGCATGGCGAGCAGTTACACCTGCACGCCTGACCTACAGGTAGGCCGTTTGGTTCACCAACCGCACCGAAGATCCTCCGTCGCCGTAGAACTCGGCGATCGACAGCGATGCCAGGTCCAGGTGCAGCCGGTACAGGATGCCTTCTCCGGCATCGAGCGCCAGCCGCAGGATGGTCTTGATCGGGGTCACGTGCGAGACCACCAGAACCGTCGCCGCACCGTGGTCGGCGATGATCCGGTTGCGTGCCCGCCGGACCCGGTGGGCCACCGCGTCGAAGCTCTCGCCACCGGGTGGCTCGACGCTGGTGTCCCGCAACCAGCGCCGGTGAAGTTCCGGATCACGTTGGGCGGCTTCGGCGAACGTCAGTCCTTCCCATTCACCGAAGTCCGTCTCGATCAGGTCATCGTCGACGCGGACGTCGACGCCGAGCGCCTTGGCCGCCGCCGTCGCCGTCTCGTACGCCCGCTCCAGTGGAGAGGTGAGCACCGCGGCGACGTCCCCGCGTGCTCCCAGATACCGCGCGGCGGCGTCGGCCTGCCTGCGGCCCTCCTCGGTCAGCACCGGGTTGCCCCGGCCCGAATAGCGTCGGGCGATGGACAATTCGGTCTGTCCATGGCGCAGCAGCAGCAGCCGGGTGGGCTCGCCGGTGGCACCGGTCCACCCGGGTGCGGACAAGGTGGGCTTCTCGGCCGCGACGGGTTCGGCGGCCGGCTCGGCGACAGGCACCGCATTGACGATGCCCGCCGCGGCGTCCATGGCCTCGTTGGCCAGCCGGTCGGCATGGCTGTTGCGGGCCCGCGGGATCCACGTGTAGCTGACCTGCTCGAACCCCGCGGCCAGCTCGGCGGCCCGGCGCTGCAGTTCGATCAGGTCGGGATGTTTCACCCGCCACCGGCCCGACATCTGTTCGATGACGAGCTTGGAATCCATCGACACTGCCACCTCGGTGGCGCCCGATTCGGCGGCTGCCTCCAAACCGGCGATCAGACCGCGGTATTCGGCGACGTTGTTGGTGGCCCGGCCGATCGCTTCCTTGCGCTCGGCCAGCTCTACGGTGTGCTCGGCATCGAAGACGACGGCGCCGTAGCCCGCCGGTCCCGGGTTGCCCCGGGAGCCACCGTCTGCCTCGACGAGAACCTTCATTGTTTGATCCGCAAGAGGATCGCCCCGCATTCGGGGCAACGTAGTACGTCGTCCTCGGCGGCCGCGGCGATCCGCGCACTCTCGCCGCGGTCGATCTCGATCCGGCAGGCACCGCAGCGCCGGCCCTGCAGCAACCCGGCGCCTGGGCCGCCACGGGCTCGCTGCTTTTCGTAGAGATCGACGAGTTCGGGGTCGATGACGCTCACCAGCCCTTCGCGGCGGGTCGTCGCGTGATGCCGGGCCTGGTCGATCTCGACCAGCGCGGCGTCGCGGGCCTGCTGCGCCATCGACAACGCGGCCTGCAGATCATCGATGCGCTGCAGCGCCTCGGCCTGCCGGGCCGAGAGTTCCTCGCGCCGTTCCATGAGTTCCAGCAGGGAGTCCTCCAGGCTGGCCTGTCTGCGCTGCAACGTCTCCAGCTCGTGCTGGATCTCGGCGACCTGCTTGGCGCCCACCGTGCCGCCGTCGATCAGCGCCCGGTCGCGGTCCTCACGTTGACGTACCGAGTCGATCTCGCTCTCGAGCTTGGTCACCTGGGCGTCCAGGTCCTCCAGTGCGATACCGAGAACACCGACACCGTCGCTGGCCGCAGCGTGCTCGGCCTGCGCCTCGTCCATCTTCTTCTGTTCCGCCAGGTTCTTGGCACGGTGTGCGAGGCGCCCGAGTTCGGCATCGACCTCGGTCAGCGCGAGAAGCGAACGTTGTTGTCTTACTTCGGCCTTCATGCCCTGACTTTCATGTAGCTACTCTGTTGTCCTGCATTGATGAGTTCTCGTGCGGTCAGCACTCGACGTTCCACGGATCGGTACGCACCGACGACACCCGCACCGGAAGCGCGTCACCGAACTGCCTGCGCAACGCCTCGGCAGCCTGCGCGCACCACGGGAATTCGCTCGCCCAGTGCGCCACGTCGACAAGCGCGACCGGTGAGGCCCGGCGGTGTTCGTCGGCCGGATGGTGGCGTAGATCCGATGTGACATATGCCTGTACGTCGGCGCGGGCCACGGTGCCCAGCAGTGAATCGCCGGCTCCCCCGCACACGGCGACCCGCGACACCATGGCGTCCGGATCCCCCGAGGTCCGCACCCCCCACGAGGTGGCCGGCAGTGCGGCCCTCACACGAGACGCGAACTCGGACAACGGAACCGGTCGGTCCAGCGCGCCGATCCGGCCGATCCCCACATTTCCGGGGATCGGCGCCAGGGCGAAGATGTCGAAAGCCGGTTCCTCGTAGGGATGCGCGGCGCGCAGAGCGGACAAGATGGTGGCGCGCAACCGCGAGGGGGCGATCACCTCGACCCGATCTTCTGCCACCTGTTCGACGGTGCCCACCTCGCCGATGGCCGGCGCGGCGCCGTCGTGCGGCAGGAACTGTCCGGTTCCGGCCACGCTCCAGCTGCAGTGCGAATAGTCACCGATCCGTCCGGCCCCGGCGTCGAACAATGCCTCGCGCACCGTGGCAGCATCTGAGGCCGGTACGAACACCACCCACTTGTCCAGATCGGGTCCCGGCGCCGCGGGCGACAGCACGCCGTCAACGGTCAGGCCCAGCGCCTGGGCCAGCGCGTCGGATACGCCGGGTGAGGCCGCATCGGCGTTGGTGTGTGCGGTGAACAGGGCCCGGCCGGTGCGGATCAGCCGGTGGATCAGGGCGCCCTTGGCGGTGTCGGCCGCGACGGTGTCCACGCCGCGCAGCAGCAGCGGGTGGTGGGCCAGCAGCAGACCGCGTTCGGGCACCTCGTCGATCACGGCCGCGGTCGCGTCGACGGCGATGGTCACCGATTCGACCAGTTCGCCGGGGTCGCCGCACACCAGGCCCACCGAGTCCCAGTCGTGGGCCAGGTGCGGCGGGTACGCCGCATCCAATGCGGCGATCACATCGGCCAGTCTGATGCCCGCCCCTGGCACCTCGGCCGGTCGCGCACTCATCGCAGTACCTCCGTCATGGCGTCGATCAGTGCGGGCCATTCCGGCCGCACCGCGGCGCGCAGGTAATTCTCCGGCAGGCCCACGAAAGTATCGCAACGGCGTACCGCAATGCCTTTGCTTTCCAGATGTTTTCGCATCAGCTCCGCGTCGGGCACCGTGAACAGCACAAATGGCGCGTCGCCGGCCACCACGTCCAGTCCGAGCTCCTCGAGCCCGGCCGCCATCGAGGCCCGCAGTCCGGCGAGCCGCTGGGCACCGGCCTCGGCCTCGGCCACCGCTTCGGGGCTGTTGGCCGCGGCGATGGCCTCCAATTGCAATGTGCCCAGCGGCCAGTGCGGGCGCGGCGCGGTGAGCCGGGCCAGCACGTCGGGGGCGCCGAGGGCGTAGCCGACCCGCAGCCCGGCCAGCGCCCAGGTCTTGGTGAGGCTGCGCAGTACCAGCACGTCGGGCAGTGCTTCGCCGGCCAGCGTCTCGGCCTCTCCGGGGATGCCGTCGGCGAACGCCTCGTCCACCACGAGCAGCCGGCCCGGGCGGCGCAGCGCCAGGATGTCCTGGTGGCGGTGCAGTACGCCGGTGGGATTGGTCGGGTTGCCGACGACCACCAGGTCCGCCTCGTCGGGCACTGCCGCCCCGACGAGGGTGAAGGGAAACGGCAGCACGACGTGGTGGATCGGTATTCCGGCCGCGGCCAGCACCGCTTCGGGTTCGGTGAACGACGGGGCCACCAGGGCGGCCGAGTCGGGCCGCAATCCGGCCAGCAGGGCGAATCCCTCGGCTCCTCCGGCCAGCAGGGCCACCTCGTCAGCGCTGCGACCGTGACGTGCGGCGACCGCCTCGACCGCACGGCGATGGTCAGCCCGGCTGGGGTAGCTGCCGAGTTCGGGCAGCCGGGAAGCCAGCCGGTCGGTCAGCCACGCCGGTGGACCACCGGGACGCACGTTAACCGCGAAGTCCAGCATGCCCGGCAATGCCGCCTGGTCGCCGTGGTAGCGGGCCCCGTCACGGGTCTCGCCGTTGGGTGGGCAAAGCACCCCACGACCCTAGTGGTCGAGGCGCCCAACTGGGCATCCGGAGGACCGCGCGCGGCATACGGGAGAATGGGCACGTGACTGACACGCTGGAACTCACCCGACCGCAGCTGGTGCTGTTCGACCTCGACGGCACCCTGACCGATTCGGCGGCCGGGATCGTATCGAGTTTCCGCCATGCGCTGGCCCAGGTCGGCGCCGAAGTCCCAGACGGTGATCTGGCCGGACGCATCGTCGGCCCACCCATGCACGAGACGTTGCAGGCGTTGAGTCTGGGCGAGGCCGGGTTCGACGCCGATGCCGCGATCGCGGCCTACCGCGCCGATTACACGAGCCGCGGCTGGGCGGTGAACAGCCTGTTCGACGGCGTCGAGGCCTTGTTGGCCGATCTGCGGGCGGCCGGGGTACGGCTTGCGGTCGCGACCTCGAAGGCCGAGCCCACGGCACGACGGATCCTCGAGCATTTCGGTCTGGACGGCTATTTCGAGGTGATCGCCGGAGCCAGCCCCGACGGCGTCCGGGCGGCCAAGGCCGACGTGGTCGCTCACGCGCTGACCCAACTGCAACCCCTGCCGTCGCGGGTCCTGATGGTCGGTGACCGGATGCACGACGTCGAGGGCGCGGCCGAACACGGCATCAACACCGTGGTGGTCGGCTGGGGCTACGGCGCCTCGGATTTCACGGGACCCACCGCGGTGGCCGCCCACGCCCATGTCGAGAGCGTTGCCGGGCTGCGGGAGGTGCTCGGTGTCTGACGTCACCCCTGAGCCCGTCCTGCACGTCACCTTCGTCTGCTCGGGCAACATCTGCCGCTCCCCGATGGCCGAGAAGATGTTCGCCCATCAGATCAGCGAGCGCGGGCTGGCCGATGTGGTCCGGGTGAGCAGCGGCGGCACCGGCGGCTGGCATGCCGGTGGCGGCGCCGACGAGCGGGCCTGCCGGGTGTTGCGAGAGCGCGGCTATCCCAGCGACCATGTCGCCGCCCAGGTGGGCGAGGACCATCTCGGCGCCGACCTGGTGGTCGCGCTGGGCCGCAATCATCTGCGCATCCTGACCGATCTGGGTGTGACGGGCGACCGGCTGCGGATGCTGCGGTCGTTCGATCCCCGCTCGGGCGCGCACGCACTGGATGTGGAGGACCCCTACTACGGCGCCAAGGCCGATTTCGAGGATGTCTTCACCGTGATCGAGGCGTCCCTGCCGGGGCTGCACGCCTGGATCGATACGGCGCTGGCGAATCGGAAAGTCCTCGAGGAGTCCTGATCCGATGCGGCGTTTGACCTTTCTGCTGCGGCCCCAGTGGGTGGCGTTGTTCGTCGTGGTCGTCGCGTTCGCGTATTTGTGTTTCACGGTGCTGGCGCCGTGGCAGTTGGGCAAGAACACCAAAACCTCGCGGGAGAACAACCAGATCAGCCATTCGTTGCAGGCCGATCCGGTGCCGGTCACCAGCGTTCTGCCGCAACAAAATTCCGCTGCACCCGACGCCCAGTGGCAGCGCGTCACCGCGACCGGCCATTATCTGCCGAAGTCCGAGGTGCTGGTCCGCCTGCGGGTTGTCGACGGCGAACCCGCCTTTGAGGTGCTCACCCCGTTCGCCGTCGACGGCGGTCCGGTGGTGCTGGTCGATCGCGGCTACATCCGCCCGGTCGACGGAAACAAGGTGCCCGAGTTCGAGGCCGCACCAACCACACCCGTCACCGTCACCGCGCGTCTGCGTGACGCGGAGGCACTGATCGCCGGCAAGGCGCCGTTCCGCGGCGAAGACGGTGCGCAACAGGTGTATTCGATCAACACCGATCAGATCGCCTCGCTCACCGGCGTGCCGTTGACCAAGTCGTATCTGCAGCTGGTGGGCGGCCAACCCGGCGGCCTCGGCGAGATCCCGCTTCCGCATCTGGATGCCGGGCCCTTCCTGTCCTACGGCATCCAGTGGATCGCGTTTGGGATCGTCGCCCCGCTCGGGCTGGGCTACTTCATCTACGCCGAGATGCAGCAACGCCGCCGGGAACGCGCCGCCGCCCAGGCCAAGTCGGACGAGCCGCCCCGCGAGCTCACCACCGAGGAGAAGATCGCCGACCGCTACGGCAAGCGCCGCTGACCGCCAGCAGCACCGCCACTGCCGCCGCCGCAGCCTGCACCGCGCGCGAGAGCCGCACCGCCCTGGCCACATCGGGCACCTCGGGGATGCGTCCGTCGCCCAGCGTCGGGCGGATCTCGAGCTGATGTGCGTACTGTGTCGGGCCGCCCAGCCGCACGCCGAGCGCTCCGGCGAAGGACGCCTCGGCCACCCCCGCGTTCGGACTGGGATGGCGTGCGGCGTCGCGTCGCCAGGCGCGCAACGCTGCTCGGGGTGAACCGTCCACCACGGGGGCACACAGCACTGCCAGCACGCCGGTCAGCCGGGCCGGTAGGTAGTTCAGCACATCGTCGAATCTGGCGGCGGCCCAACCGAAGTGGTTGTACCTCGGAGAGCGGTGCCCGATCATGGCGTCCAGCGTGTTGGCGCCCCGGTACACGAGCACGCCGGGTACCCCACCGATCGCCGCCCAGAGCAGTGGCGCCACCTGGGCGTCAGAGGTGTTCTCAGCCAGCGATTCCACCGTGGCCCGGGTCAGTCCGGAGGCGTCCAGTGCGGCCGGATCCCGCCCGCACAGCGAGGGCAGCAGGCGCCGGGCCTCCGCCACGTCGCCGTCGGTGAGCAGCGTCGCCATCCGGTGCCCGACCCGGTTCAGGGAGGTGCCGCCGAGGGCGACATAGGTGGCCGCGGCCGTCACCCAGACCCGATCGCCGCGCCCCGTGGCCCAGCCCAGCCCGGCCAGCCCGCCGAGCAGCAGCCCGGTGTGCAGTACGCCCGCAGCGCGATCGTCGGCATAAGTCAGCTTTTCCAACCGCGCTGCGGCAGTGCCGAAACCAGCCACCGGATGCCCGCGGCGCGGATCACCCAGCAGCAGATCGGCCAGGAATCCGACAGCGACACCGGCGGCCCGACGGTGCCAGATGGGCGGGCACGCCCGCGGACTTCTGCGCGCAAACACCCCGGCAGCGTCTCATGAGGTGATCTACTCGCAGTCATGAGGCTGGGTGCACCGCGACGCCCGGGACGGTTCGGCTACCAGCTGTATCTGTGGGACATGCGGATCCGTGACCACTTCGGCAATCGAGTGGTCTGATCAGGAGGCGAAGATGACATTCCCAGCACTGGCTCACGTGGCCGTCACGGTCCGGGATCTGGCGGTCAGCGGGCCGTGGTACCGCACGCTGTTCGGCGCCGATCCGGTGCTGGACGAGGACACCGACGCCGGCTTCCATCACCTGGTGTGGCTGTTGGACAACGGCACCCTGTTCGGCATCCATCAGCACCGGGATCCGGCGCCCGATGAACGTTTCAGCGAGTTCCGGGTGGGGCTGGACCACGTCGGGTTCGGCTGTGCGTCGCGTGCGGATCTCCAGACCTGGGTGGACAAACTCGACGGCCTGGGCATCGCTCACGGCGGCATCGTCGACGCCCCCTACGGATCAGGGCTCAGTTTCCGCGATCCCGACGGCATCGCCCTGGAGTTCTTCGCCGGGAACTGAATTCGGGTGGTGCGGCAGGACACCCCCGATTCCGCGGATATGATCCGACGCGGAGGTCCCCTTTTGAAAGACGCCATTGTCCTGGTTGCCGTTTCGCTGGCAATCGGATTCGCCCTTGGCGGCCTTCGGGCTTCCGGCCCGCCTGTGGGGGCCCCGGAGCCACCGGCTCCGCCGCTGCCCCGCCCCGGCGTCTACACCGTCACCGAGACCTCAGGCCACGCTGCATCCCAGCCCTACGACTGGATGCTGTCGAACTGCGGACCACAGTGCTTGCGCGTGGACTCGCCGGCCCCTGAGGGTGCCTGGCAGCTGGACTTGGCGTGGGATTCCGCCGCGGATCGACACAGGGGTGCGTGGGTCGGTGAGCGCGTCAACCCCGGGGTGCAGTGCCGGGCCGGCAGCATTCAGGACAAGACGGGCCCGGTGCCGTTCAAGTACGTGATCCGGCCCGATCTCACGGGATTCGTCAACATGAAGTTCTCCGAGGACAGCCCGTCGTGCTGGGGCGACACCGCCATGCGCGGCCAGGAGCTCGCGCTGAAGCGCGCGAAGGCGGTGTGGTCCTAGGACCGGGAATTTCGATGGTGGGCGCGGACGGTATCGAACCGCCGACCGCTGGTGTGTAAATGTGTGTCGAACTGTTTACCTGGTGTTTTGCTGTGCCGTCTCGTTTACGAGATTCCCTCCGGCACATCATGTTTCGTATTTGTCGTGCCGTCTCGTGTCGGCCCGTTGTTGTGTGTGTTGGCCCATTTTTGGCCCAGCGGGGGGTTCACTCGATCAGGCGTTCGACTGCACCTACGGCCCGACGACACCCTGCTTGTCCGAGGCCCTTCCTAGACTGCGGCACATGGGCAAGTACCGAGGTGGAGCGAAGCCGTGGGAGAAGAACGATCCGAAGGGACGTCTGCTCAATCCCGCCCAGTTCCCAGAGTTGAATGCCGTGCTCTACACCGCCGACCCGGCTGAGTTCATCAAGATGCGGATCGAGTCGCTGTCGCTGATGGCGGGAACCGACGAGCAGCTTGCCCCGGTCTTCGCCGCTGACAAACTCATCGGAGCGGCGCACTTCGGTTCGATGGTGCCCCCCTCGTTGGCGGCACGGGATCGGTACATCCGCATGGAGGCGGTGATGATCGCCAACCACGCCTCCGAGACGCTGCTTCGCATGTTTCTCGCGCACATCGAGCACCCTGAGTGTCCCTGGCTCGGGCTGTCAGCCTCGATGACCTTCGCGGAGTTCAAGGAGCACGTCGCGGCGAAGCTGAAAAACGGGTTCGACCGGGAGGCCATCGCCACCGTGTTCCTGGGTGGCATCAGCCGAGTGGACTCGGTCATTCAGCTCACAAATGACGAGTTCGAGGACGCCGTTGACGGCCTGGAGATGCTGCTGGTCGACGCCGCCCACCGAGTACTCGGTGATGCTTTTCTCTACAACGCCGTGAAACACGGCGTGAGTGCGGTCGCGGTTGGCGACGACGGCGCGAAAGTTACCTGGCAGCCGATGAACGGTGAGCCCGTCACCATGCACGAAGGCCCGACCCACGTCTACCTTCACAAGTCGGCCTACCCGAACGCGCCCAAGACCGAGCCGCAATGGTGGCTCACCATGGAGGACTCCAATCCTGGACGGGAGGTGTCGGTTTCGGTGCTGATCACCAGGGCGCTCGACTCGTTGTGGGACGTCGCCCGTCGCCGCTACCTCGGCGCGAGCGGGACCATCAACTACGTCAGCAAGGCCGCTGTCGAGATGGCGGTGTACGCCACCACCATGGACGCGGCGAACCACCTCAAGCGCGAGGTCCATGAGCTGATCAAGTTGGAACCTGACGGCACCGTGGGCGGCACCGCACATCGGATTGTCGGGTACGACATCCCTCGGGAATGGTCGATGTCAGCGGCAGCAGCAGCAGCCGTCGAACTGCGGCCTGTCGCCCTGCCTGCCCGTGAGCGGGACCGCCAGCTTCACTCGACTGGCGCGCTGTCCTACCTGCCGATCACACCGCGCGGCTTCCAGCGCGGATGAGCGCCGGTCAGCCGCCCACCGGCAACGGCACCACGACGCCGCTGGTGGTCTCGACGCGGATCAGCGTCGGTACCCATGCGCCGCAGTCGTCACAGCTGGTGAACGACGACACCGCTACCCGCTCCAGTGCGTAGTCCACGGCCTGACGGTTGCTCAGGTGCCGGACAGCGGCCTCGGCCTCGGCAGCCGTCCAGCACGGTGGGGCGCACCGCGCACATTGGCAGCCGACCAGCTGTTCGGGCGCGGCAGGTGTCGTCATGTCGGTACACAACTTCGCGCGGCCCAACTGGGCCAACCGGCCACCGGAACCGTTGGGGCTGTGGCAGGTATCGGCGGCGGTCATCACGCGCCACCACCCACGCGCCGGGTCAGCCAGGCAGGCGGCGGGCCAAGCTTGCCTTCGCGGGCACGGCGGGCGGCGTCCAGCGGTGTCGCGAAGTGGATTTCGGCCCCGGCGCTGTGCGCCAGAACGTCATACGCAACCACCGCCGCAGCCACCCGGTCGGGCTGGTGCTGCCCGGCCTCCCAGGCGCACGCCTGGGCCTCGAAGTCGGGGAGGTAGCCAGCCACCCGAGCGCGGCCGGTCTCGAGCGCCGCCAGCAGTCCGGTGGCCCGTGCTACCGCATCGCCCTTGCCCCGGTCGGTGCCCTTGGGTGGCCAGCCAGTCACCCGCACCGGGCCGTGCGCAGTGAGATGAGCCGGTCATTGCCGGTGGTGGTGTCGGCCATGGCGACCTCCTCTCGGTATGAGCAACTAGAGCACACGACCGTGCAGAACTGAGTTATCCGACATCGGTAGGTATTCTCTTGCACCCCAGGGAGTTACGTGGTCATTACCGCTCCACGAAGTCGGTCGGGTTTGGGTGCCTCACGCCGCACCGCCCCCGGCCTCGGGGTCATCGGGCAGCACGCCGCCCGGCGCGTTGTAGCGGGCCTGAAACTCCGCATGGATGTGCGGAAAAGCCATGCGCAGCCGCGCGGCGTTCTGGCTGTCGGCCTTGCGAATTGCCGCCATGAGCAGCGCGTAGAACGGCGTGTCGATAGCGCTGATCGGCTGGGACGCGCGGTAGTCGTACAAGCTCACGCCGTACCTGCCTTGGCGTCGGCGCTGCTCGCCAGGGCCAGCAGCAGCTCCCCCGCACGCCTCAGCGCGTCAGCATCGAACTTGGCCACCTGGGCGGCAACCCAATCGGGATCGACGGCCACGGCGTCGGCAGTCGGCGTGCTCACTCGGCACCCCCAGCGATGTCATCGCCCTCAAGCATCCGCAGCAACTTCACCGTGGGCACGCGCATCCGCGTGTTGCTCAGCCGGATAACCGGCAGATTCCCCTGCCTTGCCATCGTGTACGCGAAACCGCGCGACACACCAAGGTATTCGGCAGCCGTGTCGATGCTCACGGTCGGCGGCCCCTGGCGCAGGCTCTCCAGTGTCAGATTGTTGTGTGTGGTGTCAGCTAACTTGCTCATGTGCCTAGCGTGGCTCAAGTAGTGATAAAAGTCTAGGCGATTAGCTATCATTAGCGTTATCATGTTTGCGTGACTTCTGATAACCCTGCTTTTACGCCCATCGTGGGCGACGTGCTCGCCGGTGACATTCGGCGCGTGAGCGGTAAGCCCGGCAGCGATGACGGCCTGATCGAAATCCCTTTGTACGGGCACGCTTTCAGCTATCAGGTGCGTATCGAACGCACCGGTGGAACGCCGCGCCTGGTGGAGCTGCGGATGGTAACCACCGACGACGGCGGCGACATCGACCCTGCTGCCGTGCGCCAGATACCGGTTCGGCGGCTGGCCAAGGCGGCGGCACAGTTCATCTCGATGACCGAGCACGGTGTAGCCAATGCCGGTGACCTGTTCGACCCGACCGGCCAGGCCCGGCCCGACCTGGAACCAGGCAAGCGCCGCCGCAATCTCGGACCAGAGCACTACCGCCAGGTCGCGGCACTGCTCGAAGGCACGCGCGAAATCGGGATGCCGCCACGGGAACACGTGGCCGACTACTTCGGGGTGTCTCTGCCCACCCTGGACCGCTGGATCGCCAAGGCCAAGGAACTCGGTTTCCTGCCTCGCGCCTGGAGCACCAACACAAAGAAGGCCAACCCGTCATGAATAACGAGCAGCCCGCGCGCACCCGCCGGGCAGAGCCGATCACCAAGAACGTCGCCAAGAACGGCGCGGTCAGCTACCGCTTCCGCGTCGATGTCGACATCCGTCCCGATGGCAGCCGCGAACGCCAACGGTTCACCTACCCCACCCTGGCCGAGGCGCGTAAGGAGCTGCGCCGCATCACCACCGAGGTAGCGGCGGGCACGTTCGTTCGGCGCGACAAGACCACCACGAGCGCGTTCCTGGCCGGATGGCTGGACTCCCGCCGCGACGTACGGCCCGTGACGCTGGCCGGGTACCGCTTCGCGCTGAAACCGGTGATCGAGCACCTGGGCTCGATCCCTTTGCAGCAGCTGCGTACCGCCGACCTGGATGCCCTGGTGACGCTGCGTATGGCGGGCCAGCCTGTGGCCCAACGGGACAAGCGCGGGCGGCGCAGCGCCGAGGTGCTGGCGTGGCTGCGGGCGCGCCCCGACGGTGCCAGCTACAGCGACATGTACGCCGAATTCGGCAACGCTGGCGAGAAGGCCCTCGCCCGCCTGGTGGCATCGGGTGAGGTGATCCGGCCCGCGCGTGGGCGGTACGCCGCCGCCCGGCCTGCCGATCCCGCACGGCCACAGGTGGCCGGTGGCGTCAGCGCCCGCACGGTGGTGACGATGCTGGTGGTGTTGTCGTCCGCATTGGACGACGCCATGGCCCAGGGGCTCGTCGCCTGCAACGTCGCCCGTCTGGTCAAGCGGCCCAAGGTGACTGCCGCCGAGATGGCCACGTGGACACCAGAACAGGCGGCGGCGTTCCGCGCGCATGTGGCCGACGACCGGCTGGCCGCGTGCTGGCTTCTGACGCTCGCCGGGCTGCGCCGGTCGGAGGTGCTGGGCCTGCGGTGGGAGGACGTGGACCACGACGCCGGGACTATCACCATTGCTCAGGGGCGGGTAGTTGTCGGCGGTGGCACGGTGACCGGTGCGCCGAAGTCGACACGTTCGGCGCGGACACTGCCGATGCCCAGCGATGTGCTGGCGGCGCTGCGGGCCTTCAAGACCCGGCAGGCCGAGGAGCACCTGGCACTCGGTGGCGGCTGGCCCGATACCGGTCTGGTGGCCGTCAACGCGGACGGCTCCCCCATCCGGCCCGAGACGTACTCAAAGGCATTCGCCGCCCACTGCGTGGCTGCGGGGGTACCGGTGATCCGGCTGCACGACGTGCGGCACACCGCCGCCACGATGCTGCTCGACGGCGGCACCACACCATCGGCCACGGCCAAGTGGTTGGGCCACGATCCGGCCATCACGCTGCGGGTGTACGGCCACGTCTACGACGACGCGCTGGCGTCGGCGGGCGATGCGCTGCTGGGCCGGTCACGCGCGAGCGCGAACGATAACTGATCTAAGTTCGGTCAAGCAACCAAAGCGCCGCATTACCCTGATCGATGTTGCCTACCACCACATCGACCACAAAGTCAGCGACCTCAAGGTCCGGAATACCTTGCAGCGGAGAACCTTCGCGGTCTAGGTAAGTGGCTGTGCTCAGCCACGCCGTCCGCTTGTTCCCATCGAAAAATGCGTGGGCCGTTGCCACTCCATGCAGCAACGCAGCTGCCCGTTCGATGAGCGTGGGATACAACAGCTGGCCACCGAACGTATGCATCGGCCGCGCCAGCGCTGATTCCAATTGCCCACGGTTAGTAACTGCGTGCGATGTGTCGGGGAGGCTGCGATTTATCAGGATCGCAGCCTCCACCGGAATACAGAATGTCAACGCTCAGCGAGCAAGTCGAGCGCGCCGCGCCATCTAGCGATCTGCGCGTCAACGAGTTCGTTCGATACATCAGACAGTCCCCCGACGTAGTCGGACGGAGGCTCGGGCGCGTCAGCACCTGTCAATGCCGCACGCGTGTGCCAACGCCGAATGTCACGTGTGGCCAGCACCCCGCCCTGCGCGTGTCGACCCGCATCCCCACGGGCGGCCTGCCAAACGGGTGTGTGGCTTGCCTCGACCAATTCGTCTTTCGACCAATCGCCGTAGTGAGCAATCACCGCGTCGATTACTGCCATTTGGCGGGGTGTGAGGCGTGAAACGTCAGCACCAAACAGGTCCGTAGAGAAGTAACCGCCGTCGCGGTAATACTTGTTTACCGCATACAGTTCGCGTTCAACCGGACCATCGGGCCATGCCTCAAGCTCAGAATCGAACAGTCCCTGACCATCCCACGCGAGGCTCCAAGCATGCGCGAAGTAGACGAGCTTCTGGAGACACCACGCGTTGACCCAGCCCTTCCGCTGGTACACGTACTGACCTACATCAATGGCCGTCGCCATCTCCATCACCTCCCTCGCTGCATTGGCAATACCACAAGTGTAACTATCCCTACCCACAAACCTATGGGTGCGGGCTCAGTGCGTTGGCCCATTATTGGCCCACCGGGGGTTCGATTGGACTGTGACCCAGACTCAAAACCGGGTTCTACCTGGGACTTTCTTGGTGGGCGCGGACGGTATCGAACCGCCGACCGCTGGTGTGTAAAACCAGAGCTCTACCACTGAGCTACGCGCCCCGTCGCAGGCACGGTACACGCCGAGACGGCGTGACCGGAAATTCAAGCCTGCAATGCCGTCAATGCTTCCCGCCACACCGCCTGATCCCGTGGCTGACCCGGGTCCATCATCTCCGCGAAGCGGATGGCGCCCGCCCGGTCGACCACGAACGTGCCACGATTCGGGTAACCGGCCTCGTCGTTGAACACGCCGTAGGCCTGGGTGACCGCGCCGTGCGGCCAGAAATCCGACAGCACCGGGAACGTGAATCCGCTTTCGACGGACCAGATCTTGTGCGTCGGGGTCGGGCCGACCGAGATGGCCAGCGTTGCCGTGTCGTCGTTCTCGTACAGCGGCAGCTTGTCGCGAATCTCCCCCAGTTCGCCTTCGCACACGCCGGTGAACGCCAGCGGAAAGAAGACCAGCAGCACGTCTTTGACACCGCGGTAGGAGCTGAGTGTGACCGGCCTGCCGTTCTGGTCCCGGAGCGTGAAATCGGGCGCCGGGGCTCCCACAGCCAGCATTATTGCCGCTTGCCTGCTGCCTTCGATTTCGGCTGCACCAGCCGGCTCGCCGTCCAGTCCCCCAATTTGGCCGACGAGGTCTGCATCAGACCGGCCGTCGGCGCCGATTCGGCGATCTCGGCGGGCTGCACATGCCCGGCCTTGCCGGTCTTGGGAGTAACCACCCAGATCACGCCGTCCTCGGCGAGCGGAGTGATGGCGTCCATGAGCCGGTCGACGAGATCCCCGTCGTCGTCCCTCCACCAGAGCATTACGACGTCGACGACTTCGTCCGAATCCTCATCGAGCAGCTCGGAGCCGCACGCTTCCTCGATGTCGGCCCGGATGTCGTCGTCGCTATCCTCGTCCCACCCCAGTTCCTGGACTACCTGATCCTTGTGGATGCCCAGTATTTGGGCGTAGTTCGGGCCTGAGTCCGTACCCGCCGCCGCGACCACCGTCGGTCCTCCTTACCTTTCTTCGAGCCTCTCTCAAGACTTGTCGGTTGCTCGTTCATCTGCGCATGTTGCGTGTTGCGACCTATCGTCGCACGACGGCGCACCACCGCGGGTGCCCGGCGGGCCACTTTGTCGCCCCACCGGTCAGTAAGCCTTGTCGCATCGGGTCAGCGCATTCTCTCGGGCGGTGTTCGATCGGTTGGACGCCGCATTGAACTCATCTGGGCCGACGTGGTCGGAAATGGCGGCGACGAGAGCCCTCGCCGAGTCGATCCACTCGGTCAGCGCGTCGCGCAGATCCGGTGACAGCGCGTCGGACAGACCCGAACTGACCAGATCGGCGCTGCGGTTCAATCCGTCGATCGCGGGACCGGCCTTGGCCGCGGTGTCACCGCCGTTGTTCACCGCTTCGACGTAGCCGTTGACCGCGTTGACCGCGTCGACGGCCGAGGTGCTGAGGTCCTCGCACACGGTGTGCACCGCCCGCGTGGTCAACGAGGCCTGACGTTCGGATTCGCGGGTCACCGAGCTGGCCGAGGATTCCTCGATCGAGGCCTTCACCGACGCCCGATACTCGGGAGCCACCGCGGAATCGACCTGTGCGTTACCGCCGGTAACGGAGGTACAGCCCACCACGACCATCGCGATCACCGCGGCGCCACCGAATGCGCGCGCGGCGATCCGCGCCTTTGCCCCAAACTGCCCATCAACCGGCACGATCTGCAGACGTTACCGGTTCGGAAAGCAACCGATGGGTAACTTGCGCAGCGCCACCCCCAGCGGCACGGAGGCGGCAAGATAGGTGGACGATAGAAGGTGCCACAAGCACTGTCAGTAGTAACCGCCTAACAAGGAGCGGAAGTTGACCACCGAGTTCGTGCGCCAGGATCTGGCCCAAAACTCCTCTACCGCAGCCGAACCCGACCGGGTTCGGGTGATTCGCGAGGGAGTTGCCTCCTACCTTCCCGATATCGACACCGACGAGACCGCGGAATGGCTGGAGTCGTTCGACGAGTTGCTGGAGCGATCCGGCCCGGCACGGGCCCGGTACCTGATGTTGCGACTGCTGGAACGCTCACGCGAGAAGCGGGTCGCCATCCCCGCGCTGACGTCGACCGATTACGTCAACACGATTCCCACCGAACTGGAGCCCTGGTTCCCCGGCGACGAGGACGTCGAGCGACGCTTCCGCGCCTGGATCCGGTGGAACGCGGCCATCATGGTGCACCGCGCTCAGCGCCCGGGAGTCGGTGTGGGCGGCCACATTTCGACGTACGCATCCTCGGCGTCGCTGTATGAGGTCGGGTTCAACCACTTCTTCCGGGGCAAATCCCACCCCGGTGGCGGTGACCAGGTTTTCATCCAGGGCCACGCCTCCCCCGGCATCTATGCGCGCGCGTTCCTCGAGGGCCGGCTGACGACCGACCAACTGGATGGTTTCCGCCAGGAGCACAGCCATGCCGGTGGCGGTCTGCCGTCCTATCCGCACCCGCGGCTGATGCCCGACTTCTGGGAATTCCCCACTGTGTCGATGGGCCTGGGCCCGATGAACGCGATCTACCAGGCCCGGTTCAACCACTACCTGCACGACCGCGGCATCAAGGACACCTCCGATCAGCACGTGTGGGCGTTCCTCGGCGACGGCGAGATGGACGAGCCGGAGAGCCGCGGCCTGATCCAGGTGGCCGCCAACGAGGCGCTCGACAACCTGACCTTCGTCGTCAACTGCAACTTGCAGCGCCTGGACGGCCCGGTGCGCGGCAACGGCAAGATCATCCAGGAGCTGGAGTCGTTCTTCCGCGGCGCGGGCTGGAACGTCATCAAGGTGGTCTGGGGCCGCGAGTGGGACGCCCTGCTGCACGCTGATCGCGACGGTGCGCTGGTCAACCTGATGAACACCACGCCCGACGGGGATTACCAGACCTACAAGGCCAACGACGGCGCCTACGTGCGCGATCATTTCTTCGGCCGCGACCCGCGTACCAAGGCCCTGGTCGAGCCGATGACCGACCAGGAGATCTGGAATCTCAAGCGCGGCGGTCACGACTACCGCAAGGTGTATGCCGCCTACCGCGCCGCGATGGAGCACAAGGGCCAGCCGACGATCATCCTGGCCAAGACCATCAAGGGCTACACGCTGGGCAGCCACTTCGAGGGCCGCAACGCCACGCATCAGATGAAAAAGCTTGCGCTGCAAGACCTCAAGGATTTCCGCGACGTCACCCGCGTGCCCATCAGCGATGAGCAGCTCGAGCAGGATCCCTACCTGCCGCCGTACTACCACCCCGGGCCCGAGGCACCCGAGATCCGGTACCTGCTGGACCGTCGCCGCGCGCTGGGCGGATTCGTCCCGGCACGGCGCAACAAGTCCACGCCCTTGGCGCTGCCGGCATCCGATGCGTACTCCGCCTTGAAGAAGGGCTCGGGCAACCAGGCCGTGGCCACCACCATGGCGACGGTGCGCACGTTCAAGGAACTGTTGCGGGACAAGAACATCGGCCCGCGGCTGGTGCCGATCATCCCCGACGAGGCCCGTACCTTCGGCATGGACTCGTGGTTCCCGAGCCTGAAGATCTACAACCGCAACGGGCAGCTGTACACCTCGGTCGACTCGGCATTGATGCTGGCGTACAAGGAGTCCGAGGTCGGCCAGATCCTGCACGAGGGCATCAACGAGGCGGGGTCGACATCGTCGTTCACCGCGGTGGGCACCTCGTACTCGACCCACAACGAGCCCATGATCCCGATCTACATCTTCTATTCGATGTTCGGGTTCCAGCGCACCGGTGACGGGCTGTGGGCGGCGGCCGATCAGATGGCCAAGGGATTCGTGCTCGGGGCGACGGCCGGACGCACCACCCTGACCGGTGAGGGCCTGCAGCACGCCGACGGACATTCGCTGCTGCTGGCGTCGACCAACCCGGCCGCGGTGACCTACGACCCGGCGTTCGCCTACGAGATCGCCCACATCATCCAGAGCGGTCTGCAACGGATGTACGGCGAGCACCCCGAGAACGTGTTCTTCTACATCACCATCTACAACGAGCCCTACGTTCAGCCCGCCGAGCCGTCCGATCTGGACACCGAAGCCCTGTTGCGGGGCATGTACCGCTACCGGCGGGCAGCGGAGAAACGTACGAATACCGCGCAGATCCTGGCGTCGGGAGTATCGATGCCCGAGGCGCTCCGGGCTGCCGACATGCTGGCCGAACACTGGGACGTGGCGGCCGACGTGTGGTCGGTGACCAGCTGGGGCGAGCTCAACCGCGAGGGTGTGGAGATCGAGCGGCACCGTCTCCGGCATCCCGATCAGCCGGCCCGCACGCCGCATGTGACCAGCGCGCTGGCCGACGCGGCCGGTCCGGTGGTGGCGGTGTCGGACTGGATGCGGGCAGTGCCCGAGCAGATCCGGCCCTGGGTCCCCGGTACCTACATCACGCTCGGCACCGACGGCTTCGGATTCTCCGACACCCGGCCGGCCGCTCGGCGCTACTTCAACACCGACGCCGAGTCGGTTGTGGTGGCAGCGCTGGAGGGGCTGGCCCGGGACGGCGAGATCGATCCCTCGGTGGCCATCGCGGCGGCCAAGCAGTACAAGATCGACGACGTGTTCGCCGCCGCGGTGTCCTACGTCGACACCGGAAGCGCCTAGGCGAGTTCTCGGGCGGGCGGTCGTTCCATAAGAGAACGACCGCCCGTCTGAGTAGGGCTGTTGGAGGATTCCACCAGAAAACAGGCGTACCTTTTAGGGGTGCCTGACAACAACCGGTTCGTTCCGCCCAAGTCGACCGTCGAGGTCCTCGCGAGCGTGCCCGACTCGGTGTTACGCCGGCTGAAGCAGTATTCCGGCAGGCTGGCCACCGAGGCCGTGCACGCGATGGCCCAGCGCCTGGACTTCTTCTCCGATCTCGACGCGTCGCAGCGGGCCAGCGTGCAGCTGGTGGTCCAGACCGCCGTGGTCAACTTCGTCGAGTGGATGCGGGATCCGGCAAGCGATGTCAGCTACACCGCTCAGGCCTTCGAGGTGGTGCCCCAGGATCTGCGTCGCCGTATCGCCTTGCGCCAGTCGGTCGAGATGGTGCGGACCTCGATGGAGTTCTTCGAGGAGGTGGTGCCCCTGCTGGCCCGGTCCGAGGAGCAGCTCAACGCGCTGACGGCGGGCATCCTGCGGTACAGCCGGGACCTGGCGTTCGCGGCGGCCAGCGCCTACGCCGACCAGGCCGAGGCTCGCGGCGCCTGGGACCTGCGAATGGAGGCCAACGTCGTCGACGCGGTGGTGCGCGGCGACACCGGACCCGAGCTGCAGTCGCAGGCCGCGGCGCTGAATTGGGACGCGACCGCGCCGGCCACGGTGATCGTGGGCCTGCCGCGCAAGGACCGGTTGGACCTGGCTCGCGACGACATCCACGATGTCGTGAAGCGCAACGACCGGGCAGCGCTGTCGGATGTGCACGGAACCTGGCTGGTCGCGATCGTGTCGGGCCCCCTGTCACCGACCGACCGCTTCCTGGCCGACCTGCTGTCGGTGTTCGCCGACGGTCCGGTGGTGATCGGGCCAACCTCCCCGACGCTGACCGCCGCGCACCGCAGCGCCACCGAGGCGATCTCCGGGATGAACGCGGTGGCGGGGTGGACCGGCGCACCCCGGCCGGTGTCGGCGCGTGACCTGTTGCCCGAACGGGCCCTGCTGGGCGATGCGACCGCCATCGCGGCATTGGAAACCGAGGTCATGCGCCCGCTGGGCGATGCCGGCCCGGCCCTCACAGAGACTCTCGACGCATTCCTGGACTCCGGCGGCGCCATCGAAGCTTGCGCCCGCAAATTGTTCGTTCATCCAAACACGGTCCGCTACCGGCTCAAACGGATCGGCGACTTCACCGGCCGCGATCCGGCCGTGCCCAGGGACGCCTACGTGTTGCGCGTCGCCTCGACAGTCGGCAGGCTGAGCAAACAGGCATACCAGCCGAGCACGCCAAATGGTGGAACCACGGTGATACCGGCGATTCGCCCGGCTCATTCCACCCGACAACGGGCCTGAACTGGCCTCACCGAGCGATCGAGGGGCTGTGACATATTTCGCTGCGGTGAAGGCAACGTCGCATAACATGCACTTTTGTAGGGAACCTACAAAAACATAAGACAAGGTTCATAATCTCTTACACCCCACAAAACCGTCTTCACAGTGTTCTCTTAAAGACGTGCCTCAACCCGTGCTCGCATTGCTTGCTCCCGGCCAGGGATCGCAGACGCCCGGCATGCTCTCCCCTTGGCTGGAGCTGCCCGGTGCCGCCGATCGCCTCGCCACGTGGTCGCAGATCAGCGGCCTGGATCTGGCGCGCCTGGGAACCACTGCCACCGCCGAGGAGATCACCGACACCGCGGTGACTCAGCCGCTGGTGGTGGCCGCCACGCTGCTGGCCTACGAAGAACTGGCCAAACGCGGTCTGCCCGATACCGCCGAGACTCTCGTGGCGGGTCATTCCGTCGGCGAGATCGCCGCTTACGCCATCGCCGGGGTCATCTCCGCCGATGACGCCGTCAAGCTGGCCGCCACCCGCGGCGCCGAGATGGCCAAGGCCTGCGCCGTCGAGCCGACCGGCATGGCGGCGGTTCTCGGCGGCGACGAGGCCGAGGTACTGGCCCGGCTGGAGTCACTCGACCTGGTCCCGGCCAACCGGAACGCGGCCGGCCAGATCGTGGCCGCCGGCGCCGTCGCGGCACTGGAGAAGCTCGCCGAGGATCCGCCGGCCAAGGCCCGCGTCCGTAAGCTGGCGACCGCGGGCGCGTTCCACACCCATTACATGGCTTCCGCGCTGGACGGCTACGCCGCCGCAGTTCGAGAGGTAACAACCGCTTCGTCCTTGAGGCCGAACACGACCCTCCTCTCGAATGCGGACGGTCAGCCGGTCACGTCAGCCGCCGACGCGATGGAGAAGCTGGTGTCCCAGCTGACCAAGCCGGTGCGCTGGGATCTGTGCACCGCGACCATGCGAGACCGTTTCGAGAATGCCGAGCGCCCCGGGATCGTGGAGTTCCCGCCCGCAGGCACCCTGGCCGGCATCGCCAAACGTGAACTGAAGGGCACCCCGGCCCGGGCCATCAAGGCCCCAGCAGACCTGGACGGCTTGGACGAGCTCTGAGTCCAGCGACAACTGAATATCGAAAAAACGAACGTCCCGGAATGTCCTCCGTACCCGGAGGGCGCGATCAACAACAAGAAGGAGCCATTGTGGCCGCCAGTCAAGAAGAAATCATCGCCGGTCTCGCCGAGATCATCGAAGAGGTCACCGGCATCGAGCCGTCTGAGGTGACCCCGGAGAAGTCCTTCGTCGACGACCTGGACATCGACTCGCTGTCGATGGTGGAGATCGCCGTGCAGACCGAGGACAAGTACGGCGTGAAGATCCCCGACGAGGATCTGGCCGGCCTGCGCACCGTCGGTGACGTCGTCTCCTACATCCAGAAGCTCGAAGAAGAGAACCCCGAGGCTGCCGCCGCCCTGCGCGAGAAGTTTGGCTCGGAATGACCAGACCTTCCACTGCTAACGGAGGCTTCCCGAACGTCGTGGTGACCGCCGTGGAGGCCACCACGGCGCTCGCTGCTGACATCGAGAGCACGTGGAAGGGCCTCCTGGCCGGAGAAAGCGGCATCCGTGAGTTGACCGACGACTTCGTCACCAAGTGGGACCTTCCGGTGCGTATCGGTGGCCACCTGGTCGATGACGTGGACAGCCACTTGACGCGCATCGAGCTGCGACGTAATTCCTACGTGCAGCGCATGTCGCTGGTGCTGGCCCGACGGCTGTGGAAAAACGCCGGAGCGCCCGAGGTCGATCCCGATCGGTTCTCCGTCGTGATCGGCACGGGCCTCGGCGGTGGCGAGAAGATCGTCGAGACCTACGACGCGATGAACGAGGGCGGCATCCGCAAGGTCAGCCCGCTCGCCGTTCAGATGATCATGCCCAACGGTGCGGCCGCGGTCGCCGGTCTTGAACTCGGCGCCCGCGCCGGGGTCATCACGCCGGTGTCGGCGTGTTCGTCGGGATCTGAGGCCATCGCCCACGGCTGGCGCCAGATCGTGATGGGTGATGCGGACTTCGCCGTCGTCGGCGGCGTGGAAGGCGGCATCGAGGCACTGCCGATCGCGGCGTTCTCGATGATGCGCGCCATGTCGACGCGTAACGACGATCCCGCAGGGGCGTCCCGGCCGTTCGACAAGGACCGTGACGGATTCGTGTTCGGCGAGGCCGGCGCGATGATGATCATCGAGACCGAGGAGCATGCCCTGGCCCGTGGCGCCAAGCCGCTGGCCCGGGTGATGGGTGCAGGCATCACCTCGGACGCATTCCACATGGTCGCTCCGGCGGACAACGGTCAGCGTGCCGGTGCCGCGATGAAGCGGGCGATGGAAACCGCGGGCCTGGACGCCAAGGACATCGATCACATCAACGCTCACGGCACCGCCACCCCGATCGGTGACACAGCCGAGGCCAATGCCATCCGCGTTGCCGGATGCGAGAACGCCGCGGTCTACGCGCCCAAGTCGGCGCTGGGTCACTCGATCGGCGCTGTCGGTGCACTGGAGTCGGTGTTGACGGTGCTCGCGTTGCGCGACGGGGTGATTCCCCCGACGCTCAACTACGAGACACCGGATCCTGAGATCGATCTCGATGTGGTTGCAGGCGAGCCTCGTTATGGCGACTACAAGTACGCCATCAACAACTCGTTCGGGTTCGGTGGACACAATGTGGCTCTGGCCTTCGGACGGTACTGAGGCCGGCGCACAAAACCTGATCGGTGGCCCCGAAAGGTAGCCCCGGACGGTAAAGAACCGAGGGAAAGCACGGAAGGAAGAACTCCGTAAATATGGCGGGATTGTCCACTGGGAATGGTCTTCCCAATGTGGTTGTCACCGGCGTAGCCATGTCAACGGCGCTGGCAACCGATGCTGAGAGCACGTGGAAGAAGCTGCTCGACGGTCAGAGCGGCATCCGCAAGCTCACTGATTCGTTCGTCGACGAGTACGACTTGCCGGTTCGCATCGGCGGCCACCTCCTCGAAGAGTTCGACTCCGAGCTGACACGCGTCGAACTGCGCCGGTTGTCATATTTGCAGAAGATGTCGACGGTCATCGGCCGTCGGGTGTGGGCCAATGCCGGCTCCCCCGAGGTCGATGCCCGCCGTCTCATGGTGTCCATCGGCACCGGTCTGGGTTCTACCGAAGAGCTCGTGTTCGCCTACGACGGAATGCGGACCAAGGGCCTTCGTGCGGTGTCGCCGCTGGTGGTGCAGATGTACATGCCCAACGGCGCGGCAGCCGCGATCGGACTCGAGCGCAAGGCCAAGGCCGGGGTGTGCACCTCGATCTCGGCCTGCGCGTCGGGTTCGGAAGCGATCGCCAACGCGTGGCGGCAGATCGTCCTCGGTGAGGCCGATATGGCGATCTGCGGTGGTGTGGAAACCAAGATCGAGGCCGTGCCGATCGCCGGCTTCGCACAGATGCGCATCGTTTTGTCCAACTCCAACGACGATCCCGAAGGCGCCTGCAAGCCCTTCGACAAGGATCGCAACGGTTTCGTCTTCGGCGAGGCCGGCGCCCTGATGGTGATCGAGACCGAGGAGCACGCCAAGGCCCGCGGCGCCAACATCCTGGCCCGGATCATGGGAGCGAGCGTGACCTCGGACGGCTATCACATCGTGGCCCCCGACCCCAACGGCGAGCAGGCCGGTCATGCCATGACCCGGGCCATCCAGCTGGCGGGTCTGCAGCCCCAAGACATCGACCACGTCAACGCCCATGCCACTGGCACCAGCGTCGGCGATGTGGCCGAGAGCAAGGCGATCAACAACGCGATGGTGGGCCACAAGCCCGCGGTCTACGCGCCCAAGGCGGCGCTGGGCCATTCTGTCGGTGCGGTCGGTGCGGTGGAGTCCATCCTCACCGTCCTGGCGCTGCGCGACGGCGTGATCCCTGCGACGCGCAACCTGCACAACCTCGATCCGGAGATCGATCTGGATGTGGTCGCCGGTGAGCCGCGGCAGGGCAATTACAAGTACGCAATCAACAATTCGTTCGGATTCGGTGGGCACAACGTCGCGCTCGCCTTCGGAAAGTACTGAGCTTCCGAACTACGGCGACCCAGCGCTTTCCATTAAAGGAGACCCTATGACGATCATGGCCCCCGAGGCAGCCGCCGAATCACTCGACCCGCGCGATCCGCTGTTGCGCCTGCAGACGTTCTTCGACGACGGCAGCGTCGAACTGCTCCACGAGCGGGACCGCTCGGGCGTGCTGGCCGCGGCCGGTACGGTCAACGGCGTTCGGACGGTTGCGTTCTGCACCGACGGCACCGTCATGGGTGGGGCCATGGGCATCGAGGGCTGTGCCCACATCGTCAATGCGTATGACACCGCGATCGAGGAGCAGAGCCCGATCGTGGGCATCTGGCACTCGGGCGGCGCGCGGCTGGCCGAGGGCGTCAAGGCGCTGCACGCGGTCGGTCTGGTCTTCGAGGCGATGATCCGGGCGTCCGGCTACATCCCCCAGATCTCGGTGGTCGTCGGATTCGCCGCCGGCGGTGCGGCTTACGGGCCCGCCCTGACCGACGTGATCATCATGGCTCCGGACAGCAAGGTGTTCGTCACCGGTCCGGACGTGGTGCGCAGTGTCACCGGTGAGGACGTCGACATGGTGTCGCTCGGCGGCCCCGACGCTCACCACAAGAAGTCCGGTGTGTGCCACATCGTCGCCGACGATGAGCTCGACGCCTACGAGCGCGGTCGTCGTCTGGTCGGATTGTTCAGCCAGCAGGGCCATTTCGATCGCAGCAAGGCCGAGGCCGGCGACACCGACTTGGCGGCGCTGATGCCCGAGTCCGCCCGCCGCGCCTACGACGTGCACCCGATCATCGAGGCGCTGCTCGACGAGGGTGTCCCGTTCGAGGAGTTCCAGGGCAAGTGGGCCCCGTCGATCGTTGTCGGTCTCGGTCGGCTGGCCGGCCGTTCGGTCGGCGTGATCGCGAACAACCCGCTGCGGCTCGGTGGCTGCCTGAACTCCGAAAGCGCTGAGAAGTCAGCACGTTTCGTGCGGTTGTGCGACGCGTTCGGCATTCCGCTGGTGGTCGTCGTCGACGTCCCGGGTTACCTGCCCGGTGTGGACCAGGAGTGGGGCGGTGTGGTGCGCCGCGGCGCCAAGCTGCTGCACGCCTTCGGTGAATCCTCGGTCCCCCGCGTGACCCTGGTGACCCGCAAGATCTACGGCGGTGCCTACATCGCGATGAACTCGCGCTCACTCAACGCCACCAAGGTCTTCGCCTGGCCGGACGCCGAGGTCGCGGTCATGGGCGCCAAGGCCGCGGTGGGCATCCTGCACAAGCGCAAGCTGGCGGCTGTCGAAGATGCTGCAGAACGCGACGCGCTGCACGAGGAACTCGCGCTGGAGCACGAGAGGATTGCCGGCGGTGTGGATTCGGCGATCGAGATCGGCGTGGTCGACGAGAAGATCGATCCGGCCCACACCCGCAGCAAGTTGACGCAGGCGCTGGCCGAGGCCCCGCACCGGCGCGGTCGCCACAAGAACATCCCGCTGTAACTCTTCAGCGCAAGGCCTTTCGCGAGCAGACACAGAACTGCCCCTTTTCAAGCGAAAAGGGGCAGTTCTACGTCTGCTCGGCGTGCTACCGCGTGGTGTAGCCGCCATTGGCGAAGATGGTCTGCCCGTTGATCCAGTGCCCCTCGCCGGCGAGGAACACCACCAGCGGGGCGATGTCGGTGATCTCGGTCAGCCGGTTGCCCATCGCCTGCGATTTGTGGAACTCGACCCGCTCCGGAGTCTCCTGCGGATAGAAGAAGGGCGTGTCCATCGGACCGGGGGCCACGTTGTTGACGTTGATGCCGCGCACTCCGAATTCCTTTGAGGCGGCCCGGGTGAAGTGCTCGACGGGACTCTTGGAGCCCGCGTACGTCGAGTAGCCGTCGGTGTAGGCCGCCAGCAGCGCGGTCACGATGGTGACGACCGAGCCATCGTCGTTCAGTCGCCTGCCCGCCTGCTGCAGGAAGAAGTAGGCCGCCTTGGCGTTGATGTCGAACATCGAATCATATTCGGCCTCAGTGGTTTCCACGAACGGCTTGCGCAACACCTTGCCCACGGTGTTGATCGCGATGTCGACGCTGCCGAACGCGTCGATGGCCGTGTCGAAGAGTTTCTCGACGTTGGCCGGCACGGTCAGGTCGCCCTGCACCTTCACGGCCTTCACACCGGCGTCCTGTACTGCCGCCACCGTCTTGTCGGCCTCAGCCTCTGTGGCGGCGCTGTTGTAGTGAACGGCAACGTTGACACCCCTCGAAGCCAACGTCGCGCTGATCAGGCCACCGAGATTCTTGGCCCCGGCAGCAACAATTGCTGATTTCCCTTCCAGTTTGCTCATGCCTCGCAGCGTAGTTTCGCGATCCACATATGAAAAACGCAAAATCCCGAGGTTTCCACAACCGGTACTTGTAGATAGATTGGGGCGGTGACCTCGAAGATCTCCGATCTACGCCGTTTGCGCCAGTTCATCGCGATCGGCGAGGCAGGAAGCGTTACCGCCGCGGCATCCGCGTTGCACGTTAGCCAACAGGCCCTCAGCAGCTCGATGCAGCAACTGGAGAAGGAACTCAACGCCACACTGTTCCGGCGCGAGGGCCGGCGCCTGACGCTCACCCTGGCCGGCGAAGTGCTTCTCACCGAAGGCCGAACACTGCTGGCAGCGGCGCACACGGTGGCCACACGGGTGGAAGAGACCGCCGCGGGCGCGGCCGAGGTCTTTGTCGTCGGCCACACTCCGGCACTCAGCGGCAGCGAAGCCTATACCCACCTCGAACCGGCCATCACCGCGTTCCCCGACACCTCCTTCACCTTCCGCCAGCTCTACCCCGATGAGCTCTCCGCCGCGGTGCTCGATGGCAGCGTGCAGCTCGGTGTGCGCCGAGGCGTGGTCCCTACCAACGAATTGGCCACGGCCGTCCTGGGTTACGACCGGGTACGGCTGGCCGTGCCCGGCGAACACCGGCTGGCCGGCTCGTCCGCCGTCGATATCCACGAACTCGCCGGGGAGCGCATCGCGTTGTGGGCGCCCCCGGGGGCGTCGTACTACAGCGACTTTCTGATGGGCGCATGCCGGCGTGCCGGATTCGAACCCGACTATGTCGTCAGCCGGGTCCAGGGCGCGGCGACCGTCGCCGCCCCACTCACCACCGGTGCCGTCGCGTTCGTCACCACTCCCGCCGGCCCCGCCATGGACGGACGCGTGGTGATCGCCGAGCTGGAACCGCCATTGCTGGTCGGTGTCCAGGCGATGTGGCAGCGCCACACCGGATCGGCCGTGCGCGACCAGATCCTGGCGCACGTCTAACCCACCCGGGTCAGATCCTCGGTCAGTTTGACCGGCACGATCCTGCGCTCCGGATCGTCGTCGGGTACCGGTGCTTTCCACCAGCCCCGCGAACGCTGTTCCCGGTCGACGGTCGAGGCGATGTACTCGTTGCCGCCTTTTCCACCCTCGCGCGCGTGCGGCGGCAGGAAGCGGTAGATACCCTTCCGTGAATTCTCGGGCTCCTGAGCGGGATTGGGGTCGATACGGGTGTACTCCTCGACGATCTCGTCGCCGGAGACCGGCTCTCCGCCGGCGGGTGGCTCACGCAAGAAGGACCTTTCGACGAATGCCAGCCCGGCGCCGCGGGCCTTCTCCAGCATCCAGCACAACGCGATGTCGCTGAGTCCGTGGTCGGCGTTGCCGCCACCCACATCGGAGTGCGATCCGGTGAACCACACCTGCTCCAGACGCTGCGTGGGCGGAGCCATGTTCGACCGGGACCAGACCGTCGGCACGAACGGGCCGCGCCGCTCGTCGATCGCGAGCGCCTGGTAGGCCTCCCCGACCCTCGAACTCAGCGTGGTGTCGTGAAATTCGTACCGCCGGTTGAACCGGCGGGCCAGCCACCCGCCGACCGATGGAATCCCCAGGGCACCAACGGTATCCCAGACCCCGATGAACCGGATATCGGTTTCGTAGGAGTACATCTTCCGGAACAACGCCGCCTCGGCGCTACGCGGACCGGTGGCGGGCCTGTGGTCGCGGTACAACGCGTACGCCTGCTGGATCTGATCAGAATTGTCGCGATGTAGCACTCCCGAGTTGCGGATCAGGCCCGCCGTGCTGCGTGCGGTGAACGCCCCGCGGCTGAATCCGAAGAAATACACCTCATCACCAGGCTGGTAGTTCTGGACGACGAATCGGTAGGTCTGGCAGACATCGCGGAAGAGACCGGCCCCGAAGGCCCCACCGAGCAGGCGGTCCGACCGGGTGGTGCCCACACCCCGGTGATAGAACAGGCGCTGCTCTCGCCCGTCGTCGTCGTGAGAAGACAGCGCCATCGCCACTTTCGCGACGTTGGTGGGCGTGGGCTTGCCGTCCGTTGTCTGATCAGGTGTGTTCCACGTGCCGTCGCAGCACACCACCAGCCGCTTCGCCATGATCGAGCTCCCTTACCGCACAGGTTTGCGCCTCAAGGGTCAGTGTGCTCACGGCGACCGGCCACGCCATGCGTAGTGGACTACTCGACTTCATTGAATTCGGCGATCATCTCGGCGGCTGCCTCAGCCGCGAGGTCCCGGTCGCCGCTCACCAACCCGATGCGCGTACGCCGATCCAGGATGTCGTCGGCCGACAGTGCGCCTTCGTGGCTGACGGCGTACTCGAACTCGGCGCGGATCACGTCGATGCCCTCGGCCACCGGGTCGGTCGGACGCACGCAGCGGGACTGCGCGATCACGTTGGGCGCCTCGGCCCCGTACCGCGCCACCAGCGAGGAGGGCGTCGCATGCGGGGATCGCAGGGTGGAGACCGGATTTGCGGGCGCGCCGACGAGGGGAAGATTGCCCGTGCGGCAGCTCGTCGCGGCCAGCCCGCGCAGAGCCAGCGCCCGGTCCAACACGTCTTGGGCCATGTACCGGTATTCGGTGAGCTTTCCGCCGATGATGCTGATCACCCCGCTCGCGGATTCGACCACGGCGTGCTCGCGGGACACATCGGCGGTATTGCCCTCGCCAGTGTCGATCAGCGGCCGCAGCCCGGCGTACGCCCCTCGTACGTCGGCAGTGGTCAGGTCGGTGGCCAGTGCGGTGTTGACGGTGTCGAGCAGGAACGCGATCTCACCCGGAGTCGGTTGCGGCACATCGGGAATCGGCCCAGGGGCGTCCTCGTCGGTCAGCCCGAGGTAGACCCGGCCGAGCTGCTCGGGCATCGCGAAGACGAACCGGTTCAACTCCCCCGGTATCGGAATGGTCAGGGCCGCTGACGGATTGCCGAACGCTGCGGCGTCGAACACCAGATGCGTACCGCGGCTGGGCCGCAGCATGATCGCCGGGTCGAGATCCCCGGCCCACACTCCGGCGGCGTTGATGACGACACGCGCACTCGCGTCGAAGGATTGCCCGGTCAGTTCGTCGGTCAGCTGCACCGACGTGGCATCGGCGGCACGGGCCGAGACCCGGGTCAGGATGCGGGCCCCGTGCTGCGCGGCGGTCCGGGCGACCGCGGTCACCAGTCGGGCGTCATCGATGAGCTGGCCGTCGTAGGCCAGGTATGCGCCGTCGAGCCCCTCGGTGCGAACGGTCGGCGCCAGTTCGACAGCCCGACGCGCATCCACCCGGCTCGACCGCGGCAGGGCCGACGCGCTGGTGCCCGCAAGCCTGCGCAGACCGTCGCCGGCGACGAATCCGGTGCGCACCAACGCCCGCGACGCGCGTCCCATCGACGGCAGCAGGGGTACCAGCTGCGGCATGGCCTTGACGAGATGAGGTGCATTGCGGGTCATCAGGATTCCGCGCTCGATCGCACTGCGGCGGGCGATCCCGACGTTGCCGGTGGCCAGATAACGCAGACCGCCGTGCACGAGTTTCGAACTCCACCGGCTGGTCCCGAAAGCCAGATCGTGTTTCTCCACCAGCACGACCCGCAGGCCCCGGGTGGCGGCATCCAGCGCGATGCCCGCACCGGTGATCCCGCCGCCGATGACGATCACATCGGCCTGTTCGCCGTCGGCGAGTTCGGCCAATTCGGTTGCGCGTCTTCGGCGGTTGAGCGCTGTGGGACCGGTCACGACGCCAGGTATCCGTTCAGCGCGTGGGTGAGCTCGGCCGCGAGGGCGTCGGCGTCGAGGATGGGCTCGACCATCTGGGCGGACTGGATCGCCGACTGCGTGATGAGCAGGCACATTGTGGCCAGCTGGCGCGGGTCTCCCGACCGGACGCGGTCGTTCTCCTTGCCGACCTCCTGGGCGAGCTTGAGCTCACCGGCCAGTGCGTCGATCAGGATCTGCTGGCTGGTGCCCAGCCGTTCGGCGATGTAGACCATCGCCAACTCCGGTGCGGAGTGCAGGACCGCCATGATCACCTCGTCGCGGCGCAGCCGTCCTGCCACCGTCACCATGCGCGCCACCAGCGCCGCACGACCAGGGCCCTGACTGCCGGTTTCGTCCAGCACACCCACGATCCGCGCGGTGAGCAGCGCGGCCAGGATCGACTGGGTGTCGGGGAAACGGCGGTACACGGTTGGTCGGCTGATACCGGCCCGCCGGGCGATCTCGGCCAGGGTCACCCGGTCCACGCCGAAGGCCAGCACACAGCTGGCGGCGGCGTCCAAGATCTGGTCGCTCAGCGAACGATCGTTACTGATTGACATCATGTGTAATACTGTAACGCATGACTCAGCCGGCTGAACAGTTTCTGCCTCCGATGAAGTGGAATGCCTGGGGCGACCCGCAGGCCGCCAAGCCGCTGTCCGACGGAATCCGGTCCCTGCTGCAGCAGGCTCTCGGCGTCGATGCCGCGACAGCCGAAGAGGTGACGCCCGAGCAGGTGCAGTTGCGTCCGTCGGCGCTGTCGGAGGCCGATCGGGACGCCCTCACCGCGATCGTCGGCGCACAGCATTGCGGTACCGACACCATGTCACGGCTGTTGCACGCCGGCGGCAAGTCGACACCGGATCTGCTGCGCCGCAACGCTTCGGGTGTACAGGATGCGCCCGACGCGGTGCTGCTCCCGGGGTCCGAGGACGAGGTCGCCGCGATCCTGGCTTGGTGCGCCGAACACCGGATCGCCGTCGTTCCGTTCGGCGGCGGGACGAGCGTCGTGGGTGGTCTCGATCCGCTGCGCGGGGGCTTCACTGCCGTCGTCGCGCTCGACCTACGCCGTCTCGATGAACTACACAGCCTTGACGAGGTGGCCGGTGAGGCCGAGCTCGGCGCGGGCGTGACCGGACCACAGGCAGAGGCATTGCTTGGCGCACAGGGCTTCTCGCTGGGCCATTTTCCGCAGAGCTTCCAGTTCGCCACCATCGGTGGGTTCGCTGCGACCCGCTCCTCGGGGCAGGATTCCGCCGGATACGGTCGCTTCGATGACATGGTCCGCGGCCTGCGAGCCGTCACTCCGGCCGGCACACTGGACCTCGGGCGGGCACCGGCCTCAGCAGCCGGTCCGGACCTGCGTCAGCTGCTCCTCGGCTCGGAAGGCGTTTTCGGCGTCATCACCCGGGTTCGGGTGCGCGTGCATCCGGTACCTGAGACCACACGCTACGAGGCCTGGTCCTTCCCGGACTTCGCCACCGGCGCCGAGGCCCTGCGGGTCGTCACCCAGACCGGCACCGGGCCCACGGTGATCCGGCTCTCCGACGAGGCCGAGACCGGGGTGAACCTGGCCACCACGGAAAGCATTGGCGGGCAGAGCATCACTGGCGGTTGCCTGGCCATCACCCTGTTCGAGGGCACCGCGGCGCACACCGAGAGCCGCCACGCCGAGACCCGGGCCGTCCTGGAAGCTCACGGTGGCACCACGCTGGGCGATGCGCCCGCCCGGGCCTGGGAGCACGGCCGGTTCAATGCCCCGTACCTGCGCGACTCTCTGTTGGCTGCCGGCGCGCTGTGCGAAACACTGGAGACCGCCACGACGTGGTCCAACCTGGCCGCACTCAAGGCCGCCGTCACCGGTGCGCTGACCACCGCGCTCGCCGAATCCGGCACGGCGGCCCTGGTGATGTGTCACATTTCGCATGTGTACCCCACCGGCGCCTCGTTGTACTTCACGGTCGTGGCCGCCCAGCGCGGCAATCCGGTCGAGCAGTGGCAGGCCGCCAAGAAGGCCGCTTCCGAGGCGATGGTGCGGGGCGGCGGCACCATCACCCACCACCATGCGGTCGGCGCCGACCACCTCCCGTGGATGCGTGAGGAGGTCGGTGAGCTCGGCGTCGCGGTACTGCGGGCGGTCAAGGCCACGCTGGATCCGGCCGGAATCCTCAACCCGGGCAAGCTGATTCCGTGAAGCAGGTCACGGTCCTGACCAATCCCATGTCTGGACATGGCAATGCACCGCATGCGGCCGAGCGGGCAGTCGCCGCGCTTCAGCGACGCGGTATCGATGTCTGCGCGATCGTCGGGACCGACGCCGCGCACGCCCGCCGTCTGGTCGACGATGCCCTCGACCGCGGCACGGACGCACTCGTGGTGGTCGGCGGCGACGGCGTGATCTCGCTGGCACTGCAGGCCCTTGCCACCGGCGACGTGCCCTTGGGCATTGTGCCCGCCGGGACGGGAAACGACCATGCCCGCGAATACCGCCTCCCTACAGGCGATCCCGAGGCCGCCGCCGACATCGTGGCCGATGGTCACACCGAGACGGTCGACCTCGGCCACATCCTGGATACCACCGGTGCGGTCAAGTGGTTCGGCACCGTGATGGCCGCCGGATTCGATTCTCTGGTCAGCGATCGGACGAACCGGATGCGCTGGCCGCACGGGCGGATGCGCTACAACGTGGCGATGCTCGCCGAGATTTCGAAGTTACGGCTGCTGCCGTTCCGGCTCACGTTCGACGACGGTCCCGAGATCCGCACCGACCTCACCCTGGCGGCGTTCGGCAACACCCGCAGCTACGGCGGCGGCATGCTGATCTGCCCCGGCGCCGACCATTCGGACGGCCTGCTCGACGTCACGATGATCACGTCGGCGTCCCGCACCAGGCTGATCCGCCTGTTCCCCACCGTTTTCAAGGGCACCCACGTCGACCTCGACGAAGTGACCACCAAACGCGCCAAGACCGTGCACGTCGAATGTCCGGGCATCAATGCCTACGCCGACGGGGACTTCGCACTCCCGCTGCCGGTGACGGTGTCCGCGGTGCCAGGGGCGCTGCGCTTGCTCGTGCCCAGGCACTCCTGAACGAATTCGACGATGCAGTCCTGGGCCTGGCGGCTCTCCGGAAGGAACGGTAGGAACGCCGGAAACGCATGGAGCTGACCGGGCCAGACCTTGAGTGTGCATGACCGCCCCGCATCGGTCAGCAGCTCGTGCATGCGTTCGGCATCGCAGCACAGCGCCTCGGATTCCGCCGCGATGATCAGGCTCGGCGGAAAACCGGTGAGTACTCCGTTGACCGGTGACAGGGCGTGACCGTCCGAGTTCTTGGGGCCGACGCATTCGACGACCATCGGCAGGGCAAGTCCGATGCCCATCCGGTCTGCGGCGAAGTTGGGATGCCCAGCCCGGCGTTCACCGTCGAGTTCGAGCAGCGGACTGATACCGATGACGCCGGCCGGCACCTCGACTCCTTGCTCCCGAGCGGCGAGAACGGTTGCGAATGCCAGGAATCCACCTGCCGAGTCGCCGGCGACGACTGTGCTGGCAGGGTCTGCGCCCTGACCCAGCAGCCAGCGGTAGGCGCGCAGGCAGTCCGCTACGGACTCGTCGACTGTCACGTCGGGGTGCTGCCGGTACTCGACGTGCACAACGGGAAGTTGGGTTCGGCGGGCAAGCGCGACCACGACGTGCGAGTGGGTATCGAAGCCACCGAGAACGAATCCCCCACCGTGCAGGTAGAGAATGGCACCGTCGGCGAGCGGCCGGTGAGCCGATTCCACGGTGCGGATCGTCTCGAGGGTGACCCGGCCGAGCGTGATCCGGCTGACCTGCAGGCCCCGCCGCGGGCGCAGGCGCTGGAGTCGCGCGAGCGCGTTGATCCGGCGGCCGATCGTGGCGAGGCGGTCCTCTACGGATCGATGTCCTTGGTAGGCAACCGATCTGCGCACCTGGACGAGGATTGTCCGGTGGGCGATGGCGTAGCACGCCCGGGATCTGCGGCTGGGGCGTCGTGTCGACAGTGTGGTGGGCGGTGATGCCATCCCTACTCCTTCGGGTTACTTCGGCGCCCCAAGGGCGGCAAGCAGTTTCACGAGGTGTCCGAAAGCGTCGGTGAACGGCCGCGCAGGGACCGACGGATCGATGGCCCGTTGGATGCCGAGGCCGATCCCGGCACTGAGCAGCAGGTTGCCGAGGTCTTCCAGGCTCGCCGCGACCTCACTGTTCGCCAGTTGCGCTTCGGTCAGCCCGAGTTCGGCAGACATGGACTGCAGCACGTCGATGACCATCTGCGCGGCCTCGTTGCGCAATGTGGTGATCATCTCGGCGAGCTCGGGATTGTTCCGTGACAGCACCGCGAATTCGAGTTCGAGCATGGTCCAGCCGACATCGCCGGCGGTGCGTTCGAGCCACGCACTCAATGCCGCCACCCGGCCTTCCAGTTCCGCATCGGAGATCGCGAGTGCGGCCATCTCGGCGAACTTCTCGCGGTGGATGAGCTCGAGGACGTCGCGGCACAGGTTGGGTTTGCTGCCGAAGTTGGAATACACGGCACCCTTCGAAAAACCCGCGTCGTCGGCGATGTCTTCGAGGCTGGTGGCCGCGTACCCGTGGCGCAGAAACCGCTGTTTGGCGGCCTCCAGGAGTTCGGCCCGCGTCTGTTCCTGGCGTTGAGCCCTGGTCAGCCGCGGCATCCGCTGATGATAGATCGCAGCGGACTCGGGGTATTGAATTAACTCGAAGTATTCAGATACCGTCAGTATGCGAATGGGACGGCTGACGACCTTCAGGGAGGCATGGCGTGCGGTTTTCACACGCGGAGGTGTCTGTCGACGACGCGGTGGTGGTGGTCACCGGCGGGGCACGTGGCATCGGGGCGATGACGGCGGAGCTCTTTTCCGCCCGGGGCGCCACGGTATGGATCGGCGACGTCGATGCCGACGTGGCCGCCACCACGGCAGCCGGCATCCCCCGCTGCCGGGCGGGGCACCTCGATGTCACCCAACGGTCGTCTTGGGAACGTTTCGTCGCAGACGCGGTCCGCGAGTCGGGGCCCGTCGACATCCTGGTCAACAATGCCGGGGTCATGCCGCTCGGCGCGTTCGACGCCGAGGACGAGGCCACCACTGACCTGATCCTCGACGTCAACGTGCGCGGAGTGCTGAACGGCATGCGGACCGTGGTGCCGTCGATGGTGACCCGCGGTCGCGGTCACGTCGTCAACGTGGCGTCGATGGCCGGCATGATCCCGATCCCGGGAATGGTGACCTACAACGCCAGCAAGTTCGCCGCGCTCGGTGCGTCACTCGCGGCACGTCGCGAGTACGCGGGAACCGGAGTCACGGTATCAGCGGTGCTGCCGTCAGCGGTCCGCACCGAACTCGCCTCGGGCGTGCCACTCGGAAACGGCCTTCCCACTGTGGATCCCGATGACGTCGCACGGGCGATACTCAAGACCACCCGTACGCGCGCCGCCCGCACGTCGGTACCCGGTTGGGTCGCCCCCGGGTGGGCACTCGTCGATGCCCTGGTCCCCGAACGATTGCAACGGGCGGTGCGCGACAGGATCAACGACCGCCGCGCGCTGACCGCCCTTGACGAGCAGGGCCGGTCCGCTTACCTGCAGCGCCTTGACCGGCAATCGAAAGCCCATGCGGCACCGCATGATTCCGGACGGGTCGAATGATGCGCGAGGTCCGTATCGTCGTCATCGGCGCCGGGATGGCCGGCATCGCCACCGCCTATACGCTCAAACAGGCCGGATTCACCGATTTCACGATGCTCGAGAAGGGTTCGGACGTCGGCGGAGTCTGGCACTGGAACCGCTATCCGGGACTCACCTGCGACGTCCCGTCGCAGATCTACCAGTTCTCGTTCGCACCGAAGCCTGACTGGGACCACATCTGGGCCGGCGGTGCGGACATCCAGCGCTACCATCGCGACGTCGTCGAACGGTTCGGCCTCGAGGCGCATCTGCGGTGCAACACCGAAGTCACCGAGGCGCGTTACGACAGTGCCACGACATCGTGGACGCTCACAACCGGTGAAGGTGACACTCTCACAGCCGATTTCGTCATCTGTGCCACCGGCGTGCTGCATCATCCGTCGATACCGGAGATCCCCGGCATGGACGCTTTCGCAGGGCAGATCGTGCACACCGCGCGTTGGGATCCAGATGTGGTGACCGACGACAGACGCATCGCCGTGATCGGTACGGGATCCACCGGTGTCCAGGTGGTTTCGGCTCTTCAACCGAAAGCCCGCACACTCGTGCACTTCGCGCGATCGCCGCAGTGGATCCTGTGGGCGCCGATGTCGCTGCGCCAGCCCTCGCTCCTCGCCAAGGCGCTGCGCCGGCGGCCGAAGTGGCATGACCTCCTCTTCCGGCGGCTGCAGTGGGCGTCCGGAATCCTCGCCGATGTCGTGACCAGGCCATCGTGGCGGCGCCGGCTGGTGCAGTCCTATGCGCGATTGAGCTTGCTCGCCCAGGTCCGCGACCCCGCGCTGCGGGCGAAACTCACCCCTGACTATGAACCGCTGTGCAAACGGCAGGTGGTCTCGGGCTCGTATTACCGGGCCATCAAACGGCCCAACGCGAGCCTGATCGACGATCCCATCCGGGAATTCACCGCCACCGGCATCCGCACTGCCGACGGCACTCACCACGATGTGGACGTTGTGGTGCTGGCCACCGGATTCCAGGCGCACAATTACATGCGGCCGATGACCGTCGTCGGCCGCGACGGCATCACCCTCGACGACGCGTGGATCAAGGGCCCACGGGCGTACCGCATGACGGCGATCCCCGGGTTTCCGAACCTGTTCACCGTGCTGGGACCGAACTCGCCCACCGGGTCCATCCCACTGCAGTATTCGGCCGAACTCACCGCCCGCTATATCGTGAACTGGCTCAAGCGCTTCCGGAACGCAGAGCTCTCCGAGGTCGAGGTGACCGAGAAAGCCACCGACGAGTTCAACGCCGCCGTCGCCGACGGCCTCGGTCCGACCGTCTGGAACACCGGCTGCAACTCCTGGTACTTCACCGAAGCCGGAACCATCGATCTCTGGCCATTCGACAGGGCCACCCTCACCCGGATGCTATCCGAACCCGACACTGCCCACTACCGGATCAGGTGACGCAAGGCTTCGCAGTTCAGACCCGGTTTTCGGCGAATCGGCGTGTTTGCCCGACGCCGTGAAGAGCACACGGTACGTTTCGCTTGGGCCGGGGTTTTGAGTGAGTGGACTGGTACGGAGCTTCATGGAATCGACCAAATACATCGGCCGCGTCGGCGCACTGGCCGTTGCTCTCGGCATCGGAACGGCATTGACCTCAGGGACCGGAATCGCCTGGGCCGAAGGCGGGTCCGGCGATCCTGGCAAATCCAGCGCCGGAACCTCCGAGGGCGCCACCTCGAGCTCGCCCGGGAAGAAGTCTCCGAGCAAACCTTCGGACACCGACAAAGCCAACACCACACCGTCGCGGACGCTGTCGAAGATCGGCGAGCGTGTCCGGCAGGAGGTCGAGTCCAGCCTGGACGGCGTCGGTGAGGCCGTGAAGCGGACGCAGGGCCGGCTGGATTCCGCACGCACGCCGCTGCGCAGCCGGGCGACCAAGCCCCGGAGCAAGATTCAGGGCACACTCACCGGCGTCCGCGACGACAGCGACAGGGCCGAAGCCGCAGACAAGCCCGGCACCACCCGGGTCGTCCCGGACGCTGCGAGCGCTGCGCCCGATCTACGGCGCGCACAACCACCCAGCACCGTGGTCGTCCGACTGCGCGAGGGCTCCAGGGACATCGCCGAGCGCAGCCTCGACGTCGTCTCGTCGCCGAGCTCTCGGACCACAGCCCTCGACGCTCCGCCCGCATCACAGGAAAAAGCAGCAGCGCCGGTCGCCATACCCGAGCCCGAGCCAGTCGCGCCCAAGGTCGCCGCGCCGCCGGTGGTCTCAGCGCTGTTGAGCGTCGCCGGGTTGTCACCGTTCGGCGCGGGCACCAGCCCGGTGGCACCCGCCCAGTCCCCCGCACTGTGGGCCATGATGGCCTGGACCCGAAGAGAATTCGAGCGGTCGATCAACCCGCTGAGTTCCCGCGTCATCTCGGCCAAGGATGCCGCCTCGGTGGTCGCCGAGGGTGACATCCAGCCGATGGCCGCCGTCGGCCCGAATGTGGCTACGCAGACCGATGATTTGACGCCCAAGCCCCAGGTTCCGGCATCCCTGGCGGAATTCACCAAAGCGATCGGCCCCGTCACCGGGCCCGGCGTCACCGATCACTGGTACGTCGCGGGCACCGACCTCGGCATCATGTGGAACAGCGGGTACACCGATCCAGTGACCGGGAAACCGATCATCTACACGCTGTTCGGCGATACCTACAGTGAGCCGGGCATGGCGGGCGACTGGCGCAACAACGTGTTGTTCCGCACCGCCGACACGGACCTGTCCGACGGTCTCCAGTTCAGCGATGCGCTGATCCACGCAGGCGCAGGGCCGGGTGTCCCCGGCACTCCGACGTGGTACGGCACCGGCGGCGATCCGGCCGGGGCGGCACAGATCATTTACGATCCGGGCGGCCTCAACGGACTGTTCGGCACCACGTACACGATGATCCCGACCTCGGCGATCGCGATCGAAAACCCCGATGTCGACAGCGGTTACACCCAGTACGCCACGGTGATGTCGATCCGTACCTGGGACAACCCGGGAAGCTGGACCACCAACTACTCCGGTATCGCCTACTCCAACGACGGCGGGAAGACCTGGACCGTCGACCCCGAGACCGTGCGCTCATCGGGCTGGTTCCGTTCGAGTAAGCCCTACGTACCGGGCGACGAGCACTTCCAGCAGAACGCTCTGGTGATGTCGGACGATCCGACCGATCCCTACGTCTACGTGTACGGAACGCCTTCGGGCAGGCAGGGTTCGGCGTACGTGGCCAGGGTCGAGAAGGATCAGATCGCCGATCTGGATGCCTACGAGTACTGGGCCGGCGAGGATGCGAGCGGCGCCGGGCAGTGGGTGACCGGTGATCCATCGGCGGCGGTTCCGGTGTTCGGTTCCAGCAGAACCGGATTCCTGCCGACGGTGTACCGGGTCGCGGACTTCTTCACGTTCGGGCTGTTCACCAAGGTCGCCAACGGCATCTGGGTCGGCGGACTGCCCACCGGAGGCAATGTCAGCGAGATGTCGGTGCAGTACAACGAATATCTGGGCAAGTACGTCGTGCTCTACACCGATGGCGGTAACAACGTGGTGATGCGGGTGTCGGACTCGCCCCAGGGCGAATGGTCGGACACCACGACGCTGGTGAAGAACAACCTGACGACCAACACCGGCATGTACGCGCCGATGGTCCACCCGATGTCGGGCACCGACTACTTCAACACCGTCGACGCCAACGGCAATGTCGTCGAGGACAACTCGCGGTACCTGTACTACAACCTGTCCTACTGGGGTGAATACAACGTGCAGTTGATGCAGACCGACCTGGAGTCGATGAAGACGGTCTCGGTGTGACGATGTGTCGAGCGTTCGCGTCGAGTGCGGCGGCGCTGTCCGTGGCCGCCGCACTCGCCACGGGTGCGTGTGCACACGCCGATCCGGAACCGGTGCCGGCCGGACCGTCGGAAACCACGGCGCCGCAACCAGATGCTCCGTGTGCTGATGGTCTTGCCGGCGCCCTGACCCCGGCCGATCCCGGAGCCATCGGCAACAACCGGCGTCTGCTGCAGTGCGATGACGGCACGTGGCAGGCGTTCGGTGGTCCATACCCTTCGTCGGACCGCTGGCTGACCACTGGGCCTGAATTGGTCGTGCACGGCCAGGGCCGGCGGAATCCGGAAGCCGCGGCGGGCACCTGGACGGGGATGCCGCAGACCACCGAGGCGCGCTGCAGTGCCGAAGTTGTCGACGTCGTCGCGGCGGGTCAGACCTCAGGGCCCATGACGTCAGCGGCTGACCCGGGCCAGCCGCTGACGCTCGAAATAAGCGATCACATGTTCACGGTGAAGCTCAGCGGCTACTGCCTCTGGGCGCGTAGCTGACGCGCTATCCCACGCCCCGGTTCAGCCAGGACACCTCGGCGCCGTCACCGCCGTTGCGGTAAGGCTCCAGGGATTCGTCCCACGCGGTGCCCAGCACGGTGTCGAGTTCGGCTGCCAACATGTCGGCGCCGCCGGCCATCAGGGAGCGCAGCCGCATCTCGCCCACCATCACATCGCCGTTGGCACTCATCGCGCCACTCCACAAGCCCAGCTGGGGGGTGTGGCACCAGCGGTGTCCGTCCACACCCGCGCTCGGGTCCTCGGTCACCTCGAAGCGCAGCACTGACCAGGAGCGCAGGGCATTGGCCAACTGCGCCCCGGTGCCGACGGGCCCAACCCAGTTGGTCACCGCGCGCAACTGGCCGGGCATGGCCGGTTGCGGTGTCCACTTCAGGTTCGCCCGCGCCGACAGGGTCGACGACAACGCCCACTCAACATGCGGGCATACCGCCGCGGGTGAGGCGTGGACATACACCACGCCCGTCGCCGCGTCGGCGAACTGGTTCGACGCACGCATTTGCTACTCCTTCGGATCACGAGGGACGTCTTCCCCAACGGCCTGGTGATTCCGATCGAGCATGCAGTTGTGTGTGCCGCGCGTGTCTATTGTGCCTTGTGAGGCGCGTGTTGCGCTAGTGTGTCCCGTTTTCTCTCAGCACTCCATCAGACACAGCGGGCCACAGCGGGTACGTCCAGTCCCCGAAGTCGCGGTCGGTGAGCACCACCAACGCCAGGTCAGCGACCGGATCGACCCACAAGAACGTCCCCGACTGACCGAAATGACCGAACGTGCGCGGAGAGTTTGCCGAGCCCGTCCAGTGCGGGGTTTTGCCGTCGCGCACCTCGAAACCCAGCCCCCAGTCATTGGGCCGTTGCACACCGAAGCCGGGCAGCACCCCGTCCAGCCCAGGAAACTGCACCGTGACCGCGTCGTCGTGCAGTTGCCGTGACACCAGCGCCGGGCGCAACAACTCCCGGGCGAACGCCGCCAGGTCGGCAACGGTGGACACACCGCCGTAGCCGGCGGCCTCCGCTCCGCCCAACAACGTCGACGCGGACATCCGTAGCGGCTCGAACACCGCCTCTGTGAGGTAGGCGCCGAACTCGATGTCGGCGGCCGCCTCGAGCGCGCGGGCCAGGAGTTCGAACCCGTAGTTCGAATAGATGCGACGCTGCCCCGGCCGGGCCAGCACCTCGGCCGACCGCATGGACACACCCGACGCATGCGCCAGCAGGTGGCGAATCGTCGAGCCGGGCGGTCCGGCGGGAGTGTCGAGCTCGACCGCACCCTCTTCGATCGCGATCTGCACGGCCCGAGCCACGAGCGGTTTGGTGACCGACGCCAACGTGAAGGGCTTGCTCGTGTCTCCATGACTGGCCAGCACCCCCGAGGGGCCGACCACCGCGGCAGCGACGGAGTCGACCGGCCAGGTGTCGAGAACGTCGAGAACCATCAGGACCGTCTGTTCTTCGCGCAAGCTCTCATCAGGGCCGTCTGTTCTTCGCGCAAGCTCTCATCAGGACCGTCTGTTCTTCGCGCAAGCTCTCATCAGGACCGTCTGCTCTTCGCGCAAGCTCTCATCACCCGCGAAATCTATCTGGTCCGCCCCACACTCCGGCTAAGCAATTCCTCGACCATGCCCGCGGCCACCGCGTCCACGTCGGCGACCAGGCGACGCAGGCCGACCACGCGTCGGATCAAATCCGCCGGATCGGCGTGACCGACCGCTGACAGTCGGTGCACATCGCAGAGAGCGCGGTACGCCGACTGCGTCGATTCCGGCTCGGTGGCGTCACACCACCGCTGCATCGATTCCGTCCAGGACTCGACGCGGTCATCCGCGCCCTGTCGGTGGGCCAGGGTCAACGCCCGCCGGTACACGTCGGCCGCCCATTCCATCGGCACCGGTTCGCCGAGCACCGGCAACAGCACCTGATCGAGGGCCTGGTATCCGGCAGCGTCGCCCGCAGCGGCAGCGGCCGTTCCGGTGAGTGCCCGCGCCAGCGTGTCCAGGGCCGCATCCTCCAAGTTCTCCGCAACGGCAGCCAATTGCCTTGTGACGGTGCTGAATTGGTCACGTTCTCCGGCGTCGGCCGCCGTCACTGCAATCAGGTACGCCAGATAGCCGTGTGCAGCTGTCTCGGGAACACCGTCGAGCAGTATCTGCGCTCGCTGCGCCCAGCTGCGGGCCAGCGCCAGGTGCCCGCGGGCCAGCCAGGCCAAGCCCAGTTCGGCGGCCTTCATCGCCGCCTGCACCGGGTCGGTCCGCAGCAGACGGGTGTGCACCCGCTCGTTGATCCGTACGGATTCGCGGCCGTGCCCCTGACGCCACGCCGCCGAGGCGTATACGGCAAGATCATCGGTGTCGAGGGTCTGCAGCCCATCGACCCGGCTGAAGGATTCATAGCTGGTGCGCCAGTCATTTCGCCGGTACGCCGTGCGCGCCACCACCAGCAGTTGAGTTCGATCGTCGACCACAACCCACGGTAACGCGATCCTGTGCGGCCCGGCCGGGATTCGTCCGGCCATGAGATGGCGCCACTAATTGGACACCTGTCCGGTCTGCATTAAGTTATAGGCATGCCTCAGACAGTGCGTGGTGTGATTTCCCGGAGTAAGAAGCAGCCCGTCGAGTTGGTCGACATTGTGATCCCGGATCCGGGTCCCGGTGAGGTGGTGGTCGACATCATTGCCTGCGGGGTGTGCCACACGGACCTGACCTACCGCGAAGGCGGCATCAACGACGAATATCCGTTCCTGCTGGGACATGAGGCCGCAGGCACCGTGGAATCGGTCGGCGACGGGGTCACCAACGTCGAACCGGGCGACTTCGTCATCTTGAACTGGCGCGCGGTGTGCGGACAGTGCCGCGCCTGCAAGCGCGGGCGCCCGCATTTGTGTTTCGACACCCATAACGCGGCCCAGAAGATGACGCTGACCGACGGCACCGAGTTGACCCCGGCGTTGGGCATCGGGGCGTTCGCCGACAAGACCCTGGTGCATGAAGGTCAGTGCACCAAGGTCGATTCGGCGGCTGACCCGGCGGTGGCCGGGCTGCTGGGCTGCGGGGTGATGGCCGGCATCGGCGCGGCGATCAACACCGGTGCGGTGACCCGTGACGACACGGTGGCGGTGATCGGCTGCGGCGGTGTGGGTGATGCCGCGATCGCCGGTGCCGCGCTGGTGGGCGCCAAGAAGATCATTGCCGTGGATCTGGATGACCGGAAGTTGGAGTGGGCCCGGGATTTCGGTGCCACCCACACCATCAACGCCCGTGACCTCGACCCGGTGGAGACCATCCAGGATTTGACCGGCGGTTTCGGTGCCGACGTGGTGATCGATGCGGTCGGTCGCCCGGAAACCTGGAAGCAGGCGTTCTACGCGCGCGATCTGGCGGGCACCGTGGTGCTCGTCGGTGTGCCCACCCCGGACATGACCCTGGAGATGCCGCTGGTCGACTTCTTCTCCCGCGGTGGGTCGTTGAAGTCCTCGTGGTACGGCGACTG
>NZ_AUEQ01000010.1:0-45657 GCF_000426065.1 Mycobacterium sp. URHD0025 | reverse complement strand
GTCGGTGTGCCCACCCCGGACATGACCCTGGAGATGCCGCTGGTCGACTTCTTCTCCCGCGGTGGGTCGTTGAAGTCCTCGTGGTACGGCGACTGTCTGCCCGAACGCGACTTCCCCACTCTGATCTCGCTGTACCTGCAGGGCCGGCTGCCGCTGGAGAAGTTCGTCTCCGAGCGCATCGGACTGGACGCGATCGAGGACGCGTTCCACAAGATGCACGCCGGTGAGGTGCTGCGCTCGGTAGTGATGCTGTGAGTATCCAGCGGGTGGTTACCTCCGGCAAGTTCGAACTCGACGGTGGCAGTTGGGATGTCGACAACAACATCTGGATCGTCGGTGACGACCCGAAAAGTGGGGATGTCGTGGTGTTCGACGCCGCCCACACCGCGGCCCCGATCATCGAGGCGGTCGGCGGGCGCAACGTGGTCGCGGTGGTGTGCACCCACGGCCACAACGACCACATCACCGTTGCCCCCGAGCTCAGCAAGGCACTGGACGCGCCGATACTGCTGCACCCGGCCGACGAGATGCTGTGGCGAGCCGTCCACCCCGACAACGACTTCCGCACCGTCGAGGACGACCACGTGTTGCGCGTCGGCGGCATCGAACTGCACGCGCTGCACACCCCGGGGCACTCCCCCGGCTCGGTCTGCTGGTCCATCCCGGAGCTCAATGCGGTGATCTCGGGCGACACCTTGTTCCAAGGTGGGCCCGGAGCCACCGGACGGTCGTTCTCGGACTTCCCCACGATCCTGGAGTCGATCTCCCAACGGCTCGGCATGCTGCCCGGCGAGACCGTGGTCTACACCGGGCACGGCGACACCACCACCATCGGCGACGAGATTGTGCATTACGACGAGTGGGTCGCGCGCGGTCACTGACGATGAGCCGCGAGGAACGAGCGGCGAAAAGGAAGTGGCCCAAACAACCCGGGCACTGACGCCGGTTTGCGATCACGTTGAGCCAGTCCCTACCGCGGGTGGCGTGGTGAGCCGATAGTCACTGCCATGACGACTTCGAGTGGACGCTCCGCGGCGGTCATCGGCGCCGGACAGACCGGTGTGACCGCGGCCCTCGGGCTGTTGGACAACGGTTTTGACGTCACTGTCTACAGCGATCGAGACCAGCGCAGCTTGCGTGACGACGTTCCGGCCACCGGCACCGCACTGATCTTCGGCGCGGCGCAGCGGGCCGAGGAGTCGCTCGGCCTCAATACGTACCTGGCCACCGCCCCCACTTCGACCGGTGAGAGCGTACGGGTAGTCGACGGCTCCGGCCCGGATCGCGCCGAGGCGATCGCCTTCGACGCCGAGTTCGACGGATTTGTCGGGGTGGCGGTCGATACCCGTCTCAAGGCCGACGACCGGCTGACACTGTTCCGGCAACGAGGTGGACGCTTCGTGGTCGAGGCTGTCGATCCGGCGCGGCTGGACGCTATCGCCGCCGGCGTCGACCTGACACTGGTGGCCACCGGCCGTGGCGGTCTGTCCTCACTGTTCCCGGTCGATGCCGAACGCTCCGCCTACGACCGTCCCCAACGGAGCCTGCTGACCGTGACGCTGTCCGGGTTGCCATACGGTCCAGATGTTTTCGCACACCGTAGCAGCGCCGGCGGGCGCCGCAACGCGCTCACCGTCGTCACCGATCAGGGCGAGTCGTGGTTGGGTGGCTACCTACACAAGGACGCCGGGCCGACATGGACGTTTCTGGGTTGGGCCCGGCCCGGCAGCGAGTGGGAACGCCGTTTCGCCGGTGCCGACAGCGCGCGATCCGCGCTCGACATCGTCACCGCGCTGTACCGCGACTACATCGACTGGGACCTACCCGAGGTGAGCGCGCTCCGGACCCTGGACGACGATCCGCACTCATGGTTGAAAGGCGGGGTCACCCAAGTGGTTCGGTCCGGCGTGGGCCGCACGGCGAGCGGCCATCCGGTGGCCGCCCTGGGCGACACGGCGGTGTCGTACGACCCGATCGCGGGCCAGGGCGCGCAGGGCGGGTTGATCCACGCCGCCACCCTGGTTCGTAAGGCGGCCACGCATGACGGCCGCTTCGACGAGGCCTGGCTGCGAGGCACATTCGAGGAGTTCTACGCCCACCGTGCGCGGTCAGCGCAACTGGTCACTCGGCTGTTCCTGTCCGATCCCGAATTGGCCGAATACGGCGACCTGTTCTTCGCGGCTGCCCAGGGCAGCCCGAGGTTCGCCTCGAAACTGTATGGATTGCTCGACGATCCGCGGCCGGTCGAATCACTCACCTCCCCGGCCGCTGCCAAAGCGCTGATCACCGAATTCGCGGGCGAACCGGCCGACGCATTGCTCGAACGGTTCCTCCCGGTCGGATCGTTTCAACGGTCGGGATTGGCAACGCAGGCGGCGTAGTGACAGCCCTCAGCTGTCCAGGATCCGGCGCTTCTCCGTCTCGAACTCCGCCTCGGTGAGAGCACCGGTGTCACGCAGGGCGGCAATCGTTTTGAGCTGTTCGAGCCGGATCGCCTGGTCGGTCGCCTGATAGCTGGTGGGCTGGCCGTCCATCGGCACCGCATCTTGTGGCGGCCATGACGTGGGTCCCATCGCCGAGATGGGCCTGGCGCGCTTGCTGTCCCGCGCCGACCAGACCATCCCCGCCGTCAGCGCCAGCCCGCCCGCGGCGACCAGACCGCCGAACAACCAGAACAGCCAGCCGTATTCACTGCCGTGGCCGAAGGCCAGCCGGGGGTTGATGTAGCCCTGGACCTGACCGTCGACACTGATCTCGTAGGTGCCAGGACTGGATACTCGCATCATCCACACCCGCACCCGGGCGTCGCTGTTCACCGTGGTTGTCCCGCCGATGCTTTCGGTCAGTACCGGATCGCCGGCCTCTTCGGGTCCCGACACGTGCAGGCGCAGCGGCGGGACCGGCAGGCCGCTGCCGGATCCGGTGACCATGGTGTGGAGACTGACGGTCACCTCGCCCTCCGGCAACTCCAGGCCGGCCGTGCCGGGGATCGGGATCTCGCCGTAGGCGTCGTACTCGTCGAAGACGAACGCGTTGAGAAACAACGTCGCGAACAGCCCGACAGCGCCGATGACGAGGGCGCAGATCGATGTGACGATCACGATGCGCGGAGCTGACCGGCGGCTGTTCATGGCCGAAGTTTGTCACGGCAGACCGGTCACGAGCTACCGTCGAGTTATGCCTCGCGACGACACCGACACCGCCGCGCCCACCGGCCCGGTCCGGCGGTTCGCGCTGCGCTACTGGGTGGCCCTGATCCTGGTCGCCCTGGCCGCGATCTTCGTCGCGCAGAACCGTGATCGCGTGGGCGTGCACGTGCTGTGGGTGACCGTCGAGTCGCCGATGTGGTTCATCTTGGTCATCATCTTCGTCATGGGTCTTCTCATCGGACTGTTGCTGCGCCGGCGGCGGCGGAGGTAGGCATGCCCGGGCAGCGCCTGACCCCACCCCGCCCGCATACCGCCGGAATGAGTTCGGCGATCAAGCTTCTCGAGCTGGCTGCGCGGACCGTGCCGATCCCTGACCCGCCTCTGCCCATCGTCGTCGCCGATTACGGGGCAGGCACCGCACAGAATTCGATGCAGCCTCTCAACGCCGCGATCGCGGTGCTGCGCGGGCGCACCCGGCCAGAACATTCGATTCTGGTGACGCACACCGATACCGCCGACAACGACTTCTCCACGATGTTCCGGATCTTGGAGGAGGACCCACAGTCCTATCGTCACAAGGACTCCGCCACGTTCAGCTCCGCGATCGGCCGGTCGTTCTACGGCCAGATCCTGCCGTCGAACAGCGTGCACCTCGGCTGGTCGGCCTGGTCGATCGTGCGGTTGGGCCGGGTGCCGATGCCGGTCCCCGATCACGTCGTCGCTGCCTACAGCGGCGACGACCGGGTGCGTAGTGCCTATGCCCGGCAGGCCGCCCACGATTGGCACGAGTTCATCGCTTTCCGTGGCCGCGAGCTCTATCCGGGTGGACGCCTGGTGGTCTTGACAACCGCGCTCGACGACGACGGCGACTTCGGATATCGACCGCTGTTCCGGTCCGTGTTCAGCACGCTGGCCGAACTGGTCACCGACGGTGTGGTCGATGCCGATGAGGTCGCCCGGATGTCGCTGCCGATCGCTGGACGACGTGCCGCCGATTTCGCCGCACCGTTCGCGCCGTCGGGGCGGTTCGAGCGGATGGAGATCCAGCACGTGGAACTGTTCGACGCCGAGGACCGAATCTTCAACGCCTACCGCGGTGACCGCAATTCAACGGCGTTCGGCGCCCGCTGGGCGGATTTCTGCCGGTTCACCGCGTTCGCCGATCTGGGGGCGGCGCTCGGCGGCGGCCCTGAACGGGTGGCGGCGTTCTACGACCGCCTGCACGCGGGTATCGCGGCACGTCTGTCCTCGGATCCCGAGCCGATGCGCATACCGACCGCCGCGGTGGTCCTGGAGAAGCGTCGCCCGAGCTGATCATTGGCACATGATCACCGCGACCGGGCCGGCCGATCCGACGACACCGGTCAGCCCGGCGACCAGGTGGGCAGCGCGGCGTCGATCAGGTGAGGACCAGGTTCGGCCAGTGCCGCGCGGAACTGGTCGGCGAGCTCCTGTGCCGTGCCGGCGCGCGTGGCCGGTACACCGAATCCTTCTGCGATCGAGGCGAAGTCGATGTCGGGCCGGCTCAGGTCGAGCAGGGAGCGCGACCGCTCGCCATCGGCCTCGGTTCCCACGCGCAGCAATTCGAGCTGGAGGATGGCGTAGGCATGGTTGTTGAGGATCACCACGGTGACGTCGAGGTTCTCGCGGGCCATCGTCCACAGTGCCGAAATGGTGTACGCGGCACTGCCGTCGGACTGCAGGGCGATCACCGGGCGGTCCGGTGCGGCGATCGCGGCTCCCACCGCCACCGGCAGGCCCTGCCCAATCGCACCACCGGTGAGCGTGAGTACGTCGTGACGCGGCGCCGATGCGGTGACGGCCGGCAGGAACACTCCGCTGGTGTTGGCCTCATCGGAGATGATGGCATTCTCCGGCAGTAGCGCGGCGATCACCTGCGCCAGGTTCTGCGGGTTGAGTGTGCCGGTCGGCAACTCGGCAGGCTCGGGCTCGGGTGTGTTCGGCAGTTCCCCACCCAATTCGTCTGCGAGAGCACATAACTCGTCGACGGCTAGGGAGCTGACCTGAGCACCGTCAGGTACCAGCACGCTCGGCTTGCCCGGATAGGCGAAGAACGACACCGGCGCCTTGGCACCGGCCAGCACCAGATGCGTTGCCCCGGAAAGTTGTTGCGTCGCCTGTTCGGCCAGGTAGCCGAGACGTTCGATGGCGGGTATCCCCTTGCCGCGGGCCAGCCGGGCCGGGAAGGTTTCGACGAGTGCACGGGCACCGGTGGCCGCGCGGATCAGGGCCGCTGCCCGCAGCCCGTCGATGCCGGTGGCCGACCCGCCGAGCAACAACACCGCGCGTTCACCCTGCGCGCGCAGCAGTTCGGCGGCGCCTGTCACGTCCAGGTCGACATCGTCGGTTCCTGGGCTCTCAACACCCTTATCCGGCAATGGGTTCTGCGGTGTGATTCCCCAGGAATAGTCGGCGGGCAGGATCACGGTGGCGACGCGTCCTGGCGTGGCGGTCGCGCTCTGAACCGCGCAGTGGACGGCGGCGTCCAGATCGGCGGCAGATTCCGGCCGGTGGACCGACCCGTGCGCCCAGCGGCCCAGCGCGTCGATGTCAGATTCCAGCGGGGCGTCAAGCGCTTGGTGATAGGTCGCGTGGTCGCCGACCACATTGACCACGGGACTGAACGCACGCCGGGCGTTGTGCAAATTGGCCAGGCCGTTGGCCATTCCGGGGCCCAAGTGCAGCAGTGTCGCAGCGGGCCTACCGGCGATGCGTGCGTACCCGTCGGCGGCTCCGGTCGCGACGCCCTCGAACAGGCACAGCACCGGGCGCATCGCGGGGGCGGCATCCAGCGCCGCGACGAAGTGCATTTCCGAGGTGCCCGGGTTGGCGAAGCACACGTCGACGCCTTCGGCGAGCAGACGGTTCACCACCACTTCGGCGCCGGTGCTCATGAGCGCCCGGCTATCGCGGGCCTGGCGATTTCGGAGCAGTGGTCACGTTTCTGCCGGCGGATGTGCACCCGTCCATATTGATCGGCGGTGGCCCGCTGTGCCAGTACCGGTGACCGAGAAGGGCTTGACTGATTATCAGTCAGTCTGTCACGGTGATCCTGCCGACAACAGGCTGAGCGGAGCCAGACATGAGACACCAGACATGAGACACCGGCGAATGGACCTATCCGGCAAGAAGGTGGTGCTCACCGGAGCATCGAGCGGGATCGGCCGCGAGTTGGCGCTGGCACTGGCCCGCCGGGGAGCGGTCCTCGCGCTGGCGGCCCGCCGCGAGGACTTGCTGGACGCCCTGGCCGACGAGATATCGGCCGACGGGTCGCCGCGCCCCGTCGTGTTCGGTGTGGATCTGGCCGTACCGGGTTCGGCGGCGCGACTGGGCCGCGACGCCGTGCATGCCCTGGGCGGGATCGACATCGCGATCAACAACGCCGGCACCAACCTCACCGGGGCGCAACCGGTCGTGGCCGACTCGGCGGCGGCCCGCCAGGTGTTCGAAGTCAATCTCTGGTCACCGCTGGCGCTCACCGCGGCGGTGCTGCCCGCGATGCGTGCGGCAGGCGCCGGCGTCGTCGTCAACGTCACCTCCACCGTGCAGGCGGTGCCGCTGCCCCTGCTCGGCTATTACGCCGCCTCCAAAGCCGCACTGGCCCAGGCCACGAGATCACTGCGACTCGAGCTGGCCGGCACCGCCATCCGGGTGTTGGAAGTGGTGCCGGGCGCCACCGATACCGCCCTGCGTGACATCGATGAGCTGCCGTGGAAGACCACACCCCCACGGACATTTCCGCCCGTCGCCCCTGGCTCTACCGCGACAGCCATCGTCCGCGCGCTCGATCGTGGCACCAGACGTGTTGTCCACCCGCGTTATTCGTTGCTTCCCCTGGAGATCCCGGCATTGGGCCGGCTGGTCGCCACACTGGGCGGCCGACGGGTCGACACCGACGGCGCATTGTCCGGAACATATCGATGAGCGCTGGGTCCAAGCCGGTCGATCGGCGTCAGCTCATTGTCGACACCGCCCGAAAAATGTTCGCGACGCGGCCGTACGACCAGGTGACCACCGCGCAGGTCGCCAAGGACGCCGGCGTGGCCTACGGACTGATCGCACACCATTTCGTCAATAAGCGTGGCCTGTATCTGGCGGTGATGAACGAGATCGCGGCCGAGATCGCCGCGGTCCAGTCAGTCCCCGCGCCCGCGGGTGCGCCGCCGGCCGATCAATTGCGCCATGTCCTGCGCGCCCACATCACCCACATCGATTCCTACTCTGACAGTTTCGTCGCGTTCCTGCGTGGCGCACTGGGCGCCGACGCCGAACATCAGGCAGCTGTCGAAAATCTCCGTTGGCTGGGCGCCCAACGAATTCTGTTGGCGCTCGGTGTCGTAGAGCCCATCGCGCCCGCACTCCGCACCGCCTTGCACGGTTGGATCGGATTTCTGGACGAGATGATGATCGACCGCATCACTCATCGCGATGTGGACGTCGACCTACTGGTCGAACTCGCCGCCGCGGCATTGGCCGCGGCGTTGCGCACCGCGGCCACTCTCGACACCACGATCACCTACGCATCCGAGGCAGTCCAGGCGCTGGAGTCGATCGCGAGGCCGTGACCGGCCGACCGTCGACTGACGCCCTCAGCCCCCGGTATGACCGCCACCGGGTGCCGGAACCCACGGCAAGCCGGGGATCGTCGGGTACGGCGCGGTGGGACTCCACGGGGCCTGGGTGGTGGTCGGCGCTTGCGTCGTCGTCTGCGGCGCTTCCGTCGTCGTCGGGGGCGGGGCCTCGCTCGTCGGGGTCGGAGTCGGCGTCTCGGCAGGCGGCGGGTTCTCGGTGACCGGAGGTGCTTCCGGGGCAGGTTGCTCGACGGTCTGTGTCACGGTGTGCGGAGCCGGAGCCTCGTGCGTAACGGTCTGCGGTGCGTCCACGGGCGCCGGTTCGTTCACCGGCGCGGCAGGCGCGTTCTCGTCAGGGGCGGCCGTCGTCGACGGGACCGCCTTGGAGTTGGACGCCGGGCGGGTCGGCTCGTCGCCGCCGGTGATGGTGATCAGCACTGCTACGACAGCGACCAGTACCGCCGCGGCACCGGCACCGAGGATCACCGGCGGCCGGCGGTACCAGGGCAGCGCCGCGACCTCGTCGCGTTCGGTCAGCTCACGCTCGCCGAACTCGAGCTGGGGCCGTGCTGCAGTACGTCCGCCCGCGGGCTCCAAGCCGGTGTCGAAGTCGGCCCCGTAATCGTCGCCGTAACTCTCCGCTCGGTAGTCGTCGACCGGCGCGACGTCGGGAACGTCGTCGGCATCGGACCAGGCCAGCGCCTGGGAGGCGGCGGGAGGTTCGGGTGCCAGCAAGGCGGCAGCGGCGGTCGGCGGCGCCCCTGCGAACTCCCCGGCCGGCGCCGGGGCCATCGCGGTCATGCCGTCTTGGGCCACGCCGCGCACGGCGATCAGGCCGCCGCCGATGGCCGAGGTCAGTTCCGGTTGGGGGGCGGTGATCACAGGCACGCGCAGGTGTTCGGACAGCGTTGTCGTGATCGCGGGGATTCGTGCGCCACCGCCGGTGGAGGCGACCGCCACGAGATCCCCGGGGCGGAGTCCGCTGCGTTCTATCGCGCCCTGCAGCACCGACGTGAACTCACGCAGTGGTTCGCCGATCACGTCGTCGAGTTCATTGCGGTTCAGCCGCACATCACTGCGATGCCCGGGCAGCTCGGCGACCAGGGCGGTGACGGACTCGGTGGACAGGCGCTCCTTGGCCCGCCGGCACTCGGCACGAAGCCGGCCCAGTGAGCCGATGGCCGAGGTGCCGGCCAGGTCTATCGTCCCTGCGGCAGACAGGTCGTTCACCACATGGGTGAGCAGTCCCTGGTCGATCAGGTCACCCGAGAGGTCGGGATGCCGAATCGTGGGCGCGATCGGCTGATAGCCGCTGTCGGCGTCGGCGAGCGTGATGCTGGTGCCGCTGCCCCCGAAATCGCACACCGCGATCACACCGCGGGTCGGCACACCCGGGTTGTCCTGTAGGGCGACCAACGCCGCCACCGCATCGGACACCAGCACCGGATCGTCGATGTCTCCGATGGCGGCCAGTGCGGAGCGCAACGCCTCAACCTGGTTGGTCCGCCAGTGCGCGGGATATGTGATGGCGATCGGGTCAACCGGCGGGCGTCCCCGGGTCAAGGTGCGCAGCAGCGCGCCCAACGCCTCGGCGAGCAGCGTCTCACCCCGGTGTGTCGACCCGTCGGGGGCCAGTATTCCGACCGGGTCCCCCGCCCGCTCGACGAAGTCGGTGAGGATCAGCCCGCGTTCGTTCAGGTTGGGGTTCTCGCTGGGTACACCCACTTCCGCGGCCCGGTGCGGGTAGAGCGTCAGCACCGGCGAACGCGTCACCGCGGCGCGGCCCACCACCACTGCTGTGAGGTTGGTCGAACCAATCGACAACCCGATCCCGTCTGACATGTCACCCCGTTTCGAGAAGGAACCCTATCCGGTAATCCATCTCTTTTGCCGGGGCCGGTGTTACCTAGCGAATGGTCCCCAGCCCTGGAATCAGTGGTAGATCCAAGGGCGTGACCCATCCTGGCGAATGTTCGTTGACTGCCGGCACGGCGTTGAGCGCGCGCAGCCCGGTGGCCAGGCAGCCCGCGGCGGCGGCGTCGCGGCCGGAGCCGTCGGTGAACCGGAACGCGGTCTCCTGGGAGATGCTCGGTGTGCCCTCGATGTCGACGCGATAGACGTCGTTGTCTTTTCCGGACGGCCATTCGGGTGCGGCGTCCAGGCCGATGCGGTTGACGTGCTCGAGCTGGATGCGGGTCTCGCCGCGGTAGACACCGTTGATGGTGAAGCGCACAGCCGCGACATTGCCTGCCGGAATGATGCCTTTGGCCGACTTGCGTTCGTCCGGGGTGATCCACTTGTCCCAGGTGGTGGTGATCTCGTCGAGCTCGATGCCCGCGGCGTGTGCGATCATCGGAACCGTTGCGCCCCAGGCGAAGATGAGAATGTCCGGCGTCTCGAGCAGAGCGCGGTGCTCGGGCGGTTTGCCGATCCCCATCTCGAACTCGTAGTCCCCGGTGTAGTTGGTGTAGTCCAGCAGCTCGGACGCCCGCACCCGGCGCACCTCTGAACACAGACCCATCAGCGTCATGGGGAACAGGTCGTTGGCGAATCCCGGGTCGATGCCGGTCGTGAAACACGAGGCCTGGCCGGCCTCGCAGGCCTCGGTGATCGGCTCGATCCAGGCCGGCGGATTGAGATGCATCTTGGGCCACACCCAGGGCGTCATCGCAGTGGAGCAGACGTCGATGCCGGCCCGCAGGAACCGGGTGATCACGTCGATGTTGACGTCGGCATGAGCGGCTGTCGGCCCGTAGTGCACCACCGCGTCCGGCTTCAGCGCGATGAGCGCGGCGACGTCATCGGTGGTCCGGACACCGATGTCGGCACCGAGGCCGCAGATCTCGCCGGCGTCGCGGCCGACCTTCTCCGGATTGCTGACTCCGACCCCGACGAGTTCGAACAACGGGTGCTTGACGATCTCCGCGATGACCATCTGTCCGACGAAACCGGTGCCCCAAACCACTACACGCTTGACCATCCGAACACCCTGGCACAGAGTGAGGCCGGTCACATCGGGAATCTCCGCTCCGGCATCTACCTTTACCCTGCATGGCCCGCGGTCGGTGAGACCGGAAAGCCTTGAACGCTTTGGGAAGGAATCGAAATGACATCTCCGACTTTGGCCGGGCGGCGCGCACTGGTGACCGGCGGTTCGCGAGGGATCGGCGCGGGCATCGTGCGACGGCTGGCGGCCGACGGCGCCGCGGTGGCGTTCACATACGGGGCCTCTGCCGCCGAGGCTGACAAGCTGGTCGGGGAACTGACTGCCGACGGCGCGAAAGTCGTGGCGATCCAGGCCGACAGCGCCGACCCCGCGCAAGTAGCCAACGCGGTCGAGCAGACGGTGTCCGCCCTCGGCGGCTTGGACGTGTTGGTCAACAACGCCGGAACCGCCTATATGGCACCGATCGAGGAGTACCCGCAGGAGCAGTTCGATCGTGTGGTCGCGGTCAACATCGGTGGTGTCTACTCCGCGATCCGCAGTGCGGTAGCGCATCTCGGTGAAGGATCGCGAATCATCAACATCGGCAGCATCAACGCCGACCGGGTCCCGACCGGGGGAACAGCCGTGTATGCGATGACCAAGGGGGCCGTTGCTTCCCTGACCCGCGGCCTGGCCCGCGAACTGGGGCCTCGCGGTATCACCGTCAACAATGTGCAGCCGGGTCCGATCGCCACCGATCTGAACCCTGACGAAGGTGAATTCGCCGATCTGGTAAAGCAAACCACCGCGTTGGGTCGCTATGGTCACACCAGCGACATCGCCGCCGTGGTCAGCTTCCTGGCGGGCCCGGAATCCGGATTCGTCACCGGGGCGAACTGGAACGTCGACGGCGGTTTCACCGCCTGACCGTCACAGGTTGACAGGGTCGGGCTGTCGCGGCGTCTTGCTGGTGTCCTTCAGCCCGGCCTTGAATTGCATTGCCCGGTAAGGCCATCCGGTGTCGGTGCGCCATTGCGAGACCACCAGACCGACACCGCCGGTGATGCCGAAGCGAGAGCCCGGCAGCAGATAGCCGCCGTACAGCTGGGCGACCTTACTGGCGGCGTGATCCTCTGCCTGCCAAGACGATCCGAGGATCGGTGTCTGCACCGGTGTGGTGTACATGTTGGCGATCGGCGAGGCAACCACCCGGTAGCCCAAGGCGTATGACGATGCCAGGAATCCGCCCAGGACCCACCTGCCGGGGCCGGTGCGGCGGAACGTCAGCTCGCCCCAATGCTCGTCCGGCGGGGTGATCGGCGTGGCGTGGCTCCCCCACTGCCAGCGCCCGCTGGTGAATCCCCAGCTGGAGTACTGCGAGCGTCGGCCGATCTGATCGGGCCGTACCCGCATCAGGATGATGCCCTTGTCTCGCTGAAAACCCGTGGCCACCACGTACACCCAGCCGTCACCAGGATCGAAGTCCCATGACCAGCACTGAGCGTGACCGTCGTGCAGGTCGGCCGGGAACTTGGCCTCATCACCCAGATGGGTCCAAGAGCGCCCACTGTCGTCGGAGCGCCAGATCTCGGTCCAGATGACCGTGCCGAAGCCATGATTGACGATCGCCTGCAGGTACAGCGAGTCGCCGACCCGCAACAGATCCGACGGGATCACGGTGCTGATGCCGCCGCGCCGCCAGCCGGACGCCTCGTCGTCGTGGATGTAGTGCCACAGTTGGCGCGCGTAGTCGGGGTCGGCTCCCCCGGCGGATTCGTAGACGATCTCGTGATTGGCATCGCCGGTGCCGATCAGCACCACAGGCGAACGCCAGTCCCCCTGGCCCACCCGGCTGCCCGAGAACGTGTCACCGAAGACCGACACCAGCTTGCCGTTGGGCGCGATGATCGACGCCCCGAGATCGGTGGCGGTGACCCCGAACCGGTCGGTGCGGCCTGGTCCGGTGATGTCGACCACCTTGCCGTCGATCAGCGGCAGCACTCCCCCTGCTCCTCCGGGCCTAGGTGCACCACCGCAGGCCGCCGGGCTCGCAATCCAGCGGATAGGGCTCGACGTGGGTCTTCAGCGGCTCTTTGTAGGTCAGCGTGAACGGGAAGGTGTGGATGGCGGGAGCGAGGGTGCCGCCGCACGCCTCGTTGTTGGCCACATTGCGCGTGCCTCGCAACGCGATGTCGTCGAACTTGTAGGTCTCGGTGATCGGCGCCCAACTGCCGTCGGCGCACTGGATGCCCTCCTTGATGGACGTCGAATACGTCCACTGCCCATCGGCCAGCCTGGCGTCACCACCCACACTGACGCGCTGGGTCTCCACGTGCAGCCGGCAGGCCACCGCCAACTCCAGCGGCTCACGCAAATCACCGACGGTCGGAACGCAGGACGGCCAGACACCCCAGGTGTCGGTCTTGCCACCCTCCTGGTGGTAGGTGTACACGCCGAGCATGAGCGGGTCAGCCTGCGCGGGGGCGGCAACACCCAGGCTGAGTCCGATTCCGACCGACGAGAACAGGGCGGCTGCAGTGGCCGTGCGCTTGAACGTCACAATGGGTGAGTATCGCAGTCTTCATCAGCGTCGTCACCGGTATGGGTCGGTATACCTCCGACCGGCCCCCGTGACGGCCCCAGCGGGTGAGCGTACGGCGGATCGCCCGCGGTGATCCTGGAGTAATCGTGACCACACGACCGGCGATGAAAGCGTTGGCGGCAGTCCTGGTAGTCATGCTGGCTGCCTGTGCCGCGGCCTGTTCCACCGGCAGCCGGGTAGACCTCGGTGATGAATCGTCGGGCAATCTCATCGCGGCCATCGCCGGTGAGCCCGATCAGCTCGACCCGCACCGGACGAGTGCCTATTTCTCGTTCGAAGTGTTGGAGAACGTGTTCGACACCCTGGTCGAGCCCGACGAGGACCTGCAGATGCGCCCCGCGCTGGCGCAGTCCTGGGAGGTCAGCGACGACCAACTCACCTGGACATTTCACCTGCGCGACGGCGTGCGCTGGCATGACGGCAGCCCGCTGACCGCCGACGACGTGGTGTATTCGTACCGGCGCATCATCGACGAGCAGCTGACCAACGTCGACAAGTTCAGTGCCGTCAGTAGTGTCACCGCGCCGGATCCGGCGACCCTGCGGATCACGGTCCGTCAGCCCACCCCTAACCTGCTGACCAACCTCGGCGGATTCAAGGGCATGGCGATCGTGCAGCGCGCCAACGTCGAAAGCGGGCAGATCGCCACCCATCCGATCGGCACCGGCCCGTTCTCGTTCGCCGGACGCCGCAGCGGCGACTCGATCACCCTGAAGGCCAACCCGCACTATTGGGGAGGCGTCCCCCCGGTGTCCGGGGTGACGTTCCGGTTCATCTCCGAGCCGACGACGGCGTTGTCCGCACTACAGGCCGGCGAGATCGACTGGACGGATTCGGTGCCGCCGCAGCGGGTGGCCCAGTTGCGCGACGACGACTCGCTGAAGCTGGCGCTCATCCCGGGCAACGACTATTGGTATCTGGCGCTCAACGAGGCCCGGCCCCCGTGGAACGACCCCCGGGTGCGCGAGGCCATTGCCTACGGCATCGACCGTGACGCGATCGCCGCGGCCACCAGCTATCGCACCGCGCAGGTCAATCAGCTGGCGATCCCGCGCGGCAGCCCGTGGTTCACCGATTATCAGCGCTACCGCTACTCCGTAGATGAAGCGCGGGGCCTCCTCCGGCAGGCCGGTGCGGCACCACGCGACCTGGACATGCTGGTGACCAGCGAGTACCCCGAGACCGTGACGGCGGCCCAGATCATCGCCGACAACCTTGCGCCCCTTGGCATCACGGTGAACATCCGCACCGTGGACTTCGCCACCTGGCTCGACGAACAGAACAACGGCCACTTCGACATGCTGATGATGGGCTGGCTGGGAAACATCGATCCGGACGACTTCTACTATGCCCAGCACCACACGAACGGAACGAGCAACGCGCAGAAGTTCTCGGATCCCGAGGTCGACCGACTGCTGGACGCGGGCCGTACCGAAACCGATATCGGCAAGCGAAAAGACATCTACGCCAAGGCCGCAACGCGGATCGCGGATCAGGCCAGCTATATCTACCTGTACAACCCGTCGGTGATCCAGGCCTGGACCAACGGCCTTTCGGGCTACCAGGTGCGCCGCGACGGCGCCGTCCGGTTCCGCACCGCTGACCTTGACGGAGGTGAAACCCGGTGAACTTCGGTGTGTTTCGCGCCAATCATCCCATCGCGGAGTTCCTGGCCCGGCGCCTGCTGTATTCGGCCGTGGTGCTCATCGGGGTACTGATCGTGGTGTTCGCCCTGGTGCACCTGGTGCCGGGCGATCCGGTCCGCATCGCACTCGGTACGCGGTACACCCCGCAGGCTTACGATGCGCTGCGGGCGGCCAGCGGCATGGACCGCCCCATCGTCGAGCAGTTCTTCTCCTACTTCGGTTCGGCATTGACCGGCGACCTTGGGGTCAGCTTCCGTAACGGCGACCCGGTCACGGTGACGTTGCTCGACAGGTTGCCCGCCACCTTGTCCCTCGGGGTGGTCGGCATCGTCATCGCGCTGGTGATCGCGCTGCCCGCCGGGATCTTCGCCGCGCTGCGGGAGGGCCGGGCCGCCGATGCGATCGTCCGAATCGCAAGCCAGTTCGGGGTTTCGGTGCCTGACTTCTGGTTGGGCATTCTGTTGATCGGCGTGTTCGCCTCGACGCTGGGCTGGTTGCCCACCTCCGGATATCGTCCCCTGCTGAGCGATCCGGGCGGCTGGTTGCGCCACATCGTCCTGCCCGGGCTCACGGTGGGCCTGGTGGCCGGGGCCATCATGACGCGCTATGTGCGTTCGGCGGTGCTGGAGGTCGCCGCCATGGGTTATGTCCGCACCGCGAGGTCGAAGGGGTTGGCCCCGCCGGTGGTCACCTTCCGCCACATCGTGCGCAACGCGCTGCTACCGGTGCTGACCATCACCGGGATCCAGCTGGCCACAATCCTGGGCGGGGTCATCGTGGTGGAAGTCGTCTTCGCCTGGCCCGGATTGGGTCGGCTGGTGTTCAATTCCGTTGCCGCCCGCGACTATCCGGTGATCCAGGGTGCGGTGCTGCTGATCGCGGTGCTGTTCCTGCTGATCAACCTGCTGGTAGATGTGCTGTATGCGGTCGTCGACCCGAGGATCCGGCTCTCATGACCACCACGCCAGATTCCCGGGTCGCATCATGGCGGCTGTTGATGTCGAATCCGGTGACCGCGATCAGCGCGGCCGTGCTGATCGCGGTGCTCATCGTCGCGCTGGCCGCCTCCTGGATCGCCCCGTACGGCATCAACGACATCGACGTGCCCAGCGCATTGCAGGGCCCGAGCACCGCGCACTGGTTCGGCACCGATGAACTCGGCCGCGACGTGTTCTCGCGAATCCTGGTGGCGATCTCGGCCTCGCTGCGGGTCGCGGTGATCTCCGTCGCGCTGGCTGCCGGAATCGGCGTGCTGGTCGGGGTGCTCGCCGGTTACCGGGGCGGCTGGATCGACACCGTGGTGATGCGGGTCGTCGATGTCATGTTCGCCTTCCCGGTGCTGCTGCTCGCGCTGGCGATCGTGGCGGTCCTCGGCCCGGGTATCACCACCACCATGCTGGCGATCGGGATCGTCTACATCCCGATCTTCGCGCGGGTCGCCCGGGCGTCCGCGATGGGTGTGCGGGTGGAACCGTTCGTGGCGGTGTCCCGCAGCATGGGCACCGGTGACGGTTACATCCTGGTCCGGCACATCCTGCCGAATATCGCCGGGCCGTTGATCGTCCAGCTGTCGGTGTCGTTGGCCTTCGCGATCCTGGCCGAAGCCGCGCTGTCATTTCTGGGGCTGGGTATCCAACCGCCGCAGCCGTCGCTGGGCCGGATGATCTTCGACGCACAGGGATTCGTCACGCTGGCGTGGTGGATGGCGGTGTTCCCGGGCGCGGCGATCTTCGTGATGGTGTTGGCGTTCAACCTGTTCGGCGACGGGATGCGCGATGTACTCGATCCCAAACAGCGCACCTCGATCGAGGCGAGAAGGGCGGGGCGGCAGTGACATCGGTACAAGAGCCGGCGTTGAGTGTCAACGATCTGCGGGTGGCGATCGGTCGCCGCGAGATCGTGCGCGGTGTGTCGTTCGACGTGGCCCGTGAGCAGACGATCGGGATCGTCGGTGAGTCCGGTTCTGGCAAGTCGATGACGGTGCTGGCCGCCACCGGCCTGTTGGACGCACCGGGTGCGGTGGTCACCGGCACCAGTACCTTGCGCTCCGGGACGCGGCTGATCGGCGCGTCGCCACGAGCGCTGCGGGCGGTGCACGGCAGCCGGATCGGTTTTGTCTTCCAGGATCCCGGGACGTCGCTGAACCCGCTGCTGACCCTGGAACGCCAGATCACCGAAAGTCTTGAGACACATCGCAGAATGACCCGCCGCCGGGCCCGCGTGCGGGCCGGTGAGCTGCTGGATGCGGTGGGGTTGTCGCCTGATCGGCTCGACTCGTACCCGCACCAACTGTCCGGTGGGCAGCGTCAGCGAGTGATGATCGCAATCGCTCTGGCGTGCGATCCCGAACTGCTCATCGCCGATGAACCGACGACCGCGCTCGATGTCACCACACAAGCCCAGATCATCGAGCTGGTGGCCGACCTGCAACGGGATTTCGGGACCGCGGTGGTGTGGATCAGCCACGACCTCGGGGTGATCGGCCAGGTCGCCGATGAGGTGACTGTCCTGCGCGACGGCGAGGCGGTCGAACAGGCGCCCATCCTTGCGGTGTTCGACCACCCGCAGCACGCCTACACCCGCGAGTTGCTGGCCGCACGCCCGCTGCTCGACGGGGCCGGGCCCGCCCCGGCGCCGGCGGACGCACCGGTTCTGTTGCAAGTCAATGAACTTGATGTGCGGTACGGCTCGGTGCATGCCGTCAAGGACGTCTCATTCGAGCTGCGGAGCGGGACGACACTGGGGATCGTCGGCGAATCGGGCTCGGGCAAGTCGACGGTGGCCGCAGCGCTGACGGGGCTCGCCGAACCGTCGGCGGGTACCGCCAGTCTGAATGGCGAAGACGTCTTCGCCGGCGGGCGGGCCCTGCGCCGGCGGATCAGCCTGGTGTTCCAGGATCCGTTCTCCTCGCTCGACCCGAGAGCCCGCGTCGGCGCCGCGATCGGTGAGCCGCTTCGGGTACACCGTTTGACCTCGGGACGCCGCGCCCGTGCCGCGCGAATCGCGCAGCTGCTCGAACTCGTCGGTCTGCCAACAGAATTCGCGTCGCGTTATCCGCACGAGCTGTCCGGTGGTCAGCGACAGCGGGTCAGTATCGCCCGCGCGCTGGCCACAGAACCGGACGTACTCATCCTCGACGAGTCCACGGCCTCCCTGGATGTGTCGGTGCAGGCGAGGGTGCTGGACCTCCTGTCCGAGTTACAGCTCGAGCTCGGGTTGACCTATCTGTTCATCGCACACGACCTGGCGGTGGTGCACCGGATGTGTCACGACGTGCTGGTGATGCGGGCTGGAGAAGTCGTCGAGTACGGTCCCGCCACCGAGTTGTTCACCTCGCCCCGGCACTCCTACACCCGCACACTGCTGGCCGCGGTTCCACCGGCCAGGCCGCGTGAGAAGGTGTGAGCCATGACAGCTCTGGACGGAAAGGTCGCGTTGGTCACCGGTGCCTCATCGGGTCTCGGCGCGGCGGTTGCCCAATTGTTCGCCGCCCGCGGCGCCTCGGTGTTCGGCGTCGCCCGCGACACCGAACGCATGGCGACCGTGTTCGAGGACGTGCCCGGCGGCGCGTACGCCTCGGTGGACATCTCCTCCTCGGAAGCCTGCCGGGACGCGGTGGCACAGTGCGTCGAGAAGTTCGGCCGCATCGATGCCCTGATCAACGTCGCGGGATTTCACCAGATGCGCCACACCGTGTCGGTCACCGACGAGGATTGGGACAAGGATCTCGCGGTCAACCTCAACGGGCCCTTCTTCCTGTGCCGGGCCGCCCTGCCCCACCTTCTGGAGGCCGGCGGCAACATCGTCAACGTCGCATCCATCGCCGGCATCGAGGGCGAGGTGTACTCGGCGGGCTACTGCGCGGCCAAGCACGGCCTGGTCGGGCTCACCCGCGCCCTGGCCATCGAGTTCACCTCAGAACGCCTGCGGGTCAACGCGGTGTGCCCGGGCGGCATGCTCACCCCGCAGACCACCGAGTTCGCCGCACCGGAGGGCGCCGACTGGAACCTGATCATGCGGATCGCCGCGCCCCGCGGAATGATGGACGTGGCCGATGTTGCCAAGACCATCGCATTTCTGGCCAGTGACGACGCCGCCGCGGTGCACGGCGCGGTCTACACCGTCGACGCGGGTAAGACCGCGGGATGAGCAGGCTGCCTGGGCTGGTGCCGGGCGTCCCTTCTCTGGATCCGGCGGAATAACCACGCCTGCAAAACCTTTTCGCATACCAGGACGTAATGAGCGGATACGAACCCTGATCCCGACGCGTGTGGTGGTGCGCGCGTCATCGGCCATGGAAGCGAATCGATGAAAGTTCTGGTGATCAGCGCAAGCCCGCGCGAGGATGGCAATTCCCACATGCTGGCCGAGGCCGCGTGTGCGGGCGCGGAGTCGGCGGGCCACGACGTGGAACATGTATTCCTCGACCAGTATGTGCACCGCATGCTGGAAAACTGCAGAAGCTGCCGCACGGCGACCGGCCTCTGCTCGCTCGACGACCGTTACGAATCGCTCCTCCTGGACAAGATGTTGCCCGCCGACGGCATCATCTACGCGATGCCGCTGTACTTCTACGGCATGCCCGCGCGGCTCAAGACAGTCTTCGACCGCCTGTTCTGCTACACCGCCAACAGTGCGCCGCAACAGGAGCAGGTCGTCGGAGGCATCACCGACAAGGCCGTCGGCGTGCTGATCTCCTGCGAGGAAAGCTATGTCGGGGCGACGGCAGGAGTCATCGCCCAATTCCAGGAACTGACCCGGTATCTCGACCAGAGCCTGGTCGGAGCGGTGGTGGGCAATGCCAACAGCCGCGGAGAGATCGCATGCGACCCAACCGATCCCCTGTCCCGCGCACGGGATCTGGGAGCGCGGCTGTTCGACATCAGGGTCACTGATTACCGGCTGACCACGGCGCGGTCGAACAAGGTGTGGGATCCGGTGGGTTGCTGAAAAACGGCGACCGTCACGCCCGTCAGTGCCGCTGAGGCTAAGCGCCCGAGACCACCAGAACCGGCCGGTAGGTGCGCTGCAGCGTCGCGGCAGCCACACTGCCCAGCAGGACCTTCTTCAGCGCCGACCGCCCGCGCGAGCCCACCACGACGACCCCGGCCCGTTGATCGTCGGCGAAGGCGACCAATGCGTCAGCGGTCGCACCGGCGCCGGAACCCCGGAACCTCGGCACGCGATGTGCCGGCTGGGCTGTGGCAACGTCAACCGCACCACCGTCGTCCACTCCGACCGTGACCACCTCCCGGTCCGGGAACAGGGCGCGGGCCGCGGTCAGCGCCCGCTCCGAACCGGCCGAGCCGTCCACGCCGACGATGACCGGCCCATCGGCCACTGCCTCGTACTCGGCCGAGATCATGTTCTGCGACACCACCAGCACCGCACGGGGCGCGTGGTGCACGACGAGGTCCGAGACACTGCCGAGCTTCGAGTCGCTCGCGCCGATCCCGCGGGCGCCGACGATCAGCACATCGGGTTCGAGCTGTTCGGACACCTGCGCCAGCCCCAGGCCCTCTCCCGCCCAGGTGCGCTTGACCAGCGGCTCGGGATTCCACCCGGCAGCCCGCGCCAGGGTGACACCCGTGTCGACCAACCGTGCGGCCTCACCGTCACTTTCCCGGTCGACAAGTTCGATCAGCTCGTCGACGTTGCGTGCCGAGTGGCGCAACCGGGCGCGGAGCCCCTTACTGCCGAACGGTGGTGTGCACAGATAGACGACCACCGCATCGGCGGCCGGGAACAGCGCAGCACCACTTCTGATCGCCGCATTGGCCGCGAGCGACCCGTCATAACCGAGCACTACCAACATGTGTGTCCCCTTGTTCCGTTCGTGCTGCCGATTCCAGACTAAAGGGCGTCCAGCTGTACCCATCGGCTTCGCGCGCAGGCGGGAAACAGGTAGCCGTCTACCCTAGCGAGCGCCCACGCCGGGCGCCCACGCTTTGTCCATGGATGCCACCGTCAACGGCTTGGCCCACCTCGCCACACCGATCGTCGTCACGCCCCATCTCGGCAGCGCCGACATGGGGACCGAACTTCGTGATCAGACCTTCAAGCGGTGGGTGTGGGGTGCGGCCGTGGTCAGCGCCGGGGGCGGCGGGATCGTCGGAACCTTCCTGGCCTTCGCGGCCCCCATCGTGTTGACCCCAGCCGATGCCCAACGCCTGCTGATCCGGGGCGGCACGGTGCTGATCGTGTTTCTGGCCATCGCGGTTCCGGTGATGCTGCGGGTGCGGCGATACCGGTTCGCGGCCAGCACGGCGTGGCTCAGCGAGGGCCGCCCACCCACCGCGGAGGAACAGCGGGTCACGCTGGGCGCCTCAGGTGAAGCGGTGCGGTTGTCGGCAGCGGTCTGGGGCGTCGGGGCGGTGATCTTCGGGTCACTGGCGCTGAGCCAGCAGGTGTCCACCGCGCTGTACATCTTCAGCGTGGTTGCGCTGGGCGGCACTTCGACGAGCGCGGTGTGGTACCTGATCGTCGAACGGGTGATGCGGCCGGTGTCCGCACGGGCACTCGACGGTGCCGGCCCCGACCGGCGAGTCGGATCGACGATCGGGCGCAGGCTGGTGATGGCGTGGTTGCTGGCGACGGGGGTTCCACTGTTGGGCATCACGGTGCTCGCGGTCGGCTACCTGGGCGACATCGGCTTCCGGGCCCAGCGCACCTTCGTGGCCATCCTGATCCTGGTGGCCGTGGCGATCCTGGTCGGCCTGTTCGCGATCCTGATCGCCATCCGGTCGGTCACCGAACGCGTCACCGCGCTACGCCGGGCGCTGGCCCAGGTGCAGGCGGGTGACTTCAATGCCCGGGTCGAGGTCGACGACGTCAGCGAAATCGGGCTGCTACAAGCCGGTTTCAACACGATGACGGCCGGCCTGGCCGAACGTGAACGTATCCGCCACGCCTTCGGAACCTACGTGGATCGCGACGTGGCCGAACACATCCTGTGCGCAGCCGGGTCGCTGGAGGCCCAGGAGCTGGATGTCACGCTGATGTTCGTCGACGTCCGTGGATTCACCACGCTCGCCGAGCGGTTGCGGCCCACCGAGGTGGTCACCACTCTGAACCGATTGTTCGAACGGATCGTCCCGATCGTGCACGATCACGGCGGCCACGTCGACAAGTACGCGGGCGACGGCCTGATGGCGGTTTTCGGGGCACCCCGGCGCAAGGAGCATCACGCCGACGACGCACTGCGAGCCGCACTGCAGATCGCCGACGCGGTGCACGACGAGTTCGGCGGCAGCCTCACGGTAGGGGTCGGCTTGAACTCCGGACCTGTGGTGGCCGGAAATGTGGGTGGCGCAGGACGTTTGGAGTTCTCGGTGATCGGCGATGCGGTGAACATCGCGGCGCGGGTCGAGACCGCGACCCGCCAGACGGGCGACACTGTGCTGCTCACCGGTGCCACGTTGAGTCAACTCACCGGGGACCGGCGTGCTTTCGAGCCGAGACCCGGCGTGGCCCTCAAGGGCAAGGAGAATCCGGTGGCGGTGTACGCCCCTGTTTCCGCAAAAGCTTGCGTTGTGAAAACGGCGTCCTGACGGGGAAACCCGCCCCAGCGACACCCGCTGGGGCGGGCCGGCCGCGGCGCAGTCACACCGCGGGCACGAGCAGGTCGGCGAACTTCGTCACCGCCTCGTCGTATCGAACATTGTGGCCCTGCACCACTGCGGCTTCCAGCACCGGCATCCGCACATCCCGCAATTGGCGCGGTGAGGGCACACCCGGTGCGGTCTCGTAGTTGAAGACGATCACGTCCAGAAACACCGGTTTGCGAAGATGCTTGCCGCTCAACAGTTTCTGCAGCGCTTCGGAGATGGCCGGGTACGGGGTGAACTCGGGATTCTGCAGCCAGTCGGCCAGGTCGCCGCCCGGCACGCTGAAATCCACACCCAGCGCGTCCAGACGGTCCACCACCGCTGCCGGGGCCGGCCCCGCCGGCGGGACAGCGGCCACACCCGGCGGAGTCACCGCGAACGGTTGGTGGTTCCACCCCTGATCCGGTGCGCTGTCCCACCACTGGGTTCCGATCGCGCCGTCGGGCCGCACCCAGAACACATCGAGATGTGACGCGAGCCGCCCGACGGAGGCCAGCGCCGACCCGGGCGCCGCCGAACCCGCGGGCGCAATCGCGAATGGGGCGTGGTCGGCCCAACTGTGCCCGACGGCCGCGTGCCACCACTGAGTTCCGATCGATCCGTCGGGTGCGACCCAGAACACGTCCAGATTGTTCGGGGTGCGAGACGTCGCGGTGACACCGCCGCCGGCCGCGACCGCTCCCGGTGCCGTGAGCGTGAACCAGCCGTGGTCCGCCCAACTGGCGCCCGGAGCGCCGAACCACCAGTTGGAGGCGACCGCGCCGTCAGGGGTCAACCAGTACACATCGAGGTTGTCCGGGGTGCGGGCCACGACGGCCAGCGCCGACCCGGGCCGCGCCGACCCGGCAGGCGCAATCCTGAACGATCCGTGATCGGCCCAACTGGCGCCGGCGGCAGCGGTCCACCAATTCGAGCCGATCCCACCGTCTCTGGTCACCCAGAACACATCGAGATGGTCGGGCATGCGGGCCACGACGGCGACCGCCGAACCCGTCTCCGCCGAGCCGGGCGGCGCGATGTTGAACGTGCCGTGGTCGGCCCAACCCGCGCCGGGCGTAGCCGCCCACCACTGGCTGGCGACGGCGCCATCGGGCCGTACCCAGAACACGTCGAGGTTGTCGGCGGTCCGCGCGACCGCTGCTATCGGTGCTCCCGGACTCGCCGAGCCCGGCGGCGCGATCTGGAACGCACCACCGTGCTCGCCCCAATCCCCGTCGGTTGCGGCAGCCCACCATTGCGTCATGACGGATCCGTCCGGCCCGACCCAGAACACGTCGAGGTTGCCGGGCGTGCGGGCCACCGTGGTGACCGCCGCCCCTGCCGCGGCCGCCCCCGCCGCCACGACATCGGTTGGGCCGTGGTCGCCCCAATTCTCTCCCGCGGCGCCGGCCCACCACTGCCATCCGATCGCATTGCGGGTGTTCGCCCAGAACAGTTCGAGGCGAAAGGGTTCCCGCGAAACGACATTCAGTGCCGAGGACGCTGTGGCCCGCAGGTTCGCCCGGGCTTCGTCGGGCGGAAGGTGGTTGATCACGTCGTTCCAGATGTAGCGGTAGTACGGGTTCTCCTGGTCGGCCTCCTTGTACCGGGAGCTGGGCCCGGTTCCGCCGAACCACTGGTCCACGATCGCGCCCTGCTGTTCGGCGTTGAACTCCGTCCAGCCCCGCCCGGGCGGGCCGTACTGATAGACGTTGTCGCCCAGGATGAAATTCGCCTGATTCACCATGCCGCTGCACATCAGGCCCGGCAGTGACCCGGTGTGCGCGATCTGCCATGCGTGGGTCAGTTCGTGGATGAGGAGTTGACCCGGCTTGGGGTAGGCATTGCCACCGGTGCCCAACGGGTTGTCGTAGGCCCGCCCGATGTTCAGGTAGGTCTTGCCGTCGACCCCCGGAGCAGTGAATGCGCGATCACCGAGGCCGGCGAGATTGGTGATGATGACATCTTGGTACGGCAGGGAGTTGCCGAATACTTGTCGGGCAAAGGCGATTTCGGTGGAGTTGAGCGGACGGAACTTGATCAGCGCATTCGTGACGGCACCGATGGCCACCCCGGCCACCACACCGAGGATGAGCGCGGTTCCGATCCCCGCGCCCGCCAGCGCCGACACCGCGAACACTACGACTCCCCCGATGACGCCGAGTGTGCCGCCCGGCCCGAGCGTGGCACCCATCCAGTCGATCGCCTCGCGGGTCGCCCCGATCACCACGCCCAGCGCGCCCCCCACGGCGCCGGCAGCCACGTCGAGGATGTCGCCGACGAGTTCGGTGAGCGTGCCGACGACACCGCCCCACTTGTAGTCCTTGGCCACGGCGTACGTTGCCTGGCTCTCGAGCTTCGACCAGTACAGCGCCAGCAGAGGGCTGTGGCCGTTCTCCTCGTGATTCCAGCTGTCGACGCCCGAGACGTGTCCGCTCTTGATGAATGCCATAGTCGGGAATCCGGGGGCGGTCAGGTAGGCGCGCAGATTGAAATCGAAGTCGCCGAGGACGCTGCTGCTGTGCATGTGGAACTTCACGTGGTAGTCGCCGTTGTCACTGACGTCGACATCGACCCATCCGCCCAACGGCGTTCCGGACGGTGTGGTGACTACTCCGTGGAAGGTACGAGTTGCCATGTGCGCGAAACCCTTCGCCCGTGCGATTGCTGACCTGCACAATCGTTCAGGCTTGTGGCCGAGGCCGATAGCGTAGCCGGCTACTCGAATCTCCAGGCCGTTCGGCCAGTCAGCGCTCGCCGTACTCCAGCGGCGGCTCTGATGAATCGACCTTGCCGTAGCTGCTGATGGTCAGGCCATCGGGCCCGACTTCATAGCGCGCACCATCGGCGGGATTGACGGCCACGAAGCCGTTGCCCGACCGTTCGGCGGTGGGGATCTGGAGGTTGGCGCCGTCGCTGAGCCGCTCGCCGCGGTAGGAGAAGCTGTCGGAGCCGGTCTGACAGATCACCGCCAGGGAGGACGCGGTCCGGATCACCGCGGCCGGGGTGCTGCTCGCCGGGCACCGCGCGGTGTGGTCGATGAAGCCCTGCTCGTCGGTGCCGCTCACGTTGGCCGTCGCCGACCCGGACGTGGTCGTGGTGGTCGTCGGCGCTTCCGAGGTCGAGCTCGGCGGCGTCGGCGCGGTGAGTGTCTCGTGGGTGGAGGCGCCGTCACCGCCGCTGGCCAGAACCGCGGCCAGCACGGCGGCGATCCCGAACAGTCCCACCGTCACCAGCATCAGGGTGAGCTGGGTCCGGGTGAACCGCGGCTTGCGCTTCGGGGCCGTCTGCTGTGGCTGAGGCGGTGGTGCCGGTGGATATGGCGTGAAGCCGGTGTGGTCCGGATTGGGGTAGATCGACGAGAACTCGCGGGTGCCCGGTGGCTGCGGTTTCGGCTGCGGCTGTGGAGCGGGTGGGGGCGCGGCCGTGGGCGCGGGGGCGGGAGCCGGAGTGGGCGGCATCAAAGGCGGGGCCGACGCGGGAGCCGTGGCCGAGCCGGCCGCGACACGGGCGGCCTTGGCCAGTTCGCCTGCGCTGGGATAGCGGTCGACGGCGTCCTTGGCCATGCCCTTGGCCACGACGTCGTCGAACGCACGCGGTATGCCGCGGCGCATGATGCTCGGCCGTGGCGCCGGAGAGAACATGTGGGCGCTCATCAGCTGGCGCAGGTCACCGGCCTCATACGGTGGCCGGCCGATCAGCATCTCGTAGAGCAGGCAGGTCAGCGCATACACGTCGGCCGCCGGGCCGACCGGGCCGCCGGAAAACCGCTCCGGTGCCATGTACGCGCTCGAACCGATCAGCACGCCCGTCATCGTCACGCTGGCCTCGCCGCCGACGTGCGCGATGCCGAAGTCCACCAGGTAGGCGAAGTCATCCGGGGTGAGCAGCACGTTCTCCGGCTTGATGTCGCGGTGTACCAGGCCGTCGGCGTGCGCGGCGTCCAGCGCCGCGGCCACCTGAGTGATGATCGCGGTGGCCCGCACCGGGGTGAGCGGGCCGTTGGTGCGCAGCAGCTCCTTGACGCTGGCACCCTCGACCAGCCGCATGTCGATGTACAGCACGCCGTCGATCTCGCCGAAATCGTGCACGGGGATCACATGCGGTTCCTGCAGCCGCGCCGCCACGCGGGACTCGCGCCGGAACCGCTCCTGAAAGCTCGCGTCGGCGGCGATCTCGGTGCGCAGCAGTTTGACCGCCACCATGCGTTCCTTGACCGTGTCGTAGGCCCGGTAGACCTCGCCCATGCCGCCGACACCGATCAGCGATTTCAGCTCATACGGCCCGAACCGGGTGCCGAGGCGCGAGGCACCGGGAGGCGGCGTCATTTCACGATCCTTTCAGCCCTCCCCGACTGTCAACGGTCCGCCGACCGTGCCGGCACCAGCGCGGCGCATCGGGGTCCGCTGACGAGGATATACGTGTGCCGTCAGTCGAACGACGAGTGCGGGGCTCCCATACCCGGGTCGATCTTGGTCGGACCGGTGAGCGAAGGCGCGACCGGGAAATCGAAGATCGCCGTCGGAATGTACACCGTCGCACAGGCATTCGGGATGTCGACGACGCCTGACAGGCGGCCCTCGATGGGTGCGGCACCCAACAGCAGGTAGGCCTGCTCGGGGCTGTACCCGAATTTCGTCAGATAGTCGATCGCGTGCAGGCAGGCCCGCTGGTAGGACAGGTGCGAGTCCAGATACCGCTGCTCACCGTCGAGGGTCACCGAGGTCCCGGAGAAGGCCAGCCATTCGGAGTACTGCGGGTCGGTGTTGCCGGGCATGAATATTGCGTTCTCGCTCACACCGTAGGTGTCCATGCCACCGGGGATGACGTCGACGCGCAGGTCGATGAACCCACCCATCTCGATGGCCCCGCAGAAGGTGATCTCGCCGTCGCCTTGGGAGAAGTGCAAGTCGCCGACCGAGAGATTCGCCCCGTCGACGAACACCGGATAGAACACCCGGCTGCCCTTGGTGAGGTTCTTGATGTCCTGGTTGCCGCCGTTCTCGCGCGGCGGCGCGGTGCGGGCCGCCTCCCCTGCCGCCTTGGTGAAAGCATCCCCGGTGAGCCCGCCGAGGATCGCGTCGCGCGGTTCGGGCGGCAGGGCCAGCGGCGGCACCCGGTCGGGGTCGGTGGCGATCAGTGCGGCCTCGCGGGTGTTCCATTTCGCCAGCAGCCCGGTCGAGGGTGCGGTGCCCATCAGCCCGGGGTGCACGATGCCGGTGAATTCGACGTGCGGCACGTGCCGTGAAGTGGCCTTTTGACCGGAGAAGTCCCAGATCGCCTTGTAGGCGTCGGGGAACTGATCGGTGAGGAATCCGCCTCCGTTGAGCTTCGGGAAGATGCCCGTGTACCCCCAGCCCTGGCCGGCCAGCGGCCCGGAATCCTCCTGCGGGATGGGGCCGACATCGAGGATGTCGACGATGAGCAGGTCGCCGGGCTTGGCGCCCTCGACGGCGATCGGGCCGGAAAGCACGTGCACCGTGGTCAACGGGGCGTTGAGGATGTCGTCGGCGGAGTCGTCGTTGAGGATGGCACCGTCGAACCACTCGCGACAGTGCACCCGGAACGAGTCTCCCTGCTTGACCGTCACCGCGGCCGGGATGTCGGGATGCCACCGGTTGTGGCCCAGCTTCTCCTGTTCGGTGAACTTCTTGGTCGAGTCGAGTGGGAACACAACTTCGGGCATTGATTCTCCTTCAGGGAGGGGGCAATTTTTGGTGAAGCGGATTGGTGGTGACTTTCTGCCGCCGGCCGGCCGGTGGCGGACCGGTGGTGACCGCGGGACGATCGGCCGAGGCACGCGTCGCGTCCTGCAGTGCCATGGCGGACTTGTCCGCACGGCCGAGGTTTGGCGAGGCGATCATGCGGCGGGCGCGCGCGCCACAGTCCGGGCACTCGATCGCCGCGGGACGAGCATCCATCGAAAATCGCCGTTCGACGGGAGAGCAGCCGGACTCACAGCGAAACACATAGAGCACCAACAGATTTCCTAACGATCCGAGGGCGGACCTATGCGAGGTTACCTATATATGCCGATCTTGGCGCGCTGATTCGGAGACATTCGACGTCGGACGCAGGATCGCCGGCCAGCCCTGCCCTGTCATCGAAATTGCGCTGAGGGACAGAAATTGCGGACATCTCGTCCCTCCTTTCAATCTCGGCATTGGCCGCGCATCCGACTGGGGCTTCCCGTCCTGCGGTAGCTTCCACCCAAGGCGCGTCTGGCAATCCAGCCGGCAGATCAGGAGGGGCCCGGTGGGCGAAGTGAAACCTTTCTCGCCCTCGATCGACTGGAGCAACGAGCTTCTGCATTCCCTGTGGTGGCTGGCGCAGGCCTGGACCATCACGGCGGTCTGCACCCTGGCGGTACTGACCCTGATCGCCCGGTTCACCACGTGGGGCCGTCAGTTCTGGGCCGTCACCGGCGCGTACTTCACCGGGCGGCACAGCGTGAAGCCGTGGTTGATCCTGGCCGCGATGTTGCTGTCGGTGATCATCGGCGTGCGGCTGTCGGTGTTGTTCAGCTACCAGGGCAATGACCTGTTCACCTCGGCACAGGTCGCCGTCGAGGGCTTGGCCACCGGCAACGACGAGGTGAGAACTTCGGGGATCAGGGGTTTCTGGATCGCGCTGCTGACCTTCATGGTGCTGGCGGCCATCCTGGTCACGCGGGTGCTGATCGACCTGTTCATGACGCAGCGGTTCATGCTGGCCTGGCGCGCGTGGCTGACCGACCGGCTCACCGGCGACTGGCTCGACGGCCGCGCCTACTACCGGTCCCGGTTCATCGACCAGACCATCGACAACCCGGATCAGCGCATCCAGTCCGACATCGACGTGTTCACCGCGCTGTCGGGCCCACAGCCCAACACCCCGCACCAGACCAGCAACGGCACACTGCCTTTCGGCGCCATCTCGTCGATCGTCTCGGTCATCTCGTTCACCTCCATCCTGTGGAACCTGTCGGGTGAGCTCAGCATCTTCGGGCTCCAGATCCCCCGAGCGATGTTCTGGTCGGTGTTCGTCTACGTCGCCTTCGCCACGGTGATCGCCTTCGCGCTCGGCCGCCCGCTGATCCGGCTGTCCTTCAACAACGAAAAGTTCAACGCCGCTTTCCGTTACGCGTTGGTGCGGCTGCGCGACGCCGCCGAGTCGGTCGCGCTGTACCGCGGTGAGAAGGTCGAACGGTCGCAGCTGCGGGAACGCTTCGCCGCCGTCGTCACCAACTACAAACACTTCATCAATCGGACGTTGGCCTTCACCGGCTGGAACCTGTCGATGAACCACATCATCATTCCGCTGCCCTGGATGTTGCAGGCCCCGCGCCTGTTCACCGGTCAGATCCAGCTCGGCACCGTCAATCAGTCGGTGGCCGCCTTCGGCGCCATCCAGGATGCGCTGTCGTTCTTCCGCAACTCGTACGACACGTTCGCGGGCTACCGGGCCTCGATCATCCGTCTGCACGGCCTGGTGGCCGCCGACGAGCAGAGCCGCGCACTGCCGGAGCTGGCCGTCTCAGATCTCGCCGCCGGCACAGCCGGGCTCGTCGAACTCGGCGACGTCGAGGTGCGCAACCCAGCGGGCGAGCAGTTGATCGATGACCTCAGCCTGACCCTGGCCGCCGGAGAGGCGATGATCATCACCGGTAAATCGGGCACCGGCAAGACCACGCTGCTGCGCAGCATCGCCCAGCTGTGGCCGTACGCCTCGGGCACGGTGCGGTGCCCGCAAGGCGAGAACGAGACGCTGTATCTGTCGCAGGTGCCCTATGTCCCGCTGGGAGACCTCCGGACCGTGGTGTCCTACCCGCACCAACCCGGCGACCTGCCCGACACTGCGCTGCGGGAGGCCCTGCTCGCGGTCGCGCTGCCGCGCTACGTCGACCGGCTCGACGAGGACGGCGACTGGGCCAAGGTGCTCTCGCCCGGCGAACAACAGCGGGTGGCATTCGCCCGGGTGTTGCTCACCAAACCCAAGGTGGTGTTCCTCGACGAGGCGACCTCAGCGCTCGACGAGCCGCTGGAATTCATGATCTACAGCCTGATCCGGCGCGAACTGCCCGACACGGTGTTGGTCAGCGTCACCCACCGCAGCACGGTTCACCGCCACCACACCACGCACCTGGAGCTGCTCGGCGAAGGGCAATGGCGGCTGGGCCACGTCGACGACATCGAACCGGTCGGCGTGTAATGCCAGCTGGGGACCGCTCACGGGCTGTCGCAGCCGCTGGTCTGGTAAGACAGGGGACGGCGACACCGCGTAGTAAGGTAAGCCTTCGCACAATGCCCCACCGCCGCATCGTGCTCACCCCACCGACCACCAAGGGTTCCTGATGGCCGATTCCAGAGCCCCCCACACGGGGGTTGCTCGATGGATCCGTCGACTCGCCATTCCGGTGATTGTCGGCTGGATCGCGCTGCTCGCGTTTCTGAGCGTGACCGTTCCCCCGCTCGAGGTGGTCGGCCAGATGCGCTCGGTGTCGATGAGCCCCGAAGAGGCACCATCGGTGATCGCGATGAAGCGCGTCGGCAAGGTGTTCGACGAGTTTCACTCCGACAGCTCGGCGATGATCGTGTTGGAGGCCCAGGGGGACGGGGCCAAACTCGACGCTGATGCCCACCGGTTCTACAACGACATGGTCGACCGGCTCGAGGCTGACAAGAAGCACGTCGAGCACGTCCAGGATTTCTGGGGCGACCCGCTGACCGAGGCCGGCGCCCAGAGCAATGACGGTAAAGCCGCCTACGTGCAGGTGTATCTGGCCGGCAACATGGGTGAGTTGTTGGCCAACGAATCGGTGGAAGCCGTCCAGAAACTGATCGCGGAGCTGTCCCCGCCGCCGGGCCTCAAGGTATACGTCACCGGGCCCACCGCCCTGGCAGCCGACCAGCAGATCTCCGGCGACCGCAGCGTCAAGATCATCGAAGGCGTCACGTTCCTCGTCATCATCACGATGCTGCTGCTGGTGTACCGATCGATCATCACGGTGCTCCTGGTGCTGGCGATGGTGGTGATCGAGCTGTCGGTGGCCCGCGGCTTCGTCGCATTCCTGGGCTATCACAATCTGATCGGCCTCTCGACCTTCGCGACACAGCTTCTGGTCACGCTCGCGATCGCCGCGGCCACCGATTACGCGATCTTCCTGATCGGGCGATATCAGGAAGCCCGCAGTGTCGGCGAGGACCGAGAACAGGCGTATTACACGATGTTCCACGGCACCGCGCATGTGGTGCTCGGGTCCGGTATGACGATCGCCGGCGCGACGTTGTGTCTGCATTTCACCCGGCTGCCCTATTTCCAGACCCTCGGCATTCCGATGGCCGTCGGCATGACCGTCACGGTTCTGGCCGCGCTGTCGCTGGGGCCCGCGGTGATCACGGTGGCCAGCCGGTTCGGCAAGGTGCTCGAACCCAAACGCGCCATGCGCATCCGCTTCTGGCGGCGACTGGGAGCCTTCGTGGTCCGCTGGCCGGGGCCGGTGCTGCTCGGCACCATCCTGCTGTCGCTGGTGGGCCTGCTCACGCTGCCGGGCTACCGGACCAACTACAACGACCGCAACTACCTGCCCACCGATCTGCCGGCGCAGGAGGGCTATGCCGCGGCCGACCGGCATTTCTCGGCGGCGAAGATGAACCCCGAGCTGGTGCTCATCGAAACCGACCATGACATCCGCAATTCGGCCGACTTCCTGGTGATCGACAGGATCGCCAAACGGATCTTCAGTGTTCCCGGCGTCGGCAGCGTGCAGGCCATCACCCGGCCGCAAGGTGAACCGTTGGAGTTCAGCACCATTCCGGCCCAGATGAGCATGGGCGGGGTCATGCAGACCATGAACCGCAAGTACCTCACCGACCGCGCCGACGACATGCTGCTGCAGGCCGACGAGATGCAGAAGACCATCGACACGATGGATCAGATGATCGTGCTGATGCAGGAGATGAGCGGCATCACCCACAGCATGGTGGGCAAGATGGACCGGATGGTGGTCGACATCGCCGAATTGCGGGACCACATCTCGGATTTCGACGATTTCCTGCGTCCGCTGCGCAACTACCTGTACTGGGAACCGCACTGCTACGACATCCCGATGTGCGCCTCGATGCGCTCGGTGTTCGACGGCCTCGACGGTGTGGACACGATGACCGAGAGCATCCAGCAGCTGATGCCCGACATGCACCGCCTCGATGAACTGATGCCGCAGATGGCGACCATGATGCAGCCGCAGATCGAGACCATGCGGAACATGAAGACCATGATGCTGACCATGAATCAGACCCAGAAGGGCCTGCAGGATCAGATGGCGGCGATGCAGGACAACCAGACCGCCATGGGTACGGCATTCAACGACTCCAAGAACGACGACAGCTTCTATCTGCCGCCGGAGATCTTCAAAAACGCCGACTTCAAGCGCGGTATGAAGAGCTTCATCTCCCCCGACGGAAAAGCGGTGCGCTTCATCATCTCTCACCAAGGTGACCCGCTGACGCCCGAAGGTATCAAGCTCATCGACGGCATCAAGCTGGCCGCCAAGGAAGCCATGAAGGGCACGCCCTGGCAAGGGTCCAAGGTCTACATGGGCGGTACCGCCTCGGCCTTCAAGGACATGCAGGAAGGCAACAACTACGACCTGATCATCGCCGGCATCTCGGCACTGTGCCTGATCTTCATCATCATGCTGATCATCACGCGCAGTTTGGTGGCGGCCGCGGTGATCGTCGGCACCGTGCTCGTCTCGCTGGGAACATCGTTCGGCCTGTCGGTCCTGGTGTGGCAACACCTGCTTGGCATCGAACTGCACTTCATGGTGATGGCGATGGCGGTGATCGTGCTGCTGGCCGTCGGTGCGGACTACAACCTGCTGCTGGTGGCGCGGCTCAAAGAGGAACTGCCCGCCGGTATCAACACCGGCATCATCCGGGCCATGGGCGGCAGCGGGTCGGTGGTGACCGCGGCCGGTCTGGTGTTCGCGTTCACCATGATGTCGATGGTGGTCAGCGAGATGATCGTGGTGGCCCAGGTCGGTTCGACGATCGGACTGGGCCTGCTGTTCGACACCCTGGTGATCCGGTCGTTCATGACGCCGTCGATCGCGGCGTTGATGGGCCGTTGGTTCTGGTGGCCACAGCTGGTCCGGCAGCGGCCTGCGCGCGGTGTGGTGGCGCAGGCGCTGGAGCGCACCGGCCGCTGATGGCACCGGTGGCGTTCCGCGCCGCGTAGTGTCAAAGGCATCGGGACCACTCAGGCCCTCACAATCAAGGGGCCCGGCGTTGTCTGACATGTCTTCCTCGAAGGTTCGACTCAGCCCATCGAGGTGTCACAAATGACCAGAAGCGCTGAGGTGAAACAGCTTTCGTTGGGCGTCCTGGCCCACTCCCGGAAACCCGACGAGCGTAGGCTGCCCATCCACCCGGCGCACTTCAGCAGGATCGATCCACCGATGCGGCAACGTATCTTCGTCGAGCACGGCTACGGCGAGGAATTCGGCGCCACCGACGACGAACTGGCCGAGCTGGTCGGCGGCATCAGGACGCGCGAGGAGATCATCGCGGACTGCGACATCGTGCTGCTGCCCAAGGTGCAGGCGGAGGATCTGGCAGAGCTGAGGGAAGGACAAGTGGTCTGGGGGTGGCCGCACTGCGTGCAGGATGCCGCCCTCACGCAGATCGCGATTGACCGGCGGCTGACCTTGATCGCCTTCGAGGCGATGAACCACTGGCAGGCCGACGGTGGATTCGGTCTTCACGTCTTTCACAAGAACAACGAGCTCGCGGGTTACTGCTCGGTGCTCCATGCGATGCAACTGGCCGGAATCACCGGCAGCTACGGTCGTCGGCTCCGCGCCGCGGTCATCGGGTTCGGTGCGACGGCCCGCGGCGCGGTCACCGCACTCAACGCCCACGGCGTCGATGACGTCCGCGTCCTGACCAACCGTGAGGTGGCCGCCGTCGGGTCGCCGATCCACTCGACGCAGATCGTGCAAATGGGACGCGACAAGGAAACTCCCGAGCGGACGTGGGCCGATACACCGGAGGACGGGGTGGTGCCGGTGGCTCGCTTCCTCGCCGACAACGACATCGTCGTCAACTGCGTGTTGCAGGATCCCAACACTCCCCTGATCTTCGTCACCGAAGACGATCTGACCATGTTCGCCCCGGGCAGCCTGCTCATCGACGTCTCGTGCGATGCCGGTATGGGGTTCAGCTGGGCGACCCCGAGCTCGTTCACCGAGCCGGTCCGCATGGTGGGCGACCGCGTCTACTACTACGCCGTGGACCACAGCCCGTCCTACCTGTGGAACTCTGCGACCTGGGAGATCAGCGAAGCGCTGCTGCCGCACATCGAGACGATCCTCGCCGGCCCGACGGCCTGGGATTCGGACAATACGATCTCCCGGGCCATCGAGATTCGTGACGGCATCGCCATGAACGCTGACATCCTGAAGTTTCAGCACCGCCAGGATGTCTACCCGCATCTCGTCTACGGATAGATCCTCAGGCGACAGGTGCGCTGACCGCCGCGGCGATCAAGAGCTCCGCAGCGGCGTCGACGCGGGCACGGTCCGCGGTGACCAGACCGTCCTGGCACAGCCCGCGCAGGCCGGAGACCACCAATGTGGCACGCGCACAGGCGGTGTCGGCGGGGTAACCGATTGCTGACAGCGCCTGGGCTATCGGGGCGATCATGACTTCGACCGCGCTCCGGGCTGCCTCGCCGTACGTCTGAGGGTCGGTGACCGCCAGGCTGAGCACCTGCAACAGCAGGCGCACGTTGCGGCGTTCACCGCCACGCGTCAGCTCCCGCCACAAAGTCCGTGCCGCATCCACGAATTCGTCCGCACTGGTGACGGCGCTGAATATCTCGCCCAGCTGCGGACGGCTCGCCTCGAGGGCCTGCGCCAGCAGTTCCGCCCGATCACCGAAGTAGTACAGCAACATTCGCTTGCTCGTACCCAGGGCCTGGGCCATGGGCGCCAGCGACATCTCCCCGATGCCATGCTGCTCGAGGTAGCCGACGACACCGTTCAACAACTCTTCGCGCTTGACGGGATCCGCTGTCCTGGCCACTCCTTGACTGTACCGATCGGTACATTTATAGTCAAAGGCGTATCGATCGGTACATTTATTGCGGATTGAGGAGGAACTCATGAGCGGGCTTCGAGTTGCCGTCGTGGGTGCCGGCATCGGCGGGTTGACTACCGCGATTGCCATGCGTGCCAACGGGATCGATGCGACCGTGTACGAACAGGTGCACGAGCTCAAGGCCCTCGGCGCGGGGGTCTCGATAGCGACGAACGGATCGCGCATCCTGTCCCGCCTGGGAGTGGGCGACGCGGTAGCCGCGATCGCCGGACCGGTCACGCACTACCAGTTCCGCACCTGGCAGGCCGCTCCGATCGCCGGTGAGCCGTCCAACCTCGGCTTCGGGGATCCGGCCACGACCTGGTGCCTGCACCGTGGCGAGTTCCAGAAGGTCCTCGCCGACGCGCTACCCGCCGACGCCCTGCAACTGGGCCGCTCATGTGTCGGAGCCACCGAACACAGCGACGGGGTGCACGTCGAATTCGCCGATGGCTCGACGGTCGACGCGGATCTGCTCGTCGGCGCCGACGGTATCCACTCGCGCCTTCAGGGAAAGGTGACGCGTGCGGCCCAACCGGTCAGCGAGGGAATCATGGCTTACCGCGGGCTGATTCCCGCCGAGCGGCTGCGCGGCGCAGTCGGCATGAATGCCAGCTCCATGTGGCTGGGGCCGCAGCAGAGTTTCCTGGCCTACCCCGTGTCGGCCGGCGACCTCCTCAACATCGTGGCATTCGTCCCCACCAATCTGACAGTCACCGAATCATGGACCGCCCCTGGTGATGTCGCCGAACTCGCGGCCGCCTACCGGGGCTGGGATCCGAGGGTGTCGACGATCATCGAGGCGATGGATTCTACGTTCCGCTGGGGCATCTACGACCGCGAGCCCCTGGACCGGTGGTCGACCGACCGGATCACTCTGCTGGGCGACAGCGCGCACGCGGTCACACCGCATCTCGGACAGGGCGCCAACCAGGCCATCGAAGATGCGATCACCTTGGCCGTGATCTTGCGCGATGCCGGATCCGGCGAACTCGGAGCGCGACTGCGTCGTTACGAACAGCTGCGCATGGACCGTACCCGCCATGTGCGCCGGCAGGCACGTGCCGCGGGGTCCATCTATCGCTCGACAGAACTCACCCCTGAGACGCAGGCCGACCAATTGCACACGATCCTCGACAGTGTCGCCATCAACACCTATGACGCCGAGCGGGTCGCCGAGAACACGGACCGGGCCGCCTGAGTCAGCGGATGAGCAGCGCCGCTTCCTGCGGAGTGACCAAGCGCTCCTGCTTGGCGGGATACCGCCGGCTCTTGATGGGACAGCGGATCAGCGAGAGGGCGATCCGCGCGGTGCGCGTGTCAACTGTTCGACTGATATACACGGCGGTTCACTCCGTTCTGCTGATTGGTCATCCTCGGATCTGGCTGTGTCTGATACACGGTTCGCGGGTGCATCGGGTTCACGGCTCCCCCGGAAGCATGGGCACGCCGGGCAGCATCGGGTACGCGCCTGTCGATCCGGGAACAGTGCTCACCGGCCCGGTGAGGCCGGGCTGAGCGTTGTGCCCACCCGTCAGTATCGACAGCAGCGATGCGTAGTCGTCGATGGCATGGACCAACGCACCGGGATCGAACGGCACTGCGGGCGGCTGGTCATCGGTGGGCAGCGGCATCCGCGGCGCGGCCGCGGCGGATGCATTGCTCACCGCCAGGACCGCCAATGCGCCGGCGGCACTCAGCGCCACACAGCCCAGAAGCCGGCCAATGGTGGTGTACGCAGACATGGTGCTCTCCCCGATCCGACGTGAAGTGCGTTTGTTGCACTTGAGTCACTTGGGAAACATTGGTCCGCAACAGTCACATTTGGGGCACGCCATCATCACAAATCGCACCCTATGGCGTGGCTTGGCCTTGGCCAGACGGCAGCTGTGAGAGCCTCCCGCGCTCCCGCGCTGGTCAGTTCTCCTTCAAGCCCAAGGCTCGGGCCATCGTGAAGAACAGGTCGGTCTGATCGGTCAGGCCGACGACGTTGGCCGCGCCGGGACCGTAGGCCGCGATACGCAACTGGGATCCCGTGTGGCCCTGATCCATGGCGTCGAGGTTGTCCGACGTGCCGTACGAGATGGTCAGGTCTTGGCCGTCCTTGCCGCGCAGCACCCGCGTCAGGCCCGGGTAGATGGCGTCGCGGGTGACCTCGAAGGGCAACTTGGCTTCGGCAGCGGCGTCGCGGACGTCGTCGGCGCTCATGGACTCCACGATCTGGCTGCTGTGGGCGTGGTCGGCGGTGACGATGACCAGGGTGTCCTTGTTGTCCTTGGCGAAGTCGAGGGCCACCTTTGCCGCCTCGTCGAGGTCGACCGTCTCGCCGATCTGACCGCACGGGTTGGCGGCGTGGTCCTGCTTGTCGATCGAGGCGCCCTCGACCTGCAGGAAGAAGCCATCGCCGTCACCCTTGAGCAAATCGATGGACTTCTTGGTCATGGCAGCCAGGGTGGGCACCGAAGTGCCGCGCTCGGTGTTGTCCTTGCACTCGACGGCCGGCTCCAGATAGCCGCCTTTCGCCGCGACCGGCCCGCTCCACCGCGTCGGCATGTTGCCCTCGTCGAACAGGCCGAGCAGCGGCGCCTCCTGGCTTGCCGTGTCGGCCTTGTCGAGTTCGTCGGCGTTGCGCACGATGGTGAAGCCGCGTTCCTTGGCCTGAACTTCGAGCGTCTTTCCTTGGTAATCCCCGGCTTTGGCGGTCTGCTGGAAGGTTTCGGCACCGCCGCCCATCACCACGTCCGCGCGGGTGTTGAGCAGCTGCTCGGTGATCGATCCTTTGCCGCCCTTCTCCAGGGCATTGGTCGGGCATTTCGCGGTCGTCTCATCCGGGCCGTAGCACTTGCGTCCGGTGACATGCGCGAGTTGCACGGCCGGGGTGGCGTCCTGGACCTCAGAGGTCGTGATGTCGCCGGTGGCCTTGCCCGCCTCCTTGGCCAGCTGCAGCAGCGTCTTCTGATCCTTGCCGTGGATGTCCACCGCGATGGCACCGTTGTAGGTCTTGGTGCCGGTGGCCCAGGCCGAACCGCTGGCCGCCGAGTCGGTCACGTACGTGGGCTTGCCGCTCTTGTCCAGCGAGTAGTGGGTGTACTGGCCGGTCAGCGGGAAGGCGTCGAGACCCGGAAAAGCGCCGCCCGCGCCGTGGGCGTAATTGCGCGCCACGGTGATCTCGGAGTCGCCCATGCCGTCACCGATCAGCAAGATGACGTTCTTGGCGCCGGTGTTCTTGATGGAGTCGGCGATCAGTGCGGCGCGGTCCTCTCCGGCCCGGGTGGCACCGCCGTGCTCGGAGATGGTGCCTTTCGCGGCGGGCTCCAGCACCGGCAGCGACGCGTCGTCGTTCTTGCTGCCACCGCAGGCCGCGGCCAATGCCGCCGTACACACCAACGCCGTCACCACATACCGCCTGCGCGTCATCCACGTCTCCGTATCGTCATCGTCGTCATCTCCGTCAAGCCCACACATGGTTGAAGCCGCATGTGAACCGGCGCTTTCGCGACAGTCGACACCTGGGTAACGCCAATCAAACAGATAGCCGGGCTAGCGGCACCCGTGGTTGCGACGACCCCTACGACGGGTACTTGCAGTAGGAACTACCTGGCTTTTTGCCGCGTCGATCTTGCCCAGCCACCTTTGCCCGCATTGGTACGGTGCGGCAAGACGAACGGGGAGGCCGATGACCAACCGCACCGCAACCTGCTTTATCGGGGCTCTGGCGATCGGCCTGGCCGCCACGGCGTGTAGCCCGGTGACCGAGAAAGCCGCGGCCACGACCACGACCGCGCCGCCCACCACCGTCACCACCACGACGGCCGCAAGCGGCGAGGCGTTGGTATCGCTGTTGCCGACACCGGCGGATGTGCAGCAGACCAAGGGACCCGATGGCATCGCCGACGGTGGTATCCACCTGCACTACCAGGTCAACGGATCACCGAATGACGTGATGAACGCGTACAAGAACGCCTTGCAGGGCAAGGGATGGGCGCTCACCACGATCATCACCTCAAGCGGAGGCGGAGGCGGCGGAGCCACCTACACCGGAACCCACGGCGACGCCTACGGGGTGTTCGACGGCGGCGGATACGCGAGCACCACCTACATCGACATCTGCGCCTGGCCTGCCAAGCCGGCGAATCCCGACTGCAGTCGCGGCGATCGTTAGCGAGGCGTTTTCGGGCCGGTTGCACGGCGGGGCATCGAAACACCGACAGCCGCGCACCTCATCTTCCGGAACGCCCTGGAGGCCGCGGTTGCGCCGTTCTGAAATCACAACGTAGCCAACGTGTTGCGTGTGATGTACCCATAGGCGACTGTTGACGGCCTTACGCTAGAGCACATGTCCGGCCCGCCCGCGGGTTCGCGGTCTACGGTTGCCAAGTTGGCCATGCACTGTGTGCTGGCCGGATTATTGGCGGCGATGTTGATGTTCCCGGTCGTCGGGGGTGTCGGCATCATGATGGCGCGGCTGTCGGACACGGTGGCACAGGATTCGGCACAAGTCCTCGAAGGTGACACGCCTGGCGTCACCACCATGGTCGATGCCTCCGGTGAACCGATCGCCTGGCTGTACGAGCAGCGTCGGTGGGCCGTGCCCAGCGAACGGATCGCCGACACCATGAAGCTGGCGATCGTCTCGGTGGAGGACAAGCGCTTCGTCGAGCACGGCGGGGTGGACGTCCAGGGAACGCTGAACGGCCTGTTCGGCTACATGCGCGGCATCGACGACGTACGCGGCGGGTCGACCATCGAGCAGCAGTATGTCAAGAACTACAACCTCCTGGTCAAGGCGAAGACCGATGCCGAGCGCCGGGCCGCCGTCGAGATCAGCCCCGCACGCAAGCTGCGCGAGATCCGGATCGCGCTGGCGATGGACAAGACCCTTCCCAAGAGCGAGATCCTGGCCCGGTATCTGAATCTCGTGTCGTTCGGCAACGGGTCATTCGGCGTGCAGGACGCGGCACGTACGTACTTCGGCGTCGACGCCGCAGACCTGACCTGGCCGCAGGCCGCCCTGCTGGCCGGCGTGGTGCGCTCCACCAGCAGCCTGAACCCCTATACCAACCCCGACGGTGCCCTGGCCCGACGCAATCTCGTGCTCGACACCTTGATCGACTATCTGCCGGACAGGGCCGAGGAACTACGCGCCGCGAAGGCCGCACCGCTGGGGGTGCTCCCCCAGGCCGACCCGCTTCCGCAGGGCTGCATCGCCGCGGGGAATCGCGCCTTCTTCTGCGAGTACGTCCTGCAATATCTGGCGCGCGCCGGACTCACCATGGAGGACGTCGCGCGCAACGGATATCTGATCCGCACCACGCTTGATCCCAAGGTGCAGGACAGCGTCCAGTCGGCGATCGAGAAGTACGCAGACCCCAATGCCGCCGGGGTCGCGAGCGTGATGAACGTGATCACGCCGGGCAAGGACACCCATCGAGTGATCGCAATGGGTGACAGCCGCACGTACGGACTGGACCTCGATGCCAACCAAACCGTACAGCCGCAGCCCTTTTCGTTGGTCGGTGACGGCGCCGGGTCGATCTTCAAGATCTTCACCACGGCCGCCGCTCTCGACATGGGGATGGGCATCAAAACTCAACTCGACGTCCCCGGAACCTTCATGGGCAAGGGCCTGGGTAGCAGCGATACTCCCGGTTGTCCGAGGGAAACCTGGTGTGTGCGTAACGCACACGGCTTCCCCGGCTCTCTGAATGTCACCGATGCCCTGGCACAATCGCCCAATACGGCGTTCGCCAAACTCATCTCGCAGATCGGTGTACCGCGTGCGGTGGACATGGCGGTCCGGCTGGGATTGCGGTCCTACGCCGAACCCGGCAGCGCCCGCGACTACAACCCCGATTCCAACGAGAGCATCGGCGATTACGTGAAACGCCAGAACATCGGATCGTTCACGCTCGGCCCGCTCGAACTGAACGCCCTCGAATTGGCCAACGTCGGGGCGACTCTCGCCTCGGGCGGGACCTGGTGCCCACCGAACCCGATCGACAAGATCTTCGATCGGCACGGCCGCGAAGTAGGGGTGCAGACCGTTCCCTGCGACCAGGCGGTACCCGAGGGCCTCGCCAATACCATGGCCAATGCGCTGGCCAAGGATCACTCGAACGGAACAGCTGCCGGCGCAGCGAGTTCCGTCGGCTGGAAGCTGCCGATGTCCGGCAAGACCGGCACCACCGAGGCCCACCGGTCATCGGGTTTCCTCGGCTTCACCAACCGGTACGCGGCCGCCAACTACATCTTCGATGACTCCTCGTCACCATCGGGGTTGTGCTCATACCCGTTGCGCAAGTGCGGCGAAGGCACCCTGTTCGGCGGCACCGAGCCGGCGTTGACCTGGTATGCCGCAATGAGTCCCATCGCCGACGCGTTCGGTGCCGTCGCCCTGCCGCCCACCGATCCGCGATACGTCGACGGCGGTCCCGGCGGCGAGATTCCAAGTGTGTCCGGAATGAAGGTCGACGAGGCGCGTAAACGGCTGTTGGACTCCGGCTTCCGGGTGGCCGACAAACCCACGCCCGTCAACAGCAACGCCACCAAGGGTTCGGTGGTCGGAACAACCCCGAGCGGCAGGACCATTCCGGGCTCGATCATCACCATCAACACCAGCACGGGCTATGTGCCGCCACCGCCGCCGGTCTTCGTCCCGGGTCCCGAGATGCCGCCGCCACCAGGACTCAACGAGCTGGGGCCACCCCCGCCACCGAACGTCATCGAGATTCCCGGGCTGCCGCCGATAACCCTGCCCGCCCCGGCTCCGCCGCCGCCACCACCGCCGCCACCACCGCCCGCGTAACCGCAGTTCAGGGCGGGCAATCCGGCGCCAACGCATCGGTAGGTTTGAAAATCGACGGATCTGGCAATTCTCTTCGGCGACAACACTTCAGTTGCACCCGAGAGGATCGAACCGACCATGATTGTGCTGGGCATCATTCTTCTGTTGATCGGCTACTTCGCCGGCATCTCGATCCTGTACACGATCGGCGGCATTTTGCTGGTGATCGGGATCATCCTGTGGATCCTCGGGGCCGTCGGCCGCCCCGTCGGCGGGCGAAAAGTGTGGTTCTAGCGGCCTAATGCGCGACAATTCTGCTGGGAACCAATTGATTTCGTAGTTCGACGCGCTACTCAGAGGCTGTGGCGAGTGTGCCCGCACACTCGCCACAGCCTCTGTCTGTCCTACCTGCGAGCGACGGATAGACCTTAGGAAACGATGGGCGGGGCGTCGATCCGTGCCGAGATCTGCTTGACGATCTTGACAGCCGAATCCGCCGGGTTGGCACTGCAGGTGTTGACGTCGACGACGATGTTGTTGTTCGCGGTCAACGCGCGACCACACGCCCATCCGCCGGCTTGGGCATTGGACTGGGTGGCGACCGTGCTCAGCACGCCGTCTTTGTCCGAAATGGGCCCTACATCCCACAGCGTCCCGGATTGCGTGTGGGTGTAATGCTTGCACGCCGGCCACTGTCGAGCCGAGGAGTCGTAAAAGGCCTTGGCCTGTTCGGCGTCGGCGAATCGAACCACAGCCTGCTTGGCGTAATGAGCGAGGACGTCCGGCTCCCCTAACGTCACCTCTTGCTCGTCGGTGAATCCACTGTCGGCGTACACCGGCGCCTGCGCGGCACCGTCCACCGCCAGGCACTCGCGGGGCTCCATCGTCGCACTGTCATCAGACATTTGAGAGTCCGTACCCGTGACAGCCATTTGCCCGGCTGCCAGCGCCGCATTGATCTGTTCGGTTGAGAGGAGTAATCGGGGCAGGGCCTTCTGCCTTAGTGGCGTCGGAGGAAACGACGTGATCATTGGTGTGGTCGAGGTGTTCTCGGCTGACGGTTCTGCCGATTGACCGCAGCCCGCGGCAAGTGCGCAAGCAGCGGCGATGGTGATCGCGATGGTCGCAAAGCGCATTCGTCGTTCCCCCATTTCTGCGCCGGCACTCTTTAGTCACAGGGATGTCGAACCGTGGCCGATAAATCAAGGAAAACAGCGTAGGCGTAGCGGACGCAGGACATTGCCGATAACGTTCGAAGACTTTTCTGAACCGTTACCGAAACATCACCAGCTGGGACGCGGACAAGTGTTGAGTGGGGCGGGCGGGGCTCGAACCCGCGACCAATGGATTATGAGTCCACGGCTCTAACCGACTGAGCTACCGCCCCCGGGCGCGTCTGCGCCGCAATATGGTCGCACACGCTGCGGGCACAGATGCCAATGAGGGGCCGCAGGCAGGCATGCCGTGGTTACGCTCACCGCATGATCCGCTTTCTGCTGCGCATAGCGATCTTCCTCGGTTCCTCGGCCATCGGCTTGTTGGTTGCCGCCTGGCTGGTCCCCGGCGTCTCGGTGTCGGCGTGGGGCTTCATCACCGCAGTGGTGATCTTCGCCGTCGCTCAAGGGATCCTGTCGCCGTTCTTCCTCAAGATGGCCAGCCGCTACGCCTCGGCATTTCTGGGCGGCATCGGGCTGGTCTCCACCTTGGTCGCGCTGGTCCTGGCCTCGGTACTCACCCACGGCCTCAGCATCCGCGGTGTCGGCTCCTGGATCGCCGCGACCGTGGTGGTCTGGGTGGTCACGGCCGTGGCCACGGTCGTGTTGCCGGCACTGTTGCTCAAGAAGAAGGTGGCCTCGAAGTAGCGGTCGTCGGTGGGATCATGGCCCACGTGCCTTCTCACGCGTTCGCCTCTGACAATGCCGCGCCCGCACACCCGAAGGTGATCGACGCGATCGTCGCCGCCAACTCCGGCGCCGTCGCGTCCTACGGGAACGATCCCGCCACTGAGCGCGCGGCCAAGGCCATCAAGGCCACATTCGACTCCCCCGACGCCGAGGTGCTGTTCGCACTCACCGGCACGGCGGCCAACATCATCGCGCTGGCGTCGGCCGTCCGGCCGTGGCAAGAGATTTTGTGCAGCGATATCGCGCACTCCCTGGTCGACGAGGCAGGTGGGCCGGTCCGGCTGTCGGGCGCTCCGGTGACAAAGCTGCCCAGCGACAACGGCCTGATCGACCCGACCGTGCTCGACATCGCGGTGGCCCGCCGCGGCCCGGTGCACCACTCGCAGCCACGGGTCGTCACCATCACGCAATCCACCGAGAACGGCCGCGTCTGGAGTCCGCCCGCCATCAAGGACTTCATCGACCATGCCCACGATCTCGACCTGCTCGTGCACGTTGACGGCTCCCGCATCGCCAATGCCATTGCAGCCCTGGATATCTCTGCGTCAGAGGCCATCGCCGACGCGGACATCGTCACCGTGGGCGGCACCAAGAACGGCATGCTGATGGGCGACGCGATCCTGGTGCGCCGCCCCGAGTTGTTCGACGGCATTCACTTCGTGCAGAAGCAGATCGGCCACCTGGCCAGCAAGCAACGCTTCATCGCGGCGCAGTTCGAGGCGATCTTGCGCGATGAGCTGTGGCTGCAGACGGCTGCTCACGCCAATCTGATGGCCGCCCGCCTCAGCAAGGGCTTGCACGCGCTCGGCCTGCCACTGGCCGCGCCCACGGAAGCCAACGAGATATTCGTCGACCTCGAACCCGCTGCCTACGCCGCGGTCTCGGCCGGCTACTCCGTCCACCGTCCCGATCCGCACCGGCCCACCGTTCGGTTCGTGTGTTCGTGGGCCACCACCGAAGCCGAAGTCGATGACGTTCTGCGCCTCGTGTCGTCGATTTCTACCTGAGGGTGGCGATGTCACGGGCGAGTTCAAGGGGTCGATGCAACAGTTGGTGGATTTGAGAGTAGTTCGGTGAGGGCTTCGGCTGGGGTTTTCCATCCCAGGGTCTTGCGGGGTCTTCCGTTGAGTTCGGAGGCGACCTGGTCGAGGTATCCGGGCCCCCACAACGAGAGATCTGTCCCTTTCGGGAAGTATTGGCGCAGCAGTCCGTTGGTGTTCTCATTGCTGCCGCGTTGCCATGGCGAATGCGGGTCGCAGAAGTAGATGTCGAGGTCGGTGGCTTTGGCGATGGCCTTGTGGTTGGCCATCTCCGAGCCCTGATCCCAGGTCAGCGACAGACGCAGATGCT
>NZ_AUEQ01000009.1 GCF_000426065.1 Mycobacterium sp. URHD0025 | reverse complement strand
CCGACCGACTTCAACCCGCTGGGCTCGGTGATTACCCCGAACCTGTTCCCGGGTGTGTCGATCAGTGCTGACCTGGGCAACGGCCCCGGTATCCAGGAAGTGGCCACCTTCTCGGTGGACGTCAAGGGTCCGGCCGGTGGTGTGGCGGTGTCCAACGCGCACGGCACCGTGACCGGTGCGGCCGGTGGCGTGCTGCTGCGTCCGTTCGCCCGCCTGATCGCCTCGACCGGTGACAGCGTCACCACCTACGGCGAGCCCTGGAACATGAACTAAACAGCTCTCCCCGATCGGCGCGTCCCGCTCCCTCAGGAGCTGGGCGCGCCGATTGCCATATGGGGTTACGGTGGCCTGGTGACGCCACAGGGCTCGGCTTCGGTGCTCGGAGAGGACGAGTGCTGGCAGCTGTTGTCCAGCGTGACGCTGGGTCGTCTGGTTTCCACCATCGGCACCAGGCTGGAGATCTTCCCGGTCAACTTCGTCGTTCAGCGCCACACCGTGTTGTTCCGGACCGCCGAGGGCACCAAGTTGATCAGCGCCCTGTTCAACGACCGGGTGCTGTTCGAGGCCGACGATCACACCGGCGTCGGCGGCTGGAGTGTGATCGTGCGCGGTGTCCCGCAACTGCTCGAAACACCGGAAGACATCGCCGAGGCGGAACGGGCCCAGTTGTTGTCGTGGATCGCGACCGTGAAACGCCGCTACGTCCGGATCCAGCCGAAAGAGATCTCGGGGCGCCGGTTCGTCTTCGGCTCCGTGGCTGACGACGCGTAGCGGTTCAGACCCAGTACGGGACGCGGGCGCGGTACTGGCGCATGGCCAGGGCTGCGAACCCCCAGCCGATCACCGTGAGTGCCAGCACCACCAGCCAGTGTCGTACTTCCTGGTCGGCGCCGAGCAGCGGAGCCCGGACAATGTCGAGGTAATGCAGCAGCGGGTTGATCTCGACGATCTTGGCCCATGAGCCGGCTCCCTGCTGCTGCAGCGTGGATTCGTTCCAGATGATCGGGGTCATGAAGAACAGCAGCTGCACCAGTGAGGCCAGCAGCGGACCGATGTCGCGGTAGCGGGTGGCCAGGATGCCGAAACAGATTGACACCCATATGCAATTCAGCACGATCAGGCCCAGTGCCGGGATGACCGCCAGGTCGATCCATTTCCAGGGTTTGGGGTAGATGATCGCGATGACGACGAAGATGACGATGTTGTGGCCGAACAGGATCAACTGCCGCCACACCAGCCGGTAGACGTGCACCGACAACGGAGTCGGAAGTTGTTTGATCAGACCTTCATTGGCGATGAAGACGTCGGCGCCTTCGAGGATCGAGGCGTTGATCAGGTTCCAGATGATGAGGCCGAGCGTGACGTAGGGCAGGTGCTCCTCGAGCGGTAGCTTGAACAGCTTCGAGTACAACAGCCCCATCGCCACTGCGGTCGTGCCGGTGGCGATGGTGATCCAGAACGGTCCGAGCACGCTGCGCCGGTAGCGCTGCTTGATGTCCTGCCAGCCCAGGTGCAGCCACAGCTCACGCTTGCGGAACCCTTCGGAGAGATCGCGCACTGCCCGGGTCATCGTCTTGGACTCGGATGCCGCATCGGTGAACGTCACCTGGTGCTCCTCCCGCCGCTCCGCTCGTCCCTGAAAAATCTCTCCTGGCTGCCCAACCGCCGCAGGCGAATCCATTCGCGCAGACCCGCGGGGTCGCGGCGGGATACCAGAAAATACCAGCCGAACCGCATCCACTCCTGCGGCAGGAGTTTGCGCAACCCCGGCTGGGACAGGAGATAGCCACGGTTGCGGTAGGTGAAGAACCGCTTGGTCTCATCGTCCGGATACTGGGTGTGCATCCGGCCGCCGAGGATCGGTTTGAACTCGTCGGTGCCGCAGGGGTGCAGATAGCTTGCGGTCAAACAAGTTCCGAACGGCAGTCCGGAGCGCACCAGCCGCCGGTGCAGTTCGACCTCGTCGCCGCGGACGAACAGGCGCAGGTCGGGAACGCCGACGGCCTCCACGGTGGCGGCCCGGAACAGTGCGCCGTTGAACAGTGACGCGATCCCGGGCAGCAGGTCGCCCGAAACGGATGCGTCCTCGGTTCGCAATTCTGAAACCAAACGCCGCCACACCAATCCGCGGCGCAGCGGGAACGCCAGTCGCTGCGGATCGTCGAGGTTGCACACCATGGGTGAGACCTCGGCCAGGCTGTACTGTTCGGCGCAGGCCAGCAGGGTGGACAGCACGGTGTTGTCAGCGGGACGGCCGTCGTCGTCGGCCAGCCAGATCCAGTCCGCCCCCTGGGCCAGGGCGTGCAGCATGCCGAGTGCGAAACCGCCTGCGCCGCCCAGGTTTCGGCGTGATCCGAGGTAGGTGGCGGGCACCTCCTGGCCGAGGACCAGCTCGCGTACCGCCTCGTCATCGTCGTTGTCGACCACGATCAGGTGGTCGGGTCTGCGGTCCTGGTCCACCACCGCGGCCAGCGATTTGGTGAGCAGTTCGCGACGCCGGTGTGTGACGATCACCGCGATGACGTGTTCGTCGCGCTCGTCAGGCGTCACGCGCGTTTTCCTCCAACACCTCACGCACATGCCGCGCGGCGTCGTCGCCCTCGTAGGCCCGCACCACGTCCTCGATCCCGCCGGTCATCTTGATGGTGCCGTGGTCGATCCACATCGCGGTCTTGCACAGCCGGGCCAGGAATTCGTTGGAATGGCTTGCGAACACCAGGATTCCGGATCGCTCCACCAGGCTCTGCAGCCGTGACTGCGCCTTCTTGAGGAACTCCGCGTCGACGGCGCCGATGCCCTCGTCGAGCAGCAGGATCTCGGGGTCGATGCTGGTGACCACGCCCATGGCCAGGCGCACCCGCATACCGGTCGAGTAGGTGCGAAGCGGCATCGAAAGGTACTCGCCCAGTTCGGTGAACTCGGCGATCTCGTCGACCTTGGCCATCATCTGTTTGCGGGTCTGTCCGAGGAACAGCCCGCGGATGATGATGTTCTCGAATCCCGAGATCTCAGGATCCATCCCGACGCCGAGGTCGAACACGGGGGCCACCCGGCCAGTGACCGTGGCCGAGCCCCGCGTCGGCTCGTAGATGCCCGAAAGTAGCCGCAGCAGTGTGGATTTCCCCGCACCGTTGTGGCCGACCAGCCCGACCCGGTCGCCCATTTTCAGTGACATCGTGATGTCGCGCAACGCTTCGATGACGACGACGTTGGACTCGTTTCGCCCGATGGCGCCACCGGCCTTGCCGAGGAACGCCTTCTTCAGCGAGCGGGTCTTGGCATCGAAGATGGGGAACTCCACCCATGCTTCGCGCGTCGAGATGTAGGGATCAGACAATTCAGACCTACAGGTACTGGCCGGTGCCGGGGTGGGACGGGCCACCACGCTGTCCACCGGGGACCTGCAGTCCCGGGGGGAGGGCGCCCTGGCGCATCTGTTCGAGCTGTGCGCGGGCGGCCATCTGCTGGGCGAACAACGCCGTCTGGATGCCGTGGAACAGGCCCTCGAGCCAGCCGACCAACTGTGCCTGCGCGATGCGCAGTTCGGCGTCGGACGGCACGTTGTCCTCGGTGAAGGGCAGCGTCAGCCGTTCGAGTTCTTCGCGCAGCTCGGGTGCCAGGCCGTCCTCGAGCTCACGGATGCTGGTCCGGTGGATGTCGCGCAGCCGGTTGCGGCTCGCCTCGTCGAGCGGAGCCGCCCGCACCTCTTCCAGCAGCTGCTTGATCATGGTGCCGATGCGCATGACCTTCGCCGGTTGCTCGACGAGGTCTGTCAGCGACTTGCCGTCAGCGTCGACGTCGTTCCCGTCGGACGTGCTGGCCAGGATCTCGATGTTGTCATCGTCGGGGTTGATGGTCATGGCCTTCCCTTTAGATCTCGTCAGTTCTGGGTTGTGTCAGTTCGCCGCTTTGACCGCCGCGTGCTCCCCGCGCCAGCGGTAGATGCGGTCCTCACCGTTGTCGAAGATCTTCTCCCACGACCGTGAGCTGTCTAGCGACACTAGTCCGTCTGGCATGACGAACCCTCGGACCACCGGTGTGCTGGTGAGCACATAGCGGATGTTGAGAGCCTCGACGGCCTCGGCAACTCGGGGATCGGTGTCGGCATCATCTGCGTATGCCCAGAAGATGAACCGGTGATACCCCGGGCCTTGTTGCACCGGGTAGTCGTAGTGGGTCCACAGCGGGTGCAGTCCCGAGACCGCGTACATCCAGGCGGTGCCGTCGGTGTTGGCATCGCCGATCAGTGTGGTGCGGGCGTCGGGCAGCTGGGCCAGGTGGGCGAACGCTTCGAGGTCCTTGGCGCCGACCATCACCGAGTCGTACTTCTGCCCGAACAGGTACTTGTGCCGGGGGAAGTAGTGCCAGGCCAGACCCACGGCGGTGGCGACCAGCGCGACGGCGGCCGTCGCGCGGATCCAAGCCGGGCGGGCACCGGTCCGGCGCAGGGCCGCGGCGCCGAGCATGACCAGGGCACCCAAGCCGATCGCGGCCATCGGTGCGTACAGCATCGCGACCACTGCGGACAGGCGGCGCGGGTCGCTGTAGAACAGGTCGCTGAACTTGCCGGTGATGGTGCCCAGCGGCCCGCCGAACGGTGCGCCCGAGTGCACGATCGAGGCGATCAGGATGAGCCACACTGCCAGCGGCCACCACATCTTCTTGACCAGCATGACCAGTCCGCCGACGGCGGCCAGCGCGATGAGTGCGTTCTGGATCGGGAAGTCGTTGAGGTGGCGGGTGTGCTGGACGATGGCCGCGAAGAGCGAGTACTTCTTGCCGAGGTGGTTGACGAAGGCGTGTCCGACGATGATCTCGGCTTGCTGAAGGACCCCGAGAAACTGGGGCAGCAGGATCAGCAGCGTCGGCACCGCGACGGCGGCCAGCGCCATGAAGTCGGACAGCCGGCCGCGCACCGGCCGCCAGAGCGCATCCGCCAGCCACCAGACGCCCACCAGCAGCGCGGTCACCACACCGCCGGTGATGTGCACCGAGAAGACGCCGACGGTGGCGAGTACCGCCAGTCCGATGCGGTCGCGGTGTGCCGGCGTCGAGGCGATCAGTGCGAACACCGGTACGGCCAGCCCATAGGCGACCAGGTTGGGCATCGCCGCCACATCGAATTCGACGTAGGGCACCGCGGTGAACGACGCGGCGAGCGCCGCCGCGGTGGCCGCGGAGACGGCGGTGCGCAGCTCGCAGGTGTGCGGACGGACGATCTTCCACGTCAGCACGGCGGCGCTGACCGGGAACAGCCACACCGCGGCAGTGACCGAACTCACGGTGTACGCGGTGGTCGCGGCGGCACCGGTGAGTTGGCAGTAGACGGCGGCCAGCGCGTGGAAGGCCGAAGGGTAGTAGAGCGCTTCGTGGGTTTCGACGTTGCGCAGCTCGCCCATGTGGGTGGGCGATGCCTGGCCGGTCTCGAGGATCCACCGGATGGTGTTGGCGTGCCACACCGAGTCCCAGGTGCTGGGGATGGATTGCCAGTGCGCCAGGCCGGCGAACGCCGCGGCAGCAATCAGCGCGGCGCCCAGCAGCACCCCCACCGCAACCACCACGGCGGGCCGTCGCGTCATCGCTGACGCCTCGGCGTCGCGGTCACGATAACGGGCCAGCAGCCTCCGCAACCCGGCCGCAATGGCGGCGACGACGGCCACAGCAAACAACGCCGTCCACGCGTTCCACGGCACGCCGATGGCCCCGAGCGGAACGATCGTCAGCGCGACGGTGCCGTAGGTCAAGGCTGGACCCACCGCAACCGCCATCGACGCGGTCAGTCCGCCCGCCCTGGCTATCAACGCCCCGGGTATCACCAGCAACAACAGTGCGATTAGCACTCCGAACCCGAAGCCCACTGGACTAGTATGGCTGCCCAGGGCGACCCGGTCCGAGCACGGTCTCGGAAGTGCAAACGCGCGCTCGGGCGCTCCCCAAATCGTGTCGGTTTGTGATATCTGCGGACGCTCTAAGGTGGCTGGCATGGCATACGACGTCGCCCGGGTGCGGGGGTTACACCCGTCATTGGGCGATGGGTGGGTCCACTTCGACGCCCAGCACGGCATGTTGGTGCCCGATTCGGTCGCGACGACCGTCTCCACTGCCTTCCGCGGCTCGATGCCCTCCGCAGTCGGACCCCACCCATCGGCACGCCGCAGCGCGGCTGTGCTCACCGCTGCCCGCCAAGCTGTCGCCGACCTGGTCAACGCCGATCCGCGAGGCGTGGTCCTGGGTGCGGACCGCGCCCAGCTGCTGACCGCGCTGGCCGAGGCGTCCTCGAGCCGCGTCGGCCTCGGCTACGAGGTGGTGGTCACCCGCCTGGACGACGAGGCGAACATCGCCCCGTGGTTGCGGGCCGCGAATCGCTATGGCGCGAAGGTCAAGTGGGCCGAGGTCGACATCGAGACCGGTGAGCTGCCGTCCTGGCAATGGGAAGGGCTGATCGACAAGCCGACCCGCCTGGTGGCCATCGCGTCGGCCTCGTCGACGCTGGGCACCATCACCGATCTGAGCGAGGTGACCAAGCTCACCCACGAGGTCGGCGGAATGGTCGTCGTCGACCACTCGGCGGCGGCTCCGTACCGGCTGATCGACATCAACGAGATCGATGCCGATGTCGTGGCGCTCAACGCCGTGCCGTGGGGCGGCCCGCCGATCGGCGCGCTGGTGTTCCGTGAGCCGTCGACCATCGATTCGTTGGCGTCGGTGTCGTTGAATCCGCACGCCACGGGCCCGGCCCGGCTCGAAGTCGGCGGGCACCAGTACGGCCTGCTGGGCGGCGTGGTGGCCAGCATCGAGTACCTGTCCAATCTCGACGATTCCGCGAACGGCTCGCGCCGCGAACGGCTGGCGGTGTCGATGCAGTCGGCGAACGCGTACCTGGACCGGCTGTTCGAGTACCTGGTGGCCTCGCTGCGCTCGTTGCCGTTGGTGATGGTGATCGGCAGGCCCGAGTCGCAGATTCCGGTGCTCAGCTTCGTGGTGCGCGACATCCCGGCCGAGCGGGTGGTGCAGCGGCTGGCCGACAACGGCATTCTGGCCATCTCGAATGCCAGCTCCCGCGTGCTCGACGTGATCGGCGTCAACGACATCGGCGGCGCCGTGACGGTCGGGTTGTCGCACTACTCGACCGGCGCCGAGGTCGATCAGCTGGTGCGGGCGCTGGCCTCCCTCGGCTGAGCCGCCGCCGACCTACTCGGGCACCGTCAGCACGATCTTTCCCGACACCTCACCCGAGGCCAGTAGTTCGTGGGCCCGCTGGGCCTCCTGGATGGGCAGTTCGGCACCGATGATGGGCAGTACCCGTCCGTCGGCGACCATCGGCCAGACGTTGTCGAGCACGGCCCGCACGATCTGCCCCTTGCCGCCGGGTCCGTCCACCGGCCGGGGACGCAGCGAGGTGGCGATGACGCCGGCCCGCTTGCCGAGCAGCTTGGCGATGTTCAGTTCGGCCTTGATGCCGCCTTGCATGCCGATGATCACGAGGCGCCCACCGGTGGCCAGGGCGTCGACGTTGCGGTCCAGGTAGGCCGCGCCCATGATGTCGAGGATGACGTCGGCGCCCGCGCCGTCGGTTTCGGCGCGGATGCGCTCGACGAAGTCCTCGTCGCGGTAGTTGATGGTGATGTCGGCTCCCAGTTCGCGAGACAGCGCGAGTTTGTCGGCGGAGCCAGCCGTCACGGCCACCCGGGCACCGAGTGCGCGGGCCACCTGGGTGGCGTGGGTACCGATGCCGCTGGCGCCGCCGTGCAGCAGAACGAGCTGACCGGCCGTCAGGCCCGCAGTCATGACGAGGTTCGACCACACTGTGCAGGCCACCTCGGGCAGGCCCGCGGCGTCGCGGAGGGCAACGCCATCGGGCAATGGCAGCACCTGCGGGGCGGGCACCGCGACGTATTCGGCGTAGCCGCCGCCTGCGAGCAATGCGCACACCGGTTGCCCAACTGACCAGTCGGTAACATCCGCGCCGAGGGCGGCAACGGTGCCCGATACTTCCAATCCGATGACCTCACTGGCTCCTGGCGGGGGCGGATACTTGCCCGCCGCTTGGAGAAGATCGGCGCGATTGACGCCCGCGGCGTGAACACGGATCAGAATCTCGTCGTTTGCTGGTGTGGCATCAGCGACGTTTTCCCAGGTCAGATGGCCATCGACGGAAGCGGCGATTGCATGCATTTTTTCAACGCTACAAGCCTTCTGTTTCCCAAGCGCAGCAATACTGACGTCGCTTACGATTGCGCCCATGGTGGGGATGATTGCGGGGCGCACGGCGGGTGACATGCCGGGCCTTGACATCGCCGAGCAGAGGTCATGGCAGAACTACCTCGACTCGGCGTTGAGAATGTATGCGACGCTGAACCGGTCGCTGGTGGACGCACATCATCTGACGCTGAATGATGTGCGCTTGCTCGATATGTTGGACAAGTCGTCCACCGGATCGGCCCGGATGGGGGACTTGGCCGAGCGGCTGATGTCACTACCCAGCCGCGTGACCCGGCAGATCCGGCGGCTCGAAGTGCAGAACCTCGTGACCAGGTGTGCCAGTCCCGACGACGGGCGCGGCGTGGTGGCCACGATCACCGAAGAGGGCAGGGTCGCTGTCCGTGATGCGATGGTGACGTACGGCCAGGGTGTCCGTTCACACTTTCTCGGCAGGCTTTCGCGTCCGCAGATCGCGGCGATGGGGGAGAACTGCCGCCGGATCAGCGTCGCGCTGAAGAACGGTGCACCGCCCGCTCACATCGGCCGGGTCTGAAGCCCGTACTCTTGTCGGCGGTGGCGTGGCAGAGCGGCCTAATGCACTCGCCTTGAAAGCGAGAGACGGCTAACACCGTCCGGGGGTTCAAATCCCTCCGCCACCGCCATCAGGCCTGGTTTCCGTGTTTCGTGCTCGGAGCTCGGAACCGTCTCGATGATCCAAAGTGGCCCATAGTCGCGGGAATTGTCCCCGTGTAGGGCGGCGTGCCGTTCGTCTGCGCTGGTCTCATCGGAGTTTCGGCGACGTGAAGGTGCAGGCGATCACGAAGCGCGACGCCGAGACGTTAATCACTGAGCTGCGAACACGTTCCGATGAACGCGGAGCTTGGGTGCGCACCACGATCAACCGGATGTTCGCCCGGTGGGAAGACCGTGTGGCGCGAAACCGTGGTGCTGAGCCGACTTCACGAGTCTGTTGCGGAACGGCGATGGTGCATTGCAGTGCGGTGTCTTGAGGCGTCACGCCGCTTCCCCCGAGTTCCGAGCCACTCCGGGACCAATCCTCACGCATAGGCCGGCGCAAACGGTGGGGTAGCCTCACGACCAGTGAATTCGCCGGTTGGGGGATTGGCATGGCAAACGGATTGGAAGTCGACTCAGACGGCCTGCGGGCGGCGGCTGCCGGCCCTGATCGGCATCTACGACTTCCCGGTCGGATCCGACCCTGCAGATCGTTCGCGATGAGCGCGGCATCAGCATCTACGACACCCCTACAGGTCGGCAGATCCCCGTTGAGGAGTTCTACGTGCCCCTCAGTTCCGAGAATGGGTGCGACCGAGGAGTCACGATGATGGCCTACATGGCGGGACAGCTGCTCTTCTTCGCGTTGATCGCGGCGCTGATCGGCGGGGTGATCTGGGCGGTGCAGGTGATGCGCAAGCCGCGGCCGCCGCTCGGAGAGCACGACGACGAGGACGAGTGGTGACCCGGTTCTCCACGGCAACGCCACGAGCTCAACACGTGTACCTGCACTGGCTGATCAGGGGGATGGGTGATGGTCGAGTACGTGCTCGCACAAGGCGGTGGCACGCCGTGGAGCGGCCCCGCCGTCCGCGCGGTCCTGTTCACAGCGATGGGTGTGGCGCTGCTTGTAGTCGGTGTTCGCCGACGCGTCGCCCGCGCTCGCTGGAACCGCGAAGATGACCGTCGCCTGCTGCATCCGGACGGGTCGGCGCGATCGGACGTACACCGCACGTCAAACCCGCACTCTGGCGGGATCTGGTTGATCGTCGCCGGTGCGGTGCTGGCGTTCCTGGGGCTCCTGCACGTCCTCGACCTCGTTGCGACCCTCCACGTGTCGGGAGTGATCTGACGGGCGCGGGCAGACGGTGCGGCCCACCGACAAGACCTACATCGCAGACTTGAAGAAGTTCCCGCGCGCCTCTGACCAGATTCCCGGCAGGTACCCGCGCGGGTAGCTCGGCGGTGCCAGCGGCCTCTTTTTGTTGGTGCTCGGTTCTTTCTTCGGCTTCTTCTTTGCGCCGCGATAAATCCATTGTGTCCCAACAAGTTCCGGACAGTCGTGGGCTCGCGTTTGTCACATCCCCATGTCGCACTGTGCTGGTGAGGTGGGCACCTGAGACGGGCACGCTCGAACTCACCGGGCGCAACGCCCGCGCGCTGACGGACAAGTTAGATGATGCGCTGACAGCTCGGACCCTCGTCAGTCCTTGCGGCACCGTGTGAGTCACCGAGGATGAGGACCGCTAGCTACACCTCCGGAAGTGCCGCTGTGGGTGCGGATCGCTGCGGGTCGGATGGCTTTCGACGCGCGCCTGAAGTTTGCTGCAGTTACGATTTACGTTATGGCATGTGTGGATCAATCCGACTGGCCCTTTGCTACGCCGGTCAACATCGCGGCCTTCACCACTCGCCAGGTCCTCGAGGACGGCCTACCGGTCCTGACCGTCTTCCACGATCGGCAGGGTGAATGGCAGTTCGTGTGTGAGACTCCGGACCCGGTCCGGGAGATCAAGCTCGCGTGCATGGGGTGCGTGGTCGGCGCCGACCCGTCGTTGCGCGCGTTGGCGGATCTCCCGGTGGGCTGGTTGGCCTTCCGGCCCTCGCCGGAACTCGAGTGGTACCGCGAGGAAATGCCCCCCGACGAGGTGTAGGTGCCGATCCAGCGGTGCTGGGTCTCGTCACATGCCGGCGGCGCGGCGCGTCCAGCGGGGCGCCCATGCACGGCTCCACACCTCGCGGATCGCCACGCCGAGGAGTACCAGCACGAACGCCATGGTGAGGTTCAGCTGCAATCCGCCTGCGAATCCACTCCGGTAGTAGAGCGCTGTGAGGATGATGCCGGCCCCCGCGACCGGAGTGAGAATCGTTGCGACACCGGCCGGCCACCTGCCGACCGCGACAGCTTCGACCACCGCGGCGATCACGGTCACGGCCAAGGAGAAGACCGCGACGGATGACACGAGGTTCACGCTGTAGAAGAAGTCGGTCACGGGCGACGAGGACTGGTCGGTCAGCGGCTCGTACGCGGCCCAACCAGAGTCGCTGTGGCCCAAGCCGACTCCGAATATCGATTCGCTGCCGTAGTCGGCGTAGCGGCGCGGGAGGCCGAACGAGTTCATCTCGGCCATGAGCCGGGCGACGACGAACACCCACCACGCCCCTGCTGCGGTGACGCGGGCGATCCGCGCAGTGGTGAATCGCTTCCCGCCGAGCTCTACGTGGCTCACCCGAACACCGGGATGCCGTTCGGCCCTATCTGCGGCGGTGGCATGAAGCACGGCGGGATGCCCGGCGCGTACGGCGGCACACACGGCTGCGGGAAGCACGGCTGCCCGTTCCAGTTCGACGGCTGGTTCGGCGGGCACACCGTCATCGGTTCAGCGCCCGCCGGGGCGGCAACGGACAGGGCGGAGCCTGCGACGATCGCGGCGGCGACAATGGCGGTACGCGGCTTTGCCATGAAAGCGATGGACGACTTAAACGACGTCGTGGGACGCATGTTGTTGAACAATAGCGGGTAACTGCTTCGTGTCGGCGTGCTCGGGCGGCTGTCAGAGCGCGTCGCCGGGAACGATTGTGCCGACCTGGAGGCCACCCTCGTTGATCCCGCCGCCACCGTGATACTCGTTGAGGTACTCCCCGTGCCACCGGGGCCAGTCCAGGTAAACGGCTCCCGCGACCGCACGGTAGCGCCGGTACTGACCGCGAGCGGTGCGCAGCGAACGACGTGCCTCCCGAGCGGCCCGGCGGGCAGCGTTCCTGGCCGTTGACTCCTGCGCAGGGGTTAGCTCGCCGGGAGGGTCGCGGAAGAGTTGTCGGTTGCTGAACATGGAGTGGATTCTAAATCTGTGCACCTAATAGTGCACGTCGAAGCGAACGATAACGTTGCTATCCACGTCCGTGTCACATCTCTACCGCCACTTTTTCGAAAGGGGCGTGAGTTTTTGTGAAAGTTAACTGGACGTTCGCTGGGTAGCTTCTACATAGTTTGCTCGGGGCGACCGTCCCCGGGGTGGGTGTGAGGAGATACCCCGTGCTGAAGAGGTTTGCTGTCGCGGGTGCGTTGGCGCTGAGCGCCGTGTTCGCCACGACCGGCGTTGCGGGCGCCGACGACATCTTGGTGGTCGGCTATGACGGCGTCGAGGAGTACTACCTCACTGAGGCGGAGTGCCGGGCCGATGGACCGAACGTGCGCCTGCAGATCAATGACCGCGCGTACCCGTACTGGTATTGCCGGATCGGCGACGACAACGGCGACACCACTCATTGGTACCTCTGGAACTCCGACGTCCCCAACTAGTCGTCGGCGTTCGCCGGCGGCATGGCGGTGCGGCAGCCCCGGCCGGGGGTTCCGGGGCTGCCGGCCGGTCATCTCGCGCCGCAGCGCGGTCCGCAGCGCTGCCAGGCATCCAATGGCGTGACACGTTGAGGAGTACGCGATGAACGTTCGTGGACGGGTACTGATCTGCGCCGCGGTGAGCGGTGCGACCTTGGGTGGACCGATGGCCGCTCCGGGTATCGCTGCGGCTGACCAGATCCTGCCGTCAGGGCCGCACGGGGTCACCTACATCAGGACCGAGTCGGGACCCATGCTGTGCGGCATCGAGGACGATCGTGTGAACTGCACGGTGCAGTTCGTCGATCCGCCGCCCGCGAGCGCGGGAGACGTCCCAAACTCGGTGTCGCTCAACCAGAACGGGACGTTCACCTACCTAACCGCGGACCTCGGCGTGATCCACCCGCCGCACCTGATCCTCTGCGACCAGACCTACATCACCAACGGCTGGGTAATGGAGGCGTTCGACGATGGCACCCGGTTCACCAACAACCGCACCAACGAGGGCTTCTGGGTCAGCGTCACCGACGTCGACGCCCTCGGCCAGGTGTGAGTCGGTACAGCGGCCGGCCATCACCCCCGCCACCTGATACCGGCGATCCCGCCGGGCGTTGCGGGCGGTAGAAGATCCGGTTGCCGGTGAGTCGTGTCCCGGCAACCGGATCGCACGTCCACGACGCCTATTCGTATGACGCGTAGCGACAATATGCGTTCAGCACTGCTCAGTGCTTTCGAAATATATCGGCAAACTTTCCGAAAACCCTTGGTGTGCACCACCACCTGAGTGACCGGTCTTTCCACCACTGTGGGTGCTCGATGCACTGTAGAAGTTTTTAGTCCGGGCGAGGTTCGCCACACATGGTGTGCCGAGTGCCATGAAGTGAGAGATAATGCCGACGATGGGTTTGCCGGTGTGGGACGGGAAGCGGGAGCGCAGTCCGCGCACGATGCTGTCCAGCGTCACCACGTCCGCGCAGGGGATCGAGTTCCGGTTCATCTCCGAGCAGATCACCACACCGACAGATTGGTGCTTCGAAGAAACCCACCATGTCGTCGTCGTGCACCGTGGTGGGCGGCTGCAATCCATGGAGATCGACTTCGACCGCGGTCCCAGCGGCCCCCATATTCCTCTGGTCGGGGATGTATGGGTCATTCCCGCAGAGCATCGGTACGCCGCACTTGCTCACGGAAACGCCGTCCAGTTCTGCGAATTGAGCATCCCCACCGTCGCGCTTGCCGACCGCGACCTCACTCCGCGCACCAGGCATCGTGATCCGCTTGTGCACCAGCTGATCGAACGTATGGCCGCCATCGCCGACCGCAGCGATGTCAGTGCGCGGCTTCTCACCGAGTCGCTGGCCGAAACCGTGCGTTTACACCTAGTCGATCAGTTCGGCGGCGCCACCACCCGCGGCCCGCGTAGCCGCGGCCTCGACAGGCTCACACGCGCCAGATTGATGGAATACCTGGAGTACAGCCTCGATTCGGAAATCTCCCTTGCGGCCCTCGCCGAACTCGCCGAGATGACGATTGCCGAGTTTTCAGCCGCCTTCACCGCCGCTTTTGGCACCACGCCGTATCAGTTCGTCCTGGACCGCCGGATACACCGGGCGAAGAAACTACTGGCCACCACGGCGATGTCTATCACGGATATCGGCATGGACGTCGGATTCTCCACACCCAGCCATTTCGCCACGACATTCAAAAACCGCGTAGGTATGTCACCCAGCGCTTACCGCCGCCACGAATGAAAGGTGACCGGGGCCTACATCGCGGCAACTTCCGCTCCCTCACGGCACGCTGTGGAACCATCCGTCCATGAGCACGCGGGACACAGAACCGGACGCACCCCGGCCGAACCACCGGGCGAAGTACGCCGCTGTCGTCGTCGTCTCGGTCCTCGTGGCCATCGCCGCGGTGGTCGTGGTCGTCGGCGACGTCCCCGGCCGGATCACCCGTGCGCTAGGCGGAACCAACGAGGACTTGTTCTCCTCGCAGCGGCTGGACGGGGAGCTGGACTTGGTGCGCATGCGGCTCGGCGATCTGCCGATGCGGCGAGTCGATGTGACCTCGAACTTGATCTCGGTCGAGGCCGTCGCCAACGATGGCCGGCTACACCTCTACTGGGTGCGCGACGGCGAGGTGGAGGACATGAACTCGATGCCCGACCTGCACGCGGGCGAGACGGCGTTCACCGCGGCGGATCTGTCGGGGCAGCGGATACGAGCAGCGGTGTCCGATGTCCGAGCTCTCGGGAAGCCCGGTGGTATCGAACTCGTCTCCTACATTTTCCGCCCGGGGCATCCTTTGTCGGTGGCCGTGTGGATCCGGCACGACCCGCTCAGCTCGATATTGCACTTCGATCCGCGGGGCGGCAGCACCGTGGTGCGGGAGGAGTCGATCGAGACCGACGAGCACACTTCATCGTTCGGCGGCTGCTGGTGCTGACGAGGCGGACGAAACCTGTTGCTAGCGCCGGGTTTGACTCTCACACGGTGTGAGACGGCAGGCTCTGGTCCGTGACCGACACCCCGTCCCTGATGCCGATCGGCAGGTTCTCCTCGCTGAGCCGCATCTCCGTTCGCATGCTGCGCCACTACGACAAGCACGGTGTCCTGGTGCCCGCGCGTGTGGACGCGGTCAGCGGCTACCGCAGGTACGCCGCGGCGCAGCTGGCTGACGCCGCGGCCATCCGGCGGCTGCGCGACATCGGATTCGGCGTGTCCGCCATCGGAGCCCTGCTGGCTCTCCGAGGCACCCCGGCGTTCGATGCGGCCCTCGCGGCCCAGCGCATCGAACTCGTCGCGGCGGCTGACGAGGCGAACGCGCGGCTCCAGCTCATCGACCACCTACTCGCCGAGAAGGAACTCACCATGACCGACACCGTCACCGAAGAGACCGTCCCGGCCCTGACCGCCGTCTACCTGCGCGACACCCTGCCGAACTACGCCGCCGAGGGACAGCTGTGGGCGCGGTTCATGCCCACCCTGCAGGAGCAGGGCATCACGCCCGGACAGTTCGGCGGCTGCATCGAACACGATGACGAGTTCCGCGAATCCGATGTCGACGAGTCGGTGTTCCTCGAGGTCCCCGCTGGAACCACCGCCCGGGCTCCGCTCGGAGTGCTCGTCGCCCCGGCTCGACGCGCGGTGGTGGCCACCGTCACCGGCCCGTACGCCGAGGCGATCCCGCGGGCCCACGAACTCATCGGCGCCTACGTGACCGAGCACGGACTGAGCCTGACCCGCGCGGTCGACGATGCCACGACGCACCACTTCAACGTGTACCTCGACGACCCGCGCGAGGTACCCGAAGACCGGCTGAAGACGAAGGTCTACGTGCCGGTGGCCTGACCCTTCTCGGCCGCCGCTTCGAGCGCCTCCATGACCTTCATGGACAGGAACGTCATGGGGCCCTTGTCCGCGAACTTGTCGGCCACGTTGCCTGCGATACCGCCCTGCACCGCGAGCTCACCGATCAGGTCGAGCTTGAGCTGTGGGCTGCCTTCCGAGAAGTCGAGATCCGCCAGGTCTACCCACACGATGTTGGGGCGGGTGGTGGACTCGTAGACGTACCGCTTGTTGGTGAGGTCGAGCACCACCTGCCAGATGGTTTGCGAGGCATCGGGCTTGCCCGGGTCGGGGATGCGGAAGGGCTGCGCGGCGTTGCGGATCACCGAGAACATGCTCGCGATGGCCTCCACCTGAGAGGCCGGCGCGGGCAACCGGCTGGCGTAATAGCTCGCCCGGGCGAAGCGGTCACTGGCCAGAGTGGAGCCCGGCAGCGGCTGCTCGCCGCCCAGGCCGGTGAATGACTTCACCAGTTCCAGCTGATGATCGAAGGTCGGCGAATTGGTCATCACCGTGTAGTCCTTCGAGTGATACACCCGCGCGTGGCCCTCGGCGTACTCGATGATCGCCGAGTCTCCGGTCGCGTCGTCGAGGGCCAGGTGCAGTCCGGGTCGGACCCCGCCGGTGGGATCGTCCATCTGCACCACCTGCACATCGGTCTCCGCGATCCAGTCGACGGCCTCGGCGACGGTGGCGAAGTTGTCCAGGAAGTACTGGAGCCAGATGGCCTGTCCGAGCTGGGTGCGCGAGGGGTCCGGCTGGCCGTAGGTGGATTCGGCCAGCCACAGGATGTGTCCCGCCAGACCCGCCTCGTTCAGTCCGTCCACCGAGGTGATGTCGAAGGCGGCGGCGACGACGCTGCCGTACTTCGAGGTCCACGTGAGCTTGCCCGATACCGCGTCGTCGCGCCGGACGCCGCGGGGTTGCTTCCAGAGGTTGGTCATCAGGTCTTTGTGGAAGTCCATGTTCCTGCCGACCAGGACCGCATCGCGCGCTTCAGGCCAGATGACTCGCGTGCACATCGAAGCGAGCCTAGTGCGGCCCCAGGTCGGCGAGGTCGAGTCGCTGAAAGCCGCAGCGCCACAGAACGTTTGGTGGCCCGGCCGGTTGCGGTTGTGGTTTCACCCAAACGTAACCTACGGTTGCGTAACCTACGGTACCGTAGGTTCTAGCCGACACGTCGGTGCCGGCGCCTCTGCTGTAGACGTTGGGAGGACTGGATGGATACCCACACAGGAGTGCTCCACGAACTGGAGCCGGTTGTCGCGAACAACCTCGACCGTCATCTGTCGATGGCGAGGGAGTGGTTTCCTCACGACTACGTCCCGTGGAGTCGGGGACGTGATTTCGGGTTCCTCGGGGGTGAGGACTGGCGCCCCGAGGATTCACCGCTGGACCCGGTTGCCAAGGTGGCCATGACGGTCAACCTACTGACCGAGGACAACCTGCCCTCGTATCACCGCGAGATTGCCACGCGGTTCTCCCGCGACGGCGCGTGGGGCACCTGGGTCGGGCAGTGGACCGCTGAGGAAGGCCGTCACAGTATCGCGTTGCGCGATTATCTGGTGGTCACTCGCGGCGTGGATCCTGTTGCGCTGGAACGGCTTCGCATGGAGCATACGGTTGCCGGATATGACTCCGGTGACAAGAGCGCGTTGGCGGCGTTGGCCTATGTGTCGTTCCAGGAGCTGGCCACGCGGGTATCGCACCGCAACACCGGCCGGCAATCGGGCTGCCCGATCGCCGATCAACTGCTCGCCCGGATAGCGGCCGACGAGAACCTGCACATGGTGTTCTACCGCAATCTCATGGCGGCAGCACTGGACATCGCGCCCGACGCGGCGATGGAGGCCGTCCGTGACGAGGTGGTGAACTTCGCGATGCCCGGGATCGGAATGACCGACTTCGAGAAGAACGCGATCACCATCGCCAAGGCCGGCATTTACGACCTTCGCGTGCACCACGACGACGTGCTGCAACCGGTATTGCGTTTCTGGCGGATCTTCGACCGAACCGATTTCGGTCCGGAAGGTGAAAAGGCCCGTGAAGAGCTCGGCCAGTTCCTCGACGCGGTCGACGAGCGGGCGCGGTTCTACGAAGAGAAACGCCAGCGTCAGAGCGTCGGAGCGGCTTCGTAGGCACCTCGGGTTGTCTTCACTTTCGCCAAAACGTGTCGTAGATCACATGCTCCTGGGGATTCGCTGAGGCTCGATCTTGGGTATCGAGGAGTGTGGGCGCGTGCTGTCGCCGTGGATCGGGTCGAGTGCTGGGTGGTCGAGATGAACCGAATTGGTCGTTGGTTGGGTGCGGTGGGGTCTGCGGTGTTCGTGGCGGGCGGTTGTATTGCCGCTGCCGGTCAGGCGTCGGCTGATCCTTGCGCGGACGTTCAGGTGGTGTTCGCGCGCGGAACGTTCGAGCCGCCGGGCGTGGGTGGCATCGGTGACGCGTTCGTGGATGCGCTGCGGGCCAGGACCGGCGGCAAGTCCGTCGACGTCTACGCGGTGAATTACCCGGCGTCACTTGACTTCGCGACTGCGGCCGACGGTGTCGCCGACGCGAGCAACAAGGTGCGGGCCACGGCCGCGGCCTGCCCGAACAGCAAGATCGTGCTGGGCGGCTTTTCTCAGGGCGCGGCCGTCGCCGCGTACATCACCGCGGATACGGTGCCGCAGGGGTTCGTGTTGCCGCCGAGCATCTCCGGACCGCTTCCGGCGGACGTGGCTGACCATGTCGCCGCGGTGGCGCTGTTCGGCAAGCCGTCGAGCGGGTTCCTGCAGATGATCTACACCGGCGCGCCGCCGATCACCGTCGGTTCCCGGTACGTCGCCAAGACGGATGATCTGTGCATCCCGGAGGATCCGGTGTGCTCGCCCACTGGTAGCGACAACAACGCGCACAATCTGTACGCCGCCAACGGGTTGACGGATCAGGCTGCGGATTACGTGGTCGGCAAGCTGGGCATCAAGCCGGCCGACCGCAGTGTCGACCAGGCGGCCGGGCGGTAGGAGCTCCCACACTGACGCACGCTACTGTTCGGGCAACGTTGTCCGGATAGGGGAGAGTCAGTGACGGAACAAGAGCAGCAACTTACGTTCGGCCAGAAGGCCAAGTTGGGATGGCAGGCCGCGGGTGCGTTCGCGCGCAATCCGAAGGCGCTGGTTGCTCTGGTGAAATACAAGCTGGCAGAGCGGAAGTCGGCCAAGCAGGCGGGCTGATCACGTCGTATCCAATTGCCGTGCCACCTCGCCGAGGATCTCCACACCCGTGGCGATCTGGGATTCGGTGAGGTTGGCATAGCCGAGGATCAGACCGGCCTGCGCGGTCGCCGGATCGGCGTAACACGGTGCCAGCGGCTCCAGCCGGATCCGTGACTCGGCGGCACGGCGGGTGAGTTCCTCGATGGGGAAGCCGGGTGGGAACCGCACGGTCAGGTGCACCCCGGCCGCCGCACCGAGAACCTCGGCCAGCGGTAGGTGCCGCGACAGGGCGGTCAGTAGTGCGGCGCGTCGTGCCGGATACCGGCGGCGCATCTGACGCAGGTGGCGGTCATAGCTGCCGGAGGTCAGGAACTGGCTGAACGCGATCTGGTCCATCACCGAACTGCCGGTGTCGGCAAGGCTTTTGGCGGTCTTGACGCGGTCGATCAGATGCGCGGGCACCACCATCCAGCCGATGCGTAGCCCGGGCGCCAGCGTCTTGCTGGTCGAGCCGAGGTACACCACCCGATCGGGTGCCACCCCTTGTAGGGCGCCCACGGGGGCCCGGTCGTAGCGGTATTCGGCGTCGTAGTCGTCTTCGACGATCAACCGCCCGGGTTGGGCCCATTCCAGAAGTTCGGTGCGCCGCGAGGCCGAGAGCACCACTCCCGTGGGTGATTGGTGTGCCGGGGTGGTCAGCACCGTGGTCGCCTCGCTTGCGGCCAGCGCGCCGACGTCGATGCCGTTGCCGTCCACCGGGATGGGTATCGGATCGATACCGTTGTGCCGCAGAACCATTCGATGCAGCCAGAATCCGGGGTCTTCCGTAGCGACCCTGTCGTCGAGGCAGTGGGCCAGGAGCGCGACGGCTTGCGTTGCGCCGGAGCACAAGACGACCAGCCGCGGGTCGGCGACCACGCCGCGGGTGCGTCGCAGATAGTCGGCCACCGCGGTCCGGGCGGCGGGCAATCCGTGCGGGGCCACGTAGCCGAACGCGCTGGACTCGATCTCGGTCAGTCCTTGTCGCATGGCGCGCAGCCAGGCTTGGCGCGGGAAACTCGTGAGATCCGGTGAGCCGGGGGCGAAGTCGATGTCGAAGCGGGCGCGCGTGTGGTCGGGGCGGATGCGGCTCGAAGGGACGACGTCGACGGCGGCGACACGTGTACTGCCGCCCTGGCTGCTGTGCAGGAACCCCTCGGCGGTCAACTGGCTGTAGGCCTCGACCACCATGCGGCGTGACACCCCGAGGTCGGCGGACAGTACGCGGGTGGACGGCATGCGGGAGCCGGGCGTCAACCGGCCCGTTCGGACGGCGTCGCGCAGTCCGTCGGCGAGCTGGCGATGCAATGGCTGCGCGCTGTCCCGGTCGAGTTCGACGAGCAGTTCGGGGGCAGAACTGGTACCCGAATTCGCCATGAAATTGGAGCCTACTCGGAGACCACTGCGGCGCTAGCGTGATGACATGGCCAATGCTGCGCCCCCGGTGACCCGAACCCGGCGCTACCCCGACGTGGTCCTCGCCGTCTTCGGCGTCTACTCGGTGAGCCTCGGTCTGTTCATGCTGCTCGCGCCGGGCCCGTTCTACGACACCATCGGCGCCTTCGGCATGCGCAACGATCACTACATCCTCGACAACGCGTCCTTCGAACTGCCGCTCGGATTGATGATGCTGGCCGCGCTCAAGTGGCCGCGGTGGCGGGTGCCCACGCTGGCCTTCGCCACCGTGCACTGGGCCCTGCATTCGTTGAGCCACCTGATCGACACCAACCATGCCGCCGGGACGTGGGTGGGATGGCTGGAGGCCGCGGGCCTGGTGGTGACCACGGTGCTGTTGGCAATCGCGTTGCGCACCAGTATGTCCGACGAGAAGGCAGGAGAACTCTAGATGCGCGTCCTGGTGGCAGGTGCGACCAGTGTTCCGGGGATCCCGCTGCTGCGGGAACTGATTTCGCGGGGCCACGAGGTGATCGGCGTGACCCGCTCTCCATCCAAGACCGCCCAGATCTCGGCGGCCGGCGCCAAGCCCGTGGTCGCCGACGTCCTCGATGCCGGCCAGATCGACTCCGTGCTGGCCGAATTCGGTCCCGAGGCGGTGGTGAGCCTGTTGACGACGCTGCCCAAGTTGGGGCCGAAGCGGATGAAGGATTTCGAGCCGGCCATCGAATTGTGGAGCCGTGGCGCCGGCAACCTGCTGGCCGCCGCCCAGCGTGCCGGCGTGCGACGCGTCGTCGCCGAGTCGGTGATCTTCGCCTACGGCTACGGGCCGACGGGGCCGGACCTGATCGACGAGTCCGACCCGTACCCGGGTCCACCGCCGCGCGGTGGGGACGAGATGCTCGCGGCGTTGCGCGGCATGGAACGCACCGTGCTGGGTTCTGGCGAACACAGCGGCACCGAGGGAATCGTCTTGCGCTACGGCGTTTTCTACGGGCCTGGCGTCACCCACGACGAACTGTTCACCCGCCTGGCGAAATGGTGGGCGATGCCCGCGCTGACCGGCCCCGGAATCGTGTCGTGGGTACACATCGATGACGTCGCCCGGGCCACCGCGGACGCCCTCGACCGGGGACGCGGTGGCCAGATCTACAACATCGTCGACGACCGTCCGCAGTCGTTCGGCGACTACGTCGGGGAGTTAAGTCGCAAGTTGCATCGGCCGCGACCGGTGCCGGTCTCGCACCGGCTGGTCGGCCTGATTGCGCCGTACCCGGCCACCGCATTCGGCACGGCCTGGCTGCCGCTGTCGAACGCGAAGGCCAAGGCAGAGCTCGGCTGGACGCCTATTCCCCGGTGAACTGGGGCGGGCGCTTCTGGAACATCGCGGTGACCGCTTCGGCCAGATCCTTCGACGGCAGGAAGGCCGAATTCCACGCGGCCACATAGCGCAGGCTCTCGGCCACCCTCGCGGTGCGCTGCTGATCGAGAACGTCCTTGACCCCGGCGACGGTCAGCGGTGGGTTGGCGGCGATCTCAGCGGCTGTGGCATGCGCCGCGGCCAACGAGGCGTCGGCGTCGGCGTACACGTCGTTGACCAGACCGATCTTCTCGGCCCGCGCCGCATCCACGTCCTTGCCCGTCAGCACCAGCTCGCGCAGGTGCCCGTCGGACAGGATCAGCGGCAGCCGCGCCAGGCTGCCCACGTCGGCGACGATGGCCAGCTTGGTCTCGCGCACCGAGAACTTGGCGTCGGCGCTGGCGTAGCGGATGTCCACCGCACTGATCAGGTCCACACCGCCGCCGATGCACCAACCGTGGATCGAGGCGATGGTCGGGGTGCGGCAGTCGGCGACGGCCGTGATGGCGCCCTGCATCTTCCGCAGTGTGGTGTGGAAGTCGGAACGAGCCTTCGCGCCGGCGTCCAGGCCGGGCAGCGTCGCGCCCATGGCCGGCAGGTCGAGGCCGTAGCTGAAGTTCTTGTCGGAGCCGGTCAGCACGATCGCGCGCACGTCGGGGTCGGCATCGAGAGTGCCGAACACGTCCGGCATCTCGGCCCAGAACGCCGGACCCATCGCGTTGCCCTTGCCGGGACCCAGCAGCGTCACCTGGGCGACGTGGTCCTTGATCTCGACGGAAACGGACTCGTACGTGTCAGACATGGGGTGGACACTACCGAGTATGGATGAACTCGATAGCGCCGAGGCCACGCTCGACGTGCTGCAAAGCGTGCTGCACGGCGTCACTCCGGATGATCTGTCCCGTCCGACCCCGTGTCGTGAGTTCGACGTGGCGGGGTTGACGGACCACCTGCTGAACTCGATCACGTTGATCGGCTCGGCGGCCGGGGCGCAGATGCCCGAACGCGACGGCGCGGCCTCGGTGGAGGATCAGGTGATCGCCGCGGCGCGGCAGGCCGTGGCCGCATGGCGACGACGCGGGGTGGAGGGCACCGTCCCGTTCGGGAAAGGTGAGGCGCCCGCCCAGATGATGGCCCGGATCCTGTCGCTGGAATTCCTCGTGCACGCCTGGGATTACGCCGCTGCCACCGGGCAGACGGTCGACGTGGAGGCTGAGCAGCCGGAGTGTGTCCTGGGGTGGGCGCGCGAGATCATTACGCCGGAGGGGCGCGTGCGCGCCGGCTTCGACGACCCGGTTGCGCTCGGCGCGGACGCACCGCCGCTGGACCGGCTGCTGGCCTTTACGGGCCGCCGGCCGACGGATTAGACGCGTTGCAGGTAGAAGTAGCCGTAGCGGCCGTCTTGTAGACCCGCCTTGCCGTTCATGATGCCCATGACGGTTGTGTCGTCGACCTTCTTGAAGTGGTCATGGATGGCTTGGCCGTCGTAGACCATGGTGGCGGTCACCTCGCCGCGAAACTCCTCAAGCCACAGGCTGGCGCCGCCCTTGCTGAGCTTCTCGTTGTTGAACTTGTTGCCGGCCTCGTCGAGGCACACGATCGGCTGCACGTCGTTCGGCGACGTCATCGTCTTTCCGAACCAGTTCGCCTTCTTCAGCAGGCCGCTGACGGGGTGGCCGGTGTCGAACGCGCCGCCCTTCCACTCACCGAGCATGAAGTTGATGCCGGCGGGCGCCAGGACGGCCCAGAACGCGTCGAGTTCGGCGTCGGGGATCTGGCCCTCGCGGCTCACGAATCCGTCGAATGTGCCGCGTGCGTCGCTCACGTGGTCGCTCCTGTCCGAGTCCCGCCGCCCGCGCTCCAGCGTCGGGCGAATTCCAGAAAGGCATCGTTCTCGTGCGGCGCTCCGATGGTGACCCGCACGCCGTCCTCACCGTACGGGCGCACGATCAGGCGGTTGTCGGCGGCCCTGGCGACGAAGTCCAGGGTGCGCTCGGCCAACGGCAGCCAGACGAAGTTCGCCTGTGAGGGCGGGAATTCGAATCCGGCGTCGCGCAGGGCGGCGCTGACGCGGATGCGTTCGGCGACGACGGCGTCGGTGCGGGCCAGGAGTTCGTCGGCGGCCTCCAGGCTGGCGATGGCCGCGGCCTGGGACACACTCGTCGCGCTGAACGGCACGTAGACCTTGCCGAGCGCGGTGATGATCTCCGGATCGGCGACGGCGTATCCGACGCGGAGGCCGGCCAGCCCGTACGCCTTCGAAAAGGTGCGCAGAACAACCACATTGCGGTGGGCGCGCACCAGCCCGAGGCTGTCGGGCACCAGCCCATCGCGGATGTATTCGACGTAGGCCTCGTCGAGCACGATCAGGATGTCCGAGGGCACCGCCGCCACGAACCGGGCCAGCGCTTCGGGTTCGACCACGGTGCTGGTCGGATTGTTCGGGTTGCAGACGAAGATCAGCCGGGTGCGATCGGTGATCGCGGCGAGCATCGCGTCGAGATCGTGAGTCTCGTCACGCAGCGGGACCGGGACGCCGGTCGCGCCCGCGGTGCGGATCTGCAATGGATAGATCTCGAAACTGCGCCATCCGAACACCACTTCGTCGCCGACGGCGGATGTGATTTGTATCAACTGCTGGCACAGGCTCACCGAACCGCAGCCGACGGCGATGTTCTCCGGCGCGAAGTCGACGTGCTTCGCGAGGTGTTCGCGCAGGTCCAGATACCCGTTGTCGGGGTAGCGGTTGATGTTCTCGGTGGCCTTGAGGATGGCCTCGCGCACGCTGGGAAGCGTTGGAAACACCGTTTCGTTGCTCGCGATCTTGATTGCGCCCGGAACTGTTTTGCCTGGTGCGTACGCCGGAAGGTCGGCCATTTCGGGGCGCAGACGGATACTCACTTGGCCAGGATAGGGGAGGCTGTGTACTGTGTGCCCTCGGCGGTTTCGGGCGACAGGGCGGAGTCCGGTACCCTCACAGAAGTTCAAAGGAGGCGTGCCAGAGCGGCCGAATGGGACTCACTGCTAATGAGTTGTCCCCCTTACAGGGGACCGGAGGTTCAAATCCTCTCGCCTCCGCCAAGGTTGATACCGTCAACCGCACAACTGAATAACGACAGGCGCCCGTAGCTCAACGGATAGAGCATCTGACTACGGATCAGAAGGTTAGGGGTTCGAATCCCTTCGGGCGCACTCTGGAGAAATCGAGGCGCGGTCTTGCGGACCGCGCCTCGATTTTTTTGTCGAGATCGACACCAAGGCTGTGATTCGTGCGAAACGACGACCCTGGCGTCGATTCGGCGTCGACAGCCAGTCCCGCGGGTGAGTTACTCCGGACCTACTCGGAAGCGACGGCTGTGGCGATGTCGAGGGCCATCTCGCGCAATACGTCGTCGGTCACGAACTGACGCGCGGTCTGCCGGTTCAATCGCAGCACGGAGACAAGGAGCTCGACATGGCCGGCCACCTGGACGCGGGCCAGATCGGACGGCAGGTGCAGACCGTGCAGATCGGCGAGGAAGCCGCGCAGCACGGTGACGCGATCGTTCATCCACGGCGACCGGCCGGCCACCGTGGACGTCGAGGTCTTCAATTGTCCGGCATAGCGCCGTTGCCGCGGCTGCTCGAACACGCCGTGGTGGCTTTGACGCGGGGATTTGGCGGGACGCGTCCGCGCTCGGACGCCGATGTCGCCGCGCGGCGAATCGCATCCCGTGAATGCCGCCGTGCGCATGACCCTGGCGGTTGCCATGGCGTGTCTGTGACCCATCGTTCCCGTACCTGCCGACAAAAGTTGTTTGCCAGTTAACTTTACGGGAAGGTCTCAGGTTCAGCTCAGGTTCGGGCCTGGCCTGGGGCTCAGCTCCACAACACCGCGATGGCCGATGCAAGCAGCGGCAGCACACCGGCGGCGATGAACAGCGGCATGACCGGTTGGCCGCCTGCGCGACGCTGGCGCGCCGTGCCGATGCCCAGTACCGCGCCTAGCGCGATCAGGATGACCAGCTTGGTGCCGATCTTCGGATAATTGAGGACGATGCCCGCCGGCCAGGGCGCGGCCAGGGCCAGACCGGTGAGCAGTGACAGCGTCATGCCGTAGGTCATCACCGGGGTGATCAGGAAGCGCCGGGCTGCGGCCTCGGCGATCCAGGCGCCGACCATCACCGCGAAACCGAGCAGATGCGCATATACAACTACATTGCGTAGTAGATCCATCGTCGGAGTGTAAGCGCCGCGACAGCGCCTGATCGCCGAACCCGCCGAAGTGCTTCCCGGGCTCGTCCGCATCGGTCACGTAGGCTCGGCCGGGTGCGGCTGCTTCTCATCGCCGATACCCATGTACCCAAGCGCGCCAAGGATCTCCCGGCTCGCGTGTGGGACGAGGTGGATCAAGCCGATGTCGTTGTCCACGCCGGTGATTGGGTCGATCCCACCTTGCTCGACGCGCTCAGCTCGCGTGCGGCGCACCTGATCGGCTGCTGGGGAAACAATGACGGAGCGGAACTGCGCAGGCGACTGCCAGAGCGCGCCGACGTGACTCTGGACGGTCTGCGATTCACCGTCGTGCACGAGACGGGCGCGGCCACCGGTCGGGAGGCCCGGATGGCCAGGGACTACCCGGGCACCGACGTCCTGGTGTTCGGGCACAGCCACATTCCGTGGGATACCACCGCGAAAACCGGCCTGCGCCTGCTCAATCCGGGATCGCCGACCGACCGCCGACGGCAGCCGTACTGTACGTACATGACGGCGCACATCGCCGCGGGTGTGCTCGACGAGGTCACGCTGCACACGTTGGACCGGTCCTGACGCGGCTAGCTCGCCTCGCCCGCACAGATCAGCGTGATGTGCTTGGTGGCCCAATCGCCCAGCGGTTCAAGGGATTCGAGTATCTCCTCGCCTGCGGACGTCATCGAGTGCTCCACCCGTGGCGGCACCTCGTGATAGCTCTCCCGATGCACCACGCCGTGACGCTGAAGCTCCTTGAGGGCACGGGGCCGACGAGATCAGCCGGATCCGCCCGGCAGCCGTGAGCGTTTCGACGCCGTGAGGTGAACGGCACTTTACATATATAGACACGAGGTAAAAACTCAAAACTTGTATTGACAAGTTGTGGTGATGTGGACCACAGTGACCGCATGGGAAATCACAGCTACGACGTCGTGGTCGTCGGTGCGGGCATCGTCGGCCTGGCGCACGCCTATCACGCGCACCAGCGGGGACTGTCTGTCGCCGTCGTCGATCATGCCGACGGTGTCGTCGGCGCCTCGGTCCAGAACTTCGGCCACGCCTGCATCACCGCGCAGTCCGGGGTGGCGCGGGACTATGGCCGCAACGGTCGCCGGCACTGGCTGGACCTGTCCCGTAAGGCCGGCTTCTGGTCGTCGGAGTCGGGAACCTTCTGCATCGCCCGCCACGATGACGAGCGCGCGGTCATGGAGGAGTTCGCGACCACGCGCGACGACGGCGAGGTCCGGCTGCTGAGCCGCGAGCAGATTCTCGAACGGATCCCGGCGGTACCGACCGGGGTCACCGGTGGCATGTACCTACCGAACGATCTGCAGGTCGACCCGCGCACCGCGGCACCGTCGATCGCACGGTGGTTGGCCAGCGAAGGAGTCGATTTCCATTGGCGTACTGCCGCATCCGGTTTCGAGCTCGGTGTAGTGCACACGTCGCGCGGCCCACTACGCGCAGGTACGACGTTCGTCACGGTCAACTATGACGTCGATCGATTGTTCCCCGCGCTGGCCGAACGTGACGGCCTGCTGAGGTGCCGGCTGCACATGCTGCGTGCGCGGCTGCCGCTGGCTTTCGCCCTGCCGGCACCGCTGTTCACCGGTTGGTCGCTGCTGAGGTACTCGGGATTCGAAGGGCTGCCGAGTACCGGGGCAGTGGCCGAGCGGTTGCGTGCCGAACACCCCGACTACGTCGCCATCGACCTGCACCAGATGTACACGCCGCAACCCGATGGCTCTCTGCTGATCGGCGACACCCATTACCGCGACATCTCCGCACCGCCGTTCCAGTCCGAAGAGGGCTTCGCAGTCCTCCTCGAAGAGGCACGGAAACTGTTCGGGGTCAACGACATCGAGGTGACTGAACGCTGGCAGGGCGTCTACACCTCGGCGCCCGGGCAGGAGTTCCTGGTCGAGCAGCCCATCGAGGGCACCCACGTCGTCACCGTCACCACCGGTATCGGCATGACCACCAGCATGGGCCTGGCCTACGACAGCGTCGAAAACGCCCTTGACCGCGACAAAGTCGTCGCACACGCCTGAACGATCCGATTGACGAGAAGGGATAACCCATGAGCACCAAGACAATTGACCCGATCAGCCTCATCGTGTTCGATATGGCAGGCACCACGGTGGAGGACAGCGGGCTGGTTCAGCAGTCATTCCTGGCTGCCGACAGCCATGCGGGGTTGTCGAAGACCGACGCCGACCGCGAGGAGATGCTGCGTTACGTCTCCGACACCATGGGCCAGTCGAAGATCGTGGTCTTCCGTCACTTGGCGAAAGGCAACGAGGAGCAGGCGCAGGCCGCGAACAAGGAGTTCGAACGCTGCTACGGCCAACTGGTGGCCGAGGGCAATTGCAGCCCCATCCCCGGTGCCGAAGAAGTCATTACGTCTTTGCGCTCCAGCGGCATCAAGACCGCGTTGACCACCGGGTTCGCCAAAGAAACCCAGTCGGCCATCATCGACGCGCTCGGATGGCAGAACCTCGCCGATATCGTGCTCTGCCCGTCGCCGGGGGTGCGTGGCCGGCCGTATCCGGACATGCCGCTGGCTGCGCTGATGCAGACCCAGACCGATTCCGTGCGTTCGATGATCGTGCTGGGTGACACTTCTTCCGATGTCATCAGCGGATTGCGCGCGGGCGCGCGGGCCTCTGTCGGTGTGCTGACCGGTGCGCACAACCGGGCACAGCTCTCCGAGGCGGGTGCCACACACATTCTCAACAGCGTCGCCGATCTTCCCGCGCTGGTGGCAGCGCTGCGGTAACCCGAACACAACAGCTCTTGCGGCGGTCGGTCGTAGGCCTGCCTCCCGACCGCCGCACCGCTCTCACGTCGTTCTCTTTCGAGAAACCTGCTTTTGACGTTCGGCCACAGTCTCTCGGCAATCTGCCCCGGCCCGTCAGCACACCGCCTGCAGCACGCCCACATTAGGTGCATTCTCATGACCAACGTAACGACTTCCATCACCCCGACGACAGTCCCGCGCTATCGGCGCTGGCGCATCCAGATTTTTGCGGTCACCTGGATCGCCTACGCCGGCTTCTATTTCACCCGGCAGGCCTTTTCGGTCGCCAAGCTGGGCATTCTCGAAGATCCCATCCTGTCCATCAGCCTGACGAAGAGCACTCTGGCGAACCTCGACGCCGCCTACCTCGCCGCCTATGCCGCCGGTCAGTTCGTCTGGGGCCAGGTTTCGGACCGCTTCGGTCCCCGCGTGGTCATCCTCGGCGGCCTGGCGATATCGGCGATCGCCACCGTGTTCATGGGTCTGCTGCCCGCACTGGTGTTCCTGCTGCCGCTGATGATCGTGCAGGGCCTGGCCCAGTCCACCGGCTGGTCCCCGACGCTGAGCAACATGGCCCAGTTCTTCTCCATCGGAGAACGGGGTCGCGTCCTCGGATTGTGGAGCACCAACTACGCATTCGGCGGCCTGGTGGCCGCACCCATCCTGGGCTGGGCCGCCTACGACGTGTTCGGCTCGTGGCGCGCGGCGTTCTTCACCGGTGCCGCCATCGTGGTCGGGGTGTTCGTGCTCGTGCTGTTGTTCCAGCGCAACAAGCCGCAGGACGTCGGGTTGCCGTCGATCGAGGAGTACCGGGCGTCGGAGGACGCTCGGGAAGGTGTCGAGCTCGATGACTCGCCCGAAGCGGAGGCTGTGGCCGAGCCGAAGCCCACATGGCAGGAATCGCTGAAGGCCGTACTGAGTGACCGGATGGTGAGAACCCTTGGCGCGTCGTACTTCCTGCTCAAGCCGGCTCGCTATGCGATCCTGCTGTGGGGCCCGGTGATCGTCGCCGAGCGCCTGGTCGACGGTGACAAGTTCCAGGCCGTCGCCATCCCGGTGGCATTCGGTGTCGCCGGCGTGATCGCCCCGATCCTGCTTGGCCGGATCTCCGATCGGGTGTTCAGTGCGCGCCGGGTGCCCGCCTGTGTGATCAGTCTGGGAATGCTGGTGGCGGTGCTGGCGCTGTTCGGACCGCTCACTGCGACCGGCAACCCCTGGATCATGGTGGCGGTGCTCGGTCTGATCGGTCTGAGCGTCTACGGCGCCGACGCGATGATCTCCTGTGTCGCCGCGGTGGACTTCGGTACCTCCAAGCACGCCGGTACCGCGGCCGGCTTCATCAACTGCTGCGGCTCGGTGGGCGCGATCCTGGGTGGTCTGCTGCCCGGTTATCTGAACACCTCCACGTTGTTCTATGGATTTGCCGCTGCCGCACTGCTTTCCATGCTGCTTCTGATCCCGCACTGGAACCGGATGCCTGCCGCCGACTGACCCGCGAACAGACATGAAACTGCCTCTTTCCGACGTGAAAGGGGCAGTTTCATGTCTGTTCGGCGGAGGAGAATTTGGTGCGGGCGTTGACGATGCTGAACGCCACCATGTCCGGCCGGTAGCGATCGTCGGCGCATTCGAACACCACGCCGTGCTGATCGCGCGAGACGCGGCGCTCACGGAGCAGCGGACTGCCCGGCGCGATACCGAGGTTTGCGGCGTCGTCGGGACCGGCGGCCACGGCGTCGAGCACGTGCTCCATGGAGTCGAAGTACACGCCGCGGCTGGCGAGGTAGTCGGTCATCGAGCCGGAGTCGGTGTCGAACTCGAACAGCAGAGAACCCACCGGCTCGATGAATGTGCTGCGTTCGATCATCGCGGGCTCGCCGTCGAGCAGTCGCACGCGCAGGACCTCGACCACGAAGTCGTCGGGCGTCAAACCCAATGGCTCCATGGCAGTTTCGGGTACGCGGCGGCGCGCCACCTCGATGGTGCGGTTCCCCGCGGTACGTCCGACCCGCTCGGCCCACTGGGTGAACGGGGTGAACGTGTCCAGCGTCTGCGTGGCGTCGTGACTGCGCACCACCGCGGGCTTGCCCCGCGAGACACGGATCAGGCCCTCGTTCTTCAGTGTGGCCAGGGCTTGGCGTACCGGACCGCGGGACACGTCGAACTCGGCGCACAGCGCACTCTCGGTGGGCAGTGCCTGACCGATCGCGTAGTCGCGGCGGGTGATGCGTTGGCGCAGTTCGGCTGCGACGTGCTCGTGGCGTGAACGGGGCCCCGCCATCCGCATCACCTTCCGGTTGTCATGACAAGTTTGCTACGAGCTACATTACCGTGCCGTGTTCAGGGCAGGCCGCCGTCTACCCGCAGGATCGAGCCGGTGGTGAAGCTGGCTGCGTCCGACATCAGATACAGTGCGGCGCCGACGATCTCGGGCGGGTTGCCGGCCCGTCGCAGGGCAAGGTGGCTGAACGGGTCGCCGGCCATGTCCCACGCCTTGCTGACGTCGGTGAGAAACGGGCCGGCCATCAGGGTGTTGACCCGCACGGTCGGACCGAAGGCCTTCGCCAGACCTTCGGTCATGGCGTTCAGGCCGGCCTTGGCCGCGGCGTAGGGCAGCATGTACTGGTCGGGTCGCAGTGATCCGGATGAGCTGACGTTGACGATCGCGCCTCCGCCGGCGGCGACCATCCGCTCACCGAGCAGGGCCGAAAGCCGGAACGGCCCTTTGAGATTCAGGTTGACGACCGAGTCGAAGAGTTTCTCGGTGACCGAGCCGAGCGATTCGTACAGCGGTGACATGCCGGCGTTGTTGACCAACACGTCGACCTTGCCGAACCGCTCATAGGTGGCCTCGACCAGAGCGTCGAGCTGATCCCACCGCCCCACATGAACCTGACAGGGCAGGGCGGCGCGGCCCGTCGCGGCGGTGATCTCGTCGGCCGCGGCCACGCAGGAGTCCAGATTGCGGCTGGCGATCACGACGTCGGCGCCGCAGCGTGCCGCTCCCATCGCGATCTCGCGGCCGAGCCCCCTGCTGCCGCCCGTGACCAGCACGACCCGATCGGTGAGATCGAACAGTTCGTCGGCATAGCCCATGTCGCAGCCCTCTCCGGCCGTCCCGCACCGCGGCCCTATGGTGACACGGTGCAACTGCTTCTCGTCCGACATGCTCTACCGCTCCGCAGCGAGCCCGGTCAAGGGTCCGACCCTGATCTGTCCGCCGAGGGCATCGCCCAGGCGCAGCGCTTGCCCGCGGCCCTGGCCCGGTTTCCCATCAGCCGGCTCGTCAGCAGCCCGCAGCGGCGTGCGGTCCAGACCGCCGGTCCGCTGGCCGAGGAGCTGGGGCTGCAGGTCGAGGTCGACGAGCGGCTCGCCGAGTACGACCGCGACATGTCGCACTACGTGCCGATCGAGGAGATCGCGAAGGAGAACCCCGAGGAGCTGACCCGGCTCATGCAAGGTCATCTGCCGAGCAGCGTGGACGAGAAGGCATTCCTGGCGCGGATCGATGCCGCCGTCGAGGAACTCGTGGCGAGCGGCGACCATGACGACACCGTCGCGGTGTTCAGCCACGGCGGTGTGATCAACGTGCTGCTGCACCAGATCCTGGGCACCCAGCGGTTGCTGTCCTTCCACGTCGATTACGCGTCGGTCACCCGGCTGCTGTCCTCGCGCTCGGGCAAGTTGGCCGTCGCCTCGGTCAACGGCACCGAGCACGTATGGGACCTGCTGCCACGAAATGTGCGGTGGTAAACAATGACGGTGACCAATCTGGAGGGGCTCGACCTCACTGCTCTGGACCGGCATCTGCGCTCTCAAGGCATCGCCCGCAGTGGCGAGCTGCGCGCCGAGTTGATCGCCGGTGGCCGTTCCAACCTCACCTTCCGGGTGTGCGACGACGCGTCGGCCTGGGTTCTGCGCCGCCCGCCGCTACACGGGCTGACGCCGTCCGCGCACGACATGGCCCGCGAGTACAAGGTGGTCGCGGCGTTGAGCGGCACCGCGGTCCCGGTCGCCCGTGCGGTGACGATGAGCAACGACGACTCCGTGCTGGGCGCGCCGTTCCAGATGGTCGAGAACGTCGACGGCCTCGTCGTCCGCAGCGCGTCAGAACTCGACGCACTCGGTGACGAGCAGGTGATCAGCCGCAGTGTCGACGCCCTGATCCGGGTGCTGGCCGACCTGCACGCGGTGGACCCGCAGGCGGTCGGTCTCGGCGACTTCGGCAAGCCGGCGGGCTACCTGGAACGCCAGGTGCGCCGCTGGAGTTCGCAGTGGGATCTGGTCCGGCTCCCCGACGATCCCCGCGACGACGACGTCAAACGTCTGCATCAGGCCCTGGCCGAGTCGGTTCCCGCGCAGAGCCGCGCCTCGATCGTGCACGGCGACTACCGCATCGACAACACCATCCTGGATGCACAGGACCCGACCAAGGTCCTGGCGGTGCTGGACTGGGAGCTGTCGACGCTGGGCGATCCGTTGTCGGACGCGGCACTGATGTGCGTGTATCGGGACCCGATGTTCAACCTGATCCTGAGCATGGAAGCGGCGTGGAGTTCACCGCTCATGCCGTCGGCCGACGAGCTGGCCAACCGCTATTCGGTGCAGTCGGGCCAGGATCTGGCGCACTGGGACTTCTACATGGCGCTGGCCTACTTCAAGGCCGCGATCATCGCCGCGGGGATCGACTTCCGCGCCCGGCAGGGTTCTGAGTCACCGGGCGGTACCAGCGTGGGCGAAGCGGTGGCACCGGCCATCGCATCGGGTCTGCGCGCTATCGGCTGACGCGTCAGCTGCGCTGCGCGGCCTTGAAGTTCTTCTTGGCCGCGCGGCGCAACTGGAAGATCCGTGCCGAGCCTGCGGCGACGGTCAGTAACCCGCCGGCCACTGCGGCACCGAGGATCGCCACGCCCGTCGGCAACGACCAGTGCCAGCTGATGAACGTCATCGGAACCGGTTCGGTGTTCTGCGCGATGAAGATCAGCAGCACGATCAGCACCAGGAAGCCCAGGATCAGTGCTGACCACAAGGCTCCGGCGCGGGTGAGTTTGGGCTCGGTGGCCTTACTGGTTTTGGCCGGGGTTTTGCCGGGCTCGGGGGCTTTGGCTGGGTCGGGTGCTGCGGGGTCCGGTATGGCCGCAGTGGGCTCAGGCAAATCGGGCGATGCAGACGGATCGCTGGTCATGTTGCCATCTTTGCCCGTCCAGGCGACAAAGCAAACCACCGTGGGGTAAAGCGCGGCGGCATGTCGGGTGTGCCGTTAGGGTCGTCAGAGGCCGATCGTCCAGCCGCCGACGCCGAAAGGACGCGCCTGTGCAGCGCAAACCCCTGGCCATCGCGATGATCCTGCTCGCCCTGATCGTGCCGCTGGCGGTGGCCTGCGGAAGCGCCAATCCGCTGGGCGGCGGACCTATCTCGGGCGACCTCAAATCGATCACGGTCGGCTCCGCCGACTTCCCGGAGTCCAAGATCATCGCCGAGATCTATGCCCAGGCTCTGGAGGCCAACGACTTTCAGATCCGCAGGCAGTTCGGTATCGGCAGCCGTGAGACGTATGTGCCTGCGGTTCAGGATCACTCGATCGATCTGATCCCCGAGTACACCGGAAATCTGCTGCAGTACTTCGACAAGGACGCCACCGCCACGACCTCCGATGAGGTGCTGATCGCGCTGTTCAAAGCCTTGCCGGGGGATTTGTCCATCCTGTATCCCTCACCCGCCGAGGACAAGGACACCCTGGCGGTCACCGCCGAGACCGCCCAGCGCTGGAATCTGAAGACCATCGCCGATCTGACCGCGCACTCGGCTGAGGTGAAAGTGGGTGCACCGTCGGAATTCCAGACCCGCCAGACAGGGCTGGTGGGCCTGAAGTCCCACTACGGGCTGGATATTGCGCCGGTGAACTTCGTCGCGATCAGTGACGGCGGCGGCCCGGCCACGGTGCAGGCGCTGACCAGTGGCGCCGTCACCGCCGCGAACATCTTCAGCACCTCACCGGCTATCGAACAGCACCACCTGGTCCCTCTGGCGGATCCCAAGAACGCCTTCCTGGCCGCCAATGTCGTTCCGCTGGTGGCCTCACAGAAAATGTCCGCTGAGCTCAAGACGGTGCTCGACGCGGTGTCGGCCAAGCTCACCACCGAAGCCCTGATCGAACTGAACACGGCGGTGGAGGGCAATTCCGGCGTCGACCCCGACGAAGCAGCCGAAAAGTGGATCAGGGACAACGGATTCGACAAGGCGATGATCAAGTGATCACCTTCAGCAACGTCACCAAGCAGTACCCCGACGGCACGGTGGCCGTCGACAAACTCAATCTGGAAGTGCCGCAAGGCACGCTGACGGTGTTCGTCGGCCCGTCGGGCTGTGGCAAGACGACGTCCATGCGGATGATCAACCGGATGATCGATCCGACGTCGGGCACCCTCACGGTCAACGGGGAGGACATCAGCACGGTCGACCCGGTCAAGCTGAGGCTCGGCATCGGCTATGTCATCCAGAGTGCCGGGCTTATGCCGCATCTGCGGGTGGTCGACAACGTCGCGACGGTGCCGGTGTTGCGGGGCGAATCCCGGCGCAAGGCGCGCAAGGCCGCGATCGGCGTGATGGAACGGGTGGGGCTCGACCCGAAACTGGCCGACCGCTATCCGGCCCAGCTGTCCGGCGGTCAACAGCAACGCGTCGGAGTGGCCCGCGCGTTGGCCGCCGACCCGCCGATCCTGTTGATGGACGAGCCGTTCAGCGCGGTCGACCCGGTGGTGCGCGAAGATCTGCAGGCCGAAATCCTCCGATTGCAAAGCGAATTGCACAAGACGATCGTGTTCGTCACGCACGACATCGACGAGGCGGTCAAGCTCGGGGACAAGGTCGCGGTGTTCGGCCGCGGTGGGGCACTTCTGCAGTACGCCGATCCGGCATTCGTCCTGTCGAATCCTGCCGACGAACTCGTGGCGGGATTCGTCGGCGCCGACCGCGGTTACCGCGGGCTGCAGTTCTTTCACGCCACCGGTCTGCCCCTGCACCAGATCGAGCACGTCGACGCGGACGACATCGACGCGCTGAACCTGAGCCCGGGGGAGTGGAGGCTGGTCATCAAGTCCGGCACGCCGTTCGCCTGGATCAACGCCGAAGGCGTCGAGGTGCACCGCAAGGGCAATGAGCTCTACGACAGCACCATCGGCGGCGGTTCTTTCTTTCCACCCGACGGCAACCTGCGGCAGGCACTGGACTCCGCACTGTCCTCACCGAGCGGGCTCGGTGTCGCGGTCGACGACGACGGCAAGCTCCTCGGGGGTGTGCGCGCCGACGACGTGCTCGAGGCGCTCAAGGAGCAGCGCCGCGTTCCGGAGCTGGGGTAGCCCATGCGGTATCTGCTGAACCATCTCGACGACCTGTGGGTGCTGACGGTCGTGCACCTGCGGTTGTCGTTGGTGCCGATCGTGCTGGGGCTGGTGATCGCCGTACCGCTGGGAGCGGCGGTTCAGCGCACCACGGCCCTGCGGCGGATGACCACGCTCACCGCGAGCATCATCTTCACCATTCCGTCGCTCGCATTGTTCGTGGTGCTGCCGTTGATCATTCCGACCCGCATCCTGGATGAGGCGAATGTCATTGTCGCCCTGACGCTTTACACCACCGCACTGTTGGTGCGCGCGGTGCCCGAGGCGCTCGACGCGGTGCCCGAGCAGGTCCGCGACGCCGCGACGGCGATCGGCTACCGGCCGTTGGTGCGGATGCTCAAGGTGGAGCTTCCGCTGGCCATCCCGGTGTTGACGGCGGGATTGCGCGTCGTCGCGGTCACCAATATCTCGATGGTGTCGGTGGGCTCGGTGATCGGCATCGGCGGCCTTGGCACCTGGTTCACCGAGGGCTACCAGTCGAACAAGAGCGACCAGATCATCGCCGGGATCATCGCGATCTTCGTGTTGGCCGTCGTCATCGACACCCTGATCATGTTGGCAGGCAGGGCGATCACGCCGTGGAACCGGCAACCGAAGGCGTCCCGAATTTCGCGTCGTGCCGAGGCGGTGGCATGAACTTCCTGCAGCAGGCACTGGACTTCATCTTCACCGCCGCCAACTGGACCGGGCCCGCCGGACTGACGGCCCGCATCGTCGAGCATCTGCAGTACACCGGGGTCGCGGTACTGGCTTCGATGCTGGTCGCGATTCCCGTCGGCCTGCTCATCGGGCACACCGGCCGCGGTACCTTCCTGATCGTCACCGGGGTCAACGCGCTGCGCGCACTGCCCACGCTGGGCGTGCTGCTGCTCGGGGTCCTGTTGTGGGGACTGGGCCTGGTGCCGCCGACGGTCGCCCTGATGCTGCTGGGCATCCCGCCGCTGTTGGCAGGGACCTACGCCGGAATCGCGAATGTGGACCCCGCGGTGGTGGACGCGGCGCGTTCGATGGGCATGACCGAGCGCCGGGTGCTGTTCGGGGTCGAGGTGCCCAATGCGCTGCCGTTGATCGTGGGTGGCTTGCGCACCGCGACGCTTCAGATCGTGGCGACGGCGACGGTCGCCGCGTATGCGAGCCTCGGTGGGCTGGGCCGGTATCTGATCGACGGCATCAAGGTGCGCCAGTTCCACATCGCTCTGGTGGGTGCGCTCATGGTCACGGCCTTGGCCTTGATTCTCGATGCCGCGCTGGCGTTCGCGGTGTGGTTGTCGGTGCCCGGTAGTGGCCGGTTGGGAGGTGGGCGACGGATTCCGCAGCCGTTGCTCAGTGACGAGGTCGCACTCGAGTCGCGTTCGGTGAGGACTTCCGGACTCGGCTACGAACGCCGCGCGTCGTCGCATACGGTATAAGGGTGAGCGACCAGAAGGACCGTGCCTGGCCGGCAGTGTTGACGTGGCGGGCGCACGATGTATCGCGGATGGAGTCTGTTCGGGTTCAGTTGTCGGGCAAGCGAATCAAGGCCTACGGCCGGATCGTGGCCGCAGCCACCGGCTCCCACCCGGCGTTCTCTGCGTCCTATGACCTGATCACCGACGAGACCGGTGCCACCAAGCGACTCTCGCTCACCGTGACGCTGGCCGAGCGGGAACGCCAGCTCTCCATCGCCCGCGATGAGGAGAACATGTGGCTGGTGCAGGACCACACCCAGACCAAGCGCTCCGACTTCGGCGGCGCGCTCGACGTCGACGTCGTGTTCAGCCCGTTCTTCAATGCGCTGCCCATCCGGCGGACCGGACTTCACGAGCGCGCTGAGTCGATGACCCTGCCGGTCGTCTACGTGCGCTTGCCGGACTTCTCGGTGGAGACCGCCAGCATCAGCTACACCAGTTCCGGCCCGGACGCCGGGGTGAAGCTGCGTTCGCCGGTCGCCGACACCACCATCACCGTGGATTCCGACGGTTTCATCCTTGATTACCCAGGACTGGCAGAGCGGATCTGATCACCCCGCCGGCTCGTCCGGCGGCGGCCAGCTCGGCCCGCCAGTTGTCCGTGCCCACCACCGTCGTCATGATCTCGGGGCGGCTGAAGCTGTCGTAGCGCATCCGGGCGGCGTGACCGGGCTCGACCAGCTCGGCAACCGAACCCGTGGCGGCCAGGGTTTTCTTGGCGCTCGTCAGCAGTTCGATGCCGCGCTCCAGCGTGGGCAGCAGCTGGTCGGCGTTGGCCTCGCACATGGCCCGCACCAGGTGCGGTGCGGTGGCCGCCACCCGGGTGCCGTCGCGGAACGATCCGGCGGCCAGGGCGAAGGCCAGCGGTACGTCGCCGGCCATCACGGCCAGGGTTTCGGCGAACAGGTGTGGCAGGTGCGAGATGGCGGCCGCGGCGGCGTCGTGCTCATCGGAGCGGGCCGGCACTACGACCGCGTGACAGTCCAGTGCCAGCTGGGTGACCAGCGACCACACCCGCGCATCGACGTGATCGTCCACGCTGACCACCCACGGGGCGCCGGTGAAAAGTGCGGCGTCCCCGGCCGACCAGCCCGAATGCGCCGTGCCCGCCATCGGGTGGCCACCGACGAAGTTCGGTAACAGATCTGCTCGACGCACTTCATCGAGCACTGCCCCCTTGACGCTGATGACGTCGGTCAGCGGACACTGCGGTGCCGTCTGCTTGACGTGGGCGAGTATCTGCGGCAGAGCCGGCATCGGCACCGCCACCACGATCAGCGCGTTGCGGTCGGCGGCCCGGCCCAGTGCCTCGTCGAGGTTCTCGGTCGCATCGAACCCGTCGAACCTCGCGGCCGCGACGGCCTCCATCGACCGGTTGTAGCCGAAGACCTCGCGGCCGGCTCCGGCGGCGGCACGCATCAGCGATCCACCGATCAGGCCGAGGCCTACCACACACACGGGGGTGTTCGTCACGCATCAAGGTTGGCATACGGCTGTGCCGGAGCCGAGGGTGATCCCTGTCAAAATTGCTGGTCGGCGACTACCGTAGGCGGGCATGGGAGCACAGCGTGCGCCGGCAGACCTGCCCGATGGCTTCGGGGTGGCCGTTGTCCGGGAGGACGGCAAGTGGCGGTGCGCCCCCATGCGTTCGTCGTCATTGAAGAGTCTGACCGCGGCCGAGACCGAGCTTCGTGAGCTGCGCAGTGCCGGGGCGGTCTTCGGGCTGCTCGACGTGGATGACGAATTCTTCGTGATCGTGAGGCCTGCACCTGCGGGAACCCGGCTGTTGCTGTCGGATGCCACGGCTGCGCTGGACTACGACATCGCCGCCGAGGCGCTGGAGAATCTCGACGCCGATCTCGATGAAGAGGATCTCGAAGACTCGGATCCGTTCGAGGAGGGCGACCTCTCGGTGCTGTCGGACATCGGTCTGCACGAGGACGTGCTTGGCGTGATCCTGTCCGAAACCGACCTGTACGCCGACGAGCAGATCGGGCGCATCGCCCGCGAGATGGGCTTCGCCGACGAGTTGTCGGCGGTGCTCGACCGGCTCGGTCGGTGAGTGCCTCAGACCAAGCCCTGATCCGCGCGGCGCTGGAGGCTGCCCGCACGGCCGGGCCGCGTGATGTGCCGATCGGTGCGGTGGTGTTCGCGGCCGACGGCACCGAGCTGGCCCGCGCGGCCAATGTCCGTGAGGCCACCGGCGACCCGGCCGGGCATGCCGAGATCGTGGCGATGCGCGAGGCCGCCCGGGTGCTCGGCGACGGGTGGCGCCTCGAAGGTGTGACGCTGGCCGTGACCGTCGAGCCGTGCACGATGTGCGCGGGTGCGCTGGTGCTGGCCCGGGTGGCGCGGGTGGTGTTCGGGGCGTGGGAGCCCAAGACCGGTGCGGTGGGCTCGCTGTGGGATGTGGTGCGCGATCGTCGGCTCAATCACCGTCCCGAGGTGGTCGGCGGAGTGCTGGCCGACGAGTGCGCGGCGCTGCTGGAGGAATTCTTCGCCGCCCAGCGCTAGTTCCCGCCAGACTCGCGACCGATTAGGGCTGGCGGCCCTCGCCCGGTAAGCTGCCACACGGTGGCGTGTCCGAGCGGCCTAAGGAGCACGCCTCGAAAGCGTGTGACGGGTAACCCCCGTCCGAGGGTTCAAATCCCTCCGCCACCGCCATAGCCTCTGATCTGTTAACGCAGGTCGGAGGCTATTTTTTGTCTGCTGCCCCGACTACTGGGCTGAAGGTGGCCGCATTTTGGCCGCAATCTCCGGTGAATATTTGGCATGGAGCGTGACGGCGACCGCGTCCAAATCATCGTCGAACAGGTCCGCATAGGTGTCCAGAGTGACCTTCGCAGACTTGTGGCCGAGCATCCGTTGCAATGCCAACACGTTGACGCCGGCCGAGATCGCCAGTGACGCGCACGTGTGCCGCAGATCATGCGGCGTGATCGGCTGGACCTTGGCCCGTTTCACTGCCCCGGCGAACCAGCCGCGGGTCGACTTGGGCCGCGGAAGATATCCGTCGGCCGGCCCCGCGAACACCAGATCATCATCGGCGCGGTCCCTCCGCAGCACCGACAACTCTTCCAGCACGAACGCCGGCACCGGGACAGTCCGATCCTCTCGACTCTTGGTGCGGCCGACAGAATGCGTCACGCCGAGTTGCACAGCGTTCGTAGACACCGAGATCCGCCGGCGTAGGAACTCGACATCCCGCCACCGCAGGCCGATGGCCTCGCCCCACCGCAGTCCGCAATACGCGAGCACGAGCACCAGGGCGCGATGCTCGCCCGACTCGGCGGCCAGGCGGTGTACGTCATCACCGGACAAGTAGATACGGCGGCGCGCCGTTTTGCGCGGTAGGTTCTCGACGCCGCGGGCGGGATTGGTTGCGATCCGCTTGGCCTTTACCGCATCGGCCAGAATGCCTGACAACACGCCGTGTGCCCGCAGCACTGTCGTTGCGCCGGAGCCTTTGTCTGTCATCGTCGCTATCCAGTCCTCGACGGCGAGGATGTCGACATCAGCGACGCGGACAGTCGCCCACCGTGGCGCAACATGGACCCGCCAAGCGGATTCGAGCATCCGGTAGTGGGACGGCGCCATGCCCTGCTTGCGCGTCAGCCAGTCGGGCCCGAGCTCAGCGATACGGACACGGCCGAGCGCCGGCCGCACGTACTCACCGCGCATCTTCGACACTTCGACTGTCGCGGCGAACGCTTCCGCGTCGCGCTTGGTTTTGAACCCGCGCTTCTGTGTCTCGCCCCGATCGGGCGTGTAATACCGAACCCTGTAACGGGATTCGCCTGCTGCCGTCTGATACCGGCTAATCGCGGCCATCGGCTAGGGCCCGCTCAAGCTCGGTTTGCAGCTCCCGCGCGATGTGCCCTTTTCGCTGCTGGTTGGCGCCATCCCCGGCGCGCCGGTCACGTTCTTCACTGAACGTACGCTGCCAGAGCACCGACGAGATGTCCGCAAGTCCGTCACGCGATATGCCAAGCTTCTTCGCGATCCTGTCTTCTGCCAGTCCAGACCGGCGTAGAACTGACGCCGACAAATGCTGAAAATTGCCGCTAAATGCGCTGATCCTGTCGGCAGGGATTAGTCGCCGGAACTCGCGCGCCAGCATCGCCTCCTGGTACTCGTCATACCAGGTGTCCAGGATCCAACCGCTACCAGACAACGCTAGAGATAGATGCTTGGCGGGTAGCGACAGGTCCTCGCTGAGTTGCACGCAGCCGTCAGTTCCTACCAGATCGGCGAGCTGCACTTCGTTGCCGTCCGACCCCTCTTCGGTGGCGTCGCTCGTCGCCTGAGCGGCGCGTTGTAGCGCCAGACTCACCAGCAGCACTGTCGCAAACGTCGGGGAAGTCCGTCCCGCCTCGAAGTCGCTGACGCGTGACGTCGACCATTTGAGCCCGGCATCGCGAGCGTAAGTCGCTAGCTCGTCTTGGGACAAACCGAGCGATTTACGAATGCGCTGGCAGTTGCGGCCGACCACCACGGCCAACGGCAGGCACTTTTCGGCTTCCGTCACGAGAAAAATACTACGGCTATCTCCGTTGCTTGACAAGGTAGCCCGGGCATGCTTCGCTGTGCGTGAAGCTACGAAATAACCCGTAGCTTGAGATATCGCTACATCAACCAGGGAGAAATTGATGCCACCGATTCCCGCCGATATCGACACCGCTAGCTCCGCCCAGGTTGCTGCAGTTCTTGGCACCACCACGGCGGGACTTGCTCAAATGCGTTACCGCGGAACCGGTCCCAAGTTCGTGAAATGTGGCCCCAGGCGTGTGCTCTACCGATGGTCGGACGTTCGTGCCTACCTCGACGCCAACGTGTGCCAGCGCACCGACGACGCGCGGGGAGTGCTCGCGTGATGACTGAGTTGACGTGTGAGGCGCAGATGCACGAATGCCAATTGCGCGACGTTCAGCGCCGCATCGACAACATCCTCGCCGTGCATCCTCGGGACAGTTGGACATTGGACGAAGCGCAAATCGCGATTGCGACGCTCTCGGGAATCTTCCGCGCGCGCCAGGGCAGTATCGCGGGACTGCGCGTCGAGACCACGCTTGTGTACCCGGCAGGGTGCGTCGCAATTCAGGAACTCGTCCAGTCCTCGAAATACAAAGGCTAGCAAGTGTTTAGCAAGTCACTAGCAGGTCGCTAGGCAGTCCGCTCTCAACCGAAAGCCAGGCATTGAACACCGTACGCAGCGAGGATGGCGGCCAGTTCTCGAAACTGGCCTGGCTTGGAGCGGTGCGCTGCTGCAAGGACATACCGGCGGCGCGCCGCCTGGTTATCGAGCACATCGGGGCGACGGCCGATCGTGACGGACGAAACGCATGGCGCGCCAACGGCATTCTCGTCGACGACCTGGGAGTTTCGCCCGAAACGGTTAAGCGAGCACGGCAGGACGCCATCAAGTACGGGCTGCTCACAGTGTCAAGGCCTGCGCCGAGGTCCCGCGGCAGTCGCAAAACCACCGAATATCGGCTGACCATGCCATCTAAGCCGGGCCGTGCGAATGGCGATAGTGGGGTCGCTGGTGACCCCACTATCGCTGACCCCACTATCGGTTTAGTGCGGTCAGTAGCGGTGAATGGTGGGGTCACCAGTGACCCATTAAGGGGGGCAGCAGAGTGCCCCCCTTCGGGTATCGCTTCGGGAGTTACTTCGGGAGAGAGGCGTGCGAACGGATCCGGCACAACCGGTCGATGTCGAAGCATTCCTCGACTCGGGCAGCGCTCTCTCTCCAATCCGATTCTCGGGTCGGAACATCAACGGCGTCGCCGCCGCGGAAAGCGCCGACGTATCCCGTGCCGATCCGGATCCCAAACCACCCGAGTTCTGCAAAGTGCACATGCCCTACGGGACAGGAGACAGTTGTCCCGGATGCAAGATCGCTCGGGAACATCACGAGCGCTGGATCGGGCGCAACCCAGGCCGTTTGCCGGCGCTCGCTCGACGTTCCACCGCTGATCAACGCGTCGCTGAGATCCAAGCACTCAAGCGACGCGGCGCCGACTGCAAGCTCTGTCAGGGAAGCGGATGGGTCGAGACCGCGGAAAACGAAGTCCGCCGATGCGACCACCCACACGAAAGCAACGAAGCCTCATGACCTCCGCCGACAACAAAAGCGCGGGCTTGGTAGTAGCCGGCAGCGCGGTGGTCCTCACAGGCGAATGGCTCGAAGCGGCACGCCAAGCTGTGCTGATCGCGGCCCGCACACGCCACCACAACGGGCTGCCCGTCGGAACGAAACTAACCGCCCTTGCCTGCGCTCTCAACACCGCTGCTATGTCCGCAAACGGACAGACGGACGTCCGTAAAACCAAAGTGTTGCAATCTATCCCACGAGAACAGTCAACGGTCACGATCGACGACGCGGCCACCCGACTCGGACTGTCACACCGCCAGGTTAGACGAATCGCCGAACAGCTCGGCGGCCGCAAGGTCGGCGGTCGCTGGCTGCTCGACCAGACCGCCATCGACGAACACGAGAAAGGCGAACGATGGACCGTGGACAGCTCCTCGCGCATCTAGCAGCCATGACCGACGACGAATACCAAGCGCTGTCGGCCCAAGCCCGACCTACACAGATCGAACCCGGCGTACGCGACCCGATCACCGCGTCCCGGCTCGCGGCCGAACACCGCCGCGCTGAAGTTGGCTCGAAATCCGCTGAGCTGTGGGACATGTCGAACAAAGCCAACGAAGCCGTCGCCCTCACGTTCAACCCCAAAGGAGCCTGACAATGGCAACCAAGACCGCTACACCGGCCGACATTGACGCGGCGCTCGAAGGCGCCGAGGCTGAACACCGCCGCCTTGCCGGCAAGGCCGTCGCCATCCGCGAGGCCGGCGAAACCACCCGCGCCGCTGTTGAGCTCGCAGAGATACGCCGCGGTTGGCGCGAACTACCGAAGCCCGCGCGTGACGCCGCCATCGCGGCCCGCAAGGAACTTGACGCGCTCGCGGCCGCCGACCCACTCGACCTCGACGCCCTCGCCGGCGCGTTCGATAAGCGGCAACGTCTCGACGCGGAGCTCGGCGCGCTCCACCTGCACCTGAACAGGCTCAACACGGTTGACCCGTTACCCGACAACGAGATCGGTGTTCAGCGGGACCGAACGGTCCCTGTAGGTCGCCGATTCATCGGTGTGAAATTCTCCGACTACCTCGACTCCATCATCGCGCAGCGCGAGAAAGCCGCATACAACGCCCGGGCACACCAGCTCAGCACTGACCTCGCAGAAGCCATCGACGCCGCCGAAGCGGCGGCCCGTCAACAAGCCGCCGAACTCGCCGACGGTGAGTGCCTGAACATCGACACCCCCGAGCGGATAGCCGATGCCTACCGCCGCGTCACTGCGGCCATCACGCCCGAGGCCATCGAATCGGCACACGAGGCTAACAGCGGCGGAAGCCTGTCGACGACCCGCAACGCGATGCTCCGCGACGCGCTACGCGAACTGCTCGACGCCGAATCAGGACACACCACCGCATGAAGACTGCCGCCACGCATCAACTGCGGGGTCGGGCGTGGCGGCCCGTCACCCGAAAGCCACTCCTGGGCATACCGCGGTGACACCACGCGGCCGGAGTGCGCCGGGGTTTGGCGGCCAGGTTGCCGTCCAAGTCCTGAACCCCCGAGCGCACCCGGCCGCACCCGAAACGAACGGAAACACCAAGTGCCACCACGCAACTACCCGCGCGGCCGACGGCGGCCAGAACCGCAAGGACTGCCACCGCGCCACGTTCTACTCGCCAATGAACCACACCAGACCGGCGGCGATCGTCGCTCACACGGCGGCTGGGCGCCACCGTTGGCGCCGGCGCGAGCGTTCGGGGGTACCGGGTGACCCCCAAGGCCCCGGCCGGCACCGAAATGCCATAGCACCCGCCTATGCGTCGCATGTTTTCCGAAACTTCCATTTTTCGACTCCCAGGAGGTAGCCATGGGAGCCAAGCCAGCGTGGCCGCCGCGTGTGCCGGCGGATCTCGCCGAGGCCGGCAAGAAGCTGTGGCGCGCGATCATCGCTGATGCCCAGGACGTCGGCATTGTGCTCAACGCTGTGGAGCTGGCGCAGCTGAAAGCGGCGTGTGCGATCGAGGGCCGGATCGCAACGCTTGAGGCCGAGCTCGTAGCGCAGGAGATCGGCTCGACTGGCTCCACCGGACAGGCAGTGTTGAATCCGCTGATTGCAGAGATCCGCATGCAGACACAGTTGAAGTCGCAAACGCTCGGCCGACTGACCCTCGACCTGCCCGCGGAGAAGACACCGAAGACTCCGGCTGCCGGCGGAACGAATCGGTTCGCTGCTGCCGCGCTGGCGCGGTGGGGCGCAGGCGGTGGCTGATGCCGCGTCGCGACGGTCGCGCCGGTATCGCCGGCATATCGGGGATCCGCGCATTACTGGTTGCAGAGTGGGACCAAGGCATGAAGCGGTGGCGGATACCCGGCCACATCTACGAATACGAAGAGGCGTTGAAGGGCGGCCGGCCCGTTGTCATCTCGACGGATCGCCTGCTCTCGGCGTTCACGCTCGCCGGTCTGCCGGCCAACCGGTTCGGGTTCGGGGGCGTCGACCACGGCAAGTGGTTTCGGCTCAATGGTGACGAGCTCTGCGAATGGCACGGGCCCGCAGACGAGGAAGCGGTGATCGACGAGTGAATGAGGGCACGACGGACTGGGTCGACATGGAGCCGAACCGGTTCGGCTGGCGTCGGTGGTATCTGCACGATGAGGGCACGCGACTTTTCTCGCCGCTTCACGGTGGCCCGGCGCGGTTCGGCCGGCTCTTCGCAGAGCAGTCGATCTGCACGCACAAGCCGCCCGACGTCGATCACTTTGCGCTGTACGAGAATTGCTATTGCGGCATCTATTACGTGCCTGGCCATCGCCGAGAATCGCTGGCGAACATACTGCGGATGGACTGGGAGGCTGGGCTTCGGCGGCAGCCGGAGCTGACGGTCTTGACTTATGGGGTCGCGGTCGGTGGATTCGGTACTGATCCGGCCGCCTCACATCTCATGCGGACCACGCGGTTTCGTTTCCTCGAAATGGTGGTGCCGGGCGGGCGCGCTAACGAGTTCCGAGCCCAGTATCCGCGGTCGGAGTCATTTGGAGGAGTCTGGACGGCAGCGGATTTGCGGCGCATCACACACGACGATCTTGATGCGATCGAGGGCTCTGCTCGCCGGCGTCTGCGCGGCGTGGACTCGACAGGCTTCCTAGAAGATGCCCGCCGAGAACCGGCACTACCGGCATCCGAGCACGTGTGCGACGTTCACCCCGACCACTTCGGTTGGCAGTTGTGGCTGATCGACGACGAAAACGAGAACAGCGCGCCGCGGCTGATCGGCAACCCGACGACCGGATGGAACGTTGCACTCGAAACCTCGCCGGACGGCCCGTATATCGAGCGCGCCGAAGGTGTGTCTTACTTTCGGTCGCTGTCACTTGCGGTCATGGGGCTGCGGATGGCTATTGAGCGCTCAGACGTGTACGGGGATGGGTCGATGAAGAACTGCGCTTTCGCGTTCACCTTCGGCTACGCTCCCGGTCACGTCGACGCCCCGATCAACGACCTCGTGTCGCAGCGATACAACGTGCTTCGCCTCTGCATTCCCGAAACACATGCCTATGTCGCCGAGAGCCTGCGCAAGAGGTACGGAATCGAGGTCGCCATATCGACCGACACGCGAGCGCTGCAAGCGGCGGAACAATCGGCGTGGCGGGAACTCGCAGGGGTATCCGCAGCGACGCTGTTCCCCGAGGGAGCATCGGTTACACACCACCAGCCAGCAGCGGCGTCTCTGGGAGGCTATTGGGATGGCACCGCGGGTCATCCGCGCGGTGATAGCGACGAAGCGCGCCTGGCGGCTGCGTACAAGCTGGCCGCTGCTCAGGATGCCGCGGGCCAGACTAGTGAGTCCGCCGCCCGGGCTTTCGCGGCTATGGCCGGCGGCCGAATAGAGACGACAATCGGGGGCCGCCCACTGTCGCCGTTGGAATTCGCGGCTACACGCTTCCGGCCGCGATAGCCCGCGGAAGACCAGCAGAACAGAGGCGCAGTCGATTCCAGTCTTCGGATCAGTCTTTCCGACGTAGATAGTCCTGCCGCGCCGGCGAAGCGACGAGCCTGTCGTCAAGCATGCGTCGATAGCCGGCGCGCCACACGGCAGCGTTCACGTGCTGACCGCGGTACGGATTAGGTGCGCCCACGCTGGCGGCCCGGCCTTCGACATATATGCGTTTGAGCTCAGCGACGCGTTGCGCACGCGCCTCTGGCGACGTGTTCTCTGGATCAGTAATCGAATACGTCGCCACATCCGCGTATATCAGTCTCGACGCGGATAGGTAGATATTCGAATGTCCGCTCAGCGATGTCAGCCACACCGCTGGCCCGTGCCTCGTCCATCAACGTGTCGAACAACGGCACCAGGTATTCGACGTCGCGTGACGCGTAATTGAGTTGCTCAGCTGTGTAAGTAGTTGACAACCAGTTGGAGGTCTGTTGGCTCTTGTCGAGCACTACTCCGAGGAACCGCTCCAGAGTGGGCTTGAGGCTGTGCTCACGGCCGTCCGCCTCCGGTCGAACTATCTTCGACAAGATCTTGGTGCACGCCACACTTCGTGCGCTGGCCTTCCAATGATGGCGCATGAACCGAAGGTCAAAAGGCGCGTGGTGGAAAACCTTTCGAACATGCTCAGACGTGAGGAGCTCCCGAAGCCGCTCGGGTTGGTGCCCATCCATCCGGATGATCTGTGTCCCTACGTGGCGCACATGCAGCTGGCAGGTGCCAATGCGGTCAAGCCGCCAATCGAGACCGCTGGTTTCAATGTCCCACGCTACTGTCCCGGCATCCCGGACAGCTGTTTCGAAGTCTGAGGAAACGTCGCCCTTGACTAGATCGACGTATTGGATCTCAACCATTCGTACCGCCTTTGATTACGTCGGCCAATGCGACCGGCGTGCTCTGATTCTCGATCGCAGTGAGATCTTCTTTGAAGAAATCGTGGAACGTACCTTGTCCCACCAGCAGTGTTGGTACATCGCCGCGCCGTCGTCTGTTTGCGTACAGGGTCACTAGCACCTTGTCGTCGAAGCAGTAAGACGTGTAGGTGGGATCGCCTGCGCGGTAGTAGATGCGAACATCCGCGCCCGCTATCCCCAGCTTCGCGAACTCCTCCGTCGTCTCGACAACGTTGTCTTGAACTTTCTGTGGCGTGTAGTCGTAGCGCTTCGCGAGCACTTGCATGGTTGCTTCGTCATTGGGATCTGGCAGGAACAACCTGAGCGAATTGCCCTTGACTCCGACAAATTTTTCGATCGACGCCCAATTATTCTTGCGCCAACTGCCTCCATACGAAATGAAGACTGATACCTGTTTCGAGTTCTTGAAAAGGTCATCCCACGGAATGTCCATCCACTTCATCGTCACGCGGTCAATGCCGGCGGCGGTCACGTCGGACGAAATCCGTACCTTCTCAAGGACCTCCTGCATGAAGTCTCTTTTGGCTCGAAGGTCCCACAGGATGGCGAGCCCGCCTGTCGTAACGAGGAGCCCACCAACCTGGTTCGCGGTGGCTTGCACAGCTTTGTGAGAGTCGAACCAGCCCTTGTTGGAAAGCCACATTAGGCCGATTCCCGCGATCACTACGAGTGACGCGAACAGGGCCGTCTTGTACGTCGTCAGCTTTGCCAACACGGCCTCGCCGCCACTCACCGCACCTGCCTGCCCCACAAGGACACAGTAAGCGGGCCTGCCGACAATCTTGTGGCAACGTGCCGTCTAAAAGTCGTCAGCCGGTGGTGGACGAGCTGTCGACACTCGCTGGAACATCCGCCAGGAGCTGCGCTGCGCCTGGACATGTCGGTGCCGCGACCTACGATCGCCCGATGACTTCGCCGATGTGGAGCGTGCAACCCGGAGAGATCCTTGTCAGGGAACAAATCCACGGTGTCTACAAGGGCAATGCTCAAGCAGGCATCACGGGCTCGAGTACCACGCCGAATGTTCTTGTCTACTCGGATCATGGCAAGGCTGCTGCCAACGGCTACGACTTCGACGGCTGGGATGTGTCGCAGCAGGTGTACTACTACACCGGCGAGGGCAAGATCGGCGATCAGCAGATGGTCCGGGGCAACCGCGCGATCGCCGACCATCAAACCAACGGCACTGCGCTGAGGCTGTTCGTAGCGGTCGGCAATGTCCCCGGCAGCGACGCACGCATTCATCAGTACGTCGGACAGTTTTCAGTTGACCCAGACCTTCCGTACTTCATCCGGAGGGCGCCAGGCACCGACGGTGTCCCGCGCAATGTTTTCGTGTTTCGGTTGCTACCGATCGGCGTCGTGGTTGCCGAGGGGGATCCACACGTCAGCACTATCGAAGGCGCTGGCCAGGCCGCGGAAATAGCCACCGTCGCTGTGGACTCTGTCCCGGTCGCAGTGGTCAACATCGAGAACTCCGAAGTTGAGAAGTCGGTTAGCGGGACGGTAGTTCAGCGTGAGGCGCAATTGACGGACCGCTTCAAGGCATATCTCGAAGCTCATCATCGGGAAGTCATGCGTTACCGGATCAATCCGGTTGGATCAGCCACGCTGTACAGCGACCTCGCGGATATCTCCGACAACATCTTGTACGAAGCCAAGGGATCCGCCGAGCGGATGAGCGTTCGTTTGGCTATCGGCCAGGTCCTCGATTACGGGCGATATGTCGGCGATTCGAGTTTGGCCGTCTTGTTGCCGGAGTCGCCGGCCGCCGATCTGGTCGAATTGCTCGAGCAACTCGACATTGGCTGCGTCGTTGAGTCGTCACCGGGAATCTTCATCGACATGACATCACTGAACCGCTGCCCCTAGTTGCTGCCAGTCTCGCACTCCGTCACTCGACGCCTTGACCGTTCGGACAGTCCGTCGATGACGCTGCCGCCAGGCTTCGCTGATGCGGCGGCCGCGAAACCGGCCGCGGGCTTCGTTGGATTGCGCCGCGATTCGACGAATGCTGCGACGTCGCCTTCGGTCATCCGCCAAACGCGGCCAACTTTGTAACCCTGGATCTCTCCGCGGTTGAGTCGGCGTGAGAGCCAACGGACGCCGTCCTTCCACTCGGGTGGCAGATAGACCGCTGCGACTTCGGCGAGGGAGTACGTTCGCGTCACCACTTCACCGTGACATGGCGACTGCCGGCCGTAGCGACAACAGCACATTGGGTGGGTAGTCGCGGCCGCAATTTGGCCGCAATTTGGCCGCAGTTACAGATAACACGCGTGAACTGTCGATATGTGTTTTAGCAGCTTGACGCATATCCGAACGCCTGGCCTGGAGCGTAAATAGGGTTCAAATCCCTCCGCCACCGCCATAAACCCGCTTCCTGCCATCGCAGGTAGCGGGTTTTTTTCATGCCGGCGTCCCCAGGCGGGTGGCGGTGACGGTTCCGCTGCCGGTGTCGGAACCGATGTTGCGGGGATAGCGCGCGGCAAGGTCGGCGAAGCTGTTGAACGACGTTGACCATCCCAGGTTTTCGATCCACTGCCGGGCGTCATCACCGAGGCCGCGGTCGACATTGGGCATGCTGCGGTACAGCTCCGCGGCACCGGCCACCGAGTTCATGGTGGTGTTGAAGCTCTGGCTGCCCATCGTCGGGTATCCGTAGCGGCTGCCCGGTGCGGACAGGCGCGTGATCGCCTCGACCCCGGCGCGAGCCGCGGCCCTCGGCAGTGTCATCAGTGCGTGGTCGACCCAGTGCGTGGGGGTGGCGGGATCAAACCCGTTGGACACCAGGGATTCCGCCCAACCCTGGTCGGAGAGGTCGGCCTCGATGATGTGGCGTTCGCAAGTGGCGACGGCGTCGCGCAGGATCGGTTCCTTGAAGGCGAACAGCTGGGGCAGGTCGATCTCGAACAGCCTGACGGGCTCAGGCCAGGTCAGCCGGAAGGCATGGGTGTCCAGTCCGGCCCCGATCAACACGATCTGTGTGCGCCCGGCCGCCGCGGCTTCGGTCAAAGCGTCGTCGACGAGGCGGACACCGATCGTGCGGGCTTCGTACATCACCTCGGCCAACTGCATCACCGTCGCCCAGGTGCTGGGGGCGCCCTCGGGAGCGCCTGGGTCGAGATATGCCTTCTGTGCCGCCTCGACGAAGCGGGCGGCGTACGGATCGGCGTAGAGGCGGTCGGCCCGTTCGGTTTCCCGGGCCCGGATGACCGCGACCCCGACGGCGGTGAGCGGCGGCCCGGTCAACGCGGTGGTCGGCTGTGATTCGTCCATTCGATCCCCCCAGAAGTGGCTCGTCATTACCTGACGGCAGGTAAGTAATGGTGTGCCCACGCTAAGCTCATCCCTTGCCGGGCGTCAAGTAATGGAAGGGGCCTCCATGGCAGGTCGACGGACCGATACCCGCGACAAGATCCGTGCCGTGGCGCTCGAACTGTTCTCCGTCCACGGCTATGACCAGACCTCGATCCGGCAGATAGCCGAGCGCCTCGGGATCACGAAAGCGGCTGTCTACTACCACTTTCCGGCAAAAGAAGACATCGTGGTGAGCCTCGCCGACGATCTGCGTACCGGTGTGGACGAGATCCTCGAGTGGGCCGCCGGGCAACCGCCGGGCAAGCAAACCGGACGCGAGGTGCTGCGAAGGTACGGCACCGTCCTCCACGGCACCGGTCGGGCGATGACGCGGTTCATGCACGAGAATTACGCGGCGTTCAACCGGCTCGGGGTAGGAGCAGACCTGCGCTATCAGTTTCGGAGTGTGGCCGATGCCATGACCGCACCCGATCATGAACCAGTCGCGGTGTACCACGCCCGGCAGGCGCTGCTGACGATCTCGTGGAGCGTGGCGATGATGGGTGACCTGGCGCTGACCGACGAGGAATGCAACGACACCGCCATCGCGATCGCCTCAGACATCTACGAGCGCAGCGATTAACCCGGCCGGCCATCGGGCGACAACCGCAGCACCGGGATGGTGCGGATTCCGTCGGTGCGCTGTTTGTACACATTCCAGCCCTTGTTGAGCCGATCGGCAGCCATGGCATAGAGCCGGTCGCGGTCGGCCCCGGTGGCCTCGCGCGCGAGGAACCGGCCACCGTGCGGGCCGATGTGCAGTTCGCATTCCGGATGCGCGATCAGGTTGTGATACCAGTTCGGATGATGTTCGCGCCCGTAGTTGGAGGCGATCAACACCACGTCATCGCCTTCGGTGAAGTACGCCAGGGGGACCTCGTACCGCTTGCCGCTACGCGCTCCGGTGGCGTTCAGCACCAGCACCGGCAGGCCCACACTCATCCGCGCGCGCCCGCGGGTCGCCTTCATCACCGGTGCCTCCAACGGCGCGACTCGTCGCCGCCAGAACGTCGCGGCGCGGTCGGTGGTGAACAGCCTGCCTCCGATCCACCAGGACAGTTCCCGCTTCCACCGCGGCCTGGTTTCAAGCTCGACCCGGGGTATCCCGCTCAGGTTGTCGGTGTGCATGGTGGCCTCCTGACTTGTCGGCCGGCGAAAGCCGGCCGGGTCCGCTGAGCAGCAGGCTGACCACGCCCGCCAGGATCAGCAGTGCCTCACGGAAACCGGGCAGCGGATCGCCGCCGGGCAGAGGCGCGGGGATTCCGCCCGCGACGAAGCCGAGCACCAAAAGGCCGGCGACGTTGAGCGCGTTCACCACCGTGGCGAGCCGGAAGAAGATCCCGAGCAGGATGCCGAGGCCACCGCCGAATTCGACGATGCCCACGATCCAGCCGACAATATCGGCGAACGGCACCCCGAGCCGGCCGACGAGGTGGGCGATGTTGGCGTGCCCGCCGGACGTGAACAGCTTGATGCCGCCGTGCAGGATCAGCCCGCCGCCGAGGAACAGTCGCAGAGGAAGCGGGGCCCACTCCCGCCAGGACGTCATGGCAGGGCCGCGAGATAGCGCGTGGCGGCCACACCGGGCATGAAGAAGTACGCGCCGCCGACAGTGTGGACAAAGCGGGGCAAGCCGGTGACGCGCCGGCGGATCGGCTCCTGCTGGACCGTGAATGTCCCGTGCCCGTCACCGTTTCCGTTCCCGTTCCCGTTTCCAGTGCCGCGGGCACCGGCGATCGGATCGTCCTCGGCGTAGCCGCCGTCGAACTTGGCGCTGTTGACCCAGGTGTGCTGGATGAACTCGAACTGCCGCCCGAGCTGGCTGTTGAAGCAGATGAAGTGCAGACCTCGTTCGGCGCCGTCGTCACCGGCCCCGATCATGTCGGCGGGGTCCATGGACGGCGCCAGGGGCGCACCGTAGGCCCGGCCGCGGCGAATGATGCGGTGGCGCTTGCCCACATCGATCGACCGGTCGGATCCGGGTACCGGGTCGAGCGCATCGCGTGGGTTGGACCGCCGCAGGTGCGAGCCGATCGGGCATTTCAGACCGTCGGGATCTTCGGACCGGAAGTACATGAAGTCGTTGTCGTCGGCGAGTGCGGGATCATCGGCGGTCGGTGCTTTCACCAGCGGCGCACCACTGGGCCAGCGACCGACCATCTTGGCTGCCAGCCCGACACACGCAGGCACCCGGTCGAGCACGTCGGCGGATCGCTCGGCCAGGCTGTTCCAGAACCCGGCCACGTCCTGCTTGAGCTGCCGGAAGACGAGGTAGCTGCCGTCCTTGCCGAGGTCACGCAGCGCCGGCGCATCGGCCGCAGCCGCCAGCAGGCCTCGCGGGTCGGCAGCCGGATCCACCAGCGGCCGGTCGGTGTACTGGCCGTAGGCGTTGGGATATCCGAGCACGAATTCGCCTGGGGCCACGGTGTTTCCCGCCGGTCCGCCGTCGTCGTAGCCGTCGATCAGAGGTTGCGATATCCCGTCGCGAAAACCGAAGTGCTCTTTGCGCCCCGGGAGGGTCAGCGAATCGAGCCGCCTGACGACGCGCAGACCGGCGCCCGGCAGGTCGTGACTGTTCTCCAGGTCGGCCACCGCGGCGGCGTCACGCGCGTAGAGCAGCAACAGCGCGTGGATGTCGTCGCCGTTCCACCGCCAGTTCGAGGGGGAGCTGTCACCGTGGTCGCCGAGAATCCGACGGCGATGCTCGGTGCCCGACATACCCTCGCGGAACTCCCCGGCCAGCATTCCGAGGTGTTCTGGTGGCAGCCCCAGCCGCGCCAGTCCCGACGGCGTGAAGGCGATGTTGGTGCAGGTGTCGGTGACGTCGGGCCGGACTGTGCTGTCGCGCAACGGAAGCTGTGACAGCCACTGCTTGGCCGCCGCGACGTCGTCGATCGTCAGAAGCAGGAACGCCGCGTCGTCCAGCGCGCCGTAGCCATGCAGGATGACGCCCTGGATGTCGTCCAGTTGAAGAGTCATAGCCTGTCCCACGGAATGCTGTCGAGCTGTCGGGCCGCCCAGTTGGACTCGGGAAGTTCGTTGCCACAACCGAATCGGCGCAACCAGCGCCGTGTCTGGGCATCGTCCATGTTGTCCGAGAGGCCCTGTCGGATGGCTTCGTTGTTGGCGATGTTCTTGGTCGTCAGATGCGGGTAGGCGCTGTACCAGACATTGCTCGGGGCTTGTCGGGTGGGAAGCAGTTTTTTGTAGGCCTTCTCGTCGGTGATGCCGCCGAAGAACAGGAAGCGCGTGCGCGGGAAGCCGTCGCCGTTGCTGAAGATGGCGTTGAGTCCCCAGAACGCCTTGTCGATGAAGTCGTTCATGTAGCTCTCCAGGCTGCCGTCGTAGTTACTGGAGAAGAACAGGCCGCGATTGCCGTCCATCCGCACCCACCGGGCGAAGTGAATGGTGTTGAGCCCGGACAGGGTTCCGCGGTTGTAGATGTGGCGGGTCGCGTAGTCGGTCAGGAACAGGATCGCCGTCGTGGTCAGCCGGCGGAACGGGCCGGGCTTGAGGAAGCCGACGGCGACGATCTGGTTGTGTGCCCAGTAGTCCTCGTCATCGCGGTACGCGCGGGCCACCTCGGGTGCGGCGGCGCGGGTGTCGGGCTGGTCGCGCTTCTCGTGGTAGCGGAGCACGAGCGTGAACAATCCGAGGCCGAGCGCCACGAGCGGCAGGAACAGCACCGTCACCACGGCCAGTGCGGCAATCCAGAAGTACTTGTGCACAGCCTCTTTGGCTCGCCACAGGAAGGACGGCCCCTGCGCCTGTTTCAGGGCCCACGCCAGATCCTCGCGGTCGCGTACGAAGTCGACGATCGCGCTCTTGATCTTCCCCGGATCCAACGACCCGAGATCGCCCGCATCGAGGAACCTGTTGATCTCGCGCTGCAGCAGATCCTCCTGCCGAATCTGGTTGACCGAACGGCCGCGCCGGTTGATGTGTGCCGCAGCGACTTTGGCCTGATGCGCACGCAGGAACGCCCGCCGGTCCGGCACCGATGCCCTGGCCGGGTAGCCGACGCAGTGGGAGAACACCGCGTCGAGCCCGTCACCGCCGATCGCCGCGAGCTCGTCGAGATGGCCGCCCAGCGGCGCGTCGACATCGGTCAGCAGCGCCACCTGGGCCGGCACGGGGCGTCCGTCGAGATCCTGCGTCGGCTCGAACAGCACGATCCTGGCGAAGTGCAGACCGCTCAACTTCTCGAACGGCAGCACGTCCCACCGCTCGACATGGTCGGGGATGCGTCCGAGCAGATCACGCAGTGACGACAGCCGATCTGCGCTGACCTCGGCGAGTACGGTGAAGGCTTCCTGGTGCGGCATCTGGATCACCTGGTCGAGCGAATGGTGAACCAGCCGATGCGTTTCCGCCACAGCCACACCACTCCGAGGTAGAGCCCGGGGCCGATCAGGCGGATCTCATCGCGGACCATGCGGGCCAGAATCGACGTCTTGGAGTAGTCGATGAGTACGCAGTCAGCGCTGTCCACCCAGCTGGCGGTGACCGACAGTCGGGCTTTGACGAGCCGCAGACCGAACGGGGTCAGCTTGTTGCGCAGCATCCCCTCACGGCGGTCGAGCACCTTGCCCTGCCAGATGAGTACGCGGACCAGCCGGGCCAGCGGTGCGGCGACCCAGGTTCCCGGCCAGGCCAGCAGCGTGCCCTGGGTGTCCCCGTCCGGAATGGGCCCGGCCTCCGCCTGCCGGAACAGCATGTCCAACTCGCTGTTGCGGTAGCCGAGCAACGCCGACTCGTCGAGCGGTGTGGTCCGGGGCAAGCCGGGCTCGGGTCGGGTCATCACGAGTCCTGACCGAGTCGCGACCACGGGGCGAACGCGTTGCGCTGGTCGCGCAGCACCGGTTCGAGCTCGGGGTAGTGGCGGATGAGCACCGAGCACATGTCGTTGTCCGCGATCCAGGCGATGCCCTCCGGCGTGTAGACCCGCGGGGTGAAGTCGACCGTGAAGAACCGGTCGCTCTTGAGCCGGCGGGTCGCCATCAACACGAAGATGCGAAACGCGGTGTCGCTGAAGCCGAACTTCTCAGGAAGCTTCTCACCGAACATGCCGACCATGGCGTCGACCTTCTCGATGTCACCGCCGTAGATCTCGCTCATCTTCAGGGCAGTGTCGCGGTCCCCGCCGCTGATCTCGTCGAACGACGTTGCCGGCTTCAATCGCAGCTGGCGGCGGAATTCGTTGTAGCGCGGCACCCCTCGCTCGCGGGAGCGGACGATGTCGGTCGAGATCATGTCGATGACGTGCCCGTCGGTGCGGTCGAAGCGGCGCATGAAGTTGGGACTGTTGTGCAGGGTGACCGCGCCGGGGTGTGCGACGCCGAGCGAGTAGATGCAGTTGGAGACACCCATGCTCTTGAGCACGCCACGAGAGTTGGCACCGCCGTGGATGCTGTCGAATGAAAGCTGCTGCGGCTCGGCCTTTCCGGCGATGTTGAGGAACTCGTAGTCGTCCGGCACCAGCGGGTGCATGCGGTAGACGGTGACGAAGTCCTCGGTGATGGAGTACGGCGCGGTGTGGTGATCGGTGGCCGACCCGACGACACCGCTGATCGCCTCGTCGGCGCTGAGCCGCCCGAACAGCTGCTTGACGCGTTCGCCGGCGAGCCCGAACCAGTTCGCCCGCATCCCGATCTGCAAGGTGGGATGGCCGAGGATTGCGGGCGTCCATTCGATGGTGTGGATTTTCGCGATCAGCGCGGCGTTGATCATCCGCGCCTTGTGGAAGATCTGGTCGCCGGTCCAGGTCGGGTAGGCGGCTTGCAGCCGGTCGCAGATGGCGTTGTGCTCGCGCAGGAAGATCGTGCCCATCAGTTCCAGGCCGAGCCACCAGCCGTCCGCCCCGCCCGAGGCGCCGAGCAACGACGGATCGAGATCGATGAATCCGTCGGCGTCGATGCGAACCTTCCCGTCCTTCTTGTCCGGCGTGCGGATCGCATCCTGGAACAGTTGGTTGCTGCCGTAGAGCTGCGAGGCATCCCACCAGTGCGTCTCGGTGTTGATGAACGTCGAGTCGCCCGGCGTCGGGTCCGGGTCGGCAGGCGTCGACGGGATCCGGATGGCGGACTCGTCCCAGTCGTCGCCCTCGGGCACCGGAATCTCGATCATCTTGCTGGGGTCGGTGTCGTGGCTGAACCAGTCGCGGGTCTCGAACTGCAGCCAGGCCGCCGCCAGGACGTTGAGTGTGGTGGCCGGCTTGAACGTGTCGCGGCGCAGCAACTCGTTGCTGATCACCCTCGGGTTGGGGTCCATCAGGTTCGGCGGCTGCTCGGCATGGCCCTTGTCCAGCGGCACGTTGCGTCCGAACCTTGTGTGGGCCATACCCATCGACGGTGCCGACAGATCGTTGTAGGAGCCGTCGACGGTCCTGATGGTGAGGTATTCGGCAGGAGCGTGTGCGGGTGCTGCCGGAGGATCGCCCCGGTAGGAGTCGTAGAGATTGTGTTCGCGCAGTGCGTCGCGAACCCCGAGTAGGACGCCGAGACCGATCCACGGCGGGAGCTTGTCCCACCCGATCCGTCGGTCGACAACCTCAGTGGCTTTGATGAACCAGCGTGTCAGCAGGGATGGCATCCCGGCCTCCTTTCCATGCGATGACGGCAAGTGCGGTGTTGGTTGCGGAGATGGCTATGGCCACCAGACCCTGTTTGCGCGGCAGGTCGCCGCGGGCTGCGGTGACGGCGGCAGAGACAGTGTCGGTGGCGTGGATGAGCACCGCGAGCTTTTCGGCCCGACGCAGTTCGGCTCCGCGGAGCACCAACAGGTCGAGGCCGATGAGAACGGTGCGGATGCCGAACATCCGGAACGGGTAGGTTCCGGCGCGATCCGTCGCCGTATCGGCCCCGAGGCGGGCCAGCAGCTTCTCGGGGACCAGGAGTCCGGCCGCCCCGTTGAAGATCCTGATCAGTGCGAGCATCTTGCGCGCCACGTTCGCCATGAACAGATCTTGGTTGCTCACGGGTGCGGGGGAACGCGTAGTGGGCTACCTGTTTTGCCGGGTTTGTGTCGGGGTCTGATGCGGCAGCGTTGAATGGCCTCATGCAGCTGATGTCGCCGACCGATTCGATGTTTCTGATCGCAGAGAGCCGGGAGCACCCTTTCCACGTCGGCGGCCTCGCGCTCTATGAACCTCCGGCTGGTGCGAACCGAGAATTCGTGCGGGAGCTGTACGAGCAGATGCTGTCCCAGACCGAGGTCGAGCCGGTGTTCCGTAAGCACCCGGCGACCATTCTGGGCGGTATCGCCAACGTCGGCTGGACCTACGACAACGACGTCGATCTCGACTACCACCTACGCCGCTCGGGCCTGCCGTCGCCGGGCCGGGTCCGCGATCTGCTCGAGCTGACCTCACGCCTGCACGGCAGCCTGCTCGACCGGCACCGGCCGCTGTGGGAGGCCCACCTGATCGAGGGGCTGGCCGACGGCCGGTTCGCGGTGTACACGAAGATGCACCATTCGCTGATCGACGGGGTGTCGGCGCTCAAGCTGTTGATGCGCACGTTGTCGGAGGATCCGGATGACACCGAGGTGCGGGTGCCGTGGGCGCTGCCGCGCCGGAAACGCCCACACCAGAGTTCGTCGATCATGCGCACCGTCGGTGATGCGGCCGGCGCTGTCGCGGGGCTGGCGCCGTCGACGCTGCGGCTGGCTCGTGCGGCGCTGCTGGAGCAACAGCTCACGTTGCCGTTCGCGGCTCCCAAGACCATGTTCAACGTCAAGATCGGCGGTGCCCGCCGGGTCGCGGCGCAGTCGTGGCCGCTGGAGCGGTTCAAGCGGATTTCCGCGGCCGCCGGTTTCACGGTCAACGATGTGGTGCTCGCGGTGTGTGCCGGTGCGTTGCGTGCCTACCTGCTCGAGCAGGACGCGCTGCCGGACGAGTCGCTGATCGCGATGGTGCCGGTGAGCCTGCGCGCCGAGCACGAGGCCGACGCCGGAGGCAACCTCGTGGGCTCGGTCCTGTGCAATTTGGGTACCGACCTGGACGATCCGGCGGATCGGCTCAACGTCGTCGGCGAGTCGATGCGGGGCAACAAGAAGGTGTTCTCCGAACTGCCCCGGATCCAGGCCCTGGCCTTGTCCGCGATGATGATCGCCCCGCTCGGCCTGGCCGCGGTGCCCGGTTTCGTCGGCGCCACCTCCCCGCCGTTCAACCTCGTCATCTCCAATGTGCCCGGACCGCGACAACCGTTGTACTGGAAGGGCGCTCGCCTGGACGGTAATTATCCGCTGTCGATCGCGCTGGACGGGCAGGCCATGAACATCACGCTGGCCAACAATGCCGACAACCTCGATTTCGGGCTGGTCGGGTGCCGTCGCAGCGTGCCGCATCTGCAGCGGATGCTCAGCCATCTGGAGGACTCTCTCAAGGCGCTGGAGGTCGCCTCCGGGGTCTGATCCAAAAGGTGTAATGGGTAGACCAAATAGTGATCTTCACGCAAAATGGTCGGCGTGGCGGATGACGGCGGTGCCTACCTCGGCAGGATGCGGATTCTCGATGCCAAGCCGGTGAACCTCGACGGGTTCAGCACGCCGAACCCGGATCTGGGTCTGGTGGCGATGCGCAGTCCGCACGATCCGGAACCCTCGCTGGTGCTGCGGGACGGCCAGGTCATCGAGATGGACGGCAAGGCCGCCGCCGATTTCGACGTGATCGACGAGTTCATCGCCCGCTACGGCCTTGACCTGAACGTCGCGGCCGAGGCCATGTCGATGTCCGACGTCGAGCTGGCCCGCAAGACCGTCGACCTCAACGTTCCCCGCGCCGAGGTGGTCCGGCTGATCGGCGGCACCACGCCGGCCAAGCTCGCACGGGTCATCGCGGTGCTGACGCCGGTCGAGATCCAGGTGGCCATGGCGAAGATGCGGGCCCGACGCACCCCGAGCAACCAGGCCCACGTCACCAACCAGCTGGACGATCCGATGCTGATCGCCGCCGACGCGGCCGGCGCGGTGGCCTACGGTTTCCGTGAGGTCGAGACGACGGTTCCGGTGCTGGGCGACGCGCCGTCGAATGCCGTTGCGCTGCTGATCGGTTCGCAGGTGGGGACGCCGGGCGCGATGGCGCAGTGCGCGATCGAGGAGGCGCTTGAGCTGCGGCTCGGTATGCGCGGGCTGACCAGCTATGCCGAGACCATTTCCATCTACGGCACCGAGCAGGTGTTCGTCGACGGCGATGACACCCCGTTCTCCAAGGCGATCCTGACAAGTGCCTATGCGTCACGCGGTTTGAAGATGCGGGTCACCAGTGGCGGCGGGGCCGAGGTGCTCATGGGTGCGGCCGAGAAATGCTCGATCCTGTACCTGGAATCGCGCTGCGTGTCGCTGGCCCGGGCGCTCGGCTCCCAGGGCGTGCAGAACGGCGGTATCGACGGGGTGGGTGTGGTGGCCTCGGTGCCCGAGGGCATGAAGGAGTTGCTCGCCGAGAACCTGATGGTGATGATGCGCGATCTGGAGTCGTGCGCGGGCAATGACAACCTGATCTCCGAATCCGACATCCGCCGCAGCGCGCACACCCTGCCCGTCCTGCTGGCCGGTGCCGATTTCATCTTCTCCGGGTTCGGCTCGATCCCGCGCTACGACAACGCGTTCGCGCTGTCCAACTTCAATTCCGACGATATGGACGATTTCCTGGTCCTGCAACGGGATTGGGGAGCCGACGGCGGTTTGCGCACGGTGTCGCCCGAGCACCTCGCCGCAGTCCGGCGGCGGGCCGCGACGGCCGTGCAGGCGGTCTACCGGGATCTCGGCCTGGCCGATTTCGACGACAGCCACATCGAGGAAGTGGTGGTCGCCAACGGGTCGCGCGATCTGCCGCCCGGCGATCCCAAGGCTGTGGCGGAAGCGGCCAACGCCATCGAGGCCAAGCAGCTCACGGTGTTCGACGTGGTGGCGTCGCTGAAGCGCACCGGGTACGACGAGGAGGCCGGGGCCATCATGCGGCTGACGGCCGAGCGCCTGCGTGGTGACCAGTTGCAGACCTCGGCGATCTTCGACGAGCAGTTCCGGGTGCTGTCCAAGATCACCGATCCGAACGACTACGCCGGTCCCGCAACCGGTTACACGCCGAGCGATGCGCGCCGGGCCGAGATCGACAACATCCGTCAGCAGCGCACCGGCGGTGAGCTCACCGCCGACCAGGTCGAGCACGCAGGCCACATCACCGTCACCGATCTCGAACCCGCCCGTCAGGGCAGCGATCCGCGGGAGGTGTGCATCGGGTTGTCGCCCGCACTGGGGCGCAGCGTGTGGCTGAGCCTGTGCGGCCTGCCGATCGGTGAGGTGATCCGTCAACTTTCCGCCGGGCTGGAGGAGGAGGGCTGCGTGCCGCGGTTCGTCCGGGTTCGCTCGACCATCGACGTCGGCCTGATCGGCCTGACGGCGGCCAAACTGTCCGGGTCGGGGATCGGAATCGGCTTGCAGGGCAAGGGTACTGCCCTCATCCATCGCAGAGATCTGGCACCGCTGGCCAACCTGGAGCTGTTCAGCGTGGCCCCGTTGTTGACGGCGAGGAACTATCGCGAGCTGGGCCGCAACGCGGCCCGGCACGCCAAGGGCATGGCCCCGGTGCCGATCCTGACCGGAGGTACCGACGAGTCGATCTCGGCGCGCTACCACGCCCGCGCGGTGGCACTCGTCGCGCTGGAGCGTGAGGCCAGCGAGCCGGGCCGGGCACCCGTCACGGTGGAGGTGGCCCGGGCATGAGCGACAAGTCAGCCCAGAAGTTTTCGGTAGACGCGGCCGTCGACGGCAAGCTGGATCTGTCGGATCTGCGGATGGACCCGGCGACCCTGGCACACCAGGCGGTGGTCGCAGAGGAGAACGGCAACCCCCAACTCGCCGAGAACTTCCTGCGCGCAGCCGAGTTGGCGACGATCGACGATGAAGAGGTGATGGGCCTGTACGAGGCTCTGCGTCCGCACCGCTCCACCGCCGCCGAACTCGACGCGCTGCAGGCGTCGCTGGAGACCCGAGGCGCCGCGCGCTGCGCGGAACTGGTGCGCCAAGCCGCGACGGTATATGCCCGCCGGGGCTTGTTGCGGTGACGGTGCCCAATCGCCGGCCCGAACACATTGTCGCCGGGATCGACGTGGGCAACCACACCACCGAGATCGTCCTGGCCCGGATCCTCGACGGCGAGGTGCAACCACTGAGCCACGGGCAGGCACCGACCCGGGGCCGCAAGGGATCCCGGGAATCGCTGGACGGAGCGGCCGCGCTGCTGCGCCGCATCGAGGTCGACGCGCAGATCCACGCCGACGAGCTGGTGCTCTCGGCGATCCGCCCGGTCGACACCGAGACCGCTCCGCTGGCGCCGGCACCGTCGCCGCGCTCACCTGTACGCAGCCTGCGCAGGCCGGACGCGAGCACTCCTGCCGGTACGGGGTACGCGGTCGGCCGGCACGTGCCGCTGGGTGCGTTGACCGGCGCGCTCGACGACGGCCCGGTGATCGTCTCGGTTGACGGGGACACCGATTTCGAGGTCGCCGCGGCGGCCATCACCGCCGCGGTGGCGCGCGGCTGGACCATCGCGGGTGTGCTGGCCGCTCAGGACGATGCGGTGTTGATCCGCAACCGGATCCCGCTCGACGTCCCCGTGGTCGACGAGGTGATGCTCGACGGGTTGACGCCCGGGGTGCTGGTCGCGGTCGAGGTGGTGGCCGAGGGGCGCGCCTACCGGGCGCTGGCCGATCCGATCGCCCTGTGCGCGGCACTGCAGCTGGGCCATGAGCGGATCCACGACGTGGCCGAATTCACCAGGGAGCTCTCGGATTCCCCGGCGATCGCGGTGACGGCACGCACCGAGCCACCGGAACCACCCGCGGTGGACGACGACTACGTCGAATTCAGGATCGACGGAGCACTGGCCAGATACTCACCCGCACAGGCGCACGCCATCCTGCGGCGTGAGCTGCCGGGCAGTGTGGTGCGGATCCGGTTGCGCTCCATGGCGACCGCCGATCACGAGATGGAGGTGGACGATGCCTTTTTCACCGATTTGACCGCACTCGACAGCGGCACGTGGTTGCGCCGTGGCGTGGCCGATGCCAGGGGCACGGTGGTGGCCCTGCTGGCGGCCGACCATGTCGAGGATGCCGCGGCGACGCTCGCCGAGCTCACCGGTCGTCCGGCCCGTACCATCGCCACCGAACCTGAAGCGGCCGCCCGTGGCGCGCGCACCACGCCTGGCCTGCCGCCGGATTCGGTGGTGTGCGATATCGGCGGTGGCACCATCGATCTGATCGGTACGGACCGTGCCGTCACGGCGGCGGGCGCGGGTGAGAGCATCACCGTCGCTGTCGCCCGGATGCTCAACATCCCTCGCGCACTGGCCGAGCGGGTCAAACGCACCCCGGCGATCCGGGTGGAAGGCCCGCACGTGGCCCATGAGGAGGACGGGCGGCGCCTGTTCCTGGATTCACCCGCCCCGGCCGACGCGATCGGCCGGCTGTGCACCCGTGGCACAGCCGGATTGGTGCCGTTCTCCACCAAGCTGGCGGCCGAGGAATGGCGCAGCCTGCGGTTGGCGATCAAGCAGGAGACCGTGGCGGCCAACATCGCCCGGTGCCTGGCCGCGTTCGAGAAGCCCCCTACCGCGTTGGTGCTTGCCGGTGGCGGGGCGCTGGATGACGAACTGCTGCGGACTGTCGGTGAATCGTTGCGCCCCAGCGGAGTTGTGGTGGGGCGAGCCAACATCGACGGGGTTCATGGCCCCCGCTTCGCGGTGGCGTCAGGACTGGTGCATCTGTGCGCCACCGCCTCGCGGAGCTGAGTGCGGCCTCAGAACGGAAGTTCCACACTGCCATTCGTGGTGTAGACCTCGTCATGGTTGGAATCGACGTAGCCCTGCGGATAGGGGAGATACGGATTGGTTCCGTAGGGGACCAGGGGATCGGTGCCCGTCATCGGGCTGTTGTTGGCGGCGGCCGCGATGGCCGGATGCGAACCGGTGTCAGCGGCGGCGATCGGGGCCATGGCGACTGCCCCGCCGATCGCGACGGCGGCGAGTGCGGTGGCGGCGAACTTCATCGGGTTCTTCATGGTGGTCTCCTCGGTGCCGGTCGCCCTTGCTGGCGATGAATAAATCCTGTCGCTCCGGCACTCTGGTGTCGTCGCTGCTGACACCCATCTCATAGGTAGGGCTACCCGGTAGCCCGCAGGAAGTCTCCCGAGATCTTCACCGCGGGCGTCGAGGAGTCACCGCCCACCACCAGGGTGGCGAAGGCGATGTCACCGGCGATACCGGCGAACCACCCGTGCGAGTGCGTGTTGTCGCCGAATTCCGCCGTTCCGGTTTTGCCGCCGAGGTCGGGGATATCGCTCAATTGGCTTGCGGTGCCCTCGGTCACGGTCTTGCGCATCATGTCCCGCAGCGCCCCGGTGACAGCGGTGGGCAGTGTCTCCGAGGGGGTATCGGCGGTCACCTTGTCGCCATCCACCAGGTTCGGCAGGACGGTCGAGCCGTGCGCCAGGCTGGCCTCGGCGACCGCGAGTCCGAACGGGCTCACTGTCACGGTGCCCTGGCCGATACCGTTCTCCACCCGCTGCGCGGCGCTGTCGGCGTTGGGAACCCGACCGGTCACCGTGGTCAGCCCCGGGATGGTGAAGTCGACCCCGATGCCGAATGCGCGGGCAGTCTTGGTCAGCGCGTCGGCGGGCAGCTTGTCGGACAGCGCCGCCATGCTGGTGTTGCACGAGTGGGAGAACGCCGCCGTCAACGGCACCGTGCCGAGGTCGAAGTCGTCGTCGTTGGGAATGGTGCGGTTCTCGATGGTCAACCGGCCGGGGCAGGCCACCGGGGTCTCCGGGGTCGCCAGGTTGGCTTCCAGCGCGGCAGCGGTGGTGATGGTCTTGAACGTCGACCCCGGCGGATAGAGGCCTGAAAAGGCAATGGCGCCTTGTGGATCCGCAGCGGTGTTCTGCGCCGCGGCCAGGATGCCGCCGGTGGAGCCGGACAGAGCGACCACCACGGCGGGCCGCGCCTCCTGGGCGACGGCCTGCTGGGCGCGCAGTTGCAGGCGCAGGTCCAGCGTGGTGCGCATCGGGTCGGTCGGCGCGGGTGGTTGCGCGGCCAGCCGTTGTGCGGGCGCGCCGTCCCCGTCGACCAGATATACCGACCACCCGGCGGCTTTGGTGATCCGGTCGTGCCACAGCTGGGCCAAGCCGGCGATGGCTGGTGAGGACAGCTGGCGGTCGGTCGTCAGCAGGTCACCCTGCTCGGCCACCGTGACCCCCGGAACCTGGGTCAGTTGGTCGCGCACCGACGTGAGGTCGTCTTCGCGCAGCTTCATCACCGTCACCCGATCATCGGAGTTCGACGCGAACTGTGCGCCGATGGATTCCGCGGTGGTGGTCGGATCGAAGGGTGCCAGGAGCGCGGCGAGCGGGGCGGCCGAATCCAGGTGGGCGCGATCCAGGGAGATCACACCCACGGTCTGCCACGTCATCAACGGCTGGCCGGTCCGGTCCAGTACCGGGGTCTGTAGGTCGCTGTCGGTGCTGTACTGAAACCTCAAGCCGTCGCGCAGGTCTCGGTGCAACAGTGTCGGCGTCCACGAGATACGCCAGTCGTCACCGGACTTGGTCGCGGTGCCGACGACGTCGTAGGCGAAATCATGACCCTCACCCCAGGACCACTCGTATTTCAGGGTCGCGCCGGCATCGTTGCCGTCCTCGGGAGCGGCACTGACCTTGACCGCGGCGGCATCGCCCATGCCGTCGAACATCGAGGTGATTGCCGGTTCGGCCGCAGCGGGGTCGGTGGTCTGCTCGGCCGCGCCGTGAGCATCTTTGCGCTGCAAGGCATCGGCGAATGCGGCGAAGCGGTCAGCGGGGTCCGGGGAGGACGAACATCCCACGAGCGGGAAGAACAGGCACAGCAGCAAGAACCAGGCGCGCCGTTGAGTCATGCTCCCAGCATGACATCAGTACCTAGGCAGCCCGGTCCGCGTCCGATTCGGTCTTCGGCTTGGCCTCGTGCTTCGGCCTGGGATGGGGCTTCAGCGAGTTCCTGACGTTCTTCGCGAGATCGGACACGGAGTTGCGCACGTCGTCGCGCCGGTGCGCGGGCAGGCGCTTGACCGGCTTCTCGGGAACGCCGGCCTCAGCGTCCGGTTCGGCTTTGGGCCGAGCGACGGGGATGTCGTTCTTCGCCGCGTTGCGATCTGTGGGCTCAGACGTCGTGGAAGGCGTTGTGGTAGAGGACGACCCGTTCCTGAAATTATCGGCGCCTTCCTGCAGGGCGCCCGGCAGCGCCTTGACGGTGTCGATGACGCGTTGAGGCGGGGTGATCAAGGAGAAGCGGGTCGGCGTGGCGGGATCGGAGTAGTCCCGGTCGGTGTAACCCATGTCGACGCCGAGCTTCAGCGTCGGCTCGATCGCGCCGAGAATCGGCTCGGTGAAAGCCGTGGCGTTGAGGGCCGTCGAGAAGTCACGCACGGGCTGCAGCAGTGGCAGGTGCTCGGTCTTGACCAGGATGTAGGTGTCGGTGCCGACCGGTTTCACGATGATCGTGTCCGGATCGTTGAGGTCGGCGGCGTCGGGCGTCGGATCACCGTGCAGATAGGCGAATCCCGCGACGGCATTGGCCAGCGACAACGGGTTGGCGTACGCCGGGAAGTCGCCCACCGGGTCGTATTCGACGGTGATGAAGGTCTGGTTGTAGGTCGTGGGCGCGGCTGCCCCGGTGCTGGTGAAACCGAGGAGACCGAGCGGACCCATATTCGGGAAGCGCGCATAGATGCCGCCGTTGGGAACCGTCGGGGCCGCGATGTACACGAATTCGATGTTTCCGCCGGGGTCGTCGACTGTCCCGGCATTGAGTTCGCGCTTGTAGTTCTCGGCGACGAGGGTGCCCTCGGAGTAGCTGACGATGTAGACCGTCCCGTCCGGGCCGACCTGTGTGCGCGCTACGGCGACCGTGTCGATCAACGGCTGGCGTCCGTCGGCCACACTCGTGTCGATCGGCAAGGTGGCCGAGTACTGGACGGCCTTGAACTGGTGGTCGGTGACGTCGACGAACTCGCCGCCATACGGCACGTACGCGCCGCTGAACTTGTCCTGGATCCGGTCGCTGGTGGGGTTCTTCGCCCCGCCCACCCCCACCACGGCACCGTCGCCCGGCAGGGTGGCCGCGAGCGCGTCGGCGACCTGTCCGAAGGTGAGGACCGCCGTCATGCCGGCGGTGGCGCCGGCCACCACGGCAGCGGATGAACGTGCGCGCTTACGGTGACTGGCCACTGGGCTCCTCGGCGTCGTGCGGGTCAAGACGACTGAGAACGGAGTGTGGGCCCGGGTCAGTCCGGGCCCACACTATGTCAGTCGTTTGCTAGATGTAGGGGATTCTGTCAAGGGCAGGCGACTTCGAGTTCGAATGACTTGGTGACGGGGTTCATCCCGTCAACCCCGGTCGCGTCGCCCTTGATCGTGTACTTGTTGCCGTCTTTGGTGGCTTCGGCGCTGCCGCCGGGGACGCCGGGAGTGTAGCCGAGGCTGACGCCGTCGATGTTGCCCAGTGCCACTGCCGTGACCGACGGCTTGTCGCCCTCGCTGAGCGTGGCGCTCACTGCGCTCATGCCCTGACCGACGGTCAGGCTGACATTGCCCGCGACCGTGGCGCACACGACCGTGCCCTCGACCTTGTGCTCCGTGCCGTCGATGACAACCCGGGCGGTGCCCGCGCCGGTGGTCGCCGTCGTGTCGCCTGAGGCGACCGAGGTTGTCGCCGACGCCGATGCCGTGGCTGTCGTGTCGCTGGAGGTTTCTTTCTTGTCGCTCGACGAACAGCCGGACAGGCCTGCGACGATGATCGCGGCGCCGCCGACGGCTACCAGGAACTCACGCTTCACCAGTGCTCCTCACGATTGTGCAGCCCGCCATCAGTGGCGGGCTGTCAGGCAGAAGTATGGAGTTTGCGCAGGTCGTGGGCGTGCGTTTGGGTGAATTGTTTGTCGATAGGGCGGGGCGGTCGTAAGTTCGAGGACATGCGGACGCTGCGCACGCCCGAAGACCGCTTCGGCGATCTTCCTGAATTTCCTTATCCACCAGAGTATTCCGATATCGATGACGCGGAGGGTGGTCGATTGCGGGTGGCCTGGGTGCAGGCCGGGCCACCGGAGGCGGATCCGGTGCTGTTGTTGCATGGGGAACCATCGTGGTCGTTTCTCTATCGCCGGATGATCCCCGTTCTGGTCGCCGCGGGACATCGGGTCGTTTGCCCAGACCTGGTCGGCTTCGGCCGGTCGGACAAGCCCACCCGCATCGAGGACCACAGTTATGAGCGGCATGTCGAATGGATGAGGGTGCTGGCCTTCGACGTGCTGGACCTACGTCGGGTGACCTTGGTCTGTCAGGACTGGGGCGGCCTGATCGGGCTGCGGTTGGCCGCCGAACACCCTGACCGGTTCGCCGGCGTCGTCGTCGCCAACACCGGGCTGCCCACCGGAGACATCCCGATGCCCGAAATCTGGTGGCAGTTCCGCACCGCGATCCAAAATCTGCCCACGATCGACGTCGGGCGGTTCGTGGCATCGGGATGTCGGCGGCCGGTGAGCGACGAGGTCCGGGCCGCCTATGACGCCCCGTTCCCCGACGACTCGTACTGTGCGGGTCCGCGGGCGATGCCGGGCCTGGTGCCCACGTCGCCCGACGACCCGGCTTCGGCCGCCAACCGATCGGCATGGAAGGTGTTGGCGGCCGGCGAAACTCCGATGCTGGTGGCATTCAGTGACGGTGATCCGATCACCGGGGGCATGGCACCCATTTTCAAGCGGGAGATGCGCGGCGCGCAGGGCATCGACCATCCCGTGATCCGGGATGCCGGTCATTTCCTGCAGGAGGACGCCGGCGAGGAACTCGCTGGGGCGGTAGTCGAGTTCCTCGCCGGCGGTCTACGCCCGAGCTAGGTCTGCTGTCGTCGCCCTATGGGCAGGTGACGGCGATGTCGAACGGCATGTCCACCGGCGCGGCCGGCTGGTTGGGGTCGATGCCCATGCCGGTACCGGTGACGGTGTAACCCTTGCCGTCGCGCGCTGCCACCACCGGTACACCCGACAGGCCGGCGAGATAGGTGAGCGAGGAGCCCTCGCCGTTCACGTCGCCGATCTTCACCGACTGCACCGTCGGGGAGGCGCCCTCGGTCAGCACCACGGAGGCCGGCATCTTGGCCTCGATGCTGATGGTGGTCAGCCCGTCCTTGGTCTCGCAGCTGACGTTGGTGACGGGACCGGCATCGTTGGGGCCGAAGGTCACCCGGCCCTGGCCGGTTTTCCCTGAGGATTCCGAGTCCTGCGACGAGCATCCGGCGACTGCGGCCAGAAACACAGCGCATCCGGTGGCGATGACGATTGGGCGGCTCTTGACCAAATTCACGTCCGCAGTATGGTCGCGTCCGCCCCCGTGACGGAAATCGGACGCGCATCCGGTTGAATACCTGGTGTGGACCAGCCCTATTTCACCGTGGAGGCCGAGTTGCCCGGCCGACTCGGCCGGGTCGGGACCATCCATACACCGCACGGCGACATCCAGACCCCGGCGTTCATCGCGGTCGGGACAGCGGCCACGGTGAAATCGGTGCTTCCCGAGGCCATGAAACAGGTTGGCGCCCAAGCGATCCTGGCCAACGCCTACCACCTGTACCTGCAACCCGGCCCGGACATCGTGGCCGAGGCCGGCGGGCTCGGGGCATTCATGAACTGGCCTGGCCCGACGTTCACCGACAGCGGCGGATTCCAGGTCATGTCGCTGGGCGTCGGGTTCAAGAAGGTCCTGGCCATGGATACCGAGCGGCTGCAGACCGACGACATCATCGCCAAGGGCAAGGAGCGGCTGGCCGTCGTGGACGACGACGGTGTCACCTTCCGCTCGCATCTCGACGGCTCGAAACACCGATTCACCCCAGAGGTGTCGATCGGTATCCAGAACCAGCTCGGCGCCGACATCATCTTCGCGTTCGATGAGCTCACCACCCTGGTCAACACCCGCGCCTATCAGGAAAGCTCGGTGGAGCGCACCCATGAGTGGGCGGTGCGGTGCCTGGCCGAGCACCACCGCCTGCAGGGCCTGTCGCCGGAGCGGCCCCGGCAGGCGTTGTTCGGGGTGGTGCAGGGCGCTCAGTACGAGGATCTTCGCCGCCAGGCAGCGAGCGGGCTGGCCCGGATCGGCGATGAGGCCGGGCCCGCCGAGGGGCTCAGCTTCGACGGCTACGGCATCGGCGGTGCGCTGGAGAAGCAGAATCTGGCGACCATCGTGGGCTGGGTCAGCAGTGAGCTGCCCGCCGACAAGCCGCGCCACCTGCTGGGCATCAGTGAGCCCGACGACCTGTTCGACGCGGTGGCCGCCGGAGCCGACACCTTCGACTGTGTGTCGCCGTCGCGGGTGGCGCGCAACGCCGCGGTGTACTCGGCGACCGGGCGGTTCAACATCACCGGCGCCCGGTACAAGCGGGATTTCACCCCGATCGACGCCGAATGCGATTGCTACACCTGCGCCAACTACTCCCGCGCCTATATCCGGCACCTGTTCAAGGCCAAGGAGATGTTGTCGGCGACCCTGTGCACCATCCACAACGAGCGCTTCGTGATCCGGCTGGTCGATCAGATCCGGGCCTCGATCGTCGCCGGCGAGTTCGACGAGCTGCGGGCGCATGTGCTGGGGCGGTATTACGGGGTGCGCGACGAGCGCGTGCGCGAAGCGCCACAAGTCTGAACTCGGCCGCTCCGGCCGCCGGCGGTGAGCAGCATTGCCAGCGCGATCGCGACGGCGGTGAGGGCGGCGGTAGCCGGCCAACCGAGCCATCCGACGGCGGCTGCGCCGAATGCGGTACCCAGGCTGCCTCCCACGAAGTACACCACCATGTAGGCGCTGTTGAACCGCGCCGGCGCGGCGGGGTCGATCGCCAGAACCGTGCTCTGGTTGGCCACCTGGGCCGCGAAGAGTCCGGCATCGAACATGGCGAGGCCGGCGACGGTGACCACGGGATTCGACAGACCTGCGGCGAGGGCGATCACGCTGAGGGTGGCGACGAGCAGGCCGACCAACATGACACGGCGCGCGCCTGCACGGTCGGTCCACACACCCGCGATGCGCGTGGCGACGATGCCCAGCAGACCGGCAAGCGCGTAGAGGCCGATCCGCTCTGCCGAATACGAATACGGCGGTTGGGCCAGTGCGACGGCCAGGCCTGCCCACACCGCGCAGAACGCGAAGAACCAGAGGGCGCCCCGTACCGCGGCAATGCGCAACGAGGGAAAGCGCCGGTACAGGCCGGGCAGACCGCGCAGCGTCGCCAGATATCCGTTCGTGGACACACCGGCGGTGCCGGGCAGCGTCCGTAGTGCCACCAGTGCGGTGACGGCGCATGCCAGCGCGAACACGAGCAGGCCGCCCCGCCATCCGACCATGTCTGTCAGCCGGCCCCCGACGATTCGGCCCGCGATGATCCCGGCCGAGATACCCGCCGTGACAATGCCCAGCGCAGTCGCCCGACGTCCGTCGGGGACGAAGCGCGCGCTGATCGAACTCAACTGCGCACCGACGGTGGAACAGGCGCCGATGATGCCGACCGTGAGCCCCAACATCCACAGGCTGCCCGCGGCGGCGTTGGCGGCCAAGGCCGCGGCCAGGGCGAAGAACTGCGCGCCCAGCAGGTAGTTCGGTGGGAATCGGTCGACGAGCGGCACCAGTAGCGCGAGCCCCAGCAGATAGCCGACGGGACCGCATGCCAGCGCGACACCGACCTGTGCGACCGAGATGTCAAGGCTGTCAGCGACTTCGGATATCGCCGGCTGTAGCGGGTAGATGGCGGCGGTGCCGAGGGCTGCGGCAATCGCCATGAACCACACGGTGATTCGCTGTAGACCGGGCTGTGATGTCATGTCGGCGACGTTATGGGTGTGGGCGAGCCGATGCTGGCGGAAATCGGACCGCGTGGCCGCGATGGTTGACCATGACCGCAGGGGGGGACTTAACTTGCAATTTGTAAGTTGGGCGCATTGAGGGGCGGTATGGACGAGGACACGCGGCGCTACGTGGTGATCGGCGGCGGACTGGCCGGGCTGGCCGCCGCGGTCTGGCTCAGTGAAGCGGGCAAGAGCGTCACCTTGCTCGAGCGACGTGGCCGGCTCGGTGGACGCACCCATGCGATGCGGGCCGAGGAGGCGGACGATGTCCCCGACAACGGCCAGCACGTGATCGCCAGCGGCTACCAGCACCTCTACCGCTACCTGGCCAGCGTCGGCACCCGGCAGCACATCGCCTTTCCGAAGTCCTCGACACTGCGATGGCCCGACGGGCGCAAGGTCACCATGCAGACCACCGGCGCCGGGGCCGTCCGCACCCTGTTCGGGGTTCACCCCGACGCAAACTGGGCCGACCGGCTGCGCGCCGCCCGCGCCACATTGCGGTTGGGCTGGCAGGCCCTGCATCAGCCGGCAGACCTGGCAGACCTCACCACCCAGCAGTGGTTCGAGCGCGTCGGTATGCCGGCCCCGGCACGAGAAGCCTTGTGGGACTGGCTCGCCCTGGGAATCGCCGCCGAGCCGGTCGCCCGCGAATCGGCCAAGATCTTCGCCAACGTGATGGCCACGGGCATCCGGCTCGGGTTCAAGCACCGTACGCCGGTCACCATCGGCTATCCCACCGTCGACCTCGACACCCTCTACGTCACCGGCGCATTGAAGGTGTTCGCCGAACGCGGCGTCGACGTCCGCTACCGCGCCGTCGCGCGACGGGTCCGCATCGAGAACGGCACCGTCACCGGAGTGCTCCTCGCCGACGGCGCCGAAGTACCCGCCGACGCGGTGGTCTGCGCGGTGCCGAACTCCAACGTCGGAGGACTGCTCGATGACCTGCCGGAGCATCCCGAGATCTATGCTGCCGCAGACAAACTGGGATACACCCCGATCGTCAGCACCAATCTCTACCTCGACCGTCCGTTGGGCACCGAGTCGGCGTTCGAGGGTCTGATCGGCGGAACCGGGGTGATCGACGAGGTCTTCGACCGCCAGATCATGCATGGCCGTGACGCCGGCCGGGCCTGGCTGTACTGCCTGACCACCAGCGGCGCCTACGAGCAGATCCACAAGAGCAACGACGAGATCGTCGACGAGCAGATGGCGTTGTTGGGCCGGTACTATCCGGCAGCACGCGAGGCGAAAGTCGTTCAGGCGCAGGTGGTCAAGATGCCGAAGGCGACTTTCTCGCAGGTGGTCGGCACGGATGCGCTGCGCCCGCCGCAACGGACCTCGGTGCCGTCGTTGGTACTGGCAGGTGACTGGACCGCCACCGACTGGTCGGCCACCATGGAGAGCGCCGTGCAGAGCGCTGCGATAGCCGTGGATCTGTTGCTGAAATGACCCGGCGTCGGCTCAGCGGCGCGGACCGCAGGGCACAACTGCTCGACGTCGCCCGCGACATCGTCGCCGAAGGCGGCTATCCCGCATTGACCATCGAGCGGGTTGCTGGCCAGTCTGGGATAACCAGAACCGTTGTCTACCAGCAGTTCACCGATCTCGCCGGGCTGACCACCGCGCTGCTGGACCGTGAGTCGGCGATCGCGTTCGCCGGGATGCGTACCGTGGACCAGCCCGATCTCGATCCTGAGCAGCTCGGCAGGGGAATTCTGGCTTACCTGCATGCGGCGCCGACGAGTTGGCGCATCATCTTGCGGCCTCCTGACGGCGCGCCCCCACAGGTGCGCGAACGCATCGAAGTGGGCCGTTGTTATGCCAGGAAGGTCGCGGCGCGCCCGCTGTCGGTCGCTGCCGGCGTCGACGTCGATCCGGATGGGACGACGGTGCGAATCCTGTTGTCCGCGATCGAGGAGCTCGCCCGCATACACCTGGAGGACCCAAGCGGCCATCCTGACGACGAGGTGCGGGCCCATCTGCGTTCGCTCGTCGATTGGGCCGTGACGTTCTCCGCTGCGGCGGCTAGAGCGGGTTGAGGATGCGCTGGAGGAATTGGCGGGTGCGCTCTTCCTTCGGGTCCCCGATCACGGCGGCGGGCGGCCCCTGCTCCAGGATCACCCCGCGGTCGGTGAACAGCACCTGATCGGAAACCTGCCGGGCGAACTGGATTTCGTGGGTGACGACCACCAAGGTCCAGCCTTCGACGGCCAGGTCGCGGATCACCGCGAGCACCTCGCCGACCAGTTCCGGGTCCAGCGCCGAGGTCGGCTCGTCGAACAGCACCACTTTGGGTTTCAGCGCGAGCGCCCGGGCGATCCCGACGCGCTGCTGCTGGCCGCCCGAGAGCTGATACGGGTACTTGTCCTGCTTGTCTGCCAGCCCCACCTGGGTCAGCAGTTCGGTGGCCTCGGTCAGCGCCTCGTCGCGCGGGCGCTTCTGGACGACCAGCGGGCCTTCGGTGACGTTCTGCAACACGGTCTTGTGCGGAAACAGGTTGTGGGACTGGAACACGAAGCCGCTCTGCGCCCGATAGCGGCGCAACTGGTCCTTGGGTACCGGCTTGGCGAAGTCCAGCTCGGTGTCGCCGACCCGGATCACGCCGGAGTCCGCGACGTCCAGGGCGTTGAGGGTGCGCAGCAGCGTGGTCTTGCCGGATCCCGACGGGCCGATGACGGCTGTCGCAGTGCCGCGCGGCACCGTGAACGACACGCCTTTGAGTACCTGGAGGTCGCCGAAGGCCTTGTGCACATCCCTGGCGACGATGCGGTCTTCGTGTTCAGTGGTCATCGCGCTACATGCCTTTCCAGTCGGCGCTCCAGGCGACTCTGGCCGAACGACAGCACCAGGCAGATCACCCAGTAGTAGATCGCGGCGGTGCCGTAGAGGGCGAAGAACTCGAACGTCGGCGCCGCGACGATCTGGGCCTGCCGCAGCAGTTCGGTCACCAGAATCGTCGAGGCCAGCGAAGTGTCCTTGACGAGTGAGATCAGGGTGTTCGACAGCGGTGGCACCGCCACCCGGGCCGCCTGCGGCAAGATGATGCGCCGCAGCGTGCCGGCGTAGTTCAGCCCGATCGTCTCGGCGGCCTCCCACTGCCCCTTCGGGATGCTCTGGATCGCCGAGCGGATGATCTCGGCCGCATAGCCGCCGACGTTGAGGCTGAACGCGATCACCGCGGCCGGGAACGGGTCGATCTTCACGCCGAACTCGGGCAGCGCGAAGAACACGATGAACAGCTGCACCAGCAGCGGTGTCCCGCGGATGATCGAGATGTAGAAGCGGGCGATGTTGCTCAGCACCACATTCGGCGACAACCTGGCCAGCGCCACCGCCAGCGCGATCACCAGGCCGATGACGAAGCTGATGATGGTCAACGGAATGGTCATCGTCAGGGCGGCCCTGGCCAGCGGCCACAGATTGTCGGCGATCAACTGCCACGTCGAATGCGAACGCGGGGGTCCCTGTGCGGGCTCACCGGAGGCATTGGCCTTGAGATATTTCTGCGAGATGGCGGCCAGCGTGCCGTCTGCCCGCAACTGGTCGAGTGCGGTGTTGAGTTCGGGTAGCAGGCCGCTGTCCTTGCGCGCGGCGAAGCCCTGTTCACTCTTCTCGCCCACGGTGCCGGCGATCTTCACCGACGTGTCGTTGGTCTCGGCCAGATACGCGTAGACGGCGATGCTGTCGTTGACCACGACATCGACGCGGCCCTGGTTGAGGAGCTTGATGGCCTGGGTGAATCCTTCGACCGCTTCCACCCGGGCCCCGGACTTACGGGCGATCTCCGACCAGTTGCTGGTGGCGTTCTCGGCGGCGACCTTGCCTTTCAGATCCGCCGGCGACTTGATCGAATTGTCGTCGGCGCGAGTGACGATCACGCCCTCGCCGACCGAATACGGCTGTGAGAGGTCATATTTGGCCTGCCGCTCCGGCGTGATCGTGACTTCGTTGGCCACCACGTCGAACCGGTTGGCCTCGAGCGCGGCGAAAATCGAGTCCCACGGTGTTTCGACGAATTCCACTGTGACGCCGAGTTTGTCGGCCACCGCACGGGCCACGTCGACGTCATAGCCGACGAGTTGACCGGTGGCGGTGTCGTGGTAGCTGAACGGCGAGTACACGCCTTCGGTGCCGACGCGCAGCACGCCGGCCGATTTCAGTGGTTCGTCGGTGTCGGCGGCCTTGCCCCCGCATGCGGCCGTCAACATCGCGAGGATCAGCAGGAGTCCCAGCAGCGGAATTCGTCGGGAGCGCACGGCCGGACGCTAACAGGGGCGGGCCGTATTCGGCAGGCTTCTGCTCAGCCCGGCTGATATACCCATGGATGCCGTGGCAGCGCGCCCGGGTCGAACCGGTCGAGCATGCCGTCGACGTCCAGCGCGGGCCACCCCAGCGATGCGCTGATCTGGCCCAGCGCCCGCTCGACGCCGATCTCGGCCAAGGTGACGGCCCCGTCGCGTTTGGCCAGCCGGGCTCCGTCGGAGTTGAGCACCAGCGGAACGTGGGCGTAGACCGGTTCGGGGTAGTCCAGCAGCCGGGCCAGGTAGGCCTGCCGCGGGGAGGAGCTCAGCAGGTCGTCACCACGAACGACCTGGTCGATACCTCCCGCGGCGTCGTCGACCACCACAGCCAGGTTGTAGGCGGGCACCCCGTCGCCGCGGCGCACCACGAAGTCGTCGATGATCCCGGTGTAGCTGCCGTGGAGCAGGTCGGTCACGGTGCCGACGAACGTGTCGGTCCGCAGTCGCAGTGCGGGCGGGCGGTCCGTCTCGGCTCTGCGCCGCGCACGTTCGGATTCGGTCAGGTCCCGGCACGTGCCCGGGTAGGCCCCTTCCGGGGCATGCGGTGCCCGCGGCGCCTGGGCGATGTCCCTTCGGCTGCAATAGCATTCGTACAGAAGTCCACGCCCGGAGAGCTCATCGATCACCGCGTCGTAGTGGTCGCGGTGATCGGTTTGCCACTGCGGCGGCTCGTCCCACGTGAGCCCGATCGCCGCCAGGTCGGCCACTTGCCGCGCACCGATCGAGGTATTGGTGCGGTCATCGAGATCCTCGACCCGCAGCAGGAAGCGGCGTCCGGTGGACCGGGCGAACAACCAGGCCAGCACCGCGGTGCGCAGGTTGCCGATGTGCAGGTCGGCCGACGGGCTCGGCGCGAACCGCCCGGCGGGGGTTGGGCTCACGCCCGCAATCTAGCTAATCGCGCTCCCAGGGGGCCGTCTCGCCCATCTTCTTGTAGTACTTGGCGAGGTGGCTTTTCACCTTGTCGATGTCGTCCTTGGGGAGGTCGATACCACCGCGGGCACCGTCCATGATGCCGCCGGCGGCCATCACCCCACGTGGCACGGCTTCGAGCTTGCCACCGACCACGTCGGCGATCAGCAACTTGTACGCGGTGAAGTTGTCCTTCTCGTCCTTGTCGTACCAGACATGCGCGTCGCGGTATTTCTGGTTGGGTTCGTCCTGCGCATCGGCCCATTTGCGGACCCGTTTGTCAGCGGCATCGCCGTCCCACTCCCGGTCCCGATCAGCCAGTGGCAGGTCCTGAAATGCGGTTACAGACATGCTGTTGGCATGCCCGGCTACGGGCGGCGGTAAACGCTAGCGTTGGGCGGGTGCGGGAGCGACACATCACGGGCGGCACGATCCAGGTTGAACATCGAGACGGACTGGTACGGGCGCGGGGTGTCCGCTACGGCACCGCCAAACGATTCGCGGTCCCCGAACCGCCCCTGGCCTGGTCGGGGGTACGGGACGCGTCCCAGTCAGGCCCGGCCTGCCCGCAGCGGCCGTCGCGGCTGGGCTGGGTGACCGGCGACGTGCTCGATGGCCTGTCGACGGACGAGAACTGCCTCGTGCTGACCGTCACGGCACCGGCCGATGCCCATCGGTTACCGGTCATGGTGTGGTTCCACGGCGGCGCGTATGTCGCGGGTAGCGGCGAATCGGCCAAGTACGACGCCGGTGCGCTGGCCCGCAGCGGCAACGTGGTCGTCGTGAATGTGAGCTACCGGCTCGGCATCTTCGGCTATCTCGCGCCACCCGGGGCAGGCGAGGACAACCTGGGCCTGCGTGATCAGATCCTGGCGCTGCGGTGGGTGCACGACAACATCGCCGCGTTCGGCGGCGATGCCGGCAATGTCACCGCGTTCGGCCAGTCGGCGGGTGCCCATTCCGTGTGGTCGTTGATGTTGTGCAAGGACGCGGCCGGGCTGTTCCACCGCGCGATCCTGCAGAGTGCTCCGCTGGAACTCGACCGCGGGCGCGACGACATGGCGCAGAAGATGGGCGCCGCGATGGCCACGTCGCTCGCCGGGGCCGATCCGGCCGAGGTGAGCGTGGACCGGCTGCTCGCCGCGGAGGGTGCTGCGGTGGCCGCCGCGCAGGGGTTGGGGCTCCTCAGCGGCCTCGCGTTCTCGCCGCGGCTCGGCCGGGGGCCGCTGCCGGACCCGCCCGACGTGCCCGGCGCCATCGCCGACGCAGCCGGCCGCATCGAGCTGCTGATCGGCTACACCAAGGATGACGCGGCGCCGTTCGTGGCGATGGATCCTCGGGTGACCAGGCTGAACCGGGTGCCTCTCCTCGGCCGGCTCGCGGTCCGGGCCGGTTCGAAGTCGATCACGAAGCAAGCGTTCGCCGGCCCCGCCGAGCGTCTGACCGCCGCCTGGCGCACCCACGGCGGCCGGGTGGGCACCTACCGTTTCGACTGGACGCCGGACGGAGCACCCCTCGGGGCATGCCACTGCATGGAATTGCCGTTTCTGTTCGGCTCACCGCAGGCCTGGGCGGATGCTCCGATGCTCGGCCCGCAGCGGGCCATCGACACCCGGCTCGCCGCCGAGATGCGTACGCGCTGGGCGCAATTCGCCCATCACGGAGTCACCTCACTGCCGGAATCGTCGCTGCGGTTCGGCTGAATCGGTCGTCCTCTGTCGGACCACTCTCGCCCGGAGCGCCGAACACGGCCCGCCTTGGTAGGGTTTCGGCAAAAATCGGACGCGGTGGTGTGATGGCGATGACGGGCGCGGGCCCACCCTTATTTGGGCGCGCCAGCGAATGTGCGGTACTCCGACGGCTGGTTTCAGACGCCGCCTCGGGTGGCAGCGCGGTGCTGGTGGTTCGGGGCGAGGCGGGTGTCGGGAAGACGGCGCTGCTCGACTATGTCGTCGGACAGGCCCCGGCGTTTCGGGCGACCCAGGTGGCAGGGGTCGAGTCCGATATGGAACTGGCCTTCGCGGGGTTGCATCATCTGTGTGCGCCGCTGCTGAACCATCTCGACAAACTTCCCGAACCGCAGCGCGACGCGCTCTCGGTCGCATTCGGCCGTGGTGTCGGGCCGGTGCCCGATCGCTTCCTGGTCGGCCTGGCGGTGCTGAGCCTGTTGGCGGCAGCCGCCGACGATCAGCCGCTGTTGTGTGTGATCGACGACACGCAATGGCTTGATCAGGTTTCGGTACAGACCCTGGGCTTCGTCGCGCGGCGGCTGCTGGCCGAGCCGGTCGTATTGGTGTTCGGGGTCCGCGACAACCGCGACGGCACCGCCGCCGACATCCTGCCCGGCCTGCCAGAGCTGCGGCTCGAAGGCCTTTCGGACAGCGATGCCAGGGACCTGCTGGACTCGGTGGTTCTGGGGCGGCTCGACGAGCGGGTCCGCGACCGGCTCATCGCCGAATCCCGGGGCAATCCGCTGGCCCTGTTGGAAGTTCCGCGTAATGTCTCGGCCGCGGAGCGTGCCGGTGGCTTCTGGATCGTGGGGACGCGGCCGTCGGTCGGACAGGTCGAGGAGGGCTTTGTCCGCCGAATCCAGTCGCTGCCCGCGGACACTCGTCAGTTGGCACTGCTCGCGGCGGCCGATCCGGTCGGTGATCCGGTGGTCTTCTCGCGTGCCGCAGGGTATTTGGGTATCGGAATGGATGCGCTGGCGCCGGCCGAGGCCGCCGAGTTGATCGAGTTCGGCCCCCGCATGCGGTTTCATCACCCGCTGGTCCGGTCGGCGGCCTACCAGGCGGCCGACGTGGCCGACCGCCGGGCGGTGCACCGGGCGCTGGCCAGTGCCACCGATCCCGAGTTGGATCCCGATCGCCGGGCCTGGCATGCCGCCAACGCGGCCTCCGGGCCCAACGACGCGGTGGCTGCCGACCTGGAAGCTTCGGCGTGGCGCGCGCACAGCCGCGGCGGAATAGCCGCTGCGGCAGTCTTTCTCGAGCGGGCCGCGGTCCTGTCCGCCGATCCGGTCCTGCGCAGTTCCAGGGCGATCGCGGCGGCCGGCGCCAAGCGCGAAGCTGCCGCGCCGGCCGCCGCCTACGAGCTGCTGGCACTGGCCGAACTGACCCCGATGACCGAGCTGCAGCAGGCCCAAGTGGGCCGGCTGAGGGCGCAGATGGATTTCACCAGCAGCAGGGGCGGCCTGCCCGGATCGCCGCCGGTCCGGTACGCGGCCGCGCTGCTGCTGGAGGCCGCCAAGCGGTTGGAGAACGTCGACGACGAGTTGGCGCGGGAGACGTATATCGAGGCGCTGGCGGCCGCGATGTTCGCCTCGCGCAGCGAACCCAAGGCCCTGGTGGTGGCTGCCGAGGCGGCACGGGCGGCGGTCGAGGGAATCGCGGCGCCCTCACGACCTATCGACTTCCTGCTCATCGGGATGGCGAATTTGATCACCGACGGCCTGCCCGCCGCAGTCGATCACCTGCGGAGCGCGCTGGAGCTGTGGTGTGAGCACGCCCGGCTCCATGATGGCAGGGCGCTGCGCTGGTTGGCGTTGGCCTTCCCGATCGTGCAGGAATCCGCCGCGCACGAGATGTGGGACGACGAGTTGATCGACCGACTCGCCACCGAGATGATCGGCTACGCCCGAGCCACCGGTGCATTGGCCGTCTTGCCGCAAGCGATTGCCTACAAGGCAGGTGTACACGTCCATCAAGGCGAATTCATCACGGCGGCAAGGCTTATGGAAGAGGCCGACTCGATCTCGGAGGCCGTCGGCCATCGTCCGATGAAATACCACAAGGTGGAACTGGCGGCCTGGCGCGGTGATCTGGAGGAGGCCGGCGGTCTGATCGAAGCGGGGACCGCCGAGGGCACCGCCAAGGGCGAGGGTCGGTTACTGGGGGCAGTCGGCTATGCCGCCGCGGTCCTCTACAACGGGCTGGGCCGGTATGAGGAAGCGCTGACCGCGGCCCAGAAGGCCTGTGAGTTCAACGACTTGGGCTTCTACAGTTGGACTCTGCTGGAACTGGTCGAGGCCGGGGTCCGCGTCGGCGCGCGGGACGCCGCGGCGGATGCGGTGCGCCGGCTGGAGGCGAGCGCCGGCGCGAGTGGAACCGACTGGGGGCTGGGTGCGCTGGCCGGCGCCCGGGCGCTGCTGGCCGACGACGCCGAAGCCGATGCGCTGTTCAAGGAGTCCGTCGAGCGGCTTGGCCGCACCCGGATCGCGGTTCAACTGGCGCGAACCCACCTGCGCTACGGGGAATGGCTGCGTCGCCAGAAGCAGCGCACCAGCGCGCGGGAGCACCTCAACACCGCTTACGAGATGTTCACCAAGATGGGCGCGGACGCGTTGGCCGAACGTGCCAGGCGTGAGCTGACCGCCACCGGGGAGAAGGTGCGCAAACAGCCGTTGGCCTCGGGTGACGAGTTGACGGCCCAGGAGGCGCAGATCGCCCAGTTGGCCCGCGACGGGCTGACCAATCAGGAGATCGGTGCGCAGCTGTTCATCAGCACGCACACGGTCGAATGGCACCTGCGCAAGGTCTTCGTCAAGCTCGGGGTCCGGTCGCGTCGGCAGCTGCGCACGGTGTCGTGGAGTAGCTAGTTCGTCGATGGTGGCGGTTGGGGTTGGAAGGGTGGGTACCACCACCAGTCGGCGCGTTCGCCGGTGGGGCCGCGACACGGTGGGACGTCGGGTGGGGGTGTGGTCGGTGGTTGGGCCAGGGATCCGTTGCTCAGTGGTGTGCCGTTGGGGTCGGTGACGACGAGTTGGTCGGCGGGTCCGGTGAGGGTGATGCCGCCGTGGTGGTGCAGCCGGTGGTGTTTGCGATTGGCTGGACAACACTCGGGGTTGAAGGCGGGTCGATGCAGGTCAGGGTAGCGCGGGGTTGCCCAGTTGTCCGTCGGCCCCAGCGGCTGGGTCCCACGGACAATTTCCTGGGATACCCCGAGTTTCTCGACTACGTATCCAGAGATTCGTTCCACTCGGCGCCGAGCATCCATGACAAAGCTGACATCCTCCCGCTTAGCAGGCCCCACTCGAAGTCGTCCCAGCCGAGGTTCTCGCGCCCGTATTTCTCCTCGATCTGAGCAGCGGCCTTCTTCGCTTGCTCCAGAATCTCCTGTTGGCCTTCCCGCAGCGTCTCCTTGCCCGAAGCAAGATCTATTAGCCAGTTCTGATGGCGATTCCACCAGACCTTGTCCCACAGCTCGTTGTACTCGGCGAGGATCTGCTTGTCGTTGCGGCGAAGAAGTAGCGGCCAGAACTCACCCGGCTCTTCATCGTCGGGAATCCACTCCACCTTGTCGCCCTCGTCGGTGTAGCCCAACCGATGGCCATTCGGTCCGACCGCTGGTCAGCCTATGTCGTCCACCAGATACCTCTTCCGGTCCTTCAGTTTGAATGTTTGGGTGCGCCAGTCGTCGGCTGAGTCAATCACCGTGTTCGGCACCTCGCCAGGATCCAGGTCAGACTCGGGCAGCTCAGGCACCTCGGGCAGGCTCTCCTCGATCTCGTCCAGGTCGGCCTCGATCCGGTCGCGCAGCGCGCCGAGGGCGGCCTGCGCCTCCCGGCGTAGCCGCTGCTGCTCGCCGCTGTCGGCCTGCTCGTCCACCAGCTCCTGGGCTGCCTCAGTCCATTCGTCGCGGAGCTGTTTCACCTCGGCCTCCAGCTCGGTGTCGTAGAACTGCTCGATGGCCTCGACCGCGATCTGTTCGAAGTCATCAGGCCGCAACGACGTCAGGGAATCCAGCTCGGTCTGCAGGATGCCGAACATCTCGGTCCACGCGTCGGCCCGTTTCTCGCCTTCCTTCAGCGGCGTCTCGGGCAGTGGGTCGCCGCGCTCCGCGTAGTCGCGCACCTGCTCGGGCAGCATCGCTGCCTGCACCACCCTGAACTCCAGAAAGGGGAACTCGATATCGTTGAGCGCCTGTAACTTTCGTGACACTGAGATCGGCATCTGATAGCCCGACGGGTCGGCATCACTGAAGTAGAGGACTATGAGCGGACGCCCGTCGTCGTCGGCGGCCTGCGCCATCCGGTGGATCATCGTGTCGGTCATCTCGCCGTCAGGGAGGAACAGGTCGGTGCGGTAGCGTATCGACAGCGGCCCCAAAACATCACCGGCAGAAGACTTCTCGGCGACTAACGCAATCCGGTACGGCTGGAGCGCCGCGAAGTCGTCCAGCCACGCCGAGGGCCTCAAGTCATCGACGGCATCCAGCGCGTGCCCCGTCTGCGGGGTCGGGTCGATCTCCTCGGCTAGCCGGATGGTCGGCGGGTTGTTCTTGCGGTCATCGATGCGTTCGAACCCCACCAGGCCGCTCCAGCGAGCTGCCTTCGATGCCATCGTTTCCAACCACAGCCAGTCGGCCTCGGTGTTGACGTAGGGACTGCCGTCGGGCTTGATGCGGCCCAGTAGAGCGTAGTGCAGACCACGGTTCCACCACACCCGCCGGTCGCCGCGTCGGGCGTCCAGATCGGCGATAGCGTCACGCAGCCAGTGGGCCGCCTTCGTCTTCTCGGGGGTGTCGATGCGATAGGGGTCGAGCTTGCCGGTTAGGACTGTCAGTGAGTCCAGGTTCTCGCCGGGAAGGCGATACGACAGCAACATTCGGACGATGGGCGGCGTATCGGGAGCTTCGAGCTTCCTCCTCGCGATCTCGTCATTGCGGACATCGACACGGTCGAGACGACCCTCGGCCACCAGGCGGGTGATGGCCTTGTGGACGTGACTCTTGCTGAATCCGAGCTTCTCAGCGATGGCACCGCCCGGCATGCCCGCCAACCGCAGCCTGATCACCTCGTCGTCACAGAGGACGCGCTCCTCGCGCAGCTTCAGCTCACCTGCGGCCACCCAGCTCTTGACGATCCTCCAGACCGTGGACCGATTCACTCCGATGGCCTCGGCTATCGCATCGATGGCCTGACCGTTTCGATACAGCTCGGCTATCCGCGCCTCGGTGGCCTTACCGGTCTTTGCAACCACGGAGACGATGCTAGGTCGCATCGGCACCGGGTTTGTCCACTATGGCGAAGTTAAGGAACCACGAAACCCGTTGGCAACACTGTATATACACCGCAATGACGGCGGCTACCTGCGCCGTTTCAGAGGTCAAGATCGGCCAGCAACTCATCGGCGGTCGCGCCACGAATCTCCACCGCCCCGTCCGGCCAGACCACCGCCCGGCGGCAGCCAACGACCCGCTTGGGCACCTCCGCGCGCACGGCCTCGGGCACATCCCAGGCGCGCAGGCTCACCGGCAGGCCTTGCTGGAACCGGGCCAGCCGCTCGGGGCTGCCGTCGTACACCTGCCCCGAGGCGGTTTCCACGCGGCCACCGTTGCGGGCGGCCAGCTCCTCCCGCCGCGCCAGCATCGCGTACAGCTCAGAATGGCCAGCGGCAGCGGTGAAACACCTGGTGTCGCGGGCCATTTACGCACGCTCCACGGCGCTACCGTGTCGACCGGGGCGACCGTTGCCGCTGGGCTGCCAGCGGGCGGCATTGCGGGCATGTGCCGCGCGCGAATGCTGCGGCGACGGAACGTGCTGGCCGACATCGGCGTTGATGCGGGCGATCATGTCGATCACCTGCTTGTCGCACAGCCGGATCTCGGCGGAGAACCGGGTGAGGCAGGTGGCGCGTGCTTTGCCCGCGCGCTCGGCGTCGTAGAGCTGGGTCAGCTCGGCGGAACGGTCGGCGGCGCGCATCGCGGCGGCCAGGGCGACCTGCTCGGACTCGTCCCACTCCAGCACCCGCCCGGTCTCCTGGCCGACACGCGCCAGGGCGGCGTCGAAGCTGGCGCGGAGTAGCTGACCAGCGGTCTGATGTGTCGATTCGCTCATCACTGCATTGTCCCTCTGAGTAGCTCCCGCGCGTCGAATCCGGCCCCAGGCGCTATGCAGAGCGGCGCTGCGTGGCCGGTCGTGGGGGTACCCCGGCTGGGGGGGCGTCGTCGGCGGCGGCGCGCTTTGCCGGGTGGGCGATGGTCGGCGGTGCTATCGCCAGGAACTGGGAACCATTGGGGTTACCTTGAGGTTTCAGAACCAACACCGCCGACCACCGGTCTATGAGCCTGCTGGCGCAACAGTGAACCGGCCCAACCGATCTGGCCTAGGCACCGTGTGCCCTGTCCTCCAGTGGCTCTTGAGTGCCACTGAATCGGAATCAAAGTAGCGGTCCATCGATGTCGCGACGCTTACTGTGCCATAAGCACTTACAACCGCGCGCTGATCGACCACTAGGCCAGAGTAGTCAGTGATTGATTTGTTGACAGTGACAGGCAACGACAGCATCATCGGCGTCGCGTCAGTTGTGCCAGCGCCCAACAGATTTGAGTTGTAGTTGAGTGCTGTCTTCCATTTCCGTGCCTCCGCCCAGCCCAGCGGCCCCAGGATGATATGGCTCGGTGTGGCGAGGTTAATCTCGAGCTCGGCAATCAAATCGATTAGAGCGTCGAGGTTTTCGGACACAGCGCCGCCGTCGACAATGCCGGGCCAGTTGAGTAGCCCGGCGGCTGGGGCGTTATCCGGCGCGACGGGAGCGGCCTGCGTCAGGTAGTTCTGGTCGGCCTTGCGGATGATGGCGCGGGCGCAGCTCTGGGCCAATTGGTCAGGCGTCGACGGCTGCAAATACTGCTCCCTCGAAATGCGAAGCAACTCACCTATTTTCGTAGTCCAGATGAGGGCTTCTGACAGCTCGGGCTGCGCTTCGCTGAAGGTCCCCGCTTCGTCAACGTTTTCAGCTTCGTCGTCGGTGACGAACGCCACCCGAACACTAGGTGCGTCGCCCTGGATTTCTCCTGCGCGGGTGGATGTTTGGATGATCGCGGCCTCACCGACGACATCGTCAGGGGCGAATTCAAAGTGGTCTGGTCGCCAGGCGGCGGCGCTGTTTGGTGTTTGGATTGTGAACGCCATTGGGGTTCAACCCGTCCGTGGAGGGCGCAGCGAGAAGCCAGCGCGAATGAATGGTGCTTATTCGCGGCTGGCGACTCGCCGTTTGCCGTCCCTCGCTTGGAGGTGGCTCACCACACCCTGGGCGGGGTGCCTGTGTGCTCTTGGGGTGGAATGTTACTCCGCCCGAGGCGCAAAGGCGTCCCTCCAGCTGCCGCCGGGGGTGGGGCGCTCGCTGGCACCGGAGTGCAGCGGCCCGGCGTACCGTTCACGGGGACGCTGCCAGTGCGGGTGACTGGCGATGAGCCTGTCGACCACGGCGTCGACTTTCGCCGGGTCGACCGCGTCCGACGCATCGAGGCAATCGGAGACGGTGTGATCAACGAAGAGGTCGGCGGGGTCGGCCAGCCGGCCTGCTGCGAGACGCTGAATCTCGTTGCGCTGAAACGTTTCTATGACTTCGTTCTGTCTGCTGATTACCTTCTCGGCGGCGCGCAGTCGCACGCGGTAGCGGGCCTCACGGACACTCTGCGCGGGTTCGGTGTCTTCGTCAGCTTCCTGGATCGTCTCGGCGGCCAGTGCTGCGTACTCCTCCGGCGTGAAGCCGCCGTCGTCGTCGGTTTCCTGGGTGGGCCGAAACGCGTCGGTGAATTCGCCCCCCGTGTCCTGCGTTTCGGTCCCGGAACTCTGGTTCGGGTGTGGGCCGTCGTCGGTGTCAGTGCCCGCGTCGTCGCCGGGCGGTGGGGCCTCGGTGTTGTCGAGGTGGTCGAGGTGGGCGGCCTCGGGGCCGGGGTCGGCAGCGGCGCGCTGCAGGCGTGGCGTCGCTGTGGCCGCGTTGTAGCGGATGGGCTTGCGCCGGGTGTGCTGCGTCGCGGGGGGTGCTTCTGGGCTGTCTGCGGCGCTCTCAGCGCCCAGTGCGGGGCCGTCAGTCATGATGGGTGGCCTTCCATTCGGCGCGCAGCCGGTCGAGGTCGGCGCACATCGCGGTGAAGTGCGCCGCGATGTGTTGCGCGCCTTCGGGGGTGAGCAGTGTTTCGGTGGTGCCGACGCGGTCGCTGCCGACGAGCAGGCCGATGACGTCCTGGCCGTTGATGTACCGGTAGACGTAGTCGAGGCTCGTGGCGGCGATGGTGATGGTGTCGGGGGGCAGGGTGATCGGTTCGATGTCGTTGTCGTGCATGGGTTTCCTTCCGATGTTGGTGTTGATGGGCGGCAAATACCGAACGTGTTCGGCATTTCCGAGCACGGGGGAGTTGGGCAGGGTCCAGAGTCGTTGGCCGCCGTGCTGGCCGGTGATCCGTTCGACCTCGACGCCGAGACGGTGCCGGGCGGTGGCCAGAGTGGAGATGTCGAAGCCCGCGCGCTGGGCGTCGGCGCGCACCTGGGTGGAGATGACCGGGCCGTGGCGCTGGAAGTAGTCGGCGAGCCAGCGGGTGGCGCGGTCGGCTTTGGTGGGCGGTCGGGGTGGATGGTCGCGCAGCCGTTTCACTCTCGGCGGTGCGAGGAACCTTCCGGCGACCACACCACTGGGCTGCCGCGCCCTCGGGACGCTGCCGATCCAGGCCTGGCACTCCGGCAACACCGGGCACCCGGCGCAGACCTGTTGGGCCGCAGCGATGGCGGCCCGGTCGCGCCCGTCGGCGACATCCATCACGGCCTGCTGTCCCCGGCAGGCTGCGCCGGGGAGATGGGGTACGGCGCGGGCCAGGTCGCGCAACAGTTCGGCGATCACGGCGATCCCGTCCCGTAGCGGACACCGAAGCCGCCGTTTCCGACGTTCGACACCGACTCGCAGGTGTCCGGCGGCACCGATGACACCGTCCCGAAATAATCGAGCTGCGGGTCAGGCCCGTAACCGTGGTCGCACCACCACGGGTCGGGATCGTCTCCGACCCAGACGCGACCGTAGCTGTTGCATCTGCCGCAGCCGTCAATCGCCTTCCGCCAGTCGTTGCAGTCCACTTTCCACTGTGCGCGGCGTTTGTCCCATTCCTCACGCATCAGGCGTAGGTCTCGGCAGGTGCCACAGGCCGCGCTTACGCCGTGGTCACGGTCGCAGAACTTGGGCGGTCCCTGAGCTATCCACTCCGGGCGGAAGTCGGGTAACAGTTCTTCGGCGAACTCGGCCCACGATTGCGGGTGCACGTCTTCCCAGGCCTCATGCTTGCGCCAGGCACGCTCGCAGGCTGTGCAGTTCTCGACGCCGGGCGGTTCGTGCTCCGGGCAGCAAACCTCTGGTTCGCTATCGCGTGAAACGCGAGGCGGGGGGGTGGTGGGGGTGGCGTCAGCCACCCTTCCCCCCTTCTTCCCTTCTTCTTTACTACTTCGGGTCTCGCTGGCGGGACCCTTTTGGGCCTCCAGCGGGACCCTTTTCGTCTCCAGCGGGACCCTTTTCGCGTCAGAAAGGGTCCCGCTGGTGAGACCCTTTAGGTCCGAAAGGGTCTCACTGGTGACACCCTTTGCGATCAGGCGCCACCGGGTCGAGCAACCACGGCCACCCTTGCGCCCGCCGTCGCATGTGATGATGCCGTGCGACTCAAGCTGGCCCAGGATGCGGATCACGGTGCTACGGCCCAGTTCGCAATCCTCGGCCAGCACGGCGACCGACGGCCACACCACCGACCTGTCCTGGCTGGCGTACTCGCACAACTCCACGGCCACCCGGTACTGGGTGGCGGTGATTCCGGCGCGGCGCAGGCTGCGGCGAAACGCGCGGGGGTTGAAGGGGTTGAAGGCGGTGCCGTTTTCGTTATCGGGCGGCATGCGCTTCGCCGCCTTCGGTGATGTGGACAGCGGCCCCGTCGCCGGTCTCACACCTAGACTCGACAGGGACGCAGGTCGTGGTGGCCGGTGTTGCGTAGGTGTCGGTTCCCTCCAGGGTGGGCTGCCCTGGGGGGCCGACTTTTTCGTCAGGCGGCATCGTCGCCACCACCTCGGCGCACCGGCTTGAGCAGCTCCGCCAGCTGGTCGCGCTGGGCCTGGGTCAGCGGCGGCGCTTGAGCGAGTTGGCGTTCGATGAACGCGGCGATGCGGGCGGCGTTGAGGTCGCGCTTGGCGTTGTCCAGTTCGGGACTGTCAGCGGGACGTTCACCGGCCTTGATCGCCCGCGTGAGCCCGGCAACGCGGGCGTGGTAAGAGCGGACACTCTCGACGGGCACTTCGGATGCCTCCAGGCATGCGGAAAACATCCCTCCGCATGAGAGGCGGTCCCCGGAAACTGTCGGGCTGCCCGGGTGGCCCAGTCGGGAGACAATGCTACAGCCCGCAGCGGCGGCTGCCCGGCGTGTCGCGCCCTTTTACTTCCAGGCCACCACGGTGTCGAGATTCCTCACCGGCACCTGGGCGATACCGTTGGCCCGCAGTTCCTCCAGCACCGCCGACAGCGGCGGGTAGTCGCGGTCGTAGTCGCGGTCGAGGGTGTGCTTCAGGTCCACACGGCAGTCCCGGCAGCGGAACCCGATGCGCCGATGTATCCGCGACCACCTAGCCGGAGCGAAAGGCCCGTGGGCCGTCTCCTGGCGCAGCGCGGCGTGTGACGGCATTGGCCACCACTGCGGCGGGTCAGCCTCCTGGCGGGCGTACCGGCGCAGGACACGGCGCTCGTGGCGGGCGCCCGGTGGGCCTTCGCAGAACACCTCGATGATGGCGGGGGCGTTCACCGCCACACCACCCCGACGCGCTCGGGGTCGAATCGCTCGGTGGCGCTGGGCCGGTGGCTGCGCCCGACCGGCTTGATGGTCAGGTTCAGCAGCACTTCGATGACGGCCCGGTAGCGGTCGGGGCTCAGCTCCTCGACGGCCTCCCTGACTTGCGGTGTGCCCAAGGGCAATCCGTCGAAGATTCGGGCCTTGTCGCTGTCGACTTGCTCGGCGTCGATGGCCTCGACCTTGCGGTCGATGCGGTCGATCATCCGGTGATAGGCGGCCTTGTCGAGCAGGCCGTCGGCGCGCTCGTCGGCGATCTCACCGCGCCGGGCCAACAAGGTCTGGCGCTCGGTGCGCAGGCGCTCGGCCTTTTCCTCATCGAACTCGGGGGCCTTCAGCAGGTCCACGGCATCCGGTTTGGCCAGCCTCCCGGCGACCAGCTCGAAGGTCAGCGGCTCGATGTGCCGCGCGCGGATGGACACACCGCGACATCCCGCACAGGAGTAGGTGATCGAGCGTTCACGATTCGTCTTCAGCGGCTTGGTCTCCCCGGCCTTGGGCCTGCCCGGGGCGTTGCCCGTGGCGCGGATCACCCATTGGCCGGACAAGTGGTGCCCGCAGCGTTCGCAGTTCAGCAGGCCGGTCAGCAGGTGTCGGCGGATGGCTTTCGTCCCGGGTTTGCGGCTGTCGGCGTTGAGGATGGTTTGCACTGAGCGCCAAGTGTTTTCGGGCACCAGGGCGGGCCAGGTGCCGGGGCCGACAACCTCGCCGTTGTGTTCGCGCAGCCCAGCGTTGCGGGCTTTGCGCAGGAACAACGACACGGTGCTGTGTGTCCACGGCTTGCCTGTCAGCCCGAAAGCTTCGGCGTCGTTGAACATCCGCGCGATATCCACCATCGAGCACCCGTTGAGCACCATCTTGTAGGCGGCGAGCACCAGGGGTGCGGTCATCGGGTCGGGTTCGCGCACCCCGGTGTCGGCCTCCTTGGTGCCGGTGTAGGGTAGATACCCGAACGCTTTGCGCCACTTGGGCATTCCCAGCTCGGCCTTCTGGCGCGCGGCCCGGCGCATACGGACTCTCATCTTGGCGACCTCCATCTCACTGATCGCGGTCGACACCTGGGCGCGGAACACGTCGTCGGCGTTGGCGAAGTCGATCACGCCGATGTTGGTGGTGGCCAGCAAGACACCGCGCGGCTGCAGCACCGGGCGCAGCGACTCAAGGTCGGCCATGGTGCGCCAGCCCCGGTCCTGATTCCACACGACGATCCCGTCGAGCCGACCGCCCTTCACGTCGGCCAGCAGCCGGTCCCACTCGGGCCTGGGACCGCCGCTGGTGGCGCTCTTGTCGTTGTCGGCGTACACGTCGACCGGGGTCCAGCCGTTCACCTCGCACAGCACGGCGGTGTCCTCGCGCTGGCGGGTGACACCGGCACGTTTGTCGCGGGGGTCGGAGCTGATGCGCAGGTAGCAGCCTGCGCGGACGGTGCGGCCAGGGGCCGTGAAGATCGCTGACATACCCCGAGTGTAGTTCGGCCAACCGCTAATGATAGGGGCACACCAGGACGAGGTTGTGCAGTTCGGTGGTACCGCCGTTTTCCCAGTGCACCAGGTGGTGGGCGTGTAGGCCGCGGGTGGCCCCGCAGCCGGGGACCACGCAGCAGTGGTCGCGGTGCTCCAGGGCGCGGCGCAGCCGGCGGCTGATCTGGCGGGTGGTGCGGGCGGCGCCGAGGGGTTGGCCGTGGCGTTGGAACCAGGCTTCGAAGGTGGCCTCGCAGAGCAGGTATTGGCGTTCTTCGTCGGTGAGCAGCGGACCCAGGTGTAGCGAGGCGACCGGGGTGCCGCCGTCCTTGTCGAGGTTGAGGTGCACGATGACGGTGGTGTGCTGGCCGTGGGGGCGACGTGCCGCCTCAGCGTCCCAGCCGGCTTCGATGAGACTCATGAACGCGTCGACATGGTTGGGAAACGGTGGTGCCTGCTCGTCGGGACCCTCAGCGCCGGTGTCGTGGTGGTGTTTCCAGTCGGCGACCAGTCCGTCGTGATGTGCGCGCAGGCCGGCGTCGAACTTGGCGGCTTCCAGGCGGGGTAGCCGAATCGTGTAGGTGGTGTAGTCGTCGGTTTCGGTGCGGGTGAACGACCGGGGCGGTTCGGGTTGTGGTGTGGAGTCGGGGCGGGGTTCGAGTTTGACGGCGGTGCGTAGTTGGTTGACGGTGGCCACGCTGGCCAACTGGGCGTAGTGGGCATCGGAGCCGTCGGCGGCTTTCTCGGCGATCACTCCGACCTGATCCAGCGACAGGCGTCCGTCGCGTAGGGCTTGGGTGCAGCGGGGGAATGCGTCGATGCGGCGGGCGATGGCCACGGTGGTTTCGGCGTTGCGGGGGCTGGCCCCGGTTTTCCAGGCGACCAGTGCTTTCATCGAGCGGGCACCGGTGTTCCCGCACAGTTCGTCGCGGTCCAGTTCGGCGACGATTTCCACGATGCGGCCGTCGATCGCGTTGCGTTGACCGCACAGCTGCTCCAATTCCCCGAACAACACCTCGATCCGCCGCACAGGATTCACCTGCGGGGTGAAAGACGCTGCGGCCGAGGACATAAGATCATCATCGCAGAGGGGTACGACAAGTTCCGGGCCGCCAAACGGCCCATGCGCGACACCAGACCACGGGTTTTCAAGGGTCCCAAACCTCAGTGCAGCCGCCAGGCTCATCGAATGGCGACGATCCTGCTGCAGACCACGATCACGGAGAGTCCCGACGATTGGGATGTCAGCCGGTTCTCGATGCTGGCCGCCGAGCTTCGCGCGGATGGACACGAGGTGCTGGCGCGTAACCGGGTTGATCATGGTGCGCAGGATCCGGTGCTCAGCCATCTCGATGAGCTCGGTTTCGACCAGCTGTGGTTGATGGCGGTCGACGTCGGCAACGGTCTGACACCTGACGAGTGTGCGGCGATCGGCAGGTTCCGCGGACTCGGAGGTGGGGTGCTCACCGCGCGTGACCACCAGGATCTGGGCAGCTGCCTGCTTGGACTTGGCTCGTTGGGGCAGGTCAACGAGTTTCACGATGCGGGCCTGGACGCGGTGTCACGGTGCGACGACCAGGACAATCCCCACATCTCGTGGCCCAACTACCACTCGGGCGCCAACGGCGACTACCAGCCGGTGTTGGCCGACGAGCCGGTGCACCAGCTGCTGCGCACCAGCCGGACCGCCAGTGGGCGCATCGAGTGGTTCCCGGCCCACCCTCACGAGGGATTGGTGTCGGCGCGAGTGCCGTTCGCGACGGTGGTGGTCCGCGGGCGCAGCACTGCCACGGGCAGGGAATTCAATCTCGCGGTGGCGCTGGACGGTGAGCGCACGCCGGAGGGCAGGCCGATGGGCCGGGCCGTGGCCGAGTCGACGTTCCACCACTTCGCCGATTACAACTGGGATCTGGACAGTGGCGCGCCGTCGTTCGTCACCGATCGGCCTGGCTGGCAGATACGTGCCGATCCGTCGCGACTGGGGGTGTTCAAGGATTACGTCCGCAATATCGCCACCTGGCTGCAGCCGCCGGATCACTCCTAGCGGCGGCCCAGGCCCGGAACGATGTCGTCGAGCCGGAAGGTGACCGGTTGTTCCAATTGGGCGTAGGTGCACGAGCGCGGGTCGCGGTCGGGCCGCCAGCGGTTGAACTGGGCGGTGTGGCGGAACCGACGGCCCTCCATGTGGTCGTAGCGAACCTCGACAACCCGTTCGGGCCGCAGCGGTACGAACGACAGATCCTTACCGGCGTTCCAGCGTGAGCCGCCGCCGTATCTCCGCGCGAGGTCCGGATCGGCCGCCACCTGTGCGGCCCAGTTCCACGGGTGGTTCTCGAAACTGGTTACCAAAGGCTGCAATTCGGCGAAGAGGGCACGGCGTCGCGCCATCGGGAAGGCGCCGATGACGCCGACGGAGGCCAGCTCACCGTCATCGGTGTACAGCCCGAGCAGTAGCGATCCGATCGCGTCAGGGCCCGACTTGTGCAGGCGATAGCCCGCGACCACGCAGTCGGCGGTCCGCTGGTGCTTGATCTTCACCATGACCCGTTTGTCGGGCTGGTAGGTGAGGGTGAGCGGCTTGGCGATCAGCCCGTCGAGCCCGGCTCCCTCGAACTCGTCGAACCAGCGCCGCGCGGTCGGCAGATCGGTGGTCGCCGGGGTGACGTGGAACGACGGACCCGAACCCAGCGCATCCACCAGGGCGGCACGACGCTCACTGAACGGTCGGCCCGTGAGGTCGTCGTCACCGAGTGCCAGCAGGTCGAACGCGATGAAGCACGCGGGTGTCTGTTCGGCCAGTAGACGTACTCGAGACGCCGCCGGGTGCAGACGCAGTTGCAGGGCCTCGAAATCCAGGCCGCCGTCGGTGGGCAGGACGATCTCACCGTCGACCACGCATCTGGGTGGGAGCTCGGCCTTGGCCGCCTCGACGAGTTCGGGGAAATACCGCGTCATCGGGCGCTCGTTGCGGCTGCCCAGCTCGACTTCGTCACCGTCGCGGAACACCAACGCCCGGAAGCCGTCCCACTTGGGTTCGTAGGACGCGTCCGGTGGGATCGCCGTCGCCGGCTTGGCCAGCATGGGCGAGACGGGCGGCATCACGGGTAACCGCATGGGGACCAGTATTCCGTGACGGCGGGTGTATCGGCCGATTACACCGGCGAGCGACTCTCGAGTTGCGTAAGCGCTCGCCGCACGGCGGCGTCTCGTGCGAGTTTCGCGTCGACAATCGGTCCGGCTACGCCTCGAAGGGCGGCGACGGGTCTCCAGCGTCCAGGAACCGTGATGGACGATTGCCGCCTCTGGAGCCCGTCCGCGATCGCGGCCGCTGCGGCCTGCGGCTGGATTCGCTTGAGGACGAACTTGGGCATCGCCGACAGCAGGGCCGACACATGCGGATCGGCATCGACGCCCTGGCGGATCATGTCGGTCTCGATGAGAGAAAAATACGCCGTCATCGCCGATGCTCCGTGGCAGGCCAACTCGACACGAAGCCCGCGGCCGAGCTGCTCGATCGCGGCCTTGCTCATCGCGTACGGGATGGCTCCCGCCCCGTTGATGTAGGCGAACACCGAACTCACCAGCACGATCTGCCCGCGGCTGCGGATCACGGATTCCAGGGTGGCTGCCACGGTATTGACGACTCCGGCCACGTTGACGGACATGACGGCACCCACCTGGTCTGGGGTGAGCGTGCGGAGGGTGCCGCCACGCCCGAGAACGCCGGCGTTGGCGATCACGACGTCGATGCGCCCGAATTCTTCGCGGGCTCGCCGTGCGGCCTCCTGGACGGAATCCAGCTGGGTGACATCGCATTCCAACGCCAGAACACGACCGTTCGGCAGCGTCCGCGCGACCTGCTGCACTGCGGGCAGATTCACGTCCGCCAGCACGACTTGAGCCCCTCGACCAGCAAGCGCAACGGCGGTGGCTTCACCAAGCCCGCGGCCGGCTCCGGTGATCAGCACGACCTTGTCGGACAGCGAATAGCGCTCCACGTCAAAGACCACGCTTGCGACCGAGCGACACAGTGCCGTTGCGGCGCAGCATCGCAAGCATGGTGGCGATGCGCCCGCGGTTGAGGTCGGGTGTCAGGCCGTCGCCGACCCGGTGCAATTGGTCTGTGTGCCAGGAGAGTTCGAGAATGCCGTCGAGGGACTTCAGGTCGACGAACCGGCCGAGGACACCGCGCATTCCGGCGCGCAATGAGTGTGAAGCCAGTGTCTCGGCGCGGCCGGCCAACACCACATCTGCGGCGTCGGGCGTGGTGGCGGTGGGCCGGCCCAGACCGATGACGTCGCACTCACCGGAATCGACCGCCTCTGCCATCGCGGCTCGCGAACGGAAGCCACCTGTGACGGCCAGCGGGATGTCGCCGGCAAGGCCGCGGACCGTGCGGGCGTACTCGAGGAAGTAGGCCTCGCGCTTGCGAGTGCTCTCGGCGGCCTTGCCCATCATGGCGGGCTGCTCATAGCTGCCGCCGCTGACTTCGATCAGGTCGAGACCCTCACGTGCCAACGCCGCCACCACCAAGCGTGATTCATCTTCGGTGAACCCGCCACGCTGGAAGTCGGCCGAGTTGAGTTTGATCCCCACCGCGAAGCCAGGCGAAACGCGTGAGCGAATCCGGCGCACGACCTCGAGCACGAAGCGCATCCGGCGTTCCGGGTCACCACCCCATTCGTCGTCGCGCTTGTTCGACAACGGCGACAGAAACTGAGCGACCAGGTAGCCGTGCGCGCCGTGGATCTGCACGCCGTCGAAACCCGCCGTCTCGCATACCGCCGCCGCGTTCGCGAAACGTTCGATGATGGCTTCGATCTCGCCAGGTGTCAGCTCACGCGGCGTGGTCGCACCGGGGAAGTTGAGGGCCACCGGGCTGGGTGCCACCGGCGTGTGGCCGAGTGCGAGCGGGTTCGACTGCCGCCCTGGGTGGTTGAGCTGAACCCAGATCGGAACGCCGGCGTCCTTGGTGGTCTTGGCCCATCGTGACAGCGCATCCAGGTTGCGCTCGTCCTCGATGACGACATTGCCCGGCTCGCCGAGCTGAGTGCGGTCGACCATCACGTTGCCGGTGACGATCAGACCGTAGCCGCCGTGGCTCCAGCTCGTGTAGAGCCGCTCCAGACGCTCGTCGGGAGCGTTGTGCTTGTCGCCGAGCCCTTCGCTCAACGCGGCCTTCATGATTCGATTGGGCAGTACCTGGCCGCACGGTAGCGTCAGCGGGTCGTGCAGGGAAGTCATACGGATGTTCCTTTCAGGAAAGGGTGGCATTCGCCGGATGTAGATGGCGAGTGAGGAATTCGACCTGATCGCGCACCAGTGCTTCGAAGGGCGCGCTGAGATAGAAGTCGAAATGGCCGGCGTCGTAACGTTTGATCTCGCCCCTGGGCGCGGTGTGCGCGTACCGCAGGGTTTGGGCAGGCGGCGTCACACTGTCGGTGTTGCTGACGCAGAACAGGATTGGAAACGTGATGTTCTTCGCCGAACGGCCGGGTCGGTAGGTCGCGATCGTCGGTGCGACCCGTGCCGCCACCTCATTCCGGAAGGTCATGTCGGGTGGTAGTAACGCCAGGTAACCGGGAAGCGCGTCCGGGGCGTTCATGAGGGCCACGGTGCGCGGGGGGCCGGCAAGCGGGATCATCGCGGGCGGCCTGCGCAAGACCATGGCAACGTAGTCTCGTGCGACCAACGGCAACACCTTCAGAGATTCGGTGGGGCCCAGCGCGAGCGCGGAGGCCAAGCCGTCGGTGAACGGGCATTGAGCCACCGCCGCTTTGAGCTCTGGATGGCGCGAGGCGACCGTGATGGCGTGCCCACCGCCGAAGGAGCTGCCCCAGACCGCGATGCGGGAACCGTCGACGCCGCGACGATTCTTCACCCAGGCGATGGCGGCATCCCAGTCGGCGAGCTGTCGCTTGATCGACAGAAGCTGACGAGGCTGACCGCTGCTGTCGCCGAAGTGGCGGTAGGTGAACGCCAAGGCGGCGATCCCGGCTTGCGCAAACCGTTCGGCGAAGGCGTCCAGCCGCATCTCGCGTGTCGCGCCGAGACCGTGCCCGAGAATGACCACGGGCGGTGACGTCACTCCGGTGGGCAGGTAAAGCCACGCGGCACAGGTGTCATCGCCGGAAGCGAACGATACGTCGTGACGGGTGAAAGGCTGTGCGGCGCTCACTTCTTCACCGCCCTGTCGGCCGCACCGACCGCGGGCACCCGGCCCGATGCGAGCGCTTCTGCATAGGTGTCGGGGTGGTAGAGAGGCAACTCGCCGGTGGCGTCGGTATCCGCGAGGTACTGCACCATCAGCTCCTGGCCGGTCTCCGACTGATCGGTGGGGAAGAACTCGGTCCGCTCGACGTGCAGACCTTCTGCCAGTGACATCGAGCCGCCGAAGTAGACCGCCCGCTTGATGCCCTCGACCGACGCCTTCGTCCGCTTCCCGAAGTGCTCGGCCAGCTCGGTCGCCCGCGTGACCAACTCGTCAGGTGCGACGACATCGTCGACGGCGCCATTGGCCAGCGCCTGCGCAGGTGTGAACGGCTTGCCCTCGAGGATCGCGACCAATGACTTGTGGGTGCCGATCAGGCGCGTGAGCCGTTGGGAGCCACCACCGCCCGGCATGATGCCGAGGAGGACCTCCGGCTGGCCGATGAAGTAGTCACCGTCGGCCATGACGCGCAGGTCGCATGCCCACGCGAATTCCGCTCCCAGGCCCAGCGCCGAACCGTTCAGCGCCGCAACGAAGATGACGCCGCTGGCATTCATCTTCATGAACGTCGCGTGCAGCCGGTCGAGCTGGCCGGCGCCGCTCAGCGGAGTTCTGTCCACGACCTGGCCCGGGACACCGGCACGGTCGATGGCTCTGGCAAGCCGAAGGGCGGCCGAGGCGCCGCGTCGGCCCAGTTTCGGTTTCACCGCTCCGCCTTCTTGCAGCCACCGGACGTCGGCGTGGCTGACGAACCGGCCAGGGCGTGCCCCGGTGAACACGACGGCGTGGACGGTTGGATCACGGTCGACGCGAGCGACCAATTCGTCGAGCTCGTTGGCGATCTCGACTCCGAACAAGCTGTGCGGGCCGCCGTCGACCCGCACGATCATGGTGGTGCCGCGGTCCTCGACCTGGAGGTGCACAGTCATCTCTTTCCTTCGGCGAAGTTGGCCAGAGACCTGCGAGGTATACCAATCGGTCTACTGGCAAACGCGACGGTAGTACACCGAATGGTATAGTGCAAGCCATGCGAGCGCGGGAACGTCTGATGTCGGCCACGGCCACACTCATGCAGAAGCAAGGTGTGGCCGGCACTGGGATCGCGGAGATCCTGTCCGAAAGCGGCGTGACGCGACGATCGATCTACCTGAATTTTCCGGGTGGCAAGTCCGAGCTGGTCGCCGCGGCGACGCGTGCCGCGGGAGATGAACTGACCGCTGTGCTGCGCGAATGTATCGCGCAGCGGGATCCGATCGGGGCGTTTACCCGCGTGTGGAGCGAGATGCTGGTCAGCACGGACTTCGAGGGCGGCTGCCCCATCGTGGCGGCGGCGTTCAGTCGTGGCGAAGCTCCCGAGGCCGCCGGTACCGCCGCCGAGGTGTTCGCGGAGTGGGGTCAGCTACTGGCCGACAGACTGATCGAGGACGGCATCGGTCGCGCTGCGGCGCAATCGTTGTCGACGACTGTCGTGGCGGCGCTCGAAGGGGCGATCATCCTTTCCCGCGCCACGGAGTCGACCAAGCCGCTGACGCAGGTGGCCCGGCATCTCAAAGAGTTGATCGCCCAGCACCTTCCACCTGGTCAGCGCACCGCTTGATCCAGCAGTGTCGTGGCCGCCTTACGCGCATGTGTCCAGCAGGACGGGTCGTCGAGGGAGGTTGACAGTGCGGCTGCGCCTTCGTAGAGAAGCGCGAGTTGATTGCCCAGCAGGGTGGGGTTGCTGGCACCGGCCTGGCGAGCCAGCCTGATCAGGCCCTTGATGTAGTTGCGCTTGTGTTCGTGGACGATGTCTTGAATTTCCGGCATCGCCTCGGCAGCTTCGACCGCCGCGTTGTGGAAGGGGCACCCGCGCATCTGCCCATCCGGGGACGGGGTGGCGAACAGCGCGAGAATGCGCTCTCGTGGTGTGCTGTTCGACGCGTCGGGTCCGGGGTGGATGGGATCTCCGACACCTTGCTGGATGCACCGCAGGTATTCCTCTACGACGGCGGCCTTGCTCGGAAAATGTTGGTAGAGAGTTCGTTTGGAGACCGAGGCTTCGCTGGCGAGCCGCTCGACGCCGGTGGCATTGATGCCTTCACGGTAGAACAGGTCGATGGCGGTGTTGAGGATGCGCTGTCGGGCGCCGCGACCGGTCATGGTCCGAGTATACCGATAGGTTTACATCGCGGGCAAAGGCGTGTAGCGTCACCGATCAGCAAGTACACCGATCGGTATATTAGGAGCTCGGCATGGTGCACCAATGGGACAGCAGGCGACGACTGCAATGGACGTTGGGTGTGCTCGCGGCGGTACCTGTGGCGAGCGCAACCGGTGAGATTCTGCGAGGCGCGCAAGGAGTGCCGGGCGGCTCACCCGAGGTGAGTCCGACAGTGGACAGTTCTCTGCGGTATGCCAATGTGTTCAAATTCGCTGTCGGGCCGGTGATCTGGTCTCAACTCCGTCATATCGACAAGTCGCCGGCCGTGTCATTCGCGGCAGCGACCATAGCGCTGGGAGGCGTTGCGCGGCTGGGGTCATGGCAACAGCGCGGGCGTCCGCACCCCGTCGCGCTGGGGGCAATCGCCCTCGAGACCGTCGGCGTGCCGATTCTGCTCGCCTGGCAGCGGCGCCTTTCGGCGAAGGCGGTGTGACATGCCCTCCGTACTCGTTACCGGCGCGGGCCGGGGCATCGGTCTGGCGATCGCCGAGCACATGAGCCGCCGAGGTTGGGACGTGTATGCCACTGCTCGGTCCGATGCCGCCCTGCACAGCCTCGATCGCTTGCCCAATGTGCACGCGATCGCGCTCGACATCACCGACAGATCCGCGATCGCGGCGCTTCCCGATCAGCTACCAGCCGAACTGAACGGCGTCGTCAACAACGCGGGCATCATCGTCAACGGACCGGTCGAGGGGCTGTCCCTTGATGATCTGACGCAACAGCTCAACGTCAATGTCATCTCGCAGATCGCCGTGACCCAGGCCGTGCTACCGAATATTCGCGCCGCCCGCGGCCGGGTGGTGTTCATGTCCTCGGTCAGCGGGTTGATCACCACACCGGGGACCGGCGCCTACACCGCGTCGAAGTACGCGATCGAATCCCTGGCCGACGCGCTTCGGATGGAGTTGCGTCCGTGGCGGATTCCGGTGTCACTCATCGAGCCGGGACCGATCCGGACCGACATGTGGGCCGACGTGCTCGGTGACTACGACCACATGACCAAACAACTCAGTGACGAGCACCGCCGGCTGTACGCGTCGCACCTCGCCGGCAGCCGGAAGTTGTTGGGACGTATGCAAAAACTGGCAGCCGACCCCAAGCGGGTCACCAAGGCTGTTGATCACGCGCTGACATCCAGGCGCCCCAAGCGTCGCTATCTGCTGGACATCATCAGTCGCACCCAGAAGGCCGTCGTCGCCATCACGCCCACCGCGGTCAACGACGCGGTGCTGGCCGCGGCGACCACGTCATAGGAAAGGGATTAATCATGACAAGCAAACGAAGCACCCACTGGGGCGGCACGTCGTACAAAAACGCGCCGACGAAATCGGTCTCCGTGGGCGGAACCCGATTCGTCTACCGGGAGCTCGGCATCGATACCGGCGTGCCCGTGATCTTCCTCAATCACCTGGCCGCCAATCTCGACAACTGGGACCCGAGGGTTGTCGACGGCATCGCGGCCAAGCATCGCGTGATCACCTTCGACAATCGCGGCGTCGGTGGTTCCGGGGGCAAGACACCGGACACCGTCGAGGCCATGGCGGACGACGCCGTGGCATTCATCCGTGCGCTCGGACTCGAGCAGGTCGATCTTCTCGGGTTCTCCCTCGGCGGAATGGTCTCGCAAGTGATCGCGCAACGAGAGCCCGCGCTGGTGCGGAAAGCCATCCTCGCGGGGACGGGCCCCGCGGGAGGTGAGGGCATCGTCAACGTGACGAGACTGACCTACCTCGACACGCTCCACGCATTCGCCACCTTCAAGGATCCCAAAGAGCTTCTGTTCTTCACCCGAACGGGACACGGCAAGTCCGAGGCCAAGGCGTTCATCAAGCGATTGAAGGAACGTACGAACGATCGGGACAAGGCGATGGCACTCGGAGCTTTCCGGACGCAGCTCAAGGCGATTCATGCGTGGGGCCTCGAGAAGCCGGCGGACCTCTCGACCATCCGTCAGCCCGTCCTGGTGGCCAACGGTGATGACGACCGCATGGTGCCGACGGTCAACTCCTACGACCTGGTTCGACGCCTGCCCAATGCGACGCTGCGCATCTACCCCGATGCGGGGCACGGCGGCATCTTCCAGGCCCATGAGCGGTTCGTCCCCGAAGCGCTCGAGTTCCTGGGAGCGACGATCGCATGACCGCGCTTGCCGAGCAGACAGTTCTGGTCACCGGAGCCAACCGGGGCATGGGACGCGAATACGTCGCGCAGCTCCTGGACCGCGGAGTGGCGAAAGTGTATGCGGCCGCCCGTGATCCGCGGGCGATCGAGGTCGAAGATCCGCGAGTCGTCGCGCTTCAGCTCGATGTCACCGACGCGGCATCCGTCGCAAGGGCAGCCGAAGTGGCGTCCGACGTCAGCCTGCTGATCAACAACGCCGGCATCGTCCGCGGAGCCTCGGTCCTTGACGCGAACAGCTCCGGTCTGCGCGAAGAGATGGAGACGAACCTGTTCGGCCCGTTGGCGATGGCATCCGCGTTCGCCGACCGGATCGCGGAAAGATCCGGTGCGATCGTCAACGTCGCGTCCGTGCTCGCATGGATGCCCATCGGTGCGAGCTACGGGGTGTCGAAGGCCGCGATGTGGAGCGCCACCGACTCCATGCGACTTGAACTCGGGTCGCGCGGCGTGCAGGTGGTCGGCGTCTACGTCGGCCTGGTGGACACCGATATGGCCGCGTTCGCGGACGCTCCGAAGTCAGACCCCGCCGACGTGGTCCGTCAGGTGCTCGACGGCATCGAGTCCGGCGCCGACGAGGTGCTGGCCGATGACATGACCCGCGCGGTGCGTGCACAGATGGACAAGCCGATCGGCGAACGCTTACGCGTATGAGGCTCACGTACGGGAGATAACTGGTCGGGGCGATGAGTTGGCGGCGGCGCGGCGGTCTAGATCCATGTCACCCCGATGAACCAGGATGGAGCCCGTGGACCTACCCGTAGTGCCGCCGATCGAACCGATGCTCGCCAAAGCCCAGGTGAAAGTGCCCGACGAGGCCGGGGTGTGGTCGTACGAGCCGAAATGGGACGGATTCCGCGCCCTGGCCTTCCGTGACGGCGACGAGGTGGTGCTGCAATCACGCAGTGGCAAGGAACTCGGGCGCTATTTTCCCGAGCTGCTGGACGCGCTGCGTGACGGGCTCGCCGGCCGCTGTGTCCTCGACGGTGAAGTGGTGGTCCCACGCCAGGTCGACGGCAGGGTCCGGCTCGACTGGGAGTCGTTGTCGCAGCGGATCCATCCCGCGGAGTCTCGGGTGCGCATGCTCGCCGAGCAGACTCCGGCGCATTTCATCGGATTCGACGCGCTGGCCACCGGCGACCGCTCACTGCTCGACGACCCTTTCCGGGTCCGCCGTGAAGCATTGATCGACGCCGTCAAGGCGACGCAGTGGTGTCACGTCACGCGAACCACCACCGATCCCGAACTCGGGGCGCAGTGGTTGCGGACCTTCGAGGGGGCCGGGCTCGACGGCGTGATCGCCAAGAAGCTCGACGGGCCCTACCTGCCGGGCAAGCGGGAGATGGTCAAGGTCAAGCATCATCGCGACGCCGACTGTGTGGCCATCGGTTACCGCATCCACAAGAGCGGTGAGGGCGTCGGCTCGATCCTGCTCGGGCTCTACCGGGCCGACGGTGAGCTGCAGATGGTCGGGGGAGCGGCGTCGTTCAGCGTCAAGGACCGGCTCAAGCTGCTTGCTGATCTGGAGCCGCTGCGTGAGGGCGATGAAGTCCGTGATGGCGACCCGAGCCGCTGGAACTCGGCGGCCGACAAGCGGTGGATTCCGGTGCGTCCCGAGCGGGTATGCGAGGTGGCGTATGACCAGATGGAGGGCAACACGGTGCACGGGAGGAGGTTTCGGCACGCGGTGAAGTTCCTGCGCTGGCGGCCCGACCGGGAACCCTCGAGCTGCACCTTCGACCAACTCGACGTGCCGTTGAACTACGACCTGTACGACGTCCTTGAGGGAGACAGTTGAGATGGCTGAAAAAGCTGGAGGAGCAACCGAACTCGACGTCGACGGGATCAAGGTCCGATTCACCAACCCCGACAAGGTGTACTACCCGAAGCTGGGTAGTGGCGGCACCAAGGGCAAGTTGATGGAGTACTACCTCAGTGTCGCCGACCGCATGGTCGCGCTGTTGAAGGACCGGCCCACCCATTTGCAGCGGTTCCCCGACGGCATCGAGGGCGAGGAGATCTACCAGAAGCGGGTGCCGCAGAAGCACCCTGACTATCTGGAGACCTGCGTCGTCACCTTCCCGTCCGGGCGCACCGCCGACGCCCTCAAGGTGACCCACCCGGCAGCCATCGCATGGGCCGCCCAGATGGGCACCATCACATTGCACCCCTGGCAGGTTCGGTGCCCGGACACCGAGCATCCCGATGAGCTGCGTATCGATCTGGACCCGCAACCGGGCACCGGGTTCGCCGAGGCCGCCGCGGTCGCGTGCGATGTGCTCAAGCCGTTGCTCGACGAATTGGGTCTGGTCGGCTACCCGAAGACCTCGGGCGGCCGTGGGGTACATGTCTTCCTCCGGATCAAGACTGACTGGGATTTCATCGAGGTCAGACGGGCCGGCATCGCACTGGCCCGCGAGGTCGAACGCCGCGCGCCCGATGCGGTCACCACGTCGTGGTGGAAGGAAGAGCGGGGCGAGCGGCTGTTCATCGATTACAACCAGAACGCCCGTGACCGCACGTTCGCCTCGGCGTACTCGGCCCGCAAAACCCCCATCGCGACGGTGTCGACGCCGTTGACCTGGAAAGAGCTCCGTACGGCCAATCCTGACGACTACACCATCGCCACTGTGCCGGATTTCCTTGCCGGACGCGAAGATCCGTGGGCAGGCATCGAGTCGACGAAGCAGTCGCTGCAGCCGCTGCTCGACCTGGTGGCCGCCGACGAGGAGCGTGGTCTCGGGGATCTTCCGTACCCGCCGAGCTACCCGAAGATGCCGGGTGAGCCGCCCCGGGTGCAGCCCAGCAAGAAGGTTGCCGAGAACTGGGACGAGGACGGCAACCGGAAGCCCTGATCAGCCGGTGGCTCCCAGCGGGTCGACCTGATCGGCGGTGACGTCATCGGCCGCGGTGGAAAGGCTGAGGGACTCCCACTTCTCGTCGTCGGCGAGCAGGTCGCGTCCGGCGGCGGTGGCGTAGCGATAGGCATCGGGTCCGACGAGCAATCGCTCTGGGGGATCACTCATCTCGGCGATGGTGAGGACCAGTTCGGCCACCTTGGCGGGATCGCTGGCACCGAGGTTTTCCGGTGTGCTCTGGGCGATCGACGCACCGACGGTGCCGGCGTACTCCTCGCGGACCGAGGCGACCCGCATCGACGGTCCGGCCCAATCAGTGCGCATACCACCGGGTTCGAGCACGGTGACCTTGATTCCGAGAGGCTCGACTTCCTTTGCGAGCACGCCGGAGAATCCGGTGACTGCCCACTTGGCGGACTGGTAGGCGCCCAGGCCGGCGCGCACGAGTCGCCCGCCCACTGATGAGATCTGGACGATGTGGCCGGAGCGCTGGGCGCGCATCACGGGCAACGCGGCTTGGGTCAGCCGTACGACGCCGAAGAAGTTGGCGTCGATCTGGGCACGGAAGTCGTCGAAGTCGAAGTCCTCGATGGCGGCCATGTTCGCGTAGCCCGCGTTGTTGACCAGTACGTCGAGTCGGCCGAACTGCTCGACCGCGGTGGCCACGGCCGCGTGGACCTGGGCGTCGTCCGTCACGTCGAGTTCGACAACGGCGAGGCGATCCGGCTCCTGCTCGGCAAGGTCGGCCAGGGCAGAGGGGGAGCGGACTCCGGCGACAACGCGGTGCCCCGCGCCCAGCGCGGCCTCGACGACGGCGCGGCCCAGACCTCGGGATGCGCCTGATACCAGAAACACGTACGACATTGCGGTTACCTACTTTCGGTTGACATATCTGGGTGGACTAACTGTTCAGGCGACGCTGCGGACCGTTCCGCCGTCGACGCGCAGATCGGTACCGCTGATGTAGCCGGCATGCATGCTGGCCAAAAATGCGACTGCGGAGGCGATTTCGTCCGGCCTGCCGAAGCGGCCGATGTCGTTGGGAAACCATTCGGTCGCGGCAGCCCTCTCGATGTCATCCCACGTCGAGCCCCACCCATGTGCGGCTGCGGCGCGGATGGCCATATCCCGTACAGGTTCGGTCAGCATGGCTCCTGGCGCGACGGTGTTCGAGGTGACGCCCGTGCCGGCGAGTTCCCGGGCCAGCGACACGGTGAGGTTGTGTCGGGCGGCGAGGGTTGCGTTGTAGTGCGGTTGCATCGCGACCGGCTGGATCGCCAGCCCGCCACCGATCTGAATGACGCGGCCCCACCCGCGCTGGCGCATCCCGGGCACGAGGCGCTCGATCATGCGCACCCCGGATACGACATTGGCCTGATAGATCTGTGCCCATGAGTCGGCCGTGAGTTCGGACCATCCGAGCCCGTCGTAGTACCCGGCGTTGTTGACGAGGATGTCGATGTCACCTGCGGTGGCGGCGACGGCGTCGGCACCGTCGTCGGTGGTCAGGTCCCCGGTGACGGAGACCGCGTCGCCGCCGCCGGCTCGAATGCCGTCGGCGACGGCCTTGGTGCGCGATGCGTCGCGTCCGTGGACGACGACGGACGCACCCTCCGCCGCAAGCGTTTCAGCGATGGCCTGACCGAGCCCGGTGCTCGATCCGGTGACCAGTGCGCGCTTACCCGACAAACCGAGATCCATGACCCGCTCCATGTCTACGTCTGTATACATCCGATAGGTATACAGACGTAGACTTGCGCGCGGATATTCCCTAGCGTTCTCGGCATGGGTTCCACACGACCACGCAATGCTGCGGACACCCGCGAAGCGATCCTGCAATCGGCCATCCGCCACTTCGCGCTGTCCGGCTATGACGGTGTCGGCGTTCGAGAGATCGCGCGAGGCGCCGGGGTCACCGCGATGCTGGTGAACCGTTACTTCGGGTCCAAAGAGCAGCTGTTCGCCGAGGCGGTCGAAACCTCGTTCGCGCCACCGGCGATCGTCGGCGAGCAACCAGACACTCTCGCACGCGATATGGCGACCGCGCTGGTCGAGCGCTCCGACCCGGACGCCGATCCGCTGGAGCCGTTCCTGATCATGCTCCGCTCTGTCTCGAATCCCGTCGCCGTCGACATCGTGCGTGACGCGATCGCGCGCCACGTCGGCCGGCGGTTGGGCCGCCAGCTCGCCGAGCCCGGCCGGCGGCTCCGCACCGACGCGATGTTGTCGTTGGTCAGTGGTGTCCTTCTGATGCGCCGGGTGATGCGCAGCCCAGGCTTGACCGAATGCGATACCGGCCAATTGACCGAGCTGTTCGAGCGCCTGTTCTCCACGATCATCGACGCCGACCTGGGCTGAGAGCCAGGAGTCAACGCGTCAGCATCAGGTCCAGAAAACGTTCGTAGCGGTCGGCGGCGGTCAGCGCGTCGGCCGAGTCCATGAGATGCAGCGCCCCGATGCCCGTGGCGAAGGTGGCCTGACCCCGCAGACTCGCGTCCTCGGGGGCGAACCCGTAGTCGATGTAGGCCTTGGTGACGGCGACCAGGACCCGGTGATCGGCCGCGCGCACGTTGGCCGCGGCGATGTCGTCGGACCTCGCCCACTCGCGCATCGCGCGTTCCAAGGTCCAGTGCTGTGGGCTGAGCAATTGCTTCATCATTCGCGACAGGCGTTCGCGCGGGGGCACATCCTCAAGTTCGGCCAGCGCGCGGCGGTCCTGTTCCAGAAACGCATTCCACGACGCCACCAGGGCGGCCCGGTAGCCCTTCATGTCGGTGAAGTGCCAGTAGAAGCTGCCCCGGGTGGCGCCGATCTGTTCGCAGAGCCGCTCGATCTTCAGCGCCCGCATCCCGTCGGAGGCAAGCAAGGCATACCCGGCCTGGATCCAGTCGTCGGCGGTCAAGCTGCCGGGCGTGCCCTTGCGTTCACCTGCCATCCCCTCAGGTTAAGGCGCGTACCTCATGCATCCCGAACGGCACCGCGCTGATCAGCGTGACCGGCACGGCCTCCCCGCTGGGCACCGGATAGTGGCGCTGCTCGCCGGGGCGCGCGCCGACGATGGCCTCGCCCAGCGGTGAGTTCACCGAATAGACCTCCAGATCGCCGTACTCGGCGCCGCGGATGCCCAGCAGGAATGTCTCGGTCTCATCGGTCTGGTCATAGCGCACCGTCAACACCATGCCCGGTTCGGCCACACCGTCGTCGGGCGGATCCTCACCGATGACGGCATTGAGCAGCAGATCGTGGATCTGCTGGATGCGGGTCTGGCGGGCCCGCTGGACGGCCACCTGGTTCTCGTCGGAATCCTCGGCCGCTTCACCTGAGATCAAGTCGCGCAGCGTCGACAGCTCGGCCTGCAGGCGTTCATGGGCCTGTGGGGATAACCAAACACGTTGGCTCACAGTCATTGTGCTTTCCTTCCGGTGATGCGGCTGCCGTCAGGGGCGGGCTCGCGCGCCGCCCCTGACGGCTTGTCGGCCCGTCAGGGCGAAGTCGTGAATTGTCAGCGCAGCGGGTCGAATTCCCGTAGGACTTCGGGTTGCTTTCCGGTGGTGATGTATTCGGCCAGCAGCCGGCCGGTCACGGGGCCGTGGGCCAGGCCCCACATGCCGTGACCGCCCGCCACGTAAATCCCTTGTGCCACTTCACCGATCAGCGGTCTCCCGTCCGGGGTGACCGGTCGCGGGCCCACCCACACGTCGGTGCGGGCGTCCCAGTCCACATCGTCGAGCAGTGGGGCAGCGGAGGCGATGATGGCGTCGACTCGCGGCGGTTGCAGCGGATCGTCGGGGGAGCGGAACTCCATGGTTCCGGCCACCCGCAGTCCGCCCGCGTACGGCGTGCACGCGACGCGGGCGTCGGGCAGGTAGATGGGGCCCAGGATCGGCCGGTGCACCGGCACGGTGAACGAGTAACCACGTCCGGCCTGCACGGGTGTACGGACCCACGGCTTGGCGAGCTTCGACAGCCACGCCCCGGTGGCGATCACCGCGGTGTCCGCCGTCAGGGAGCGGTCCGCCAGATCCACGGTTACCGTCGCTCCCTCGGCGCGAACATCGGTGACCTCGCCGATGACCAATTCCGCGCCTCTGGCGACGACGGCATCGCCGAGTGCCTGCACGAACCGGCCCGGGTCGACGAAGCGCTGGCCCTCGACGCTGATGCCTGCGGTGATCGCCGCCGACGCCAGGGGAACGTGCTCACGCAGCGCGGCACCGGACAGGCCGGTGACCGTGACGGTCTGCCCGACAGCGGCCATCCGGCGTAGTTCGGTCATCAGATGTTCGGCCTGATGGGTGGTTTCGAACAGGGCGGTGATCGGTCCGTCGGTGGTGGGCACCGCCACCCCGTTGGCGGTCAGTACGTCGTAGGCCTCCAGGCACTCCTCGTTGAGTGGCACGTTGGCTTTGGCGGCCCTCGTCCACGTCGACATCCGGCAGTTCAGCGCGAACCGGGCCAGGAACGCCAACAGTCGGGGACCCGGGGACAGCGGGATGTGCAGCGGCGCGGACGCGTCGAACAGCGACCGCAGGCCATACCGCAGCACCGCTGGATCGTTGAGTGGGATGGTCAGCGTCGGCGAAACCCAGCCGGCATTGCCCCACGATGCACCCGCGGCCACCCCGCGGCGGTCGACCACGGTGACCTCGACCCCGCGCTCCTGAAGAAACCATGCCGTGGACAGGCCGACAATGCCTGCACCCACGACCACCGCTGACCGCGGTCCGCCGTCAATGCGCTCGACCCCATTCATGCACCCATGGTGGGCCTGATCAGACCCTCCTGGTTTGCAGCATTCCGACAATCACAGGTGCGGCGATTGTCGGCCCACGACAATTCGCTAGGGCGATTCCTCGGTCGCGGCGAGTTCGATCATCATCGCCAGCCGCTTGCGCGGGTCGGCCAGGTCGAGCTGGGTCAGGTCGATCATCTTGCGCAGCCGGTAGCGCACGGTGTTCTCGTGGACGCCGAGGGCTCGTCCGGCACCGGCCAGATCGCCCTGGGCCTCCAACCAGGCCCGCAGCGTGCCTGCATACTGCGTGCCATGAGCCTGATCGTGGGCCCGCAACTCGGCGACCGGGCCGCGCTGCGGGGCTCGGCCGGAGCGGGCCGCGATCCGCAGGCGCTGCAGCAGGATCTCGTCCCACGCCTCGTCGTAGACCGGCGCCGGACCCTCGCGCCGCACCTCGTGCAGGGCCAGGCATTCGTCGGCCTCACTGCGGGCCAGCGCCAGTTCAGCGGCGGTGGCAGGGCCGCTGATCCCGGCCAGTACGGTCACGCGCTCGGGCAGCGCGGCGCGTAACCCCGTCACCCAACCGCTCGCGGCTTCGGCCTCGGCGCCGGGAAGCACGGTGTAGACGGTGTTGCCGGCCAGGGCGCTGCGGCCGGGGCGTGACCAGCCGAAGCCCGCGGTCGCCCGCTCGAACGCCAGCAGCAGCGCGGCATGCCGCTCGTCGCCGGTCTGGGCCCGCAGCGCGATCACCCGCAGCGGCGTCTGCGGCAGGCCCAGCCTGCTGGCCGCCGTGGTGGCGTCGGCGGCGCCCTCGAGCAGACGGATGACGAGCTCCGACTCCACCTGACGTTCCAGATCGGCGCTGGCCCGGGAGCGCAGTAGGTGCAGCGCCACCATGCGGGCGCCGTCGGCCAGCGCGGCCCGGCGCGCATCGGGCAACGGTTCCGCGCACGTCACCCAGATCGAGCCGAGCAGTTCTCGGCCGGCTCGCGCGGCCACCACCATGCGCCCGGTCAAGCCGCGCTCGTCGTCGCCTTCGACGAACATGGGCTCATCGGACTCGGCCAGGTGCCGGAACACGCCGCGAGCCTCGAACAGGGTGCGGAGCCGTTCCGGCGCCCCGCGGCTCAGGATCGTCTCGGCGCGGGCCGGATCGGCGTGCTGTTGCAGGCGCGAGTACGCCAGGACCGCGCTGCGCCGGTCCTCGATGGTGACCGAGCCGCCCACCGCGTCGGCGAGGCTGTCGGCCAGTGCGAACAAATCGGTTGGACCGCGCCCGGATTCGGTCTCGCGGCCCTCGAGCACGACGCCGTAGACCACCGCCGCCAACTCGCTCCAGGAGACTTCCGGCTCCACGGTCATCACCGCGATGCGATCGTCGACCACCGGCTCGTCGTCGTCGGGAACGTCAGGGCCGCGAACCAGCACCACCACGGCGCGTGCTGCCGCGGCCCACCGCACGGCTTCGGCGACCGAGGTGGCCCCGACCGCCAGCAAAACGTCACCGATGACCTGCCCGGGTTCGTGCATCACGACGCTGCGCAGCTCGGTGGAGCGCGGGGCCGATCCGGGTGCCGGGGCGCGCAGCCGCACCCCGTAGCCGCCCAGGACGTTGATCAGGCGGTCCAGTGTGACCACGGATTACGGCCCGGCAGCCAGCGTGGCCTTGCCGGTGCGCGGTTGACCGGCCTGGTCCAGCCAGGTCAAGCCGATGACATCGCCCGGATAATGCCGATCCAGAACCAGCGTCAGGGTCCGGGCCGAATCCAGCGGGGTGTCGTCGATGTTGGTGAGTAGATCCCCCGGGACCAGGCCGGCCGCTTCTGCGGGGCCGCCCGGGATGACGTCCTGGACGATCACGCCGCGGCTCTGGCGCTGCGCGGTACGTACTCCGACGCCGAGCATGGTCGGCGGTCCGATGTGCACCGTGCCCGACGGGTTACGGGCGCGGATCTGTCCGGCGACGGCCATCGCATTGTTGATCGGGATCGCGAATCCCTTGCCGCCCGGGCCCATTCGGAAGTTCACCGAAGCGGCCGTCGTCATACCGACGACCTGACCCGCATCGTTGACCACCGGGCCGCCGGAATCGCCGGCGCGTACCGGTGCGGCGAACTCGAACAGTCCGTTGATCTCGTCACTGGTGCCGGTCAGCTCGTCCTCGGCGTTGACGGTCCGGTTGAACGCGCTGACGGTCCCGACCTCGCGGGTCAGAGGAGAGCCACTGCCGCCGGCGTTACCGAGTGCGACGACGGGATGGCCCGGTGCCAATGCGGCCGAATCACCGATCGGTGCGGGAGGCAGGCCGGCCGCGCCGTGCAGCTGCAGCACGGCGATGTCGTTCTGCCGGTCGTAGCCGACCAGGTCGGCGGGGAAGCGCTGGCCGCCGACCGTGGCGCTGATCGTGTTCGCGCCCTGGACGACGTGATAGTTGGTCAGCACCTCACCGCTGGGAGACAGCACGATGCCGGTGCCGATGCCGTAAGCCTGCTGGTAGTCGACAACGGTGTCGATCCGCGCGACCGAGGGCTCGACCTGGGCGGCCACCGTCTCCGGGTCACCGGGCGCGGCAACGGCCGGCGCTGACGGCACCACGACGGCAGCCGCAGCGGTCAGTGCAGCCACGACGATGGTTCTGAACGGATGTGAGCCCACTTTGCTCATGTACCCATCTTGGCTGGATAAATACCCGATGTCGACGCGATTGGCGTCCGTCAGTCTTCGGTGGCTACTTCGCCGCGTGAACGCCGGCCTCGCCGCGTGATCCCGCTCTTGCTCGACGGCCGCCGGTTGCGAAGGGACTTGCCCTCGTCAGACTCGGCTTCAGTCTCGTCCTCGGCTTCGTCCGCGTCGGATTCAGCCTCGGCTTCGGTCTCTTCGGCCGCGGTCTCCTCGCCGGCTTCGTCTGCCGCGTCGGCAGCCTTCGCATCCTCGGTTTCCGCAACCTCTGTGGTCGCTTCGGTTGCCTCGGCCTCTTCGGCCTCGGCGGCCTTCTTCTTCTTGCGTCCGCGGCGTTCGGCCTTCTCGCGGACCTTGAGCGGCTTGGGCGGCGGGGGCGGAAGCTCTGCGGCAAAGGCCAGGTAGAAGGCGAAAATGCCGAGGAGGGCGATCGCGGCGGCGGCGCCGTAGACGCCGAACAGCCACGGCCCGAAGCTGTCGAGCGACAACCAGATCTCGGAGACCGCGGTACCGACGATCAGTACTGCGGCCAGCACGTGCAGGGAGATCGAGGCGGTCCGCAACCGCAGCGCCAGCTCCGGGGTGGACAGCTCGGGACGCTTGGTCCGCTGCAGAGTGAAGACCACCGGCAGGGCCGCGAGGCCGATCAGTGCCCCGGTGACGATGCGCAGGATCAGCCCGAGCGTCGGCGAGGTCTGACCCATGAGTTCGGGCCAGCGCGGAAGGACGAAAAAGAAGAACAGGCCGGCGGCCACGATCGAAAACGACACGTGCCAGATCACCGCGACGGTGCGGCCCATACTCCTCCTCGGTACTTAATTGGGCCGGGGTGCGAACCGCTGATCAGGGTTGATTCAGCAGGTCGCACCCCGGACCCGAGCGCGGAGGATAGGGGATTTGAACCCCTGAGGGCTGTTAACCCAACCCGCGTTCCAGGCGAGCGCCATAGGCCACTAGGCGAATCCTCCGTCGGCAATCGTAGCCGACGCCTGAACCAGTCCCGTAAACGCCGGGGACGGGGCGGGTATTACACTCGCTGTGGACCCCGCGCGGCGTCCATCCTGTGAACTCCCCCAGGGCCGGAAGGCAGCAAGGGTCAATGGGCTCTGGCGGGTGCGCGGGGTCCCCTTACGTTCAATCTCATTCAGCATCTGTGAAAGGCGCGCGGTGTCGTTCCTGTCTCTCGGCCGCGACGATCTGCTCGCGCAGCACGAAGCCCAACAGCGCAACTACGCAGAGCTGCAGGCCAAGAAGCTGAGCCTGGATCTGACCCGCGGTAAGCCGGCTCCCGAGCAGCTGGATCTGTCCAATGCGCTGCTGAGCCTGCCCGGCTCGGAAGCGGACTCCTACCGCGATCGCGAAGGCACCGATACCCGTAATTACGGCGGCCTGCACGGTCTGCCCGAGCTGCGGGAGATCTTCGGCGAGCTGCTCGGCATCCCGGTGCAGAACCTCATCGCCGGGAACAACGCGAGCCTGGAGATGATGCACGACGTCATCGTGTTCTCGCTGTTGCACGGTGGCGTGGATTCGGTGCGCCCCTGGGTTCGAGAGCCCGTCGTGAAGTTCCTCTGCCCGTCGCCCGGCTATGACCGGCATTTCGCCATCACCGAGTCCCTGGGAATCGAGATGATCCCGGTGCCGATGCGCGAGGACGGACCCGACGTCGACCTGATCGAGGAGCTCGTCGCCGCCGACCCGGCGATCAAGGGCATGTGGTGTGTTCCGGTGTACAGCAACCCGACGGGGGTCACCTTCTCCTGGGAGGTCGTCCGGCGCCTCGTCCAAATGCGTACGGCGGCAAGCGATTTCCGGTTGATGTGGGACAACGCCTACGCTGTTCACACTCTGACCGACGAGTTCATCCGTCAGGTGGATGTGCTGGGGCTGGCCGAGGCGGCCGGCAACCCGAACCGTCCGTTGGTGTTCGCCTCGACCTCGAAGATCACCTTCGCCGGGGCGGGCGTGAGCTTCCTGGGCGGCTCGCTGGGCAACATCGCCTGGTACCTGCAGCACGCGGGCAAGAAGTCGATCGGGCCGGACAAGGTCAACCAGCTGCGGCACAGCCGCTTCTTCGGTGACGCCGACGGCGTGCGGCTGCAGATGCAGCGCCACCGCCAGTTGATCGCCCCCAAGTTCGCCCTGGTGGCCGAGATCCTCGAGGAGCGGCTGGGTGAGTCGAAGATCGCGTCGTGGACCGATCCCAAGGGTGGCTACTTCGTGAGCATGGACGTGTGGCCCGGTACCGCCAAACGCACCGTCGCGCTGGCCAAGGACGCGGGCATCGCGGTCACCGAGGCGGGTTCGGCCTTCCCGTACCGCAAGGACCCCGAGGACAAGAACATCCGCATCGCGCCGACGTTCCCGTCCCTGCCCGATGTGCGCGAGGCGATCGACGGACTGGCCACCTGTGCCCTGCTGGCGGCCACCGAGTCACTGCTGGGCGACTAGTCGGGACCGGTAGGTAGCCTTCTCCCGTGGCTCTTTACCGCAAATACCGGCCGGCAACCTTCGCGGAAGTCGTTGGCCAGGAACATGTCACCGAGCCGCTATCTACTGCCCTGACCGCGGGCCGGATCAATCACGCATATTTGTTCTCAGGGCCACGCGGCTGCGGCAAGACATCCTCGGCGCGCATCCTGGCCCGTTCGCTCAACTGTGAGCAGGGCCCCACGCCCACACCCTGCGGAGTGTGCGATTCGTGCGTCGCGCTGGCGCCCAACGGCCCGGGCAACCTTGACGTCACCGAACTCGACGCGGCCAGCCACGGCGGTGTTGACGACACCCGTGAATTGCGTGACCGCGCGTTCTACGCGCCGGCCCAGTCGCGGTACCGCATCTTCATCATCGATGAAGCGCACATGGTCACCACAGCCGGTTTCAATGCGCTGCTCAAGATCGTCGAAGAGCCACCTGAGCATCTGATCTTCGTGTTCGCCACCACCGAACCGGAGAAGGTGCTGCCGACCATCCGGTCGCGCACGCACCACTATCCGTTCCGGCTGCTGGCGCCGCGCACCATGCGGCCGCTGCTCGAGCGCATCTGCGCCGAGGAGAACGTCAACGTCGACGCCGCGGTGTACCCGCTGGTCATCCGGGCCGGCGGCGGTTCACCGCGCGACACACTCTCGGTGCTCGATCAGCTGCTGGCCGGGTCCGAGCAGGGCGCCGACGGCAACCACATCACCTACCAGCGCGCGCTGGCCCTGCTCGGTGCCACCGACATGGCGCTCATCGACGATGCGGTCGAAGCGTTGGCGGCCGGAGATGCGGCCGCGTTGTTCGGTGCCGTGGAGTCGGTGATCGACGCGGGTCACGATCCGCGGCGCTTCGCCAACGATCTGCTGGAACGCTTCCGCGACTTGATCGTGCTGCAGGCCGTTCCCGACGCGGTCACCCGCGGTGTCGTGGACGCGCCGGCGGACGTGCTGGAACGGATGCGTGAGCAGGCTGCCAAGTTGGGCGCGGCGACGTTGACCCGCTATGCCGAGGTGGTGCACGCAGGCCTCGGCGAGATGCGGGGCGCGACGGCGCCGCGGCTGCTGCTCGAAGTCGTGTGTGCCCGGTTGCTGCTGCCCTCGGCGCACGACACCGAGTCGGCGATGTTGCAGCGCATCGAACGCATCGAGACCAGGCTGGACCTGTCGATCCCGGCCGGTGAGGCGTCGTCGTCATCGGCTTCGGCCGTCGGTTCGACCGAGCCGGCCAAGACGTTTGTTCGTCGCAGCCAGACCAGTCCTGCGCCCGCGGAGTCCCCGGCTCCTGCCCCCACGGAAGCCCCTCCCACACCCGCTCCCGCCGCCCCGCCTGCGCCCGCCGCCACGGAAGCTCCTCCCACTCCCGCTCCCGCGCCGCAAGCTGCGCCGCCACCGGCGCCTGCACCGGAACCGGTCGCGGCACCTGCCCCGCCGCCACCCACTCCGGAGCCCGAGCCTGAGCCGGAGCCCGCGCCATTGCCGCCCGAGCCAGACTTCGAACCCGAGCCCGCACCGGAACCCGAGCCCGAGGCGGTGCAGCCAACGGTTACCCCCGGCGGCGAGCCCAACGCTGCCGCCGTGCGCTCGATGTGGACGACGGTGCGCGAGAAGGTGCGTGAGCGCAGTCGTACCACCGAGGTGATGTTGTCAGGCGCGATCGTGCGGGCCGTCGAGGACAAAACCCTTGTGCTGTCCCATGAATCGCCACCGCTGGCCAAGCGGCTGACCGAGTCCCGCAATGCCGACGTGATCCGGGATGCGTTGAAGGATGCGCTCGGGGTGGACTGGCAGATCCGGTGTGAGGTCGGCACCGCCGAGGCGGCGCCGCCACCCCCGCCGCGCGCGGCCAAGCCTCCGCCACGGGTGCCAAGCCGGCCGGGCCGTGTCATTCCCGAACCCGATCCGGTGCCAGACCCCGAGCCCCCGCCGTCCCCGGAGGACGAGGAGGAAGAGATGCTCGCCGAGGCTTCGCAGAGTGAGGCCGGGCCGCGTCGCGATCCCGAAGAGGTCGCGCTCGAGCTGCTGCAGAACGAACTGGGTGCGCGAAAGATCGAGAGTTAGCGGTGTCGAGATTGCACTGAGGGTGTCGTAGGGGCGAATTCACGACCCTGCGTGCAATCTCGACGAGGCGAGGAACGTGGTCGATCACGAAACGTGGTATCGCCGGTGATATCACGTCTACAAATCGCCTACACGAAGCCTGCGCGGTGCTGGTGTGGCAGCTGGCGATTCAGCGGTCGGCGCTCGTCCTAGGGAACCCACCACGGCCGCAGCGGCAGGCCGCCGTCGTCACCGCGGTCATCGAGCTTGACGGCCAGAACCTGGTGTAGCTGAACCACATTCGTCTCGAAGCCCAGTCGGGAGCCGGCCATGTACAGGCCCCAGACCTTGGCCGTGGGCAGTCCCACCTCGGCAACCGCCTCGTCCCAGTGCTCGACGAGGTTGGCGCACCAGTCACGCAGGGTCATCGCGTAGTGGTTGCGCAGGTTCTCCTCGTGCATGACCTCGAGGCCGACATCCTGCACCTCGGCGATGATGCGACCCGAGCCCGTCAGTTCTCCGTCCGGGAACACGTAGCGGTCGATGAATCCTCCGGCGGCCGCGCCACTTCGGTTGTCGTGGCGGGTGATGCAGTGGTTGAGCAGGAGGCCGCCCGGACGCATCCTCGACTTCAGGAAACCGAAGTATGACGGGTAGTTGTGTACGCCGATGTGCTCGGTCAGGCCGATCGAGGACACCGCGTCGAACCCGGTTTCGACGATGTCGCGGTAGTCGCCGTGGCGCACCTCGGCCAGATCGCTCAGACCCTCCTTGGCGATGGCCTCCTGCGCCCACCGGGCCTGCTCCACCGACAGGGTCACCCCGAGCGCGTGGACGCCGTGGCGTGCGGCGTAGCGGACCATGCCGCCCCACCCGCAGCCCACATCGAGCAGCCGGTCGCCGGGCTGCAGCCGCAGCTTCTCGAACACCAGGCGGTATTTGTTGTCCTGCGCCTCTTCCAGGCTGGCATCGGCATCCGGATAGCACGCGCAGGTGTAGGTCATCGACGGCCCCAGCACCCATTCGTAGAAGGTGTTCGACACGTCGTAGTGATGATGGATTGCCTCGGCGTCACGAGTCTTGCTGTGTCGTAAGCCCTCTACCACTCGCCTCCACCGCGGCAGTGCCTCCTGGGGTGGCGGCGCGATGGGCTTGAAATGCTCGATACCGATGGACCGGACGATGTTGGCCAGCACCCGTGCGGAGGGACGTTTGAACGCCATCTTCTCCGCCAGCGCGCACAGCAGCGGGTACGGGTCGCCGGGATGTACCCCGTGCAATTCCAGATCGCCGGACACGTAGGCGCGGGCCAGGCCCAGATCCCCGGGCGCGGTTGCCAGGTACGTCGTGCCGCGCGGGGTCTTGAGGTCCAGGCCGAGCGCGGCATCGCTGGGACCGGACGTACTGCCGTCATAGGCGGTGAATTTCAGCGGCTGCGAGCCCGAGGCGAAGATCTCCAGGATCTCGGCCAGGCTGAGCTTGTGATCCCCTGCGTGCGTCGGGTGTTCTTTGAAGGTTGTCATCGCTGTTCTCCGTTCATCGGCGCAGGACGGCTTTCGAATACAGGTCGAACAAACGCGAATCGGGGTCGTAGGACTTCTTGACGGTCTTGTAGGTCTCGCCGCCGTAGAGCGCGTCGAAATCCTCCCGCTGGTAGTAGGAATCGGAATAGAGGGACTTGTGTCCGTCGAGCTCGCTGACCTTGGTCTCGATCAGCTTGTTGGTGTGGCCCTCGACCGGGCCGACGGGCACCGAGGACCAGAACCCGATGTTGACGTACGTGTGGTGGGCGCGAAGCGGGTACAGGGGCCAGCCCGCACTATTGCGTTCGTCCTCACGTAACCGCAGCGGGCACAACCAGATCGGCTCGATCGGCACGTTCTGCAGAAACCAGGTGAGGAAGTGCTCGCAATGCTCTACGGGCACCTCGATGTCCTGCACCACCCGCTCGCGGGGCGGACGGCCGTGATGTTTCTCGATCCGGTCGGCGATGTTGAACCGCTGGTCGTAGCCGACCAGTTTCCAGTAGAAGCTGCTGCGGCGGAGCCGGCGCGGCCAGAACCGCCGGATGGTGGGGTTCTGCGCGCCGAAAGCCCGCGAACACCAGAACCAGTCGGTGTCCCACCGCCACAGATAGTCGTGGATGGTCAGTCGGTCATGTTTTTCGCCGTGGGCATGCTGGATCGACCGGTAATAGATCTGCTGGCCGGTGTAATCGCTGACGGGGCCCGGCGTCGTCGTCTTGAAACCGACGCACAGGTAGCTTTCGTCGGCGCTGAACACCACGCCGTCGAGGTAATCGACCGGTTCGCCGTCGAGCCCACCGGTTTCGATGATCCGGTCCATCGCCGCGACGAGTTCGGTCAGAGAATGAAAACGCAGGTGGCGCAACGCGACAAAAGGCGTGACGGGCTCCAGCTCGATCCGCAACCGGGTGGAGTAGCCAAGCGTGCCATAAGAATTGGGAAAGGTGCGAAACAGGTCGGCGTGCTGTTGCTGTGAGGCGGTGACGATCTCGCCCGTTCCGGTGAGAATGTCCATCTCCAGCACCGATTCGTGCGGCAGACCGTTGCGGAACGACGTCGACTCGATACCGAGCCCGGTGACCGCGCCACCCAGCGTGATGGTCTTGAGTTGCGGCACCACCAGCGGGGCGAGGCCGTGCGGCAGCGTCGCGGCCACCAGATCCTCATAGGTGCACATGCCTGCCACGTCGGCGGTGCGGGCGTCGGTGTCGACGGCGATCACATTGGTGAGCCCCGACACGTCCAGGCCTTTGACATCGCTGCGAGCGCGCGCACGGAAGAGGTTCGACGTGGGCTTCGCAAGCCGCACGGTCGAATTGGGCGGTATGGCGCGGTAGCTGTCCAACAGGCGCTGCACGCCCATGGCATGGACAGCTTGTGCGTCGGTCGCAACAACAGACACACATATACGCTAGTCGGAGGTTGCCGACGATGCGACCGCAGACACGAGTTGAAGGAGTTTCAGTCATGGGACAGGTCAGTGCGGTCAGCACGGTTCTGATCAACGCCGAGCCGGCCGCTGTGTTCGCCGCGATCGCGGACTACCAGACCGTGCGCCCGAAGATCCTCTCCTCGCACTACCGCGACTACCAGGTGCTCGAGGGTGGTCAGGGCGCGGGCACCGTGGCCGCCTGGAAGCTGCAGGCGACCGAGTCCCGGGTGCGTGACATCAAGGCGTCGGTGGATGTGGCCGGCCACACGGTGATCGAGAAGGACGCCAACTCCAGCCTGGTGACCAACTGGACCGTGGCCCCGGCGGGCACCGGTTCGTCGGTCAACCTCAAGACCAGCTGGACCGGCGCCGGCGGGATCAAGGGTTTCTTCGAGAAGACCTTCGCGCCGCTGGGCCTGCGCAAGATCCAGGACGAGTTGCTGGCCAACCTCAAGAAGGAAGTCGAGAGCTAGCTAGCGCGCCGGGGTCGGGGTCTGCGAGCCCAGATAGGCCACGACGCCCCGGGCGATCGCCTCGGCGTACTTCTGCTGGCCGTCCGGGGTCTTCATCAGGCTGGAGTCGACCGGGTTCTTCATGTTGCCGCACTCGACGAGGATCGACGGGAACTGCGCCAGGTTGAGCCCGGCGATGTCCGAGCGGGCGTCCAGGCCACCCGAACCGATGTAGGTGGCCGGCGGGATACCCGAGGCGGACAGCTGATCGCGCATGGTCTTGGCGAACTGCACCGAAGGCCCGGCCTGCACGTTGTTCAGCGGGGGCGACGAGTACAGCACGTGGAAACCGCGGCCGTTGGCCGGGCCACCGTCGGCGTGGATGGACACGATGGCGTTGGGCCGCAGGGCGTTGGCCATCGAGGCCCGCTCGTCGACGCAGGGGCCCAGCGCGTTGTCGTTGCCGCGCGACATGGCCGTCCGGACACCCATCTGGTTCAGGATGGCCCGCACCCGCAGCGTGGTGTCCCAGGTGAAGGTGTGCTCCGGATATCCGTCCTCGGTGGAGGTGCCGCTGGCCTGGCAGTCCTTGGTACCGCCGCGGCCCGTCGGCACCTGGCGGCTGATCGACGCGTCGTTGGCGCCGTTATGGCCGGGATCGAGGAAGACGATCATGCCGGCGACGTTCGGGGCAGCGGTGGCGTGAGGAGCGTCGACGATCGCCGGGATGGCTGCGGCGACAATAACGCTGCTGACCATCGCGGTGCCGACACGCACGCAGGCTGGGACTCGCACGGGCGCCACGCTAGCCCGCGCGCCGACTAGGCTGAAAGTCCGAATCGCCGCCGACAGGCGAGAGCAACCAAGTCGAGACCAAGACGCAACCAACACGGCAAGGGGACCACTCATGCAACCCGGAGGCACGCCCGACATGTCGGCCCTGCTGGCCCAGGCCCAGCAGGTACAGCAGCAGCTCATGGAGGCGCAGGAGGCGCTGGCCAATTCCGAGGTGCACGGACAGGCCGGTGGTGGGCTCGTGCAGGTCACGGTGAAGGGCAGCGGGGAGGTGGTCGCGGTGGCGATCGATCCCAAGGTCGTCGATCCCGAAGACGTCGAGACCCTGCAGGACCTCATCGTCGGTGCGCTCGCCGATGCGTCCAATCAGGTGACCACGCTGGCGCAGAGCCGCCTGGGCCCGCTCGCCGGCGGGCTCGGCGGTTTCGGACTTCCGGGGCTTTAAGTGTTCGAAGGCCCGGTACAGGATCTGATCGACGAGCTCGGCAAGCTGCCCGGCATCGGGCCCAAGAGCGCCCAGCGGATCGCCTTTCATCTGCTGAGCGTCGAACCGCCGGACATCGATCGGCTGACCGCGGTGCTGGGCCGCGTCCGCGATGGCGTCACATTCTGTGCGGTGTGCGGCAACGTCTCCGATGAGGAACGCTGCCGGATCTGTAAGGACCCCCGCCGCGACGCCTCTTTGGTGTGCGTGGTCGAAGAGCCCAAGGACGTACAGGCCGTCGAGCGCACCCGTGAATTCCGCGGTCGCTACCACGTGCTGGGCGGGGCGCTGGACCCGTTGTCCGGCGTCGGCCCGGACCAGCTGCGTATTCGGGAACTGCTCAACCGCATCGGGGAACGCGTCGACGGCGTCGATGTGGCCGAGGTGATCATCGCGACCGATCCGAACACCGAGGGCGAGGCCACGGCCACCTATCTCGTGCGGATGCTGCGCGACATCCCGGGCCTCACCGTCACTCGCATCGCCTCGGGCCTGCCAATGGGCGGTGACCTGGAGTTCGCCGACGAGCTCACCCTGGGCCGGGCGTTGGCCGGCCGCCGCGCCATGGCCTGACCTCCCCCAAACGCCGCGAAACCGCATTCCAGCAGAGAAAGTTCGAGTAACGGTCTGCTGGAATGCGGTTTCGGCGGAATTGAGATCAGTGGCTACTCGTTGTGGCCGCCACCGCTCTTGTGGCTCGGCTTGGCGGTGCCGGAGTGTCCGCTGCCTGCCGAGCTGCCCGAGCTCTCCGAGCTGGTTGAGCTGCCGGCAGTGCTGGAGCTCTTGTCGGATTTCCCGGCGATCCGCTGGGCCGCCTTCTTGATGTTGTCGCGGATCTGCTTCGCCGGGCTCTTCGTCGCGACCTTCTTGGTTGCGGAGGCCTTCGGGGTCGCGGGGGAGACGACGTCCTCAGGGGCCGCGGAGCCGGTGCCTGCCGCCGCGTCCGCGCTCGAACCGGTTGCGCCGCTGATGGATTCGGCAGGTGCCTCCTCGGCCGGCTTTGCCACGGCGGGCTCGGTGGTGTTCGCGCCCTTCGCCGGAACGGTCTCAGCAGCCTCGGCCGCGTCCGCTGCGGTACCGGAAGCCGGAACACTGAGTGTGACGCTCCGCGCGGAGGGACCGCTGGTCAACGCGTGGACGGTGGAACTGCTCAGTTTGGCGGAGGTGGCTGTCACAGACGAGGGGGCCGGTGCCTGCGGATTCGGGTCGAGTACCCCCGCAATGGTTTTGGGCAGATCGAGCAGCGATGCGATGGGTCCACTTCCCAGCGCGCCGAGCGGGGATGACGGCGACAACAGCCCCGCGACGGGGATGATCCCCAGAATCGTGCCCTTGCCGTTGAGGAATGCATCCGTGAGGGTCGCCGGTGCGTTGATGAGTGCGCTGGCGGCGCCCTCCGCATCTCCGGCGTTGACAGCCTTGACCACTTCTTCGGCGGTTGCGGCCAATCCGTTCACCACGGACAAGATCGGGAAGGCGGCCGGCAGCGCCACCGCGGTCACGATGTTCGGCACCTGTTTGATCACGTTCACGAAGTTTTGCGCCGTCGTGTTGACCGCGGACCAACTGTTGTTCGTCAGATCGAGCAGACCGAGTACCGCCGGAAGCAGGCTGAGCGTCAGCCCGTCCAAGGCCGAGGTGATCTCGCCCTGAGAGATCAGGTCCGACGCCGTCTGCAGCGCCTCGGGTAGTCCCTGGAGCGTGGTCGTGAGGTTGTCGGCATAGGTCTGAAGGGCGTTGCCGACGACCGTCGCGTTGCCGATCTGATTGCTGATGACGGTCCGCAGGATCGGGAAGTCACTGGCCAGCAGTTGCTCGCCGAGCGCCTGCAGGTTGGCACCGGCGTTCGACAGGGTCTGCGCCCAAGCATCTACGGGATTCGTGAGAGCGGACAGTGTCACCGCAGCGGACGACGCGTGAACTGCGGGCAGCTGGATGTCAGTTGGGGTTGGCATGACCGGGCTGACGGCGATGACGCCCGCGCCGGCCAGGGCCACCCCGGCGGTGAAATATGAGCGAACAGCGGTTTGCATGGACTTATTCCTTTGCTTACTCCCCGAGGGGAGCTGATATCTACTTGAGAGTAAGGACAGATTGAACACATAAGTCGACGTCAAATCCATCGTTAGTCCACATAATGAGACGCGAGAACGGGCGTTGGATAGGGGTGTGAGTTTGCTATCGGCTAACCCTACGAACAGGCTGTGGGCGGTATAGCAAACATGCGGTCGTCTAGGTCTGAATCGGGGGACGCATCGCGGACCGAGGAGCGCCCTGTGTGTCGGTCGCTGTCACTAGTTAGCCAGCGCTGCGATTAATGGTCTAGTGGCTGGACCATACCGGCCGGTAGCTTTGGCTAAATGTGATGCGGGTCAGTTTGCGGATGGGGTGTGATGAGGGCAACTGACGCCCCTCAGGCGGGTTGGGGTCACGTCGTTAACCGTCCCTGGCCGGCAATCACAGCTTTTACACAGCTGTCGATTTTGTCCGATTCGCGAACGCACCGTAAAGATTTGTCGAGAAAACTTGACGTTGACGTCAACACAGCGCGGAGCGACGGCTCGGGTGGGGTGGGCGCCGGTAGCGTCGAGACATGCCCGATCTACTCCAGATGGCGGATTCGCTGTACCGGCTGCGCATCCCCGGCGGCCAGGCGCACCTGCTGAACAGCTATCTGTGGACCGAGTCCGACGGTGTGACGTTGATCGACACCGGCTGGCCGGACAGTGCGGGATTGATCGCCGACGCGCTCGCCGATCTGGGGCTGCGGCGTATCCACGTCAAGCGCATCGTGCTCACCCACTTCCATGAGGACCACAGTGGTGCTGCCGCCGAGATCGCGGATTGGTCCGACGTGGAGGTGATCGCAGGCAAAGGTGACGCGAGCTATGTCCGCGGCGACGAATCCGGCCCGCTGCCCGTGTTGACTGACACAGAACGCAATCTGCGCCCTGAATTCGACGCCTCTCCGCATGGCCCCGCATGCCGAGTGGACCGGGTGGTCGCCGATGGCGACGTTCTCGACTTCGCCGGCGGCGCCCAGGTGATCGCCGTGCCCGGCCACACGCCCGGCAGCATCGCGCTGCATCTGCCTGCCGCCGATGCGGTCCTCACCGGTGACGTGGTGGCCGAATTCAACGGACAGGTGATCTTCGGCGTCTTCAACTCCGACCGCTCCGAACTCTCCCGGTCCGTAGAGAGGCTGGCCGCCACGGGCGCGCAGCGCGCCGGATTCGGCCATGGCGAACCGATTCTCGTCGACGCCGCCGCACATATCGCCAAGGCAGTCGACGTCTTCGCATCCTGACTACCGCCGAAACGGCATTCCGGCAGGAGAAGTTCGAGTAAGTCCCTGCCGGAATGCCGTTTCGGCGGAGAAGGGGTGGCGACTAGACCCGGCGCGGGGCAGCCAGGCGTTCGCGACGCAGCATGTCCACCTCGGGCAGCTGCAGTGGCGGAAGCTCTCCCACCACCCGCGAGAGCAGATGGTCGGCCAGCTCCGGGTTGCGGGCCAGACACGGCCCGTGCAGGTAGGTCGCGACCACGCTGCCTTGAACCGCACCGTCGTAGCCGTCGCCCGCCCGATTGCCCGCGCCCTTGGTGACGGCGGCCAGTGGTCGCGCTTCCGACCCCAGAACTGTTCCGCCACGGTGATTTTCGAATCCGGTCAACGGCTGGGTGAGTCCGTCGAGCATGGGCCGTGACGCCACCTCGCCGATGGTCCGGGACTCCTGCGGCGATGTGGTGACGTCGAGCAGCCCGACGCCTTCGACCCGCTCGCCGGCCGAGGTCTCGTACCAGTGCCCCAGCACCTGGATGGCCGCGCAGATCGCGAGCACCGGCGCACCTCGTGAAACTGCCTGCTGCAGACCGGGATACCGGATCAGGTGCTTGGTGGCCAGCCGTTGCGCGTAATCCTCGGCGCCGCCCAGCGTGTACAGATCGAGCGACGACGGTACCGGGTCGCCCAGCGTGATCTCCACGATCTCGGCGTCAATCCCGCGCAACTGCAACCGTTTTCGCAGAACCACTGCATTGCCGCTGTCTCCGTAGGTGCCCATCACGTCGGGCAGCACCAGTCCGATGCTGACCGTTGAATTGCTCCTCGCGTGCGCACCTGCACTCATGAGATCCGCCGATTCAGTTGCAGGAACGCGGTGTAGTTGGCGATCACCTCGACATGTCCGGGTGGGCAGGACTCGATGGCCGCGACGGTGTCGTGCACCAGCGAATGCTCGACGCCCGCGTACCCGAGCCGCACCGCGAGATCGGTCCCGCGCTCCCCGGCGGCCACCACTTGAGTGTCGTCAAAGTGCTCGAACCGAACATCCCACAACCACGACAGATCCTCCCCGTCGGGCACCTGCCCGTTGACGGAGATGACCACCCCGGCGCCGTGCTTGTCCACCATCGACAGCGCCTCTTGCCAGCCGGCCGGGTTTTTGGCCAGCAGGATCCGCGCGGTGTGGGAGCCGATCTGCACCGTGCGGTACCGCCCGGCGACCTCGTCGACGCCGGAAACCGCCGCCACCGCGGCGGCAGGGTCTGCGCCGAGCGCGACGGCGGCCGCGACCGCCTGGGTGGCGTTACCGCGGTTGACTGCGCCCGGCAGGGCCAGCGTCATGGGCAGCACCAGGCCGTCGGGTCCATAGATGTGGGTGTCGTCGAACCACCACTGCGGGGCGGGACGCTTGAAGTCGGTTCCGGTCGAGTACCAGTCCCGCCCGTTGCGCTCGATGATCTCGCCGGACCGTGGACAGCTCACCGAGTCGCCCGCCCAGCTGCCGCCGGCGGCCACCCACACCACATTCGGGCTGTCGTAGGCGGCCGAGGTCATCAGTACGTCGTCGCAGTTGGCCACGATCACCGCGTCGCGATGACGCGCCAGCCCGCCGCGCAGGGTCCGTTCGATGTGGTTGATCTCACCGACCCGGTCCAGCTGGTCACGGGACAGGTTCAGCAAAACGACCACCGCGGCATCAACTGCGTCCAAGACATGCGGGACGTGCATCTCGTCGACTTCCAGGGCCGCCAGCGTCGCATCGCGAGCCCCGGCCAGTGCCGCCACCAGGCCGGCGTCCATGTTGGCGCCCTCGGAGTTACTGGCCACCGGGCCCAACGTGGCCAGTGCGGCCGCAGTCATCCGAGTGGTGGTCGACTTGCCATTCGTGCCGGTCACGACGACGCTGCGGCGGTCCTGGCCAAGTTGACGCAGGATCGAGCGGTCCAGTGTCATCGCCACCAGGCCGCCGATCATCGCGCCCGCGCCGCGGCCGGTGACCCGCGACGCCCAGCGCGCGGTGGATCCGGCGGCCAGTGCGGCGCGCCCGCGAAGGGTCAGCATTCCGGCGATTTTAGGGGCACGACACGCTGGGCTGCCGAGCGAGGCGACGCGGCGCGTCAATCGGACTCTGTCGGGCTCGCGTGCCATCCTGACGAATATGAGCAGCGCGTGGGGCAGGCCGGCATCCGAGCCGGGCGCGGGCTGGGCCGTCGTGGACGTGGAGACCACCGGGTTCCGGCCAGGGCAGGCACGCATCGTCAGCGTCGCCGCCTTGGCGGTCGGGGATGACGGCAACGTCGAGCGCAGCGTGGCCACCTTGCTGAATCCGGGGGTGGATCCGGGGCCGACCCATGTGCATGGGCTGACGGCCGAGATGTTGGAAGGCCAGCCGACCTTCGGCGACGTCGTCGGCGACGTGAGCGACATCCTGCGGGGACGCACCCTGGTGGCCCACAACGTGGGCTTCGATTACAGCTTCCTGGCCGCCGAGGCCGAGCTGGTGGGGGCCGAGCTGCCGGTCGACAGCGTCATGTGCACCGTGGAGCTGGCCCGTCGGCTGGCGCTGGGCACCGACAATCTGCGCCTGGAGACCCTGGCGGCGCATTGGGGCGTCAGCCAGATGAAGCCGCACGACGCGCTCGACGACGCGCTGGTGCTGGCGCAGATCCTCAAACCGACATTGGCCCGGGCCCGCGACCGCAAGGTCTGGCTGCCGCTGCGGGAGGTGAGCCGGCGCCGCTGGCCCAATGGGCACATCACCCATGAGGAGCTGCGGCCGTTGAAGATGCTGGCCTCGCGGCTGCCGTGCGATTACGCCAACCCTGGCATCTACGTGGCGGGCCGACCACTGGTGCAGGGCATGCGGGTGGCGTTGTCGGCAGAGGTGGCGCGCACCCACGAGGAGCTCATCGAGCGCATCCTGCACGCCGGGCTGGCCTACACGGACCTGGTTGACCAGCAGACGTCGTTGGTGATCTGCAACGAACCCGCACCCGATCAGGGCAAGGGCTACCAGGCCGTGGAGGCGGGTGTACCGCTCCTCGACGACGAGACGTTCATGGGCCTGCTGGCCCATGTCCTCGGTGGTGCGAACATCGAGGAGTTCCACGACACCGCCGCCGAGAGCGATCAGTACACGCTGTTCTGACTCGGCACCGTCAGCCCAGAGCCTTCGCCTTCAACCCGTCGAACTCGGCCTGGGTGATCGTGCCCGCGTCCAGCAGTGCCTTGGCGTCGGCGATCTCCTGTGCCGGGGACCGGCCCGCCGCCTGCTTGATGTAGTCGTCGGTTTCCTGCTTGGCCGCCAGTGCCGCCGCCTGAGCGCGCTCGGACATGCCCTGGCCGCGAGCGATGAGGTAGACCAGCGCGGTCAGCCACGGCAACAGGATCAGGAAGATCACCCACACGGCTTTGACCCAGCCGGAGGTCTTGTGATCACGCCAGAACAGGTCTGTCAGGATCTGGAACAGCACCAGCAGGTACGCGATCCAGGCGAAGATGATCAGGAAATGCCACAGGAAATCCCATGTCGAACCCCAGTCCATGGACTGCTCCTTGCAGTTGGCGTCGGCGCAGTGATCTACGCCGACGTCAGCTAAGCACGCGCGGCGCGGTTGACGGCAGATACGACTGCGCGAAGTGATGCAGTTGTGATCGACGTGGCGATGCCGACGCCCCACACGGTCCTGCCGCCGATCGACGCCTCGACATAGGCCGCGGCCTGCGCTTCTTCGCCCGAGGACATGGCGTGCTCGGAGTAGTCCAGCACGTTGATGTCATAGCCGATGGCGCCGAGGGCGTCGACGAACGCCGCCAGCGGGCCGTTGCCCGCACCGATGATCTCGCGCTCGACACCGTCGATCTTGACGATCGCGGTGATGGTGTCGGTACCACCATCTTCTTCGGAGGCGTCCACCTTCTGCCGGATGCGCTCCAGCGGCGTGATCGGGGCCAGGTACTCCTCGGAGAACGCGCCCCAGATCTCCTTGGGTGAAACCTCGCCGCCCTCGCCATCGGTGATCGCCTGGATGGCCTGGCTGAACTCGATCTGCAGCCGCCGCGGCAGCGACAGACCGTGGTCGGCTTTCATGATGTAGGCCACGCCGCCCTTGCCGGACTGCGAGTTCACCCGGATCACGGCTTCGTACGTGCGGCCGACGTCCTTGGGGTCGATCGGCAGGTAGGGAACTTGCCACAGGAGATCATCGACATCGGTGTCGGCGGCATCCGCATCCACCTTCATCTGGTCCAGGCCCTTGTTGATGGCGTCCTGGTGGCTGCCGGAGAATGCGGTGTAGACCAGGTCACCGCCGTAGGGGTGACGTTCGTGCACGGGCAGCTGGTTGCAGTACTCGACCGTGCGACGGATCTCGTCGATGTTGGAGAAGTCGATCTGCGGGTCGACGCCGCGGCTGAACATGTTCAGCCCCAGCGTCACCAGGCAGACGTTGCCGGTGCGCTCGCCGTTGCCGAACAGGCAGCCCTCGATCCGGTCGGCACCGGCCTGGTAGCCCAATTCGGCTGCGGCAACACCGGTTCCGCGGTCGTTGTGGGGGTGCAGGCTCAGGATGATCGAGTCGCGCGGGGTCAGGTGCCGGCTCATCCACTCGATCGAATCGGCGTAGACGTTCGGGGTGGCCATCTCGACGGTCGCAGGCAGGTTGACGATCAGCGGCCACTCGGGCGTCGGCTTGACGATGTCGGCCACGGCGTTGCACACCTCGACGGCGTACTCCAGCTCGGTGCCCGTGTACGACTCGGGGGAGTATTCGAAGCGCCACCGCGTCTGCGGGTATTTCTTGGCCTCCTCGACGCACAGCTCGGCGCCGTCCGTGGCGATCTTCTTGACGGCGTCGCGGTCCGCGCGGAACACCACGCGGCGCTGCAGGATCGACGTCGAGTTGTAGAAGTGCACGATCGCCTGTGGAGCTCCGGCACACGCCTCGAAGGTGCGCTCGATCAGCTCGGGGCGGCACTGGGTCAGCACCTGGATGGTGACGTCGTCGGGAATCGCCCCGTCCTCGATGATCTCGCGGACGAAGTCGTAGTCGGTCTGGCTGGCCGACGGGAAGCCGACCTCGATCTCCTTGTAGCCCATCCGGACCAGCAGGTCGAACATGCGGCGCTTGCGCGCCGGGCTCATCGGGTCGATCAGGGCCTGATTGCCGTCACGCAGGTCGACCGCGCACCACATCGGCGCCTTGTCGATGACGCGGTCCGGCCACGTGCGGTCGAACGGAACGGGAGCCGGGGCGAATGCCGGGCTGCCGCCGGGGACTTCTTCGGCGAAGCTGCGGTAGCGGCTGACCGGCATGGATGAGCCGCGCTGGGTATTCCAGACGGGCTGGCCGGGGTTGGGTGCACCGGCCGGCGTGTTGATCGCGCGCACCGAACTGAAGGCATCTGCAGAGATGTCGGGGGTGGTCATGGTTTTGCTCCGGGAGTTGAAGGGGGACCCGACCGGCGCATCGCGAAAACCCGCGACGGGAAGCCGGTCTGATCAGACCCCGTCGCGGCGTCCGAGAAGGAGCACCCGCTGCACGCGGTCAACTGTACTCCGCCTCAATCCCAGGCCAAAACTCGCGGTTGACGTGCGGTTCCTCCGATCGGGGGAACACATCTTCACCAGCCTCATCGCCCGATTGCCGGACAGACCGGCAGCCGTCCAGGCCGCATTCTTGTCTCAGTGGTCGAACAGGCCGCCAAGCAATACGAAATAGCAACCAAGACAAAAGGATTCACGAACATGACCAAATTCACCAAGGCCCTGGCACTGCCCGTCCTGTCCGCAGGTTTCCTCGGCGCCGTCGCGCTGGGCCTGGCCGGAACGGCCGCCGCTCAGGAGCCGCAGGGCCCGGGCAACCTCTACAGCCCCGACACCTATGCCACCCCGGCTCCCGGCATGAAGCCCGGCTGGCACAACCACCATGGCCCGCAGCGGATCCTCAGCATCTACGAGTAATCCCGGGAAGTTGACTCACACCTGGGAATCGGGGAAGGCGATCACCGACAGGAACCGGATCGGCAGTTCGATCAGGTCAACCGGTCCGTGAGCGCCTTCCCCGTCGATCTGCAGGGAGTCGCCCGGCTGCAGCCGATAGACCGAGCGGCTGTGGCTGTAGTCCATGACGCCGGAGAGCATGTAGATGAACTCGGTGCCCGGATGCTGGAACAGCGGGTACGTCTGACTCTTCTCGGTCAGCGTGACGTGCAGGCATTCCAGACGCTTGTGCTCGCCGCGCAGCGAGCTGAGCAGCTGGTATTCGTGCCCCTGCTTGGTGCCGTTGCGCACGATCTCCGGACCGGTGCCCGCTTTGACGAATGCGGCCGGACGTTCGACGTCGGCCCCGCGGAACAGGCTGGTCACCGGAACGTCGAGCCCCTTGGCAAGTAGGGCCAGGGTGGACAGGCTGCACGAGGTCTGGGCGTTCTCGATCTTGGAGAGCATCGCCTTGGAGATGCCCACCCTGGTGGCCATGTCCGCGACGGTCAGCCCGTGCTGCTGGCGCAGTTGACGCACATTGCGCCCGATCGCCGCCTCGAATTCGAGGTCCTCGACAGGGGCGTGCGGATCGCGCTCGCGGGCCGTGCCGACGTTTCGGATCAGCGGAACGTCACTCATGCGCAATCCGCCTGCGGCTTCTTGCTGTCCCTCATGCGCGATCCGCCTGCGGCTTCTTGCTGTCCCTCATGCGCGATCCGCCCCCCGGTCTATCGCATCTCCCCGGCACCCACGTACGGGTACCGGCTCTTGAGCAAATTGTCCTCCGCGAACCGGGTCAGGCGGAAATCCGACTCGGGTATCCGCGGGTCGCGGCTGTGGCCGTCGATCACCAGGTCGGCGATGAGCCCGCCGACCGCCGGGGCGATCTTGAAGCCGTGCCCGCTGAATCCGGCCGCCACCAGCAGGCCGTCGATGCCGGTGCGGGAGATGACGGGGTTCCAGTCCGGGGTGACGTCGTAGCAGCCGGCGTAGCTGCCGGCGATTGCCGCGTCGGGGAAACCGGGAAATCGGGTGCCCACCTTGTCGACGGTCAGATCGATGAAGCCGTCGGTGGCCCGGTTCAGGTAGTCGTCGGGGTCGGCAAGCTCCAACTCGGCCAGATCGGAGTTCCCGAACAGCAGTTCTCCGTTGGGCTCGGGCCGAATGTATTGCAGCGAGACCAGATCGGAGAAGACGGGCACCGGACCCGTGTCCACCCCGGGTTTGATCGTCACGATCTGTTCCCGGTGCACGTGGATCGGGACGTCGATGCCATAGGGCGCCAGGAACGGACCGGTCCACACTCCGGTCGCGACGACGACGCTGCCAGCCGACACCCGCGTGCCGTCGGCCAATGTGACACCGGTGACCCGATCCCCGTCGATCAGCAGCCCGGTCACGTTGGCGCCCTGGTGGATTCGTACCCCAGCTGCCCTGGCCGTCACCGCGAACGCCTGCGCGGTCTGGTAGGCGTCGCCGTAGCCGCCGCGGGCCTCCCAGCCGAAAGCCGCGAACGGTTCCAGATCCGCCCACGGCCACAGCTTGGCCACCTCGACGGCGTCGATCTCCTCGGTCTGCACGCCGACCTCGCGTTGGGTGGCCAGGCTCTTGCGCAGGTTGTCGACGTTGCGTTCCCCGACGCCGACGACATAGCCGGTCTGCCGGAACCCGATGTCGGTCCCGAAGTACTGCTCAGCGCCTTCGAAGACCGCGAGGCCGACGGTGGCCATCGCCGCCAGCGAGCTCACCCCGTAGTGGCAACGCACGATACCGCTGGATTTCCCGGTCATGCCCGAGCCGACGGTATTACGTTCCAGGACAGTCACATTGGTGACGCCTCGCTGACTCAGAGCCCAGGCCGCGGCGGCCCCTTCCAGGCCGCCGCCGACGATGACGACGTCGGCGTTCACGAGCCCGGTATCCAGTTCGTGCCGGCCAGCGGAACTCTGGCCATCGCCGCGGCCTCGATGGTGATCGCCACCAGATCCTCGGGTTCCAGGTGGCACACGTGTGCTTTCCCGCAGGCCCGGGCGATGGTCTGAGCCTCCATGGTCAGCACCCGTAGATAGTTGGCCAGCCGCCGGCCGCCCTCGATCGGATCGAATCGGGCCGCCAGTTCCGGGTCCTGCGTGGTGATGCCGGCAGGGTCGCGCCCGTCCTGGAAGTCATCGTAGAAACCGGCTGCGCTGCCGAGCTTTTCGTACTCGGCGGCGTAGCGGGGATGGTTGTCGCCCAGAGCGATCAACGCGGCGGTGCCGATCGCCACGGCATCGGCGCCCAGTGCCAGTGCCTTGGCGACGTCGGCGCCGGAGCGGATGCCACCGCTCACGATCAACTGCACTCCGCCATTTCCCGTCGCTCCGCAAGCTCCGCTCGCCCCGGTCCGATGCACTCCCAGTTCCTGCAACGCCTGCACCGCCTGCGGGATCGCTGCCAGGGTCGGGATGCCGACGTGTTCGATGAACACCTCCTGGGTGGCGGCCGTGCCGCCCTGCATGCCGTCGACCACCACCACGTCGGCTCCGGCATGCACGGCCAGCTTGACGTCGTAGTACGTGCGGGTGGCCCCGACCTTGACGTAGATCGGCTTCTCCCAGTCGGTGATCTCCCGCAGTTCGTTGATCTTGATGGTGAGATCGTCGGGGCCGGTCCAGTCCGGGTGCCGGCACGCACTGCGCTGATCGATGCCCTCCGGCAGGGTCCGCATCTGGGCGACCCGAGGGGAGATCTTCTGACCCAACAGCATTCCGCCGCCGCCGGGTTTGGCGCCCTGGCCGAGCACCACCTCGATGGCGTCCGCCTTGCGCAGATCGTCGGGATTCATCCCGTAGCGCGAGGGCAGGTACTGGTACACCAGGTGCTTGCTCTGCCCGCGCTCCTCGGGTGTCATGCCGCCGTCGCCGGTGGTGGTCGAAGTGCCTGCCTCGCTGGCCCCGCGGCCCAGAGCCTCCTTGGCGGGCCCGGACAGCGCGCCGAAGCTCATCCCGGCAATGGTGACCGGGATATCCAGGTGCAGGGGATGTTTGGCATGCCGGTCGCCGAGCACCACGTCGGTGCCGCAGCGTTCGCGGTAGCCCTCCAGCGGGTAGCGCGACATCGAGGCGCCGAGGAACAACAGGTCGTCGAAATGAGGTAGCCGTCGCTTGGCTCCCCAGCCGCGGATGTCATAGATCCCGGTCTCGGCGGCACGCTGGATGTCGGCGATGGTGGACCGATCGAAGGTGGCGGATTCGCGAAGGTTGGTCATCAGTAGGCACTCGCATTGTCGACGTGGAAGTGGTAGAGGCTCCTGGCCGAGCCGTAGCGGGTGTAGGCCGCGGTGTCGTCGTCCCGGAATCCACTGGCTTCCAACAGCTCCGCGAGTTCGGCATGGTGCTCGGGGCGCATGGGTTTGGCGATGCAGTCCGCGCCAAGGGAGGCCACCTCGCCGCGCACGTAGATCCGTGCCTCGTAGATCGAGTCGCCCAGGGCCTCCCCGGCGTCGCCGCGGACCACCAGCCGGCCGGCTTGCGCCATGAACGCGCTCATGTGGCCGATGCTGCCGCCCACCACGATGTCGACGCCCTTCATCGAGATGCCACACCGCGCAGCCGCGTCGCCCTGGATGACCAGCAGGCCACCGTGCGCGGTGGCTCCCGCCGACTGCGAGGCGTTGCCGGTGACGCGCACCGCGCCGCTCATCATGTTCTCCGCCACCCCGGTTCCGGCGTTGCCGTTGATCGTGACTTCGGCCAGCTGATTCATTCCCGCGGCGTAGTAGCCGACATGGCCCTCGATGGTGACGCGCACCGGCGCGTTGAGGCCGACGGCCACGTTGTGTGCGCCGTCGGGATGGGCGATGACGTAGTCGCCCTCGACACCCGGCTCGTGCAGCGCCGCATTCACCTCGCGCAAAGGCGTTGTGCGTAAATCGAACCGCGACAGATTCCCCGGTCGCTGCGCTCCTGCCCGCCGTATCAACGTGTCCATGCGTAGACCACCTCCGGTTCCGGTTCCCAAATGCGTGCGTGCTCGACCCCCGGCAACCCGGCCAGCGCGCGGTACTCGCTGGCCATGGCCACCCAATCGGCGGTTTCGGCGATCACGGCAGGCTTGCAGGCGATGGCGTCGCGCACCACCGCGAACGAGTCGTGATCGGAGACCAGCAGGGTGTAGAAGCCGTCAAAGGTGGCGCACAGTTCCTTGAGCGCGGTCGCCACATCGCGGCCGGCCGCCAGCTGTTCTGCCACGAACCGCGCGCCCACCTCGGTGTCGTTCTCGCTGTCGAACACCACACCGGCCCGGCGTAGGTCGCGACGGATGGAGGCGTGGTTGGCGAAAGATCCGTTGTGCACCAGGCACTGTCCGGGACCGACGGTATAGGGATGGCAGCCCGATGGGGTGACGGCCGATTCGGTGGCCATTCGGGTGTGTCCGACGCCTTGCCAGCCCGACGCCTTGTCCAGTCCCCAGGCGTCGGTGAGCGTGCGTGGATGGCCGACGCCCTTGAGCACCGCCAGATCGGCTCCGAAGCCCGAGATCAACGCCGTCGGGTAGGCCGCCCGGACCAGATCCAACAGCTCCTCGGATTCCATGTCGGCCGACAGGAGGTACGTCGAATCAACCTGCACCACTTCCACGTCCGGGCCCAGGGCCGGTACCTCGGCGATGTCGGTCACCGAGACGCAACCCTGTCCGTACGGCGACCACTCCGGGTCTCCGTAGACCGCGACTCCCGCCGAATCCGCGCCGCGGTCGGACATCTCGCCCAGCATCGCGGCGAGCAACTCGCCCAGCCGCGGATACAGCTCCGGTGTACGCAGGTGCAATCCCACGATCCCGCACATGTCTTCTCCGTTCTCCTGAAAGCGATTCGGCTAGAAAGCCGTCAGATACTGGTCGACCTCCCACGGCGACACGGTGCCGTGATAGGCGAAGAACTCCGCGCGTTTGACGTCGGCGAAGTAGGAGGCGACGCCGTCGCCCGCGACATCGAGCACGCCTGTGACGACTGGATCGACCTCAAGTGATTCGACCGCGTGCAGCAGCGTGGGTGGCAGTGCCGCCGGTCCCTGGGCGCCCACGGCTCCGGGATCGAGGCTGCGTTTGACGCCGTCGAGGCCGGCGCCCAGCGCCGCGGCGATCGCGAGGTACGGATTGGCCGAGCCGTCACCGCCGCGCAACTCGATGCGTTGACTGTCGGGCACGCGGATGTAGTGGGTACGGTCGTTGCCGCCGTAGCTGGGCTTGCGAGGGGCCCACGACGCTCCGGACGCGGTTGAGGTGGCGCCGGTTCGCTTGTAGGAGTTGACCGTCGGAGCGACGACCGACTGCAGCGCACACGCGTGGTCGAGGATGCCGCCGATGAAGGCGTATGCCGTCTCGGACAGGCCGAGGCCGTGTGGGTCTGCCTCGTCGGATCCTGCCGGGAACACCGGGTTTCCACCGCTGGTGAGCGACACGTGCAGATGCAGGCCGCTGCCCGTGCGATCGCTGAACGGCTTGGGCATGAAGGTGGCCACCATGTCACGTTCGGCGGCGATCATCGACAAGAGGTAGCGCAGCGTGATCACGCGGTCGGCGGTGGTCAGCGCGTCGGAGAACTCGAAGTTCTGCTCGAACTGCCCGTTGCCGTCCTCGTGGTCGTTGGCGTAGTTGGACCACCCGAGGGTGTTCATGGCGGTGGAGATCGCGGTCAGGTGGTCGTACATGCGGGTGACGCCGCGCGCGTCGTAACAGGGTTGGGCGGCGGTGTCGGCCGCGTCAGCTGTGGCCAGCATGCCATCGTTGTTGCGCCGCAACAGGAAATACTCGACCTCGGCGCCCACCCAGGGTTCGTATCCGGCGTCGGCGGCGCGCTGGATGAGTCCCTTGAGGATCACCCGCGGCGCATACGGCCATGGTGTGCCCTGGACATGGGGGTCGCAGTGCACCAGGGCCAGGCCTTCTTTGATGAACGGTATGGGGGTGAACGACGCCGGATCGGGGATCGCGATCAGGTCGGGGTCTTTGGGCTCCTGACCCATGGCGCCGACGGCGTAGCCGGCGAACCCGACGCCGTCGGTGGCGAGGAGTTCGACCGATTCAACGGGAACCAGTTTGGCGCAGGGCTTTCCGCGCAGGTCTACGAACAGCGCGAGGATGAACTTGGTGCCGGATTGTTCGGCGAGGGTGGCGAGATCGGAGGGCATAGCACCAGCACTTTCGTCTCTTGGCGAGAATCACCGTATCACTGTAGGAAACATCGGCAAGTCGAGGAATCCCCGGTCACCGGCTGCCGTGATAGCGGCCCACGGCAGCCGGGCCGGGGAATTAGATTGACTGTCAGGCGAATTCGAGCTCGTAAGCCGAATCCCGGTGGAACGCGGTGTCGATACCCTTCTCTTCTTCTTCGGGAGAGATCCGGATACCCATGGTCTTCTTGATCACGAAGGCGATGGCGAATGCGACCGCAAACGAGTAGCCGGCCACTGCGCCGGCGGCGATCGCCTGCTTCCACAGCTGGTCGAGACCGCCGCCGTAGAACAGACCGCTGACCTTGCTTGGCATGGTGTCGCTGGCCAGGAAGCCGATCAGCAGAGTGCCGATCACGCCGCCGACCAGGTGGACACCCACCACATCCAGGGAGTCGTCGTAGCCGAGCTTCTCCTTGAGGCCGACAGCGAGGATGCAGACCGCCCCGGCGATGGCGCCCAGGATGATGGCCCCGACGGGAGTCACCGCACCGCAGGCCGGCGTGATGGCGACCAAGCCGGCAATGGCGCCGGACGCGGCGCCGACTCCGCTGACATGGCCGGTCTTGAGCTTTTCGACACCGATCCAGGCCAGGGTGGCCGCGCAGGTGGCGACAAAGGTGGTCACCATGACGATGGCCGCGGAATTGCCTGCGGCCAGGGCGGATCCACCGTTGAAGGCGTACCAACCGGCCCACAGCATGCCGGCGCCCAGCAGGGTCAGCGGGACGTTGTGCGGCTTGCGCAGCTGGCCGAACATAGCCGACTTGCCGAGGACGATGGCCACGGCCAGGGCGGCCGCACCGGCGTTGATGTGCACCGCGGTGCCGCCGGCGAAGTCGATCGCATGCAGTTTGTTGGCGATCCAGCCGCCGACCGAGTCGTCCGAGAACGTCTTGTCAAAGGCGAAAACCCAGTGCGCGACAGGGAAGTACACCAGCACCGCCCACACCCCGGCGAAGATCATCCAGGCCCCGAACTTCATCCGGTCGGCGACCGCGCCGGAGATCAGCGCCACGGTGATCGCTGCGAACAACGCCTGGAACAGCGAGAACAAGCTGACGGGTAGGCCGGCGACCGAGGTCATGGGCTCGACCAAATTCTTCATGCCGGCGAACTCCGTGATGTTGCCGAGCAATCCGAGGTCACCGTAGGACGTCCCGAATGCCATCGAGAAACCGAACAGCACCCACAGCACGCCGACCAGGGCGACGGCGCCGAACGTCATCATCATCATGTTCGTCGAGCTCTTGACCGAGACCATGCCGCCGTAGAACAGGGCAAGGCCGGGAATCATCAGCGTTAGGCCGATGATGCAACACAGCATGAACGCCGTGGTTCCTGTATCCATCAACATCTCCTGGGGGTGGCGGCCCGGACGGGCCGATCACCGGCAGTAGATGATGTTTCTGTTACGTGGACCGGCGTGCCGTGTTGCGGTGTCGTTAACGTCGCCGAGCCAGCGGTGAGGACCTCGTAACCGGAGCTTTATGCGCTGAAACGCCGGAGAAATCCGTATACCGCACCGTATACAGCCATGGATACAGCGCCATCCGCCCTCGGCGAGGAATACGAGAACGAACCTGTCCCACTGTCCGCGCGTAAATCGCTGTTCGCGGTGTCGGCGGTCTGGGTGGGTTTCCCGATGATCATGACCTCGGCCGTGTTCGCCGGCATCGTCGTCTACAACCTGGGCTTCACGACCGGCATGGCCGCGATCCTGGTGGGCGACCTCATCCTCATGGCGTATGTGGGCACGCTGAGCTACCTGGCCGGCCGCTCCGGCAAGAACTTCGCCCTCACGGCTGCGGACACCTTCGGTTCCAAGGGGTTTCGAATTGTGTCGGCATTCCTTTCGGCGCTGGTGATCGGCTGGTTCGCGTTCCAGACCGGCATGGTGGGTTCCACGTTGCACCTCTCGATGGGATGGAGCGCGCCGTGGATCACGCTGCTGGCCGGCGTCTTGTTCGTGGCGCTCACATTCGTCGGCATCCGGGCGATCTCGTGGATCGGTGTGGTGGCCTCGGCGTTGTTCATCCCGCTGGGCGTCGTCGCCGTGGTGCTGGCGGCGGCCGACGGCGGTATCGGCTCGGCACTGTCCTACGACGGCGGTGCAGGGGCAGGAGCATTCAGCTTCGGGGTTGCGGTCACGATGGTGTTCGCATGCTTCGCCGATTCCGGCACCATGACAGCCGATTTCACCCGATGGGCCCGTACCGGCAAGGAAGGTGCGTTGGCCGCGTTCGCCGCATTCCCGGTCGCTTACCTGATCGCTCAGCTTGTCGGAGCGCTCGTCGTCGCGTTGGGGGCGCCCGCTGCGGCGGATACCGCGGGCGGTGATTTCCTGCACGTCCTGGTCAGCGCGGGAGGCATCCTCGTGCCGCTGGCGATCGTCTTCGTGTTCGTCAACCTCGGTAGCGTGTGTGCGCACTGCCTCTACAACGGTGCCGTCGGGTTCGGAAACATCACCGGAAAGACCATGCGGCAGTTGACGATCGTGCTCGGCGTCGTGGGCACCGTTGCCGCCGTCGCCGGCATCTGGTCTTACTTCGCGACCTGGCTCAACATCCTCGGCGTCCTCGTGCCGCCCATCGGGGTCGTGCTCATTCTCGACCAGCTGGTGTTCGCCCACCGCCGGGCCGCCGCGACACTCGCGTGGAAACCGTTCGCGGCGTGGGGAATCGGTGCGGGAGGTGCACTCCTGACGCACTATTACGCGCCCCAGCTGTCGGATGCCGTGGTCGCGATGGTCGTCGGCGGGCTGGCCTTCACTGCCCTGGCGTACCTGCCGGTGCGCACGGCCGAACCTGTCCTGGTCGGAGAAACTGTATGAGCACGAGGATCGCGGCCAACCCCTACGTCTGGCCGTATGACGGAGATATCTCCGCCGAAAGAACGGCGTTGATCAACATCGACTGGCAGGTCGACTTCTGCGGTGAAGGCGGATACGTCGACACGATGGGTTACGACCTGTCTCTTGTCCGTACGCCGCTCGGTCCCGCGCAGGAAGTTCTGGCCGCCGCGCGTGCGGCCGGACTGTTCATCATCCACACCCGCGAGGGCCATCGCCCCGACCTGTCCGATCTGCCTGCCAACAAACGCTGGCGCTCGGCGCAGATCGGAGCCGAGATCGGTTCGACCGGGCCGTGCGGGCGGATCTTGACCCGCGGTGAACCGGGTTGGGAACTGGTCCCTGAGATGGCGCCCCTGCCATCCGAACCCGTCATCGACAAACCAGGGAAGGGCAGCTTCTACGCGACCGACCTCGATCTGATATTGCGCAGCCGCGGCATCAGCCACATCATCTTCACCGGCATCACCACCGATGTGTGCGTGCACACCACGATGCGGGACGCCAACGACCGTGGTTATGAATGCCTCGTGGTATCCGATGCGACCGGTGCCACCGACTACACGAATCATGTTGCAGCACTGAACATGATCACCATGCAAGGCGGAGTTTTCGGGGCGCACGCCACCAGCTCCGATGTGGTGGCCGCGCTGAAGGGCCTGCAGTGATCCCCGCGCGGGTGGAGGAACCGGTCTCTCTGCGCGACCGGGTCTACCTAGATCTCGCAAAGTTGCTCATGGCCGGCGATATCGACCATCGCACCCGGCTGGTCGAGTCACAACTGTGCGAGACGCTCAATGTCAGCCGGACCCCGCTGCGTGAGGCAATGGTCCGGCTGCACGCGGACGGCATGCTCGAACGCCGACCCGATGGGTACTACCCGGTGGCGTTGGACATCCCGGGCGTGCGCGACCTCTATGAACTGCGCATCACCATTGAGCTCCGGGGGATCACCCGGATCCTGGAGACTGACGAACTGCACTACGCCAGTGAGCGTCTCGCTTCATTGCGCGCGGAGTGGCTGGAGCTGAAAGCCAGCCCGCCGCCATCGGACGGCGACATGGTGTTGCGCGACGAGTCTTTCCATCTCGCACTGTGTGCGGCGTCCGGCAACCAGGCGATGGTCGCCACACTCGACAACGTCAACCGGCGCATCAGGCTGATCCGGATGTATGACTTCGTCACCGAGGAACGGGTGATCGCCACCATCGACGAACATCTCCAGATCGTCGACCTCCTACTCGACGGCCAGTTCGAGGCGGGCCGCACTGCTCTGCACGAGCATGTCGGGGCGAGTTTCGAGGTGGTCGAGCGGCGCGCACTGCGAGCGCTGAGCGCGCGAGCGCTCGGCCAGTCGGTCAGCTCACTCGAGGCGCTGTGGAAGTAGCGGACCGCTACTTCTCGTCCGCCCCGGGCAGGGCCCGCTCCCGCACGTACGGCGTGTGCAGCCGCCAGGCCAACCAGGGCAGGGAATCAGCGAAGGCCGCACCAGCCGACTGGAAATCGTGCGTGCCCTTGTAGCCCACCACCGAACATTCGATGTTGTAGCCGCTCAGCAGTGCGCAGAGCTTGTTGGCATTGGGAGCGTGTTCCTCCGAGAACGTATCCCAGTCGGCGATGGCGTCGTCGGAGGGTGGAGTGGTGCCGGGCTCGCGGTGCACGGTCGGTGTGTCATCGGCAACCGCGAGCCAGGCGGCCATGTCGTCGTACGGACCGTGTCGGGTGATCACCGTCTTGGGGTCGAACGCTGCCCAGGCCTGCTCATCGCCGCCGAAAAGCCTGGCAACGGTTTGGTCCTTGGTTCCCGCATTGGGCCCGAGAGTCCCGTCGAGCCAGACGAAGGCGCTGAACATGTCGGGATTGCGGACGGCGGTGGTCAGCGAGCAGGTGGCGCCCGAGGACCAGCCCGACAATGCCCAGTTGTCGGCCTTCGGGCTTACTCCGAAGCGCGCGATCATGTACGGCACGACATCTTTGGTCAGATGTGCCGCGGCATTACCGCGGGTGCCGTCGACGCATTCGGTGTCATTGCTGAACTTGCCCGAAATATCCGGAAATACGAACACGGGCGCGTTTCCGTGATGCAGCGCGGCGAAGTCGTCAAGTGTCTCCAGTGCGCTGGTCGACTGCAGCCAGTCATTGGGATGGTTGAACTCGCCGCCCATCATGATCACGGTGGGCAACTGCGGTGGCGGATTGCTGGCGAACCAGGCCGGCGGCAGATACACCACTTCGGTGCGGTGCGCGAAACCTGATGCATCGGCGGGAATGTTCACCCGCACCACGGTGCCCCGGGTCGGGATCTCGCCGGACTGCTGCAGGGCTGCGAGCTGAGATTCATCGATCCACTGTTCGGGCTCTGTTTGAGTCACCCGGAGCCAAAAGGCTCGAACTGTGGGGAAGTAGCCGGTCGCCGTATTGAGGGCGGCCAATCCGCACACGACCACCATCACCACCGACAGCGCGGACACCAGCCGGCGCCACCATTCGCTGCTGCGCCAGCCGGCGATCAGTACCGTCACGGCGAATCCGAAGAGCGCCGTCCAGAACACCGTGCCGAATGAGATGGCCTCGGCGGACCAGCCTTGCTCCCGGACGAACAGTCGCGCTGCCGCGGCCAGGCCCACGCCGACGAGCACGGCCGCGAGCAGCCAGCGCCGCATCCACTCGCGAGGCCGTCCTCGTCCGATCGCCACCACGATCGCGATCAGGGCAAGCAGTTGGAGGGCTATCGGGATCAAGCCGTTGGTCAGGGACAGGTTCATTTGGTTCGGCCCTCACAATCGTTCGGGGCGGGCTCCGATTTGAATCGGTCACCGATCCAGGTCAACGTCTCGGCCGAGTCAGGCTGCGGCTGTGGGTCTTTCCGGATCGTGATGGTATCGCCCAACTTGCACGCCGCGTCGAGCGCGGTGTCGGTCCATGCACCTGGGCCGAAAGGGTCGCTGTCGCCGTAGACCACGAGCATCGGCGCTCGAGTCGGCCCCTGCGGCAGGGTGGCCTTGGACAGGAAACCCTGCAGCGTAGATACAGCATCTGCGTCGGCCGGTTGCAGGTCGGTGGCCGGGATCTGTCCGGCGACCTGCTGCGCGGTGGGATCGGTCTGGCAGCCCAGAAGTGCGTCCCACTGCTGTTGGGCGGCACCGCGGCGAAACTTGTCGAGGTCGACCTCGTCGGGGTACGCGGCTTCCAGTCCGGCAAGGAACCTCGCGAGCATCACCTTCTGCTCGTTACTCAACGTGGCGTTCTTCGCGGCGTCCAAGAGTCCGTCGATGTCGGAGATCGGCGAAATGCTAACTGAACCGGCGAGTTCGAGTTCGTAGGAGTAATTGTCGGCGAGCTCATTGGCGGCCCAAGCGGCTTGTCCGCCCTCTCCGATCCCGACGGGTAGCCAGGACGCCGACGACTGTGGCACCGCGACATGGGCGGCCTGGACCGCGTCAACCATGTTGTACCCGGCTGTGGTCGAATCCAGATACGGGTTGTATCGGTTGCCGTCGTCCTCGCCGGAAGGCTTGCCCAGACCCTGGAAGTCCGGAACCGCCACCACATATTGTGCCTTCAACAAAGCCTCGATGGTTGGTGCGAGGCCGAGGAGCGTGGGTGAAAGGGACGGCGCACATTCCGGTGCAATGCCGGTAGTTCGGTTGGACAGCGCGACGATCGGGAATCCGCCCTCCGGAGCGTCGCCCTTCGGGACGAAAACCGAAGTTGTCACCACGGATTGAGTGTCATCGATGCCCGAGCGGGAGATGTGAGTGACGATGTCCATCGATGCGGCGGCGTTGCGCACAGAATCGACAACGTTGGTCAGTGGTAGGGAGCTGAGGTTATGGGGTGCCTCCTCACCCTCGGAGTTCGAATCGGGCGTAGAGGGCGATCCGCAGCCAGCGAGTACCACCGCGGCGGTCGAGAGCAGTATCAAACCGCTACGCATCAATGGATCTCCTCTTCTTGCGACGCCACCATATGGTCCCGGCAACCGCCACCAACACGGCGAGCGCTATGCCACCGGCGGCCTTCACCGCGTTGCTGCGACTTCCGGATTGTGCCGGCTCGGTCGCATTGTCATTGTCGCGAATGGACACGTTGACCGGCACTCCCGCCGCGCCGGCGGCCAGCACGTCGCCGTTCAGCTGTGACCAGCCGATATCCGGCCGGTCGAGGTAGTCAATCAGCGGATCCACGAGTGTCCACGCGTCGGTGGTCGTGATCACCGCGACGGTCCGGTCGCGTGGCTCGTCCGCGAAAACCTGGATCGACCCGAGGCCCCGCACGATTTCCGTGCGCAATTGTGTCGGCAGTTCGACAGTGATTGCCGATCCGGTGCCGCCCAGCGGCGGGCTCAAGGTAGTTTGCTTGAGGGAGTTCGCATTTGCCACGATCAGAGCGGCCTCGGAGGCATCGGCGGCGGCCTTGACGTCAACAACCTGCGGCAGCAGTTGCGTCTTCGTCTGTCGTGCAATGTCGGCGAGGACCCTTGTGGCGTAGCTGAGTTGGTTCGGGTTGGTTCCGTCCAGCGCGACGTAGAACTTCGGGCTGAACTCTGATGGCAAGGCGCTGAATCCACCGTGTGCCGGCCCCCCGCGTTCGACGGTGATGCTCGACCGAGGGTCAACCTGGAAAGTGAGCGGCGCGATCATCGGTCCGCACAGCTGACGTGGCGTGTAGGTCAGGGCAAAGTCGAGCGAAACCTGTTGAGTGAGAGCCTGTTTCGGCAGCTCGAAAGTGGCATCAACTCGGCCGGTCTGATCGAGGGCCTGGGTGTGCACCACGACACCGTTGGCACGCACCATTGCCGTAGCAGCGTCTTCCTTGGCCACGGGAGTGTAATCGGCGAGCAGATGCACTCGTGCGCTCTCGATTCGACCGGACCCTAGTGCGGCACGGTCGGTGCTGACCGACATGTCTGAGGACCGGAGCACCTCCGCCCGGCCCTTCATTCCCAAGTCCTCGAATGTCATGGTGTCACCGCTGGGCGTGGTTCGGCTGCCTGCTTGGTAAACCCTGGCGGTGTCCACCTGGGCCAGTGCCTGCAGTTCGTTGACGACCAACGATGTCTGTGCGGTCAGTTCATCCCCCCGGCCCGATAACCGGAGAAATGTTCCCGGGGTACCGGCATTGGTGACAGTGATGCCGGCGGGTCCACGTTCGACGACAACCGCACGGGTGAACCGGCCGGCAGGCGGAGGGTAAGCGCCGCGGGGCTGGCCGGTGACGGTAACCCCCAGCGGCTGTGGCGCGTATTCCCGAGCCAAAGCGGACGCCAACGTGAGAACCGCTTGCTGCTCGGAAGAGTCGGCGTCATTGGGCGCGTAGATCGTGACTCGTTGGAGTACAGGTGGGAAGAACGTTCCGACCGTCGCGGGCGCCGGTTCGGTACCAGTGAAGTCGACATCGAGATCGGTTATCCGGAGCTGTTGCATGGGCCCACAGATCTGGCCGGTGCCATCCACCTGGCGCACGGTGAACGACAGTCCAATCGCCGAACCTCGAAGGCGGGCAGCCGAAATATCAACAGTGAAGGGCGTGACGGCCTGGTTCGCAGCCACCGGAGGCAAATTCACCGCTCCCAGGAATCCCCCGTTCGGGTCGGAGACCTCGAGGTAGCCGGCGCCCAGATTCACCGGTGAGTGAATCAGCCCGTGTAACCGGGTCGCGCTGAGTCCGCTCGGGACAGGCACGTTGAAATCCTGATTGCTGTTGGGTGCGTTGAGGTTGACCGTGCGTGGCAGGCCGAGGGATGGCCATGACAGTGTCACGGGATCGGATTCGGTATCTGCGGTCGCCGGTGCGGCGAGCGCACTCGCGGTTACGAGTAGCGCGAATATCAGACGGACAGTTCGGCGGACACGCGACAGGTAATCCGAATTGGGCGAGGACGGTGTACGGACCGGATTCACGATTCTCCACTTTCGGACCCCAGTTTGCGGAAACCTACACTGGCGTCGGACTATACGCGCGAGTAGCCGGCGAAGTGGTTGGCTTCGACCGGATGTTCGGCATCCGAAATCGTTGTCGAGTAAATACTTACGCGCCATAATCACGAGACGTAATGTGGCGGGTGAGGAAGATGGCCACATCTCATGCGCAGTTTTCGTCCCGACCCAACGTCTGGTGGACCGCCGATGAATGAGCATCTGACCACATCGTCCAAGGTCAAGGCGACCACTTTCGGCAGTCCGGACGTCGAGCCTGCGAAGGCGCGGGCACAAGCGCACAGGTGGAGATCCGCATATCACCGTCGTGTGGTGGTAGTGGATGCGCTGGTGCTGGCGGTGGCCGTCGTCGTCGCCGAACGTGTCGGAACCTCGCTGGCCTATCATCACTTCGCCAGCTTCACCACCGCCACGGCCTTTGCGGTCGGCATCTACCTCGGTTGGCTCATCGCCCTCGAATACACCCATACACGTGATCTGTCATTGGTGGGCCGGCAGGCAGAGGAGTATCGCCGGGTTGCGGTGGCAACAGGTTGGACATATGCCCTTGCGGCGGCTGTCGAGATCTTTCTCGACATGCCGATCTCGCGCATCCAATTCGGTGTCACATTCGGCCTCGGATTGATCGGCCTTTTCGTGACCCGGAGTCTGCTGCGGGCCGACGTGCGTCGACGGAGGAAGCGGGGTACATACATTTCGCGCGTCGTGGCGCTGGGCCATATTGACGCGGCGCGTACGTTGTCCGAGTATTTTGCGCGGTCGCCGAGCGCCGGTTATCAGCTTGTCGGCCTGTGCACGCCTGATGGAGGAAACCAGATCGGGCAGATGGTGGAACTGCCCACCGGGGCCGTTCCCATTCTCGGCTTCACCGAAGATGGTGAGATCGAGGCCGCCGTACAGTCTGCGGGAGCCGATGCTCTCGCCGCGGTCTATTCCGAGCACATGGGGCCCGAAAAGGTGAAGTTCCTGGCGTGGCGGATGCAGGCGATCAACACCGAACTCATCGTCGTCCCGGGATTGACCGAGGTGGCTACCCACCGGCTGCAACTGCGACCACTGGAGAATTTGCCTCTATTCGTGATCGATGCGCCTACCCACGACAAAGTATCGGTTATCACCAAACGAATACTGGATCTTGTCTTGGCCACTTGTGGACTCGTCGTGGCGCTCCCGGTGATCGCGCTCGCCGGGTTGGCCATCAAACTCGATGACCGGGGCCCGGTGTTCTACAAGCAGCAACGGGTGGGCATGAATGGCAAGCCGTTCAAAATCATCAAGTTGCGCAGCATGTACGTGGATACGGACAAGACAGCTCAGCCGGAAAGTCACCGGCACGGCAGTATTTTCCACAAACGAACCTCCGACTCGTGCGTGACGAGGGTCGGGAAATTTCTCCGTGCCACGAGCATCGACGAGTTGCCACAGCTGTTCAACGTCCTCGGTGGGTCGATGAGCATCGTCGGGCCCCGTCCGCTGGCTGTCGGAGAAGCGGGATCGGATGCAGCCTTCATTGAGCACCGCGAACACGTCAAACCCGGTATGACTGGTTTGTGGCAGGTGTCGGGGCGGTCGGACCTGGAGGACAAAGATCGCGTGCGGCTCGATGTGTCATATGCCGGTAACTGGTCCGTCGTCGGGGATCTCGTGATCATCTGGCGCACAGTCGGCGCTGTTCTCAAACGCAAGGGCGCATATTGACGCGTTTGCTAGTGGCTAATAATTGAACCGCAAAGGCTGGTGACGGTACCCTTGGGCGCAGGTGTCGGTCGGTCGGCGGTGTGGGAAACTGCTGGCCGCTGGTGTAGGGCGAGCACTGTTCTGGGGCGCGGAGTCCTGGCTGACAGCTTTGCTTCCGCTGTGTTCAGCAAAGGACGGTGAACGTTTCCATTGACTGCGAATCCAGGGACCTCGGAGACCGCTCTGGCGGCCGTGAAGAAGGTTGAGACGCGCAACTGGCTCACTCAGTTGCTCGCCGGCGCACTCGTCGGTCTCTGTGTCGGCGCAGCGCTCGGTGGGGTTCTCTTCAGCGCGATGGCGGCGGACACGACAGCGACCGCGCTCGTGCGCATCGTCGAACCGCCGGACCTGGTGGCCATCGCGGGCGGAGCGAGCCAAACCACGCCCCAAACTCAGGACAACACCGGGCGGTATGTCGCCGGTGAGGTGGCGTATCTGTCCGGCGATGGATTCGGCCAGGCTGTCGCCGCAAAACTCGGCAAAGCCAAACCGCCCAAACTGAAGGTGGTACAGGACGGTCAATCGTCCGTGGTGTCCGTCAGCAATACGGCGCCGTCGCGCGATGACGCGATCCGTGCCGTGCAGATGACCATCGATCTGTACGGGCAGCAACTCGCCGAGCGAACCGATCGGCAGTTGCAGGTCATCCTGCCCGCCCTCGGTCAGTGGCAGCAGACTGCTGACGGTCCGGGAGGCGCAGCGATACAGGCCCTGCGTGACCGAATCCGACTGCAGGCCGCGCAGTCGAGCAAGGTGGCGGTCCTGCAGCCGCCGATGACCGACTATGTGAGTTCCCATCGAGCGACCATAGGAGCGGTTCTGGGCGGGTTCTTGGGTGGCGCACTCGTGCCGTTGATTCTGATGGCGCGTCGTAAGCGGTCCGGACGCCTGTCCGTTGCCTCGGGGGCTTCCGTCATCACCGACGCCTTCGACCGCACCCTCATTCCGGTGATCGATCTGCCACAGCCGCCCCGGCCGGCCTGGGGCGATGAGCAGGTCATCCTCGGCCGCAAACTGTATGCGCAATTGGGCGCGCCCGAGGTGCGCAGGACGATCGTGCTCGTCGGAGCCTCGGTCGGCTCGGGAACATCGACTGTCGCAGCGCTGCTGGAATTGGCTGCTGCTGAACACGGCCCGGTCCACGTTGTAAACGAACCGATCACCCGACCCGATCCTGAAACGACGGTGATCGTGAAGGCCGGCGCGATAGGTGACACGGGTTCGATCCCAGAGGCGATCGCATCGGCCACCGACCTTGTCGTGGTATGTCGGGTCGGCTATGACACCGCGGAGCAGATTCATATCGTGAGTTCGGCCTGCGCGGCGAGTGCAGCACCTCTGAACGCGGCCTTCACCTCGATGCCATGGTGGAAATTCACGCGGAACTCCGGTCGGAAATCGCGACCGCATGTAGACAATGAAGGCATGTCCGCGTCTGGCAGTGAGAATTCGACGAAAGACGTCATTGTCTGAAAGCAAGGCGTTACACGCGGTGGTGCAGGTCATCGCCGGCTTGGGGCTGAACATCTTCCCGGCGATATTCATTGCCGTGTATGCCCGGATTGCTCCGATCGAGGTGCAGGGTTTTCTGGCGCTCGCGCTTACGGTCGGCGTCTATGTCGCCCAGTTGATCAACGCATTCATCATCGAAGGTCGACTTGCCACTCCCGGTGCGGATCAGAACTTCTGCCTACCGCTATGGATTGCCTTGTTGAGTGTGGTCTCGGCGGCCTTGCTGATCTTCGGCCCAGCCGTCGCGCCGCACGCGGTTTTGATGGTCAGCGCAATCGGGCTGATGACCGGAATGCTGGTAGGCCGCTCGATCGGCATGGTCAGTGGCAGGTGGAAGCGCGAAGCCGTGGCCTCGATGGTCTTGATCGTCTCTGGTGTGTGCGCGCTCGTCCTGGCTGTGCAGCACAGCGGTCACAGTGTTCGGATACTGGCGCTGGGTGCGCTCGTCGCCATATTGATGCGCTACCTGCCGCGGACGCCTTTCGGCCGCTCGGGTCTTCCCCCCGATCTCGCCAAGGCGAGTTGGGTCACCGCCGAAACAGCGGTGGTGGGTAGCGTCGTACCGGCACTCACGTCGGCTGTGTTGTACGCGATGGGACCGGCGGCCTCGGTGGCTTTCCGAGTGATCTCAACGGTTTCGGGCGCGTTGGAGCCGATCATTTCGTACGGCAGATATCGCTTGCTCTCCCATGCGAACAAGCGTGAGGCCGCGATCGTCGGCGTGATCTTCGTTGCCGGTTTGGTGGCAGTTCTCGTAGCGGCATTCGGTGGGTTCGGTCGGCTCGTCTTCGGGCCGGCCTGGAGCAATGTCGGGGTGGTGGCATTGCTGTTGGCCTGTGTGTGGAAGGGCCTGATGTTGCTGTCCACCGTGCCGTTCGCCGCGTTGCGCAAAGCAGGCGAGACCACTGTGGTCTTCTGGGTGCGCGCAGTCAGCACCGTGGTGTACCTGGCCATCGGCTTGGCCTTCCTGTTCATATGGCATTCCACGATCGCGATATTCCTGGCGTTCGTGATCGCCGAGATCTTCACCGGGATCTTGTACCGCGTGGTGGCGCGTAGATATATCCCTGATTTCGAGGGTGTCGTCGATGCTGCTGCACGCAAGCTACGAATCGGCCGTCGCTCGGCCAACGGTGGCGATGGTGCCCAGTAGTGAACGAGCGCCGATGCCGAGGTGGTTCACCCCGGCCTTGTTCATTCTCGGCCCCGTCGCGATGTCTTTCGGCGCGTGGGCAGCCTTGGCCGCTTGGCGAAACCGCGAGTTTCGGAGCGGACCATTCGAGAAACTGGCGGGATGGCCCGACCCGTCGCCGGTCGAGCCGAAAGGCATCGTCCTGCTGCTGATCTGGTATGCAGTCATGGTCGCGGTGGCGACTGTGGGCTGGAGGTTCGGTTCCGCTGGAGGTCCGCCGTCGCCGAAGCTGATGACGATGACGGCCACTCCGCAATTCGAGAAGCGATACTTTCTGCTCATCGCAGCCATCGCCACTGTCGGCGTCGGCTACACCTACGTCCAGATTGCGAGTGCCACCTCGATCCTCGGTGCCCTCGGCTCTCAACAAGCAAATGCGTTCAGCCAGTCGATCTCTCAATCTGCGGGCATCGGGACACTGCGTTACGCGACGATCCTCGCCGCTCCACTGGGGGTCTACCTGTGGAGAAAGAGAATCATCGGTTGGCCGTTGATGGTGGCCGGTGTGCTCCTGTTGTTCTTCAATGCGGTGATCTCCAGCAGGCTGTCGTTGTTGATGGCGACTGTTGTCTACCTTGTCATCTGGGCGAAGACGGCGGTCCCGTCGCGCAAGCCCGGTGCCCGGCGCCGCCGATGGATGGCGATCGCCGCCATCCTGCTGGTCGGATTCTCGCTTCTTGCTGTGCTCAATTACTTTCGTAATGCCAACTACTATCGCGATGTTGGTGTCACGAGCCCCGTGGCCATGAACTTCTTTCAGATGGGCGCATACCTTTCCGTTCCGGCCCAAGTGCAGCTCGGGGCTTCTGGCGCGATCATGCTGGGGAACTGGGAAAAGGACGGTGATCCGGTTGATTCCGTCAACGCGATCGAACCGACGTTCCTCCAGTTCAACAAGGTGACCAAGGACAACAGCTGGAAGGGCGCCGAGGTCTACGGCTACTCGGCATCTTTCGGGTCGAGCTTCTTCACAAATTCAGTCTTCGCCGATACGTACTCTGATTTCGGAGCCTGGGGCTGGTATTACACATTCATTCTCTACGGGTTGTGCGGATTCCTACTCGCCAAGATCGTCCGCTACAGCCCAGTCGTCGCGGCCTCCGGCGGCATTCTGGCCTACTGTTTCTCGGAAGTCTGGCGCATCCAGATCGTGAGCTACGGCTTCGTCATCTTCCTGTTGATGGCGACGGTGGGATGCGCGGTACTGGCAGCCCGGTGGCCGTTCACGTCGAAGCGGAGAACAGGTCTGGATGCGAGAGCTCTCGCCGATACCTCGCTCGGTGCGTAACGGTGAGTATCCCGCGAAGATCGGTACTGTCTGCGGCGGCGCTGGCGGTACTGGCGGGATGTGCGCCGCACGCGAGGCTGCGTTCGGTAAACGTGCGCGACTACGGCGCAACCGGGAATGGTGAGACCGACGACTCAGCGGGAATCCAGGCCGCGGTCCGAGCGCTGAGGTCGGGCGACACCCTGTACTTCCCGAACGGGAAGTACAGGTTCGCCGAGCAGAACCCGCCCGGCATGGCCGCGATTTCGATTACCGGAATCTCCGATGTAGCCATCGAATTCGACAGTGGTGCGGAACTGGTCATGGACAACCTCGATGAGGTCGACGGCACTGGGACCAGCCATGGAATCCTGATCACCGGTCCGGCTTCGCGCATCGCACTACGCAATGTGAAGATTCGGTGGCCATCCCGGCCGCCGCGCTCACTGGGCGACGGGATCAGGATCATCGGCTATCCGACTGTGCTTGACAACCCACCTCGCGGCTGGAGTGGAGAGCCGGCACCAGTCAGCGATGTGGTCGTGTCTGGTTGCGAGATCCGATCCAGTCCGCAGGCGGGGGTAATCCTCATCGGTGTGTTCGGAATCGATATGACCGACGTGCAGGTGCATGACACAGCGGCCGATGGACTGCATGTCAACGCGTGCCGACGCGCGCGCATCCAGCGACTGACCGTAACCGACAACGGGGACGACGGACTCGCGCTGGTAACCGAGTATTCCGATCTGCCTCTCTTCAAGAGGGATGAGCAGACCTTCGCGTTCCCGGAACTGACGGATTGGTCGAACGCCGATTTCGAGATCACGGATGTCAAGATTTCCGGCGGGCGGGCCAACGGCGTTCGACTCTCGGGCGCCAATCGAGTGCAGCTCCGCAAGCTGAACGTGACTGAGAAGCGAAGCGGGGCAGGTGTCATGATCGACTCGACGGCAGAGATCACCGCGGAAAGCGAGTGGCAGCATGTGGCGTCTCGCCGCGTGCGCCTGGAAGATATCTCGGTTTCCGGCTGTGAGATGGGCATCCAGTTGCTCGCGCGCCCGGGTCCCGGCGCGGACGGCCGGTTCACAGATTTCGACGTGACGGCGGGCAACGTGGATATTCGCAATTGCACCAACTGGGCGGTACGGGTGGAATCACTGACGGCACAACCAGTCACCGGATTTGGACTCTCCGCATGTACCGTGGGCGCGATATCGGTGTCCGAGGGCAATGGTGGTGTGGGGCTGGGCAATACGCGCGGGCTGACCCTCGACGGGGTGTCGGTTACCCATTCCCGACTGGCTGTCGTATTCCTCGCGGAGAACACACACGGCCTGGCCGTCGACTCTCTGAAGCTGTCGGTTACCCAGCCGACCCAACCGGAGGACCTCTCGATACCGTGTGCGTACTTCGACGACTGCGAGGGGAGGATCACCTCGATGGACGTCAGTTGGCCGCAGGCACCGGCGTCATGGATTCCGGTTCAGCTCACCATGGAGACGTTCGAGGCGCATTCGTTGGCGGTAGAGGCGCTGACGGTGACACCGGCCTCGGTCACCAATCATCTGGGCGTCGGCTAGGGCTTGGCGCCGCTCACTCGACGCCCGAAGTCGGAAACGTCAACCCAGCGCTTCGTCCAGAACTTTTTGCATCTTCGCCCGGAAGTTGGCCTCCGAGAATCCTTCTGCCCACTCTCGGATGTGAGCGCCGTCGTACGCCGAAGAATCGAAAGTCTTCATGGCCGAGACGAATCCGTCGATGACTTCGTGATCACCACCCGGAGTGACAAGCGTCCCAGTGGACTCCGGGACGACGCTGTCGAGTGCGCCCCCCGCTCCGAGTGCGATCACGGGAGTGCCGGTCGCCATCGACTCGACGGGCACGATCCCGAAGTCTTCGATACCCGGCATGAGCAATGCGCGCGCCCGGCGGTGCAAGCTGAGCAACTGGTCGTGTGGGACTCTGCCGAGGAACGTCACGTTGGGACCCGCAAGGTCTTGGCACTGCTTCATCGATCGCCCGTCTCCCGCGACCACGAGCCGCGCGCCGGCTCGGGTTGCCGCGGCGATCGCAAGGTCCGGCCGTTTGTACGGCACCAGCCTCCCGGCGAGGAGGAAGAAGTCCTCGCGTTCGACCGACGGGTCCGGGGTAAACCCTTCGGTGTCGACAGGTGGGTGAACCACCGTCGAATCACGGTTCCACCATTGGCTGATTCGCTGGGCTACCGCCGTCGAATTGGCGACGATGTGGCGCAACTTCGGTGCGGCCGCACTTTCGCCTCTCTTGGCTATGCGACCCAGAACTGCGAGGGCGGCCGCGCCGGCCCGCCCGCCTGCTTCTTGGGCGCGCATGGAGGGTTCCCATGCCCACCGAGCCGGGCTGTGCACGTAGGCGATGACCGGAGCATCCGTTGCGAACACCGCTTGAGTGGCAAAGGCATGATGGCTCACCACCACGACGTCGAAGTCGTGCAGGTCCATGTGGCGGAAAGCTGCCGGAATCAGCGGCGCGAGCGGCGCATACGAGCGTTGTCCGAGAAGGCGGTAGCCGAAGTTCAGCCACGTTGCGTGCGGAGGCCTGGTGATGCCGTCCGGGATGCTGCCCGGTTTGGTGATCGCGGCGAAGATTTCAGCATCAGGCCATTGCAGCGCTAGTTGTTCGACTACATGCTCGGACCCAGCGATCTCGGTGAAGCGCTCGTGGACAATGGCGATTCTGCTGTCCGACATCACCGGTCCCCTCCGATTTCGTGTGCGATCGTGTGCAGCAGCGGTCCGTCGAGTTGCGTCGCCAGATCGCGTAGGACCGGGCCGTATTCGGGATGGGCCAACGCGAAAGCGAACTGCGCGACCAGATAGTCGGCGGGATTGCCGGTATCGCACCAATGTCCCTGGATCACTTGGCCGTAGACGGCACGGTCCTTGGCGTACGCGTTGATGGCGTCGGTCAGGTAGATCTCCCCGGTCTGGTCGCCCTCGTACCAGCGTTTGGTCTGCTCGCGTAGTTCGTCGATGACGCCGGGCGTGATGACGTAGCCACCGATTGCGGCGTAGTCGGACGGAGCCTCGTTCGGCTGCGGCTTTTCGACGATGCCGGTGATCCGCAGCAGCCCGTCGTCCAGATCCTCTTTGATGACCGGCACGCCGTACCGGCGTGAATCCTCGGGAGCCATCGGCATCAACGCCAACACGGGGGATGCCGTCTGTTCGTAGGCCCGGATCAGCTGCTGTGCGCGGGGCACCTCGGCGACGAACACATCGTCGGGCCAGAGCACGAGCACCGGCTCATCGCCGAATGAGCGTGAGGCGTTGAGCACTGGGGTGCCGTTGCCGTACGGACCGTGCTGATGGAGGTAGGTGATGTGGCCGCGGGCGGACAGCTGCCCAACCTCTTCGACGGCATCGGCGTATGCGTCTTTTCCGTCTCTTCGCAGCTGGTCCCTGAGCGTCGCGTTCGGGCGAAAGTGTTCCTGTATCAATGTCTTTTCACCGGAGACCACGATGGTGATGTCGGTGATGCCGGAGTTGATCAGCTCTCGCACCGTATGTTCGATGACGGGCTTGTCGCCGACCGGCAACATCTCCTTGGGGATGGCCTTGGTCAGCGGCAGCAGGCGTGAACCGATGCCGGCCGCGGGAATGACGGCTTTGCGGATGGTCTGTTGTGCCATGTGTTTCCTCTCCGTCAGGGGTCGTGGGGACGACCTAGGTCGTGCGCACGTGGTTGACCACGGTGGTCGGATGCACCAAGAGTTTCCGGATGGCGACGGGCTGTGCCGGAACTGCCCGGTCGACAACATTGGCTTGTTTCTTGATCTGCACCGGCGTCCATGACGCGGGCGCCCCTGGCCAACTCACGTGCATCGTATGGATGGCGCCTTCGCAATTGTCGAAGATCGCGCTCGGCGTCGGAGCGTCCTCGGATTGACCGCCCCGGCTGATCGATAGCAGCAGCGCGGAGATCGACAGATTGCTCGTGTCGTTCGCGCTGAAGGTGACAATCGGCTGAGAGTGCGTGACCGAGATCTTGCCGAAACTGATGCCTCGGGTGTGGTCCAGGCCGATTCCGCCGTTGCCGCCGCTGGTGGACGTAGCGTCCACGACACAGTCGGTCAGCCGGAAGCCGGTGATCGATTGGTCGGTAAGCGACTCGGCCCGCACGGCCCAATTGCTGCAATTGTGGACGCTCGCGTCGACGACGGAAATGCCGAACTCGGTGAATCGGCTGTCACCGCCAGACCCCGGCCGTGCCAATACCTGTACGCCCATCTCGCAGTCGGCGATCGTGACTCCCTCCAGTCGCAGGCCGCGGGAAGCCACGTACTGCCATTCGGCGCCGGAGTCGATCTCTGCACTTGAGTCCACCACGACTCCGGCTCCAGAAATCTTTCCCCGAACGGTCAGGCCGCGGAGTTCGACGCCGTTGGCGCCGGCGAACCGAACGCCGTTGGCGCGTCCGCCGGAAACGGTGACATTTTCGATCGTGAAATCGGTATTGGACCACGCGGTGAGGCCAGGGAAAGCAAACGTCTGTGCAGCGCTGTCGTATGCCGGCTGATCGGAATAGTAGGTGACCAGTGCCAGACCGTCGTCCCCATTGTCGGTGACCGTGTAGCCGTTGACATGTCCCCGGCGGCACGCGTTGAAATGCAAACCGTCGGCAGCCGTGTCGTGGACCCGCAGGTCGGTGACGCTGACGTCGGAGACCGCCATGAGGATGACACCTGCCTGCGGGCTGGACCGGACCTCGCAGTGGGAGATCCGGACATTGTCGACCGGAGCAGGCGGACCGGTCCAGCCAATTGGCGGCGTGCTGTCGGTGGGGTATCCGACGATTCGGATGCCGTCGCCCATCGACCGGGGCGCCTTTGTCGCCCAACGAATTTTTACGTTGCTCAGAGCGATGTGCGACGCCGGACCCTGTATCAGGATTGCGTGGCCTGATCCCATGCCCTTGTCGTCCAGGTTGTCCATGAGGAGCTCGGCACCGGTATCGAATTTGATCTCCAGGTTGGAGACTGCGGAGATGGCAATGGCAGCCGCACCATCGGGATTCGGCTCCGCGAACCGGTAGCTCCCTTTCGGGAAGTGCAAGACAGTGCCCGGTCGCACTGCCCGGACAGCGGCCTGGATTGCGGTCGAATCATCGGTGTATCCGTCACCTTTGGCGCCATGGTCACGGACGTTCACGACGGACCGCATGGCCGACGCCTTCGGTGCCAAACCCGCCATTGCTGTCAGCGCTGGCAGTACCGAAAAAACAGATCGCCTGGAGATGGTCACCGACCCGCCCCGAGAAGTTCTGCGCAGATGGTTTCCGCCGCGGTGGTGGGCTTGATCTGACACTGCCTGCTGTTCACGTGAGCCCACCCCCGTTCGACCAAACCTGACCTGGCGGTGTCGTCGCGGCAGTATGTGCGGAGAAGCTCAGCCAGCGTTCGGTAGTCGTAGGGGTCGAAGTACTCGGCGCCATCGCCACAAGTTTCCCGCAACGAAGGGATACTCGACGCCAGAACGGCTGTGTGGGATGCCATCGCCTCGAGCGGTGGTAGCCCAGCACCCTCGTAAAGGGAAGGCATTACCAATAGATCTGCGCCTGCGACCATCGCCCGTAGCGTTTCGAACTCCAATCTCCCGATCATCTGAACCCGGTCGGCCAGCTCGGTCGCGTAGCCCGCAAGGCGCTCGTCGAAGTTTCGGACTGACTCACCTGCGCCGGCGATCACCAGCTTTTGTGGGATCTCCGAGGCGATCTCTCGAAACGCCTCGAACAGGACAGGAAGGTTCTTGTGCCATTTGGCATTGCCGACGAAGAGGATGTACCTGCCTTCAACGGGGTTCAACGCAGCGTCCGACGGGGTGAGCCAGGCTTGTCCAACCGGGATCGGCGTCACGACCGTCTGCGCTTTCGGCGATACCTCGGCCAACGCCTTCGCGGTTGCCTGTGACGGCGTGAAGATCTTGCTGCACCTCCGTGCATCCATGGAGACCATCGCGCGCGCGTAAGCGCGGTAAGCGAAATTCTTGCCGGAGACGTTCTGCGGCTGCAGGTGCAAGATGTCGTGAATCGTGACAAATAGTTTCGTGTGGCTGTTGCCGCGGCCGAGAATGGCAAACGGAAAAGGGTAGTGCGGCAGCCACAGCGCCGTGGGCCGAAGGCTTTTCAGGGCATGCCGCCACACCTGCTGCTCACGCGTTGAGTACATCGCTGCGTTCGAAGGATCTGCGAATGTGACGATCGTGCCGTCGTCCAACGGCGGTTCCTTGCCCTTATCGACAAGCACCCCGAGCGAAAGTCCTTGTTGGGCCAGCGTCTTTTGTACGTTCGGCAATTCGGTTCGGATATACGTACCGATTCCGCTCTGGTTGATATGCCGCGCGTCGAGCAACAAATCGATGTGCTCCGCCATGGCATCAACGGTAGCGTCAATCGAGGCGGAATTTGTCAGCTGAGCGGGATTCCCCAATGCCCACCAAATGCGATCTGCTCCAGTGGTAGCCGCTCGCGGGGCCGGCTGTCGCGTTCGGCGATCGCCTCGTCCGTAGGTTGGCCCAGCGAGCCCACGGCGACCACTGCGAGCGGGCGCACGCCGTCGGGGATGCCGAACGCTGCCCGGGCCCCGTCGACATCGAAGCCTGCCATCGGATGGACGACGAGTCCGCGCGACACCGCCTCCACGGTCAGCTGAGCGATCGCCGCTCCGGCATCGACCGCCGCGTAAAGAGCAGTGCGCTCGTCTGCTCCTTCGTCGGCGCACACCAGGATCAGCGCCGAGGCCGCGTGCGCATAGCTGTTGCCGCGCTTGAGCAGGCCGGTCAATGTAACGAAGGTCTCATCGCTTCTCGTGCCTACGACAAGCCGCACCGGCTCGCGATGGCCCCAGCTGGCGGCCCAGCGTGCCGCTTCGAGCAGCGCGGTGAGCTGGTCAGCGGTGATGGTGGCCTCGGGATCGAACGCCCGGGGGCTCCAGCGGGCCGCGAGATCGGGGTGGATCGGCACGCTGGTGCTGGCCAGGCGGCTGTTCGGCGTGTCAGGCACGTCAGCCAAGCTACCGGCGGGGAAAATCGCGTGCGCGTCTCCCTTATCCTGTTTGGGACTCATTCCCAGCGTTCTGAAGGGTTAGACAGTGGCGCTCGTCGTACAGAAGTACGGCGGATCCTCGGTATCGGATGCCGATCGGATCCGTCGCGTGGCCGAGCGCATCGTCGAGACGAAGAAGGCCGGCAACGACGTCGTCGTCGTGGTCTCCGCGATGGGCGACACCACCGACGACCTGCTTGACCTGGCCCGTCAGGTCTCCCCGGCGCCGCCGGCGCGCGAGATGGACATGCTGCTCACCGCGGGCGAGCGCATCTCCAATGCCCTGGTCGCGATGGCCATCGAGTCCCTCGGTGCGCAGGCCCGCTCGTTCACCGGATCGCAGGCCGGCATTGTCACCACCGGCATCCACGGCAACGCCAAGATCATCGATGTCACCCCCGGCCGCCTGCGCGATGCGCTGGACGAGGGCGTCATCGTGCTGGTCGCCGGGTTCCAGGGCGTCAGCCAGGACAGCAAGGACGTCACCACCATGGGCCGCGGCGGCTCCGACACCACCGCGGTCGCGCTGGCAGCCGCGCTCAAGGCCGACGTCTGCGAGATCTACACCGACGTCGACGGCATCTTCACCGCCGACCCGCGCATCGTGCCCAATGCCCGCCACCTCGACACCGTCTCCTTCGAGGAGATGCTCGAGATGGCCGCGTGCGGCGCCAAGGTGCTGATGCTGCGCTGCGTCGAATACGCCCGCCGGTACAACGTGCCGATTCACGTTCGTTCGTCGTACACGGACAAGCCCGGCACCATCGTCAAAGGATCGATCGAGGACATCGCCATGGAAGACGCCCTGCTGACCGGAGTAGCCCACGACCGCGGGGAGGCCAAGGTCACCGTCGTCGGCCTGCCCGACGTGCCGGGCTACGCCGCCCAGGTGTTCCGCGCGGTCGCCGATGCCGACGTGAACATCGACATGGTGCTGCAGAACATTTCGAAGGTGGAGGACGGCAGGACCGACATCACCTTCACCTGCCCGATGGACAACGGCCCGACGGCCGTGGAGAAACTGACGGCCCTCAAGGACGAGATCGGGTTCAGCCAGGTGCTGTATGACGATCACATCGGCAAGGTGTCGCTGGTCGGCGCGGGCATGCGGTCGCACCCGGGTGTCACTGCGAAATTCTGTGAGGCGCTGGCCGAGGTCGGCGTGAACATCGACCTGATCTCGACGTCCGAGATCCGGATCTCGGTCCTGGTCAAGGACACGGAGTTGGACACCGCTGTGCGCGCGCTGCATGAGGCCTTTGACCTCGGCGGCGAAGACGAGGCCGTGGTCTACGGCGGAACGGGGCGCTGAGAGATGGTTTCGATTGGCGTTGTCGGTGCGACCGGCCAGGTCGGCCAGGTCATGCGCACCCTGCTGGAGCAGCGCAACTTCCCGGCGAGCTCGGTCCGGTTCTTCGCCTCGGCCCGCTCCGAGGGTAAGAAGCTGACCTTCCGGGGCCAGGAGATCGAGGTCGAGAACAGCGAGACGGCCGATCCGTCCGGGCTGGACATCGCGCTGTTCTCCGCGGGCGCGACGATGTCGCGCGTGCAGGCCCCGCGGTTCGCCGCGGCCGGCGCCGTCGTCGTCGACAACTCGTCGGCCTGGCGCAAGGACCCCGACGTGCCGCTGGTGGTCAGCGAGGTCAACTTCACGCGTGACGCGGGGCTTCGACCCAAAGGCATCATCGCCAACCCGAACTGCACCACCATGGCCGCCATGCCGGTGCTCAAGCCGCTGCACGAGGAAGCCGGGCTGACCCGCCTGATCGTGTCGAGCTACCAGGCCGTGTCGGGCAGTGGACTGGCCGGTGTCGAGGAGCTCGCATCGCAGACGCGCGCCGTGGTCGACGGTGCCGAGCAGTTGGTGCATGACGGCTCGGCTCTGCAGTTCCCGCAGCCGGTGAAATACGTTGCGCCCATTGCGTTCAACGTTATTCCGCTCGCTGGCGCACTCGTTGATGACGGCTCCGGCGAGACCGACGAGGACCAGAAGCTGCGCAACGAGAGCCGCAAGATCCTGGGCATCCCCGAACTTCTGGTGAGCGGTACCTGCGTGCGGGTTCCGGTGTTCACCGGGCACTCGCTGTCGATCAATGCCGAGTTCGCCCAGCCACTTTCGGTCGAGCGGGCCCAGGAAATCCTGGCTGCCGCCCCCGGCGTGAAGCTGGTCGACGTGCCGACCCCGCTGGCCGCCGCCGGTGTCGACGAGTCTTTGGTCGGCCGGATCCGGCAGGATCCGGGTGTGGCCGACGGGCGTGGCCTTGCCCTGTTCGTTTCGGGCGACAACCTGCGAAAGGGCGCCGCTCTGAACACGATCCAAATCGCCGAACTGCTGGCCGCCGAGCTCTAAACACCTTGCGCCGAAATCGCATTCCAGCAGGCGTTCTCTCGGCTTTTCTCTGCTGGAATGCCATTTCGGCGGTGCCGGCGGCGGGTGCGGACCCGGACTTCGGCTTCGGTGATCCGGTGGTGCCGCCGCTGGTTCCGGGCCAGGTGTTGCGGATCGGGCCGAGTGCCGGAACCGGTACTCCCACGCGTGATTACGGTATCGGCGCCACCGACCTGTGTGAGTTCATGGAGTTTCCGAGCCGGGTGCTCCAGGTCTGCGGTGACAGCTTCGCCGGGCAGGCCGTGGGCTTCGGCGGGTGGCATTCGCCGGTGGCCCTGCACGTCGATGCCGATTCGATCGAAGATGCCGGCGGCGTCCGCTACCGGGGTGTGACCGGTGTGGACAAGCCGCTGCTGGCGGACGCGGCGCCGGCCGGTTCGTCGCAATTGCCCGCCGGGGTGATATCCATAAATCGCGAGAACTACATGATGGTCACCACCACCAAGGATCTGGTGCCGCAGAGCTCCCGGTTGGTAAAAGCCGATGCGGCTCGGCCCAATTGGCCCACCGTGCCCGGTTCGGTGCGCGATGCCAAGTATCAGGGCGGGGCCCAGACGCAGATCACCGGTTACTACGACCCGGTCCCGACGCCGGATTCACCAGGCGGGTGGGTGTACATCCTGGCCAACAACTTCGATCGCAGCGGCTCGCCGTTCCTGTACCGGGCCAACCCGAAGACCTTCACCGACCGGGCCGGCTGGCAGGGCTGGTCGTCGGCGGGTGGTTGGGGCAAGCCCCCGACGCCGTTGTTCCCCGACCGGGTGGGGGAGATGAGCATCCGGCAGATCGACGGCAAGCCCGTGCTGTCGTACTTCAACGCCACCAACGGGAACATGGAGATGCGCGTCGCCTACGACCCCACCGGCCTGGGGACCGCGCCCGTGACCACGGTGGTGTTCGCCAGTGCCTGGCCGGACCCGGTCGACACGTTGCCTCCCCCGGAGGTCAATCAGCTGGCCCAACCGTATGGCGGTTACATCTCACCGGGATCGACGCTGGATCAGGTGCGGGTCTTCATCAGCCAGTGGAACACCATGGCTCGAGGCGGCACCCCCTACCGCGTGATCCAGTACGCGGTGAACCCGTTCAAGCCCTGGGAGCAGTAGATCCCTGGGCATGTCGCACGCCGCTTTCTGCCGCAGGGCTGTGCTGCCCGCGTGCGAGCAGCCGAGGCGTGGAAAACGGCGGCGTGGATTTGCGCCGGGCACTAGCCTCCCGGGCGTTTCAAAGCTGATTCACAGCCAATTCTTGATCGGCACCTCAGCAGTGCTCGCATGCTCGTGTCATGACTGAAACACCCCCCGATCCTGCGACCGAACCAGTGGCCGCATCGGAGCCCGTCGCAACAGCGCCGGCAACCGTGGTCGCCCCACCCGCCCAGCCCGTCGAGAACAAGCCGAGCCGCTTGATGCAAGCGCTCGCCTGGGTGGGCATCGCCGCCGGCGTCGTATTCATCGTCGCGGTGGTTTTCGGCACCGGTTTCTTCCTCGGCGCGCATGCCGGCGGCGACGGACATCACCACCGCGGCGGCCATGACCGCGGCGGCATGATGGTGTTCCACCGCGGCGGACCGGATGGCGGTCCGGGACGGATGGGACCGCCGCACGGCATGATGCCGCCGTTCGGCCCGGGTGGCCCCGGCTCGTTCGGTCCGGGAGGGCCCGAAGGTCCCGGCTGGGGGCCCGGCCCGGGCAACGGCCCAGGGAATGGCCCAGGGAACGGGCCGGAACGCCCTGAGACCTCGCCTACACCGGCACCGCCTGCGCGACCATAATCACAGCCCGCCTTTTTGGACTGACTCCAAAGAGCGCGCATACTAGAGCCGTGACCACGGTGCATGAACACGACCCCAAGGCCCTGTTGCGGGCTGCCGGGCTGCGCGTGACCGCACCGCGGGTCGCGGTTCTCCAGGCGCTGGCCGAGCATCCGCACTCGACTGCGGACGATGTGGCCGGGCTGGCCCGCGAAAGTCTCGGCGCGGTGTCGACCCAGGCGGTGTACGACGTCCTGCGGGCCTGCGTCAATGCAGGTCTGGTTCGTCGAATCGAACCCGCCGGCTCGTCGGCCCGCTACGAGACCCGCGCCGGCGACAACCATCACCACCTGGTCTGCCGGGTGTGCGGTGTGGTTGCCGATGTCGATTGCGCCGTGGGCCAGACCCCGTGCCTCGAGCCCTCTGACCTGGCCGGCTTCGCGGTTGACGAAGCCGAGGTCGTGTTCTGGGGAGTCTGCGCGGATTGCCGGACTTCCGCTCCCGGATAGACCACTCTGCAGCCCAACGACGCCCCGGCCACCTTCCCCTTGTGGCCGGGGCGCCTGGCTTTTCGGACCGGTAATTCCAAGCACTGGTTGTAGTACCCGGAATCGTGAGATTCTCGCTAACCATGACCCGCAATCGGCTTCTGGTTGCCACGCTGCTCGCAGTGCCGGTGCTGGCCGCCGGCTGCGGCACGGGCACCGATCCCGAGCCCGAGCGCGGCGCGGCCATGGTCTTCGCGGTCGGCGATTGTGTGAGCGTCCCGGCCGCCACACCCGATAACCCGGACGTGACCCGGGCTGCCAAGGTGTCCTGCACCGTCGACCCCAGCTACACCGTCGGTGCCGTCGCGGATGGCGCCGGGACCTGCCCGAGCGCCGAATATCAGCACCTGCCGGCCGATATGGCCGATCCGTCGACCGCACGGCTGTGCCTGGTGCCCAACCTGGTCGCCAATCACTGCTACGAGCTCGGGATGCCCGCGGGCATGGTGGAGCTGGCCGACTGCACCGCGCGTACCGAACGCCGCCCGGGGGTGATGGTGCAGGTGACGCAACGACTGGATGTGCGCGACGGTTCGGCCTGTCCCGCCGACACGGGGCACTACGCGTGGCCGTACCCGTCGCCGGCGCGGACCTATTGCACGCGGACGGTGCACTGACTGGCATGATCGAGGCCATGCGTGCCCTGACTGTCGGTTTCGGGCTGGCCGGTCTCGCACTGGCATTGGCCGCACCTGTCGGTGCGCGCCCCTCGGATCCTGGTGTCGTGTCCTATGCCGTCATGCCCAAAGGCTCGGTGGGCAACATCATCGGCGCCCCGATGACATGGGAATCCCAGTTCACCAACCCTTTCCAGGCTTTCTCGGTCGAGAACCCGGTGTGCAACAACTGGGCCGACATCGGCCTGCCCGAGGTGTACGGCGACCCGGATCTCGCCTCGTTCAACGGAGCCACCACCCAGACCGCGGCCGACGACCAGGCCCATTACGTCAAGCAGGCCGTCGGCGTGTTCGCCAACCCGGAGGCGGCGGATCGCGCGTTCCATCGGGTGGTGGACCGCACCAACGGCTGCTCGGGCCAGACCACCGCGATGCACCTGGACAACTTCGTCACGCAGGTGTGGACGTTCACCGGCGGCGCGGCGAGCGACACCAACGCCGACTGGGTGAAACAAGAGGCCGGTACGGACCGCCGCTGTTTCAACACCACCCGCAAACGGGAAAACGTGCTGCTGCAAGCCAAGGTGTGCCAGTCCGGCAACGCCGGTCCGGCGGTCAACGTCCTGGCCGGGGCGATGCAGAACACGCTGGGGCAGTAGAACATGTCGGTGCTATCTGGATGATGGAACACAACCGAATGGTCTGACACCGGTGAGGACCGGGAGGGGTGGTTACTTTGGCCGTACCCGTCAGGGCCGATGCGGCCCGGCCGCTTCCCGTCGAGTTCACCAGTGCCGAACACGCGGCGGCATTCATCGGAGCGCGCTGCCTGCATGATGGGCCCGTCGGGCAGGTGGGCCTGGAAATCGAGGCGCACTGTTTCGATCTCGACGATCCGTTTCGGCGCCCGGGCTGGGAAGAACTCGCCGAAATCATCGCCTCGGTGCCCGCACTGCCCGGTGGCAGCCGCATCACTGTCGAACCCGGAGGCGCGGTCGAGCTGTCCGGCCCGCCGACCGAGGGACCCTCAGCCGCGATCACCGCGCTGCTGGCCGATCGGGCGGTGCTGCGTGCGGAGTTCGAACGCCGCGGTCTGGACCTCGTGCTGCTGGGCGCCGATCCGGTGCGGCCCACCCGGCGGGTGAACCCGGGGCCCCGCTACCAGGCGATGGAGGAGTTCTTCGCAGCCAGTGGATCAGCCGAAGCGGGTGCGGCCATGATGACGTCCACCGCCTCGGTTCAGGTCAACCTGGACGCCGGTCCGCGCGAGGGCTGGGCGCAGCGGGTACGCCTGGCACACGCCCTGGGTCCGATGATGATCGCCATCACCGCGAATTCGCCGATGCTGGGCGGGCGGTTCACCGGCTGGAAGTCATCGCGGCAGCGCGTATGGGGGCAGCTGGATTCCGCGCGCTGCGGGCCGATCCTGGGCGCCGACAGCGACGATCCGGCCACCGACTGGGCCCGGTATGCGCTGAGGGCGCCGGTAATGCTCGTCAACACTCCCGATGCCGTCCCCGTGACCAACTGGGTTCCGTTCGCGGACTGGGCCGACGGGCGCGCAGTGCTCGGCGGCCGCCGCCCCACCGAAGCCGACCTCGAGTACCACCTCACCACGCTGTTCCCGCCGGTGCGGCCCCGACGCTGGCTGGAGATCCGTTACCTCGACAGCGTGCCCGATGCCTTGTGGCCCGCGGTGGTGTTCGTGTTGACCACGTTGCTCGACGATCCGGGGGCCGCCGCCATCGCCACCGAGGCGACGGCCCCGGTCGCCACGGCGTGGGATCGCGCGGCGCAGACGGGGCTCACCGATCGGCGGCTGCAGAACGCGGCCATCACATGCGTTTCTGCCGCGGCGGAGAGGGCTCCGGCAGGGCTGACGGAATCGATGGCGCTGTTGATGCGTTCGGTCGAGGAGGGACGCTGCCCGGCCGACGATTTCGCCGACCAGGTGGTGGGTCATGGAATCGCTTCCGCGATGGGCCAACTGGTGAAGGGCGAGCTTTGACCACACGCGAGACGCTGGCGGAGCAGCTCACCCGGGCGCGGGAACGTACCCTGCGCCTGGTCGATTTCGACGATGCCGAACTGCACCGCCAGTACAGCCCGTTGATGAGCCCGCTCGTCTGGGATCTCGCCCACATCGGTCAGCAGGAGGAGCTGTGGCTGCTGCGTGCGGGCAATCCGGACCGTCCCGGCCTGCTCGATCCCGAGGTGGACCGGCTCTACGACGCTTTCGTGCATTCGCGCGCCAGCCGCGTCGCGCTTCCGCTGATGCCGCCGACCGACGCGCGCACCTACTGCGCGACGGTGAGGTCGCGCGCGCTCGATGCCCTCGACTCACTCGATCCCGATGATCCGGGATTCAACTTCGGGCTCGTGATCAGCCACGAGAACCAGCACGACGAGACCATGCTGCAGGCGCTGAACCTGCGCTCCGGGCCACCCCTGCTCGATCGTGGCGGTCCACTACCCGCCGGCCGGCCTGGGCTGGCCGGCACCTCGGTACTGATCCCGGGCGGCCCGTTCGTGCTCGGCGTGGACGAACTCACCGAACCGCACTCGCTGGACAACGAGCGTCCGGCGCACGAGGTGGACGTGGCGTCCTTCTATATCGGGCGGGTACCGGTCACCAATGGTGAATGGCGCCAGTTCGTCGATGACGGTGGCTATCAGCAGTCTCGGTGGTGGTCCGAGCGTGGTTGGGCGCATCGCCAGGAGGCGGGCCTGACCGCGCCCGAGTTCTGGGGGCCGGACGGCACCCGCACGCGGTTCGGCCACGTCGAGACCATCCCGGCCGACGAACCGGTCCAGCACGTCAGCTTCTTCGAAGCTGAGGCCTACGCCGCCTGGGCAGGGGCCCGGCTGCCGACCGAGGTCGAATGGGAGAAAGCCTGCGCCTGGGATCCGGCGTCCGGTGTCCGGCGCCGATTCCCCTGGGGCGCAACCGAACCCACAGAAGCGCTGGCCAACCTCGGGGGTGACGCACGTCGGCCCGCTCCGGTGGGCGCCTATCCGGCCGGGGCGTCGGCCTACGGCGTCGAGCAGATGTTGGGCGATGTCTGGGAGTGGACCTCTTCACCGCTGCGGCCGTGGCCCGGCTTCACCCCGATGGTGTACGACCGCTACACCGAGCCGTTCTTCGACGGTGACTATCGGATCCTGCGCGGCGGCTCGTGGGCGGTATCCGCGAACATTCTGAGGCCCAGCTTCCGTAACTGGGACCATCCGATTCGGCGTCAGATCTTCTCCGGCGTGCGGCTGGCTTGGGACGTCACCTGATGTGCCGGCATCTGGGCTGGCTCGGTGCGCCGCGATCCGTCGCCTCGCTGGTGTTGGACCCGCCGCAGGGCCTGTTGGTGCAGTCCTACGCGCCGCGCCGGCAGAAGCACGGACTCATGAACGCCGACGGTTGGGGCGCAGGCTTTTTCGACGGCGGGATACCGCGTCGGTGGCGCAGCGACAAGCCTCTGTGGGGCGACGCCTCGTTCGCCTCGGTGGCACCGGCGCTGAGCAGTGAGTGCGTGGTCGCGGCGGTACGCTCGGCGACCATCGGAATGCCGATCGAACCGTCGGCGTCGGCGCCGTTCACCGATGGTCGGTGGCTGTTGTCGCATAACGGTGTGGTGGACCGCGCTGTGCTGCCGTTGAGTGCCGTCGCCGAATCCACTGTGGACAGTGCGTTACTGGCCGCGCTGGTCTTTCAGCGTGGCATGGACGTGTTGGGCGACACCATCGCCGAGGTGGGCGCCCTGGATCCGAATGCCCGGTTGAACATCTTGGCCGCCAACGGCTCTCGCCTGGTGGCCACCACCTGGGGGGATACCCTGTCGATGCTGCGACTGCCGGACGGTGTCGTGCTCGCCAGCGAACCCTACGACGACGATCCCGGCTGGGCCGATATTCCGGACCGGCATCTGGTCACCGTGGCCGGCTCCGACGTCGAGCTCACCCCTCTGAAAGGTTCGGTATGACGCTCACCCTGTCCAACTACCTGGCGGCCGACTCCGCTGCCACCGCACTGCGCCGCGATGTGCGCGAGGGTCTGTCCCAGTCGCCGAAGATGTTGCCGCCCAAGTGGTTCTACGATTCGGTCGGCAGTGACCTGTTCGATCAGATCACCAGGCTGCCCGAGTACTACCCGACCCGGACCGAGGCGCGGATCTTGCGGGACCGTTCGGCCGAGATCATCGCTGCCGCCGACGCCGACACGCTCGTCGAACTGGGCAGCGGCACGTCGGAGAAGACCAGGATGCTGCTCGACGCGATGCGCGACGGCGGGCAGTTACGCCGGTTCATCCCGTTCGACGTCGACGCCGGTGTACTGCGCGCCGCGGGCGACGCCATCGCCCGCGAATATCCGGGCATCGAAATCGACGCGGTATGTGGGGATTTCGAGGAGCACCTCGGCAAGATTCCATCGGTGGGACGCCGCTTGGTGGCGTTCCTCGGCTCGACCATCGGCAATCTCACGCCTGGTCCGCGCGCGGATTTCCTCGGGTCTCTGGCGGATACCCTGCAGCCCGGCGACAGTGTGCTTCTGGGTACCGATCTGGTCAAGGATGTCGGCCGGTTGGTTCGCGCCTACGACGACGGCGCGGGTGTCACCGCCGCGTTCAACCGCAATGTCTTGTCGGTGGTGAATCGCGAACTCGATGCCGATTTCGACCTCGACGCGTTCGAGCATGTGGCGAAATGGAATGCCGACGAGGAACGGATCGAGATGTGGTTGCGGGCGGAGGCGCCGCAGCAGGTCAGGATCGCCGGCCTGGATCTCGACGTCGCGTTCGGCGCCGGTGAGGAGATGCTGACCGAGGTGTCGTGCAAATTCCGGGCTGATGGCGTGGCCGAGGAGCTCGCGAAAGCCGGTCTGCGGCAAACTCACTGGTGGACCGATGAAGCCGGCGACTTCGGTGTCTCCCTGGCGGTGAAGTGAACCTCGCGCAGCAATGGGCCGATGCCCGCCCCAAAGCCGCGGGGCTGCATTTCGACAGCGGTGCGTGTTCGCGGCAGAGTCTCGCGGTAATCGACGCCGTCGCCGCGCACTCGCGCCATGAAGCCGAAGTCGGCGGATACGTGGCCGCGGAAGCAGCCGGCCCTGTGCTGGAGGCCGGGCGGGCCGCGGTCGCCGCACTGACCGGACTCGAGGCGTCCGACGTCGTGTATACGTCCGGCTCCAACCATTCCCTCGATCTGCTGCTCGGCAGTTGGCCGGGGGAGCGGACGCTGGCCTGTGTGCCGGGCGAGTTCGGGCCCAACCTGGCAGTCATGGCCGCCAACGGTTTTCGGACGCGCGCCCTGCCGGTTGACGGGGATGGCCGGGTCGTCATCGATGAGGCGGCCCGCATGCTGGCCTCGGATCCGCCTGCGCTGGTGCATTTCACGGCACTGGCCAGCCATCGCGGGGTGGCCCAGCCTCTGACCGAGATGGTCGCGGTGTGCCGCGAGGCCGGTGTCCCGATCGTGGTCGACGCCGCACAGGCGTTCGGGCACCTGGACTGCAACGTCGGCGCCGATGCGATCTACTCGTCGTCGCGCAAATGGTTGGCCGGCCCGCGTGGCGTGGGCTTCCTGGCAGTGGGGCCGCAACTGGCTGCCCGGCTGCGACGGCGGCTGCCACCCGCCGAGTGGGACCTGCCGGTGACGGTGCTGCAGAGCTTCGAGCACGGTGAACACAACGCCGCGACGCGCATCGGTTACTCGGTTGCCCTGGGCGAACACCTGGCGGCCGGACCGGATTTGGTCCAGGACACGCTCGCGGAGGTGGGCCGCACCGCGCGGGAGGTTCTGGACAGAGTGCCGGGTTGGCGGGTCGTGGAGCCTGTGGATGAACCGACCGCGATCACCACACTCGAACCCACCGATGGTGCCGATCCGACCGCAGTGCGGGCTTGGTTGATCGCCGAGCGCCGAATCGTCACCACCGCATGCGAACTGGCGCGCGCACCGTTCGAGATGACCAAGCCGGTGCTGCGAATTTCACCGCATGTCGACACCACCGACGAGGACCTGGAGCAATTCGCCGGGGTGTTGCGCGACGCTCCGTAGTCGACGTGTCGTCTGCGGCGGTAAGTCGCTGACGCAGTTCCTCGATGCACGCTCGCTCCATTGGGGGCACGACGCTGCTCAGCTGTGGGCCAAGCGTGCCCTGGACGTCGGTGGAAACCGATGCTACGGTCGGTGCCGAATCGTTTCGGCAACTGTTGCCAGGGGTGATGGCTCTCCCAGACGGTTCGCCAGTCCAGGTGCGAGCGTCTGCTCGCGTTAAGTGAAGTGAGGTAACCATGAGTGAAGTGACCGCCGGCTCATTCGACGAAACGATGTGGAGCGGGCTGCTGCACGGTGGCCACAGCGGAACTTTTATGGGTGTGCCGAGTATCGAGCTCGACCGCGAAGTGATCAGGGCGTCTGGAACGAAGGCGGTCGTCTACGGATTTCCGTTCGACGCGACGACGATCAGCCGGAGCGGGGCGAACTACGGCCCTCGTGCGATCCGCGAGACCTCGGTCCAGTTCACGAACTTCCAGGCGACCTACGACTTCGACCTCTTCGCGAAGCTGCCGCTGGCCGACGGTGGAGACTGCAAAGTCGCTCTCGGCAACACCGTGAAGACCTTCGAGCGGGTAGAGGCCGACATCGCCGAGATCGTCGCGGGCGGAGCGATTCCCGTGGTCTTCGGCGGCGACCATTCGGTGAGCATTCCGGTCGGCAAAGCCGCGAGACGACCGGGCACGAGCCCGGGATGGGTGCAGTTCGACACGCACCTCGACGCTGCACCGCATGTCGGAGGTGAAGAGCTGAACCATTGCTGCACCATCACCCGCGCCGTCGACAACGGCTACGACCCGTCGAAGATGGTGCTCGTCGGCATCAGTGGATGGATGAACCCGAAGACCGAGTTGAAGTACTGCCGGGACCACGGCATCCGTGTCATCTGGTTGGAGGACATCTGGGAGCACGGTGTGGCATGGGTGATCGATCAGATCCTTGAGCGGGTCGGCGAGGAGGGCTTCTACCTGACCTTCGACGTCGATGCGCTCGACGCCGCCTACGCGCCGGGAACCTGCGCTCCGACGCCGGGCGGTATGACCATGCGCGAGGCACTGGAGATCATTCGGGGCATCTCGTCGGCCGGGTTGATCGGGATCGACGTCGCGGAGGCGCTTCCGGCGCACGATCATTCGACCCGGACGCAGCTGATCGCCGCTCGTGTTGTGCTGGAAGCACTCGCATTCCACGCGGGGGCGCCCCGCACGCCGGTAAAGGTCGGCTGACCCGATGTGAACGTGTGCGGGTCCGGGCTGAGCGAGCCCGGGCCCGCACACGTGTGTGAGCGCTGATTCCCTCTACGACTCGTAGAGCTCGGGGCGGCGCTGACCGAGCATGTCGACCACGCCTTCGCTGTGCATACCGACCTCCACCTCGGCAGTCACGCTGCCGGTCTCAACGGTGTTGAGCGCGGCGAGCACGGAGCCGTCCCGGTCGATGATCCGGCTCGATCCGCAAAAGCTGTGCCCGGACTCGTCGCCGACCCGGTTCGCGTAAGCCAGCGGGACCCGATTCTCCAGAGCGCGAGAGGCGCTGGCGATGACGTGATCGCGCTCGTAGGGATGCATGTTCGCCGACCCCGCCACGAGAAGGCCGGCCCCGCGGAGGACGAGGGTGCGGGACACCTCGGGGAACTCGAGCTCGAAGCAGTTCAGGACGCCGATCGTGGTGTCGCAGAGGGTGACCGGTTGGAGTGTGTCACCACTGAGGAACGCCTCGCGTTCGGTCCCGAACAGGTGCGTTTTGCGAATGGGATCCTTGATCGTGCCGTCTCGGTCGATGGCGAGGTAGGCATCGAAAAAGCCACCCGGGCCGTGTTCGACGAATCCGGCCAGCAGGGCTGTGTCCGTGGAACGGCAGCGGTCCGCGAGTCCGGTGATTCGGGGGTCGTCAAGCCGCAGTGCGATCTCGTCGAGGGCGGTCGTTTGGTATCCAGGCAGAAAGAGCTCAGGGAAGACCACCAGGTCTGTTCCGCCTGCTGCGGCAATACCCTCTTCGACACGGGAGAAGTTGCGTTCGAGATCCCGTGACCTGGGCGCTTCCTGAATCACGCTGAGGCGCAGAGTTTTTGGCGGCTTCATAATGCTCTCCAGTATCCATGACGGGCGGGTGGGCCGGGGTTTCTCGAATCGTTTCGACCAACAATCCGGCCGTAAAAGGCAGGTTAACTCGTCTTGTCAAAACGTTTCGGCCATCGTAGTGTGAGCGCCGCTACACCTCCTCACCCAGTGGATCAAGGGAGCACTATGGCCGAGGCGCCGATGGTGATGAAAAGAGAGTTCACCACCTTTTCCGCTCTGTCCGTCGCATTCGCGTTCGTCTCGCCGATCGTTGCTGTCTACAGCGTTCTCGGCGTCGGGCTGGCAACGTCGGGGCCTGCGTTCATCTGGGGCGGCCTCATCCTCTATGCCGGCCAGTTCGTCGTAGTGCTCACGCTGGGCGTGCTCGCCTCGAAGTGGGCGGACTCCGGTGGTATCTATCAGTGGTCTCGTCGGCTTCTGGGATCTCGCTACGGTTGGTTCGCGTCGTGGACCTACATCTGGACACTGCTGATCACGCTTCCCGCAGTCGCTTACGCCGGGGCGGTGCTGATCCCGCCCATCGTCGGTCTGTCGGGTGTCGATCACGGGCTCGTCACGTGGTTGGCGGTCGCGATACTCGCGTTCAGCACGCTGGTGAATCTCGCTGGGCGTGTCTTCATCAAGATTCTCGTGGTCGCGGTGATCGTCGCCGAGGCGGTCGGGTCGGTCGGGGTGGCGATCTGGCTGCTCGTGTTCGAGCGCCATCAGGGCCTCGAGTACCTGTCACCGGCAACACTTCCCGAACACCAGGGGGTGCTGTTCTCGGCGCCGCTCGTGATGGCCATCGCATTCTCGAGTTACTTCGCGATCGGCTTCGAGAGTGCGAGCTCGATCGCCGAGGAAGTCAAGCGCCCCAAGCGGGCCGTGCCCCGTGCGATGGTGGTCTCGTTCTTCGCCATCATGAGCATCGTGGTGTTCAGCACGCTCGCGTTCACTCTCGCGGTGCCGAGCGAGGACTTCTTGAGGAACCCCGAGAACGCCGCGGATCCGGCCGTCACCATCATGGCCGGCGCACTTCCCGCGCCGATGTTCCGCGGTGTCCTTGCGCTTTTCGTCATCGCATTCGCCGCGAGCCTCATGACGATTCAGATCACGGTTTCTCGAATCGTCTGGGCGACAGCGCGCAACGGCGAGCTGCCGTTCGCCCGTACCCTCACGAGCCTTTCCGGATCGACCGGGCTGCCGCGGAACGCGGTGATCGTCACAGCGATCATCGCGGTGCTGCTCTTCATCCCGTTCCAGAGCGAGGGCATTCAGATGGCGCTGATCTCCTTCTCCTCGGTGGGCTTCTTCATCTCGTTCCTGTTTCCGATCCTCGGCATGGCCATCGCGCGAGTCCGCGGTCAGTGGAGAGACGAGCCCGACCTCTTCCTGGGGCGCGCGGGCCGCGTCGTTGGCTGGATTGCGCTTGTGTGGCTGGTATTTCAGATCACCAACGTGGCGTGGCCGCGAGAGACCGGCGGTGGCTGGGCCAGCGACTGGTCGACGATCATCGGGGCTCTGGCGGTCGGACTGCTCGGCGTCGTCGTGGAGAACTGGGTGCATCGAAGGAGATTGCACGCGGCTTCGACGGGGCAGACGATCGTGCTCTTCGAGCGTGACGAGTCGGCCGACGACGAAACGGAGCGCGAGCCTGGCTTCGAGACACCGCGAAGCTACAGCGCCAGCGCGGAGACCGTGTGAGGAGCCGTCAATCCGCGAGCGTCGACTCTCGGACGGTCAGCGATGTGTCCACGAGCTCGCGCCGGCGCCCGGTCTCCCCGTCGAGCGTCGCAACAAGCAGTTCGACTGCGACCTGGCCCAGCCGAACGGGGTGGAGATCGAGTGCGGTGATCGGTTTCTGCAGGCCGTAGTCGAGGTAGCGGCTGTCCGTGAGACTGACCACCTGAAGATCTTCGGGGACGGACAGCTTCAGCATGTGCGCGCTGCGCTCGGTCGCGAATGCGAGGGTGTCGAGCGTGGCCAGCACTGCGTCGAAACGGCGATCCGGCGAGGCGAGCGCGGCCCGGATCACCGGTTCGGCCTCGTCCACACGGGGACCGGGCGAGCGGATGATGATCGGGTCGAGTGAGACGGTCGAACACCAATCGAGATACGCCGAGAGCTCGTCTCGCACATAGGAAGAACTCGTCTCGCTCAGGAACAGCGCCGTGCGCGAACTGCGAACCGCGTTCAGATGAGCCAGAGCCGTCATCGTGCCCGTGGAGAAGTCGTTGTCCACCCAGCTGAACTCGCCGGAGTTCCGGCCGATCGTGGCGCAGGCCAAGCCGGTGCGAGCGACTTGTGCGAGCAGCTCATCGTCATCGCTCGGGTCGACGACGATGAGGCCGTCAGCTGCCGAGAGGAACGCCTCCGAGGACAAGTGGGAGGGGAGCATCGACAGAAGGAACCCTCGCTGGAAGGCCTCGGCGCTCGCCCCGTTGAGGACTCTGAAGTAGTACTCGATGTCCCATTCGGGTTGCAGATCGGTGGTCGACGACTGGACGGCCATGGGGGAGACCGTCAGTACGAGCGAGCCGGTCCTGCCCGCATTCAGGCTCTTGGCGATCCGGTTTGCCGTGTACCCCAGCCGATTCGCGACATCGATGACGTTCTGCCGGGTGGCCGCGGCGACGCGTCCCTTTCCGTTCAACGACTCTGACGCTGTGGCGACGGAGACGCCGGCTTCATGCGCGACGTCCTTGATGGTGATACGGCGGGGCTTCACGGAACGTCGGACCCGCAATCCTTGCTCGAGAATTGGTCGAGATCGGCCAGGACGGTTTTCACCGTGAGGTCGAGCGTCTCGGGTCGCTGTGCCGGGGGCAGCAACGTCCGAAATTCCTCGACCAGCCCGCCGATTCGCTTCTTGGTGCAACGCAACGTGCGATCCGAACCCGCTTCGCCGGCCAGGACGTCGCGCAGCGATGGGTCTGAGGCCGAACGAGTCTCACCCAGATCGGCGAGATGACGATAAGCACTCCACAACGGCAGCGTCGGAACTCCGTTGCGAAGATCGGCCCCCTGATCCTTGCCGAGGTTCAGGGCGTCGTCTCTGACATCGAGCAGGTCGTCGGTGAGTTGGAATGCGAGACCGAGCCGCTGCCCCGACTCTCGGAAGCGATCCTGGAGCGCGGGGTCGCAGGACGCTGCCATGGCACCGAGCTCGAAGGCCGCTCCGAAGAGAGCGCCTGTCTTGAGCGTCGCGTAATTCTTGATTTCGGGCCCGGCTTCCTCACCCCATTCGAGCGCCGGTTCGAGAAGCTGGCCCTGGCAGAGCTGTCCGAAGGCACGAGCGAGCGGGGTGACGGCGCGCTCGCCGAGGCCTGCTGCGGTTTCGAACGAGACGGCGATGAGCAGATCTGCGATGAGGATCGCGGTGGCCTCGTCCGCGGCGGAGTGCAGTGACGGCAGTCCCCGGCGGAACAGAGATCCGTCGATGATGTCGTCGTGGACGAGCGACGCGGTGTGGAGCAACTCGAGAGCGACGGCGGCTTCCGCGGCGAACCCTGGATCGGGCGTGCCGAAAGAGTGCGCCACGAGGAAAAGGGTTCGGGCGCGCAGGTGCTTCCCGCCTGACAGGGCGTCGATGACGGTCGATGGATCATCAACGGGCAGAGCGATGTTCGCGATGCGCTCGGACACCCGAGCCCTGAGGCTGGCGGCTACGGAGGACACCCGGGCATCGACCGTTTCGGGGGAGAACGGTTCCGCGTCTCGTGCGAGGGTGGTCGGAGTCGTCACACGGGTCCCTTCTCCGGTGAATACGAGGAATTCGACCAGGATACGGACGCGCATGGCGGGTGCCAAATCGATTCGGCACCCGGGTGTGTTTCATTCGAACCAGAGGAACTACTGCCGGGCCGGCAGCCGCGCCTGTGCCGCGGCCACCGGACCCGGAGGATCCAGCATTCTGAGGGGTCAGTCCGCCTTGTGCGCAGTGAGCAGGAACGCCGGGAACTTGATGCGGCCCTTGTCGTCGTAGTCGTGCGCCGGCAATTCGAACGGCACATCAGCCGGCATCGCGACGGCATTGGCGTGGATGAACGCCGGGCGGATGTCGTCGACCTCCCAGTACTTCGACACCGCCGCCCGCAGCTCGTCCTCCGACACCTCGTTGGGCTTGGTCTCCAACTCGGCCGGGAACGCGCCCTTGGCGAACACCAGCACGTAGTAGTTCGCGCCGGGTGCGGAGGCCCGATGGATGGACTTCAGGTAGCCGTCACGGCCCTCGACGGGCAGCGAGTGGAACAAGGTCGAGTCCACCACGGTGTTGAACCGGCCGTCGTAACCGGTGAACGAGGTGATGTCGGCCTGCGCGAAGCTGGCCGTCGACAGCCCCCGCACCTGGGCGGCGTTGTTGGCTGCGGCGATCGCCGTCGGACTCAGGTCCAGACCGACGACGGTGTAGCCGTCCGAAGCGAGTGTCAATGACAATTCGGCGTGCCCGCAGCCCGCGTCGAGCACGTCGCTGCGGAATTTCCCGGCCCGGTGCAGGGCCGCCAACTCGGGCTGCGGTTCACCGATGTTCCACGGTGGCGGACCTTCGAAACCCGCGTCTCCCTTGTAGGCGCCGTCCCAGTCCAGAACCTGTTCAGATGACATGATTCCAACGTACGCGTGTCAGTCCCACGTGTGGACGGGCTCGTTGCTGTGCATCAGCTGCACATATCGTCGCAACATCTCGGCCAACGCCTTGGGTCTGGTCAAGCCCCGCGATTGCAGCTTCTGCACGGTTGCCACCTGCCAGGTCGCACCGGTTCGTCCCGTCTTCGCGCGACCTTCGATGACCCCCAGATATCGGTCGCACACTTCCCCTGCCACACCCCAGCGGCGCAGCCCGTCGTGCGCCATCGGCAGCAGCTGACGCAGCACCAACTCATCGGGCGTCACCTCGCCCAGACCGGGCCAGTACAGCCGGGCGTCCATACCGTGCTGGGCGCCCTCGACGAAGTTGTGGTGGGCCGCGGCGAAGCTCATCTTGGTCCACAGCGGCCGGTCTTCCTCGGACAGCGTCCGCAGCAGCCCGTAATAGAACGCGGCATTGGCCAGCATGTCCACCACCGTCGGCCCGGCCGGCAGCACCCGGTTCTCCACGCGGAGGTGAGGGACACCGACCCCGTTCACTTCGACCACGTCGTATACCGGGCGGTTCCACCGGTAGATGGTCCCGTTGTGCAGTCGCAGCTCGGCCAGCTGTGGCGCCCGGCCCGCGGCGAGTTCGGCGACGGGATCCTCATCGGACAGCTCGGGCAGCAGTGACGGGAAATACCGCACGTTCTCCTCGAACAGATCGAAGATCGAGGTGATCCAGCGCTCGCCGAACCAGACCCGTGGCCGCACCCCCTGGGCCTTGAGCTCATCGGGACGGGTGTCGGTGGACTGGGTGAACAGCTCGATGCGGGTTTCGGCCCACAGCTGATGACCGAAGAAGTACGGCGAATTGGCGCCCACCGCGAGCTGCGGGCCGGCGAGCACCTGGGCGGCGTTCCAGTTGCGGGCGAAGTCGGCGGGGGATACCTGCAGGTGCAACTGCATGCTGGTGCATGCGGACTCCGGAGCAATCGAAGCCGATTGCAGGCTCAGACGCTCCGGCCCGGAAATGTCGATGGGCATGTCCTCACCGCGGGCGGTGAAGATCGAATCGTTGAGTGCCTGGTACCGGGTCGACTCGCTCATCCAGCCGTCCGAGAGATGCTCCGGCATCAGCGTCGGCAGGATGCCCACCATCACGATGTGCGCGCCGTCCTCGTTGGCCTTGATCTCGGCGGCGTTGAGGCTGAGCCTCACCTCATTCTCGAGCTCCAGCGCGGAGCGCCCGGGCAACGGCCGCGGCGGGACGTTGAATTCGATGTTGTAGGCGCCCAATTCGGTCTGATAGGCCGGATCCGCGATGGACGCCAGTACCTCCCGGTTGGTCATCGCGGGCTGATAGTCGTTGTCGACGAGGTTGCATTCGATCTCCATGCCGGTCAGCGGACGCTCGAACTCGAAACTCGACTGCGCGAGCATGGTTTCGAACACGTCCAGGCACAGCTGCACCTTGCGCCGGTATTCCTGCCGGTGCGCGCGGCTGAACTCGGTGTTGCTGACCTCTTCACCCACACCGCGATGCAACAACGCCGAGCCGGGTCCGCGCAACTGAATGCGCATATTCGTCGCGTTCGTGGACTCGGCGACCGGGTCATCGAACTCGGCCGGGAGGGCTCGGTCGCATACTGGCCCGGTGACGTCGTCGAGCGAGACCGAGCAGGGCGGTCTGGAACAGGTCTCGCACGCCGATCGCGTCGCCGCGCTCACCGGAGTGCGCGCGGTGGCCGCGATGACCGTGATGGGAACGCATGCGGCGTACGGCACCGGCCTGCTCTCGCAGGGTTACCTGGGCCTGATGAGCGCGCGGCTGGAGGTCGGGGTGGCGATCTTCTTCGTGCTGTCCGGGCTGCTGCTGTTCCGTCCCTGGGTGCGGGCGGCGGCGACGGGCACCGACGCGCCGAGCACCGGACGCTATGCGCGAAACCGGTTCCGTCGCATCATGCCCGCCTATGCCGTCACGGTCCTCGTCGTCTACGGCATCTATGAACTTCGTCCCGTGCAACCGAATCCCGGGCACACCTGGGCGGGCCTGCTGCGCAACCTGACCCTGACCCAGATCTACAGCGACAACTACTTCACGGCCTATCTGCACCAGGGCCTGACCCAGATGTGGAGTCTGGCGGTGGAGGTGGCGTTCTACGCGATCCTGCCGCTGCTGACCTATCTGTTGTTGGTGGTCTTGTGCCGCAAGCAGTTTCGGCCCGTACTGCTGTTGACCGGGCTGACCGTCCTGGCCGCGGTCAGCCCGGTGTGGCTGGTGTTGCTGCACAAGACCGACTGGCTGCCGGTGGCGGGCGGCGCCTGGCTGCCGCACTACCTGGTCTGGTTCGTCGCCGGGATGATTCTGGCCGTACTGGCGAGGATGGGTGTGCGCTGCTACGCGATGGCGGCGTTGCCGCTGGCGCTGGCCTGCTACCTGGTGGTCTCGACCCCGATTGCGGGCACCATCACCGCACCCGCCCTCGGCCTCACCGAAGACGTGGCCAAAACGCTGTTCTATGCGCTCATCGCGGCACTCGTGGTGGCACCGCTGGCGCTGGGCGGTGACGGTCTCTACGCGCGGGTGATGGGCAGCAGGCCGATGGTCGCCCTCGGCGAGATCTCCTACGAGATCTTCCTGCTGCACGTGGTCGCCATGGACCTGGTCATGGAGTTCGTGCTGGGCTGGAACGTCTACACCGGTTCTGCCACCGTGTTGTGGATCGTGACGCTGGCGGTCACGGTGCCGTTCGCCTGGCTGCTACATCGGCTCACCCGGCCGCGCTGACTCGTCGGCGCGCTGCGGCACATGCGGTACCGGTGACTGGGCAGTGCCTGCCCCGGCTCGCCCCGGCGGGGGCACGATCGCGCCGGGCTGGGCGGGAGCCGTGGCGGTGGCCTGGCCGTAATCATGTTGTGGCGAAAGCAGATCGGCATAGTCGCCGTACTGGGGCGCTTGCTGAGTGACCCGCGCGGCCGCACCGGTGGCCGGCGCCTGGGCTTGCGACTGGGTGTAGGCCTGGGCATAGGCCTGGCCGTAACCGCTGCGCTGCGCCGAATCCGGTTGTGCCACCGCGCCTTGTTGGTAGTACTGCTGCACGGCCTGGTTGTAGTAGTCGAGGTAGGCCTCATATCCGCCGGCGGCAGTGGCCGCCGTCGGCGTCTCCGGTGCCTGCCACCACGCCACGGCGGCCGCCACGGCCTGTAGTCCGGTGAGCACCGCGACGGTGGTCAGCACCCATCCCGAGGCGCCCGAGGCAGAGCTCAGGACGCTCGACAGGGCGTCGAGAAAACCCGCGGCGGCCAGGACTGCGGGGAGCCACGGTCCGGCAGTCTGCTTGGGCAGCAGGCCGATTGCCGATACCAGGGCCGCCAGTACGGCGAATCTGACGTGCCAGTCATTGCCACCGCCATCGGCGGCCGGGCCGAAGCTCACGCAGTAGGCGGCCAGGCCCAGCACCACCACTGCGATCGACAGGTTGCGATGAAGCGGATTGACCACGATCACTCCTTCACATCAGTCAGTGCTGTTCGCGGATGCTCTCAGATAGCGCATCTCGTCATCGGTGGCGACCATCGTGACCACCGCCGAGCCGGCCTGGGTGCTGACCTTGACGGTGTCATGTTCCAGTGAGATCAGGTCCAGCACGACGTCGGCGTTATCAGAGGCCGCTGTATTGGGCGGTGCGAGCACCATGGTGGTGACGCCGATCCGGACCGACTGCTCGGGAACACCGTCGAACATCTCGACGGTGTAATTGCGCTCCGCGCCGGCCTGGATGGCGCGCCGGTTGAAGTCCGCAACCCACAGCAGATCATGACGGCCGACGACGTCGACCATGTCACGCCAGAACGCCGGCCGCCTGCTGTGCACCAGCACCCGGGCGCCCAACGCGAGCGCGCGCAGCACCACTTGCTGGGCCAGGTGCAGCGTGCCGATGATCGCCACCCGCCGGATCTGCGGGCCGAACACCGGCAGCGCCACCGCGCGTCCCTCCTGGTCCGCACCGATCACCTGACCACAGCCCGACGCGGGCAGCGCCAGCTCACTCAGCGCGTCGCCGCGAAGACCCGACGCCCAGTGCGCGAGCCGGCCGGCCCCGGGAACCGCCGGGATCGGCAGCGTGGCCGCCAGAGCCGAAAACTGCTGACCGTGCAACGGGGTCAGGCCGCGCAGCTGGGTGGGTACGCGTACGTCGCTGTCGAAGCGGACCAATCCGCGGACCTGGACCAGATCCTGTTCGCCGCCGTGATCGGGGGCCTCACGCAGTGACAGGCACACCGTGGTGGAGTAGCTGGGCACTGTCCACAACAGTCCGAGGCCCGCCGTGGTCAGCATGTCCGGCTGCACGGCGAAACTGGACAGCCGGAAGTGGCCTTCGCGGCAGTCCTCCCACGTCTCTTCCACGCTCCCGAGATTGACGCCGTCGCTGAGCTGATTGGTGGCTGCCGCGATGCCGCTCGCGGAGAGGAACTGGGGCTGCAGGCCCGCTTCGGCCAGCCGGTTGGCGACGCGCCGCGTCGCGGTGGTGGCGGCCCGCAGGATGCCGTCGCGGTCGCCGCCGCGGCGCCGGACCGCCTCTGCGCACCGTGACGGGTTGAACCGCACGGCAATCCACACGGTGCGCTGGGCGATCGCGGGCAGCGGCCCCAACACGGAGTCATAGACGGCCGCGACGTCGGTGTGACCGGCCGAGCGGGCGCCCTGGCTGATGATGTCGATGGACTCGAGCGTGATGTCGAACTGGCGCAGACAGTCCAACAGGGCCTGCACGGGAACCATCTCGCCGGAAACCGTGACCCCCGGCTCCAAAACCGTCAGAGCCCTGGGATTTTCGTCGATACGCAGCAAGGACAGCAAAGTCGTGCCGTTCCAACGGAATCCGATCTGCAATCCGTCGGCGGTCGGAACGTCGAACGGTTCGGCGGGTAGTGGACCGGGCCCGGTCTTGCCTGCGCGCTTGCGCGTGCGCCGCCGTCGGTTGCGCAGATACCTCCCGCGCAGCGCCAGCGCCCGGGGGGCCGTCGTTCCCCTGACGACCGGGGCAGCCACCAGCAGTCCCACCATGAGGCCCGCGACTGCGCCCTGCCAGCCGGGCCGGTGCAGTTGCTGAGCGACGACGATGCCCGCCCACACCAGTATTTGCAGGACAACCAGGTCGAGCAGGGGGACCAGCCGCTGCGGGCCGGTTTCGCCGGCTGTCGTCAGCTTTGCTGCGAAAGCCAATGGACGCATCGCATTTCAGTAGCCGCTCTCAAGGATTCATGTCGAGGTGGTGCGGACGTGCTATACCCTACGCATGCCAGCGCAAGTTACCACTCGCGCACAGGTGAACGGCTACCGTTTCCTGATCCGTCGCCTTGAGCACGCGCTCATCCGGGGCGATTCGCGGATGATCCACGATCCGATGCGCGGCCAGATGCGGGCCCTGATCGTGGGGATGGTGATCGCCGTCCTGATCACGGGGGCGTCCGCCGTGATGGCGTTCTTCAAGCCGGCCCCCAACATCGGCGATGCCCAGATCGTGCTGAGCAAATCGAGCGGTGCCCCGTACGTCCGGATCGGTGACCAGATCCACCCCGTGCTCAATCTCGCGTCGGCAAGGCTGATCACGGGCAAGACCGACAGCCCCAAACAGGTTGACGACAAGTTCCTCGACGCCGTACCGCGCGGGCCCATGGTCGGCATCGTCGGCGCGCCGGCCAGTATCAACCGCGGCGACGACCTGGGAATGTCGTCGTGGACCGTCTGCGACAACCTGCTGATGCCGGGGGTCACCGAGACCACCGGCACACCCAGTCTGCAGACGACGGTGCTGGCCAACGATCCGGTGCTCGACGACAGCATCCGCCCGGTCGATTCCGCCGAGGCGATCCTCACGGAAACCGGTGGCACCACCTATCTGGTCTACCGCGGTGTGCGGGCCCCGATCGACGTGTCGGATCCGGTCCTGGTCAACGGACTTCACCTCCAGGGCGCGGCCACCCGGCCCATGTCGTCGTCCCTGCTCAACACATTCCCGCTGGTCGACCCGATCACGCCGGTGCTGATCCAGGGTTCGGGTGAGCCCGGCCCGCTCGGACCCGACCATCCCGTCGGCGCGATCGTCAAGTCCGTCGACTCCCGCGGTGAGCAGCTCTATGTCGTGCTGCGCGAAGGGCTGCAGCCCGTCACCCAGGCGACCGCGGACATCATCCGGTACAGCGCATCCGGCGAGGTGGCCACCGGGCAGATCGCCGAGATCGCGCCCGCGACCCTGGCCGAGGTGCCGACGGTTCACCGGCTGCCGATCGACCACTACCCGCTGGTGTCGCCGCGGATCGTGCCGCCGAACCCGGACCGCGTGGTGTGTATGGGTTGGCAGCGGTCCAACACCGATGCTCGCGCCGACGTGCAGCTGCTGGTCGGGCACCGGCTGCCCACCGCCGAAGGGGCGCAGATGGTTCGGCTGGCCAGTGCCGACGGCAGCGGGTCGGGAGCGGACTCGGTGTATCTGACACCGGGAGCCGGTGAGTTCGTGCAGGCCACCGGTAATGATCCGGACAGCCGCTCGACAGGGCAGCTGTTCTACGTCTCCGACACCGGAGTGCGCTACCACATCAAGGATCAGCCGACCGCCGACGTGCTCGGCGTCAGCGGCGTGAAGGTTCCCGACGGCCCGGCCAACGCCCCGCAGTGGGCGCCGTGGCCGGTGCTGTCGCTGTTGCCGCCCGGGCCGGAGCTGTCCCAGGAGGCGGCTCTGGTCGCCCATGACGGCATGGCCGCCGACCCCGACAGCAGCAAGGTGTCGACGGGCGAGCGGTGAGCCGCGGTGCCTACAGGCGCATCTCGCGGAAGAACGCGTAGACCCGGATGATCCAGAAGCACAGCGGGAAAAGCGATCCCACGGCGAGGTATTCGAGTATCTCGACCTGACGCCGCATCACCGGGGAGAACTCGCGCAGCGGTGCGACGAGTCCGCACGCCAGGATCAGCACCATCAGGGCGAGCAGTAGGACGAACGAGCGGACCTCCCAGCTCTCGACGTACACCGCGGTCTTGAGGATGACGGCGACGGCGATGGTCAGCCCGCTGCCGATGAGCGTCGCCGACTGCACCAGGTCGTGATGGCCGCGTCCGCGCAGACACAGCACCGTCGCCACCATGAGGGCGAAAACAGTGCCCTGCCAGTAGAAGCCATTTGTGACATCCACTGCGAGGTAACAACCGGCCAGGGCCGCGACGGCCGCCGCGACCAGTATCCCGGTGAGGTGCTGATTGGCCCGCCGCACCCGGCTGATCAGATCTTCCTCGGTGGGGATGATCTGTTTGCCGATCGCGTTCACGCCCTCGACGGTGGTGCCGCCCTGGGTCTCGATGTCGTCGAGTGGTTCACCGGCCGTCGGCACCCGCGGGATCGGCAACTTCGACAGCCCGATGGTCACCCGCGGGGCAAGGTAGACGACGATAACGGCAACCGTCGCGAGCAAAGCGCCCACGGAACGGATGGGCGGCTGCCACAGCAACATCGCCGTCGAACTGACGCCGCCGAAAGCGCACATCGCGATGATCGCCGTGTACACGGCCGATCCGCTGCCCGAGACGAGGAGCACCAGCAGTGCGCCGAACGCGGCAAGGGCGAACGCCATCGGCAGCGATGTGGCGCCGGAACCATCGGGCACCAGGTACAGCGAGCCCGCGAAAACCAACGGCGTCGACACCGCGACGATCCAGGCGGGCGCCGTGCCCGCCGAAGCGCGGTGCGCCACCAGACAGGCCAGCAGCACTCCCATCACGCCGAGGACCAGCACTGCCGCCGGCACAGCCGGCACCGCGGCCCAACGTGTCAGGACGCCGGCCAGCGTGACGGCGGCGGCCGCGGTGACACCGAAGCCCGCCAATGCGTCGGCGTTGGCCGTGAGCCAGCTCCGGACGGCGCCGGGCCCGGCGGCTGTGGCGCTCGTGTCGTCGACGTCATCGAACAGCAGTGGGCTGACCGGCTGGCCCACCGCACGGATCATCAGCAGGTCGCCGTCGTGGACACCTGCTTCACCGAGGGACAGGTGCGGGGCGATCGGCTCGCCGCCGAGTGGGGCCAGTGTCCACCGCCCATCGGCGGCGTCGAACTCGATGATCGCGTCCTGTGCGGTGATCTGCTCATTAGCGATATCGATGACATCGGGCATGTATTGGGCGATGCTGACGTGTGCGGGCAGCCCGACGTCGATGTTCAGCTCGCCGACCACCAGGGTCAAGCGGCTCAGCTCGGGTTCGGCTTCTGGATCAAGCTCCGACTCAAGCCTTGACTCGAGCCGTGCTGACGAGGGCGGTAGGGTCACAATCCAGTCGGCCTCCTGCGCAATGGGATTGCTCGACACGAACAATACCCAGCATCCGGCTCCAGCAGCTCCCGGGGAGGGAAGGTTGAGTACGCAGGGGTTCGTCCGCCGCCTTCGGGTGGCGCCGCCTCGGATGCCCGGAGGCGAGGTCAACCTGGCCCCACCGCCCGAGGTGCCACGGGCCATTCCGGGCAACCTGATGATGCGTCTGATGCCGTTCGTGATGCTCGTCGCGGTGATCGGCATGATCGCGCTGATGGTCACGGTCGGCGGCCGGGACATGGCCAGAAGCCCGATGTTCCTGCTCTTCCCGATGATGATGATCATGTCGATGGTCGGCATGTTCATGGGCGGCGGGAACCGCACGGGCAAAGCCGCCGCCGAGCTCAACGAGGAACGCAAGGACTACTTCAGTTATCTGGCCAATCTTCGCGAGGAAGCCGACACCACCGGCGCCGAACAACGGACGGCACTGGAATGGAGCCACCCCGATCCACGGGCGCTGAGCGATGTGGTGGGCACGCGGCGCATGTGGGAGCGGCGGCCCAGCGACGCGGATTACTGCCACATCCGCGTCGGGATCGGGACCCACCGGTTGGCGACCCGGTTGATGGCCCCCGAGACCGGGCCGCCCGAGGATCTGGAACCGGTCTCGACGGTCGCACTGCGCAGGTTCGTCAAGACCCATTCGGTGGTGCACGCACTGCCGACCGCGGTGTCGCTGCGCGCGTTCCCCACCATCACGTTCGAAGGGGAACGCAAGCTCGCGCAGCAGCTGGTGCGGTCGATGGTGCTGGAACTGTGCACCTTTCACGGCCCTGACCACGTGCAGGTGGCGATCGTCACGGCCAACCCCGACGGTGAGAACTGGAGCTGGGTCAAATGGCTGCCGCACGCGCAGCATGCGTCGACCCGCGACGGCATGGGTTCGATGCGGCTGCTGTTCCCCACGCTCGAGCTGATGGAGACCGCGCTCGCCGCGGAGCTGGCCGAACGCGGCCGGTTCACCCGCAACGCCCAACCGACGCAGGGCCTCAAACAACTGGTCGTCGTGCTGGACGACGGATTCGTCACCGGCGACGAGCAGTTGATCACCGATGCCGGGCTGGACAGTGTGACGCTGCTGGACCTCAACGGTCTGCGCGCCGGCGCATCGGCCCGTCGCAGCCTGCAACTGGTCGTCGAGGGCGACGATGTGGCGGCCCGCACCGCGGTGGGTGTCGAACGCTTCGCCACCCCGGACACGATCACGATCCCCGAGGCCGAGACCACGGCCCGGCGGATCGGACGCTACCGCCCGGCGAACGCCGCGCACATCGTCAGCCTGGAAGCCGATTCGAGGGCGGTCGACCCGGGCCTGATGGCGCTGTTGAAGATCCCCGACGCCGCGGGCATCGTGCCCGAACAGATATGGCGGCAGCGGTCCCCGCGGGAGCGGTTGCGGGTGCCGATCGGTATCACCCCGAACGGTCAGCCCATCGAGCTCGACATCAAGGAGGCCGCCGAGGGTGGCATGGGCCCGCACGGGCTGTGCATCGGCGCCACCGGATCGGGCAAGTCGGAATTCCTGCGCACCCTGGTGTTGTCGATGATCACCTCGCACTCACCCGAGCAGCTCAACCTGGTCCTGGTCGACTTCAAGGGCGGGGCCACGTTTTTGGGGCTGGACGGTATCGCCCACATCGCGGCCATCATCACCAACCTCGAAGACGAGCTGACCATGGTGGACCGCATGCGCGACGCGCTGGCGGGCGAGATGAACCGGCGCCAGGAGCTGTTGCGCTCCGCGGGAAACTTCCCGAACGTCACCGAATACGAGCGCGCCCGCGCGGCAGGCGCGGACCTCGAACCGCTGCCCGCACTGTTCATCGTCGTCGACGAGTTCTCCGAACTGCTCTCGCAGAAACCCGATTTCGCCGAGCTGTTCGTGATGATCGGCCGGCTGGGCCGCTCCCTGCACATGCACCTGCTGCTGGCCTCACAGCGACTCGAAGAGGGAAAGCTGCGCGGCCTGGACTCGCACCTGTCCTACCGGATCGGTCTCAAGACGTTCTCGGCCGGTGAGTCACGCAGCGTGCTTGGCGTACCCGACGCCTATCACCTGCCCAGCGTTCCCGGTTCGGCATTCCTGAAATGCGATGCTTCCGAACCGATCCGGTTCAACGCGTGCTACGTGTCCGGTGAGTACGTCAAGCCGCGCGTCTCGGCGCGCACCGGGCGGGTGACGCAGTTGGGGGCGCTGGCGCCCAAGCTGTTCACCGCGACCCCGGTCAAGAAGGATCCGGTGCCCGCGAGAGTGTCGTTGCCGCACGATGTTCCGGAGGCCGAGCCGGAAAGGGCGAGTTCCGGGCCTAGCAAGACCACGTTGCTCGACATGGTGGTCAGCAGGCTGCGCGGTCACGGCAGGCCGGCTCACGAGGTGTGGCTGCCGCCGCTGGACGACAGCCCCGCGGTGAACGAGCTTCTGCCGGAATCGGATTGGTCGTCGCCGCAGAACCTCAACGGCCGGCTGTGGATGCCGATGGGTGTGGTGGACCGGCCCTACGATCAGCGCCGCGATGTGCTGATGGTCGACCTGTCCGGCGCCCAGGGCAACGTGGCCGTGGTCGGCGGGCCGCAATCGGGCAAGTCCACCGCGCTGCGCACCCTGATCCTGTCCGCCGCCGCCACCCACACTCCCGAGCAGTTGCAGTTCTACTGCTTGGACTTCGGCGGCGGCACCCTGACCAGCCTGGCGAAGCTGCCGCACGTCGGCGGCGTGGCCGGCCGGATGGACGCCGACGCCATCCGGCGCACCGTTGCCGAGGTCGCCGGCGTGCTGCGGAGCCGGGAGCAACTGTTCCGCGACCTCGGTATCGAGTCGATGCGCGACTTCCGTCAGCGCAAGGCCCTGCTGGCCGGCCTGCCGCCGGCCGAGGCGGCGCTGGATCCGTTGAGCCAGGACAACTTCGGCGATGTGGTGCTGGTGGTCGACGGCTGGGCGTCGATCAAGAGCGATTTCGAGCAGCTCGACCCGGTGATCCAGTCCCTGGCCATCCAGGGTCTGTCCTACGGTGTGCACGTGGCGATCACCGCCTCGCGCTGGATGGAGATCCGGCCTGCGGTCAAGGACATGCTCGGCACCCGCGTCGAGCTCCGGCTCGGCGACCCGATCGACAGCGAGGTGGCGCGCCGGTCCGCCGAACTGGTGCCGATCGGTCGGCCAGGCCGGGGCATCAATTCCGAGCGGCTGCACATCCTGATCGGATTGCCGCGGCTGGACTCCAGCTCGACCGTGGAGGATCTGCCTGCCGGGGTCGCCGGAGCCGTCGAGGCGGTACGCGCCCACTACCAGGACCGCGAGGCGCCGAAGGTGCGGATGTTGCCGCACGACGTCAACCGCGACGATGTCGTACGGGTGGCCCGCGATGCCGGTCAACTCAGCAAGTCACGAATCGCGATCGGCATCAACGAGGAAGAGCTGGCGCCGGTGATCCTGGATTTCGACTCCCAGCCGCACCTGGTGGCGTTCGCCGACACCGAATGCGGAAAGACCGGTCTGTTGCGCAACATCGCGGCCGGTGTGATGGAGAACGCCAGCCCGCTCGAGGCCAAGATCATCCTGGTCGATTTCCGTCGCTCGATGCTCGGCGTCGTCCCCGACGAATACCTCGGCGGCTATGCCACGGCCCCGCAGTCGTGTACGGATCTGATGACGGCACTGGCCGGTGCCCTCAGAGATCGCCTGCCACCCAACGACATCACTCAGCAGCAGCTCAAGGAACGATCCTGGTGGTCGGGTCCGGACCTGTTCGTGATGATCGACGACTACGACCTGATCCCCGGTGGTTCCCTGAGCCATCCGCTCGGCCCGCTGGTGGAGTTTCTGCCACAGGCGCGTGACATCGGGCTGCGCGTCGTGGTCACCCGGCGCAGCGGCGGTGCCGGGCGGGCGATGATGGACCCGATCGTCGGCCGCCTGAAAGACCTGTCCTGCAACGGTTTGGTGATGAGCGGCAGCAAAGACGAGGGCGGTCTGTTCGGCGGTTACAAGGCCAGCGCGATGCCTCCGGGCCGCGGCATGCTGGTTTCGCGGAGCACCCGCAGCGGTGTGGTGCAACTGTCGAGGATGCCCGACCTGTGACCGGGGTCGAGGAGCTTCGCGCGGTCCACGTGGTGTCCGCTGCGCCCGAGGCGATCCGGGTGTCGGTGGTGGGCGGGCGCACCCAACTCGATGTCGCGCTCCCGGCCGACGTCCCGGTGGCGGCCTTCCTTCCAGAGCTGGCCCGGCTGATCAAGTCCCGCGACGACGAGCGCAGTGACGACATGGCCGACCGCGACGAGCGGCGGACCTTCTGGGAGCTCAGTCGCCAAGACCGGTCCGGTGCGCTGGCACCCGACCGGACCCTGCGCGAGGCCGGGGTGGAAAACGGTGAGCTGCTGCGCCTCTCGGCTCGCCGCGCGTTGTCGCCACCCACGCTGTACGACGATGTGGTGGATGCCGCGGCCCGGCTGAACCGGGCGTCGTACGCGGCCTGGAGTGCCACCGCGGCGCGAACGATGGCCTTCACAGGATTGTGGCTCTGCTCGGCAGTGTGGGTGGTGCTCCTGCTGGCCCCCGCGTTGTCGGCGCACCGGCCGACGATCATGATCGCCGCGACGCTGACGCTTGCCGTGTTGATCGCCGGTGCGGCATTCGTGCGCCGGTTCCTGGGCCGGGCCGACATCGCCGCGGCGGCCGGTCCGCCGGTGATCGCCATCGGCACCGCGGCAGGTTGGGTCGCGGCGGCCCCACACGGTGCGGTCGGCCTCGCCGCGGCGTCCGCAATACTGTTGGGGCTCACCGTCTTCTGTCACCGCGTGATCGGTGCCGGCCATTGGACCTACGTGACCGCCGAGGTGCTGCTGTCTTTCGGAGCGGTGGCGTTCGGTGCCCGGGCGCTGGGTGTGCCGGTCGCAGTCGTGGCCACCCTGGCCGCGGTGGTCGCGGTGTTCGCTTGCCTGGCGGTGCCGGCGCTGACGGCGCGGCTGGACCAGTACCCGACGGCTTCCGCGGGCGCCTCGCGGGCGGACGACCCGTTCACCACGTCGGCCGTGCAGCCGCAGCCGGGCACACCCATGCCGAGTGCGGAACAGGTGTGGGACCGGGTGCACTCGGCGGTGCTGACCCGCTCCGGCCTGCTGGCCGGTGCCGCCACGGCCGCGCTGATCAGCGCCACGGCGCTGATGCGCACCGACACAGGGTGGGCCGCCTTCGCTTTCGCACTGATCTGCGCTGCGGTGCCGGCATTGCGCAGCCGCCGGGCCGCGACCTGGCCCGAACGCGCCGCGCTTGCCGTGCCGGCTGTGGCGCTCGTGCTGGTCACCTGTGTGCAATCCCAGGCCGGGGTGTGGCCATTGCAGCTCACCGGGGTTGTCGTGCTGGCGGTGCTGGCCGTCGCCGGGGTGGTCCGTGTGGTCGGCCGAGACAGCCGAAAGCTGCGCATGGCCTCCGTGTATGTGGCCGTGGCGTATCTCGACTATGCGGCCGTCGCCGCGGTGATCCCGCTTGCTCTGTGGCCGCTCGGACTGTACGAACGGCTGGACGGCTGATGAGCCCCCGGCGGTCCGCGGCGGTGGTGACCGTCGTTCTCACCGTCGCGTTGTCCGGCTTCGGCGCGCCGCCGGCCGGTGCCGTGACGCCGCCCGTCGTCGAACCCGGGCCGCCGCCCAGCGGGCCGGTGGCCCCGGCACAGCCGACCGAACAGAAGTCGATCTGCGGTATCCCCACCGGCGTGCTGCCCGGCACCGATTTCACCAAGCAGACGAGCGCCGAGGCCATGCTCGAATACCGCAGGGCATGGCGCTTTTCGCGCGGCGCCGGGCAGAAGGTGGCGGTGATCGACACCGGCGTGAACCGCCATCCGCGGCTCCCGGCGCTCGAGCCGGGCGGCGACTATGTGTCGAACAGCGACGGCCTGGTCGACTGCGACGCGCATGGCACCCTGGTCGCCGGCATCATCGGCGCGGTTCCGGCCGACGGCGACAGCTTCGCCGGGGTGGCCCCCGAGGCCACGATCCTGTCGATCCGGCAGAACAGCGGCGCCTTCAGCGTCGCGGGCACCAGCAGCGGCCAGAACGACGATCCCAACGCGACATCGATCGGATACGGCAACACCCACACGCTGGCGCTGGCGATCGCCCGGGCGGTGGACCTCGGGGCCACGGTGATCAACTTGTCGGAGGTGGCCTGCGCACCCGTGTCGGCGGGAATGGACGACAGGGAGTTGGGGCGTGCGGTGCGGTACGCCTACGAACGCAATGTCGTGGTGGTGGCTGCCGCGGGCAACTTCAACTCCCAGAGCATGTGCAAGGCGCAGAACAACATGAACGATCCGAATCAGCCGCTGCACAACGGCTGGAACAGTGTCAGCACCATCGCCAGCCCGGCCTGGTTCGCCGATTACGTGCTGACCGTCGGCGCCGTCACCACGTCGGCCACCCCGGCCGACTTCAGCCTGCACGGTCCGTGGGTGGCGGTGGCGGCACCGGGTGAGCGGGTCACGTCACTGGACGCCGCCGGACCCGGTCTGAGCAACGCACAGCTGGGCCAGCAGGGGCTGGCACCACTGAACGGCACGAGCTTCGCAGCGCCGTTCGTGTCGGGCCTGGTGGCGTTGATCAGGTCGCGCTACCCCGGCCTGACCGCCGGTGAGGTCAAGGATCTGGTCGAACGGACGGCACGCACCCCGGGGAATGGACCCAACCAGGCCACGGGTTACGGAGTCGTGGACCCAGTCGCCGCACTGACCTACCAGCTCCCACCGGGGGCCGCCGAGCGCGACGTCACGGCTGCTTCACCGATCGCAGGCCCGCCGCAACCTGATGCGGGTAATGTGCGGGCGCGCAGGATCGTCTTCACCGTCACCGCGGCGTGTCTTGCGTTGATGGTGGCGGCGGTGGCGGTGGCTGCTGCCCGGCGGCGCACCAGGTGAGTTAGGGGGAAGATGCCGGACGAGAATCAGCCGATCGGTGAGCACACCTCGCTCGACGACTTGGCTCCTGGTGAATTGGACGAGGTGGAGGCCCGGGCCGCCGCCTTGCTGGAACAGATTGCGGCGCAACGCACGGCCCGGCAGGCCCATACCGCCACATCGCCCGCCGATGAAACGACCGACGCCTTCGCGGTGTCGCCGCCTCCTGCACCCGCACCGGTAGAGCCCCCGGAACCCGTACAAGCGGCGCCCGACCCTGCCCCTGACCCGCCGGTCCGCCGGCTTGCCCCGCCCCCGTGGCAGATGCACAGCCCGATCGGGTCGAGGGAATTCGCCGAACGATTCGACCTGGACGAACAGCGCAGCGCCGAGCCGCAGCCCGAGCCCGCGCCACCGGTTGCCGAGCGTCCGGAAGCGCCGACGGGTTTGATCCCGATCCCGCCCCTGCATTCCGAGGAGCCGAGACCAGTACCGCCGCCCGAGGCGCCGAGGCATGCCCTGCCGCCGGAGGCTGCGGGTCATATGCCGGCGGCGGGTCATGTGCCGCCTCCGGCGGCGGCGAGGCCCGCACCACCGCCGCCTCCTCCACCACCGCTGCCTCCACTGCCGTTGCCGCCGCCGGGGTTCATCCCGCCACCCGGCTTGCTGCCTCCGCTGCCGCCGCAGGCGGGCGGGGCCCCGCCGCCGCAGTACTCCCCGGTGCCGCCCTCGCTCGACGACGCCGGAATCATCAACCGTGCCCGTAACGCACCTCACTCGGGATGGCGCCGGGCTGTGCATCTGGCCAGTGCGGGCCGCGTGAATCCCGGTGAGTCACGGAGGGAGCGTGAGCGGGACGACCTGCTGGCGCAGATCCGTCAGCCGATCGCCGGCGACTTCCGGATCGCGGTGCTGTCGATCAAGGGCGGTGTCGGAAAGACCACGACCACACTGGGATTGGGCTCGGCCCTGGCGATGATGCGCCACGACCGGGTGATCGCGGTGGACGCCAACCCGGATCGCGGGACACTGGCCGAGCGGGTGCGCGACGCGTCGAGTCAGTCCACTGTGCGCGACCTGCTGTCGGATCCCGACATCGAGCGCTACGCCGACGTGCGCAGTCACACGCGGATGGCGGGCAGCCGGCTGGAAGTTCTGGCCAGCGAGCAGGAACCGGCGGTTTCGGAAGTGTTCGGCGAATCCGACTATCGCCGCACCGTCAGCATCCTGCGGCGTTACTACAACATCATCCTCACCGACTGCGGTACCGGCATCATGCATTCCGCCATGGCGGGTGTGCTCGATCTGGCGCATGCGATCGTGCTGGTCAGTTCACCGGCGATCGATGCGGCCCGGAGCGCATCGGCGACGCTGGACTGGTTGATGCAGCACGGGCATTCCGCGTTGGTCCGCGAAGCGCATGTGGTGCTCAGCGCCTCGCGGCCCGGATCGGCGAAGCTCAAACTGGACAAGGTCTACGAGCACTTCGAGGCGCGGTGCCGTTCGGTACACATGATCCCGTTCGATCCGCATCTGGCCGAGGGTGCCGACGTCGATTTCGACCTGCTGGACCCGGCGACGCTCCAAGCGTATCTGGAATTGGCTGCGGCCGTTGCCGAGAAGTTTCCCCGGTTGCGGGGTGCGCCGCAGTACCGCTGACCGGCCCGCGCCACCACCGAGGCAAATATTTCTCGCCCGGACGCGGAGCGGGTGAGCTACCGGCTGCTGGACGGGACTATCCAGTTGGCTTCCGCTATCTCGACATCGTCGGCAAATTGACGTGCGAGCAGCATTGCGACAATGGCAATTTCGCGCCGGTGTGTTGTGCGCCCGCTCAAACATGGGAATCTCAAATCAGATTCGGTTAACTGCCTGGCAGCGCCTGGGTGAATCTGGAACACTTGCCCGAATGAGCAACGATGCCCTCCGGCATCAGATGACCGAGGTACTTGCCCTGGTCCAAGAGCAGATGGCCGATATCGCGGCGGTACAGCGCGAGCAGCAACAGCTGACCGCGACCGCTGACGCGGCCGATGGCTTGGTCCAGGTAACGGTCGATGCCCGCGGCCATGTCATCGAGACCACGATCGACGAGGCGTACCTCGACGAGTACGACCTCGAGGAACTCGGCGCCCACGTCACCTCTGCCGCGCAGTCCGCTGCGCACATCGTGGCGCAGCGGGCGGCTGCCCTGATGGTGCCGATCGACGAGCGCCGCCGGATGATGCCGTCGCTGTCGGACATCGTCGACAGTGCGCCCGATCTGCGTGACCTGACCAGGTCCGTATACGGCGCCGAGGCCGCGGTGGCCCCGGCGCGCGAACCTGAAGACGACGACACGGACGAATCCGCCTTCCCCACCGTGAGGAGCTGAACCGATGGCTGACGAGCTCGGTGTCGGACCTTCTGAGCTGCGCGCAACCTCGAAGGACCTGAATGATGTCAGCGTCAGGATGAAGAACGTGCTGTCCTCCCTGCATGCCAACCTGGCGTCCGAAGGTGCCGCGTGGGGGGACGACAAGATGGGTGACGGGTTCGCGAAGGGCGGCGAAGGGTATCTGGCGCAAAAGGATTGGGTCGACGGCTCCGTGGCGGTCAAAACCGAACTGCTCGATTACTACTCGGACGGTTTGAAGGGCTCTGCGGACTCCTTCGAGCAAAACGATCAGGCCTAGCGGTCAGCCCCATGGGGTGGCGCGCCGCGTAGGCCGGTTGCCGCACCTATTCGCTTATGGACATCGAGATCCCGCCCGAACTCCAATGGGTGTCATACCTCGCGGGCGGCGAGTGGCCGCAGGGCAGTGAAACCCGCACCCGCCGGATCGGCGAGCATTATCAAGCTGCGGCCGAAGCGCTGCAGGAGCTCATCCCGGACCTCAGCAGGGTCCGCGGAGATACGATGTCGGTCCTGTTCGGGGATACCGCCGAGGCGGCCGAGAAGCAGTTCGCCATGCTGTTCGACGGTGACTACACCGTGGACAAACTCGCCCAGGGCATTTCTGGAATGGGCGAGGGCGCCACCAATTTCAGCTCCGAGATCGAATACAGCAAGCTGTCGATCATCGTCGGACTGGCTCTCGCCGCTGCCGAGATCTCGTACAGCCTGGCCATGTCGAGCCCAACGCTCGGGGCGTCGACGGCGGCCATCCCGGTCATCGAAACGACGACCATCGCGTGGATACGTGCGCTTGTGGCGTGGGCGATTCGGCGGATCGGCCAGAAGATGGCCGAACTGCTGACCAAGACGATGATGAAGAGGCTCCTGCACGAAGCCGTGCAGGAATCCTTCGAAGAGCTGGGGCAGGGCCTTCTTCAAGAAGGAATCGTCCAGGGAATCCAGGCCAACAAGGGACATGCCGGTTACCGGTGGGACCGGTTCAAGCAGACCGCTGTTTCCTCCATGGTCGGTGGTGGAGCGGGCGGGGCGACCGCTGTTCCGCTCATGCACGGGATGGGGCATGTCTCTCGCAACCGGATAACGGCGGGGGCCAAGGGAGCGGTGACGATGTTCACCGCCGGGGTGTCGGGGAACGTGGCCGGCACCCTGTCCGTCGGTGGCGAATTCGACACGTTGTCGATCCTCGCCAGTTCGACCAGCACCAGCCTCGGCGGTATGAAGGGTCTCGGCAGAAGCCATGGGGGGCAGCAGACCGATCACACCGGTCCGGCTGGGCTTCCGGGTCCCGAGGCACCGAATATCGGTTTGCGGGGCGAGAATCCGGAGGGCGAACTCGACACCGGCCGCCAGGACAGCGACGACGAGGGAAAGACCGACAGCGGCCGGACCCCGCAGAACGACTCTTCCGGGCAGTCGCCTGCGGCGACCAAGGCGGGTTTGGGACGCGGGAACAACAATCAGTCGAACAACACGACACCGCAGTCGGATTCGAAGTCCACGTCCCGAAACGGCGAACGTGAGGGTGCGGTCGACGAGTCCACGGATCACGAATCCGACGAAGCATCCGACAGAGCCGACGCCGAGACCGACACCGATACCGAAGCCGAGGGCGAGCATCCACCCTCCGACCGGGATGACCAGCAGCACTCGTCGAACCCGCAGTCCGACAACAGCGATACAACCGACGTCCCCTCGGACGAGCCGACACACACGGCCACGCTCAGCCCGGACCAAGACGTCGCCAACCCGCCGGCGCACGCGTCGACGACGGACGTGCCGCAGGCAGCGGTCGCTGCCGAACCGGTGTCAGTGGATGCGGGTTCGGTCGACGGCAACCAGGACATCGACGGCAACCAGGATGTACAAGGCGCACAGCACGTCGAAGGCGCGCATGCTGCACCCGAGGTAACAGACGCCGCCCAGGCACCGGCTGATCCGGCGCAGCCGCAGCAGGCCCACGCACCGCAAGCCCCCGAGCAGCCAGGCCCGGCGGTCGTCGCTGCCCAGCCCTCGCCCACCACGACGGTATCGCCGAACACCTCACCGGCCACCTCCGCGACGGGGACCACCACACCCACCACCACGTTCCCGACACCCGATCAAGCCACCAAACCGGCTGCGGTAAAGGCCGATTCGAAGCCTCCGGAGTCGAGGCAAGCACCTCCGACCGCGCAGCCCTCCGGGCTGGATTCACAGGCCGGGGGCGTACCGGCCGCGCGGATTCAGCAGACCGCCCAGAACACGAAACAGGACACCGAGCAGGCCAGCGGCGACGACGCCGCTCTCACCACCGTGGCAGAGGTCGACGACGCCGGTGGCCCGACCCACGGCGACCAGAATTGCGTACTCGACGCCGCTGATGATCTGTCATCGCATTTCGGCAAGCAGTACCAGGTCGACGGGGAGCCGACGTCCACCGGAATGCCCGCGAGGGCCCTGTATGAGGCCGTCGGGTCGCGGGCCGACTTCGCCACCTACGCCGAGATCGAAGCCAGGCTGCGAGGTATGGCGCCCGGTTCGGCCGCGGTCATCACGTCGGCCTGGGCGGGCGACGGACAGCGCCACGGTGGGCACGCCTATGTGGCGGTCTTCGACGGTGAAGACGTGCATCTGTTGCATCGGGGCAAGCTCAAGGGTTGGCCGCCGTCGTGGGGTGAGAGCGCGGTGTCGGTGACCGCCGTCGGTTATCTTGACGCGCAAGGCAATCCGGTGGATCAGCTGGGAGCCCGGCCCGACGATCTCGACGCCGCGATCGCGGTGGGTGACGTACAGGGCACTGGCGATCAGACGCCGGGCGAGCAGTGGCGCGACGTCACACCGCAGAGCCAGATCGCCGACGAGGCGCTCGCGAAACGCGTACCTCCGGTCGACGCCGGTGACCTGCGAAACCCGCTGGGGTTGATGGAGTCGGCCGACGCGCGGGCACGCGCCAACGCGGCCTGGTGGAACGGACTGAGCGGACCGGAGCAGCGTGCCCTGATCGACGTGCATCCGCAGCACATCGGCAACGCGGAGGGCATCCCGCCGGCAGCCCGGCATGAGGCGAACACTCAACTGCTGGAAGCCCAACGCAAGCAGCTGGCGTCGTGGCGCGACGATGGTCACCGGCTCACCCGCGCCCAGAACAAGATGCTCGCCCGGCTCGATCGAATCCACAGTTCGTTCACCGACGCGCAAGCCCGCGCGGAGGCCGCCGGTGTCGGCGCTCCGATGCTGTTGGCCTTCGACGCATCGGAGTTCGGTGGCCACGGACGCGCGGTCGTCAGTTTCGGTGCCGATCCGTATGTGGCGGAATCGGTGTCGTGGCACGTGCCCGGCCAAGGCACGACGATCGATCGGATCGGCGCGTGCATGGACGGCGCACTCAACCATCTGCAGGCCACGCTCCAGGCGAACCCCGGGCAGTCGGTGGCCTCGATCGCATGGCTCGGCTATGACGCGCCCAGTGGCTGGAGCGGCTGGCGGGTGGCCGGGCACGGGTCCGCCCGTGAGGGCGGTGCCATCCTCTACAGCGACATCCGGGGCTTCAACGCGGCCCGCGACACCGTGGCAGCTGACGGTAGCCACTTCAGCGACAACCACGTCTTTGCTCACGGTTACGGCACGACCGCCGTCAGCTACGCGGGTCGAGATGGGCGGCTGGCCAACGATATTCGCACCGTCACCCTCACCGACTCCCCGGGAGCCGGACCGGTGCGCCGCGCCGCCGAGTTCGGGATCGGCGCCGACAACGTCTACGTCGCCGCCTCGTCGCGGGACGTCCCGGCAGTGCTGGCCGGGCGAACGCCGATCGCCGAGCTCAGCCTCGGCATCGACCCCTGGGCGGAAGCTTTCGGAGCGAATCCGGAAACCCACCCACAACTCGAACCGGCTTCCGAGACCGATGTTCCGGCTGTCGAGCCGACACCACCAACGGTTCAGAGCACCCGTGAGATCGCGGATGAAGCGCTGGCACAGCGGGATCCAGCTGTCGGTGCCCAGGACCTGGTCAATCCGTTGGGCGTGGCCGAGGATGCCAGAACCCGTGCCGAGACGAATGCGCTGTGGTGGGCGGGTCTGTCCGAGGAACAGCGCGATGCTCTCGTCAACACCTACCCGGCCCACATCGGAAACTCCGAGGGCATACCGCCGGCGACCCGCGACCTGGCGAACCGCACCGCCCTGCGGCTCGCCAGGGAACATGTGCAGCACAAGCTCAGTCGCGGCGAGAAGCTGACCAAGCAGGAGAAGAATCACCTGCTGCGCATGAACCGGCTGAACACCGCCCTGCAGACCATGGGTCGCGAAGCGACGGACGCCGGTCTCGATGCGCCGCTCGTCTTGGCGTTCGATCCACCTGCGTTCGGTGGCGATGGCCGGGCGGTCGTGAGCTTCGGCGCGGATCCTTACCAGGCCGATTCGGTGTCGTGGTTGGTGCCGGGATTCGCGACGACGATCGACAAGCTCGAAGGGAACATGCGCAATGCGCTGAACCACCTGCAGTCGACGCTCCAAGAGAATCCGACACTGGCGGCGACGTCGATCGCCTGGATCGGCTATGACGCTCCCAATGGTGCGGCGACCGGTCGAGTTGTCAGCCCGGGACTCGCGCGCCAGGGCGCCGAGATCCTGTACAGCGATATCCGGGCATTCAACGCGGCGCGCGACACCGCGGCGGGCGACGGCAGCCATTTCCGTGACAACCACATCTTCGCGCACTCCTACGGTTCGACCACCGCGAGCTATGCGGGACGCAACGGACGGCTGGCCGACGACATCCGCACGGTGACGCTGCTGGGCTCGCCAGGTGCGGGTCCGATGCTCAATGCCAGTGAGTTCGGGATCGGCAACCACAACGTGTTCGTCGCGTCTTCGTCGCTGGACCCGGTCACCGGGCTGGGCGGGCGCGTGCCCGGTCAGGATGGTCGATTCGCCGGACGCGGGCTCGGTATGGATCCGGCGATGAAGGAATTTGAGGCGGTCCGGATCACCGCCCAGTTCCCGGCATCGATGAACGACGGCGGCAGTGTCGGGACTCATCGAAGCTACTACCGGTACATGGACGGCGATGCCGATCCACGGGTACGCACGGAATCATTGGCGAACTTCGGCCGGATCGCCGCCGGACATCCAGAGAGACTGCACCTGGAAGGGCATCGCACTGTCGTCGACGGGCGCACCGTCGAGCCGGCCGCCGGCCGGCCGTTGCAGCTCGACGGTGACAACCAAACGGACCAGCCAGGTGAGCCGCGACGCTGGAACCCACGGTGGCATCCGGGCGAGGTCGAGCCCTCGGCAGTGCAAGTGGCAGCGGATCAGGCTCTGGGGCAACGGATCCCGCCGGTGGCGATCAACGAGCTGGTCACCCCGCTGGGCGACGAGCCGCAGGCGGTGGCCCGGGCCGAGGCCAACGCGGCCTGGTGGTCGGGGCTCAGCGAGCAGCAGCGCACCGATCTGATAACGGCGTACCCGTATCAGATCGGCAATGCGGAAGGTATCCCCGCCGCCGATCGCAATGTGGCCAATCGTGATGTGCTGCAACGCTATCTGGACCAGGCCGCCGGTATCCAGGCTCAGATCGATGCCGGTACCCGCCCCAGTGACACCCAGCTCGATTTCCTGCTGCGGGTGAACCGTCTGGAGAACGCCCTGCAGAGGGCGCATGCGGCCGCCCAGCAGGCCGGCGTGGGGGAGCCGTTGATCCTCGCGTTCGACCCACCGGCGTTCGGTGGCGACGGACGCGTGCTGGTGAGCTTCGGCGCCGACCCGTACGTGGCGGATTCGGTGTCCTGGTATGTGCCCGGCATGGGGGCACAGATCAACAAACTCGACTACCTCATGCACTGCGCGCTGAACATCCTGCAGTCGACGCGTACCGAGAACCCATCTCTGTCGGCGGCCTCGATCGCCTGGCTGGGCTACGACGCACCGAACGACTCGGGGACAGTCCGGGTGGGCAGTACAGCTTTGGCCGAGGCCGGCGGCGATATCCTGCATGCCGACATCAGCGCCTTCAACGCCGCGCGTAACGCTTTCGCCGCTGACGGTAGCCAGTTCACCGGCAATCACCTCTTCGGGCATTCGTACGGATCGACCACCACCTGCTACGCGGGCCGGGGTGGCCGGCTGGCAGAGCACGTCAGCACCATCACGCTGCTCGGTTCGCCCGGGGCCGGGCCGTTGCACCAGGCCAGTGACTTCGGGATCGACCCTCGCAACGTGTTCGTGGCGTCGTCCTCACGGGATTTCGTCACAGGACTAGGTGGGCGCACACCGGATTCGCACGGCCGGTTGGGCCGGGGCCTGGGCACCGACCCGGCGATGGACACCTTCGGCGCGCAGCGAGTGCGCGCCGAGTTCCCGGCGTCGATGGACCGCAAGGACACCACCGCCACCCACAACGCGTACTTCGACTTCCAGGAGACCGACGGTCCGGGCACCCGGCAGTGGCTGGTCACTCCGGCGAACGCGGTCCCCTCCGAATCACTGGCGAACCTGGGCCGCATCGCCTCCGGGCACACAGACCGGCTCGACCTCGAAACTCACCGCTCCATGCAGGAGCGGCCGGGACGCCTGTTCGGGACCCGCAGAGCAACTGTGGAACCGGCAGCGAATCGGAGCGACAACCAGGGCCGCAACTGGTGGAACCCGCGGTGGCGCGATGCCGACATCGAGGTCGACCCGCAGCACGCCGTCGCCGAACCCAACTGGACCTCGAGCAGTAGCCAGACACCGCACGCGGCAGCCAAGGCAGTGGCGGATGCGGCACTCGCACAGCGCATTCCGCCCGCGGGGGCCGCCGACGTGGTCAATCCGCTAGGGGTAGCATCCGACGCCGAAGCCAGGGCGCGCGACAACGCGCAGTGGTGGTCGGGGCTGACCGATGCGCAGCGGCAGGCGTTGATCGATACATATCCGTCGCGGATCGGCAACGCGGAAGGTATCCCGCCGGTGGCCCGCGACGCCGCCAATCGCCTTGCGATCCAACGTTTCCAAGAACACGTGCAGTCGATGATCGACCGTGGTGTGCGACCGGGGAAGAACGAACTGGCCAATCTGTTGCGGGTCAATCGTCTCGACCTCGCGTTGCAGGCAGCCGCGGCGAATGCGGCACAGGCCGGCGTCGGTGGCCCGATGGTGCTCTCGCTGGACCCGTTCGAGTTCGGTGGTGACGGCCGGGCGGTCGTGAGTTTCGGTGCCGATCCCTACCAGGCGGATTCGGTGTCGTGGTTGGTACCCGGGTTCGCGACCACGGTCGACAAGCTCGAAGGCAACATGCGCAATGCGCTGAACCACGTGCAGTCGACGGTGCGCGAAAATCCGACGCTGGCAGCGACATCCATCGCCTGGATCGGCTATGACGCACCGAACGGCATGGCCAGTGGGCGGGTGCTGAGCCCGGCATTGGCGCGGGCCGGTGCCGAGATCCTCTACTCCGATATTCGCGCCTTCAATGTCGCGCGCGACACCGTGGCCGGTGACGGCAGCCGGTTCAACGGCAATCACATCTTCGGCCACTCCTATGGTTCGACCACCGTGAGCTACGCGGGCCGTGGTGGCCGTCTGAAGCACGACATCCGCACCGTGACGTTGTTGGGTTCCCCGGGTGCCGGCCCGATGCACCATGCCAGCCAGTTCGGGCTCGAGGACGGCAACGTGTTCGTCGCGTCGTCATCGCGGGATCCGGTCACCGGGTTCGGCGGGCGCAGAGCGGAGCAGAACGGTCGCTTCGCCGGCCGCGGGCTGGGTATGGATCCGGCGATGGACGAATTCGGGGCGGTCCGCGTCACCTCCGAGTTCCCAGCCTCGATGGACAGCCGCAGCACGTTCGGGACGCACAAGAGCTACCACCACCATGTGAGTGAGGGCGACGGTCCGCCGGTGCGTACCGAGTCGCTGGCCAATTTCGGGCGGATCGCCGCCGGCCGCACGGACACGCTGCACCTCGAGAAGTATCGCCGGGTTGTCGACGGGCGCACGGTGGATCCGGCTGTCGGACGGCCGCTGCGACTGGACGACGACACCCAGGTTGAGCACGATGGTCCGCGACGGCGGTGGAATCCGCGGTGGCGCGCCGGTGAGATCGAGCCGTCCGAGGCGCGTTTGGTGGCGGCCGAGGCGCTGGACCAGAGGGTTCCACCGCTGGCCGTCGACGACCTGGTGCATCCCCTGGGCAGGGAATCGCAAGCGGTGGCGAGGGCCCGCAACAACGCCGCATGGTGGGCGGGATTGTCGGAGGAGCAACAGCAAGCGTTGCTTCAGGAGTATCCGCACCAGATCGGCAACGCCGAAGGCATCCCCTCCGCCGTTCGCGACGCCGCCAACCGGGAGATGCTGCGCCAATATGCCGAGCGGGCCGCGGCCGTGCAGGCCAGGATCGACGCCGGGGAAAAGATCAGCGATCGCGAACTGGACTTCGTGCGCAGGGTCAACCGACTCGAAAATGCCATGCAGCGAGCGGAAGTGGCGTCTGCGCAGGCCGGTCAAGGCCACCCGCTCTTGCTGGCGCTGGACCCGGGGGCGTTCGGAGGCGACGGACGCGCGCTGGTGAGTTTCGGAGCCGACCCGTACACGGCGGATTCGGTGTCCTGGTATGTACCCGGCCTCGGTTCACAACTGGACAAGCTCGACTACATCATGCACTGCGCGTTGAACATCCAGCAGTCGGTGCGCGCCGAGAACCCCTCGCTGTCATCAGCCTCGATCGCCTGGCTGGGATATGACGCCCCGAACGATTCAGCTTCCGCGCGGGTGGCCCGGCCGGGTCTGGCCCGCGCCGGCGGTGAGATGCTCTACACCGACATCAGCACGTTCAACGCGGTGCACGACGCATTGGCCGGTGACGGTAGCCACTTCACTGGCAACCACGTGTTCGGCCATTCGTACGGTTCGACGACCACGGCATACGCCGGGGCAAACGGCAGGCTGGCGCGGCACATCACCACGGTGACGTTGGTCGGTTCGCCGGGTGCCGGTCCGCTGCGGAGCGCCAGTGACTTCGGGATCGACACTCGCAACGTGTTCGTCGCCTCGTCGTCGCGGGACTTCGTCACCGGACTGGGCGGGCGCACCTCGGATTCGCAGGGTCGGCTCGGGATCGGTCTCGGCACCGATCCGGCGATGGATACCTTTGGTGCACAACGCGTCAGTGCCGAGTTCCCGGCGTCGATGGACCGTAAAGACACCCTGACGACCCACAATGCCTACTTCGATTACCTGGAAACCGACGGTCCGGGGACCCGCCAGTGGCTGGTCACCCCGCAACACGCGGTCCGCACCGAGTCACTGACCAACTTCGGCCGTATCGCCGCCGGGAACCACAACGACGTTCACGCGGAGTTGCACCGCACCGTCGACGAAAATGGTTCCCGCACCATAGAACCCGCGGCCGGCCGACCGGTCATGCGCCTGGACGACGACCCCGGCGTCATGCACCCGACCGACACACACAACCGGAACCGCGTGCCCCGATGGACCCGGGGCAACGACTGTGCCCAGGTCCTGGCGCAAGAAGTGTCGACGCGGACCGGGCGAGACATTCAGCTCGACGCTGCCCCCTCGCGACGCGGGACATCCGCGCGGGCGATGTTCCGGGCATTCGGAACCGCCGCCGATTTCGCGACGTACGCGGAGATCGAGCAGACCCTGCTGAGCAGGCCCTCGGGCTCGATGGCGGTGCTGGCCTCACGCTGGAGCGGAAACCAGCCCGTCGGGCACGCATACATGGCGGTCCACATCGACGGTCAGGTGTACCTGTTCGACCCGCACACCCGGCAGTATTCGGGATGGCCGCCGCACTGGGGGCAGGACGCAGTCACCCAGACCGCCGTCGGCTACCTGCGTGGTAACGGCGACCCGTTCGTCAAGGGGCGGTGGTACAACCAGTTCGCGGCAGCCGCCATCGGCCGGGTACAGGGCCTCCCCGATGGGCTGGCTCACGGGAACACCGACGGTCTGCCGGCCGCCGAGCGTGATACCGCGAATCGCGCTGTACTGCAGCACTACCGAGACCGCGCCGACCATATCCGGACAAAGCTCGATCAGTTCAGCCCCGTCAGCCGCGAAGAACGTGCGTTCCTGGAACGTATCGACCGGCTCGATCTCGCGGTGCGGAAAGCCGACGCCGATGCGGCTCGGGCCGGCCTCAACCCGCCGCTGGTGCTCACCCTGGACACCTCGGCCTTCAACGGCAATGGCCACGCAGTCATCAGTTTCGGCGCCGACCCGCACCACGCCTCCAGCGTGACCTGGCACACCGCTCGAGGGTCGATCGAACAGCTGGGCACGGTGACCGTCCGCGCGCTCGACGGGCTGCACACCTCGACCGGAGCGCAGGACTCGGCGGCCATCGCCTGGATCGGCGACACCGGTGCGCTGCACCGGGACCTGGCCGCCTTCCACGCGACCCGTCAATCATTGGGGGAGCCGGGGCCGTTCACCGGTAATCACGTTGTCACCCATGCGCAGTCCTCGGCCTCGGCCACCGCGCGCGTCAATCCGCTGGCGGTTTCGGCCGAATCCGGCGCCCACGTGGTTGCCCACCGGGGAGCTTCTCACGACTTCCCCGAGCAGACGCGGGCCGCGTACACCGAAGCGCTGCGGCAGGGCGCGGACGCCCTGGAATGCGATGTCCGGCTCACCAAGGACGGTGAGCTGGTGCTCATCCACGACAAGACCGTGGACCGCACATCGAACGGAACCGGCCGCGTCGGCGACATGACGCTGGCCGAGTTGCAGGCACTCGACTTCGACGGGCACGGCATCCTGACCCTGGACGAGTTCATCCAACTCGCCCAGGACGCAGACCAGCCGGTGACCTTGTTCATCGAGACCAAACATCCTGCGCAGCAGGGCTTGAAGCTCGAGCGCGAAGTGGTCGCGGCGCTGGAACGGCACGGGCTGGCGAACCCGGGCCCCGACCAGTTGGTCAAGGCCGCGGTGATCTCGTTCTACCCCGACGCCCTGTTGCGGGTCCGCATGGCCGCACCGAATGTCCCCACGGTGCTTCTGGGAGCATCCGCCCGGTATCTGGCCGGCGTGGTCGGCGCGAGCGCGATCGGTCCGTCCATCGAAACCCTGCGCAACAATCCCGAACTCGTCGGAGCGGCGGCCGCGCGGGGACTGGCCACCTACTGCTGGACGGTCAACAACGAAGCCGACGTGCAGTTCGCCCGCGACCTCGGCGTGGACTGGGTCGCGACCGATCACCCAGGCCGGACCGGCACGCTGATGGGGGAACAGGCCGGTCGGGAAGACCCCGGAAGTGCGGTCATCCCGACGGAACCCGCTGCCAATGAAGCGGTTCGGCAGCTCGCCGACGACGCCTTGTCGCGGCGGATACCGCCGGTGCGGCCCGATGAACTCCGCAACCCGATGGGGCCGGCCGAGGAAGCGGCGGCAAGGGCGACCAACAATGCCCGCTGGTGGTCGGGGCTGACCGACGAGCAGCGCAGCGCGCTCATCGAGACGTACCCGCAGGACATCGGCAACGCCGAGGGGATCCGCGCGACTGATCGTGACAGTGCGAACCGCAATGTGCTGCAGCAGATGCGCGATCAGGCGGATGCCGTCCGGTCGAAGGCTGACCGCGGGGAGCGGCTGACCGGCGCTGAGCGGAAGTTGTTGCGCCGGATGGACAAACTCGACCTCGCGCTACGCAAGGCGGCGGTCGATGCCGAACGGGCCGGGGTGGACGGTCCGTTGCTGCTGGCCTTCGACCCCACAGAGTTCGGCGGCGACGGACGCGCCGTGCTCAGCTACGGCGCCGACCCGTACACCGCGGATTCGGTGTCCTGGCACGTACCGGGTGTCGGCAGCACGGTGGACACGCTGCTCGGATTCAACACCACCTCCGCACTGCATCACCTGCAGGCCGTTCAACACGAGAACCCGGGCCAGTCCGCGGCCTCGATCGCCTGGATCGGATACGACGCGCCTAGCGGCTGGAGCACTCTGCGCGCCGCCGGGCACGGCATGGCCCGCACCGGCGGTGACATCCTCTACAGCGACATCACGGCATTCAATGCTGCCCGGGACACGCTCGCCGGCGACGGCAGCCACTTCACCGGCAACCACGTCTTCGGTTACTCATACGGATCGACCACCGCCGGATACGCCGGGCAGAACGGGAGATTCGCCGGCCACGTCCGCACCGTATCCCTGGTCGGCTCGCCGGGTGCGGGCCCGGTGCGTACCGCCGGCGAGTTCGGCATCGGCGCCGACAACGTGTTCGTCGCCTCCTCGTCACGAGATGTGATCACCGCGTTGGGCGGACGTACCTCGGGCTCCAACGGACGGGTCTTCGGCATCGGTCTCGGCACCGACCCGGCCATGGATTCCTTTGGTGCCGTGCGCGTCACCGCCGAACCGTCGGTGTCGATGAATCGTCTGCTCACGGGCGGCACCCATCACACCTATTTCCTGAACACGGAAGCGACGACGAATCTCGGTCGCGTTGCTGCCGGGCGCACAGATGCGGTCACGACAGAGCAGCACCGCATCGAGCTGGGCCGGAGTCGGCACGCGCCGGTGCTGCGCACGGTCGAACCCGCCGGGGATCGTGTGGGCGGCAGGCGTTTCTGGAACGCGCTGTGGCGTCGGCCGCCCAACTGCGCCGTCACCGTCAGCGAAGAGTTGTCCTCGTTGTTCGGCCGGAGCTTCGGGCTCGATGTCAGCCCGTCGCGACGCGGTGTGCCGGCGCGCGCGCTGTTCCGGGCGGTCGGCGCCGACGCGCGGTTCGCGACGTACGACGAGGTCGAAGCGACACTGCTGGGTGATCCGTCGCTGCGGGTGGCCGTACTGACGTCGCAGTGGGCAGGCGGGCGGCAGGGTGGGCACGCCTATCTGGCCGTCAAGGTCGACGGCCAGGTTCAGCTTTACGATCCGCACACCCGCAAGTACTCGCCATGGCCACCACACTGGGGGCAAAACGCCGTAGCGCAGACCGCCGTCGGCTATCTGCAGACCAACGGCGATCCGGTCGGGCCGATGACCGTCGATGTGCCGCTGCAGCTCGACGCCGCCGATGCCGTCGGCAATGTGCAAGGCCCACAGACTGATCCGGAGTTCCTTGCGCGCCAGGCCGAGTATCGCGCCCAGGATCCGGCCACCCGTCTCGTGGACACGCGCTACGCCGAACCGCTGGGTGACGTGGCCGACAACGCCGCCGATCACGCGCGGGGCCGCCAGCTCGCGCAGGACCTGTCCGGCCGGTACGGGCCCTATCGGATTCAGCTGAAGGTCGACGAGAACCTCACTGACGTGGTCCTGCTGAGTGGGGACATCTTCGACGGCGACAAAAAGATCGGCACCATTCAGCGAGAGTTCAACCGGGATCCTGACGGCACCCTGGTAGCCGCCCACACCGGCCTGGTCATTACGGATGAGAACCTGCGCGGCAAAGGGTTCTCCAAGGCCCTCACCTCCGAGCTGGAGCGCTTTTACGTGCGCTCGGGTATCGACCGTATCGAGCTGACCACCCACGACAAGGGCGGCTTCGCCTGGGCCAGAAGAGGTTACGCCTGGGATCCCAGGTCCGTGCAGATCCAGGAATCGCTCGACCGGGTGAAGCAGTCGGCCCGCGAGCTACGTGAGACCGTCAGCGACGAAGGCAAGGATCTTCTGGATCAGGTTGTACAACAGCTGGATCCGAGCAATCCGCGACTGCCGGAGCCCATCGACCTGGCGAATCTGGCCACGACCGCAGAACCGGACCTCGGTCAGCGCCTGCTCGACGGAACCGGCGCCGTGCACGGTCGCAACGGCGTGCACTACGTCAAATACCTGGACCCGACATCGGTGGCTCCGGCCCGGACCGGTCTGAAAGGGTGGCTGCAGAACCTGTTCGGGCGCGACTCTGCTTCGCGCGCCGCCGTCGACAACTGTGCCTACGGCGTGGCCGGCGAGTTGTCGAGGATCTATCCCGGCCGTTTCGACCTTTCCGTTGCCCCCTCGAGTACGGGGGTACCGGCCTGGGCACTGTTCCGGGCCGCGGACTCGGCCTCCCAGTTCGCGACCTATGCCGACATCGAGACCGAACTGCTGGTCAGGCCCGCCGGATCGTCGGCAATCGTGGTGTCGCGCTGGGCGGCCGACGGTGGCCGTCAGGGCGGGCACGCCTACCTCGCCGTCACCGATGGCCGGCGGGTGCAGCTCTACGACCCACGCACGAGGCAGTACTCGCCGTGGCCGCCGCACTGGGGCGAAAACGCGGTGGACCGCACCGCCGTCGGCTACCTCGACGAGAACGGCGACCCGCTCAACCGGATGGGCGATGCGCCCCAGCAGATCTCGCTGCACGCCGCCGACAGCGTCGGCGACGTCAAGGGCCATCCAGCAGCCGGTGACTTCCTGACGAGGCAACAGGAGTACCGAGCCCAGGACCCCACCACGCGGCGGGTCGACTCGATGTACGCCCAACCGCTGGGCCAGATCATCGACAGCTTCGACACGGATCAGGTGCAGCAACTGGCCGCGGATCTTTCCGGGGTCTACGGCCCGTACCGGGTCGAGATGTTCCGGGCCGTTGCCGACGAACGCACCGGTGAGATCATCATCGGCGGTGCGATCATCAGCGGTGACGAAGAGATCGGCTTCACCCAGCAGACCTACGTTCGTGACCGCGACGGCAACTTGGTCGCTCACCAGAACGTGGTGGACATCCCGAACAAGGCCTTCCGCGGCAAGGGCTTCGCCAAGGCGCTGGTTGCACAGCTGGAGCAGTACTACGCGATCTCCGGAGTCGACCGGATCGAGCTGCGCACCGAGCAGGACGGCGGCTACACCTGGGCCCGTCAAGGTTTCAGCTGGAATCCCGATCCGGCGAAGTTGCGGGCATCGGTCGACAACGTCAGAAATTCCGCTCTCCGACTGCGTGGTCAGGTTAGTTCCGAGGCGCAGGCGCTCCTCGACGACGTCATGCGGCGGCTCGATCCGAGCCGGCCCGACCTACCGGAACCCATCGACCTGGCGGCACTGGCCACGAAACAGGAACCCCATCTGGGCCGTGACCTGTTGACCGATACGTACTGGAGTGGCGTCAAGTACCTCGGCGCCGAGGCGGTCGGCGACGCGCAGGGCATCCTCCACGCCGAACCCCTGGGCGACGTGATCAGCGAGTCGATGGATCAGGGTCGGGCTCAGCGACTCGCTGACGATCTGTCGGGTGTGTACGGGCCCTACCGCGTGCAGTTCAGCGGGGAAGCGCTGCCGAACGCACTGCAGCTCAAGGGCGAAATCTTCAGCGGCGATACGCGAATCGGCGAAATCGACCGGATCTTCATCCGCGACGAGAGCGGAAAGCTCGTCGCCCACCACAACGAGATGACGATCGAGGACGAGGCCTTCCGGGGCAAGGGCTTTTCCAAGGCGTTCCTGTCCGCGTTCGACGTGTACTACACGCGTTCCGGAGTCGACCGCATCGAGTTGCTGGCTGTTTGGGACGGCGCCTACGCATCGGCCCGGCGGGGATTCAGCTGGGATCTACGTCCCGATGAACTGCAGGAATCCCTCGACTCGGTCAAGGCTGCCGCACAGCGGCTGCTGAGGTCGGTCACCCCCGAGGCCCGGGCGGTTCTCGAAGAGGTCATCGGGCGGTTGGAGCCGGGTCATCCCCGATTGCCCGAACCCGCGGACCTCGCGAATCTCACCGCCGAGGGCCATCCTCAGCTCGGCCGCGAATTGCTGCGCCGCGCAACCTGGTACGGCATCAGGTACGTCGATGAGATCGCAGGTTCCCCAGCGGACGCGGTGGGGGACGTCGAGGGACATCCGGACGACGGCGACTTCCTGGACAGGCAACGTCAGTACCGGGCACAGGATCCGGCCGACAGGGCGGTGGACAGCCGCTACGCCGAACCGGTGGGCGACGTGGTGGACAATGCGTCCGATCCACAGCGAGTACACCAGCTGGCGGCCGATCTCTCCGGCGTCTACGGTCCGTTCCGCGTTGAGCTGCAGCGGGTTCCGGACGAGGCCACGGGTATCGCCGGTAACATACTGAGCGCCGGTAAGCAGATCGGGATGATCTACTGGTCGTACCACCGCGACGCCGCGGGCAATCTGGTAGCCGAGCACGGGATGATCGAGATCACCAGTGCATCCCATCGAGGCAAGGGATTCTCCAAGGCCCTGGCCAAGCAATTGGAACCCCTCTATGCGCGCTCGGGTGTCGACCGAATCGAGATGGAAGCCGCCTGGGACGGTGCATATGCCTGGGCCAGTTGGGGTTTCAGCTGGGCGCCGGACTCAGCGAAACTGCGGGATTCACTGAACAGCATCAGAAACTCGGCTCAGAAGCTGCGGGCGCAGGCCAGTCCCGAGGCGCAGGCCGTTCTCGACGAGGTGATCCAGCGCCTGGAACCAGATCACCCACGCCTGCCAGAACCCCTCGACCTGGCGCGCCTCACCGCCCCGGGTCACCCCGATTTGGGCCAGAAGCTGCTCACCAACACCAATTGGCATGCCGTCAGGTACCTCGATGTTGAGGCCGTCGATTCCGTCGGTGACGTCCAGGGCCACCCCGGTGAGTCGGATTTCGCTCAGCAGCAACGGGAATACCGGTCACAGGACCCAGCAACCCGACAGGCCGACACCCGCTACGCCGAGCAGCTGCGGGAAGTGGTCGACAGCTTTGACCGAGAAGATGTCCGCCAACTCGCCGAGGACCTGTCGGGGCGGTATGGGCCGTACCACGTCGAGTTCTCGCCCGAGCGGATCGTCGGCGGCGAACGCTTCACCTTGTACGGACTGATTCGCAGCGGGGACACGGAGATCGGTTACCTGTCGCGGCAGTTCTCCCGCGACGAGGACGGCAACCTCGTGGTCGAGAACACCATCATCAGGATCGAAAACAAGGAATACCGCGGACGGGACTTCTCGAAAGCGCTCACCTCGGAGTTGGAGCAGTACTACGTGCGCTCCGGTGTCGATCGCATCGAATTGGTGTCCAAATGGCAGGGCAGCAACGCGTGGGCGCGCCGCGGATTCACCTGGTCCACCGATCTCTATCACCTCGATCAGTCCCTCAATGAGATCAAAGACGCCGCGCTGCGATTGCGCGCACATGTGGGTACCGAGGCTCAGGCGGTTCTCGACGACATCGTGACGCGGCTCGAAGTCGGTCACCCGCGGCTACCCGAACCGATCGACCTTGCGATCCTCGCCACGGCGGAGGAACCCGAGCTGGGCCGAAAGTTGCTGGACAACACCTCGGTTCACTTTGTGAAGTACCTGCCGAGCCCTGCCGTCGCCGACACACAGGCATCCGCGCAAAACTGTGCGCACGGAGTGGCCGACAAGTTGTCGGAACGATACGGGCGCCCTTTCCGGGTCGAAGTCGAACCCACCCGGACCGGTGTGCCGGCGCGGGCGCTGTACGAAGCCATCGGATCCTCGTCGCGCTTCGCCGCCTATGACCAGGTGGAAGCGTCTCTGCGCCGACTCGGTGACGGCTCGTCGGCGGTGTTGACCTCGCGCTGGACGGGCGGGCGCAGTGGCGGACATGCCTATCTTGCGGTCAACGACGGCGGCGAGATCTACCTGATCGATCCGACGACCGGAGAGCGAACGGGATGGCCGCCGCTCTGGGGCCAGGGAGCGGTCGACCGCACCGCGGTCGGCTACCTCGACGCCAACGGCGATCCGGTGAACCCGCTGCACGATGTCCCGCTCAGGCTCGGCACCGCCGACGCCGTAGGTGATGTCAAAGGCTTGCCGGCCGACCCCCCGTCACCGGCTCAACTCGCCGACGAGGCCTTGGGACAACGGATTCCAGCCGTGGGTGTCGCCGACCTGGTGGGCTCCGTCGGTGATCCGGATACAGCGGTCGAGACAGCGCGGGCCAACGCAACGTGGTGGAAAGGGTTGAGCGCAGATCAGCGGCAAGCCTTGATCGCGGCATATCCGGTGCAGATCGGCAACGCCGAAGGTGTCCCGCCACTCGCCCGCCATGAGGCCAATATCCGAGTACTGCACGATTGGCTGAATTACCGCGACGGGTTGCAGGCCAAACTCAACAGCGATATCCGCTTGGGCTACGAAAAACATCTGGAATTACTGAAAATCAACAGTATTGAGGCCGCGCTGGAACGGGGGGCTGCGGCGGCCCAGCGGGTGGGTGTCGATGGACCGTACCTGTTGAGGCTCGACACCGTCGCATTCCACGGCGCGGGGATGGCCGTCGTCAGCTTCGGTGTCGACCCGTATCTCGCGGAGTCGGTGGTGTGGAATATCCCCGGCCGCGGCATGACCATCCAGAAACTGGGCCCAGGCATGGGGACCGCCCTCAACCACGCCACGTCCGCGCTGCTGGAAAACCCGACCGCGGCCGTGTCCTCGATGACCTGGATCGGCTACGACACGATGCTCGATGACGGCGGTCGAACCGGTGGCGATGTGCTCTTCAACGACATCCGAGCGTTCAACGCCGGGCGCAACGCGTGGTCGGAAGGCGGTATCAGGTTCGGCAACAACCACGTGTTCGGACACTGCCAGGGGTCGACCGTCGCCGGCCATGCCGGCGAGGGTGCACGCCTGGACGGGGAGATCCGCACGATAACCCTGTACGGATCTCCCGGGCTGGGGCCGATGAACCACGCCGGTGAGTTCGGTCCGGGCGTCGACGTCTACGTGGCGACGGCTTCGACCGACCCGTTCACGCATCACGGGGGCACCGCGCCCGGCCAACGAGGCGACTTCCGGGACGGCTACGGTGTCGATCCCACGATGGATTTCTTTGGTGCGCAGCGCATCACGTCAGAATTCCCATTGAGTCTGATGACCAGGGGCGGCGACTACGACATCCACAACTTCTACAGCACGTTCGTCGACAAGGACGCCGGCGTACGTAACGAGTCCCTCGCCAATTTCGGCCGGGTGATCGTCGGGCACAACGAGCACATCCGATTCGAGGCGCACCGCACCCTCGTCACCAGTGCTGATCGGGCGGCGAAGGTCCTGGACCCGGCGGCGATGCGTTCCGTGCAACTCGACGATGTCGCGCCGCCTGTCGCCGATCCCGCCGACAACTGTGCCTATGGGGTCGCTGATGTGCTGTCACAGAGATACGGACGTGAGTTCCGGATCACGGCGCACGTGTCGCCAACCGGGGTCGCGGCGCGGTCGCTGTTCGAAGCCGTGGACTCCGGTGCTCAGTTCGCGTCCTATGCGGAAGTGGCCCACCACCTGCGGGAGCTCGGCCCGGGATCGTCGGCAGTCATGGCGTCACGCTGGGCCGGCATGCGCCAAGGCGGCCATGCCTACCTCGCCGTCAACGACGGTGGCGACATCTATCTGATCGACCGGCGCACCGGCGAGCGAGCCGGCTGGCCACCACATTGGGGCGAGGTCGCGGTGGACCGCACCGCGGTCGGCTTCCTCGATGCCAACGGCAACGCCGTCGACCCGCTCGCCGACGTGCCACTGCAACTGGTCGCCGCAGATGCCGTCGGCGACGTCCGGGGCCTACCGGGTGATCCGGAATTCGTTCGCAGGCAACAGCAATACCGAGATGAACGGTCCAGCACCCGCGAGGTCGACACCCGTTACGCCGAACCGCTGTCAGAACTGGTGGACAACCCCGATCCACAGCGCGCCCAACAGCTCGCCGAGGACCTGTCGGGTGTGTATGGGCCGTACCGGGTCGAGTTCGAAGCCGAGGCGGTCCCGGGCAGCGACCAGGTCGCGCTCGCCGGGGTAATCCTGCACGGCAACAGAGACATCGGGTCGCTCGACCGGGTGTTCCACCGTGACGATGACGGCAACCTCGTCGTCCACCACGGCCTGATGGCCATCACCGACCCGAGGCACCGTGGTCAGGGATTCTCCAAGGCGCTCTCGGCTGAGCTCGAGCGCTTCTACGTGCGTTCCGGTGTCGACCGGATCGAGCTGACCTCGGATTGGCAGGGCAGCAACGCGTGGGCACGGCGCGGTTTCACCTGGGGGACCGATCTCTACCACCTGCAAGCCGCCTTGGACCAGATCAAAATGCGCGCTCAGGATCTCAGGGAGCAGGTGAGTGCCGAGGGTGAGGTTGAGCTCGACGACATGATGGAGCGGCTGGAAATCGGTCATCCGAGGTTTCCCGAGCCTGTCGACCTGGCGGTCCTTGCCACCGAGGAAGAACCTGATCTGGGACAGCGCCTGCTTGAGAACACCTCGATCGACTTGGTGAAGTATCTGCCGACCGACCCGCTCGCACCGCTGGGACTCCCGCAGCACGTACCCGGCACCTTGTCCGAGGGGCAGGCCATCGCGGCCTTCAGCGACGGAGAGAGCGCACTGCGTGAGCTCAACGAAGAACTGACGCGGGACGGCGTCAGCGCCGAGGAACGTGCCAGACAGCTTTCTGATGCCCGGAACGCGTTGCGGTCGTGGGCATACGGGCTCATGAGCAACCGGGACGCGGCGGAGTTCTTGTTGCGCAACACAACCAACCCGACGTTCGAGGATCTGGTCGCGCGCAACGCGGAGCGCGGTCTGACCGGGGATGCGATCTATGACGCGATCGTCGACACCTCCACCCACAGCCGCATGGCCCCTGGCAGCCTCTCCGACATCGAAACCGGTGCGGTGTATTCACAGTTCGAACTCGGAATGCGGGCCCTCGACGAACAGATGATCAGTGACGGTGTCAGTATCGAGGACCGCGCCCGGACCCTGGCGGGCCTGCGCAGCTCGCTGCGGGCCTGGACCCGGGAACTGATGGAGAACCGCCCGGCGGCCGAGTGGCTGTCGGCCCACGAGAGTGCTCCGACGTTCGAGGATCTGGTCGCCCGGTACGAGGGCAAGGGACTCAGCGGAGACGACGTCTACCAAGCCGTCATCGACGGCGCCACGCACAGCCACTACGCGGCGGGGACGTTGTCCGACGAGGAGACCCGCACCATCTACACCACCTACGAGCTGCGGATGCGGGAGCTGCGGGACCAACTCCTGCGCGACGGGATCGGCGCCGAGGAACGGGCCAGGACGATGTACGGGATGAGGGCGACCATCCGCAGCTGGACCCGTTCCCTGATGGCGGACCGGGCGATGGCCGACTGGCTCAACGAGAACGAACCGAATCCGACCTTCGACGAGCTTGTGGAACGAAACCGCGCCAAGGGACGCGTCGGGGACGAGATCTACGAGGCCATCGTTGCCAGCTCCACCCGCAGCCGTGGCAGTGTGAACGCAGATCTCGGCATCGACCCGGATAATCCGCCCGATCTGCCGCCCATGAGGGGACCCGACGACGACCGTCCGCAGGATCAGGAAGAGGACACGACATGACCAGCCGGAAGCCCACGCCGCTGCGGTACGACCAGACCGGCCTGCGCGGAAAGCGTGCCCATGTGCTCGTCGAGGAACCCACCGACGAGATCGACTGGCCGGCGAATCTTCCGGCAGGGATAAAGAGCGTGATCATCGTCGACGATGCGCCTAATCCACACCACACGCTGCGCGTGCACCCGACGGATGACCCGGACCGGGTGGCGCTGGTGGTTTTCGACCAGTTGGCACTGTACGAGGGTGACGAGGAGTAGAGATGGACCCGCGACGGATCGAGCTCAACCGCAAGCACAGCCGGGAGATGGGTGCGCTGTTCAACCAGTTCCTGGAGAACCACCCGGATGTCGAGTCCGAGGTGCACGACGCTCAGATGACGCCGGAACAGGACGCAGCCTGGGCGGCATTCAGCGCCGAGCTGCTGGCACGCCAACAGGCCGAGCGCTCGGCGCTGGCCGACGAAATCGAAGCCGAACAGCAGAAGCTGGGAAGGTAGGGGGCAATGGAAGCGGCACAGGCGATCTCGTTGGTCACGGACTGGATCAGGTCCCGAGGCCTCGACTACCCGACCGAAGGCCTGGCAGCTGACCGGTTCGACAAGGGCTGGAGCGTGTACGCACCGGTCGAGGTCGACGACAGCGATCCGATGGCGTTCCTGGACATCCCGGTCGGGCGGTCCATCTTCCTGGTGGGTGACTCCGGGCGCATCGAAGAGGTGTCGTCGTCGATCCCGCCGCAGCAGGCGCGCGAGGCGTTCACCGCACGGGAAGGCAGCCCGAACGGTGCCGCCTCGCCCAATGGTGCCGCCTCGCCGAAGGGTGCTGCCGCGCCCAACGGTGCGGCGCAACAGGGCGGCGCGGCCTCCGACGAGGCGGCGTTCATGGCCGAGTTCGAGCGACAGTTCCGGTTGGCGGCAGCCGACGACCCGTCGGCGATCGCCGACTTCACCATCGTCGACGAGCCGCCCGCGCCAGTGGGCGACGCACCGAGCGGTGCCGACGCCGCCACCGCCGAGGAAGCGTCTCGCCTCATCGACTCGATCGTGCAGCAGCTGGCTCAGCTCGGCCCGGAAGGATGGGACGAATTCTCCGCGGTGTTCGCCTTCACGGTCACATCGCAGATCGCCCAGCTGCAGTTCTGGGCCCAGGACCGCACCGGCCTGGTGCCGGTCCCACAGTCGATCGCCGACCTGGTGCGCCAACAACGCGAGGTCTCGGCCCGCATGAGTGCCGGACCGTGGTGGCGGCTGCTGTTGAACGTCAACAACCGTGGTGAGACGACCGTCGACTACGACTACGGCGACGAGCCGTTCCCGGACGACCAGATCGTGGCGGCCGAGCACTACCGCAACGACCTCGACGCCTATCCGCGCGCGCAGGTGCCGGTGTGGCTCGCGGGTTACACCGCCGGCCCCGACGCGCAGGGTCGCGACGCCGCCCGGGCGGCCGCCGACGCCGCCGCCGATCAGGCCGCCGGCCGCACCCCCGTTGCCACCGACCGGATCCCACCGCTTCCCGACCTGCTGGCGCGCTGGGCGGTGCTCTCGGCGGCGTACACCGGCACCGGATCGGGCTGGGGTCCTCGTATTTACCCCGGCTACGCCTGGTTCGAGAGCGACGCCCGCAGCGGGTCGACGTTGTTCCTGTTGCCGGGCGATCGCGCGGTGCTCTCCGGCGGGAAATGGAATTCGGAGCTGCTGCAGGCCGCCTACAACGGTGGCGGGCCGCTGCCCGATCTCTACGGGGGAGCGCCCGCGTGGGTCAACGACTCGGTGCTGAACACCCGAAACCGCAACGGACTGCTGAGCTTCTGCTTCTGGTGGGCCGACGGTCAGTGGTATCGCGGTGCCACTGACACCTCCGGTGAGCTCGACGTCCCGATTCCGGTCGTCTGGACGCCGGAGGCAACCGTGGCCGCGATGGTGAGCCAGACCGGGACCGCAACCACCGATCGGTGCCAGGCCCTGCTGGAGGTCGCCACCGAGCGCGCCGCCACAGTCGACGACGTCGCGGCGATTTTCGCCGACCGCCCGGACGCACAGATTTACGCCGCCGCCAACCAGCTCAGCTTGGCGGGCCTTCTGACATAGAACTGGCGAGTAGCTGAACTCTCGGCGAACAAGGCCGTCAGAAATGGCGGAGTGCGGTAACGCGCAATAGCGTGAATTGCGATGCTGCATGGAACTTTTCGGCGATGGGGGATCGCGTGACCCTGCAGATTCCCGGCCCTTTACAGTGGGTGTCCTACCTGGTCGGCTCGCAATGGCCCAAAGGTGACGAGGACGCCATGTACCGCATCGGCGGTGAATGGGGCGATCGTGCCGAACAATTGAGAGATCTGATACCCGAACTGAACCGGATGCGGGCCAGCACCAGTGCTGTCCTGCAGGGAGTGACCGCCGGCGCCGCTGACAAGCAGTTCGCGATGTTGTTCGACGGTGATGCCACGGTCGACAAACTCGCCGATGCGATGGCGGCGCTCGGTGAGCTCGCCGAGAGTACCGGCAAGAACATCGAATACACCAAGCTGCAGATCTTGACCTCCCTGGCCATCGCGGCGTTCGAGATCTCGTGGGCGCTGGCTCAGACGTCGGTGACATTCGGCGCATCGGCGGCCGAGATCCCGCTCATCGAGGTGACGACCACCGCCGCGATCCGCCGGATGGTGGCCGTGCTGATGAAGGACGTCATGACCGACCTGGGCAAGGCGATGACGAAAACCACCGTGCACCGGATCATCAAGAAGTCCGGCGTCGAGGCGGCCGAAGCCCTGGGGCAGGAACTGTTCATCCAGGGGGTCCAACAGTCCAAGGGGCATCAGACCGGTGTCGATTGGGACCGGCTGGGAGTGGTCGCGCTGGCCAACTCCGTCGGCGGTGCCACCCAGGGCACGGTCAGCATCTACGGCCAGCGGCTACTGGGCAATTCGGCGGTCAAGGGTGCGGCCGTCGGATACGTCGCCGGCATGTCGAAGAAGGTCACCGGTGCACTGGCCACCGGCAGCGAGATCGACCCTGTTTCCGTCCTCGGCTCGGTGCCCACTGCCGTCACCGGTGGGGTGCGGGGCCGAGCGGCGGCACACAGCAACAGGGCGTCGACGGCGGACGGCGGCGGAGCCGCGGCGGCGAGCGGTGGGGATGGGGACTAGGCATGGACAACGATACGGCGCGGCATGAACTCATCGATGCGCTCGCGCTCGTGCAGGAGCAATTTGCGGACCTGGCTGCTGTAGAGGCGGAGCGGGCAGCTTTGTCGGCGACAGGTACCGGCGCCGACGGCACCGTCACGGTGACAGTGGACTCCCGCGGCATCGTCATCCACACAGCGGTCAGCGAAACTTATTTGGATGAGTACGATCTCGGCGATCTCGGCGGGTACATCACGGCCGCCGCCCAGGATGCGACGCGTGACATCGAGCGGATGATGGCGCAATTGCTTGCCCCGCTGGCACAGCGGCGGGAGCAGATGCCCTCGCTGTCCGACATCGTCGAAGGAGCCCCCGACATCAGGAATCTGTTGTCGACGGTGGTGGCTGTTCGACACGGAGACGGCGACGAAGAACCCGGGGACTACCCCACCGTGAGGAGCGCGCGATGACCGTACCGCTGGGCGTCACGCCGGCCGAGCTACGCGGCACTGCGCGCTACCTCGCTTCGGTCAGCAACGATATGAAAGCCGTGCAGTCGGCGCTGATGCAGATGCTCAGCGGTGAAGGCGAAGCCTGGGGGCACGACAAGATCGGCAAGCAGTTCGCCGACGGCGCCAAAGGCTATAAGGCGCAGCTGGAGTGGGTCGACGGGTCGATCACCGCGAAGACCGACCTGCTCGACTACTACGCCGACGGCCTATACCTCACCGCCGACGCCCTGGAACAGCAGGACAATCCCTGACCGTCACTCCGAGCGACCCGGCGTGACCTGCGACCCACGGGCGGGCCGCACAGGTCCGGGCTGCACAGCCGAGTCGGGTTGCCAGGTGGTTCCGCGCTGCGGAATGCGGCGGCGAGATTCGGGCTGATCGACCGGCACGCTCTCGGTCTGCGCGGCTTCCTCATCGGCGCCGACTACCGGCACCGACGCCTCGGCGTCGCCGATGACGTCCTTGCCGTTCTTCTTGCGGCGCAACGCCTTGTTGACCTGGTGCCCCTTGCCGTTCTGATCACCGGCGCGCTGGCCAGCGGCCGGGGCCCCCGCACCGGGGGAGCCCGCCCCGGCGCCCAGGCCTGCTCCCGCGCCGGCCGCCGAGGCAGGCATTTTCGCCGCAGCGGTCGCAGGTGTGCCGGTCGGAAGGCCACTTGGCAAGCCGCGCAAGGGGACTCCGCCGCCTGCACCACCGGCGCCCTTGCCCGCTCCCGCGCCCCCGAGACCTTGCGGTCCGAGGCCGAGGACACCTTCGGGCGGACCCTGGAGGCCCTGGCCCAGCGGGTTTTGGCCGGCAGCGTTCTTCATGGCATCGGCCAGCTGGCCGGCCGCATCCTTGGCAGCTCCGGTGGCCGAGTCGATCGCGGACTTGACCGGATCGGTCAGGCTGTCGAGGGCATCCTTGGTGGGATCAGTCGTGGAGTTTTGATCACCAGGCTTATTGGGGTCGAGTCCGGTCGGCTTGTCGATCTTGGGGGTGTCGATCTTTGGCTTGTCGATGGACGACGGGTCGAACTTCGGGGTGTCGATCTTCGGACCGCCACCGCCACCGCCAGATCCCGGCGTGTATGGGGTTGTACCACCAGGCCCGCCCGGGCCACCGGGCCCAGTCGGAGCTTCGAACTTCATGTTGGGTAAAGGAGGAAGGTTGGGAAAGTTCTGTGCCACCGCTTCGATAGCCGGCTGATAGGTGCCGCTGAAGAGGTGTACCGCGTCCTGATAGTCCCTGATCGATTGTTCGATCCGGTGCTTCTCGTCGACCGCGGTGTTCACGTCCACGTACTGGCCGTTGGCGAGCCTCAGGTGATTTCCCTCATCGAAGTGGTACTTCGTATTGAACTCGTGCGCCTTGTCATCGAGCTTCTTTTTGTCGTATGTATCAAAGTCGTCGATCAGCTTGTGGTCCGCGTACTTCGGGAAGTCTCCCTGAACTGTTGAGAAAGCTTCCTTGAGTACACCGAGCCGGTCGGAAATCTCCTCTGACGAAGGCGTGAAATCATAGATCGAAGTCTTGGTGACTTGCTTGGATGCCGCTTCGGCCGCCGTCGCGCTATCGCCGGACCACTTACCGGTTATCGCGTTCCCGACCTTGTCCTTGAAGGTCTCGGAATGTTCCTTGAGGTTGGTCCCGTGAGTCGTCCATGCCGTCGCCAGATCTCCGATCTCCTTGAGCTTCAACCCTGCCGCTTCTTCGCGAAGCTCTTTGAAGGTCCAACTCTCCCAGTTGATTTTCTTGCCGCCGGTGGTCGCGGCCGTCACTTGATCCGCGACAGTTTGGTCGGAATCCAGCCCCTTGATTTCGCCGAGCTTCGAGGTATCCGGTGGCGTTGTTTCCTTCGAGATGGACACATCGGGAATCGCATTGACGGTTTGATCTTTCAATTCGCCGTCTTGACTATCGGGCTGGTGCCTCCCGCCCATCAGGGTATTCCACTCTGATTCGTTCCAACGAGGGGTGTACGAGCTGGTCATCTCGCCGCCGAACATGGCGCCCATTTCATTCCCGAAGCCACTCATTATGTATTACCTTCTAGCCTGCTTGCGATGTCTATTCAGCCTCGTGTGCCTTCAGGGCATTCGCGGCGTCACGTGCGGTCTTCACGAATTGGCGCGTCTGGGTCAGCTGCTCCCGGACGTAATCGGTCAGCGCTTTTCCCTTGGCGTTGAAGGCGTTCTCCATGGCCTTCGCGAGGTCGTTGTTCGCATTTGCTCCGAAGTAGCCCGTGGTGTCGTCCAGGGCGTTCTTGACTATCGCGTCCAACTTCTGTTCATAGGGATCGAACGCGTTTCTCTCGAGTTCGTCGACGACTGACGGCTCGAGGTGAAGGTAGAGTTTTCCGTCAGCGGTGGCGGCGTCCAGGCCGTTGAATGGACTAGTCATTGTTCTCCTCTGCGGCGATCGTTAGCGTGGTGCTGAAATCCGATGGCGACGTGTTGAATGGCAGCTTCACCTCCTTCACGATTCGAAGCAGAACCGCGGCCGAGTTGACGAAATTTCCGGCGGCGAACAACATCACGAGATCGCCGGGCTTGGCGATCTCGTGGTTCATCAGATAGGCAAGATTCACTCCGAAGTCCGAGACTGTCAGATGCCCGAACTGTGCTGCGAATTCGTGCAGGCCTGGCGTCGGCTGGAGTTGGGCGTGCTTCGCGAGTGCGTCTGTCACCTGTCGCGGCTCGATGAAAGACGGGGCAAACCAATCGATGTCTTCCGGGGTGAGGCCCACGCGTTCGTAGCACTCGGTCACGGTGTCGATGGCGATGCGGAAGCTATCCATCGCGTTGTCTGACAACGTCCGTGGGCCGCGTCGCGGATAGTCTTCCCATCGGGCAATCCAATCCGCCAGAGTCGGAAACGTTGGGTCGTCGACGCCTCGGTCCACTCGGGCCCGCATCATGTCCGCCGAGGGATTGTGCGAGCGTGCCGCGGTAGAAACGATCTGGGCGAATCCTTCATGCCGGTTCAAGACTGCACAGAATGCGCTGTCGCCCAGCAGCGATCCCTCGGTCGCCGGGCTGGCCGCATATTCGTGTCGGTCGAAGTAGAAGAGGCTGTCACCGCCAGTCACCATCGCGTGGTCGCCGGCCCAACCCGCCTGCAGCACCGCGTCGGCGAGCATCACGCCGTACAGGCCGCCAGAACAGAACTGCCGAATTTCTGTTGCCGATCCGGCAGAGGTCTTCCCCAGCACCGCCTGTTGGAGTGAATTCGTTATCGGCCAGAAGTGTTCGCCCTGATAGAGGGTTCCGCAATGAAATGAAGCGGCCATGCTGTCCGCCGCCGCTGACAACATGGCGGGATCGATCTGCCGCGCAGCGACTTCCACCATCTGGTGAACCGACTGCATGTCAGTCGCCGAGGTCGAGAGATGCGTCGGCCGACCGAGGCTGTCTGTGCCGCCGGGGACATACGTCGAAACCGCACTAAGGTATGCCATTGAACTCTTGGTCCGATCTTGCCGCGGCAATTCGATCTTCTACGGCCCTGAGCTGTGCAATCTCAATTTTCTTGAAGGCGGCCAGGAGGTTAGGCACGGTGGCTGGAATGATCTGGAACGAACTGGTGCCTTCGTTCACGAGGTACGCGCCGTCGTCAGCCACGTTGATCAGGGTCAGATGGTTCTCGTTGCGCAGGGTGTAATCCCTGGTGAATTCCGAGGAGCCGGAGAGCAGAATTGAACCGGTGATTCGCGAGTCGCGCAGCACCTGCGCGGGAGTCTCGTCCTCGAACTGACCGTCTTTACGTGGTCTACGGCCGGGCTTGTACTCCGGCAAAGCCTCAACAACAACCTTTGGAAAATCGACGTTCACGCACCCGATGATCTGGATGTCGTCGCCGAAGATCGTCTGCGCACTGGGATCCTGGGTGATGACCGCGCAGTATCCCGTCGCTCCGATCACTCCGAACAGACGATAGAGCCTGGCCCCTGCGCCGTCCTCGATCTCTCCGAACCCCTGCAGCAGAAATAGCGGGGAGCGCAGTGCGTCGAGTATGAGTAGCCGCGTCTCAGTCATCCCGGCGCGCTGCCGCGCCAGCGCAACCTGTCTGTCGGCCTCCAGTTCTTCCTCGTACCGCTGTTTGCTGTTGCGATACGCGAGTGGAAACGGAAGGCGATCGAGGCCTATCACCTCACACAGGCACCTGAAGTCGAATCCGCTCATGAACCACGGCTCGACGTCGTGGCGCAGCGGGGCCACTTTGTCAGTAATCATGTTGAGCCCCTTTCTTTCTGGCAGCGGATATGCGACGAGCAAGCGGGCTCGGTTGCGATGGAGCCGACAACCGAGCCCGCCAACAAAACCACGTCCTAGAAGCCGCCGGCGAGGTGGGCGTCGAGCGCCGCCGCGTCTTCCTGCGACTGATTGCCCCCGGACCGGGTCTGGGTGATCTCGTTGAGGATCGCGTCCATCTGCTCCAGGATCTGAACCTGCTTCTGGTGCAGTGTCGCCGCGGCCTCGCCCTCGTACACGCCCTGAAGGGCGGCGAAGACCTGGCTTACCTCTTCGCGCATCGCCTGCGCGTTGTTGGTCGCACCCTGAATGTCGTCCAGGGACGCGTAGTTGGATCCGTACTGGTACCGAATGCTATCCGTGTCCATTGATCAAACCTTTCGATGTCTAGTCGGCGTCGTGGCTGACAAGGGTGTTGATGTCTGACTTTCCCTTGTCGACGATGTGCTGCAGGTTGTTGATGACGTAGTTGAAGTCTTCGTGGTGCTGCGTCATGATGCCGCGGAACTTTGCCGCCTTGCCGCCCGTCCACGAACTGGCCGTCATCGCCTCGGTCTGGTCGAGGATCTGGGTGGCCAGCCGCCGGACATCCATCATCTGTTTGTCGATGTTCTCGATCTTTTGCTGAGCTTCCGCAGGCGTCAGATGAAGCGTCATGCTTTACCTCTCTTTGTCATACCCGGCGTGAATCGCCGGACGGTGGTTGAGAATTCGCTGGTGAACACGGAGCGGATCTAGCGGTCCCCCCATCTGTAGCTGGACAGCTCGACAAGCTGGCCGATGGCCTGCTTGATCGTGTGGTCCGACCCCGGCTTCAGGGTGGTCCACAACTGGCCGCTGGGCGAGGCGCTGGGGGCGCCGACGAGACGTCCACGTTTGGTGTAGAAGACGCCGGCCGCGCCGGCGGACCGCGAGATCCGGCCGGCATCCTCATCGAGTGCGTAGTAGACGATCTCGGCGAATGCCAGCCGGGCTGCCAACGCCGAACCCAGCATCATCGCGGACCGGGCGTCGGCTCCGAGCGCCCGGATGCGGTCGGACAACACCGTGGCGTCATGGGTGTCCGACAATGCCTGGCTGACCTCGCTGAGCGGCCCGCCCACCGGGCTGATCTCGGCGGCTGCGGAGGCCGGGAGCTGACGCAGCAGGGCCCGGGAGGCACTGGGCAGGCCTGCGCCGTCGGCGACCATGTGCAAGGTGATCTCACGGCCGACTCGGCAGGCCGAAATGCACTGTGTCCCAGACCGTACGACGGTCACGCGGGCCAGGCCGTCGGGGGTCACCAAACGCATCGCCAGCTCGCGCTCGGGCCGCTGCAGCGACTGCACCAATTCGGCGACTTCGGCGCTGACCTCCCCGGCCACGATCAGGCCGCGTTCGGCCAGGCTCTGGGTGGCCCGGTCGGCGGCTTCGGCCCGTGCTGTTTCGGTAGGGTGTCGCGGGCGCAGATCCAGCACCAGTGGCAGCGCCTGGACTCCGAGACGCGTTGCCAGGACATGCAATTCGTCCTCGGCGAGGACGAACTGTGGTGCCGGCGGCGCTCCCGTGGATACGGTCATAGGCTCAGTCCCCGGTCGACGCCGATCACCGGGGGAGTGACCCAGCGGTTGTCCACCTGCTCGAGCGTGCGCTCCGGTTCGTCGGCGAAGCCCTCACCCGCGGGCACCTCGGGTGCGGCGAGTTCGTCGAACACCGCGGTATCGGGACCCCAGCTGACGTTCGACACCGTGAACGGTGCGTCGTTCTGCTGTGCCGCGGGTAACCACGCCTGCCCGGCGTCGGAAACCCCGGCGCCGGGTTCACCCGCCCCGTCCAACGTCGCTGCGGGTTGTACCGATTCGTAATCACGGTGCTGGTCGTTGCGGCCCATGGCGCCCATCGGCGCGTAGGGCGTCCCGCCCATGCCGGTGCCGGAGGACGAGCCGGTGCCCGAGAATCCGGTCTTCTGCAACCCCTTCGGGTCACTGCTCGACTTGACGCCCGGTGCGAACATGGGCATCAACGGCGGCGGTGGCACCGCCGCCGCGCCACCGGCCGACCCGCCGCCACCCCCTGCGGCGCCCTCGCCGCCCTGTTCGGCTTTCAGCGCGCCGCCGTTCGACACCTGCGGAGGCAGCGGCTGCTCCCACGGCTGGGCCAGGGGAGCGGCTGCCTCCTCGTACTGCTGCATGACTGCCGCGGCGTTGGCCTGATCGGCGGTGGCGGCCGCGTCGAACTCGGCGAACGTTCCGGTCAGCACGGCTCCGTTGTACGCGGCCAGCGACGCCATCATGTCCTGTGCGGTCTTCGCCTCGATGGCCTCTGACACGCTGGGCATCGCCAGCACCGCCACCGTGTTGGCGACCGCGGCTTCTTCAGCGCGCTGACCATTGCCCGCCGCGCTCAGGCTGATGGCCTGCAACCACTTGCCGAACTCTTCCAGGCGCTGGGCCGCCGCGGTGGAAGCCTGGCTGTCCCAGACCGTCCGCAAGCGTGCCACCAGTTTGTCGAAATCGGCAGAGACATTTGCCAATTCGTTGGCGACCCGAATCCAGGCCGCGCCGGCACCGCCGACCGATGCCGGGCCGGGCCCTTCGGTGAGGTCGCGAGCCAGCTGCTCGGTGCTGCGCGACTCCCACGCAACGTCGGTGAACCCCACGCCCGGAAACCTCCCCTCGTCGACAGAACTCTGATGGTGCGGTGTCTGGTCAGCCGGCGAAGTCCTCAGAGGCGGCGATGTTGGAGGAGTGGCCGCGTAGTGTCGCCGCCACCTCGTGAATCTCGGTGGCGCCTTGGTCGGTGGAGGTACCGAACGACGTGTGGACCTCGTTGAGCGTCTGGGCGATTCGCTGAGACACCTCGTCGCGGGCCGACGGCGTCACCGTGAGGTTGGGTGCCTCGTCGGTCATCACCCGCTGCACCCGGTTGGCGAGCTCGTCCAGTTCACGGCTGATCTCCTGGACTTCTGCGGGCTGGATGGACATGCCGGCGTTGTCGGCCATGACGGTTCTCCTTGTCGGGCTGGCTAGATCCGGAGTTCGACGTCCGGGGTCTGATACGGGTCGGCCTCCCCGAGGACCGGGGGTGCCGCGGTGCCGAGATCGCCGACGATCTCGCTGCCTTGATCGGTGGTGTGCAGAAACGACGCCGACGTGTGGTTGTTGCTCGACGAGGCGTTCGCGCCCTGTCCGGCGCCCATCGCACCCATGGGTGCGCCGCCCATCATCCCGGGCGACCCGACGCCGGCCACTCGCGGTGCCCCGGACTGTGCTGGGGCGCTGGCAGTTTCAGCTTGGAGCATGGATGACATCGGCAGTGAGCGGGCGGCCAATGTTCCGCCTCCGCCTCCGATTCCGCCGCCGCCCCCGCCACCCTTTCCTGCTCCAGCAGCCAGCGCCGCGCCACCACCGGCCGCAGCGGGGTCTGACCCGGCGGGGTCGAGGGCCGGATCGATGGCGGGATTCGCGGCGGCGGAACTGGCCGCCGAGGCCGCACCGGTACCGGCCTGCACACCGGCCTCGGCACCTTTGGTGGCCATCGACATCAGCGGCGACGCGAGGTCGGCCAGCGACGAGGCTCCCATCGCGGGGGCGGAGGTGATGCCCACCGGGGCACCGGCCGCACTGACTTGGGCAGCCTGGGTGGCCAGTGAGGTCTGCAGTTCGGTCATCACTTCCGCGGTGGTGGCGATTGCCTTGTTGGCGGCCGCAATTGCCGCCGCCCAGCCCCACGGGAAGATGATCATGGGTCCGATCGCCGCGATGGTCGCGGCGAACTCGGTGATGATCGCGATCAGCCGCGCCCGGGCTTGGCCGACGTTGGCGGCAGCCGCGTTCAAGCTCGTGCTCAGCGCATCGGACTGCGCAGCCACCTCCTGGCCGTCGGAAATCGCCGCGGTGGTCTTGGCGGCCGCGGCGGTGCCCGAAGCGCCCTGCCACGCATCGCCCGCCGAACTGACCGACTTCTGCATCGAGCCGCCGGTGGAGTCGAACATCTTGGAGATGGATTGCAGCATCGTCGTGGGATCGACGCCTTCGAACAACCCGCTGCCCAGACTGCTCAGCGCGTCGGTGACCGGGCTGATCAACGCGCTCGGATCCATGGGATTGGCGGGCGGCTGCTGTTCGGGTTGACCCTCGGGCGGCGGTTCTTCCCCCGGCTTTTGATCTCCAATTGGTGGCAAACCCAAACGATCAAGAATTTGTCGCACTGGCAAATTCAGAAAATCTTGCAGATTCTGTTCTTGAGCAGCGATGACCGGTGTGGCGTCGTAGCCGGGAACCTGCTGAGCTAGCTGACCGACCGGAGTTACCGGCTGGGGAGGCAAAACTGTTGGCATGGCGCGACCGGCCTAGGAGTTGTCGTTGGACAGCACGGCGGAGCGAGACAATTCGGTGGCGGCTCCGGTGGCCGCGTGTACCCCGCCGACCAGTAGCGTACCGGCCAGATTGTTGGCTTGAGCTGGCCCGAATGCCGCGAGGTAGACAGCGCCGATGGGCCCGAGTGCGGCTGCCGCCGACATGAGCATCGCTGCTGAGTCGGCGGACCCGGCCGTGGTTATCGCCGACGCGGCAGCCTCGTTAGCGGCGGAAAAGGCAGCCATTCCTGAAGGTTGCGCGGCGAAAATGTCGCTCATCGTGCTAATACCTTTCCGGCTGGAAGCTGGCGTTGTGTGGGCACGAGACCCACAAACTATAGCTGTGCGGACCGACCGCAGCTAACTGAATTTTCTGCAAATAATGCGTGTAGATCGTTCGTATTGGTAATTAGCGCGACAGCAAAAATTGCTGGAATACCGCTTCACGTAGGTATTGCGCGGCCATGGCGGGGACGGCTTCGCAGCTCAGGGGTCAACCGATTGGTCAGGTGCGGCGGAGCGCACGTAGTTTGCCCAGTGGCCCCTCACCGCTCAGGTTCGAAAGCGCTCCCGTCCCAACGGGTCAAAGGAGCCTGGTTCAGCTCCTGCAGACGTTGAGCGAATTCCTGCGACAGAAACTGCTGGCGCGCCGTCGCCACCTGCGCCGCAGCACCGGCGGTTTCGACGATGAGCTTGGCAAGGGCGTCGGCACCCAGCTTGTGCGCGGCCGGCCCGAGCCACAGTCCGGTCATGGCGCCCATGCCGTCGACCTCGGCACTGACATTCCCGTCCCGGCTGGTGACGCGCGCCGAAATCGATTGGCAGTGCTCATCCATGGCCTGCACCAGGTCACGCTGCTTGCGGATGCGGCCGATGAGGGAGTCGGCGAGACCGCTCATACCGACCTGCCCCAGGTGGTCGGCAGCTCGTCCTCCGCGCCGAGCACCTCATCCTCGGCGCGGGCCAACTCATCCTCGGTCGCCAGCTGCAGCGGGTCGATGACCGTTGTGCTGTAACCCTTTTCGGTCAGCTCGCGCCTGCGTTCGACCTGGGCGCGGGCCGCTGACAAGCGGCACAGCGCCACGATCTCGTCGGCCAGCTGGGCGGGCGGCTTCTTCAACTCGACCGGATCGAGGCGTAACGCGACGGGCAGCCCGCGTTCGGTGGTGTGCACCGAAATCGTTCCGCCAGCCGACTGCACCGGCTGCGCCATCGTGGCCTCCCTCGAACCCGAGCTGCGGCACTGTTTTCTTCAGCACCAAGGTGCTCCGACCGCCAAACTTAGTACACTCGCGGGCGTCCGTCCGGCGCTCAAGCGCGACGTAATGGTGAGATGGCGCGTGAATCGCGGCTGACCGTGCAGTGAGGAGATGTGTCACCTCCGATGAGTGGATCCACCGATGCGCAGCGGGTTTTCGATGCCGGAGTGCTGTCGCTCGGCATCCCCATCGACGGCTTGGAAACCGAGCGCGACCTGCAGTACGCGGCGCTGGCGTTCCGCCGGGCCACGGAGTACGACCCCGATATGTGCGACGCGTGGCTTGGGCGCGCGGCCACCGGTGACACCTCTCCCGAGGTCATCTACCACCTGTACCGCACCAGCACACTCTCGTTGTTCCGTGAACAGCGCCGACTCGGCTTGCCGCAACGGGCGCTGAGCGGTCGTTTCCAGACCGGGCTGTACCTCGACTATCCGTTGAGCACCAAGACCGAGATGTGGCTTGCCTACGCGGCCAGCATGATCGGCGCCAAGGATTTCGACGAGGCCGAGCAGGTGCTCGACAGACTGGAACAGGCCACGACCACCCAGGACGGCGACACCGGCGAGATCTGTGCGTATATCCGTGGGGTGCTGCACTTCACCACGCAGCGTTGGCCCGACGTGCTGAGCGCGCTGAGCAGGTCGGGATCGTTCACCGACAGCTACATCGGCGCCGGCGCCGATCTGATGGTCGGTTCGGCATGCGCGCAGATGGGGTTGTTCGGTGAGGGCATCCGGCGGCTGGACCGCGCGATCGAGGGCCCCGTTCCGGGAGCACGGCGGGCAGCGGAGTTCTGCAAGGGGCTGACGCTGCGCGAGATGGGCGAAGAGCAGGACGCCCGGGTGATCTTCGAACGGATCTACAGTGAGGACCCCGGGTTCGAGGCCAATGCCGCGGCGTTGGCCGATCCGAAGTACCGCCTGGTGATCACCTCGAAGGAGATCATCGATTCGCGCTCCGACCGTTGGGATCCGGCCAGCGTGCCGTCGGCAGAAGACCTCATGGCCGACGACCTGTCCGAGCGTGGCAACGAATACCTCAGGGCGGCGCAGGAGGAACTGGACCGGCAGATCGGCTTGTCGGAGGTCAAACTCCAAGTCGCGAAACTGAAATCGGCGGCGATGCTGGCAAAGGTCCGCGGGGACAAGGGGCTGAGCTCCGCGGCGCGCAGTCTGCACCTGGCGTTCACCGGACCGCCCGGAACCGGCAAGACCACGATCGCCCGGGTGGTGGCGCAGACCTACTGCGGGCTCGGGTTGCTGCGGACACCCAACATCGTGGAGGCCAAGCGGCACGACTTCGTCGGCCAGCATCTGGGTAGCACCGCGATCAAGACGACCGCGCTGATCGACTCGGCGATGGACGGGGTGCTGTTCATCGACGAGGCTTACACGCTGATCCAGACCGGGCTGTCCGGCGGCGACGCCTTCGGCCGTGAGGCGGTCGACACCCTGCTGGCCCGCATGGAGAACGACCGCGACCGCCTGGTGGTGATCATCGCCGGCTACGACGCAGAGATCGATCGCTTCCTGGCCTCCAACGACGGTCTGGCGTCGCGGTTCACCAAACGGATCCGCTTCGGTTCCTACGGTCCGCACGAACTCGGGGACATCGGAAAGCTGGTCGCCCGCACCAGGGATTCCGAACTGTCCGAGGCCGCCTATGACGAACTCGTCAGCTCCTGTGTCGCACTGTGCCAGAGCGAGGCGCTCGACTCCACGGGACAACTGCGGCCCGGCATCGACCTGGCCGGCAACGGCCGATTCGTGCGCAACGTGATCGAAGCGGCCGAGGAAGAACGCGAATACCGGCTCAGCGAGATCCACGGCGCGAACCTGTCGGAGCTCGATGAGACGCAGCTGATGAGGATCGAATTGGCCGATATGCGGGCGGCACTCAAGCAGGTACTCGGCATGACGGCATCGAGTTGACGGAAGGAAGCAGCCATGACCGACAGCGATGACGAGCGGCTCACGCTCGGGCCGCCGGAGCAGACTCCGTTCACCTCCATGCAGTCCGAGGGGCAGCATCGGTCGGTGGTGCCGAGCAACGGCGACCTCGGTCTGGTCCGTACCGCGGCCACGCCAAAGTCGGGCTGGCGCAAGGCCGTCTACCGGGCCACAGGGTTGAACCCCGGGGTGTCCGAGCAGGAATCCAGCCACAAGGCACTCATCGACCGGGTCAACCAGCCGGTGGTCGGCGGTCCGTTCAACATCGCTCTGCTGTCGCAGAAGGGCGGCGTGGGCAAGACCACCACCACCATCGGGCTGGGTGCCACGCTGGCGGCCACGCGTGGCGACCGGGTGATCGCGGTGGATGCCAACCCCGACTTCGGCACGCTGGCCCAGCGCGGGCCCAACGAATGCAGCTCCACCGTGCGCGACGTGCTTCTCGACGACGGCATATCGCGCTACTCCGACATCCGCCGCCATACCTCCCAGAGCACAAGCCGTCTGGAGATCTTGGCGTCCGAGCGGGACCCGGCCACCTCGGAGGCGTTCTCGGAGTACGACTATCGCGGCGTGCTGAGCGTGCTGCAGCGCTTCTACAACATCATCCTGACCGACTGCGGTACCGGACTGGTGCACTCGGCGATGGCCGGTGTGCTCGATGCCGCGGATGCGATCGTGATCGTCGCGTCGCCTGCCATCGATTCGGCGCGCAGTGCCCTGGCGACTCTGGATTGGCTTGAGCGCCATGGCTATTCACATCTCGTGCCGAAGGCGATCGTCGTGGTCAGCGCGTCGCGGCCGGGCGCATTGGGGCTCGACATGGCGCAGCTGTCGAACCATTTCCTGCCCAGGGTTCGCGCCCTGCACGTGATCCCGTTCGACGATCACCTCGCCGAAGGCGCCGAGGTGGACCTCGGCTTCCTCAGCCGCGCCACCCGGCAGTCCTTCCTCGAACTGGCCTCCACCGTCGCCGACCTCTTCTCGGTGGCACCACAGGTCAAACGGCGCGCCTGACGCGATTCACCGTGCGCGCCTGGCGATGACGATCTGAGGCAGGTTCAGGCCGCTGCGCAGCGTGAGCTCGATCGACGGGTCGGCATGACGGGCCAGGCTCCGCAATGCCGACGGGCTGTAGCTGCGCAGTGAGCTGATGACGCCGTCGTGCGCGAACGGAAGCACGACTGCCGCCGGCAGCATCGTCGCCAGGCGCAACAGGTGCAGGGGAGCCGGCGGCCGGGGAAGGTCGATGATCAGCAGGATGTCGGCGACCCGGGTGCCCTCGGCGAACACCCGCGCGGCCTGCGCCGGGCGCAGGTGGTGGAACGAGAGCGCGAACAGGACCAGGTCGTAACTGCCGTCGGCGGCGTCGATGGCGGTGGCGTCCATCTGGCGGACCTCGGCCCGGGGATGGCTGCCGAGATCGCTTGCGGCGATACGGGCCACCGATTCCGCGTCGACGTCGGTGACGGTGACCCGCGCCGACGGGTGATCATCCAGCAGTTGACGCGACACCCCGCCGTGGCCCGCACCCAACTCCAGGATTCGTGGATCGGGCACATCGGCGACCAGATCGAGCGCGATCGCGGCGAAGCGCTGATGGTTCTTGAAGAACCGTCCGGTCCAGTCCAGGGCCCCGATCACCTGATGCTTGACCGAAACGCTGACGTCGTCGCGGTCGAGGTACTCCAACCGGTCGGTCTCCAGCAGCCGGTCCAAACACGAGGCGCGGAACCCGCCCCGTGGCATCCGGTCGATATCTGGGGGGTCGGGAGCCATGTAAGCCATGATGGACGTTTCGGAGGGCAGAAGCGACAGCGACCCGGGAAAGGGGCACAGTGGCCGACTTCGTAGCTGCGATCGACCAGGGCACCACCAGTACCCGGTGCATGATCTTTGATCACGCCGGTGCCGAGGTGGGGCGCCATCAGCTCGAGCATCAGCAGATCCTGCCCAAGGCCGGGTGGGTCGAACACAACCCGGTCGAGATCTGGGAGCGCACCGCTTCGGCGATCATGACCGCGCTGAACAGCACCAACCTGGTGTCCGACGACCTTGCCGCACTGGGCATCACCAACCAGCGGGAGACCACGCTGGTGTGGAACCGCCACACCGGCCGCCCGTACCACAACGCCATCGTCTGGCAGGACACCCGCACCGATCGCATCGCCGCCGCGCTGGACCGAGACGGCCGCGGTGACGTGATCCGGCGCAAGGCGGGGCTGCCGCCGGCGACGTACTTCTCCGGCGGCAAGATTCAGTGGATTCTCGACAACGTCGAGGGGGTACGGCGCGACGCGGAGAACGGCGACGCGATCTTCGGCACGTCCGACACATGGGTGACCTGGAATCTCACCGGTGGTTACCGCGGCGGCGTGCACGTCACCGACGTCACCAACGCCAGCCGCACCATGTTGATGAACCTGGAAACGCTGGACTGGGACGACGAACTGTTGTCGTTCTTCTCCATTCCGCGGCAGATGATGCCCGAGATCAAGCCGTCGTCATACCCCGCCTCGTTCGGGGTCACCCGCGACAACGGCCCGCTGGCCGGGCAGGTGCCGGTGACGGGAATCCTGGGCGACCAGCAGGCCGCGATGGTGGGCCAGGTGTGTCTGGAACCCGGCGAGGCCAAGAACACTTATGGCACAGGCAATTTCCTGTTGCTCAACACGGGCGAGAAGATCGTGCGTTCGGAAAACGGACTGCTCACCACGGTGTGCTACCAATTCGGTGACGCGAAACCGGTTTACGCACTTGAAGGCTCGATCGCGGTGACGGGCTCGGCCGTGCAGTGGCTGCGGGATCAGCTCGGCATCATCAGCGGGGCGGCGCAGAGCGAGGCGCTGGCCAGACAGGTCGCCGACAACGGCGGCGTCTACTTCGTGCCGGCGTTCTCCGGTCTCTTCGCGCCGTACTGGCGGTCCGACGCCAGAGGCGTGATCGTCGGGCTGTCCCGGTACAACACCAACGCCCACCTGGCGCGCGCCACGCTGGAGGCGATCTGCTATCAGAGCCGCGACGTGGTGGAGGCCATGGAGGCCGATTCCGGTGTGCACCTTGAGGTTCTGAAAGTCGACGGCGGTATCACCGCCAACGCGCTGTGCATGCAGATCCAGGCCGACGTGCTGGGGGTCGACGTGGTCAAACCCGTGGTGGCCGAGACGACTGCGCTGGGCGCGGCCTATGCGGCCGGGCTCGCCGTCGGATTCTGGGACGGTGCAGACGACCTGCGTGCCAATTGGCAGGAGGGCCAGCGGTGGAGCGCGCAGTGGGATGACGAGCAGCGATCCGGCGGTTACGCCGGTTGGCGCAAAGCTGTTTCGCGCACCCTGGACTGGGTGGAGATCTAGCGGGTCACCTGGATCTGGCACTTCTTCAGGATCGCCCCGAGCTCGTCGTAGTACTGCTTGCCGAGCAACGCGTGCTGGGCCTTGTCGTTACTCCGGACGGAATCGGCGATCTGTCCGGCGAGCTCACCCAGTCGGTGCGCGTGCGCCGCGACCTCGCCGTCGGTCACCTGATCGGCCTGCTCGCGGATGATCTTGGCCCAGTCGGTGAAGTCGCCCACCGTCGGCCCTTGGTTGGCTTCGATCGTGGGCATGAGCGCGCCCGAGCTCGCGCGACTGGTCTGCACCAGCGGATCGACCTGACGGCAGCCCTTGTTCCCGGTGTAGGTCAGCGCGGTCATGCCGACGATGACCAGGACCGCGCAGGCGGCCGCGGCCGTCGCGATCGCCACGTTGCGGGGCTCGGCATCGGGAACACGCCGGCGCCACAGCACGTGCGCGAGGACGACGGCGGCCACTCCGACCACCGCCATGATGGTGGCCTCGATGAGGCTTCCCACGCCGGAGGCCGAGCCGATCGCGCCCAACGTCGCGGCCGCGGCGAGCAGGACCAGAAGCCACTGCCAGATATTGCGCCGACGCTCGTAGGCGTCGACATCGCGGAATTGGAGTCCGATGACCGCGCCGGCCGCGGTCAGGACTGCGACGACGGCCGGCGCGATGGTTGTGACGAGGCTGCTCACGAGGGCAGCCTACGGGCTGCTACTCCTCGCCGAGGATCTGGTAGATCTCGCGGCGGGCGTTGTTGACGACGTCGAGGATGCGTTGCCGCTGCTCCTCACCGCCGGCATAGGCGGACTGGCCGACGGCAGCCATCAACTGCGTGACGGCCGCATGCAGGTTGACGGCACCGGGATCGGCGTCGTCGGCGATCTGCGCCCACGGCGGGGTCTCGATCTGGGCCGCGGCCTGCCGGCCCTCTTCGGTCAGCTCGAAAGTCTTCTTGCTGCCCTCGGATTCGGTCGGGACGATCAGTCCCTCGTCGACCAGCAGCTGCAGCGTCGGGTACACCGAGCCGGGGCTGGGCTTCCACAGGTTGTTGCTGCGGGCCGCGATCTCCTGCGTCATCTCATAGCCGTGCATGGGCCGTTCGGTCAGCAGGGTGAGGATGGCGGCACGGACATCGCCGCGCCGTCCGCGTCGCCCGCCACGGCCGCGGTGCCCGCCGAACGGTCCGCCGAGAGGGCCGCCGAGGGGACCGGGCCCGAATCCGAAGCCGAGTCCTCGCCCGCCGCGCGGGTCGAAGCCGAATCCGGTCTGGCACGTGGCGTCGACGCCCTCACGGGCAGCTTCTGCCTGCGCGCGCATCTGGTGGCGCATGTCGCGGCGCGCGGCCCGGGCCTGGTGGAACATGAGGCGCGCTTCTTCGCGTCCGAGAGGTACGAAACCGAAGCCGCCTGGTGAATTGAATGGGTGGGTCATTGGATGAATCCTTCGTTGTCGTTGAGGAGCGCCTGATCGCGCTGCCGATGCGTCAACGATATATCGGAACCTATCGGTTGTCGAGAGTTTCCGTGAGCCGGCGTGCCCACTCGGCCTGCATGGCGTTCAAGCGCAGGCCGTACTCCAGGGCTGCGTGCCCGTAGAGGTCCTCGTCCGTGTCGGCCCAGGGGATCGACGCATCGAGTTCCTCGAGACGCGCGATCTCGGCGTCGGCGCGGGCGGCCAGTGTCATGAGGTGCTCGCGTGCCTGGTCGCGGGGTAATTCGCCCAGTAGGAAAACCCGCAGCAAGGCGGCGCTGCGCTCGGGGGGATCGTCGGAGGGATGGGCGATCCAGTGCTGCAGTTCGGTGCGGCCGGCGTCGGTGATGCGGTACTCCTTGCGGCCGCGCGGGCCGATCGCCGACACCTCGATCAGGCTCGCTCCGGCCAATTTGTTGAGCTCGCCGTAAAGCTGGCTCTGGGTGGCGGGCCAGACGTTCGCCATCGATTTCTCGAACCGTTTGAGCAGGTCGTACCCACTGCCGGGGTGCTGTGCCAACAAACCAAGTGCCGCCATGCGCAGACTCATGCCGACAGCCTACCGTCCACTATTGACATGTCAGTTGTGGAATGTCACCGTTGAGTGCATGACCTCAGCCCTGCCCATCGGCGAAACCGACTTCTTCCTGCGCGGCAACTACGCGCCCATTGCCGACGAACTCACCGAACACGACCTGCCTGTCGACGGCGCCATTCCCGCCGAACTCGACGGCTGGTACCTGCGCAACGGGCCGAACCCGCGCCAGGCGACCGAGCACTGGTTCGCCGGGGACGGGATGATCCACGGCATCCGCATCGAGAACGGCGCGGCCAAGTGGTATCGCAACCGCTGGGTCCGAACCGACAGCTTCGTCAAGGACTTCCCGCTGTACAACGACGACGGCACGCGGAACCTGCGGTCCGCCGTCGCCAACACCCACGTCGTCAACCACGCCGGCAAGACGCTCGCTCTGGTGGAATCCTCTCTGCCCTACGAGATCACCAACGATCTGGAAACCGTGGGCGCCTACGACTTCGGCGGGAAACTGGTCGACTCGATGACCGCCCACCCCAAGATCTGCCCGACGACCGGCGAGCTGCACTTCTTCGGATACGGCAGCATCTTCGAGCCCTACGTCACCTATCACCGCGCCGACGCCAGCGGTGAGCTGACCATCAACAGGCCGGTGGATGTCAAGGCGCACACCATGATGCACGACTTCGCGATGACCGCGGGCCATGTGATCTTCATGGACCTGCCCGTGGTGTTCGATCTGGACATCGCGGTAAAGCGCGAAGGAGATATGCCGTACCGCTGGAGCGATGACTACGGCGCCCGGTTCGGTGTGCTGCGCCGTGACGACCCCGACGCGCCCATCCGCTGGTTCGACATCGACCCGTGTTACGTGTTCCATGTTGCCAACGCCCATGACGACGGTAATTCGATTGTGCTGCAGGCGGTTCGCTATCCCGAGCTGTGGCGCAACGACGGCGGTTTCGATGTCGAGGGCGTGCTGTGGGAGTGGCGGATCGACCTGGCGGCCGGGACGGTCCGCGAGCGTCAGCTCGATGATCTCGGGGTGGAGTTCCCCCGCATCGACGACCGGCTGGCCGGCCTGCCCGCGCGCTACGCCGTTGCGGTTGGCGGTAACTCTTGGCTGCGGTACGACCTGACCACCGGTGCCGGCATGCGACACGAACTCGGCGCCGGCGGGCCAGGAGAGGCGGTGTTCATTCCCGGCGCGGGCCCGGCCGACGAGAGCAACGGGTGGTACCTGGGCTACGTGTACGACCCCGAACGCGACGGCAGCGACCTCGTGATCCTGGACGCGTCGGACTTCGGTGGAAAACCGGTCGCCACCATCAAACTGCCGCGCCGCGTGCCCTACGGGTTCCACGGGAACTGGATCAGCGCCTAATGTGACCCGGTGGCAGGGTTCGGGTTCGACACACTGGCGCTGATCGCGGTCATCGGCCTGGCCGGACCGGCGCTGGCGACCGTGCCGCGGTTGCGCGTTCCCGTGGTGATCGGTGAGCTGGTCGCTGGGATCGTCGTCGGCAGAACCGGGTTCGGAATCGTCGATCACAGTGACCCGACGTTCACCCTGCTGGCCAACATCGGCTTCGCCCTGGTGATGTTTGTCGTCGGCACCCATGTCCCGGTGCGCGACAGGACGCTGCGTACCGCGATCCCCAAGGCGCTGCTGCGGGCCGTCTTCATCGGTGTGCTGGCCGCGGTGCTCGGCGTCGTGATCGCGCGCGCGTTCGGCACCGGGCATGCGGCGCTGTATGCCGTGGTGATGGCGTCGTCGTCGGCAGCCCTGGCGCTGCCCGTCATCGACGGGCTACGACTGGAGGGACCACCCGTGCTGTCGGTCACCGCGCAGATCGCCATCGCCGACACCGCATCGATCGTGTTGCTGCCGTTGGTGATCGACATCCAGCGGGCCCCCCGCGCCGCCATGGGGGCGCTGGCCATCGCGGGCTGTGCGGGCGCGCTCTTCCTCGTCTTGCGGGCCGGGTATGCGCGGGGCCTGCGTCGCCGCGTGCACCACTACTCGGCGAAGCACAAGTTCGCGCTCGAGCTTCGGTTCAGCCTGATCTTCCTGTTCGGACTTTCGGCGGTCGCGTTGACCACCCACGTCTCGATCATGCTCGCCGGATTCGCGCTGGGCCTGGTGGTGTCGGCGATCGGGGAGCCCCGCCGGCTGGCCAGGCAGTTGTTCGGTATCACCGACGGGTTCTTCGGCCCGTTGTTCTTCGTCTGGCTCGGCGCCTCGCTGCAAGTGCGCGAACTCGGTGACCATCCCGAATTCATCGCGCTCGGCGTGGCATTGGGCCTCGCCGCGATCCTCGCTCACAGCGCGGGCCGGCTGTTCGGCCAGCCGGTGACACTCGCGGTGTTCTCAGCTGCCCAGCTCGGCGTCCCGGTCGCGGCCGCCACACTGGGGACCGAGCAGCACCTGTTGGCACCGGGTGAGCCCGCGGCCCTGATGCTCGGCGCGCTGCTGACCATCGCGACCACGTCGATCGCCGGGGCGGTGGCGGCCCGGGCCAATCGGCCTGCAGCTGCGTCGCCAGAGTGACGGTAGGGTCGTTGCCCGGCGCAAATCGCGACCGTAGTGTCACTTTCGCGATCACACCGCCCTATGCTCGTTCGGGCTGACCCCGTAGGACCGTTTGAACGCGCTGCTCAACGCGAACGGTGTCGAGTAGCCGACCTGGCGGGCCACGGCGGCGATCGTGGCCTCACTGCCCCGCAAGAGGTCGGCCGCCAGCGCCAGCCGCCAGCCGGTGAGGAAGGCGATCGGCGGCTCGCCGACCTGCTCGGCGAACCTGCGGGCGAACACTGCACGTGAACATCCCACGGCTGCAGCAAGATTGGCCACTGTCCAGGGATGTGCCGGATTGTTGTAGATCAGTTTCAGCGCAGGCCCGACGACAGGGTCCTGTTCGGCCTGCCACCACGGCGGGGCATTGCCGTCGCGGTCGAACCACGTGCGCAGCACCCCGATCAGCAGTAGGTCGAGCAGGCGGTCGAGGTAGGCCTCCTGACCGGGTCCGTCGTGGCCCGCCTCGGCGGACAGCAGATCGATCAGCGGGGTGTCCCACTCGTCCGCTCGCAGCACCAGCACCGTCGGCAGCGCGTCGAGCAGGCGGGCACTGACCTCGCTGCGGCCCTCGTAGGCACAGACGATCGACTCCGATGAACCGGTCGCGCTGTTGCCCCAGCTGCGCAGGCCCAGCGACATCTCGACGTGCAGATCCTCCCCGGACGGCGTCGTGCAACGCTGCCCGGGCTGGATGACGATGCTCGGCGGGGTGCCCGGATCGTCTGCGAAGACGTAGTTTTCAGTGCCGCGGGTCAGCGCGACGTCACCCGCAGCCAGCCGGTACGTGCCGCTGTGAGCGCCGACGATGACGGCGTCACCGCGGGTCTGACAGATCAGCGCCAACGGTGCTTCGTCGCGGATGGCGAGAGACCAGGGCGGATCCATGCGCAGCCGCAACACGAACGCACCCCGCGCGCGTACCCCGTCGAGCAGTCCGACCAGGGCATCCACGACCGTAGGGTAACGCTCAACCCGGTTTGCGCGCCTCGATAAGGTGGCGTGACGAGTGCGCGACGAACGAACCGTCGGCCACGATCTGCCGGTGCAGCGCCGCGAGTCGGTCGCGGTAGGTGTCCACTTTGAAGCCGGGCACGATCCAGATGACCTTGCGCAGGAAATACACCACCGCGCCGATGTCGAAGAACTCCACCCGTAGCCGCTCGGCCCGCAGATCGACGATGTCGAGGCCGGCAGCCCGTGCCGCGGCCGACTCGGTTTCTGGGTCACGCGCCCTGCGGGCCTGCGGCTGTGGTCCGAGAAAGTACTCGGTCAACTCGAAAACACTTGCCGGTCCGACATGTTGGGCCAGATAGGCGCCGCCCGGAGCCAACACGCGCGCGATCTCGTCCCACCACACGGTGGCCGGGTGCCGGCTGAGGACCAACTCGAACGCCGCATCGGCGAAGGGCAGTGGCGGCTCGTCAGGGTCGGCGACCACGACGACTCCGCGCGGGCCCAGCAACCGGGTCGCACGGTCCAGGTTGGGCGGCCAGGATTCGGTGGCCGCCATGGTCGGTGGGAACGTGGCCGCACCGGCGAGCACCTCACCGCCGCCGGTCTGGATGTCCAGAGCCGAGGACACGGTCGTCAAACGCCGGCTCATCAAACGCTGATAGCCCCACGTGGGCCGGGCTTCGGTAGCCCGACCCCGCAGCCACGAAAAGTCCCAGCCGTCCACCGGTGCCGCGTCGGCCTCGGCCACCAGGGCGTCGAAATCAGCTGTCATCGGTCAAGACTCCCACGTATGGAATCAGGACTGTCGGCGATGGAGCGCCCGGCCGGGCATCGGTTCACTGTAGGTATGAACCTGAGCCCCGTCGTCGTCCTCACCGCAGCCGCCTCCCTCGGCAGTGCCGCCGCAGGCGGAATCTTCTACGCGTTCTCCACCTTCGTGATGCGCGGGCTCGACCACACCGGGCCGGCCGCCGCGATCACCGCCATGCGCGGCATGAACGCCGAAGCGAACAACAACGCGCCGTTCCTGCTGTTGCTGCTGGGCTCGGCGCTGCTGTCGGTGATCGTCGGTGTGATCGCGGTGGTCCAGATCGGCCGGCCGGGCAGTTGGTATCTGCTGGCCGGTGCGATCTTCGGTGTCCTCGGAATGGTGATCACCATGGCGTTCAACGTGCCGCTCAACAATCACCTCGACCAGATCGACCTGGCCGACGCGGCCGCCGAATGGCAGGCCTACTTCACCACCTGGACGGCGTGGAACCATGTCCGCACTGTCACCGGGTTCGCCGGTGCGGTGCTGATGCTGGCCGGGCTGGCTCACCGCTGAATGCCACGGCGCCGAGCGGCCAGTTGTGGCACGGATTCTCGCGGATCACGTGTCACAACTGGCCACCGGGCGTCAACTCCGCTGAGCCTGCCTGCGGAACGCCGCCGCCACGATCGCCGCTGCCGCCAGCGCCAGCGTCGCCGCGATGATCGCCGTCGGCGCGATGCCGGAATCGAATGCCGTGCGGGCCGAACCCATCAGCAGGTCAGCGGTCTTGGCGGGCAGCTCGGCGGCCACCGACACCGCTCCGCCGATGCTTTCGCCGGCATCGGCGGCCTGCGTGGGGGTCAGCCCGGCCGGCACCTGAATGTTGTTGCGGTAGAACGCCGTGAAGATCGTGCCCAGCGTCGCGGTGCCCACCACTGCGCCCAACTCGTACGCGGTCTCCGACACCGCCGAGGCCGCACCGGATTTCGCGGCGGGTACGGATGCCACGATGGTGTCGTTGGACACCGTCTGCGAGACACCGACGCCCAGCTCCAGTACCACGAACGACGTGATCACCGCGACCACCGACAGGTCGTGACGGAAGGCCAGGATCAAGCCGAACCCGGCCGCGACGAACACCAGGCCGAAGATCATCAGCGTGTCCGGCGCGAACTTCTTGGCGGCCTTGACCACCGCCAGGCCGGCGATCATCGACACCACCGCGCCCGGCAGCGTCACCAGACCGGCCGCCAGCGGCGAGAGGCCGAGCACAAGCTGCAGGTGCTGCGAGATGAAGAAGATGAACCCGATGAGGCCGACGATCGACAAGAAGTTCGCCAAGATCGACGCGCTGAACGGCGCATAGGAGAACAGGCCCATGTCGAGCATCGGTGTGGCACTGCGGTTCTGCCGGCGCACGAACAGCACCCCGGACACGACGCCGATCGCGAATGCCGCGACGACGCTGCCCGACAAGCCGTCGTGGGCCGCGGTCTTGATCGCCCACACGAACGGCAGCATCGCGGTGAACGACAGCGCCACACCGGTCAAATCCAGCGGACCCGGGTTCGGGTCACGTGATTCCGGAACCAGCCGCGGCCCGAGCACCAGCAAGGGCAGCAGGATCGGCACCGCCACGAGAAACACCGAGCCCCAATGGAAATGCTGCAGCAGCGCGCCGCCGACGATGGGCCCCAGTGTCGAGCCCGCGGTGAAGCATGAGGCCCAGATGGCGATCGCGAGCCGGCGCGACGACGTCTCGGTGAAGATGTTGCGGATCAGCGACAGCGTCGACGGCATCAGCATCGCGCCGAAGACGCCGAGCGCCGCACGCGCGACGACCAGATAGGCCGCGCTCGGCGCGAAAGCCGCCGCGGCCGAGACGATCGCGAAGCCGGTGGCACCGATGAGCAGCAGGCGGCGCCGGCCGAACCGGTCGCCGAGCCCGCCCATGGCGACCAGCAACGCGGCCAGCACCAGTGAGTAGACGTCGACGATCCAGAGCTGGGTGGAGGCCGCGGGACGGAAGTCCTCGGCGATCGCCGGAAGGGCGAAGGCCAGGACGGTGTTGTCGATGGCGATCAGCAGCACCGGCAACATCAACACGGCCAGAGCGACCCACGATCGCTTGGGTGTTGAGGTCACCGACTGGCTGCCTTCGAGATGGGTGGACATGGGATTGACTCCAAAGGCTTGAAAAGAGGTTTTCAGCCGCGCGGGAGCGCAATGGTGCCCGCGGTCAGGCTGGTCATGATGGCGTCGACGATTTGATGGCGAGGTGTGCCGTCCTGCTTGGCGGATTCATATCCGGCGTCAAGCAGCGCCCAGAACACTCGCCGGGCCCATCCTGGGGGATATTCGGGCCTGTCGACCGAGGATCGGTTGAGTATCTCGACGATCGCCTCGTCCCCGGTATCCAGGTAGGCCGCCAGCTCGGGATCGGCCAGGATCGTCGGTTCGCTGTAGACGAAGATCACGATGGGGCCCAGGTCCAGCTGGCTTTCCACCACGCGGCGCAGCGCCGCATCGACGGGGCCGTGCGTCGGATCGGCACGGTCGATCGCGGCGTTACTGAGCTCGTGGACGTGCCGGGCCAGGGCGCGCAGCAGCTCGGTGCGCTCGGGGTAGTACCGGTGCACGGTGCTGCGGCCGACGTCGGCTGCGGTGGCGATATCGCTGAGCGAGGCCGACGGATTGTCGGCCAGGACCGTCATCGCGGCATCGAGAATCGCCTTGCGGGTGCGCTCACGCGGCCCGCTGTGCGTCGATACCGATCCGGTCATGAATCAAAATGTAGCACAATTGGGTCAAAATGAGACAGTGATGTCCCACACGCTAGCTCGGCGGAGTGAACCCGCTGGTCGGGGGCGGTGGCGGAGGGCTCGAATATGGAGGCGGGAACGCCACGGAGCGGGCCTGCGGCATCAGCCGGGCGAGCGCACGACGGTGCCGCTCGGCCAGCACGGCGGCCAGCACGTACTCGGCCGGCGCGCCCGGCGGCGGCGGGGGCGAGACGCGCGAGGCCACCTCGCCGAAGACTCGGTACCCCATCTCATGGCGTACCCGCGGATCGAGTTGCGCCGACCGGGAGAGGAACTGCCTGGCCAACTCCGCCTGCTCGGGGCCCAGTCCCGACAGCTCCAGCGACGCGGCCCACCACGCGAGCGCGGGCGGCATGACCGGAGGCGGATTCAGCTTGGGTCCGCGCTCACTGATCACCACGGTGCCGGCGAAGATGTCGCCGAGCCGCTTGCCCTTTGCCGACAGCAGGCTGCAGATCACCGCGGGCCCACCCGTGAGCATCCAGATCTCGACGAACCCGGCCAGCGCTCGGAACAAGGCCTGGCGGAACCGTTCCGGGCCGCCGTCCTCGGCCACCACCCGCAGACCCAGCGCCATCTTGCCCAGCGAACGGCCACGCGTCGCGGTCTCCATCACCACCGGATAACCCACCAGGGTCAGCACCGTGAAGATGATCAGGATCGCCGCCGACAACGCCTCGTCGAACCGGGTCAGGGTGATCGACCACAACGCCACGCCCACCACGTACGCGATGCCGATCACCACGATGTCGATCAGGGCGGCCAGCGTGCGCACCGGCAATTGGGCGATCGCAACGTCGAGGACCACGGCGTCCCCGGTGACCACCGGCGCGGGCTGCCAAACCATACCGACACACGCTACCGACTACGCTTTGCCAGGTGGATGTCGATGCGTTTGTGATGGCCCATCGCCCCACCTGGGACCGGTTGGAGCAGTTGGTAAAACGACGCCGACGGTTGACCGGTGCCGAGGTCGACGAGCTCGTCGACCTCTATCAACGGGTCTCCACGCATCTGTCGATGGTGCGATCGGCCTCGCAGGATTCGGTGCTGGTCGGGCGGCTGTCGGGGCTCGTGGCGCGGGCCCGCGCCGTGGTCACCGGTGCCCATGCGCCGCTGTGGCGGGAATTCGTCCGGTTCTGGACCGTGTCGTTTCCGGTGGTGGCCTACCGGTCCTGGCGCTGGTGGCTGGGGTCGGCGGTGGCGTTCTTCATCGTCGCCGTGGCAATGGCGCTGTGGATAGCGGGCAACCCCGAGGTGCATGCGGCCATCGGAACCCCCAGTGAGATCGATGAATTGGTCAACCACGACTTCGAGTCCTACTACAGCGAGCACCCGGCCGGGTCGTTCGCGCTGCAGGTCTGGGTGAACAACTCCTGGGTGGCCGCCCAGTGCATCGCCTTCGCGATCCTGCTCGGGCTGCCCATCCCGTACGTCCTGTTTCAGAACGCGGCGAACCTCGGTGTGAACGCCGGGCTGATGTTCGGCGCAGGCAAGGGGGATCTGTTCCTCGGCCTGATCACGCCGCACGGACTACTGGAGCTGACCGCGGTGTTCCTGGCAGGGGCAGTGGGGATGCGGTTGGGCTGGACCGTGATCGCCCCCGGCGACCGGCCCCGCGGGCAGGTGCTGGCCGAACAGGGCCGAGCGGTGGTCGCGGCGGCGATCGGTCTGGCCGTCGTACTCCTGGCCTCCGGCCTGATCGAGGCCCTGGTGACGCCGTCGCCGCTGCCGACGTGGACGCGGATCGGTATCGGCGTCTTCGCCGAACTGGTCTTCCTGGGCTATGTGGTCCACTTCGGCCGCAAGGCCGTGCGGGCGGGGGAGAGCGGCGACCTCGACGATGCGCCCGATGTAGTCCCCACGGGCTGACTTCCTCCCGCGAGCAGACGCAAACCTGCCCTCTTTTGCCTGAAATTGGGCAGTTTTACGTCTGCTCGCGGGGAGGAGTCGCGGGGAGAAAACTAGAGCTTGCCCGCAGCCTTCATCGACAGGTAGTGATCGGCCAGGGCCGGGGCCAGATCTTCCGGCCGGGCATCGACCACATCGACACCATGTCCGCGTAACCGCGACGCGATGGACCGCCGGTCATTGCGGGCCCGCTCGGCAGCGGCGGCGTCATAGATGTGCGCGGCGTCGGAGCGACCGCCCGCCAGCTGGTCCACCCGCGGATCGGCGACCGCGGCCAGCAGCACCTGATGACGTGCCGACAGTTGCGGCAGCACCGCCATCAGTCCCTCGTCGAGGGCCGAGGCGTTCAGATCGGTCAGCAGCACCACCAGTGCCCGGCCTCGCACCCGACGCAGCACCGCCGAAACCATTGCGGTGGAATCGGATTCCACCAGTGCCGGCTGCAACGGGGCCATCGCCGCGACGATCGAGGCCAGCAGTTCGGTGCGCGAGGCGCCCCATACCCCGGCGCGGGGCACCCGGTCGATGGCCAGGAAGTCGACATGGTCTCCGGCCCGCGAGGCCAGGGCCGCCAACAGCAGCGCCGCGTCCATCGACCAGTCCAGTCGCGGCCAGCCGCCAGGATCCAGCGAGGTGGGATCGACCCCGACCCGGCCCGCCGAGGTGCGTCCGGTGTCGAGCACGATCACCACCCGCCGGTCGCGCTCCGGGCGCCAGGTACGCACCACCACGTCGGCCCGCCGTGCCGTGGCGCGCCAGTCGATCGAGCGGACATCGTCACCGACCACATATTCACGCAGCGAGTCGAATTCGGTGCCCTGGCCACGGATCAGCACCGGTATCGCGCCGTCCAGCTGCCGCAACCTCGCCAGCCGGGACGGCAGATGCTTACGGGACAGGAACGGCGGCAGCACCCGTACCTGTCCGGGCAGCCGCTGCGAACGCTGCCGGCCGGCCAGCCCGAGCGGGCCGATCGAGCGCACGGTGACCAGCTCGCAGCGTTGGTCGCCCCGGCGTACCGGATGCAACCGCGTGACCAGAGAAACATGTTGTCCGGCAGCGATATTCACGTGATGGGCGCGCGGCTGAGCCGAGGCGCTCGGCGGCCAGGCGTCACGAATCGCGCCGCAAAGCCGACGGCGACCCGTGTTGTGGACGGTGAGCACCGCGTCGACCGTCTGACCCAGCCGCGCGGTGGACTCACCGCCGCGGGTCAGCTGAAGCCCGCCGACCCGGCCTGCCAGGGCGACATCGGCGGCCACGGCCGCGGTCAAGAGGAGTGCCAACACCGCGAAAGCGGTTGCGGGCCAGGGGGCCAACGCGATCGGCAGCACACAGACCAGTGCCACCAGACCGGCGCGACCCGTGAGAACCATCAGCGCGGTACCGGAACGGCGGCCAAGATGCCGTCCAGCACCCCGTCGGCGGTGGCGCCCTCCAGCTCGGCCTCCGGGCGCAGCGCCACCCGGTGCCGCAGCGTCGAGCGGGCCATTGCCTTGACGTCATCGGGGGTGACGTAATTGCGGCCCGACAACCAGGCCCACGACCGTGACGTCGCCAGCAGCGCGGTCGCGCCACGTGGGGACACGCCGAGCTGCAGTGACGGGGAATGTCGGGTGGCCCCGACGATGTCGACGATGTAGCCCAGCACCTCGTCACCGGCCAGCACCTTGCGCACCGCGTCGCGCCCGGCCGCCAGCTCGGCGGCGCCGGCCACCGGCCGCACCGCCGACAGATCGCCCGGATCGAAACCGTGAGCGTGCCGGCTCAGGATCGCGATCTCCTGATCCCGTGGCGGCAGCGGCACCGTGAGCTTCAGCAGGAAGCGGTCCAGCTGGGCCTCGGGAAGCTGGTAGGTGCCCTCGTACTCGATGGGATTCTGCGTGGCCGCCACGATGAACGGGTCGGGTAGCGGACGCGGCGTGCCGTCGACGCTGACCTGACGCTCCTCCATGGCCTCCAGAAGTGCCGCTTGGGTTTTCGGAGGTGTCCGGTTGATCTCATCGGCCAACAGCAGATTGGTGAACACCGGGCCGGAGCGGAATTCGAACTCGGCGGTCCGTGCGTCGTACACCAGGGAGCCCGTGACGTCGCCGGGCATCAGGTCCGGCGTGAACTGCACCCGCTTGAACTCCAGTTGCAGGGCCGCCGCCAGCGTGCGCACCAGCAGGGTCTTGGCTACGCCGGGCACCCCCTCCAGCAGCACGTGTCCTCGGCACAGCAGCGCCACCACCAGACCGCTGATCACCGCGTCCTGACCGACCACCACCTTGGCGATCTCGTTGCGCAGGGCCAGCAGGGCTTCGCGGGCCGGGTCTGGGCCGGTGTTTTCTGGGCGGGGCTGAGTCACGAGTGTGCGACCTGCCTTTCGATGTCGTCGAGTTGGTGTGCGAGATGGACGAGTTCGGCATCGGAGGCCGGCGGCGGGCCGAACAGAATGTGGCCGGCCGCGTTCGTGGCAGTGCCGCAGCGTGCGGCGACGGCGGCCGCGACGGCCTGCGGAGGCGCCGCGGCGTTCAAACCGAGCCGCGGCAACAGCCGGCCGATCGCCGCGGTGCGCAACGCGTCGGCGGCGCGGTCACGAGCCCGTCGGGAGCGGTACAGCCGCCCACGTCCCTCGACGGTTTCCGACGCGCGGACCACGACGGGCAGCGATTCGGCGACCAAGGGGCCGAGACGGCGGGCCTGCGCCACCGCCAGCAGTGCCACCACCAGGCACAGTTGCAGGACGATCCACCGGATCTGCGGCGGGATCAGATCCGACAACTTGCTGTCGCCGCTCGAGCTGGCCTCGAAATGCTGTGGTGCATACCAGATCACCCGTGGCGCGGCGCCCGCCAGATTCATCGCCAAGGCGGCGTTGCCCTCTTTGAGCAAACGTGAGTTCGTCATGAACTCGCCCGTTCCCACCACGGTCACGGTGCGCGGCCCGTCGTGGTAGCGGGCCAGCGCGCCGCCGTAGCAGAGCATCACCGGCGTACTCCCGGCAGCGGCATAGGTATCGGTGGTACCCAGCTGGGTCCTGCCGGCCCGGTTCGCCTCGGGCAGTTCACAATCCGGCTCGCTCCCGCCGAACTCCGTGGGCGTGTCGAGCCTGACCTGCGAAGCGAGCTTCTCCCGGGTGTGGCCTGCGGGCGCCACGAGCAGCAGATCGCCCGGGGCCTCGGTCAGCCGGTCGATGGTCTCGTCGCCGGCCAGGAACATCGTCTGCGCGACCACCAGCAGGGTGCCGGGCCGGGCGGCGCGGCGCACCTCGTCGACGTCGTCAGCGGTGATCACCTCGACACCGTGATCGCGCAACAGGCTGACCAACGCGTGCGTCCCCTCCGGTGACGTCGACTCCGGGTCCATCGCCCCGCCTGGGCGCGGCGCGGTGAGGTAGACCGTGAGGACCGCCACCGCGACGATGACGGCGAATGTCAGCAGCACCCAGCGAGCGGTGCGCAGACGGGGCTTGACCGAACGGGTGCTCATCGCGCGCGGACCTCGTCGAGGGCCGCGATCGTGCGGTAGGCGGACTCGGTGCCCGGCTGTTCACCATAGGTGACGTCGTTGAATATGGTTGCCGCCCTGAACAGTTCAGCCGACAAGCCGGGCAGGGCCGCCGCGGCGTCGCGGGCGAGTTCGGTGGCGGTGCGGCCCGGGACCGCGGCGAGCACCCCGGTCTCTTCAAGGTGACGGGCCAGCGCGCGGACCCGGTGCCGGATCGCGGCCGACCAATCACCTTGTGCGGCATATTGTTCGGCGATCGAGCGGTGTTGCGCGGCGCTGAGCTCCTGGCTGTCGAACAGGGCCTGGTCCGTGGTCCGGGAGGTCCGCATCGCGCGACGCGCGATCCGCACCGCGACCACAACGGCCACCACGACGAGGATCACCAGCACCGAGATGGTGAACCAGCCGCCGGGGATCCTCGATCCGGCGGCGGTGATCCGGTACAGCAGATCGTTGAGCCACTCGCCGATCTGATCGGTCGGCGAAGCCCGGGGATAGATGGGCTTGGCCAGTTCGTTCTGCGCGGCGTCGTGCGCCGCGTCACGGTCGATGTCGATGCTCGTCACCTCAGAAGTACCGGGACAGCCACAGTTGGTCGGTGGTCTCCACCGGGGCGGTCGCGCCGGTCTGCAGCATCAGATCGAACGCCTCGGCCCGGAACCGGCGATCGGCATACAGCAACACCACGACTCCCGCGCTGAACGGTGCGGTGACGATCTGTCCGATCGCGGACCCGACGGCGCTCAGGATCAGCGCCGGCAGCGTGGGACCGTCGGCGGCCATCGACATGATCTCTCCGGCCACATTGAACGGCGCACCCACACCCCAGCCGATCACCGCGGCCACGATCGTGGCCAGCAGCCAGATGCCGAACACCCGCCAGAAGTCCTTGTTCACCAACTTGAATGAGCGCTTGACCGCCGCGACGATGCCGAGGTGTTCCAACACGATCACCGCCGGGGCGAACAGCAGAACCGTCGACACGTAGAGCACCCCGATCAGGGCGAGCGGCACCAACGGCGCACCTACCGCGAACGCGGCCAGGCCGCCGCCGACGGTGCCGGCGCCCGCGATCGCCACCGCCACGACGGCGACGACGACGACGAACGCCAGCGCCTGCAACGCCGTCAGCCCGATCAGCGCCGGCAACCGGCTCCGCAGCCGTTGCCAGGCCTCACCGACGGAGATGCCCGCACCGAACACCGACCTGCCGATCACCACCGTCAGCATGCCGCTGAGCAGAAGCGAGGCCAGTGTCGTGACGACGATGCCGGTGAACGCGCCACCGGCGAACGCCGCGATGGTCCCCGATGACGGCGCCTCGCCCTGCAGCGAGGGGTCGAATTCGCCGAGCGCGGACAGCGGCCCGATTTGCAGTGCGAGCGTGACGATCTGTGAGGCGAGGACAACCACGGTGGCCAGCCCCAGCGTCGCCTTCGGGTTGGTGCGGATGTAGGCAACCGCGCCGTTGAAGATGTCGGTCAGGCTCAGCGGACGAAGCGGGATGACGGTCCCTGCCGAAAAGTGAGCAAGGTATGGCCGAGCGCTCGTCATGCTCCCCATCCTGTCCTCCCGGGTCGCCGCTCAGCAACTACGGTGGGGACATGCCGACCGAGATCATCGTGCGCGGATCGTTTTCCGCCTTCCAGCCGCCCGAACGGGCGACCGTCCACGCCACGCTCGGCTATGAGGGGCCGGCCATCGAGCCGGTGTACGAGCGGGTCGTCGGTGATCTGGATGCGGTGAAATCCTCGATCACGCCGCTGCACAAGCCCGACTCGGGGCCGGTCACCTGGTGGTCCACCGGCCGGGTGCGCACCTGGGCCAACCGGCCATGGAACAAGGAGGGCAAGCAGCTGCCGCTGGTGCACCACGCCACCGTCGACATCAAGGTCAAATTCAGCGATTTCACCGCGCTGTCGCGGTGGGTCGGTGAACACGTCACCGGCACCGTCGGGTTCTCGCTGTCGCGGATCGAATGGGCACTGACGGCCAAGCATCGTGACGAGCTGGTGAGCCAGGTGCACACCGCTGCCGTGCAGGATGCGGTGACGCGGGCCCAGCGCTACTCCGATGCCCTGGGCCTCGGAAAGGTTCGTCCCGTGGCGATCGCAGACGCCGGAATGTTGGGGCGCAGCCCCGAGGGGCCGTCCGGGCCGGGAATGGTGCGGGCGTTGGCGGCGCCCGCGGGCGGCAGCGGAGGGCCCCAACTCGAATTCGCCCCCGCCGATATCGAGGTCTCCGCCTCGGTCGATGCGAAATTCCATGTGGGCCAGCCGTGACCGCGGCGTAGGTTGACGCTATGGCCGAGCTCAAGGACAAGCTGCGTGCGGATCTGACCAGTGCGATGAAGTCGCAGGACAAGTTGCGCACCGCAACTCTGCGGATGGTGTTGGCCGCGATCCAGAGCGAGGAGGTCTCGGGCAAGCAGGCCCGGGAGCTGTCCGACGCCGAGGTGATCGCGGTGCTGGCCCGCGAATCGAAGAAGCGCGGCGAGGCGGCGGAGATCTACACCCAGAACGGCCGGGGGGAACTCGCGGCCGGCGAGCACGCCGAAGCCCGCGTGATCGACGAGTACCTGCCCACTCCGCTGACCGACGCCGAACTGGCCGACGTCGCCGATACCGCCATCGCTCAGGTCGCCGAACAGAACGGGGAGCGCCCGGGCATGCGTCAGATGGGCCAGGTGATGAAGGCCGCCACGGCCATCGCGGCAGGGAAGGCCGACGGCGCGCGGTTGTCGGCGGCGGTCAAGGCGCGTCTCTAGGCCCCGCAGGGAGTTTGAGGCGGTAGGTGCCGGGTACCCGCTCGCATCCCTAGCCGTCGATCAGCCCTGGAGGTACCCGGCATGTTTGTTCACAACAAGGATTTGCAATTCGAGGTTCGGGTCACCGAACCGGATCCGCGCTTCGCCACGCTGCTGCAGGAGCAATTCGGCGGCGCCAACGGCGAATTGAAGGCCGCCATGCAGTACTTCACCCAGGCGTTCGTGCTGCGGGAGAAGAATCCGAAGATGTACGACCTGTTCATGGACATCGCGACCGAGGAGCTGTCCCATCTCGAGATGGTCGGTTCGATGATCACGATGCTGCTCGACGGGCTCAATGACGACTTGAAGATCGCCAACGAGCGTTGTGACTGGATGCCGGCGGTGGCCAGCACGGACGGCCGGGACCAGATCATCCACGGAGTCGCGGCCAACCCGCTCTACTTCGCCCTGACCGGCGGCGGCCCCGACGTGAGCAATTGCGCCGGGGTGCCGTGGAGCGGCTCGTACGTCAACTCGAACGGTGATCCGTCGGTGGACCTGCGCAGCAATCTGGCCGCCGAATCGCGGGCCAAGATCGTCTACGAATATCTCAAGCAGTTCACCGACGATCCCGGCGTACAGGACACCCTGACGTTCCTGATGACCCGCGAGGTCACGCACTTCCAGCAGTTCACCGCGGCGCTCAATGACCTGCCGGTGAACTTCCCGCCCGGGCAGCTGCCGGGAGACGACCGCTTCCAGAACGTCGCGTTCAACATGTCCAACGGGCACGGCAGCGTGCGAGGGCCCTGGAACGAGGGGCAGGGGCCGTGGGTCGAGGGCATGGAGTGGCAGTACGTCGAGAAGCCGGAGAAGGACTGGCTCGGCAGCGAGGCCCGGAAGAACCGCGGTGCCGAGGACAATCCCGACGGCGTCCCCGCCGTGCACGGCGAAAAGCCGTTCACCCATGAACAACACACCGCTACTGCGTGATTGAAAGCCGACGGCCGGTGCCCGGGCAGGGAACCGGCCGTCGGCGTGCGTCAGAGTTGATGCACATGCCCCTGGCCATCGGGTTGAAACCCACGGCGGCGGGTATCTCAGCTAGATGCCAACGGGTAAAGGGATCTACGACGGAGAGCACCGGGAGGATCGCGGCGGCGAAGGTGACAAGGGCGATGCCGCACAGCGGGCTCGTGCCAAGAACGTGCCGGAGGACACCCCGGACGTCGACACCACCGAGAGCACCAGCCAGGAGCCGCCCGACTGAGCGCCGCGCGCGAGGCTATTCAGCGGAACGCCCGACCCGGCTGCTGTGGTACGCGCTGCGGCGAACGTCGGCCAGCCAACTGGGCACCAGGCGGACACCGTCGGCCTCATGCAGCGCGGGATCGAAAGAGACGTCGCGGCCGTGCGGCAGTTTCTCGAGCAGCGACAACCGGGCCAAGGGCTCGAATTCGCCGGTGGCGGGGGATTGTTCGATGTCGAACCGGATTCCACCACGTTCCAACTGACTGTTCACGCTGTCGAGGCAGAGCCCGCCGCCGTCGAACTCGGTGGTCAGACGAGCCCGCAGCCACCACAGTGCACCGTCGAATCGCAGCGGCATCACGCTCGAGAACGTGATCCCAGCCCAGGAATTGGCCGGCCACAACACAAATCGATTGCCGGCCAGGGTCGAGGCCAGCAGCACATCCCACGGAGTGCCGGACAGTTGCGGTGGCATCCGCCAAGCCAGGCCGGCGATGTCCGGCACGGAATCGGGTGTCCCGATCCCTTTCGACAATCTGCCGACGACATCGCACGAGTAGAGCGGCAGCCCCCTACCGGATGGCGCGGTGCGCTCGAGGGTGCCGCGTGCCAGCACGCCGCTCGGGTGGAACAGTCGCCGGTGCCGCACGGCAGCACCGATCTCGATCGGCCAGGACGCGACATCGGAGATCTTCATGCCACCGACTGCCCGCCCCGGCGGCCTTGCAAACGTGCCGGGCTAGATGCGCCAGAGTGCTTCTTGGCTGACGCTCGCGATCAGCGCACCCGCGGCGTCGTAGAGCGAGCCGCGCGCCAGCCCACGCGAATCGTTGTGGTTCGCCGACTGCAACTCGTAGCGGTGCCAGCCGTGAGGGTCGAAGGGACGATGGAACCAGATCGAGTGGTCCAGGCTGGCGGCGAAGCCGAGGTCCGACCGCAGCGGCACCGTCGGAGGTAGTGCCGACGGGACCGGGCCGAGGTCGGACAGAAACGTCAGGGTGCACGCCCGGATCAGTGGATCGTCCTCGATCTCGTCCTGCGTGCGGATCCAGAACGGAGGGAGGGCGAACTCCGAGGTGTCGTCGGACATGGTGCGTAGATCGAACTTGTCCCCGAAGTCCATGACGTCGAGCTTGGGGGTGGCCGCGTCGAATTCCAGCGCAGGCGCAGCATCGGGGGACCAGTCCAGGCCCGGCTCGGGCTGATGGAACGAGGCCATCATCTCCAGGATCACTTTCCCGTCCTGGCTGGCTGTGATGTGCCGGGTGGCGAATGCACGTCCATCGCGGGTGCGGTCGACGTGGAACTCGACGTCGGCGTTGTATCGGCCACCACGTACGAAATAGGCGTGCAGCGACTGTGGCAGCTTGCCGTCCTCCACGGTCGCCCCGCCAACCCCCAGTGACTGCGCCGCGATCAGGCCGCCGAACAGCCGCTCGGTCGCACCTCGGCGCGGCTGGCGAATGCAGAAGTCATCGCCGTGGCGATCGAACTGCAACAGTTGGGCGATCCAGCTCAGCGCGGCCATCGGCCGAGGCTATCAACTGCTTGGTTGGGACCGCGCTCACACCTGCCCGGCGAAGTAGCGCTGACCGTCGGAGGCGAGTCGCCCGAACGCCGCCTTCACCACCGGCGCCAAGCCCTTGAACGGCCATGCGAACAGCGGCTTCGGTTCGAGGGCCACGATCCAGGTGAACTGCGTCTGCCCGTCGCCGGCGGGCTCTACCAGGTAATCCTCGGCGAACCGGCGCAGCGACGGGATATTGGCGTGATCGACGGTGAACGAGTAGCGCCGGCCCTCCTCCCAGCGGAAGAACGTCTCATGCACCCGCACCACGCCGGGCGTCAGCGTCACCTCACGCGAGGTCCCGACACCGAAGGGCCTCGGCGCCAACCACTTCACCTTGGTGACCGACGGCCCCCATGCGGCCAGGGACTCATCGGACACCAATGATTCCCACACCTTTTCGGGTGGTGCGGCGAAGCGCTTCTGATAGGTGAAGATATGCGGAGCCGTCGTGAAGAAATCGGCATCGGCGGGTTCCAACGTGAACCGGGGCATGGTGCCAGCATGCCGCACGACGGCACTGCGGGATACTTGGATTCAGGCGCATACCGCGCATACCGGAGAGGAGCGCTATGACGGCGGCGCTCGGCGGCCGCTACGAGCTACGCGGCGTGCTCGGCCGCGGCGGCATGGCCGAGGTGCACGATGGCTGGGACACCAGACTGTCGCGTCCGGTCGCGGTCAAACTGCTCTATCCGGAGCTGGCCGCCGACGAGGTGACGCGTCGGCGCTTCGAGAACGAGGCGCGGGCCGCCGCCGCACTGAACCACCCGAACATCGTCGCGGTGCACGACAGCGGTGAGGACGACGGGACGCCGTACATCGTGATGGAACGGCTGCCCGGCCCCACTCTGGCCGAGGAGATCGCGGCCGGCCCGCTGTCGGCCGACCGCGTGCGCTGGGTACTGACCGACCTGCTCGCTGCGTTGACCGCCGCCCACGGTGCGGGCATCCTGCACCGCGACATCAAGCCCGGCAACGTCCTGATCACCAGAACCGGCGCCGCCAAGCTCGCCGACTTCGGGATCGCCAAGACCGACGGGGCCGCCCACACCCGCATCGGCATGGTCTTCGGTACCGCGAATTACCTGAGCCCCCAACGGATCACCGGCCAGCCGGCCTCGCCGTCGGACGATCTGTACGCGCTCGGTGTCCTCGGTTACGAGGCATTGACCAGGCGGCTGCCGTTCGAGCGTGAGACCCCGGTGGCCACCATGCGAGCGGTGCTCGAAGAGCCGCTGACGCCGATCGCGGTACTGCGCCCCGACGTCGATCCGGCTCTCATCCACGTCGTGGAACGGGCGATGTCGCGTGATCCGGCGTACCGCTTCGCCGACGCCGCGCAGATGCGGGCCGCGCTCCACCCGGCGCCTGTGCCGCCGGCTCGGCCCCCGACCCTGATGCTGCCCCCGTCGCAGCAGCTACCACCACCGCCACCTCCGCCGCGGCGTTCGCGCGTGCGGATGGCCTTGCTGACCGCGGGCCTTCTGGCCGGTGTGGCGCTGGCGGCCATCCTGTTGATCTCCGACCCGCCGCCGCAGCGCACACCCGTCACGCCGGTCACCACCAGCGTCGAGCCGACTGTGCCGGCCGTCAGCAGCGTGCCCACTTTCACGCCGACCCTGCCCGAGGACGAGTGGGATCAGGGCGGCAACGGCAACGGTCATGGGAATGGCAAGGGCCACGGCAAAAAGGGCCATCCGCATGACTGAGCCTGTTCCGACCCGATAAAAAGCAAGGCCCAGACCGGATAACTTTGGTCTGGGCCTTGCTTGCACTGTCGGGGTGGCGGGATTCGAACCCACGACCTCTTCGTCCCGAACGAAGCGCGCTACCAAGCTGCGCCACACCCCGCGTGAAGCTCCGACAGCGTATCGCACCGGGTACCTCGAAAGCCAAACGCCCAGCTGGCCCCAGATGCCCGTCGTGTGTGCGCCGATTTCTACCCCAGGGTCGCGCTTCGCCTGGATGGCGACCCCTAGGTAGAAATCGGCGAGTCGTTGGCCGCGCATCGCGACCCATGCGTAGAAATCGGCGAACCAGCGGCGCGGGAAGGGAAGGAACTCACCCGTCGGCGGCGTTATAGGATCCATGACCGTCTTGGGAGCCTTCATCTACCTGGGTTTCTTCGCCCTGGCAGCGTTGTGGCTGTTCGTGACGGCCGAGACGGATCAGGACCAGCTGCCCGAACGCTCGAATTCCGAGAGCAGCTCCGCGGACTCCGACAGGTCCAGCCCCTGGGCCTTGAGCCAGTCCGCGTCGAAGTAGGTGTCCGCGTAGCGGTCGCCGCTGTCGGCCAGCAGGGTCACCACCGAGCCGCTGCGGCCATGCGCGATCATCTCGGCCAGCAAGCCGAACGCGCCCCACAGATTGGTTCCCGTCGACGGGCCGACCCGGCGGCCGAGGACCCGGCTGGCGTGATGCGCCGCGGCCACCGACCCAGAGTCGGGGACGGCGATCATGCGATCGACCACGCCGGGCAGAAACGACGGCTCCACCCGCGGCCTGCCGATGCCCTCGATACGTGAGGACGCTCCGGTGACGACGTCGTCGCGGCCCTGCTCGTAGCCGGGGAAGAACGCCGAATTCTCCGGATCGACCACACACAACCGCGTGGCGTGTCTGCGGTAGCGGATGTAGCGGCCGATCGTCGCGCTGGTGCCGCCGGTGCCCGCTCCGACCACGATCCACTCCGGGACCGCATGGGGTTCCAGCCGCATCTGCTCGTAGATCGACTCGGCGATGTTGTTGTTGCCGCGCCAGTCGGTGGCCCGCTCGGCGTTGGTGAACTGGTCCAGATAGTGCCCGCCGGTCTCTTCGGCCAACCGGTGCGCCTCGGCATACACCTGTGATGACTGGGCCACGAAATGGCAACGGCCACCTTGGGCTTCGATCAGCGCGATCTTCGAGCCACTGGTCGAGGCGGGCATCACCGCGATGAACGGCAGGCCCAGCAGGGCCGCGAAGTAAGCCTCGGACACCGCCGTGGACCCCGAGGACGCCTCGATGATCGTGGTGCCCTCACCGATCCAGCCGTTGCACAACCCGTACAGGAACAGGGAACGGGCCAGCCGGTGCTTGAGGCTGCCGGTGATGTGGGTGGACTCGTCCTTGAGATACAGCGCCACATCCACGTCCGGCCCGAGGCTGCCGGTCCAGGCCGTCGGCAGCGGGTAGCGCAACAGATGCGTGTCGGCGCTGCGTCGAGAATCCGCCTCGATCAGCCGCACCGCATTGTCGACCCACCGACGTGGCCGGGGGTGCGACGCGGTACCGGCCGGCCGGCTCACCGGGCCGAGACGGTCGGGCTGGATTGCCCGGCCCTGGTCCCCACATGCCCACCGCCGGTCGGTGCCGCGACGAGCGTCAGCAGAGTGGCCTCCGGACGGCAGCAGAACCGCATCGGCGCGAACGGCGACGTGCCGATGCCCGCCGACACATGCAGCTGCATGTGCGATCCCCACTTGGACGCGCCTTTGGCCCGCGAGCGGTCAAGCTCGCAGTTGGTCACGAGGGCGCCGTAGAACGGGAGGCACAGTTGCCCGCCGTGGGTGTGCCCGGCCAGCACCAGCTGGTAACCGTCAGCGGCAAAACGATCGAGCACCCGGGGCTCGGGAGAGTGAGTCAGCCCCAGCGTCAGGTTGGCCGCGCCGTTGGCCCGCCCGGCGATGGTGTCGTACCGGTCGCGCTTGAGGTGCGGATCGTCGACGCCGGCGACCGCGATGTGCAGCCCGGCCACTTCGACGTCACGGCGGATGTGAGTCATGTCGAGCCAGCCGCGCTCGGTGAACGCCGCGCGCAGGTCCTGCCACGGCAGCGGCTCTCCATGCGAGCGATGCTCCGGGTTGGTCAGGTAGTTCAACGGGTTCTTCAGCCGCGGCGCGAAGTAGTCGTTGCTGCCGAACACGAACAGCCCAGGTGCCGACAGCAGTTCACTCAGCGACTGCACCACCGCGGGCACGGCCTTCGGATGCGCCAGATTGTCGCCGGTATTGACCACCAGGTCGGGTTCGAGGCGCGCCAGATCGCGCAACCAGGCCTGCTTGCGGCGCTGGTTGGGACGCATGTGTAGATCCGACAGATGCAGCACGCGCAGGGGCGAGGAGCCCGGGGCCAGCACCGGCATGGTCGCTTCCCGCAGCACGAACGCGTTGCGCTCGATCAGGGACGCGTAGCCGATCCCGGCTACCAACGAACCGGCGGTGACGGCGGCTGCCTTCTTCACTGACATGCCCGCCAGCCTACTGCGAACCAATGCTCACGGGGGTGGTGGCGGCCCGAGCACCGGGACGGTGATCGGCGGCAGGCCCGGGATCTCGACGACAGTCTGGCCGATCTCGGGCGGCGGCCCGCCCGGGAACGGGAACGCCACCGGGGGCGGCGGCGGAGCCGGCGGGATTCCGTTGCTGACCTGGATCGTGATGATCGAGCCGGGAATCGTCTGCCCGGACGGCGCGGTGCCGACGACGGTGCCGTAGCGCGAGCTGCTGTTGACCGAGGCGGCGCCGTCGGCCACCTGGAAACCGGACTCCTTGAGCCGCTGGCGCGCGGCCGTCTCGTCCAGTCCGGTCACGGTGGGCACCACCGAGCCCGGGCCGCCGTCGACGTAACGCGGATCGGTCGGTGGCATGGCCACCGGACCGAAGTTGTTGGCGATCGGCTTCAGTGCGGTGAACCAGGTGCGGGCCGGCTCGTTACCGCCGAACAGGTCGCCGTCCCCGCACTGGCGCAGCGGGAACGAGCACAACTCCCCGGGGGTGGAGGAATCGTCGTAGATGTAGTTGGCCGCGGCGTACTGGTTGGTGAAACCCAAAAAGCCCGACGAGCGGTGCGCCTCGGTGGTCCCGGTCTTGCCCGACATCGGCAGATCCCAGCCCACCGAACCGGCCGACCCCGACGCGGTACCGCCGGCCTGGTCGTCCTTGCTCATCGCATTGGCCAAGGTGTTGGCCAGGCCCTCGGGCACCGCCTGATCGCACGTCTCGGTGGTCACCGACACCTCATTGCCATGCCGGTCGAGCACCTGGGCGATCGGGTTGGGCGGGCACCAGGTGCCGCCGGAGGCCAACGTCGCCGCCACATTGGACAACTCGAGTGCGTTGACCTCGATGGGCCCCAGCGTGAACGAGCCGATGTTCTGCCGTTTGACGAAGTCGGCCAGGCTCTCGTTGCTCTCGGGGTCGTAATCGCGGGCCGTACCGGGCAGCGCGTAGGAGCGCAGCCCCAGTTTGACCGCCATGTCGACCGACCGCTGCACGCCGATCTGCGAGATGAGCTTGGCGAAAGCGGTATTCGGGGAGGTGGCCAGGGCATCGGTGACACTCATCGAGCCCCGGTAACCGCCGGCGTTCTTCACACACCAGGTGTCCTTCGGGCACCCCGGGGTGTCGCTGCTGCCGAGCCCCTTGGCCTGGAAGAACCCGGGCACCGGCAGCTGGGTGTTGATGCCCATCCCCATGTCCATGGCCGCGGCCGTGGTGAAGATCTTGAAGATCGATCCGGCGCCGTCGCCGACGAGTGAGAACGGTTGCGGTTGCATCGTCTCGCCCGCATCGGTGTTCAGGCCATACGTGCGATTGCTGGCCATCGCCAGCACCGGGTGGGTTTCCTTACCCGGCTTGACCACGCTCATGACGCTGGCGATGCCGGGGGCATCGGGTCGGGCGATGCCGTCGATCGCCGATTTCACCGAACCCTGCACATCGGGATCCAGCGTGGTCTTGATCAGATAGCCGCCCTTGGCCACCTGCTCTTTGGACAGGCCGGCGCGGGCCAGGTATTCCAGCGCGTAATCACAGAAGAACGCGCGGTCACCGGCGGCGATGCAGCCGCGCGGCAGCTCGTTGGGTTGAGGCAGGATGCCCAGCGGCTGCTGCTTGGCCGCGCGCAGCGCCTCGGCCTCCTGCGGGATGTTGTCGATCATGGTGTCCAGCACCAGGTTCCGCCGGGCCAGTGCACCGTCGGGATTGGTGTAGGGGTTGAGCGCGCTGGTGGACTGCACCATGCCGGCCAGCAGGGCGGCCTGCTGCCAGTTGAGCTCAGAGGCGTTGACGCCGAAATAGGTCTGTGCGGCGTCCTGAACGCCGAACGCGCCGTTGCCGAAGGAGACCAGGTTCAGATAGCGGGTCAGGATCTCGGGCTTGGTGAACGTCTTGTCCAGCGTGAGCGCCATCCGGATCTCGCGCAATTTGCGTGCCGGTGTGGTCTCGATCGCGGCGCGGCGCTCGGCATCGGTCTGGGCCACGACCAGCAGCTGATAGTTCTTCACATACTGCTGCTCGACCGTCGAACCGCCGCGGGTATCGGTATCTCCCCGCATGTATCCGGTCAGGCCGGTCAGCGTGCCCTGCCAGTCCACGCCGTTGTGCTCGGCGAAGCGCTTGTCCTCGATCGAGACGAGGGCGAGCTTCATGGTGTTGGCGATCTGATCGCTGGGCACCTCGAAACGGCGCTGTGAATACAGCCAGGCGATCGTGTTGCCCTTGGCGTCGACCATGGTCGAGACCTGGGGGACCTCGCCGTCCACGAGGGCGGCCGAACCATTGGCCACCACGTCGGAGGCCCGGTTCGACATCAGGCCGATTCCGCCCACGACGGGGAACATGAATGCGGCCGCGAGCACGCTGGCCAGCAGGCAGCACCAGGCGAGCTTGATGATGGTGACCGCTTGGGGAGGCTGCGCGGGCGGTCGTGTCGGCGGCTCCGGCATGGGTACAGAGTAGCTATCTCGCCGGGGCCGGTTCCCCGCGAGCGGGGCGTAGCGGCATATCGCGCTTGCCTGCAGAAATACCGCAATGCGCGCGGACACCGGTCAGACGGCACGGCCGTCCCAAAAAAGTGGTTCGCAAACTGTTGCGTAAATACCCTCTGACCACCTAGCTTGGACACACAGTGCGATCCAGGTAACACGGGCTGGCGCAATGTGGCGTAGATCGCAACGGCGTTCTACACCGGAAGGTTCAACGCCCGCCATCTGGGGAGATGGCTGGAACGAAGGGATCGCTGGTGTCAGGTACAAGAACTGTCGCAGACAAGACGAACGCTTCCGCCCCAGCCGCCAACTTGGTCCAGCGAGGTGAGGGCGAAGCCCGGATCGCCTGGGTTTCCCAGGCCAGGTGCCGTCAGGCCGATCCCGATGAGTTGTTCGTCCGCGGTGCTGCACAACGCAAAGCCGCGGTGATCTGCAGGCACTGCCCCGTGATCCTCGAATGTGGTGCCGATGCACTGGACAACCGCGTCGAGTTCGGAGTGTGGGGCGGAATGACCGAACGTCAGCGTCGTGCGCTGCTCAAGCAGCATCCCGAAGTCATCTCCTGGGCAGAGTTCTTCGCCGCCCAGCGCAAGCACCACCGCAGCGCGGTCTAGGCCCCATGCCCCGCGCGGGCTTTCCTCCCCGCGCGCCAAAGTGCAGCCGACGGTAGTGTATTCGGTTGTGGCACATGGTAATCAGCAGCAGTGAGTGAGCCTGCCAGCGTTCTTCCGTTGTCGGCGATGGTTTCTGGTGCCGCCGGCATGTTGATGCCGCTGCCCGGGGCGGAAATCGGCGACGATCCGTTGTTGAACGACGTGGCTCTGCACGAGCCCGGCACCGCCGCGGACTACAGCGGCACCGTCGTCCTGGTCAGCACGCGGGTCGAGGACCGCTTCGCGCTCGGCTCGTTGCTCGATGAAGTGGGAACCGCTGCGGCCGTTGTGCTTCCACCCGATGCGACAACCGACATATCGATGTTGCCCAGCCACTCCACCAGGCTGTTCCGGCGGTCCCCATGGGTCGGCTGGAGTGAGCTGTTCCGCGTCCTGATCAGGCTGCTCGGAGCGGGCCGCATCGTCAGCCCCGCCCCGCAGGTGGACAACTTGCAGGCCCTGGCCCGTTGGATCAGCAGCCGGACCGGTGCCGCGGTGACGATCGAGGACCTGGATTCCCGAGTCCTGGCATATGCCGTCATCGGGCCGGGTGTCGACCCGATTCGAAACCAGACGATCCTGGGTGGCGCGGTACCCGCCTGGCGGATCGAGCGGCTGATGTCGACCGGATTCCTGCCCGCTGTCTGGCGGTCCGACGACGTCGTCGTGCGCAATGCCGAGGATGACGACCCGGCCCGCATGGTGGTCGCGATGAAATCCGGCACCGAAACGCTTGGCACGATCTGGGCGGCGTTGGACGACGACACGGACCGCGACGAACTGCGACAGCTGCTGCTGCAGGTGCGCCAGACCGCTGCCGCCATGATGCTGCGCGAAGTCCACCGGGACCAATACGAGCGCCGGCTCCAGGAGTCGGCGCTGGTCGACCTGTTGTCGCGTGGGGTGGATCCCGGAGTCCCGGCGGCGTTGCTCGGACTGCAGCCGGACAGCAGACATGCCGTCGTCGCGCTGGGCTCCGATACCGCCGCGTCCCGCTCGCTGATGTTCCACGTCCAAGCCCTGCGGGCCGGTGCCCGGACCGCACGGGTCGGCGACGATCTGCTCGTCGTGCTGCCGGTGCTGGACGACGAGTCGGCCGAGGTGGATCTCGCTGAGAGCCTGTCGAGGCACATGACACGGGTTTCGGGCGCCCACGCCGGTCCGGTCGCCGTCGGGCCCGTCGTCGACGCCATCGCCTACTTGCGGAAATCCGCGATCGTCGCGCGACAGGTCCTCGACGCAGCCGCACTCAACGCCGCGCAGCCGCCGCACGGGCAGCGGCCCGTGCTCACCGCTGCCGACGTGCCGGACGCGCTGACCCTGGTCCGGGCAGCCGACCTGCTCGATCCGATGGCCGACACGATCACCGAACCGCTGGCAGCCCTTCGCCGGCACGACTCCGACCACGGCACAGCGTTCATCGACACCGTCGCGGCCGTCCTCGACCACCCGGGCAATCTGAGCGGAGCGGCCCGCGAATTGGGCATCCATGCCAACTCGCTGCGGTACCGCCTGGACCGGATCCGGGTGGTCTCCGACATCGATCTGCAGTCACCGGCCGCCCGCCTCCGCGCATCCTTGGGGCTACTGGTGTGGGAACGGCGCGCCGGGCGTGCTTTCGGCGATATCGACAACAATCCGGGATCCGGTTAGTGCATTTCGGAGAAACCACCATCGGTGTCTCGGGGACTTCCTCCGATTCCGACGAAGATGCGCGCGGAATTCCTCAGCCCGCACGGCTCTCACCACCAACCGCTGCATTCATAGGGTTTAGCTTGTGATTGATGCACCTCCGCGGGCCAGGGATACCCTGCCGACTCCGGACATACTGCTGCGCCGTCGCGAACAGGTGGTCGCCGATGTTGCCCGGCAGGGATTCATCGACGACCTGCACCCGTTGTGCGGAGTGATGGACCTGGACACGCTCGACGAGCTGATGCGGTCGTTGACCCGGGCCTATCCGGCGGGGATGCCGGCGCTACACACCATTGCGGCCAAGGCGATCACGCTGCGGCCGGTGCTGGCACGGTTCGCCGAGGCGGGATTCGGCTGCGAGGTGGCCAGCCCCGGCGAACTCGAACTCGCGCTGGCCGCAGGCTTTCCCGCCGAGCGCATCGTGTTCGACTCCCCGGCGAAGACCACGACCGAGATCGGGCAGGCACTGGAACTCGGGATCTCGTTCAACGTCGACAACTTCGAAGAACTGGCGCGGGTGGACCAGGCCATCGCCCGGGTGGGCGGGCATCGATCGGTCATCGGCATGCGGCTGAATCCGCAGACCGGTGCCGGCGCCATCGGGGCCATGAGCACGGCCACCTCGACATCCAAATTCGGAATCGGACTGGCCGACCACCGGGAAGCGATCATCACCGCGTTCGCCGCCCGGCCCTGGCTGACCCAGCTCCACGTGCACAGCGGCTCGCAGGGTCTGCGCCTCGAACATGCTGCCGAAGGAGTCCGGCTCATCACCGATCTCGCCGCCGAGATCACGGCCCGCGCCGGGCATCAGCAGGTTCGCCGCATCGACATCGGCGGCGGGTTGCCCGTCAACTTCGGCTCCGACGACATCACCCCGACCTTCGCCGATCACCGCGTCGTCCTGGAAGACACGGTGCCGGAATTGTTCGATGGCACATACGGTTTGGTCACCGAGTTCGGTAGGGCCTTGACGGCCAAAGCCGGCACCATCGTGGCGCGGGTCGAGTACACGAAGGTCACCGGTGGCAGGCAGATCGCCATCACCCATGCCGGTGTGCAGGTGGCGACTCGCACGATCTTCGGGCCGGCGGAGTGGCCGCTGAGGATCGACGTGTACGACGCGCTCGGGCGGCGCCGGGCGCAGGAGCGTCAGGGGCAGGACATCGCCGGCCCGGCCTGCTTCACCGGCGACATGCTGGCCGTCGGGCGTGAACTACCTTTCGTCCATCAGGGTGACCTGGTGGCCGTTCCGGATACCGGCGGCTACTACTTCTCAACCCACTTCTCCTACAACGCATTACCGCGCCCCGCGGTTTACGCGGTGGAGACCGATCCGGACGGCGGCCGACGCTGGTCGCTGGTCCGGCGTGCCCAGACGGTCGAACAGATCGTGACCGAGGCCGGCGAACCCACACTCGTGCCACTGCCCATCCGCCCCTGCGACTGATTGCGACCGCCCACATGCTCGAATCGAAATCCCAGTTGTCCTCCGGCGACGAACCGCGCTCCGGCCTGGCCAGGTCGCTGAAAACACGTCACATGACCATGATCGCGATCGGCGGGGCCATTGGCGCCGGGCTGTTCGTCGGTAGCGGCGCGGTGATCAAGACCGCCGGCCCGGCCGCGATCCTGTCCTACGTCCTGGCCGGCGCGCTGGTGCTGTGCACCCTGCGCATGCTGGGCGAGATGGTGGTCGCAAAGCCGAGGACCGGTGCATTCGCCGACTACGCCCGGATGGGCATCGGGCCGTGGGCCGGCTTCACCCTGGGCTGGTTGTACTGGTACTACTACGTGATCATCATCGCGGTGGAAGCCGTTGCCGGGGCGAAGATTCTGTCCGTCTGGGTCGGCTTGCCGCTGTGGGTCATGGCCATGCTGTTGATGGCGGTGATGACCGTGACCAACCTGATCTCGGTGCGCTGGTTCGGCGAATTCGAGTTCTGGTTCTCCGGAATCAAGGTCGCCGCGATCGTGTCCTTCATCGTGCTGGGCCTGTTGTGGGTCACGGGATTGTGGCCCGGCGACACCAGCGGACTGAGCAACCTGGTGTCCCATGGCGGCTTCGCGCCCAACGGCGTCGGAGCGATCCTGGGCGCCGTTGTGGTGGTGATCTTCGCATTCGGTGGAGCCGAAATCGTCACTATCGCCGCCGCGGAGAGCGCCGAGCCGGCGAAGTCGGTGGCCAGGGCCACCACCGGGGTCATCTGGCGCATCATTCTCTTCTACGTCGGGTCGATCTTCCTGGTCGTGTGCCTCCTGCCGTGGAACGACGCGTCCGTGCTGTCCAGCCCGTACGTGGCCGCCCTGGACAAACTGCAGATCCCCGGTGCCGGCGCGATCATGAACTTCGTCATCCTCACCGCGGTGCTCTCCGTGCTGAACTCGTCGATCTACACGTCCTCCCGCATGCTGCGGGTCCTGGCATCGCATGGCGACGCACCAGAGTGGTTGGTGCGCACCAACTCCCGCGGCGTACCGACCCGGGCCGTGTTGGCCAGCACGGTCATCGGCTGGATCTCCGTGGTGCTCGCCTACATCGCCCCCGATTCCCTGTTCCTGTTCCTGGTGAATTCCTGCGGCGTGGTCGCGATCTTCATGTACGTGATGATCGGCGTCTCCGAACTGCGGGTGCGCCGGGCCATCGAGCGTGAAGACCCATCCAAGCTGAGGCTGAAGATGTGGTTTTTCCCGTACCTGACCATCGTGGTGATCGCGTGTTTCGTACTGGTCCTGCTTGCCATGCTGTTCGACGTCGATCAGCGCGTGCAGCTGTTGGCCAGCGTGCTGAGTCTCATCGTGGTCGTGGTGGCCTACGTCCTGCGCAAGCGGTTCGGACGAGTGCCCGTCACCGGTGACGTCACCGAAGCCGCAGAAGTCGGTGAGGTCGCGAAACTCGACGAACGGGCATGAGCGACTACTTCGTCGGTGCATCGTCCTGGCTGACCGGATCGGCGACCTGGTCGGCGCGTGTCACGGACCTGAGCACCGGCCAGACATTGTGGGAGCACACTCCACACCGCGTGCTCAAGACGGCCAGTGTGGGGAAGGTCTTCTTACTGGCCGAGGTGGCACGCCGGTTCGACGACGTGACCCTGGACCCGGGTGAAGTCGTCGCCGCCACCGCCGAGGATCAGGTGGCGGATTCGGGCATCCTCTACCTGTTGCGGCAGCAGGACCATCGGATCGACGACCTGTGCCTGTTGATCGGTGCGGTCAGCGACAACATGGCCACCAACATGCTGCTTCGCCGGCTCGGGCTCGACGAGGTGCAGCGCGCCACTCGCGACCTCGGATTCACGATGAGCGGGTTACGAGACCGGGTGCGGCTGAACCGATCCCAGGATGATCCGCTCACCCTCTCGACGGGCAGTGCCGCCGAACTGTGCGATTTCGTCGCACGTCTGCACGCCGGCGACATCCACAGTGCCGCGGTGTCCGAGCGGGTGCGCCGATGGCTGAGCGTCAACACCGATCTGTCCATGGTGGCGGGGGCGCTGGGCCTCGACCCGCTGGCCCACACCGAGCCCGACGCCGGCTTTGAACTCTGGAACAAGACCGGCACCATCTCCGATGCGCGCATCGACATCGGACATGTCGGGCACCCGGCAGGCGGACGCCGGGTCGGCTATGCGGTCCTGGCCAACTGGGCCTGGGGTGAGGACCACCGCGACGCGTGTTTGACGGCGATGAGATTGCTGGGCAACGAGATCCGCCGATATCTGGAGAACGCCGGTCAGGCGGCGTCGGCCGCCTCTCCGGTGATCTGATCGGCGATCGCACGCAGCGCGTCGAGATCGGATACATCGAACGGCAGCGACGGCACACCCACTATCGCCACATGCGGATTGGCACCGGTGAACCGGGACAGCAGCCGCACCTCACGCTTGGCGGTGTTCGCCCGATCGGCGTGGATGCGCAGCACGCCCGCGGTCAGCGATTCCGGGTCCTCGGCCGCCAACGTGTCAGCAGCTTCCTCGGCCTTGTCGGCGTGCAGATCGCACAGCGTCGGATGGGTGCGGTTCAGGATCAGTCCGGCCAGTGGCATGTGCTCGTTCGACAACCGGTCGACGAAGAACGAAGCCTCACGCAGGGCGTCCGGCTCGGCCGCGGAAACCACCACGAACTGGGTGCCGCGCCGCTTGAGCAATTCGTAGGTCCGGTCGGCCTTCTCCCGGAATCCGCCGAATGTGGCGTCCAGTGACTGGACGAAACCTGCTGCATCGGACAACATTTGGGAACCCAGCACGGTGGACAGGGCCTTCATGGCCAGCCCGACGGCACCCGTCACCAACCGTCCGATCCCGCGGCCCGGCGCCAGCAGCATCCGCCACAGCCGGCTGTCCATGAAGCTGCCCAACCGTTTCGGTGCGTCGAGGAAGTCCAGCGCGTTGCGGGACGGTGGGGTGTCCACCACCACAAGGTCCCACTTGTCCTCGGCCAGCAGCTGGCCGAGTTTCTCCATCGCCATGTACTCCTGCGTACCGGCCAGCGAGGTCGCCACCGTTTGGTAGAACTGGTTCTCCAGAATGGCGTCGGCGCGGTCGGATCCGGAGTACTGCACCACCATCTCGTCGAAGGTGCGGCGCATGTCCAGCATCATCGCGTGCAGTTCACCGGTGACCTCAGGGGCCAGCGGAACACGCTGCGGGGTGTTGCCGAGATCTTTGATGCCCAGCGCCTGGGCGAGTCGTTTGGCTGGGTCGATGGTCAGCACGACGACGGTCCGGCCGTATTCGGCGGCCCGCAGCGCCATTGCGGCGGCGGTGGTGGTCTTGCCCACTCCGCCTGCGCCACAACAGACCACGACGCGGTTGGCGGTGTCGGACAGGATGGCGTGCATGTCGAGCGCGGGTGGTTTGGTGCTCATGGTCAGCGGACCCCCTGCTGTTCGAGTGCTTCTGCGAGTTCGTACAGGCTGCCCAGATCGACGCCGTCGGTCAGCGCGGGCAGCTCGAGGCGGGGGACATCGATCGCGTCGAGCAGCTCGGCGCTCTCGGCGCGGGCCGCGATCCGGGTGGCATGCTGGATCGACTCGGTGAGTAGACCGGCGAAGTCATTGTCCGGCAACGTGATTCCAGCCTCGGTCAGGCCTGCGCGGATCGCGTCGGCGTCGAGATCGCCCTCGGCGGCCTTGGTGAGATCCTCGGCCGACAGGTAGGCCGGGATGTTGCGGTTGACGATGACGCTGCCGATCGGCAGACCCATCTCGGTGAGCTCGTCGATGGCCTCCAGCGTCTCCTGGATCGGCAACGCCTCCAGCAGCGTCACCAGGTGAATGGCCGTCTGCTCCGAATGCAGGAGCTTGACCACACCATCGGCCTGCGAGTGCACGGGCCCGCCCTTGGCCAGGTCCGAGACCGCCTTGGTGACGTCCAGGAATCGCGGAATACGGCCTGTGGGAGGGGAATCCACCACCACGGCGTCGTAAACGTCGCGCTTACCCTTCGCGTCCTTCGCGGTGCGCGTCACGATCTCCTTGATCTTGCCCGTGAGCAACACGTCACGCAGACCGGGCGCGATGGTGGTGGCGAATTCGATGGCCCCGATGCGGCGCATCGCCCGGCCGGCCAGGCCGAGGTTGTAGAACATGTCGAGGTATTCCAGGAACGCGGCCTCGATGTCGATCGCCAGGGCGTTGACCTGACCGCCGCCGTCGGCGGTGGCGACCTTGACTTCCTCGTAGGGCAGCGGTGGCACGTCGAACAGCTGCGCGATGCCCTGGCGCTCCTCGACCTCGACCAGCAGCACCTTGCGGCCGCCGGCGGCCAGGGCCAGGGCCAGGGCCGCGGCGACCGTGGACTTGCCGGTGCCGCCCTTGCCCGTCACGAAATGCAGTCGGGCCTTGGTCAGGCGCGACGGCCAGCCGACATGTTTGGCGCCGCTCTCAGTGGTTGCCACCAGTGCATGCTAACCAAGCCTGGGTGTCCGACCGATAAGCTCGGCCCATGAGCGAAGGAACTAGGTGGGCGGCGTGAGCGAAGCGATCAAATGGGAGTACGCCACGGTGCCGTTGTTGACCCATGCCACCAAACAGATTCTCGATCAGTGGGGACAGGACGGCTGGGAGCTGGTCTCGGTGCTTCCCGGCCCGACCGGCGAGCAGCACGTCGCCTACCTGAAGCGGCCCAAATGAGTGGTGCCACCGGGCAGGCGCGCGGCGACCGGGGGACCTGGTCGGCGCGGCTGACCGAGCTCGGCATCGAACTGCCCGACGTGGTGGCGCCGTTGGCCGCCTACGTGCCCGCCGTGCGGACCGGCAACCTGGTCTACACCGCTGGTCAGTTGCCGATCCAGGCCGGCGAGCTGCAGGCCACCGGCAAGGTCGGCGCCGAGGTCAGCCCCGAGCAGGGTCATGAACTCGCCCGGATCTGCGGTCTCAACGCGCTCGCCGCCGTGCACGCGCTCGTCGGCGTCGACTCCGTCGTCAAGATCGTCAAGGTGGTCGGGTTCGTCGCCTCCGCACCCGGATTCAACGGACAGCCCGGCGTCATCAACGGCGCCTCCGAGTTGTTCGGTGAGATCTTCGGCGAGGCGGGCGCTCACGCGCGTTCAGCCGTCGGCGTGTCGGAACTACCGCGCAACGCGCCGGTCGAAGTCGAAATCACCGTAGAGGTCGCGTGACAGCTGGGCCCGGTCTGCAGCACCCGGCCTACGGGCTGCTGCGGCCCGTCACCCAATCGGCCTCGGTGCTCCTGTGCGACAACCCCGGCCTGATGACGTTGGAGGGCACCAACACCTGGGTGCTGCGGGGCCGAGGCAGCGACGAGATCGTCGTCGTCGACCCCGGGCCCGACGATGAGGCCCACATCGCGCGCGTCGCCGAACTGGGCACCGTCGCGTTGGTGCTGATCAGCCACAAGCACGAGGACCACACCGGCGGGATCGACAAGCTCGTCGACTTGACCGGTGCCACCGTCCGTTCGGTCGGCAGCGGTTTCCTTCGCGGCCTCGGCGGCCCGTTGACCGACGGCGAGGTCATCGACGCGGCCGGGTTGCGGATCAAGGTGATGGCCACCCCCGGGCACACCGTGGATTCACTGTCATTCGTGCTCGACGACGACAGCGGACAAGGGGCTGTGCTGACCGCCGACACGGTACTGGGCCGCGGCACCACCGTCATCGACACCGAGGACGGCAGCCTTCGTGACTATCTGGAATCCCTGCGCCGATTGCACGGCCTTGGCACTCGCACGGTGCTTCCCGGACACGGACCGGAGCTTCCCGATCTCCGAGCGGTGACGGCGATGTACCTGGCCCACCGCGAGGAGCGGCTGGATCAGATCCGGGCAGCGCTACGGGACCTCGGCGAGGACGCCTCGGCCCGCGCGGTCGTCGAGCACGTCTATACCGATGTCGACCAGAAACTCTGGGACGCCGCCGAGAAGTCCGTGCAGGCCCAGTTGGATTACTTACGTTCGTAGCGCGACCAGACACAAAACTGCCCCTTTTCCAGTGAAAAGGGGCAGTTTTGTGTCTGCTCGGCGGGAAAACTAGCGGGCGCGCCGTGCCAGCCGCTCGCTGTCGGAGATCAACACGCTCTTGCCCTCCAGCCGGATCCAGCCGCGGTGGGCGAAATCGGCCAGTGCCTTGTTGACGGTCTCGCGGGACGCGCCGACGAGCTGGGCGATCTCTTCCTGGGTGAGGTCGTGCGTGACGCGCAGCGCCCCGCCCTCCTGCGTCCCGAACCGCTGGGCCAGCTGCAGCAGCTGCTTGGCCACTCGGCCGGGGACGTCGGTGAAGATGAGGTCAGCCAGGTTGTTGTTGGTCCGGCGCAGACGGCGCGCGAGCACGCGCAGCAGCTGCTCGGCGATCTCGGGACGGTCGGCGATCCACGCGCGCAGCGCGTCACGGTCCATCGACACCGCGCGCACCTCGGTGATGGTGGTGGCGCTCGAGGTACGCGGCCCCGGGTCGAAGATCGACAGCTCGCCGAACATGTCCGACGGACCCATGATGGTCAGCAGGTTCTCGCGACCGTCCGGCGAACGGCGGCCGATCTTCACCTTGCCGGAAATGATGATGTACAGGCGGTCGCCGGGCTCGCCCTCGGCGAAGACTGTATGCCCGCGCGGGAAGTCGACGGGCTGCAACTGCTTCGTCAGCGCCGATACGGCGGTCGGTTCGACGCCCTGGAAGATTCCGGCCCTGGCCAGGATCTCGTCCACGTTGCCCCTTAAGCTATTAAGTGTGTTGTCCTCTTACTGATACTTCCTGCTCAGTCTAGAGGTACGCGGTTTCGCGACTAGCCCACGCTACACACGATTGACAGGTCGAGACGCAGGAAACCCAGTATTTATGGCCTGCGGTTCGTAGTAGCGCGTCGGCAAACGCTCACTCTCGAGGTCGATGGTCAGGGGCTTCACCCGCGGTACGGCGGCCTGCGGGGCCGGCTCACGGGCCAAACCCGATTCGAGCCGCTCGAGCCCGAACGCCGCCAGCATGAGCAACCCCGGGGTGAGCGCCACCAGCAACCACGACACAAGGCAGTAGTTAACACGGCGCAGGTCTCAGTGGGGTCACGAATGATCACCGGTCCGCGCAGAAGAATGTCCGACGACGTCAGTACGCTGATTGGCGTGACTGCGGCTGCCGCCTCAACAGGGAAAACGAGCCGGTCCAAGAAGTGGGACGCCGAAACCCACCTGGGGCTGGTACGTCGGGCTCGACGGATGAATCGTGAACTCGCACGGGCGTTCCCGCACGTCTACTGCGAGCTGGACTTCACCAATCCCCTGGAGCTGGCCGTGGCCACCATCTTGTCGGCGCAGAGCACCGACAAACGGGTGAACCTGACGACACCGGCCTTGTTCCTCAAATACCGCACGGCGCTGGACTACGCGCAGGCCGACCGCACCGAGATGGAGGAGCTGATCCGGCCGACCGGTTTCTACCGGAACAAAGCCAACTCGCTGATCCGGCTGGGCCAGGAGCTGGAGGCCCGATTCGACGGCGAGGTTCCCGACAACATCGAAGACCTGGTGACCCTGCCCGGCGTGGGCCGCAAGACCGCAAACGTCATCCTCGGTAACGCCTTCGACATCCCCGGCATCACGGTGGACACGCACTTCGGGCGGCTCGTGCGGCGCTGGCGCTGGACCAGCGAGGAGGATCCGGTCAAGGTCGAGCACGCGATCGGTGAGCTCATCGAACGCAAGGAGTGGACCTTGCTCAGCCACCGGGTGATCTTCCACGGCCGCCGCGTCTGCCACGCCCGCAAGCCCGCGTGCGGAGTGTGCGTGCTGGCCAAGGATTGTCCGTCGTTCGGGCTCGGACCCACCGATCCGGAGACCGCTGCAGCGTTGGTCAAGGGCCCGGAAACCGAGCATCTGCTGGCGCTGGCCGGGTTGTGAACGCCGCGACGGGCGCACCGTGAGCGTTTCGGCCCGCTGGACCGTGGCGGTGCTGGTGGTCCTGGTGGCCCTTGGGACCGCGTTCTGGATGGAATTGCGCGACGAGCCGGCACCGCAGACCGGCCCGGGCCAGTCCACCTCCCGCGATCACCGTGACGCCGATACCCCCGAGGCCCTGGCCGGCCCCCGGGCGCGTGCCGATCTTCCGCCGTGTCCGGGACCCGGCAACGGCGCCGGACCCGCAGCGCTGCGCGGCATCACCCTGGACTGCGCCGGTGACGGGAAGCCCGTCGACGTGGCGTCCGCACTCGCGGGCCGGACCGTGGTGCTCAACCTGTGGGCGTACTGGTGCGGGCCATGCGCCGACGAGCTGCCCGCGATGGCCGAATACCAGCGACGGGTCGGGCCCGACGTGCTGGTGCTGACCGTGCACCAGGACGAGAACGAGACGGCGGCATTGGTCCGACTCGCCGAACTCGGAGTGCGGCTGCCGACGTTGCAGGATGGTCGGCGACTGATCGCGGCCGCGCTCAAGGTGCCCAACGTCATGCCTGCGACGGTGGTACTGCGCCCGGACGGTAGCGTGGCCGGGACCCTGCCCCGCTCCTTCGTCAGCGCCGACGAGATCGCGGCGGCGGTCGACGAGAAGATCCGCTCTAGCCGATAGGAGCACCCGGAGTGAGATCGACGCGCGACGGGCTGTTCCCCGATGCCGCCCCGGCCTGGCTCAAGCCGCTGGTGGACAACCTCGACCGGGTGCCGGACGCGTACCGTCGCCGGGTTCCGCCGGAGGTGCTGGCCGGCATCGTCGAAGCCAACCATCAAGCCGCCCAGGCCGGCGCGCTGCGCGATGCCGCGGTACTGGTGCTGTTCTCGGGACCGCGCGAAGGCACGGCCCCGCTCCTTCCCGAGGATGCCGATCTGCTGGTGACGGTCCGCGCCTCGACACTGCGCCACCACGCCGGGCAGGCCGCGTTCCCCGGCGGGGCCACCGATCCCGGCGACGAGGGACCGGTCGGCACGGCCTTCCGGGAGGCGTGGGAGGAGACCGGCATCGACACCAACCGGCTGTACCCGCTGGCCACCCTGGAGAAGATGTTCATCCCACCATCGGGCTTCCATGTGGTCCCGGTGCTGGCGTATTCGCCCGATCCCGGGCCGGTGGCCGTCGTCGACGAATCCGAGACTGCCGTCGTGGCGCGGGTTCCCGTGCGGGCCTTCGTCAACCCGGAGAACCGGCTCATGGTCTATCGCGAGGCCAACACCAGCCGGTTCGCCGGACCGGCTTTCCTGCTCAACGAGATGCTGGTGTGGGGTTTCACCGGCCAAGTCATCTCGGCGATCCTCGACGTCGCGGGCTGGGCCGAGCCCTGGAACACCGAGGATGTCCGCGGACTCGATGACGCAATGGCCCTCGTCGGGCATGACAACGGTTACGGTGAAGCCCCATGTTGAAGTGGATATAGATGACACCCTCGGTCTGGCTCGATTTCGCAATCCTCGGCATCGGGTTCGTCGCAGCCATCTCAGGCTGGCGTTCCGGCGCGCTCGGCTCCCTGCTGTCGTTCATCGGTGTGGTGCTCGGTGCGGTGGCCGGTGTGCTGCTGGCGCCGCACGTCATCCCGCACGTCAGCGGTGACCGCACCAAGCTGTTCGCCACCCTGTTCCTGATCCTCGCGCTCGTGGTGATCGGTGAGATCGCCGGCGTGGTGCTGGGCCGTGCCGTGCGCGGCACCATCCGCAACCCGTTCTTCCGCGTGTTGGACTCCGCGGTCGGTGTGAGCCTGATGCTGGTCGCGGTCCTCGTCGCCTCCTGGCTGCTGGGTAGCCTGCTGACCTCCTCCGACCAACCGAATCTGGCTGCGGCCGTGAAGAATTCACGAGTGCTGACCGAGGTGGACAAGTACACCCCGACCTGGATGCGTTCGGTGCCGAACCGGTTGTCGGCCCTGCTGGACACCTCCGGGCTGCCCGACGTGCTCGAACCGTTCGGCCGCACCCCGATCGTCAACGTCGACGCCCCCGACGCCTCGCTGGCCGCCGATCCCATCGTGACGACCAGCCGGCCCAGCGTCGTCAAGATCCGCGGTGTCGCGCCCAGTTGCCAGAAGGTGCTGGAGGGCAGCGGATTCGTCGTCGCACCCAACAGGGTGATGTCCAATGCCCACGTGGTCGCCGGTGCCGACAGTGTGACCATCGAAGCCGACGGCAAGACCTACGACGCGGGCGTGGTGTCCTATGACCCCAACGCCGACATCTCCATCCTCGACGTCCCGAACCTGCCGGTCGCTCCGCTTCAGTTCGCCGACCAACCGGCGCCCAAAGGCACCGACGCCGTCGTGATGGGTTACCCCGGTGGCGGTGACTTCCTGGCCACCCCGGCCCGCGTGCGCGAGATCATCGAGCTCAACGGGCCCGACATCTACCGGAGCACTACCGTGACCCGCGAGGTCTACACGGTCAGGGGCACGGTGCGGCAAGGCAATTCGGGCGGGCCGATGATCAACCGGGCAGGCAAGGTGCTCGGCGTCGTGTTCGGTGCGGCAGTCGACGACGCCGACACCGGGTTTGTGCTGACCGCCAAGGAAGTCGAGCATCAGCTGGCCCAGATCGGCAACACCCAGCGGGTCGCCACCGGGACCTGCATCAACTCCTGATCAGTTCGCACGCAGCTGCGCCAGGAACCGGCGCAGCTGCTCGTTGACCGCCTCGGGCTGTTCCTCGTGGCTGAAATGCCCGGCACCCGCGATCGATACGTAGCGGCCGTGCGGCGCATAGCGCTGGGTCCGGCGCACCGGGTCGGCGAGGACATACGGGTCGGCGTCACCGCGCATGTGCAACACCGGCACGTTGATCGGGCGCTTCATCGAGCGCATGAACCGCAGGCCCTCACTGCGCAGCTGGCTGCGCACCGCCCACCGCTGGTATTCGAGCGCGCAGTGCGCGGCACCCGGAATCTGGATGGCTTGACGCAGATGACCCATGGTGCGGGAGAAATCTTGGCCGGTCTGCCAATTGGCCCCGGCCCGGCTGCGGACCAGATGCTCCAACTCCGCGCCGTCGTGGCGGGTCAACGCGTGTTCGGGCCACCCGGGCAGCTGGTAGCGCAGCATCGACGGCAACAGGGCACGGCCCTGGTCACGACGTGTCAGGGTCGAGGCCCGCAGCGCCACCGGATGCGGTGAGCTGACCAGGGCGATCGCGTCGACCGCGCGCGGGTGCAGCACGGCCGTCGCCCAGCACACCAGGCCGCCGTCGGCGTGCCCGACGAGCGTGGCTGATTTGTGTCCCAGCGCGCGAACCAGCCCGGCGGTATCCCCGGCCAGTGTCCAGCCGTCGTAACCGCGCGGTGGTTTGTCGCTGTCGCCGTAGCCGCGCAGGTCGACCGCCACGACCCGGGCGCCGGTCAGTCCGGTCAGTTGATGACGCCACGACCACCAGAACGATCCGAACCCGTGCAACAGGATGACCAGCGGGCGGTCGGGCTGCGAGCTCTCGCCCTCCATCGCATGGTCGGGCTGCGAGCTCTCGCCCTCGGTCACATGGTCGGGCTGCGAGCTCTCGCCCTCGACGACATGGAAGCGGATGCCATTGGCATGCACCTGCAAATGCCGCCATGGCCCCTCGATCCTGACGATCGACGGGTCGGGTGGGGGCACTACCAGCCCGACGGGTCGGTGGCAGGCCGGGTCTGGAGAGCGGGCACCGCGACCTTGTCATGGCCAGGTGTCAGCGCCTCGCGTGTCTCCTTGACCGATTCGATGGTCTGCTGCGGGCCCTTGATCCGTCGCACCTTCAGGAAGCCGAACAGCGCCAGCGCCCCTGTGGTCAGCACCATGAGGCCGAACACGATGAGGAAGGCCACCCAACGCCAGAGCCAGGTGTCGAGGAGTTCGGCCAGGAAGAAGAAGAAAAAGAAGGTCGAGTAGAACAGGACCACCAGCGCGGCGATGAAGAACACGCTGCCGGTCAGGCCCTTCTTCACATCCCGGGTGATCTCCGCCTTGGCCAGCTCCACCTCTGCGCGCAGCAGGGTGGAAACCTGCGCGGTGGCATCTTTGACCAGGTCACCGATCGACGGATCCGGCTTGGGGGCATGCGGGTCGACGAGCGGAATCGAGGTCACCGTCGTCGGAACGCCGTCCCTGCGGTCGCCTGTGCTCATGGCGTTCATGTTGCCATGCGGCGAAGCCGTTAACGATCCCGGCCGACATCACGGTCTTAGTAGACTGACCGCAATCTTGAGTTGCGCGGGTCGGGCGCGTCGATCGGAGGACACTTGACGAGCAGGCACCGCTGGCAGTCGCTGATTGGCGCGCCGATCATCGCCCTCGCTGCGATCTTCACGCCCGCGCTTGCCCACGCCGATCCACCGGTGGTGTTGGGCGGCGGCTCGGGCATCGTGGTGAACGGCGAGTCGTTCTGCACGCTCACCACGATCGGACATGACAACGCCGGCCGCCTCATCGGTTTCACCTCCGCCCACTGCGGTGGTCCGGGTGCTGTGGTGTCGGCCGAAGGCGCCAACAGCGCCGGCGTCGTGGGCACGATGGTGGCCGGCAACGACGGGCTGGACTACGCGGTGATCCAGTTCGATCCGGCGAAGGTGACTCCGACCAGCAACGTGAACGGCTTCCAGATCGACGGGCTCGGTCCGGATCCGGCGTTCGGCGATGTGGCCTGCAAGCTCGGCCGCACAACGGGCTATTCGTGTGGCGTCACCTGGGGTCCGGGCAAAGATCCGGGCACCATCGTCAACCAGGTGTGCGGACAGCCCGGCGACTCGGGCGCGCCGGTCACCGTCAACAACCGGCTCGTCGGCATGATCCACGGCGCCTACTCCGACGATCTGCCCACCTGCGTGGTGCAGTTCGTTCCCCTGCACACGCCGGCGGTCACGATGTCGTTCAACACCCAGCTGGCCGACATCACCGCCAAGAACCGACCGGGAACGGGTTTCGTCCCGATCGCCTGATCACCGCGAACAGACGCAGACTCGCACCGCCAGGCCGGTTTTCGTGCGAGTCTGCGTCTGCTCGGCGGAGTTACTTACTTGCGCGGATGGCTTCGAAGACGCTGGGGTCGACCAGGGTCGAGGTGTCGCCGAGTTCGCGGCCCTCGGCCACATCGCGCAGCAGGCGGCGCATGATCTTGCCGCTGCGGGTCTTGGGCAGCTCGGGGACCACGTGGATCTCGCGGGGCTTGGCGATCGGGGAGATCTCGGTGGCCACCTGGGCGCGCAGTTCCTCGATCATGGTGTCGGCCCCGCCGTGCGCGGAGGCCTTGAGGATGACGAACGCGCAGATCGCCTGTCCGGTGGTGTCGTCGGACGCGCCGACCACAGCGGCCTCGGCCACCCCGGAATGCCCGACGAGTGCCGATTCCACCTCAGCGGTCGAGATGCGGTGCCCGGAGATGTTCATGACATCGTCGATGCGGCCCAGGACCCAGATGTTGCCGTCTGAGTCGTAGCGGGCGCCGTCCCCGGCGAAGTACCAGCCCTGTTCGGAAAAGCGCGACCAGTAGGTGTCTTTGAACCGCTGTGGGTCGCCCCAGATGCCGCGCAGCATCGCCGGCCACGGCTTGTCCAGCACCAGGTAGCCGGTGACGTGCTCGGCTTCGTCGGCGCCGGGTACCAGCTGGTTGCCCTCGTCGTCGACGATCTTGGCCGAGATACCGGGCAGCGGGGTCATCGCCGAGCCGGGCTTGGCCGCGGTGACACCGGGCAGCGGGGAGATCATGATCGCCCCGGTCTCGGTCTGCCACCAGGTGTCCACGATCGGAGTCTTGTTGGCGCCGATGACTTCCCGGTACCAGCGCCAGGCTTCGGGGTTGATCGGCTCGCCCACCGACCCCAGCAGCCGCAGGCTCGACAGGTTGTGCGCGGACGGAATTTGGCGGCCCAGCTTCATGAAGGTGCGGATCAGCGTGGGCGCGGTGTAATAGATTGTCACGCCGTACTTTTCGATGATCTCGAAGTGGCGGTGCTCGGTCGGCGAGGTGGGGGTGCCCTCGTAGACCACCTGGGTGGCGCCGTTGGCCAGCGGGCCGTAGGTGATGTAGGTGTGACCGGTGACCCAGCCGATGTCGGCGGTGCACCAGTACACGTCAGTCTCGGGTTTGAGGTCGAAGACGTTGTAATGGGTGTAGGCCGCCTGGGTGAGGTAGCCGCCCGAGGTGTGCACGATGCCCTTGGGCTTGCCCGTGGTTCCCGAGGTGTACAGCAAAAACAGCGGCTGCTCGGAGTCGAAGGCTTGCGGGGTGTGCTCGGTTGACGCCTTGTCGACGGTCTCGTGCCACCACAGGTCGCGGCCCTCGGTCCAGTTCACGTCAATACCGGTGCGGCGCACCACCAGTACGTGCTCGACCGAAGGCTGGTCCGAGACGGCTTCATCCACGGCGTCTTTGAGCGAGGCGGCCTTGCCGCGCCGGTATTGGCCGTCGGTGGTGATGACGAGCTTGGCCTGGGCGTCCTCGACGCGTGCCTTGAGAGCAGAAGCGGAGAACCCCGCGAAGACAACGCTGTGCATGGCGCCCAGGCGCGCACAGGCCAGCATCGCCACGATCGCCTCGGGCACCATCGGCATGTAGATGGCGACGCGGTCGCCGGCGGTCAGCCCGAGCGCGGTCAGCGCATTGGCCGCCTTGCTGACCTCGTCTTTGAGCTCGGCGTAGGTGATGTCGCGGGCGTCACCGACCGGCTCGCCCTCCCAGTGGATCGCCACCCGATCGCCGTTGCCTGCCTCGACGTGACGGTCGACGCAGTTGTAGGCGACGTTGAGCTTGCCGCCCACGAACCACTTCGCGAACGGTGCCTGCGACCAGTCGAGCACCTCGCTGAACGGGGTCTGCCACGTCAGCCGGTCGGCCTGGGCGGCCCAGAACGCGAGCCGGTCCTTCTCGGCCTCGGCGTACAACTCGCGCGTCGCGTTGGCGTTGGCCGCGAAATCGGCAGGCGGCGGATAGGCTGTCGGAACATCAGTAGACGTCGCTGGCGCGTTTGACATGGGTGTGAGCCTAGTCACCGAAGGTTGCAGCGACGTTGGGACCTCACAAGGCGGTTGCCGGGCGGTGCCCGTTCTGCGCCTAACGGTCGGCGAGATGGCGTTCAGCGGTCCGCTAGCGTTTCGCGTATGACCGATCCACTCGCACCGCTGGTCGATCTGCCCGGTGTTTCTGCGGCCAGCGACGAGGCCCGTGAGGCGCTGGGCCGGGCGCATCGACACAAATTCAATCTGCGCGGTTGGCCGCAGACCGCGGCCGAGGCCGCTCTGCGGGCCGCGCGGGCCTCGGCGGTACTCGACGGCGGTGCCCTCCAGCTCTCCGCCGACGGTGAACCCGATCCGGTGACCGCCGGCGCCATCCGCGTGGCCGAGGCTCTCGAAGGCGGGGCCACCGCGCTGGTCGGGGTGTGGCAGCGAGCTCCGATGCAGGCCCTGGCCCGCCTGCACGCGCTGGCCGCCGCGGACCTCACCGACGACGAGCATCTGGGCCGGCCCCGCACGGACCCGGACGTCGGACGTCGTCTCGAGCTGTTGACCGACATTCTGGTCGGCGGCTCCAAGGTGCCCGCCCCCGTGCTGGCCGCTGTCGCCCACGGCGAACTACTCAGCCTGGCTCCGTTCGGTACGGCCGACGGTGTGGTGGCCCGCGCAGTCTCGCGGCTGGTCACCATTGCCAGCGGGCTGGACCCGCACGGACTCGGGGTTCCCGAGGTGCATTGGATGCGCAAGTCGGGGGAGTACCGGGGTGCCGCACGGGGATTCGCCTCGGGTACGGCCGACGGTCTGACCGCATGGCTGCTGCTCAGTAGCGAGGCCCTGCAAGGTGGCGCGCGGGAAGCGCTTCAGATCGCCCAGTCGGCGGCGGGTTGAACTCACCGGCCGCGGTGGTCTCAGCAAACGAAAGCGGGCGACGGTCCGAAACGATGTCTCAGCTCGTCGCCCGCTAGCACGGATACCGGTTACCAAGCGTGCCAATGTGGGTCGCGTGGGTGGCCTCGGCGTCCTTACGATGCGCTTCGGCTGCAACCCTACCCAAAGGGCCGTCGTGGCCGTCCGCTCCTCGTAATCACGCAGGCCCGCAACACTTTTGCCTATTCCGCGGCATGTGCTCCGCGTGGGTTCCGGGACCCGTGCTAGGGAGCTCGGTTCGGGAGATTTAGCCTTCTCTTCCGGCTAGACCTTGGCCTCATCCAAGCTTCCGTGGTTCCTTTGTACTACGTGACCACGGTCACAGCAAGGGTGAAATGCTCTCGACTTCTGATCGTTACGCCGGGCTTTCAGCTACTGCACGCGGAAGGTCACGAAGTGAAGCGGCGCAACATCGAATACGTCAGTGCGCCGGCTGCCAGTGCGCTGATTCCGACGGCCGCGGTGGTCGCGACCGCGGCTCCTGACGGCGCCGGAATGCGGTCCCGCAACGACACCGGCCTGGTGAAGGTCAGCACCGGCCAGCCGCGGGTCGCGGCCTCCTTGCGCAGCCCCCGGTCCGGATTGACCGCGGTGGGATGGCCCACACTTTCGAGCATCGGGATGTCGGTCACCGAATCCGAGTAGGCGTAGCAATGGTCCAGGGCGTAGCCCTCGCGCGCGGCCAGCGCGCGGATCGCCTCGACCTTGCCCTCGCCGTAGCAGTAGAACGCGATCTCTCCGGTGTAGCGCCCCTCTTCGACCACCATCCGGGTGGCCATGGCGTGGGTGGCACCGAGTGCCCTGGCGATCGGCGCGACGATCTCCTCGCCCGAAGCCGACACCACCACGACGTCCCGGCCGCACAGCTTGTGGTCGGCGATCAGCTCGGCGGCTTCGGCGAACACCAGCGGGTCGACGATGTCGTGCAAGGTTTCGCCGACGATCGATTTGACTTGTTCGACGTCCCAGCCGGTGCACATGTTGGTGATGTAGCTGCGCATGCGGTCCATCTGGTCGTGGTCGGCGCCCGACATCAGGAACAGAAACTGGGCGTATGTCGACTTGAGGACCGTCCGCCGATTCAGCAAACCCTGATTGAAGAACGGTTTGCTGAAAGCAAGCGTGCTGGACTTGGCGATGACGGTCTTGTCGAGGTCGAAGAAGGCTGCGGTGCGTACTGGCCGTGGGGTGAGTGGCTCGGATTGCGGTGCGCTCAATTCTCCGGCAGCCCCATCGGAAGCGGTCACAGCGCCAGCATAGAGGCAGCTGCGTCCCGTTAATCGAGCTGCGACGTAAAATGGCAGTTCACGACACATTCTTTCGGACGTGGATGCCGGAATCCCGGTCGGTAGCCGGCAGCAGTGTCTCTTGCGTGTTTTGGCAGTTCCGTGTGTATAGTGAGCATTACTCGGCTTATGCCGAGGTGTATCAGCCCGACCCCCCGGGGCTGATACACGACGACCTCCGCCTCCTCCCCCCCTGGCGGGGGTCGTCCCTTTTCTGGGGCAAGAATCTTCGGCCACCGAACCCCATTGGTTGCGGAACCGTATTTTCAGTCTGTCCTCCGGCCGCACATCCCGGCTCTGCTGTCCGGAATCGATCCACAGGCCCGACTTCATCCACAATCCGTGAATTGGTGATGGTGCCTGCCCTGCGGTAGCCCGCAAGGTGGGCATATGGCCGTCTCGAAGAGCTCGATCACCCCCGCCGGCACTGTGCTGGCGCTCATCGGCGACCCACTGCTGCGTGATGACGTGTCCCGGGTCGCCGCCGCTGCCGGCGTCGGACTCGTTCTCGTCGACGAACCCTCGCGCAAGGCCTGGATGGCGGCGGCCGCGGTGCTGCTCGATGCACCGGCCGCGCAGCGATGCGCCGCCCGGGGCCTACCCCGTCGTGCCCGGGTGATCCTGATCGGCCACGATGACCCCCGTCCGGATGACTGGCAGGCCGCGATCTCCGTCGGCGCGCAACATGTGGTGACACTTCCCGCCCAAGACGCCGATTTGGTGGCGGCGCTGTCCGAAGCCTCATCCCGGGATGACGGCGGCCGAGGTCCTGTGGTGGCCGTGGTGGGCGCACGAGGCGGCGCCGGGGCGTCGGTGTTCGCGGTGGCGCTGGCACAAACGGCGCCCACCTCGTTGCTCGTGGAGGCCGACCCGTGGAGCGGAGGCATCGACCTGGTGGCCGGCAGTGAGGACCTCGCCGGCCTGCGTTGGCCTGACCTGGCCCTGCAGGGTGGACGGTTGGGTTATCCGGCGCTGCGTGACGCGTTGCCTTGCCGTGACGGAGTCAGCGTGCTCTCCAGTGGGCGTGCGGGCACCGATATCGAGGCCGGACCGCTGAGCGCAGTCATCGACGCGGGATGCCGCGGAGGCGTGACGGTCGTGTGCGACGTGCCCCGGCGCGCCACCGAAGCAGCCGAAACAGCTTTGGACGCAGCCGATCTGGTGGTCATGGTGACCCCAGCCGATGTGCGTTCGTGTACCGCGGCGGCCGCCGCGCGGCCGTGGGTGCTGGCCTGTAACCCGAATGCGGGTGTGGTGGTGCGGGGCCCGTCGCCCGGCGGTCTGCGGGCAGCCGAGGTCGCCCGCATAGTGGACCTGCCGCTGCTGGCCGCGATGCGCCCCCAGGCCGGTATCGCCGAGGTCTTGGAGCGCGGCGGGCTACGGGTCCGGTCGCGATCCCCGTTGGGCGCGGCGGCGCGGCGGGTGTTGTCGGTCCTGGCGGATCACCCGGCGCAGGAGGCGGGGGCCGCATGAGCGCCTCGCTGATCGACCGGGTGCGTGAGCGACTGGTCACCGAATCTTCGCCGCTGAGCCCGGGCGTGGTCGCCGCGGCCATCCGGGCCGAGTCCGGCGGCCTGCTCGGCGACACCGAGGTACTGAGCAACCTGCGGCTGCTGGAGACCGAACTGACCGGTGCCGGAATCCTGGAACCGCTGCTGTGCGCGCCGACCACCACCGATGTGCTCGTCACGGGGCCCGATGCAGTGTGGGTGGATGACGGCAGCGGATTGCACCGCAGCACAGTACGTTTCCCCGACGAAGGCGCGGTCCGCCGGTTGGCGCAGCGGTTGGCGCTGCTGGCGGGACGCCGACTCGACGAGGCGCAGCCGTGGGTGGACGGTCAGCTCACCGGCGTCGGACCGTTCACCGTGCGTCTGCACGCGGTACTGCCGCCGATCGCTGCGGCGGGGACCTGTCTGTCGCTGCGAGTGTTGCGGCCCGCCACCCAGAATCTCGAAACCCTCACCAGATCCGGGGCGATCCCTCCACAGGCTGCCGACCTGCTGTGCGCGGTCATCGAAGCGCGGCTGGCGTTTCTCATCTCGGGCGGGACCGGTTGCGGTAAGACCACCCTGCTGGCCGCGGCGCTCGGTGCCGTCCCCGGCCATGAACGCATCGTCTGTGTCGAGGACGCCGCAGAATTGGCCCCGCCGCACCCACATCTGGTCAAGCTGGTGGCTCGTGCCGCCAACGTCGAAGGCGTCGGTGAGGTGACCGTGCGCGACTTGGTCCGCCAGGCATTGCGAATGCGTCCGGACCGCATCGTCGTCGGTGAGGTTCGGGGGGCCGAGGTGGTCGACCTGCTGGCTGCGCTGAACACCGGGCATGACGGTGGGGCCGGCACCGTGCACGCCAACAGTCCCGCGGAGGTACCGGCCCGGTTGGAGGCCCTCGGAGCGCTCGGCGGCCTGGACCGTGCCGCGCTGATCAGTCAGCTCGCAGCGGCCGTGCAGGTCTTGCTACACGTCGGGCGCGACCGTGCCGGGCGGCGCAGGCTGGCCGAGATCGCAGTCCTGCGCCGCTCGGTCGCAGGTGACCTGGAGGTCGTGACGGCCTGGCATGCCGACTCCGGGTTGGGTTGTGGCGCAGACACTCTCACCGCCCTGGTCGAACGTCGGCTGCCGTCGTGACCGCGAGTGCACTGGCGCTGGCAGCGGCCCTTCTGCTGTGGCCGGCCACACCCCGGCGGACAGCCGCGTTGCGGCGGTTGGATGCGCCGGTCCGGCGGCGGGTGCATACAGCGCCGATCGCCGTGGCGGTGGGAGCGGCCCTGGCCTGTGCGGTACCGGTGACGGTCATTGTGGCTGTGGCACTGGTGGTAGGCACCGCGGCGCTACGCCGCAGACACCGCGCTGCCCGTCGTCAGCGGCAACGCGAATCCGCGGCGCTGCAGGCAGCCCTCGATGTGTTGGTCGGGGAACTGCGCACCGGTGTCCATCCGGTCAACGCCTTCGCGACCGCGGCCGACGAGGTGTCCGGACCGGTTCACCAGGGCCTGAGTGCCGTGGCTGCCCGGGCACGCCTGGGCGCCGACGTCGCGGCCGGACTGGACGACGCGGCGGCAGCCTCCCACCTGCCGACGCACTGGCGCCGGCTCGCGGACTGTTGGCGCCTGGCCCACGCGTATGGACTCTCGATAGCCACCCTGATGCGCACGGCGCAGCGAGACATCGTTGAGCGCGAACGCTTTTCCTCCCACGTCGACGCCGCGATGGCAGGCCCGCGGGCGACGGCGGCGGTGCTCGCCGGACTGCCGGTCGCGGGAATCGCGCTGGGCCAGTTGATCGGTGCGCGCCCCCTGGAGTTCCTGTGCGCTGCGGGCCCAGGTGGATGGTTTCTGGTGGTCGGAGTCCTACTCGCCTGTGCCGGACTGATGTGGTCGGACCGGATCACCGAACGGGCACTGAGATGAGCTGGGCGGCCGTGCTTCTCGCCATCGCTCTGCTCATCGGCGCAGATCCGGCTCGCGTCCGCAACCGCGCCGCGCCCCCGCCGGTGCGGCGGGCGAACCTGCAGCTGCCACAGACCGACGACCCGATGGCGGCCGCATCGACCTTCGATCTGTTCGCCGCCTGTCTGACCGCCGGGTTGGCGGTGTCGACGGCGGCGGCGGCCGTTGCCCCGGCGGCTCCACCGGCACTGGCGCCACTGCTGCGCCGGGCCGCCGAACTTCTGGCGCTCGGTGCGGATCCAGCAAGGGCCTGGTCCGGTCGCCATGAAAGCAATGCCGCTGTGCCCCAAGACAAGAACGCTGAGGCATTGTTGCGTCTGGCCCGCCGGTCGGCCGCCTCGGGTAGTGCACTGGCTGAGGGGGTGGCCGAGCTTGCCGCACAGACCCGTCACGACGCGGCCACCTCGGCCGACGCGGTTGCGGAACGCGCCTCGGTCCTGGTCGCCGGTCCGCTCGGGTTGTGCTACTTGCCGGCGTTCCTGTGTCTGGGCGTCATACCTGTGGTCGCCGGTCTGGCCGGTGACGTGCTGGGTTCAGGTCTGTTGTGAACAGGCAACACAAAGGGAGGAACAACCATGGCAGCAAACATGATTCGGCGGGCGTACGCCAGGGCGGCGCTGTTGATGCTCGACGAATCAGGGATGTCCACGGTCGAATACGCAATCGGGACCATTGCCGCGGCGGCCTTCGGGGCGATCCTCTACACAGTGGTCACCGGGGACTCGATCGTGACGGCACTGACCAACATCATCAGCCGGGCACTGAACACCAATATCTAGGTGACTGTCTGGATGACCGGGGCGCGGTCACGGTCGAGGCGGCTTTTGCCATCGCCTCACTGGTGGTTGTTCTGGCGTTGTGTGTGGGCGGCATCAGTGCGGTCGGCATGCAGATCCGCTGCATCGACGCCGCACGTGAAGCCGCCCGCCTTGCGGCCCGGGGCGAGGGTGAGGCGGCGACGGCAGTCGCTCGCCGGGTCGGCCCGTCGGGCGCGGTGGTGCACGTCGGCCAGGACGGCGGTTTGGTGGTGGTACGGGTCAGCGCGGCGACGATGCTGCCGGGGCTCACGGTGTCCGCGGAGGCCGCCGCGGTTCCCGAACCCGGCGTCGGGTGAGCGGGGGTCGGCCACGCTGGTGGCCGCAGCCATGATCGCGATGGTGATCGCGTTCGCCGCCGGCGGCGCCTACCTCGGCGCGGCGGTGACGGCCCGGCACCGGGCCCAAGCCGCGGCGGACCTGGCCGCCGTGGGCGCGGCCGGCGCGGTGGTGTCCGGTCCGGATGCGGCGTGCCGGCAGGCGGGCCAGGTGGCGACCCGAATGCGGTCGGTGGTCGCGGACTGCCGGATCGAGGGACTCGACGTGGTGCTCGAGGTTTCGGTTCCCGTTCGGCTCGGTCGGTGGGGAGTCGGCCCGGCTCGGGCGGCCGCGCGCGCCGGCCCGGTGGAAACCTAGTCGACGTCGTCGAGGTCGGCAAAGGTGGCGAAGTCGGTGTGCCGGCGGTGGATCACGTTGCGTTGGTGCAAGATCTGCATCGCTCGGCGCACAGTGATTCGTGTGATTCCCAGGATGGGCCCCGCCCCCTTGGTCCGGTGGAGTCCGCTGGTTAGGCACCCGAACCGGCCATGCATTTCTTCATGCGCGCGTTGCAGTGCGTAACACGGCGGTAGCACGCGACGGCTAATTTTGCGGCCATGCCTCGCCTCGGAGGCGTTTGAACCCTCAAATAGGAGCGGCACGACTGATGATTGTCCGTGGCATCTCTTTCGCGATGGTGGTGTGGGGCATCACCTTCACGGTTGAGGAGTGCCTGCGGGCGATCTCGGCCCAGCGGGTCCCGCTGGCGCTGCTGTCGATCTCAAAAGAGCGCGAGGGCCGCTAACCGCGCCACCCGTGTGTCCTACGCCCGGCGACCATCCGCGCGGACACCGATCAGCATCGAGCGGCTACGCAGCTGTCCGACTGTGCTCCCGCCACCATTTCTCCGTGCCCGCCGCACCGCCCGTGCCTGGTTCGAACCTCGCCCGATCGTGCCGCGCGACCCATTCGACTGCTTTATCCCTCAGGAAGTGAAACCTGATGTCCGTAAGCCCTTTACAGGATCCGCCGCTGCCCATTCTCCCTCCTGTCTCGCGATCGTCGCGCCTGCACAACGAGGATCTCGCGCCCGTCACGAAACGGAACTGGGGTGTCTACAACTTCTTTGCGATGTGGATGCAGGACATCCACAGCATCACCGTCTACACATTCGCCGCATCGTTGTTCTTCATGGGCCTCAATGGTGGCCAGGTGTTCATCGCACTCACGGTCAGCGTCTTGATCATCTGGGGTCTGATGAACCTGAGTGGGATCGCCGGCCAACGGACCGGTGTGCCGTTCCCGGTCCTGGCGCGCTCAAGTTTCGGAATCTGGGGCGCCAACATCCCGGCCATGATCCGGGCAGCGATCGCCGTCATCTACTACGGAATCCTGACCTACCTGGGTTCCACCGGTCTGCAGATCGCCGCACTGCGAATCGCGCACGGTGCTGTTGAACCTCTCACGCACCCAACCTTTCTCGGGCTTCATGCTCTCGGCTGGATCTGCTTCGCCATGATGTGGGTGATCCAGCTTCTGGTGGTGCGCCACGGCATGGATGCTGTCCGCCGGTTTCAGGACTGGGCCGGCCCCGCGGTGTGGGTGGTTATGTTCGCGCTTGCCATCTGGATGGTCATCAAGGCTGGGGGCAATGTTTCGTTCGATCTGAGCCCAAACCAGGCGCATGGCTGGGATCTCACCTACGAGATGTTCGCCGCGATCGCGCTCAACGTGTCGTTCTTTGCCACGTTCCTCGTCAACTTCGCCGACTTCGGCCGGCTCGCTCCGAACAAGCGGGCCATCACCCGCGGCAACTTCTTCGGCCTGCCGGTGAACTTCGTTCTGTTCGCGATCGTCGCGGTTACCGTCACGTCCGCGAGCATCGTCGTATTCGGTGAGGCCATCACCGACCCGGTGAAACTGATCGAAAAGACCGACAGCACAGCGATAATCCTGTTCGGCGCCCTGGTCTTCACGATCGCCACGATCGGTATCAACATCGTGGCCGACTTCATCTCCTGTGCCTACGACTTCTCGAATGTGGCGCCCAAACACATCAACTTCTTCCGAGGCGGTCTCATCGCAGCCGTGCTGTCTGTGCTGCCATTGCCGTGGCACCTGTACAACAATCCCGAGTCGATCGCCTACTTCGTCGGCGGACTCGGTGCCTTCCTCGGCCCGCTATTCGGCGTGCTGATGTCGGACTACTGGATCATCCGGCGCGGCCACGTCGACGTCGACCATCTTTTCCGCGCGGATCCCGGCGGCAAGTACTACTTCACCCGTGGGTTCAATCCGAGAGCCCTGGTCGCGCTGGTTCCGGCCACGGTCGTCGCGGCGATCCTGGCCCTGGTTCCCACCTTCGGTGTGTGGGCACCGTTCTCATGGGCGATCGGCGCCATCCTGGCCACGTTGTTCTACGTCCCCATCGCCTGGTCGACCCGCCAATCGGAATCCGGCACCGAGGTGGTGCCGGCGTGACTCGGATCGTGGTGATGAACTGCAACACACGGTTATCGATGACCGCCGATGACCCCCGATTCCCCCGAGGTGTACTACGACAGCTTCGTCGACGCAGTTGTGATGGCAGGGTTCGGGGAACATGGCCGCGAGGGGGCGCCGTCGCACTCGCTGAAGATCTCGTCGCAATGTCGCTGACTACCAGCAAGATCCGGACCTACGCCGCCGGTCCCAAGCAACGGGCAGGATGGCCCATCACCCGCGCAAAGGGAGACACTGATGTCTGACACCGTCCCGCTCATCGATCTCGGGCGAGCGCGTGGCAGCACCCAGGACCGCCAACGGGTAGCCCGGCAGATCGACGATGCCAACTCCCAGGTCGGATTCCTGGCGGTGATCAACCACGGCGTCTCACCTCGGTTGCTCGATGACATGTACGACGTCACCGCCGAGTTCTTTGAATGCGGCGACGCCGAAAAGCTCGCAGTGCGTGCTCAACCGGGCACCAGCCGGGGCTACATGCCCCCGAAATCAAGGGCACTGGCCCGTACCCGCGGCAAGATGACCCCGGCTGACTTGGTCGAGTTCTTCTCCATCGGCCTGCCTGATGTCCCCACGGGTGACGCCTGGTTCACCCGAGCCCGCCAACACGGACACTTCCATGACAACCTGTGGCCGGACAGCCCTGCGTTCCGCGCCACATGGGAGCGCTACTACTACGAAATGTCTTGCCTGGCCTTCGATGTGATGCGACTCTTTGCACTGGCCCTCGGCCTCGACGAGCATTGGTTCGACGACAAAGTCGACAAGCCGATCAGTAACCTGTTCGCCAATCACTATCCGCCACTTGACCGGCAGCCCGAACCCGGCCAACTGCGCATCGGCGAGCACACCGACTACGGAAGCCTGACCCTGCTCTATCAACGTGACGCCGTGGGTGGGCTCGAGGTGAATCTCGACGACAGCTGGATCCCCGTGGTGCCGATCCCCGACTCGTTCGTCGTCAACATCGGTGACCTGATGGCGCGGTGGACCAACGACAAATGGATCTCGACCCTGCACCGCGTGCAGAACCCCACCATCACCGGACCCGCAAGCCGCCGACTGTCACTGCCGTTCTTCTGCCAACCCAACTATGACGCGGTCATCGAGACGGTGCCGACCTGTCTCAGCGCCCTCACACCCTCGCGGTATCCAACAATCACCGCGGGCGACAACGTCACCAACAAAACCGACGCCAGCTTCGAGGTGAAGAACTGAACACGATTCGATACAGCGAGGAGTAGGCGGGGCGGGACGCTAGTCGAGGTCTGCCGCGACTACCTCGTCGTCGGTGGGCAGCCGCAGCGCGATGAGGCCGGCGAACGTGTCCTCGTCGAGTTCGATGCGGTTGATCGTCATGTGCACGGGTTGCCAGCCGCCGTCCTCGGCGCGCATCCGCAACACGGCCGTGGTGACACCGTCGGTGAAATCCGCGGTCATCCGGGCCATGTGCCGGGCGTCGGCCGGGTGGATGCGGGCCTGCCCGCCGTCGCGGTTACGCCAGTCGAAGAATGGCGCGGGTTCGTCGAGCCATTTCAGCAGTTTCCAGTCGTCGAGGCCGACCAGTGCGCGGTGCACACCCGGCTGGGCGAGTCCGTCGAGGATGCGTTGGGCCAGATTGTCGGGGCGCACCACAGCTTTTTCACGTTCGCTGCGCCAGTTCATCGCGCGGCAGATCAGTCGCTCGGAGCCGTCGTCGTGAGGTTCGAGAGTCACTCGGGCAACGAAGCCCACGGTGATGAGCTCTCCGTTGTGGTCGGTGACATCCCAGGTGGTGCACAACGTACTGCCCACCACCGGTTTGAGTGTCATGGCCAGGACCTTCGCCTCACTGCCGTTGAGGTCCCTGCCAGGCAGATCATCGGCGAACGCCCGGTCGTGGGTGGCTTCGGTCTCGGGGTTCATGCCGCTGTTGTGCAGGGATTCGGCGGTATCGGTGGCCACGCCCGTCGTCAGATCCCAGACCAGTGGGCCCGGAACGGGGCGTTGCGGCGGCTCCGCATCGGTCGGTCCGATCCAGACGTGCACCCCGTGGATGTGTCCGTCCGACATCCGCACCACCTCGGTGCGGATTACGCGGTCATTCTTCGGAGTGATGCTGCTGAGACCCTGGCCGGCCTGCACCGTTTCCCTGATCGCGCTCTGAATCGCCATCAGATGCGGATTTCGGCGCAGAAACACACTGATCGGGACGAGGTTCTTCGTCTGCAGACCTCGTGCGACCACCGCAGGCTCGCTACCCAGTGTCTCCACGAGCAGCCAGTCGTGGGTCATGCGCGGCATTTTACCGGCGTGGCCGTTGCGGCCTTCACGTTCGATGACGACGGATTCCGTAGCTAAAGCCCGCGGATCGCGGTCACGGGTTACCCATGTCGGGTCTGTCGGGTTGCGAACATGAGTGAGTTCACGTAATTTGCCACTGCGCCCGGCCTCCGGGATTGGGAACGGATCGCGTTGTCCGACCGTTCGTCGCAACGTCTGTGTGTTCGGCGTGGCCGAATGCAGCCACGTAGTTGTCGATCCGCGTAGTCGGCCGTCGAGGGGTCGGTCGTCAACGCGGTCGGGGGATCGCTGAGGAAGTACTCAGCGCGCCGAGCACCAGGCGGAGCACTTTTACCGCGCCCGATTTGTCCAGCGGGTCATTGCCGTTTCCGCATTTCGGTGACTGCACGCAGGAGGGGCAGCCGTTCGGGCATTCGCAGGCCTCGATCGCATCGGCCGTCGCGCCCCACCACGTACCCAGATTGCGGAATCCGCGGTCGGCGAAACCGGCACCGCCCGGATAGCCGTCGTAGACGAAGATCGACGGCAGGCCGTCCACCGGCCCGACGGCTGTCGAGACCCCGCCGATGTCGCCCCGATCGCAGCTGGCCACCAGCGGAAGCAGGCCGATCGCGGCGTGTTCTGCCGCGTGCAGGCTCCCGGGCACGGCGAGTAAGTCAATGCCGTTGTCCTGCAACGACTCCGGGGTGACGGTGCACATCACCGCCATGGTGTCCAGCGTGCTGGGCGGCATGTCCAGCTCCACGAAGTCGATCACCTCGCCGTCGATGCGCCGGCGCAGGTAGCCGACCACGGTGTTGGTCACCGACACCGGGACCAGACCCACCGTGACCGGGCCGAACTCCCTACGCTCGCCGGGTCCGGTCACCGATATGTCGGTGAGTTCCCTGGCGAACGTGCTGTAGCCGGGGTCCGCGGCATACACGAATGCGACACCGTCCTCGAAAGACAGCGAGTCGACCAGGTAGGTCTCGCCCTGGTGCAGATACACCGCACCCGGATGCAGCGTGGCTGCCGCTCGGCCCGCTCCCGTGCTGCCCAGCATCCGGCCGGTCTCGGCCTCCAGGATCGCGATCTGGCCACCGCTGGAGCCACGGATGTCCACGGCCGGGTGCGGATCCACCCCGGGAGCGGGGAAGTAGCCGCCCGGGCGCTTGCGCAACAAGCCGTCGTCGACGAGAGTCTCGGCCACCGCCTCGGCGCTCCACAGCCGGACCTCGGCCTCGGTGAGCGGCAGCTCGGCTGCGGCGCAGAGCAATTGCGGGCCGAGCACATGCGGATTCGTCGGGTCGATCACCACGCGCTCGATCGGTTTGTCCAACAGCGCCGCGGGATGGTGCACGAGGTAGGTGTCCAGGGGATCGTCGCGGGCGATCAACACGATGAGCGCGCCCTGTCCGCGCCTGCCGGACCGGCCGGCCTGCTGCCAGAACGAGGTGACGGTGCCGGGGAAGCCGGCCAGCACCACCGCGTCCAACCCGGCGATGTCGATGCCGAGTTCGAGAGCGTTGGTGGTGGCCAGCCCGCGAAGCCGCCCGTCGGTCAGCGCGTGTTCCAGCTCCCGGCGGTCCTCCGCGAGATAGCCGGCGCGGTAGGACGCCACCTGATCGGCCAGCTCGGGGGCGGTCTCCTCCAGCCGGGCCCGGGTTCCCAGCGCGGTGAGTTCGGCGCCGCGCCGGGACCGGACGAACGTCAGGGTGCGTGCCCCTTCGGACATCAGGTCGGCCATCACCCGCGCAGCCTCGGCGCCGGCCGAACGTCGTACCGGCGCGCCGTTCTCGCCGATGAGGTCGGTCAGCAGAGCCGGCTCCCACAGCGCGATCGTGCGTGCGCCTTGCGGGGAGCCGTCCTCGGTCACCTCGGCGACGGTCTGTCCGATCAGCTCGGCGGCGGTCTCGGCGGGTGATGCCGTGGTGGCGCTGGCGAAGATCACCGTCGGCCCCGAACCGTCGGGGGAGTATCGGGCACACAGCCGGAGCAGCCGACGCAGCACCATGGCCACGTTGGAGCCGAAAATGCCACGGTAGTAATGACATTCGTCGACGACGATGAACTTGAGATGGCGCAGGAACACGGCCCATCGGGCATGGTTGCGCAGCAGCGACAGGTGGATCATGTCGGGATTGGAGAAGATCCACCGTGAGCGCTCCCTGGCGAACCGGCGCACCTCGGTGGCGCTGTCGCCGTCGTATGGCGCGGGCGCGACGTCGCGCAATGCGGCCACCGTCTCGGTCAGGGTCTGGGCCGTGCGCAGCTGGTCGTGACCCAGCGCCTTGGTCGGTGACAGGTAGAGCACGCGAGCCTGCCGGTCCTCGGCCAACGCCGTCAGGATCGGCAGCTGATAGGCGAGGGACTTGCCCGACGCGGTTCCGGTGGACACGACCACGTGGCGCCCGTCGTGGGCCAGATCGGCGGCGGCGAGCTGGTGCGACCACGGCGCGGCGATCCCCCGGTCGGTCAACGCCCGGACGACCTCAGGATGGGCCCACTGCGGCCACTGCAGCGGTTTGCCCTGCCGCGCCGGTATATCCGCGACATGGCGTAGCGGATCTTCGCCGGAAGGAGTGCCGTCGACAGCGCAAGCGAGCAGCTCACGGCCGAAATCGGACCCCTGATGCAGCACCGCTCGCCCTCCTACGCTCCACCCCGCCGTTGTCGGCCCGGATTTGTAAACGAATTGTTCACCACGCGCCGAGTTTCGAGACTGTCGCGGGAGCCCCGAACATGATTGACTGATCACGGTCGCAGCTTCTGTGTTTGTACTCGCACTCGCAGGATCGTCGTTGCGATCGCGGTTCCTGCGAGGGTTGTAGGTCGGGTCAGTTCCGACGACTCGCGCGTTGGTATGGCGGTCGGAACGGGCCCGGTACATCGGAAGTCGGTGGACCGCACCCGGTTGAAAGAGAAGGAAAGAACAAAAGATGCCACAGGGAACTGTGAAGTGGTTCAACGCGGAGAAGGGCTTCGGCTTCATTGCTCCGGAGGACGGCTCTGCCGACGTGTTTGTCCACTACACGGAAATCCAGGGCAGCGGTTTCCGCACCCTGGAGGAGAACCAGAAGGTTGAGTTCGAGGTCGGCCAGAGCCCCAAGGGGCCGCAGGCTACGGGTGTTCGGGCCGTCTGAGCCACAAAACCCAACGAGACACCCTCGCGTGAGTCCGCATAGGACACCGCGGGGGTGTTCTCGTTTTTGAGGCCTGTGCTGGCCTAGTGTCGATTCGTGAGCCAGCTGTCCTTCTTCTCGGCCGAGTCGGTGCCGCCCGCGGTGGCCGACCTGACCGGGGTGCTCGCCGGACCCGGACAGATCGTTCTGTCGGGTAACGGGGGCCAGCAGGCGGCCCGGATCTCGGTGGTCGTCGACCAGATGTGGCGAGCCCAGGGCTTGGCCGAGATGATCAGCGAGGCCGGGCTCGTGTCGGAGATCTCGCGGACCGACGAGAACAATCCGCTGGTGCGTACGGCACCGGATCCGCAGCTGATGCTGATCGCGCGGGAATGGACCAGGGGCGCGGTCAAGACAGTGCCGCCCGGATGGCTTCCCGGGGCCCGTGAGCTGCGGGCTTGGACTTTGGCGGCCGGCGAACCCGAAGCCGACGACCGCTATCTCCTGGGGCTCGACCCACATGCGCCCGACACCCATCCCGCGCTGGCCGCGGCCATGATGCGGGTGGGAATCGCTCCGACGCTGATCGGTACGAGAGGTTCACATCCGGCCCTGCGGATCGGTGGGCGGCGACGCCTGTCACGCCTGGTGGAAAACGTCGGGGAACCACCGGGGGAGGGCGCGGCGTTGGCGCATTGGCCCAGTATTTAATGGTGCCCACGCGGAGAGCCGGTTTGCGTAGGCTCGCGCGTAATGCGAAATTGTCAGTTGCCGGGCATGGCGCGGCAACTATAGAAGTGGAGCGTAAGCACAGTTGGCTGGCGATAGCGGCAGCGGTAGCAAGGGAAACGTCCGGCGACTCGTGATTGTGGAGTCGCCGACAAAAGCGCGGAAGATCGCTGGCTACCTGGGCTCCAATTATGTGGTCGAATCCTCGCGGGGACACATTCGTGACCTGCCGCGCAATGCCGCGGACGTGCCCGCCAAGTACAAATCCGAACCGTGGGCGCGCCTCGGGGTCAATGTCGACGACAACTTCGAACCGCTCTACATCGTCAGCCCCGAGAAGAAGAGCACCGTCACGGAGCTGAAGGACCTGCTCAAGGGCGTTGACGAGCTCTACCTCGCGACGGACGGTGACCGCGAGGGCGAGGCGATCGCCTGGCACCTGCTGGAGACGCTGAAGCCCAAGGTGCCGGTCCGGCGGATGGTGTTCCACGAGATCACCGAACCGGCCATCCGCGCCGCCGCCGAAAACCCGCGTGACCTGGACATCGCCCTGGTCGACGCGCAGGAAACCCGCCGCATCCTCGACCGGCTCTACGGCTACGAAGTCTCGCCTGTGCTGTGGAAGAAGGTCGCGCCGAAGTTGTCGGCGGGCCGCGTGCAGTCGGTGGCCACGCGCATCATCGTGCAGCGTGAGCGGGAGCGCATGGCGTTCCGCAGCGCTGCGTACTGGGATGTCAGCGCTGAGCTGGACGCGTCGGTGTCCGATCCGCAGGCCACCCCGCCCAAGTTCACCGCCAAACTCAACACCGTCGACGGCCGCCGCGTTGCCGCAGGCCGCGATTTCGACTCGCTGGGCCAGCTGAAGAAGCCCGACGAGGTGCTGGTGCTCGACGAGGCCAGTGCAGGTGCCCTGGCCGCCGGGCTGCGCGGTGCCCAGCTGGCCGTCAGCTCCGTCGAGCAGAAGCCGTACACCCGGCGCCCGTACGCGCCGTTCATGACGTCGACGCTGCAGCAGGAGGCCGCCCGCAAGCTGCGGTTCTCCTCGGAGCGCACCATGAGCATCGCGCAGCGGTTGTACGAGAACGGCTACATCACCTACATGCGTACCGACTCCACGACGCTGTCGGAGTCCGCGATCAACGCCGCGCGCAACCAGGCCAGGCAGCTCTACGGCGACGAGTACGTGCATCCGTCGCCGCGGCAGTACACGCGCAAGGTCAAGAACGCCCAGGAGGCCCACGAGGCCATCCGCCCTGCCGGTGACGTGTTCCAGACCCCGGGCCAGCTGCACGCGCAGCTCGACACCGACGAGTTCCGGCTCTACGAGCTGATCTGGCAGCGCACCGTGGCCTCACAGATGGCCGATGCGCGCGGCACCACGCTGTCGCTGCGCATCGCCGGTGCCGCCAGTTCGGGCGAGCAGGTCGTGTTCAACGCCTCCGGTCGCACCATCACGTTCCCGGGCTTCCTCAAGGCCTACGTCGAGAGTCTTGACGAGCAGGCCGGCGGCGAAGCCGACGACGCCGAGAGCCGTCTGCCGAACCTGACTCAGGGGCAGCGCGTCGACGCCGCCGACCTGACCGCTGATGGACACACCACCAGCCCGCCGGCCCGCTACACCGAGGCCTCGCTGATCAAGTCTCTCGAAGAACTGGGCATCGGACGGCCGTCGACGTACAGCTCGATCATCAAGACCATCCAGGACCGCGGCTACGTGGTCAAAAAGGGCAGCGCCCTGGTGCCGTCCTGGGTCGCCTTCGCCGTGGTCGGACTGCTCGAACAGCACTTCGGCCGGCTGGTGGACTACGACTTCACCGCGGCCATGGAGGACGAGCTCGACGAGATCGCCAACGGTCAGGAGCAGCGCACCAACTGGCTGTCCAACTTCTACTTCGGTGGTGATCACGGCGTCGAGGGCTCGATCGCCAGGGCCGGTGGGCTCAAGCACCTCGTGGGTGGAAATCTCGAGGGCATCGACGCGCGAGAAGTCAACTCCATCAAGCTCTTCGGCGATGCCGAAGGTCGCGCGATCGTCGTCCGGGTGGGCCGTAACGGGCCGTACCTGGAGCGCATGATCGCCGACCCGGATAATCCCGGGGAGCTCAAGCCGCAGCGCGCCAATCTCAAGGATGAGCTGACTCCTGACGAGCTGACTCTGGAGCTGGCCGAAAAGCTCTTCGCCACACCACAAGAGGGCCGGGTGCTGGGCGTCGACCCGGCCACCGGGCACGAAATCGTCGCCAAGGACGGACGATTCGGCCCCTACGTCACCGAGATCCTCCCGGAACCTCCCGAGGATCCGGATGCCGGGGCGACAGCCAAGAAGGGCAAGAAGCCGACCGGCCCGAAGCCTCGCACCGGATCGCTCTTGCGCTCAATGGATCTGGAGACGGTGACGCTCGACGACGCGCTCAAGCTGCTGTCGCTGCCTCGCGTTGTCGGTGTCGATCCGTCGAACAACGAGGAGATCACCGCGCAGAACGGCCGTTACGGCCCATACCTCAAGCGCGGCACCGACTCTCGTTCGCTGGCCACCGAAGAGCAGATGTTCACCATCACCCTCGACGAGGCGCTCAAGATCTACGCCGAGCCCAAGCGTCGTGGGCGCCAGGCCGCCGCGGCCCCGCCGCTGCGCGAACTGGGCACCGACCCGGCCTCGGGCAAGCCGATGGTGATCAAGGACGGCCGTTTCGGGCCCTACGTCACCGATGGTGAGACCAACGCCAGCCTGCGCAAGGGTGACGACGTCCAGTCGATCACCGACGAGCGGGCCTCCGAGCTGCTGGCCGACCGCCGCGCCCGCGGGCCGGTCAAGAAGGCCGCGAAGAAAGCCCCGGCCAAGAAGGCTGCCAAGAAGGCCCCGGCGAAGAAGGCTGCCGCCAAGAAGGCCTAGCCTCTGCGCCGAGCGGCCAGTTGTGGCACGCGATCCGCGAAAAGGCGTGCATCAAGTGGCCATTCGGCGACTTGGCTAGCCCGTGGCGTCGCTCTGCGTTTCGCGCTCCAGATGGCGCGGCAGCACCAGGTTCACCGGGCGGGCCAACTGGGTGGGCACGGTGCGCCCACGCAACTCGACGATCTCGCCGACGTCCCAGCACAACGCCTCGGCGTCGAGCGCGCCGCTGACCGCGATGGCCGAGGCCAGCACGTGGCCTTCCTCAAGCTTGGCGAGCTCGGTGAGCCGGGCGGCCTCATTCACGGGGTCGCCGATCACGGTGTACTCGAAACGGGCCTGAGCGCCGATGTGGCCGGCGATCGCCCGTCCGGCCGAGACCCCGATACCGAACTCGGTGTCGGTGCCCAGCACGCTGAGCAGCTCGTCGTGCAGTTCGCGGGACGCGGCCAGCGCGCCGCCCGAGGCGTCGGGATGCTCGATGGGTGCGCCGAAGATGGCCAGCGCCGCGTCACCCTGGAACTTGTTGACGAATCCACCGTGACGGTTCACGGTGTCGACGATGACCCGGAAGAACTCGTTGAGCAGGTTCACCACTTCGGCGGCCGGGATGGTCGACGCCAAATGCGTCGACCCCACCAGGTCCACGAACAGCACCGCCACGTCGCGTTCCTGACCGCCCAGCTCGGTGCCCCGCTCCAGGGCACGCCGGGCCACGTCCTCACCCACGTACCGGCCGAACAGGTCACGCAACCGTTGCCGCTCGGCCAGCTCACGCACCATGTCGTTGAACCCGGCCTGCAGCAGGCCCAGCTCACTGGCGTCGTAGATCTGCATGTGCGCGTTGTAGTTGCCGCGCTGCACCTCGCCCAGTGCCCAGCGCAGCTGACGCAGCGGGTCGGCGATCGACATCGCCACCAGCAGGGTGCCGGCCAGCCCGATCACCAGCGCCGCGATGGCCAGCAGCAACAGCGGGGTGATCAGCCGATCGGCGGACGCGGTGAGGATCGAGAACTTGCTGGCCACCAGGGCCAACACGATGGCCAGGACCGGCACACCTGTCGAGAGCACCCAGGTCAGCACCTGGCGCAGGATCACCCCGGGAGCGCGGAAGTTCTCCGGCACCCCGCCGCGCAGCGCGGCGACCGCGACCGGCCGCAACACGCGCTCGGACTGCAGGTAGCCGATGATCGCGGTGGCGGTCGCTCCCAGCGCCGTGGCGACCAGGACCACGGGAGCCGATTTACTGGCGACCGGCCAGCTGGCCACGATGAACACGATGGAACCCAGAAACCAGTTCGTGACGCTGATCAGGGTGCGGTAGAACGGCATCTTCAGCGCTCGCACGCGGGCGAGCTCGGTGATGCCGGGATCGGACTTGGCCAGCAGCGTGTCACGGCGCTGCCACCGGATCACCGGGATCAGCAGCCGCAGGGCCAGGTAGGCGCCGACGGTGAACGACACGAACAGGTAGCCGAGGAAGACCGCCAGGTTGGCGACCGGAAGATCCTGGAGCTGGATCCGGTCTTCGGGTGGTAGACCGAAGCGGAGGAAGCCCAGCACGAACAGCGCGCCGATGATGTCGGCCTGAAGCATGCCGAGGGTGAACACCGGCCACGGGGTACGCGCCACCCACCGCGCGAATGCACCGATTCGCGCGATCGGTATGGGCTCCGTGGTCACCTGTTCACCGTATCGGGCCGCAGGGACGTTGAGCGTCTGCTGTGACGTGGTTGTGTCGGCTTGACCACTACTGTTGGGGACGATGAGCGGGGTCTTTTCGCGGCTGGTAGGCCAGCACGCGGTGGAACAGGAGCTGGTGGCGGCCGCGATGGCGGCCCGGGGTGACACCCGTAGTGATTCGGGGCACAGCGCCACCAGTGTGGGCACCATGACACATGCTTGGTTGATCACCGGCCCGCCCGGATCGGGGCGCTCGGTGGCGGCGCTGTGTTTCGCGGCGGCCCTTCAGTGCACCTCTGACGGGGTTCCCGGGTGCGGGCAGTGCCGGGCGTGCACGACGACGATGGCCGGCACCCATGCCGATGTGCGCCGCATCGTGCCCGAGGGGCTGTCGATCGCGGTCAAGGACATGCGCGAGATCGTCCAGATCGCGTCGCGCCGCCCCGGGACCGGACGGTGGCAGATCGTCGTGATCGAGGATGCCGACCGGCTCACCGAAGGCGCGGCCAACGCGCTGCTCAAGGTGGTGGAGGAGCCGCCACCGTCGACCGTGTTCCTGCTGTGTGCGCCGTCGGTGGACCCCGAGGACATCGCGATCACATTGCGCTCGCGGTGCCGGCACGTCGCGCTGACCACCCCATCGGTGGACGCGATCGCCGACGTCCTGATCTCCGGAGACGGGCTGCCGGAGGCGGACGCCCGCTGGGCGGCGTCGGTCAGCGGCGGGCATGTGGGTCGCGCCCGCCGGCTGGCGACCGATCCCGAGGCCAGGGAGCGTCGCAAACGGGCGCTCGGGCTGGCCCGGGACGCAGCGACGCCGACGCGGGCCTACGCGGCGGCTGAGGAGATGGTGGCCGTCGCCGAGGCCGAGGCATTGGCGTTGACCGTCGGACGCAACGAGACCGAGACCGAGGAGCTCAAGACTGCTCTCGGCGCGGGCGGGACCGGAAAAGGCACCGCGGCGACCACCCGTGGGACCGCCGGAGCGCTGAAAGACTTGGAGAGGCGGCAGAAATCGAGGCAGACCCGGGCGTCCCGCGATGCGCTGGACCGGGCCCTGATCGACCTGGCCACCTACTTCCGTGATGCGCTGCTCGTCTCCTCGGGCGCCGGCGGTGTCACGGCGAATCACCCGGACATGGCCGAGAAAGTCGAGGCCATGGCTGCTCACGTGCCACCGGACCGGCTGCTGCGCTGTATCGAGGCCGTGCTGGAATGTCGCGAAGCTCTGGCGGTCAACGTCAAGCCGAAGTTCGCCGTCGATGCCATGGTGGCCACTGTCGGGCAGGCGCTGCGTGGGTGACGTCCGGAGGGCGGGACGTAGCGACTCGGGGATCACTTTGGAGGCTCGGGCATGGCTGCCGTAGACTCGTGCCGCCCGGTTCGCCGAGCGCGCCACCCTAGCTCAGTCGGTAGAGCAATTCACTCGTAATGAATAGGTCAGGGGTTCGATTCCCCTGGGTGGCTCCATTTTTTTTGCGTCAATCGGCGTGGACGGTGGTCAGGAACTCGTCGACCAACGGAACCACCTCGTCGAGGTGGGTTTCCAGTAGCCAGTGCCCGCCATCGAGCAGGTGAATCGCTGCGTCGGGCAGATCGCGTAGATATGCGCGGGCCGACTTCTCCGGCATGTAGCCATCGTGCGGACCCCAGACGATCAATGTCGGCGGCTGGCGCTCACGCAGGTAGGCCTGTTCGTCGGCGAACCAGTCCAGGGTCGTGGGTTGATCCTCCAATAGCCGGATCAGATTGGCGATTCGCTCAGGTGTGGACATCAGCGACCAGTGCAGTGTCCACAGGTCGGGGCTGATCCGATCGGCGACGTCCTCGGGAAGCTCACCGCGGAACTCGGTTTCGAAACCGTGCAAGCTGACGTGCTGGGCAATCTGGCGTCGGGCCTCGGGCCCGGGATTGCTCCAGGATTCCTTGAGGAAGTCGTACTTCGGGCCGAAGGCGTCTTCGTAGATGTCACCGTTCTGGATGACCAGGCCCGCAACCCGTTCCGGCTTGGCGATGGCGAGCTGGAAGCCGAATTGAGATCCGTAGTCGTGCAACCAGATCGCATAGCGGCTCAGGTGCATGGCGTCGACGAAGGACTGGAGGAAACGGCTGTACGCGGTGAAGGTGTATGCGAAGTCGTCGGGTGAAGGCGTTGCGCTGTAACCGAATCCGGGTAGATCCGGCGCGATCAGCCGCCAGCGGTCGCCCAGGCGCGCCATCAGGTTGCGGTAGACGTAAGACGAGGCCGGGTAGCCGTGGGGGAGTAGTAACGCCGGAGCGTCGACGGGGCCGGCCGCCCGGTAGAAGGTGTCGATGCCGTCGACGGTGGTCCGGTGATGGGTTACTGCGGTCACGAACCGTCGAGTACCCCTTTGGCCGCTTTCATCGCAGTGTTGGCGTTGGGGAATCCGGCGTAGCCGCTGGAGTGGTAGATGACCTCGGCGATCTCGTCCTCGGTGAGGCCGTTTCTCAGGCCGATCCTGACGTGTGACTCGAACTCGTCGGTGGCCCGCAGGGCGATCAGAATGCCCATGGTGACCAGGCTGCGATCACGCCGGCTCAGCCCTTCGCGGCTCCACAGCCGACCGAAGACATTGTCGACTCCGATGGCCATCATCTCGTCGCCGAATGATCCGTCTGGCTCGACGACGCCTGCCGGCAGGTGCGGAACCATCTCCTGGAGGACTCGCAGGCCCTGTTCACGTACGTCTGTCATGCCTGCCAGCTTGGCACGGCCTCAGAATCGGTCGTCAGCCTCCAACAGAAATGGCGACGGGTGCGCTGATGCTGGCTCTGAGGTCCGGCACCAGTTGATGCGATCTGTTAGGTAGATATCCTGCGATTTGTTAGTTAGAGGTGCTGCGATTTGTTAGATTGAGTCCGTGGGGTATCGGCCGCGGGTAGTTGACCAGGTTCTTGATGACCTTTTCCCGCATGCAGGCGCAATCGCGCTCGAGGGTGCCAAAGGAGTGGGGAAGACGGCGACTGCGGCCCAGCGTGCCAAGTCGACGTTGAATTTGGATGACGATTCGCAACGATCTGTACTGGCAGCTGATCTCGGACTTATTGACCGGCTGGACCCGCCGGTTCTCATCGATGAGTGGCAGCTACTCCCGTCGGTATGGGACCGAGTTCGCCGCGGCGTCGATCAGTCATCTGAAGGCGGAAAATTTCTGCTGACTGGATCGGCGCAGGCGTCGGCGAGCGCCAGAATTCATTCCGGTGCGGGCCGCATCCTCAGCTTGGTCATGCGGCCAATGTCCCTGTCTGAACGTGGGTTGACCAGCCCTGCGGTGTCGCTGCGTGCGCTTCTGACCGGCAGCCAGACGCCGGTTGAGGGGCAGACGGACGTCGCGCTGCCCGACTACGCCGAGGAGGTCGTCCGCTCCGGATTTCCGGGGATCCGAGATCTGCCTCCGCGAGTCCGCCGAGCGCAACTAAACGGATACTTGAGCCGGATCGTTGAGCGCGAGCTCCCCGACAATGGGATGGCGGTGCGCCAACCTGCCGCGCTCCGGGCTTGGCTCGCGGCATATGGGGCAGCGACGTCAACGGACGCCGCGTACAGCGTGATCCTCGACTCGGCCACTCCAGGCGAGTCTGACAAGCCTGCCAGGCAGACCGTCGCGCAGTACCGAGAGCATCTGCAACGACTGTTCATCCTCGATCCGGTCAGTCCGTGGATGCCGTCGTTCACTCCGCTCAAGCGGCTGACGAAGACGCCCAAGCATCACCTTGTAGATCCAGCACTCGCCGCCGCAATGGCCGGCGTCGACGTCGACGCGTTGCTCGGCGGGGCCACCGCTCCGGGGCCTGCGGGCACTTGGCTCGGATCACTATTCGAATCCCTTGTCGCACAGTCGATCCGAGTCTACGCGGAGGCTGCTGAGGCGACTGTGGGTCACCTGCGCACTCAGAACGGGGACCACGAGATCGACCTGATCGTTGAAGGGCCGGGGATGAGGGTGATCGCGATCGAAGTGAAGCTGGCGGCAACAGTCGACGACAAAGACGTACGCCATCTCAACTGGCTCAAGAGTCAGATCGGTGATCGGTTGGTGGACCGGATCGTGGTGAACACCGGGCAGTTCGCATATCGGCGCCCGGATGGCGTGGCTGTGATTCCCCTGGCACTGGTGGGACCGTGAGGCGGCGACTGCAGCGTCGTGCCTAGGCGGTTCGACGCTGCGAATCAGACATCGATCGATGGCATTGCGCGCGTGCTCGACCGCTGTCGAGATAGGCGGCAGATCGCCGATCCTCTCTGCTGATGCCTTGCCACCACCTCGGCGATAGGTGGTTGTCTACTCTCCAGTTGCGGTGATGACGACAACTGGCGCGTCTGCAGCCAGGTACACCTTTGACTTGATTCTTGTGCTGGTGAATGCCACGTCGAGCTGGTCGCTAGCAAGGAACCCGCCGTGTGGCAGATCTGCCCTCAGCGTTTCCCATACGTCGGGCTGGTTTGTAGTCGGTATCGGCCGGTATCGCGTCTTCAGATCCTCCGCGACTGACGGAGTCAGCTCGACGATGCTGTCGATCCAGTACAACGATGGCCCAGGAACATCCGGATCACCCATGTCTCCGCTGACCCACGCTGCGGCGACGGGTGACCCGAGCGCGGGGAAACGTTTGGTCAGCGGTTCTAGCTCATGCCGGACGGGATTGGACGTGGTTTTGGCGGCGGGAGCGGTCACGGTTCTCTCCATCTGTTGCCCATCATGCGAACTGGGGGAACACGCTGAAAGTGCGACAACGGCCAAAGTCAGCGACAAGGTCACTGCGCTTATCCTGCTCGCCCCAGGGAAATTCGTCACGGCAGTGTCACTCCTCCGGTGTTGCGATTGTTGTCGGGCGGTCTTACGCCGCCTGGGCTACCTCTGCCGTCCGCACGATCCTCGCGTCCGGGATTGAATTGAGGTTGGGTCCCTTGGTCAGCACTTGGGGCACTGCCCAATTCCCAGGTGACGGTCCGGGTGACTTCCCCGTGGGAGTCGAACGGTCTGGCCCATCCCAGTTCGGTGAATCTACCGTTCTCGTTGTCGGAGGCTCCGGTGCCGATGTCTGATTGGCCTCGATTGAAGTTGTAGTGGTCCTCGGCGTGCACTGTCACAGTCATCGTGACTTTGTTGCCTTCGACCTTGACGTCCGCGCTGCTCCACTGTTGGTATCCGCCAACCGCTTTCTGCCAGTTTTCTGTGGTGGGATAGTTCTTGGTCGGATTCGGATCGCCGGTCATCGAGAACGACGTGTTGCCTGCCCTGATCAGTTCCTCGGCTCCGCGCTGTGCTCGGCTGACCTGATCATCCACGTTGGCGCGGATGCCTGGATCCTCACGGTAGGCTTCCTCGTAGTCGAATTCGATTGGCTTGCCGTCGTTATCCCAATAGTGCCGGTACATCTGGGTGGCGTCATCGAGATCTCCCCGCAGTAGCCTCCCGCCTGCGAGCTTTGCCTCCCATTCGGCCCGCTTCAGATAATCCTGCAAACCGGGTTCGGCGGAGTTGTAGTCAAAGTCTTCGTCCCATGGGATATCGGGTTTCGTAGGTGGTCCGATGACAAACTCTGGTCCGCCAGGCTCACCTGGATTCGAGCCAGGTTCGGCTGGTTTACCGTCGGCTTTCTTGTCATCGTCGGGCTTTTCCTGCTGGGAGTTGCCCTCCTCCTCGCCCCGCCCGAACTTCTGGTTCGTCAGCCCGTCGTACTCGCCCTTGATCCCGGTCACGCGGGTACCGATCGCGAACATGTCCCGGTTGGCGTTCTGGACCGTGGTATTGACCTGGCTGATGCCTTGATTGGCGATCGGGATCAGCTTGTTCTCGCGGTCCTGGGCGCTGGTCGCCGGTAGCGAGGCGACCATGCTGTCGACCCAGGACTTCGTGGCGTTGAGTTGATTACGCCCGCTGGTCACGACGTTGGCGGCGTTGGTGACCTCGGCGGCCATCTTCTTGTCGAGCTCAGCGAGCTTCTCGTAGACGCCGGCGTGTTCCTTGTTCGCCGCGGCGTAGGCCTCAGACCCTTTGCCCTGCCAGCGGTCGTCCGGCGCGGCGGACTCGATCATGCCCTTCATCCGCAGCAACTGGGAGCTGCTGCCGTCGTAATGGCTGCCGTCGCTCGGAGTGCCTTCTCCGAAGGTGGCCCGCGCTTTCGACCACGTCGAATAGAAGCCATCAAGCGCGCTCACAGAACGTCCCCCTCGACAGGATCCCGGCAGTTGCCCCTCAGTATCCCAGTGGTTTACCTAGCTCGGTGCCAGGAATCCGACGGGCCCGGGGGAGATGCACACCGACAGCGCAGCGGTATTGGCGCGTACCGCGATCGACTGCCCGGCCCCGGGCAGTCTGACGAAAACCCGGTTGAGCCCGGGCCGCACCGGCACCTTCACCTCGGGTCCTTCGGCCAGGGCCATGATCAAGGAGCCGTCGCTGTTGGCGAGGTAGTTGATCTCGGCGGTCCAGTCGGCCGGCAGCAGTGGCCCGTCGAGTGGCATGACGACGGGCTCGTCGGGCTGCACCAGGAATCCGCATTTCGGCGCGGGGCCTGCGACGATGGTGCGCACCCAGGTCACCTTGGCGTCGACCAACGTGCCGGTCCGGTCGAACATGCGTAGATCGGTTGTGGCCGAGGCGAACTCAGGCCGCGGCCTGGCCAGGGCGAACATGTGGCTGGCCAGGTTCTCGGGCGCGGCCACCCGCTGCAGGATCAGCGGATCGACCTCTTGATCCAGTAGTGGCGCGGCCGACGAGGTGGATGCCAACGATGCGCGGGCATTGTTGAGGTAGGTGGGCACGGGATTGTCCTGCCACACCTTCAGGAAGGTGAACGTCGAATACAGGCTGCTGGCCACGAAAAGCGCTGCCACGCTGACACATACGGCAGTGCGTGCCCGGGATGCCGAAAGCAGGCGAGATGATTCCCGGTTCGGCGCACAGAATCCCACGGCCGCCAACAGGGCCAGTACCACCGCCAGATCCGGCAAGTAGCGCAGCGTCTGTGCCAGCTCCAGCGCGGTGAACCGAGACGAGCGCATCAGATAGATCGGGATCTGGCACGCCACCGCGTAGCCCAGAGCCACGATGAGCACCGGCCAGATGCGGGTCTTGCGCGCCAGCACCACCGCGATGGCGACGGCAAGCGCGATCCAGCCCAGCACCATCACGGAGAGCGGAGGTGTGGCCCACGGCGAGGCGGGGGCCCAGCGCTGCCAGGACCACGGGCCGCCGACCAGCCCCGGCACGATGCCGTGGGTGAACGATCGGCTGAGCAGGTCGCCGGTCATCGCCAGGTCGAAGCTCCACCGCTTTTGATCGACGACGACGAGGTACACCCCGATCCAGGCCACCGTCAGGGCCAGACACCCGACCCACAGCCGAAGACCGCGACGCCACACCTCGCGCACGCCAAAAGTCCCTGTCACGTATCCGAGCAGCGCCACCACCGCGAACGCGACGAAGGGAATCACGGCGGCCTTCTCGAAGAACAACAGCCCGCCCAAAAAGACGAGCACACCGACAACCGCGTGTCGGGGATTACCCGTGCGCACGAGCAGCACTGCCTCACCAACCACCCAGGCCAGCGCGGCCTGCATCGGGAGCGTGTTCAGCGCCGCGGCCCACCACGCGAATCCGGGTAGGGCCAGGGGGGTGAAAAGCGCAAAGGTCAGCGGCACCAGCAGCACCGGCCGCCAGCCGAGGATCACCCACAGGGCCCGCAGCAACGCCAGCGAGGCCAGCAACTGCATCACCACCAGGCTCACCGCGGCCAGTACCCAGGAGAACGGTGCCAGGCGGGTGATCGCGCCCGACACCAGGAACGCCGCGGGCATCACGTGCCCGTCGTGGTCGTCGAACAGGAAGGACGGCGACAGCAGATCCTGGGTTCCGGCCCGGCCGATCAGGATCAGATCGTCCCAGTAGAAATAGCCGCCGAAGGCCAGTATCGCCCGGACCGCCAGATGCAGCGCGATCAGCGCAGCGGCTGTGCGGGCGACCTTGTTCACTCTTGCCGACTGTACGGACCCAGCGGGGCGCCGGCGGCCGTCGGTATGGTGAGCCGGTGCGAACACTGGTGACAGGAGCGGCAGGGTTCATCGGATCGACACTGGTCGACCGGCTGCTGGCAGACGGGCACAGCGTCGTCGGGCTCGATGACCTGAGCTCGGGGCGGGCAGAGAACCTCAGCAACGCCGAGAACGACGACAATTTCGAGTTCGTCAAGGCCGACATCGTCGACGCAGATCTGCTGGGCCTGCTCAAGGAGGCCCAGCCTGAGGTGATCTTTCACCTCGCCGCCCAGATTTCGGTGAAGCGTTCGGTGGACGATCCGCAGCGGGACTCAACGGTGAATGTGGTGGGCGTGGTCCGGCTGGCCGAGGCGGCCCGTCAGGCCGGCGTACGCAAGGTGGTGCACACCTCCTCGGGTGGGTCGGTGTACGGGACTCCGCCGTCGTATCCGACGAGCGAAGACGCGCCGACGAATCCGGCGTCGCCGTATGCGGCCAGCAAGGTGGCCGGCGAGGTGTACTTCAACATGTTCCGCAATCTCTATGACCTGGATTGCTCACATATCGCCCCGGCCAATGTCTACGGTCCGCGTCAGGACCCGCACGGTGAGGCCGGCGTGGTGGCGATCTTCGCCCAGGCGCTGCTGGCCGGGCGGCCAACCAAGATCTTCGGCGACGGCAGCGACACCCGCGATTATGTGTACGTCGACGACGTGGTGGACGCGTTCGTGAAGGCCTCCGGCTCCGCCGGCGGTGGCCAGCGGTTCAACGTCGGTACCGGGGTGGAGACGTCGACCCGCGAGATGCACACCGCGATCGCCCTGGCCGTCGGAGCCGCGGACGAACCGGAGATGCACCCGCCGCGGCTCGGTGACCTGCGTCGTTCCCAGCTCGACATCAGCCGGGCCCGGGACGTGCTGGGCTGGCGGCCGCAGGTGGATCTGGCCGCGGGTATCCCCAAGACGGTCGAATTCTTCAGGACCAATCCTCGCTAAAAGATTGTGAGTACTCACTTTCTCGTCTAGCGTTGCGCCATGCCCTATGACGTCATCGTTCGCAACGGCCTGTGGTTCGACGGCACCGGCGCCCCGCCGCAAGTCCGATCGCTGGGAATCCGCGACGGGGTGGTGGCCACGGTGTCGGCCACACCGCTCGACGAGACCGGCTGTCCCGACGTCATCAACGCCGGCGGAAAATGGGTGCTGCCCGGTTTCGTCGACGTCCACACGCACTACGACGCCGAGGTCCTGCTCGACCCGGGCCTGCGGGAGTCGGTGCGCCACGGGGTGACCACGGTGCTGCTGGGCATGTGCTCACTGTCCACCGTCTACGCCGACACCGAGGACGCTGCCGACCTGTTCAGCCGGGTGGAGGCGGTCCCGCGTCAGTTCGTGCTGGGCGCCCTGCAAGAGCACCGCACATGGACGGGCCCGGCAGAGTACATCGAAGCCATCGACGAGTTGCCACTCGGCCCGAATATCGCTTCGCTGCTGGGGCATTCGGATCTGCGCGCCTCGGTGCTGGGGCTCGACCGCGCCACCACCCGTGGGGTCACTCCGACCGACGCCGAACTGGAAGCCATGGCGGCCCGCCTCGACGAGGCGCTCATGGCGGGCATGCTCGGCCTGTCCGGGATGGACGCGGCCATCGACAAGCTCGACGGAGACCGGTTCCGGTCGCGAGCATTGCCGTCGACATTCGCGACCTGGCGTGAGCGCCGGCGCCTGATCAAGGTGCTGCGCAAGCGCGGACGGATGCTGCAGAGCGCGCCGAACGTGGCCAAAATCCATGAGGCACTGAACTTCTTCCTGGAGAGCAGCGGCTGGTTCGGCCGCCGCCGGGACGTCCGGATGAGCCTGCTGGTCTCGGCCGACGCCAAGTCCTCGCCCGGTGCAGTGCGTGTGCTGGGGCCAGGCGTCCGACTGCTCAACCGCGTCCTCGGTGCCAAGGTGCGCTTCCAGCATCTTCCGGTGCCGTTCGAATTGTATTCGGACGGAATCGATCTGCCGGTCTTCGAAGAGTTCGGTGCCGGTACCGCCGCCCTGCATCTCAAGGATCAATTCGAGCGCAACAAGCTGCTCGCGGATCCCGAGTACCGCCGCCGGTTCCGCAGGTCGTTCGACCGGCGGGTGCTCGGACCCACCTTGTGGCACCGCGATTTTCATGACGCCACCATTGTCGAATGCCCCGACGCGACGCTGATCGGCAAGTCCTTCGGCCAGATCGCCGACGAGCGGGGCATCCACCCGCTCGACGCGTTCCTCGACGTCCTCGTGGACAATGGGGAACGGAACGTCAGATGGACCACCATCGTCGCCAACGACCGGCCCAAGTACCTCGACAAGCTCGCCAAGGAGCCGTCGGTGCACATGGGTTTCTCGGATGCCGGTGCGCACCTGCGCAATATGGCGTTCTACAACTACCCGGTGAAGCTGCTCAAGCGGGTGCGCGACGCGCAGTTGGCGGGCAGAGGGTTCATGACCACCGAGCACGCCGTGCACCGGTTGACCGCCGAGGTGGCCGACTGGTTCGGTGTCCCGGCCGGCACGCTGCGTGAAGGCGACCGGGCCGATTTCGTGGTGATCGATCCGGGCGGACTCAACGACACGGTCGAGGCCTATCACGAGGAGCCGGTGGCGTTCTACGGCGGACTGAGCCGCATGGTCAACCGCAGCGACGACGCCGTCGTGGCGACGGCCGTCAACGGTGCCGTGGTGTTCCGCGACGGCCAGTTCCGCGACGGCTACGGCGAGTCGGTGAAATCGGGCCGCTACCTCCGGGCCGGTGCTGAGCACCGGGACCGTACACCGGTCTGAGATGGCCAGAACCCAGCAGCAGCGCCGCGAGGAAACTGTCGCACGACTACTCGACGCCGCCATCGACACCATCATCGAGGTCGGGTATGCGCGGGCGTCGGCGGCGGTGATCGCCAAGCGGGCCAAGGTTTCCGACGGTGCGCTGTTCCGGCACTTCCCGACGATGAGTGATTTCATGGCGGCCACGGCACAAGAGGTGGCGCGCCGTCAGTTGGAGTTGGGCGGCAAGCTTGTAGCGCAGATCCCCGCCGAGCAGCCGCCGCTGCCGGCGGTGCTGACGATCCTGCGCGACATCGCGGGCAGTGACACGAACACCGTGTGGCACGAACTGATGATGGCGGCTCGCACCGACGAAAAGCTGCGGGGCCCACTGCAGACGGTGCTGGCTGAGTACATCGACAACATCTACGAAACCGCCAAGAGCGCGCCGGGAGCTGATCAGATTCCCGAGGAGGTGTTCGTCGTGCTGCTGACCATTGTCATCAACACGTTCGACGGCGCCGCCATGGTGCGGCGCGTACTGCCGCTGCCCGAGCTGGAAGAGTCCAGGATCGCGGCGCTGGCGGCGCTCCTCAGCCGCTAGGCGTCCTCGGGGCTCCGCACGTTCTGCAGCGCCACCGCGCGGGCCAGCCTGGCGTAGCGCAACTCGATGTCCTTGAGACGCAGGTATGTCGAGAGAGTGACGAACACGAACGCGATGATGAGCATGTACTCCATCAGGTCCGTGCCACGTTTCACGCCGAGCCAGTTGGCCACCACGGTGGTGTCGTCCGGGCGCAGGATCGCGTAGATGCCGGCGGCGACGAACAGCACGAAACCGACCTTCACCCATGCCTTGGACCGTGCGCTCCGCCGCGACCCCAGCAGGTACGCCAGCAGCACCAGCACCGCGACGATCAACAGCGCCTGAATCCAGTTCATCGGGACAGCCTCCTGCGTAACAAGCCGTCGAAGACGATGTTCACCCCGTTGAGCAGTGGTTGTCCCTTCGACTTCGAATATTCGGTGTAGAGAATCTCGACCGGTTCTTCGACCACGCGCCAATGGTTTTCGTAAGCCAGCGAGATGAACTCGCCGGCATGGCTCATGCCGCTCATTGTGAGGTTGAGTTCATCGGCCACCTTCTTGCCGAATACCCGCAGGCCGTTGTGCGCATCGGTGAGCCCGAGCGCGCGGCTCTGCGGGCTCAGGAATGCCGCGGCACGCAGAATGATCCGCTTCAGCGGCGGGGTGTGGGTGACCGCGTGGGCGTCGGGGTTGGCGAACCGCGTGCCCACCACGAGATCGGCGGCGTCGGTGTCGAGCCGGTCGATCATCCGGATGACGTCCTTGACCTGATGCTGACCGTCGGCATCGAAGGTGGCGAACACCCGGGCCCCGGGGCGGCTGCGCGCGTATTCGACGCCGGTCTGGATCGCCGCTCCCTGACCGAGATTCACCGGATGGGGGACGACGTAGGCGCCGGCCCGCAACGCGATCTCGGCGGTGCCGTCACGGCTGCCGTCGTCGACACAGACCACGTTAGGGAAAACCGAGCGCACGTCGGAGATGACGTCGCCGATGATGCTCGCCTCGTTGAAGGCGGGGATGATGATCCAAACGTCCTGAAAGCGCATGTCGATGGGCACCAAACTACACTCCGGCCAGATGTCGCGGCCGGAGCCGCTCGGTTTCACGCAAGGTTCGCACGCGCCAGGGCACCTAGGTGAACCGCGATGCCCACCAGCGGTCCGCACAGCAGCGCGACGATGGTGCGGGTTTCCAGTCCCACCGGAAGCAGCAGCAGCGCCACCGCCGCGACCGTGGCCATGATCCAGCCCAGCGCGTAGGCCCGGTGCAGCGCGGCCGCCACAGTCGCGGCGCCGGTCAGGGTGAGCATTGCGATGGCGACGGCGGCCGCCGTCAGCCAGGCAAGCAGGGGACCGCCGGCGCGGTACTCGTCGCCGAACCCCACCCGCAGCAGCCAGGGGCCGAGCAGTCCGGCCGCGGCCACGCCCACCGCGCCCAGCCCTGCCACCGCGGCTGCCGGGGCCAGCAGCGCCCGTAGCCGTTTGTCGCGCTGGTCGACGAAGTGCGCGATCAGGTTGCCCTGCATCGCGGTGAGCGGAACCAGCAGGGGTGCCCGGGTCAGCGTGACGGCCAGGATCACCACACCGCCGGCCGCACCCAGATCGCCCGACGTGGCCTTGAGCAGCACGGGGAATCCCATCACCAGGATCGCGCTGGCGCCTGCCGCGGCGATCGAGTGCGCGGCTCCGCGCAAGAACGTCGCGGGACTACCCGAGGTGAGCAGCCCGGCGGCCATCCGCGCCGCGGGTGCGGCGATCAGCATGATCAACCACGCGACCGCCCCGGCCACGGTGGCCCACAGGAATCCGGCCAGTCCCCAGCCGAGCACGAACGTCGCTGCCGCGACGGCCACCCGGATTCCGGCATCGGTGACCATCAGGGCCCCGTACTCGGTCCAGCGGTTCACGCCGGCGAGCATGCCGAGCAGGGTGGCGTGCAGGCAGAATCCGGCCAGCCCGACGCTGAGCAGCACCACGCTCAGTGCCCGGGACTCGGCGAACACGTGTGGGCTCCACAGCGGGGAGCTGGCTGCGATCACCAAGGCCGCGACGATGCCGACCATGGCCGCGATCCGCATGGGACGGGTCGTGGGCTCACCGCTGAGATCCCGGTTTCGAGACGAGCGCACCTCACGGGTGGCTTCCTGCAGCAGACCGTTGGCGGCACCGGTCACCAGGCCGAACGCGCCCCAGAACACGCTGAACACGGAGAAGCCGGCGGGCTCCAGGTCACGCGCGGCCAGGTACAGCACGGCGTAGCCGCACAGTGCGCTGATCGCCGTGGCCAGCCCGACGCGGACGACGCTGCTGCGCGTGATCGGGCCTGTGGCCGATGAGCCGCTTGCGCGAAGAGCATCGAACGCCGATGAGCCGCTTGCGCGAAGAGCATCGAACCCGGGAGTGCCGCCGGCATCGGTCACAGGTCCGGCAGCTCTTTCGAATAGAGCCAGGCCTGCCACAGGGGTTGCAGCGGTTCCTCGGTGTACCCGGCGGCCAGCCCGGTGAAATCGTCGGTGAACGCTGTGCTGTGCCGGTGACGGGCTGTCCAATCCCGCAGCAGCGCAAAGAAATTGCGGTCACCGATCAGGGTGCGTAGCGCGTGCAGGGTCAGTGCGCCGCGCTTGTAGACGCGATCGTCGAACATGTCCTCGGGTCCGGGATCGGAGAGCAGGAGATCCTGGGGCTTGTCGCGCAACCGCTCGTAGTAGTGCTCGGCCCACTCCGCCGCGGTGTGGCCGCCGCTGTGTTCGGACCACAGCCACTCCGCGTAGCAGGCGAAGCCCTCGTGCAGCCAGATGTCGCGCCAGCGCCGCGCCGTCACCGAGTTGCCGAACCACTGGTGGGCCAGCTCGTGGGCGATCAGGCGCTCGGCACCCCGGTGCCCGTCGCAGTGGTTGGCCCCGAAGATCGAGATGCCTTGGGCTTCCAGGGGAATCTCGAGATCGTCGTCGGTGACCACCACGGTGTAGCCGCTGGCCAACGGGTACGGGCCGAACAGCTTGATGAACAACTTCATCATCTGCTGTTGGTGCTCGAAGTCGTGGTCGAACTCGCGGCGTAACCGGGCGGGCAGGACGGCGTGCATCGGTACCGGCGCCTTCGTCAGCCGCTGGCGCTCGTACTGGCCGATCTGCAGGGTGATCAGGTAACTCGATGTCGGCTCGGCCTGCTCGTAGGTCCACACCGTGTGCCCGGCGCGCGCCTTGCGCGAGATCAGCTCACCGTTGGCCAGGGCGTAGTAGGGATTGTCGGTGCTGATCTGGATCCGGTAGCTGGCCTTGGAGCTGGGATGGTCGTCGCACGGGAACCACGAGGCCGCGCCGTTGGGCTGGCCGGCCACCAGTGCGCCGTCCGAGAGCTCCTCGAAACCTACTTCACCCCAATAGGTTTCGATGGGGCGCGGGGTTCCGTTGTAGCGGACGACGACGGTCATCGCGGCCCCGGACGGCAACGCCGAGGCCAGGGTGATCGACAACTTCCCGCCCGAACATCGGTACTGAGCCGGGCGTCGCCCGTTCACCGAAACACGCGACACCGCAAGGGCGTCGGACAGGTCGAGGGTGAAGCTGCGCAGCGCGGCCAGGGTGACCGCGGTGATGGTGGCTGTCCCCGCCAATCGGTTGATGGCCACCTTGTACTCGAGCTCGAGTTCGTAGCGCGACACCCGGTACCCGAAATTGCCGTTGCGCGGCAGGTACGGATCGATCACCGGTGCGGGCGTCGCTTTCTTCGCGGCCTTCTTGGATCGGGTCACGCGGCGGGAGTCTCTGTCTTCTTGGCGGACTTCTCGGCGGAACGCTTCTTGCCGAACATGTTCCACGGCGCGATCGGGTTGCCCTGCCAGCGGGTCGACGGCGGTACCTCGTCGCCCCGCATCACCAGCGAGCCCGGCCCGACCGTGGCGCCGGCACCCAGCCGAGCCGCCGGCAGCGCCACGCAGTGCGGTCCCAGCGTCGAACCTTCTTCGAGGACGACGCTGTCCAACCGCATGATGCGGTCGTGGAACAGGTGTGTCTGCACGACGCAGCCGCGGTTCACGGTGGCGGCGGTCTCCAGTGCCACCAGATCGGCTTCGGGCAGCCAGTAGGTTTCACACCACACACCGCGGCCGATCCTCGCGCCCAGCCCGCGCAGCCACAGGTTCATCACCGGGGTGCCGCTGGCGGCCCGCGCGAACCACGGTGCGGCGACAGTCTCGACGAAGGTGTCCGACACCTCGTTGCGCCACACGAACGACGACCACAGCGGATGCTCGACTGCGCGAATCCGGCCGACCACCAACCACTTCGCGATCACCGCGATGGCCCCGGCCACCACGCCGGCGACCAGCAGCACCACCCCTCCGGTCAGTGCCGCCCAGAGGAAACCGAACCGCATGGTCACGGCCTGCAGCGCACCCAACACGGCGATGCCGATCGCGAAAGTGACGATCACCGGGATCAGGCGGCAGGTCTCCACTGCCGCGCGCATGATCTTGAGCCGCGTCGAAGGATGGAACGTGCGCAGTGCATCTGCCGCAGTGGCGTTGCGGCGCAACCGAACCGGTGGGCTGCCCAGCCACGAGGAGCCGGCCTTGGCCTTGTGTGGCGTCGCCGACAGCACCGCCACCAGGCCGTCGTCGGGCACCTTACGGCCCGGTTGGGTGATGCCCGAGTTGCCGAGGAAGGCGCGCTTACCGATGGTGGCCTTGGCGACGTGGATCCAGCCGCCGCCCAGTTCATAGGAGGCCACCATGGTGTCGTCGGCCAGGAACGCGCCGTCCTGCACCTCGGTGAACTTCGGGGTGAACAGGGCCGTCGAGATCTCGGTGTCCTTGCCCACTTTCGCACCGAGCAGCCGCAGCCACCACGGCGTGAGCAGGCTGGCGTAGATCGGGAACAGGTAGTTGCGGGCCGCGTCCATCAGGCGCTCGGTGGTCCACAGCTGCCAGCCCACGCGGCTGCGCACGGGGTGATACCCCTCTGAGAGTCGCACGGACAGGATGCGCACGCCGATCACGGTCAGCACGGCGTAGGTCAGCATCGCGACCCCGGCCGCGGCCGGGGTCCAGGCCAACGCGGGCACCACGGCGTCAGCCGGCGAGGCGGTGTCGTGCACGGCCCAGACGATCACCGCCAGGCCTGCGGCCAGTGCCAGCAGCGGTAGGCCGGCCAGCAGCAGTGAGGACACCCCGTACACCGCGACCCACACCGGAGCGCGGCCCGGCCGGTGATCGGGCCACGGGTGGCGGGCCTTGCCGGATTTCACGGCGGGGGAGCCCTTCCAGAACTGGCCGTTCTTGACCTTGCCGATCACGGCCGATCCGGGTGCGACGTCGGCGTTCTTGCCCACGGTCGCCCCGGGCAGCAGTGTGGTGCGGGCGCCGATCGTGGCGTCGTTGCCGATCGACACCGGCCCGACGTGGAACAGGTCTCCGTCGATCCAGTGCCCGGTGAGGTCCACCTCGGGTTCTACCGAGGCGCGATGGCCGATCTTGAGCATGCCGGTCACCGGCGGAGGCGAATGCATGTCGACGCCCTTGCCGACACTGTTTCCCAGGGCGCGGGCGTAGTAGACCATCCACGGCGCACCGGCCAGGTTCTCGGCGCCGCTGGCGTCCGCGAGCCGCTCGGCGATCCATACCCGCAGGTGGACCAGGCCGCCGCGGCGGTAGGTGCCGGGCTGCAGGCCGGTCAGCAGCATGCGCGCGAACAGCACCGCGATGCCCATGCGGCCCAGCGGGCTGACGAACAACAGGAAGCCGGCGAGCACCCACCACCAACTGAGCGGATGCGCCCACGGCACGATGCCCGTCACGGCCGCGACGTTGTTCAGCAGCGCCAGCCAGACCACCCATTGCATGCCGGTGAGGGTGGCCAACGGCAGCGACAATGCGACCTGTGCGGCCTGGGTGAGCAGGGGCGTCGGTTTGACCTCGCGGATGTGGATCTGCGGCGGCGGTTTGAGCTCGTCGAGATAACCGGCCAGTGAGCCGAGCCGAGGGTGGTCGTAGAGATCGGCGACGGTCACCAACGGATAGCGCCGGCGCAGCGCGGCCACCAATTGGGCGGCGGACAGCGAACCGCCGCCCAGCGCGATGAAGTCGGCCTCGGGCCCGTCGACGGGCGTGCCGAGCACGTCGTGCCACAAGCCGGCCAGCCAGCCCATGGTGCCGTCGAGTTCGGGGACATCCTGTTCGGGGTTTCCCGGCGGCGGCCACGGCAGTGCGTTGCGGTCCACCTTGCCCGAGGTGCGGGTCGGCAGTTCGTCGAGCAGCACCAGCCGGGGAACCAGCGCGGCAGGCAGCGACTCGGACAGCGCGGTCCGGGCGGCGGCCAGGTCGAACGAGGGGTCCGTGCTCGCGATATAGCCGACCAGCAGCGGGGTGCCGCTGGCGGTCTTGCGCACGGCGGCCGCGCCGCCACTGACGCCGGGCAGGTTGACCAGTGCGGTGTCCACCTCGCCCAGCTCGATACGGCGGCCGCCGACCTTGACCTGATCGTCGGCGCGGCCCTGGAAGTACAGGCCGTCGGCCTCCAGCCGCACCAGGTCGCCGCTGCGGTAGGCCCGGTTCCAGCCCAGCGTCGGCATCGGGGCGTACTTCTCGGCGTCTTTTTCCGGGTCGAGGTAGCGGGCCAGCCCCACGCCGCCGATCACCAGCTCGCCGACCTCACCCACAGCCACCGGCAGGCCCTCGCCGTTCACCACCGCGAGGTCCCAGCCGGCCAGCGGCAGACCGATGCTGACCGGGCCCTGCCCGTCCAGTTGTGCGGCGCAGGCCACGACGGTCGCCTCGGTGGGGCCGTAGGTGTTCCACACCTCGCGGCCGTCCACCGCCAGCCGCGCCGCGAGTTCGGGCGGGCAGGCCTCGCCCCCGAAGATCAGCAGCCGCACCGCTTCCAGCGCCTCGGCAGGCCACAGCGCCGCCAGCGTCGGCACGGTGGACACCACGGTGATGTCCCGGCTCACCAGCCATGGGCCCAGGTCCATGCCGCTGCGCACCAGTGACCGCGGGGCGGGCACCAGGCACGCGCCGTGCCGCCAGGCCAGCCACATCTCCTCGCACGATGCGTCGAAGGCGACCGACAGTCCGGCCAGCACCCGGTCGCCGGGCCCGATGGGGCTGTCCTGCAAGAACATCCGGGCTTCGGCGTCGACGAATGCGGCGGCGCTGCGATGGGTGACGGCAACACCTTTCGGAGTTCCCGTCGAGCCCGAGGTGAAGATGATCCAGGCGTCGTCCCGCCCCAGTGGCGCCGCGGCCCGCCAGCCGCGCGACGACCCCGGCCCGCGGACCAGGCCGGCCTCGGTGATGATGCCGACCACGTTGGCCTCGCCGAACACCAGCTCGGCCCGTTCGTCGGGATCGTCGGCGTCCACCGGTACGTAGGCCGCCCCGCAGGCCAGCACCGACAGGATCGCCACGTAAAGGGCGTAGCTCCCCGACGGCATCCGGATTCCCAGCTTGTCCCCGCGGCCGATGCCGCGCGCCGCGAGCCAGGACACGCTGTCGGTCACATCGGCGATCAGCTCGGAGTACGTGAGCTGGACGGTGCCGTCGTCGAGGGCGGGCGCGTCGGGGAACCGCCGGGCCGTGTCGTGCAGGATGTCGACGAGGGTGCGTGGTTCGGGGGCCAGTGGGGATAGCACGTACTGAGGCGGAATCTCGTAGTCACTGGCGGCGGCTGTCACGCATACAAACTACTAAGTCGTGGACGTCGCGGCCCAGTGGCGCACGGCGGGTCGGTCCGGCGTGCCGCTGCGATTTCGATTCGTGGGGTCTGTCAGGCACACTGGTCGACGGAGGGGAGTATTCCTTTCGCTGCGATGTCGTCATCACGTCGGTCGTCAATGACCGATCGGTGTCGCGGGCCGGTCTGTGACCGGTGGAAGAGACCTCCGGCGTTTTGACGACCGGAGGATTCTCGATGCAGGTAACCCAGCTGGAATGGATCATCACCCTCGCTGTGACGATCGCCGTTCTGCTGTTCGACGTCGTCGTGATCGGGCGACGCCCCCACGAACCCAGCACGCGTGAGACGGCGACTGCGTTGTCGATCTACATCGGCATGGCGGTGGCGTTCGGGGTGTTCGTGTGGTTCTTCCACGGCAGCCAGTTCGGGCTGGAGTTCTTCGCCGGGTGGCTCACCGAGTACAGCCTGTCGGTGGACAACCTGTTCATCTTCTTGATCATCATGGCCAGCTTCAAGGTGCCAAGGATCTACCAGCAGCAGGCCCTGCTGGTCGGCATCATCCTGGCGCTGATCTTCCGCGGCATCTTCATCGCGCTCGGCGCGGTGGCCATCAACCAGTTCTCCTGGGTGTTCTACATCTTCGGCGCGTTCCTGGTGTACACCGCGATCAACCTGGTGCGCGACACCGACCACGACGACGACGGCGACAACGGCGTGGTGCGGTTCGCCCGCAAGCACCTGCGCACGACCGACAAGTGGGACGGCCTGCGGCTGTGGATCCACGAAAACGGGCAGCGGCTGATGACGCCCATGTTCCTGGTGATCGTGGCGCTGGGCACCACGGACCTGTTGTTCGCGCTGGACTCGATCCCGGCGATTTACGGGCTGACGCAAGAGCCCTACCTGGTGTTCACCGCGAACGTGTTCGCCCTGATGGGGTTGCGCCAGCTCTACTTCCTGCTGGGTGACCTGCTCAAGCGGCTCGTCTACCTGTCGCAGGGGCTGGCGTTCATCCTGGCTTTCATCGGCGTGAAGCTGGTGTTCCATGCGCTGCACGAGAACGAGCTGCCGTTCATCAACGGCGGCGAGCCGGTGCACGTCCCGGAGATCCCGACCCTGGCGAGTCTCGGCGTGATCGTGGTGACACTGGCCATCACCACCGCCGCGAGCCTGTACAAAACCCGGGTGCGCGACGCGCGGTAATCCCTTGGATTCCGGCTGAGCGCAACCATCGGCAGTCCGGTTCCGGCTGCGTAGCGTGGCCCGGGTGCGCCTATTTGTGGTGGAAGCAGGGGATTGGACCGAGCTGACCGACGGTGACCGGCCGACGGCGCGGATCTCGGCGCCCGACCTGGCCCAGGCCCGCCGGATCCGCTCCGGTCTGAAATCCGAGGACGATGCCGTCTCGGTGATCCTCGATGTCACCGTCGCGGTGGCCGGGGATTACCGCTCGGCCCGCTGCAGCCTGACGGTGGCAGGCCCGCAGGCCGAGGTCCGCTACATCGGCACCGTCGACGGCCTGACCGGCCTGATCGCCGATATCGAGGCGGCCGGGGTGGCCGACGGTGTCACCCTGATTCCCGCCGCAGCGGGTCAGGACCCGCGGGGGTTGGGGGCCGACGTGCTGCGCCGGCTGGAACTCCGCACTCAGGCCCGAGCCTCCTGATCCGGAGGCCGGTTCATTCGGCCGACGGAGAATTGACGCCTACGCATAGGTATTCTCGACGACGTCGTCACTAAAGCAGAGGGTCAGCGCGACCGGGGTGACCTCAGTTGAGTGAAGGACGTGATCCCATGCGCGCGGAACAACCGTATCCCTCTGCCACCCTTGCCGGCCCGGGCTTGGGCCGACGAATGTCTTTGTTGCTGGTCGAGGATGACCGCGGCGATGCCCTGTTGGTCGAAGAGCAGATCGCCGACATCGCCGACACGGCCGAGATCGACCTGGTCTGGGTGCAGTCCATGGCGGCTGCCGAGCGGGCGCTGGTCGACGATCGTCCCGACTGCGTGCTGCTCGACCTGAACCTGCCGGACGCACAAGGCATCGATGCGCTGCACCGGCTGGGCAGGCTGGATCCGGCCGTTCCGGTCATCGTGCTCACCGGTTTGAACGACGAGCATTTCGGCGTCTCGGCGGTGGCCTCGGGCGCCCAGGACTACCTCGTCAAGGGACGGGTGGATCCGGAGATGCTGCGGCGTGCGGTGGTGTACTCCATCGAGCGCAAGCGGGCCGAGTTGACCGCGGTGGACCTGCACGCCAGCCGGCTGCGCGAACGGGAGAACGCTCGGCTCGAGCGCGGCCTGCTGCCGTCCGCGTTGCTCCTGGACGATCCGGGCGTCGAGATCGTCACCAAGTCTCTGCCGAACCGGCGGGAGGCGTTGTTGGGCGGCGATTTCTACGACATCGTGCAGACGCCCGACCGCACTGTTCACGTGATGATGGGCGACGTCGCCGGCCATGGGCCCGACGAGGCCGCGCTGGGAGTGGCTCTACGGATAGGTTGGCGTGCACTGACATTCGCCGGCCTGCGGGGAAACGAGCGGATGCGTCAACTCGACCGCATCCTCACCACCGAACGCCACGGACCGGGAATCTTCGCGACACTGCTCAGTGTGGCGCTCGATCCGGACCGCGGCCGGTACGACGTGGTCCGCGCCGGACATCCCGGCCTGCTCGTCCACGGTGACAAGGACGTGCGATGGGTCGAGCCGACGGCCGGTTCGGCACTCGGCTTGGGCGCCACCCAGTGGCCGGTCGACACGCTGGAACTGCCGGAAGGGCACGGTCTTGTCTTGCTCACCGACGGATTGTTCGAGGGGCACGCCGGCCCGGGTGGTGAACGTCTCGGCGAACAAGGCCTGCTCGAACTGGCCAAGTCGGTCGCGGACCTGCCCGGCCGTGAATTCGTGGGTGCGCTGATCGGCGAAGTCGAATCCCGTGCGCATCCGTACGGCGGTCTCAGCGACGACATCGCGCTGATCAGGGTGGAGCGTTCCCCGGCATGAAGCTCTCGGTGCAGGGCTGGCAGAACCTGCTGGTGGCGGTGATGTGCGTGATCGTCCTCACCGGCGCGATCGCCGGCATCGCCCTGGTCGGCCGAACCGACGCGGTGTCCCGCGAATTGATCGACGACATTCAGCCCGCGCGGGTGGCTGCCTACCAGCTGCAGGGGGCGCTGCGGGACCAGGAGACGGCCGTACGCGGATACGCCATCGCCGCAGACCCACGGTTCCTCGCGCCCTACGGTGACGGACAACGAGCGGAAGTGGCTGCCGCCGAGCAGATCCGGGGCTATCTGGCCGGACACGCGGATCTGCTGGCCGATCTGGACACGATCGAGAACGGGGCGGCGACGTGGCGGTCCACCTATGCCGAGCCGCTCATCGACAGCGTCGAGGTGGGCAGTCCGGCGATCGTCGACACGGGCACCTCGGATCGCGGAAAGGCTGAATTCGACCGGTTACGTGCGTTGTTCGACGTCCAGAACGCCAATCTGAGCCAGGCCAGGCAGGCCAGTGTCGATGAGTTGGGACACGTCCGGGGCTGGCGCGACGCCGTGGTGATCGCGATGATCCTGGCGTTCTTCGCCATGGCAGTACTGATGACTGTGCTGGTGCGCAGCGCCGTCACCCGGCCGCTGGGCGCGCTCGCGGCCTCCTGTCGCAGGATCACCGAAGGACACTTCGCCGAACGCATCGTTCCCAAGGGCCCCAAGGACATTCGCGCCATCGCCGCCGATGTCGAGGACATGCGCCAACGGGTCGTCGACGAACTCGACGCATCACGATCGGTCCAGGCCGCTCTCGATCAGCAGGCCGAGGAACTGCGCCGCTCCAACGCCGAACTCGAGCAGTTCGCCTACGTCGCATCGCACGACCTTCAGGAGCCGTTACGAAAGGTCGCCTCGTTCTGCCAGTTACTGGAGAAGCGGTACGGCGACAAGCTCGACGAGCGGGGCGTCGAGTACATCGGCTTCGCAGTAGACGGTGCCAAACGCATGCAGGTGCTGATCAACGACCTGCTCACCTTTTCGCGGGTGGGGCGGCTGGGCGCCACCTATACCGAGGTGGATCTCGACGCCGCACTGGACGCCGCGCTGGGCAACCTCACCACCGCCATCGGCGAGTCCGGCACCGAGATCCAGCGTCCGGACGAGCCTTTCCCGACGATCGACGGCGATCCCACGCTGATGACGATGGTGTGGCAGAACCTGATCGGCAACGCGGTCAAGTTCCGTCGCGATGGGGTGGCGCCCCGCATCGTCATCGACTGCCACGCCGGCACCGGTGAATTCGACGAGAACTGGGTATTCAGCGTCACGGACAACGGGATCGGTATCGCTGAGGAGTTCGTGGACAAAGTCTTCGTCATATTTCAGCGCCTCCACGGCCGCGATGCCTTCAGCGGCACGGGCATCGGGCTGGCGCTGTGTAAGAAGATCGTCGAGCACCACGGCGGCTCCATCTGGATCGACACGTCCTACACCGGCGGTACCAGGTTCATGTTCACGTTGCCCGCCACGCCCACCACCGTGCCCAACGGTGTCTCAGAAGCCCAGTTGGAAGGAAAGCCGCAATGACCTCATCGGAAAGCCGAGCCATCGACATCCTGTTGGTCGAAGACGACCCCGGTGACGAGCTGATCACCCGGGAAGCGTTCGAGCACAACAAGATCAAGAACAACTTGCACGTCGCGCGCGACGGTGAGGAAGGCTTGGACTTTCTGTACCGGCGCGGCGCCTTCAAGGACGCGCCGCGGCCCGAACTGATCCTGCTGGATCTCAACCTGCCGAAGTACGACGGCAGGCAGCTTCTGGAGAAGATCAAGTCCGACGCCGACCTGTGCCACATCCCGATCGTCGTGCTGACCACGTCGTCGGCCGAAGAGGACATCATCCGCAGTTACAAACTGCACGCCAATGCCTACGTCACCAAACCCGTTGACCTCGACCAGTTCATGAGCGCGGTCCGTCAGATCGACGAGTTCTTCGTTCAGGTGGTACGGCTTCCACAGTTCTGATCGATGTTGTCCCACTGCAGGCGCACCGCTGTGCCCGCGTGGTTCGAGTCGATGACGGCTCGATCGGTGAGGGCACGCATCAACGGGATACCGCGACCGCGGGCCGGGTTCTTGTGGTCGGTTTCGGCGATGCGCCACATGCCCTCATCGCTGACGGTGACGGTGAGAACCTCCGCGTCGCCGTCGTAATCGGCACGCAGATGCATCAACCCGGGCGCCGCCGAGTTCACGTACGCGAACTCGGCAGCGTTGGCCAATGCCTCGTTCACGGCCAGCACCACATCGCTGGCCCGGGTGGGGTCGAGGGTGAAATGCGCACGCAGCCAACTGGAGAATTCACGCCGTATCTGTGCCGCGTCTTCCGGCGCGGCCCTGACATGCTTCGTGAAATGAGCTGACTGGCCTGCGTCTGTCATGTCGACCTGTGGCTACCCCGTTATCGCCGCTGTTATGTCTTCAGTGCGGCCAATGCCTCGTCGAGCGTCGCGAACAGGTCGACGACGTCGGCAATCCCCACCAGTTTCAGCGGGCGGCTGGTGGCCGGTCCATCAGCGACGACGGCGAACCGCACCGCGTCGTCCAGTTGCTCCTGCGCGGCGACCAGGACACCCATCCCGGCCGAGGCCAGAAATTCCACGGCACTCAGATCGACAACGATGGCCGAGGGCGAGCTCTTGGCGGCAGCGGTGATCCCCTCTTCGAGTTTCGGTGAGGTGAGCATGTCGACCGTTCCGGCCACTGCCACCACACTCACATCACCGACACGGCTCTCTTCCACCGAGCAGCTTGCCGGGTCCGGCTGGCTAGTCATCGTCACCTCCGGGGTGATTGGGGCGCCTATGGAGGCGTCGACAAATAATAACGGTGTAAACAACGGCCGCTCGCCACGGCCCACCTGGCGGGGGCTGCCGGCTCTTCTTCCGCGCTAAGGCCAGAGAACTAATGCAATCGATGCATCAGTGAGTGGATATTTTGACTTGGACATGTATTTATAGGGGTCGTACCGTGCCCTTATGACATCGATGGTGCAGACGACAGACCTGTCCGGGCAGATGTTGATCGCGGGAACTTCCGTGCGGGGTACCGGCAAGGAGATCCGCGGCGTCGATCCGCAGACGGGAAACCCCCTTGAGCCGCCGTATCCGTACGGTGACCGCTCGCATGTCGAAGGGGCTTGCGCTGCCGCGGCCGAGGCTTTCACGGGGTACCGGTCGGCGCCGATCGAGACCAGGGCCCGATTCCTCGAGGCGATCGCCGCCAACCTCGAGTCGATCGGTGAGGCACTCGTGGAGCGCGCTCACGCCGAGAGTGGTCTGCCACGGGCACGGCTGACCGGCGAGGTCGGCCGCACCGCAGGCCAACTGCGGCTGTTCGCCGGAGTGCTTCGGGAGGGCAGCTGGAATCAGGCCCGCATCGATCCCGCACAGCCCGATCGACACCCGCTGCCGCGTCCCGACATTCGTCAGCGCAGCGTGCCGCTGGGACCCGTCGCAGTATTCGGTGCCAGCAACTTCCCGCTGGCCTTCTCGGTGGCAGGCGGCGATACGGCCTCCGCGCTGGCGGCCGGATGCCCGGTCGTGGTCAAGGCACACGACGCGCACCCCGGCACGTCCGAGCTCGTCGGCCGGGCGATCACCGAGGCTGTCGCGGCCCTCGGCCTACCCGCCGGAACGTTCTCCCTGCTCTACGGATACGGTCCCGATCTCGGTACCGCTCTGGTCACCGATCCGCGGATCAAGGCCGTCGGATTCACCGGCTCCCGGGCGGGCGGCATGGCGCTGGTCGCCGCTGCGGCCGCCCGTCCCGAACCGATTCCGGTGTACGCCGAGATGAGCGCCGTCAACCCGGTATTCCTGCTTGGCGGTGCGCTGTCGAGTCGCGGAGCCGAGCTGGGCCGGGCCTTCGTCGGGTCCCTCACGCTGGGCTCGGGGCAGTTCTGCACCAATCCCGGCCTCGTGATCGCGGCCGACGGTCCCGAGCTGGACGCGTTCATCGCGGCGGCCGGCGAAGCCGTGGCGGCAAGTGCGCCGACCGCGATGCTGACGCCCGCCATCGCCGACAGCTTCGGTCGCGGGGTGGCGGCACTGCAGGGCGAAGCCACGCTCATCGCGCGGGGATCCGAAGACCAGGCGCCGGCGGCCTCGTGCCGAGCCGCGCTGTTCGCCACCGATGCGCCCACCTTCCTGGACTCCCAAACGTTGCAGGCCGAGGTGTTCGGTGCGGCAGGCGTGATCGTGCGGTGTGCTGACGCCGATGAGATGCTGCGGTTGGCGGGTGGCCTCGAAGGGCAGCTGACGGCCACGATCCAGGCCGACGAGTCCGACCACGCCCAAGCAGGCGAACTGCTGGACGTCCTGGAGCTCAAGGCGGGCCGGATTCTGTTCAACGGCTGGCCGACAGGCGTCGAGGTCGGCCACGCCATGGTTCACGGCGGGCCCTTCCCGTCGACCTCCGATTCGCGCACCACATCGGTCGGCGCCCGCGCCATTGAGCGGTTCCTGCGGCCGGTGTGCTACCAGGATGCGCCGAAGTCCTTGCTGCCCACTGCCGTTGCCGACGGAAATCCGGACGGACTGTGGCGCCGTATCGACGGCCAACTCACCAAAGACTGATCTCGACGAAACAAGGAGTAGACACATGCTGGACGGCGTCCTGTTCTTCCCGGTAACCCCACTCACCGCGGCCGGTGCCCTCGACGTGGAACTGCTCGCGCAGCACGTCGCCAAGGGGGTCGAGGCCGGACCGGGCGGCGTGTTCATCGGTTGCGGCACCGGAGAATTCCATGCGCTCGATCCCGAGGAGATGCGAACCGTGGTGCGCACCGCCGTCGAGGTGGTCGCAGGCCGGGTTCCGGTGTACGCGGGTGCGGGCGGTTCCATCGCGTCGGCCAAGGCCTTCGCCGAGGTGGCCGCAGAAGCCGGGGCGGACGGGCTCCTGCTGCTCCCGCCGTATCTCGTGGAGATGCCGCAGGCGGGCCTCGTGGCGTACACGCGGGAGGTCTGCGCTGTCACCGACCTGCCCGTCGTGGTCTACAACCGTAACAACGCGCGCTACACCGAGGCCTCCGCAATCGAGGTCGCACTCATGCCGAATGTGGTCGGATTCAAGGACGGCACAGGAGATCTCGATCAGGTGTCGCGCATCGTGCGCTCGGTCACCGATGCGTTGGAGCCGAGCGGTAAGCCCTTCCAGTTCTTCAACGGCCTGCCCACCGCGGAGGTGTCGCAGCAGGCGTACCGCGCCATCGGCGTGACCCTGTACTCGTCCGCCGCCTTCGCGTTCGCACCCGATATCTCGCTGGCCTTCTACCAGGCGCTGGAGACCGGCAACGAGCAGTTGACCGCCGCACTGTTGCGCGAGTTCTACCATCCGCTCGTCCGGCTGCGTGACAGTGTGCCGGGGTATGCGGTCTCACTGGTGAAAGCAGGGGTGACCCTGGAGGGGATCCCTGCCGGCCCGGTGCGTCCCCCGCTGGTCGATGCCGGTCCGGACGATGTCGCCGAGCTGCGCCGGATCCTCGCGGCCGGGCGGGCGGTGCTCGCCGACGCCCTGGTGCACTGATGTCCGCTGAGCGGATCCGGATCACCGGCGCGCGCATCACGCCTGTTGCCTTCGCCGATGCGCCGTTGCTCAACACCGTCGGCGTGCATGAGCCGTTCGCGCTGCGGGCGATCATCCAGCTGGACACCGACGCGGGTCTGACCGGGCTCGGCGAGACCTACGCCGATACCCTGCACCTACAGCGGCTGCGGGCCGCCGCCGATGCGATCGTCGGCCAGGATGTCTTTGCCCTCAACACTGTTCGTGCATCCATCGCCGAGCGGCTGCGAGGGGACACGGCGGCGGTCGGGACCGCGGGCATGATCACCTCGGCCAGTGCGGTCGACCAGGTGTTCTCGCCGTTCGAGGTGGCGTGTCTCGACGTGGCAGGGCAGGCCACCGGCCGGCCCGTGTCGGATCTGCTTGGCGGCGCGGTGCGTGACGAGGTGCCGTTCAGCGCGTATCTGTTCTACAAGTGGGCCGCGCACCCGGGCGCCGAACCCGACAGTTGGGGCGAGGCGCTCGACCCCGACGGCATCGTGGCCCAGGCGCGTCGGATGGTCGACGAATATGGTTTCAGTGCAATCAAACTCAAGGGCGGCGTATTTCCTCCCGAAGAGGAGGTGGCCGCGATCGAGGCGCTGCGGGCTGAATTCGGCGATCATCCGCTGCGGCTTGACCCGAACGCTGCCTGGACTCCCGAGACATCGCTGAAGGTGGCGGCCCGGCTGGCCGGGGTGCTGGAGTATCTCGAGGATCCGACACCGGGTTTGGACGGCATGGCGGAGGTCGCGGCCCAGGCGCCGATGCCGTTGGCCACCAACATGTGTGTGGTGGCGTTCGATCAACTGGCACCCGCGGTCGCCAAGAACTCGGTGTCGGTGGTGCTCTCCGACCACCACTACTGGGGCGGGTTGCAGCGGTCCAGGCTGCTGGCAGGCATCTGCGACACGTTCGGCATGGGATTGTCCATGCACTCCAACTCCCACCTGGGGATCAGCCTGGCCGCAATGGTGCACCTGGCCGCGGCCACGCCGGATCTCACCTACGCGTGCGACACCCACTGGCCGTGGAAGACCGAGGATGTCGTCCGGCCCGGTGTGCTCGAATTCCGCTCTGGCTCGGTGCCGGTGCCGACCGGTCCCGGTCTGGGAGTGCAGATCGACGACGACGCGCTGGCCGCCCTCCACGAGCAGTACCTTCGCTGCGGCCTCACCGATCGCGACGACACCGGCTACATGCGCAGCGTCGATCCGTCTTTCGAGGCCGTCAGCCCGCGCTGGTAGGTGGGGTGGCCGGCCACGGCGCCCTCGCGTGGCCGCGATCGCGGGATATATTCGCGCTGCGGCCGTCAATCGCGTGCATCCATGCGATATGCGCATTTATCGGGTCGCATCGGCGATAGGCTTCGTCGGTGTTTTCACTGTCGAGGCTCTCGTGCTTCATCGCGGTGGCCGAAGAGCTCCACTTCGGGCGGGCCGCCGAACGGCTGCACATGACCCAGCCGCCACTGAGTCGCCAGATCCAGCAGTTGGAGAGCGAACTCGGCGTGCACCTGATCGACCGCACCACCCGCTCGGTCACGCTGACACCGGCAGGTGTGGCATTCCTGCCCGACGCGCGGCGAATCCTGCAGTTGGCCGAAGGCGCTGCACTCAATGTAAAGCGGGTTCCCGCAGGAGATCTCGGCACCGTCGTGATCGGATTCACTGCGGCGTCGGCGCACGCTATCCTGCCACCACTGCTCGACGCTGCGCGTGAGCGGCTACCAGACGTGAACCTCGACCTGCGCGAGATGGTCACCGCCGCCCAGATCGAAGGGCTCATGACGGGCGAACTGGACCTGGGAATGGCCAGACCGCCCCTGAAACGGCCGGGCCTGGTATCCCGGCCGCTGCTGCACGAGCAGCTCATCGCCGCGTTGCCCGCCGCGCACCCGCTGGTGGACATGAGCCGCCAGCTCACTCTCAACGATCTCGACGGCGAGGACATGATCATGTACTCGCCGGTGCAGGCGCGCTATTTCAACGAACTCTTGATCAGCACCTTCACCATCGCCGGTGCGACCCCGCGTTACGTCCAGTACGTCACCCAGGTGCACACCATGCTGGTATTGGTGCGCTCGGGCATCGGCATCGCGCTGGTGCCCGCCTCGGCGGCCACATTGCATCCCGAGGGCGTGGTGTTCCGCTCCATCGGCGCGTTCCGGGAACGTCCGGTCGAACTCGACGCGGTCTGGCGTGGCGACAGCACCAACCCGGCCCTGTTGAGGCTGCTGCGCGACGTGTTGCCGCAGCGCGAGTGGACCACTGACGATCTCGTCGAAGACTTCGTGGGTTGAGCTTGGTCTGAACTGTCACGAGATCGACGAAATGGTTGTTCGGCGCAGGTATCTGCGACCCTTGCGTCGACCTCGCGGATGAGAAGGCCGACTACTGGGCCGCCGGAGCGGGCATGGGCACCGGCGTGACGAGTTGGCCCGATTCCAGGAACTTGTCCAGATTGGCCAGGGTCAGCGCCTCCATGGCGGCCCGCGTCTCCACCGTCCCGCTGCCGACGTGGGGGAGCAGCACCACGTTGTCCAGAGACAGCAACGCCTCGGGCACGTGCGGTTCGTCGGTGAACACATCGAGGCCGGCTCCGGCCAGCCTGCCGTCGGTCAGGGCGTCGACGAGGGCTTGTTCATCGACGACGCTGCCCCGGGCGATGTTGATGAGGTAGCCGTCGGGCCCGAGCGCGGCGAGGACCTCGCGGTCGACCAGATGGCGGGTTCCGCTGCCGCCCGCCGCAGCGATGATCAGGACGTCGACCTGGCGGGCGAGTTCGACGGCGGACGCGACATAGGTGTACGGGCTGTCGGGAACCTCGCGCCGGTTGTGGTAGCTGATCGGGCAACCGAATGCGACCAGCCGGGCGGCGATCGCCTGACCGATGCGGCCGAGCCCGATGACGCCGATGCGGGATCCTGAAACCTTGTGGGTCAGTGGGTAATTGCCGTCGGTCACCCAACGGCCCTGCCGTAGATAGCGGTCAGAGGCCGAGAACTGCCGCATCGTGTCGATCAACAATCCGACTGCGGTGTCGGCCACGCAGTCACTGAGTACATCGGGAGTGTTGCTGACCACGATGTCTCGCGCGGCGGCCTCGGCAACGTCTGTGGTGTCGTATCCGACGCCGAAGTTGATCACCGCGCCGAGATTGGGCAGCGACGCCATCAGGTCGGCGTCCACACCCGTGCGCCCCGATGTCACTGCCGTGGTCACGGCGGCGCCGTGTTCGGCCAGGAACGTCGCGCGGTCGGCACCCTCGGGTAGCACCCACGCGTCGTACCCGGTGCGAAGGGTCTCGGCGAGCGACGGCTTGAGCGGGCCCACCTGTAGGACGCGACGGGTGGAAACTGATTCGGGCACACGTACTCCTCGGTCGGGATGCAGCTACGGTAAGCCTGCCTGCAAATACCCGTCCAACACGGAAATAGCATGGGTTGATACGCAAGCTGCATAATTGCCGCCACGGCATTGCCGTAGCCGTATATGTCGGTCTGTCATGGCGCGATATGCGCTGGTCAGGCGCCTAATTAGGCCTCCCTGTTCGGGGGTTCGCCAGCGCGAATTCAGGCCGATTCGGCCGTTTTCCGTGGGTTGACGGCTGTCGGCGGACGTTCATAGCGTGTGTCTGCGATCACAAACAGCATCCACATACGTGGACGTCACACCCTGGAGGATCCATGAGGCGATTTCTCGCCGCTCCGGCAGTCGCCCTGGGCGCCTGCGCGCTCACCGCGGGGTGCACGGTCGCCAATACCGCGCACGGTGGCTACGACCCCGGCACGCTGCGCATCGTCATCTCCCAGGAGCCGCCCACCCTGGAACCTTGCGAGAGCTCGCTGACTTCGACCGGCATCGTGGTGCGGTCCAACATCACCGAACCGCTCATCGAGCGCGATCCCGACACCGGCGACCTGAAGCCGCTGCTATCTACCGGGTGGCGCCAAACCGCGCCTGACCAATGGACTTTCGACATTCGCAAAGGCGTCAGCTTCTCCGACGGCGCTCCGTTCACCGCCAGGGACGCCGCCTTCTCGATCGATCGCGCGGTGAACTCCGACCTGCAGTGCAACGTCGACGGTTATGTGTTCGGCGACGACAAGCTCGACGTCACGGCGCCTGACGAGAACACCGTTGTCGTCGGCACGCCCAAGCCGGATCCGATTCTTCCGCTGCGCATCTCATTCGTCGAGATCGTGCCGTCGAGCACCAGCACGACCGAGAAGGTGCGCGAGCCGATCGGAACCGGGCCGTATGCGATCTCCGACTGGGAATACGGCCAGAAGCTGTTGCTCAAGCGCAACGACCGCTACTGGGGCGACAAGCCGGCCTTCGCTCGCGCCGAGTACCAGTGGCGTAGTGAGGGCAGCGTGCGTGCGGCCATGATCACCAATGACGAGGCGGACATCGCCACCTCGCTGGGGCCCGAGGACGGGGCCGGCGACCGCGGCGTTCCGTTCCAGAACAACGAGACCACCGCGCTGCGAATGCAGGCGGGTGAGGCGCCGCTCAACGACATCCGCGTGCGGCAGGCCATCAACTATTCGGTCAACCGGACCGGCATCGTCAAAGCCCTGTTCCGTGGGCTCGGAGAGCCGGCCTCCCAGCTCATCCCGTCGGGTGTCGTCGGGTACAACGATCGACTCGCGTTATGGCCCCACGATCTCGACAAGGCCAAAGCGCTCATCGCCGAGGCGAAGGCGGACGGGGTGCCGGTGGACCGCCAGATCCGGCTGATCGGCCGCACCGCCCAGTTCCCGAAGATCTCCGAGACCATCGAGGTGCTGCAGAGCGAATTCGCCGAGATCGGGCTCAACGTCAAGATCGAGATGATGGACACCGCCGGCCAGTTGCAATACCAGCTGCGCCCGTTCCCGGCCGACACCGGTCCCTACCTCCTGATGATCATGCACGGGAACCAGGCAGGCGACGCCGCCTTCACCATGGACCAGTACATGCTGTCCCAGGGGCCGCAGAGCGCCTACGGCACACCGGAATTCGACAAGTTGATCCGAGCCGCCGAAGCCCTCACCGGTCAGGCCCGCCAGGATGCGTTCGCGAAACTGTTCGCCGAGGAACCGCAGCAGATCATGCAGTTCGCCTACATCGCACACATGAAGGGCATTCTCGGCAAGTCGCCCCGGGTGGACTACACGCCCAACTCCGCCACCGGCGACGAGATGCGGCTGTCGGAGATGGCGCCCGCTCAGACCGACCGCACCGACAGGAGCTGAACCCGATGTTCCCCTTCGTCCGGCGCCGGATGTACACCAGCCTGATCCCGTTGATCATCGTGCTGCTCGGCGTGTTCCTGCTCGCCCGCCTCACCGGTGATCCGACCAACCTGTACCTACCGGAGTCCGCCACCGCCGACCAGCGCGAGGCGTTCGCCCACCAGCACGGATTCGACCAGCCGGTCTTCACCCAGCTGGTGGACTACTTCAAAGGGGTGGTCCATCTCGACTTCGGAACATCGTTGCGCACAGGCGAATCCGCTTCCGCGATGGCACTGCGAGCCTTCCCGGCCACGCTGCAACTCGCGCTCACCACCATGTTGCTCGCGATCATCGGTGCGGTCATCGTCGGCTGCTGGGCGGCCTACCGCCCCAACTCGCTGGCCGACCGGTTCTCCAGCCTGCTGTCCATGACCGCCGCCAGCATTCCCGACTTCTGGTTCGCCATCACCGGGGTTTGGCTGTTCTCGGTGCTGTTGGGTGTGTTGCCCACCTCGGGTGTGGACGACGGCATGCTGTCGTGGATTCTTCCGATCGCCACACTGATGATCCGCCCGCTCGGGGTGCTCACCCAGGTGGTCCGCGGCGCAATGGTCTCGGCTCTTTCGGCGCCGTACGTCCGGTTGGCGCGCAGCAAGGGCGCAGGTGACCTCCGTGTCGTCAGCCACCATGCGCTGCGCAATGCCGCCGCGCCGGCCCTGACCGTGGCAGGCGATCTCGCCGTGGGACTGATCAACGGCGCGGTCGTGGTCGAGGCCATCTTCGGCTGGCCCGGCATCGGCAAGCTCATGATCGACGCGATCCTGCAGCGCGACTTCGCCGTCCTGCAGGCCGCCGTCCTGCTCACCGCCGTGAGCATCTTCCTGCTGAACATCATCATCGACGCCTGCTATGCGCTGCTGGACGCACGCGTACGGGAACCGGCAAAGGTCTAGGGGTAGGCACCGTGAGCACGCAAATCGACCTGGTACCAGTCAAACCCACCACCGCCATCGTCGGCGAACCGGAGACCGAGCCGACCCGCAGGCGCACGGTCTGGTTCCGGCTGCTGGTCAACGACCGGGTGGCCGCCGTCGCCGCCGTGGTACTCGGCCTGGTGATCCTCACCGCGGTGTTCGGGCCCATGCTGATGGGCAACCTCGCCACCCACATCGACCTGGACAACTCGAACCAGGCGCCCTTCACCCTGGCCCACGGTTGGGCCAACGTGCTCGGCACCGACCCGCTGGGACGCAGCATGCTGGCCCGGCTCGTCGTCGCGTGCCGCACCACGCTGTCGGTGGCCATCCCCGCCGTGGTGATCTCGGCCGTCGTCGGTTCGCTGATCGGCATGTGGGCCGGCTTCTACCGCGGCTGGCGCGAAACACTGGCCATGCGCGTCGCCGATGTCATCATGAGCTTCCCGTCGCTGCTGCTGGCCGTGGTGGTGCTCTATGTGTTCTCCCCGAGTGCGGCCAATATCGTTGCGGTGCTGGCGATCACCCGTATTCCCGTGTATCTGCGCACCGCCCGCGCCGAGTCGGCCGAGCTGTCCAGCCGGGTCTTCGTCGACGCGGCCCGGACCTTCGGGGCCAGTGGACGTTCCATCATCACGCGGCATGTGGTGCCGATCGTGCTGCCCACTTTGCTGACCGTGGCCACGCTCGACTTCTGCTACGTCATGCTGGCCGAATCCTCGCTCAGCTTTCTCGGTATCGGCATCCAACCGCCCGACGTCAGCTGGGGCCTGATGGTCGCGCAGGGCCGCACCTACCTGCACACCGCATGGTGGCTGTCCTTCTTCCCCGGCGTGGCCATCGTCGTCACCACGGTCTCGGCCACCATCCTGGCCGCCTGGGCCCGGATCGCCACCGACCCGGGCCAACGCTGGCGGCTCACCGTCCCGCAGAAACGCTTGTCCCGCTTCACGAAGACCGGAAAGCGCCTCCCATGAAGGGCACTGTCATGACCTCCCAGCGCAGCGGTGCTGTCGTAGAACAGCCGCCGACGTCCCCTGACACCGACACCGACGCCGCCCTGCGGGTGGACGGGCTCACCGTCGACATCCGCACCATCACCGGAACCGTCCGCGCCGTCGACCACGTCAGCTTCGCCGCGCACCGGGGCCAGACGCTGGCCCTGCTCGGCGAATCCGGTTGCGGCAAGTCCATGACCGCCACCGCGCTGGTCGGCCTGCTGGAACCAGTGGCCGACGTGGTAGCCGGAACAGCGCGCATCGGCGACGTCGACATCTTGGCCACCGACCGCAAGACCCGGCGCAAGATGGCGGGCCCGGAACTGGCCATCGTGTTCCAGGATGCGCTGACCGCACTCAATCCGCTCTACACCGTCGGCACGCAACTGGCCGAGCCGTTCCGTATCCACCACGGGATGAAGGCCAAAGAGGCCAAACGCAGGGCGGTGGAACTCATGGCGCGGGTGGGCATCCCGCAGCCGGAGGAACGGATGAACTCCTATCCGCACCAGTTCTCCGGCGGCATGCGGCAGCGCCTGCTGATCGCGATGGCCGTCGCGCTGAACCCGCGGGTGCTGATCGCGGACGAACCGACCACCGCACTGGACGTCACGGTTCAGGCGCAGATCATGGCGTTGCTGAAAAGCCTGCGCGGCGAATACGACATGGCGGTTGTGCTGATCACCCACGATCTGGCACTGGTGGCCGAAGAAGCCGACCAGGTCGCGGTGATGTACGCCGGGCAGGTTGTCGAAACCGGTCCGGTGGCAGAAGTTTTCGCCCGACCCCGACACCCCTACACCAAGGGCTTGCTCGACTCCGTGCCGGTCGGTGCGGTACGCGGCGAGACACTCAAGTCGATCGGCGGGGCACCGCCGGACCTGCACTCGATCCCGGCCGGCTGCGTCTACCAGGATCGCTGCCCACTGGTGCGCGACCTCTGCGTCACCACCAGGCCGCCGCTCGAGGGTGACGGACAGCGCAGCGCCTGCCACTTCCCCGAAGAGGTCGAGACCCGCACGCGAGGAGGAGAAGCAACAGATGTCTGACAACCTGCTCACAGTCCGCGATCTGCGCAAGTCGTTCCGGGTGGGCAAGAACCAGCTCGTTGCCCTCGACGGCATCAGCCTGGATCTCGCCCGCGGTGAGACACTGGGTCTGGTCGGTGAATCCGGTTGCGGAAAGTCCACCCTGGCAAGGACTTTGATGATGCTGGAGCGCCCGGACTCTGGCACCGTGACCTTCGATGGCATCGACCCGTTCGCGCTCCGCGGCGCCGAGCTGCTGAAGTTTCGCCGACGGGTACAGATGGTGTTCCAGGACCCCTTCGCGTCGTTGAACTCGCGCATGACCGCAGGCGACATCGTCGCCGAGCCCTGGCGCACCCACAAGACCCTGCACCCGAACCGCAAGGACCGGGAGATGAGAGTGCGGGGCCTGTTCGACATGGTGGGACTGGGGGCCAAGGCCGTCAACAAGTACCCGCAGGAATTCTCCGGAGGACAACGGCAACGCATCGGTATCGCCAGGGCGTTGGCGCTCAACCCCGACGTCATCATCTGCGACGAACCGGTGTCGGCGCTGGACCTTTCGGTGCAGGCCCAGGTGCTCAACCTGCTCAACGACCTGCAGCAGGAACTCGGGATCTCCTACATCTTCATATCGCACGATCTGTCGGTGGTCCGCCACGTCGCCGATCGGGTCACGGTGATGTACCTGGGCCACATGATCGAAAGCGGCCGCACCGAGGACGTCTACGAGAACCCGCGCCATCCCTATACCGCGGCCCTGATGTCGGCGGCGCCGAAACTCGACGCGGCCCAACGTAACCACCGCATCCTGCTGAAGGGCGAGGTGCCCTCACCGCTGAATCCGCCGTCGGGCTGCCGTTTCCGGACGCGATGCTGGAAGGCCACCGAGGTCTGCGCGACGCGGGCGCCGGAGGCCGCGGCGGACCCGGCGGCGGCCGACCATGTGTCCGAATGCCACCACCCGTTGGAGCCGGCCGTACCGGTCTCGGCGTGAGCATCGCAGGCTACGGAATCATCGCCACCGCAATCGTGCTGGCGGCGTGCATGCAGGCCTCGATCGGTTTCGGCATGGGCATGCTGGCAGCACCGATAGTCGCGATCGTCGATCCCGGGCTCATCCCGGGAACGCTCATCATGCTCGCGACCATGGTCACGCTGATGGTGGTGGTGCGTGAACGCGAGGACATCGACCTCGCAGGCACCGGCTGGGCCCTGGCAGGGAGGGTGCCCGGGACCGTAGCCGGGGCACTGCTGTTGGTGGTGATGCCCAAGCAACTGCTGGCCTACGCGCTGGCCGCGGTGGTTCTCGGCGGTGTGGCCCTGACCAGCTTCGGCTGGGTACCCGTCCCGCACCGCCGCAACCTCGTGCTGGCCGGTGCCACCTCGGGTCTGCTGGGCACCGCCACGTCGATCGGTGGACCGCCGATGGCCCTGGTGTGGCAGAACAGCACCGGTGCCCGGTTACGCGGAACCATGAGCGGTTTCTTCCTGGTCGGATCCGTGCTGTCGCTCGTGCTGCTCGCACTCACGGGTTCCATCGGTCACCACACGGTCGTGGTGTTCGCCATGCTCGTGCCGGCGTGCGTCTTCGGTTATGTGTTGTCCCGGTGGGTGAATCGCCACCTGGACCGGCGGCGCCAGCGCTGGGCGGCCATCGCGATATCCACCATCGGCGCCGTGGTGCTGATCGTCCGCCAATTGATCGGAGGCTGAATTGACGACCGACGACGCTGTTTCGGTGCGCAAGGTGAAATCCGCGGTGCGCACCGTGGAGCTGCTGGAGTTCTTGGCGGCGCGGCCCGGTCAACCCACCCGCATCCGGGAAATCTGCGCGGCGCTGGAAATGCCACGCAGCTCCGCGCACGCGCTGTTGCGCACCCTGGTGGCGCAGGGCTGGGTGCGCTCCGACGCCGCCGGCGCGCAGTACAGCATCGGGATGCGGGCTCTGCTCGTCGGCACGAGCTATCTGGACACCGACCCGTACCTCCCGATGATCGCCCCGTTTCTCGATGACCTGCGCGCTGATCTCGACGAGACCTTCCACCTCGCCCGGCTCGACGGGCACGACGTGGTCTACCTGGCCACCCGGGAATCCCGGAAGTACATGCGCACCGTCAACAAGGTGGGTCGCCGGTTGCCGGCCTACGCGACCGCGCTCGGCAAGGCGCTTCTCGCCGAGCGGTTCGGTACGGAACTCGATGCGCACGTGCCGGCCACGCTGTCGCCACTGACCCCGCGGACGCTGACCGACCGGACCGCGCTCGACGCGGCTCTCGACGAGGTCAGAGTTCGGGGTTACGCGACCGAAGACGAGGAAAACACCGCGGGAATCAAGTGTTTCGCGGTCACGCTGCGTTACCGGCATCCCGCGCAGGACGCGATCAGTGCCTCGGTCCCGCGGTCGGCGCTGACGCCGGAACGGGAACGCGACATCGTCGACGCGCTGCGCATGGTGTGCGACAAGGTATCCCGGGTGGTCCGCCCGGTTGCCAATGGGGACAAGTGGTTCGCATGAGGCTTCGAGTGAGATTGGAGTACCGATGAGTACACAGAACGCGACACCCGTCGTGACCGAGTTGACCGTGATACCGATCGCCGGTCACGACAGCATGCTGCTCAACCTCAGCGGTGCGCATGGCCCCTTCTTCACCAGAAATCTGTTGATCCTCAAAGACTCCGATGGCAACACGGGGGTGGGGGAGGTTCCCGGAGGCGAGCCCATCAGACGAACTCTCGACGACGCCAGACAGCTGGTGGTGGGACGTTCGCTCGGCGCGTACCACGCCATCCTGGCGAGCATCCGGCGCGAGTTCGCCGACCGTGACAGCGCGGGTCGCGGTGCGCAGACCTTTGATCTGCGGGTCATGGTGCATGCGGTGACGGCGGTGGAATCCGCGCTGCTGGATCTGCTCGGCAAGCATCTGGGCGTACCGGTCGCGGCGTTGCTCGGCGACGGTCAGCAGCGCAACCGCGTACAGGCGCTCGGCTACCTGTTCTTCGTGGGTGACCGCAACCGCACCGACCTGGCGTACCAGTCGGCGGACGACGAGCCCGCGGACGCCGATGACTGGCAACGCATCCGCCACGATGAGGCCCTCTCACCCGAGGCTGTCGTCCGGCTGGCCGAGGCCGCGCGCGCCCGCTACGGGTTCCGCGACTTCAAACTCAAGGGTGGCGTGCTGCCCGCGCCGGAGGAGGCCAAGGCCGTCACCGCGTTGGCCGAACGGTTCCCTGATGCGCGGATCACCCTCGATCCCAACGGCGGCTGGCTGTTGTCCGACGCGATCGAGACCTGCCGTCAGCTCACCGATGTCCTGGCCTACGCCGAGGACCCGGTCGGACCGGAGGGCACGTTCTCGGGCCGGGAGGTGATGGCCGAGTTCAAACGGGCCACCGGGCTCCCGACCGCGACCAACATGATCGCGACCGACTGGCGTGAGATGGGACATGCGATCCGGGCCGGCGCCGTCGACATCCCGCTGGCCGACCCACACTTCTGGACGATGAGCGGGTCGGTGCGGGTCGCTCAGCTGTGCGACGCCTGGGGTTTGACCTGGGGTTCGCACTCCAACAACCATTTCGACGTATCGCTGGCGATGTTCACCCATGTTGCCGCCGCCGCGCCGGGAGACATCACCGCGATCGACACACACTGGATCTGGCAGGACGGCCAGCGCATCACCACAGAGCCCTTCCGAATCGTCGACGGCTACCTCGACGTACCGGCGGCACCGGGGTTGGGCGTGGAGCTCGACGAGGAGCGGGTGGCCGCGGCTCATGAGCTTTACCTGGCCAACGGGTTGGGCGCCCGTGACGATTCGCTGGCCATGCAGTACCTGATGCCCGGATGGAAGTTCGACAGCAAGCGCCCTGCGCTGCAACGGGATTGAGGTGAGATGAAGATCGTCGTCGCCGAACCGAACCTCCTGGCACACCGTGAGCGTTTCGAGGCTGCCTTACCGCCCGGTGCCGAGGTGGTCTGGAACAAAGACATCGAGGCTCTGCGCGACGCCGACGTGTTCGTCGGCGGCCGTTTCACCGCCGAGATGGCGGCCGCGGCCGAGAAGCTGCGCCTTGTGCACGTCGCGGGCGCGGGCACCGACAAGATAGCCTTCGCATCGCTGCGGCCGGAGGTGTTGGTGGCCAACACCTTCCATCACGAGCGGTCGATCGCTGAGTACGTGCTCGCCGCCGCGGTGTTGCTGCGTCGCGACTTCCTGGCGCAGGACCGTGCGTTGCGCCGCGGCACGTGGGCCACCTCGGTGTACGACGCCAACCTGCCGCAATTGCCTGCGATCGGCGAGGCCCGCATCGGCCTCGTGGGGTTCGGCCACATCGGCCGGTGCGTCTGGGAATTGTTCCGCGGGCTCGGCTCGTCGGGCGTCGCGGTCACCGGATCCGGGCGAGTGGACGCGGAAGCACATGGTCTGTCCTGGGCCGGCGACACCGCCGCGCTCAACCTGCTCATGGAGGAGTCCGACGTCGTCGTGGTGTCGGCGCCCCTGACCACCGACACCCAGGGCATGATCGGCGCCGAGCAGCTGCGGGTGCTGGGTCGCGACGGGGTGCTCGTCAATGTCGGGCGCGGTCCGCTCGTGGCGGAGCGTGCGCTGTACGACGCACTCTACGAGGGTGGGATACGGGCCGCCGCGATCGACGTCTGGTACCGCTATCCGGGACCCGACGGGAAGGGCCTGCCGAGTGAGCTGCCGTTCGGCGAACTGGCCAATGTGTTGATGACGCCGCATTCTTCGGGCGTCACCACCGCCACGTTCGCCGGACGCGCCGATGAGATCGCCGCCAACATCGGCAGACTCGATCGCGGCGAACCGCTGACTCACCAGTTGTAGTAGCCGCCCTCGGGGCCGAGCATGCGTTCGAGGCGGGCCCGGTTGATCCGCGCCAGTTCGTTGCGAACGACCTTGCGTTCGGTCTCGCGATCGTTGTGCAACCGGTCGACGATCCCGGCCAAGGCCCTCTGTGCGCAGCAGTCTTCGACGAACATCACGAAGCCGAATCCGAACCGCTCGGTGTAGTGCAGCACCTCGGTGTTCAGCTGTGCCATCACCGCGGGATCGTCGTCCCACACCGAGCACTGTTCACACACCGACTTCAGGCTGCGCGGGCGCCTGCCGATATGCGGATAGGCCTGCAGTACGCGGTCGATGGAATCCTCGCCCAGGCTGAACATCAGGTCGTCGGCCTGCCGGAACAGCGAGTCGTGGTCGGCAAACGGGCGGCCACCGGCAAGATCGGTGGCCAGCACCACGCTGTAGCAGCACTCGTACACGGCGTGCACCGCGCGTCGCATCGGCAGTGCGTTGTACGCCTCAAGTCCCATGCCCTGATGCATCAACACCCTGGCAATCATGAGAGGCGCAGGACACGGCGGAGTTACCCCGTGTTACAGCGAGGCTAATTCTCCGATCGGTGCGCTTCGATCGGCGAGCCGATCAGTGAGCTGAGCCCTTGAACCGCTCGATCGAGCGCTGCAGTTCGGCTTCGGCCTCGGCGCGGCCCACCCAGTCCGACGACTTGACGAACTTGCCCGGCTCCAGGTCCTTGTAGTGCACGAAGAAGTGCTTGATCGCGTCGAGTTCGAACTGCGGCACGTCGCCGAGGTCCTGGACGTGGTCCCAGCGCGGATCACCTGCGGGCACGCACAGCAACTTGTCGTCGCCACCGGCCTCGTCGGTCATCTTGAACATCGCGACCGGGCGGGCCTCGACGATGCAACCGGGGAACACCGACTCGGGCAGCAGCACCAGCGCATCGAGCGGGTCGCCGTCCTCGCCGAGGGTGTCCTCGAAAAATCCGTAGTCGGTGGGGTAACCGAACGATGTGTAGAGGTAGCGGTCGAGTTTGACCCGGCCGGTCTCGTGGTCAACCTCGTACTTGTTGCGCGAACCCTTCGGGATCTCGATGACGACGTCGAACTTCACCGTCGCGGCTCCTTCGCATCTGCGGTCAGGCTTGGGTCGTCGGGCGACGACGCGGGTCAACCCTAATAGAGCGATAGTCTGGCCTAAACGGGTGGCTCGTCCCCACCACCGGCAGAGCAGGAGAAATATGCGGCCCACTCGGTGGCGGCAGTCCACCCATGTGGCGGTTGGCGTCGTGGTCCTGGTGCTGGTCGCCGGCGTCGTCGCGGTTGCTGCCGTGTTCACCGGGCACCGTTCCAGTGATGCCGAGGCGGCCCCGCCCGCACCTCCGCCGGCGACCGCCAGCCCGGCGATCGTCCCGGTGGACATGTCGGCCCCGAGCCCGACCATCGGCGGCCTGGCCGCGGCGCTCGCTCCGGCGCTGGCCAATCCCGATCTGGGTCAGGTGACCGGCCGGATCACCGACGCGGAGACCGGCGCCGAACTGTGGGAACAGAATTCCGGGGTACAGATGCAGCCCGCGTCGGTCAACAAGGTGCTGACCACGGCGGCCGCGCTGCTCACGCTCGACCGCAATGCCCGGCTGGCCACCACGGTGCTGGCCGTCGACTCGCAGCCCGGTCTGGTGGTGCTCAAGGGCGGCGGGGACACCACACTCTCGGCGGCGCCCGAGGACACCGACACCTGGTACAAGGGCGCGGCCCGGATCAGTGACCTGGCCGATCAGGTGCGCAGCAGTGGCATCACGGTCACCGCGGTCCGGGTGGACACCAGCGAGTACAGCGGGCCCACGATGGCGCCGGGCTGGGATCCGGCCGACATCGAGGGCGGTGACATCGCGCCGATGGAGCCGGTGATGCTCGACGGTGGGCGCACCCAGCCGGTGACGGTGGAATCCAGGCGGTCGGTCACACCGGCGCTCGACGCGGGCCGGGCCCTGGCCGCCGCGCTGAAGGTGGACCCCTCGACGGTGACGGTGCTGAACGGCGGGCTCCCGGGCGGCGGCAGGCAGATCGCCGCGGTGCAGTCGGCACCGCTGATAGAGCGGCTGCGCCAGATGATGAACGAGTCAGACAACGTGATGGCCGAGTCGGTCGCGCGCGAGATCGCCGCGCAACTGAACCGGCCGCAGAGCTTCGACGGCGGAGTCGACGCGGTGCTGAGCCAGCTCGAGGGCGTCGGTATCGACATGTCGGCGGCCAAGCTCGTCGATTCCAGCGGCCTGTCGACGGAGGACCTGCTGACGGCCCGGATTCTCGACGAGGTGGTCAACATCGCGGCGGGCAACACCGAACCGGCCATGCGGCCGTTGGTGGATCTGCTGCCCATCGCCGGCGGCAGCGGCACGCTGTCCAACCGGTATCTGGACACCGACGCCGGGCGTGACGCCGCAGGCTGGCTGCGAGCCAAGACCGGGTCGCTGACGGGCACCAACGCGTTGGCCGGGATCGTGACCGACGACAACGGACGGGTGCTGACGTTCGCGCTGATCTCCAACAACGCGGGGCCCACCGGGCGCACCGCGATCGACGAGCTGGCCGCTGTGCTGCGGTCGTGTGGGTGTGGCACGTGAACGATCGGGTCACCATGACTGCGGGCCGCGCCGTCGACTGGGACTTCGCCGCGACGGTCGGGGCGAAGCTGGCCCGCCCGGCGCCCGCAGCCACCGACTACACCCGCAATCAGGTGATCGAACAGCTCTCGGAGAGTTCGAAGGCCGCCGAACTTCCGGTGCGTGAGGTGACGGGTCTGATCGAGGGTGCGGAGGTGCCCGAGGCACGCGTGGTCGACCGTCCCGAATGGATCCGGGCGGCCACCCGGTCGATGCGGGTGATGACCACCGGCATCAAGCCTGGCGACGAAAATGCCGAAGAGAAGCCGGGATTCATCACCGGCCGGGTGACCGGCGCGCAGACCGGTGCGGTTTTGGCGTTCGTCTCCTCGGGCATCCTCGGTCAGTACGATCCGTTCGGTCCCGACGGCGGCGAGCTGCTGCTGGTGTATCCGAACATCATCGCGGTCGAACGCCAATTGCGTGTCGCCCCAGCTGATTTCCGCCTGTGGGTGTGCCTGCACGAGGTCACCCACCGGGTACAGTTCCGCGCCAACCCGTGGCTGGCCGACCACATGTCGCAATCGCTGGCGGTGCTCACCCAGGACGCCGGTGAGGATGTCGCCGAGGTGGTTGGCCGACTCGCGCAGTTCGTCCGCCGGCAGCGTAATGGCGCTGAAGGCGTTGCGCCGGACCCGAATTCGAGCGGTGTCCTCGGCCTGATGCGCGCCGTGCAGGCCGAGCCGCAGCGCCGAGCGCTCGATCGGCTGCTGGTACTGGGCACCCTGCTGGAAGGGCACGCCGATCACGTGATGGATGCGGTCGGCCCGGCGGTGGTGCCCACGGTCTCGACCATCCGGCGTCGCTTCGACGAGCGCAGGCAACGCAAGCAGCCGCCACTGCAGCGGGTGGTGCGCGCCCTGCTCGGTTTCGACGCGAAGATGAGCCAGTACACGCGGGGCAAGGCTTTCGTCGACCATGTCGTGGGAGCCGTGGGCATGGCCCGGTTCAACACCATCTGGTCCAGTGCCGACACCCTGCCGCAACCCGAAGAGATCGACGAACCACAACGATGGATCGAACGGGTGCTGTAGCCGCGCTGCGGCAAGCGGTCGCGGCCGCCGCCCAGGGCGTCGACGGCTCGGTCTGGTGCGTGGCACTGTCGGGCGGCCCGGATTCCCTGGCGCTGACCGCCGTCGCGGCCGCCCTGCGCCCCACCACCGCGCTGATCGTCGACCATCGGCTGCAGGCCGGATCGGACACCGTCGCCGATTCTGCCCGCCGGCAGGCACTGGATCTGGGTTGTGTTGCCGCGCATGTTATTTCGGTCGATGTCGGCCGCACTGGTGGCCCGGAGGCCGCGGCGCGTCAGGCCCGTTACTCCGCGCTGGACGAGGCCCGTGACGGTGCACCGGTACTGCTCGGCCACACTCTCGACGACCAGGCCGAGACGGTGTTGCTCGGGCTGGGCCGCGGATCGGGTGCCCGCTCGATCGCGGGGATGCGCCCGCATGACCCGCCGTGGCACCGGCCCCTGCTCGGCGTACGGCGAACCCTGACCCACGCGGTCTGCGACGAACTGGCCCTCACCCCGTGGCAGGACCCCCACAATGCCGAGCCGCGGTTCACCCGGGTCAGGCTGCGCCGCGAGGTGCTGCCGCTGCTGGAGGACGTACTCGGCGGCGGGGTGGCCGAGGCCCTGGCCCGCACCGCCACCGCATTGCGCGAGGACACCGAGACGCTCGACGCTCTCGCCGCCGAGGCCCTGGCGGGGGTTCGGGACGAGGACGGTGGTCTGGTCACCGCCCGGCTGGCTTCCTTGCCCGATGCCCTGCGGCGACGGGCGATCCGGGCATGGTTGCTGGACGGCGGCGCGTGTGATCTGACCGACATCCAGATCCGCGCCGTCGACCGGCTGGTGATGGCCTGGCGCGGGCAGGGGGGTGTGGCCGTCGGGTCCGGGCTGCGCAAACAGCGGTTGTTCGCGGCGCGGCGCGGCGGCGTGCTGAGTATGCACACCGAAGCGGTCTAGCGATCCGCGTTGGAAAGCGGCCCCCTCGCATGGCACGCTGTTGCAGTGGCTGTCGACTCTGCCGAGCTGTACGCGGGAGACATCAAATCGGTGCTGTTGTCCGAAGAGCAGATCCGGACCCGCACCGTCGAACTCGCCGAGATGATCGCAGAGCAGTACCGCGACAACCTTGGTAACGACGACCTGCTGCTGGTGACGGTGCTCAAGGGCGCCGTCATGTTCGTCACCGATCTGGCCCGGACCATCCCGCTGCCCACGCAGTTGGAGTTCATGGCGGTCAGCTCCTACGGCTCGTCCACCTCGTCCTCGGGCGTGGTGCGCATCCTCAAGGACCTCGACCGCGACATCAATGACCGCGACGTGCTGATCGTCGAGGACATCATCGACTCGGGGCTCACCCTGTCCTGGTTGCTGCGCAACCTGGCCACTCGTCACCCTCGCTCGCTGAAGGTGTGCACGCTGCTGCGCAAGCCCGAGGCCGTCAAGACCGAACTCGATGTCGCCTATGTCGGCTTCGACATCCCCAACGAGTTCGTCGTCGGCTACGGCCTGGACTTCGCCGAGCGCTACCGGGACCTGCCCTACATCGGCACGCTCGAACCGAAGGTGTATGAACAGGGCTAAGCCGAAGGCTTACGAAACGGAACCGCTCGGCGCACAATCGCAGGCATGGCTGATACCCGCACGGCCCTTCGGATCTGCCCCTTCTGCGAGGCCACCTGCGGCCTGACACTCACCATCTCCGATGACCGGGTGACCGCTGCCCGCGGCGATCGTGATGACGTGTTCAGTGCGGGGTTCATCTGTCCGAAGGGCGCCAGCTTCGGTGAGCTCGACAACGACCCGGACCGGCTGACGCGTCCGCTGATCCGGCGCGACGGCGTGCTGACCGAGGGCACCTGGGACGAGGCGTATGCCGTCGTCGCGGAACGGCTCGGTGCCGTCATCGGCGCGCACGGCGGCGCTTCGGTCGGGGTGTATCTGGGCAATCCGAACGCCCACACCATCGCAGGCAGCCTGTACGCGCCGCTGATCGTCAAGGGTCTGGGCACCCGGCAGGTGTTCAGCGCCAGCACCCTGGACCAGATGCCCAAGCACGTCTCCCTGGGCCTGATGTTCGGCAGTCCCGTCGCGTTCACCGTGCCCGATCTCGACCGCACCGACTATCTGGTGATCATCGGTGCGAATCCGCTGGTGTCCAACGGCAGCCTGGCCACCGCCGCTGATTTTCCGGGCAAGCTGCGCGCCTTGCGCAGACGTGGCGGCACGCTCGTCGTCATCGACCCGGCGCGCACTCGCACCGCGGAGCTGGCCGACCGTCACATCGCGCCGCGGCCCGGCACCGATGCGGCGCTGCTGTTCGCCGTCGTGCACGTGCTGTTCGACGAGGACCTCGTCGATCTCGGACGGTTGGCCGAGCACGCCACCGGCTTGGAGGAGGTTCGCGCACTGGCCGACGCGTTCTCGCCCGAGGCCGTCGAGCAGGCCTGCGGGGTGCCGGCCGGCGATATCCGCTGCCTCGCCAGAGAGCTCGCGGCGGCCCCGACTGCGGCCGTCTACGGCCGGATGGGTACCTCCACGGTCGAGTTCGGCACCATCGGCAGCTGGCTCGTCGACGTGATCAACATCCTCACCGGCAACCTCGACCGCCCCGGCGGCGCGATGTTCGCGCTCGGGGCCACCGCGCCCGCACCGCGCCCGCCGAAATCCGGGCGCGGATTCAGGACCGGGCGGTGGGCCAGCCGGGTCTCGGGCTATCCCGAAGCGCTCTCCGAACTTCCGGCCGCCGCACTCGCCGAGGAGATCGACACCGACGGCGACGGCCAGATCAAGGCGATGATCACCATTGCCGGAAACCCGGTGCTCTCCGCGCCAGACGGTGATCGCCTGGACCGGGCGCTGGACAGCATCGAATTCATGCTGGCCATCGACCCGTACCTCAACGAGACCACCCGGCACGCCGACGTCATCCTGCCGCCGCCCCCACCGGCCCGCAGCGCGCATTTCGACGTCGCGCTGAACAACCTGGCGGTGCGCAACAACGTGCGGTATTCGTCTCCGGCGCTGCCCCTGGACGGACGGCCCGACGAGCCTGAGATCCTGTCCCGGCTCGCCCTGATCCTCTACGGCGTCGGCGCCGGCGGCGATCCCGGCCTGGTCGACTCGCAGGTGATCGCGACGACGCTGGGCAAGGAGACTGCCGATCCCGATTCGCCGGTGGCGGGGCGCAATGTCGAGGAGCTCACCGCGATGCTGTATCCGGGGCCCGGTTATGAACGCCGCCTCGACATGATGCTGCGGCTCGGGCCCTACGGCGACGCGTTCGGTACCAAACCCGACGGGCTCACGTTGGAGCGGCTGAAGGCCAATCCGCACGGCATCGACCTCGGACCGCTGCGGCCACGGATCCCCGAGATACTGCGAACCCCAAGTGGGCGAATCGAACTCGCACCGGAGCCGATCGTGGCCGATGTGGCGCGGCTGCGTGATGCGCTCGGCCGGACGGCGGGCGGGTTCTTGCTGATCGGCCGCCGCCATCTGCGGTCCAACAACAGCTGGATGCACAACCTGCCTGCGCTGTCGGGCGGGTCCAACCGGTGCACGCTGCAGATTCACCCCGACGACGCAGCTGATCTCGGACTCACCGACATCGCCGTGGTCAAGGGGCCGGGCGGTGAACTGCTGGCCCCGATCGAGGTGAACGACGGTCTGCGGCGCGGCGTGGTCTCACTGCCGCACGGTTGGGGGCATGACCGCGGTGGAACCGGTCAGCGACTCGCGGCCGACCGGCCCGGGGTCAACGTCAATCAGCTCAACGACGGCACTCATCTCGACCCGCTGTCGGGTACTGCCGTGCTGAACGGGATTCCCGTCGACATCGCACCCGCCGGTTGAGCGGATAGGGCGTTTCGACGTTGGGGTCGGGCCTCGCCTCGCGTCGTTTCGGTGTGTCGGTGCTTCGGCGTGTCGGCGCGCGAGATCGATGTCCGACCTGCCCGGCTACGAGCGACTTTCCAGCGACAATCGCCTCGTGGTCCTCTGAGATCACTCTGGTCACAAATACGATCTCTACTCGCGTCACTCCGGACGCAATATGCCTCGTGCGTAACAGTTTTCGGGTTGCCCGGCTACGAGCGACAGAGTCGCTAGGAGGCGGACATTGGACGGATGAGCGTCAGGAGGCCAGTGGTGCCAATGTGGCAAAACTGATCAGCGACAATGGGTTTGGTGATTTCCGTGTTGCCGATGTGGCGATTGTCGCTGAAAAGTCGCTAACAGCCGGGCACATCGGACATCCCGCCGGAACTGGTGACCGGTGTGATTTGTCGGGCCCTCTTGGCACTGTGACGCAATGGATGCAACGGATGCGACGACGGACAAACTCCTGCTGCGGGGCACCAACCTTCGCTACGTACTGACCGTGCAGCTGCTCCAGTACGGCGCGCAATCGGTGGCCGATCTGGTCGATGCTCTCGAGGATCAGGGATTCACCACCACAGGACGCTCGTCGAAGGTGATCTCCGATGCCCTGCGTTGGGAGATGGCGCACGGCCGGGTGCGCCGGGTCAGGCACGGGCGTTACCGTCCCGCCGAGATGCCACGTTCCACGGAGTACCGGATCCGCGAACGGGTCGCGGCACTTCGGGCGGCGGCTGCCGACCGGGCCGACCGCGCCGCCTAGGTGAGCTCCCAGATGACCGTCACGGAGAAGTCGACCGTCTGCTGACCGGGTTCCAGCGGGACTGCCTGCATCGCCGCGCGCGGCATCGGGGTGGGTGTCGGCGGGGTGGGACCGCCGGACTGCTCCGATATCGAGATCACCTTGCCCAGGTGCAGTCCTGACAACCCGGCGTACTGTTCCGCGCGATTCTTGGCGTCGTCGAACGCCCGGGCGCGTGCGTCGCGCACCAGATCCGAATCGTCCTCGATCGAATAGTCGACGGAGTTGATGCGGGTGGCGTCGCCTCCGGTGCTCGCGATCAACGCCAGGGTCTGGGAGGCCTTGCCGGTGTCGCGGATCTTGACCTTGATGGCATTGCTGGCCCGGTAACCCGAGATGGTGTTGTCGTTGAACTGGGGTTGCACGCTGACCTGGGTGGTGCTGATGTCCTTGCGGTCGATGCCCGACGCGACCAGCGCATCGATGACGGCCTGCTGACGTTGGCTGGACTGGTTGAGTGCGCCCGACACGTCCGGGGCGGTGAACTCCATCGCCACATCGGCGGTCAGGGTGTCGGGTACGCCCTGGACGTGGCCGGACCCCACGACGGTCACCTGCCGGGCACCCTCCGGCGAGCCCGCGGCGGGGCCGGTCGTATCGCATGCGGTGGCGCCGACGGCGATCAAACCCGCCATGGCAACGCCGAGTACCCGCAACTTCGCATTCCCAGCCATCAGCATGACCGCACCCTACCGGGACATCACGGCGTCACCAGGACTTTGCAGTGCCGGTCGGGGGACGTGAGTTCGCCGAATGCGGCGCTCACCCCGTCGAGTCCCACAGTGCCGGTGATCATCGGGCCGACGTCGATGTCGCCCTCGGCGATCGAGTGCAGTGAGCCGGCGAACTCGCCAGGGTCGTAACCGAAGACGAACTGGATGTTGATCTGTTTGGTGATCGCGTAGAACGGGTGCACGGTGTCGGGCTGCATGCAGACGCCGGCCACCACCAGCCGGATGCCCGCAGGTGCCCGACGCAGTACGTCGTCGATGATCCCCGGCGCGCCGACCGCCTCGAACACCACCATCGGCTTGCACTGATGAAACGGTGAGTCCTCGGCCGGATCCAGCGTGACGTGCGCGCCCATCGTGGCGGCGAGTTCACGCCGTGCGGGGGAGAAGTCCGATGCCACAATGGTTTCCACGCTCCGCAGCTTCAGTGCGGCGATGATCGCGATACCGACCGGGCCGCAGCCGACGACGAGTGCCGTCTCTCCGGGTTCGATGTGCGACGCGGTGACCGCGTGCAGGCCGACGGCCATCGGTTCGGTGAGCGCGGCATGTTCGGCGCTCAGGCCGTTGGGCACCGGCAGCAGCAGCGGAGCGGACAGCAGCATCTTCTCGGCGTATCCGCCCAGCGTGGTGTTGCTGTACACGATCGGTGCGATCCCGCCGGCCGAGATCAGTACCGGCACCGAGGTGACCAGGGTGCCGGCCGCCGGCGCCTCGGTTCCCGGGCCGGCGTCGAGGATCTCGGCGCTGAACTCGTGGCCCATGAAGACGTCGCCGGCCAGATCGATGTCCATGTCGGGCACGCCTTCCATGGCGGCGCCGGCCGCCAGCATGTCAGCGCCATGGGCGGCGAAATGCAGGTCCGAGCCACAGATTCCGCAGGCCTTCACCTCGACGAGCACCTGGCCCGGCCCGGGCACCGGTTCGGGTACGTCGTCGCGGACCACCATCCGGCCGTCGCGCAGGACCGCGGCGCGCATCAACTCTTGCCCTCGGTGGTGTGTTCGGTGATGGCGTTGACGATCGCCTGCCCGGCGCGGCCCAGCAGTTGATCGCGCATGCCCTTGGCCCACTCGTGAGACGCCTGCGCCGCGGTGAGCTGTCCCTTGAAATGCGGGATCACCTCACGCGCGAACAGTTCATAGGAATGGAATGTGGCGGCCGGTGGTGCCCAATCGTGGCCCAGCAGCAGGAAGGTGCCGAATCCGCCTGAGCGGTCCAGCAGATCCTGGATGTAGCCGATCGCGTCGGCTGGAGTGCCGATGCAGCAATTGCCTTTGGCGGCATAGTTTTCCACGAACTCGTACGCGGTTCCCGTGTCCTCGGTCTTCTCCGACAGCGGCACGAAACCGACTGCGCCGAAGTAGTTGGCGAAGTCCTGCAGACCGTAGGTGCAGTCCTCGATGGCCTGCTCGCGGGTGTCGGCCAGGTGGATGATGCCCAGCACTCGCCAATTCTTGCGGTCCGGCTCGGGCCGGTCGGATTTGGCGGCCTGCTCGCGCACCGTGTCCCAGGTGGTCTCGATCGCCGCAAAGCCTCCGGGCACCGACATGGACAGGGAGAGCAGGGACGTGCCGAGTGCGCCGGCCAGTCGTGGCCCTGATGGAGAAACCATTGCGGCGGTGGAAATTTCAGGGTATGGCCAGGTGTAGGGGCGGATGTGCAGGGCGGCGTCGCGCAGGGTGAACCAGTCGGTCTTACGGTCGATCCGTTCGCCGGGCGCGGCGCGGAACAACGCCAGGATCGCCTCGAGGGATTCCTGCATCATGGGCCGCTGGTCCACGGGGTCGATGCCCATCATGTAGGCATCGGACGGCAGCGCCCCCGGCCCGGTCCCGAACATCACCCGGCCGCGGGTGATGTGGTCGAGCAACACCCACCGGTCGGCGACCATGAGCGGATGGTGATACGGCAACGACACCACGCCGGTGCCCAGCCTGATGTGTCTGGTCCGTTCGGCCGCGGCGGCGATGAACACCTCGGGACAGGCGATGAGTTCGTAACCGCCGGAATGGTGTTCGCCGAACCAGGCCTCGTCGTAGCCGAGCCGGTCGAGGGCCTCGACCCGGTCCATGTCGTATTGCAGTGCGGTGGTGGGGGATTGGCCAACCGGGTGGAACGGTGTGATGAACACGCCGAAGTTCAACGGACTCATCGCATCCGGTTGGCTCTTCGCGCGAGCGCTCATCGCAGACCCTCCAGGAACTCCAGCAACACCTTGTTGACCTCATCGGGCCGTTCCTGCTGTAACCAGTGCCCGGCGCCGTCGAGCAGCACTTCGCGATAGTCGCCGGTGACCACGTCCTGCACCCGGTCGCGCGGCGTGAAGCTCAGCACCGGGTCGGCGCTGCCGGCCAGGAACAGCGTCGGCACGGTGATGGTGGAGGCAGCGATTCTTCCCGCCTCCGGATCGGTGAGCTCCCAGTTGCGATCGAAGTTGCGGTACCAGTTCAGCGGCCCGGTGAATCCGGTCTCGGTGTAGGCCCGCACATAGTGATCGAACTCGTCGGCGCTCATCCAGTCCGGCAAAGGTGGCAGCGGTCGGTCGGTCAAGTTCTCGGGCGGCTCGGCCAGGCCCTCCATCGCCAGCGACCGGCGCAGGGAATGCAGCGGATCGGCGCCGAGCGCGGCGTCGGCGACGCCGGGTTCCTGGAAGTACAGGATGTAGAAGAAGTTGTCGCCGACGATCTTGCGCCAGATCTGCGTGGGCGGCGCGGGCGCCCGCGGTACCGGGGGCACGCTCATGGCCACCACGGCGCGGACCCGGTCCGGGAAGAACAACGGGAAATTGGTGGCCACCGGTGAGCCCCAGTCGTGGCCGACGATCACGGCCTGCTCGGCGCCGACATCATCGAGCAACCCGGCGATGTCGGCGGTCAGCTCGGTGATGTTGTAGGCATCGATGTCCTCGGGCCGCGACGATCCGCCGTAGCCGCGCTGGTCAGGAGCCAGCACGTGGTAGCCGGCCGCAGCCAGCACCGGGATCTGATGGCGCCACGAATAGGCCAGTTCGGGGAAGCCGTGGGCCAGCACCACCAGCGGATTTCCGCGTTCGCCGGCCTCTGTGACCCTCAACGTCACGCCGTTGGTCTCGACTAACCGTTCGGTCATGCGGACGTGAGGAGCAATAGGGCGGATGTGAGCACGATCTCACCCAAACACAGCCGGCCGCCGTCGGCTAGATACCGTCGGGAACTGCCGGACGTTGGTCTAGCGGTAGCCTTGAATGTCTCAACTGCGCACGTTGGAAGGACCGGGCCGAACTCGGCCGAGTGATCGATGAACCGCAAAAATGTGATCCGTACGCTGACCGTCATCGCGGTCGTGCTGTTGCTGGGCTGGTCGTTTTTCTATTTCAGCGACGACACCCGCGGCTACAAACCCGTCGACACCTCGGTGGCGGTGGCGCAGATCGGTGCCGACAACGTCAAGAGCGCCCAGATCGACGACCGCGAACAGCAGCTACGGCTCGACCTGAAGAGCGGCAACGGCGACACCGAGAACTCCGACAAGGTCATCACCAAATACCCGACCGGCTACGCGGTGAAGCTCGTCGACCAGCTCGACGCCAAGCACGTCAAGTTCGGCACCACGGTCAACCAGGGCAGCTTCCTCGGCTCGATGCTGATCTACATGCTGCCGCTGCTGCTGCTGGTCGCCCTTTTCGTGATCTTCTCCCGCATGCAGGGCGGCGGCCGGATGGGCTTCGGCTTCGGCAAGTCGAAGGCCAAGCAGCTGGGCAAGGACATGCCCAAGACCACGTTCGCCGACGTCGCCGGTGTCGACGAGGCGGTCGAAGAGCTCTACGAGATCAAGGACTTCCTGCAGAACCCCAGCCGCTACCAGGCGCTGGGCGCCAAGATCCCGAAGGGCGTTCTGCTTTACGGCCCGCCCGGAACCGGTAAGACCCTGCTGGCCCGCGCAGTGGCCGGTGAGGCCGGGGTTCCGTTCTTCACGATCTCCGGGTCGGACTTCGTCGAGATGTTCGTCGGCGTCGGCGCCTCCCGCGTGCGCGACATGTTCGAGCAGGCCAAGGCAAACAGCCCGTGCATCATCTTCGTCGACGAGATCGATGCCGTCGGCCGTCAGCGCGGCGCAGGCATGGGCGGCGGCCACGACGAGCGTGAGCAGACGCTGAACCAGTTGCTGGTCGAGATGGACGGCTTCGGCGACCGCCAGGGCGTCATCCTGATCGCGGCCACCAACCGGCCCGACATCCTCGACCCGGCGCTGCTGCGGCCCGGCCGCTTCGACCGGCAGATCCCGGTTTCCAACCCTGACCTGGCAGGCCGTCGCGCCGTGCTCAAGGTGCACTCGGCGGGCAAGCCGATCGCCCCCGACGCCGATCTGGACGGTCTGGCCAAGCGGACCGTCGGCATGTCCGGTGCCGACCTGGCCAACGTCATCAACGAGGCCGCGCTGCTCACCGCCCGCGAGAACGGCACCGTCATCACCGGTGCCGCGCTGGAGGAAGCCGTCGACCGCGTCGTCGGCGGCCCGCGCCGCAAGGGCCGCATCATCAGCGAGCAGGAAAAGAAGATCACGGCCTACCACGAAGGTGGGCACACCCTGGCCGCGTGGGCGATGCCCGACATCGAGCCGATCTACAAGGTCACCATCCTGGCCCGCGGCCGCACCGGCGGCCACGCCGTCGCGGTGCCCGAGGACGACAAGGGTCTGATGACCCGCTCGGAGATGATCGCCCGGCTGGTGTTCGCCATGGGTGGCCGCGCCGCAGAGGAGCTGGTGTTCCGCGAGCCCACCACGGGTGCGGTGTCCGACATCGAGCAGGCCACCAAGATCGCCCGCGCGATGGTCACCGAGTACGGCATGAGCTCAAAGCTGGGCGCGGTGCGCTACGGCACCGAGCACGGCGACCCGTTCCTCGGCCGCACCATGGGCACCCAGGCCGACTTCGGCCACGAGGTGGCGCGCGACATCGACGACGAGGTGCGCAAGTTGATCGAGGCCGCGCACACCGAGGCGTGGGAGATCCTCACCGAGTACCGCGACGTGCTCGACACGCTGGCGGGTGAGCTCCTGGAGAAGGAGACACTGCACCGCGTCGAGTTGGAGGCGATCTTCGGCGACGTGAAGAAGCGTCCCCGGCTGACCATGTTCGACGACTTCGGTGGCCGGGTGCCGTCGGACAAGCCGCCGATCAAGACCCCGGGCGAGATCGCCATCGAGCGCGGCGAGCCGTGGCCGCCGCCGGTTCCCGAACCCGCGTTCAAGGCCGCGATCGCCGCCGCGAGCCGGGAGGCCGAGCGGGCCAACGAGACCAACGGCGCCGGAGCCAACGGCGCGCCGCCGAACGGGGCGAACCAGAACGGTACGACCCAGCCGGATTACGGCGCACCGGCCGGATGGCATGCGCCGGGCTGGCCGCCCGCGCCGCAACATCAGCAGCCGGGATACCAGCCGCCCCAGCAACAGCAGGGCTACTGGTACCCGCCGCCGCATCCGTCGGGATGGCAACAGCCCCAGCCGTATCCGTATCAGCCCTACCCGCATCCCGGCCAGCACGCTCCGAACGACGAGTCCGGCCAGGATGGTGGTCATGAGCGGGCCGACCGGTCCAACCCGCCGGCCCACGGCTGATCCGAGAACGGAGGCTTCGATGTCGCAGTCGCTGCGCGAGCATCACAACAACACCGATCCGGCCACGCGGGTGTTCGACCAACCGCGGGCCGAGGCGGCCGTACGTGAGCTGCTGATCGCCATCGGTGAGGACCCCGATCGTCAGGGTCTGCTGGACACCCCGGCTCGGGTGGCGCGTGCGTACAAGGAGCTGATGGCCGGTCTGTACACGGATCCGGACGCGGTGCTCAACACCACTTTTGACGAAGAGCACGACGAGCTCGTGCTGGTCAAGCAGATCCCGCTGTACTCCACGTGCGAGCACCATCTGGTGTCGTTCCACGGGGTGGCCCACGTCGGCTACATCCCCGGGGTGGACGGCCGGGTGACCGGTCTGTCGAAGATCGCGCGCCTGGTCGACCTGTACTCGAAGCGCCCGCAGGTGCAGGAACGTCTGACCGCGCAGATCGCCGATGCGCTCATGCGCAAGCTCGATCCGCGTGGGGCCATCGTGGTGATCGAAGCCGAGCATCTCTGCATGGCCATGCGGGGCGTGCGCAAACCGGGCGCCGTCACCACCACGTCGGCGGTGCGCGGACAGTTCAAGACCGACAAGGCATCCCGGGCCGAGGCGCTGGAACTCATCCTGCGAAAGTGAATCCCCCCACCCCGGTTGTCCCTCGCGGCACGCGTGTGCAGGTCATGGGCGTGGTGAATGTGACCGACGATTCGTTCTCCGACGGTGGCAAGTTCATCGACCGCGATCGCGCGGTGGAACACGGGCTGGCGCTCGCCGCGGCGGGGGCCGCGATCATCGACGTGGGCGGGGAGTCGACGCGTCCCGGTGCTGTCCGGGTGGACCCGGCAGTGGAAGCGGCCCGGGTGGCTCCCGTCATCGAAGCCCTTGCCTCCCAAGGGATTACCGTGAGCATCGACACCATGCACGCCGATGTGGCGAAGGTCGCCCTGGAAAACGGCGCGCAGATCGTCAACGACGTGTCCGGCGGCCTGGCCGACCCGAACATGGCGCCCCTGCTCGCCGAGGCGAAAGTGCCGTGGATCCTGATGCACTGGCGTTCGGTCAGCGCCGAGCGGCCTCATCACGCGCCCGGATATGCCGATGTGGTGGCCGAGGTCCGTGCGGAACTGCTCGGCGCGGTCGACGCCGCGGTCGCCGCAGGCGTCGATCCCGAGCGACTGATCATCGATCCCGGCCTGGGATTCGCCAAGACCGGCCAGGACAATTGGGCGCTGCTGAACGCACTGCCCGAATTCGTCGCCACCGGGATCCCAGTGTTGGTCGGCGCGTCGCGCAAGCGTTTCCTCGGTACGCTGCTGGCCGGTGCGGACGGGACACCGCGGCCACCGGACGGGCGCGAGACCGCGACGGCCGCGATCTCGATGCTGGCGGCCCAGCACGGTGCGTGGGGTGTGCGGGTACATGATGTCGTGGCCTCCGTCGACGCGCTCGCGGTGCTGGAAGCCTGGGAATCTGGAGGTCGGGTTGGCTGATCGAATCGAGTTGCGCGGCTTACGGGTTCGGGGCAATCACGGTGTGTTCGACCATGAGCGGCGCGACGGTCAGGAGTTCGTCGTCGACATCACGGCGTGGGTGGACTTGCGCCGGGCGGCGGCCACCGATGATCTCGCCGACACCCTCGACTACGGCGCACTGGCGCAGCGGGCGGCAGATATCGTCGCGGGCCCGCCGCGCAATTTGATCGAGACGGTCTCGGCCGAGATCGCCGACGCCATCATGGTCGACGAGCGGCTGCATGCCGTCGAGGTCGTCGTGCACAAGCCCAGCGCGCCGATTCCGTTGACGTTCGACGATGTCGCAGTGGTGGCCCGCCGGTCCCGCCGCGCGCGTGAGGAGCAAGACAGGTCCAGCGGGAGCACCAAATGACGTCAACCGTTCTCTCCATCGGGTCGAACATCGGCGACAGGTTGGCCCGGTTGCAGTCGGTGGTCGACGGGCTCGGGACCGCGGTGCGCGCGGTGTCGCCGGTGTTCGAAACCGACGCGTGGGGCGGAGTTGAGCAGGGGTCGTTTCTGAACGCGGTGGTGATCGCCGATGCCCCGGACGTCGACTGCCACGGCTGGCTGCGACGTGGCCGGCAACTGGAGCAGGAGGCGGACCGGGTCCGCGAACAGAAGTGGGGCCCGCGCACCCTCGATGTCGACCTGGTCACCTGCCACGACGGTGACGTCGAGGTGTTGTCCCGCGACGAGGAACTGACGTTGCCGCATCCGCTTGCCCACCTGCGTGCGTTCGTCCTGATCCCGTGGTTGGCGGTGGATCCGGACGCCACCCTCACGGTGGTCGGCCGGTCCCGACGGGTGGCACACCTGCTGGAGGACATCGACCCCGTCGAACGGGCCGGCGTCAGGCGCACCGATCTGGCGCTGAACGTCCGCACCGAACCGGTGACGGACTGATGGGTCCGACCCGCAAGCGTGACCTGGCCGGCACGGTCGTCGTCGTCGCAATCGTCGGCTACGTGCTCATCGGCGTGCTCTACCGGTGGTTCCCGCCGTTGACCGTGTGGACCGGGCTTTCGTTGCTGGCGGTCGCGTTCGCCGAGGCGGGCTGGGCGTTCTATGTGCGGGCCAAGATCAAAGACGGGCAGATCGGGGTCGGCGCCGGCCGACTGCACCCACTCACCGTGGCGCGGTCGGTGGTCATCGCCAAGGCCTCGGCCTGGGTCGGCGCCGTCACCGCCGGCTGGTGGATCGGTGTGCTGGTGTACCTGCTGCCGCGGCGCGGTGAACTGCGGGTGGCCGGTGAGGACACCCCCGGCGTGGCGGTCGCTGCGGTCAGCGCTCTGGCGCTGGCTGTCGCGGCGGTGTGGCTGCAGCACTGCTGCAAGTCCCCCGAGGAACCGCCGGACAACGGGGACACTGCGACCGAGTGACCGATTCCCCCTCGGTAGTTGGCCGAATCGCCGCAGCGGTCGCCTGGTTAGACGAGTGCTGACGGGTACAGTCGGCGCATGACCGTTCTGCCCCGCGGTGGTCGGCCACGGCGCGGCGGCCGAAGGCCGGGCTGGCTGCTTTTGACGGTATTGCTGGTGCTCGCGATTCTGGCCAGCTCCGCATTGGTGTTCACCGATCGCGTCGAGTTGCTGAAGCTCGCCGTCATCCTGGCCCTGTGGGCCGCTGTGGTGGCCGCGTTCGTCTCCGTGATCTACCGGCGCCAGAGCGACCTGGACCAGGCCAAGGCGCGGGATCTGAAGTTCGTCTACGACCTGCAGCTGGATCGGGAGATCTCGGCGCGGCGCGAGTATGAGCTCACCGTCGAGACCCAGCTGCGCCGGGAGCTCGCCTCCGAGCTGCGCGCCCAGGCCGCCGATGAGGTTGCTGCGCTGCGCTCGGAACTGGCCGCGCTGCGGGCGAATCTGGAGATCTTGTTCGACACGGACCTGGTGCACCGCCCGGCTCTGGAGACAGACAAGAGCGCCGTGCGCACGGCAGGACGGGTGACCGCCAGTCGTCTGGATGTGCCGCCGGTCGAGGTCACCGACATCCGATCGTCGCGTACCGAGGAAAGCCCGATCATCGATGTCCCGGCCGAGCCGCAGCCGCCGGAGAACGACTGGGTCAACTCGGGTGGTGCGCATCGGCTGCCGTCGCGCCCCGTGCCGGCCGGTGAGCAGCCGCGTCGCCGCCGGCGCCAACAGGAATCGGCACGTCAGCAGGAGCCGGGCCGCCAACAGGAGCCGGGCCGCCAGCCGGAGGCCCCGCGCCGGCAGGAGCCCCAGCCGCGGCCGGAACCGCAACCCGTATTCCGTCCGGAACAGCAGCCTCAATCGCAACCCCTCTTCCGACCGGGACCGCAACCTCGCCCCGAACCGCAGCCCCGACCGGAACCGCAACCGGTGTCGCGCGCGGAGCCGGAACCGCAACCGGTGTCGCGTGCGGAACCGCAGCCGCAAACCGAACCGCAGCCAGAGCCGCCGTCGACGTGGGCGCCACCCCCGCCGCCGCCGGCGATGCCTCCGATGGAGCCGTCGCCCACGATCGAAGCCCCGGAACCCGAGCCGGCGAGCACGCAGGCAGACGAGGCCGAACCTGCGGCCACCGGTTGGCAACCGGCGCCCGCCGAGGGGCAGTGGATTCCCGCTGGTGCCCCCGGCAGCAACTGGTCTGCCCCGCCGGCCCAGAACGGCTCCGCGACGGAGTATGTCGGCAGGCGCCGTGCACCCGAATCGACTCCCGCGGCAACGCCCGCACCCCAGCCCGAACCGGCGCCTGAACCCGCGCCTGAGCAGGCTCCGGCACCGGCCCCCGCGATGTCTGCAGGCCAGCCCCCTGAGACGCCCCGTGGTCGGCACTCCGCCGCAGCCGAGGCTGCCGCCGCAGGTCCACTCCCGGCGCCCACGTCCCCGGCATTGGCCACCGAATCCTCGCAACCGCCGGAGCCGCCGCGGCGGGCTTCACGGCACCGCGGCGACGACGAGCCCGAGCCGCCGAATGGGCACCACGCCGACGGGCAATCGGTGAATGAGCTGCTCGCACGGTTTCGCTCCGCCCCTGCTGAAGGCGGGCGTCGCAGGCGTCGCGAGGAGTGAGCTAGTCTCGTGACGACCGTCCGGTACCCGCAACGCGGGACTGGAACGAGAACCTATTCAACCTGTGAGGTCGTCTGCGATGGAGCAGCCCCCTGCAAACGGGTGGTCCCCTCCTGAGGGATTGCGTCCCGCCAGACTCAGCGTCGGCATCATTTCGGCCGGCCGCGTCGGCACGGCGCTCGGCTACGCCCTTGAGCGTGTCGAGCACGTGGTGGTGGCCTGTAGCGCGATCTCCGGGGAGTCGCGGTCGCGGGCACAGCGCCGACTGCCCGACACCTCGATCCTGCCCGTCCCCGATGTGGCGCAACGGGCTGAACTGCTGCTCTTGACGGTCCCCGACGCCGAGTTGCCGTCTCTGGTGTCCGGTCTGGCCTCCACCGGCGTGGTGCGGCCCGGCACGATCGTGGTGCACACCTCCGGTGCCAACGGGGTGGCGGTACTGGCCCCGCTGACGGAGCTGGGGTGCATTCCGCTGGCCATCCATCCGGCGATGACGTTCACCGGTTCCGACGAGGACATCGCGCGGCTGCCGGATGCGTGTTTCGGTATCACCGCGGCCGACGAGGTCGGTTACGCGATCGGACAATCGCTGGTGCTGGAGATCGGCGGCGAGCCGTTCCGGGTGCCCGAGCACGCGCGGACGCAGTATCACGCGGCACTGGCGCATGCCAGCAACCATCTGGTCACCTTGCTGCTCGATGCCGTCGACGCACTGCGAGCCTCCCTGCGCGGGCAGGAGCTGTTGGGCCAGGAACTCGTCGGCGATGCGCCCGGCGGCCTGGCCGAGCGGGTGGTGGGCCCGCTGGCCCGGGCCGCGCTGGAAAACGCGCTGCAACGCGGGCAGGCCGCGTTGACGGGGCCCGTGGCGCGCGGTGACGCGGCGGCGGTGGCAGCGCATCTGGCTGCTCTGCGCACATTGGATTCTCAACTGGCACAGGCATATCGCGCGGATTCGTTGCGTACCGCCCAGCGTGCCCATGCGCCCGCGGATGTGGTCGCGGTGTTGGAAGCAGGCCCGGAAACCAGCCCTGAAACGAGTCAAGGATGACCCACAGCAAGACTCCGAAGTTCGTCGCCGGTGAGCTGAACGTCTATTCGGCACCCGCCGATGTGGCAGCGGTCACCAGGGCCCTGCGCACCAGTGGGCGGCGGGTCACGCTCGTGCCGACGATGGGCGCGCTGCACGAGGGCCATCTGACGCTGATCCGTGCGGCCAAACGAGTTCCCGGTGCTGTCGTGGTGGTATCGATCTTCGTCAACCCGCTGCAGTTCGGGGCGGGGGAGGATCTCGACGCCTACCCCCGCACCCTCGACGAGGATCTGGCCGCGCTGCGTGCCGAAGGCGTCGAGATTGCTTTCACTCCAACAGGTTCGGCGATGTATCCAGAGGGCCCGCGTACCAGTGTGCAACCGGGCCCGGTCGGCGGCGAGCTCGAAGGTGCCACGCGGCCAGGCCATTTCGCGGGCGTGCTGACGGTCGTGCTCAAACTGCTCCAGATCGTCCGGCCCGATCGCGCCTTCTTCGGCGAAAAGGACTATCAGCAACTGGCATTGATCCGCCAGATGGTCGCCGATCTCAACGTCGACGTACAGATCGTCGGCGTTCCGATCGTCCGGGAATCCGATGGCCTGGCGATGTCATCGCGCAATCGCTACCTCGACGCCGACGAGCGCGAGCAGGCCGGGGCGTTGTCGGCGGCCCTGCTGGCCGGAAAATACGCCGCGGCCGGCGGCGCATCGGCGGCCATCGATGCGGCCAGGGCCGTGCTCGACGAAGTGCCCGCGATCGATGTCGACTATCTGGAAGTGCGCGACCCGCTGCTGGGTCCCGCACCCGGTGAAGGTCAGGCCCGGTTGCTGGTGGCGGCCCGCCTGGGTCGAACCCGGCTGCTGGACAACATCTCTGTCGATATCGGGGCGTCCGCGGGAATCGACGGGCACCCTCGCGTCGGCGACGGCGACAATCACGAACTGCCCTGGAGGAACTGATGCAGCGCACCATGCTGAAATCCAAGATTCACCGCGCCACGGTGACGCAGGCCGACCTGCATTACGTGGGCTCGGTGACCATCGACGCCGACTTGATGGAGGCGGCCGATCTGCTCGAAGGCGAGCAGGTGACGATCGTCGACATCGACAACGGTGCCCGGCTGGTGACGTACGCCATCACCGGTGAACGCGGCACCGGGGTGATCGGGATCAACGGTGCGGCAGCACATCTCATCCATCCGGGCGATCTGGTCATCCTGATCGCCTACGGCGTGATGGAGGACGCCGAGGCCCGCGCCTACCGGCCGCGGATCGTCTTCGTGGACGCCGGCAACGAGCAGATCGACCTCGGTGAACATGGCCACGATCCCGCGTATGTTCCCCAGGACGCTTCCGAACTGATGTCGCCACGATAATGCTGCTCGCCATCGACGTCCGCAACACCCACACCATCGTCGGCCTGGTCTCCGGTACGGGCGATCACGCGAATGTGGTGCAGCAGTGGCGGATCCGCACCGAATCCGAGGTGACCGCCGACGAATTGGCGCTCACCATCGACGGCCTGATCGGTGATGCCACGGACGAACTGACAGGTGCGACTGCCCTTTCCACCGTGCCCTCGGTGCTTCATGAGGTGCGTCTGATGCTGGAGCAGTACTGGCCGTCCGTGCCGCATGTGCTGATCGAACCGGGTGTGCGCACCGGCATCCCGTTGTTGGTCGACAACCCGAAGGAAGTCGGCGCCGACCGGATCGTGAATTGCCTTGCGGCCTACCACAAATACCGCACCGCGGCGATAATCGTCGATTTCGGTTCGTCGATCTGCGTCGACGTGGTGTCGGCCAAGGGTGAGTTCCTGGGTGGGGCGATCGCGCCGGGTGTGCAGGTGTCCTCCGATGCCGCGGCCGCCCGCTCGGCCGCGCTGCGCCGGGTCGAGTTGACCCGACCGCGTTCGGTGATCGGCAAGAACACCGTGGAATGCATGCAGGCCGGAGCGGTTTTCGGATTCGCCGCATTGGTGGACGGACTGGTCAACCGGATCCGCGAGGACGTCGACGGGTTCTCCGGCAGCGACGTCGCAGTGGTGGCCACCGGCTACACCGCGCCCTTGGTGCTGCCGGACCTGCGGACCGTCCAGCACTACGACCGCCACCTCACTCTCGACGGCCTGCGGCTGGTCTTCGAGCGCAACCGGGACAGCCAGAGGGGCCGGCTCAAGCCCGCCAAGTGATCACGACGGCCGGATCAGAAGAACGTTCGCACCAGCGCACTGACCCGGTCCTCGTCGTCGAGCACCGGGATCAGCTGCCACTTGTCGAATGTGGTGCACGGGTGCGAGATTCCGAACGGCAGCCACGATCCGACCGGCGCCTGATCGTCATCCGCCAACTGCACGAAGGCGTGCTGGTCGTTGAGTTTGACCACCGAGCTGCCGGGCAGGTTCAGCGGCACCGGTAGCCCCGCGTCGAAGGACACGTCACGACGGCCCATCGTCACCAGCGCCAGCTCGGCTTCGGGCCGGGACACCACCTGCGCCCACACCTGCAGCGCAGGCCGTAGCCGCAGCGGCGAGGTCCGCGCATAGAGGCCGTGGTCGTGGGTGAGGTAGCACCCGCTGCGCAGGATCGTGCGCACCGACATGTGGGCGGGCCAGTCTCCGGCCAGCACATCGGCCACCGCGTCGGGATAGGTGCTGCCGCCGGCTGTGACCATGACGGTGTCGGATTCGAACAGGCCGGCCAGTCGCACCGCCGCGGCACGCAGGTGCGTCAGGTAGGCGCGTACCGCGGCGACGGCGTCCGGGCTCACGTCCTGTCCGGTGGACGCCTCGTAGCCGGCCACCCCGACCAGGCGCAGCCGTGGACTCGTCGCCGCGGCGCGCGCCACCTCGTCGATCTCGGCGTCGGTGCGGCAGCCGGTCCGTCCCCCGATCATCCCGACCTCGACGCACACGTCGAGGGGCCGCTGTGCACCGGCCAGCGCCGCCGTCATCAACTCGACCCCGGCCACCGAATCGACCCAGCACACGGCGTGGAAGTCCGCATCCGCGTCGAGTTCGGCCGCCAGCCAGGCCAGGCCAGGGAGGTCGACCACCTCATTGGCCAGCACGACATCGCTCACGCCGAAGGCCCGGAAGATCCGGACCTGGCTGATGGTCGCGGCGGTGACGGCGCACGCACCGGCGCCGAACTGGCGGGCCACGAGCCGCGGAGCCATATGTGTCTTGCCGTGCGGCGCCAATTCGACACCGCGGTCGGTACACCAATTCGCCATTGTTGTGAGGTTGTGCACAAGCGCGGATTCCCGCAGAACGCATACCGGCCCCGATGGGCCCGACGGCCCGTCGCCGAAGAATGCGGGATGTAGCGAGCTGACCTGGGCCGCAGTCTGCCCCCACCAGGACGTGGGGATGCCCTTGAACCGCCAGTCCAGCGGCTCGTGGTCGAGTGCTGCCACCTTGTCGGCGTGCAATTGCGCGGTCACGTGTTCATTTAAGCTGGCATTTTGTGAGCCCAGCCGATCGCGACGACGCGTCCCAGTCCCAGGCCGACCTTCCCGAACAGTTCCGGATTCGTCAGGCCAAGCGGGAGCGGCTGCTGGCAGAGGGCCGCGAACCCTATCCGGTGACCGTTCCGCGCACGCACTCTCTGGCCGAACTGCGCGAGGCCTATCCGGATCTTGCCGCCGACACCCAGACCGGCCAGATGGTGGGTGTCTCGGGCCGCGTCGTGTTCGCGCGGAATTCCGGCAAGTTGTGCTTCGCGACCCTGCAGGAGGGCGACGGCACCCAGTTGCAGGCGATGATCAGCCTGGCCCAGGTGGGCCAGGAGTCCCTCGATGCGTGGAAGGCCGATGTCGATCTCGGCGACATCGTGTTCGTCCACGGCGAGGTGATCAGCTCGAAGCGCGGCGAATTGTCGGTGCTGGCCGATTCGTGGCAGATGGCAGCCAAGGCGTTACGGCCGCTTCCCGTTGCTCACAAGGAGATGAGCGAAGAGGCCCGCGTCCGTCAGCGCTACGTCGATCTGATCGTGCGCCCTGAGGCGCGCAGTATCGCGCGGCAGCGGGTCGCGGTGGTGCGGGCGGTTCGTGCCGCGCTGGAACGGCGCGGCTTCCTCGAAGTCGAGACGCCGATGCTGCAGACGCTGGCCGGCGGCGCGGCGGCGCGGCCGTTCATCACCCATTCCAATGCGCTCGACGTTGATCTGTACCTGAGGATTGCGCCGGAACTGTTCCTCAAACGCTGCATCGTCGGTGGTTTTGACCGGGTTTTCGAGTTGAATCGGAACTTTCGCAACGAAGGTGTCGATTCCACGCACTCACCGGAATTCTCGATGTTGGAGACATATCAGGCCTACGGGGACTACAACGATTCGGCGCTTGTCACGCGGGAACTTATTCAAGAAGTTGCCGACGAGGCCATCGGCACGCGTCAGGTCCCATTGCCTGATGGCACGATCTACGACCTCGACGGACAATGGGAGACATTGGAAATGTATCCCTCCCTGTCGGAAGCTCTCGGCGAGGAGATCACTCCCGAGACATCGGTGGATCGCTTGTGGCGCATTGCCGAGGGGCTCGAGCTCGAGATTCCCCGGGACCGTGGCTACGGGCACGGAAAATTGGTCGAAGAACTCTGGGAACACACTGTCGGAGAAAAGCTGTGGGCACCCACGTTCGTCCGCGACTTCCCGGTCGAGACCTCGCCCCTGACCCGCGCGCACCGCAGCATCCCCGGAGTGACCGAGAAATGGGACCTCTACGTGCGGCGTTTCGAACTCGCCACGGGCTATTCCGAACTCGTCGACCCGGTAATCCAGCGCGAGAGATTCGAAGCGCAGGCCCGTGCGGCGGCTGCCGGAGATGACGAGGCAATGGTTCTCGACGACGATTTCCTGGCCGCATTGGAGTATGCGATGCCGCCCACCACGGGCACCGGAATGGGTATCGATCGCTTGTTGATGGCGTTGACGGGCTTGTCTATTCGGGAGACGGTTTTGTTCCCGATTGTTCGCCGTCACAGTAACTGAGCCGTCGCAACGGAACTCGCAGGATCGACGGGTCGTTGGAAATGTGTGCGTTTTTGTGGCACATTAGGGCGCGGATGCAGGATACTCAGGTGTAGTCACCAATGCGTGTGCAGAAGGGTTCGGTGCGGGGTAATGGCGAAAAAAGTGACCGTCACACTGGTCGACGATTTCGACGGTGAGGCGACCGCCGACGAGACGGTCGAATTCGGCCTCGACGGTGTCACCTATGAGATCGACCTTTCCTCCAAGAATGCCGCCAAGCTACGTAACGACCTGAAGCAGTGGGTGGAGGCCGGACGCCGGGTCGGTGGGCGCCGACGCGGACGCGCGGCAGGCCCGGCCCGTGGCCGCGGCGCCATCGATCGTGAGCAGAGTGCCGCCATCCGCGAATGGGCTCGTCGCAACGGGCACAACGTGTCCACCCGTGGCCGCATCCCCGCAGACGTGATCGACGCTTTCCACGCCGCAACATAAAAACAACCGCAACTTAACCAACAGTTGCCAGCTCCGGACCGGTGAGAATTCCCGGTCCGGAGTTTTTCGCTAGTGGCGAACCGAAAAGCCGGGGATTTCGGAAACGATTCGCCTACCGGCGGCGTTGGTCATCTGCAGCACTAGATGTGGACAGCTCGTACTGGGTGCATCCCCCGGGGAACCGACCGCCAACCTCCGCACCCGAGACAGCCGCCCATTAGAGTGGACGGTAGATACTACGTGCGGGCTACTGGAAAACCGATAGACGCAGCCGTACGCGGGTATCGCTAGCGATGGAGAGCAGGTAACCACCGATGTTTGAGAGATTCACCGACCGTGCCCGCAGGGTCGTCGTCCTGGCGCAAGAAGAAGCCCGGATGCTCAACCACAACTACATCGGGACCGAGCACATCCTGTTGGGTCTTATTCACGAGGGCGAGGGCGTAGCCGCCAAGTCGCTGGAGTCGTTGGGCATTTCGCTGGAAGGCGTGCGCAGCCAGGTCGAGGAGATCATCGGCCAGGGCCAGCAGGCTCCGTCCGGCCACATCCCCTTCACCCCGCGTGCCAAGAAGGTCCTCGAGCTGTCCCTGCGTGAGGCGCTGCAGCTCGGCCACAACTACATCGGCACCGAGCACATTCTGCTCGGCCTGATCCGTGAGGGCGAAGGCGTCGCCGCGCAGGTGCTGGTCAAGCTGGGCGCCGAGCTGACGCGCGTGCGCCAGCAGGTCATCCAGCTGCTGAGCGGCTACCAGGGCAAGGAAGCCGCCGAGGCCGGTACCGGTGGCCGTGGAGGTGAGTCGGGTAACCCGTCGACCTCGCTGGTCCTCGACCAGTTCGGCCGCAACCTGACCGCTGCCGCCATGGAGGGCAAGCTCGATCCGGTCATCGGCCGTGAAAAAGAGATCGAGCGGGTCATGCAGGTGCTGAGCCGGCGCACCAAGAACAACCCGGTGCTGATCGGCGAGCCCGGCGTCGGCAAGACCGCCGTCGTCGAGGGCCTGGCGCAGGCCATCGTGCACGGCGAGGTTCCCGAGACGCTGAAGGACAAGCAGCTCTACACCCTGGACCTGGGTTCGCTGGTCGCAGGCAGCCGCTACCGCGGTGATTTCGAGGAGCGCCTCAAGAAGGTGCTCAAGGAGATCAACACCCGCGGCGACATCATCCTGTTCATCGACGAGCTGCACACCCTCGTCGGAGCTGGAGCCGCCGAGGGCGCGATCGACGCCGCCAGCATCCTGAAGCCGAAGCTGGCCCGGGGTGAGCTGCAGACCATCGGTGCCACCACTCTCGACGAGTACCGCAAGTACATCGAGAAGGACGCCGCCCTGGAGCGCCGGTTCCAGCCGGTCCAGGTCGGTGAGCCGACGGTCGAGCACACCATCGAGATCCTCAAGGGTCTGCGCGACCGTTACGAGGCGCACCACCGCGTCTCGATCACCGACGGCGCCCTGGTGGCCGCGGCCACCCTGGCCGACCGCTACATCAACGACCGGTTCCTGCCGGACAAGGCGATCGACCTGATCGACGAGGCCGGCGCCCGCATGCGCATCCGCCGGATGACTGCTCCGCCAGACCTGCGCGAGTTCGACGAGAAGATCGCCGACGCGCGCCGGGAGAAGGAGTCCGCGATCGACGCGCAGGACTTCGAGAAGGCGGCGAGCCTGCGGGATCGTGAGAAGCAGCTGGTGGCCCAGCGCGGTGAGCGCGAAAAGCAGTGGCGCTCAGGTGATCTCGACGTTGTTGCCGAGGTCGATGACGAGCAGATCGCCGAGGTGCTCGGCAATTGGACCGGTATCCCGGTGTTCAAGCTGACCGAGGCCGAGACCACGCGCCTGCTGCGCATGGAGGACGAGCTGCACAAGCGGATCATCGGCCAGGAGGACGCCGTCAAGGCCGTCTCGAAGGCGATCCGTCGTACTCGCGCCGGGTTGAAGGACCCCAAGCGCCCGTCCGGTTCGTTCATCTTCGCCGGCCCGTCCGGTGTCGGTAAGACCGAGCTGTCCAAGGCGCTGGCCAACTTCCTGTTCGGCGACGACGATGCGCTCATCCAGATCGACATGGGCGAGTTCCACGACCGCTTCACCGCGTCGCGGCTGTTCGGTGCCCCTCCGGGCTACGTCGGCTACGAAGAGGGCGGCCAGCTCACCGAGAAGGTGCGGCGCAAGCCGTTCTCGGTGGTGCTGTTCGACGAGATCGAGAAGGCACACCAGGAGATCTACAACAGCCTGTTGCAGGTCCTGGAAGACGGCCGTCTCACCGACGGTCAGGGCCGCACGGTCGACTTCAAGAACACGGTGTTGATCTTCACCTCGAACCTGGGCACATCCGACATCAGCAAGGCGGTCGGATTGGGCTTCAGCCAGGGCGGCGGGGAGAACAACTACGAGCGGATGAAGCAGAAGGTCAACGACGAGCTCAAGAAGCACTTCCGGCCTGAGTTCCTCAACCGTATCGATGACATCATCGTGTTCCACCAGCTGACGCAGGACGAGATCATCCAGATGGTCGACCTGATGATCGGCCGGGTCGGCAACCAGCTCAAGGCCAAGGACATGGCGATGGAGCTGACCGACAAGGCCAAGTCCCTGCTGGCCAAGCGCGGCTTCGATCCGGTGCTGGGTGCCCGCCCGCTGCGGCGCACCATCCAGCGCGAGATCGAGGATCAGCTGTCCGAGAAGATCCTGTTCGAGGAGCTCGGCCCGGGTCAGCTCGTGACGGTCGACGTCGAGGGCTGGGACGGCGAAGGCAGCGGTGAGGACGCGAAGTTCACGTTCTCGGGCGCGCCCAAGGCGGCCACCCCCGATGGTCCGGATCTGGCCAAGGCCGCAGCATCTGCGGAATAGTCGCCTCCGGCGACGAAGCGGAATAGTCGCCTCCGGCGACGAAGCCGAATAGGTTCGTCCAGAAAACGCCCCCACCATTTCGGTGGGGGCGTTTTTCATACCCGCCGATGGGGAGATCTCCTGCGCTGTAGTTAGGATGCTGATGTAATCGACAGGCAACGGAATCTGGTGAGACTCCAGAACGGCCGCGCCACTGTTAACAGTCAGACCCTGACCTGTCACGACACGGACTGGGACGCGAATTCCCAGAAAGGACCAGTAGATGACTTCCACTGACGCACGGACCATCCACGCCCGGCCGATCGATCTCTCGGCCACCAAGGCGGTGCTGTGGCTGACGCTGACGGCGTTCGTCGCGCTGCTGGCCCTTTACTTCGTCGGGATGGACCAGGGCGCGACATCGGTTCTCGGGAACAACACCTACGTGCACGAGTTCGTGCACGACGCCCGGCACCTGCTCGGTTTCCCCTGCCACTGAGCTACCGGGCAGACAACCGAGACAATGGAAAAGCAGATTATCGGGCGCGGCATGCTTGCCGGCGCCCTGGCCGGCGTACTCGCCTTCATCTGGGCGAAGGTGCTGATCGAACCGGTCATCGGCCGGGCGATCGACTTCGAGAACAGTGGCGGCGCGGCGCATGAGGCGGCGGAACACAGCCATGGTGCCGGCGGGCATTCCCACGGCGGCGGCGAGAGTGCCGAGGTGTTCAGCCGCGGCGTGCAATCCAACATCGGCATGGGCCTCGGTGTCCTGATCTTCAGTGTGGCGATGGGCGCCCTGCTGGCCGTCGTGTTCTGTGTGGTGTACGGCCGGGCCAACCTGTCGGCGCGGGCATTGGCGGCGCTGACCGCGGGCGGCATGCTGGTCTCCCTGTGGATCGTCCCGGCGCTCAAGTACCCGCCCAATCCACCGGCTGTGAGTCTCGACGGGACCATCCAGCAGCGCACCCTGCTGTACCTGCTGCTGGTGGTGCTGTCGGCGGGGTTGTTCGTCGGTTCGGTCCTGCTGGCACGGCGGCTGACGCCGAAGCTGGGGGTGTGGAATGCCAGCCTGGCCGGCGTCGCGGACTACGTGGTGTCGATGGCCGTGGTGTTCCTGATCCTGCCGGGCATCCACGAGACACCGTCGACGTTCCCCGCCGATGACCTCTACGAGTTCAGGCTCTATTCGCTGGGCACCCAGGTGGTGATCTGGGCGACGATCGGGCTGGTGTTCGGTGCCCTGGCCTCCAGGGTCCTCGAAGGCAGGCGTGAGGAGCAGCTGACCGCGTGAGTGAGGTCGTCCGGCTGACGTTGGTGTCTCATGCGATGACCGATGCGACGGCGGCCGGACGATTTCCCACCGACGAGCCGCTCAATGCGTTGGGCCACCGTCAGGCCGACGCCGCCGTCGAACTGGGTGTCATCGATGCGGCGTATTGCGGGCCGGAGAAACGGACCCGCCAGACCGCGGAGCTCTTGGGCGTGCCCGCGGCGGTCGAACCTCTCCTGGCCGATCTCGATTTCGGTAGGTGGCGCGGTGGTGTGCTGGGCGGGGTGTCACCGGCGGACCTGGCCATGTGGCTGACCGATCCGGGGCGGGCACCGCACGGCGGCGAATCCGTGATCGATGTCATCGATCGGGTGCGCCGCTGGCTGGACAGCCTGGCTCCGGTGCGGGGGCGCCTGGTCGCGGTCACACACCCGGCGGTGGTCCGGGCGGCCATCCTGGTGGCCCTGGATGCTCCACCAAAGTCCTTCTGGCGCATTGATATCGCACCGATGAGCCGCACCGTGATGCATTTCCGCGGCCAGGCTTGGACCCTGCGGAGCAGCAGCTAGCTGGTGACTACCGTCCCACCGGCGCCATGGCGAACGCCCGCTTGGCAATCTGCAACAGCCAGCCAGCGGCAGTAGGGCTGCGGAACTTCGGCCAGTTCAGCTGGAAACTGAAGACCCAAGGCTGGCCGGTGTAGTCCACCGCGTACCAGCTGAAAGTGAGGTCGCCCGGCAGGTTGCCGCCCTTGGCGCCGATGTAGCGCCATTTCGCGGGGTCTGGGTCGATGCCGGGGAGGGCCGACAGGATGTCCTTCACCGGTGCGGCCGGTCCGACGGCCGAGGCCTGCAACGCGGCGTGCACCCGGCAGATGTCGGCGGCACTGGCGAACCATTCCAGGCCGTCGTTGGAAGCCGGGGTGTGGGTCCGGTACGGATCCGGTTCGTACGGGCGGGAATTGGTCTGCTGCAGCAGTGCCACCCGATCGGCGTGCGACGCGTTGCGCCACTGGTCGCGAAGGTTGGGCTCGCCCCAACCGACCGAGAACACCTCGTGCATGGTCGGGAACGGCGTCATGCTCGCCGGATCGTGATGACCCGCCGTCACCAGCGCACGTTCCACGGCCGCCGGGCCGACCCGCCCGATCAGCAGATCGGTGGCCATGTTGTCGCTGGCCGAGATCATCTGCTGGGCGGCGGTCCGCACGGTGATCTGAGCTCCGGGGGGAAGCTTGTCCAACCCGGCGGAGCCCAGCTTCTTGCCTTCTTTGGTGATCGTGAGGTGATCGTCCCAATTCACGGTGCCGGCCTTGACCGCATCCGAAACCGCAAGGAGCACATACAGTTTGAAGATCGAGGCCAACGGTAGTGACATGTCGGTGTTGGTGCCCGCGACCTGCTCGCACTTGCCGTCGACCACTTTGGACACCCGGTAGGAGTAGCGCGCGCCCGACTTGGTCAGCTCGGTGTCGATGTCGGACCACTTCTCGATCTTCGGCGGTACCAGCGTGACGTCGAAACGGTCGACCAGGCCCACGTCATTGGTCCGCAGCTCGATGTCCTGAGCCACGTTGTAGGACGTCAGCACGTGCAACGTCGCCTGCGCGGCCCCGATGTCGACCGAGGTGACCTTGAACGGGCGATCCCACCAGATGGAGTCCATCTTGGTGCCCACCAGATCGACCTTCTCGGGTGCGGCCAGGGTGCGCACACCGATGGGCCCGATGGGCCAGTCGGAGTTCAGCATGTCCATGGTCTGCTTGGCTCGCAGACCAGGCGGGGTGATGGTGTCGATGTGCGCGCCGTAGGACAGTTCCGCCGCCGGCGCGACGCTCTGCGAACAGCCACAAGCCAGGGCAGCGGCGACCGCCGTGATGGCCGTAAGGCCAACCGTGCGGCGCAGCGTCCGGCCGCGGCTACGCCTGGGCAGCGGGCCCTGCAACGTCCAGCACAACCTCGAACTCCAGCAGCGATGCGCCGGTCGCCACAGGCTTTGCCTGCTGGCCCTTGTGTGCCTCGACCGCCGGGCCCGAGGCCCAGGCCTGGAAGGCCTCTTCGGTTTCCCACTGCGTCACCACGAAGTAGCGGTCTTCACCCTTGACCGGGCGCAGCAACTGGAAGCCGAGGAAACCGGGCTGACTGTCGACGGCATGTGCACGGTTCGCGAACCGCTTCTCCAGTTCCGGGCCGGCGTTTGGCGGGACCTCGATGGCGTTGATCTTCACGACGGGCATGGTGTTCAGGTTACCCAACAGCCATCCCGGGTCGCTCCGCTCCTGCCCGCCGAATGCCGACCCGGCAGGATATCGGGATGGTCACAGATCTGCTCACCCACCGAGGGGGCCGCGGCGTGCCCATCGTCCTGGTGCACGGCCTGATGGGCCGGGGCAGTACCTGGTCCCGTCAATTGCCGTGGCTGACCGGGTTGGGCGAGGTCTACACCTACGACGCTCCATGGCACCGAGGGCGCGATGTCGTCGACCCGCACCCGATCAGCACCGAGCGTTTCGTCGACGATCTCGGTGACGCCGTCGCGGCGCTCGGCAGCCCGGTGATGTTGGTCGGCCACTCCATGGGCGCGTTGCATTCCTGGTGCCTGGCCGCGGCCCGGCCGGAGCTGGCCGCCGCTGTGGTGGTCGAGGACATGGCTCCTGATTTCCGTGGCCGCACCACCGGGCCCTGGGAGCCGTGGGTGCATGCCCTCCCGGTCGAATTCGGTTCAGCACAAGAGGTTTACGACGAATTCGGGCCGGTCGCGGGCCGGTACTTCCTGGAGGCGTTCGACCGGACGGCCACCGGATGGCGGCTGCACGGTTATCCGCAGTGGTGGCTGGACATCGCCGCCCAATGGGGGACACGGGACTACTGGCGGCAGTGGCGGGACGTACGGGTTCCGACGCTGCTCATCGAGGCGGGCAATTCGGTGGCGCCGCCGGGGCAGATGCGTGAGATGGCCGACATCGCGCAGGACGCAAGGTATCTGCACGTTCCCGGCGCCGGGCATCTCATCCATGACGACGCCCCCGAGGTGTACCGCGAAGCGGTGACGGGGTTCCTAACGGCGCTCGCCTAGGACGCCCGCACTGGGCCAGGCCGGCTGGTGCTCGAAGCGGCTGCGTATCGCGTCGAGGTCGTGGCCTGCGCGGTAGGTGTCGTAGTCGCGTTGGTTGACCCCGAACGGCAGGTCGAACAGGTCGAGGCGGAACCGCAGGACATTGCCGCGCTGTGCCGCCCAGCCCACTGCCGCGGCGACCGCGAAGGGTGAGATCAGAATGATCAGAGCGAGTGCAACAGTCATGGCAGTAATTGTTGCCAGGTAGATATACCGCCAACAGTGGCAGCGCTGACACCTTGCGATAAAATACTGCCATGCTGAAAAGCGTCTCAACACTGGTGCTCGATGGTCTTGCCGTTTTCGAGTTCGGGGTGATCTGTGAGGTTTTCGGGATCGACCGGTCCGCCGACGGGGTGCCCAACTTCGACTTCAAGGTCTGCGGCCCCGAGCCGGGCCGGCCGGTGCGGACGTCGGTCGGAGCGACGCTGACGCCCGAGCACGGCCTCGATGCCCTACGCGGCGCCGATCTGGTGGCCATCCCGGCGATCGGCACTGCCGATTACCTGCCCGAGGCGTTGGACGCCGTGCGGGCCGCCGCCGATGCCGGCTCCATCATCCTGACTGTGTGTTCGGGGGCGTTCCTGGCGGGTGCGGCCGGCCTCTTGGACGGTAGGCCGTGCACCACGCACTGGATGCACGCCGACGAGCTGGCGCGGAAATACCCGACCGCAAAGGTTGATCGCAACGTCCTGTTCGTCGACGACGGCAATCTGATCACCAGTGCGGGCACCGCTGCCGGCATCGATGCGTGCCTGCACCTTGTTCGCCGCGAACTCGGCAGTGAGGTCACCAACAAGATCGCCAGACGGATGGTGGTCCCGCCGCAGCGCGATGGCGGGCAACGCCAGTTCATCGACCAGCCGATTCCGGTCCGATGTTCGGAAGGCTTTGCCCCGCATCTCGATTGGATCATCGCCAATCTCGACAAGCCGCACACGGTGACCACCCTGGCCAGGCGGTCCGCCATGTCCACGCGCACCTTCGCGCGCCGGTTCGTCGAGGAGACCGGCACCACCCCGATGCAGTGGATCACCGATCAGCGGGTGTTGTACGCGCGCAGGCTGCTCGAGGAGTCCGACCTGGACATCGACCGGGTCGCGGGGCAGACCGGTTTCGGTACCGCGACGCTGCTGCGTCATCACTTCCGCCGGGTGATCGGACTGACGCCTTCGGACTATCGACGCCAATTCGCCTGCGGCGTAGACGAAGAAGCCGTCACGGCGTAACGCCTCAGCCGTCGGGCTGGCAGGACACGTTGACGTAGACGGTGGTGTGCCGGGACGGATCGATCCGGTACCCGTCCTCGTCGATGTTGGAGTCGGCCAGCCCGTGCACCCCGGTCACCCGGCAGTTCGACAGGGCCGTATTGGCATTGGAGTTGACCTGCACGTGATAGCCGCGGCTCTGTAGGTCGCCGACGGTATCGGCTGCCGACCCGGTGCCCGAGGGTGCGGCGCCGGCGGGTGCCGCCAGGCCCACACCCAGTCCCAGGCCCACTGCCGTGCACGCAAAAATCATCGAGAATTTGCTTGACATGCTTCCGTTTTATGTGAGCCGACGTCCAAATGGTGTGCCGCGGTACGGATTCATGCCGACCTCATGTAATTCCGCCTCGGTGCCGGATTCTCGGTTCCTCAGCGCGCGCCTGCGTCGCGTGCATCGTCACCTTCGCCCGCCAGCGCGAAGAGGCCCTCCGCGGTCTGCTCCACCAACCCGTCGACCAGCAGCGAGTCCAGTGCGCGGTCGCGTTGGGCGGTGTCCGACAGCCACACCACGTCGAGTTGGGCGCGGGTGACCGGAGTTGTACTGTCGCGCAACACATCCAGTAGCTTTCCGCGGACCTGCCGATCGGTCCCGGCGTAGCGCTGCACCCGCTTGGCGACCGTCCCGGCCGGGTAGCCCGCCGTGCGCCAGCGGCACGTGCTCAGCGGACAGGTCCCACACCTCGGCGCGCGTGCGGTGCACACCACCGCACCGAGTTCCATCAGGGCGGCCGAGAATGTCGGCGCGGTCGTATCGGCGGGCAGCAGTGCGGCCACGTCGTCGAGATCGCGGGCTCGGGCCGGTGCGTCGGCCTGTCCGTGCAGCACCCTGGTGACCACCCGGCGCACGTTGGTGTCGACCACCGGAACATCGGCCGAGTACGCGAAGCAGGCCACCGCACGCGCTGTGTAGGCGCCGATGCCGGGCAATGTCAGCAGTGTCTCGACGTTCGCGGGTACCTGGTCGCCGTGCTCGGCCGCGATCACCACGGCGCACTCGTGCAGGCGCTTGGCCCGGCGTGGGTAACCCAGCTTGCCCCAGGCCCGTAGTACCTCGGCTGACCCGGCAGCGGCGGTGGCCGACGGGGTGGGCCACCGTTCGATCCAGTTCAGCCAGATCGGCTCGACCCTGGCCACCGGGGTCTGTTGCAGCATGAACTCGCTGACCAGGATCTGCCAGGCAGTGACGCCAGGCCGGCGCCAGGGCAGGTCGCGCCGGGCGTCGGCGTACCAGCGCAGGAGTTCCTCCGGGTCGATGCTCATCGTCGCCTCAGGCACAATGACTGGCATGCCCAACTCGAATCCGGTGTCCGCTTGGAAGGCACTCAAGGACGGTAACGCCCGCTTTGTCGCAGGCGAACCGCAGCATCCCAGCCAGGACGTCGCACGTCGGGCCAGCCTCGCGAACGGGCAGAAGCCCACTGCCGTGGTGTTCGGTTGTGGTGACAGCCGTGTCGCCGCCGAGCTGCTGTTCGACCAGGGTCTGGGCGACATGTTCGTGGTGCGTACCGCCGGCCACGTCCTCGACAACGCGGTGCTGGGTTCGATCGAATACGCCGTGTCGGTCCTGAACGTTCCGCTGATCGTGGTTCTGGGTCACGACAGCTGCGGCGCGGTCAAGGCCGCCATCAACGCCCTCGACGATGGCGAGATGCCCGGCGGTTATGTACGCGACATCGTCGAGCGGGTGACGCCGTCGATCCTGATGGGTCGTCATTCCGGCCTGACCCGCGTCGACGAGTTCGAGGCCTACCACGTCAAGGAGACGGTCAACCAGCTGCAGATGCGCTCGGCCGCGATCTCCAACGGTCTCGCCGCGGGCACCCAGGCCATCGTCGGCGCCACCTACCACCTGTCCGACGGTCACGTCGAACTGCGCAGTCACCTGGGCAACATCGGCGAAGTCTGAGAATATTGCTGGAGGCTCCCGACACGCCGGGGAGCCTCGGGCAACTGGGCATGACCTGGGCTTACCGTGAAAGCCGTGTTGGATCTCGAACCTCATGGGCCACTGCCCTCGCAGATTTACTGGCGGCGCCGCGCGCTGGCCATCGGAATCGCGGTGGTCGTCGTGGGGATCATCGCCGCGATCGTCGCGGTCATCGTGACCAGCAGCTCCGGAGCCGAGACCAAATCCGCCGACGGAGCCTCTGCCACAGCCGCCCCACCGACGCCGCTGCCGGGTGAAAACCCTGAGGTCAAGACTCCGGTGGTACCGCCGGCCCAGCATGCGCCGCCGCCGACGGCCACACCGACCGCGGCCGTCACGCCGCCGCCTTTGCTCAAAGAGGGTGACGACTGCCCGGACTCCACGCTCGCGGTCAAGGGCATCACCAGCCAGCCCGAGTACGTCGTGGGCGATCAGCCGAAGTTCACCATGGTGGTGACCAACATCGGCCTGGTGGCCTGCAAGCGGGACGTCGGCGCCGCGGTGCTGGCCGCTTATGTGTACTCGCTGGACAACAACCGGCTCTGGTCCAATCTGGACTGCGCGCCGTCCAACGAGACGCTGGTGAAGACGTTCAACCCGGGTGAGCAGGTGACCACCGAGGTGACCTGGACCGGCATGGGGTCGGCGCCGCAGTGCCCGATGCCCCGTCAGCCGATCGGGCCCGGCACCTACAACCTGATGGTGCAGCTCGGCAATCTCAGATCGGCGCCGGTGCCGTTCATCCTGGCCCAGGCCAATCCGCAGCAACCCGGGCCGCCGCCCGCAGAGGGCGCTCCGGCGGCTGAGGTGCCCACCCCGGGCAACTGAGCTCAGGCCAGCCGGTCGGCGATGGTCGACTCGGCCAGCAGGGACAGGCCCTCACGAATGTGGCGGGCCCACATCGACCCGATACCGTCCACCGACTGCAGATCGTCGGCGCTGGCGGCCAGAAGTCCCTGCAGTGAGCCGAACGAGCGAACCAGCAGATCGACATGGGCGAACTGCAGGCGCGGTATCCCCGCCATGGCACGGTAGCCGCGCGAGCTCATGGCCGAGTCCTGCGCCTCGGCTGTCGACGGATATCCGAAAACCCTTGCCAGCGTGGTGAAGTCGAGCAGCTCGTTGTCGGTGAGGGCGTCGAGCTCATCCAATGTCGTATGCACCTGAGCGGCGGTGGGCGGGTCGGGCAGGGCATGGTAATCCCGCACGATCAGCTCGCGTGCGGCCTCGTTGTCGCCCACGAGCTCGTCGAGTTGCAGCTTGAGCTGGCGCCCGTCGGTGCCGAGTTCGACGACGTCGGCGTCGATCTCAAGGCTGATCCGGCGCACCATCTCCAGCCGCTGCACCACGGTCATGACGTCGCGCAGCGTCACGAAGTCTTCGATCTCGGCGGTGGACAGCTGCTTGCTGACCTCGTCGAGGCGGCCCTTGTAGCGCTCCAGCGTCGCGATGGTCTGGTTGGCCCGCGACAGGATGGTCGCCGAATCGGGAACCACGTGCCGCTCCCCGGCGACGTAGACCGTGACGATGCTCATGGAATGGCTCACCGAGATCACCGGGTAGCCGGTCTGGATCGCGGTGCGCTCGGCCGAGCGGTGGCGGGTCCCGGACTCGTCGGTCGGGATCGATGGGTCAGGCACCAACTGCACGTTGGCCCGCACGATGCGGCTGCCGTCGCTGGACAGGACCACCGCGCCGTCCATCTTGGACAGCTCACGCAGCCGTGTGGGGGCATACCGCACGTCCAGGGCAAACCCGCCGTCGCAGATGGTTTCCACGCTGTCGTCGTAGCCCAGCACGATCAGCGCGCCCGTCCTGCCGCGCAGGATGCGTTCCAGGCCGTCGCGCAACGGGGTGCCGGGCGCCAACCGGCCGAGGGTCTCTCGTAGCGTCGGCCGAGCCAGATGCACGACGGTGCGGCTGGTCCTGGCACCGGAGTTCACGGCCATCACTTCTCCTAGGGTCGGCCGCTATTGTCCGTGATGTCCTCAATTGCTGGCAATCGCGATGTCCTTGAGTGCCCGCACGGCCGCCCCGATGTGATCGACGGTGATGACCCGGAGCCCCGGGGGCGCGTTGGTGACCCCGGGCGGGACCACGGCAACGTTGAACCCCAGCCGGGCGGCCTCGGCCAGTCTGCGCTCCATGCCGGTGACGCGGCGCAGATCGCCGACGAGCCCCACTTCGCCGATAACCACGGCGTTCATCGGCAACGCGATGTCGAGATAGGCCGAGGCGATGGCCACCGCCACCGCCAGATCCGAAGACGGGTCGGTCAGCCGCATCCCGCCGACGGTGGACAGATACAGATCGTTGCTGCCGATGGGCAGCCCGCACCGGGTCTGCAGCACCGCCCCGATCATCGCCGCGCGGGCCGAGTCGATGCCGCTGACCGCCCGCCGCGGTGGCCCGATCGGCTGGGCGTGCAGCGCCTGCACCTCGCCGATCATCGGGCGCTTGCCGTCGAGAGTGACCGTGATGGCAGTACCGGGCACCGCCGCCGGACGCTGGTCCAGGAACAGTCCGGACGGATCGCTGACACATTCGATTCCGTTGTCGTGCATCTGAAAACAGCCGACCTCGTCGGCGGCGCCGAAGCGGTTCTTGACCCCGCGCACGATGCGGAGGCTCGACGCGTGATCACCCTCGAAGTGCAGCACCACGTCGACCAGATGCTCGAGAGAACGCGGCCCCGCGATGGCGCCGTCCTTGGTCACATGCCCGACCAGGATCATGGCCACCGCCGGGTGGCCCGGTTGGGCGGACTGGGCGGTCTTGGCGTAGCCGGTGAGCGCCGTGGTCACCGCACGGACCTGGGTCACCCCGCCGGACACCCCGTCGGCCTCGGTGGTGGACATGGTCTGCACCGAATCGACCACCACGAGGCTGGGTTTGACCTCGTCGATGTGACCGAGGGCGATCTGCAGATCGGATTCGCCTGCCAGATAGACGTTGTCGTGCGTACACCCCGTGCGTTCGGCGCGTAGCCGGATCTGTCCGGCGGATTCCTCGCCGGACAGATACAGCGCGCGCCGGCCGGTGTGCGCCCAGCGGTTGGCGACCTCCAGGAGCAGGGTGGACTTGCCGACGCCGGGATCCCCGGCCAGCAGCGTGACCGAACCGGCGACCAGGCCGCCGCCGAGCACGCGGTCGAGTTCACTGACCCCGGTCGCGTAGTGGCGGGTGATGCCCGGGTCGATCGAGGTGATCGGCACTGCGGGTGAGGTGGGCGCCACCGAGCGGCGCACGGCCCCGCCCACCCTGTCGGAGAGGGCGAGCACCGCTACCTCGTCCACCGTGCCCCAGGTGCCGCAATTGGCGCAGCGGCCGACCCATTTGGGGGTGGCGTGCTGGCACTCCGAGCAGCGGTATTGCGAACGTACTTTCGAAGCGGCCACGCCGTGACAGTAACGGGTGCCCCCGACAATTCCTGATCAGGCGCACTGCGCCTGCGATGAGTACGTGCTTCCGCCGATCGGTGCGCCACCACCGTTCAGAACTCGATTCGGCAGCCGCCCCGCAACGTAGTGCCGGGACCGTCAGTAATCCCAGACGGCCGGTACGGCACGAAAGGCGTCGCCGGCGACCGCCACGTGGCAGACGGACGGGAACGGCAGATGAGTGGCCACCAGCGCCTCGCGGGTCGATGCCAGCTCCCTCAGGAGATCGACCCTGACGCGGGCAGCCTCCTCTGGATCGTGTTCGAATCCGTTGAACCAGTCTGGGTGGTCGAACCCGGCCTGCAACACGGCGTCGCCGGCGAACGTCAGCCCTTCGCCGCCCGACGCCAGGCGGACCACGCTGTGTCCGGGGGTGTGCCCGCCGGTGCGTTGGACGAGCACCCCGGGGGCCACCTCGTACTCCGTCTCGAACGGACGCAACTGATCGCGGTACTGGTCGAGGAACCGGCTGGCGGACGACCGCATCGCGTCCTGAACCGGCGCGGTCACGACGGTATGGGAGAAGTCGGGCGACTCCCAGAACTCGGCCTCGGCTGCGGCCGCGTGGATCCGAAGGTCCGCACGTAGGCAGTCCTTCACCCCGTCGATGAGCAGCCCCCCGACGTGGTCGAAGTGCATGTGGGTGAGCACCACGTCGGTCACCGAGGCGAGATCGATGCCTGCAGCGTGCAGCCGCAGCGCCCACCGCCCGGCTCGAGGTGTGAAGTCCTGGTGGTCGAGGCCGGCCCCGGCGTCGATGAGAATGGTCCGATCGCCGCTGCGCACCACGACCTGGTTCAAAGGCAAGGCAAGGTCGTCCGGCGGCAGGAACATGTCGTCCAGCCAGGAGGCGCGCACAGCAGGGTCGGCGTTGGTCGCCAGCATCGGGGATGGCATCGACAGCACGCCATCGCTGATCACCAGCACGTCAATGTCGCCGACCTTCAGCGCATAGTGCGACGGCAAAGACTCATCGAGCCCCGACGTCCCTTGGCGCGCAACGTTGTCCACGCTCATGCTTTCTCCTCCTGATTGTCTTGTCGACGACAGGTGGAATGACCTGCCTTCTCGTGAGAACGCACAGCGGGTGCCGTTTTCATCGATCAGGGGGTCGGAGAATGACGCGAGGTTCAGCGCGCCGACACAGCACAAAACCCGTCGCGGATCACCGCGACGGGTTTCGCCTCAGGGGCAGCCCCCAGGGACTAGTGGTGACCGCCCGCGCCGCCGGCCTCGGCGGCCTCACCGGGCTCCTCGCCCGACTTGTCGCGCCGGGGCGCGTCGCCTGCCGAGATCGGCACGGCGACGGTCGTCTCGCCGTTCTCGAACTTGAACGTGAAGTCGTAGAGCAGCCCGTTGGTGACAGGCTTGGTCAAGGTGACCTTCGCGGTCGCGGCCTCGGCTGCCTCGGTCTTCTCCAGTGGCTTCGTCTGGCCGTCGGGCTCGCCCACCACGAGCACGCCGCCGGCCGGGATGGTCTGGTCCCCGCTCAATGCCACGTCGCCGACGGTGCTCTGGATGGAGACGAGCTTGTTGGGTGCCTCGGTGGATCCGTTGGCCGCGACGAACAGCAGTTCGGCTTCCGAGCCGGGCTCGACGTAGTCCTTTTGCTGCGGCGCGCGCAGATGCACGTTGCGCAGCGAGATGGCGCCGGCCTGTGCGTTGACGCCGTTGACGGCGGGCTCCTGGGTCGCCGTCTGGGAGACCTGCCCGGCGCTGCAACCGGTGAGAACGGCTGCGGTCAGGCCACATGCGGCCAGACCGGCCGAGGCACGCATTGCGAAGCGGTTCACTCAAGCCTCCTGAGCTGGGTCGACGTACTTCGACTATGCAGAGTAGTAGGTGGCCTCCGCGGACGGAATGCGAGGGCGTGGCAGAGGGGTGTCGAGTGCGCCCCGTGACGGGTGGTCCAGGCCCGCAACCGCTTTGCGGGGGCACTCATTTGGGGCGGCCGGACTGACGTGCGGTTGCACGCTTTCGTCACCATGTCAACCCCTGTTCTTCACCTGCAGTGCCCCTGACCTGCGCAGTTGGTGCGCATGTGAACTGGGCTCGTGTTAGCATGGAGTAGCGAAAGGGGCTCGAATCAGATGATTTTTAAGGTCGGAGACACCGTCGTCTATCCACACCACGGTGCTGCGTTGATCGAGGCGATCGAAACCCGGACCATCAAGGGCGAGCAGAAGGAATATCTCGTACTGAAGGTTTCCCAAGGGGATCTGACCGTTCGAGTGCCCGCAGATAACGCCGAGTACGTCGGAGTCCGCGACGTCGTGGGCCAGGAAGGCCTCGACAAGGTTTTCCAGGTGTTGCGTGCTCCGCACACCGAAGAGCCGACCAACTGGTCGCGCCGCTACAAGGCCAATCTCGAGAAGCTGGCCTCAGGTGACGTGAACAAGGTTGCCGAGGTTGTCCGGGATCTGTGGCGTCGCGATCAGGAACGCGGTCTGTCCGCGGGTGAGAAGCGAATGCTGGCCAAGGCCCGGCAGATTCTGGTCGGCGAGCTTGCGCTGGCCGAGAACACCGATGACGCCAAGGCCGAGACCATCCTCGACGAGGTTCTGGCTGCCGCGTCCTGACGCGTCGTGGCAACAACTGTCGCGGTCGTACCGGCCGCCGGCTCTGGTGAGCGGCTAGGCGCGGACAGACCCAAAGCGTTCGTCAACTTGGCGGGCAAACCTCTGTTGGAGCATGCCCTTGACGGGCTGCTGTCCTCAGGGGCGATCGACAAGGTCGTGGTCGCGGTACCGCCCGCGCTCACCGATGAAGCCATGATGGTGTTCGGTGGGCGCGCGCAGGTCGTGGCCGGTGGCCCCGACCGGACGGCATCGGTAGGGCTTGCTCTTGCAGCCGCCGGTGACCCCGATTTCATCCTTGTGCACGACGCCGCCCGGGCATTGACTCCTCCGACGCTGATCGCCCGCGTGGTTGCGGCGCTGGCCGCCGGCCACGCCGCTGTCGTTCCCGGGCTTCCGTTGGCCGACACCATCAAGGCGGTCGACGCCAACGGCGCGGTGCTCGGCACACCCGAACGGGCCGGCCTACGGGCCGTGCAGACCCCGCAGGGCTTCCGCACGGACGTGTTGCGCCGCGCCTACCAGCGCGCCGGTGCCGGCGCGGTCACCGATGACGCCTCGCTCGTCGAACAGATCGGTACGCCCGTGCAGATCGTCGACGGCGATCCGCTGGCCTTCAAGATCACCACACCTCTGGACTTGTTGCTCGCCGAGGCCGTCATGGCGCGTGCCACGTGAGCATTCCCAGGGTCGGCCTCGGTACCGACGTCCATCCGATCGAGCCGGGGCGCCCCTGCTGGCTGCTGTGCTTGGAATTCGAAGGCGCCGACGGCTGCGCCGGTCACTCCGACGGCGACGTCGCGTCTCACGCGTTGTGCGATGCGCTGCTCAGTGCGGCCGGCCTCGGTGACCTCGGCGCCGTCTTCGGCACCGACCGGCCGGAATGGCACGGCGTCACCGGCGCGGACATGCTGCGTCACGTCCGGGACCTGGTGCGGGCGGCGGGATTCGAGATCGGCAATGCCACGGTGCAGGTGATCGGAAACCGGCCGAAGATCGGCCCGCGCCGCGAGGAGGCGCAACGGTTGCTCGCGCAGCTGATCGGGGCCCCGGTATCGGTATCGGCCACCACCACCGACGGGCTCGGGCTCACCGGTCGGGGTGAAGGATTGGCCGCGATTGCGACGGCGTTGCTAGTTACCGCTGAATAGCCCGGTAAGCTGGCACGTCGTGACCGATCGCGCTCAAGCTGTCGGGCCGGCGTCAGAGACCGGCCTGCGGCTGTACGACACCATGGCGGGTGCCGTACGAGACTTTGTACCGCTGCGGCCGGGGCACGCTTCGATCTACCTGTGCGGTGCCACCGTCCAGGGGTTGCCGCACATCGGTCATGTCCGTAGCGGAGTCGCGTTCGATGTGCTGCGCCGCTGGCTGACCGCCAATGGATACGACGTTGCGTTCATCCGCAACGTCACCGACATCGACGACAAGATCCTCAACAAGGCCGCTGACGCGGGCCGACCGTGGTGGGAGTGGGCCGCGACGTACGAGCGGGCGTTCAGCGCCGCCTACGACGCGTTGGGCGTGCTGCCGCCGTCGGCCGAGCCACGGGCCACCGGCCACATCACCCAGATGGTCGAGCTCATCGACCGGCTGATCGAGCGGGGCCATGCCTACGCTGCGGGCGGCGACGTGTACTTCGACGTGCTGAGCCTGTCCGATTACGGTGCGCTGTCCGGGCACCGGATCGACGATGTGCACCAGGGCGAGGGCGCGGCGACGGGTAAACGCGACCAGCGTGATTTCACGTTGTGGAAGGGCGCCAAGCCCGACGAGCCGTCGTGGCCGACGCCATGGGGCCGGGGCCGTCCCGGCTGGCACACCGAGTGCGTCGCGATGTGCGAGGCCTATCTGGGCGCCGAGTTCGACATCCACGCCGGCGGTATGGACCTGGTCTTCCCGCACCACGAGAACGAGATCGCCCAGGCCCGGGCCGCGGGCGATGGCTTCGCCCGCTATTGGCTGCACAACGGCTGGGTCACCATGGGTGGCGAGAAGATGAGCAAGTCGCTGGGCAATGTGCTCTCGATTCCTGCTGTGCTGCAACGGGTTCGGGCCGCCGAGCTGCGCTACTACCTGGGCAGCGCGCATTATCGTTCCATGCTGGAGTTCTCCGAGAACGCGCTGCAGGACGCGGTGAAGGCCTACAGCGGCATCGAGGACTTCTTGCACCGGGTGCGCAACCGCGTCGGCGCCGTGGCCGTGGGTGACTGGACGCCGAAGTTCGCGGCCGCCCTGAACGACGACCTCGCGGTGCCGATCGCACTGGCCGAGGTGCATGCCGCCCGCGCCGAGGGCAACCGCGCGCTGGACGCCGGTGATCACGTGGGCGCGATGGCGCAGGCGACCTCGATCCGGGCGATGATGGGAATCCTGGGGTGCGATCCGCTCGACGAGCGCTGGGAATCCCGCGATGAGACTTCGGCCGCACTGGCTGCCGTCGACGAACTGGTGCAGTGGGCACTGGCGGGCCGGGCCGAGGCCCGGGCCAATCGGGACTGGGCGGCGGCCGACGCCATCCGGGATCGGCTCAAGGCGGCCGGCATCGAGGTCACCGACACCGCCGACGGTCCACAATGGGCACTGGTGGACGGGAACGGAGCATAGATGGCCGGGAATTCACAGCGGCGCGGCGCAGTGCGCAAGGCGGGCACCAAGAAGGGGCCGACCGTCGGGTCCGGCGGCGTTCGTCGCCGCGGGCTGGAAGGCCGGGGAGCCACGCCACGGGCGGACCAGCGCCCGCACCATCCGGCTGCCAAGAAGGCCGCGAAGGCGGCGCGCCAGGCGCAGGGCAGGCACAAGAAGACCGACGACACCGAGTTGGTGCTGGGCCGCAATCCGGTGGTGGAGTGTCTGCGGGCCAAGGTCCCTGCCACTGCGCTGTACGTGGCGCTGGGCACCGAGGCCGATGAGCGCCTCACCGAATCCGTGCAGATCGCCGCGGACCGCGGTATCTCGATTCTTGAGGTGCAGCGGCACGATCTGGACCGCATGAGCTCGAACGCGTTGCACCAGGGCCTGGCTCTGCAGGTGCCGCCGTACAGCTATGCCCATCCCGACGATCTGCTGAAGACGGCCCGCGATTCCGGGGAGCCTCCGCTGATGGTGGCCCTGGACAACATCTCCGATCCGCGCAACCTGGGTGCGATCGTGCGTTCGGTGGCGGCGTTCGGCGGGCACGGCGTGCTGATCCCGCAGCGCCGTTCGGCCTCGGTCACCGCTGTGGCCTGGCGTACCAGCGCCGGCGCTGCAGCCCGTACGCCGGTGGCACGGGCGACGAACCTGACTCGGACACTGAAGAGCTGGGCCGACGCCGGTCTGCAGGTGGTCGGCCTGGATGCCGGCGGCGACACGTCGCTCGACGAGCTCGAGGGCAGCGGACCGATGGTCGTGGTGGTCGGTTCGGAGGGCAAGGGTCTGTCACGGCTGGTGCGCGAGACCTGCGATGCGGTGGTGTCGATCCCGATGGCCGGGCCGACGGAGTCGTTGAACGCCTCGGTCGCGGCGGGCGTGGTGCTGGCCGAGATCGCGCGTCAGCGCCGGAATCTCTAGCCGATGTTCAAAGGGCGAAGCGCCAGCAGCCCCGCGGGCCTTGTGGCCGCCCGGCCGTTCACCCGTGATGAAGTGTTCAGCGATCCCTGCCCCGTTCCCGAGGAGCCCGGGGCCTACGGTTTGTGGTTCAGGACGGTGCCTGCGGGCATCGACGTCTCGGGGTGTCAGCAGCGGGATGGACTGACGCTTCTCTACGTCGGGATCAGCCCGACGCGCCCGCCGACGAGTGGGAAGCCGCCGAGCACCCAGAATCTGCGCAAGCGGGTGAAGTACCACTACGGCGCGGCCAACGCCACCGCCGAGGGCTCGACGTTGCGCAAGACGCTGGGAATCCTCCTCGCCGACGAGCTCGGCTTCAAGTTGCGCCGGATCGGCTCCGGCGACAAGCGAACTTTTGCCGGCGGAGAAGCCGTTCTGACGCAGTGGATGGCCGAGAACGCGCTGGTGTCGTGGATGGTCCACCCCGAGCCGTGGTTCGTGGAGGACAAACTGATCGCCGCGTTCGACCTGCCGCTCAATGGCCAGGAGGCCAACAAGAGCAACACCTTCTATCCGGAGCTGAAGCGGCTGCGGCGTGCGGCGATGAACAACGCGAACAAGCTGCGCGTGCTCAAAGAGTGGTGAACCGCAGGCTGATCCACAGCCCGAGGACAGCGGCCACCAAGGTCAGTGGCACGGTGGCCAGCCCGATCCGGCTGAACTCGGTGAACCTCGCCGGCAGGCCGTCCCGGTGAACCACATTGCGCCACAGCAGGTTTGACAGCGAACCGACATAAGTGAGGTTGGGGCCGACGTTGACACCGATCAGCACTGCCAGCACCGCGGCCGGTCCGTAGCCCGCCACCAACGGCAGCAGGACCAGCACCGCGGGCAGGTTGTTCACCAGATTGGCCAGCACGGCCGCCACTGCGGCGAAGCCCAGCAGCGCCAGCAGGGAATCGCCGGCCGGAAGCACCCCACGCATGGCGTCGCCGAGGCCGGCCTGGTCGGTCGGGTGGACGACAGCGTCGACCACCACACCGAGACACAGCACGAATGCCAGGAACGGCACATTGACGGCGCGCACGATTCCACCCACCGTGCTGCGACGTTGGGCCAGACCGCGCACACCGAGCACCACCGCCCCGGCCAAGGCCGCCCACGCCGGCGACACGTCGAACACCGAGGTGACGACGAAACCCGCAAGCGTCAAACCCAGTACCACGAGCACGAACACCGGAATCTCGGCGGGCGGCGGAGTCACCTCGGCGGCCGGACGGCTCAGTTCGTGGCGGAAAAGCCAACGTAGTACGACGAATTCGACGCCGATGGCCGCCAGCCACGGCAGCGCCATCACAGCACTGAACTGGGTGAAGGACAGTCCGGCCACCGCGAAGGCCAACAGGTTGGTCAGATTCGACACCGGAAACAGCAGCGACGCGGAGTTGGCCAGATGTGCGCTGGCGTAGGCATGCGGCCTGGGCGGTATTGCCAGTGTGCGGGCCGTGGCCAGCACCACGGGAGTCAACAGCACGACGGTGGCGTCCAGGCTCAGCACGGCGGTCGTCAGCGCGCCGATCAGGAAAACGCGAGTCAGCAGCCGCCGGGAATCGCCCCTGCTCGCGCGGGCCATCACCGTGCCCGCGGCGTGGAACAGCCCCTCGTCGTCACACAGGTGGGCCAGCACCAGAACGGCCGCGAGGAAGCCCACCACGGGCAGCAGACGATTCACCTCGGCCAGAGCGTCGTCGGTTGAGATGACTCCAACGACGATGAGCAGCCCGGCCGCCGGGATCGCCACGACCGCCTCGGGCCAGCCCTCGGGCCGCGCCAGCGCGAACACCAACACGACGGCCAGCAGCACCAGGGCCAGAATCACGGCGCGGTTCCTTTCGGCCAGTCGAACATTCGATGACGATTCGCGCGGTGAAGCCACGCGGACCTGACCGTACTCGGCTTGCCCGATAGCGTTGCTCACCATGCGTCCGGCCGTTCCGATGGTGTTGTTGCTCGCTCTGGCTGCCGTGTTCCAGTCGGTCCCGCCGGCTGTTGCGGCGCCCACCGGATTCGACCTGCAATCACACCGCGGCGGGCGTGGCGAGACGACCGAGGAGTCGCTGCGGGCCTTCGCGAAGTCGTTGGAGCTCGGGGTGAGCACACTCGAGCTCGACATCGTGCTCACCAAGGACGGGCAACCGCTGGTGTGGCACGACCCCAGGATCGACGAGACCAAATGTGCCGACACCGCCCCGGCGTTCCCGGGAGATCCGATGTACCCGTACGTCGGGAAGCTGGTCCACGATCTGACGCTGGAGCAGATCCGCACCCTCGATTGCGGCAAGTTGCTGAGTGGATTTCCCGATGCTGAGGTGGTGCACGACAACAAGATTGCCGTGCTGCCTGAGGTGTTCGAGCTGACCGATACCTATCACGCCGACGTCCGCTACAACATCGAGACGAAGATCGAAGCCGACAAGCCCGAAACATCTGCCACACCAGAGGAGTTCGTCGACGTGATCCTGGGCGTCGTGCGTGCGGCCGGCAAGGTGGACAAGGTAGATTTCCAGAGTTTCGACTGGCGCACACTGCCATTGGTGCGACGGGCCGAGCCGTCGATACCGAGGGTGGCGCTGTGGGATGACACCACCTGGATACCCGGCTCTCCGTGGCTGGGCGGGGTTGACCCGGCTGTCGAGGGCGATCCGATCGCCGGCGCGATGTCGGTGGGCGCCACAGTCCTTTCACCCCAATACCAATGGGTGGACCGGGAATTCGTCGAGCGGGCTCACGCGTTGGGCCTGAAGGTGACGCCGTGGACCGTCAACGATCCCGAGGCCATGCGGGCGCTCATCGCCGCCGGCGTCGACGGCCTCATCACCGACTACCCGACGCGGCTGCGCGGCGTGCTGGCGGAGCTGGGCCTGCCGCTGCCGCGGCCGTTTCAGCTCAGCTGAGCCACGGGTCGGCGCGCTCCCACAGTGTGGGCAGATGCAGGCTGACGCCGTCACGTTCGGCCAGCCGGGTCAGCACGCGCATCGAGACGTCGAGGTCGTCACCGGCGTACGGCAGTGCGCGCAACGGTTTGTGCAGAGGCCGGAAGAAGTCGTCCCAATGGATCAGCACTACCCGGCGGGCACCGACCGTGAGCACGGTTTCGGCCCAATAGCTTTCGAAATACTGCTCGGATTGCAGCCCGAGCTGGCCGACCCCGAGGTAGACCACCTCGGCGTGCTGACCGTCCAATGCGCCAGGCACCGCGCCGGCGCTGCCGACGATCAGCAGGGTGCGGTCGCTGGGCCGGTGGCGCACCAGGGTGGACCAGGCCTCACCGCACTTGTACGCCGAGACCTTCACCGGCGGCACGACGGGTGCGGTGATGACGCCGGGGAAGCGATCTGGTGGGCAGTGCTCGGATTCGAACAGCGTCACGTCATAGCTGCCCAGGGGGACGGCTTCACCGGAGGTGACCGTGACGATCCGATCGGGTGCCAGTCCGCCCCCGGCGCCGACCTGGGCGGTCGAGGTGCCGCCGACCAGCAAAGCGCCGGTGCGCTCGGCCACCACCGCCGAGTCCATGGCGTGGTCGAAGTGGGTGTGGACCGGCAGGACGGCCTCCAGCTTGTCGGCGCCGAGGCGGGCCAGGCAGCCGTCGATGCGGGGCAGTGACGGTGCCAGCTTGCCCAGGCCGACGCTCAGCAGCCCGGGCCGCGAGAAGAATCCGTCGGTGAGGACAGCCGAGGTGCCGTCGTCGACCAACAGCGTGCTGACCCCGGCCCAGGTGACGTTGACCGGGGATTGCGGTGTGGCCGCCGGCGCATCGAAGTACCGCGCATAGGGCGCCAGGTCGGGTCTGCCGGGCTTGAGCCGCATGGACCCACCCTAGAGCCGGCCCTAGGGACAACGTCGTCCCGCTGGGTTGATGTCGACTCGCTGGACGTCATAGTTGAATCGAGAAGCTTGTCCCCACAGCGGCCACCCGGTCCCGGCTTCCCGGCGCGACAACCCATCTGGATGCCATTACCCCAACGCCTTGCAAGCGAATTGAACTATGTGCGCAGTGCGAGTCGCTGCGATCGCCAGATAATTATCGGCCGGGGTGTAAGTAGGGAGGGCCTCCAAATAGGCTTTAAGGTACTGACTGGCCAGGTCAGCGAAATCCCGCAAAGTAGGATTCCCACTTTGCCGACCCAATGCCGACAATTCTGTATTAAATAGCCTCATCACCGGAACCACTTCGTCGTTGATCTTTCGTTGTTCTGGTGACCATTCAACCCCGGGAATATCTGGATCTATAGAATTCCAATTCTGACTATTAACCAAAAATTGGTCCATCGCGGAGTTCCATTGTGGACAGACCGGATTCGGCTCGAACAGTAGTTTTTGCGCATCGGCAGGAGCTTGCACAGGTGCAAGTGCGGCGGGCTCCGGCAACGCTGGAACCAACGGTCCCCGGGCGGCCGCTGAACCGTATCCGATTGCGGCGCATATTCTGTCAATGGCATCCGCCGCCCTGGCTGCGACCCCAGCCAGGTTGTTATTGATCGGGGTGTATGTGGGGATACTCTCGGCATAGGCACGCCCGTAGGCGATAAATTGTTCATAGAGTTCGCGCATTACCCGATGCGGGGTCAATTTTGCTGACGGAATGAGTTGGTCGGCGGCATCCCTGAATGCCTGGCCGGCAGACTCATGCTGAGCGCGGACTTGTGGGGTCCACTCAATCGCCGGTAGCTCTGGATTGCGTTTCTCCCAGCCAGTCTTAGTCCGACTGATATAGGCGCTAATCACCGGATACTGCGTTGCGCATGACGGATCCTCAAGGATCACCGCGACCGGCCCAGTGTCGTTCGCGCTGGCGATATCTGAGTGCGCGGAGGCGCTAGTTGACGGCGACGTGCGGGCTGTGGTCGAACCACCTTCGCTCCTTTTGTCCACCACCGATACGGTCACCGCCGCGGTCACCCCGATGACGGCCACCAACGCCACCCCGCCCAACGCCCACTTCCAGCCGTTGTCTCGCTTCGGGGGTTTGGGCTGCAGCGGTGGTCGATGCCACGCCTGCGGCGGGGAGCCTGGATATCCGCTGGGCCCGCCATGCGGTGGCTGAAAACCGTTGGGCGGGGGAACCGAACCGGGAGGTGGAGGCGGCAGGGTCATGGATGCACCCCAGAAGGACTGATCCCAACCACACTGCCGCGATCCACCGTGCCCCCTTAGTTGCAGTCGCTGACTGACCGGGTTGCAGCGGGCATTGACGGGCGCCTGCGGCACACGACCAGCATGAGCAACGGTCAGCTTAACGACCCGTTGCCCATGCCCGATGCGCTAATTCCGCGTGACCTGTCCGTAGCGACGCCGGAACTTCTCCACCTGGCCGGCCGAGTCGAAGTGCCGTGCCGAGCCGGTCCAGAACGGGTGGGAATCGCTTGTGACGTCGACGACGATCAGCGGGTAGGTCCGGACCCCTTCCGGCGTGGGCCACTCGATGGTGCGGTCACTGGTCGCCGTCGACCGGGTCAGGAACTGGGTCCCGGTCGAGGCGTCCTGGAACACCACAGGGTGATAGTCGGGGTGGATATCGGATTTCATTGGGATTCCCCTTCCTGATATGCGGATGTCGCCGGTTCGTCGATTCCGGGCTGACACGGTTCTTCGTGCCAATCCCCGAACGGGTCGGGGTAGTCGGCCCACTGCTCGGGCCGCGCCAGTTCGTCGTCGGTCAGCAGCGCCCCGCGCAGAGCGTCGATAACCTCGCCGGGCCGGGCACCGCAGACCAGCACCGTCAGCGAGATGTGGCGATCACCGAACTGGTGATGCCAATCAATCGCGGCCATGGCGATGCGCTCGGGGTCGGTGTAGGCGCGCTCGGTGGAATCCATCGCAGCCAGCCATTTCCCGGCGTTGCTGAAATGCATTCCGCCGCCAGCGGATTCGATCCACATGACATCGGCCGGGCGGTTGGCCAACCAGGCGCGCCCGCGGGTGCGCACGACGCCGTCGAGCAACAGGTCGACGGCGTCGTGCAGGCGCGCCGGGTGAAACGGTCGGCGCGCGGTGAATTCGACGATGATCACCTCGTCGTCGGCTTCCAGCGGTGGTTCGCCGGCCAGCAGCGGGTCATGCGGGGCAGAGGAGCGCCCGCGTCGGCTGCCCGGGTCGAGATGGGCCAGGGCCAGCTCGACCCGGTCAGGGCCCACGGTGATGCGGGCTCGGGGAGCGAGCCGGCGCAGCACCGCGAGCGTGGTGGCCTCGGGCGCGTTGAGCACCAGCATGTCGGCGAACTCGGCTTGACCGACGACCACCTGGGCGACCGTGCGGCCGTCGGGCAGTTCGTCGTCGCCGACAGACTGCTGCAGCCAGACGGCCGCATCCAGGGACGCGATCACGGCCTCGATCTCGACGTCGCGGGACGCCGGCCCGTCGACGTACCCGGGGCCGACGCGGACCGGAATGCTGTTGATCGCCCAGCACACCGGCTCGGCCTCCAGCCACGGCATCAACTGCACGACGATGCGTTCCACATCGCTGCGCCGGTGCAGGCGCCGCAGCAGGATCAGCAGATCGTCGCGGACCGTGCAGGTCACGCAGCCATGGGCCAGCTCGAGGGCGAGTTCAGACGTCCCGCCGGTGTCGGACAGAGTCCTCAGCACCACCTGGCCGTCAAAGGTGTGGCGTACCAGCACGGTTCCCGCCTTGCGGCTCAGTTCTTCTACTACGCCGTCGCTGTCACCTTGTCCGGAGATCAGCACCACAGGGGTTCGCACCGCACCTCCCAGCACGTTTGTTGTTGAAAACGATTATCATTATCGTAAGGCTACCCCACTCGAAGGAGACCGATGTCTGCCCACTGCCAAGTCACCGGGCGCTCGCCCGGGTTCGGCAACACGGTGTCGCACTCGCACAAGCGCAGTCGCCGCCGTTGGAACCCGAACATCCAGAGCAAGACCTACTACCTGCCCACCGAGGGGCGCCGGATCCGGCTGCGGGTCAGCGCCAAGGGAATCAAGGTGATCGACCGCGACGGCATCGAGGCCGTCGTGGCCCGGCTGCGTAGCCAAGGAGAGAAGATCTGATGGCCAGCACCGATATTCGGCCGATCGTGAAGCTGAAATCAACCGCGGGGACGGGCTACACCTACGTCACCCGTAAGAACCGCCGCAACGACCCCGACCGGATCGTGCTGCGCAAGTACGACCCGGTCGTCCGGCGTCACGTCGACTTCCGTGAGGAGCGCTGATGGCCAAGAAGTCGAAGATCGTCAAGAACGAGCAGCGCCGCGAACTCGTGGAGCGCTACGCCGAACGTCGTGCCGAGCTCAAGGAGACCATCCGGAATCCGGCGACCTCGCGGGAGCAGCGGGCCACCGCGGTCTCGGCGCTGCAACGCCTGCCCCGTGATTCGAGCCCGGTGCGGCTGCGTAATCGAGACGCGGTCGACGGCCGCCCACGAGGTCACCTCCGAAAGTTCGGGCTCTCGCGGGTCCGGGTGCGGGAACTCGCCCACCGCGGTGAACTGCCCGGCGTGCGGAAGTCGAGCTGGTGATGGCAGCGAATTCCCGAAAGAACCTCAAAAAGCGCTCCCCGGCAACGGAACTGAAGAAGCCCAGACGCAATCAGCTGATGGCGCTCGGGGTGACCGAAGTCGACTACAAGGACGTCCACCTGCTGCGCACCTTCATCAGTGAGCGGGGCAAGATCCGGTCCCGGCGCATCACCGGACTCACTCCGCAGCAGCAGCGCCAGGTCGCCACGGCGATCAAGAACGCCAGGGAGATGGCGCTGCTGCCCTTCGTCGGACCGACTTGATTTACCATCGACGGCGATAGGGCGACTGCGGATCGTGGAAGCCGGTGTGAATCCGGCGCGGTCCCGCCACTGTGATCGATGGGTCGGCATCTTCCGACCGTCGAGAGCCAGATACGCACCGCAGTCGCCACCTCGCACGTACTGGGGCGGATCTCCCCGGAGAGGATGGGTACGCCCATGGCTGCTCGTCGTTTGGTCGCCGCGTTGGTGTCGGCATTACTGGTATCGGGGTGCGGCACGACGCCTGCCCCTGAAGCCGCGGGTAACGCACCGCCGGGATTCCCGGTGACCGTGGACAATTGCGGCGTCAGCACCACCTACGACCGGCCGCCGACCCGTGCCGTCGCACTCAATCAGCACGCGATCGAGACGCTGTTGGCGCTGGGCCTGCAGGATTCCATGGTCGGCACGTCCTACATCGACGATCGGATTCTGCCCGAATACCAGGCCGCGTTCGACAGTGTTCCGGTGCTGGCCAAGGAGTACCCGTCGTATGAGTCGCTGCTGGCCGTCGAACCCGATTTCGTCTACGGCGGTTGGGAAAGCGCGTTCGACGAAAAGGAGGGCCGGGGTAGGCAACGGCTCAGCGATGCCGGGGTCCACACCTACCTCAATATCGAGGATTGCCGGCCCGAGCCTGTCACCATGTCCACCGTCGACGACGAACTGCGAAACATCGGAATGATTTTCGGAATCAGCGATCGGGCCGGCGCGCAGATCGAGAAGCTGCACCGCGAGTTGGCGCAGTCCGAGGCGAAGGTGCGCGGGGCGCGGCCGATGCGGGTCGCGGTGTACGACAGCGGCGAGGCGACGGTGTTCACTTCGGGGGGCAAGGGCATCGGCAACCTGATGATCGAGGCAGCCGGCGGGGTCAACGTGTTCGCCGACGTTCCCAAGGTGTGGGGCGACGTGTCGTTCGAGCAATTCGCCGAACGGGCCCCCGAGGTCATCGTGATCTACGACTACGGAGACCAGCCGGTCGCGGACAAGAAGCGCTTTCTGACCGAAAGTCCTCTGCTACAGCATGTTCCGGCCGTCGAGCATCAGCGGTTCGCGGTGCTGCCATTGTCCTCGGTGGTGGTCGGTATACGGGTGGGCCGGGCCGTCGATGCGCTGGCCCGGCAGCTGCACCCGGACCGGTTTGTGTGATGTCCTACCGGCTGACCCTCGTCGGACTGGGCGGGCTGTTGGTTGTCGCGATGACTGCGGGTGTGGCAATCGGTTCGGTGTCCATCCCGGCGGGACAGGTGTGGGCCATCGTGGTGCATGCCATCCATCCGGGTTTGATCGAGCAGAGTTGGCCTGCGGTAAGAGAATCCATCGTGGTCGACGCCCGGCTGCCCCGGGTGGTCCTCGGGGCGGTGGTGGGGGCGGGACTGGCGGCCTGCGGGATGGCGCTGCAGGCCGTGGTGCGCAATCCGCTCGCCGATCCGATGCTGCTGGGGGTCTCTTCGGGCGCTTCGGTCGGCGCTGTGGTGATCCTGGTGTTCGGCGCCGGAGCCCTGCAGGTGTTCACCATGCCGCTGGCGGCCTTCCTCGGAGCGTTCCTCGCACTCGTCGCGGTGTATTTTCTGGCCCGCTCGGGCGGCAGGATGACCACAGTGCGGTTGATCCTGGCGGGTGTGGCGGTGGCCGAGGTGCTGTCCGCGGTGGCCAGCCTCTTGATCGTGACGTCCGATGATCCGCACAAGACGCAGGCGGCGGTGCGGTGGATGCTCGGCGGTCTCGGTGGTGCCACCTGGGGGATGGTCTGGGTGCCCGCGGCGGCGGTGTTTCTCGGCGTGGTGGTGCTGCTGGCCTTCACCCGGCCGTTGAACTTGCTCTACACCGGCGAGGAAGCGGCTGCCTCGCTCGGACTGGACGTACACCGGTTCCGGGCCGGAATGTTCGTCGTCGTGGCGCTCATGGTCGGTGCCATGGTCGCGGTCAGCGGCACCATCGGGTTCGTCGGCCTGATCATGCCGCACGTGGTGCGCCTTCTGGTCGGCGCTGACCATCGCCGGGCCCTGCCGGCCGCTGCCTTGTTAGGTGCGGCGTTCCTGGTGCTGTGCGACATCGTGGCCCGGACCGTGGCCGCGCCGGAGGAACTGCCGGTGGGGATTCTGACCGCGCTCGTCGGGGGACCGTTCTTCCTGTGGCTCATGCGCCGAAAGGTCGTGACGTGACAGCGACAGTGTCGTTCGAGGCGGTCTCGGTGACGATTCGCGGAACACCGTTGATCACCGATGTCTCGTTGTCGGTGGCCCCAGGGGAGGTGCTCGCCGTGGTCGGTCCCAACGGAGCGGGCAAGACCACTCTGCTGCGCACGTTGTACCGGGCGCAGCGGCCGAGTGCCGGACGGGTGCTGGTCGACGGTACCGACGTGTGGAAGCTGCCGGGGAAGCAGGCCGCACGCCGAGTGGCGGCGGTATTGCAGGAAACCATAGGCGATTTCGAGCTGACGGTCTTCGACATGGTCGCGATGGGCCGCACCCCGTACAAGCGATCGTTCGAGGCCGACAACGCCGAGGACCGCGAGATCATCGGCGCGGCTCTGACGGCGCTGGACATTGCGGAACTCAGCGGGGTCGGTTACGGCCGGTTGTCGGGAGGACAGAAACAACGAGTGCTCATCGCCCGGGCTTTGGCGCAGCGCACCGACGTGATCGTGCTCGACGAACCCACCAACCACCTCGATCTGCGCCATCAACACGAAGCCCTGCACCTGCTGCGGGAGACCGGAGCCACCGTCGTCGCGGCGTTGCACGACCTGAATCTGGCTGCGGCCTACTGCGATCGGATCTGCGTGCTCGACGGTGGGCGGCTGGTGGCCGACGGCCCGCCCGGAGATGTCCTCACCGAGGGATTGCTGGCCGACGTGTACGGGGTCACGGCGCGGATCACTCCAGATGCCGATACCGGCAGGCCGCAGATCGCAGTGGCTCCCAAGGCGGTGACGAGGGTGTGAACATCGTCGCGGTCACCGAGTCCCTCTTGGCCACCGGCAACCTGGCCGGCACCGGATATCTGGATGGCCTCACGTTCCGCCGGCGCAGCTGTTGCCTGTACTACCAGGTGCCCGGCGGATCGGACTGCGGTGATTGCGCACTCACGCGGCCACGCGGGTAATTCAGTAGGCGTAGGGGCGCGCCGGGGGATCGGTGCGGGTGACGCTCTGGGCCGTGATCGTCGGGATGGCCCTGCGGCTCGAATCCCCCTGCCCCGCAGGGATTGTGCCGACCACCTTGATCCACGTGTTGTCAGGATAGCCGGCCACCTGAGTCGCTGCCGGGCCGGAGAGCCGAATGCGGGCCAGCTGAGCATCGGCCGCGCAACAGATGATCACCACCCGAGCCAGATCAGTGCGGTCACCGTCGCGCAGGGTGAAGCCGGTGACCGTGATCGTGCGGTTGTCGAGGGTGCCCGCGGAGTCCTGTGCCACCCGGATCAGGGCGTCGGGCAGGGAGATCTCCGGAGCAGTGCCATCGGGCAGGGGTGGGAAGGGATGTCGCAGCACATCGGTGGACACCTCGGTCACCGATGCGGCGTCCGGCCGGATCGCCGGGGGCACCACGAAAGCCAGCAGCGCGATCGGAATGAGCAGCAGCCACGCGACGCCGGGGGAGTGCGGATGATCGTGCGGCTCATCCGTGTCGGCCTCACTATGGCCGCGCCGGATATCGCGCACGATCGCAGCGAGCGCCAGGGCGATGAGCAACACCGCGGTGGCCGCCAGATACGGCAGCAGTCCCGGTTTGACGTAGCGCGTGTAGGCCCCGCTGACGGCGATGATCGCGGTGCTGACCCCGGTCAGGAGCAGCAGCGCGTTCTCGGTTTCGCGGCTCATTGTGGCCCCAGGATCAGCAGTCCGATGCCGGTCGCCACGAGCGTGGCCACCGCGAATGTGGTGGGCGCGAACCGGACTGCGAATGCGCGGCCGAACATTCCGGCCTGCATCGCGAACAGCTTGAGGTCGACGGCCGGCCCGACAACCAGGAACACCAGCCGCGGCAGCAGCGGCAACATGGTCAGGCTGGCCGCGACGAAGGCGTCGGCCTCCGAACACAACGCCAGCACCACCGCCAGTACCGCCATCGTGATCACGCCCAGCACGATCTGCCCTGCCAGGTGCTCGTACACCCAGGGTGGAACCAGAACGTGCAAGGCGGCCGCGGCCGCCGCACCCACGACGAGATATGAGGCCGCCGAAAGGAAATCGTGCCGTGCCGCTTCGGTGAAGACGGCCCACCGGGATCCGTCGCCGTCGTGCGCCTTGGGCAGGCGGCGGGTGATCCACTGCGGGCTGCCGAAATGGGCCCAGAGCGCGCCCATGGTCAGCGCGGTCACCAGGGATGCCGCGCACCGGGCGGCCACCATCTCCGGATGGCCGGGGAACGCGACGGCAGTCGCCACCAGTACGACGGGATTGATCGCCGGTGCCGCGAGCATGAACGTCAGCGCGGCGGCACCCACGGTGTCGCTCTCGGCGTCGCCGAAAAGCCTGCGCGCCACCGGAACCGAACCGCACTCGCAGCCGGGCAGTGCCGCGCCGCCGATACCGGCTGCCAGGATTGCCGCGCTGCGACGTCGGGGCAGCCAGCGGGCCAGCCGGTCGGGTGTCACGAAAACCGCGATCAGCCCGCTGATCACCACGCCGAGCGCCAGGAACGGCAGCGCTTGGACGAATACGCCGCAGAACACCGTGGCGGCCGTCGCCACGTCGGGCGTGCCCTCGACGAAAGACCGCAACGTGGTGCCGGCCAGTGCCAGCGCGATGATGCCGACTACGAGCACCTGCATGGAACTCGGCCGCCACCGCATCACCGCCGGATTCGCCACCACGCGGCCATCATGCCAGGCGAAGCTGTCAGCTGAAGGCGCTCAGTGTGACCCCTTCGGCGAGCAGGCGCTCGCGCACTGCCGTGGCAATCTCTACCGCCCCCGGCGAATCACCATGTACGCAAATCGATTCCACCGTCACGGGGATCACGGATCCGTCGACGGCGGTCACCCGCCCCGTCGCCACCATGCCCGCCACCCGCTCGGCGATCTCGGGAGCATCGTGCAGTACCGCGCCGGGGTCGCGGCGGGACACGAGTGTGCCGTCAGGCTGGTAGGCCCGATCGGCGAAGGCCTCGGCCACGGTACGTAGCCCACGCTGCCGCGCCTCCTCGAAGAACGCAGAGCCCGACAGGCCGAGCACCGGCAGGCCGGCGTCCACTGCCGCGACGGCAGCCGCGACGGCGGCAGCCTGCTCGGGGTGGCTGACGATCGTGTTGTACAGCGCGCCATGGGGTTTCACGTAGGTCACCGCCGTCCCCGCGGCCCGGGCGATGCCCTGTAGTGCGCCGATCTGATAGATCACGTCGGCGGTCAGGTCTTCAGGGGTGACGTCGATGAAACGCCTGCCGAATCCGGCCAGGTCCCGATAGCTCACCTGGGCGCCGACCCGTACGCCCCGGGCCGCGGCCTCGCGACAGGTGCGCAGCAGCAGCGCCGGGTCCCCGGCGTGGAACCCGCAGGCGACGTTGGCGCTGGTGACCAGCCCCAGCATGGCCTCGTCGTCTCCGAGTTTCCACGCACCGAAGCTCTCACCGAGATCGGCGTTGAGATCGACGGAGGCAGCCATCCGTCCACCCTAAGGCGATGCCTCGCTCGGCCAGCCGTTCTCCGCCACGAATTCCGGCAGCGGGCGCCCGACAGTCCAGTGCTCGATCTCCAGCACGGGCCGGTCCGGGAACTCGGGCACCGGACCGAGGCACAAGATGGCCACCGGTTCGGCGTCGGCGGGCATGCCCATCAGTTGGGCGAGGGGCAGCGGCTCGAAAATCGACACCCAGCCCATGCCCAGGCCCTCGGCGCGTGCGGCCAGCCACATGTTCTGGATCGCGCAGGAGACCGAGGCCAGGTCCATCTGGGGCAGGGTCCGGCGGCCGAAGATGTGCCGGTCGCGGTTCTCGCCGAGGGCGACGACGAACAGCTCGGCGCAGTCGAGGATGCCTTCCACCTTCAGTGCCAGGAACTCGTCGCCGCGGGAGCCGAGCGCGTCGGCGGTGTGAATGCGTTCCTGATCGACGAGGGCGTGGATCTTGCCGCGCAACGCCTCGTCGGTGATCCGGATGAACCGCCACGGCTGCATCAGGCCGACGCTGGGCGCCGCGTGGGCGGCCTGCAGCAGCCGGCCGAGGACTTCGGGCGGCACCGTGCTGCCGGGGACGAACCGGCGCATGTCCCGACGTTCGGCGATGGCCCGGTAGACGGCGCGACGCTCGTCGGGGTTGAAGGCGTGCTCAGACACGGGTCGAGCTTAGGTGGGCCGCGCGGTGTCCCGGACATCCCGCTTTATTGAAAATGAATATCATTAATGATAAGAGTTTGGGGTGCTGAACAGGGCCTTGGTGACGGTGCTCGTCGCCCTGCTGATCGTCGGGTGCTCTGCCACTCCGGACGCCCGGCAGGCGACAGCTCCCCGGGAGTCTGAGCGGCCGGTGACGCGCCTGGTCCTGGTGGAGCGAGAGACCGGTGCCGGCGCGGTGCTCGATGTCGCAGGCTCCGCCCAGACCCGTCTGGGGGAACACGGCCGTGTCGAAGCCGTGAGCGGTGACGGTCGATATGCCTACCTGCACGGCGATGAGGGCGTGACGGTCCTCGACGGCGGGGCCTGGACCTTCGATCACGGCGATCACTCGCACTACTACGACGCCGCGCCCTCGGTGGTGGGCCGGATCGCCGGGCAGATCACCGCGGTACGTGGTCAAGGCGCGGTGACCGTCGCGCGTCGCGCCGACGGCACGGTTGCAACGCTGGACCGGGACGCGTTCGCGCGCGGTGAGGTCACGCCCGTGGCCGCGCAGGTGCCTGAAAAGGCGACAGCTGCAATCTCATTGGGTAACGACCTCCTGACGGTGACCGAAGGGGGACTGGTCAGCAGGGTTGCCGAACAGGTCTCAGTGCTCGGAGACTGCCCGGCGCTCACCGACGCGGTGGCGCTGCGCCGGACCGTCGTGCTCGGCTGCCGCGACGGTGCCTTGAAGATCTCCCGTCGCGGCGGTGGCCCGGTGGCCGAGAGCATCCCCTTCGGGCCGGTTCGGCCTCGGGTGCCGTTGGGGCCCTTCGGTTATCGCAGACAAGGCAATTCGCTGGCTGCCGTGGCCGGGGACGAGGTGTGGCTGCTCAACGGCCGTCGATGGTCCTCGATGCGGCTGCCGGGTGTGATCGCGGTGAACACCGCCGGCGGGACCACCGTGCTGGCCGTGACGCAAGACGGCGTCTTGCACGCGCTCGACGTGGCGGCGGGCATCGAGACCAGTCGCCTCGAATTGCTGGCCGCTCCGGTCGGCACTCCGGTGATCGAGGTCGGCGCCGGGCAGGCCTACGTGAACGACGCGGCGGCGAAGGCCGTACACGAAATCGACTACTCGAACGGCCTACGGGTCGAGCGCACGCACCGCACGAACGTCATCCCCGATTTTCTGGCGGCCGCGGGCTGGTGATCCCCCACAACAAGCAACCCCACAGCAAGCAAGGAGAACGAATGCAGAATCGATCGAAGGTCCTCGTGCTGGTCGGTGCGCTCGCGGCGGCATTGACCGGTTGTGCCGGCGGTGAAACGCAGCCCGCGGCGCGTGAGCCGGTACCCGATCCGCTGGCGGTCACCTACGACGGCGGGTTGTACGTGCTGGACGGCAACAGCCTTCAGGTCAAGGCCGACGTGCCGCTGGACGGATTCCTGCGGGTCAACCCGGCCGGTGACGATTCGCATCTGCTGGTCTCCACCGGAGAGGGATTCCGATTGCTCGACGCGTCGGCCGGGACACTGACCGACACCACCTTCGTGGCCGATGAGCCCGGTCACGTTGTCGCCCACGGTGAACACACCGTGCTGTTCGCCGACGGGTCAGGCGAGATCACCGTGCTCGATCCGCACAATCTCACCGCGTCCGTGCCTCGAATCCGACAGATGAAAGCACCACAGCCGCATCACGGTGTCGCAGTGGTGCTCGACGACGGGAGCTGGGTGCGTAGTGAGGGCAATGCCGACGAGCGCAGCGGTGCGGTCGCTTTCGACGCCTCGGACCGGGAGATCGCCCGCAACAACGAGTGCCCCGGTATTCACGGAGAAACCGTCGCGGATTCCTCGACACTTGTATTCGGTTGTGAGAACGGCGCATTGACGTACTCTGACGGCGTCTTCACCAAGGTCGCCGCCCCGGACGCCTACGGCCGGGTGGGAACGGTTCGCGGACACGAAGACTCACCGGTGGCCTTGGGCGACTACAAGGTCGATCCCGATGCCGAACTGGAACGGCCGGACCGGTTCGCCCTCGTCGACACTGCGACAGGTCAGTTGCGCCTGGTGCCGCTGCCGCAGTCGGTCAGCTACTCGTTCCGGTCACTGGCGCGCGGGCCGCACGCCGAAGGCCTCGTTCTCGGCACCGACGGCAACCTCCATGTCATCGACCCGGCGTCCGGGCGCACCATCAAGACCGTCGCGGTGGTCGAGCCGTGGACCGAACCCGACGACTGGCAGCAGCCCCGGCCGAGTGTGTTCGCCCGTGGGCACGACGTGTATGTCACCGACCCCGCCACCAAGCAGATTCATAGCGTTGACATCGAATCCGGCCAGGTGGGGGTATCGGTGACGCTGGATCAGGCCCCGAACGAGCTCAGCGGCACGGTGGGCCACACGCACTAGCCGCACTCGCTGATAGGCCAGTACCGCAACGAGATTGAAGCCAGGGACAGAAACAGCGTGGATGTTGTCCCTGGCTTCAATCTCGGTGTGGACCTAGGGTGCTCCTGGCTAATGGTGCGCGTGGGTGATGTTCCAGGCCGGTAGCGGATCGGGATACCGCTGCCAGGCTTGCTCGCCCTCGGCCAGTTCGGCGTCGGTCAGCAGGGCGCGGCGCAGCATCCTGTCGACGCCCTCGCGGTCGATCCGGATTCCGATGAACACGATTTCCTGACCCGGCTGGATCTCGGTGGCCGACCAGAACTGGGCCGGTTCGAACACCAGGTTCGGGCCGGCCTGCGACCAGATCGCCGCGACCGACGGCCGGCTGGCGATCCAGCAGAAACCTTTGCTGCGCAACAGGCCTCGAACGTTCTCGAGCACCTCGGCGAGGCGCTGGGGGTGAAACGGCCGGTCGGCGCGAAACGTCATCGAGCCGATGCCGTACTCCTCGGTCTCGGGGGTATGGCCCATCGCGAGCTCCTCGTCCCACCCTGGTGCTTCGGCCGCGGCGACCGGATCGAACAAGCCGGTGCCCAGCACCTTGTCGAGGTCGACCACACCGTGCGTGGTGTGTAGCAGCTGCGCGGAGGGGTTGAGCCGGCGCACGACGGCCTCGACAGCACCGACGTGCTCAGGAGTCACGAGGTCGGTCTTGTTGAGCAGGATGACGTCGGCGAATTCCACCTGGTCGACAAGGAGATCGGCGACACTGCGCGCATCCCCCGGACCCGCCGTCATCTCACGCTCGGCCAGCGCCTCGCCCTTGGCCAACTCGGTCAGAAACGTCGACGCGTCGACGACGGTCACCAGCGTGTCCAACCGGGCCAGCGCACCCAGGCTGAAGCCGTCCTCGAATTCCCAGCTGAAGGTGGCGGCCACCGGCATCGGCTCGGAGATGCCCGTCGACTCGATGACCAACTGGTCGAAGCGGTTCTGCCGGGCCAGCACGCCGACCGCCTCGACGAGGTCCTCGCGCAGCGTGCAGCAGATGCAGCCGTTGGTCAGCTCGACGAGCTTCTCCTCGGTTCGGTCGAGGTGGCCCTGCCCGGCGATCAGCGCGGCGTCGATGTTGACCTCGCTCATGTCGTTGACGATCACGGCGACGCGCCGGCCGTCCCGGTTGGCGAGGATGTGGTTCAACAGCGTGGTCTTCCCGGCGCCGAGAAAGCCGGACAGGACGGTGACGGGCAGCAAATCGGACATCGCACTCCTTATTGAAAACGATTTTCAATAAATCATCATCCGGGCGTGCATCCGCTAATGCAAACGGTTATCGTTATCGCCGTGCTCCCGCCCCTGAACCTTCGCGCCCTGGCCACTGCGTTGCTGCTGGCCACCCCATTCGCCCTCGCCGCCTGCGGCTCCGACGAAACCCAGCAGGCCGAGTCCGCCGGAAACTGCGTGACCACACCGGTCAACGTGGTCGTCAGCGTCGACCAGTGGGGCGACATCGTGTCCGCACTCGGCGGTGACTGCGCGAAGGTGACGACGGTGCTGGCCGGGTCGTCGGTCGATCCGCATGACTTCGAGCCCTCGCCCGCGGACGCGGCCAAGTTCCAGGGCGCGCAGTTGGTGGTCATCAACGGTGGGCATTACGACGAGTGGGCGACCAAACTGGCCCAAAGCACGGCGCCGAATGCCGTCGTGGTCTCCGCCATCGGGACAGGCGATGACGACCATGACCACGGAGACGGGGACGGCGGACATGCCCATGAGCACTCGAACAACCCGCACGCCTGGTACAGCCCGGCCGCGGTGACCGGCGTCGCCGACACGGTGACCGAGGAACTCGGCCAGTTGGCTCCCGATGCGCGCGATTACTTCGCCCAGCGCCGCACCGCGTTCACCACCTCGATGCAGCCCTACCAAGACCTGATCAACGACATCAAGACCAAGGCCCCCGGTAAGCGCTACGCCGCCACCGAAACGGTGTTCGACGACATGGCTGCCGCGGTCGGCCTGGTCAACCAGACACCGCCGGGCTACCAGTCGGCGTCGTCCAACGAGACCGACCCGTCGCCGGCCGACCTGGATGCGTTCCTGCGCCTGCTCGGCGATCGGGGTGTCGACGTGCTGATCTACAACACCCAGACGGAGGGCTCGTTGCCCAAGCAGATCCGGGCCGCCGCCGAGAGCGCGGGAATTCCGGTTGTCGATGTGACCGAAACGGTGGCGCCGGGAGCGGATTCGTTCGAGGCTTGGCAGGTGAACCAACTGACCGCGCTGGCCAAAGCGCTCGGTATACAGAACTAGTGTCATCGAACAACGCCGCGGAGCAGCCCGCGCTGGTCTTCGACGATGTCAGTGCCGTGCGCGGGGGACGGCTGATCTGGTCGGAGGGCACCTTCGAGATCCCGGCCGGGGGCATCGTCGCGCTGATCGGCTCCAACGGATCGGGCAAGTCGACGATGCTGCAGGTCATGCTGGGCCTGCTGCCCGCGGCGTCGGGTTCGGTGCGGGTCCTCGGTGGCGCGCCGGGTGAGCACAATGACCTGATCGGCTACGTCCCGCAGGATTATGCCGCGGGCGCGGGGGAGGCGATCCGGGCGCGCGGTGCGGTGACACTCGGGCTCACGGGGCGGCGGTGGGGCTTCACCCGTACCTCGGCCGCCGACCGGGCCAGGGTTGACGAGGCATTGACGTGGGTGGAGGCGACCGGGTTCGCGACCATGCGGTTGTCAGAACTGTCCGGCGGTCAGCGGCAACGTATTGCCTTGGCGAATGCCCTTGTCGGACATCCGAAGATGCTCATCCTCGACGAACCGTTGGCCGCGCTGGACCTGCGTAACCAGCACGAGATCGTCCAGCTGCTGGCCCGGCTGAACCAGGACCTCGGCGTCACGATTCTCGTTGTCGCCCATGACCTCAATCCGTTGCTCAGCGTCCTCGACAGCGCCATCTACCTGCTCGACGGACACGCCCACCACGCGGCCATCGACGAGGTGGTGGATGCCGAGTTGTTGACCCACTTGTACGGAACCAAGGTGCAGGTGGCCAACACCCCACTGGGGCAGATGTACATGAGGAGCGTGTGATGCCGGCGGGTTTGGCTGCTGCTGGAACGTTCGCTCAAAGCAATCTGGCACTGGGCTACCAGCACAACTGGTGGCAGATCCTGACCTCGGCGTTCATGCGCAACGCGTTGGTCGGCGGCACGCTGGTGGCCCTGGCAGCCGGGCTGATCGGCTATTTCGTCATCGTCCGCAACACCGCGTTCGCCGCCCATGCACTGGCCCACATCGGATTGCCCGGCGCCACCGGTGCGGCGCTGCTCGGGCTGCCGGTCGGGTTCGGGCTGGGCGCGTTCTGCGTCGGTGGAGCGCTCGTGATCGGCGCATTGGGCAGCCGCGCCCATGACCGCGAGGTGGCCACCGGCACGGTGCTGGCCCTTGCCACCGGTTTCGGCCTGTTCTTCAACTCGCTGGCCACCAAGAATTCGTCGACGCTGACCAACGTTCTGTTCGGCAACCTGCTGGCCATCACTCACCAGCAGCTGCTGATGTTCACCGCGCTGCTGGTCTTGTTGGCTGCCACGGTCGTATTCGTCTTCCGCCCATTGCTGTTCGCCTCGGTCAACCCGCAGGTGGCCGAGGCCAAAGGGGTGCCGGTACGCGCACTGTCGGTGCTCTTCATGGTCCTGCTGGGCATCGCGGTGACGATGGCCGTGCTGGCCGTGGGCACACTGCTGCTGTTCGCGCTCGTCGTCACCCCGGCTGCGACAGCGATCATGGTGACGGCGCGGCCGATTCTGGCGATGACCATCTCGACCGCCATCAGCGTGGTGTCGGTGTGGGCCGGGCTGACGGTGTCCGCGATCTTCAACATGCCGCCGAGCTTCGTGATCGTCACGATTGCCTGCGGAATCTGGCTGGCCGTGTGGGCGGTTGATCGGGTGAGGAATTCAGCGTTCCACTAGCCTCGGAAAGCATGCCACGGAGTCCCCATCCGCCACGGCGGGCCACCCTGGCTTCGTTGGCGGCTGAACTGAAGGTTTCGCGGACCACCGTCTCCAACGCCTACAACCGTCCGGACCAGTTGTCCGCCGAGCTGCGCGACCGGATCTTCGACGCGGCCAAGCGCCTGGGTTACGCGGGACCGGATCCGGTGGCGCGCTCGCTGCGAACTCGCAAGGCCGGCGCCGTGGGGTTGATCATCACCGAGCCCCTCAATTATTCGTTCAGTGATCCCGCCGCATTGGATTTCGTTGCGGGACTTGCCGAATCCTGCGAGGCGGTGGGTCAGGGGCTGCTGCTGGTGGCGATCGGGCCCAACCGCAGTTTCGAGGACGGTTCGGCGGCGGTGCTCGCGGCCGGCGTCGACGGATTCGTGGTGTATTCGGCATCCGATGACGATCCGTACCTGCCGGTGGTGCGTCAGCGCCAGTTGCCGGTCGTGGTGGTGGACCAGCCCAAAGACGTTCCCGGGGTCTCGCGGGTCGGCATCGACGATCGCGGCGGGATGCGGCGGCTGGCCGAGTACGTATTGGAGTTGGGTCATCGCGACATCGGCCTGCTCACCATGCGGCTGGGCCGGGACTGGCCGCACGCGGGCACGAGATCCGCATTGGCGGACCCGGACCGGGTGATGTCCCCGCATTTCCATGTGCAGCGCGAGCGGATTCACGGTGTGCACGACGCGATGACGGCCGCCGGTCTGGCACCGGACACCCTGACGGTGGTCGAGAGCTACGACCATATGCCGACGTCCGGCGCGGCCGCTGCCGAGACTGCGCTGGACGCCAATCCCCGTATCACCGCACTGATGTGCACCGCCGACGTGCTGGCCTTGTCGGCCATGGACTATCTGCGCTCACGGGGCATCTACGTGCCGGGGAACATGACGGTGACCGGATTCGACGGGGTGCCCGAGGCGTTGCGCCGTGGCCTGTCGACCGTGGTGCAGTCCAGTGTGGCCAAGGGACGGCGGGCCGGAGAGTTACTGCACAATCCGCCCCGGTCGGGACTGCCCGTGATCGACGTGCTGCCCACCGAAGTGGTGCGCGGCCGGACGTCGGGCCCGCCGGCCTAGCCCAATTTGCGCCCGATTTGCGCCGAAACGGCATTCCGCCAGGCTGCTACTCGGACTTCTCCTGCTGGAATGCGGTTTCGGCGGAGGGGCGCGCCCGAAGCAGGTATTTCAGGGCTGCCACAACGTCTTCGGGCTCGTCGACCCGGTATTCGGCCAGCGTCTCGCCCGGCCCCACCTTGACGCCGACATCGCCGTCGCGCAGCCGGCGGAACGCCTTCTCGTCGGTGACATCGTCGCCGAAGTAGATCACCGCCGACGCCTGGTGCTCGTCGCGCAGGATGTCGATCGCCTCGCCCTTGTCGGTGGTGATCACCGCGAATTCGAGCACGGCCTTGCCCTCGGTCAGCTGCGCATCCCAGGCCTGTGCCGATTCACGTGCCTGCGCGAGCGCGGCGCCGGCATCACCGGGCTCGGCGTTGCGCACATGCAGGGCCACGCTTGCGGGTTTGAGTTCGACCGTCACGCCGGGCCTGCCGGCCGCGATCGCCTGAAGCTCATCGGCGATCGTGTCCAGCAGGGCGCTGTCGATGGGATGGGTGAACCCGGAGTCGAATTCGGCGCCGTGGCTGCCGATCATGTGCACGGTCGCGGGCATCCCCGACAGGTCCCGCAGCACCGCAAGCGCGCGGCCGGAGATCAGGGCGGTCTCGGTGCCCGGCAGGTCGGACAGCGCCACGAGCGCTTCGGCACCTGTGCGCAGCGGGCGCGCGTCGGCCGGGTTGTTGACGATCGGCGCGAGGGTGCCGTCGAAATCTGACGTGATCAGCAGCCGTGGGACGTGTGCGGCCCGGTCGAGTGCGTCCTGGAGTTCGACGGGAAGGCTCACCCGCTAGATCTTAGGTTTGTCCTCGGCGCCGATCAGCAGCCGCACCGCGAGGTCCAGTCGCTTGCTGACGTCGGTGGCGCTGGCCCGCCGGGTCAGCCAGGCCAGCAGGTTCGACAGCCACACATCCGAGATGACCCGGGCGATGTGGTACTGATCCTCCGTCGGCTCACCGTCGCTCATGGCCCGGGCGAACATCGAGTCCATCAGCTTGCCGACATGGTCGACCTCGCCCGCGGCGGATGCGTCGGCGAAGACGAACGCCCGCGTCATGGCCTCGGTCAGCAGCGGATTGCGCTGCATGGCCCGGTTGAGCTTGCCGACCATGAAGCTGAGCCGCTGGTAGGGGGTGCCGCCGGCCAGCGCGGCCCGGTCGGTCTTGGCGTCGATGCGCTCGAACTCCCGGCCGAGGGCCGACACCAGCAGATGGACCTTGGAAGGGAAGTAGCGGTAGAGCGTTCCGACGGCGACATCGGCACGCTCGGCCACGGCCCGCATCTGGACGGCCTCGTAACCGCCTTTTGAGGCAATGGCCAGGGTCGCGTCCAGGATGCGCTTGCGGCGCTCGCGCTGGGCTTCTGAACCGAGTTCGGATTCGGCGAGAACGGCCACGTTCAGAACCTCACGCGGTCGGGTGTCAGACCCGGACGATTCGCTGCCTGCCTGCTGTGGTGCGCTGGACATGCGGTGTGTGGCCCCCTCTCGTCGCGTACCTCTGCGAAAACGATACGCACGGCGATCTCCTTCTACGCACCTCCGCGCCGGTAAACACACGGACGTGTCCTGCTGTGATGCGGGTCGACTTGACGGTCGAACACTGTCACCATTAGAACACGTTCTAGTGGGAAGCACGGACTTCTCGCGTTAGGCACCAGGAGGTCCACCATGTCCGGCGCATCTGCCACCATCACCGACGAGCAGTTTGCCGCCCGTGACCTGGTGCGGAGCTGGGCGGCAGCGACCGCTACAGCCACCGCCGTCCGCGAGTCCGAACACGATGCCGATGCGTGGCGCACGCCGTTTCGAGGTCTCGCCGAACTAGGGATCTTCAGCGTCGCGGTTCCCGAGGAGCAGGGTGGCGCCGGCGGCACGGTCGAGGACTTGTGCGCGATGGTCGACGAGGCCGCCGCCGCTCTGGCACCCGGTCCGGTGGCCACGACGGCTCTGGCGACCCTGATCGTCACTGACGAGACCGTGCTCGAGGCCCTGGTGTCAGGTGAGCGCACTGCCGGTGCGGCGCTGCGCGCGGACCTGACGTTCGACGGCGACCTCGAAACCGGCACGGTGTCGGGCACCGCCGACTACGTCCTGGGCGCCGACGCCGGCGGGGTGCTGTTGCTGCCGGCCGGCGATCGTGTGGTGCTGGTCGACGCGAGCGCAGCAGGCGTGAGCGTCGAGCTGCTCACCGCCACCGACTTCTCGCTGCCGCTGGCCCGGGTGGTGCTGGACTCGGCGCCCGCGCGGGTGCTCGCGGTGTCGCTGCAGCGGTTCGAGGACATCACCGCGACGGTCCTGGCCGCCGAGGCCGCGGGGCTGGCTCGCTGGACGCTGCAGACCGCCACGGAATACGCCAAGGTGCGTGAGCAGTTCGGCAAGCCGATCGGCAGCTTCCAGGCCGTCAAGCACATGTGTGCCGAGATGCTGCTGCGCTCCGAGCGGATCTCGGTGTCGGCCGGCGATGCGGCGCGCGCGGTGTCGGAATCCGATGACTCCCAGCTTTCGGTCGCCGCGGCGGTGGCTGCGGCCGCGGGGGTGGACGCGGCCGAGGCCAACGCCAAGGACTGCATCCAGGTGCTCGGCGGTATCGGCATCACCTGGGAGCACGAAGGGCACCTGTATCTGCGTCGCGCATACGGAATTTCGCATGCGCTCGGCGGCCGGCGCCGGTGGATTCGCCGGATCTCGGCGCTCACCCAGCAGGGCGTGCGTCGTGAACTGCGTATCGATCTGGCGTCGGTGGCTGACCTGCGCCCCGAGATCAGCGCTGCCGTCGCCGAGGTGGCCGCACTGCCGGTGGAGAAGCGGCAGGTGGCGCTGGCCGAGTCCGGCCTGTTGGCGCCGCACTGGCCACGTCCGTACGGCCGCAACGCATCTCCGGCCGAACAGCTTTTGATCGATCAGGAACTCGCCGCCGCGAAGGTGGAACGCCCGGATCTCGTGATCGGGTGGTGGGCCGTGCCGACCATCCTCGAGCACGGCAGTCCCGAGCAGATCGACCGGTTCGTGCCGGCCACGCTGCGCGGCGACCTGTCCTGGTGCCAGCTGTTCTCCGAGCCGGGCGCCGGGTCTGACCTGGCTGCGCTGCGTATGAAAGCTGTTCGGGCAGAAGGCCCCAACGGCGAGCCGGGTTGGAAGCTGACCGGCCAGAAGGTGTGGACCTCGGCGGCGCAGAAGGCGCACTGGGGTGTGTGCCTGGCCCGCACCGATGCCGACGCTCCGAAACACAAGGGCATCACGTATTTCTTGATCGACATGAAGACGCCTGGCATCGTGATCCGCCCGCTGCGCGAGATCACCGGTGACGAGCTGTTCAACGAGGTGTTCTTCGACGACGTCTTCGTGCCCGACGAGATGGTGGTGGGCACCGTCAACGACGGCTGGCGGCTGGCGCGCACCACGCTGGCCAACGAGCGGGTGGCCATGGCCGGCGGTACCGCACTGGGCAATCCGATGGAGGAGCTGCTGCGGACCCTCGGCGAGAAGCCGGAGGTCGATCCGGCCGATCTGGACCGGCTGGGTGAGTTGATCCTGACCGCCCAGGAGGGTTCTCTGCTCGATCAGCGGATAGCCCAGCTGGCCGTCGGCGGTCAGGACACCGGTGCGCAGGCGAGCGCCCGCAAGCTGATCGGTGTGCGCTACCGCCAGTCGCTTGCGGAGTTCCGGCTGGAACTGTCCGACGGTGGGGGTGTGGTGCGCAACCGCGAGGTGCACGACTTCCTCAACACCCGCTGCCTGACCATCGCGGGCGGGACCGAGCAGATCCTGTTGACCGTCGCCGGTGAGCGGTTGCTCGGCCTGCCGCGCTAGGACTTTCCCCGCGAGTTCTCCCCGCGAGCAGACGCAAAACTGCCCATTTTCACCCGGAAAAGGGCAGGTTTGTGTCTGCTCGCGGAGGGTCAGTGACCCCGTAGGTAGCCGGCCAGCATCGTGACGATGCCGTCCTCGAGTTGTTCGGCGTCGGCCGGCTTCTCGCACGCCAGCATTCGGTGGGTCAGCGATTCGACGGCGGCGACCACCATGCGAGCCGCGAACGCGGTGTCGGCCAAGCCCACCTCAGAATGGTTGTCCAGCAAGGCTTTTGCTGCGCCGACGGCATCCTCTTCAGTGTGGTGCAACCGGTCCAGCAGCGCCGGCGATCGCGGTGCTTCTTCGAACAGCACGCGGTGCAGGCGGGTGTCGTCGCGATGGTTGTCGATGGCTGCCCGGACGAACAGCCGAAGCAGGTCCTCGAGTGATTCGGGGAGTCCCTGGGCCGTGCGTTCGCGTAGTAGCGCCGCACCCGCATCCACATGGGCATCGGCGAGTGCGGACAGGATCGCGTCTTTGTTCGGGAAGTACTGATACAGCGAACCGATCGACAGATCCGCCGCCGCGGCAATGCGGTTGGTGGTGCCTGCGGCGTACCCGTATTGGGCGAAAACGCGAGCCGCCGCCTTGAGGATGGCCTGCCGTGTTTCCACGGCGCGCTGCTGTCTCGGCTGCTTGCGGGCCCGAAAACGATCAGTCGGGGTCATCGTCGCCTCCGCCCGAAAAGCGAGTAGTCAGCCGGTGCGCCGCCCTCGAGAATTGGTGCCATGCAGCGCATTCATGTCGAGACGATTCTGCCCGCCGACACCGGTCGAGTGTGGCAGGCCATGCAACAGGTTCCGACGTTCCTCTACGTCTGCCGCGGTTTGTTCGGCGTACCGGCGCTGGCCGGGCGTACCGAACCGTTCGAGGCAGGGGACCGGGGCTCTGGTTGGTTGTTCGCCTTCCACGTGATACCGGCTTACCGGCACACCATCGAGGTTCTCGATGTCGACGACACCACCCGCACCATCCGCACCCATGAGTACGGCGGGGTGCTGCGGTCCTGGGACCACACCCTCCATGTCGAGGCGGTGGATGACCGCTCGTGCCGGTACAGCGACACCGTCGAGATCGACGCGGGCCGACTGACTTCCGTGGTGGTGGTGCTGGCCCGAGGCATCTACGCCTACCGGCACCGCCGGTGGCGCAAGCTCGTGGGCACGCACATGTCAAAAGCCCGTCTGGGTGCAGGCGGTCGGCGTGGTCAGGTTGACTCCGCCGAAGACCACCTGGATGACTGAGCAGATGATGAACTGGTCCTTGGTGTTCGGCTGCCCGGTGCGCCACTCGGTGGGGGTGGACACGCCTTCGATGGCGAAGCGTTCGAGCGGTCCGCCGCCGAAGTAGGTCGCCGAGATCTCGACCTTGTTGGTCGACCGGTACAGCTTCGACAGCACGTTGTCGTGGTTGGAGCCCTTGATCTCCCGTGGCATGCCTGCCGGCGCGCTGTAGGAGGCCTCCTGCCAGGTGTCCTTGTTGGTGCTGCGCAGGGTGATGGTCTGGCGTGCCCACGCGTCGCCGGGGAATCCGATGGGGCCGTCCGGCGTCAGCAGGTTGGCCTGGGTGTTGAACGTGCATTGGGTGCCGGCGCAGTTGGCGCTGACGTGCATTTCGATGGTGCCCTGTGGGCTCGGTATCGAGGTGACGGCCGAGTTTGCGGCCGCTTCAGCCGCCGCCGGAAACGCCAGCGCCGCCGCGGTCAGCACTGCTGCCGCGCTCGCTGCGGAGAGCCTGTTGATCGTCATCGTCAAGAAAGGTATCCGCTCGTTACTCGTCGTAGGTGACTTCGACCGAATCCGACACCGGCGTGGCCTGGCAACCCAGGATCAGGCCCTCGTCGAGATCAGAGGGTTCGAGCACGTCGTTGATCTTCATCTCGACGTCCCCGGATTTCTTCAGCACCGCGCATGCGCCGCAATGGCCTTCGCGGCAGGAGAACGGCGCGTCCAGGCCCTTGTCCAGCAGGACGTCGAGCAGCGTGGCCGAACGCGGCCAGCGGACCTCGTGGGTGGTGCCGTCCAGGGTGACGACCGCGGTGGCCGGCCCCTGGTCGCTGTCGTCGTCGTCCTCGATCACGACAGCAGCGAACGGGTCTGAATCCAGCGACTTGAACACCTCGATGTGGATGCGCTCGTCGGCTGCCCCGGCCGTCTTCAATGCCTCCTCGGCTGCGGCCATGAACGGTCCGGGTCCGCAGATGAAGGCCTCGCGGGTGGCGTAGGGGCCGACGAGCGCGGCCAGCGCGGTGGGGCTGGGCAGCCCCTGCACTGTCTCCAGCCAGTGCACGACGGTGAACCGGTCGGGGTACTTGGCGGCCAGCTCGCGCAGCGTCGCGCCGAAGATGACCGAGTTCTCGTCTCGGTTGGCGTAGACGAGTACGACGTTGCCGCTGCCCTCGGCGAGTGCGGACTTGCAGATCGCCATCATCGGGGTGATGCCGCTGCCGGCGGCCAGCAGAAGGAAGTCGGTGTCGAGATTGCGCGGTACGAATGTCCCCGACGGGGCCAGCACGTGCATCCGCATCCCGGCGTGTGCGTTGTCGCACAGCCAGTTTGACGCGTAGCCGTCGGCGGTCCGCTTGACCGTGACGGTCAGTTGGTCGTCGGTCACCGGCGAGCTGGACAGCGAATAGCAACGGGCCACCGAGCCGGTGCGATCGCTCGGCACCCGCAAGGTGAGGAACTGGCCCGGGGCGTAGCGCAGCCGGTCGGCAGGAATCTGCGAACCATCAGGTACGGAGAACACCAGAGACCGCGCGTCGGCTGTCTCCTCGATGACCGCGCTCACCTGCAGTTCGAGCACATGGCTGCCCAATGGCTCATCAGTCACGACTGGACCCTCTCATCCTTCATAACTAGAACATGTTACAAAAACGTACTTGCCCAGGTCCAGCCCTGCATTGCAAGGCGCTACTCGACACAAATCGTAACGTGTTCTAATCTCTGTCTAGGCGGTCAGCTCGCGCTTATCGCAGTCCGATTCTTGGGAGGCATTTCCGTGACATCCATTGAACAGCGTGACGTGCAGGCAGTTCTGGCCGGCATCGATGAATTGCTGCCGACGCTGCGTGAGCGCGCTCAGGAGACCGAGGATCTGCGCAAGCTGCCCGACGCGAACGTCAAGGCCCTGGAGGACATCGGTTTCTTCAAGCTGCTGCAGCCCGAGCAGTGGGGCGGCCTGCAATGCGACCCGACCGACTTCTACGAGGCGGTCCGGCGGCTGGCCAGCGCCTGCGGTTCCACCGGCTGGGTGGCCGGCATCATCGGCGTGCACAACTGGCACCTCGCCCTGTTCGACCAGCAGGCCCAGGAAGATGTCTGGGGTGAGGACACCGCCGTCCGGATCTCCTCCTCCTACGCCCCGATGGGTGCCGGTGTGGTGACCGAGGCTGCTGACGGCTACATCGTCAACGGCGCCTGGAACTGGTCCTCGGGTTGCGATCACGCCAGCTGGGCCTTCCTGGGTGGCCCGGTCATCAAGGACGGCCGGCCGGTCGATTTCGGCAGCTTCCTGATCCCGCGCACCGACTACCAGATCGACGACGTGTGGAACGTGGTCGGCCTGCGTGGCACCGGCAGCAACACCGTGGTGGTCAAGGACGTGTTCGTGCCCAAGCACCGCTTCCTGTCCTACAAGGCGATGAACGACGGCACCGCCGGTGGATACCGGACCAACACTGCGCCGGTGTACAAGATGCCTTGGGGCACAATCCATCCCACCACCATCTCTGCTCCCATCGTGGGTATGGCCTACGGCGCCTACGACGCGCACGTCGAGCATCAGGGCAAGCGTGTGCGCGCGGCATTCGCCGGTGAGAAGGCCAAGGACGATCCGTTCGCCAAGATCCGGATCGCCGAGGCGGCCAGCGACATCGACGCCGCCTGGCGCCAGCTGTCCGGCAACGTCGCTGACGAGTACGCACTGCTGAAGGCCGGCGAGGAGATCCCGTTCGAGCTGCGTGCCCGCGCCCGTCGCGATCAGGTGCGTGCCACCGGCCGCGCGATCGCCTCGATCGACCGGCTGTTCGAGGCCTCGGGTGCCACCGCGCTGTCCAACGATGCTCCGGTGCAGCGGTTCTGGCGTGACGCGCATGCCGGCCGGGTGCACGCGGCCAACGATCCCGAGCGTGCCTACCTGATCTTCGGAAACAACGAGTTCGGCCTGCCCCCGGCCGACACGATGGTCTGATCCGGCGGATTGAGAATGACTGCCACCCAAGAGATCACCTTCGAGTCCACCTCGCGGTACGCCCAGGTCCGCGATGACATGCGGCTGCACTACCACGAGGCCGGTGACCCGAATGCGCAGACCATCGTGCTGTTGCACGGCGGTGGTCCCGGCGCATCGAGCTGGTCGAACTTCGGCCGCAACATCGCCGTGCTGGCCGAGCGCTACCACGTGCTCGCGGTCGACCAGCCCGGCTACGGATACTCCGACAAGCACACCGAGCACGAGCAGTACAACCGCTACAGCGCCAAAGCGCTGCTGGGTCTGTTCGACCACCTCGGTCTGCAGGGACGGATCCCGCTGCTGGGCAACTCGCTCGGCGGCGGCACCGCGGTCCGCTTCGCGCTGGACTACCCGGACCGGGCGGGCAAGCTGGTGCTGATGGGCCCTGGTGGCCTTTCGGTGAACCTGTTCGCGCCGGATCCGACCGAGGGCGTCAAGGCGCTCGCGAAGTTCAACTTCGAACCGACGCGCGAGAACCTCGAAGCCTTCATCCGGATCATGGTGTTCGACCAGAAGTTGGTCACCCCTGAGCTCGTCGACGAGCGGTTCGCGATCGCGAGTACGCCGGAGTCGCTGGCCGCCACGCGCGCCATGGGCAAGTCGTTCGCCGGGGCGGACTTCGAACTCGGCATGATGTGGCGCGAGGTGTACAAGCTGCGTCAGCCGGTGCTGCTGATCTGGGGCCGTGAGGACCGGGTCAACCCGCTCGACGGGGCACTGGTCGCGGTCAAGCAGATTCCGCGGGTGCAGCTGCACGTCTTCGGGCAGTGTGGACATTGGGCTCAGGTCGAGAAGTTCGACGAGTTCAACAAACTCACCATCGATTTCCTCGGGAGTTAGCAGATGAGCATCAAGGCACTGGGCTACATGCGCATCGAGGCCACCGACGTGGCAGCCTGGCGCGAGTTCGGGCTGAAGGTCCTGGGCATGGTGGAGGGCGAAGGTGTCATCCCGGATGCGCTCTACCTGCGGATGGACGACTTCGCCGCGCGCCTGGTGATCGTGCCCGGCGAGCAGGACCGGCTGCTGATCTCCGGCTGGGAGGTCGCTGACGCGCCCGCACTGCAGGGTCTGCGGGAGAGCCTGGCCAAGGCGGGCGTCGATTTCGTCGAGGGCACCAAGGACGAGGTCCGCGAGCGCCGGGTCGAGGGTTTGATCCGGTTCTCCGATCCGTCCGGCAATGTGCTCGAAGCGTTCTACGGCGCGCAATACCTGGGCCGGCGGTTCGTCAGCCCGTATGGCCACAAGTTCGTCACCGCCGAGCAGGGTCTCGGGCATGTGGTGCTGACCTGTGACGACGACGCGGCAGCGCAAGCGTTCTACCAGGATGTGCTGGGCTTCCGGCTGCGTGACTCGATGCAGCTGCCCCCGCAGCTCGCGGGGCGCCCGGCCGACGGCGATCCGGTGTGGCTGCGCTTCTATGGCTGCAATCCGCGTCACCACGCGCTGGCTTTCATGCCGATGCCCAACCCGACCGGCATCGTGCACTTGATGGTCGAGGTGGAGAACTCGGACGACGTCGGCCTGTGCCTGGATCGCGCCAATCGCCGGAAGGTGAAGATGTCGGCCACCCTCGGCCGGCACATCAACGACAAGATGCTGTCCTTCTACATGAAGACCCCGGGTGGGTTCGACATGGAATTCGGTTGTGAGGGACTCGAAGTCGAGGATGAGAGCTGGATCGCCCGCGAGAGCGTCGGCGTGAGCTTGTGGGGTCACGACTTCTCGGTAGGCTTCAAGTAATCATGTCGGGTCCCACGATCGATCCGCGCACGTTCCGAAATGTGCTCGGCCAGTTCTGTACTGGCGTCACGGTCATCACCACACTCCACGACGACGTGCCGATCGGCTTTGCCTGCCAGTCGTTCGCCGCGCTGTCGCTCGACCCGCCGCTGGTGTTGTTCTGCCCGACCAAGCAGTCACGGGCGTGGCAGGCCATCGAGGCCAGTGGGAAGTTCTGCGTCAACATGCTGCACGAGAAGCAGCAGCATGTGTCTGCACAGTTCGGTTCGAAGGCGCCGGACAAGTTCGCCGGAATCGACTGGACGCCATCGGAACTCGGTTCTCCGGTGCTCGACGGCAGCCTTGCCCACATCGACTGCAATGTGCACTCGGTGCACGACGGCGGCGACCACTTCGTGGTGTTCGGTGCGGTGCACTCGTTGTCCGAGGTTCCCAAACGCAAGCCTCGGCCGCTGCTGTTCTATCGGGGCGAGTACACGGGCATCGAGCCTGACAAGAACACCCCGGCACAGTGGCGTGACGATCTGGAAGCATTCCTGACGACCACCACATCCGATACCTGGCTCTGACTTTTCGTCGTTGACAGCAACTGGGCCCCCTCCCATGGAGGGGGCCCAGTTCGTGTTGTGACGCCCCGTAGTGGCATCGATCCACACCCGTCCAGCACATATTTACGGTTCAGAAAGTCAGGGTAGGCATACCTATTGATATTTAGGGAAACCTAAGCTAATTTTTGGTCGTTCCTCAGTCAACTATCAGCTTTCAGGAGTTTTTGTGCCTCAACCTGCCCTCTCTTCCGGCGGCGCCCCAGCGGTGAGCCGGAAGGATAGGTTCCTTATCGCCGGCGTCGCCATGGTGAGTGCCAGCGCTATCGCCGTGACCCCGGTCGCTCAGAACACGACGCTCATCCAGCAGGCGCAGAACTTTGCGTATGACCTGACGGCGGCGACGATGGACGCCACCGCGTCGCCGATCGATGTGTACGGAACGCTGTTCAACAACACGTTCGGCAACCTGAAGTCACTGGGCGCCGCGCTTGCGGAGAATCCCGCACCGCTGCTGAGCCAGGTGCTGGAGAACCAGCAGGGTTACGCGGCGAAGTTCGGCGCGGCGTTCGAGGCCATCCCCACCAACCTGAAGAACTGGTACGAGGGCCCCAACGGGCAGGCGCGGTTGGATCAGGCGCAGGCCGCACTCGAGGCCGGAGACATCGGCGAGGCGTACCGGTGGTTCAACCACTCCATGCTGTACGCGTTCCAGGGCGCCTTCGGTTCGCTGATCGCTCCCGGGTTCATCCTCTCGGGCATTCCGCGTGGCGGCACCGAGTACCTGACCGGGATCCCGGAGCAGATCGCGCAGAACTTCACGAATCTGATCGGTGCGACCTTCACCTCGAGCGTCCTCGTCAGCGCTGTGTTCCAGGGTGCGTTCGCCACCGTCAGTGGCCCGGCGTTCGAGCTGGCCCGCGTTGCCGAGTCGATCAGCACCAGCGTGGCCGCCGGAGATGCGCAGGGCGCCTTCAACGCGGTGATCAACACCCCGGGAATCCTGGTCAACGCGGCGCTCAACGGGTTCAAGTACTCCGACCCCGACCCTGAAACGGGCACCGGCGGCTACACCGAGTGGCCGGCGCTGCTCACGTGGGCCGAACCCGGCGAGCAGGGAGGCGCCAGGGTGGTCGCGGGTCTTCTGCAGAACCTGCTGGTCAACATCCCCAAGTCTCTCGCCGATGCCATCGACAACACCCCGGAGGTCGCCGCCCCGTCGGCGGTGCCGACCAGCGTGACCGCTCAGCTGGTTTCCGGGGTGACGCCCAAGGCGGCGTTGACCGAGTCGGCCGCCGAGTCGGTCGTCGAGGCCCCGAAGACTGCGACCCCGGCCGTGGAGGCCCCGAAGGAAGCGAGCCCGGCCGTCGAGGCTCCGAAGGCTGAGACGCCGGCAGTCGAGGCGCCGAAGGTCGAAACCCCGGTCGCCACGACAGTTGCGACGACCGAAGAGGCAGTGGCGGCCGAATCCGCCACCGCTCCGGCAGCCACCACATCGGCCACTGCGAAGGCCAAGACCAAGGTGACGGACCGGATCAAGGCCAAGATCGGTGAGGCCAAGGAAGCCCGGCAGGCCAAGGCCAAGGAGGCCAAGGAAGCGAAGGCGGCCAAGGCGGTCAAGGCGGTCAAGGCGAAGGAAACCAAGGCCAAGGCCGGCGAGTCCAGCAAGTCCACCGGCTCCGGCGACTCGAACAACAGCTCGGGTTCTTCGTCCGAGTAGATAGCACTGTGCGTAGCTGGGCCCCATCCGTCACGGGTGGGGCCCAGTTTCGTGTACGGCCGGCCGGGGCGCTCGGAATTCGACCCCGAAGCTGACCAACTGATCAAAGATGCCATTGACAACAAGGCCTCCGGCTGTCACGGTTTGATCGACTGATCAAATCATCGAAAGGATGGCCATGGCAGGCAGAGTCGAGGGCAAGGTAGCCCTCGTTACCGGAGCGGCACGCGGGCAGGGGCGCAGCCATGCGCTGCGATTGGCGCAAGAGGGTGCCGACATCATCGCCGTCGACGTCTGCAGCCCGATCACCGATACCAGTGCGATCCCGGCGTCGACCCCGGACGATCTGGCCGAGACGGCTGATCTGGTCAAGGGCCTGAACCGCCGGATCGTCACGGCGGAGCTCGATGTGCGGGACTTCGATGCGCTCAAGGCCGCGGTCGACAGCGGCGTCGAGCAGCTGGGCCGCCTCGACATCGTGGCGGCCAACGCCGGCATCGGTAACGGTGGCGATGTGCTGCACGAGACCAAGGAATCCGACTGGGACGACATGATCGGCGTCAATCTGTCGGGAGTCTGGAAGACCGTGAAAGCCGCGGTGCCCCATCTGATTTCGGGCGGCCGGGGTGGGTCGATCATCCTCACCAGCTCGGTCGGCGGGCTCAAGGCCTACCCGCACACCGGCCACTACATCGCAGCCAAGCACGGTGTGATCGGCCTGATGCGCAGCTTTGCGGTGGAATTGGGTCAGCACTCGATCCGGGTGAATGCGGTGTGCCCGACGAACGTGAACACCCCGATGTTCATGAACGAGGGCACGATGAAGCTGTTCCGCCCCGACCTGGAGAACCCGGGCCCCGACGATATGGCCGTCGTCGCCCAGCTCATGCACGTGCTTCCGGTCGGCTGGGTCGAACCCGTCGACATCAGCAACGCGGTGCTGTTCCTGGCTTCCGACGAGGCCCGCTACATCACCGGTCTGCCGGTGACGGTGGACGCCGGGAGCATGCTCAAGTAGCAGCTCCGCCGGTGCCGAACCGGCGCAGGAACCGTTCGACGAAGGCGCGGAATTCGGCGTGGCCCTCGGTCACGCCGACCGCCTCTTCGTTGCACAGACTGCGGGCGGACTGGGTGAGCAGCATCGACATCACCACCGGCGGAAACTCCTCCATGTCCACGCCGTGGGCACGCAGCACGCCCGCCATCGCCGTGGCTTCGATGTCGCGGACCCGCTCGGAGTAGGCCTTGAGTTCGACGCCAATTGCCTTGCGGTGGTTGGCCAGTGCCATGAACTCGGCGTTGAGTCCGGTCACCCGGGAGTCGGAGTTGATCAACCACAGGGCGCGCAGCGGATCGTCGGTGGTGACGGCCTCACGCATTCGCGCGAGGGCGGCGTCGGCCCCGCTGCGCAGCACCGAGATGAACAGATCGTCGAGGGTGTCGAAATAGTAATAGACGAGCGCCGAGCGCACGCCTGCCACAGCCGCGATGCGCCGGGTGGTTGCGGCGGCATAGCCCTCGTCGCGAATCACCTGGGCGGTCGCCTCGATCAGGCGCTTGCGCGTGCCGGCGTCCTTCTCTTTGGCCGCGCGTGCCGCCGCCATCAGTCGAGTCTCCGAAAATCATTGCCCGACAAGGGAGATTTCAGGCCGGCAGAGAACCTTGACCGCCGAAGGCCGGGGGTGGTAAGCATGAGCCATCCTAACGGTTTGATCGATTGATCAAATTCAGAACTGAGGAAACTGATGCCGGAAGACACGAGCGCAACCCGGGTTCGGGTAGACGCCGGCCTGTGTGAGGGCCATGCCCTGTGCATCCAACTTGCCCCTGACGTATTCGACCTGTCCGACGACGAGGTGGCCAACGCTTCCCAGGGAGACGGACAGTGGGATGAAGATACCTGGGACAACGTCAAATCCGCTGTCGACGCCTGCCCGCGCCAGGCGATCAGCCTGCTCAACACCAGCACGAAAGGCCAGTGAGCCATGACCGATCTCGCCGATGTCGACTATTTCACCGATCCTGCCGTCACTCAGGATCCGTACGACTACTACGAGTACCTGCGCAGCAACGGGCCGGTGTTCGCCGAACCGCATCACGGTGTGGTGGCGGTGACCGGCTACCAGGAAGTGATGGCGGCCTTCAAAGACCATGCGTCGTTCTCGGCAGTCAACGCGATCGGCGGCCTCTTCCCGCCGCTGCCCTTCGAGCCCGAGGGCGACGACATCAGCGAGCAGATCGAGGCGCACCGCCATCTGTTCCCGATCCACGAGCACATGGTGGTGATGGACCCGCCGCAGCACGAGCGGGCCCGCTCGCTGCTGAGCAAGCTGCTTACGCCTCGTCGGCTCAAGGAGAACGAGGACTTCATGTGGCAACTGGTCGATCACCAGATCGACCAGTTCATCGGGAACGGAAAGTGCGAGTTCCTGTCGGAGTACGCCAAGCCCTTCGCCACCTCGGCGATCATCGATCTCCTCGGTGTGCCGGAGGAGGACCGGCCCGAGTTCCTCGCCGAGTTGGGCGCGGGGCCTCCGGAGGGCAACCATGTCGGCGCCCTCGACGGATCGGCCGTCGGGCGCGACCCGCTGGGGTATCTGGACGACAAGTTCGCCGGGTATCTCGCGGAGCGCCGGCGCGAGCCGCGCGGAGATGTGCTCTCCGGTATGGCCACCGCCACTTATCCCGACGGGTCGACGCCCGAGCTGCTCGAGGTCGTCAAGCCGGCCACCTTCCTGTTCGCTGCCGGCCAGGAGACCGTGACCAAGCTGCTCACCGCCGCCGTCCAGACCCTTGGTGACTACCCGGAGTATCAGCAGACGCTGCGCGAGAACCCCGACGGCATACCAACTTTCATCGAGGAAGCACTGCGGATGCACGCGCCCACGAAGGTCGACTTCCGGCTGGTCCGCAAGACCACCACACTCGGCGGCGTACACCTGAAGGCCGGGACGATCGTCATGCTGTGCCTCGGCGCGGCCAACCGCGATCCACGGAAATTCGATGACCCCCACGTATTCCGTCCGGACCGCAAAAACGTCCGCGAGCACATCGCTTTCGGCCGCGGCATCCACACCTGCGCCGGGGCGCCGTTGGCGCGGGTCGAAGGACAAATCACCGTCCGCCGCCTGCTCGACCGGATGCGGGACATCACCATCGACGAATCCGTCCACGGTCCGGCGGGAGCGCGCAACTACACCTACGAGCCCACGTTCCTGCTGCGGGGTCTCACCGGACTGCACATCGGATTCACCTCGGCCGCATAGCCGTACCTCCGCACTCACGAACAGGACAAGCAGAGTGAACGATCCTTGTCATCCCGGCTCCTTCGAGATCGCCACGGGAGGGCGCCGCCGCCGAGCCGAATTCTGGAGGTTCCTGGGTATCACCCTGGGGGTGTGCGCGCTTCTTGTCGGAGCTGCGATCCCCGCCGCGGCAGCCGAATTGATGAGGGTGACGTTCGTGCGTCATGGCCAGTCATACGGCAACACATCCGGCATCATCGACACCTCGACACCCGGCCCTGTCCTGACGCCGAAGGGCCAGCAGCAAGCGCAAGACGTGGTGGACACGTTGGGGGACAACAACTACGACGCCATCTATGCCTCGACGATGGTGCGGACTCAGCTGACTGCCGCGCCGATGTCGCAATACCTGGGCCTGCCGATTCAGGTGCTGCCCGGTTTGCAAGAGATCGAGGCCGGTGACTACGAGGGGACACCGGAGAGCGAGGCCGGCAGCGGCTACGCGAGCTTCATGGTTGCGTGGGCACTCGGGGGTCAACGCGACGCGCGGATACCGGGTTCGATCGACGGCAACGAGTTCGACGCCAGAGTCGACGGTGCGCTCAAGACGATGTACGACAAGGGTGACCGTAACCCCGTGGTGTTCTCCCATGGCGGCACCATCATGTTCTGGACGATGATGAACGCACAGAACCTCACGCTGGCGCAGAAGGTCGAACTGCTGCGGACCGGTGTGTTGGACAACACCGATTACGTGGTCATCGAGGGCAACCCCGAAGACGGCTGGACCCTGGTGAGCTGGAATGGCAAAGAGTTCAGCCCCGAACCGACGCTCGGCGCCGAGGTGAAACTCCAAGCCCGCACGCTGACCCGGCAGCTCGCTGCTGCCGCACAGCAGGTGACCGATGCGCTCGCCACCGGGAATATCGCCACCATCGCGACCGCGGTCAACCGGAGTGTCGCGCAGGCGAGCTTTTCTGTCGTGAAGTTCAATCGCGCGGTGACCGCCAAGGTCATCCATGAGGTCGAGCAGGCGGTTGACCAGCGTTCGCCCGCGACGTCGCCCTCGGATGACCCGGTCCAGTCGGCCGCCGACCAGCTGGGGATGCTGAAGGCCCCGGTGGCAGAGCTGAAAGCCCCGGTGGCGGAGCGGGTAAAGAGCGTTGCTCCGAAGAAGCGAGCCGAGTTGGCCACCAAGGACAGCGACACGGCGGTGCCCGACAAGACCGCGACATCGACGATCCGCGCGAAAGACGTTGTGCGGCGGGCTGTCCAAGATGTGACGGGCCGGGTCTCGGCATCGGTCGACAAGGTCCGTGACGGTGTCAGCCAGAACAGTGTCAGCGGGAACAGTGCCAAGAAGAACACCGGCACCGCCAGCCATGGCAACGCCAAACCCAGCACCGCGAAGTCTGACACCGCACGCGACGCGGGCAAAGCGGACGGCGCAGATGGCCCCCGTAGCGGACATGATGCCGCGTGACGTTGGGCGGGTTCACCCCAGCGAAAGCGTGACCGCCCCGCCGCGATGATCGGCCCTGTCGAGAATGCTCGACGGCACCCGGAACACCCGCCCGGGTGAGGCCGGCCACGGCAGAACCTTGCGGCCGATGACCTTCCCATCCTGGTGCGCAACCACTTTCGGGATGCGCACCAGGGTGTCGGTCCACAGCAGCAGCCGGTGCCGCGCGGGCGCGGGATCGCCGGGCCGCAGCAGGCCTGGGGCGACCCAGCGCAGCGGGGCCGTGGCCTCGATGCGGATCGCCTGGTCCGGGGCGGGCGTGCCGTCGAGGTAGCGACGCGCCTGTGCAGCCACGTGCCGGCCGTCGAGCGCGGCGATGTCGGCGGTATCCACGGGGTGCAGCAGATTTCCGATCGCGAACACCCCCTCCCGGCTGGTCCTCAGTGCGGTGTCGACGACGGGCCCGAGGCTGTGCGGGTCCATGTCGAGACCGGCCAAGCGGGCCAGCTCGTGGTCGGGAATCCAGTCACCCGTGAAGACCACGGTGTCGCAGGCCACGATTCGGCGCTGCCTAGTCCGCGTGTTCTCGACCTCCACACCCTGAACGGTGCCCTTGCCGATGATGCGGGTCACCCGGGTGGTGGTGGCAATCTCGACACCCATCAGCGGGGTGCGGCCGGCGATGTTGAACACCGCATACGACTCGGGTGACGGGTATTCGCTTGTCATCAGGACGGTTTCGCATCCCGCGTGCTTCAGGGTGAGCACCGCCGAGTAGCTGACCAGTTCGGCTCCGACGATGACGGCACGCTTGCCGACGCTGCGATGCTGAAGGTGCACGGTGTTCTGCAGCTGCCCTGTCGTGTAGACACCACCGGGCCGGTCGCCGGGGATCATCCGCGCTGGGCGGGCCCGCTCGCGGGCGCCGGTGGCCAAGATGACCGCACGTGCGTCGAGGCGTTCACGGCCGGCGGGCGACGTGAGCTCAAGGGCCCTGTCGCCGGCCCAGCCGGTGACCATGGTGGCGGTACGGATCTCGGCCCCGGCCTCCGCGGCGTCGCGGACCAGGCGACGTGCGTACGCCGGACCGCCGATGAAGGTCTTCATGTCGCGGATGCCGTAGCCCGGGTGGTCACTGTGCCGCGGAATGCCGCCGGCCTCGTATTCGCGTTCCAGCACAACCACGTTCAGGTCTGAGCCGCGGGCCAACTCGGCGGCGGCGGTCAGGCCCGCGGGCCCGCCGCCGATGATCGCGACGTCGTAGGTACTCACTGGTAAATCTCCTCGGATTCCCGCTCGAACACCGACTGCACCTCGGCACCGCAGAAGAATGCCTGGCAGCGACCGTTCATCACGCGGGTGCGTCGTCGCAGGCCTTCCAAGGCTGCGGGTGGGATCACGGAATGGCAGGCGTCGCGCAGCTCACCTTCGGTGACCCGTTCGCAGAAGCACACGATCCGGCCGTAGGCGGGGTCGGCGGCGATCTTGTCGGCCTGCTGATAGGGGCGGGGGAACGCCTCGCCGAGGTTGGGCATCTGCGGTGGATCGGGCAGTTCGCCTGCGGGGACCAGGTCGAGACCGGCCGAGACCAGTTGGTCGCGGGTGTATTCCGCGATCGCCATGCCCGCGGTCAGACCGGTGGACCGGATCCCGCCGACCAGCAGGTAGTGCTGCGCCGGATCGGCCTCGATCAGATAGTCGCCGTGGTCGATTGCGGCCCGCAATCCGGCATACGTCGCGGTGACCTCCTCATCGAGCAACCGCGGCATCAGCGCGCGACCCTTTTCCAGCAGAAACTCGAATCCGGTCTCCGAGGTGCCGGTCGCAGTGCGGTCGGTGAGATCCTCCGAAGTGGGGCCGAGCATGACGTTGCCGTAGATGGTGGGGCTGACCAGAACACCCTTGCCGCGCGACGTTGGCACCGGCAGTACGATCTTGTCGACCAATGGCCGGGCCAGCTTGTCGTACACGATGAGCTCGCCGCGGCGCGGGGTCACGGTGAATCGCGAGAAGCCGAACAGGTTGTCGATGACATCGGCGCCCAGGCCGGCCGCGTTGACCACCCACCGGGTGCGCACCGGGCCGGCGGAGGTGTGCAGCGTCGTGACCTCGGGGCCGGTCTCGATGCGCTCCACCCGGTGATCGGTCAGCAGGGTGGTGCCCCTGTTGACCGCATCGGTCGCCAGCGCGAGGTTGACCGTCCAGGTACAGATGATCGACTCGTCGGGCACGGTGAGCCCCCCGAGGGCGCCCTCACCCAGAGCGGGGACCGCGGCGTAGACGGCTGCGGAATCCACGATCTCGCACCGGTGATACCCGTTGGCCTCGGCCTTCTCCTTCAATCCCGGTAGGGCATCGAGCTGTTCGTCGTCCCAGGCCACCAGGATGGCGCCGGTGTGCTCGACCGGGATCCCGGTGCGCATCGCGTAGTCGGACAGCAACTCGTAGCCGCGGCTGACCATGGTGGATTCCAGCGTTCCGGGTTTGGCGTCGAACCCGGTGTGCAGGATCGCCGTATTGGCCTTGCTGGTGCCGTCGCCGACATCGTCGCGGGCTTCGAGCAGGGCAACCGACAGTTGGTGTCCGGACAGCTCACGCGCTATGGCTGAACCGACGATCCCGGCTCCGATGACCACGACGTCGAACACGTCGGGTGCACTCGGGGTGTTCATGAAATCTCCTGGTGATATGTGGTCGCGGCGAGTTCGCGCCAGGCCGAGCGGAATTCGGCGGCACGCCCGGGGTCCCATCGGGGTTCGTAACCGGCCGCTGGGGTCCAGTCGGCGACGACGTCGGCCACCGACTGCTCGGGTGCCAGGCTGAGCCGGCCCAGCGCGGCGGCGCCCAACGCGGTGGCGTGCGCCGACGGGTACACGTCGACGGGCGCCTGAAGGATGTCGGCACAGGCCTGCATCAGGACCGTGGACTGGGTGAGCCCGCCGTCGGCACGCAGTCGGGTCAGTGGCGGCGCATCGGCGTCGATCGCCGAGACCAGCTCGGCAACCTGGGCCGCGATGCCCTGCAGTACCGCCAGCACGATGTGCCCGCGACCGGTGGACAAGGTCATTCCCGAGATCGTCGCGGTGGCTTGCGATTTCCACCATGGCGCGGCAAGGCCGGCCAGTGCGGGCACGCACAGCACCCCGGCGTTGTCGGACTCGGCGATGGCATCCATCTCCGCGGCTTCGCTGATCACGTTCAGGGAGGTCAGCCATTTGACGGCCGAGGCCGCGGTGTAGACCTGGCCGTCGATGCAGAAGGCGTCGACACCGCCGACCCGCCAGGCCACCGACGAGGTCAGTCCGGTGGTGGACCGCACCGGAGTGGTCCCGGTGTTGGACAGTAGGAACGCGCCGGTCCCGAATGTGCACTTGGCCATGCCCGGTTCGAGGCACGCCTCGGCCAGAAGCGCGGCCTGCTGGTCCACCACGATGCCGCCGACCGGGACATTCGCCCCGAAAGCCGATGTGGTGCCGATGATCTCGTCGTTGGCGGCGATTCGGGGAAGTTTCTCGCCGTCCAGGCCGAACAGTGCGAGCAACTCGTGGCTCCACTCCCGGGCGCCCAGTTCCACGGCCGCCGAGCGGCTGGCGGTGGTGGCGTCGGTGACGAACTCACCGGTGAGCTGGTTCAGCAGCCAGGTATCGGACGTTGTTATGACGCTGCCGGCCACCGCTCCGCTGTTGCGACGCAGCCAGGCCATCTTCGGTGCCGAGAAGTAGGGGTCGAGCACCAATCCGGTTCGGGCGGCGAGCATGTCGGCGTGCCGGCTGAGGTCGGCGCACAGGGCCTCGGCTCGGCGGTCTTGCCACACGATCGCTTGGGTCAGGGGTCTGCCGGTGCTGGGATCCCAGGCCAGGACGGTTTCGCCCTGATTGGCCAGAGACACGACGTCGACCGGGCGGCCCGCCTGCTCGAGCGCGGCGCGTCCGGCGCCGAGCACGGACTCCAGCAGTTCTGCCGGGTCCTGCTCGACGCCGCCGCCGTCGAGGTAACGCGGGTGGACAGCGACCTCGGCAACGCCCACCACACCATCGTCGGGATCGACAACGATCGCCTTGGTGCCCGAGGTGCCTTGGTCGATGGCCAGTACCGTCATTTCACGGCGTCCAGTTCGGCGTCGATCGAGGCCATCTCGGGCATCTTCAAACCGTCCTTGCCGCGGGTGACCAGCAGGTAGCCGAGGTACACCGCGCCGATTGCCACCATCACCGCGATGTACAACCAGGGATCACGGAAGGACGCGTCCCGGAACAGCGCCAGCGCGAAGACCAGCCAGGCGACCGCCACGACGATCACCGGTGTCTCCCAACGGCCGAGGCTGAATCCTGCGCTGGGCGGCAGTTTGCGGCGGGTGGCCACGTAGAGCGTCACCGTGATCGCGTAGATGATCGCCGGGAGCAGAGTCGCCGCTGAGAACAGTTTGAACAGGGCGTCGGTGCTGGTGGAAAAGACGCCCAAGATCACGGCGGAGGTGATGAACATGGCGATGGTGGCGTTGAGCGGCGTCTTGAACCGCGGGGACACCTTGTGCAGCACCTGCCAACCCGGGAAGCGCTGGTCGCGGGACATCGCCCAGACCAACCGCACGCCACTCATCGTGATGACCAAACCGCAGGCGAAGATTCCGACGGCGACGAAGACCAGCAGGGCGGTCCCCACGAACGATCCGAGGATGTCGCGGATGACGTCGGCGATCGGCGTACCCGACTGGGCCAACGCGGTGGGATCGTTGACACCGGCGGTCACCACCAAGAGAAACAGGAAACCCAGCACGCCGGAGGCCAGCACGGCCTGCCACATCGCCCGCGGCACAACGATTTCCGGTCGCTTGGTCTCCTCGGCCAGATTGGCGGCGGACTCGAAACCCACGATGGTGAACGCGCCGAGCAGGAATCCCAGCATCCACGGTCCGGCGGAGGTGGCGGTGCCGAAACTCCAATAGCCCTCGGTGGGGATGTCGCCGTGGGAGAACAGGTTGCCGACGGACAGTTTGTGCGCGATCACACCGACGATGAACAGCAGCACCACCAAGGCCACCATGACGATCAGTTCGGCGGTGACGGCGAAGTTGTTGACGCGTTCGGTCCATTTGGTCGACAACCCGACCAGCAGCGCCTGCAACAGCATCACGCCCGCGGTGATCAGGAATGACGTGCCGGGGGTGCCGGTGAAGTCGAACAGTGCCGGCACCACGGTCGCTGCCACCGTGTAGTCGACCGCGACGACGACGATGGCCAGGAAGGTGAACGAAATCCACCCGGTGATCCAGCCCAGGATCGGATTGGCCAGCCGCGACACCCATTGGTACGCGTAGCCGGTGACGGGGATGCGGGCGGCCAAGGAGCCGAGCAGCAGGGCGACGGCGATCTGGCCGACAATGACGATCGGCCAGGTCCAGATGCCCATTGGCCCTGAGGTGTTGAGCACGCTGCCGTAGGCGGTGAAGATGCCCGTGGCGATGGAGACGAAGGCGAAGGCCACGGCGAACGAGGCGAACTTGCCGGTGTTGCGTTCCAAGGTCTCGGTGTAGCCGTATGGCGATGTGGAAGAATTTGTCATCGATCGGGCTTTCTGACTGGAATTGACTGTTTCGCGAAGATGAGGCTCGGTCCGCGGGCGACGCTGCAACGTCGCCCGCGCCCGTTTCAGGCGTTCGCCGGCCGCGCCGGCATGACCACACCTCCCGTCTCTCCGAAGGCCTTTTCCAAAGCCGAGTCGGTGTTCTGGTCGGTGATCAGTCCGTTGACCGCGCTGAGATCGCAGACCCGGTACCGCGCTACCTGCCCGAGCTTGGACGAGTCGGCAAGGATGTAGCTGCGCGCGCTGTTGGCGATGATCGTGCGACGCACGTCGATCTCGTCGAGATGGAAGTCGGTGAGCCCGGCTGCCGCGTCCACGCCGCCGGACCCGAGCAGGGCGATGTCGGCGTAGATGTCGTTGAAGAAGGCTTTGGTGTGTGCGTTCGAGCAGGCCAGGTCGCCGGCCCGGACCCGTCCGCCGGCCAGCAGCAGCTCGACTCCCGGGCGGTCGGCAAGCTCCACCGCGACCGGCAGTGACGGGGTGATGACGGTGCCGGTGAACGAGCGGGGGATGGCCTTGGCCACGGCGACGGCAGTGGTTCCGATGTCGATGATCACCGTCTGCCCGTTTTCGAGCAGGCCCGCTGCCACCCGGGCCAATTGAGCCTTGGCCTGGTGGCGGATCATCGTGCGTTCGGAATACGACGGCTCGATGGGACGGTGGTCGGCTACCGCGGCGGCGCCGCCGTGAACCCGGCGCAATGCTCCTCGTTCTTCGAGAAGGGCCAGGTCGCGGCGGACGGTTTCGGCCGATACCCCGAGGCGACGGACGAGTTCGTCCGTGCTGATCGCCTGCGCGCTGCCAACCGCCTCGACGATCGCCTCATGACGCTCAACCGGTAGCACGGTTGACCGTCGATGTGGATTTCTGACCGTTCATGACGGCAATTGTGGGGTGTTGTCTGGCTCACGTCAACCGGAGCCGGGAAAATCAGCGCACAGCGATCCGGATGTTCTTGATCTGCTGAAACTCGTGCAGTCCGTCGAGGCCGCCGGTACGCCCGAATCCGCTCTGCTTGTATCCACCGTAAGGGCCCTGTGGGGAAATCTGGCTGAACTGGTTGACCCATACCGAGCCGGCTTCGAGCTGCCTGCTGACCCCGTGTGCTCGAGCCAGATCTCGGGTATGGACAAAGGCATTCAGGCCATAGGGGGTGTCGTTGGCGAGCCGGACAGCTTCGGCCTCGTCGCTGAACCTGATGAGGGAGACGACCGGACCGAATGTTTCGACCTGGGCGAGCTGAGAGGCGTTGTCCACGTTGCCGAATACGGTCGGGTCGATGTAATAGCCCTCTGAGAGATCACCGCCGATCCGCTGACCGCCGATGAGCAACTCACCGGCCCGTTCGCTGACCGCCTGGTCGATGGTGTTCAGAATCCGGTGAGCGGCAGCGTCGCTGATGACCGGACCGAAGTTTATGGCGGGGTCGAACGGGTCGCCGATGCGGGCGGCTCCCACAATCGCGAGGAACTTCTCGGCAAAGGCGTCATATATGGACTCGTGCACCAGGATTCGGCTGGCGCACGCGCAGCTCTGCCCGGATTGCATCAACGGACCCTGATGGGCCGACAATTGGGCGGCGGTGTCCAGGTCGGCGTCGGCGAAGATCAGGTTGGCGGACTTGCCGCCGAGTTCGGTGACCACCGGTGTCAGGTTCTCCGCAGCCGCTGTCAGCACCGCGCGCGCCGTGACTCCACCGCCGGTGAAGTGGATCTTGCGGATGCCGGGATGGCGAACCAGCAGTTCGCCGCCCTCCGCGGCGGCGGGTACGACGTTGACCAGCCCGGGAGGTAACCCGGCTTCCAGGCACAGCTCACCGAAGCGCAGCGCGGCCAGCGGAGCCAACTCCGAAGGCTTGAACACCACGGCGTTCCCGGCCGCCAGGGCGGCCGGGATGCAGGACGCGGCGACGACCAACGAGCCGTTCCACGGAGCGATGACCCCGACAACGCCATAGGGCTCGCGCTCGATCAGATTGACATCGTGAGACCCGCTCACCGGCGAGCTCGATCCGTGGGGTTTGTCGGCGTATCCGGCGAAGTGGCGCAGGAACCGTTCGAGCAGGTGCGCGGTCCCCGCGTAGGCCACCGGCACCGCGTAGTCGTGCACGTTGAGCGCGGTGAGTTCGTCGAGATGCGCATGCACCACGTCGGCCAAATCGATCAGCATGTCCCGGCGGCGGTCCGCGGTCAGTGCCGTCCAGCCGCGCTGTGCGTCCCACGCGGTGCTCACTGCCAGGTCGATCTCCGCCGGGCCCGCCAGGACGATGCTCGCGTTGGGTTGTCCCGTGGCGGGGTAGATATGTGGGTGTTGCGCCACCGATGATCGGGTGATGCGTTCACCGCCCACCACGAGTCCGGCCGGGCCGGCGGGTAGCGCAGTCAGAACGCTGCTCATGACGTCGCCTCTGCCTCAGCGGCCCATTCCGCTTCGGCGCGCTGCTTCTGCTCGCCGATCACCTGGTTCAGGTGCGAAGCCTTGGGCCATCCGTAGTAGGCCGCGAAATGCAATGCCAATTCATCCATTTCGTCGAAGGAGACGTCGCGGCTCTTCAGTGCGGCGTAGACGTGGCTGTCGATCGGAATGGGTGCGTCCTGAAACGCCACACACGCCACCGTGATCAGTCGTCGTTCCTTCATGCCGAGTCCGGGACGCAGCCACATCTCCCCGAAGACGAAGTTGAGGATGCCGGCACCTGAGAAGGGATTGTCCCGAATCGGCGTGTGCGGCATGCAATTGACGTCCCGGAAGGACTGCTCGCCGCACAGCAACCGGTCCTCCGGATCGCTCGGCGTGGTCAGCGGCAGCAGCGGCTCGGGTGCCGGCGGGGTCAGACCCCGTTCGCGGTGTATCCGTTCCCACTGTTCGTCGACCACGCCGTTGAAACGAGATGCCTTCGGCCAGCCAGCGTAGACCGCGAAATGCAGGACGGTTTCTCGCATTTCGACGATGGATACGTCACCGCTGTTCAGCGCGGCATAGACGTGATCGCGCAACGGCCCTTCGGCGTCGGCGTCTGCAACACACGGCAACGTGACGAATCGCCGATCCCTACGGCTCAGCGCGGTGCGCGGCCACACCTCGGCGAATACGAAGTCGATGAGGTTGGTGGTCGCCGGGGAATTATCGGTGGGTGCGGTGAACGTCATCACCTCGGCGAACTCGCGGCGTCCGCGCTCGGTCCGGGTGTCGGATGCGGTCATCGGATCGTCACTCCTGCGTCGACTTTGAACTCCAGGCCGGTCACATAGCGGGATTCGTCCGAGACCAGGAACAGCACCGCGTTGCTGATGTCGATCGCCTCGGCCATCACGATGGGGATGGCGTTGCCGAACAGCGGCGCCAGATCGGGACGCTGCTCGGCGATCAAGGTGTGCAGCGTCGCCGGCCGCATCCCGGTCTCGACACCGGTCGGATGCACGGTGTTGACCCGAACATGCTGGGCGGCAAGCTCATTGGCCAGCGCCTTGCTCATTCCCACCACGCCGTGCTTGGACGCGGTGTACGGGGTGTGCAGCGGCGTGCCCTTGATGCCCGCGGCCGAGCTGATGTTGACGAGGCTGCCGCCGCGCTCCACCAGGTGTGGCAGTGCGGCCGCGCAGGTGTTCCAGGACCCGATCAGGTTGATGTCGACGACAGTGCGCCACTGCTCGGCGGTGGTGGTGTCCCAGGTGCCCGCGGTGATGACGCCGGCGTTGGCCACCGCGGCCTCCAGGCCGCCCAACTCCGCGACGCCGTCGGCGACAGCGGTCGCCAGCGCGTCGGCGTCGCGCACGTCGACCACGTAGGTGAGGGCGCGCCGGCCGTGTTTTTCGACCAGTCGCGCGGTTTCGTCGAGGTCCTCACGCGAGGCCAGCGGATAGTCGATCTCGTCCACCGATCGGCACAGGTCGACGAGGATGACGTCGGCGCCTTCCTCGGCCAGGCGTACGGCGTGGCTTCGGCCCATGCCGCGTGCTGCGCCGGTGATCAGCACACGCTTGCCGGTGACCCGTCCCATCAGAGTTTGTTCGTGAAGCCGGCGTCGACGGGGAGCGTGACCCCGGTGACGTACTTGGCGGCGTCGGACACCAGGTAGCTGATGGTCGCGCTGATGTCCTCCGGTTCCAGCAGCGACACCGGCATCGGGTTCTGCAGATGCGGACCGCCGTCGGGGTAGTTCTCCAGGAACGCCGTCATCGCCGGGTTGACCGCCATCATCGTGTTGACCGCCGTGGGATGCACGGTGTTGACCCGGATGCTGTGTGGGGCAAGAGCATTGGACAGTGTGCGCATCAGCCCGACGATGCCGTGCTTGGACGCCGCGTAGCCCAGGCCGCCGCCCTGCATCCCACCGAAGCCGCGCAGTCCGGCGGTGGAGCTGGTGAAGACGATCGAACCGCCGCGCCCGCCCTCGATCAGGTGGGGGATGGCGGCCTTGGCGGTGTGGAATGAACCGACCAGGTTGACGCCGACCGCATCGTTCCACATCTCGAGGTCTTCTTCGATGCTCACCTCACGAAACGCCGTGGGGGCGACACCGGCATTGGCGAGCACGATGTCCAACCGCCCGAACTGCTCGACACCCGCGTCGAGTGCGGCCTTGAGCGCGTGGAAGTCGCGGACATCGGCGACCGTGGCGACCATCTTGCCGCCCGCGGCCTCGACCAGAGCGACCGTCTCGTCGAGTTCGGCGCGGCTGGCCATCGGGTACGGGTTGGAGGCGATCTCGGCGCAGATGTCCACACCGATGATCGCGGCGCCTTGCTTGGCGAGCGTCACCGCATGACTCCGGCCCTGACCCCGGGCCACCCCGGTGATGAAGGCGACTTTTCCGTCCAGATTTCCCATTGATCCTCACTCCGCCGAATGGCTGTAACCGTGTTACAGCGGTACGGTAACCTGGTTACTCTCCAGCGGCAAGGGTGTTCTCGATTTGGCAGAAGAACGTGATCGGATCCTCGACATCGTCGTGGAACTCCTCGAGACCGAGGGCTACGACGCCGTGCAATTGCGTGAGGTGGCGCGCAGGGCCAAAACCTCACTGGCCACGATCTACAAGCGCTATTCCACCCGCGACGAGTTGATCCTCGCCGCCCTGGATTCGTGGATGGCCGAGAACCGGTATTCGGGGCTTTCCATGACCGGGCATGCGCGGGAAGCTGGTGAGTCGTTGTACGACGGGCTGATGCGGATGTTCCGCACCATCTTCGAACCGTGGGAAAAGCACCCCGACATGCTCAGGGCCTACTCGCGGGCCAGGGCCGCACCCGGCGGTGACCGTCTGGTGCGCCGGGGCCTCGACACCGTCGTGCCCACGGGTCTGTCCATCCTGACCGGGGTCGACGAGGAATTCGTGCACGATGTCGACACCATCGTGACCAGCCTGGTGTTCGGGCTGGTCGGCCGCTTCACCGCCGGCGAGATCGACATCACCGAGATTCTGCCCAGCCTCGACCGGACCGTGTACTGGCTCACCGCCGGCTATGAGGCCCGGCGTTAGATCTGCGCGTCGATGAATTCCTCGATGGCCGCGGCCACCTCCCGGTGCACGGATTCGTTGAGAATGTCGTGGCCACAGCCGGGAAACTCCTTGAACTGCAACGGTTCTATCTCGTCGGCGTAGGCCTTCACCGCCGCGGCCGGGGCGATCACATCGGCCGAGCCGTGCAAGGCCAGGGTAGGCGCCGTGAGCTTGGGCAGCTCGGCTCCGAACCGGTCCCACGCCCGGTCCAGTTCGCGGGTGAGCGCGGCGCCGTCGGCGTCGACGAACGCCAACGGGTCGTTTTCCAGTGCGTCCAGATAGAACGGATCGGACGACAGCCAGCTCGGATCCAGGTCCAATGACGTGTCCTGGTCCAGCATTTCGGGAATCGGCACCAGTGGTGCGCCCGAGATGATGCCGGCCCTATACCGGTCGGGCTCGCCGAGTAGCCGGAACAGGGTGACCACCGAACCGAACGAATGTCCTTGTGCCACCAGCGGTATGCCGGGAGACTCGCGCTCGGCCAGGACGGTGAGTGTGTCGGCCAGCGACGAACTGTCCTCGATCGATCCGAAGTCGCCCCGGGTGCCGCCGGTCAGGCCGTGACCGAACTGATCGACCGCCCACAGGTCGATCCCCGCGGCGTTGAGCGCGAATCCGTAACGGTGGTACACCCCGGTGTGTTCACCGAATCCGTGCAGGAAGACGACTGCCGCGCGGGGCTCCGGTACCGCCCAGTGCCGGTAATAGGCCCGCCCGCGGTCGTGCTCGATGAATGGCATGCCTCTCACTGCAGCAATATCGGGCCACGACCGCAAGGATTTGGCTCAGCCGGCGCATCAGTCGAACGGTGCTCGCCAGCGCAAGCCCGGAAATCGTGCGAATGCTCGATCGGTGGTGACCCAGGTGGCGCCGTTCTCGATGGCGAGCGCGGCGTGGTAGGCGTCCGGAACAGTGTTGGCCTTGGCCCCGGTATCGGTGCAGAGCGAGTCGAATATGGCCCAGTGGCGTGGGCCGGGGCGAAGTGGCACCGCGGACGGTGCTGATCGGATCGCCCGGCACGCCTCGAGCGCCTGAACTGTCGAGCTGGGCTCCCGGAAGACCCGGTGGTTGGTCAGTAGCCGGATCACGCCCGACAGCACTAGATCGCTGATGCCCACTGGTTCGTCAGCGTTGAGTGCTCCCGAAAGCCACGCGGCGTACCGCTCATGCTGATCGCTGTCCTCGCGGACGGCGTAGATCAACACGTTGACGTCAGGGAGAAGCATTGTCGCCCAACAGTTCGGCGAGAGCTTCCTTGTCATCGAGGTCGACTCCGGGGCGTAGACCTCCGCTGCCGTGCGTCGGCAATCGAAACTCCGGGGCGCGGCTCTCGTCGGCGACGCGACTCAGCATCTCGCGCAACGCGTCCTCGACCACGGAACCGAGGGAACGCGACGTGCGCGCGGCGACGATCTTCGCCTCGGCCAGCAGCGCGTCGTCGATGTTGACGGTGGTACGCACCTACGCATCATAGCATCAGGCATGCGCATCAAGATGCGGCGAGCTTTCCCAGCAGGACATCCTGTTGGTCGGCCATCCGGTCCTGGATCGCCTCGACCACGGCCGCCACCACCGGCCGGCGCAGGGTCTCCGCCCGGGCCACCAGCCAATAACTCAACCGGACTGTCAGTTCTGTGGGCAGAACCCGCACCAGATCCTCGTGACGGTCGGCCATGAAACACGGCAGCAGGCCCAGGCCGGCCGCGGCGCGAGTGGCCTCGACATGGACGAACACGTTGGTGGAGGTCACCGATTCGCGCATGGCCGGTGCGAAACTGGCGGCCATGTCGAGTTCGTCGACCTGCAGCATCGAGTCGATGAAGTACACCAGCGGAAACCGGGCCAGATCGGCGATGCTGTCGGGGAAACCGTGTTCGGCGAGATAGGAACGCGCGCCGTAGAGGCCCAGGCAGTAGTCGCCGAGGCGGATCGCTTCGGCACGCCGCACCTGGGGTGCGCCCACGACGATCTCGAGGTCCAGGCTCGAACGCTGTTGGGAGGCCCTGCGGGTGGCGGTGACGATCTCGACTGTCAGCCGCGGATGACGACGCTGGACCTGGGCCGCGGCGGGCGCGGCGACGTAGGCGCTGAAACCGTCGGTCGCCGAGATCCGCACCACGCCCTCGAGTTGCCGGGTGCCGGTGGCGCCGAGCGTGGACACAGCGGACTCGACGGCCTCGGCCGCCGCCAGTGCCTCACGGCCGAGGTCGGTGAGTTCCCATCCGCCACCCGCCCGGGTGAGCACCCGGCCCCCGATGGCCTGCTCGAGCGCGGCGATGCGCCGCGAGATCGTGGTGTGGTTGATGCCCAGCTCATCGGCCGCCGCCGTGTACCGACCGGAGCGGCCGACGGCCAGCAGGACCAGCAGATCGTCCGCGCTGGGGCGGGCAGGCCTTTGCACACCATCCATTTCTGCATTTTTGCAGACTGATGGTGCGGTTTTACCCATTGCGGCGAGTTCGGCGTGCATGAATACTCACGAAAGCTGTAAGGGGCATCACAGTGCCACGTCACAAGGAGAGCCGCGGATGAGCGCGCCAAATCTGACCGGTCTGCGCCGCGTCGTCGCCGCCTCGATGGCAGGCACGGTGGTCGAGTGGTATGAGTTCTTCCTCTACGGAACCGCAGCCACATTGGTCTTCAACAAGTTGTTCTTCCCGCAGGGCGGCAACGAGTTCGACGCCATCATGGCGGCCTTCGGTACGTACGCGATCGGCTTTTTGGCCCGTCCCCTCGGTGGCGTCGTGTTCGGTCACTACGGCGACAAGTTGGGCCGCAAGAAGCTGCTCCAGTTCAGCCTCGTGCTCGTCGGCCTGGCCACGTTCCTGATGGGCTGCCTGCCGACCTTCGGTCAGATCGGCTACCTGGCGCCTGTCCTGCTGGTGGTCCTGCGCTTCCTGCAGGGCTTCGCCGTCGGCGGCGAATGGGGTGGCGCGGTGCTGCTGGTGGCCGAGCACAGCCCGAACCAGTCACGCGGTTTCTGGGCCAGCTGGCCGCAGGCCGGAGTTCCGGTCGGCAACATGCTGGCCACCGTGGTGTTGCTGTTGCTCAACGGGCTGCTCAGCGCCGAGGCGTTCCTGTCCTGGGGCTGGCGCGTGGCGTTCTGGCTGTCAGCAGTGGTGGTCCTGATCGGCTACTACATCCGCACCAAGGTCACCGACGCCCCGATTTTCGTTGCGGCCCAACAGGAAGCCGAACAGATCAAGGCAAGCTCGTTCAGCGCGATCGAGGTGCTCAAGCGTTATCCGCGCGGGGTGTTCACCGCGATGGGTCTGCGATTCGGCGAGAACATCATGTACTACCTGGTGGTCACGTTCTCGATCACCTACCTCAAGGAGCACGTGCACTCCGACACCAGCGACATCCTGTGGTGGCTGCTCGTCGCGCACACGGTGCACCTGGTGGCCATCCCGACCGTGGGCGCGCTCTCGGATCGCTACGGCCGCCGCCCGGTGTACTTCATCGGTGCCGTCGGCGCGGCCTCGTGGGGCTTCTTCGCCTATCCGATGATGGACAGCGGTGAGTATCTGCCGGTGACGGCGGCCATCACGCTGGGTCTGGTGATCCACGCGCTGATGTATGCGCCGCAGCCCGCGCTGATGTCCGAGATGTTCCCGACCCGCATGCGCTATTCGGGTGTCTCCCTTGGCTATCAGGTGACCTCGATCGCCGCCGGATCGCTGGCGCCGATCATCGCCGTGTGGCTGTTGAAGACCTACAACTCCTCGGTGCCGATCGCGGTGTACCTCGCGGTGGCCGCGTTGGTGACACTGATCGCGCTGGCGTTCACCCGCGAGACCAAGGGCGTGGATCTGGCCGACATCGATGCCGCCGACCTGCAGCGGGCCGCGGCATGAGTGATCTGGCCGGCCGCACCGCCCTTGTCACCGGTGCTGCCGGCGGCATCGGCGCCGCCTGCGCCCGCGAGCTCGCTTCTCGAGGTGCGGTGGTCACGGTCGCGGATCTCGACGCGGCAGGGGCCGAGGCCGTCGCCCGCGAGGTCGGCGGAAAAGCGTGGGCGGTAGACCTTCTCGACGTCTCATCGCTGGAATCACTGAAGCTGGACTGCGACATCCTGGTGAACAACGCCGGGGTGCAGAGCATCCACCCGATCCAGGATTTCCCGCCCGAGCGGTTCCGGATGCTGCTGGCCTTGATGGTCGAGGTGCCGTTCCTGTTGATCCGCGCCGCTCTGCCACACATGTACTCGCGGCAGTTCGGCCGCATCGTCAACATCTCATCGGTGCACGGCTTGCGCGCGTCGGAGTTCAAGTCCGGCTACGTCACCGCCAAACATGGACTGGAGGGTCTGTCGAAGGTGACCGCGCTGGAGGGCGGACCGCACGGAGTCACCAGTAATTGCGTCAACCCCGGCTATGTGCGAACTCCGTTGGTGACCAAACAGATCGCCGATCAGGCCCGCATCCACGGCATACCCGAGCAGGACGTGCTCGCCGAGGTGTTGCTCAAGGAAAGCGCCGTGAAGCAACTGGTGGAGCCGGAAGAGGTTGGCGCGTTGGTAGGTTGGCTGGCGTCCCCGAGCGCCCGGATGGTGACGGGAGCGTCGTACACGATGGATGGTGGGTGGAGCGCACGATGACCGCAACAGAAGCTCAATGGGAGCCGACGCCGGAAGGTATCGAGGCGGCCCGGGTCACCGACTTCGCCCGGTTCGTCGAGTCCCGCACCGGCATCAGCGCTCCGGACTATCAGCACCTCTGGCAGTGGTCGGTCGATGATCCGGCGGCGTTCTGGGGCGCGTTGTGGGATTACTTCGATCTGGGTGAGCGGCCGGACGAGGTGCTCACCGGCGACGAGATGCCGGGCGTGCGGTGGTTTCCCGGCGCCCGCCTCAATTACGTCGACCAGGTGGCGCGACATGCCCGGACCGACCGGCCGGCCATCCTCACCGTTGCCGAGGGCGGCGCTGTCACCGAGCTGTCCTGGTCCGAATTGTTGCGCCGGACCGCGGCATTCGCGCACACCCTGCGATCGCTGGGGGTTCAGCCGGAGGACCGGGTGGTCGGTTACCTACCGAACATCGCCGAGGCCATCATCGCGTTCCTGGCGACCGCGAGCATCGGCGCGATCTGGAGTGCGTGCGGGCAGGACTACACCGCCAAGGCTGCCCTGGACCGGCTCGGCCAGCTGGAACCGACCGTGCTGGTGACCGCGGACGGTTACCAGTTCGGGGGCAAGTCCCACGACAAAAGTGCCGACATCGCCGCCGTACGTGATGGCCTGCCCTCGCTGAAAGCCTCGGTGCTGGTATCGCGACTGGGCGCGGCCCGCGAAGATTGGCTCGACTGGGATTCGGCCACGGCAGGCAAGGCCGAATTGTCCACGACACCAGTGGACTTCGACCATCCGCTGTGGGTCCTATATTCGTCGGGCACCACCGGCCTGCCCAAGGGAATCATGCACGGCCACGGCGGCGTGTTGCTCGAACACCTCAAGGCGGTGGCGCTGCAGTCCGGCATCGGCGGTGACGACACCTTCTTCTGGTACACCAGCCCGAGCTGGATGATGTGGAACTTCCAGGTCGCCGGGCTGCTGGTCGGGGCCACCATCGTCTGTTACGAGGGCAGCCCCACCTACCCGACGGCCGACGCCCTGTGGCACATCGCGGCCACTGTCCATGCGACGGTGTTGGGCGCCAGTCCCGGATATGTACTGGCCTGCTCCAAGGCAGGCGCGGTTCCGCGTGAGGAGCATGACCTTTCGGCGCTCAAGACCGTGGGCATCACCGGATCTTCGCTGCCGCCGTCGTCAGCGCTGTGGTTGCGCGACAACGTCGGCGAGCAGGTGCAGGTCTCCTCCTTGAGTGGCGGCACGGACGTGGTCTCGGCGTTCATCGGCGGCGCGCCGACGGTGCCGGTGTGGCCGGGCGAGTTGTCCACCCGCTACCTCGGTGCGGCCGTGGATGCCTGGGATGAATCCGGCAATCCGGTGCGCGGCGAGGTCGGCGAACTGGTGATCACCAAGCCGTTGCCATCGATGCCGATCGCGTTCTGGAACGACCCTGACGGATCCCGTTACCGTGGAGCCTATTTCGAGATGTTCCCCGGTGTGTGGCGCCATGGTGACTGGATCACCATCACCGACCACGACAGCATCGTCGTGCACGGCCGGTCGGACTCCACGCTGAACCGCAACGGCATCCGGATGGGCAGCGCCGACATCTACCAGTCGGTGGAGCGGCTGCCCGAGATCGCCGAGGCGCTGGTGATCGGAGCCGAGCAGCCCGACGGCGGGTACTGGATGCCGTTGTTCGTGGTGCCGGCCGAAGGTGTCGAGCTCACGGAAACATTGCGGGACAAGATCATTCAGACTATCCGCACGGAGGTGTCGCCGCGGCACGTGCCCGACGACATCATCGTGGCCCCGGGTATTCCGCACACCCGCACGGGTAAGAAGCTCGAAGTTCCGATCAAGAAGTTGTTCCAGGGAGCGGATGCGGCCAAGGTGGTCGAGCGCAGCGCCGTCGACAACCCGGAGCTGCTGGACTGGTACGCCACGCAGCGTCCAAAGGGCTGACTCTGCGCACAGGGCGGGAAAGTGCGAGTGGACAACGCACTCACCGCAGAGTCGATCTACTGCAACCAGGCACCGATGCGGCGCAGCGCCTCTTCGATGTCGCTGGTCGGCCCGGCGAAGGACAGCCGGACATAGGAACCGCCGCGCACGGTGTCGAAGTCGATGCCGGGTGCAATGGCGACGCCGGTGTCTGCCAGCAGCTTTGAGCACCAGACCAACGAGTCGTCCGTGTGATCGCTGACGTCGGCGTACACGTAGAAGGCACCGTCGGTCGGGGCCAGCCGGTCGATGCCGATGCCGCGCAACCCGTTGAGCAGCAGGGTGCGATTGTCGCCGTAGTGCGAGAGCAGACCGTCGGCCTCGGCCAGCGCCTCCGGCGTGAAGGCGGCCACTGCGGCGTGCTGGGCCAAGGCGGGCGGGCAGATGGTGAAGTTGCCGGTCAGCCGGTCGATCGCCCGCTGCAATTCGGTGGGCACCAGCAGCCAGCCCAGCCGCCACCCGGTCATCGCGAAGTACTTCGAGAAGCTGTTGACCACCACGGCATTTCGTGAGGTTTCCCACGCGCAGCTGGTTTCGGGAGCACCGGGGTAGACCAGGCCGTGGTACACCTCGTCACTGATCAACCGCGCGCCCGAACGGTCACACCACGTGGCGATGGCCGCCAATTCGGCGGGCGGGATGACGGTGCCGGTCGGATTGGCCGGGCTGGCGACGATCACGCCGGCCACCGGCGGATCCAGTGCATCGAGCATCGCGACCGTCGGCTGAAAACGGGTCTCGGGGCCGCACGGGATCTCGACCACCTCGCAACCCAGCGCGGTGAGGATGTTGCGGTAACAGGGGTAGCCAGGGCTGGCGATGGCCACCCGATCGCCGACGTCGAAGCACGCCAGGAAGGTCAACAGGAATCCGCCGGACGAGCCGGTGGTGAGCACCACCTCGTCGACGCCTACGTCGACGCCGTATTTGCGGTACGACGCCGCGATCTGGGCTCGCAGCTCGGGCAAACCGAGCGCGACGGTGTAACCCAGGCCGCCGTGATTCAGAGCGGCGACGGCGGCGTCGCGCACCGCCGCCGGTGCCCCGGCACTGGGCTGCCCGGCCGACAGGTTGACCAGGTCGCCATGTGTGCGCTGGCGTTCGGCCGCGGCCAGCCACACGTCCATGACGTGGAACGGCGGAATGCCGGCTCGTAGCGCCACGTGATCGGTCATCGAAGTGAGGTTAGCAATGCCGATCGAGCCGCCTAGAACACCTGAGCTTCGAGCCGGCGCAGATGCTCCCGCGGCGGTCCGAGCAGCTGAGCACTGCCGTGGGCGCGCTTGAAGTACAGCTGGATGTCGCTCTCCCAGGTGATGGCGATCCCGCCGTGCAGCTGGATGGCCTCGGCGGTCACCGCTGACAGCGCCTCGCTGGCGAAGTAGCGGGCCAGGGAGGCTGTGGTGGGTGACGGCGCGGCGATGGCGTCGTTCACGACCGCGCGCGCCGAGGACACCTTGACGTAGAGATCGGCCATGCGGTGCTTGAGCGCCTGGAAGCTGCCGATCGCGCGCCCGAACTGCACCCGGTCCTTGGTGTAGGCGACGGTGAGGTCGAGGCAGCGCGAGGCGGCGCCGATCTGTTCGGCGGCCATCAGCAGCGCCGCGGTGTCGGCCAGGCCGGGATCGGCGCCGAGGGGAGCGGTGTCACCGGCGATCACCGCGGACAGCCGACGGGTCAGATCCATGGTCGATTTCGGGGTGGCGGTGAATGTGGTCCAGCGGGTCAGGTTCTCACCGTCGGTGCCGATGACGACGTCGGCCACGTCACCGTTGATCACGTAGTCGGCGTCGAAAACCACGGTGCCGATCGAGGTGCCTTCGGCCAATCCTTCGAGCGGTTCGTGGTCATCGACGGCCAGCAGAGCGAGCTCGGCCAATGTGGTGCCCAGCAGCGGGGTGGGCACCAGGGCCTTGCCGAGCTCTTCGAGAACCACTGCGGCATCGGCGAGTTCACCTCCGGCGCCGCCGAGGTCCTCGGGGACCACCAGCGCCGCGGCACCGACCTGCTCGCACAGCAGGCTCCACAGTTTTTCGTCGTAGCCGCGTTCGGATTCCATCGCGGTGCGGACAGCCTCGGGGGAGGCATGCTTGTCCACGAGCGCAGCGACGGTTTCGCGTAGCAGTTGCCGTTCTTCGCTCATCAGAGGGCCTCCAGCAGTCGACGACGGTGTGCGGTCGGATCGCCCCAGGCACTGCGCAACGCCTGGACGCGCAGCAGTGACAGGGACAGGTCGTGTTCCTGGGTGAACCCGATCGCGCCATGGGTCTGCAGCGCTGAACGGGCGGCCAGCAGCGCGGCGTCGGCGGCAGCGACTTTGGCGGCGCTGATGTCGCGGGCGGTGTCGGAGGAGTTTTCGGCCAGCGACAGTGCCGCGCCGTAGACCAGTGGACGAGCTAGTTCGACGGCGATGAGCACGTCGGCCAGCTTGTGCTTGATGGCCTGGTACGAGCCGATGATCCGGCCGAACTGCGCGCGCTGCTTGGCGTACTCGACGGACTGATCCAGCATGGCCTGTCCCGCACCGACCAACTGGGCGGCCGTGGCCAGGACACCGAACTCGTACGCCCGCGCGGTGTCGGCAGCCTGGGTGTCACCGGAAGCGGTGACGTCGAACAGCTTTCGGGCCGGGTCGACGGAATCGTGAGCAGCGCTCGTGGTGGCCTCGCCGACCTGTCCGTCGGCGGCAAGCAGCGTCAGTCCGGCGAAATCGGCGTTGGCGGCACGCGGTGCCTGTGGCGGCATGGCGACCGTGGCGATCAGTTCACCGGAGGCGAGACCGGCGGACCGCTCGTCGTTCGCCAGCAGAACCGGTGCGACGGCGATGGATTCGGTCACCGGGCCGGGCACCGCCCAGTAGCCGAGCCGTTCCAGGGCCACAACCAGGTCGACCGGGCTGGCGTCGATGCCGTCGTACTTCTCGGGCACCAGCAGGGCGGTCACCCCGAGGTCGGTCAGTTGGGCCCACACCTTGCGGCCGGGCGCGGTGTCGCCGTCGCCCCACGCGCGCACGGCGGCCGGGACGTCGGCGGCGCCCAGCGCCGCGTCGATGCTGGCCGCGAAGTCCCGCTGCTGTTCGTCGATCTCGAAATTCACTTCGGCTTCCCTCCCGATTCACGCGGTAGGCCGAGCAATCTCTCCGCGATGATGTTGCGTTGAATCTCGTTGGTGCCGGCGTAGATCGGGCCGCCCAGAGCGAACAGCAGCCCCTCGGTCGAGTGATCGACCAGCTCGGCGTCGGGTCCCTGCATGTCCAGAGCGGTCTGATGCAGGGCGACGTCGAGGTCCGACCAGAACACCTTGGTCACCGACGACTCGGCGCCCAGTTCACCGCCGTTGGCCAGCCGGGTCACGGTGCCGAAAGTGTGCAGCCGGTAGGCCTGCGCCTTGATCCACGCATCGGCGACGCGGTCGGTGAAGACCGGGTCAGGATTGGACTTCCATTGAGCGACAAGACGCTCCGCCGGGGCCACGAAGCGCGCCGGGCTCCGCAGCGACATGCCGCGCTCGTTGCTCGACGTGCTCATCGCCGCGCGCCAGCCCTCGTGCACGCCGCCGATCACGTCGTTGTCAGGCACGAACACATCGTCGAGGAAGATCTCGCCGAAACCGGTGTCGCCGCCGAGCTGGGCGATCGGTCGCACGGTGATGCCGGGCGCCTTGAGGTCGAACATGAAGTAGGTCAGACCCTTGTGGCGCTGCGCTTCCGGGTCGGATCGGAACAGGCCGAACCCGCGCTCACCGAACGGCGCGCGTGAGCTCCAGATCTTCTGTCCGTTGAGCTTCCAGCCGCCGTCGACCTTGGTGGCCGTCGAGCGCAGCGAGGCCAGGTCGCTGCCTGACTCGGGCTCCGACCAGGCCTGGGCCCAGATCTCCTCGCCGCTGGCCATCTTCGGCAGGACGCGCTGGAGTTGTTCCTCGGTGCCGTGCGCGAACAGTGTCGGTGCCAGCATCGCCGTGCCGTTGGCGCTGGCCCGGCCGGGGGCGCCGGCGTGGAAGTACTCTTCCTCGAACACCACCCACTGCAGCAGGGTGGCATCGCGGCCGCCGTATTCCTTGGGCCAGGCGATCACTGACAGTCCGGCGTCGAAAAGCACCTTGTCCCAACGGCGGTGCTGTTCGAAGCCCTCAAGCGTGTCGTACGACTTGGTCGGGAAGTGTTCCCGATTCGCCGCCAGGAATTCACGGACCTCGGCCCGAAAGGCCTCGGTCTCGTCGTCGAAATTCAGGTCCATTGCACCCCTTCTCGGGTCCCTCTGCTCCGCAGCACCGGTTTGATCACCTTGCCGCCCGGATTTCGCGGCAGCACATCCAAAAACTCCACTGATCGCGGCACCTTGAAGTTCGCCAAATGCTCGCGGGTATGGGCGATCACGGCGGCCTCATCCAGCGTCACGCCCGGCTTGACCACCACGTACGCCTTGCCGACCTCGCCGAGTCGTTCGTCCGGGACGCCGATCACCGCCGACTCGGCAACGCCGTCCAACCGGGCCAGCACCTGCTCGATCTCGGCCGGGTACACGTTGAACCCGCCGCAGATGTACATGTCCTTGAGTCGGTCGGTGATGGTCAGGTTGCCGCGCGCGTCGAGGGTCCCGATGTCGCCGGTGTGCAACCAGCCGTCGGTGTCGATGGCGTCGGCCGTCGCGGCCGGATCGTCGAGGTAGCCGAGCATGACGTTCGGCCCGCGCAGCAGCACCTCCCCCGAATCATCCAGGCGCAGTTCGAAATCAGCGATGGGCCGGCCGCAGGTGGTGGCCACGGTCACGGCATCGTCGTCGGCACTGCACATGGTGCCGAATCCGGCCGCCTCGGTCAGGCCATAGGCGGTCAGCACGATGTCGATGTCGAGTTCGGACTGCATCCGCTCGATCAGGACCACCGGGACCACGGCCGCGCCGGTCACCGAGAAGCGCAGCGAGGACAGGTCGTATTCGGAGCGGTCGGGATGGTCCAGCAGGGTCTGGAAGATGGTCGGCGGGCCGGGCAGCACGGTGATGCGCTGTTCGGCAATGGTTTTGAGGACCTGTTCGGGCTTGAATGTCAGCACCGGGTACAGCGTCGCGCCGGTCTGCAGGCAGGGCAGGATGCCTGCCTTGTAGCCGAAGTTGTGGAAGAACGGGTTTATGGCGAGGTAGCGGTCGTTGCTGGTGAGCTGCCCGCACTCCGCCCACGCTGCCGATCCGTCGAGCGACTGGCGGTGTGCGCACAGCACACCCTTGCTGCGTCCGGTGGTGCCGGAGGTGAAGAGGATGTCGGAGACGTCGTCGGGTTCTACCGCCGCGGCGCGTGCGTCCACGGCATCCAGGTCGGTCCCGCGGGCAAAGAAGGAGTCCCAGGACTGGTCGCCGGTCTCCTCTTTCTCGACGGGCACCCGCACGATGTGCCGCAGCGCGGGCAACGCGTCCCGGTCCAGTTCGGTGGTGCGGTCCGAGCCGAGGAACTCGCCCGCGGCGATCAGCAGCGGAGCCTCGGTGCGGGCCAGGATGTCGGTGGCCTCGCTCGCGGTGTAGCGGGTGTTCAGCGGCACCACCTGCGCCCCGGCGTAGTGGGTGGCCAGACAGGCGACCACCCAGTGCCAGGTGTTGGGCGACCAGATCGCCACCCGATCGCCGGGTGCGACACCGAGGTCGATCATCGCCGCCGCGGCTTGGCGGACATGCGCCCGCAGTTCCGAATACGTGAGGCGCTTGTGGTCACCTGCTGAATCGCCGGCCCCGCCGGCAGTGACCAGCGCTTCGTGGTCGGAAAACTCCACGGCGACCCGGTCCAGTACCGCTGGGACGGTACGGCGATCTGGCCTCACGAGCGGGTGGTGTGCCCCGGTCATCGATGCTCCCTTAACAAAGCAAGTGCTTGGTAGGTTAGCCTACAGGGGTGATAGAGGTCCAGGAGTTCCGGGCCGAGGTCCGGCAGTGGCTCGCAGACAATCTCGTTGGCGAATTCGCGGCACTCAAGGGCCTTGGTGGACCGGGGCGTGAACACGAAGCCTTCGAAGAGCGTCGCGCGTGGAATCAGCATCTCGCCGCCGCGGGATTGACGTGCCTCGGCTGGCCGGTGGAGCACGGCGGCCGAGGGCTGTCGGTTGCGCATCGCGTCGCCTTCTATGAGGAGTACGCCCGCGCCAACGCGCCCGACAAGGTCAACCACCTGGGCGAGGAACTGCTCGGGCCGACGCTCATCGAGTACGGCACCCCCGAACAGCAGCAGCGGTTCCTGCCCAAGATCCTCGATGTCACCGAGCTGTGGAGCCAGGGTTACTCCGAGCCCAACGCCGGTAGCGATCTGGCCAATGTGGCGACGACGGCCGAGCTGGTTGGTGACGAGTGGGTGATCAACGGCCAGAAGGTGTGGACGTCACTGGCCCACTGGGCGCAGTGGTGCTTCGTGGTGGCACGCACGGAAAAGGGCTCCAAGCGGCACGCCGGCCTGTCCTATCTGCTGGTGCCGCTGGATCAGCCGGGCGTCGAGATCCGCCCCATCATCCAGCTGACCGGTGACTCCGAGTTCAACGAGGTGTTCTTCGACGACGCCCGTACCGAGGCGTCGCTGGTGGTCGGCCAGCCCGGTGACGGCTGGCGCGTGGCCATGGGCACGCTGACCTTCGAGCGTGGGGTGTCCACGTTGGGCCAGCAGATCCGCTACGCCCGTGAGCACTCCAACCTGGTCGAGCTGGCCAAGCGCACCGGTGCCGCCGACGATCCGCTGATCCGTCAGCGGCTGACCGAGTCGTGGACCGGTCTGCAGGCCATGCGGTCCTACGCGCTGGCCACCATGGACGTCGAGCAACCCGGCCAAGACAATGTGTCGAAGCTGTTGTGGGCCAACTGGCACCGCGAACTCGGCGAGATCGCCATGGACGTGCAGGGCACGGCCGGCCTGACGCTGCCCGACGGGGAGTTCGACGAGTGGCAGCGGCTCTACCTGTTCTCGCGTTCGGACACCATCTACGGCGGGTCCAACGAAATCCAGCGCAACATCATCGCCGAGCGGGTGCTCGGTCTACCCCGAGAGGTAAAAGGCTGATGAGCGATCTCTCCATAGCCCCCAAAGAGGTTGAGGGCCACGGCCTGCTGAAAGGCAAGGTCGTCCTCGTGACCGCTGCTGCCGGCACCGGCATCGGCTCGTCCACCGCGCGCCGCGCGCTGCTGGAGGGTGCCGACGTCGTGGTGTCCGACTACCACGAGCGGCGCCTGAACGAGACCCGCGACCAGCTGGCCGAGCTCGGCCTCGGCCGGGTCGATGCCGTGGTGTGCGACGTCACCTCCACCGAGGCGGTCGACGCGCTGATCGCCCGCTCGGTCGAGAAGATGGGGCGTTTGGACGTTCTGGTGAACAACGCCGGCCTCGGTGGCGAGACGCCTTTGGTCGACATGACCGACGACGAGTGGGACCGCGTCCTGAACGTGACGCTGAACTCCGTCATGCGGGCCACCCGCGCTGCGTTGCGGTACTTCCGCGACGTCGAGCACGGCGGCGTCATCGTCAACAACGCCAGCGTTCTCGGCTGGCGCGCGCAGCACTCGCAGTCCCACTACGCCGCCGCCAAGGCCGGCGTCATGGCACTGACCCGTTGCAGCGCAATCGAAGCCGTCGAATATGGGGTGCGGATCAACGCGGTGTCGCCGAGCATCGCCCGGCACAAGTTCCTGGAGCGCTCGGCCGACGCGGCTCTGCTGGACCGGCTGTCCTCGGACGAGGCGTTCGGCCGTGCGGCCGAGCCGTGGGAGATCGCCACCACCATCGCCTACCTGGCCAGCGACTACTCGAGCTACCTCACCGGCGAGGTCATCTCGGTTTCCAGCCAGCGGGCCTAGGGCGCGTCCATCCCGCGCTGGGCAAGGCCGGTACGGTCCGCCCAGCCGCGGATGTCGCCCTTGTTGATGGCCAGTGCCAGCAGCTCGGGGAACGCGTCGGGCGTGCAGGCGAACGCCGGGATCTCCATGGCGGCCAGATCGGCGGCGATCTCCCGGTCGAACGACGGTGCGCCCGAATCGGACAACGCCAGCAGCACGACCACCTGGACGCCCGCGTCGACGAGTTGCCTGACGCGGGCGAGCATCTCGTCGCGGACGCCACCCTCGTAGAGGTCGGAGATCAGCACGAAGATACTGTCTGCCGGGCGCGTGATCAGGGTCTGGCAGTACGCGATGGCCCGGTTGATGTCGGTGCCGCCGCCGAGTTGAGTGCCGAACAGCACGTCGACGGGGTCGTCGAGCAGGTCGGTGAGGTCGACGACTTCGGTATCGAACACCACCAGCGACGTGCGCAGCGACCGCATCGAGGCGATCACCGCGCCGAAAACCGCGGAGTACACGATCGATTCGGCCATCGATCCGGATTGGTCGATGGCCAACACGATGTCCTTGGTCACGGAGCGGCCGGCGCGGCGGAACCCGACCAGCCGTTCGGGGATGATCGTGTTCAGTTCGGGCTGAAAGGTCTTCAGGTTGCGCGCGATGGTGCGGTTCCAGTCGATGTCGGACGCCAGCGGACGGCTGGTGCGGGCATTGCGGGACAGCGCCCCGCGCAGCGTGGCCCTGGTGCCGTCGGCGATGCGCCGCTCGATGTCCTCGACGACCTTACGCACCAGGGCCCGGGCCGATGCCTTGGATTCGTCGGGAATGGCCTGCCCCAGCGTGATGAGCGTGGTGGCCAAAGACAGGTCCGGTACGACGCTGTCCATCATCTCCGGTTCGAGCAGCAGCATGCGCAGGTTGAGCCGTTCGATGGCATCCTGCTGCATGACCTGAACCACGGTGCTGGGGAAGTACTTTCGTATATCGCCCAGCCAACGCGCCACCGATGGAGCCGAACCGCCGAGTCCCCCTTTGCGGTCATAGAGCGCCGACAGCGCTTTGTCCATCTCGACGTCGCCGCCTTGCAGGCTCGGCAGTGACTCCGCATCCGACCCCAGCACCAGCCGCCACCGGCGGTCCCGTTCGTCGGAGATGGTCTCGTCAGTCATGGGCGATACCTCGTGCGAAGATGGCCGCCGCCGCGATCACCGCGGGGCGGGCGCGTTCGGCGTCGATGGCGAATTCGGTGTGGACAGCGGAGCCTGCCGTGGCCACCGCATGCCCGATGTTGCGTTTGATGCCGGCGTCGAAGGTGCTGAAGGTCCGACGCACCAGCGGCAATACGTCGGTGAACTCCGTTGCCGTCAAACCGGTCAGCCATTCGTCGATAACAGAAAGCAGTTCGGTGTCATGCACCAGCAGCAGCCCGCTGCCGGACAGAAAACCCTCGATCCAGGCCGACTTCTCGTCGGCCGGTGCGCCGATGCTCAAGGCGCGGCGCATGCGTCGCGCCGCTTCGGTGGTGGTGAACACCGCGCCGTCGACACCGATGCGGACGAAACGGCCGACCAGGCTGCCGTGCAGATCGTCGCGATCGGCCAGACGCGCGATCGTGGCCAGCCACTCCCCGCGGATGTCGGCATCGAGCAGGTCGACGGTGTCGGTGACCGCGTTGACGTGTGCCAGCATTTCGGCGGCCGCGTCCGGGCCGAGCCCGGTCAGCGTCGCGGGCAGGCCGACGTTGACGCGGCGCAGCAGCGATGTGGTGACCACACCGAGCGCACCCGCGTCGGTGCGGCGCACATCGCCGTAGCGCAATGACCGGGCCAGCGCGGGCAGGGCCGCCATGAGCTCGGTGAGGTCCCGGTCGACGGCGGCCTTGTTCTCCAGGATCGCGAGCAGTTGCGGGACCGCTTCGTCGACCCCACCGAGCAGAGCGGCCTCGATCGCCGCGGTGACCTGTCCCAGATGCGTCGCGTTCTCGGCGGTATCGGCCAGTTTGGCCTTGCAGGCGCGGTACACCGTGTTGCCCCACACCGACGACACCACGACCTTCACGGCGAACTCGGGTTGCCACTGCAGGGTCCAGGCTTCCTTGAACGTGCCCTGCCCGGTCGTCAGCTCGGGTTCGCCCCATGGGATGTCGAGCACGGCGAGCCGATGCAGCAGATGGGACTTCGCGAGGTCGTTCGGCTTGCGCAGGTCGAGGGTGACCTGCTTGGCACCTGCGTCGGGTTTGAGGCGCAATGACTTTTGTTGCTTGGTGATGTCGGCGAGCAGCGGCACCATCGGCAGATGTTCGGGAATGCCGCCAAGCCGTTCCCCGATCACCAGCTCGCGCACGATCAGCCCGAATCGGGTGTCGGACCCTTCGCACAGCACGGATTCGGTGGCCTCGTTGACCTCACTCAACCCGGGATGGGCCCGGCCCCGCATCGCAGCCAGCGCGTTGGCCAGCCGGACTCCTTCGATGACGTGGGCCGAGGAGACGAAGATGTCGTGGTCGCGTAATGCCCTGGCCGCCAGCGTGAGCCAGGTTTCCACCGGACGTTCCCTCTCCAGGAACGCGTGCTGATACCAGCCGGGCGAGCGGATACCCGCGCCATAGCCCGACGCCGCGGCCAGCCGCGAATGCGTCCACGGCACCCACACCGTCGCGGATTTGACCTTGGGCAGGCCGCGCAGCTGTGCCGAATCCGCGCTTGCCGGAGGCAGTTTCCCAGCCAGTGCGGGAGCGTGCCAGGCCCCGCAGATCACGGCGACCGTCGAGAATTCCTTGGCGGCTTTGCGGATCACCTGACGCATGTGTGCTTCGCGCTGTTGCTCGCCTATGTCGTCCTCGTCGGGTTCGAGCTCCCGCACTGTCCCCATGGCCTCGGTGATCGCCTCGAATCCGCTTCCATCCGTGCGTGATTCGACGACATCGTCCCACCAGCGTTCGGGATCGTCGTAGCCCGCTGCATCGGCGAGTGCCGCGATCGGGTCGACCCGAACCCGCGATTGGTCCGCGTGCCGCTGGTCGCGCTGGGCCAGCACAGTGGCCGCGGGCAGATCGCAGAATCGCGCCGGCACCCGGTGGCGGGCGGCCCACAGCAGCGCCTGCCACTCGGGTGAGAAGCCGCCGAACGGCCAGAACGCCGACACCGCGGGGTCGTCGACCGCGTAGGCCATGATCGCCACCGGTGGCACCATGTCGGTGTCATCCACGTCGGTGGTGAGCCGGTCCGCATCGGCCGGCCCTTCGATCACCACGATGTCCGGTTGGATGCGGTCCAGCTCCGATACCACGGCACGCGCGGATCCGGGACCGTGGTGCCGGATACCCAGGACGTGGGTGGTCACGAGTGCAGGACGTCCCGCGATGCCCGGTAGAAGTCGGCCCAGCCGTCGCGTTCACGCACTACTGCTTCGAGGTATTCCAGCCACACCACGGCGTCGTTGACCGGATCCTTCACGACCGCACCGACGATGCCGGCTGCGGTGTCTGCCGGCCGGAGCACTCCGTCGCCGAAGTGTGCCGACATCGCGATGCCCTGGGTGACCACCGAGATCGCCTCGGCGGTGGACAGGGTGCCCGACGGCTGCTTGAGCTTGTTGCGGCCGTCGGCGGTCAGCCCCGAGCGCAGTTCCCGGAAGACCGTGACGACCCGGCGGATTTCGTCGGCCGAGGTCGGTACCTCGGGCAGCTGCAGCGACCCGCTGACGTCGGCCACCCGGCGCGTCACGATCTCCACCTCGTCGTCGAGGCTCGCAGGCAGCGGAAGGACCACGGTGTTGAACCGCCGGCGCAACGCCGACGACAGGTCGTTGACGCCGCGGTCGCGGTCGTTGGCCGTCGCGATCACGTTGAACCCCTGCGTTGCCTGCACCTCGCTACCGAGTTCGGGTATGGGCAAGGTCTTTTCGGACAGCACGGTGATGAGCGCATCCTGTACCTCCGACGGGATACGGGTGAGCTCTTCGAGGCGGGCGATCTTGCCGTCGCGCATCGCGGTCATGATCGGTGACGGAACCAGGGCCTGCTGTGACGGGCCTTCGGCGATCAGCCGGGCATAGTTCCAGCCGTATCGCACCGCTTCCTCGACGGTGCCCGCGGTGCCCTGCACCAGCAGCGTCGAATCCCCGGTCACCGCTGCGGCGAGATGCTCCGACACCCAGGTCTTGGCGGTACCGGGCACCCCGAGAAGCAGCAGAGCCCGGTCGGTGGCCAGTGTCGCGACGGCCACCTCGATGATCCGCCGGGGACCGATGTACTTCGGGGTGATCTCCACTCCCTCAACGGTTTCCCCACCGAGCAGATAACGAACGACGGCGTGCGGCGACATCAGCCAGTTCGGCGGCACGGGCTTGTCGTCGGCCTCCCGAAGGGCGACGAGTTCGGCGTCGAACAGCTGCTCGGCGTGCGGACGCAGGAGCGTGGGCGCTTCGGTCATTGGAGTTCCTTTGCAATGTCGGATCGCAGGGTGAGCAGCTCGAAGATGGTCGCGTAGAACTTGTGCAGTTCCTCGTCTGCGGTGTGGTCGACGAGAGTCGCGATGCGCCGCAGCCAGTCCAGCGGGTACCCGGCGGCGAGGTGCGCTGCGGCCTCGCGGCGTTGGCGTGCCGTGCCCCAGCCGGCGCCGGCCAGGGACTCGAACAGCGCTGCGGCAACGTCGGGAGCGAACGGTCGGGGCAGGCCCGCGGCGACGCGCACCAGAGGTGCTGCGTCCGCGATGTTGGTGAGCGCGCGGATCATCTCGGCGGTGATGGCCGGATGTGCGGTGGCCGGGTCGTAGCAGGTGGCGTAATCGGCGGGCAGGCAACGCTGCAACAGCGGCACGGCCCAGGTGGGGTCGTTGCCGCGCAGCGCACTGAGGGTCAGCGCCGCCAGCACCGCCTGATCGCTGTCGGACAGCGCACGAGCCACCTTCTCCGGTGCCACCGCGCCGAAGACCTCGCTCCAGAAGGCGATCGGCGTGCGCGCGACGACGGCTTCGGGTTTGGTGGTGCTCAGCCCGTCCCGAACCGCCGCAGCGTCCGGCCCGGGTAGCGGATGGACGGCGACCTTCACCCCGAGCAACGACTTCTTCACCGAGAAAATCTGAGCAGCACGCACTTTCATGCGGTCCAGGTAGCGGCTACGCGAGCGGCCACCCAGCACGGCGATGGCGGCACTGCGCACGGTGACGGCCCGGTCGTCGAGCGCGGCTTCCAGGAAAGGCTCGTCGGCGTCGTGTTCGGGTGACGCGAACGCCGCCAACAACGCCGCCCGGGACTCGGCGTCCTCGGTCGCCCAATGCTGCGCCACGAGGTCGCGGGCCCGGTCCGGGTCGAGGCCGCGCGCGGCGGCGAGCCAGTCGAGGCGTTTGGCGGTGTCGCCGTGGGTGTAGTCGGTTTCCTTGGGCCACTCTGTGGGCTGGGCCCGCAGAACGTCGCGCAGCGCGCGATGTCCGCGGCCGTAGTGTTCGACGGCGTACCACTGGCCACCGTTGCCGATCGCATCCCAGAGTTCCTGTGTCACAACGCCGCTCTGCTGGATCCGCAACAGCTCGGGGATGAGCCGCGGCGGGAGGCGGAGGCCCGCCGCCGCAATGTCGGCCAGCACACCGTCGAGGATGGGACGAGTCGTGAGCGCCCGCTCGATGAGAAAGGCGTGTGCAGCGGTGATCAGCGGCCGGGTTTCCGGCGGTGCCGGATCCGAGCCCGTCTCGACGGACGTCGGCAACTGCCCGGCTCGCCGGGCGACTGCGTAGAGGCCGGCCACCCGCAGCACCGACCCCACCGGGTCGCCGGCGTCGCGCACCGCCGCGACGCTGCCGTCGACCGGAACATCGAATGTGCTGTCGGGTAAGGGTTTCGCGCCGAATCCCACGGTGGCGGCGGAGATCATCCGCTGGTAATCGCTCACAGTGCGGTCACCGCCGGTCCGGCCAGACGCGATGGCGGCGTGTCGCTCAACATCGACAGCGGATCCATCCCGTCGGTGGTGATCTCGGTCAGCAGCGGGAGTAATCGTCCGCCGCTTCCGACTTGCAGTCGAGCCCAGCGGGCGTCGTCGCAGATCGCCGGCATTGCGCTGCCCGAGGCATCGACCAGGTAGCGACGCTTGGGCCTGCTGAGTTCTACGGGCCGGGCGGCGACGATCGCGGGGTACCGGAGCAACCACGGGTCGACCGTCAGCGCGCGGGCGCGCCCGCGCAGCGCCGAATCGATCCCGGTGCCGGCGACCGCGAGTTGCCCGATGGGCTCGGTCGGCACGTCGCCGTCGGGGATTGCGACTCGGAAGCTCGACGGGCCGCCGGGATACAGGTAGACGCCGCCGGTGAACTCCCGCCCGGGGGTGAGCCGGTTGTCGAAGCTGGCCCCGCTCGGCGCGGTGGACTGCACGTTGACCAGGAGCCCGGTGGCGGTGCCGCTCAACCACATTCGCCGGGTGGTGTACCGATCCTCCAAGGTCTCTGCGTAACCGAGTACCTGCCAGGTGTCGTTGACCGGGTCGGCGGCCAGCACCTCGGCTCGCCCCACCGTGAATCCGATGTGGCGGCGAACCGCGGCGGCGGTCTCCTCGGACAGCGTGTCGATGGTGCGGTAGGCGTCGATCAGCAGCCGGATCAGCCCCAGGTCCTCGATGATCAGACGTGGCCACTCGTCGTGGGTGAGATGTCCGGGCAGGCTGCGCAACCAGCGCGCCAGGCCCGGGGCCTTGGCGTCGACCATGCGTTTGGCGGTCGGCTCACTCCAGCCGGCATACGGATCGGCGCTGATGCCGGCGATGCCGTTGCGGACCTGATCGTCGATCCACCGCTGGAGCTGCTCCAGACCCTCGCTGACACTGCGCTCTCGCGCCTCGATGGCCTTTTCACTGACCTCACGTGGCGCTTTCGGGGCTGAGGGAGCCGCGGGAGCCGCGACGACGCCCGCCGGGGCCTCCGAGGCGTCGACGCTGCCGCCGCACCAGCGCAGCACCAGACCGACCACGTGTTTGCAGGGAAACTGCCGCGACGGGCACGAGCACTTGTACGTCGGGCCCACCAGGTTGACCTGCACGCGATAAGGGGTACGCCCGCTGCCCTGGAAGTCTCCCCACACCAAGGTTTGGGTGGCACCGGTGCCGGACCAACCGGCGGCGCCTGCGAGTTTCTGGCCCGCTGCGTACGCCTTCCCGGCAAACTGACGCACCTCGTCGGTGGACCACACCGTTTGCTGATCCAACCGCCGCCCCTCCAGATGCGTACTGACCCCGGCCAGCCTAACCAGAACGCCCGACACCCGACCACAGCAAATTCGCGACGGTCTCCACAGGATCTTCACAAACACTGCCCGTGACCACCACAACCTGCACCTAGAGTCGGGTTCGTGAAGCGAATCCTGGTGGTCGACGACGAGCCGACCATCCTGGCCGCGGTGGCCACCAGGCTGCGCGCCGAGGCGTTCGAGGTCGAGACCGCCGTCGACGGCCCCTCGGCCGTGGCAACCGCCGCGTCGACCCGGCCCGACCTGGTCGTGCTCGACGTGATGCTGCCGGGCTTCGACGGACTCGAGGTGTGCCGGCGCATCCAGGCCGAGCGGGTCGTGCCGGTGCTCATGCTGACCGCGCGCACCGACGAGACCGACATGCTGATCGGTTTGGGGATCGGTGCTGACGACTACCTGACCAAACCGTTCAGCATGCGTGAATTGGTGGCTCGGGTGCGGGTGTTACTGCGGCGGGTGGACCGTGCGGTTGCCGATCAGCCGCTGTCAGTGGGGGATTACCGCATCGACCTGGCCGAGCGTCGGGTTCACCAGGGCTCCGGCGACGATGCCGTGGAGATTCACCTCACTCGAACCGAATTCGACCTGCTGGCGTTCCTCGCCGGCCGGCCCCGGGCCGCGGTAGCCCGGGACACGCTGCTGGAACACGTCTGGGGATGGACCTCGGACGTCGAGAGTCGCACCGTGGACAGTCACGTCAAGGCGCTACGGCGAAAGCTTGGATCCGAGCTGATTCGTACGGTGCACGGCGTTGGTTACGCCCTGGAGATACCGCGATGAGCGCTTGCGCGAAGAGCCGAGGGGCACGATGAGCCTGGCCGGCCGGGTGACCGCACTGTGGGACCGGCTGCCTCGTCCGCTGGATCCATTCGCGTCGTTCAAGGTCAAGACCGGCCTGCTGGTGGGCGGGGCGATCCTGCTGGCCTCGTTCACTTTCTGGGTCGGCGCCAGCTGGCAGTTCCGGTACGCGTTGCTTGCCGCACTCGCCACTTCGTTGATCTTGACGCAGTTCCTGGCGCACGGAATGACCTCACCGCTGCGGCAGATGACGACGGCAGCACGGGCGATGGCCCGCGGCGACTACAGCATCCGCGTGCGCGCCACCTCCCGAGACGAAATCGGTCAATTGGCGGCTGCATTCAATCAAATGGCGGCGGATCTCGAGGCGGCCGACGAGTACCGGCGCGGCCTCATCGGCAACGTGTCCCACGAATTGCGCACGCCCATCACGGCGCTACAGGCATTGTTGGAGAACGTGGTGGACGGTGTGGTCGAGCCCGACGCCCAGACCATGCGGATGGCGCTGTCGCAAACCGAGCGCCTCGGTGAGCTGGTGAGCAACCTACTCGATCTGTCCCGTATCGAAGGCGGGGCGATTCCGTTGCAGATCAGTCGGTTCGACGTCAACGAGTTTCTGCGGGACGCCGTCGAACACGTCTCTGTGTCGGCGAGCGACATACCGGTCGTCATCAGGGTGTCCCCGCCCGACTTGAAGGCCGTCGCCGACCCGGCACGGCTACGGCAGGTGGTGGTCAATCTGGTGGACAACGCCATTCGGCACAGTCCGACCGGTGGCCGAGTGATGGTCCTGGCGACTGGCCAGGTGTCGGGCTTGCGGCTCGAAGTGTCGGATCAGGGCCCTGGCATCGCGGCCGCCGAGCGTGAGCGCGTCTTCCAGCGGTTCACCCGCGGTGCGACGTCTGACGGTGGCACGGGCCTGGGGCTGGCGATCGCGCGGTGGGCAGTCGAATTGCACGGCGGGGTAATCGAAGTGATGGATACCGGGGCGGGATGCCGGATCAAGGTTGGTATTCCCGAATCGACGACGGGGGAAGGGTTGCCATGACGACTGTGGTTCCAGGAGTTTCAGGAGTTCCGCCGTACCCGGGACACCCCGTGATACCGCCACTGATCGGTCCGGCGCTGCCGAGCTCGGGCGAGCCCGGCTGGACGGTGTGGCCGCGGCGGGTATGGCCGATCGAGCCGCTGTCGTCGGCCCCACGCCGACTGCTGATCCTCGCCGTCGTCGCAGGTTTGGTAGGAACGGCGGTGTGGCGGCCGTCCGTGCTCAGCATCGGCTACCTGGCCGTCGGGATCATGGTTTTCGGCGTGGTGTTCGGCACTGCCGAGCGTCGACCGACTCGCACGGAGTGGGCCGGGATGGCGTTGACCATCGCGTTGTTGGCGGTACCCGCGCTGCTGGCGGCCGACTGGCTGGGTGTGCTGTGCATCATGGCGGCCTGGATCGTCGGCTGGTGCACGCTTTTCGGCGGGCGGACCTGGACCGCAGTGTTCAGCGCGCCGTTCCTGGCGTGGGCCCTGCCGGCCCGGGTGAGCGGGTGGGTCCGGCGTGGATTGCCGAGCCGGGTGGGTGTCGCCAACCCGGGTCGCGTCGCCGTCGTCATCGGTCTCACCGTGCTGCTGGCGTTCGTGTTCGGGGCGTTGTTCGCCTCGGCGGACGCGGCTTTCGCGCATCTGGTCGGCAACCTGGTGCCGAGCTTCGACGGCGTCGACGCCGTCGCGCGGGTCGTGGTTTTCGGGATCGTTGCGTCCTGCGTGCTCGGCGGTGCCTACCTGACCCGGTTCCCACCGCGGCTCGATGTCCTGGCGCCCGCGCCGGTGAAGGCGGTGCCGCGCTGGGAGTGGGCGCTACCGCTGGGCGTGCTCGACGCGCTGTTCCTCGCATTCGTGGCGGTGCAGGCCGCGGTGTTGTTCGGTGGTCACACCCATGTGCTGGAAACCGAAGGGCTGACCTACGCCGAATACGCCCGGCAAGGCTTCTGGCAGCTGCTGTGGGTCTCGGCGCTGACCCTGCTGGTGCTCGGCGCGGTGATCAGGGTGGCAGGCCGGGCCGACGCGGCTGACCGTCGTCTGCTGCGGACCCTGATCGGAATACTCTGCGCCACATCGGTTGTCGTGGTGATCTCGGCCATTCACCGGATGTGGCTGTACCAGCAGGCATACGGCTTCAGTACAGATCGGCTGATGGTGGTGACGATCGAGCTGTGGCTGGGGGTGGTGTTCCTGCTCGTCGCCGGGACGGGGGTGCGGATGTCGGGCCGGTGGCTACCGCACGCGGTGCTGGTCGCCGGTGTCGTGGCGCTGCTCGGGCTGGCGGCGCTCAATCCCGAGCGGCTCGTCGCCGATCGAAACATCGACCGGTTCCAGCAGAACGGTCAGCTCGACGCCGAATACCTGTCCCGGCTGTCGTCGGACATCGACCCGGCGCTGCACCGGTTGCCCGAGCACATCCGCGCCTGCGTGCGATCCGATGGCCAGGACTCGGACCCGTGGTACCTGTTCAATCTCTCGCGGTCGCGAGCCGACCGTCCGGCGGTGACCGATCTGCCGGAGTACTGCTCGGTGTACTGGTCGTACGACTACCGGTAGGTGCGCCAGAATCGCGGAGATTCAAAGACTGTCAACCTCGCCGTCACCGGCCGAAGGTATGCCGTGTGACCGCACTCTCCGTCGAGGGCTCTTCTCGAACCACTCCGCTGGAACCGATCGCGCTCGATCCAGAGGAGCTCGGCTATCCGGTCGACAACCGGGCCGCCATCCCACCGCTGGCCAAGCAGTGGGAACGCCTGGATTTTCGCGAGATTCTCTCCCGGCCGGCCGCTTTTCTGTCGATCAGCCAATCCAACTCGCTGTACAAGCCGGGTGGGGTCCAATACGCCGAAGGGCACGCGTTCCGCGGCAGTCTCGACGCGACGGTGAAGGTGGCGAAAGCGGCGCGCTCGGCCCCGAACTTCGTCTCGTTCAACTGGATCGGGTTCTCGGTGTTCCGTGACGACTACCCGAAGACTGATTTCGACCGGGTGCAGTACGACGGCTGGACCGGACACATTGATGCCACGCCTGAGCAGATCGCCTGGGACAACGAACTTGTCGGAGAACTGCGCGACCTGGTCGAGCCGGGCGACAACGAGTTGTACGAGAAGGCGCTGCAGACGGCGTTCGTCGGCACCGACCTGCCCGGCGCACTGAGTCGGCAGCGGGTCGAGGTGTTGGTGCTCACCGGGATCCATCTCGATTGGTGCGTGGAAGGCAATGCCCGCGCGGCGCGCGATCACGGTCTGTTGCCGATCGTGATCGGCGATGCGACCGGTGCGGCACACCCCGACCAGGAGCGGGCAGCGTTCGAGCGGATCAACAACTTCTTCGCACCGGTCATCACGTCGGACCAGTTCGTGGAATGGATCGGCCGCTGATGGGAAACGTCGGGCTGCTTCTCGTCGGCGTGGCGCTGTTCGTCAACGGGCTGGTCTCGATCGGGATCGTCGATCCCCGGGGAGCTGCGCCGCTCAACCTCTTCGTCGGTGCGGCCCAGGTGGTTCTGCCCACCCTCGTCCTCGCCCAAGCGGGAGGCGATCCCGGCATCGTCAACGCGACATGGCCGAGTTACCTGTTCGGATTCACCTATCTGTGGTTCGGTTTCATCCAGATCTTCGACATCGATCCGCGCGGATTCGGTTGGTACAGCACGTTCGTCGCGGTGATCGCGGCGTACTACGCGATCAAGAGCGTCCAGACCGATCCGGTGTTCACCGTCATCTGGGCGACCTGGGCGATCATGTGGACGCTGTTCTTCGTCCTCATGGGGCTCGGGGTGACGAAAGCCGGCCGGATCGACCTGGGCCACTTCACCGGATGGTTCTTGGTGCTGCTGGGAATCCCGACCTGCACCGTGCCGGCCATCTTGTTGTTGAACGGGGTGTGGCCGACGTCGGTATCGGCTGGTGCCGTGGCGTTGGTGGTCCTGGTCGCGGCAACCGCGCTGTCTGTGGTGTTGTCCAGGCGTGCGGCCGCAAGGATGCCCGAGGTCTCGGTCGTCGGGAGCGTGCCTCAGCCCGCTTGACCGTGTGGTCTTACCGCGTCGGCCAAGTTATCTCGGTTTCAGCCGTTCGCGGGCAGGTAGTGCTGAGGATAAGCGTTAGCTATCAAGATCCTGTGTCATAGCTATCATTTCCTGGTAATGTCTAAATACGATGCAGTGCAATGCATTCCAATATCAGGCATAGGTTTCGCACAGTGTTTCCATAGTGTGCAGACTGTAATGTTTCCGTTGCGGTGAAGAGATCGTCGTGCGCCAAAGTTGCTGCGGTGCAGGCGGTGTCAAATTAGGGGTCCGCGCACGGAAAGGAATGAGAATGAAGTCGCATCCGCGCCGCCTGATCGGCGGAGTCGCAATCCTCGGTGGAATGTCGCTGGCTGCATTGGGATTCAGTGGGGTGGCCAATGCCGCTCCGCCCCCGCCGCCCGGACCAGGCCCCGCCCCGGCCCCGTGTGCACCGCTGCAGCCGTGCCCGCCTCCGGGCCCCGGCGCTCCCGCGCCCGCCCCGGGCCATCCGGGCGGTCCCGGCCCCCGCTAGCGAAACTGCGGGTGCGGCGCGTACGACTGCGCGCCGCACCCTCGGGGCCGTCTAGTCCGGGATGATCGCGGGAAGCGTTATGGCGAACGATGTTTTGCCCGGAACGCTTTGAACCTCGATCGTGCCGTCGTGGGCCTTGACGAGTGCTCGAACGATGGCCAGGCCCAAACCTGTGCTCCCGGCGCGCCGGGACCGGGATGAGTCGCCGCGGGCGAAACGTTCGAATATCTCGGTTTGTTGGTCCTTCGGGATTCCTGGCCCGTTGTCGGTCACCGTCAAGACCACCTGATCTTTTCCGCGTCGGCGCAGGGTGGTGTCCACCCCGGTCCCCGGGGGCGTGTGCACCCGGGCATTCGTCAGCAGGTTCGCCAGCATCTGGTGTACCCGGAGCCGGTCTGCGGTGACCAGTACCGGTTCGTCGGGCACGTTGACCGACCAGCGATGGACGGGCCCCGCGATGTGAGCGTCGCTCACGGCGTCTACGGTGAGCTCGGACAGATCGACAGATGCGTAGTCGAGCAGGCGACCGGCGTCCATGCGCGCCAACAGCAGCATGTCTTCGACCAGTTGGGTCATCCGTTTGGATTCCGCGTCGACGCGTTCGATCGCATGAGCGAGGTCGTCCGGGCAGCCGGCAAGTCTGCGGCGAGCCAGTTCGGTGTAGCCCCGGATAGACGCCAGTGGTGTACGCAGTTCATGGCTGGCGTCGGCGACGAACTGGCGTACCCGTGTCTCGCTGGCGTGCCGCACCGCGAGCGCGTCGGCGATGCGGTCCAGCATCTGGTTGAAGGCCGAACCCAGTTGGCCAACTTCGGTACGGGCACTGTCTGGGTCAACGGGAACCAGGGGCGTCGGCAGGTCGACTTCACCGCGGTCGAGTTCGAGCTGGGCGACCCGGTACGCGGCGGCCGCGACCCGCGACAGTGGTGCAAACTGGCGCCGGATGATCACGATCCCGGCCGCAGTGGCCAGGATCAACGCGGTTGCCGCGACGGCACTGAAGAAGCCAAACGTCGACAGAAGGGTCTTGGTGACGCCAGCCATGGGCAGACCGGCGACGACTGTCCGCCCGTCGTCGGCGGCGACGTTGACGAGTTTGTAGTCGCCGAGTCCGTCCAGATCGATGCGGACCAGAGTTTGTTTTCCGATCCCGGACAGTTGCTCGAAAGCTTTGGGCGAGAGCTCCCGTCGGTCTCCGTCGGAAGCGATCACGGCCGCCTCGGAGGTGTGGCCGTCGGCGACCAGAGCTCCCACGGTGCCGACCGACTGACCTGGGGCGTCGAGGAACATCGGTCCGGGGCCGTCGAACCGCACGAACGGTGGGGGCCCGAAGTTTTGGAACACTATCGATCGTGATCCGGCGTCGAGTACCTGGTGCTCCAACTGTTCGGTCAGGAAATGGTTCATGGCCAGCAGCGTCCCGGCTCCGATGCCGCAGCACACGAAGGTGAGTAACCCAGCGAGGACAAGCAGCAGGCGGGCCTGCAGTGACCACGTCCGGGGGCGTCGCAGCCGAACCGGCGGTCGTGGCTCAGCGGGGCGGTTTGAGGACATATCCGGTACCGCGGAGCGTGTGGATCATCGGTGTGCGGCCCGCGTCGATTTTCCGGCGCAAGTAGGAGATGTAGAGCTCGATGACATTGGAACGCCCGTCGAAGTCGTAGTTCCACACGTGGCTGAGGATCTGCGCCTTGGTCAGCGCCCGTCTGGAGTTGTGCATGAGGTACCGAAGCAGCTCGAATTCAGTTGCTGTCAAAGTAATTTCGTCCCCACCTCGGAAGACCTCGTGGCTGTCTTCGTCCAGCACCAGATCGCCGACGACGAGCTTTGACGCCCCGGTGTCGTCGGAAACGCCGGTACGCCGCATGAGCGCACGCAACCGCAGCACGAGTTCTTCGACGCTGAAAGGTTTGGTGACGTAGTCGTCGCCGCCGGCGGCGAGCCCGGCGATGCGGTCTTCGAGTGACTCCTTGGCGGTCAGCAGGAGCAATGGCAGTCCGGGTCGCGTCTCGCGGAGCTTCCGAAGTAGTTCGAGTCCATCGATGTCCGGCAGCATGATGTCCAGGACGACGACGTCGGGCGGATTCTGGTGGGCTTGGCGGATCGCCGATGATCCGTCGGCCGCAATGGAGACCTGCCAGCCTTCGTATCGCAGCGCCATGGATACCAACTCGGCCAGTCCGGGTTCGTCATCGACCACGAGCACCTGAATCGGGCTGCCGTCAGCGCGCGTCATCACGGCCCGCGCATTGGCGGACATCAATTTTTCAAAGGCGGCGTCGTCGGAACTGGGCACCGGCAAATTGTCGTAAGTCGCGTTGTGCGTCGACTGTGGTGATTGTGTGGCACAGCTATGAAGAGGACGCAGGGGCGGGGCCGGTCTGCGCTGGCTGGATTCATAGATGGGGGACAGGGGAGCGAAAGCGGCCGCATAGTCCGTTTCGACACCATTGGTCTGTCGCCCGATGTCCTGCCGCGGCGGCGATGTGTACGTATCGATATTGAGAGGAAGTGAATTGTGCGGACGATGAAACGTCGAGCGGCCGTAGGTTCGGCCCTGATTGCACTGTCGCTGTGCGGGGGAGCAACCATCGGTTCTGCGGTTGCCGCTGCGGCACCGCCTCCACCTTGCCCGCCGGGCGCGCCCTGCGGTCCGGGTGGACCGGGATTCGGACCGGGTCCGGGTCTGCCGCCGCCAGGGCCGGGTCTGCCGCCGCCTCCGGGACGCGGCCCCTGCCTGCCGTTCACACCCTGCTGATCGACTACGAATGGGGTCCGGCGCAGCCGTGCTGTCCCGGACCCCATCGCTTGTCTGGAGCAAGCTCAGCTGCCGGCCGGCGCGTTTTGCCGCCGTAGGCTGAATTCCGCACTCGATCAACGGGAGGCGGATGTGGCCGAGACCAAGCTGGCCGATGTGATGGCGGAGTTGGCAGGGCTCGAAGACCCGAAGATGCGCGAGGTCAACGAGAGGCATGGCGATGATCACGGCGTGAACCTCAGCAAGCTGCGAGCACTCGCGAAGCGACTGAAATCGCAACAGGAACTGGCACAACAGCTCTGGGGGACGGGTGACACGGCGGCGAGACTGCTGGCGCTGCTGATCTGTCGGCCGAAGGACTTCGGGCGCGACGAGCTGGACAGCATGCTGCGCGAGGCCCGTGCGCCCAAGGTTCATGACTGGCTCGTGAACTACGTGGTGAAGAAGAACCCGAACACAGAAGAGCTGCGGGTGGCCTGGTGCGTCGACCCGGATCCAGTGGTCGCCGGTGCCGGGTGGTCTCTGACCGCCGATCGGGTGGCGAAGAAGCCCGACGGTCTCGATCTCGACGCGTTGCTCGATGTCATCGAGGCTGAGATGAACGATGCCCCGGCTCGCCTGCAGTGGGCGATGAACACCTGCTTGGCTCAAATCGGGATCGAGCACCCCGGACATCGCGCTCGGGCCATCGAGATCGGCGAACGCCTGGCGGTACTCAAGGACTACCCGACGTCACCGGGATGCACATCTCCGTATGCCCCCGTCTGGATCGCCGAGATGGTGCGTCGGAAGACCGATTCGCTCCGGGGGTGACCTAGCAAGCGCTTGGTTGCTATGCTGTGTCGATGGAGCCGGATACCCCTGCCCAGCCGGCAAGCCGACGCGACGAGCTTCTGGACCTGGCCGCGACCATGTTTGCCGAACGCGGACTGAAGGCGACGACGGTCCGCGATATCGCCGACTCCGCGGGAATCCTGTCGGGCAGCCTCTATCACCACTTCAAGTCCAAAGAGCAGATGGTCGAGGAAGTGCTCAAGGACTTCCTGGACTGGTTGTTCGCCCGGTACGAGCAGATCCTGGATCAGGAGTCCACCCCGCTGGGGCGGCTCACCGGGTTGTTCATGACTTCGTTCGAGGCAATCGAGCATCGGCATGCGCAGGTGGTGATCTACCAGGACGAGGCCAAGCGGTTGTCCTCGCTGCCGCAGTTCGGCTTCGTCGATGAGCGCAACAAAGAGCAGCGCCGGATGTGGTTGGACATCCTGGAACAGGGCATGGCCGACGGCTCCTTCCGCCCCGATCTGGATGTCGACCTGGTGTACCGGTTCATCCGCGATACCACCTGGGTTTCGGTCCGCTGGTACCAGCCGGGCGGACCACTCACGGCCGAACAGGTCGGCCGCCAGTACCTCGCCGTAGTTCTCGGCGGAATCACCCTGTCAAAGGAGACAAACAATGCCTGAGGCATACATCGTCGACGCAGTGCGTACGCCGGTCGGAAAGAAGAACGGCTCGCTGGCAGAGGTGCACCCGATCGACCTCGGCGTGCACGCGTTCCGCGCCATCTTCGACCGCACCGACGTGGACCCGGGTGCGGTGGACGACGTCATCGTCGGCTGCGTCGATGCCATCGGCGGGCAGGCCGGCAACATCGGCCGGCTGACCTGGCTGGCCGCGGGATACCCCGAAGCAGTCCCCGGCGTCACCGTCGACCGGCAGTGTGGCTCCAGCCAGCAGGCCATCTCCTTCGGCGCCCAGGCCATCATGTCCGGCACCGCCGACCTGATCCTGGCCGGCGGAATGCAGAACATGAGCTGGATCCCGATCTCCTCGGCCATGGTGGTCGGTAAGGAATTCGGATTCACCTCGCCCACAAACGAATCCAAGAACTGGCTGCACCGCTACGGCGACCAGGAGATCTCCCAGTTCCGCGGCTCGGAGATGATCGCCGAGAAGTGGGACATCTCCCGCGAGGAGATGGAGGAGTTCGCCTACAACAGCCACCAGCGGGCGTTCGCCGCGATCCGTGCCGGGCACTTCGACAACGAGATCGTTCCGGTCGGTGACTTCGGCGTCGACGAGGGCCCGCGCGAGTCGACGCTGGAGAAGCTCGCCTCGCTGAAGCCGCTGGTCGAGGGTGGCCGGCTGACCGCCGCGCTCGCCAGCCAGATCTCCGATGGCGCGGCGGCAGTCCTGTTGGCCTCCGAGGAAGCGATCAACAAGTACAACCTGAAGCCGCGCGCCCGCATCCACCACATCAGCGCGCGTGGCGACGATCCGGTGATGATGCTGACCGGCCCGATCCCGGCCACCCAGTACGCGCTGGAGAAGACCGGCCTGTCGATCGACGACATCGACACCGTCGAGATCAACGAGGCCTTCGCACCCGTCGTGCTGGCCTGGCTCAAGGAGACCAAGGCCGATCCGGCCAAGGTCAACCCGAGCGGTGGCGCCATCGCCCTGGGGCACCCGCTGGGAGCCACCGGCGCCAAGCTGTTCACGACCATGCTCAACACCCTGGAGCGCACGGGCGGCCGCTACGGGCTGCAGACCATGTGCGAGGGCGGCGGCACCGCCAACGTCACGATCATCGAACGCCTCTAGGTTTCGCACCCCGAGCACGAGTGCCCCGAAACGCAAGTTTCGGGGCACTTTTGCGTCTGGCCGCCAACGGGTAAGTGTGGGTGATGACCACCGACGGGGAGGCAACACACAACGAGAGTGCCCTGACCGTCATCATCGCCCTCGGCGCCAACGTACTGATCGCGCTCGCCAAGACCGTCGTCGCGGGCATCACCGGTTCGGCGTCCATGCTGGCCGAGGCGGCTCATTCGTGGGCGGACACCGGCAACGAGGTCTTTCTGTTGATCGGGACCCGTAAGTCGATGAAACCGGCCGACGCGCAACATCGGTTGGGATACGGACGGGCCGGCTACATCTGGTCGATGTTCGCCGCCTTCGGGTTGTTCACCGTCGGTGCGGTGGTGTCGATCTGGCACGGCGTCGCCTCGCTGGGCGGGGAGGCCGAAGCGACGTCGTATGGCTGGGCCTACGCGGTGCTCGGCGTCGCATTCGTGCTCGAAGGCACATCCTTCTTGCAGGCGCTGCACCAGACCAGATCGACTGCGGTGCGGCGACACATTCACCCGCTGCGATACATCAGGGTGACGTCGAATCCGATGTTGCGTGCGGTATTCGCCGAAGACCTCTCGGCGCTGATCGGCGTCGTCATCGCGGCGCTCGGCATCCTGGCGCACCAACTCACCGGCAACGCGGTGTGGGATGGAGTCGGCTCGATCCTGATCGGTGTGCTGCTGGGCGGTGTCGCACTGTTTCTCATCGGGCGCAACATGGACTTCCTCACGGGGGAGGCGGTGGCTCCGCCCGCCCGCAACTACGTCCTGCGATCTCTACTCGACCATACCGACATCGAGCGCATCAGCTACTTACACATGGAATGGGTTGGGGCCGACCGGATGTACCTGGTGGCCGCGGTCGACCTCGCGGGTGACGCCGCCGAATCCAATGTCGCCGAACGGCTCAACGCGATCGCCGACGCACTCCAGACCCGACCCGAGATCGTGCGCGCGGTCCTGACGCTGACCCGCCCGGGTGACCCCACCGATCTGCGGCCAGAGGAGCTGCCCGGCGGGTAGCGCTAGTGTGCGTGCCAACACCGATTCCGGCGCGCACACTTACCTCATGCCAGATGACATCGCGACGGCGTCCGCCTGATGGACACGACCAGACTGCTCTCCGCGCCCGGCCGGCTCGGCGGTTCGGTGATCGTCGGGGTCGCCGCCGGCGCCATCACAGGAGGATTGACCGACGCCCCGCTGGGAGTGCTGGTCGGGATCGCCACCACGGGAGCGATGTTCGTACTCGCCGGCTGGATCCTGCTGTGGCCCATGGACGCCGAGGGCACCCACGATCACGCACATCAGGAAGCCTTCAACCCGGTGGTCGAGGAGCTTGTGATCGTGGCTGCTGCCGTCGGCGCCCTGGTCAGCATCGTCTTCATGCTCGTGCACGGTGGCTCGCACAGTGATCCGACCGCGGCGACCGCGGCGCTGGCCGGGGTCTTCATGGCCTGGGCCGGTATGCACCTGATGTACGCGGCGCGTTACGCGAAGCTGTACTACACGGCCCCGGTGGGCGGCATCGACTTCAACTGTCCAGACGCACCGGCGTTCCGCGACTTCTTCTACTTCAGCTACAACCTCGGTATGACGTATCAGGTGTCCGACACGAGCGTCACAGATTCGGTCATCCGGTCGGTGGCACTGCGGCACTGCCTGCTGTCATACCTGTTCGGCACAGTCATACTGGCGACCACCATCAACCTGGTCGTCGGCATCGTGTCCAGTTGAGGCTCACACCCAGCGGCTGCGCGGAGGTGGTGCCTGCGGTGTCACCCACGCCTTGGCGTAGCGGTTCTTGCCCGCACGCCGCGGGTCCCGGCTGCGGTAGATCACATAGGGGCGGACCAGATAGCCGATCGGTGCGCTGAACATGTGCACCAACCGCGTGTACGGCCAAAGCCCCAGCAGGGCAACGACTATCAGCACATGCGCCTGGAACGTCCACGGAGTATCGGCCATCAGCTGTGGTGCCGGGTGCAACGTGAACAAGCTGCGGAACCACGGCGACACGGTTTCGCGATAGTTGTACGTCGAGAAGACGTTGGTCAGGGTGTTCAGCATCCCGGTCGCCAGAGCCCCGACGAGCAGCAGGTACATCACCTTGTCGTTCAGAGTGGTCGCCGTGCGCACTTCCGGGACGGTGACTCGGCGGTAGAGCAGGATGGACACCCCGGCGACGACGGCCACTCCGGCCAGCGAGCCCATACTCACCGACATCAGGTGGTAGACGTGGTCGGAGACGCCCACCGCCGAGGTCCAGGACTGCGGGATCAGCAGTCCGACCACGTGTCCGGCGAGCACCCCGAGGATGCCGAAGTGGAACAGCGGGCTGCCCAGCCTCAGCAGTCTGCTCTCGTAGATCTGCGAAGACCTTGTGGTCCAACCGAACTGGTCGGCCTTGTAACGCCAGATATGCCCGAGCGCGAACGACGTGAACGCGATGTACGGCAAGGTCATCCACAGTACGTTGCTCATCGGAGCCTTTCTCTCTTCGCGCGAGCGCTCATCGGAGTCTTTCTCACTTTGCGCGAGCGCTCATCGGAGTCTTTCTCTCTTCGCGCGAGCGCTCATCGGGTGCGCGCTCATTGGCTTCCTCCGGATGCCATCGGGTCCATCGCAAACGGATCGAGTCCGACATCCTCATCGGGTGGGCCCTCGGCGGCGAGTTGAGCGATGCGGCGGCGGTCGGCAGTGTTCACCGGAGGCAACGTGGCGAGGACGGCCGCCAGCAGCCCGGTGTAGTAGGATCCGTTGTCCTGCAGGGAAAGCCGCAGCAGTTCGAGCACCGGAACGTGCTCGGCCAACAGCCGCTCGCCCTGGACCTGATCGATCATCGCCGCGAACTCCAGCACCATCGGCAGATAGTCGGGCAGCTCTGCGTCACCGATCTCGATGCCCGCCTGGCGGTACGCGTGCTTGAACCGCAGCAGCGCCATTCCCCGTTTACGGGTGTCGCCGTAGGCGTAGTACGTGAGATGCAGGCTGCTGCGCCGCTGCATGTCGAACGTCGCGACATAGTTCGACGCGCGCTGCATCGGGTCGGTTTCGCCGAACTCCCGCAGGAACTCGCTCAGCGGCACTCGGACCGCCTCGGGCAACTCCGCGGCGACAGCGTCCAGTTGTCCGGCAAGATCGGCTGTTTCGGTCGTCGGGTAGTCGAGCAGCAGCGCAGTCATCCGCCACACCAGACGCTGCTGACGTTCGGACAGGCTCGTACCGGTACCTGTTCTGCGACCAAGGGTGAGTAGCTTCATGTGGTCGGCAGCAACCCGTCTGTGCTCCGGCCGTCCCAGTTGAGCAGGTTGACCCGGGTCGGATCACCTTGTGGAACAGCATCATTGGTATTTGTCAGGTGGAACTTGTTCACCATCGTGTCGTACGCGGTCATTCCCGGCCCGCCGTCACCGTCCAGGCTGCAACCGGTGGCCAGCGCGTCGAGGCGGTGCGCGTCGGACCCGGCCCCGGTCGGGATGACATACCGGTCCTGGTACTTGGCGATGGCCAGCAGCCGGTACATCGATTCGATCTCGTCGCCGCTGAGGCGCACAGACTCCGGGATGGTCTCGTCGAATTCCTCGCCCAGGTTGGCGGCCCGCATATAGGACCGCATGGCGGCAAGCCGCTGCAGCGATGCCCGCACCGGGCCCACCTCGCCGGCGGTGAACAACTCGGCGAGATATTCGATCGGGATCCGCAGCGTGTCGATGGCGCCGAACAGGTTGTTCTTGTTCTCGCCGTCGTGGCCGGTCTCCTTGAGAATGTCCACCACCGGTGATAGCGGCGGCACGTACCAGACCATCGGCATGGTCCGGTATTCCGGATGCAGGGGCAGGGCCACCTGATAGTCGACGATCAGCCGGTATACCGGTGAATTCTGGGCTGCCTCAATCCATTCCGGGGAGATTCCGGCCCGCTCTGCTTCGGCCACGACGCGTGGGTCGTGCGGGTTGAGGAACACGCCGAGCTGTGACGGGTAGAGGTTCTTGTCGTCGGTGACCGACGCTGCCTCCAACACCGCGTCCGCGTCATAGAGCATCACGCCGATGTAGCGGAGCCGCCCGACACAGGTCTCCGAACACACCGTGGGGATGCCGACCTCGACCCGCGGGTAGCAGAATGTGCACTTCTCGGCCTTGCCGGTCTTGTGGTTGAAGTAGATCTTCTTGTAGGGACACCCGGTGACGCACTGTCGCCAGCCGCGGCATTTGTCCTGATCCACCAGCACGATGCCGTCTTCGGAGCGCTTGTAGATCGCGCCGGACGGGCATGCCGCCGCGCACGCCGGGTTGAGACAGTGCTCGCAGATCCGGGGTAGGTAGAACATGAACGTCTGCTCGAATTCGAGCTTGACCTTCTCGGATACTTCGGCGACCTTGGCCAACAACGGGTCTCGGCCCACCTGCTCGGGCCCGCCGCCCAGGTCGTCGTCCCAGTTGGCTCCCCAGGTGACCTTGGTATCCCGGCCGGTGATCAGCGATTTGGGCCGGGCCACCGGCGTGGTGTCCATCGCCGGCGCGGACAGCAGGTTCTCGTAGTCGTAGGTCCAGGGATCGTAGTAGTCCGACACCGTGGGCAGGTCAGGGTTGGCGAAGATGTTCAGCAGCCGCTTGAACCGGGAGCCGGATTTCAGGGTGAGCTTGCCGCGCTTGTTCAGCGTCCAGCCACCCTTCCAGCGTTCCTGATCCTGGTACTGGCGCGGATATCCTTGTCCTGGACGGGTTTCCACGTTGTTGAACCACACGTACTCCACACCGCCGCGGTTGGTCCACGCCTGTTTGCACGTGACGCTGCAGGTGTGGCAGCCGATGCACTTGTCGAGGTTCATCACCATCGCGAGCTGCGCCATCACCTTCATTGGGCCACTCCGCAAGCTTGGGGTCCGGTCATGGTCAGTACTCCACTTCCTGCGAGCGGCGACGAATCGTGGTGACCTCGTCGCGTTGGTTTCCGGTGGGCCCGTGGTAGTTCAGGGCGAAGGACTGCTGCGCGTATCCACCGATCAGGTGGGTGGGCTTGATCATGATGCGGGTGAGCGCATTGTGGATGCCGCCACGCTTCCCGTTCTTCTCGGTGCGCGGTACGTCGACCGCCTTGTCCTGGGCGTGGTACATGAACACCAGGCCTTCGGGCATACGGTGGCTGACGATCGCGCGGGCGTTCACCACTCCGTTGCGGTTGGTGCATTCGATCCAGTCGTTGTCCTTGACCCCGATCTTGGCGGCGTCGACGTCCGACATCCAGATGCACTGGCCGCCACGGGACAGCGTGAGCATGTACAGGTTGTCCTGGTAGGCAGAGTGAATCGACCATTTCGAGTGCGGGGTCAGGTACCGCACCGTGATGGAGCGACTGGACGCGTCCCCGACTGTGCTACCTACGACGGGTTCGTCGAACAGCGCCGTCATGTCCAGCGGTGGCCGGAACGTCGGCAGCTGTTCGCCGAGCTCACTCATCCAGTCGTGGTCCAGGTAGAAATGCTGGCGGCCGGTCAATGTGTGCCAGGGCTTCAGCCGTTCGGTGTTGATGGTGAAAGGGGAGTAGCGCCGGCCGCCGGTTTCCGACCCGGACCACTCCGGTGAGGTGTTGACGGGGACCGGCCGGGCCTGGGTGTCGGCGAATGTGATTCGCTTGCCTTCGTTCTCCTTGGCCAGGTCGGACAGTTCGGTTCCGGTGCGTCGTTCCAGCGCCTCGAAGCCCTCGACGGCCAGGCGACCGTTGGTGGTGCCCGAGAGCGCCAGGATCGCCTCGGCGGCGTGGGTGTCCTTGGCCAGCGACGGGCGTCCGACAGCGACGCCGCTGACCACTGTGCCGTTGATTCCGCGCAGGTACTCGACCTCCTCATCGGGGTGGGTGGTCACCCCCTTGGTGGTGAGTCCCACGGTTTCCACCATCGGCCCGAGCGCGGCCATCTTCTCGGCGATCGCCGGATAGTCGCGGTCCACGGTGACCAGCCGGGGCATGGTCTTGCCGGGAATCGGTTCGCACTCACCGGCTTTCCAGTCCAGCACGTGACCGCCGGGCTGCGCGGTGGCGTCGGCGCTGTCATGTTGCAGGGGCATGGCCACGATGTCCTTGCGCTTGCCGAGGTGCTTCTCTGCCAGCCACGAGAAGCCGCGGGCGATGCGGTGGAACGCATCGAAGTCGGTCTTGGTCTCCCAAGGTGGGGAGATGGCAGGCGAGAACGCGTGGACGAACGGGTGCATGTCGGTGCTCGACAGGTCGTGCTTCTCGTACCAGGTCGCGGCGGGCAACACGATGTCGGAGAACAACGTGGTGCTGGTGTTGCGAAAATCGAGCGACAGCAACAGGTCGAGCTTTCCCACGGGGGCTTCGTCGCGCCAGCGCACCTCCTGCGGGCGGATACCGTCCTCGTCGCGCGCGGCCACCGCGGAATCGGTGCCGAGCAGATGTTTGAGGAAGTACTCGTTGCCCTTGGCCGAGGATCCCAGGAGGTTCGACCGCCACACCGTCAGGCACCGCGGAAAGTTCTCCGGGGCGTCGGGATCCTCGCAGGCGAACTGCAGATGCCCCGACTTGAGGCCGTCCACAACGTATTCCGCCGCGTCCTTGCCCATCCGGATGGCTTCATCGGCCAGGTCCAGCGGGTTGCGGTTGAAGGTCGGGTAACTCGGCATCCAGCCGAGCCGGGTGGCCAGCGCGATACTGTCCGCCACGGTGCGACCGGCGAAGCGTCCCTCGGCCAGGGGAGAGGCCATCACCTCTGAGGTGAACGGGTCGTAGCGCCACTGATCGGTCGCCAGATACCAGAAGATCGTGCCCTGCATCTGCCGTGCCGGCCGCTGCCAGTCGAGGCCGAATGCCAGGGTGGACCAACCCGTGACCGGCCGGCACTTCTCCTGGCCGACATAGTGTGCCCAGCCGCCGCCGTTGACGCCCTGACAACCGGTGAGCATGACCAGCGTGAGGAACGAGCGGTAGATCTGATCGGAGTGGAACCAGTGGTTGGTGCCCGCGCCCATCAGGATCATCGACCGGCCCTTGGAACGTTCGGCGTTGTCGGCGAACTCCCGTGCGATGCGCTCGGCGGCCTGCGCGGGCACACCGGTGATCGCTTCCTGCCAGGCCGGTGTGTAGGGCTCGGAGGCATCGTCGTAACCGGACGGCCACTGTCCGGGGAGTCCGTCACGGGCCACCCCGTACTGCGCGAGCATCAGGTCGAAGACCGTCGTCACCCGATGTCCGGCAACCATTTTGGTCGGTACGCCGCGTTCCAGCACGCCGGGTTTGTCGCTGTCGAACCGCGGCAGGGCGACATTCGCGGTGTCGTCGTTGTTGCCGTGCAGGGTCAGCATCGGGTGGACACCCTGCAGGTCGAGATTCCAATGGCCCTCGCCGGACGCGGTGAACCGGTGTCCGAGTGAGCCGTTGGGCACCACGGGCCGCCCGGTTTGGTCCAGCAGCACGGTCTTCGAGGATGCCGCTTCCGTGTCCGCGTGTTCGCCGCCGAGATCGGCCGCGGTGAGGAACTTCCCGGGCAGCACCCGTCCGTCTCGTTCGACCAGGGTGACCAGGAACGGCAGGTCGGTGTACTTCTTGACGTAATCGGTGAAGTACGGCGTCTTGTTGTCGACGAAGAACTCTTTGAGGATCACGTGACCCATCGCCATCGCGAGAGCGGCGTCGGTGCCGGGGCGGGCCGGTAGCCACTCGTCGGCGAACTTGGTGTTGTCCGCGTAGTCCGGCGACACCACGACCACCTTCTGGCCGCGATACCGGGCCTCGGTCATGTAGTGCGCGTCCGGCGTTCGGGTGACGGGGACGTTGGAGCCCCACATCATCAGGTATCCGGCGTCGAACCAGTCGGCCGACTCGGGTACATCGGTCTGGTCTCCGAACACCTGCGGCGAGGCCACCGGCAGGTCGGCATACCAGTCGTAGAACGACAGCATCGACCCACCGAGAAGCGAGATGAATCGGGCGCCGACGGCATGGCTCACCATCGACATCGCCGGGATCGGCGAGAATCCGGCCACGCGGTCCGGTCCGTACTTCTTGACGGTGTGGACATGGGCGGCGGCGGCGATCTCGGCTGCCTCCCACCATTCGGCGCGCACGAATCCGCCCTTGCCGCGGGCGGTCTTGTAGCGCTTCGATTTCTCGGGATCCTCGACGATGTCGGCCCACGCCAACACGGGGTCCTTCAGACGCTCCTTGGCCTCGCGGTAATACTCCAGCAGCACCCCGCGGACGTACGGATAGCGAACGCGCGCAGGCGAATACGTGTACCACGAAAATGACGCGCCGCGCGGGCACCCCCGAGGCTCGTACTCGGGCTTGTCGGAGCCGACCGATGGATAGTCGGTCTGCTGCGACTCCCACGTGATCACGCCGTCCTTGACGTAGATCTTCCACGAGCAGGATCCGGTGCAGTTGACGCCATGGGTCGAACGCACGACTTTGTCGTGTGCCCAGCGGTCCCGGTAGAAGTCGTCGGCCGAGCGGCCACCGATCTTGTGCAGGGTTCGCTGATCGTCGGAGATTTCACCCCGGTGGAAGTACTTGCCAAGGCGCAGCAAAGCATCGGCAGGTGTTGTGCCGCCTGCGTGTGAATCGACCACGATCCGTCCCTCCAAGCTGTTGATTCACGAGCGTAAGAGGGTTGCGGAGGCCGTCAAAAGAACGCACTGGAGGGCATTCAGCCCTGTGAAATCGCGTTAACGCGCAAGTCATTTCGCGGGAACGTGGCAGTCATACGCTGATCCGCCGTCGCGGGCACGATTACCGCTTCCACCTGCGGCGACCGCCTGGTTGACGGCTTGAGGTGAGCGGTCGGGGCGCGGTGGTCAACGGTTCGGATGGCCGCCGTGGGGCCGATGATTTATCACCGCGGTAACAATGCGCGGGGCTACCGGCCCGGCTTCGTCCAGCAGATCGTGTGCCGGAACGCCAGCCGGCGGCGCATCTGTGCGCCCGGCATGACCCGCTCGACGATCGTCTGCAACTGAGCGAAGCTGAGTTGCGGATCCCGGGCCGGGAACGGCGCGGGCACCGGACCGCCGCGCACCGGCCGCGGATGTTTGATCAGGCCGATCAGCGGGTTGGTCACCGCGGACGCCAGATCCCACGCGGTATCGCGGAGGGAGCCGGGGGCGGCCAGCCCGACGGCCAGGAACCGCCCGCCTGGAGCCAGAAGTCGCTTGATGTCGACCAGCGCTCGCTCGACGTCGAGGTGGTGCAGCACCGCGATCATGCTGATCAGGTCGACCGGCCCGTCGAGTTCGGCCAGTTGGCTGTCGTCGATGGTGACGTTGGTCAGGCCGGCACACCGCCGGATCGCCTCGGCGCGCATGCCCGCATCCAGATCCGTGCCACGGACCTGTGCGAACCGACCGGCCAGTTGCGTCACCAATCCGCCCTGACCGCAGCCGATGTCGATCGCGGTGCCACGATGCGCGGGCAGGTTGGCCAGGATCCAGCCGTGGAAATGGTCGTTGTGGCTCCACGGGTGCCTGCTGTTGAAGTTGTGCAGTCCCTGGGCGGCCCGCCTCACCACGGGGTTCTCGACGCGTCGGATGTCCATGCCTCCACTGTGCCCGGCGTTCCCCCGCGAGCAGTCCCCCGCAAGCGGGAGGGGCCCCCAGCAGAACTGCCCCTTTTCATGAGAAAAGGGGCAGTTCTAAGTCTGCTCGGCAGGGAGGGTTACTGGATGTAGCCCGACGCGGACTGCAGATGCTCGATCGCCTCGTCGACGATCTTCTCGACCAGCTCAGCGCATGATGGCAGGTCGTTGATGATGCCGGCGACCTGGCCCGACGCCAGCACGCCGGCGTCGGTATTGCCCTCCACCAGACCGGCTTTGAGCAACATCGGGGTGTTGGCCGCCATCACGACCTGCGACCAGGTCAGCTCTTTGCCGTGCCGCATGGCCAGGCCGTCCTTCGCTATCGACAACCACGTCATGCCCGAGAGCTTCTTGAACTTCTGAGCGTTGCCGATGGCGGCGGCGAAGCCGCGTGCCCGCGAACCGCTCTCGAGTTTCTCCACCAGTCCGGTGCGCAGCACGCGGTGCGGCATGCCGTCCACCCGGGTGGACACCACGGTGCCGTCCAGCGCGGCCTGCAGATACCGCTCCTTGACCGCGTCGGGCACGGTGGAGTCCGAGGTCAGCAGGAACCGGGTCCCCATGGCGACTCCGGCCGCACCGTAGGACAGTGCGGCGGCCAGGCCGCGCCCGTCGAAGAAGCCGCCGGCGGCGATCACGGGCATACCGGTGTCCTTGACGGCATCGAGCACCGAGGGCAGCAGCAGAGTGGTGGCGACCGGACCGGTGTGGCCACCGCCCTCCCCGCCCTGCACGATCACCGCGTCAGCGCCCCAGCCGGCCACCTTCTTGGCGTGCTTGGCCGCGCCGACCGACGGGATCACCACGACGCCCGCGTCTTTCAGCTTGGCGATCAGCTCGGGCTTGGGTGCTAGAGCGAAGGAGGCGACTTTGACTCCTTCGCGGATCAGGAGGTCGACGCGCGCACCGGCATCGCCCGCATCGGCACGCATGTTGATGCCGAAGGGCTTGTCGGTGGCGGCCTTGACCTTGGTGACGGCGGTCTGCAGTTCCTCGAGCGTCATCGTCGCCGACGCCAGGATGCCGAGCCCGCCGGCGTTGGAGGTTGCGGCGACCAGTCGTGCCCCGGCCACCCAGCCCATTCCCGTCTGCACGACGGGATGCTCGATGCCGACCAGCTCGGTCAGCGGAGTCTTGAGCTTGCCCATTCTTTAGACCTTGATCTCTTTGTCGCGCAACGACTTCGGATCGATCGTTTCGCGGAGCAACTTGAGCTCGTCGTCGGAGGGCAGCCGGGTGGTCTCGGCGCTGTCGAGGCCGTGCACCTCGAAGGAGGTGTTATCGGCCACTTGTTGCGCTTCGACACCGGGGTGCAGCGACACCGCCCGCATCTGGTGGTCGGGACCGTTGAAGTCGAACACACCCAGGTTGGAGACCACGCGGTAGATGTTGGCGAACCGGTAGGCCGGGTTCTCGGGATCGATCTTGTCCCAGCCGATTCCGGAGACGATGTCCACCGATTCGGTGAAGACACGCTTGGAGTGGTTGCCCACGAAGTAGCTCGTGGCGTGGTTGATGCTGTTGCCCGGGGCACCGCGGACGCCGAACATCTGTCGGGTCGGGTGCTGGATGGGGCCGAAAGCCGAGAGGTTCTGGTTCCCGTAGCGGTCGATCTGGTTGGCGCCCATCACCACATGGCGCTTGCCCCAGGCCAAGGTCTCGAAGACGCGGTTGAACGGCATCCAGCCCTCGACGGTGAACGGAGCGCCGATCGCCGGGGTGTCGGCCAGGATCCGGGCCTCACCGTCGGTCAGCACGATGTCGGGGGAGAAGGTCAGCCGGGCCAGCCGGGCACCGATCTGGACGACGGTGGTCATCGGGCTGGCCATGATCTCGCCGGCGTCGCGGAACAGTTCGGCACAGGCAACGGCGCACACCTCGGCGCGGGTCACGGCAATCACTTGGTTTCCTCCTGAGCAGTCTTGAACGCGCGGACCGCGGCCTGGTAGTCGGCCTCACTACCGGACAGATACGTCTTGACGAACTCGGCCCAGGTCTCGTCGGACCCTGCGGCCTCTGCGTAGTGGCGCTGGAACTTCTCGTCGCGCCGGTAATCCGGCTCATTGGTGGTGAAGTGCGCACCGTTGGGTGCCTCCACCACAGAATCGACCATCATCCGGTTGATCAGCAGGGCCTGCGTCGGAACAGCCTTGACCAGTTCCTCGGTGGAGACCACGCGCTCAACGGACAGGAAGCGACGCTGTGCCGACATCAGGAACAGGTCGTCGAAGTACGGGTCGATACCGGTGTAGGCAGCATTGCCCTGGGCGTCACCGAGATTCATGTGAACGAAGGCCGCGTCGAGGTTCAGCGCGGGCATTGCGATCAACTCTTCGTATCCGTCGCCGGTGGGGTATGGGGACTTCACGGTCTTGAGCTCATCGCCCCAGAACGTACGGACGTCGCTACCCAGACCGGCGCGGATCGGCAGGAACGGCAGCCGTTGAGCGGCAGCCTGCAGCCCGCAGCGCAGCATGCCCTCGTCCATCTCGCGGGCCTCGATCGCACCGCTGGTGCGGGCCTTGGCGAACCACGGGTCGTAGAACGGCGGCGAGTCCAGCGAGACGAAGCCGTAGTAGACGCGCTTGACCTTGCCCGCCGAGCACAGCAGGCCCAGATCCGGGCCGCCATAGGTGACCACGGTCAGGTCTTTGACGTCGGTGCGCAGCAGGGCGCGCACGAAGGCCATGGGCTTGCGCCGCGAGCCCCAGCCGCCGATACCGATGGTCATGCCGCTCTCGATCGAGGCAACCGCCTCATCGAGCGTTGTCCTCTTGTCTCCCATGTTATTTGGATCCCTTCTCGGTGCCGGCGAAGGCGTCGCGGTGTTCGTCGGACACACCGGACAGGTTGAGTTCGAAGGTGAAGCCCTGCTCCATCCGGTACCGCGCGTTGACGGGCTGCACGTCGATGAAGTTCAGTGCCTCCTTGGCGGCCCGGATCACCCGGGTGTCCTTGCTGGCGATGTCGCGGGCGACGCGCAGGGCAGCCTCGTCGAGATCCTCGCGGGGGACGACCTCGTGCACAGAGCCGAAGTGGTGCAGCGTCTCGGCGGGAACGGTGGCGGCGGTGAAGAACAGCCGACGCATCAGGTGCTGGGGGACCAGTCGGGAGAGATGGGTCGCCGCACCGAGTGCGCCGCGTTCGACCTCGGGGAGGCCGAATTTGGCGTCATCGGAAGCGACGATCACGTCGGCGTTGCCGACCAGGCCGATTCCACCGCCGACGCAGAAGCCGTTGACGGCGGCGATGACGGGGACCTCGCACTCGTAGACCGCCTTGAACGCGTGGTAGCACCCACGGTTCGCGTCGATCAGCGCGGTGAAGCCCTCGGTGTTCTGCATTTCCTTGATGTCCACGCCGGCGTTGAAGCCACGGCCCTCGGCCCGCAGGATCACGACGTGGGTGCTGCGGTCGCGGCCCGCGGCCGTGATCGCGTCGCCGAGTTCGAACCATCCGGCCGACGGGATGGCGTTGACGGGCGGGTAGTTGACGGTGACCGAGACAATGCCCGGTTCGACTGTCTTGGTGGTGATCGTCATCAATCCACTTCCTGAAGGGGTCGCTACCTAAGCAAGCACTTGCTTGGTACGCTAGCACAGTGACAGATACGCCAGAAGCCGGTGCCATCAGTTTGGGTTTGGCCGGCAAGGTGGTCCTGGTGACCGGCGGAGTGCGAGGGGTCGGCGCTGGGATCAGCGCGGTTTTTGCCGGTCAGGGCGCCACTGTGGTGACCTGCGCACGCCGTCCGGTTGAGGGACTGCCGTACGAGTTCCACTCCTGCGACATCCGCGATGACGACTCGGTGAAAGCCCTCGTCGATGCGGTCGTCGAGAAGCACGGCCGCATCGACGTGGTCGTCAACAACGCCGGCGGCTCGCCGTACGTGCTGGCCGCCGACGCGTCGGCGAAGTTCAGCACCAAGATCATCGAGCTCAACCTGATCGGCGCGCTGTCGGTGTCCACACATGCCAACGCCGTGATGCAGAGCCAGGACTCGGGCGGTTCCATCGTCAACATCTCCAGCGTCAGCGGCCACCGGCCCACTCCGGGGACGGCTGCCTATGGTGCGGCCAAGGCCGGCATCGACAACCTCACCGCGACGCTGGCCGTCGAGTGGGCGCCGAAGGTCCGGGTGAACTCGGTGGTGGTGGGCATGGTCGAGACCGAACAGTCCGAACTGTTCTACGGCGACGCCGAATCCATCGCGGCCATCTCGCGCAATGTGCCGCTGGGCCGGCTCGCCAAGCCGGCCGATATCGGCTGGGCCACAGCATTTCTGGCCTCGGATGCGGCCTCGTACATCAGCGGCGCGTCGTTGGAGGTGCACGGTGGCGGCGAACCACCGCACTACCTGTCCACCACGACCGCCGACATCAAGTAATTCGAAAAAGGAGACATGACAATGGGATTGCTCGACGGCCGCGTGGTCATCGTGACGGGCGCCGGTGGCGGTATCGGGCGTGAGCACGCGCTCGCGTTCGCCGCCGAGGGTGCCCGCGTGGTGGTCAACGACATCGGAGTGGGCCTGGACGGTTCACCCGCCGGCGGTGGCAGCGCGGCGCAGAACGTCGTCGACGAGATCGTCGCGGCCGGAGGCGAAGCCGTCACCAGCGGCGCCAACGTCGCCGACTGGGCCCAGGCCGAGGGCCTGATCCAGACCGCGGTTGACGCGTTCGGAACCCTGGACGTCCTGGTCAACAATGCCGGGATCGTGCGCGACCGGATGTTCGCCAACGCCACCGAAGAAGAGTTCGACGCCGTCACCGCAGTGCATCTCAAGGGGCACTTCGCCACCATGAAGCACGCCGCCGCGTACTGGCGGGCCAAGTCCAAGGCCGGCGAGACCGTCGATGCCCGCATCATCAACACCAGCTCGGGCGCCGGCCTGCAGGGCAGTGTCGGCCAGGCCACGTACAGCGCCTCCAAGGCGGGCATCGCTGCGCTGACCCTGGTCGCCGCGGCCGAGATGGGCCGGTACGGCGTCACCGTCAATGGCATTGCGCCCTCGGCCCGGACCCGGATGACCGAGACCGTCTTCGCCGACATGATGGCCACTCAGGACCAGTCGTTCGATGCCATGGCCGCGGAGAACATCTCGCCCCTGGTGGTCTGGCTGGGCAGCGTCGAGTCAAAGGACGTGACCGGCAAGATGTTCGAGATCGAGGGCGGCAAGATCCGCATCGCCGAGGGCTGGGCGCACGGCCCGCAGATCGACAAGGGCGCCAAGTGGGATCCCGCCGAGCTGGGCCCGGTGGTCAACGACCTGCTGGCCAAGGCGCGGCCCGCGGTTCCCGTTTACGGCGCCTGACTTTTTCTCGCCGAGCAGACACAAAACTGCCCCTTTTCACGTGAATGAAGTGGTCCCCAGAAGTTGGACTCTGACGTTTGGAGCCTAAGCGGCAAGGGCCTGGGCCCGGTATTGGACCGGGCTCAGGCCCTTGAGCTTTGTCGAGATTCGTTCGATGTTGTACCAGTGGATGTAGGTGTCGAGGGCAGCGGCGAAGTCCTCGACAGTGTCGAACCGGTTGTGGTGGAACATTTCTGACTTCAGGTGGCCGAAAAAGTTCTCCATGACCGCGTTGTCATAGCAGTTGCCTTTGCGCGACATCGACTGCACCGCCTCAACGTCGCCGAGCAACTTACGCCAGGACCAATGCCGGTATTGGAAGCCCTGATCGGAATGCACC
>NZ_AUEQ01000008.1 GCF_000426065.1 Mycobacterium sp. URHD0025 | reverse complement strand
GAGGTTTACAACCCGAAGGCCGTCATCCCTCACGCGGCGTCGCTGCATCAGGCTTGCGCCCATTGTGCAATATTCCCCACTGCTGCCTCCCGTAGGAGTCTGGGCCGTATCTCAGTCCCAGTGTGGCCGGTCACCCTCTCAGGCCGGCTACCCGTCGTCGCCTTGGTAGGCCATTACCCCACCAACAAGCTGATAGGCCGCGGGCCCATCCCACACCGCAAAAGCTTTCCACCACACACCAGGAAGTGCGTGGTCATATTCGGTATTAGACCCAGTTTCCCAGGCTTATCCCAAAGTGCAGGGCAGATCACCCACGTGTTACTCACCCGTTCGCCACTCGAGTACCCCGAAGGGCCTTTCCGTTCGACTTGCATGTGTTAAGCACGCCGCCAGCGTTCGTCCTGAGCCAGAATCAAACTCTCCAAACAAAAACAACCCAACCCAAAGGCCAGGTGGAATTCGAATCAGAAAAATCCGATCACAAACAAAAGACACCAACAAACTGGCATCAAAAAACAACAACCACACCCTAAACGGGAAAAAGAGCGTGGCCAAAAAACAACAAACAAAAACCACCAAACACACTATTGAGTTCTCAAACAACAGACATTTCTTCTTTGTCACCCTGTTTTGGGGCAACCCCACCAGCTTAATTACATCTTTGCCGGCAAGTCAAGTTGCTTCATCCTGGCTTATTTCATCCGGTCTGAGGCAACCTCGCCAGCTTAGTATGTTCTCCGCTGGCCTGTCAAGTCGCTCCGGTTCGGGGTGTTTCACCCGCTCCGCGGCGACTTCAAAAGATTAGCGCGCGCCAGCCTTCAAGGTCAAATCGCCTGGTCAGCGCCATTTTGTCCCGTAGACCGGCTCTCACGAGCTGCCTACGAGCCTACTCTTTCGATCTCAGCTCCGAGGCTCAACAGGTTTTCTACGAACAACGGGTATCCGCGGTCGATGTGAAACACGTCGTGGACCTCGGTTTCTCCGTCGGCGACCAAGCCGGCGAGCACCAAGCCGGCGCCGGCCCGAATGTCCGAGGACCACACCGGGGCACTCGACAGCTGGGGGATCCCCCGCACGACGGCATGATGTCCATCCGTGCGCGCGTCAGCCCCCAGCCGGATCATCTCCTCGACGAACCGGAACCGGGCTTCGAAGACGTTCTCGGTGATCATCGACGTGCCGTCGGCCACCGCCGCGAGCCCGATCGCCATCGGCTGAAGGTCGGTAGGGAACCCTGGGAACGGCAGCGTCGCCACGTTCACCGCTTTGGGACGCTCGTACTGAACCACCCGGAAGCCGTTGTCGTTCTGGGTCACGGTGGCGCCGGCGTCATGCAACTTGTGGAGCACCAGCTGCAGGTGCTGCGGGTCGACCCCCGTCACCGAGATGTCACCACGCGTCATCGCTGCGGCGATCCCCCACGTGGCCGCGACAATCCGATCACCGATCACCCGGTGTTCCGTGGGATAGAGCCGCTCGACACCGGTGATGGTCAGCGTGGATGTCCCCGCTCCGCTGACCTGGGCGCCCATCTGGTTGAGCATCGCGCAGATATCGACGATGTCGGGTTCTCGGGCCGCGTTGTGGATCGTGGTGACGCCTTCGGCCAGGACCGCCGCCATGAGGATGTTCTCGGTCGCTCCCACCGACGGGAACTCGAGCTGGATCTCGGCACCTCGCAGGTGGTCGGCTTCTGCCACCACGCAACCGTGTTCGATGTTGCAGGTCGCACCCAGTTGACGAAGCCCGGACTGGTGCATGTCCAGGGGCCGGGACCCGATCGCATCACCACCTGGCAGCGCCACCTTGGCCTTCTTGCACCGGCCCACCAGTGGGCCCAGCACACACACAGAAGCGCGGAACTGACGGACAGCCGCGAAATCGGCATCGTACTTGGGCTCATCGGGCGACGTGATGCGGACGGTATCGCCGTCCAGTTCGACAGTGGCGCCCAACCCCCGCAGGACCTCCGCCATCAGCGGCACATCAAGGATGTCGGGGCAATTGGTGATGGTGCTGGTGCCCTCGGCCAGCAACGAGGCCGCCATCAGTTTCAGCACACTGTTCTTCGCGCCACCGACAGCAACTTCGCCTGATAACCGGTTTCCTCCGGTCACCAAGAAACGCTCGCTCACGCCGGTTAGTGTAAACAGCCTGCCGTCGAGATTCCGCCTGCTCGGACAGATCCGGCGGGCCCAGCCAGCCGTGTCCTCACGCCCGGTACGGTTCAGCTATGGCGGTTCATCTCACGCGTATCTATACCCGCACCGGCGACGACGGCACGACGGGGCTCAGTGATTTCAGCAGGGTTTCGAAGAATGATTCGAGGTTGGCGGCCTATGCCGACTGTGACGAAGCCAACGCTGCCATAGGGGTCGCAGTCGCCCTCGGCGAACCCGATCAGCAAATCCTCGACGTACTGCGACAAATCCAGAATGACTTGTTCGACGCCGGCGCGGATCTGTCGACGCCGGTCGTGGAGAACCCTGAGCACCCGCCACTACGAATCTCGCAGGCCTACATCGACCGACTCGAAAAGTGGTGCGACGAGTTCAACGACGCGTTGCCCGCCCTGAGTTCGTTCATCCTGCCCGGTGGCAGCCCCTTGTCGGCGCTGCTGCACGTTGCGCGGACTGTTGCTCGCCGTGCGGAGCGTTCAGCCTGGATTGCGGTGCAGGAGCACGGTGATTCGGTGAGCGTCCTGCCGGCGAAGTACCTCAACCGGCTGTCGGATTTGTTGTTCATCTTGTCGCGGGTGGCGAATCCGGACGGGGATGTCCTCTGGAAGCCGGGCGGGTCAGTAGATCAGTAATTGCGCCGCCGAGCCCGCGGGGATGGCCGGGATTCGAGCCACGAGGTGAACGCCGTCAGTGCGCCCCGGTCCAGAGCGATCTCGTAGCCCTGCCGGCGCTCCGGGCCTTGGTCGCGTAGTTCGAGAATGACCGTTGCATCCGTCATGATGTCGAATTCGTCGCCGCGTGGGGCGCGGCGCGACACCACTTCGAGCCCCCGGCGACTCAATCGTCGGTCAGGCCACCACCGCATGCTGGACAGCCGGTAGAAGCCCGCTTCCCCACCGCGGTAGCGCATGACACCGTGGCGCCAGCCTTGGCCGCCTTCGGCGGGAAAGTCGCGCAGGATGGCAGCTGTTCCGCCCACCTGACGCAGCTTCCACAGTCGGTAGCTCAGGGCGGCGACGACCAGCAGCAGAACGCAGATGAGCGCGACCATGCCGATCATGGGCGCGCTCATCTGTCGTCTCTGTCGTCAGTCGATCTGGCCGATGGCGCGCAAGCGCGCCCGACCCCATGCCGCTGTCTGCTCGTCGTCGGACTCCGCGTCCCGCTTGGCAGAGTCCGCGTCGATCTCGGATTCGAACTGAGCGTTCTCCACCAAGATGCGGACCGTCTCCTCGGTGACCGACAGGAAGCCGCCGTCGATGGCGATACGCAGGTCGTCCTCACCCTCGCGCTCGACCCGAACCATCGCGTCGTCGACGAGCTGCGCCACCAACGGAATGTGCCGCGGCAGGATGCCGATCTCACCAGCGGTGGTCCGGGTGAAGACGAACGTGGCGCTGCCGGACCAGAGCTCACGCTCGACCGCAACGATCTCGACGTTCAAATCAGCCATGTCACACCGCCTTTCGCATAGGAGGACTCAACTCAACCCATTGGTTCTTCGCGCAAGCGCTCATCACAGCTTGGCGCCGAGGCTTTCGGCCTTCTTCGCCAGGTCGTCGAGACCACCAATGAGGAAGAACGCCTGCTCGGGCAGGTGATCGAACTCGCCCTTGGCCAGCTTGTCGAAGGCCTCGATGGTCTCCTTGAGCGGCACGGTCGAACCCGGCTGGCCGGTGAACTGCTCGGCGGCCATCATGTTCTGGCTCAGGAAGCGCTCGATCTTACGGGCGCGGTACACCAGCACCTTGTCCTCTTCCGACAGTTCGTCGATACCGAGGATGGCGATGATGTCCTGAAGATCCTTGTAGCGCTGCAGGATCCGGATGACTTCCTGGGCGACGCGGTAGTGCTCGTCGCCGACGACGCTGGGGTGCAGGATCGTCGAGGACGAAGCCAGCGGGTCCACCGCGGGGAAGATGCCCTTGGAGAACACCGCACGCGAAAGCTCGGTGGTGGCATCGAGGTGGGCGAAGGTGGTGGCCGGTGCCGGGTCGGTGTAGTCGTCGGCGGGCACGTACACGGCCTGCATCGAGGTGATCGAGCGACCACGGGTCGAGGTGATGCGCTCCTGGAGCTCACCCATCTCGTCGGCCAGCGTCGGCTGGTAACCCACGGCCGAAGGCATACGACCCAGCAGGGTCGACACCTCGGAACCGGCCTGGGTGAACCGGAAGATGTTGTCGATGAAGAGCAGCACGTCCTGGTTCTGCTCGTCGCGGAAGTACTCGGCCATGGTCAGGGCCGAGAGGGCGACGCGCATACGGGTGCCTGGCGGCTCGTCCATCTGGCCGAACACCAGCGCGGTGTCCTTGAGCACGTTGGCATCGGCGAGCTCGACCCAGAGGTCGTTGCCTTCACGGGTGCGCTCACCCACGCCGGCGAACACCGAGGTGCCACCGAAGTTGCGGGCGATACGGTTGATCATCTCCTGGATCAGAACCGTCTTACCCACGCCGGCGCCACCGAACAGGGCGATCTTGCCACCACGCACGTATGGCGTGAGGAGGTCGACGACCTTCAGACCGGTCTCCAGCATCTCTGTGCGGGGCTCCAGGTCGGCGAAGGCCGGCGGCTTGCGGTGGATCGACCAGTGATCGAAGTCCTTGCCGTAGCCGGGATCGTCGAGGCAGTCGCCGAGGGCGTTGAACACGTGGCCCTTGACGCCGTCACCGACCGGAACCGAGATGGAGGCGCCGGTGTCGCGGACGTCGGTGCCACGCACCAGGCCGTCGGTGGGCTGCATGGAGATGCAGCGCACCAGGTTGTCGCCGAGGTGCTGGGCAACCTCGAGCGTCAGGGTCTTGGCGAGCGCGCCATAGCTGATGTCGGCGTGCAGCGCGTTGAACAGCTCGGGCACTGCACCGCGCGGGAACTCGATATCCACCACCGGGCCGGTGATGCGGACTACGCGGCCCGCGGTCTTTTCTGCAGTAGCAGTCATTCTCTCTTCGCTTTCCTACGAGGCTTTCGTCTTTGGTCCGGCTAGCGCGCGTCGGCCAGCGCGTTCGCGCCGCCCACGATCTCGCTGATTTCCTGGGTGATCTGCGCCTGACGTTCGCGGTTGGCCGCGAGCGTCAGTGCCTTGATCAGATCGTCGGCGTTGTCGGTGGCCGACTTCATGGCGCGCCGGCGCGAAGCCGACTCCGAGGCCGCGGCCTCCAGCAGCGCCGCGTACACGCGGGTGGCGATGTAGCGCGGCAACAACGCATCGAACAGGTTCTCGGCGTTCGGTTCGAACGAATACAGCGTGTGCGGACCGGTTTCGGCCTCACCGACGTATTCGACGACCATCGGTGCGACCCGCAGCGCCACCGCGGTCTGCGACAGCATGGACCGGAATTCGGTGGACACGATGTGGAGTTCGTCGACGCCCAGGATGCCGTCGGCGCCGGCGTCATCGCCCTCGTCGTCAGCGCCGGACATGAACGCCTCCACCAGGGTGTCGGCGATCTCCTTGGCATTCTCGTAGGTGGGCCGCTCGGAGAATCCGGTCCACGACTCGGTCACCGGGCGCTGCCGGAAGCTGTAGTAGCCCAGAGCTTTCCGGCCGACCACGTAGAGCACCGGATCTTTGCCCTCTTCCCGCAGCAGCGAGAACAGTTCCTCGGCCCGACGTAGCACGTTGGCGTTGTAACCGCCGCAGAGGCCGCGGTCCGAGGACACCACGAGGACACCGGCCCGCTTGGGGGTCTTCCGCTCGACGAGCAGCGGGTGGTCCAGCGCACTGGCACCCGCAAGCTCGGTGAGCATGTTGGTGATCTCGGTGGAGTAGGGCCGGGCCGCGTCGACCCGGGCCTGCGCCTTGGCGATCCGCGACGTGGCGATCAGCTCCTGTGCCTTCGTGATCTTTTTGATCGACGAGGCGGATTTGATGCGTCCGCGTAGTTCGCGAAGTGTGGCTGCCATTGGTTACCTAGGCCTTCTTGGGAGCAGGCTTGCGGACCTTGACCGATTCCTTCTCCAGGTCCTCGGGGTCCAACGCGTCAGTGCCGGCCTCCTTGACAACCACGGAGCTGCCGTCGGTGGCGGCGAAGCCCTTCTTGAACTCGTTGATGACCGAGACCAGCTTCTCCTCGTTCTCCTCGGAGAGCTTCTTGGTCTCCTTGATGCCCTTGAGGATGTCGGAGTGGCTGGCCTTGACATGCTCCAGCAGCTCGTCGACGAAGCGTGTGACGTCCTCGGCCGGAACCGAATCCAGGTGGCCCTGGGTACCGAGGAAGATCGAGACGACCTGGTCCTCGACCGCCAGCGGGCTGTACTGCGCCTGCTTGAGCAGCTCCACCAGGCGCACACCACGATCCAGCTGAGCCTTGGAGGCCGCGTCCAGATCCGAGGCGAAGGCCGCGAAGGCCTCCAGCTCGCGGTACTGCGACAGATCCAGACGCAGCGAGCCCGCAACCTCTTTCATGGCCTTGATCTGCGCGGCGCCACCGACACGGGACACCGACACACCGACGTTCACCGCCGGTCGCACGCCCTGGTTGAACAGGTCGGACTCCAGGAAGCACTGGCCGTCGGTGATCGAGATGACGTTGGTCGGGATGAACGCCGAGATGTCGTTGGCCTTGGTCTCGATGATCGGCAGACCCGTCATCGAACCGCCGCCGAGTTCGTCGGACAGCTTGGCGCAACGCTCCAGCAGACGGGAGTGAAGGTAGAAGACGTCGCCGGGGAATGCCTCGCGGCCCGGCGGGCGGCGCAGCAGCAGCGAGATGGCGCGGTAGGCGTCGGCCTGCTTGGAGAGGTCGTCGAAGACGATCAGCACGTGCTTGCCGTCATACATCCAGTGCTGCCCGATGGCCGAACCGGTGTACGGCGCCAGCCACTTGAAGCCGGCGGGATCGGAGGCAGGGGACGCGACGATGGTGGTGTACTCCATCGCGCCGCCCTCTTCCAGCGCGCGCTTCACGCTGGCGATGGTGGTGCCCTTCTGGCCGATGGCGACGTACACGCAGCGCACCTGCTGCTTGGGGTCACCAGTCTCCCAGGCCTCACGCTGGTTGAGGATGGTGTCGACGCAGACCGCGGTCTTGCCGGTCTTGCGGTCACCGATGATCAGCTGACGCTGGCCACGGCCGATCGGGGTCATGGCGTCGATGGCCTTGATGCCGGTCTGCAGCGGCTCGGACACGCCCTGGCGCTGAACCACCGACGGGGCCTGCAGCTCGAGGGCGCGCCGCTCCTCGGCGGCGATGTCGCCCTGGCCGTCGATCGGCTGACCGAGCGGGTTGACGACGCGACCGAGGAAGGCGTCGCCGACAGGCACCGAGAGGACCTCGCCGGTGCGCTTGACCTGCTGGCCCTCTTCGATCTTCTCGAAGTCACCCAGGATCACGGCGCCGACGCTGTGCTCGTCGAGGTTGAGTGCCACGCCCAACACACCGCCCGGGAACTCGAGGAGCTCCTGGGTCATGACCGAGGGCAGACCCTCGACGTGAGCGATGCCGTCACCGGCGTCGATGACGGTGCCGATCTCTTCACGCTCGGTGTCGGCGGAAAACGAGGATACGTAGTCCTCGATGGCACCTTCGATATCAGCAGCCGAGATTGTCAACTCTGCCATGGTTTTTCGTCTTCCTACCTTGTTCTTGGGGTGGTTCTGGGTTCGTGCCGGGGCTGGACTCGTCAGTCCGGCAGCTGAGTGGCCGCTGCGGCCAGTCGGGACGAGATCGAGCCGTCGATCACTTCGTCACCGACGGTGATCGACAGACCACCGAGCAGTTCCGGGTCGACGTGCAACTGCACCGACACCGGGTGTCCGTAGATGCGGGTGAGCACCTCCGACAGCCGGGTGCGCTGGGCATCGGTCAGGTCAGCCGCGGCGGTCACGTGAGCGACCACCTCGCCACGGCGGGACACCGCGAGCTCGGCGAGATCGATGACAGCCTCATCTGCGCGCTCGCCGCGCAGCAGTCCCACAGTCTGGGTCAGCAGCGCAGCTGCCGTCCCGTTCGCCGCCGCGCTGCCGGAAAGGACCTTGTTCAGCAAGGCAACCCGGCCATCGGTCGGGGTGGTGTAGTCACTGAGCAGGGCGGAAAGCCGCGGCTCGGCGTCCAGCAGGCGGCCGAACCGGAACAGCTGGTCCTCCACCTCGTCGACCTCACCGGTGGTCTCGGCGCGCTTGAGCAGCGCCAGACGCGCGGTGTGTTCGATCGCGTCGACCAGGTTCGATTCGGTCGACCAACGCTGCGAAACGGCGGTGCGCAGCAGATCCAGTGCGGTGTCGCCGACCTTGCCCGACAGCAGACGGTCGAGTAGCGCGACCTTGGCGGAAGCGTCGTCGCTCGGCTGAGCCAGGTGCCTGATCAGCACCGACTCGGACAGCAGCAGCTTGGCCACCGAGGTCAGCTCGTCGGCCAGAGTGGTCAGGCCATCGGCGTCCAGACCGCTCGCGATGGAGTCGAACTTGTCGACCAGGACCGACAGCGACTCGCGGCTGGCCGCACGCAGCTTCGCCGTCGCGGCGGTGTCGATCATCACCGACGACGGGGCCATCTGCTCGAGTTCGGCGAGGAACCGGTCGACGGTGGCCGCCTGTGCGGCCGGGTCGGCGACATGCGCCCGGACCAGAGCGTCGGCCTTGGCGACCGACTCCGATCCGAGGCCGGTCCGCAGCTGGCGGATGAGCTGCTGGCGCATCAGCTGAATCTGCTGAATGCCCTGCGCCTTGATCCGCTCAGCCTCCGTGCCCGCCTGCTCGGCCAACTGAGCGGTGATCCGCTCGGAGTCCTGCGAGGCCTCCTGGGTCACCTTGGCCGATTCGGCCTTGGCGTCGGCGAGTGCCTTGGCGTGCATCTCATCGGCCTCGGCGAGCTTCTTCGCCGCATCGGCGCTCTCGGCGAGGGCGACCCGCACGGCTTCCTGCTGCTTCTGCATCAGGCTCCGTACCGGCGGCACCACCCACTTGATGATGATGTAGGCGATGACGGCAAAGCCGATCAGCTGCCCGATAAATATCGACATCTACTGCGTCCCACCTGATTTCACGTCGACGCCCAAAATTCGATTGGCCAGTGTCTGCGAGAGTCCGTCCACCGACGACTCCAGACCCGACCGCACCTCGGCACCCTGGGCAGCAAGCTGCCCATCGGCCTGGCGCACATTCTCGGCCACCTCGGTGCTGGCCTCGGCACGCTTGGCATCGACCACTTCGCGGCCCGCTGCGCGGGCCTCGTCGCGAATGGCCGACGCCTGGGTGCGAGCCCCGGCCATCGCCTCGTCATAGTCCGCCTGTGCCGCGGCCACCTGTTCGGCTGACTTCCGATTGTCGGCGGTGGTCTTCGCCAGCATCGCTTCGCGCTCTGCCAGCACCTTGCCGACTGGTGGCACAACCCATTTCGCGATCACAGCAAGCGTGATCAGGAAAATGAGCAGCACGGCGAAGAAGGTGCCGTTGGGGACCAGGAAGTTGCTCTGGCCCCCACCGCCTTCCTCGGCTGCCTGGCTTGCAGCCAGGATCGTTGCGCTCAGTTCACCCATGCTGATGGACTACTGCAGGCCCGGGGTGGCGAAGACGAACAGCGCCATGAAGGCCAGGTTGATGAAGTACGCGGCCTCCACCAGACCGACGGTGATGAAGAACGGGGTGAACAACCGGCCCTGGGCCTCGGGCTGCCGGGCGATGCCCGAGATCAGCGCGTTACCCGCGATACCGTCACCGATACCGGCGCCGATGGCGCCGCCACCCATGATCAGACCGCCACCGATCAGCGCGCCGGCCGTGATGAGGGCGTTGGGGTCGAGATTCATTCCTTTTATCCTCCTTGATAACTGGTGGCTGCGCCGCCAGGAGTTCGTGTGGTGCAGTTGTTAGAGCTCAGTAATCCGGTTTGTCGTGCTCAGTGCTCGTCATGGTCCAACTCCATCGACTGGCTGAAGTACAGGATCGTCAGCAGCGAGAAGATGAAGGCCTGGATCAGGCCGACGAACAAGTCGAAGGTCTTCCAGATCGCGTTGGGTGCCCACTGGATGTACCAGGGGAACATCGCGATCAGCGAAACGAGGATGCCGCCGGCGAAGATGTTGCCGAAAAGACGGAGGGCCAGCGAGATCGGCTTGGCGAGTTCCTCGACGATGTTGATCGGCAGCAGCGCGGGGACGTGCCCCTTGAGCACCTTGACCGGGTGGCCGATGATGCCGCGCCGCCAGATGCCGGCCGCGTGGTAGCAGACGAACACGAACAGGGCCAGCGCGAGCACGAAGTTGATGTCGGAGGCCGGCGGCTTGTACCACTCGGCCGCTGCGCCGTCGGGTCCGCCGTACTGCAGCGGCAGCACAGACAACCAGTTGGACACCAGGATGAAGACGAAGATCGTCACCGACAGCGGCAGCACGAACGGCGCGACCTTCATGCCGATCGCGGCCTCGATCTGGCCGCGCATCTGGATGGTCAGGGCCTCCCAGAACAGCTGCACACCGCCCGGCACGCCGGTCGAGGTGACCATCGCGCGAAGCACGAATGCCAGCGCGATCACGATCACCGCGGTGACCGCGGTGGCCAGGATGGTGTCACCGTTGAACGTCATCCCGAACAGCTCGAACACCATCGTGTGGTGGCCGACGTGGATGGCGGCGCCACCCTCTTCGGCAGCGAGCACGGTCGTCGTCTGAGACATATAGGTCAGCTCAACCCTTCGATTCCGTATCCAAGACATCCAGGCCGTTCGAGCGGATCTTCCGCAGCACGGGGATGCTGGTGCTCATCACCAGCAGAGCCTGGAAAATCGCCAGCCCGAACAGCACCGCGATGCCGCCCGAGGTTTTGAAGACAAATGCGATGCCGAGCGCGATCGCGGTGATGATCAGCAACCGACTCGCGGAGTTCACGGCCATCTTCTTCTTCAGCGGGTGGTCTTCGGCCGTGATCGATTCGACGGCCCGGCGCACCAGCAAGGCGTTGACCAAGCCGAGGGCCAGGCCGACACCGAAGAAGACGCCGAAGAAAATGTGTCCGGTGAATCCGGCGGCCACGACGGCCAGCGCGGTCAGAACGACGCAAACGATCAGGAGACGCAGCGGCCGGAAGGCCACCGACGGGAACACCAACGGCGCGTCTTGCGCTGGCGTCGTCACTGCTTCACCCCAATCCCGCTGTCACGAAAAACTGCACCCACGGAGATGCCAACGGCCGCTATCCCCTGGCAAAACCCTGTGCATTCCCGCCGAGAATATCGGAGGGCTGCGGGCGGGCTCGAATCACCCACGGGGTAGCTCCCTTTGTCGGTCGTGGATCGGCACCTGACGGTTCGTCGAACCGATGGGCCGGGCCGGCAACCCGCGAGGTTTTTCGGGTTCTGGCAGCACCCTAACACATGGTAGGCACCCCTAAACGTGGCCTACTACTTTTCGTCGTACTTCGCTTCGCGCTCGTCCTCGGAGGCTTCGCTTCCCCGTTGCAACAGCGGAATCAGAGTCACCACGATCGCCACCAGAATGGCCGCCGCGACGACCGCTCCGGTATAGCGGGGATCGAAGAAAATCGTCGCTGCCGCGCCGAACGCGATGATTCCGACCCATAGGTAGATCAGCAGCACGGCACGTCGATGCGAGTGCCCGATCTGCAGCAACCGGTGATGCAGATGCATCTTGTCGGGACTGAGCGGGCTGCGGCCGGCCCGGGTGCGCCGCACGATGGCCAGCAACGTGTCCAGCGCCGGCACCAGCATCACGGCGATCACCAGCAGGAACGGCGACATCAGCGCGAACACGTCGCGGGCGCCGTAGGCGTTCTGCGAGATCGGCCCCGCAGCCGTCGTCGACGCCGCTCCCAGCATGAGACCGATCAGCATGGACCCGGAGTCGCCCATGAAGATCTTGGCCTTGTGGAAGTTGTGCGGCAGGAAACCCAGGCAGGCACCCGCGAGCACCACCGAGATCACCGCCGGCGGGTAGAACAGGACGTCGCCGCCGTGATCGCGCAGCAGCCCCACCGAGAACACGCAGATGGCCAGGGCGGTGATGAGGCCCAGGCCTGCCGCCAAGCCGTCGAGCCCGTCGACGAAGTTCATGGCGTTGATGATCGACACCGTGAGCGCGAGCGTCAGCAGGATCGAGGACACCTGGTCGAGGACGATGGTGCCCACTCCCCCGAACGGGATGTAGAGCACGCTCCACGCCACACCCATCGTGACCAGAACGCTGGCCGCGGTGATCTGCCCGGCGAACTTCGTCAGCGCATCCAGGCCCCAGCGGTCGTCGATCAGCCCGATGGCCATGATCAGCCCGCCGGCCACCACCACCGCCGGCATACCGGTCGAGTAGACGAATCCCCGGGTCAATGCCGGCAGCTGAGAGGCCAGCAGTACCGCGGCGGCGACCCCGATGTACATCGCCAGGCCGCCCATCCGCGGAATGGGGTGCACATGGACATCGCGTTCACGGGGATAGGCCACGGCGCCGAGCCGGATCGCCACCACACGCACCCAACCCGTGGCGAAGTAGGTGATGATGGCGGCCGTCAGCCCGACCAGAGCCAGCTCACGGAGCGGCACACCGGCGCCCCGGTCCGACAGCGCGAGGAGGCCGGTATTGACTGCGGGGATCACTGCGTCACCGGCCGACATCACCGGTGAACCGTACTGCAGCAAGCTGAGATCACTCCGTAGGTGTTGTTGTGAGCGTGGATGTTTCCACGCCGACGACCCTAGCGATGTCCGCCGCGCTGATCGGGCCGGTCCGAAGGATGCGTGGCTGGTCGCCGGTGAGGTCGACGATGGTGGACGCGGCCTGTTGTTCGGCGGGTCCACCATCGAGATAGACCTCGACCTTGTCGCCGAGTTGCTCGTGAGCCTCGGCCGCGGTCACCGCGGCGGGCCGGCCCGAGACGTTGGCGCTGGACTGTGCCATGGGACCCACCTCCCGCAGCAACTCGATGGCCACCGGGTGCAGCGGCATCCGGAGCATGACGCTGCCGTTGGCGTCCCCGAGATCCCACTGCAGTGACGGCGCCTGCGTAACCACGAGACTCAGTGCACCGGGCCAGAATGCGCGGATCAGTTCGCGGGCGGCCGCGGGCACCGAATAGACCAGCCCATCGATGGTGTTCCACGAACCGACGAACACCCCGACCGGCATGTTGCGGCCCCGGCCCTTGGCGGCCAGCAGCGCACCTACCGCCTCGGAGTCGAACGCGTCGGCACCGATGCCATAGACGGTGTCGGTCGGCATCACCACGAGGCGGCCACCCTTGACAGCGCTGATCGCTGACGCGATACCGGTCGCACGCTGATCGGCGTCGGTGCAATCGAAGATGGTCATGTCGGCTCCCCGGTCGGTGCGCGCATCAACTCAGCTTCTCCCAATCCGGGTCGCCGTCACAAAGCGGGGTCGCCCTGCGAGGTCACGGCGCGCGGTGACCTCGGTGAAATGCCCGTCGCGCTCGAATGTGTCGACCGACAGCCCGGACGTGGTGTCGTCGTGCTCGACGGCGCATAACGCCCCGTCGCGCAACCAGCGGGCGGCCAGCGCGACGATCGGCCGGATCACCGACATCCCGTCGGGGCCGCCGAACAACGCGACTGCGGGATCATGTTGGGCCACTTCGGGTTCCAGTTCCGCGGCCTCCGGGATGTAGGGCGGGTTGGAGACCAGCAGGTCCACCGTGGCATCGAGTTCGGGCAGCAGACCGGGCGCGGTGACGTCGGCGTCCAGTATCTCGACACGGGTCCCCGCCGCGTTGCGCCGGGCAAATTCCAGGGCGGTGGGCGAGTTCTCCACGGCGAGCACCCGGGCGTCTGGCCACCGGGTGGCCAGCCCCAACGCCAACGCGCCCGAACCCGTGCACAGGTCGACGATCAACGGATTGTCGGGAAGCTGTCGTACACAGGCCCATTCGAGCAGCGCCTCGGTCTCCGGGCGCGGAATGAACACGCCGGGCCCGACCGTGAGTGTCAACGGGCCGAACGGCGCGGTCCCGACCAGGTGTTGCAGGGGAACCCGGCGAGACCGGGCGGCGACGAGCTCGTCGTAGGCCTGCTCGAACCGTTCATCGGGATCGTCGAGAAACATCAGCCGGCCGCGGTCGACACCCAGGACGTGCGCGGCCAGTAGTTCGGCGTCGATGCGCGGGGAGGCGATGCCGGCGGCGGCCAACCGTGCTGCTGCCGCCGCGACCGCCTGCCGCAGGCGTGTCATGCCTGCTGCTGCAGCCGGGCCTGTTTGTCGGCGGCGCCCAGCGCGTCGAGCAGCGCGTCCATGTCCCCGTCGAGCACCTGGTCGAGGTTGTGCGCCTTGAAGTTGATGCGGTGGTCCGCGATCCGGTTCTCGGGAAAGTTGTAGGTGCGGATCCGTTCACTGCGATCCACCGTGCGGATCTGGCTGGCCCGGTCGGCCGATGCGTCGGCCGACGCCTGCTCTTCGGCCAGTGCCTGCAGCCGAGCGGCGAGCACGACCATGGCCCGGGCCTTGTTCTGCAGCTGGGACCGCTCGTTCTGGCACGTGACCACGATGCCGGTGGGCAGGTGCGTGATGCGCACCGCGGAGTCGGTCGTGTTCACGCCCTGTCCGCCCTTGCCCGAGGACCGGTAGACGTCGATGCGCAGATCGGATTCGTCGATCTGGACAGCCTCGACATCTTCGGGCTCGGGATAGACCAGGACGCCTGCGGCCGAGGTGTGCACCCGGCCCTGGGATTCGGTGACGGGCACCCGCTGAACGCGATGCACACCACCCTCGAACTTCATCCGCGACCACACGCCGTCGGCCGAGTCGCCCTTGCTCGCGATGGTGATGGTGGCGTCCTTGTAACCGCCGAGGTCCGACCACGTCTCGTCGAGCACCGTGACGGTCCAGCCGTGACGCTCGGCGTACCGGATGTACATCCGGGCCAGGTCAGCGGCGAACAGTGCCGATTCCTCCCCGCCTTCCCCGGACTTGACCTCCAGCACGATGTCATCGGCATCGTGCGGGTCGCGGGGTGCCAACTGATCGGTCAGCTGGGCGTCGAGTTCGGCGACCTTGGCGCTCAGCTCGTCCACCTCGGCGGCGAAGCTGGCGTCGTCGGCGGCGAGTTCGCGGGCAGCCTCGAGGTCACCGCGGGCGGTCTCCAGCTTGCGGTAGGTCCCGACGACGGGCGAGATCTGGGCGAACCGCCGACCCACCTTCCGGGCAGCTGCGGCGTCGGCGTGCAGGTTGGGGTCGGACAGTTGGCGCTCGAGGTCGGCATGCTCAGCCAGCAACGCCTCGATCGCCGGGGCCGTATCAGTGCCGGTCACTGTTCGCTCCTTCCCGAAATCCGCCGTGAAACGAGAACAGCGCCCGGATCTGACGCGAATGCGACAGATCGGGCGCTGTTGACGTAGCTACTTGTCGGCTGCGGCAGCCTGATCGCCGGCAGGCTTGCGCTTGCCGTACCGCTTCTCGAAGCGGGCCACGCGGCCGCCACTGTCGAGGATCTTCTGCTTGCCGGTGTAGAACGGGTGGCACTGCGAGCAGACCTCGACCACGATCTGGCCGCTCTGCTTGGTGCTACGGGTGCTGAAGGTATTGCCGCAACCACAGTGCACCGTGGTCTCGACATACTCAGGATGAATGCCTGTTTTCATGGGTTCCTCTTCAATCGTTGGCCCGGGTCGCCCGCAATTCGGATGGACGTGAACCGGGACCGAGGGTCGGCGGTCCATTATGCCAGGTCAACCGCCAACCTCCTAAACGCCCGACGACCGGGGCCTATTCCCTGGCCGGTGCCGGCGACAGCTCCGTCAAATTTGCGTGTAGACCGTGCCGTCCCGCTTCCACAGCACCCGCCCGGCCGGATCGGCGCCGAGGGCCACCAGCTCACGCTTGAGGATCTTGTTGGTCGCGGTGCTGGGCAGATCGTCGGCGAGCCAGATGTACCGTGGCCAGGCCTTTGGCGAAAGGTCCGGCTGAGCGGCGAGGAACTCGGTGAGCCCGTCCGGTGTGAGGCGCTGACCGTCGCGCAGCACGATGGCCGCCATCACCTGGTCTCCGACGAATTCGTCGGGCACCGGATAGACCGCCACGCGACTGATCACCGGCTGGCGTAACAGGATTCGCTCGATCGGGGCCGCGGTGAGGTTCTCGCCGTCCACCCGCATCCAGTCCGCGGTGCGGCCGGCCAGGTAGATCCAACCATCGGCATCGCGGTAGGCCAGGTCCCCCGACCAGTACATGCCGTGCCGCAGCCGTTCATCGGTCGCGCCCTGATCGTTGTGGTAGCCGCGGAACATCCCGCTGCCGTTGGTGTTGACCAGCTCTCCGATGGCGGCATCGGCGTTGACCAGGGCACCGGTGTCGTCGAATGTCGCGACCTCGCATTCGGTGACGGTCTCCGGGTCGTAGATGGCGACCCCCGGGAATCCCTGGCCGACGCTGCCGGCCGGCGTGCCTTCGGAGCGGGTGATGATGATCGCCAGTTCGGTCGAGCCGAAACCGTCCCACACACTGCAGCCGAACCGGCGGCTGAATTCATCGATGTCACGGTCGGCGGCCTCGTTGCCGAAAGCCACCCGCAGCGGGTTGTCGTGATCGTCGGCCTGCTCGGGAGTGGCGAGGATATAGGCCAGCGGCTTGCCGACGTAGTTCATGTACGTGACGCCGTAGCGCCGGATGTCCGGAAGGAAGCCGGAGGCCGAGAACTGCGCGGGTGCCATGGCCGCGCCGGATCCGAGCGCAACACCCCATCCCGCGTACACACCGTTCGAGTGGAACAGCGGCATGGCCAGGTAACAGGTGTCCGCCTCGGTGAGGCCGTAGCGCTGCACCAACGCCGCGGCCGAGAACAACACGATGGAATGCGCCACCTCGACGGCCTTGGGCTCGCCGCTGGTCCCCGAAGTGAAGATCATCATGAAGGTGTCATCGGGCCCCACCTCACGATGCGGGACGAGTTCCTGCGGTGACCACGCCGCCTCTGACACATCGACGACGGTGACGCCGGGAAGGTCGACACCGTCGAGCAGCTCACGGTGCTGCGGATCCACGAGCACGATCTGGCACTCCACCCGGGCGATATCGCGGGCCAGCGCATCGCCCCGACGGGTGTTGTTTATGCCGCACAGCACGTAGCCGCCGAGCGCCGCCGCCGCCAGCGCGGTGAGCATGTCGGGCGTGTTGCCCAGCAGCGTGCCGACATGCAGTGGACGCTGCGGATCGGTCATGCCGATCAACGTCGCCGCCTGGGCCTTCGCTTCGGCGATATGCTCGCGCCAGGTCCACGTACGTTCGCCGTACTTGACGGCGACCGTGTCGACTTTTTCGCGCTCGCGGAGCAACTGCTGCAGCGTTTCGGCCATCCGATGATCCCCAAGGCTAGTGAACAGATTGACAAAACTGTCTACCATGGCGTGGCACGACAAGAGACGTCCTTGGCAGAATCATGTACCTGATCCGCTCGCAGTCCACCCCAGGTCCAGGAGAAACGACAGTTGACCAGCACCACGACCCCCCGCAGCGTGCGCGACCGACTGCTCGACGCCGCAGAGGAGTGTCTGCGAACCAAGGGCATACGGGCGACCACAGTCTCCGAGGTGGCCGAGGCCGCAGGCGTTTCCCGCGGATGGCTCTATCGCCACTTTCCGGACAAGGTGACGCTGCTCGGCGCGGTGATCGTGCGCCTCAACGACACCTTCTGGTCGGAGGCGCATGCCATGCTCGAGCAGATCGACGGGCTGGATCGCCAGATGGCCTGGGGCGTCGGCAACGGCCTGCGGGCATACGACGACCCCGGCGCGGTGTTGATGAAACTCCGCACCGACGAACCCGAGGAATTCGCCGCGTGCGCAGGGGCCGGCGTACAGGGCTTGGTCCCCGACCTCGCAGAATTCTGGTCGCGTTACGTTGTCGCTGCCCGCGATCGCAGTGAGGTCCGCAGCGACATCGACACTGCAGAGGCATCGGAATGGATTGCCCGAGTGGTGATCTCGCTGGCAACCGTACCCGGCAACACGCTGGACCCCAACGACGGTGACGCCGTGCTGGCCCATGTTCGGCGCTATGTGATGCCGGGCTTGAAAGGCGATGCGGGTCCTTGAGCTTCGCCGGCGAACCTGAATTCGCCGGCCCGCACTCGGCCCAGCATCGCCTCGGTCCATCGCGCGTTGGCCCCGAACACACCACTCCACAGGTCGAGCAGATGGTGCGCGTGTGGGGGCTGTTCGGGATCGGGCCACTGGGGCTTCATGGCCTGCAGTTCCCCGGTGATCTCGCGGCTGACGGTCAGTTGTCGAGCCAGCAATTCGGCGACCCGACGCCGCGGCAGGCTGCACATGAAGGCGATGCCGGCTCCGAGTTCTTCGATATCAGGACTCACCAGCGCGGCCTCCAGCAGTCCGAAGAATTCGGTGTCCCCGGAGTCGGTGACGGCATAGACCGTGCGGGCGGGCCCGCGAGAACCGGCCTCCGACCGCACCGCCCGTAGCTTGTCCTCGCGCTCAAGCTGTTTGACCGCGTGGTAGATCGACGGTGGCTTGACCGCCGTCCAGGTGTCCACGCGCCACGACATCAGCTCCTGGTGCACCGCGTAACCGTGCGCCTCGCCGAGCATGCGCACCACGCCCAGGACCAGCAACCGGACCGTCGGCGCGGCTACGCCAGCCACCGCTGAAGATCCGTGATCGCTTGCAGTTCAAGTGCCACCGCATCACGCTCAGCCGGCGTCATGAACATCGAATCCAGCTCGGCGCGAACGGAATCGGCGGTCTCGTCGTCGCCGAGAGCAATGGCGAGCTCGATCCGGTCGGCCAGCGCCCTGGCCAGATCGATTCGCGGTGCGGTGTCGCGGTACCTGCTCAGCGCCGTATCGAGTGCCCGGGCCGCGAGCACGTCATCTTCCTTGAAGTCCCGAAAGATGGCGACGTTGTCGAGTGCTTTCGCCAGTCCGGACAGCAACCGTGAGCCGCCGTAGGTGATCGACGCCTCGTCGCGCCGGATGAACACCACACAGTTGCCCGACGGGTCGTACAGGCAGAACCGGCTCTGCCTGGGCCGCAACCGCCGGATTCTCGGGAGCCCGGACACCGGCAGTCGGTCGTAGTGGGCCCGCAAGCCGGCGGTGAAGGCAGCGTGATGACTGGCGACTTCGTCGACCATGACCAGACACCCGCCGGATAGTTCGTCGGCGGCGTTCAGTCCCGGCGCGGGCTCTTTGAAGTGCAGGTCGATACCGGCCAACGTGAACGCCAGATGCAGATAGGGCTTCGTCTGATGAGCGGAAGTATCGAAACCCAGGGCTCGATAGAACTCGATGGTCGGCTCCGGTGCAGTGCAGGGCAGCAGCGGGATTGTCGTGGGGGCCATGCCGTCATGGTAGTCAACGTTGAGTAATCACACCACGTACGCAAAAGGCCCCCGCCGGATGGCGAGGGCCTTGTGCGCGATCGATATCGGTCAGTCGACGTCCATGTTGCCCGGGGCAGTCTTGGAGACCTGCACCAGGAACTCGTAGTTGGTCTTGGTCTTGCGCAGCTGGCTCATCAGCAGGTCGATGGCCTGGTGGCTGTCCAGCCCGGACAGCACCCGGCGCAGCTTGTGCACGACGGCAAACTCGTCGGTGGAGAGCAGAAGCTCGTCCTTGCGGGTGCCCGACGGGTTGACGTCGACAGCCGGGAACACCCGGCGCTCGGCGATCTTGCGGTCCAGCTTGAGCTCGGCGTTACCGGTGCCCTTGAACTCCTCGAAGATCACGGTGTCACCGGTCGAGCCGGTCTCGACCATGGCCGTCGCGATGATGGTCAGCGAGCCGCCGTGCTCGATGTTGCGCGCGGCGCCGAGGAAACGCTTCGGCGGGTACAGCGCGGTCGAGTCCACACCACCGGACAGGATGCGACCTGAGGCCGGCGACGCGTTGTTGTACGCGCGTCCCAGACGGGTGATCGAGTCCAGCAGGACGACGACATCTTTGCCTTGCTCGACCAGGCGCTTGGCCCGCTCGATCGCCAGCTCGGCGGCCTGGGTGTGGTCTGACGGCGGACGGTCGAAGGTCGAGGCGATGACCTCGCCCTTCACCGAACGCTGCATGTCGGTGACCTCTTCCGGACGCTCGTCGACGAGCACCACCATGAGGTGGCATTCCGGGTTGTTGCGGGTGATCGCGTTGGCGATGTCCTGCATGATCGTGGTCTTGCCGGCCTTGGGCGGCGACACGATCAGGGCGCGCTGACCCTTACCGATCGGCATGATCAAGTCGATGACACGGGTGGTCAGCCGCTCGGGCGTGGTCTCCAGCCGCAGCCGCTGATTCGGGTACAGCGGCGTCAGCTTGGTGAAGTCGGGCCGGTTCTTGGCCGCCTCGACCGGACCGCCGTTGACGCTGTCCAGACGCACCAGCGGATTGAACTTCTGCCGCGGATTGTTGCCACCGCCCTCACCTTCGCGAGGAACCCGGACCGCACCGGTGACCGCGTCGCCACGGCGCAGACCGTTCTTGCGCACCATGTTCATGGAGACGTAGACATCGTTCGGTCCGGCCAGGTAGCCCGACGTGCGGACGAACGCGTAATTGTCCAGGACATCGAGGATTCCGGCGACGGGCTGGACGACATCGTCCTCGCGCAGCTCGGCCTCGTTACCGCCCTCGCCGCCACGCTCTCCACGGCGGCGACGGTCACGGTCGCGGAACCGGCGACCGCGGCGACCCTGACGGCCATCGCCATCGCCGTCGTCATCGTTGTTGCCCGAGGAGTTACCGCCCCGGTTCTGCTGGTTGTCCTGCTGATCGGACTGGTCGCGGCCCTGACCCTTGTCCTGCCGCTGGTCGCGCCTGTCGTCCTGCTTGTTATCGGACTGCTTGTTCTCGGCCTGCTTGTTTTCGGCCTGCTTGTTCTCGCCGTCGGCCTGCTCGCGCTTCTCGCGGCGGTCCTGGCGGTCGCGCTTGTCCTGCCGGTCCTGCTTGGCAGGCCTTTCCTGCGGCTCGGCCGCGGCCTTGGCGTCCTTGGTGTCGGCCTCAGCAGCGGAGTCCGACTTCGCCTCAACCTTGGCGGGCTCGGTGGCCGCTTCGCTCTTGGCGGCGTTGTCCTTGGCGGCGTTGTCCTTGGCGGCGTCGCCCTTGGCAGCGTCGCCCTTGGCGGCCTCGGCCACCGGAGCGGCGTCGGCTACCGGGGCGCCGGCCTGACGCGAGGAACCCCGACGCTCACGGCGACGGGCAGCGGGCTGCTCAGCAGCACCGGCGTCCGGTTGGACGTCGGCGGCTTGTTGAGTGGCCTGGGTGGCACCATTGGACTCGCCGCGATGGGCGCGAATAGCTGCGATCAATTCACTCTTGCGCAAACCGGACGCGCCTTCAACACCGATTTCCTTGGCCAGCGCTCGCAGCTCAGGCAGCACCATGGTCGACAGCGACGCGGGCCGGGCGCTCGAAGCGCGCCGCGCAGTGTCGGTTCCGGGCGCAGAGGCAGCAGCCGGCGTTGTGGCGTCAGCGGTCGCAGTGCTTTCAGATGTCACGGCGTTCTGCAGATCCCCAGCGCCATTTGCGCTGTCAGCCGTGAAGAGGTCCGTATCTGTCACGGATTTCCTTTCTTTCCCTCGCTCATCATGTGGTGCGAGGGTTCCCCAAAGGTCGATGCGCGTTCAGCTGAACCGCTGACCGCGTAGCTCACACCGTCGCCTGCGCAACGGCGATCGCCAGGATTCGCCGATACACGGCGAACCGTCAGTCCACGAGTAGAACACAAGAAGATTGGGTGGTCGTCCTGGTGTCGACGCAGGCAGAGACCCTGCGAGTGCTGGACGAAAGCGAGAATATCTCGCTTTGATGAAGTAATCAAGCAACGTGCACGCTTGGCGTGTGGCGTTTGCTTCTTCTCGCGCCGTTCAATCGTCAGTTCCTGGCGGCCACACCCGACGTCCAGCGGACGCCTGCTCCGACCGACATTTCCCTGACGGTGAACCCGTTGGCAGTGCCGTAATCCATGGCCTCATCAGGCAATCCCACCTGAGAGCTGAGGCCGAGGACCGTAGGTCCGGCCCCGGACAACACTGCCGCAACCCCACAACGCCGTAGCAGTCCCAGGTATTCCGCGGAGGCCGGCATGGCCGCCGCACGCTGTGGCTGATGCAACACGTCCTGGGTGGCGGCCATCAGCAGGTCCGGGCGCTCGCTCAACGCCACGACCAGCAAGGCCGCGCGGCTGACATTGAACCGAGCCTCGACATGGCTCACCTGCTCCGGCAGCACCGCGCGGGTCTCGGCTGTGGAAGAGCGCTGCTGCGGCACGGCGGGGAACAAGCGGATGTCCGGATGGACCCGGATCGGCGCCGCCCGGTAGCGCGGGCGTCCGTCGGCATCGGTCTCGGTCCAGGACACCACCGCTCCGCCGAGAACTGCCGCGGCGGCATTGTCAGGATGCCCTTCGAAGTCACTGGACAGCTGGATCAGCTGCTCCGCGCTCATCGGATCCGAACCCGCTTGCGCCACAAGGCCATTGACAACAGCCAGACCCCCGACCACAGCAGCTGCCGATGAGCCGAGCCCACGCGAATGGGGAATCTCGTTGCGGCACCGCACGATCAGACCAGCAGCGCGGTAGCCGGTGGCCGCCAGCCCCGCCTCGATGGCCCGCACCACCAGATGCGTCGCATCAAGCGGAACCTGGCCTGCACCCTCACCCTCGACTTCCAGCTGAAGGCCGGATTCGGTTGTCTCGACGATGATCTCGTCATAAAGGCTCAACGCCAACCCCAGGCTGTCGAAACCTGGGCCGAGGTTGGCGCTGGACGCTGCGACGACAGCGGTGGCCGTGAGCCCGGCGGGCAGGGTCTGATTCACCAGGCTCAGACCAGTCCGAGCTTGGCGACCACGGCGACGGGATCGACCGGCAGTGCCGCGACGGTAGGCATGTCCTTGAGTGCGGTGTCGGGATCCTTCAGACCGTTCCCGGTAACCGTGCAGACCACCGTCGAGCCACGCTTGACCCAACCGTCCTCGATCGACTTGAGCAGACCCGCCACGCTGGCCGCCGACGCGGGCTCGACGAACACGCCCTCACTGCGGGCGATCAGGTGGTAGGCGGCGAGGATCTCGTCGTCGGTGGCAGCCAGGAACTTGCCCTTGGACTGCTGCTGAGCCTCGACCGCTCCGGACCACGATGCCGGCGAACCGATCCGGATCGCGGTGGCGATGGTCTCGGGCTCCTTGACCGGCTCACCCAGCACCAGCGGGGCAGCGCCTGCCGCCTGGGTGCCGAGCATGCGCGGCAACCGATCCGACAGACCGTCGCGGTGGTACTCGGTGTAGCCCTTCCAGTAGGCGGTGATGTTGCCCGCGTTGCCGACCGGCAGCGCGTGCACGTCCGGGGCGGTGCCCAGCGCGTCGACGATCTCGAACGCGGCGGTCTTCTGTCCCTCGATGCGGTAGGGGTTGACCGAGTTCACCAGGGCGATGGTCGGGAAATCCGCGGTGATCTTGCGTGCCAGCTCCAGGCAGTCGTCGAAGTTGCCGTCGACCTGAATTATCTTGGCGCCGTACATCACTGCCTGCGCCAGCTTGCCCATGGCGATCTTGCCCTGCGGGATCAGCACCGCACAGGTGATGCCTGCCTGCGCGGCATAGGCCGCTGCCGAGGCCGAGGTGTTGCCGGTCGAAGCGCACAGGACGGCCTGCTGTCCACGCGCCAGCGACTCAGTGACTGCCACGGTCATGCCGCGGTCCTTGAACGAGCCGGTCGGGTTGAGCCCCTCGACCTTGAGATGCACTGTGCAGCCGGTGAGTTCGCTGAGGCGCTTGGCATGGATCAGCGGCGTGCCACCCTCGAGCAGGGTGATCGGCGTCCAGTTGTCGCCGACCGGCAGCCGATCGCGGTAGGCCTCGATCAATCCCGGCCAGGGCCGGTGCACCGGCCCTGCGCTGGTCTTTGGGTGAGTCCCGGGATTCATGCGTTCGTTCCTTCCATACGCAGCACGCTGTTGATGGTCTGCACCACGTCGAGATCGGCCAGCGCCTCGACGGTTTCCGAGAGCGCGGCATCGGTGGCTTGGTGGGTCACCACGACGATGCGCGCGCCGCACGGCTGCCCGCCCTCGTCGACCATGCCCTCCTGGCGCACCTCGGCGATGCTGACCTCGCGCTTGGCGAATTCGGCTGCCACGGCCGACAACACGCCGGGCCGGTCCGAGACGTTCATGTTGACGTAGTAGCGGGTGGGGATGAATCCGATCGGGGCGATCGGCAGCTTGGCGTACTTGGATTCGCGCGGACCGCGGCCACCCTGGACCCGGTTGCGCGCGGCCATCACGACGTCACCCATCACGGCCGACGCGGTCGGCGCTCCCCCGGCACCCTGGCCGTAGAACATCAGCCGGCCGGCCGCCTCGGCTTCGACCACCACGGCGTTGAAGGCACCGTTGACCGCGGCCAGCGGGTGCGTCAGCGGCACCAGCGCCGGATAGACGCGCGCCGAAACACGTTGCTTGCCTTCATCACTGGTGAGGCGTTCGCAGATGGCCAGCAGTTTGATGGTGCAGCCCAGCGCTCGCGCGGACTCGAAGTCCGCCGAGCTGACCTTGGTGATGCCTTCGCGGTAGACGTCGTCGGCGGTGACCCTGGTGTGGAATGCGATCGAGGCCAGAATTGCCGCCTTGGCCGCGGCGTCGTACCCCTCGACATCGGCGGTCGGATCGGCCTCGGCGTAACCCAAGGCACTGGCGTCGGCCAGTGCCGAGCTGTAATCGGCTCCGGTGCTGTCCATCTCGGACAGGATGTAGTTGGTGGTGCCGTTGACGATGCCGGCCACCCGCAGCACGGTGTCACCGGCCATCGACTGGGTCAGCGGGCGGATCACGGGGATCGCGCCGGCCACCGCGGCCTCGAAATACAGGTCGACGCGCGCCTTTTCGGCGGCCTGAGCCAGCTCACCGGTGGACTGAGCCATCAGCGCCTTGTTGGCGGTGACCACCGACTTGCCCTGCTCCAGGGCGGCCAGGATGGCCTTGCGGGCCGGCTTCACCGGGCCCATCAACTCCACCACGATGTCGACGTCGTCGCGCGACACCAGCTCGACGATGTCGTCGGTCAGCAGATCCTTGGGCACGCCACGGTCACCGGAGACATTCCGCACACCGATGCCGCGCAGCTCGAGCGGGGCGCCGATGCGCGCCGCGAGATCGGCGGCGCTCTCGTCGATGATGCGCACCACTTCGCTGCCGACGTTACCCAGGCCCAGTACAGCTACGCCGATGGACTTCTCACTCACTGACCAACCTCCAAGCTCAAAAGATCGTCGACGGTCTCCCGACGGAGCACCAACCGCGTCTTGCCGTCCTTCACGGCCACCACGGCCGGACGGCACAGCAGGTTGTACCGGCTCGACATCGAGTAGCAGTAGGCGCCCGTCGCCGCCACCGCCAGCAGATCACCCGGCGCGATGTCATCGGATACCCAGGTGTCACGGACGACGATGTCACCCGTCTCGCAGTGCTTTCCGACGATGCGAGCCAGAGCCGGCGGGGCCTCGCTGACGCGGGAGACCAGCCGGGCGTCGTACTCGGCGTCATACAGTGCGGGGCGGATGTTGTCGCTCATTCCACCGTCAACACTCACATAGCGGCGCTGCGCGGTGGCGCTGATCGCCACATCTTTGACGGTTCCCACTTCGTAGAGCGTGATGGTGCCGGGACCGGCGATGGCGCGGCCCGGCTCGACAACCAGTTTGGGAGCGGGAAGACCGACGGCCTCGGACTCGCTGCGCACGATGGCCAGCAGCTTGTCGGCCAGCTCCTTCATCGGCGGCGGATCATCGTCCGGCACATAGGAAATACCCAGACCACCGCCGAGATCGATGACGGACATCTGCGACGTCTTCTCGACACCGAACTCGGAGACGACGTCGCGCAACAGGCCGATCACCCGGTGAGCCGCGACCTCGAAACCGGCGACGTCGAAGATCTGGCTGCCGATGTGACTGTGCAGACCCACCAGACGCAGGTTGTCGGTCGCGAATACCTTGCGTACCGCTTCCATGGCTGCACCACTGGCCAGTGACAGGCCGAACTTCTGGTCCTCGTGGGCGGTGGAGATGAACTCGTGGGTGTGGGCCTCCACGCCGGGCGTGACCCGCACCAGCACGTCCTGGACGATGCCGGCCGCTCCGGCGATCGCATCCAGACGCTCGATCTCGATCTCGGAGTCGAGGACGATGTGCCCGACCCCGGCCTTGACCGCCGCGGTCAGCTCGTCGACCGACTTGTTGTTGCCGTGCACCGTGATTCGCTCCGGAGGGAACTCGGCACGCAGCGCCACCGCCAGCTCACCGCCGGTCGCCACGTCGAGCGAGAGGCCTTCTGCGTCGACCCAACGGGCGATCTCGGTGCACAGGAACGCCTTGGAGGCGTAATGCACGTGCTCACCGCCACCGAATGCCGCGGCGATGTCGCGGCAGCGAGACCGGAAATCGTCCTCGTCGATCACGAACAACGGGGTGCCGTATTCGGCCGCCAACTGCGTGACCGGCACTCCGGCGATCGAGACCACACCGTCGTCGCCACGAATCAGGTTGCGCGGCCATACATTCGGCGCCAGCAGCATGATCTCGCCGGGGCTCTGCGGCTTGGCGGGCGCGCCGGGGTGGTGGACCTCTTCGGCGTGTCGCGGGCCGGTGGGGTGCGCGTTCACATGCGCTCCGGGGCAGTGACACCCAGGATGGCCAAGCCGTTGGCAATCACCTGCCGGGTAGCTTCACACAGCGCCAGGCGTGCGGAATTGAGCTCCCCTGGGTCTTCATCGCCCTGCGGCAGCACCCGGCAGGCGTCGTAGAACCGGTGGTAGTCGCCGGCCAGGTCTTCCAGGTACCGGCACACCCGGTGTGGTTCACGCAGTTCGGCAGCAGTCTTGAGCACCCGGGGGAACTCGCCGAGGTTGCGGATCAGGATGCCCTCTTTGTCGTGGGTCAGCAGATCCAAGTGAGCGGTATCCGCGGTGACCCCCAGATCGGCGGCATTACGGGCCAGCGCCGACAGTCGTGCGTGCGCGTATTGCACGTAGTAGACCGGGTTTTCGCTGGACGCACTGGACCACAGCGCCAGATCGATGTCGATCGGTGTGTCCACCGACGAGCGGATCAGCGAGTACCGGGAGGCGTCGACTCCGATGGCCTCGACCAGATCGTCGAGGGTGATGACGGTGCCGGCGCGCTTGCTCATGCGCACCGGCTGGCCGTCGCGGACCAGGTTGACCATCTGGCCGATCAACACCTCGACGGTGTCCGGGTTGTCCCCGAGCGCGGCCGCGGCGGCCTTCAGCCGGGCGATGTAGCCGTGGTGGTCGGCGCCCAGCATGTAGATGCAGAGGTCGAACCCGCGCTGGCGCTTGTCGAGGTAGTACGCCAGGTCGCCGGCGATGTAGGCCGCGTTGCCGTCGCTCTTGATGACGACACGGTCCTTGTCATCACCGAACTCGGTGGTGCGCAACCAGGTTGCGCCGTCCTTCTCGTAGATGTTGCCGGTCTCGCGCAGCTTCGCGATGGCCTGGTCGACACGGCCGGAGGTGTGCATCGAATCTTCGTGGGTGTACACGTCGAAGTCGGTGCCGAACTCGTGCAGCGATTCCTTGATGTGGGTGAACATCAGGTCCACACCGATCGCGCGGAAAGTCTCCTGCTGCTCGTCGGCGGGCAGGCTCATCGCGTCGGGACGTTTGGCCAGCACGGACGCGGCGATGTCGTTGATGTAGGTACCGGCGTAGCCGTCCTCGGGCGCCGGCTCCCCCTTGGCCGCGGCAACCAATGAGCGGGCGAACCGGTCGATCTGGGCGCCGTGGTCGTTGAAGTAGTACTCGCGGGTGACATCGGCGCCCTGAGTGGTCAGCAGCCGGCCCAGCGCGTCGCCCACCGCAGCCCAGCGGGTTCCGCCGATGTGGATCGGTCCGGTCGGGTTGGCCGAGACGAACTCCAGGTTGACCTTCTCGTTCAGCTCGGTGGAGTTGCCGTACGTGTCCGCCGCGGACAGCACGTTGGTGACGATGACGCCCTGCGCGGAGGCCTCGATGCGCAGGTTCACGAAGCCCGGGCCGGCGACCTCGGCGGCGGCGATACCGTCGGCCGCGGTCAGCGCGGTGGCCAGCCAGCCGGCCAGCTCGCGCGGATTGACGCCGACCTTCTTACCGAGCTGCAGCGCGAGGTTGGTCGCGTAGTCGCCGTGCTCGAGGTTGCGGGGACGCTCGACCGTGACGGTGTCGGGCAACGCGGCGGTGTCCAGGTCGTGTTCGGTGAGCACTGCGGCGGCAGTAGCCTTGAGCAGCTCTGCAAGGTCGGCGGGGGTCACGAGGGTCCATCCTATGGTCTGGGGTCCCCGCGCCCCGAATCCGTATTCGCTCGCCTATGCGCTACGCTATCCAAGCCCAATCGGCGCAGCTGGCATCCAGCCCGCGCCCCCGTAGCTCAGGGGATAGAGCGTCTGCCTCCGGAGCAGAAGGCCGCAGGTTCGAATCCTGCCGGGGGCACTTTCATTTATGCAGGTCAGAACCGGATATTTGACACTGACCATCAGCGGACGGTTTCGCGTTCCGAGTGGCGGAATCTGACATCCACCGGGCGAGCTTGTCGGGGTTTCGCGATGTCTGGATGCGTTTGATCCGGTCCCCTACGACGTCGAACGCGAATACGGCCGCGCCGCCACCGCGACCTGCCCTGGTTGCAGGGCAACGCCGTGAGTAACGCAGGGGCGATTCTCGGCATGGATCTTCGCCACAGCGTTACTCACGCGAACACCAAAGGGTTGAGTGCCGCACCGAGATTGCACTGAGGGACAGAAACGCCGCCGACGTTGTCCCTGCCTGCAGTTTCGATGCGGAACTTGAGAGCGTCGGTCCGCGGGGCCGGTGACCACGCCACCGCCGCAAGCAGCCACATCGTTGGCGCCGCAAACTCTATAGAATATTTTCCATAGAGACGTCGAAGGGACCCGCAAGTGATCACCCTGTCCGCCGAAGAGCAGGCCATCGTCGAGACCGTCCGCGACTTCGTCGACAAGCAGGTCCGGCCCGTGGTCCGCGAGCTCGAGCACGCGAACACCTACCCGGAAGCGCTCATCGAGGCGATGAAGGAGATGGGCATCTTCGGGCTGGCGATCCCGGAACCCTATGGCTTCGCCGCGGTGTCGATGCCCTGCTACGCCCAGGTCACCGAGGAACTCGCCCGCGGCTGGATGAGCCTGGCCGGCGCGATGGGCGGACACACGGTGGTGTCGAAGCTGTTGCTGCAGTTCGGCACCGAGGAGCAAAAGCAGAAGTACCTGCCCCGGATGGCCACCGGTGAACTGCGCGCGACGATGGCCCTCACCGAGCCCGGCGGCGGCTCCGACCTGCAGGCCATGCGGACGGTCGCCACGAAGGACGCATCCGGCTATGTGATCAACGGGTCGAAGACCTGGATCAGCAATGCCCGCAAAGCCGGCCTCGTCGCGCTGCTGTGTAAGACCGATCCGGCCGCCTCCCCCGCCCACAAGGGTGTGTCAATCCTGTTGGTGGAGAAGGTCCCCGGCTTCACGGTCTCGAAGGACCTGCCGAAGTTGGGATACAAGGGCGTCGAGAGTTGTGAGATCAATTTCGTCGACTGTCACGTCGATGTCGATGCCCTGTTGGGCGGCGTCGAGGGACGCGGCTTCGCCCAGATGATGAAGGGCCTCGAGGTCGGCCGAATCCAGGTGGCGGCCAGGGCAACTGGTGTCGCGCGTGCCGCCTTCGACGACGCCCTGCAGTACGCCCAGGACCGGGAGAGTTTCGGGGTGCCGATCTGGAAGCACCAGTCGGTCGGCAACATGCTGGCCGATATGGGCACCAAGCTCTATGCCGCCCGCAGCCTGTTGCTCGACGCGGCAGAGCGGATCGACGCCGGCGGCCGCTGCGACATGGAGGCCGGCATGGCCAAGCTGTTCGCCTCGGAGACCGCGATGGAGATCGCGCTGAACGCGGTGCGGATCCACGGTGGCTACGGCTATTCCACCGAGTACGACGTCGAACGTTATTTCCGGGATGCACCGTTGATGATCGTCGGCGAGGGAACCAACGAGATCCAGCGCGGCGTGATCGCCAAGCAACTGGTCAAGCGCGGCGGAATCGACATCTGAGGCGTGTCGGGGATGAACAAGAGACGCGCACCGATGCGCTTGTCCGACGTCGTCTCGGCCCATGTGCGCGAGCTCATCGTTTCGGGGCAACTGCATGCGGGAGAGTTCATCCGCCCGGAGGTGGTCGCTGAGGAACTCGGGGTCAGCGCCACCCCGGCGCGCGAGGGGCTGCTCCAACTTCAGACCGAGGGCTTCCTGTCCGTCGAGCCTCGACGCGGCTTCATGGTGACCGCGCTGTCGAGCGACGACATCCGCGACATCTACGACGCCCAGGCGCTGCTGGGCGGTGAACTTGCGGCCCGTACCGCCGCGACGATCACGCCGGAGACGGTCGACGAGCTCGAACGGATCCAGGATGCGCTCGAGCGTGCCGCTGCGGCCAAGGATTTCGATGAAGAGGAACGCCTCAACCATGAGTTCCACGCCCTGATCTACCGGCTGAGCGGATCGCGCAAGATGCGCTGGTTGATCAAGACGACGCTGGCGTACGCACCCCGGAAGTTCTTCGCCGCGGTGGAAGGGTGGCCCGAGGCCTCGGCCCAGGATCACCGCGCCATCATCGAACACCTGCGCGCCAACGACGCCGAGCAGGCCCGCGCCGCGATGGCCCGGCACATCCGCAATGCCGGCGCGCTGCTGGCCGAGCACTTGGCTCAGAACGCTGAATCGCGTTAGCCGGCAGGCTCGCCCACCCCGAGCGCAGCGAGCAACGCCTCACGGTGCGCGATGAACTCGGGGTTGCGGTAGTTCCGTGCGTCGGGGCTCTGGAAGTCCAGATTCCGGTCGACGACGAACGCTCCGCCGTCGAGGACGAGGACCCGATCAGCCAGCGTCACGGCCTCGTCGACATCGTGGGTCACCAACAGCACGCCGGGCTCGTACTTGGCGCACAGCTCCTTGAGCAGATGGTGCATGCGGACTCTGGTGAGGGCGTCGAGCGCTCCGAAGGGCTCATCGGCCAGCAACAGGGCCGGATTGCGCACCAGCGACCGCGCCAGCGCCACCCGCTGCTGCTCACCGCCGGACAACTCGTAGGGCCAGGCCTGTTCGCGTCCGGCCAGGCCGACGTCGGCGAGCACCGTGCTCGCCCGTTGTCTGACCTCGCGGCCCGACAGCCCGAGCGCGACGTTGTCGAGCACCCGCGACCATGGCAGCAGCCGGGAATCCTGGAACACCACCGACACGTCGCGGGCCACGAACAGATCCCCGGCTCCGGCCACGCCGTGGTCCAGCCCGGCCAGCGCCCGCAGCAGCGTGCTCTTGCCGGACCCGCTGCGTCCCAGCAGGGCCACGAACTCACCCTTGCGGATGGTGAGGTTCACGTCATCGAGAATCGTTGTGCCGCCGAATGATCGGCTCAGGTTCCGGACGACGGCCACTTCCTCGGTCAGGTTCCCAGTGCGCGCCGCCACGACAGGGCTCTCCTCTCGACCGCCCGGACGACGTAGTCCCCGGTGAGCCCGAACACCGCGTAGACCAGCAGGCCGACCACCACGACGTCCAGCTGCCCGTACAGCCGCGCCTGGGTCATCAGGTAGCCGATACCGCTCGTCGCATTGACCTGTTCGACCACCACCAACGCGGTCCACGAGATGGTGACCGCGAGCCGCAGTCCGGTGAAGAAGCCGGGCAACGCACCCGGGATCGCGACCTTGCGGATGAATTGACCACGCGAAAGTCCGACGGTTTCAGCCAGTTCGACGTGCCGCAGGTCGACACCTTTGAGCTGCGCGGTGGTGTTGATGTACACGGGAATCAGCACGCTGGTGGCGATGATGATGATCTTCATGGTGTCGCCGATGCCGAACCAGATGATCGCCAGCGGGATGATGGCCAGCGTCGGCACGGCACGCTTGACCTGGATCGGCCCGTCGACGATGGCCTCCCCGATACGGCTCAGCCCCGAGATCAACGCGAGGGCCAGACCGAGAGCGACTCCGATGGCCAGCGAGATCGAGGCCAGCTTGAGTGACGCGAGGATATTCGCGGGCAACCGGCCGTCCGACCACATCTCACCGATGGTCCGCACGATGTCGAGCGGGGGCGGCAGGGTCCGAGGATCGAGGATGCCGAGTTGCGAGGTGACGATCCAGATGGCCACCAGCAGAAGTGGTCCAATCGCCAACGATGCGGGTATGGCCCGTCCCGGCCCGAGCCGCCGCCGGCGCTGCGTGCCCGACCGGTGTTCCAGATGCGGGTAGTTCTGGCGTTCAACCAGATTCGGGTCTGTGTTTGCGGCACGGGCCGGCTGCGTCTGAACGGCTGTCACTGCTTGCCCGTCGACGTCGCGTTGAGATCGGCGAACCGGGAATCGAATTCGTCCTTGGCGTGCAACTCTTTCCCGGGGAACGCACCGGCTTCCTGAAGCAGGTCGATGGTCTGCTGCTGAGTGTTGATCAGCTCGTCGGTGAATCCCGGCACCGAGGACTTTCCGTCGGCCGCCGCGATGGCCTTGGCGTCCTCTGGGCTGACCTTCTGATCCTTGATCAGGTACTCGTCGATCCAGGTCTGCTTGTTGTCGTTGAGCCACTGTTCGGCGCGGTACCAGGCGATCACGAACTCGCGGATGGCTGCCGCGCGAGCCGGGTCGGACAACGCTTCCTGACTCGCGTAGACGTAGTACAGGCCGGGGTAAGCACCCGGGGCATTGGGGATTTCGATGCTGCCGTCCCCCTGCGTGGACGCGAGGTAGCGGACGCGGTCCGGTTGTTTGAGCACCGCGGCGTTGACCTGCTCGGCGCGCAGTCCGTCGGCGAACTCGGCCAGGCCCAGATTGATCGGCTGCACATCCTTGATGCTCAATCCGACGGACTTGAGGTTGCGCAGGACGACCGCCTGTTGCGCCGTACCCTCGTTGATCGCGATCTTCTTGCCGGCCAGGTCTTTCAACGTCTTGATACCCGACCGCGGCGAGGTTGCCAGCACCAGTCCGTTCCCGTCGTACTTCACCGCACCGACGATGGGCACCCCGGCATCGGAATACTGCGCGAGGATCGGCGGGACATCACCGACGCGGCCCAACTGCGCGTTGCCCGAGCGGATCGCCTCCAAACGCAGCGGCCCGCTGCTGAAGTTGGCGTAGGTGACGTCGGCGCTGAGCCGGTCCTGCTCACCGGAGAGTTTGAACAATGTCTTCAGCCGGTTCGCATCGTCGGCCACCACCAGGCTCGTCCCCTTCGGAACCGCCACCGGAATCGGCGCGTCGGCAGACAGGCCGCCGGAGCCTGATGCACCGGATCCGGACGACTGGCAGGCAGCGACCAGGCCGGCCACCAGGCCGGCGGCCAGAATCACCCGGGCCGCACGGGTCAACGGATTACGCATTCAGGTCCCCTGTCAGCTCGCAGCCGACACGGGAGCATCCGTGCCGGTGTCGAATCGGTTGGCCGGCCGGTCCAATCCGAGGTGGTCACGGAGTGTGGTGCCGGTGTATTCCTCACGGAAGATGCCGCGGCGCTGCAACTCTGGAACGACATGGTCGACGAAGTCGGCCAGTGAGGACGGCAGCGCGGGTGGGATCAGATTGAAACCGTCGGCAGCGCCGGTGGTGAACCACTCCTCGATGGTGTCGGCCACCTGTTCGGGCGTGCCGGCGAACAAGCGGTGTCCCCGGCCGCTGCTGAGCCGCAGCAACAACTCTCGAACGGTGAGGTTGTCGGTCTCCACGAGCCGCTTCACCAGGGCGAGCCGGCTCTTGATGAACGTGTCGCCCGGGTCCTCCGACGGGAAGGTCAGCTTCCGATCGAGATCGTCCTTGGTGACCGCGAATCCGACGATGGCGCTGAGTTGTTCGAGCCCGTAATCGGGCACGGTGAGTGCTTCGAGTTCGCGTTGACGCTCGAAGGCCTCGGCCTCGGTGCCGCCGATGATCGTCGACAAGCCGGGCAGGATGTGCACCTGGTCCGGGTTGCGACCGAAACGGCGGATACGCGCCTTGACATCGCGGTAGAAGTCGCGGGCCTCGTCCAGAGTCGGTTGCGCGGTGAAGATGGCCTCGGCGTATCTGGCCGCGAGATCCTTACCCGGCTCGGATGATCCGGCCTGGAACAGGACCGGATGCCCCTGTGGAGAACGGGGGACCTCCAGCGGCCCGGCCACCTCGAAATGCGGGCCGGCATGGTTGACCGCATGGATCTTGGCGGGATCCACGAAGCGCGGCGCGTCCTTGTCGCCGACGATGGCGTCATCTTCCCAGCTGTCCCACAACTTCAACGCGACCTGGAGGAACTCATCGGCTCGCCGGTAGCGAGTCTCCGGGTCAGGGTGATTGGGAACCCCGAAGTTGGCCGCGGCCGAGGCGTTGGCCGTCGTCACGACGTTCCAGCCGGCCCGGCCCCGGCTCACGTGGTCGAGTGTGGCGAACCGCCGCGCCAGCCCGTACGGATCGTTGTAGGTGGTGGACGCTGTCGCGATCAGCCCGACGTTGGTGGTAGCCCCGGCGAGCGCGGCAACCAGCGTGAGCGGGTCGAGCGCATCGAACGGGCGAAACTCGGTCTGATCCTTGAGCACTGGGTGGTCGGCGAAGAAAACCGCATCGAGCTTGCCGCGTTCGGCAATTCTGGCAAGTTCGATGTAGTGGCCGATGTCGGTGATGCCCGACAGGTCGGTTTCCGGGAGGCGCCACGCCGCTTCGTGCTGACCGATGTTGCGCAGAAATGCGTTGAGGTGCAACTGCCGTGCGGGCGCAGCCATTGCGACGGGACTCCTTATGGACGGTGAACAGACTCCGTCCATTTGAAAGGGAAGGCCGTACTGCGAGAACAGTTAAGATCAGCGAAATTCCAGCTAATCCGCTGCGACGCTCAGGCGAAAGCTTCTGCCACCTCGGCCACCCGGCGCAGCTGGTCGATGTCGGAGCTGGTCGGGATCAGGTGCACCTCATCGGTTCCGATGTCCTCGAATTTGCCGAGCACCTCGGCCAATTGCTCTTCGGTGCCGGCCCAACCGGTCATGGGAGCCATGGCGTCGACGTATTCGGCCGGGATCCAGTTCATGTACCGGCGCAGGTGCCGATGCACCTGGGCGCGGGCTTCATCGGGTTCGCCGAGCGCGAACCAGAACGACGTGGCCAGATGCGGCTTGGGTTTGCCGGCCTCGGCCCAGGCGGTCCGGGCGATGTCGAACAGCTCGGCCTGGGCGGTCAGATTCAGATCCAGCGTGGTGCCGGCAACGCCGTCGGCCCAGGCGGCGGCGTCACGCACCGTCTTGGGGCCGATGGTGCCGATCTGCAGGGGCGGCCCGCCGGCCTGGACCGGCGGCGGCCCGACCGGGAGCACGGAGTCGGTCACCTTCTCCCCCGCCCATACCCGCTTCATCACCGCGACGCGCTCGGCCAGTCCCCGCCGGGTCTGGGACGCCGGATCGGCGCCGACCGCGTGGTAGTCCTCGTGGCGTCCGCCGACACCGATGCCCACGGTCAACCGGCCGCCGCTGAGCAGATCTCCGGTGGCCAGGCCTTTGGCCAGCATCACCGGGTCGTGTAACTGCGGCACCACCACCGTGGTCACCAACCGCACCCGGTCGGTCCACGCCGCCAGTGCGCCCAGCAGGGTCAGGCTGTCGGGGTTGTCGAAGGCGATGCGCTCGCCCCAGCACAGCGACGAGAACGGACCTCCGTCGATGACGTGCGCCCAGGACCGCAGCGTCGTCGCATCCAACTGAGGTTCCATGACCGGCATCGTCATCCCCACACGCACGCAGGGATTCTGTCACGCCGGAGTGGCAGCATGAAGCCATGGCCATCACCACGTCCTCGGTCGCCCATGTTCGGCTCACGGTCACCGACATCGAACGGTCCCGGCAGTTCTACGAGAGCGTTTTCGGCTGGCCGGTTCTCATCGAGATGCCGCGGGACGCCGCTCCCGAGATCCGCGCCCGTCTGGGTTTCCTGTTCGGCGGGGTCATCTACGACGCCGGGGGCACGTTGATCGGCCTTCGCCCTGTCGGTGAAGACGCGTTCGACGAGGACCGAACCGGGCTGGATCACTTGGCCTTCCGGCTCAAGAGCCTGGCGGAGTTGAATGACGCCGCGCTGCATCTCGACGATCTGGATATCGCGCACGAACCGGTCAAGGACATCGGCCCCTCCTACATCCTGGAGTTCCGCGATCCTGACAACATCGCGTTGGAGCTCACCGCACCGAAGTAGATTCACCACCCGGGGGTTATCCCCCACCGCGGTTCGGAGGAAAACGCTGTGTCGCCGGGCCGTGCGACTTCGTAGGTTGAAGGCATGGTCGCAATGAGCGAAACTGCCCTGCCCGCGCCGGCCGAGCCGGCGCCCCAGTCCGTGGCGAAATCACCCAACATCGGCCTCGTGCCGACGGCGTCGATGATCACCGGTGCGGCGCTGGCATTGGTATGGTTCTGGATTCCCTTGTCCATTTTGGTCATCGGGGTCTCCTCGATTCCGTCGGTGATCGGATTCCTGCTCGCCGGAGTGGTGTTCATCTACCTGATGCGCGGCGTCGAGTGGGTCGAGCGGGCCCGCAGTGAAGCGGTATTCGGCCTGGGCATCGGTATCCCACCCCGGCGGCTGTCGCCTCACACCGGGTTTCAGGGCTGGGCTCATCAGCTGTGGCTGGACATCAGCAGCACCAGGTTCTGGAAGGGCTTCTGCCACCACTATCTGCGGATGGCCTACGACATGCTGGCCACGGGACTCGCGTTCGCATTGCTCGCGTTCGCGTTCCTGGGGCCGGCCGCGGCCGTCGCCATCCGGCAGAGTGACGACGACGCCGGACTGATGTTCGTCTCGCCCCCGATCGCGTGGCTGCTGGCGATCGTCGCCGTCATCGCCGCGGCGGCCATCCTGATCTTCGCCCCGGCCGTGGACGTCGCGATCGACCGATGGCTCCTGCCGCCGTCGTCCACCGCGGCCCTGGAGCATCAGGTGAACGCACTGGCCGATGCCCGGCAGGGCGCCGTGTCCTCGGCTCAGACCGAACGCCACCGCATCGAACGCGATCTGCACGACAGCGTGCAGCCCCGGCTGGTGTCCCTGGCGATGACGATCGGCCTGGCCCAGACCAAGCTGGATTCGGATCCGCCCGCCGCCAAGGCGCTCATCGCCGAGGCGCACGACGATGCCAAGAGCGCACTGGTGGAGCTGCGCAACGTGGTGCGCGGTATCGCCCCGACGATCCTGTCGGACCGGGGTCTCGACGCAGCGCTGTCCTCGGTGGTGCAGCGCGCCGAGACCTCAGGTGTACCAACCACATTGCACATCGAGCTGCCACACAGGCTGCCCGATGAAGTGGAATCGGTCGCCTACTTCGTGGTCGCCGAGGCGTTGACCAACATCGCCAAGCATGCCAACGCCTCTCAGGCGGTCGTCACCGTCCGGTTGGATGACACGGCCAACGTGCTGTACGTCTCGGTCTTCGACGACGGTCAGGGCGGCGCAGTCATCGACGCCGGCGAGAATGCCACCGGTCTGCGCGGACTGGACGAGCGGGTCCGTGCCGCAGGCGGAACCTTCGGGGTGTCCAGTCCTGCCACCGGCCCGACGATCGTCACGGCGGTGCTGCCATGCGGATCGTGATCGCCGAGGATTCCGCGCTGCTGAGGGCCGGCATCGAACGGATCCTGGCCGACGCCGGGCACCAGGTCGTCGCAGGGGTGCCCGACGCCACGAACCTGCTGCGCCTGGTCAACGAGCATCATCCCGATCTGGCCATCCTCGACGTCCGGATGCCTCCGACCTTCACCGACGAGGGCATCCGGGCGGCGGCACTGCTGCGCAGCCAGAACCCCGAGTCGCCGGTCCTGGTGCTGTCCCACTACGTCGAAGAGCGTTATGCGGCCGATCTGATCGCCTCGGATACAAGGGGCTTCGGCTATCTGCTGAAGGACAGAGTGGCCGATGTGCCTGCATTTCTCGACGCCGTCGAGGTGGTGGGCGCCGGTGGCACGGTGCTCGATCCCGAGGTGGTGTCCCAGATCCTGCTGCGCACCGCCCGCCACAGCGCACTGGACCAGCTGACCCCGCGTGAGCGCGACGTCCTGCAGTTGATGGCGGAGGGTAGGACCAACTCGGCCATCGCTGCCGCACTTCACATCTCGGTCGGATCGGCCGAGAAACACATCGCCTCGATCTTCACGAAATTCGACCTCGCTCCCGACGAGAGCGAAAACCGCCGTGTGCTGGCGGTGCTGCGTTACCTCGAGACCTAAACCGAACATCCCTACCGGGAAGGACTTTCATCGTGACCACCATCGCCGCTCCACCGCCGGTCAACCCGCCACCCCAGTTGAACCCCGGTGGGCGCACCGCGTTCCGCCTCGTCCTGATCGCCGCGGCGACCCTGCTGGTGGCCGGCACCGTAGCCGGCCTCGGCGCGGCGGCCTGGGCCGTCAGCAACGTCCGGGTCGTCACCGATCACCAGGGGCTGCCCACCACCATGCGCTCACTGGTGATCGACACCGCACGCATCCCGATCGCGATCCGCATCATCGCCGACCGCGAAACTCGGGAAGCCGTAGCGGATTTGCGCCTGGTGAACACTTCTCACAGCGGAGCGCACCGGCTACAGGTCACCACTGACGGCAGCCAGACCCGGATCGCCATCGCCGGCAACCCCTCTCCGGTACTGGAATGGGCGCGTGGCGGGGAGATCACCATCGCGGTTCCGCCGGAGCAGGCGCGACGCCTCACGGTGCGCACAGAGCAGGAGATCGGCACGCTGATCGCCCATGCCGACGTAGACCAGCTGATCGCTCGGGTCAACGACGGCTCGATCATCCTGCGCGGCGCTGCCCGCCGCGTCGAGGCCCACACCGTCGACGGCGAGATCGTCTCGCGCGATCCCGTCGCGGTCACCGAAGAGTTCAGCGCCACCACGTCCGACGGGGACATCGCCGTCGACTTCCGCGACGCCGCACCGCGCCGGGTTGAAGCGGTGAGCCGCAACGGTGACGTGGTGATCGGATTGCCCGGCCGCGGGCCGTATCTGGTCCATGCGCAGTCCGGATCCTCGACCGAGGTGCGGGTGCCCGAGACGTCGGTCCCCGACACCGCGGCGGCCGAGGTCACCGTCCGCTCCGACGACGGCGATGTCGTCGTGGACAGTGTCGTCGAAGACGTGGGCCTCGGGCGCCGCTAGGCCGGGGCGACGCGGTCGATGATCTCGGCCGCCGACCCCGGACCGGCCTGGCGCCACCCGGTACCGGCCCATACGTTGGTGGCGTTGGGATCGCCCGCGGCCACCGAGGCCTTGCGCACCGGGCTGGTCAGATAATGGATCTCGGGATAGCCCAGCGGAGCCTGTGCGTCGTGCTCGACGGTGAAGCGGTTGCGCAGCCCGCGGGCATAGCGCCCGGAAAATGCCCGGGTGACAACGGTTTCGGTGAACTCGGGACTCTGCAGAGCGGCGCGGTGCACCGGGCTGCTGCCGGATTCGTCGGCCAGCAAGAACGCGGTACCGAGCTGGACGGCCACCGCGCCGGCGGCCAGCACACGCGCCACGTCGGCGGCGCTGACCAGCCCGCCCGCCGCGGCGACCGGGACGTCAACCGCGTCCAGCACCTCGGCCAGCAACTGATCCAGTGGTTGGGATGCGGGCGCGGCGGCCGGGTCGAACGTGCCCCGGTGTCCACCCGCTCCCGGCCCCTGTACGGCCAGGGCATCCACGCCCCGGGCCACCGCCAGTCGTGCCTCGTCCAGCGTCGTCACCGTCCCGACGGTCGTGATACCCGCACCGCGCAGCCGGGCGATCTCCTGCTCGCCCGGCAGTCCGAAGGTGAACGACACCACCTCCGGACGCAGGTCGAGCACCACGTCCAGCTTGTCGGCCCACGCGTCGTCGTCGTAGCGAGGGTCACCCAGTGCCACGCCGTAGCGCTGCGCCTCACCGGCCAGTTCCGCGGCGTAAGCCCGGATCTGCTCGGATGTACCCGCGCTGGGCTGCACGGCGAACAGATTCACGCCGAGCGCTTCGGTGGTCAAACCGCGCGCGGCAGTGATCTTTTCGGCCAGCGTTTCCGCGGCCAGATAACCGGCTGCGAGGAACCCCAAGCCGCCGGCGGTGCTGCCCGCCGCGGCCAGTTCCGGGGTCGTGGGCCCGCCGGCCATCGGCGCCACGATCACCGGCCGTTGCAACCCGCGAATATCGAATGTGCCCATCACCGCACCGCCTTCCCGAACAACAGCACGTCCTGCGGTTCGTCGCTGATATTGGGGAACACCGCATACCGCGCAAGCCTTCCCTCAAGTGGCAGACCACACCGTCGCAGTACCCCGGCCGAACCGGCATTGTCGACATGGCAGTACGCCGTGATCCGGTACACCGTGGGATCGGGCCGCAGGTCGGCCAGCATCAACGAAACCGCCTCCGACATCAGGCCTCTTCCCCACCACTGCCGCGCCAGGCAGTAACCCAGTTCCACCGCATACGGCTGCGGGCGTCGACGGCCACACAGCCCGGCCACTTCGCCGTCCACTTCGATCAGCCAGGTCTGCTCGTCCCCCACGTTGAACAACGTGGTGATGACGCGGCGCGTTTCGGTCACTCCCGCGTGCGGGCGCCAGGACAGATACCGCGTCACCTCGGGATCGGAGGCGATGCGGGTGTACAACGCCTCGGCGTCCTCGACAACCGGTGGCCTCAGCCGCACCTGCGGCCCGGCCAGGATCTGGGTGTTGGGCATGGTTCCCATCCTGCACCGTTGCCGGTGCCCCGGGTCCAGCGGTTTACTGGACTGAATGGCAATCACCTTCAATCACACCATCGTCGCCGCCAGGGACCGGCGTGTCTCAGCCGAGTTCCTCACCGAGTTGTTCGGCCTGCCCGGCCCGCAGGAGTTCGGGCCGTTTCTGGCCGTGACCCTCAATCACGGGGTGAGCCTCGACTACGCCCAGGTGGGTGCCGACGACGAAATTCGGCCACAGCACTACGCATTCCTGGTCTCCGAGGAAGAGTTCGACTCGATCTACGGCAAGATCCGCGACCGCGGCATGCAGCACTGGGCCGATCCCCGCGGTCAGCGCCCAGGCGAGATCAATCACAACGACGGCGGCCGCGGGGTCTACTTCCAGGACCCTTCAGGGCATTACCTGGAAATCATCACCCGACCGTACGGCGGCTGAGCACTCGCGCCGCGAGCAGCGCGACGCCTTCGCCGTGCAAGCGCGGCAACATCTCCGCCCGGTTGCCGAGCACCGATACCAACTCGGCCGCGCGGCCCTCGACGAGCGGGCCGTGCTCACCGTGTGCCCATTCCACATCCGTCGCCACCAGCTTCAGTCCACGACTGTTGCGGTACGCCGGCACGAACGGGTTCGGAAGGGCCACTTGGGTATTGAGCACCGCGATGATTGTGTCGGCGGGGATCCGCGGTTCCCGGCCGAGGGCGCACAGGATGTCGAGCTCGTGGGTGACGTGGTCACCGACGAGCAACCGACGCGGGAAGTACCGGCCGAGGCCGGACGGCCGGTCCGTCAACCTGCGGAAATCGTCCAACAGTTCGCCGGGGCTGCGGCGGAAGGCGCAGCTCTGGGCCAACGCGGTGTTGGCGGGGTCGAAAGCACGCCTACGGACTATCGCCGCGGTGAACTCCCCGAAACCACAGCTGTAGCCGACCACCATGTGCGCCAGCACCTCATGGTTCGTCCACTCCGTACACAGGCTCGGTGAGGCCCACTCGTCTTCGCCCAGCGTCGCGGCGACCTCGGCGAACCGGGTGTCGTTGGCCCGCAGCATGTCACGCGTGGACACCGAGATGCTCCGTGAGGAAGGCGGTTTGATCGGCCACTACCCCGCTCACCAGTGGTGGGTGATAGATCGCGAAATGGTCGGAGTCGTAGTGCCGGGCGACGCCATTGGGCGCCCGCTCGGCCACGAGCTCGGCGTAGCGCGGATCCATCAGGTTCTCCCGGTCGCACACGCAGACCAGCAGCGGGGCCCGGACGCGACGCGCATGCCGCAGCGCTGAGGTGGCCACCATGCGCAGCGCGTCGAGCGCGGCGATCCGGTTGTCGAAGCCGGCGCCCGGCGGCACGGTCGAGTTCCAGCCGGCCTCCGCCGCCGGCGCGCTGACCATGGCGTACCCGCCGGGCGGACCGACGATCGGCACGTAACGGCGGCTCCGGCGCAACAACGCGCGCACCCCGTCCTCGAGAATGGCCGGCGTCAGCCGCAAGGGGCCGAGCAGACCCGAACTGCGTATCGCACCCGGCCCGTGCACGATCGGGCACTGCACGACTGCGGCTACGACATCGACACGCTCGGCGGCCACCCGCACCACGTTCATCCCGCCGAGGCTGGTGCCCCACAATCCCAGGCGGGCGGCGTCGACATCGGTGTGCCTGCTCAGGTAATCCAGCGCCGCATGCACGTCCTGGCATTGCTTCGGAATGGAGATATGTTGGCGCGGAAGGCCTTCCGACGCTCCGGTGTGGCGATAATCGAAAGCCAGGGTGGCGAGGCCCGCGGTCGCGAAATGCTGCTCGTACTGCGCCAGCATCATGTCGTGCGTCGCGCCGAGCCCGTGGGTCAGCACCACCGCCGGGTGCGGGCCGGGCGTCGTGGGCAGCGTCAGCCAGGCTGCGCATTCGTCGGTGCCGGATACGAAGCCGACGCGGGTGGTGGGTATCGCGACCTGCATGACGACCTCCAAGATAAGTACGGTGTACGTATTCGATACACTGCAATACGTACGACGTACTTGTCAAGGAGTCAGGCATGCGGGCACGTTTCACGGTCGATGAAATCGCCTCAGCGGCATTGGGAATCGTCGACGCATCCGGACCGGAGGCGTTGAGCATGCGGGCACTGGCCGCCGCCTTGGGCACCGGACCGATGACGATGTACAACTACGTCGCCGACAAGGAGGCCCTGGAGGAACTGGTGGTCGCCGCGGTGGTCGCCGAGATCACCGTGCCGGGGGTGACCGACGACTGGCGGCACGACGTGCACGCGATTGCGACCGCCATGTGGCGTGGGGTGCGGGCGCACCCGGCGGCGATCCCGTTGGTGCTGACGCGCCGAATGTCCTCGGCCACCGGTTTCGCCGTCGCCGATGCACTGGTGGCCGCGCTCGGCCGCGCCGGCCTGTCCGACGGCGACCGGCTTTCGGCTTTCCACGCCGTGCTGGGACTGGTCACCGGATCCGCGCAGGCCCAACTTGCCGGCCCGCTGACCGGTGGTAGACCCGAGGCCGCGAACCGCATCGGATCGGTGGCGGCGGACGAGTATCCGCATATCGAAACGCTGTCGCACGTGGCCGCGCGGACACCGGTCACCGACGACTTCGACGGCGGACTACGCATGCTGATCGACGGCATCGCGATGCGTGCGGGCACCGCTACCCGTGTCCGCGCTGCTCTTCCTGATTGAGGTAGTTACCCGCCAGCTTCGCCACGTGGCCGGGCAGCGAGCCGGCCGCCACGTCGGCCAGGCTGGTCTCTTCCAGCACCGAACGCATGCTGGCCCGCAGCGCACGCCAGACGTCGGTCAGCGCCGCCGTCGGGCCGGAATACGGCAGATCCCCCAGTCCGATGTCACGCACACTGGCCAGCGGTCCGTCGATGCAGCGCAGCACGTCGGCGATGCTGATCTCACCGGCCGGGCGGGCCAGCTCGTAGCCGCCGTCGCGACCTCGATGGCTGCGGACCAGCCGGTCGTTGCGCAACGCGGTCAGGATGTCGACGAGGAACTGCGCCGGGATGCCCTGCGCCTTGGCCAGGTCATCGGTTTTGACCAGCTCACCGTCGTCGACCGTCGCGAGCTGCACCATGGCTCGGACGGCATACTCCGCCTTCGCCGACATTCGCATGCTCAGGATTGTGCCAGTTCAGTCATCGCGCACCGATGTAGGAAGCGGGAGTCCCGGCCGCGTCGTCACGCCTAATCCGGGATACCCGCGGCATCCGGGACGACGATGGCGAACAGATCCGACATCGCGGCCAGGCTGGCCGACTGCATGACCGCGGCGGGCACGGGTGCGCTGTCGGGGCCGGCCAGCGTGCGGGTGGCGGTGGCAGCGGCCACCACGGTCGGCGCGTAGCCGAGGTTGAAGGCGCCGCGCGCGGTGGAGTTGACGCACATGTGCGTCATGAATCCGGCCAGCACCAGATTCGACGCGTCGAGGCCCTTGAGCCGATCGTCGAGGTCGGTCTGGACAAATGAATTGGGAAATTGCTTGACCACCACCGGTTCTCCCTCGCGCGGGGCCACCGAAGCGACGATCGCGCCACTCTCCCCGTCGATGTCGTAGAGGGAGCCGGGACCGTCGGAGTGCTGAATGTGAATGATCGGGACACCCGCGCTGCGGGCCCGGTCGAGCAGTTGCGCGGCCTGCTCGAGCGCGGCCTGCACGCCTTCGAGCTCCATGATTCCCTGCGTGTAGGTGTTCTGACAGTCGATCAGGACCAGGGTGGAATCGGCGAGACGGGCCGGTGCAGCGGGCAGACTGGCCAGTTCACGCAGCGTTGGGCGGGTCATTCTGGTGAGCCTAGTGACCTTCCCGAGATCAACGCTATGCCTTCGAGGGGCACTACCCCTTCGTGACGGCCAATACCTGCTCGGCGAGTTCGGGCCGGCATACGATCAGATCGGGCAGCGTGGGGTCGGCCGAGTTGTAGCGGAGCGGCGAGCCGTCGATGCGGGAGGTATACAGACCGGCGGCGCGGGCCACCGCGACGGGCGCGGCCGAATCCCACTCGTACTGACCACCCGCGTGCACGTACACATCGGCGACCCCGCGGACCACCGCGGCGACTTTGGCTCCGGCCGAACCCATTTCCACCAGGGTGCCGCCGAGCGCCTCCCGGACCGCGAGTGCCACCGCGGGCGGGCGGGTGCGTGACACCACGACCCGGGGCGGACCGTCGAAGGGACGCGGCGCGGCCACCTCGGGAGTGGACAGCGTGGTGTTCTGCGCCGGCAACGCGACCGCGCCGGCCACGAGCTCGCCGGCACTCCACAGCGCCACGTGCACGGCCCAGTCGTCACGGCCCAGTTCGGAGAACTCCCGGGTCCCGTCCAGCGGGTCCACGATCCACACCCTGTCGGCGCTGAGCCGGGCCGGGTCAGCCCGCTGATCGGCCGTGGCCTCCTCGGACAGCACCGAGTCGCCGGGACGCAGCGCCGCCAGCTCGGCCATCAGGAAGTCGTGGGACTGCTTGTCCCCGGCCGCCTTTCGCTCGGCAGCCGAGGCATCGGCGAAATCGGCACGGACGTCGAGCAGCAGATCTCCGGCTCTGGTGGCCAGCCGGGCAGCCAGTTCATGATCGTTCACGACGGCAATTCCAGCAGCTCGATCACCATGTCTGCCAGTTCAGCGGTGCTGTGATCCGGCGTGAGCCGCAGATCCGGGTTCTTCGGCCGCTGGTACGGGCTGTCGATTCCGGTGAAGTGGGTGATCTCACCGGCCCGCGCCTTGGCGTACAGACCCTTGGGGTCACGGCTTTCGCAGTCCTCCAGCGGGGTGTCGCAGAAGACCTCGTAGAAGTCGACTCCGCGCTCGGTGGCGACCTTCCGCGCCAGCTCACGGTGCTCCTCCAGCGGGCTGATCGCCGGCACCAGCACGATCTGGCCCGAATCGGCCAGCAGCGCCGCGACGTGGGCCAGCCTGCGCAGGTTCTCTGCCCGGTCGGCCATCGAGAAGCCGAGGTCGGCATTGAGTCCATGGCGCAGGTTGTCGCCGTCCAGAACGTAGGCGGACACGCCCTTTTCGAGCAGCTTCTGCTCGACCAGCATCGCCACCGAGGACTTGCCCGACCCGGACAAGCCGGTGAACCACACGGTGCGCCCACGGCTGAGCCGATCCTGCGGGGTGACCAGCGACTCGTGCCGCACCGCGTTGGGACTTGCGGTTTCGTGGCGGGTGTCGCGCAACACCATGCCGGCGCCCACGGTGCCGTTGGTGTTGGGATCGATCAGGATGAACGATCCGGTGGCCGCGTTGCGGCTGTACTCGTCGAGCAGCAGCGGGGCTTGGGTGCGTAGCGAGATACGGCCCAGCTCATTGAGTTTGAGGGCACTCGCGGACTTGTCCCGATGCAGGGTGTTGACGTCGAGGCGGTAGTCCAAGCCGGTGACCTTGGCCCGCGTGGTTCGCGTCGTGTGCTTGATCAGGTATTCACGCCCCGGCTCCAGCGAGGACTCGTCGGCCATCCAGCACACCGTGGCGTCGAACTCCTGGGTGACCCGGGGCTGGTTGTTGGGCCGCGCGAACATGTCGCCGCGCGAGATGTCGATGTCGTCGGACAGGCTGATGGACACCGCCATCGGAGGGAACGCCTCCTCGACCGGCCCACTGGGCCCGGCGATCTCGGTGATGCGGCTGGGCTTTCCGGCCGGCAACACGATCACATCGTCGCCCGGGCGCAGCACACCGCTGGCGACGGTGCCGGCGTAACTGCGGTGGTCCGCGTGCTCGTGGGTCTGCGGGCGGATCACGTACTGCACCGGGAAGCGCACGTCGACCAGATTGCGGTCACCGGCGATGTAGACGTCTTCCAGGTGGCTCAGCAAGGCCGGGCCGTCATACCAGGGCGTGACGTCCGACTTGGTGACGACGTTGTCGCCCTTCAGTGCCGACAGCGGGATCGTGGTCACGTCGTGAACATCCAAACGCGCTGCGAACGCGTGGAACTCGTCGCGGATCGCCTCGAACCGCTCCTGATCCCAATCGATCAGGTCCATCTTGTTCACGGCCAGCACGATGTGCTGGATGCCCAGCAGCGAAGCCAGGAACGCGTGCCGGCGTGACTGCTCGAGCAGGCCGTGACGTGCGTCGACCAGCACGATGGCCAGCTGCGCGGTGGACGTCCCGGTCACCATGTTGCGGGTGTACTGGATGTGTCCGGGGGTGTCGGCGATGATGAATTTGCGCTTGGCCGTGGCGAAGTAGCGGTAGGCGACATCGATGGTGATGCCCTGTTCCCGCTCGGCCCGCAGGCCGTCGGTGACCAGCGCGAGGTCGGTGTAGTCGTTACCGCGCTCCTTGGAGGTCCGCTCGACCGCCGCCAGCTGGTCCTCCATGACAGCCTTGGAGTCGTACAGCAGCCGGCCGATCAGGGTGGACTTGCCGTCGTCGACGGAACCCGCGGTGGCGATGCGAAGAAGCGTTGCCATGTCAGAAATACCCCTCGCGCTTGCGATCTTCCATTCCGGCCTCGGAGATCCGGTCATCGGCGCGGGTGGCCCCGCGCTCGGTGAGCCGGGATATCGCGGTTTCGGCGATCACCTCGGAAACCGTTGCCGCCGTTGACTCGACACAACCGGTGCAGGTGACGTCGCCGACGGTGCGGAAGCGCACCGACTTCTCGATGACCGGCTCATCCTTGCGGGGCTGCATGTACTTGTGGACCGCGAGCAGCATGCCGTCGCGCTCGAACACCTTGCGGCGGTGGGAGTAATAGATGGACGGCAGCTTGATCTTCTCGGCACCGATGTAGGACCAGATGTCGAACTCGGTCCAGTTCGAGATCGGGAACGCCCGGATGTGCTCGCCCTTGTGGTGCCGGCCGTTGTACAGGTTCCACAGTTCGGGGCGCTGCGCCTTGGGATCCCACTGGCCGAACTCGTCGCGGAAGGAGAACACGCGCTCCTTGGCGCGGGCCTTCTCCTCATCGCGCCGGGCACCACCGAAGGCGGCGTCGAACTTGTTCTCCCGGATCCCGCGAAGCAGGGTCACGGTCTGGATCGGGTTGCGCGACGGGATGGTCTCCACCACGCGGCCCGCATCGATGTCATCCTGCACCTTGGCGACCACAAGACGCGCACCGTAGTGCTCAACGAGTTCGTCGCGAGTCTCGTACACCTCGTCGAAGTTGTGGCCGGTGTCGACATGCATCACCGGGAACGGCAGCCGGCCGGGCGCGAACGCCTTCACGGCCAGGTGCAGCATCACGATCGAATCTTTTCCGCCGGAGAACAGCAGCACGGGCCGCTCGAACTCCGCGGCGACCTCGCGGATGATGTGGATGGCCTCGGCCTCCAGCGACCGCAGGTGGCTCAGCTCGTACTGCCCGGCGCGCCCGGACTGCTGGTCTGTTTTCTGTGCGGCGGTCATCGCTTCCCCATTAAGTTGGTAGGAATGGCCAGAATTGCAAGCATGGCCAGGAATGTATCCGTCCTGTCGCTGCGGTGTCAATGGGCCCGGCCGTCAGGCCCGGTGCCCGCTGACGTGCGCGCCCGCCCGACGGGGCAGTCGCACGGTCGCGACCAGGGTCAGCGCCAGCACCGTACCCAGGACCAGGTAGGTCGCCGAATATGAGGTGAGCTGGCTGAGCAGCAGCGCCGCCACTGCGACCCCGAGGCCGGCCGCCAGCTCCTGCACCGAGGCGTTGAGCGTGTTGGCATGCGTCAACTCCTCCCCCTCGACGTCGGAGAACGCCAGACTGTTGTATGCGGTGAAGCCGATGGACCGCAGCGCCCCGCTGACATAGAGGACGACGGCCATCAGGGCCAACGGCAGCCCCGGCCGTAATGCGGCCAGCAGCGCGAAGCACGCCACCGAAGCCAGGCCGTTGACCAGGAGCACGGTGCGGATGCCGAATCGGCGCATCAACGGAGTGGTGATCGGCTTGATGGTGAGGTTCCCGGCGAACAGCGCGGCCACCATGAAACCGGCGGCCAGCGGCGTCCAGCCGAACTCCAGCTGAAACTGCAGCGGCAGCAGAAACGGCACAGCCGTGATCACCAGGCGATACAGCGAGCCGGCCAGCACGGTGATCCGCAGGGTGTGCACCCGCAGCACCCGCAACTGCACCAGCGGGGTAGCCGCGGTGAGCAGCCGGCACACCGCGACAGCGAGCAGCAGGACGGCCGCGGCACCGCACCCTGCCACCAACCCCCAGTCGGTCCCCGAAACCCGGATGTTCTCCAAGGCGATGAGGGCCGCCGCAATCCCTGAGGTGAGTGCCAGCAGACCCGGCCAATCCAGGGAGCGGGCGCCGGGCTGCGGCGCACCGCGGACCAGTTTGAGCGCAAGGACAACTCCCACCACGCCGATCGGAATGTTGACCGCGAAGATCCACCGCCAGCTGCCCAGCGTGGCGATGGCCCCGCCGAGGACCGGGGCCAGCACCGGTGCGGTCAAGGCCGGCCAGGTCAACAGGGCGATGGCACGCACCAGGTCGGACTTGCTGCTCTGGCGCAGTACCGCCAGCCGGCCGACCGGCACCATCATGGCGCCGCCGACCCCCTGCAGGACCCGCGTCAGCACCAGCATCGGCAGCGACACACTCACCGCGCAGCCGACCGAGGCCAGCGTGAACACGGCGATGGCGCCGATGAACACCCGGCGCGTGCCGAACCGGTCGGCCAGCCAACCGCTGGCCGGGATCAGCACCGCCACCGTGACGAGATACGCCGAGATCGCCACATTGACGTCGATGGCCTCGACGCCGAACGACGCGGCGATCAGCGGGATGGCCGGGACGATGATCGTGGCGTCAAGGATCTCCATGAACAGGCTGCCGGCCACCAGCAACGCCATGCCGCGCGGAAAGCTCCGATTTTCGGGCACCGACATCACCGGCGCCGCCGAACCGGGACGGTTACCCCACAGGTAATTGAGACGCCGACCGCGGGCGGCGGACACTGGCCACCATGAGTGTCCAGACCGGCCCTGCCGTCATGGCGCAGTTTCTGCCCCAGTCGCCTTTCGTCGCCAAACTGGGCATTGTCGCCGAGAACCTGGACGGCCCCGAGGTGCGGCTGCGGCTGCCGTGGGATCCCGCGAACATCACGATCGCCGACATGGTGCACGGCGGTGCGATCGCGGCGTTGGCCGACGTCACGGTGATGGCTGCGGCCTGGGCGCAGGCCGAGGTTCCGGATTCCCTTCGCGGAGTGACCGTCTCGATGACGATCAACTATCTGGCACCGGCCCGGGCCACCGATCTGCTCGGCCTCGGGCGCGTACTGCGTCAGGGTAGGTCCTTGGTGAATTGTGAGGTCGATGTCGTCACGCCCGAAGGCGAAGCGGTGGCCAAAGCCATTGCGACGTACAAGGTGGGCTGAGCGGGCACCGAGATTCAGGTGTGGACCTCGTTGAGTTTGCCCGTGGCGACGTCGAATACGAAGCCGCGCAATGACTCGTGCTCGGTGACGAACGGGCTGGCCTCGATCCGCCGCAATGACTGACGCACATCCTCTTCAAGATCGACGAATGACTCGGCCGCCCAGTTCGGCTTGATGCCGGTGTCGTCCTGGATCTGCTGTTTGAACCCGTCGTCGGTGAACGTCAGCATGCCGCAATCGGTGTGGTGGATCAGGATGATCTCCTTGGTACCCAACAGCCGCTGACTGATCGCCAGCGACCGGATCTCGTCGTCGGTGATGACGCCGCCGGCGTTGCGGATGACATGCGCCTCACCGTCGCCCAGACCGAGGACGCGATAGACGTCCAGCCTGGCATCCATGCATGCCACCACCGCGACGTGCTTGCTCGGCGGCAGCGGCAACGGCCCCGTGAAGGTCGTGGCATAGACCTCGTTGTTGGCCAGGTACTGATCGGTGACAGACATCCTTCGACGCTAACCCCGTGCCGCCACCGGAACCAGAGGCAGAATCAGGCTGAGCCGATGGGGTGCCACCCGGGCGGGTCAGGCGACAGGCGCGGACAGGTCGTATACGGGGACCTCGCCGACCATGCTCTTGGTGAAGTGCTGGCGCACCCAAGTGGTGATCTCCCCCGAACTACTGTCGGCATCACGGGGCGGTCCGCCTCGACCGCTTGCGGGCCGATCGAGGAAGTAACGCACCTGACCGTCCGCGACATACTGCTGGAACTGCGCCAGTGTGGGCGAGTTGTCGCTGCCGGTGAATCCGCCGATCGCCATCAGCGACTCCCCCGTCTTGAGCTCGAGGTCGCTGACCATCATCGACCCCACACTCGCTGCGGCCCAACGGCCGTCGGCACCCGCGATGAGCTCGGCCAAGGCCGGGTCATCAGCGCGCCCGAAGCCGGGGCCGGGTCCGCCCGGACCGCCGAAGCCCATGTCCCGGTTGGGGCCCGAGGTGGCCATCGGCCCACCGCCGTGGACTTTGGCCACGGTCTCGACCGTGTACGCCGCGGTCGCACCCAGCCCGAACACCAAGGCTGCCAGTGCCACCACCACAGGCACCTTGCCAGGTCGGTGGGCGGCGATCGCCAGGGCCACCGCCGTCACCACGGAGCCGATCAGGACGATCCAGCGCAGCGCCGGCAGCCAGTCGGGGGTCCTTTCGAGCAGCACGAAGGCCCACACGCCCGTCCCGGCCACCATGACGGCCAGCACCAGCCGCGCCGCCAGTCGCGCACGGACACGCCATAATTCGACGACTGAGATGCCCACCACCGCGGCTGTGGCGGGCGCCAGCGCCACGGTGTAGTAGGGGTGGATGATCCCGTCCATGAAGCTGAACACCACGGCGGTGACCAGGAGCCAGCCGCCCCACATCAGCAGGCCGGCCCGCAGCCCGGCGGTCCGCGCGGTCCGCCGCGTCAGCCAGAGTGCGGCCACCAGACCGATCAGCGCAGCAGGCAACAACCACGACGCCTCGGTGCCCATCGACATGCCGAACATCCGGCCGATCCCCGGATCACCGCCGAACATCAGATTCGCGCCGCCGCCCGGGCCATGACCCGGACCTGGGCCGCCCGGTCCGGGACCACCGCCGCGGCCCGGGCCTTCACCGCCCAGAATGCGTTGCAGGCCGTTGTAACCGAAGGCAAGTTGCAGCAGGCTGTTGTCGGTCGAGCCGGCGATGTACGGCCGGGAATCCGCCGGCCACAGCGCGACCAGCGCGATGTACCAGCCCGATGAGATGACCATCGTGGCCGCGCCGATCAGCAAGGTGCCCAACCGTTTCCACACGCCGGCCGCGGGTGCGGCGACCAGGAACATCAATGCCAGGCCCGGCACGATCAAGAATGCCTGCAGCATCTTGGTCAGGAAGGCGAACCCCAGCGCGCATCCGGCCAGGGCCACCCACCCGGCGCTCGCCCTGGCCGAGACGGGCCCGACTGCGCGGACCATGAAGTAGGCGGCCAGCACCAGCAGCAGCACCAGGAGCGCATCGGGATTGTTGTAGCGAAACATCGAAGCCGCCACCGGCGTCAGCGCCAGCGCCACTCCGGCGATCAGTCCCGCCGCGGGACCGCTGGTCCGCCGCACGGTGGCATACAGGAGCGCCACGGCGCCCACGCCCATGAGCGCCTGCGGCAGCAGCATGGTGAACTCATTGAAGCCGAATACCCTGCCCGACAAGCCCATTGCCCACATCGCGGCCGGCGGCTTGTCCACAGTGATGGCATTGCCGGCGTCCAGCGAGCCGAACAGCCAGGCCTTCCAGGACTGGGTTCCGGCCTGCGCCGCGGCCGCGTAGTAGCTGTTGGCCCACCCCGAAGATCCGAGCGCCCACAAGTACAGCACCGCGGTGCCGGCCAGCAGCGCCCAGTACGACGGCCGAACCCAGCGCGGGGTCACCGCGTTCGGTGGTTCCGCGGTCACTGTGTCGGCATCGGGGGCCGCGTCAACGATGGTCGTCATATCCCTGTCTCTCGATTCAGCTCGGCGGCGCGCCGCGTCCGCGACGGGTGGAACACCCATCCTCGCAACAGCAGGAAGCGCACCACGGTGGCGAGAAGGTTGGCCGCCACCAACACCGCGAGTTCGACTCCGCGGTGCGGGACGGGCGCCACGACGTGCAGGAGCCCCAACGATCCACTCGTGATGGTCAGAGCGATCGCAAAGACAGTCAGGCCCTCAAGGTGATGCCGCGTGACGCTGCCCGTCCCGGCAATTCCGAACGTGAACCGCCGGTTGGCGGCGGTGTTCCCGATCGCCGTCACCAACAGCGCGATCAGGTTGGCCGCCTGCGCCCCGGCGCCGGTCCGCAGCGCCGTGAACAACAGCAGATAGGCCAGCGTGGAGATCACACCGACAGCGCCGAAGCGCACCACCTGACGCAGCAGCGATCCGGGGGCCGCCGTCTTCCGCGACGATCCGAGTTGCGCGGCGATGGTGTTCACCGGGATCGATCCGTTGGCGAACCCGCGCAACAACCGGCCGATACCCTTGAGGTCCGCGGTTGCGGTGGCGACAATGTCGACCCGGCTGTCCGGATCGTCCACCCAGTCCACCGGCACCTCGTGAATACGCAGGCCGCTGCGCTCGGCCAGCACCAGCAGCTCGGTGTCGAAGAACCATCCGGTGTCGGCTACATGCGGCAGCAGCCGGTCGGCGACGTCGGCGCGGATCGCCTTGAAACCGCACTGCGCATCCGAGAACCGCGCCGCCAGAGTCGATTTCAGGATCAAGTTGTAGCAGCGCGAGATGAACTCGCGCTTGGCGCCGCGGATCACCCGCGAGCCGCGGCCCAACCGGGTACCGATGGCCAGATCGGAGTGACCGGAGATCAGCGGTGCCACCAGCGGTGCGAGGGCAGCCAGATCGGTGGACAGATCGACGTCCATGTAGGCCAGCACCGGGGCGTCCGAGGTCGACCACACGGCCCGCAGTGCGCGTCCGCGACCCTTCTCCTCCAATCGCACCACCCGCACACCGTCGAGTTCGGAAGCCAGCTGGGCCGCGATGCGCGGAGTGTCGTCGACACTGGCATTGTCGGCGATGGTGATGCGCACCGGCACGGCGAAATTCTCTTCGAGGTAGCGGTGCAGCCGCCGTACCGAATCGGCGAGCGCAGCCTGTTCGTTGTACACCGGCACGACGACATCGAGCACCGGAACCCCGGCCTCGCGGGCGGCCAGTGCGGCGTTGGGCCGCGACGCGAATCGGAACCTCTGTTCGGGGTCTTGGACCAAGGTTGTCATGACTTCATCGTTCTCCGGCGGTGTGTGATCTGGGTTGGGCGAAGCTATGCGCCTGCTATGTGTTCGTCGCACGTCGAGTCAGGTCGTAGATGGTCACGCCGTCGACGGTGACCGGGTTGTAGTGGGCCTGCACCCATTCCGCTATCTCGGTGGCCGCACGACTGCCGGTGGGGGTATGCCCGCCGAATCCGCCCGCCATGATGCGGGACCGGATGAAGTAGTGGATCGCACCGTCATCGGCCAGCCGCTGGAACTGCTCAAGCGTCGGCGCCGGATCGGTGCCGTTGAAGCCGCCGACAGCCATCACCGGTGCGCGAGCGGCCAATTGGTATCCCGCGGCATTCGACGATCCCACCACCGCCGCGGCCCACCGGTAGTGCTCAGCGCCGGCAGCCAGCGTCGCGGTCAGCTCCGGTCCGGGTTCCGGCGCCGCGAACATTCCGCCGAAGCCACCTCCGCGCGCCGGCCCGACGGACGGTATCGCCCCGGTGTGCGGGCTCGCCGCGGTGGCGATCGAATATGCGGCGGGCCCGGCCAGGCATGCCGCAACGGCCAGCACCGCCGTCACCCGCACCATCGGCCGGTCCAGCCGTCCCGCCACCAGCAAAAGTACTGCCGCGCCAACGCCCCCGACCCCGACGGCGGCCCGCAGCCAGGGATACGGATCGTCATGGCGGCTCAGCAGCACCGCGGCCAGGATCGCGGTCACCAGCACCGCACCCGACATCGCGGTGGCGGCCCGGATGTCGGCGCGGCGGCGCCAGAGGAGCACGGCCCCGATGCCGCTCACCGCGCCGAGCGCCGGGGCGAGCGCCACGGTGTAATAGGGATGCACGATGCCGTGCATGAAGCTGAACACCACAGCGGTCACCAACAGCCAGCCGCCCCAGATGATCAGCGCGGCGCGGGTGGGATCGGTACGCGGTGCCCGACGGGTCAGGTAGAGGCCGGCCACCAGGCAGATCAGCGCGGCGGGAAGCAACCAGGCGATATCGGCGCCCATCTGGGATCCGAACAGCCGGCCCGGTCCGACATCGAAATTGAGATTGCCCAGGCCGCCGGTTTCATCACCGGTCAACCTCCCCAAACCGTTGTAGCCCAAAGCCAATTCGATGATGCTGTCATTCTGCGAGCCACCGATGTAGGGCCGGGCCGAGGCCGGCCACAGCTCCACGAGCACGAGATACCAGCCACCGCTGAGGATCATCGTCGCGGCGGCGGTGACGACATCGAGCACACGCCGGCCCAGCGGGCGGTCCCCGGCCACGAGCGCCGCACCGGCAAAGGCCGGCAAGACCAGGAACGCCTGCAGCATCTTGGCCAGGAAGCCGAAGCCGACCGCGGCGCCTGCGGCGACGAACCACCAACGGCTGGAATCCTTTTCGATTCCGCGCTGTACGCAGTAGGCCGCCACGACGAGCAACAGCACCAACAATGCGTCGGGGTTGTTGAATCGGAAGATCAACGCCGCCACCGGCGTCAGCGCCAGCACCGCACCGGCCAGCAGGCCGGCCCACGGTCCGGCGGCACCGCGCACCGCGGCATAGAGCACCGCGACCGCGCCGACACCCATGAGCGCCTGCGGCACCAGAACACTCCATGAGTTCAGCCCGAACAGCCGCACCGAGATGTCGACGATCCACAACGCCGCGGGTGTCTTGTCGACGGTGATGGCGTTGCCCGCATCACTTGAGCCGAACAGCATCGCGGTCCAGTTCTGCGACCCGGCCTGCGCCGCGGCCGAGTAGAACGCATTCGCCCACCCACTCCTGGACAAGTTCCAGAGGTACAGCACCGCGGTGCCGGCCAACAGCAGGCCCAGGACAACTCGGTGCGGGCAGACGGAGAATCGCGTCACCGGTCCGGCTTGTGCGCGAGTCTGCTCGGCGGGGGAAGCCTCGGCAGGCAGAACCAGGGTCACCACCCCATGTTTGCCGTGTCCGCTAGGTGCCGGATTGGTCCGTCCTGTGTGTGCCCTGTGAGCTCGACCCCGGCAGGCGCACCACGAACTCGGTCGAACCCCGGCTGCTGTCCACTTTGATGGTGCCGCCATGGGCCTTGACCACCGCGGCGACGATCGCCAGGCCCAGCCCGGTACTGCCCTCGCGCCGCGAACGCGACGAATCGCCGCGGGCAAACCGTTCGAACACGTCCGGCAGCAGGCCCGGCGATATCCCCGGGCCATCGTCGGCGACGGTGATCAGCACCGCATCCGGATCAGGTTGCAGCGACACCGTCACCGAGGTGCCCGCCGGGGTGTGGGTACGGGCGTTGGCCAGCAGATTCGCCAGCACCTGGTGAAGCCTGGCCTCGTCGCCCTCGATCACCACCGGATCCTCGGGCAGGTCAAGTGACCACTGGTGGTCGGGACCCGCGATGTGTGCATCGCTGACCGTGTCGACCACGAGCCGGGAGAGATCGACGCTGTCGCGTTCCAACGGCCGCCCGGCGTCGAGGCGGGCCAGCAACAGCATGTCTTCGACCAGTTGTGTCATCCGTGTCGTCTCGGACTCCACCCGGTTCATCGCGTGAGCCACGTCGCCGGGCAGTTCGGCACGCTTGCGCTGGGCCAGTTCGGTATAGCCGCGGATGGCCGCGAGCGGCGTCCGCAACTCGTGGCTGGCGTCGGCGACGAACTGGCGCACCCGGGTCTCACTGGCGTGCCGGGCCGACAGGGCACTCGCGATGCGATCGAGCATCCGGTTCAGCGAGGTGCCGAGCTGTCCGACCTCGGTGTGGGCGCCGGCCGGGTCGACAGGGACGATCGGCGTGGGCAACTGCACTTCACCACGGTCGAGCTCGAGATCGGCCACCCTGCGCGCCGCAGCCGAGACTCGGGACAGCGGGGCGAGTTGGTGCCGGATGATCAGGATTCCGGCGACTGTCGCGGCAATCAACGCGATGAGCGCCAACACACAGAACATTCCGAGCACCCATAGCAACGTGTCGTCGACGATGGCGGTCGGCAGCCCGGTCACGATGGTCTGCGGTCCGCCGTGGCGCGGGTGCAGACCGATCAGCCGGTAGCGGCCCAAGCCGTCGAGGTCGACCGTCTCAGGCACGCGGGTTGCCGGGATCTGCGAAAGCTGTTCAGCCGCTGCCGCAGTCACCTCGACCCGCTCGCCTTCCGCAGTGATCACCCCGGCGTCCACGGGACGGTTCGGTGACACCACCGCGCCGACCATGCGGGCGGCCTGTCCGGGGGCGTTGAGGAACCCGGGACCGGGGCCTTCCTCGGGGTCGAACGGGATGCGATGGTGACCGCGGGTACCCGGCGGCGGTGGGAATCCCGGTGGCGGGGGTGGTAATTCGAAGATCGCGGCCGAGCGCCGCCCGGCCTCGATGAGCTGATCGTCGAGCTGGTTCATCAGAAACCGTTGCAGCGCAAACTCTGTCGCCACCCCGATGCTCGCGCACACCACCGCCAGCAGAGCCACCTGGGTGATGACAAGCCGGGCCCGCAACGACCACGTCCGCGGTGACCACCATCGGGTGGCGCTCGCGGTCCCCGTCGTCACCTCAACGCGCCGGCCGGAGAACGTAACCCGCACCGCGCAAGGTGTGAATCATCGGTTCGCGGCCGCTGTCGATCTTCTTGCGCAGGTACGACACATACAGTTCGACGATGTTGGACCGTCCACCGAAGTCGTAACTCCAAACCCGATCCAGGATCTGCGCCTTGCTCAACACCCGCTTGGCATTGCGCATCATGAACCGCAGGAGTTCGAATTCGGTGGCGGTCAGCGTGATCGGTTCCCCACCGCGGGTCACCTCGTGGCTGTCCTCGTCGAGCACCAGATCGCCCACGACGATCTTGGCGCCACCGTCTTCACTGGTCACCCCGGTGCGCCGCAGCAGCGCCCGCAACCGCAGCACCACTTCCTCCAGGCTGAACGGCTTGGTCACGTAGTCGTCGCCGCCTGCGGTCAGCCCGGCGATGCGATCCTCCACCGAGTCCTTGGCGGTCAGCAGCAGCAGCGGCAGGCCGGGAATCTGCTCGCGCAGTTTCCGCAGGACGTCCAGACCGCTCATGTCGGGGAGCATCACGTCGAGCACGACCACATCTGGCGGGTTCTCCCGGGCCGCGGCAAGCGCGCTCGCGCCGTCCCCGGCCGTCGCGATGTCCCAGCCCTCGTAACGCAGCGCCATCGACACCAGTTCGGCCAGCACCGGCTCGTCGTCGACCACCAGCACCCGGATCGGGTTGCCGTCGGCGCGGCGCATGACGGCGCGCCCTGACTCGGAATCGGTGCCATTGGTCGTCGTGCTCACCTGATCATTATTCGTCGGCCCCATAGGCCCACACTGTGCGCTTTCTATGTGCAGGCTGTGAAGCGCGCAGAGTCCGCGCACAGCCGGCTCATAGGCAACACCGGCACCGTGGAGCACATGAGCATCCGACACACGGCCGCCGCGGTGGGCATCGCCGTGGCTATCGCCGGACTCGGCGGCACGGCGATCTACGCCGCCACCGACAGCCACAGCCCGGGCTTTCCTGGACCACCGCCGCGAGACCGGGCCGACTCGGCGACCGTGCACAGCGAGGCGGTGCTGGCTGACGGCGACGGCGGTTACACCACGGCGCTGACGCAGACCGGCACGATCACCGAACTCACCGCGACCTCGGTCACAGTCCGCAGCAACGACGGCTTCACCCAGAGCTACACCGTGCCGGCGGCCGCCAAAACCCCATTCGGGGTCGATGACCGGGTCATGGTGCGCGCGACCCGCAACGAGCCCGCCACAGCCGGCAAGCCGACCGTCACCAGCATGGGAGAAGCGCCGGACAGCCGCCCGCCGTCGCCCTAGTTGCCGTACCCGTCGGGCAGTTCCACCTTGACCGTCGGCTTCGCAAACGACGTCTCCAACTCACTGGGAGCCGTTGTCTTGGTTACGGTTTCACCCACGGTGACCGCCGGCACCGCCGCACTGGTCGGCGCCTGGGCCATCATCGTCCCGATGGCGCCCATGGTTGCCAGTGCGATCGCTCCCACACCGGCCATCGCATAGTTGGTCCGCTTGTTGCGTTCGTCTCCTGTCACATCGACCTCCCTACCGGGAATCCACCGCCCGCGAAACCGGGCGCATGGCGCGCCGACTGGTCGGATCAGGCCCGATCAGTGTGGCGTGGCAAACCCCGATGGCGTCGTCGCCGAGACGGTCGGTGACGCCTCTGACGTCTCGGGAGCCGTCGGCGGAGTCGTCGTAGTGACGGTCTGTCCAGTGGTGATGGCCGGCGGTTCGACCCGCTGCTCGGCGCCGGCGAGGCCACCGCCCATCCCGACCCCGAGCACCGCCGTGGCTAACCCGCCGATCACGCCGACGCCGGCCGTGATCCATTTGAGATTTCTTTGATTGTTTTCCTTCGCGTTACGCATATGTTCGCCTCCCGCCGCGTCGTATAACCCTTGCGGCCGGAGGTGAAACAAGCGCCCGGTGCCTGCTCCGGCGATCAGTGCGTGGTGGCGAACCCGGACGGCGGCGTGTTGCCCCTCATCGAGGGCACCGCCATGGATACCGCCGGCGCGGTCGGCGGCGTCGTCTCGGTACTGGTCTGGCCGAGGTTCATGTGCGAACCGGCGGCCAGTGCCCCGGAACCGGTACCCACCTGCCCGTCCGACACAGCGCCGAACACGCCGAGCCCCACCACTGCCGCACCACCGGCCACCGCAGCGAGCACTTTCACATTCTTGAGTCCGCTGAGCTTCATGTATTTCAGTGAACCCCTGATTTCTACATCGACGCTGTGGCTCGACTGACAGTTACCCACCGAGTGCGGGCGACTGATTTACCCTGTCTGGCATGCAGCCGTGGGCGGGAAGAACCGAATGACGCGCTTTCTGGCGCGCCGGCTGCTCAACTACATCGTGTTGCTGGCCCTGGCATCGTTTCTCACCTTCACCCTGACCTCGCTGAACTTCAAACCCCTCGACAGCCTGGAACAGCGCAACCCGCGGCCACCGCAGTCAGCGATCGACGCCAAGAGCGCCGAACTCGGCCTCGACAAGCCCATCCCGCTGCGGTACGTCGACTGGGCTGCCGGCGCGGTCCGCGGCGATTTCGGCACGACGGTGACCGGGCAGCCGGTATCCGACGAATTGTGGCGGCGCATCGGGGTGACGCTGCGGCTCCTGGTCGTCGGCGCGATCTCCGGCGCCGTGATCGGCGTGGTGGTCGGGGCCTGGGGCGCGATCCGTCAGTACCGGCTGTCAGATCGCGTCATCACCGTGCTGTCGCTGCTGGTGATCAGTACGCCGTCGTTCGTGATCGCCAACATGCTGATCCTGGCGGCGCTCAACGTGAACTCGATGCTGGGCGTGCAGATCTTCGAGTACACCGGCGAAACGGCGCCGGTGCCCGTCGGCGGCGCCTGGGACCAGTTCGTCGACCGCCTGCAGCACCTCGTGTTGCCGACGTTCACGCTGGCCCTGATGGCCATCGCCGGCTACAGCCGGTACCAGCGCAACGCGATGCTCGACGTGCTCGGCCAGGACTTCATCCGCACCGCGCGAGCCAAGGGACTGACCCGGCGCCAAGCCCTGTTCAAGCACGGGCTGCGCACCGCGCTCATCCCGATGGCCACCCTGTTCGCCTATGGCGTCGCCGGATTGGTCACGGGCTCCGTGTTCGTCGAGAAGATCTTCGGCTGGCACGGCATGGGCGAATGGGTCGTCCAGGGCATCGCCACCCAGGACACCAACATCATCGCGGCCATCACGGTGTTCACCGGCACCGTGATCCTCGTTGCCGGCCTGCTCTCCGACGTCATCTATGCGTTCCTCGACCCCAGGGTGCGAGTCACATGAGCCAGACCTCCGATACGACCACCGACGCCACCGCGGCCCGCTCAGGTCTGCACACCGAGGAATTCGCCACCCGGCGCACCCTGGTGTTCCGCCGGTTCCTGCGCAACTGGCCCGCCGTGGTGTCGCTGGCACTGCTGGTGATCATGTTCGTGGCCTGCTACGCGCTACCGTCGGTCCTGCCCTACAGCTACTCGGACCTCGACTACTACGCACTGCAGGAACCACCGTCGGTCCATCACTGGTTCGGCACCAACGCGCTGGGACAGGACATCTTCGCCCAAACCCTGCGCGGCATGCAGAAATCCATGTTGATCGGTGTCTGCGTGGCGTTCATCTCGACCGTCATCGCCGCCACGGTCGGTTCGGTCGCCGGATACTTCGGCGGCTGGCGCGATCGCACCCTCATGTGGATCGTCGACGTGCTGCTGGTGGTCCCCAGCTTCATCCTGATCGCCATCGTCACACCGCGGTTGAGCCAGTCCGACCGGGTGTTCTGGCTGATCGTGCTGCTCTCCGCGTTCAGCTGGATGATCAGTTCGCGCATCGTGCGCGGGATGACCCTGAGCCTGCGGGAGCGCGAATTCGTGTTGGCTGCCCGCTATATGGGTGTCAGCAGCCGGCGCATCATCGTGCGCCACATCCTGCCCAACGTGGCCTCCATCCTGATCATCGACACCGCACTCAACGTCGGTGTGGCGATCCTGTCCGAAACCGGGTTGAGCTACCTGGGATTCGGCATCCAGGCGCCCGATGTCTCGCTGGGCACGCTGATCGCCGACGGCACCAAATCCGCCACCACGTTCCCCTGGGTCTTCCTGTTCCCCGCCGGGGTGTTGGTGCTGATCATCCTGTGCGCCAACCTGATCGGTGACGGCTTGCGCGACGCACTCGACCCGGGCAGCCGCCGGCTGCGGCGCCGGAAGTCTGTTGGCCGGAGGTCACGCCGATGACCCGACTTCTCGAAGTATCCGATCTGACGGTGGACTTCCCCACCGATACCGATGCGGTCCACGCGGTGCGGGGCCTGAACTTTCACGTCGACGCCGGCGAGGTGGTGGCGCTCGTCGGTGAGTCCGGAGCCGGGAAATCGGCCAGTGCCATGGCGGTGGTCGGGCTGTTGCCGGAATTCGCCGAGGTCTCTGGATCGGTGCGGCTGCGCGGAGAGGAACTGGTCGGTTTATCGGACGCGGAGATGTCCCGAGTCCGGGGCAACACCATCGGCACGGTGTTCCAGGACCCGATGTCGGCACTCACCCCGGTGTACACGGTGGGCGATCAGATCGCCGAAGCCCTGAGAGTCCACAACCGCGATCTGGACCGGCGCGCGGCGCGGCTCCGCGCCACCGAACTTCTCGAGCTGGTCGGCATCGCGCAGCCGGCACAACGAGCCCGTTCCTTCCCGCATGAGTTGTCCGGCGGCGAACGCCAGCGGGTGGTCATCGCCATCGCCATCGCCAATGATCCCGATCTGCTGATCTGCGATGAGCCCACCACAGCCCTGGACGTCACGGTGCAGGCCCAGATCCTCGACGTGCTCAAGACCGCGCGCGACGTCACCGGCGCCGGGGTGCTGATCATCACCCACGACCTGGGTGTGGTGGCCGAATTCGCCGACCGGGCGCTGGTGATGTACGCCGGCCGGGCTGTCGAGGATGCACCGGTGGCCCGGCTGTACGAGCAGGCCAGGATGCCGTACACCGTCGGGCTGCTCGGCTCGGTGCCGCGCCTGGATGCCCCGCAGGGCGCCCGCCTGGTGCCGATCCCCGGTGCGCCGCCGTCACTCACCGCGACGCCGCACGGATGCCCGTTCGCCCCGCGCTGCCCACTGGCCATCGATGAATGTGAGGCCGCAGAACCCGAACTCATCGAGTTGGCGCCGGACCACCACGCCGCCTGTATCCGCACCGATCAGGTCGCCGGTCGCAGCGCCGCCGAGATCTATCAGGTGCCCGGCACCACCAGCACCACCGATGGTGCGCCCGACGACGACCCCCAGGTGGTGCTGCGGGTGCGGGAGCTGTCCAAGACCTACAAGCTGACCAAAGGGGTGGTGCTGCGCAGACAGGTCGGTGAGGTCCGTGCTGTCGACGACGTCAGCTTCGACCTGCGCAGCGGCCGCACCCTCGGCATCGTCGGCGAGTCCGGATCGGGCAAGTCGACCACCCTGCATCAGATACTGAATCTGTCTGCGCCGCAATCAGGTTCGATCGAGGTGCTCGGCTCGGATGTGGCCACCCTGAACCGGAAAACCCGCCGCGCCATGCGTACCGACCTTCAAGTGGTGTTCCAGGATCCGGTGGCATCACTGGACCCCCGGCTGCCGGTGTCGGACGTGTTGGCTGAGCCGTTGACCGCCAACGGTTTCGACAAACCCCGGATCGACGAACGGGTGGCCGAGCTACTCGAGTTGGTGGGCCTGCGACGCGCCGACGCCGGCCGCTACCCGGCCGAATTCTCCGGCGGTCAGAAACAACGCATCGGGATCGCCCGCGCCCTGGCCCTGCAGCCCAAGATCATCGCGCTCGACGAACCGGTCTCCGCACTGGACGTCTCCATCCAGGCCGGAATCATCAACCTGTTGCTGGACCTGCAGGACCAATTCGGCCTGGCCTATCTGTTCGTGTCCCATGACCTGTCCGTGGTCAAGCACCTGGCGCACGATGTCGCGGTGATGTACAAGGGCGCAGTCGTCGAACAGGGCTCCGGCGATGCGGTGTTCGCCAACCCCCAGCATGAGTACACCCGCAAGTTGTTGGCCGCGGTTCCGCAACCCAAGCCTGTCGACTGAATTCATCTGTTGTACGGGGTCTCCCGGACCCAACTGAACCCCCTCTCCACCAACGGAAACGAGTTCGGATCCACCTTGGTACACCAGGCGTGGATGCGGTGCCCGGCATAGTCGTCGGCGTCGATGACCAGCCGGTTCGGATCCGGCCACCAATACGTCAGGCGCACCCGCACGGGAGTCTGTTTGAAGGTACCTACCTCGACGTAGTGGTTCAGATCGATGAAATGCCGACTCGGGTCGATGCTGCCGCCATATTCCTCGAACGAGTCGTCCATATGCTGAATGGTCAGCCGCACCGGATCGGCCATGCTGAACGATCGGTCGAAAACCACCCGGCGCCACTGCAATTCATCGGTCAGGAGTGGGTCACGCCGGTAGCCTTCGGCGGAGAAACCGTCGACCTTGTAGATGCCGTACAACTCCGGGACCGGCCTGGACCATTGCTGCCAGTTCTGTGCGGCCATGGCACCGAACAGGCTCGCACCGAGGATCAACTGCGCCACCAGCGCAATCCGATTGGCTCGCCCGGTGCTGAAGAGCTGCGGCGTACGCGCCGCCGGAACCGCCCGGTAGGAGAAGAGCACCGCAGCCAGCCGCGCGGCATACGGCGCCAGCAGGAACAAGCTCACCATCAGCAGCATCGACGAAACCGTCTTGAGTCGGATGTCGTAGGTCATGTTGAGCAGGAAGACCTGCGTCATATCGACTGCGCACAGCAGCGCTCCCGCAGGGACCGCCCGCGGGATGAGCAGCAGCACGCCGGCAAGCAGTTCGGCCGAGCCGAGCACAATCTGGTACGACTGCGAGATGCTCACCTGCGACCAGAGCACGCCCTGCGGGCTGAAATTGCCGAACGGTTCGACCAGCCGGTTGAGGACGAACGGCATCTGAGTCGGGATTGCCTTGGCCATGCCGAAATAGAACATCGCGGTGGCCAGCACGAATCGCAGGTACAGCGACAGCCACGCCCACATCCGCGGGTAGCCGCCGCGATGCCGGTCCAGCACCGACCACAGTGCCGTCGCCGATATGGAGACAACCACCATGAGAAACAACGCCGTCCACTGGAAAGCGCTGTCGCTGCCCACCTGGAGGCTCTCGACCCGCAGCCCCAAAATGTGGGACGCAGTCCACTCGATCGGCGGGCGCAGCGTCGCGAGCAGCCCCGACACCGAAGCCCAGGGCAGCCTGATCCCCACCCCTGCCAGAAGGATCGGGGTCAGTCCCAGCAGGCAGGCCAGGCCGAACAAGCCGAAGTAGCAGGCACCGAACCGGAAGCCGATCCGGATAGCAAGCGGCCAGCGAACATCGTCAGGACCTGGATCTGTCACGGCGCCCCTCCCCCTGAACCACACGCGACTTATCACGGTATCGGCTGCCGAAGGTCCAGCGACCGCCAATTGACACCGCGGGGTCCTGTCCCCAAATTGGCCCGGCTACCTCTAGCATCGGCGAGATGAACGGGTTGAAGATCCGACGCGTCGCCGTCGTCGCCGCAGTCACCGCACTGGCCCTGGCCGGATGCTCGGGCGGTGACCGGGAAACCCCGTCGGCCGGCGGCAATGCCGAGATCGGTAGCACCAACGACATCAATCCGCAGGATGTCGCGAACCTGCGCCAGGGCGGCAACCTGCGGCTTGCCCTGACCGAGTTCCCCTCGAACTTCAATCCGCTGCACATCGACGGCAACACCGGCGATGTCGGCTCACTGACCCGGGCGACGATGCCCCGCGCGTTCGTGATCGCGGCGGATGGTTCGGCGACGGTGAACACCGACTACTTCACCAACGTCGAACTGACGAGCACCAACCCGCAGGTGGTGACCTACACGATCAACCCCAAGGCGGTGTGGACCGACGGCACGCCGATCACCTGGGAGGACATCAAGTTCCAGAGCGAGGCCAACAGCGGGAAGGATCCCGCATTCGTCATCGCCGCACCCAACGGCTTCGAGCGGGTGGCCTCGGTCACCCGCGGCGTGGACGACCGCCAGGCCGTGATGACCTTCGCCAAGCCGTACGCGGACTGGAAGGGCATGTTCGCCGGTAACGGCCGGCTGCTGCCCAAGAGCATGACCGCGACCCCCGAGGCGTTCAACAAGGCTCAACTGAGCCAGCCCGGTCCGTCCGCGGGCCCGTTCCTGGTGTCCAACATCGACCGCGGTGCACAGCGGATCACCATGAGCCGCAACCCGAAATGGTGGGGCGCCCCGCCGCTGCTGGACACCATCACCTACCTGGTGCTCGATGACGCCGCACGCATTCCCGCGCTGCAGAACAACACCATCGACGCCACCGGGACCGCGTCACTGGATGAGCTGACCATCGCCCGCAAGACCGCGGGCATCAGCATCCGGCGGGCACCGTCGGCCAGTTGGTATCACCTGACCTTCAACGGCGCGCCCGGCTCGATCCTGGCCGATCCGGCCCTGCGCAGTGCGGTCGCCAAGGGCATCGACCGTCAGGCGCTGGCCAACATCACCCAGCGCGGTCTCACCGACAATCCGGCGCCGCTGAACAACCACATCTTCGTCGCGGGACAGCAGGGTTACCAGGACAACGCCGCGTCGGTGGCCTTCGACCCCGAAAAAGCGAAGGCGGAACTGGACGCACTGGGCTGGAAAGTGCCTGAGGGAAAGCAGTTTCGGGAGAAGGACGGCAAGGAACTCGTGATCCGCAACGTGTTCTACGACGCGGGCAGCACGCGGCAGGTGGCCCAGATCGCCCAGAACATGCTGGGCCAGATCGGGGTGAACCTGAAGCTCGACACCAAGCCGGGCACCGGGTTCTTCACCAACTACATCATCAAGGGCGACTTCGACATCGCCCAGTTCGCCTTCCTCGGCGACGCTTTCCCACTGAGCTCACTGACCCAGATCTACGCGCAGGACGGCGCCAGTAACTTCGGCAAGATCGGCAGCCCGGAGATCGACGCCAAGATCGAGCAGACCCTGGAAGAGCTGGATCCGGCGAAGGCGCTGACCCTGGCCAACGAACTCGACCAGATGTTGTTCGCCGAGGTGTTCAGCCTCCCACTGTTCCAATCACCCGGAAACGTCGCGGTGCGCAGCAACCTCGCCAATTTCGGGGCCCCCGGTCTGGCCGACATCGACTACACCAAGGTCGGTTTCCTCAAGTAGTTCGTGGGCTGCGCCATCTGGTGGCAGGCAGCACCGCCTCCACGGCCATCGCAGCCGCGATCGCCGATATCGCCAGCCGGACGACAAGGCGCGCGGGCAAGGCGTCGAGTTCATCCGCGGTGGCCGAAAGTTGTTCCGCCGCACCGTCGACCACGGCGCGGATCACCGCGAACGCAGCTCGCTCCCGGGTATCGAGGACGCTGTGGGCGACTGTCGGCATCCTCACCAGCACGGCCCCGGGCACCAGTGCCGCGATCCGTTCGGCCACCGCCGGCGGCGTGGTCAGATCCCGGCCACCGGACACCACGACGGTGCGCCAGTGGAACTGCGGCAATTCGGCCACCAGGTCGAAGGGTTCGGCCTCGAAGGGTTCGTAGAACTTCGCACTGCCGATCATGTCGGCCATGTCGAGAGCCGGGTCCAGCGGGAGTCCGTCGGGTACGCCGGCATAATTCAACTCGCGAAAGGCTATTCGTCCGACGAGATCTACCTCATTGCGGTACGGCGCTTTTCGCGTCGAGAGCCGGCTCAGGCCGGCGAGCGCGGTCCACACCAGGGTGCGTCCGCTCAGCAGCAGGTCGAGTTGGCGGTTCAGCAGCGCGGCCCCGCCGAATCCATACAGGAGGCCGGCAAGTTCTGCACCCTTGGTGGCCAGAACCCCGTCTGCCACCAGGCGCCGGACCTTGGGCGCCAGCTCCGCCGTCTCGGGGTCCGAACCATCCCACAGCAGACCTCGAATGGCACTGCGCATCGCCTCGATATCGGCGGTGGACAGCAGGGGCGAGTCCAGGACCATCGCCGCGATCCGGTCTGGGTGCCGTACCCCGAACCCGGCGGCGATGTAACTACCGTACGACGTGCCGTAAAGCACCGCTTCGTGCACACCGGCGTCGTCGAGCACCGCGGCGATGTCATCGACCACCTGCTCGACGGTGATGGCCGCGGGCGGCAGATCAGCACCCGCATCGGTGTGCCGGGACATCCCGACGCCCCGGTGTTCGATCATGATCACGTCGAATCCGGCGGCGGCGGCGCGCCGGCGCAGCGCGCGATAGGGCTGGATCGAGGCGACGCCGGGACCGCCCGGGATGATCACGACCGGGTGCGCCGATTTGCGGCCGGCCCGCACATAGAAAAGGTCGAACTGCTCGTCGGTATCAGGACTGACCGGGCGTCGCACCGCCCGCACCCCCGGTAGCGCGGCGAGCTTGTCGTGCGCCCGCCTGCGCTTGGCGTTCATGGTCATTGCGCTCCATTGTGCCGCGCAACGCTCAGATCAGATAGATGGTGAAGATCGCCCCGAACAGCACCACCAACCACCCGTCGGTGGCGAGCTTGAGCCACCTGGGCGCGGTCCGGACCTCCATGAACTGCCGGATGATCAAGCGGGATTTGACCAGCGTCAACGCCAGCACCAGGGCGGTGATGGGCACGCTGGCCCGCAGAGCCTCCGAGTACTGGGCCGGCGCCAGCCACCAGGAGCCGACGGTGATGGCGACGAGTACGAGCCACGTCCGGGTCACTGCCCTGTCGGTCATGGTCACCTCACCACGTACAAGAGGCCGAAGATGATCACCCAGAGCAGGTCGACCATGTGCCAGTAGACCGCGCCCGATTCCACCACCGACGCCCGGCGACGGGACGGATTGCCGAGCTCGCGCACGATCACGCCCAGCACGATGAGCCCGATCAGTACGTGGATCAGGTGGACACCGGTGAGCACGTAATAGAACGAGTAGAACATCTCCGAGTTGGTGTGCCCGGCCCGGATCTTGACCACCCATTCATAACCCTTGCATGCCATGAACATCAGGCCGCCGACACCGCCGGCGTAGGTGAGCCGGATGGCCGTTGCGTGACGACCGGCCCGGGAGGCCAGCACCGCACGCGCCACCACCCAGGAACTCGTCAGCAGGATCACCGTGTTGAGGACACCCATGGTGATGTCGAGATGCTGTTGGGCACGCAGGAATTCATCCGGATGCAGGCTCCGGTAGATCATGACGACGATGAAGTAGCCACCGAAGATGACCAGATCGCCGAGCACCATCACCCACATGTGGCCGTCGCCCGGCAGGTGGGCCGGCATCGCCTGTGGTCGTGAATCAGTTTGCGTCACTGCATGCCGCCTCACGCATCGCTGCCTGCCTCAACAACACGATCAATGCCGAGAGCCAGACAGAGAACACCACCACCGCCCACCAGAAGGCGATCGAGCCGTTCCAGGCGAAGGGCCCGGACTGGAACAGGAACATTTGGGTGGCGATCACCTCCGTGATGATCTGCCAGATGGTCACATAGGCGAACCAGGCCGGGAAGACAGCGTTCTTGTCGTACAGGATCGCGATGGCCAGCACCAGGTAGGCCGCCGTGAAACAGCCCAATGATCCGTTGTACGAAAGCATTCCGAGGTCGTAGAGCAAGCTGATCAGTTCCGGGTCACGGTCGGGCCGGAACGCCGCGGTGAGGAAACACACCGACACCAACAGGAAGCCCGGCACCGCACCGACACCCATGCCGCCGATATAGCCATAGGCGAAAGCCGAACCCACCGACATGCGCTTGATCTGGTACGCGACGAGTCCGTTGGTCATCGCCGCGCCGCCCAGCAGGATCAGCAGCAGGCAGAAGCCGATCTTGATGGTCAGACCGTGTTCGGTGAAGAACGCCACCTTGTCGGCCGCGGTGACATCGGGCCGGGGTGGCGGTGTCACCCGCGTCAGTATGCAGATGATGACGCCGAAGGCCCCGTACCAGGCCGGGAAAAACCAGGTCATCAACCGCACATCGGGCTTGCCCGGCGGCGCGTCGGTGAGCAGGGTCATGCGACGACACCCTCGTGGACGGCCTGGTTGACCACCGCGCGGCGCAGCATGAAGAACATCACGACGACGAACACCGCGAATGCCCCGTTGCGCAACCAGAAGGCCAGCGCGCCATCCCAGGCCAGCGGACCCGTCTGGAACACCGCAGCACCCGCGGCCGGGATCATCGCCACCGCGGTTGCCAGCGAGTAATGCCCTACCCAGCGGGGAAACACCGGGTCGGGCCCGTTGTCGAAGTAGACCGCGACTGCCAGCAGCACGAATTGCGACACCACCATGCCCACCGGCGCGATGAACACGATCCAGGCCAGGTCGTCGAGCAGCAGGATCAGCTCGGGATTGCGGTCCGGCCGAAACGCGGCCACCAGGAAGAAGACGTTGGACAGCGCGAAGATCGTGGCGCCGCTGACCACCGCGGTGAGGTAGCAGTAGGCGAACACGTGGCTCTGGGTCTTCATGCGCTTCATCTGGACGACGATCACCATGAAGAACGGCAGGATCAGGATGCCGCAGAGGTTGAACGTCACCTGGCTGAATCGGATCCATGCGGTGTGTTCGGCGTAGAACTCGGCGACCTCTTGCGCGTTCCAGGTGGGTGACATCGGTGGCCAGAAGCCGGGGAACGCCAGCAGAGCCACCAGCAGCACCGCCCCGACCACCGGTCCGGTCCACAGGCTCACCCACTGGGCCTTGATGTTTCCGGCTTTCGGCAGGTCTTGAACCTGCTCCAGGATCTGCACGCCAACCTCCTAGAACTGACTTGAGTCAGAAACCCTCGTTGTCGAAACCGTAACCGCAGTGCCGATGAAATGAAAGGGCGATACTGAGTACAGTCAGTTCTCGGTGTCGTAGCATCGGGCCGTGCTCACTGGATCGCCGCGCAGCCGCAAAGGCCAGCAGACCCGGGAACGGTTACTCGGCGCAGCCATCGCCGAGTTCAAACGCGCGGGCATGGCCGCGGCCGACACCGCGGTGATCGCGTCGGCCGCCGGGGTCGCCCACGGCACGTTCTTCTTCCACTTCCCCACCAAGGAACACGTCCTCGTAGAACTGGAACGGCGCGAGGAAACCAGGATGGCAGCCGAACTCAACCGGTTCTTCGCCGAACCACACGATGTGCGCGCCACCCTCGCCGAATCCGTGCGCATGCTGGAGAAGCTGGAGCGGCGCCTCGGCCGTCCGTTGTTCAAAGACTTTCTGGCCCTGCACTTCTCCACCACCCGGCCGCCCACGGAGGAATGGGCACACCACCCCGTACTGGTTGCCCTGGTCGAAGAACTCCAGCGCGCCAACGACGCCGGCGAGATCCCGGACGAGGTGGACGTGCTGTACAACGGAGCATCGTTCTTCGCCGGGCTCTACGCCCTGCTGATCACCATCCCCGATTCCCCCGAGGTCCGGGCCCCGATGATGAACGAGTACCTGACCACGTACCTCTATGGCATGCGGGTAAAGGGCCTACGCCCGGCGGCCAAGGGATCAGGCTGATCCAAACGCGTGCCCACCGGTAACCCGCGCGGATACAACAGTGCCATGACCACCGTCGAGAACGTGACCCGTGTTTTGCCCGGTACGCCGGAATGGGACGACCTGCTGGCCTCGATCGCCGAGGGAGCCAAGGACCGCGACCTCAACGACGAGAATCCCTTCGATCAGGTCGCGGCGCTGAAACGGGCCGGCTTCGGAAGCCTGCGACTTCCCGAGTCCCTCGGCGGTGCCGGATACACTGTGCCGCAGCTGTTCTCCGCGGTGATCGACGTGGCCAAGGCCGATCCCATCGTGGCCCACATCTTCCGCACCCATTTCTGGTTCACCGAGGAGCGGCTGCGCAGCGCCGACGATCCGGTGGCCAAACGCTGGCTCGACAAGATCGCCGAGGGCAAGATCTTCGGTAATGCGTTCAGCGAGAAGGGTTCCCTGGCAGTGGGCAGCCTCGTGTTCAACACCCGGTTGCTGGCCGACGCGGAGAATCCGGGCGCCTTCCGGCTCACCGGCGAGAAGTACTACAGCACCGGCACCCTGTTCTCGGATTATCTGACCGTGACCGCCACCACCGACCACGACTCGGTGGCCAACGTCCTTGTCCCCACCGACCGTGAGGGCGTCCGACTCGTCGACGACTGGGACGGATTCGGCCAGCGCCGCACCGGGACCGGCACCACGACGTTGACCGATGTCGCGGTCGCCGCCGACGAGATCCTGTCCGATACCCCGTACGACGCCGAACCGGTGCCGACCGTGCAGTACGCCGCGTTGCAGTTGTTCATCCACGCCGTGGTCGCCGGCATCCTGGCCAATGTCGTCGATGACGGTGTAGCGCTGCTGCGCTCACGCGAACGCAACTTCAGCCATGCCGTCACCGAACGACCCACCGATGATCCGCTGCTGCAACGCCAGCTCGGGGTGCTGGCCAGCACCGCCTATGTGGCGCGGGCCGCAGTACTCGATGCGGCTGCCGCGATCGGGGCCGCCACGGATTCCGCCGTCGACGGCATTCCCGATCCGCGGCTCGCCGAGGAAGCCCAGCTCAAGGTCGCGAAGGTCAAAGTCCACCTAGATGACGTCGCACCCGAAGCCGCTACCCGCCTGCTGGAACTCGGCGGCGCGAGCGCGGCCTCTCGCCAGCGCAACCTGGATCGGCACTGGCGCAACATCCGGACCATCACACTGCACAATCCGGTGGCCTACAAGGCCCGGGTGATCGGCCAGAACCTGTTGCACGGCACGCCTGTTCCGGCCAACGCCTACTTCTGAGCGATCAGGTCGGCCGCCTTCTCGCCGATCAGCACACTGGGCGCGTGGGTGTGTCCGCGGATGAGCGTCGGCATGACCGACGCATCGGCGACCCGCAACGCTTCGATTCCCCGGACTCGCAGCTGAGGGTCGACCACGCTGTCCTCGTCGCTTCCCATGCGACAGGTGCCGACCGGGTGATACAGCGTGTGCGACACCGATTCCAGTGCACGCGTGAGCGTCTCGTCATCCAGATCGGACGCGTACAGTGCTGAGGCATTCAGTGTTGATGCGTTCACCGGCCTGGCCACCTTGCCGATCACGTTCGCCAGCTCCGGGGACCCGGCGATGTCGGCGGTCATCCGCAATCCGACCATCAGCGCGGTCCGATCCGCTTCATCGCTCAGGTAGCGCGGGTCGATGACCGGTTTGTCCATCGGATCGGCCGACCGCAACGTGATGGTGCCGTGACTGCGGGGCTTGAGAAGGATGGGGCCCATCACGATGGCGTGGCCATACGGGTCACCGATGCCCTCGTCGAAGAAGGGCGCGGGAGCGAAGATCAGTTCCAGGTCCGGCAGATCCAATTCGGGCCTGCTTCGGACAAACCCGTACGCCTCACCGACATTCGAGGTCAGCATGCCACGGCGCCGTGCCAGGTAGTTCACCAGTTCCAGCGGCTTCTCAGCGGCGAACAGGCTGTCGTCGCGCACGTCGAATCCCAGCGGAACAACCAGGTGGTCAAGGAGATTGGCGCCGACGCCGGGTGCATGCCGGGTCACCTCGATACCGTGGGAGGCCAGTTGATCACGGTCACCGATCCCCGACAGCATCAGCAGTTGCGGCGAGTTGATCGCGCCCCCGCACAAGATGACCTCGCGACGCGCCGTCACCACCTCCCGGACACCGGCCCTGTCGAATTCGACGCCGACGGCACGGTTCCCGGCGAAGACGATCCGCGTGGCGGTGGCCTCGGTGAGCAGATTGAGGTTGCCCCGCCGCAGTGCGGGTTTGAGATAGGCATCGGCGGTGCTCCACCGGGCACCGCGGCGCTGGGTCACCCTGGTCTCACAGAATCCGTCGTGGCCACATTCAACGGCCGCGGCCAGCCAGGCCGCCGTCGAGCCGCGTGGACTGCGTTGCGCCTCGATGACCAACGGCCCGGCCTCGATGCGCTTCATGTACTTTTCGAGGCCGGCCCAGTTCCAGTCTTCCCCGGCGTGTTCGCCCCACTCGTCGTAGTCGGCGGGAAACCCTGGGACCCACATCATCGCGTTCATCGACGATGAGCCGCCGAGAGTCTTGCCGCGCGGCCAGTAGATCTGGCGGCCGCCGAGCTGCGGTTGGGGCTCGGTCAGGTAATCCCAGTCCACTTCGCTGCGGAACAGCTTCGAGAATGCCGCAGGGATATGGATGAACTTGTTGCGGTCGCGCGGCCCGGCCTCCAAGGCCAGCACCGACACGTCCGGCTGGGCACTCAGCCGGTTCGCCAGTACCGCGCCTGCCGAACCGGTCCCCACCACGATGTAGTCAGCCTCCACGTGGCGGAGTGTATGGCCCCGGCGCGGCCGGTCGCGGCTAATTGGAGGTGGTGGTCAATTCGATGTGGTGCGCAGCCCCGACGCTCGCGTAGCGCTCCGGGCTGCAGGTCAAGACGATGACCTGCCCGTCCCCGCCGACAGCGTCGAATACGGCACCCATCTTGGTCAGCCGGTCCGGATCGGTGAAACCCAGCGCGTCGTCGATGATGACGGGGACGCTGTCCTCCTTTGCCACCATCGAGGCACCGGCCAGCCGCGCGACGATGGCCAGCTGCTCCTTGGCGCCGCCAGACAACGATTCGTAGGGCACCGTCCGGCCCGACAGCGTGCGGGTCCGGATGTTGAGGTCACTGTCGACGTCCACCTCGAAGTCCTCACCGAAGACAAGCCGGCCCAGCCGCTGCACTTCGAGGCGGAACGGATCGGCGTAACGCTGCCGGGTGGCATCCCGGTGGCGCGCCATCACCGTCCGCAGCGTCTCGGCCGCGCGGGCCCGACGGTGCACCCGTAGATACTCCGCATGGGCATGCTCGCGTTCGGTTTCGGCGGCGTCCAGATGACCTTTACGTCCCTGGGTGCCGTACACCTTGAGTTGCGCCGCCACCTCCCGCAACGCCTCGACCGCCGACTCGTGGCGGGCGTCCAGCTGCTCGGCGCGGCGGACCGCCGCGTCGAGCGTGGCGTTCACCGAGTCAGGTTCGGTAGCCGACAATTCAGTACGCAGCGCGGCTACCCGGCCGGCTGTGACGGTGGCCTCCTCGTCGGCGGCCTGGGCGTTGACTGCCAACTCGTCGTCGCCGGTCTGCGCACGCTGCACTTCCAACCGGCCGCCGGCCACCGTCAGCTCGGCCTGGGCCGTGGTGAGCTTGTCGCGTAACACGCTCAGGCGGGTCGTTTTCTCCGCCAACTTCTTCGCCGCTGCGGCCACCACCTTGCGGCTGGTCTCACTGTCGGCGACTGCCTGGCGGTGCGATGCCACGGCAGCGTCGAGTTCCGTTCGTGCGGTGGCGACATCGACGGGACCGGCCAGATCGAACAAGCCGTCCTCATCGGGCTGACCGGCGCGCAACCGGGTCAGCTGTGATCGCAGAGCAGCCAGGTCGTCCTCACCGGTCAGCGCCTCGACCGTGGCCCGCAACCGATCTCGGCTCCCGAGCAATTCGCGACGTCGGCCATCAAGGACACGCGCGGCCTCGACACCGTCGACGCCCACCGCGGCCAGCGCTGCGGCCAGCGCATCCTGCGCCTCGTCGAGGCGGGCCCGAGTCTGCGCGGCGGGGGCGCCCGGCACCACGCGGACGGTGAGCACACCGGGCACGTCGATCGCGGTGTCGGCGGTGGTATTGACCGACCACAGCCGGCCCGCCTCCAACGTCACCTGCGCCTCATCCACCCGGACATCCCGGTCGGTAGCCGCCACGAGTTCGATTCGCGCCGAGGCGAGTTCAGCCTGTCCGGCGGCGCGTTCCACCGCGACCGCGGCCGCCTCGACGGCCCGCATACCCGTATCGTCGAGCGTGATCGCGGCGAGTTCGCTCGCGATGCGATCCAGTTCCCGTGTGCCGGCGTCGATCTTGCTCAGCCGGGTGGCCAACCGATCGGCCTCGTCCCGGTCGGTCATGCGCGTCAGCGTGGCGCGGGCGGCCTCCACCCGAAGTTCCTGCTCCTGTGCCACCACCCGAGCCTGTTCGGCCGCGGCTTCAGCAGCCTCGTGAACCTCACGCGCCGTGGTGGTTTCACCCTCGGCGACAACCAAACCGGCCTGCAGCTCGGTGATGGTCGTCGCCCGCTCGTCGAGCTCGGCGCGCAGCCGCCGCCGTTCGGTGAGCGCAGCGGCCGATGCCGCCTGGGCCAGTCGCGCCGCCTCGGCGACCATCTCGGCCTCCTTGAGCCGCTGCACGAGTGCGGCAACGGTCTCGGCAGCCTTGCGGGCCGCGGTCAGCCCGGCCCGGGCCTCTTCACGCTGCCCGGTCAGCCCGGTGACCTCGGCACTGAGTTCGGTGTGCCGGCGCACCGCGTCATCGACCTCGGCGACCGCGGCGGCGCACTGGGCCACCGCGCTCTCGGCGGCGGCGAGCCGCTTGGTGACCGACGCCCACTCGCCGGTGGGCCTGCCGGTCGCGGTGAAGTAGCGCAGGTACTCCGCGTCGATGCGCTCGATCAGCAGCGGCTCATCGCCGGAGAGGGCGACCGCCTCGCCGGCGGCCACGTCCAGCGCGCGCGCCAGCGCATCCGAGCCCGACAGGTCGACCGGTGCGGTGGACCCGGCCTGCAGCACTCGCTGGGCCTGCCACAGGCTGGTGTCGACGGTCTCGGCGAGCATGGTCAGCACCCGCTCGTGCGCTTCGTCGCCGCTGAGCTGCTCGCGCACCGGCGCCAGCACGGTCAACTGGGTCTCGGCGCGCTTGTGGAAGCGCTTGCGGTACATGAATCGATAAGGGCCGGTGGAGATTTCGGCCATCACCTCGGCCCCGACATCGGCATGGGTCGGCTTGACCTGCTTGACTTCCTTCTTGCCCGAGCGGTCCTTGGCCTCGAGGAGGAGATCCAGCGCCTCGATCATCGAGGATTTACCGATCTCGTTGGCGCCGCTGACCACCACCACCCCGTGATCGGGAAACTCGATCTCACGGTGGGTGACGCCGCGGTAGTTGGTCAGGACCAGGCGGTGCAGTTTCATGCCGCACTCGACCGATCGACCAGGCGCAGCAGCAAGCCCAGCGCCGCGCGGGCGTCGTCGGCGCCGGCTCCCTCGGTGCGGGCGGTGGCCACCAACTCCTCCACCGCGGCCGCCGCGAACCCACCGATACCCAGATCGTCGAACTCACCGTCGGCCGGCAGCACTGCGATCTCGGTGTGCCGTTCCCACATCGTCAGCGCAGCGAACAACCGGGCGTACTTGTCGAGGCAGGCGTCCAGTGCAGCCTTGTCGGTCACCGTCAGGGAGCCCGTCAAGGCCAGGCGCACCACGGTTCGTTCCTTGTGCGGCAACAGGTCCAGATTGAGGTCCAGGTCGGCCACGTCGCGGTCGGTGTCCACCTCTCGGCGCAATGTGACAAACCGCCAGCGACCCACCCGCTCGGAATCGACCCGGACCCCGCGGTGCGGATCGGTCTCGTCGATCTCGACCAGAAGCACATGTCCAGGATCGGATTCGATGTCGTCGTAGTTGGTCACCTCGGGTGAGCCCGAGTACCAGACCCGGCCCGTCGAGCCGACCTCGGTACGGGAGTGCTTGTCCCCCAACGCCACGTAGTGAACCGCACCCCGCGTCAGAGCTTCCTCGACGGCGGCCAGCCGGATCAGCGACGGCTTGTCCTTGTCCGGATCGAGGATGTCGACGCCACCGTGACCGACCACCACGCGGGTGACACCGTCGGCGGGCAGCTCGGCAAGGACGTCGCCGACCAGATCCGAGGTGGGCGCCTTGGACCGCCACGGTGCGGCCACGATCTGCAGCCCGGGCCGCACCTCGTGCACCCCCGCGCGATCGAGGACCACGACGTTGTCCGGGCATTCGGCGGTGAACAGCGCACTGGTGTAGACCGAGGCCGCGTCGAGCGGATCATGGTTGCCCGGCAGCAGGTACACGGGCACGCCGATGGCACGCATGGCCTCCAGTGACAAGCTGACCTCACGCGGCGCCAACTGGTTGTGCTCGAACACGTCACCCGACACCACGACGAACTCGGCGCCCGAGGCCGCGGCCACGGCACCGAGTGCGGCGACGGCCTCGCGGCGCGCCGCCGCGTACCGGGGCTGAGCCTCACCGTCACCGGCACTGAGGAAGTGACGGGTCATGCCGAGTTGCCAATCGGCGGTGTGCAGAAAACGCATCGGCCCCGTCCTTTCTCGTCGGCTCGTCTTCCGAGCAAGGCGAGTGTAAAACCGGAGGCCGACAAGTCCCGGGACCTGCGGCGGCATGGCCCCGCCCGGGTGCCGATACCGTATGCAGCATGGCCAACCCGATCAGTCCGGTCAGAACCCTGCTGCTGATGCGCCACGCCAAGTCGGACTATCCCGACGGGGTCGCCGACCACGACCGCCCGCTGGCCGCGCGCGGCATCAGGGAGGCGGCGCTGGCCGGTGAGTGGATCCGCGAGAATTTCGGTGCGGTGGACGCGGTGCTGTGCTCTACGGCCACCCGCACCCGTCAGACACTGGAGCGCACGGGCGTCGAGGCTCCCGTGCAGTTCGCCGAACGCATCTACGACGCCAGACCGGGAACCGTGATCGACGAGATCAACGGTGTGGCGTCACGTTTCGGCTCCGACCCGTCGACGCTGCTGGTCATCGGCCACGAGCCGGCGATGTCCGCCGTCGCCCTCGGTCTCGCCGACGGCTCCAACCGCGCTGCGGCGGAGAGCATCTCGCTGAAGTTCCCGACCTCGGCGATCGCCGTCCTCCGTGCCGGCACGCCCTGGGATCAGCTGGCACTCGGCGGCGCGAAGCTGGTCCGGTTCCACATCCCCCGTTAGGAGTTCGTGGCCAGCGTCAGTTCCATGAGCTTGGTCGCCATCGGGCAGGCATCAATACCCGGACCCTGCGGATTGACCCACCAACCGACCACACCGGCCGCGTCGCTTGCCACGCCACAGGCCCCGTTGAGGCCCTGGGGCCGCATGATGATCGAATCCACACCGGCGATCCGCCGCTGCTCGATCGCATACTGCAGCTTCTCCGCAGTCTGCCGTTCGTTGTCGAGGCTGCCCTGCTCATACCAGAACCGGGTGATGTCGACCAGGCCGGCGGGATTGGCCGCCTGCCAGCGACACACGGCACCGACGAAGGTGCTCTGGATGTCCAACGGGTCGGCGCCCACCGTCTTGGCCAGGATGTCCTGCGTCAGGACATCGCATTCCTTGAGCAGGTTCGGGTAGGTCTTCTCGGACTTGTTGTTGCTGGGCCCACCACCGGAGCCCTCCTTGGCCGCGGTCCCGTCAACCGTGGTGGTGCACCCGGTCAGCCCGACGAACACTGCCAACGCGGCCATCAGTGGGGCGAACCCGCGCTTGACTGAATTGCTCCTCGCGTGCGCGGTCATCATTTGGAATTCACAATCGACTGGCGGGTCAGCTCCTTGGCGACCTCACACGGATCGGGATAGGGCTTCTGGTCGAAGCTCACGGACCACTCGATGAAATCGTCGTCGAACTGGATACCGATCTCACACAGGTTCACGTCGCCGGCCTTGAGCGGGTTCTCCCCCACGGCGATGAAACCGCCGTGGCCCTCGATGTTGATGTCCTCCACGCTGGTCCGCGACAGCTCCTCGGTCTTACGTTCGCGGCCGATTGGGCTGCCCCTGAACCAGGTGAACGAGAAGTGCGGTCCCAGGATGCTGCCGCCCTGTAACCACTGGCAGCCCGACGAATTGGTCGCGGTGTTGACCAGCCCCTGCACCTGGGTCAGCTCGGTCACCGTCTGGTCGGTCACGCCGCCGCAATGCGGAAAATGCGGGCCGTGCTCGCCCGAGCCACCGGCACTCGGCGTCTCGGTCTGCGGAACCTGAGGGGACGCCTGCTCGCCGGACGAGCAGGCGGCGAACACCGGAACCATTGCCGCAGCCAACACCGCGAAGGCTCTGGCGTGGGCGAATCGTGGCTTGGCGGCCGTGCGGACAGTCACGCCATGCACTGTAGCGGCAACACCTATGCACTATCCCGACATGCCGACTGACCTGGTCTTTCACCGAGGCGGACACGGCCGCGGCTGGACACCGACGCTGCCGCGCCGGTGTGCGAGAGTAGCCAGATGCTCTGGGCGCTGCTGCGACAGTACGTGCGGCCGTACCGGCGGCTGCTCGCGATCGTCGCCACACTCCAGGTGATCAGCACTCTGGCTTCGCTGTACCTGCCGACGGTCAACGCCGCCATCATCGACGACGGAGTGGCCAAGGGTGACACCGCGCGCATCATCGAACTCGGCGGAGTGATGCTGGGTGTCACCGGCCTGCAGGTGGCGTGCGCGATCGGGGCGGTGTTCTTCGGATCGCGTGCCGCCATGAGTTTCGGCCGCGATCTGCGCTCGGCGATCTTCCACCACGTCACCACTTTCTCGGCGGAGGAGACCGCGCGGTTCGGCGCCCCGTCGCTGCTGACCCGCACCACCAACGACGTCGGCCAGATTCAGCAGCTGCTCCAGATGACCGCCACCATCCTCATCACCGCACCGATCATGTCGATCGGCGGAATCCTGATGGCACTGCACCAGGACGCCGGGCTCTCATGGCTGCTTCTGGTGAGCGTGCCGGTGCTGGCACTGACCAATTACTGGATCATCAGGCACCTGATGCCGATCTTCCGCCGCATGCAGAGGTTGATCGACGGGATCAACCGGGTGATGCGCGATCAGCTGTCCGGCATCAGGGTGATCCGGGCCTTCGCCCGCGAACCCGTCGAGCAACGACGCTTCGCCGACGCCAGCGAGGCCTTGTCGACCACCGCGCTGGAAGCCGGGAAATGGCAGGCGCTCATGCTGCCTGCGACCACCCTGGTGATCAACATCTCCAGTGTCGCGCTGATCTGGTTCGGCGGGCTGCGCATCGACTCCGGCCACATGCAGGTGGGCTCGCTGATCGCGTTTCTGGCGTACTTCATGCAGATCCTCATGGCCGTGCTGATGGTCGCCGTACTGGGCGTGATGCTGCCGCGTGCCTCGGTGTGCGCCGAACGCGTGACCGGGGTGCTGGCCACCCGGCCACGGATCACCAGCCCGGCCGATCCGGTCCGGCTGCAGAGACTCGCCGGCGAGATCGACTTCGATGACGCGTCGTTCAGCTATCCCGGCGCCGATCGCCCCGTGCTGCAGCAGGTTTCGTTTCGCGCTCGGCGCGGCACCACCACCGCGGTCGTGGGTTCCACCGGTTCCGGCAAATCCACCCTGCTGGCGATGATCTGCCGGTTCTACGACGTCACGGCCGGCGCGGTCCGCATCGACGGTGTCGATGTCCGCGAGCTCGATCTCGAACAGCTGTGGGCGGCCATCGGCCTGGTCCCCCAGCGCGGCTACCTGTTCTCCGGGACCGTCGCCGAGAACCTGCGCTACGGGGCTGCACCGGGACAGGTGCTCACCGACGAACAGATGTGGGAGGCACTGCGCGTCGCGGCGGCCGACGACTTCGTGCGGGCCCACCCGGACGGACTGGAACGCCCGGTGGCCCAGGGCGGCATCAACTTCTCGGGTGGGCAGCGACAACGACTCGCGATCGCACGGGCGGTGATCCGCAGACCCGCGGTCTACCTTTTCGACGACGCGTTCTCGGCACTGGACGTGCACACCGATGCCCGGGTGCGGGCCGCCCTGCGCGAGGTGTCGGCCGACGCCACCGTGGTCATCGTGTCGCAACGGATCTCGACAGTGATCGAGGCCGACCAGGTGGTCGTGGTCGAGGACGGCCGCATCGTCGGCATCGGCACCCATGAGGCACTGCTCGTCGACTGCCCCGCCTACGCCGAGTTCGCCGCATCACAGGCGATCACCGCCGGAGAAGCGCGATGACCGGGCCTGCGCTGCGCCGCAGCGGAACGCCCGTCGCCCCGGTAGAGCGCACCCGCGACTTCCGGGGCTCGGCCCTGCGCCTGCTCAGACGCCTGGTGCCGCAACGAGGTCTGGCGATCTCGGTGGTGCTGCTCGGCGTGGCCGGTATCGCGATCGGGGTGATCGGCCCCCGGATTCTCGGGCACGCCACCGACCTGTTGTTCAACGGTGTGATCGGACGCGAGTTGCCCGCGGGCCTGACCAAGGACCAGGCGGTCGCCGCGGCCCGCGCCCGCGGCGACACGACGTTCGCCGATCTTCTGTCCGGCATGAACGTGATTCCCGGGCAAGGCGTGGATTTCGCCGCGGTAGCCAGAACCCTCGCCCTGGCGCTCGGCCTGTATCTGCTTGCCGCGGTGCTGGTTTGGCTGCAGGCCAGATTGCTCAACGTGACCGTACAGCGCACCATGGTGGCGCTACGGGCCGAGGTCGAGGACAAACTGCACCGACTTCCGCTGTCCTACTTCGATTCCCGACAGCGCGGTGAGGTGCTCAGCCGGGTGACCAACGACATCGACAACATCCAGGGCTCGGTGTCGATGACCATCAGTCAGCTGCTGACCTCGGTTCTGACAGTGTTCGCGGTGCTCGTGATGATGCTGACCATCTCGCCGCTGCTGGCGCTGCTGACCGTCGTCACCGTCCCGCTGTCACTGTGGGTGACGCGCTGGATCACCCGGCGCTCGCAGCCGTTGTTCGTGGCGCAGTGGCGCAACACCGGGCGGCTGGCGGCCCACATCGAGGAGACCTACAGCGGTTTCACGATCGTGAAGACCTTCGGACACCGGGAGGCCGCGCAGCGGCGCTTCGACGAACTCAACGACGAGGTCTACCGCTCCAGCATCGGCGCGCAGTTCTTTTCGGGCCTGGTGGGCCCGGCGACGATGTTCATCGGCAACCTCAGCTATGTGGCCGTCGCCGTGGTGGGCGGCCTGCAGGTGGCAGGGGGGCAGATCACCCTGGGCAGCATTCAGGCGTTCATCCAGTACGTGCGCCAGTTCAATCAGCCGCTGGGTCAGGTGGCCGGGATGTACAACACCCTGCAGTCCGGAATCGCCAGCGCCGAACGTGTTTTCGAGCTGCTCGATGCCGAGGAGCAATCCCCCGAACCGGCGTCGCCCCTGGAAATCCGCAGTGGCCGCGTCGAATTCGACCAGGTCAATTTCAGTTATCTGCCGGGCACTCCGGTGATCGAAGACCTGTCGCTGGTGGCCGAACCGGGCAGCACCGTGGCGATCGTGGGCCCCACCGGGGCCGGTAAGACGACGTGCGTGAACCTGCTGATGCGCTTCTACGACGTCGACTCCGGCCGGATCCTGATCGACGGTGTGGACATCTCGACGGTGAGCCGCCAGTCGCTGCGCTCCTCGATCGGCATGGTGCTGCAGGACACCTGGTTGTTCGGCGGCACCATCTACGACAACATCGCCTACGGCCGGCCGGATGCCTCCGAGGACGAGGTGATCGAGGCGGCCAGGGCGGCATACGTGGACCGCTTCGTGCACACCTTGCCGAACGGGTACGACACGCGCGTCGACGACGACGGCGGTGCCATCAGCGCCGGCGAGAAGCAGTTGATCACGATCGCCCGGGCGGTGCTGGCCCGGCCGCGGGTGCTGGTGCTCGACGAGGCCACCAGCGCGGTGGACACCCGCACCGAACTGCTGATCCAGCAGGCAATGGCCGAGCTGCGCCGCGACCGGACGAGTTTCATCATCGCCCACCGCCTTTCGACCATCCGCGACGCCGACCTGATCCTGGTGATGGATGCCGGGCGCATCATCGAACGCGGCACCCACGAGGAGCTGATGTCACGGCATGGCCGGTACTGGGAGATGACGCAGGTTTAGCCTCCAGATTCCGTTACAAATTGTAGTGTCGGTGTAATGACGACCAGTACCGTGCACACATTCTGCCGGTACTGCCTGGCCTCCTGCGGGCTGGAGGTCACGGTCGAGGACAATCGCGTGCTGAAGATCGCCGCAGACAAGCTCAACCCGCATTCCTGGAGTGATTTCTGCGCGAAGGGCCGCACCGCCGGCCAGGTGGTGGAACATCCGCGCCGCATCCTGGCGCCGATGCGCCGGGTCGGTGACACCTACGTCGAGGCGAGCTGGGATGAGGCGATCGGCGACATCGCCCAGCGGATGAACCGCATCATCGAGGCCGACGGCCCGGATGCGGTGGCCGCCTATTACGGGAACCCGGCCGGGTATTCGTCGTCGAATCTGGTGTTCATGAACGCCTGGCTGGACGCGATCGGCACATACAACCGCTATGCGGTCGGGTCGGTGGACCAGAACGCGCTGCACGTGGTGGCCGAGGCCATGTACGGATCACCGCTGATGGTGCCGGTGTCCGATGTCGACAACTGCGACTACTTCCTGATCGTCGGCGCCAATCCGGCTGTGAGCGCCTGGAATTGGGTTGAGTCGGTGCCGGGTGGCTGGCGCCGCGCGTTGACCCGGCAGAAGCAGGGAGCCCGCATCGTCGTGGTGGACCCGATCCGCACGGAAAGCGCGCAGGCCGCGGATCTGCATCTGCCGGTGCGTCCGGGCGCGGACTGGGCGCTGTTGCTGGGGATGGTCAAGGTCATCCTCGACGAGGGGCGCGAGCACCGCGCCGATTGCGCCGAGCTGGCCGCCGGGGTGCCAGATCTACGTGCCCTGGTCGCCGGTGCCGACATCGACGATCTGGCCGCCCGCTGCGATATCGCCCCCGAGATGATCGAGCGGGTAGCGCGCGAATTCGCCTCGGCGCCAGGGGCGATGGTGATCACCCGCACCGGGGTGTCGCTGCATACCGCGGGCACGGTGGCCGAATGGCTGGGTCACGTGCTCAACCTGATCACCGGGCGGATGGACCGGCCCGGCGGGCGCCGTTTCGAACCGGGCTATGTCGACACGCTGCGGTTGGCCGGACTGGCTGCCACCCGCCCGCACACCAGCCGGCTGGCGGGCCGTGGTCTGGTGGCCGGCGCGCACGCGCTGGCGGAGCTGCCCGACGAGATCACCACGCCCGGGCGCGGGCAGATCCGCGCGCTGCTGATCAACTCCGGCAATCCGGTGATCTCCGGACCGGATGGGGCCAGGCTCGACAAGGCACTGTCACAGCTGGAGCTGCTGGTCGCCATCGATCTGGTGCAGCGCGAGAGCCACCGGCATGCGCACTGGCTGCTACCCGCGGTGCACTGGCTGGAACGCGACGATCTACTGGCGTTCACCAGCGGTATGCACGACGAGCCCTATGTCCAGTACGGCGGGAGGGCCGTCGAGCCACCCGCAGGCGCCCGCGAAGAGTGGCAGGTGTTCACCGATCTGGCTCTGGCCATGCGCCGTCCGCTGTTCGGCGCCAGAGGATTCAACGCTTTCATCCGGGCCACCCGCTGGCTGGCCGCGCGGACCCGCCGGCCCGGCCTGTCGTTCGGGCCGCACTGGATGGACCGCCTGATCGTCCTGACGTCACGCAAGGTCGACGGGCACAAGCTCACCTGGCGAGAGTTGAAGGCGCACCCGCACGGCCTGGTGCTCGGGCCCCGGCGGTTCGGCCGGTTTCGCGACGCGTTGCGGACCCCGGACCACAAGGTCCACGCGGCACCGACCGAATTCCTGGCGCGGGCCCGGGAACTGCTCACCACGCCGGATCCCGGTGCGCCGGATGGCTTCCCGTTCCTGTTGGGCAACCGACGCCGGAGGCATTCGATGAACTCGTGGCTGAACGAGCTGCCCGGCCTGCATCCGGGCGGCAAGGGCAATGAGGTGCTGCTGCACCCACTGGACGCCGCGGCACTGGGCATCGCGACCGGCGACCGGGTGCGGGTGTTCTCACCGGTCGGGCGAGTTGAAGTGACGGCCACGCTCAGCGACCGGCCACGCCGCGGCGTGGCCGTGCTCGATCATGGCTGGGGTTCGGGCACTTTCGACCCACGTCACGGCGGCGCGCCGGAATCCTACGGGGTCAACCGCAACCTGCTGGCCGACCGGACGTCGGTGGACCCGCTCTCGCAGACCTCGGCGCTGGGCTCGGTGTACGTCGGGATCGAGCGGATCTAGACGCCTGGGCCCTCGGAGCGCAGATCGTCGACCGCCTTCATGGCGTCACGCAGCTTGTCCAGCCACTCCTCGGTGTGCTGGCCGACCAGGCGCACCGACCAGGCCAGCGCGTCAGAGCGGGAACGGGCCACGCCCGCGTCGACCAACGTGTCGAGGACCTGCCGTTCGGGCTGCTTGAGCCGGGTCATCACCGGTACTGCGATGTGGGTGAACAGGATTCGCTCCGGCTCGCCGTCGCCTGTGTCGATTTCCACTCCCCAGGAGACCTTGCGGTCGAACCGGCCCTGTGCCTCGTCGGCGATGCGCATACGTTCGCCGCGCGTCTCCTCCCGGAACCGCGAGGCGCGCCCGGAGGCGCGTGCCTTGGTCTCGGAAACATCCGGATCGGGCAGTCTGCCGATCACGGTGATCTCTTCACGGTCGACGACCACGGTCGGATCGCCGGTGAACCAGGCCTCGGGCAACCGGCCCGCGAACCATTCGGCGGCCTCATCCGCGGAGCGGCGGTGCTGTTGATGTTTAGTCATGATTACATGATTACACCGTTACAAGGCTGATAGGGCGGCGTTCACCAACGGCGAACGTGGGTTCTTCGCGGCTGCGCGGTCAGTTGCGCTTGAGCAGCAACGCGGCCCCGCCGGCCAGCACCAGGGCGACCAGCAGCAGTCCCGCCCAGCCGGGACCGGCCAGCCACCAGACGGCACCCAGCACGATCAGCGCCGGTGACACGGCGAACAGCACCATGCCGGGGTGCTGCTTCAAGACCGCGAGCGCGCCCTGAGCACGGATCGGGTCGATTTCCTTTGCCATGGCACCAGAATGCCAGGGGTTCGCCGCGTTCGTAACTTGTAACCTGGTGTCGATTTCGACTCCCCCACACGAATCAAGGAGAAACCGTGAGCGCACCCGGACAACCCGGCTGGCTGCCCGACCCCGAAGGCCGCTACGAATACCGGTGGTGGGACGGGCAATCGTGGACCGACCAGGTGTCCCATCAGGGCCAGGCGGGCCGCGCGCCGCTCGGGGGTGCGCCGCAACACCCGCAGCAGGCCCAGGCCCAGGCGCAGGCTCAGGCCCAGCCTCAGGGTGACGGCTTCTCCGGAATCAGCGGGGACCTCGTCGACGGACGGTTCAGTGAGAAAGAGGCGACTCCGATCGCCAACCAGAACAAGAAGATGCTGCGGGTGCGCCTCGGCGAACCCTTCATGGCCCGGCAGGGCTCGATGGTCGCCTACCAGGGCAACGTGGACTTCGCCTTCGAGGGCGGCGGCGCGTCGAAGTTCATCAAGAAGGCCCTCACCGGTGAAGGCCTTCCGCTGATGCGCTGCCAGGGTCAGGGCGATGTGTTCCTGGCCGATCAGGGTTTCGACGTACACCTGCTGCAGCTGTCCAACTCGGGCCTGTCGATCAGCGGCAAGAACGTGCTGGCCTTCTCATCGAGCCTGGACTGGAACATCGAGCGGGTCCGCGGCGGGAGCATCGCCACCGGCGGCCTGTTCAACACCACCCTGCGCGGCACCGGGTGGGTGGCACTGACCACCGACGGCCCGCCCGTGGTGCTCAACGCCGCCGAGGCACCGACCTTCGCCGACACCAACGCCGTGGTGGCATGGTCGGCCCATCTGCAGACGCAGCTCAAGACCAGCTTCAAGGCGAGCGCCCTGATCGGCCGGGGATCCGGCGAAGCCCTACAGGTCGCGTTCCACGGCAACGGTTTCGTGATCGTGCAGCCTTCGGAGGGTGTCACGGTCCCGGTGCAGTGACCGGCGCGCTGGGCGCCAGCCTGCCGCCGTCCCGCATCAGCACGTAGAGCGCCGCCGCGGACACCAGCCCGATTGCCGTGAGGCCCAGCCACACCAGTTCGGCCAGGCCCGCGGCGCGCGCCGCGCCGATCAGCGAGCCGGTGGCCACGTTGCCCAGCAGGATCCCGATGCCGACGACGGTGTTGTAGAACCCGTAGTGGGTGGCCACCAGCCGATCCCCCGACAACGCCACGACGGTGTCCATCTCGAACGGGAACACCGCGGCCGAGCCGAGGGCCAGCAGCGCCGACGACGCGAGCAGCGCGGCCACCGCGGCGGGGTTGCCGAACCGGTCAGCATCGGGCACCACGGCCATCGGGACGAAAGCCGCGGCCAGCACCAGCAGGCCCACCACCAGACTGCGACGCGGCCCCCAGCGGTCTACGAACCATCGCGTGATGCGCAACTGGCCGCCGACCGCGATCAAGCCGGACACCACGAATATCGCTGCTACCAAAGCAGTTTCGTCCCCCGGCCGCAGCGCGGCCGCCTGCAACGGCAATGCCAGGTAGACCTGGAAGGACAGTACGTAGGAGCCGATCATCGCCAGCGCGAACAACAGGAACCCGCGGTTGGCGACGACGCTGCGCCAGTCGTCGAGCACCGAAGTACGCTCGGCTACCGGTGCGGCGCGATGCCGCGGAAGCGCCAGCAGCTGAGCCACCGTGAGCACCGCGAAGACGCCGGCCGCCACCGCTGCCGTGACCCGGAAATCGAAGGCCAGCAAGGCCATTCCCGCCAGCGGGCCCAGCAGGATCCCGGCCTGGTAGAACACGTTGAACGTGGCGAAGGCCTCGACGCGGCGGTCACCGGCGTCGGCGGCCAGGTAGGCCCGCACCGCGGGGTTGAACAGGGCCCCGGCGAACCCTGTTGCGGCCGAGGCGATCAGCATCACCGGCAGCGTGTCGGCGACGACCAGAAGACCGAAACCCGCGGTGCGTAACAGGCACCCGGCGACGATCAGCGGCTTGTAGCCCAGCCGGTCGGCCAGGGTGCCGCCGAGAATGAACATGCCCTGCTGGGAGAAGTTCCGCACACCCAACACCAGGCCCACCGCCCACGCAGCGAGACCGAGCGGGCCCGCGAGATAGCCGGCCAGGTACGGCATCAGCATGTAGAAGCCGAGATTGATCCCGAACTGGTTGACCATCAACAGCCGGCTGGGCAGGTCGAAACTGCGGAACTGCGCGACGAGTCCGCTCATCCGGCGACCGCCATCGGGTCGGCGACCGTCTCGCAGCGGGTCCAGGATCGCACCACGCGATCGGTCGGGTTGGCGATCGTCTCCGGTTCGTCGGCCGGCCGATGATCGAGCAGTCCGAGCTCACGGCAGTAGTCGTCGTTGTACACGGTGTCGAAGTAACGCTGCGGACCGTCGGGGAACACCGCGGCGATCGTGGTGCCCTCCTGGTGATTTCGCGCGGCCCAGCCGGCAACCAGGCCGACCGCGCCGACGCTCCAGCCCCCGCTGGCGTAGTACGTCGAGGCCAATGTCCGGGCCGCCCAGACCGCGTCGGCCGGGGTGACCCAGTGCACCTCGTCGAAGGCGCCGTAGTCGACGTTGCGGGGATAGATGCTCGAACCGAGCCCCCGCATCACACGGGTCGCGGCGGGCTGACCGAAGATCGTCGAGCCGATCGTGTCCACCCCGATCAGACGCAGATCCGGGTTGAACTCCCGCAGTACCCGCGCAACACCGGCAGAATGCCCGCCCGTGCCGACCGAGCAGACCAGGACGTCGACATGGCCGATCTGGGCGTTGAGTTCCAGCGCCAACGGCCGGTAGGCCTCGACATTGTCGGGATTGTTGTATTGGTCGGGATACCAGGCGGTGTCGTCGGCCGCCAGCAACTCGGCCACCCGGTCCCGCCGGGCCTGCTGCCAGCCTCCGGTGGGGTGCGGCTGGGTCACCGTAGAAACCCGAGCACCATAGGCCGTCAGCATTCTCTCGATGATGGGTTCCAAACCGGGGTCGGTCACCACTGTCACCGGGTGGTGATAGATCGTGCCGGCGAATGCCAGCCCCAGACCCAAAGTGCCACTGGTTGATTCGATGATGCGGCCGCCCGGCTTCAGATCGCCGCGGGCCCGGGCCTGCTCGACCATGTACATTGCGGGCCGGTCCTTCATGCCGCCGGGATTGAAACCTTCGAGCTTCGCCCAGAATCCCCGCCCGGCGTCTGCGAACGGAGTCGAAACCCACAGGGTGGGAGTGTGGCCGACCATGGTGTTGGGACCACGGTTTCGACGCAATATGTGAAAGGAACGGGTGGAAAGGGCATGATTCATGGATCCGTCGTTTCTGTATCTCCAGCCGCGCCGCGCGCGGCGATTGACCTGGACAGTGTTGGAGCACTGGCAGATCAGCGGCGGGCGATACAGATCCGGATCAGAAGTTCCTGTCCGGCGAGCGGAATCCTGTGGCGGTCGGGTGGACCTCGCTGTGCCCGCACCACGGCGCACCCGCACAACACCGCACAGCCGACGATGAGTGCGACCACCGACAGCGCGGCCGCGGTGGCGATGGTCCGCGGCAACACCGCCGCGGCGAATCCCTCCGGCGAGTGGGACGCAGGATTGTCGCCGACATGCGGGTGGTCGAGCATCAGCGCATCGCTGCCGGTCCCGATCGCGGCGGACACCGCGTGAGGCAGATGCACCGGCTCGTCCCGGCTCGGCGTCTGCCACTGCCCGGCCAGAGCGGCCGCCCACAGGACGATCGCCATCATGGCCGCAAGCCGTGACGCGGTCCGAATCATCGGAACCGTCTCAGCCGCAAGCTGTTACTGACCACGAACACCGAGGAGAACGCCATCGCGGCGCCGGCCAGCATCGGGTTGAGCAGGCCGGCCGCGGCCAGTGGCAGTGCCGCGACGTTGTAGGCGAATGCCCAGAACAGGTTGCCCTTGATGGTGGCCAACGTCCGCCGGGACAACCGGATGGCGTCGGCGGCCGCCCGCAGATCACCGCGCACCAGGGTCAGATCGCCGGCCTCGATCGCCACATCTGTGCCGGTGCCCATGGCCAGGCCCAGGTCGGCCTGGGCCAGCGCGGCAGCGTCGTTGACACCGTCACCGACCATGGCCACCACCCGGCCCTCATCCTGTAGCCGCTTGATCACGTCGACCTTGTCCTGCGGTAGCACCTCGGCGTAAACCTGTTGCACCCCAACTTGTTGCGCTATCGCCTGCGCTGCGGCCTCGTTGTCGCCGGTCAGCATGATCGGTTCGAGGCCGAGGGCGCGCAGCTGCTCGACCGCCTCTTTCGAGGTGGCCTTGATCGCGTCGGCGACCACCAGGACCGCGCGTGCCCGACCGTCCCACCCCACGGCGATCGCCGTCCGGCCCTGGTCCTGAGCCTCGCGCATCGCGGTGTCCAGCTCAGCGGACAACTGCTGTCCCCAGTCGGCCAGCAACTGGCGCCGGCCCACCACCAGGGCATGGCCGTCGACGACACCCTGCACCCCGAGCCCGGCCACGTTGGCGAAGCCCTCCACCGCGGGCAGCTCGCCTACAGTGTCTTTGGCGGCGGAGCGAGCACCCTTGGCGATGGCTTGGGCAATCGGGTGTTCGGAGCCGTCCTCGACCGCGCCGGCCAGCCGCAACACCTCGGCGGGATCCTCGCCCGGCGCGGCGATCACGTCCAGCAGCGTCATGGCGCCGGTGGTCACGGTTCCGGTCTTGTCCAGCACCACGGTGTCCACCCGGCGGGTGGATTCCAGCACCTCGGGCCCCTTGATCAGGATGCCGAGCTGCGCACCGCGCCCGGTGCCGACCAACAGCGCCGTCGGGGTGGCCAGACCCAGTGCACACGGGCAGGCGATGATCAACACCGCCACCGCGGCGGTGAACGCCGCGGCCACCGAACCTCCGGTCCCCATCCAGAATCCGAGGGTTCCCACCGCGAGCGCGATGACGATCGGCACGAAGACCGCCGAAACCCTGTCGGCCAGGCGTTGCGCCTGGGCCTTGCCGGACTGGGCGTCCTCGACCAGCCGGGCCATCTGGGCCAGCTGCGTGTCGGATCCGATTCGCCTGGCCCGCACCACGAGCCGGCCGCCGGCATTGACCGTGGCGCCGACCACCTGGTCACCTGGTGCCACTTCGACGGGCACCGATTCACCTGTGAGCATCGAGACGTCGACCGCCGACGAGCCGTCGACGACCTCACCGTCGGTGGCGATCTTCTCGCCAGGCCGGACCACGAACTCGTCGCCGACGGCCAGCGAATCGATGGGGATGCGTTGTTCCACACCGTCTCTCAGGACCGCGACGTCTTTGGCGCCGAGCTCGAGCAACGCCCGCAGTGCCGCGCCGGCGCGACGTTTGGAACGCGCCTCGAAGTACCGGCCGGCCAGGATGAAGGTCGTGACGCCTGCGGCGACCTCCAGATAGATGTTGCCGGTGCCGTCGGATTGAGAGATGGAGAGCGAAAACGGGTGCGTCATCCCGGGCATCCCGGCGGTACCCCAGAACAGGGCATACAGCGACCAGCCGAACGCCGCGATGGTGCCCATCGAGATGAGCGTGTCCATGGTGGCGTTGCCGTGACGCAGATTCGTCCAGGCGGCCCGGTGGAACGGCAGCGCACCCCACACCACGACCGGTGCGGCCAGGGTGAGTGACAGCCATTGCCAGTTGGTGAACTGCAACGCCGGAATCATCGCCATGGCCACGACCGGCACGGTCAGCACGGCGGACACGATCAGCCGGGTGCGCAACGCAGCGGTCGGATCGTCCTCGGCACGGGTTTCGACCGGTCCGGTGGCGGGCAGTTGTGCGGTGTAGCCGGCTGTTTCGACGGCGTCGATCAGCTGCTCGGGCGTCACCTCACCCGCCACGTCGACAGTGGCCTTCTCTGTCGCGAAGTTCACCGTCGCCGTGACACCGTCCAGGTTGTTGAGCTTGCGCTCGATGCGTCCGGCGCACGAAGCGCACGTCATCCCGCCGATCTCGAGTACGACGTGTCCGGTCGCGGTGCTCACGGTGCCCCCTCAACGGTGAATTCGGCGGTGTGCACCGCATCGCGGTGCTTGAAATCCAGGAACAGCCGGTACGTGCCGGCACTGGGAAGGGTTGTGTGGAAAGCGATCTGCGGGCCCGGCGCGGTCGACGGATCGCCGGCATCGCTCATCGGATGGACATGCAGGTATTCCAGGTCCGCGGCGCGCACCGCGACCAGGTGACCATAGGCCCCCAGGTATGGCTGCAGGTCGGTGACGGGCTTGCCGTCCCGGCTGACGGACAGCGTCAGCTCCGAGGGCCGGCCGGACCTGGTCACCCCGGCGAGGGTCACGGTGTAACCGTCGACGGTGGCCGTTGTGGCGGGTGCGGGCAGCGGCTGTCGCTGGTATTTCCCGGCGACGGTCATATCGGCGCCGAGCGTCATCGCATCGCCGCCGGCCGGCACGACGTCGGCGAACACGCGGTAATCCCCGGGCTTGGTCAGGTCCAGCGGAACACTCCAGGTGCCGGAATCGTCGAGCACGGGATGCACGTGCTGGTAGTCGGCGAGATCGCGGCGCACCACGATCAGATGCAGCAGTTCGTCGTGACTCTCGACGTACTCGGTGACCGGCGCGCCGGAGCCGTCGACGATGCGGAACCGCAGCGGTACGGCGGGGCCCGACGGCAGATCCGTCTCATCGAGTTGCAACGTGTACTGCGAGCCATGGTCTGCAGCGTGACCGGCGCCGTGTCCGTCTACGGGGTCGCCGGCCGGCATGACCGCAGAGCCGATCCCGAAGGACACGGCGAACACCACCACAAGTCCCACGACGAACCCGATGAGCTTCTGCGGCGTACTCATGATCGACCTCGGCTCAACTCGCGACGGCGTAGCCGGCCTCGGCTACCGCGTCGCTGATCGCGGCCGGATCGAGCCGGCTCTCGCTGTCGATGGTCACCTGCCCGGACGCCAGGTCGACCTCGACGGTGCGCACACCGGGGAGTCCGCCGACCTCCTCACGCACCGATGTGGCGCAATGTCCACACGTCATGCCGGTGACCGTGACGGTTTGGGTACTCATGCACATTCCTCCTGAAGTCAGCTCGTCCTACATCCATACTATACCCCCCTAGGGTATCAATTCCACGGCTCCCCCGGTCGACTGCTGCAGTATGGGCAGATGGAGCAGATACCGGGCGGCTACCGGGCCCTCGTGGTCGACGATGAAGCCCCACTGGCCGAGGTGGTCGCGAGTTACCTCACCCGCGAACAGTTCGAGGTCACCGTCGCTCACGACGGGACCGAAGCCGTGCGACTGGCCCGCGAGGTCGACCCTGACGTTGTCGTCCTGGACCTCGGCCTGCCGGGCATCGACGGCGTGGAAGTCTGCCGATCGCTGCGCACGTTCTCCGACGCCTATGTCGTGATGCTCACCGCCCGGGACACAGAGATGGACACCATCGTCGGACTGTCGGTGGGAGCCGACGACTACATGACGAAACCGTTCAGCCCACGCGAACTGGTGGCCAGGGTCCGGGCGATGCTGCGCCGGCCGCGGGTCTCCTCCGCCGCGGCGACCGACGGCCGGGTCTTCGGTGCGCTGCGCATCGACGTCGACGGACGTCAGGTCTTCCTCGATGGTGAGCCGATCATGCTGACGCGCACCGAGTTCGATGTGCTCGCCGCCCTCTCGGCACGCCCCGGCGTGGCGCTCAGCCGGCGTCAGATACTCGAATCCGTCTGGGAGACCACCTATGTCGGCAACGAACACCTCGTCGACGTCCATATCGGTCACCTCCGCCGCAAGCTCGGCGACGATCCCGCCGACCCGGTGTACGTGATCACCGTGCGCGGCGTCGGATATCGCATGGGCACCGGGCAGGACGGCCGGCGATGAGCCTGGGCCTGCGCACGCGACTGCTGTCGGCTCAGGCCCTGGTGCTGCTGACCGGTGCGGGAACCACCGCACTGGTGGCCGCCGTCGTCGGGCCGCCTCTGTTCCGCGAACATCTGCACCGCGCAGGGGTATCCGGTGATTCGGCCGAGCAGATGCACGCCGAGGAGGCCTACGTCTACGCCACGGCGATCTCGATCGGGGTCGCGTCGTGCGTCGCGATCCTCGCGGCACTGATCGTCACCTGGTACTTCGGCAGGCGCCTGCAGCGGTCGCTCACCCAGGTGTCCCAGGCTGCCACGGCCATCGCCGACGGCCGCTTCGACTCCCGGGTTCCACCGGCCCATCTGGGCGACGAATTCGACTCCCTGGAAAGTTCTTTCAACCAGATGGCCGCGAGATTGGCCGCCGTCGACGCCGGCCGCCGCAGGCTGTTCAGCGATCTTGCCCATGAGATCCGGACTCCGGTTTCGGTGTTGGAGGCCTACTTCGAGGCCATCGAGGACGGTGTGAGAACCCTTGACCCCGGGACGGTTTCGATGCTGCGCCAACAGACCCACCGGCTGGTCCGGTTCGCCGACGACGCGGCCGCCCTGGCCAAGGCCGAGGAAAGCCCGGCCACGGTCACCCCCGCAGCGGTCGCGACGCACACCGTCGTGGCCGCCGCCGTCGCCGCGGCCCAGGACCGGTTCGACGACAAGGGGGTGACGCTGAGCTGGCAGGCCGACCAGGACCTGCCGCCGCTGTGGGCCGATCCGCACCGGCTGGCCCAGATCCTCGGCAACCTGCTGGACAACGCGTTGCGGCACACCCCGGCCGGCGGCCGGGTGACGATCGACGCCACGGCCGGCCCGGACAGGAGCGTCACGCTGACGGTGACCGACACCGGGGAGGGCATCCCTGCCGAGCACCTGCCCCATGTCTTCGAGCGGTTCTACCGGGCCGACACGGCTCGCGACCGCGACCACGGCGGATCCGGCATCGGGTTGGCGATCGTGAAGGCCCTGGTCGAGGCGCACCGCGGCCGCATCAGCGCAGCCAGTTCGGGGACCGGGACCACCTTCACGATCATCCTGCCGACCGGTTAGAGCGAGCTCAGGATCTGCCGCATGGTGTCGATCTCCTGCTGCTGGGTCTTCACGATGGTGTGGGCCATCTCGACCGCAGCGGAGTACTTGCCGTCTTTGATCTCATCCTGGGCCATGGTGATCGCGCCCTCGTGGTGAGCGATCATGTGCGTCAGGTACAGCTTGGCCGCCTCGGCGCCCTGGGCGTTGCGTAGCGCGGTCATGTCCGTCTCCGACACCATGCCCTGCATGGCGGGCATGTTCCCGTGCCCCATGTCGCCGTGGTTCATGTCGCCGTGGTTCATCGGCGGCATGGGCGGGTTGCCCCACTGCTTCAGCCAGCCCTGCATCTGCTCGATCTCCGGCGCCTGGGCGCCCTTGATCTGGGTGGCCAGCTCGGTCACCCGCGGATCGATACCCTGCTTGCCCAGCAGCACGTCACTCATCTCGACTGCCTGCTGGTGGTGCGGAATCATGTGCTGGGCGAACATCACATCGGCATCGTTGTGCGCCTCGGCGCTGACCGGCGCACCGGCCGCAGCCGAGGTGCTCGTGCCGTTGGTCATTTCCAAGTCCGCGGTCCGGTCTGCCTGGTCATTGCTACAACCGGCCACCAGGACCGCCGCGACCGCCGCGCCGGCACTCAGCATCATCAGTTTCGTCATGCCTCAAGCCTCCCGAGACTCGATGTGGCTGTCCTAGTCGTTCGATGAAGATTCGATAAAGCTCCGCGGATCGCTATGCGGGCCTGGCACGGAAGAGCTTCACGTCGCTCTTGACGCCCTTGAGGCGGCGGGCCCCCGCGAACGACCAGACGAATCGGTCTTCCTCGCCCTCCTTCCGCGCGATCGCCGTACGGGTGGACTCGGCCACCAGCACGGTCCCGGGCCGCGCCACCCCGGTGACTCGGCTGGCCAGATTCACCGAGCTGCCGAACCAGTCACCGGCCCGGCTCACCGCGGGGCCGGTCGCCAGACCGACCCGCAGTCGCGGGAAGTCCGCATCCGTTTCGGTGGCGGCCACCAACTGCAGCACCGCATCGAGCAGCGCCGCCGGATCGGGACTGACGAGCATCACCGCATCGCCGATCGTCTTGATCAGCCGCACCGGGCCGACGGCCACTGCGCGTGCCGCGTCGGCCAGCCGATTCGCCAGCCGCTCAAGGTCTTCGGGCTGCACGACCTCGCCCAGCCGGGTGAACCCGACGATGTCGGCGAACGCGATGGTGACCAACCGGGCACCGGGCAGCGGAACTCCCTCGGCCCGCTCCGAAGCGCTCACCGCCTCGGTCTCCATCGCATGCCGCAGCTGGACGAACAGCATGTCCCGGATCATCGGGCCGATCAGCGGGGCAGCCTCGGCGACCAGTGCCTCGCTCGCCTTGGCGGTTTCCAGTTCCGTCGCTCCAGGTGTCAACACCGCCGCCAGCGCGGCATAACGCATCACCTCGGCGGCCCGGCCCAGCCCCTCCGACAGCACCCGGGTGATCAAGACGAGTTCGTCCGGGGCGATACCGAGCTCAAGGAACCGCTCGGCGAAGCCGACCGCCTCGGCGTCGGCCCGCAACAGCACCGCTGCATCGGGATCCTCGACGGTTGCCAGTCCCATCGCGCGTTGCAGCCGCTGGACAAGGCCTACATCCAGTCCGGTCTGCTCGCTGATCTCCCGGGTGGACACGTAGGTGCCGTCGTCCCCGGCCACCCGGCGCGAAGCCAACAGCATCGGGGTGACGGCCTGACGGATCTGATCGGCGGTGATGCCGCGCGACAGCAGCCATTCGACCAGCTCGGCACGCTGTGCACCGGCCTCGCCGTCGAGCCCGTCCAGGAGAGTGGGGTCGGCCACCATCAGGTCAAGGTATACCCACGCACCGCATGAACCGCCGGAGCTGTCGAAGAACTCAACAGTGTCGACATGTCCTGTGGGTAGCGGACGTCCACGATCACCGAGTCCCCGAAGCGGTAGGGCCTACCGGCCACCAAGCCGGCGAACTGCTTACGCAGTCGCGACATCTCGGCGCGCACCGTCACCACCCTGGTCCGATCGCCGTAGAGATCCTCGGCCAGCTCCGGTGCCGACCGGCCCTGACGGCTGGTCGCCAGCACCAGCAGGATCTCGGCATGACGGCTGGAGATGCTGCGCCGCCAATTGCCGAACTGGCCGGCCATCTCCAGCGACGGTTCGCTGTCGCGCAGGTCCAGGATCACCCGCGACGGCGCCGCATCGGGCTCGGCCTCGTCGGCGACCCGCACCAGCCATCCGCCCGGCAGCGCCTCCACATCGCACATACCGAAGGGGGGAATCCAAGCCCGTCCCGGTAATCCGTTCTCGGGCAACAGGATCCGGTTGTGCAGCGGCAAGGAGTCCACCGCGGCGACCCAGCCCTCGGCATCGACGGCGAGCGCCGGGTTACCCACCCTGGCCAGAATCGGTGCCGCCACGGCGCGCAACCGGTTCAACGTACGGTCATGCGACTCGCGCAATTGTGATTCCGCGAGCCGCGCCACCAGATCCACCAGCGCGACGGTGGTCGGATGCACCGTCGAGGCCGGGCCGGACACGTCCACGATGCCGATGACCTGACCGGTCCGCGGATCGCGGATCGGCGCACCGGCGCAGGTCCACGGGTGGTGGCTGCGCAGGAAATGCTCGGCCGAGAAGATCTGCACCGCACGGTGTGAAGCCAGCGCCGTACCTATCCCGTTGGTGCCGACCGCGCTCTCACTCCACGTCGCCCCCTCGATGAAACCGAGGCGATCGGCAAGGCTGAGGACCCGCGGCGAGCCCGAACGCCAGAGCACCCGGCCGCGGGCATCGGCCACCACCAGGATGTTGTCCTGCTCGATCACCGAATCCAGCCCCCGCGATACGTCATCGAGGATGGCGACCAGACCCGACGTTTGCCGCAGCATGTCCAACCCTGCCGTCTCAACGCGCGGCGGGGTGTGGTGGTCTGGATTTATCCCCTTTGCCCGCAACCGATTCCAGGAATCCTCGATCACCGAGCGGGGCCGCGCCGGTGACCGATCACCGGACATGGTGGCGTCGTACACCTCAGACAGCAGTCTGGCGTACCGGCGAGGGTCGTCGCCCACGGCAACCGCGGGTTCGGGGATGCGGGGTCCGGGCATCATCACCGATTGTGCTCCACATCACACCAAGGCGCCAATCTCCGGTTACCGATACACCAACCCCCCGTCGATCAGACCCGCCTGACCGGTCATGTAATCGGCATCCGGGCCGGCCAGATAAGCGACGAATCCGGCCACGTCCTCGGGTGTTTCCGGCCGCCCCAACGCGATGCCGCCCGCGTACTTCTGGAACGTCTCCCCCTCGGCGGCACCGGTCAGCTCGGCGAACCGCTTGTCGATCTCGACCCACATGTCGGTGCCGACGATCCCGGGACAGTATGCGTTGACCGTGATGCCCGCCGACGCGTACTCCTTGGCCGCGGCCTGCGTCAGGCCACGCACCGCGAATTTGGTTGCGCTGTACACGCCCAACATCGCGAAGCCGTCATGACCGGCGATGGACGAGGCGTTGATGATCTTGCCCGGACGGCCCAGCTCGATGAACTTGGCTGCGGCAGCCTGGATTCCCCACAGCACTCCGTCGACGTTGATCGACCACACTCGGGCGACGTCGGCGGGCGTGACCTCGGCAATCGGTCCGACCAGCGCGACCCCGGCGTTGTTGATCATGATGTCGAGCCCACCGAGGGCGGCCGCGGCGTGCTCGACCGCCGCGTACACCGAGTCCCGATCACTCACGTCGGTGACGAAAGTCGTCGTTTTCGAGCCGATTTCGGCGATCTCCGCGGCGACGCCGTCGATTCCGTCCGCTACCACGTCGACCAGGGCGACGGCGGCACCTTCCCGCGCCAGTCGCAGCGCGATCCCCCGTCCGATCCCGCGGCCCGCGCCTGTCACCAGCGCCACCTTGCTCTGCAGCGTCACGATGCGCCCCCGCTCGGATCGACCAGAACCTTCATCTTCTGCCCTGCGTGCAGAGCCTCGAACCCCTCGTCGATCACGTCGTCGATCGCAATGGGCGTGACCCATCCCCTCGTGTCATAGACCCCCTGTGCCATGAGATCGATGACCGCCTCGAAATCCGCCGAGGTGTAGCACAGCGAACCTTGGATGCGGGATTCGTTCATCACCAGGTTGAGCAACGGTGTCGGCAGCGGCTTCTCGTAGATCGCGACGCTGACCGTCGGTTTGCGGGCTCCGACGCACGCCGTGGCGGCCGCGATGGCCGGTGCCACGCCGGCAGCGTCGAATGCGGCGTCGGCCCCGCGTCCCTCGGTGTGATCGGCGATGAAAGCCGGAACGTCCGTGGTTGTCGGGTCAAGGGTCTTGGCGCCGAGCGCCTCGATGGCAGTCCTGCGGGTGGGCGACGGTTCGCAGACGTACACGTCGTCGAGCCCCTTGCCCCGCAGCGCGAACCACAGACCGATGCCGATCGGGCCGGCACCGAAGATCACCGCGGTGTGCAGCGGGCCGACCTCGCCGAGGGTGGCGGCGTGGTAGGCCACCGACATCGGCTCGACCAGCGCGCCGAGTTCGAGGGAGACATTGTCAGGGAGCCGGTGCAGCATTTCCGTTGGCACCACGGTGTATTCAGCCATGCCGCCGTCGGACATCAGGCCGTGGAAGCCGATCTGCTGACAGACGTTGTAGGTCCCGGCCCGGCACGGTGCGCAGTGCCCGCAACGGTAGATCGGCTCGACGGCGACCCGGTCACCCGGGGCGTAGTCCGTGACGCCGGCGCCGACCTCGGTGATGGTTCCCGAGAATTCGTGCCCCATGGTCAGCGGAAGCTGCCGTCCGGTCAGCGGATGCGGCTCGGTCGGCACGAAGATCGGACCGGCATAGTATTCATGCAGGTCAGTACCACAGATCCCGTTGAAGCCCACCTTGATCTTGACGGTGCCGGGTGTCGGATCAGGCTCCGGAACGTCGGCGACTTCGACCTTGTTCGGTCCGTAGTACACAGCTGCTCTCATAGTGGACTGTCTAGGCGCATTGCCGGGCGCAGCGTAAGGGTTGCAAGACGTTGCGCCGTCAAACGTCGGGGGTTTGCAACCCCGTGCAACCCTTGTTGCGGTTGCCCACACGGTGTGGGCTGGGCCACATGACACAGACCACCGCCGCACCGCTGGCCACGCTGTCACCACAGGAACGGGTTGACGCCTGGCTGGCCGATTTCGAATCCGCACTGGCCGATCGGGACATCCAACGCGTCGTCGGGAAGTTCGCGACCGACAGCTTCTGGCGTGACCTGGTTGCGTTCACCTGGAACCTCAAGACCCTCGAGGGCCGGGACGGCATGGCCGACATGCTGACGGCACGCTTGGACGACACCGATCCTTCCGGTTTCCGGACGGCAGAAACTCCGACCGAGGAATTCGACGGAGAACACGTCGTCACCTCGGCGTTCATCGAGTTCGAAACCGCGGCGGGCCGGGGCAAGGGCCATCTGCGACTGCGCGACGAGCTGGGCTGGACCCTGCTGACCACATTGCAGGAGCTCAAGGGCCACGAGGAGCGTAAAGGCGCCAACCGTCCGCTGGGCGCCGTGCACGGCTCGGATCCGGACCGGCGGTCATGGGCCGAGAAGCGCCTCGACGAGGATCTGACCCTGGGCTACAGCGAGCAGCCCTACACCGTGGTGATCGGCGGTGGCCAGGGCGGTATCGCACTGGGTGCCCGGCTGCGCCAGCTCGGCGTGCCGGCCATCGTCGTCGACCAACACGAGCGGCCCGGCGACCAGTGGCGCAAGCGCTACAAGTCGCTGTGCCTGCACGACCCGGTCTGGTACGACCACCTGCCCTATCTGCCGTTCCCGCCCAACTGGCCGGTGTTCGCGCCCAAGGACAAGATCGGCGACTGGCTGGAGTTCTACACCCGGGTCATGGAGGTGCCGTACTGGAGCTCGACGACCTGCTTGTCGGCGTCCTACGACGAGGACGAACAGCGGTGGACCGTCGAGGTGAACCGCAACGGCGAGCCGGTGACGCTGCGGCCGACGCAGTTGGTACTGGCGACCGGGATGTCGGGCAAGCCCAGCATCCCGACGATCCCGGGCCAGGATGTCTTCCGCGGCGAGCAGCACCACTCCAGCCACCACCCGGGCCCAGACCAGTACACGGGCAAGCGAGTCGTGGTGATCGGATCCAACAACTCCGCGCACGACATCTGTAAAGCGTTGTACGAGAACTACGTCGACGTCACGATGGTGCAGCGCTCCTCGACCCACATCGTGCGCTCGGAATCACTGATGGAGCTCGGCCTCGGCGACCTGTACTCGGAGCGGGCCGTCGCGGCGGGAATGACCACAGAGAAAGCCGACCTGACTTTCGCGTCCCTGCCTTATGCCATCATGGCCGACTTCCAGCGGCCCATCTACGATGCAATCCGCCAGCGCGACAAGGACTTCTACGCCCGATTGGAAGCCGCCGGATTCGAGCTCGACTTCGGCGACGACGATTCAGGCCTTTTCATGAAGTACCTTCGCCGAGGCTCGGGCTACTACATCGACGTCGGCGCCTGCGAGCTGATCGCCGACGGCAGCATCAAACTCGCGCACGGCGAGGTGGACCGGCTGACCGAGGACTCGGTGATCCTGGCCGACGGCACCGAACTGCCCGCCGACGTGGTGGTGTACGCCACCGGGTTCGGTTCGATGAACGGCTGGGCGGCCGATCTGATCAGCCAGGAAGTCGCCGATCGGATCGGCAAGGTCTGGGGCCTGGGCTCGGGCACCACCAAGGATCCCGGGCCGTGGGAAGGCGAACAACGCAACATGTGGAAGCCCACCCAACAGCCCAACCTGTGGCTGCACGGCGGCAATCTGCACCAATCCCGGCATTATTCGCTGTATCTGGCGTTGCAGCTCAAGGCCCGCTATGAGGGCCTGGCAACGCCGGTGTACGGACTGCAGGAGGTCCATCACCTGAGCTGACGACCTACGACATGGCGCCCCGAACGTGACATAACCCCCACGCCGTTCGGGGCGCCCGCGTGCGCGGCGTATACATGCGAGGGTGACCGAGCTGCTGCACGGGCTGGCACCCATCGCCGGTCGGGAGCCCCGCGTACTGATCCTGGGAAACATGCCGAGCGTGATGTCGCTGGCCTCCGGTCAGTACTACGGCAATCCGCGAAACGCATTCTGGCGCATCACCGGGTCCCTATTCGGGTTCAGTGCCGATGCGCCGTATCAGGATCGGGTGGCGATCCTCCACACACACCGCATTGCGGTGTGGGACGTGCTGCGGTCCTGCCGAAGGGTGGGCAGCCTGGACTCGGCCGTGGAACGAGACAGCATGGTACCCAACGACTTTGCCGGGTTCTTCGCAGCACACCCCACGCTGCGGCAGGTGGTGTTCAACGGTGCTGCGGCCGAATCGAACTACCGGCGTCTGGTGGGCACTCCTCCGGTTCCATGCGTCCGGGCACCGTCGACCAGCCCCGCACAGACGATGCGCTATGAGGACAAACTGAAGGCCTGGCAGGCCGCGCTGGGAGTCATGGGCGGCTAGGCCCGCGTCGTCGTGCCCGTTGCTCGATTCGCTACCCATGGGAAAAGTCCCATCGTGCCTGTGCGGCAACCCGGCCCCTCTGCTGTTGCTGCGTTCTATCCTCGATGCAGCGGGTTCTCCGACGGCCGGGGGCTTCGAATGACGGAAACTACGACATGCCGTGCGTGTGGCACCGAGCCGCGGGCAGGTGCCCGGTTCTGCGACGTCTGCGGCGCACCGGTCAAGGTGGCACCTAACGCCGAATACAAGCAGGTCACCGTCTTGTTCGCCGATGTGGTGCGCTCCATGGACATCGCAACGACGCTGGGCGCCGAACGGCTCCGCGAGATCATGAGCGAGCTGTTCAACCGCTCCGCCGCGGTAGTCCGCCGCTACGGCGGCACCGTGGACAAATTCACCGGCGACGGCATCATGGCCATATTCGGTGCACCCGTGGCGCTGGAGGACCACGCTTTTCGGTCCTGCCTGGCGGCATTGGAGATCCATCAGCAGACCGCACTCCTGGCAGTGCAGGTGAAGGCCCGCGATGGCCTCGACCTGCAGTTGCGAATCGGGTTGAGTTCGGGTCAGGTCATCACCGGCGAGGTGGGCACCGACACGATGAGCTACACCGCGATCGGCGAGCACGTGGGCATGGCGCAACGCATGGAATCGGTCGCCCCACCGGGCGGAGTGATGCTGACCGAATCGACCGCAAACCTGGTCAAAGACACCATGAAGCTTGCCGACCCAGAGATGGTCCAGGTCAAGGGCGCCAGCCAGAGGACTCGGGCCCGCAGGCTCCTCGAGGTCAATTCCGCACACGACCTACTCGCTGTCGGCGAGTCGAACCTCGTCGGCCGGGGCTGGGAGTTGTCCGCCGTAGAAGGCATTCTCGAGCGCTCGGTCCAGGGGCACGGCAGCATCGTCCTGCTGGTCGGCGGGCCCGGGATCGGCAAGAGCCGGCTGGTCAGCGAACTCGCGGCCAAGGCCACTGCGCGCGGGGTGCCGGTGCACTCGACATTCTGCGAGTCGCACACCACCGAAATCCCGTTCCACGCCATCACGGGACTTCTGAAGGCAGCATTCGGCGTGGCCGAACTCGACCGCGCGGCGGCGCGTACGAAGGTCCGCACCCAGATTCCCGACGACGCCCCGGCCAGCCTGCAGCTGCTCGACGACCTGCTCGGCATCGCCGACCCCGACGTCGTCCCACCGGCGATAGACCCAGACGCTCGGCGGCGCCGGCTCACCACCCTGGTCAATGCGGCATCGCTGGCGCGAACGACACCGGCGGTCTATGTCGTCGAGGACGCGCACTGGATCGACGGCGTCAGCGAATCGATGTTGTCGGATTTCCTGTCGGTGACACCGCAAACCCCCTCCCTCGTCGTGATCACCTACCGTCCCGAATACCACGGCGCACTGAGTCATGTCCATGGTGCGCAGACGATTGTGCTTGCCCCACTGGATGATTCGGAGACCTCGACGCTGATCACCGAGCTGCTGGGAAGCGGCGACGGGGTGGCAGGCCTGACCGATACCATCGCCGCGCGCGCTGCCGGCAACCCGTTCTTCGCGCTGGAGATCGTGCGCGATCTGACCGAACGCGGTCTGCTCCGTGGCGAGCGAGGCGCCTACGTGCTGTGCGACGGGCACGGCCGCGTGAGCGTCCCCGCCACCCTGCAGGCGACCATCGCCGCGCGTATCGACAGGCTCGATCCGGCGGCCAAGCGAACCCTGTGCGCCGCGTCCGTCATCGGGTCACGGTTCAGCGCAGGTTTGTTGACCTGCCTCAACACCGATCCGGTGTTCGAGGAGCTGATCGAAGCCGAACTCATCGATCAGGTGCAGTACACGCCTCATGCGGAGTTCGCGTTCCATCACCCGATGGTGCGGACCGTCGCATACGAATCACAGCTCAAGGCCGATCGCTCAGAACTCCACAGGCGTCTGGCCGACACCATCGCCGATCGCGAACCCGGACAAGCCGACGAGAACGCGGCATTGATCGCCGAACACCTGGAAGCCGCCGGTGACCTACGGGCGGCTTACGCCTGGCACATGCGCGCCGGAGCGTGGGCCAACAGCCGCGATACCGCTGCGGCGCAAGTGTGCTGGGAGCGCGCCCGCCAGATCGCGGACTTGTTGCCCGCCGACGATCCGGACCGGGCGGCGATGCGGATAGCACCACGCACACTGGTGTGCGGCAACGGCTTCCGAAGCAAGGTAACTGTCTCCGGTGCCCGATTCGAGGAACTTCGTGAGCTGTGCGAGGCCGCCGGAGACAAGGCATCATTGGCGATCGGCATGGCCGGGCTGACCGGTGAACTGATGCTGCAAGGCCGGGTCCGCGACGCGGCGCGGCAAGTTTCCGAGCACATGACGCTGATCGAGTCCATCGGCGATCCGACACTCACCGTCGGACTGTCCCCCACACCGATCGCCCTCAAGATCGAGAGCGGCGAAATGGGTGAAGTGCTGCGCTGGTCGCAGACGGCAATCGATCTGGCCGACGGCGATCCCACCAAGGGCAACTTCATCATGGGGTCACCGCTGGCAGCCGCGTTCGCTGCCCGCAGCATCGCGAAATGGGCTCTCGGGCTTGATGGTTGGCGTGCGGATCTGGAACACGCGCTCGCCATGGCACGCACCACGGACAAGTTCTCGCATGCCCTAGTCATCACCTGGACGTACTTCACCACGTTGTCCTGCGGGGTTCTGCTCGCCAGCGACGAGGCGATGCGTGACATCGACGACGCCCTGCAGATCACCGAAGGAGCCGGCGACGATATCGCGCTCGGCCTCGCCCGGGTGACCATGGGATATGCCTTGCTGAATCGAGAGTCTCCGGCCGACCGCGAGCGGGGATTGACGATCCTCGGCGAAGTCCGGCAGATGTGTCTGAGCGGACGGTTCTACCTGTCCGAACTTGTGGGTATCGACGTGTACACCGCACGCGAGCGCGCCAAACGCGGTGACCGCGCAGGCACGATCCGGATACTGCGCCAGGCAATCGACGACCTATTTCACAGCGGGCAGCTTTCGTACAACATCCTGGCGACGGGCATTCTCGCCGAGACCCTCGTGGACAGGGGCGCCAAGGGGGACCTGGCCGAGGCTGAGGCCGCCATCAACAGACTGGCCGCGATCCCTGTCGAAGATCGCCTCATCCTTCGCGACATCATGCTGCTGAGGAGCCGGGCCCTCATCGCCCGCGCGAAAGGCGACGACGCCGGCTACCGCGAATTCCGGGACGGATACCGAGACATAGCGAGCAGGCTCGGCTTCGAGGGGCACATGGCTCTGGCTGCGGCGTTGCCCTGAGCGATCAGGAAATCTGCGTTTGCGTGTCGGTGCGTGGTGGCATAATCGAACACATGTTCGACGGGGATTCCGATGATGGCGGTGCAGCGCTGATCGACGCGATCACCGCCGGGGCGCGCGCGGAATCGGCAGCGATCGCCGCGCGGTTGGCCGCGATCGGGGAACTGGATACCCGCCGCGAACAGGAACTGGCCGAGACCGTTTTTTGGACCACCGATCCGTTCGAGGAGGTGGCCGCCGAAATCTCAGCCGCCCTGCGGATCAGCCGCAACCGGGCAGGTACCCAGATCCGGCGGGCCCGAGTCTTGCGCGACAAACTGCCCCTGGTGGCAGCCCGCTTCGCCGCCGGCGACATCGACTACCGGGTGGTGTGCATCATCATCGCCCGCACCGAAACCGCCCATTCCTCGGTGTGGGCACAGCTCGATGAGGCACTGGCCTCGCGGGCACGCACCTGGATGCGTTTGTCGGAACGGCAGTTGCGTGAACGCGTTGATCAGCAGGTCGCCAAACTCGACCCCAACGGGGTGCGGGTGCCACCGGATCTGACCGAAGACGCGTTCGTTCAGATCGACCCCGGCAGCCCCGGACGGGCCACACTATGGGCCAACGTCGATGCCACCGACGCGGCGGCACTGGATCAACGCCTGGACGCGGTGGCCAACACGGTCTGCGACAACGACCCGCGCACTCATGCGCAGCGACGTGCTGCCGCGATCGGGCCGGTGGCCCGCATGCAAGCCCAACTGCGGTGCCTGTGCGGGTTACCCGAATGCCCGGCCACCCAGAAGCGGGCCGCCGCCAATGCCGCGGTCATTCATGTGCTGGCTGAGCAGGCCACTGTGGATGGCACCTCCAATAATCCCGGCTATCTGCCCGGGCATGGCATCCTGCCCGCCCAATCGGTGCGCGATCTGGTGGGCTCGGCCAAACTCAAGCCGGTGCGCATACCCGCCGAGACGGCCGCGCCCACCAAACCCAGCACCCCCGCCGCACCCGCCGCACCCGCCGCACCCGCCGCGTCAGCCGAGACGGTGAAATCCCGTGAGTCTGCCGACCCGGCCAAATCCACCGGACCGGCTGATCCTCCTGCGCCCATCGAAACGCCTGACCCGCCTGAGGTATCCGAACCGAGCAAGCTGGTCGAGCCCACCGAACCGCCCGCACACACTGAACCGGCTGAGATGCCTGAGCCGTCCGATGCGGGCATGTCGAGCGAGCCCGGCAGGCCGACAGAAACCAGCGCACCGGACGATGCGGGCGAGCCCGGGTACCGCCCGTCGGCGGGGCTCTCCGAATTCATCCAGTGGCGCGATCTGACCTGCCGATTCCCCGGCTGCGACGCCCCCGCCCAACGCTGCGACATCGACCACACGGTGCCCTACCCGCTGGGACCGACCCACCCGTCCAACAACAAGCTCTACTGCCGGGCCCATCACCTACTGAAAACCTTCAGCGCCGGCTGGTCGGATCGCCAACTACCCGACGGCACCATCGAATTCACCGCACCCACCGGCCACACCTACATCACCGAACCCCACGGCGCCGCCCTGTTCCCCACCCTGGCCCAACCCACCGGCAACCTGCACCAGCCCGAACCCGAAACACCCCACCCCAACCGCGGCGCGAAAATGCCGACCCGCCGACACACCCGCGAACAAGACCGCCAACACCGCATCACCGAAGAACGCTGCCTACGCGCCGAACTCAACAACAACCTCGAACACGAACGCCAATTCCAAGCCTGGATCGCCGAACACTACGAACCACCCCCACCATTCTGAGTGCTGATCGCGTACTCACCCGGTGTGCTGCCCAGCATGGACCGGAAGTCGTTGATGAAATGGGCCTGGTCATACCAGCCGAGTCGCACTGCGAGGTCGGCGAAATCCACGCCGGGTGAACTCTCGATCTCCAGCGCCGCCTGCTGCAGGCGGTACCGGCACAGCACCCACTTGACCGTCACACCGACGTAGCGGCGGAACACCCGCTGCGTGCTCCGCGTGCTCCACGGCGCGAGCGCCATGACCTGCTCTACCCGATGCAATGACGCGTCGTCACGCATCCGGTCAATCAACGGCACCAACGCCCGGTACGTTTCGTCCAACGGCGCTTTGGACGCCGCGATCGTGGCATCCAGGCGGGCGCCGGCGATGTCGACGTCCTCCCCCAGTATCACTGGGCCACCCAATAATTCGTCATCGACCGAAGCTACCCGCCCGGTCATCGCGGCAGCGTCGCCGCCGAACCGCGCGGTGAAGCCGCCGGGCCGGAATCGTGCCCCCACCACACCGCCCCGACCGCTGATCGTGATGCGGAAAACCTTCGGCACCACCCCGTGCAGCAACGTGCTGGGAAGGCGATGGCCGTGGCGCACAACATCATCCCCCCACTCACGGGTCAGATGCATGGCAGGAAAGGTGATGACCGTGCTCTCGAACGGACCCGCCTCACGCCGGTCCCAGGTCACCGACCAGAAATGCTCGACAAACCTCGCGGCCTCCGCTGTCGGCGGCCACCTGCGCAGGTCGAAAGCCGAGGCATTGCCGGCGCGGCCGACCACGCCCCGCTCTGGCGCATTTTGCTCTGGCGCGTTTTTCCAAGCGGCCATGGACCACAGCCTACGAAACTGGTCGATATGAGTGTCACACCGATTCCGGAGGGCTACACCAGCCTGACCCCGTTCATCTGCGTCGACGGCGCGGCCAAGGCGATCACGTTCTACCAGAAGGTGTTCGGCGCCGAAGTCGTCGAGCGAATGGACGGACCCGACGGCACCGTCGCACATGCCGAACTGGACTTCGGCACCGGCCGGCTGCAACTCGGAGACCCGCAGGAGGCCTATCAGATCGCAGCCCCGGCACCGGGGGCCGCCGCGACCCATTCGATCGGGCTGTATTGCCCAGACGTCGATGAGGTGGTGGCCCGGGCCGAGGAGGCCGGAGCGACGATCCGTGAACCCGCGCAGACTTTCGTCACGGGCGATCGGTTTGCCTCCATCCTCGACCCGTTCGGCCAACGCTGGACCGTGATGACCCGCGTCGAGGACCTCACGCCGGCCGAACGCGAACACCGCGTCGCCGAATGGGCGGCGACCGCCGGAGGCTAACGTGGCGGGATGTCTTGCGTGTTCTGCGCCATCGTCGCCGGGCGGGCGCCCGCCGTCCGCATCTACGAGGACGACGACTACCTGGGCATCCTCGACATCAGGCCCTTCACTCGGGGACATACCTTGGTGATCCCCAAGCGGCACACCGTCGACCTGACCGATACCCCGCCGGAGGCGGTGGCCGCGATGGCGGGCATCGGTCAGCGCATCGCCCGGGCCGCCCGGCGATCCGGGCTGCACGCCGACGGCAACAACATCGTGATCAACGACGGCAAGGCGGCGTTCCAGAGCGTGTTCCACATCCACCTTCACGTGGTGCCGCGCCAGACCGGCGACAAACTGTCCTTCGTCAAGGGCATGGTGGTGCGCCGGGACCCCGACCGCGAGGAGTCCGGGCGGCTGCTACGTGCGGCATTGGCGGAACTCGACGCGGCCGAGCACGATTGACTCCATGAGTGATCTGTCCCCCGTGGAGAAGATCGGCCTCCGGCTACTGCATGTCCATGACCTGATCTACCAAAAGTCGAACGGGATGGTCGGGCACCGCCTACCCGGTGTTCCGCCCAGCCTGCTGTTGCGCACCACGGGCGCCAAGACCGGCCAGGCCCGGATCAATACGCTGAGCTATGCCCGCGACGGCGAGGATTACCTGGTGGTCGCCTCGATGGGTGGCGCCCCGCGTTCACCGGGTTGGTATCACAACCTGAAAGCCCAGCCCCGCATCGAGATCAACGTGGGCCCGCGACGGCTCAGCGTCACGGCCAAACCGGTGCTGCCCGACGATCCCGACTATCAGCGGTTGTGGAAGATCGTCAACGACAACAACTCTCATCGCTACGAGGCGTACCAGAAGAAGACCAGCCGACCGATTCCGATCGTGGTGCTGACGCCTACGAGCTAGAACAGTTCCTTCGCCAGCAGTTCCAAGGTGGTGTCGCGTGCCGTCGCGGTGGCCGGGTCCGCGCCGCGGCGGGCCGAACCCACCGGGTTGACCATGACCTCGTCGACGCCGAATTCATCGGCCAGGGCACGAACCTGGTCGGCCGCCTCGGCCGGTGAGCCCACCACGGCACGCTTGAGGCCGGAGGCCACGACGGCCCGGGCCTGCGGGGTCAGGGTGCCCGACTCTGCCACCGCCTCGGCATCCTCGACCAGGTCGAGCGGGCCGAGGGGCTGGCCGGTGCGGAGCCGGCCCATCATCTGCAACTGCGGCAGGATAAGTGCCTCCGCTTCTTCCCTGGTGTCAGCCACCGAGGCGTTGACGGTCAGGAAGGTCACCGGCTCGGACGCCAACTCGCTGGGCTGGAATTCGTCGCGGTAGACCGCCAGCGCCTCCGCGGTGCCCTGCCCTGAGAAATGGTGGGCGAACACGTACGGCAACCCCTTGGCCGCAGCCAGGTGCGCCGAGTACATCGACGAGCCGAGCAGCCACATCCGCGGTTCGGTGACCGCGGCCGGCGTCGCCTTCAGCACGTAGTTCTCCCGCATCAGGTCGCGCGGCAACGGCACCCGCACCCCGCGGGCGCCCATCAGGGCGACCACGTCGTCGAGGTACTGGGGAAACGCCTCGATGTCGCGATCATCCCGGCCGGCGGCGCCACGCAGCGCCAGCGAGGTGACGGGGTCAGATCCCGGGGCCCGGCCGATACCGAGGTCGATACGGCCGGGGTGCATGCCCTCCAGCAGCGCGAACTGCTCGGCCACGGCGAGCGGCGCATGGTTGGGCAGCATCACCCCGCCCGAACCGAGCCGCAGCTGCGAAGTGTGCGCGGCCAGGTGCGCGATCAGCACCGGCGGACTGGTGGCGGCCACCGCAGGCATGTTGTGGTGCTCGGCGAGCCAGTAGCGGGTGTAGCCCAGCCGGTCAGCCGTCTGCGCCAGATGAGTCGTTGCCGTCAGGGCATCGGCAGATGTCTGGTCGGTACGTACCGGGACGAGATCAAGGACAGAAAGCCGCATGACAGCGTCAACGTCACGAGCCGTCCCGTTCGTTCCCGGCCACCTCAGCCGAAAGACGTTTGGCGGTGACGAAGATGTCGTCGAGCATGGCCTCGGTGAGCCGGCCGGTGAACGTGTTCTGCTGGCTCGGGTGAAAGCAGCCGAGCAGCGTGACGGGGCCGAAGACCGAGGTCAGAGACGTGGTCGCGCCATGGCCGAACTTGGGCGCGGGTTTGATGTTCGAGCCGATCAGCTCCAGGGCGGCTCGCCACGCAAAACCGCCCAACGCGATGACCACCCGCACCGACGGCCCGACGAGTCGCCATTCGGCCTGTATCCAGGCCGCACAGGTTGCCCGCTCGTCCGGGGTCGGCGCATTGGCCGGCGGCGCGCAGCGCACCGCGGCGGCCATGCGGGTGTCGATCAGCTGCATGCCGTCGGCCGCGTCGACGCACACAGCCTGATTGGCCAGGCCGGCCCGGTGCAACGCCGCGAACAGGAAATCCCCGGACCGGTCGCCGGTGAACACCCGCCCGGTGCGGTTGGCACCGTTGGCGGCCGGGGCCAGCCCGACGATGAAGATGCCGGGTTGCTCGGCGCCGAACCCGGGAGCGGGCCTCCCCCAATATGGTTGATCGGCAAAGGATTTCCGCTTCGCCACGGCCACCTCTTCACGCCAGGTGACCAGCCGGGGACAAGCCCGGCACACCGAGATCTGCGCGTCGAGCTCGTCCACCGTGGCGACCCGGGCCGCCAACCGCCGGGCCTGCGCTGCCGTCTTGGCCACCGGCGTCGACGCATCAGCAGGATCACCGGGCCACCCCGAACCGGGCGGCACGGGCGAGGCGAACAGAACCCCTGTCCGCGGATGTGGGAGATGAGACGTCGACACCTCGTCCACTGTGCCGGAAATTCCGTCGCGGCGGGTGCCGGTGCGCTGTTACATTCGGCCGCGATACCCCATGACGAACACCAGGCGCGGCCCACTGCTGCTGATCCTGTTCGCCGCATTGATGGCCGGCGCAGGAAACGGAATCACGATTGTCGCGTTCCCATGGCTGGTGTTGCAGCGCAACGGATCCGCACTCGAGGCCTCCATTGTCGCGATGGCCGGGACACTCCCGCTGCTCGTCGCCACGCTGATCGCCGGGGCGGCAGTCGACTATCTGGGCCGCCGGCGGGTCTCGATGATCTCCGATCTGCTGTCCGCCCTGTCGGTCGCCGCAGTCCCGATGCTGGCCCTGACCTTCGGCGTCGACGCGGTGAATGTCGTTGCGCTCGCACTACTCGCCGGGTTGGGTGCCTTTTTCGATCCGGCCGGGATGACCGCGCGTGAGACCATGCTGCCCGAGGCCGCCGGGCGGGCGGGCTGGACGCTGGACCACGCCAACAGCGTGTACGAGGCGGTGTTCAACCTGGCCTACATCGTCGGCCCGGGTATCGGCGGCCTGTTGATCGCCACCCTCGGCGGGATCAACACCATGTGGGTGACTGCCGGGGCATTCTGCTGCTCGATCCTGGCCATCTCGGTGCTACGCCTGGAAGGTGCGGGAACCCCGGACCGCACGGCATTGCCCGAGGGCGCGTGGGCGGGAATCGTCGAGGGGTTGCGATTCGTCTGGCACACACCGGTATTGCGCACACTGGCGATCGTCGATCTGGTGGCCACCGGGCTCTACATGCCGATGGAGTCGGTTCTGTTTCCCAAATACTTCACCGACCGTGACGAGCCGGCCCAACTGGGCTGGGTGTTGATGGCGCTGAGCATCGGCGGGCTCTTGGGTGCGCTCGGCTATGCGGTGCTGTCGAAATACATGAGCCGACGGGCCACCATGCTGACCGCGGTGATCACGCTCGGCGTGGCGATGACGGTGATCGCCTTCCTGCCACCGCTTCCCCTGATTCTGGTGCTGTGCGCGATCGTCGGCTTCGTCTACGGACCGATCGCACCCATCTACAACTACGTCATGCAGACCACCGCACCCCAGCACCTGCGCGGTCGGGTGGTCGGGGTGATGGGTTCACTGGCGTACGCCGCGGGCCCGCTCGGGCTGATCCTGGCGGGGCCGCTGGCCGACGCCGCTGGGCTGCACGCGACGTTCCTGGCCCTGTCTCTGCCGATGCTGCTGCTGGGGCTCGTCGCACTGTCCCTGACCGCGCTGCGCGAGCTGGACAGGCCACGAGCTGAGCTCAACTAAGCCCTGACCCGCAGTGGCGCAAAGGCTTTCGCCAACCGCTCGACCGCCGCGGGATCACCGTCGATGACCAGCCGGCCGTCGGACACCAGGTCGGGTACCCGAGCTGGGTCCATCGCCGCGGCCAGCACCTCAGCCTCGCCGGTGAGCGTCACGTCGACCGCCGTCCCGTCGTCGCACGTGTCCACGCTGTCCGGGCCGATGACCACCGCGGCCTGCCCGTCGGGGGTCACCAGGCGGACGGTGACGGGCGACTCGTCACGGTCCGCTCGGACGTAGGCGCGCACCGCGCGGATCAGCCATTCGGGACGCACGGCGTCGCCGGGCACGCGGGTCTCGATCAGGTGCCGGCCCCAACGGATGTAAGCGTTGATGACGTCCTCCAGGGCCCGGCCGTCATCGGTGAGCTCGTACACCGTCGTGGAGGCGGGTTGCGGCAACGTGCGCTTCTGGACCAGGCCGTGCGCCTCCAGATCACGCAGCCGCCCGGCCAGCATGTCGGTGGCGATCGGAGCCAATGAGCTCAACAGGTCGCCGTAGCGCTTGGGGCCCTCGAGTAGATCCCGGACCACCAGCAAGGTCCATCGATCCCCGACCAGATCCAGGCTCTTCGCCAATGCGCAGTGCTGTCCGTACGACCGTGACGCCATATGCCCAGGATAACTCGAATTGGAATTTCCAAGTTGGTACTTGTTTTTTCCAAGTTCGTCGGCTTACCGTGACGCCATGACCCTCGACCATCTGCTCACCGCCGCCACGGGCGAAGCCCTCGCCTTCGCCGACCTGCTTGAAAGCCTCGACCCGGCCCAGCGCCGTTCCGCCACACCGTGCGCCGGCTGGACCATCGACGACCTGGCCGACCACGTGGCCGTCGTCTGCTTTCGCGACGCCGAGTCCTACCACCGGGCGCGGGCCCAAATCACCACGCCGCCAGGGCAACTCACGCTTGCCAGCCCCGATCTGCCTGGCTCGATCCGGCTGGCGGTCGGACACCTGCAAGCAGCGTTCGACCAGGCACCCAGCCAGTGGCCGGTGATACCGGCCCCGTTCGGCGACTTGCCTGTGGCGGCCGCGCTGCGCTCGCTGATCCTGGAATTCGGGGTACACCTCGACGACCTGCGAGTGGCCATCGGCGAACGGCACTCGACGTTCTCCCCCGCCACCATCGAGGCGATCCTCGGGTTCGGCGAGTTGTTCCTGTTGCGCCAGGCCCAGCCGCTGGAGAGCGGCCCTGTCACCCTGCGCCTGAACGCGCCGTCGAAGTCCATGGCGATCACCTGGACCGGGAAGGACTGGGCCCCGGGGGCCGGCGCCGACGAGCACCGCGTCAACGGCTCTGACGACGCGATTGCGCGGCTCATGCTGCGCCGAGCCGAAGCCGACGACCTGGTTGCCGCGGCGATCCGCCCACTCTAGGAGAGAGACGAAATGACGACACTACCAACACCTCTCGTCGATATCGACGCCCTCCCGGTCTGCGATCACCTGCTCGACATGCGCATCGAGTTCGAATCGGTGCATGCCTTCTCCACCCCCGTGGGCACCCGCATGACATTTGTCGTCAAGCACGGCCGTTGCCTCGGTCCGCGCATCGCTGCCGACGTCCTGCCCGGCGGGGGCGACTGGCTGCTTCTCGGCAGCGACGGGGTGGCGCGGCTGGACGTGCGCGCGACGCTGCGCACCGATGACGGCGCCTTCATCCACCTGACCAACACCGGCCGGGTCCGGATGGACCAGAAGACGGCCAACCGGTTCACCGCCGGAGAACTCATCCGTCACGACGAGATGACGGCGCGGTCCAGTCCCCTCTTCGAGACCGACGACGAGCGCTACCGGTGGCTCAACGCGATCCACACCGTTGCCATCAACCAGGTATCGCTCAGCGAAGTGCACTACCGGGTATTCGCCGTCGGCTGACGCCCGCTCGTAGGATCGCGGTGTGCTGTCAGAGCTGATCGCCGAACTTCCCGAAGGTGTCGTCGTCACCGACCCCGACATCCTGGCCTCCTACCGCCAGGACCGGGCCGCCGATCCGTCGGCGGGCACCCCGCTGGCCGTGGTCCGGCCCACCCGCACCGAGGAGGTGCAGGCCGTGCTGCGCTGGGCCAGCACCCACCGGGTTGCGGTGGTGCCGCGCGGCGCGGGCACGGGATTGTCCGGCGGCGCGACAGCGCTCGACGGCGGCATCGTCTTGTCCACCGAGAAGATGCGGGACATCACCGTCGACCAGGTCACCCGCACCGCCGTGGTGCAGCCCGGTCTGCTCAACGCCGAAGTGAAGAAAGCTGTTGCCGCACAGGGACTGTGGTACCCACCAGACCCATCGTCATACGAGATCTGCAGCATCGGCGGCAATGTCGCCACCAACGCGGGCGGGCTGTGTTGCGTCAAGTACGGAGTGACCACCGACTACGTGCTGGGCCTGCAGGTGGTGCTGGCCGACGGCACCGCGGTGCGCCTGGGCGGCCCACGCTTGAAAGACGTTGCGGGCCTGAGCCTGACCAAGCTGTTCGTCGGAAGCGAGGGCACCCTCGGCGTTGTCACCGAGGCGACGCTGCGGCTGCTGCCTCCACAGCACGCGCCGTGCACCGTGGTGGCCACGTTCGATTCTGTCGAGGCCGCCGCCGGCGCCGTCGTGAAGATCACCGGCAAGATCCGGCCGTCGATGCTGGAGTTCATGGACGCCGTCGCGATCAACGCCGTCGAGGACAAGCTCAAGATGGGGCTGGACCGCAATGCCGCGGCCATGATGGTGGCAGCTTCCGATGATCGCGGTGCCGCCGGCGCCGACGACGCCGAGTTCATGGCTCAGGTGTTCACCGAATGCGGTGCCACCGAGGTGTTTTCCACCTCCGACCCCGACGAGGGCGAGGCCTTCGTGGCGGCCCGCCGGTTCGCCATCCCGGCCGTGGAGGCCAAGGGGTCACTACTCCTGGAGGACGTCGGGGTGCCGCTGCCCGCACTGGCCGAACTGGTCAGCGGGGTGGCAGCGATCGCGGCCCGTCGGGATCTGCTGATCTCGGTGATCGCCCATGCCGGTGACGGCAACACCCACCCGCTGATCGTGTTCGACCCGGCCGATGCCGACATGGCCGCGCGGGCTCAGACGGCGTTCGGCGAGATCATGGATCTTGCTGTGGGGCTGGGTGGCACCATCACCGGGGAGCACGGCGTGGGACGGCTCAAGCAACCGTGGCTGGCCGGCCAGATCGGCCCGGACGCAGTGGAACTCAATCACCGGATCAAGCGGGCACTGGACCCGCAGAACATCCTCAATCCCGGCGCGGCGATCTAGCCGCTCAGGCCATGCCGAAACTGCTGAGCAGACTGCTTGTCCGCCATGCGATCAACGCCGCGAAGACCACCAGCACGCCCACCGAAACCGCCGTCTGAATCGCGTCGCGGCGCGCGCGGGGGGCATACACGAAGGCCGCGGCGATCCCCGCACCGGTCACCAGGCCGCCGATGTGGCCCTGCCAGCTGATGGCTCCGGTCCCCAGCGCGGGCCCGGCGAAGGTGAACACCAGGTTGATGACGACGACGGCTGCGATCGAGCGAACGTCGAGGTTGAGCTTGCGGGCCACCACGAAGATCGCGCCGAACAGGCCGAAGATCGCGCCGGAAGCGCCGGCGGTCGCGGAGTTCAGCGGGGACAGCAGATAGACGAGGACCGAGCCGCCGAGCCCGCTCAGCGCGTACAGCGCCCCGAACCGCAGCCGCCCCAGCCACTGCTCCAGCGGCGGCCCCACCACATACAGCGCCCACATGTTGAACAGCAGGTGCATCGCGCCGTAGTGCAGGAACATCGACGTCACCAGGCGGTAGTACTGGTCATGCGCGGCGACACCGGGCGGCCACAGCGTGAATTCCTGCTCCAGGCTCTTGGAGGTCATCTGCAGCACGAACATCAGCACGTTCACGGCGATGAGCGCATAGGTCAAGATTGGAGCTCCCGTGCGGGCCTTTCCGCCGAACTGGGTGCGCGGTGCCCGCACCGCCTTCGCACCCTCGTTCACGCATTCCACGCATTGATGGCCGACGGCCGCCGATCGCATGCACTCCGGGCAGACGGGACGCTGGCACCGTGTGCAGCGCACATACGTCGGACGGTCCGGATGCCGGTAACACGTCGGCGTCTGGGCAGGTAGCTGCGGCGTGCCAGGGGTGCTCATCACGTCCGAGCCTATCCGGCAACCCCGCTATTGACACCGATGCGGCGGATGTCGTACCAATAAGACATGGCAGCGACTTTGTCTCACAGCCCCGCCCGGTTCGTCCCCGCCGACGCCGACAGCTGGCCCAACCCATGGCCGATGTACGCCGCGCTGCGCGACCACGACCCGGTACACCACGTGGTGCCCGACGAGCATCCTGAACAGGACTACTACGTGCTGTCCCGGCACGCCGACATCTGGGCCGCGGCGCGCGATCACGGGACCTTCTCCTCCGCGCAGGGCCTGACAGTCACCTACGGCGAGCTGGACATGATCGGACTGGCCGACAACCCGCCGTTCGTCATGCAGGACCCGCCGGTGCACACCGAGTTCCGCAAGCTCGTCTCCCGCGGGTTCACCCCGCGGCAGGTCGAAGCCGTCGAGCCGAAGGTCCGGGAGTTCGTCGTCGAGCGCCTCGAGGGGTTGCGCTCGAACGGCGGCGGGGACATCGTCACCGAGCTGTTCAAGCCGCTGCCCTCGATGGTCGTCGCGCACTACCTCGGGGTACCCGAGACCGACCGCGACCAGTTCGACGGCTGGACCGACGCCATCGTCGCCGCCAACAGCTCGGCCGGCGGCATCGCCGAGGCGATGGGAACCGCGGGTGCCGCCGTGGCCTCGATGATGGGCTACTTCTCCGAGCTCATCGAACGGCGCCGTCGCGAACCTGGTGATGACACGATCTCGCACCTGGTCGCGGCCGGTGTCGGAGCAGACGGCGACATCGCGGGCGTGCTGTCGATCCTGGCCTTCACCTTCACCATGGTCACCGGCGGCAACGACACCACCACCGGAATGCTCGGCGGCGCAGTGCAACTCCTGCAGCAGCGACCGGATCAACGCCGGCTCCTGATCGACGATCCAGAGCTGATCCCGGTTGCGATCGACGAATTCCTGCGGTTGACCTCCCCCGTGCAGGGCCTGGCCCGCACCGCCACCCGCGACGTCACCATCGCCGACACCACCATCCCGGCCGGACGCAAGGCCCTGCTGCTCTACGGCTCAGGCAACCGTGACGAACGCGAATTCGGGAGCAACGCAGCCGAACTCGATGTGCGACGAGCTCCACGCAACATCCTGACCTTCAGCCACGGCGCCCACTTCTGCCTCGGCGCAGCGGCCGCACGGATGCAATCCCGCGTGGCTCTGACCGAATTACTCTCGCGCTACCCCGATTTCGAGGTCGACCTGGAGTCGGTGGTATGGGCCGGAGGCAGCTACGTGCGGCGGCCGCTGTCAGTGCAGTTCCAGGCCGGAACCTGATGTCGCGCGACTGGTTGTCGGCCCGGCGGTCCGAAGTGGCCGCCGACCACATCCTCGACGCAGCTGACGCCCTGTTCACCCGCCAGGACGCGGCGACCGTCGGGATGCACGAGATCGCCTCGGCTGCAGGATGTTCCCGCGCCACGCTATACCGGTACTTCGAAAATCGCGATGCGCTCTACACCGCCTACGTACACCGCGAGGCGCGCCGCCTCTACGAAGAGGTCAGCGAGCAGGTGGCCACTGTCACCGATCCGGCGCAACGGCTGATCGAAGGCGTGATCACCGCACTGAACGCGGTACGCGACAGTCCGGCACTGGCCTCCTGGTTCGCCACCGCAGAGCGGCCGATCGGCGGCGAGATGGCCGAGCACTCCGAGGTGATCCGAGCCCTGGTGGAAGGTTTCGTGCGTTCGCTCGCCGGTGGGGCCGGCGGCGACGGCGAGGTGGGACGGCGAGCCCGGTGGCTGGTGCGCGTCATGGTGTCGATGCTGCTGTTTCCCGGCGTCGACGAGGCCGACGAGCGCACCATGCTCGCCGAGTTCGTCGCCCCGCTGGTGATCCCGGGGCAATTGCCCGTCGAGTAGCCGATTGCCGGGCGCGACGCGCTGAGCTGCCCCATACTTTCGAATATGGCCAACCGCTCGACGCCGCTGCCGCCTTTGCCGACGGCGTCCACCATCGCCGAGGTGGTCGCGACCATCAACACGATCACCGACTGGGCCGCGGAAACCTCAAGCCGACTGGGCTATTTCGCAGCCCTGTACAAGCGGATCACCATCGCGGTCGGCACCGCGGTCGACGACGGGGTGTTCCAGGACGGTCCCGGCATGGACCGCCTCGACGCGGCATTCGCGTCCCGGTACTTCGACGCGCTCAACGGCTACTTCCACCCCGACCGCTACCCGAAGCCCACCCGGTCGTGGCGAGCGACGTTCGAGTGGGCTCAGAAGCCCGCGCCGATCCTGGTGCAGCACATGCTTTCCGGGGTCACCGCTCACATCGTGCTGGACCTCGGAATCGCGGTGCAGGGTCTGGTCGGGGCCAACAAACTGCCCTCGCTCCACAAGGATTTCGACACCATCAACGCGGTGCTGGCCAGCCAGATCGGCGGGGTGGTCAACGACATCAACGAACTCTCTCCGGCGCTGGCCGACATCTACGCCGTGCTCCGGCAGCATCAGATCTTCGTCCTCAACGAGGCCATCCGTTCGCTGCGCGACAGCGCCTGGCGGTTCGCCACGGTGCTGGCCCTCGAGCCCGGATTCGCGCGACCGACGACGATCTGGGCGCGCGACCTCCAGGTCAGCCGGCAGGCGCAGGCAGTGTTCGACCCGCCCAGCTTGATCGGTGCCTTCGACCTCGCGATCAAGGAGATCGCCGCCCGCGAGAGCCGCGACGTGGCCCACAACGTCCGGGTGCTCGACGAGATCGCCGAGACGCCCGCGCCGATCCAGACTGCGCTCTGAGTCAGACGCTCAGGCCACCCAATAGGCCCGTGCCTTGACGGATTTGCGGGGGATGCCGTACTCCTCGCGGAAGATCCGCGCCACGGCCCGGGTGGTGCGGTTGTTGCAGGCAACCCAGCCGAAGTGGTCGGAGGCGTCGAAAGCCGATGCACTCACAGCCTCGATCAGATTCCCGTCGGCGCGGTCCACCCAGGTGATCTCGGCGTCACCGGTGACCGGCAGTTCGCGATCGTCGTCGTGGCCCGCCTCGAGGAAGACTCGGGCCGGCGCGTCCCCGATCGCATCCAGCAGCGAGTTGATCGCGGGCAGCGACGCGGTGTCGCCGACGATCACATAGCCGGCAGGTGGCGGTTCGGGCAACGCGAAGTCGCTGCCCAGGACCGTGACCTCCAGAACATCGCCGGGCCGTGCGGTACGGGCCCAGCTGGTCGCGATGCCGTCGTGCATGGCGAAATCGATGTCGACGGTCCCGGCCTCCACATCGGGATTGACCAGCGTGTAGCCACGTTGGTGCGCCTTGCCGCCATTGGGAAACCAGCCCCGCACCCACATCGTCGGATGCACCCGCTGTTCGGCGAGCAGCCGCTCGGCGCGGAAGTGCAGTCTCAGGTAATTCGGCGTGAGTTCGGTGCAGCCTGACACCGTCAGCTCGTAATCACCGCCCCGCCAAAGCTTGACCAGGGCTCCTTCCAACCCGCGCGACGCCTTCTGCTCGCCCATGTACACCTCTCGAGAGACTCTTTCGTTAGGTAAGCATACCCTAACTACAAGATCAGGAGCGGACGCGCGTGAACCGGTGCAGCAACCACGCTGCCGGAATGGTGAACACCATCGTGAGCACGAACAGGCTGAACATCGACCCGGTGTAGACCGGATCGCGCATCACCTCGACCATCACCAATTCCATGATCATCAGGTGGATCAGGAAGATCTCGTAAGAGATCTCACCGAGGAAGACCATAGGCCGCGAAGCCAGAAACCGGTTGTACCAACCGCGGTCGCCCAGCGCCGGCGGTGCCACCAACAACGCCGCGATCACCGCGTAGAAGAACGTCTTGAACAACGCCTCACTCAACTTGGCCGGCGACGTGGTCGGTTCCCCCGCGATCGGCGTCGACGCGATGAAATAACACACCACCGCCAACGGCACACACACCATGGCGTAGCCGCGCACCTTGAGCTGCCCCAGCACCGTCAGGGCCATCCCCGCCACGAACCACGCCATGTAGGTGGGCAGCCAAAGCCGGGCGCCGTCAGGCAGATTCGTCGAATCGTGCACGATCGTGAGCCACACCGGCGACACCGCGGCCAACAGCGCCAGACCGAAGAACAACAAGCCCGGCCGCCAACGCCGCCGGCACAACACCACCATCAGCAGGTAGGCGATCAGCGGCAGCACCACATAGAACGCCGCCTCCACCGCCAGGCTCCACATCTGCGTCAGCCCCTGGTGCAGGTAGGAGAACAGGTAGTTGTCGGTGTAGATCTGGGTCAGCGTCAGATTGCGGAACAGCCCGATCCAGGTGTGCCCGGGATTCGGGCCCCCGGTCCGAAAGTGATAGAGCAGGTACGCGATGAGCACCGTCACCACGTAGGCCGGCATGATCCGTCGTACCCGGTGCCAGGCATAGCGGCGCACCGACGGTGGCGCACCACCGGTCGCAGAAGCCTTCACCCACGGCCGGAACAACAGAAACCCACTGAGCACGAAGAAGATCGGCACCCCGATCTCGGCACGCGAATACACCAGCCCCACATATCCCTGCGGGTACTTCCCGGTGGTGTAGGCCGCATGCGTCAGCACCACCAGAATGGCGGCCACCGCGCGGATCCCGGTCAGCGAAGCGACGCGGATGGACGACGACGCCGGGGCGTCGACCGATTCGAGACCACCCTGATCCGACGGATCCGTCACGCTGCGGGAAACCGTCACTTGGTCTTCCGGTGCGGCTTCCCCGAGCGGTCTTTGTTCTCGGATCGGCCCTTGTACTCGGAGCGGCCCTGGTATTCACGACGCGGCCCACGGTCGGCACGTTCACCGCCACGCTCGGGCTCCAGATTGATCAGCATGCCCGAGATGCGGGTGTTCTCCAGCGCTTTGAGCGTCTTGCTGGGCAACTTCTCGGGCAACTCCACCAACGAGTAGTCCCCACGGATGGTGATGTGACCGAACTCGTTGCGGTGCAGACCGCCCTCGTTGGCAATAGCGCCCACGATGTGGCCCGGCCCGACCTTGTGCCGCTTGCCCACCGAGATCCGGTAGGTCGCCAGGCCTTCGGGTCGCGGACGCTCCTTGCGCGGGGGCCGATCATCTCGGTCGCGATCCCGCTCTTTGCGCTTCTCCGGCGGCGGCTCGGTCATCAGGAACTGTTCGCCGTTGCGCGATTGCAACGCAAGCGCCGCGGCGATATCGACCATCGGCACGTCGTTCTCGCGCTCGAAGTCCTCGATGATCCGGCGGAACAACTCCAGCCCGTCGGCGTTGAGCGAGTCGGTGATCGAGTCACGGAACTTGGCCACGCGCTGCGCGTTGACATCGTCGACGCTGGGCAGCTCGGCCTCGATGACCTTCGACCGGGTGTGCTTCTCGATCGACTTGAGCAGGTGGCGCTCACGCGGTGTGACGAAAAGCAGTGCATGTCCGGAGCGGCCGGCCCGGCCGGTGCGGCCGATGCGGTGCACATAGGACTCGGTGTCGTGCGGGATGTCGTAGTTGACGACATGCGAGATCCGCTCGACGTCCAGGCCGCGGGCAGCGACATCGGTGGCGACCAGGATGTCGATGGTGCCGTCCTTGAGCGCGGCGATGGTGCGCTCGCGCTGGGCCTGGTTGATATCACCGTTGATGGCCGCGGCCGCGAAACCGCGTGCCTTGAGCCGCTCCGCGACCTCCTCGGTGGCCTGCTTGGTGCGGACGAACACGATCATCGCGTCGCCCTCTTCGACCTCGAGCACCCGCGTCAGCGCGTCCAGCTTGCGCGCACCGGCCACCTGGATGAACCGCTGCGTGATGTTCTCGGCGGTGGCGGTCTTGGCCTTGACCGTGACCTCGACCGGATTGTGCAGGTATTTGGTGGTGATCTTGCGGATCGCCGGCGGCATGGTGGCCGAGAACAGCGCCACCTGCTTGTACTCCGGAGTGTCGGCGAGGATCCGCTCGACCTCTTCGGCGAACCCCATGGTGAGCATCTCGTCGGCCTCATCGAGCACCAGGTAGTCCAGGTTCGACAGATCCAGCGTGCCGCGCTCGAGGTGATCGATCACGCGCCCCGGGGTGCCCACCACCACCTGCGCACCGCGCCTCAGCCCGGACAGCTGCACGGTGTAGGACGCGCCGCCGTAGATCGGCAGCACGTTGACCGCGGGCAGATGCGCGCCGTACCGGCCGAATGCCTCCGCTACCTGCAATGCCAACTCACGAGTCGGGGCCAGCACCAGCGCCTGGGTGGCCTTGCTCGACGTGTCGATCTTGGACAGGATCGGGATGGCGAAAGCCGCGGTCTTGCCGGTACCGGTCTGAGCCAGGCCGACCACGTCGGAGCCCGCCAGCATCGCCGGAATGGTCGCGGCCTGGATCGCCGAAGGCGTTTCGTAGCCGACATCAGTGACTGCCTTCAACACCGCAGGGTCAATCTGCAGGTCGGCAAACGTTGGGGCGGTATCCCCCGAATCCGGTTCTGGCGAGCTCATCGGTTCAGAAGTCTAGTGCCAATCGACGGGAATCCTGGCCGCGCGCCTGCACAAACCCGCCGCGGGGCCACGGTAGGTTGCCCAACTGTGAATCGGGTCGCAACGTTCGCGACGGCGCCATGGGCCATCTTGGCGGCCGCGCTCACCCTCACCGCGTGCGGATCGGGTGATTCCACCGTCTCCAAAACGCCCGACGCCGGACCCGGCCCCGCACCGACCTCGGTGACCGCACCCGCCGCCAAGGCCGCGCCCACGTCGGCACCAGCCCAGGCCGATCCGTGCGCGGTGAACTTGGCCGCTCCCGAGATCGCCAAAGCCGTCTCCGAGCTGCCGCGAGACCCGCGCAGCAACCAGGCCTGGAGTCCCGAGCCGGTCGCGGGCAACTACAACGAGTGCGCGCAGCTGTCGGCGGTGATCGTGCGGGCCAACACCAACTCCGCACATCCGAACACCCGGGCCGTCCTGTTCCACCTCGGCAAGTTCATCCCCACCGGTGTGCCCGACACGTACGGCTTCAACAGCATCGACAAGACGGCCAGTACCGGTGACACCGTGGCTCTGCAGTACTCCGGCGGACTCCACGGACTGGCCAGCACGGTGAAGTTCCGCTGGAACGGCGGCGGTGTGGAGTTGATGGGCAACATGTAGCTTTTCACCCGCGAGACAGAAGCCAGGGTCGTCAAATCGTCGGCTTGGCAACCGCAGGCGCTGTTTCGCGAAGGTCGGGGCCTGAATGTCGGACAGTGACTGCATTCTCGCCGCATGGGAACGATATTCGTCGGCAGCGAGGCCATCGCACGAGGCGAACTCACCAGGGGCCGCCTTCGCTCTGCATATCGGGCGATCTTTCCGGACATCTACACCCCGCGGATGGCTGAACCCTCGCTGTACGGCAACACAGTCGGCGCGTGGTTGTGGTCCAAGCGGGGTGGAGTCATCACCGGCCGAGCCGCCGCGGCACTCCACGGTGCCAAATGGGTCGACGAGGAAGCGCCGATCGAACTCATCTGGGCCAACAATCGGCCGCCGCGCGGAATCGTCACCCACAACGACCGATTCGCTCCGGACGAAGTGGAGGAGATCCACGGCATGGCCGTCACGAGCTCGGCCCGGACCGCGCTCGACCTAGGCCGATACCTGCCCCGCCGCGCCGCCGTCGAGCATCTCGACGCGCTCGCCCGAGCGACGGGCCTGGACGTAGAGCACGTCAGCCGCTCATCGACCGGTACGCGGGTGCCCGTGGAATGCGGAGGTGCCGGGAGGCGCTCAGGCTGATGGATGCCGGCGCTGATTCGCCGAAGGAGACCTGGCTGCGCCTGCTGGTGGTGGACGCCGGTTACCCGCGACCCCGCACCCAGATCCCTGTCCTCGACGATTACGGCAATGAGTTCGCCTATCTCGACATGGGCTGGGACGACCCCATGATCGCCTTGGAGTACGACGGGATTCAGCACCAGACCGACCGCAAGCGGTACGCCTGGGACGCCACACGGTTGCGCATGATCCAGCGCCAGGGCTGGCTGCACATACGCGTCATCAAGGAAGACCGTCCCCGCGAGGTGCTCAACCGGGTGCGGGCGGCTTGGGCGCAGCGCGAGACAGAAGCCAGGGCTGCCAAGCCGGCGGCTTAGCAGCCACACATGCTGTTTCACGACGGAGACGCACAGTGTCGGGGCGCTGACCTACAGTGGCACCGTGTTCGTCACCGACGAAGGCGCGTCGGGGCCGACGGTCATCTACAGCGCGTCGGACCTGGCTGCGGCCGCCCGCTGTGAATATGCCCTGCTGCGCTCGTTCGACGCGCGGCTGGGTCGAGGCCCTGCGGTGTCTTCTGATGACGAATTGCTTGCCCGCACAGCAGAACTCGGCGACGAGCATGAGCAGCGCCACCTCGATGAACTGCGCGCCGACGCTGAGGTGACGGTGATCGGCCGGCCCGCCTACACGGTGGCCGGGCTGACATCGGCGGCCGCGGCCACCCTCGACGCGGCACAACGTCGGGATCCGGTGATCTACCAGGCCGCGATGTTCGACGGCCGGTTCGCCGGATTCGCCGATTTCCTGATCTGGGACGGTGACCGCTACCGCCTGCGGGACACCAAACTGTCCCGCTCGGTGAAGGTCGAGGCGCTGCTGCAGCTGGCCGCCTACGCCGATGTGTTGTCGGGTGCCGGCGTGCCGGTCGCGGACGAGGTCGATCTGGTCCTCGGCGACGGCGGGATGTCCAGTTACCGCGTCGCCGAACTGCTGGCGGTGTACCGGCCGCGGCGCACCGCACTCCAGGCACTGCTCGACGGTCATCTCGCCGGCGGTACGGCCGTGCACTGGTCCGACGACACGGTGCGGGCATGCTTCGGGTGCGGCGAATGCGAACAGCAGGTCCGCGCCACCGACGACCTCTTCCTCGTTGCGGGTATGCGGGCGAGCCAACGGGCCCGGCTCATCGAGGCCGGTGTCACCACCACCCGTCAATTGGCCGGCCACACCGATGCGGTGCCCGGGTTGGCCCAGCGCTCCCTCACTGCGCTCAGGGGTCAGGCCCGCCTACAGGTGGCGCCGCAGCCAGATGGCAAGCCGCCGTACGAAGTCATCGATCCGCAACCACTGATGCTGCTGCCGGATCCGGACAAGGGTGACCTCTTCTTCGACTACGAAGGCGACCCGTTGTGGACGGCCAACGGCCAGGACTGGGGGCTGGAATACCTGTGGGGCGTGCTGGGCGCGGAAGGGCACTTCCAGCCGTTGTGGGCGCACGACCGGTCCAGCGAACGCCAGGTGCTCATCGATTTCCTGGATCTGGTCCGCAAGCGGCGCAAGCGTTTTCCCAAGATGCACATCTACCACTACGCGCCGTACGAGCGCAGCACGCTGCTGCGTCTGGCCGGCCGCTACGGCGTGGGCGAGAACGACGTCGACGATCTGTTGCGCAACGGTATCCTCGTCGACCTTCTTCCGTTGGTGCGCAAGAGCATTCGCGTCGGCACCGAGAACTACAGCATCAAATCGCTGGAACCGCTGTACATGGGTAACGAGCTGCGCGGCGGTGAAGTCACCAAGGCCACCGATTCGATCACCGAATACGCGCGCTACTGCGCACTGCGCGACGCCGGTCATCACGACGAGGCCGCCACCGTGCTCAAGGAGATCGAGGACTACAACCGCTACGACTGCCGGTCCACGCACCGATTGCGGGACTGGCTGATCAACCGCGCGTTCGAGGCCGGGGTGCCACCGCGTGGCCCGCAACCGGTGCGCGACGGTGCGCCGATCGAGAAGGCCGACGCCGTCGACCGCAAGCTGCTGCGCTTCGCCGGTGACGGAGTGGAACCTCGAACCGCCGAGCAGCAGGCGGCGGCACTCATCGCCGCAGCCCGCGGCTTCCACAAGCGTGAGGACAAACCATTCTGGTGGGGCCATTTCGACCGGCTCAACAATCCTGTCGACGAATGGGCGGACAGCACAGGAGTTTTCGTCGCCGAAGAGGCGGAGGTGGTCACCGACTGGCACATCCCGCCGCGGGCGCGCAAACCACAACGGCAGGTCCGGCTGACCGGCGCCATCGACTCCGGCGAGCTGGGTACCGAGGTCTACGCGCTCTACACCGCGCCGGCCCCGGCCGGGCTGTCCGACGACCCGGACCGTCGCGGGTTCGGCAGCGCCACCGTCATCGGCTGCGACAACCCCGACGCACCGACCGAGGTGCTCATCACCGAACGCCAGCCCACCGGCGGCGACGCTTTCACCCAGGTACCGTTCGCGCTGACACCCGGTCCGCCGATCAACACCCGGCCGCTTCAAGTGTCCATCGACGGGACGGCGGCGAGCGTGAGCGCCGGCCTGCCTACGCTTCCCGCCGACGCGGTGACCGACATCCTGTTGCGGCGGGCGCCACGCACCGTGAGCGGCCGGCCGCTGCCCCGCACCGGTGAGACCGCAGCCGATATCACGGCGGCCCTGCTGGATCTGGATTGCTCCTACATCGCGGTGCACGGGCCACCCGGCACGGGCAAGACCCATACCTCGGCGCAGATCATCGCCCGGCTGGTCAACGAAAACCGTTGGCGTATCGGCATCGTCGCGCAGTCGCATGCGGTGATCGAACACCTGCTCGACCAGGTCCTCGACGCCGGCGTGACACCCGAACAGGTCGCCAAGAAACGCAAGGGCGCCGACCCGCGCTGGACCGAGATCGACCAGAACCACTACGCCTCGTTCATCGCCGACCACCCGGGATGCGTGATCGGCGGTACCGCATGGGATTTCGCGAACGAAGCCCGGGTGCCGCGGCAATGCCTCGACCTGCTGGTGCTCGAAGAAGCCGGCCAGTTCAATCTCGCCAACACCATCGCGGTCGCGCCGGCCGCGCGCAACCTCCTGCTCCTGGGAGATCCGCAGCAACTCCCCCAGGTCTGCCAGGGGACCCATCCGGCTCCGGTCGACGATTCCGCGTTGGGCTGGCTGGTCGAGGGTGCGCACACGTTGCCGGCCGAGCGCGGCTATTTCCTCGACTGCTCGTTCCGGATGCATCCGGCGGTGTGCGGGCCGGTGTCGCGACTGTCGTATGACGGTCGGCTGCAGTCACACGAAAAGATCAGTGCCGCACGCCAACTCGACGGCATCCAACCCGGAGTCCGGGCACTCGAAGTCCCGCACCTCGGCAATTCGACCGACAGCCCCGAAGAGGCCGACGCGATCGTCGCGGCCATCACCGGGTTGCTGGGCACCACGTGGACCGACGAGCACGGCAGCACGCCGCTGGACCAGGACCACGTGCTGGTGGTGACGCCGTACAACGCCCAGGTGACCACGGTGCGCCGAGCCCTCGACGCGGCGGGCCTGACCGACGTGCAGGCCGGCACGGTGGACAAGTTCCAGGGCAGGCAGGCGCCCGTGGTGTTCGTCTCGATGACGGCGTCATCGGCCGCCGACGTGCCCCGGGGAATCGGGTTCCTGCTGAACCGCAACCGGCTCAACGTGGCGATCAGCCGGGCCAAATACGTCGCCTACATCGTGCGCTCGCCACAACTCACCGACTATCTGCCGGCCCAGCCGGACAGCCTGGTCGCGCTCGGCGCATTCCTGGGTCTGACCGATCCTGTGATACACCCGACCTGTGACTGAAACGCTTACCGAAACGCTTGCCGGGATTGTCGGTTCAAGTTATGTCACCACCGATCCCGACGTGCTGGACAGCCGCTGCGTCGACCACACCGGGCGTTACCGCGGGCAGGCCACGGCGCTGGTGCGCCCCGGTGACGCCGGCGAAGTGGCCGCGGTGCTGCGGGCCTGCCGCGACGCGGGAGCATGTGTCACGGTGCAGGGCGGCCGTACCTCACTGGTCGCCGGGACAGTGCCGGAGAACGACGACATCCTGTTGTCCACCGAACGACTCGACGAGATCGGCGCCGTCGACACCGTCGAGCGCCGCGTCAGCGTCGGCGCGGGGACAACCCTGGCCGCCGTGCAACGTGCCGCCACAGCGGCCGGACTGGTCTTCGGCGTAGACCTGGCCGCACGCGAGTCGGCCACGGTCGGCGGGATGGCCTCCACCAACGCCGGGGGTCTGCGGACGGTGCGCTACGGCAACATGGGCGAGCAGGTGCTGGGACTGGACGTCGCACTGCCCGATGGGTCGGTAGTGCACCGGCACAGCCGGGTACGTCGCGACAACACCGGCTACGACCTGGCCTCGCTGTTCATCGGTGCCGAGGGCACGCTCGGCGTGATCACTGCCCTGGACCTCCGGCTGCACCCCACCCCGACCCACCGGGTCACCGCGATCTGCGGGTTCGCCGACCTGGATGCGCTTGCCGACGCCGGCCGCACCTTCCGTGACCTCGAGGGCATCGCCGCGCTGGAGTTGATCGACGCGCGGGCCAGTGCGCTGACCGCCGAACACCTGGGCGTCGGCGCACCGGTCGAGGGCGCCTGGCAGCTGTTGATCGAATTGGCCGGCGCCGGCGACCAGACCGAACGCCTGGCCGACGCGTTGGAGGGCGCCGACATCTGCGGCGAACCAGCAGTCGGTGTCGACGCGAATGCCCAGCAGCGGTTGTGGCAGGTGCGCGAGTCGGTGGCCGAGGTGCTCGGATTGTTCGGTCCGCCACTGAAATTCGATGTCTCGCTGCCGTTGTCGACGATCCAGGGCTTCGCCGAGGCGGCCGCCGGGTTGATCGCCGGGCATGCGCCAGACGCCATTCCGGTGCTGTTCGGCCACATCGGCGAGGGCAATCTGCACCTGAACGTGCTGCGCTGCGGGGCGGACGCCGAGGCGGGGCTGTACGCCGCGATGATGGCACTGATCGCCCAGCACGGCGGCAACGTGAGCTCCGAACACGGCGTGGGCTCACGCAAGCGCGATTACGTGGCGATGTCCCGCACCGAGGCCGACATCGCGGCCATGCGCACGGTCAAGGCCGCGTTCGATCCGGACGGCTATCTGAATCCCGCCGTGCTGTTCCGTCGCGCTCGGCCATGAACTCCGCGTAGACGGTCTCCCACTGCGGAGCATGGAATGCGTCCGTGACGGCTTCGTCGTCGTCGAGCACGTCCTCGTCGTCGTGGCTCAGCAGGAAATCGACGTAGTCGTCGTCATCGTCGTCGCGGGGATCCAGGTACGGCTCCGGGTTCGCATGCGGCGTCCATGCCGGCTCGGCATCGAAACCGAGCAGGAACAGCGCGGCCACCACACCGAACAGCGCGACGAACGCAGGCAGAAGCATGGACTGCGACATCGCCGCGGCGAACGGCGCGTGCAGGAACGCGGGCAGCTCGGCGGCCGAACCCTCGCCGCGGGGCACAGCGCTCGCCGCTCCCGGCATCTCGGCGCCGATGCGCGAGGTCATGTATGCCGCGATCCCGGCACTGCCGAGCACCGACCCCACCTGCCGGGTCGCGTTGTACACACCGGAGCCGGCCCCGGCCAGGTCCGGCGGCAGGTTGCGCGTCGCGGTGGCCGCCAGCGGGGACCAGATGAACGCCATGCCGATGCCCATCACCAACTGCGGCAACAGCAGCCGCCAGATCGGCGTCGTCGGCGTCATCTCGAACGCCAGCCAGGTCAACCCGATCGCCATGGCCGAGAAGCCGAAGCCGATCACCGGTGTCGGATGCGCGCGGTCGACGATGCGGCCCACCACCGGAGCCAGTACACCGCTGGCGATCGCGGTCGGCGCCGTCAGCAGCGCCGAGCGGATCGGCGAAAGCCCGCACACCGTCTGGGCATAGAACATCAACGGCAGGATCATCGCGGTGACCGCGAACCCGATCGTCGCGACACCCAGATTGGCCAGGCTGAAATCGCGGTCCTGGAAGATCCGCAGCGGGATCAGCGGCTCGGCGGTGTTGACCGCCTGCCAGCACACGAACGCCACCATCACGGCGATGCCGACGGCGCCGGTGGCCCACACCCACGGCGCCCAGTCCCGCGACTGGCCCTCCTGGAGGGCGAACACGATCAGGAACATGCCGACTCCGGACAACACGACGCCCAGTACGTCGAATCGGTGCAACTGAGTCGGCAACGCCGGAACCAGCCACACCGCCAGCCCGAGACCCAGGATTCCGATCGGCACGTTGACGAAGAAGATCCACTGCCAGCCCAGTCCCCCGACCAACACGCCACCGGCCAGCGGGCCGACCAGAGTGGCCACCCCGGCGGTCGCACCCCACACGCTCATCGCCACCCCACGCCGCTCGGGCGGGAAGATCCGGGTGATCGTCGACAAGGTCTGCGGCGTCAACAGCGCCGCGCCGATGCCCTGCACCACCCTGGCGGCGATCAGCATCCCGAGGCTGCCGGACAGGCCGCACCACAGTGAGGCCGCGGTGAACACGGTCAGGCCGGCCAGGTAGAGATTCTTGGGCCCGTACACATCGCCCAGCCGCCCCGCGACCAGCAGCGGCACCGCGTAGGCGAGCAGGTACGCACTGGTCACCCAGATCACGCCGTCGTAATCGGCGCCGAGGGCATCCATGATCGTCGGGTTCGCGACGGCCACGATCGTCGCGTCGACCAGGATCATGAAGAACCCGACCATCATGGCCCACAGCGCGTTCCACGGATTGTCCGCACGCGCGGGCACACTGCCCTGCGGGCTGGAAGTTCGGGCGTTGAGCGCTGGCGACATGTCGAATGTGGTGGGTTGGGCCTCGGGTTCGACCTTTGTTGGGTAGTTGGCGGGCCCAGCTGACGCTACCCGGGACCGGGTCAGGCCGGCTCGACAACCGCCTCCGGAGCGACGTCGAGCGTGTCGCCTGAATATTCGCCAAGCTCATCCTCGCCGTTACGCCGACCGACCAGCAGCAGCGCCGTCAAGGCGATCGCCATGCCTGCCGTCATCACCCACGACAACGCCAGCGCGCCGTTGCCCAGCGCCCCGATCGCCGGAGCCACGGCGGCACCGAGCCCGAACTGCGCCGCGCCCAGCAACGCCGCCGCCGTGCCCGCGGCGTCGGGGTGACGCGACAGCGCGAGGGCCGGGGCGTTGGGAAGCACCAGGCCCATCCCAGCCAGGATCGCCAGCACCGGGACCACGAACGCCGCCAGCCCGCCCACGTGCGCGACGGTCAGCACGATGAACACCAACCCGGCGAACGCCGACCAGCTCAGCGCCGCCATCGTGATGGCCTGGGGCGAGAACCGGCGCAGCAGCACCACGTTGAATTGGGTGGAGCCGATCAGCGCGACCGCGCCCGCGGCGAACACGAGCGCGAACGCCTGCTGGTCCAGACCGTAGTCGCCCTGCAGCACGAACGGCGCTGCCGAGATGTAGGCGAACAGCCCCGACATGCCGAGCGCGGCGACCAGAACGAGGATGACGAATCGCGCGTCACGCAGAAGCTCGGCGTAGGTGCCGATGATCCCGCGCACCGCCAGTGGGCGGCGGTGCGAAACCGGCAACGTCTCGGGCAGGGCCAACGCGGCCATCGCCAGCAGTCCGCCGGCCACCACCACGAGCGCGACGAAGACCCAGTGCCACGAGCCGTGCAACAGCACCGCCGCGCCCAACGAGGGCGCCAGCACCGGGGCCACCCCGAGCACGAGCATCAACCGCGACATCACGGTGGCCGCCACGGTTCCACTGAACAGGTCACCGACCACGGCGATGGCCACCACCGAGGCGGCTGCCGCACCCATGCCCTGCAGTGCACGTGCCAACCCCAGGATCGCGATGTCGGGCGCCAGGACACACAGCACCGAGGCCACCATGTGCAGCACGATGCCCGCCATCAAGGGGCGCCTACGGCCCAGCGAGTCCGACAGCGGACCGACGATCAGCTGCCCCAGGGCCAGGCCGGCCAGCGTGCCGGTGAGCGTCAGCTGCGCCACCGAGGAGGAGACCGTGAGCTCGTCGGCGATGCGGGGCAGAGCCGGCAGATACATGTCGATGGTCAGCGGACCCAGCGCGACCAGAGCCCCCAACACGAGAATCATCCGGATCCGGCCCGGCACCGGACTGTGCACAGTTACCGATGCTGCCTTCCTCACGTCGGGCGATGATGCCATGAAGTTGAACAGCCCCGCATTCGAGTTTTTTGTTCCCGGCCGGTTGCGTCCGGCGGGTATACCCAGTGACAGCCGTCACCCTCGGGCACCCGAAGCCTGCCGTCGTTCGTTCTCCCTGCGACAGGCCACGGGTTAGCCTGGCAACCGACGATGGGTTCACAACTGGGAGGCCCCGAAGTGTTTGCGCGGTCGAAGCAACTGCCGGCGAAGGTCGAGGAGACCGAAGACCCCAGCGCGGCGGCCAAGGTGCTGTCCCATGTCATCGAACGCAGCTCGCGCGTTCAGGCCCCCGCGGTCAAGGCCTACGTGGACCGGCTGCGCAGCCAACAGCCCAACGCCACCCCGGCAGAGATCGTCACCCGGCTCGAGAAGCACTACCTGGCCGCGGTGATGGCCAGCGGTGCCGCCGTCGGCTCCGCGGCGGCGTTCCCGGGCATCGGAACCCTGGCCGCGCTGTCGGCCGTGGCCGGGGAGACCGTCGTCTTCCTGGAAGCCACGTCGGTGTTCGTGCTCGCGGTCGCCGAGGTGCACGGCATCCCCGCCGACCACCGCGAACGACGCCGCGCGCTGGTGCTCTCCGTCCTGGTCGGCGACGACAGCAAGCACGCCATCGCCGACCTCCTCGGCACCGGGCGCACCAGCGGTGCGTGGCTGTCCGACGGCGCCGCGACACTGCCGTTGCCCGCGGTCTCGCAGCTCAACTCCCGGCTGCTCAAGTACTTCGTCAAGCGGTATACGCTCAAGCGCGGCGCGATGGCTTTCGGCAAGATGCTGCCGGTGGGTATCGGGGCTGTCATCGGCGGTGTCGGCAACCGGTTGATGGGTAAGAAGATCGTCGCCAACGCCCGCCAGGCGTTCGGCGCGCCCCCGCCGCGGTGGCCTGCAACGTTGCATGTGCTGCCGTCCGTCGCGTCAGCCAGCCCCATGCCGACCTCAGGCGGAGCCGAAAGGCGATAGCCTTTATGCGGCGGTCGAGCGGGGCCAACCGCACACAGAAGAACACAAGCGGCACGCCTCCTTGTGACGGCGAGCCGGACACAAGAATCGAGGCGAGTGTCTGCCGTGAGCAGTTCACCTTCACCATTCGGGCAGAACGAGTGGTTGGTCGAGGAGATGTATCGCAAGTTCCGCGAGGATCCCTCTTCGGTGGATCCGAGTTGGCACGAATTCCTGGTCGACTACTCCCCTGAGCCCACCACCGACAGCACCGCCGCCAACGGTCAGCCGGCAGCGCCTGCCGCACCCGCGACACCTGCCGCGGCAGCTCCGGCAGCGCCCGCCCCGGCGGCTCCCGCTCCGGCCACTCCGGCGGCTCCTGCCAAGGCAGCTCCGGCAAACGCAGCTCCGGCAAAGGCGGCTCCGGCCAAACCCGCGAAGGCCGGTCCGGCTCCTGCCGAAGGTGACGAGTCACAGGTGCTGCGCGGTGCAGCGGCGGCCGTCGTCAAGAACATGAACGCCTCCCTGGAGGTGCCCACCGCGACGAGTGTGCGGGCCATCCCGGCCAAGCTGATGATCGACAACCGCGTCGTCATCAACAACCACCTCAAGCGCACCCGCGGCGGCAAGGTCAGCTTCACCCACCTGCTCGGCTACGCCATCGTGCAGGCGGTCAAGAAGTTCCCGAACATGAACCGCTACTTCGCCGAGGTCAACGGCAAGCCCGCGGCGGTCACCCCGGCCCACACCAATCTGGGCCTGGCCATCGACCTACCCGGCAAGGACGGCAGTCGATCACTGGTCGTGGCCGCCATCAAGCGTTGCGAGACAATGCAATTCGGCCAGTTCATCGCAGCCTACGAGGACATCGTGCGCCGGGCCCGCGACGGCAAGCTGACCGCCGAGGACTTCTCCGGCGTAAGCATCTCGCTGACCAACCCCGGCACCATCGGAACCGTGCACTCGGTGCCGCGGCTCATGCAGGGTCAGGGCGCCATCATCGGCGCCGGCGCCATGGAGTACCCGGCCGAGTTCCAGGGCGCCAGCGAGGAACGCATCGCCGACCTGGGTATCGGCAAGCTGATCACCCTGACCTCGACCTACGACCACCGCATCATCCAGGGCGCCGAGTCCGGCGACTTCCTGCGCACCATCCACCAGCTCCTGCTCGACGACGAGTTCTTCGACGAGATCTTCCGTGAACTGGGCATCCCCTATGAGCCGGTGCGCTGGCGCGTCGACAATCCGGATTCCATCGCCGACAAGAACGCGCGCGTCATCGAGCTGATCGCGGCCTACCGCAACCGCGGTCACCTGATGGCCGACATCGACCCGCTGCGGCTGGACAACATGCGGTTCCGCAGCCACCCCGATCTGGACGTCAACACCCACGGCCTGACGCTGTGGGATCTGGACCGCGAGTTCAAGGTCGACGGGTTCGCGGGCAAGCAGTACATGAAGCTGCGCGACGTGCTCTCGGTGCTGCGCGACGCGTACTGCCGCCACATCGGTGTGGAGTACACCCACATCCTCGAACCCGAGCAGCAGCGCTGGCTCCAGGAGCGCGTCGAGATCAAGCACGACAAGCCGACCGTCGCCGAGCAGAAGTACATTCTGAGCAAGCTCAACGCGGCCGAGGCGTTCGAAACGTTCCTGCAGACCAAATACGTTGGGCAGAAGCGGTTCTCGCTCGAAGGCGCAGAGACCGTGATCCCGATGATGGATGCCGCCATCGACCAGTGCGCAGAACACGCGCTCGCCGAGGTGGTCATCGGCATGCCGCACCGCGGCCGGCTCAACGTGCTGGCCAACATCGTCGGCAAGCCGTACAGCCAGATCTTCACCGAGTTCGAGGGCAACCTCAATCCGTCCCAGGCCCACGGCTCCGGCGACGTGAAATACCACCTGGGCGCATCCGGCAACTACATCCAGATGTTCGGCGAGAACGACATTCAGGTGTCGCTGACCGCCAACCCCTCGCACCTCGAAGCGGTCGACCCGGTGCTCGAGGGCCTGGTGCGGGCCAAGCAGGATCTGCTCGACAGCGGCAAGGATGCCGACGGCTCCGGTGAATATCCGGTGGTTCCGCTGATGCTGCACGGCGATGCGGCGTTCGCCGGGCAAGGCGTGGTCGCCGAGACACTGAACCTCGCCCTGCTGGACGGCTACCGAACCGGCGGCACCATCCACATCGTGGTCAACAACCAGATCGGGTTCACCACGGCGCCGACGGATTCGCGCTCCAGCGAGTACTGCACCGACGTGGCCAAGATGATCGGCGCGCCGATCTTCCACGTCAACGGCGACGATCCCGAGGCGTGCGCCTGGGTGGCGCGCCTGGCAGTGGACTTCCGGCAGGCGTTCAAGAAGGACGTCGTCATCGACATGCTGTGCTACCGCCGCCGCGGCCACAACGAAGGCGACGACCCGTCGATGACCCAGCCGTACATGTACGACGTCATCGATACCAAGCGCGGCTCGCGCAAGGCGTACACCGAAGCCCTGATCGGCCGCGGCGACATCTCGATGAAAGAAGCCGAGGACGCCCTGCGCGACTACCAGGGCCAGCTCGAGCGCGTGTTCAACGAGGTTCGCGAACTGGAGAAGCACGCGGCCGAGCCCAGCGAGTCCGTCGAGGCCGACCAGCAGATCCCGCAGCGTCTCGCGACCGCGGTGGACAAGTCTCTGCTGGCCCGGATCGGCGATGCCCACCTGGCCCTGCCGGACGGGTTCACCGTGCACCCGCGCGTCAAGCCGGTGCTGGAGAAGCGCCGCGAGATGGCCTACGAAGGCAAGGTCGACTGGGCGTTCGCCGAGCTGCTCGCGCTCGGGTCGCTCATCTCGGAGGGCAAGCTGGTCCGATTGAGCGGCCAGGACACCCAGCGCGGCACCTTCACCCAACGCCACTCCGTGATCGTCGACCGCAAGACCGGCGAGGAGTTCACGCCGCTGCAATTGCTGGCCACCACCACGGACGGCACCCCGACCGGCGGCAAGTTCCTGGTGTACAACTCGGCGCTGTCGGAGTACGCCGCCGTGGGCTTCGAATACGGCTACTCGGTGGGCAACCCCGACGCGATGGTGTTGTGGGAGGCGCAGTTCGGCGACTTCGTCAACGGCGCCCAGTCGATCATCGACGAATTCATCTCCTCCGGCGAGGCCAAGTGGGGCCAGCTCTCCGACGTCGTGCTGCTGTTGCCGCACGGCCACGAGGGGCAGGGTCCCGACCACACCTCGGGCCGCATCGAGCGCTTCCTGCAACTGTGGGCCGAGGGTTCGATGACCATCGCGGTGCCGTCGACCCCGGCGAACTACTTCCACCTGCTCCGCCGCCACGGACTCGACGGCATCCAGCGTCCGCTCATCGTCTTCACCCCGAAGTCGATGCTGCGCAACAAGGCCGCCGTCAGCGACATCCGCGACTTCACCGAGAACAAGTTCCGCTCGGTCCTGGAGGAATCGGTCTACACCGATGGCGAGGGCGACCGCGGCAAGGTCACCCGGGTCCTGCTCTGCAGCGGGAAGATCTACTACGACCTCGCCGCGCGCAAGGCCAAGGACAACCGCGAAGACGTCGCGATCGTGCGTCTGGAACAGCTTGCCCCGCTGCCGCGCCGCCGGCTGGCCGAGACCCTCGACCGCTACCCGAACGTCACCGAGAAGTTCTGGGTCCAGGAGGAGCCGGCCAACCAGGGTGCCTGGCCGTCACTCGGCCTGACCCTGCCCGAGGTGCTGCCGGAGCGCTTCTACGGGATCAAGCGGATCTCGCGGCGGGCGATGTCGGCGCCGTCCTCGGGTTCGTCGAAGGTGCACGCTGTCGAACAGCAGGAGATCATCGACGAGGCGTTCGGCTAGACGCCAGCTTCGCCCAGATCAACGAAATGGTCGCTGCCGCACGTCGGTAGCGACCATTTCGTGGTTTTGGGCGAGGAGTTTACATCACCGTGCGCGCAACGGTGGGCCGGGTCGGCGCGGGCGGCTACTCATCTAGGGTGACTATCGCAGCTGACCCGGTCGTCGATGAAGAGCCAGCTACACCCAACACTCCCGCAACGGTGCGCACCGCCGTGCTGGCCAGCGTGCTCGGAACCACCATCGAGTGGTACGACTTCTTCCTGTATGCCACGGCCGCGAGCCTGGTGTTCAACCACACGTTCTTCCCGGACCAGAGCTCGTTCGTCGGCACGATGCTGGCCTTCGCCACGTTCGCGGTCGGGTTCCTGGTCCGGCCCATCGGCGGATTCGTCTTCGGACATATCGGCGACCGGATCGGCCGGAAGAAGACGCTGGCGCTGACCATGCTGTTGATGGGCGCGGCCACTGCGCTGATGGGTGTGCTGCCCACCGCCGCGCAGATCGGTGTGCTGGCCCCGGTCCTGCTGCTGGTGTTACGCGTGGTCCAGGGATTCGCCCTCGGCGGCGAATGGGCAGGCGCGGTGCTGCTGGCCGTCGAGCACAGCCCCCGCAATCGCCGCGGGCTGTTCGGCAGCATCCCTCAGGTGGGACTCGCCTTGGGCCTTGCCCTCGGCACCGGCGTGTTCGTGCTGCTGCAGGTGTGGCTGTCGGCCGAGGCATTCCAGACCTACGGCTGGCGGATCGCTTTCCTGTTCAGCGTGGTGCTGGTGATCTTCGGCGTCGTGGTGCGGTTCCGGGTGGCCGAGACACCGGCGTTCGAGAAACTGCGCGACGACGACGAACGCTCTGCGGTCCCCGTGAAGGAGATCTTCCGCCCTCCGGTATTGCGCTCGACCGTGCTGGGCCTGCTGTCGCGCTGGGGCGAGGGCGCCGCGTTCAACACCTGGGGCGTGTTCACCATCTCGTATGCCACCGCCACGCTGCATCTGGGCAAGGTGCCGGTGCTGGTTGTGGTGACGGCAGCGGCGTTGCTCATGGCGGTGCTGCTGCCGGTGTCGGGTCTGTTCGCCGACCGGTTCAGCCCGAAAGCCGTCTACGCGTCCGGTATCGCCGCCTATGGCGTCGTGGTGTTCCCGGCGTTCGCATTGTTCGGCACCGGCAGCATCGTGGCGTATGCGATCGGAATGGTGTTGGCGTTCGGCGTCATTCATGCCTGGTTCTACGGTGCGCAGGGCACGCTCTACGCGTCGCTGTTCCCGACCCGGACCCGCTACACCGGGCTGTCGACGGTGTATCAGCTCTCCGGTGTCTACGCCTCGGGCCTGACCCCGCTGATCCTCACGGCGCTGATCGCCGCCGGCGGCGGCACGCCGTGGCTGGCGTGCGGATATCTGGTGGCCACCGCGGTCGTCAGCGTCGTCGCCACCCTGCTGTTGCGGCCGGAGCACTGATCAGCAGGCTCAACACGTCAGTACCTGTGGGCCCGCGTCGGTGATCGCGACGGTGTTCTCGCTGTGCGCGGTGCGTGACCCGTCGGCCGATCGGATGGTCCAGCCGTCGCGGTCGTAGACGATGCGGTTGGTGCCCGCGGCCAGCCACGGTTCCAGCGCCAGCGTCATCCCCACCCGCAACGGCATGCCGCGGCCCGACGTGCCCCGGTTGGGTACGTGTGGGTCCTCGTGCATGGTCCGGCCCAGCCCGTGCCCGCCGAAGTCCAGATTGACCGGATAGCCGTAATCGGCGACGACGGCTCCGATGGCCGCCGAGATGTCGCCCAGCCGATTGCCGGGTCGCGCCGCGGCGGTTCCGGCGGCCAGCGCCTCCTCGGTGGCCCGGATCAGGCGCACGTCGGCGGCCGCGGGCGTCCCCACGATCACGGTGCGGGCCGCGTCGGCGACCCAGCCGTCGATCGACACGGCGAAGTCCAGGCTCAACACGTCGCCGTCGTTGAGCCGATAGTTGTGCGGAAGACCGTGCAGCACAGCGTCATTGACCGACAGGCAGATGACGTTGCGAAACGGACCCCGGCCGAACGACGGAGCGTAGTCCCAGTAGCAGGACTCCGCTCCACGGCGTTTCACCATGTCGCGGGCGTGGTGTTCGAGGTCGAGCAGGTTGATGCCGACCTCGGCGAGCCCGCTCAACTCGCTGAGCACCTCGGCCACGAACCGCCCGGTGACCCGCATCTTCTCGATCTCGTCGGCGGTTTTCAGCTCGACCATGTCCACATCCTTTCCGGTATTTAAATACCAACACTAGCGGTATATAAATACCGGCGCTACCGTGGTGTCGTGGTTCGCACCCCGCTCACCCCCGCACAGATCGCCGCCGGCCGACGGCTCGGCGAGACACTGCGGGCCGCTCGCGCCGACCGATCTCTCGACGAGGTTGCCGAGCACGCAGGCATTTCCCCGGAGACCCTGCGCAAGATCGAGACGGGCCGGCTGCCCTCCCCCGCGTTCGGCACGGTCGTCGGTCTGAGCGACGCTCTCGGAATCCCGCTGGAAACCCTGGCCGAAGTGTGGCGCCCCGTCAGCGCGGCGGCGTCGTAGCCCGACTCACACGGGACCGCGGGTACCGGCTAATCTCGACACCATTCGAACCACACAAGGGAGTGTTCTATGGAGGGCTTCGCCGGAAAGGTTGCCGTCGTCACCGGCGCCGGATCGGGAATCGGACAGGCACTGGCCATTGAACTCGGACGTTCCGGGGCCAAGCTGGCGATCAGCGACGTCGACGTCGAGGGTCTGGCGGTCACGGAGGAACGCCTGAAGGCCATCGGCGCCGAGGTGAAGACCGACCGGCTCGACGTCACCGAGCGCGAGGCATTCCTGCTGTACGCCGACGCGGTCAAGGAGCACTTCGGCAAGGTCAACCAGATCTACAACAACGCGGGTATCGCCTTCACCGGCGATGTCGAAGTCAGCCAATTCAAGGACATCGAGCGCGTGATGGACGTCGACTACTGGGGCGTCGTCAACGGCACCAAGGCGTTCCTGCCGCACCTGATCGCCTCGGGCGACGGACATGTCGTCAACGTGTCGAGCCTGTTCGGCATCTTCTCGGTGCCCGGTCAGGCGGCCTACAACTCCGCCAAGTTCGCGGTCCGCGGCTTCACCGAGGCCCTGCGCCAGGAAATGATCGTGGCCAAGCATCCGGTCAAGGTGACCTGCGTGCATCCCGGCGGGATCAAGACCGCCATCGCGCGCAACGCGACCACCGCCGAGGGGCTGGACCAGAAGGCGCTCGCCGAGTCCTTCGACAAGAAGCTGGCCAACACCACGCCGCAGCGCGCGGCCAAGATCATCCTCGAGGCAGTGCGCAAGAACAAGGCGCGCGTGCTCGTCGGGCCCGATGCCAAGATCCTCGACGTGATCGTCCGGATCACCGGCTCGGGGTACCAGCGGCTGTTCGCCTCGGCGGTCGGAAAGGCCATGCCGAGCTGACGCTCCGGTCAGTGGCCCAGAGGGTTGGCCTGCAGGAACGCATCGGCCACCGCCGCAGGATCCTTGCCCTCGGCGACCTGCCTGCGCATATCGGCCAGTGACCCGGTATCGAGGACGCCGGCGATCTCGTTGAGCGCCAGGATCTGATGCTCGTCGAGTGTGTTGCGGCGATACAGCGGCACCACATTCTCACCGCGGATCAATGCGGTCTTGTCGGCCAGCACGGTCAGGTCCGACGGGATGGCCGGATCGGCCGTCGTCGACCAGGCCGCGTTGATCGTGCCGGCCCGCAGGGCGGCGAACAGGCTCTTCGCGTCGGGGAACCTGCCGGGCTCGGGCAGGGCGCAAGAACCCACCGTCGTGGGTGTCTTGGCGCCGGCCACCGCACCCGGCCGGGCCTTGGCACAGTTGCGCCGCACCGCGCTCAGATCCGTCCCGCCCCAGGCTTTGGCCGTCGCCTCGGTGACCACCAGCGCCGGCTTGTCCTGGGCCGACATGGTGTAGTCACCGGCGGCGACACCCTCGGGCAGCGCCGACACCAGGTCCCGGTAGACCTGTTCATCCGCGCGGGCCGTGGCCGTCGGATTCAGGGCGGTCAGGAACCGGCCGGTGAACCCCGGCTGCACGGTGACCGATCCCGAATCGAGCACACCGGGCACGCCGTCGGTCTCGGTGACCACGGCCGGCGTGCCGTAGTAGCGCAGCGCCGCCGCATACAGGTGCCCGAGCAACACCGACTCGGGCGCGGGCCCGGCACCGACCGCGAGAGCGGCGGGAGCCGAGTGGCCGCAACCCGCTGACGCCAGCGCGAACAGCACCAGCAGCGCCGACGCCAGCATGCGGCGCATCGGTGAACTCAGGACTCTGCGGGGTCAACCGCCGCCGCGACCGCCGCCGCCACCGCGGGGCCGACCCGCGGATCCAGCGCGCTGGGCACGATGTGGTCGACCGCCAGATCGTCGCCGACGACCGAGAAGATGGCCTCGGCAGCCGCCACCTTCATCTTCTCGGTGATCCTGCGGGCACCGGCGTCGAGCGCACCGCGGAACACCCCGGGGAAGGCCAGCACGTTGTTGATCTGGTTCGGGAAGTCGCTGCGTCCGGTCGCGACCACCGCCGCGTACTTGCGGGCGGCGTCCGGGTGGATCTCCGGATCCGGGTTGGACAGCGCGAAGACGATGCTGTTGGGCGCCATCGTCGCGATGAGCTCCTCGGGCACGACGCCTGCGGACACCCCGAGGAAGACGTCGGCACCCTCGAGCGCCTCGGCCACGCCACCGGTGAGCTTGCGCGGATTGGTCCGTCCGGCCAGCTCGGCCTTGAAGCTGTTGAGGTTGTCGCGGCCGGAATGCACGATGCCCTGCGAATCGAGCACGACGACGTCGGTGATGCCCTTGTTCAGCAAGATGTTGGCGCAGGCCACTCCCGCCGCACCTGCGCCCGAGATGACCACACGCAATGAATGGATGTCACGCTCAAGCACCTTCGTGGCGCCCAGCAGCGCGGCCAGCACCACGATCGCCGTGCCGTGCTGGTCATCGTGCATGACCGGGCAGTCAAGCGCCTCGATCACCCGGCGCTCGATCTCGAAGCAGCGCGGGGCAGAGATGTCCTCGAGGTTCACCGCGCCGAACGTCGGACGCAGCCGGATCAGGGTTTCGACGATCTCGTCGGGATCCTTGGTGTCGAGCACGATCGGGATCGAGTTCAGCCCGCCGAAGGACTTGAACAGCGCGCTCTTGCCCTCCATGACCGGGAGCGACGCCGCGGGACCGATATCGCCGAGGCCCAGCACCGCAGTGCCGTCGCTGACCACCACGACCAGGCGGTTGGCCCACGTGTACTTGGCCGCGAGGGTGTGGTCAGTGGCGATCGCCCGGCTCACCTGGGCGACGCCGGGGGTGTAGGCGATGGACAGCGCACGCTGGGTATCCAGCGGCTCCTTCAACTCGACCGAGAGCTTTCCGCCTTCATGGTGTTCGAAGATCTCGGCGTCTTCGATCACAACTTGCGGGGTGCGCTCCGCTGACGAGCGCTCGGGCGAGGAGGCGACTGTACTTTCCGACACGGCGCAAGGGTACTTCAATGCCATTTCTCACATGGCCGGGTTCCCCGCTGGTGAGGGTTACTCAACAGTAGGTGCGCGTAGCATTCGTTGTGCTGATCAGGTTGCTGCGAACCGTGCAGGAAGGTGGGGACAAATGCCCTCATTCCGCGCGCTGCCGCCGGCCCTGCGGACGACCCCGAGGCCCCGGCCGGCAGAGCCCGACGCCAAGTCGATCCACGTCCCCGTCGCGCGGGCCATGGTCGATTGCGGGGTCTACAGCGGCGGAGACCGGTTGCCCGGCAAATACACCCATGCCGCGGCGCTGAACAAGGTCCGAGAGTTGCAGGCAGCGGGCGAGAAGGCGTTCGTCTGGATCGGCCTCCACGAACCCGACGAATTCCAGATGCAATCGGTGGCAGACGTTTTCGGCCTACACGAGCTGGCGGTCGAGGACGCGGTGCACGCCCACCAGCGGCCCAAGCTCGAGCGGTACGACAAGACCCTGTTCCTCGTGCTCAAGACCATCAACTACGTCGAGCACGAGTCGGTGGCACTGGCCCGCGAGATCGTCGAGACCGGCGAGATCATGATCTTCGTGGGACCGGACTTCGTGGTCACCGTCCGCCACGGCGAGCACGGTGGATTGGCCGGTGTACGCAAACGGCTGGAATCCTCCCCCGCCATCCTCAAACTCGGACCATTCGCGGTCATGCACGCGATCGCCGACCACGTGGTGGACAGCTACCTCGACGTGACCGATCTGATGGAAACCGACATCGACTCCATGGAGGAGGACATCTTCTCCCCCGGCACGCGCACCAACATCGAGTGCATCTACCTACTCAAGCGTGAGGTCGTCGAAATGCGCCGAGCCGTAGCGCCTTTGACGCTCGCGCTGTCCCGGTTGCTGACCGACCACAACGATCTCATCTCGGTCGAGGTGCGCAGGTACATGCGCGACGTGCACGACCACAACGTGCAGGCCTCCGACCGCGTCACGAGCTACGACGAGATGCTCAGCTCACTGGTGCAGGCCGCACTGGGCAAGGTCGCCATGCAGCAGAACGTGGACATGCGCAAGATCTCGGCGTGGGTCGCCATCGCCGCGGTGCCGACCGCGATGGCCGGGATCTACGGGATGAACTTCGAGCACATGCCCGAATTACAGTGGACCTGGGGCTATCCGGCCGTGCTGGTGGCGATGGCAGTCATCTGCTTTGCGCTGTACCGCACCTTCCGCCACAACGACTGGCTCTAGCTCGGACTCGCGGCCCGGCGGGTCGGATCGAGTACGTCGACCCCGTCGGTCTGCCAGGCCTCACGCATCGCATCGGCTCCCTTGAGCCGCACCCAGGCCGCCTCGGTGGCGGTGATCGGCGTGGCCGACAGCACCGTCACCGCGGACAGTGGATCGGGCAGGGTCACCTCGCCGATATCGCTCGGGCCCAACAGAAATGCGCTGAACGGCGCGGAGTCGAACAACTGCGTCTCCAGATCGACGAGCGCGTCGGCCTCCAGGACCAGCCCCTCCACCGCGGGCGCGGCAGCCAGCACGGCCAGCGACCGGGCCAGCCCGTTCGGCGTCGGGCCCCGCAGGGACAGCACCACCTCGGCCCGGGGACCGTGGATCGGATCGGACACCAGCTCGGTCGGATCGAACATCGGATGACGTGAACAGCCCAGCGTCACATAGTGATACAGATCAGGACCACCGAACCGCAGCACGTCGATGCGCTCGGTTCCCAGGAACGTGACGCTGGCGCTGACAGGTTCTGCGGTGATGCCGGCAGCGCCGAAGTGCTCGCCCACGTGGGCGCGGACGGCAGCCAGGACGTCGATCACTCTTCTGTCGGTTCTCCGGCCGCTTCGGCCGGCGCTTCCTCGACCTCAGCTTCCTCGGCCTCAGCTTGCTCGGCCTCGGTGGGCTCCTCGGCCTCAGTGGGCTCGGTGCGGGTCAGGTTCAGCCCGGTCTCGGCATCGAAGATCACCAATTTCGAGGTGTCGAACGCCAGCTGGACCTGCTGACCGGCTGCCGCCTTGGACTCCGCGGAGACGCGCGCCACGAACTCGTTGGCGCCCGAGCCCGAATCGGCGGCCAACTCGGCGAGCTGCGCTGCCTCGGCGCCGGCACCTTCGATGGTGAAGTGCACGTACTTGTCGGCACCGAGCGACTCGACGATGTCAGCACGCACGGGGAAGCTCAGCGCCCGGATCCGGGCGTAGCCGTCGAGCAGCGAAGCATCCTCGAGATGTTCGGGCCGGATCCCGACGATGATGTTGTCCGGCTTGGGCTGGCGGGCCAGCAGATCGTGCACCTGCTGGGTCAGGGTGACGTCGCCGAACGGCAGCCGCACCCCCACGTCGGTGAAGGTGGCCGGGAAGAAGTTCATCGCCGGTGACCCGATGAAACCGGCCACGAACAGATTCGCCGGGTTGTTGTACAGCTCGTCGGGAGTGCCGATCTGCTGAATCTCGCCCGCCAGCAACACCACAACGCGATCTCCGAGCGTCATGGCCTCGGTCTGATCATGTGTCACGTAGACCGTGGTGGTACCCAGCCGGCTCTGCAGCCGCGCGATCTCGGCGCGCATCTGCACACGCAACTTGGCGTCGAGGTTGCTCAGCGGCTCATCCATCAGGAATGCCTTGGGACGCCGCACGATTGCCCGGCCCATCGCCACCCTCTGACGCTGCCCGCCGGACAGCTGAGCCGGCTTGCGGTCGAGCAGTTCGGTCAGGTCGAGGATCTTGGCCGTCTCCTCGACCTTGGCCGCGATCTCGTCCTTCTTGAGTTTGGCCAGGGTCAGCGGGAACGCGATGTTCTGGCGCACCGTCATGTGCGGGTAGAGCGCGTACGACTGGAACACCATCGCGATGTCGCGATCCTTGGGCGCCTTGTCGTTGACCCGCTCCCCGGCGATGCGCAGCTCGCCCGACGAGATGTCCTCAAGCCCGGCAATCATGTTCAGGGTGGTGGACTTCCCACATCCAGACGGGCCCACCAGGATGATGAACTCGCCGTCGGCGATGGTCATCGAGAACTCTTTGACGGCTTCCCTGGTACCGCCTGCGCCGTCGGGGTAACTCTTGGTGACCCGGTCCAACACAATTTCGGCCATCCAATTACCCCTTTACCGCACCAGATGTCAGGCCAGCGACGATACGTCGCTGGAAGATGAGAACAAAGATGATGATCGGGATGGTGATGACCATCGCCCCTGCAGCGATCGACCCGGTCGGCTCCTCGAACTGCGAACTGCCGGTGAAGTTCGCGATCGCCACGGGCGCGGTGATCGCCCGCTGCGTCGCGGTCAGCGACAACGCCAGCAGCAGGTCGTTCCACGCGAAGATGAAGACCAGGATGGCCGCGGTGACGATGCCCGGGGCCGCCAGCGGTGCGATCACCATGCGGAAGGCCTGGGCCGGGGTGGCCCCGTCCATCTTGGCGGCCTTCTCCAGATCCCATGGGATCTCCCGGAAGAAGGCCGACAGCGTGTAGATCGCCAGCGGCAGTGCGAACGTGATGTAGGGAATGATCAGGCCGGGCCAGGTGTCGAACAAGCCGATCGTCCGCCACAGGTTGAAGATCGGGGTCACCAGCGAGATCTGCGGGAACATTGCGATCAACAGGGCGACGCCCACCAACAGCTTCTTTCCGGGGAAATCCAACCGGGCCACCGCGTACGCGGCCATGCCACCGATCACCACCGCGATCACCGTGGTGATCAAGCCGATGCCGATCGAGTTGACCAACGCCGAGGTGAAGATGTTGCCGGTGAAGATGCCCTTGTAGTTGTCGAACGTGATCTGAGCCGGAATGAGCTTGCCGTCCTTGACACTCGACGTCGGCTTCAACGACAGCGACAAAATCCACAGCACCGGGATCAGCGCATAGAGCACCACCAGGATGTTCACGACGGTCCACCCCGTCGCGCGCTGCGCACTCACCCGCTCGGTCATCGACACTGTCCTCTGCTCTTCGCGCGAGCGCTCATCGGCCCTCCACCTCTGCGCCGGGCGCCGACGCACCGAAGATCTTGATGAAGACGAACGCGATGACCGCCACCGACAAGAAGATCAATACGCTGATGGCCGAACCCAATCCGAGATTGAAAGCCTTGAACAAGTTGTCATACCCCAGGATCGACACCGATCCGGTGTTGTTGGCACCACCGGTCAACACATAGATGTTGTCGAAGATCCGGAACGCGTCGAGGGTCCGGAACAGCAGCGCGACCAGGATAGCCGGTTTGATCAGCGGCAGAATCACTTTCACCAGCCGCGTCCAGGCCCCCGCCCCGTCGACCTCGGCCGCGTTGAGCAGATCCTGCGGCACCAGCGCCAGGCCGGCCAGCAACAGCAGTGCCATGAACGGCGTGGTCTTCCACACCTCGGCGAGCACGATGATGGCCAGCGACGGCAGCTGTTCGGTCAACGGGGCACTGCCGTCGGGCAGCAGGTTGGCCAGATAGCCCGTGCCCGGAGTCCAGGCGTAGTACCAGCTGTAGGACGCCGCCACCGTCACGATCCCGTACGGAATCAGCACCGCGGTACGGACCACGCCCTTACCGAAGATGGTGCGGTGCATGACGAGTGCCAAGGCCATGCCGAGGACGAACTCGATGGTCACCGAGACGACGGTGATCGCCAGCGTCACCGCGAACGCCATCCACCAGTAGCGGTCGGTGAGGATGGTCTGATAGTTCGCGAGCCCGACGAACGTCGTGTCGTCGGGAGCGGCCAGGTTGTAGCGCTGCAGGCTCAGCCACACCGCGTACCCGATCGGATACGCGGTCACCGCGACCATCAGGATCACTGCGGGCGCGATCAGCCCGAACGCCAGCCTGCGCTCCGAGGCACGGTCCGTCGTGGAGGTGCTCATGGGATCAGCCCCTTGCCGTCGATGGCCTTCTGCACCTGTTCGGTCAGCTCATCGGCGGTGTGCTCCGGGTCGATGTTCGTGATCGGCGCCAGGGTTGCCGAAATGCGGGTGGACACAGCCTGATACACCGGCGTCGCGGGGCGCACCGCGGCATTGGTCAGTTGCTCGCGGATGATCGCGTACTGCGGGTACTTGGTCTGGAACGCAGGATCGTCGTACAGCGATTCGCGCACCGCGGGCAGCCCGCCCTCGACCGAGGTATAGCGCTGATTCTCCACGTTGCGCAGGCATCGGATGGCCTCGAATGCCTCGGCCTTGTGCCGGCTGGTCTTGGCCACCGCGAGGTTCAGCCCGCCCAGGGTCACCTTGGCCGGCTCACCCTCGCGCACACCCGGATAGTTGGCGAACCCGAACACCTCTTTGCTGGCCTCATATGCCGATTCGAATTGCTCGTCCGTGGGCGAGAAGGTACCCAGATCGTTGATGGCCCCGGCGAGATCGGCACGTTGGTCGAGCGGCAGGAACTTCACGCCGCCCTTGACGGCGTTCTCCAGCAGCGAGGGCAGCACGAACGGCCAGTTGACCTCGAGTGCGGCCTTGCCCTGCTCCAGGGCGAGCCGGGCCGTCGCCTCGTCGGTCTGGGTCACCGACGGATCGGCTCCCGGAGCCGTGGCAACCGATTTGATGACCTGCAGCGCCTTGACGGTGGCCGCCCGGTGCTCCGGCGTGTCGGTCAGGGTGACGGTCTTGCCGTCATCGGAGAGCACCTGGCCGCCCGCGCTGGCCAGCAGGGTGTTGAACCAGACGACGAGGCCCTCGTACTGCTTGGCCTGTACCGCAATCCAACTGGGCTTGCCCGCCGCATGCAGGCGGTTCGCCTCGGAAACCATGCCATCCCAGGTTGACGGCGGCGCGTCCATCAAATCGGCCCGGTACCAAAGCAATTGGGTGTTGGTGGTGATGGGCGACGCATACAGCTTGTCTTGCCAGCGCGCGGTCTCCAGCGGCCCGGGCAGCGTGTTCTCCGTCGCGTCGGACTCGGCCTCCCCCGCCGGATCCTCGGATAGTGGGACGGCCCAGCCCGCCTCGGCGAACTCAGCGGTCCACACCACGTCGAGCGCCATGATGTCGAGCGTCTTGTCGTTACCGGTCAGCCGACGCGCCAGCTGCAACCGTTGGTCGTCAGCACCTTTCGGCAAACTCACCTGCTTGATGGTGAAGCGGTCGCCGAGTTCGGCGTTGCAGCGTTTGGCCACGGCGGTGAAAGTCGCCATCTCGTTGGCCGGGGTGTAGTAGTTGATGACGATCCCGTCGTCGCCCTTACCACAACCTGACACCACCGAGGCCGTCGTCAACGCGGCCACTGCCGCAGCACATAGCCGCCGAGCGCGCACCGCTGTGCCTCCCGTTCGCATTCGATGTCGCCGCCGCAGCGGCTCCCGCGCGCAAACCGTAGAGCCATGCGGAGCGGATGTCCAACAGTTTGGGCGTGCCGCGTCACAATCGTGACCTGCGGACATTCTGCCACCACGGCCGGGATGCGGCCGCCTATCGCGTCAGATCGTCAAGCGCGCCAGCAGATCCCGGCCCTGTTCGGCGCCCTGCGGATCGCACAGGACGTCGTATCGTCCCGCGACCAGCTGCATCGTCGAACTGAAATCTCTTGTGCCGCGAGCCATCGCATACGGGATGGCCGAGGTGATCAGGCCGAAGAAGACGCCGGCAACCAGGCCGGTGAGCAGCGCGCTCCACGGGTTGGGGCTGAAGAACCCCAGGATCAGGCCGATGAACAGGCCGAGCCACGCGCCCGACAAGACACCGCCGCCCAGCACCTTCGGCCAGCTCAGGCGGCCGGTGACGCGCTCGACCTGCATCAGATCAACCCCGACGATCGTCACCTGCTGCACCGGGAACTGTTGGTCGGACAGGTAGTCGACGGCGCGCTGGGCCTCCGCGTACGTCGGGTAGGAACCGATGGGCCAGCCTTTGGGCGGCGTCGGCAATGCACCGCGCGCGGCAGGCGCCGCACCCGGTGTCTGACCGGACTGAAATGGGCTCGTCATCGAACTTCACTCTCCTCCGCAGCGCCCCCTCGGCGGCTGCTCTTGTTACAGCAACGCCCTCACACCGGATTTGGTGCCGATCTCACGCGCCCGGGGCGTCACCGTCCGTGCGCTAGGTTGATCAGCATGACAAACCCGGACGGCAACGCGGGCGAAACGCCGCCATCCGATCCCGGCTCCCAGCCGTCTGAACCGTTGTCCGGCGGCTACGAAGCACCTTCCATCGAACATTCCCAGGATCGGCCGCAGAGCGGCGGGGCGCAACCGCAATACGGGTTCGAACCGCAGAGCTACGACGTCAATCCGTCTTATCCGCCGTATCCGCCGTATCCGCCCGCGATCGACTATCCCGCGGACATCCCACATGACTACGCTCCGCCGCCGTTCCCGGGCGCATCCGCTTATCCCCCGCCGTATCCGCCGCCGGGGTACGGCTATCCCGTCGGCTACGGGATGTCGCCGGCGGGCACCACCAACACCATGGCCATCGGATCGCTGGTCGCCTCGATCGTGTCGGTGCCCCTGTTCGCCGTCTGCGGGATCGGACTGCTCGCCGCCCTGGTCGGAATCGGCCTCGGGATCGCCGGACTGAATCAGATCAAGCAGAACAGACAATCCGGCCAGGGCTTAGCCATTGCCGGCATCATCATCGGGGCCCTCAGCGCCCTCTTCAATGCAGGCTGGCTCTTGTTCTTCGTCGGCGCCATGTTCGCCGCGTAGCGAGCCGTCACACGACCCGGATCAGGTCGGCGGCCGGAACGGTTCGGCCAGCCGGCTCATGCCCGCCGCCCGCCCTTTGCCCGCGATCACCAAGGCCATCTTTCTGCTGGCCTCATCGATCATCTCGTCGCCCAGCATCACCGCGCCCCTGGCCCCACCGGCGTGCGAGGTGTGCCATTCATAGGCATCGAGGATCAGCTCGGCATGGTCGTAATCGGCCTGACGCGGACTGAAGATCTCGTTGCCCGCCTCGATCTGGTCCGGATGCAGGACCCACTTGCCGTCGTAGCCCAGCGCGGCCGAACGGCCGGCCACGCGGCGGAACCCATCGACATCGCGCACTTTGACATACGGGCCGTCGATCGCGTTGATGCCGCGCGCCCGGGCTGCCACCAGGATCCGCATCAGCACATGGTGGTGCGCGTCGCCGATGTCGTACCCGTCCGGTTGCCCGCCGACCTCCAGGGTGCGCATGTTCAGGCTGGCCGCCATGTCACCGGGCCCGAGCACGAGTGCCTGTATCCGCGGAGCCGCCGCGATCGCGTCGACATTGGTCAGCCCCTGCGCGTTCTCGATCTGGGCCTCGATGCCGATGCCACCCGGTTCAAGACCGTGGGTGGCCTCCAACTGGCTGAGCAGCAGATCGAGGGCCTGGACGTGGGATACCTCGGTGACCTTGGGCAGCACGATCAGGTCGAGCGCCACCCCGGCCTTCGTGACCACCTCGATCACGTCGGCATGGGTCCACGGTGTGCTCCAGTCGTTGACCCGCACCCCGCGCAGTTGTCCGGCCCAGCCGTCGTCCGCCAGTGCCGCCGCCACCTGTGTGCGGGCCGACTCCTTGGCATCGGGGGCGACCGCATCCTCCAGGTCGAGGAACACCTCGTCAGCCGGCAGGCTTTTGGCCTTCTCGATCATCTTCAGGCTGCTTCCCGGAACCGAGAGGCACGTTCTACGGGGCCGATACGTGTTCTCCACGACCACAGTCTCTACCCTTTGATTCATGGCGGCGGTGAACAGGGTCTACGCGGCCCGGCTTGCGGGGATGGTGGTGCTGGGCCCCGACGGGGAGTCCATCGGCCGTGTCCGCGACGTGGTGATCAGCATCAGCATCGTCCGCCAACAGCCGCGCGTTCTCGGCCTGGTGGTCGAATTGCTCACGCGGCGAAGGATTTTCGTTCCGATTCTGCGGGTGACAGCGATCGAGCCGGGTTCGGTGACACTGGCGACCGGCAGTGTGTCACTGCGCCGCTTCGCGCAACGGCCCGGCGAGGTTCTGGTGTTGGGCCAGGTGCTCGAGACCCGGGTGCGGATCGACGACCCCGACCTGGAGCAGCTGGCCGGAATCGACGTCGTGGTAGTCGATCTGGGCATCGAGCAGACCCGGACCCGCGACTGGGTGGTGACGCGGGTGGCCGTGCGCCCCCAGCGACGGCTGGGGCGGCGCAGCAACATCCACGTCGTCGAGTGGCAGAACGTGCACGGGTTGACGCCGTCGGGCCTGGCGATGCCCGACCAGGGGGTGGCCTCACTGCTCGAGCAGTTCGAGGGACAGCGTCCGGTCGAGGTGGCCGAGGCCCTGCGGGAGTTGCCGGTCAAGCGGCGCTACGAGCTGTACCGGGCGTTCGACGACGAGCGTTTGGCCGACGTGCTTCAGGAGCTGCCGGAGGACGAGCAGGCCGCGGTGCTGCGTCAGCTGAACACCGAGCGCGCCGCCGACGTGCTGGAGGCCATGGATCCCGACGACGCCGCCGACGTTCTGGGCTCCATGACGCCGGCCGACGCCGAGACGCTGCTGCGCAAGATGGACCCCGAGGACTCCGAGGATGTGCGACGGCTGTTGGCGCACTCACCCGACACCGCGGGCGGTCTGATGACCAGCGAACCGGTGGTCCTCGCCCCGGACACCACGGTCGCCGAGGCGCTGGCGCAGGTGCGCGACCCGGACCTCACCCCCGCACTGGCATCGATGGCCTTCGTCACCCGTCCCCCCAGCGCCACACCCACCGGCCACTACCTGGGCTGCGTGCACCTCCAGCGGCTGCTGCGCGAACCGCCTGCGGCCCTGGTGAGCGGCATCATCGACAAGGACTTGCCCAGCTTGAGCCCGGCCGATTCGCTGGCCGCCGTGACCCGCTACTTCGCCGCCTACAACCTGGTGTGCGGGCCGGTGGTCGATGAGGAGAACCACCTGCTCGGGGCGGTGTCGGTGGACGACGTGCTCGACCACATGCTGCCGGTCGACTGGCGCGAACACGACGAGCCGGAACTCCCGGTGGCGGGCTCATGAGCGAATCGTCAGCGCGTCAGCGGTTGGACACCCCCCGTGGCACGCGCGGTTTCGGGCTGCACGTCGACGTCGAGGCGGTCGGCCAGTTCGGCGAATCCGTCGCACGCTTCCTCGGCACCGGCCGGTATCTGGCGATCCAGACGATCATCGTGCTGGTCTGGATCGCCCTGAACATCGGCGTCTTCACGTTCGAGTGGGATCCCTACCCGTTCATCCTGCTCAACCTGGCCTTCTCCACCCAGGCCGCCTACGCCGCCCCGCTGATCCTGCTGGCCCAGAACCGCCAGGAGAACCGGGACCGCGTCTCGCTGGAAGAGGACCGGCGCCGGGCCGAGCAGACCAAGGCGGACACCGAGTACCTGGCCCGCGAGCTGGCGTCGCTGCGGCTGGCGGTGGGCGAGGTCGTCACGCGCGATTATCTGCGCCGTGAGCTGGAGGAACTGCGGGAACTGATCACCGAACTGAACCCGCACCCCGATCCCGACCGAACCGCTCCGGGCAAAGTCGACGGGGCCGAGCGCCGGTCCAAACGCGGTGGTTGATATCGCTGTCCACCATTGTCGTAACAACGGAAACCGCGACTATGTATGGTGACTTGGTTCACAACGTGATATTTGGCCGAAGTCGACCTAAGGACGGGTAAGTGCGCGTAGGGGGAGGAGCGGTGATCGCAACCGCTCGGCGCCGTATGAGCCGGCTGGTGCGCTCGCCCGCGCTCGGCGTCGCCGTGCTGGCCCCCATCGTGCTGGTCGCCGGCGCCGGATCGGCCGCCCCGGGTGCCGACGTGTCCAACACCGCCGTCACGCCTCTGGCCGCGGTCGAACCGCGGATCGACCGCTCGGGTCCCGCGGTGGTCGCCGCCACCAGGCCGCCGACCAACTTCCGCATCAAGTCGATGAACACGATTTCGGCTCCGCCGCCGGCGTTCGTCGTCAATTCCCCTGGCGCCCTGGGCATTCCAGGGTCCTCACTCAAGGCCTACCGCAATGCCGAGCGGATGATGGCCGCGGCCTACCCCGGCTGCGGCATCAGCTGGAATCTGCTGGCCGGTATCGGACGGATCGAATCCGGCCACGCCAACGGCGGCGCCACCGATGCCCGCGGCACTGCCGTGCGCCCCATCTACGGCCCCGCGCTCGACGGCACCTTGCCGGGCAACGAGATCATCGTCCAGAGCGCCCAGGCCGGACGGATCTCATACGTTCGGGCGATGGGCCCGATGCAGTTCCTGCCAGGGACCTGGGCTCGCTACGCCTCCGACGGCGACGGCGACGGCAAGGCCGATGTGCAGAACGTGTTCGACTCGGCGCTGGCTGCCGCCCGCTATCTGTGCAGCGGCGGGCTCAACCTGCGCGATCAGTCACAGGTCATGTCGGCCATCCTCCGGTACAACAACTCGGTGGCCTACGCCCGCAACGTGTTGGGCTGGGCCGCGGCATATGCCACCGGCGTGGTGCCGGTCGACCTGCCCGAGATCACCGGGTCCATTCCGCCGATCGGCGACTCCCATCTGGACAATCCGGAAGGCCTCGGCCCCGGCCTGCCCACGGATGCCACCGGCCTGCCCGCGGGCGATCCGCTGGCCCTCATTCCGCTGCTCAACCGCAATGAGACCGGCACGCAGAACGTTCCCGGGTTTGCACCCGGGCAGGTGCTCGGCCCGCTGCCCGGTCCGGCACAGGCCATCCCGTCGGAGACGCCGGCCGCACCGCCACAATGGGTCCCGCCGTGGGAGCAACCGCGTCAACCCGCGTGTGTGGTTTTCTGCCTCGGAGAGCAGGCTCCCCCGCCGGCTCCCGCGCCCGGACCGCAGCAGCTTCCGCCTCCCGCACCGGGACTCGCGCCCGCTCCGCCCGCCCCGGCGGGTCCGCCGATCGAGGCGGCACCCCCGGCTCCGGCACTCGGCCCGGCATTGGGACCGGCAGTAGGACCGGCCCCCGGCCCCGCCCCGGGCCCGGCTCCAGGCCCGGCCTGACGCTGGTCTGAAGCGGCCTGGATCAGAGAGGCCGCAGCGCCGCCGTAGACTCGGCGATGATGTCCGAATCTGCCACTGAGCTGCAATCCGCGGTTCGCGCCGCGCTGGCCAAGGTGATCGACCCCGAATTGCGGAAGCCGATCACCGAACTCGGCATGGTCAAGAACATCTCGATCGAGGCCGACCACGGCGTACACGTCGAGATCTACCTGACCACCGCGGCCTGCCCGAAGAAGAACGAGATCTCCGACCTGGTGAAGGCCGCCGTCACCGACGTGCCCGGCACCGGCGCCGTCAAGGTGAGCCTCGACGTGATGAACGACGAGCAGCGCGCCGAGTTGCGCACGATGCTGCGCGGCGATTCCCGCGAGCCGGTGATCCCGTTCGCCCAGCCCAATTCCCTGACCCGGGTCTACGCGGTGGCTTCAGGCAAGGGTGGCGTCGGCAAATCGAGCGTCACGGTCAACCTGGCCGCCGCGATGGCCGCCCGCGGATTGTCCGTCGGTCTGCTGGATGCCGACATCTACGGCCATTCGGTGCCACGGATGATGGGCACCAACGACCGGCCCACACAGGTCGACTCGATGATCCTGCCGCCGATCGCCCACGACGTGAAAGTCATCTCGATCGCGATGTTCACCCAGGGCAACACGCCCGTGGTGTGGCGCGGGCCGATGCTGCACCGGGCGCTGCAGCAGTTCCTGGCCGATGTCTACTGGGGCGATCTGGACGTGCTGCTGCTCGATCTGCCGCCCGGCACCGGCGATATCGCCATCTCGGTCGCCCAGTTGATCCCAGGCGCGGAGATCCTCGTGGTGACCACTCCGCAGATGGCTGCCGCCGAGGTGGCCGAGCGGGCCGGCGCGATTGCCCTGCAGACCCGCCAGCGCATCGCGGGCGTGGTCGAGAACATGTCCGGCCTGCAGATGCCGGACGGCACCGTCATGCAGCTCTTCGGCGAGGGCGGCGGCCGTCAGGTGGCCGACTCGCTGACCCGCTCGGTGGGCGCCGAGGTGCCGCTGCTGGGTCAGGTCCCGCTGGACCCGGCGCTCGTGGCCGCGGGTGACTCCGGGGTTCCGCTGGTGTTGTCTGCGCCAGAATCAGCCGCAGGCGCCGAGCTGCGCAAGATCGCCGAGGGCCTGTCGGCCCGCAAGCGGGGCCTGGCCGGGATGTCGCTGGGTCTGGATACCGCGCGCCGCTAAGTGGCGTCGGGGTCGAATGTGGTGCCGGCCGGCTTGGCCGCGGGATCGCCGACGGGCTTGTCGTTCGTGGGTGTCGGCGGCTGCGTCCGGTTGTCGTCGAAGGCGCCGGTCAGGAATGAATCGTCACCTTCGAGCAGGTGCTTGGTGATCGCGGCCCGCGGCGTCATGCCGCGCAGCTTCTGGAGCTCGGCAAGCGGTTGCCGAAGATCGTCGAACTCCGGCCCCAGATCCTGACGCAACTGGGTGGTGGCGCCGCTGACGTAGTCGCGGGCCTGCTTCAGGGCACCGGATGTCCACCGGATGGCACCGGGCAGGCGCTCGGGTCCCAGGATCACCAGACCGGCGATCACCAGGACCAGCATCTCTCCCCACCCGATGTTCGCGAACATCGTTACTGCGCTTTTTGATCGTCGCCGATCGGCGTGACCATGAATGTCATCGGCCGACCGTCGCGGAGCACCTCGACCGGGGATTCCTGCCCGATCTTGAGTTGACGCACCGCGACAACCATCTCATCGGCGTCGGCGACCTTGCGGTCCCCCACCTTGACCACCACGTCGTTCTCCAGGATGCCGGCCTTGTCAGCCGGGCCACCGGCGTTGACGTTGCGGACCTGCGCGCCCGAGGCCACGCTGTTGCTCACCGTGACGGCGCTGAGCAACAGGGTCGGATGCGCGACCTTGCCGTCCTTGATCAGGTTCTCGACGACCTGCTTGACCTCGTTGACGGGGATCGCGAAACCGAGCCCACTGGCGCTGTCCGACAAGGACTTTCCGGCCGTGTTGATCCCGATCACCTCGGAGGACATGTTGATCAGCGGGCCACCGGAGTTGCCGTGGTTGATCGAGGCATCGGTCTGCAGCCCGTCGATCACGGTGTCGGTGTCGGAACCCTCACCCGAGAGCGGCACCGGCCGGTGCAGTGCGCTGATGATGCCGTGCGTGACCGTGCTGCGCAGGCCCAGCGGAGCTCCGGCGGCGATCACTTCCTCACCGACGCGCACCTTCTCGGAATCGCCGAACCGCGCCACGACGAGGTTGTCGACGTTGTCGACCTTGAGCACCGCGAGATCGGTCTTGGGGTCGCGGCCGACCAGGTTGGCCGGCACTTCCTTGCCGTCGTTGAACACCACGGTGATCTGGTAGTCCGCGGGCTTGCTCGCGGCATCGGAGATCACGTGGTTGTTGGTGACGATGTAGCCCTTGCCGTCGACGACGACGCCCGAGCCCTGTGAGCCCTCGGTCTTGCTCTTGGCCTCGATGGTCACCACGGAGTCCTCGACCGCGCTGGCGACGGTGGCGAACCGGCCGGCGTCGGGCGACGGAAGGTCACCGGTCTCCAGCGTCACCTTGGAGGTCGTGAAGGCCTGCACGGTGCCCGCGGTCTTCTGCCCGACCCAGCCGCCGATGAAGGCGATCAACCCGGCGACGATGAACAGGATCACCAACGACGGCCACGACACCCGGCCGCCGAACAGGACCTCGCGGGCGCCCAACTTGCCGATCGGAGCCGCAGTGACGACCGGTGCGGCCGGCGCCTGAGCGGGGGTGCCGAGCGCCGGGATGGCGCCCGGATCGCGCCAGGGATCGTCGAAATCGTCGTCGCCGGCGTTCCGCTCGGCCTCAAGCGCTCCGGCGTCGGTCGGATGGCGCTGCAGGGAGTCGTCAGTGCCGGACGGGCGGCCGAAGGCCTCGGCCAGCACAGGATCGGGTGGTTGGTCCTTGGGGGCGTACTCGCCCTGGTCCTGATACTTCTCCGCGCCGAGGAAGGAGCCGTCGACGCCCGCGGGCCGGCCGAACGTGCGCTGCGACAACTGGTCGACGGGTGGCCGCTCGACAGGGCGCGGTTCCAGACGGCCGCTCTCGTCGGACTGGTCCTGGTTGGTCACCGGTGTATCACTCTCTATCGGAGCGCCTGCCCCAGCCGGATAGGCCGACGCCGGTCACTGATCGCCTTGCTGTGCAGCCTACCGGCGCTTACGCCGACTCCGCGTCGGGTCATCGGCAAACTGAGGCTGTTCGCCGACCTCGGCCGAAGGCTGTGGGCTGTGGTGCGGTATCTGCGACAACAGTCCCAACAGGGAATTCGGAATGGCTATCGGACAGGAGTCCCGCAATGCGGCCCGGGCCTGGCCCTGGGCGTCGACCTCGGCCGCGCAATCCGGGCACAGGGACAAGTGATGGGCGGCCCGCAGATGCGCGCTCATCCGCAATTCACCGTCGACGAAGGCCGCGATGGCCTCGGTCGAGAGGTGTTCGGTGGAACCGAACTGGCGAGGTGCGCCCACCGGGGCGTCACTCTGAGAAGCGAACTGCGCAGGCAACCAGGAGAAAGCCCGACGGAACACATGTCCCGGGTCGACCATCACCCAGCTCCTCTCGCCACGACGAATTGTCCTGACCCGAATGTAGCGCGACCGGGCGCGCTGAACACCAACCACCGCTAGGCGGACTTGGCGGTTTCCGGCGAGTTCTTCGCCAGATACTCGCGCAACGCCTGCCGGCCGCGGTGAATGCGGCTGCGCACCGTGCCGAGTTTGACGCCCAGCGTGGCGCCGATCTCCTCGTAGGACAGCCCCTCGATGTCGCACAGGACCACGGCCGCGCGGAACTCCGGGGCGAGTGAGTCCAAGGCGGCCTGCAGATCGGCCCCCAACCGCGAGTCGTGGTAGATCTGCTCGGGGTTCGGGTCGTCGGCGGGCACCCGGTCGTAGTCCTCGGGCAGCGCTTCCATCCGGATACGTCCGCGGCGGCGGACCATGTCCAGGAACAAGTTGGTGGTGATGCGGTGCAACCAGCCCTCGAAGGTGCCGGGCTGGTAGTTCTGCACCGAGCGGAAGACCCGGATGAAGGTCTCCTGGGTGAGGTCCTCGGCGTCGTGCTGGTTGCCCGAGAGGCGGTAGGCCAGGCGGTACACCCGGTCCGCGTGTTGGCGGACCAGCTCATCCCAAGACGGCATCGCGGACTGATCACCGGTCGCGTCGAACACCGCGGTACCGGTCAGTTCGTCGGACGGCTCGACCCATTCACCTGCGGTGAATTGCTCCAGGTGTGCCATTGACACCGGGGCGTGCTGGGTGGCCAGGTTCGAGTTAACAGTGTCGACGCTCGTCGGATCCTCCTGATCACAGATTTCACCCGGCTCAACACGATTGACGACATCGTTATTCCGATTGGTGTCCTGGTTGTGCTGGGCGGTGCGCCAGCGGGCGCCGTGTTCCATGCCGATACCGTTCCTGATCCCGGTGTGGCGGATATATGAGCAATCTGAACTTTCCCTGAGAATGCCGACGATACGTCCGATTACCAGGCCGAACCAGCGAATATCCGGCCGGTGATAACCGCCACGCACGGGCGTGTCGCGACGGCGCCCCGTCGGTCTGGCCTACGCTGCGGGCATGGTCAGCTCCAACCCCGGTCACGCCGAGGCGATCGTGACGCATGCCGAACGGTCGATCTCCGAGGACGAGATCGTCGCGGCTGCACGCGAGCGGGCCGAAGAACTCGGCGCGGGCGCCGTCACCCCGGCCGTAGGGGCGTTGCTGAGCGTGCTCGCGCGGCTCACCGGCGGCAAGGCGGTCGTCGAAGTCGGCACCGGGGCCGGCGTCAGCGGGTTGTGGCTGTTGTCCGGCATGAGCGACGACGGCGTGCTGACCACCATCGATGTCGAGCCCGAGCATCAGCGCATCGCCAAGCAGGGCTTCAACGAGGCCGGAGTCGGCCCCGGGCGCACCCGGCTGATCAGCGGCCGCGCCCAGGAGGTCCTGACCCGTCTGGCCGACGAGTCCTATGACCTGGTGTTCATCGATGCCGAGCCGATCGACCAGCCGCAGTTCGTGGCCGAAGCGGTGCGCCTCCTGCGTTCCGGCGGCGCGATCGTGCTGCACCGGGCCGCGCTCGGCGGCCGGGCCGGTGACGCCTCCGCCAACGATGCGGAGGTCACTGCCGTGCGCGAAGCGGCCCGGCTGATCGCCGAGGACGAACGGCTGACGCCGGTGCTGATCCCGCTGGGTGACGGCCTGCTCGCGGCCGCTCGCGACTGACTTTTCTCCCGCGAGCAGACACAAAACTGCCCTCTCTGGCGCGAAAAAGGGCAGTTTTGTGTCTGCTCGCGGGCATTTCGCGATCTTTACGGATTCCTGACGGGGCCTCCCCTTGACCGCGCGCTGAACGGGTGTTTAGCGTATTGAACATGCGTTCAGTCGATGATCGGACAGCGATGGCGCGGATCCGCGATGCCGCGATCGAGCAGTACGGACAACACGGATTCAGCGTGGGGCTGCGCACCATCGCCGAGTCCGCCGGCGTCAGCGCCGCCTTGGTGATCCACCACTTCGGCTCCAAGGAAGGGCTGCGCAAGGCGTGCGACGCCTACGTGGCCGAGGTGGTGCGCGAAGCCAAGACCGAGTCACTTCAGAGCGGTGACCCCTCCACCTGGATGGCCCAGATGGCCGAGATCGAGTCCTATGCCCCGCTGATGGCCTATCTGGTCCGCAGCATGCAATCGGGCAGCGATCTGGCGAAGTCCTTCTGGCGCACCATGGTGGACAACGCCGAGGAATACCTCCAAGAGGGCGTGCGGACGGGGCTGCTCAAACCCAGCCGCGATCCCAGGGCGCGGGCCAAGTTCATGGCGATATGCAGTGGCGGCGGCTTCCTGCTGTACCTGCAGATGCACGACGACCCGACAGACCTGCGCCGGGTGCTGCGCGATTACGGCGAGGACATGATGCTGCCCGCCCTCGAGCTCTACACCGAGGGCCTGATGACCGACTCGACGATGTACGACGCCTTCCTGCACCAACGCGAACAAGGCACCCCGTTCAGTTCCACGCCAACCGAGACCAAGGAGCCAGCGTGAACAACTCCGTCGAAATCCGCGGACTGTCAAAGTCTTTCGGGCACACCAAAGCCCTCGATGGACTGAACCTGACTGTGTCCCCCGGCGACGTCACCGGTTTCCTCGGCCCCAACGGCGCGGGAAAGTCCACCGCCATCCGGGTGCTGCTCGGCCTCCTGCGCGCCGACAGCGGCACCGTGCGCCTTCTGGGCGGCGACCCGTGGCGCGACGCAGTCGCCCTGCACCGCCGGATCGCCTACGTTCCCGGCGATGTCACGTTGTGGCCCAACCTGACCGGTATGCAGGCCATCGACTTCTTGTGCCGGCTGCGCGGCAACGGCGTCGACACCAGCCGCCGCGACGCGCTGATCGAGCGGTTCGAGCTGGACCCGCACAAGAAGGCCCGCACATACTCCAAGGGCAACCGGCAGAAGGTCGCCATCATCGCGGCATTCAGCTGCCATTCCGAGCTCTACATCCTCGATGAGCCCACTTCGGGACTGGACCCGTTGATGGAAAAGGCATTTCAGCAATGTGTGGCCGAAGTCGCCGGCCAGGGTGCCGCGGTCCTGCTGTCCAGTCACATCCTTGCCGAGGTGGAAAAGCTCTGCGACAACGTGACGATCATCCGGGCAGGACGCACGGTGCGTTCCGGAACCTTGGAAGAGTTGCGACATCTGATGCGCACCAAGGTCGTCGCCCGCACGCGCTCCGACGGCCGGGCGCTGCAGAACACGCCCTACGTTCACGACTTCACCAGCCGCGACGGCGCCGTGACCTTCTCGGTGGACCGCAACGACATCGAGTTCGCCCTGGATCACCTCACCGAACTCGGTATCGAAGACCTCACCGTCGCACCGGCGTCGCTGGAGGACATGTTCCTCCGCGAATACCAAGGGGTGACGCGATGACCCCGACACCGATGGCAACTGCTGCAGCCCGGCCATCGGGTCCGGCGCGGGCGGCCACGTCGTCCTTCACCGGCACCGCAACGCTGTTGCGGCTGGCGCTGCGCCGGGACCGCGTACGTCTCAGCGTGTGGCTGGCAATCCTGACGTTGATGATGGTGTACGCCCCCAACGCAATTCGGCTGGCCTATCCGGGCGAAGAACAACGGCTGGCCCGCGTCAACCTGCTCAAGACACCCGCCGGCATGATGCTCGGCGGCCCCATGTTCGGTGTCAACGAGACCGACCTGGGCGTGATGATGGCCAACGAGCTGACACTCACGCTGACCATCGCCACCTCGATCCTCGCTATTCTCACGGTGATTCGTCATACCCGCGCCGAGGAGGAGAACGGCACCGCCGAGTTGGTGCTCTCCTCGGTGGTGGGCCGGTATGCCCGGACCACCGCGGCCCTCATCCTGGTCGGCGGCCTCAACGCCGTGCTGGCCCTCACCATGACCCTGGCGATGGCCTCCACCGGCTTCGGCATCGCCGACACCGCAGCCATGTGCCTGGGTATCACCGGGGTGGCCATGGTGTTCGGCGCGGTCGCCGCCGTGACCGCACAACTGTGGCGACAGGCCCGCACGGCGTCGGGTGCGGCGATGGCGGTGCTGGCGGTGGCCGCACTGGTGCGCGGGGCCGGCGACGTCATCGACAACTCGGGCAGCGTCTTGAGTTGGTTCTCCCCGATCGCCTGGGCGCAGCAGATGCGGCCCTTCGTGGACCTACGCTGGTGGCCGTTCGGCTTGTTGGTGATCCTGGCCGTCGCGCTGATGGCCGTGGCCGCGGTGCTGGAGCGCCGACGCCAATACGACGCGGGCACCATCGCATCCGCGGGCGAGAAGCCCGATGCGCCCACCATCACCGGCCCGCTGCGCCTGCACGCCACGCTGCAACGCGGCCAGACCATCGGTTGGGCCGCCGGGCTGTTCGTGGCAGGGCTGGTTTTCGGCTCGATGACCAAAGCCCTGCTGGACGCGGCCAAGACGAACGATTTGATCGCCCGGCTGCTCTCCACCACCGGCAACGACGGCATCTACACCACCATGACGCAGTTCCTGGCCGCGGCGGCCAGCGCGTACGTCGCCTCCGCGGTACTGCGGGTGTACGCCGACGAGCAGAACGGGCTGGGCGAGCCGGTGCTGGCCGGTGCGGTATCGCGGTGGCGCTGGCTGTTGGGCGCGGTCTGCTGTGCAGTGGCGGGAGCGGCGATCCTGATGTTCTGCGCGGGGCTGGGCAACGGCCTGGGCGCCGGGCTGACGCTGGGCCAGCCGGCCACGATCGTCCACCTCACCCTGGCCGCGCTGGCCTATCTGCCCGCGCTCGCCGTGGTGGCCTCGATCGCGGCGCTGGCCGTGGCGCTGCGGGCGCCGTGGATCGCATGGCTCGCCGTCACATTCGTGATCACCACGCTGTACCTCGGGGCGCTGCTGCGCCTACCGCGCTGGCTGCTCGACCTGTCCCCGGTGGGCCAGACGACGGTGCCGAGAGAGTTTCCCGCTCTGGCGCTGTTGGTAATGCTGATCGCCGCAACGGTTTTGGCGGCCGTCGCGGGCTGGATCTATCGCAACCGCGACGCGGTGTGAACCGAAAAGGAGGCAGTCGATGAAACTCGCACTTCAGACAATCGCTTCAGGGGTGTTCGGCCTGGCACTCTTCGCCGTTGCGCTGTTCTGGCCGGCCGGCACGTTCGACTATTGGCAGGCTTGGGTTTTCGTCGCCGTCTTCATGGCCACCACCATGCTCCCGAGCATCTACCTCGCGGTCAGAGACCCTGCCGCCCTGCAACGACGCCTGCACGGCGGGCCCACCGCGGAAACGCGGATCGTGCAGAAGATCGTCATCTGGGCGATCACGGTCTCGGCTTTCGCGGCGTTCGTCGTCAGCGCCCTCGACCACCGGTTCGGCTGGTCGAGCGTGCCGATCGCAGTGGTCGTCCTCGGCAACGTCGTGGTGGCGGTCGGGCTCGTCCTCGCCCAAGCCGTGGTCTTCCAGAACAGCTTCGCCGGCGCCAGCATCCGGGTGGAGGACCAACAGCCGCTCGTGTCAACGGGTCTCTACGGTCTGGTCCGGCACCCGATGTACTTCGGCGCGGTGGTGATGATGTTCGGCACCCCGTTGGCACTGGGTTCCTACTGGGGCCTGCTGGTGTCGATCGTGTCGGTGCCGATTTTCGGGGCGCGGATCGCCGATGAGGAGAAGATGCTGCGCACCGAGCTCGACGGCTACGACGAATACGCCCAGAAGGTCCGCTACCGGCTTTTGCCCTACGTCTGGTGAGGGCGTCGAGATGAAGATCGGCCTACGAGCAGCCGGGTCCGCGCTCATCGGGTTCGTGGTGTTCGGGCTGCTCGTGTTCGCACCGGCCGGCACGTTCGACTACTGGCAGGGCTGGGCGTTCATCGCCGTGTTCGCGGTCGTCTCGACATTGCCCAGCATCTACCTCGCCGTACACGATCCAGCGGCACTTCGACGCCGGATGCAGGCAGGGCCGACCTCCGAGACACGGCCGGTGCAGAAGTTGGCGAGCAGCATGGCGTTCCTGTTGCTTGCGATCATGATCGTGGTCAGCGCACTCGACCACCGGCTCGGGTGGTCGGCCGTGCCCCCCGTCGTCTCGGTGCTCGGAAATGCACTTGTGGCGGCGGGACTCGGCATCGCGATGCTCGTAGTCGTCCAGAACAGCTACGCGGCTGCCAACGTCAAGGTGGAGGCCGGACAGACAGTGGTGTCCACCGGCCTGTACGGGCTCGTCCGCCATCCGATGTACTTCGGCAACGTGATCATGCTGATCGGGTTGCCGCCGGCTCTCGGCTCCTACTGGGCGCTGCTGTTCATCGTCCCGGGACTGGTCGTGCTGAGCGTGCGCATCCTCGACGAGGAGAAGATGCTGCGCGCCGAACTGGACGGCTACGACCCGTACACCCGGAAGGTTCGCTACCGGCTTCTGCCCTACGTGTGGTGATCGCCGAAAACGGTCCGCAGCGGATAACCGCGAACCGCAGGGACGCGGGCCGAGTTCGCCGCATACTGCAGTGATGGAACTGTTGACTGGCTTTGGCCTGGCCACCGCGGCGGGGCTGAACGCCTACATCCCGTTGCTGGCCTTGGGCCTGCTGTCACGCTTCACCCCTCTGGTGTCGTTGCCGCCGGGGTGGTCCTGGCTCGAGAACGGCTGGGTGATCGCCATCGTGGCGGTGCTGCTGATCGTCGAAGTGATCGCCGACAAGATTCCCGCGCTCGACTCCGTGAACGACACCATCCAGACCTTCGTCCGCCCGACCGCGGGCGGCATCGTGTTCGGTTCGGGCACCGCGTCGCAGACCGCCGCCGTCGCCGACCCGGGCGCTTTCGCCCAATCCGGTCAATGGATTCCCGTGGCGATCGGCGCGGTCACCGCGCTCATCGTGTCGTTGACCAAATCGACGGTCAGACCGGCCGCCAACGTGGCCACGGCCGGGGTCGCCGCACCCGTGCTGTCCACCTTCGAGGACGTCACGAGTGTGGGGTTGGTCTTCGTCGCGATCCTGCTGCCCATCCTCGTGCTCGTTGCACTGCTCGCCCTGATCTGGGGCGCCTTCCGGCTGTGGCGTTGGCGCAGGCGCCGTGGCGAGGCCAAGGTCGGCATCAACGCACGCACCAGTGGGCTACCGCGCCGCGCGGCGGTGGACCTGTGGGAGTGAAGCCGGGCTGAGGACCAGACGGGTCAGATCCACACGCCCTTGCCCACCGCGACCACACCGCCCGCACTGATCGCGAACCGTTCCCGGTCCTTGTCGAGGTCCACACCCACCATCTCGCCCGGGCCCACCACGACGTTCTTGTCCAGGATCGCGTGGCGGACCACCGCTCCCCGGCCGATCCTCACACCCGGCATCAGCACACTGCCCTCCACGATGGCGCCGTCATCGATCGCCACGTTCGACGACAACACCGAATTGCGTACCGACGCGGCCGAAATGATGCTCCCGGCCCCGACCACCGACTCCTGGGCCGAACCTCCGTTGACGAACTTGGCCGGCGCCAGGTTCTCGGACTCACCGCGGATCGGCCAGCGCTTGTTGTAGAGGTTGAACACCGGGTGCACCGACACCAGATCCATGTGCGCGTCGTAGAAGGCATCTAGGGTTCCGACGTCGCGCCAGTACCCGTGGTCGCGTTCGGTGGCCCCGGGCACCTCGTTGTTGTTGAAGTCGTAGACCGCTGCCATGCCGTCGGACACCAGCCGCGGAATGATGTCGCCACCCATGTCGTGGTCGGAGTGGTCGTCGTCGGCATCGGCGCGGATCGCGTCGATGAGCACCTTCGTGGTGAAGATGTAGTTGCCCATCGACACGAAGGTCTGCTCGGCATCATCGGGAGTGCCCGGGGGCTCCGCCGGTTTTTCGATGAATTCCCTGATGCGCCCGGAATCGTCGGCGTCGATGCAGCCGAACGCGCTGGCCTCCGCGCGCGGCACCCGGATTCCGGCCACGGTCGCCCCGGCGCCACTGTCGATGTGGAACCGCAGCATCTGCTCGGGATCCATCCGGTACACGTGGTCGGCGCCGAAGATGATGATGTAGTCAGGGTCTTCGTCGTAGATCAGATTGAGCGACTGGTAGATCGCATCCGCCGAACCGGTGTACCAGCGCGGTCCGAGCCGCTGCTGGGCCGGGACCGGGGTGATGTACTCACCGGCCAGACCCGAGAGGCGCCAGTTCTGGCTGATGTGACGGTCCAGTGAATGCGACTTGTATTGCGTCAGAACGCAGATCCGCAGGTATCGAGCGTTCACCAGGTTCGACAACACGAAGTCGATCAGCCGGTAGGCGCCGCCGAAGGGAACTGCCGGCTTGGCGCGATCAGCTGTCAACGGGTACAGCCGTTTGCCCTCTCCCCCGGCCAGAACGATGCCCAGCACATGTGGCAACTCCCTCATGCGTCCAAACCTATCCGCCAACCAGCACCGCGGCCAGCCAATGGCAACAGAAGTGTGCGGCGGGTAGCTGGACCCATCACGACGCACTACCGTCTCGGATATGCGGGTGGCCATGATGACTCGGGAATATCCACCCGAGGTGTACGGCGGTGCCGGTGTGCACGTCACCGAACTTGTCGCGCAATTGCGGCAGCTGTGCGATGTCGACGTGCACTGCATGGGCGCCCCGCGGGACGGGGCCTTCGTGGCGCAGCCCGATCCGGCGCTGCGCGGCGCCAACGCCGCGCTGTCGACCCTGTCGGCGGACCTCAACATGGTCAACTCCGCCAGCACACCGGACCGGGCGGCCACGGTGGTGCACTCACACACCTGGTATGCCGGGATGGCCGGGCACCTGACCGGGCTGCTCTACGGCATCCCCCATGTACTGACCGCGCATTCGCTGGAGCCCCTACGCCCGTGGAAGGCCGAGCAACTGGGCGGGGGCTACCGGGTGTCCTCGTGGGTGGAACGCACCGCGATCGAAGCCGCTGACGCCGTGATCGCGGTGAGTTCCGGGATGCGCGACGACGTGCTGCGTACCTATCCCGCGCTCGACCCTAACCGGGTGCATGTGGTGCGCAACGGGATCGACACCGACGTCTGGTATCCGGCTCCGCCTGCCGTCCACGACTCGGTGCTCGCCGAACTCGGGGTCGACATGAACCGCCCGATCGTGGCGTTCGTCGGGCGCATCACGCGGCAGAAGGGGGTGGCCCACCTGGTGGCCGCGGCCCACCGGTTCAGCCCCGAGGTGCAGCTGGTGCTCTGTGCCGGCGCACCCGACACACCCGAGATCGCGGCGGAGGTGTCCTCGGCCGTGGCCGAGCTCGCTCGGGCCCGAACCGGCGTGTTTTGGGTGCGGGAAATGCTGCCGATCAACAAGATCCGCGAAATACTCTCCGCTGCAACGGTTTTCGTGTGCCCATCAGTTTACGAGCCGCTGGGTATCGTGAACCTGGAAGCGATGGCATGTTCGACACCGGTCGTCGCCTCCGATGTCGGCGGTATCCCCGAGGTCGTCGCCGACCGGCAGACCGGCCTTCTCGTGCACTACGACGCCACCGATCCGCGCTTCTTCGAGATGCGCCTGGCCGACGCGGTCAACGCATTGGTGGCCGAGCCGGAAACCGCCAGGGAGTACGGCGAGGCCGGCCGCAGACGGTGCATCGCAGAATTCTCCTGGGCCCACATCGCCGAGCAGACCCTGGAGATATACCGCAAGGTGTCCGCCTGAGCGGACACCTTGCGAAGTCGATCAGCTGGTGACGGCTTTGAGTTCGTCGCCCAGCGCAGCGGCCTCGTCGGGAGTCAGTTCGACAACGAGGCGCCCACCGCCTTCCAGCGGTACTCGCATTACGATCCCTCGCCCCTCTTTGGTTGCTTCCAGTGGACCGTCACCAGTCCGGGGCTTCATCGCCGCCATCGAGTGCTCCCTCCAACTTCGCCGGCCCGTGTCAGCGGGCCAGGTTGGGGCCGAAGCCGCCCACTCGTTGGCGGCACCCGGCGTTGAACTGCTACTGAACTAGCCCTATTGTTCCTTATCCGAGCCCATGCTTGTGCAAAGACCCTTCGGATACCGACTGATGTCACTTTTGACCGGTCGCCGGAACCCAACAGGACGCGACATGATCGTCGACCATCCCGGTGGCCTGCATCAACGCATATGCCGTAGTGGGGCCGACGAATTTGAAACCGCGGCGTTTGAGTTCTTTCGCCATGGCAGTCGATTCCGGTGTCACCGCAGGCACTTGGTCCAGGTCAGCGGGCCGCGGGCGGCTCGGCGGGGCGAATGACCACAGCAGTTCACTCAAATCGACGTCAAGGTCGGTGACGGCCCTGGCGTTGGAGATGGTCGCGACGATCTTGGCCCGGTTGCGCACGATGCCGGTATCGGCCATCAACCGCTCGACGTCGTCGTCGGTGTACTTCGCCACCTTGCCCGCGTCGAATCCGTCGAACGCGGCCCGGAAATTCTCCCGCTTGCGCAGGATCGTCAGCCAGCTCAGTCCGCTCTGGAAGGCCTCCAGGCTGATCCGCTCGAACAGCGCCGCGGAATCACGCAGCGGCCGGCCCCACTCGGTGTCGTGATAGTCGCGGTAGAGGGTGTCGCCGGATTGCACGGCCCAGCCACAGCGGATTCGGGCGTCGGCGGTGCCGACAATCCGGCCAGCGTCGGCGGTGCCGACAATCCGGCCAGCGTCGGTCACGACTCCTCCGAGGTGCGGACCTCGCCTGCAGTGGCCGACACTTCTTCGCCGTCGTCGTCCTCGTCGTCCTGGTCGTCGTCGTAGCCATCGAAGTCGTCGGGCACGCCGTAGGCCGCGCGCACGGCGGCGAGTTCTCCGCGCATCGCGTCCAGCTCCCGGCCCAGCCGGTCCAGGACCCAGTCCACCTCGCTGGTCTTGTATCCGCGGAGGGCCTGGGCGAACTTGACGGCATTCACGTCGGCCGCGGTGACGCCCGAGGCAGGCAGGACCGTAGCAGTCGTGCCCCGCGGCAACGGCGGCAGCGTCTCACCCCGGCCGAAGATGACGCTGCCCAGACCGAACAGCACCGTGGCCACCAGAACCAGCACCACCAGGTACAGCAGTATCAGTGTCACGCCCTCGATACTGCCTCACGCATGCGACACCTGGCGCGGGCGCCGGGCGACGATGGGCCACTCACCCGCCGTCGGCGCCGATCAGTGAGGCCGCAGGCTCACCATGGGCGGGCGATCGGCCAGAGACACCGACGACACCCGCGGGGTGAAATCGTCGCCGTCGAGGTAGAACTGCGTCAGCCCCACCCCGGAATCGGCGATCCCGCAGCGCGACAACAGGGTCGCGATCACCTGCCGGCTCATCGAGGCCAGTTCGGTCAGCGGCCGGTTGCGGTGGGCCCGCACTCCGAGGTTCACCTGGGCGATGGCGTCCAGGCCGAGCCGGTCGTAGGTATCGACCAGCAGGCCGATCTCCACGCCGTAGCCAGGCGCGAAGGGCACCGAGGTCAGCAGCTCGCGGGTGCCCGCGTACTCGCCGCCCAGCGGCTGCAGCACGCAGTTCAGCTCGGGGCGCAGCGAGGCCAGCAGCGGACGTGCCACCAGCTCGGTGACCCGGCCACCGCCGTTGGCGTCCTCGGCGCCGCTGACCTTGAGCGGCCGGCGGTAGAAACCCTTGACCAGGTGCACGCCGTCGGCGGTGAGCAGCGGGCCGAGAAGCTTGGGGACGAACATCGGGTCGGGGTCGATCAGGTCGGAATCGACGAAGGCGATGATGTCGCCCGTGGTGGCCGCCAGCGACCGCCACAGCACCTCGCCCTTGCCCGGCTGCGGCGCGACCTCGGGCAGCGCGACCTCGCGGCTGACCACCCGTGCCCCGGCGGCGACCGCGCGAATCTCGGTGTCGTCGGTCGAGCCCGAATCGAGCACGATCAGCTCGTCGACGAGCCCACCCAGCAACGGGGTGATGGTCTCGACTACCGAGGCGACGGTTTCTTCCTCGTTGAGGGCGGGCAGCACCACGGAAACCGTGCGGCCCGCTTTGGCGGCCTCCAGCTCGGCGATGGTCCAGCTCGGCCGGTTCCAGCTGTGGTCGGTCAGCCAGCGGTGCCCGACCACTCCGTCGGTGACGGCCAATTCGGGTATTGCGGTCATGCCAGCCCCCTCACTGTTCGTGCGGGTGTCCGCACTCCCTGGATCGACGCGACCATCTCCAGTACGCGCCGCGTGGGTCCGACCTCGTGTACCCGGAACATGGCCGCTCCATCCGCGGCGGCGAGTGCCGTCGCGGCCAGGGTGCCCTCCAGGCGTTCGGTCAGATCCACACCGAGAGTCTCCCCGACAAAATCCTTGTTGCTCAGCGCCATCAGGACTGGCCATCCGGTCTTAACAAGATCTTTTACGTGGCGCAACAAACTAAGACCGTGATGAGTGTTTTTACCGAAATCATGGGTCGGGTCGATCAGGATCCGATCCCGCGGCACACCCGTTGCTACGGCCCGCTCGGCGGCCGCGGTCACCTCGGCGATGACGTCGTCGACGACGCCGCGTTCGGTGATCCCGTAATTGACCCGGAACGGCCGCGTCCGCGGCACCGCGCCGCCGGTGTGTGAGCACACCAGCCCGGCGCCGAATTCGGCGGCCACCTCGGGCAGCCCGGGATCCGCGCCCGCCCAGGTGTCGTTGATCAGATCCGCTCCGGCCGCACAGGCCTGCTTGGCCACCGCGGCCCGCCAGGTGTCGACGGAGATCAGCTGATCCGGATAGGTGGTACGCAGCCATTCGATGAACGGCACGACGCGCGCGATCTCCTCTTGTGGATCGACCACGCCTCCGGGGCCCGCCTTGACCCCGCCCACGTCGATGACGTCGGCGCCCTCGTCGATCACCCGTGCCACTGCGGCCTTGGCCGCGTCATCGCTGAAGGTGGCACCGCGGTCGTAGAACGAGTCCGGCGTCCGGTTGACGATCGCCATGATCAGCGCACGGTCACCCGCGACCGGGCGACCCAGGAAGCGTCCACTGCACGTCGACAACACGCCTCCATAGTGCCTGGTGCGGCGCCCACGGCAGTATTCACACCAGGTTCCGCGCCGTTTTCTACCCCTTGGTCGTCGCCCGAGCGATCGACAACCCAGGCGTCGAAATCAGCGCGGAGCTCTACCCGCCTGACTACTTGGGCCGCTTCCCGGCCGTCACTTCCTCGGGGTACTCGGGATAGAACGGCACGTAGCCTTCGTCCCGGCCGGCCAGCACGTACAGCGGATCCTCGATATCCGATCCATAGCCCTGCTTGCGCAGGTCGACCTTCTGGCTCTTGAAGGTCGAGGTGTGGGCGAGTTCGGTGACGACGCGAACGAACAGCGGCACGGCATAGGCCGGCAGGTGGTCGTAGAACGCCTCGGCGATCGCCTTTCCGTCGAACTCCTTGCCGTCTTTGAGCTGGACGGCGGCCATGCCGGCGCGGCCACCGGCGCCGGGCACCTCGACACCGAAGACCGTGCATTCCTCGATCAGCGGATTGGCCGCGACGGCGGCCTCCACCTCGGTGGTGGCCACGTTCTCGCCCTTCCACCGGAAGGTGTCGCCGAGGCGATCGGCGAACGCGGCGTGGCCAAGCCCCTGCGAACGCATCAGGTCACCGGTGTTGAACCAGACGTCACCTTCCTTGAAGGCGTTGCGCACCAGCTTCTTCTCGCTTGCCGAGGGATCGGTGTACCCGTCGAACGGTTGCAGCGCGCTGATCTTGGACAGCATCAGCCCCGGTTCGCCGCGCTTGACCTTGCGCAGCCGGCCGTCGGCGCCGCGGGCGGGTTCACCGCTGTCGGCGTCGTATTCGACGAAGGCGACGGGGCTCGGGCAGATGCCGGTGGACTTCGAGACGTTGAAGACGTTGACGAAGGCGGTGTTGCCCTCGCTGGCGGCGTAGAACTCGCAGACGCGCGGGATGCCGAACCGCTGGGTGAACTCGTCCCAGATGGCCGGGCGCAGTCCGTTGCCGACGATCACGCGGACCTTGTGTGCGCGGTCGGTCGGCTTGGGCGGCTGGTTGAGCAGGTAGCCGCAGATCTCGCCGATGTAGACGAACGCGGTCGCGCCGTAGTCGATGACCTCGTCCCAGAATCGCGAGGCCGAGAACGACTTGCCCAGTGCCAGTGCCGCGCCCGAGTTCAGTGCCGAACCGACCGAGACGGTCAGCGCGTTGTTGTGATAGAGCGGCAGGCAGCAGTACAGGGTGTCATCGCTGTGCAGCCGGAGCCCCAGACCGCCGAATCCGGCCAGGGCCCGCAGCCAGCGGTAGTGGGTCATGACGCTGGCCTTGGGCATGCCCGTGGTGCCCGAGGTGAAGATGTAGAAGGCCTTGTCCTTGGCGAGGACTGCCGACGTGCTGGCCGGGTTGGTGGTCGGCGCGGTGGACGCCAGCCGGCGCAGCTCGTCGAGCGTGATCAGCCCGTTGACCTCGGCCCCGCATTCGGTGATGTGCTCGACCAGATCGACCTCGGCCACCACTGCGGCGGCGTCGAGCAGCCCGAAGCTGTGGGCGAGCACCTTGCCGCGCTGGTGGTAGTTGAGCATGCCGGCGACGGCGCCGCATTTGACGATCGCGAGCATCAGCAGTACCGCGTCGGGCGAGTTGCGCAGCATCACCCCGACCACGTCCCCGTGGCCGACGCCTTTGGCGGCCAGCACCGCGGCGTAGCGATTGACGGTCTCGTTGGCTTCCCGGTAGGTGATGCGCTCATCGCCGAACTTGAGGAAAACCCGGTCGGCGTACTGGGCGGCCCGCTCCTGGAACACCTTGCCGATCGAGGTCTTGGCCGTCGGCCGGGCCATCATCCCGGTGAGTACACCCCTGGCGATGACCGGCGCATCCATCAGCAGACCGGGCACCTGGCTGGCGAGGTCGAGTAAGCCGACGCTGCTCCTGGTGCCCGATTTCTGGTCGGTCATGCGGTGTCCCCCTGCGCGTTGTTATGGGTCTCGAGATGGCTCTCGTGTGGCCAACACCATAGCCGCGCCTGGTAACCGCCGTTACCGCCGGTTCTAGGTAACCGCCTCGCACGCCTCGAGTGCGGCGGCGACCTCGTCGACGACGACCAACCGGTCCAGCGCCTGACTGGTCACGTAGCCGGAGTCGACCAGCCCGCGCAGCCAGGCCAATAATCCGTCGTAATGGCCGAACGGGTCGAGCAGCACGACGGGCTTCTCGTGCATCCCCAGGTAACCCGCTGTCCACGCCTCGAAGAACTCTTCCAGCGTGCCGATGCCACCGGGCAACGCGATGAACGCGTCGGAGCGGTCCTCCATCTCCTTCTTGCGTTCCCGCATGGTGTCGGTGACCACGAGTTCTTCGGCGTCCACGTCGGCGAGTTCGCGGTGCACGAGTGCCTTGGGGATCACCCCGACCGTCCGGCCGTTGGACGAGCGGGCCGCACGTGCCACCGCGCCCATGGCCGACACGTTGCCGCCGCCGGAGACCAACGTCCACCCGCGCTTGGCGATCGCCACCCCTACCTCGCTGGCCAGTGCCAGCAGCTCTGGATGGGTCGGACCTGAAGCGCAATAGACACACACCGCAAACTCGCGGTCAGTTTCACCGGACACGTACACAACGTAGAGGGTGCCGGTGAACCGCCGATGTCGGGAGGGCGATGGACGGGACGCCGCCCCAGCAGGGAGACTGAGCCTGAACGCGGAGGGCGAATCTGGTGAGTGACGAAGTCGATCAACCGACACGGTTGAGCCGCGAGTTCATCCTGGACACCGCGATCGGGCTGATCGATCGCGAGGGTCTGACGAAATTGACCATGCGACGGCTGGGTACGGCGTGCGGTGTCGAGGCGATGGCGCTCTACCGCTATGTACACAGCCGGGGCGATCTGCTGACCGGAGTCGTCAACCACATCGTGGACCGCCTCCACACCGATCAGCTCGCCGCGCGCCGGCAGGAAGACGGTTGGCAGGACTTCCTGGTCCGGCTCGGTCATGGCGTGCGTCAGATCGCCATCGAACATCCCGAGGTGTTCCCGCTCGTGGCCACCGAGGCCCCGGAAGCCCCCTGGGTACGGCCGCCTTTGCGGAGCCTGCGCTGGATGGAGACGTTCCTGGAGACCCTCATCTCCTACGGGTTCAGCGATGAAGCGGCCGTGGCCGCATACCGCGCGTACACCACGTTCCTGGTGGGTCAATTGCTGCTCGAGGTATCCGCTCGCGGCGTGGCGCTCAGCCCCGCCGAGGCGGTTCTGGACGACGAGCCGCGTACCGATACGTCGCTGGCCGATTACCCGAACCTGCGGCGGTTGCAGCCGATGCTTGCCCAGGACCACAGCATCGACGAGTTCGAAGAATCGCTGGAAGCATTGCTCGACCGCATCGAAGGCTGGCTGAACTAGCGGTCGCCAGAATCATGATCAAACCCTGTTTACAACGTAAACAGACCCGGCTATGCTCGGTTTCACCGTGGAAACGCATCATGATCACCAGCTGCGCTGGACGACTCGAACCACAACCGAAGCCCTTGTTGTCCAGGTCTTCGGTCAGGTCGATGCGCACAACGAATCCGACTGGCAGCACATGCTGCGCGAGTGTGCCGCCACTCCTGACCGCTCGCTGTTCATCGTCGACTGCGGAGGCCTGGATTTCATGAGCTGCGGCGCACTGGTCGCCCTGGCCAAGCAGACGGCCGACAGCCGACAGCTCGGCGTCACCATGCGGCTCGTCATCCGCCAGCCGAGCATCATGCGAATCATCACCAGATGCGGTCTGGACGACTCGGTGTCGGCGCACCCGGACCTCGATTCGGCGTTGGACGGTCACCGCTCGCCATAGGATTCGGTGGATGGCTGTCGACTGGGTGATCGCACCGTGTGACCGTGTGCTCGACGGCCTGGAGGCCGGCCTGCAGGAACGCAGCGGCGCGGCCCTGCTCGGCCCTGACGGGGTGGGCAAGACGTCCGTGGCCCGCACTGCGGCCGAACATCTGGCGGGCGATTTCCGTCGGGTCGTGTGGATCACCGGCACCGAATCGGCTGCGGCAGTTCCGTTCGCGGCGGTGGCACACCTGATCGACATTCCCTCGGCGGGCAAGACCGCCGACGTGTTACGGGCGGCGCGCGGGGCGCTGGGGTCCGATCTGTTGCTGATCGTCGACGACGCCCATCTGCTGGACCGGTTGTCGGCAGCCCTGGTGTATCAACTCGCGGTGAGCGGTGCGGCCAAACTCATCGTGACCGCAGCCGCGGCGGAGGCACCCGATGACGTCGCGGCGTTGTGGGACGAAGGCCTGGTGAGTCGAGTCGAAATGTCACCGCCCGGGCACGACGATGCCCGGCTGGCCGATCAGGTCTCCACGTTTCTGGATGATCTGCCCGACGGTGCGGTCACCGTCCTGCGGCAGTTGGCGGTGCACGACCCGCTGCCGCTGGCCGATCTGATCGCGATGACCAGCGCCGAGGGCGTGCAGGAGGCGCAACGGTGCGGCGTGGTGAGCGTCGACGACGCAGTGGCACGTTGTGTGCATCCACTGTTTCTCAGCACGATGCGGGCCACGGTCGGCGGCCCGGGCCTGCGGCGCCTGCGCAGCAAGCTGGTCGAGCGGTTGTCCGCGGCACCACGCCGCGGGGTGGTGGACCGGCTGCGGGTGGCGGTACTGGCCCTCGACAGCGACGCCGACCTGCCCGCCGAAGAGCTCTCCGGCGCCGCCGCCGAGGCCCTTCGATTGGGCGACCTGGAATTGAGTGAGCGCCTGGCGCGGGCCGCGATCGCCGCCGGCCCCGGCTCCGGTCCGGAATTCGCCGGATTGCTCACGCTGGCATACGCGTTGGCCTGGCAGGGCCGCGGCCGAGAGGCCGACGCCGTCCTCGGACAGATCGACCCGGCAGGCCTGTCCGAGGACCAACTGATGGCGTGGGCGTTGCCGCAGGCGGCCAACCAGTTCTGGATGCTGTCGGAACCCGAACGCGCCACGGCATTCCTGCGCGCCACCCGCCGCCGGGTGTCGACACCGGCGGCGCAGAGCACGCTTGACGCGCTGGCGGCCACTTTCGCGATGAATGCCGGTACCCCACAACGTGCTTTGGGCCTGGCGCAGGAGGTGCTGGCCTCCCCCGCGGCCGACGACACCGCGCTCGGCTGGGCCGGCTCGACGGCGGCGCTGAGTTGCGCGCGGATCGGCCTCTTCGACCAGGTCGACGCGATGGCCGAGCGTGCGCTGGCGGCGGGACATCCGGGCCTGTTGCGATTCACCAGCGGATTCGGCCAGACCACGGCGCTACTGATGACGGGCCGGCTGGACCGGGCGCAGGAGACGGCCAAGAGCATCACCGATTTCACCCAGCTGCTGCAGCCCGGCCGCTCCATCGGTGAGGTTCTGATGGCCGACGTGCTCCTGGTCGGCGGCCAGCTCGATCAGGCGATCGCATTGTTACGCAAGGCAACTGTCGCCCTGGCGCCGACCGGATATTCCTGGGGATCGCTGGCCTGGATGTTGTTGGCCCAGGCCCTCGGTCAACGCGGGATGCCGGTCGAAGCCGGAAAAGCGCTGTCCCGTGCGGAATCCCGACATGGGCTGAAGTCGATGCTCTTCGCGCCCGAGTTGGCACTGGCCCGAGCCTGGACCTGCCAGGCCCGCAAGGATTCGGTGGGTGCGGTGACCGCCGCCCGTGAGGCCACCAAGGCCGCCGAGCGCGGCGGCCAATCCGCGGTGATGCTGCGAGCCTTGCACGACGGCGTTCGGCTGGGCGATACCCGCGCTGTCGATGCGCTGGCCAGGGTCGACTTGGATTGCGTGTTCGGGAAGCTGACGTCGGACCACGCGCGTGCGTTGACAGCCGGCGACAGTGCGGCGTTGCGCCACATCTCCGCTCAGTATGAGGCGGTCGGAATGTCGGCGGCTGCCCGCGACGCGGCCCGGCAGGCTTCCGCATAGAACGTAGAATGCCCGCTTAGACCGCACGATCTCCAGGGGGCTCGATGAACCAGTTCATCGCCGACGTCGGCGCCTTGAACGGCTGGCAAGGGATGGTCGACGAGGTCAGCGGACAGGTGAGCAGCTTCAAGGGTTCGTTCGCCGGCCCGTCGGACCTGGCGTCCAGCCACGGCGCCATCGGTTTCCCGATGCAGAACGCGTTCGACGGCGCGTCGTCCGCCCGGGCCGGCGCGCTGGGTGCCACGCAAGTCGCCGCAGGCAGGATGGCCCAGCTCCTCGGCGAGGCCTCGCAGGCCTATCAACGCGGCGATGTCGCTGCGGGTGACCGCCTCAGAGCCCAGGCCGAAGCGATCGAGGGCGCGGGTTCGCCGGCATCAGCACGCGGCGCAGCAGGCCCGGCGAGCTCGTCCAGTGGTGGAGCTGGACAGATGGTCGGGCAGTTCAGCCAGCTGGCCGGGCAGATGGCGCAGTCCATCACGCAGCCGCTGCAAGGTCTCACCGAAGCCATGACACAGGTACCCCAGCAGGTCATGCAGGGAGTGCAGGGCATCGTCGAGTCCGCCACCCAGGCGGCCGGAGGAGGTGGCGACGCTGCCGCCCTGGCGGCCGACCACCAGGGCCGTGACGACGCGCCTGGGGAGGGACCGGCGGATCGGGACGGCGGCCAGGGCGATGGCCAGGGCAAGGACAAAGACAAGGACGACCGCGCCTCAGCCGGGGCGGCGGCAACGGACAGCTACGACATCGGCATGGCGCCCACGCAGATCCACCACATCAACCCACGGCGGCAGTAGCGCTCACCTCACCGCCCTCCAGCCGCAGCCAGCGGTCGATGCCGATCGCCTCCAGGAACCGTTCGTCGTGGCTGACCACCACGAACGCCCCTCGGTAGGCGTTCAGGGCGGACTCCAGTTGCCCCACACTGACCAGGTCGAGGTTGTTGGTCGGCTCGTCCAGGAGCAGCAGCTGAGGCGCGGGTTCGGCGTACAGCACGCATGCCAGCGTCGCCCGCAACCGCTCCCCGCCGGACAAGGCGGCCACCGGCAGATGGATGCGGTCACCGCGAAACAGGAACTGCGCCAACAGATGCATGCGCCGGGTGTGTGACAGGCTCGGCGCGGCGGCAGCCAGACTCTCGGCCACGGTGCGCTCCTCGTCCAGCAGATCCAAGCGTTGCGACAAGGACGCGATACGTCCATCGGCCCGCTGCACGGTCCCGGTCTCGGGTTGGAGCGTGCCGTCGATGATCCGCAGCAGTGTGGACTTGCCCGCCCCGTTGGGACCGGTCAGGGCGATGCGCTCCGGACCGCGGATGGAAAGATCGATCCCGTTGTCGGCAAACAATTTCCGACCTCCGCGACTGATCTGCAATCCCTCTCCGCTGAATACGGTGCGTCCCGCGGGCACCACGGTGTCCGGCAGATCGACCGCAATCACTTTGTCGTCACGCAGCGATCGTTCGGCTTCGTCGAGCCGGGTTCGCGCGTCATCGACGCGGCGGGCATGGACATCGTCGGCCCTCGCGGCTGATTCCTGCGCATCGCGTTTGAGCTTGCCCGCGACGATTTTCGGCAGCCCCGCGTCCTTGACGTTGCGGGCAGCGTTCGACGAACGGCGGGCGGCGCGTTCCCGAGCCTCCTGCATCTGCCGCTTCTCCCGCTTGAGCTGTTGTTCGGCATTGCGGATATTGCCCTCGGCCACTGCCTGCGCGGCCTCGACCGTTTCCTGGTAAGCGGTGAAATTGCCGCCGTAGAAGACGATTTCACCCCGGTAGAGTTCGGCGATCTGATCCATGCGATCCAGCAGCACCCGGTCATGACTGACCACCAGCAGACATCCGGTGTAGCTGTCCAGTGCGTCGTACAGGCGGTGCCGAGCACCGTTGTCCAGATTGTTGGTCGGCTCGTCGAGCAGCAGAACCGCGGGCCTCTTGAGCAGTTGGGCCGCCAGCCCCAGGGACACCACTTCGCCGCCGGATAGTGTCCCCAGCCGCCGGTCCAGGGCCAGACCATGAAGGCCGAGCCGGTCCAGCTGAGCACGCGACCGTTCCTCGATGTCCCAGTCGTCGCCGATGGTCGTGAACACCTCGTCGCTGGCATCGCCGTCGGCGAGCGCCGCGAGCGCGTCGAGCACCGGCGCCACCCCCAGCACGGCCGCCACGGTGAGATCTGCTGTGAACGGCAGGGTTTGGGGCAGGTAGCCGACTCCCCCGTCGACCGTCACCGTGCCGGCCGAGGGGCGGTACTCGCCGGCGATCAGTTTGAGCAGCGTGCTCTTACCGGCGCCGTTGGGGGCGACCAGTCCGGTGCGGCCGGGCCCGACGGAGAACGAGAGGTCCGAGAACAGCTCGACGTCATCGGGCCAGGAGAACGACAAATGGGAACAGACAATAGACATGCTGGTACTCCAAGGGTGACGCGGGGCAACAACCACCGCATTGCCAGACAGGAACGAATCGACTCTCGGGGATCACCCGGAGATATCGTCGACTCCCAGCATGTTTTCAGCCCACCTCGGTTGACAGCAGATGCGTTACCCATAGTACGCACCGGTGCAACCGATTTCCGGTTCAGAGCGCCCCGCGCAGCCGATCCAGTTGTCGCCGTTCGTGTTTCGTCGGCCGGCCGGCCCCTCGATCACGAACCCCCGCCACCGCGACCGTCTCCTTCGGTGGCGGCGGCGGGCTACGGTCGATCAGACATTCCGAAGCCACGGAGGCGCCCACGCGTTTGGCGATCGGGCGGATGACCTCCACGATCCGTTCACGTCCGTCCAGCCGAACGCGGACCTCGTCACCGGGGCTGACGTGTTGCGCGGCCTTCGCGGGGACATTGTTGACCCGGACATGGCCGCCGCGGCAAGCCGCTGCCGCAGCCGAGCGGGTCTTGGTGATTCGCACGGCCCAGATCCAGCTGTCGACGCGGACGCTACTCATGCCAGGTATCGCCTCAGCATGTCGGTGACAGAGGTGATCTGGGACATCTCGACCCGCTCATCGACCTTGTGGGCGAGATTGGGATCGCCCGGCCCGTAGTTGACGGCCGGGATCCCGAGCGCGGCGAACCGGGCCACATCCGTCCACCCGTATTTGGCACGGACCTGTCCGCCGGCCGCGGCGACCAGTGCGGCCGCCGCCGGTTTGGCCAGGCCCGGAAGGGCGCCCGCGGCGGCGTCGGTCAATTCGATGTCGACGTCGAGCCCGTCGAGCACCTCGTGTACGTGGGCGAGCGCTTGTTCGATGCTTCGGTCGGGGGCGAACCGGAAGTTGACGGTCACCGATGCGGCGTCGGGGATGACGTTGCCCGCGATCCCCCCGTCGATGCGTACCGCCGACAGCCCTTCCCGGTATACGCAGCCGTCGATGTCGACATTGCGGGGCTGATAGTCGGTGAGGCGGCCCAGAACCGCGCCCAGTTTGTGAATGGCGTTGTCGCCCAGCCAGGACCGCGCCGAATGGGCCCGGGTGCCGGTGGCGCCGACGACAACGCGGATGGTGCCCTGGCAGCCCGCCTCGATGAAGCCACCGGACGGTTCACCGAGGATCGCGACGTCGGCCTGCAGCCAGTCGGGCAACTCACGCTCGATGCGGCCCAGCCCGTTGGCGCTGGACTCGATCTCCTCACAGTCGTACATCACCAGGGTGATGTCGTGGCTCGGCTCGGCGATGGTCGCGGCCAGGTGCAGGAACACCGCGTCACCGGACTTCATGTCCGAGGTGCCGCAGCCCCACAGTTCGCCGTTAGCGACGTGGCTCGGCACGTTGTCGGCGGCAGGGACGGTGTCGATGTGTCCGGCCAGCATGACCCGAGAAGCACGACCCAGGTGAGTGCGGGCCAGCACCGCGTCACCGTTGCGGATGACCTCGAAGTGCGGGGCCTGCGCGCGCAGCGCAGCTTCGATCTCGTCGGCGATGAGCTGCTCGTGGCGCGACTCGCTGGGGATGTCCACCAGGGCAGCGGTCAGCGCGATCGGATCGGCAGTCAGGTCTAGCCCCATAGCCTCCGAGGCTAGTCCAGTAACCTAGGCCAACGTGACTGCAGCATCTGGCGTCGGCCTGGCCACCATCACCGCCGACGGGACCGTCCTGGACACCTGGTTTCCCGCCCCTGAGCTGAGCGCGTCCGGCGAGGCCGGCACGGTGAAGCTGACGGGTGACGACGTACCCGCCGAGTTCGCGGACCTGACTGGCCCCGATGCCGACCGCGGTGTCGAGGTGGTTGCGGTGCGCACCACGATCGCCTCGATCGAGGACAAGCCTGCCGACACGCATGACGTCTGGCTGCGGCTGCATCTGCTCTCGCACCGGCTGACCAAGCCGCACGAGGCCAACCTCGACGGCATCTTCGGCCTGCTGACCAATGTGGTGTGGACGAGCTTCGGGCCATGCGCGGTCGACGGATTCGAAACGGTGCGCGCGCGGCTGCGGCGGCGCGGCGCGGTCACCGTCTACGGCGTCGACAAGTTCCCGCGGATGGTCGACTACGTGTTGCCGTCGGGCGTGCGGATCGCCGATGCCGACCGCGTCCGCCTCGGTGCACACCTGGCCGCGGGCACGACGGTCATGCACGAGGGGTTCGTGAACTTCAACGCCGGCACGCTGGGCACCTCGATGGTGGAGGGCCGGATCTCGGCCGGTGTCGTGGTGGACGACGGATCGGACGTCGGTGGCGGCGCGTCGATCATGGGCACCCTGTCCGGCGGCGGCAAAGAGGTGATCTCGGTCGGCAAGCGCTGCCTGCTGGGCGCCAACTCCGGCCTGGGCATCTCACTCGGCGATGACTGCGTGATCGAGGCCGGACTCTATGTCACCGGCGGCACCAAGGTCAGCACTGCTGACGGCCAGACCACCAAGGCGATCGAGCTGTCCGGCGCGAACAACCTGCTGTTCCGCCGCAACTCACTGTCGGGTGCGGTCGAGGTCGTCAAGCGTGACGGCACCGGCATCACGCTCAACGACGCGTTGCACGCCAACTAGCTCTTCCACGCAGCCGAATGTTGGCTTGTGTGTCAAAACTCGCGAAAATCTGACACACGAGCCAACGTTCGACGCTCAGCGCGGCTCAGGCGCAAGGAATCCCGTGCGGACCGCCGACCCAATGGCCCGGCGGGGAGTTCCCCGGGCACCATTTCTTGATCTGCCCTGGCGGGACGTTGGGGACCGGGTTCCAGTCAACCCAGCCAGGTCCAGGAACCCAGGGAATGTTCGGGCCCCAGCCAGGATCAGCCTGCGCTGCCGCCGCACCGAGTCCGAGAGATCCGGCACCCAGCGCACCAGCGACGATTGCCGTTCCTGCGATTTTCTTGATATTCACGTGTGGCCTCCAAACATCGGCAGGTTGACGTGCACTTTCTGACCCCTCTATCGCCCAAGCTACGCCTTTTGTTAGCGCGCCGGCGCCCGCCAGCCCCTACTACTCGGCAGCAAGCACGCAGAACTCATTGCCCTCGGGGTCGGCCAGCACCACCCATGTTTCGTCGCCCTGGCCGACGTCGACATGGCGAGCGCCCAAACCGACCAGCCGGTCCACCTCGGCCCGCTGATCGTCGGGGGTGAAGTCCGGGTGCACCCGGTTCTTGACCACCTTGTCCTCGGGCACGGCCGTGAACAACCACGTGGGGCCGGCGCCCGGTGGCGGGGTCAACAGGACGTCGCCCTCGGAATCGGTGTGTGCAGGCCAGCCGAGCGCCTTCGACCACCACGCACCCAACGCTTCGGGGTCGTGGGCGTCGATGCAGATCTCGGAGAACCTCAGCCCCATTGCGCGAGTTCCTTTTTCATCACCTTGCCCATCGCATTGCGGGGCAGGCTGTCCACCAGCCGCACTTCCCGGGGCCGTTTGTGCGCCGAAAGCTGTTGGGCGACAAACTCGATCAGCGCCTCGGGGGCGGCATCGCCGACGACGAAGGCGACGATGCGTTGGCCGAGATCGTCGTCGGGAACCCCGACCACAGCCACCTCTTCGACACCGTCGTGGCCCAGCAGCACGGTCTCGATCTCACCCGCACCGATGCGGTATCCGCCGGACTTGATCAGGTCCACCGATTCGCGCCCGACGATGCGGTGCATCCCGTCGGGATCGATGACGGCGACATCGCCGGTGCGGTACCAGCCGTCGGGGTCGAAGGCGTCGGCCGTGGCGTCGGGCCGGTTGAGGTAACCGTCGAACACCATCGGGCCCTTGATCTGCAGCCTGCCGATGGTCGCACCGTCGTGGGGCACCGCTGCGCCGTCGTCGTCGACGAGCCGGGTCTGTACCCCAGCCACCGGCAGCCCGACCCAACCGGGCCTGCGCTCGCCGTCAGCTCGTGTGCTCAACGTGATCAGCGACTCCGTGCTGCCGTAGCGCTCCACGGGGGCATGTCCGGTCAGCCGGACCAACTCGTCGAAGACCGGCTCCGGCAGCGGCGCACTGCCTGAGACCAGCAGCCGCGCCGTGGACAGCGCCAGCGCCGAGTCGAGATCCTTGACCACCCGAGACCACACCGTCGGCACTCCGAAGTAGAGCGTGCCCTGCGCTTGCGCGTACGCGGCAGGCGTCGGTTTCCCGGTGTGCACGAAGCGGTTTCCGATCCGCAGCGAGCCGAGCAGGCCCAGCACCAGACCGTGCACGTGGAACAACGGGAGCCCGTGCACCAGGGTGTCGGCCGCGGTCCACTGCCATGCCTCGGCCAGCGCGTCGATATCGTCGGCGATGGCCTTTCGGCTGATCGGCACGCCCTTGGGCGCTCCCGTGGTCCCCGAGGTGTACATGATGATCGCGGTCGCATGCGGCGGTGGCTCGGGATAGCGGTGCCAAGATCGGGCGTGCACCCGCACCGGGATGTGCGACAACCCTTCGGTCTCGTCGGGCAGCTCCCCCAGCCAGGCCTGGGCACCGGAGTCGGTGAGGATGTGCCGACGCTCTGCCGCTCCGACGTCGGCGGGTATCGGGACCACCGGCACGCCCGCGATCAGACATCCGATGATGGCGAGGACGGTCGTCGGGGTCGGTGTCGCCAGGACGGCGACCCGTCGCGCCACCGCGACCCGCTCGGCCACCGATGTGGCGGCACCGACGAGATCACTGCGGCTCAGCACCGCACCATCGATGGAAACGGCGTCGGGCAGGTCAGCACCGGCGGCGACGGCCGCGGGGTTCAGGGAGGCCAGCAACACGCTTGTGAGGCTACCGGCGCGGCGCCCGGCGAACCCACGCACTCGACAGGATGCGAAGTTGACGCGAGGCTGGAGCCCATGGGTACAGCCGGGCGCGACCGCGACGACGCCGGTCGGCCACGCAGCACCCGCCCTCGTGACGCACTCGGCCGGCCTTTGCCCTACGGCAGTGACGGCGTCGCTCGCATTCCCGATGACTTGGAGCTCACCCCGGCCGAAACTCTCGCCTACGCGCAGGAACTGCTCGACCAGGGTCAGGCGTTTCACGCGCATGAAGTGCTCGAGGCGGCGTGGAAGAACGGCCCCGAGCACGAACGTGCGCTGTGGCAAGGATTGGCGCAGTTGGCCGTGGGCATCACCCATGTGCAGCGCGGCAACCGAATTGGCGCCGCGGCCCTGTTGAGGCGCGCATCGGCGCGGCTTTCCCTCGTCGACCGACCGGCACCCTATGACATCGACGTGGCCGCACTGGTCGAGTATGCCGACGCGCTCGCCGATGAGACCGAAAAGGGCGACGTCGGAGCAGAGCGGTTACACATTCGTCTGCGCAGGGATCGATAAGGAGGAGCATGGGCACGATCCGGCAGATAGCCACGCGCCAGGTGTACCGGAACAACTGGCTGACGCTGCGCGAGGACGAGGTCGTCCGGCCCGACGGCAGCACCGGGGTCTACGCCGTGGTGGACAAACCGACGTATGCCCTGGTGATCCCATTCGATCCGGACCATGACCGGTTCCACCTCGTCGAACAGTTCCGCTACCCGCTTGGGATGCGGCGGTGGGAGTTCCCCCAGGGCACCGCACTCGAACAGGAGCATCTCGACCCGACTGCGTTGGCTCACCGGGAACTTCGCGAGGAGACGGGGCTGCGCGCCGAGAGCATGCAACGGCTCGGTCAGCTCGACGTGGCTGCCGGTATGAGCAGCCAGCGCGGCTGGGTGTTCTTGGCGACCGGCTTGACCGAGGGTGAGCACGAACGCGAGCACGAGGAACAGGACATGCACAGTGCGTGGTTCTCTCGCGAGGAGCTGAACCGCATGATCGGCGACGGCGACATCACCGACGCCCAGACTCTGGCGGCATTGACATATCTACTGTTGCACGAGAGCGGAATTCGCCGTTGACATCAACTTTCGTCGAGGTTCTCGCGTCGACCGCATGCGCCAACCAGAGGTGATAGTCACCGGCCTGAGTGCTCACTGATCTTGCTTCAGCGCCGCTCGGCCAGGGCCCGCAGGAAGAACATCAGGTTGGCCGGACGCTCGGCCAGGCGTCGCACGAAGTAGCCGTACCACTCGTTGCCGAACGGTACGTATACCCGCACGTGGTTGCCCGCCTCGGCCAGCCGGCGCTGTTCGGCATCGCGAATGTTGTAGAGCATCTGGTACTCGAATCCGTCTACGCCGCGGGCGAATTCGTCGGCCAGTCCCGGAACCGCGTCGATGATCACCGGATCGTGTGAGGCCACCATCGGATAGCCCGATCCGGCCATCAGCACGCGCAGGCACCGCAGGTAGGAGTCGGTGACCTCGTCGGCGTCGCGGTAGGCCACCGAAGCGGGTTCGTCGTAGGCGCCCTTGCACAGCCTGATCCGGGCGCCCGATGCGGCGAACTCGCGGCAGTCGCTTTCCGTCCGGTGCAGGTATGCCTGCAAAACCGTTCCCAGCCAGTCGAATTCGGTGCGGAGATCACGCACGATCGCCAGGGTCGAGTCGGTGGTGGTGTGGTCCTCGGCGTCCACGGTCACCCAGGCCCCCACTTCGCGGGCCTTGGCGCAGATGGTGTGGGCGTTCTCGTAGGCGATCTTCTCACCGTCGCGCGGCAGCGCCTGGCCGAGGGCCGACAGCTTGAGCGACACTTCCAGCGGTCGCACTTCCGCATCGACATCGCCGCGGTGCGCCAGCCCGTCGAGCAGGGTCAGGTAGGCCTGCACGGTGCGTTCGGCGTCCTCGTTGCTCGTGGTGTCCTCGCCGAGGTAGTCGACGGAGACGAAGCGGCCCGAATCTCTCAGCGCACCAACGGTGTCGAGCGCATCGGGCACCGTCTCCCCCGCCACGAACCGGTCCACCACCTTGCGCGTGACCGGCAGGCGCTCAGCTGTGTGACGTAGCCGCGATGAGTGCGACGCGGCCAGGATCGTCGGTCGGGCAACCCGCTGGAACATCGACTCAATCGCTGCTCGCGTGCGCACCATCTCAGACCCCCATGTGTGGGTAGGTGTGATCGGTGGGCGGCACGAATGTCTCCTTGATGGAGCGGGCCGAGGTCCAGCGCAACAGGTTCAGCGCCGAACCGGCCTTGTCGTTGGTGCCCGAGGCGCGTGATCCGCCGAACGGCTGCTGGCCGACCACCGCGCCGGTCGGCTTGTCATTGATGTAGAAGTTCCCTGCCGCATGCCGCAGCCGGTCGGCGGCGGTGAGGACCGCTGCACGATCGTCGGCGATCACCGCGCCGGTCAAGGCGTATCTCGCCCCGGTGTCGACCACGTCGAGGATTCGTTCGTATTCATCGTCCGGGTAGACGTGCACGGCCAGGATCGGTCCGAAGTACTCGGTGGAGAAGGCCTCGTCGGTCGGATCGTCGGACAGGAGGACCGTCGGCCGGACGAAATAGCCTTCACTGTCGTCATATTCGCCGCCGGCCGCGATGGTGAGGCCCGCGGCGCTCTTGGCTCGCTCGATCGCCGCGACGTTCTTGGCGAAGGAGCGTTGGTCGATGACGGCACCGCCGTAGTTGGTCAGGTCGGTGACATCGCCGTACTTGAGATCCGATGTGGCCGAGAGGAAGTCGTCGCCCATCCGGTGCCATACCGAACGCGGGATGAAGGCCCGGGACGCCGCTGAGCATTTCTGCCCCTGATAGTCGAAGGCACCGCGGATCATGGCCGTACGCAGGACGTCCGGGCGGGCCGAGGCGTGGGCGACGATGAAGTCCTTGCCACCGGTTTCTCCGACCAGGCGCGGATAGGTGTGGTAGCGCTCGATGTTCGCTCCGACCTCGCGCCACAGGTGCTGGAACGTGGCTGTGGATCCGGTGAAATGGATACCGGCCAGTCGCGGGTCGGCCAGCGCCACGTCGGAAACCGCGATTCCGTCACCGGTCACCAGGTTGATCACTCCGGGTGGCAGGCCGGCGGCCTCCAGCAGCTGCATGGTCAGGTATGCCGCGAAGGTCTGGGTGGGTGAGGGTTTCCACACCACCGTGTTGCCCATCAGCGCGGGCGCGGTGGGCAGATTGCCGGCGATCGCGGTGAAATTGAACGGGGTGATCGCGTAGACGAAACCTTCGAGCGGCCGGTGGTCGGTGCGGTTCCACACACCGGGGCTGCTGACGGGCTGCTGGGCCAGGATCTGGCGGGCGAACTCCACGTTGAACCGCCAGAAGTCGATCAGCTCGCAGGGCGCGTCGATCTCGGCCTGATAGGCGGTCTTCGACTGGCCGAGCATGGTGGCCGCGGCGATCTTCTCCCGCCACGGGCCGGACAGCAGGTCGGCCGCACGGAGGAACACCGCCGCGCGTTCGTCGAATGGCATGGCCGCCCAGTCATGCTTGGCGGCCGATGCGGCGTCGACGGCTGCGGCGGCCTCGGCGTGTTCGGCGTTGGTCAGCGTGCCCAGCCGAGCGCTGTGGCGATGGGGCTGCACCACGTCGATACGCGCGCCGCTGCCCATCGTGTGTCTGCCGCCGATGACGTGCGGCAGGTCGATCGGGGCGCCGGCCAGTTCGTCGAGCACGGTGCTGAGGCGGGCTCGTTCCCCCGAGCCTGGCGCGTAGTCGTGGACCGGCTCGTTGGCCGGCGAAGGCACGTCGGTGATGGCATCCATGAGTCAAGAATCCCCGACGTGATGGGCGCAACATTTGTCCGTTCCGACAAGTCTTCGCGCATCGATCGGTAGGATCGGACAATATGCGGACGACGGGCGTCAGCCTGGGCCAGCTGCTGTTGGCGCTGGATGCCACGCTGGTGCGGCTGGTACAGGCACCGCGCGGACTCGATCTGCCCGTGGCCTCGGCCGCGCTGATCGATTCCGACGATGTCCGCCTGGGCTTGGCACCGTCCGCGGGAGCCGCCGATGTGTTCTTCCTGCTCGGAGTCTCCGAGGCCGACGCGTTGCGCTGGGTCGAACAGCAGGCCGTGCGCCGGGTGCCCGCTGCAATCTTCATCAAGGAGCCGTCGGGCGCCGTCGTCGAACGTGCGGTGGCAGCAGGCACCGCGGTGGTCGCCGTCGATCCGCGGGCCCGGTGGGAGCGGCTCTACCGGTTGGTCAACCACGTGTTCGAGCACCACGGCGACGGTGCCCTGCACGATTCGGGCACCGACCTGTTCGGCCTTGCCCAGTCGGTGGCCGAACGCACCCACGGCATGGTCAGCATCGAGGACGCCCAGTCTCACGTTTTGGCCTATTCGGCATCCAGCGACGAGGCCGACGAGCTGCGCCGGCTGTCGATCCTCGGCCGGGCCGGCCCGCCCGAGCATCTCGCCTGGATCGCGCAATGGGGCATCTTCGACGCACTGCGGTCACGGCCGGAGGCGGTGCGGGTGGCCGAGCGTCCCGAACTCGGATTACGCCCCCGGCTGGCGATCGGCATCTTCGCGCCCGCGGTCGACGAGCGCCGGGCACCGCCCTTCGTCGGCACCATCTGGGTCCAGCAAGGCAGCCGTCCGTTCGCCGATGATGCCGAGGAGGTGCTGCGAGGGGCGGCGGTGCTCGCCGGGCGCATCATCGCCCGGCTGGCCGCCACCCCGTCGACGCATGCCGTGCGGGTGCAGGAGCTGCTGGGGTTGGGCGAGCCGGGCGCCCCCGTCGAGATCGACCTGATCGCCAGGGAATTGGGGGTGGCCGCCGACGGCCGGGCCGCGGTGATCGGGTTCGACAGCCGCGCCGGAGGCGCGAGAAAAACCGGCGGACCGCCCGACACCCGGATCGCCGACGTTCTGGCATTGAGCGCCAGCGCTTTTCGTCATGACGCGCAGATGGCCTCGGTGGGTTCACGGGTCTATGTACTGTTCCCGAGCACCGGTAAGGCAGTGACGTCGTGGGTGCGGGGCACCGTGGCGGCGCTGCGCGAGGAGTTGGGTCTGCAGTTGCACGCCGTGGTCGCGAGCCCGGTGGCCGGGTTGTCGGGTGCTGCCACCGCCCGGGCCGATGTGGACCGGGTGCTCGACACCGCCGAGCGTCACCCCGGAACGCTGGCCGCGGTCACCTCACTGGCCGAGGCGCGCACCACAGTCCTGCTCGACGAGATCGTCACCTCGATCGCGGCCGACGAGCGTCTGATCGACCCGCGGGTGCGGGCGTTGCGGGCCGACGAACCGGTGCTGGCCGAAACCCTGGGTGTGTACCTGGACTGTTTCGGCGATGTCGCGGCGGCGGCACAACATCTGCACGTGCACCCCAACACGGTTCGCTACCGGATCCGCCGGGTCGAGCAGTTGCTGGGGGCCTCGCTCAACGATGCGGATGTGCGCCTGCTGCTCTCGTTGAGTCTGCGCGCCACCGCCTGAGCCGAGATCCGGCACCCGGCCGAAACTGGTGCACTCGGCGGCGCTGTTCGTCGCCCAGAATGGCTTCGAGAGTGACGCGACGAGTTCGACGAGGGGGTCATCATGCTGGCGCTGGGCATTCTGTGCTTCGTACTTGCCGCCGTGCTGGCGTACTTCGCGTTTCAGCCCAAACTCGCTTTCTACCTCGACGAGGGCTGGAAGTTCCGCGACCGCACGGAGCCGTCGGACACCTACGTCGCGGTCAACGGCGTCGGGCGGATCATCGGTGCGGTCGTGGCCATGGTCGTGGGCATCGCCTGCATCGGGCAGTACTTCGGCGAGAAGGGCGATGAGCGGGCCAAGCAGGAACAAACCGACCTCTATGCCGCAGCAGAGCAACGATGCGAGGCACAGGTTCGTCCGCGGTTCAACCAGACCATCAAGTGGGACAACGGGAAGATCGCCAATCACCAAGAAGTACAAGCGCTTGCCGACGAGCTCAAAGTCGAGATCGAGTTCGTCGAGGACGCGGTCCGCAGGCGCGGCAATCAGCCCAACACCCCCACAGAGAACATGTGGGTGCGCGACCGCACGCTGCCGAAGTACCACGACATGCTGCTCTACTACCACGGCGGCTTACAGAGCCTGGGGGAATCGCAGCAGCTCACCAAATGTTCCATGGCTCGCCCGCCGGTCTGATCGGCAACGCGCTGTCCATCGTTCGGTTGACAGACGAATCAGCCGTGAAGTCGTCGCGCGGAGGCGACCGGAGGAGCACCGTGGGGGTATGACTACCGAAGCGGTTCAGCAGGAATCCGAGCATCCCTTTCTGAGCGGGAACTTCGCGCCGGTGCACGACGAGGTGACCGTCACCGATCTCACGGTCACCGGAACCCTCCCGGACTATCTCGACGGGCGCTATCTGCGCACCGGGCCCAATCCGCTGCGCGCTCCCGATCCACGACACCACCACTGGTTCCTGGGTGACGGCATGGCGCACGGGATCCGGCTGCGCGACGGCGCGGCGACCTGGTACCGGAATCGCTGGATCCGGTCGAGTTCGGTGGCACGCGAACTCGGCGAGAAATGGGCCGGAGGCGCGCACACGGGAGGATTCGACTTTCCGGCCAATACCAACATCATCGGCCATGCCGGTAGGACGTTGGTGCTCACCGAGGCCGGTGCGCGGCCGTATGAACTCACCGACGAACTCGACACCGTGGGACCGTCCGATTTCTGCGGCACGCTGTTCGGCGGATTTACCGCGCACCCCAAGCACGATCCGAAAACCGGTGAGCTGCACGCAGTCTCATACAACCCGCTGCGTGGCAACCTGGTGAGCTACTCCATCACCGGTGTAGACGGCCGGGTCCGGCGCACCGTCGACATCGCCTTGCGGGCACAGACGATGATGCATGACTTCACCCTGACCGAGAAGTATGTGGTGCTCTACGACCTGCCGGTGCTGCTCGACCTGGCCGGCATGGTCAAGAGCGCTCCCGCGCGCACTGCGGCGCGACTGCTCACCGGATTCGCCGCCCGCCACGCGGTTCCGGATTTCGTGCTGCGGGCAGCGATGCGCGGGTCCGAACGCGCCCCATTGCCTACGACGGCCATGCCCTACCGTTGGGCGCCCGAGCATGGCGCCCGGATCGGCCTGATGCCTCGCGAGGGTGCTGCCGCCGACATCCGGTGGTTCGACATCCCGCCGTGCTACGTGTTCCACGCCCTCAACGGTTACGACCGGACCGGGCCCGACGGCGAGCAGGTTGTGCTCGACGTGGTCCGGCATCCCGCGGTGTTCACCACCGGCGACCGTCTGTTCACCGATTCGATCTCGTTGGACCGCTGGACCATTGATCTTCACACCGGCCGGGTACACGAGCAGCGGCTCGACGACTCCACCCAGGAATTCCCGCGTATCGACGACCGACTGACGGGACTGCCGCACCGGTACGGCTACACCGTCAGCCTGCCGTCGGAGTCGGATGCGGCGCCGGATGCGGCGCCGGCCGCCGTCCTGCGCCACGACGTGCGCGAGGGTACCACCGAGCGCGTCGACTTCGGACCCGGGCGCGAACCGGGCGAGTTCGTCTTCGTCCCATCTGGTCCGGACGCCGACGAGAACGACGGAGTCGTCATGGGATTCGTCTACGACCGCGCCGAGAACCGCAGTGATCTCGTGCTGCTCGACGGGCAGAGCCTGGCACCCGTTGCCACCGTGCATATTCCGGTGCGGGTTCCGCACGGCTTCCACGGCAATTGGGTGGCCACCGAGGGTTCGTCCGCCCGCTAGCATCGGCAGATGACCGAAACCGGTCCCACCACAATCGCGGCTTCGAAGCCTGCCGTCGGCGAGCCGTCGGACTGGCACTGGATGTGGGAGACCTACGTCTGCGGTTTGTGCGTCGCGGCGATCATCGCGGTGGCGCTGCTCCGAGAAACCTTCGGCGGCAATGTGCCGGTGGCCTGCGGTGCGCTCGGTGCCATCGTGTTGATCGTTCTGATGTTCGGACGCAACGTCATTCACGATGCGGATCCGGCCGCCGGGCCGGTGCGAGCCCGGCCGGCGTCGTTCGTGGCAGCGGTGATCGGGTTGTGGCTGATCGCCGTCATCGCGGCGGACCCGGCCGTCGCGGCCATACCGGCGCTCTACCCGCTCATCTTCGCCACGCTGCCGCTGGCCGCGGCTTTGACGCTGACCTTCCTGGTCACCTTGGCCCCGTTGGCACTCGCCGCAGCGACCCACGGACTGGATTGGGCGAGCCTGCCCGCCGTGGCGGCGGTAACGCTGGTGGGTGCGGTGGCCGCCCCGATCATCGGCACCACGATCATGACCACCATGCGACAGCGCCAGCAGCTGGCCGAGACGGTCGCCGAATTGGCGGCCAGCCGGGCCGAGGCCTCCCGGCTGTCGCGGGAGGCCGGTGTGGCGGCGGAGCGGGAGCGGCTGGCCCGCGAGATCCACGACACCCTGGCCCAGGGGTTCACCAGCATCGTGGCGCTGGCCCAGGCGGTGCAAGCGGAAAGCGACAGTGACCCGGCCGCCGCGATCCGGCACGTCGAGCTCATCCGCAGCACCGCGCGCGACAACCTGGCCGAGGCCCGCACGATGGTGACGCGACTGACCCCGGCGGCGTTGGAGGACGGCACGCTGTCCGCCGCGCTGCGCCGTCAGGCCGAGGGCCTCGCCGCCGAGACCGGCATCGCCGTCGACGTCCGGATCGACGACGACCTGCCGCAGCTGGGCATGGCCACCGACGTGGTGTTGCTGCGCAGTGCACAGGAGGCGATGACGAACGTGCGCCGGCATTCCCACGCCAGTGAGCTCAAGGTGCGGCTGCAGGCGGCACCGGACGGAGTACGACTATCCCTGTCCGACAACGGCATCGGCCTACAGGCCGATCATGCCGACGGGTTCGGCCTGCGCGGCATGCGGGCCCGGATCGACCAGGTGGGCGGTACGTTGACGCTGTCCACGCCCGAGGGCGGCGGGGTGCGGGTCGTGGTGGCGGTGCCGGCATGACGACCGTTTTGCTGGTCGACGACCACCCTGTGGTCCGCGAGGGTCTGCGCGGCATGATCGACGCCGAGGACGACCTGACGGTGATCGGCGAGGCCGGTTCCGGGGCAGAGGCGATCGGGCTGGCCCACACGCTGCGCCCCGACGTCATCCTGATGGATCTGCGGATGCCCGGGATCGACGGCGTCAGCGCGACCGCGCGCATCCTGGCCGACAATCCGTCCACCCACATCGTGGTCGTCACGACCTACGAAAGCGATACCGACATCCTGCGGGCCGTCGAGGCCGGGGCAACGGGCTATCTGCTCAAGGACGCCTCGCGCGCCGAGCTGGCCCGCGCAGTACGTGACGCCGCGCGCGGCAAGACGGTGCTCGCCCCCGGGGTGGCCGATCGATTGGTCAACGCGGTCCGCACACCGCCTGTCACGCTGTCGGCGCGCGAGGCGCAGGTGCTGGGCTTGGTGGCCAAGGGCGCCACCAACGCCGACATCGGCCATGCCCTGCACATCAGCGAGGCCACGGTGAAGACGCATCTGCTGCGCGCGTTCCACAAGCTCGGGGTGTCCGACCGCACGGCGGCGGTCACCACAGCGATGTCGCTGGGATTGCTCGGCTGAGTCTCGCGAGCAAGTCAGGCGAGGCGCGCGACCGCAGCCGCGATGCGCTCGTCCGTCGCCGTCAGCGCAACCCGCACATACTGCGCTCCGGCCGGGCCGTAGAACTCACCCGGCGCGGCGAGGATCCCGCGCTCGGCCAGCCATCTGACGGTGTCGCGGCACGGCTCGCCGCGGGTCACCCACAGGTACAGGCCGGCCTCGGAGTGCTCCACGGTGAACCCGGCTCCCTGAAGGGCAGGCAACAGCACCGCACGACGCTTCGCGTAGCGCTCGCGCTGGGCAGCCTCGTGCTCGTCGTCGTCGAGGGCGGCCACCATCGCTGACTGCACCGGCGTCGGCACGATCATCCCGGCATGCTTGCGCACCGCGAGAAGTTCGGCCACCACGGCAGGATCGCCCGCGACGAAACCCGCGCGGTACCCGGCCAGCGAGGACGTCTTGGACAGTGAGTGGACGGCCAGCAGACCGGTGTGGTCGCCATCGCAGACCGACGGGTGCAGGACGCTGAGCGGCTCCGCATCCCAGCTGAGGCCCAGATAGCACTCATCGGAGGCGATCAGCACGTCGCGCTCGCGGGCCCAGGACACCACCTTGCGCAGATGGTCCACGCCGAGCACACGGCCGGTGGGGTTGCTGGGCGAGTTCAGATAGATCAGCGCGGGACGCTGGGGACCCAGCTGGGTCAGCGAATCGGCGCGCAGCACCTGCGCCCCGGCCAGCAGCGCGCCCACCTCGTAGGTCGGGTAGGCCAGTTCGGGGACGACGACGATATCGCCGGGACCGACGGCAAGCAGGGTCGGCAGCCACGCGATCAGCTCCTTGGTGCCGATCACCGGCAGCACGGCATCCGGCGCCAGGCCGGTGATGCCGTACCGGCGTCGCAGTGCTGCTTCCGCGGAGGCCCGAAGGGCCGGGGTACCGGCAGTCGTCGGGTATCCGGGAGACGAGCTGGCAGCGGCCAGCGCGTCCCGGATCACCGGCGCAACGGGGTCTACGGGAGTGCCTACCGAAAGGTCGACGATTCCGTCGGGGTGCGAGCGGGCCAGCGCCGTGACGTCGGCCAGGGTGTCCCACGGGAACTCTGGCAGTAGCGCCGAACGACGCTGTCGCACCACGTCAGTCTCGAAGCCGGATTCGACTGTGCTCAGTCCTCGGCCTTGGCCGGCAGGTCCTTGATGGCCTGCGGGTCGTTGTCGGTCTCGCCGACCTTCGAAGCGCCGCCGGGGGAACCCAACTCGGAGAAGAAGTCGGCGTTGGCCTGCGCGTAGCTGCTCCACTGGTCCGGGACGTCATCTTCGTAGTAGATGGCCTCGACCGGGCAGACCGGTTCGCATGCGCCGCAGTCCACACACTCGTCGGGGTGGATGTACAACATGCGTGCACCCTCGTAGATGCAGTCGACCGGGCACTCTTCGATACATGCCTTGTCTTTGATGTCGACGCAGGGTTCGGCAATGACGTACGTCACTGATGTCTCTCCTGTCCAGTGGGCTGCTGGGCTCGGTGGTCGGGACTCTGATGAGTCGACGTCACAGTATGCGTTGCCCATACTTGGACGCTCGTCTCAGTGTGCCCTAACTTCACGCACCACCCGTTAAGGGTGGCGCGTAGTAACTGATACTAAACGTCGCAGATACCTCTCGCCTAGTCGCCACGGTCGATTACTTGCCCGCCGACGATGGCATACAACTAGTTGCATAGGACCGCCGGTCCCACCTACCCTGCCGACATGGGGTTGGCCTATCCGAACCTTTTGTCACCGTTGGACCTCGGGTTCACCACACTGCGCAACCGCGTGGTGATGGGCTCGATGCACACGGGTCTGGAGGATCGCGCCGGCGACACCGCGAAGCTGGCCGAGTACTTCGCCGAGCGCGCCCGTGGCGGCGTCGGGCTGATCATCACCGGCGGCTACGCACCGAACAAGACCGGCTGGCTGCTGCCGTTCGCCTCACAACTGGTGTCTTCTTCGGAAGCGCGGCGCCATCGCCGGATCACCGGCGCGGTGCACGACGCGGACGGCAAGATCCTGCTGCAGATCCTGCACGCCGGACGCTATGCCTACCACCCTCTTTCGGTGAGCGCGTCCGCGATCAAGGCCCCCATCAACCCCTTCCGGCCGCGGGCGCTGCGCGATGTCGAGGGCACCATCGACGATTTCGTCCGCTGCGCACTGCTGGCCCGCGAGGCGGGTTATGACGGTGTCGAGATCATGGGAAGCGAGGGCTATCTGCTCAACCAGTTCCTCGCGCCGCGCACCAACAAGCGCACCGACGCATGGGGCGGTACCCCGGAGAAACGTCGCCGCTTCCCGGTCGAGATCGTGCGCCGAGTGCGTGAGGCGGCGGGTTCCGATTTCATCATCTGCTACCGGATGTCGATGGCCGACTACGTCGAGGACGGTCAGAGCTGGGACGAAATCATCGCGCTGGCAACCGAAGTCGAGGCTGCAGGGGCGACGATCATCAACTCGGGTTTCGGTTGGCACGAGGCGCGGGTGCCCACCATCGTCACCTCGGTACCCAACAGCGCATTCGTCGACATCAGCAGTGCGGTGGCCGAGCACGTCTCCGTCCCGGTGGTGGCCTCCAACCGGATCAACATGCCGGAGACCGCCGAACAGACCCTGGCCGAGACCCACGTGCAGATGATCTCGATGGCCCGGCCCTTCCTCAGCGACCCGGACTGGGTGCTCAAGGCCGCCGAGCAACGCGCCGACGAGATCAACACGTGCATCGCCTGCAATCAGGCCTGCCTCGACCACGCCTTCGTGCACAAGAAGGTGTCCTGCTTGCTCAACCCCCGCGCCGGGCGGGAGACGACGCTGACACTGAGCCCGACGCGTCGCGCCCGGTCCGTGGCCGTCGTCGGAGCCGGGCCCGCCGGGTTGTCCGCCGCGGTCAGCGCCGCCCAACGCGGTCATCACGTGACGCTGTTCGAGGCGGCGTCGGCGATCGGAGGCCAATTCGACTTGGCCAGAAGGATTCCCGGCAAGGAGGAGTTCAACCAGACCATCCGCTACTACACCACCATGCTCGCCAAGCTCGAGGTCGACGTGCGATTGGGCGTCCGGGCCGGGGTCGAGGACCTGACCGGCTTCGACGAGGTGGTGCTGGCCAGCGGGGTCACCCCGCGACTTCCCGCCATTCCGGGGATCGACCATCCAAAGGTTCTCACCTATGCGCAGGCCATCACCGGGGCGCCGGTGGGCAAGTCGGTGGCGGTGATCGGCGCGGGCGGAATCGGTTTCGATGTCAGTGAATTCCTGACGACCGACCTGTCCCCGACGCTGAACCTGAAGGAATGGAAGGCCGAGTGGGGCGCGGCCGACCCCCAGGAGGCCCGCGGAGCACTCGCCACTGCGCTGCCCGCACCGGCCGTCCGGGAGGTGTACCTGCTACAGCGCACCAAGGGCGCTCAGGGCCGAAACCTCGGCAAAACCAGCGGTTGGGTGCACCGTGCGTCGCTGAAAGCCAAAGGGGTGCAGCAGCTTTCCGGGGTGAACTACGAGCTCATCGACGATGAGGGCCTTCACATCAGCTTCGGTTCCGAGCACCGGGACCGGCGCGTACTACCGGTCGACAATGTGGTGATCTGCGCCGGTCAGGAATCGGTACGCGATCTCGAGGAGGCGTTGCGCGGCGCGGGAATCGAGCCCCACATCATCGGAGGCGCGGCTGTGGCAGCAGAACTCGATGCCAAGCGAGCCATCAGGCAGGGAACGGAGCTGGCCGCCGAGCTGTGAGTCGCTGGCCGAGGACCGGCACTAACCGCGGGTGTCGATCACCTGCTGGGCAACATCGACGAGCTTGGTGTTGCTGTCCTGCGACAGCCGCCTCAGCATCTCGAAGGCTTGTACGTCGTCCACCTGGTAACGCTCCATGATGATGCCTTTGGCCTGGCCGATGCGGTCCCTCGTGGTCAGCGCCGACGTCAGCTGCTCGGTGTGCTTGCCTGCCAGCAGCGCAGCGGCCGCGTGCGCGGCGAGCACGGTCCCGATGGTCTCCGCTTCGCCGTCCCACGCCCCGGGCTGGAAGCCGAACAGGTTGAGCGCGCCGGCCGTGCGGTCCGCGGTGTAGAGCTTGAAGGACAGCCCGCTGAACACACCGATATCGGCGGCGGCCTTCGAATAGCTCGGCCACCTCGTTTCCTCGCGGAAGTCGTCGGTGCGGACCACGGTGTCGGCCAGGGCGGCCTGCATACACGGACCTTCCTGGAAGGCCATCTGCAGTCGGTCGAGTTCATGGGGCAGATCGCTGGTGCCTGCCAGCGACTCGAAGCTGCCACCGGTACCGATGAGCAACACCCCGGCGGTGTCCGCGCCGGGGATCAGTTCGGTGGCCGCCGCGGTGACACCGCTCAGTATCTGATCGACGGTCCGTGGCATGGCGACAGCGCGGGCGAGGTCCGCCATGCGCACCGCCAGACCGTGGCGCGTCAGTTCCACCATGTCAGTTCCGCCATGTCGGACGGGGTTCCCGCACTCGGACGGTTGCACACATGACGTTTGTCACCGCGGAGCCGGGGCATCCTGATTCTTTAGGTGAGGGCCATGGTCGACCATCGCCCCCACTCAGGTCTCGCCGGTTCAGACATCGAGCCGACGGGACCGCCTTCTGGCGAATGTCACGCTGGCGTGGCCCTGGAGGCCGATCGCCACGCCAGCGTGACAAAGCAGCAGGTCAGGCCTGCTTGAGCGCCTCGATCTCGAGGGTGATGGTGACCTTGTCGCCGATGACGGTGCCACCGGTTTCCAGCGGCATGTCGATGTCGATGCCGAAGTCCTTGCGGTTCAGCACAACCGATGCCTCGAACCCGGCCACGGCGCCCTGCCCCATCCCGGGGTTCACGCCGTTGTACTCGAGCTTGAGGGAAACCGGCTTGGTCACGCCCTTCAGGGTGAAGTCGCCGTCGAGGACGTAGTCGTCCCCATCGGGCCGCACGCTGGTCGAGACGAAGGTGGCGGTCGGGTGATTCTCGGCGTCAAAAAAGTCTGCGGAGCGCACGTGCGCGTCGCGCTGCTCGTTGCGGGTGTCGATGGAGTTGAGGTCGATGGTGGCGCTGACCGACGGGGTGCCGTCCTCGGCAATGGTGATCGCGCCGCTGAAGGTCTCGAAGCTGCCGCGAACCTTGCTCACCATGAGGTGGCGGACCGAAAAGTTGATCGATGAATGCACCGGATCGATGGCCCAGGTGCCTGTGGTCAGATCGGTGGCTACGGCTGCGGTCATGGTGTCTCCTTGATTTTCGGGCCGGTCCTTCCGGCACCTTCAGTGGAGACAACCGGACCGTGGTCCGATTCAATTCCCGATTTTCGGGATTTTTCTGCCGATTTCGAAAGCGCAGCGCATCATGCTCTGGTCAGCAATTTGCATCACTGTCAATTTCAAGATCGGACCGACTGGTATGCGCACACTCATCGCCGCCATCGCGTGCACCGCAGCAACAACCGGCGACGCCGGAAGCCTCTCCTGCGAGATCCTCGACGGGCGGCTGATGGACTCCGGTATCGCGGGTGACGGGCACGACGTGAATTGCTTGACCCGCGCGAGCGCCCTGTCATAGCTCGGCGCAGAAGGCTAGGCAGCCAGCGGTGAGTAGTCGGTGGAGCGCTGACGCGCGGGCCGGCCGATGCCCTCGGCGATCGCGACGAGCTCGGCCACAGTCTTGGCCGAGCCGTTCTCCGAGCCGGCCATCCGGGAGATCGTCTCCTCCATCAACGTGCCGCCCAGGTCGTTGGCGCCGCCCCGCAGCATCACCTGCGTGCGTTCGGTACCGAGCTTGACCCACGACGTCTGGATGTGAGAGATCCGGCCATGCAACATGATGCGGGCCAACGCGTGCACAGCCCGATTGTCGCGGTGCGTCGGCCCGGGACGCGCGCCACCGGCCAGATACAGCGGGGACGACTGGTGCACGAACGGCAGGGGCACGAACTCGGTGAAGCCGCCGGTCCGATCCTGGATGGAACGCAGCACGTTGAGGTGCCCGACCCAGTGTTTCGGCGTGTCCACGTGGCCGTACATCATCGTCGATGACGAGCGCAGCCCCACTTCGTGCGCGGTGGTCACCACGTTGATCCACTCCGACGTCGGCAACTTGCCCTTGGTCAGCACCCAGCGCACCTCGTCGTCGAGGATCTCGGCGGCCGTGCCCGGGATGGTGTCCAACCCTGCCTCGCGCAGCGAGGTCAGCCACTCCCGCACAGACAGCCCACTGCGGGTGACACCGTTGGCGATCTCCATGGGCGAGAACGCGTGCACGTGCATCGACGGCACCCGCGCCTTGACGGCCCGGACCAGATCGGCATAACCCGTGACGGGAAGCTCGGGGTCGATGCCGCCCTGCATGCACACCTCGGTGGCGCCGGCGACGTGCGCCTCCCAGGCCCGGTCGGCGACCTCGTCGGTGGACAGCGAATAGGCGTCGGCGTCGCCCTTGCGCTGCGCGAACGCGCAGAACCGGCAGCCGGTGTAGCAGATGTTCGTGAAGTTGATGTTGCGGTTCACGACGAAGGTGACGTCGTCGCCGACGACGTCACGACGCAATGAATCCGCCAGTGCGGTAACGGCTTCCAGCGCCGGGCCGTCCGCGGTGGCCAGCGCCAGGTACTCGTCGTCGCTGCAGCCGCCCGGATCGCGTTCGGCCGATCGCAACGCGGCCAGCACATCGGTGTCGATGCGTTCGGGAGCCCGCGCGGCGAGCTCGTGCACCTTGGCCCGGATCGACTCCCAGTCGCCGAACGCGCTGTCCAGATCGCTGCGGGTCTCGGTGAGCCGGCCCTCGGAGTCGATCGCGGAGTGCAGATCGGTGCGGCCCAGCGATTCGGAGGCCTCGTCGGGCTCCTGCCACGGCCGTCCGACCGGGTTGACGTCGAGCGCGAACCCGGTGTCGGGATCGGCCAGCGCATCCACGTGCCCGCGCACCCGCGGATCGATCCACGCCGCGCCGGCCTGTACGTACTGCGGTTGCGCGGTGAGTCTTTGCACCAGGTCGTAACCGGCTGCGGCGGTGACGTCGGCCAGGTCGTCGAGAGCCGGCCATGGCCGTTCCGGGTTGACGTGGTCGGGGGTCAGCGGCGAGACGCCACCCCAGTCGTCGACACCTGCGCCGATCAGCGCCAGGCATTCGTCACGCGAGACCAGATTCGGCGGGGCCTGGACGCGCATCTTGGGGCCCAGCACCAGGCGGGTGACGGCGATCGTCGCGATGAAGTCGTCGATGCCGGCATCTGGCGTCGACGCCATCGCGGTGTGGTCCTTGGCCCGGAAGTTCTGCACGATCACTTCTTGAACGTGACCGAACTCCTTGTGGGACTTGCGGATTGCGTGCATGGTCTCGGCCCGCTCGGTCAGCGTCTCGCCGATACCGACCAGCAGCCCGGTGGTGAACGGGATCGAGAGCCGGCCGGCATCATCCAGCGTCCGCAGCCGTACGGCGGGGTCTTTGTCCGGGCTGCCGTAATGGGCCTCGCCCTTGAGCTCGAACAGGCGCCGGGAGGTGGTCTCCAGCATCATGCCCATCGACGGCGCGACGGGCTTGAGGCGCGAGAGCTCCGACCAGCTCATCACGCCGGGGTTCAGGTGCGGCAGCAGCCCGGTCTCCTCGAGGACCCGGATGGCCATGGCCCGCACGTAGTCCAGCGTGGAGTCGTAGCCGCGCTCGTCGAGCCACTGCCGGGCTTCGTCCCAGCGATCCTCGGGCCGGTCACCGAGGGTGAACAGCGCTTCCTTGCAACCCAGTTCGGCACCACGGCGCGCGACGTCGAGAATCTCGTCGGGCTCCATGTACATCCCCATGCCCTGCGCGCGCAGCTTGCCGGGCACGGTGACAAAGGTGCAGTAATGGCAGGTATCGCGGCACAGATGCGTCACTGGGATGAAGACCTTGCGCGAGTAGCTGACCGGCAGCCGGCCGTTCGCCCCGCGCCGGCCCGCCGATTCAAGGCCGGCGTCGCGGACCCGCGCGGCGCTGGCACACAGATCGGTCAGGTCCTCGCCCCGGGCCGTCATCGCGATGGCAGCCTCGTCGACGTTGAGGGTCACGCCGTCACGGGCCCGGCGCAGGACCCGCCGTAGAGCCCCCGAAGTGATCGGCGCACTCGGCACCGTGGATTTCGGTGGGACGGCCGGGATGGGCAGATCGGCGCCGTGCTGGGGGTTCAGAGCCACTCCCGTGTAACCCCGTCGTTGTGCTCAATCATCCACGCGTCTCACATTCTGAAACCAATGTGCCCGGCATACCGGCCACAGTAGACCTAGCATGTCGGCGCAACACGCCGCCCTTATTGGACACACAATTTAAAGGAGCGACGAACAGGTTCACGACCACGTAAGTTATTTCCGTCGGGAAGGGGATACCGGAGGAGTCGTGATGTCTACAAGTGTTCGTTCGTATCTGGTCGCGGGAGCCGCCGCAGCTACTGCCACAGCCATCGCCCTCGCCCCGGTACAGGCAGCACCCGCCGACATCGCAGTCCCCGCGCAACCTACTTCCACCCAGCCGCAGCTGACGCAGGCCATGGTCGACCTGCTCGCCGCGGCCAGCCGCATGACGGCCGCGGTGGCGCCGAACCTGACGGATCCGACGGACGCCGCGCCCGCGCCGGGCATTGCCCCAGCCGCCGCTGTGACCCGCGATGTCGCTGTGCAGAATGCGGCTGGCAATTTCTTGGAGTCCTCATACCTGGGAGTCCAGGCCTGGGTCGACTGGGCTGTGGATTACGGCACCGACCTGGCCTACTGGGTTGGGCAATGGGTTCCGTTCGTCAGCCCCATCACCACTCAGGTCGACATCTTCTACTGGACACTGATCAAACCGATCGCGGATGCCGTTGTTCTCACCTTCCTGGTCCCAGTGGTCAACGACCCGCTGAATCTTGGGGTGTGGGTCAACTCCGCCGGTGCGGCGATCAACCAGTCGTTCCAGGCCGCGGTCAACTTTGGAGTCGCCGAGTTCAACGAGTTCTTCGGCTGGATCCTCCCGCCGCTGCCGCCACCATTCCCCACGGTTGCATCGGTCGCGACGACCCAGACGCTCGGCGGCCCATTGGCATCCGGCCTGCGCGAACTGGTCGGCGATCTGGTGCGGCCGTCGACGGATTTCATGACCAACCTTGCGGCGCCCGCGGCGTTCACCGAGGGAATTACCCAGCGCCCGCTGGCGTCCATCACTGGTGCACTCACGAAGGCCGGCGAGAACTTGGCCACAGCGTTCGAGAAGCTATCCGAGGGAACGGGCATCGAGACCCTCGCAGACCGGCTCAAGGCGCAGGCCGCCGAGGGTGAGCAGAACCCGGTCGCCGAGCTCACCGACCACCTGAGCGACACCGTCGAGACAGTCTCGAACGACGCCGAACCGCAGGAGATCACGACCGTACAGAAAGGCGACATCAGCGTCGTCCCGAAGTCGGTGCGCCAGTCGCTGCGGAATGCTCAGGACGCAACCGCGGTCGACAAGACAGAAGGAGCCGACAAGGCACCTGGCCGGACCATCGTCTCAGGCAAACAGGGCATCCGCTCTGCCGTCGACAAGTCGGCGGCGGGTGCGAAGAAGGCCGGCGACGATGCCCGCGACGCGGTCAAGACGGCCGTCAAGAATGCGGCGCCGAAGCCCAAGGTCAAGAAGGAAAAGACCGTGTCGTCCAAGGATTCCCAGCAGTCCAACGGCAACGACAGCGGCAAGTCGGGCAGTTCCAAGCACGACAAGAAGTGAGTCAGCGGCGGTAATGCCGTCGCAGTATCGCCGCCGGTGGTAACGCACCGGCGGCGATGAATATCAGCGAGCCGTAGGCCATCAGTCCACTGCCGGCGAAGATGATGTCTCCGCCAGGTCCGCCGAAAGTCATCGCCACGACGGTAGCCAGCCACGTCCACAGCGGCAGCGCCGCCACCCGCATGGAATCGGTCCAGTGGACGGCGGCCCACACCAGCGCGGTGTTGAGTGCTCCGACGAACAGTGCGCTCACCGGAAATGGGATCGAGCCGATGTATGACGGCAACAACAATGCACCTACGACGGCGGAGATGATGCCGTCAATGGCGAGCAGTGCCAGGACGATGCGACCCAGCACGAGGTCCGAGGGCGTGCCCAGGTCGGGTCTCAGGTGGGGATGCTGTCGAGCAGACCGACCAGCGAACCCACCACCCACTGGAAGTTGTCCGCACGGTCCTGCCAGTGCTGCAGGTTCGGATCCAGATCGGGGTCCATGAATGTCCCTTCGACGCCTCTGATTAACCGGAGCTTACCGCGTCCAGTTTTGGCTATTGCAGATTCAGTCCGTGCAGCAGGTCGGTTTCCCACCCACGTTCGTCGCGCTCCCCCGCCTCGCCGGAGACCAGGACGTAATGCTCCTCGCCGATCAGTGGCAGTGCCAGATTGTTGGACAGGGCGAATGCGGTGCCGTCGGAAGAGACGGTGACCTGCGTGGCGTGCGCGCGCATCGCGGCGACCTTGGCCGGAAGCTGCGCGGTGGCGTCGACCACGGCATCGATCTGTTCGTCGCTGTACCCGAACGGGACATCGCCGACGTCGATCCGGATCCACTCCTCGGGAGTGTCCCGCAGATTTTGGAGGCCGGCCCGCATCGCGGTGCTCGCCATGACCGTCCAATAGAACTTGGGGACGGCCCAGCCGCCGCCGTCCCGTGCGGCCTCGACCGCCGCGGTGGTGACGCGATGGGCCTGTTTGTGGTCGGGATGGCCGTAGCCGCCGTCGGGATCGTAGGTGACGACGACGTGTGGCCGCAGGGTCTCGATGATCTGCACCAGTTCGCCGACGGCCTCGTCGAAATCGGCGTCGATGAAGCGCTGTTGCTTGCGCGCCGACGTGCCCTCCATGCCCGAGTCACGCCATCGACCGGGACCGCCGAGGAACTGTGGTTCGCCGATACCCAGAGCGTTCAGCGCTTTGGTCAGCTCACTGATCCGGTAGCCGCCGAGTTGGTCGGCGTGGTCCACGGCCAACTGCGCGTAGCGGTCACCGATGACCTCTCCCTCCTCGCCTAGGGTGCACGTCACCACGTGTACCTCCGCGCCGCGCGCGGCGTAGTGCGCGATGGTGGCACCGGTGGTCAGGGTTTCGTCGTCCGGGTGGGCGTGGACAAACAGGAGACGGGGCGCTTCGTTCGGCATCGTGATCGACGATAGCCCGCGCACCGTCAGCCGCGCCCGACGACTCATGTCACCGGCTTTCTCCACCGCGCTGACGAATCCACGCGTGCCGCATACATTCACGGAGTGACCCGGCGTGAGCTTGAGTTCGGCTGCAGCATCGTCGTTGTCGGGCTGCTGGCGGGCCTGGCCGGGATGGCGACGACGGTTCTGCTGCATTTCGTCGAACACCTCACCTACGCCTATTCGTTCGGCTCGCTGCTCGATGGCGTCAGCGGGAGCAGTCCGGTGCGCCGCGCCCTCGGCCCGATGATCGGTGGAGCACTGGCCGGGTTCGGCTGGTGGATTCTGCGCCGGCACTATGTGATTCCCGGACTGGCCTCGACCATCGCCAATCATGGGCCCATTCCCCGGGTTTCACTGACGCTCGACGCCGCGCTGCAGGTACTGGTGGTGGGGGCCGGAGCGTCCCTGGGCCGTGAGGGCGCACCCCGTCAGGTTGCGGCTGTGCTCGGCGACGCCGGCACCTCCCGGTGGGCGCTGACTGCGCACGACCGTCAGATCCTGCTCGCCTGCGCCGCGGGGGCCGGCCTGGGAGCGGTGTACAGCGTGCCGGTCGGCGGTGCCTTGTTCGCGATCCGCATCATGCTGCACACGTGGCATCCGCGGGCCGTCGGCGCCGCGTTGATCACCTCGGCGCTGGCGGTCGCCGTCGCGGCGCCCGTGACCCATGTCCGAGCTCCGCTGGTATGGCCGGATCCGAGCCTGTCCTATTTTCTGACCGGTTTCGCGCTGGTCCTTGCGCCGCTGGCCCTGGCTGTTGGCATGGCTTTCAATCGGATCATGGCGCTGGCCCGGCCTCCGGCGGCGCTCACGTCGTGGCTGATCATCCCGGGCATTGCGGGGGCGGGCCTGCTTGTCGGCCTCGGTTCGGTGTGGTGGCCGGAGCTCCCGGGCAATGGCAAGAGCATCCTCACCGTCAGTCTCGACAGTGGGATGACGCTCGGCTCTGCCGCGGTGATCCTGCTCCTCAAGCCCGTCCTCACCGCGATCTTCCTGCGCGCCGGCGCGGTGGGCGGCATGCTCACCCCGGCGCTCGCGACCGGCGCCGCGCTCGGCTCGCTCATTGCCATTTCGATCAACACCCTGGGCCTTCACCCCGTCAGCGTCGCCGCCGTCTCGCTCACCTGTGCAGCCGGCGTGCTTGCCGTGACGCAGCGCGCGCCGATCTGGGCCGCGCTCTTCGTGTGGGAACTCGCGCGGCCGCCGCTTTGGGTACTGCTGCCGTTCCTGGCTGCCGCGCTGGCCGCCCACGGGCTCCAATCCCTGGCCGAGCGGCGCACCGAAGTAGCGGTCGACTGACCGACCGCGAGCAAACCTCGACGACGAAATCCGTAGTCTTTGAAACTGACCGCGACTGCCACTTCGTTGCTATCGCAAAGACTGTGCGAATACCGAGACCGCTGGTCCCATTGGTGTCGCGCGTCGCACCGACGGCCTTCTTGTTTTACAGATCACATCGCATTGTCCACTGTGCGCGTGCTAACTCTTCAGCCGGCATCGCGACGGCATTACCGCTGGGTAACCTAACCGCGCTTATCCTCCTGGACTTCGCTGGCAATCAAATGACGCTCACCGACATATGTTTGCCATAGCCCTCCTGTCAGCGGCCCTAATATCGCTACTTTGGGTATCGCAACCATGGGTGGCGACCACGGTAAATGCGTACTACCAGCAATATCCCAGATACCTTGAGTCTATTTGCGGGGTCCAATGCGGGTCTCGGCGAGCTGAAAAATAGTTAAGAAAATTTGCAGACAGCGGAACTTACTATGGGGTAACTTCTGCGCCGACCTTAGTTACGCTCCCGTAAGGAGATTCAATGCAACTCGCTGCTCGGTCCTACCTGGCTGCGGGGGTGGCACTCGTAGGTGCCAGCGCCATCGCAGTCAGCCCCATGGCTCCGTCTGTTCCAGAGGTGCATGTACCTGTCGCCCTCACGACTGCGGTGGACAACCCGCTGACCGTGTTCGCGCCGGTGGTCACCACCACCCAGACGTTGATCAGCAACATCATCGAACGCCAGACCAGCAACCCGGCTGCGATCCCCCGCCAGCTCATCGACAACGCGGTCGGCGGCTATCAGGCCTTCATGAGCACGCCCCCGGCTTGGCAGATCGCACAGGTTCTCGCCGACGGAGTCATCGCGGCCCAGAACTTCGGCCCCAACCTTGCCGCGCTCGGCGAAACCACGTCCGCGGCGGGGACCGCGATCAGTGAGGCCCTCGGTGATTTGGCGGCCGGTCTGCCCGCCGGGCTTGAGGCCGCTGCAGCACAGATCGCCGCCGGTAATGCCGGCGGCGCCCTCGATGTCTTGGTGCAGGGCGGAATGCAGCCCATCATCAATATCCTGATATTTGCGGTGTCCCCGGAGATCAACGCCATCGGGCATGTACTCAACGTTCCGCAACCGATCATCGATGCTACGTCGGAGGCCGCACTCGGAGTGGTCATCGGACTGGCCGCCTCAACGATCGGCGTCGGGTACGACCTGGACGGTCAGCCGAGAGCCATTGTGAAGCAGGCTCTCGTCGGAGCTCAGGATGTGGCGAACGCCGTCGCCACCGGCGATCCGGTCAAGGTGATCAACGCCGTCCAACACGGCATCGCGGACTTCGCCACGAGCGTGGTCTTCCAAACCGACGCGACGATCTCGATGGGCAATTACATCGCGGACTCCTACGTGAACGCCCTCAAGCAGATCAAGCCCAAGCCGTTCACTCCTCCGACCGAGGTCCTCACCACCAAGGCACTGGCCGCCCCGGCACCCGCTGCCACCACAGCGGTCACCACGGCGCTGGAGCCGGTGACCGCACCGGCCGGCAAGGCCGAGGCTGCTCCAGTTACAGACGCGGACAACGCTTCTGACGCCGACACGGGTGCAGCCGCGACGGACACCGACGGCGCCACCCCGGCCGTGACCAAGGTCGCGACGAAGGTATCCCCGAAGTCTGCCAACGTGCAGGAGAAGGCGAATCCCGCCAAGGCAGTTCGCAACCAGGTGAAGTCGGCCGTCAAGAAGCTGACCGACGGCCTGAAGAAGGACAAGAGCGGCGTCCAGAAGAGCGCCGAGAAGAAGACGGACTCGTCGGGCGACGCGGCGAAGAGCGCCGACAAGGGTGCCGACAAGTAGGCCTGAGCACCACCCGGCGACCCCCTCCATCCACGCGATGGAGGGGGCTCTTCCGTTCTGAGGGATTTCTCAGCTGCTGCTCAGATACACCTCGGATCGCCAGGGTCCACACTCGCGTGGAGGCGAAATGGCGACCGCGGACATTTGATTGCCGTGGCAATGCTGTAGCAAAACCCTTTAACCGACGCCTCGCGTACTGCCGCCTTGGCTGTCGCCGCCGCGTTCGGGATGCCGCCTGCCGGTGTGGCGCCACCGTGCGCAGCCACCGTTTTGCGCTAAATCTCGATGCCACGAGAACTCGCTGATCGACATCGATTTCGCCGGCACAACGCAATTTCAGCGAACACCGGTGATTCTGCGATATTTGATTGCGATCGACAGTGTCGTTCGAAGTCGGAGCTTCGCGAAGGCCCCCTAACCAAAGGCTCTATCAGCTAGTTTCCCTTGCTTACGATCCGATTAGCCGGCAATCCAGCCTTGAATGCAACTTTTCAAAAACTCAATTTTGTAAAGTTACTCTCAGGTAGCTTCAGCCTCGTCGGGGATCGGAATGATCTGGAGGAGAAGCCATGCACGTCGCAGCCCATCCCTATTTCACCGCTGGTGTCGCCTTCCTCGGAGCGGGCGCCATCGCGATGAGTCCGGTCGCGCCGCCGATGCCGGACATCACGGTTCCGGCGGTTTCATCGGCTGAGGTGAGCCTGTCGGCAGCAACCGATCCGATCCAGGCATATCTGGACCTGTTCACGAACACCTTCACCAATGTGTCGACCATCATCGGACAGGAAGTGACCGATCCCGCGCCTGTCCTGCTACAGGTGATCACGAATCAGCTCAGCACCGCGGGTTCGCTTTTCACCGCCTTGCAAGGCTCCGCAACCGCGCTGGGCAATGCGCTTGACCCGTCGAACCCCTGGAGCATCCCGTCCTTGCTGCAGGCCTCTCTGACCGATCTCATGGCGGGCGACGTCAACAGCGCGGTGGCCAACCTCTGGAGCGCATTCCTGACCCCTGTCGCCGGCGCCGTCCTTCCATTGCTCGAGCCCGCCATCAACGCCGTCAGACAGCCGGTGCAGAACCTGGCCAATGTGCTGAGCAACCCGGCGATTGTGGCATTGCCCGCGCTCGGCCTGCTCAACGTCGCATACCGGACGATCACGGTGGCGGGAAACGTCGGACAGGAGATCGTTGACTCTGCCACGGCGGGTGATCCGCTCGGCGTCGTGAACGCGATGCTCAGCAGCCCGGCCGTCATCACGGATGCGTTCCTCAACGGTGACGAGCTCGGCGGCGGCGTGTTCGGTCCCAACCTGGGCCTTCTTAGCACCCTGCGGCAGGCACGCGAGATGATCGCTGCGGCAATCACTCCGCCGGCCACCGAGGAGTCACGCGCAGCCGCGGACACGACCCTGCCGTCCGCGGCGAAGGTCGTCACGCTCGACGTCAGTCCGAAGCCAGCACCCGCGCCGGCCCCGGCCGTCGCGCCGATTCAGCAGGCACCGGCCGAAACCGCGCCAGCTGCAGAGGATTCCGTTGCCGCCACCACCTCAGTCGGCGCCAACGCGGTGGTGAAGGACAGCATCAAGGCAGCACCCGGCAAGAGCCTGTCGACCAAGCGGTCCGCGTCGGCCAAACAGGTCCGCGAAGGCATCCAGGGGACGGTCAAGAACGTCACCGACGGAATCAAGAAAGCCGCCGATGGACTCAGCGGCAAGAGCGCCAAAGCAGGCAAGCACTCCGTGTCCGCCAAGTCCGGCGCAGACTCGTCATCGTCAGATTCGAGCAACGCAGCCTGACACAGCACCCTCAGTGGGCCTCCTCGGACGAGGGGGCCCACTGCCTTTCTCAGCGCGCCTTTGTCCAGGTGCCCGCGTCGCCGACGATGCCGACGGGCACGGCACCGGTGAGGCTGACGCTCTGCACGCTCGGTCCGGCCGCCACGATCGTGGTGTCCTGCAGGATCGGAAGCACGGTCGACATACTCCACAACCGGGGCTCGACGGCCTGGATCACCTCGGCGATGTTCTGCGAACCATCCAGCGCGCCATCAATTTTCGCTTGGATGCTGTGATCACAGATCCCGGTGATATTGCTGGGCGCCTGGACCAGGGCACCTGAATCCGGGGCCGGAATCGGCTGGGTCGTGGTCTGCGTGGTCGAGGGCGCAGGAGGTGCGGAGCTTGGCGTCGGCTTCGATGACGGCGAGGGCGCGACACCGGGAACCGCGGTCGAGACGGCGGTCGCCTCCAATGCGCGGCAGCCGTAGCGAGAGGCGAGGCTGGTCGCCAGGTCTCCCCCGGCCTGGTGCCAGCCGACAATCGCGTCGACACGGTTGTTGGTCAACGCATCTCCGTAGAGCGCGACCGGATCCAGGGCCAACACGGAGGCGTCGATGCCGACATTGCGTAGTTGATCGGCGGCGGTGTTGGCCACGGCCACCGACGTCGGATCATTGGACGCCACACCGAGCACCAACGACAACGTGGCCCCGTCCTTGGTGATGCGTTGCCTGCCGTTGTCCGGCGCCGGCGGCGCGCCGGGCGCGGGCGGAGTCTCCACGGGTTCGATCTGATAACCCGAGGCGCGCAGCAGATCCAGTGCGGCTTCCCGTGACATCGCCGGGGGCGCTGTCGGTATGTAGCCGGGATCGGACGGAGAGCGCACCTGTGCCTGCGCCAACGTCACGGTGTTGTCATCGCCCGCACCCACCGACGCGAGCAGGTCGACATCGATCAGACCGAGGATCGCCTTGCGCACCTGGGCTTCTGCCAATGTGGGCTGTCCGCCGCGCAGCGTCAATTGCATCACCCGCGGTGTGACGATTCTGGCGGTGCGGACATCCGGGATCGCGCTCAGCTGCGCGAATGTGGCTGCGCCACCGTGCACCTGGGCCACCTGGGTGTCGCCGTTGCGAATCGAGTCGGCAAGCGCAGCGGGCGCGCCGCCCCGGCGGAACAACACCAGATCCGGCTTGGCCGGCACACTCCAGTACCGGTCGTTGCGCGCGAGAAGGATCTCGTCACGCTGCGGGTCAATGCTCTCCACCCGGAACTGCCCGCCGGTGACCGGCATCGCGCGGGCCAGGCCCGCACCGAAACCGCCCGGGATGTCCTTGACGATGTGGGCCGGAAGGATGTCGTTGAACAGCTCTCGCCACGCCGGATAGGGCTGGGAGAAGGTCACCACCGCCTGCTTGCCGCCCTCCACCGATTGCACGCCGGTGATCAGGTCGTAGCCCGCCGGGTCGACAACGCCTGGCTGGCTGACCATTTGGCGCCACAGATACCAGTAGTCGTCGGCGGCGATGGGCGCGTTGTCGGTCCACTGCGCTTCGGGGCGAATCTTGTAGGTGACCGTGAACGGATTCTGGCTTGTCACCTCAGCCGATTCGAGAAGCGTCGGGTCCAGCTCCCAGTTGGAACCCGTCGGAGACTTCGGGTCGGGCACCGGGCGGAACGAACTCGGCAGCACCATCGAGGCGACCGCCGCGTTCACCGGGGACTGGTCCGACAGCAGGTGCGGGTTGAAGCCAGGGCCGATCGAATCGATGGCCATGATGATCTGCGTCGCCTTCATGGGGGGCGGCGGCGTCGTCTCTGTGGTCTCGGTGCTCTGCGGGGCCGGCGGCGGACTGACCGTGCAGCCGCTGAACAGAAGTGCCGGCACCGAAACGAGCGCCCCGATCGTCAAGCGGGCGCGGCGGAGGGGTGTCGGCACGCTACTCAGGGTATCGACCCTCTCCGGCCGCCACCGCCGCGCACCGGCCCTGCGGGGCAAACGGTCCACCTGCTACCGATGTCGGAACAATGGATCTAATTTTCAGGCCGTACCGACCATGCATATGGCCAGATCCGGCCGCCTCAACAGGCACTGAGCCTGCAGCGGCGGAGCGAAACGCAACATATTGCCGCTTCGGCAGTCTTTTTACATCCATCCCAGGCAATTGTCGGATAAAGTCAGCCCGGTCGGGCGGAGTGACCGACATCACATTCACCCAGCTGCAGTGACACTGCGGTGAGGGCGCTGAGCACTCGCACTTTTGCGCCGCCGACGCAGAGTCAGCGTCAGCGGGAAGGGGCAAGAGCGAGAACTAGCCCCGCGCCTTGGCCCGCGCCTTCGCGCGCGCCCGCAGCGATGCCGTCAGCTCCACCTTGCGCACGCGGACGACCTCGGGCGTCACCTCGACGCATTCGTCTTCGGCGCAGAACTCCATGGCCTGCTCGAGGCCCAGATCCAGTGGCCGCGCAAGCGTTTCCATGACGTCGGCGGTCGACGACCGCATGTTGGTCAGCTTCTTCTCGCGGGTGACGTTGACATCGAGATCCTCGGCGCGCGGGTTGATCCCGACGACCTGACCCTCGTAGGTGTCCTCGCCCGGCTCGACGAAGAACTGTCCGCGGTCGGCCAGCTGGATCATCGCGAACGGGGTGATCGAGCCGGACCGGTCGCTCACCAGCGAACCGGTGTGGCGGGCGCGGATCTCGCCGGCCCACGGCCGGTAACCGTCGAACACGGCGTTGGCGATGCCGGTGCCGCGCGTCAGGGTCAGGAAGTCGGTCCGGAATCCGATCAGTCCGCGGCTGGGCACGATGAAGTCCATCCGGACCCACCCGGCGGCATGGTTGGCCATCTCTTCCATGCGGCCCTTGCGGGCGGCCATCAACTGCGTGATGGCGCCGACGAACTCCTCCGGGCAGTCGATGGTCATCGCCTCGAACGGCTCGTGCAGCTTGCCGTCGATGTTGCGGGTAACCACCTGCGGCTTGCCGACAGTCAGCTCGAACCCTTCGCGGCGCATCTGCTCGACCAGCACGGCCAGCGCCAGCTCGCCTCGGCCCTGCACCTCCCAGGCGTCGGGACGACCGATGTCGACGACCTTGATCGACACATTGCCGACCAGCTCCGCGTCGAGGCGGTTCTTCACCATCCGGGCGGTCAGCTTGTGGCCGGAGACCTTGCCGGCCAGCGGCGAGGTGTTCGTCCCGATGGTGACCGAGATCGCCGGCTCGTCGACGGTGATACGGGGCAGCGCATGGGCGTGATCGGTGTCGGCCAGGGTGTCGCCGATCATGATCTCCGGCATACCCGCAACGGCCACGATGTCGCCGGCGACGGCCTCGTCGGTGGGCGTGCGTTCAACGCCCTCGGTGACCAGCAGCTCGGTGATCTTGGCGTTGGTGATGACCGGGTGGCCGTCGACCTCGCGCATCCAGGCAACCTGCTGGCCCTTCTTGAGCCGGCCCTTGTAGATGCGGATCAGCGCGAGACGGCCCAGGAAGGCCGAGGCGTCGAGGTTGGTCACGAGCGCCTGCAGCGGAGCCTCCGGATCACCCTGTGGCGGCGGAATGTGCTCGAGCAGCACATCGAAAAGCGGGTCGAGGTTCTCGCCGTCGGGGTTCTCGCCGTTGGCGGGCTGCGTCGTGGAAGCGATGCCGGCGCGTCCCGACGCGTACAGCGTGGGAAGGTCCAGCGCCTTCTCGGCGGCAGCCTGGGCCTCGTCGTCGAGATCGGAGGCGACGTCGAGCAGCAGGTCGTGGCTTTCCTCGACCACCTCGGCGATACGCGCGTCGGGCCGGTCGGTCTTGTTGACCACCAGGAGCACGGGCAGGTGCGCGGCCAGCGCCTTGCGCAGCACGAACCGGGTCTGAGGGAGCGGGCCCTCCGAGGCGTCGACCAGCAGAACCACGCCGTCGACCATGGACAGTCCGCGCTCCACCTCGCCGCCGAAATCGGCGTGCCCGGGTGTGTCGATGACGTTGATCACCGTCATGGTGCCGTCGGGGTGATGGCGGTGTACCGCGGTGTTCTTGGCCAGGATGGTGATGCCTTTTTCCTTCTCAAGGTCACCGGAGTCCATCAGGCGCTCCACCGCGTCGTCGCCGCGGTGCGTCAAGGCACCCGACTGTCGCAGCATCGCGTCGACTAGGGTCGTCTTGCCGTGGTCGACGTGGGCGACGATGGCGACGTTGCGAAAGCTCGGGCGTGAATCCACACCGACATTCTCGCAGGCACGCCGGTCGATCACGAAAACGAGAGAGCCCCGTCACGTTGAAGTCCGCAAAGATCGCCGGCCTCAAGCCCAAGAAGAAGTGCTGTAAGAGCAAGCCGCGCTGCAAACGCTGCCCGTTGGTGCTGCACAAGGTCCGCAAGGCCGAACACCACGGATTGAGCGGTAAAGAACTGGACAAGGTCTTCAAACGGGCCAGGAAATCCTGAGGTTCGCGAGTACCGTTTCAGGTATCCGTCACGTTGCCATAGGCGTGCTTGGAGGTGCCAGGATGACGGTTTACGAAGTGCTCACGGTCACGTTGATCATGGTGCTCGCGCTCGGGACCACGGTGGCGATCTATGTGGGCATGGCCAACTGGATCGGCGCCTGCTACATGGTCCGGTGCAGCGAATGCCACCACCTCACCTTCGCGTCGGCGAACCAGCCGCAGGCCTCGTGCGCGCACTGCCGCCACCCGATGCTGTTGCATCCGCTGTACGCGACGCAGCACCCCGGCCACGCCGTGCGGGTCGTCGAAGACCGGTTGCGGTACTAGCCCACGCCCCCGTAGTGCGGCATCGCATGGTCGCGGAGCGCACGCCCGGTGACCTTCTCCGCGCGTATCCGCACGAAGTGGTCGCGTCGTCCCTCGGCCCACGGCTGGACGAATGTCCCGGCGACCGCGACCTGATCGTCGACGTCGGTGATCGGCTCGGCGTGCCCCACGATGGTCACGCTCCAGCCGGTGTGGAGATCGGCGTCGAGTTCATCAGCCTCGAACGCCACCACCTGATGGTCGATGGCTGCGGAGAGCTTGGGCCCGCCGGCCACCCGGATCACCACATCGTCACGCCACACCCGGAAGTTGACGGGCTGCACGGCCGGCAACGCATCCTCGGTGAATACCAACCGTCCGACCCGCACCCGCTCCAGCAGATCCAGGCACTGCCTGCGGGTGAGAACGTCGAGTTCTTGTCCCTTCATCGGTCAACCTCCGTGTGCCGGTAGCAGGTGCGAGCGGCTGCATGTGCAGCCTTCTCCATACCGGCAATCCTCCGCCTGTCCACAGCCCCGGGGCAGGGCCAAAGGTCCCTAGTTCGAGGTCCGGGAGCGCTCACCAACCGCGACGCTGCGGACGTGATCCGACCAGCTCGCTGCGTTCGGCGACATCGCGGCTGCGGTACACGACGTAAGGCCGGAACAGGTACCCGATCGGGGCGCTGAACACGTGCACCAAACGGGTGAACGGCCACAGGCAGAACAACACCAGCGCGATCATCACGTGGATGTGGAAGTAGACCGGTGCCTGGGCCATCAGATCGCCGCGGGGCTGAAGGATCCAGATCGAGCGGAACCAGGGAGACACGGTCTCGCGGTAATCGTGCTCGGCGCCCTCAGGTGTCGCCCCGATCGCGGTGCAGGCGAAGCCGGCCACCAGAGCCGCCACCAGCACCACATACATCGTCTTGTCGTTGACGGTGGTGGCCATGAAGACCGGGCCGGTGGCGCGGCGCCGGTAGATGAGCAGTGCGATCCCGACCAGAGCCGCGATACCGGCGAGACCGCCGAGGACCACCGCCTGCAAATGATAGAAGTGGTCGCTCATCACCAGGTTCATCCACGACTCGGGGATGAACAGCCCGACGACGTGGCCGATGAACACCACGAGCATGCCGAAATGGAACATCGGGCTGGCTATCCGCAGCAGCCGCGACTCGTAGAGCTGTGACGAGCGCGTGGTCCAGCCGAACTTGTCGTAGCGGTACCGCCACCAGGTGCCGACGGCGACGACCGCCAGCGTCACATAGGGCACCACGTCCCAGAAGATCTCCCAGTTCATCTCCCCGGCCTCCTCATACCCTTCGCGGCGGCACTGTCAATTGAAATGGCTGCAGCCCAACGGATTCAGCAGGCGGACCGGCCATCATCAATCGCGACACGTCGTCCACCGAAGCCAGGGGTGGCAGGGTTGCGTTCACGGCTGTGACAACGGGGGCGTAGGGCGACGTCCGCTCGGCCAACGCCCGGGCCACCACACCGATCGGCAGGCGGTACTTGTTGAGCAGCCGCCGGCCCGCATCCGGGTCGACCGTCGCGGCGAATTCCAGTACCACCGGAAGATGGTCGGGTGCTTCGCCTTTAGGGATCTCAACGCCTGAGGCACGGTAAGTCTGGGTGAATTCGACCATGTCCGCGCCGCGGTTCCTGGTGTCCCCCGACGTCCAGTAGGTCAGGAGCATGGTGCACCGCTTCTGCAGGTCGAAGGTCTCGACATACTCCTGCTGTAGCTGCATGGTCGGTCGAAGGCTCAGTCCGACAACGGTTTCGCCGAGCAGCGCCCTGGGCTCCCCCGTGACATGGTCCAGCAGACGCGCCGCGGTCTGCAGCCGGTCGGCATGGTGGTCGTCCGGGTAGGCGAGCATCAGCGAAGCCGCCTGCCACACCAGGCGGTGCTGCATCGTTTGGTCGCGGGTTCGGTTGCGAAGCTTCATCACTGATCACCCCCAGGGAACATGCCCGACGGCACTCCCCTGCCGTCCCAGTTGAGCAGGTTGACGCGAGACGGCCGTTCGGCGTTGGCGGCCATCCCGCCGCTGGTCTGCCGGTGTTGCAGCGCGTGGAAGGTCTCCACCGCCACCGGTACCGGCCCGCCGCTGGCCTCGCCGAACGGACCCGACTCATACATTCCCGGTCCCCCTTCGAAGGACAGCGAGCAGCCGGGTTCTTCCGCGCCAGGTATCGCCTCGGAGCTGTATGCGGTCGGAATGACGTAGCGCTCCTCGTATTTCGCGAGTGCCAGCAGCCGGTACATCTCGTAGGTCTGCTCCTCGGTCATGCCCACCGCGGCCGGGATGTGCGGCTGCGTCTGCCGGCCCAGGTTGATGTCGCGCATGTAGGACCTCATCGCCGCCAAACGTCGGAGCACCCCTTCGACGACGGCGGTGTCCCCCGCGGTGAACAACCCGGCCAGGTATTCGATCGGGATACGCAAAGCCTCCAGCGCCCCGAAGAGATTGCCGACGTCCTCGCCGTCATGCCCGTCGCGGCTGACCGCGTCGACGACCGGCGACAGCGGTGGGATGTACCACACCATCGGCACCGTCCGGAATTCCGGATGCAGCGGCAACGCAACGCCATAGGTGTGGATGAGCTTGTACACCGGTGAACGTTGAGCGGCCTCGATCCACTCATCGGAGATGCCCTCGGCCCGGGCACCGGCGATCACCTCGGGATCGGCCGGATCCAGCAGGATCTGGCGCTGTGCCTCGTACAGGTCCTTCTCATCGGGCACCGACGCCGCATCCAGTACCCGGTCGACGTCGTAGAACACCAGTCCGAGGTAGCGCAACCGGCCCACGCAGGTTTCCGAGCACACCGTGGGCAACCCGACCTCGATGCGTGGATAACACAACGTGCACTTCTCGGCCTTGCCGGTCTTGTGGTTGAAATACACCTTCTTGTAAGGACATCCGGATACACACATGCGCCAGCCCCGGCAGCGATCCTGATCGACCAGCACGATGCCGTCTTCTGAACGCTTGTACATCGCACCCGACGGGCAGGACGCCACACACGACGGGTTCAGGCAGTGTTCGCAGATCCGGGGCAGATAGAACATGAACGTCTGCTCGAGCTCGAGTTTGATCTGCTCGCTGACCTGCTTGAGGATCGGATCCCCCGGAACGATTTCCGGTGAGCCGGCCAGATCGTCGTCCCAGTTCGCCGACCACGACACCTTCATCGGTTTGCCGGTGATGAGGCTGCGCGGCGGTGCGGTGGGAAAGTGCTCACCCAGCGGCGCCGACGTCAGGTTCTCGTAGTCGTACGTCCATGGCTCGTAGTAGTCATCGATCGACGGCAGCTTCGGGTTCGCGAAGATCCTGGCCAGCTTGGCCAGCCGGCCACCGTCGCGCAGCCGCAACCGGCCGCGGCGGTCCAGCCGCCAACCCCCACGCCACTTCTCCTGATCCTCGTAGGTACGGGGATAACCCTGCCCGGGACGGGTTTCGACGTTGTTGAACCAGACGTACTCGGTGCCGGCCCGGTTGGTCCAGGCCTGTTTACACGTCACCGAACAGGTCTGACACCCGATGCACTTGTCGAGGTTCATCACCATCGCCATCTGGGCCATGACCTTCACTGGTATCGCACCTCCTGCGATCGACGCCGGACGACCGTGACCTCATCACGCTGATTTCCGGTGGGGCCGAGATAGTTCCAGGCAAACGAGTGCTGGGCGTACCCGCCGGCGAGGTGGCTGGGTTTGACCAGCAGCCGGGTCAGCGAATTGTGGATACCGCCGCGGGTTCCGGTGGTCTCCGTCAGCGGTACGTCGATGGTCCGTTCCTGTGCGTGGTAGACGTACACCACGCCTTCGGGCATGCGGTGGCTGACCACCGCCCGGCAGACCAGCACCCCGTTGCGGTTCACCGCCTCGATCCAATCGTTGTCCTTCACTTCGATCTTCGCCGCATCCGGCGGGCTCATCCACATGGTGGGACCACCGCGGGACAGCGACAACATGAACAGGTTGTCCTGGTACTCCGAGTGGATCGACCACTTGGAATGCGGGGTCAGGTACCGCACAGTCAGGCCGATACCGTCGCGGCCCAGCTTGGATTCGCCGAACAACCGCGCCATGTCCAGCGGAGGCCGGTAGATCGGCAGCTGCTCGCCGAGTTCCTCCAACCAGTCGTGGTCGACATAGAAGTGCATGCGTCCGGTGAGGGTGTGGAACGGTTTCAGCTCCTCGATGTTGACCGTGAAAGGCGCGTAGCGGCGCCCACCGGTTTCACTGCCCGACCACTCCGGGCTGGTGATCACCGGGACCGGACGGGCCTGGGTGTCGGCGTAGGTGATCCGGCGCTCCTCGCTGCCTTCGGCCAGGTGCACCAGCTTGCGCCCGGTGCGCTTCTCCAGCTCCTTGAATCCCTGCACCGCCAGCCGGCCGTTCGAGGTGCCCGACAACGCCAGGATGACGTCGACCATCCGCTCCGCGGTGGTGATGGCGGGACGGCCCTGTGCCGCACCGGAATCCATCACACCGAACTTCGCGGCGAGTTCGCCGACCTCCTGGTCGGGGTGGGTGGTGATGCCCTTGGTGGTCAGCCCCAGGGTCTCGACCAACGGACCCAGGGCCGCCCATTTCTCGGCGATCGCCGGGTAATCTCGCTCGACGACCGCCAACGGGCCCATCGTCTTGCCGGGCACCGGCGTTTCGCCCGTCGCTCGCCAATCATGTTCGGTACCACCGGGACAGGCCATCGCAGCGGGGGTGTCGTGCTGCAGCGTGCCCATCACCACATCGGTGCGGGTGCCCAGGTGACGGGCGGCCAGCGCGCTGAAGGCGCGGGCGATCGCGCCGAAAGCCTCGAAGTCCGAACGGGTTTCCCAGGGCGGGTCCACGGCCGGGCTGAACGCGTGCACATACGGATGCATGTCGGTGCTGGACAGGTCCGCCTTCTCGTACCAGGTCGCCGCGGGCAGCACCACATCGGAGAGCAGCGTCGTCGAGGTCATCCGGAAGTCGATCGACATCAGCAGGTCCAGCTTGCCCTCGGGAATGTCGTCGGTCCACGCCACGTCGTTGGGCCGCAACTCCTCTCCGGTCGGTTCGGCCTGCACGTTCGATGTCGTGCCCAGCAGGTGACGCAGGAAGTACTCGTTGCCCTTACTGGACGAGCCCAGCAGGTTGGCCCGCCAGACATTGAGCACACGCGGCCAGTTGGCCGGATTGTCCGGATCGGTGACCGCGAGTTTGAGCCCGCCGCTTGCCAATTGGCCGGCCACATAGTCGGGCACGTCCTGGCCTGCCGCCTTGGCCTCGTCGACCACATCCAGACTGGAACGGTCGAACTGCGGGTAGAACGGTGTCCATCCCATGGCCACCGCCGAAGTCAGCACGTCCATCGTGTGCTTGTCGCGGAATCGACCACGGCCGACCGGGCTGGACAGGGCGTCCGCACGGTAGCCGTCATAGCGCCACTGATCGGTGTGGGCGTACCAGTACGACGTCCCGGCCATCTGTCGTGGCGGGCGCGACCAGTCCGTGCCCATCGCCATCGCGGCCCACCCGGTGACGGGACGGCACTTCTCCTGACCCACGTAATGCGCCCAGCCGCCGCCGTTGCGGCCCATCGAACCGGTGAGCATCAGCATCGCCAGCACCGCCCGGTAGGTGGCGTCGCCGTGGAACCACTGGCAGATGCCGGCGCCCATGATGATCATCGACCGGCCGCCGGATTCCTCGGCGTTGCGGGCGAACTCACGCGCCACCCGGATCGCCTGAGCGGCCGACACTCCGGTGATCTGCTCTTGCCAGGCCGGGGTGTAGGGCCGGGTGGCGTCGTCGTAACCGGTGGGCCAGTCCCCGGGCAGGCCGGGCCGGTGCACGCCGTACTGGGCCAGCATCAGATCGAACACCGTGCACACGCGGTGATCGCCGACCCGCCGCACCGGGACGCCGCGCCGCATGGTCGCGCCACTGCCGTCGACGGTGTCGAAGAGCGGCAGCGTGATCTCGGCGGTCTCGAAGGTGTCGCCCAACACGGTCAGCGCCGGAGACAGGTTTTCCAGATCGAGGTTCCACTTGCCGACACCGTCACTGCCGTAACGGAAGCCGAGCGAGCCCTGCGGCACTGCGACGCTGCCGCTTGCACTGTCGAGCAGTACGGGTTTGAACGCCGCGTTCTCCTGTTCGGCCACGGGGCCGCCGAGGTCGGCCGCAGTCAGGTTCTTACCGGGAACCAGCACGCCGTCGCGCTCTTCGAGCTTCACCAGGAACGGCAGATCGGTGAATTGGCGGACGTAGTCGACGAAGAACGGCACGCGTTTCTGCACAAAGCATTCGTCGAGGATCACGTGCCCCATGGCCATCGCCAGCGCGCCGTCGGTGCCCGCCGCACACGGCATCCACTCGTCGGCGAACTTGGTGTTGTCGGCGTAATCCGGGCTGACCGTCACCACTTTCGTGCCGCGGTAGCGCACCTCGGCCATCCAGTGCGCGTCGGGCGTGCGCGTCACGGGAACGTTGGAACCCCACATCATCAGATACGCCGCGTCCCACCAGTCGCCTGACTCCGGCACATCGGTCTGATCGCCGAACACCTGCGGCGAGGCCACCGGCAGATCGGCGTACCAGTCGTAGAACGATGTCATCACCCCGCCGATGAGTTCCACGAACCGGGACCCGGCCGCGAACGACACCATCGACATCGCCGGGATCGGCGAGAATCCGGTCACCCGGTCCGGCCCGTAGGTCTTGATGGTGTGCACGTGTGCGGCGGCGATCATCTCGGTGGCCTCGGTCCAGCTGACCCGGACCAGGCCACCCTTGCCACGGGCCTGGTGGTAGCGCTTGCGGCGCTCGGGGTCAGCTTGAATATCGGCCCACGCCAGAACCGGATCCTTCAAGCGCGCCTTGGCTTCCCGGTACATCTCGACCAGCACGCCGCGCGCATACGGATACCGCACCCGCGTCGGCGAGTAGGTGTACCACGAGAACGCGGCACCGCGCGGACAGCCGCGCGGCTCGTACTCGGGACGGTCGGGACCCACCGATGGATAGTCCGTCTCCTGGGTCTCCCAGGTGATGATGCCGTCCTTGACGTAGATCTTCCATGAGCACGACCCTGTGCAGTTGACGCCGTGGGTCGATCGGACCACCTTGTCGTGACTCCAGCGGTCGCGGTAGAACACGTCGCCCTGACGTCCGCCCTGACGGGTGACCGTACGCAGATCACTGGAGAACTCACCGGCGGTGAAGAACCTGCCACTGCGTTCGAGCAGTTCCTCGATCGGTCCGCCGATGTGGGGCTTGGTCATTGAGGCGCCTCCTTGGCCCGCTCGGGCTCGTGCGCGTGTAACCGGAGTGCGGTGTAGCCGAACGCCAGCAGTGCCGTCGCCACGAGCAGCACAAGCCCGACTGAATAGTCGTGGTCCACTGCGTCGTACGTCGCACCCATCACCAGCGGCGGGAAGTAGCCACCCAAACCGCCTGCGGCAGCGACGATCCCGGTGATCGAGCCGACCTCCTTGGCAGGTGACCGGCGGGCCACCCAGGCGAACACGCCGCCGGTGCCGATGCCCAGGAAGATCGCCAGGCCGATGAACGTCGCCGCCGACCATACATCGGGCGGCGGTTGGAATATGGCGACGAACGCGAGCACGGCGGTTCCGGCGAAGGAGGTGAGCACCACGTACTTGGGCGGGATCCGGTCCGACAGCGCGCCGCCGATGGGCCGGGCCAGCACTGCGGCCAACGCGAATCCCGCTGTACGGCTACCGGCTTGGACGGCGGAGAACTCGTACACGTTCTTGATGTAGGTCGGCAGGTAATTGCTGAACGCGACGAATCCACCGAAAACCACCGCGTACAGGAACGACATCTCCCATGTCACCGGTAGCTTCAGCGCCGATATGAGTTTGGGTATCACCGGATCGGTATTCGGCTGGAACGCCGGTGAATTGCGCATTGCCACCAAGCACAGCACCGCCGTCAGCGCCAGCGCGACCGCGATGATGAGATGGGTGGGGAACAACCCGAACCAGCGGACGAATCTCGGCGTGAAGAACGCCGACAAGGCCGTGCCGACCATGCCCATACCGAACACGCCGGTGGCGTAGCCGCGGCGCGAGGGCTCATACCAGTTGTTGGCGAACGGGATTCCGACCGCGAAGATGGTGCCCGCGATGCCCAGGAAAAACCCGCACACCAACAACAGCGGGTAAGACCTGGCCTCGCCTGCCGCGCCGACGGCCAGCACCGGCACGATCGAGGCCAGCGTCACCGCCAGGAACATCGTGCGTCCGCCGTACCTGTCGGTCAGCGCGCCGACTGCCACCCGGCCGAGCGATCCGACCAGGATCGGGGTCGCGACGAGCATCGATGCCTGCGTGCTGCTCAGCTTCATGTCGCCGGCGTATGTGGTGGACAGCGGGCCGATCATGTTCCAGGCCCAGAAATTGATGGCCGAGACCCAGGTGGCCAGCACGAGATTCAAACTCTGCCCTTGGCCCAGGTACGGCGTACTTGCCGTGGTCACCACCCCAGCAAAACATCATGTTCGGCGCGGTCGCGTCATTTTCCCGGAAACGTTGCGGGCAGCTTCATGGAAATGTAATCCGCAACATCGGTGTGCCGAAATTAATCCTGTTGTGCCCCAACGAGTAACTCGGTGCGCCCGCGAATCGGCCTAATCCGCCATCGGTGATCTGACCGGCCACGAGGTCAGCGCTTCGGCCAGATCCGCGAGCCAGGCCCGGTCGGCGGGTACCCAAGCGAGCTCGTCGAGTTCGTCGACCGTCACCCACCGCAGCGCCCGGTGATCATGCGCCTGCGGTGTGCCCGAGGCGAGGCTGACGCGGTAGGCACGCAGCGTCATGCCCGCGTTCAGTGCGACATCCGCGCCCAGGCGCCCACCGACGGTCACCTCGACGCCCAGTTCCTCCCGGAGTTCGCGGGTCAGGGCCTCCGCGTCGCTCTCGTCGGCAGCGACCTTGCCGCCCGGCAACTCCCACAGACCGGCCAACTCCGGGGGCCGCTGCCGTTGCGCGACCAACAGGCCGGCCTGCGAGAACAGGGCACCGGCCACCACGATCTGCTGATCCATCGCGCCTGACGGTATACCGTCGGGCATATGGCCGTGTTATCGAACGATCAGGTCGACGCCGCACTGCCCGATCTGCCGGGCTGGGAACGCGCGGCGGGCGCCCTGCGCAGATCCACCAAATTCCCGACGTTTCTCGACGGCATCGACGCGGTACGCCGCGTGGCTGAGTTCGCCGAGGAGAAAGACCATCACCCCGATATTGACATCCGGTGGCGCACAGTCACTTTCGCATTGGTGACGCACTCCGCCGGTGGCATCACCGACAAGGACGTCCAGATGGCCACGGAGATCAACCGGATTCTGTCCGACCAGCCGAGCTAGTCGCGATCCAGGCGAGCGTCGCCAGCGTCGCGACGATATAGATCAGTCCGGCCCACGCCAGATACCAGGGCCGGCCGATCACCCAGATCGTGGGCTGGGCGAAGCTGAGCAGCCATGGCACCCCGACCAGTGTCAGCGCCAGCCAACCCCAGCCCAGGATTCGTGCCCCGACCCGCTCGGCCAGTGGCCCGTGCAGCAACCAGATCATCAGCGGGATCAACCAGACCCAGTGGTGCGTCCAGGAAATCGGTGAAAGCAGCAACCCGAACAGGCTGACGATGACGATGCCGCCGAGCCTGTCGGCACTGCCGCCGACGGCCCGCCACGCCAGCACGGCGAGGACCGCGGTGACGGCGATGCCGAGCAGCACGGCCGGGCCGTACCCGGCGTCGTGGCCGAGGATGCGCGAGATCCCGCCGCGCCATGACTGGTTGAACGACGTCCCGATCGGCCCGATCCGGTCTGCGTCGCCGAGCAATTCGGTGAAGTACCGGCGCGCCTCGTCACCGATCACGAGCACCGAAACCGCGACCGTTCCGAAGAACACCACCGCCGAGAACACCGCGGTGGCCCAGCGACGCGCGCCGACGAAGTACAGCCCCGACACTGCGGGCGTCAGTTTCACCCCCGCGGCCAGGCCCACCAGCAGACCTGACAGCCACCAGCGATTGCTGTAGACGGCGTACAGCACCGCGAGCACCAGGACGACGTTGACCTGTCCGTAGTCGAAGGTGCTGCGCAGCGGTTCGGTCCAGATGCCGACGGCCGTCCACAGCATCGCGACCCGCCGGGGCGCAGGTCCGCCGAGCAACAGCTGACTGATCCGCGCCACGCCGTACAGCGCGGCGACGATGCCGAGCTGCCAGCAGAACGCGACCAGGCCGAAGGGCAGCAGGTGCAACGGATAGAACACCACCGCGGCGAACGGCGGATAGGTGAAAGGCAGTGGGAAATCCGGCGTCTGGTCCGCGTAGACGTAGTCGTAGAGCGCGCCCGCGTGCCCGTCGAGCGTGGCGGCGCCACCGACATAGACATGCAGATCGACGAAATTGGCGCCGTTGGGGACGAGGTACGTCCAGGCCAGGCGCGCCGCAACGCTGAGGACCAGCAACGCAGGCGCCAGACGGTAGAGCCGCGCGGTTGCTGAGACGTGGGTGGCCGGTTCGGTGTTAACGGAGACGACTTTAGCGACCCGCCTTCGGCCGTCTTGTGCATGCCGTTCGTCACGGCCGCATTTGTCGCGCCGGCGGCGCGAACGCGGCCGGCGCATCACGCTCAAGGCACTGCCCGGTAACGAATCCGGCCGATGCAGTAACGGTTGAATAACCGCCACACGTGTCCCTTGAGTCACACCAGTAACTCCGTAGTTTCGCCTACAGACGTGCAAGCAACCGATTGGGAGAACCATGATCTTCACCTGGAAAACACTTTCCACCAGCATGATCGCGGCCGCCGGCGCAGTCCCGGTCGCGTTGGCCCTCAGCGCCACAGCGAACGCCGAACCGGTGGCTCCGGCCCCGGCCGTTCCCGGCGCGCCGAACCTGCCGATCGTCAACCAGCTCGCCGGCGTGCCGGCCGCCGCGCCGCAACTGCTGCAGGGCGTGAGTTCCGCGTTGACCGGCACCCCCGCCGCCGCACCGGCGCCGGTTCCGTCGGCCACCGCTTCGGTGACACTGCCGCAAGCCCCGGGGGCTGCCGCACCGGCAGCGGCCAATGCGCCCTTGGGATCGCTGGTGCCGGGTCTGCCCGCCGCACCGGCTGCCGCACCCGCTGCCCCGGCCGCGACGGCTCCGGCCACTGGCCCCGCATCCTTGATCCCCTCAGCCGAGCTGACGATCCCGCAGGTGCCCGGGATGCCGATCCCGCTGCCCCAGAAGGTGAACATCCCGGGCGACCTGGCCTCACTGGCTCCGGTCGCGGCTCAGACGGCACTGCCTGCCACCGCCGCGGCGGCTCCGCTGGCACCGGCCGCCGCAGCGGCCCCGGCAGTGGCAGCTCCCGCGGCCGCCGCCGCGCCCGGAATCTCCAACCCGGGGGTCGCAGCACTGGCTCCGCTGTTCACCGCCGGCCTGCCCTGATCCACGAACTGGTCTGACCGCCCGAAACGATTGGGAAAGCCATGTCACCGCGCAAGTCACCGAGAATGTTGTTCGCCGGAGCCATCGCCGTCGGTACGTCGGCCGCGTTGCTGTTCGGCACCGGAGTAGCCAACGCCGATCCGGCGCCGGCTGCACCTCTGCCGATCGACAACGTGCAGGCACCCGGTCTGCCGGCGATGGAGGGTCTGAGCCCGATCATCCAGCAGGCTGCAGCCGATCCAGGAGGCGCGGTGCAGCTGTTGATGGCGGCTGCGCAGGCCTTCGCTGCCAACAAGCAGGAATCGGCTGAATCCCGCAACGTCGCGACGGCGGTCAACCAGTTCGCAGCCCAGCCCGTCGCCGCACCAGAGCATGTTCCCGCTCTGGGCGCCGGCGGCGACGCCCACCTGCCGACGGGTGTCGACCCGGCCCACGCGGCCGGACCACCGGCCCCCGAGGCGCTGCCCGCTCCGGCACCCGCCCCGGCACCGGCACCGGCGCCTGCTCCGGAAGGCGCACCCGCGCCGGCTCCGGAGGCTGTTCCGGCGGCGGCCACGATCCCGGCTCCTGCCCCCGCACCTGCCCCTGCCCCTGCCCCTGCCCCTGACGCGGCGGCGGCACCGGCGGGCGCCGCGACCCCTGGCTTCGGACCCGATACGCCGACGAAGCAGGACTTCATGTACCCGTCGATCAGCAACGGGTGCCTCAAAGACGGCGGAAATGTTCTGGCCACGGCGATTTCAGTGGCCGGCCCGGCCACCATCCCGCTGCCCGGCCCGCAAGCCGGCCAGACCGCGTACGTGTTCACCGCGATCGGCACGCCCGGCCCGGCCGCTCAGCAGAAGCTCCCGCTCAACGCCACGTGGGTGAACCTGACGACGGGCAAGTCCGGCAGCGTGACGCTCCAGCCGCGCCCGGACCTCAACCCCGAGGGCCCGACCACGCTGACCGCGATCGCCGACACCGGATCGGGCAGCATCATGACGACGATCTTCGGACAGGTCACGACAACCGAGATGCAGTGCCAGTTCATGCCCACCATCGGATCCACGGTGGTGCCCTGACCACACCATATGAATGGGGAAACGAAATTCCCGGTCGTCGGCCTCATGGCTGGCGACCGGGAATTTTGTTTGGGGCTGTTGAAGTCTGGGCCTCAGTAGGCCATGAAGAGAATCATTTCCCGGTCGTACTCCCGACCCGGGTGCTGCTGGGCCAGGTGGGCCTGAGCCTTCTCGACCAGGTCGTCTTCGTCAGTCCCGCTGATCGCTTCTCCGCAGGGGCAGTTCAGATGTGTCTTCGCCATATGTTCACCATCGCATAGGCCGCGCGGCATTTTTCGTCGAGTGTGCGTACAGATCGCAATTCCAGGCCTCGACACGCTCTCACCGCACGCTCGGTGGCTCGATCGACTAGGCCTTGGCGGCCTTGGCCTCTTTCGCGGCCGCCTTCTGGGCTTTCTTGTACGTGCGCACCTTCTGCAACGAGCCGGGATCCACCACATCGGCCACCGACATATACGAGCCGGCCTTGCCGTAATCCCCCGCGGCCTCCCGCCAACCCTTCGGCGTCACGCCGTACTGCTTACCCAACAGCGCCAGGAAGATCCGGGCTTTTTGATCGCCGAAACCGGGCAGCCGCTTGAGCCTGCGCAACACCTCTTTGCCCTCGGGGTCGCCACCGGTCCACAGGGCCGTCACGTCGCCGTCGTACTCGTCGACGATGGCGCGGGCCAGATCCTGCACCCGCTTGCCCATCGAGCCCGGAAACCGGTGAATGGCAGGGGTTTGCGAAACCAGCGCGATGAATTCGTCCGGGTTGTAGTCGGCGATTTCGCGGGCGTCGACGTCACCGAGGCGGTCGGCGATCTTCTTGGGCCCGGCGAACGCCGTCTCCATCGGGATCTGCTGGTCCAACAACATCCCGACCAAGAGCGCGAACGGGTTGGACTCCAGCAGAGCGTCGGCCTCCGGATCTTGTACCAGCTGCAGTTTTCCCACGTCGCCAGTCTAGAACCAGTCCCGTTTTTGACGCCTGTGTCGGTCGAGTGTGCGAATGTGTACGCGATACCCGGTGATGTGCCCATAGGAGATGGACATGAGACGCGTCGTTGCACCTCTTTTTGCAGCGGTGGTTACCGCTCTCGCGTTGGCCGCCACCGCCAATGCGATCCCCGACCAGGGCACGCCGGCATTCGACGAATACATGCAGGGCCTGGACCGCAATGGATTCCACCTCAACCCGGATACTGCCTGGCGCGTTGCTCACCAGGCTTGTACGGGCAGCATCCCGGGGTACATCAGTTGGGAACTGGCCGCACAGGGCGTGATCGGCCCAGGTGCCGAACAGCGGGTGTACGACGTGGCCAGAAAGTACGCCTGCCCCGTCCAGTAGGTGAGCTAGCTGCGGTTTCGTCGCACAGCAATCTAAGGTTGGCCGCACGATGTCCGGCGAGGTTGCAGTTGCGCTGGCCCTGGCGCTGATCCTGGCGGCGGTCGCCGCCGTCGTCGTCGTGCGCACCCGAAGAGTGGTGGCGACCCCCACCGAACGGGCCGTGCATGCCGCGCTGCACACCGCGGCTCAGGCCGCTCGCGCATTGCGCCAGGGCCTGGACACCGAATCCGCTCAGACCGCGGCGCCCTACCTACGTGAGTTGACGGGCACCGCGGGGCTGGCCCTGTTCGACGACGACGCGGCCCTGCTGGCGCGTGACCACGACGACGACGCGATCTGGCAGTCCGGCACCGACGAGGTCTGTGCGGACACGGCGCGGGAGTCGATCACCGCCGGACGCCGTGTGCTGCGCACCGCGCGCTCGACAGCCGTCGTGGCCCAACCGCTGCTGACCGAGGGCGGTGAGGTGCTCGGCGCCCTCGTCGTACTGGCACCGGCCAGCCCCGGCCCGGGCATGCTGGGGGCGGTCGGCGAGGTGGCGCGCTACGCGGCCAGCCAAATCGAGCTCGCCGAACTCGACGCGTCGCGGGCCCGGCTGGACCGGGCCGAGGTGCTGGCGCTCCGTGCCCAGATCAGTCCGCACTTCATCTACAACGCGCTCAACACGATTGCGTCGTTCGTCCGCACCGATCCCGACCGGGCCCGCGAACTGGTCCTGGAATTCGCCGACTTCACGCGCTACTCGTTCCGTGCGGCCGGGCAGTACACCACGCTGGCCGAGGAGCTGCGCAACATCGACCGCTACCTCACGCTGGAGCGGGCCCGGTTCGGCACCAACCTCAAGGTGCGGCTGCAGGTGGCTCCGGAGGTGCTCAACGTCGTGGTGCCGTTTCTCGCACTGCAACCGTTGGTGGAGAACGCCGTGCGGCACGGGTTGGCGGGCAACGGCGGCGGATCGGTGGAGATCGTCGCGCGCGACGCAGGCACCGAATGCGTGATCACGGTCGAGGACGACGGCACGGGCATGGATCCGGACACGCTGCGCGCCGGTCCGGGCGACGCACTGGCCGACCGCACCGGTGAATCCGCGCATGTCGGGTTGACGAATGTGGATCATCGGCTGCGCGCGGCATTCGGCAACGATTACGGTCTTGTGGTCGAGACAGCGGTCGGTGCGGGCACGAAAGTGGTGATGCGCGTGCCGAAGTTCCGTTCAGGGGTCCGAGCCGGCGGAGGTGCCTTGGGGTGAGCTCCAGTCTGACCGTGCTCGCCGTCGACGACGAGGCGCCCGCACTCGACGAGCTGGCCTACCTGCTGGGCCGGCACCCCGACATCGGCGAGGTGTACACCGCGTCCGACGCCACGTCGGCGCTACGCGAACTCAATCAGCACACCATCGACGCGGTGTTCCTCGACATCAACATGCCCGGTCTGTCGGGTATCGAATTGGCCGGTGTGCTGGCCAATTACGCGAACCGGCCCGCCGTGGTGTTCGTCACCGCCCACGAGGACAAGGCGGTGGCCGCCTTCGACGTCGGGGCCGTCGACTATCTGCTCAAGCCGATCCGGCAGAACCGCCTCGATGAGGCCGTGCGCCGGGTCGCCTCCGCGGCAGCCAGAGCCAGTGAGTCGCCCGGGCCGGCCACCGCCGAGGATCAGGACTGGAATGTGGTGCCCGCCGAACTGGGCGGCATCACGCACCTGGTGCCCCGCGACAGCATCGGCTGGGTCGAGGCCGAAGGGGACTACGCCAGGCTGCATTCGGCGACCGGCGCGCATCTGGTGCGAATCCCGTTGAGCACGTTGGAAACCCGGTGGCGCGATCATGGCTTTCAGCGCATCCACCGGTCCTACCTGGTCTCGCTGCGGCAGGTCACCGGGCTGCGCACGTCCGACGGCGCGGTACTGGTGCGGCTGCGCGCCAACGGGACCTCGCCCGCGGTGGAGCTGCCGGTGAGCCGGCGTCAGGCGCGGGAACTGCGGGACCGATTGGTCCGCGACCCCATGCGCTCACTGAAGCCTGCGGGCAGCGATGAGTGAGCGGCCCGCACCGGGTTCTGCCGGGCGGCCCACCCCGCAACGGCAGCGCGTCGTGCTCGCGCACCGGCGGGGCACCCGCATGGTGCGCACCCGGGTCGAGGTCCAGGAGCAGACGCAGGTGGGCGACGCGCTGGTCCGCGGCCTGGTCCGGACTCAGCTCGGCCTCGCACTGCGGCTGGCCGCGGTCGTGGTGACGATCGTGGTGGCACTCGTTGTGCTCGATGCCGCCGTGCCGGATCTGGCTGCACTCACCGTATTCGGCGTCCGGCTCAACTGGCTGATCCTGGCCGGGCTGATCTATCCGCTCTTGTACGGCGTGGGGCGGCTCTATGTGCGGCTGGCCGAGCAGGGCGAACGGGACTTCGTCCGCGTCGTCGACAGCGAACCATGACCGGCGCACCGCTGACCGCCGCCGCGCTGCTGGTCGCCGTGGTGGCCACCATCGCGATCGGGGCGTACGGAGTCCGGTTGTCGCGCACCACCTCCGACTTCCTGGTCGCCTCGCGCAGCGTCGGCCCGCAATGGAATGCCGCCGCGATCTCCGGTGAATACCTCTCCGCTGCTTCATTTCTCGGGGTGGCGGGGCTGATCGCCAAGTATGGTGCCGACGCGCTGTGGTACCCCGTCGGTTTCACCGCCGGCTATCTGGGCGTCTTGTTGTTCGTGGCGGCGCCACTGCGCCGCTCCGGCGCCTACACCGTTCCCGACTTCGCCGAGTTCCGTCTCGGCTCGGCACGGCTGCGCAAGGTGGCCATGCTCGTCGTCGTGGTGATCTGCCTGTTCTATCTGGCCCCGCAGTACCAAGGAGCCGGCCTGGCCCTGAAAACACTTCTGGGCGTTCCGGTCTGGGTCGGCCCGCTGCTGGTCGCCGCGATCGTCATCACCAACGTGGTGGCCGGCGGCATGCGGTCGATCACCTTCGTGCAGGCCTTCCAATACTGGCTCAAGCTCACCGCCGTCGCGGTCCCCGCAATGGCGCTGCTCGGGTTGTTCATCAGCGACCGTGGCGAATTGGGTGGCCCACTGCCGCCGACCGTGCAGCAGCAGACCACCGTGCAGGTCGAGACGGAAGTGGTGGTGCAGGTCATCGAACCGTCCGGCATCACCGTGACCGGCGATCTGGACGGACGCCACGTGCAGTCCGCCACGATCAGCTCGCCGGGGCGCCACACCCTCGGCGCGGGCACCACGCTGACGCTGGCCGCCGGCGCGGCGACACCGGTGGTGGCCGGCACCCCGGGCACCGGCAGCGAGTGGATCGCCTCCGGCGGCGGCCTGGGCGGCGGGCATCCGCGGTATCAGGTGTTGTCCATCATCGTCGCGACGTTCCTGGGCACCATGGGTCTGCCGCATGTGCTGGTCCGCTTCTACACCAACCCGGACGGTAGGGCGGCGCGCCGAACCGCGCTCGCGGTCGTGGCACTTCTGTCGGTGTTCTACTTGTTCCCGGTCTTGCTCGGCGTGTTCTCCCGGTTGTACGTTCCGCAGCTGTTGATCACCGGAACAGCCGATGCCGCAGTCCTTTTGGCGCCCGGCGCCGCTGTCGGCGGAATCGGCGGCCAACTGCTGGCCGCGCTGGTGGCCGCGGGTGCCATCGCGGCATTCCTGGCCACCTCCTCGGGCCTGCTGATCAGCGTCGCCGGCGCACTGGCCACCGACGTGTTGCGTGGCCGGGTGCGCGACTTCCGGGTCGCCGCCGTAATCGGCGGGTTGATTCCGATTCCGTTGTCGCTCATGGTGTCCGGACTCGAATTGTCGCGCAGCGTCGGATTGGCCTTCGCCGTCGCGGCCTCGACGCTGTGCCCGCTGCTGGTGCTCGGGATCTGGTGGCGCGGCCTGACCGTCGTCGGCGCGGCCTGCGGACTCGTGGTGGGCGGTTGCCTGTGCGCCGGTGCGGTGCTCGTGGCAATCAGTGGCGGGGTGGACGACGACGTCCTCGGTGGCTGGCCCGCCGTGACGATCGGGTATCCGGCGGCGGTCAGTGTCCCGATCGCCTTTCTCACCATGATCGTCGTCAGCCTGTTCACCCGGCCCACCCCGGGCGTCGCGCAGATCTTCGCGCGCATGCACGTGCCCGAGCGCCTCGGCCTCGGTGTCGAGCGGGTGCCCGCGGGCTGACCCGCCTGCCGTTCAGCCTTCCCGACCGACCGCTCAGCGCAGCGATCGCCGAATTCGGCGTATGGACTGCGATACCGCTCCTGTGTGACCCACCTCTCAATTAGGTTCAGGCGATCCGCTCATAGCCAATTGTCAGGAGCCCTCGGTGCCCGAAATCGACCTTCCCGAGAGGGTTGCCCCCACCGGGGCGCAGTTCCTCGCCACGCAGGCAAGTCCCGAATTCCAGGAATTGCGTACGAGGTTGCGCCGCTTCGTCTTTCCCATGACCGCGTTCTTCCTGCTCTGGTACGGCCTCTACGTGGCCCTCGGCGCGTTCGCCCACGACTTCATGGCCATCCCGGTGTTCGGCAATGTCAATGTCGGCCTGCTGATCGGGCTTGGCCAGTTCCTGTCCACGTTCGTGATCACGGGCCTGTACGTGCGCTTCGCCAACAGGGAACTCGACCCGCGGGCCACCGCCATCCGCGAAGAGCTGGAGGGCACCCGATGACCATCACGACACTCGCCGCCGAAACCGTCGGCAACCCCGTCGCCAATATCGGCATCTTCAGCCTGTTCGTCGTCGTCACGATGGTCGTCGTGATCAAGGCGAGCAAGCGCAACGCCACCGCCGATGAGTTCTTCACCGGCGGCCGCGGCTTCTCGGGCCCGCAGAACGGCATCGCCATCGCCGGCGATTACCTGTCCGCGGCCAGCTTCCTCGGCATCGCCGGGGCCATCGCCGTCTACGGCTACGACGGCTTCCTCTACTCCATCGGCTTCCTGGTGGCCTGGCTGGTGGCCCTGCTGCTGGTGGCCGAATTGCTGCGCAACACCGGTAAATTCACCATGGCCGATGTGCTGAGCTTCCGGCTCAAGCAGCGGCCGGTCCGGCTGGCCGCGGCTATCTCGACGCTGACGGTGTCGCTGTTCTACCTGCTGGCTCAGATGGCCGGGGCCGGCGGCCTGGTCGCCCTGCTGCTCGACGTCAACAGCCGGGCCGGTCAATCGATCGTGATCGCCGTCGTCGGCATCCTGATGATCGTCTACGTCCTGGTCGGCGGCATGAAGGGCACCACGTGGGTGCAGATCATCAAAGCCGTCCTGCTCATCGCCGGCGCTGCCCTGATGACCGTGATGGTGCTCAGCAAGTTCGGGCTGAATTTTTCCGAGATTCTCGGCTCGGCGCAGTCGGCCATCTCCGAGGCCACCACCAAGGGCGTGTCGAGCCGCGACGTGCTGGCACCGGGCGCGCAGTACGGCGGGTCGCTGACCTCCCAGATCAACTTCATCTCGCTGGCGCTGGCGCTGGTGCTCGGCACCGCGGGCCTGCCGCACGTGCTGATGCGTTTCTATACCGTGCCGACCGCGAAAGAGGCTCGGCGGTCGGTGGTCTGGGCGATCGCGCTGATCGGCGCGTTCTACCTGTTCACCCTGGTACTGGGTTACGGCGCGGCCGCACTGGTCGGTCCGGACCGGATACTCGGGGCGGCCGGCGGCGTGAACTCCGCGGCCCCGCTGCTGGCGTTCGAACTCGGCGGCGTGATCCTGCTCGGTGTCATCTCCGCGGTGGCGTTCGCCACGATCCTCGCGGTGGTGGCCGGCCTGACCATCACGGCGTCGGCCTCGTTCGCGCACGATGTCTATGCCTCGGTTCTCAAGTCCCACAAGGTAACCGAGCAGGAGCAGGTGCGGGTCTCGCGGATCACCGCGGTCGTCCTGGGAGTGTTCGCGATCGGGCTGGGCATCCTGGCCAACGGTCAGAACGTCGCGTTCCTGGTGGCGTTGGCCTTCGCAGTGGCAGCCGCAGCCAACCTGCCGACGATCGTGTACTCGCTGTACTGGAAGCGGTTCAACACCCGCGGCGCCCTGTGGAGCATGTACGGCGGGCTGATCTCGACCATCGTGCTGATCGTGTTCTCCCCCGCCGTATCGGGCAGCAAGACCGCGATGATCCCCGGTGCGGACTTCGCTTTCTTCCCGCTGGCCAACCCGGGCATCGTGTCCATTCCGCTGGCGTTCGCCCTCGGCATCATCGGCACGCTCACGTCCTCCGACACCGGCGACGCCGAACTCAACGCCGAGATGGAGGTGCGATCACTGACGGGTGTGGGCGCCGAGAAGGCGGTCAGCCACTAGACCCACCACTTCGCCGAAACGGCATTCCAGCAGAGAAACTCCGAGTAGCAGCCTGCTGGAATGCCGTTTCGGCGGAATAACAGGTGGCGCGGTGCCGCTACCCTGAACTGTGCTCAGGCGCTTCTCGTTTCCTCTCCTCGCGTACGCGTTCGCCGCGATCATGGTGGGTACCACGCTGCCCACGCCGATGTATGCGCTCTACGCCGAGCACATGCATTTCGGTGTGCTGACGACCACGATCATCTACGCCGCCTACGCCGGCGGCGTGCTGGCCGCCCTACTGGGGTTCGGCCGGTGGTCTGATGCCCTGGGCCGGCGGCCCATGCTGCTGGCCGGTGTGGTGTTCGCGGTGGCCAGCGCGGTGGTGTTCCTGTTCGCCGACTCGGTGCAGGTGCTCCTGATCGGCCGGGTGCTCTCCGGCCTTTCGGCGGGCGTCTTCACCGGAACCGCCACTGCGGCCGTCATCGAGGCTGCCCCGCCGGGGTGGAAACCCAGGGCCGCCGCGGTGGCGACGGTGGCCAATATCGGCGGTCTGGGCGCGGGCCCGCTGTTGGCCGGTCTCCTCGTGCAATACGCGCCGGAACCGCTTCGCCTGCCGTTCCTGGTGCACATAGGGCTGGCACTGTTGGCCGGGATCGCGGTTCTGGTCGTGCCGGAGACATCGTCGCGCACCGGCCGCATCGGGTTGCAGCGGCTGTCGGTACCTCCCGAGGTGCGGACGGTTTTCGTCATCGCCGCCCTGGCGGCCTTCGCCGGTTTCGCCGTGACGGGTCTGTTCACCGCAGTCGCACCGTCCTTTCTGTCCACGGTGATCGGCATCGGCAACCACGCGGTGGCCGGCGCGATCGCCTGCTCGATCTTCGCCGCGTCGGCTTTGACCCAGGTCGCGGCGAATCGAATGGCCACCGGCCGGGCGGTCGCGGTAGGGTGCGCGCTGCTGATCGCCGGGATGATGATTCTGACTGCGGCACTGTATTTTTCGTCGCTGGCCGGTCTGATCGCGGCAGCAGTGGTGTCGGGTGTGGGCCAGGGAATGAGTTTCAGCCGCGGGCTCGCGGCCGTCGTCGAGCGCGCCCCCGCCCAACGCCGCGCCGAGGTCAGCTCCACCTACTTCGTCGTCGCCTATATCGCCATCTCGCTGCCGGTGATCGGCGAAGGGCTGGCCGCCCAATCGCTGGGCTTGCGCACCGCCGGGGTGACCTTCGCGATCGGAGTCGCGATACTGGCCACGATCTGTCTGGCCGCCATCCTGGTCGCCGAGCGCCGGGAGAAGTTGAGTGCTTCTACCTAGGGACTACGGGCCCCCGGGGCCATAGCGTTTCTGCCATGACCCTTGCTGCTGACCCAGCTGCCGAGAAAGCCCCCGCGAACGGCCTGTTCCCGTGCCCCGCCGAGGTCGAGGCCCAGACCCCTGCCGACCGGGACCGGGCCATCGACGTCATCCGGATCGTCTCGCTGATCGGTGTGGTGTTCGGCCACACCGTCATGGCCACCAGCACCATCCGCGATGACGTGTTCATCTGGAGCAACCTGCTCACCGCATCCACTGTCTTCCAGGCGCTGACCTGGGTGTTCCAGATCATGCCGTTGTTCTTCTTCGCCGGTGTGGCGGCTTCGGTGCAGTCATGGCAACCGGGTGCTTCCTGGGGCGGCTGGCTGCTGAAGCGCTGCACCCGGCTGTACCGCCCGGTGTTCTACTACCTGGCCTTCTGGACCGTCACCCTGGCGGTGCTGCGGTTCGTCCTGCCGGTCCATGTGTACGAGCCGATCGCCGGGATCTCCATCCAGCTGCTCTGGTTCCTGGGCGCCTATGTCCTGGTGCTGGCGGCGGTCCCGCTGCTCGCCCGCATCACGACGACCGCACAGCTGGCCGGCGCGGTCGTCGGCACCTATGCGTTCATCGCGCTCATCGATGCCGTCCGGATCAACCTCGACGGTTACACCTCGTTGGGCTATCTCAACACCGTCGTGTGGTTGATTCCCGGTGTGTTCGGTGTCGCCTACCGTCGCCACTTGCTGTCCAGCGCCGCCGCGCTCAAGATCGGCGTCGGCATGCTCGTCGTCAACCTGGGACTGCTGTACTTCGGCCCCTATGAGCTGAGCCTCGTCGGCATCGAGACCCAGCACCTGAAGAACATGACACCGCCGTCGCTACTGCTCGCCGGGCACGCAATCATGATGTGCGCGTTCGCGATTGCCGCTGCCCCGGCCATCAACCGGTGGGCGCAGCGGCCGCGGGTGTGGTGGCTGGCCGCGATCGGCAACTCGGGCGCGATGACGCTGTACCTGTGGCACATGCCGCTGCTGCTCGGCCTGCATCTGGTGTTCGACTACCTGGGTCTGGACCGCTATGACCCAGGCGCCCCCGGATTTGTGGCGCTGTCGGTGCTGCAACTGGCATTGATGGCCGGCGTGGTCGCGATCGTGTTCATCGCGCTGCGGCCCTTGGAGAACAACCCACTGCCGCTGTGGGACGGTGGCGCGGTGTCCTGCACCGGGATCCGCAGCGCTGCCGTCGGTCTACTTCTCTGTGTGGCCGGTGCGGCCACGCTGACCTCAGTGGCCTGGGGGCTGAAGGATCAGGGTGTGTACTGCGTGGCGGTCATGGTGGTCGCGCTCGTCACGGCCCGCTGGTTGGCGTCTACGCGGCGGATTGCTGCTCAATACTGACTGCGATCAGCCGCATTGATGATGGTCCGTGCCTACGCGGCACGGTCGAGCCGAGTGAACCCGCACCCCGGCGCGCACGGCCGGCCGGACACGGCAATCCGGTGCCGCTGCAGCACCCGAGCGATCTTGCTCGCAGTCTGGCACGGGCGGTCGAACACCTGCCCGTAGGAAAGCCTGACGGTCGACCGGCCGTCGACGGCGGCATCCAGATCCCGTTCGAAATCCGCATCCCGCCCCGTTGCCGAATCGTGAAAAACCCGGCCGTCGAGCTCGACGACCAGTCGTTCACCGTATTCGGCATCGAGATAGCAGACGCCGACCGACGACGCCGACCGCTTCTGACGGATTGCTCGGGGCAGACTGTGCGGCCGCTCCACCCGAGCGAGATAGCCATGCTCAAGGACCGAACAGGTGCCGTCGGCGATGTCGACGAGCACTGCCCGCAGCCAGCGGCGACGGCGCATCCGCCCCCGAGAATCCAGGGTTTGCAACAACCGCTGTGCGGTGGTGCGCCGGGACTGGCAGGCATTGGCCAGGATTGCGATGGCATCGAGTTCGGAGTTGAGGTGGCACGCGACGTCCAGTGCGGCTTCCTCGTAACGCATCCGCGGTGGACCGACATTCCACAGCACGCGCTCATCGAAGTGCGCGACTCGGTGAATGCGGACTCCGGCCGGCTCGGCCAATGTCGACCGTTGTCGCGCAACGGCGACATGGATGGGAGAGGTTTGCGCTCCCAGTGCAGTTTCGAAGCAAAGCGCGGCCGGTGCCGCGTAAAGGACTGCAGCCCAGGCCCTTTGCGACCATGTCAACGGTCCGGTGTGATCGACATAGACACCCGCATGCACTCGCGCCCACTCGTTGCGCCTCAGCAGCCGCCGGATCTCGTGCTCCTGCAGATCCGCATCCAAGGCCTGCCGACGCGAGATCACCCCGTCCTGCTGCCCAAGCACATCGTCGACATCCACCGAATCGATACTGGTCCACGGGTGCGACGGTCACCAGAGCGTTTCGCCGACCTGTGGATAACCGCTTACGCGGCGGATTGCTGCTCAATACTGACTGCGATCCGCCGCATAGATGCCCGGTCTAGCCGCTCTTGCGGCGGAACTCCCGGCGGCTCTCCACCGGGCCGTGTGCCCGCGGCTGCTTACGTCCGCCGTCCGCGTGCGACGCGCCTCCCGCCGACTGCGCCTTCTTGCGTTCCAGCGCCTCCCGGAATTTGCGCTTGTTGTCGTCTTCGGGAGTGTCGTCAGCCATACGCCGCAGCGTAGCCTGCCGACGACGCCGTCGTCACGCTCTTTACCGCAGGCCCGGCGGCATGCCGTACACGTGCGTGATCGGCAGGGTCAGCAGCACACGGCGGTCGTCGACCATGGCGCGCCGGTAGTCATCCCAGTCCGGATGTTCACCGGCGATATTGCGGTACAACGCAATCAGGCCCTCGACCGTATCGTCGTCGGGTGCCGCGGCCGGCGGGGTGAGGATCGCGTCGCCCTCGGCCACGGCATAGGACCAGCCGTCGTCAGAGCTGACATGGACGGACGCGCGCGGATCTCGCCGCAGATTGCGCGTCTTGGCCCGCGGTTCGGTGATCGACACCTGGATCTGCACGGTCCGCGGATCGAAGTAGTAGGACACGTTGGACAGCTGCGGACGACCGTCCTGTTTGATCGTCGCGAGAACTCCCAGCGAGTTGCCGCCGATCAAGGCCAAAAGCTTGTCGTCGAAAACCTGGCGCCCCATGTGACGAGCGTACGTCTTTACCATCGGTTCGATGAGTGTGATTGACGGCAACACCCTCGAAGGCGTCTCGGCGACGACGTTGTGGACCCTGAGCAACCGCGCCAGGGAGGCCAGGCGTTCCGACGGCGTGATCCGCGACCCGTGGGCGGTGGCGCTGCTCGACGCGATCGACTTCGACTACGGCAAGTTCGGCAGGCCCATGCAAGCCCATGCCCTGCGGGGCCGCACGTTCGACATCGAGACCCGCGACTACCTCTCGTCGCATCCGAAGGCCGCTGTGGTGGCGCTCGCCGAGGGACTGCAGACCAGTTTCTGGCGGCTCGATCAGGCCGGCGTGGCCGATGAATTGACGTGGTATTCCGTGGATCTACCGCCCGTGATGGCGATCCGCGATCGCCTGCTGCCCGATGATGACCGGATCGTGGCGCTGGCTCAGTCGGCCCTCGACCGCAGCTGGATGGACCGGGTGGACGCCGGAGACGGAGTGTTCATCACCGCCGAGGGCCTGTTGATGTACCTGGAGCCCGAGGATGTGCGTAGCCTGATCGCCGACTGCGCGGCCCGCTTCCCCGGCGGCCGGATGATATTCGACTCGATTCCGCCGTGGGCGAGCCGACGTACTTTGAAGGGTCTGCACCTGTCCAACCGCTACATTGCGCCACCGATGCCGTTTGCCCTCACCCCCGACGAGGGCCTGGCCATGGCGGGAACGGGACCAGGCGCCGTCGCCGGGGTGCGGTCGGCCCGCGATGTGGCGATGCCTGCCGGGCGCGGCCTGTTCAAGCTGGCGGCCCAGCCGTGGCCGGACCGGATCGGCCTGATCCGCCGCAACCGCCCGTCCATCACGGTGCTGGACTTCTGACCGGCCGGCTCTGTAACGACATGCCACTGCTCAAGCGCCGCCTGCTGACGGTTTTCGTCGCGATGCTCATCGCCGGGGTCACTCCCTCGTGCGCGACGAAGACCCCGGCGGAAACGCGGACCGCTCAGATCGAGGTGGTGCCCGAGGTCCTCAGCGAGCCCAAGATGAGCGTCACCCGGTTCCACTACCTGCCCGAAGGCCTGCCCAAGGATCGGTACCCCGACCAGAACTGGGCCGATCTGTACCTGCCCGCCGGCGCGCATGCGTTCAATTCGGTTCCGCTGGTCGTGCTCATCCACGGTGGCGGCTGGAAGAGCACTATGGGTGCCGGAGTGTTCGACGGCCTGGCCCGGGAGCTGACCCGGCGCGGCATGGCCGTCTACAACATCGAGTACCGCCGGATCGGCTCGGGCGGCGGCTGGCCGACCACTTTCGACGATGTGGCCCGCGCCATGGACTACGTCGCCCAGGTGAACCTGCAGTACCCACAGCTGGCCATCGACGATGCGCTCGTGGTGGGCCACAGTGCGGGCGCTCAGTTGGCGGTCTGGGCCAGCACCCGCCACGACCTGCACGGTGACGAGGTCGGATCCCGGCCGCTGTTCCGTCCGACCAAGGTCATCTCACTGGCCGGTCCGCTCGACATGGTGTACGCCGCCAACCACGGCGACAGTCACATCGTCGCGGTGCTCGGCGGCCGCCCCGCCCAGGTGCCGCAGCGGTACGCCTCGGTGGACCCGATCCAGAACCTCGACCCGAGGGTGCCCGTCATCGCGGTCCACGGCACGCTCGATACCGTTGTGGCGCCGGCCAATTCGCAGCGCTATGTCGCCGCACTGAAGAAGCGCGGCGGCCGGGCCGCCGTCGAGCTGCTCCCCGGCGAGAACCACACGTCGATCGTCTCGACGCGCTCCCCCGGCTTCAGGCGGGTACTGCGCCTCATCACCGCCACCTCCGACGCCGAACTGGACCAGTTGCCGGTGAAGTGACGTTTAGGCTGATGCCGTGACCCGCTACATCGCGCTCCTGCGCGGCGTCAACGTCGGAGGCGTCAACCTCAAGATGGCCGAGGTGGCCGCCGCCATGGAAGCGGCCGGCTTCAGTGAAGTCCGCACCGTCCTCGCGAGCGGAAATGTCTTGTTGGACAGCACTTCCACTGCCGCGAAGGTCCGCACTGCGGCCGAGCGCGCGCTACGCGACGCCTTCGGCTACGAGGCCTGGGTGCTGGTTTACGACCTGGCCACGCTGCAGAAGATCTCGCAGGGATACCCGTTCGAGCGTGAAGTCCCCGACCACCATTCGTATGTCACGTTCGTCAGCGACGCCGAGTTGCTCGACGAGCTGGCGGCGCTGACCCCGGGCCACGGGGAAAAGGTGCAGCGCGGTGACGGGGTGCTCTACTGGCAGGTGCGTCGCGCCGCCACGCTGGACAGCACGATCGGCAAGACCATGGGCAAGAAGCGCTACAAGTCCTCGACCACAACACGCAACCTGCGCACGTTGGACAAGCTGTTGCGCTGAGGGGTCAGCGGCACGCCCTTAGCATCCACCCCAGTCCGTCACTGGTGCCCGCGGCCGGGCGATATTCGCAGCCGACCCAGCCGTCGAAGCCTGTCGCGTCGATGACCGCCAGCAGGTAGTCGATCGCCAATTCGCCGCTGTCGGGCTCGTGCCGATCGGGAACGCCGGCGATTTGCAGATGACCGACCCGGCCGGTCGGAATGTCGGATCTCAGCCGGACCGTGACGTCGCCTTCGGTGATCTGACAGTGATAGAGGTCCAGCTGCACCTTGAGATTCGGCGCAGCGACCTCGTCGACGATCCGGTGCGCCTCGTCCTGCAGGCTCAGCAGATAGCCGGGCATGTCCCGCTGATTGATGGGCTCGATCATCACATCGACGCCACGGCTCCCGGCCCGCTCGGCAGCCCAGGCGAGGTTGGCTCGGTACACCGTCAGGCAGTCCTCGCGGCGTGCGCCGGCCGGAACGACACCGGCCATCACGTGCACGCGCGGGCAGTCCAGGATCTCCGCATAACCCAGCGCACGCTGGAACCCGGCACGGAACTCGGCCTCGCGTCCGGGAAGTGAGGCGGTGCCGCGTTCCCCGGACTCGAAATCTCCCGGTGGGGCGTTGAACAGGACCTGCCGCAGTCCGTTGGCATCGAGCAGGCCCCGCAGTTGCTCGGCCGGGTACGCATACGGGAAGAGGTACTCCACCGCCGTGAACCCGTCGGCCGCCGCGGCGGCGAACCGGTCAGGAAAGGCGTGCTCGACGTACATCATGGAGAGGTTGGCCGCAAAGCGTGGCACGGCAGACTCCTTACACCTGAGCTGATCAGCGCTTGACGCCATCCTTGCCGAACGCAGGTACATTCGCGCCATGACGGGTAGCTCAGACAAGGTGAGCGGCAGCGCGCTCACCGGCGTTTCCGAGACCGCACTGATGACGCTTCAGGTGCGCGCGCACGAAGCGCGACGGCCGGACGGCCTGATCGACGATCCGATGGCGGTGCAACTGGTCGACTCGATCGATTTCGACTTCGCCAAGTTCGGCTACACCCGCCGTCAGGACATGGCCCTGCGATCGCTGCTGTTCGACCGGATGACCGGTAATTACCTTCGCGAGCATCCGGGGGCCACGGTGGTCGCGCTCGCCGAGGGCCTGCAGACCAGCTTCTACCGGCTCGATGCCGCCGGGCTGGGACATCAGTTCCGTTGGCTGTCAGTCGATCTGGAGCCGATGATCGAGCTCCGCAACCAGCTGCTGCCGAAACCGGACCGCGTCACCCAATGCCCCCAGTCGGCTTTGGACTTCAGCTGGATGGACCATGTCGACGCAGGCGCCGGCGTCTTCATCACCGCCGAGGGTCTGCTGATGTACCTGCAGCCCGAGGAGGCCATGTCGCTGATCCGCGCCTGCGCCCAACGCTTTCCGGGTGGACAGATGTTGTTCGACCTGCCGCCGGCGTTCTTCGCCTTCCTCACCCGCAGAGGCATGCCCACCTCACGGCGCTACCGGGTGCCGCCGATGCCGTTCAGCCTGACGCCCGCGCAGCTTGCCGATCTGGTCAACACCGTTCCCGGGGTGCGGACCGTGCGCGATCTGCCGATGCCGTCCGGACGCGGCAGGATCTTCAACACCCTGCTGCAGGCGCAGCACCTGCCGATCTTCGACCCTGTGCGCCCATTGGTGGGACTGCTGGAGTTCGGGTAGAGCCTGCGAGCCCCTACTGGGCCCACACGTCCTCGACATAGCGATCGGAACCCACCAGATCCGCAAGCCAGTTCGCGGCGGCGTCTTCGTCTGTCCCGGTGTGACGGCGGTAGATGTCGCGGAAGGCACCGCGCACCGCGGGAGCCATCCGGGCTCCGTCGCCGCATACGTACACGTGGGCGTCCATGTCCGGGTCGCCCAGCATCACCCAAACCTCGTCGGCATCGGCGACGATGCGGTCCTGCACATACCGGATCTCGTCTTCGGGCCGCCGCGAGAAGGCCGGGCGCATCCGCACCACGCCCGCGCGTTCGGCCGCCTCGAATTCGTCGCGGAACAGGTAGTCGACGTCAGGATGGCGTACCCCGAAGAAACACAATGCCGATGTGTAAGGCTCGCGCGCGGCCTGCGCCGCCAGCCGGTCTCCGATGAATCCCCGGAACGGGGCGACCCCGGTTCCGGCGCCGACGAGGATGACGTTCTTCGCGGGCTCGGCTCCGGCGCGAAACGCACGGCGCGCGGTATCGACGCGCATCCGAATCTGTTGTCCTGGCACCGCATCGGCGAGGTAGCTGGATGACACCCCGCGGAAGACGCCGTATCCCGAACGTGCAGGCCCCTCGAGCACGCTGACCACCAGTTCGGCCTCACGCGGGATCTGGCGGGCCGAGGAGGCGATGGAGTAATGCCGGGGCGCCATCGGCTCGAACAACTCCAGCAGTTCGGCCCGCGACAGTTCGGTGGCGGCGAACTCGGCCAGGCATTCGGTGACGCTGAGCGCACGGGCTTCGGGATGTTCGGCGAGTTCGGTCAGTGCCGCCCGTTCAGGAGGACACGGGTTGGCCGCCGCCAACCGCAACAGCTGACTTCGGCTGGCGGGCTTACGGAGTTCGATGAAATGGGTGAGCAGTTCACGGACGCTGACTTCGCGGTCGATCGCGATGGCCCGGCGCGTGGTGCGCCGCGGATTGACCGAGATCCGGCGGTCGAGCCGCAGCTCCAGCAATTCGGCGACCTCCTCCACGACCTCGGGGCTGTTGTCGGGCAGGACCGTCAGGTGATCGCCGGTCTGGTATTCGAGGTCGTCGGGAAGTGCTATCCGAATCAGCCGCTTGGCATTTCCCATGTCACGGTCGTCGACCAATGCCACATTGTCGAGCACGGTTGCCGGCTGCACCTCGAAACGCGCATCGATCGCCGATGTCACGGGCCCGTCGATGGCGCGCAGTGCGTACAAGAGTTCGCCGTCGGTGGTATCGGCGGGAGCCCGCGTACCGTCGGCGGGCGCGAGGGCGTCCCACAGGGCTGCCGAGAAGTCTTCGACCGTCCCAGCGAAGTCTCCCGACGTGTCGGCCTCACCACGCGGAATCACCGGTGGGCCAACCAGTTCCAAGAGACGCTGATCGATGCGTTTCGGGATGGTCTGGTAGGTCTCGGCCCAGTTCCGGTCACCGACACCGAGTATGGCGTAGGAGACGGCCGGTTGCGCCTGCGTCCCCGGATCGTCCAGCCACTCGACGAAACGCCGCGCATCGTCGGTGGGTTGCCCGTTGTAGGACGCGGCGATCACCACCAGCGCCCCGTCGTTGGGCAGTGCCCCCGCTGCGGTGTCGAGGGCGGCCACGGTCGTCTGGTAACCCAGGTCGGTGGCCTCGTCGGCCAGCTGCTGCGCCAGCGATCGGCAGTTGCCGAGGTTGGAGCCGTGCAGCACGGTCACTTTCGCACCGGGCGCGGCGACTGCGCGCGGCCTCGGCGTCGACGATTCCGCAGCGGGGCCTGCGGCGTGCCGGCGGTCCTGCGGTGTTCGCCGCACCAATTGCAGGTGGAATCCGACGGGCTTTCGCAGGAGATCGCTGTGAGTGCGCAACTGGTAGTGCTCGACGTCCAGGAACCTATACCGGTGCACCAGGGTGGCCAGCGCCATGGTCGCCTCGTGCAAGGCGAACTGACGGCCGATACAGGACCGGGCACCGGTGCCGAAAGGCTTGAACAGGTTGACCGGACGCCCGGCGGCCCGCTCGGCGCCGAACCGGGCCGGGTCGAACAACTCGACGTTGTCCCCCCACTCGGGCTGCCGGTGCAGCGCCGAGGTCGGCACCGTGACGACCTCACCCTTGCGCACCGGATACCGGCCGCCGATGACGGTGTCCGCCAATGCCATCCGGTCGAATTCCCGGACCGGCGGGGACAGCCGCAACGTCTCGTCGACGATCTGCCGGATGTAGGTGAGCTTGCCGATCTCGTCGAACGCGGGCACGTGGTCGTCGTCCGTCCCGAACAATCCATCCACCTCGAGGCAAGCCTGGTGCAGCACCGCGGGGTCCTTGACGATGCTGTACAACGCGGTCGGCATCAGGGTCGAGGTGGTGTCCTGCCCGGCGATCAGGAACGTCAGGATCTGGTTGCGGACGCTGTCGTGATCAAGCCGCGGGGCACCGTCGGCGGCAGGTTCGAGCATCAGGGCGAGCAGATCGTCCAACTCGGCCTCGCCCGCGCGGTGGCCGGCGATCAATTCGTCGATGAAGGCGAACAGGTTGTCGCGTTCGGCAGCGAAGACTGTGCGGTCGCCACCACCGGGGGCCAGAATCTGATCTAGCGCCGCTGCGAAGCTGGCGGGGATATCTGCCAGCCCGTCGTGGTGATACGAGTTGAAGCGCGCCCCGAATCCGGCCAGGCCCACGGTGTCCATGGCCAGCTTCGCGAGGTCCCCCGCGACATCAACCAACCGCGGCCCGACCGCTCCGGCGGTCTCGTCCCACAACGCGACCATCTGGCGGTTGATGTCGAGCATGGCCGGGTGGTAGCTGCGCAACCCACTGAAGCTGAACCCGGGCATCAGGACGTCATGGGCCTGCTGCCAACCATCCTCGCCGGGATATGACGTGAAAAGCCCGTTGCCGACCAGGGTTCGGAATCGGTCCAACCGCACCGTGATGCCCTTGGCGAATCGCGTCTCGTCGCACAGTTCGTCGACGAGCGACAGGGAGCACGCATAGAGCCGTCTACTGCCGGTGAAGTCGGCGTAGAACAAGGGCCCGTACTGTTCGGCGAGCACGTCGGCGGGGAGCGCGTAGGGACGTCCGGCAACCGGGCCCGGCGGCAGGGTCACGCCGACCGCCGATGGCACATCGTCGATGTCCGGTGGTAGCGCCGGTGAGAACGTCTCCATGGGCGCGAGCTTAGCCACGCACCACGAGCTGTCCCTGCGAATCAGCCTCAGAGAACGAGCTGAGGCGCCCGGGCGGCATCGTCGGCCGGACGACGGGAGCCGAACCGCAGAGCCGAACCGTCGACAGGTCCTTTACGCAGCGTCTGTGCGTCAACCGTGTAGTTCATCGTCATCTGCCACGGTCCGTCGACTCCCTGGCGCGGAATGTCGTCGATCGAACGCTGCACGTACCCCGCGGCGAAGTCCAGCAGCGGGCGGGTCTGACCACCGGAGAATTCGGGTCGCACGGAGTCAAAGCCGTTGTCGTCCATGTGCTTCAGCAGTCGGCAGAAGTGCTCGCAGAGCAGCCCGACCTTGAGCGTCCACGACGAGTTGGTGTAGCCGAAGGCAAACGCGAAGTTCGGAACGCCCGAGAGCATGATGCCCTTGTACGCCACCGTGTCAGCGAGGTTAACCGGCTCGCCGTCTACCGACAGACTCATCCCGCCGAACAGCTGGATGTTCAATCCCGTTGCGGTGACGATGATGTCGGCGTCCAGTTCGCGGCCAGACTCCAGCAGGATGCCGTTCTCGGTGAACGTGGCGATGCGGTCGGTGACCACCGACGCGCCGCCGTCGCCGAGCGCGGTGAACAGGTCACCGTCGGGCACTGCGCACAGCCGCTGATCCCACGGGTTGTAGTGGGGGCTGAAGTGCTCGTCCACCGGATAGCCGTCGGGCAGTTTGGCGGCGTTGATCCACCGGATCACGGCACGGGCAGCCTTCGGGTACTTCTGGCACAACGTGTAGACCGCGCGCTGCTTGAGAATGTTCTTGCGCCGCGTCAGCGCGTAACCGCGCTCGTCACCGAGCAACCGCTTCGCGGTATTGGCGAAGGAGTCCTTGGCCGGCACTGGCATCACATAGGTCGGCGAGCGCTGCAGCATGGTGACGTGGGCCGCCGTGCCCGCCATCGCGGGGACAAGCGTGACCGCGGTGGCACCGCTGCCGATCACGACGACCTTCTTGCCCGCGTAATCGAGGTCCTCGGGCCACTGCTGCGGGTGGACGATGCGCCCGGCGAAGCGGTCGGCGCCGTCGAAGTGCGGGGTGTATCCCTGGTCGTAGCGGTAGTACCCGCCGCCGCAGAACAGCCAGCTCGCCGAGACCTGGACGAGTTCACCGGTGTCCGCACGCTCGATGTCCACGGTCCAGGAGGCCCGGACCGAGTCCCAGGCCGCGCTCAGCACCTTGTGGTGGAACCGGATGTGGCGGTCGATGCCGTTCTCCGAGACCGTCTCGCGCAGGTAGGCCAGGATCTTGTCCGCAGAGGCGATGGCGTGTTCGTCGCGCCACGGCTTGAACTCGTAGCCGAAGGTGTGGAGGTCGGAGTCCGACCGGATTCCCGGGTAACGGAAGAGATCCCAGGTGCCGCCGGTGGCTCCGCGGGCCTCCAGGATCGCGTAGCTGCGCCCCGGATGTTCGCGCTGGAGGTAGTAGGCGGCACCGATGCCGGAGATGCCGGCGCCGATGATGAGTACGTCGACGTGTTCGGTCTGGGTCATGCCTCAATGGTTGCGGCCGCGGGCTCCCTTACCCAAGGTCGAAAGTGCCAGACATTCGCCGTCTTGTGGTGCACTTTGCACCACCGCTCTACGCTGGAGCGATGGTGTGGCAGCCACCGTCGCAACGGGTACAGGACCTGATCCGGCAATGTGCCCAGATCGTGCTCAATCCCCGCCAGGACTGGCTCGAGGAATTCGACTCCGCGGTCCTGGCCGCCAGTCCGACCGTCGCGTCCGACCCTGAGCTCGCGGCGGCGGTGGTCCGCAGCAACCACGCCAACCTCTTCTTCTGGGGCACGGCGAACGTGCGCGATCCGGGTGCCCCGGTGCCACCGAACACCGGACCGGAGCCGTTGAGCATCGCACGGGAGCTGGTGCGTCGCGGTGTCAACGAGTTTCCCCTCGACGCCTACCGGGTCGGCGAGGGCGTGGCGTGGCGTCGCCTCATGGAGATCGCCTTCGAGCTGACCTCCGACCCCGCCGAGCTGCACGAGATGCTGGACGTGTGCTCGCAGTCCATCAGCGCGTTCGTCGACGCCACGCTGGCCGGGATCGCCGCCCAGATCGACCTTGAACGCGACGACCTGACCCGCGGCACCCACGCCGAGCGGCGCGAGACCGTCGCGCTCCTGCTCGAGGGTGCCCCGATTCCCAGGCAACGGGCCGAGGCGCGGCTGGGTCATGCGCTGACCGGCACCCATACGGCTGCGGTGATCTGGAGTGAGGACTCCGACACAGACCTGTCTGGACTGGATCGGGTCGCCGAGGCATTCGGCCAAACCTGCGGTGACCCGCGTCCGTTGAGCGTGCTGGCCAGCACCGCCACCAGATGGGTGTGGGCAGCAGGCACCCCCGATGTCGAGGAGGGCTTTGCGGCCCTGATCCGCGCCACCGCATCGGCACCCGGCGTCCGGATCGCCGTCGGCCCCGTCGCCGACGGCCTGGATGGCTTCCGGCGCAGCCATTTCGACGCGATCACCACCCAGCAGATGATGGCCCGGCTGCACTCCACGCAACAGATCGCACGGTTCGGCGACGTCGAACTGGTCGCACTGATCACCTCCGAACCGGATCGCGCCGCCGAATTCGTCAGCCACAACCTCGGCGCCTTCGAGCCCGCCGACACCGAATTACAGGAGACGGTGCGGGTATTCGTCGACGAGCAGTGCAACGCGTCGCGCGCCGCCGCGCGGCTGTACCTGCACCGCAATACCCTGCTGCGCCGCCTGGCCCGCGCCGACGAACTCCTGCCGCGCCCGCTCTCCGACAACAGTGTCGCGGTCGCCGTCGCCCTGGATGTGCTGCGCTGGCGGGGCAACCGGACCGGTTGACTCGGGCTGAGCCGATCAGTCGAATGCCGTGTCCAGATAGCGCATGGCATCGGTCTTGCCGATCCCCAGTGCACGGGCGGCCTCGGCGAACGAGTGCGCGGCCGCGGCCATCGCGGCGTCGGCCGGATCCGCTCGTGCGACGAATGTCCCGTACCGCCCGCGGGTCTCCACGACCCCCGCCGACTCCAGCTCGCGATATGCCCTGGCCACGGTATTCACCGCGAGCCCGACCTTGCCGGCCAGTTCGCGCACAGTTGGCAGCCGGGTGCCCGGCATGAGCCGCCCCTGCCTTATTCCATCGATGATCTGGATCCTGAGTTGATCGAACAACGGCTTATCCGCGCTCGGGTCAACCAGCACCCAATCCCCCAACTCACCCACACGCCCAGTATCACCCAAACCGACTACGTTGGTGATGTGCGAGTGACTGTCCTCAGCGGTGCCGGAATCTCGGCCGAAAGCGGTGTGCCAACGTTCCGCGACGTGGAGACGGGTCTGTGGGCGCAGGTGGACCCCTATGAAATTTCCAGCGTCGAAGGCTGGCAGCGGCATCCCGAGAAGGTCTGGGCCTGGTATCTGTGGCGCCATTACATGATGGCCGACGTGCAACCCAACGACGGACATCGGGCTGTCGCGGCGTGGCAGGACTTCGCCGACGTACACGTCATCACCCAGAACGTCGACAACCTGCACGAGCGCGCCGGGAGCACCAACGTCTACCACCTGCACGGCAACTTATTCGAGTTCCGTTGCGATGCTTGCGGTTCGAGGTTCGAAGGCGTCCTTCCGGCGATGCCGGAACCGGTGGAGACCATCGAACCCCCGGTGTGCCCGTGCGGCGGCCTGATCCGGCCGAGCGTCGTGTGGTTCGGCGAGCCGCTGCCCGACGACGCCTGGCAACCGTCGGTACAGGCGGTGGGCAATGCCGACGTGGTGATCGTGGTGGGCACCAGTTCCGTGGTGTATCCCGCGGCAGGTCTGGCCGAAGCGGCCGTCGCCGCGGGCACCGTGGTGGTCGAGGTCAATCCCGAGCGCACCCCACTGTCCGACAGCGCGACCATCTCACTGCGCGAGACCGCGGCCGGTTCCTTGCCGAATCTGCTGCAGCGATTGCCTACGCTGCTGGGCACTAAGCAGGCTTGACGGCGCGGCCGATGGCGAACTCCGTCACCGGCAGCGGCACCCAGGCAGGCATCGCCAATTCCCGGTGAGCCACGGCGACCTCGAATCCGCTACTCGCGATGGTCTGCTCGGTGTGCCGATGGGTGTGGCAGTTGCCGAACAGCCGCGGCCACACCGTGGCATCAGCCACGCGCTGCATCCCGGCCCGCCACCCGCTGCCCGCGACATGCTCCAGATAACGCAGCTCCCCGCCCGGCCGGACCAATGAGAACAGCTGGGACAGAACAGTGTCCGGCTGATCGATGGAGCACAGCACCAACGAGCAGACCACCGCGTCGAACGGTTCTGCGCTGCTGAACTTCTCGGCCGTGTCACTGGTTACTGTCACCGGGATCGGGGCCTTGGCCGCAGCACTGCGAGCCACCTCGGCCAGGTGACGTTCGGGCTCGATGGCGATCACCTCGGTCACCGTCGACGGATAGAAGGCGAAATTGGTCCCGGTGCCGGCACCGATCTCCAGAACCCGGCCGCTGAGCCCGGCGAGATTCTCGGCGCGCAGCCGACGCAGCGCTTTGGGCTCCGAGTTCGACAACGTCTTCCACACCCGGGCGAAAAACGGATTGTCGACAGTCCTGTCAGTCACGGTGCTCCTCCGTCGGCGTATTCACTGGCAAATCCCTTCAGCCTTGCGATGGTCTCCAAGGGCTCGAGATCGGTCCCGATGATCCCCGAGACGATCTGGCCGGTACAGACCGCCCGCAGCACCCGGTCGGCGAACTCCTCGACATCTCCCCATGGCAGATACGGTTTGGAGATCAGGATGGCCGCCACGCCGTGCGCCGCCGTCCAGAGTTCCAGCGCCATCGTCGTGGCGTCACCGGGCGGGTACACACCCTCGGCGATCAGCGCTTCCATGGCAGCGCGCATGTGCTGGAACGCCGAGCTGTTGAGTGTGGTGTCGACATCGCTTCCCGGCCTGCCCTCACCCATCGTCGCGAGCCGGTACAACTCGGGCGTGCGCCGGGCGAAGTTCACATACGCGTGTCCCTGGGCACGCAGCACCTCGATGGTGGAGGAGTGATCTGCGGCCGCCCGCTGCATCTCCTCGTCGAGCTTCTCGAAGTACCGTGAGCACACCGCGTCCAGCAGCGCGTCCTTGTCCGCGAAGTGCAGATAGATCGAGGGGGGCGTCACCCCGACCCGCTGAGCCACCGACCGGATCGACACAGCTTTGGCGTGGCCGGTTTCCAGCAGCAATTCGGTTGTGGCATCAAGGATCTGATCACGCAGCAGCTCCCCGGAGCCACGCGGTGCGCGTCGGCGCTTACCAGGCTGGATCATGGCGCTAGCCGGTGTCCGTCATGCCCGCACGGGCCCGTTCCCGTTTGGCCCCGCCCGGCGGAAGGTCGCCGGGCCCATCCGGATCGAGTTCGGCGGGAGCCGACTCGCTGATCCCGATCCGCCGGTGCAGACGGGCCAACGGCGCGGGCGCCCACCAGTTCCACTGCCCCATCAGGTGCATGAACGCCGGTACCAACAACATTCGCACCAATGTGGCGTCGACGAGGACCGCGATGGTCAGTCCAAGGCCGAACATCCGCATGAAGGCCACCTGCGCGGCGATCAGCGCCGCGAACGAGATCGACATCAGTAGCGCCGCGGCCGTCACCACCCGGCCGGTGCGGGCCAGGCCGAGTGCCACACTCTCGTCGTTCCGTGCCCGCGGGGACATCTCGGTGCTGTCGGGCCGGGTCTGTCCGGACGCCAGCCAGTACTCACGGATGCGCGAGACCAGGAACACCTCGTAGTCCATGGACAGCCCGAACGCGATGCAGAACAGCAAGACCGGCAGATTGGCCACCAATGTGCCCGTCGATGTCGTTCCCAGCGCACCCAGGTGCCCGTCCTGGAAGATCCACACCAGCGCACCGAAGGCCGCAGAGAGCGACAAAACGTTGAGCACCAACGCCTTCAGCGGAAGTACGACGCTGCCGGTGAGCAGGAACAGCAGTATGAAGGTGATCGCGGCGATGATGCCGAGCACCATCGGCAAGCGGGCGGTGATCGCCTGCGAACTGTCGCGGTTGACCTGCGCGATGCCGGTGAACTGCACCTCGGCCGGTGCGGGCACCGCGTGCAGTGCGTCCAGCTGGGCCTCGGAGGCGTCGCTGAACAGCGGCACGCTGCTTCCGACCGTCAGATACGCACTGCCGTCGGCTATTCCGGTTCCCGAGGCCGGCGGGCCGACTCGGCGACCGTCGACGAAGGTGCCGCCGGGTGCCGACACCGATGCCCCATCGGCGGCCCGCGACAGATCACTCGCGTAGCGATCGATCTCGGCGGGCGGCAGCCCCGCCACGTCGGGAAGCACCACGGTGACGGCGGTCGAGGAGTCGACGGCGAAATCGCTACGTAACTCATCGCCGACCTGACGCGCCGATGCAGAAGACGGCAGGACGCGGTCGTCCGGGAACCCCCACTTGATGCCGAGGAAAGGTGCGCCCAGCATCAGCAGCAGCGCGATGACCCCGAGTCCGACCGGAACCGAGCGACGCATGACGCGCTTGGTCATCCGGTACCAGAAGCTCGCTTCTACGGGCTTGGCCACGGGTTCGGGCCGTCCGAGCATCCGCCGGATGAACCGGCGCACGTCATATGCGTCCAGCCGGTCACCCAGCAACACGATGGCGGCCGGGGCGACCACGATGGCTGCGAACGCGGCCAGCCCCACGACCGCGATCCCGGCGTAGGCGAAGGATTTGAGGAAGTACATCGGGAACAGCACCATCGCCACCATCGACAGCGCCACGGTCAACGCCGAGAACAGCACCGTGCGCCCGGCCGTGACCATGGTGCGTACCAACGCGCGGTCCGGGTCGATGCCGTCGGCAAGTTCGTCGCGGTAACGGCTGACGATCAAGAGGGTGTAATCGATGGCCAGCGCGAGCCCCATGGCGACGGTGAGGTTGAGCGCGAATATCGAGACGTCGGTGACCATCGTGAACCCGCGCAGCACAGCCAACGATCCGAGGATCGCGAATCCGCCGACCGCCAGCGGTAGCGCGGCGGCGAGCAGTCCGCCGAACACCCACACCAGCACGAGGAAGCTCAGCGGAATCGCGATGGATTCCATCATCAAGAGGTCTTTTTCGCTCTGGCCGTTGATCTGGACGTAGATCATCGCCTCTCCGCCGCCCCGCACGGTCACGCCGTCACGGTCGTGCACCAGCTGGCCGGTGAGCTCTTTGGCGTGTTTCTGCGCGCCGCTCTCGCCGCCGGTGATTCCGGCCAGGATCAGCCCGGTCTTGCCGTCCTTACTGATCAGCGTTGCGGCCGCGGGTGCGGGCACCGTCCAGGTCGAGCTCACCTCGGTCACGTACGGCGACGCTTTGAGCTGGGCGGCGATGTCGGTACCCACGGCCCGGGCCGCGGGACTATTGGCCCCGGCGGCCGAGTCGTCGATGACGCTGATGACCAACTGCATGTCCCCGCGGGCGAACTTGTCCGAGAGCAGCCGCGTGGCCTGCGCCGATTCCGAAGTCGGGTCCTGGAACCCGCCGGCCGACAGGCTCTTGGCCACCGGAATGCCGAAGATGCCCGCGGCCACCATGGCCAGCGCCGCCACCACGAGCACACGTCGCGGGGCGGCGATGGCCAGATGGGCGATTCGGTGCAGCACGTGGTGTCCTTCCCCCGATGAGTATCGCCGTTAAGTTAACAGCGGTAAGTTTCCAGCGTCAACGTAGGTCTCGCTCTACATACGGCCCCGGGCACCGAACGGTTCACCGGATCCGACGTCGTGTCATCCGCGGTGAGTTCTGCGGCCTGGCAGGGTCTAGTTGGTTATGACAACCAGCACCGTCGCCGAAACCGCGACCACCCGCATGACCGATACCGGATTGCTCATCCTGCGCCTCGCCATCGGCGCAACGATGCTGCAGGCCGGCCTGATCAAGGCTTTCGACTTCAGCACCACCGTGGGGTTCATGGAATCCAGCGGCTGGCGGCTTCCCGCGTTCGGTGCGTTCATGGTGACCGCGGCGGAGACCCTCGGCGGTATCGGCCTGCTGCTGGGCATCCTGACTCCGCTGGCCGCGTGTGCGGTGATCGGCGCGATGGTGGACGCCTGGGCCGTCAACGTGTCGATGGACGCGTTCTGGTCGCAGCCGTTCAACGTTCCGTTCCTGGCAGCATTCGCCGCCGCGGCGCTCCTGTTCACCGGGGCCGGTGCCATGTCGGTCGATGAGCGGGTGTTCGGGCGCTCCCGCGTGCCGGCCCGGGCCGCGGTCGGCCTGCTGGTGGTCGGCGTCATCATCGCGGTGGTGACCTGGATCGCCCTGAACGGCAGCAACCCGATCCACTTCACAAAACCCGCCGTCTGAGACCCGCGTGGCTGGGCTACTCGCGAGAAACCTACCCAAAAGTAGGATTGCCACCATTTTCCGAACCGTGACTCAAAGATTCCTTAATGGTGACCCATACGCTCAGTGTCATGTGGATCGACGACACCAGTGCCGATGTCATCAAGGTTGACTTCGAGGCTCTCTACCATGGCGATGTCCTGGTCGAGGGGGAAACCTCCGAGCAGTTTGACGACTTCCAAGAACTGCCAACCGCAGTATGAGAAAACGCGCGCCTCGCGGCGCGCGTTTCTCCTACTGACTTCGCAGTAACTTTGCCCCTCCGGGGCCGCAGTCCTCGCTTCAGGCGAGGACTGCTTCTTTCTCCGACTCGGCTTCGCCGGCGCCGATCATGTTCGCCAGGCGCACACCGATCAGCTCCTCGGCCTCCGACACCATCCGCGAGACGAGTTCGCCGCAGGTGGGAATGTCATTGATCAGGCCCATCGACGTCCCGACCGACCAGATGCCCGCGTCGAGGTCGCCAATCTCGTAAACCTTCACGCCGCGCTTGCCGGCCACCAGATCCTTGACGTCCTCGAACTGGCCGCCGTCCTTGAGGATCTGCACCACCTCACGCGAGACGGTGTTGCTCGCGACCCGCGCGGTGTTGCCCAGGCTGCGGAAGATCAGCTCGGTGTCGAGCTCCGTGCCCGCCACGATCGCTTCCTTGACCTTCTGATGGATCGCTGATTCGGCCGTGCACATGAACCGCGAGCCCATGTTGATGCCGTCGGCACCCAGGGCCAGCGCGGCCACCAAACCGCGCGCGTCGGCGAAACCACCCGAGGCGATCATCGGGATCTCGATCTTGGCCGCCGCCGCCGGGATCAACACGAGCCCCGGGATGTCGTCCTCACCCGGATGTCCGGCACACTCGAACCCGTCGATGCTGATGCCGTCCACACCCAGGCTCTGCGCCTTGACCGCGTGGCGCACCGAGGTGCACTTGTGCAGCACCTTGATGCCGTTGTCGTGGAACATCGGCAGGTGCGGCGCCGGGTTGGAGCCGGCGGTCTCGACGATCTTGATCCCCGAGTCGACGATCACCTGGCGGTACTCGTCATAGGGCGGCGGGTTGATCGTCGGCAGGATCGTCAGGTTCACACCGAACGGCTTGTCGGTGAGCTCACGACACCGCTCGATTTCCTTCGCCAGATCCGCCGGGGTCGGCTGCGTCAGTGCGGTGATGAAACCCAGCGCACCCGCATTCGCCACGGCCGCAACGAGTTCGGCGCGGCCGACCCACTGCATGCCACCCTGCACGATGGGGTGCTCGATCCCGAATGTCTCGGTGAACTTCGTCTTCAATGCCATTAGGACTCTCTCCTGTGTTTTCTGCTCTTCGCGCAAGCGCTCATCTGTTGACTCGGCTCTTCGCGCAAGCGCTCATCTGTTGACTCGGCTCTTCGCGCAAGCGCTCATCTGTTGACTCGGCTCTTCGCGCAAGCGCTCATCGCGGAGCCATGCGGATTGCGCCATCGAGGCGGATCACCTCGCCGTTGAGCATCGGGTTCTCGACGATGTGCACGGCCAGGGCGCCGTACTCATCGGGATCGCCCAGCCGGGCCGGGTGCGGCACCTGCTGCCCCAGCGACTTCTGCGCCTCTTCGGGCAGCGAGCCCAGCAGCGGCGTCTTGAACAGACCCGGCGCGATGGTGCACACCCGGATCAGCTCACGCGAGAGGTCACGCGCGATCGGCAGGGTCATGCCGACCACACCGCCCTTGGACGCCGAGTACGCGGCCTGGCCGATCTGCCCGTCGAACGCCGCCACCGAGGCGGTGTTGATGATGACGCCGCGCTCCTCGCCGTTCGGACCGATCGGTTCGGTCTTGGCGATGCGCTCGGCCGACAGCCGGATCACGTTGAATGTGCCGATCAGGTTGACCTCGACCACCTTGCGGAACCCGTCGAGCGGGAATGCACCGTTCTTGCTCAGGGTCTTGATCGCATTGCCGATGCCGGCGCAGTTGACGTTGATGCGCACCGGGCCAAGCGATTCCGCGACGTCGAGCGCCTCGGACACTCCCGCCTCGTCGGTGACATCCGTGCCGACGAACTTGGCCCGATCACCGAGTTCGGCCACGACCTCCTCACCCTTGAGGTCGATCACGACCACCTGAGCGCCCGCGTCCAGCAGCCGCTTGGTGGTGGCCAGGCCCAGGCCGGAGGCACCGCCGGTGACGACGGCTACCGCGTCCTTGATCTCCATTTACCGCATTCCTTTCCGGCCGGCGTCGCGCCGACCCACTCATGTGCCCGAACTGAACGGTGAACTAAACCCAGTCCCGCAGAACCGATTCGGTGTCGGCGCCGCGCGGGCTCGGCGGGGTCGGCACCGCCGGGGTGCTGCGCGAGAACCGCGGTGCCGGCATCGGCTGCAGGTTCCCCTCGTCATCGAAGAATGTGTCGCGCTCGGCGATGTGCGGCTCGGTGAGCACCTCGGCGAACGACAACACCGGCGTCGCACACGCGTCGGTACCGGCGAACACCTTGGCCCAGTGATCGCGGTCGTGCGCGGCGAACGCCTTGGTGAAGGCCTCGCGCAGTTCGGGCCAGCGGCCCATGTCGTTCTGCGCCGGGAGGTCGGCGCCGTCGAGTCCCAGGCCCTTGAGCAGTTCGGCGTAGAACTGCGGCTCGATCGCACCGATGGCCATGTATTTGCCGTCGGCGGTCTCGTAGGTGTCGTAGTAGGGGGCGCCGGTGTCGAGCATGTTGGTGCCGCGCTCGTCGGACCACAGACCGTTGGCGCGGAAACCCCACATCATCTGCATCAGCACGGACGAGCCGTCGACCATGGCCGCGTCGATCACCTGTCCCTTGCCGGAGGTCTGCCGCTCGAACAGCGCAGAGAGGATGCCGACGAGCAGGAACATCGAGCCGCCACCGAAATCGCCGGCGAGGTTCAGCGGTGGGACCGGCCGCTCACCCTTGCGGCCGACCGCGTGCAGCAGGCCGTTGAGGGAGATGTAGTTGATGTCGTGGCCGGCCTGCAGGGCCCGCGGCCCGTCCTGACCCCACCCCGTCATCCGGGCATAGATCAGGCGCTCGTTGACCTTGGCGCAATCTTCTGGTCCCAGCCCCAGGCGTTCGGTGACGCCGGGCCGGTAGCCCTCGATCAGCACGTCGGCCTTCGAGATCAGATTGAGCACCAGCTCGCGACCCTCGTCGCTCTTGAGGTCTGCCGCCATCGAGCGACGGTTGCGCAGCATCGAATCCCGATCGCCGGCGGGCACTCCCCCGCTACGACCCGGCCGCTCGATGCGCACGACGTCGGCGCCCAGATCGCCGAGAATCATCGCCGCGTGCGGACCCGGGCCGATACCGGCCAACTCAACAACGCGCAAACCTTGCAGTGGTCCTGCCATGCTCTTCCGCCCTTCGCGTGTTAGGCCTTGGTTGACCGGTGACATAGCTTACTTGTATAACCTTCTCGACCGGCATGGCCATAGCCGGCCCCGCCCGGACCGGCCGTCGGCCCGTCAGACTTAAGGTGCATAGATGACCGTGACCCGCGAATACCCCGACGTCAAAGACCTGACCGTGTCCCTCGAGGGCGGCGTGCTTTCGGTGACACTGAACCGGCCCGACAGCCTGAACTCCCTGACCCAGGACATGCTCGTGGCGATCGCCGACGCCATGGATCTCGCCGGCACCGACCCGGACGTACGCGTGGTCCGCCTCGGCGGCGCGGGCCGCGGGTTCAGCTCCGGCGCGGGCATCAGCGAGGAAGACCAGAACGCCAAGAGCCACGACGCCGAAGGCGTGCTCGACGCGGCGAACCGCGCCGTCGCCTCCATCGTGGCGCTGCCGAAGCCGGTCGTGGCCGTCGTCCAGGGACCCGCCGCCGGCGTCGGGGTGTCACTGGCCCTGGCGTGCGACGTCGTGCTGGCCTCGGAGGCAGCCTTCTTCCTGTTGGCGTTCACCAAGATCGGGTTGATGCCCGACGGCGGCGCCTCGGCTCTGGTCGCCGCGAACATCGGCCGGATCCGGGCCATGCGACTGGCGCTGCTGGCGGATCGCCTCACCGCTGCCGACGCCTACGACTGGGGTCTGATCAGCGCCGTGTACCCGGTCGACGAGTTCGACGCCGCGGTGGACAAGGTCATCGCGAAGCTGCGCTCGGGTCCGGCGGTGGCGCTGCGCGAGACCAAGCAGGCCGTCAATGCGGCCACGCTCACCGAGCTCGAGGGTGCCTTCGCCCGCGAGCGCAAGGGCCAGCTGCAGCTGCTGGTGTCCGACGACTTCCGTGAGGGCACCAAGGCCTTCCAGCAGAACCGGCGCCCGGAGTTCACCCAGTCCTGACTCCTCCGAGCAGACGCAAAACTGCCCTTTCTCGCGTCGAAATGGGCAGCTTTGTGTCTGCTCGCGGGCGAAAATCGTTGGACTCAACCCACTCCGGGTGGGCACCATCGAATGTTGTGAGCATGCAACACGACATTCAGACGCCGGTTGGTCAGACCGGCGGCTGGCGTGTGCTCGCCCCCTTCCGCATCCGCGAATACCGGCTGCTGATCGCCGCGGTCACATTGTCGATCTTCGCCGAGGGCATGTGGTCGGTGGTGATGGCCTTGCAGGTCATCGCGATCGACAACGATCCGGCCTCACTGTCGCTGGTGGCCACCTGCCTCGGCGCCGGGCTGGTGGCGTTCGTTCTCGTCGGCGGCATCACGGCCGACCGGATCAACCAGCGCACGATCATCATCGCGGTCGAGACCGTCAATCTGGTGGCGGTCACGACCATCGCGGTGCTGGGCCTGCTCGACGTGCTGAAGATCTGGCATCTGGCCGTCGCGTCGGGCATTCTCGGCATCGCCGCGGCGTTCTTCTTCCCCGCCTACAGCGCACTGCTGCCGCGCATCCTGCCGCCCGAACAATTGTTGGCGGCCAATGGTGTTGAGGGCGTGGTGCGTCCGGTTTTCCAGCGTTCTGTCGGGCCCGCGGTGGCAGGCATGGTGATCGCCGCGACCTTCCCTTCACTGGGCGCCGTGGTGGTGGCGGTGTTGTTCGGCCTGGGCCTGGCCCTGCTGGTCGCCACCCGCCCGGCAGTGGATTCGATTGCAGCACCCGATGATCGAGATCAGCCGCACGTATTGCGTGATCTGCGTGAAGGTTTCGCATTCATGGTCCGCACGCCGTGGCTGCTGTGGACGCTGTTGTTCGCCAGCATGTTCGTGCTCGTCGTCCTCGGGCCGATCGAGGTACTGCTGCCGTTCATCGCCCAGGACCGGTTCGCCGACGGCGCCCGCGCGTACGGATTCATCCTGGCGTTCTTCGGATTCGGCAGCGCGCTGGGGGCATTGACGGTGTCCTCACGCCGGATGCCGAGGCGCTATCTGACCACCATGATGGCGATGTGGGGCCTGGGATCGGTGCCGCTGGTGATCGTCGGCGTCACATCGTCGTTCCCGTTGATGGCCGCGGCCACGTTCTGCGTCGGCGTCACCGACGGTGCCGGAATGGTGATCTGGGGAACGCTGCTGCAGCGCCGGGTGCCAACGGAGATGCTGGGTCGGGTCTCGAGCCTCGACTTCTTCGTGTCGCTGGCGTTCATGCCGCTGTCGTTCGCGATCGTCGGCCCGCTGTCGAAGGTGGTCTCGATGGAGTCCATCTTCCTGGTGGCGGGGCTGCTGCCTGCCGTGCTGGCCGCGGTGGCGGTGGCGGCGGCGCGGATGCCGCGCGACGAGCTGGCACATCCACTGCGCTAGGCGAACACCCCGGCAACGACGGCCGCGATCGCGGCATCGACCGCACGATGCGCGTCGGCGACCGTGAGAGTGCGCGTGCTGGTGAGGAATTGGTAGTAGAGCGGGGCGGAGACCTGCCGGATGACCGCAGCGGCATCGGTTCCGGCCGGCGCTTCGCCCCGCTCCACCGCATCGGTCACACATCCGGCCCACTCCAGGATTCGCCGGTCGTAGAACAGCTGCAACGCGGCCGCGGTGTGTCGGTCGGAGGTCGCCGCCGCGATAGCGGCCTTGAACAGCCTGCCTTGGCGCGCATCGTTGAGGGTGCGACGCACCAGGGTCGCATTGGCCCGGAGATCACCACGCAGTGATCCGGTGTCGGCCCGGCGCACCGACTGTTCGGCCATGTCGGCCAAGAGGTCTGCCACCAAGGCCGGGACCGAGCCCCACCGCCGGTACACCGTCGACTTGCCGACGGCCGCCCGTTCGGCCACAGCCGTCAGTTCCAGACCAGCCAACCCCTCCTCGATGAGTAGGTCGGCTGTCGCGCGCAACACCGCTTCGCGCACCGCGGCGGTGCGCCCGCCCGGTCGTTCGGCTGCCATGCGGCTCATCTTAATGGGAATATTGTCTCGTTAGCGCCACGTTCCTTATCAGGAAGACAATCCCGTTAAGGAGTGGCAATGGAATATCGCAGAGTGGGCGACTCTGACCTCATGGTCTCCGAGCTGAGCTTCGGCGCAGCGACTTTCGGTGGCTCGGGAGAGTTCTTCGGCGCCTGGGGTGATACCGGGGTCGACCAGGCGCGGGCAATGGTCGATCTGGCCCTGGAGGCCGGCATCAATTTGTTCGACACCGCCGACGCGTACTCCGACGGCGCCTCGGAAGAGGTGCTCGGCGCGGCTCTGCGCGGGCGCCGCGACAGCGTGCTGATCTCCACGAAGGCCGCGCTGCCGACCGGCCCCGACGACTGGGGCACATCGCGGGCGCGGCTGTTGCGGGCCGTCGATTCCGCGCTGACACGCCTGCAGACCGACCGGATCGACCTGTTCCAGTTGCATGCGTACGACGCGTTCACACCGATCGAGGAAGTCCTGCAAGCGCTCGACACCCTCGTCGAGCAAGGCAAAGTGCGCTACACCGGAGTGTCGAACTTCTCCGGATGGCAGCTGACGAAGTCCCTGAGCCTCGCCGAAAAGCACGATCGCCCAAGGTATATCGCGCACCAGGTGTACTACTCACTGATCGGCCGCGATTACGAATGGGAGCTCATGCCGTTGGCGATGGCCGAAGGAGTCGGCGCACTGGTATGGAGCCCTCTGGGCTGGGGCCGACTGACCGGGAAGATCCGCCGCGGCCGGCCGCTGCCCGAGCGCAGCCGGCTGCACGCCACCGCGAACGCAGGGCCGCCGGTCGACGACGAATTCCTCTACGGTGTCGTCGACGCACTCGACGCGATCGCCGCGGAAACCGGCAGAACCGTGCCACAGGTCGCACTCAACTGGCTGCTGCGCAGGCCGACGGTCTCGTCGGTCATCATCGGGGCCCGCGACGAACGGCAATTACGCGACAACCTCGGTGCGGTCGGGTGGGCACTGGACGCCGACCAGATCGCGCGGCTGGACGCCGCAAGCACCCGGGAGGCGCCGTATCCCTACTTCCCGTACTTCCGCCAGGACGGGTTCGCCCGGCTCAATCCGCCTCTCGGTGCAATCCGGTGAGATGCGTGTAAGCCTTGGCGTTGATCTCGTTGTGGCCGACCTCGTCGTCGCTGAGCTCGCGGCGCACCTTGGCGGGCACACCGGCGACCAGCGAACGCGGCGGCACCACCATGCCCTGGGGCACCACGGCACCGGCGGCGACCAGTGACCCGGCGCCGATCACCGCACCGTTGAGCACCACTGCGCCCATCCCGACCAGGCTGTCCTGCTCAACGGTGCAGCCGTGCAGCACCACGTTGTGTCCCACCGTCACCCCGGCGGCGATCCGGCACGGGAAACCCGGGTCGACGTGGACGGTCACCCCGTCCTGGATGTTGCTGCCCTCACCGACCTCGATGGGCTCGAATTCGGCGCGCAGCGTGGCGCCGTACCAGACACTGGCACCGGCGGCCAGCGAAACCTGGCCGATCACACTGGCATTGGGGGCAACCCAGGCATCCGGGTCGATCTGCGGGGTATGACCGGCGACGGACACGATCAGCGGCTCTGGCATGCCGGTCATGGTAGACAGCCGACCGGCCTGCTCACGCGCCCTGGTACACCTTGCGGTAGCTCGACGGGGACATCCCGAGCCCGCGCCGCAGATGGTGACGCAGGTTGCCGGCGGTGCCCAGACCCGAACGCCTGGCCACCTCGTCGACCGGCAGGTCCCCGGATTCCAGCAGTTCGCGGGCCAGGTCCAGCCTGCGGCTGCGGATCCAGGCGCCCGGAGCCTGTCCGGTCTCCTCACGGAAGCGACGGTTGAACGTGCGGGCGCTCATGTGGGCGTGCACGGCCAGCCGCGTCACGGTGAGTTCCTCGTCGAGGTGCCCCAGTACCCAGTCGCGGGTGGCCGCGGTCGAGGCCTGATCGGTGACCGTGAACCCGTGGTCGATGAACTGGGCCTGTCCGCCCTCCCGCCACGGCGGCACCACGCAGTAACGGGCCACCGCGTTGGCCACCCGGGCACCGTGGTCGGAACGAATGATGTGTAGGCACAAGTCGATTCCTGCGGCCAGGCCCGCCGAGGTCAGGACGTCGCCGTCGTCGACGAACAGGATTTCCTCATCGAGGTGAACGCCGGGATGCAGCCGGCGCATATCCGCCGCGAACCGCCAATGCGTGGTGGCCGGGCGGCCGTCCAGCAGACCAGCGGCAGCCAGCACGAAAGCCCCGGTGCAGATCGACACCAGCCGCGTGCCGGGGCGAATGCGCGCCAGGGCCTTGCTCACGTCGGCGCCCAGCACACCGTCGGTCCGCGCCGGCGCGTACCTGGTGCCCGGAATCACCACGGTGTCGGCCGATTCCAGCGCCTCGGCTCCTGCGGCGGGCACCATCGCGAACCCGGTCGTGGACGGCACCGGGTCGGTGGTGAGCCCGCACGTCACGACGTCGTAGAGCGAATTCCCGTCGCTGTCGGTGGCGTTGGAGAACAGCAGCGGCGCGATGGTGGCATCGAAGCCGACCACGGGCTCCAGCAGCAGGACGACGACGCGGTGCACGACGCCAGTGTGGCACGTTTTTGACGGTTGCTGTCGTTTATGCCACTGGTACCGACGGCTCTCCTCGGCGAAGGTGGTCGGGTGACACTCGCCTCCAACCCGAACCCGACGCGCTTGGGCATCCACTGGGCGTGGGTGGTCGCCACGGTGAGCTTCGTGGCGATCCTGGGCGCGGCCGGGTTCCGGTCCATTCCGGGCGTGATGATGAATCCGCTGCATCACGAGTTCGGCTGGTCGCACGGCACGGTTGGGCTGGCGATGTCGGTCAACATGATGTTGTACGGGCTCACCGCGCCGTTCGCCGCCGCACTCATGGAACGATTCGGGGTCCGGCCGGTGCTGACCGTGTCGCTGCTGCTGATCGCGACGGGTTCGGCCTGCAGCATCGCGATGACAGCCAGTTGGCAGTTGGTGCTGCTGTGGGGCGTCCTGGTCGGGATCGGCACCGGGTCGATTTCGATGGGATTCGTGGCGACCATCGCCACCCGCTGGTTCGAACAGCGCCGCGGACTGGTCACCGGTGTGCTCACCGCCGCCAGCGCCACCGGTCAACTGCTGTTCCTGCCGGTGGTCGCGGCTGTCACCACGCAGCACGGCTGGCGCTGCGCGTCGTTGATCGTCGCGGCTGCCTCACTGGCCGTCGTCCCGCTCGTCGCGCTCTTCATGCGCAACCGCCCCGCCGACCTGGGTCTGGCCCCCTACGGGGCAACTCAACTCGTCCCACCGGCCCCGGCGCCGGCGGGCGGCTTCACGACGGCCCTCGACGGCCTGCGCATCGGCGCGCGGACCCGCGTGTTCTGGCTGCTGGCCGGCAGCTTCGCGATCTGTGGGATGACCACCAACGGTCTGATCGGCACGCATTTCATCCCGGCTGCCAACGACCACGGCATGCCGACGACGGTCGCCGCAGGGCTGCTCGCCACCATCGGCATTCTCGACGTCATGGGGACGGTGTTCTCCGGCTGGCTCACCGACCGCGTGGACCCCCGGCTGCTGCTGCTGGTCTACTACGCGGGCCGCGGCCTGTCACTGATCCTGTTGCCGTCACTGCTCTCCCCGCACGCCGAACCGAGCACCTGGGTGTTCGTTATCTTCTACGGCCTGGACTGGGTGGCCACCGTGCCGCCGACGATCGTGCTGTGCCGCGACTACTTCGGGGATCGTTCGCCGGTGGTGTTCGGCTGGGTGTTCGCCTCCCACCAGGTCGGCGCGGCCATCGCGGCGGCGGGCGCGGGGTGGCTGCGGGATCTGAACGGCAACTACGACCTGGCCTTCCGATTGGCCGCCGGGCTGTGTTTCGTCGCCGCCGTGCTTTGTCTCAGTATCCGAAAAGCGCAGGTCACAAGCCTCGAAGCAGACAGCCTGGACAGGGCGGCTTTGCCGTAACCACAACGTAGCGCTTACGATCCGATGCGGCGCCGCGGGGAACGCCGAGTCGGTGGTGCTCGCGGTCGCTCGCCATAGTCGCGCGGAAGATTCGCGTAACGCGTCACCGGCAGCCGACGAATAAAGGCTAGGCATGAGCGGGAGGAAGACCCACCAATGAAGACTCGCACCAAGACACTGGGCGTTGCTGCGGCCGTCGCCGCCATGACGGCGTCGCTGCCGTTGGCGGTCACCGCCTACGCCGACCCGGCGCCGACGACGACCACCGCCCCGGTCGTGGAGATCCCCGACCCGCAGGGCTCGGGCTGCGACAACTTCAAGAAGGCCATGCCGGATTGGAAGAGCCTCGCGGATCTGCCGGCAGGCAAGGTTCTGGCCAGCATCCCGGACATCAGCACCTTCAACGCCGCGCTGTCCGGCGGCATGAACCCGGCCGTCAACATCGTGCCGGTGCTCGACAACGGCCCGTACGTGATCTTCGCGCCGACCAATGACGCGTTCGCCGCGATGGAGCCCGGCAAGCTCGACGCGCTCAAGGCCGATCCGGCCGCGCTCACCAGCCTGGACTACTACCACGCGTTCCTGGGCCTGCTCGGCCCCGATGACGTCAAGGGGCAGCGGCCCACCCAGCAGGGCGCCGAGGTCAAGGTGACCGGCAAGGGTGGCGACATCAAGGTCAACGACACCGCGAAGCTGGTCTGCGGTCCCATCCAGGCGCAGAACGCCCGGATCTACATGATCGACAGCGTGCTCGATCCCAACAGCCCGCCGGAGGCCCTCGTGCCGACCGTCTCGGGCACCAGCACCACGACCACGACGAAGGCCCCGGAAGCCACTCCGGCTGCCGACGCGCCGATCGGCTGATTTCTTTCGCTGAGCAGACACAAAACTGTCCCTTTTCACCTGGAAAGGGACAGTTTTCTGTCTGCTCAGGGTCAATCAGGCGGCAGCCTCGAGGTGAGTCCTGATTCGAGAACACAGTTCAGCCGGATACCGCCGGACATCGTCGACCACAGCCGGCACACTGGTCCAGTCGATCTCCTGCAACCGGGCTGACTTCATCCGGTCATGTTTGACTGCAATAGGATTCGCGTGCCAGTCCATGCTGTCGTATTCGGCCGCGACGCGGTGGTCGGGCCAGGCGAAATCCACCCGCCACAGTTGTCCGTGGCGGTCGACGATCTCGTACTGCAGTTCCGGAGTAGGCAGGCCCCAATCGATGAAGACCAGCCTCATCTCGGACTCCATCGGCGACTCCGCCCTGGCGTCAGCGTAATCCAGCAGTTCGCGAACCTTCACCACGCCGCGGCGGCCGTGCTGATCCTTGAGGGCATGCTCGAGTTCGACCCGAGTGCAAGTGCCGGTGCGCAGCGCGGCGTCGAGCGTGGCCAGAGCGCGTGGACGCCGTAACGTCCGCGCCAACTCGATGGCAGTCCAAGCCGGCGCCGTCAGCAGTCGGCCATCGATCTTCTTGAGCGGAGCGCCAATTCGTTGATGCACCATGAGGTCTGGTGACGGTCTCATGCGTACCCCCGGGTCGAGGATGTGGGTCCGAACCGTGTTCTCGGTGTCGAAGCCGTAAAACTGGGCGGCGGTGCCCAGACAGCCCACAATCGGAATCCCCGACACCAGATCCAGCGCACGGATCCGCCGAGTCGTATCAGGCGGCCCCCACGAATAGACGCCATGCCACAGCCGGACGATCTCACCGGCGCGGACCCGCCGCGCAAGTGTCCGGTACGTCATCACGGCAAGCAGCTGATTCGTTGTCGCGACGCCGTTGTTGAGAGCGAACACTTCGTCGAGCGTCATGCCCGTGATTGTTTGCGGGCAATCCGCGAGCCGCCACCATTTGTCTTCGAGGCCTGTGGATAACCCGGTGAGCAGACACAAAACTGTCCCTTTTCACGTGAAAAGGGACAGTTTTGTGTCTGCTCGCGAGAGAACTAGACGCCGAGCTCCCGGCCGATGATTTCCTTCATGATCTCGGTGGTGCCACCGAAGATCGTCTGGATACGTCCGTCCACGTAGGCGCGGGCGACCCGGTACTCCATCATGTAGCCGTAGCCGCCGTGCAGCTGCACGCAGTTGTCGATGACCTTCTTGGCGACCTCGGTCGCCCACCACTTGGCCTTGGCGGCTTCGACCGCGGTGAGCTCACCGTCGACCACGCCCTGCAGGCAGCGGTCGATGTAGGTCTCGGTGACCTCCAGCTCGGTCTCCATCTCGGCGAGCAGGAACCGGTTGTGCTGGAAGCTGCCGATGGGCTGACCAAATGCCTTGCGGTCCTTGGCGTATTGCAGCGTCTCCTGGAAGACCGCCCGCGCGCCGTAAATCGCCGAGATGGCGATCGAGAGCCGCTCCGACGGCAGGTTGGTCATCAGGTGGTAGAAACCGCGACCTTCCTTGCCCAGCAGGTTGGCGCCCGGCACGCGCACGTTCTCGAAGTTCAGCTCCGAGGTGTCCTGACTGTGCAGGCCCATCTTGTCGAGCTTGCGACCGCGGGTGAAGCCCTCCATCCCCCGCTCCACCACGAACAACGTGAAGCCCTTGTGCCCGGCCTCCGGGTCGGTTCGGGCCACCACGACGCACAGGTCGCAGTTGATGCCCGACGAGATGAATGTCTTGGCCCCGTTGATGATCCAGTCGTCACCGTCGCGCACCGCCGAGGTGCGGATGCCGGCCAGATCGCTACCCGCGCCGGGTTCGGTCATCGCGACCGCGATGATCGTCTCGCCGCTGGCGATGCCGGGCAGCCAGCGCTTCTTCTGCTCGTCGTTGGTGAGGTCCTTGAAGTACGGACCGACGACATCGTTGTGCAGGCTCAGCGCCGGGCCGTGCACGCCGGCCTTGGCGATCTCCTCGTCGATGATGGCGTTGAACCGGAAATCGTCCGAACCGCCGCCGCCGAATTCCTCGGGCATGTTGAAACCGATGACGCCGTACTTGCCCGCGGCGGTGTACGCCGATCGGTCGACGATGCGCTCGGTCTCCCACTTCTCGGAGTTGGGCACGAGCTCACGCTCGATGTACTCCTTGACCGTGTCGCGGAACGCCTCGTGCTCCGCGGTGTAGATCGTCCGCTTCATGACTTACTTTGCCTTCCAAACAGGTTCACGCTTCTGGGCGAAGGCCAGCGGCCCTTCCTTGGCGTCCTCGGTCTGCAGCAGGGTGCTGAACTCGCGGTTGGTGCGCTTCCAGCCGTCCTTGTCGCCGGTGATGACGCCCTCGTCGGCGCCATAGGCAACCCGCTTGCTGGCCTGCACAGCCAGCGGTGCGTTGCCCGTGATCCGTTCGGCCAGCTTGAGTGCGGCGTCCACGACGGTGCCGTCCGGCACGACCTGGTTGATCAGGCCCCATCGCAGCGCGTCGGCCGATGGCATCGGCTCACCGGTGAACAACAACTCGTTGGCCACCTTGCGGGGCAGCTGCTCGGCGATGCGGAACACGCCACCGGCACCGGCGATCAGGCCGCGCTTCACCTCGGGCAGACCGAATTTGGCGCTCTCCTCGGCGACGATCAGATCGCTGGCCAGGGCCAGCTCGGTGCCGCCACCCAGGGCAGTGCCGTTGACCGCGGCGATGGTCGGCTTGTCGATGAAATGGCTGACGTAGCCGGCGAATCCGTATTCCGGATGCTCGGGGTGAAAGAGATTCTCCCCGCGCGAGATCGCCTTCAGATCGGCGCCGGCGCAGAAGGATTTGTCACCCGAGCCGGTGAGCACGACGACACGGATCTCGGGATCATTCTGGGCCTGCTCCAGCGCGTCGCCGACGGCGATGCTGACCGAGGCGTTGATCGCGTTGCGCGCCTCGGGCCGGTTGATCGTGATGAGCAAGACGTTGCCGCGCTTCTCTACGAGCGCACCGGGCTGGTTGTCGGTCACAGGAGCTCCAGAATGGTCGCGTTGGCCTGGCCGCCACCTTCGCACATGGTCTGCAGGCCGTACTGAATGTTGTTGTCCCGCATGTGGTACAGCAGGGTGGTCAGGATACGGGCACCGGAGCCGCCGAGCGGATGGCCCAGAGCGATCGCACCGCCGTTGGGGTTGAGCCGCTCCTCGTCGGCGCCGATGTCCTTGAGCCAGGCCATCGGAACCGGGGCGAACGCCTCGTTGACCTCGAACACGCCGATCTGGTCGACGGTCAGGCCGGACTTGGCCAGCGCCTTCTGGGTGGCAGGGATCGGCGCGGTCAGCATGATGACCGGGTCGGCGCCGGCGAGCACCGCGGTGTGCACCTTGGCAAGTGGCTTGAGCCCCAGGTCTTTTGCCTTGTCGGCTGACATGACCAGCAGTGCGGCCGAGCCGTCGGAGATCTGGCTGGAGTTACCGGCGTGGATCACACCGTCCTCCTTGAAGGCCGGCTTGATGGCGGCCATGGACTCGACTGTGCCGCCGCGGCGGATGCCGCCGTCTTCCAAGACGACGTTGCCGTCTTGGTCTTTGATGCCCACGATCTGGTCCTTGAACGCACCGGCATCCTGTGCGGCCGCGGCCTTTTCGTGCGACCGCAGGGAGAACTCGTCGAGCTGGGTGCGCGACAGGCCCCACTGCTCGGCGATCATCTCGGCGCCGACACCCTGGTTGGGGGTCTTGTGGTCGTAGCGTTCCCGGAACGCCTCCGGGTAGGGGTGTCCGCCGCTGGCCAGCGAGGATCCCATCGGGGTGCGTGACATCGACTCGACCCCACCGGCCACGACGACGTCGTAGTGCCCGGCGATGACGCCGGCGACGGCGAAGTGCAGGGACTGCTGGCTGGAACCGCACTGGCGGTCGACGGTCACACCGGGGACAGTCTCTGGCCAACCCGCGGTCAGCAGGGCGGTGCGGGCGATGTCGAGCGCCTGCTCACCCGCCTGCATGACGCAGCCCCAGATGACGTCGTCGACGAGGGCGGGGTCGATCCCGGCGCGCTGCACCAGTCCGTTGAGCACCTGGGCCGACAGCTCCGACGGATGCACACCCGAGAGAGCGCCGTTGCGCTTCCCGACAGGTGACCGGACAGCCTCGACGATGACGGCTTCAGCCATGACTTCTCCTTTGAAGGGTGGGTGGTGCGACCTCAACGAGGCACTCGAGGTGAAAATAGACCAGTAGGTTTACTAGGTCAACCTACTGGTTGGTAGATGCCGATGTTCCGTTCCTGTGGCAGACAGATGGTTTACTGAGTTGTACAGCTGACCGTCCGGTCGGCATGAAGTTGTCCTACCTGGGAGTGTCTGGTGGCTCGAACCACACCACTGGCGCCGATGATCGGCCCCGACGCGATAGCCCCGCAGGCGCCGGTCCGCTCTCCGAAGACGGCCGAGCTCGTCGCGGGCACTTTACGGCGCATGGTGGTCGACGGCCAGCTCAAAGAGGGCGACTTCCTGCCCAACGAAGCCGAGCTCATGGAGCATTTCGGCGTCAGCAGGCCAACGCTGCGCGAGGCCGTGCGGGTTCTGGAGTCCGAGCGTCTGGTCGAGGTCCGCCGTGGCTCGCGCACCGGCGCCCGGGTCCGGGTGCCGGGCCCCGAGATCGTCGCGCGCCCGGCCGGCCTGCTGCTCGAACTGTCCGGTGCCGATATCGCCGACCTCCTGGTGGGCAGGGCGGCGATCGAGCCGATGGCCGCCCGCCTGCTCGCCGAAAAGGGCGACGAGGCGGCCTTCGCCGAGCTGGAGCGGATGCTCGACGAGCACATCCCGACGGACTACCAGTCGGACAGGCTGGCCGAGACCACCGGCGACTTTCACCGCCGCGTCGTCGAGCTGTCGGGCAATGCCACGCTCGGCATCATCGCCGGCATGCTGCACGAGATCACCGTGCGCCACCACGCCTTCCTGTTCAAGGAGCGCCGGCCGGTGTCGAAAACTGACTTCGACAAGCTGATGCGGTCCTATCGCAAGCTGATTCAGATCATCCGCTCCGGCGACGGCGACGCCGCCGAAGCGCACTGGCGCAAACACCTCGACACCGCGCGCATCCTGATGTTGAAGGACATCGAGAGCGTCAAGGTGCGCGACGTGATGCGCTGAGACTAGGTGTAGACCGGTAGTTCGTCGTCCCAGGGCTGCCTGGTCACCATGTCGGACACCTTGACGTACCCCCGCTCGAACTCACCGGTGGCCGCGTCGACGAGCCGGTACTGCTGGGTCTGACGCTGGATCGGCTGGGCGTCGAGCATGACGATGCGGACTTCCCCCGGCTCGAAATGGCACCGCTTCTGCAGGGCCGCCACCAACTGCTCATTGCTCATGTGCCCGTCGCCGAAGTTCCAGCCGATGGCCGTGGAGACGATGCGCTCCCCGTCGGTCAGTACGTAGTCCTCCTCGTTCTGGCCCGTCATCGCCCGGTGCGCCAGGGTGAACAGGGCCCGGCCGTGAGAGTTGAAGCCGCGGAACGCATATCCCATGTACAGATACATCTGGGCGGTCTCCGGGCTGCCGTAGTACCGCTCCATCTGCGCGGCGGGCATGCTGGCAATCGCGACGATGTGCTTCTCGATCTTCTCGGCGGCCGACGGCTTCACGCACCACAGCGAAGTGTCCCAGTTACCGGCGTAGTACCGCATGCCGGGCAGGAACGAGACCTTGCGCGGGAACAGGTTTCCCAGCACGACAATGCCTGCGACCACCGCGAACAACACGAGCGGCCACGGGCTGGTGAGATCCCCCAGCCCGATACCGGAGTGCCCGACGAACAGCGCCAGCACCGAGAACATCATGAAGACGTTCCACTCCAGCGGCACGCCCATCGGAATGGAGCTCAGGATGCCGAAGTGGAACACCAGCATGACAAACGCGGCAATGGCGGTCGCCCAGCCACCGTGCGAGAAGAAGAGCACCAACGGCACCAAACCCTCGATGGCAGTGGAGAAGTGGGCCAGGAACCGCGACGGCCATCCCGGCCGGAGGTCATCGGGAAAGTGCTCGAAGAACCTCCGCTTGATCCAGCGCGGCCGGAACACCGGATTGTTGCTCATCATCGTCGAGATGACGAACGGGAAGTGCTTGTTGAGCTTGGAGGTCGCCGCGCCAAGCCAGATCACCATGCACACCAGCTTGGCCGCGATGACGATGTCCGCACCGGTGAACAGGAAACAGACCGCCAGCGAGCCGTACACCTCACCGCGCGCGGCGAGGAAGATCACCTTGTCGCGCAGGCCTGCCACGGCCAGCAGACCGATGATCGCGGCGGTCTGCCACACCGGCAGCACGCCGATCTGACTGCCCAGCGCCGGGATGGGGCCGGTGCCCTGTGACGCCAGGGCCACCACGAGCATCACCAGCAGGGCCCCGTACAGCACGACATCGACGATGGTGCGGCTGTCCCCTTTGGTAAGCGGTACGCGGTTCGGCCACGGTGGCAGGCGAATCGTCTTGGGCCGCAACCAGTACAGGATCGATCCCATGGGCGGGAAGAACCGGTTGTTGAGTGGGCCGAAGCCGCAGCCGAGGCCGATGACCTCGAACAGCATCGTGTAGAACACGACCTTCTGGTAGACGATCGGCTCGGCATACCAGGAAGCCACGTTCGTGAATCCGTCGACGCCCTGAGTGCCCAAGGCGATCAGCCAGGCGCCGAGGATGTACGCCAGGATCTTCACGACATAGAAGAGGTGCAACGCAATCGGAGTCCCGAAGCCGACCTCCGCCCAGTGCCGCGCCATCGGCCGGATCTTCTCCGCGCGAGTGCCCTTGCTCCACTGCTCGAAGTCGATCTCGGGAGATACCTGTTTGAGAAAACCCATGCCGGACAGATTAGAACGTGTTCTAGTCCAGCTTCACGCGAACAGACGCAAACCTGCCCCTTTTGGAGCGAAACTGGGCAGGTTTGCGTCTGCTCAGCGGGAAATCAAGACTTCACCGGCGGCCGGTAGAAGATCGCCAGCTGTCCGATGCCACCGGCCAGGCCGAGGACGATCGCGATCGCCATGCCGCACCAGCCGTTCAGCAGGTGGTAGAAGCCGCAGTTGGAGAACAGCAGATGGTCGAGGCTGAAGCGGCCCGCCCCCGTGCCGGCGATCGCCACCGCCGCCACCGCCAGGATCAGGTTGTACTCCCAGCCTTCCTTGACGATGAAGAATCCGTTGGCCCGGTGGACGGTCCAGGCCGCCACCAGCATCAGCGCCACAAACCCCGCGGCGGGCACCGGCGTGAGCAGGCCCAAAGCCAACCCCAGCCCAGCCGCCACTTCCGTGCTCGCCGCGACCCGGGCGTGGAACATGCCCGGCTTCATGCCGATGCTGTCGAACCAACCCGCGGTGCCCGGGATGCGCCCGCCACCGAAGAACTTGTTGTAGCCATGGGCGGCCATGGTGAGGCCGAGCACCACGCGCAGGAGCAGGACCGCAGTGTCGTAAGCGTAGGAAGCCATGTAACAGAATGTAGGACATCTGTTAAGCCGCCGCCCAGCCCCCATCCACACTGAGGATCGCCCCGTGGATGTTCCCGGCTTCCTCACCGGCCAGGAATGTCACCGCGGCGGCGACCTCTTCGGGCGTGCTCATGCGGCGGGACGGAATGCGGGCGAGCACCGGGGCGACGTGATCAGCGGCCTCCAGCGCGCGTTCCGTGGCGATCGGCCCGGGAGCCACCGCGTTCACCCGCACCCCGCGGGGGCCGTACTCGACCGCCCACGACTTGGTCAGCGAGTGCACGGCAGCCTTGGTCGACGAGTACAACGCCGACTGGTCTCCGCCGATCAACCCCGTGATCGAGCCGACGTTGACCACCGCGCCGTGCCCACGCTCGGCCATCGCGGGCACCAGGGCGCCGGTCAGCAGGAAGGGTGCGACGACGTTGGTCTGATACGACTCGAGCAGTGCCTGCTCGGACACCTCCCCGGAGGGTTCAGGCATCCCCCACACCCCGGCGTTGTTGACCAAGATGTCGATCTGCCCGCCGGCGACTGCCGCGGCTTCTCGCGCCAGCCGGTGAACCTCGTCGCCGCCGGCACCGAGATCGGCGGCGACGAACTCGGCCTGCCCTCCGGCAGAGCGGATCTCGGCGACGACGGCATCGCCGCGTTCTTTGTTGCGACCGCTGACGACGACGAGGGCACCCTGGGCCGCCAGCGCTTTGGCGATGGCGACGCCGAGGCCGCCGGTAGATCCTGTGACAAGTACTGTGCGACCTTGCAGGCGCGTAGTGTTTGGACTCATGAGTCCAGGTATAGGCCGCTAAAAATGGACCTGCAAGTCCAGAAACTCACCGCCAAGGGCGAGGCCACCCGACGCCGCATCATCGAGGGCGCCGCCACGGTGATCCGCAGTCACGGCGTGGCGGCCACCACGCTCGACGACATCCGCGCCCACACCCAGACCTCGAAGAGTCAGCTGTTCCATTACTTCCCCGACGGCAAGGACCAGCTGCTGCTCGCCGTCGCCGAACGCGAAGCCCAGATGGTGCTGGAGGACCAGCAGCCCTACCTCGGCGAGCTGACCTCGTGGGCGGCCTGGCAGCGGTGGCGTGACGCCGTGGTGGAGCGTTATCGCCGCCAAGGCCAGAGCTGTCCCCTGAGCCTGTTGATGTCAGAGATCGGGCGCACGACTCCCGGCGCCCAGGCGGTCACCAACGCCCTGCTGCGGCAATGGCATGACGAGATCGCCGCGGGCATTCGGCACATGCAGGCGCAGGGGAAGATGGCGGCCGATCTCGACGCCGACCGGACGGGCGCCGCGCTGCTGGCCGGAATCCAGGGCGGGGTCAGCGTGATGCTGGCCTCCGGCGACCTCAGTTACCTGGAGTCCGCGCTGGACGTCGGCATCGCGATGCTGCGCCGCGGTCAGCCCGCCAGCGCCGCATCCAGCCGGGCGACGTAGGCGTCGATGTCCCCGATTGCCGACTGCGCGGCATGCACGCTGACCGCCACGGTCTCCCCGATGCCGTGCACCCCGTGGGTCAGCCCCATCATGAGCGACAGCGAGGGATAGCCGGCCGTCACCACCACTCGCGCATTGCCGAAATGCAGGTCGGCGTCGCCCCGGTTGACGCTGGACACCACCGTGTTGCCGGTCACCATGGGCGCGCGCACCGCCGGATCGAATTGCTCTGTCCCCCAACGTAGCAACGGTGCGGGCGTGGCGGCGAACGCCCGGCTGGACGCGATCATCGCCGGGTGTGCGGCACGGCGACGGCGGTCCGCGATGTCCGCTGCGATGCGCGTGCTGCGCTCGGCTACCGCCAGTTCGGGATACAAGCCGATGCCGACGTTGCCGAAGTGGTTGTGCGCATGACGCACGCCGGGCTTGGCCATCGGCACCTCGGCGCCGAGAGCGGCGGTGTCATCACCGAGTTCGCGCAGATGCTCGTCCAGCGCCGAGGAGATGGCCGCCAGTACCCCGACAGTCACCGTCGGACCGGGTATCTGAGTTCGCCGCCGGACGATGGTGCGCACCCAGCGCTGCCCGCTCGGCGCGGCGTTGCTGCGCAGCACAGGCCGCGACGGCGCCTGCGGAGGGACCGCTCCAGAAGCCGTGTCGCGCAACAACCGCCGGTGAGTACGGGCGGCCTGCACCGCACGCCATGGCAGCCGCGCGGCCGGCAGCCGCGAAGAGGACACCGGCACGACGTCGCCGGGCCGACCCAACAACCAGGCGGCCAGTGCCGAGGCCCGGGTGCCGTCGGCAAGGGCGTGGGCCATCTGCAGGACGACGACGGTGCCGGTTCCGGCTCCGGCTCCGACTCCGGCTCCGGGAACGTCACGGACCCGGGCGAATACGTGCAACGTCCAGGGTGTGCGGGTGGCATCGAGCTGATGATCGGCCAGGCCGGCGACGGCGTCCAGGCATTCGTTCCAGCCCAGTTCGTTGTCGTATCTGGCGAACTGATCGTCTCCCACGTGCCGCGGTACCCATGCCGGATACGTCAGCCGGCAGTCGTCACGGACTTGTACGGACAAATCGGGGCACCGTTGCGCGCGAGTGCGCACCTCGGCCAGCGCGGCGTCCAGATCGTCCGGCACACCGCCGAATCCGTACAGCAGGAACTGATCGTTGGGGAATTTGGCCGACATCCACCAGTTCTGGGCGTCGATTGCGGCCAGCCGGCGCACCGGTCAGCTCCTCGCAGGGCTGCCGACGAAATCCATCAGGTGCTTCGCCACCACATCCGGCTGTTCGAGCTGCAGAAAGTGGCCGGCGTCGTCGACGATGCTCACCGCACTGTCCCGCGGCAGAACTCTCTGCACCCACCGGGCGTAATCCGGTGTCGCGCAGCCATCGTCGGCACCGTGCAGGTACAACGTGGGCACCGACGGCGGCGAGAGCCAGTGCTGGTGCAATGCGGCGTACTGCGGCGGGGGCTTGCTGAGACGAATCGTGGCCCGGTAGTAGCCGAGCGCCGCGCGCCACCGATCCCGTGCGCCGATGGCGGCGTCGACATGTCGCACGTCGTCGGCCGCGGCGTATCCGGGTGACCACAGCTTCCACAGCCGGGGCACCACCCAGGACGCGGAACGGTCTGGCAGCCAGGGCAATTGGAAGTACATCATGTACCAGCTGCGCAGCATCTGGCGCGGCAGCCTGGCCATCAACTTGCCCGTCTCGGGCACCCGGCCCAGCGGCTGGAACGACGCAGGCGGCGGCACGGACATGATCACCGTCTTGGCGAACGCGTTGTCCGGCATGGCGGCCAGACCCGCTGCCGCGATGGCACCCCAATCATGCCCGATGAGGATGTCGCGGCCGGTCGGTCCCGCGGCCCGCAACACGTGCAACGCGTCGTCCATCAATGCCCCGATGTGATAGCTCCCGTCGGTGGGTACCGACGAGGGCACATAGCCACGCATGAACGGCGCCACCACTTTCCAGCCCGCCTCTGCCAGCGCAGGCGCCACCTTGCGCCAGCCGTAGGCAGTGTCGGGAAAGCCGTGCAGGCACAACGCAACCGGACCGTCATCCGGTCCCCACACCAGCGCCCGCAATTGCACTGCGGGAGTGGCTACATCGATCCAGCGTGGCCCGGTCACAGCGGCACCGGCTCGTACTCGGACATCAGCCAGCGGTCACCGTCTTTGACCATGGTGACGCGCGCGACCGACGGAGTCTTCTGCGGCATGTGGTTTCCCACCTGAACGCTCTGGTTGACGAACAGCACCAATTCGGCGCGGTCGGACTTCGCGCTCACCACCCCGGCCCGCAACACCTCGGCGAAGGCCGCGATCTGCTGAGCATGTGCCGCGGGGATGACCTCGTTGATCATCGCGGTGTAGGTGCCGCGGAAATCCCCGGTCATCCGGTCACGGGCGGCGGTGAGCTGCTGATCAACGGTTTCCGTCTCATAGGACAGCATCTGGCCCGTGATCTCTTTGGCGGCCTGCACCGATTCGTCTCGGGCCGCCTCGCTTTGATCCTGCGACACCGTCAGCCACCGCAACACCCCGCACGTCAATGCCAGCACCAGCGCGATGGCCGCCAGCACCACACCCAGGCTCACCCGTGACCGGGACCGCGACGGCGTGGCTTCGGCAGGCTCATCGGCGGCCTCGGCGGCAGGCTCATCGGCGGCCTCGTCCGCATCGCTTTCGGCGCTGTCGTCCTCGGACCCGGTGTCGACCGCGTCCTCGGCTACCGACTCCGTGTCGGGCACGGCCTCGGATTCGGCCGGCACAGACTCAGTTTCGACAGCGTCCGCGGCGCTCGTCACCTCGACGGTCTCCGCCGTGGGGCTGTCCTGCTCGGTGCTCTGGGCGGGATCCGCGGCGACCTTGCGACGCCCGGCCGGCGGCATCTTGTGCCGGCCGCTCACTGGATGAACTCCACGTTCGAGACCTTCGCCTTGCCTTCAATTTCCTGCACTGTCAACACCATTCGCCACACTTGGGGCGCCTGCTCCGGCACGCCCGCATTCGTCGACCGAACGGTCACCGACACGAGGACATCCGCCTTGTCGTCCGAGTAGGACTCCAGCCCCGATGAGGTGACGGTGCCGACCGACTTCGACTTGATCTGCTTGACCACCTCGAGGAACGACTTCGAACGCTTGTCGAAGTCGTCGTAGAACCGTCCGGTCGATATGTCGAGCACTCGCTGGACGTTGTCCTCGGCGTGTTCCCAGTCGATGCTGGTGAGGTTGGTGGCACCCTCCCGTGCGGTCTCCATGAACATCGAACGGCGCTGCTGTTCGTGGTGAACCTGGTAGAAGCCGTAGCCCAGCCAGCCGGTCAGTGCCACGAGCGCGACGACCAGCACACCGCCGACGACCGCCGCAGACGGCGAGCGCAGGAAGCCACTCCGCTTCGGTGCCGCGGCGTCATCCGCTGCGGGTGCGCGCTCTGCCTCCTCAGCCTCAGGTTCGGCGGCGTCGGTCGACTCTGTTTCGGCCTCGGGTTCTGGAACCTCGGCCTCAGGGGCGGACTGGCTCGACTCCGCGGTGTCGGTCGGGGTGACCGGCTCGGCGTCGGCGCTGTCGTCTGCCATACATCTGCTCCTCGGTGGCCCTACGTGGTGCGTGCAACGGCACGCGTGCGGTCCAAAGTACGTGGCACCGGTCACACCGTCACCAGCGGTACCGGCGGTCCCGGACAGCTCGGCCGGTCGGACTCCCCCTAGCCGCTGCCAGACCCAGGACAGGCGATTCGCGCCCCCACCGCACGCAGCGCAAAGTCCAAAGCCGCATCACACGCGCGCTCCCAATCACCGTCGGCGCTCAGACGGGACAACTCATGACTGACCACCGCGCGGATCGCCGCGGCATCCTGCTCGGGCCTGGTCAGCGGAAACGACCCGTCGTCGCGGCCGCGGAGCAGCAGGGCCGCCAGCGACCGTTCGCGGTCGAGGCGCCACTGTTCTTGCACGGACTGGTAGCCCTTGGCCGATCGGACTTCTTCCAGATCCAGAACCAGAGCGCGCCCGCGCAACCGCGCCTCGTGTATCACGTCGAACGACACCTCGATCCACTGCGCCAGTTGATCTGCGGGCGCGCCGCCGGCGTCTTCGGCGATCTGGTCGAGCCGCTGACCCAGCGACTTGCCCGAACTCTCCTGCATGGCCAGGAACAACGCGTCTTTGGATTCGAAGTGCCGATAGAACGCCCGGGTGGACAATCCGGCCCGAGCCAGCACCGCAGCGATCGGCACCGCACCGGTGTGAGGCTCGGACAGGCAGGCGAAGGCTGCCTTGATGATCGCGTGGCGCTCATCGGCCATCGCGTCGTCGGCTTCGGCGCCTGGCTCGATCTGCACGATTGACGATTCTAGGAACGGCACGCGGTACGGGTCGCAGATGTGAAGAAAACGCACCTGGGTAACGTGACCTCCCGGGGCCTGCCGAGAGGAATGTCCGTGAGCACCGGGAAAACCGAGAACAGCGAATCGCGCACTGTCACGTTCCGCGGGGTCGACGACCTGAACCTGGTCGGTGACGAATGGAACCGGGGTGCCGCCTCCGCCGCTGACCGGCCCACCGTCCTGCTGCTACACGGCGGCGGCCAGAACCGGTTCTCGTGGAAGAACACCGGGCAGATCCTGGCTGATCGTGGTTTGCACGTGATTGCCCTCGACGCCCGAGGCCACGGGGACAGCGACCGCTCACCGAGCGCGAACTATTCGGTGGAAGCCCTTTCCGCGGACGTTCAGCAGGTGCTCTACCAAATCGGACGCCCGGTGGTCCTGATCGGCGCCAGCATGGGTGGGCTGACCGGCATCCTGGCCGCGCACGAGGCCGGCCCCGAACTGGTCACCAAGCTGGTCCTGGTCGATGTGGTGCCGCGGTTCGAGAAGAGCGGGAGTGCCCGCATCCGCGATTTCATGTTCACCAACGTCGACGGCTTCGACTCCCTGGAGCAAGCCGCCGAGGCCGTCGCCGCCTACCTGCCCTACCGCACCAAACCCCGCAGCCCGGAGGGGCTGAAGAAGAACCTGCGGTTGCGCGACGGACGCTGGTATTGGCACTGGGATCCGGCGTTCCTCACCAAACCCGAGGACGATCCGTTCGTCCGGGTGGAAAAGCTCGAACAGGCCGCGATGAACCTGACCGTCCCGATCCTGCTGATCCGCGGCAAGCTGTCCGATGTGGTCAGCCCCGAGGGTGTCCAGGACTTCTTGGAGAAGGTTCCCGCCGCAGAGTTCGTCGAGTTGGCCGATGCGGGCCACACTGCCGCCGGCGACGACAACGACGCGTTCTCCCAGGTCGTCGCGGAGTTCGTCGGACGGTGAACGCCGAGCGTGACACTGTCGGCTTCAACTTCCTGCGCGAACCTGAGCTGCCCGCGCCTGCGATCACCGACACCCAGGCCCGCGACATTCTGGCCGCCCACTTCGACCTGAACGGGAACGTGAAATCGCTCGGCAGTCAACAGGATAAGAACTTCCTGGTCGATGTCGGATCCGACATCGCCGGTGTCCTGAAGATCGCCAACCCGGCGTTCAACGAGATCGAACTGACCGCCCAGGAGCTGGCCGCGGAGCGCATCGCAACGGCAGAGCCGGATCTGCGGGTGGCGCAGTCGTTGCCCAACCGACACGACGAGAAGCTCACTGCCGTAGCAGGTCTGGGCTCGAACGGGGCCGAACGCACCGCCTATGTCCGGCTGCTGAGGCACCTGCCCGGCGGAACGCTCGTCGAATCCGGGTATCTGCCGCCGGCCACGGTCGCCGAGCTGGGCGCGCTGGCCGGGCGGGTGAGCCGGGCGTTGGCCGGTTTCAGCCATCCCGGGCTGGACCGCGTCCTGCAATGGGACCTGCGTTACGGGGCCGAAGTGGTGCGCCGACTGGTCACCCACGTCGACGACGACATTGTGCGCGCCCGCCTGCAGGCCGCCACCGATCAGGCCTGGGCACACATCGAACCGCTGGCAGACGCACTGCCCGTACAGGCCGTGCACATGGACCTCACCGACGCGAATGTGGTTGTGTCCCATGGACGTGGTGGTGCGGTGCATCCCGACGGGATCATCGACTTCGGCGACCTCGCCGACAGCTGGGCAGTCGGTGAACTGGCCATCACCCTGTCCTGCGTACTGCAACATCCGGGCGGCGCTCCGGCCGCCGTCCTGCCCGGCATCCGCGCCTTCCACGCCATCCGCCCCCTCAGCGTTGCCGAGGCGGAAGCGTTGTGGCCGTTGCTGGTTCTGCGTACCGCCGTCCTGATCGTCAGCGGTGCGCATCAGGCCGGTTTCGATCCGGACAACGACTACCTCACCGAACAGGCTGACGGCGAGTGGCAGATGTTCGAGCGCGCCACCTCGGTGCCGATCGAGGTCATGGCCGCGCTGATCAAAGCCGACCTCGGGCTGGCATCGCCTCCCTCGCAGCCCCGGCCCGACCGCCCGATGATCACGCCGCCCAAGTCGGTGGTGACACTGGATCTGAGCGCGACGTCGGATGCCCTGGACGACGCGTTCACCCCCGGCGGCTGGCTGAAACCCGACGTCGAGGACGAATTGGCCAGGGCCGCAATCGATGACGGCGCGCACGTGGTGGTGACCCGGTTCGGGCAACCTCGGATCTCACGGGCTCCGGCATTGAGCCAGGAAGAGCCGGCGGTGGTCCCGACCGGGGTCAGTGTGTGGCCGGCGGAGCGCCTGGAGCTGGCCGCACCGTTCACCGGTGAGGTCGTCGACCGCTCGGCGGATTCGGTGACGCTGCGGGGTGCCGAGTACGAGCTGACCCTCACCGGGATCGGTTCTGTTTCAGGCGCCTCGGGTCCCTCGGGCGAGGTTTTGGGCACGGCCGAACCGGGCCGTTGGACGCACGTGGCCCTGCGCCCGGTGGGTGCCCCACGCGCCCCTGAGCTGACGACCCCTGGCCTGGCGCCGGGTTGGCTGGCCTGCGTGCGTGATCCACGACCGCTGCTGGGGCTCGCACCGCTCGACGCCGAGCCGGCAGACGCCGATCTGGTGACCCGGCGAGACCGGGCATTCGCGCCCGTGCAGGAGCATTACTATCGGCGGCCGCCGCGCATCGAACGGGGTTGGCGGCATTTCCTGATGTCCACCAGCGGACGCTGCTACCTGGACATGGTCAACAACGTCACGGTGTTGGGCCATGCGCACCCCCGTATCGCGGCGGCAGCGGCCCGTCAGCTCCGCAAGCTGAACACCAACTCGCGGTTCAACTATGCCTCCGTCGTCGAGTTCAGCGAACGCCTCGCCGGGCTGCTACCGGACCCGCTGGACACGGTATTTCTGGTCAACTCCGGATCTGAGGCCAGTGACCTGGCGCTGCGGTTGGCGATCGCGGCAGCGGGCCGGCCCGATGTGGTGGCAATGCGCGAGGCGTATCACGGCTGGACGTATGGCACCGACGCCGTGTCGACCTCCACCGCGGACAACCCGAATGCGCTCACCACCCGGCCGGATTGGGTGCACACTGTCGAATCGCCCAACAGCTTCCGCGGTAAGTACCGCGGAAGCGAGGTCGGGCGATACGCGGTGGACGCGGTGGCCCAGATCGACCAGTTGATCGCCGAGGGGCGCGCACCGGCTGCATTCATCTGCGAGACGGTCTACGGCAACGCCGGCGGCATGGCCCTACCCGACGGATACCTGCCGCAGGTCTACGCGGCGGTGCGCAGGGCGGGCGGATACGCGGTCGCGGATGAAGTGCAGGTCGGCTACGGCCGCCTCGGTGAGTGGTTTTGGGGTTTCCAGCAGCAGGGCGTGGTCCCCGACATCGTGTCGATGGCGAAATCGGTCGGAAACGGCTACCCCTTGGGCGCGGTGGTCACCACCCGCGAGGTGGCCGAGGCGTTCCGCAGCCAGGGTTACTTCTTCTCCTCCACCGGCGGCAGTCCCCTGTCGTGCACGATCGGGATGACGGTGCTCGATGTGTTGAACGACGAAGGGCTGCAGGCCAACGCGGCCCGCGTGGGCGCCCACCTGAAGTCACGGCTCGAGGAGCTGGCTGCGCGCCACCCGATCATCGGCACCGTTCACGGTGTCGGCCTGTATCTGGGTGTCGAGATGATCCGCGATCCCGACACTCTCGAGCCAGCCACCGAGGAAACGGCCCTCATTTGTGACCGGATGCTCGAACTCGGAGTGATCATCCAGCCGACCGGCGACCACCAGAACATCCTGAAAACCAAGCCGCCATTGTGCATCGACATCGAAGCGGCCGATTTCTACGCCGACACCCTGGAGCGGGTACTTACCGAAGGCTGGTGAGCGAGGCTGTCCGACATGCCCCGAAGTTGCCGACGAGAGGTAACCGAGAGCTTGACGAACACTTTCCGCAGGTGCCACTCGACGGTGTGGGTGCTGATGAACAGCTGCTCTCCGATCGCAGCGTTGGTCAGTCCGGCTGCTGCGAGCCGCGCGATCTGTGCCTCCTGAGCCGTCAGAACATCGCCGCCGGCAACCGGCTGTCGGCCCGCCCGCTCCCCCTTCGCGATCAACTCGCGCCCGGCACGATCGGCGAAAGCCCGGGCACCAAAGGCACAGAACATGTCGTGCGCGATGGTGAGCTGCTCCTCGGCCGCCGACCGGCGCTTCCGACGGCGCAGCCATTCCCCGTAGCGCAGATGGGCCCGGGCCAGGTGGACCCTGATGCGGGTACGTCCCAACCGGTCGATCGCCTCACGGTAGTGAGCCTCGGCGTCTCCATCGCCGGCCACCAGAGCCCGTGCGCTCGCCAAAGTCCCTAGGGCCCAATCCGTGTCGCGAACCGATATACGCTCGGTGAGGCGCCCGCAGGCCTCCTGCGCAGCGTCGATGTTGCCGATGCGGGTCGCCGCCTCGATCAGTTCGACCAGATACCATCCGTACAGTCCGAGGTCCTCATACTCGGCAGCCTGCCGGGCCGCGGCGAACGCCTCCTCATAGCGGCCCAGACCATTGCAGAGCACGGCGGTCGCATATCGGGCCAGACCCAGCATCCGGCCTTCCCCAGAGGCAGATGCTGTCTCGGCACCAGCCTTGAGCGCATCGAGATGGTCCGGATCACCCTTCCACGCATCCAGCGCAAGCGAGTGATAGCGCAGCGGTGAGTAGTAGCGGGTCGACAGGGAGGTCGAATCAGCCTCCGTCAGAAGGTCTTCGGCGGCAACGAGCTCGCCGGCCAACATGTGCACGACGGCCCGGTAGGCCAGGGTCTCCGGAAGCAGTGCCAACGCGTCGGACGCCCGGACTCGTCGCACTGCCGCCGTGGAGAGCCGGTGCACCAACCCGTCATCCCATAGTTCATAGGCCGTGGACTGCTGGATGAGAAGCAGCGCGGGCACCATCCACCGCGACGCCTGGGAATCGGCATCACGACGATGCGCACCCAGCTCCTCCACCGCCGCCGGCAATCCCTCCCCGGCATACGGAACACCGATGATCTGAGCCGTCATACCCCGCAACACGGTGCCCACCGGCCCAGAACCGGTGGATAGGCTTTCGATACCGCACCGCGCGGTCTCGGCCGTCCGCGCCACGTCCGGGATATCTCCGAGCCGGCCTGCGTACATCGCCGCAGCGAGAGCTTCAAGATGCGTCTCAAGGCTCACCTCAGCGTCGAAGTGCTCGAATTCGACTGCAGCATCACTCATCCGGGATGCGATCTCACTCAATGAAGCCGCCCTGCCGTCGCCGCTGCGCCGCTTGGCGAACTCCATCTGCGCGGACAACCGCGCGGCTCGCGCCCGCTGCAGGCCGGTCATCGGTGCGAGGCCCGCCATGGCGAGCAACTCGTCGGCATCGGAAAAGGCGCCGGCATCGAGCTTGGCCCGCGCTGCGGCCAGCGCGCGGTCACAGCGAAGTTCCGGAACCGATGTCAGGACCGCGGCCCGCTCGAGAAATGTTGCGGCAACCGCCATACCGTTCCTCGCGTGCGCATGACCGGCAGCGACTTCCAGTTGCGCTGCCACCTCATCGTCGGGCCACGTCGCGGCGTTGGCGATATGCCAGATCCGGCGGTCCGGATCGATCTCGACATCGGTGACTTCGGCCAGTACACGGTGCATCTCGCGGCGTACGGACGGGGCGGCAGCGTGGTAAGCGGCCGACCGCGCGAGGGGGTGCAGAAACCGCACATCGGAGTCTATTTCGACCACTCGGGCGGTTACCGCGGGCGCCAGCACGTCGGCAGTGATCCCCAGGTTGTCCGCGACGCGACCCAACACAGCGGCATCGCCGACCGGCTCGGCCGCAGCGGCGAGGAGCAGCTGCCGAGTCGATCCGGGCAGCGCGCGGATCAACTCGACATAGTCGAGTTCGATTCTTTTGGCCCCCGAAGGGGTGTCGCCGCGGCGCAGCGCCCCGGCAAGTTCTGCGGCGGCACGATCACGCGGAAGTGAAACCAAAGCAAGCGGATTACCGCGGGTCTCGGCGATGATCCGATCGCTGACGCGCGGGTCGAGACGGGTCATCATCACCGTGCCCAGCAGGACTCGCGCGTGCTCATCCGACAACGGGCCGATCATGCGTTCGGGCAATCCGCTCAACACGTCTGCCCCGGGGTCACGAGTCGCGAACACCAACCCGGCCCGTTCGGTGGTCAATCGCCTCGCCACAGCAGCCAGAACCGCCAGCGTCACGGGGTCCAGCCAATGCGCGTCATCGACGACCCAGACCAGCGGCTCATCGCGGCAGGCAGCGGTCAGCAAATTCAAAACGGCTGAGTGCACCAATTTTTCGGTCGGCGGCGCACCGGATCCCAGTCCCAGAATCACCACCAGTGCGTCGCGTTGGGCAGTCGGCAGTTCGGCGAGGTGGCCGAGCAGCGGTCGGCACAACTGCTGTAGGCCGGCGAAGTCGAGATCCATGTCGAATGGCACTCCGGTCACCCGTACCGATCGGTAGTGCCCGACCCGCGCGAGAAGATGGTTCAGCAACTCGGTCTTCCCGACACCGACCTCCCCGCGCAGCACCAGAACCCTGCCCCCGCTCCGCACTCCCGTGACCAGATCCTCCAGAACCCGGCATTCGGTATCGCGTCCGATCAGCACGCGCGCACCGGCATCGTGAAAAGATCTCCGCCACATACACATATCGACCGCACAGCAGCCGATTCTGTGACAGCCTCTAGTTCCCCAGCTTCGACGCGATATGCCGACGGGAACGGATACCCAACTTGCCGAACACTTTTCGCAGGTGCCACTCGACGGTGTGAGCGCTGATGAACAGCTGCGCGCCGATCTCCGAATTGGTCAGTCCGTCGGCGGCGAGCCGGGCGATCTGCATCTCCTGCGCGGTGAGCGACGCGGCGTCGACCGCCCGCCGGCCCGTTGCCCTGGCCGACGTCGCTGCCCCTGCGGCGGCGAGTTCTCGGCGGGCCCGCTCAGCGAACCCGTCGGCGCCCAAGTCGCTCAGCAGGGCGTATGCCTGGCGGAGGCGTTGCCGGGCTTCGCCCCGTCGCTGTTCGCTCCGCAGCCACTCGCCGTACACCAAATAGGCTCGTGCGGTGAGCATTCGGACGTCCGTACGCTCAAGAAACTCGATCGCCTCCCGATAGCGTTGTTCGGCGACGGGACCGTCAGCCACCAGCGCGCCGACGTAGGCCGCCGTGCCGCGCACCCAGTCGGTCCCGCTCACCGCAGCCATGTTCTCGATATGTCGCACCGCCTCGGTCGCCTCGGCCGGCACCCCCGATCGTGCTGCCGCCTCGACCAATTCGACCATCGACCATGTCGACAGTCCAAGCTCCCGTGGATATGCCGATCCACGCCGAGCAGCCAGGAGCGCCTCGTCATACCGGCCGAGTCCGTTGTACAGTACCGCGGCTGCCCACTCCGTCGCCGTCAGTGCCTTGCCCTCGCCGCGCAACAACGGGTCGGAGGTGATCAGATCGATCGCTTGCATCGTGCGCGTCTCGTCGCCTCGCCACGGTTCGACGACCATGGCGCCGTAGTGCGCGAAAAAACTGCTTCCGGTGACCTCGCCCAACGTTGCGGCCTGAGCGACCAGCGCGTCGGACGCGGCCAGGTCGCCCGCATAAACGCGGTTCGACAACCGCAGCAGCAGCGCCGACGGCAGGACGGCAAGTGCGCCGGCGTCCACAGCAAGCTCGACCAACCTGGCCGACAGCGTGGACCAGGCGTCGAATTCCCAAGTGTTGTGCGCCAATCGGCACGCCAAGGGCAGCCAGCCCAACCCATCCGCTGGGGAGAACCCTCCTGTTCGATAGGCCGCGAGGGCACGGTGAACCAGCGGCGCCCCCTGCGCGTAACCCGCAACCGTGATCCGGGAAACGCCTTCCAGGAGCAGATCTGAGCAAGCCGGGTCCGCGGGCCGCCGCATCGCGAGGATCGCAGCCGCCACCTGCTCCACCCCGACCTCGTCAGGCAATCTGCCGGCGGTGAGGGCGGCGTAGAGGGCATCACGGTAGGTCTCGGTTGCCAACGCCGAGTCAAGTGGCTCAAGCTGTTTGGCCGCGCCGAGGAGTGAGGGCAGACCCGCGCTCGCGCTCCGGAACGAGAAGAGACTTCGCCCACGCACGAGTTCGGCGAGGGCATGCTCACGCTTGGTCAACGGCAGCGCCGCGAGGTCGTCGAGAAGTTCGAGAGCCTCACCGAACTCGCCTGCCTCGCTCTTGGCCTGCGCTGCTGCCAGCGACCGGGAGCCACGACGACGCGGATCAGGCGTGAGTTCGGCGGAACGGTCGAGAAATGCGGCCGCCGCGGCAGCACCACCCCGTGCGCGGGCGCGGGCAGCCGCCAGCTCGAGGCCTGCGGCCACACCTTCATCGGGCTGACCTGCCGCACTTGCCAAGTGCCACGCACGTCGATCGGGGTCGTGTTCGGGGTCCGTCGCCTCAGCCAACGCGCGGTGCACCTGCCGGCGCTGCAGTGTCGTCGCCGATTTGTATACCGCCGAGCGCACCAGCGGATGCCGGAACCGGACCATCGTGCCGATGGTGAGTAGCTCGCCCGCCTGAGCTTCGGAGCCGGCGGCGACGGTGTCGATGTTCAACTCCACGGCCGCGCGGCGCAACAACGCAGCATCTCCCACCGGATCAGCCGCGGCGAGCAGCACCAGAAGCTGGGCCCCCGGTGACAACGAACGAAGGCGACGCAAGAAACCCTTCTCGATCTGGCCGGCCAGCGGTTGGTCGTCGATCCGGTCGGTCCACACGGCCACCTGCGCAGCCGTCACCTCACGTGGAAGTTCCAGGAGCGCAAGTGGATTCCCCCGGGATTCGGCCAGAATACGATCGAGCACCCGGTCGTCGACGCGGCCCGGGCAGCCCCGTGCCAGCAGAGTCCGGGCGTCGTGATCGCCCAGGCCCTCGATCCGCAGCGCAGGTAGATCCGCCAGGGCATCGCCCACTACGGGCTCGCGTACTGCGAAGAGCAGCACCACCCGCTCGGCCAGCAGCCGGCGACCGACAAACGACAAGGTCTGAGCGGAAATCCGGTCCAACCACTGCGCATCGTCGATCAAACACACCACGGGCTGCCGCGCCGCCGCTTCCGCCAACAGGCTCAGGACTGCCAGTCCGACGAGGAACCGGTCCGCGGGAGTGCCCGCGCTGAGCCCGAACGCCGTTTCGAGCGCCGACCGCTGTGGGACAGGTAGCCGGTCGAGATGTTTCCGGAAGGGCTCGCACAGCCGGTTCAACCCGCCGAAAGCCAGCTCTGCCTCCGCCTCGATCCCCGCGACGCGCACCACCTGGCATGCGGGCGCGTGGTCGCCCACGTAGTCGAGCAACGCGGTCTTGCCGATGCCGGCTTCTCCCCGCAGGACCAGTGCTGCACTGCGACCGCCCGCCACCGCCGTGACCATGTCGTCGAGGGCCGTGCGCTCCCATCGCCGGCCGACAAGCCGTCCCCGCGTTCCGTCGAGTCGCGCCATCTCCTCGACACGAGGCGTCTCGACGGTCCAGGCCAACCGGCCTGAGGTATCGGGACTCATGCGGCTCGGGAGGCGGCGTAGCCGCCGGCGAGGATGTGCTCCAGATCCCGCCGATCACCGGTGCGCGCGGCCTGCAGGAACGCGGTGGCAAGACGGCGGTGCGCGGCAATCCGGACTGCTGAGACGCGCTCACCGGTGTCGAGGCGGGTCTGGGCCCGGCGAACCAGTTGCCGCGCGTTGGCGACACTGGTCCGCAGCAACGCGGCGATGTCCACATACGCATAGTCGAACCCTCTGCGCAGCACGTAGGCGCCCAGCTCCCCTGGCGTCAACCTGGCCATCAGCAGCGCCAGCAGCTCCTCGACCAGAGCGGTCTGTTCGGTCCGCGACACGGGCTCGTCGGCGCCGGTGTCGACCAGGTAGTCCAATGGCGACGCGGTCGGTGCTTCGTAGCGGTGCCGGGCCGACTGGATGACGTTGATCGCGAGGTTCGTCGTGGTGGTGGTCAGAAATGCGGCCGGGTTCTCCACGATCGCGCGGTCCGTGCGCTGCCACCGCAGCCAGGCCTCCTGGACCAGGTCTTCAGCGCCACAGGTCTCTCCGGTAACTCCGTAGGCGATACCGAACAGCCGCGTGCGATGGGTGAGAAAGGTGTCGAGAGCCAGGCCCAGTTCATCCGGTGTCGACATACCTCCACCCTGGATGCCACGGGGCCTCCGTCGCGCCACGGAACTGCGTGGTCGAGTCCGTGGGCTGTGCACCACGGGACTACGCGGGCCGGCTACGTAGCGGGGCTAGCCCGAAGGTGCCAGGGCACCCGGCAGCTCGCGGCGGGAGCTGATGCCGAGCTTCGTGTACACCTTGCGCAGGTGCCATTCCACGGTGTGTGGGCTGAGGAAGAGCTCCGCGCCGATCTTCGGGTTGGTCATTCCGGCGGCGGCCAACGCGGCGATCTGCGCCTCCTGCGGGGTCAGGCTGGTCGTCGGCCCGGCTTCCCGGCTTCGCACGTGCTCACCGGTGGCCAGCAGTTCGCGCCGCGCCCGTTCGGCGAACGCCGTGGCTCCCATGCCATCGAACATCTGGTGTGCGGTGCGGAGGTGTTCCCGCGCCAGTGCCCGCCGACGGTTCCGGCGCAACCACTCGCCGTAGAGCAGGTGGGTGCGTGCCACCTCGACGACCACGCGGTCGCGGGCAAGTTCCTCGATGGCCGTGCGGTACAGCGCGTCCGCCTCGTCATCGTCGGCGAGCAGGGCTCGGCTGCGCGCGCTGACGCCACGTGCCCAGCCGGAACCGGCCGCGCGCGTCAGTTCAACCAGACGATCGAGCGATGTCTGGGCCGCCCCGAGCTCGCCACACCGCACCGCGGCCTCGACATGCTCGACCAACGACAGCCCGGTGAAGTTGTAGCCGTCGTGCTCGATGCCCGCCCGGGCCACCGCGAGTGCCTCGTCGTACCGCGCCAGGCCGTTGTACAGCACTCCCTGGACATAGCCGGTGACCCCCAGGAGCGAGACCTCGCCGTGTTGGGCAGCACGGGCTTTGGCCTCCGCGATCGGGCCGGCAGCGGCATCCTCCTCACCGCGCCACGCGGCCAGCACCAGCGAGGCGTAGGCGTGTGGGGTTTGTCCGGTCGCGGTGGAGATCGCGTCGGCCTCGTCGATCATGCGGGCGGCCGTGGCGAAGTCGCCATGGTGGATGTAGACGCCACCCAGGTAGATCAGCGCCGGCGGCAACGCCCCGAGCGCACCGATGTCACGGGCGAGCCTCACCGCCCGGGTGGCGAAGGTGTCCCACGCGGGCAGATCCCACCCGTAGTGGATGAACGATTCCAGCGCGACCGGCACGAGCAGCAGCCATCGCATCGTCGCCTCACGGCTGTGCAGGTCCTCCTGCGCGAACGGTTCGAAGGCCCGGCGCAATGCCGGCACACCGGTCTCATAGCCGTCGGCCAGCAGGGTGGCGACGCCGTCCAACAGCAGGTCGGCGGCCTCGGAGTTCGACGGCGGAGCGCCGGAAGCCCGGGCGGCGACCGCCGCGGCCTTGGCGCCGGCGGCTCCGTGGACCCGGCCGGCGAAGACTGTCGCGCTGATCGCCTCCAGATAGGTCTCGCGGGCCAGTGGCGACCCGGCGGCCGTGAATTGCGCGGCGGCGTCGAGCAGCAATGGAGCCGCTTCGTCACTGCGACTGCGGCCGAACAGGATTCGGGCCCGCAGACGTGCCAGCCGGGCCTGGTCCAACGGGTCGAGCGGACACAAGCTGGCCAGGGTGGCCAACTCGGTCGCGCGATCCGGGGAGGCGGCCGAGAAATGTGCTTCGGCCGCCGCGAGCGCCCGCCGCCCGCGCTGCCAGAGGTCCGGGGTCAGCTCGGTGGCGCGCTCCAGCAGGACCGCCTCGGCCGCCATCCCACCGCGCTGCCGCGCCCGGCCCGCCGCGTGGTCCAAGCCCGCCGCGACCTCCTCGTCGGGCCCATCGGCGGCCTCCGCCGCGTGCCAGGCGCAGCGGTCCGGATCGAGAACCGGGTCGGTGACGGCCGCCAGGGCCCGGTGGACTGCCCGGCGCTCCTCGGGATCGGCCTGCCGGTACACCGCCGAGCGCACCAGCGGGTGGCGGAACCGGACGGACTCGCCGAATTCGATCAGACCGGCCGCCTTGGCGGGCGCGGCATCGGGCGCGATGTCCATCGCCTCGGCCGCGCGCACCAACAGCCGGGCCTCCCCGATCGGCTCCGCCGCCGCGATCAAAAGCAGCGTTCGGGTCGGCGCCGGCAGCATCTGGATCCGGTCGGCGAAGCCCTGTTCTATGCGACTCGACACCGATTCGCGGGCCGTCGCAGTCCCCGCCTCCATGCCGTAGGCGAGCTCAGCGGCACTGCGGCCGCGGTAGAGCTCGAGCAGCGCGAGCGGATTGCCGGAGGTCTCGGCGACCAGCCGATCGCGTACGCGCTCCTCGAGCCGCCCCTCCACCGCGGCCTCCAGCAGTTCACCGGCCGCTGCCGGCTCGAGACCTCCCAGCCGCAGTTCAGGCAGGTTCTTGAGGACCGCCTGGCCCTCTGGATCGCGCACGGAGTAGACCATCGCGACGGCCTCGGCCAACAGCCGGCGCGCCACGAACTCCAACGTCAGCACGGACACCTGATCCAGCCACTGGGCGTCGTCGACGATGACCAGTACGGGCTTTGTCTCTGAGGCCCGGGTGAGCAGGGTCAGAACCGCCAGGCCGACCAGGAACCGATCCGGCGGATCACCGGCGGCCAACCCGAAGGCGACCCGCAGCGCATCCCGCTGCGGCTCGGGCAGCGCATCGACCGTGCCGAGGAACGGTGCGCACAGTTGGTGCAGGCCGGCATAGGCGAGTTCCATGTCCGCCTCGATCCCGCGGGCGGTGGTCACGGTCATCCCCGAGGCCTGGGCCGCCACGAACTCCAACAACACCGATTTCCCGATGCCGGCCTCGCCCCGGATCACCGCTACCGCCGATTCACCCCGGCGCAGCCCGCTGAGCAGGTCGGTCAACTGCGTGCACTCGCGTTGCCTGCCAACCAGGTTGGGCAACGGGCTGGCACTCATGCGTACGGCTCCTGGCAGGGCTGGGCGGCACGGATGTGCACGGCTGGCGAGAAATCTACCGGGATTGTCACAAACCGTGACGCCGCCCGGTCGGTACTTATAACCAGTCGTCTGCCCCAGGAGATTCCATGTCACCCCGCGAACATCAGCTCGCCACGTCTGTCCTGGTGGTGGGGGTCGGGGGTGCCGGGTTGCGAGTGGCCATCGAACTCGCCGAGGCCGGCGTGGCGGTCACGGCAGTGGGCAAGCACACACCGGATGACGATCACACCGGTCTGACCCTCAGCGGGATCAACGCGGCGCTGGATACCGGCAACGGCTGGGAACAGCACGCGGCCGACACCCTGCTGGAAAGCCGCCTGCTGGCCGATCCACGCACCGTGCAGCGGGTCGCCCAGGGCGCCGCCCAAGGCATCCACGACCTGGAGCGCTTCGGCATGCGCTTCGAGCGTCACGACGCAGGACGGGCCACCGGGACCCATCCGTACCGGCGCAAGGCCGACGCCGGCGAAGTGCAACGCGTCCTGCGTGAACACGCGGTCCGGCTCGGGATCCCGATCCTCCCGACGGTTTATGTGACTCAGATCCTGGTGAACGACGGAGCGGTCTTCGGCGCCTACGGCTTCGATCTCGTCGACGGCGCACGGTATCTCGTGCATGCCGACGCGGTGGTCCTGGCGACAGGTGGCCACACCCGGATCTGGCGCCGGACATCGGCCCGCCGGGACGAGAACACCGGCGACTCGTTCCGCCTCGCCGCCGAGGCGGGCGCCGGATTGCGAGACGCCGAACTGGTGCAGTTCCGGCCATTCGGCTTACTCGGTCCCGAAAACGCGGCAGGGACACTGATCAGCGATTCGGTGTGCGAAGAGGGCGGTTTACTACTGAACACCGTCGGCGAACGGTTCATGACCCGATACGACCCCGAACACATGGAGCGCACCAGTCGGGACCGGGCCGCGATGGCGTCCTACGCCGAGATCACGGCGGGGCGCGGTACCCGGACCGGCGGGGTCTGGCTGGACCTGTCGCATCTGCCTGCCGAGAAGGTCATGACCCGACTGCCGCAGGTGTACCAGACCGTGTTGGAGCTCCAGGGGCGCGACGTCACCCGGGACCCGATCGAGGTGGCCCCGACCGCGCACTACTCGTTGGGCGGGGTCGCGGTCCGGCCCCAGGACCACGGCACCGAGGTCGACGGGCTGTTCGTCACCGGCGAAGCCACCACCGGATTGCACGGCGCGGGCCTGCTGGACGGAAACTCCTTGATCGCGGTGATGGTCTACGGCCGGCTGACCGGGCAAGCCGCAGCCGACTACTCGGCGCGGCTCACCGCCCAGCGTCGCTCACTGGCGGCGGTCCGTGAAGCTGAGGCGCAAGTCGACCGACTGCTGGCCGCCGATGGCGGTGAGAACATCCGCGGGTTGCAGCGTGCGGTGCGCAACCTGATGACCGAGCACGCCGGAGTGGTCCGAGACGAGACCGGCCTGCTCTCCGGATTGGCAGCGCTCGGGGAGATCGAGGCGCGCATCGCCGACGTGGGTGTGCACACCGACATCAGCGGCTTCGCGGACCTGGCGCACGCCTTCGACCTCCGGTCCGCAGTGCTTTCCGCCCGCGCCACGCTCGAGTGTGCGCTGGAACGACGTGAGACCCGGGGCTGCCACATCCGTTCCGACTACCCCGATCTCGACCCGGCGCTGCGGGTGAACCTGGTGTGGTCACCGCACCACGGCGTGCGCCGCGAGCCGGTCGCACCGATACCCACCGACATTGCCGAGTTGATGCAGTAGGAGTCAGCGCTTCGGTTCGCCGTGCTCGGCCTCGGCCAACCGCTGGTGCAGACGCTCGCGAATGTCCTGCGGGGTGTAGGCATTTCGGCGACGCTGATCACGCGCCACCATCACGCCACCCGCGACGACACCGGCGACACCGGCCAGTCCGACCCACTTCCAGATACTGCGCATGCTCAAAGTGTGCCTAAGCTTCGGTGGTGAAAGCGAACACGGTGTCGTTGACCAAGGCGCTGGAGGAAACCCGCACCGGTGACATCTGGCTGTTTCGCGGTGGCTCCGGTCCGGACCGGGCGATCCAGACCCTCACCAACAGTCCCGTCAACCACGTCGGGATGACCGTGGCCATCGACGACCTGCCACCGCTGATCTGGCACGCCGAGCTCGGCGACAAGCTGCTCGACATGTGGACCGGCACCAACCATCGCGGGGTGCAACTCAACGATGCCCGCGAAGTCGTGGAACGATGGGCGCACAGCTATGGGCAGCGCTGCTGGTTGCGTCAGCTCACCCCGTTCGCGTCCCGAGAGCAGGAAGACAACCTCCTCAAGGTGATCGCCCGGATGGACGGCACGGCCTTCCCCACCACCGCGCGGCTCACCGGTCGCTGGCTTCGCGGGCGGATACCCGGCGCAGGCGATTTCACGCGGGGAATCCCGTTTGTGCACAGCAAGGTTCGCGAGTCCACCGAGCGCAAGAAGGCCCGCACCCGTCAGGTCGGGCTCGAGACCGCCTACTGTGCCGAAACCGTGGCCATCACCTATGAGGAGATGGGCCTGGTGACCACCGAGAAGCACTACAACTGGTTCGATCCGGGCTCGTTCTGGAGTGGTGACGAGTTGCCGCTGGCGGCCGGCTACAGGTTGAGCGACGAGATCTCCGTGATCATCGACTGACCCCGTCTATACCTGCTGGCAGGTATAGACGGATTGCCGTCAGCGGTGAGGCATTCGGAAACCCGAACGGCAAAGCTGGATGCGACGACCGCACCAGCCCCGGAGACCCCCAGATGTTGACAGTCGAATGGCCGACCGACCAGATGCTGGAGCCCACCAGCAACCTGCTCCGCCATGGGGCACCGATGAAGTGAACGCCGCACTGCGCCGCATGCTCGTCGCCGAGGCGATGGCAGGACTACCGGAGGCGCACCGCGCTGTTCTCAGCCGGGCGTACTACCTGGGTTGGACGACCGGGAAGATCGCCGACGATCTCGGGATTGCCGAGGGCACGGTCAAATCCCGGCTGCACGACGTGCTGCGCCGCCTGAAGATGAGTCTGGCCGAGATGGGGTGCGACACCACGCCCGGGACATAACACAGGCGCGGTCCCTGATCAGGCAGATGCACCCAGGGCGTGCTTGACCAACTCGACGTCCAGCGTCGGAACCTGAACATCGAATGACGCGGTGGCACATGCGAGATCGAATGCGGTGAACTTCGGTCCGATGACTTTCTCACGATGCCACAAGCGCGGAGTGTATCGGCGTTGGCGCTGCACCGCCTGTTGTCAGACCCTCCCGCGCGCGGCCCACGCGGTGGCGCTGACAGTGAAGGGTCCGTCACCCAGACGGTCGCGAGCCACCGATGCGAGACGTGCTCGAGCGACATCGTCCAAGCCCTGGACATAGTCACCAGCGGGACCCACGCCGAATGTGTATGGCTCCCACCAGTCCTCGAAGGTGGCATGTACAAGGTCGACAGTCAGGGGGCGCTCGTCCACGTCGCGCAGGCCGGCCGCTTCGAGTATCTCGGTCAGGTGGCCCCTGTGCGCGCCGGAGAGCAGCGCTTCATCCTCGGCTTCTGGGGCGATGACGTGAACAGCCTCCCAGAACGGCGCCAGCGCGCCGGTCGGACCGTCCCACACGCATGCTGCGATGACGCCGTCAGGCCGAGTCACCCGCGCCATCTGCCTCACACCGGCCACCGGATCCGACATGAAGTGCACGACCAATTGCGCCAGGGATGCATCGAAATCGGCTGTGTCGTATGGCAATTCCTCTGCAGTCCCCCGCCGCGCGTCGACATCCGGAAATCGTGCGCGGATCGCGTCGATGAACGGCGGCGACGGATCGATAGCCGTGACGTTGGCTCCGACCGACAGCAGTTGCGCGGTCAGCGCGCCCGGCCCACATCCCACGTCGAGCACCTTGTCACCCGCACCGACCCCGGAAAATGCCGCGAACATCTCCGCAAGAGGCTCGGCGTACCGGCCCATGAAGCGCGTATAGGCGTCCGGAGGGACAACAAAACCCACGAGGAAATGCTACGTCGCCGGCTCTTTCAGGAGACCGATTCGCCGACCGCTAGACCCCGAACTTGGCGCGAGCCTCACCGGTGACCGGAGTGAACAAGTTGACGAGATTTCCGTCGGGATCGCGGAACAGCAGCGCCCGATTGCCCCACGGCATCGTCGTCGGCTTGGTGACAACGTCATGCAACCGGTCGCTGAGGCGCTCATAGTCCGCGTCCACATCGTCGACGATGAACTCGATGATCGCGCTCCGGTTGGCTGCGGGCTCGGCCGCCCCGACGCCGAAAAGCGGGACTGTCTTGTCGCTACCGATGGCCAAAGTACCTGCGGGCGTGGGAATCTCTGCGAACAGTTCGTTGGCCCAGACGGCGTCGGCTGCGGTGACCGCCTCGTAGAACGAGACGAGACGCTGCACGTCGGCGGTGATGAGCCGGATCGAGACAAGCTTCATTCAGCACACGCTAGACACAGGCACCGACATTTCGCCTCAGCGTTCGACCAGTGCACCGATACCGTTCTTGCCATGGCTGACGACAATCTGCGGACTGCTCTTGAGGCACATTGGGCGTCATCCGACGTCAACGACTTCGACGCCGAGCATCGGATCTACCGGGGTGACGCGGTCCTCGACTATCCCCAATCAGGTGAGCGGATCCGCGGGCGGGACAGGATTCAGGCTTCCCGCGAAGCCCAGCCCAATGCCAAGCGTTTCACGGTCCGCCGCATCGTCGGTGCCGGTGACCTGTGGATCAGCGAACTCGTGATGACCTACGACGGGCAACCGTCCTATGTGGTGAGCATCATGGAATTCGTGGAGGGCGAAGTCGTCCACGAGACGCAGTACTTCGGGGATCCGTTCAGTCCCGGGCCATCCCGTACTCAGTGGGTCGAATCGATGGAGTGACTGGGGAACTCACCCGTCGAAGCGGAACTCCACCGCGTCGCATCACCGAGAGACGTCGGGCTGGTGAACGATCGCGTCAGCGCATCAACCGCGGTTGACCCTGACGGCCTCTTGAATCAGCGCTTTGAACGCATCCGCATCCAACTCGTCGTCCTCGCGCAGATCAATCGAACGTCTGACCGGCGCCTCTAGGCTGGCGTTGAACAAATGGTCTGGATCGCTCACGGACGAGCCTTTGGCGAAAGTCAACTTGACCTTGCCCTTGTACATTTCCAGCGTGCAGATCAGGCCGTCCAGTGAGAACGCCGGCACGCCATCGGGGTTCGATGGCTTGCGCCACTTGATCTCCTCGACGACGTCGGGCTCAGCTTGTTTGATCAACGACCGGATCTCATCGACCCGATCGACGCGCCAATCCCCACTCACAGCCGACAATCTACTCCAACCAAACGGGGTCCTGACCGCCTGACAAGCGTGGGCCGTTCGCACGAAAATGAGGCCTGATGCGTGCATTCCCCCACGCTCGGCGCGGGAATCAATCGCTGCGCGTGCGAGGATCTACTCGAGCGCCAATTGTCCAAATGCCCGGGAGCAGCAATGGCAAACCGCTGGTCTGGAGTGACCATCGACTGCGCCGATCCGGTACAGATGTCGACCTTCTGGGCTGCCGTGCTCGGCATTCCGGCATCGAACGAGCACGGGGACGATCCGAACTGGGCGACGGTGGGTTCGCGCTCGGCACCGCTTCCCCGCCTCACCTTCCAGCGCGTACCTGAACCGAAGGCCGGAAAGGTACGCGTTCACCTGGATGTAGAGGTCGACGACATCGAAGCCGGACGGCAACGGGTCGAGGAACTCGGCGGACGCTTCTCGGGCTTTCGGCACGAATACAACGAGGGCGTCGTGTTGAACATGCTGGATCCCGAGGGCAACGAGTTCTGTCTGGTCCAGTACTTCGACAAGCCCGCTGCTACACGTTGAACCGGAACTCCACCAAATGCCGTTGCCAAACAACGTCACCCGTCGAAGACGACGATGCCGCAATCTTCAGAAGCCGCTTTGAGTCGTTTGTCCCTGGTCCATAGTGGTCCGCCACCCGCCAACGCCACAGCCCCGAGGAGATGAACATCGATTGCGCTCAATCCTCGGTCCCACAGTCGGCGACGTTCGACCAGATGAAGCACCTCAGCGTGCGTGGCAGTCGGGAACTGGTAGAGGTTTGACAGCAAGCCGAGCACGTCGTCGCGCTTCTTGATCGAACCCAACGACAATTCCTCAATGACCAACGGATGGCAGCCGATTTCATCGAGGGCGAGCAAACTGATCAGTCGCGGCTCTGCGGCGTGCAGATGGTCAATCCAAATCGACGTGTCAACGAGAATCATCGGCAGACGTCCTCCGCCGGGGAGCGGCCTTCGCGTGAAGGTCCGTGCCGCCGAGGGCCGCCAGGCGGCGACCACTCTCGACTCGGATAAGCGTCTCCAAGCCTTGCCGGAGCAGCGCCACGTTTTCCGACACACCGGTGAGTTCTGCCGCTTTCGCCAGCAAGGCATCGTCGATAGTCACAGTCGTTCGCATCTGACACCTCCAGGTGCATCAATTGATGCACCTAATGATGCCATGGATCTGTTCGACAGGGTTCGGAAGCCTTGATGTGGCAGCAGTCGTTGGAACCGAAACTCAGCTACACGTTGAAACGGAACTCCACCACGTCCCCGTCAGCCATGACGTAGTCCTTGCCCTCCATCCGGACCTTGCCCGCGGCCTTGGCGGCGGCCATCGAACCGGCCTCGACGAGGTCGTCGAACGACACCACCTCGGCTTTGATGAAGCCCTTCTCGAAGTCGGTGTGGATCACGCCGGCCGCCTTGGGAGCGGTATCGCCCTGATGGATCGTCCACGCCCGTGATTCCTTGGGCCCGGCCGTCAGATAGGTCTGCAGTCGCAACGTGTGGAAGCCGGCCCGGGCCAGCGCGTCCAGGCCACGCTCGGTCTGCCCGATCGACTCCAGCAGCTCGTTGGCCGACTCGTCGTCGAGCTCGATCAGCTCGGATTCGATCTTGGCGTCCAGGAACACCGCGTCGGCAGGAGCCACGAGCGCGCGCAGCTCTGCCTGCTTGGCCGCATCGGTGAGCACCGACTCGTCGGCGTTGAACACGTACAGGAACGGCTTGGTGGTCATGAGGTTGAGCTCACGCAGCACCGACCAGTCCTGGGCCGAGGAGACCGTAGAAGACAAAGTCTTGCCGCCATCCAGTACCGCCTGGGCCGCGACCGCCGCTTCCAGCACCGGCTTGCGTTCCTTGTTGTTGCGGGCTTCCTTCTCCAGGCGCGGCACCGCCTTCTCCAGCGTCTGCATGTCGGCGAGGATCAGCTCGGTCTCGATCACCTCGATGTCCGAGCGCGGGTCGACCCGGCCGTCGACGTGGACCACGTCGTCGTCGGCGAACACGCGAACCACCTGACAGATGGCGTCGCACTCGCGGATGTTGGCGAGGAACTTGTTGCCGAGGCCGGCGCCCTCGGATGCGCCTTTGACGATGCCTGCGATATCGACGAACGTCACCGGCGCCGGCACCGTCTTCTCCGAGCCGAAGATCTCGGCGAGCTTGTCGAGCCGGGGATCGGGCAGCGGAACCACGCCCTCATTGGGCTCGATGGTCGCAAACGGATAGTTGGCCGCCAACACGTCGTTACGCGTCAGGGCATTGAACAGAGTCGACTTTCCGACGTTGGGCAAACCGACGATTCCCAGGTTCAGGCTCACAGGGACCACAGTCTAAGCCGGTGTGATCGGCACGCCAGCGCGAGCTGGCAGCACGCGGCCAGAAAGAGCCGGTACGGTCAACGTGTGTCAGGACAGCGCGCACAGTCGGCAGTGCCGGCTGACCATCGCTCTGTACACCCGCGATTCGCCGGTGTGCCGTGGTGGGGTGCTGTGCTGGTGGCGGTCACGGCTACCGCGATCGGCTTTGCTTTCGACGCCGGCTCGGGTGATCGCGAGCTCAGCTCGGTGTTCGGTTTCTGCTATTCCGTCGGTTGCCTTTTGGCTGTTCTGGTGGTGCAGCAGGCCGGCCTGTTCACCGCCGTGATCCAGCCCCCACTCATCCTTTTCGTCGCTGTGCCAGGGTCGTATTTCCTGTTTCACGGCGGCCAGCTGGCCGGCGTGAAAGACCTGGCGATCAACTGCGGATATCCGCTGATCGAACGCTTCCCGCTGATGTTGTTCCTCTCGGCCGCGGTGCTGCTGATCGGACTGGGCCGGTGGTATGTCGGTCTGACGTCACATCGCGGAGCCGACCCGGCCGAGGCATCTGACTCCGGAGCGGCCAAAACCGCCAAAGCGTCGCCCGCCACGGCGATTGTGTCATCTGTCACAGCGAAACTTTCCGGGCTGGTTCTCCGCAAACCCGCCACCACGACTGCGCGCCGGGACAGGACGGCCTCTTCGGCAGGGGCGGCGGATGCGCCGCCGCGGCGGCGCCCGTCCGAACGGCCTGCCCGACGACGCCCGGCCGGCGCCGAGCCCGGCACGGGCGCGGCAGCGGCGGCCGGGACAGCTTCTGGGCGACCCCGCGGCGAGCGGAGGCCGACCAAGCGCCCCGCAGCCGCTCGGCCCCGTCCCAGCCGTGCCGCCGAGGGCGATCTGGGCAGCGAGGTCGACGCGGCGATGCCCGAGCGGCCACGTCGGCCCAGGCCCCCGCGATCTGCCGAGCCCGGAACCGGCGAGCCCCGCCGACGCGTGCGGACTCAGCCGCGCAAACAGCCCCCGCCGGAGCGACGCGACACAGGTGGATTCGAGGTCCCACGTGAGCGGCCGCAGCGGCAGCGCCGCCGGTTCGACGACTATCAGCCGTTCGAGGATTCATTCGATCCGCCGACCGGCTCCGGCCGCTCTACCCACCACCCGGTGTCGCGGGTGCGCTATCGCGGTTCTGACGACGAGGATCACCGGGTCGAGCACCGGACACGGCCCCGCTCACCCAAGGGTGCGGCAGCCAGGGGCCGTCACTCGTGGGATCACGACGACTGAGCATCAACTGACGAGCAGACGCCGAACCCCCCTTTTCCATGGCGAAAAGGGGGGTTCGGCGTGTGCTCAGGAAACCTGGGAGCGCGGCGGGCGGATCTCACGCGGCAGCGCGAACACCAACGTCTCGTTGGCGGTGGTCACCGGCTGCACGGTCCCGTAGCCGTAGTCCGCAAGCCGCTCGAGCACACCGCGCACCAGCACCTCGGGCACCGAGGCTCCAGACGTGACGCCCACTGTGGTGACGCCCTCCAGCCAGGCCGGGTCGATGTCCTCGGCGTAATCCACGAGGTGCGAAGCCTGCGAGCCGGCGCCGAGTGCCACCTCGACCAACCGCACCGAGTTCGACGAGTTGCGCGAACCCACCACGATCACCAGTTCGCATTCGGGAGCCATCGCCTTGACCGCCACCTGACGGTTCTGCGTCGCGTAGCAGATGTCGTCGCTCGGCGGATCCTGCAATGTCGGGAACTTGTCGCGGAGCCGACGCACCGTCTCCATGGTCTCGTCGACGCTCAGCGTGGTCTGCGAAAGCCAGATCACCTTGTTCGGGTCCCGCACCGTGACGTTGTCCACCGCGTCAGGATTGTCGACCACCTGGACGTGCTCGGGCGCCTCACCGGCGGTGCCGACCACCTCTTCGTGACCTTCGTGACCGATCAGCAGGATGTCGTAATCGTCGCGGGCGAATCGCTTGGCCTCGTTGTGCACCTTGGTGACCAGCGGGCAGGTGGCGTCGATGACCTGCAGGCTGCGCTCGGCGGCGGTTTCGTGGACGGTCGGGGCGACGCCGTGCGCCGAGAACACCACGATCGCCCCTTCGGGAACCTCGTCGGTCTCGTCGACGAAGACGGCGCCGGCCTTCGCCAGGGTCTCCACCACGTGCTTGTTGTGCACGATCTCGTGCCGCACGTAGACCGGCGCGCCGTGCTTCTCCAAGGCCCGTTCGACGGTCTCGACGGCACGATCCACACCCGCGCAATATCCGCGGGGCTCGGCCAGCAGGACCCGTTTGCCCGAAGCGTGCGAACCACCGCCTGACCTCACCGAGCTGGTGGCACCCGGGATACCCATGTTGATTGTCGGCGGCATGTCTCCAGGGTACGGGGCGACATCGCAACGGAGCCAGCCGTGGCTGTGGCTAGTCTGGTGCTCATGGGAACCGCACCGTATGGGGTCCGGCTGCTGGTTGGTGCCGCCGCTACCGCCCTGGAAGAAACTCGCAAGTTACCTCAGACGATCCTCACCTATCCCATGACGATGGCCAGTCAGGCGGCGAACCTCGTCATGCACGTCCAGCAGAACCTGGCTGAGCTGGTGGTGAAGGGCGACGAGACACTCGAGCAGCTGTTTCCGCCCAAGGACGAGCAACCCGAGTGGGCCACGTTCGACGAAGATCTCGAGTCCGACTCGGGTGAGGACGCCGACTCGCCCGGAGCCGGTGACGGCGAGCGGCGCACCGAGGGACGGTTCGCCCTGTACAGCACCGGCGAGCCCGAGTCGGCCGGCCCGACGAACGGCAAGGCCGCACGTGCCACCACCGCGGGCGCAGCACCGGACATCGCGGGCGAGCTCGGGTACGACGCGCTGACCCTGGCGCAGCTGCGCGCCCGGTTGACCTCACTGCGGGTGGCCGACCTCGAAGCGCTGCTGGCCTACGAAGAGGCCGGCCGGGCCCGTGCACCGTTCGTCACGCTGCTCGCCAACAGGATCACCCGCGCGACCGCGAAGTGACCGAACCGGGTCAGTCACCGGAGAACCCCTGGCCGGTCCGCGCAGTGGCGACCCGCGTCGCCAAATGGATCGACCGGCTCGGCACCGTCTGGGTCGAGGGGCAGCTGACCGAACTCAAGGTCCGCCCGGATTCCAAGACGGTCTTCATGGTGCTGCGGGATCCGGCGGCCGACATGTCGCTGACGCTGACCTGCCCGCGCGATCTGGTGCGCAATGCCCCGGTCAAGCTGACCGAGGGCACCCAGGTGATCATCTGCGGTAAACCGAATTTCTACACCGGCCGCGGCACATTCTCGTTGCGGGTCAGCGAGATTCGCGCAGTCGGCATCGGCGAGCTGTTGGCCCGGATCGAGCGGCTGCGGCGGCTGCTGGAGGCCGAGGGACTGTTCGATCCGCGGCTCAAACGGCCGATCCCGTTCCTGCCCAACACCATCGGCCTCATCACCGGCCGCGCATCGGCCGCCGAGCGTGACGTGACGACGGTCGCCGCCGGTCGCTGGCCGGCGGTCCGCTTCGCGATTCGCAACACCATCGTGCAGGGGCCCAACGCCGTACCGCAGATCGTCGAAGCCCTAGCGGCCCTTGACCTTCAGCCCGAGGTCGATGTCATCGTCCTGGCCCGCGGCGGCGGCAGCGTCGAGGATCTGCTGCCGTTTTCCGACGAGACGCTGTGCCGGGCCATCGCCGCGTGCCGCACCCCGGTGGTCAGCGCGATCGGCCACGAACCCGACACTCCCCTGTCCGATCTCGTCGCCGACGTCCGCGCGGCCACGCCGACCGACGCGGCCAAGCGGATCGTGCCCGACGCGGCCGCCGAGCAGGCGCTGATCAACGATCTGCATCGGCGCAGCGCCCGCGCGCTACGCAACTGGGTGCACCGCGAGCAACATCATCTGGAGCAGTTGCGCAGCCGTCCGGTACTGGCGCAGCCCTTGGCGGCGCTCGCCGCGCGCGCCGACGAGATCGCGCGCGCCCGGGCCACTGCCGAACGCGACATCACCCGCAAGATCGCCGCGGAGGCCGACACCGTCGGGCACCTGGCGGCGCGACTGACCTCGCTGGGTCCGGCGGCCACGCTGGCCCGGGGATATGCGGTGGTCCAGGCGGTTCCGGCGTCCGGTGCACCGACAGTGCTGCGTACTGTGGCCGACGCGCCGAACGGCACCCGCTTGCGGGTCCGGGTGTCCGACGGAGTGATCTCGGCTGTCAGCGACGGCAGCGAGTAGAGGGGTGTGAGGATCGTGAGCATTAAGCCCATTAGTGAACTGGGATATGAAGAGGCCCGCGACGAACTGATCGCTGTCGTGCAGCAGCTGGAGCAGGGCGGGCTGGACCTCGATGCTTCGCTCACCCTCTGGGAACGTGGCGAGAAGCTGGCACAACGCTGTGAAGAACATTTAGCTGGCGCACGGCAGCGGGTCGAGGAGGCACTCGCAGCGCGCGAGTCCGACGACGGTTGACCCAGCAATCGTCTTCACTGGTGACGCTCGAAACTGGAACCTGTTTCAGTTATGCTGCCCGTCATGGGTGACGCATCTCTGACCACTGAACTCGGCCGCGTCCTGGTGACCGGTGGCTCCGGCTTCGTCGGCGCCAACCTGGTGACCGAGCTGCTCGACCGCGGATATGCCGTGCGCTCGTTCGACCGCGCGCCGTCACCGCTGGGCGATCACGCCGGCCTGGAGGTCATCGAGGGCGACATCTGCAACCCGGAAACGGTGGCCGCGGCCGTCAAGGACATCGACACGATCATTCACACTGCGGCGATCATCGACCTGATGGGCGGCGCCTCGGTCACCGACGAGTACCGGCAGCGCAGCTTCGCCGTCAACGTCGAGGGCACCAAGAACCTGGTGCACGCGGGCCAGGCGGCCGGCGTGAAGCGCTTCGTCTACACCGCCTCCAACAGTGTGGTGATGGGCGGACAGGACATCGTCAACGGTGACGAGACCATGCCGTACACCAACCGGTTCAACGACCTCTACACCGAGACCAAGGTCGTGGCCGAGAAGTTCGTGCTCTCCCAGAACGGTGAGCAGGGCATGCTGACGTGTTCGATCCGGCCCAGCGGCATCTGGGGCCGCGGCGATCAGACCATGTTCCGGAAGGTGTTCGAGAACGTACTGGCCGGACACGTCAAGGTGCTCGTCGGCAACAAGAACATCAAGCTGGACAACTCCTACGTGCACAACCTGATCCACGGGTTCATCCTGGCCGGCCAGCACCTGGTCCCCGGTGGCACCGCGCCCGGTCAGGCCTACTTCATCAACGACGGCGAGCCGATCAACATGTTCGAGTTCGCCCGTCCGGTGATCGCGGCATGCGGTCGCAAGTTGCCCACCTTCTACGTGTCAGGACGCCTGGTGCACAAGGTGATGATGGCGTGGCAGTGGCTGCACTTCAAGTTCGCCCTCCCCGAGCCGTTGATCGAACCCCTTGCGGTGGAACGGCTTTACCTCAACAACTACTTCTCGATCGGCAAGGCCGGACGCGATCTGGGCTACCAGCCGTTGTTCACCACCGAGAAGGCCATGACCGAGTGCATGCCGTACTACACGGACCTGTTCCATCAGATGGAGACCGAGGCGGCCAAGCAGCCGGTCACCGCCTAGCTCGATCGCCGCGCGGCGGTCAGCGGTACAGGTGCACCGGATGGTGCGTGGACTGTTCGATACGCGCCGACGCCTCGTGCAGTAGTTCGGTTCCCAGCGTGATGAGCGCGCGCGCCGCCGCGATCTCCTCACCGATCATCGGCGCCCCGGGGTCTCTGGGATTGCGGTAGGCATCGCCTGTAGTGGACATCGTGTCGTCGCGCAGCTGCGCACGCGCCGAGGCATGGGTATGAACGTCGTCCTCGGAAAACTCGATCTCGACGAGCCATTTGTTGGTCAGATCCTTGTCGTACATGTCAATCAGCCTCCACCTCTAGGGTGCGCCGGATACGTCCCGCACACCAGGGCGCGCCGTGATGAACAGGTGGCGAACCATGGCCAGGAACGTCACGGCCCACACCGCCGACGCACGGAGTTTGGCGAGTCAATGGCCGACCAGGGACAACGCGTGCCCGCGACGAAGCTTGCCCGACGGCGTTTTCGGGATCGCTCCCGGCGGTAGGACGACAACGGTGCGTGGCCGTGCGTCGACCTCTGTCACCACATGATGGGCGACGTCATGCTGGATACGGCGAACCTCGCCATGGTCATCGAAAGCGTGCGATTCCACTGCGACGGCGAAGGACTCCGTCGAACGGCCGGAATGCAGTCGCACCGCAACGGCGCAACCCGGTCGCACGCCCTCGACACGACTGGCGGCGCGCTCGATGTCGGTCGGATGGATGTTGCGTCCGGCCATGATGATGACGTCCTTGACCCGGCCGCAGACCACGATGTGGCCGTTCTCCGTCAGGTAGCCCAGGTCGCCGGTGTCGTACCAACCCCGCTCGTCCTGAGCCGGCACAAATCCCGCCGCCGTGGTGTAACCGCGGGTCAGCGATTCACCGCGAACCTGGATCACTCCGACGCCGCGGGCCGGCAGCACCTTCCCGTCCTCATCGACAACGCGGGCTTCGAGCCCACTCAGCAGCGGGCCCAGTGTCGCCAGCCGGCGACGATTACCGTTCTTGGCCGGCACCGCACGTCGCAGCGTCGCCAGGATGTCATCGTCCACCTCATCGACCACCAGGCCGGAGTTGCACTCCGAGAACGAAACCGCGACCGTGGTCTCGGCCATGCCGTACGCCGGCAGAATCGCTTCCGGTCGCAAGCCGAACGGCTTGCCCGCAGCGCACAGATCCTCGACGTCGGCCGGCTCGACCTGCTCGGCACCCGACAACGCCCACCGCAACGTCGACAGGTCGAACTCGCCGGGTGTGGCCTGCCTACGCAACCGCTTGGCCAACAGTGCATAGGCGAAGTTCGGCGCGGCGGTCATCGTGCCCTTGTACTTGTCGATGAGCCGCGCCCACAGCAAGGTGTCCTGCAGGAAATCCATTGGCGTGATCTTGACCAGCTCTGCGCCGAAGTACATCGGAACCGTCAGGAACCCGGTCATCCCCATGTCGTGGAACAACGGAAGCCAGCTGATGATCACGTCGGTTTCCAGGTCGAACTCGGCGCCGACGAACATCGCCTCAGCGTTGGAACACACATTGCGGTGGGTGATTTGAACCGCTTTGGGAGGTCCCGTCGATCCCGATGTCAGTTGCAGCAATGCCAGGTCGTCGTCATCGACGTGGATCGGTTCGATCGGCTCCGCGGCAAGAAGTTCATCAATGGTGACAACGGCCAGGCGGCGTTCAGCCAGCGCGGGCGCGGCAGCCAGAAACGGCTCGGATATCACAACGGTGCCGGCGTCGACGGCCTCGACCACCTCGGTCGTTTCAGCAGCCCATTGCACGAGGTCGGTGCGAGGGGTGGGTTGGTGCAGCATGGTCAGGCTGGCGCCACGCATCCACACCGCCTGCGCGGTCGGCGCGACCTCGACCGGAAGTCCGGCCAGCACCGCGATCGCGTCGCCGTGGCCTACACCCGCCGCGGCGAGGCCGCCCGCGATCCGCCGCGCGCGCTGATGCACCTGCTCCCAGCTATGCCGCACCGGCGCATGCGGTTCACCGGTGACCATCCCCCTGGAGCTCGCGTGCGCGTTTGCGTACATCGTCTCGGTGAATCTGCTCATGGATCCCCCCTGAACCCATTTCGCCGCGTTTCCGCGAGTGATTCGTCCCTGAAAAACGCACGTAGTCATCGGCGATGCTCGCACCACTGTCAGAGCAATCGCAGACGGCGGCCGGACAGCCGACACTGGACGAACCTACGATTTCGACAGAATAACCAGCCTGGGTCACGATACGAGGCCATCTGCCGGCCAACCGGTGGCCGTGTCGTCGTTCCTGGAAGAATATTTGCTTGGGCAACAAGGCAATACACGCGCCGGACAACGAGAACATCGACGGCGATGGCACATTCACGGGACCATCGACCTTGAACGAGGCCCCGGCCGAACATGAACGCCTCGGTAAATATCTGCTGAGAAGCATGGCGAAGCCCACCGGCAGCCCACGAAACCACCTACCGTCGGCCAGAGACCGAAAAGTCGGGGACCGACAGGAGGGACCGCACCATGCCCAACGGCAAACCGAACATCCTGGTCATCTGGGGCGACGACATCGGGATCAGCAATCTCAGTTGCTACAGCGACGGATTGATGGGATACCGCACCCCGAACATCGACCGCATCGCCAACGAGGGCATGCGATTCACCGACTCCTACGGTGAGCAAAGCTGTACGGCCGGGCGCGCCGCCTTCATCAGTGGGCAGAGCGTCTACCGCACCGGAATGAGCAAAGTCGGCATACCCGGGGCCGACATCGGTTGGTCCGCCGAGGATCCCACGATCGCCGAGTTGCTCAAGCCGTTGGGTTACGCCACCGGGCAATTCGGCAAGAATCACTTCGGCGATCTGAACAAGTACCTGCCGACGGTGCACGGCTTCGACGAGTTCTTCGGCAATCTCTACCACCTCAACGCCGAGGAGGAGCCGGAGAGCTACGACTATCCGCACGAGGACCGTTATCCCAGGCTCTACAAGCTGGCCAAGCCCAGAGGCGTACTCAAATGCAAGGCCACTGCCGAAGTATCCGCAGAACCGGATGATCCGAAATACGGGCCCGTGGGTAAGCAGACCATCGAGGACACCGGTCCGCTGACGACCAAGCGGATGGAGACCATCGACGAGGACATCGCCGACGCGACCGTCGACTACATCAAACGCCAGCACGCGGCGGACAATCCGTTCTTCGTGTGGTGCAACTTCACCCACATGCACCTGTACACCCACACCAAGCCGGAAAGCCGCGGGCAGGCCGGGCTGTGGCAGTCGCCGTACCACGACACGATGATCGATCACGACCGCAACGTGGGCACGGTGCTCGACGTGCTCGATGAACTCGGTATCGCCGACGACACCATCGTCATCTACTCGACTGACAACGGGCCGCACCGCAACACCTGGCCGGACGCCGGCACCACACCGTTCCGCAGCGAGAAGGACACCAACTGGGAGGGCGCCTTCCGGGTGCCCGAACTCATCCGCTGGCCCGGAAAGATCAAGGCGGGCACCGTCTCCAACGAGATCGTCCAACACCATGATTGGCTGCCCACGCTGCTGGCCGCGGCCGGCGACCCGGACATCAGCGAGAAGCTGAAGACGGGGTACAAGGCAGGCGCGGACGGAAACACCGAGTACAAGGTGCACATCGACGGCTTCAACCTGTTGCCGTATCTGACCGGTGAGGTCGACACCAGTCCGCGGCGTGGGTTCTTCTACTTCTCCGACGACGGCGATCTGGTTGCCATGCGCTTCGAGAACTGGAAGATCGTGTTCGCCGAACAACGCTGCCAGGGGACCCTGCGGATCTGGGCCGAACCGTTCACGCCGTTGCGCGTACCCAAGCTGTTCAATCTGCGTACCGACCCCTACGAGTACGCCGACATCACGTCGAACACGTACTACGAATGGTTATTGCGGCATGATTTCTTCGTGTTCTACGCGACAGCGATGGCGACGAAATTCCTCGAGACGTTCGAGGAATTCAAGCCACGGCACCCACCGGCGAGCTTCAGCATCGATCACGCCGTCGAGAAACTGCACGCATTCCTGGCCAAGGACTGAAGGGAAATCGGAATTATGCCGAACGGCAAACCCAACATCCTCGTGATTTGGGGCGATGACATCGGAATCTGGAATCTGAGTTGCTACAGCCGCGGCATGATGGGCTACCAGACTCCGAACATCGACCGGATCGCCAATGAGGGCATGCTTTTCACCGACTCGTACGGCGAGCAGAGTTGCACCGCGGGCCGTGCGTCGTTCATCACCGGTCAGAGCGTCTATCGCACCGGGATGAGCAAGGTGGGTATGCCCGGCGTCGACGTCGGACTCCAGAAGGAGGACCCGACGATTGCCGAACTGCTCAAGCCGATGGGTTACGCCACCGGACAATTCGGCAAGAACCACCTCGGCGACCTGAACAAGTTCCTACCCACCGCGCACGGATTCGATGAGTTCTTCGGGAACCTGTACCACCTCAACGCCGAGGAGGAACCCGAGCACGAGGACTACCCCACTGCCGAGGAAGCCCCGAAGATGCGGGCCGCGTTGCTGCCCCGCGGTGTCATCCACTCCTGGGCCACCGAAGAGGACTCCGGCGAAGTCGACCCGCGGTACGGACCGGTCGGCAAACAGCGCATCGAGGACACCGGACCGCTGACCAAGAAGCGGATGGAAACCGTCGACGACGAAACCACCTCTGCCTGTGCTGATTTCATCAAACGCCAGCACGAGGCGGACACCCCGTTCTTCGTCTGGATGAACCTGACCCACATGCACTTCCGGACTCACACCAAGCCGGAGAGCCGGGGACAGGCCGGCCGCTGGCAGTCGCCGTACCACGACACCATGATCGACCACGATCGCAACGTCGGCACGCTGCTGGACCTGGTCGACGAACTCGGCATCGCCGAGGACACCATCGTGATCTATTCGACGGACAACGGCCCACACGCGAACTCCTGGCCGGACGGTGCGACAACTCCGTTCCGCAGCGAGAAGGCGACCAACTGGGAAGGCGCCTTCCGGATTCCGGAGATGGTTCGTTGGCCCGGCAAGATCAAGCCGGGATCGATCTCGAACGAGATTGTGCAGCACCATGATTGGCTTCCCACCTTCTTGGCTGCGGCAGGCGAGCCGGACATCGTCGAGAAACTGAAGAAGGGCCACACAGCGGGGGCCGACGGAAAGACCGATTACAAGGTTCACATCGACGGGTACAACCTGCTGCCCTACCTCACCGGCGAGGTGGACAAGAGCCCGCGGCGCGGAATGATCTACTTCTCCGACGATGGCGACGTGCTGGGTATTCGGGCCGACAACTGGAAGATCGTGTTCATGGAGCAGCGTTGCCAGGGCACCCTCCAGGTGTGGTTCGAACCGTTCACCAAGTTGCGTGCGCCCAAGCTGTTCAACCTGCGCACCGACCCGTTCGAGCGCGCGGATGTCACATCGAACACGTACTGGGACTGGATGATCGACCGCTTGTTCCTCATGTTCTACGGCTCTGCGATCGTGACGCAGTTCCTGGAGACCTTCAAGGAATTCCCGCCGCGTCAGGAGCCGGCGTCGTTCACCATCAATCACGCTGTCGACGAACTCAAGAAGTTCCTCGCAACGGGGGGCGGCTAGGCGGTGACCGAACTGCTCTCCTGGTCCGAGGGCCCTACGAAGTCGGCGCTCGTCGACTTCGTAGGGCGGGTCACAACCGAGGTTCCGCCCGAGGAGCGGGTCGCGGTCTTCGACAACGACGGCACGCTGTGGTGTGAGAAGCCGGCCTACATCCAGCTGGATTTTCTGGTGCGCCGGCTGGCCGCCCAGGCGGCCGCCGACCCGGCATTGGCGGCCAAGCAGCCCTACGCCGCAGCGGCTTCCGGCGATCTGGCCTGGTTCGGGGATGCCGTCACCAAGCACTACAACGGTGACGATTCCGGTCTCAAAGTCCTTGCCGGCGGCATACTTTCGGCCTATGCCGGGATGTCGGTCGAGGACCATGCCGCCCGCATCAAGGCGTTCTTCGCCGAGGCGCAGCACCCGACGCTGAAGCGGCCGTACACCGCGTGTGCCTACCTGCCGATGGTGGAACTGCTGCGCTATCTGGAGGCCAACGGGTTCACCAACTACATCGCCTCCGGCGGCGGCCGTGATTTCATGCGCCCGGTGACCATGTCGATGTACGGCGTTCCACCGGAGCGGGTGATCGGCAGTTCGGTGGGTCTCGATTTCGTCGACGGCCAACTCAGGACGACGGCCACGCCGGAGTTCCTGAATGATGGTCCGGTCAAGGCGGTGCGGATCTGGGGGCGGATCGGGCGGCGACCGATCTTCGCGGCCGGTAACTCGAACGGCGATATCCAGATGCTCGAGTACACCGCCGCTGGGACAGGCCCGTCGATGGGTCTGCTGGTCCGTCACGACGACGACGAACGGGAATTCGGGTACACCGCAGGCGCCGAGAAGGCCTTCGGGCTCGCGGCCGACCGAGGCTGGACGGTGGCGAGCATGCGTGACGATTGGGCGACGGTCTTTGACTGAGTGTGCAGTGACGTCATCGACTCTGCGCCCACGGCGCAAAAGTGCGAGAAATGCTCACCCTCACCGCAGAGTCGATGCATGACCGCGGCGGATCTGGTGTGGATTCCGGCGCAGACGGCGATCCTCGGCTCGGACACGCACTACCCCGAGGAAGCGCCGACGCGTGAAGTTGCCACGGCGGGGTTCTGGATCCAGCGTCACCAGGTGACCAACGCCGACTACGCCGAATTCGTGGACGCCACGGGCTATGTGACGGTCGCCGAGCGTCCGGTCGACCCCGACGACTTCCCAGGAGCCCCACCGGAGAACCTGGTGCCCGGCTCCATGGTGTTCCGCCGCACCGCCGGCCCGGTGGATCTCAGGCACATCAACCTGTGGTGGGCGTGGACTCCCGGCGCGTGCTGGAATCACCCCCGCGGTCCGCGCTCGACGTTGACGGGCCGTGAGCAGCATCCCGTGGTGCACATCGCCTTTGACGATGCCGCCGCATACGCCGAGTGGGCCGGGCTGGAACTGCCCACCGAAGCGGAGTGGGAGACCGCGGCGCGGGGCGGCCTGGCGGGAGCCGCGTACACCTGGGGCGAGGAACCCGAGCAGCCCGGACAGCAACTGGCCAACTACTGGCATGGCGAATTCCCGTATCTGCCCGAAACTGGTTACGGCACAACCAAACCAGTCGGCAGCTTCGAGCCCAACGGATACGGTCTGTTCGACATGGCAGGTAACGCCTGGGAATGGACGACAGACTGGTACGGCGAGGACCGGGCGACCACACCGTGCTGCGCCGCAGACACCTATGACCCGAACCAGCCGCAGTTCCAGATCGGGCGCAAGGTGATCAAAGGTGGCTCGTTCCTGTGCGCCGACAGCTACTGCATGCGGTACCGCCCGGCTGCCCGGCGACCGCAGATGGTGGATACGGGCATGAGCCACATCAGTTTTCGATGCGTCAAACGGTCCTAGCCGAATGCCGGCGCGACGAACCGGCGCAGCATCTGCCGCTCGGTAGTCTCATCAGGCCCCGGCCAGACCAGCAGGGACAGCACCAGACGCACGATCCACGCCGCGGCCGCCGGATCGTCCTCGTCGAGTCCGGTGAGTTCAGTGGCGAAGGCGGCAGGCACCGGCGACCGTGCAAGATCCGCCATTCCGCCCCCACTGCGGAGCGAGCCGAGTAACAGACCGAACATCGGGTCGGCTCGAATACGTTGCAGTGCGACGGTGATCGCGGTCAGCACCCGTTCGGCTCCGGTCAATCCCTCGACTGCCCGGCGCACCTCCGCCACGATCGCAGCAGCCAGGCGGGCCAGGACCGCGTCACGGATCTGGGCCTTACCGCCCGCATGCCGGTAGACCGTCGCGCGTGAGCAGTGCACCCGTGCGGCCAACGCGTCGATGTCCAGCGAGTCAAGCCCGTCGCGTGCAGCCATCTCGGCGGCCGCGGTGTAGATGCGTTCGGCAGCCTCGACGCGGCGGTCGCCCCCGACCAACCAGTCCGCGCGCTTGGGAGACATACGTGCGAGATTATCTCAGTTTGAGACAAGACTCCCGATTGGTCTCAGAGGGTCCGCAGGTCACCGAGTCGCCTTGAGACGCGTCCTCGCCCCAGGCCCCGACGTCGCATATCAACATGTCAGCGCACCGTTGACGACCCCTGAGTGGACAGCCAACCTGGGCAAATGCTCCTGGCACACGAACTGTTCGACCCGGCCTGTCTGCAGGATCCGTATCCGCTCTACGACCGACTCCGGGCCGACGCACCGGTCGCACGAGTCGGCGACTCGGCGTTTTTCGTGGTGAGCACTTTCGACGCCGTCCTCGAGGCCACCGCGCGCACGCAGGACTTCTCGTCGAACCTGACCGCCACCATGTGGGCGCAACCCGACGGCACAGTCAGTGCATTCGGCATGGGCGAGCCTGGCAACCCAACCCATGTGCTGGCCACCGCTGACGACCCGGCCCACGCCGCGCATCGCAAGCTGGTGCTGCCCCGGATGGCGGCCAAGCGGATCTCCGAGCTCGAACCGTTCATCGCCGCCACAGCCGCGGAACTGCTCGCCAGGGCCGGCGAGGAGTTCGAATGGATGTCCACACTGGCCGACCGGCTGCCCATGCTGGTCGTCGCGAAGCTGCTGGGGCTTCCGGCCGAGGACGCGGACCGGCTGGTGACGTGGGCCTATGCAAGCACCCAGCTGCTCGATGGACTGGTGGACGCCGACCAGCTGACCGCCTCAGGGATCGCGGCCGTCGAACTCGGCGGTTACCTGACGGACCGGTTCGTCGAGGCTTCGGCAAATCCTGGCGAAAACCTGCTGGGCGACCTGGCCGCCTACTGTGCGGCTGAGCGGGTGTCCCGCGACACGGCGGTGTTCATGCTGATCCAGCTGGTGGGCGCGGGAGGCGAATCGACCGCGTCATTGATCGGTAGCGCCGTCTGGATTCTGAGCCGGCGGCCTGACCTGGCCGAGCGGCTGCGGCGGGATCCGGCGATGATCGCGCCGTTTCTGGAGGAGGTCCTGCGGTTCGAGTCCCCGTTCCGGGGGCACTATCGCCACGTCCTGGCTGATACCGAACTGGCAGGCGTCGCATTGCCCGCGGACAGCCACGTGCTGCTGTTGTGGGGCGCGGCCAACCGGGACGACGCGGTGTTCGAGGATCCGAACGAGTTTCGGCTGGACCGGCCGAATATCAAGGCGCACCTGGCGTTCGGCAAGGGCGGGCACTTCTGCCTCGGGGCCGCGCTGGCCCGGCTCGAAGCCCGCATCGTGATCTCGTCACTGCTGTCGGCGGGCACCAGCATCCGCCCGGCCGGCGATGCCGAATGGCAGCCCAGCCTGCTGGTGCGACGTCTACGACAGCTTCCGCTGAGTGTGCGGTGAACTACCCAGAACTCAGGCGGCTTGCTCGGCGAGCGCGATGCTGTCGTCGTCGACGAACACGAGGCCACCGTCGTCGAGGTTGACAGCCCACCGTCGCGCCGGTTCGACGATGCGCTCCCCAGCGACCTCGACCGCGGTCCCAGCCAAGTCGGCGAAATCTTCGACGACCGTGCCGTGCAGTTCTTCGTCAGTTCCCGGATACACAACTACCGAGGACCCGACAGCAACCTCTTCGGCAATTTCGCCGGAGTCACTGTCGTTAACCCCAGACACGACATCTTCGGACATCACACACCTCCCCAATTGCTGACGCGTGCAACCGAGTACATCACAAACGCCTGCGATTGGCTCACTTTCGCCGATACCTACAGCCACACCTTGCATAGGTGCTGGGCAAATTTCCAAATCCGGCAACAACGACCATTCCGGCAAACGCGTCACATAGCCATGCCCGCCGTGTCCCCGGTCACACTTAACTATTCACGTCGCCATTGGCCAGTGCTTTTGAGGCAACGGCAGCAACATTCGCCTGAACTGGCAGGTCCCCAGTTCGACCGTCGCCGCCTGGTTGCTGAGCAGGCCGGGGCGAACAGCCCGCCAAAAACCCGCCGGCCCGGTCCCGATCGCGGTGACACACACCACATCGGCGTTCGCTAGTGTTGCAACACGTTCTAGCGAGGAGGCATATGTCCGACGCTGTTTTGGTTACCGGAGCGTTCGGTTTGGTGGGCTCCGCCGTGGTGAAGACGCTGGCCGCCGGCGGCCGCGAGGTCGTCGCGACCGATCTCGACGTATCCGCCAACCGCAAGGCCGCCGCCGCTCTCCCGGCCTCCGTCCAGGTGCGTTGGGCCGACCTGACCGACGCCGCTGCCGTCGACGCACTGGTGTCCGCGGTCGCACCGGCCGCCATCATCCACCTCGCCGCGATCATCCCGCCGTTCTGCTACATGCGCCGCGGGCTGGCCCGCAAGGTCAACGTCGAGGCCACGGCATCACTGCTGCGGGCCGCCGAGGCCCAGCCGACTCCGCCCCGGTTCGTGCAGGCATCCAGCATCGCCGTCTACGGCGCCCGCAATCCGCACCACATCGACGATGTCCTCAGGCCCGACACCCCGGTCAATCCGTCCGACATCTACGGGGCCCACAAGGTCGAGGCCGAAGCCCTGGTCCGGTCCTCGAAGCTGGACTGGCTGATTCTGCGACTCGGTGGCGTGATGAGCTGCGAGTTCAGCTTGGACATCGATGTCGACCTCATCTCTTTCGAGAGCGTGCTGCCCGCCGACGGGCGCCTGCAGACCGTCGACGTGCGCGATGTCGCGGCGGCATTCGCGGCCGCCACCACCGTTCCCACCGAAACCGCCAACCACGAGGTGCTCCTGATCGGCGGAGATTCCGCGACCCATCGGCACACACAGTCCGCGGTCGGGTCGCAGGCGGCCACCGCGATGGGGATCAAGGGCGGCCTGCCGATCGGCAGGCCCGGCAACCCGGACGATGACTCCGCCTGGTTCGCCACCGACTGGATGGACACCAGCCGCTCGCAGGAAGTGCTCGGCTTCCAGCACCATTCGTGGCCCCAACTGCTGGCCGACACCAGGGCGAACGCCGGATTGAAGCGTTTCCCGATCGGTCTGGCCGCACCGTTCATCCGCGCGTTCCTGCGGTCGAAGTCCGCCTACAAGGACTATCCCGGGAAGGTGGCCGACCCGTGGAACGCGATCGACAAGAAGTGGGGCGACCATCAACCGGACGGGGATCAGCCATGAGCACAAAGCGCGTAGCGATCGTCATCGGCGGAGCCTCGGGGATCGGATGGGCCAGCGCCCAGGCCCTGGCCGCCGAAGGTTGCCGCATCGTCGTGGCCGACCGTGACGCCGAGGGCGCGGCCGCCCGAGCCGCGCAACTCGGTGCTCCACACGCCAGCTTCTACGTCGACGTCACCGACGAGGATGCGGTCCAGAAGTTGTTCGACGACGTCGCGGCGGTCGGACCGATCGATGTTGTGGTCAACTGCGCGGGATTCAGCAATGTCGGCCTGATCACCGACATGCCGGTCGAGGATTTCCGCTCGGTCGTCGACGTCTGCCTCAACGGCGGGTTCATCGTCGCCAAACACGCCGGCCGCAATCTTCCCGAAGGCGGTGTGCTGGTGTCGATTTCATCGCTGAACGGGCGCCAGCCCGCCGCCGGAATGAGCGCGTACTGTGCCGCCAAGGCCGGGTTGTCGATGCTGACGCAGGTGGCCGCACTTGAGCTGGGGCCGCGCGGCATCCGGGTCAACGCGATCGCGCCGGGATTCGTGAAGACTCCGCTGACCGATCCCGCCGCGATGATCCCCGGTGTGGTCGAGGAGTACGTCGAGAACACCGCGCTGGGCCGCAGCGGAACCCCCGAGGACATCGCCGCCGCCGTGGTGTTCCTGTGTTCACCGCAGGCGTCGTGGCTGACCGGCGAGGTGCTCGATCTCAACGGCGGCGCACATCTCAAGCGCTACCCGGACGTGCTCGGTCACGTCATGAAACTGGCCCAGGCGTGACACCAGACCTCTCCGGCAAACAGGCGATCGTCACCGGGGCCGGATCGGGTATCGGCGCGGCGCTGTGCCGCGCGCTGGTGGCCGCCGGCGCCGAGGTGCTCTGCACCGACATCGACGAGGCTGCGGCGGCCTGTACCGCGGCACCGCTTGGCGCCCGGTCGGCACGCCTCGACGTCACCGACGCGGCAGCTGTGCAGAGCGCCGTCGACGGCGTCGTCGACCGGACCGGGCGGCTCGACCTGATGTTCAACAACGCGGGCATCGTCTGGGGCGGGGACACCGAACTGCTCACGTTGGACCAGTGGAACGCCATCATCGACGTCAACGTGCGCGGTGTCGTCCACGGCGTCGCCGCGGCGTATCCGCAGATGATCCGGCAGGGCCACGGCCACATCGTCAACACCGCATCGATGGCGGGGCTGGCCGCCGCAGGTCAACTCACCAGTTACGTGATGACCAAGCACGCCGTCGTCGGGCTGTCGTTGGCGCTGCGCTCGGAGGCCGCCGCCCACGGCGTGGGCGTACTGGCGGTGTGCCCGGCCGCGGTCGAGACCCCGATCCTGGACAAGGGCGCGGTCGGCGGCTTCGTCGGTCGCGACTACTTTCTGCAAGGCCAAGGGGTCAAGACCGCCTACGACGCCGACCGGCTGGCGGCCGACACCCTGCGCGCCATCGCCCGCAACAAGGCAGTCGTGGTCAAACCCCGTCGCGCCCATGCCTCCTGGCTGATCGCCCGTCTGGCGCCCGGCCTGATGCAGCGGCTCTCGATGCGCTTCGTCGCCTCGCAGCGCGCCGGTCAGGCCGCCCGCCGCTCGGCGCTGGGCTCCGACGTCACGCCTGCGTGACGCTCAATGCCGACCGTCGCGCCGGCGTGGCGATAGGGTCAGCCCAACGGCGGGAAGGGTCGGAGATGAAAGACGAGTTCACCCTCACCCAGAAGCGGGCCCTGGCGGTTTTCACCGTGCTCGCCCTGTTGCTCGGGGTCTATTTCCTGCGCAGCTTCTTCGTCCTGATCGTGATGGCCGCCGTCGGCGCCTACCTGTTCACCCCCCTCTACCAACGGTTTCAACGCCGATTCGGCACCGGCCTGTCGGCCACGCTGACGTTGTTGGTCGCCATCCTCATGGTGATCATCCCGGTGTCCCTCATCGTGTTCATGGCCATCGTTCAGGTCACCCAACTCGTCAATACGGTCAGCACGTGGATCGCCGACACCGACATCAGCACGCTCGGTGACCGGGCGCTGCAACTGATCAACTCGATGCTCGGGCGGGTGCCCTTCCTGGACATCCATCTCACCGCAGATTCGTTGCGCGACACCGTGGTCAAACTCTCCCAGCACCTCGGGGAATGGCTGCTGGGCATCCTGCAGGGCGCGGTCGGCGGCATGGTCGGCGCCATCACCTCGTCGATCATCTTCCTGTACGTGTTCATCTCGATGCTGGTCAACAACGCGGACATGGCCACGCTGATCCGCAGGCTGAACCCGTTGGGCGAGGAGATCACCGACCTGTACCTGGCCAAGACCGGCGCCATGGTGAAGGGAACAGTCAAGGGCCAGTTCGTGATCGCGTTCTGCCAGGGTGTGGCCGGGGCCATCTCGATCTACATCGCCGGCTTCCACAACGGGTTCTTCGTCTTCGCGATCCTGTTGACCGCCCTGTCGGTGATCCCGCTCGGCGGCGGCATCGTGACGATTCCGTTCGGCATCGGAATGATGTTCTTCGGCAACATCATCGGCGGAATCTTCGTGGTGGTGTTCCACCTGTTGGTGGTCACCAACATCGACAACCTGCTGCGCCCGTGGCTCGTGCCCAAGGCGGCCCGACTCGACCCCGCACTGATGCTGCTGGCGGTGTTCGCCGGTATCTCGATGTTCGGCTTCTTCGGTCTGGTGATCGGCCCGGTGCTGATGATCATCATCGTCACCACGGTCAGCGTGTACCTGGCCGTCTACAAGGGCGTCGAGCTCGAAACCGACGAGCCCGACGAACCGGGCCGGCGCCCGTGGCGGCGGTTGTGGGACTGGATCCAGAAGCGGCTCAGGGGCGAGAAAACCGCACCCCGAGCCGTGTCCGAAGCCGAAGCTGAGCCGTCAGCCGCACCTCCGCCTAATTCGCGCTCAGACGCTCAGTAAGGAAAGCCACCACCCGCTTGCGGGCCTCATAGGCCGGATGCCCGTCGACCTCGCGCACCTGATCGGTCAGCACCGAATGCGCGGATGCCGAGAGGCCGTGCGCGTTGCCTTTCTTCGAGTCGATCTCGATGACCTCGAACGCGTCGCCGAGGCGGGCCTTGAGAGTGGCGAACCGCTCCCCCGGCGCCAGCTTGTCCTGGCTGAACCGCAGTGCCAGCGCGCACAGGCCGTCATTGGCGACGCGCTGTTCGATGACCTTGAGCTCGGCCTCCGACATGCCGGGATCGCGTTTCTGCGCGGCCGTCAGGGCAATCGGTACCGAAGGCTGGCTCAGCACCGGGGCCAGCACGCTGTCGTCCACCGCGGCCGCGAGCGCGAAACCACCCGTGAAGCACTGCCCGATGACGCCGACACCCTTACCGGGTGTGATGGCGTTGAGGTCGCGGGCCAGCGCCCGCAGATAATGCGCGACGGGCCGATCCGCATTGGTCGCGAATGCCGAAAACTCCCGTGTCACGCAGGCTTTCACCATGACCGGGATGGCACCCGGACGGACAGCCGCCGCGCCGGGGGTGCCGAACAGCGACGGGGCCGCGACGGTGAAACCGTTGTCGACCAGATGGTTGCCGAGCGCGAGCACACCGGGATGCAGACCGGGAATCTCGGGAATCAGGACCACGCCGGGGCCTTCGCCCTTGCGGTACACGTCGTAGGTCTGATCGGCGGCGGTGAAAGGAGTGGCTGTCCACCCCGTGAGATCTGCAACTGGCGACGACAACACGGGCTCCATCCGTTAGTGCGTCACGGCCTCTTGATCGGCAGCGGCGACTGCTTCTGCGTCGCACTCGCAAGCGTACGGTACTCATCAGTACCACCGGCGCCCGTGATCGCCACCTGCGCCGGCCCGCTCAGCTTCGTCGTCCACACCGGTTCGGGGTCGCTGCTCTCGTAGACCACCCAGGTCACCCCGTCGACGTCCTGAGTGCCGGACGCATACGAATCCGGCTTGATCGAGGCCACCAGAGCGGCCTCATCGGCGTTGCTCTGGGTCAGGCTCAGGTACTTCCCGGTGGGCGCCAGGTAGCCGATACGTGAGGACACCGCGCGGCCGTGCTGACCGTCGGGCAGCGTCAGACCGCCGTCGATGCCGTGACGACTGCCGGAGTTGGGCTGCCAGCCCTCGGGCAGCCGGGGCATCCGGATCGGGATCTTCAGGGTGTCGGCGTCGGCCTGCAGGGCGGCCGGAGCATCGAATTCGGGAGCCGGACCCACACCGGGGCCACCCGCCTGAAAGGAGCACATGCCCAGCATTCCTGCGAGCACGATGCACGCCACCACCAGCGGCGCCATCGACCAGAACATATCCCGGCCGTCCTGCAGCAACCGCGACTTTTCCGGCTTCGGCACCGGGGTTGGCTGGGAGGTCGGCTCAGTGGACATGTTCGTCAGTATCCCAGCTCCCTAAGCCGTAGCCGGTTCTGGGACAATCTGGGCCATGAGTCCCACGCGGGGAGAAGCCCCGGATCGCAACCTTGCCCTCGAACTCGTCCGGGTGACCGAGGCCGGCGCCATGGCCGCAGGCCGCTGGGTCGGTCGCGGCGACAAGGAAGGCGGCGACGGGGCGGCCGTCGACGCCATGCGTGAGCTGGTCAACTCGGTCTCGATGCGCGGCGTCGTGGTGATCGGCGAGGGCGAGAAAGACGAAGCACCGATGCTCTTCAACGGTGAAGAGGTCGGCAACGGCGATGGACCGGAGTGCGACTTCGCCGTCGACCCCGTCGACGGAACCACGCTGATGAGCAAGGGTATGCCCAACGCCATCTCGGTGCTCGCGGTCGCCGAGCGCGGCGCCATGTTCGACCCGTCGGCCGTGTTCTACATGAACAAGATCGCCGTCGGCCCCGAGTGTGCAGACGCCATCGACATCACCGCCCCGATCGGCGAGAACATCCGGCGGGTGGCCAAGGTGCGTGGAGCCTCGGTGAGCGATCTGACCGTGTGCATCCTGGACCGGCCGCGGCACGCCCAGCTGATCGAGGACGCCCGCGCCGCCGGGGCCCGCATCCGGCTGATCACCGACGGCGACGTCGCCGGCGCGATCTCGGCCTGCCGCCCCAACTCCGGTACCGACATCCTGGCCGGCATCGGCGGGACGCCCGAGGGCATCATCGCCGCGGCCGCGATCCGCTGTATGGGCGGCGCGATCCAGGCCCAGCTGGCTCCGACCGACGACGCCGAACGCCAGAAGGCCATCGACGCCGGCTACGACCTGGACCAAGTGCTGTCGACGGACGACCTGGTCTCGGGTGAGAACGTCTTCTTCTGCGCGACCGGCGTCACCGACGGTGACCTGCTCAAGGGCGTGCAGTACTACCCCGGCGGCTGCACCACCCAGTCCATCGTGATGCGCTCCAAGTCCGGCACCGTCCGGATGATCGAGGCCTACCACCGGCTGACGAAACTCAACGAGTACTCCGCCATCGACTTCACCGGCGACAAGACCGCCGCCTACCCGCTCCCGTAATCCGCCAGAAAGGGCAACATGAGCACCGATACCGACGGAGCTGTCGAGTACCGCATCGAGCACGACACCATGGGCGAGGTCCGGGTGCCGGTCAACGCCCTGTGGCGGGCGCAGACCCAGCGGGCCGTGGAGAACTTCCCGATCTCCTTCCGCGGCCTGGAGCGCACCCAGATCCGCGCGTTGGGCCTGCTGAAGGCCGCCTGCGCGCAGGTCAACAAGGACCTGGGCCTGCTGGCCGGCGAGAAGGCCGACGCCATCATCGCCGCGGCCGGCGAGATCGCCGACGGCCTACACGATGACCAGTTCCCGATCGATGTGTTCCAGACCGGCTCGGGCACCAGCTCGAACATGAACGCCAATGAGGTGATCGCCTCGATCGCCGCGCGTAACGGCGTGACCGTCCACCCCAACGACGACGTGAACATGTCGCAGAGCTCCAATGACACGTTCCCGACGGCCACCCACATCGCGGCCACCGAAGCCGCTGTGCGCCACCTGATTCCGGCGCTCGAGGTGTTGCACGCCTCGCTGGCCGCCAAGGCCAAGCAGTGGAAGACCGTGGTGAAGTCCGGCCGCACCCATCTGATGGACGCGGTGCCGGTGACGCTGGGCCAGGAGTTCGGCGGCTACGCCCGCCAGATCGAGGCCGGCATCGAACGAGTCAAGGCCACGCTGCCCCGGCTCGGTGAGCTCGCCATCGGCGGTACCGCGGTGGGCACCGGACTCAACGCTCCCGACGGCTTCGGAGCCAAGGTGGTCGAGGTTCTGGTCAACCAGACCGGACTTGCCGAATTGCGCACCGCCGCAGACTCATTCGAGGCTCAGGCGGCCCGCGACGGGCTGGTCGAGGCGTCGGGTGCGCTGAAGACCATCGCCGCCTCGCTGACCAAGATCGCCAACGATGTGCGCTGGATGGGCTCGGGCCCGCTGACCGGCCTGGGCGAGATCCAGCTGCCGGACCTGCAGCCGGGCAGCTCGATCATGCCGGGCAAGGTCAACCCCGTTCTGCCCGAGGCGGTTACCCAGGTGGCCGCACAGGTCATCGGCAACGACGCCGCCGTCACCGTCGGCGGCCTGTCGGGTGCGTTCGAGCTCAACGTCTACATCCCGATGATGGCCCGCAACGTGCTGGAGTCGTTCACCCTGCTGAGCAATGTGTCCCGGTTGTTCGCCGAGAAGTGCATCGACGGCCTGGTGGCCAACGAGGAGCACCTGCGCACCCTTGCCGAGTCGTCGCCGTCGATCGTGACGCCGCTGAACTCCGCGATCGGCTACGAGGAGGCCGCGAAGGTCGCCAAGCAGGCACTCAAGGAGAAGAAGACCATCCGCCAGACCGTGATCGACCGCGGCCTGATCGGCGACAAGCTGAGCGAGGCCGAGCTGGACAAGCGCCTCGACGTGCTCGCCATGGCGAAGGTCAAGCCGGGCGACTAGCCCTCACCTTCTCTGCGCGAGCAGACAGAAAACTGCCCATTTTCTTCGGAAGATGGGCAGTTTTCTGTCTGCTCGCCAGGCAAACGCTACTCGGGAAGCGGTGCGGCCCAACGCAACACGGTCCCGCCACCGGGCCGGTCGGTCACGGTGAACGCGCCGCCCGCACTCAACGCGCGCGCCCGCAGATTCCCCAGCCCGCTCTCGGTGATCTCGGCCGCGATGCCGCAGCCGTTGTCGGACACCTCGATCGACAGGTCGTCGGCAACCTCTACGACGACAGTGAGTTCACTTGCCCCCGAATGGCGTACCGCATTGCTGATCGCCTCGCGCAACACCGCCTCGGCGTGATCGGCCAGGGTCGCCTCGACCACCGAGAGCGGGCCGACGAATCGCGTCCCGATGTGTACCGGCGCGTCGGCGAACTGGGCGATCACCTCATCGAGCCGCTGTCGCAGTCGCGTCGTACCGGCCTGCGCCCCATGCAGATCGAAGATCGCGGTCCGGATCTCCTGGATGACCGCCTGCAGGTCATCCACGGTCCCGCCGAGCCGCTGCCGAACCTCCGGGGATTGCGCCCGCGGGATCGTGCCCTGCAGTGACAGACCCACGGCGAACAGCCGCTGGATCACATGATCGTGCAGGTCACGGGCGATCCGGTCGCGATCGGCGAGGATCTCCAGCTCACGCACCGTGCGTTGTGAGCTGGCCAACTGCCAGGCCACGGCAGCTTGGTCCGCGAACGCGGCGGCCATGTCGAGCTGTTCTGAGGTGAAGATGCGCGCGCCGTCGGCCCGCACGGCCACCAGTACACCGGCGACGGTGTCGACTGTGCGCAGCGGCAGCACCAGCGCCGGACCACCTGAGCCGTCCAGCTCGAGGCGGTCCAGCCGGTGCGGAGTGCCGTCGCGGAAGGCCGCACCCACCGCATCGTCGGCTGCCCGGCCCAACGGAATCGAGTCAACCGTGGTCGCGCTGCCCGCAGTGGCGGCGACCACCAGGGCGTCAGCCTCACCGGCGGGTGCCTCGCTGTCGGGTACCGCCACCACGATGCGATCGGCACCGGTCAGCTTGAGCGCCTCGTCGGCGACCATCCGGAACACCGTGGCCGGGTCGGTACCGCCCAGCAGCGCGGTGCCGATGTCGCGCGTGGCCGTGATCCAGGCCTGCCGGTCGCGCGAGAGTTGGTACAGCCGGGCGTTCTCCACCGCGACTCCCGCGGCCGCGGCCAGCGCTTCGACCAGCACCTCGTCGTCCTCGCTGAACGGCTGCCCGTTGATCTTTTCGGTCAGGTAGAGGTTGCCGAACACCTCGTCGCGGATGCGCACCGGAACACCGAGAAACGTCCGCATCGGCGGGTGATTCGGCGGGAACCCGACCGAGGCGGGATGCCGGTGGATGTCGCCGAGCCGGATCGGTTTCGGGTCATCGATCAGCACGCCGAGCACACCCCGGCCCTCGGGCAGATGTCCGATCAGCGCCCGGGTTTCGTCGTCGATGCCCTGATAGACGAACTCGGTCAGTTCATGGTCGTCGCCACGCACACCCAGCGCGCCGTAACGGGCGTCGACCAGCTCGATCGCCGTCCGCACGATGGTGCTCAGCGTGACCTCGAGATCCAGTCCCGAGGTGACAGCGAGCATGGCCTCGACGAGGCCGTCGATCCGGTCACGGCCGGTGATGATCTCCTCGACCCGATCCTGGACCTCGGTGAGCAATTCGCGTAACCGCAGCTGCGCGAGCGCCCCCTTCAACGGCGAGATGTGGGGCTCGTCGTCAGGTTGCGCATCCGGCCCGCTCACACGTCCCATGCTGGCATCATCAGCGACTTCGCACAAAGCTCGCCCGATACCTCACCCGGCGGCCGGCTCGGGGCCGAACCGGAATCGGCGGCCGGTGACGCGGAGCGAGGTCACCCGCACCCAATGCGGTTTCGCCATCGCCGTCCACGGCAGTAGCTGCGCCCGCTCGGCTCCTTCGATCTCCTCGTCCGTGCGCAGGGTCTGCGCGACCCCTTGCACGATCACGCTCCAGCCTTCGGCTGCGTTGTGATCGTCTACCTCGAACAACACACGGCGATTGATTGCCGCGCTGATCAGTTTCGTTCCTTCCGCGGTCCGGAACAGGACGGTGCGGTCCTGCACCGCGAAGTTGACCGGAAAGATGTTCGCCTCGTTGTCCACGGTGGTGACGATCCTGCCGAGCGTCACGCTTCCCAACAACCGCCAGCACTCCGTCTCGGAGAGAATCGTGACCGGCTCACCGCGCGTTGACAATTCGGCTCCCGGGACGGTGATCACATCAAGACTCATAGCCGCGAGATTAGCTACCGAGGAGATCGCGCCGACATGGGAGAAATGCCCTTTTGTCGGGGACCAAAGTCCCTGGCATCAATCATGATTACGGCGGTCCAGTGTGGACGCGAACACCGCGGCCTGCGTGCGGCGTTCCATGCCCAGCTTGGCGAGTAACCGCGACACGTAGTTCTTGACGGTCTTCTCGGCGAGGAACATCCGGGCCGCGATCTGCCGGTTGGTCAGGCCCTCCCCCAGCAGATCCAGCAGCACCCGCTCCTGTTGGGTCAGCCCGGCCAGCGGATCGGAACGCTCGGCGTCGCCGCGCAGTTTGGCCATCAGTGCGGTGGCGGCGCGGTTGTCCAGCAGCGACTTCCCCGCGCCGACGTCCTTGATCGCCTGGGCCAGTTCCATGCCCTTGATGTCCTTGACCACGTAGCCGCTGGCACCCGCCAAGATGGCATCCAGCATGGCTTCGTCGGAGGTGAACGAGGTCAACATCAGGCAGCGCAGATCGGGCATGCGCGACAACAGATCTCGGCACAGCTCGATGCCGTTGCCGTCGGGCAGGCGCACATCGAGCACCGCGACGTCGGGTGCCAGCGCGGGCACCCGGGCCAGCGCCTGTGCCACCGAGTCGGCCTCGCCGATCACGTCCAGCTCAGGGTCGGCGCTGAGCAGGTCGATCAGCCCGCGGCGAACCACCTCATGGTCGTCGACCAGAAAAACTCTGATCATTACCCGAGTCTCACAACCGGTGGCGCCGATCGCAAGTGAGCACTGCACAACCGGTGCTCGCCAACGCCGTCCGCAACGCAGCCGAATCCGGATGGTCGGCGCCGAGCACGAGCACCTGAGCCGACGCCGGATGTGCCGCCAGGTATTCCGCAGCGCCGGTATAGCCGTCGATGCTCTCCACCTCGAGATCCGGGGATCGCTTCAGCGCGCGGGCCAGCCGGCGCTCCAGCTGCGCCTGAGACAGCCGGTCGCGCTCGGCGACGGCACTCGCGTCGTACATCTCGCGGTGCCGGGCTCCCCACGTGGTCAGCACCCGCAGCGGCGCGCCGCGCCGAACGGCCTCCTCGATCGCGGTGTGCAGCGCGTCATTGCTCGTGGTGCGGCCATCGGCCTCGACCACGACGGCGGCGGTCGCGGTGATGGTGGCGGCGGCAGGGTCGATCAGGGTGTCGGTCACGGTCATCTCCTATTCCGGGGTCTCAGGATTCGAAGGTCAGGATGGCGTCGACGGGCCGGCGCGGCGTGGGCGGCGGTGCGTCGGTGATCGTCGGGGCGATGCCGATCCGTACCAGCAGTTGCGGGCAGGCGTCGCGGTCGATCAGGCTTGCGATGATGTCGCGGCTGGCGTGCAACTCGGTCACGTGGCTCACCGGGCAGGTGCTCAGACCCGAGAGCGTGCACTCCAACAGCAGCGCCGAGAGGGCCTCGCCCGCATCGAAGGCGTCTGCGCGGCTGTACCCGTCGGTGGAGAGTACGACCAGGGTGGCCGAATCGTCGCGGACGGTGGGACGCCGATCGGTGTGTGCGGTGACCGGGAATGTGCGCGCCACCGCCACCCGCTCACTTTCGGCGGCCGACACCAGGGAGCTCTGCGGGATGCCATCTTCGGTCGCGAACGGTGTTGTCCACCAAGCCAGTTCGGCGTGGTAGGCGGAATCGTAGAGACGCAGCGACTCGGTCAGCTCCGCAGCCTCTGCCACGACGTCGCGCATGTCCTCGGCCACCACGTCCAGATGTACGGGGCTGTCGGGCATCCGCGCCCGCAACAACGTTTCGAAGGAATCCCAGTCCACGTACCCCGTCATCGGCAGGCGGTCGGTGCGCCGGGCCAGGATCGCATCGGCCCTCCGGCAGTGCGCATCCGTGACGAAGTCCATCGGCGAAAACTGAAGCGTCGCCAGATGATCGAGGTCGTTCGGGTTGGGGAAGCGATCGACGGCAGTGGCCCAGCCGGCCGCGGCCATGGCGACCCGCAGGTGGTCCAGCAGCACACCGCAGCTGATGATCGCTTCACGCGACGACCGGTCGGTCGCCGTCACCACCCGATTGGGATCGAGATGCAGCTGCAGGCAATCACCTTGGACCACCAGCCGCCACGGTTGGGTGTTGTGCAGTGAAGGTGCCCGCGATGCCAACTGCACCGCACGGGTGAGGGTCGCTGTATCGAACATCGTGTGAGGCATGCTTCAAGCCTCGTCGCGACCGAGCCCGCCGGTTAGGGTCTTTGGTCCTCAAACCGGCGCGATGTGCGTCTCACACGCGTCTCATGCCCCGTTGTTGGGGCCGCCGGAGTTCGCTCCGGGGATGTCGGTGATGGGGAAGTTCGGCATCGGCGCGGGTGAGGGTGTCGCGGGCAGCGACGGAATCTCCTCCGGCGGGATGTCCTTGAGCGCCTCGGCCGGTGGCACTGGCGGGCCGTTCTCCCGGCTGCCGTAACTGGTGCCCGGTTCGCGCTCACCGAGCATGTGGCTGACCGTCACCAGGTGGTAGCCGTTGGCCTTGAGCACCGGGATGAACTGGTACACCAGGTCCACGGTCGACGAGTAGGTGTCGTGGAACAGCACCACGTTATTGGGCCTGATCTGGGTCATCAGCATGTAGCGGGTAGCCGCCGTGTTGGCGTCGTTGGCCCAGTCGAACGGGATCACGTCCCAGTTGATGTCGGCCAGACCCTGCTTGCGCGCCTCTGCCAGCACCTGGTCGTTGACCAGCCCGCCTGCCGTGCGAACCAGCTTCGGCCGTTGGCCCGTCGCGGCCTCGATGGCATCGCTGGCCTTGCTGAACTGCGCGGGGATCTCCTCGGGCGGGATGGTGGTCATGTTGGGGTGTTCCCAGGTGTGGCTGCCCAGTTCCATCCCGGCCTCGACCACCCGCTTGGCGCCCTCGGGATTGGCGGCGACCTTGTTGCCGATCTCGAAGAAGGTGGCCTTGGCGTCGTTGTCCTTGAGGATCTGCAAGAGCCGGTCGGTGTACGGGCCGGGGCCGTCGTCGAAGGTGAGTGCGATGCACTTCTCGGTCGCACAGTCCACGTGATCGGGATCGTCCCGGCGGATGTGCCCGGTGAGCACCCCCACCACCAGAACCACCACGGCGGCGGTCACGCCGACGACAGTCCACCGCCACGCCTGACTTTTGGGTAGCCTCGCCACTCCGGCAGCCTACCGGCCTGCGATTTGGGTGCGTTCGGTAACTCCTGGCGTTACCGAACGCACCCAAATCACTCAGGGAATCAGGGCAGGGCGCCGGGACTGAACTCCTCCAGCATTTCGGTGACCAGTGCGGCGATCGGCGAGCGTTCGCTGCGCTGCAGCGTGATGTGGGCGAACAAGGGGTGACCCTTGAGCTTCTCGATCACCGCCGCGACGCCGTCGTGACGACCCACCCGAAGGTTGTCACGCTGGGCCACATCGTGGGTGAGCACCACCCGCGAACCCGCGCCGAGCCGCGACAGCACCGTCAGCAGCACGTTGCGTTCCAGTGACTGCGCTTCGTCGACGATCACGAACGAGTCGTGCAGGGACCGGCCCCGAATGTGGGTCAGCGGAAGCACTTCCAGCATTCCGCGGGACAGCACCTCATCGAGGACCGCAGAACTGGCCAACCCTTCGAGGGTGTCGAAGACGGCCTGGGCCCACGGACCCATCTTCTCGCTCTCGCTGCCCGGCAGATAGCCGAGATCCTGTCCACCGACCGCGTACAGCGGACGGAACACCACCACCTTGCGTTGGGTGCGACGTTCCAGCACGGCTTCGAGGCCCGCGCACAACGCCAGCGCGGATTTGCCGGTGCCGGCCTTTCCGCCGAGCGACACGATGCCGACCGATTCGTCGAGCAGCAGATCGAGGGCGACGCGTTGTTCGGCTGACCTTCCCCGGAGGCCGAACACTTCGCGATCACCGCGTACCAGCTGCACCCGCTTCTCGGCATTGACCCGACCGAGCGCCGACGAACTCCCACTGAGTAACCGAATTCCGGTGTGGCAGGGCAGATCCCGGGCCTCGGTGAGATCGATCTCACCGTCGGCGAACAGGGCGTCGATCTCTTCCGCCGCCACATCGAACTCGGTCATACCGGTCCAGCCCGACACCACGACATCCTGCGCGTGGTACTCGTCGGCGGCCAGGCCGACCGCGCCGGCCTTGACGCGGAGCGGGATGTCCTTGCTCACCAGCGTGACTTGTTTACCCTCCGCAGCGAGATTGGCTGCGCATGCGAGGATCCGGGTGTCGTTGGTCTCGGTGCGAAAGCCCGTGGGCAACACCGACTGGTCGATGTGATTCAACTCGACCTGCAACGTACCGCCTTCTGCGCCAACAGGAATCGGCTGATCCAGCCGTCCATGCTCAAGACGCAGATCATCGAACATCCGCAGCGCCTGCCGGGCGAACCAGCCCAGCTCGTGGTGGTGCCGTTTGGCTTCCAGCTCGCTGATCACGACCAGCGGGACCACCACTTCATGCTCGGCGAACCGGTTGCATGCCCATGGATCGGACAGCAACACGGACGTGTCGAGCACATAGGTACGGACAGGAGTTTCAGTCACGTGGCGCTCCTAGAACCCGCGCGGCCCCACACGAGTTTCTCGGTGGACACTGCGGCACCAGGACCGGAGCCGGTCCTCTCGAGATCAAACCGATCGGTACCGTCCGGACAGCAGAGCATGTCGCTAGCCATCGGATTCGACGCTACTCCCGCCTCGGCGGGGTTGCTGGCTGGCGCGCCGCGTGATTGACGCCCGCCGCGTTACGTGTTGATGAACTCCTGGAGCGCGGGTTCATCAGCCAGGCCCCATGCGGTGATCCGGTCGGAGATGACCTGGGCCAAGGCGGGCTTGTCGAAGATGCCGGCCTCGGCCACCAGCGCGACCTTGTCCTGGTAGGCGTCGATGTCTGCGCCGATCAGGTCGAGTTCGCGGGCGCGGGCGGCGATGGCCGCCACGGTCTCGTCGCGGTGGGTGCCCAGCACGTGCGTCACCAGGTTGGCGAAGAACAGTTCGTGACGTTCCTCGTCGCGGGCGATGCGGTCGATCAGTGCACCCAGGACCGGCTCGGTGACCTGCGCGCGCAGGTTGCGGCTGAACACGGCGTGGGCGCGCTCGAAGTACGCCATGAACACCAGCGTCTCGATCTGGCTGTAGCGGTCGGCGCGGTAGCCCTTCATCACGTGCTCGACGCGGACGTCCTCGTTGGCCGTCGGGTCGATCTCGCGGGTGACGACGAGGTAGTTGCGCAGGGCGACGGCGTGCAGGTGTTCCTCGGCCGTCCAGCGGCCCAGGAAGCGGCCCCACTTCTCGTCGAGGATGAAGTGCTCGACGAGCTCGCGGTGGTAGCCGGACAGATTGTCCTTGGTGATCAGCAGGATCTCCGAGGCGTCGGTGACGTTCTTGGGCAACGTCACCTGCGACGGATCCCAATCCTGACCACCGAGGAAGGCGAAGTTCTCACCCTGGTCGAACGGCACGTAATCGTGTGCGTACCAGAGATCCTCGGTGTCCAGGTGGCGACGCAGCTCTGCTTCGACAACCGGCTCGAGTTCAAGGGTCAGCGCGTTAGCGACAGGTTTCTGTGCCATGAGGTAACTGTAACCCGGGTTCACATGTTCTTGAAAGTCGGGCCGCTGTGTGTCGCGGCCCGACTCAGAGGGATGGTCAGAGGGTCAGGCCGGGGTACAGCGGGTTGGCGTCGAGCAACTCGGCCGAGGCCGCGTGCACGCGGTCGGCGGTGCCGTCGGCCAGCTTGTATTTCGCCTTGGACGCACCTTCGGGCTGCGTGTTGGACAGCACCTCGACGATCAGCTCGGCGACGCGGTCGAAGTCGTCGGCGCCGAATCCGCGGCTCGTCAGCGCCGGGGTGCCCAGCCGGATGCCGCTCGTGTACCAGGCGCCGTTGGGGTCGGCCGGGACCGCGTTGCGGTTGGTGACGACGCCGGCGTCCAGCAGTGCGGACTCGGCCTGCCGCCCGGTCAGCCCGAACGAGCGCACGTCCAGCAGCACGATGTGGTTGTCGGTACCGCCGGTGACCAGACCCGCGTCACGCTTGACGAAGCCGTCGGCCAGCGCCTGGGCGTTGTCCGCGACCTGCTGGGCGTAGGTCTGGAAGGCCGGCTGACGTGCTTCGGCCAGGGCGACGGCCTTGGCCGCCATGACGTGGCTCAGCGGCCCGCCCAGCACCATCGGGCAGCCCTTGTCGACGGCAGGCGCGAACTCCTCGGTGGCCAGCACCATGCCGCCGCGCGGACCGCGCAGCGACTTGTGGGTGGTGGTCGTGGTGACGTGGGCGTGCGGCACCGGGTTCTCGTCACCGGTGAACACCTTGCCTGCCACCAGGCCGGCGAAGTGCGCCATGTCGACCATGAGGGTGGCGCCGACCTCGTCGGCGATCTCGCGCATCTTCGCGAAGTTCACCCGCCGCGGATAGGCCGAGTAGCCCGCGACCAGCACCAGCGGCTTGAACTCACGGGCCGCGGCAGCCACGGCGTCGTAGTCGAGGAAACCCGTCTCGGGATTGGTCCCGTAGCTGTGCTGGTGGAACATCTTGCCGGAGATGTTGGGCCGGAAGCCGTGGGTGAGGTGCCCGCCGGCATCCAGCGACATCCCGAGGAGGCGCTGGTTGCCCAGCTTGCTGCGCAGGGTCTCCCAGTCCGCCTCGGACAGGTCGTTGACGTGCTTGGCGCCCAGCTCGGCCAGGCCGGGGGCCTCGACCTTGGTGGCCAGGATGGCCCAGTAGGCAACGAGATTGGCGTCGATGCCGGAGTGGGGCTGAACGTAGGCGTAGGGGGCGCCGAACAGTTCGCGGGCGTGCTCGGCGGCAAGGGCCTCGACGGTGTCGACGTTCTGGCAGCCCGCGTAGAAGCGGTGCCCGACGGTGCCCTCGGCGTACTTGTCGGAGAACCAGGTGCCCATGGTGAGCAGCACGGCCGGCGAGGCGTAATTCTCGCTCGCGATCAGCTTGAGCGAATCGCGTTGATCGGCAAGCTCTTTGCGGGTGGCTGCCGCGACCCGGGGCTCGACGGATTCGATGACCTGCAGTGCGGCCTGATAGGCGGCGCTTGAGGTGTCGGCGTACTCGGCGCCGGAAGCCGCGGGCAAGGTGGATGACGAGTCTGCTGCCATGGGTTTTAGCCTAGTCGAGGGCTCACGGGCGATTCTCCCGGCTCATGTGTGTTGAGCAGCTGACTGGCACTCCCGTGCGTTCGTCGTTTCCGACACCACGGTCGTCGCCGCTCACGATGCACAGCCCAGGCGTCGAAACGAGGCCGACGGGGCTCAGCCCCGCAATGTCGACGGGATCAGCGGCTCATCGAGCAGCCGGCCGAAACGCTGGGTCAGCGACACACCGTCGGGCCGGTCGTCCAACCAGGCCCGCAGCAACCGGTAGCCCTCGATGTAGGTGCTGGTGTAGGCCCGCCACAACGGCGAGGACAGGAACCGCAGCGTCTGGCGCGCCCGGGTGTCGTCGATCAGCAGCCATCGCTTGAGGAACTCGGCCACCTCGTCGACGTCGCGATGCTCGTCGTGCAGCATCAGCGCGGCGTCCTGACGCACGTCGGCCAGCCCGGCGACCGCGTCCGAGATGGCCTCGGCGCGCTCCCCGTCGAACCGCAGGCCGAGGTCGGCGTAGATATCGGCCGCCCACGTCCCCCATCCGGGCCCGACGATGGCATGCAACGCCAGGTCGGCCAAGCCCTCGGCCATCAGGCATTGCGGGGTGTTGACGAGGAAGATCGTCTGTTCCAGTTCGCCGTCGCGGGCCACCAGCCCGGCCTCTTTGCGGCAGTGCTCGGTGTGGTGGCCCGGGTAGGACTCGTGGGCCACCAGCCGCGGCAGGTTGGCCATCTGTTGTTTGAGGTCGGCGTTGACCGCGACCGTGGACTGGTAATCGCCCAGGTAGTAGTTGAACCCCGACCACGGCTTGTCGGTGACCACCTCATAGGTGATGGTCTCGGTCTCCGGCAACGGGTACACGGCCCGCACCTTGTCGCGCAGCGCCGAGGAGAACGCGTGGATGCACTCCTCGAGGCGGGCCGGCGGGATCTCGTCTCCGCTGCGGTGCGCCTGAATCCGTTCGGCCAGTGGACCGGTGCCGCCGAGTGCGTCGTCCAGCTTGGCGTGGGCCTGGCGGTAGCGCTCCGGATCGCCCTTGGCGATCCGCACGTCGAAGTAGGCCTGCACCTCGTCGACGAAACCGACCTGCTCGCCGGCGAACTTCCGGCCCGCGCAGTTGAGCGCACGCAGGTGCGCGGCGATGTATTCGGCGCGGTCGTGTTCGAGGTCGTCGGGGATCAGGGTGAGTAACCGGTCGGCCTGCCGGGCCAGATCGGCCGGGTCGGGCGCAGGCTCGTTCTCCACCGCACGGCGCAGCTGGGGGTCACCGGTGAAGGAGTCGACATAACCGTCCTCGACGCGGTCGAAGCGCAGGCCGAGAAGCAGATACTCGCGAATCAGAGTGGCCGAATCCGTCACCGTGCCGGTTCCGGAGCCCGTCGTTTTCTCGATCCCGTTAGCCATGCCCACAACCGTAGATGCAAGACTGGCCGAATGCCGCGGCCGAGCGAGCCGAGCCCCTATGTGGAGTTCGACCGAAGTCAATGGCGTGCACTGCGCATGTCGACACCGCTGAAACTCACCGAGGACGAGCTCCTGCGCCTACGGGGTATGGGCGAGAAGCTCGACATCCTCGAAGTCGAAGAGGTCTATCTGCCCCTGGCCCGGTTGATCCACCTGCAGGTGGCCGCCCGGCAGCGGTTGTTCGCCGCGACGGCGGAGTTCCTCGGTGAGCCGCAGCAGAATCCGGACCGGCCGGTGCCGTTCGTCATCGGTGTGGCGGGCAGCGTGGCGGTCGGAAAATCGACCACCGCCCGTGTGCTGCAGGCCCTGCTGGCCCGCTGGGGTCACCATCCTCGGGTCGACCTGGTGACCACCGACGGATTTCTCTACCCGAACAAGGAGCTCAACCGCCGGAACCTCATGCACCGCAAGGGTTTCCCGGAGAGTTACGATCGGCGCGGCTTGATGCGGTTCGTCACCGCGGTGAAATCCGGGGCCGACGAGGTGTGTGCACCGGTGTATTCACACCTGCTCTACGACATCGTGCCGGGTGAGATGCAGGTGGTGCGCCATCCCGACATCCTGATCCTGGAAGGGCTCAACGTTTTGCAGACCGGCCCGGCACTGATGGTGTCGGACCTGTTCGACTTCTCGGTGTACGTCGACGCGCGTATCGAGGACATCGAGCAGTGGTACATCTCCCGGTTCCTGACGATGCGCTCGACGGCGTTCGCCGATCCGGCCTCGCACTTCCACCACTATTCGACCCTGACCGATGAGCAGGCCGTGTTTGCCGCGCGCGACATCTGGCATTCGATCAACCGGCCCAATCTGATCGAGAACATCCTGCCGACGCGGCCGCGGGCCACCCTGGTCCTGCGCAAGGATTCCGACCATTCGATCAACCGGCTGCGCCTGCGCAAGCTGTAGCCCGCTCGCGCCGAATGGCCGGTTATCTCACGGATTTCGGCAATCCGCGGGCAGTAACCGGCCACTCGAACGGTGTCGATCAGGCAGGAATCCTCCGCACCCCGACGTACTGCAGTTCGGCCATCGCCAGCGTGTAGATACCGGTGCCGATGACGAACACGACGCCCGCTGTGGTCAGCGACATGGTGAACACGGCGGCCAGTGCGATCACGGTGCAGGCCGCGTTGGCGATCACCGTGCCGATGCCTGCGGGACGCACCCGCTCTATGCCGGCAAGGGCGAACACCGCGATGCCGTAGAGGACCGAGAAGACGCCGACGCCGTATTCGACGGATCGCGGCAGGCCGGTCAGGTCGGCGAACCACCCGGCGGCGGCCAACAGCGCGATCCCGCTGATGCCGACGAGGACTGCGTCGAGCCGCATGGCCAGGCGCAGCAGCGAATCGGTTGAGTTCCTGGTGCCTGCGGATCCGGTGGCGGTGATGGCGGACATGATTCTCCTTCTTTCGTGGTGATTTCCTGTGGTGCATCGACTTTTCGAGCGCTGGAGCACGGTGCGGGGATGCTCGCCGTAACCTCTTCCGGCGGGCACCCCGCACCGGCTCGGGAAGGAGTCACGCCAGCCGGCGCACTCCGCGGTATTGCAGCCAGGCCAACACCAGGTTGGCGCCGACGAATCCGAGCACCAACTCGTCGCCGGTCGGGGTCAACGGCAACCAGTCGGTCACGATCGCGGCGACCGTGGTGATCGTGAAGGCCACGTTGCCGGCGAGGACGGCGACGCCCACGCGGCGGACCCGCGACACCGCGGCCAGTACGTACAGCAGGGCGCCATAGCCGACCAGGAACGCGCCGGCCAGCCACCCGGCGGTGGCGGAAAGCCCCGCGACGCGGGCCAGTTGATCGGCGGCCATGGCCACCAGCAGGCCGACTCCGGCACACACGGTGGCATCGGCGCGCAGGGCGAACCGCAGCAGGGAATCTTCCGCAGCTGCGGCCCCAGCCGCTGCGGCGGTGGCGTCGGATCGGGGTCGGTTCAGGATCGCGGTCATATCGGGCTCCTCGGCGATGAGGCTGTCGATCGGTGGAACATCTCCGACCTTGCCCACGAGGCGCTGCCAGATCGACGCCAAACACTGCCAAGCACTGCCAAGCCCAGGTCAGCGCTATTTCTGGAGGCGAGGCTCCCTATCGGCCAGTGGAGCCGACCGCCGGTGCCAGATCGCTGCGCAGGTCCGCGGCGATCACCCGCGCGGCGGCGTTCTGCCAGTTGTGCAGCGAGCGCTGCGGCACCTCGGTGACAAACCACTGCCACGCCTGCCGGGCGACCGGATCGAGGCCGGCCGCGGTGGCGTTCTGCGCGTAGGCGCGGACCCCGATGACGTAGGGGAAGTACAGCGAGTTGTAGTGGCGCCATTGCTCGGTGGTGCCGAAGTCTCCGCCGTCGCGGGGTTTGAGCGCGGCGATCCGGTCGGCCAGCAGAGCCTTGAGTTCATTGGCGCGTTCCAGCGGCTGATCCGGCGCTCCACGCTGCGCGAGCCGGGCATCGATCGCGGGCAGCGCGGTGAGCGGGCTGGCCACCAGTTTGGACAGATCGCCGTAGTGGCCGAGGGCGCGTCGCGTGAGCCGGGCGAACGCGTCGTCATCGATGCCGCCCAGCGGATGGTCCGATCGCAGCGGCAGCGCGGCCTCGGTCTGGCGCAGTGCTTCACGGTCGGCGCGAAGGTCCGGGGACCGGGAGAACGCCAGCCGGTCGAAGATCCCGGCCAGCGGATCGGCCAGCACTTCCACGGCGACGGCGACCGCCAGGCTGGTGAACAACAAGATCGTCATGACCGTGCGACCGGTCCCGGCATCGAGCACGGCCATGCCGATCAGGGCCTGGGCCGCGAACGGGACCGCGATGACGAGCGTGCCGATGATCGAGCGCCGCATGTCCGCCCGCAGCGCCTGACCCTCGTCGAAGGCATCCCAGATCGCGACCGCGACACCGAGCAGCGCCACGTCGAATCCCGTTGACGCCAGGGCCAGCCAGCTGGGCACCAACCCCAGCGGGATCACCAGGATCGCGTTGCCCAGCGCGAAGAACAGGGTCGCGACGATGATGAAGCCCACCACCGATCCCGGTTTGGCGCCGCCCAGCACGGCCTTGACCATGGCGCCCAAAGAGGACAGCGAGATCACCGCGAACATCACCCAGTGACCGGTGCGCAGCGGCCCGTCGACGCTGCCCGCGAGCCCCGCCCCGGCCAGTGCAAGCACCGCGACGGCGAAGATCGCCGCGACCTCACCCACGCGGGACCGGAAGGTGTCGGCCGGGCGCGCCAGTTCGACCATGACCGCGAACCAGGCGATACCCGGCAACGCCACCAGATAGATCTCGATACGGCTCAGCACTTCCGAGCCGGTCACCAGGCGGACTGCGTCGAGCGCGACCACGGCGGCGAAACTGGTCAGCCCGACCGCCGCGAGGACCAGGACGGGCTTACGCGGGTCGCGGGCAAGCAGGTACAGGCCCAGCCACCAGCTGAGCGTGAAGACCACTGCCGACAGCGCAGCCATGGCTCAAGTTTGGCACTACTTGCCGAATCGGCGGTGCCGGGCCGTGTAATCGCGCAGTGCCCGCAGGAAGTCGACGCGGCGGAACGCGGGCCAGTACGCCTCGGTGAACCACATCTCCGAATATGCGCTCTGCCACAACAGGAATCCGCTGAGCCGTTGCTCACCCGAGGTGCGGATGACCAGATCGGGATCGGGTTGCCCTGAGGTGTACAGGTTCTCGGAGATCCCCTCGACGGTGACGGCGTCCACGAGTTGTTCGGCAGTCGCACCGTTGGCCAGCTGCTTGGACAGCAGTGAGCGCACCGCGTCCACGATCTCCTGCCGTCCGCCGTAGGCCACGGCGACGTTCACGTGAAACTTCCCGTTTCTGCCGTTGGTCGACTCGACCGCCTCGCGGAGCCGGCGGGCCGGCTCCTCCCCCAACAACTCCAGGTCACCGACCATGCGCACGCTCCAGGTGTTGGAGGGCGCGCAGATCTCCTCGACCACGTCGGTGATGATCTCGAGCAGGGCGGACAACTCTTCGGGATCGCGTTGAAGGTTCTCGGTGGAGAGCAGATAGACCGTCGTCATCTCGATGCCCGCGGCCTGGCACCACCGCAGCATCTCGGCGATCTTGGCCGCGCCCATCCGGTAACCGATGCTGACATCGTCGTAACCTGCGTCACGCGCCCAGCGGCGGTTGCCGTCACACAACACGGCGATATGGCGAGGTAGCTCGGATTTGGACCGCGTCAGTTCCTGACGCAACCGCATCTCGTAGAGCCGATAGGCCGGTTCCTTGAGCCGCGGGGGAATGATGTCCACGAGAGTCCAGACTACTGTGAGCGTCGGGGTACACCATGGTTCTCAATGGAGGTGACATGACCGCGCCGACCGGTAGCACCAAGCCCTACCGTTCAGCGGCTGCGCTGAACCGGCCCGCAGAAGACCTGCCCGAGGCGGTCGCCGAAGGCGTCGCCCAATTCCTGGGCAGGCCACGGGCACGCGGCTGGATCCACGTGTACTCGGCGATCGTGGCGTTCATCGCCGGCGCGGCACTGGTATCGGTGTCCTGGTCGCTGGAGTCCACGCGGGCGGGCCTGGCCACGCTTCTCTACACCTTCACGATCGTGGCGATGTTCGCCGTCAGCGGCACGTACCACCGGGTGACGTGGAAATCACCCAGCGCCCGCAAGTGGATGAAGCGCCTCGACCACTCGATGATCTTCATCTTCATCGCCGGCAGCTATACCCCGTTCGCACTGCTGGCCCTGCCCGAATCCAAAGGCATGGTGCTGTTCTGGATCGTCTGGGGCGGGGCGATCGCCGGTGTGCTGCTCAAGATGTTCTGGCCGTCGGCACCACGCTGGCTCGGCGTACCGCTCTACATCCTGCTGGGCTGGGTGGCGGCCTGGTTCATCGGGCCGATCATGCACGGCGCCGGTGTGGCCGCGGTGGTGCTGCTGATCGTCGGCGGTGCGCTCTACAGCATCGGCGGTGTGCTGTACGCCCTCAAATGGCCCAACCCGTGGCCGACCACCTTCGGCCACCACGAGTTCTTCCACGCCTGCACCGCGGTGGCAGCGATCTGCCATTACATCGCCATGTGGTTCGCCGTCTTCTGACGCGAAAGCCCCGCATCACCGAAGCGATGCGGGGCTCTCGAATGCGGCTACCCAGAGTGCGGTCAGAGCTGCGTGATGTCGGCTGCCGACCAGTACGCCTTCATGGACGTGATCTTGCCGTCGGCGTCGAAGGTCATGACCTCCATGGGTTCGATGCGCATCGCGCCGCCGACGACGATGGAGAACAGGAACGCAGCCTCGTGTCCGCCGGGCCGGAACTTGAGCAGCTCGGTCGTGATCTCGGCGCCCGCCGCGGTCAGGTTCTTGTAGAAGCCCTCGATCGCTTGGCGCCCGATGTGGACCTCGCCACTGCCCACCGGATCCTCAAGCGTCGCGTCATCGGTGTACAGCGCGGCGACCTCGGCCGCGGAACCGCCTGCGACGGTGTCGAGGTAGCGCTTGACGAAGGACTCCAGGGCTGCGGCATCGTGGCTCATGGCCGCGAGGCTACACGTGCGCCACATCAGCCGTCTTGAGGTTCACCGCCCAGCGAGACAGCGAGTTCTCCGACCGTGGTGACGGGCAGATCGCACACGGTTCCACGACAGACGTAGGCGGCCTCGGCGCCGTCCACCCGGTCGCGTCCCTTCAGCAGCTCCGTCGAATCTGGGGCGCCGCCGATCACCAGTGCACCGCCGGGCGCCAGCCGCCGCGCGGCGGTCAAAAGGTCAGAGGACGGATCGCAGGCGACTGCCACCTGGATCGGTCCGCGCACCTGCGCCTCGGCGACCGCCAGCCAGTGCCCGCCGGATCGGGCCGCGCGGGCCAGGATCGGCGAGGCGGAGGACAAAGTCTCCTGTGCCGCATCGACATAGCGCTGCGAGCCGGTCAGGTATCCCGCCGCCTGCAGGGCCTCGGCGATCAGCGAGGCGCCCGATGGTGTCGCGCCGTCGATCGGATCGGCAGGACGCACCATCAGTTTCTCGGCGTCGTCGGCTGTGTCGAACCAGCGGCCGGGCTGATCGGGATCGGCGAAGTGCTCGAGTGCGATGTCGAGCAGACCAACCGCCTCGGACAGCCCGAAGCCGGTGAGCTGATACAGCGTCAGCAATGCGGTGGCAAGCGCCGCATGATCTTCCAGGATGGCCGCGCTCTGCCCCACCCGGCCACCGAGGCCGGCACGGCGCAACCGGCCGTCCACCACATGCAGATCGAGCAGACGGCGCGCACAATCGACTGCGGCAGAAAGAAATTCGGGGTGTTCGAGGGCCACCGACGCTTCGGCCAGCGCAGTGATGGCCAGCCCGTTCCAGGCGGTCACCACCTTGTCGTCGCGTGCGGGCTGGGGCCGCAGCGCGCGGGCCGCCAGCAGCGCCGCACGCACCGTCTCGAAACGGGACTCGTCGTCGGGATCGCCATGCAGTTGCAGCACCGAGGCGCCGTGCTCGAACGTCCCGCTCTGGTTCACGCTGAAAAGTGAAGCCGCCCAAGCTCCGTCGTCGTCCCCGAGGACCGAGCGCAGTTCGGCGGGTGTCCACACATAGGTCAGCCCCTCGTGCCCGCCCGCGTCGGCGTCCAGCGAGGAGGTGAACATGCCACCGGCACCCAGATCTGACAGTATGAACGCCGCAGTCTGTCGAGTCACCCTGCGCGCCAACGGATCTCCCGTACGACGCGCGAGGTGCGCGTACACCCTCAGCAGCAGCGCGTTGTCGTAGAGCATCTTCTCGAAGTGGGGCACCACCCAGTGGGGGTCGACACTGTAGCGGGCGAATCCACCGGCCAGCTGGTCATAGATGCCGCCGCGGGCCATCGCCGAACATGTGCGTCGCACGGCGGTCAGGGCCGCGGTGGAACCGGTGCGTTCATGGTGGCGCAGCAGGCCCTCCAACAAAGCCGACGGCGGGAACTTCGGCGCGCCGCCAAAGCCGCCGTACGTCTCGTCCTCGTCTTGCAGCGCCGCCGCCACCGCGTGGTCGCACAACTCGGTGCCCACCGGCGCCCCGCCGCCCGGCAGCCCGGCGGACATCGAGCGTAGTTCGGTGGCGATCTGATCCGAGGCGCGCTCCACCTCGTCGCGCCGGTCCCGCCAGGTTTCGGAGACCGCGTCCAACAGTTGCAGGAACCCGAGCTTCGGGTAGTACGTGCCGCAGAAGAACGGTCGGCCGGTGGGAGTCAGGAAGCAGGTCATGGGCCAGCCGCCCTGCCCGGTCAGCGCCACGGTGGCGTTCATGTACACCGCGTCCAGATCGGGACGCTCCTCACGGTCCACCTTGATGCAGACGAATCCGTCGTTGAGCACCGCGGCCACCTCGGCGTCGTCGAACGACTCGTGCGCCATCACATGGCACCAGTGACACGCCGCGTAGCCGATGGACAGCAGGATGGGAACATCCCGCGCGGCGGCTTCGGCGAGCGCCTCGGGCGTCCACTCTCGCCAGTGCACCGGATTGTCGGCGTGCTGGCGTAGGTACGGGCTGGTGGACCCGCCGAGCGTGTTACCCGCCACCCGGCTCCCGTGGCTGACCGTTGTGGTCATCGGGACTGCTGTTCACCGCGTCGCCGTCAGGGTTCTCGACCGTGCCGTCGTCGGCGGCCTGATCGGGCTCGGGGTGTTCGGGGTCGAACGATTCGGGCAGCTTGCGCAGATGCCGGTTCATCGACCAGACCAACGCGAAGGTGCCGATCAACAGCGCCACGGTGATCAGCAGGCCGAGCGGAGTCGCCTTGCCGAACTCGGGTCCGGTGTTGCGCGGCTCGTCGGCGAGCAGGGTGACCACTGCGGTCAATGTGTCGATCATTTCTCAATCCCGGTGAACAGGTCGTCTTCCGGCAGATTCACCGGCACACGTGACCGCGCCAACTCGAACTCCTCCGTCGGCCAGAGCCGCTGCTGCCACTCGATCGGCGCTTGGAAGAAATCGCCTTTCGGGTCGATCTGGGTCGCGTGCGCGCGCAGCGCATCGTCGCGCTGGCTGAAGTACTCCGAGCATTCAACACGGGTGGTGATCCGGTTGGCGAATATGTCGTGATCGGGGTCCCAGTGCTCCAGCCATTTGGCGAAGGGACCTGTTTGCCCGTTCTTGGCGAACTCGTCCTGCAGCAGCTGCATGCGCTGACGCAGGAAGCCATGGTTGTAGTACAGCTTCGACACGCTCCACGGCATCCCCGCGTCGGGATACAGCCGGTAGTCGGCGGCCGCTTCGTACGCCGCCACCGACACCTCGTGGCAACGAATGTGGTCGGGATGCGGGTAGCCACCGTTCTCGTCATACGTGGTCAGCACGTGCGGCTTGAACTCGCGGATCACCCGGACCAGCCGGGCAACCGGCTCGGCCAGCGGCACCAGCGCGAAGCAACCCTCCGGCAGCGGGGGCGGCGGGTCGCCCTCGGGCAAGCCCGAGTCGACGAAGCCCAGCCAGTGATGCTCCACGCCGAGGATCTCGGCTGCCTTCGCCATCTCGTCCCGGCGCACCTCGTGGATCCGGCCGTGAACCTCGGGAAGGTCCATCGCCGGATTGAGAATGTCGCCACGCTCGCCGCCGGTGAGCGTCACGACCATGACGCGCACACCTTCGGCCGCATAGCGCGCGGTGGTTGCCGCACCCTTGCTCGACTCATCGTCCGGGTGGGCATGCACCGCCATCAACCGCAGTTCACTCATGTCGCTTTCATCTAACTACGGCGTCCTCTTACCTAATCCCTGTACCCAAACCTTCAGCCCACTGCCTGGGCTGCGGCGACTGATCTGTCTGGCCCTATAGTTCCAGTTCTGATGGTCGAACGCCCCGCCGCCCGCTACGGATCCCGCCAAATGTCCCGGCAGACCCGGCGCTGGATCACGTTCGCGCTGGTCGCGCTGGTGGTCGTGGCAGGTGTGATCCTCGCGGTCGTGGCCTTCCAGCGGTTGGGCACCGGGGAGGTGAAGGGCGAGCTCTCGGCCTACGAACTGATCGACGACCAAACCGTCGCGGTGACCATCGGGGTGACCCGCCCCGACCCGTCGAAGCCCGTGGTGTGCATCGTGCGGGCCCGCTCCATCGACGGCAGCGAAACCGGCCGGCGCGAGGTCCTGGTCGGCCCGTCCGATCAAACGGTGGTACAGGTGACCACGGAGGTCAAATCCAGCCGACGCCCCGTGATCGGGGACGTCTACGGCTGCGGGACGGATGTGCCGTCCTACCTGGTAGCGCCCTGATTTTTACATCCGCAACCCACGTCGGACAGCCATTAAATGAAGATTCGTTGGCCGCTCGGTGGTACGATTGTGCGATACACGGTTCCTCGCTGGGGCCGTGTATTGCTGCATTAGCACTCGGTTTGGTGCTTACGCCCGCGGCAATACACGCGCCGTCCCCGGCCGGAAGCAACGGACTTCGTACGCGAGGAAGGCGCACGAGCGCCGCACGCAAGACAGACAGGAGCGCGAGAACATGACCGACACACAGGTCACCTGGCTCACTCAGGATGCATTCGACCGGTTGAAGGCGGAGCTGGATCAGCTGATCGCCAATCGACCGGTGATCGCCGCCGAGATCAACGACCGCCGCGAAGAGGGCGATCTGCGCGAGAACGGCGGCTACCACGCCGCCCGCGAGGAGCAGGGCCAGCAGGAGGCCCGTATCCGCCAGCTGCAGGAGCTGCTCAACAACGCCAAGGTCGGAGAGGCACCCAAGCAGTCCGGTGTCGCGCTTCCCGGTTCGGTCGTCAAGGTGTACTACGACGACGACAAGAACGACACCGAGACGTTCCTGATCGCCACCCGCCAGGAGGGCATCAGCGTCGGCAAGCTCGAGGTGTACTCCCCCAACTCACCGCTGGGCAGTGCCTTGATCGATGCCAAAGAGGGCGAATCGCGCACCTACACCGTGCCCAACGGCAACACCGTGAAGGTCACGCTGGTCAGCGCCGAGCCCTACCACGCCTGACGGGCCGCCCCAGGGCGACGCACTACAGTCGGGGAAATGGCGCAAATCGCCGAAGACCTGTTCTTGCTGTTGCTGGACAACGCAGCCGCGCAACCCGGTCTCGACCGTCACCGCAGGCAGAAGGTGCTCAGCGCCGCGGTACTGCTCGATCTGGCGTATGCCTGCCGCATCCGCCCGGCGATGGCGGGCGAACCGATCGAGGCGGGTCGGCTGATCGCGCTGGCCGGCAACTGGCCGGCCGATCCGGTCGGCGACCCGGCATTCGAACTACTGCGACGCCGGCCGCTCGCCGCTGACACCGCACTGGCGAAGCTGAGCAAGCACACCCAGCCCGCCCTGGAGCAGCATCTCGAACGCCTGGGGCACATCCGCCGCGTCCGCATGCCCGGCAAAGGCTTTCCGGGCAGGACGGCGTACTGCTGGCCGCTGACCGACCGGGAGCGGGTGAGTCAAACGCGGGCGGCCCTGATGGCCGCGTTGTTCGACGGCCATAACCCGGTGCCATCGATCGCGGCGGTCATCTGCCTGCTCCATGCGGTCGACGGGCTGGGTGCCGTTCTCAGCCTCAACGACCGGGGCTGGCGGTGGGTACATGCCCGGTCCACCGAAATCGCCACGGGCAGTTGGGTGGACGAGACCGCGTCGGCACTGCCGGAGATGAATCTGGCGATGACGACGTCGGCGCTGCGTCCTGCCCTGATGTGATTCCCTGACGCGAACAGACGCGTAGGTACCTGGAAATCAACGGTTTTCGGTACCCACCCGCCTGCCCGGCGTCACTTGCCGAGCGCCTGCTCCAGGTCGGCCAGCAGATCGGCGGCGTGCTCGATGCCCACCGACAGGCGCACCAGGTTGTCCGGCACTTCCAGCTGAGAACCCGCGGTCGACGCATGCGTCATGGCCCCCGGGTACTCGATCAGCGACTCGACCCCACCCAACGACTCGGCGAGAATGAAAAGCTCGGTCCGCGAGCACAATTCACGTGCGGCGCGTGGTCCACCACGCAGCTGCAGGCTCACCATGCCACCGAAACCGGACATCTGGCGCGCGGCGACATCGTGGTTGGGATGGCTGGCCAGACCGGGATAGAGCACCGTCTCGACCGCCGGATGCCCGTCGAGGAATTCGGCGATGAGCGCGGCGTTCTCGCTGTGCTGACGCATCCGCAGCACCAGCGTCTTGAGCCCACGCATGGTCAGGTACGCGTCGAACGGCCCCGGCACCGCGCCGGCCCCGTTCTGCAGGAACGCGAATGCCGCGTCGAGTTCCTCGTCGTTGGTCAGCAGCGCGCCGCCCACCACATCCGAGTGCCCGCCGATGTACTTGGTGGTGGAGTGCAGCACGATGTCAGCGCCCAGCAGCAGCGGCTGCTGCAGCGCCGGTGAGGCAAATGTGTTGTCCACCAACACTTTGATGCCCGCCGACGATGCGATCTGCACGATCGCGGCGATGTCGGCCACACTCAGCAGCGGGTTGGTCGGGGTCTCCACCCAGATCATCCGGGTGCGCGGGGTCAGCGCCGACCGCACCGCGTCCAGGTCACTCAGCGGGACGGGGGTATGCGTGACGTTCCACTGCGAGAACACCTTGTCGATGAGCCGGAACGTGCCGCCGTAGGCGTCGTCGGGGATCACCACGTGGTCGCCGGGCCGCAGCACCGCGCGCAGCGCACAGTCGGTGGCGGCCATGCCCGAGGCGAAGGCCCGTCCGTAGGAGGCCTCCTCGACAGCGGCCAGCGCCGCTTCCAGGGCCTGCCGGGTCGGGTTGCCGGTGCGGGCGTATTCGAATCCGCCGCGCAGCCCGCCGACGCCGTCCTGGGCGAAGGTCGAACTGGCGTAGATCGGGGTGTTGACGGCTCCGGTGCCCGGGTCGGGTCGGTAACCGGCGTGGATGGCTTTTGTGGCCAGACCGTGCCACCTGCGCTGTTCACTCATAACGCGTCGAGCCTATCGGGGTGGGCGCGGGCGCGCCCGGCCCACCACCTCTAATCCGGGCGCGGTGGTCACCGCGGCGGGTCAGTTACGCAGCTTGCGCCCGTACTGGTCTGGGATGGATCGGGTGAACATCATCACCGCATCCACCAACGCCCAGATCCCGACGCCCACGCAGATGAAGATTCCGACGATCAGCCATGACGTGATGATGCCGAGGATGGTCAGCCCCAGCTGGATCGCGCCGATGTTGGTGGAGCCGATGTAGAAACGTCCGACGCCCAAACCACCCAGGAAGAACTGCAGGAGACCGGCGGTGATGGCGGACTTGTCGGACAACGGCTCGCCGGTGAGCGGATCACGACCGTACGGCGCCGACGGGTCCATGGCGTAGGCACCGTAGGGCTGCGGCTGGCCCTGGTACCCCGGCGGCGGACCGGGCGGCGGGTAGCCGCCCGGCTGGCCCTGGGGCGGATACCCGCCGTAGGGCGGAAACCCTTGCGGCGGCATGCCTTGTGGCGGGACACCCTGCGGAGGCAGACCCTGCGGAGGCAGACCCTGCGGGGGCATTCCCTGCGGGGGCATGCCCTGCGGCGGCATCCCGTACATATCTCCGGGCTGGTTTGGCATAGACATTGGGGCCACGACTTTCTCGAATGCACCGAGCGGTTGGGATCGGCAGGCTTGCTCACATGATGTCACGGACCACAACGCCCACGGCGCGGGCGTTTCTGCCCTGTGCGCCGTGGGCGTCGAGTTCGGTTCTACTACTGGGACAGCGGTGCCACCTGGCCGCCGCTGAGCCGACGCCAGGCATACACCTGGATCAACAGAACGAGCGGGATCGCCACGATGAGGCCGAGCCCGCACGGGATCGCACCGACGATCGCGATGGCGATCATCACGAGCACGGTGAGCAGCACGGTCCCGAAGTTGGGCTTCACGAGTTCGAAGCTTGCCTTGACCGCGTCGACCGCCTTGAGATTGCGGTCCACTGCGGCCACCGTCGTGAACAGGAACAGAACACCCAGGATTACGTCGGCGATGAAAGCCAAAGGCATGGTGAGGAACCAGAGCCCGGGCACGAAGGCACTCGGGAGCTGCAGTACGAAGTTGACCGCGAACGTGATCGCACCGACGATCACCGTCGCAAGGACCACGTTGGTGACGTTGCGCGGCTTGAAGAACGATCCGATCGTCACCGGCTGACCATTGGCGATGTCGAGCAGACCCGAGGTGTAGGCCGCGGCGATCCATCCGCTGAGGATCAACATCACGATCCCGCCGACGAACATCACGATGGTGCCGGCGACACCGAGATTGCCTGAGGCCGCGAAGCTGAAGTCCTCGTCATAGGACTCATAGCTGCCGGCGGCCTCGGGCGACACCGCGGCTGCGATGAGAGTGATGACGACCCACACGGCAGCCGACGCCGCCCCGAACACCAGGCCCGGCACGATCAGTTCGACCGGATGCTTGAGGAACTTGTTCCAGGCCCATGAGAACGCGTCACCGATGTTGTAGGGCGCGACGCCGAAGCCGGGGCCACCGGCGGGCGGGTAGCCCGGGGCCTGATATCCCGATGGCGGATAGCCGCCGGGAGGCGGGTAACCCCCCGACGGGGGGTAACCACCGGGAGGCGGGTAACCACCGGGCGGCGGGTAGCCGCCACCTTGCGGCGGGGGTGGTGGCGGATAGCCACCCTGTTGCGGAGGTGGCGGGTAGCCGCCGGGAGGCGGAGGCGGCGGGTAACCGCCGGCGGGCGGTGGCGGGTAGCCACCCTGGGGAGGAGGTGGAGGCGGATATCCACCCTCTGGCGGCGGCGGGTAACTCCCGGGCGGGGGCGGTTGATCGGTCACGTCGAAAGCTCTCCTCATCTCGGATAGCGCTCCGCGAACGGACGCTACTTTCTGCCGGCACCTAGATGTACTGACTGCTCCACACGCAGATTACGCACCGTCAACCCGGTTTTGCAGGTCAACACGAGCGCATTCACCGAGCACAGCGGGACGGTTCTGGCCATGGGCAGCGATGGTCTCTGTGTTTGCCGGCCCTGGCGCAGCTCACCCTAACTGAGAAGTTGCTGGAGACAAGGTATTCCACGCGTCGACAGCCGCCGCGACGTGTCTAGTGCCTACCGCCACCATTGGACAGGAAGCCGAGCAGGTCGTGGCGGGTGAGCACGCCGACCGGCTTGCCCTCTTCGACGACCATCACCGCGTCGCATTCGCGCAGTGTCTTCGCCGCCGTGGAAACCAGCTCTCCCGCACCGATGAGCGGCAACGGCGGGCTCATGTGCTCGGCGACCGCGTCGGCCAGCTTCGCCCGCCCTTCGAACACCGCGGACAGCAGTTCTCGCTCGGAAACACTGCCTGCCACCTCGCCCGCCATCACCGGAGGCTCGGCGCCGACCACCGGCATCTGGGAGACGCCGTATTCGCGGAGGATGCCGATCGCGTCACGCACCGTCTCCGACGGGTGGGTGTGTACCAAGTCGGGCAGCGCACCGGACTTGCCGCGCAGCACGTCGCCGACGGTCGACTGTTCGATGGAACCGTCGAGCCGATTGCGCAGGAAACCATAGGACGACATCCAAGCGTCGTTGAAAATCTTTGAGAGATAACCGCGTCCGCCGTCGGGCAACAGCACCACGACGACCGAGTCGGGACCGGCCTTGCGAGCGACCTCCAGCGCGGCCACCACCGCCATGCCACAGGACCCACCGACCAGCAATGCCTCTTCGCGGGCCAGCCGTCGCGTCATGTCGAACGAATCGGCGTCGGACACGGCGATGATCTCGTCGGGGACCGCGGGATCGTAGGCCGACGGCCAGAAATCCTCACCGACGCCTTCCACCAGGTAGGGGCGGCCCGTGCCGCCGGAGTACACCGAGCCCTCCGGGTCGGCACCCACCACCTTCACTTGGCCGTCGGAGATCTCCTTGAGATAGCGGCCGGCACCGGTGATGGTGCCGCCGGTGCCGACGCCGGCGACGAAATGCGTCACCGTGCCGTCGGTGTCGGCCCAGATCTCCGGGCCGGTCGTCTCGTAGTGGCTCTCCGGCCCCATCGGGTTGGAGTACTGGTCGGGCTTCCAGGCGCCCTCGATCTCCTCCACGAGCCGGTTGGAGACGCTGTAGTAGCTGTCCGGATGGTCCGGCGGCACGGCCGTCGGGCACACCACAACCTCGGCACCGTAGGCGCGCAACACATTCTGCTTGTCCTCGCTGACCTTGTCGGGGCAGACGAAGATGCACTTGTAGCCGCGCAGCTGGGCGACCAGCGCGAGACCGACACCGGTATTGCCGGACGTCGGTTCGACGATGGTGCCTCCGGGCTTGAGCTCACCACTGGCCTCGGCGGCGTCGATCATCTTGGCCGCGATGCGGTCCTTGGAGCTGCCACCGGGGTTCAGGTACTCGATCTTGGCCAGGACCACCCCCGAGCCTTCGGGGACAACTGAGTTCAGCTGTACCAGCGGGGTATTGCCGATGAGCTCACTGATGTGCCTGGCGATGCGCATACGTCAATGGTCTCAGGCCCGCCGAGAGCTCACCAGGTGGCCTCTCGAATGTATTCGCCGATCTGGCGCAACGACCGCTTCGCTTCCGACACCAGGGGCGACGCGAGCTGGAAGACGTGCATCTGACCGGGCCAGATCCGCAGCTCGACCGGCACCCCGGCGGCTGCCAGCATGTGCGCCCCTTTGCGCGCATCGCTGAGCAGAACCTCCGAGCCGGACGCGTGGATCAGCGTGCGCGGCAGACCGGGCTCTACGTGATCGAGCGGCTCGTAGACCTGCTCGCCCTTGCGTTTGGCCGCGGCCTCGACGAGCTCGACGAGTGCGTCGAACGCCTTGGCCGGGAACATCGCGTCGGAGTGGATGTTCGGGTGGTTGGCCCGCGATTCGTTGTCGATCTCGAACAGTGGCGACATCGTCACGATGGCGGCGGGGACTTCGCCCTCGTCGAGCAGGCGCTCGGCGAGAGCCAGCGACAGGTAGCCGCCCGCCGAGTCGCCGGCCAGCACGATCTGGTCCGGTTCATAGCCGGTCAGCCGCAGCCACTGGTAGGCGTCGTAACAGTCGTCGATCGCGGTGCCCACCGAGTGCTTGGGGACCATGCGGTAGTCGACGACGAGCACCGGGCTGTCGGCATATCCCGACAGCGCGGTCACGATGCCGGAGTGTGTGTTGGCGCCACAGGCCAGGAACGCACCGCCGTGCAGGTACAGAATGACGCTGCGCTTCCCGTCGGCGGGCAGTACGCCGTCGGCGCGGACCAGCTGCGCGGTGCAGTGGGGCAACGCGATGGTGGCCTTGATGGTGCCCGGGACCGGGCGGAGCAGCCGCGCGGCGAAATTGACGAGCCCGAACGGCCACGGCAGATGCGGTACGTGGCTACCAATTGCCAATGTCGGTTTGATTGTCAGCATCGCCGCCAGCGAAGCCAATCGGCCGGCCAGACTCGGGCCGTCCTCGACCACCTCGACGGGTGCACCGTCACTGACCGGAAACCTACGCCCGCGGTACGCCCTAGCTGGGGCTATACCAGCATGATGAGACCTGGCTACCTTGCTCGGTGCAGTCATCGTCACCACTTCCTACGTCTTTGTAGTGCTAGGTGAGCTTCGTCACTCAGACAACCCGGGTAACTTAGCTTGACATCCGTAAACAGTTCAACAGTCAAATAAACTGATTTGATACCGGACTTGATACAGCACTGTGATCGCCACGCTGCATCGCCACGCGGACAACCCGTCTCGTCCGCCTAAACTGATCACGTGGGCACACGCTTGGCGCGTCGGTCGACCATCACTTTCGCTGCTGCGGCGACGTTGGCTTCTACGGCTTCGGCCTACATCGGAGCGCGCAATCTGTTGAACGGGCAGGCCGACAAGGCCCGCCAGGTCATCCCGAAATCCTGGGACATCCCGCCTCGCGCCGACGGCGTGTATCTCCCCGGCGGCGGGCCGGTGCAGAAATGGGAGCGCGGCGTCCCGTTCGACCTGCACCTGATGATCTTCGGCGACTCCACGGCCACCGGATACGGCTGCCACGTGCCCGACGAGGTGCCGGGGGTCTTGATCGCGCGCGGTGTGGCCGAGCAGCTCGACAAGCGAGTCCGCTTGAGTACCAAGGCGATTGTGGGTGCCACCTCGAAAGGCCTGTCCGGGCAGATCGACGCCATGTTCGTGGCCGGGCCGCCGCCGGATGCCGCGGTGATCATGGTCGGCGCCAACGACATCACCAAGCCCAACGGCCTCGGGGCATCGGCGCGCCGGCTGGGTGCCGCGGTCCACCGGTTGCGCTCGGCGGGGGCCGTCGTCGTGGTCGGCACCTGCCCGGACTTCGGCGTGATCACCGCGATCCCGCAGCCGCTGCGCTGGTACACCCGCCGGCGGGGTTTGCGGCTGGCCCGCGCCCAGGCCGGCGCGGTGCGGGTCGCCGGCGGCGTTCCGGTGCCGTTCTCCGACCTGCTGGCACCAGAGTTCTACAAGGCCCCTGACCTGTTGTTCTCCGAAGACATGTTCCACCCGTCGGCAGCAGGCTATGCGCTGGCGGCCAAGCAGTTGCTTCCCGCGCTGTGCAATGCGCTCGGCGAATGGGACGGCGACGCGGCATTGGAATCCGGATCCGCCGATACCCGGACACTGCTGACCCGGCTGGGCTCGGTGAGCAGGCTGTGGCGCCGCTCAACCGGGGTGCCCGCACCCATCGTGGTGCACGCGGGCTAGTTTCAACCTGAGTTTTCCAAGCCATTCGATATCCCAGGAGCCGTCATGCCTGAAGCCGTCATCGTTGCCACTGCCCGCTCACCCATCGGCCGGGCCGGCAAAGGGTCACTCGTCACCATGCGGCCCGATGATCTCGCCGCCCAGATGGTCAAGGCTGTCCTCGACAAGGTGCCCGCGCTGGACCCGCGCGACATCGATGACCTGATCATGGGCTGTGGCCAGCCGGGCGGAAAGTCCGGCTTCAACATCGGCCGCACGGTCGCGGTCCAGCTGGGCTACGACTTCCTGCCCGGCACCACCGTCAACCGCTACTGCTCGTCCTCGCTGCAGAGCACCCGCATGGCGTTCCACGCGATCAAGGCCGGCGAGGGCCACGCGTTCATCTCCGCCGGCGTGGAGACCGTGTCGCAGTTCGCCACCGGCAACGCCGACGGTTGGCCCGACACCAAGAACCCGCTGTACGCCGACGCCATGGCCCGCAGTGAGCAGGCCGCCACCGGCGCCGAGGAATGGCACGACCCGCGCGAGGACGGCCTGCTGCCCGACGTCTACCTCGCGATGGGCCAGACCGCCGAGAACGTCGCACTGCACACCGGTGTCAGCCGTGAGGACCAGGACCACTGGGCGGTCCGGTCGCAGAACCGCGCCGAGGAGGCCATCAACTCCGGTTTCTTCGCCCGCGAGATCACCCCGGTCACGCTGGCCGACGGCACCGTCGTGTCGACCGATGACGGCCCCCGCGCCGGCACCACCTACGAGAAGATCAGCCAGCTCAAGCCCGTGTTCCGGCCCAACGGCACCGTGACCGCCGGCAACGCCTGCCCGCTGAACGACGGCGCCGCCGCGCTCGTGGTGATGAGCGATGTGCGGGCCAAGGAGCTGGGCCTGACCCCGCTGGCCCGCGTGGTGTCGACGGGCGTCTCCGGTCTGTCGCCCGAGATCATGGGCCTGGGCCCGATCGAGGCGGTCAAGAAGGCCCTCGGCAACGCGAAGATGTCCATCGACGACATCGACCTCTACGAGATCAACGAGGCGTTCGCGGTGCAGGTGCTCGGTTCGGCCCGCGCGCTCGGCATGGACGAGGACAAGCTGAACGTCTCCGGCGGCGCGATCGCCCTGGGCCACCCGTTCGGCATGACCGGTGCCCGCATCACCGCCACGCTGCTCAACAACCTGCAGACCCACGACAAGACCTTCGGCATCGAGACCATGTGTGTCGGTGGCGGCCAGGGTATGGCGATGGTTGTGGAGCGTCTCTCCTAATTGGCTTTGACTCTGCGGTGAGGGCGCAAAAGTGCGAGTAACCCGCGCCCTCACCGCAGAGTCACCGGCGTGACGACGCACGCCAGGCAGCGGCTACGCGGGCGAGGATGTCGGGCCGCCGGTGCCCCTTGGCTACTTGGATCGTGGTCCAACCGGCTTGCCTGATGTGTTCGTGGCGGACGATGTCGTAACCAAGCGCATCGGCATGCTGTACGCCGTCGTATTCGACCGCAAGCATCCGCTCCTCCCACCCCATGTCCAGGTAATACCGCGATCGGCCATTCCGACCCGGCACCGGGATCTGTGTTTGCGGCCGCGGGTAGCCATCGTCGATGACCATGAGACGAAGCCAGGTTTCCTTGGGCGACTGAGCGCCCGGGTCATAGAGATCGAGCGCAGCCTCAAGCTGACGTAGCCCACGCGCATGCCGATGACGATCCGCCAGCGCCAAGACATCAACAGCTTTGAATCCAGTCGCATTACCGAGCGCGTCGAGGCGCGCCACCGCTTCGCCCAGTGGCCCGCGCCTGCCGAGGTCGAATGCCGTCCGCTCGGGCGTCGTCACGTTGAGCCCGTCGCGCCGTTGAACCTCCCCGGGCAACAACAGGTCGGTACGGGTGATCACTCCCCGCGGAGCCCTCGCATTCGCCCAGATCAGCTCGACTGGAACGTCGTCGTCAACCCACTCTGCGCGATGCATCGCGGATGCGGCAAGACCCGCGACCACCGCTTCGCGATGCGACCACAACCACGCCGCCTGCGTTCGTCGCCGCAACGTCGGGGCAATCCGCTTGTCCAGGTACACATTTGGCATCAGCGATCGGTAGTAGCGGCGCAACTCGTAGCGGTTCACCGCACCGCATGCCAAAGCCTCACTGCCGACGAAGGGATCGCTTGCGATGTCCATGGCCACAGGCTGGTTTCAGTTGCCGACATTCGTCCCCCGCCGCACTATCCGGGGCTTCGCGATGTGGATGAATCTTGGCTTGGGGATATCCATCTCGCGCATGCCGCCCGTTTGACTCTGCGCTCTGGGTGCAAACGTGCGAGAGACCTGCGCCCTCATCGCAGAGTCAACCCAAAAGAAAAAGGCGCCCGCAATCGCGGACGCCTTTCTCGGGGCAGGGTCGCTAGTCGTTGTTGAAGTACGACAGCAACCGAAGGATCTCGATGTACAGCCAGACCAGGGTGACGGTCAGGCCCAGGGCGATGCCCCACGCGGCCTTCTCCGGCGCACCCGCACGGATCATCTGGTCGGCGGCGTCGAAGTCGATCAGGAAGCTGAACGCCGCCAAGGCGATCACGAAGAGCGAGAACGCGATAGACAGGCCACCGCCCGAGCGCAGGCCCAGGCCTTCGCCGCCTCCGACGCCGAACATCGCGAGCACGAAGTTCACCAGAACCAGTGCGAGGACGCCGAACATCGCGGCGACGATCATCCGGGTGAACTTGGGCGTCACCCGGATGGCACCGGTCTTGTAGACCACGAGCATGCCGATGAACACACCGATCGAGGCCACGACGGCCTGGAAGATCATGGTGGGTCCGCCGTTGGACACGAGGTTGGCGAAGAGGAACGACGCGCCACCGAGGAACAGACCCTCAAGCGCTGCGTAGCTCAGCACGATGGCCGGGTTGTCCTGCTTACGGCCGAAGGTGGCGATGAGCACCATGACCAGGCCGCCGAGGCCGCCGATCAAGGTGACCGGTCCCATCAGCGCCTGGTTCGCGGCCACCATGAAGTAGGACACGACCGCGACTGCTGACACGACAGCCAACGTGATGCCGGTCTTGGTGACGACGTCATCGATGGTCAGCGGCCGGGAAACGCCGGTCTGCGGCTGCTGCAGGTACTCCTGCGCGTAGGGCTGCGCCTGCACCTGCTGTGCACCGAAGCCGGCGGCTCCGGTACCGAAATTTGCGTATCCGCCCTGCGTCTTAGGCAGGCTGCGGAATACCGGGTTGCTGGTTTCGCGCACCGTCGTGTTCCTCTCCTATGAGATGTTCGAGAACGAACTACTAGCTCAACGATCAATGTTCCGGGTGGGTTCCCGTCGAGCCGAAAAGACTCCCAGGAAACTTCCAGGTTCGATCTTGAGGCAAACCCTACCCGTAGCGCACCATCACTGGGGGTCCGAACTAGATTGCAACTCGTGACAGAAAACGAGGACGTCCTAGTAAGTGTCCGCAACGGCGTCGGCATCCTCACGCTGAACCGGCCCAAGGCGATCAACTCGCTCAACGATGCGATGGTCGCGGGCATGTCCGAGGCGCTCCACGCCTGGGAGAACGACGAGTCCGTGCACACCGTGCTGCTGACCGGTTCCGGCGAACGCGGCCTGTGCGCGGGTGGCGATGTCGTGGCGCTCTATCACAGCGCTCGTGAGGGCGGCGCCGACGCACGCCGCTTCTGGTACGACGAGTACCTGCTCAACGCCTACATCGGCAGCTATCCAAAGCCGTACGTGGCGTTGATGGACGGCATCGTGATGGGCGGTGGTGTGGGTGTGGCCGCGCACGGGACCGTTCGGATCGCCACCGACACCACCAAGATGGCGATGCCCGAGGTCGGCATCGGCTTCATCCCCGACGTCGGCGGTACCTATCTTCTGTCGCGGGCTCCGGGCCGGTTGGGACTGCACGCCGCACTCACCGGCGCACCGTTCTCTGGGGCCGACGCGATCGCCATGGGTTTCGCCGATCACTACGTGCCCCATGACAAGCTGGCCGCCTTCACCGAGTCCGTCGTCGCCGACGGCGTCGAGAACGCCCTGGCCACCTACGCCGTCGAACCGCCGGCCGGCCCTCTGCTGGACCAGCGCGCCTGGATCGACGAGTGCTATGCCGGCGACACCGTGTCAGACATCGTCACCGCGCTTCGTGGCCACGGAGGCGCCGCCGAAAAGGCGGCCGACCTGATCGCCACCCGCTCCCCCGTCGCCCTGGCGGTGACGCTGGAAGCAGTGCGCCGGGCCGCCAAGCTGGAGACACTGGAAGACGTGCTGCGCCAGGAATACCGGACCTCGTGCGCATCGGTGAAATCCCATGATTTCGTCGAGGGCATCCGCGCCCAGCTCGTCGACAAGGACCGCAACCCGCAGTGGTCCCCCGCCTCGATCGCCGCGGTCACCCCCGCCGACGTCGAGGCGTACTTCGTTCCGGCAGAACCCGATCTGACCTTTCAGGAGGAGTCCAAATGAGTGAGTTCGAGACGATCCTGGTTACCCGCACCGACCGGGTCGCCACCATCACCCTGAACCGGCCCAAGGCGCTCAATGCGCTCAACAGCCAGGTCATGACCGAAGTGACCAGTGCAGCAGCCGAACTCGACCGCGACTCCGGCGTCGGCGCCATCATCCTCACCGGCAACGAGAAGGCCTTCGCCGCCGGCGCCGACATCAAGGAGATGGCCGAGCTGTCTTTCGCCGACGTGTACTCGGCCGACTTCTTCGAGCTGTGGTCGAAGTTCGCGGCCACCCGCACGCCCACGATCGCCGCGGTCGCCGGCTACGCGCTCGGCGGCGGCTGCGAGCTGGCGATGATGTGCGACATCTTGATCGCCGCGGATACGGCCAAGTTCGGTCAGCCCGAGATCAAGCTGGGCGTGCTCCCCGGCATGGGCGGTTCGCAGCGGCTGACCCGGGCCATCGGCAAGGCCAAGGCGATGGACCTGATCCTCACCGGCCGCACCATCGACGCCGTGGAAGCCGAACGCGCAGGCCTGGTTTCCCGCCTGGTGCCGGCCGACTCCCTGATCGACGAGGCCCTCGCCGTGGCGGAGACCATCGCCGGGATGTCACTTTCGGCCTCGCGGATGGCCAAGGAAGCGGTCAACCGCGCCTTCGAGTCCAGCCTGGCCGAAGGATTGCTCTACGAGCGCAGGCTGTTCCACTCGGCCTTCGCCACAGCCGACCAGAAGGAAGGCATGGCGGCGTTCTCTGAGAAGCGCGCCGCCAACTTCACCCATCGCTAAAGTCGACGGGTGACCGACACCGACTCACCCTCACCGGCCACCGAAACGGCCGAGGCTTCTTCCGAGCCCGCTGCCGAACCGGTGGCCCAGCCGGTGTGGTGGCTGCGCCACTACACGTTCTTCGGTACCGCGGTGGGTCTGGTGTTCATCTGGTTCTCCCTGACGCCGTCGCTGCTGCCGCGCGGCCCGCTGTTCCAGGGTCTGGTCAGCGGGGCCGCCGGCGCGACGGGCTATGGGCTGGGCGTTTTCGGGGTGTGGCTGGTCCGCTACATGCGTTCGGCGGAGACCAGCCCGCGTGCGCCGAAGTGGGCGTGGCTGACCTTGCTGGTCGTCGGCGTCATCGGCCAGGTCCTGATGATCGTCTATTTCCACGTCTGGCAGGACGAGATCCGCGACTTTATGGGAGTGCCGCGGCTGACGTTCTGGGATCACCCGTTGACCGCGGTGCTGTCGATCGTGGTGCTGTTCGCGTTCGTCGAAGTGGGCCAGCTGATCGGCAAACTGGTGCGCTTCCTGGACCTCAAGCTGGATCGCTTTCTTCCACCACGGGTTTCGGCCGTTGTGGTCGTGGCTTTGTTGTTGGCGTTGAGCGTCGCCCTGCTGAACGGTGTGGTGGCCCGGGTGGCGATGGACACCATCAACCGGACCTTCGCGGCGGTCAACGATGAGGACGACCCTGACTTCGCCGCGCCGATGTCGAATCTGCGCTCGGGTGGCCCGCAATCGCTGTCCCCATGGGAAACGCTGGGCCATCAGGGCCGGGTGTTCGTATCGGCCGGCCCTACCGTGCAACAACTTTCGCGGTTCAACGGCAAACCCGCAACCGAACCGATCCGTGCCTACGCCGGCCTGCATTCCGCTGACGGCATCAAGGCCACCGCGGCGTTGGCTGCCAGGGAATTACAGCGCACCGGCGGGCTGAACCGGGCGGTGGTCGCCGTGGCCACGACGACCGGCACGGGCTGGATCAACGAGGCCGAGGCCTCGGCGCTGGAGTACATGTACAACGGCAACACCGCGATCGTGAGCATGCAGTACTCGTTCCTGCCCAGCTGGCTTTCGTTCCTGGTCGATCAGGAGAACGCGCTGCAGGCCGGGCAGGCGTTGTTCGAGGCGGTCGACGCGTTGGTGCGCGCGATGCCGCAGGAAAAGCGCCCGAAGTTGGTGGTATTCGGCGAAAGCCTGGGGTCGTTCGGCGGCGAGGCACCGTTCTTGGCACTGAACAATCTCGTCGCCCGTACGGATGGTGCGCTGTTCTCGGGCCCCACGTTCAAGAACACGATCTGGACCACGCTGACCCGCGATCGCGATGCCGGTTCGCCGGAGTGGTTACCGATCTACGACAAGGGCGAAAACGTCCGGTTCAGTGCGACAGCCGAGAATCTGGACCGGCCGGACGCGCCATGGGGCCACCCCCGCGCGGTGTACCTGCAACACGCGTCGGACCCGATTTCGTGGTGGACGCCCGACTTGCTGTTCGCCAAACCGGACTGGCTCCGCGAGCCCCGCGGGTACGACGTGTCCCGTCGCATGGAGTGGATTCCGGTGGTGACGTTCCTGCAGGTGTCAGCGGATATGGCGGTGGCGGTCGACGTACCCGACGGCCACGGCCATGTGTACGTGAAGAACGTGGCCGACGCGTGGGCCGCGGTGCTGCAGCCGCCCGGGTGGACGCCGGAGCTGACCGCGAAACTGCGCCCGATGCTGTCGAACAACGAAAACGCCTGAGCCGCAGCCGATCAGGCGTGTCCGGCGGCGACCAGCGCGTGATAGCCGCCGATGACATCAGTGGATCGGTGCAGCCCGAGGTCCACCAATGAGGCAGCGGCCAGGCTCGAGGTGTAGCCCTCCGAGCACAGGATCACCCAGTAGACGTCGTCGTCGACGGCCTGCGGTATCCGGGCATCGCTGGTCGGATCGCAGCGCCACTCCAGCACGTTGCGCTCGATGATCAGTGCGCCGGGCACCGAGCCCTCGGCGGCCCGTTGGGCGGCCGGCCGGATGTCGACCAGCACGGCACCGGATTCCAGCGCGTCGGGAAGGTCCGAAGCGGGCAGACGGTGCAGGCGGGCACGGGCCTGCTGTAGTACGGCGTCGATACGGCTCATCGGTGTCACTCCGGTGCGTCGGTGAGTTCGGTGCGGTTGCGCCGCAACGTGTTCTGCGGTGTCACCTCGTAGTAGGACATCGCGGTCAGCGGCGGTGAGTAGGCGTGCACGCTCAGCGTCGGCCCTGACACCGTCACCGGTCCGGGTGCGTGGACCACATCGTGTACCCAGCCCAGGGGAAACGCCGCCTGATCGCCCGCCGTGAGCCGTCGTTGACGCAACAGCTCACCGTCCCAACGAGTTTCGCGCAGCGAGCCGGACACCACGGTCAAGGCGCCCAGCGAGCCGCCGTGGTCGTGCAGTTCGGTCGACTTGTCGGGCACCCAGCTGATCAGCCAGACCTCGACTTCGTCGTCGCCGGACAACCGGGTGTACCAGCGGTCGTCTTTGGGCAGGCCCCGCAGTAAGCGGTCATAGCGGCCGGACAACACGTCGTCAGCGGCGCGGTCGGTGGTGTGCAGTAGATCGGGCAGTCGCAGCCGGGTGGGCGCGGAGACGGCAGGAACGGGCGCAAGCGTGGACAGCATCAGTGAAGCTCCAAGAATGACGGCGGATCAGGGCAGACGAGCGCGCTAGCGAGCCCGACAACACTCCTGGAATCCGGTCCCTTCCGTCACGGCCGCCAGTGTTGCATAGATTGGCTGCATGCGCAGTTACACGTGGACCACACGCCTGACCGCCGGAGCCGTCACCGCCGCCGGGCTGGGCCTGCTGATCGGATGCTCGACGGAGGCCGGCAAGGAGCAGTCCGGGGCATCCACGGCACCTCCCCCGCAGACGACCGCGACCACCGAGTCGGCCACTCCGACGGTCAAGCCCGGTGAGGTCGCGACATCCCCGGCCGGCGTCACGACCGCCGTCGGCGCCGACGCGCAGTCCACCGAAGAGGAGTATTTCCAGGCCTGTCACGCCGCGAAGACCTGGATGGAGACCAAGGGCGGTGATCTCAAGACGCAGATCGAGCCGTACCTGGCGAGCGTGCAGGCACCCGATGCGGCGCCCGGGCCGGGCACCTACAACGTGGCGTGGGCCCAGCTCGAGCCGGCGCGTCAGGCTGCCGTCATCGTCGCGGCGCGGGCAGCGGCCGACGAGCTCTGCAGCTAGTTCGAATCACGTTGCGGCGAATCCCCGGATCCGCCGCGCTGGGCGGCCACCCAGGCGCGTCCCCGCTCGACGGCGATGTCGAGTGCGCCGAATATCCGGTCGGTGGCCGGCTCGATGCCGTCGTCGCCCAACAGGTCATCGAGACCACCGCGCCGCAGCACCTCCGCGGTCCCGGGTTCGACGCCGGCGATGATCAGCCGTCCGTTGTTGGCGTTCAGCTGGCCGGCCCAGCGGCGCAGCGCCTTGATCGTCACCGACGACGGCACATCGGGGAGCGCCCGCAGGCTGAGCACCACGACGGCATTGGAGGTGCCATCGGCGCGTGGCCAGTCCTCGTCGATGCGGGCGACCTCGGCGAACAGCCCGACCCCGGCGTAATGCAGCACGGTCACGTCGTTGCTGGCGCACTTTTCGGGAACCGGGGATTCCTTCCAATCACCGTCTCCGGTCGGTGTCAGAGCCACCAACTGCGCGGCCTTGGCCGCCTTGGCGCAGTAGAGCACCAGTGAGGTGATCACGCCGATGAGGATCGCGGTGTGCAGCGGCAGCTGCGTGGTGGCCGCGAAGGTCACCAGCATCGCCACCGCCGACAGCGGGGCGACTCGCAGCACCAGCTTGATGTCGGGCAGCCGGCCGACCACGAGCTCGGCACCGATCACGAGAATCAGCCCGCCGATCACCGGCATCGGGATGATCTCCGCGGCCGACCCGGCCACCAGCACCAGCAGCGCGAGCCAGATGCCGGCGAAGATGCCCGACCACCGGGTCTGGGCACCCGCCGAGGTCGACACCCCGGTGCGCGACAGTGAACCGCCGGCCGGCAGCGCACCGAACAGTCCGCCCGCGACGTTGGCCGCGCCCTGGGCCAGGAAATCGCCGTTCATGTTGGTGCGGCTGCCGTCGGGATTGGGCACGGCAGCCGAGATTCCGGCGGCCTGCGCCAGTGCGACGAGTGCCACCGCCACGCCGCCGACGAGCAGTTCGGGTATGGCGGCGAAGTTCGGAACCGTCACCGGTGGAAGCGCATTCGCGATCGACGCGATGTCACCGACGGTTTCGACGTCCACCTTTGCCACCGCGACAACAGCCGTGACAACCACCAGCGCGATCAACGTTGCGAAGGATTCCAGCGGTTTGATGAAGTGGAACACCGCCCACACGGCGACGGTGCCCAAAGCTACCGCCACCGCAGTGCCGGACCACAGACCGATGTGCGCAAGTGAGTCGATAAATTTGCCAATGGTGTTGCCACTCTGCGGTTTATAGCCCGTGGCGTCACCGAGCACGCCGGCGACGATCTGCAGGGCGATGCCGGTGGAGAACCCCGTCATCACGGCGTTGGAGACGAAGTTCATGATCGAGCCGAACCGCAGCAGACCGAACAGCAGCATCACGACACCGACCACGATCGCCAGTGCGGCGACGTTGGCCGGATCGGCCGGATCCAGCCCGGCCTCCTTGAGCACGCTGCGCGATGTCAGTGCGATCGCGCTCGTCAGCGTGGTCACCATCAGCACCGTGCGGGCGAACAGTGATCCGACGATGCCGGGCACGATGCCGGCGTAGATACCGGCCACAGGGTTGAACCCGCCGATGCTGGCATAGGCCATTCCCTCGGGAATGGAGAACAACCCCGTCACCAGCCCGGCAATCACATCTCGAGGCTTGGGACGGCCCAGTTTCCGCGCGAATGTTGGTGCGCCCACATATCAACCCTCCCACGAATGGGTCTGTCGTGGGCGATACTGCGAATGTGCGCGTGCCGGGAATCGTTCCGTATCAGCGGCAGTGGCTTCGCGCGGACGTGGTCGCCGGTCTCGCGGCCGGTGCCGTGATCATTCCCCAGGCCATGGCGTACGCGACGGTGGCGCACATGCCGGTCCAATTCGGCCTGTACACGTGCATGCTGCCGCTGGTGGTGTACGCGTTCATCGGTGGCTCCCGCACCACCAGCGTCACCACCACGTCGACGATCGCCACACTCAGCGCGTCGACAATGGTCGGCGCGGGCATCGCCGCCGGATCTCCCGACGCGCAGGCACATCTGATCACGTTGACCATGCTGGTCGGGGCATTCCTCCTGGCGGCGCGGCTGCTGCGTCTCGGAGCGATCATCGAGAACATCAACGAGGCCACCCTGCTCGGCCTCAAGGTGGGGGTCGGGGTGACAGTCGCCGCGTCCCAGCTACCCAAACTCTTTGGTGTGGAGGATGATCCGCATGCCACCGGGTTCTTCCACATTCTGTGGTCCGTGCTGCGCCACATCGGCCAGCTGAACATCCCCACCGTGCTGCTGTCGATCGTCACGATCACGCTTCTCCTACTGATCGGGAAGTTTGCGCCGCTGGTGCCGGGCCCGCTGGTGGTGGTCGTGCTCGGCATCGTGCTCGCCGCGTTCGGCGGGTTGCCTTCGATGGGCGTGGCATTGATCCCCGAGGTTCCGCAGGGAATTCCGCTGCCGGCACTGCCCGCCCTCGACCATGTCGGACAACTCATCCCGGGCGCGCTGGCTATCGCGATGATGGCGTTCCTGGAAACGGTCGCAGTCGCACGCAGCGTTCGCCGGCCCGAGGAACCTCAGATCGATGCCGACCGCGAGTTGTCCGCCAATGGCGTTGCCGCGCTGGTGAGTTCGTTCTTCCACACATTGCCGCCGGCCGGCGGGTTCTCTCAGACCGGGATGAATCTGCGGACCGGAGCCAGGACGCAGGTCTGCGGTCTGGTCACCGCGGCGCTGGCCGTGCTGGTCGCGGTGTTGCTGGCACCGGTGCTCTCGAAGCTGCCGCAGGCCACGCTCGGCGCGATGGTGTTGGTCGCGGTGCTCGGCCTGATCGATATCGGTGCCCTGCAGCGGTTGTACCGGTTCGACAAACTGGAATTCAGTCTCGCGGCGATCGTCGGGGTGTTCGGTCTGACGGTCGGCCTGCTGCCCGCCGTCGCAGCGGGGGTGTTGCTCACCTTGTATTTCGTGCTGAGAGAGGCCAACCGCGCTCACGTCGTCCAGGTCAACGCTCACCCGCTGGTGCTGCGCTTCGAACTCGGTCTGTACACCGCCAACCTTCGGGCCAACATCGACGCGGTCGCCGCGCTGGTCGCCGCCTGCGATCCGCAGCCGGACGCCGTAGTCCTCGACCTGTCCCGGCTGCCCTGGCTGAGCTCGACGATCCTGGACGGTTTGCGGGATCTCGAGACGGGGATGCACGGTGTCGAGGTCCGTTACGCCGGTCTGCGGGACGATCTGCACCGGGCCGCGCTGCGTTGGCCCTGGTGGCAGGACGTGGAGCGGCAGGGCCGGTATCTCGGCACCACCGGCGACGACGTCGGTTCGCCAGGGCGGTGAGCCGCTCGGCAGGCATCTCACGGACGTCGGGAATCACCAGTCCTTCAGGTGCACCACAATGGAGGCATGCGTGTTGCTCTGGCCCTCGGTAGTGGCGGGGCTCGCGGCTACGCGCACATCGGGGTGATCAACGAGCTGCACGATCGCGGTTACGAAGTTGTCGGCGTTTCCGGGTCATCGATGGGTGCCCTGGTCGGCGGGCTGCACGCGGCGGGCAAGCTCGACGATTTCGCCGACTGGGCCCGGACGTTGACCCAGCGGGCAGTCCTGCGGCTGCTGGATCCGTCGATCACCGCTGCGGGGATCCTGCGCGCCGAGAAGATTCTCGACGCGGTCCGCGACATCATCGGCGACGCCACGATCGAAGACCTGCCCATCCCCTACACGGCTGTGGCGACCGATCTGATCGCCGGCAAATCGGTGTGGCTGCAACGCGGGCCGCTGGACTCTGCCATCCGCGCGTCGATCGCCATCCCCGGGGTCATCGCGCCGCATGTGCTCAACGGCCGGCTGCTCGGCGATGGCGGCATCCTCGACCCACTGCCCATGGCCCCGATCGCCGCGGTCAACGCTGATCTCACCATCGCGGTCAGCCTGTCCGGCGGCGACCCGGGCACCGCGCCCACACCCGAGGACCCGGAACGACGCCCCACCACGGAATGGCTCAACCGCATGATGCGCAGCACCTCGGCCGTGCTGGACACGGCGTCGGTGCGGTCGATGTTGGATCGGCCCACGGCCAGGGCCGTACTGAGCCGGTTCGGCGCGTCGATTCCGCCCGAGGACACCCTCGATCCTGACGACTCGGCCGACGACGCAGATGTGCCCGAGGTGCCCGAGCCGGCCGAGGTGCCGAAGCTGGGCAGCTTCGAGGTGATGAACCGCACCATCGACATCGCCCAGGCCGCGCTGGCCCGGCACACGCTCGCCGCCTACCCGCCCGATCTGCTGATCGAGGTATCCCGCACGGCCTGCCGGAGCCTGGAGTTCCATCGCGCCGCCGAGGTCATCGAGGTGGGGCGGGAGCTGGCCGCCCGTGCGCTCGACGGCTGACCGCCGCACTTCGCCGAAACGGCATTCCAGCAGGCGGCTTCTCGTACTTTTCCTGCTGGAATGCCGTTTCGCCGGGTGCGTCAGCCGTTGAGGAACTGCGCGACCTCAGCCGCCACCCGTCGCCCCTGGGCGCGGCCGGCCTGAGCCGACGGTATCCGGCATGCCGGGTCCAGCGGGTTCTTGCCGAACGCGGCGAGCGCATCGTCGTCGGCGAAGATCCCGAACGAGCGTCCGTCGAAGCCGTCGACCTCCTCCGCCGCGCCACCACCGAACGGCGATGGCGTCGAGCGTCCTTGCGGTACCAGCGCCACGGCGGTGTCGCAGTCGGCCGCCAGTGCCATGTTGACCGCGCTGCCGATGCCGCCGTCCATGAACCGGCGGCCCCCGATCGTCACCACAGGCCACACCGCGGGCACCGCACAACTGGCGGCCACCGCGTCGACCAGCGATACCCCGGAGTTCCGGTCCAGCGTCACCAGTTCTCCGGTGTCGATGTCGACGGCCGAGATGCGCAGGTCGCGGTCGGGCCAGTCATGCGAGGGCAGGCGCTGCTCGATCACCTTGCGTCGGCGTGCCGGGTCGATGGTGGCGGTGTCGAGCGCCACGGCACCGATCTGCCGCAGCTTCTGCGCCTTGGTGGTGCCAGGGGCGAGCATGGCCTCGACGAACAGGTCCGTGACGCTGTCGATACTCACCCCGGGGTCGAGCTCGGGTGATGCGGCACCCACCTGGCGCTCGAAAAGCTCCTCGAGCCGGAGCCCGCTGCCGAGCTGGGCGGACACCGTCGAACCCGCCGACGTGCCCACCAACACATCCGAGGCAAGCAACGCATCCGCGGTTTCGGGCGATTCGTCGGCGATGCCCTGCAGGATGCCGGTTTCCCAGGCGATGCCCGCGATACCGCCACCGGCGAGCACCAATGCACGTTTGGAAGTCACGAACGTCGAGTGTGCCAGGGCACCTCAAGCGGCAGCTCAGCGTGTCGTGAGGCCGCGTAATTCGCAGAACCGTCCGGCACCGGCGGCAGAACCAACAATCGGCACATGGCCTCGGGCCACCCGATGAAGTGCCATGATTCGGAGAGTAGCCGGGTGAGAGAAGGGGACGCCATGACATCCGATCTCGGGCCGACCATGCGGGCGGAACGTTTCTACGCCGACACCAAAAGAGTTGTGGTGGAGGATGTTCCGATCCCGCAACCCGGACCGGGCGAGGTGCTGGTCAAGGTGGCGTTCTGCGGCATCTGCCATTCGGACCTCAGCCTGATCAACGGCACCTTCCCGGCGCAGGCGCCGGTGGTCACGCAAGGACATGAGGCGTCCGGCACCATCGCCGCGCTCGGCCCGGGTGTCACCGGTTGGGCTGAGGGTGACCGCGTCATCGTCGCGGCGGGCAGGCCCTGTATGGAATGTCCCAACTGCCGGCGCGGCGATATCGGCAACTGCATGCGAATCCGGTTGATGGCCTTCGCTTATGACGGGGCGTGGGCCGAATACACGCTGGCTCAGGCGGTCGGGCTCACGCGGGTTCCGGACAACGTGCCGCTGGAGCAGGCGGCGATCCTCGCCGATGCGGTGTCGACGCCGTACGGCGCGGTGGTGCGCACGGGCAAGGTCGGCATCGGCGAGTCCGTCGGGGTATGGGGCCTGGGCGGCGTGGGCACCCATATCGCGCAGCTGGCCCGGTTGGTCGGCGCGGTGCCGGTGGTGGCCGTCGACGTCAAGCCCGAAGTGCTGGAGCGTGCCTTGGAACTCGGCGCCGATTACGCGTTCGATGCCGGTGACGAGCAGCTGGGCGAGAAGATCGCCGACGTCACCGGTGGCCGTGGGCTCGATGTGGCGTTCGACGCGGTGGGGCTCAAGTCGACGTTCGAGCAGGCGCTGGGCCAGTTGACGGTCGGGGGCCGGCTGGTCGCGGTCGGGATGAGCGCCCAGGAACCCACGATCGGCCCGACGTCGATGTTCGGGCTGACGCAGAAACAGGTACTCGGACATCTGGGGTATCAGAACGTCGACATCTCGACGCTCGCCACGCTGGTGTCCTTGGGCCGGCTGGATCTGTCGCGTTCGATCAGTGAGATCGTGTCATTGGAGGACATCGCGTCGGGTATCGACAAGCTGGAACGCCAGGAAGGCAATCCGATCCGGATCCTGGTGCGGCCCTGAGGTTCTCAGTACGCCGAACCTGAAGATATGTGCGAGTTCCAGGCGATTGGTCGCACACGAGCTCAGGTTCGGCGAGCTTTGCCTGTGATCAGCGGCAGATCCGGGTAGGCGACGACGCCGGGTTCGGCAGCGCACACCGCGGGCACAGAGTTGACGCAGTGGGCGGCGGTGGCGACGACACCGGACTCGGGGCCCTCCTCCCCCGCCTCGGACTGGAAGCCCTTGATGATCACGGTGAAGTCCGGGTTGCCGCGGACCTCCATCTCGTAGCGCTGCCCGGCGGGGCCGAAAGTCCATGCGGGATCGAGGTTTTCTTCGCCCATCAGCCAGTTCACCGTGACCCGGACGACGGGCTCGCCGTCGGCGAGCGCCTCCCAGTGGAACTTACGAGCTGCCACCTGACCGGGTTCGATCACGCCGATCGGCGAGTCGATGGGCGCCGTCGCCACGGCGATCTCCTGGGTGGCCCGGATCCGTGGGTCGATCTCGAAGCCCACCTGGTCGACGACCATCTTGACGGCCTGGATGAATCCGCCGTCGAGCATCTTCTGCATCGGCCCGCTCAGCGCGGTGTCGGGAGTGCCGCCGAATCCCATGACGTGGCGCACCACATCGGGTGCGTCATAGGTGCGGAGGTCGGAAAACTCCTCGGCGCGAACGAAGTTCACCCCGGTGGCCATCGCGGAGAACACCAGCGGGAACTTCTCGCTGATCCCGCCGGGTGCGATGCCGGTGCCGTGCAGCGTGGCGTTGCCCTCCACCGCGGCGGCCCGCACGGGGGCGGCCTGCTTCTCGCTGGGGTACAGCCAGCCCACCGGGGTGATGACGTTCTTGCCCGAGCGCAGCAGCGCCGCGACCTCGTCAGGGTTGGGGATGAGCGGCGAGTAGATCACCGCGTCGGCGTCCAGCGCCAGGATCTCCTCCACGCTGTTGGTAGCGGTGACACCGAGTGGTGCGGTGCCGATGATGTCGCCGACGTCTCTACCGTTCTTGGCGTCCGAATGCACCCAACAGCCGACCAGTTCCAAGTCGGGGTGTTCCAGCACGCCTTTGATCGCGGCCACTCCGACCCCACCGGTTGCCCACTGCACAACTTTGAGCACGGCGCACCCTTCCCAAGGAAACTAGAACGTGTTCCAACTATCTCTACACCACGGAAAGCGTGATCTGTATGTTTCTGGACATGGCTAACAAAGTTTTCGTCGTCGGTGTGGGGATGACGAAGTTCGAGAAACCCGGACGGCGCGAGGGTTGGGACTACCCGGACATGGCGCGGGAGTCGGGTACCAAGGCGTTGGAGGACGCCGGGATCTCCTATGACCAGGTTCAGCAGGGTTACGTCGGGTACTGCTCGGGCGACTCGACCTCCGGTCAGCGCGCGCTCTACGAGCTCGGTATGACGGGCCTGCCGATCGTCAACGTCAACAACAACTGTTCGACCGGCTCGACCGCGCTCTACCTCGCCGCGCAGGCGATCCGGGGCGGCCTGGCGGACTGCACCATCGCGTTGGGCTTCGAGAAGATGCAGCCCGGCTCGCTGGGCGCCGGTGCGCAGGACCGCGAGTCCCCGCTGGGCCGGCACGTCAAGGCGCTGGCCGAGATCGACGAGTTCGCTTTCCCCGTCGCCCCGTGGATGTTCGGCGCGGCCGGCCGCGAGCACATGAAGAAGTACGGCACCACCGCCGAACACTTCGCGAAGATCGGCTTCAAGAACCACAAGCACTCGGTGAACAACCCGTACGCGCAGTTCCAGGACGAGTACACCCTCGACGACATCCTGGGCGCCAAGATGATCTCCGATCCCCTGACCAAGCTGCAGTGCTCCCCCACCTCCGACGGGTCGGGTGCGGCGATCCTCGCCAGCGAGGCGTTCGTCGACAAGCATGGGCTGGCCTCACAGGCCGTCGAGATCGTCGGGCAGGCGATGACCACCGACTTCGCCTCGACCTTCGACGGAAGCGCCGCCAACATCATCGGCTATGACATGAATGTGCAAGCCGCCCAACAGGTTTACGCGCAGTCCGGTCTCGGCCCGGAAGATTTCCAGGTGATCGAGTTGCACGATTGCTTCTCAGCCAACGAGCTGCTGCTGTACGAAGCCCTGGGCCTGTGCGGTGAGGGCGAGGCACCGCGGCTGATCGACAACGACGACACCACCTACGGCGGACGCTGGGTGGTCAACCCGTCCGGCGGTCTGATCTCCAAGGGGCACCCGCTGGGTGCGACGGGCCTGGCCCAGTGCTCCGAGCTGACCTGGCAGTTGCGCGGCACCGCCGACAAGCGACAGGTCGACGGCGTCAACGCAGCCCTGCAGCACAACATCGGCCTCGGCGGCGCGGCCGTCGTGACGGCGTACCAGCGCGCCGAGCGCTAGGACTTTCCTCCGCGAGCAGACGCAAAACTGCCCCAAATCGCCGACAAATAGGCAGGTTTGTGTCTGCTCGCGGGAGAACTCAGCCCGTCAGCATCGCGTCGATCAGGCGGCGTAACACCTGCTTGATGTCGCGGCGGGCCTTCTTCGGGTCCTCGGCGGTGGCGATGGCCATGGCCGCCTCGTCGAGAGCGCCGATCAGCACATGCGCCAACGCCCGGACCGGCTGCCGGGCGAGTTGGCCGGCCTTGATCGCCTCACTCAAAAGCTGCTCGGTCATCCCCAGGCTGTAGCGCTGGGCGACGTCGCGGAAACCGGCCCAGCCGAGCACGCTCGGCGCGTCGAGCAGGACCAACTGCCGCACCTCAGGGTCGCCGGACACCTCAAGCCAGGCATCCACCGCGGCCCGGATCGCGGCGGCGGGCGTGGCCGCCCCCGATGCCGCCACCTCGGTTGCCAGCCGGGTCATCACATCCTGCTCGACGACCTCCACCACGGCCAGGAAAAGCGCTGCCTTGTCGGCGAATTGGTGGTACATCGCGCCACGGGTCACCCCGGCGGCGGTGGCGATCTCGGGGGTCCCCACGTCCGCATAACCACGTTCGCCCCACAGTCGCCGGGCGGCCGAGATCAACGCCTCGCGGGTCGCCGCGGAGCGTTCCTCCTGGGTACGTCTCTTGATTTCCATACACCCTGTTGGTAAGTTACGGACACACTGTTTGTAAATGTGCATCGAGCCGGGAGTCATCCATGTCGATCATTGAGATTAACGCCGGAACCATCCATTACGAGGAATTCGGCCCATCCGACGGCCGGCCGGTCGTCTTCGTCCACGGGTACATGATGGGCGGTCAGTTGTGGCGGCAGGTCAGCGCCCGACTGGCCACGCGCGGCCTGCGGTGCATCGTCCCCACCTGGCCGCTGGGCGCGCACCCCGAGCCACTTCGCCCCGGCGCCGACCGCAGCATCCGTGGCGTGGCCGACGTCGTCGCCGACACCCTGGACGCACTGGACCTGCAGGATGTCGTGCTGGTCGGCAATGACACCGGCGGTGTGGTCACGCAGCTGGTGGCAGTGCATCATCCGGAGCGGATCGGTGCGCTGGTGCTGACGAGTTGCGATGCGTTCGAACACTTTCCGCCGCCGATCCTCAAACCGGTGATCCGAGCCGCGCATTCGAAGGCGCTGTTCCGTGTAGGCATCCAACTGACCCGGGTCCAAGCCGTGCGCCGGCGGGCCTTCGCCGGGCTGGCGCACTCGAACATCGATAGCTTCACCCGCGAGTGGGTACGCACCGCACTCTCGAATCCGGCGATCGTCGAGGACCTCCGCCAGTTCACGTTGTCGCTGCGCACCGACGTCACCACCGGGGTGGCCGCGCGACTCCCCGAATTCGACAAGCCGACTCTCATCGCATGGTCGGCCGATGACGTCTTCTTCGAGGTCAGCGATGGCGAGCGACTGGCGAAGATCATCCCGCAGGCGCGCTTCGAGGTCATCGACGGCGCGCGCACCTTCTCGATGGTCGACCGGCCGGACCGGCTGGCCGATCTGCTGTCGACCATCGCGGTACGCGCCGAGCGGTGACGGTCCGGCGAGTTCTACAGCGTGATCACCTCATAGGCTCCGTCGGCATGACGGGCGCGGATGGTCTTCTTGTCGTACTTGCCGACGCTGGTGCGCGGCACCTCTTCGACGAATGCCCATCGCTCGGGAAGCCACCAGCGAACCACCTTGTCCGCCAAGAACTCCCGTAGTTCGTCCGGCTCCGCTGATGCACCCTCCTCCAGCACGACGACGGCCAGAGGACGTTCCTGCCAACGCTCGTCGGGGACGCCGACGACGGCGGCCTCGAGCACCGCGGGGTGGGCGATGAGGTGGTTCTCCAACTCCACCGAGGAGATCCACTCCCCGCCGGACTTGATGACGTCCTTGGCGCGGTCGGTCAACGTGACGTAGCCCTGCGGATCGATCACGCCGACGTCTCCGGTGCGCAGCCAGCCGGTGTCGAACTTCTCGGAATCGCGGTCGAGGTAATAGGCCCCGGTGATCCACGGTCCGCGCACCTCGAGTTCGCCGACGGCGTCGCCGTCATTGGGCAGCGGGGCACCCGCGTCGTCGACGACGCGCACCTCCACGCCACACATCGGCCGGCCCTGGCTGACTCGCATCTCCCACTGACGTTCCTCGGACACCCCGGGCAGCGGCTTGGCCACCGTCGCCAGAGGCGAGGTCTCGGTCATCCCCCAGGCCTGCTGGATGTACACGCCGTAGGTCTCCTGGAAAGTCTGCATCAGCGAAAGCGGTACTGCCGAACCGCCACACGCCACCAGCCGCAGCGATGAAACATCATGTCCCGGTTCTTTTTCCAGGCGATGCATGACGTCGTTCCAGATGGTCGGCACGGCGCCGGCCAGCGTTGGGCGCTGCGATTCGATCAGGTCGATCAACGATGCACCGTCCATGAACCGGTCGGGCATCACCAGGTTGGCGCCGGCCATCAGTGCCGCGTACGCCAATCCCCACGCGTTGGCATGGAACATCGGGACGATCGGCAGCACCGAGTCACTGCAGCTGACGTCGAGCGCGTTGGCAGTGCAGGTGTTGAGCGCGTGCAGGTAGCTCGACCGGTGGCTGTACACCACGCCTTTCGGATTGCCGGTGGTGCCACTCGTGTAACACATTGCCGCCGCGGAGTTTTCGTCAACCTCGGGCCAGTCGAATTCCATGGGTCGGTCAGCCAACAGCTCCTCCCAGCGCAGCACCGTCGGACCTTTCAGCATGTCCACGTCGCCGTCGCCGACGACGATCACGGTGTGCACGGTCTCCAACAGCGGAAGCACCGGCGCCAGTAGCGGCACCAGGGACGCGTCGGCGATCACCACGCTGTCGGCGGCCTCGTTGGCGATGTAGGCGATCTGTTCCGGGGACAGCCGGATGTTGAGTGTGTGCAGCACGGCGCCCATCGCGGGCACGGCGAGGTAGGCGGCGAGATGTTCGGTGTTGTTCCACATGAACGTGCCGACACGCTGGTCGCCGTCGATCCCGAGGCCGCGCAGCGCATGCGCCAGTTGAGCGGACTGCCCGCCCAGCTCCCGATAGCTGATGGTGCGGTAGCGGCCCTGGCCGCAGGCGGTGGTCACGGTCCGGTCCCCGTTGATTCCGCACGCGTGGCGCAGTATCGCGGTGATCGTCAACGGCCAGTTCTGCATCGTGCTCTTCACGGGCGCGATGCTATGCGCTTGCCGCGAGGCGCCGGCGGGAACGAATCGAATTCCCTGAACGATGTATGTAGGGGAAGATGAGCTGACAACGGCGAAAGGGCGTGACCGATGCGCGTGAAATGGTCCCTGGCGGCAGTCGCAGTGGCTGCGTTCGGAGTGATCGGCGCGTCGTCGGCGGTGGCCTCGGCCGAGGAAACCGCGCAGGAGACGATCAGCCGCCTTCAGTCCGAGGGCTACACCGTCACGATCGACAAGATCGGCACTGCACCGCTGGACCAGTGCACGGTCACCAGCGTCCGCAACCCCCGGCAGGTCAGCCAGTTGGTGCCGTATGTCGGTCCGGGATTGGGCGGCGATCGGATCCTGGTGCCTTCGATCACCAGCCAGACCGTGTCGGTATCGCTCAACTGCCAGCGCTGAGCGCTACTTCGAACAGTCCAGTGACACCGTGATGGTGCGTCGCACCACCACCGGCACGAGGTCGAAGTCCTTTTTCCCGTTCTTGCCGAACCGTTCGACCCGGATCAGCCTGGTCTGGGTCTGTGGGTTACGGATGCTGGTGACGGTGCACTGATCGAGTGGGGCACTGCCGACCCGGTCGATGTTGACCTGAAATCCCTCGGCTTCCAGCTGGCCGATGGTGACGACCGGTGAATCGGCATATGCCGGAGCAGCGGTTGCCAGCACTGCGCCCAATGCCCCCGACGCGGCCAGCATGACGATCGATGTACGCATGACCGTGTCTTCTTTCTCAAAGCCCCGCACTCACCTTGTCGGTGATGCCCTCACCCTTGTTACGTGCTGGAACGGTTGCGAGTTCAACGCGAAAGGCCCGACCGGGTTCACCGGCGGGGCCTTTCTGCTTGTGTCGAGCCGCTACAGGCGGGCCGGCTCGGGCATGCGGTCCGCGTGGTTGTCGACCATGGTGAGTTCGTCGAATGGAGCGTCACCACGCAGCACCGCATCGACCTTGGCCTTGTCCACGGTGTGCGTCCATGATCCGACGAGCAGGGTGGCCACCGCATTGCCGGAGAAGTTGGTCACCGCGCGGGCTTCGGACATGAACCGGTCGATCCCGACGATGAGCCCGACGCCGTCGAGCAGGTCCGGGCGATGCGCCTGCAGGCCGCCGGCCAGGGTGGCCAATCCGGCGCCGGTCACGCCGGCCGCTCCCTTCGACGCGACGATCATGAACACCAGCAGGCCGATCTGCTGCCCGACGGACATCGGGGCGCTCAGCGCGTCCGCGATGAACAGCGCCGCCATGGTCAGGTAGATCGCCGTGCCGTCGAGGTTGAACGAATATCCGGTCGGCACAACGACACCCACGGTGCTGCGGTCCACGCCCAGGTGCTCCATCTTGGCGATCAGCCGCGGCAGCGCCGACTCTGACGAGGACGTCGAGAAGATCAACAGGTACTCGCGGGCCAGGTACCGCACCAGCTTGAAGATGGACACGCCCGACACCGCGCGCAGCAGTACGCCGAGGACGCCGAACACGAACAGCACGCACGTCACATAGAAGCCGAGCATGAGGGTCAGCAGCTGGGTGACGGCGGTCCAGCCGGTCTGCCCGACGACGTTGGCGATCGCGCCGAACGCGCCGATGGGCGCCAGCCACAGGATCATGATCAGCACCTTGAACACGAGCTTCTGCAGGTGCTCGATGCCGCGCAGGATCGGCTCGCCGGCGCTGCCCATGCCCTGCAGCGCGAACCCGACCAGCAGCGCCACGAACAGGGCCTGGAGCACGCTTCCGGCCGTGAGTGAGGAGAACAGCGTCTCGGGAATGATGCCCTGGACGAAGTCCATCAGTCCGCCGGACTCGTGTGCCTTCTCCGCGAGTTCGGCGCCCTTGCCCGCCGAACTCTCCGTCAGGTGCATGCCGCTGCCCGGGTGGATCAGGTTGCCGACCACCAGACCGATGGTCAGCGCGATCGTGGACATCACCAGGAAATACGCGAAGGCCAGGCCACCGACCTTGCCGACCGTGGCGGCCTTGCGTACCGAGCCGATACCCAACACGATCGTGCAGAAGATGATGGGGCCGATCATCATCTTGATCAGGTTGACGAACATGGTGCCGAGCACGCCGACGCTCTTGCCCACCTCGGGTGCGACGAGCCCGACCACCACGCCGATGACTACGGCCGCGATGACCGCGATGTAGAGCCAGTGGGTGCGGTCACGACGACGCGGCGTCGCGGGTTCGGGGTGTGGGTCTACGGACACGGTCATCGGTGCCACCTCCAGGTCGGGTCCGGTCGGACTTCGAATGCGCTCTACATGCACCTTCGACCATAGGGTGAGCCAGGTCACGTTTTAGTTCATTACGTTCATGCCGCGATCCGCGCGACGGAATTGCTCAGATACCGGTGCAGAGCGAGACGAACGGGATCGGTGCGCAGATGCCCACCGAGAAGTAGGGCGTGATGTCGCCGTTCCATGCCGGCGGCGGAGGCGGCGGGGGCGGCGGCAACGGGGCCGCCACGCAGGTGTTCGAAGGCGGGTCGTATACGGTGCCCGCTCCGCACTCGGTGGCGTTGGCGGCCGCCGGACCGATCGCCGTCACAACTGCCAGTGCCGCAATCGCGGCCACGATGACGCTTGCCAGGCGATGAATCATGCAGTTCATCGCAGTCTCCCTCGGATCTACCCTCGACCCTGCCTACGGTCAGAGTCTACGACTGTCCGCCCACCGATATCACCCCCAAATTGACGGTGGGGAAGACCGCGGGGGATGTCCAAGCGAGCCCGCTACCAGGGACATCTGGGTCATTATCTTGTAGTTCGTTACGTTCACAATCCGGAGGCGTCATGGCTCGTCGGTGGCGGCAGTTGTCGGGCCGGGCCTGGCCGCGCTCGCTCGCCGGACAGGCCATCGCGCTGCAGGTGCTTGTGGTCGCGGTGGTGGTGCTGGCCGGCACCGCGCTGGCCCTGTTCGATGCCCGCCGCGACGGGCAGGAGGCGGCCCGGCAGCAGGTGATCGGTATCGCGACAGCCCTGGCCGATTCCCCATCGACCGCGGACGCCATCGAATCCGGCTCTGCGACAAAGATTTTGCAGCCGGTCACCGAGGCGGTCCGGACCAGCACCGACATCGCGTTCATCACGATCATGGCCCCGGACGGAATCCGGTTCACCCACACCGATCCCGGTCAGATCGGCGGACACTACCTCGGCACGGTAGAGCCCGCGTTGCGCGGCGAGACGTTCAGCGAGGTCTATACCGGGACACTGGGTCCATCGGTGCGCGCGATCGCACCGGTGCGTGGTCGCGACGGACGTGTCGTGGGCCTGGTGTCAGCAGGGATCACGCAGCAGACGCTGGGGCAGCGTTGGCGTGCGCAGATACCGGTGATCGCCGCGATAACCATTGCCGCGCTGGCGGTTTCCCTGATCGGCGGCTGGGCCATCCGGCGCAGGTTGTTACGCCAGACGCGAGGTCTGCGGCCCGACGAACTGCGGGTCATGTACGACCACCACGATGCCATCCTGCATTCGGTGTCGGAGGGGCTCATCGTGCTCGATCGTGACGGCGTGGTGCTGGCCAATGACGAGGCGCGCAGGCTGCTGGGCCTGCCGGCCGGACCGGTGGCTGCCCGGGATCTGCCGGACTTTCTGCGCAGCGCCGATCCTGGGGCGCGCGACGAGTTGCACCTCACCGCGGATCGGGTGCTGGTGGTCAATCGGGCCCGGGTCGCCGACAGCGGCTCGGAGGTGGTCACGATCCGTGACCGCACCGAATTACAAGGCGCGCTGGGCGAACTCAGCTCGCTGCAGGTCCTGGCCGACTCGTTGCGGGCGCAGGCGCACGAATCGGCGAACAAGTTGCACACCGTGGTCACGATGGTGGAGATGGGCCGGCCCGAGGACGCGGTCCGGTTCGCCACCAGCGAACTGGAGTTGACGCAACACCTGGTGGATCGATTGTCGCTGGCCGTCGGCGAACCGGCGCTGGTGGCACTGCTTCTCGGTAAGACCGCGCAGGCCGACGAACGCGGAATCGCGCTGACGGTCACCGAGGACACGCAGTTGGCCGCCGACGCGGTGCTCACGGGGCAGGAGATGGTGACGGTGCTGGGTAATCTGATCGACAATGCGATGGATGCCTGTGATCGCGAAGATCCGTGGATCGAGGTCACGGTGAGCCAGGATGATCGGGAGTTGTTGCTCCGGGTGGCCGACAGCGGTCCCGGTATGGACCCGTCCACATTCGAACAGGCCATGCAGCGCGGATATTCGACCAAGTCGGACTCGTCCGGCCACGGTCTGGGCCTGGCCCTCGTGGCACAGACCGTCAAACGGCACGGTGGGACGTTGCGAACCGACGTCACCTACGGTTCGGTGGTCACCGCGACGGTACCGGTAGCCTCCCACCGATGATGATCAATGTGCTGATCGTGGAGGACGATCCGTTGATCGCCGAGGCCCATCAGGCCTATCTCGGTCGCCTGGAAGGTTTTTCGGTGGCAGGGGTGGCACACACCGCGCGCGACGCGATGCGCGCGGCATCCGAGGCCGCCGCGTCCGAACATCCCGTCGATCTGGTGCTGCTCGACATCGGGTTGCCCGATGCCAGCGGAATCTCGTTGGCGTCCGGCCTTTCCGGGCTGCGGCCCGCACCCGACATCATCGCCATCACCTCCGAACGCGACCTGGAGATGGTGCGCGCCGCGGTGGCGCACGGCGCCCTGGCGTATCTGCTCAAACCGTTCGCCTTCGCGGCATTTCGCGATCGGCTGGAGCGCTATCGTCGCTACCGTTCGGCGCTGCCGTCGGGAACCGATGCGGCCAGCCAGGCCGAAGTGGATCGGGCGCTGGCCGAATTACGGATCGCCTCAAGCGAATCTGCGAAGTCCTCGGTAAAGGGCGCGGCGCCGCAGACCACCGAGGGGATCGCTGTGGCGGTGCGCGATGAGCCGAACGGATTGACCGCCGATGAGGCGGCCAACCGGGTCGGAGTCTCGCGGGTGACGGCGTGGCGCTATCTGGAGCGGCTGGCCGATGACGGCGTCATGACCCGCAGCACCGAGTACGGCAAGGCCGGACGGCCGCGCACCCGGTACCGCTGGCGCTGAATCAGGCGCCAGCCGGCTCCAGGGCGGGAAGCTGGTGCATCTCCACCGCATCCACGGAGGCCAGCTGCGAGTACAGGGACTCCGCGACGTCGAAGATGTTGACCTGGCCGGCGTAGTCGGCGATGTAGAGCCCGGTGCCGTCGGCCCGCATGGCGACAGCGGAGGGCTGCGCGTGCACGTCGACACTGCCCTGGATCTGGCTGGTCAGCGTGCACCACACGACGACGCGGTCGTAGTCGACCAGGTAGGCGCGGGTGGCGTCGGGGCTCAGTACCAGCTGGGTGGGCGCTGCACCGACCTCGACCGCGTCCACCACGGTTCCGGCGGACAGGTCGACGGTGTGCACCACACCGCGGTGCTCCAGGTCGGAGGTCAGCACGTAGGCGATGCCGTCGGCGATCGCGATGTCGCGGATCGGTGCACCGATCCACACGGTGGCCTGCGCCTGTGCGGTTTCGGTGTTCACGATGACCAGCCGGCTGCCGCGGAAGTCGGAGGTGGCGACGTACAGGCGCTTGCCGGTCGGGTCGATCTCCAGGGCGTCCAGGTTGACGCCCGAGCCGGTGGCGATGTCGATGGTGCCCACGCGCTCGGCGGTGGTGTCGATGACGGCGATGTCGATGCGGTCGTGGCCGGCGCGACCGGCGAACACCCGCTTGCCGTCCGGGCTGATGGCCAGCGCCGTGACGCCGAAGGCCAGCGGGTACTCGTTGAGCACCGCGCCGGTGATGGTGTCGACCGTCACGATCGAGTCGTGTCCTGCGGTGGCGACGCTCACGTAGGCGCGGTCATCGGCGACGACGACGGCGAAAGGGTCTCCGGCCAGGCGAACCGAACCCACCACGCCCATGGTGTGGGGGTTGATCACAGTGAGGCTCTGCGCCGCGGCGTTGGTGACCACCGCGGTCTCGCGGTCGGGGTCCACGGCGATGTCGCCCAGCGGGCCACGTCCGACCTCGACCAGGCCGGCCACGTCGATGTCGTCGAGCGCACCGTCGAATGCGACGCCGCGCGCCGACGTGTCGTCGATGGCACGGTCATGGCGGCCAGGGCGCAGCGCTTCAGTCAGCGCGCGCAAGAAGTTGTTTGCCATGGTCATCGGCACCTCCGCCGGCAAGGCTTTCACCGGCTCTAGATTTCAAGTCGATCTGCGCCGGGAGTGGCGCGGTTGCATCGAGTCTAGCGACCAAACCGACAGGTCCTGGACGAGTTCGCAGCGAATACGCGGCACTCATCAATTCTCTCTCAGAATGCGCTTAAGAAATTCTTCGTTATCGACTCGTTACCTTTTCGTCGCATTCGATTAAATGCTTGTTACCAGGCATTTCTCAGCATCGGCGAGGCATGGCGCATTTCATGCACAGCAGCGCCGTCAACAGCAATTCTTACCATCTCCGGCAAAAGTGAGCCGTAGATCACACCGCGACACGCCAGCAAACTTTCTGCGGCGTCAATGCGCGAAGGCGGGCAGAAATGCCGTAAATGTGTTACCGATGTGAAAGTTGAGCCGTCCCGGATGGCGAGTTCGCTACCGACAGCAACTGGCCGGACACCGGTCAGAGCCGCAGCGCGGCAGCTGTGGCGGGACCGACGATTCCGTCGACCTTGAGGCCGGGCGTGCGGCGCTGGAATTCCTTCACGGCCGCCTCGGTCCGCGGACCGAACACGCCGTCGACCTCAAGATCGCCCGCATACGCCGCATAGGCCGCCTTGAGCCGGCGCTGCAGCCGGGCGACCTCCGGGCCCTCCATCGGCGCGAAAAGCAGGGTGTCGGTGTACTGCCCCACCGGCACCGGCGGACGGGGCGTCGGCGCCGGATTCGCGATGTCGCCGATCTGCGCCTGGATGTCGGCGCGCAGGATGTCCATGTCGATGGCGCCCGGATCCCACTTGCCTTGCGCGCGACCCGCATACTCCTTGTGCCCGATGGTGCGTTGGGAGGTCTGCGCCAACCGGCGATTGATCGCTGCGCAACACCGCACCAGCGCGAAATACTGTGCGTCGGGCCAGTTCTTGCGGTGCGGCGCGGTGGGACTGGTACCGCTGTTGGCACATTCGATACCGATCATGTGCCAGTTGCCCATGTTCGTCGGCAGCCACGGATACTGGCCGACCCCGGCGTGCCACGCCACCCCGAGCGCCACGACGGTCACCGTGCCGTCGCGCGCGATGTGCAACTGCGACAACGGGCCCGGAAGATCCGGGCGGCCATTGGCGATCGAGGCGGCCGTGGCCGTATCCGATCCGGTGTGGTGCACCATCACCCCGCGGATGTCCTTGAAATCGCCGTGCCCGCGGGTACGCCAGCCGGGATACTCGACAAGGCTGACACCTTCTGCCCGAAGTACATCGGCCAGCCAGACCGGGTCACCGGTCCATCGTCCCGTCTGAGGCACTGAGATTCCTTTTCGTCGTGCAGCAAACCGTCTGCGCCAACAAGCCTACGCCCGGCCGCCGACATCGCCCGGAACGCGATTGTCCGATCAGATCGGTTATGCATCAAGTAATTTGCTCACCGGCACGTCACCTGCGCGCAGGCGCATGACACGGTTCGCGAACACGGTTGTCAGCAAATGCAGTTGCGCAGCGGCCCAGTCACTTCCCACCCGCACCGCCGGTCGATGTGCGAGCATCTGCGCATGGACCCGAAGGACGATCCCGAGGCCCGCATCCGGGAACTCGAGCGCCCGCTCGCCGATGCCGCCCGCACGTCAGAGCTCGGCACCGGGGTTTCCGCCGGTCCGCAGCCGTGGACACATTCGAACTCCTTCCCGCCACCACCCCCGGGACCACCGGCACCGTGGCCCGGCTACGAGCCGTATCCGGCAGCACCGCGGCCGCAACGCAGGTCGAACGGTGCGCCGCTGTTCTTGATGTTCGGTGTACTCGCGCTCGCCCTGCTGGTCGGCGGTCTCGTGACGGCGTATCTGACGTTCGGTGGCTCGGAGACAGCCGGCACTGACACCGACACGATCACCGACAGCCAGTCGACCACCATCCGGCAGACCACCATCGCCGAGGTGCCGTTCCCCGGACCGGTTGGGCCGACACAGATTCCGGCCGGAGAGACGGTGATGGTCGCGGGCGTGGGCGAGAACCGGACCATCGAATGCCGGGAAAACACCGTCACCGTCAGCGGCATGCGGAACAAGCTGGAGATCACCGGCCACTGCACAGCGGTGATCGTGTCCGGCATCGAGAACACCATCACGGTCGACTCCGTCGAATCCATCGGGGTATCCGGATTCGACAACCGGGTCACCTTCCACACCGGGCAACCCGACGTGGCGAACTCGGGTCAGTCCAACGTGGTCGAGCAGGGCTGACCGGTTCAGGACGGGCGGTCCAGGCGCCCCACGAAATCGCGCAACAGGGCCACCAGCGGTGCCGGGTTGTCTTCCGGCGCCCAGGCATAGGAATCGTCGATGAACTCAAGTGCGCCCTGCGGCAGCGTGTGCGCCAGCCGTGACGCGCCCTCGGCGGGGAAGTAACGCTCCTCCCGCGGCCAGATGACCATGGCCGGGCGGTGGTAGTCGGCCAATCGTGGTGAGTACCTCGCCAGATAGGCCGGAGAGAGCCCGTCGAGGAACCGCCGGAAATCCTTGCGCACCAACGGATCTTTGCGCAGCGGTCGCAGATACTCGGCCATGACGTCCGCCGGGATCGGACGCTTGGTCGCACCGCCGTAGGTGATCCGCAGCCGTTGCACGGGTTTCAGTCCGATGACGGCCGACTGCAACAGCGCGGCGCCAGGCAGCGAGGCGAGCCGGGCGAGCACCTTGACCGGCCACGGGTCGGAGTCGAACGCATTGGTTGCGACGAGCACCAGCGCCTCGACCCGCTGTGGGTGCTCGGCCGCGACGACCTGGGCGATGTCGCCGCCGTAGCCGTTGCCGACGAGCACCGCCTGCTCCAACCCGAGGGCGTCGAGCAGATCGATGACGGTGCGGGCCAGACCGGGCAGGGTCAGATCGGCGCCGGGTAGGGCGGGACTGTGCGACCCGAGGGCCAGATCGGGTGCGATGCAGTGGAACCCGCCGCCGAGGCCGTCGACCACATGGCGCCAGACCAGTCCGTTGGCCACCAGGCCGTGCAACAGCATCACCGGCCTCCCGCTGCCGTGTTCACGAACGCCGACCGGCCCGCAGGGCAGCGGGACCATCCGCCGGGAGCTGAGCGTGTTCATCTGCTGTGTCCTCTCGCCACGAGCACAGGACAATCAATACAGACTGTATGCAAACACATCAAGCCGTGAACATCAATACATACAGCTTGTTAAAATTTTCCGATGAGCGACGATCCCCGCGACGGCCGAGAACAGCGCAGTGAGGCGACCCGAGCGGCACTGATCGCGGCCGCCCGCTCGCTGTTCGTCGTACGCGGCTACGCGGCGGTTTCCACCGGGGACATCGCGCGCGTCGCAGCCGTCACCCGCAACGCGCTGTACTACCACTTCCCCACCAAGGAGGCGGTGTTCCGGGCGGTCTACGAGGACGTCGAGGGCCAACTGGCTGCGCGGGTACTACCGGCAGCCCTGGCCCACGACAGCAGCAGAGCGCAGCTCGAGGCCGGGATCGAAGAGTTCCTCGACGGCTGCCTGGACCCCACCGTCGCCCGGATCAGCGTGCTGCAGGCGCCGGCTGCACTGGGATTCGCGCAGATGCGCGAGATCGACAACCGCAATTACCTCGGCGCCTTGCGCGACGGCATCCGCAGCGCGGTCGAGGAGGGTGAGCTGCCCGGCCTTCCGGTGGACACGCTCGCGTCGATGCTCATCGGCGCGCTGGACGAGGCGGCCCTGCTGATCGCGAGCGCCGACGATCCCGCCGCGGCCCGTCGCGATGCCGGCGCGGTGGCCCGAGCACTGGTCGACGGGCTCTTCGTGAAGTAGGCGCTACAGCACCTTCGACAGAAATTCCTGCAGCCGAGGATGTTTCGGGTTGTCGAATACCGCAGCCGGGGAGTCGTCCTCGACGATGTTGCCGTCGGCCATGAAGATCACCCGAGAGGCCACCTCGCGGGCGAAACCCATCTCGTGGGTGACGACCACCATCGTCATGCCACCTTCGGCCAGATCGCGCAGCACCTGCAGCACGTCGCCGACCATCTCGGGGTCCAGCGCGCTGGTGGCCTCGTCGAACAACATGATCGACGGGTTCATCGCCAGGGCCCGGGCGATGGCGACGCGCTGCTTCTGACCGCCGGACAACGTGGCGGGCTTGACCTTGGCCTTCTCCGCCAGCCCCACCTGGGTCAGCAGCTCCATGGCCCGCTTCTCGGCGGCGGCCTTGTTCATCTTCTTGGTCAGCAGCGGGGCCAGCGTCACGTTGTCGATCACCGTCATGTGCGGGAACAGGTTGAAGTGCTGGAACACCATGCCGATGTGCTGACGGACCTTGTCCAGGTCCACTTTCCGGTCGGTGAGGTCGAATCCGTCGACGGTGACCTTGCCCGCAGTGATGTCCTCCAGCTTGTTGAGACACCGCAGAAAGGTCGACTTGCCGGAGCCTGACGGTCCGATGACGCAGACCACCTCGCCCTTGCTGACCGTGGTGTCGATGCCGTCGAGCACCACCAGATCGCCGAAGGATTTCTTCAGGCCTTCGATGCGGATCTTGACCGTGCCCTCGGGCTCGGCGGCCGCGGCTTCCGGTACCAGCTGGGTCATTTCACGAGCCTCTTCTCAAGCCGATCAGAAAGTTTCGTCAACGCCATGATGACAATGAAGTAGATGATGCCGATGATCAGCCACATGGTGAACGACTGGTAGTTGCGGGCGATGATCAGCCGCCCGGTCTGGGTCAGCTCGGCGATACCGATCACCGACAGGATCGAAGTGTCCTTGAGGGTGATGACGAACTGGTTGATGTACGACGGGATCATGGTCCGAATGGCCTGCGGCAGAATGACTTTTCGCATCGCCGGTAGGTACCCGATACCGAGGCTGCGCGCCGCCTCCATCTGGCCCTTGTCCACCGACTGGATTCCGCCTCGGACGATCTCGGTCATGTAGGCCCCGGCGTTGAGCGACAGCGTGATGATGCCCGCGGTCAGCGCCGACATCTGGAAGCCCAGTGCCGTCGGAATGCCGAAATAGATGAAGAAGGCCTGCACCAGCAGCGGCGTGCCACGGAAGATGTCGACGAAGGTCGTACCGATGCCCCGCAACACAATCGACCGTGACACCCGGAAGAGCCCGAAGATGACGCCGAGCACCAGCGCGATGGCGATCGACACCACCGTCAGGATCAGCGTCATCTTCAGGCCGGTCATCAGGAACGGGAACGTGCTCTTGAGCAGTCCGGCGAAGGAGTTGTCGGACACCGTGGCGCCTTCGCCGAGGTACTTCTCGACGATCTCGTCGTACCGGCCGGAGTCCTTGAGTTCCTTGAGGCCGGCGTTGAACTTTGTCAGCAGTTCGGCGTTTCGCCCTTTGTTGACCGCGAAGCCGTAGCTGGAGCCCTTCTCCTTCGGCGTCACGGTCTTGAACCCGTTGCCCTGCTGGATGCCATACGCGAGCACCGGATAGTCCTCGAAGACGGCCACGGAGTTACCGGTCTTGACTTCCTCGAACATCGAGGCCGAATCCGCGAACGAGACGATCTGGAAGCCGTACTTGTCCTTGATCGACGCGGCGAATTCGGCACCCTGGGTGCCGTTCTTGACGGCGACCCGCTTGCCCTTGAGGTCGGCGTAGGACTTGATGTCCTCGTTGGCGGCCAGCACCGCCATCTGCACGCCGGATTCGAAGTACGGGTCGGAGAAGTCGAACACCTTCTTGCGCTCGTCGGTGATCGACATGCCGGCGATCACGCCGTCGGCCTGATTGGCCTGAACGGCCTGCAGCGCGGCATCGAAGCCCAGCGGCTTGATCGTGACGTCGAACTTCTGGTTCGCCGCGATCTCCTTGATGAGGTCGATGTCGATGCCGACGAATTTTCCGTCCACATCTTGAAATTCGAACGGCGCGAAGGTGATGTCGGTGGCGACGACGTAGGTCTCGCCATCGGCGGCAGCGCGGGCCGGAGCCAGCATCGCGGCCCCGAACAGCCCGACCATCAACGCCACGACGGCGGCCATCAGCCGTTGCGGGGACCGGATGACTCCGGCGATGCCCTCGCCCGACGTGGATTCGGCTCTCATCGCTGCGGCTCCTATCCAGGGTTTGAAACGACGAGTCCCCACGCTATCGTCGCGAAACCGATTAGGGCGGGATTTCGGGGTACGGCGGGCGCCACCGGCTTAGCATCGCCACATGGCCGGGTCCCTCAAGATGTCGTGGGAGCTGTTCGGGGACCACAGACGGATCAAGTCCCAACCGTTCGGTGAGCGCAACGACGGGGTGGTATTCAATGCATCCGGAGTCGTGCAGGTGGCACCGGACCGGTTCGTCTTCATCGACAATCACGATGCCACAGCGGTTTTCGAGCTCGCCCTGGATCCCGACAGCGGCAAATCGGAAGGGATCAAGCGACGCAATCTGGCCGGAGTGACGGAGCAACAGCTCGGCGATCCCGAGGGTTTGACGCGCGTCGACGCAGACGGCCGAACATACCTCGTCGCGGCATCGTCCTTGTCCGTATCGGGCTCGCGGGTAAATGACGGGCTGGTCCGCATCACCTATACCGACTCCGGTGACCTGCGAGCCGAACCGATGACAGGTTTCCGGTCCTGGCTGCTGACGCATGCGCCCACCCTGGCGACCGCAGCCACATGCGAACCCGATGACGGCGGGCTCAACATGGAAGGTCTGGCATGGGATCCGGGCGCCGGCACGCTGGTGTTCGGCGTGCGGGGACCTGCGCAGCCCGGACAGGTGACGATCGTCGAGGTTTCCGTGCATACCGGCACTGCCGCCTGGAGCACCAGCTCCCTGGGCGCCCCGGTCACACGGACCCTGCGGGTACCCCATTCGGCAGCGTTGCAGGGCATCCGCGACATCTCGTATGACGAGCGTTCCGCAGAGTTCCTGATCCTGCTTGGCAAGTCGTTGAGCAAGAAAGCCGAGCCGTTCGCACTGTGCACGTGGACCCGCGGCACCGACGCGCTACGGGTCACGGGGACGCGCTTCCGTGCATCGATGAAGCCGGAAGGCTGCACCGCGTTCTACCGGAACGGCCGACGACGGATCCTCATCGTCGACGACCGCGGCGGGTACGCGGTGGCCGACGGTTGAATTCTCAGTAGAGGCAGATCCGCGAGCCGAGTGACTCCTGATGGACCCGGGCCCGACCACCCGGGGTGAGATCCATGCCGTATGTCGCCTGCAGGTTGGTCCGCGCGCTCACCAGCCGGAAATAGCCGCTGTAGGCAAAGTCGGCCGGCACCGATGCCGAGGGCACGATCGCGAACTCCTCTGCGCGGTCGGCGTTGGCCGGCACGCAGGTGTAGAGGTACTTGTGTCCCTGGTCGGTGGCCAGGCTGTTGCTGGCGTGCAGCACGCGCCCGGAGCCTTGGTTGGTCAACGATTTCCGTCCACCTTCGGCGGCATTGATCCGCCACAGGTCGGCCGGATCATTGTCGTCATTGAGCGGCCAGTGGTAGACCTCGAAGTTCTCCGGTACGGACGCCCCGGGCGGGATCGTCTCGCTGCTGCTGGCGTGCAGGGCGGCGCCGGCCTCCTCATTGAGCAGGTAGACGGTGGTGTCCTCGGGGATCCCGGTCAACGCATAGGCGGCTGATTCGGCCAGCCGCAGCTGCTGGCGCACAGTTGCCACCCGCGCGCCGGCATCGGGCACACCGAGCTCGCTCACCAGGCCTTGCAACTGATCCAGCAGTGGCCTGAGCGCCGTCTGCTGGGATTCCCGGCTGAAAATCGTGTCGCGGAAGGCGCGGATCTGACCGAACAGCTGCTCGCGGCGGGCCGCGTCGGCACGCACCAGCCGTGCGAGCACCGCGGCGCCACCCAGCTTGAACCGGTGGTCGGTGCGCAAGGTCTGGTCAATGCCCCACGGGATCAGCTTGAACTTGATGTCGCCGACCCCGGGCGCCTCGACGGCGGTGACGTCGTTGTACACGTAGGTGTTGTTGGTGTTGTTGGAGTAGCCGTCCCAGTGTTTGAGGAAGAACTCCATGGCGTACAACCGGATGAACTGCTCGAGGTCGAACACGTCCGCGGCCCCGGCGATCCCGTGGTCGGCGATGTGGCCGATCGCGAACTTGAGGTCTGCCTTGTTGTCGAACGCCGACAGTGACTCGGTGGCGATGAGGCGCACGCGGCCCGCGACGAAATCATCCCTGTGCTCGATTTCGTACAGGTTCCCTTCCATGTTGCCGAAGTTGCGCTCGATGTAGCGCTTCATGATCGGTTCGGCATTGACATAGACGCCCGGCGCGTCGACCCCGGGAAAGTCCTGTCCGATCGGCGTGCCGTTCACGAAGATGCGCGCCAAGTTGCACCTCGAATGCGGGAGCCCGGCCATCGCCAGCAGGCGGTAGCCGAGTGGTTGGCGAATGTAGGACAAGTCCTGGATCGAATTGTTCAGAGTCAGGTAGCGCGACCCGAACAGATCCTCGGCCCGCTCCTCACTGGTGTCGCTGAACTTGCCGAAATCTAGGTGAATACAGGGTTTTTCGCTGTTGATCGAGCCGCAGAAGGATTTTTTCTTGATGCCGACATCGCTGAATTCGGCCCGCGCAGGGAACGCCGTACCCGAGATCTCGACCGAGGCGGCCTTGCGCCAGGTATAGCGCGGACCGCCGTCCCAGTCGAAGTTACAGATCCCACCGGCGGGCTGCTCGGCGCGCACCGCGTCCCAATCTGCCTGCGCCATGGCGATTCTGATGGTCAGCACATTGTCGAGTGCGTAGAGCGCGTCAAGCTTCTGCTGCTGTTGCGCGCTCATCGGATCTCCCCCATGTCAGCACCTTTCGCCGCATTCTTGCGATCAGTGTGCGCGACGCCGACGGGAGTGGCGATCCAATTGCACTGCGCGGGAAACAGATAGTTGCACAGGAAAGGTCCCGCCCACCACGCCATCGACCAATGGCAAAGCGCGTGTTGAGTTTTACAAATCGATCGGCGTGTCCATCACCCGGCTTCGGGAGGCCTGGCTGTAAAAGAACGTTCGGTCCAAGACGCCACATATAGAGGTAGTGCACTACGCGTGAGGCAACATCACCCGCGGCCGTACGTTTTCTGCATCAGAGCGCCGAACCGTACGGCGCTTGGTCCAGAGGAAGTTTCGACATGAGCGTTTTCAATCCGGTTTCCGTGATCAGACGCGAAACCTCACGACAGACCGTACCGGCCCGGCACTCACACGAGCCCGTACTCATCACCGAACAGCAAGTGCTGTTCAGTACCGCCGCGGCAGCGGGTAGCCGTGGCCACCGCGACGTCGTCGCCATGGTGTCACACGCCGCGGCGTCGGTGGCAGAACACTGGCACGCCCGTGCCGAGCGGCGGCGCGCCACCTACTACCCACCGCGCTGCACCTACCTCGAGCGCGGACTGATGGCTCGGGAGATGGAACGGCTCTGACCGGCAGGCCCGGGTCAGCCGGCCAGAGCGACCGGCGTGACCACCTCGGAGTATCGCGATGCGTCACCGACGACGGCCCGGCTGCGTCTGCCGTGGACATCGACCGGGACATCTCCGGCCAGTGTGATCCGGCTCAGTCGGCGGTACTGATCGTCGTAGTCGGCCACCGCGTAGTGCTGGGTGGCCCGGTTGTCCCAGATCGCCAGGTCGCCCGGTTCCCAGCTCCAGCGAATCGTGTTCTCCAGCTTGATCACCCGATTCTGCAGCAGCTGGAACAGGGTGGCCGACTCCGCGGAGCTCAAGCCCACGAACTGTTTGATGAAATGGCCCAGCAGCAACACCCGCCTGCCCGTTTCAGGATGGACCCGCACCACAGGGTGTTCGGTTTCGTAGTAGTCGGAGACGAATTCATCGCGGTACTGCCGCTCGGACTCGGCCAGATCGTCGTGACGTCCGTCGTAATCGGCCGCATAGTCGTACTGATTGGTGTGCACCGCCCACAGATTCTCGACCAGGGCGCGCAGCGGCCCGGGCAGCTGATCGTAAGCGGCCTCCGTCGACGCCCACGTCGTGGTGCCGCCGTAATCCGGCAGCGTCACCGCCCTCAGCAGCGAGGCCTTCGGAACGCGGTCGACGAACGTCACATCGGTGTGCCAGCTGTTGGCCTTGTCATACCGCGAGTCGATGGGCAGGATCCGCTCGCCCCGCGAGGTGACGGTCGGGTGTGCCCGCGTCGGGGTGCCGAGCAACCGCGCGAACGCCAGCTGACCGTCGTCGTCGAGATGGTGTTGCCCACGGAAAAAGATGACCTTGTGCTCAACCAGGGCATCGTTGATCGCCGACACCGTGGACGGGTCGAGAGTGCCGTTGACGTCGATTCCATCGATGCGGGCCCCGATGTGGGCACCGAGCTTCACTACACGCAGAGAGGACACCCCGCCACCATCGGCGAGAGGGTGCCTGAACACCACGGTTGCACTCACCACGAGCGCAAAGAGCTGCGAAGGTCAGTCGATCCGGATGACGTAGGTGCCGTCGTCGTCGCGCTCGATCTGTCCGTCGAGAGCGTTGATCCACACCGGGGTGTCGCGCCGCGAACCGAGGAAAGCACTCTGCACGGAACCGCCGGGCTGAAGATCGACGTTCCATTCATCGTCCTGGGCGACGATGGTGAGGATCTCCTCACCGTTGGCACGACGGATCGAGATCAGCTGACCGTTGGAGTCCAGGTCCTCCAGGTCCGCATCGTCGTCATCGAGGTACTCATCAAGCTCAGCGTCTTCGAAGATCTCGGCGTCCGAACCACTGACATCGTCATGCACGCCGACGACTGTACCGAGCATCACGTCGTCCGATGAAGGCCCCGGCGACTTCAGACGCTAACGTGCATCCGACGTTTACGGGCCGTTCGCCCGGGGAACAACGACACCCGCTGCGGCGTTGGCCAGACATTGGTCTGGTTATTAGGAGGATCATCTATGGCAACTGATTACGACGCACCTCGCGTCAAGGAGACGGAAGAGGCCACCGACGAGTCGCTCGAAGAGCTGGCGGCCCAGCGGCGCACTTCGGCGAACACCGCTGTGATCGACGAGGACGAGGTGGTCGATTCGTTCGACCTGCCGGACGCCGATCTCTCCGGTGAGGAACTCAGTGTGCGGGTCGTTCCCAAGCAGGCTGACGAATTCACCTGTTCCAGCTGCTTCCTGGTGCACCACCGCACCCGGATGGCCCTGCAAAAGGGCGATCAGCAGTTCTGCGTCGACTGCGTATAGCTCACCACGGAGTCATGGCGATCCGCGCCGGAAGTCCGTCGCGGTCGCCTACCGTGACCTTCGTGACTGAAGCCGCCATTCGACAGCGCATCGCCGAGGGTGTCGACGCGATCCGTGCGCGCGACCTCGACACGCTGACCGCCCTGTACGCACCCGACGTCGTCTCATTCGACCTCGGCGCCCCGCTCCGGTACGCCGGGGACGACAACAAGCGAAGGGCCTGGCAGGAGGTCTTCACCGCCTACACCGGTCCGATCGGTTACGACGTCCACGAACTCACGGTCACCACCGAGGGCGACATCGCCTTCGTCCACAGCCTCAATCATGTGCGCGGCACGCTGGTCAGTGGCCGCGGCATCGACATGTGGCTGCGATGGACGGCCTGCCTGCGCTGCGTCGATGGCATCTGGGTGGTCGTTCATGACCATGTGTCGGTGCCGGCAGACCTCGAGTACGGCAAGGCGATCATCAATCTCACGCCGTGATCTGCCAGAACGGCCCACACCGCCGCGCATAGTTCCTATCCTCAGACCTGCAGACCGACAACGACGTTGGGGGCGCAGATGTCTGACAGTGCCATGGTGGATGCTCGACGTGCCGAGCGCAGCTACTACTTCGACCGACACACCCCGCAGTATCGCGACCAGTTCGAACCGATCACCTCGGAGATGCTGGGTACCTGCCCGCTCGCCTGGACCGACACCTACGGCGGGCACTGGGTGGCCGCCGGCAGCAACGAAGTCTTCGAACTCGCCCGGTGCCCGCACATCTCGAACGACAACGACATCGTCGGCGAGCGAAAAGGCTACCGGGGCATCAACATTCCGCGCGGCGAGGTCAGCACACAGTTCCGCGGCGGGATGTTGGAGATGGACGATCCCGAACACCGGGCCTACCGGACACCGCTCAACGGTTACCTGTCGCCGGCCGCGGTTGCGCGGTGGAAGCCGGTGGTCGACGAGCTCGTCAGGGCCTGTCTGGACGAGAAGATCGAAGACGGCAGTATCGATTTCGTCGACGATCTGGCGAACATCGTCCCCGCGGTGTTGACGCTGGGTCTGCTGGGTGTCCCGCTGGCCGAGTGGGAGATCTACTGCGAACCCGCCCACGCATCGGTGTACACGCGCGCCGACTCCCCCGACGCCAAACGCGTCTTCGACCTGTCGGTGGCTTCGGCGGTGCACATGATGGAGCACGTCGCGGTGATCCGGCAGAACCCGCGGCCGGGGTTGATCGACGCCATGGCCCAGATGCGCGTCGATGGCCGGCCGGCACCTGATTCGGAGATCCTGGGCATGCTGATGCTCTTGGTCGGCGGCGGTTTCGACACCACCACAGCGTTGACCGCGCACTCGCTCGAGTGGCTTTCGCAGCACCCGGATGAGCGCGAGCGGTTGAGCCGGGACCGGGCGACCCTGCTCGACTCGGCGACCGAGGAGTTCCTGCGGTTCTTCACCCCCGCGCCCGGGGACGGCCGCACCATCGCCGAGGACATCGAAGTGGATGGCGTGCCGCTCCGGGAGGGCGAGCGACTGTGGTTGTCCTGGGCGATGGCCAACCGCGACCCACAGGTGTTCGAGAATCCCAACGAAATCGTGATGGATCGATCCGGTAACCGGCACTTCAGCTTTGGGCTCGGCGTGCATCGCTGCATCGGGTCGAATGTCGCGCGGACGGTGTTCAAGTCCATGCTCACCGGGGTGCTCGACCGCATGCCGGATTATCGGTGCGATCCGGCCGGCGCAGTGCACTACGAGACCATCGGCGTCATCCAGGGCATGCAACATCTGCCCGCGACATTCACCCCGGGGCGGCGGACCGGGGCCGGCCTGGCCGAAACTTTGGAGAAACTGCAGCGGATCTGCGATGAGCAGCAGTTGGCCGCGCCGATCACCGTGCACAAGGCCGCCGCGGTCATCGACTGAGCCCGCCTGGCGGCCGGAGAGGTAAACGATGTCGAACATGGCGACCGGATCCCACGGTGAGATCCAGCTCGAAAATGACTGCTTCCGTGTGACTCGGTGGACGATCGACCCCGGTGGTGCGATACCGATGCACCGGCACGATTACGAGTACGTGGTAGTCCCACTGGTCACCGACACCATGCATGTCGTCACTGCCGATGGCATCGAGATCGTCTCCGAACTCGTTGCCGGTCAAAGCTATTCACGCCCCGCGGGGTCCGAGCACACCGTCGAGAATCGCGGCGACAGCCACCCGATCGTCTTCGTCGAAGTGGAGCGACTCGCGTAACCCGGCAGTGCCCGGCGGGACTCTGAGGCGCGGTTTCCCCCGATTCAGGGGACGACGTGAGGTCGCCGCGTCCATATCGTCAATGCCATGGCGCACAACGGAAACAACGATTGGTCCCAGCCGGCAGCCCTTGCCCTTCCCAAAGAGGGCTATTTCGAGCTGACGCGGGGACGGTACGGCCCGGTTTTTCCCCGCACCCCCGCCTGCTACGGATTCAACATCATCGCCAAAGTGATCGACGGCCACGAGCAGGCCATCCGGGACTACGGCAAGCAGCTCGAGGCGGCCGTCGCCGCGCAGCCCGACGTGCTCGCGCCGCTCAAGCTCCACTATCTGCGCTGGCAGCTGTTCGACGTCGGCTCCGGTGTGCACTTCCAGTACCAGGGCATCTTCGACACCGACTTCGACAAGTACACCGAGGACGCGGTCAAACTGTTCAGTTCGACGGGCATCACCACGGCGTTCACCCACCTGGAGGGCTTCCCGGAGGACTGGAAGACCAATCCGGAGGCGTTCATCATGTTCGTTCGGGACCACCAGGTGCCCAGCTTCCTGGAGTATGGCGAGTACCCGTACGTCACGTCCGAGGAGGTCAAGAAGGCCCTGCGGCTCAAAGCCGCGTTCTCCGACATGCTGGATCAGATGCAATGACAGTCCTCGAATTCGACGACATCCAGCACATCATGCTGACCGGGACGCCCCACTTGACCGGTCGCTACGAGTTCCTGTCCTTCGATACCCCCGAAGCGGGGCGCGCCTGGCTGGCCGAGATGGTTCCCCTGGTGCAGTCGGCCACCGATGTCCGCGAGACGGTCAATGTCTTCAGGCGCTGGGTCAACCTGGCCTTTACCTGGAACGGATTGCGCGCACTGGGTCTGGACGACGGGTCACTCGCCTCGTTCCCGGACGAGTTTCGGGAGGGCATGGCGTCGCGGGCCGACATCCTCGGAGACACCGGTGCGGCCGCGCCCGAACACTGGGTGGGCGGGCTCGCGGATGACGATCTGCACGCCATCGTCATCCTGTTCGCCCGGGACGAGGACGAACGCGTGCGGTGCGTCGGCGAACACGATGCACTGCTGGCTCGCTGCCCCGGCGTGCGGTCACTGTCGCATCTGGATCTGGCGGCCACCGCACCGTTCGAGTACGACCACGATCACTTCGGGTATCGCGATCCGGTGTCTCAGCCGCAGATGGAGGGCTCCGGAGAGGTACTGATACCCGGCTCCGGCGGGGCGCTGGCGCCGGGAGAGTTTCTCCTCGGCTATCCGGACGAAGAGGGCCTGGTGTCGAATCAGCCTACACCCGAGGCCCTTTCGCGCAACGGTAGCTATATGGCGTACCGTCGGCTGGAGGAACATGTCGGGGTCTTTCGCGACTACCTGAGACAGAATGCCGAGGGCGCCGAGGGCGAGGAACTGCTGGCCGCGAAATTCATGGGCCGCTGGCGCAGCGGTGCGCCGTTGGTGCTGGCACCCGAGCACGACGATCCAGAACTGGGTGCGGATCCGATGCGTAACAACGATTTCGACTACGGCGAACTGGATCCCCACGGGTATGCGTGCCCGCTCGGCTCTCACGCCCGCCGCCTCAACCCGCGTGACACCGAACCGAATCCCAATCGGCGCAGGCTGATCCGGCGCAGCGGCACCTACGGGCCGGCACTGCCCGAAGGCGCCGCCGACGACGGGATCGAACGCGGTGTGGGGATGTTCCTGATCTGCGCCAGCCTGGTACGTCAGTTCGAGTTCGCCCAAAACGTCTGGATCAACGACACAGCGTTCAAAGATCTCGACAACGAACACGATCCCATCTGCGGCACCCAGGACGGCACGCTGGAGTTCACGATTCCGAAGCGACCGATCCGCAAGGTACACAAGGGGTTACCCGCATTCACCACGCTGCGCGGCGGGGCGTACTTCTTCCTGCCCGGTATGAGCGCGCTGCGGTACCTCACAAACCTCTGAGCCGAGAAACAAGGTGACACCATGACCACACCCCTCCCCTATGCCCGCACCTACAACCAAGCCCACATCGCTCGCCCGCACAACGGCAACCGACGGGTCAGCATCTACTGGTCGTGGAGCTACCCGTGGGAGGTCCAGCGCGATCCCTCACTGCTCTACAACCGGTACTCCACCATGACGGAAGTTCGTCTGGCGACCTGGCCCGCCTACGCAGGACCCGAGTACGACCCGCGCGACTTCCTGCAGGGCATCGACGGAACGCTGGAGCTGTTCCACCGCTCCTCCTTGTCATTTCAGGATGTCGCCGGCGAGGCCACCGGGCATCCGGTGGCGGTATTCCAGCGGGTAGATCAGGCCGGGTATCGGCTGCCGATCGATGAACGCATCCTGAACGACACCGACACCCTGATGATCTTCGGCCTGGACCACCTGCTCGGCGACGAGGCCGCCACCGATGAGGAGATCGCCGCGATCCAGCAGTGGTTGAAGCGCGAGGGCACCTGCCTGATGCTGGCACCGCACCATGACGTCGGGTTCACCGACGACAAGGAACAGCAGCAGATGGAATACCTGCACCACGGTGATCCGCTGACACCGCGGATCCAGCGCTTCAGTGGCTACGCCCGGTCGCTTCTGACCGGGCTGAACATCCCGGTGCACAACACCTGGGGGCTGCGTCCGGCCACGGTCGAGGGAACCAAACAGATTGTGCCGCTTACCGGCTTCCGCGATCTGGATTCCGCCGGCCTGTTGCGCGACGTCACCACGCTGGCCTTGCATCCGCACCTGCCGCACTATGAGCTGACCGCGCCCGAGGGGCCGGACCTCAGAGTGCTGGGCCGGCAGTTGATCGACCAGACCCGGCCGCATCCGTTCACCCTGGCAGGCAACACCGAGTTCAACGCTCTGGTCCACATGCCGCCGTCCGGTGACCGCGCCGGGGACATCGTGCTGGTCGACTCCACCCACTTCACGACGCTGTTCGGCGCCAGCGACAGCCTGAAGTCCTTCTGGCGCAATCTCGTAACGATGTCTTGACGGGAACCGGCATGAACGATCTGCTCTTGCGGGGTTCGAATATCGCCGTCGTCTTCTTCGTCGTGTCGAGCACTCTGGCCGTCGGTCTGGGGTTGACCGTCGGCCAGATTATGGCCCCGCTCAAGAATATTCGGGGGGTGGCACTGTCTCTCGCCGCCAACTTCGTGCTGGCGCCGCTGGCCGCGTTCGGACTGTGGCAGGTGTTCGACCTCGACGATCCGCTCGGGATCGGGCTGCTGCTGTGCGGGCTCGCGGCCGGCGCACCGTTCCTGATCAAGCTCGCCGAGTTCGCGAAGGCCGACATGGCCTTCGCGGTGGGCCTGATGGTGCTGTTGATGGTGGTCACTGTGGGATACGTGCCGCTGATCCTGCCGATCTTCGTCTCGGGCACCGCGGTCAACCCCGTCCAGATCGCCGTGTCTCTCGTGGTGCTGATGCTCATCCCGCTGGCCGCGGGCCTGCTGCTGCGGGCCCGCGGTCCCGGCGTGGCCACCCGCATTCAGCCCGTGATCGCGAAGGTGTCCACCGTCAGCATGATTCTCGTGATCGTGTTCACGATCGCTGCCCATTTCAACAGCGTGCTGTCGGTTTTCGGCACGTTCGGCATCCTGGCGGCCGTCGTCTACACCTTGATCTGCGCCGGGATCGGTTGGCTCATGGGCGGTCCCGGGACACGGGAGGTGCTGGCGCTGGGGACCGCTCAGCGCAACGCCGCAGCAGCATTCGTGGTCGCCGGCCAGAACTTCGACGATCCGAAGGTGGTCGTGATGATCACCGTGGTATTGATCGTCGAGTTCCTGATGCTCTTGCCGTTCGCGCGGCGGCTCGCGCGGTCTCGCTGAGCAGCCCGAGCCGGTCGGCCTCGGCCACCGCAGCGGCGCGCGAGGAGACGGCGAGCTTGCGGTAGATCGATGTGGCCTGGCTTTTCACGGTTTCCCGGCCCAGGATCAGCTCATCGGCGATGCGCTGCAGCGACAGATGGGTGGCCAGGTACGGCAACAGCCGCAGCTCCGCCGTCGTCAACGACGACCGGGCGCCGCGGGCCGCACGGGCTTTCGACACGTCTCGGATGCGTTCCAGCCACTGCCCGATGCCGGCAGCCTCGACTTCACGCCGATGCGCACGTTCCGCCTCGACCAGGTGACGGTCGCACATTTCGGTGTCGTCGATCTCGATGGCGGCACCGGCGACCAGCACGTGGGCCATCAGGGCGGTGCGGGCGGACAGATCGCCCAGCCGGTCAAGGAGTCGCTCGGTCGCGCCGACGGCCGAGCGGACTCCGGCCACGTCGCCGCGCCGGGCCCGCACCAGCGCGTCCACCGCGTAGACCACCACCATCGGGACCATGTCGGACAAGTCACGTGAGTCGACGATCGAGCGTGCGGCCGCGGCGTGCTCGACGGCGGCCGGCAGATCACCGTCATCGAGGTCCAGTGCGGCGAGATGTGCCAACGCGGCGGCCTGGAATCCAGGCAGGTCCTCGATCACCGGTAGCGCGGATTCCAGGGTGGCCCGCGCCTGCCCGGGTTCGCCGAGCATGGACAGCGCGGCACCCTTCATCGTGGTGGCCGCGCCCCACCACGGATTCACCAGGTGATCTCCTGCGCCGCAGACCGTTTCGGCATGACGGATGACCTCCCCCACGCCCCCGACACCGAGCAGTGAGCCGATCAGCGCCGCAGCCAGCTCGACCGAGGGCGTGCCGTCGGCGAGCGGTTCACCGGAGTCCGCCGAGCTCGCCGTCAGCAACGACCGCTGGATCAACTCGGCGTCACCGGTCATGACACCCAGCCAGGCCCGCGCGATCGCCGCGTCGGGATAGTCGGTGAAGGTCTGCTCATCGATCAGGCTGAGCCGCCGGGCCAGCACGCCGACTCGGCCGTCGAAACCCAACCGAACGGCGTCCACGCCCACCAGCGCGGCCGCCTGGGCACGGTCGTCGGCGGCCAGCGCCTGGATCAATGCGCCGTCCACATCGCCGGCTTGGGCCAGCCGATCCGCCGCCTTCGCGGCCAGCTCCCGGAACCGGTCCGGATCGCGGTCGCGCAATCGGGCGCGCAGCAGATCACCGAACAGCTGGTGGTAGCGGTACCAGACGCCTTGCGTATCAAGAGAAACCAGGAACATGTTGCCCGAGTGGGTGATCGTGTCCAGCATCGCAGCGGAATCGGTACGTTCCAGCAGCGCGTCGAGCTCGTCGGCGCAAAAGCGGTCCAAGACCGCTGATTCGGTCAGAAACGTGGCGATATCGGGCTCAAGCTGACTGAGCACCTCCTCCACCAGATACTCGGCCACCAGCCGGTGCCGACCGGTCACGGCCTCAGCGGGTGCGCCATCGCGGAGCGCCAATGCCGCCATGACCACCCCGGCGGCCCACCCTTCACACTTGTCGAGAACGCGCGCGATCGTGGCGTCGTCAGTACCGGCGCCGAGGGCCGCGAATGCCTCTGCGCCTTCGGATTCGGACAGCTTCAGCTCCGGAATGCCGAGCTCGACGACATAGCCTTGCAGTCGGCGTCGCGCCAGATCGAGCGCCGGCGTCTGTCGGCCGACCAGCGCCAGCGTCGTCGAGGTCGGCGCCAGGTCCACCACCGCACGCAAGGCGCCGACGGCTGCGGTTGCCGACAACTCGTGAACATCGTCGAGCACCAGGACGACAGGCCCACAGCTCTCAAGCGCCTGGATGAATGCCGAAACCAGTTGGGTCTCAGCGCGGCCCGCCCCCTGCAGGTAGTGCAGCACTGTCGGATCGATAGGGCTGATCTGGTTCAGCGCCGTGGCGAGATGCAACAGCAGATGGGCGGGGTCGTTGTCGAGGTTGTCCAGCCGCGCCCATGCGAACGGGCGTTCGTCGGCGTCGTCCCACTGCACGACGGCGGTGGTCTTGCCGTATCCCGCGGGCGCCGCGACCACCACCAGACCGCTGCGATCCCGCAACACCCGGGTGATTCCCGGGCGGGGAACACCGGCCCGCGCGGTGGCCGGCCGTCCGACCGTCGCCACCGGAATGTGTGTCGGCCAGGATCCTGCTCCCACTTGCGCATCGTAGGCCAGATGCGTCGGACCTCAGCTTTGGTAGGACAGGTTGTCAGAAATGCCAACGGGTGGTCTTGACGCGTTGCTGAAACGCGTCGAGCGCCGCGAGGTCCTTCTTCATCAGAGGCTTGTTGACCTTCTCGGTGAAGAAGTCGATGAGCGGACCGGCGAAGAACGCGGTCATCACGGTGCCGATGCCGACCTGTCCGTGGAACGCCAGGGCCAGCGCCACGAACGCGAGGTCCTGGGCCACGCGCACCACCCGGTACGGCAGGTGGGTGTGATCGACGATGATCGGGGCGATCGCGTCGTACGGGGCGTTGCCGAGCGCGGCCGTCATGTACATCGACGCTCCGGCGGCGAACAACGTGATCCCGACCAGAAACATCGCGGTCTGCAGCACACGTCCGGGGTCCGCGGGAACCAGCGGGCTCAGCAAGGCCGAGAACCATTGGATGAAGTAGCCGGTCATCACCATGTTGATGACCGAGCCGATCCCGATGTACATGCGGCCGAAGAAGAAGACGGGGATCAGCAGCACGGCGTTGCTGATGAGCTGGTACGTGCCGAGGTCCAGACCGATGGTGTCGCTGATGCCGATGTTGGCCGCGGTGTAGGGATCCACCCCGACCTGCGCGACGCGCAACACCGCCGATCCGAAACCCAGGACAGCCACACCCACGAGCGCCCAGAAGGACCGCCGCCAGTAGTGCTTGTCTCGACTACCCACAATCGATGACTATCGCAGGCCTCGGCAACGATTCACGGCCGACGCGTCGGCCCGCAACCGCAGTTAGCGGGTTTCCACCTCGAACTCGACCAACCCTTCGCTACGGGCATCGACGACGACGCGCTCCCAGCTGATCACCGCGGCGGCGATCACCGTGATCGCGGTGGCGAAGCCGGCGAGTGAGGCCAGCACCGTCGCCCATTGACCATCGGTGGCAACAGCGAGCAGGATCGCGGCGAATCCTCCGGCGAGTACCAGCCCGGCGATCAGCGCGCTGCGCGGGTGCATGCCGGACACGGAGTGGGTGCCCCGGCGCGTCGATTCGATCGGCGTGGTCATGCCACCACTGTGCCCGCACTGCCTGAGCAGGCGTGAAGCGTTTCTTATGGAAACACTGTCAACCCAACAGGCCGCCGGCAAAACAGTTCGATCCCCTCCGGCGCACGCCGCCCGGCTATCGTGGTCGGCTATGGCCAACTTGGATCGCCGCAAAATGATGATGTTGTCAGGTCTGGGCGTGATGGCGGCGGCACTACCCGCACCGCAAGCGCAGGCCCTCCCGACCAAGCCCCAGACCCCGCCCGTTCCGGCGCCCTCGGCACCGCAGGCGGCGGCAAGCTATGTATTCGCCGACGAATTCGACGGGCCCGCGGGCTCGGCCCCGAACGGGTCGAAGTGGACCATCGCGAAGGCCCGCGAGACCATCAAGGACCCCACCTACTGGGAGCAGCCCGGCCGCATCGGCCAGTACCGGGACGACCGCAAGAACGCCTTCCTCGACGGCAAAGGGAATCTCGTCATCCGCGCCACGAAGGAAGGCGACGCCTACTACGGCGCCAAGCTGGCGAGCGTATGGGAGGGCGGTGCCGGGCACACCTGGGAAGCCCGGATCAAGTTCAACTGCCTGACCCCCGGTGCCTGGCCGGCCTTCTGGCTGGGCACGCTCGGCGAGGGCGAACTCGACATCGTGGAGTGGTACGGCAACGGCAAATGGCCGTCGGCCACCACCGTGCACGCCAAGTCGAACGGCGGCGAATGGGAGACCCACAACATCGCCGTCGACACCGGCTGGCACACCTGGCGCACCCAATGGGACGCCAACGGCGCCCGCTTCTGGCAGGACTACACCGAAGGTGCGAAGCCCTACTTCGAGGTCGCGGCGAGCCAGCTGCCGGACTGGCCGTTCAGCCAGCCCGGCTACACCATGTTCGTGGTGTTGAACCTCGCTGTCGCGGGCTCGGGTGGAGAAGATCCCAGTGCCGGTACCTACCCGGCCGACATGCTCGTGGACTACGTACGCGTCTGGTAGGCGCGCCGCCGTCCGCTACTTCGGCGTGATGGTCTCGGCGAAGGTGCCGTCACCCTTGTTCAGCCAGGTGATGGTGCCGTGCTGGAATTCGCTGATCCAGCCACCGTTGGCCGTGTCCGGGCCGCCGGCCGTCTCATCCTCGTCCTTGGTGGGGAAGCCCAGCTGGCCCGCTGGGCCGCCGTTTGCGGTGTAGACCCGCAAGATCTCGCCCTGCACGACATGTGCGCCGGTCGACGGCGAGGAGTAGATGGTGCCGTTGGCGAAAGCCTGCACCGTGCCATCGCCGACCTTTTCCGGTTGCGCGGTCGGAAGGCCCAACTTGGCTTCACCGCCGGCGTCGGAGTACGCCTTTGCGATGGGAGCGTCGAGTACCACCTCGCCGACGCCGGGCGCATTCACCGTGCTGGGTGCGCCTTCGACAGCCGACGAGACCGCGCTCGAAGCGGAGCTGGCCCCCTCTTTGGCCTTGCTCGTGCCGGCATCGACTGCCGACGACGCAGCACTCGTGGCACTGGACAAGGCGTCTTTGGTGTTGTCTTTCGCTTCCTGCGAGCACGCGACGGCCGCCGCCCCGGTGATGGCGAGAGCTGCGGCGAGCGCACCTGTGCGTTTCATCAGCTTTGGGTTCATTTTCCGAACGTAACACCGGAACAACTGCTCGTCAGCAACATACGGAAATCGTGGGACGGAATGCCCAAATCAGGGACGCGGGTCCCGCATGCTGACCTATGGGCCGTTCAGCACATCTGCCATCGCACGCGCATACCCGTGCCTACCTGCCCTTTTATGACTCAGTCGCAATGGCGCGAATTCGCATGGAATGGCGTCACGCCGACTGCGTTGCGAATCAATGTGCCATGAGCAACGGTGCCGGCAAATGGCGGGTAGACGCGCGATTATCGTGGGGTAACGGCGAATGGAGGCATATGAGTTCCGAGACCCGACTCGATCGCACCGGTGCGGCGACCACTGTCACCGAATACCCTGACCGGTTCACCATCGACGTCGACGGCACCACAGTGGGGATCGCCGACTTCCACGACCGCGACGGCCGCCGCATCTTTCCGCACACCGAGGTTCAGCCGCAGTACCGCGGCCGCGGCCTGGCGACCATCCTGATCGCCGAAGCCTTGCGCTCCACCCGCGCCGCCGGTCTGCGGATAGTGCCGACGTGTTGGATGGTGGCCGAGTACATCGACAAGCATCCGGAGTACGCGGACATCACCGACCGGTGAGACTGTGTCCGTACATGTGGGCTCTTAGCCCGCCTGGGGCGTCACCAGGTACTTCTCACCGGTGGCCTTCTGTAGGTAGCCGTTGAACGCGTCGGGCTTGAGCATGCCGGCCAGCGAGACCTCTTGGGTGTAGCTGCTTGCGAAGGTCGTGGTGAGTTCGGCGGCGACACGGGCGCGCAGCCGGGCGATGGTCTCCGGCCCGGCACCGGCGAGAAACGGTGTGAGCAGCCAACCCCCGACACCCCAGGCCATCCCGAAGTTTCGGGTGAGAACGGTCGGGCCCGTGTCGAGGCTGCCGTAGATGTACACCTGCTTGTGAACGCTCGAACCGTAGCGGGAGTACTGCGCGGCGGTCGCGTTGGCGGCCCGCTCCATGCCGTTGAGGATCTGGCTCGCCAACGTGCCGCCGCCGGTGGCGTCGAACGCCAGGGTCGCCGACGTCGCCTTGAGTGCTTCGACGAGATCCGCCTCGTACGACGGCGACGACGAATTGCAGACATGGACCGCACCGAGGCCGCGCAGGATCTCTTCCTGCTCCGCCTTGCGGACGATGTTGACCAACGGCACCCCGTCGGCCAGGCAGGCCTTGACCAGCATCTGACCGAGATTCGACGCCGCGGCGGTGTGCACCAGGGCCGAATGCCCTTCGCGGCGCATGGTTTCCAGCATGCCCAGCGACGTGAGCGGGTTGACGAATGACGATGCGCCGTCCTTCGCCGTCGCGCCCTCGGGCAGGACCAGACATGCCTCGGCTTTGACCACTCGGTATTGGGAGTACATCGCGCCACCGGCGATTCCCACGGTCTTGCCGAGCAGTGCTTGCGCCTGCGCCGACTCCCCCGCCGCCACCACGGTGCCCGCGCCTTCATTGCCCACCGGAAGCGAGATGCCGACGCGTGCCGCCAGACCGGCCAGGGCCCCTTCTTTCAGCGGCGCCGTGACGACGGGCCGGTCCGGGGTGCCCGCGACGGTCGCCGCCGACATGTCTGCCGCGCTCGGAATCAGCAGACCCAGGTCCGACGGGTTGATCGGCGAGGCTTCGACCCGGACCACGACCTCGTCTCGTGCCGGGGTGGCCACCGCAACCTCGTGCAGCGACAACTCGAGCATGCCGTCCTCTGTCACCAGCGACCGCAGTTCCAGAGCCGTCCTGGGCAGTGCATCAGTCATGTCTGAACACTACGTCCGGCCCTGCCCTCGGGACGTTCACCGCGTGGACTTCATCGAGATTGGTGCAGCCCAGCGTCGCTGACCCGGGTGAGAATGGAGTCGGCAGATTGGGGGCTGCGTGGCGTACACGGTGTCGAAGATTCGCAACTCAAAGCCCGATGTCCTGAGCACTGCGGCTACTGATGCGGAGACTTCAGCGCAGCGGGTCAACAGCCAGATCGCCCAAGGCCGCGAACAGATGAGCACGCTGCGCGAGGACTGGATCGGTACGGCCTCGGACGCCGCCGGCAAACAGTACGGCGAGCTCATCGGGTATCAGCAGGCCTACAGCCAGACCTTCGCAACGTTGAAGGCTGCACTGAGTAAGCACGGCCCCAAGCTCGTTGGCTACAAGGCAAAACTGGATACCGCAGTCAACGAGGCCGAGGGCCGATGGGACGTCGCCGACGGCGGCTCAGTCTCACTAGGTCGCATGTTGAAGTTGTATCTGTATATGAATCCCACACAGTGGTTCAAGATCGAGGCGATGCGCATCGAGGTCGAAAACCATCCCAGGGACGACACGGATTACTTCATGCTGCCTGAGAAAGTCAACGCAGAGCAGGCCCGTCAGGCAGCCTTGATGACTTACATCTTCAACGCTGGGACGGGTTATGGGTCGTCGCGAGGCAACATCAATAATGACTTCGCGGAGACACCCTATTCAGCTGCCGAGGTACAACGAATCAAGGACCGTCAGGCAGCGAACAGCTGGAGCTACGATCTACTCGAGCATGCGACTGGTCGGTTTGCCGCCACACCGAACGGCATGCTGATGGGTGTGGGGGGTGGACCGATTCAGCAGACGGTCAGCCAGCAGGCCGGCACCTGCGTAGGCGACATATTCGCGGTCAACATGGACCATCCGCCTCACGGACCGGCCCAAGAATTGCGCAACCTCATCCAGTCGGGAACGTCGACGTGGCAAGCAGACGACGGAACGCTTCGCCAGGGCAACGATATTGATCGCATCCTGCACCACGAGGAGCGTCACTCTCAACAGTGGGCCCACGAAGGTCGCGCCAATTTCTTGCGGCAGTACTTCTGGCCCACCGACGCTGACCCCAACCCTTTCGAGTCCAATGCCGGCGGCAGCGACGGCGGGTACCACTGATGCGCCGCCTGTTCTGTGTCCTGACGATAATGGTTGTCGCTCTGCCACTCAGCGCATGCTGGGCCTTCCATGGGGATCAGTTCGCGACCTCGCTGCCGTCGTCGCAGTTCGGCTTACGTGTCACCGATGGGCAGTTACGGATCTGGACCGGAACCCCTTGTGAAGGAACCAAATATGTCAACGTCGGCTTCAGCTCATCGGGCGGCAGCGACATTCAGTTGCAGATCTTCACCCCCAGCGTTGAGGAGGGCCTGACACCCGGAGTCGAGTTCGAGTACTTGAATCTTGGTGGTCCGTATCCCGGCTTCAGCATCAAACACTCCCTGCCCCACGGATTCGACTGGCGCACCGCGAAGCTATTTAGTTTCGATGTCGTTGGCCCACCAGTCGCCCGCGGGATCGGTGGGGTGAACTTCCCCCCGATCGCCACCGAGATCAGCGAACACTCGGCCGAGCACCCCGAAGACACCTACTACTTCCCACAATTCGGCTGGCTCAACCCAACCGAGGTCGCAGCCAAAGACGGCAAGGAATTTCTGACCGTCTGCACACCCGACCCCGCGAAGCGCGAGTCCCAGGAGTCGGTCATCGGGGTCCGCGTCACCGACGGCGCCCTCCAATTCTGGACGGGCGCCCCCTGCCCCGCGGACGACAGAGTGGTCGTCACCTTCCAACCAGGACAAACCGAGACCGTCCTGCAGAAAAAGGGCGATCTCGGCATCGAGCACATCTCCCTCGACCGGCCCGATCCCGAGTTCACCGTCAGCCGTCCACTTCCCCACGACTTCGACTGGCGCACAGCCGAATCAGTGCTGCTACGGCTCTTCAGCACCGCGCAAGTGCGCGTCCACGACCCCAACCTCGTGTGGAGCAAGAGCACCCAACTCGCCGTCCCGATCGCCGAGTCCGCACTACATCCTCCGGACACCTACTACTTCGAAGGAATCGGCTGGCTCAACCCAGCTGACGTCGCCGCCCGCGACGGCTCCGCTATGCACACAATCTGTGGTGAGTAGCACCGGCTACACCGAGCATCCGCCTCCGGTGACCAACTCACACGTGGTCTGCAGACCGTTGAGCACTCCAGCCGGGATCGCGGAGATGAAGTCGGTCGCGCTGATTGCCCGCAATGATGTGAGGTCCTTGGCCTTTTGCGTGCCGATCAGCACCGCCACGGCGTCGCCTCTGTCCGTGGTGATCGTGAACGAGTCGTCGCCGTCGCCGTACTGGCCGGCACAGTCGACGCCGGTCTTACAGGCCCCGGTGGCGGGATCGATGTTCTCCTCGAACATGTCGTTGATCCACCCCGCGGACAGCTCGCGCACGGCCAGCGGATTCTGCGGTTGCGGGAACCCGGCGATGGCGTAGGCGGCGACCTGGATCAGCGGGTTGCCGCCCTGCATCGGGTCCATGTGCACGCCGTCTTCGAGAACGACGCCGGTGAATTGCCCTGGCCGCGCTTCGGACAGCTGGTCGTTGACGTCGCTGAACACATTGAGGAAATTCAGTGGGGCGCCGATCTCGTAGATCGGGATGTAGTCGTTCGGATCGTCGTCGCTGCTGTCAACGGTGCCGTTCGTTTCCAGCTCGTCCAGCCGATCCATGGCATCGGGGATGATCGCGCCCATCGGCACCGCATCGTAAATCACCACGCCGGCAAGCTCATTGGGTGCGTCCAGCCCCTGTTCGCGCCGGCGGCTCAGTCCTTCGGCGTAGTATCCGGCGACCCCAGGCGCGAACCCGCCGCCCAGCGAGTGCCCGACGAGGACGAACTGCGTTGGTACATCGAGATTCTCGACGCGACCGGCCTTCAGCTCCGCGGTGTCCATGCTGGCGTTCAGCGCCGTGCGGTCCGGATCGAGAAACAATTGGGCAACGGCCTCGTGGAGGTTGTCGCCCCCGAGCCACATGCCGTCGGCCTCGAACGGGTTCGACGTGAACGTGGTGGTGACGACGACGCTGTTGGTCGATTGGGCCAGATACGACGCGGTATAGCTGTACAGCGGACCGTTCGCCAGGAAGCCGTGCTGCAGATAGATCAGCCGCGTGGGTGGCTCGCCATTGTCAGAAGTCGGGAAATACCAGTTGGATTCGACTTCATGACCTTCGGAGATGACCAGTGTGGAGGTGCTGACCTCGACGGAGTCCCGCAACGCCGGCGGCACCACCGGATCGCCGCCGACGGCCCGCTCCAGCGTGGCCAGGGTGTCGAACACGACGTCACCGATCACCGATACCGGCTTGGGGTAGTTCTGCGGCTCGGGGTTGAGCACCAATGTCCCGAGGCTGCGGATCACGTCATGGATGACCTCGAGCGGATCCTCGTGAGTCGGTGTTGCCGCGGCGAGGCTGACGACCCGGGCGTCGGCTTGGTCCGGGCCAGTCGGTTTCAGCGCGTCGCGCAGCGTTGTACCGACCTGGATGTCGCGCTGTTCGATCGCCGTCGCCGCACTCCCCGCCGGCAGATGCATGCGTTCACGTTGGGCGGCGATGGCCGACCGGATGCCGATCGGCGGCCGGACGCGGATCTCCACATCGCTCGTCGGCTCGTCGCCGATCGGGGTCGCTTCTGCCACGGCGCCTTTGGCGGCAGCGCTGGCGTCGTCGGCCGCGTGACGAATCTCGCGGGCCGTGTCCCGAAAGTCGCTGCGCGCCTTGGCAGTGACTGAATCGGCCAATTGGCGGAGGGGCCGCGGTGCCTCGTCGGACTTGGCTGCCCGCGAGGTGGTCGCGGGTTTCGTTTCGGCGGCCTGCGCGTCTGAGACCTCGGATTTGGGCCGCTGTTTGACCGCACGCGTTTTCCGATGCTGGGGTTTCTGGGCGGACTCGTTGTGGGTGGCCGACGGCTTCGCGTCCTGCTTCGATCCGCCGTCGTTGTCGGCGTGAGCCGTCCCTGCCCCGGCGAGCACCGCCGCCGACAATCCAGCCGTGAACATCCCGGCACCAACCCACGCCGCTACCCGCGTCATTATTCGCCCCCCGTTACATCGAACTCGACCTTTGTCACGCTAGCGGTCATCGGTGGTCTGTCGGGCGAAATTGGACGAGATGGCGAAACGATCAGGCCCCGAGCGGGTTCAGCGCTGGCCGAGGTCGAGAGATTCGCGCGATATCCGGAAGAAATGCCCCGTGCCGGTGTCGGTGCAGATGACTCCTGAGGGTTGCGCCTCGCATTTGATCGGGCCGGCCCAACGCGTCTGACCGTACGGCAGCGTAGGCATTCCGGAGTCGAAAATCGTGTCGCCGTGGCAGTGCACCACGGGCGTGCCCCCTGGCTTCAGGCTGATGCGGTCGCCCCAGTCCAGGTGGCAGTCAGCCGGCTTGGGCGGCGCGGTATAGCTGTGCTCGCGGATCTCGCACACCACGCCGTTGGTGCTGTCGGAATTACTGGCGACCAGACACCAGATGTTGCCCGACGGGGTGACGAACTTGGTGGACGCCGGGCAGGCGGAAGCGGTCGCGGGGAGGGTGAGGACGGCCGCCGCTGCGGCGACGAACGGGACGAGGTGACGTCGGAATGTGCTCATGGCCTTGAGCATGCGGTGGCGGCCTTGCGAAATTCTCAATGGAATCTTGTGCCGAGTCGGTCCGCAATGGCCGCCGGTTTTGCGCTGAGTTCCACGCCCCAGGCGATCGCGGCACCGCGCCGCATTCCCTCGGCATCACCGCTGGTCAGATAGGCCCTTTCCGCCACCGGACCGGTCCGGGCGGCGGGATGGCGTGCGGCGAGCGCGGTGGCCAGCCGCTGGACCGGATCGATCAGGGCGGTATCCGGCAGCGCGTCGGCGAACCAGTCGCTCACGGCCGGATAGTGGGTGCAGGCCAGCACCAGGGCCTGTGCCCGCCGCAGCGGCGCCAAGATCCGGCGCAGATCCGCGACGAATCCCGGTGAGCCGACGCTGCCGGCCTCGATGTGCGCCGACAACGGTTGCGCCACCCGCGACAGCACCTCGCGACCGGGCCGGGCCAACCCGCGCCGGTAGCAGCCACTGGCAATGGTGCGCCGCCCGCCGACGACGCCGACGGGCCCGCGGATCTGATCGGAGACGGAAGCCAGGCCGTGGCCGATGATGCCCTCCACCGGAACCGGGGCCCGCGTGAGCCGTGGACCGACGGTGCTCGCGGCATTGCAGGCCAGCACCACCTCGGTGGCGCCTCTCAACGCGAGTTCGGCGATCACCGCGCTGAGCCGGGCGGCCAGGTCCGCACTGTGCATCCGGCCGTAGGGTGTGGTGCCGGCATCCGACCAGTACAGAACCGGCAGTCCGGGCACGCATCGGTCCAACTCGCGTACCAGCCCGATGCCGCCGATGCCCCAGTCGAGGACGCCGAGGCAGGGAGCCGGCGTCATGGGTAGGTGAGCGGGGCCGTGGACCCCTTGGCCAGCGGTCCGGAATCGAACGCCACCAGACGCTGTGACAGGGTCGCCGTCAGCAGCCGAAGCCGGGTGCCGGGAAACCGGCTGGCGAAATACCAGCGGTACTCGTGTTCGGCACGGATCGGGTTGTGTCGCAGCATCTCCAGCCATGCCGGATGAGTAGTCAGCGCCCTCAGATCGGCGGCAAAGCGCGGCCGGGCCCGTCGGGTGCGCACGTGTTCGAGGGCCGATCGGGCGAGTACCGGGAGCTCGCGAACCCGTATCGGATGCTCCACCATGTCGACCACCCACAGCCTTCCGCCGGGCGCCAGCACCCGGCGGATCTCCGCCATCACCGGATCCCAATCCAGGTACCGAAACGACAGAAAGCAGATGACCACATCGACGTGGTCGTCGGGCAGGTGCATCTGCGGGCCGTCGACGGTGGCGAACCGCAGCCGTGGACGTTGCCGGCCGCGTTTGCGCGCTTGGGTGACCATCCCCGAGGAGATGTCCACGCCGACGCCGAAGTCGAGTAGGCCGTCATCGTCCAAAGCACGCAACAACGCACCACTGCCACACCCGATTTCGAGTACCCGCAGCCCGCGTCCGAGGTCGGCGCGGACGCGGACGGCCTGCTCGGACACCCACCGCCATTCCGCGCCGCGCACCCGGATGTCGGCGTATGCGCGGTCGTACAGTTCGGCGACGGGGTCATATGAGCCGGCGGACCCTGCCGGGTTGGGCATGCAGCGGACCGGCGACTGGGCTGCGGCACCCAGGTATTTGCGGACGGTGCCGAATGGCCCGTGCGACTTCCGGCCCGGCGCGTCGATCAGGTACAGGTCGGTGCGGGACACCGGCCGGCGGCCCGCCCAGCGGAATCTGTCCTGGCGTGCCGACACCGTGGTGTAGTCGCGGTTACCGAAAGCGGGTACACCGAACACATTCGCGAAGAACGGTGCGAACCAGCGCGCGGTGCGGCAGGCGTGGAAGTGGGCCTGGCCATTGGCGGTGAAAGGGATTGTCATGGACCGCCATTCGTGCGGTGAGAACTGCTCGGGCCAAGCGGTCGATCCGAACATGGGGCCGTACATTCCGGAATGGCTGATGAGGTGCAGCTGGTCGACCATCCGGCCGGCCTGGGCCAATCGGGTGAGCTCGGCGACGAACTCCGCCTTGTGATGCAGGCCCGACACCATGACCTCGGCATCGGGATGGGCGGCGGCCAGTTCGCGTGCCATCGTCGCGGCGGCCACCGCGAACTCTTCGGATCCTCCCCGGTAATACGTGGTGTGGGCCACCCAGATGACCGGCGCCGCAATCACTTCAGGTGACACTCGGGCGAAGGGAACGCGCCGGTGCTGCCCGGCAGGAATCCAGGCACCGTAGTTGCCGACCAACTCCAACATCTCGGAGTGCTCCAGATCGAACACCCTCATGCTGGTCGCCGGTGGACTGTAGAAGTGCAACGTCAAGCCGCCGTCCAGGCCGGCCATATCGTGAATGACGTCCCTGGTGATGCGTGTTGCCGCACCGGCCAGGTGCTCGGATCTGCCGGTGATGGCCAACTCTGGACCGTCCCAACCGAACCGCCGCTCCTCGAACCGGCCCTCCAGCACGATCACGAATCCGCCCGCACCGCCGTGGTCGTGCGGTGCGCAGCGCTGCCCCAGCCGCCACCGGGCCAGCATGATCTCGACCTCGCCGTCGATACGCAGGATCGTCCGGGAGTACGGCTCACCATCGTTCGGGTCGCTCGCCAAAGCGGCCAGCCCGGCCCGCACGTGGGCCACCCGCACCAGCAGTTCGGGCCCGGGGGCCTTTCCCCTGACGGCGACACCGGCGAGCACGTCGAGCAGCGATTCCAGTTCGGCGACGCCGTCGTGCCGGGCGGGTAGGTGCGAAATCGTGGTCATGTCGCAACGATGACGCCGACACCTTGCAGGATTCTCAACGGATCCTTGCGGTAGCGCCGCGCGGCGTCACAATGGGATGCGGACCGCGCCGAACACCGGGAAGGCTTGTGATGGGTGAACCTCGTCTCGGGTTCGGCCTGTTGGGTCCGCTGCAGGTCACCCTGGACTACAGCCCCCTGGCGTTGGGTACGCCCAAACAGCGTGCGGTGCTGGCGGTCCTGCTCATCAACCGCAATCGGGCGGTCAGCACCGAATCGTTGATCGATGCGGTCTGGGACGGTGAGCCGGTGCCCGCGGCCCGTGCCACCATCCACACCCATGTGTCGAACCTGCGTCGCCTGCTCGGCGGCTCCGAACGGGAAGCCCGTTCAGCACTGGTCAAAGCGGCTCCCGGTTATCGACTCAACGTGGATCCCGGCAGTTGCGATCTGGACCGGTTCATCAGTGAGAAGGCCGCCGGCCTGAACGCCGCTGCCGCGGGACGTTTCGAGCGGGCCGGTACGCACCTGTCGGCGGCGCTCGCGCAATGGCGCGGAGACGTCCTCGACGATCTGCACGGATTCAGATTCGTCGACACCTTCGCCTCGGCCCTGGCCGAAGACCACGTGCTGGTACACACCAGCCGCGCCGAGGCCGAGATCGCCTGCGGGCGGGCCTCGACCGTCATCGCCGACCTCGAAGAGCTCGTCGCCCGGCATCCGTACCGGGAACCGGTGTGGGCCCAGTTGATCACCGCCTACTACGTCGCGGAGCGGCAGTCCGACGCGCTGGACGCCTACCGGCGGGTCAAGTCAGTACTGGCCGAGGACCTCGGCATCGATCCCGGGCCGACGCTCAGCGCACTGCATGCGCGCATCCTGCGTCAGGAGCGGCTGGACATCCGGCAGGCCGCCATGGCCACCGCCGCGCGCACCGTGAGCGCCGGACTCACGGCCGGCGGGAGAGTTTCGACGGCCGCCGCATTGCGCGACGGCGCAGGACACCGATATCCGTTGCAGCCGAACATCACCCGCATCGGGAGGTTGCCCGACAACGACATCGTGCTCGCCGACGCCGAGATCAGCCGCCATCACGCGGTGATCATCGACACCGGAGGCAGTTTCGTGATCACCGACCTGCAGTCGGCCAACGGTGTGCAGGTTCGGCAGGAACGCATCCGCCCCAGCGCCACCCTCGGCGACGGTGACCGTGTCCGCATCTGCGGCCATGAGTTCACCTTCGAGCTTGAAAGCGCTGCGCCGTGAAATCCGCTCGCAACGGCCGGCTATGGGTCCTGGTCGCGGTCTTCGCGGCGATCGCGCTCACTGCGGGGGTGATCATCGGGACACATATCGGGGGCCGCCCGAACGCACGCAGCTCTGCCCCCACCGCGTCGCTCGCCACGGAGTTCGCGCAGCTGGAAACGCAGCTGCATGCCGTTGCGGGAATCGCGCTCAGCGGCGTCGGACCCGGCCACGAGCCAATGTCGTTGGGCCAGTGGCAAAGCGGACCGGCATGGTCGACCATCAAGGTGCCGTTGATCATCGCCGCGCTGCGCGCGGAGGTGCCGCCGCAGATCACCGACGCCATGACCGCGGCCATCACTGAATCCGACAATGCCGCGGCCGAATCGATCTGGGACAGCCTGGGCACGCCGGCAGAGGCCGCACGCAAGGTCGAAGCGGTGCTGCGGCAGGCCGGTGATCCGACGGTCGTCCAATCACAACGTGTCCGCCCGGAGTTCAGCGCCTCGGGGCAGACCGACTGGTCGCTGACCGACCAGGTGCGGTTCACCTCGGCCGCGGTGTGCGACAAGGAGAATGACCCCGTGTTCGACCTCATGGGCCGCGTCCAACAAGACCAGCGCTGGGGCATCGGCACCGTGGTCGACAGCCGGTTCAAGGGCGGCTGGGGACCGTCACCGACAGGCGGTTACCTGGTCCGTCAGATCGGTGTGGTGACCACCCCGGGCGGTACAGTGGCCGTCGCCATAGCGGCGCTGCCGTTCTCGGGGAAGTTCGAGGACGGCACCGCGGCGCTCACCACGATGACCGACTGGCTGAGCCAACGGCTGGGCGCCGTGCCGGCCGGGCACTGCTAGGGCTGCGCCTAGGGGCTGCGCCGATCACCACAGATAGACGCGGGCATTCTTGCCACCCGTGCAGGTGATCCAGCTGTCACCTGGGGACTGCCGGCAGTGCATCAAGAAATTGGATCCGTCGCACAATGCGCCGGGCACCGTCCCGCAGTCCACCGCCCCCGGTGCCGAGACGGCGCGCGGCAGCGGGCTCGCGTTGCCGTACTCGGCCCAGTACGACGTCAGCACGCTGTTGGTGAAAAGGCATGAGGTTTCGGGGGTTCCGCGCCCGGCGCGGCTCGCGAACCCGGTGGCGGTGGTCGCCGCGAAACCGTCATCACACGACTGGTGCAGGCTGCTCTGATCGGGACCGGTGATCAGTGGCGGCACCGGGCCGTCTGCCTGCGCCGTATCTCTCTGCGACGCCGACGGCGGCGGTGCGTCCGCGGATTGTCCGGCGTTGTTGGCGAGCATGCCGATCACGACCCCGATGCCGCCGAGGATCAGCGCGGCCGCCACCGCGATGACGGTGGGCAGTACCCATCCCCGCCTGCGAGGTTCTGAATGGGCGGGCTCCGCAGCGGACTGCGTCGGGATCGGGAAGCTGGCCGGGCCGGCAAAAGGCGCCGCAAGGGTCGGCGCCTGGTGCGGCAGGGTCGCCGGCGCAGACCCGGCCTGCAGCGCCCGTTGCGCGGCGCGCCCCAGCCCGCCCGTCGTCCCGTAGCGGTCATCGGGATCCTTGGCCATGCCGCGTGACACCACATCGTCGAAAGTCGTGGGCACGGCCGGATTTGTGATGCTGGGCCGCGGCGGTGGCGCCGAGACATGGGCGGCGAGCACGGTTTCCAGGCTGTCACTGATGAATGGCGGGTGGCCCGTCAACGATTCGTACAACACGCACGCCAGCGAGTACGTATCGACCGCCGGTGTCACTACCTGGCCGGTGAACCGTTCGGGCGCCATGTAATTCAGCGTCCCGATGCGGGATCCTGCTGTGGTCAACCGGGTGTCACCCTGACTCTCGGCGATGCCGAAGTCGACGAGGTAGGCGAAATCGGCCGGGGTGACGATGATGTTCTGCGGCTTGATGTCGCGATGGATCAGCCCGGCGGCGTGTGCCGCGTCCAGGGCCGCCGCGATCTGGATGACGATGGCCACCGCACGCGCCGGCTGCAGTGGGCCGTCCGCAGTCAGGTCCGCCAGCGTCGTCCCCTGCACCAGCCGCATGTCGATGTAGAGGCTGCCGTCGATCTCGCCCCAGTCGTGAATCGGGATGACATGGGGTTCCTGCAAGACGGCGGCCGCGTGCGATTCCCGCTGGAACCGGGTGCGAAATGTGACGTCTCTGGAGTACTCGTCGGCGAGGATCTTCAAAGCCACGACCCGGTTCTTCTCCGCATCGAAGGCCTCGTACACCTCCCCCATCCCGCCCTTGCCGAGCAGGCGCGTGATCGAGTACTTGCCGAACGTCGTACCGACGCGCGAATTCACTGCCGATCCCCCTGGTCTTTCGATATAGACGAAGTATCGCCTGTGAGCCCACCGGATGCAGATGATTGCCGACCATCCGGCCTGTCAGGGGCTCCCGAGCGCAGGCACCGTGTCGGACGAGCCTTTCGGCCGCTGATAGCCGGGGCAGGTGACCTCGATCTTCACCTGGCGCCACCCGGTCCCCCTATCGTCGGCGGGCATCCGTCCGCTGATCGTGTACGCGTCGTCGACCTTGATCGCCGTCATCTCACGAGAGTCCTTGGTGAACCCGTTGGCTTCCGGGATATGAAAGCCTGCTGCCGTGACGACCAGGCGGTGTGCCGTCGTCAGCATCACTCGAACGCTTCGTCTGTGGTCCGTTGCCGATGGCGAGGCGTAGATCAGCAGGTTGCCGTCAGGGAACCTGGTGCAGGTGACCTGCGCGGCCAGGGTGTGGATGTCACCGTCGAGCACGATCTTCACCTCGGACATGCCGGCCCCGGACGTACAACCCACCAGGAGTGCGATCGCAGCCGTCGGCGCCGCGATGCCGACGCGGGCACGCATTCGTGAAGTATGAGCGCGGTGCGGTGCCGGAGCGACCGGAATGCCGGACGGGCGGCACACCTACGACGCCATCGGGTCAACCGGCTGCGAAAACCGCTGCCTTTCCGTTTGAGGACTTCTGCGCAGCCACGCCGTGAGTCCGACGGCATGCGGTTGCGGCAAACCGGCAACAATCTCCAAGTCACGATATCGAGGGGCTCACCGCAGTTCTGGGGCCGACGGAGCGCCCAAGGATTCCCACAGGGCTCTCGCCTGCCCAACAACGGCAGCGAGTCTGTCTACTCGGCCTGCCAGGCGCAAACAACCCAGTGCCAGCTCGTGCGGGGTGTCGGCGCTCAGTTGTCCGTCGGCGCGGATTGCTGCGATCGACTCGACGAGTCGAAACGGATGATCCGCCGCGGCTGCTACCCCCGTGTGAGTGGCCACTGACTCGGTGAACTCCCGGTAGTGCCCCCGGAGCTGCGCTCGCATTTGGTGCGCGGGATGGAAGGCCGCAGAATTCGCTTCCGGCAGGGCGAATAGCACGCCCAGATTCCAGCGCCACGTCGCCAGGACATTCGCGTCGTGAAAGGCCAGTGCGTAGAGGCGCGCGGCGGCATCGTCCGCGGTGTACGCCTGGACACCCGCCAGTGCCTCGGCGGCCTCGAGAGCAGGGCACACCAGCGCTTCCAGCAGACTGCCCAGGATCTGTTCCTTGGAACCGAAGTGGTGGTACAGCACGTTCTGGCGCACCCCGACCGCTTCGGCGATCTGCCGGGTCGTGGTGCCGCCGAAACCTTGCAAAGTAATCAATTCCGCTGCTGCGTCCAATATTTCAGCGCGAGTGTTGCGCCCCTCCCGGGTTGGGCTTGTCGACCGGGGCCGTCCACGTCCCTGCACGCTCCTCATCGTGGCACACCAGACACCGCCGTTACGCGCTGTTAACGCACGGTACGTGTCCGTAACGCGAGGATTATCAGCGCGCATCATCGATATCCTTTTATAGGTCGTGTGACCAATATTCTGGATCCGGAAACAGATTCCCCACCGATGCCCGCCGCCGGGGATGATCACCTCGCCGACCAAAACCGGCGAAGGGACTTCACCCTCGGCTCGGTGTTCGCCGTAGCGTTCGCCTTCATCTCCCCGATCATCGCGTTGTACGCGATCTTCAATATCGGACTGCTCACCGCAGGGCCCTCCTTCTGGTGGGCCTTCGCCGTCGTGCTCGGCGGCCAACTGTTGGTGGCCCTGATCTTCGGTGAGTTGTCCAGCAGATGGCCAGAAGAAGGTGGCGTCTACGCGTGGTCTCGACGGCTGGTCGGTGACCGGTACGCGTGGCTCGCCGGCTGGGTCTACATCTGCACCCTGATCACACTCAACGCCGCAGCGGCCTTCTCGGCCAGCGTATTCGCCGCCACCGTCTTCGGATTCGCCGAGGCGGACATGCAAACCCGAGTGGCCTTCGCTGTCGCTGTAACACTGATCGCCACCCTCGTGAACGTTCTCGATCGGCGAATCCTCAAGGTGTTCATCGTGCTGTCCATTGCTTGTGAGGTCATCGCGAGCCTTATCGTTGGCACCATCCTGCTGGTGTTCCATCGCCAGAACGATTTCTCGGTGCTACTCAACGGGTTTCAGGACGGCGGCACAGCTTTTGTGCTCGGACCGTTCCTCGCCGCGGTAGCCATCGTCGGATGGGCATTCATTGGATTCGAGAGCGCCGGTGACCTCGCCGCCGAAGTCAAACGCCCTGAACACAATGTGCCGCTGGCACAGATCGCGTCCCTGATGCTGGTGGCCGCGACCGTCATGTACGCCGGCCTGGCGCTGATCCTGGCGGTCCCGGACCTTGACGCCGTGGCCGCCGGCGGCGGCGACGGCGACGGCGACGCGATCTTGGCCGCCCTGGCCGGCAATCTGGGACCTGAAGTGGTGGTACCTATGTCGGTCATCGTCTGCATCGGGTTCACTGCCGGCATCGCCGCAGTGAGCAGCGCGTTGTCTCGCACGGTGCACGCCCTCGCTGTCAGTCAATCACTGCCGGGTTCCGCACGCCTCGCCAAACTGTCACAGCGAGATGCCCTACCCCGCAACGCACTTCTGCTGACCGCGACGGCCACCTGCGTAGTGCTGCTGCTGTCGGTTTCGATCGGCTTCTTCGACGTCATGATCGCAATGTCCACCGGCGGCTTCTACATCGCTTTCCTGCTACCCGTGGCCGCCATGCTCGTCACGCGACTGCGCGGCATGTGGGTCGCCAGCCACTTCACACTCGGCACCGTCGGCGGCTTGATTGTCAACGTGTTGGCCGCGGTGTGGTTGGTGGGCCAGATCGTCAACATCTCCTGGCCCCGCGACACCGGGGCACCCTGGTATGTCGAATGGGGATGTGTGGTGATGTACGCCATCAGCGGAATGCTCGGCACCGCGATCTTCCTTCACCGCAGGCACCGCATCACGGACGAGGTGACCACCCGTGCATAACATCACTACTCCCACCTCGGACACGGTTCTCATCTGTATCGACGTCCAGCGCGACTTCGTCCCCGCTGCGGGCGGCAACGAGTCGCCCGAAGTCAGCACCATCAGATCGCTGGTTCACGATGCGCGGGCGCGCCGGATCCCGGTGGTCTTCATCCGCGAAGTTCACCATCCCACCTTGGTGGACCTGGGTCGTGAGGTCGACGGCGCCGAAGAATTGCACTGCATCGACGGGACGTCCGGAGCCGAGTTCATCGACCAGTTCGGCCCGCTGACAGGTGAATACGAAGTTCGCAAACGCCGCTACTCGGCCTTCTTCAACACGGACCTCGACACCATACTCCGCGGGTACAAGGCCACCACGGTTGTTCTGGTCGGTGGGCTGACCGATGTGTGTGTGCATTACACCGCCGTCGATGCCCATCAACACGACTATCACTTTCGTGTTGTCGCCGACGCGGTCTACGGCTCATCCAAAGCCGCCCATACTGCCGCCCTCAACGCCATGGCCTATCTGCAGACCAGTTCTGTTATCGACGCCCGGCAGGCTGCGGAACTCTTCACCGGGGCACAGGTCAGAGTTTGAACCGGCCTGGCGCGCGGCCTTGCTTATGCCGACTGCGGCGGCTCTGTGGCACTCCGAGATCCTGGAATCTATCCGGCGACTGGGTCCTGTCGAGCTAAAAGGTGCTACTCAGTTAAAGCCGGCCCGCAACGAAATCGGCTGCCTGCACGACCTTTCCCGACTGCACATAGGACACGTGGGCGCCCATGTCCCAGCCGCCTTCCCAGCAGATCGGGTCGGCCTCGTTGCACTGGTCGATCGAGTTGGCGGCGTATTGAGGAGCGAGCGTCGGCAACGGCATCCCGGAAGCCAGGAGGCCCGAGAAACTGGTGCGGGGCGTACCGAACAGTGCGGTGGCCGCCACATGATCGGCGGTCTGGGGAGACGCTGCGGTGGTGGCCTGTTCGATGACGGCCGCGCCCTGCGAGTAGCCGCCCAGCACCATCTTGGTGTTCGGACAACTGGCCGCGATGGACTCGATCAGGGACCGCGCCGCGTCGGTGCCGGCCGGGGTGCTGTTGTGGAAGTCGTTGTTGGCCGGGTAGTCCACCGCGGTTCCGTCGACGGTGCGCGGTGCCACCCGGGCCCGCAGGTCGTCGACGAACGGACCGCCGACACTGCCGAGGCCGGGCGGCTCGTTGGTGCCACGGGCGAACACCACCTCGACGTCGGGGCACGGTGCCGCTGTGGCCGAGGCGGGCGTAACCGTCGGGAAAGCTGCGGCGAATGCCGCAAACGCCAGAATCAAAGCAGGCTTGCTGGTCATACCGACCGATCGTAGAGCCGCGCGAGACAAGCCTGCCGGATTGGGCCCGACAAACTTGCGGTCAGCCTCGCCGCCCAGCACGTTCGGCGAAAGCGTCGAGCGCGGCGAGCACTTCGGGAGAACGCCACACTCGATCGCGCGGCCCATTGGTCGTCTCGACGAGGATTCCCGCGTCGGCAAGGGGGTTGAGGTATCTGTGGGCATTGGTGGACTTGATGCCCAGTTCCTGGGCCAGGAGAGGAGCGTTCACGACCGGACGGCGAGGCAACAAATCTGCAACCTTCCACACCGCCGAGTCCGACCGGGCCGTGATCACGTCGTTCCAGCTCTCCCGAATCTCACGAAGGTCCGCGACCAGTTGCCGCCCGTTGGCAATTGCCAGGACGGTGGCCTGCGAGAAGCGCTCGACGATCGGCGCGGCGTCACCATCGCGATAACTGGTCAAGGCGGCGAAGTATGCGCCCGTGTCTGCCAGCAGCGCCGCCGATACCGGCACTGTCACCTGGCGCGTCAGACCCTTGTTGCGCAACATAGCCTGCACCAATGCGCGACCGGTGCGCCCGTTCCCGTCGGTGAACGGGTGGATGGTCTCGAACTGGGCATGGCCCACCGCGATCTGCGGAAGTGTGGGAACGTCGGCTCGCTGCGCGAAGGCGATCAGGTCGCGTATCGCGCTAGCGATCAGCTCGGGGCGCGGGCCAACGAATGTCGCGCCGATGGGCGTGGAGCCACCGCCGATCCACACCGACTCGGTGCGGAATTCGCCTGGCGTATGGCGTGATTCATTCACCATCAACACGCGGTGCATTTCGCGGATGGCGTCGGCGTCAACGGAGTCGGACAAGGCGACCGCTGGCTGCATCGCGGCGGTGTTGGCGACGATCATCTCCGCATTGCGCTTGGCCTTGCCACCGGGCAGCTCGGCCTCGGCGATAGCGCGGGCCGAAGCCGTCAGGTTCTCGATCTGCGAGCTTGCGGCCGACTCCGACCGCAGCAAGACTGCGGCGAACGGTGCGATTTCGCCTCCGAGTTCGGCGTCGAAACGGGTGATCTCGTGGCTGGCGGCCTCGGCGTCTGCGGACACGGAAGGCGGCAACTCCAGAACCAGGTCAACGATGCTGGCCGGCACAGCGGGGTGGTAGGTGCCGTACTTGGGCCTCGCCGCGCTTGCGTATCGCCTGTCCCCCGGTTCCCAGCGAACCTTCTCGTAGGTGACTGGACGAAGTGAAGTCACAGGCCTAGCTTAACCTCACTTATGTGAATAAGTGAGGTTAAAGGAGCCGGTTGACTTCACTTGACGCAGAAAGCGGCAGTGCCGGCGCTGTGGGGTTATGCGCAGCTGACGTCACAATGCTGGAGAAGAACTGTGCCCCCAGTCGGACTCGAACCGACACTGTGCGGATTTTAAGTCCGCTGCCTCTGCCAATTGGGCTATGGGGGCGTCGCACGAGAGCATATTTCAGATCGGTTCGTCGTCATCAGACCGCCCTCACTACCGCCCTACCTGTCGATCAACCCACCTCGACGACAATCTTCCCGGACGGGCCGCGATCGAGCTGGTCCAGCGCCGCCGGTAGATCGTGTAACGGATAGCGTGCCCCGATCACGGGCTTCGTCCCCGTACTGTCGATTGCGCTGACCAGTTCACTGAGTGCGCGCCGGTGCCCAGTGCCGATACCGTGAATGGTGATGTCTTTCATCAGTATTGGCATTACCGGTGTCGTTACCTCGAACCCGTCGAGCGCCCCGATGAGATGGATGTGGCCGCCGACCGCGACCACTTGCGCCGCCTTGCCGAGATGCGCGCCGCCGACGAGCTCCAGCACGTGGTCCACACCGCGGTCGCCCGTCAGCCCGAGAATGGTCTCAGTCCAGTCAGCGCTGCGCCGATCCACGACATGGTCTGCGCCCAGTTGTGCGACTCGGTCCAGTTTGTCCGCACTGCCCGACACGATGACCTCGGCGCCATGCATCTTCGCGATCTGGACACCGAACAACGCGACACCACCGGTACCTTCGACCAACACGACATCACCGGCCCGCACATGACCACGTTCCACCAGCGCGAACCACGCCGTGAGCCCGGCGACCGGCAGCGTACTGGCCTCCGCTGGCGACAGGGTCCGCGGAGCCCGGACAACCCAATCTTGCGGCAGCGCTACATATTCGGCGAGCACTCCGGGGTAGAAGCCACCGAGTGTCCAGTAGGAGGGTGTCCGTGCGTCACCCGCCCGGGCGCCGTCGAGCCAGTCCGGAGTGAACACCGAGATCACCTGATCGTCCACGGCGAATCGGGTCACCGAGTCGCCGGCCACGACGACGGTCCCGGCGAGATCGGACCCCGGGGTGAAGGGGAATTCCAGCGGTAGTCCGCGGCCCGTTTCGATCACCATCTTGTCGCGATGGTTCAGGGAAACCGCGGCCACCTTGATCAGGACTTCGCCGGGACCGGGTTGCGGGACGGCCACCTCACGCAACCGGAGCGCGTCGCGGCCGATTCCGTCCATCTCCCAGCGGCGCATGATTTCAGCCATGAGCCGCTGCAACCAGGTCGGACAGGCGCATATTCCCCGGGAATGCCGAGCCGCGTGCCGGAACCACGGTCGGCGCAGATGAGGTTGCGCAGGTTTGATTGAATGAGGCCGCAGGGCTGAACAGCGACGGGGGCCGCATATGCCGAGCAGTATCGCGAATTCGATTGCCGTAGTTGCCGAATGGATTGCATCGGCACTAGGACCACAGGCCATGCGGGTGATCGCCCGCTTCAACAAGTACGTCACCAACCCGCTGCAGCGACTGTGGGCGCCCTGGTTGCCGTACATGGCCGTCATCGAGCACACCGGCCGCAAGTCGGGCAAGCCGTACCGCACGCCGGTCATGGCGTTCATCGACAGCAAGTCCGTCTCGGTGGTGCTGAACTACGGCGAGCATTCGGATTGGGTGCGCAATGTCCGGGCCGCAGGCGCCGCTGAGGTGGTGCACCGCGGCCGACGCTACCGGCTGACGAATCCCCGGATCATCCCGCCCACCGACCAGAAAGCCCGGTTGGTCGCCTCCTTGGCGCCACGAATCTGAGGTTGTGTGCGAGTTTCGGCCAGGATCTCGCACACAAGTTCAGGTTCGGCGAGGCCAGCGGGCGTAGGCTCCCCATATCCCGACTCCCGGGAGGCTGCGATGCCCGAACTGGCCATCGAACTGCGCGACGTGGTCCGCGAGTACAAGGTCGGCGGCCAGACAGTGCGCGCCCTCGACGCGATCACCCTGCAGCTCAACGGCGGGCAGTTCGTCTCGATCATCGGCCCCTCGGGCGCTGGTAAGAGCACGCTGCTGCACCTGCTCGGCGCGCTGGACTCCCCCGATTCGGGCTCGATCACCTTCGACGGCGAGGAGATCGGCCGCCTGGGCGACGAGCAGCAGTCGGCGTTCCGCCACCACCGGGTGGGCTTCGTCTTCCAGTTCTTCAACCTGTTGCCGACACTGTCGGCCTGGGAGAACGTGGCCGTCCCGAAGCTCCTCGACGGGGTCAGGCTGGGCAAGGTCAAACCCCAGGCCGTGGAACTGCTGGACCGCGTGGGCCTGGGTAACCGGACCGAGCACCGGCCCTCGGAACTGTCCGGCGGACAGATGCAACGCGTCGCGGTGGCGCGGGCCATGATGATGGACCCGCCGCTGATCCTGGCCGACGAGCCCACCGGCAACCTCGATTCGACGACGGGCGCGGCGATCTTGGCGCTGCTGGCCGAGGTCGCCCATGAGGAGGGCCGTGGCCGGCTGGTGGTGATGGTGACCCACAATGCCGACGCTGCGGCAGCCACGGATCGGGTGATCACCTTGCAGGACGGTCGGCTGGGCTCCGACGAGATGTCGGTGGTGCCGGGGTGAGACCCCACCACGCGATAGCGGCCGCAGCCAGCCGGCTTCGCGTGTTCAGCCTGCGTGAACTCACCGTGCACCGACGGCGCACCATCGCCTCGATCGCCGTAATGGCAGTGTCGGCAATGTATCTCGTCGCGATCCTTGGCATCTTCGGGTCGATCACCGGGTCGGTCAACCGCCTGGCCGATGGCGTCGCCGGCGTCGCCGCGCTTGAAGTCTCCGGTGTCACCGACTCGGGATTTGCTGAAGCCGTGCTGACCGACGTGGCCAAGGTTCCCGGCGTCGCGACCGCCGCCCCGATGATCCGGATGTCCGCGCCCACTGCGACTGAACCGGTGCTGCTGTTCGGCGCCGACGACCGCAGCCGCGCCTTGGAGGGCGCGCTGAAAGATGCCGTCGGGGTCCAGGTCCAGGCGCCGACAGCAGCCGAGGGCGTGCGCGTCGGGCCCGCTGTCGGTCACGCGAAAGGCGAGACGTTCCAGCTCGGCTCGGGAACGGTCACCGTCGCCGAAGTGCTTGAGGGCAAACAACTCGCGGACCTCAACGGGGGCCACTATGTGCTGGCTCCACTTCCGTTGGCCCAGAACGTCACCGGACGCCTTGGCCAACTCGATTCGATCCTGATCACCGCCGCACCGGGTGCCGACCTCAACACCGTGCGCGAGCAGGTCACGAAAGCCGTGAACGGCCGGGCCATCGTCGCGGCCCCGAGCTTGCGGGCGGCCCGGGCCGGTGACGGCGTCAAGCTGATGAACTACATGGCCTTGATGGGCGCGGCGGTCGCGTTGGTGGTCGGTGCGTTTCTGATCTACACGACGATGACCATGGCCATCGCCCAGCGCCGTCCCGTCATCTCGATGCTGCGCGCCATCGGTGGTCGCCGCACCACCATCGTGCGCGACATGTTGGCCGAGGCCACGATGCTCGGGCTGATCGGCGGCACCATCGGCTCACTGTTGGGAATAGTGCTGGGCCGCATGGCGATCGGTCGCCTGCCACCGACGGTGACCCAGGGCCTCGAAGCCCGCATCGAGTATTGGCTGCCCGGCTATGCGATCCCGGTCGCCATCGCGGCGACGGCGTTGACGAGTGTGGCGGCGTCGGCGATGGCGGCCCGGCAGGTGTACAAGGTCTCGCCGATCGAGGCGCTGGCCCCGGTTGGGGTGTCGGCCGCGGACAACGTGCCGCGCTGGCTGCGCATCGTCACCGGATTCGCGGCGGTGGCCGTGCTGGCGGCGTCGATCCTGGTGGTGTTCTACCTGCCGGGCTCAATGGCTTTCGTCGCGATCGCCGCCCTGTTCACCGCGCAGATCGCACTCGGCTTCGCGCTCGCCGGGCCCATTGTCAGAGCCACCGCCGCCGTCGCGCGCCTGTTCGGCTCGGCCGGCGCGCTGGGTGCGGCAACGGTCGAGCGGGCTCCACGGCGGGTGTGGGCCACCGTGATGACCGTGCTGATCGCGGTGGTGACCACGGTGGTGATCACCGGCACGAACAACGACATGATCCGGTCGGCACGCGACGTCTTCGCCCCGGTCGCCGACGTCGATGTCTGGGTGAGCGCCAATTCCCCCGACCAGTACCCCACTGGCCTTCTGCCACAAGGACTTACCGAGAGTGTCACCGAGGTGCCCGGAGTCGCGAACGTCACCGAAGGCGCCCTGGGATTCGCCGTCGTCGGCGGCACGCGCGTCATGCTCGACGGCTTCGCCCCCGGCAGCCACGAGGCACTCTTCCAGGCCCTCGACGACCAGACCCGCAGCGACGTGCTGGCGGGCCGCGGCGTGGTCCTCTCACAGAATCTGGGCAAGACCCTCAACGTCCGGGTGGGCGACGACCTGCAGTTGCAGACACCGCACGGCCCGAAGCAGGCGAGAGTGCTGGCGCTGGTGCCCTACTTCTCGACAGTGATCGGCACTGTCGGGATGGGCCTCGACCAGATGCGGGCCTGGTTCGACCGGCCAGGGTCGACGACGCTGCAGGTCACCGCAGTCAAGGGAACGGACGCCGATCGGCTGCTCGCCAACGTCCGTCACGTCGTCCCCGCACCGAATCACACCTACGACGGCCGCACCGCGCTGGCCGGTCTTGAGGCCCCGCTGCACCAGAGCATGCTGATCGCCAACGCGGTGTGGATCATCGTGGTGTTCGTCGCGGCCGTCGCGCTGTTGAACACGCTGACGTTGTCAGTGCTGGAACGGCGGCGCGAGATCGGGGTCCTGCGGGCGATGGGATCCAGCCGCCGCTATACGTTGGCCATGGTGCTGGCCGAGGCGGCGGCCATCGGCATCGTGGGTGGTGTCCTGGGACTGGGGGTCGGCCTGGTCGACCAGTGGTTGTTCAGCCTCGTCAGCGGGGACATCATGAATTTCGACGTCACGTTCCGGCCGAGTCCGATGGCGCTGGTGTTCACCCTCGGCGCCCTGGCCATCAGTCTGCTGGGGTCGGTGCCGCCGGCGCGACGAGCGGCGCGGCTCAACATCATCGAGGCCGTCAACGTCGAATAGTCGCGACACCCCGCAGATGTGGTGTGCACGGTGGTGGCACCAGTGTCCGGCGGCTGCTGCGCAGCCGGCTCGTGTCGAATCCTGCTGCGGCGATGGCCTCGACGGTGCGGCGGTTCGGCTCGCAGCCCGACGACAGCCATGACCACGGTCCCGCGATGAGGTCCTGGAATCGCCCCATCAAGCCGTCACCGCGCACGTGCTCCAGAACGACCAGCCGGCCATCGGAGGTCAGCACCCGCCGAATCTCGGCGAGGGTGGCGGCCACATCGTCGACCGAACACAGCACCAGACCGACATGGACCGAGTCGAAACTGTTGTCCGGGAACGGAATCAACTCACCGGATCCATCGACCACATCGACGTCGATGGCGTGGCGCCGGGCCAGGGCGCTCGCCATCCGGCGCATCGCGGCATCGGGCTCCACCGCGGCCACCGACGTCACCAGAGCGGGCAGGAACAATAGATCGGTTCCCGGGCCGAGCCCCACCAACAACAACCGGCCGGTGGCATGGCTCATCGCCTCGCGGCGGTACCGGCGATAGAACAGCCGGTCGAACACCGGCATCCCGAAGCGATAGACATACGGGAACAACGGATTACGACGCCTCACACCGCGCCCCCAGATCCATCCGAAACGGCGGATATTCGTCGCTCATCAGCGACACGTACACGGCCACGCGATAGCGCCACCGCACCATGCCCATCAGAAAGTCGAACATGGCGTGCGAAATCGTGCCTCTGGCCAACAGACGCACCGCGGAGATGACGCACAGCACCTGCAGGAGCGGCTCCATCGCCCAGCACACGATGATCTGCGGTAGCGCCAGCAGCCACCACTTCACCAGAACCGCCCCTCGGGACAGCTGTTCGGGATAGTCGACCTCGAGATCGCCCGGATAGTCGGCCCTGGCCTTGAGTGTGAACGGCGGGTACTTGTCGGTGCTGTTCATCGGGAACCGGTAATTCATCACCCGCCACGACCAGCGCAGGACCCCGACGTTGAAATCGAAAAGCGGCCGCGGAAACCGGCCGGTGAACACGATGGCGACACCGGCGGCAAGGGTCACCACCGGGTACACCAGGTACAGGCCGATCAGTATCGGGTAGTGCGGCACGGCCAGCACACACCATTTGACGAGCCACAACCGGCTCGACGGCGCGTCGATCGCGCCCCACACCCGCACGGCCTCAGCAGGCATGTTCACCCCTGTCGGCTCCCGGCGCGGCGGCGAGATCCCGATTGATCTCCGCCGCCAGCCGGCGATGGCTCACAGCCCGCAGGAACGTCGACAACACCCACGTCATGACCCGGTCGGGCACCATCGCCGCCGGCCGCAGCACGAACTCGCCATGCGAAACCTGCAGCGACGCCACCCGGGACACCGCCGCGACCCGGCGTCGGCGGGTCTTCTCATACCAGCGCAACGCACCGGACACATCGCCGTTCGCACTGTGCCGGACGTCCGAAATCGCTTTGCACAGCACCATCGTGTCGAGCAACGCCTGGTTGGTTCCCTGTGCCAGCGTCGGCGGCATGGTGTGGGCAGCGTCGCCCAACAATGTCACCGCTCCGTGTCCCGGGCTGGGGACGGGATGCCGGAAGTGTGGATACGGCGAACGAGCCAGGTCGTCGTCGGTCAACGTGACCAGCAATCGATCCACCAACTCCGACCATCCAGTGAAGTTCGCCCGGACCACATCGATGGGGCGTTCCGGCCGGACAAAATCCGGCGACCACGGCAGGTCGAACCACCACTGCACCTCGGTGCCCCCGGCCGGCCACAGGCCGAGATTGCCGCGCTCCCCGACGATGACGAAGGCGACCCGGCGATCCGCCCCGTCCGGAAGCGCGGCCAGCCCTTGCCAGCTGCACCACCCCGTCGGCTCGGCATGCGCCGCGCCGACGATCTCGCGGACCCTGGAGTGTAGGCCGTCCGCCCCGATCACCAAATCTCCTGCCACACAACGTCCGTCGGCGAGATCGACTCTCGCCCCACTGCCGCCGTCCGCCACGCCGACCACCTGGGCGCCGCACCGAATCCGTTCGGCCGGAAAATCTTCGAGCAATCGTTCGAGCAGAACCCGGCGCGGGACCATGCGAACCGGCGCACCCATCCGGTTCACGATCGCGGTCACGTCGAGGGTGGTCATCGGGCGGCCCGACGACGTCATGACCCGCACCGTGGACAGCTGCTGACCGGCGCCGTTCATACCGACGCCGAGCTGCCTCAGCACGCTTTCGCCGTTCGACCAGATGGTGACGGCGCCGCCACCCGCCCGCACTTCGGGGCGCTGCTCGAACACCGTGACGTCGTGGCCGTCGCGGAGCAAGCCCCGGGCGATGGAGATCCCGCCGACCCCTGCGCCGACAACGAGGACCCTCAGCGGCCTTTTCGGCGCTGGCTGGACGTGGTGCCGGCTCTGGGGCCGTATAGAGCCCACGGCTCAATTTATGTCCGGTGCGGTCCCGCTGTACAGGGCTGTTGCCGGGCCGGCCCTAGAACCGGGCGTCCTGCCCAGCTGCCACAACCACCACCGGCCGCGGAAAGCGCAGCGTCGCACAGGCATCGTCGACCGTCACCTCGATGGCCCGGCCCAGCTCGGACAGACGGTCAGGCGTGGCGCCGAAGGCCAACCCGCCGCCGACCCACAGTCGGGCGAGAACCACCCCATGCCTACGACGAATATCGGCCATCTCCGTGATCACATCACCGACCACCTCTGGGAGTGCGGTGAAACAGTCTTTGCCCGAATCGATTTCGCGATACAGGCCGACCAGATCGAGACGCGGCCCGTCGATCACCGCCTTGACCGCATCAGCGTTCGTCGAACCGAGGATGACCCGTTGCCGACGATGCCGCACGGCGCAGGAAACCAGTAGGTGAATGTGCTCGACGCTGCTGACCACCAACCGTCCGACGCCGAGGTTGGCGCTACAGAAGACCACCTCATCACCACTGAACCCATCGGCGTGCAGCACCAGGCGCATCGGATGAATACCCGTTCCGATCGCCACCGCGAGATCACCACCGTCGCGCACCTCGACACTCAAACCATGATCGCGTGCCCATTTGGCCACGTTGGGATCCCGAAGAGCGCGGGCGGGAAGGGCAAGCTCGACAGGATCGAGCGCGCGGCAATACGTCGCGCATCGCCGCATGGCCTCCCGCTCGGACGACTGCGGCACCGTCGCCGAAGATGTGGGCCAAAACCCTGTCGTCAATGTCACCAGAACCTCTTCTTCACTGCGCCGCGACCCGGTGCCGCATGCGCCTGCTTCGAGCCTTACGCTGCCGCGACGGCCGGGCCAGGATCCTTGCGGTGTCTTGATGCGCCACGGTCAAATATTCATGCGGCCTTGACATTTCGGAGTACTGATCGCTTGGTTCTGATACTGTGCCAGCCCGACGCGCCGCACAGTCGCCTCAGCCCGATACTTCCGCCGACGGATATCGGGCGTAAATGACATTGCGGTATTGAGCGTTAATGCCGCCGTCACGCATTCATCGCGCCGCGGTTCGGACAATGAGAGCCGGAACACGTCGCAACGAATCCGATGGTGAGGATGCATTTCCCATGTCTCAGCCAGGTGTTGCTCGCGCCCTCGTCACCCCCTGAGACGCGGGCTTTCCTGGGTCCCGGGCAAGAACTCGTAAAGGTCCGGCAGCCGAGCGTAAAGAAGACATAAAGATCATGGCCGGCCACCCGCAGCGGACGCACCCTTGATCAGTCGCCGAGAGCCGGCGGCGTGAAAACGTGTTGGAGAACCCATGTCCGTAGTGGTGTTCATCGTGCTGACAGTGGCGATCTTTGCGCTGCTGGGCCTGGTGCAGAAGTTGGTCGAGGGCCTGTGAGCTACGAAAACGTCGTCGGCCTGGGCCTGGCGATCCTGATCGCGCTGTTTCTCTTCGCGGCGCTGCTGTTCCCGGAAAGGTTCTAGTGACTACTACAACCGCGGGCATCGTCTTCCTCGTTGTCCTCATCCTCGCCGTGGTGGCCGTCCACGTACCGCTCGGCGATTACATGTACCGCGTCTACACGGCCGAGAAGCACTCTCGTGCCGAACGCCTGATCTACCGCCTGATCGGCGCCGACCCGAAGGCCGAACAGACCTGGGGCGCCTATGCCCGCAGCGTGCTGGCCTTCTCCGCGATCAGCATCCTGTTCCTGTTCATCTTGCAGCTGCTGCAGGGCAAGTTGCCGCTGCACCTGAATGATCCAGGAACCCCGATGACACCGGCGCTGGCCTGGAACACCGCCGTCAGCTTCGTGACCAACACGAACTGGCAGGCATACTCAGGTGAGTCCACCCAGGGCCACCTCGTACAGATGGCCGGCCTGGCGGTACAGAACTTCGTCTCGGCCGCGGTCGGCATGGCCGTGGCGATGGCCTTCGTCCGTGGCCTGGTCCGGCGCAACACCGGCGACCTCGGCAACTTCTGGGTGGACCTGGTACGCGGCAATCTCCGTATCCTGCTGCCGATTTCGGTCATCGGCGCGCTGATCCTGGTCGGCGGCGGAGCCATCCAGAACTTCGCGCTGCACACCGAGGTCGTCAACACGCTCGTGGGCGGCACTCAGACCATTCCGGGTGGCCCGGTCGCCAGCCAGGAAGTCATCAAACTGCTCGGCACCAACGGCGGCGGCTTCTTCAACGCGAACTCCGCGCACCCGTTCGAGAACCCCACCACCTGGACCAACTGGGTGGAGATCTTCCTGATCCTGATGATCCCGTTCTCGCTGCCGCGGACGTTCGGACGGATGGTCGGCAACCCCAAGCAGGGCTACGCGATCGCCGCCGTGATGGCCGTGATCGCCACCGTCAGCGTCAGCCTGATGATGCTGTTCCAGCTGCAGGCCCACGGCACTGTCCCCACCGCCGCCGGTGCCGCGATGGAAGGCGTCGAGCAGCGGTTCGGCATCGCCAACTCGGCGGTGTTCGCGGATGCGACGACGCTGACGTCGACCGGTGCGGTGGACTCGTTCCACGATTCGTACACCAGCCTCGGTGGCCTGATCACGATGTTCAACATGCAGCTCGGTGAGGTGGCGCCCGGCGGCGTCGGCTCCGGCCTGTACGGCATGTTGGTGCTGGCGATCCTCACGGTGTTCGTCGCAGGTCTCATGGTCGGGCGCACCCCGGAGTACCTGGGCAAGAAGATCACCCCGCGGGAGATCAAGCTCGCCGCAACGTATTTCCTGATCACCCCGTTGCTCGTGCTGACCGGCACCGCAGTGGCGATGGCGATGCCCGGGCAACGGGCGGGCATGCTCAACACCGGACCACACGGCCTCTCGGAAGTGCTGTACGCCTTCACCTCTGCGGCCAACAACAACGGTTCCGCATTCGCCGGCATCAGCGTCAACACCGAGTGGTACAACACCGCGCTCGGTCTCGCGATGGTGTTCGGCCGGTTCCTGCCGATCATCTTCGTGCTGGCGCTCGCCGGATCACTGGCCAAACAGGGCAAGACACCCGAGTCCATCGGCACATTGCCCACCCATCGACCCCAGTTCGTCGGCATGGTCGCCGGCGTGACGCTGATCCTGGTCGCCCTCACCTTCTTGCCCATGCTCGCGCTCGGGCCCCTTGCTGAAGGAATTCACTGAAATGTCCGTATCCACTCTCGATTCACCGTCGTCCGCGCAGCGGAAACCCAGTAGTTCCAACCAGATCAAGGGCGGCCTACTCGACCCGAAGATGCTGTGGCGCTCGATGCCCGACGCGCTGCGCAAGCTCGACCCCTGCACGCTGTGGCGCAATCCCGTCATGTTCATCGTCGAGATCGGCGCCGTAGCGGCAACACTGGGCACCGTTCTGAATATGTCGTGGTTCTCCTGGCTGATCGTCATCTGGCTGTGGCTCACGGTGATCTTCGCCAACCTGGCCGAGGCGGTCGCCGAGGGACGCGGCAAGGCCCAGGCCGAATCGCTCCGCAAAACCAAGACCTCCACCATGGCCCGCCGACTGACCGGATGGGCGCCGGGTACCGCTGGGAGCGAAGAAGAAGTTGCCGCCCCGCTGCTGCAGCAGGGTGACGTCGTGGTGGTCGAGGCCGGCCAGGTCATCCCCGGCGACGGTGATGTCGTGGAAGGCATTGCCTCGGTGGATGAATCGGCGATCACCGGTGAATCGGCGCCCGTCATCCGGGAGTCCGGTGGCGACCGGAGCGCCGTCACCGGCGGCACCACGGTGCTGTCCGACCGCATCGTCGTCAAGATCACGCAGAAGCCCGGTGAGAGCTTCATCGACCGGATGATCAACCTCGTCGAGGGCGCCAACCGGCAGAAGACCCCCAACGAGATCGCGCTCAACATCCTGCTGGCCTCGTTGACGATCATCTTCGTCTTCGCCGTCGCCACCCTGCAGCCGCTGGCCATCTTCTCCAAGACCAACAACCCCGGCGTCGCAGACACCCTGGCACTCAACGGAAACGGCATCTCCGGCATCGTCATGGTGTCGCTGCTGGTGTGCCTCATCCCGACGACGATCGGCGCTCTGCTCTCGGCGATCGGCATCGCCGGCATGGACCGCCTGGTGCAGCGCAATGTGCTGGCCATGTCCGGCCGCGCCGTCGAGGCCGCCGGTGACGTCAACACCCTGCTGCTCGACAAGACCGGCACCATCACCCTCGGCAACCGCCAGGCCGCGGCGTTCGTGCCACTGTCCGGTGTCACTGACGCCCAACTCGCCGATGCGGCACAGCTGTCGAGCCTGGCCGACGAAACCCCCGAGGGCCGCTCGATCGTGGTGTTCGCCAAACAGCAGTACGGCCTGCGCGGCCGCACACCCGGCGAACTCGACAAGGCGTACTGGGTGGAATTCAGCGCCAACACCCGGATGTCCGGCGTCGACCTCTCCGACGAGCACCGGCTGCGCAAAGGCGCTGCGGGCGCCGTCGCCGAATGGGTGCGGACCGAAGGAGGCCGGGTACCAACCGAACTCGGCGACATCGTCGACGGCATCTCCGCCGCGGGCGGCACCCCGCTGGTGGTCGGCCATGTGTTCAACGGCCATGCTGAGGTGCTCGGCGTCATCCATCTCAAGGACGTCGTCAAACAGGGCATGCGGGAACGCTTCGACGAGATGCGCCGCATGGGCATCCGCACCGTGATGATCACGGGCGACAACCCGTTGACCGCCAAGGCCATTGCCGACGAGGCCGGTGTGGACGACTTCCTCGCCGAGGCCACGCCCGAGGACAAGATGGCGCTGATCAAGAAGGAGCAGGCCGGCGGCAAGCTCGTCGCGATGACCGGTGACGGCACCAACGACGCCCCCGCCCTGGCCCAGGCCGACGTGGGTGTCGCGATGAACAGCGGAACCTCGGCGGCCAAAGAGGCCGGCAACATGGTGGATCTCGACTCCGACCCCACCAAGCTCATCGAGATCGTGGAGATCGGCAAGCAGTTGCTGATCACCCGCGGGGCGTTGACCACGTTCTCCATCGCCAATGACATCGCGAAGTACTTCGCGATCATCCCGGCCTTGTTCGTGGCCCTGTTCCCCGGCCTGGATCTGCTGAACATCATGCGCCTGCACAGCCCGCAGTCGGCGATCCTGTCCGCGGTGATCTTCAACGCGATCATCATCGTGGTGCTGATCCCGTTGGCACTCAAGGGTGTCCGCTACACACCCAGCAGCGCATCCAAGTTGTTGAGCCGCAACCTGTATGTCTACGGCCTGGGCGGCATCATCGCGCCGTTCATCGGCATCAAGCTGATCGACCTCGTCGTCCAACTCTTCCCGGGAATGTGACATGAAATTCTCCAACGTGCTCCGTCAACATGCAGCCGCCCTGCGGGCCCTGCTGGTACTCACCGTGATCCTGGGCATCGGCTATCCCGTGTTCATCTGGCTGGTGGCCCAGATTCCCGGCCTGAGCGAGCGGGCCGACGGATCGTTGATCGAGGTGAACGGAAAGCCGGTGGGCAGCAGCCTGATCGGTCAGTCGTTCACCGACGCCGACGGCAATCCCCTGCCGCGGTACTTCCAGAGCCGCCCGTCGAACGCCGGCGCCGGCTATGACCCGATGGCCACCAGCGCGAGCAACCTCGGCCCGGAGAGCGTCGTCGACCAACCCGACAAGCCCAGCCTGCTCACCCTGGTGTGCTCGCGCAGCGTGGCCGTCGGCGAACTCGACGGCGTCGACGGTGCCCGCCCGTTCTGCACCGGCGGCGGGGTCGGCGCGGTGCTGTCGGTGATCGGGCCGCGCGATGCGCGCGGCAATGTGGTGCACCCGACGCGGGTGGTCAGCGTCAACGAACCGTGTGACACCACGAAGACGCCGTTCCTGAACACCTATGAAGGTGTGCGAGTGGAATGTGCCAGGACCGGTGAGGCCTACAGCACCGGTCTGATCGTGCCGGTCCGGGGCAGCGCGCCGGCAGACCCCGCGGTGCCGGCCGACGCGGTCACCGCCAGTGGCAGTGGGCTGGACCCGCACATCTCGTTGGCCTACGCGGATCTGCAGGTGAACCGGGTGGCCAAGGCGCGCGGTCTGAACCCCGAGTTGGTGCGCGCCATGGTGGCCCAGCACACCGAAGGACGCACCCTGGGCTTCTTCGGCGAACCGCGGGTCAACGTGCTCGAACTCAACATCGCCCTCGACTCGCTGTAGGCACGAGGATGATGGTCTTGTGAGTACGCCGTCGCCAAGCCCCGTCAAACGCGGTGAGCTGCGCATATACCTGGGCGCGGCTCCCGGCGTGGGCAAGACCTTCGCGATGCTCGGCGAGGCGCACCGCCGGCTCGAACGGGGCACCGACGTGGTTGCCGCGGTGGTCGAAACGCACGGGCGCAAGAAAACGGCGAATCTGCTCGACGGCATCGAGACCATCCCGCCGCGCTACGTCGAGTACCGGGGAGGCCGCTTCCCCGAACTCGACGTGGCCGCGGTGCTGGCCCGCCATCCGCAGGTGGTGCTGGTCGACGAGCTCGCCCATACCAACACCCCGGGCAGCAAGAACCCCAAGCGCTGGCAGGACGTCGAGGAACTGCTCGCCGCCGGGATCACCGTGATCTCCACGGTCAACGTCCAGCATCTGGAAAGCCTCAATGACGTGGTCACCCAGATCACCGGAATCGAGCAGCAGGAGAAAGTTCCCGACGAAGTGGTGCGGGCCGCCGATCAGATCGAGCTGGTCGACATCACGCCGGAGGCACTGCGCCGCAGGCTGTCTCACGGCAACGTGTACGCCCCCGAGCGCGTCGATGCCGCGCTGTCCAACTACTTCCGGCGCGGAAACCTCACCGCCCTACGAGAACTGGCCCTGCTGTGGCTGGCCGACCAGGTCGACGCCGCACTGGCCAAGTACCGCGCGGACAACAAGATCACCGACACGTGGGAGGCCCGCGAACGGGTGGTGGTCGCCGTCACCGGCGGCGCCGAGTCGGAAACCCTGGTGCGCAGGGCGTCCCGGATCGCATCGAAATCCAGTGCCGAGCTGATGGTGGTGCACGTCGTCCGCGGCGACGGACTCTCGGGAGTCTCGGCGCCTCAGATGGGCAAGGTGCGGGAGCTGGCCATCAGCCTCGGCGCGACCCTGCACACCGTCGTCGGCGACGACGTGCCGACGGCGCTCATGGATTTCGCGCGCGAACGCAACGCCACTCAGTTGGTACTCGGCACGTCGAGGCGGTCCCGCTGGGCCCGCATGTTCGACGAGGGCATCGGCGCGGCGGTGGTGCAGCAATCCGGCAAGATCGATGTGCACATGGTCACCCATGAGCAGGCCCGCCGCGGGTTCGGCTGGTCCACAGCCACACCCAGGCAGCGCCACGTCGTGTCCTGGCTTGCCGGCCTGGTGGTTCCCTCCGCGATATGCCTGGCGATCGTCACCCTGCTGGACCCCTATCTCGGGGTCGGCGGCGAGAGCGCCCTGTTCTTCATCGGCGTGCTGATCGTCGCACTGCTCGGCGGGGTTGCGCCCGCGGGGCTTTCGGCGCTGTTGTCCGGGCTGCTGCTGAACTACTTCCTGGTCGCCCCGCGCCACACGTTCACCATCTCCGAGCCCGACAGTGCCGTCACCGTTGTCGTGCTGCTGCTGGTCGCGGTGGCCGTCGCGGCTTTGGTCGACGGCGCCGCGAGCCGGGCCCGCGAAGCCAGGAAGGCCTCGCAGGAGGCGGAGCTCTTGACGCTCTTCGCCGGGTCGGTGCTGCGCGGCGCCGACCTGACCACCCTGCTGGAGCGGTTGCGGGAGACGTACTCTCAACGCGCGGTGAGCCTGCTGCGGGAACGCAACGGGACGGCGGACATCGTCGCGTGCGTGGGCACGAAGCCGTGCGCGGACGTGGACACCGCCGACACCGCGATCGAAGTCGGGGACGACGAATTCTGGTTGCTGATGTCCGGGCGCAAACTGGCCGCGCGGGATCGCCGGGTCCTGAGCGCCGTCGCCAAACAAGCGGCCGGACTGGTCAAACAGCGCGAACTCACCGAGGAGGCCGGCAAGGCCGAGGCCATCGCGCAAGCCGATGAGCTGCGCCGCTCGCTGCTGTCGGCGGTCAGCCATGACCTGCGCACCCCGCTGGCCGCGGCCAAGGCGGCGGCCTCGAGCCTGCGCAGTGAGGACATCGACTTCTCGGCCGAGGACACCGCCGAGTTGCTGGCCACCATCGAGGAGTCCGTCGACGCGCTCACGGCGCTCGTCGGCAATCTGCTGGACTCGTCCCGCCTGTCGGCCGGGGTGGTCCGTCCCGAACTGCGCCGGGTGTATCTGGAGGAGACGACACAGCGCGCGCTGCTGGGAATCAGCAAGGGTGCCACGGGATTCACGCGAGAAGGGCTGGACCGGGTGAAGGTCGAAGTCGGCGACGCGGTGGCGATGGCCGACGCCGGGCTGCTTGAGCGGGTGCTGGCCAACCTGATCGACAACGCCCTGCGGTATGCACCCGACGGCCCCATCCGGGTCAGTGCCGGGCAGATCGCCGACCGGGTATTGATCGCGGTGATCGACGAGGGGCCCGGCATGCCGCGCGGAGCCGAGGAACAACTCTTCGCACCATTCCAGCGCCTTGGCGATCACGACACCACCATCGGCGTCGGGCTGGGCCTGTCCGTCGCCCGCGGCTTCGTCGAAGCCATGGGCGGGACCATCTCCGCGACCGACACCCCCGGCGGTGGCCTGACCGTCGAAATCGACCTCGCCGCACCGCCGAAGGACGAACCGGCATGACATCGACCAACGCCCCCAAAACCCGTGTCCTGGTGATCGACGACGAGCCCCAGATCCTTCGCGCGCTGCGGATCAACCTGTCGGTCCGCGGCTACGAGGTCGACACCGCCACCAACGGCGGGCAGGGCCTGCGCGCCGCGGCCGATCACCGGCCCGACGTGATCGTGCTCGATCTCGGTCTACCCGACATGTCGGGCATCGAGGTGCTGGCAGGCCTTCGCGGTTGGCTGTCGGCACCGGTGATCGTGCTGTCGGCCCGCACCGACTCGACCGACAAGGTCGAGGCCCTCGACGCAGGCGCCGACGACTACGTCACCAAACCCTTTGGCATGGACGAGTTCCTGGCCCGGCTGCGTGCCGCCGTGCGCCGTGGTGCGGCCGCATCCGAAACCGATGAGCCGATTGTCGAGACCTCGTCGTTCACCGTGGATCTGGCCGCCAAGAAGGTGACCAAGAACAACGCCGAGGTGCACCTGACCCCCACCGAGTGGGGCATGCTCGAGATGCTGGTGCGCAACCGCGGCAAGCTGGTGGGCCGCGAAGAGCTGTTGCGTGAGGTGTGGGGACCGGCCTACGCCAAGGAAACCCACTATCTGCGGGTGTATCTCGCGCAGCTGCGCCGCAAGCTCGAAGACGATCCGTCGCATCCGGTGCACCTGCTGACCGAGGCGGGCATGGGCTACCGCTTCCAGGAGTAACTCCCTCCCGCGAGCAGACATGAAACTGCCCATTTTGAGCGGATTTTGGGCAGTTTTGTGTCTGCTCGCGGGACGAAAGTGGGTTACCGCGATCCGACGGTGAGCGCCAGGACAGCACGGTTGAGGCGACGACGCGGCCAGCCGCGTGCACCGTCGGCGGCCAGCATCGCGGCGGCGACCAGACCGTTGTGCCCGGCACCGATCACCACCGCATCCGCGTTGTCGCACCTCATTCCGGCTCGGTCCGGCGTTCGGCCAGCGTGGCCAGCCGTTCGGTGCATTCCCTGTTCCGCGGGTAGACGGCCAACAGTGCCAGCCTGCGCGGTATCCAGTTCAGCGGCCCGCCGACGGGTACCTCGGCCATCTCGATCCGCGATCCGTGTTCGGTGTCGCTGAGCCGCAGCACGATTCGGGCCAGCCCGAATGGCCTGGTCTTGGCCAGCAGCACCAGTTCCTTGGTGGGTCTGCAGGATTCGACCTCGGTCTCGTCGTTGACCACCACCGGCCACACTCCGATCGCGTGATGGATGCGGCTTCCCGGCGCGGGCCAGTGCGGGTCGACCGCACGCATGCGGGTGTTGCCCACCACCCATTGGGAGTACGTCCATCCGTCGGCGATGACATCCCACACCTGTTGCCTGGTGGCGGTGGTCTCACGCTTGACGGTCAGCGGACTGTCCACCGCTGCCGGGGATGACTCCATCACAGATTCCTTCCGACTCGGGTTCATCCGGCCGGACGCGAAATCAGCCGGCTCGCAGCCGCTTTGACCGAATCGGGCAGCACCCGATTGGCCAGACCCATCGCCTTGGACGGCACCGACGCCGCGACGACCTTGCGCCGGCCGCTCATCAGGGCGTCGTAGCCCTGCTTCGCCACCTCGGACGGATCGTCCTTGGGCATCTGCCCGACCACTGTGTCCTGCATCTGGCTGCGCCGGAAGAAGTTGGTGTCGGTGGGACCCGGCATCAGCGCGGTGACGGTGATCTCGGTGTCGCGAAGCTCATCGTGCAACGCTTCGGAGAACGACTGGATGAAGGATTTGGAAGCGTTGTACACGGTTTGCAGGGAGCCCGGCATCGTGGCCGCGATCGATGAGGTGAACAGCACCTTGCCCGTCCCGCGTGCCGCCATGTCGCGCAGCACCAGCTTGGCCAGCTGGGTCGTGGAACGCACGTTGAGGTCGATGATCGCGAGGTCGGTCTCCAGGTCCCCTTCGATGAAGGGACCGGAGCGCGCCGCTCCGGCGTTGAGCACCGCGACATCCAGATGCCGCTTTCCGTCCGTCGCCCCCTCGGTCGCGGCGTAGTAGAGCTGCTCGACGTCTTCGGGCTTGCGCAGATCGAGTTGCATCGCCCGTACACTCGCCCCGGCCGAGCCGAGTTGCTCGGCAGTGTCATGCACGGCCTCGTCATCCGCGGCCACGATCAGGTCGTAGCCGTCGGCGACGAGCAGTTTCGCCAGCTCGAAACCGATTCCGCTGGATGCGCCGGTCACCAGGGCCAGCCGAGAAGTGTCAGCCATGGCCGCTGGGCTACCCGGCTGACGACGGGCCAAACCTCTCGAGGCAAGCCGGGGCGGTGAGATGCCCGCTGGACAAAGGCCTCATTTGTAGGCGTTTTTCGCCAGGTTGCAACCACGTTGCAACGTGACGCAGATTACGGTTCCTGCTATGTCCGGTTACCGCGCCCTTTTCGACGCCAGCCTCACCGACCCGGCCAGGTTCTGGGCCGACGCGGCCAAGGCGGTGACATGGGCGTCGGAACCTCAGCGAATTCTCGACGACACCAACCCGCCGTTCTACCGCTGGTTCCCCGACGGAGAGCTCAATACCTGTGCCAATGCCCTGGACCGGCATGTGCCCGAGCGCGGCGAGCAGACCGCCCTGATCTATGACTCCCCCGTCACCGGCACCAAAGCCACCTACTCCTATCGCGAGTTGCGCGACGCCACCGCCGCGTTCGCCGGCGCCCTGCGCGGGCTCGGAGTGAACAAGGGCGATCTCGTGGTGATCTACATGCCGATGGTGCCCGAGGCCGTCATCGCCATGCTGGCCTGCGCGCGTCTCGGCGCGGTGCACTCGGTGGTGTTCGGCGGATTCGCTGCGCACGAGCTGGCGACCCGCATCGACGACGCACGTCCTGTCGTCGTGGTGAGCGCGTCCTGCGGTATCGAACCCACACGCACCATCGAATACAAGCCCATGCTGGATACGGCACTGGAGATCGCCGAGCACAAGCCCAAGGCGTGCGTCATCCTGCAACGCGAGCAGTGCCCGTGTGAATTGGTCGACGGGCGCGATCACGACTGGCAGCAGTTGGTGACCGCCGCGCAACCCGCCGATCCGGTGCCGGTGGCGGCGACCGACCCGCTGTACGTGCTCTACACGTCGGGCACCACCGGTAAACCCAAGGGCATCGTCCGCGACAACGGGGGCCACGCGGTCGCCCTGTTGTGGAGCATGCGCCACATCTACGACGTGGCACCCGGCGACGTGTTCTGGGCGGCCTCCGACGTCGGCTGGGTGGTCGGCCACTCCTACATCGTCTACGCACCACTGCTTCTGGGCGCGACAACCGTTCTGTACGAAGGCAAACCGGTCGGCACCCCCGACGCCGGAGCGTTCTGGCGCGTGGCCGCCGAGTACGGCGTCAAGGCGCTGTTCACCGCGCCGACCGCGATCCGCGCGATCAAGAAGGAAGACCCCCACGCCACGCTGTTGGCCGACCACGACCTGTCCGGGCTCAAGTACCTGTTCCAGGCCGGCGAGCGCCTCGACCCCGACACCTATCACTGGGCGGCCGACAAACTCGGCATCCCCGTGGTCGATCACTGGTGGCAGACCGAAACCGGATGGGCCATCGCGGCCGACCCGATGGGCGTCGAACCCCTGCCGATCAAGGCCGGTTCGGCCACGGTGCCGATGCCGGGCTATGACGTGCAGATCCTGCGTTCGGACGGCACCCGGTGCGAAGCCGGTGAGGAAGGCGCGATCTGCATCAAGCTGCCGCTGCCGCCCGGCACGCTGCCCACGCTGTGGGGCGACGACCATCGCTATGTCGCGTCGTACCTGTCGGCATTCACCGGCTATTACCTCACCGGCGACGGCGGCTACGTCGACTCCGACGGCTACCTGTTCGTCATGGGCCGCACCGACGACGTGATAAACGTTGCCGGGCATCGCTTGTCGACGGGGTCGATCGAAGCCGTACTGGCCGATCATCCTTCCGTGGCCGAGTGTGCGGTGATCGGTGTCGCCGACGAACTCAAGGGTCAGGTGCCGCGGGGCTTCGTGGTGCTCAAGTCCGGGGCCTCGACCGAGGGAATCACCCAGGAGCTCGTCGACCGGGTGCGGGAAAACATCGGTGCCGTGGCGGTTTTCAAGAAGGTGGACGTGGTCGCGGCATTGCCGAAGACCCGCTCGGGCAAGATCTTGCGCAAGACCATGCGCGGTATCGCCGACGGGCTGGACGAGCCGGTGCCCTCCACCATCGAGGATCCCGCGGTGCTCGACGCGCTCAAGAGCGTGCTGCACCCCTAGTTCCTCTGCCGAGCAGACACAAAACTGCCCAATTCCTGCGAGAATTGGGCAGTTTTGTGTCTGCTCGCGGCATTAGCGCTAGGAAAATCGGGGCCACGCGCGGTTGCCCAGCAGTCGCAGCCCGTTGAGCACGACCAGGATGGTGGACCCCTCATGACCGGCCACACCGAGTGGTAAGGGCAAGTGCCCGAACAGGTCCCAGGTCACCAGCACGGTGATGACGGTGGCCGCGAGGACCAGATTGGCGATCACAAGTCGTCTGGCCCGCCGGGACAGCGCGATCACCGCCGCGATGGCCGAGAGGTCATCGCCCACGGTCACCACGTCGGCGGTGTCGACGGTCAGATCGGCGCCGCTGCGTCCCATCGCCATCGACGAATGCGCCGACGCCATGGCCGGTGCATCGTTGACTCCGTCGCCGACCACGAGCACGCGTCGCCCACCGGATTCCAGTTCGCGCACCGCGGCCACCTTGTCTTCGGGCAGCAGCCCGGCCCGCACGTCCTCGATACCCAGCTGCGTGGCCAGGTGGGTCGCCGCCGCGCGGTTGTCACCGGTGAGCAGTACCGGCGAAGCTCCCGTGAGCGCGCGCAACGCGCGCACGGCAGCCACCGCACCCGGGCGGGCGTCGTCATGCAGTCCCAAGACGCCGATCGCTTGGCCGCCAGCGGTCACCACGATGGCCGTCGCTCCGGTGGCCTCGATCTCCGCCACGGCCGCGATGGCGGGACCCGAATACGCCGCCGGGCTGAGCACCTCGACCTGGCGCCCGTCGACGACGGCCCGGACCCCGCGACCGGCGCGGGCGGTGAAGCCGGTGCCCTGAGACACCGCGACGGCGTGGGTTGTCGCCTCGGCGGTGATGGCGCGCCCGATCGGGTGCTCACTGAATTGTTCTGCGGCAGCGGCGGTTGCCAGCATCTGGTCGCGCGTCCACTCGCCGAGTGGCACGACGTGCGACACCCGGGGCGTACCCGTGGTCAGTGTTCCGGTCTTGTCGAGGACGACGACGTCCGTATCGGCCAGCCGCTCCATGGCAACCGCCGATTTCACCAGCACACCGCGGCGGCTGGCGTTGGCGATCGCGCACAGCAGTGGCGGCATGGTGGCGAGCACCACCGCGCACGGCGATGCGACGATCATGAAAGTCATGGCGCGCAACAGAGTTGAGCGCACATCGGCGCCGAACATCAGCGGCACGGCGAACAGCGCCAGCGTGGCGACCACCACGAGCACCGAATAGCGCTGCTCCACCTTCTCGATGAACAGCTGCGTGGTGGCCTTGGTCGCCGAGGCCTGGGCGACGGCGGCGACGATGCGGGCCATCACCGTGCTCGACGGGTCCTGGGTGACCGTGACCTGCAGCGCCCCAGAGCTGTTGAGCGTTCCGGCGAAGACGTCGTCACCTACGTGTTTCGCGACCGGCAACGGCTCGCCGGTGATCGAGGACTGGTCGACATCCGAGGACCCGCCGACCACGGTGCCGTCGGCCGAGATCCGTTCACCGGGACGGATGAGGATCCGGTCCCCCGGCCGCAACGACTCCGCCGCGACGATGCGGTGGGCGCCGCCATCTACGAGCAATGTCGCGTCGGCCGGGGCCAGATCGAGCAGACCGCGCACCGAACGTTCGGTGCGTGCCGTGGCCACGTCTTCCAATGCACCCGATGTCGCGAAGATGACGATCAACAGTGCGCCGTCGAAAACCTGTCCGATGGCCGCCGCACCGATGGCCGCCAAGATCATCAGCAGATCGACATCGAGCGTGCGGTCGCGCAGCGCCTGAACGCCGGACACCGCCGACTGCCAGCCGCCGGCGAGGTAGCCCGCCAGATACAGGGTCCACCACAACGGTTGTGGCGCATCGGCGAGTTGAGCAGCCACCGCGGCCAGCATCAGCGCCAGGGCGGCGACGGCCCAGCGCACCGAGGCCAGGGACCAGATCCAGGCGCCGATGCCGCGTGCCCCGATGAGCTGGGCACCGCCGTCAGGCACAGGCAACCGGTCGGCCGAGACCGCGGTCATGGACTCCACCCCCTACTCACTCGCGCCACACCATGCTGACATTTATACATGTAGAGATTGAAATGTATCACCGATGTTTTTGTCCACATGCTTGAATGAATGCCATGGGCCATGGAGTTGAGGGGCGTACGACGCCGGCAGCCGCCCTCGACGCGGCCTCAGCAGCCAAAGTCGCCGAGACCCTGCAGGCCCTGGCCTCCCCCAATCGATTGCTGATCCTGACCCGGCTGCGGGAATCGCCGTGTTCGGTTACCGAACTGTCCGCGGCGGTCGGCATGGAGCAGCCCGCGGTCTCCAACCAACTTCGGCTATTGCGGGCGCTCGGCTTGGTGACCGGCGACAGATCCGGCCGCAATATCGTCTACCGGCTCTACGACAACCATGTCGCGCAACTACTCGATGAAGCCATCTACCACATCGAGCATCTCCGGCTCGGCGCCCGCGAAACCTCCGCCTGAGCCCTAAGTCTGCTGCGGCCAAAGAGTTTCACGAGTTGTTCACCTGAGCGCGCCGACCCACGACAGCTCGCGTGGCAAAAACGCGCGCCGTTGGGGGAATCCTTTATTTTCAGGGTGGGCCGAACTATTGTGAAGTCGTTATATGTTGATGTCCGCCCATACTCGGGTGTTTGCTGCCGGCCTGCCGGTGGCACCCGAAAAGTGAGGAGTTGAACAACGATGCGCATGGCAACCAAGGGATCGTGTACCTGTCGCTGCAATGCCTGCGATGGTGGCCACCACTGCGGAAACCCGCCGAACTGCAACGCACGGCGCTGACGCCGTCGGTGGCCTGCCGCCCGGGCAACCGGCGGCAGGCCACCACCAGCACCCGCTACGCCGCCTGACCAACAGGCCATACTTCATCGATCGCACCGATCGGTCGTGCGATTTCGCGCTTCGTCGCATATCTGACCACTGCTCCTCCCCGGTTCCGGCCCCGCACTGCCTTATGCTGCGGCTGTGCTCTCCGCGCTGACTTGGGGCCTGGTCGCCGCATCCTCACTGCTCATCGGCGCCGTCGCGGGCGTGGTGCGGAACTGGAATCGACGCCTCGTCGGTCTCGTCCTCGGCTTCGGCGCCGGGGCGCTCATCTCCAGCATCTCCTTCGAACTCGCCGAGGAAGGCTTCCAGGCCAGCGGCGGCTGGGCCGTCGCATTCGGCCTGGCCCTCGGGGCGGTGGTGTTCTACCTCGCGGACAAAGCAGTAGACCGACTGGGCCGCAACGGAACCCAGACCGCCGGACTCCCCCTGTTACTCGGGGCTCTGCTGGACGGCATTCCCGAGCAGGCCGCGCTCGGCATCGGCATCGCCACCGGGGCCGGTGTCAGCCTGGCCCTCGTCGTGTCCATCTTCGTGTCGAACCTGCCCGAGGCCATCGGCTCGGCCAGTGACATGCGATCAGCCGGAGAACCGGCCCGCCGCATCGTGGGCGGCTGGGCCGCGATTGCCGCACTGTGCGCGCTGGCCACCGTCGCCGGCTATCAGCTGCAGAATGTGGCCGGTGCCGAGTTCCAGGGCGGCATAAACGGTTTCGCCGCGGGAGCACTGCTGGTCATGCTGGTGGGCTCGATGATCCCGGAGGCCACCGAGAAAGCCGGCGAGAATGCCGGGCTGGCGGCGGTACTGGGATTCGCGGTCGCCGCGGGACTGTCGCTGGCCGGGTGAACCACCCGCGGGTTAGGTTCGGCAGGTGACTGCGCAGTGGCACCTCGGGCCTCTCAGCGTCGGAGTGCACAACCTCTTCGTCGCCCTCGGTGTGTCCGCCGCCCTGCTGGTGTTCGTCTCCGAGGCCCGCCGTCGCGGTGCGGTCAGCGAGCAGTCCGTGGTCGCCGCGGCCGGGGCGCTGATCGGTGGCGCGATCGGGATGAGGTTGACGGGGTGGATACATCACCTGGACTTCAGCTCCAATCCCAGCCTGGCCCAGGCCTGGCAGTTCGGCTCACGCAGCATCCTCGGCGGCCTGCTCGGCGCCTACCTCGGCGTCCTCATCGCCAAGCGGATCGGCGGTTACCGCGGCAAAACCGGTGACCTGTTCGCGCCCGCGGTCGCACTCGGCATGGCGATCGGCCGCATCGGCTGCCACCTGACAGAAGCCCCCGGCCGGCCCACCACGCTGCCGTGGGGCATCCACGCGCCGGCCGACACCCCCGAATGCCCGGGCTGCGTTGCCGGAGCCGCCATGCATCCCTCGTTTCTCTACGAGATCGCCTTCCAGCTCACCGCATTCGCCGTGCTGTTGTGGCTGCGTCCCCGTATCGGCAAGCCCGGTGAACTGTTCGTCCTCTACGTCGCCGGATACGCGGTGTTCCGCTTCCTCGTCGAGTTCGTCCGGGCCAACGAGACCGTGTGGCTGGATCTGACCCGGCCGCAATGGTTCCTGCTGCCATCGTTGCTGATCCTGGGATTTCGGCTGTGGTACGGCTACCGCCGCGGGTACTATCGCAACCCAGCCCACTCTCAGGAGGTGCCCGCATGACGACACCGCCCGGCCCACCTGACGACCCGCCCCCACCCGGCGAAGACCCACCGCAGTTCGGCCCACAAAGCTTTGAACCTCAAGGGATCCCACCGGCCTACCAAGGCCCCCCGGCCGCTCCACCGCCGCCGGGCTATCCTCCCTACCCGTATCCGCCGGGCTATCCCTACGGACCTCCACCACAACCCCCACGGCGCATCTCGGTCCCCATGGTGATTCTCGGCCCGTTTCTCTACGCCGCCCTCAACCTGGTGATCGGGTTCGCCGCCTTCATCGGCGCCGGCGCTGCCGACAGCAGCGGCGGCAGCACCAACGCGGTCTTCGGCGGCGCCGCTCTGCTCTTGGCCTTCATCGCGTTCGGCTCCGGGACCCTGATGTTGTTGTCGAAGAACCCGACAGCCAAGGGGCTGGGCATCGGACTGATGGTCGGCTGGGCGCTGGTCTCGCTGTTCACCGCCGGGTTCTGCACCGGCATCAACCCCGAGTTGTACGCCCTGTGAGCACCGGCATGGGGTTGCGCGGTGACCGGCTGCACCGTTACGTCAGCGCGTTCTGCCCGCGCTGCCATGACGAGGCACCCGAGCGCCCGCTGACCGACGTCGCCCGCCTGGCCGGCATCCTGGTCGAGCGCGACGGACACGTCTGGCTCGAACGCGGCTGCCGCACACATGGATTGGTACGCACACTCTACGACGAGGATCCTGAGATCCTGTCCTATCTGGAGGAGTGGACCGCCCCGACAAAGGCCCACATACCCGATGTCGCAGGCAATTTCGACCCCATCCCGTCGGCGTATCTGCAGGGCTTGCCCGAGATGCAGACACAGCACACCTGCATCCTGCTGGAGGACATCGCCGAGACCTGCAACCTGCGCTGCCCGACCTGTTTCACCGACAGCTCGCCCGATTTGCGCCACGTGGTGCCGACCACCGACGTGCTGGCCAACGTCGACCAACGGCTGGCCCGCGAGAACGGACGCATCGACGTCCTGATGCTCAGCGGGGGCGAACCCACGTTGCACCCCGACCTGGCCGAGTTGCTCGATCAGCTGGTCGCCCGACCGATCACGCGAATCCTGGTCAACAGCAACGGTGTCCGCATCAGCAACGACGACGGACTACTCGACCTGCTGACCACGCACCGCGAACGCGTCGAGGTCTACCTGCAATACGACGGGTTATCCGAGCAGGCACATCGCCACCACCGCGGCGGCGACCTGCGCAGAATCAAACACCAAGCCCTGCAACGACTCTCCGAGCGGGAGATCTTCACCACCCTGGTGATGACATGCGCGCTCGGGGTGAACGACGACGAGATCGGCGACATGGTCCAGCTCGCCCTGGACACCCCGTACGTCGGCGGCCTCACCATCCAGCCGCAGTTCGGCTCCGGCCGCTCCGGCGCGATCGACCCGATGAACCGGCTCACCCATACCGGCGTGCTCAAGCGGCTGGGCCCGCAGACCGGCGGCGCCGTCACCTGGCGCGATCTGACCGCACTGCCGTGCTCACACCCGCACTGCTGCTCGGTCGGCTACCTCGTCCGCGACGACAGTGACCAGTGGCGCTCACTGGTATCGGTGATCGGCACCGACAGCCTCAAGGACAAGCTCGGCCTGGTCGCGAACCGGATCGCCGACACCGAGATCCCCCGCGAATTGCGGACTGCGGTGCGGGAATCTCTGCTCGGCCTGCTCTCGGAACAGTCCTCGTTGTCCCATCCTCAGATCGGCGATGTCTGGCGCGCCATCTGCGAAAGCTGCGACCTCGGTATGGGGACATTGCTGACCCTGGCGTCCTCGGCCTTGCCGGGCCGCCGCCGCAAGATCCGCCAGTTGCTGGGTGAACGCGTGGTCCGGCTGACCGTCAAACCGTTCATGGACATGTCCACGATGATCGAAGAACGCCTGATTCAGTGTTGTGTGCACGTCGGAACCCGCTCCGGACAGCCCGATTCGGCCCAGCACCAGTGCGCGCCGTTCTGTGCCGTGCAGGCGTGGCCCGCACTCGGTCGTCAGCGGCTGTCGCTTTCCGCCGGGCAGGCATTACCGCTCATCGAGATTCGATGACGCGGCGAACCACCAGGTCATAGTCCCCACACGGCGCCGGAGCCGCCGGGCGCAACGGTAAGCGGGCCCGACCAGCGGCGTCGGCAACCAGGTCAAGACGGCTTTCTGCCACGCGCCGATGGCAGAAACTCTCAACTACTGTTCCTAACCGTCCTCTTAAGCTGCTAACTTGCCATGAAGTGGGTGTCCCACTGCCGGGGGGCCTGCCACCTTTTTTGGACCAGTCAGGAGTGAATGCCTTGAAGATGACGAATATCAGTGCGGCCTTTGCCGCAGCGGCTGTCGCCGCCGCGGCGATCGTCGGCAGCGCCCCGATGGCGCTTGCTGACGACAGTGCCGTAACCAACGCCTCGCTCGGCAGCCAGGCCAAGCTGGACAACGGCGCCCAGGGCTGGACGGTCACCGACCTGAAGCCCAGCACCGACACCATCAACTACCAGCCGCGTGGCACCCTCTGGGAAGTCACCGCCACCAATGAGGCCCTCGAGGGCTCGGTGACGCCGATCGTCTCCAACTTCAACATCCGCGCCGCGGACGGGCAGAACTACCGCGCACTGTTCCAGGTACCCAGCAGCGAGGGCGTCAACCCGGCAACCCTGGCCGAGGGCCAGAAGACCAGCGGCAAGATCTACTTCGACGTGACCGGCGCCCAGCCCTCCACCGTCGTCTACAACGCCGGTGGGCACGATCTCCTGGTGTGGGACAAGCCGGCTGCGCCCGCCGCAGCCCCGGCTGCCGGTGCCCCGAAGCGTCCGGCACCCGCCGCGGCCCCCGCCGGTACCGCCACCGCTCCGGCCGCCGCTCCCGCCGCTGCCACCCCGGCGCCCGCCGCCATCCCGGCTGCACCGGCCGGCACCGGTGCAGGTAGCCGCGCGGCAGACCTGCCCGCCGCCACCCCGGCTCCGGGCGCTCCGGCTGCCACCCCCGCCGGCACCGAAGCGGTTCCGGCCGCTCCGGCACCGGGCGCCCCGGCCACCGAGTCGACCCCCGTCGCGCACGGCACGCCGGTCTCCGAAGGTGTTCCGGCACCGGCCGCCGCCGGCGCGGGAAACGCCGCCACCGCGGTTCCGCCGGCCGAGGGCGTTCCGGCTGAAGGTGTCCCCGCCGCGGCTCCGGGCGCTCCGGCTGCTCCGGCCGCTCCAGCACCGGGTGCACCGGCTGCTCCGGCACCGGGTGCTCCGGCACCGGCTGCTCCGGCCACCGAGCCTGCACTGGTTCCGGCCGGCACCCAGCCGGCTGTCACCACGCCGGCCCCGGCCCCTGCGGTCGCGCCGGCGAGCAGCCACGGCACAGCGTCCTGATCTAGTAGTCACGGCAACGGCCGGACGCGGGCAACCGCGTTCGGCCGTTGTTTTGTGTGGAGGTGTTTTGTGTGGGGGGTGTCCGAGCTTGGCCCGACGCCGCTGCTCGTGTGCTCGCCGCTTTCGACACCTGGGCTGCGCCGAGCTCGCCACCACGACCCCACGGTAGAAACCGGCGCACCACCGCAGCAGGCACGCTCGCCGCTTTCCACACCTGGGCTACGCCGAGCCCGCGACCACGACCTCACGGTAGAAAACGGCGCACCACCGCAGCAGGCACGCTCGCCGCTTTCCACACCTGGGCAGCGCCGAGCCCGCGACCACGACCCCACGGTAGAAAACGGCGCGCAGCGAAGCGCTGCCGAAGATGGTCAGGCGATCGACAGCGCGATGCCGTCGAGAATGTCGTGCTCGCTGACCACCAGTTCGCCGATACCGGCTCGCTCTCCCAGTACGGCCGCCAGCTCCTCGACGATGATGGCGCCGCCACCGATCACGTCGGCCCGGCCGGCATGCATCGGGCCGAGCGCCAGACGTTCAGCTTTGGTCATCCCGATGATCTGCTCACACACCGCGAGCAGGTCGTCGAACCCTATGCGCGACAGGTGAATTGCCTCGGGATCGTACTCGGTCATGCGCTGCGCCAGCGCAGACAACGTCGTCATCGTGCCGGCCACACCCACCCAGGCGCGCGCACCCTCGACCGGCACCACCCGAAGCGCCCCGGCCAGGCCGTCACGGGCCACCGCCCGCGCCTGCGCCACCTCGGCAGCAGTGGGCGGGTCCGAGTGCAGGCACCGTTCGGTCAGCCGGACACACCCGATGTCGACGGAGAAGCCCGCCTGCACCACCGTGTCGCCGAGTACCAGTTCGGTTGAGCCGCCACCGAGATCGACGACCACGAAAGGCCCTGCGGCAGAGTCGAGTTCACCGACCGCGCCATGGAATGACAGCTCGGCCTCCTCGGTGCCGGTAATCACCTCGGCCACCGATCCCGGGACCACCTTGCCCAGCAGCCGGGCGGTCATCGCGAAGAACTCGTCGCGGTTGCCGGCATCGCGCGCCGCCGAGGTCGCCACCATCCGTACCGCGGCCACCTCGTGTCCGGCCATGAGTTCCACATAGTCGGCCAGCGCGGACTCGGTGCGCGCCAACGCTTCCGGGGCGAACTCGCCTGTGGCGTCGACACCCTGCCCGAGCCGCACCACCCGCATCTCGCGGTGGACGTCGCGCAGCTTCCCGTCCACAAGGTCAGCGATCAGCAGGCGAATCGAGTTGGTGCCACAATCGATTGCGCCGACTCGTCTCAAACCCACACCTCACGATCCAGGATTCCGGCCATCGCCGGCTCCACCGCCAAGACGGCCAGCGCCTCATCGCCAAAGGGATTGACCCCCGGGCCTTTTGCCAACGAGTGCGCCATCACCACGTGCAGACACTTGACCCGGTCGGGCATGCCACCGCCGGTGAACGTGGTACCCAGCGGTTCGATCGCATCCCGCTCGGCCAGATAGGACTCATGCGCCCGCAGGTACGCGGCGGCCAGGTCTTCATCCTGCTGCAGCCGCTCGGACATCTCCCGCATCAGCCCCGAGGATTCCAGCCGACTGGCGGCAGCGGTGAGCGCCGGATGCGTCAGGTAGTACAGCGTCGGGAACGGCGTGCCGTCAGGAAGTCTGGGCGCGGTCTTGACGACGCCCGGCTCGCCGTTGGGGCAGCGGTAGGCGATCTCGAGGACTCCGCGCGGCTCACGGCCCAATTGCCGTGCCACGGCGTCGATGTCGGCGGGATCAACCATTGGGACCTCTGGACGGCGGGGCGGGCGGAGGCGGCGGTCCGCCGGGCGCGGGCACAGGTCCGCCCGGCGCGGGGCCGCCGATGGTCGGCGAAATCCCGTGCGGCTCATCGGCAATCGTGTGCCACAGCGAGGTGTACCACGGCTGACCCGCGGGCACTGTGGACCCCGGAAGGGCAGGCGTTCCCGGCTCGCCCGAGACGACGGCCCCCGGTGGCAACTGCACCTGGTACGGGGTGTCGCCGGGCATGACGAAGCCGAGCCGTTCCCTGGCCTGCGCCGCGATGTACACCGGGTCGGCCAGCTTGACCTTCTGCTGCTCAAGGTCGGCGATCTGGGCCCGTAACCGCTCCTCGCTGGCTTTCAGCTGTTTCATCTCGGTGCGCTGGCCGAAGTAGGTGCGCACCGGCCCGGCGATCGTCAGCGTCAGCACGCACACCACCGCGGCCAGGATCGCCGCCCGGCGGGCAGTCGACCCGAACCGCTGTTCGGACTGCAGCTCGGCCTGCTGCTGAGCCTGCACCGCAATGGCTTTGGTGACCAATTCATCGGCCACCGGCTCAGCCTGCGCCGGACGGGCCTCGGCCGTCCGGCGGCGCGGCTGGGAAGCGCGCGGCCGATTCGACTCCCCGGCCTTGCCCGGCTTACCGGGTCGGGAGGCCGGGGACCGTCGCTTCGGATCGGGCCGCTTCGCTTCGGGCATCGACGTGTTGGTGCGCAGGCGCCTGCGTTACTTGGCCTCGAACCGAGGGAAGGCGAGATCGCCCGCGTAGCGCGCGGCGTCGCCGAGTGCCTCCTCGATGCGAAGCAACTGGTTGTACTTGGCCACCCGCTCGCTGCGAGCCGGGGCACCGGTCTTGATCTGACCGCTGCCCACCGCGACCGCGAGGTCCGCGATGGTGGTGTCCTCGGTCTCGCCGGAGCGGTGGCTCATCATGGTGCGGTAGCCGCTGTTGTGCGCCAGGGCAACAGCATCCAGAGTCTCGGTGAGCGTGCCGATCTGGTTGACCTTCACCAGCAGCGCGTTCGCGGCGCCACGCTCGATGCCGTCCTCGAGACGCTCGGGGTTGGTGACGAACAGGTCGTCGCCGACGAGCTGAACCCGGTCACCGATGGCCGAGGTCAGCGCCACCCAGCCGTCCCAGTCGTCCTCGGACAGCGGATCCTCGATCGAGACCAGCGGGTAGGCGTCGATCAGGCCCGCGTAGAACTCGGACATCTGCTCGGCGGTACGGGTCTCCTTCTCGAAGGCGTAACCCGAACCCTCCGTGTAGAACTCGGTCGCGGCCACGTCCAGCGCCAGCGCCACGTCACTGCCCAGCTTGAACCCGGTGGCCTCGATGGCCACCGCGATCAGGTCGAGGGCGGCCTTGGTGCCTGCGACGTCGGGGGCGAAACCGCCCTCGTCGCCGAGACCGGTGGACAGGCCCTGCTTCTTGAGCACCGACTTGAGCGAGTGGTACACCTCGGCGCCCCAGCGCAGCGACTCCTTGAACGACGGAGCGCCGATCGGGGCGACCATGAACTCCTGGACGTCCACCCCGGTGTCGGCGTGGGCGCCGCCGTTGAGGATGTTCATCATCGGCACCGGAAGGATGTGCGCGTTGGGTCCACCCAGGTACCGGAACAGCGGCAAAGCCGCGCTGTCCGCTGCGGCCTTGGCCACCGCGAGCGAGACGCCGAGGATCGCGTTGGCACCCAGCCGGGACTTGTCGGGCGTGCCGTCGAGATCCAGCAGTGCCTGATCGACCAGACGCTGATCATCGGCGGCCTGCCCGATGATCGCCGGGGCGATCTCGTCCAGGACGGCCTCCACGGCCTTCTCGACGCCCTTGCCGCCGTAGCGGGAGCCGCCGTCGCGCAGCTCCACCGCTTCGTGCTCGCCGGTCGACGCACCCGACGGCACCGCAGCCCGGGCGAACGTGCCGTCGGTCAGGGCCACCTCGACCTCGACCGTCGGGTTGCCACGGGAGTCGAGGATCTCGCGGGCTCCAACCTGCTCGATGATGGGCACTGGCTTCTCCTTATTGAGTCCTGCGTGTAGGGATGAGACTAGACGTGAGGCCTGTGGTGGCGTGTTCGGGCGTGTCACTCGCGATGCTCAATTGAGTCACAACGCGTGGCCCTCCGCATACGCTGTCGCCCAGTCGCGAACCATCCGGGCGTACTGGTCGGAGTTGTTGTAGGCCTTCAGCGCCTTCATCCAGCCCCTCGGGGTGGCGAGTTCCTTGCCGTACCAGCACAGCAGACCGGCCGCCGAGAGCGCCGCGTCGTCGAAGTTGTCCGGGCTCACCACGCCGTCGTTGTTGGCATCCACCCCGAAATGCCCCCAGGTCTCCGGGATGAACTGCATCGGCCCCATGGCACGGTCCATCAGCGGATCGCCGTCCAGCTTGCCCTTGTCGGTGTCGGGAATGCGCAGGTTGCCGGCGGTCCCGTCCAGTTGCACGCCCCGGATCGGCGGCGTCACGTCGCCGTTGCGCGCGACCATCGCTCCGCGATAGGTGCCGTGGTGGCTCTCGACCATGCCGATGCCGGCCAACGTGGTCCAGGCCAGTTGGCAGTTCGGGTTCTCCACCTGGGCGACGCGCGCGGCGTAGGCGTAGGCCTCGAGGGCGTTGACAGGCATGCCCAGTGCCGGTGCTCGCTGCGCGGCCCAATCGTGCAGCTGATCGGCAGGCCTGCCCTTGGCGTAGGTGTCGATCGCGGGCACCGCATCGCCGGCCGGCGGTGGCACACCCTCGGGAATTGGCGTCCCCAGATGCCACGAACAGCTGGATGCCAACAGCAGCGCTGTCGCAGCAATTACGGCGACAGCCCGCAGCCAACGCACTGGCGACACCGGACTCCCTCAACCCCGCTCTATCTGATTGGCCATCGTCGCATGCGCGCCCATCACTGTGTCGGGCGACGGGCCGCTGCCGGAAGAACAGCAGGTGACGTCGGTCGCACTCACAGGCCCCCCTGCTAAGGTGAGCCACGCCTTGCTATGGCAAGGCAAGGCTACGTTTTTTATGGTGTGTTCACCCCGGTCGAGCGAGGACGGTTTGATGACTGCCATCTCGGACGTTCCGACCAGCACGCTGGCCGCATCCAACGTCACATCGCAGGTGTTCGGCAGCGGCCTGATCGGTTTGCGGGAAGGCCTCGAAGCCGCCATCGTGGTGTCGATCCTGGTCGCGTTCCTGGTCAAGTCCGAACGCCGCGACGCCCTCAAATGGGTGTGGCTCGGCGTGGGCGCCGCAATCGCGATGACCGTCACCGTCTTCCTGGTGATCCAATTCGGCGAGAACACCATCAGCGGACTCGGCGCCGAAGCCATCGCGGGCATCGCCTCCCTGATCGCCGTCGTCATCGTCACCACCATGGTGCTGTGGATGAAACGCGCGTCGGCCTCGTTGTCCGGTCAGCTACGCGGCGAGATGTCGCAGGCGCTGCAGACCGGTGGCCTGGCGGTGGCGCTGCTGGCCTTCCTGGCGGTGGGCCGTGAAGGCGTCGAGACGGCGCTGTTCATGGTGGGCTACGCCGAGGCCGAGACGCTCTGGCCGCTGACCGGCCTGATCATCGGTGTACTGATCGCCGCGGCGATCGCCTACGCCATGTACGCCGGCGCCGTCCGGATCAATCTCGCAAAATTCTTCAAATACACCGGCATCTTCCTGGTCGTGGTGGCGGCCGGAATCCTGGCCTACGGCATCAAGGCGCTGCAGACCGTGGGTTGGATCCCCGGGCTCAGCGCCAAGGCCTTCGACATGAGTGGTGCGTTCGACTGGTCGGCCTGGTACGGCGAGATCATCCAGGGCGTCTTCAACATCGACCCGACGCCCACCGTGCTGCAGTTCGGCGCGTGGCTGGCCTACATCGTCGTGGTGTTGGCGCTGTTCCTGAAGCCGCTGCGGACCGTGGGGACCGCCAGTGCTGAGACTTCCTCCGAGCCGACCGTCGAGCCGGAGACCTCCAATGCATCCGAAAGGTCCACCAAGTGAAGCTGACTCCTGCCGTGAAGACCGGATTCGCGGCGACCGCCGCGGTCCTGGCCGGGATCTCGATGAGCGCCTGCCAGGCCAAGGAGGCCGACGGCGGCAGCGCGAGCGGCGAGGGCGCCGAGAAGAGCGCCCAGATCACCGTCGATGCCTCTGACACCGAGTGCAAGCTTTCGGGAACCACCGCGACGACCGGTCCCAGCACCTTCGTGGTCACCAACTCCGGCGACAAGGTCACCGAGTTCTACGTCTACGGCGAGGGCGAGCGGGTCATGGGCGAGGTGGAGAACATCTCCCCCGGGCTCAAGCGTCAGTTGATCGTTCAGCTCACCCAGCCGGGCACCTACCAGACGTCGTGCCGCCCCGGCATGGTCGGTGAGGGCATCCGCGCCAACTTCGTGGTGACCGGCGAGGCCGTCAAGGTCGACACCGAGGGCAAGTTCAAGGAAGCCGCCGACAGCTACAAGCGCTACGTACTCAGCCAGACCGATGCGCTCATCCCATCGACCGAGGCGTTCGTCGCGGCCGTCAAGGCCAAGGACGTCGCCAAGGCCAAGTCGCTGTATCCGACCACGCGCACCTATTACGAGCGCATCGAGCCGGTCGCCGAATCCTTCCCCGACGACCTCGATCCGCGGATCGACCTGCGCGAGGCCGATCTGGAAGAGGGCCAGAAGTGGACCGGCTTCCACGCCCTGGAGAAGCAACTGTGGGTGACCGGCCTCCAGCCCGACGCCAACGCCCTGGCCGATCAGCTGTTGGCCGACGTCAAGGAGCTCGAGGCCGGCGTCAAGGATCCCAAGTGGACAATCGACTCCACCCAGATCGCCGGTGGCGCCCAGGGTCTGCTCGACGAGGTCGCGATGAGCAAGATAAGCGGTGAAGAGGACATCTTCAGCCACACCGACCTGTGGGACTTCAAGGCCAACGTCGAAGGCTCTCAGACCGCGGTGGCCTCGGTGCGCCCGATCCTCGACGAGCGCGACGCCGAGCTGGGCAAGCGCTTGGACGCCAGGTTCGGCGATGTCGAGAAGTTGCTGGAGAAGTATCGTGACGGCGACGGCTTCGTCTCCTACGACAAGGTGACCGAGCCGCAACGCCAGGAACTGTCACGCGCCATCGACGCGCTGAGCAAAGAAGTGAGCCAGGTACAAGGTGTCATCGCCCACCAATGATTCGGTAGCCGGCTCAGGTTCCGCCCCGGCGGCTGAGCACACCGGCGGGATCTCCCGGCGCAAGCTGTTCGGCGCCGCGGGGGTCACCGCGGCAGTGGTCGGTGCGGCCGGCGCGGGTGCGCTGGCCGGCCGTGCCTCTGCTGCCAGCGTCCCGCACGGTGCCCTGCAGGGCCCGGTCCCCTTCCGCGGTGACCGGCAGGCGGGCATCATCACCGAGGCGCAGGACCGGATGCATTTCTGCTCCTTCGACGTCACCACCGACAACCGCGACGACGTCGTCGCCCTGCTCAAGCAGTGGACCCAGATGGCCGAGCGGATGACGCGCGGCGAGGAGACCGAAGACGGCGGCGCCGTGGACGGCAATCCGTATGCGCCCCCGTCGGATACCGGTGAGGCGCTGGGCCTTCCGGCCTCACAGCTCACCCTCACCATCGGGTTCGGGCCGTCGTTCTTCGTCAAGCACGGCAAGGACCGGTTCGGCATCGCCGACAAGCAGCCGGCCGAGCTCAAAGATCTGCCGAAGTTTCCCAACGAGACGATGGACCCGGCGCGCTGTGGCGGCGACATCTGCGTGCAGGCGTGTGCGAACGACCCGCAGGTCGCGGTGCACGCGATCCGTAATCTGGCCCGAGTCGGCTTCGGCACGGTCGCGGTGCGGTACTCGCAGCTGGGGTTCGGCCGTACCTCGTCGACCACCCGGGATCAGGCAACCCCGCGAAACCTGTTCGGGTTCAAGGACGGAACCAACAACCTCAAGTCCGACCAGACCGATCTGCTCGACAAGAATGTCTGGGTCGCCGAGGGCGACGGTCCCGCCTGGCTCACCGGCGGCAGCTATCTGATCACCCGGCGCATCCGGATGCGCATCGAGAACTGGGACCGCACCACGCTTCTGGAGCAGGAGCGGGTGATCGGCCGGCAGAAGGGCAGCGGCGCGCCCAACGGTCTGCATCAGGAATTCGACGAGCTCGATTTCGAGATCACCGATGGCAAGGGCAATCCCAAGATCGACACGGATGCGCACGTTCGGTTGGCCTCGGCCGAACATCTGGGCGGTATCGAAATCCTGCGCCGCGGTTACAACTTCACCGATGGCTCGGACGGATTCGGGCACCTGGACGCGGGCCTGTTCTTCATCGCGTTCGTGCGCAGTCCAGAGAAGCAGTTCATCCCGATGCAACGGGAATTGGCCCGCAAGGACGCGCTCAACGAGTACATCACCCATACCGGCACGGGGATCTTCGCCTGCCCGCCGGGGCTGCGCGACGGTGACACCTCGGGTTACTGGGGTTCGACGCTGTTCGAGTGAGCCGGGGGCTCAACCGTTGGGGCTCAACAGGATCTGAGAGAGCCGGGTGGTGGTGGCGACGCCATCCTCGTAGCCGCCCTGCCCGTTGAGCCCGTTCATGACGGCCAGCGTGTAGCGCTGATTGGGACCGGCGAAGCCGACCGAGTTGATCACCCAACCGCCCTGTTCCTGCGACCAGCCGTTCTTGTTGCCGGGGCTCATCGACGGGCCTGCACCCCATACGCCCCACTGCTGTTCGGGACCGACCCGCTGCATTTCGGCGACCACGGCCGACGCCTCGGCCGGATTCAGCTGTGTCAGCGTGTAATTCATCAGCCGATCGAGGTCATTGGTGCTGGATTTCTGAAAGCCCCAGTACGGGAACATGTCACCGAACCCCGGTTGCGGCCGCAGGTCCGTCATGCCGTACCGGGGGAAGCCGGCGTTGAACGCCTTGTGATCGGGCCCGCCGTAGCGCGTCCACAGCGAATCGGCCGCGTCGTTGTCTGAGTTCCGCAGCATGTTCACCATGAGTTGCCGGTCATCACCCGAAAGTCGCAGTGCCCCGGCGCGTTCACGAGTCAACAGGTCGACCACCATGGCCAGCTTGATGGTGGAGGCGGTCCAGATCATGGCACCCGCATTGGCATTGGCGTACCGCGCGCCCGACGAGCGATCGCGCAACACGTAGCCGACAGTGCCCGGCCGCGACGCCAGGTAGGCGTCGGCCGCCGCGATCCGCGAGCGCAGGTCACACCCAGTGGCCACGCAGTCCGCATGTGCTTGCGGTACAACCGTTCCCAGACTGAGCGTCAGGACGACGGCCGCGATCCGCAATAGCCTCATCGGCCATACGGTAGTTCTCGCGGTCCTGGCCCGGCGTCCCCACATCCGGACCGTCCCGAGCCGAAACCCGGCCGTTGCCAGTTCGTGACCGGCGTCTGCCCGGAGTCACAGGTGTCACAGGAGCCCCTCGCCGGAAACAGGGATGCCGTAGTGCCCGCCTGCGAGCGACAATTCAGCGACAATCGCCACCTGGGCCCCGTCGGACTCAACTGTCCCAACTCATCAGCCACATATGACACTTGGACCTCGGTGGTCTCGTTGGCATCAGATTTCGACATGCCCGGCTTACAGCGACACTGTCGCTCGTAGGCGGGCAACCCGATTTCTGGGACGCACGAGGCTGACGCGCACTTGAGTGACGCAAGTTCAGATCGTGTCTGTGACATGTGATGCTCAGGGTGCGTAGGTGGCGATTGTCGCTGGATTGTCGCTCGCAGCCGGGCAGGTCGGACATCGACTTCCTGCGCCGACACGCGACGCAACGACACGCCGGGCAGCTCAGGGTTGGTCAGACTCGTCCGGGTCGTCCGGGTCGTCCGCGGTCTTGTTGGCGTCGGTTTCCTCGGCGTCCACTGCATCGGATTCACCGGCCTGGGTGGCCTCAACGCCAGAATCGTCGGCACTCACCTCGGCAACGTCGGAATCAGCCGATTCTTCGTCAGCGTCGGCTTCGGCAGTGTCGGCTTCTTCGTCAGCGTCGGCATCGTCGGTGGCGTCGGCATCTCCGTCGAGCTCATCGTCGGTATCGAACTCGAACTCAGGTTCGGGCTCGGGTTCGGGTTCGGGTTCGACAACCGCAGCGGGCCAGTAAGCGCGCCACTCCTTCTCGGTAATGGACCCGAGCGGTGACACGTCGAGTTCCTCGGGAACATCCTCGCCCCGACGACCGGCGGCCACGTCGGATTCCACCACCCGCACAGTGTCCATGAACTCCAAAACGGCGCTGCGCAAGTCGTTCTCGGCATCAGCGTCCGCCGACACCACCACCGAGGTCAGCACCGGGGGTACCAGGTCGGCGGGCAACCCGGCCTGCGCCACCCGGGCCAGCACCTTCTGAGCCAGCGCCAAAGCCGGCTGCCCCGTAGGCACATCGTCCATCGAGGACCCACGAGCCTTCACCTTCTGCTCCTGAGCCTTGCGTTGCTCCCACTGGGCCAGCTGCTCGTCCAGCGAAATCGATTCCCCGGCAAGCACTGCCGGCACCCGGTTGCCGAGCTTGCGCACGAGCGAGTCAGCAACGTCGTCGATGTTGAACGGGTGAACGGGTGCATCCTCGGCGATGCGGGCATGGAACAACACCTGCAGCAGCACATCGCCGAGTTCTTCGCGCAGCTCGTCGGCGTTACCACCGCGTACCGCGTCGAACAGTTCGTAGGTCTCCTCGAGGAGATAGCGACGCAGCGAATCGTGGGTCTGCTCGCTCTCCCACGGCCCGTCGCTGCGCAGCTTGTCCATCATCGCCACGGCGTCCAGGAGCCGCTCCCCTGCCTGTGCCCGCGGGGCGGCGATCAACCGGTCGCCGGCCGCCAAACGCGTCTTGACGGCCGGATGCTCCGGGTCCGATGACAGCAGAACGGGAGCATCCTCACCGTCGTATGCGGGCCGCGCCGCCGGCAGCGACCATGGCACCTTGACCGGCATTTCCTCGGTGTACTGCACATCACCGGTGAGCAGATCGATCGCGTCGACGGGGATCAGTGACGGGCGTCGCGGGTCGACCAGTACGACGGTCATCGGACTTCACCCCTCACTATTTCGTCGAGATTTGCTGATCTCGGTTATACCAATACTCTGCCGGACATCGACGTACCCCGTGAGCACGGCCAATGCGGCGATTCGCCGGCCCCGGGCGTCCCGACACGGGATGGCCGCCCTGCCCAAAGGCAAGGCGGCCATCATGTCACAGGCCGTGGCTTACGACTGCGGCGGGAACTCGCCTTCCGGGATCACCCAGTGACCCGGCGTCTCATCGAAAAACGGATTGGCGACGCCGTTAACCGTCGGCAGCTTCTTCAGCTGACCAGGCGGAATTCCGAAGAACGGATTGGCAACGCCGTTGACAACTGGCGAATTCATCAACTGCCCGGGCGCAATATTCGTGTTCGGCATCCGGAAGAAATTGTTCACCTCCGGAAACTGCACGGTGGGCACGTTCACGTCAGGAACGTTGACACTCGGCACGTTCACATCAGGAACGTTCACAGCCGGCACGTTCACATCAGGAACGTTGACGCTCGGCACGTTCACATCAGGAACGTTGACGCTCGGCACGTTCACATCAGGAACGTTCACAGCCGGCACGTTCGCATCAGGAACGTTCACGCTCGGCACATTCACATCAGGAACGTTCACAGCCGGCACGTTGACGTTCGGAACAACCGGGCTGGGAACCGGAGGCGGCTGGGGCACGTGCGGCGCGGCTGCTGCCAGGCCTGCGCCCAAGCCGAGCCCACCGAGTCCCAATGCACCGGCCATCGTTGTGGTTACTGCGATCTTCTTGAATTCCATGGTCACTCCTTCGCCTTGCGTCACCGCGACGATCACCTATCGGATAGCAATCGCGTGATGTTCGGTTTGGGAAATTGCATGACCGCCCTATGGCCGACGATCTTGCCGCCTCTTCGATTGACGACAACGCAATACCTTGACCCCCCGACGTGTATGTCGGATCGCAACGCCAGAGCGTTATCAGCAATGACGAATTCGAGTCCCGCGAGCACGCAAAAATGCGCGATCACCAGGCATTCAGCGCGAAAAATCGAGATCGGCGGTGATGTCGACGCTGTCTTGCGCCTGACCGTGCAGCACCAGCACCAGACCAGCCACCATTCGGACAATGTCGAGGTCACGGATCCGCGGCGAGCCGATACCGTCGCTCTCGCGTGGGATCGGCACCTGAACCACCGAGGTGGTGGCCCGGTAGTGCGCACCCGGGTACATCCGCTTGAGCCGCAGCTGCGCGGAATCGGGCAGCACCAGCGGTGACAGCTTGATCGTCGAGGCCGACACGGCGCCGATCTCGGTGATGCCGTACTCGCGGCACAACAGCCGCAATCGCGCCACCGCCACCAACCGCTGGGCCTCCACCGGAAGCGGGCCGTAACGGTCGACGAGTTCGTCCACCACGGCCTTCACGGCGGCCTCGTCCGTGGCCGCAGCCAGTCGCCGGTAGCCCTCCAGCCGCAGCCGGTCACTGCCGATGTACTCCGGCGGCAGATGTGCGTCGACCGGCAGATCGACCCGCACCTCTTTCGGTTCCTCCGCTGTGGCAACGGTTTTCCCGTCAGCCGCCGCTCGGTAAGCCTCAACGGCCTCGCCGACCAGCCGCACATACAGGTCGAAACCGACACCCGCCACGTGGCCGGACTGCTCCACGCCGAGCACGTTGCCCGCCCCGCGGATCTCCAGGTCCTTCATCGCCACGGCCATGCCGGCGCCCAGCTCGTTGTTCTGCGCTATGGTGGCCAGCCGGTCATATGCCGTCTCGGTCAGCGGGGAATTGGGTGGATACAGGAAGTAGGCGTATCCACGCTCGCGGCTGCGGCCCACCCGGCCCCGCAGCTGATGCAGCTGCGACAGCCCGAAGGTGTCGGCCCGCTCGACGATCAACGTGTTGGCGTTGGAGATGTCCAGGCCGGTCTCGACGATCGTGGTGCAGACCAGGATGTCGTACTCGCGGTTCCAGAAACCCTCGACGGTCTTCTCCAGGGTCTCCTCGTTCATCTGCCCGTGCGCGACGACGACCCGCGCCTCGGGCACCAGCTGGCGGATTCGCGCCGCGGCCTGGTCGATGGTGCGCACCCGGTTGTGGATGTAGAACACCTGCCCGTCGCGCAGCAGCTCACGGCGCAACGCCGCGGCCACCTGCTTGTCGTCTTGCGGTCCGACGTAGGTCAGCACCGGATACCGCTCCTCGGGCGGGGTGAGGATCGTCGACATCTCGCGGATGCCGGCCAGGCTCATCTCCAGGGTGCGCGGGATCGGGGTGGCGCTCATGGTCAGCACGTCGACGTGGGTGCGCATCGACTTGATGTGTTCTTTGTGCTCGACGCCGAACCGCTGTTCCTCGTCAACGATGATGAGGCCCAGGTCTTTCCAGGTCACCCCGGTCTGCAGCAGCCGGTGCGTGCCGATCACCACGTCGACCGAGCCGTCGGTCATGCCCTCCATGGTGGCCCGCGACTCGGCCGGGTCGGTGAACCGCGACAGTCCCTTGACGGTCACCGGGAAGCCTGCCATCCGGTTGGTGAAGGTCTGCAGATGCTGGTCGGCCAGCAGCGTCGTCGGCACCAGCACCGCAACCTGCTTACCGTCCTGCACGGCCTTGAACGCTGCGCGCACCGCGATCTCGGTCTTGCCGTAGCCCACGTCGCCACAGATCACCCGGTCCATCGGAACCGGTTTCTCCATATCGGATTTGACCTCGGTGATGGCGGTCAGCTGATCCACCGTCTCGGTGAAGCCGAACGCATCCTCCATCTCGTTCTGCCATGGAGTGTCGGGGCTGAACGCATGTCCGGGCGCCGATTGCCGCTTCGCGTACAGCGTCACCAGTTCACTGGCGATCTCACGAACGGCCTTGCGGGCCTTGGTTTTCGTGTTGGCCCAGTCGCTTCCGCCGAGCTTCGACAGCGACGGCGCCTCACCACCGACGTAGCGCGAGAGCTGATCCAGCGAATCCATCGGTACATATAGGCGATCGGCCCCGCCGCCTCGTTTCGCCGACGCGTATTCCAGGACCAGGTATTCGCGACGGGCGCCGCCGACCACGCGCTCCGTCATCTCGACGAACTTGCCGATGCCGTGCTGATCGTGGACCACGAGATCGCCGGCGCTCAGCGCCAGCGGATCGACGACGTTACGGCGTTTGGCCGCAAGCCTTTTGCCCTCCGACGCCGTCACCCGGTTACCGGTCAGGTCGGTCTCGGTGATGATCACGAGGTTGGCCCCGGGCAGGATCACGCCGTCGTGCAGCGGTCCCTTGAGGACCCCGACCACACCGGCCTTGGGTGGAGCGCCGGGCTCCAACATCCCTGCGGGCGTGTCGGATTCACCGAGCTGCTCAACGATGCGGTGTGCGGTACCGGTGCCCGGGGTGACCACCGCGGCGTACCCGCCGGTCGCGACGTGCGCCCGCAGCATCGCGAAGATCTCATCAAGGCTCTGCTGACTGCGAGCCGAAGGAGACGGCCGCAAGTCGAGTTCGGTGGCCTTGCCGTCGGGCAACTGGCTCAGCGTCCACCACGGGTGCCCGCCGGCCACGGCATCCTCACGCGCCTGCTCGAACGGGACGAATCCGGACGCGCCCAACGCTTCGATGTCGATCGGGGCATCGCCACCGACCGCGGCCACCGACCAGGAGGCCTCCAAAAATTCCTGCCCGGTCTTGATCAGATCGCCGGCCCGTGTCCGCACCTTCTCCGGGTCGCACAGCAGCACCGGCGCTCCCTCGGGAAGATGGTGCGTCAGAGTCGTCGGCTGGACGGGATGCAGCAACGGCAGCAGCGCCTCCATCCCGTCGACCGGGATGCCTTCGGCAAGCTTGGCCAGCATGTCGGGCACGCTGCCCGGCACGCTGTTCTCGTGAGTGGGGTGCTCCTGAGCGAGCACCGCGGCGCGCTCCCGCACCCCGGGAGTCATCAGCAGTTCACGGCACGGCACCGCGACGACGTTCTGCACCGGGATCTCGGGAATCGAGCGCTGGTCGGCGATCGAGAACATCCGCATCTCGGAGATCTCGTCGCCCCAGAACTCGACGCGGACCGGGTGCTCGGCGGTCGGCGGGAAGATGTCGAGGATGCCGCCGCGCACGGCGAACTCCCCGCGTTTGCCCACCATGTCGACGCGGGTGTACGCCAGGTCGACGAGCCGGGCGACCACGGCTTCGAACTCGGCCTCGGCGCCGACGGTGAGGGAGACCGGCTCGGTACTCACGACATCGGGAGCCATGGGCTGCAGCAGGGAACGCGTGGTGGTGACGATCACCCGCAGCGGCGGGCCCAGCGTCGCGTCGTCGGGATTGGCGAGCCGACGCAACAGCAACAAGCGGGCCCCGACCGTCTCGACACCCGGGGACAGTCGTTCGTGCGGCAGCGTCTCCCACGACGGGAACAGCGCCACGGCGTCGCCGACCACGCCGCGCAGTTCGGCAGTCAGATCGTCGGCTTCGCGGCCGGTGGCGGCGACCACCAGCAACGGCCCCTGCTGGGCCAGGCCGGCAGCCACCAACACGCGCGCGCTGGGCGGCCCGACGAGCGCGAGATCGGCGGGCCGGTCGGCGGCACGACGAAGAACGTCCTGCAAGGACGGGTCGGTCAATGCCAGTTCAACGAGACCCGCAATCGGGGTCTGGACATGGATGTGCCCCGGTGCGGTCATGATGAGGCCATTCTACGGGGCCGGGATTTCGGCTCCGCCTCGATCTACCCGGGGCGATCATGGAGCGATGAAGCGTTTCGCGGTGGCGATCGTCGCGGTCCTGACGGCGGCGCTGGCCGCACTGTGGCTCGCCACGCGGGAGGCACCGCAGTCCGCGCGGGAAGCGGTGCCGACGCACCTCGGACCCGACGGTGTACCGGACTTCGCCGCCTACCCCGCTGTCGACCCGACGCAGTACATCCTGCGCACGGGCCAAGGTTTTCCGGTCCAGGGGTTTCGCACGCCGGCCGGCTTCGTCTGTCTGACCACCCAGCACCGGGCGATGTACGCACTGGACTGCCGTGGGCCGTTCGTCGACGCCCCCGACGGGGCCAACCTCGCGCACCTGTTCAGTTACGGCACCTCCAACGGCGCGATCCCGCTGAGTTTCTCTCACACCGACGAGCCGCTGTCCCCCGTCGACGGTCTGCGCGAGGACGAGGCTCCGATGCTGCCCGCGGGCCAACGCTTCGACGTCGGCAACGCCACCTGCATTCACACCGACGACATCCTGTTGGCCTGCCGGATGGCGGACCCGGTCAGGGGCAACGGGTTCATCGCCACGGCCACCGGGACGACGTCGTTCGGGAGGACCTGACCCGTCAAGATCGGGCCGGGCGGCGTCAAGGGATCGTCAAGGCCGATGACGCAGGCCCCGGCAAGGCCGACTGTGAAGTCATGACATTGCTGGACATCCTGCCTTCGCTTCGCGGCACCACGCGACCACGACTCGATCCGAACATCTGGCCGCTGACCACGGGTGTCGACGAGGACGGCCGCATCGCGATCGGACGGGTGCCGCTGACCGAGATCGCCGACGAATACCGCACCCCGGCCTACGTGCTCGACGAGACCGATTTCCGGACCCGCGCCCGGCGCTACCGCGCTGCCCTCAGCCAGGCAGAGGTGGTCTATGCCGGCAAGTCACTGCTGACCACCGCGGTCGCCCGCTGGGTTGCCGAGGAGGGGCTGGGGGTCGACGTGTGCTCCGCCGCCGAGTTGGCGACAGCGCTGGCCGGCGGCGTCGACCCGGCCCGCATCGTGATGCACGGCAATGCCAAATCGTGCGTCGAATTGCGCGATGCGATCGACATCGGCGTGGGCCGCATCGTGATCGACTCCCCGATGGAGATCACCTACCTGGCCGGGCTGGCACGCCGCCCGCAGCCGGTGCTGATCCGGGTGACGCCCGACATCGACATCCACGGCCATCGAGCGGTCACCACCGGCGTGACGGACCAGAAGTTCGGCTTCGCACTGGCCGACCGCATGGCCGCCCGCGCCGCCGCTCGCATTCTGGCCACCCCCAACCTGGATCTTGTTGGCCTGCACTGCCATATCGGCTCACAGATCAGCGATCCGGCGCCATACGGAGAAGCCGTGCAGCGCTTGATCGGCGCGATGGCCGACATCCGCAGCGACCACGGGCTGGTGCTGACCGAACTCAACATCGGTGGGGGCCATGCGGTTCCGTATGTCCGCGGTGACGCGGCCCTCGATGTCCGCGCGCTGGCCACCGTCGTCGATGACGCTTTGACGGCGGCGTGCGCCGCCGAACGGTTCCCCCGGCCGCGTCTGGTCGTCGAGCCCGGGCGGGGCATCAGCGCGCGGGCCGGGGTGACGCTGTACCGGGTGTGCGGAGTCAAGTCCCAGCCCGGCGGACGCACCTTTGTCGCCGTGGACGGCGGCATGAGCGACAATCCGCGAGTCGCCCTCTACGGCGCGAAATACACCGTAGCCCTTGCCAATCGACACCCGCTGGGACCGACCATGGTGGTCACCGTGGTGGGCCGGCATTGCGAAGCCGGTGACGAGATCGTCCACGACGTCGAACTGCCCGCCGATATTCGTGCCGGCGACCTGCTGGCCGTGGCCTGCACCGGGGCCTACCAGCACAGCATGGCCTCGACCTACAACATGGTGGGCCGCCCGCCCGTGGTGTCGGTGCGCGAGGGTGCGTCGCGGGTGCTGGTGCGGCGGGGGACGCCGGCGGACCTCCTCTCGCGGCGGTGGAGTTGAGCGCTTGCGCGAAGACCCGGCAGTGGAGTTGAGCGCTTGCGCGAAGACCCGGCGGTGGAGTTGAAGGCCGTCATCCATCCCGCTCGACAGCATCCTTGATCCTGGCCAGCCGGCGTTCCCAGCCCGCCGCGATACCGTCGAGCCGGCGCGCCACCTCGCTGAGCCGAGCCCCCACCGCCTCGTACTTGACCTCACGCCCCACCCGGGTGGCCACCACCAGGCCGACGTCGGTGAGCACCTTCAGATGTTTGGCGATGGCCTGGCGGCTGATGGGGAGTTCCTCGGCCAGCGACGACGCGGATGCGGGCCGACGGCCGAGGGCAACCAGAACCTGCCAGCGGCTGTCGTCGGCCAGCGCGGCGAAAACCTGTACCGGCGAGGCGCTCTCATGCATCGGCGGCGGCACCCACCAGATACTTCTCGGCCAGGCCGAGCTCGAGCGTCCAGCCGCCGGAGTGGTCGTCGAACCGGGAGCGGCGGTTGGCCTCGGGCTCGTCGAGCGAGGCGAAACCGCTCTCGACCACACGCAGCACCACGCCGGACGGGGCTGGGGTGATCCAGAATTCGACGAGGGTGGACGAGCTGTCGAGGTCATCGGCGTCGATGTGCCAGCGGAAGGCCGCGTAGCGCGGCTCATCGAGTGTGACAGTGCGCAACGCGAACCTTCCGTGTGTGGGGTCGGTGACGATGGCGACGTCGCCGTCACGCTCGATGCGGTGTTCGGTGATGCGCTCCTCGTTGATGTACCAGCCGGGTTCGCTCACCAGGTCCCAGACTCGTTGCGCCGGTGCGTCGATGGTGATCTCGCGCTCGATGCGGTCGTAGTCGGTGGTCATGTGGATGTTCCTCTCTGGCGGGACTGTTGCAACCCAAGGGTTGCACATAACCTCCCGATGCTGCAACCCCCGGGTTGCAGTTGACTTACTCCTCGTGCAGGACCGGATCCGACTCCAGATGAGTCAGCCCGTTCCACATCAGGTTGACCACGTGGGCGGCGACCACTTCTTTCTTGGGCTCACGGACGTCGAGCCACCACTGCGCGGTCATCGACACCGAGCCGACCAGCGCCTGGGCATAAAGTGGCGCCAGGTCGGGGTCGAGCCCGCGCCGGGAGAAGTCCCCGGCCAGTATCGAAGACACCTGATTGACCGCATCGTTGAGCAACGTCGAGTACGTGCCCGAGGTGATAGCGGCCGGCGAGTCCCGGATCAGGATGCGAAAGCCGTCGGTGCGTTCCTCGACATAGGTCAGCAGGGCCAGCGCCACCCGCTCGACCCGCACCCGGGACCGGTTGTTGGTCAGCGAGGAGGTGATCCCGTCCAGCAGGGCCGACATCTCCCGGTCGACGACGACGGCGTACAGGCCCTCTTTGCCGCCGAAGTGCTCGTAGACCACGGGTTTGGACACGTTGGCACGTAGCGCGATCTCCTCGATCGAGGTGCCCTCATAGCCCCGCTCGGCGAACAGCGACTTGGCGATCTCGATGAGCTGTTGTCGCCGTTCGGTGCCGGTCATCCGCGCCCGAGGGGCCCGGATTTCCTTGTCGGGTGCTGCCACGCATATCAGGCTAGACCGTTCGACTAGAGTCTCTCCCGAACATTCCGTCGTGGTGTAATCGGCAGCACCTCTGATTTTGGTTCAGATAGTTCAGGTTCGAGTCCTGGCGACGGAGCGAGGCTTGCCGAGCGACCCGACAGCATGAGGGCAATTGCGTACGCCGAGCGTGCACAGAATGCACGCTTGCGACGACATGTCTCGAACAGACGTGAACGTTCGCGGAGAGGGAGGCATTTGTGTCGAGCACCGAAGCCGCAGTCGTCGTACTGGCAGCAGGTGCCGGAACCCGAATGCGCTCGGACACCCCCAAGGTGCTGCACACCCTGGCCGGCCGCAGCATGCTCAGCCACGCGGTCCACACCGTCGCCAACGCGGCCGCCCAGCATCTGGTGGTCGTTCTCGGCCACGACCGTGAGCGCATCGCGCCGGCGGTCAGCGAGCTGGCCGACAAGCTGGGCCGCACCATCGACGTCGCCATCCAGGACCAGCAGCTGGGCACCGGCCATGCCGTGGCATGCGGGCTCAGCTCGTTGCCCGACGCATTCGCCGGCACGGTCGTGGTGACCTCGGGCGATGTCCCGCTGCTCGACGCCGACACCCTGGCCGGACTCATCGAGACCCACAGCGCCGCGACGGCTGCTGCCACCGTGCTCACCACCACCGTGCCCGACCCGACGGGCTACGGCCGCATCCTGCGCACCCAGGACAACGAAGTCATCGGCATCGTCGAACAGGCCGACGCCACCGAGTCACAGCGGGCGATCCGCGAGGTCAACGCCGGTGTGTACGCCTTCGACATCGCCGACCTGCGCTCGGCGCTGAGCAGGTTGAGCTCGAACAATGCGCAGCAGGAGCTGTACCTCACCGACGTCATCGCGATCGTGCGCCAGGACGGCCGGACCGTGCGGGCCATGCACGTCGACGACAGCGCGCTGGTCGCCGGCGTCAACGACCGGGTGCAGCTGGCCGATCTGGGCGCCGAGCTCAACCGTCGCATCGTGGCCCGCCATCAACGCGCCGGTGTCACGATCATCGACCCGGCCACCACCTGGATCGACGTCGACGTCGCCATCGGCCGCGACACCGTCGTGCGCCCGGGAACCCAACTGCTGGGCACCACCGAGATCGGTGCCGGCTGCGAGATCGGTCCGGATTCCACGCTGACCGACGTCGAGGTGGGCGACGGCGCATCGGTGGTGCGCACCCACGGGCAGCTCGCCGTGATCGGTGCGGGCGCCACAGTCGGCCCGTTCACCTATCTGCGGCCGGGCACGATCCTCGGCGCGGAGGCCAAACTCGGCGCCTTCGTCGAGACGAAGAACTCCACGATCGGCACGGCCACCAAGGTGCCGCACCTGACCTACGTCGGCGACGCCGACATCGGTGACCACAGCAACATCGGGGCCTCCAGCGTCTTCGTCAACTACGACGGCGAGAACAAGCACCGGACCACCATCGGCTCCCATGTGCGCACCGGCTCCGACACGATGTTCATCGCCCCGGTCACCGTGGGGGACGGCGCCTACACCGGCGCGGGCACCGTGCTGCGCGACGACGTCCCGCCCGGTGCGCTGGCGGTCTCGGACAACGCCCAGCGAACCATCGACGGCTGGGTCGAACGCAAGCGTCCGGGCTCAGCCGCCGCGGCAGCGGCAAAAGCTGCTTCAGCCGCGGACGCCGCGCGCAAAGCCCAAGACGAAGAGGCTTAGCCACCGGCCGGTGGACAACCGGTAGTACCGAGGATTGCGGTCAATATCGAGCAGCAATCCTCGGTGCTGATGGCCCGTGGCCGCGACGCAAGCACGACGGAATCGACGTTTCGTGTTGGCAATCTGGTAACCCGGCTACGAACTACCAGAAACGCTACGTACGATTGCTCCGTATCGATCCCCAACCGCGAAGGCAGCCAAGTGGCCACGGACTGGACCGACAATCGAAAAAACCTGATGCTGTTCTCGGGGCGCGCACACCCGGAACTGGCAGAACAAGTGGCCAAGGAGCTGGGGATCGAGGTCACGGCGCAAACCGCCCGTGACTTTGCCAACGGCGAGATCTTCGTCCGGTTCGACGAGTCCGTGCGCGGCTGCGACGCGTTCGTCCTGCAATCACACCCGGCTCCGCTCAACCAGTGGTTGATGGAACAGCTCATCATGATCGACGCGCTCAAGCGCGGTAGCGCGAAGCGGATCACCGCGATCCTGCCGTTCTATCCCTATGCGCGCCAAGACAAGAAGCACCGCGGCCGCGAGCCCATCTCGGCCCGCCTGGTCGCCGATCTGCTCAAGACCGCGGGCGCCGACCGCATCGTCTCGGTCGACCTGCACACCGACCAGATCCAGGGATTCTTCGACGGGCCCGTGGACCACATGCGGGCCCAATCGCTGCTGTGCGGCTACATCGGCGACAACTACGCCGACAACGACCTGGTGGTCGTCTCCCCCGACTCGGGCCGGGTCCGGGTCGCCGAGAAATGGGCCGACTCCTTGGGTGGCGTTCCGCTCGCCTTCATTCACAAGACCCGTGACCCACTGGTGCCCAACCAGGTCAAGGCCAACCGCGTCGTCGGTGACGTCAAGGGCAAGACCTGCATCCTCACCGACGACATGATCGACACCGGCGGCACCATCGCCGGCGCGGTCAAACTGCTGCGTGAGGACGGCGCCAAGGACGTGATCATCGCCGCGACCCACGGCGTGCTGTCCGAACCGGCCGCGCAGCGCCTGGCCGACTGCGGTGCCCGCGAGGTGATCGTCACCAACACGCTGCCGATCACCGAGGACAAGCAGTTCGCGCAGCTGACCGTGCTGTCCATCGCGCCGCTGCTGGCCAGCACCATTCGCGCGGTGTTCGAGAACGGTTCGGTCACCGGGCTGTTCGACGGGTCGGCCTAGATGCCAGCTGAATCTCCTGAGCGGCCCGCCGCCGTCATCTACCACAACCCGAAGTGCTCAACCTCGCGCAAAACGCTGGATCTCTTGCGCGAGAACGGCATCGAGCCCGAGATCGTGCAGTACCTCAAGACGCCGCCGACGCGTGACGAGATCGCCGCCCTGATCAAAGCTGCGCGCATCGACGTGCGGACCGCGGTGCGCAAACGCGAATCCCTTTACGGCGAGCTGGGTTTGGCCGACGCATCCGACGAGGAACTGCTCGACGCAATGGCCGAGAACCCCATCCTGATCGAGCGGCCGTTCGTCGTCACCGCCAAGGGCACCCGGCTGGCCCGGCCGATCGATTCGGTGCGCGAGATTCTGTGAAGCGGCTGCTCGTCACCGCCGCCGCGCTGGCGGTCCTGGTCACCGGTTGTGGCGCCGAAACGCCTGACTACAAGTCGATCTGGACCACGAGTTCGACCACCCCGGCCGCCCCTGCGGACAACCAGCCAGTGCCCCTGTGGCAGTTCCTGGAGGACTCCGGTGTCGTCGGCGAGCCCATCGCTCCCGAGAAGATCCCGCACCTGAGCATCACCATGCCCAGCCCGCCGGGATGGCACCCGTACAACAATCCCAACCTGGCGCCGGGTACCCGGATGATCGCCAAGGGCGACACCTACCCCACCGCGATGATGCTGGCCTTCGCCTTGCACGGCGATTTCGACGTGCCCAAGGCGCTGAAGGACCACGGCTACGCCGATGCCCAGCTGTCGGAGAACTTCAAGCAGCTCAACGCATCCAACGCGGACTGGAAGGGCTTCCCTTCGGCGATGATCGAGGGCAGCTACGACCTCAACGGCAAACGCATGCAGAGCTACAACCGCGTCATCATCGCCAACGACGGGCTGCAGCCGCCGCAGCGTTACCTCGTCCAGCTGACCGTGACGACCTACGCCGACGAGGCTGCCGCCCAGGGACCGGACATCGAGTCGATCATCGCCGGCTTCAACATCGCCAAGAAATGAAGCCGCGAGGAAGTGCCGGCTCGACCGTAGGGTGGTCAGCATGAGTGGATGGACCAGTGCCGACCTGCCGTCGTTTTCCGGCCGTCGGGTGATCGTCACCGGCGCGAACAGCGGGCTGGGGCTCGTCACCGCCCGTGAACTCGCCCACGTCGGCGCCAAGGTCACCGTCGCGGTGCGCAACCTGGAGAAGGGCACCGCGGCCGCCGAGACGATGACCGGCGGACAGGTTGAGGTACGCAAGCTCGACCTGCAGGACCTGGCCTCGGTGCACGAGTTCGCCGATACCGTCGAGAGCGTCGACGTGCTGATCAACAACGCCGGCATCATGGCGGTCCCGCTGAGCCGGACCGCCGACGGGTTCGAGAGCCAGATCGGCACCAACCACCTCGGCCACTTCGCGCTGACCAACCTGTTGCTGCCCAAGGTCACCGACCGGGTGGTGACGGTGTCCTCGTTGATGCACTGGATCGGGAAGATCAGCCTGCGCGACCTCAACTGGAAATCGCGCCCGTATTCGGCATGGCTGGCCTACGGGCAGTCCAAGCTGGCCAATCTGATGTTCACCTCCGAATTGCAGCGCCGGCTGACCGCCTCGGGCTCGCAGGTACGCGCGCTGGCCGCCCACCCCGGCTATTCGGCCACCAACCTGCAGGGTCAGTCCGGCAACAAATTGGGCGCCCGGATGATGGCCACCGCCAACCGGGTATTCGCCAGCGACGCGTCGTTCGGCGCACGTCAGACCCTGTTTGCGGTGTCCCAGGACGTGCCCGGCGACAGCTTCATCGGGCCGCGGTTCGGCCAGTTCGGCCCCAGCCAGCCGGTCGGGCGCAGCCCGCTGGCCCGGCAGGTGGACACCCAGAAGACGCTCTGGGAGCTGTCCGAACAGCTCACCAGGACCACCTACCCGCTGTAGCGCGCGGCCACCGATTTTCGGGAGCGGCCCGGTCTTTGCTACCCTGACCTGGCGTCACGGCGAGGGTGGACCAACTGGACCACCGTTATCGGCGGGAACTTCTTCGAGTGTTGCGACCCTTGCCGTGCTGACGATCTGACCGCAGTACCGCAATTAGAGGAGCAACATCATGGCCAAGGCCGCCGCCAAGAACATCCCGAACAAGCTGACCGCGTCCGTGCGTACCCGCACCGGCAAGGGCGCGTCGCGCCAGGCCCGCCGCGACGGCAAGGTGCCCACCGTGCTGTACGGCCACGGCACCGAGCCCCAGCACCTGGAGCTCAACGCCCGTGAGTTCGCTGCGGTGCTGCGCCACGCCGGCACCAACGCCGTGCTGACCCTCGACGTCGAAGGCACCGAGGCGCTGGCGCTGACCAAGGCTCTCGACATCCACCCGATCCGCCGCAACATCCAGCACGCCGACCTGCTCGTCGTGCGCCGTGGCGAGAAGGTCAACGTCGAGGTCAACGTCGTCCTCGAGGGCGACGCCGTCCCGGGCACCCTGGTCACCCAGGAGACCAACACCATCGAGATCGAGGTCGACGCAATGTCGATCCCCGAGCATCTGACCGTCTCGATCGATGGCGTCGAGGCCGGCACCCAGATTCTGGCCGGCCAGGTCGAGCTGCCCGGCGGTGTTTCGCTGCTCTCGGATCCCGAACTGCTGGTGGCCAACATCGTCGAGGCCCCGAGCACCGAGGACCTCGAGGCCGAGGGCGCCGGCGAGACCGCCGAGGCCCCGGCCGAGGAGCCGGTCGCCGAGGCTGCCGAAGACTCCGAGTAAGCACGCGCCGAGACACTCAGGGCACTGCGCGAATGGCCGAGCCGCTGCTGGTGGTGGGCCTGGGAAATCCCGGGCCCGCCTACGCCAAAACCCGGCACAATGTCGGGTTCATGGTGGCCGATGTACTGGCCGCCCGCATCGGCTCGGCCTTCAAAGTGCACAAGAAGTCAGGCGCCGAAGTGATCACCGGCCGGCTCGCGGGAGCGCCGGTGGTACTGGCCAAACCTCGGTGCTACATGAACGAGTCCGGCCGTCAGGTCGGGCCGTTGGCCAAGTTCTATTCGGTGCCTCCCGGCCGCATCGTGGTGATCCACGACGAGCTCGACATCGACTTCGGCCGGATCCGGCTCAAGGTCGGTGGCGGCGAGGGCGGCCACAACGGACTGCGTTCGGTGGCATCAGCCCTGGGCAGCAAGGAGTTTCAGCGGGTTCGGATCGGAGTGGGCCGCCCGCCGGGTCGCAAGGATCCGGCGGCGTTCGTGCTGGAAGCCTTCACCGCCGCCGAACGCGCAGAGGTCCCGACGATCTGTGAGCAAGCCGCTGACGCCACCGAGCTGTTGATCGCTCAAGGCCTGGAGCCGGCCCAGAACACCGTGCACGCCTGGTGATTCCGCTGCCTCACCAGCGAAACGGCCGGTCCAGGCGCAGCGTGCGCTCCGCCGGTGCGTACCAGCCCTGCGGCGCATGCTGGTCGGTGTGCAGATAGCACCGCACACGCACCTCTGGGCTGCCCGGCCGAAATGTGAGCAACCGGCTGATCGGCAAGGTCGTGATCGGCATGTGATGGCGGCTCAATGACGCCACGTTCATGAAATAGGTTCCGCCCCAAGCTTGCTCGATATGAGTCTTGCCGCCGTGGGAATCGTCGGGATTGGTGTGGGTGTGCCCGGCCAGCCACAGCGCGACCGCACCCGGATGCTCGGTGAGGTACCGCTCAAAGGCTCCGGAGTCCGGCTTGCCGCCGACCCAGTACAGATAGGACGCGCCCTGTGGCGTCCCTTCCGAAAACGGGCGGTGGTAGTGCTCGTAGAGCTGCCCGTCCGCGCCGCGACGCACCCCTTCCCACTCCCCTGACGCCACCGTGGTGTCCTTGAGGACGTAGTGGTGCACCGTGATGACGATCGAATCACGGTTCTGCTCAACCATGTTCGCCCACCACTCGAAGGTCTCGGCGGAGACGACGCCACCGGGGTTGCCGCCCAGCGTGCCCCGGCCGACGGACTGAGACGGCTCGTTGCGGTCGCTGAGCATCAGGAACAGCAGGTTGCCCACCCGGAACGAATACCGCTCCCAGGTCCCGGTCACCTGGTACGGCCGCGCACCGGCGTCGACCCCGGAATGTTCGGTGTGCATGCCCAGCGGATCGATCCACTTCTGCCACCACCAGGCGTCGGGCTCGGAAAGACCACTGCGGTCGTGATTTCCGCACACCGAGTAGACGTCCTCCCGCCGGTGCCGGCGCAACACCGCAAGCTGCCTGCGGACCTCCCTGCCCTCGGCGTCGTCGGGCAGGCTGTGATGCGCACCGGACATGTCGCCGACGTCCAGCGCGATATCCCACTCGAACGGCGGACCGCCCTGCGTACCACCGAATTCCGACTGCCGGATGGCCTCGGCGAGGCTCTCGCGGCCGAACTGCTTGTCGGTCCCCACGTGGGCATCACCGAATGCCCACAGCCGGAACTCATCCTGCCGTGTCGCCATCGTGGCGAAACCTTAGCGAGGCCGGGACATCCCGTCCGGCATTGCACTCACGGTGATTCCAGCGGCGGTCAGCGGCCTCCGATTCCGCTGTCCACCACCTTTACGGTCTTGTGCGGATACCGCTTCTCGGCGTGAGCCTTGGCCGCCGAGTTGGGCAGCACGTACAGCGTCTCCCTCTTGTCCTGCAGAGGTTTGAGCACCCGGTCCATGAACTCCTTGCGGTCGTCGAGGTACGGTTCGATCACGTCCTCCCCCGCCGGGCACACCGCCAGGCAGTACGCCGCCTTGTAGTTGGCCTTGAACGACAGGCTCTGCCACATCGAGGCGTTCTCGGAATCGCTGACTCGCGAACGGAAATCGGCGGCATCGCTGCTGTCGGCAACGGTCTGCACCCAGTCGGTGAACCCGCCCATGAACTCGCGGTAGTTGTGCACCGAGCAGGCGACGAAGTCGAACTCGCCGTCCTTGCCGATCGCCCCGACCGGGCAGGCCGCCACGCACAGCTTGCATTCCAGGCACGGCGAATAGTCGAGCGGCGCACCGTAACTGCTGATCGGCGTGCCGACCAGAATGGTCGCCAGCAGGATGAAGTTGCCGAATCTCGGGTGGATCACGTTGCGATGGATCCCCATCACCCCCAGGCCGGACGCCACCGCGACGGGCTTGTGCGCCACCACCCAGATCCGCCCCGGGTACCTGTCCATCTCCATCGGGAAGGTGGCCGACGGGTTCACCGCGCGATGCCCGGCATCCTCCAACGCCCGGGTGATGCGGTGCGCGGCCTCGTTGATGATCTCGCCGCTGCGGTGAAATTCCTGGTTGGCGACGCTGCGCGTGGACGAGCGCACGTTGTCGCGGTTCATCTTCACCACCAGCGAGATGTATCCGCGCACTCCCGGCAGCGCGGCCTCGGCATGTTCTCGCTCCGAGGCCAGGGCCGGATCGTCCACGCCGGCGAAGGCCACGTCGTCGGCACCGGCGTCGAGGCACAGCGCGCGCAGCCAGTCCGCGTCGACGATGTCGGGGACCGCGGCGTCCGGACGGGCACGCACCGCACGGACGGTCGGATGGTCAGCCAGGCGGGGCGGAAGTTTCGGCTTCATCAGGCTGAGTATAGTGATCCATACCCAGCATGCAAGGATCTACCCGATCGGCGTAAAGAATCCGTTCACGCGGCATGCGCGCGCATGCCCAGCGGGTACACCCGAGATATGGATGGCATCAGGCTCCTGCGGCCCGTGCTCGACGGCTCCCGGGCGTGGGGGTGCGTGCAGGTGAGGCCCGGGCGCTTCGGCATCACCTACTACCGGCTGGTGGTGTATCCGCCCGGCCTGAGCACGTCCGAGCGCCGCCTCGTCCGGCTGGCCCGGGGCTGGCCGCTGTGGGGAATGGCGGTGTGGCTGCTGTGCCAGCTCTGGCTGGTCGGGCAGATGTCGCCGTGGCCGGCGTTCGGGATTTCCACCGCGGTTTACCTGGCCGCCGGAGCCGTTGCGCTCGGCCTGTCCGGCAGCGCGTTCCACGGTGTGCGGACACTGTGCGCGACGACGATGGCCGGTTGCGACGACCCGGCATCCGTTGCCGCCCGAGAGCGCCTGGTCGTGTTGGCCGCCGAACTCCTCCACGCCGACGAGTGCCTCGCACGCGGCGAGATCACCGCCGTCGACCACGAGCTCATCTGGTGGCGGGTCTACAACCAGATGCGGGCCGACGATGTCTCATCCACGCGGCACACGAATTGAATGCCGCACGGGGTCAGGCGACGTTTCCGGTCAGCCCGTGACCAGCGAGACCGAATTGGCGCGCCGAAGCTTGCCGGACGGAGTCTTGGGGATGCTGCCGGGCCCGAGCACCACGACATTGCGCGGACGCATGTCGACCTCGGAGACCACCTCGTGGGCGACCTGATGTTCGATGCGGCGCACCTCGGCCGGATCCTGCCAGGCATTGGACTCGACGGCGACGGCGAAGGTCTCGCGCGAATGCCCGGCGTCCAGGCGCACTGCGACGGCGCAGCCGGGGCGGACGCCTTCCACCCTGCCCGCCGCGCGTTCGATGTCCGTCGGGTAGATGTTGCGTCCGGCCATGATGATCACGTCCTTGACGCGACCACACACGATGACGTTGCCCTCTTCGGTGATGTAGCCGAGATCGCCGGTGTCGTACCAGCCGTGCTCGTCCTGGGCCGGCAGGAAACCGCCCATGGTGATGTAGCCGGGAGTCAGCGACTCGCCGCGAAGCTCGATGACGCCGACCCCGCGGGCGGCCATCACATCGCCGTGCTCGTCGACGACACGGGCCTCAAGGTCCTGCAGCAGCGGGCCGAGTGAGGCCAGCCGGCGGGTGTTGCCCTTGGTGGCGGGCACCGCACGGCGCAGCGCGGCCAGCAGGTCGGCATCGACCTCGTCGACCACCAGCCCGGCGCCGCACGGAGAGAACGACACGGCCAGGCAGGTCTCTGCCATGCCGTAGGCCGGCAGGATCGCGTGCGGGTCGAGACCGAACGGCTTGCCCGCGTCGAGCAGGTCCTCGACGTCGGCCGGTTCCACGGGCTCAGCGCCGGACAGCGCGAACCGCAGTGTGGACAGATCGAAATCGCCGGGCTTGGCCTGGCGGCGCAACCGCTTGGCGAACAGCGCGTAGGCGAAGTTGGGCGCCGCGGTCATGGTGCCCTTGTACTTGTCGATGAGCTTGGCCCACAGCAGGGTGTCGCGCAGGAAGTCCATCGGCGTGACCTTGACGAGCTCGGCGCCGAAGTACATCGGGATGGTGAGGAAGCCGACCATGCCCATGTCATGGAAGCAGGGCAGCCAGCTGACCATGACGTCCTTGTCGACGTCGTACTGCGCGCCGATGAACATCGCCTCGGCGTTGGAGTGAATGTTGCGGTGCGTGATCTGCACGGCCTTCGGTGATCCAGTGGACCCGGACGTCAGCTGCATCAGCGCCAGATCGTCCTCGCCGGTTTCCACCGGGTCGATCGGGTCGGCGGCCAGCAGATCGGCCACCTTGACCACCTTGATGCCTTTTTCCTCCAGCACCGGGATGGCGACCAGGAACGGCTCGGAGACGATGACGGCGTCGGCCTCGATCATGCCGATGACGTTCATGGTGTCCTCGGCCCACACCGCCAGGTCCGTGCGCGGGGTCGGCTGGTGCAGCATGGTCAGGCTCGCGCCGCGCATCCACACGCCTTGAGCGGTGGGAGCGATCTCCACCGGGAAGCCGGCCAGAACGCCGACGGCGTCGCCATGGCCGATACCCGCGGCGGCCAGACCGCCCGCGATGCGCCGGGCCCGTTCGTGAACCTCACCCCAGGTGTGGCGAACCGGTTCGTGCGGCTCGCCGGTCACCATGCCGCGCTTGCTCTCCCGAGCGTTGCGGTACATCTTCTCGGTGAATCTGCTCACGACGACCTCCTTGGCTTCCGCGACCGCAGCACCGGCGGCAGTGCGCCAGGTGCAGTTGCCCGGTTATCCATGCTCCGCCCGCTTTGCACTGCTTTTGGGTAGGCGCGCGCACACGATTGGGGAGCAGTTATGTCTCGAAAAGGTGATACCCCAGAATCGGGGATACAGCTCCGCGACCGCCCACCGTCATGGGAGGCGGGCGGAAAAATCTCCGACGCGAGATCGCTAGCATTCACCGCCGATCATCTTAAGAGACCCTTAAGTAACTGCCAAACCCTCGCGTTAATTGAGGTCTGCGTCACAGTTTCGGGCTGATGTAGTTGGACTGCGTCATTTTCCACTCAGGGGTTGTTCCGCACAAAGTACGCAGCCCTGGCGTCGAAAACCAGCACGACAGTAGACACGACAGTAGAGCAGCCCACCGCCCGACCCGCCCGTCAGGCCGACGTGGACGGCTCCGGGACCACCCGGGCACCGCTCACCGGGCCGCTGGCCACCCGCACGGTCCGGCACACTCCCGCTCCGGCCAGCTCCGCACCGACATCCACGGCCGACGTCGAGGACGGGCACAGGAACGCGCACGTCGGGCCCGATCCGGACACCATGCCGGCCAGTGCGCCGGCCTCCACCCCGGCCCGCAACGTCCGGCGCAGGTCGGGGTACAGGCTCAGGGCCGCCGGCTGCAGGTCATTGCCGAGCAGCGGGGCCAGTTCGGCCGGGTCACCGGAAGCCAGCGCGGCCAGCACGGGCTCGGGCTCCTCGACCCGCGGCGGTCCTCCGGTCGAGGTGTCCGCGCGCAGCCGATCCAGCTCGCCGAACACCTTCGGGGTGGACAGTCCCTTGTGCGCGAACGCCAGCACCCAGTGGAAGGTGCTGCGGGCCAGGACCGTGGCCAGCTCCTCGCCGCGCCCGGTGCCCAGGGCCGTGCCGCCGTGCAGCGCGAACGGGACGTCACTGCCCAGCTGGGCGGCCAGGGCGTGCAGATCGCGCCGGGGCACGCCGAGCTCCCACAGCGTGTTCATCGCCACCAGTACCGCGGCCGCGTCGGCACTGCCGCCGGCCATGCCACCGGCCACCGGGATCGACTTGTCGATGCTGATCGCCACATCCGGCGACCGGCCCACATGCTCGGCCAGCAGCTCGGCGGCGCGCCAGGCAAGGTTGCGCTCGTCGGTGGGCACGGCATCGACACCCTCGCCATCGACCGTCAGCGACAACATGTCGGCGTTGCGCACCGTCACCTCGTCGAGCAGCGACACGGCGTGGAACACCGTGGTCAGGTCGTGGTAGCCGTCGTCACGGACGTCGCCGACGGCCAGATACAGGTTCACCTTGCCGGGGACACGCACGGTGACAGAACCGGTGGGGACCCACTCGGATGCGGTACTGCCGTCGGATGCTGACACGGCCACGACACTATCGCCGCCAACCCACGGTTGTCGGCGAACTTAAGCTGAGACGGTGCCCTCACCCGAGGTGATCGTCGCGGGATACACCGCGGTGAAAGTCATGGGCACCGGCGGCTCGGCCGTCGTTTACCTGGCTCGCGACCCAGACGGAGCCACGGTCGCGCTCAAAATTCTCGACGATCGGCATCGCCAGCCGGCCCAACTGGCGCGGCTGCAACGTGAGTTCGACTTCGCCCGCCGGCTCGCCCACCCCCACATCGTCAGGGTGTTCGCGGCGGGCCCGGGCTGGCTGGCGATGGAGTTCCTCGACGGCGGCACGGTGAACATCCTCACCGGTATCCCCGAGCGGTTGGTCGCGTTGACCCAGATCGCCGGGGCACTCGATCTCGCCCACCGCCGCGGGATCGTGCACTGCGACGTCAAGCCCGCCAATATCCTTGTCGACGAGCCGTTTTCGAGAGCAGTACTGATCGACTTCGGCGTGGCGCACTCGATGGCCGAGGACGTCGCCGCCCGGCTCGCCCATGACCGCTCCGCCCGGATGAGTCTGGATCCGGCCCGGCGCATCACCCGTCAGCCATCCCAGCCGCACCCCAACATCCAAGCGTCACTGCCCTATTCGGCACCCGAACTGCTGGTCGGGAGAACGCCGTCGGCGGCCACGGACCAGTATGCGTTGGCCTGCACGACGGTTGAACTGCTGACCGGAACGCCGCCGTTCACCGCGGATACCGCCGTGGCTCTGATCGATCAGCAGCTCTACAGCCGGCCGCCGCGAATATCGCAGCGGTGCAGCTGGATTCCACGCGCGGCGGACTCCATCATCGCCAAGGCGATGGCCAAGGAACCGGACCGGCGCCACGCTTCGTGCGCAGAGTTCGTCGGCCTGATCACCAAAGTCATGGAGCCCGCAGGCGACCCCCAGAACGAAGAAGATCGCGAGAATCTTCGATAGTCTCGCGATCCTCTCCGGCGCAAATTCAGTGCGCCGCCTCGACCTCGGCTTGTTCCACGGCCTTTACTTCGGCCGTTTCTCCGGCCTTCGCTTTGGCCTCGCCCTCGGCTTCCTTTGCCCGCTGCAACAGCCGGACGAAGTCGGCGATGCCGAGCGTCTCGCCACGGCGCGACGGGTCGATACTGGCGGCCAGCAGCCGCTCAGCCGACTCGTTGCCCGAACCCGCCCAATCGGCGAACGCGTTGCGGGAGGTCTTGCGCCGCTGCGCGAACCCGATGTCGATGAGCTTGAACACCTCATCGCGGAACGCGGCGTCCGTCGGCCACGGCGACGTCTCGTACCGGTCGATGCGGACCAGTCCGGAGTACACCCGCGGAATCGGCCAGAACACCGTCGGCGACACCATGCCGTGCCTGCGCACGTTTCCGTAGAAACGCGCCTTGGCACTGGGTACGCCGTAATCCTTGCCGCCGGGTTCCGCCGCGAGCCGCTCGGCCACCTCGGCCTGCACCATGACCATCACCGTCCGGATAGACGGGAATTCGGCCAGCAGGTGCAGCAGCGCGGGCACCGCCACGTTGTACGGCAGATTCGCCACGAGTGCTGTCGGTTGATCGGTCAGATCAGACGGCATCAGCGTCAGGATGTCCTGGTTGATGACGGTCAGCCGGTTGATCTCGCTGTGGGAGTGATCGGCGATGGTGGCAGGCAATTGCCTGGCCAGCACCGGATCGATCTCCACTGCGGTCACCCTGGCGCCACGGTCCAACAGGGGCAGGGTCAGTGACCCCAGACCCGGTCCGACCTCCAGCACATGGTCGTTCCGGTGGATCCCGGAAGCCGACACGATGCGCCGAACGGTGTTGGCATCATGAACGAAGTTCTGGCCAAAGGCCTTGCGTGGACGAAAATCGATTTCTTTCGCCAAGCGTCGTATCTCGGTCCGCCCGAGCAGTCGAATAGTCAGCGCGCCCCAATCCTCCCACTACACACCGGCCAAGCTCCCCATCCTTGCCGGGCCTGCGTCACCGTAGCAATCGCAATCTGCTCTTCTCTTGTCGCCAGATCGGCTCTCGGAGCATACCGCAGACCACCCTGTCGCTCCCAGGTGTTTTGGTCGAATTGGACCCCGCCAAAGAAACCGTTACCCGTGTTAATCGCCCAGTTACCTCCCGCTTCGCACTGCGAGAGGGCGTCCCAGGCGGCGCCGTTGGTAACCGGCGGGACCTCGGTGCCGGGCTTTGCTCCGACGCGGAGTACGCCGTCGCGGGCCGGCTCGATCACGACATTGGCTACTGGCAGCCTGCCGGTCTCGACGCCGTTCACCTTGGCCACCGCGTAGGTCACGTCCTGGGTGCCCGGGGCGCCCGGGTCCTCGACGACCTGACGGCTCATGTTCATGCCGGCGTCTTCGATGCGCTTGTTGCCCGGGGTCAGTGGTACCCGCTGGGTGACCTTCTCGATGCGCATGCGGGTCACCTGAACGTGCATACCCTCGGTGACCGGGGTCGATGCCGCCGGAACCACGGTGTCGTTCTGCTCGAGTGGTGCGCCCGCGGCGGCCAGCAGACCGGCCACGTTCGGGGCGGCGAGGTGCACCGTCTGCACGTTGCCGCCGTCGTCGATCCGGACCGTCTTGGCGCTCACCACGGGCAGTGCCATACCGGCCAGCGGCACCCTGCTGCCACGGGACGCCGCTGCCGGCGCCTTGTCGGTCATCTTCAGCTGTGCGAGGGCCTCGTCGACGGTCGACGCGGTGGTCCACACCTGCTTGCTGTCGTTGCCGTCCAACGACAATTCCAGCGGCCGGCTGCGGCGCAGGACGATGGTGTCGGCCTGGTGCACGGACTCGTCGCCGGAGGGGTAGAGATCGTCGCGGTCGCCTACCGAGAATCCGTTCTCCTGGACCACATCGATCACCCGGGACTTCATCGTCGTCACCGTCATCGGCGCGCCGTCGACGCTCAGCGTGACGGTCTTGTGCGATTCGACGGCGTAGCCCCCGGCCGCGGTGAGTGTGACCAGAAGGGCTCCCACCACGCCGCGCAGCAGCGGCGAGCGGGATTCATGAAGTTTGTTGAGTGCGTCCACGTTTTGGCGTTCTCCCCGGTTCGGACGGCATGCATCACCGCCGGCGGTTGAGCTTTGATCACAAGACGGTAACGAAAAGCGTCGGTAGTAACAACCTGACTCGGCAACTACACCGCGCGATTCCCGTTAAGTCCGTACACCCGCGCCGCAGTGGCTGCGGTCTCGGACGCGACCTCCTGGGCGGGTCGGTCCAGCAACTCTGCGAGTGCCCGCACAGTGTATGGCAGGCAGTACGGCTCGTTCGGCGCCCCGCGGTACGGGTGCGGTGTCAGAAACGGCGCGTCGGTCTCCACCAGCAGCTGACCGGGTGGGATCAGCCGGGCGGCTTCGCGCAGCTCAGAGGCATTCTTGAAGCTGACCGTGCCCGAAAGGCTCAGCACCCAGCCGGCCTCGACGCAGGTGTGGGCCATCTCCGGTCCCGAGGAAAAACAGTGGAAGATCACTGTGTCGGGCGCCCCTTCGGCCCGCAGCACGTCCAGAACGTCGGCGTCGGCGTCGCGGTTGTGGATCATCAGCGGCTTACCGGTGCGCTTGGCCAGATCGATGTGCCACGCGAAGCCCTCGCGCTGCTCCGCCGGTGTCGCGCAGCCGTCCAAGCGGCCCGGCCAGTACAAGTCCATCCCGGTCTCCCCGACCGCGACCACCCGCGGATGGGCCGCCAGCCGCTCGAGTTCAGCCCTGGCCGCGTCGTCGAGCACATTGGCCCGGGTGGGATGCAGCGCCACCGCGCCGTACACCCGGTCGTCGGCCTCGACGGCCGTGGTGACCCAGCGCGCCGAGTCCAGGTCGTCGGCGATGGTGACCACCTGGCCCACCCCGACGGCCGCCGCGCGGTCCATGATGGCGCGGACGTCGGCGGCGCTGTTCGCACCGCAGGCGTCGAGATGAGTGTGTGCATCGACGAGCGGAGCCAACGGCTCCGGGGCCGGCGGCTTGTCCCTGGCTGAGCGTTTGGAACCCACCGCAACACCATAAGGTGGAAACAAATGAGTGAGCCTTTCTACATAACTACGGCGATCGCCTACCCCAACGGCGCGCCACACATCGGGCATGCCTACGAGTACGTCGCCACCGATGCGATCGCCCGGTTCAAGCGACTCGACGGCTTCGACGTGCGCTACCTGACCGGTACCGACGTCCACGGCCAGAAGATGGCCGAGACCGCGGCCGCCGAGGGAATCTCGGCAGCCGAGCTGGCCAACCGCAACTCCGATGTGTTCGAGGGGCTGCAGGAGAAGCTCAACATCTCCTTCGACCGGTTCATCCGCACCTCCGACGCCGACCACTTCGAGGCGTCCAAGGAGATCTGGCGCGCGATGAACGAGTCGGGCGACATCTATCTCGGCACCTACTCCGGCTGGTACTCCGTGCGCGACGAACGCTTCTTCGCCGAGGACGAGACCACCGAAGGCCCCGACGGCACCCGCACCGCAATCGAGACGGGCACTCCGGTCACCTGGACCGAAGAGCAGACCTATTTCTTCCGGCTGTCGGCCTACGCCGAGCGGCTGCTGGCCCACTATCAGGCCCACCCCGAGTTCATCGGGCCGGACGTGCGCCGCAACGAGATCGTCAGCTTCGTCTCCGGCGGGCTGAAGGATCTGTCGATCTCGCGGACCACGTTCGACTGGGGAGTGCCCGTCCCCGACCACCCCGACCACGTGATGTACGTCTGGGTGGACGCGCTGACCAACTACCTGACCGGCGTGGGATTCCCCGACACCGCGTCGGAGTCCTTCCGAAAGTACTGGCCCGCCAATCTGCACATGATCGGCAAGGACATCATCCGGTTCCACAGCGTGTACTGGCCGGCGTTCCTGATGTCGGCCGGAATCGCGCTGCCCGAAAGGGTTTTCGCGCACGGCTTCATCAACGTCAAGGGCGAGAAGATGAGCAAGTCGGTCGGCAACGTCGTCGACCCCATTGCGCTCGTCGACACGTTCGGCCTCGACCAGGTGCGCTACTTCTTCCTGCGCGAGGTGTCCTTCGGTCAGGACGGCAGCTACAGCGAGGAAGCCATCATCGGTCGGATCAACGCCGACCTCGCCAACGAGCTGGGCAACCTCGCGCAGCGCTCGTTGTCGATGGTGGCCAAGAACCTCGATGGCGTGGTGCCCGATCCCGGAACGCTCACCGACGACGACACGGCGCTGCTCAACGCGGCCGACGCCCTGCTCGAGCAGGTGCGCCGGCACTACGACGTACCGGCGATGCACCTTGCGCTGGAAGCGATCTGGTCTGTTCTGGGCGCGGCGAACCGCTATTTCTCCGCTCAGGAGCCGTGGGTGCTGCGCAAGTCAGATGACCCCGCGGACCAACAGCGGTTCGGTACGGTGCTCTACACGACGCTCGAAGTGGTGCGGATCGCAACGCTGCTCACGCAGCCGGTGATGCCGGACTCGACGGCCAAGCTGCTCGACCTGCTGGGCCAGCCGACCGACGCACGCGACTTCGGCTCGATCGGTACCCGGATCAAGCCCGGTACCGAATTGCCCGCTCCGACTGGGGTTTTCCCCCGCTACCAGATGGACTGACATGGCCGGACTACACGAGAAACTGCAGGCGATCTACGAGGAAGTCGGGCAGCGCAACGCCGGCGAGCAGGAGTTCCACCAGGCGGTCTACGAGGTGCTGACCAGCCTCGGACCCGTGGTGGCCAAGCATCCCGAATACGCCGACGGCGCCATCATCCGCCGGCTGTGCGAGCCCGAACGCCAGATCATCTTCCGGGTGCCCTGGCATGACGATTCCGGTGTCGCACAGATCAACCGCGGCTTCCGCGTCGAGTTCAACTCGGCGCTGGGACCGTTCAAGGGCGGTCTGCGATTCCACCCGTCGGTCTACCTCGGGATCGTGAAATTCCTCGGCTTCGAGCAGATCTTCAAGAACTCGCTGACCGGTCTGCCGATCGGCGGCGGCAAGGGTGGATCGGACTTCGATCCCAAGGGCCGGTCCGACGCCGAGATCATGCGGTTCTGCCAGTCCTTCATGACCGAGCTCTACCGCCACATCGGCGAGTACACCGATGTCCCGGCCGGCGACATCGGCGTCGGTATGCGCGAAATCGGTTACCTCTTCGGCCAATACAAGCGAATCACCAACCGCTACGAGTCCGGTGTGCTGACCGGCAAAGGTCTCACCTGGGGCGGCTCACAGGTCCGCACCGAGGCCACCGGATACGGCACGGTGTTCTTCGTCGACGAGATACTGCGCTCGAGCGGGCAGTCCTTCGAGGGCAAACAGGTGGTGGTGTCCGGTTCGGGCAACGTGGCGATCTACGCGATCGAGAAGGTGCACGCACTCGGCGGCACAGTCGTGGCCTGCTCGGACTCGGGCGGCTACGTGCGCGACGACAAGGGCATCGACCTCGACCTGCTCAAGGAGATCAAGGAACTGCGCCGGGGCCGCATCGAGGACTACGCCGAGGCGCGCGGCGGCGCGGCCGAGGTCGTGACCGGCCGCAGGGTGTGGGAGGTCCCGTGCGACATCGCGCTGCCCTGCGCCACGCAGAACGAGGTTTCCGGTGCGGACGCGACGGCGTTGATCAGGTCCGGGTGCCAGATCGTCGCCGAGGGCGCAAACATGCCGTGCACACCCGAGGCGGTCAAGTTCTTCGAGGAGGCCGGGGTGAGGTTCGCCCCGGGCAAGGCCGCCAACGCCGGCGGCGTGGCCACCAGTGCACTGGAGATGCAGCAGAACGCCTCGCGTGACTCGTGGACCTTCGACGACACCGAAGCGCGGCTGGCCGAGATCATGCGGCGCATCCACGACCGTTGCCTGACCACCGCCGACGAGTACGGGCAGCCCGGCAATTACGTCGCCGGCGCCAACATCGCCGGATTCATCCGGGTGGCCGACGCGATGCTGGCCCTGGGCTTGGTTTAAGGGCTCCGCCTGGCGATCCGCCCTCCTGAGTGATCTGAGTCACATAATCCGGGGCGGCTGTCACAAACGCGGGGTGCGCGGTGTCTTGAGGGCACAAGCCTTTGAGGACAGGAGACGCTCCCATGACCGAGAGAACTGCACAGACCACCCGGGTGATCGTGATCGGCGGAGGTTACGCCGGGGTGCTGGCGGCCAATCGACTGCAGGGCACCCCGGGAGTGGCTGTCACGCTGGTGAATCCGCGGCCCGAGTTCGTCGAGCGGATCCGGTTGCACCAGTTGGCCGCCGGAAACCACACCGCCACCGCGGCCTACCAGGAACTGCTGGGCGGCGGGGTGCGGCTGGTGGTCGATGGCGCCGACCACATCGACGCCGACATCCGTCAGGTGCAACTGACCTCCGGCGAGGTGCTCGACTACGACTACCTTGTGTATGCCGTCGGCAGCACTGCCGGAATCCCCGCCTCGGTACCCGGCGCCGCCGAATCCGCCTATCCGCTTTCAGAATTCGAGCACGCCCAACGCCTGCACGCCCGCCTGCAGGATGTGCCGATGTCGGCGCCGGTGGTCGTCGTCGGCGGCGGCCTGACGGGGATCGAGGCCGCCGGCGAGTTCGCCGAACAGGGCCGCTCGGTCACCCTGGTCACCGACGTGGTCGGGGCGTCGCTGGGCGCCGGTGCCCGGCGCTCGGTGGTCAAGGCGCTGACCAAGCTCGGTGTCTCGATCATCGACGGACCCGAGATCCTGGTGACGGGAGTCGAAGCCGACGCCATCACGCTGGCCGACGGCAACCGCCTGCCCAGTGCGGTGACGGTGTGGACCACCGGGTTCGGGGTTCCCGGGCTGGCCGCCGCCAGCGGGCTGCGCACCGACGAGCTCGGCCGGTTGCTCACCGACGAAACCCTCACCAGCATCGACGATGCACGCATCGTCGCCGCCGGTGACGCGGCCTCACCGTCGGGGATTCCCCTGCGGATGAGCTGCCAGTCGGCGGGCCCGATGGGCGTTCAGGCCGCCAACACCGTGCTGGCCCGCATCGCCGGAGCCGAACCCAAGGTCATCAACCAGGCCTTCGCCGGTCAGTGCGTGAGCGTGGGCCGGACCTACGGGACCGTGCAGCTGTGCCACTCCGACGACAGCCCGCGCCGCGTCTTCATCGGCGGGCGTACGGCAGCATTCTTCAAGGAGCAGGTGTGCCGCGCGACCCTGACGTTCCTGGAGAAGGAGGGCGTCAAGCCGGGGTCCTACTTCTGGTTCAAGGGTGGCAACCGGGCGCGCCAGCTCGCCGAGGCGCAGCCGGGAGCACTGATCGGTGCGGACACGAGGAGCAAGGACAACCGATGAATCCCTCTGGCGCGGGTAACTCGGACTCGGACTCGAACTCGAACGAACACGCCGAACGGTTCACGCTGCTGAGGCCGTTGCTGTTCACCATCGCGTACGAGATCCTCGGGACGGCAACGGAATCCGACGACGTCCTGCAGGAGAGTTACCTGCGCTGGGCCGAGGTCGACCTGGCGACGGTGACCGACACCAAGGCCTATCTGGCCAAGCTGGTCACCCGCCAGGCCCTCAATGCGCTGCGAGCCGAATCGCGGCGCCGCGAGGAGTATGTGGGCCCCTGGCTGCCCGAACCTCTGCTGCTGGCCACCGATGAAGCCGGCGACCCCTCAGCGGATGTGGTTCTGGCCGAGTCGGTTTCGATGGCGATGCTGGTGGTACTCGAGACGCTGACCCCCGATGAGCGCGCGGTGTTCGTGCTGCGCGAGGTGTTCGGGTTCAGTCACGACGAGATCGCCGCCGCCGTCGACAAATCCGCGAGCGCGGTGCGTCAGATGGCGCACCGGGCCCGCAACCATGTGCAATCGCGCCGCAAGCGGTTCGACACCGTCGACCCGCAGGTGTCGACCGAGGTCACGCAGCGGTTTTTCGCCGCGGCAACCACCGGCGACATGAACGGGCTGCTGGAACTTCTCGCGCCGGACGTGGTGTGGACCGCCGACAGCGACGGTAAGCGCAGCGCCGCCCGCCGCCCGGTGACCGGGGCGCAGTCGGTGGCGAAGCTCGTCATCGGCCTGATGCGGTTCACCTCGTCAGGCGGCCGCTTCGAGCCCACGACGTACAACAACGCCCCCGCGCTCAAGCTGTACCTCGACGACAGCTTCGAAGGCGTCATCACCGTCGAGGTCGTCGACGGCAAGATCACGCACTTCTACGCGATGCGCAATCCGGACAAGCTGACCGGCATAGATATCCCGCGGGTGATCAGTCGGTAGCTTTCTCCCCGCGAGCAGTCCCCCGCAAGCGGGAGGGGCCCCCAACAAACCTGCCCATTTTCACGCGAAATTAGGCAGTTTTGCGTCTGCTCGCGGGAGGCCGCAAGCTTGCTCCATGCGGATCGTGCGGCTCGGCGCCCTGGGCGATGCACCGGCGGTGCTGCGCGGTGTCGCCGCGGCGGCCCGGGCCGCGGGGCTCGCGCCGCCGGCCGCGATGATCGGCGACTGGTTCGGCTCGCGTGCGGTGATCGCGCCCTCGGTATCGGTGGCCCCGGTGACACCGGAAACCTGCTTCGAGGTGGCCCAGGACGCCGTAGGACCGGCAGGCAGTGTGGGTGGCGGCTGGTTCGGTTACCTCTGTTACCCCGATCCGGGCGCCGACGGCGCACCGCCCCGCATCCCGGTGGCCGCGGGCGGCTGGTCGGACTGCGTGCTGCGCCAGGACGCCGACGGCCTCTGGTGGTTCGAAAGTCTCAGTGGCGCAGAATTTCCCACCTGGCTGCGGGCATTGGAGCCGGCTGAGCCACGCGGCTACACGCTCGCCTGGGTGGCCCCCGACCGCGACGACCACCGGCGCGGCGTGCTCGCCTGCCTGGAGGCCATCGCGGCGGGCGAGGTGTATCAGGCCTGTGTGTGCACCAGATTCACCGGGCAGATCGACGGTGAGCCGATCGACTTCTTCACGGAAGCGGTCGCCCGGACCGCGCCGTCGCGCGCCGCGTACGTCGCCGGGGACTGGGGCGTGGTGGCCTCGCTGTCCCCCGAGTTGTTCCTGCGCCGGTCCGGCAACGCGGTGGCCTCCAGCCCGATCAAGGGCACGCTGCCTTCCTCGGCCGATCCGGTCGCCCTGCTCGCCTCGGTCAAAGACGTCGCCGAGAACGTCATGATCGTCGACCTGGTGCGCAACGACCTGGGACGGGTGGCGACCACCGGCAGCGTGACGGTGCCCGAACTGCTCGCGGTGCATCCGGCACCAGGAGTCTGGCATCTGGTTTCGACAGTCACCGCCGACGTGCCCACGCGCCTGCCGATGAGTGCGCTGCTCGACGCGACCTTCCCGCCGGCCTCGGTGACCGGCACCCCTAAACTCCGCGCCCGCCAGCTACTGCGGCAGTGGGAGCCGGCGCGACGCGGAGTCTATTGCGGAACAGTCGGTTTGGCCTCACCTGTGGCGGGCTGCGAACTCAACGTGGCGATCCGCACGGTGGAGTTCAGCTCCGACGGGGTGGCGGTGCTCGGCGTCGGTGGCGGCATCACCGCCGATTCCGACGTCGACGCGGAATGGGAAGAATGCCTGCACAAGTCAGCGTCGATCGTCGCGTTGTCCGGTCAAAGACAGCAGCTTTCGTCAGGGGGCTGAGTCGGGCACGAGAGCCGATCCCCACATCGCGACCCGCGCGTTGAACGCGCCCGTGTCCGGGGACTCGGGATGCCAGGCGGAGATATCGACGGCGACGGGAACGAAGCTGTTGCCTTCATAGATGGGCACAGCCGAGTACGCCTGAACCTTCCCCTCTCGGATGAGCGAAGCGACGATGTTGAGATCGACATCCGCCTTCGCCGCCGCCGAGCCGACCGGGCAATACACCACGTTCTGAACGTGATCATGCCCGCCGAACTCGGCCGGCATGAGGTACATCCGCTCCAATTGTCCCTGTGCACAAAGCTGCTCGGCCTTTTCCGCGGAATCGACCATCGAGAAATCCGGACCCATGCCGCCACCCTAACCGGAGCGTCGGAGCGTCAGACGCACCAAATCTGCGACCGACGACGGGCTTCAGTCCCGGGCCCGCAGCACGGCGTCGTAGAGCTCCCGCCGCGACGGCGCGCCCGGATTCGCCGCGATCACCTGCGCGCAGGCGTCCTTGACCCGGATCCCGTCGGCTACCAACTCCTCGACCTCGGCCACCAGATCGGGCAGCTCGACGGTCGGAGTGCCTCCGGCCAAGACCACGGTGATCTCCCCCAGCACGCCGTCGGCTGCCCACTCCGCCAGCTCGCCCAGGCCGCCGCGGCGGATCTCCTCATGAGTCTTGGTCAGCTCGCGACACACCGCGGCACGCCGCGACGGGCCGAGCACTTCGACCGCGTCGCGCAGAGTCTCGGCCAGCCGTCGCGGGGACTCGAAGAACACGGTGGTGCGCGGTTCGGCGGCCAGAGTCCGCAGCCACGCCAGCCGCGCGGCGTGTTTGCGCGGGGCGAAGCCCTCGAAGCAGAACCGGTCCGAGGCCAGCCCGGACACCGCCAGTGCCGTGGTCACGGCCGAGGGCCCGGGCAGACAGGACACCTGCCACCCGGCTTCTATACACGCCGTCACCAGGCGGTAACCGGGGTCGTTGATCAACGGCATGCCTGCGTCGCTCACCACGAGCACCGTCGCGCCCGCCGCGATCTCCTCCACCAGGCCGGGCACGCGCCCGGACTCGTTCTGGTCGAAGAAACTCAGGATCCGGCCCGCCGGCTGCACGCCCAGCGACTGGGCCAGGCCACGGATGCGCCGGGTATCTTCGGCCGCCACGATGTCGGCCGTCTCGAGCGCCTCGACCAGCCGCGCCGAGGCGTCGTCGGGCCGGCCCAGCGGCGTGGCGCCGATCAGTAGTTTGCCGGGTGTCACGACCGACAGCCTACGATCGCTTGCGTGACCGCCACCGCCACCGAATCGCCGACGGCAGGTCGCTCGGTCCCGTTGATCAGCCCCGCGCCGCTGATCCCGGCCCCCGATTTCGGGCCGACGGACCGGCTGCAGGGCTGGATGATGACCGCCATCATCACCGCCCTGGCCGCGATAAGCCGGTTCCTGAACCTGGGCTCGCCGACCGATGCCGGCACCCCCGTCTTCGACGAGAAGCACTACGCGCCGCAGGCCTGGCAGATGCTGTACAACCACGGGATCGAGGACAACCCGGGCTACGGGCTCGTGGTGCATCCGCCGGTGGGCAAGCAGCTCATCTCGATCGGCGAGGCGCTGTTCGGCTACAACGGCCTGGGCTGGCGGTTCTCCGGCGCCGTCTGCGGTGTGCTGATCGTGATGCTGGTGGTGCGGATCGCGCGCCGGATCAGCCGCTCCACCCTCGTCGGCGGCATCGCCGGGCTGCTGGTGATCGCCGACGGGGTCAGTTTCGTATCGGCCCGCACGGCGCTGCTCGACGTGTTCCTGGTCGTGTTCGTGGTGGCGGCGTTCGCCTGCCTGATGGTGGACCGCGATGACGTCCGCCGGCGCATGCACAACGTGTTCATGGAGGGCCGCATCGCCGAGACCCCGTGGGGGCCGCGACTGGGCGTGCGGTGGTGGCGGTTCGGTGCGGGAGTGCTGCTCGGCCTGGCCTGCGCCACCAAATGGTCGGGGCTGTACTTCGTCGCGTTCTTCGGCGTCATGACCCTGGTGCTCGACGCCATCGCGCGCAAGCAGTACCACGTGCAAGCGCCGTGGCGGGGCACGCTGCGCCGCGATGTGTGGCCGGCCGCGTACGTGTTCGGATTCATCCCCGCGGCCGTCTACCTGGCGTCGTACGGGCCGTGGTTCGCCTCCGAGACCGGCGTCAACCGGTACGAGGCGGGCCAGTCCATCGGCGAGAACAGCATCATCCCGCTACCCGGCGCGTTGCGCTCGCTGTGGCATTACACCTATGCCGCATACCATTTCCACGCCGGGCTGACCAACGCCGACGGCAATCACCACCCGTGGGAATCCAAGCCGTGGACCTGGCCGATGTCGTTGCGGCCGGTGCTCTACGCCATCGACAACCACGATGTGGCCGGCTGTGGCGCACAGTCATGCGTCAAAGCCGTGATGCTGGTGGGCACTCCGGCCATGTGGTTCGTCGCGGTGCCGGTGCTGGGATGGGCCCTGTGGCGGGCCGTGGTGCGGCGCGACTGGCGCTACGGCGTGGTGCTGGTCGGGTACTCGGCCGGCTTCCTGCCCTGGTTCCTCGACATCGACCGGCAGATGTACTTCTTCTACGCCACCGTGATGGCACCGTTCCTGGTGCTCGCGATCGCGCTCATTCTCGGCGACATCCTGTACAAGCCGAAACAGAACCCGGAGCGTCGAACGCTGGGGCTGCTGGTGGTGTGCTTCTACCTGGCGCTGGTGATCGCGAATTTCGCGTGGCTGTATCCGATACTCACGGGCATCCCGATCTCGCAATCGACCTGGAATCTGGAGATCTGGCTGCCTTCGTGGCGTTAGGTTTCGTGGCGTCAGGTGCGGACTTGGCTCGCGTCGCCACGCCGCTTTCTACCGCTGGGCTGTAGATCGCGTGGCGAGTTCAAGGGGTCGATGCAACAGTTGGTGGATTTGAGAGTAGTTCGGTGAGGGCTTCGGCTGGGGTTTTCCATCCCAGGGTCTTGCGGGGTCTTCCGTTGAGTTCGGAGGCGACCTGGTCGAGGTATCCGGGCCCCCACAACGAGAGATCTGTCCCTTTCGGGAAGTATTGGCGCAGCAGTCCGTTGGTGTTCTCATTGCTGCCGCGTTGCCATGGCGAATGCGGGTCGCAGAAGTAGATGTCGAGGTCGGTGGCTTTGGCGATGGCCTTGTGGTTGGCCATCTCCGAGCCCTGATCCCAGG
>NZ_AUEQ01000007.1 GCF_000426065.1 Mycobacterium sp. URHD0025 | reverse complement strand
ACGCCGGCGGCGAACGGGAACAGCAGCACCTGGTCCGCCTGGCTGGCTGCCTTGCCCAAGGCGCGTTCATCGGGCTGGCCGACGTTGATCCACTCCAGGATCCGGCCCGTGTAGTCCGCAAGCCCCAAGTCCGGTACGCCGGGTGTGGACAGGCCCGCACCGAACGCCAACTCACCGTCGACGTCGTTGAGCCGGTGTGCGCGCAGCCCAAACGCCAACAACCGCACCACCATCCGCTCATCGGTCTCACTGGGATGACGGGCCACCGTCAGCGTGTGGTCGGCGTAGTAACCGTGATCGACATCGGAGACGCCAAGTTCGACTTTGAACACTGTTGCAGAAAGGGCCACGTCATAGTGTCCACCCTGGTGGTGTTCCCCGACCAGGCAGGCTGCTTCGAGTGGTCAGGCCGCCGAGCTAGCGGTCGGATCGAGTCGCCACCGATAGTTCAGGCGACACTGCTGATGATCGCGATAACCAGCCCGCCCAGGGTCAGCACCCCGACCATCACCGCGGCGGCGATCGCCCGGCCCCGCCGGTGCCGGCGTACGTCGTAGATCGCCACCGCGATGCCGGCGAGGATCAACCCTGCATAGGCTGCCAGCCCCACCGTCAGTGTCGCCGTTGACGCGGCGCTGGCAAGGGTCACGTTGTGCACGGCGTGAGCCTACGGCGCGCGGGTTGGCCAGGTGGTCGCCGAGGGGAGTCGTCATCCGCAGAGCGAGCTGATTCCCTCGATGTCGTCGGTGGTAAGCGAGCAACGCTAGAGACCTTCAGTGGAGCAAGTTCACAGGGAAAGTTTGCGCACCGTCGGATCGGTCAACCCCACCTCTGGTCCAGCACGGCTGCATTCGCTCGGTTCGGGCGTAGCATTAATGCACGTCGGGGCCGTCCCCAGGAAGGGTACCGATCATGTCCTACTTGACCCGCTCGCTCGTCGTAACGTCTGCAGCGATGCTTGCGTTCAGTTTCAGTAGTGCCATCGCCGCAGCCGACCCGCCAGCTCCGGGGACCCCCTGCGGCGCCGGCAAGGTGATCACGTCCATCAATAGCTGTGAGCCGCTCAACTCGCCCTGCACCGGCTACGACAGCATGGTGATCGGTCGCGTGGCCGCCGACGGGCGGTGCGTGATTCCCGGGCTTGATGGCACCACCTGGTAGCACGCGATCTTGCACTTTCCGCTGAGCGGCGAAACCAGCGCCGATCCGGCCTGTCCGCTCTCAAATATCTTGGCAGGCAGTACCTTCGCGACTGCCAGAAAACCTGAGACGGCACTGCGGTTGATGGTCTCAATTGTTGTGGCAGTTCTGTATTTTGAGCGGTGGCTAGGATCGGTAGGTTCGGATTCGTGCTCACACCGGTAGGTCCCGCACTCGACGCGGTCATCGACGACCCCGAAGCGGTCATGGACTGGTACCGGGCGGTGAGCTGAGTGGCGGACGGCGGCCCCGCCCTTCCTGCACAAGTGGGGCGAGGCGCGGTAGCCGACCACGCCTCGCCTCGCTTCACTGGGCCGGACCCAGGCAGTAGGTCCGTGGCGGAGCTGGATAGTTGTAGGCATTGGTTTCAGCTGGGCACTGTCCGGCGCTGTCGCTGTCGATGCGATGGACGACCTTATATGTCTTGTCGTCGCTGACGGAGCAGTCGAGTTGTTCGAGAAGGTCGGTGCCCGGCTGTGGGTGATAGCAGTGCCCCACGGCGAGGTTCTCGACGAGGCAGAGCCGTCCGACCGTGTCCGTGTCGCCGACGGTCCACTTGTAGCCGATGTAATTCTGATTGGGGCAGGGTTGGTCGGTTTCCATGACAACGCCGACCGTGTAGCTCGGATCGGTCGTGCAGGAGCCGCGTTGAATGTCGTTGCCCTTCTCTGGCGTGCCGGAACCGATTGTGACGCAGTCGCCAACAGCGAAGCTAGTGATCTCGTGCTTGGCCTCTGAGGCAGCGCGTTGCTCCTCACGTTTCTCGGCCAGACTGAACTTCGCGAGAATCACCAAGGCAGTGCCGATGACGACCATCGCGACCCGCACGCCCTTCCTGCGCCACCACCGCTGCTTGGCGGGTACTGGCCTCTCATTCTCGGTCATTGGGTGAATCTCCTTGTCGGCCTGGGGGATTGCATTAGGGAGTAAAATCATCGGCATGCCAATGACCGCTACTGCTTAGCTGCGGCTGTCTTCTGTGTGGGCCCTAAGCGCCGGTAGCAACATTCTGCGTGTGGCGTTCTCTATGCGGTTACTGGGTAACTGAGTAGCTCGTTCTGATCATTGCCTAATGCCGGGAACGTTGCAACAGGAGTGGTATAAGTGGCCGTGAAATGCGCATATGTACTTGTTCGGAGTGTCTGCGTCGCCGGAACGGGTGGCGGCGTCCCTGTCAAGTGATTTGCCATGGCGTCAGCCGACGTGATGCCGGTGGACGACGGCAGCAAATCGATGTGGAACACCATGTCATCCGGGAATGTGAGAGGTCCGACCGTTTGCAAGGCGAGTGTGGCTATCATGGCGGCGACAGCGCGGCCGGTGGGTGTGCCGGCATCTATGCCTTCGCGTATGGCCCGCAGCAGGATTCGCCGTTCGCCGAAAGTCGCGATGGTGCGGGTGATCTCAGCGACGGAGCTTCCGAGTCGGTCGATCGCGGCGACGATCACGGTGTCGCCGGCGCGGGCGTAGTCGAGCATGGCGGCCAGGCGTGGCCGCTCGGTGCGCGCTGATCCGGGGAGTTTGTCGGTGAAAACACGATCGGGGTCGACGCCGGCTGCGGTGAGCGTCGCCAGTTGTGCATCGTGATCCTGGCCGGTGGTGCTGACGCGGGCGTAGCCCAAGATCGCCGACACTCCGACACTGTCTCACTGTCCACCTACGGCGAGGATCTGAGACACGCGGTGTGAGACAAGAAATGAGACACCACGAGCTGGAGGAATGCGCTCGGGAGTGGTGCCGTGGAGGCGTGTCTCGTTTCTCTAGATACGAGACAGGGCGACTGTCTGCGGGTGTCACTATTGTCACGTGCGTGAATCTGCGACCGCCTCCGCAACCTGCCGATCTCGACACCGTTCGCGACTCGTACGACCGCGTGGCCGACAACTACGTCGAAATGGTGACAACGACAGGTATCGGCGACATCCGCACCCACCCGTGGCTCAAAGCAGCCATAGACGCATTTGCGAGCACAGTCGCCTCGATAGGCCCTGTCCTCGACGTCGGCTGCGGGCCAGGAACGGTCACGGCCTATCTCGCCGAGCGCGGTATCAACGTTTCGGGAGTCGATCTCTCACCGCGCATGATCGACCACGCGCGACGCCTACATCCTCAGTGCACGTTCACCGTTGGTTCGGCGACCGACGTCGACCTCCCCGAGGGGTCGCTGGGCGGAGTGCTGGGTTGGTGGTCGCTGTTCAACCTGCCACGCAACGTCCTACCGGCGGTTCTGGCCTCTTTCGCCGCGGCTCTGCGCCCAGGCGGCCAGCTGATCATCGCTACCCACGTCGGTGACAGCGATGTCGAGCGCACCGAGGCCTACAACGGGGTGCCGGTCCAGTGGACGACCTACCAATGGCAGCCAGAACAACTCATCGCCCTAGTGCAACAGGCAGGATTGCGACTCGTGGCCGACCTTCGCCTCCCCGCCGATCAGACCAGCGGACCCGCCGCCGTCCTTGTCGCACAACGAGACGACCCGTAGCCGTCGCCCGTTTCGGCGAGACAAGATGTGATCGCTCTTGAATCTCTAGAAAGGAGACAGGGCCGTCGATTCAGCGGTTTTATGCCTGAAGGTCAATTCCTTGGGTGGCTGCGTCGCGCTGGATCCGTACAACCGTCCACATCCATTTGCTATTTCGGCCGGATGTCACGCCGGCGACACTCAGAAAACTACTGTCCGAGCTGAAGACCACAACGACCGATGCAAGCGGTCGCGAGGGGGGGAGGTCTCGCACATCACCTGCACTGTCGAGTGGGCTGATCCAGCGGTCACCGAGGGAAAGATCATCTACATCCCTCAGAACTCTCTGTTCGCCGTCAGTGATCGCCCGGGGGAGATCACCGACAAGATCCAACCGGTCCTCTACAGGATGGATCCCGGCCTGAAGATCGATCACCAGCGCATGCATGCTGATGTGGAGTCGAGCCAAGCCCTCATCGCCGGCGCAGTTGACGAATGGTTCCGCTTGGCTGACCGAATTGGTGATGCACGCTCCGAGCTTCGCGGTCTCGGCGACCCGACCGCCATCGCGTCGACTCGAGACGACCTTTCTCAGCGCATCGCTCAATTGCGTGAAGCTTCGGCACTTTCCGCCGAGGACATCGATGCGTACCAACACCTTGTGGATCGGCTTGCGGCCAACTCGTCGCGCCGTGATGCCATCCGTCTCGAAACAGCCGCAATCGCGCCTTACCTCGCGCGAGTTGATGACCAGTATGTGACCACAGGGGTGTCGGCCGAGATCCGGCTTACACCATTAGCAGACGCCTTCCCGCATGCTCTCGCAGGTGAACTCACCCGCCTGAGCGCAGACGCCGCGGCGCCGCTGAATGATTCGATCACCCGTGCGGTGATCGAATATCAGTCGGCCCTAGATGTGGAGGCGAACGCGCTCGAAGAGGATGAGCGCGCGCTGCGCGAGGCCAACGTCGACCTGATAATGCGCAACCAAGCCAATTCTGAGTTGGAAGAGGTCATCAATTCTCATAAGCGTCAAGAAGACCTCCTAGCAGACATTGCGGACAAGCAGGAGGCACTGCAGACCTTACTGGGGGCTCAGCTGACGCAGGTGGCTGTCATCCAAGAAGAGCGGGAGAAACTCGTAGAGTACATCGACGGGTTTGTCGCTCGCTTCCGGTCAACCGAATATCCGCTTGATGACATGACGTTCGGAGTCGAGCGGATGGTGACAGCCGAGGCGTTGCAGTCGGTTTCGGCCGGCTTCAACCGGCAAGAGAACACGGCCTACTTCGACAGGTCGTCGGACCTCGTAAAGATCGACACCGTACTTGCCGATCCGGCAGCGTTTTTGGCTAGTCTGCGTGATGGCGGCCAGAAGGTGAAAACCGGCAACACCCTGTTGCAGGTGGCCCGGAACGCACTATGCGTTACACCGGAAGTGCGGTTCATAGCGACCCTAGACGGCGATCGCATCGGAGGATTCGAGCGTTCCTCCATGACGCCCGGCAAGCAAGCACTCTTCGCGCTTACACTGATCCTCAACGAGTCCGAAGAGTCGTGGCCTTTGCTGATCGACCAACCCGAAGACGACCTCGACAGTCGTTCGATTTTCGAGACCATCGTGCCCTACCTAGTCGAGCGCAAACGCGACCGCCAGATCTTGATGGCTAGCCATGATGCGAACCTGGTAGTAGGTGCCGACTCGGAGCAAGTGGTGATCGCCAACCGCCACGCGAACGACCGCCAAAACCGCGAAGGGCAGGAGTTCGCGTACTTGTCGGGCTCACTCGAACACAGCGCGCCTGAAAACGACAGCGATTATGTTCTGGAGTCGTGTGGGGTGCGGGAGCATGCTTGCAAGATCCTGGACGGTGGCGAGACCGCGTTTCAGAAGCGCCGCGACAAGTACAAGATCTAGCAGTCTGCAAGAACCCCTATGGCTGCGTAGTCGGGTCTCGACAGGCGCGAGATGGCGAAGAGCGAAACGGCGAAAGGGGCAGCGCCCCGAGTTTCGAGTGCCGATAGTCTCAGTCAGATGGCATCGAGTCCCAACACCGTTGTCCAAGTCTCAATCACGATGTCATCCAACAGTGGCCGGCAAGCGACCAGGCGTTGATTCATCTGATGCAATATGCAGTGGTTCACTTGACATAATGTAGCTTATCGGCACAGAACCAACCTGGTGGTGATGGCGACCAAGCGGCGTACGGTCAATCTCTTTCGCCGTGCTGCTCGCGGCGCCATTCCCGGGAAGCCTCTCGTGCCCAATCGTCATCCGTCTCGCAAATGGCCTGTCAAGACTCGGTCGCCGCACAGGCGTCGATACCTGGGATGTGGACGTCGTCATTTTTCGCCGCCAGGTCGGGCCGCGACAACTCCCGCTATAGGCCCCTGCGCACCCACCCGCCTAGGATGCAGTTACGTCACGGTGACGTTTTACGCATTGGTGCCCGTAGGTCGATTCGGTTGCTCCACAGTCGGTTTCGGCTTTCTGACGCTACGGCGGGCCAAGCGTCAGCTCCGGGTGTTGTGTGGGTGTAGCGTCGTTGGCGAATCTCAAGGGGTTGGCCAGATGGTGATGACGACTGGACGGAAACAGCGAGCTGCGCAGCTCGCGTACCTGGTGCCCGTGTTGGCGGTCGTTGCCGCCGGGTGCGGTGTCGATGCCACGCGACCGACGGCGTCAGATGATGCCGTGACGCTCCTGCCGGTTCCATCCAACGTTCCGCCCGTTCCGTTGCCTAGCGATATTCCACAGGTGCCGTTGCCGGGCGCCATCCCGAACGTGCAACTGCCCAATGAGATTCCGCGAGCCCAGCTTCCGGCGGACCTACCACACGTCGAGTTACCCGCCGCGATACCGCAGATTGAACTGCCTTCGGCAGTTCCGCCTCTCCCCTTTCCGTGAACGCGGACAGTTCCCAGATTCGTCACTGTGACGTATTTTCTTGTGCCCCAATGGATTTCATGGTTATGGGACAATGTGATGGGCGTACGTCCTGGAACAGCCCCCGCGCCGAGGAAGGGCAACCCTTGGTAACTGGTGAGAGGCGGTCGAAACGTGAGCGTCGATACTGAGGATTTTGTCAGGGCATGGGGTGCCCCGATGTGTTCGCAGGCTCCCGCTCCGGAGCGCTTCGACCAGTTCCAGAACGTGGTACCTGATCTGCTGCTGACGTTCTGGCGTGAGTTCGGCTTCGCCGGATTCGGAAACGGGCTGTTGTGGTTGTGTGATCCCGTCGTGTGGCAGCCCGCTGTTGATGCGTGGACCCGCGGTCTCGAATTGGAAATGGGTACCGATCGCTGGGTGGCCGTCTGCCGGAGCGCTTTTGGGCGTATGCAGTTGTGGGGGCAGCGCACCGGGATGAGCTTGACGATTACGCCCTACCGAGGCTCGGTGTGGCCTACTGACCGGTCCGACAGGATGGCGACGGGTGACGATCGTGACGACCAGATCTACGCGGCGCTGATGGGTGCGGACAGGGCCGGCCTCGATGTCGTTGGTGACGACGGCCAGCCCTTGTTCGATGAGATCGTGGGTCGGCACGGCATAGTCGGCCCCACTTCGATGTACGGGTTTGTGCCGGTGCCCGCGCTAGGGGGCGCTTTGCGGTCGGATCGCGTGGAGATAGTTGATGCGGTGGTTCACCTCCAAGTGCTCAGCGACATTGTTCCCCGCCACGTGGGTGACGATATGCGCCAGGCACCTCGCTGGCGGATGCTTCAAGTCGATCAAACCGGCCTCGCTGGGATGACCGCGAAGCTGGTGACGAACACACCGACCAACGACGCTGGTTGGCCCGCCGACCTACCGGAGGGCACCACTGAAGTCGTCATCGTTGACGACACACCCGGGCCGTTGTTGACGCTGCGTGTACATCCCGTGGGCGAACCATCCGGTGGCGTTCATGTCCGTTTCGATCAGCTTGCCGTCCGGACCCGCTGAACCGCGATATCGGCCAGCGATGACGTAGTTTGAAAGTTCGAAACCGCGCACCTGGGGAGGCCTTTGCCGTGAGCCAGAGGCCCGAGCCCTCACCGATCGACCCTGACGATGCGGCGCGACTCACCGAGCAGATGACGGCTCGCTCCAGCGCTTGGCCCAGCGGTGCCGAGAAGCCCAAGTTCACCAAACCGGTGGAACTCTCTCCGCGATTCGCGGCATGGGCGCAGGCTCATGGCTACGTGATCGTTCCCGAAGATCGTGCCCGCACTCTCATCGTCGCCCCTGAGCACCACCCCAATTGGCTGGTTTGGCCGACTCCCTCTGCCAACGGCTTGTGGGCGGTCGGCCACCGCTACCGGGACGGACGGGTCACTCGGCTGTTCGACGTCGCAGACGGGGACGATTTGGAGCGCGTGCTGTACTACCTGATCGGTGATGGGGCCCGATTCCAACGAACCGGCGTATTCCCAATCGAATATCCCTCCGTTTGGGCCACAGGCTGGAGTCAAGCGCCTACCACGTCCCCGGACGCCCCGGCTGAGTTGATCGACCCCGACGGAGTCGTCAGGTACCGCGCGCACGTCCCCGGAATGTGGCGTCCCCGCGTCCTGTCATACGTTCTGCAGACGAGCCCCAGCCGTGTCGCGAAGGCCTACGACGCCAATTTCAGAACGCCATGGCGGCGTATGCCGACCCGGCGCCCCAGCCTCTCCCGAATAGGATCCGCCGCAATAGTTTTGGCGCTCATAAGTGCCGTGATCTATGGGGCGGCGCACGCGGGCGACAATGCGCTGACCGTTACGCTGTTCGCACTCACCGCTCCACTGGTCGTGGGTGCAACGGCCGCCCTGGGCGCAGGGTTGGTTCTCGGCGCTATTGACGAGAATGCGTTGGTGCGTGACGGCGCCCTGTGGTGGGTGACGGCAGGCGTAGCCGGATCCGGACTTACCGCCGAACTCGTGGGAATGTGGCTCGCCTACGGCGCTGACGGGACGACGTGGTTCTACCCGCTGATAGCCGCCGCCGGCGCATTCACCGCAGCGGGAATCGTGTGGGCCATCGGCGCCCTCGTAGAGCGATAGCGATACGTTCAGTCGACGTTAGGGTGCAGTATGGACGCGCCAGAGCCGACCCACAGCGCGGATGTGGGAAGGCGTATCGCTGCGTCTCTGCTGACGAATGTGTCGAGCCTGGCCGAGGACATGCACAGGTACATCGTCGAGCGGGTACCGGAGATCGGCGGCGACGCCGAGCTTCGTGGTCTGACCCTTGGATCGTGCTCGTCGAATCTCGAAGCGGTATTTTCGATGATTCGTCATGGAATCGACGCAGCGGCTGCCGAGGCACCGGTAACGGCGCTCGAACACGCACGAGCAATGGCGTCACGAGGCCACAGCGTCGACGTGATGCTGCGGTTCTATCGGTTGGGCCACGAATACTTCACCGAGAAGCTCTTCGACCTGCTGACCGAGAGGATCGAGGACCCGGCCGTCGCACTGAGGACGTTTGTCGAACTCGAGCGGTTCGGGTTTCGGTACATCGACCGCATCTCGAGTCTCGTGGCCGCGGAGTACGTCGCTGAACTCGACCGCCGCCAGAACCAGGCCAGAGCCGAGCGAGCCGACGTGGTGCGGGCACTGCTCGCCGGGGAACGTGTCGATCATGCTCGGGCCGAACGTGTGCTCAGCCACCCGCTCACCGGTCGGCAAATCGGTTTCGTGTGCTGGGCCGACGATCGCGGCGTTGATCTAGAGGCGTTCGCCAGGCGCGTCGGTCGATTTCTCGGCGCGCGACATTCGGTCGTCATGGCCGACGGCCCACTTGCCGTGTGGGGATGGGTATCGATCACCGGAAACCCGAGTCCGTCGCTGACAGACATGCCAACAGAGTTGGCGGACGAAGGCGATAATGTCCACGTCGCGGTGGGCTCGGCCCACCCGGGGGCCGCCGGATTCCGCACCTCCCACCTCGAGGCCTTACGCGCTCGCCGGGTCATCGAACTATCTGGGCGCGCGGCACCAACGATCACCGCATTCAGCGATATTGCCTTGGTGGACGCCATCTCGCGCGACCTGGACGCCGCACGAGCCTTCGTTGCCGCCCAGCTCGGCGATCTCGCACGAGACGACGCGAAAGAGCGTGACGAGCGCGCGACCCTCCTGGCCGTCCTCGACGCGCAAGGCAGCCTGACGACCGCGGCACGCACGTTGGAAATCCACAAGAACACGGTCCTGCAAAGGGTGCGTCGCGCAGAGGAGCGCATGGGCCGGCCCGCCACGGTCGACGTCGTCGAGCTGCATGCCGCACTCCTCGTCTGCGACGTGCTGGGGGCCTCGGTACTGCGCGAGCCATAGCGTCACCACCGGATCGCGGGCGCGCCGGGATGTGCTGACGGCACACCGGAGAGTGCTGCGAGGGCCTTGTTGGTCGACGCCGGCGGTTTGTAGTTTTCGAGGCATCTCATCCCCGCAGCGCGAAGGATTCCGATGTTGACCACCGCTCAACACTCCCAGCCCCCGACGCCCTCGCCGCACGCGTTGCCTGATCCGGGCGAGCAGGTTCCCGCGCTGTCCTGGCCGATACTCGGCATCTTCACCTTCGCGCTTGCGCTCTTCGGCGCATCGACGTGGGCGGCGATCAGCGACGTTTTGCCTGCGATCGCCACCATTGCGGCGAGCGCCGTGGCGATCTTCGTCATGTTCACCGTCCTACACGACGCCTCGCATTATTCGATCAGCTCCCACCGCTGGGTCAACGTCGCCTTCGGTCGCGTCGCGATGTTCTTCGTCTCGCCGCTGATCTCGTTCAAGTCGTTCTCGTTCATCCATATCGAGCATCACCGCAACACCAATGACGGTGCGTCCGATCCCGATCACTTCGTCAGCGCCGCGCCCTGGTGGCAGCTGCCGATCCGCTTTCCGGCCATGGACGTGCCCTACATCAGTTTCTTGGTACGGAACGTGAGCAGACGCCCACGCGCGGAGATTCTCGAGACGGTGGCCTTGATGGCCTTTTCGGTGTCGGTGATCGTGTTGGCCGCCTTCGCCGGCCATCTGTGGACGCTCGCGCTGGTCTACCTGATTCCTGAGAGAATCGCGATGTTCGTGCTGGCTTGGTGGTTCGACTGGCTTCCCCACCACGGCCTGGAAGACACCCAACGCGAAAACCGGTACCGCGCAACCCGTAACCGTGTCGGCTCGGAGTGGATCCTGACTCCCCTACTGCTGTCCCAGAATTACCACTTGGTCCACCACCTACACCCCTCGATCCCCTTCCACCGCTACGTCGCGACCTGGCGGCGCAACGAGACCGCGTACCTCGAGCGCGACTCGGCAATCGGTACAGTCTTCGGTCAGCAGCTCGACGCCACGCAGTACCACGAGTGGAAACGCCTCAACGGCAAACTGGCTGCGCTGCTGCCTGTCCGGATGCCACGTTCCTCCGCAGCACGCCATGCCGGTTCATACCCGATCCCTGTCAGAAGCGTCGAACCCCTGACCAACGACAGCGTCAAAGTCAGTTTCGATGTTCCCGCTCACCTCACCGATCAGTTCGCATTCCAGGCAGGCCAACACCTGACCGTCAAACACCGCATAGGCGGAAAGGAGGTGCGACGAAACTACTCGATCTGCACCTCGGCCACATCGGGCGAACTGGCGATCGGCGTAAGGCGCATCGCCGGTGGGCGATTCTCGACATTCGCGGTCGAAACACTACGGGCCGGTGACGTTTTGGAGCTGATGACCCCCACGGGCAGCTTCGGTGCGCCGCTTGATCCACTCGCTCGGCGCCACCATGTCGCGGTCGCAGCCGGCAGCGGTATCACGCCGATCTTGTCAATCATGCGCACCACCATGGAGATTGAGACCGAGAGCCGCTTCACTCTCTTCTACGGCAATCGAGCCAAGGACTCGACCATGTTCGCCACCGAACTCGACGAGCTCGAGGCACGATATGCAGATCGCTTACGCATCTTCCACATCCGCTCAGCGGAGGCCCACCACCCTGCCGCGCTTCGCGGCCGGATCGACCTGGCGATGGTTCACCGGCTCCTTGAGCGCGACCTCACGTCAATCGACCAGTGGTATCTCTGCGGCCCAGGCGATCTCGTCACGACCATGCGCGACGACCTGGCAGCGGCGGGAGTGTCGATCGAGCGGACACACCTCGAACTGTTCCGCGGCACGAACCGACCTACACAGGTAAACGAGTTCCCCAAGTCCGCACTGACCATCACCCTGTCCGACGCCGAGTACACCGTGGAACTCGCCGCCGGTGAGACGGTCCTCGAATCCGCGCTGAAAAACAACATCGACGCGCCCTATGCCTGTCTCGGCGGCGCTTGTGGCACGTGCAAAGCCAGGATCACCACAGGCGCAGTATCGATGGAGCAGAACTTCGCACTCAACACCGCCGAGGTCGAGGCGGGCTTCATACTGACCTGCCAATCGCATCCGATGACCCCAACCGTCGCGGTCGACTACGACACCTGATGCTGCGTGAGCAGAGCCGGTTCCTCTGCGATACTGGCGACGGATCAGTGGCGTGGTTGTGGAGGTGAGCGGTGCGAAAAATCTGTGGCATCGCGATGGCCTTGGCATCGTCGGCTGTGGTGGTCGCGGGCTGCACGTCGGTGCAGGATGGGCACGCGGTCAGCGACCCAGCCTTCACGGCAAACGGTGATGGGGTCATTTTGGCCCTCCTCGACCCCGGCAATTACCCGACCAAACCCCTCGACCCAATGGGGACCGCCGGAGGTCGTGGACATGTTGTGGAGTCACAACGAATGGCCGAATACCTCGTTCTGCCCAGCGATGTGGACAAGAGCATGACGACCCAGGGCAACCTCGACGGTCTCGGTACCGCCATACCATTGCCCACCGCCGGGCTCATCGACGGATTCGTTGTCTCCGGCACCGAGAAGATCCTCGAATCTCATCACTATGTCGCCGGCTTCGCCGCGCAGCGATTCGGTTCCACGCGGGCCATGACGGTGATGGTCGCTCGCTTTCCGGACGAGACGACTGCTGCCGATGCGGCGACCCAGATGGCCGCCGTCCCAGCTCCAGGTGGGACTCGCGTTCCGTTCCCGATCCCGCGGCATCCCGAGGCGTTGGGCTCCACCTTCGACGTGGGCGACGGCGCCCACTACGTCGAGAGTTACACAGCGCACGGCCCGTATGTGCTCTACCAGTTCGTGAACTCTCAGGAATCACCAAACGGGGCAGCCGATCTCGCCGCGGCAACGTTGGACCGGCAAGCCCCACGTATCGACGGGTTCGTGCCCACGGATCCCGCGAAATTGGGTGATCTTCCGCTCGATCCCGACGGCCTCTACGCAGCGACGCTTCACCAGGAAAGCGACGCGAAGGACTTCACTCAAGGTGTCTACGGTCCGCAAGGCGGTTTGGCATACGAGGGCGATACCGGATCCATGGGCGAGGTCTACACCGACACCGGCGTCGATACCGTCGTGCGAGGCGCGGCGGTCGTCTACCAGACCAAAGACGCGGCGTCGGCGCGTCGATTCACCGACACCCTGGTCAGAGACGCCGACGGCGACAAGGCGTTCAAACCGATACCAGCGGTTCTCGGACTGCCCGAATCTCGTTGCTATGACGGCACAACCGGCCGCAGCGGTCCCAACGGTGCGATCTTCCAATGTGTCGCCACCGCCGGTCGCTACGCCTTCCGCGTCTTCTCGCATCAGAAGCTCGACGTCTCCCAACGCACCGCTTCGCAGTATCTGATGCTCAACTCACGACGATGATCTCCTGCACCAGAGGCGCTTTCGGCCAAGAAGCATCAGATGGGCTGAGCGCCGGGCTCCAGTAGTCGCTTGGGGTGCATGCCGTCGACCTGGCCGATGAATGGCGGATGGATGCTGTAGCCGAGCATGCGGCGAATGTCTTCGGATACGGCGCGCACCGTGTCACGTGTCATCGACAAGGTGAACGCCTCCTGCGGGCGCAGCCACGGCTCGCAGTATTGGGCCGTCACCGCCAAGCGTGCGTTCGCGGTACGGTTGGCGCCTCCGCCGTGCCACAACGTTCCGAGAAAGAACACGCATGATCCGGCGCTCATCACCACGGGCTTGCGTTCGTCGGGCTCGGGTAACCGATCGCCCCAGGTGTGGCTGCCGGCGACGATGTCGGTGGCTCCGTTGTCGGTGGTGAAATCGTCGATGGCCCAGATCGTGGCCGCGCCCAACGCTTTTCGCGGTCTGGGCAACGGGTAGAACCCGTCGTCGGTATGCAACATCTGGGCCTGCTCCCCCGGCAGGATGTTGATCACCTGCAACATCGACAACAGATAGTTCGGCATGAACAGCCGATCCAGCAGCGCCAGTACTCGCGGATGGTCAGCGATCCGGTCGCAGCTGCGGGTCTTGTTGAAGACGCTGTAGACCCGTTGGGTGGTATGGCCTTCGAACCCGTTGCGGCCCCGCTGATCCAGCAGCGGCATGACGGATTCGCGAATGGCATCGAGCTCTGCCGCCGTGAGCAGTTCGGGCAGGATCACATATCCGTCGCGCAGCAGTGCCGCCAGGTCTGCGTCGGCTACGGTCGGGTCGACCTGCTCGCCGGTGCTGCGGGTTCGTCGATATGTGCCGGCAAGGTCGCCGGTCAACTCCATCAACGATGTCACTTCAGTGCTCATGGCAGCCCCTACCCGAAACATAACTGACTTCTGTTATGGTTCGAACTATGGCACGCGCCCCGATCGGGCGTCAACAATTACTCGACGCCGCCCGCGATGAACTCGTACAGGGAAACGGTGTCATCGAACTGAGCGGGCTCACCCGCCGTGCCGGCCTCAGCACCGGCGCGCTCTACCACCACTTCGGATCGAAGAGCGGGCTCCTGACGGCGATCTACGACGGCTTCTACGACGGGCTGCGCCACGCGATCGCCGATGCGCATCTACCCACCGGAGACTGGGCCACTCGCGAACGCGACCGCACCCACCGCTTCGTCGCCTATCACCTCGCCGATCCACTGGCGCCGATCCTGCTCAATCGCACCGCCGGCGATCCGCAGTTGACCGAACTCGAAGCCGCCTACATTCACGACCTCATCGACAACGCCGCCGCCAACATCCGCCATGGCCAGAACCTTGGTCAGCTGTCGCCGGACCTGGACCCCGACGGTGCGGGCGCGTACGTCATCGGCGGTCTGCGTCACGGCATCGCACAACAACTCCGCGTCACTCCTGCGCCGGACTCGGACCAAGCCACACAAACCTTGTGGCGCTTCACCGCTGCAGTCCTCGGCATCGGGTAGGCCGACGGGCCCATACCACCACCCGCGGTCAGCTCCGCTCGTCCTGCCCGCGGCCGGCGATGCGGTTCAGCGTCGAGATGCCGGGGATGTTGGTCAGCTTCCGGAAAACGTCGTTGCCGGTGTTGATCAACGATTCCAATTGCGGCAGCAGGCGGTCCACCGTTCGGAACATCGGATCGGCCATGGCCATATACCGTTCCGTCCGGTCGATCGTCGTGTTGAGCCGTTCTGTCGCGACAGCGAGATTTTCCAGCAAATCGGGCAATTGCGCGGCAAGCTGAGCCGACGCCGGCGGGATGCGCATCGCGCCGCTCGCCACCGCCTGGGCGGCTTCCACGGCCGACTGGGCTGTACCAACTGCCGCCTGAGCGGCCGATTTGAGGTCGCTGGGTTTAGGCACTTTCTGGCTACTCATACTGAGAACTGTCCCCCACATGGGCCACGCCGACACCGGTAACCAGCAATATCGCGCACCCGTGGTTGCCGAAGGATCATGGCAGGGCAAACTGATCAGGGCACCGCCGCATCGACAGCGCCGCTGCGTCGTGCAGTCCGGACGGAAGGAATCCACCATGAGCACACCCCGGACCCCGATCGACCCGGATGCGCCAGTCCTTGTGACCGGCGCCAGCGGCTATATCGGGAGCTGGATTGTCCGCGCCCTCCTCGAAGCCGGCCACACCGTTCACGGCACCGTGCGAAACCCGCAAAAGACCACTGCCTTGGAGCATCTGCACAAGCTCTCGGCGGATCATCCCGGGCGGCTGATGCTCTTCAAGGCGGACCTGCTCGCCCCCGGCAGCTTTGACGATGCCATGGATGGGTGTCAGGTCGTCATGCACACCGCCTCGCCATTCCTGCTGTCCGGCTTCACCGATGCGCAGGAGGCTCTGGTTCGCCCGGCCCTCCAGGGAACGCGCAATGTGCTCGACGCGGTCAACCGCACCCAGAGTGTCAAGCGGGTCGTGTTGACCAGCAGCGTGGTCGCGATCTACGGCGACGCCCGGGAATCACGGGACGTCCCCGGCGGAGTTTTCACCGAGGAACACTGGAACACCACCAGCAGTGTCGATCACCAGCCCTATCCGTACTCGAAGACCGTGGCTGAGCAAGAGGCCTGGCGATACCAACAGGGGCAGGAACGCTGGGACATGGTCACCATCCATCCCGGCCTGGTGCTCGGGCCTTCTCTCACCAGTGCCAGCGACTCGGCGAGCCTGAGCACGATGAAGCAGTTCACCGACGGCAGCATGCTGGCCGGCGCTCCCGCGTTGACCATGGGCGTGGTGGATGTCCGCGATGTCGCCGATGCGCACCTGCGTGCTGGTTTCACCGCCGAGGCGCACGGCCGCTACATCGTCAACGCCGAGTCACTCACGCTGCTGGACATCGGCAGGATCCTGCGACGCCGGTTCGGCCCGTTCTACCCGTTCCCGAGGATGACCGCACCCAAGGTGCTCGTGAAAGCCATCGCTCCGGCAGCCGGGCTGACGCGAAAGTTCGTCGATCGCAACATCGGTTACCCGCTGGAATTCGACAACTCCCGCAGCCGCAATGAACTGGGACTGGTCTACCGTCCTGCGGAGCAGACCATTACCGAACACTTCCGGCAGATGCTCGACGACGGGCTGGTTCGGCGGATGCCCGGCAGCTAGGCCCCGGGTTCTGGCGGAAGGCCGTATCGCACGGCAATCCCGGTGAGCAACATGGTCATTCGCTGCTGAAAGGCATCTTCGCTGAACGGGTCGAAACCGGACTGGGCGATCGCGCGCAACGTTGGATAGTCGCACGTCGGGCGTTTGGCTGTGAGCTTGAAGATCCGGGCCAGCCATGGTTGTCCGCTCTGGGCGTGGAGGTACTCCCGGTGCGCCTCGGTGACGCTGCCGACTGCCAGGGCGCTCACCGCCGACCAGACCGCCATGGCGTCATCGGGTGACAGGCCGTGCTCCGCCAACGCCTCGACCGCGTCGCCGGTGTACTCCATCTCCATGGCATCGCGCACCCCGCCCGTGACGAACTTCTCCACGAGCGCCGGCTCGGAGGCCAGCACCGTCCGGATGTACGACGCGTAGCTGCGCATCCAGGTTGCCCAGTGCTCGCCGGCGTATCGCGGTGGCGGCGACATGACGAGTGCGCTCTCGGCAGCCAACCGCAATAGATCGTCCTGGTTCTTCACGTGGTGGTAGAGCCCGGGAAGGCTGATGTCCAGGTGCTCGGCGACGCGGCGCATGGTGACGTTCTCGCTGCCGATCTCCAGTACGGCCGCGACGATGGCCCGCTCGTCGATGCGCGGCGGCCGGCCGCGGCGCGGCGTTAAAGCTTTGGAGCTCATGGTTTCCCGATTGTCGTAGCGCGATTCATCGGTGTTCTCCCGCGTGGCGAGACACTTTCGATCTGGGGCTTGACGCTAATCGATGGGAGTTCTAAGAATCAATATGAAAATTCGGATGACCACGGGAGAGATGAATTGACTGACGCTGCGCACCGCCAGAACCGTCAGGTGCTGTTGCGCCGACGCCCCGAAGGGCTGGTCTCCCCCGACGACACGGAGATGGTGACCACGATCGCGCCCACACCGGCCGAGGGCGAGGCGCTGTTGCGCACCACCTATGTCGGCATCGACGCTGCCGCTCGCACGTGGCTGGACGGCGAGCCCGGCTACCTTCCGGCCCTCGAGCTCGGCGAGGTGGTTCGGGTGGCGGGTATCGGCGAAGTCGTCGAATCCCGTTGTGATGCCTACAAAGTCGGCGACCTGGTGACCACTCTGACCGGATTGCAGGATTACGCGATCATCCGCGACGACCTTTTCAGCACGCCGGTGGTCGGGTACACCGATCCGCTGGCCGTCATGTCGATCTACGGGCCGACCGGCGCGACGGCCTACTTCGGCATGAAGGGCGTCGGCAATCCGCAACCCGGCGAGACCGTCGTCGTATCAGCGGCCGCGGGTGCCACCGGGTCGGTGGCCGGCCAGATCGCCAAGATCGCCGGCGCGCGCGTGGTCGGTATCGCCGGCGGTCCGGAGAAATGCCGTGCCGTAGTAGAGGATTTCGGCTTCGACGCCTGTGTCGACTACAAGGAGGGCAACCTGACCGCCGCGCTACGGAAAGCGTGCCCGAACAGGATCAACGTCTACTTCGACAACGTCGGCGGCGACATTCTGGATGCCGCGCTGGCCAACCTGGCGCACAAGGCACGCGTGGTGATGTGCGGCATCATTTCGAGCTATCTCAACGGTGACCACCCCGGGCCGGCCAATTACGTGAACCTGCTCGCCACGGCCTCGACGATGCAGGGCTTCATCGCACTCGAAGAGTGGGCGCGTTTCGACGAGGCGTTCGCCGCACTGCAGGGTTGGGAGCAGGACGGGCTGTTGGTGCATCGCGAAACCGTATACGAGGGGCTGGAATCCAGTATCGACGCACTCAACGGTCTGTTCACCGGCGCCAACATCGGCAAGATGCTGGTCAAGATCAACGAGCCGAGCCAATGAGAGGATGAGCAACTTCCAGGGTTGACGTCGTCACCCGAAATGGGGTGGCACCGGCCACTGGTTGTCGATCAGCGCCTGGTTCGCGGCCTGCCAGCGGTCGATGGTCGCGATCCCGTGGTCGACGTAGTCCGCCGGTTGGACCGGGCTCTGCTGGCGGGTGTTCTCCATGCCGGTCCGCTCTTTGAACACCCGGTCTACTCCGGAGTTCATGAGGTCGTGGGCGATGGCCGGCCTGTTGTGTCCATCACCGGGGATGTCATCCCAGAGCAGCGCGTGCCCGATCTCGTGCGCGAGCGTCTCCCCGATCAACCTGCCGAAGACCTTTGTGGCGAGGTCCGTCAACGCGGGGTTGGCGACCAGCGAGGTCTGGAGTTCGATGACCAGGGCCTGGGTCTCGGTGTCGACATCGATGGCATCAGGCTCGGTGTACATGCCGGGGAAGATGTCGATCGTCTCATCGAACGTGTCTGCCGCCGGCCCGTTCGTGATCCCGAGGTTTCCGTCCGCGTCCTTGTTGCGGATCGTTGCGGTCACCACATTGGCTGCCGGAACATGTGCCGGAAGAGCATCGTTCAGGCCGCCGAGCTGCCAATAGACACGTGTGTTCGAGGTGGCGAGAAGGTTTTCCACCACCGCCTTGGTATGGCCGAGCAGCACGCCCTTGCGTCCGGCAAGCTGTGCGTCGGCCAGCGCCTGGTCGAAGTCGGCAGTGCTCTCCACCACCTTGACACATTGGGGCACCGACAGTTTGAGCTTCATGCTCGCGATGCGGACGCCGCCACCGTCGAGCAGTTCGATGTCCAGATCGGTGATCCCGGGCACGATGCCGCGCACCTTGGTGCGCGGGGAATCAGGGTTGTCGATCTTGACCGTGCCGGCTTTCGGCGTCGACCAGCGCAACCGGGCGTCCGCCGGCGCGTTGCGGAACTTGGCCGCCACCTCGATCACGAGCGACTTGTCGTTCGACTTCGGATGGAACGCCCTCAAATCAGCCGATTCGGTGTCGCCGTCGAGGATGATGATCGGCTTGGCCGAGTCCTCCGCACTGTGCTTGTCTCGCGCGTCGACTTCGATCTTCTCGCCGGTGGGTCGAGTGACCGACACGGACGCCTTCTCACCGCCCGCCGTCTTGGTGATCTTCTCGACATCCTCGGTGGTGCTTGCCTCCTTGGGGTTCGTGGTACCGGCGCCGACCATGCCGCGGATCGCGGTCTCGGTCAGGCCGGCGGCCTGCGCGTCGTTGATCAGACCCTGCTGCTTCGCCGAACCGATGGTCTTGATCGCTTTGTCGATGTCCTTGCTCATCTTTGCCTGCAGCGCCAGATCGGCGGCCTTGGTGCCGAAGGTGGTCGCCGTCTGCAGCGATTGCTGAAGGGCCGCAGCCGCATTCCGCTGGGTCCCCTCGAGGCCGGTGATGTCCTTGAACGCTCCTGCCTGTCCGAGCAGGCTCAGAGCGGCACCAACACCCGTCGGATCCGGAGCTGCCGGCGCATTCTGCATCGCGATGATCGGGGCCGGCAGATCGGTCGGCTTGACCTCGGCCGGCGTAGCTCTCCTGGTATCGGTCGAGACCGGCAGTAGTGCCGTCGGCGAATCTGGAATCGGCGACTCCTCCCACCGCCAGAACCTTGTCTCGTCCATGGATTCACAGGAGTTGCATGCGCCCATGACGGCTTCCGCGTATACGCCACGGGTCGGGATGGCGATTCGCGTCGGCTCGATCGGTGTGTTCGGTTCATAGTGCTCGAGCAGGTCGATGGGGTTTTCCACGTCCTGCTTGAAGGTCGGATCCAGATGAAATCCCCGAGCGACGGGCAGCACGAGGCTGTTGCCGATGATCCCGATGAGTTCGTTCTCCACGACGCTGGCGACCGATCGACCGCCCGAGTTGGGCGCCTCGAAGCCGTCGAGCAGCATGAACAGGCGGGCGTCGCTCAGGCTCGACCATAGCCGCTGGTGCATCACCTCGATGTTCTCGTTGAGGTGATCGAGCAGGTGGCGCGCGAGCTCCTTGTCCTCTTCACGCGGGTTACGCAATTCCTGGCGATTCAACGGAGTTTCGATGCGGACGTCATCGAAGCCGGTGAGGTCGTTGCGGATGAAAGCGTTTCGGAACAACGCATCCGACAGGTGCGCCGTGCGGTAACGCAACGATCCCGACTCGACGATGACCCGCGAGCCGGCCGGAAGCACGTCGAAAAGCAGCGGTGAGCCCGGGACATTCAGGCGCGCACTGATTTTCACCGCCTTGACGTCGGCGCGGTGCACCGGTGCCAATGTCGACGTCATCCGAAGTGACAGCGACAGCTGGCGATCGTTGGCGAAGGTCGACACCAGGGTCGGATCCAGCCTGAGATCGATCTCGGAATCATCGGCGCGGACAGCGAAGACACGCAGGGCCGACGCCACGTTGGACGCGATGCGCGGGCCCATCTGGTCGAGAAAGACCCGGTCCTTGAATTGTTGCTCCTTGAGGAACTGCGCGTAGAAGTCGGCGGCGTCGAATCCGAATAGCTTGAGTAGCGGGGACCATGTGTTCGGGTCGAACTGCTCGTCTTTGTCGCGGGGCCGAGTGAGCTGGAATCTGATCGACAGGTCACCCTCGACCGATTCGAGGTTCTCGTCTGCGTAGCGCCCCGTGGGCAGATCGCTTCCGATGTAGCCGGCGTCGATGCGTTCGAGGGCGGCGAATCCCGCGCGTAGTGGTTGGGAGACCCAGCGGGCCAGGGTGTTTCGCCACCGCAGTGCCTTGTCGCGGGTGAACCACGACATGAGCATCGGTACCAGGAGGCACTCTTGCACATCGACCAGTCGCTGGCGGATCAGCATGTGCCGCAACACCTCGAAGTATTGGATGGTGATCGCGTGGCAGTGGTTGTAATTCGCGACCGTTTCGGTCGTGGCAGTGACGCGCTCGCCCTGGGCCACCGTGTGTACCACCGAGGTTCGTTGGCTCCGGACCGACGACGCGCTCTGGATCGTGCGATCGCGAAGTTGGTTGAGCGCGTTGGCCGATGTCTGTCGCGACGAGTTCTGCCACGCCTCGCTGTCGGCGCTGGCATACCCGCCGCCGACCCCCAGTAATCCGCCGACCGGCCCGACAATCGCGCTGATCCCGAGGCCCCCTCCGACTCCTCCGGTCGACGAACTCGATCCGCCCCGGGTCGATTCGGTCAGCGTCCCGGACACGATCTCATTCACGTCGCGGTCGCGGACCAGGCTTGCGTCAATCCGATCAACCGATGTGCGCGATTCCTCCAATGTGGTGACCTCGCGCCGCTCCCAGTCGACGACCGCGATCTGCTTCTTCTGGCCAGGTGCCATCGGCAGGCTGTAGAGCAAATTCCCCATCGAATAGCCGTCGGACACATATTCCTGTTTGAACCTCAGCACGTGGCCGTGGGCAATGGTCGTCGCTTGGTGGACGGTTGCCTCATCCCAGTCGATGGGGTCCGCCCCGGACAGCGGACGCCTGCCGGGATCGCGCGCGACCGCCTTACCCAGGAACCGCTGGAGATCGCCGTGCAGAGACAGGCGCACCGCGCTGCTGATCCGGTCCGCCGTGACCGTTGCCGGATCCCGGGTGATGGCGCGCAGGATGCCGGCGTCGACCGCCAGATTCTGTGGCAGCGCGGCCGCGTCGGTCGCCAGGATTTGTGGCAGTGTTCCGGTGGAGCCCGCTCTCACCGCGATGTCGGCATCGCCGGCAACACGCCGCCCGGCGGGGACTGCCTTGGTGGTGTCGGGTGCGGTCATCACCACGTCCTGAAGCAACCCGGGCAGGAATTTGTCGACCACAGACCAAGGGACCTTGTGCGGTTCTTCGAGAGTCAAGGCGCGGATCGCCGGTTCGGTGGTTCGCACCACATACGAGAACGAGTACTCCTCCAACGTGCGGTCAGGCTTGGTGAAGTCGACACAGCGCCCCGCGCCCGCGTCACTCGAGAAGGTGCCGTCGGCACGTCCCAATTCGGTCGAGTCCGGCGACCTCGGAGCATCGGCCGGGGCGTGACAGTCGCAGTCGTCGTCGGTGTCCTTCGGTTCCGGAAGGTCGATGACAAGCAGGACGTGCTCAGGAAACTCGTTGCCCTCCAGATGGATTGGCGCTGTCTCCGGTTCTTCTCCGGTCCCCACCGTGGCATGTGCCGCACTGAACTCGCCTATCGGGTACGGGCCGGAGAAGAAGCCGTGCCGATCCGTGGTCACCACGATCAGTGCACGGAAGTCGGCATCTGCCGGGTCGGCTACCGAAGCTGCCCACACGACGACTTGCAGGTTGGATGCGGGGCGCCGTCCCGCGGCGTCGATCACCTGCCCTCGTAGCCGATTGGGCTTTCCGGCGGACGGGTCGGTGTTGGGCAGCGGAGACCCGAAGACCTTCGGGTCCACCTGGATGGTCAGCCTCTGCGGCAAGGTCGTCCCAGGTTCGACCCGCGTGGCGAGAACGTCGCCATCGGGAGCCAAGACCCGGACGCGCACGGCGCCCACCAACGTCGATCGATCCGGGATCGCAAGGGTCACCTGACCGTTCGGCGGTGTGGGTGTCGAGACGGCGAAGGGCACGGCGGTGCCGGTGTCCGGGTTGGCATGTGACGAGGTCAGGTCGACGGAGTGACCGCTGAAGTCCGTCGTGGCATTGGCGCCGCGCTCGAGCACCACGTCGAGGGTCTGGCCGGCACCCGTGCTCACGGTCAGTTGGCCGCGAATTCTGACGAGGACTCGTGCGCTGATGCCCTCGACTTCGACCAGGCCATCGACGGTGAGGAAGGGGCCATGTGTGTCACGATGCTTGACGATCGCCGCGGCAAGCACCTGCCCGATTCCGTCGACAGACGCGAGTTCGTCGACGGACGCCGTGTTGATGTCGATCAGTGCCATGGCACACCTCATCCTTGTCGTGATGAACCGCGTCGATCGTCCCGCCGATCAGCCTCCAGGGCGCGAGTAGTCGACTACCCAATTCGTGCTAACCGGCTGAGACAAGAACGCGATCTCGGCTAGGGAGCGAAGAGTGCGATTCTGTAACGGTTGGGGCTCAGTGATTGGTGTGATGTAGGGTACGTACGTACGTAGTTACTACGTAGATAAGTAGGCCGGTATTCGTGGCCGAACCTGGCGCAGCGCGGAAGGGGAATGGGTGAAGTGCCTTCCATCCCGCATGCACACCACGGCCACTGTAATCGCCGAATGCTTTTGCGCACGGGGCTTTTCGTCGCTGTATCGATGGCGGCAGTGGGAGCTCCGCAGGCGCACGCCGATCCGGGCCCCGGTCAATGGGACCCCACCCTGCCCCGCCTGCTCAGTGCGGGGTCGCCGGGCGATCCGGTGGCCATCGCCAACGCGTCGTTACAGGCAAGCACTTTTGCGGCACAGACCACGTTTGACCTCGGAAAGAAATTCCTGGGAAGCCTCGGGCTCGCACCGGCTGACCCCGCCACGGCGGTGGCCCCGGCATTCCGCGGCAACCGTGTGTACGGCAGACAGGCGGTCGAATACGTCATCCGGCGGGCCGGCACACAGCTCGGTGTTCCTTATTCCTGGGGAGGCGGCAGCTTGACCGGACCCAGTCGCGGAGTCGATTCCGGCGCCGGCACCGTCGGCTTCGATTGCTCGGGGCTCACCCGTTACGCGTTCGCCGGTGTGGGTGTCCTGCTCCCCCGCTATTCGGGTGACCAGTACGCCGCGGGGCGTCAGCTGCCGCCGTCACAGGCCAAGCGAGGCGACCTCCTGTTCTGGGGACCCGGCGGCGGACAACATGAAGCCCTCTATCTCGGTGCCGGTCAGATGATCGAGGCTCAGCAGACAGGGGTACCGGTGAAGGTCTCCCCGGTCCGGCCCTCGGGGATGACGCCCTATGTCACTCGCGTCATCGAGTACTGACGCGGTGGTGGCCGAGTGGCCGCCGCCCTTGATCAGCGGCAGAACAGCCCGGACAGCCCCAACGCGAAAGTTGCCACCGGGGCCAGAGCAATGACGGTCGTGGCACCGAGAAGACCTGCGCGCGCACCGAGCCTGGTCCACGGCGCGGGCGGCAATGCAAGACGCTCGGCGCGGTTGAGCAACGCCACATCGGCAGCACCGAGTGTCTGGGCGGGCGTGGCGCCGGCGAGGGCCATCAGTCCGGTCAGCAGCGTGTGTTCCCCGCAACGGCGTGCAGCGGCATCGTCAGCACACATCTCCAGCAGCCGGGCGACATCGACCGCTCCGCGCGTCACCAGCTTGAGCCTCGGGAACGCCACCGCCAACCCGCGCAGCACCGTGACGATCTTCGGATGGTGCCCGTCCAGGTGCGCGCGTTCATGAGCGAGAACGGCTTGAAGCTCATGGCTGCCGAGGGCGGCGATCGCACCCGTAGTGACCACGATCGCGGGTGGCGCGCCCGCGACGCAGTACGCCGTGCGCTCCCCGGCGTCGACGATGAAGACGTCGCGCTGGCCGGCGGGACGTCCCACCAGCCGAACTGCCTGGGCATGACTGTGGGCATGGGCGCGCAGCCGGTGAATGGTGCGCAGTGCCTTCACCCCGTAACCAATCACCGCGACGGTCAGCGCAACCGCGACACCCACGACCGTCAGCTGGGCCGCCAGGCCGGCACGGCCCGCGGCGATGTCGCAGAACACTTCCACACAGGACGCCAGCAGAGAGCGGCGTTCACCACCGTGGAACACCACGTCACCGATGACCACCAGCGGAATCGCGATCCAGGTTGCCAATACGCTGACGATGGCGGTCAACCACGCGGCCACACCGACTCTGGGGGCCGACCCGCCGCGGGTGAGGGCACTGAGCAGCATGGGCGCCAGCAGCACCATCGCAACGCTGTAGATCAGCAGGCCCGCTGCGACGTTCACCGCTTCTTCGCCCTTGTCGACCGCCTGGCCAGGGTGCGGAGGGCGGCACGCAACCGATCAGAGTCCTGCGGATCGATCTGTTCGATGAAGTAGCTGAGCACGAGATCGGAACGACCGCCGCCGTCGAGTGCCTCGCGCATCAACTGTGCGGAGTGCTGCTCGCGGTTCAACGTCGGCCAGTACCGGTAGGCCCGCCCGTCGCGATCGCGTTCCAGCCAGCCTTTCGTATGTAGGTTGTCCATCGTCGACATGACTGTGGTGTAGGCGATCCGGCGCTCCTCGGCGAGTTCGTCGAACACCTCTCGCACGGTGACCGCCGCGTCCCCACGGTTCCAGATGCGATCCATGATGTCGGCTTCCAGTTCGCCGAATCCCCGTACGCGCACTACACCCCTCCACGGTCGATGGTGCGAGCCTACCCGGCAAAGTGGCCGTCGGGCTGCCTCGACGCGGCCTCGGTAACTACTACATAGGGCAGTACGTAGTAGTCACCGTGAGTGGCGACCGGCCGCGCAGCCACGCCCGCCCATCGCGATCTACTATCTCCGTACGTAGCTAGTAGAGTGGACGGGACATGTATCCGCCCAGGCGGCGTGATCAAGGACATCTCGTCGATGGAGGCCTCGTGCAGCACCGCACCAGAAACCTGTGGGTCACGGCGATCGCGGCCGCCGTGATGCTCACCGCATCATCAGTGTCGGGTACGTCGGCACTCGCAGAACCCGAGGGCGCTGGGCAGCCCGCCGAGCCGGCACCGCACGTGGGCTCGTCGCAATGGCCGTTGCCTCTCGCGGCCGACGTCGGTATCCCGGCGGGGCAGAATCCGCTGCCGTTCACCGGCGAACCCCCGTTTCTGCCGCCGACGTTCAATCCGGCGAACGGGTCGATGGTTGGTGTCGCCAAGCCGATCTACATCAACTTTCAACGGCCGATCGCCGACCGTCAGATGGCCGAGAACGCGATCCACATCTCCTCGACTCCACCGGTGCCAGGCAAGTTCTACTGGATGAGCGACACCCAGGTACGTTGGCGCCCAATCGATTTCTGGCCGGCAGGTACGGTCGTCAACATCGATGCGGCCGGCACGACCTCCACTTTCCGGGTGGGCGATGCGTTGGTGGCGACCATCGATGACGACACCCATCAGATGCAGGTGCACCGTAACGGCGTGCTGGAAAAGACCTTTCCCGTATCCCTCGGCAAGCCGGGTTATGAAACCCCCAACGGCACGTACTACGTGTTGGAGAAGTTCGCCGACATTGTCATGGATTCGTCGACCTACGGCGTTCCGGTGAACTCGGCCGAAGGCTACAAACTCAAGGTCCGCAACGCCGTCCGCCTCAGCAACACCGGGATCTTCGCGCACAGCGCTCCGTGGTCAGTCGCCGATCAGGGCAAACGCAATGTCAGCCACGGCTGCCCGAATCTGAGCCCGGCGAACGCGCAGTGGTTCTTTGACCACTTCGGCAGCGGTGACCCGGTCGTCGTCAAGAACTCCGTCGGCCTCTACAACCAACCTGACGGGGCGAACGATTGGCAGATCTGAGCGGGCCTGGCTGCTCGCGGCCCTGCCACCGCCACCAGGCCCATGTTGTGATCGTGGCAACCGCGAGACCCGCGGGCAGCGCGACCGGTGCCACGGGCAAGGCGACGCCGACGAGGAGCAGCAGACCGAACCCGACGCCGATTCCCAGCAGTACCAGTCGCGCCGGCGTCCAGCGCACGTCAGCGCTGAACCGCATGGACAACAGGATCCCGAGGATCAACGCGATGGCGTGCCCGACGGCAGTGAAATCTGTTCCCGACACCGCGACCACGACGGCGATCGTCACCCATCCGGCGACCCATGTCGGGCGCCACCGAACCGGTATTGCCGCGGTGAGGGCCCCGATGACTGCGATCGCGCCGTAGCTGAGCCCCACGTCTTGCGCGTGCGCGACAGAGATCGGCAGCCAGCCCAGCTTGATCGCCGCCGCCAACCCTGCCGCGACGATCAGGGTGGCCCCGACATGACCCAGTGCAAAGGTCTGGATCAACCGCCGACTACACCACAGCAACTCCGCCAGTGCCAGCAGGCACACCAGTCCCGGCAGCAACAGGTACGTATATCCCTCGGCGGTGACGAAGGCACTGCCGAAAAGTGTTCCCCAACGGCCCTGACCCAGGTTCTCCAGATTGGTGCTCAGATGACCGACCACCCGGTCCTGCACCGTGGGCCCCAGCATCAGCAGTACCGACGCGATCAGAAACAGTGCGGCCGCATAAGCCAGGGTGACGCGCACCCGGCCCAGACTGGAAAACACTCGCGACAACATCTCGACCCAGCATACCGACCTGGGCCAGGGCTCAAATGTGCTGGTCAACGCCCCTGGTGTCGGGTCGCGGGCATCTTCTACTCATCGGGACGGGCGGCGCGGAGCGAGCTCGAGCATCAAGAAGACGGCCGCGGCCGGCAGGAGGTGGACCATCGGGAGTAGCACATACCGGCGCTGAGCCATCGCGCCGAACTTGCGCACATACCGATACAGCGACTCCAGCTTGATGAACCGGTCGCCGACATGAGCGAGCGTTCGCAGCACGCGCACCATCGCCTCTCCGCTGCGGTCGGCACCGAAGAGATCGGGGAACGGGGCAAACGCCAGTGAGACGCGCTCTCCCCCATGCGACCGAGCCCAGTCGACCATGTCGACCGTGAGCCGCTCGTCGATTCCGTTCGGTGCGCTCGACCGGCGCCATGGGAGATCGAGACTCAAATCGGTCCCGCCTCCCGCGCCGGCAAAACGCTGAAACGCCTGAATCCGTCCGTCGCGGTCACGCCCGTAGATCAACCACACATTGGGATAGCGGCCGGCCAACGTGGCGCCGAGCATCATCGAGAACCCGCGCTCGGCGCCGGCCGCCTTTCCCGAATGCCGCATCACATCGACGAGTTCGGCCCGAAGCGCCGCGTCCACGTCCGACTCGGCGATCACTTCGGTCGTCACGCCGGCGTTATGGGTGCGCCGGACCGCCTGCCTGAGATTGCGTCTTGATCTGCCGGCCAGGTCGAACCGGTCGACGTTCACCACGACGTCGCGGCCGATCGGGATGGCCCGCAGCGCGGCGCCGATCACCGCGCGATCACGCCACAACGCGAGCCTGCGCTCGGAGGCGCCCAGGACCAGAATGCGCCAGCCCTGCGCCCGGCACAGGGCGGCGAATGAGGCGACGACCTCCGGATAGCGAGCCTCGGCTCCGATCGGATCACCGCCGGCCACGGCGAAACCCATCACCGTACGGTAAGCGAGCGCGGCCGTCCCGTCGGCGGAGAACACGTAGCTCTTGCCCGCAGCCATCGCAAAAGGCGCAAGCGGATCACCCCGTGTGCCGTCGACCAACGATGCCACCACACGCACCGCATCCGGCTCTGCCGTCGAACTTCTCGGCCGGACCAGCATCGCGGCAGCCAGAATGAGACAGATCCACGCGTCCGCCGGATGTCCGAGCACCACCGCGAACGTCCCCAGCAACAGAGCCGCTGCGGCGGTGCCACCGTGGGCCACGGTCAGCGGGCGTCCGAGGAGCAGGCCGTGCAGCAGAATCGTCGCGGCCAGTGACACTGCGACCAGGCTCATCAGCACCGGCTCGTGGCCGATCCTGCCGGTGCTGTGATCGAGAACCACTGCGGCCGCACTGCCCGCCAGGGTCAGGACGACCACACCGCGGGCGATTCGGAGCCGCAGCATGCGGCGTTCGCCTGCGCCGGCAGCGTCCGTCGTCACGCCGGAGTGTGGGCGTGATGCCGGGGCCGGTGACGGAGTCACATCTACGGTCTTCCCACTGCCACTCGGAGATAACGGATCGTTGGCTGCTACCAATGATACGAACGGATCCTGAATCTCTGCCGGTGGAAAAACCCGGTACGGCCCAGGGGCAGCGACGGTGTTTCCGTCCGCGGCGCACAGCAGCGATATCCCTCACAGATGGGTGGGGATCGAACCGCTTCCCCATCAAGAGTTTTGACTCTTCCCGGACCGATTGTGTCATGACAATGCTGTCGTGCGGCAAATGCCGCAACGCCGCGGCCAGGGGGTTCATTTCATTGCGCCGATTAGGTTTACGGCTCCGCGAGGCGGGATAGCCAATGGATCTGGCGAAATTCATTCGCATTCGGATTGGAGGTCGACTTGCTATGAAGATCACCAAGATCATTGCCAGTGCAGCTGTTGCAGGTGGGATGGCGGCCGGAGCCGCCGGACTGAGTGCAGCCGGCGCGAATGCCGCTCCACCGCCCGCGCCGGCACCGAATCAGCCGATGATATCGATGACGATCCCAGGTGGCCCGAATCCCGCAACGCCTCCTGCCTGGGCGCCGCCGAAGCCTGCGGCGCCGGCGTGGGGTGGCGGCAATCCACAGGTATGGGATGAGGGGTGGAACCACTGGGGCGTCTGGATGAACGGCGTGTTCGTGCCGACGTACTAGCGGAAGTTCGACCTCCGCCACCCCGGATGCTTCCGGCGGTGGCGGAGCCGTGCTCGGAGGCCGTGATCGAGACCGAACAGGACTTCGAGCAGATTGCGCAGGGGTTCTCGACCCGGGATGACAACGGCGGGAGCGAGCGCGCAGGCCGATCGCTGCTGTGTCGACCCAGCCGCAGATATTCATCGTTGAATCCCCGATACAGGTATGTATATTGATGTGTGCGCCACGACACATCAGTGGCCGCCTCGCCGCTGCCGCTCCTCCAATAGATAAGGACCGCAATGGATCTCGTCGATCGAATCGCCAAGCACCGCCGCATGGCCGAGAGCTACCGGGATAAGTACGTGCTGCGGAAGGTGCAGGACGGCGAGACCTACGACGAGTGGGAGTTCACCGACGACGCCGTGTACACCTCGCCCTACTTCGTGGCCGGACAGGAGCTGGTTCTCAAAGATGTGGCGACGTCGTTCGATGTCGCGGCCACGGTGGAGGCCAAGGCGTACTCGGTGGTGTTCCCGGACTGGAAGCCCGTCGACCACAAGTTCTGGCCTGCCGAGAACGGCCTGGTGATGCGGTACCGCTGGGAAGGCACGACAGCTGACGGCGAGACGATGGGTTTCTACTCGATCAGCTTCATCGACACGAACGACGAAGGTCAGATCACCCACTGGTCGACCTACGTCAACGACGAGGAGTACGGGCCGTTCCTCGAAAAGGCCATCGGCGCCCGCGGGCCCTTCCATGGCGACGAGTACATGGAGGCGCTGGCCCGTCACTTCGAGAAGCACAGTCTGACCTGGTGAGTCGAGCGCACCGCGGTGCGCTGGACTCACCCGTAGCCGAGAATCCGCGGCCGTTCTTCATCCGTTACCGATCACACAGCCCGCACCAACGATGCGGACAGGGCAAACACAACATCGCGAAATAGCTTTGCTCTCCGTGCGGCACCGTCGCCGCACCAGTCAGAAACGGAGTAGAGCAATGCTTTTCAAGAAATCCGTTGGCGTAGCGGCGATGGCGGCAGCGATCGGTGTGTCCGGCGTGCTGGGTATCGGTATCGGAACCGCAAGCGCCGATCCCGGCCCGGGGTGTGACCGTCCCGGCGCGCCGTGCGAGCACCGCGACGACCGCGGGCCTCAACCCGACCAGTGGCATGGTCGCGGAATCGACCAGGGGCGTAGCGACCATCAGCCATTCGACTGGAATGGCCAGCGGGTAACCCCGATGCCCGCCGGAGACGGTCACGGCTGGGGTTTCTGGTTTCTCGGTACCTGGATTCCGCTGTAGCCCAACCGATTCCTGGCGGGGCACCCATCCCCTGGTGCCCCACCAGGTACCGACATGACATGCTCAACGCGGTGTCGAGCAGACGGCTTTCACCGCCCCGTCCATAGCAGTGGCCGCGGTCCAGCTCGCATGATCGGCCGGCTCGAACTTCGGCAATTTGGCGGCATAGTTGTCGACGTACCGAGACTGGGCCCGCAACAGGCCGCTCAGAAGCGGGTCCATCGACTCGTCTGCCAGGCGGCGTAATTCGGCCGCTTCCTGTCGCATGACCGGGATGACGGACATCGTCACGGTCCGCTGCTTGGGTGGCCAGCGTGCGGCAGCCACACGGTGATCTGTCTTCGCCCACGCCTGCTGCTTGCCGTCGTATCCGGCACTGGCCCGTTGCCACTGACCGCACACCGGGTCGGGTTTCGCCGCGGCAAACGCCTGAGTGGGTTTGGCACCCGGAGCGTCCCGCACAGACGATGCAATCACTTCGGCAGGAACGGGTTTCGCGCCGCCTGACTTTGCCGGTTCGGCAGCGGGCGGCTCGGTCTCACGCCCCGACAACGTGACCGCCAGGACACCGCCGACCAGCAATACCGCCGCGGTGGTCACACCGATCACCGTCCGCATCCGGGGGCGTCGAGTCAGGCCGGCATCCGGTCCGGAATCAAACGGCCAACGCCCTCCGTCGCCGGCACCCCGAAGCGCCACCTTGAACGCCGCGTCCGGGCGGGCTCGTAGTTCGGTGACAGCCACTTCGACGGCGGCGGTCGGCGTCCCGAGATCGGTGAGCACCTTGACGAACCGCGCCACCGACACCAGGTCGCGTCCGTAGAGGTTCTCCTGCGGTTGCGTAGCCGGCAGAAACCGCTCGACGAGGTCCTCGCGTAGCTGTGATGCGCGTGCGATTTCCGCAGCGGTGAGCCAGCGCCCCGGAACATCTTCTGCCCCAATACCGGTCATTCAGATGATCCTTCTGTCCACACCTAATGATTGGTACAACACCGCGCGCACGCCCTGCAACCGGGCAGGCACCCGAGGGCCGCCACGTTGCCGTCACAAGTTGGCCACCGAAAGGTCACGGTCAATCGAGTCCGGGTCTACGCGGGATCGCCTGGCAAACAAGCATTCTCATCGATGTCGGGCTGCCCCCGACGGAACGTACCCCACCTGACCGGAGAACCGTTGGTGTCAGGCGCGGACGCCGTCGGCCGCACCGGCAACGGTCGCGTCGGGTCGCCGGGGATATTGCCGACATCTCAACTCGGCCGGGTGGGATCGGTGAACGGTTCCGTCCTGAGTGTCACTGGCGCGCGGCGCGAGGCACAGATTGAGGTAGTGCGCTACGCGTGTTCTCACGACGCGACCCGGCCATGCTGTGAGTGCTCGACCTGCCAGTTCAGCTGCCGAACGGTGACGACGATGACGTATGAGGTGCGACCATGACCTCCGCGGCCGCTGCGCACGCCGCAGCAGGCGACCGCCGGACGCTCACACTTGCCGGCAGCGAATCTCCGCCTGCCCGCGATCAGCGCAGCGACGGCGGGCTTCGGGACAAGCTGTGTCCCCGGCCCGCGTCGGTATGGCGCGAAGTGGCCGGCGGCCGGCTTGCGGACCTGCGGGTCGAACTCGACCGACTGCCGGCGGGCAGTCGGGACGACCCGTGCTACGCCGACGCGCGGCGCAGGCTCGAGGAAGCCACTCAGATCGTCGACGCGCCACGCGGGCTGCGTGCCCTACTCAACGGAGCGGCAGTCGAAGCCGCGTGGCTCCGGATCCACGCCGTGGATGTGGCGGTCATCCGGTTGGCGACACCCGATGTGGTCCGGGCGCGCTTGCCCGAGATCGTCTCCACCGGAAAGGAACTGCTCGGTGAAAGCCATGAATCGGTTACGGCCATCCGGGAAATCATCGGCCACGCCGCGCTGACGGACTGCGATCGGGAAGTGCTGGCACACAGCGTAAAAGCCGTACACGCCGCTTCCGACAGCGAGAATGTGCGGCTGCGCAGTTTCCGCAACATCCTGCTCGGCGCCACGGCAGTCATGGCGCTGCTCGCCGTGTGTTTCGCCGTCGTCGGCGCTCACCGGTCCGACACCTTCGGTCTCGTCACATCAGGCACCTCGCTATCGGGGGCTGACATCGCGATCGCTGAGTTGCTGGGCCTGGTCAGCGCGAGTCTTGTTGGTGCTCTGGCCATCCGGAAGATGAAGGGGACGTCCACCGCGTACGCGGTGCCGATGGCCGCACTGTTGCTGAAACTCCCCACCGGCGCGTTGACCGCCGTCGCCGGTCTGCTGATGGTCAAGGCGGGCATCGCCGGGGACGGGGTCAGCCTCACCACGAACGCCCACGTGGTCGGCTACTCGTTGCTGTTCGGCGCTTCGCAGCAGGGTATTACCGGGATGGTGGACCGTCAGGCCCAGAGCCTGCTGAACAACGTCTCGTCGAAAGACAACGCCTGATACTCAACCGGCGGTCGGCTTGGCATGATGCTTGACATGGATCAGTACCGCCGGGGCCAGTTCGTGTTCGACGTCATCGATGACGGTCTAGCCGACGGCCCCGTGGTCGTGCTGCTGCACGGCTTCCCTCAACAGAACGCCAGCTGGGGGCCGATCATCTCGCTGCTCACCGCCGCCGGCTATCGGTGCCTGGCACCGAACCAGCGTGGATACTCCCCGGGCGCCCGGCCGCTGCGCCGCCGCGACTATCGAGCGGAGGAACTGGTGAAGGACACCCTCGCGCTGATCGATGCCAGCGGCGCCGAACGGGTCCATCTCGTCGGCCATGACTGGGGTGCCGCGGTCGCCTGGGGCGTGGCCGAGCACACCCCCGAGCGGCTGGCCTCTCTGGCGGCGCTGTCGGTACCCCACCCACGCGCCTTCATGCGGTCGCTGCTCACCAGCAGGCAAGGATTGGCGTCCTGGTACATGTACGTGAACCAACTGCCCTGGCTGGCCGAACGATTCATGCTCGGGCGCGACGGCGAGGGCGCGGCCATCGCCAAATCCCTGATCCGCAGCGGGCTACCGCCAGAGGCTGCCGAACGGGATGCCCGGGCCATGGCCGAAGCCGGAGCCCTGACGGCCGCGCTCAACTGGTACCGGGCCGTGCCCATGAGCCGCCCGGGCCGGGGCGCCGCGCAGAAGATCACTGTGCCGACCCTGTATGTCTGGAGTGACCGCGACATCGCGATCACCGCGAAACCGGCACACGACACCGCGAACTACGTCAGCGCTCCCTATCGCTTCGAAACGCTGCGCGGAGCCTCGCATTGGCTTCCGGAGGAAAAGCCGGCAGAGGTCGCAGAAATGTTGTTGCAGCGGTTCGCCACGTATCCGGTCTAACGCCTCGACATCGGCGTTCACCGCGAAGGCGACGACCCGGCCACCGTGAGCGCTACGCTCGGGCAGACCGCCGGGACAGCAGCCGATAGCCACCGTAAAGCACTAGAGCGACAACAAAATTGACGAAGTAGGCGATGTCGGCCCCGTGCCATGCGGTGGCCACCGCACCCTGGATCAGGGTGGTGTTCATGAACGGGACGGCCACGGCGTAGGCGATCAGGAAAGCGATCAGGGCAGCCGCCGCGTCGCGACGCGAGACGGACTCGGCACTCGGATCGATACTGCTGCGCCCGCGAATGCGGAACGTCCAGTCCACCACGACCACAGCGACGAACGCCGGAATCCAGTAGCTCACCAACAGCAGCACATCCGTGAACCGGGTCGCGGTGTCGGCGGCATGCAACCACAGGATCAGGCCGAATACCAGCGCCGTCACGATGATCGCGGACACCGGCCGGCGCACCCGCACGCCGATGGTCTGTAGCGCCAACGAGCCGCTGTAGTCGTTCATCACCCCCGACCCGATCGCGGCGAGCGCGATCACCAACAACGCCAGACCGCCGAGCAGGCCGCCACCCATCACGGCATGGACACCGTCGGCGGTGTGATCACCGATGACGGACGCGGCGGCGATCCCGATGCCCTGAACGAACACGTAGCCCAACACGATTCCGGCGAACGAATAGCCGAACACCTGCCACCGCGGGGAATCGGCTGGGAGATAACGACTGAAATCGGCGGCGTAACTGGCCCACGAGACGGCCAGGCTCAGTGCGATCGTGATCTCGAAAACGAACGCTCCGGCCAGATCGGCACCGGCCACCGACGGCGCCACCACGATGTCATGACCACTCACCAGTTTGACGGTGAACACCGCGAACGTGACGAAGAGGATGACGGTCAACACCGCCTGCAGGCGGTGGATCAACTCGTAGCCGAAGAATCCGACGGCGCCCTGTACGGCCAGCACGATCAACACCGCGCCCCAGAACGGGATGCCCAGCAGCGCCGCGAGTGCCTCCCCGCCGAACAGGCCGACGAGCGCGTCCCAGGCGATCGACGATCCCCACTGCAAAATGCCGGGCACCACGACGAGGCCGCCAAACGCCATGCGTGCGTTCGGAAGCTGGCCCGCACCGGTGCGCGGTCCCCACGTCGAGAGGTAGGCGACGACGGCAGAACCCACAACGGTGCCGATCACCATGGCCAGCAGCCCCAGCCAGAAACCCAGCCCCAGGGTGATCGCCAGTGTCCCGGTGAACACGCCGGTCATGTTGACCTGAGGCGCAAACCACACCGTGAACAGCCGGGCGGGATGTCCGTACCTCTGGTCTGCTGCCAGCGGTGCGATCCCGTGGGTCTCCACGGTCAGATCACCCGAGCCGGTCGGGCGCCGCCCGCTGAACGTGGACGCGTTGAGCGCGCCGACTCCCAAGGCCATCACCTATTCGACCACGGCCCCGGTGTGCCGGTCTGCGACGGACCCGCGCCATAATCGACAAACACCAAGATGAGCTAACGATCGGAGCGGAAGTGGCCAGGACCGAAGTCGACCGGTCCGCCTCCCCCGGGTCCACCCGACCGGCACCTCGCCCCGGCGTCCTGATCGCCGGCCTGAGTCTCGTGGCGCTCACGGTCGCCATCCTGCAGACCGCAGTCGTCCCGATCCTGGGCATCATCGCCCGGCAGTTGAACACCTCGGGAGTGGCGGTCAGCTGGGCCGTCACCGCCAACCTGCTCGCCGCCGCCGCCTCGACCCCGCTGATCGGCCGGCTCGCCGATCTCTACAGCAAGAAACGCGTGCTGCTCGGCGTGCTGGTGGTCGTGTTGGCAGGGTCAGTGCTCGCCGCGGTGACGGCCTCGGTCCCGCTGCTGGTGGCGGCCCGGATCCTTCAGGGCGCGTCGTACGCGCTCTACCCGATCAGCATCGCCATCCTGCGCGAAGAGCTCGCCGAGGACCGTCTGGTCGGCGCGATGTCGGTATTGTCCGGAACGCTGGGGTTCGGCGGCGGCGTCGGCCTCGTCGTCACCGGCCTACTCATGTCGGGCGACGCCGGTTATCACCGGGTCTTCTGGCTCACCACCGCATTCACCGCCATCGTCATCGTCGTGGCTGTCGCCGTCGTGCCCAATCGCCGGCCTGATGCCGGTGGCGCCATCGACTGGCTGGGCGCCGCGGGTCTCGCGATCGGCCTGTCGTCGGTGCTGCTCGCCATCACCCAGGGCAACTCGTGGGGATGGACCCATCCGGGCACCATCGGATTTCTGGTCGGTGGCGTCGGCGTCCTGATCGGCTGGTGGTGGTGGGAACGGCGCGTCGCCGATCCCCTGGTCTCGACCACGATGCTGGCCCGGCGTCCCATCTTGCTGACCAATCTGGCCACGATCCTTGTCGGCATGGGGCTGTACTTCGCGTTTCTCGGCCTCACCCAGTTCGTGCAGATGTCACGACAGGCGGCCGGATACGGATTCGGCGCCAGTGTGCTGCAGGCCAGCGTCTACTTCCTGCTACCGGGAGCGCTCACGGGCTTCCTGGTGGCACTCGTCAGCGGTCGGTTCATCGACCGGTACGGTGCCCGCCGAGTCCTGGTGGTCGCCGCCGTCGCGGGAATCGCCGGATTCGTCATGCTCGCCGTCGCGCATGATCACCCCTGGCAGGTCGTCGTCGCCGGGATGCTGGCCAACGCCTACATCAGCCTGGGCTACGGCGCGTTGCCCGCACTGGTCGTCAGTGAGGTGGACAGCGGCGAGACCGGCATCGCCACGAGCATGAATGCCATCGCGCGCACGATCGGCAGCTCGGTGGCGGCGGCCGTCGTCGCCGTGCTGCTCGGGCATCGGATGGTGCCATCGGAAGGCAGCTTCGTGACCATCTTCATCGCCGGTGCGGTCACCGCTGCCATGGCGATGGCCCTCATCGCCGTGTCCCGGGCGCCAGACCGCCACGATGAGTCCGTGCAGACCATGTCGGAGTCTCGCGCGATGAACCACGAGTGGGGCTGATTCGCGTCCCCACTCGCCGGTTTCCTGCCGTGGCAACACGGGGAACTGCGAAACTTGAGCCCGGCCGGTCATCACCGGTCAGGACCATGGAATCGACCGCTCCGGGACTGGCCGGGTGCACCGTGGCCGTTGGGCCGCCGCGCTATGGAATCGCGCTGTCAAGTCGCTTCAGACGAAGGATTCCATTGAAAAATTGTTAATTCATTGCGGAATCGCTTGCGAAGGGCGCCGTTATCCGCGATTGTTTACCGACAGCTTCCAAGCTGCATCCGGAGGAGGAGACCGCTGACCGGCCCAGATATCACCGCCGTCGACAAATCGACGGAACCCGACGGCACACCACGTAGTGGCGCGCCCGTCATCGAGATCGACCATGTCACCAAGCGGTTCGCCGACTACGTGGCCGTGGCCGACGCGGACTTCTCTATCGCATCGGGTGAGTTCTTCTCGATGCTCGGCCCCTCGGGCTGCGGGAAGACCACCACGCTGCGCATGATCGCGGGGTTCGAAAGCCCCACCGATGGCGCCATCCGGCTCGAGGGCGTCGACGTCTCGCGCGTGCCACCGCACAAGCGCAACGTCAACACCGTCTTCCAGCACTATGCGCTGTTTCCACACATGACCGTGTGGGACAACGTCGCCTATGGGCCACGAAGCCAGAAGAAAGGTAAGGACGAGATCAAGCGCAGCGTCGACGAGCTGCTGGAAATCGTCCGACTCACCGACTTCGCCAAGCGCAAGCCCGGCCAGCTCTCGGGCGGCCAACAGCAGCGCGTGGCACTGGCGCGTGCCCTGGTCAACTACCCCAGCGCGCTCCTGCTCGATGAGCCGCTCGGCGCACTGGACCTCAAATTGCGCCATGCGATGCAGTTCGAACTGAAACGCATCCAGCGCGAGGTCGGCATCACGTTCATCTACGTCACCCACGATCAGGAGGAAGCGCTCACCATGAGCGACCGGATCGCGGTGATGAACAACGGCAACGTCGAGCAGATCGGTAGTCCCACCGAGATCTACGACCGCCCGGCGACGGTGTTCGTCGCCAGCTTCATCGGTCAGGCCAACCTGTGGCCGGGCCGGCAGACCGGGCGGACCAACCGCGACTTCGTCGAGATCGATGTACTCGGCACGACACTCAAGGCCAAGCCCGGCGACACCACGATCGAATCCGGCGGGCAGGCCACGCTGATGGTCCGTCCCGAGCGCGTACGCGTCTCGCTCGATCAGCCATCAGGCGACGTCGCGACGGTACCCGCCACTGTCACAGATCTGACGTTCCAGGGCCCGGTTCTACGGCTTTCCCTTGCCGCACCGGATGATTCGACCATCATCGCCCACATCGGAGCTGAACAGGACCTGCCGATGCTGCGCCCCGGAGACGCCGTGCACGTCAGTTGGTCACCGGAGGCATCGCGAGTACTCCCGGCGGCAGACATCCCCACTGCCGAAGACCTCGAAGAGATGCTCGACGACAACGCCTAGACCCGCTCCATCCAACCCCCCTCATTTACGGAAGCGCCCGAATTCCCCGAAAGGTCGCCCATGCCCGACAACCTCGACCCCCGACTGCTCGCCCGGCTGACTGCGAACCGCACATCACGTCGCCGCTTCCTCGGAGGCGGCGCGGCTGCCGCAGCCGCACTGGCACTGGGGCCCTCGGTCCTGGCCGCATGCAGTTCAGGTGAGAAGTCCAGTGCCCCATCCACCTCGGCCGCACCCGACGACGGATCACCGGCCACCGGCACGGTCCGCATCTCGAACTGGCCGCTGTACATGGCTGACGGATTCGTCGCGGCGTTCCAGACCGCATCGGGTCTGACCGTGGACTACAAAGAAGACTTCAACGACAACGAGCAGTGGTTCGCCAAGGCCAAGGAACCGTTGTCACGCAAGCAGGACATCGGCGCCGACCTGGTCGTGCCCACCGAGTTCATGGCCGCCCGGCTCGCCGGACTCAAGTGGCTCAACGAGATCAGCGATTCCCGGGTCCCCAACAAGAAGAACCTGCGCGAAGACCTGCTCAACTCGAAGGCCGATCCCGGCCGCAAGTACACCGCTCCGTACATGACCGGCATGGTCGGCCTGGCCTACAACCGAGCCGCCACCGGGCGCGACATCACCAAGATCGACGATCTGTGGGATCCCGCCTTCAAGGGCCGGGTCAGCCTGTTGTCCGATGTCCAGGATGGCCTCGGCATGATCATGCAGTGGCAGGGCAATTCCGTCGAGAACCCGACCACTGAATCCATTACGAAGGCCGTCGACGCCATTCGGGAGCAGAAGGACAAGGGCCAGATCCGCCGCTTCACCGGCAACGACTACGCCGACGATCTCGCGGCCGGAAATATCGCTGTGGCCCAGGCATATTCGGGTGATGTCGTCCAGCTGCAGGCGGACAATCCAGACCTGAAGTTCATCGTTCCCGAGTCCGGCGGCGACTGGTTCATCGACACCATGGTCATCCCCTACACCACTCAGAATCAGAAGGCCGCCGAGGCCTGGATCGACTATGTGTACGACCGGGCGAACTACGCCAAGCTCATCGCGTTCACCCAGTTCGTGCCCGTGCTGTCGGACATGACCGATGAACTCGCCAAGATCGATCCCAAGGTCGCGGGCAATCCGTTGATCAACCCGCCGGCCGAGATCCTCGCGAAGCTGAAGTCGTGGGGGGCCCTCACCGACGAGCAGACGCAAGAGTTCAACAGCCTCTACGCCGCCGTGACCGGAGGCTGACGCCGATGGCAGGTGTGGCCACCAGCAGCCGGCAACGGAGCAAGATCGCCCCTTACCTGATGATCCTGCCGGCCCTGGTGTACCTCGGGATCTTCTTCGTGGTGCCGTTCTTCTCGTTGGCGCGCACCTCGCTGTCGACGTCGGGCGGCTCCGTGTACTTGCCGACGCTGGAGTTCGATTGGAACTTCGGCAATTACGCGCACGCGTTCACCGAGTATCAGGACCAGATACTGCGCACGTTCGGGTACGCGTTCGTCGCGACGGTGCTGTGCGCGATCCTCGCCTTCCCGCTGGCATACGTGATCGCGTTCAAGGCGGGCCGGTTCAAGAACCTGATCCTGGGCTTGGTGATACTGCCGTTCTTCGTCACCTTCCTGATCCGGACGATCGCCTGGAAAACGATTCTGGCCGATGACGGCTGGGTGGTGAGTGCGCTCGGCACCATCGGTCTGTTGCCCGACGAAGGCAGACTGTTGTCCACCAGCTGGGCCGTGATCGGCGGCCTCACCTACAACTGGATCATCTTCATGATCCTGCCGCTGTACGTGAGCCTGGAGAAGATCGATCCGCGGCTGATCGAAGCATCCAAGGACCTGTACTCGTCGAACGCCCGCAGTTTCACCAAAGTGATTCTGCCGCTGTCGATGCCAGGAGTGCTGGCGGGCAGCATGCTGGTGTTCATCCCCGCTGCGGGTGATTTCATCAATGCCGACTATCTGGGCAGTACCCAGACCAGCATGATCGGCAACGTGATCCAGAAGCAGTTCCTGGTGGTCAAGGACTATCCCGCGGCAGCAGCGCTCAGCATGGTGCTGATGGCCATCATTCTCGTGGGCGTGCTGCTCTACACCCGGGCCCTGGGAACGGAGGATCTGGTATGACCGCCGCCGCAGTCGAGGCCGCCACCAACCCGGCCGAACCGAAAGTCGTCAAAGGCTCCCCGCGATGGGGCGATCTGCTGTTACGGCTCATCGCCGGGCTGGTGTTGTTGTACCTGTTCCTGCCGATCTTCGTGATCGTGCTGTTCTCGTTCAACGATCCGGCCGGCAAGTTCAACTACACCTGGCAGGGATTCACCCTCGACAACTGGGCGCACCCGTTCAAGTATCCGGCGCTCACCGAGGCTCTGAAATTGAGCCTCAACGTCGCCGCCGTGTCAACGGCCATCGCCTTGGTGCTGGGCACCCTGGTGGCAATCGCCCTGGTGCGCCAACGTTTCCGTGGTCAGAAAGCCGTCGACACCTTTCTCGTGCTACCGCTGACCGCCCCCGAGGTGGTCATGGGTGCCTCGCTGTTGACGCTGTTCCTCGATCTGGGTTGGGCCACCGGCTACACCACGATCGTGGTGGCCCACATCGCATTCCAGGTCAGCTTCATCGCGATGACGGTGCGGGCCCGGGTACGCGGTTTCGACTGGACGCTTGAGGACGCCTCGATGGATCTCGGTGCGAGCCCGACCCGGACATTCTTCAAAGTGACTCTGCCACTGATAGTTCCGGGCATCGTGGCAGCAGCGATGCTGTCGTTCGCCTTGTCGCTCGACGACTTCATCATCACCTACTTCGTCAGCGGATCCACCGTCACATATCCGCTGTATGTCAACGCAGCGGTCAAGGCCGCAGTGCCTCCGCAGATCAACGTGCTGGCGACGGCCATCCTGGTGGTGAGCCTGCTGTTTCTCATGGTCGGAACGCTGTACCGGCGCAAGCGGATCGACGTCTGAATCAGGGCGTGTCCAGCCGCACCGTGACGGTCACTTTGCCCTGACCGTCACGGTGGGCGACGGCATGTCCCGACCGGTCGCGGCCATCCAGGTTCAGCAAGGTGAGTTCGCCGCCCTCGCCCAGGAAGTTGCGCCACCAGGTCTTGCTGTCCGGCGTCATCGCGTTGATGGTCACCTGGTCGCCGTCGCGGTTCACCGAAACCGGCGTCTCGAATGTGCGGCCCGACCGGCGCCCGGTGTACCGGATGACCACCACACCGTGACCGATCCATCGGCCGAGCACCGGCACGCGGGTGAGACCCACGGCCGCCGCGTTGAACCACCGGGCGACGGGGGAATTGAAGATTCCGCGTGACATTGGCGCCAGCGTAACCCGATCAGCCGACTTCGGCCGGGACCGGTGTGGCACGCGCTCCGGTGCGTGCCGCGCCGATCCCGGCGGCCACCACGAAGCAGATGCCGAACACGGCGGCCGGGGACGGAATCTGGCGTAGCAGGACAAGACCGACGAGCATGGCGAATGCCGGCTCGAGGGCCATCAGCGTGCCGAACGCGGCGGTGCTCAGATGGCGCAGTGCGGACATTTCCAGAGCGAACGGGACCACCGGTAGCAGGATCGCCAGGCCCACACCGATCAGCAACAGTTGGGGCGTCAGATGCGGAAACACCGAGGGCCCGACGACCGCGGTGCCGACCAGTCCGGCGACCGGCATGGACACCCCCAGGCCCTTGATACCCGCCACCTCGTCGCCGACCCGTTGGGTCAGCAAGATGTAGCAGGCCCAGCACAGCGCGGCGCTCAAGGCGTAGAGCACACCGATGAGGTCGACGTCTCCCGTCCAAGGCTCGGTGAGCAGCACGACGCCGGCGGCCGCCAGCCCAGGCCACAGAATCCGATTGCGGCCTTTCCCGTGCGCGACGGCCACCCCGAGCGGGCCGAGGAATTCCAGCGCGCTCGCGGTACCGAGCGGGATTCGGGACAGTGCCGCCATGAAGAGCATCGTGACCCCGGCCGTGACGACGCCGAGCGCGACACACGTCCAGAATGCGGATTTGGTGAAGGCCGACGGCCTGGGCCGCACGATCACCAGCATCAGAACGCCGGCCCACGCCAGCCGCAGCCATGCCGCGCCCTCGGCACCGACCTGGTCGATCAGGCCGACGGCCACCGCCAGCCCGATCTGCACGCACAGCATGGACGCCATGGCCATGAGCGCACCGGTGCGCGCGGGGTGCGATGTCTGTGTCACGAGGTATCGCCCTTGGCGACAACGATATTCGCCAGGACCATGCGGAGGAACGGGCGGTAGACGGCCTGTTCGTCGAGCAGGCTGTCGAGCGTGACGCCATCGTTGGCGGCCAGTACGACGCGGGCGAGGTCGAGAGCCGGGATGTTCAGCTGGCCGCCGAGGCGCGCGGCACCCTTGGAGATGTAATCCGCGAGGGCACGGACGGTCTCCTCCCGCTGTTCGGCCACCCGAGCCCGGGCTTCGGGATTGCGCAGCAGAAACAACGTGTACTCGGATCCGAGGGCCGCGCGGTCGGCCCCCTCGACCGCGACCAGATCCCGCCAACGGTCACCGAGTTCGTCGGCGTCGAGATCCTCGAGCCGGTGGAAGTTCGCGATCACATCGGCGAAGCCGTCGAGGAATTGCTGCCGCTGCCGCTCGACGACAGCGAGGAACAACTCGGCCTTGCTCCCGAAGTGGGAGTAGATGGCGCCACGGGTGTATCCCGCGACCTCGGCGATGTCCTCAAGCGCGGCGCCGTCAAACCCTTTGCGCGCGAACACCTCCTCGGCGGCGTCCAGAAGGACGTTGCGGGTGTGCTCCAAGCGGCGTTGCTTGGTCCAGCGTTCGGCCATGGACACATCCTGTCAAAGGTCGGCGCACTTGTGTTCTCGGTGTCGTGCGGCCAGTCGAGGTCCACCGATCACGGCTTGCTGCCGGGACATAACTCCTCCATGTTCGCTCATCCCGAACCCATCCATATTCATAGTTGTATCGAATATACGGACATGTATAGTAGTGATCGCAGTCACATTCCACGGCACCGGCGGGCCGGCTGCGCCCGGCCGCCGGCGAGCACCTCACCGCCGCCCGCACATCGATTGAGGAGATCCGCCCGTGCAGACAGCACGCCCCGGAGATTGGGTCGAGAACGCCACCCGTCTGGATGACATCGCTCCCGATGCGTATCGCATGGAGATTCCGACCAGTCGCTACATCGCACCGGAATTCGTTGTCCAGGAACGCGATTCGATCTGGAAGAAAGTATGGCAGGTGGTCGGCCGCATCGACGAGTTGGCGAAGGCCGGCGATTGGAAGCAGTATCAGATCTTCGATCAGTCCTACATCATCGTGCGGGGCAAGGACGACAGTCTCCGCGGATTCGTCAACGCCTGCCGGCATCGCGGCAATGTGCTGTGCCGAGATGCCCGCGGAAATGCCAAGCGCGGCTTCCTGTGTCAGTACCACCTGTGGTCCTATGACCTGGACGGCCGCCTCAAGGGCATGTTGCGCGAGGCGTTGGCCGGCCCGATCGACAAAGAGACTCACGGGCTGATCGAAGTTTCCGTGGGCACCTTCGCCGGATTCATCTTCCTGAATCCGGACCCCGATGCCGCACCCTTGGCCGAGTTCATCGGTGCCGACGTCGCGGCCATGCTGGCGCCGTACCACCTCGATGAGATGGTCACCGTGATGGACGTGACCGAGGCCATCGACTGCAACTGGAAAGTGGTCCTCGACGCCTTCCAGGAGGGCTATCACATCGACGGAATCCATCCGCAGCTCCTGCGCGTGATCAACATCGACCCCGCCACCAGCCGGTACCGGTTCTTCGATCGGCACAGCGTGTCTATGGCACCGTTCGACGTGGTCGGTGCCACGCCCGAACAGCAGGTGGACGGCATCATGGATCTGCCGGAGACCTTCCCGTCCACCGTCGCGGTCCTCCCCCGCTTCTCCGAGCTCGTGGCCGAATACCGTGCCGCCGACGGATCGCTGAGCTTCCCCGACGGGGTCACGGCCAGAACACTGCTGCAGAAGGCGACACGAGACACCTTGACCGCCATGGGACTTGACGTCAGCGGACTGACCGACGCCCAGATGAGCGACAACCACGGGTGGGTGTGGTTCCCGAACTTCTTCATGACGATCCGCGCCGGCGAGGCCACGATCATCATGGCGCTGCCGCATCCCGACGGGGACCCCAACCGATGCATCTGGCACGTCGCCAGCTATATGTGGTTGCCGGACGAGCACAAAGCCGCCTTCACCGCGGATCCGATAGTGGTCGACGAGGCCGGCAGCTACAAGTACTTCGAAGCGCTGCAACAGGATTACGAGCAGATGCCCCGCCAGCAAACCGGGCTGCGCAACACCGCACTGGAGCACATGGCGCTGGTCAAGGAGGAAGTGGTCATCGCGCACTTTCATTCGGTCGTCGACAAGTACTTGGAATCGGCGGGCTCCCGCGCCTGAAGGAGGGCGTGCGAGAAATGACTACAGAAAGGACCTTTCGTTGAAGCATGTCAGTGAGGTCCTCGACTCCTACACCGGGCGGAGTCGAGCCGCGGTGCAGTACGCAGTCACCACGAAGCGGCTTGTCGACGCGGCCAAACGACCCGGATTCGGGGTCGGAGGCTGGGCGCCGCTGGCGGATCTGGTGGCCGTGGACGAGTTCGAGCGGATCGGCAACTTCAAGGAGGTCATGAACTGGGAGCAGTACACGGATTTCTTGACCAACTGGGCCACCGCATCGGAATGGGACGGCTTGTTCAAGCGGGTCAGCGAGGTCGGCGGGGTGGTGTTCCTCGAACTCGAAGAACGCACGAAAATGGGCGATTTCGAATCGGTGGTCAACTCGGTATCGGTGTACGAGTTCACCGCCGACGACAAGATCCGTCACATCGACGTGTACTTGCAGATGGAGTTGCCCAACGCAGAGGTGCTGACCAGCTACGAGGGGATCGAGATCGCGCAGTGAGACTCCGGTGATGTTCGCCCGGTGCTCACGGTCCTGACACTTTCCGATGCGACGGTGTCCATGTGCGCAGCGAATCGGGCCGGGTGTGTACAGCGGAGCGGTTTCACCGGTTCTGCGTCCTGCTGGTTCGTGCCCTGCCTGCGCCGCTGAATTCCGTGGTAGCACCGACGTTCCTCGGTTTCGCCCTGATCAACACCTTCACGTTCGGCGTCGATCTGACGATCCTCACCGCCCTGCACGGCGGATTACGGACGCCGCTGCCGATCGCGGTGACCGTCGGATATGCCGGGGCATTCGGCCTCGCCTATTACCTCAACCGGACGCTGAACTTCCGCTCGCACGCCGCCGTGGGTCCGCAACTGACCGTGTACGTGGTGGTTGTCGTCCTGAACTACCTCGCGTTCATCCTGGGGGTCTCCAGTGGACTCGCGGCGATGGGCGTCGAGTACCACCTGGCCAGGATCGTCGCCGGAGGTTGCGAGGCGATCTACATGTACAGCGCCATGAGGTGGGTGGTGTTCCGGCAGTCAGATCCCACTGTCAGGAATCGACCAGATACTCGACCAACACGTCGCGCACCGCCGTGACCGCGGTGCGCGAAATCACCTCATAGCCGTGCGTGCTCAGGGTCGGTAGGCAGAGCAGCCCGGCCTTCGGAGACGACCCCGAAGCCTTGGTGTGCGATGCGTCGGACTCGAAGGCACCGAGCACGGCCGGCTGGGCCGAAAGCCCCAAATGATTTGCGACAGCGCACAAACGATCGGCGACATCCTTGTCGTACACGCACTGCGCATCGCTGTAGGCCACGATCGGTCCGCCCGCGACGGTGGTGCCGTATTCGGCCTCTGTCGGGCCGACCTCCACGGCGAGGGTGAGATCGCCGGGCAACGTGCGGCACGCGTGCGCCGCCCCCACCCCGCCGACCTCTTCGTTCGTGGTGAACACCAGATACACGTCTCCGGCCGGGCGTCGGCCACTCTCGTGCACTCGGCGCGCGAGCAGTAGCAGGGAAAGCACTGCCGCCCTGTCGTCCATGAAGTAGCAGCCCAGATAGTCGCCCACCTCGATCAACTCGCGCTTGCTGCGGTCGATACACACCCGGGTACCCGGCCCGATCCCCATCTTCTCGAGAGAGTCGGTTTCCTGGCCGGTGAACACGTAGACATCCGGCCAGTCCAGTGCCTTGTCGCCTTGATCCGGTTTCGTCTGCCAGACCTGTGGCGTTTCCTGTGTAGTGTGCTCCGACCCCAATGCCAGTACACCGCAGATCGTTTCGTTGTCACCGAGGACCGCGACGGGGCCCAGGCCGAAGTTGGCGGGGTACATCGTGCCCAGCGGTGTCAGCCGCAGGGTGCCGTCCGGCTCAACCCTTTTGACGAGCATCGACAACTCGTCGAGGTGCGCCAGCACCCTGGTGGCAGAACCGCCGCGCTGCGCCCCGGATATCAGTGCGATGAGGTTTCCCGCGGCATCGGTCCACAGTTTGTCGGCGTAGGGGTCCAGTTCTCGCCGGCAGACGTCGCGCACAGCGTCTTCCTGGCCACACGGACCGTAGGCGAACAACAGCTCCTGCAACAGCTCACGCTCGTACCCGTCGTCCGATACCGGCATACCTGGGTTTGCCCCGTCGCGTGGGTTCGGAAACCTGACTCCGTAGCGGGCGGTCGATCAGCGCCTCACCTCGGTGCGCTGCGCTCCGGAAACGGATCATTGGAGAAATCGATCTGTGCTGCCGGGTTGCTGATGGCGGTGACGAGGCCGGTGCCGAACGGGCCTGCACTGTCGAACAGTGTCGAAGCGCCCACCGCGACGCCGTCGGCGGCCAGGTGTGAATCGGCCTGCACGCCGATCCACTCGTCGCCGGGCAACCGCGACAGCGCGACGGTCAGGTCACCGTTGATGTAGCCCACACCGGCGGTGCCGAGATTGGTCACCAGGCTGGTGCCCTCGGCGGCCATCGCCGCCCGGACGAACGGCGAGTTCGGTTGCCCCTGCACCACGGTGATGGTGCGGTTCATGAACCTCTTGCGCGACGCGTTCTGATGTTCGGCGATGGCGCGGCTCCAACCGGCGGCGTCACTTCCCATAAATGTCCGCCGGTCCCCATCGAGGGAGGCGGGCGGTTCGAACCGGGTCGGGCTCGTCCACTCCTCCCCTCGCGGCGGCTCGCTCAGTCGGTACTGCACCAACGTCGCGCGCGCGACGGTCACGCCGTCCTGGACCAGCTCACATTCGGAATTGCGGACCCGTCGCCCGTCACGGATCAACGCCACCTTGGTGGTGGTCGGCAGCCCGCGCGCAGCCTTGAACAGGTCGACCGTCAGCCGGGCCGGCAGAAATTCGGGCAGTCCGAAGCCCGATTCCAGCGCCCGAGCCGCCAGCCCGACCAGCGCTGGGCCGTTGAGGTGGTCCTCACCCCAGTGGCTCTGTGCAAAGCGGGTCGGCTGGAACCTGTCCTGCTCGGACTGCACGAAATGGGCGTCAACCTCGGTCATCGGCGAATCGTCGCATATGGGCTAACTAATTTGGTCGGCGGGGATCACGAAGTGCGCCGCGCATCGAGCCAGCGCTGCTGGAGCCGGATGAAATGGGCGTCGACGACATCGCCGTGGCCGGGCACGAACACTCCGTCCTCCCCTCCTGCGGCCAGCACCACCTCAAGCGTGGCCGGCCAGGCCGTCAGATCGGAATCGGCGTCGATGACAGGGTCGCCCGACTGTTCCACGAGATCGCCGCAGAACACCACTGTGTGCCTGTCCGGCACCGTGACGATCAGGTCATGGCTGGTGTGACCTCTGCCAGGACGGGAGACGTTCACCGTCCGGCCACCGAGATCGACGGTGGCGCCGGAACTCCGGTGCGTGGGCACCGGCATCGCCTCGATCGCCAGATCGACGTCACCGATGGCGGCACCGTGGGCGATCGCATCCGCGCGCAGGTGCGCACGACCGGATGCCATGGTGGCGGAAACCTCTGGGGAGCAATGTATTTCGGCATCCTTGAACCAGGAGCAACCGAGGATGTGGTCGAAATGGTTGTGTGTCAGGACGATATGGTCGACGCGCTGCCCCGTCAGCGTCGCAACGTCGGCCTCGATTCCCCTGGCCTCGGCCAACGTCGTGCCGGAATCGATCAACAGAGCCCGCGCGTCGCCGCTGACCAGTCCGACCGTCACATCGAGAAATGGCAGGCGGGTGCGCCACACCCTCCTACCCAACTGCTCCCAGTCGAAGTTCATCGCCCACCGTCGATGCCGACACTGCGCCGCACGCCTGCGAAGCTACTCCCGTGCGCCCCGTCCTGTTCTGTGTCCTCGTCCTCGTCCTCGCGGCCGTCGCCTGCGGCACCACCGTCCCGTCAGCGCGCGCAGCCTGCGCCACCGCGACCGACTGCGACGTCGCCGGACGGATCGCCGCAGCCGACGCCTATTTGACGACGCGGCCAGGCACGGTCGGATACGTGCTGCGCGACCGGACCACCGGTGCCGTCTACCGGAACGCACACGCCGGCGAACAGGTGTGGACAGCATCGACGATCAAACTGGGCATGGTGGTCGACCTGCTGACCCGGCAACGCGACGGCACCGTGACGCTCACCGATTCGGACCGTTCCCTGATGGCAGCCATGCTGCATTCTTCCGACGACGATGCCGCCGACACGCTGTGGTCGCGGTACAGCGGCGCCGACCATCAGGCGTTCAACGCCGATTTTCCGGCCTACGGGCTCACCGGACTTCAACCGCAGCGCGGATTCAGCCGGACCTACCCGTACTGGGGCTTCCAGAAGGCCACGCCCGAGGACCTGGACCGATTGATGACCTATGCCCTCACCCACCTCACCGCTGCCGAGACCGCAGGCATCGTGGATGCGCTGCAGCACGTGGACGCGAACCAACAGTGGGGTGTCTGGGGCGCCGGACCGGCGATGAATCCCGGCAACAAGGACGGCTGGTCGCTCGAGCAGGGGGGCTGGGTGGTCAACAGCGTCGGTTTCGCCGGACCCCAGCAGCGCTACACGTTGGCGATCATGAACTCCCTCGGCGATCAGGGCGGCTATGACGACGGAGTCCAGACCACCACCCACCTCAGCGAAGTACTGCTGGCCGGGCGCCGGTGAACTGACCGCGCAGGTTTGCCGTGCCGGGCTATGGGGCAACTACTAGCTCATGTTGATCAGACGAATCGCCCGCCCTATGTTGTCTGCGACCTTCATCGCCCGAGGTGTCGAAACCCTGCGCGATCCGAGTGCTTCCACCGAAACGACGCGCAGGACGCTCGGCGCGCTGAGTGCTCTGCCCGGTCCGGTCGGCGCAGGGGTACCCAACAACGCCGACACGGTCGCACGGGTCAACGCGGCGGTTCAGGTGGCAGGCGGACTGCTCTTCGCGCTCGGCCGTGCGCCCCGGCTGACCGCGGCGGCGCTCGCCGTCACGATGATTCCGAGAAGCATTGGCTCACAAGCATTTCTGAAAGACTCCGACCCCCAACACGCCGCGGCGCAGCGGCGTGAGTTCCTCACCGACGTGAGTCTGCTGGGTGGCCTGATCATCGCGGCGGCCGACACCGCGGGCAAACCGTCGCTGGCCTGGCGTGGACGCCGTGCCGCGCAGCACGTCTCGGCCACTGTGGCCGCGGCCGTTCCCGGTGTGGCGGCCGGCGGCGACGCGCTCGCCGACAGCGCTATCGCCGAGAAGATCGGGCACGGTCTGGCGATCGGTGCGGAACGGGGCCGCGAGCTGGCCGACGCCGCGGTGGAGCGGACGACCGAACTGGCGGGCGAGTTGGCCCAGCGCGCGCGTGAACGCGGGCCCGAGGTAGCCGACGCGGCGCGTGCACGTGCCGAGGAGTTCGCCCTGATCGCTCGGGAACGCGGGCCGGAGCTGGCCGAGGCCGCCCGGGAACGCTCGGCCGCCCTGGCCGATCTCGCACGAACCCAACTCGACCAGCGCCGTGATCGGTAGCGTTGTGGCATGACCACGGGTGACTACCAACCGGAATTCGGGCAATACGGACAACCGGGCGGTTACCCACCGCCCTACGGCGGGCAGGTGCCGGGTGGTTATCCCCCGCCCTATGGCACACAAGCCCCGGGCGGTTTGGGCCGACGGTTCTTCGCCCGCGTGATCGACGGCATCATCGTCGGGATCGTGGCGTTCTTCCTGTCATTCATCACCGATTCGCTGTCGAACTACTGGGTCACCGGCCTGTTCAGCGGATTACTGATGTTCGTCTACTTCGTCGGTCTCGAAGTGGCCACAGGTGCGACACCGGGCAAGAAGCTGCTCGGGCTGGCTGTACATGGCGCGGGCAACACACCCAAGCCGACGGCCAAAGAGTCGGCGGTGCGTAACGCGTTCACGCTGCTGCCCATCGTCCCGTTCGTGGGCGGTTTCCTGGGCATCATCGCGATGATCGTCATCGCGGTGACCATCAGTGCCAGCCCGACCAAGCAGGGCAAGCATGACGAACTCGCCGGGGGCACAGCGGTGGTTCGGAGCTGAGAACCGTAGCCCGGCTCAGATGACCAGCCCGAGCAGCAGCACGAAGACCAGACCGGAGACCGACAGCGCCGTCTCCATCAGCGACCAGGACTTGATGGTCTGACCGACGGTCATCCCGAAATACTCCTTGACTAGCCAGAATCCGGCGTCGTTGACATGCGAGAAGAACAGCGAACCGGCGCCCACGGCGAGCACCACCAGCGACACCTCGCCGGTGCTCATCCCCTCGACCACCCCCAGCATCAGTGACGACGCGGTGATGGTGGCGACCGTTGCCGACCCCGTGGCCAATCGGATCAGCACCGCCAGCACCCAGGCCAGCAGCACCACCGACAGGTTGGCCCCCTTGGCCCATTCCGCCAGTAAGGTGCCGATTCCGGTGTCGACCAGAACCTGCTTGAACCCACCACCGGCGGCAACGATCAGGATGATGCCGGCCACCGGCGGTAACGACGACTCAACGCATTTCACGATCTGATCGCGGGTCATCCGCGCACCACGACCGAGCGTGAACATGCCGATGACGACGGCGATGAGCAGTGCCATCAAGGGCCGCCCGAGTATGTCGAACGTCTGCCGCAGCACATGTGTCTTGTCGTCGACGAAGATGTCGACGAGCGCTTTGCCCATCATGAGGGCCACCGGCAACAGCACGCTGAAGATCGTGATGCCGAAGCTCGGTCGCGTATTCGTCACAGTCGCAGTGCCGGTGACACTGCCCTCGGAGGAGCTCGCACCCGCGTCCGTGGCGTCGAAGCGGTCCGGCACATCGAGAACCACCCAGCGTCCCGCGAGCTTGCCGAACAGCGGACCGGCCACCACGATCGTCGGGATCGCCACGAGCACGCCCAAGGCCAAGGTGATGCCGAGATCGGCGTTGAGCAGTGAGATCGCCGCGACCGGCCCAGGATGCGGTGGAACGAATCCATGCATGGCCGACAGGCCGGCCAGCGCCGGGATGCCGACCGTGACGAGGGAAAGCTGAGAACGCCGGGCCACCAGGTAGATCACCGGCATCAACAACACCAGACCGATCTCGAAGAACATCGGCAGACCGATGATCGCGCCCACCAACGCCATCGCCCACGGCAGTGCCCGCGGGGAGGCATGCCCGACGATGGTGTCCACGATCTCGTCGGCGCCACCCGAATCGGCGAGAAGTTTGGCGAACATCGCGCCCAGTGCGATCAGGATGCCGACACTTGCGGCGGTCGACCCGAATCCGCTGGAGAACGAATCGAGTACGGCCCCGATGTTCTCCCCCGCGAACAGGCCAACAGTCAAGGCGCCGAAGATCAACGCCAGGAACGGGTGCAGCTTGGCGATGGTGATGAGAACGACGATCAGCGCGATCCCGGCCAGTGCGGCCAGGATCAACTGGCCGCCGCCTGCTACCGGTTCAACGAGTTCGGTCCCGGCCGCCAGATGGATGAGCGCCGTTGTCATCGGTTGTCCTGTTCTGTTGTCGCAGAATCTGATTGGGCTACAGCTTGTTCGACGTACTCGTCCACGATGGCGTCGATGCTCTGATCCACGTCGATGACGATGCCCGTCTCGTCGGATCCGAGGGGCTCCAACGTCGCGAATTGGGAATCGAGAAGGGCGGCCGGCATGAAGTGCCCCGGTCGACTGGCCTGGCGTCTTCGAATCACCTCCGGTGAGCCACTCAGATACAGGAACACCGCATCGGGGCAGTGTCGTCGCAATTGGTCGCGGTATCTGCGCTTGAGCGCCGAGCAGCTCATCACCCCGCCGTCATGGTGACCGGCCAGCCATTCGCCGATCGCTTCCAACCACGGATAGCGGTCGTCGTCATCGAGGGCGTGGCCCGCGGACATCTTGGCGATGTTGGCGGCGGGATGGAAGTCGTCGCCGTCGGCGAACGGCACCCGCATTCGCTGCGCCAGCGCGGCACCCACGGTCGACTTGCCCGACCCGGATACGCCCATGACCACCACTGGTGAACCCATACAACCGCCTCAATTGTGTGTCTGCCGTCACACAGCATCGCTTAAAGAGCATACGATTGCAACAGTTTGTCGGTTAGATCCGTTCTTTCCCCTTCCTGAGCCCTGTATGACACGATGTAACCGTGTCCTCGCCCTCAAACGTCGGTGCGCTGCATGCCACGCTGCTCACCGCGCTCGGTACCGGAATCGTGTCCGGCGAGCTGGCGGCCGACCAGGTGCTGACCCTTGATCGGCTCAGCGCCGAGCACGAGGTATCCCGCAGCGTCGCGCGCGAGGTGATCCGGGTGCTGGAGTCGATGGGCATGGTGGAGTCGCGCCGCCGGGTCGGGATCACGGTGCAACCGTCACGCAAGTGGAACGTGTTCGACCCCAGACTGATTCGCTGGCGCCTACAGGCCGGGGACCGTGCGGTACTGCTGGCCTCGCTGTCCGAGCTGCGGCGGGGATTCGAGCCGGCCGCCGCGGCCCTGGCCGCGCGGCGGGCGAATCCCGACCAATGCCGAATCCTGGCCGCGGCCGTCTCCGACATGGTGGTGCACGGGCGGGCCGGCGATCTCGATGCGTACCTGTTGGCGGACAAGGTCTTCCATCAGACGCTCCTGGACGCCAGCGGTAACGAGATGTTTCGCGCCCTCAACGACGTGGTGGCCGAGGTGCTGGCCGGACGGACCCAACACGGATTGATGCCCGACTCACCGAACCCGGCTGCTATCGCGTTGCACGACGAGGTCGCCCGAGCCGTCCGGCTGGGCGACGAGGATGCCGCAGAACAGGCGATGCGAGCGATCATCGACGAGGCTGCCACCGCGGTGGCCAACGGTGATCGCCCCGATGCTTAACTAGGTCAATGGGTCGTTCTCCCGCATTGGCACGTCGTTTCTTCGATCGCCTGGAACCGGTGCACGGGGTCACGTACTTCGCCGCCGAGCCGCGAGCGGCACTCGATTCCCTCGGGTACCGCGGCTTCTGGATGGGCTACTTCGCCGCTCGCTCGGCCCCGCTGGGCATCGTGCCGGCGGAGGTCGTCGCCGCCGCGTTCTACAACTTCACCACCGAGCGGGTCGCCAAGGCACTGCCCGCCGTCTGGGACAAGGCCAGTCCGGCAACACTGTTGGAGCTGCGGTCGGACTCTGCTGTGGCAGCATTGCGTCGATCCGGCGTCGTGGACTCCGAGTCGACTCGCCTTGCCGCCGAGCTGACCGCCAAGGCCGCCCGCACCGCACCCTTGGACGGCCGTCCCCTCTACGCCGCCAACCGAGCCCTGCCATGGCCCGAAGAGCCGATCGCCAAGCTGTGGCATGCGGTCACCCTGCTGCGCGAGCAACGCGGCGATTCCCACATCGCGGTGTTGGTCTCCGAGGGCGTCAGCGGCCGGGCGTGCAACGTGTTGCACGCCGCCGCCGGTCGGGTACCGCGCGAGATGATCATGCGCAGCCGCGACTACGACGACGAGCAATGGGAACGCTACGCCGGGCAGCTGCGCTCCCGTGGCTGGCTGGACGCCCAAGGCGACCTCACCGATGCGGGGCGAGAGGCCAAGCAGGCCATCGAGGACCGCACCGACGCGTTGTCCTTGGGTGCGCTCGACGCGTTGACCGACGACGAGGTCACCACCCTGTTCCGGGTGTTGACGCCCATCACCCGGCAGGTGGTGGCCGCCGGTGACGTTCCGGCTGCCACACCGATGGGCTTGAGCCGCGACGAACTGGACGACGACAGCGCCCATCTCGACTGAGGGTTCAGCGCGGCGCGTACATGATCAGCCCGACCCCCGCCAAGGCCACGAGCGCACCCGTGACGTCCCAGCGGTCGGGCCGGAAACCGTCGGCGGCCATGCCCCACAACAACGATCCGGCGATGAACACCCCGCCGTAGGCAGCCAGGACCCGGCCGAAGTGGGCGTCGGGCTGGAACGCGGCGACGAAGCCGTAGGCGCCGAGCGCGATCACCCCGGCGCCCATCCACATCCAGCCGCGATGTTCGCGAACGCCTTGCCAGACCAGCCAGGCACCGCCGATCTCCAGGATCGCCGCCAGCACGAACAACGCAATCGATTTGGCTACCATCGCCTACGCGACACCGAGGTAGGCGGCGCGAATGCTGTCGTCTGCCAACAATTCCCGCGCATCGCCGGTACGGGTGACATTGCCGGTCTCCAGGATGTAGGCCCGGTCTGACCGGCTCAGCGCCTGTTGGGCGTTCTGCTCGACCAGCAGCACCGTGGTGCCCTGGGTGTTGATCTCGGAAATGATCCTGAAGATCTGCGATATCACCATCGGAGCCAATCCCATCGACGGCTCGTCGAGCAGCAGTACCCTGGGCCGCGCCATCAGCGCCCGGCCGATGGCCAGCATCTGCTGCTCCCCGCCGGAGAGCGTGCCGCCCACCTGAGATCGCCGCTCGGCCAGCCGCGGGAACGTTGTGAACACCCAGTCCAACCGCTCGTCATGTTCCCCGCGGGACGCGAATTTACGTCCATAGCAGCCCATCTCGAGGTTCTCCACCACCGTCATCCCAGGGAAGACGCCGCGCCCCTCGGGGGCCTGGATCAATCCGTCGATGACGCGTTGGTGTGCCTTCACCCGGGAGATGTCGCGGCCCTCGAACCACACCGACCCGGAGGTCAAGGCCCGCAGACCTGAGATGGCCCGCATCATGGTGGTCTTGCCGGCCCCGTTGGAGCCCAGCAGCGTGACCAACTCCCCCTCGCGCACTACCAGCGATACACCGTGCAGTGCCTTGATGCGGCCGTAGTGCACCACCACGTCGCGGACTTCGAGCAACACCGGACGACTGGTCTCAACCGAGCTCGTCATCGGGCACCCCCAGATACGCGGCGATGACCGTCGGGTCTTCGCGGATTTCGTGTGGCAATCCGTCGGCGATCTTGCGGCCGAACTCCAGCACCACGATGCGGTCGGTCACGCCCATCACCAGACGCATATCGTGCTCGATCAACAGCACGGTGTAGCCGTCATCGCGGATCTTGCGGATCAACTCGATCAGTGACGCCTTCTCGGCCGGATTGAATCCGGCCGCCGGCTCGTCCAGACACAACAGCTTGGGCTCGGTGGCCAGCGCGCGAGCGATCTCGAGGCGGCGCTGATCACCGTAGGGCAGATTCTTGGCCTTCTCCTCGCCGCGATGGGCAATGCCGACGAAGTGCAGTAGTGCAGCCGCTCTTTCGATTGCCGACCGCTCCTCGCGGCGGTGCCGCGGCGATCGTGCCAACGCACCCGGCACCGAGGTCTTGTGCCGCGCGTCGGTTCCCACCATGACGTTCTCCAGCGCGGTCATCTCACCGAAGAGCCGGATGTTCTGGAACGTGCGGGCGATACCCCGGCGGGTGATCTGGTGACGCTTGATCCGGCCCAGCGGGGCACCGTCGAAGGTCACCGAACCCGCGCTGGGCCGGTACACGCCGGTGATCGCGTTGAAGCAGGTGGTCTTGCCCGCACCGTTGGGCCCGATCAGGCCCAGGATCTCACCGCGGCGGATGTTGAAGTTCACGGAGTCCAGCGCGACGAGGCCACCGAACCGCACCGTGAGATCCTTTATCTCCATCAGGATCTCGCCCTCGGCGGCCTGGATCTCGCGGTGCACGCCGGCCAGTTCCTCGACGCTCTCGGCCACACCGGGCATGGGCTCGCTCATCCCACCGGCTCCTTGTCCGTGTTGCCGCGCAACAACTGCCGAGCCGATCGCCCGTAAGTCAACAGCTGCTGACGCACCGGGAACAGGCCCTGCGGCCGGAAGATCATGAGGGCCACCAGCGCGAGACCGAAGAACAGATACTTGAGGTCACCGAGGTTGATGCCGAGGAACTCGACGCCCAGCAGCCGGTTGGGCAGATACACCACGATGAATGCGCCGAAGATGACACCGAGCTTGTTGCCCTGACCGCCGAGCACCACCGCGCACAGGAACAGCATCGAGTTGATGATGTTGAAGGTAGGCGGCGCGACGTACTGGACCTGGCCGGCATACAGCGCGCCCGAGAGGCCACCGATCGCGGCGCCGATCACGAACGCCCACAGTTTGAAACGGAACGTGTTGACGCCCATCACCTCTGCGGCGTCCTCATCTTCGCGGATCGCCACCCAGGCCCGCCCGACGCGGCTGCGTTCCAGGTTGCCCACCAGCAGGAGGATGCCGATCATGAGGATCAGGCCCAGCCAGAACCACCACGTGCCGTAGTTCGCCTCACCGGCCGAGTTACCGCTGGAGAACACACCGTTGGGAAGCTTCTCGCTCTCCCCCAGCCGCGGATACGCGACCTGGTTCAACCCGCGTGAACCATTGGTGACGTCGGACAGATTGTCGGCGAGCAGCCGGATGATCTCACCGAACCCGAGGGTGACGATCGCCAGATAGTCGCCGCGCAACCGCAGAGTGGGTGTCCCCAGGATGAGACCGGCCAGTGCGGTGACGGCCATGGCCAGCGGCACACAGGACAGCCAGGCCCAGTCCTTGCTGAAGAACCCGTCGGGGCCCACCTTGTTCCACGGGCTGTCGGGGCTGGTCAGCAGCGCGACCGTGTATGCGCCCACCGCGTAGAAGCCGACGTACCCGAGGTCCAGCAGACCGGCCTGCCCGACCACGACGTTGAGGCCGATGGCGATGATGGCGATCATCGCGAACTGTGCCATGGTGCCGCCGAAACTGATGCCGGTGGTGTTGAGGAAGCTGGGCGTGAACAACGGCAGCAGCGCCAGGAAGCCGAAACCGACCACCCCGACAAGCCATTTGGCCGCGCGCGGCAGCGTCGACCATGCGCCGCGAAGGGCGTCGCCCGGAGCCAGCAACGTCTTGGTCACCGACCCGGCGGTCTCTGAACCGTGATGCTCGCTCATACCCGCGCCTTCCCGAGGCTCTCACCGAGTATGCCCGTCGGCCGGAACAGCAGGACCAGCACCAGCAGAACGAACGCCACGACATCCCGCCACTGCGTTCCGAACACCGCCTGCCCGTAGTTCTCCATGATGCCCAACAGCAGACCGCCCAGCAGCGCGCCACGGAGATTGCCGATACCGCCGAGCACCGCCGCCGAGAATGCCTTGATGCCGAGCAGGAATCCGCCCGAGTAGATGATGCCCTGGGGCACCTTCAACGTGTAGAGCAGCGCCGCGGCGCCCGCCAGCAGGCCGCCGATGAGGAAGGTCCGCATGATGATGCGTTCCCGGGAGACGCCCATCAACGTGGCCGTTGTCGGGTCCTGAGCGACGGCCCGGATGCCGCGGCCGAACTTGGTGCGGTTGATCGCGATGTCGGTCAACACGGCCAGCACCAGAGCTGCGCCCACGATCACCAGCGTCACGTTCGACACCGTGGCACCGAAAATCGTGAACTGCGCCTTGGGCTGGACCAGGACGATCGGTTGTTGAGCGTTGCTGCCGCCGTAACCCTTCAAGAGTTTGGGCAACACGAAATGCACGAACTCCTGCAGGACGAACGACATTCCGATGGCTGTGATGAGAAAGGTCAGCGCGCGGGCATTGCGTTTTCGCAGCGGCCGGTAGGCGATGAGTTCCAGACCGACCGCCGCCGATCCCGAGACCAGCATCGCGAACAGCATGGCGATGCCGAGATACAGCACGGTCAGCGCGACACCCTTGTTGTAGGCGTTACCGCTCGGGGTGAAACCGAGAATCACGTCCAGACAGAAGTAGGCGCCGAACATGCCCAGCATGAAGATCTCGGAATGGGCGAAGTTGATCAGGCGCAGCACGCCGAACACCAGGGTGTAACCGACCGCCACCAACGCGTAGATCGCGCCCCACGACAGACCGTCGATCGTCAACTGCCAGAAGCCGTCTCGCAGGCCATCCAGATTGAAACTGATGTTGGATGCCAGGCAGGCGGACTGCTCGACGCACTGGTGGATCATCCGGCGGCGGCTCCTGACTTTCGTGGTGTGTAACGAAACGCGTCCGAGTCCTGGTGCCGGTCTCGGACGCGTTTCGCCTGGTGGGCTACTTGACTTCGTACATCCAGATCAAGGTGGTGGTGAGCTCGCCCTTGTCGGTCCACTGGTACTTACGGCCCACTCCCTGTCCCTCGTACTTGCGGACGAAGTCCAGCAGAGCCGGCCGGGTGATGGCACCCGAGTCGATGCCCTTGAGCAGGATGGTGCCCAGGTCATAACCCTCGGTGCTGTACGTGCCGGGTGCCTGGTTGAACTTCTTGGTGTACTCGTCGGCGAACGCCCCGGTGGCCGGACCACACGGGCACGACAGCAAGGCGCCCTTCGACGATTCGCCGGCCTGCTTGACGAACTCGGGGTCCTTGGTGCCGTCGGCGCTGACGAACGTCGCCGTCACACCGCCGTCCTTGAGCTGCTGGACGAAGGGCGCGGCCTCGGAGTAGTAGCCGCTGTAGAACACCGAATCCGGTGCGGCACCCTTGATCTGGGTGACCGCGGCCGAGAACTCCTTGTCCCCCTTCTTCACCGAGATGTTGCACGACGAATCAGCAACCGGGCCCAGGGTTTCACGCACAGCCTGGGCCAGGCCGAGCCCGTAGTCGGTACTGTCGTCGACCACGCACACCTTCTTGTTGCCGAGCGTGTTCTTGAGGTAGTTCGCCACCGCGGGTCCCTGAACGCCGTCGTTGGCCAGGCCACGGAAGAAGGTCCGCCACCCGTTCTCACTCAACGTGACGTTGGTGGCCGACGCGGTGGCCGCGACCAGTCCGGCCTGGTTGAACACGTCACCGGTGGCCTTGGTCTCGCCGGAGAACGCCGGCCCGACAAGGCCGACGATGAACGCCTCGTCGACGATCTGCGGGGCCACGCCGGTGGCCTTCTGCGGATCACCCTCGGTGTCAAAGCTCTTGAGCTGCACCTGGCAACCAGCGTTGGCCGCGTTGTGCTTGTCGATCGCCAGCTGCACACCGTTCTTGATGTTGATGCCGAGGGCAGCGTCCGGACCGTTGAGCGCGCCCATCATGCCGATCATCACCGGCGGGCAGTTGGCCTTACCGTCACCGGCGGGATCGGCGGGAGCGATGTCCCCGGCTGCCTTGACCTCGGCACCGTTCTCGTCGATCTGAACCTTCTCGACGATCTTCAAATCGGTCTGCGATGTCTCACCTTCCGGCGAGGATTGGTTACAGCCGGCAATCGCCAGCGCAACCACACCCGCACTTCCGAGAGCAAATGCTTTCCGTGCCACGCGACCGCGCACGCTTCACCTCCGGGTCAGAGTTGTCAGCGGCACCGGCGCCCTGACCTGTGAAGGCCCGGGCGCCGATGCTTCGGGTAGAACATAGCCAACCACCGGCCGGAGTGCGGGATGTTGAGTGAATGGTTCTGTCGCGGGTACTGGCTGAACGCGGAATATCGGCCCGGCAGAAACGCACAATTAACAACCGGGCCGACGATTCAGTTCTCCTCGGCGGGCGCTTCCTCGGAATCCTCAAGGGTCTCCAGCACCACCTCGGCCACGCGTTTCATGGTGGTTCGCCGGTCCATCGCGGCCCGCTGAATCCACTTGAACGCCTCGGGCTCCGTCATCTGGTGTTTGCTCTGCAGCAAACCCTTGGCTCGCTCGACCAGCTTGCGGGTCTCGAGCCGATCGCCGAGCGTCGCCACTTCGTTTTCCAGCGCGGCGATCTCGCTGAACCGGCTGACCGCCACCTCGATGGCCGGCACCAGATCAGTGATGCTGAAGGGCTTGACGAGGTAGGCCATCGCCCCGGCATCGCGGGCCCGCTCGACCAGCTCCCGCTGGCTGAACGCGGTCAGGATGACGATCGGAGCGATGCGCTTGCTGGCGATCTCCGAGGCCGCGTCGATCCCGTCGCGGCGGGGCATCTTGACGTCCATGATCACCAGGTCCGGGCGTAGCGACTCGGCGAGTTCGACGGCCTCCTGGCCGTCGCCCGCCTCACCGACGACCTCGTAGCCCTCTTCTCGGAGCATCTCCGCGAGGTCCAGGCGGATGAGCGCTTCGTCCTCGGCGACGAGCACGCGGCGTGGTCTGTCAGCGTCATTCGGTGACCCGGTCATGGGAGACATTGTGTCGTGGAGGCCGGAGTTCGGCGAGCGCGGGGCCATCCTCTATGGTGGTAGGCCGCAGTACTGATCGGCACGCCCTCGTATCCCAACTGGCAGAGGAAACGGATTCAAAACCCGTACAGTGTGAGTTCGAATCTCACCGAGGGCACCACGCTGTCACTGGAAGGCAGTGGCGCAAGCGAAGAGCGCGGCTCCTAGATACCCGATCAGCGCGGCGCCGAACAACCCGCTCAGCCCCTTCACCATCCAGGTCTTCTGGATGGCCGCGGCCCAGATCAAGCCGCCGTAGCCGAGTATCGCCAGAACGACACCGAGTGCCGCTCCCCCGCGCCCCTGCATCGCAGCCGGTCCGAAAGGGCGCTGAACCCCGGACGGCGGCTTGGGATCAATCGCACCCTTTTGCCCTCCCGCCGACGGTAGGTTGGGCCGAGCGCCGCGTTGCACCCGCCGCGGTTGTGCTGCGGCGAACGACAGGAGGATGCGTGAAAGCCGTTGCGCGAGTGGTGGCATTCGGGCTGATCGAACTCATCGTCTTCGGCTTGGTCCTGTTCTCGCTCGCCGGAACACTCGACTTCTGGCAGGCCTGGGTTTTCCTCGCGGTGTTCGCGCTGTCGACATGGATCCCCAGCATCTATCTGCAACGCGCAGATCCCGAGGCGCACCAACGGCGTAAGCATGCGGGACCGGCAGCGGAAACCCGAATGGTGCAGAAGATCCTCATCGCCGGCTGGTACCTGTCCCTGGCCGCGATGGTCGTGGTCAGCGCCCTTGACCATCGTTTCAATTGGTCGTCGGTACCAGGGGTGATCTGCGTGGCCGGCGACGTTCTGGTCGCCGTCGGGTTGGGCGTCACGAGCCTCGTGGTGATCCAGAACAGCTTCGCGGCCTCCACCGTGCAGGTGGAGACGGGCCAGAAGCTGGCCTCCACCGGCCTGTACGGGCTGGTGCGTCATCCGATGTACACCGGCAACGTGCTGACAATCGTCGGCTTCCCGCTGGCGCTCGGCTCCTACTGGGGACTTCTGCCTGTCCTACCCGGCCTCATCGTGCTGATCGTCCGCATCCGGGACGAGGAGAAACTGCTCGTCGAAGAGTTGGACGGGTACCGCGAATACGCGCAGAAAGCGCGCTACCGCCTGGTGCCCTATATGTGGTGACCGGGACGCATCAACCGCCGGTCATTCGAGAGCGGATGCGTTGGACAACCGCTGCGCCAAGCTCCGTACGGACGGGGCGTCAATCAACGTGAGCATCGTGAGTTCGACGTCGAGGGCCCCGTTGATCGCGGCGATGGCACGCATCGCAGCAATCGAATCGCCGCCCGAATCGAAGAACGACTCCTCCACCCCGACCCGGTCCACGCCCAGCACCTCGGCATAGATGCCGGCCAGGATCTGCTCGATCAAGGTGGCCGGCGGGCGGTACGCACCACCGGTGTCAGGTACGTCGGACACCGACACGGCCCTGACGCCCGGCTGCCCCGACCCTGGCGTGCGGCCCCACCCGTCCAACCGATCGGTCTTCGTCAGCAGTCCCAGGGACGACACGCGGCGCCCCGGATGGGCCGCCATCTCCACCAGCACCTTCTTGAAGCGTTCCATCAGCGCTTCGATGGTTTCCGCGGCGAACACATCGGTGTCGTATTGAACGCGGAGCTCCAACTCACGACCCGGACCGGCTTGCACCGAGATCGGATAGTGGTAGTAGTCGCGGCTGCTGAAACCGGTAATGGTCAATCCGTCGTCACCCGGTTGCGTCTTGGCCTCGGTCGGATAGTTCTCATAGACGAACACGGTGTCGAACAGGCTGTCCTGGCCGGTCATGCGGTGGATGTCGCTGAGCGCCACGTGCTGGTGCTCGAGCGTGTCGTTGTGGGCGCTCTGTAGTTGATCCAGCAGATCGGCCGTGGTGGTGGCCGGTGTGAAGGTGGCGCGCACCGGCACGGTGTTGATCAGCAGACCGACCATCGAATCCGCGCCATCGACCTCGGGAGGTCTGCCCGAGACGACCGTTCCGAACGCGACGTCAGGTTGGCCGGTCAGCCAGCTCAGCAGCAGCGCCCATGCGCCCTGCAGTACGACGTTCACGGTGGTGTGATGTGCGCGGGCCAACTTGGTGAGGGCGCGTGTGGTCCTCGCCTGCACCCGATACGAGGCGACGCGACGCTGCCCGAACCGCAGCTTCTGCGGCGGTCCGACAAGAATGGGCGTGTCAAAACCGGCCAGCACCTCACGCCAGGCTGCGTGGGCGGCACGGTGGTCGCGTTCGGACAGCCACGTCACGAAACTGCGGTACGGCGAGGCCGCGGGGAGCCGCACCCCCTGGTAGCAGGCGAAGATCTCCTGCATCAGGATCGGCATCGACCAGCCGTCGAGCACGATGTGATGATTGGTCAGGACGAACCGGTGCCTGCCTTCCGCGATGCGGATGAGGGCGGCCCGGAAGGCCGGCTGGTTCTCGAGATCGCACACCGCCGCCCGCTCGTCCGCACATATCTGCTCTACCTCTTGGTCGGCGCCAATTCCCTTGGCGCCCAACTCGACATACCGCCAGGGCGCCACCGGGTCAGCGGGAATGACCTGCACCGGTTGCTCGAATTGTGGGCAGAAGCGAGCCGCCAGATGCGGATGCCTGCTGACCACTGCCTGCACGGCGTCACGGAGCCGCCGAACGTCGAGCGGACCGCTCAGTGCCAGATCCAGCTGCACCGCGTAGACGTCGTCGCCGGAGCAGTTCGCGATGCCGGCGTGATACAGAAGCCCCTGCTGCAGCGGCGTCAGAAGAAGCACGTCGGCGATGGGAAATTCGCCGTAGAGAGTGTCGATCTGCTGCTGGCTCAGCCGAGCCGGGGCGATGTCGGACGGGGTCAGCCCGCCCCCGCCCCGCCTCACGTGGGCGCAGATGCCCGCGAGCGCGTCGAACCATAACCGGCTGATCCGGGTGACGGCTGTGCGGTCCAGCGCGCTGGGCGCCCACGTCCAGGTGGCGTTCAGATGCGGACCGGTGTCGGTGTCGATCGTGACGGCATTGAGCTCCACGGAGTGCGCCAGCGCGATGGGCATCGCACCGGCGGCGCCGGTCAACGACAGACCTTCCTGACTGAAGCGCCACACATCACCAGATGCATAGGCCGCTGGGGAGCCCAGCCGTCCGAGATAGTTGAATCCGATCACGGGATCGGCTGCCGGCAGCTCCACCTCGGGGTTGAGGTAGCGCAGCAGACCGTAGGTCAGACCGTCGGGCAGAGATCGAAGTTGCTCTTTGGCGTCTTTGATCACCGCGCCGAGCGCTGCGTCACCGGCCACCACCTGAGTCCAGCGCAACCCGCCGCCCCGGCCGCCGAAGCTCAACGACACCGGGTACTTGGTGGTGAACCACCCGACGGTGCGTGACACGTCGATGTCTCTGTCCTCACCGCCGCCCAAGCCGGCCACATCGTCTTGGCGCCCGTGCCCCTCGACGTCGATCGCGATCGGTGCGCCGCCGGTACCCAGGTATTGCGCCCACGCCAAAGCGAAAGCGATCAACAGGATCTCGTGCACACCGGCGTGAAATGCCGCAGGCACATCGCCGAGCAGCATGTGGGTGGTCTCCGCATCCAGGAACTCGGTCAGGTATCCGGCGGTGGCGAACGTGTCATCTGACGGTTGCGGTGACGGCAACGCGGCGGGGATCGATGCCACCTGCCGCCACACGTCGGCCTGGGTGACGACGTCGGGATGACACGCGTACCCGGAAAGCAGTTCGGCCCAACTGGGAAACGACGTTCCTGCCGGCGGCAGCAGCACGGGTTGCCCGCCGCGATGCTGAGTCCACGCGATATTGATGTCCTCCAACACAATTCGCCATGACACACCGTCGATGGCCAAATGGTGAACGACCAACGCCAGCTGTCCCGTGGACGAGCTCCACACCGCGCTCACCATCGCTCCGGCGGCGGGAGACAACCGTGACCGTGCCGCCGCGAGGGCGTCCTCGGTCAACAGGTCCACGGTGCACAGGTACGCACGGGCGTCCACCGTTTGTGCCTCCGGCACCGTCAGCGACCATCCGCCCGCCCCGTCGTCCTCGGCGCGCAGGCGCAACATTCCGTGCCGATCGAGCAGGGCCTGCAACACGATCACCACGTCGTTCTCGGCGGCACCGGTGGGGGCTTGCAGCACCACGGTCTGGTTGAACTCGTCGATCGGGCCGTCGGGACTTTCGAGGCTTTTGAGCCACCGCATGATCGGCGTCGCCACCACAGGGCCTAGCCCCTCGTCGATCACGCTGCCGGTGTTGTCGGCCATCCGCACCACCCGCGCCAACCGGGCGACGGTCTGCTGGACGAAGATGTCGCGCGGGCGACCTGTCAGGCCGGCACTGTGGGCGCGCCATATCACCTGAATGGCCGAAATGCTGTCGCCACCAAGGTCGAAGAACGAATCGTCAACGCCGACCTGCTCGAGTCCGAGGACCTGGGCGAAGATGTCGGCCAGCATCTCCTCGATGCGAGTTGCCGGGGCGCGGTAGTGGTCGATGTCTTGGTATTCGGGTGCCGGCAGCGCACGCGTGTCGAGTTTGCCGTTGACCGTCAACGGCAATGCGTCGATGGTGACGACCGCAACCGGCACCATGTAGGACGGCAGCGTCTCCCCCAGCGCCGCACGCACTTCGGCAGGATCGGCGGCGCCGGTGACGTAGCCGACCAGGCGCTTGTCCCCGGGGCGTTCCTCACGGGCGATCACCACTGCCTGCTCGACACCGTCCAAAGCCATCAGTGCCGATTGAATCTCGCCCAACTCGATGCGATAACCACGGATCTTGACCTGCTCGTCGGCACGACCGAGGTAGTGCAGTTCCCCGTCCGAACGCCAGCAGACCAGGTCCCCGGTGCGATACATCCGCATTCCGGGTGTCCCGAACGGACATGCCACGAACCTCGTCCCACTCAAACCGGGCCGGCCCACGTACCCGGCGGCCAACCCCGCACCGGCGACGTACAACTCGCCCACGACACCGACTGGCATCGGTCGCAACCAACGATCGAGCACGAAAAAAGCCAGATGCTTCAGCGGAACGCCGATCGGACTGGTCGCGACGTCGACATCACCGGAAGTGATCTCACGGAACGAGGCATGCACCGTCGTCTCGGTGATCCCGTACATATTGATCAACCGCGGCAATGCCGGATGGTCCTGCAGCCACTCCGCCAAACGCGTAGGGTCCAGCGCCTCACCGCCGAACACGACCAGGTCGAGTTCCAGCTCGGATCCGGATGCCGGTGAGAGTTCATCGACGGATTGCAGCGCATAGAACGCCGACGGCGTCTGACTCAACACGCTGACGCGTTCATCGATCAGCAGGGCGTGGAGTTCCTCGGGAGAACGCGCCACCGAATCGGACACCACGACCAGTCGCCCACCGTGCAGCAGTGCACCGAAGATCTCCCACACGGAGAAGTCGAAGGCCAACGAATGGCAATGCGCCCAAACCTGTTCCGTCGACAGCTCCAGATATTCGTCCAGCGCCTGCAAGAGTCGGGTCACGTTGCGGTGCGGGATCGCCACACCCTTGGGCACACCCGTGGTACCCGAGGTGTAGATCAGATACGCGATGTCGTCCGGCGCCGGACCTGGCACCGTGGTGTCCGGCTGACCGGCCACCACGGCGTCGTCGATCGCGATCACTGTCAATTGATGCCCCGCCAGGCGATCGGCGAGGTCCGTTGTGGTGACAGCCGCCAGCGGCGCGGAATCGGTGAGGACGAAGTCCAATCGGGAATCGGGCACCGTGGGGTCGATCGGTACATACGCCGCACCGGTTTTGAGAACCGCGACGATCGCGACGATCGCCTCGACCGAGCGGGAGAACAGCACCGCGACCCGCTGGCCCGGCGCCGCGCCCTGCTCGAGGAGCAGGTGTGCCAACCGGTTTGCGGCCCGATCGAGATCGCCGTAGGTGATGTGGCTTCCGTCGAAGCTGACTGCCACCGCACCGGCGTCTCGGGCGACCTGCGCCTCGAACAGCGCCGGCAGCGACGCCGGCGCGGGCGATGGGCGGATCAGCGCCGCGCGGTTGCCCACTGTGTCCAGGCGTACCTGTTCTTCGGTATCGACCACATCGATCGACGACAGGCGCCGGGTCGGGTCGGCCGCCATCGCCGTGAGCACCCGCTGCAGCCGATCGATCAGCGTTTCCACGGTGCTGGTGTCGTATACGTCCGTGCGGAACTCAACCGTGCCGGAAATCCCTGCGGCCTGCCCGGTTTCATCCCAGCGTTCGGCCAGCGAAAAGGACAGGTCCATCCGGGCGGTGTGAGTGTCCAGCGGCAGCTGGGTGGCCCGCAGATCCCCGAGAGCGAACCCGCCGTCAGCCGTGCCGGTCTGTCCGGGGACGTTCTGCCAGGCCAGCATGACCTGGACCAGAGGGTGGTGAGTCAGCGAACGGGTCGGGTTGAGCCGCTCGACGAGCACCTCGAACGGCACATCTTGGTGCTCGAAGGCGCTGAGGCTGTCGGCTCGTACCTTTGCCAGCACCTCGGTGATACTCGGGTCTCCTGCCAGATCCACCCGGAGCACCAAGGTGTTGACGAAGAACCCGACCAACTCATCGAGGGTCGGATCACGGCGCCCGGCAATCGGGAAGCCCACCGCCACATCCGAACTGGAGCTCAGCTTCGATAGCAAGGTCAGCAGCGCCGCTTGGACCACCATGAATTTGGTCGCATCGTGGTCGCGCGCCAGGCGAGCAACCTGCTGCTGCAGGTCGGCCGGCCACTCCACATCAATCCGGCCACCACGTTGATCAGCCACCAAAGGGTACGGACGGTCGGTGGGCAGCATCAGGCGTTCGGGCATGCCCGCCAGGTTGTCGGCCCAGAATGTCAGTTGCCGGGAGATGCGGCTGTCGGTGTCCTCGAGATCGCCGAGCAGCGCACGCTGCCACAACGTGTAGTCCGCATACTGGACCGCCAGCGGCTCCCAGTCGGGGGCATGCCCTTCGCACCGGCAGGCGTAGGCCCTGCCCAGATCGGTCACCAGCGGTGTGATCGACCACCCGTCGGCGGCAATATGGTGCACCAGCACAACCAGGACGTGTTCCTCGTCGGCGACGCGGAAAATCATTGCGCTCAACGGGATCTCGGTAGCCAGGTCGAAACTGTGCCGGGCCGCCTCCTCGATCGCGTCCTGCAGGCGGCTTTCCGGCCAACCCGCGGCGTCGACGACGTCCCAGCTGAACCCCGTCTGATCCGCCGGAACGATCAGTTGCTGAGGTGTTCCGTCCACCGTCGGGAACAGGGTACGCAGGCTCTCGTGGCGCTCGAGCACGTCCACGAAAGCCGCGCCCAGCGCGTCGACATCGAGCGACCCTTCGAGGCGCAAACCCGCCGCCAGGTTGTATACCGGTGAAGGCCCCTGCAATTGGTCGATGAACCACAACCGGCTCTGAGCGAAGGACAACGGCATCACCGCCGGCCGTTCGGCCGCCAGCAAGGGCTGCGCCCGACGTTCTTCACCACCGATCCGGAGCGCCAATTGGGCAACCGTCGGAGCGTCGAACACGACCCGCTCTTCAAGGGCGGCGTCCAAGGTTCGGTTGAGCGCGGCGACCAGGCGCATGGCCTGCAACGAATCCCCGCCGAGATCGAAGAAGGAGTCGTCGACGCTGATGTGGTTCAGGCCGAGGATCTGGGCGTAGATGCCGGCCAGGATTTCCTCGGTGGGCGTGGTCGGGGCTCGGTGTTGGTCGGTGTGCTGGTATCGCGGTGCGGGTAGAGCCTTTTTGTCGAGTTTGCCGTTGACGGTCAGTGGCCACGTTTCGATGGCCACGACGGCGGTGGGCACCATATAGGGCGGGAGTGTCTGGGTAAGTGCGGTACGCGCCTTGTCCGGGTCGGCGGTGCCGGTGACGTAGCCGACCAGACGCTTGTCGCCGGGCCGGTCTTCGCGGGCGATCACCACTGCCTGTTCGACACCGTCCACAGCGCTCAGCGCAGCCTGGATTTCACCCAACTCGATGCGGTAGCCACGGATCTTGACCTGCTCATCGGCACGGCCTAGATAGCGCAGCTGTCCGTCTGGGCCCCACGACACCAGATCTCCGGTGCGATACATCCGAATCCCCGGAGCATCGGCGTCACCGAACGGACACGCCACATACCGTGTCGCGCTCAACCCGGGCCGGCCCACATAGCCATAACCCAAACCCGCACCGGCCACATACAACTCACCCACCACACCGGCGGGCACCGGGCGCAACCATCCATCGAGCACGAAAAACGCCAGATCAGCCAACGGCACACCGATCGGCGAAACTCCGTTGCCCACATCGGCAGTAGTGATCTCCCGCAACGAGGCATGCACCGTCGTCTCGGTGATCCCATACATATTGATGAGCCGCGGCAGCCTCGGATGTTCGGTCAGCCACGGGCTCAGGCGCGGCGGGTCCAGCGCCTCGCCGCCGAACACCACGAGCTCGAGTGCGATCTGGGTTTCCGGCTGGGTGGCGTCTACCTCGTGCAGTGCATAGAACGCTGCCGGCGTCTGGCTCAGCACCCTCACGTGTTCATCGACGAGCAGGGAGTGGAACTCCTCGGGTGACCGTGTTACCGGTTCGGGCACCACCACCAACCTGCCGCCGTGCAGCAGTGCCCCGAAAATCTCCCACACCGAAAAATCGAAAGCCAACGAATGACACTGCGTCCACACCTGACCCGCCGACAACCCCAGCTCACGGTCCACGTCACTGAGCAACCGCGCCACATTCCGATGCGCAACCGCCACACCCTTGGGCACACCCGTCGTACCCGAGGTATAGATCACATACGCGACATCATCAGCCGCCACATCCACTTTCGGCGCGGTACCGGGCTGACCATAGACCGCACGGTCGTCGATGTCGATCACCGTCAGTCCACGCCCGCCCAACCGACCCATCAGATCAGCGGTGGTGACCACAGCGATCGGCGCCGAGTCGGCCAGCACGAAATCCACACGCGCATCAGGCATCGACGGATCGATCGGCACGTACGCCGCACCGGTCTTCAGCACCCCCAAGATCGCCACGACCGCCTCAACCGACCGCGCGAACACCAACGCCACCCGCCGGCCAGGCCCCACACCCCGCTCAAGAAGCAAGTGCGCCAACCGATTCGAAGCCGCGTCCAGCCCGCGGTACGACATCGAACTGTCACCGAAGCTGACCGCCACCGCCCCCGGGTCACGAGCCACCTGCCGAGCGAACAACACCGGAACCGACACCGGCGCCGGCACCGCCAACGCCAACGCCGCCCGGTTCCCCCACTCGTCGAGCTCCTCGAGCGCTTCACGGACGTCGACCGCCGGAAGCAACCGGCCGGGGTCGGCGCTCATCGAACTCAGAACCCGCTCGAACCTGTCGGCCAATTGTCGGGCGCGGCAACCGACAAACAACTGGCCGACGCCCGTCGTGCTGAGGAAGAGTTCGTCGTCCTCCTGGAGGAAGACCAGACCAAACTGATCTACCAGGCCGGTATGGGTGACAGTGCCCGTTGCCGGAGCACCATGGAAATCCGCTCTCGGAATGGTCGGGATGAAATTGATCGCTGCGCGGGCGGACGGCTGCCCGGTACCCCGGAATCGCGACGTGTTCTCGATAGCCCGGAGCGGGAACCGTTGATGGCGCAGCGCTTCTCGTATCCGCTGGTCCACGTGCCCACACAAGTCCGCCACGGTGGACCGGGCGGACATATCCACGATCAACGGCACGACGCCGGAGATCATCCCGGGCACCATCAATGCCTCGGGACGCACCCGTCGACTCACCGGAAAATCGAGTGCGACCTCGGACCCCCCGATCTCGCCATGCACCAGTAACGCGTATGCCGCGGCGATCACGGAAGCGCGGCGCACCCCAAGAGCTTTCGCCAGACCGCGCGCTCGGGCTACGACGGAGGAGTCGAGTTGGATTGGCGCGGAGGGCTCATACTCGCCTGCTTGGTTTGCGACCCCGCGCGCCGGCCCGTGGCTGTGATCAGTCTCGGGCGGGATATTCTCGGCCCAGTACGCCTGATCGTCGAGGTAATCTTCGGTAGCCTCATAGTCCGACTCGCAGTCGATCAGGCTCTTCAATGAGCCGAAGATCGCAGGTGGCATCGGCGCGTCACGGGCGATTGCTGTGTAGGCAGCGGCAATCTGGTGGCACACGAGGCCCATGCCGATTCCGTCGATCGCGATGTGGTGACAGCACACAAAAAAGTAGAACTCGTCGGCGCGCGTCTGTAGCAGCGCGAACTTGAACAACGGACCGGTGAGCGCCATCGGCACCTGCCGGATCGATGACGCCATCCGATACGCATCTCGTACCGGATCAGAGGAACCAGTCAGATCATGGTGGGCGAGCTGAACATCCGGATAGTCGACGACGGTCTGGAATACCTGGCCGTCTGATTCGGCGAAAGCGGTTCTGAGTGGTTCGGCCTCATGCACCACATGACGAATCGCCTGTGCGAGCACATCGTGCTCGATGGCGCCATCGATCCGCGCCAGCATGCCCAGCTGCCACTTGACACCCGCTCGGCCTGTTTCCTCCGAAAGCCAGATGTCCAACTGGCCCCGCGTCAGCGGGAGTCTCTCATCACATTCCATCGGTCGCGGCCTGACGACTATTGATCAACAATCCGCCCCTGCGCCAACCTCTCTCGCAGACTCTTCGGTCGAATGTCGGGCCAATGTTGCTCGATGTAGTCCAGGCACGCGGCGCGGTCCGCCTCGCCGTAGACCACCCGCCACCCGGCCGGAACATCCGCGAAGGCCGGCCACAAGCTGTGTTGCTCCTCGTCGTTGATCAAGACGAAGAAACTGCCGTTGTCGTCATCGAATGGATTGATACTCACCGGCGCTCCAGACCATCTGGACGAGTTAAATGGAACACGTTCTAAACCTAACCCAGACGCCTCGGCGGGCAGGCGTTTTTAGGGAAATCGTCAATATTTGCTGAATGTCATCTGGCGGTGGTGATGCGATACGGAGCCGACTGACGCGACCACTGTTAGCGTGGCGAATTAGCCACTGAGCCTTGGCTTGAGCCCGGTAGAGCACTCGTCGATGCAGTCGACGCCGCGCGTTTCACCGATGGTGTCATAGTGTGCCAAAATTGCTGACTTGCGAGAGGCTCCTTGCTGGCGTCGAACCAGAGGGTCGACTACGACGGCCTTCGGCCTCTCGGCAATACGAATTCAACTGATCACATCGCGCTATGCATCCGCTCAGCGCTTCGCGATCAACGGGCATGCCGATACCGGCTCGGGACGGTCTGGGCTCGAGTCATCTGCCACACCATGCACACCACTCACGTGTGCCACTGCGTTGGCGACGGTATCGGCCGAAATTGCCCCCCACCCAAGCCGACAACGTACCGTTGGGAAATACCGTAGAGCCAGAGCTGCGACCGTGGATCGACACGGAGTACGTGCTCCCCCGCGACGGGTGATCAACGTCGGTCACAGCCCGAGGTCGTCGTGTCGGCATCCGTACCGTCTAGTAGCTAGGGATCACGCAGAAGTGAGCAATTTCGCGAAAACCGCACTGCCGCCTGGACCTCCACTTCCCATGGTGGTGCAGTCCGCGTTGATGGCCGGCTTCGGTTTACGCTTCCTGAGCGGCTGCCAACGCCGCTATGGCGACATGTTCACCTTGCGCAATCCGCTGTCGGGCACGGTTGTCTACCTCGCGGATCCAGCCGACATCAAGACGGTGTATGCCGGCGACCCCAAGGTTTTTCATTCCGGTGAAGCGCATTGGTTCTTCCGGGGTCTTCTCGGCGACAGCTCCCTGTTTGTGCTCGACGAGGAAGCGCACCACAGCTTGCGGCGCCTCACGATGCCGGCATTTCATCGTGATGCCGTCGCGAACCAGGCTGCTCAGATGGTCGAGATCGCTGCCGCGAACATCGCGGGTTGGCAGGTCGGCAAGAGCTTCCCGGTAGCGCCCAAGACGACCGAGATCACGCTGGAGGTGATTCTTCGGACCGTGATCGGCGCCAGCGACCCGACGCGGTTGGCCGCGTTGCGCAAAGTCGTGCCGCGCCTGCTCTACATGAAGCCGTGGGAAACACCGGCGATCACGAAACCGAGCCTGCGGCGCCACCGTCCATGGCGAGGAGTGGGGCGGCGATTCGCGGAGGCCGACGCCCTGCTGTACGCCGAGATCGCCGACCGTCGCGCCGATCCCGGCCTCGCCGAACGCACCGACGTGTTGGCCATGCTCGTCCGTGCGACCGACGACGACGGCCGCGTGATGTCCGACAGCGAACTGCGTGATCAGCTCCTGACCGCGATCGCAGCCGGGCACGAGACCACCGCGACGGCCTTGTCCTGGGCGCTGGAACGGCTGACCCGGCATCCCGCAGCGTTGGCCAGGGCGGTGCGGGCGGCCGATGCGAGCGCGGCGGGAGATCCTGCCGGCGACGAGTACCTCGACGCGGTGATCAAGGAGACGCTGCGGATCCGTCCGGTGCTGTTCAGTTCGGGCCGGATCCTGAAGGCGCCGGTCGAGGTTGGCGGCTACCGGCTTCCGGCCGGAATCATGGTCGACCCGGCGATCGGGCTGGTACACGCCAGTCCCGCGGTGTACCCGGATCCGGACAGGTTCGACCCGGATCGAATGCTCGGCACCACCCAGAGCCCGACAACCTGGCTGCCGTTCGGCGGCGGAAACCGCCGGTGTCTCGGAGCCACCTTTGCGATGGTCGAGATACGGCTCGTCCTGCGTGAGATTCTCCGCAGGGTCGAATTGAGCACCACCACTGCAGCCGACGAGAAGCAAAGGCCGAAACATGTCACCTTCGTGCCGCATCGTGGCGGGATGATCCATGTTCGAGCGATCAGGGACACCGCGCCGATATCAACGATGTCCATGGCGCCGACGCAATGTCCTGCCCACGTTCACGGATCGCACGACTCGCGGCGCTGACGCGCCGCGAAGCTGATTGACGTTCGGTCACAGCCGGCCGAGGCCCGCGAACTTCTCCACGAGGTCGGCGGTGGCCATCACACTTTCGGCCGGCTTGGTCATTTCAGTGGCGACCTCTCGGGCGCGGGCCGCATACTGCGGGGCGAGGATGGTGCGCAGGTCGGCGACCAACGACTTTTCGGTGGTTCCCGAAAAACGGCGGGCAGTACCGACTTTCAGTCGTTTCACCCGGGTACCCCACAGCGTCTGATCGAGGTCGGTCGACAAGATCAACGTGGGAACTCCGGCCCGCAGTCCCGCGGCCGTAGTGCCCAATCCCCCGTGATGTACGACTGCGCGGCAGGCGGGAAAGGCGGCTGAGTAGTTCATCGCCCCGACGACTTTGACGTGATCGGATGGCGGCACGTCGTGCAGGTCGGTCCCGGCCGAACACACCAGCGCCCGCTCACCCAGCTCCGCACATGCGGAACTGATCATCGCGAGTGTCTTGGCGCCGGACTCCATCGGCAAGCTGCCGAAGCCGAAGAAAATCGGCGGTGTTCCGGAGGCGATCCACGAAGCGACCTCGTCATCGGAGTCGCCGGGCAGATCCATCGTCAGAGCACCGACAAAGGGCCGTTGATCAGACCATTGCGCCCATTCGGCGGCAAGGCCCGGAAAGCAGACTTCGTCGTACGCCTGGATCTCCAGACATCCGCGCTCGGTGAGCCGCCACGGTGACGGCGATGTGGCCTTCGGCAGCGCCAGTTCACCGCGCTGGATGCCCTCGACCTTCTTCGCGTTGCGCCACGCGATCCACTCGGAGGCCTTCATCGTGGAACGGCCCAATGGTGCGGGCAAGAACGGCACGAACTGGCCGTTGGCCCGCAACGGGAACAGGTGAAGGGTGGCCAACCGGATGTCGTAATACTCAGCGACATTGCCGGCGGCATCCTCGAAGTTCACGCCGGTGAACAGCACGTCGGCACCCTCGGAGAGGGACGTCAGCGTCGCGATGATCTCCTTCCAACACTGTAGGAACGGTGCGACGACCTCGCGTCGCAACTCGATCAGTTCCCGAACCTTCCAGAAATTGTGGAAGAAGTGCGTCCAGAAGTCGCGGTGTGCATCCAGTACAGCCTGCAGATCCGGACCATACGGAACCGCCGCCGGCCCGGCCGCCTCGGCGAACGAAACCAGATCAGGCGGGACAGCCATCTGCACATCGTGCCCCCGGCGCAGCAGCTCACGGCCGACGGCGACCAAAGGCTCTATGTCACCGCGTGTTCCGTAGCTCGCCAGGACGAATTTCATGGCAGATCGTGGCCTTTCACGTGCGTTGCCGAACCCCTCGCTACGCGCGCCACAGCACAGCAGTTCCATCGATGTCGACGATCTCGGCGGTAATCCCATGCTCCGCCCGGTAGTCGGTGACCGCTTCCCGGCACGGCTTGAGATCGTGGTAGTCGTCGATGACGCAGAAGCCCCCTGGAGACAGCCGCGGGTAGAGCGCGTCGAGGGCCTGGATCGTGGATTCATACAGGTCGCCATCGATCCGAAGTACGGCGATGCGATCGATCGGCGCATCCCGCAGGGTGTCCTTGAACCAACCGGGTAGAAAACGGACCTGGTCATCGAGCAGGCCGTAGCGCTGGAAGTTAGCCTTGACCTCGGTTTCGGGCACACCCAGGATGCCCGCAAGGCTCTGGGTTCTCAGGCCTTTGTCGGCTTTGTAGTTCTCGGGGTCTGCCGGCGGCAGACCCTCGAACGAATCCGCCACCCAGACACTTCGCGTCTCATCGCCATAGGCCGCCAGTACGGCACGCATCAGGATGCAGGCCCCGCCGCGCCACACTCCACATTCGATCAGGTCGCCGGGGATGTCCTCGGCCAGTACGGTCTCGACGCACCGCTGCAGACTGGTAAGTCGCTGCATTCCGATCATGGTCTCGGCCTCCGCCGGCCAATCGATGCCCAAGTCCCGCTTGTGCTGAACGAGCGTGCTGCGGTTCTCGTTCGGAGTGGCGCGTGCGAGTCGATGCGCCCCACCGCGGACCATCATGCGATTGAGCGTCTTGAAATAGAGACGGCGCCGGAGTGTCCACTGCGCCGGCATTCGCTCATGCATCCCATACCTGGTGAGGTTGCCTCGGATCAGGTCGAGGTACAGAGATCGAACGTCGTGATCGGTCACGTGAAAAGGGCCCCCAGCTTGTATTTCCAGTTGGTTTCGATGACTCTAGCCTCGAGCCGGTATGCACTCGGCTGGGTTCGCCGATTCGGATTCAACAGTTGGCTCGTCTGGTGCGGCCCGGCCGATGCGCCAAGGTCGGTGAAGGGAATTGACGACGGATCGATTGCGGCAGAGCAGGTTTCCGGCTGCCCGACGCCTCACATCGCCCGCAGGACGAATCCGGTCTGGTCTCCGCGCTGCTGCTGGTTGAGCGATAACGCGCGTTTCTCCCATTCCCAGAGCTGCTTGGGTCCGAACATTCGAAGAATCTTGGGGTCTGTCACCGCAACGTCGCGTCGATAGGCCTCGCTGCCGAGGAACTGGCCCAGATTCGAATCGTCAAACGTCCTGACCACCCGCAGCCCGGCCCTCTCGGCCGCCACCGCCATTCCCTCACGTGACGGTATGACCATGTGCCGAGGCGCATCGGCCTGCACCCAGTCCGCGCGGTAGGTGGTCCAAGCATCTGACGAGGTCGTGGGCACACGAGCCAGGCACATACCTCCCACAGCGAGCTTCTCGTAGGCAACTTTGAGTGTTGCGACCGGGTCGGGAACATGCTCGAGGGAATGATTGAACATCAGGAGATCGAATGTGCCATCCATGTCGCTCAAATCCCGTTTCATCAATGGCACGCCTTCGGCGGACTCACCGTCGGCCGAGATGAATGGATCTGCTCCGAGCAAATTGTTGAATCCAATTCTGCTCAAGCGATCGAGCAGTGCGCCGGTTCCGCAACCCACGTCCAGGATTCGCGCGTGACGCTCGACTTCAAGTTGAGCCAGCATCCTCACGACATCGCCTCCGAGGAGTACCCGGAAGATTCCCTCGGACACCCGGGCCTTGATGAGCGCCCCCGCCAACCGATTGCCGCCGCCACGCAGCTTATATGCATCATGTTGGGTCACCAGCCAGCGGAACGCGCTTGGTTGGGCCGACGCGCTGTGCGAGTAGTAGTTTGGCGGGTAATGGCGCATGAGATCTTCGCCCTCCAGCGCATCCTGGATCTGTAAGGTGTCGCACGCAGCGCAGCTGAAATATTCAAACAGCTCCCGAGTGCCGAACATCATCTCGCGAACTTCGACTGTCTGATGCGGGCCGGTCGATCCGCACAGTCGGCAATCTCTGGTCACCGCGTTCACTCGCCCAACCTCAGAGAACTCGTCGCCACTGAAGGAGGATAGCGTTTGCCGGCCCGGCCCGTGCCGAAACCGTGATGCCGCAGGGTTCGGCACGCAGGCGAAGTTGGCTCTGGCAAGCCGACTTTGGCGCGCCGTGACCGCTCGGAGCAACTAGGGCGAAAGAGCCGACAGCCCGGAGCAACCTGGGTAGTGTTTCGGCGGTGTGGGGTTCGGTGTTAGCTCTAGGAGTTCTGGTCGGGCTTGATCCCATGCGCCTTGGCATCACCCTTCTCGTGATCTCACGACCACGGCCCGTGCAGAACCTGCTCGTGTTCGGCGCCGGCTGTGTGACGGCGTGTATCCCTACGCTGGTGATTCCGCTGACGCTGCTGCACCTCACGCCCATGTTCAAGTCCACCGCCGAATCATGGGCCAAGAGCTCCACGGGCGGTTACATTCAAATCGGCATGGGTTTGGTCGCGCTCACGACGGCCACGGCGCTGACCGTGCACTTCTGGGCGCGCCGGCGAGCGGAGGTGTCCGCTTCGGGGGGTGGCGCGTCGACCCTGGTGTCGGAGGCGAATACGTCGACACCGGTCTCGCGACTTCTGGCCCGCGCGCGAGATACCCCGGCAGAGGGCGGGTCGGTGTTCCGGCGGTTGTTGCGGCGCGGGCACGACGCGTGGCAAGACGGATCCCTGTGGGTCTCGTACGTGATCGGATTCTCGTTTGCCGGTGCGCCGCCCGACGTGGCCCTGTTCCTGCTGGCGATCGTCGTGGTCTCAGGAGCCGCGGTCGGCACCCAGATCACCGCGACCATCGCGTTCGTCGTAGGGATGCTCGCCGTGGTCGAGATCGTCCTCGTCAGCTATTGGGTCGCACCCGCGAGAACCGAGGCCATCTTGCAACGGCTGCACGATTGGGCGTGGGCTCATCACCGAAAAATCCTGGTGGCCATGTGCATACTGGCCGGCACGATGCTGATCGCCAAGGGTTTGAACAGCATCTGACCTTCTCACTCCGGACCCATCGCCTGCAGGCTGCCACCGGTTCAGGAGCGACTGGCCACCGCGACCGTGGGGCCGAGCCCGCGCCGGGTCCGAAACTCGACCGTGATGGACGGGTCGGCGTGATGGCCCAGCGCGCGCAGAGCCGATGGACTGTAGGCACGGAGCGAACTTATGAATCCGTCGTGCTGCAACGGAGAGATTCCGGTGAGCGGCAGCACCACCGCCAACAATGCGATGTGCAGGGGCGCGGGCGGCCTGGGAAGGTCGACTATCAGCAGCTTCTTCGCTGCCCGGGTACCCGCCGCGAACACCCGGGCGGCGAGTTCAGGAGGCAGATGGTGCAACGACAACGCGAACACCGCAAGGTCGTAATAGCCTTCCGGAGCATCGATTTCGGTGGCGTCCATTTCGCGCACCGTGGCGCGTGGGTGTCGGCCGAGGTCGCCCTGTGCCATGCCCGCGACAAATGCGGGCTCGATGTCGGTGACCGTCACCTGAGCGGTGGGATGCTTGTCCAGTAGTTTGCGCGACAGTCCGCCGAGGCCGGCTCCGAGCTCGAGGATCTTCGGAGCGGGCACGTCGGCCACCTCGTCAAGCGCCATCCGGGCGCACCTCTCGTGGATACCGATCCTCCGCCGTTGGCCGGCGCGGTCGAGTGAATCCATGACCTTGCGTTTCAGATCGTCGACATCGTCGCGATCCAGGTACTCCAGCCGATTGGTCTGCAATCTCCGGTCCAGCCATGAAGCGTCCGGTCCGCCCCGGGGCATGTTCGCAATGTCGCGGGTTCTGCTATCCACGTAGACCAGAGCTCCAAGAGATTTCGGGGTGACGAACCTGTCGCGTCGAAGGCACCGGCCTACGCCGAAGCCCTCAGCCCACGCGCCTGAGTGCGGCGAACTTTTCCAGCAGGTCGGCCGTGGCCGCAACGCTTTCGGCGGGTTTGGTCATCTGGGTAGCGACTTCGCGGGCGCGAGTCGCATACCGTGGCTGCAGAATCGTCCGCAGATCTGCGACCAACGACTTTTGTGTAGTAGCCGAAAGACGCCGGGCTGTACCCACTTTCAGCTGCTTGATCCGGGCGCCCCAAAGCGTCTGATCCAGGTCGGTCGACAGGATCAACGTGGGAACGCCGGCGCGTAAGCCCGCGGCGGTGGTGCCCGCGCCGCCGTGGTGCACGACGGCGCGGCAAGCTGGAAAAGTGGCTGCATAATTCATGGTGTCGACGACTTTGACATGGTCGAAGTGCGGGACGTTGCTGAAGTCACTGGCCCCGGCGCACACCAGTGCCCGCTCCCCCAACTCCACGCAAGCCGCACTGATCATCGCGAGCGTGTCAGCGCCTGAATCGACGGGCATGCTGCCGAAGCCGAAGCAGATCGGCGGTGTTCCGGCAGCAATCCAGGTAGCGATGTCGTCATCGGTATCCGTCGCCAACTCCATCGTCAGTGCACCGACGAAGGGCCTTTGGCCGTCCCATTTCGCCCATTCGGCGGCCAGCCCGGGGAAGTAAATCTCGTCGTAGGCCTGGATTTCCAACGAGCCGCGCTCGGCCACCCTCCACGCGGAGGGACCGGTCGCCTTCGACAGGCCGAGTTCCTTTCGCTGCGGATCCTCGAGCCGCTTCATCATGGGCCAACTGAGCCACTCCGACGCCCTCATCATCGCCCGAGCGAGCCGCGCAGGAAGGGCCGGAACGAGCTGACCGTTGGGCCGTAGTGGGAACACGTGCAGCATCGCGAACGGAATGTCGCACGCCTCCGCGACGTTGCCTGCGGCCTCCTCGCCGATCACACCGGTGAACAGCAGATCCGCGCCGTCTGCCAATGACATCAGCGTCTTGCTGACCTCCTGCCAGTACTGGTCGAAGAGATGCCACTCCTCACGCAACAACCCGGCGAGGTCGCGGACCCGCCAGAAGTTCTTCCAGAATTTGCGCAGGAAGCGCGCCCAGAAGTCGCGGTTCAGGTCTTGCCACACACGCACATCGGGCCCGCAGGCCGTTGCCGCCGGCCCAGCGGTCTCGACGAACTCGACCAGATCGGGCGAGACGGCCATCCGGACTTCGTGTCCGCGGCGCGACAACTCACGGCCGACCGCGAGACCGGGCTCGACGTCGCCGCGAGTCCCGTAGAAAGCCAGCACAAATTTCATCGCGGAGACCTCGAGCCTTTCAGATGTCACACCCATAGAGGTGCCAAGAGACTTCGGCCATTATCCCGATCCCGCGTCAATTAGGGTCCAAAACCGAGCAGCTGGATCGGGCGAGAACCTGTGCGTCGTCCGATGAAGATCACATGGATCCAATGGGCGAGCGGCACCCCAATCCCATCCCCCGCCACGACGTCTGGCCGCTACGAGCAGCCGTGCGGACGGATTCAGGCCCGCGCATCGTCCTCGCCGCCACGCCTCCCAGCGCGGCGGTCAAACAGGAACCACACCAGTCACTCTCGGCACAGCACGACAAGTGTCGCCAGCCACGTTCCGACGTCATGTCCGCTCGGTATGCCGAATCAAGATCGGCGGCGTGGCCAAAGCGCCAAAATACATGCAAGCAGCAGGTAGTGTCCCGGGCCGTGTGGGGCTCACTACTCGGGATGGCCGTTGTGATGGCGTTCAACCCCGCCCTCTTGGCCCTCATCCTGCTCGTGATCTCCCGTCCACGTCCGGTCCAGAACCTGCTCGTGTGCTGGATCGGCTGCCTCACCACGAACATTCCCGCCCTGGTTGTCCCCGTCGTGCTGCTGCACCGTGCTCCGATGTTCAGCCCCCAGGCGCCTGCCGCAACCGCAGCCACCCGCCACATCCAACTGGGCATGGGAGTGCTCGTGCTGTCGGTTGCCGCGCTGATCGCGGTACGTTTCTGGGTGCGTCGGCGGGTGCCCGTCCCCGCCGGCAGCGGCAACAGCTCGAGCCAGGTCTTGGAAGCGGACGGGCCGGCCCCGATCTCGTCGCCGTTCGCCGGCATGCAGGATGCGGCCGAAGGCGAATCCGCGATCCGCCGGCTGTTCCGTCGCCTTCAAAGAGCTTGGGACAGCGGCGCTCTGTGGGTCGCTTTGGTGTGCGGCATGGGGTTCCTACCGGGTTTTCCGCTGGTGCTGTTCGTGGCGACCACCGTCGTGTCCTCCGGGACCACGACGGGTACGCAGATCCTCGCCGTCATCCTGTTCGTGGTCGCGATGTTCGCCGTCTTCGAGGTCGCAGTTGTCAGTCACCTCATCGCCCCGGTGCGCACTCAGGCGGTTCTGCAACCAGTCCACGACTGGGCGCTGGCGAATCGCCGCCAGGTGATGATAGGCATCTTCGTGATGATCGGGGTGCTGCAGGTGGTAAAGGGCCTGGGCGTCATCTGAATTGAGGATGTGTGGCCGGTCATCCCACGTCGGTCAAGAAGCCTCGATCCGCAAAACTCTCCAGAAGATCTGCGGTGTTGGCAACGCTTTCGTCCGGTCTGGTCATCTGAGTAGCGACCTCACGGGCTCGGGCGACATATTCCGCATCGAGAATCGTGCGCAGGTCGGCGACGAGGGTTTCGCTGGTAGCAGACGAGATACGCCGGCCCAAACCAACTTTCAGCCGTTTGACACGGCCTGCCCAGATCGCCTGATCGAGTGCCGTCCAGAAAACCAGCATGGGGACTCCGGCGCGCAGCCCCGCCGACATGGTGCCCATGCCGCCGTGGTGCACGAGCGCGCGGCAGGCAGGAAACACGGCTGCGAAATTCATCGTGTCCACGACCTTGACGCGATCGGAATCAGACATCTGCCCGAATTCGCTGGAGCCGGCGCACACCAATGCCCGCTCACCCAATTCAGCGCAAGCGGACTCGATCATGGCGAGGGTGTCGGCCGGAGATTTGACCGGCGTACTGCCGAAGCTGAAGAAGATCGGCGGCGTCCCCGCAGAGAGCCACGCGGCGACGTCATCGTCGCCGGCCGTTGTCAACTCCATCGTCAGCGCCCCAACGAAAGGCCTTTGGCCATTCCACTTCGCCCATTCGGTGGCCAGCCCGGGAAAGCAAACCTGGTCGTAGGCCTGGATTTCCAGTGATCCCCGTTCGATGATCCGCCGTGGCGACGAGACTGTCGCCTTCGGCAGACCCAACTCACGGCGCTGCGCATCGTCGAACTTCTTGACCCCGCGCCAGTTGGCCCACTCGTACACCATCAGCGCGTAACGCCCCAACGTCGGTGACAGGAATCCGAGCATGCGACCGTTGGGACGCACCGGTGAGACATGCACGGTGGCCAACGGAATACCGTAATACTCCGCGACATTCACCGCGGGCGGCTCGAAATTCAGAAAGGTGATGAGCAGGTCGGCGCCGTCGGCCAGCGACGTCAGCGTCGTCGAGATCTCCTCCCAGAACGTGACGACGGATTCCCCGATCTCGCGCATCTCGCGCCATAGTTTGGCCAGTTCTCGGAACTTCCAGAAGTTGCCGAAGAAACGGATCCAGAAGTCGCGGTGCGCATCCGACCACACCGCTGTGTCGGGCCCGTAAGGCACCGTCGGAAGTCCGGCCGCCTCAGCGAAGCTGACGAGATCAGGCGAGACCGCCAAACGCACATCGTGCCCGCGGCGCTGCAACTCGCAACCGATCGCGACGCAAGGCTCCACATCGCCGCGAGTTCCGTAACTCGCCAGCACCAACTTCATAGCGCTTCTTTCGACATGGGATCTTCGGTCAACCTGTTGCGAACAACGCCGTAGCACCGGATGTTCGGTCCGAAAAGTAAAGGCTACCCACGGTTTTACGGCTACGTCAGTGGATTTCCCCAGTAAGGCCGAAATCGGTGAGCGTTTTCGCGGCAAGTTCACGCAAAGCGCACGTGGTGTTCTCTGCGCCGGGCTGATAAGCACCGACACTGATGAAGATCTTGCCGCTGATGCGTCCGGAGAGGATGACGGTGCGGCCGCCCGTTCGTTCGAGAAGCTGTCGCGATTCACGCTGCCCGGTCGTTCGTGCGTTGGCGTAAGCGGCCACGGTGCCATCCGCCTGGCTGATCAACGAACTCAGATCGCCGAGGTAAGAAGAGAACACCGGCTGGTCTGGATCGGCGGGCGCCCTGGCCACCATCTGTTTCAGCATTCGCTTCGGTACGAACGACGGCAGCCACAGCAGCTGCTTGGACTCCTCTGGTGTCTGCTTCAAGTCCGTCAGCGATTTCTTGACCGCAGCCCGGATCTCGCGCAGATCCGTTGTGGCTTGGGTCGGATCGATCGTGACGCGCGCGTACGACAGCGCCATCGCCCGCGTGTCGTCCACTGACGTACGGTCGCTGATCGGGACCTGGAGCGTTACGGCGCCATCGTCTGCCCGTACGCGCCCGATACGTTCTCCGAACTTGGCCGCAAAGGCGGCGGCCAGTGTATGACTCGCTCCGCCGAGAGATTCTGCTCGCGCGTCCCACTCATCCAGGTCGACGAAAATGGTGAGGGCGGGTACGAGGACGACGTCGTCCACGCCGACCGCCGTGGTGGGCGCAGGACGCGGGGCCGGTGAACGCGTGCCTTCCGCCTTGGTGCGACTCTGCTTCCTGGCCGATTTCAGCGCAGTGACAAGCGCCCTCGCGGCGTCCGGAACGTCCCGCGCGGTTTGTCGGACATCCTCGCCCAACGCACGCAGTCGTGTGCGCGACAGCGGCGGGGGGTACCCGAGGTCGCGCGACTTCCCCAGGACACCCTCGACGATCACGAGCGCGAGACCGAGACCGTCGATCAAGTTGTGCGAAAGTACCAAGCTGACACCGGTCGAGCCGTCATCCAGCGAGACGACCCCGACGTGCCAACCAGGACCCGATTCCGCATTGACGGGCAGCTGCGAACGTTCGTCCACCCAGTTGGCGAATTCAGCGCGCGGACGGGTCGATTCGGCGATGTCCGAGTGTCCACGATCCACCACCCACCGATGCCGTGCGATGGGTAGCGCCGGACGCTCGATGCGACGTCCCAACAACCCTTGACCGAGAAAGTGATGAAAACGGCGTATCCCTGCGAGATCGGCAGGACGGTCATACAGCCAGGTGACCTGAATGACCACATTCATCCCTGCGGCATGATGCTCCGCCAACAGGGCTTCGTCTGCCAGAGCGAGCCGATTGTCGGGGCGTGCAGATCGTTTGGATGCGCGCCGCGTTCCCATCAGGCCCACGTTCCACGGCGCCGGTGAGCCATCGCGACGACCTCGTAACGAAACTTCAGGACCGCCGGGCGGATGAATCGATTGAGCTTGTGCAGGCGAAGAGAATTCTCGAACACCTTCCGGAAACCCTGTTCGGTCGCCCGGTATTCGGCATAGACGCGGTCCAGCGCAGCCTGGTCCCAGCTTTCGTCGCGCGCCGCCGCGTGCAGCGTGTCGTAGACGACAGACATCCAATCGGTGCCGAACGTTTCCTTCACCGGGCCCGTGTGCCGCTGGCGGTGAAGATCAGGTGTGAGGAACTCCTCGATGGCGGCCTCCTCCCGCGTCTCGAGATCGATCCCGAGAGCTACTGAAATCCGTTTCACCTCCCGACGCCAATCCTCGAGGAGATTGGCGTACTCGACGAACACGCGCGGCACGTCACGGGTATCTCTCTCGGCCAGCAAGTTGAATTTCAACCACAGCGCACTCCCGAGCTCCGGCAATGTCAAGAAGTCCGCCGCACCCGATGCGATGACTTCCTGCGGGGGGCGCACCATGTTCACGACCGCGATGTCGAAGCCGGCCAGGCGCGCGGCCTCGAACCACAAACTGGACAGCAGCGTTATCTGCAGATCTTTGATGAGTACGAGCGGCGCTGCCGGCAACGTGGAAAGAAACTGTCCGATCTTGTTGATGCAGGCGGCTTTCTGGTCGGAGTCGAGCCCACCTTCCTCCTGCAGGCGCAGCGATGCATCGAATACGGCACTCCCGTGGCTGCGCAGAATCGTGTTGTTGAGATGGAGGGACGCACGCGGCTCCCAGTAACCACGTGGGTTTCGCGGGTCGGCGCCCGACAATCCGGCCGGGAGCGTAGCGCCACACAGGGACAGGACCCGGGTAACCGCCGACGTTCCAGATCGAGGCACTCCCAACACGAACAAGGCGACCGGGCGGTCTGTGGACCCGCTCTGTCCGGCCGGGTTCACGAGAACAACTCCGCGATCGGTGCCGCGGACAGCTCCGTAAGACATGGGGCGGCGGCGAACCGGTCGATGTGCGCCGTCGCCGGATACAGGGAAGGAGTTCCCGCGGCGTGCTGCGCGACGTGGCATCGGCTCTGACTCATGACGGCAGAGTATTCGGACATGCGGTGCTGCCGTCGCGAATTGCCATATGCCGCAGGATCTCTTGGCTGCCGGGCCGGCTGATGTCGCGACATCCGGGCACCAGAAATCCACATCAGCCTGCTGGGCACCGCAGGCTCACCATGAGCTGAGACGGCGGCCCCCATTGTTGGATCAGAAGTTGGTGCAGGTGTTGAACGCTTGCTCGATCGTGCCCAGGTACGGCTGAAACATCGGAGCATTGGCCACGTCCTGGGCCGTCCGTGCCCGCTTGGCCGGCGGGTCGGCGAGGAATTGACGTAAGCCACGCTGCAGTATGGGCGATTGGTCGAACGCCATGCGGACTTGCGGATCTTGCGCATCGAGTGCCGATACCAACTGCGGGTAGCTGCATGTCGTGTTGATCGCGGAGTCCAAGTTGGGCCCCGCGGATGCGACGCCGATCCCAGCGGTCAACGACAATGCCAGGCCTCCCAGCCCGACAGCCAGGCTGGTCAACGACGGACGGAACATATTCAAAACTTCCTCCCTACCATTGCTCCCGACAGTTCCGACTGTAATCGGCCCCCGACCGTCTCGCCCATGAATTGCCCAGGTCGGCCACGGCACGAAATCAGGCCTCCTGCTTGACCAGTGGGTCGGCGGGAAGCGTCACCGGGCCCAGAACCGCACTGGCCGGCCGCTGCCGCACTCTCAGCGGCCACCAGAACCACCGCCCGAGTAGCGCGGCGATCGCCGGCGTCATGAATGCACGTACCACCAGGGTGTCGAACAACAGCCCGAGCCCGATGGTGGACCCCACTTGCCCGATGATGCGCAAGTCACTGACCACCATCGACAACATGGTGAACGCGAACACCAGGCCCGCGGACGTCACCACCTTGCCCGTGCCGCCCATCGCCCGGATGATGCCCGTGTTGATCCCGGCGCCGACTTCTTCTTTCATCCGCGACACCAGCAGCAGGTTGTAGTCCGAACCGACCGCCAGAAGCACGATCACCGACATCGCCAGCACCAGCCAGTGCAGTTCGATGCCGAGGATGTGCTGCCAGACCAGCACCGAGAGGCCGAATGCCGCGCCCAACGAAAGCGCCACCGTGCCAACGATCACCAGCGCGGCGACCAAACTCCGCGTCACCGCCAGCATGATGCCGAAGATCAGACAGAGCGCTGCCACACCCGCGATCAGGAGATCGTATTTGGACCCGTCCCGCAGATCCTTGTATGTCGCAGCCGTACCGGCCAGATGGATGGAGGCGTTCTGCAGCGGCGTCACCTTGATCGCTTCCTCGGCCGCTGTCCGCACGGCGTCGACCCGGGAAATGCCCTCGGGTGTTCCCGGATCCCCGCGGTGTGTGAGGATCAGCCGTACCGCCTTGCCGTCCGGCGAGAAGAACAGGCTCATCGCGCGTTGGAAGTCCTTGTTCTCGAACACTTCCGGAGGCAGATAGAAGGAGTCGTCATTCTGGGCGCCGTCGTAGATCTTGCCCAACGCGTTGGCGTTCGAGGACGTCTCCTCCATGATCGTGATCATCCCGGACATGGTGCTGTGCATCGTCAGCATCATGGTCCGCATCGACTTCATGATCTCGATCATCGGTGGCAGCTGAGTGACGAGTTGAGCCTGTAAGGCATCCATCCGTACCAAGTTGTCGAGCAGTTTGTGCATCTGTTGGCTGAGCTTGTCCGTGCCGTCGAGCGCGTCGAATACCGATCGGATGGCGAAGCACACAGGAATGCCGTAGCAGTGCGGCTCCCAATACAGATAATTGCGGATCGGCCGGTAGAAATCGTCGAAGCTCGCAACGGTCGCCATCAGCTGATCGGTGAGTTCCGCTGTCTCACCGGTCAAATCAACCGTGTTGTGAGTGATCGAGCCGATCAACTTCATGAGGTTGTGGGTGCCCTGCATCTGGGTGATCATCTTCTGCATGTCGTCGGCCTGCTTCAACATGCCATCCATGCGATTTTTGGCGAACGGCACGATCTGCCGGAGCGCGGCGCTCTGCAGGCTGATCTGAAAAGGGATCGACGTGCGCTCGATCGGGCTTCCCTCAGGACGGGTGATGCTCTGTACCGTGGCTATGCCCGGGACCCCGAAGACTTGTTTTGCCAATTTGTGCAGGACCAAGAAATCTGTCGGATTGCGCATGTCATGGTCCGCTTCGAGCATCAGGATGTCAGGCGTCATCCGCGACTCGGGAAAATGTCGCTCGGCGGCCGCGTAGCCCTGATTGGCCGGAATGTCTTGCGGCACATACAGGCGGTCGTCGTAACTGGTCTGGTACCCGGGCAGCGCCAATAGTCCGACGAACGCCACCGTGCACGCCGCGGCCAGAATGGGCACCGGCCACCGGACCACCGCCGTCCCCACCCCGCGCCACCGACGGACCATGAGCTTCCGTTTCGGTTCGAACAGGCCGAATCGGCCGCCGACGGCAATGACGGCCGGGACGAGCGTGACGGCCACCGCGACGGCCACCGCCATACCCACGGCGGACGGAATGCCCATCGTTTCGAAATACGGCAACCGGGTGAAGCTCAGACAGTAGAGAGCGCCGGCGATCGTCAAACCTGAAGCCACAACCACTTTGGCGACGCTGCGATAGGTGGTGTAGAAGGCCTTTTCGCGTTCCTCGCCAGCTTGGCGCGCCTCGTGATATCGCCCGACGAAGAATATTCCGTAGTCCGTACCGACGGCGATCCCGAGCGACACCAGGAGATTGACCGCGAAAGTGGAAAGCCCGATGACGTCGTGCTCACCCAGGAATGCGACGACTCCCCTGGCCGCCTGCACCTGTATGCCGACCATGATCAGCAACAGCACGACGGTGGTGATGGAGCGATACACGAACAGCAACATCGCGAGGATCACCACCAGGGTCACCAGGGTGATCTTCAATATCGATGTATCGCCGGCGTGGTTCATGTCGGTGATCAGAGGCGAAGGACCTGTGACATAGGCCTTCAGCCCGGGCGGCGGTGGCGCGTTGTCGACAATGCCCCGGACCGCTTCCACAGATTCGTTGGCCAGGGCTTGGCCCTGGTTTCCCGCAAGGTTCAGCTGGACATAGGCACTCAGATCGTCGGTGCTTTGCACACCGGAACCGGTGAGCGAGTCGCCCCAGTAGTCCTGGACGTGCTGAACGTGCGTCGTATCGGCCCGCAACTGGCGAATCAGCTCGTCGTAATAGCGGTGCGCGTCTTCACCGAGGGGCTGCTCCCCCTCCAGGACGATCATCGCCACGCTGTCGGAATCGGATTCCCCGAACACATCCCCCATGCGCTGCATCGCCTTGAACGACGGCGCATCTCGGGGTACCAGCGATACCGAACTCTCCCGCCCGACCTGCTCCAGTGAGGGAACCGCAAAGGTGACGACGGCGGTGATCGCCAACCACCCGAGGATGATCGGCACCGACAGTCGATAGATCGCCCGAGCGATCAACGGTGGTCGGTCGCTGGTCTGCCGGTTGCTCATGCGGCCTTCACCGCACGGAAGTGAGGCGCTTTCATGACGGTCAGCGCTCTTCCCTCTGCAGGATGGAACGCACGAGCTGGCCGCGGCCTGCGGGGCGCCGTGATGCACTGAGCGGACGTGGGTGCACCCGCTGCGGCCACCAGAACCACCGCCCGAGCAGCGCGGCGATCGCAGGTGTCATGAAGGCGCGCACCACCAGGGTGTCGAACAACAGGCCGACGCCGATGGTGGCTCCCAGCTGCCCGATGGTGACGAGATCGCTGACCACCATCGCCAGCATGGTGAACGCGAACACCAGTCCGGCAGCCGTCACCACCTTGCCGCTGCCGCCCATCGCCCGGATGATGCCGGTGTTGATCCCCGCGCCGATCTCCTCTTTCATGCGCGATACCAGCAGCAGGTTGTAATCAGAACCCACCGCGAGAAGAACGATCACCGACATCGCCAGAACCACCCAGTTCAACGGCATGCCGAGGATGTGCTGCCAGATGAGCACCGAGAGGCCGAATGCCGCGCCCAACGACAGCGCCACCGTGCCGACGATGACCAGCGCGGCGATCAGACTGCGAGTGACGATCAGCATGATGCCGAAAATCAGGCACAGGGCTGCGACAGCGGCGATCAGGAGATCGTAGGTGGACGCTTCCACCAGGTCTTTGACCGACGCCGCGGTGCCGGTGAGATAGATCGTGGCGTTTTGCAGCGGGGTGCCCTTGAGCGCTTCTTCGGCCGCGGTTTCGATCGGGCCGACCAGTGACATGCCCTCAGTCGTCGCCGGATCGCCGCGTTGCGATATCAGCATGCGGGCGGCCTTCCCATCCGGAGACAGGAAGATGTCCATGACGCGCCGGAAGTCCTTGTTCTCGAACACTTCCGGAGCGAGATAGAAGGAGTCGTCGTTTTGTGCGGCGTCGAATGCCTTGCCCATCGCGGTGGCGTTGTTCGACGTCTCCTCCATTTGATCCATGATTCCGGACATGGTGCTGTGCATCGTCAGCATCATGGTGCGGGTGGATTCCATGGTCGAGATCATGACCGGAAACTGCTCCGCCAATTGCGGGAGAATTTCGTCGAGCCGATCCAGATTGGCAACCAGGTCAACCATTTTGACCGTGATCTGGTCAATACCGTCGAGCGTGTCGAACACCGACCTGATCGACGAGCAGATCGGAATCGTGTAGCAGTGCGGATCCCAATAGAAGTAGTTGCGGATCGGCCTGAAGAAATCATCGAAATTCGCCACATGATCGCGCAGCATGTTGGTTGTCTGCTGCAACTCGTGGGTATCGGCGACCATCTGGTGCGTGGTGGCGACCATCTCTTGCGTCAGCGCCTGCATGCGCTTGACGATGGTGATCGTTTTCTCCATGTCCTCGGCCTGCACCAGCAGATCGTCCATGCGGTTCTTCTGGAACGGCATCAGATGTGTCTGTGACGCGTTGCTCATGCTGAGCATGAACGGAATCGTCGAGTGTTTGAGCGGCTCGCCGCCGGGGCGGGTCGGCGCCTGAACCGTGGAAACTCCAGGCACGGACAGCACACCCTTGGCCAGCTTGTTCAGCACCAGAAAATCGACGGGGTTCCGCATGTCGTGATCGGCCTCGATCAACAGGATGTCGGGCGCCATCATCAATGACTGCGGAAAATGTCGGGTGGCCGCCGCATAGCCCACATTGGCGGGGATGTCTTGCGGGATGTACTTCTGATCGTTGTAGCTGGGCTTGTAGGCGGGAAGCGCCAACAGGCCGATCAGCGAGACCGCGCATGTCGCAACGAGAATGGGCCCGGGCCACCGAACGACGGCCGTGCCGACCTTCCGCCACCGCCGGACCGCGATCTTCCGCTTGGGCTCGAACAACCCGAAGCGGCTGCCCACCGCGATGACCGCAGGGACGAGTGTGACGGCCACCGCTACTGCGGCGACCATGCCCACGGCGGTGGGAATGCCGAGGGTCTGGTAGACGGGTAGCCGGGTGAAGTGCAGACACAGAATCGCCCCGGCGATCGTCAAGCCGGAACCGACGACCACCTTGGAGACGCTGCGGAAAGTCGTGTAGAACGCGGTTTCCTTGTCCTCGCCGGCTTGGCGCGCCTCCTGGTAGCGACCGGTGAAGAAGATGCCGTAATCGGTTCCCGCCGCGATCGCGAGCGCTACCAGAAGATTGACGACAAAGGTGGTGATACCGATGACGCCGAGAGTGCCGAGTAACGCGACAACCCCTCTGGCGACGGTCAATTCGATGCCGACCACTACGAGCATGAGAATGACGGAGATTATCGATCGATATACGAGCAACAACATCACGAAGATCACCGTGAGGCTCAAGGAGGTGACCAGAGCCACCGTCCGGTTGCCGGCGGGGCCCAGATCCGCTGCGAATGCCGTCGGTCCCGTGACGTAGGCCTTGATCCCCGGCGGCGCCGGTATCCCATCGACGATCGCTCGCATCGCCTCGAGGGATTTGATCGCCGGGATCTCCTGGTTGGCAGTGAGGGTCACCTGCGCATACGTGGCCTTGCCGTCGACACTCTGCGCGGCACCCTGGGTCAGCGGATCGCCCCAGAAATCCTGGACGTGCTGCACGTGGGTCGTGTCGGCTTTCAACTGACGAACCATCTCGTCGTAATAGCCGTGCGCCTGGTCGCCCAGAGGTTGCTCGCTCTCGAGGACGATCATCGCCACTGCGTTCGAGCCGGATTCGCCGAACAGCTCACCCATGCGGTTCATCGCCTCGAAAGACGGTGCGGCAGTGGGATCCATCGCTACCGCGTGGTCCTTCTCCACCATTTCCAGAGAGGGAACGGCGACACTGAGGATGACGGTGACGGCCAACCACCCGATGATTATCGGCACCGAGAGCCGGCGGACCATCCGAGCCACGAACGGCGGGCGCTCACCTATCGACAACGGCTCCGTTGCCGGTTCGCTGTCCGTGCTCATGCGGCCTTCAGCACGCAGAAGGTGAAGGCGCTGACGCCTTGCCGGACCTTCTCGTCTTTCACTTCATCGCCGACGATGATGCGGCAACCGATGCTGTCGGTGTTGCCCTGCGCGGTGACGTTTCCCATCGCCGTCGCATCCGAGATCGGGAACTCCACCGACCATGGCAGTGTTGCCTCTTTTATGAGTCGCGGCTCGGCATCGGCATCGAAGTAGCTGATGGTCGCCACCGTCCCCGGTGGACCGAACACCTCGTAAACCAGGTGCTTGGGGTCGTGGGGACGCTTCTCCTCACGTTCGGCGCTGGTGTATGTGGGGCGAGTCTGACTGCCGAAGACACCGTGAAGTCGCGACACGGTAAATCCGCCTGCAACCGCAACCATCACCAGCACCAGCGGAATCCACAGCCGCTTCAGGATCCTGAAAATCGCGAGTTCCTCCGACTGTCTCCGCGCCGGCACCGTGTCCGGTGCACAAACATGCATTTGCAGATCGGATGCGAACAACCGAGCCCCGAATACGGCGTATCCGAGGCTCGAACGTGCACGAACGTACCTCCAACATGTGGCGTGGCTCGATGACCGCACCCGATCCCGAAGAGTAAACCATGCCCGTGCGTCAATATGGCGCAAACGACGGACATTGGCGGAATCGCCTCAACGCCTTGGTAATCACCGCAAAGGTGCACCCGCTGGCACACCAGCCGGCCCTGCGATCATCGGCACGGCGAGGTCACCGGTGAGCTCGTGCGATCCCGCTGAAAACCGAGAACCGCCTATGAACTTTCTATGAAAGGACCACGAAGTACACCATTTGCTGCGCCCCGGTCAGCGGATGCCATCCGCCGTGATGAATCCATCCGGCGCACCGATCCGCACCGCTCATTCACCCCTGGCGCCACGGGTCCCGGAGCCACCAGACCGCGGAGCGCGCTCAGGGCAGGAATCGGGCGATCTGCGGTGACGGCAGGGTCTGCGCAGCACGAGCCTGACGGAAACCGGCCACACCGCCGGCCGCCGTCATCAACACCATGCCGCCGAGGCCGGGCAGCACGGCGAACAGCAGGTCGGAAGTGCTGGCCGTACGCAGGTAGTCGGCATAACCGATCCGAAAGGACGCCGGCACCGAAAGTGGCTGTGCCGCCGGAGGTTCGGACTGAGGTGCGGGAGCGCTCGGCGCGCTTGGCGCTGCCGGAGGCGCACCAACCGGCGGTGCCGAGGGTGCCGAGGGTGCCGGGGCCGCGATGACCGGTACCGCGGGAACGACCACCGGTGCCGGTGCGGCAGGAGCGCTCGACGCCGCCGGAGCCGGAGCTGCCGGCGCCTTCGGCGGGGTGGACCGGATGACGATCTTCCGGCTGCTCGGGGCGGTGGGCACCGGCGCGAGATTCGGGGCCCTGCCCACATTGCCGCCAGTCGGGGCTCCTCCGCCGCCGCCACCGGACACGACAGCCGACGGCGCCTGTGGTGCCGCGGCGCTGCCGCCGGTGGTTATCGCCGCAGTGGGAGCCTGCTCGGCCGCGCCCGCGACACGCGCCGACTGCGGAGCCTGTTCGGTCGACGCCGAACGGGCTGCCGGCGCCGACGGCTCGCCGGCACCCACCTTGACCTTCGGCCCGGATGACGCATTGGATCCCGTAGACGCATTGGGTCCACCGAGACTCCCATTGGATTTCCGCGACCCGCCGTTGCGCTGGGCGCCGACCTTGGCGCCGTGATCGGACTTCTTCTTCTTTTGCTTGTGATCGAAGATGTGCAGGACATCGACGTCGATTCCGAACAGATCGGCCGAGGCCACCGCGGTGCCGACCGTCCCTGGTCCGGCCACCATGGCGCCACAAGCGATTGCACAGCCAGCTGCGGTGCTGCGCACCCATGACCGGTCCACGAAAAGATCCCCCCGGAAGAGATCGGCGGCACAATACCGCGCTCACTGGAACAAGTTCCCATTGTGACATACCGATGCCAGACAAGGTTTGCTGGATTGCTCCTGCAAGCAGCACGGCCAATGTCGACCGGTCAGGTGGTCGACGGCGATACCCTTTGTCGGTGGTGGTCAGCGAGTTCCGCCGCTCGGTGTGCATGCCCGAGATGGCGCTGAACAACCGCGTACCGGCCCGCACCCGGCACTACGCCGAGAGCGTGTCGAGCCGTTTGCGCGTACTGACCATCGCGACGTGGATCGCGGCCGCGGTGTCGGGAGGGTTCGGAATCTTCCAACTGGTCCTCGGCGGGCCCATGTGGCGGTTCGGATTCGTCAACCTCGGATCCGCCGCGCTGTTCCTGCTGGTGCCGCTGCTCTACCGGTTCGGTGAGCTCATCGCGCCGCTGGCGTTCTTCCTGTTCGCCTACGCATCGGTGTCGACCATGTGCTTCGCCGTCGGGACCGGTTCGGGATTGCAGTTCTACTTCGTCGTGGCGGCGTCGCTGGCGGTGCTGGTGTTGGGAATCGAGCGCATCGTGCTGGCGGGGACGTTGGCCGCGCTGGCAGTGGGCGCCGCGATCGTGCTGGAAATCCTGGTCCCCAACGATCGCGGGCTGGGGCCATCGTGGGCGCTGACGGCGGGCTTCGTCCTTTCGGCGGTCTCAGCCGGAGTGATGGTGTTTGCCACTGTCTGGATGTCGTTACGTGAGATCGCTCGGGCCGAACAGGCGATGGAAGCCGAATACCAACGATCCGAGCAACTGTTGGCCAATATTCTGCCCGCCACGATCGCCCAGCGACTGAAGGAACCGTCACGCACGATCATCGCCGACAACTACGACGACGCGTCGATCCTGTTCGCCGATATCGCCGGGTACACCGAACGGGCCAGCGATCTGACCCCGACCGATCTGGTCCGCTTCCTGGACCGGCTGTATACCGATCTCGATGCGCTGGTGGATCGCCACGGTCTGGAGAAGGTGAAGACCAGCGGTGATTCCTACATGGTGGTGGCCGGCGTACCCAAGCCGCGGACCGATCACATCGAGGCGCTGGCGTGCCTGGCCCTCGACCTCGCCGAGGCCGTCGCCGACCTGAAAGATCCGCGTGGGCGTGCCGTGCCGTTGCGGATCGGCCTGGCGGCCGGGCCCGTGGTGGCCGGAGTGGTCGGAGCCCGCAAGTTCTTCTACGACGTCTGGGGTGACGCCGTCAACGTCGCCTCGCGTATGGAGACCACCGACATCGCCGGCCGAATTCAGGTGCCGCAGAACGTCTATGACCGGATCTGTCACTCATTCGTGCTCGAGGAACGTGGCGATGTGGAGATCAAGGGCAAAGGGCTCATGCACACCTGGTACCTGGTCGGGCGCCGCGACGACGAGGCGGCACTTGCCGGGCTGGAAAATCCGGGCCCGCCGCGTGCCGCCTCCGTCGTGCCGCCTGCCGGCGTTTAGACCTTGCGGTTCTCCGACTTGATCAGCCACGCCAGCTTCTCCAGACCCTCGATGAGCTGGTGCAGGATGTCGGCGGTGGTGGGATCGTGGGCATCCACCGCATCGTGCACCTCGCGCAGCGTGCCCACCGTCGCGTAGATCCGCGTGGTGATGAGGTCGACCACCTCGCCGGTGCTCCGCTCGTAGGCGGGGAACTCCGGAAGCGTCGTGCTCGCTACGACGGTGTCCGACCGACCGTCTGGGACGGCGTCCAACGCACGCATCCGTTCAGCGATCGTGTCGCTGCCCTCCCTGGCGAAATCGACGACTTCGTCGAGCTGGAGGTGTAGATCCCGGAAGTTCGTGCCGACGACATTCCAATGCGCCTGCTTGCCCTGCAGCCCGAGCTCGATCAGGTCGACGAGCACCTCCTGCAGATGGCCGCCGAGCTCCGGTGCGGCCTGGAAACCCTGGATTTCGGATTCGTTTCGACGTGTACTCATGCCATGCACAACGCGTCCTATTCTGGAATCAATCCAGATAATGGATTCTGTGCCCGGGCTCACAACGGCTGCCCATCGACAGCGCGATCCTGCTGGTTGAGCAGCCGCGCGTATGCCGCGCCCATGCCCAGCAGAGCCAGTCCGACGACGATGAACACCGCAACCCGGAACATCCCGTCGAGCGTGCCCAGGTCGAAAAGGAACAGTTTCGCCATGGCCGCGGCGACGAGCGCCATCCCACCGCCGATCGGCAGCGAACGCTGCTCTCGGGGACGACGCCCCGCGTGACCGAGCAGTCCGGCCGCCACGGCGATCCAGCAGATCGTCGCTGCCATGTGGCCGGCGAAGAACCCGGCACCCGTACCGCCGACGACAACGCCGGCCGTGACGGTGAACATCGTGACCGCGTACCCGGCTGCCACGGCGGCGAACACCCACACCAACCGCCCCACCTCATGATCGGCCTCGCCGTCGGCCGAGAATGCCCATGCGATGGCAGCGGCCGCGGCGATCGCCAGGAAGCTGCCGATGAGCACCGAAACCGTAAGGCCGACAGATAGTTCCGTGGCATCCAGCAGGGTTTCGGGACCGGCCACATCAAGGTAGATCATGCCCCCGGCCACGGCCAGGCCGACCGCGATCCACCGCGTCACGCCACGACGACGTCCGGCGATTGCGACCACCGTGGCCATCGCCAACAGCACCGGACCGGCCACGGGACCGTCGAAGGCCACCAGCACAGCGATCAGTGCGGCCGCGGCCGCGAGGACCGACCACACCTGGCGGACCACGAGGCTCAGGCCCGGCACCCGCTCGCCGAGGGCCACGATCGCCACCAAGGCAGCTGCCAGCGCCGCTGCCAGCAGCGCGGCAATGGCACGGTCTACGGCAGCGGCCACACTGAGCACCGGGAGGACACCTACCGCCGTCAGGATTGCCGTCGCCGCCGGATTGGTGGTCGATCGCAGGACCAGCAGCCCACCCGTCAACGCCAGCACAGCCGCAAGTCCGCAGGTCAGCGCGAGCATGAGGTCATGCCTGCCATTGATCGACGCCGCCCCCAGTGCCATCACAAGCGGCAATGTGGGTGCCGCGACGCGCGCGGCGTGCAAGCGCAGCCAGTCCCGTCCGAGCTGCGCCGGGAGCGCGGCGGCCGACAAGGCCAGCATGAATCCGATCAACAGCAGTGTCACCCCGTCGGTGACCACGGGAGCCAGGGCGATCAGCGGCAGCAGCACCAAAAGAGCAAGAGGTTCGGAGTTCCACCGCCGTGCCAGCGTCAGGCCGCACGCACCGATCGCCGCGGCCGACGCCAGACCGACCGGCGCCGTTACCCAGTCATAGATCGTCGTCACGGCGATCACGTCGATGTATGCGGCGGCGACACCGGTCGCCGCCACTGCGATCGCACCGACTCGTCCGCCCGTCCGGCGATGCAACCGCCATCCGACACCGAGCAGCCCCACGGCCAGGACGGCACCCGCGGCCACCCGGAACTCCGGCCGCAGGATGCCCGCCTGCGCCGCCAGGACGAGCAGCAGCACCACACCGGTGAGCGTCACCGTCACCCCGGCAACCGCGAGCGCCTTGCCGATCCAGCCTTCCGAACGTTCCCGGCGAGGCGCGGCGACGGGCTGTTGCGGCACCGACGGGACCGCAGCCACCCACGGCGTCGACATCGTTGGAGGCGCAGGCAATGGCGGTGGGACGGGCGCCTGCTCGAACGTCCGGTGCAACTCCGCCAGGTCCGCCGAAACCCGGTTCACATATGCCGAGATCGCAGCGAGGTCGGACGACATCCTGGCCATCACAACGCGATGAGGTTCGCTCATGTGGCCATCGTGGCAACAAACCCGGCTGCCGTGATGAGTAGGACTACTCGTCGAGGCCGTGTTCGATGGCATAGCGGGCCAATTCGACACGGTTGGCAACCTGCAACTTGCGGAACGTGGCCTGGACGTGGTTCTCGACCGTACGGTGGCTCAATGACAGGCGCGTGGCGATCTGCTTGGCCGTCAACCCTTTTGCCACGTAGCGCAGCACCTCGGTCTCGCGCTCGGTCAGGCTCGGAGTGGCCGGGCCGTCGTCCGGCCGCTGCGCGATACGCCGGTACTCCCCCAGTACCAGTCCGGCCAGGCCCGGGGTGAACACCGCGCGCCCCGCCGCGGTGGCCCGCACCGCCGCCGTCAGCTCGACTTTCGACGCGCTCTTCACCAAATATCCGGTGGCTCCGGCCTTCACCGCTTCCAGGACATCGTCGCGCTCGTCGGAGGCCGAGAGCACCAGCACCCGCGACGACGGCGACACCGTGAGTACCTCAGCGGTGGCCGTGGCGCCGCTGCCGTCGGACAAGCTCATGTCCATCACCACCACATCGGGCAACACCACACCAGCCCGCCTTCGCGCCGAATCGACGCCGTCGGCTGTGGCCACCACATCGAAGCCCTCATCGGCCAGATCGCGTGCCACCGCATCGCGCCAGATCGGGTGATCGTCGACGACCATCACGGTCAGTGCCTCGGTCATCGCTGTCCCTCCTCGAGCGCGGAACGCCCTGCGGACGAGCGGGGCAGCGTCAGCTCCCATTCCGTGCCGCAACCCGGCGCGGTGTGCAACTGGGCCTGCCCGCCCAACCAATCCATCCGGCCCACAATCGATTTCGAGATCCCCACATGTCCTTCACGGACCGCCTCGGCAAGCCGCCCGGCGCCGATGCCCACGCCGTCGTCGCGGATACTCACCGTCACCGAATCCCCCAGGTCTTCCAACAGCACGAAAACCCGGGCATCTGGCCCCGCGTGCGCGGTCGCGTTGTCCAGGGCATTGCTCGCCGCGGCGAGCAACTCATCTGCAGCCTCGTGATCGAGCAGCACCGGATCTGCCGGCAGACTGACCGAAATCCGATCCGAGGCGCGGGCCCGCAGCAGCGCGCCGATGTCGACAGCCCCTCCGGTGCGCACCTCCGGGTCGCGAGCGCTGACCAACCTGCGTAGCGCCCTCTCCTGCTCCCCGGCCAACTCTGCCAATTGAGCTGTCTCGCCACCGATTTCACGTCCGCGCCGTGACACCAGGGCCAACACCTGAATGGCGCCGTCGTGTACCCGGCGGGACAGCCGTTCTCGTTCTTCCAACGACGCGGCCAACCGGACCGCCTGCTCCAACTCGGCGTGCGCACGACGCGCCGTCTGGGCGGCCATGCCCACCGCCAGTCCCACCGCAAGCTCGATGACGATGGTGGCGTTGCGGCCCAGGTTGACGCTGACATAGCCCTTCAAGGTGGCCGCGGCAGCCATCACCGCCAGACCTGTCGCCATCCCCCCGACCGGGCCGAACTGCAGCGCCGCCGAAATCGTGGCGTTCGTCGCCCACAAGGTGGTGGGCCACGACTGGTTGTCGGCGATCCAGTGGTCGGTCGCAACCAATTCGGTCGAGAGCATGAGGACCAGGACCACCAGGATCTCGGCGGTCACCCACGCCGGGCGGCGCCCGAAACCCTGCAGGTAGGCGATCCCACACGCAATGCTCCAGGCGATCAGTACCGCGCACAGCGCCCCGGCGAGTACCGGACGTGCCAGATCGTCGTTGATCGCGATCTGAAACCCCACCGCGTACAGGCAGCTCAGCAGCCGAAAGATCTGCGCGGCACGCCACAACGGCGTGACCGGGTCGGGGCGGCGCTGCATTGGCTCAGCATAAAGTTGCCGGGCAGTGCCGGGGAGCACCGATTTCGCGCGTCGGCGCGGCTATTCGCCCCTGGCCACAGGCCGGTCCGGATCCGACGCCCACTCCGACCACGACCCCGGATACAGCGCCGCGTCGACGCCGGCTGCAGCCAAGCCTGCCACCGCGAGCGCAGCCGTGACCCCTGAACCGCAGTAGGTACCGACGGTGGCATCGCCTGCCGCGCCACGGTCGGCGATCAGGGCGTGAAGACGGGCAGCCGGCAACAACGTGCCGTCCTCGGCGAGCAACTGCGTGCTGGGCAGATTGATCGCCCCGGGGATGTGGCCGGCGACCGGGTCGACGGGTTCGTTGTCTCCGCGGAATCGTTCCGGTGCCCGCGCGTCCAGCAGTACGTCGACGCCGGACTGCGCCTCGCCCGCGGTGAGGGTGCGCAGTGCGCCCCGGTAGAGGTCGGTGTGGACCACGTCGACGTCGCCGGGCCCCGGCGTTACGGGGCCGCGCTGCAGGGATCCGCCGGCGGCGGTCCAGGCCGCCAGACCGCCGTCGAGAATGCGGACGTTCTCGATCCCGGCCGCGGACAGCACCCACCAGGCGCGCGCGGATCCGGCGCGGTTCCAGTCGTCGTAGACGACGGTGGGGACGCCCTTGCGCATGCCCCAACGACGTGCCGCTCCCTGCAGGGCCGACCCGGAAGGCAGCGGATGGCGACCACGGTCCGTGACCTTGTGATCTGCCAGTTCATCGTCCAATGAGACATAAACGGCACCGGGCAGATGACCGGCCAGGTAGGCCTGTTCGCCATCAGGTTGTGCCAGCGACCAGCGCACGTCCAGCACCGTAACCGGATGCCCCGAGGCGATGAGCTCACGTAGTTCACCGACGGTGACGAAGACGTCTTCTCGTGTGGAGACCACGTGATCGACGCTACATCACCTTGGACAGAAACTCCTTTGTGCGTTCATGTTTGGGGTTGGCCATCACCTCGCGAGGAGGGCCGGTCTCCACGATGACGCCGCCGTCCATGAACACCAGCTTGTCGGCGACCTCACGGGCGAAACCCATTTCGTGGGTCACCACCACCATGGTCATGCCCTCGCCCGCGAGTTTCTTGATCACCGCGAGCACCTCGCCGACGAGCTCGGGATCCAGTGCCGAGGTCGGCTCGTCGAACAGCATCAGCTTCGGGTTCATCGCCAGCGCCCGGGCAATGGCCACCCGCTGCTGCTGCCCGCCCGACAGCTGGGCCGGATAGGCGTCGGCCTTGGCGGCCAAACCCACCTGATCGAGCAGGTCCTTGGCCCGGGCCAGCGCCGCGTCCTTCTTCATCTTCTTGACGCGAACCGGCGCCTCGACGATGTTCTCCAGCGCTGTGCGGTGCGGGAACAGATTGAAATGCTGGAACACCATGCCGATGTCGCGGCGTTGCCTGGCCGCATCGCGCGGCGCCATCTCGTGCAACTTGCCGCCACGCTCGCGGTAACCGATCAAATCGCCGTCGACGTACAGCCGGCCGGCGTTGACCTGTTCAAGGTGATTGATGCACCGCAGGAATGTCGACTTGCCCGAACCGGACGGCCCGACCATGCACAGCACCTCGCCCCTGCCGACGTCCAGGGTGACGCCCTTGAGAACGTGCAGGGCACCGAAGCTCTTGCATACGCTCTCGGCCCGCACCATCGGTTCGGCTGCGGCGGTCATGGATGCGGTTCTCCCATCTGCGCTTTGGCCAGAGCCTCGAGCTGCTTGGTGGTCAACTTGCGTGATGCGCCGCGCGCGTAATAGCGCTCGAGGTAGTACTGACCGACCATCAGGACGCTGGTGATCGCCAGGTACCAGGTGGAGGCCACGAGTAGCAACGGCACGGGCTGGAACAGCTGAACCCCGATATCCTTTGAGCGGCCGTACAACTCGAAGCTGTAGGGCACGGCGGTGACGAGCGAGGTGGTCTTCAGCATGCTGATGAACTCGTTGCCCGTCGGGGGGATGATCACCCGCATCGCCTGCGGAAGCACAGTGCGCCGCATGGTCATTCCCCACGACATGCCGAGCGCCACCGACGCCTCGGCCTGACCCTCCGGAACCGAATTGATGCCCGCCCGGATGATCTCGGCCATATAGGCAGCCTCGTTGAGACCCAAGCCGAGAACCGCCAGCCAGAACACATTCGGATCCGACAGGCTGAACTCGAAGAACGTGGGACCAAACGGTACGCCGAGCTGAATGTTCCTGTAGATCACGGGCACCAGGCCCCACAGCACCAACTGCACGTAGATCGGTGTGCCGCGGAAGATCCACAGATAGGCCCACGACACCGCTTTGAGGACCGGGTTGGGCGACAACCGCATCACGGCGAGGAGCACGCCGAGCACGAGGGCCAGCGCCATCGAGTAGATGGTCAACTGCAACGTGTTCCAGGCGGCTTCCGAAATGCGTTGGTCGAAGAGGTACTTGGCGTACGTCTCCCACCCGTATGCCTCGTTGGTTGCCGCACCGTAGACGAACAGCCCGAGCAGGATGACGATGACCACCGCCGCCACCCAGCGCCACGGATGCCTCAGCGGGACGGCATCGATGGCGGCAGGCGGCGATCCATCGGTCATCGGCGACTCAGCTGACTGCACCGTTGATGACCGGCTTCTCGACCATCCCGTTCTCGGCGCCCCAGTTCGCGGCGACCTGCTTGTAGGCACCACTGTCGATGAGGTGCTGCAGTGCCTGCCTGAGGGATTCGGCCAGCGGTGAACCCTTCTGCACAGCCCACCCATAAGGCGCGGAATCGAAGATCTCCCCCGCAGCCTCGAGCTTGCCGCCGCTCTGCTTGATCGCGTACGCCGTGACCGGCGAGTCGGCCGACATGGCATCGGCCTGCCCGAGCATGACCGCACTGGTGGCCGCGGTCTGATCGTCGAACTTCACGACGTTGATCGTCGGCTTGCCGGCCTCGAGGCACTTCTGGATGCGGGCCGGCATCTCTTCGGTGTCTTGCACTGTCGCCGTCTGCACCGCGATCTTCTTGCCGCAGGCGTCTTCCGGATTGATACCGGCGCCGACCTTCTGCGCCCACGCCGAGCCGGCCTCGAAGTAGGTGACGAAGTCCACCTGCTCCTCACGCTTTTTGGAGTCGGTGAACGAGGACATCCCGACGTTGTAGTTGCCGCCTTGCACCGACGGGATGATCTTGTCGAACAACGACGCGCGGTACTCCGGGGTGAGGCCCAGCGTCGCGGCGATGGCATTCATCAGATCGACGTCGAAGCCGATGATCTTGCCCGCGGGGTCTTTGAATTCGTTCGGCGGATACGACGGATCGGTCCCGATGATCAGCTTGCCACTCGATTTGATCGGCTCGGGCAGCGTGTTGGCGATCGCGTCGACCTTCTCGGCCGACGCCGCGGTGGTCTGGGTGGCCGGGCCGCTGCTGTCGGTATTGGTGGCGCAGCCAGACAACGCGAACGCGCCGCTCGCGGCGACCACCACCGCGAAACGCCACACCTTCCGTCGACGGGGATGACATCCAAGTGTCACGGTTGCCTCTTTTCTCTGTCTGCGGCTGTGGTCGGGCTCTCCCGAATCGGAGACGTTAACGGCCCGCGGCCAAGGATGCACCGCCGGTAACGGAACCTTAACGAGCATGCTTCAACGCCACAGCCGTAACGCAAAAACCGCGATCTACATCTACGTTTGTGTCAAACTGCCTGCATGGAAACCACTGCTTCGCCAAACTTGTTGCCACATCTGTGGAAATCGACGCTGGTTTCAGGGATTCTCGCTGTCATTCTCGGGATCCTGGTCCTGGTATGGCCCGGCATCACCATTCTGGTCGCGGCGATTTTTCTCGGCGTCTATCTGTTGATCACCGGCATCTCCCAGCTCGTCCTGGCATTCAGTCTGCGCTCATCGGTCGGGGGGCGCGTGTTGCTGTTCATCGGCGGTGCCGCGGCACTCGTGCTGGCCGTGCTGTGCTTCATCAGCTTCTCCAACGACCTGCAATCAGCGGTCGAACTGCTGGCGATCTGGATCGGCGTCGGATTCGTCTTTCGCGGTGTCGCCACGGCGATGTCCGCCATCGGAGATCCCGCGCTGCCGGGCCGGATCTGGGAGATCATCATCGGCATCGTCAGCGTCATCGCGGGCATCATCATGTTCGTCGCTCCGTTGGAGGGGCTGGTCGCCCTGGCTCAGGTCACCGGCATCATCCTGATCGTCGTCGGGGTGTTCGAGGTGATCTCGGCCTTCGCAATCCGCAGCGGCGCCAAGCAGCTCAAAGCCGCGTTCTCGCCGCAGGGTTCTGCGTCGTGACGTAAGACACCGGTCAGGGTCATCCGCCGGTTCCCGACTATCTACTACACTTCGTCGTAGATTGATCTGAGACCTCGGAAGTAGGGCCAGATGGACGCTTTGGACGTGTCACGGTGGCAGTTCGGCATCACCACCGTGTACCACTTCATTTTCGTTCCGCTGACGATCGGATTGGCACCGCTGATCGCCGTCATGCAGACCGCGTGGGTGGTGACCGGCAACGAGAGCTGGTACCGACTCACGCGGTTCTTCGGCAAGCTGTTCCTGATCAACTTCGCGATCGGCGTGGCGACCGGCATCGTGCAGGAATTCCAGTTCGGCATGAACTGGAGCGAATATTCGCGCTTCGTCGGCGACATCTTCGGCGCACCGCTGGCATTCGAGGGTCTGGTCGCCTTCTTCGTCGAATCCACCTTCATCGGATTGTGGATCTTCGGTTGGACGCGACTGCCCAGGGCGATTCACCTGTTCTGCATCTGGATGGTCGCCTTCGCGGTCAACGCGTCGGCGTTCTTCATCATCGCGGCCAACTCGTTCATGCAGCATCCGGTCGGCGCCAAGTACAACCCGGAGAGCGGTCGTGCGGAGCTCATCGACTTCGTCGCCCTGCTGACGAACAACACTGCGGTCTGGGCCTTCCTGCACGTCGTAGCCGGATCTCTGCTCACCGCGGGCACCTTCGTCGCGGCGGTCAGTGCCTGGCTGATGGTTCGGGATCGGCGCCGGGCAGCCCGCGCCGAGAGCGTGGACGCCCCGGCCGCCGAACTCGCCGCCGACTCTGCCGGAATGTACCGCCCGGCAACGATTCTGGGCAGCGTGGTGGCATTGGCGGCCGTGGTCGTGCTGTTCTTCACTGGCGATGTCCAAGGCAAGCTGATGTTCGTCCAGCAACCGATGAAGATGGCGTCGGCCGAATCGCTGTGTGACACGGCGACCGATCCCGACTTCTCGGTGCTGACCGTCGGCACACACAACAACTGTGCCAGCGTGAGCCACGTGATCGAGGTTCCGTACGTGCTGCCCTTCCTGGCCGAGGGCAAGTTCAGCGGCGTCACCCTGGAGGGCGTCAACGATCTGCAGCGGCAATACGAATCACGGTTCGGCCCCGGCGACTACCGGCCGAACCTGTTCGTCACCTACTGGTCCTTCCGGGCCATGATCGGCCTGATGCTGGTACCGCTGACCTTCGCCCTGCTGGCGTTGTGGCTCACCCGCGGTCGTCGACTACCCGATCAGCGGTGGTTCGGCATTTTCGCCCTGATCACCCTGCCGACACCATTCCTGGCCAATTCCGCGGGCTGGGTGTTCACCGAGATGGGGCGTCAACCCTGGGTCGTGGTGCCCAACCCGACCGGTGACCAGATGGTGAGGCTGACCGTGCAACAAGGTGTCTCAGATCATTCGGCCGGCACGGTGTTCTTCTCACTCGCGGTCTTCACGCTGCTCTACGGCGCTCTCGCAGTCGTCTGGTTCTGGCTGATGCGTCGGTACGTCACCGAAGGACCCCAGGAACACGATTCCGAACCGGCACCTCCCACGCCTCCGGGCGAGGACGAGTCTGCCCCCTTGTCTTTCGCCTACTGAGAGGACTGATCGCAGATGGGACTCCAAGAGGTTTGGTTCCTCCTCATCGCCGCGCTGTTCCTCGGGTTCGTGGTGCTGGAGGGCTTCGATTTCGGTGTCGGGATGCTGATGGCACCGCTGGGCAGGGCGGGCGAAGGTGATCCGGAAAGCCGCAGACGAGCGGTGCTCAACACCATCGGACCGGTGTGGGATGCCAATGAGGTGTGGCTCATCACGGCGGGTGCTGCCATGTTCGCCGCATTTCCGAACTGGTATGCCACGTTGTTCTCGGCGTTGTACCTACCGCTGCTGGCAATCCTGTTCGGGATGATCCTGCGCATCGTGGGAATCGAATGGCGCGGCAAGATCGACGACACCAAATGGCGTAAATGGGCCGATCTCGGCATCGCCCTCGGATCGTGGTTACCCGCCATTCTCTGGGGTGTGGCGTTCGCAATCCTGGTGCGTGGTTTGCCGATTGACGCCGATCATCGCGTCAACGCTTCCATCGGTGACGTGCTCAACGCCTATACCCTGCTCGGCGGACTGGCCACCGCGTCGCTGTTCGCGTTCTACGGTTCGGTGTTCATCGCCCTGAAAACCGCTGGGCCCGTGCGCGATGACGCCTTCCGGTTCGCCCGGGCACTGACACTTCCGGTGATCCTGCTGGCCGGCGGCTTCGGGCTGTGGACGCAGCTGGCCCACGGAAAACCGTGGACCTGGGCGCCGCTGGCGGTCGCGGTTGTCGCGCTGCTGATCTCGGTCGCACTCATGTGGTCGCGGTCGCGGGAAGGCTGGGCCTTCGTCGCCACCGTGGTGGTCGTGGCAGCTGTCGTGGTCCTGCTGTTCGGTTCGATGTACCCGCATCTGTTGCCGTCCACCCTCAATCCGGAGTGGGGCGTGACGATCTACAACGGCTCGTCGACTCCGTACACCCTCAAGATCATGACCTGGGCGTCGTTGACATTGCTGCCACTGGTCCTGGTGTACCAGGGCTGGACGTACTGGGTGTTCCGCAAACGGATTTCGGCCGATCGCATCCCGGCGCCCGTCGGATTGTCACGGCGGTCGGTCTGAATCTCTGGCGCGCACTCGGCGTCCGCGGCGCCACCGGGTCGACGAAGGTTCTGCGGCGCCATCTCCTGGCGGCCGTGGCGTGCGGTGTGACGATCAGTGCCTGCACCATTGCCGCAGCCGTCGTGCTGGCCCACATCGTTGCCGCGATCATCACGGAACCGGGCTCGGCGACCCGCCACGGTGCGGCCCTCGCAACGTTGTCGGCGCTCTGGGTTCTGCGCGCAGGTGCACAGTGGCTCCAGGGCCGGCTCTCACAACGCGGCGCGACCGCCGTCATCGGCGAGCTGTCCGGCCAGGTGCTGCACTCGGTAACCGCCGAGCCGCCAAGGCGATTGGCGGCCGACCGCGATGCCGCCGCCGCGGTCGTAACCCGGGGCCTCGACGGGCTACGTCCCTACTTCACCGGCTATCTGCCCGCGGTGGTGCAGGCCGCGGTCCTGACCCCGCTGGCGGTGGTGGTGATGGCGTGCTACGACCTGCAGGCCGCGGCGATCGTGGTGATCGCCCTTCCCCTGATCCCGATATTCATGGTGCTGATCGGTCTGCTCACCGCCGAGCGGTCGGCGGCATCGCTTGCCGCGATGACCACCCTGCAGGCCCGGCTGCTCGATCTGGTGGCGGGCATCCCGACGCTGCGGGCGGTCGGCCGGGCCGGCGGATCGGTTCAACGGATCACCGAACTGGCTGCCGCGCATCGTCGTTCGGCCATGGCAACATTGCGGATCGCCTTCCTGTCCTCCCTCGTTCTCGAACTGCTCGCCACTCTCGGCGTCGCCCTGGTGGCGGTAAGCGTCGGTGTGCGGCTGGTGTACGGCGAGATCACGCTGGCCGCCGGGTTGACGGTCCTGCTCCTGGCCCCCGAGGTGTTCTGGCCGCTGCGCCGGGTAGGCGCGGCCTTCCATGCCGCACAGGACGGCAAAACGGCAGCAGAACAAGCATTTCGGTTGTGTGAGGCGTACGTTCCGACCGAAGGTGGAGCCCGGGTCCCCGATACCGCACCGACGATCGAATTGGACCCCATGGGCCCGCCGATCGAACCGGGCCGGATCACGGTGCTGACGGGCCCCAACGGCGCCGGAAAATCCACTGCACTGCAAGCGATCCTCGGATTGACCACGCTGCCGTCCGGGCCCGTGCGGGTCGACGGGGTCGATGTCTGCGACCTGGATCTGAAGGCGTGGTGGCACACCATCGCCTGGCTGCCCCACCGGCCGGTTCTCATACCAGGCACCATCCGCGACAACCTGGAGCTGCTCGGACCGCTCGACGACCTCGACCGCGCCTGCCGCGACGCAGGATTCGACGATGTCCTCGACGATCTTCCCGAAGGTCTGGACACTCAGATCGGTCGTACCGGCGTGGGCTTGTCCCTGGGACAACGCCAACGACTCGGGTTGGCCCGCGCCCTCGGTTCCCCGGCTCGGCTACTCCTGCTCGACGAGCCCACGGCCCATCTGGACGCCGCATTGGAGCAGCGGGTTCTGAAGGCTGTCGTCGCACGCGCACAGTCAGGTGCCACGGTGGTGGTGGTCGGGCACCGGGATCCGGTACTGGCCATCGGCGATCGCGTGATCACGATTGGTGCCGCACATGTTTCGTAGCGATCCCCTGCTGCGGCTGACAGTGGAACTGCTGCGGCCCCGGTTGAGCCGGGTGGTTCTGGCGAGTGTGCTCGGGGTTCTCTCTCTGGGCAGCGCACTGGCGCTTGCCGGCGTCTCGGCCTGGTTGATCACCCGGGCCTGGCAGATGCCCCCGATTCTCGACCTGTCCGTAGCCGTGGTCGCGGTTCGCGCGCTTGGTATCTCGCGCGGCGTGCTCGGCTACTGTCAGCGCCTGGCCGCGCACGATACGGCGCTGCGGGCCGCGGCAAATGCCCGTACCGGGCTCTACCGCAAGCTCGCCTCTGGGCCCGACGACGACGCGACGCGGCTGCCCAGCGGTGAATTGGTGGCCCGGGTCGGTAGCTCCGTCGATGAACTGGCGGACGTGGTGGTGCGCTCGGTACTGCCCATCGTGGTCGCCACGGTGCTCAGCTGTGTGTCGGTCGGCGTCATCGCACTCATCTCACCAAGCGCCGCAGCCCTATTGGGACTGTGTCTGCTGATCGCCGGAGTCGTCGCCCCGGCGCTGACAGCTCGCGCTGCCAGCGCCGCGGAATCCGTTGCGGTCCAATATCGTAGCGACCGGGATTCGGCGGCGATGCTGGCGCTGGAGCATGCACCGGAGTTGCGGGTCAGTGGACGCCTCGACGAGGTGATCGCGACCGCGCAGCGACGCCACCGAGATTGGGGACAGGCCGCCGACCGCGCCGCGGCCCCGGCCGCACTGGCCGCCGCCATGCCCAGCATCGCCATCGGTGTCAGCGTCCTGGGTGCGGTCGTCGCGGGCATCGCCCTGGCTCCGACGACCGCGCCGACCACCCTCGCCATCCTGATGTTGCTGCCCCTGTCCGCGTTCGAGGCCACCACCGCACTGCCCGATGCCGCCGTCGGGCTCACCAAGGCCCGCATCGCCGCACGGCGCCTGCTCGAGCTCACCGAGAGCGCTCCCGGGGCCCGCCGGCGGCCCGCGGCTCCGGCGGTCGATCTGCCCGCGGGCGGCCGGCTCGCCGTCGTCGGCCCCAGTGGTTCAGGCAAGACCACGCTGCTGATGGCGCTGGCCGAGCGACTCAACGAGAGTCCCGGGCGCGCAGCGTTTTTCGCCGAGGATGCACACATCTTCGAGACGACGGTGCGGGACAACCTGCTCGTCGTCCGCGGAGACGCCACCGACTCCGAATTGCTCGCCGCGATCCGGCGGGTGGGCCTCGGCGAGTGGCTCGCGGCCCTGCCCGAGGGCCTGTCGACCGTGCTCGAAGGCGGCCACACCGCGGTCAGCGCCGGGCAGCGACGCCGGCTGCTGCTGGCCAGGGTGCTGCTGTCAGATTTCCCGGTGGTTCTGCTCGACGAACCCACCGAGAACCTCGATGCAGCGGACAGCGAGCGAATTCTCACCGAAATCCTCACTCCCGGTGATTGGTTCGCCGCAGAGCGGTCCGTCGTCGTGGCCACCCATCACCTGCCGGACACGCTCGACTGCCCCGTCATCGGTTGCCCGCAGCCCGGCACTGCCGTCGGCGGGTAGCCTCACAGGCATGACCGACGAGCGATCAAACCCGCCCGGGTCTGACGAACCCCAGCCGGGCGGGCCTCCCCCACCACCGGCCTACCCCTACGGGCCTCCTCCGGGCGCGTATCCCGGGGCCTATCCATCAGCCCCGCCGCCCTACGGCGGATACCCGATGCAACCAGCTCCGCGCAGCCCCGCCAACGGGTTGGGCACCGCCGCGCTCGTGCTCGCGATCTTCGGCCTGCTGTTGACCTGGTCGGTGATCGGCGGACTGATATTCGGCGTCACGGCGCTGATCCTCGGATTCCTCGCCCACGGCCGTTGCCGGCGCGGCGAAGCCACCAACAGCGGAGTCGCCGTCACCGGAATCGCACTCGGCGCGATCGCCTGCGTGTTGTCCCTGGTGTTCATCGGCATCTGGGTCTACTACGGCAAGCAATGGTTCGACGACGTCGGCGGCTCCGACTACGTGCACTGCCTGCAACAGGCCGGCGACGACCCCGCGGCCCAGCAGCGGTGCGAAAACGAGTTCGAGCGCCGGGTCGAGGATTCGTTCGGTGTGACACCGACCCCTACGCGCTGAGCGGACTCAGGCCTTGGGCCCGCCGGGGAAATACTTGACGATGCCCTCTTGCACCACCGTCGCCAGCAACTGACCCGATGCGTCGAAGAAATGTCCGGTACCCAGACCGCGCGATTCGGCCGCGACCGGCGACGTGGTCGAATACAGCACCCATTCGTCGAACTTGATCGGCCGGTGAAACCACACCGAATGGTTCATCGTCACCGCGAAGATCCGGTCGAACCCCCAGGACAATCCGTGGGTGGTGATGATCGAATCGAGCACCGTGGTGTCCGAGGAGTACACCAGGGCGGCGCCGTGCAGCACCGGGTCGTCGGGCATCACGCCTTGGGTCTTGAGCCAGACCCGGTTGTGGTCGAGCTTGCCGCCCTTCTTGCGCATCACCCAGGCCGGATCGTTGGTGTAACGCCATTCGATCGGCCGCAGCGCTTCCACGAAAAGCGGAACCGTCTTCTCGTAGCCGCGTAGCAGTTCATCGATCCTGGGCAACGTGTCCGGATGAGGAACCTCCGGCGCCGGCACGCTGTGCTCCAGCCCTCGGCCGCCGTTCATGTACGAGGTCATCACGGTGGTCAGCAGGTTGCCGTCCTGCATGACGTCCACCCGGCGGTTGGCGAACCTGCGCTCGTCGCGCAGCCGCACGATGTGGAACTCCAGATCCTTCTCGGGATCGCCGCCGGCGATGAAATGCGCATTCAACGCGCTCGGCGCCAGCTTGTGCTCCAGCGTGCGGCCGCCCGCGACGAATGCCTGCGCGACCATCTGCCCACCGAAGGTGCGCACCGGGTTCTTGCTCGGATGCGAACCGATGAACAGATCGTCGCCGACGCGTTCCAGATCGAGGACAGCCAGCAGCTCCGCGAAATCCGGGTGTGTCAAGGAATGCCTTTCGAGATCTTTGCAGGCGCTCTTTGGCAGCCGACCACTCGCTAGAGGTCGTCCTCCCCGATGCGGTGCACGTGGATCAGATTCGTGGAGCCTACTGTGCCCGGAGGAGCGCCCGCGACGATGACCACCAGCTCACCGCGCTTGTAGCGGCCGAGTTCGAGCAGCGATTTGTCGACCTGGCGAATCATGTCGTCGGTGTTCGACATCTGGGGCACGATGAACGTCTCGGTGCCCCAGGTCAGCGCCAGCTGGCTGCGCACCTCGGGCAGCGCGGTGAACGCCAGCACCGGAAGCGGGGTGTGCAGCCGGGCCAGACGACGCACAGTATCCCCGGACTGGGTGAAGGCGACCAGCGCCTTGGCGTCCAGCCGCTCGCCGATATCGCGGGCCGCGTACGAGATCACACCGCGTTTGGTGCGGGGAGTGTGGGTCAGCGGCGGCACCGTGACCGAGTTGTCCTCGACGGCCTTGATGATGCGGGCCATCGTCTTGACGGCCTCCAGCGGGTACTTGCCGACCGAGGTCTCGCCGGAGAGCATCACCGCGTCGGCACCGTCGAGCACGGCGTTGGCGACGTCGGAGGCCTCGGCCCTGGTGGGCCGGGAACTTTCGATCATCGACTCCAGCATCTGGGTGGCGACGATGACGGGTTTGGCGTTCTCCCTTGCCATCTGGATGGCACGCTTCTGTACCAGCGGCACTTCTTCCAGTGGCAGTTCGACACCGAGGTCACCACGCGCCACCATGATGGCGTCGAACGCCAGCACGATGGCCTCGAGGTTCTCGACCGCCTCGGGCTTCTCCAGCTTGGCGATCACCGGGACTCGTCGACCGACGCGATCCATGACCTCGTGGACCAACTCGACGTCGGCGGGTGACCGGACGAACGACAACGCGACCAGATCCACGCCGAGCCGCAACGCGAACTCGAGATCGTCGATGTCCTTTTCAGACAGCGCCGGCGCCGTCACGTTCATGCCGGGCAGGGACATGCCCTTGTTGTTGGAGACCGGACCGCCCTCGGTGACCGTGCACACCACGTCGTTGCCGGTGATCTGCTCGACCACCAGACCGACGTTGCCGTCGTCGACGAGCACCCTGTCCCCCGGCCGGGCATCCTGGGCCAGCCGCTTGTAGGTGGTCGACACCCGATCGTGGGTCCCCTCACAGTCGTCGACGGTGATCCGCACCGATTCGCCCGCCGCCCAGTAGGTCGGCCCCTCGGCGAAGCGGCCGAGACGGATCTTGGGTCCCTGCAAGTCGGCGAGCACACCGACCGCATGACCGGTGGAATCCGATGCCGCCCGCACCCGCTTGTAGGCGGCCTCATGATCCGAATAGTCACCGTGGCTGAAGTTCAGCCGTGCGACATCCATACCCGCCTCGACCAGAGCCCGCACGGACTCATCCGTGCTGGTAGCCGGGCCAAGCGTACAAACGATCTTTCCGCGTCTGCTCACGTCATGTCAGCATAGTCGTTAATCGATTCAGACGACGGCCAGCGGCAGTGTGCCGGGCCGCACCGGAGACGGCAGATCCGACTCCCCCATCAGGTAGGCGTCCACCGCGTGCGCCGCGCTGCGGCCCTCGGCGATAGCCCACACGACCAGGGAGGCCCCGCGGTGCGCGTCGCCGCAGACGAACACCCCCGGGGCGTCGGTCTGCCAGTCCGAACCACAGGACACGGTCCCGCGTCGCGTCAGTTTCAGGTTCAACCCGTCGAGCAAGGCCATGTGTTCGACGCCCTCGAAACCGATGGCCAGCAGCGCCAGGTCACACGGAATCTGCAGCGACTCGCCCACCGGCGTGATCTCACGCCGGCCCTCGGCATCCCGGGTCACCCTGACCTCGGCGATCTCGATCGCCCGGACGTGACCGTTGTCGTCGCCGACGAACCTCTGCACCGCCACCTCGAAACGGCGTGCACCACCTTCGGCGTGAGCCGGGGAGGTGCGCAGCACCAGCGGCCAGGTGGGCCACGGCGAGAGCTCGTCATCACGCGTCTCGGGCGGCTCGGTGTTGTAGTCGAGCTGAGTCACCGAGGCCGCACCCTGACGGTGCGCGGTACCCAGGCAGTCGGCGCCGGTGTCACCGCCGCCGATGATCACCACATGCTTGCCCGCCGCCGAGATCGCCGCGGACGCGTCGCCCTCGCACTCCTTGTTGGCCGGCACCAGATGTTCCATCGCCAGGTGCACACCGTCGAGTTCGCGCCCGGGCACCTCATTGTCACGGCCGCGCAGCGCACCGACCGCCAGGACGACCGCCTGGTGGCGGTCGCGCAACTGCTCGACGGTCAGGTCGACGCCGACCTCGCATTCGGTGACGAATCGGGTGCCCTCGGCCCGCATCTGAGCCAGCCGCTGGTTGAGCACCGACTTCTCGAGCTTGTATTCGGGTATGCCGTAACGCAGCAGCCCGCCCACCCGGTTGTCGCGTTCATAGACCGTCACCTCATGGCCGGCCCGGGTGAGTTGCTGCGCGGCAGCCAAACCCGCGGGCCCCGAGCCGACGACCGCGACGCTCTTGCCGGTCCGTATCGCGGCAGGCTGGGGCTCGATGATGCCGTTCAACCAGGCGTGGTCGGCGATCGTCTGCTCGATCCGTTTGATCGTCACGCTGCCGCCGGTCTGCTCCTCGGAGATCGACAGCACGCACGCCGCCTCACATGGCGCCGGGCACAACCGCCCGGTGAACTCCGGGAAGTTGTTGGTGGCGTGCAGGCGATCGCTGGCCGCATCCCAGCGGCCGCGCCGCACCAGGTCGTTCCATTCGGGGATCAGGTTGCCCAGCGGACAACCCGCCTTGCCCGAGTGGCAGAACGGGATCCCGCAATCCATACAGCGACGCGCCTGTTGCGACACCTCGCCTGCGCGTTCGTTGGGATCCTCCCGCTCGTACACCTCGCGCCAGTCGCCCACCCGTTCCTCGACCGGCCGCTTGGCCGCCTCGATCTTGGGTACACGAAGAAATCCGGTCGGATCAGCCACGGCTGGCCTCCATGATCGCGCTGTCGACATCACGTCCCTCGGCCTTGGCCATCCGGGTCGCCTCCAACACACGCTGGTAGTCGGTGGGCATTACTTTGGTGAATTGCGCACTGCGCCTTGGCCAGTCAGCGAGGATCGAGCTCGCCAGCGTGCTACCGGTGTGGCGGGCGTGGTTGGCCACCACATCGTGCAACCAGGCCAGGTCCTCGGCTTCGAGCCGCTGCAGTTGCACCATGTCGGTGTTGACTCGGGCCGGGTCCAGACCGAGCACGAACGCAATGCCACCGGACATGCCCGCGGCCAGGTTGCGGCCTGTCTTGCCCAGGATCACCACCCGGCCACCCGTCATGTACTCGCACGCGTGATCACCCACGCCCTCGACGACGGCCAGCGCCCCGGAATTGCGGGCGCAGAACCGCTCACCGACCCGGCCACGCAGGAACACCTCACCCGAGGTGGCCCCGTAGAGAAGAGTATTGCCTGCGATCACGTTGTCCTCGGGCAGGAACAGCACATCGTCCGGCGGCCGCACGATCACCCGGCCTCCCGAAAGGCCCTTGCCCACATAGTCGTTGGCATCGCCGACCAACTCCAACGTGATGCCGGGCGGCAAAAACGCCCCGATCGACTGGCCCGCCGACCCGATCAGGGTGACGTGGATCGTGTTGTCGGGCAGGCCCGCCGCACCATAGCGACGGGTGACCTCGGAACCCAGCAGCGTGCCCACCGTGCGATTGACGTTGCGGACCGGAAGCTCCAGACGCACCGGGTGGGCGTCTTCCAACGCCCCTTCGGCGAGTTGGATCAGGGTGCGGTCGAGGGCTTGGTCGAGTCCGTGGTCCTGAGCGCGCACCCGCCGCCGCTGGGTCATGTTGCCGTGGGCATCGAGCGGTACGGCGAACACCGGGCTGAGGTCGAGTCCGCGGCTCTTCCAGTGCGCCACACCCGGTTCGGTGTCCAGCACCTCCGCATGACCCACAGCCTCGTCGATGCTGCGGAATCCCAGTTCGGCGAGGTAGCGGCGGATGTCCTCGGCGATGAAGGTGAAGAAGTTCTCCACGAACTCGGGCTTACCGTTGAACCGCGCCCGCAACTCGGGATTCTGCGTGGCCACGCCGACCGGGCAGGTATCCAAATGGCAGACCCGCATCATGATGCAGCCCGCCACCACCAACGGCGCGGTGGCGAAACCGAATTCCTCGGCGCCGAGCAACGCGGCCACGATCACATCGCGTGCGCTGCGCATACCGCCATCGCACTGCACCGTGATCCGATCACGCAAACCGTTGAGCACCAGGGTCTGCTGGGTATCGGCCAGCCCGATCTCCCATGGCGCGCCGGCATGCTTGAGCGAGGTCATCGGCGCCGCACCGGTACCGCCGTCATACCCGGAGATCAACACCACGTCGGCGTGCGCCTTCGACACCCCGGCCGCGACGGTGCCGACCCCGACGCTGCTGACCAGCTTGACGTGGATCCTGGCGTCGGCGTTCGCGTTCTTCAGATCGTGGATCAGTTGTGCGAGATCCTCGATCGAATAGATGTCATGGTGCGGCGGCGGCGAGATCAGCCCGACGCCAGGCGTGGAGTGCCGGGTCTTGGCGATGCTGGGATACACCTTGTACCCCGGAAGCTGGCCACCCTCACCGGGTTTGGCGCCTTGGGCCATCTTGATCTGGATGTCGGTGGCATTCACCAGGTAGTCACTGGTGACACCGAAGCGCCCGGAGGCCACCTGCTTGACCGCACTGCGCCGGCTCGGGTCGTAGAGCCGATCGACGTCCTCTCCGCCCTCGCCACTGTTGGACCGCCCGCCGAGATTGTTCATCGCGATGGCCATGGTCTCGTGGGCCTCCGCGGAGATCGAGCCGTAGCTCATGGCGCCCGTGTTGAACCGGGTGACGATCGACTCGACCGGTTCGACCTCATCCAGCGGGACCGGGGGCCGCAACCCCTTCTTGAGCTCGAACAGGCCGCGCAGCGTCCCGCCTTCCCGGGACAGTCGGTCGACTTCCTCGGAGTACCTGGCAAAGATGTCGCGGCGTCCCGTGCGCGTCGAATGCTGCAGCAGGAAGACCACTTCCGGAGTGAACAGGTGCAGCTCACCTTCTCGGCGGAAGGCGTATTCACCGCCGACCTCCAGCCGGCGGTGGACCCGCTCGGTGGGATTCTCCGGGTAGGCACGCCGGTGACGCAGCTTGACCTCCTCGGCCAGCACATCCAGACCGACCCCGCCGAGCTGGCTCGTGGTGCCGGTGAAGTACTGGTCGACGACGTCGTGGCTGAGCCCGATCGCCTCGAAAACCTGTGCGGCCGTGTAGGAGGCCACCGTGGAGATGCCCATCTTGCTCATCACCTTGACGACGCCCTTGCCAAGCGCTTTGACGTAGTTGCGCACGGCGGCGGTGGTTTCGATACCGGTGAGCTCACCCTCACGGATCAGGTCCTCGATCGACTCGAACGCAAGGTACGGGTTGACCGCGGCAGCACCGTATCCGATGAGCATGGCGATGTGATGGACCTCCCGGGCGTCACCGCTCTCCACCACCAGCGCCACCTTGGTGCGTTCCTTGGTGCGGACCAGGTGGTGGTGGACCGCCGAGACGGCCAGCAGTGAAGGGATGGGGGCGCGCGTGTGATCGGAATCGCGATCCGAGATCACCAGGGTGCGAGCGCCCTTGGCAATCGCCTCGGTGGCCCGCAACTGCAGGTCATCGAGCGCCTCGGACAACCCCTCACCACCACGTTCGACGTCGTAGAGGGCCCGCAACACGGTCGTTCGCAGACCCGGGTGCTCTCCGTCGTCGTTGATGTGGACGATCTTGCTCAGCTCGTCGTTGTCGAGAACTGGTGCACGTAGCACGATTTGGCGACAGGAGGCCGCCGAGGGTTCCAGCAGGTTCTCCTCCGGTCCCATCACGCGGGCCATCGAGGTGACCACCTCTTCCCGGATCGCGTCCAGGGGCGGATTGGTCACTTGGGCGAACAGTTCGATGAAATAGTCGTAGAGCAGCCGCGATCTCTTGGACAACACCGCGACGGGGGTATCGGTACCCATCGAACCGAGCGGCTCACCACCCGATGCGGCCATGGGCGTCAACAGAATCCGCAGCTCCTCTTCGGTGTAACCGAAGGCGATCTGGCGACGCACCACCGACTCGTGATTCGGCTGGATCCGGGACCGCTCGGGCAGGGTGCCGATATCCAGCAGTCCGGCGTGCAGCCACTCGCCGTACGGTTCGGCCGCGGCCAGCTGCTCCTTGATCTCGTCGTCGGGCACGATCCGCCCAGCGGCGGTGTCGACCAGGAACATCTTGCCGGGCTGCAGCCGGCCCTTGGCGACAATCTCGCCCGACGGCACGTCGAGCACACCACTTTCGCTGGCAAGGATGATCCGGTCATCGACCGTGCGCCACCAGCGACCCGGCCGTAAACCGTTGCGGTCCAACACCGCTCCCACCACCGTGCCGTCGGTGAAGGTGACGCAGGCCGGTCCGTCCCACGGTTCCATCAGCGAGGCGTGGAACCTCCAGAACGCACGCTCCGCCGAATCCATGGTGGTGGCGTTCTCCCACGCCTCCGGGATCATCATCAGCACCGCGTGCGGCAGGCTGCGTCCACCCAGATGCAGCAGCTCGAGCACCTCGTCGAAGGACGCCGAATCAGAAGCGTCAGCGGTGCAGATCGGCGACAACCGGCTCAGGTCACCGGGAATCCGGGCGCTGGCCAGCAGTGCCTCACGGGCATGCATGCGGTTGCGGTTACCCCGCACGGTGTTGATCTCGCCGTTGTGCGCGACGAACCGAAACGGATGCGCCAGTGGCCACGACGGAAACGTATTGGTGGAGAAACGACTGTGCACGATCGCGATCGCACTCAGACAGCGTTCGTCGCGCAGATCCGGAAAGTACTGCGGCAGCTGCATTGTCGTCAACATGCCCTTGTACACGATGGTCCGGCTGGACAGCGACGCGAAATAAACCGCCTCGACACCGGTGGCTTGCTCGGCCCGCTTGCGCAACGGGTACACCAAGCGGTCGAGCTCGATACCGCCCGCCCGGACGCCGTCGGATTCCGGCGCCGCGATGAACAGCTGATCCATGTGAGGCATGCACCCCAGCGCAGTCAGACCGATACCGGCCCCGTCGGGATCGACGGGCACCGTGCGCCAGCCCAGCACCTCAAGACCTTCTTCGGCGGCCAGTGCCTCGATGCGGGCGCGGGCGGCACTGCGCGCGTCCTCATCTTGGGGCAGGAAGCAGATGCCGGTGGCGAAGGTGTTGCTGCCGTCGGCGGCCGGGCCCGGCAGTGCGAAGTCGACCACGTGCCGCAACAACTCGACGGGCAGCTGCAGCAAGATACCGGCGCCGTCACCGCTGTTGGGTTCGGCGCCGGCAGCGCCGCGGTGTTCCAGATGCTCAAGCGCGGTCAAACCGTCGCTGACGATGCCGTGCGAACGACGGCCCTGAATATCGGTGATCATGGCTACGCCACAGGAATCGGCCTCATTGGCGGGGTCATATAGCCCCTGCGCATCTGGCAATGCCGAGAACAGCACTTGATCGCACCTCCGCAAGTCCGGAACATCCTGGTCCCGGGACTGCACCGGCCCGAATTTTCAGTGTATCAGCGCAGGTGGGCTACTACTGGGCGCTTGAGGTCGGCACCAGTGGGAAGCCCGGCAGATTCCGCACCACAGTCCAGACCACGACCGTCACGACAATCGTCAACACAGCAGGCAGCGGGAACAGCGCCTTGCCCAGCCTCCACCGCACCAGCAGCCACAGGATCAAGGCAGGCAGCCCGACCAGGGCAAAGACATTGTCGACGACTGCCGCGGCCACGTCGCCGTGCAGCAGGTCATGGGTCATCCGCAGGCCGCCGCAGGCCGGGCAATTCCACCCGGTCACGGCTTTGAACGGACACTCCGGAAACAAGAAACCCGGACGATGCGGATCGGCGACACCGATGTATGCGAGGGCGCCGGCCCCAAATACGCCCCCGGCCAGCAGCGAATATCGCCCCGCGGCCGCAGTGGTGGTGCGACCGCTATGTTCCATCGCGCAACGGACGCCCGTACGGGTCGCGGACCTTGTCGGTGAGGATCAGGACAGCATCGACAATGCCCCAGATGATGGCGCCGACGGTGCAGGTCAGCAGACCCACGATCAACTGGATGACGCCCAGTTTCGTATCGCCGATGTAGATGCGACCGATCCCGACGATGCCGAACAGCCCGATCAACTGCAATACGCCCGCGATCACCTTGGACTTGTCCGAGAACGGTTCCCCGGTGATCGGGTGGCGGCCGTACGGCGCACTCGGATCCCCATACACCGACGGATACGGGTAACCGGGCGGTGGCGGTGGGTAGCCTGCCGGGGGCGGAAAACTGGTCGGTGGTGGGCCATCCAACGAGTCCCCGGACCGAGACGGATCAGTCATACAGCCAGGATGCCAGAGCGCGGCCCGTTACCGGTTACGACGCAACCAGCGCCGCACCCGGCCACGTTGTTTGATCGGCTCGGGCTGAGCGACGGCAACGGGTGATTCATTCACTTTGACCTGGCCTGCGGCATCGTCGTCCTCGGGCGCGGACTCGTCGGTGACAGCATCATCCTCACCGTCGGCCTCATCCTGATCTGCATCCTCAGACTCTGCATCGGCGTCAGCCTCATCAGCAGTCTCGGAGTCCTCGTCCTCCGTCGCCTCGGTTTCCACCTCGGGCTCGTCCGACTCGGACTCGGTTTCGTCCGACTCGGATTCCTCAGCGACATCTTCGGCTTCGGCTTCGGCTTCGGCGTCGGAGGGATCCTCGTCTACTTCGGCCTCGGTCTCGTCGCCTTCGATCGGCTCGTCGATCTCAGAATCCTCGTCCGCGGCTGTCGCCTCCACCGAGTCCTGTTCAGGTTCGTCGGCGGTCGGTTCGGCGACGCCGATCTCTTCGGGCGCTTCCTCTGCCGCCTCTGTAGCTTCGTCACCGGTGTCGGCCTCGTCCAGGCCCTCAACCGCTTCCACGGCCTCAGGCTCGTCGGCGGATGTATCAGCAGCGGCCTCGTCGTCGTCCCCGGCTTCGGATTCCGGCTCGGATTCGGTCTCGGTGGGCTCCTCGGCGGTAGCCGACTCGGGCTCCTCGGTAGCTACCTCGGCTTCCGCGGCAGCCTCCGCCGCTTCCACCTCGGTGTCCTCGTCAGCCTCGGCCTCGGCTTCCTCGTCAACCGGGGCCTCAGCCTCGTCCTCAAGTTCCTCGACCTCGGCCTCGTCACCAGCGTCGGCATCGGCGGAGACCTCAGCGGCCTCATCGTCGGTCTCGGACCCCACGACGACCTCTTCAGCCTCGGACTCGGCTTCCGCGGCAGCCTCCGCCGCTTCCAGCTCGGTGTCCTCGTCAGCCTCGGCCTCGGCTTCCTCGTCAACCGGGGCCTCAGCCTCATCTTCAAGTTCCTCGACCTCGGCCTCGTCACCAGTCTCGGCATCGGCGGACACCTCAGCGGCCTCATCGTCGGTCTCGGACCCCACGACGACCTCTTCAGCCTCGGACTCAGCTTCCGCAGCAGCCTCCGCCGCTTCCAGCTCGGCGTCCTCGACAGCCTCGGCCTCGGCTTCCTCGTCAACCGGGGCCTCAGCCTCGTCCTCGAGTTCCTCGACCTCGGCCTCGTCACCAATCTCGGCATCGGCGGACACCTCGTCGGCTTCGTCAGCCTCGGCATCCGCGTCGTCCTCGATGTCATCGGCCTCTTCTTCGGCCTCTTCATCGGCGTCGGTGGCGATCGCCTTCAGTTCGATTGCCGCAGCAGCTTCGGCTCCGTCGTCCTCGCCGGCGCCGACCTCATCCGGATGCATGTGGTCGGCATCTTCGTCATCGTCCTGCCCGGCTACCGCCGCCGCCGCAACGACACCGGTTGTCGCCGCCGCCCCGACCAGCTCCTTGCCGACCTCGTCCAGAGCCGACTCGTCCTCTTCGTCATGGGTTTTGCCGGCCAAGGTCGCCGGATCTTCGCGTCCCTTGGTCGCGAGCATGATGTAGACGATGGCGCCGATGAACACGAACGTGGAGGTGAAGGTGTTCACGCGGATACCGGCGAACTCAGTCGCCGGATCGCTGCGCATCAACTCGATGATGAAGCGGCCCGCGCAGTAGCCGGCGACATACAGCGCGAAGAGCCGGCCGTGGCCGAGTTTGAACCTGCGGTCGGCCCAGATGAGCAGCGCGAAAACCAAGAGGTTCCAGAGCAATTCGTACAGGAAGGTGGGATGAACCACCTTGATGACCTCGCCGGTGGACATGCCGTTGAGATCGTCGGGCAAACCCGCGGCGTTCAGCCGTTTGTAGATCTCCAGGCCCCACGGCAGCGTGGTGTCACCGCCGTACAGCTCTTGATTGAAGTAGTTCCCGAGTCGACCGATCGCCTGCGCCAGGATGATTCCCGGTGCGATCGCGTCGCCGAACGCCGGTAGAGGTATCCCGTGCGAACGGCACCCGATCCAGGCTCCGACGCCACCGAGGGCGACGGCACCCCAGATTCCCAGGCCGCCCTGCCAGACCTGGAAGGCGGCACCGAGCCCCTTGCCGGAAGGTCCGAAATAGGTGGGCCAGTCTGTCATGACGTGGTACAGCCGACCACCCACGAGACCGAAAGGCACTGCCCACAAGGCGATGTCATAGATGACGCCGGCTTGCCCGCCGCGCGCCTGCCAACGCCGGTCGCCGATCACCAACGCCGCGATGATGCCCACGATGATGCAGAGCGCGTACGCGCGGAGAGGCACCGGCCCCAGATGCCAGACGCCCTGTGACGGGCTGGGCAAATACGCGAGCACGGTAGTGGTCAAGCTGAAATCCTCTGCCTAACGCCGTTGGCCAGTTCTTCGGTGAGGCGACGCACCGCATCCAGCCCCTCCTGCAGGGCCGACACCAGTGCCGACCCGACGATGACGCCGTCGGCGTAGGCGCCGATCTCGGCCGCCTGCTCTCCCGAGCGGACGCCCAACCCGACCCCGACGGGGATGTCGGACACTTCCTTGACGCGGCGCACCAACTCCGGCGCCGCGTTCGAGACAACGTCACGTGCCCCGGTGACGCCCATGGTCGAGGCGGCGTAGACGAATCCTCGCGAAGCGGTCACCGTCGCCGCGAGCCGCTCCGGCGTCGAGGACGGGGCGACGAGAAAGATTCGATCCAGATTGTGTTCCTCGGAAGCCGCGATCCAGTCGCCGGCTTCTTCCGGAATGAGGTCCGGGGTGATCAGACCATACCCACCGGCTGAGGCCAGATCACGCGCGAACGTGTCAACACCCTTGCGCAGCACCGGGTTCCAGTAAGTCATGACGACCGCGCGGCCACCGGCATTGCTGATCGCCTCGACCGCGGCCAAGGTGTCGCGCACCCGGACGCCGCCGGCCAGCGCGGCCTCCGCGGCGGCGGCGATCGTCGGTCCGTCCATGCCGGGATCCGAGTAGGGCACCCCGACTTCCACCAGATCGCAACCGGATTGGACCATCGCGGTCATGGCCGCGATGGATGTCTGTACATCGGGGAATCCGGTGGGCAGATAACCGATCAGCGCGGCACGGCCCTCCGCACGGCAGCCGTCGAACAACTCTGCCAGCCGGCTCATCCCGCGCTCCCCTCATCGAGCAGTCCGAACCACTTGGCCGCCGTCTCGACGTCCTTGTCGCCTCGCCCGGACAAGTTGACCACGATGATGGATCCGCTGCCCAGTTCCGATCCCAGTTTCAGTGCTCCTGCCACCGCGTGTGCCGACTCGATCGCCGGAATGATGCCCTCGCGACGGCACAGCAGCGAGAAAGCGTCCATCGCCTCGGTATCGGTGATCGGACGGTACTCGGCACGGCCGATGTCTTTCAGGAAGGCATGCTCAGGCCCGACACCCGGATAGTCCAAACCGGCGGAGATGGAATGCGATTCGATCGTCTGGCCGTCCTCGTCCTGCAACAGGTAGGAGAAGGAACCCTGGAACGCACCGGGCGAGCCACCCGCGAACGTCGCTGCGTGCCGCCCCGTTTCGACACCGTCGCCGGCGGCCTCGAAACCGACCAGCCGGACCGCCGGGTCATCGATGAAGGCGTGGAAGACGCCGATGGCGTTCGAACCGCCACCGACACACGCGGTGACCGCGTCGGGCAACCGGCCGGCCTGATCGAGGATCTGCGCCCTGGCCTCCATACCGATGACGCGCTGGAAATCACGCACCATCAGCGGGAACGGATGCGGGCCGGCTGCCGTCCCGAAGCAGTAGTAGGTGTCGTCGGCGTTGGTGACCCAGTCCCGGAATGCCTCGTTGATGGCGTCCTTGAGGGTTTTGGAACCAGCCTCGACCGAGACGACGGTGGCTCCCAGCAATCGCATCCGCGCGACGTTGAGGGCCTGGCGGGCGGTATCCACCGCGCCCATGTAGATGACGCATTCCAGACCGAGCAACGCGCACGCGGTGGCGGTGGCCACGCCGTGCTGACCGGCGCCGGTCTCGGCGATGACCCGGGTCTTGCCCATCTGGCGCGCCAGCAGCGCTTGACCCAGAACGTTGTTGATCTTGTGAGAGCCGGTGTGGTTCAGATCTTCTCGTTTGAGGAAAAGGCGTGCGCCGCCGGCGAACTCGGACAACCGGCTCGCCTCGTACAGCGGGGACGGTCGGCCGCTGTAGTGCCGCTGCAACCGGTCGAGTTCGTCGAGGAAGGCTTGGTCACCGCGGGCCTTCTCATATGCCGCGGTGACCTCTTCGATCACCGCCATGAGCGCCTCGGGCACCAACCGCCCACCGTAAGAACCGAAATGCCCAAGGGCGTCGGGGTCGTGAACGGTGGGTTCGGCAACGCCTGCGCTGGTACGAGGCAATTCAGGCCCCGCGAGATCCGCCATCAGAGTGTCTTTTCGTGCGAGCGGCTCATCGCCTGTTTCAGCGAGCCGGTTTCGGGCAGGACGGGTGTGTACCGGCGGTGACCAGATCGGCGACCGCGGTGCGGGGATCCCCGCTGGTCACCAGGCCCTCCCCGACCAGCACAGCATCGGCACCCGCGCCGGCGTAGGCCAGCAGGTCGGCGGTTCCACGAACTCCGGACTCCGCGACACGGATGACATTGCTGGGCAATCCCGGCGCGATCCGGCTGAAGCAGTCGCGGTCGACTTCCAGCGTCTTGAGGTCACGGGCGTTGACACCGATCACCGTGGCCCCGGCCTGCAGCGCCCGGTCGGCCTCTTCTTCGGTGTGCACCTCGACAAGTGCGGTCATCCCAAGGGATTCCGTGCGTTCCAGCAGCGATTCCAGCACTGGCTGCTCGAGCGCCGCCACGATCAGCAGCAACAGGTCGGCGCCATGGGCCCGGGCCTCATGGATCTGGTACGGCTTGATGACAAAGTCTTTGCGCAACACCGGGATTGACACCGCCGCCCGCACCGCGTCGAGGTCGGCCAGTGAGCCGTTGAACCTGCGCTGTTCGGTGAGAACACTGATGATCCGCGCGCCGCCGGCCTCGTAAGCCTGCGCCAGTTGAGCCGGATCGGCGATGTTGGCCAGCTCGCCCCGAGATGGACTCGCGCGCTTCACCTCGGCGATCACTGCAATTCCCGGTTCCCGCAACGCAGCCATCACGTTGAGCGGAGGAGGTGCGTCCTGGGCCCGCGCCTTGATATCAGCCAAGCTGATAACGGCCTCGCGGGCGGCAACGTCGGCGCGGACTCCCTCGATAATGGAGTCGAGCACTGTGGCCGAACTCATCGCCCGTCGGTTCCTTTCTGGTGCCTCCGGGCCGGTCCCGGTTGCCCTCCCTCGAAGGGTAGCCGTCGCCCCATCTTCACCATCCACCGGCCCTTATTGTCTCCGATCGCCGCCGTCACCGGTCGGATCCTGTCCTTCGTCCAGCGCATCCCAGAGCATTCGTTCCGACATCGGCTCACCACTGTTGTCACTCTTGACCGCTTCCCGCCGGGCTGCCGGCGCCGCGTAGCGGCCCGCAACACCACGCTTCGCACCATTGGCCGACCGCATCAGCATCACCGCACCGGCCAGCGCACACACCGCGGCGATCAGCGTCAACACCGCCCCGCCGTAGGAACGGCTGGTCCCGGTCAGCTGCGCCAGCGGGACAACTGCCAGGTCAGCGGCCCGCACCGCGACATCCTTGATCACCCACAGGCTGATCCCCAGATAGCCCATGCCCGCACTGGCCACCGCGATCAGCAGGGCCAGCAACCGCAGCGTCCACCCTCGCACGGCCAGCACCGCCACCGCGGCGGCCAGCACCAGCAACGCCAGCGGGATCAACGCCGTCGACCAGGACGCGCCGCTCAAAGTCGTGGTCTTGGGTTGTCCCAGCCCGTCGAACGAGCCCACCTCGACCCAGGTCATCCGGGACGCGACCCACAACACCACGGCTGCGACCACGAACAGCGCCTGCGCCGCCCGCGTCACGGCTCGGCCAATGTGTCGGCAGCGGCGATGGCGTTGAGGACGGCCTTGGCCTTGTTGGCCGACTCGTTGTACTCGTAGGGACCGTTGGAATCGGCGACGACTCCCCCGCCGGCCTGCACGTATGCCGTGCCTTCGCGCATCAGCGCGGTACGGATGGCGATGGCGAAGTCGGCGTTGCCCGCGAAATCCAGGTACCCCAGGACCCCGCCGTACAGACCCCGCCGGGTCTTCTCGACCTCCTCGATCAACTCCATGGCCCGAACCTTCGGCGCCCCCGACAGGGTGCCCGCCGGGAAACACGCCGTCACCGCGTCCAACGCGGTCTTGCCCTCGGCCAGCTCGCCGGTGACCGTGGACACCAGATGCATGACGTGGCTGTACCGCTCGATGTGGCTGTAGTCCTCGACGCGCACCGTGCCCGGGCGGCACACCCGCCCCAGGTCGTTGCGGCCCAGATCGACCAGCATCAGATGCTCGGCGCGCTCTTTCTCGTCAGCCAGCAGTTCCTTTTCCAGCAGCACATCTTCTTCCTCGGTGCTGCCGCGCCAGCGGGTTCCGGCGATCGGATGGGTGGTGGCCCGGCCGTCCTTCACCGTGACCAGCGCTTCTGGGCTGGACCCGACCACCGAGAAGTCCAGTCCACCATCGGTATTGGGCACATTGAGCAGGTACATGTACGGGCTGGGGTTGGTCACCCGCAGCATCCGGTAGACATCGATGGGGTCAGCCCCGGTGTCCATCTCGAACCGCTGCGACGGCACCACCTGGAAGGCTTCGCCAGCCTCGATGTCACCGACGAGTTTTTCCACGATCGCGGTGTATTCCTCCACCGTGCGCTGCGCGCGGTGCTCGGGCACCGGCCGGCTGAACGTGGCGACCGTGGAGGAAAGCGGCTGACCGAGGGCAGCGGTCATCACGTCCAGGCGCGCCACCGCATCGTCGTAGGCCTCGTCGACCCGCTCGTCGGTGCCGTTCCAGTTCACCGCGTTGGCGATCAGGGTGATGGTGCCCTCGTGGTGGTCGACGGCGGCGATGTCGGTGGCCAGCAGCAGCACCATGTCCGGCAGGCCGAGATCGTCGACCGCCAACTCCGGGAGCCGCTCGAGCCGGCGCACCATGTCGTAGGCGAAGTACCCCACCAACCCCGACGACAGGGGTGGCAGATCCGTCAGCGCCTCGGTCTGCAGCAGATCGAGGGTGGCTCGCAGCGCCGCCAGCGGCTCACCACCGCTTGGCGCGTCCTTGGGCGCGGTGCCCAGCCACACCGCTTCGTTGTCCCGGACCGTCAGCGCGGAGGGCGCACCGGCACCGATGAAGGACCACCGCGACCACGAGCGACCGTTCTCGGCCGATTCCAGCAGGAACGTGCCGGGGCGGTTGGCGGCGAGCTTGCGGTACGCCGACAACGGCGTCTCACTGTCGGCCAGAACCTTGCGGGTCACCGGGACCACGCGGTGTTCGGCGGCCAATGCCCGGAAATCCTCGCGTGATGTGGTGAGGGCGAGCGATGAGCCGGCGCCCGACGATCCCGACCCACGGGTGGCTGTGGTTTGCACGGGACCAATCCTCCCAGATCTACGCCACAGGCCCGGCATGCAGACGGCGTAGCCTGGGCAGCCATGACACAGATGAGGACGGGTGACACCGTTCCCGAGTTCGAACTGCCGGATCAGTCCGGCACCATTCGCAGCCTGACGAGCCTGCTCGCCGACGGCCCGGTGGTGCTGTTCTTCTATCCCGCGGCGATGACTCCCGGTTGCACCAAGGAAGCCTGTCACTTCCGCGACCTGGCCGCGGAGTTCACCGCAGCCGGTGCGAACCGGGTCGGTATCAGTACCGACCCGGTCGCCAAGCAGGCCAAGTTCGCCGACATCCAGAACTTCGACTATCCGCTGCTGTCGGACGCCGACGGCAAGGTTGCCGCCCTGTTCGGGGTGAAACGTGGCCTGCTCGGCAAGCTCATGCCCGTCAAGCGGACCACGTTCGTCATCGACACCGACCGCACCGTCCTCGGAGTGATCTCCAGCGAGATCAGCATGGACACCCATGCCGACAAGGCACTGGAGTTGCTCAAGGCGCGTTGACCGCTCGCAGCACCGCCGCCATCGATGCCGCCAGCACCGAATCGCTGCGGCCGCACGCCCAGCCGGTGCGTCCGTCCGCCCGATACTCCAGGTAAGTGACGGCGGTGCTACCGATCGACTGCTGGGTCAGGCTCAGCACCTCGATCCGATGACCGATCTCCTCGAGTGCGGCGCGCAGTGCGTCCACCGGACCGATGCCGCGATGGCTGCTGGCCACCGTGCGCCCCTCGTACATCAGGACGAGGTCGGTGACCGCGGAGGAGCCGGCACCGCCGGTGCGCCAGTCCTTGAGCTGCACCGGCCCCGCCGGGTCCAGATAGGTGGTCTCGAACAAGTCGAAGAGATCAGCGGCGGTGACCTCGGAACCACTTTCGTCGGTGTGCGCCTGAACGTGGCGGGCGAAGTCGATCTGCAGCCGGCGTGGCAACTCCAGCCCGTATTCGGTGGCCAGCAGGTACGCGATGCCGCCCTTGCCGGATTGCGAGTTGACCCGGATCACCGCATCGTAGGCGCGACCGATGTCGGCCGGGTCGATCGGCAGATACGGTACCCGCCAATCGATTTCGCTCTCCGGCCGTCCAGCGGCCACGGCCCTTGCGCGATGTTCGGCGAAGCCCTTCTTGATCGCGTCCTGATGGGTCCCGGAGAACGCCGTGTGCACCATGTCCCCGACATACGGATGGCGTTCATGGATCAGCATGCGGGTGCAGTGACTGACGGTGCGCGCGATCTCGTCGATGTCGGAGAAGTCGATCATCGGATCCACGCCCTGGGCATGCAGATTCAGCGCCAGGGTGGCGATGTCGACATTGCCGGTGCGTTCACCGTTGCCGAACACGCATCCTTCCACCCGCTGCGCACCGGCCAACACCGCGAGCTCGGCGCAGGCGATGCCGGTCCCCCGGTCGTTGTGCGGATGCACCGACAGGATGACGCTGTCCCGACGAGACACGTTGCGGTGCATGTACTCGATCTGGTCGGCGTACACGTTCGGGGTGGCGATCTCGACGGTGGCCGGCAGGTTGAGGATGACCGGACGGTCGGGTGTGGCCTGCCACCGTTCCGTCACCGCGTCGCACAGCTCGATCACGTAATCCGGCTCGGTGAGGTTGAACACCTCCGGGGAGAACTCGAACCGCACGTTGGGCATGCCGTCGGTGAACTCGAGGACGTCGCGCGCGCCGGCGAGGATCAAGTCGCGCAGCTCGGCACGGTCCTTGCCCAGTACGACATCGCGCCAGGTGGGTGCGGTGGCGGTGTACATGTGGATGACGACGTCGTTGCCGATACCGCGGACCGAGTCCACCGTCCGTTCGATCAGATCGCGGCGCGCAGGTACGAACACCACGATGGTGACGTCTGGCGGCGCGATATCGGATTCGGCCAGCAGCCGGACGAAGTCGAAGTCGGTCTGAGATGCGGATGGGTATCCGACCTCGATCTCCTTGTAGCCCATGGCGACGAGTAGTTCGAAGAACCGGCGTTTGCGGGCCGGGTCCATCGGTTCGGCCAGCGCCTGGTTGCCGTCCCGCAGGTCGACCGGCACCCACAGCGGCGCGGCGGTGATGCGGGCAGTGGGCCAATCACGTTGCACCAGAGGAACTTCGACGCGGTCGTAGACATCGGCGTAGCGGTGCGACGGCATCTGGGACTGCCGCTGGCGATTCCAGCGGGGTGCATGCGCCGGAATGTCTCCGGCCGGGGTGTTGATGGTGGGAAATGACGGATTCGTCATGAGAGCGCCTTCGGTCGGGTTGGAATTCGACCGGCACGACACAGCCCCACGGCAGGGGGCCGGTCGATTCAGGCCCCGCCGCGGCGGCTAAGCAGGAGGACGCGCGTCATGATGGGTAGACTATACACAACTCCTCAGACAAGTAGACAGGTTGTGATGACGTCCCAAGTTCAGCGTCACCCGCTGGCAGCCCAGACAGCTCAGCTCCTCCTGACGCGTATCCGCGAGGGCGAATGGCCGCTGGGCCATCGTCTTCCCGGCGAGACGACCCTGGCCGCGCAGCTCGGCGTAGGCCGCTCCACCCTGCGCGAAGCCATCCGCGAACTGTCCGGCAAGGGTGTGCTGGAGAGTCGCCAGGGCGCCGGCGTGTTCGTGACAGCGCTCGATGCCGCCGAAGACTGGGACACCGTGCTGCGTCGTGCCACCATCGTGTCGGTGATCGAGGCACGCATCGCCATCGAAGCCGAGGGCGCCGCACTGGCCGCGACACGTCGCACCCCCGCCGACATGCGCGCGATCCGTCGCACCCTCGCCGCCCGCGGTGTGGTCGGCCAGTCGGTACCCGACCACGTCGATGCGGATATGGCGTTTCACCGAACGGTGATCGCCGCGGCCCACAACGAAGTGCTCATCCAGTTGTTCGACGCCTTCCTGCCCCGGCTACGGCTGGCCATGATCGACATGCTCAAGATCCGGCCGATCGCCTCCGAACCCTGCGATCACGCCCTGCACCAGCAGCTGGCCGAGGCGATCATCGCCCGCGATCCCGAGGCCGCCGCAGCGGCCAGCAGAACCCATCTGAGCTCACTGAAGGAGTCTTTCGCATGACCCCGGTCCTCGACATCACCGAGGTGACCTTCCGCCGCGACGGCAAGCAGATCATCGACGGCATCTCCCTGACCGTGCAGTCCGGTGAACACTGGGCACTGCTGGGCCCCAACGGTGCCGGCAAGAGCACGCTGCTGGGTTTCTGTGCCGCCGTGACATTTCCGACGACGGGGACAGTGCGGGTGCTCGGCGGCCAGATGGGCCGCACCGACCTGGCGGTGCTGCGCCGCTCCATCGGTCATGTGAATCCCCGACACCGCCTGCAATACCCACTCACAGTGCGTGAGGTGGTCCTCACCGGCATCACCGCCACCATCGACATCGCCGCGCACTGGACGCCCACTGCCGAGCAGGAACGCCGAGCCGAGGAGCTGATCGACACCGTGGGACTCTCGGCCCGGGTCGACGCGATCTGGCCGACGCTGTCGCAGGGCGAACGAGGGCGCACCTTGATCGCCCGGGCGTTGATCGCCGATCCGCAGCTGCTACTGCTGGACGAACCCACCACCGGGCTGGACGTGGCGGCCCGCGAACAACTACTGGAAACCCTTGACACACTGGATGACTCGCATCCCGATATGGCCTCGATCCTGGTCACCCACCACCTCGAGGAACTGCCCACGAGCACCACGCACGCACTGCTGATCGCAGAGGGGCGCACGGTGGCCAGTGGACCGGCCCGCGATGTGGTCAACACCGACAACGTGACGACCGCGTTCGCGCATCCGGTGACGGTCGGCTATGACGACGGCAGATGGAGTGCGCGGGCCAAGGCCAGTTCGCGGGTGCTCTAAGCCTGACGCTCGGGCTCGGCCGGGTTGTTGCGGCGTCGGCGTGCCTCACGGTGCCGGGTCACCGGCGTGGTGTCGATGACGCGCGCGACCATGGTCGCCAGGAACCGCGACGGCTGCAGTCCGGGTGGCACGGTGTCATGCCGGATCGCGATGTCGGGTAGAGCGGCCAGGGCTTCGTCCACCGCAGCCGTGGCCACATCAACGATCTCGAAAAGGGTGTCGGGTTCGGCTTTCTCGATGCTGTCGACTTCCTCGTCAGCAGTTTCGGTGACCTCAGAGTCATAGTCGATCATCACCAAGGCGACGGCGTGATAGGCGTCGTCCTCGGTACCGAGCTTGCCCAGCAGGTCGATGAGCCACTCGGCCTTGTCCGGCTCGGTAGTCAGAATCGTCGAGCGCAGGCCGTAGACGAACCCGAGGGCCGACAGCGGGTGGCGCAGCCGAAGATTCTTGGCGTCGCCGTAGCTCTCCTCGACCCGGTTGGCGGCATTCTTGCCGAAGCTCGAATCCATCCGTTTGGTGCTGATCAGCAATTCCGGGCCGGTGTCCCAGTCCGACATCACCACGTCGACCTGCTTCATGTAGTGCTTGCCCAGCACGCTGGCACTCGACCCGGCAACGCCTTTCATCGACCGGCGCAGCCGTTGCTCGATCAGGTGGCGTTCCTTTTGCGGAAGTGCCTCGAGCAGGTTGGCGATGGCGCCCGGCATGATGCGCGGGTCGGTGGGGCGCGGCCACACCGCATCCGGATCGAACCCGGCGCGCCTCAGCTCGTAGGCCAGCCACACATCGAGGGCCAACGCCGGAACCCCGGTGGTGGACGGCGCGTTCAGGAATAACGGCACACCGAGCAGCTTGCGCAGAACCCGGAAATCGGGAACGAAGGTGAGCTCACCGGCGACCCGGACCCAGGGGTTGGTGTGCACGCCCGCCGGCGCCGCGTCGGCCACGATCCGGTCGAAGATGGCCCACGCGGTGGCCTTGGTCGACGGTTCAGCGGGCACGCCGAGACCTTACCGTCCGGCGCGTCGCCAATGAATCGCGCGCGATCCGAACGGGTTCCAGGGCGATTCGGCCGGCCAATCCCAATGCGTCGTCGACGAGGCGGGTCGCCTCGAGCAGGGAGCCACGCTCCAGCAGCGTTCCGACGCGGCGGCGCACCGCCCGCAACTCATCGGCGCGCGCAGATACCAGCTCAGGGGAAGGCACCAGCCAACGGTCGGCCTCACGGGGTTCGATCTTGAGAATGCCGCCGCCGTAGGAGCGCCCGACGATCTCGGCATGCAGCACTGTCACCGAGTTCAGCGCAGCCAACCCCAGCACGTCGCGGCCCAGCGTCCGAACGCCTTCGCGCAGGTACACCCCGTGCACCGAGTTGAGGTGATGAGCCTTGACCCGATTGGTGATCAACCGCGGGGTGTCGGCATTCATACAGGTCAGCAGCAGGTCAGCCGGAATCACCAGCGGCACCAGATACCAGGGCCGACGTACCCGGCACTTGTAGGCCAGATGCACGCCGGCGGCATGACCGGCGTCGATATAACGCTGCGCCGCGGCCGAGGGCGTCCCGGTCGGGCGGAACAGGTGGATCGACCGGCCGTCCTCCCCCAGCCTGGCCAACTGCTCCGGGGAGAGTGTCAGACCACGCAAGTGGGCGCTGCCCGGCGGCGACAACGGCAACAGATCAGTGGGCCGCAGCCCGAGTTCACGGACGCGCTCCGGGGACAGCGCGAAGTAGCTGTTGTTGCCGGTCACCATGCCCAGCGTGGTATCGCCCCACGTCTCGAGCATGGTGAAGTGCCCATCGGTGTGCAGACCATGGATCGCGTCGACCGGCGCGTTACCGATCAGGCCGCTCACCCACTTGTCGGAAGGGTCACGAGGTGACCAACGACGCTGTACGAGTTCAGATCTCAGCGAATCCGCGTTGCGGGCCCGATGGATGACGGCGTGTCCGCAAGGCCCGCCCCCATAGCCGTCGGCGAGCAGCAACACCACATCCGCCTCGGCCTCGGGAAACACCTGCTCGTCGAACATCACCAACTCGACACTGGCGAACCGGTCGAACAAGAACTTCCGGACTGCCGACGCGTAGTTCACGCTGAGCAATTCCGCGGGCAACACCAGTGCCAGCCGGCCGCCGGGCTTCAGGAACAACGCCGCATGCACCGTGAACGCCGCCCAACTCGATGCCAGGCCCGACAGGGTCACCCCGGCTTTGAGCGCTGCTCGGCGGGACTGCGCCCGAGTGGCGCCGCGGAAATCCTGATAACGGATGTAGGGCGGGTTGCCGATCACCGCGGTGTATCCAGCACGCGGTTCGATCGTGAAAAAGTCGGCCGTCCTGATGCGGGCCGTGCCGCCGGCCGCGGCGACGCGCCTGCGGGCGGTGGCCGCGCTGGCCGCGTGGAGTTCCACCCCGTCGACTCTCGGCTGGGTAACGCCCAATTCGGCCAACCGGGTGACGGCCTCGACCACGAACGCGGCCTCCCCTGCCGCGGGCTCGAACACCGCGTCATCAGCGGACCGGATGGCCCACCGGGTGAGGTAACGCGAAATCTCCGGTGGGGTGAAGAACGCACCGCGCGCTTTGCGGGCCGCGGCAGAATCGCCGTTGGCCGGCCCAGCGCTCTCAGTCACCCCGCCATTGTCAACGACACCACCGACAAGCATGGGGACCGCAACGCGGTTCGGCGGCTTCGACCATCACCGAGACTGCAGCCAGGGACAAAAATCTGGCTGATCTCGTACCTCAGAGCAATCTCGACGCCAATGCGTCAGTCGGAAAGCAGCACGTCCGCGTCGAAGCACGTGTGCGCCCCGGTGTGGCAGGCAGCGCCGGTCTGATCGACCTCAAGCAGCACCGTGTCGCCGTCGCAGTCCAAGCGGACCGAGTGGACGTACTGTGTGTGCCCCGACGTCAGGCCCTTCACCCACTGCTCACTCCGGGAGCGTGAAAAGTACGTGGCCTCACGGGTTTCCAGCGTGCGGGCCAATGCGTCGTCATCCATCCAGGCGACCATCAGCACCTGACCGGTGGACCGCTCCTGCGCCACGGCGCAGAACAATCCGTCGGCGTTGCGCTTCAAGCGTGCGGCGATGGCCGGGTCCAAAGCGCTCATCGGACGACACCTCGATCTGTCCTCTTCGCTGCGCTCATCGTGCACCTCGGCTCTTCGCGCAAGCGCTCATCGGACGGTGATCCCTGCGTCGCGCATCGCCGCCTTCACCTCACCGATGGTCAGCTCCCGGAAATGGAACACGCTGGCGGCCAGCACCGCGTCCGCCCCGGCCTGCACGGCGGGCGCAAAATCGGATACCGCACCGGCTCCGCCGCTGGCGATCACCGGGACGCCCACCGCCGCGCGCACGGCACGCAGCATCGGCAGGTCGAAACCGGCCTTCGTACCGTCGCGGTCCATCGAGTTGAGCAGGATCTCGCCGACGCCCAGTTCGGCGCCACGCGCGGCCCACTCGATCGCGTCGATTCCGGTGCCGCGGCGCCCGCCGTGGGTGGTCACCTCCCACCCCGAAGGGGTCGGCTGATCGCCGGCCGGCACGGTCCGAGCATCGACACTGAGGACGATGCACTGGGAGCCGAACTGACGGGCCAGCTCGGCCAGGAGTTCCGGCCGCGCAATAGCGGCGGTGTTGACCGACACTTTGTCGGCACCTGCGCGTAGCAGCACGTCGACATCGTCGACCGAACGGACCCCGCCGCCCACGGTCAGCGGGATGAACACCTGCTCGGCGGTGCGCTTGACCACCTCGAGCATGGTGGACCGACCCGACGAGGACGCGGTCACGTCGAGGAAGGTCAGCTCATCGGCGCCCTCGGCGTCGTAGGCAGCGGCGAGCTCGACGGGATCGCCTGCGTCACGCAGGTTTTCGAAGTTGACGCCCTTGACCACCCGGCCGGCGTCGACGTCGAGGCACGGGATGATCCGCGTCGCGACATCACTGATGGTGCTCACAGGTAGTCCTCCGGATTGCCAGCGGATTTCACGAGTTCCAGCATGCGTTCGTGCACGCCGGGCGCGGCGGCCAGAGCCGACTTGGATTCAGACGTCCACGGATCACCGGCCAGATCGGTCACGATGCCACCGGCGGCACGGACCATAGCCACACCGGCGGCGTGGTCCCAGATGTGATGTCCGAAACTGATGGCCCCGCCCAGGATTCCGGCCGCGACGTAGGCCAGATCGACCCCGGTGGCGCCGTGCATCCGCACCCGCGAGCACACCCGACTGAGATTGGACAGCACCTCAACGCGGTACCGGCCGGGGAATCGTCCGCGGGAGTCGATGTTGAAGGTCTGGATCCCGATGATCGAGTCGGTCAGGGTCGGTGATCCGAGTGCCGGGAGCGCGGTGCCGTTGTCGCGCACCGGCCCTCCGGCGAGCGCCGTATAGCGCTGTCCGGTGAACGGCAGCCAGGTGAGGCCGGCCACCGGCTCGCCATCGGCCAGCAGGCCCAGCAGAATCGCCGCCATCGGCGAACCGGCCGCGTAGTTGAAGGTGCCGTCGATCGGGTCGAGTACCCACACCAGCGGCGAATCGATGGGTTCACCGCCGAATTCTTCGCCGTGCACCCCGATCCCGGTGGCCTCGGTCAGTGCTCGGACCACCTGCCGTTCGATCGCCAGATCGACCTCGGTGGCGAAGTCGTTGCCCTGCTTGCTCACCGCGGATTCGGCGCGGTGTCCGGCGATGAACGGCACGGACGCCGCGTCGAGGATCTCGGTCGCCGCATCGACCAGTGCGGCCAACTTCGACGGGTCCAGGGCGGCCACCCGCTTATCCGCTGACCGCGGCCAGCGCCTGCGGCAAGGTGAACCGTCCGGCGTAGAGCGCTTTCCCGACGATCGCACCCTCGACTCCGTGGCCGGTCAGAGTGGCGATCGCCCGCAGATCATCAAGGCTGGACACCCCGCCGGAAGCGATCACCGGGGCGTCGGTGCGGTCGGCGACCGCCGCGAGCAGTTCCAGATTGGGGCCCGTGAGGGTGCCGTCCTTGGTGACGTCGGTGACGACGTACCGCGAACACCCTTCGCGATCAAGACGATCCAGGACGTCCCACAGGTCGCCCCCGTCGGTCTCCCAACCGCGGCCGCGCAGCCGCCAGCTGCCGTTCTCGAATTGCACGTCCAGCCCGACGGCCACCCGGTCGCCATATTCGGCGATCGCGCCACGGCACCAGTCGGGGCTTTCCAGCGCTGCCGTGCCGATGTTCACCCGGGCACAGCCGGTGTCCATGGCGGCCTTCAACGAGTCGTCGTCGCGGATGCCGCCGGACAGTTCGACTTTCACGTCGAGCTTGCCGACCAGGTCGGCCAGCAGCTCGCGGTTGCTGCCGCGGCCGAAGGCGGCGTCCAGGTCCACGAGGTGGATCCACTCGGCGCCGTCGCGCTGCCAGGCCTGTGCGGCCTCCAGTGCCGAACCGTAATCGGTCTCACTACCTGCCTTGCCCTGCACCAGACGCACCGCTTTGCCGTCTACCACATCGACAGCCGGCAACAGAATCAAACTCACAGTCCCTCAACCCAATTCGCGAGCAGCGTCGCACCGGCGTCGCCGCTCTTCTCCGGATGAAATTGCGTAGCCGACAACGGGCCGTCTTCGACGGCCGCGATGAACGGCACGTGATGCGTTGCCCAGGTCACCAGTGCATCCCGGTTACCGGACCACTCCTGGGCGGCGTACGAATGTACGAAGTAGAAGCGCGTGTCTGCGTTGAGCCCCTTGAACAGCGTGCTGCCTGCCGCCGCGTCGACGACGTTCCAGCCCATGTGCGGAATCACCGGGGCCTCCAGTCGGGTCACGGAGCCGGGCCACTGACCGCAACCGGTGGACTCCGTCCCGAACTCCACCCCGCGGGCGAACAGGATCTGCATGCCCACACAGACGCCCAGAACCGGGCGTCCGTTCTGTAGGCGGTCGGCGATGATCTTCTCGCCGCCGATCGCGCGGAGCCCGGTCATGCAGGCCTCGAACGCACCGACACCGGGCACCACCAGACCGTCAGCCGCCGCGGCAGCGCCGGGATCTGCCGTGACCTCGACGTCGGCACCCGTGCGCTCCAACGCTCGCTGGGCCGAGCGCAGATTGCCCGATCCGTAATCGAGCACGATGACCTTCTTTGTCACAGGGTGCCTTTGGTGGACGGAATGCCGGTCACCCGCGCGTCGTATTCGACGGCCTGACGCAGCGCGCGGGCCACCGCCTTGTACTGGGCCTCGGTGATGTGGTGCGGGTCGCGGCCGTACAACGTGCGCACGTGCAATGCGATGCGGGCGTTGAATGCAAGCGATTCGAACACGTGCCGGTTGATCACGGTGTGGTACGGCGCGCTGGAGCCGGCGATGGTGAATTCGACCATGAACTCGGGCTCCCCGGTGTGTACGAAGTACGGCCGGCCGGACACGTCGACCGCGGCGTGCGCCAACGTCTCGTCCATCGGGATGAAGGCGTCGCCGAACCGGCGGATGCCCTTCTTGTCGCCGAGGGCCTCCCCGAGCGCCTGCCCCAGCACGATCGCGGTGTCCTCGATCGTGTGGTGCCCCTCGATCTCGATGTCGCCCTTGGCGTGCACGGTGAGGTCGAAACTTGCGTGGGTGCCCAGCGAGGTCAACATGTGGTCGAAGAACGGCACGCCGGTGTCGATGTCGACAACACCGGTGCCGTCGAGGTCGATCTCGACGACGATGTCGGATTCCCTGGTTTTGCGTTCGACTTTCGCGCGACGGCTCACGATGCTCCTACCGGGCTGTTGGCGGGCTGAAGTTCAGTGGCGGCGAGATCGGCGCTGGCGGCCAGAAACGCGTCGTTCTCCTCGGCCAGACCGATCGTGGTGCGTAGGAAGCCGGGGATGCCGACGTCGCGGATCAAAATTCCCTTGTCCAGGTAGCGCTGCCAGCTGACCGGAGCGTCGGCGAACTCGCCGAACAGCACGAAATTCGCATCGCTGGGAATCACCCGATAACCGAGGCGGCTCAATTCCGCACTCACGCGGTCACGTTCGGCGGCCAGGGTCGCCACGCTGGCCAGCGTGTCATCGGCATGGCGCAGCGCCGCACACGCGGCGGCCTGGGTGAGTACGGACAGGTGATACGGCAGGCGCACCAGCAGCAGCGCGTCGATCACCGCAGGTGCGGCGGCCAGGTAGCCGAGCCGTCCGCCGGCGAAGGCGAACGCCTTGCTCATCGTGCGGGTGACGATGAGCTTTGTCGGGAACTCGTCGATCAGGGTGACTGCGCTGGGCTGCGACGAGAACTCGCCGTAGGCCTCGTCGACGATCAAGATCCCGCCTGGCTCAGAAGACAAAGCCTCAAGCAGACGGCGTAGGTCGTCGACCGAAACGCTCTGTCCCGACGGGTTGTTCGGGCTGGCAACGAACACCACGTCGGGTGTGCGTTCCTTTAAGGCCGCCACAGCTACGTCTACGGCAAGCCCGAAATCGTCAGCCCGGGCGGCCTGCAGCCACTCGGTCTGGGTGCCGTCGGAGATGATCGGGTGCATCGAGTACGACGGCACGAACCCGATCGCGCTGCGTCCCGGCCCGCCGAAGGCCTGCAGCAGCTGCTGCAGGATCTCGTTGGAACCATTTGCCGCCCACAGATTGTCGACGGTGAGCTGCACGCCGGTGGCCGCGGTGAGATAGGCGGCCAGGTCGGTGCGTAATGCCACCGCGTCCCGGTCGGGATAGCGGTGCAGCTCGGCCGCGACCTCACGGACCGAGGCGGCGACGTCGTCGATCAATGCCTGGGTCGGCGGGTGCGGGTTCTCGTTCGTGTTGAGCCGGACCGGGACCACCAATTGCGGTGCGCCGTAAGGCGATTTCCCGCGCAGGTTCTCGCGCAGCGGCAGATCGGCCAGCGTCACGTCCTGTGCGCTCATCAGCGCCCTCTGCTCTTCGCGCAAGCGCTCATCACCGCTCAAACCTCCGTCGTACCGCCTCGCCGTGCGAGGGCAGGTTTTCCGCCTTGGACAGTGTGATGACATGTCCGGAAACGTCCTTGAGTGCGGCCTCGTCGTATTCGACGACGTGGATGCCACGCAGGAAAGTCTGCACGGACAGGCCACTGGAATGCCGGGCGCAGCCGGCGGTAGGCAGTACATGGTTGGACCCGGCGCAGTAGTCGCCGAGGCTGACCGGAGACCAGGCACCGACGAAAATGGCTCCCGCAGAACGGATCCGGCCGGCCACATCGGATGCATCCTTGGTCTGGATCTCCAGGTGCTCGGCGGCGTAGGCATTGACCACCCGCACCCCCGCCTCGATATCGTCGACCAGCACGATCGCGGACTGCTTACCCGAGAGTGCTACCCGGACGCGCTCGACGTGCACCGTGGTGGCCAACTGACGGGTGAGCTCGCGGTCGGTGGCCTCAGCCAGCGCTTCGCTGTCTGTGACCAGCACGCAGGCCGCCATCTCGTCGTGCTCGGCCTGGCTGATCAGATCCGCGGCGACGTGTACCGGATCGGCCGTGCCATCGGCCAAGATCGCGATCTCCGTCGGGCCGGCCTCGGCGTCGATGCCGACCTGCGAGCGGCAGATCCGCTTGGCGGCGGTCACGTAGATGTTGCCGGGGCCCGTGATCATGTCGACCGGCGCGAGTTCGGCACCATCGGTATCGGTGCCGCCGTAGGCCAGCAGCGCCACGGCCTGCGCACCGCCGACAGCCCACACCTCTTCGACGCCGAGCAGGGCGGCGGCCGCCAGGATGGTCGGGTGCGGCAGGCCGTCAAATTCCGCCTGCGGCGGGCTGGCGATCACCAGCGAATCGACGCCCGCGGTCTGTGCGGGCACCACGTTCATCACGACGCTCGACGGATAGACGGCGTTGCCGCCGGGCACGTACAGCCCAACGCGCTCGACCGGCACCCAGCGTTCGGTGACCGTGGCACCGGGGGCCAGCGTGGTGGTGGTGTCAGTGCGGCGCTGGTCGGCGTGCACGGTGCGAGCGCGGTCGATCGCGACCTGCAATGCAGCGCGTACGTCGGGATCAAGCTCGGCCAGCGCGGCAGCCAGTCTGGCAGCCGGCACCCGCACGGTATCGGGCCGGATGCCGTCGAACGTATGGCCGTAGTCCAGGGCAGCCTTCGCGCCGTGCTCGGCGACGGCTTCCACGATCGGGCGGACCTTGGGCACCACTGCGTCCACGTCGACTCCGCCGCGGGGCAGCGCGGAACGCAGCTGCGCAGCGTTGAGTACACGGTTACGCAGGTCGATTCGGGACATCTGAAACTCGGCCATCGGTTCAATTGTCCCTGATCAGTCCAGTTGATAAAAATCCGTCGCCGGTTGCCGCCGACCCGACCCGCCGTAGGGTAGTTCCAGACTGCCGAATGGAGCCCTGAATGTCCGCGAAAGACCACCCGAACAACGCCCCCGGCGTACCGATGCTCATGCCGCCCGCGTTGGAGCGGTTCCAGATCAAATACATAAACCCGCTGCTGAAACCGTTCTCCAAGCGGTTGCCCGGATTCACGGTCATCAAGCATCGCGGCCGCACGTCCGGCACGCCGTACGAGACGATCGTCACCAGCTACCGCAAGGACAATCTGCTCGCGGTGACGCTGATGCACGGCAAGACCAACTGGGTGAAGAACGTGCTGGCGGCCGGCGAGGCCGACGTGCACCTGTTCAGCGGCGACGTCAAGATCACCAACCCGCGGGTGTTGCCGGCCGGTACGGATGACCCGACACTCCCCCGTATCCCCAGGACCGCCGCGCGCCGGATGGGTGTCTTCGTGGCAGATATCGTTTGACACGCTCGCCAGACTGCTTACATGACCTGGCAGATCTGGCTGGCGTTTCTCGGAGCGTCGATCGCCATCAGCGTGTCCCCCGGAGCCGGGGCGATTCTGTCGATGGCCACCGGGCTGACTCACAGCGTCCGCCGCGGCACGTGGAGCGTGTTGGGGCTGCAGATCGGACTGATGCTGCAACTGGTGTTGGTGGCCGTCGGGTTGGGCGCCGTCGTCGCCGGCTCGGTCCTGGCCTTCCAGATCGTCAAATGGCTGGGTGTGGCATACCTGATCTACCTGGCGGTCCAGCAGTGGCGCAGCGCCTCGCAGGACCTGCACGCGCGGATGGGTGGCACCGTCGAGCGAAGCCGGCTGGCACTGATGATGCGGGGTTTCCTGGTGAACACCACCAACCCGAAAGGCCTGGTGTTCCTGCTCGCCGTGCTGCCGCAGTTCGTGGTGCCGACGGCGCCGCTGCTGCCTCAATACCTGACGATCGCCGCAACGATGGTCGCCGTCGACGTTGTCGTGATGAGCCTCTACACGGGGCTGGCCGCACGGCTGCTCAACTGGCTGCAGACACCGCGTCAGCAGACCATCCTGGGCCGGGTGTTCTCCGGGCTGTTCGCCACCGCCGCCGTGGTGCTCTCACTGGTCCGCCGTGGCGCGACTGCCTAGCTACCCGTCAAGCTTTCCAAAGCGCCCTTGATGATCGGCGCTGCTTGCTCCATCGCAACCCGTAAGGGACCGGCGGCTTCGTGTGGCAGCACATCGCGGGACCAGAGGAAACGGCAGCGCTGTGGCCCTTCTGCCATCACCGTCATCACTGCGTTGTCGTGCTCCGGTGGTGCGGTGTCGCCGATCAGTGAATATGCGATTCGGCTGGCCTGATCGTCGCGGCTGACCAGGCGCTCACGGGCGACGAAACCATCGGCGAACGTCACGATCCGAATATCGCCGTCGGCCTCGGAGGATGTCACGAAGCCCGGCGCCATCCGCACCGGTCCGTCCGCCCAATCACCGATCACCTGCCACACGAGGGAACTGTCCGCTTCAACACCGAATTCAAGGTTGATCCATGCCATGGCAACAGTCTGGCCAGGCGCTGACCTCGTGTCTTGAACATTCTTGCGCGCTGTCGGTGCCGGCCCGGACTGTCGGTCCCGACGGCTACCGTGCGAGAGGTGTTGACCGCCGAGACCCTGATCGCGCGACCTGATTTCAGCGTCGCGACGTGGAACTGCACCGGCGGTGGTGCTGACTGGTCTGAGCCCGAGTGCCCCGTCGACGGACGGTTCGTGCTGGTGCGTTCGGGAGGCTTTCGCCGCCGCGGATCCGGCGATCCGGTGGGGCACGATGCAACGCTGGGCTACCTCGGCGAGCCCGGTGAAAGCGAGCAGTTCGCTCATCCGCACGGGGGCGACGCCTGCACGTCAGTACAGCTCAACGCCCCGAACTGGTGGCAGCTCGCCGGCGATCCGGGACGGGCGGGGCCCGCCGCGGTGTATGTGGACGCCCGGCTGGAATTGACGCATCGACGGTTGCTGGCCAGCCATCAACACGATCCCGATTACGAACTCGCCGAGAACCTGGTGCAACTCGTGGGCACAGCGCTGCGCGCCGCCGCGCAACGACCGGTGCCGGCCGCCGATGCGCCGGGGCGGCCCGCCGACCGTCGGATGGTGGCTCAGGCGCGCGACGCGATCAGGCAAGACGATGACACAGCCGCGGGACTGTTCTCCCTTGCCGGTGCTCTCGGGGTCTCCGCGTACCGGCTGAGCCGATCGTTCAGCAATGAACTCGGAATCTCGGTGACGCGGTATCGCAACCGGGTGCGCGTCGGAAAGGCCCTCGACTTGCTGCAACGCGGTGAGTCCACGATGGCCGACGTCGCCGCCGGACTGGGCTTCGCCGATCAGGCGCATTTGTGCCGGACAGTGCGCCAGCACACCGGCTACACGCCGAGCGCGGTTCGGCGCGAATTGCGCCCGGCATCCCCTCGTTAGGTGTCGAGACCGATGTCGAGCACCCGCACCGAATGCGTGAGGGCGCCGATCGCCAGGTAGTCGACGCCGGTCCCGGCGTAATCGGCAGCACTCTCCAGTGACAGGCCCCCCGAAGATTCCAGCAGCGTCTTGGGCGAACGCGTGTCGCGGCGCTGGACCGCGATCTGGGTTTGCCAGACGGGGAAGTTGTCGAGAAGCACCAGCTCCACGTCAGCGGAGAGCACGTCGTCGAGTTGTTCGAGCGAATCCACCTCGACCTCGCACGGCAGATCGGGCGCCTCGGCGCGGACAGCCTTGAGTGCGGCCAGCACCGAGCCGGCAGCGGCGACGTGGTTGTCCTTGATCAGCGCGGCGTCGCCCAGGCCCATCCGGTGGTTGACGCCGCCGCCCACACGGACCGCGTACTTCTGCAGGGCGCGCAGACCCGGCAGCGTCTTGCGCGTATCGCGGATCTTGGCGTGGGTGCCGGCCACCGCGTCGACCCAGGCCGCGGTCGCGGTGGCGATCCCCGACAAGTGACACATCAAGTTCAGCATGGTGCGCTCGGCGGTCAGCAGACCCCGGGTCGGTGCCTCGACCGTCAGGATCGCCGAACGCGCCTCCAGTCGGGCGCCATCCTCGACGCGGTCGATGACGCGGTAGCCGTCCGCGCCGAGCACCTCGTCGAGCACCAACAGTGCGATGTCGACACCGGCAGCCACGCCCGGCTCCCGGTTGACCACCGAGGCGGTGGTCATGGAATCGGGGCCCACGGTAGCAATGGTCGTCACATCCGGGCCGTAACGCAGGTCCTCTTCGAGCGCCCGGCTGATCGTGGCACGCGCCTCGGCCAACTCGACATCCGAAAGTGCCATCAGCACACCACCTCTGCGGTGTCGAGTGCGGGACGGCCTGCAGCGGCACGAATCGTCACGGAATGCTCCTGGGCAGGGTCGGTTTCGGGGTGATCGCCGCGATGGTGGCAGCCGCGACTTTCGGTACGGGCCAGCGCCGCGACGGCGATGGCCTGCGCGGTCGCGGTGAGCGCCGCGTCCTCAAAGCTCTGGCGGCCGGCGGGCGAGACGGATCGCGCATCGCCCAGAACGTCATCGAGGGTTCGCAGGCCCTCGGCGTCACGGACCACCGAGGCGTACTCGGACATATTGCGCTGCAGCACTTTTCGGTCAACGAACTCTCTGCGACGCTCCTGCGGAGCCTGTGCGCGTACCGAACCGACCATGCTCGAGTGCTCGGCTGCGGCGCGGCCGGCCCGGCCACCGACGACCAGCCCTTCCAGCAGGCTGTTGGAGGCCAAGCGATTGGCCCCGTGCATCCCCGTGCGGGCCACCTCGCCCGCGGCGAAGAGGCCGGGCAGTTCGGTACGCCCATGCACGTCGGTGACCACACCGCCACAGCTGTAATGGGCACCGGGCACCACCGGAATGGGTTGGCGGGTCGGATCGATACCGGCCGACACACACGCCGCCGCCACCGTCGGAAAACGGCCGGCGAACTGCGAGATGCCGCGGGCGTCGAGGTATACGCACGGGTCACCCGTGGCGCTCAGCCGGGCGTCGATGGCCGCGGCCACCACATCGCGCGGGGCGAGGTCTCCCATCGGATGAACGCCCTCGGTGACCGAATTGCCCTGCGAGTCGATGAGTACAGCGCCCTCACCGCGCAGCGCTTCAGTGATGAGCGGGCGCCGCCCACCGCCGTTCTCGACGTACAGCATCGTCGGGTGGAACTGCACGAACTCGATGTCGCGAACCGGCACACCGGCCCACAGCGCCAGCGCGATGCCGTCGCCGGTCGAGCCGCCCGGATTGGTGGTGGCCGCATACACGTGGCCGAGGCCGCCGGTGGCCAGGATGACCGACGGCGCATGGATGATGCCCAGGCCGTCCTCGTTGCGGACGAGCACTCCGGTCACCGCGGCGCCGTCGTGCAGCACCTCACACGCCACATGGTCGCGGCGGATGTCCAGGTTGGCGGCCGCGACGTCGAGCGCCCGCTGCACCTCGGCGCCCGTGGCATCGCCGCCTGCGTGAATGATCCGGCGTCGGGTGTGCCCGCCCTCACGGGTCAATGACCAACGCCCGGGAGTGGTTTCGTCGAACCGGGCGCCGTCGGCAACCAGATCGGCGACCGCTCCGTAACCCGCCTCGACGATGGAGTGCACCGCGTCGGGATCGCACAGGCCGCCGCCGGCCGCGACCGTGTCCGCGACGTGCGCCTCGACCGAGTCGTCGGTGTGCGGCAGTACCACCGCGATGCCGCCCTGGGCGTAGAACGTCGCGGTCTCGCGGGCCTTGCTCAGCACCACCACGCGGCGGCCGTGACGGTGCGCGGCCATGGCCGCCACCAGCCCCGCCACCCCGGTGCCGACCACGACGACGTCAGCACGCTGCTGCCACAACGTCGAAGTGCCGCAGGCGAAGCGGCCCCGGGCGGTGCCCGTGGGAGTCATTCTCCGCCGCCGGGCTGGCCGATCGCAATCATCCGCTGCACGCTGGCACGGCCCAGGCGGGCGGTTTCGGGATCGACGTGCACCTCGTCGGCGCCTTCGATCAGGCAGCGCAGCAGCGCGGCCGGAGTGATCATCTTCATGTAGGTGCACGACGCGCGGTCGTTGACCGCCAGGAAGTCGACTTCCGGTGCCGCCCTGCGCAACTGGTGCAGCATGCCGACCTCGGTGGCCACGAGCACCTGGCGCGCCCGGGTCTCGCGGGCGGCGTCGAGCATGCCTCCGGTGGACAGGATCTTCACCCGCTCCTCGGGGACCGCGCCCTCACCGGCCAGGTACAGAGCCGAGGTGGCACATCCGCATTCGGGGTGCACGAAGAGTTCGGCGTCGGGGTGCGACCGGGCCTGGGCGGCCAGCTCGTCGCCGTTGATCCCGGCGTGCACGTGGCATTCGCCGGCCCAGACATGCAGGTTCTTACGGCCGGTCACGCGGCGGACATGGGCGCCCAGGAACTGGTCGGGGCAGAACAGCACATCGCGGTCTTCGGGGATCGAGGCCACCACCTCGACGGCGTTCGACGAGGTGCAGCAGACGTCCGTGAGGGCCTTCACCGCGGCGGTGGTGTTGACGTAGGAGACGACGACCGCACCGGGGTGCTCGTCCTTCCACTCACGCAGCTCCTCGGCCGTGATCGAATCGGCCAGCGAGCAGCCGGCCCGCTGATCCGGGATCAGCACGGTCTTGTCCGGGCTGAGGATCTTGGCCGTCTCGGCCATGAAGTGCACCCCGCAGAACACGATGGTGTCCTCAGGAGCCTCGGCGGCGATGCGCGAGAGCGCCAGAGAATCACCGACGTGGTCGGCGACGTCCTGGATTGCCGGCAACTGGTAGTTGTGCGCCAGCAACGTCGCACCGCGCAGCTCCACCAGGCGACGGATCTCAGCGGCCCACTTCTCGTCGCCGTCGACGCCGGAATAGCCGCCGGGGCCATCGACGATCTGTTCTGCCAAGCCCCCCGCGAGGGTGCCATTGAGAGCGGTCACGCCGACCTCCTCCACTAAGTCAGGTTTTCGACTTATAATCGAAAACATGCCTTATGGTAACACCGCTCACGAAGTGCTCGCCGTCGTGTTCCAGGTTCGCGGCCTCGATTCGCGCCAACCCAGCCTCCACGTGCTGCTATGGCAGCGCGCCCTCGACCCCGAGCGCGGCAAGTGGTCCTTACCGGGCGGACGGCTGGACGACGACGAGGACTTGACGAGTTCGGTGCGCAGACAACTGGCCGAGAAGGTCGACCTGCGCGAACTGGCCCACTTGGAGCAGCTCGCAACATTCTCCGATCCCAGACGAGTTCCGGGTATCCGCACCATCGCGTCCACATTCCTGGGCCTCGTCCCCTCTCCCGCCATCCCGGCGCTGCCGCCGGACACCCGGTGGCATCCGGTCAGCGACCTACCTCCGATGGCTTTCGACCATGCACCGATGGTCGAACACGCACGCACCCGGCTGGTGGCCAAGATGTCGTACACCAACATCGGATTCGCCTTGGCACCAAAAGAATTCGCACTCTCCACGCTACGAGACATCTACAGCGCCGCACTCGACCATCAAGTCGACGCCACAAACCTGCAGCGGGTGCTGGAACGGCGCAAGGTCATCATCCGCACCGGCACGACCGCTCGATCCGGCCGTAGCGGCGGGCGTCCCGCGGCGCTCTACCGCTTCACCGACTCGCGGTACCGCGTCACCGACGAATTCGCCGCACTGCGCCCGCCTGGGTGAGTCGACTAGCTTCTTAGACGCTCCTTAAGTAACAATGCCCTGATGGACTTGGGCAGCGCGGCCAGCATCTCCGCGGCGGAATGGATCGGTCGAGCGCCTCACGAGGATCTCGACCCGGCCGCTCGCCCCGTGCTCCCCCACAAGGATCCGTTCTACGTTCCGCCCGCGGGGTTCCAGCACGCCGAACCAGGGACCGTCCTGCGCAGCCGCGACGTAGAGCTGGCCTTCCTGGGGCTGATCCCGCAGCGCGTGCAGGCCACGCAGCTGCTGTATCGCTCCACCGACCGCAACGGGATCCCCGAAGCCGCTGCCACCACCGTGATCGTTCCGGCCGACGCGGCAGCCGACTGCCACGTGGTGTCCTACCAGTGCGCGATCGACGCCATCTCGGCCCGATGCTTCCCCTCGTACGCCCTGCGTCGCCATGCCAAAGCCACCGGCTCGCTGGCACAGCTCGAATTCCTGCTGATATCGGCTGCCCTGGCTGAGGGATGGGCGGTGTCGGTCCCAGATCATGAGGGCGTCAACGGCATGTGGGGCGCGCCGTACGAGCCCGGCTACCGGGTGCTCGACGGCTTGCGTGCGGCGATCAACGCAGAGCAGCTGTCGCTGTCACCGAACGCACGCATGGGCCTCTGGGGATACTCCGGCGGCGGCCTCGCCAGTGCCTGGGCCGCGGAGATGGCCGGCAGCTACGCGCCCGAGCTCAACATCGTCGGCGCCGTCCTCGGCTCCCCCGTCGGCAACCTTGGAAACACCTTCCGCCGACTCAACGGCACCGTCTTCTCGGGGCTACCAGCCCTGGTGGTGGCCGCCCTCGCCGACATCTATCCCAACCTCAACCGGGTGATTGCCGAGCACGCGACGATCGAGGGGCGCAAAGTTCTCGACCGGCTGCACCGCATGACCACCGTGGAAGCGATCGTGCGGATGTTCCGCACGGACATGGGCGATCTGGTCGACATGCCGCTGGAGGACATCCTCGACGGACCCGAGGTCAGCGAGGTGTTCCACGACACCAAACTCGGTGTGGCCGTACCCGTTCCGCCGGTGCTGATCGTGCAGGCCGTGCACGACGAGATCATCTCGGTCGACGACATCGACGAACTCGCCGACACCTACCTGGCCGGTGGTGCCGACGTCACCTACCACCGCGACATGTTCAGCGAACATCTGCTCTTGCACCCGTTCTCGGCGCCGATGGCGCTGCGCTGGCTGACCGACCGGTTCGCCGACCGACCGCTCACCGCCAACCTGGTCAGATCCAAGTGGCCGACCCTGCTCAACCCCATCACCTACATGGGCATGGCCAGACTGGCCAAAATCGCCACCAAAGTCGCCCTCGGCCAGACGGTAAGGCGACGTCCGCTCTGATCTGCCGGACGCTGGCAGAATGGGGGTAGATGCGCTATATCCGTCAGCTCCCGACGGTGGCCCTGCGCGACAGCGTCGACCACCTGTGGTGTCTTGCGGACGGACCCACCTATTCGGTGGAACGCATTCTGCCCACCGGCACCACCGAACTTGTCGTCAACCTCGGCGCTGACACCATCGCCATAGCGAACAACCAAGGCTCACAACGATTTCCTGGAGTCGTGGCCTCCGGACCGTACACCGAGCCGTTCGATATCGACGCACGCGAGCACACCGCCATGGTGGGCGTGCATTTCAAGCCCGGCGGTATACGTGCAGCCCTCGGAATATCACCACACGAACTCGTTGGTTCCCACCTCGATCTCGACGCGGTGTGGAACGGCGCGGCTGCCGACCTCCGCTGCCAGATATGCGAGGCAGAGACTGTTACGCGACGCTTCGCCATCGTCGAAAGCGCACTGCTCACCCGGTCACGTGCGGACGGCGGACTGACCCGCGAAGTGGCCTTTGCGGTGAACGCGCTCAGCCTCACCCGCCGACCATCGATCGACACGCTGGCCCACGAGGTCGGCTTCAGTCACCGCAGGCTTATCCAACTGTTCACGACCCAGGTCGGAATGCCGCCCAAACGGTTCGCCCGCCTGCAACGGTTCCGCCACGCACACGAGGCCGTGTCTTTGGCGTCGTCACCGCCGAACTGGTCCACCTTCGCCATCGAACTCGGGTACGCCGATCAGTCACACATGATCCGGGAGTTCCAGGAATTCTCCGGAATGACCCCTACCCAGCAACTACGCCAGAACCGATACGCCGCGAAGGACGACCACATCCCGCTCGCGTTGTAGGTCAATTTTGTTCAATACATCCGCCGCCAGGTTCGGAAGACTGCGGTCATGTCTGGACACATCACCTACCGAACCGGCGCGGTCCGCTACCAGGTCACCGATGTCGAGCGAGCGGTCGCCTTCTACACCGAGCACCTGGGGTTCGATGTCACCCTGCGGGGAGGATCGGCATTTGCGTCCGTAGTCAACGGCAACCTCACCCTGTTCCTGAGCGGCCCGGGCAGCTCGGGCGCCCGCCAACTGCCCGACGGCGCCACGCAGAAACCCGGGGGCTACAACCGCATCGTGCTCGAGGTCGATGACCTCGACGCGGCCATCACCGAGTTGCGCGGAGCCGACGTCACGTTCCGCAACACGGTGGAGACGGGCCCCGGTGGCCGGCAGGTCCAGCTGAGCGATCCCGACGGAAACCCCGTCGAGCTGTTCGAAGCGGCGGCTGCTGTCACACCCCGGGCGGGCTGACCACCGGCGGGATCACCGGATAGGTCGGCGTCTGCACTGGCGGCCACGCCCCCAGGTCATCGCGCACCGTAGAGACCGCGATCAACGCGTAGACCATCGCCGCCATGGCGGCCGGGAACAGGATCGTGCCGGCAATCTGCAGCGAGGAGTGGCCGAAGAATACCGACGCCGCTTCCACGACATAGTGGACACGGTGTTCCGGCGTGACGGGGGCGCCCGCGATGTCGAGCGAACCGAACCGCCAATGGGCAAGTGCCGCACCGACACCGGCAGCCACCGCCGTAGCCACCGCACAACCGACAGCCAACGCGGCGACCATGACCGGCCCGCGATGAGGAGTCCACTGCCACACCGCCACCGCCGCGACGACGCCCAGGACGACCAGCAAGCCAACGAACATGAACGCCGAGGTGAAGAAGTGGTCGGACTCGCCGCCCAGATAGGCGTGCACGCGCTCCCCACTACGGGTCAGTGCCACCACGCCGTGCACTCCCGGAGCCAAGAAAGCCCACAGGGCGCCGAGCGCGGCGCCGGCCAGGGCAAGAGCAGCGATGACGATCATGACCGCACGCTCACGCGAAACTCGCGGCGCGCCAGAAATATCGGCAGGTGAACTCACCGGGACATGCTCTTCGCCCGAGAGGCTCATTGGTGCCTTCTGCTCTTCGCCCGAGAGGCTCATCGGTGCCTTCTGCTCTTCGCCCGAGAGGCTCATCGCCGCGTATCCAGGTCCATCGAATCCACCTGCCCATGCCTCGAACACTTGGCCCACCACCCGGTCGGCCGCACCTGGACGATCATCCGGCGCCCGCACTCAGCGCAGAACCGAGGTGGTTCCAGACCGAGCTGGGCCGCGGTAGGAACGACATTTCCGTCCGCGGCGTCAGCCTGGACCCCGGTGTAGACGTTGTACAGGCCGGCACCGACGGGCGCGGGCAGCGCCGGCGTTTCTGCCATCTCGGAGATCACCACACCCCTGTTCTACAGGCTGGCGTTCAGGGCTTTGATCGGCATCTGCAGATCGTCGAGCAATTCGAGGTCCGACTCGGCCGGTCGGCCCAGCGTGGTCAGGTAGTTGCCGACGATGACGGCATTGATTCCGCCCAGGATGCCCTGCTTGGCGCCGAGGTCACCGAGGGTGATCTCACGGCCGCCGGCGAAGCGCAGCATGGTGCGCGGCAGTGCCAGGCGGAACGCGGCCACGGCCTTGAGCGCCTCGGAAGCCGGCAGCACCTCGAGATCGCCGAAGGGCGTGCCCGGGCGCGGGTTGAGGAAGTTCAGCGGCACCTCGTGCGGGTTCAGCTCGGCCAGATTGGCGGCGAACTCGGCACGCTGTTCGAGCGTTTCTCCCATGCCGAGGATGCCGCCGCAGCAGACCTCCATGCCGGCCTCGCGCACCATCTCCAATGTGCCCCAGCGCTCTTCCCAGGAGTGGGTGGTGACGACGTTGGGGAAGAACGACTGCGCGGTCTCCAGGTTGTGGTTGTAGCGGTGCACGCCCATGTCCTTGAGGCGGTCCACCTGCTCCTGGGTCAGCATGCCCAGCGAGCACGCGATCTGGATGTCGACCTCGTTGCGGATCGCCTCGATACCTGCGGCCACCTGGGCCAGCAGCCGCTCGTCGGGGCCACGCACCGCGGCCACGATGCAGAACTCGGTGGCACCGGTCTTGGCAGTCTGCTTGGCGGCCTCCACCAGGCTGGGGATATCCAGCCATGCGCTGCGCACCGGGGAGGCGAACAGGCCCGACTGCGAGCAGAAGTGGCAGTCCTCCGGGCAACCGCCGGTCTTGAGGCTGATGATGCCCTCGACCTCGACCTCGGGACCACACCACTTCATGCGGACCTCGTGGGCCAGGGCCAGCAGCTCCTCGAGCTGGTCGTCGGGCAGCTGCAGCACCTGCAGCGTCTGGTCCTTGTCGAGGCCGACGCCACGCTCCAGCACCTGCTCGCGAGCTACGCCCAATACGTCCACGGCTGCCTGCGTCACGAAATGTCCTCCTGTGGATCATGTTGCCGGTCGGGCCGACACTTGAACACGTCGGCGGGCCGACACTTGAACACCGTTCAGGCTAGGGTAACGGTGTGCAACTCCACAAACCCGACGTGGTGGATGCGGCGACGGCCATCCTGGACAACTACGGCATCGCCGACCTCACGATGCGACGCCTGGCCCGTGAGCTCAATGTCAGCCCGGGCGCGTTGTACTGGCATTTCGCCAACAAACAAGAACTGCTCGGAGCGGTAGCCGACCGTATCCTGCAACCCGTTCGCATCGAGAGCACCGCGTCGGCCTGGCCGGGCAGAATCCACCAGACCTGTGTGGCGCTGCGTGACGCGCTGCTCTCGCACACCGACGGGGCCGAGCTCGTTTCAGCCAGTTTTGCGGCCGGGCAGTCCCAGGTCGTGGGCGAGATCGTCACCCAGCTCGCCGACGCCGCCCGGCGTGCCGGCGTGATGTCGCCGGATGACGAGTTGGCCGCCCGCACGGTCCTCTATTACGTACTGGGATTCACCGCCGATGAACAATCTCGGCTGCAGTGGGACGCCGCGGGCGCACTGACCGACGAGCAGTCGGTGCTGAACCAGGACACCGCACGGCAATTCGCCTTCGGTCTCCAATTACTCGTCGACGGATTGGCCGTGCGGGGCGCCAGCACGCTCAGCTCCGGGCGCGACCTGCCGCAACACAGCCAGAGTTGAGCATCACCCGGTCAGCCGATCGGGTGCTCCTCGCGCTTGTCGCCGTCCCAATGCCGTAGTCCCACTACCGCGCCGACGATCTCGGCGGGCCGTCCGGCTATCCGCATCGCTGTGGCCAGCCTGGCCGGAGCCACCCGCCGCGCCAGCGTCACATGCGGTGTCCAGTTCCCGGGTTCGGCATGAGGCATCGGAGCCGGCTCCACGTACGGCAGACACAAGCGGTACACATCGGCCTGCACATCGAGCAGTTCAGCGGTCGGGACCAGCAGCCGCGCGAGTACGCCGGCCGCACGACCGAAGATCAGCGTCGCGCCGATCCGGCACGGCAGCGGGAATCGGGCCGCCACCCCCGCCAGCGCCAGCTCCGCTTGAGGATCGATGTGCTGGGCAACGGTCAATGTCGCGTGCGGCCGGCTCGCCGGCGCCTGGCTGGGAATGTCCGCGTCGCGCAGTGAATCCCAGATTCCGCGAACCACGGATTCGGTGTCCGGGTCGAAAACCAGCTCAACGGAATGGACCATGTCAGAGAAGTCCGACCAGCCAGTCCCGATCGAAAGCGTCAGCGCACAGTTTCTCGAACGCGGCGGCATCGAGGCTGCCGGCCCCGGCCGGGAGCACCGCACGCACAGGCGCGAGCCGCGCCAGCGCCTCCCGATTGTCCGACTCCGCGACGCCAGGGTCCTCCGGCCAGGTCCCGATGACCAGACCTGCGCAGATAATACCTTGTCCCGCAAGCGATTCCAACGTCAACGCGGTGTGGTTCAGGGTTCCCAAACCCGGAGACACCACCACCAGAACGGCTGCCGACAGGTCCGCTGCCAGATCACGCACAGTGACGCCGTCGGCCCCCAATTCGACCAGGAGGCCACCGGCACCCTCGACCAAGGTCAGCCCGCCGGCAATCTCGGCGCCACGGACAGCGTCCACCAGTTCCGCGCGGGCAGGCAGTGCGCACCCGGACCGGTCCGCTGCTGCGACCGGCGCCAACGGCTCCGGATAACGCCATCCCCCATGCAGGTTGTCCACTCCGGACAACCGGTTCACCTCGCCGAGGTCGTTGTCACCATCGACGGTTCCGGTCTGCACCGGCTTGCACACCGCGACGTCGAGACCCGCCAGGCGAGCCGCACAGGCCAAAGCGGCGGTCGTCACCGTCTTCCCGACGCCGGTGTCGGTGCCGGTCACGACCAGCGTGCTCACAACCGGACCTCGGACAGGACCTCGGTCAGCACCTGGCGGGCCAGATCCATCTCGTCGGCGGTCAGCGACGCCCTGGCGGTCAGACGTAGTCGGGAGGTGCCCTCGGGAACCGTCGGCGGGCGGAAGCAGCCCACCCGCACGCCTCGGTCCAGGCAGGCCGCGGCCGCGGCCACCGCGACCTCGGGCGCACCCAGGATCACCGACACCACGGCCGAGTCGGGCACCGCGGTGTCCCCCGATATCCGTGCCAGTTCGGCGGCATGGTTCAACACGGCCTGCGCCCGATGCGGTTCGTCGATCAGCACCCGCAGCGCCGCCCACGCCGCACCGACCGCTGCCGGCGCCAGCCCCGTGTCGAAGATGAAGGGACGGGCCGCGTCGATCAGATGGGCGCGGATCGCCTCGGGGCCGAGCACCACACCGCCCTGGCTGCCCAGCGCCTTCGACAACGTCGTCGTCATCACCACATCCGGCGCTCCGGCCAGGCCGGCCTCGTACAGCAGGCCCTGCCCGCCCGGGCCGCGCACACCGAGCCCGTGCGCCTCATCGACCAGCAGCAGTGCGCCATGGCGGCGGCAGACCGCATGCAGCTCTCGCAGCGGCGCCAACGCACCATCGGTGCTGAACACGGATTCGGTGAGCACCACTGCACGTTCCTCGGCACGCGCCGACAGCACGGCATCGACCGCGTCGACGTCGCGGTGCGGTGTGACGGTCACCCGGGCGCGGGACAACCGGCACGCGTCCACCAGCGATGCGTGGGTGAGTGCGTCGGAGACCAGCAGCGAGCCGGGACCGGACAACGCGACCACAGCGCCCAGGTTGGCGGTGTAACCCGAGGAGAAGACCAAAGCCGACTCGGCGCCGACGAACGTCGCCAGAGCGGTTTCGAAGCCTTCGTGCAGTTCGGTGTTTCCGGTGACCAGCCGGGACCCGCCCGCACCGGCACCCCATGTTCGCAGCGCTTCGACGCCACCGTCGAGAACCCGCGGGTGTTGCGACAGGCCCAGATAGTCGTTGGAGGCCAGATCCAGCTCGGTGGCCACGGCGGGCCGGGCGCGCAGCTCACGACGGAGCCCGGCCTGCCTGCGCTGCTGCTCGACGCCGGCCAACCAGGCCAGCGGTGAAAGATCCGTGCGCGTCACGTGGTGCTCCTCGGTGCCGACTGTTGAGCGCGTCGGCGGTGGCCGACTGTTGAACACGTCGGCGGTGGCCGACTGTTGAACACGTCGGCGGTGCCGACCATTGAACACCGTTCAGGTTAGTGCACGGGCCACGCCGACCATGCCGGCGGTGATCTGCTCCACCTCCTGCGGTGTGCAGATGAATGGCGGCATGGCGTAGATCAGCTTCCCGAACGGACGCAGCCAGACTCCGTGACGCAACGCCGCCAACGTGGCCACCGGCATGTTCACCGGCTCCCGCATCTCGATCACGCCGATGGCGCCGAGCACCCGGACATCGGCGACGCCCGGCAGCGCGCGAGCCGGCTCGAGACCCTCCCGCAGCCCGACCTCGATCTCGGCCACCCGGGTCCGCCAGTCGCCGCTGATCAGCAGTTCCACCGCCGCCACACCCACCGCGCAGGCCAGCGCGTTGGCCATGAACGTCGGACCGTGCATGAGGACTCCGGGCTGTCCCTCGCTGATGGTCCGCGCGACCTCTCGCGTGCACAACGTCGCGGCGAGCGTGATGTAACCACCGGTCAGCGCTTTCCCGACGCACATGATGTCGGGGCTGACCCCGGCGTGCTCGGCGGCGAACAACGTGCCGGTCCGGCCGAATCCGGTGGCGATCTCGTCGAAGATCAGCAACACGTCATGGCGATCGCAGATCGCGCGCAGGTCCGACAGGTAGCGCGGGTCGTGAAAGCGCATCCCGCCGGCGCCCTGTACGACGGGTTCCACGATCACCGCGGCCAATTCGTCGGCATGCTCGGCCAGCTGGCGTTCGAACTCCTCGCTGTAGGACGGCTGATAATCGGCGGGAACGGCCGGCGCGAAAATTTGAGCCGCCAAGACGTCAGTCCACAGGGAGTGCATGCCGCCGTCGGGATCGCACACGCTCATCGGGGTGAAGGTGTCGCCGTGATAGCCGCCGCGCCAGGTCATCAACCTGTGCTTGGAACCCCTGCCCAGGCTGCGCCAGTACTGCAGCGCCATCTTGACCGCCACCTCGACCGACACCGACCCGGAATCGCTGAAGAACACCGTCTCCAGGCCCTCGGGGGTGAGTTCGACCAGCAGTTGAGCCAACCGTGCGGCCGGTTCGTGGGTCAGACCGCCGAACATGACGTGGTTCATGGTGGCGAGCTGATCCGAGATCGCCCGGTCCAGCACCGGGTGCCCGTGTCCGTGCACGGCGGTCCACCATGACGCCATCGCATCGATCACCTCGATCGGCGCGCCATCGACAGGGTCGATCACTGTCAGCCACGCGCCTTTGGCACCGACCGCCACCACCGGCGGAAGCGCCTCCGCGCTCATGGCGCTGTAGGGATGCCAGATGTGGGCCGCGTCGATGGCATTGATCTGCGCCGGGGTCAGCTCAGCCACAGTCGCGCAGCCTAGCGCTTTGCTCACAGACTGTGACGCACGCATCCGAAATATGAGCGGCAGGCCGATGTTAGGTAAATTGGCCTCGACCATGAAAACCCTTGACGCCCCCCGGACGGAGCCCGGCACCGAATCCGGTTCCGTTCCACGCGCGGCAATGGGTACCCGTACATCGGGTTTCTACCGCCACGATCTGGACGGACTGCGCGGTATCGCGATCGCTCTCGTAGCGATGTTCCACATCTGGTTCGGCCGGGTTTCCGGTGGTGTCGACGTTTTCCTGGCACTGTCCGGATTCTTCTTCGGCGGCAAGATGCTCCGGATCGCGCTCAACGCCGACGCTCCGCTGTGGCCGTTTCCCGAAGTGGTCAGGCTGATTCGCCGATTGCTACCCGCACTCGTCGTGGTACTTGCCGCAGCTGCGGTGCTGACGATCCTCGTGCAGCCCGAGACGCGTTGGGAAACGTTTGCTGACCAAAGCCTGGCAAGCCTGGGCTACTACCAGAACTGGGAGCTGGCCAACACTGCCGCGAACTACCTTCGCGCCGGTGAGGCGGTCAGCCCGCTGCAGCACATCTGGTCCATGTCGGTCCAGGGGCAGTTCTATCTGGCGTTCCTGCTGCTGGTCTTCGGGTTCGCCTTCCTGGGGCGTCGGCTGTTCGGCCGCCACCTGCGCACCGCGTTCATCGTGTTACTGAGCGCGCTGACCATCGCATCCTTCGTGTACGCGATCATCGCGCACAACAACGACCAGGCCACCGCCTACTACAACAGTTTTGCCCGCGGTTGGGAGCTGCTGATCGGCGCACTCGCCGGCGCCCTGGTCCCGGCGGTGCGGTGGCCGATGTGGCTGCGCACCGTGCTGGCAACCGTCTCACTGGCCGCGATCGTGTCGTGTGGCTGGTGGATCGACGGAGTCAAAGAGTTTCCCGGGCCGTGGACACTGGTTCCGGTCGGGGCCACCGTCATCTTCATCCTGACCGCCGCCAACCGGACCGACGATCCGAGCGTGGGCCAGCGGTTGCCCGCCCCGAACCGGATGCTGGCGACCAAGCCGTTCGTGTCACTGGGATCGATGGCGTACTCCCTCTATCTGTGGCACTGGCCGTTGCTGATCTTCTGGTTGTCGTACTCGGGCCACGCCCACGCCAACTTCCTCGAGGGCACGATCGTCCTGCTGATTTCGGGGGTTCTGGCCTGGCTCACCACGCGCTACATCGAGGAGCCGCTGCGATCGCAGAAGGCAAAGGCCACCACCACACCGGCCGTGCCGTGGCGGGTTCGGCTGCGACGACCCACCATCGTGCTCGGCTCCATCGTCGGACTGCTCGGTGTGGCACTGACGGCGACCTCGTTCACCTGGCGCGAGCATGTCACCGTGCAACGCGCCAACGGCAAGGAACTGTCCGGCCTGTCGGCCCGCGACTATCCGGGAGCACGGGCACTGATCGACCACGCGCGGGTGCCCAAGCTGCCGATGCGTCCCACGGTGCTCGAGGCCAAGGATGATCTGCCGGCCTCGACCACCGACGGCTGCATCAGCGATTTCGGCAACACCGACATCATCAACTGCACATACGGCGACAAGAACGCGACGCGCACCGTCGCAGTGGCGGGTGGCTCCCACGCCGAGCACTGGATCACCGCACTGGACCTGCTGGGCCGACGACACCACTTCAAGGTGGTCACCTACCTCAAGATGGGTTGTCCGCTGACCACGGAAGAGACGCCACTGGTGATGGGCGACAACCGCCCGTACCCCAAGTGCCACGAGTGGAACCAAAAGGTGATGGCCCAGCTCATCACCGACCGCCCCGATTACGTGTTCACCACCTCGACCCGGCCGTGGAACATCAAGGACGGCGACGTCATGCCAGGTACCTACATCGGAGTCTGGGACACGCTCTCCCAGAACAACATTCCGGTGCTCGCGATGCGCGACACGCCGTGGTTGACCCGAAACGGCCAGCCGTACTTCCCGTATGACTGCCTGGCCAACGGCGGCGACTCGATCTCGTGCGGCATCGAGCGGTCCAAGGTACTCTCCGACCACAACCCCACACTGGATTTCGTCGGAAGGTTTCCTCTGCTCAAGCCACTCGACATGAGCGATGCGGTGTGCCGTAAGGACTATTGCCGCGTGGTTGAGGGAAATGTGTTGATGTACCACGATTCTCACCACATCTCCACGACATACATGCGCACGATGACAGGTGAACTCGGCCGTCAGATGGCAGCGGCGACCGGTTGGTGGTGAAGGCATGCCGCCGTCGTCCGAAGTGCCAACCTCAGTTCCCACGCCGATGTCGACCGTCTGGCCTGGTGAGCCCTATCCGCTCGGCGCCACCTATGACGGTGCGGGCACCAACTTCTCGTTGTTCTCCGAAGTCGCCGAACGCGTCGAACTGTGCCTGATCGCCAAGGACGGTACCGAGCACCGGATCAACCTCGAAGAGGTCGACGGTTACGTCTGGCACGCCTACCTGCCCACCGTCACCCCCGGACAGCGTTACGGCTATCGGGTGTACGGCCCATGGGATCCCGGCAGCGGACATCGGTGTGACCCAAGCAAGCTGCTGCTGGACCCGTACGGCAAGTCGTTCCACGGTGACTTCGATTTCAGCCAGGCCCTGTTCTCCTACGACTTGACGGCCGATCCTGCTGGTACCGGAAGCCCGCCGCAGGTCGATTCCCTGGGACACACCATGACCAGCGTGGTGATCAACCCGTTCTTCCAATGGGGCTCGGACCGCGCACCCAAAACTCCGTATCACGACACGGTGATCTACGAGGCACACGTCAAGGGGATGACCCAGACGCACCCCGGAATCCCCGAAGAACTCCGCGGCACGTATGCGGGGTTGAGCCATCCGGTGGTGATCGAGTACCTCCAGTCGCTGAACATCACCGCGATCGAGCTGATGCCCGTGCACCAGTTCATGCACGATCACCGGCTGCTCGACCTCGGACTGCGAAACTACTGGGGCTACAACACCGTCGGGTTCTTCGCCCCGCACTTCCAATATGCGGCCACCCGGCACGCAGGCGGTGCGGTAGCCGAGTTCAAGACCATGGTCAAGGCGTTCCACGACGCGGGGATCGAAGTCATCCTCGATGTGGTCTACAACCACACCGCAGAGGGAAACCACCTCGGTCCGACCATCAATTTCCGGGGCATCGACAACGCCGCGTACTACCGGCTGCTCGACGGACAGCCGGAGTACTACAAGGATTTCACCGGCACCGGCAACAGCCTCAACGCCCGGCACCCGCACACCCTGCAATTGATCATGGACTCATTGCGGTACTGGGTGCTGGACATGCACGTCGACGGCTTCCGATTCGACCTGGCTTCCACGCTGGCCCGCGAATTCTATGACGTGGACCGGCTTTCGGCGTTCTTCGATCTGGTCCAGCAAGACCCGGTGGTCAGCCAGGTGAAGCTGATCGCCGAGCCGTGGGACATCGGCGAGGGCGGCTACCAGGTCGGCAACTTCCCAGGTTTGTGGACCGAATGGAATGGGAAATACCGCGATACTGTGCGCGATTACTGGCGGGGTGAGCCCGCGACCCTGGGCGAGTTCGCCTCCCGGCTGACCGGTTCCTCGGATCTGTACGAGGCCACCGGCCGCCGCCCAGGCGCCAGCATCAACTTCGTCACCTGCCACGACGGATTCACCCTCAACGACCTCGTGTCCTACAACGAGAAGCACAACGAGGCCAACGGTGAGGACAACCGCGACGGCGAGAGCCACAACCGGTCCTGGAACTGCGGTGTCGAGGGGCCGACGGACGATCCCGACATCGTGGCCCTGCGCGCCAAGCAGATGCGCAACATCATGGGAACGCTGATGCTCTCCCAGGGCACTCCGATGATCGCCCACGGTGACGAGATCGGCCGGACCCAGCGGGGCAACAACAACGTTTACTGCCAGGACTCCGAATTGTCCTGGATGGACTGGTCGCTCCTCGAGACCAACGCCGATCAGGTGGATTTCACCCGCAAAGTGGTCGACTTCCGCAGGCGGCACCCCGTGTTCCGGCGCCGCCGGTTCTTCGACGGTAAACCGATCCGCAGCGGAGACCAGGTCCGCGACATCGCGTGGCTGACCCCGTCGGGAACCGAGATGACCCCCGAGGACTGGGGCACCGGTCTGGGCACCTGTGTGGCCGTGTTCCTCAACGGCGAAGCCATCGAGGCTCCCAACGCCCGGGGGGAACGCGTGGTCGACGATTCATTCCTGTTGTGTTTCAACGCCAACGACCACGAGCAGGATTTCGTCACGCCGAACGGCGACTACGCCAAGGAGTGGACTGCCGACCTGGACACGGCCGACCCGACGGGAACTTCCGAACTGGTCGTGGCCGCGGGCGAGAAGATCTCGCTGCAGGCCCGGTCACTGCTCGTACTTCGCAAGACGGCCTGACATGGCGAGCCCGGTCCTGTCCACGTATCGGCTCCAGATGCGTGGCGACGGCTGCACATTCGACGATGCGGTGAATCTGCTCGACTATCTCGACCGCCTGGGCGTCTCGCATCTGTATCTGTCGCCGATCCTCACCGCGGCAGAGGGATCCACGCACGGTTACGACGTCACCGACCCCACCACGGTGTCGTCCGCGCTCGGCGGTCCGGACGGGTTGCGGCGGCTGTCCGAGGCGGCCCGCGCTCGGAACATCGGCCTGATCGTGGACATCGTGCCCAACCACGTCGGCGTCGCACACCCGGAACAGAACCGCTGGTGGTGGGATCTTCTGACACACGGCCGGGGGTCGGTCTATGCCGACTACTTCGACATCGACTGGGAACTGGATGAGGGTCGGATTGTCTTGCCGGTCCTGGGTTCCGACAGCGATGTCGCCGATCTGGTTGTCGACGGCGAACTGCTGCGACTGGGTGACCTGGTTTTCCCGATCGCACCGGGCACCGGCGCCGGCAGCGGTGAGCAGGTGCACGGCCGTCAGCACTACCGACTGACCGGTTGGCGCACCGGAGTCTGCGGTTACCGTCGCTTCTTCTCGATCACGTCGCTGGCAGCGCTGCGTCAAGAGGATCGCGCCGTCTTCGATGCCACCCACGTGGAGGTCAAGCGCTGGTTCGACGAAGGTCTGGTGGACGGTCTGCGTATCGACCACCCGGACGGATTGTCCGACCCCGCAGGCTATCTGCGGTGGTTACGCGAGCTCACCGGTCCCGACGCCTGGATTGTGGTGGAAAAGATCCTGGCCACCGATGAGTGCCTCGACGCGTCACTGCCCGTGGACGGCACGACCGGCTATGACGCCCTGCGCGAGATCGGTGGCCTCTTCGTCGCCCCGTCCGGGGAGGCCGTACTCACGGCGCTGAGCGGCCGTCCGGCCCCCGACGCCGAACTCGCGCTCAAGACGACCGCCGTCACCGACACCCTGGCCAGCGAGTTGGGCCGGCTGTGCCGAACCATCGCCGCGGTGACCGCACAGCATGAGGAGACACTCGCCACGGCGGTAGCCGCATTGGTCAGCAGGATCGGTGTATACCGCAGTGACTATCCCGCGCTCGCGGCGATCCTTCCGGTCGCACTGCAGGAAACAGCGTGCGCTGCAACTGAACTCACCGATGCGCTGTCCAGCGTCGCGATGGCGCTTTCCATGAGCCCCGAGGTGGTGTCCCGGTTCAATCAGTTGTGTGGAGCGGCGACGGCCAAGGCCGTCGAGGACTGCCTGTTCTACCGTGACGCGCGCCTGGTGTCTCTCAACGAGGTCGGCGGAGCACCTGATCAGTTCGGGGTGTCGACCGCTGAATTCCACCAGCGGACGTCGACACGGATGCGCGCCTGGCCGAAGACCATGACCACGTTGTCGACTCACGACACCAAACGCGGCGAGGATGTCCGCGCTCGCATCGGAGTGCTGTCCCAGGTGCCCGTGACGTGGGCGGATTCGGTCGAACGGTGGATGGCAGTGTCCACTCCCCCAGATCGAGACACCGCGCTCTTCCTGTGGCAGAACATCTTCGGCATCTGGCCCGTCGACGGCATCGTCACCGACGAGCTTCGCCGCCGACTGCACGCCTACGCCGAGAAAGCCGTCAGGGAAGCCGCCACCCGTACGTCCTGGCACGACCCGAGCGGGGATTTCGAGGATGCGGTGCACGGCTGGCTGGACCGGGTGCTCGACGGGCCGGTCGCGGCCGAGCTGACCGCGCTGGTAAGTCGCCTCGCCGCGCACGCCCGAAACGACAGCCTGGGGCAGAAACTGATCCAGCTGACCGCACCCGGCATCCCCGACGTCTACCAGGGCACCGAATCCAGGGAGGACAGCCTGGTCGATCCGGACAACCGGCGCCCGGTCGATTACACGGCGTTGCGTGATGCGTTGGAGCACGGCGACGATGACAAGCTACGGGTGACCACCGCCGCGCTGGCCCTGCGCCGCCGCCGGCCGGAGACATTTCTCACCGGCGGCTACACGCCGCTGCCGGCCACCGGTAGCGCTGCGCCACATCTGGTGTCGTTTCTGCGCGGGGACGACGTGGTGGTGGCCGCGTGCCGGTGGACCGTGGCGCTGGCCGAAACCGGCTGGGCTGAAACATCATTGGCGCTGCCCGACGGCCAGTGGGTGGATCTGCTCAGCGGCCGGAGCTGGACTGGACCGGTGCCGGTGAGCGCGCTGCTCGCCGATTCGCCGGTGGCCCTGCTGGAGCGCACCGATGACTGAATTCACCGTGTGGGCACCCATACCGGACCGCGTGCGGCTCGACGTCGACGGAACGCTGCATGACATGACCCCTTCGGCCGACGGCTGGTGGCGAACCGAGGTCAGCTGCCGCGACGACGCCCGGTACGGATTCGTTCTCGACGAGGACGAGACGGTTCTGCCCGATCCCCGCTCGGGGCGCCAGCCCGACGGCGTCCACGGACGCTCGCAGCTTTGGCAGCCCGCACCGGACGCGTGGACCGACGCGGGCTGGGCGGGCCGCTCGATCTGCGGCGGCGTGATCTACGAACTGCACACCGGAACCTTCACTCCCGATGGCACATTCGATGCCGCCATCGAAAAGCTCGACCACTTGGTGGAACTCGGTGTCGATTTCGTGGAGTTGATGCCGGTCAACGCCTTCAACGGCACCCACGGGTGGGGCTATGACGGGGTGCTCTGGTACGCGGTGCACGAGCCCTACGGAGGCCCGGACGGCCTGATCCGGCTCATCGACGCCTGCCATGCCCGTGGACTCGGCGTGCTGATCGACGCGGTGTTCAACCACCTCGGCCCGTCCGGAAACTACCTACCGCGGTTCGGCCCGTATCTGTCCAGCGGCAGTAATCCCTGGGGCAGTTCGATCAACCTGTCCGATGCCGACGCCGACGAGGTTCGCACCTACATCATCGACTGCGCGCTGCGCTGGATGCGCGACTTCCACGCCGACGGTCTGCGCCTGGATGCGGTGCACGCACTGGTGGACACCACTGCGATCCATCTTCTCGAGGAGCTGGCCGCCGATACCGACGCCCTGGCCGAAGAACTCGGCCGCCCGCTGTCCTTGATCGCCGAAAGCGATTTGAACGACCCGCGGCTGATCACCCCGCGCGACCGCGGCGGTTATGGCCTGACCGCACAGTGGGACGACGATATCCATCACGCCATCCACAGCGCGGTGTCCGGTGAACGGCAGGGCTACTACGCCGATTTCGGATCGTTGGCCACTCTGGCGCAAACGTTGAAGCATGGGTATTTCCACGCCGGCACCTACTCGTCGTTCCGCCATCGCCGGCATGGTCGTCCGTTGGACACCGCCACCATTCCTGCGACCCGACTGCTGGCCTACACCGTGACGCATGATCAGGTGGGCAACCGCGCCGTCGGCGACCGGCCGTCGCAGCGCCTGACATCGGGCCAATTGGCCGTCAAGGCCGCCTTGGCGCTCGTATCACCGTACACAGCAATGCTTTTCATGGGCGAAGAGTGGGCATCGTCATCGCCGTTCCAGTTCTTCAGTTCGCATCCAGAGCCGGAACTGGCCCGCGCCACCGCCGAGGGGCGCAAGGCCGAATTCGCCGAGCACGGCTGGGATGCCGACGAGATCCCCGATCCGCAGGACCCCGAGACATTCCTGCGGTCCAAGCTGAACTGGGGCGAGGTCACGGAGGGTGACCACGATCGGCTGCACAAGATCTACCGGCAGCTGATCGCCCTGCGGCGCAACGAACCCGACCTCGCCGATCCATGGCTGGACCACATGTCGATCGACTTCGACGAGCAACGGCGCTGGATCATCATGCACCGCGGCAAGCTGTCCATCGCCTGCAATCTCGGCACCGACAGGGTGTCGGTACCGGTGACCGGCGAGGTGGTGACGGCCTGGGGTGAGCCCGCCGTCGGCACCGAATCCACGGCGTTGTCCGGGCATTCGTTCGCGATCCTGCGCCGGCCCGAAGGCCTCGCGGCATAGCGGGATCGCGGTGATGCCGTTGCCCTTGCGCCGCGCGCGTTCAGCGGTCCTTTCGCACGGATGTGTTGTCGGGGCCGACCGTGGCGCCACGGGTATCGGTGGGTCGCAATTCGACGAGCGCGAGACCGCGTTCGTCGACGAGCACCGAGTGCGTTTCGCCTGACTCGAACGCGTGCCGCTCACCCCACTGCCGCAGAGCCACGACGACGGCGAACAGATCGCGCCCGGCCCGGGTGAGCGTGTACACCTGCCGCCGGCCCGACGGGGCCGCCTCGCGATCGAGGATGCCGCGCTCCACGAGTCGGCGTAGCCGGTCGGTCAGGATATTGCGTGCGATGCCGGTGCGCTGCTGAAAGTCGCCGAACGCCCGCGCCCCGTCCATGGCGTCGCGGACGATGAGCAGACTCCACCGATCCCCGACCAGGTCGAGCGTGCGGGCCACCGGACAACCGGGATCGGTCCAGGTCACGTCACCGCTGCGCCCCGCCGGTTCGGGCATCACTCCTCCTGAAGAGTTGCTGATTGAAACCATTCTGCCGTAGCCTTCAATTGGTTGCAATATGCAACCAAATAGGGAGGGGTGCGCGTGGAACTGACCTTCGGGCTGAGGATGTTTTTCGCCGGCGTGTGCGCAGTGGCCGTCGCCACGATCTACGCAGCCCAGCCCGTGCTGGCCCAGATCGGCGGAGACATGGGCATCCCCGAGGGCGACCTGGGATGGATCGTCACCGCCGGGCAACTTGGCTATCTGGCCGGGCTGGTGGTTCTCGTCCCATTCGGCGACATCATCGACCGCCGCCGGCTCATCGGGTGGCACCTCTTGTTGGCCGCAGTCGGCGTCGCACTCGCCGCGACCGCCACGCAGACATGGCTGCTGCTCACCGGCCTGGCTGTCGCCGGCGTGTTCGCGGTCGTCGTCCAGACCACCGTCGCCTACGCCGCCGCCCTGTCCACGCCCGAGGAACGTGGCCGCGCCATCGGTGTCGTGACCTCCGGAGTGGTTGTCGGCATCCTCGGATCGCGCGTGGCCGCAGGCACTTTCGCCGCTGCGTGGGGATGGCGCAGCGTTTATGCCGGAGTGGCGGTGCTGCTGGTGGTGCTGGCCTGCCTCGTTCCCCGAGTCCTGCCGCCTGACCCGCGGCGCGAACGGGTTGCCTACGTCGAGATGCTGAACTCGTTGCGCGACCTCTTCCGCGACCGCCTTTTCGTCTCTCGCGGACTGATCGCGTTCTTTGTGTTCGCGTCGTTCGGAACCCTGTGGAGCGGCCTGGCACTGCCCCTGACCGCGGCTCCGTGGCACATGAGCACAGCGCAAATCGGCTTCTTCGGATTCGCCGGACTGGCCGGCGCACTCGGCGCCGCGCGCGCCGGCCGCTGGGCCGACGGCGGGCGGGCAAGCGCCGTCACCGGCGGGGCACTCGCACTCCTCGCCGCGTCATGGCCGGCAATCGGGCATATCTCGTGGTCGCTTGTGCCACTCGTGGTCGGTGTGATCGTGCTCGACTTCGCCGTGCAAGCCGTGCACGTGAGCAATCAGCATCTGCTCACCACGGCGTACCCGCACCGCACCAGCAGCGTGATCGGCGGCTACATGCTCTTCTATTCGCTCGGCTCGGGCCTCGGCGCAACGGCCACGACCGCTGTGTACTCCGTTGCGGGATGGACGGCCTCCAGCACCCTCGGTGCCATCTTCGCCACCTGCGCACTCATCGTCTGGGTCCTCAGCCGAGGGGCGCACCGAACCCCACGATGAAGGCCACCACCGCCAGCACGGCGGCGAAGACACGGAGGTGATCGACAGCGTTCGTCACCAGCTTCTCAGCCGCGACCACTCCGAACAGCACCACCATCAGCCACAGCGCGTGCGGTGCCAGCGCCATCGGCACCATCATCGGGCCGCAGGCGCCGGCGCATTGAACCCCGTTCCGCAGGCCCTCACGGATGCCGGCCCGGTCAGCCCGCCGACCGTCGACGGGCAGCGAGCGCACCCTGTGGCAGCCCCGCAGGAAGTAGCGCTTCCTACGGCTCGATTCCCACACCGCCGCGATCGCCAATGTCACCGAGACCACCACGGAGCCAACAGGTTGCGGACCGAACAACCAGGCAGCGGCCAGTGCCCCGACGCCGAAGAACCACCACACTGCCAGGTACCCGACTGCGAACACCACCTGACCGCGTTGACGACGATTCCACCTGCCGTTCAAGGAGATCGACCGGGCGGCGGGAAGCACCGTGGGCAGCATCATCGCCGTTGCCATCATCACCCACAGCGTCAGTGACGCGGGCAATTGCATTGCGGGCGCAGGCATCCCGACACAGTGATCCCCCATCATGTCGAGTCGCACCCCGCCGTGGTGGGACTCCTCATGCGCCACCATCGAACACTGCCCGCCGCCACCGTGCGACGGCATCGTCAGATGCAGCATCCCGACCGCGACCCAGGCGAGAAGCGAGACCAGGAACAGAGACAGCTCGGGATGCGACCACCACAACCGCCGCCAAGCCGATGGCCCGGCCGCACGGCTGGTCACGGCAGCCGGCGTCATTGCAGGAAGACGCTCACTCGCCCGACACGTGCAGTGCCCGACTCCTGTGGTGCCGACGCCTGGGCGCCGGGCAGTTGGATCGGATGAGCAGGGGGCTCGACATACTGCGGTACGAATGTGACGCTGATCTGATCGCTCCAACGTCCCTCGGCACTGAACCGTTGATACAGACCGGTGATGTCGAAGGCGAGCCGTAGGCCGCCGTGCCCGTTGTCCGGGTTACCGGTTTCCTCGATCCCGAAAAATGCTGCGACGCCGACGAAATGGTCGTCATCGACAGTGGGTTCACCGCCACCCGCATTCAGGTACACCTTGTAGGTCACGCCCACCGGTGCCGGTGACGTCACGTCCTCGATGCGGAGGAAGGCCCGGGACACCGACGTTGTTTCCCCGGCCAATGGGCCCATCGGCGGCGCGATCTCGAAGGCGACATTGGTGGTCTCACCGGCGAGCGCGATCGCGCCCTCCGACGCTCCGACCAGTTCCGGCGGGTTTTCCGGTGCGGGTGCCGTTGGCATGAGCGCCTCCAGAGCGACAGGTGCGGTGATGTCCTCATAGCTGTAACCGAGCTGGGTCGTGGTGTCGAGTACCTCTTGTACCGTCTCGGTGAGCGTCGCCCGGTTCTCGTCGTGGAAGTGGAACGTCACGCCCGTCAGCCAGGCGGCTTCCGTGGTGTTCGCGCGGTCCGGCATCGTCCGCCAGATCTCCCAGATCCGATCGATGTTGGCATGGTGCATCCAGAACACGGGGTCCAGCGCGGCGGTGTTGAACGATCCCATCAACCCACCCACGCCCACGTGCACCGCACCGTGCGGTGTCCCTTCGAGTGGCCCCATCGCCGATCCCGGATCTTCCCCGGCGTGGCTGAATCCGGTGCGTCCACCGGCGAATCCGCCGATGCCGGCGAAGTCGACCGGTGCCAGTGCACTCGTCAGATCGACATCTGAGGCGGGCAGCGACGAGCCGTCATTGAGATGTCGTCCGGGCACCCACAGCGGATTGGGCGTCACACCGTCCGGCAGGGTGGTGTCGAGGAACGCCTGTGGCAGCCGCCGCAGGGACGGGTCGTCGCTGCTGTAGTTCCAGTAGGGCAACGCCCACGTCGTCTTCGTCTGTTCGTCGACATCGTCGAGATCCTGAATGGCCGATCGGATGATCCGTTCGAACCACTGCAGATACATCCGGTGCCAGGGCAGGAAGAACCAGCAGAAGTGCTGGCATCGGTTTCGGAAGTTGTCGGGATTGACTGTGGTGCCGTGGATATCGGACTGATACTGCCAACCGATCGGATCCAGCTGATCGGCATCCGTTCGGTCGGTCAGCACCTGCACTCCGCGGGCGTAGGCGTAGATGGCCGGATGCCAGTGGTCGATCTGGTCGAGGGTCCAGATGTTGTGCCGAACACGGGTGTCCATATCGGCGATCGTGACGATCTGCCCGGTCGCCAATCGATTCGCGTCCGTGACCTGGGGATCGGCACCGAAGGTGCCACCGGAATGGGTGAGATATTCGGCCATGTCCGGCTCCCTCGACAATGAATCCCTGATGGGCTGCGTCTTTACGCCATGAACGCTAGGCATCCGCAGTGCCGGACGCGCGCGTAGATCACTACCTGTTTCGAAGCCTGCCCATCGGCGTCCCGCGCCGCGCTACGACCGCACCGGACAGCGCGGGTCCATTCGACGCAATTTTCGAGTAGCCGACTACGCACGAGTTCCGCGGAGTCCTCGGCGCATGCTCAGGCCATGCCACGGTGCCGACATCCCGTCGGCCCCTCACCGGGGCAGCCAACCACCGGAGCAGGGGATGTGAGAACTGATGAACGACAACGGTTTGGAGAGCTTTGCACTGCACAGCGCGGACAAGTACCAGGGTCCGGCAGTGCAGGCCATCAACGACGAGGCGGTCCGGCCAGACGCGGCCCCGGCCGTCGACGTCGCGACGCTCGATCCGGAAGCAGCGGCGCGGCGCTATCTGAACCAGATGATCGCCAGTCCCGAGGTGCCGTCCATCACCGACAGCAGCGCGGGTACGGGCACTGAATACCGGGCCCTGGGCACCCAATCCATACCGCTGACGGACTCCACCGTCGTCAAGTTCGCCCAGTACCGTCAGCGCATTCCGATCTACGGCTCGCTGGTCACCATCGAGCTGGACGACGACAACAACATGCTCGCCGTGAACTCCGCCATCGGCAATCCCGACGGTGTCGACGCGGTGGCGACCGTGTCACCGGCCCACGCCCAGGGCGTCATCGTCGAGGACGCGGGCAAGGACGCACTGCCCCTACCCGAGCCGCCCCGGCTGTACTTCTACTTCGACAATGACGCCGAGCCCGCGGTATGGCGCCTGGTCTACATCGCCAAGAACGTCCAGCGGCACCGCGAGCACGCCACCGCCGGCCACCCGCAGTCCCTGCCGGAACTCTTCGACTACGTCGTCGATGCCCATTCCGCCGAGCTGGTGGCCAAACTCCCTCGAACGCAGACTATTTCGTGGAGCTTGGAAGAGCTGGACTCCACCGACGCACTCGGACAGACCCGGCGCATCCGCGCGCAGCGCGACGAGAACGACAACAAGCGCCTGGTGGACCCAACCCGGCGCATCGAGACCTACGATTTCGGGTTCCGCAAGATCGAATCGCAATTCCGGTCGCTGCCGGGCGCCGCCCCGATCAGCAACCCGCCCGGACCGTGGAGTCCGGCCGCGATCAGCGCGCACGCCAACGCCCAGGAGGTGGCCGATTACCTGCTGAACACCCTGCAGCGCAACGGCCTCGACAATCAAGGTGCGCCGTTCGTGTCCTCCATCAACTGCACCTCGATCCAGGATGCGACGCCCCGGGAATGGCGCAACGCGGCGTGGATCGGCTCTCAGATGGTCTACGGCCAGCGCAACGTCAACGGTGAGTTGCGGTCCTACGCGGTGGCCGTGGACGTCGTCGCCCACGAGATGACCCACGGATTGACCGACAACACGGCGCGCCTGGAGTACAAGGGGGAATCCGGCGCGCTCAACGAGTCGTATTCGGACATCATGGGGACGATCATCGCCAACTCCCCCAAACCCGACATCGACAGCTGGAACTGGGAGATGGGCGAGGAGCTCGACGGAACCGGGGTGCCACTACGGGATCTGAGTGATCCGGTCCGACGAGGCCAGCCCGCGCACATGCGCGACTACGTGAACACTGCCCGCGACAACGGCGGTGTGCACACCAACAGCGGCATCCACAACAAGGCCGCGTTCAACATCATCAGCGCGAGGAACGACCAAGGCCACCTGTTCACCCCTCAGGATGTCGCGACACTGTTCTATCTCGCACTGACCCTTCATCTTTCGCGGACGTCAGGGTTCAGTGACAGCCGGCGCGCCGTCGAACTGGTGGGCAAGTCCTTGTTCCGCAAGGACCCTCAGGACACTCTGGACGAGAAAATCGGTGCCATCAGTGCCGGGTTCGAGGCCACCGGCATCGAAGCCTGAGTCTCAGGTCAGATACCGGTACGTCGGTGAACCGGGCTCGAGCAACTCGACGTGGATATCGGAATCCTGCATCCGGGTCAGAAGACCTTCGAGGTCCGTCGCCGCGCTCAATTCCACGCCGCACAGCGCCTCGCCGGTCTCCCGGTTGTTGCGCTTGACGTACTCGAACAGCGTGATGTCGTCGCCCGGACCGAGCACCTCGTCAAGGAAGCGGCGCAGTGCCCCGGGTTCCTGCGGGAAGTCGACCAGGAAGTAATGCTTGAGGCCCAGGTGCACCAATGACCGCTCGACCACCTCGTTGTAGCGCGAGACGTCGTTGTTGCCTCCCGAGATCAGGCACACCACGGTCGAGCCGGGCTCGATGTCGGCCTCCAGCAAGGCAGCCACCGACAGCGCCCCGGCGGGCTCGGCGATGATTCCGTCGTTCTGGTACAGGTCGAGCATCGCGGTGCAGACGGCGCCCTCGTCGACCGTGGTGAACGCGACCATGTCACCGGCGGCAGCCAGTGCGGCGTAGGGCAGCGCCCCGGCCCGTGCCACTGCCGCACCGTCGACGAACTGATCCACGTGCTCGAGGGTCACCGGCTCGCCCGCGGCCAGCGCGGCGATCATCGATGCGGCCCCTCCGGGCTCGACACCCAGGACCGACGTGTCCGAGGCACGCTCGGCGAGATATGTGGTGATACCGGCGATGCAGCCGCCACCGCCGACGGGGACGATCACCAGGTCCGGCTCGTCGTCGAGCTGATCGAGCAACTCGGCGGCGATGGTGCCCTGACCGGCCATCGTGCGCACGTCGTCGTAGGGCGGGACGAGCGTGGCGCCCGTGCGCGCGACATCCTCCAGCGCCGCGGCAGCGGCCAGGTCATAGGTCGACCCGACGGCGATCAGCTCGATGAACTCACGGCCGTGATACCGAATCCGGTCCCGCTTCTGCTTGGGTGTCTTGGCGGGTACATAGACGCGGCCATGGGTTCGCATCGACCGGCAGGCCATGGCGAAGCCCTGGGCGTGGTTGCCTGCCGAGGAACACACGACACCGGCGGCGAGCTCCTCGGGCGAAAGCTGGGCCATCAGATTGAAGGCCCCGCGAACCTTGTACGAACGCACCGCCTGCAGGTCCTCGCGTTTGAGATAGACGTTGGCGCCTGTCGCTTCCGACAATCGCTCGTTGAACTGCAGTGGGCTGCGGGTGACCACCCCGGAAATTCGCTTGGCGGCCTCGTCGATGTCGGCCGCGGTCAGGGGCGCGGCCTGCGGGGACACTCGGGAGCCTTTGCTCAAATCGGCAGTCACCGTTCAATGGTGCCACTGGCCAGCGGTTTCATTGCAGCTGGGTACGCAATCACGTGGGGTGTCCGATGGCCGCACCGCCGAATCGACGAGATGCCCGCCCCGCGGTTGAACACACCGCGAACTGGGAAAACAACTACGGTGCGGTACACAGGACAGCGAAAGCAGCGGCCGGGAAGGCACGTTGTGATCGTTGTGGCCCTCGCCGCCTCCGCGTGTGCGACGACCACCGGCGCCCCGGCCGACTCCAACACCGCGCGAATTTCCATCGACAACCACGAGATGTCGACGGCATACCAGGTGCAGTGCACGCAGCGGTCCTGGTTGTGGACGATCGAAACGGTCCAGGAAGAACCCGGATTCACGGCGATCATCCAGACGGGAGCCACCGTCGAACCCAAGGTCATGCGGCTGCGGGACATGAGCGGATTCACGGGTAGCGCGTCGGCAGAGGCGTCGGACGCGCATGCCGGCGTCGACGGTACGACGTTCCATATCAGCGGCACCGCCCACGGCTCCTTCGCCGATCGCCCGACCAAGCCGGCCGAGGTGCAGTACCAGATGGACGCCCACTGCTGAGCCACCCGCGAAAACGACACGCCTGATCCAAGGTTTCGGCTGGCCGAAATCAATGTTGCGAGCTATCGTCAACATATGACCACCGCCGGGAACTTTCATAGCGTGACCTCCCGGGGCGATCATCAGGTCGACATCGCCGGGGTGCCCTGGCCGACCTACAAGCTGATCGCCCTGGCGGTCGGCGCGCTGGTGCTGGTCATCGTAGGCGTCGCCACGATGAACGCCGCACCGGCCGTCCTCTCAGCCGCCGCGGCCGCCATCGTGGTGTGGCTGGGGCTGGGCCGGGCCTCGCGCTCCGATCAGTGATCCTCCAGCAGTCGCCGTAGCGTCTCAAGATCTGCCGCGACGGCGGCGACGTCCGCCTCGAATTGCGCATCGGTCATCCCGGGGCGCTGCCGGACCGTGAACACGACCTCACACGACGTTGCGTCGACGCCGGCCGGAACCACCCGCATGGGGTTGTAGACAGCTTCACCAGAAGGTAGGCGCACCACGTGATCGAGCACGCCCAGCGTGTTGGTCGCGGTGAACTCGACGGTGACCTCCCCCATCGGAGAATCAGCCACCCACCCCCGCGGAGTCAGTCGCAACCCGCCCTCGGCCAGCCCCGCCGCCCACGTGACCAGCTGCCGCGGATCCGAGGCGTAGGCGTACACCGCGTCGGCGGGAACATCGATCCAGACGCTCACGTGCCTGCTACGCATGGTTACCACCGTAGGCCGCTGGGGAACCGGCCGCCCGTCCGCCGCACCGCGGAAGCGGGTTGACGCACGTGATGGCAAGGGCGGTAAACGTTTTCGCCCAACTGTTCAGCCGCGAACCGCGGTGTACCGTCGGGCTTGTGGGTATTGCGACGACGGGCCTCACCCCGGTGGAGGAAACCGCCTTCCTGACTCTGTACGCCAGAGCCCTCGACAGCCGGTGGGCGCACCCGATCCTCGGCGACACGATGGCCGATGAGGCTGTGGGCCAACTCGATTACGACTTCGCCGGTCTGGGGGTACAGACCAGCGTGGTGTGCCAGTCGGCGCTGCGGGCCAAGATGCTGGACGACCGGGTACGCATGTTCGTCGCCGACCATCCTGACGCCGTCGTTGTCGATCTCGGCGGCGGGCTCGACAGCGGCGTACACCGCGTGTCACCGCCGGCCATGGTGGACTGGTACAGCGTGGACCTTCCCGGAATCAGCGAACTGCGTGACCGGGTGATCCCGCCGCTCCCCCAGGCGCACACCGTGGCCGCGTCGTTGGCCGACCCGGACTGGACCGATCCGATTCCCTCCGATCGGCCCACCATGCTGGTGGCCGACGGCCTGTTCGCCTTCCTCACCGAACCGATGATCGCCGGCATCTTCCAGACGATCACCGAGCACTTCGACTCCGGAGAGATCGCCTTCAACGACTACGGCCGCATCGGCTGGATGAGCAAGGCCGCCCTAAAGTTCTTCCCCGCCAAGATGTTCAAGGACGTCGGAAGCCAGTGGGGCTACCCAGGTTTCACGGACGCCCACCATCCCGAAACCTGGAGCCCACAACTGCGCCTCGTCGAGGAATCGAGCCTGGCCCACCAACCAGAAGTCGACCTGTTTCCCGGCGCGCTGCGGATCGCCACGCGCGCCAGCGGACTCAGCAAGGCCACGGCCCGAAAGGCGCGCATCCTGCGGTACCTGTTCTGACCACTCGTGCGTCAGGCCGGGAGTTCGTGATGGATCCCGCACGTGCACAACTCGATTGACGGGCATGTGCACCGCATTCCCCACTCGATGATGGCCCGCGCCCGTACCAGCGCCTCCAGTTGCCGATCGATCTCGGCCAGCTTGGTGCACGCGAGTTCACGAGCCACCGGCCGGCCCGGAGTGTCGTCTTTGAGCAGCAGTCCGATCTCGGTCAACGAGAACCCGGCGGCCTTGCACAGCCTGATCACTTCCAGACGCATCAGGATCGATTCCTGATAGCGGCGCTGCCCGCCCACACGCTGCGGCGCGGGTAACAGTCCGACCTGCTCGTAGTAGCGCAAGGCGGTCTGGGCGACCCCGCTGCGCTGCGTGACGTCCCCAATGGTCAGAGTCGCGCTCATCTGCCCTCCTCGCACAGCTTGACTTAGAGTCAACTCTAAGTCGTTCACTGGTTTCATGCCGCATATCGACACCGCCCTTGAGACGCTCGGTCGCGCCCACTACGCGCTGCTACGCACTTTCCGACGCGACGGCACCCCCGTCGACACCCCGATCTGGTTCGTCCTCGACGGCCGAACGGTGCTGTTCCGCACGAAAATCGGCCCGAAAACCCGCAGGCTCACCGCCACCCCCGAGGTCGAACTGGTGGTCTGCGACTACAAGGGCCGAATCGTCGGCAGCACCTGGCTGAGCGGTCGCGCCACCGTCCTGGGAAGAGAAGACGCCCGACAGGCCAACCGAGCCCTGCACCGCCGTTACGGATGGCAGTGGAACATCGTGCCGCTGTTGAAGCTCCCCGGCATCACCAACGTGCACCGCGATCTTCCGTTGCGGGAGAAACTACGACGCGCCCGCACCCTCGACGTATGGCCCGACAGCGCGATCGTGAGGATCGATCTGGCGCCGCAGGACGTTCCGGCTCAGCCCAGACAACCGGGACCGAGCAGTGCCTTGAGGTCGCCCATCAAAGCCGAGGACGGGGTCACGCGCAGCGACTGATCCAGCTCCAACGTGGTGATGCGTTCACCGCTGATCAGTCGCAGATGCACCTGGGACGTACCGGGATGATTGGCCAGCACCTGCTTGAGCGCGCTGACCTTGTCGATGGTGCATTGGCGGGTGGGCAGACTCACGGCCAGCGGCCGGTCGGCCTGGGCGCTGCTGAAGTCGGGCACCACCAGCTCGTGGGCGATCAGTGCGATCCGGTCATCGCGGGCCGCGACCTTCGCCTTGACCAGCACGACCACGTCGTCGGCGATCTCGTGACCGAACAGTGAGTACGTCTGCGGAAAGAACAGCACCTCGATACCGCCGGTGAGATCCTCCAATTGGGCTGACGCCCAAGGCAGACCGTTCTTGTTCACCCGGCGGTTGACCGATGCGAGGATGCCGCCGACGAGCACCTGCGCATCGTTGGCCACATCGCCGTCGAGAATTGCCGGGATCTGCGTGTCGACCTGGTTGTTGAGCAGGTGGGCAACCCCGTTGAGTGGATGACCGGACACGTACAGCCCGAGCATCTCGCGCTCGAGGGCCAGCTTGTGCTTGTCCTCCCACTCCTCGTCAGGCACGCGGATGGTGAACACCGCATCGGTGCCGCCGTCATCCGCGCCGCCGAACAGGTCGAACTGGCCCATCGCCTCGGCCTTCTTGGTGCCGAGCACGGAATCGACCGCATCGGTGTGCACCAGGAACAGACCCTTGCGAGGGTGGCCGAGCGAATCGAACGCGCCCGCCTTCACCAACGATTCGGTGACCTTCTTGTTGCAGGCCGCGATGTCGATCTTGTTGAGGTAATCCGAGAAGTCGGCGTACTTACCCTTCTCGGTACGGGTATTGATCAGCGACGCAACGACATTCGCGCCGACGTTGCGAATGGCACCCAACCCGAATCGGATGTCGTCGCCCACGGAGGCGAAGTTCTGCACCGATTCGTTGACGTCGGGTGGCAACACGGTGATACCGAGCCGGCGGCAGTCGGCGAGGTAGACCGCGGCCTTGTCCTTGTCGTCGCCCACCGACGTCAGCAGACCGGCCATGTACTCGGCGGGATAGTTCGCCTTCAGGTAGGCCGTCCAGTACGACACGAGTCCGTAGCCGGCGGCATGCGACTTGTTGAACGCGTACCCGGCGAACGGAAGGATGGTGTCCCACAAGGCTTTCACCGCGGCCTCCGAGAAGCCGTTGGCCGTCATCCCCTCCTTGAAGCCCTTGTACTCGGCCTCGAGCACCTCGAGCTTCTTCTTACCCATGGCCTTACGCAGCGCGTCGGCCTTACCCATGGTGTAGGAGGCGACCTTCTGCGCGATGAACATGATCTGCTCTTGGTAGACGATCAGGCCGTACGTCTCGGCCAGGATCTCCTTGAGCGGTTCCTCGAGCTCGGGATGGATGGGCTTGATCGGCTGACGGCCGTTCTTGCGGTCCGCGTAGTCGTTGTGGGCGTTCATGCCCATCGGGCCGGGGCGGTACAGCGCGAGCACGGCGACGATATCGTTGAACCCCGTGGGCTGCATGCGCCGCAGCAGGTCACGCATCGCACTGCCGTCGAGCTGGAACACGCCCAGCGTGTCGCCGCGGCCGAGGAGCTCGTAGGCGGCTGGATCGTCGAGCGCCAGCGTCTCGAGATCCAGATCGATCCCCCGGTTCGCCTTGATGTTCTCCAGGCAGTCACCGATGATCGTCAAGTTTCGCAGACCCAGGAAGTCCATCTTGAGCAGGCCGATGGCCTCACACGATGGGTAGTCCCAGCCGGTGATGATCGCACCGTCCTGCGGACGCTTCCACAGCGGGATCGCGTCGACCAGCGGCTCGGAGCTCATGATCACCGCGCAGGCATGCACGCCCGCGTTGCGCACCAGTCCTTCCAGGCCGCGCGCCGTCTCGAAGATGGTCCGCACGTCCGGATCGGTGTCGATCAGGGCGCGGACCTCGGCGGCCTCCTTGTACCGCTCGTGGTTCGGGTCGGTGATCCCCGACACGGGGATGTCCTTGGCCATGATGGGTGGCGGCAGCGCCTTGGTGATCCGGTCGGCGATGGCGAAACCGGGCTGGCCGTAATGCACCCGGGCCGAATCTTTCAGCGCCGCTTTGGTTTTGATGGTGCCGAAGGTGATGACCTGGGCCACCCGGTCACTGCCCCACTTGTTGGCCGCGTACCGCAGCATCTCGCCGCGCCGGCGATCGTCGAAGTCGATGTCGATATCGGGAGCGGACGGACGTTCCGGGTTGAGGAACCGTTCGAACAGCAGCCCGTGTGGGATCGGGTCGATGTTGGTGATGCCGAGCGCGTAGGCCACCAGCGACCCGGCGGCCGACCCACGGCCCGGGCCCACCCGGATCCCGACCGAACGGGCGTAGTTGATCAGATCGGCCACGATCAGGAAGTAGGACGGAAAGCCCTTCTCGCAGATGACTTTGATCTCGTAAGACGCCCGATCGGTGTATTCGGTGGGCACGGACGCGCCCCGAAAGCGGCGCTCGAGCCCGGCCTGCACCTCATGGGCGAGCCAGGAACCCTGGTCGTGGCCATCGGGGACCGGGAACACCGGCATGCGATCGGTGGGGGTCCACACGTCGGCGTAGGACTGCACCCGTTCGCCGATGAGGACCGTGGAATCACAGGCGCCCGGCACCTGCGAGTCCCACAGTGCCCGCATCTCCTCGGCCGATTTGAGGAAGTAGCCGTCACCGTCGAACTTGAACCGGTTGGGGTCCGACAGGGTCTTGCCGGTCTGGATGCACAGCAGCGCCTCGTGATTCTGCGAAGCTTCGCGCGTCACGTAGTGGCAGTCGTTGGTGGCCAGCGGCGGGATGTTGAGCTTCTGCCCGATCTCCAGCAAGCCTTCGCGGACGCGACGCTCGATGTCGAGACCGTGGTCCATGAGCTCGAGGAAGAAGTTCTCGGGACCGAAGATCTCGCGCCATTTGGCGGCCGCCTCCAGAGCCTCCTGACGGTGCCCGAGCCGCAGCCTGGTCTGCACCTCGCCCGACGGGCAACCGGTGGTCGCGATGATGCCCTCGGCGTGCTCGGCGATGATCTCGGCGTCCATGCGCGCCCACTTGCCGAGCTGACCTTCGAAGGAAGCCAGCGATGACAGCTTGAACAGGTTGCGCAGACCGGTCGCGTTCTCCGCGACCATCGTCATGTGGGTGTAGGCACCGCTACCCGAGACGTCGTCACTCTTCTGGCCGGGGTCACCCCATTGGACACGCTTGGTGTCGAACCGCGAGGCGGGTGCGATGTACGCCTCGATACCGATGATCGGCTTGATGCCGGCCTTGGTCGCCGAGTTGTAGAACTCGCTGGCGCCGAACATGTTGCCGTGGTCGGTCATGCCGATGGCCGGCATGCCCAGCCGCTGCGCCTCGGCCAGCATCGGCGTGATCTTCGCAGCGCCGTCCAGCATCGAATACTCGGTGTGGTTGTGCAGGTGCACAAAGGATCCTGAGGACGCCGAAGATGAACCGCTCATAGGGCTGCCAGTCTATGGCGCCCCACCGACACGTCCGCGCGTGTCGCCAGGCGTGTCTTTGCCGGCGAGTCGGAGATCACGATCGGGCTCACACAGCAACCCATTACCGATCAAAAGATGTAGTTGCTTGGCTATCGCAGGAACATCGACCGGCCGACCCTGCCAACCACTGTAGGCGCCCACTCCCCAGATCATCGAGTACAGCAGTTCGACGAGTGTCGCCTGATCGGTGTGCGGCGGCAGCTCGCGACGATCCACCGCGTCCTCGACCAATTCGCCGAGGAAGCCGCGGGTGGCCGCGACCGTGGCGGCGGGCAGCTCGGGATTACGGCGCGACTCCAGTCGCACATTGACCAGAAAGCCGATCACCGCGTGGTCTCTACGCCACACCGCGACCACGGCATCGAGGTACGCGCGCAGCCGATCCAGTGTTCCTTCATGCCCTTTCGCGACGTCGATGCACGACGTCACGACCTCGTGCGCCTGCTCGAGCAATGCGCGATAGAGCTCGTCGCGACTGGCGAAATAGTAGTTCAGCGTGGGGCGGCTCAGCTCGCTGCGCTTGGCGATCTCCTGGAATGTCGCCGCAGCGTACCCGCGCTCGTTGATGACCTCGTAGGCCGCTTGCACGATGCGTTCACGAGTGAGCGCAGCGTCCGCACCAACCGGTCGGCCGGGCCCTCGACGGCCGCCTCGGGGCCTGCCATGCGGAGTCATCTAGCAAACCCTATGACATTGCCAAAACGGCGTCAAAGGGCCGGTCCTGCAAATGCGACCTTCAGTGCGGTCTCACGGCAGACTCGACACCCGACCGATCAGGTAGGTCCGTACCGCATCGTCGGTGGTCAAATCGATCGCGCGGCGGTACGCCGCTGCCGCCTCGTCGCCCCGGCCGGCCTCGGCCAAAAGATGGCCCCGGGTCACCCATGCAGGCTGGAACACGTCGGCGGAGCGGTCGGTGATCTCGTCCAGCGCATGCAATCCCGCGTCCGGGCCGTCGATCTCGCCGTCCAACGCCGCCAGTGCCACGGCAGCGCCCAGCGACGGCCCGAATCGCATCAGAGCCCGATACAGCTTGCGTAATGTCCGGCGGTCCACGTCGTGGGCACAGTGCGCCGATTGAATCGCTGCTTCGTACTGGAACCGGCCGGGGCGCCCGAAACCGTGGGCCCGGGCCAGCAGACGGTCCCCCCGCGCGTACAGCTCGCCGTCCCACCGGCCACGGTCCTGGTCGTCGAGCGCAACAAAGTTGCCGCATCCGTCGAACCGGGCCGGACGGCGCGCCTCACACAGACACATCAGTGCGGCCAGGCCCAGCACTTCAGGCTCGTCGGGCAACAACTCCACGAGCACCATGGCCAGGTGCAGTGCCTCCGACGACAGCGATTCGATGGCCGGGCACTGCGGAACCGACAGCCAGTCGATCGAATAGGCCCCGTACACGGCCTGCAGCACCTCGGGTAGTCGCGCGGCAAGGTCGGCGGGCTCGGGCAGGGTGAACGGAATACCCGTGTCGCGGATCCGCTTTTTGGCCCGCACCAGCCGCTGCGCCATGGTCGCCGGCGCGACGGCGAATGCCACGGCGATGGCGCCCGCATCCACTCCGAGCACCGTCTGCAGCATCAGCGGGGTACGGATGCCGGGCGCGATGGCCGGGTGTGCGCACACCAGCATGAGCTCAAGCCGACGGTCTGGAATGGCGGCGGGCCCGGCCCCTTCGTCGGCGATGTCGTGGTCCTCGGTCCACGGCCCGGTCAACCGATGAGCCGCGGATTTCCACAGGTCGCGCAGCCGGTTGCGGGCCACGGTCAGCAACCACGCCTCGGGGTTGTCCGGGACACCGTCGACGGGCCAGCACCGCACGGCACGCTCGATGGCATCGGCCAACGCGTCCTCGGCGGCAGTGATGTCGCGGCACTGTGCCGCCAGCAGCGCAAGCAGCCGGCCGTATGACTGGCCGACCACCTGCGTGAGCCGCTCTCCGGCCGGCGTGTTCAGGGTGTGTACCAACCCCGACCCCGGCCGTAGGTCACCGCGACGGGTCTGACCTCGACCGAACCCCAGGCCGCAGCAGGGCACTTCGCCGCCCAGACCAATGCCGCGTCGAGGTCCGGCACGTCGATGACGAACACCCCACCCAACCGCTCCCTGGTGTCGGCAAAGGGTCCGTCCTGGATCTCCGCAGCCCCGGTGCGCGCAGTGTAAGTGGTTGTGGCCGAAGCCGATTGAAGCACCTGAGTTCCGACGAGAACGCCGGCCGCATCAAGGTCATCGGCATACCGGGCGAAGGCGGCCTGGGCGGGCTTCATGTCCTCCTCGGTCAGGCCCGCCTCCGGTCCCTCCTGGTAATGCATGAGTAGGCAGTACTGCACGGTGTCCTCCTGGTCGTCGATTCCAGCCTGTCACCGTGATGACGATTCCGGTTCCACCTGATCGACAATGTCGGGCGCCGAATCCGTCCGACTTTTCCGCAGGGCGCCGAACGTCATGATCACCAGCGCCACCCAGATCAGCGCGAACCCGATCCAGCGGCCCGGCGGCATCGGCTCATGGCCGATGAACACACCCCAGGCCATCTGCAGGCCCGGGTTGAGATAGAACAGCAGGCCCAGTGTCACCATCGGAAGCCGCTGTGCGGCCGCGGCGAACAGCAGCAACGGCACGGCAGTGACCGGCCCGGCAAGCAACAACAGCGCCGCATGCCCTGGGCCGTGGTCGAGGAAGTTCCCCCGCCCGAGTACCTCCAGGGTGATCACGTAGCCGGCCGCGAGTGGAAGGGCGAGCAGCGTTTCTACGGCCACACTCACCCGCGGGTCGGCCCGCACCACCTTCTTGATCAGGCCGTACACCCCGAAGGACAACGCGAGGACGACCGCGATGTAGGGCGGTGCGCCCAGTTCGACGGTCAGAATCGCCACCGCGACGAGTGCGAGTCCCAGTGCCACCGCCTGCCATCGGCTGATCCGCTCACGGAACACCACGACGCCCAGCAACACGCTCACCAAGGGATTGATGAAGTATCCGAGCGCGGCATCCACGACGTGGCCGGTCGTGACGGCATAGATATACGTGCCCCAGTTGACGGAGATCAGCGCCGCGGCCACGAGCAGTTGCAGCCACGTTCGCCGTGTCAGCCGGCGCAGATCGCCGAGCCGCCGGGCCACCGCCAGCACCAGCAACAGGAACAGCGCGCTCCACACGATGCGGTGGGCAAGCACTTCGAGCGCCCCCGCAGGGAGCAACAGCAGGAAGAACCCGGGGCACAGACCCCACCAGATGTAGGCGCCGGCGCCGTAGAGCACACCCGAGCGGCTGGTGCCGACTCTCTGCGGAGGAGCCTGCACACCCATGGCTAGTGGCGGCGCAGCACGTCGAGGGCGGCCTGCAGGTCAGCCGGGTACGGGCTCGTGATCTCGACGCGCCGGCCGTCGGCCGGATGCGTGAAGGCCAACGACCGGGCATGCAACCATTGACGTTGGAGCCCAAGCTTTTTCGCCAGTGTGGGATCGGCACCGTAGGTCATGTCGCCACAACATGGATGGTGCAGTGCGGCGAAGTGCACGCGGATCTGATGGGTCCGGCCGGTCTCCAGTTGGATGTCGAGCAGGCTGGCGGCCTGGAACGCCTCGATGGTGTCGTAGTGGGTGATGCTGTGCCGACCGCCCTCGACGACCGCGAACTTCCAGTCGTTACCCCGGTGGCGCCCGATCGGGGCATCGATGGTGCCACTCGACGGGTCCGGGTGCCCCTGGACCAGCGCGTGGTAGCGCTTCTCCACGGTGCGCTGCTTGAATGCCCGCTTGAGCACTGTGTACGCCCGCTCGGAGAGTGCCACCACCATGACGCCGGAGGTGCCGACATCGAGTCGGTGCACGATGCCCTGACGTTCGTGGATGCCCGACGTGCTGATCCGGAAACCCGCGGCGGCAAGGCCTCCCAAAACCGTCGGTCCGTGCCAGCCGACCGTCGCGTGCGCAGCCACCCCCGGCGGCTTGTCCACCGCCACGATGTCGTCGTCGGCGTAGAGGATGTCCATACCCTCGATGTCGACCGGGGTGTTCTCGACGGGTCCGGGCGCTTCCGGCAGCCGCACCTCCAGCCAGGCACCGGCGACGAGTTTGTCGGACTTCGCGGCCGGGGCGCCGTCGATGTCGACACCGCCGTCCTCGGCCATGGCCGCCACCGCGGTACGCGACAACCCCAGCAGCCGGGCCAGGCCGGCATCGACTCGCATTCCCGCCAGGCCCTCAGGCACGGGCATCGACCGGGTGGTCACTATGAGGTCTCGGCCTGGCGACCGACCGTGCTCGACTCGCCCGACGGGGAGTCGGCCTCGCCGGGCTCGTCTGGCTGGCCGTCCTCGGCGCCCTCGGTATCCGCGGCCCCGGAATCTGCGGACCCGGAATCTGCGGACCCGGAATCTGCGGCCCCGGAATCCGTGACCTCGGTGTCTGCGGCCGGAGCGTCGGCGCCTTCTGTCGGCTCGGGTTGTGGTTTGGCGTCGCCGCCCGAGGGGTCGCCCAGGCGCCGGCGTCCGACGGTGTCGAAGTCGAAGCCGAACAGCGACAGGGCCACCAACAGGATCGCACCGCCCACCACCGCGGGATCGGCCACGTTGAACACCGGCCACCAGCCGACCGAGAAGAAGTCCACCACGTGGCCGCGCAACGGACCGGGGGCTCGGAAGAAGCGGTCGATCAGATTTCCCGTCGCACCGCCAAGGATCATGCCCAGACCGATCGCCCACCACGGCGAGACCAGCCGGCGGCCCATCCACACGATGCCGATCACCACGCCGGTCGCGATGAGCGTGAGGACCCAGGTGTATCCGGTTGCCATCGAGAACGCCGCGCCGGAGTTGCGCACCAGCGTCCAGGTGACGGTGTCACCGATGATCGACACGGGCTGACCAGGTGTCAGCAGGCGCACCGCCAGCACCTTGGTCACCACGTCGACGAACAGCACCACAGCAGCAACGGTGAGCAGCAGACGCAGCCGCCGCCGGGGCGGAGCAGCGGTTACGGAGGACGATTTCGCGTCCCCGGTTGCGTCGGTCACCGGCTCTGCCGGGCCTGACGTTTCATCAGTCACCGTCCCATCATCCCAAACAGCTGATGCGGGACAATCCGCACCGTGAGCCAGACCGCGAAGCTTCCCGCGCGACCACCGACGCGCATCGTCGTCATCACCACCGGCGGCACCATCTCGACCAGTACCGACGGCACCGGAATCAGGCGCCCGACACGCACCGGGGCTGAGCTCACGGCCGGTTTGGCCATGGAGGCGGCGATCGACATCGTCGACGTGATGACGACCGACAGCGCACTGCTGACGCCCGCCGATTGGGACGAGATCGCGGCCGCGGTCGGTGTCGCGGCGGCCCGAGCGGATGGCGTCGTGGTCACCCATGGAACCGACACCATGGAAGAAACCGCGCTGTGGCTCGACGTCACCTATGCCGGCGACGTGCCGGTGGTGCTGACCGGATCCCAGCGCAGCGCGGACGCTCCGGACACGGACGGACCGGGCAACCTGCGTGACGCGATCACCGTCGCGGCCAGCCCGCAGACCCGCGACCTCGGCGTGGCAGTCAGCTTCGCCGGCACGGTGTGGCAACCGCTGGGCCTGCGCAAGCGTCACACTCTGGAACCGGACGCCTTCACCGGAACCGCGCTCGGAGCGGTCGACGATGGCGGCTGCGAGATCACCGGCGCGAAAACGCGTGCCCATCTCGGGGAATTGACCGCGGCGACCGCCCCGCGCGTCGACATCGTCGCCGCCTACCCGGGCGCGGATGCGGCAGCCCTCGACGCCTGTGTAGGCGCCGGAGCGCGGGGCATCGTGGTCGAGGCGTTGGGCTCCGGCAACGCTGGGGCCGCTTTCAGCGACGGGGTCCGCAGGCATTGCCGTGACGGCGTGCTGATCGCGATATCGACCCGCGTTCCCGGCGGTCCGGTCGCCGCGCAGTACGGCCCCGGGCAACAGCTCGTCGACGCCGGCGCGGTGGTGTTGCCCCGGCTGCGCCCACCTCAGGCCCGAGTATTGCTGATGGCCGCCTTGGCCGGGCACCGGCCGGTTGACGAGGTGATGGCGGCGTGGGGTTGACGCACTGGGTTAAATAGAGAACGTGCGTTTCCACTTTTTGGCGGCAGCTGCTACCGGCCTCCTGGTGCTCGGCCCGCTTCCGACTGCGTCGGCTCTGCCCTCACCGCCCGGCGTCGAGGAGATCGACAGCTTTCCCATCGCCGAGGGCAACTACAGCTCGCCCACCGATTTCTACGGGCTGTTCTTTCGGACTCCGGACGGCCGATTCTGCGGGATCCGGCCCAACCGCGGACCGGTCGGCTGCGACGCGGTGCCCGGGGACGCTCCGGCAGGAACCAACCAGACCTTCGTCGAGAGCGGCGCACCCGCGTCGTACCGATATTCCGGAACCACCTCCTTCACCCGCGACGATGTCGATGTACTACCTGTGGGGCACCGACTGGAAAACTGGGGAGCCAGCTGCGGAATCGGCGAGCAGGGCACCGTGATCTGTAAAACCTCGGGCCGGCACGGCTTTTCGCTGGATACCGCTGCCGGTGTGCTCTGGTAGCCGGTTGACGCGCGAGCTGTCGGCCACGGGGTTGACGGCATCGGTTGAATGGAACGTATGCGCTCCCTTCTGGCAATTGCCGCGATCGGCCTGTTGGCACTGTGCCCCGTGCCGACCGCCGCGGCCGAGCCACCGCCCGGCGCCGACGACATCGACAGCTATCCCATGGCGCAGGGCCATTACAGCTCCCCCACCGATTTCTACGGCGTGTTCTTCCGGACCCCGGACGGTCGTCATTGCGGCATAGGACCCAACGGCGGTCCAGTGGGATGTGATGCCGTCCCTATCGACGCACCGGCAGGCAGCAATCAGATCTTCGTCAACAGTGGCGGGCCGGCCGCTTACCGGCACTCCGACACCGCATCGTTCACCCGCGATGTCGACGTGCTGCCCGAGGGGCACCGCCTGGAGAACTGGGGCGCCAGTTGCGGAGTCGGCTATCAGGGCACGGTGACGTGCAAGACGTACGGCGAGCACGGCTTCATTCTCAGCAGCACCTACGGCGTGCTCTGGTAGTCGGGCAATCCGCTGAGATAGTCACCCCAGTCCAGGCTGGAGATCGGGTCGGCCCGACTGAAACCCGGTGTGTCGTCAGGAAATGTCCTGGCCGGTCCCGGCCCGCTGGCACGGGTCTCGAAGCGCACGGTCATCACCCCGTGTCCAGCGCCCTGGACCCACCCATGCCCATGGTCATGGTGGACCACGTCGTCGCCGATGCGCCAACCCGCGGCTTGGGCCACCTGGGCCGCCTCGGCGGCCTGATGGTGGGAGTCGAAGGTCTCGTCGGGCTGCTCCAGATCCGGGAACAACGATTCCTGCCTGCTGTCGGACAATCCCGAAAAGCCCACGCCGACAAGGCGAATCGGTCCGATCTCGACCGGGTCGAGCAACAACCGGCGGGCGGTGCCGATCAGGGTGGCCGCCTCCGTGGTGGCGTAAGCCAGTGTGGCCGAACGAGTCAGGGTGCCCATGTCGGATTTCTTGAGCTTGACCGTGACGGTACGGGCGCCCCGACCGTCCTTCTCCAGACGCCGATGCGCGTGTTCGCCGATCGGGCCGATCGCATCCTGCAACTGACGCAACGTGGTGAGGTCCTCGGCAAAGGTCGACTCGGCACTGATCTGCTTGGCCTCGGCGCGCTCGGCCACCGGGCGATCGTCGATTCCGCGGGCCAGCCGATGCAGCGCGGCGCCCACCGCCGTACCGAGCACGCTGGTGGCCTCGGCATCCGACAGCGCGGCCAGCGCACCCACCGTCTCGATGCCCAGCCGGTGCAACTTCTCCTCTGCCACCGGTCCGATGCCCCACAGCTTGCGCACCGGCAGGCCGTCGAGCAACCGCACCTCCTCGTCGCGCCGGACCACCCGGATCCCGTCGGGTTTGGCCAGTCCGGAAGCGATCTTGGCGATCTGCTTTCCAGATCCCGCCCCGACGGAGGCCACCAGCCCGGTCTGCTCGAGCACCTTTGCCCGCAAGTGCTGGCAGAACTCCTCGACCTCGGCCGCGGTGGCACCCACCAATTCGACCGGTTCGCCGAAGGCCTCGTCGAAGGACAACTGCTCGAGCACCGGGACGACGCTGCGTACGGTGTCCAGCGCGCGCCTGCTCGCCACGCCGTACACGGCACCCCGGGGCGGCAGCACGACGGCGGGCGCGCCGACGAGCCGGCGGGCCTGATGCATCGGCATCGCCGAGCGCGCCCCGTACCGGCGCGCCTCATAGCTGGCCCCGGCCACCACGCCGCGCCCGCCCAGACCACCGACGAGCACGGGCCTGCCGCGCAGGGTGGGACGGGTCAGCTGTTCGACGGACGCGAAGAACGCATCCATGTCGAGGTGCAGAACCCAGCGTCCGCCCGCGCCCGTGACCTCGGCGCCGTTCATAGTTGCTGATGCTATGGCGCTAGCCTGACATCCATGACGCCGGAGGACGTACCGATCAGGGACGAGTCGATTCGCCTTGGACAGTTCCTGAAGCTGGCATCCCTGATCGACAGCGGTGCCGACGCCAAGGCCGTCATCGCCGACGGCCTGGTCACGGTCAACGGCGAGGTCGAACTGCGGCGCGGCCGCCAGCTCCGCCAGGGCGACACCGTTTCACTCGGTGACCGCACGGCACGGATCGCCGGCGCCTGACCCCGCCTCGCCCGGCGAACGTGAGCTTGTGTGCCAAAAAATTGGGCAATCTCGCACACAAGCTCACTCTCGCGAATCATGCTTTGGCGATCGCGACCCGTACCCCGTCCCCGATCACATTGCCGTCCGGCAGCGCGGCGCCGTCGACGAACTCGAAACCAGTGGCGAGGATTTCACCGGCGATCAGATCCCGGTGAGTACGCGCCCACGGCTCGTACTGCGCCGGCACCGACATCTGCACGAGGATGCGGTCGGACACCTCAAGGCCCGTCGACTTGCGCAGCTCCTGCAGTTCGCGGATCCGGTCCTTGGCCCAGCCCTCGGCCTCGAGCTCCTCGGTGACCGTGCCGTCGAGTACCACCAGGCCCGCGCCGTCGGGCAGGGCCGCGGTCCACTCCGGATCGGCGGCAACCAGCTTGGCGGTGTACTCCTCCGGTTGCAGTACCACCGGCCCGGCGGTCAGGGTCCCGTCCGGATTCACGACGCCCTCCCCCGCCTTCACGGCCTTGATCGCAGCCTGCACGTCCTTGCCGATCCGCGGGCCGGCGACCCGGGCGTTGACGGCGAGCTCGAACTTTCCGTAGGTGTCGATGTCGTCCGTCACCTCGACGGCCTTGACGTTCAGCTCGTCTGCGATCAGCTCGGCGAACGGCGTGATCGACGCCGGATCCACCGAGTCTTCCAACGCCACAGTCAGTTTCGGCAGTGGCAGGCGCACCCGCAGCTTCTTGGCCTTGCGTAGCGACGATCCCACCGAACAGACCTCGCGCACCTGGTCCATCGCGGCCACCAGATCGGTGTCCACGGGCAGGACATCGGCTTCCGGCCAGTCGGTCAGATGCACAGAGCGCTCACCGGTCAATCCTCGCCAGATCACCTCGGTGGCCAACGGCAGCAGTGGCGCGGCCAGCCTGCAGGTCACCTCGAGGACGGTGTGCAGGGTGTCGATGGCGTCGGCGTCCTCCTCCCAGAAGCGCGAACGTGACCGGCGCACATACCAGTTCGTCAGCGCCTCGGTGAACTGCCGCAACTGGTCGCAGGCCCCCGAGATGTCACACGTGTCGAGCGCAACGGTGAGATCGTCACGCAACTGGGCCAGCTTGGCCAAGATGTAGCGATCCAGCACATTGCCGGAATCGGTGCGCCAGGTGCCCTTGTTCGGTGCGTACAGCGCCAGGAAGCTGTAGGCGTTCCACAATGGCAACAGCACCTGCCGAACGCCTTCGCGGATGCCCTGCTCGGTGACGATCAGGTTGCCCCCGCGCAGGATGGGCGAGGCCATCAGGAACCACCGCATGGCGTCGGACCCGTCCCGGTCGAACACCTCGCTGACATCCGGGTAGTTGCGCAGCGACTTGCTCATCTTCTGGCCGTCGTTGCCCAGCACGATCCCGTGCGCCACACAGGTTTTGAATGCCGGCTTGTCGAACAGTGCGGTGGCCAGCACGTGCATGGTGTAGAACCAGCCGCGGGTCTGGCCTATGTACTCGACGATGAAGTCGCCCGGGAAATGGGCATCGACTCCAGTCCCTGTCTCATTGCCGGCACCGCTCATGCCGGCTTGATTGTCGGCACCGCCGACGCCGGCTTGATCGTCGGCACCGCCGACGCCGTCGAACCACTTCTGGTTCTCGAACGGATAGTGCACCTGCGCGTACGGCATCGACCCGGAGTCGAACCACACGTCGAACACGTCCTCGATGCGGCGCATGGTCGACTTGCCGGTCGGGTCATCCGGGTTGGGCCGCGTCAGTTCATCGATGAACGGCCGGTGCAGATCGGTCGGCCGCACACCGAAATCGCGCTCGAGCTCGTCGAGGCTGCCGTACACGTCGATCCGCGGGTATGCCGGGTCATCTGACTTCCATACCGGAATGGGGCTGCCCCAGTATCGATTTCGTGAGACCGACCAGTCACGCGCGTTGGACAGCCATTTGCCGAACTGCCCGTCCTTGACGTGTTCGGGATACCAGGTGATCTGCTGGTTGAGTTCGACCATCCGGTCCCGGAAATCGCTGACCTTGATGAACCACGACGACACAGCGCGATAGATCAACGGGTTACGGCACCGCCAGCAGTGTGGGTAGGAGTGCTCGTAGGTCTCGTGCCGCAACAGCACGGCGCCGTTGGCCGCCGCCGGCCCGTCGCCGTTCTTGAGGTCACGGATGATCTGTGAATTGGCATCGAAGACATGCTGACCCGCGTAGTCGGGCACGGATGCGTCGAATCGGCCCTTCGAATCGACGGGGGTGACCGCGACGATGTCGGCGGTGTCGGCGGTGGCCTTGTCGTCCTCACCGTAAGCCGGGGCCATGTGCACGATGCCGGTGCCGTCCTCGGTGCTGACGAATTCGGCGGCCAGCACCTGGAACGAGTTGGGCGCATCCATGAAGTAGGTGAAGGGCGGCAGGTAATGCGTGCCGAGCAGGTCCCGCCCGGTGTAGCTGCCGAGGACCTCGGGCTCCTCGCCGAGCTCACGCGCATAGGCCGCCAGCCGGGCCTGAGCCAGCACGTAGCGTCGCCCGTCGGCGCCCTGCACCAGGACGTAGTCGATGTCCGGATTGACGGCGACGGCCTGGTTGGACGGCAACGTCCAGGGTGTCGTCGTCCAGATCAGTAGATGCGCACCCTTCAGCGGGCCGTCGGTCACGGTGAAGCCGACCGTCACCGCCGGATCCTGGCGGCTCTGATAGACGTCGTCGTCCATGCGCAGCTCGTGATTGGACAACGGGGTCTCGTCGTTCCAGCAGTACGGCAGCACCCGGTTGCCCTCGTAGGCCAGGCCCTTGTCCCACAGCTGTTTGAAGGCCCAGATCACCGACTCCATGAAGGTGGGGTCCAGGGTCTTGTAGTCGTTGTCGAAATCCACCCACCGGGCCTGACGGGTGACATAGGCACGCCACTCGTCGGTGTACTTCAGCACTGAGGCACGGCACGCCTCGTTGAACTTCTCGATGCCCATCTCTTCGATCTGGGCTTTGTCCGCGATGCCGAGCTGGCGCTGCACCTCGAGTTCGGCAGGCAGGCCGTGCGTGTCCCAGCCGAACCTGCGCTCCACCTTGTAGCCGCGCATGGTGCGGTAGCGCGGCACGATGTCCTTGACATAACCGGTCAGCAGGTGGCCGTAGTGCGGTAACCCGTTGGCGAACGGCGGTCCGTCGTAGAAGACGTATTCCTCGGCACCGTCACGACGGGCGATGCTGGCACGGAAGGTGTCGTCGGCGGCCCAGTAGTCGAGCACCTCCAGTTCCCGTTCAGGGAAGTTGGGTGCGGCCGGCTTGGGGTAGCCGGCTGACGTTGAAGACTCCGATTGGGCAGTCACTGACGCGTCTCCTGTGCCTATGACGTGGCCCGATGAGGGCCGGCGTCGGAGCTCCTCACCAGAGGAGCCTGTGTTCCAGGCACGGGGACGACGTCGCGCGGGTGCGCAAGCGCCGCGGTACCACCCCGCTTGCGCGCTGCAGCAGCGCGCCGCTCAACTTCGGGCGATCACGGGCCCACCCGTCCGGTTCTACTGGGCTGCTCCCGCGAATCCGGTATCCGAATCCTGCAGCTGTTCTTCCGAAGGCTCCCCGGTGATGGCCGGATCAGCGCCGATGCGCCCAGTCTAATGAGCACTGCAAATCCGACGAAATCACGACTATCCGGAAGTGACCTCGATCAGCGCGAGCGGGAACTGCTCGGCCAGCTCCTGGACCGTGTGGTGGTCGAACCCGCGGCTGTCGAACTTCCAGTCCAGTCGCGTGGTGGTCACGGTGTCGGCATGGACGTGCAACGCCAGCGAATGTGCGGACTGCTCCGTCCGCGGCCCCGCGCCGTAGGCGAAGCTCAGGTCAGCCGAAGGATGGTTACTGATGTCCGGACGTGCCGCGGCGAGCAGTTCGGCTCCCGACAGGCCACGATGCGCCACACACGCAACCGCGACCCGGCGAAAACCGGCCCGCTCGGGACCGCTCACGACGTCGACGATGACCGTGCCCTCGCCGATCGTGCGGGCGACCGTGCGGCCCAAGGCCGCCAGCAGCAACTCCTCGGCAGTACAACCCATCGCGAGCTGGGCGCCGTGCAGCTCCGCAGAAAGCACCTCGTCCAACGAACTGGACACCGCTGCCATGTCCGAGGCGGCGGGCGCCCCGACCGTGCCGTGATCGGTTATCCACGAGCCGGTGCCATGCGCGTCGGACAGTACGGAAACAGACATAGTCGTAACGGTAGCCAGAGAGTCCCAAAAATGGGAGAGCTGTGCCAAAAGTCTGACACCGTTGTCAATAACGTCATTGCTGACGTTGCCGTGGTTCGCTGTGACCAATTACGGGTTCTGGGTCTATGGTGTTCTGATGCCGCGTACCGACGAGAACGGCAGGCAGCTCAAGGCCTTGCTGGACTATCTGCTGGACGGTGAAGTCGACGCCAAGGCTGTCTATAGCGCGTTGGGTGTCTCCAGCAGCACCTATTACCGGCGCGTGAAAGAGGCCGACTATCCCAACGCCGAGGAACTGCGGCAGGTGGCCGACCGCTTCGGCCTCAGCTATCCGGATCTGCAGATCCGGTTCGGGCTGATGAGCCGCCAGGAAGTCTGGCACTACATCGAGTCGTCACCGGTGACCGTGGCGCCGTCGGACACCATCACCCGTACCCGGCCCGCCGTCCACCGGCACAAGAGACTGTCCGAACTGACCCCACGACCCGACGCTCCCCCGCTCTAGCAGCCGGGGCGTCGGCTATCCGCGACACCGTCCGAGGCAAATTGTTATGTCCATCGCCACACTCATCGCAATCACATTGGCCTGCATCCTGTGGAGCCTGTGGATCAGGAGAGTCACCTGGTCCTGCCGATGGGAAGTGGCCGCCACCCTGAACATCGCGTTACAGGGCCTGGCGGTGCTGCTGATGTCACCATGGGCCTCGGCGACCATCGGGCAAGTGCTGCACACGCTGACCGGCAAGTGGAATCTCGAGGACTACATCGGCCACGACTGCTACATCGTCGCCGCGTCGGCCATCGTCTACAACTCACTGGGCCGGCTCCAGGACGACAACGCCATGCAGCGCTCCTTCAAGCAGTACGTCGAGCGCCCGGCCACCATCTGTATCCCGGTGCTGCTGGCCACCTTCTCGATGGGCAACGGTGCCGCGGTGTACCGGCCCGACTTCTTCCAGGTCCCGACCGACTTCTGGCTCAGCGCGTATTGGATCCTGCTCTGCGGCACCTTGATCTACCTGCTGGGCTACGGGGCCCGCGCCATGCTGGTGCTGCGGCGCGACCCACAGTCACGCCGGATCGCCAACATCTACCTGTTCGCCTCTGTCAGCGGAATGCTCGCCTGCACCACCCGCATCGTCACATCTCTGGTGCCGGCCCTGCAGCCCATCGAAAACGGCCGGCTGGTGTGGATCTTCGCGTGCGGCTGCGGTGCGATCTTCGCCCTTGCCTCGGCACATTCCTGGCGGATCAAAACTCGGTGGCTGGCCCGGAGCAATCGGTGACCGCCGGACCACCACGGGTAACCGCCATTCCACGTCCGAGTGTGTGACGATCACCCGGTGCTCAAGACCGTCACCAGGATCGCCACGACAGCAGGCTTGGTCATCGCGGCGTTCACGTCCGCGCCGCCATCGGCACACGCCGAGACATGCCCTGACGTCGAGGTGGTGTTCGCCCGGGGCACTGGCGCCGCACCCGGCATCGGCGCCCTCGGGCAGGCCTTCGTCGATTCACTGACGGAACAGGCCCCGAGCAAGAAGATCGGCGTCTACGCGGTGAACTATCCCGCGGGCATCGACTTCGCCCACTCCTCCACCCTCGGCGCCGACGATGCGAGTGCTCACCTTCAGGCGATGGTGGCCGAGTGTCCCCGAACCGAATTGGTTCTCGGCGGTTTCTCCCAGGGTGCCAACGTCATCGAGCTCGTCACGGGCACCGACGGCGCGGCATGGGGCAATCCCGTCTCGTTGCCTCCGTCTGTCGCCGATCACGTTGCTGCGGTCGTGCTGTTCGGGAATCCGTCAAGGAAGAACGGTCGCGCCTCGTTCACGCAGACGAACGCGCTGTACGGCAGCAAGAGCATCGACCTGTGCGCGATCGGCGATCCCGTCTGCTCCAACGGGGTGAACCTGCCGGTACACGGCGCCTACGTTCAGGTGGGCGCCGCGACGGAAGCCGCGACCTTCGCGGCCCGGCGGCTCTAGTGCGGCCACCGAACGAACCGTGGCCCGCCCAGGCCTCCACATCGAGTTGATCTGAACCATTGCCGGGTGCCACCGGTGCCGGTTACGGCAAGCTCCGCCACGCCAGAAGCCAACCGGTAAGCTCCCGAGTGCCTACGCTCGGCCATTCCGTTTCCGGGCAGCAGCTTTTCGAGAGGGCCATATGAGTCAGTCAACGATCCCAGCCGTTCTGCGCGAACGAGCGAGTCTGCAACCCAACGACATCGCCTTCACGTTCATCGACTATGAGCAGGACTGGAATGGCGTCGAGCACACCCTCACGTGGGCTCAGCTGTATCGAAAGACGTTGAACCTGGCCCAGGAACTCGGGTCCAAGGCCAACGTCGGCGACCGCGCGGTGATCCTGTCTCCGCAGAACTTCGACTACGTCATCGCGTTCCTCGCGTCGCTGGAGGCGGGACTCATCGCCGTCCCCCTCTCGGTGCCGCACGGCGGAGCCCACGACGAGCGGACCACATCGGTACTCAAGGACACCTCTCCGGCCATCGTCCTGACCTCATCGTCCGTCGCGGCCACGGTGCGCGAATACGCCACCGCGAACGGCAATGATGCCGTCGTGATCGAGGTGGACACCCTGGACCTCGACCAGAAAGGTGCGCGCCCGGCACGGGTGCGCCGCCCGGAGACCGCCTACCTGCAGTACACGTCGGGCTCGACACGTCGCCCCGCCGGCGTGGAGATCTCGCACGGAAACCTCTCCGCGAACTTCGAGCAGATGATGGCCGGGTTCTTCGGAGACCACGGAAACGTGGCACCCCCGGACACCACGTTCGTGTCATGGCTGCCCTTCTACCACGACATGGGACTGATGCTCGGTATCTGCGTGCCGGTGCTCGGCGGCATTCGCACGGTGCTGACCAGTCCGGTCGCCTTCCTGCAACGACCGGCGCGATGGATGCAGCTTTTGGCCAGCTACCCCCGAACCCTTTCTGCCGGGCCCAATTTCGCCTTCGAACTGGCCCTGGGCCGCACCTCTGACGAGGATATGGCCGGCCTGGATCTCGGCAATGTGATGTACCTGATGAGCGGAGCCGAACGCGTCCACGCCGCGACCGTGCGGCGCTTCACCGAACGCTTTGCCCCGCTGAACTTTCCCGCTGCGGCGATCCAACCGTCGTACGGTCTGGCAGAGGCGGTGGTGTATGTGGCGACGCGCAAACCCAGCGAACCGCCGCACATCGTCAACTTCGATCCGGACAAGCTGTCCGAGGGCCATGCCGTCGCGACCGATGACCCGAATGGGCGCCCGCTTGTCGCGTATGGACTTCCCGCGTCACCGAGTGTCCGAATCATCGATCCGGACACTCGAACCGAACGGCCGAACGGTACCACCGGCGAAATCTGGGTGCACGGCAACAACGTCGCGCTCGGCTACTGGCAGCGACCCGAGGACAGCGAACGTGTGTTCCGGGCGACGATCGAAAACCCGTCCGACGGTACGCCGGAAGGCTTTTGGCTGCGGACCGGCGACCTCGGGTTCATCGCCGACGGCGAGCTCTACATCATGGGACGCATCAAGGACCTGTTGATCGTGTACGGGCGCAACCACTCGCCCGACGACATCGAGGCGACCGTTCAGGAGATCAGCCGAGGCCGGGTGGCGGCCATCTCGGTGCCCGACGACCGCACCGAACACCTGGTGGTCATCATCGAGCACAAGAAGCGCGGCGACTCCGAGGACGAGGCGCTGCAGCGATTGCATTCGGTCAAACGTGAAGTGACGTCAGCGATTTCGCAGTCACACGGACTCAAGGTCACGGACCTTGTCATGGTGCCGCCGGGATCTATTCCGATCACCACCAGCGGCAAGGTGCGACGGGCGTCCTGTGTGGAGCAGTACCATCAGGACCAGTTCGCGAGACTCGACGCTTGAGACCAAAGGGGCGGGGCCGGCTTTCAGCCGGCCCCGCCCCTTTGGTCATCAGAACTGTTACACGGCGACATTCTGCGCGTATGCGGTGCTCTGCCGGCCATCGGCGACGCGAATGTACACCGACTTCATCGCCTCGATGAACTCGCCCACGGACTTGCGCGCCAAAGGGTTTCCAGGGAACAGCGCGGTGACCACCGTCTCGTTCTTCAACCTGGTGACCCACATCGAGACCTGATGCGACGCGCGGCCCTCGTTGTAGATCTGAAAGTTCAGATCTGAACTCGCGACGGTCGAAAGCGGTGCGACACTGGCGTCTAAGAACGACATCACGAAGTTGCCCGGCCGGGGGCTCTTCACACCCCGGTCCGGCGGAGCGAGCTGCATGACCCTGTCGAAGGGCACCTTGGCGAGGTAGGTGTCGGAATCGAACGACTCCTGCGCTGCCCGTGCGGCATCCGCGAACGATGAGGTGGGCATCGGGACGCTCACCGGAACGAGGCCGGTGAACCAGCCCGTGGTCACCAGCTCGGTCGGCGTCGTACGGGTGTCGGTCGGTGTGATCACATGAAATGCGTCGACCCCGGTGAGTTCTGCAGTGGCCAATGCCGCACAGGCGAACACGCCACCGCTGAATCGAGCACCGCCGTCGACGCAGGCCGATTCGAACCGATCGGTCTGGTGTGCATCCAGCACCGAAACGGTCATCGTGTCGCCATCGCAGGGCACGGACAGATCGCCCAGCGGCAACGGGAACGCCGGTAGGGTTCCGTCGTTGTTCGCGGCGAACTCAAGCCAGGCACGGATCTCCGGGGAGTCGGCCGTGAGGCCCGCTGTGTAGTCACGCTGCTGCAGGCAGTACTCCTCATAGCTGCCGGCCGGCGGCAGCTGCACCGGCGCGGCGCCCTGCACCAATGCGCCGTACATCATGTAGATCTCACCGAACAGGACGCCCATGATCATCGGGTCGATGTACAGGTGAGCGATGCTCGCATAGAAGGTGAAGTGATCCTGCCGCTGGATGACGCCGAACCGGAACCCATCCCAGTGCCGCGGATCCGGGGTGGTCAGGATGTGCTCGCGCAGCTCGGCAGCGCTCATGTCGCCGTGCCGCTGCGGCGTGACAGCGATGTCGTCCGGGTCGGCGATGGTGTGCCTGACGATGTTGTCGGTGTCATCGAATTCGAACCAACTGCGGTACGTGTCATGGCGGCGCAGGTGACAGCTCAACACGTACGTCATCGCTCGAACGTCACACTTGCCCTGCACGTCCCACGTGAAGATCATCAATCTGGACATATCCAGCCCACGTGCTGCGTGGTCGGCGAATCTGCGCAAGTGCTGGGTCTGCTGATAGCTCGGCGGCACCGGATTCACCGGCGCCTGGCGAGCCTTCTCGCAGGCGCCCGGCGAAGCATGCCAGCAGACGACAGAACCTCTGGCCGGTTCCCACTCGTCGATCGTCGCTATCCCAAACACACAGCCTCCTTCGAACAGGCCTCATTTCGAGCGGCACACATGCCGGTCGAGTCGCGGGCGTCTCGTAACACACAGACCCCATGACCACCCTTGAACCTCACGGACAAATATCAGGGCTGAGCATCTCGCCGCCTGCCCACGACCCCCGGAACGCGCCAGACATTGCCTCCTGTTCCGGTCGCACTTCCGCGGAATCACGTACTCCGTTGTTTCGTGAAGTTCTCACTGTGTCACACCTAACCAGAGGACTACAGAGTTTGGCAGCGTAGCCGCTGCAGTTTGCGTCGGTGTTTACGAATCGCCGAAACGTCAATGCGGGCGGCGGCCGCGTTCCGCACGCGAATTGGCGCGCAGATGGCAAAGATTCGGCCTGGCCATCGGCACGCGCCGGAGGCGGCCAGCGTGCACTGTCGGCGAAGCCACGCGATGCCCCGCCCCGAAATTTGTGTCGGGCCACGATATTCGAATACGCGAAAACTACTTCCGGAATCCGTAATTCGTTTCCACGATCGCCGGCGGACGAATACTGGCGATTGCGGGAATCGCCGCATAATCGAATTGTGTGAGGCGGCAATACCGGCAATCCGCCGATTATGTCGCTGCCCGCGAAAAGCGGTTGTCGATGAACTCGACCGGGCCGACTTCACCGAATCCCGCGGGGTGCGATGATACGGATCGCGGGCCGCCCAGAACACTCCGCGATTCATGACCCCTGCCGCGAAACCGCCACGTGGACAACCTGTTGCGGCTCGCGCGGACAGCGCGGCGCTCCGGAATCTTCGACCCGCCCGGGAAGCGCACAACAGAGAAGGACGATTCCGGGTTTCGCATGAACGGTTGACAACCCACAAGAGAAAGAATCACGGTGATTCCGTTCATGGCGCGCCGATACACGTGCGTACCAGCGTGCCGAGTATACGTTTGAATTACGTTGCGGCGGACGGTGATACGACACGCCAATCAGTTGCACTATGTGAATGCGCAAGCACCCGCCGACACCGGGTCAAATATATCGCATACGTCAATATCGATTCGCCGCCAGGGCGTCCGTCGGCTACCAGATGCAGTTCACCGCGACAGCCGGACAATCAAGTCGCACAGACGTTTACGGCAAAGATCTGCCGATGACGGCACATGACAGCGGTTGTCATCGGTCGATCAGGTCGGGAGCCCTTGCTGCTCGGCATCGTCCCGATAGCGATTCGCCCACTCGTCGGAACGATGGTCGGCTTGTCGTTCCAGAGCCGGACCGGGCGCCAGTTGCGGATCGAGACCCAGCGCCGCCATGACCGAACCCGCGACGCCGGCGAAATCGCTGCACAACACCGGGTAGGAGACCTCGATGGGCGTGATGTTCTCCTCGGCGAACCATCCACGCCACCCCTCCTCCTGGGCGCGCAGCAACTGCACGAGGTGTGCGATCGCCCCGGCGTGATACTGCACGTGCGCGTCGCGCACAGGCTCGGGCTTGCCACGCCAGACCTTGGTCTGCACCGCCCGCCAGAACGACACCGCCTGTGAGACCACATCCGGGCGGTGAACGTGCACGAATATCGGCTCTTCACCGATGACGTCGCAGATGGCGGCACGCAAGCCGTCTCCTGAGCGATCGGGTAGATCCTTGGCGCGGTTCAGCAACAGCGGAGTCTGATTCCACATCAACTTTCCGCCCCAAACCCCGTTGGGCGTCCGGCCCACAGTGCGAACGTAGTCCCGCCAAATCTGGGCCGGCGCAAGGTCCGGTGTGCCGGGATCGAACGGGTCGAGCAGGCGCAGAATCGATTCGTCATCGAGCTCGGCAAACCATTCACGCGGTTGCGGAGCACGGCTCGTCCACGGTTGGAATTGGAAGAACTCTTCAGGTTTTCCGGCGAGTCCGGTCGACCGAAGGGACTCCACCAACAAGGTACTGCCGCTGCGCTGGGAAGCCAGGACCAGATACGACGAGGGGTCATCCGCCATGACACGCCGCCTCGATCAGGGTTCTGCAGCCCCTGGCTCTCACACCGTTACCGCCAACTTCGATGCGCGAAAAGCGCGAGCCTTCGCCGGCCACTCGTCTCCTTCGTCCGTATGGCGTCGTCTGCGACTCCCCCCGGAAGCGACAGCCGACGGACCGCAAATCAGTACCGTAGTGCGGCGATCAGATCCTCACCCATCCATGGCACGAACGTTCAGCCAACTTTGTCGACAATGCGCTGCAAGTGCCTCGAATTAGGGGCAGCTCGAACGACTTCCAACAGAAATCGATTGCCTCGCACGATGCACAAACTACACGGGAGTGTAGCCAAGGCGGTCTGCTACCGCCACGTTCCCATACTCATCCGCAAACGCCGATCTGACCGGCCACCGAGCCGAAACCACTGGGCGACATGACACAGGCCGCCGGCCCGCAGAGTACGGTGCATGCTCATGTGGGCAACCGTGTTGGTCATGGCCTTCGCGGTGATCTTCGAACCGATCCGAATCGGGCTCGCCGTCCTGATGCTCAACCGTCCGCGTCCACTCCTGCAATTGTTGGCGTTCCTCTCGGGCGGATTCACCATGGGAATGGGCGTCGGTCTCGTCGTGCTCTTCGTCCTGCGGTCCACCCCGCTGGCGTCCGGCCGATTCACCGTTCCTTCGGTGCAGATCACCGTGGGCCTGGTCGCCCTGGTCATCGCGCTGGTGCTGGCGTCCAATCTCTCGATGCCCAAGCTGCGCCGGCGCTCTGCGGCGGTGTCCACGGGGCAGACGACGGCGACGCCGGGGATGAATCAGGCAGAGACACGCACAACGACATTCGCTCGGCTTCGCCGGGCACTCCAGGGTGACTCGTTGTGGGTGGCGTGGGTGAGCGGACTCGGAACTGCCTTGCCCTCAGCCAATTTCATGGGCGCAATGGCGGTGATCCTGGCTTCCGGTGAGAGTCCCGTCGTGCAAGCTCAAGCGCTGCTGCTGTTCAACGTCGTGGCCTTCACACTGGTCGAGTTGCCCTTGATCGGGTACATCGCCGCGCCGAAGAAAACTCAAATATTGTTGTCCTCCCTGCACACCTGGGTGCAGGACAGACGACGACGCGACATGGCGGTCATTGTTGCCGTGGGCGGTTGTCTGATCCTGGCGATGGGGCTCGTGCACTTGTGACGGCGCCGACGTGGAGCCGGCCGCCGAATACCGTGGTTTGCTGACGATCCGGAGGCCCGCGGCCTGACGGCTGCGGCCGGCCACAGCGCCCCGGGGCGCGGAAACATGAAGGCACACACAATGAGAACAAAGATCGGGCGAGCACTCGATCCTGCTGCCGGGACGGGATACGATCGCGGGGATGCAAATTTGCCGGGTGTTTTCACTTGCCCGCCGTCAGGAGGACGAATGAACCGACTTTTCGCTGCCGCCGTCGCCGCAGGAATGGTCGGTTCGCTGACCGCTTTCAGCTGCGGTGTGGCGTCGGCCGAGACCGCGTTGATCGTTCCGGGTACATCGCCGTCGCCCTATCCGGGGTTGCGTGCCCTGTACCACTTCAACCCCTCCACACAACCGGAGATCGGTGCGAAGTACTACGACAGTGCCGGCGCGACGCGCGAAGTCGTCCCGTATCCGGGCAGCCTGTGGCCCATCACCGGTAAGAACTCGCCCACCCTGGCACAGTCGGTCGATCAGGGCACCAACAATCTCGACTCGCGGATACGCGGCACCGACGGCGACGTCACCGTCACCGGACTGTCGCAGGGCGTTCTGGCCCTCAACGCCGAACAAGCCCGCCTCGCCAACGACCCCGACGCGCCGGCGCCGGATCAACTGACGTTCGTCAAGGCCGGCAATCCTGATCATCTGTTCACCAAGTGGTTCCGTCCCGGCACCACTGTCCCGGTGCTCAACTACGCCGTGCCGACACCGGTCGAAAGCCAGTACGACACCGTGGATGTGGTGGCTCAGTACGACATCTTCAGCGATCCGCTGGACCGGCCCGGCAACTTGCTGGCGCTGGCGAACGCGGTGATCGCCGGTGGTACCGGACATACCGCGACCGCATTCTCGGACCCGGCCAGCGTCCCGGCGCAGAACGTGAGCGTGACGACCAACAGCAAGGGTGCCACCACCACGACGTATTTCGTTCCTGCGGATGGACTTCCGCTCGTCGAGTACATGAGGCAGAGCGGCACGATCTCGGCCGGGATGGCCGATGACCTCAACCGCGTGCTCACCCCGATGGTCAATCGCGCCTACGGCCCGACTCCCCCGCCGGCCGAGCAAGGACTGCGCCTGCCGAACCTCAATGGCATCGCACCGGGCGACATCGCGACGCCGATCTCTGTGCCCATCAACGCCGTTTCGACAGCCACCAACGTCGCGGGCAACACCGTCAACGCGGTCAGGATCGCCAGTCAGGTTCGGGGACTGCTACCCAAGAACGGGGTGCAGCTACCCAAGAACGGGATCCCGCTGCCCAAGAACGGCATCCCGCTGCTGCCCAAGGGCAAGAAGAAGCGCTGATCCACCCGACGCGGCGCGGCCATGCTCAGTGGCCGTGGCCTGGTCCCGCTCCCGCCCGCGACGGCCACCAATTGGCCTTACCGACCAGGGTTGCCGCCGCGGGAACGGTGATGGTCCGGACCAGGAACGTGTCGATCAGCAATCCCACGCCGACCACGAATCCGGACTGCACCATCGTGCTGATGCTGCTGAAGACCAGCCCGAACATGGTGGCGGCGAAGATGAGTCCGGCCGCGGTGATCACGCCGCCGGTGGCCCCTACCGTGCGGATGACACCGAGCCGCAGACCACGTGCGGACTCCTCACGAATCCGCGATATCAGCAGCATGTTGTAGTCCGCGCCGACCGCCACCAGGATGATGAAGGTCAATCCCGGGACACTCCAGTGCAATTGCTGCCCCAGCAGGAACTGGAAGAAGACTGTGCCGATCCCGAGGGCCGCGAGATATGAGATCACCACGGACAGGATCAGGTACAGCGGCGCCACGATCGCACGCAGCAGCGCGACGAGGATCAGCAGGACCACCAGGATGGTCACCACCACGATGAACCGGATGTCGTGGTTGTAGTAGTCGCGGGTGTCGCGCAAGATCACCGGGAAGCCCACCACTGACACCGACGCGTCAGCGAGCTCGGTATTGGGTTGTGCCCCGCGGGCGGTTTCCATGATCTCGTTCACCTGGTCCATCGCTTCGACACTGAACGGATTCAGATCCGTCTGAAGCAGGTAACGCACCGAATGGCCATCCGGCGAGATGAACAGCTGAGCTGCCTTCTTGAAGTCTTCGATCCCGAAACTGGTTGGCGGAACATAGAATCCAGCCATCGCCGGGGTGGTCGCGTCATGTTTGAGCGTCATCAGGAACGCCGAAGCCTCGGCCAGGCTGCCGCTCATCTTCAGCGTCTCGCCCACCAGCTGCTGGACTCCATCGGCGACCTGCCGGCCGGCGTCCGCCAGCTTGTCGGCCCCGCTCTGCACGTTGTTCAACCGGGACTGCACACTGCCCGGATTGTTCAGGCCCAGTGAACGCATCGCAGTGGAGGCAGTGTTGAGGGCACGTCGCAAGCCCGTCGTCGTGTTGGCCAGTGACTGCGCAGCCTCCGTGTTCTGCAGTTCCCGGCCCAGCTCGGCAAGCCGGTCGAAAGTGCCGTCGGAGCGTGCCACCGACAGCCGGACCAACTGGTTTCGCGCGGTGACACAGCCGGGATCCGCATCGCACACCGGGCTGGCGTTCAACGCGGTGAGTACCGGGGCAAGCCATTCGAAGCTGTTGGACAGGTTGGAGACGTTGAGCCCGATCGACTCGCCGAGCGATCGCATATTGCTGACGAGCTTGGTCGCGTTGTCGATATCCCGCAGAGTCTTGTTGCCGCCCACCGTGTTCTGGACCGCCGCCAGTGTGTCGAGCATGCCCCGGGCCTGGTCGATCGCCTGGGTGACCTGCCCCCGTACTGTGCCAAGGCTGTCGGCGAGCTCACCTGCCCCGGAGTTCAGTCGAGCCAGATCACTTGTCCGTTGCACGATCTGCTGCGATCCCGCTCCGAGTTGTTTACCCACCTCGCCGGCCTGATAGGAGATCTTCGCCTGCTCCAGCGGCTGGCCGGTGGGACGGGTGATACCCCGGACCAACCCCATGTTCGGCAACTGGCCGATCCGCTGCACCATCTGTTCGAGATCGGCAAGCGCCTGCGGTTCGCGAAGGTCCTTCGTGGAGCTGATGACCAGGTACTGCGGAACGATGGAGTTCAGCGGAAAGTGCTGCTCCAGCGCGGTATAACCCTGCGAACTGGTGGCATTGACCGGCAGCGCTTTTCGATCGTCGTAGTTGTAGTTGGTCGTCAGGACGAATCCCGACAGGATGGCCAAGATGATCAGGCTGGCGACCAGATGTGCGACGGGCCTGCGCACGATCCGCATACCCGAGCGTCGCCAGAACCGGGTCGTCAGGTCGCGGCGCGGCGCGATCCAACCGCGCCGTCCCACGATCGTCAACACCGCCGGAAGCAGCGTGACCGCACCCAGGAACGCCACTGAGATCGCTATCGCCAAAGCCGGTCCGACCGACGAGAACAGTCCGAGTTTGGTGAACGACATCCCGAGGAACGTCACCGCGACGGTCGCCGCGGACGCCGCGATCACCTTGCCTATGGAGACCAGCGCTTTTCGGACCGCCTCATCGGAGGCCTCTCCCTGGCGCAGATAGTCGTGGTAACGACTGATCAGGAACACCGCATAGTCGATGCCGGCACCCACCATCATGCCGCTCATGAAGACGATCGTCTGATTGGCGATACCGAGGCCCAACAGCGCGGCGGACGCAACGACGGCCTGGGCCACCACCACCGCCACACCGATCGACGCCAGTGGCACCACCATGGTCACCGGATTGCGATAGATCAACAGCAGGATGAACAGCACCAGCACGGTGATCGCGAACTCGATCACCTTCAGGTCGCGCTCCCCCACCACATTCAGATCCGCCACAGTGGCGGCCGGGCCGGTCATGTGCGGAGTCAACGAGGTGTTGGTGACTTCGCGATTGACCACCTCTGCCACCCGGGCGTACGCCTGTTTGGACTGGGGCGTGCCAAGGGTTCCCGGCAAGGTGATGGGCAGCAACCACGCCTTGTTGTCCTTGCTCGTCATCACCTCGCGCAGCGGCGGCGCGCTCAAGAAATCCTGCAGCTTGGCCACATCACCGGTGTCGCGGTGCAGCGCTTCGACGAGAGTGCGGTACACCGCCTCGTCCGACTTGGTCAGACCGTCGTCGTTGGTCAACACCACCACGACGAAACTGTCCGTGCCGGCCTGCTGGAAGGCCGTCAGCATCTGCTTGCTGGCCACCATGGCCGGCGCATCGTCGGGAAGGATTGCGACGGGCCGTCTCTCGGCCATCTCCTTCAACGTCGGGGAGACAGCAGGCAGGCACACAGCGAGCGCCAGCCACAGCGCGATGACCAACCACGGGAAGCGCACGATGACGTCGCCGAGCCGGGCGAAGATGCCGCCGTCTGGATCGGCCGCATCCGTTCGCCGCGCCACTCGAAACCGCCTGAAAACTCTGCTGACCCTCAAAATAGTACGCCGACGCGCCTGCCCATCTGATCCACTCCTCAGCGCACGGGTAGCCGCTCGGCGCCGTTGCGAGCGGACATCACGAGCATGTCGTCGTCGCCGGTTACACGATCACAGACGTCCTTGAGCGCGGCCACGTACCGATCCACGGTCTGTCGAGCCACCGCGTTCTTGGGGAACACGACCGTCGCGAACGTCTCGTTGAAGCGTCCGACGAGGGTGCTCAACGGGTAGGTGACCCGGCCATCGCTGAGCGTCGCGATCTTCACGCCGTCTTGCAGATTCGTCAGCAGTGGGGCCATCGGTCCCGAACTGGCGTCGAAGAAATTCAGCATGGGAAAAAGCGGCTGCGGCGGTACCAGATGTGGGGCCAGCTCGACCACCCGCTCGAACGGCACGAGCGCGGCCGGTCTGCCGGCATCGAAGTCGCGTTGGGCGGCGCGGATGCTGTCGGTGAACGACGTACCGGCGACGGGCACGACCACGGGGATCAAACCGGTGAACCAGCCCTGCGTCGTCAGCTCGTTGGGTGTGCGGGTGTCGATGGGAGTCAGCCCGTAATACGTCTCCAGTCCGGTCAACTCATGGAGCGCGTGGGCTACGACCGCGAACAGTCCGCCGATGAACCGCGAACCGGCTGCCACGCAAAGGTCTTCGAACCGCTCGGTCTGCTGCGTGTCCATCAGCTTGACAGCCACGAGGTCACCGCCGGTCGACGAGGTGCCGTCGTCGAGCGGCAGTGGGAACACCGGAAACGTCCCGTTGTTCTTCTCTGCGAAGGACAACCAGGTTTTCACTTCGGGCGTATCGAGGGTGAGCGACGACGTGAACTCACGCTGGCGCAGACAGTACTGGTCATAGCTGCCGGCATCCGGGAGCTGCAGCGGTGGCGCACCGGACACCAGCGTCGAGTACATCGCCTGGAACTCGAGCAACCCCACGCCGACGAACTGGCCGTCCACGTGGAGGTGATCGATGCTGGCCCAGAACGTGAACTTGTCCTCACGTTGGATCACGCCGAATCGAAAGCTGTCCCACTGCAACGAATCCGGGGTGGCCGCCACCTGATCGCGCAATGTGCCGACGTCAGCCGAGCCGTGGCGTTTGGGCACGAACTCGATATCGGCGGCGTCGGGCATGGTGTGCCGGACAACAGTGTCCCCGTCGTCGGCTCGTCGGTACTCGAACCAGCTCCGATATGTACTGTGCCGCCGCAGATGCGCGTTGATCACATATGTCATCGCCCGGATGTCGCAGCGTCCAGGCATATCGCAAGCCGCGATGAACAGCCGCGAGTGGTCGACGCCCCGGGTGCCCTGCTCGACGAAACTTCGCAGGTGGCGCGTCTGCATGTAGCTCGCAGGCACCGGGCTCTCCGGTGCTTCGCGCGCCTTGGCGAGCGAAGCCTCAGTGGGCTGCCATGAAATCAGGGAACCCTGCTCTGGCGCCCATTCGTCGATCGAGGCGATTTCAACTGGGCCTAATAGCACTCTCGTCTCCCGAAGTTCGACCGCCGCCGAATGTTTCCCGAACTCCCACTGCCGGCGGCGTTCACTAGCCCGCCACCGCGAGTTCTTGGCCGGACAGTTTCTCGCACAGGTGATCGGCCAAGCCACGGATGGTGGTGATGTCCATCGAGTTGATGCGCACACCTGTCTCGGCCTCGATGCGGGTGCGCAGTTCGAGGTTGCCCAGCGAGTCCAACCCGTACTCCGGCAGCGGGCGGTCCGGATCGACCGCCCGGCGCAGCAGCAGGCTCACCTGCTCGGAGATCACCCGCCGCAGGTGGGTCGGCCACTCCTCGGAAGGCATGGTGTTGAGTTCGGCCCGCAACTTGGACCCCTGTGGCCCGCTCTGTGCCGTCGACTTGAACATCTCGGCGAACGGCGTCCGCTCAGCGAACGCGACCAGCCACGGAGCACCCATGATCGGTGCGTACCCGCTGTAGGCGCGGTCGTAGCGCAGTAGCGACTCGAACGCGTAGGCGCCTTCGTCGGGCGCGATCGAACTGTCGCCCTCCGCCATGGTCACGCCGCGGCCGATCTCAGCCCAGGCGCCCCAGGCGATCGTGGTCGCGGGCAAGTTCCGCGCACGACGCCAGAAGGTGAACGCGTCCAGCCAGCTGTTAGCCGCCGCGTAGGCACCCTGACCGGGCGAGCCGACCAGCGGTGCCGCCGACGAGAACACACAGAACCAGTCGAGCGGCACTGAGGCGGTGGCCTCATGCAGGTTCCAGACGCCGTATACCTTTGGCGCCCAGTCCCGTTCGATGATCTCGTCGGTGATGTTGGTCAGCGTGGCGTCTTCGACCACGGCGGCCGCGTGCACGACCCCGCGCAGCGGCAGTCCCGTGGCTGTCGCAGCCTCGACCAGCCGCTCGGCCGTTCCCTCCTCGGCGATGTCACCGCACTCGACGACGATGTCGCCACCGGCAGCGCGGATCAACTCGATGATCTCAAGTGCTTGCGTGCTCGGACGACTCCGCGAGCTGAGCACGATGCGACCACAACCAGCGGCCGACATCTTCTCGGCAAGGAACAGGCCGAGACCGCCCAAACCGCCCGTGAGGATGTAGGCGCCGTCGTTCCGGAACACCGGAACCTCTTGGGGTGGAATGACAACCGTGCTCTCACCCGAGCGGGGTACGTCGAGCAGCAGCTTGCCGGTGTGCTGGGCACCGCCCATGGCGCGGATCGCGGTGGCGGCGTCGGTCAGCGGGTAGTGGGTGCTGCGCGGCATCGGCAGGTAACCGTCCGCCGTCAGCTGGAACACCTTCTCCAGCAGGGTCCGCATGATCGCCGGATGGGTGACCGACATCAGTGCGAGGTCGACCGCGTAGAAGGTCAGATTGCGCCGGAACGGGAACAGCCCGACCTTGGTGTCGCCGTAGATGTCGCGCTTGCCGATCTCGACGAACCGGCCGTTGAAGGCCAGCAGTTCGATACCCGCACGCTGCAGTGGACCCACCACCGAGTTGAGCACGATGTCTACGCCGTATCCGTCTGTGTCGCGGCGGATCTCCTCGGCGAAGGACACCGAGCGTGAGTCGTAGACATGCTCGACTCCCCAGTCGCGCAACAACTGTCGCCGCTTGTCGCTACCTGCGGTGGCATAGATCTCGGCACCGGCCGCCTTGGCGATCGCGATCGCCGCCTGACCGACGCCACCGGTGCCCGAGTGAATGAGCACCTTGTCGCCCGAACCGATCCGGGCCAGGTCGTGCAGGCTGTACCACGCAGTGGCTGCCGCAGTGGCCACCGCGGCCGCCTGCGCCTCGGTCAATGCGTCCGGAAGCGTGACGGCCAGGTTCGCATCGCAGGTCACAAACGTGCCCCAGCAACCGTTTCCGGAGACACCACCGACGCGGTCACCGACCTTGTGCTGGGTCACATCGGGCCCGACTGCCGTCACCACGCCGGCGAAGTCCGTTCCCAGCTCGGGCAGGCGTCCTTCGAAGCTCGGGCACTGGCCGAAGGCAACGAGCACATCGGCGAAGTTGATGCTGGAGGTACTGACCGCGACCTCGATCTGGCCGGGCCCCGGCTGCTCCCGATCGAATGACACCAGTTCGAGGGACTCGAGGTCGCCCGGATTCCGGACATGCAGGCGCATGCCCTGTCGGTCGTTCTCGATCACCTTGTTCAGGCGTTCGTCCGACTGCAGCGGCGCCGGCGACAGCCGTGCCACGTACGACTTCCCTTCGCGCCAAGCGGTTTCGTCCTCGGCTGAGTCGCCGAGAACCTGCTTGGCCACCAGATCGATATCGGTGTCGGCGTCGACGTCGACCTGGGTGACGCGACTGTGCGGATACTCCATGGCGATGACGCGCATCAGGCCGCGTAGCGCCGCCTGTTCCATGTTCACCGAATCGCCCTCGGTCACCTGCTGGGCATTTCGGGTCAGTACCACCATCCGCGGCAGTTCGCCGTGAACATCGACGAGCGCCTGGGTGATGTGCACCAGATCGTGAACGGACTGCTCGCCGCGCCGGCAGGTCTGCCAGTCGACGTCTGCCGAGGCCGGACCGGCGACGATCACCACGCCGGTGAGTGACTCATCCATCAACGCCGTGATCTGGCTTGCGGCCGCGTCCTTGTCCGCCTCTGTCCACTTCAGCACGGTGCAGTCGGCGCCATTTGCCTTCAACGACGCAATCAGATTGGCGGCCAGCGGATCTCGATCACCGCCACGGTCGACCAACAACCAGGCGCCGGGATTGCGCTGCTCGGGTTCCTTCAGATCACGTTGCAGCCAATCGATCGCGAGCAGCCGCTCGTTGAGCACCTGATCGGCGCGACCGGTCTCCGACATTCCGGTGCCGAGCCGCAGCCCCTCAACCTCGACCAGCACCGTGCCGTTCTCGTCGAGCACGTCCAGATCGGCCTCTATGCCCGAGGTGTCCGTACCGGTCACCCGCACATGGCAGAACGCCGCGTGACGGGTCGTGTTGTACAGACGAAGCCGTCGCACGCCCAGCGGCAGCAGCAGACTGCCGTTCGCTACCGCCTGTACGCCAGGATCGGCGACCACGGCCTGGAAGCACGCGTCCAGCACCGCCGGATGGGCGCCGTAGCCGCCTTGCTGTGAACGCAGCGGGCCGGGCAGCGCGACCTCGGCCAGGATGGAACCACCGTCTCCGGTGCACGCCACCGCGAGTCCGGCGAAAGCCGCGCCGTGATGCACGCCTGCGGCTTGGAAGGCCGAACGGAGATCCTCCCCGGCGACGCTGTCGAGATGCACGTTTCGCAGTGCCTCGATATCGCGTACGGGAGCTTCGGTATCGGCAGCGCCCGCCCGCAGAGTGGCCGTCGCCCGCTGGGACAGCTGACCGGCGACGTAGGTCTGGACGGCGAATTCGACCACGCCCTCGGAAACCGCCGTGGCCGCGGCCGACAACGGCGTCTCCTCATCGAGCAGCAGCATCTCTTCGAAGCTGATGTCGTGGACCTCACCGGCGTCACCGAGCACGGCACGTGCGGCCGCGAGCGCCATCTCGCAATAGGCCGCGCCGGGTAGCACCGCGACGTTGTGTACCTGATGGTCGGCGAGCCACGGCTGCGCCTCGGTACCGACCTCGCCTTGCCACACATGGCGTTCGGGTTCTTCGGGCAACACGACGTGCGAGCCGAGCAGCGGGTGCACCACCACGCTGGCGGCGCCACGACTGCTCTCATGCCCCTCGCGGTCGAGCAACAGCGTCCGGTGCGTCCAGGTCGGAAGCGGAGCGTCCAGCACTCGGCCGCTCGGGTAGAGCACCGAGAAATCGACCGCGGCACCAGCGCCGTGCAGGTCGGAGAGCAATCCCCGCATCCCGAACGGCATTTCCTGTTCCCGGCGCATCGCGGCCAGCACAGTGAGCGGAATGTCGAGACTGCGCGCGGTCTGGTCGACGGCGTGGTTGAGCAACGGATGGGGTGACAGCTCGGCGAAGACCCGGTGACCGTCTTCGAGGGCAGCCTGGACCGCCGCCGCGAATCGCACGGTGTGGCGCAGGTTATCGGCCCAGTACCAGCTGTCCACTTCCACGACATCGCGCGGGTCATAGGACGTGGCCGAGTAGTACGGCACCTTCGGCGGTGACGGGGTGAGCTCTTCGAGTTGGTCACCCAGCTCGTCGAGGATCGGGTCCACCTGGGCCGAATGCGATGCCACGTCCACGGCGATCTCGCGCGCCATCACGTCACGTTCCTGCCACCCGGCAACCAGGCTGCGGATCGAGTCAGCGTCGCCGCCCAGCACCGTTGACTGTGGCGAGGCCACCACCGCGAGGCTCACATCTGAGATGCCGCGGGCAGCGAGTTCCGAAAGCACCTGCGCCGCAGGCAGTTCGACCGAAGCCATGGCTCCGCCGCCGGCCAGCCGGAGCATCAGTTTGGACCGCCGGCAGATGACCCGCACGCCGTCTTCGAGGGACAGCGCCTCCGATACGACCGCAGCCGCGACCTCGCCCATGGAGTGGCCGATGACCGCTCCCGGCACGACACCGTAGGACTTCATGGTTGCCGCGAGTGCCACCTGCATCGCGAAGATCGTCGGCTGGATGCGATCGATCTGGGCAACGGTTTCGGCTGCCGACATCGCCTCGGTCACAGAGAATCCGGATTCGCTCTCGATCAACGGCTCCAGCTGGGCCACCGTCGCGGCGAAAACGGGTTCCTTGGCGAGCAGTTCACGCCCCATGCCCGCCCACTGCGAGCCCTGTCCGGAAAACACCCATACCGGTCCGCGGTCGCCCTGTCCCACCGCGGGCTCATTCAGGGTTTCGCCGTCGGCGACCCCGTTCAGTGCGGCGACCAGACCGTCGGCGTCGGTGGCGACGAGCGTCGCGCGCACCATGCGTTGTCCTCGCCTGCGCGCCAACGTGTATCCCAGATCGGCCAGCCCGGGGCCCTCGGCGGCGCCGACCTTCTCGTCGGCGACCCACTCGGCCAGCTGCCGAGCGGTACGGCGCAGTTCGTCCTGGGAACTCGCCGAAATGGGGAAGACCAGCGGCTCCGCGGTCTCCGGCGCGGTCTTCGGCGCGCCTGTCGCGACCGCTTCCGGCGCCTGCTCGACGATGGCGTGCACATTGGTGCCGGACAAGCCGTAAGACGACACCGCCGCACGCCGGGGCTGTCCACCGTTGGTCGGCCACTCCGTCGCGGTCTGAGGCACGAAAAGTTCCGTGTCAAGGGCGGCCATCTCGTCTGGCAGCACGGTGAAATGCAGATTCTGCGGGACGACGCCATGCTGGACGGCCAGCACGGCCTTCATCAGTCCCAGAGTCCCGGCAGCGGACTGCAGGTGTCCGAAATTCGTCTTGATGGACGTCAGTGCGCACGGTCCGGCGGTTCCGTATACCGCTGCGACACTGGCATATTCGAGTGGGTCGCCGACAGGTGTCCCGGTGCCGTGGGCCTCCACCATGCCGACGGTCGTGGCGTCGACCCCGGCGATGCCGAGGGCAGCACGGTAGACCGACTCCTGCGCGTCCCGCGACGGGGTCGCGATGTTGACCGTGTGGCCGTCCTGATTGCTCGCGACACCACGGATCACCGCGAGGACACGATCGCCGTCCCGCTGGGCGTCTGCCAGTCGTTTGAGCACCACGACGACGGAGCCCTCTGCCGAGACGAAGCCGTCCGCATCGACATCGAAGGCGCGACATCGTCCACTCGGGGAGAGCATTCCCGCCGCTGAACCGGACGCCGCCTTACGCGGCTCGAGCAGTACCGACACGCCGCCGGCAAGCGCCAGATCGCTTTCACCGTCGAGCAGGCTGTGGCAGGCGAGGTGCACCGCCGTCAGGCCCGATGAGCACGCGGTGTCGACGCTGACCGCCGGTCCGTGGGTTCCGAGCGCATAAGCGATTCGCCCCGAAGCCAGGGAGAAACTGGTACCGGTGAAGCCGTAGGGCCCCTCAAGGGATCCCGTATCGGCGGCCAGGTAGGCGTAGTCGTTGTGGGTCACGCCGGCGAACACGCCGGTCTTTGACCCCGCCAACAATGCGGGGTCGAACCCCGCCCGTTCGACGGCTTCCCACGCGGTCTCCAACAGAAGGCGGTGCTGTGGGTCGATCGCGATGGCCTCACGGTCGCTGATGCCGAAGAAGTCGGCGTCGAATCCACCGACGTCGTCGAGGAACGCGCCACACTTGGACACCGAGCGGCCTGCCACTCCGGGCTCCGGGTCGTAGTACTCGTCGGCATCCCAGCGATCCGAGGGAACCTCGGTGACGAAGTCTTCACCGCGCAGAAGTGCCTGCCACAGCTGTTCTGGTGATCCGATTCCACCTGGCAGTCGGCATGCCATGCCGATCACAGCAATGGGAGTCACTGGTGTTTCGGCCAAGTTGGCTCACCTCTCTCGATGCGAATCGACCAGCAAAGCATCGATCAACATACTTACAACGCGGAAAAGAATGTGCGCTACGTCGCCCTCGACGCACGGTACCGAATCCCCGTATCCGATACGAGTCGTTGCCAACGCGGTTCCGTAGCCTAGCGCGTGGCCCAACGCCGATGTTGGAAACATCCGATACCAAAAATGCTCACGAGTTCGCTGAATCGACCGATTATCGACAAATGGCAGAGACCGTCGATTTCGCCAGCGTGACACCGAAGCGACATCAACGGGCCATGTTGCGGCTCGAGAATTACTGGCATGCAAAAGGATTCGAGCTTCCGCGGTGGCTCACCACGGATGCCGCGAAATTATCCAGCTAACTAACATCGCGACATTGTCCAGAACTCCGGAAACTTTCCGTGATGCGGAAAAACGGAAACCGGCCGCGAATTCGAGACCGACAGCCAAGTTCGTCAACATCTACGCGAAAGTTAGCCAGTCACCCATACGCAAACTGCTGAAACCGCACCTGAACCGAATTCATGTTCCGCACCTGAACGGCGCAAAACGGTACGATTGTGTACCCGAATGATCCATCAGCTAATGGGAACTATTGATTGCGCAAGCTAATGACCAGCGTCGACCCCTGCGCGGAGGCCGCGGCGCGCAACCCCGGGTTGCAGCGTCAGTCGGACCCGGCCACCGCCACACGCTTACCCGTGATGCAGCGCACGGCCAAGCTGGATGCGTGACCCGACGCACAAGCACTTCACAAAGCAAACTGATCATGATTAACGGCGGAGACGCGCTGCACCGAAGGGATGCATGTCCCACAACTGGGACACCATGTGATTCATATCACTATCCCGACGGCGGGCCCGGCAACGCTGCCGGTAGTCACCCGGATCGCCCGCAACGATTCGGAGCCGACCCGACGGCATCCGTCAGATCGGCTCCGAGGACCGGCAGGTCATCCCACCGCGGGCTTGGGTACCTCGTACGGCGGGGCGCCGAGATCGGGCACCGGTAGGTATCCGTGCTCACGTGCCCGCGCCACGTCTTTACGGATCAGCGCGTGCAGACCGACGAAGGCAGCCATGTCCAGCACCATCGGTGTCAAGAGCCGGTTGTGCACAAAGCCGACCGCCAGACCGCTCGTCGGGTCGGCCCATCCGACGGAGCCACCGAGTCCGACGTGTCCGAACCCTGGCATGACGCCGAACGGGACCGAGTGATAGCCGAGATGAAAGCCGAGCGGCACTCCCAGATTCCGGTCCGGCCGTAACCCGGGCGGACCCGCCAGACCGGAGACAGTGCGCTCAGCCAGGTACTGCACGCCGTTGAGACGGCCCTGGTTGGCGATCGCACCGTACATCCTGGCGAGGCCACGGGCCGTGGCCACCCCGTTCACGGCAGGTGCCTCGGCATCCAGGAACGGGATCTCCCCCTGGACCAACGACATGACGCCGGGGAAGTACATCGAGCCGAAAGCTCCGGAGAACTTCAAAGCGGCAACCCGTGGAGCCACGAAATCGAAGACCTGATTCGGCCATCGCCCTTGCGGCACCAGGATCTGCGCGGCGTGGGTCGGCGCCCCCGCCGGCGGGCGTCCCAGATACAGACCGTCGGTCCCCAGCGGCTCAGCCAACTCGGTGCGGAACAGTTCGCGCATCCCGAGCCCGGTCACCGCGCGAGCCAGACCCGACAACAACCACCCATAGGTCAGCGCGTGATATGCCGACTTGCCGAACAGCATTGAGTTCACTGGCGCGGCGGCAACCCGGCCCTCCATCACCCGATGGTCGAGCAGGTCAGCTTTGCTCACGCCGTTGAGCTGGGACAGTCCGGACTCGTGTGCCATCACCTGCCGAACGGTGACCTCGGATTTGCCATTGGTACCGAATTCGGGCCAATACGTGCACACCGGCCGGTCGTACTCGATCAGACCACGGTCAGCGAGGCGATGGATGATGGTCGAGGCCATCCCCTTGGTCGCGGAGAACACCATCGCACCGGTGTCAGCGGTCCAGTACTGCGTGCCCCGCCGGTCGGAATAGCCGGTCCACACGTCGACGACGGGCTCGCCGTCCTGATAGATGACAAGGGCGCCGCCCCCGTACCTGCGCCCCGGGAACAGCTTCGAGAACCCGCGCACCGTACAGGAGAAGTTCCTGTCCGCGGCACCCTGGACACCGTGTGGGAGCGCCTCGTCGCGCCCCCGATCGTGATCGGTCACACAACTGAATTTACCTGGGCCCCCGGCAAATTATTCAAGTGTTACCCACCTGTTAGCCGGGCCGGTGCGGCGGTGTCACGACTTCGGCTTGTCGTCCACCTTGAAGTCGATCTTGACATTGTCGGATTCGACCGCCTGGACCGTTGCGGTGACACCGTACTTGCTGCCGTCTTTGGCTGTCAGCACACAGTGCTGGGTGGCTCCCACTTTGCCGGCGATGCCGTCTTCGCAGGTCACAGACTTGGCCTTGCGCTTGGCCGCGGCTTCCAGTTTTTCTTTCGCCAGAGTTTGCAGCTTGGCCTTGGCCACCGTGGGCTGTGTACCGGACGATCCGCCGTCGCCGCACCCGGTCAACGCCGCACCGCCGACCATCGCGGCCGCCACGAGCACACGCAATTTCGCCTTCACGTCCCTCATCTCCGGGTCAGCCCAGCCTTTCGCTTCCGTAGCGCTGCGAACAGCGTATGCGGACCGGGTGTCAGTCGGCCGCGTCGAGAATCTCCTGGGCCGCCAGCGCCGGAGTCAGTTCGCCATCGCGCACCCGGCGCTCCACCTCGTCGCGGATGGCCCGCACCGCCGGATGCGACATCACCCGGTCCAGCACGGTGTCGCGCACCATCGACCAGGTCCAGTCCACCTGTTGGGCCCGGCGCCTGGCCTCGAACTCGCCGGCTTCCGAGAGCACCTCACGGTGTTTGAGTACCGTCTCCCACAACTCCGTCAGGCCGTGGCCCTCGACTGCACTCATCGTGAGAACCGGTGGGCGCCATAGTGTTTCGCGCGGGTAAATCAAGCGGATGGCACCGGTCAGTTCCCGGGCCGCCGCCTTGGCCTCGACCGCGTGCTCGCCGTCGGCCTTGTTGACGACGATGACATCGGCCAGCTCGAGCACGCCCTTCTTGATGCCCTGCAACTGATCGCCCGTGCGAGCCAAGGTGAGGAAGACGAACGTGTCGACCATGTTCGACACCGTGACCTCGGACTGGCCGACCCCGACCGTCTCGACCAGGATCACGTCGTAACCCGCCGCCTCCAGCAGCACGATGGTCTCGCGGGTCGCCTTGGCCACGCCGCCGAGAGTTCCGGAGGTCGGTGACGGCCGGATGTAGGCGTCCGGGTGTACCGCCAGCTGAGCCATCCGGGTCTTGTCGCCAAGGATGGAGCCGCCGGTCCGGGTCGACGACGGATCCACCGCCAGGACGGCGACGCGGTGTCCGGCCTCGATGAGGTACATGCCGAGCGCTTCGATGGTCGTCGACTTGCCGACACCAGGCACCCCGGTGATACCGATGTGCATGGCCGATGGTCGGCCTTCGGCCTCCGGCGATTTCCCCGCGGCCGGCATGAGCTCCAGCAGCAACTGCTGAGCCTGGTCACGATGGTCGGCCCGGGTGGACTCGACCATGGTGATGGCCCGCGCCAGCGCGGCGCGGTCACCATTGCGGATGGCCGCCGCCAGTTCGTCGACTGAGGAGACCACTACTCGCTCAGCTGGTAGCCGAGTCGCTGCGCCAACTTCTGCAGCAGCCCGATCGCGGCGTCGGCGATCACCGTGCCCGGCGGGAAGATCGCCGTCGCCCCGGCCTCGTACAGCTCGTCGAAATCCCCCGGCGGGATGACCCCGCCCACGACGATCATGATGTCGGGGCGGCCCACCTCGGCCAGCGCGTCACGCAGCGCGGGCACCAGGGTGAGGTGCCCCGCCGCCAACGAGGACACCCCGACCACATGCACGTCGTTGTCGGCGGCCTGGCGGGCCACCTCCTCGGGGGTCGAGAACAGCGAGCCCACGTCGACGTCGAAGCCGATGTCGGCGAACGCGGTCGCGATCACCTTCTGCCCGCGGTCGTGGCCGTCCTGGCCCATCTTGGCCACCAGGATGCGCGGCCGACGTCCGTCGGCCTCGGCGAACTTCGCTACCAGGTCCGTCGCGCTAGACATTCCGCCGACCTTTCCAGCTCCCCCTATTTCGTCGCGGTAGACGCCCGAAATCGTACGGATCTCGGCCTGATGCCGCCCGTAAACCTTCTCCAGTGCGTCGGAGATCTCGCCGAGGGTGGCATTGGCGCGAGCCGCGTCGATCGCCAGGGCCAGCAGGTTGTTGCCCAACCCGTCCTCGCCGGCCGGTCCCGTGGCCTCGGCGGCGCGACTCAGCTCAGCCAGCGCGGCCTGGGTCGCCGACTCGTCACGCTCGGCACGCAGCTGCTGCAACTTGGCCAGCTGCTCGGCTCGCACGCGGCTGTTCTCGACCTTGAGGACCTCGATCTCCTGGTCCTCGTCCACCTGGTACTTGTTGACGCCGATCAGCGGCTGGGCTCCGGAGTCGATCCGGGCCTGGGTGCGGGCGGCCGCCTCTTCGATGCGCAGCTTGGGGATGCCGTCGCTGATGGCCTGAGCCATGCCGCCGTGTTCGTTCACCTCGTGGATGTGGGCGCGCGCCTTCTCCGCCAGCTGATGCGTGAGCCACTCGACGTAATACGAACCGCCCCACGGGTCGATCGGCCGGGTGGTGCCCGACTCCTGCTGCAAAAGCAGCTGCGTGTTGCGGGCGATCCGGGCCGAGAAGTCGGTCGGCAGCGCCAGCGCCTCATCCAGGGCGTTGGTGTGCAACGACTGGGTGTGGCCCTGGGTGGCCGCCATCGCCTCGATGCAGGTGCGGGCGACGTTGTTGAACACGTCCTGCGCGGTCAGCGACCAACCCGATGTCTGCGAGTGAGTGCGCAGCGACAGTGACTTTTCGTTCTTCGGGTCGAATTCGGCCACCAGCTCGCTCCACAGCAGGCGGCCGGCCCGCAGCTTGGCCACCTCCATGAAGAAGTTCATGCCGATGCCCCAGAAGAAGCTCAGCCGCGGCGCGAACTTGTCGATGTCCAGGCCGGCGTCCAGGCCGGCCTTGAGGTACTCGACGCCGTCGGCCAGCGTGTAGGCGAGCTCCAGATCGGCTGTCGCCCCGGCCTCTTGGATGTGATAGCCCGAGATCGAGATCGAGTTGAACTTCGGCATCTTGGTGCTGGTATAGGCGAAGATGTCCGAGATGATCCGCATCGACGGCTTGGGCGGATAGATGTAGGTGTTGCGGACCATGAACTCTTTGAGGATGTCGTTCTGGATGGTCCCGGCCAGCTTCTCCGGCGGCACACCCTGCTCCTCGGCCGCCACGACGTAGAGCGCCAGGATCGGCAGCACCGCGCCGTTCATCGTCATCGACACGCTGACCGTCGACAAGTCGATGCCGTCGAACAACTGGCGCATGTCCAAGATGGAATCGATTGCCACACCGGCCATTCCGACGTCACCCGCCACGCGCGGATGATCGGAGTCGTACCCGCGGTGCGTCGCCAGGTCGAAGGCCACCGAAAGACCCTTCTGGCCAGCGGCCAGGTTGCGCCGGTAGAACGCGTTGGATTCGGCCGCGGTGGAAAATCCGGCGTACTGCCGGATGGTCCACGGCTGGTTGACGTACATGGTCGGGTACGGCCCGCGCACGAAAGGCGGTGCGCCCGGGAAGCTGTCGAGCGGATAGCCGGCCTCGGCCACCTCGTCGCGATCGGCGGCGATGTACACCGGCTTGACGTCGATGCCTTCGGGCGTGGCCCAGGTGAGTTGCTCAGAGCTGTAACCGTGCGCGGCGGCTGCCGCCGCGACATGCTGCTCAACGGCATCGGAAGTGACGGACCCACCGGGCTCTTCGCCGCGCAGCGGAACGTCGGCGAAGCTACGGATCTCTGATCCTGTTGTGGCAGTCATCTCTCAGGCCCCCAGTCCGGTGAGCAGTTTCGACAGCGCTTCGACCGCATCGATCTTCGCGGTCAAATATCCGTCGGGTTTCGAATCAGCTTCGGCCACAGCCTTTTCCGGTCCCGCCAGGAGTACCTCGCGGACACCGGCGGCGCGCGCGGCAGCCACCGCGTCGGAGGCCTCGGCGCCGTAGCGGGCATCGGTTCCGCACAGCACGGCCACCGTCGGGGCGCCGGCCTCGGCCACCGCCGCGGCAGTGGAGGCGGCGTCGACGGTGCCCGGATTGATCGCCTCGATCCCACCGGAGGCCAACAGGTTCCCGGCGAACGTGGTGCGGATGTTGTGCTCGGCCAGCGGTCCCAGCGGCAACAGCAGAACCTTGGGCCGAGCACCGGTCTCCGCCAGGAACGCGTCCGAGCGGTCGCGTAGGGTCTCGAACCCGGCCGCGTACCGAGCGATCGACGATGCCGAAAGCCCTTGCGGGAGAGGCTTTTCCTCCAAGTTCGGGAACTCGTTGACACCGGTGATCGCGGTGCGGCGGTGCGCGATGTCGGCACTGCGCCGCGCGGCGACCTCGGCGATCTGGGCGGTGACGTGATCGCGGGCGGCGACGAAACCGCCACGCGCCTCGATGTCCTGGAAGTGTGCCCAGGCCTGCTCGGCCAGTTGAGCGGTCAGGTCCTCGACGAACCAGGAGCCGCCGGCCGGGTCGAGCACCTGACCGATGTGCGACTCCTCCAGCAGCAGCAGCTGGGTGTTGCGGGCGATGCGGCGGGCGAAGTTCGTCGACGTCCCGTCCAGGCCACCGGGGATCGCCGCGTCGAACGGGTGCACCTGCACGGTGTCGGCTCCCCCGACACCTGCCGAGAAGGCAGCCAGCGTGGTGCGCAGCATGTTCACCCACGGGTCGCGCTGGGTCATCATCGGCAGCGAGGTCACGGCGTGGATCCGGGCTGCCCCGCTGTCGGCAGCCCCGACCACCTCGGCCACGCGCGCCCACAGCTGGCGCGCGGCGCGCAGCTTGGCGATGGTCATGAACTGATCGTCATCCGCGGCATAGCGGAAGCTGATCTGCCGCAAGGCATCCGGCGTCGACACTCCGCCATCGTTGAGGATGCGCAGGTAGGCGACAGCGGCGGCGACCGATCCTGCGAGCTCCCAGGCCGCGCTGGCGCCGAGGTTGTGGAACGCCGGGCCGTCGACGGTGATCGCCCGGACCCCGCCGGCGTGTGCGGTGAGCTTGGCGACGGTGGCCAGCAGGTCGGCGTCATCGGTCGTCGCTGAATTGTCGGCTCCGCCAACGGTGGCCTGCCCCGAGAGCGGCGCGGTCAACGGGTCGGCACCGAGATCGATCGACAGTCGCGAACGCTGATCATCGTCGAAGTCGTGAATCAACGGCAATATCGCATCGGCCGTCGCGGCCAGATCGGTTCCGGTGTTCTCGAAGATGACCGGAACGAGATCGAGGAACACCCCGTCCAGCAGCCGGTCCAACTCGCCCAGGGAGATCCCGTCCTCGCCGCCGACCCGCAGGGCCAGCGCGCTGGCACCCTCGGTCAACGCGACCAGCATCGCACCGTTGACTGTGCCCGTGCCCGAACCTGCGACGGCCGGGAAGCTCTCGACGACCTTCCAGCCGGACTTCACGTCACGCAGGGCGTCGCCGCCGCGCACATACGGCCACTGCCCCGGCAGGGCGGGCTCCGGAAGTGCGTCCAGGCTGGTGTACAGCGGCCGGATCGCGAAACCCTCGTAGGTCTCCGAATCCAGCAGGCGTTCCGGCTCGGCCGGCAGGTCCGCCGCGTCCCGCCGACTGCTCTTGGCCAGCACGCCGGCGACCGCCGTCCGCCACTGCTGACGGTCCGACTCGACCGCACTAGTCCCCTGTAACGACACCCGCATCTCCTGTTATCGCAGCGTGTGACATACCCACTCGCCCATCAGGCTAAATGATCGCCATCACGGCCCTGACCGCTGGTAGGTCGACTCACGCCCGCGCCGGACGGTGTAGTCCACCAACGGCCCGTACTGTTGTATGACGTGAAACCCGTCGTCAGAACCCTGCGCGTGGTGCGCGCCGCGGTGGTCGCGACGGCTTCGCAATTGCCGCCCCGACGGATCGTGGGCCTGCTGGCCGGCATTGTGATTCTTGTCGCAGTTGCGGTGCTGGTTCCGCTGCCGACGGCCATGCAGATGCGGGACTGGGCGACCTCGGTGGGCCCGTGGTTTCCCCTGGCATTTCTCGCGGCCCACATCGTGGTGACGGTCTTCCCCTTCCCCCGAACCGCTTTCACCCTGGCCGCGGGTCTGCTGTTCGGTCCGGTGCTGGGCGTGGCGATCGCCGTGGTGGCCAGTGCGGTCAGCGCCGTGCTCGCGCTGTTCCTCATCCGCGCGGCCGGCTGGCAGCTCAACCGCCTGGTTGTCCACCCTCGGATCGACACCCTGGACAGGCGGCTGCGCCGCCGCGGATGGCCGGTGGTGCTGTCCATGCGTCTGATCCCGGCGGTGCCGTTCTCGGTGCTGAATTACGCCGCCGGCGCGTCCGCCGTACGGGTCGTCCCCTACACACTGGCGACGCTGGTGGGACTGTTCCCCGGCACCGCGGCGGTCGTCGTGCTGGGAGACGCGCTGACCGGCAACATCAGCCCCGCGCTGGTCCTGGTGTCGCTGAGCACCGCCGCGCTCGGCGTCGCCGGACTGGTCTACGAGATCCGCCTCCACCGTCGCGAGCGTGCACGTCCGCAGCCCGACCCGCCGCAATCGGTGGGTATTTCACCCACGTTGACCGAGCCGTGAGCAGGGGGACCCGGCGCGAGACGAGAGGAGACAGCGCATGAGTGCATTGCCCGATCTCGGTGCGCGGCTCCTACGCAACCGCAGGCTGGTGCGGGCTCCGATCTGGCTCTACCGAATCCGGGCCGGGGCACTGCTGGGATCGAGGGTGATGATGCTCGAGCACATCGGCCGGACCTCTGGTGCCCGCCGCTATGTCGTCCTCGAGGTGGTGGGCCGGCCCGATCGCGACACCGTCGTGGTCGCATCCGGATTCGGCACCAAGGCCCAGTGGTTCCGCAACACCGCCGTCAATCCACAGGTACGGGTGTGGCTCGGTAGTCACCGGCCGGTCGGGGGCGTCGCCCGTGCACTCGACCAACGCGGTGTCGATCGCGTCCTGGCCGATTACCGGGCGCAGCATCCGAAGACCTGGGATCAGTTCAAGCTGGTGCTCGAAAAGACGCTCGGCCAACCGATCACCGACACCGGTTCCCCACTGCCGATGGTGCAGATCCGGCTACAGCACCGTCGTTGACGGTCTCACGGTGCGCGGTGCGATCCACCCGGCAGCTCAGTGGGTGGGACGGCCGGCGGGGTCTCCAGCGACGACGGTGGCGTCGGGGCGCCCAGCGGCGGAGCGGTGGCCCGCGCCTCGGCTTCTGCCTTCGCGACGGCCCGGGCGATCTCGGGATCGGTCTCCGTGTTGAACCACTCGGCGACCTCGTCGCTGTCGTCCTCCGGCTTGGGCAGATCCTCCTCGACGGCCGACGGGGTGTACCGGTACACGCCGTCCTCACCGGGCGCACCCAGCAGTTTCGTGAAACCCTGCAGCGCCGAACCGAAGTCGCTGGGAACCAGCCAGACCTTGTTCGCCTCCCCCTTGGCCATCTGCGGCAAGGTCTGCAGGTATTGATAGGCCAGCATCTCCGGGGTGGGCCGGCCGGCCTTGATCGCGGCGAAGGTCTTCTCGATGGCCTTGGCCTGTCCCTGGGCCTGCAGGTACTGGGCGGCCCGCTCACCTTGAGCGCGCAACATCCGCGACTGACGATCGGCCTCGGCCGCCAGGATCGCCGCCTGCTTGGCACCCTCGGCCGCCAGGATCTGTGACTGCTTCTGGCCCTCGGCCTGCTTGATCGACGACTCCCGCACACCTTCGGCCGTCAGGATCATGGCCCGCTTGTCGCGGTCGGCCTTCATCTGCTTCTCCATCGACTCCTGGATCGACGGGGGCGGATCGATGCTGCGCAACTCGACCCGCGCCACCCGCAGCCCCCAGCGACCGGTCGCCTCGTCGAGCACGCCGCGCAGTTGCTGGTTGATCAGATCGCGTGAAGTCAGTGTCTGTTCCAGGGTCATGCCGCCGACGACGTTCCGCAGCGTGGTGGTGGTCAGCTGTTCCACACCGACGATGTAGTTGCTGATCTCGTACACCGCCGCCTGCGGGTTGGTGACCCGGAAGTAGACCACCGTGTCGATGGCCAACGTCAGGTTGTCCTCCGTGATCACTCCCTGCGGCGGGAAGGACACCACGCGCTCGCGCAGGTCCACCCGGGCCCGGATCCGATCGATGAACGGCACCAGCAGAGTCAGCTGGCCGCTGACCGTGCGGCTGTAGCGGCCCAGCCGCTCGATCACCGCGGCCTCGGCCTGGGGAATGAGCGCAACCGATTTGGCCACGACGATGATCGCGAACACCACCAGCACGATCAGAAGAATCAGGCCGGCTACGGCACCTTCCATGGGAATTCCCTCCTGAGGTTTACAAAGCCTTGAAGACCACCGCGGTGGCGCCGTCTATCCGCATGACCGTCACATGGTCGCCCGGTTCGTACACATCCTGGTCATTGAGCGGCCGCGCCGTCCAGACCTCGCCATCGAGCTTGACCTGCCCCGCATGCTCGGCCACCCGGTCCAGCACCAGCGCGGATTTGCCTTCCAGGGCCTTGACCGGATCCGGAAGACCCTGCCCGAGTTCGAAACGGCGCCGCAGCGCGGGCCGGACCAATGCCAGCAAAAGCACCGACACCACGAGGAACACCACACCGTCGGCCCAGATGGGCAGATCGAACAACCAGCTCGAACCGGTCGCCGCGAGCGCACCGCCGGCCAGCATGAGCAGGAACATGTCGCCGGTCAGTGCCTCCGCCCCGGCGAGTCCCAGCGCCACGATGAGCCAGATCAGCGGTGCGGCCATGAGCCCACCCTAGCGAATACGGCCCCATCGGCGACCGACAATTACACTGCCAAGATCATGTGGTGTCCAAGTGCAACGCTTTCGATGTGGGCCAACGCCTGGCTGGCCGGCGCAGCCGCGCCTGACGACGTCCTGGATGCGCTATCCCAATGGGCACCAATGCATTCTGTGACCGCCTACGACTCGCAGGCCGCGGTCCGCACCGGGCTGCCCTGGCCCGAGTTGGAGGACTCCGGTTCGGTGTCGTTGCTGCAGACCCTGCGCACCGCCGTCGGTAGATCCGGCACCAGGCCCTCGATCCGGGTGGCCCTGCCGGTGCCCGGCGACGTGCGGGGGTTGCCCGCGGGATCGCAGTTCCAGCGGGATGCACTCGCGATCGGTGAAGCGGTGCTGGTGACTCATGACGAGTTGGACGGCGTGGGACTGGTACCGGAGTTCGAGTACTTCGAATTCGACGACGTGGAAACCGAATCCGGTTTCGAACCCGAGCCGCGGGCGCTGTCGTGGACCGTGTACTCACTGCCGGTTCTGCCGCCTCCGCAGCACCACGACCTCGGCGATGCCGAGTATCAGTTGCGTTCGGCTGTGCGCTCTGCGGCCGACACCCTGGTCGCGTTGCGGGCCGGCGTCGGTGTCGACATCGACGACCCTCGCGGCATGGTGGAGGACATCCTCGAGGCGGGACGGCTACACCGGATCCCCGACCACGCCCCGACCCGGGCGGTGCGGGTGCTGGAGAACGCCAACCATGTGGAGGCGATCATCACGGTGAGCTCGGGCCTGATGCCCATCGGGCTACAGAGTTCCTCCGAGGTGCAGATCGCCGGCGATGCCATGCGGCCGCTGGCCCAGGTGGTGCGCTCGGCGCGGCTGGCCGCACTCGAAGCCATCCTGCAATCCGCTTGGAATGATGTCCGCTGACAAACGGCGACGCCGATTGTTGTCCGGATTGGCCGGACTGACGTTGTGCCTGTCCGGCTGCGACGCGACCACCGACCAGTCCGCGGACTCGGCATCGGGCAGCGATGCGCCGTCCGCAGCAGCGATATGCGATCAGGCAGAAGCCTTTTGGGATCGGTCCACCGAGACCTGCTCGCTGGTGCTGGCCAACGCCAAGCAAGCGCCGACCACGATCACGGCGACCTATCCCGTCGCACTGGCCGAGGACCCCACCGCCGGCCCCGTGCTGTCCCACTTTCTCGGCGAGTTCTTCGACCGCCACCGGCGATCGCCTGACGACAACGCCACCGAAGACAGTGTGGTGACCTTGACCTACACCATGTTCGAGCATGAGCCTGCGACGAAATCCGTTCTCTTCCGCGATTACTCGTTCTTCGCCGGTGCCGCGCACCCGAACACGACGCTCACCTCGTTCACCTTCGATCTGGACCACGACACCGCGGTGGCCCTGGAGGATCTGTTGTGCGACGGTCTCAATCCCGATGCCGTCCTGCCGCCATTGCTTCATCCGTACGTCGTGCAGGAAATCGATCGGCTCAGGTCGACTCTGCCTCCCGGCGCCACCGCCCCCGAGCCAGGGGAATTCGAGCCGGTGCCGCCGGGCGCACCGCCTCACCACACCTTCGTCACCGGCTACCACGCATGGGTGCTGGACGGGGATTACCTGAAGTTTTTCCTACCCAGTGAGCGAACCGGTCCGGTGGGCGCGGGTTTACTGGCACCGCGGGTCCCACTTGCCGACCTGCAAACCGTGCGGGCCGGGAACTGTGCAGCCTGACCGGAAGCGCGTCGGCCGCTGACGCTTCGAGCGTTACTGACGCGGCGAGCCGTCGGTGAGACCTCCGTCGCCCGGTCCATTGACACCACAGCAGTGTGCTGAGCAGGGTGCGCCGTTGACGCTGAATCCACAGCCAGCGACCGGGTCTGGGCCCGCCACCCGCAGCGGTGCCGCACCGGTGCGCAACTCGTCGATCAGCCCGGCGGCCAACCGCGCGAAACGCGGATCCGCATTGGGGGTACTGGCCCGCGCGAAGGCGATGCCGGCCGCCTCGGCCTGCAGACGCAACTCGTAATCGAGATCCCACACCACCTCGATGTGATCCGCCACGAACCCGATGGGGCACACGATGACCGCCCGGGTTCCCTTCTGGCCCAGAGAAGACAGGTGGTCGGCAATGTCGGGCTCCAGCCATGGAATCTGTGGTGGACCCGACCGCGACTGCCACACCTGGTCGAAGTCGTCATAACCCGCGGCGGCCGCCACCAACCGCGTCGCGTAGGCAACCTGACGGCTGTAGAGCCGCGGGCCGTGCCGCTCATCGGCGGCGATGGGCACCGAGTGCGCGGTGAAAACCAGCCGGGCCTCGCCCCGCAATTCGGCTGGCAGTGTGGCTGCCGCGGCACCGATCGCATCGGCGAACATCTCCACCAACAGCGGATGGTCGAAGTACTGGCGCAGCTTGACCAGTTCCGGTGCGCCTGCGCCGACCGCGGCCCGCGCCCGGGCGATGTCCTCCACGTACTGGGTGCAGCCGGAGTACCCGCCCCAGGCCGAGGTGGTGAAGACCGCTGCGCGCCGAATCCCGTTGTCACGCATCGTCGCAACCGTGTCTTCGACGAAAGGATCCCAGTTCCGGTTACCGAAGTAGACCGGCAGGTCCGGCAGCTGCAGACGCAGCTGCTCGATCAATGCCCGGTTGATCCCGTTGATCGGCGAAACCCCGCCGAAATGCAGATAATGCTCGGCAACATCAGCCAACCGCTCGGCCGGGATGCCACGCCCCCGGGTCACGTTCTCCAGGAACGGCATCACCTGCTCCGGCGCCTCCGGCCCCCCGAACGACAGCAACAGAACGGCGTCGAAGTCTGATTCTCTTCGCGCAAGCGGCTCATCGGCCTGCGTCATCTCGCCTCCTGTAAACCGCATAAACCGCGAAACCGCATTCCAGCAGGCTTTGTGCGGGTGCACACCTGCTGGAATGCGGTTTCGGCAGAGAACAAATCAGAACCGCCGGCTCTTCGCCCCGGCGGGCATCACAGCAGCTGGGTGCTGGCGCCGCCGTCGGCGTAGATGATGGTGCCGGTGGTGGCGGGCAGCCAATCGGACAGCAACGCACACACGGTCTTGGCGACGGGCGTCGGATCCTTCATGTTCCAGCCGACCGGCGCACGCTGATCCCAACCCTCTTCGAGCAGCCGCATCTGGTCACCGGCCTCGGCACCCAGCGCGCCACCGACGATCGCACTCATCGCCAGCGTCCGGATCGGCCCGGCGGCAACGAGATTGGAGCGTACTCCGAACGGCCCGGCCTCACGCGCGACAAAGCGGTTGACTGACTCCAGCGCACTCTTGGCCACCGTCATCCAGTTGTAGGCGGGCATCGCCCGGGTCGGGTCGAAGTCCATACCCACGATGCTGCCGCCGGGGTTCAGGACCGGCAGCGTGGCCTTGGCCAGTGAAGCGTACGAGTAGGCCGAGATGTGGATGCCCTTGGCGACGTCCTCGTACGGGGCGTCGAAGAACGGGTTGACGCCCATCCCGGTCTGCGGCATGAAGCCGATGGAGTGCACCACGCCGTCGAGCTTGTTGCCCTCGCCGATCGCTTCGGTGATGCGGCCGGCCAACGAACCGAGGTGCTCCTCGTTCTGCACGTCGAGTTCCAGCAGCGGGGCCGGCTTGGGCAGCCGGTCGGCGATGCGCTGGATCAGCTTCATCCGGTCGAACCCGGTGAGCACCAGCTCGGCGCCGGCCTCCTGGGCCTGCTTGGCGATGTGGAACGCAATCGACGAGTCCGTGATGATCCCGGTGACCAGAATGCGCTTGCCTTCGAGCAAACCTGACATTGTCCTGACTCCTACTTCGGTGAAAAGTTGAGCGAAAGTTCTTGTGATCCAGATCGTTTGGTCAGTGACCCATGCCCATGCCACCGTCCACCGGGATCACCGCACCGGCGATATAGCCGGCATCCTCGGAGGCCAGGAAGCTGACCGCTCCGGCGACCTCTTCGGCGGTGCCCACCCGTTTGGCCGGGATGAATTCCAGGGCACCGGCCTGAATCCGCTCATCCAGTGCACGCGTCATCTCGGTGTCGATGTAGCCGGGCGCCACGACGTTGGCGGTGACACCGGCCTTCGACAACTCCCGGGAGATCGAGCGGGCCATGCCGATCAGACCGGCCTTGGCAGCCGCGTAGTTGGCCTGGTTGCCGATGCCCCACATCCCGGAGACCGAGCCGATGAAGATGATCCGGCCGAAACGCTTGCGCTGCATGCTGCGCGAGGCCCGCTGGGCCACCCGGAACGCCCCGGTCAGGTTCGCGTTGATGACGTTCTCGAACCGCTCCTCGGTCATCCGCATGAGGAACGCGTCCTGGGAGATCCCGGCGTTGGACACCACGACCTCGACCGGACCCTGGTGCTCCTCGACCTCTTTGAATGCCCGGTCGACGGCGTCGTTGTCGGTGACGTCGCACACGACGCCGAACAGGCCCTCGGGCGCCCCGGATCCGCGATGGGTGACGGCCACCTTGTGCCCGTCGGCGGCCAGGCGCTGTGCGATGGCCAGGCCGATCCCCCGGTTTCCACCGGTGACCAGTACGGAACGGGAAACGAAAGCGGGTCGGCCGCCGGGTTCGGTGGTGGCGGTCTCGGAGACAACAGCGTCACTCATGCCCGCCAACTTAACGTGTGAGCCATGGATCGCCGAAATCGACACCAGGGCTGTTGTACGTGCGAATTCACAACCATGACGTAGATCTCGACGTCGGCTCAACCAGGCAGTCTGCGGTTGATCATCAGAGCCGCGACACCTGCCACCGCCAGCACCAACGCACCGAGCCGCAACCAGCCCAGGCTGGCGTCACCCTTGATGGTCTCGTACCCGATCTGCTGCTGCAGCGAGGTGAACACCTGCTTGAGCTGTTCGAGGCTGGACGCCGTGAAGGCGTCACCGCCGGAGAGCTTGGCGATCCTGCCGAGCATCTCGTCGTCGACCGGTACCGGCTGACGCTGATCGTTGATCTCGACGTAGCCGTACGGCGTACCGAAGGACACCGTGGAGATCGGCACACCCTGGTCCTTGGCGGTGCGCGCCGCGGTGTACGCGCCCTTGGGGTTGTCGGGGTTGGACGGCACGGTCTCCTTGCCGTCCGACATCAGCACGATGCGTGCGGGCGGCTTTTCGTCACCGCCGCCGATCACCGCGCCGACTGTGGCGATCGCCTGCAGAGCCGTGAAGATGCCCTCACCGGTGGCGGTCCGGTCGGCCAACTGAAGCTTGTCCAGGCCGTTCTTGGTCGCCTCGCGGTTGGTCGTCGGCTGCACCATGACGGTCGCCGTCCCGGCGTAGGCGATCAGACCCAGGTTGATGCCCGGGGTGAGCTGGTCGGCGAACTGCTTGGCGGCTTCCTGCGCGGCAGCCAACCGGCTCGGCGCGACGTCGGTGGCACGCATCGATTGCGACACGTCGATCACCAGCATCACCACCGCGCGGTTGCGGGGAATCCGCACATCATGGGTGGGTCCGGCCATCGCCACCGTCAACAGCACGAGCGATACCGCCAGCAGAGCCGCAGGCAGGTGCCGCCAGCGGGTGGGCTGCTTGGGCGCCACACTCTCGAGCAGCTCCATGTTGGCGAACCGCAGGATCCGCTGCTTACGCGCGCGCTGCACGATGACGTAGTACGCCACCAAGGCCAGCACTACGAAGAGGAACAGGAACCACCACGCGTGGGCGAAGCCCGTCAGGCTCATCGGACCGAGAATCGGTAATGTCATGTGCTAGAAGTCATTTCGGTTGGTTGCTGATCAAGCGTTCATCTACCGGCCGGCCAGGGCGCCGCGCCGCCGATTCGCCACGAACCGCACCACATCGGCGATCCAGTCCCGGTCGGTGCGCAGACTCAACAACGGTGCATCGCAACGCCGCAACGTGCGGGCCACTTCTTCGCGATGAGCCGTCGCCGCCCGCTCGAAGTCACTGCGGAGCTGCTCGTCGATGGTGAACTCGCGGGTGACACCGGTCTCGGTGTCCTGCAGCACCACGTCGCCCACGGCAGGCAGCTCGACGTCGCGCGGATCCAGCACCTCGATGCCGAGCACCTCGTGCCTTCCGGCGATCGCCCGCAAGGGGCGCATCCAGTTGACCGGTCCGAGGAAGTCGCTGATGATCACCGCCATGCCGCGGCGGCGCTCGGGACGGCGCAGGGCGTCGATCGCCGCGGCCAGGTCACCGCGGACCCCGGTCGGGGCCTTGGGCATCGTGGCGATGGCCCGCAGCATCTCCTGCTCGTGAACCCGGCCGGACAGCGCGGGCACCCGCCGCACCGACTCACCGTTGGCGATGATCGCGCCGATCCGGTTGCCACCACCGCTGTTGAGGAACGTGATCGCCGCAGCGGCGGCCACCGCGAGATCGCGCTTCTCGCAACCAGTGGTGCCGAAGTCGAGACTGGCGGACATGTCGACCACCAGCCAGGTCTCCAGCTCACGGTCGGCGATCATCTGCCGCACATGGGGCGTCATCGTCCGCGCCGTCACCGACCAGTCCATCCGGCGCACATCGTCGCCGGGCTGGTAGATCCGCGAGTCCCCCGGCTCCGATCCCGGGCCTGGGATCAGTCCGAGGTGATCGCCGTGGAGCACGCCGTCGAGCTTGCGCCGCACCGTCAGCTCAAGCTTGCGTAACGCCGCCGTCAACGCCGGGTCCCGAATCTCGCCGCGCTTCAGCGACGGTAGGTCGACGGTGCGTCGGGAAGTGGTCACCGACCACCGGCCGCGCCAGCCGCGGCAGGAACGGCGGGCGGAACCGAATGCCCTTGCTGCGGAAGTGCATTCACCTGAGGCAGGGCGACTGTCTGCAGGATGCGGTTGACGACGGTCTCCGCCGAGACTTCATCGGCCAACGCGTCGTAGGTCAGCACGAGGCGGTGCCGCAGCACGTCGGGGATCACCTCTACGACATCTTGCGGGACCACGTAGTCACGGCCACGCACCAATGCGAGCGCGCGGGCCGCCGAGATGATGCCCAGGGACGCACGCGGCGAAGCACCGTAGGCGATCCATGCCTTGGCGTCGGGCATACCGAACTTCTCGGGCTCGCGCGTCGCGGTGACGATCCGGACCACGTAATCCACCAGCGCGTGATGCACGAAGGTGTTGGCCGCGAGTTCCTGCAGCCGCAACAGGTCGCCGGTGTCGAGGATCTGCTTGGGCTCCGGAGGCTTGACACCCATCCGGTAGATGATCTCGCGCTCTTCCTCCGGCGTCGGGTAGTCGACGTTGAGCTTGAACAGGAAGCGGTCGCGCTGCGCCTCCGGGAGGGCGTAGACGCCCTCCTGCTCGATCGGGTTCTGGGTGGCCATCACCAGGAACGGGCTCGGCAGCGGGAACGTCTTGCCGCCGATGGAGATCTTGCGCTCGGCCATCACCTCGAGCAGGGCCGACTGAACCTTGGCAGGCGCACGGTTGATCTCGTCGGCGAGCAGGAAGTTGACCACGACGGGGCCGAGCTCGATGTCGAAGTCTTCCTTGCCCTGGCGGTAGATGCGGGTACCGATGATGTCGGTGGGCACCAGGTCGGGCGTGAACTGGATGCGGGCGAACGTGCCGCCCACGACCTTGGCGAACGTCTCGACGGCCAGGGTCTTGGCCACACCGGGCACGCCTTCGAGCAGCACATGGCCCTTGGCCAGAAGTCCGACGAGCATGCGCTCGACGAGCTGGTCCTGACCGACGATGATCCGCTTGACCTCGAAGATGGCGCGTTCCAGGGTGTGCACCTCAGCCTGCAGACTGCCGTTGGTCGCTCCTTGCGGAGCTGCCGGCGCGGCATGGGATCCGGTTGATCCGGGCGGGAAGCCCGGCGCCGGGCTCGAGCCGGGATAACCTCCGGCGCCCTGCGGCGGTCCACTCGGTGACGTCATCAACTTCCTCCCACGGTGTTCGACTACTACAAACGCTTGGTTTTGCTTTTTGCGCTATCGGGCAATCGGATGCCCGTCGTCAACTATTCCAGGCACTTCGAGATCCGTCGACGCTGGCCGGAAGAGTTCAGCTTCCCCTCAGGATTCGATGATGCGGGCCGCGTAGGGCTGGATGCCTGCGGTACGGACCGGACTGACCGTCACTTTTTCGGCACTTCCCGACGCCTCAAGCATCTTGCCGCCGCCTAGGTACATCGCCACGTGCTGGCTGCCACCCGGGCCCCAGAACAGGAGGTCACCGCGCTTGGCCTGGGCCACCGGCACCTTGCGGCCGGTGTTGTACTGATCTCCGGAGTACTTGGGGATCTGCACTCCGACCCCGGCGAACGCGTACCGCGTGAGGCCCGAGCAGTCGTAGCCCACCTTGCCGGCGTCGTAGTCCACGCCGGGGCCCGGACCGGTCAGCGTGCCACCGCCCCACGAGTAAGGCACACCCATCTGGGAACCGCCGCGCTTGATCGCGTATTCGATGGCCTGTGGGCCCCGGACCCGACCTCCGGGGAATGTCCCGGCAGCCGACTTGGGCGCCAGCCCGATGGTCTGCAGGAACTGCTGACCGAGATTCTGTGTGGTCTGCAAAGCGATCTGGCTGACCTGGAACGAGGCATTCGCGATTGCCACCGGGTCGCCGGGCGCCCCGGAACTGACGATCTTCGGGAGGGTGGGATCCCACTGCCCCTCGTCAGGCGCGGCATTGGCCGGCGTCACCAGACTGATCGCCGCAAACGCAGTCGCGGCGATCAGGATCAGGCACCGTAAGACGAAGGAGCGCAAGGTATTCCCATCAGTATTCGATGTAGCGGACGACGTACGGGGTCATACCGCTGGTGCGGACCGGCGAGATCTTGACCTGTGAACCCGTGTAGGGCGCTTCGAGCATCTGGCCGTTGCCGAGGTAGAGCGTCACGTGCTGGCTGCCCCCGGGGCCGTAGAAGATCACATCGCCGCGGCGCATCTGCGATGACGGGATCTTGCGGCCTGCGTTGTACTGCGAGCCCGAATAGTGCGGCAACTTGATGCCGACGCCGGCGAACGCGTAGAGGATCAGGCCCGAGCAGTCGAAACCGACCGTGTTGGCACCGGAATCGATGCCACGACTCGGGCCGGCGGCGTTGCCACCGCCCCATGAATACGGAACGCCCATCTGGGAACCGGCGCGCTGGATGACGTATTCGGATGCCTGCCGTCCGTACACCCGGGGAATGGCCCCGTTGGTGTAGCCCGTCGGCGTGGGCAGGATGCCCATCTTCTGGAGGAACTGGCGTCCCATGTTCTGGGTCACCTGCGCCGAGGTCGACGAGATCCCGAGGACCGTGTTGATGATCGCGATCGGGTCGCCGCTGACGAATGCGCTCGGGATCGCCGGAAGCGTGGGATCCCATGCGGTGTCCCACTTCTGGCCCGCCTGGGCAGGCGCCGACGGCGCCCGGTCCCAGTCCCCCGCCGCGGCCTGCGGCGGCTGCCCCTGGGGCGGTGCGGGTGGGGTAATCGACGCCGAGGCCTTGTTCACCTGGGCGAGTTGAGCCTGGGCCGACGCCCGCTCAGCGGTCAGCCGGTTCAGCTCACCTTGCTGGGCACCGAATGTCTGCTGCGCCTGCTGCAGCGCTGCGACGGCGCCGTCCTGACTTGTCTGAGCTTTGACGGTGGCCTGGTCGGCGTTCTGCTTGGCCAGCCGCGCCGCCGACTCGCGGTTGACCTGCTCGATACGGGCGCGCTGCAGATCGGCGATCACCTTCTCACTGCTGGCCGCGAGCGTCTGCCCGGTGGCGGCGGTTTTGACGATGTCGCCCGGGTCGGACCCTGTCAGATACGAGCCGGAGGGTCCGCTGACATACGTGGCCGCGGCGAACGTATCGAACCGCTTCTGCGCCTGGGTGATGGCGTTGTTGGCGTCGGCGATGCCCTGTTGGCTGGCCTCGACCTCCTGTTGCGCGGTGGCGGCCGCGTCGCGGGCGTCCTGCACCTCGACGATCGCCTTGTTGACGGCTTCCTGTTGAGTCTGGATGGCAGCGCCCAGCTCCTGCAGCTTCTGGTCGGCGTTGGCCACCGCGGCGACGAGCGTTGCGACCTGATCGGGTGCCGCCGGATCCGCCGCGGCCGGGACGCCGCCCGACAAAGCCGTGGCCAACAGCATCGCCGCGGTCAGCGGCACCGCCCAGAACCGGCCGCGCAGAGGCGACGCCGCTCCGGGCTCTGCTCCTCGCCTGCGCGGGACGCCAACGGTGCGTCTCATTCGACTCAAGTCTCCTATGGCTCAACGCCGGCGTACCGGCGTTTGCTCGGGGCCTTTGCACAGAAGTCACATCAAGCACAACTGCAACAATGGGTACCGATTGCACCGTACGTCACATCTGTAGCCAAAGAAACTTTAGTCACGAATTACAGGAATGTAATTGCGAATAGTGTGACCAATTAGTGATATTGGACGAAATTCCGAACGAATGTTCGACGGGTTTTTCAGGCCTCAGCAGCGGAGGCGCTCACGGCCTCTGACCCGGCAATTCGTTTGCTGCGCACCTGCAGAACACGAGTCAGCGCAGCCGCCGCGGCGACACCGAGCGTGAGCACAATCGTGAGTGCGGTCCAGGGAAAGTCGGGGGTCGAAATCTCCCCGACGAAATTCTTCGCCGACAGCACCGGATTACCGGTCTTGGCCACGTCCTGACCGGCTTCCAAAGTCACCCGGTCGATCGTCGGACTGTACGTCCCGGCGAACGAAGGGCTCAGCGCGAGCACGGTCGCACCGGGGTTGGCCTGACCGACCTCACTGGCGATATCACGCAGCGGCGTATCGATACCGGGGTTATGCGGCAGCACCACGATCTTGAGGTCGACCCCGCCCTGGCGGGCATCGCTGACAACCTGTCGCAGAGCCTCGACATCGGTGTCGGGTGCGCTCACCCCGTCGTCGCGAACATCCGCCTGCACGGCCGCCATGCACTTGGCGACTCCGTCGGGTTGTCCCGGATCGATCCCGACGGAGTCGCACACCTCGACCGGGATATAGGCCGGCAGGAACGGAATGACATGGGGTCCGGTCACGCCAGGCACGGTACGCCGCGTCGCTCCCCGCCTGCGAGGCGACACGGAAATCGTCACCGCATCGACCGTCGATCGTCATGCCGGGGTGACGATCGGGCCCAGGTGCCGCGCCGGCGGGACGAGCCGCACTGAGGGCATCGGATCACACCGATCAGCCCGGCGGGGTAGCAACCAGAACGCGACAAGGGAAGACTGGACCCCGGCCCACCAGGCTATGCAGGACAAGCGTACTGTTAACATCGGAACGCCGCCGACACAGCCCGTCGGCGCGAGATCGAGCCGGGAGTTGATGTGAGCAGCGAGAATACGGAAAATTCGTCCCTTAACTCATTTGGTGCCCGCGACACACTGACTGTCGGGGATCAAAGCTACGAGATCTACCGCCTGGACGCGGTGCCCGGTACCGAAAAGCTGCCCTACAGCCTCAAGGTGCTCGCGGAAAACCTGTTGCGCACCGAAGACGGTGCCAACATCACCAAGGATCACATCCAGGCCATCGCCAACTGGGATCCCTCGGCCGAGCCGAGCACCGAGATCCAGTTCACCCCGGCCCGCGTGCTGATGCAGGACTTCACCGGTGTGCCGTGCATCGTCGACCTGGCCACGATGCGCGAGGCAGTGGCCGCCCTCGGCGGCGACCCGAACAAGGTCAACCCACTCTCCCCCGCCGAGATGGTCATCGACCACTCCGTCATCCTCGACGTCTTCGGCAACGCCGGCGCCTTCGAGCGCAACGTCGAACTCGAATACGAGCGCAACTCCGAGCGTTACCAGTTCCTGCGCTGGGGCCAGGGCGCGTTCGACGACTTCAAGGTCGTCCCCCCGGGCACCGGCATCGTGCACCAGGTCAACATCGAATATCTGGCCCGGGTGGTGTTCGAGCGCGATGGGATGGCCTACCCGGACACGTGTGTGGGCACCGACAGCCACACCACCATGGAGAACGGCCTGGGCGTGCTGGGCTGGGGCGTCGGCGGTATCGAGGCCGAGGCCGCCATGCTGGGCCAGCCCGTCTCGATGCTCATTCCCCGCGTCGTCGGCTTCAAGCTGACCGGTGAGATCAAGCCCGGTGTCACCGCCACCGACGTCGTGCTCACCGTCACCGACATGCTGCGCAAGCACGGCGTGGTCGGCAAGTTCGTCGAGTTCTACGGCAATGGCGTGGCCGAGGTGCCGCTGGCCAACCGCGCCACGCTGGGCAACATGAGCCCCGAATTCGGTTCCACCGCAGCGATCTTCCCGATCGACGAAGAGACCATCAACTACCTGCGGCTGACCGGGCGCAGCGAGCAGCAACTGGCGCTCGTCGAGGCGTACGCCAAGACGCAGGGCATGTGGCACAACCCGGACAAGGAGCCGGCCTTCTCCGAGTACCTGGAGCTGGACCTGTCCACCGTGGTGCCGTCGATCTCCGGTCCGAAGCGCCCGCAGGACCGCATCGAGCTGTCGGATGCCAAGAACGCGTTCCGCAAGGACATCCACAACTACGTCGAGGAGAACCTGCCGACGCCGGAGACCAAGCTCGACGAGGCGGTCGACGAGTCCTTCCCTGCCAGCGACTCGGTCTCCCTGTCGTTCGCCGACGACGGCGCGGTCGACGCCCGTCCGTCTGCCGCCAACGGCGCGGAGGGCCGGCCGTCGAAGCCGATCACCGTGCACTCCGAGGAGCGCGGCGACTTCGTCCTCGACCATGGCGCGGTCGTCGTCGCCGGCATCACCTCCTGCACCAACACCTCCAACCCGTCGGTCATGCTCGGCGCGGCGCTGCTGGCGAAGAAGGCCGTCGAGAAGGGCCTGACCAGCAAGCCGTGGGTCAAGACCAACATGGCGCCGGGCTCGCAGGTCGTCACCGACTACTACAACAAGGCCAACCTGTGGCCGTACCTGGAGAAGCTGGGTTACTACCTGGGCGGCTACGGCTGCACCACCTGCATCGGCAACACCGGCCCGCTGCCCGACGAGATCTCGGCGGCCATCAACGACAACGACCTGTCGGTGACCGCGGTCCTCTCCGGTAACCGCAACTTCGAGGGCCGCATCTCCCCCGACGTCAAGATGAACTACCTGGCGTCCCCGCCGCTGGTGATCGCCTACGGCATCGCGGGCACCATGGACTTCGATTTCGAATCCGATCCGCTGGGCCAGGATTCCGACGGCAATGACGTGTTCCTCAAGGACATCTGGCCGACGGCCCAGGAGATCGAGGAGACCATCGCGTCCTCGATCAGCCGGGAGATGTTCACCGACTCCTACGCTGACGTGTTCAAGGGCGACGACCGCTGGCGTTCGCTGTCCACGCCGGAGGGCAACACCTTCGAGTGGGACGACGCGTCGACCTACGTGCGCAAGGCCCCGTACTTCGACGGCATGCCCGCCGAGCCGCAGCCGGTCACGGACATCAAGGGCGCCAGAGTCCTTGCCCTGCTGGGTGATTCGGTGACCACCGATCACATCAGCCCGGCCGGTTCGATCAAGCCCGGCACCCCGGCCGCGCAGTACCTCGATGCCAATGGCGTCGAGCGCAAGGACTACAACTCGCTGGGTTCGCGCCGTGGCAACCACGAGGTGATGATCCGCGGCACCTTTGCCAACATCCGCCTCAAGAACCAGCTCCTCGACGACGTCTCCGGTGGATACACCCGCGACTTCACCCAGGATGGTGGACCGCAGGCGTTCATCTACGACGCGTCGGTCAACTACAAGGAGGCCGGCATCCCGCTGGTCGTCCTGGGCGGCAAGGAGTACGGGTCGGGCTCGTCGCGCGACTGGGCGGCCAAGGGCACGGTGCTGCTCGGCGTCAAGGCCGTCATCACCGAATCCTTCGAGCGCATCCACCGGTCGAACCTGATCGGCATGGGCGTCATCCCGCTTCAGTTCCCGGCCGGCGAATCGGCCGCGAGCCTCAAGCTGGACGGCACCGAGGTCTACGACATCACCGGTATCGAGGCGCTCAACGAGGGCAAGACGCCGAAGACGGTCCACGTCACCGCGACCAAGGACAATGGTTCCAAGGTGGAGTTCGACGCCGTGGTCCGCATCGACACCCCCGGCGAGGCCGACTACTACCGCAACGGCGGCATCCTGCAGTACGTGCTGCGTAACATGCTGAAGTCGAAGTAGTCCCGATCAGATACATCGAAGCGGAGAAGGTACCGCCCACGAGCGCTTGCGCAAGGAGTGTGTGTTAAGTGCCGCGGGTAACGGACGACCATCTCGCCGCCAGGCGCCGTCAGATTCTCGACGGCGCCAGGCGCTGCTTCGGTCAGTACGGGTATGAGAGTGCGACCGTGCGGCGGCTCGAAGAAACCATCGGGCTGTCGCGCGGCGCAATCTTTCACCACTTCAAGGACAAGGACACCTTGTTCTTCGAACTCGCCCGCGAGGATGCGGAGCGGATGGCGGAAGTGGCCGCCCGCGAGGGACTGATCCAGGTGATGCGAAACATGCTCGCCGCGCCCGAGCAGTTCGACTGGCTGGCCACCCGGCTGGAGATCGCCCGAAAGTTACGCAACGATCCAGCCTTTCACCGAGGCTGGGCCGAACGGTCGGCCGAGTTGGACGCCGCCATCACCGAACGGCTACGGCGCCAGAAGCAGGCCGGGCGGCTCCGCGACGACGTGCCGAGCGCGGTCCTGCACATCTATCTGGATCTGGTCCTCGACGGTCTGGTAGCCCGGATCGCCTCCGGCGAGGACCCGAAGAACCTCACCGCGGTGCTGGACCTCGTCGAGGACAGTGTGCGCCAGCAGACGCCGTCGGACAGCTGAATTCCGCTGTCACACAGCGGTTCCGCTTCACGCCCTGACCCGCGTGCGGTGGTTGGGGCCGCCGCGGCTGCGCATCGTCGTTCCCGACTCACGCAGCAAGCTGTGGATCGAGCCATAGGAACGTCCGGTCGCAGCCACAAGCGAACGGATGCTCGCACCTCCCTCGTATGCCTTGCGAAGTTCAGCCAGCAGTTGGCCGCGATCCTTGTTGTTCGTTTCCCTCATGAACATCTCCCCGCTTGTGATGTCCCGACGGGTACCCACAGTAGAAACCACACACACGCCCATGGGCCGATTTGTCCAACGTCTTATATTGACGCTCTCGAAGATGCGGTGGTTCTTGGGATTTCGCGGTCAGGCGAGCTCGATGAGATCCCGATATTCAGTGGACCAGAAGTCCTCGGTGCCATCAGGGAGCAGCACGACCCGCTGCGGATCGAGGGCTTCGGCCGCCCCCGGATCGTGGGTGACGAGCACCACCGCACCCTGATAGCTGCGCAGCGCATCGAGGACCTGCTCGCGTGAGGCCGGGTCGAGGTTGTTGGTCGGCTCGTCCAGCAACAACACATTGGCAGTCGACGCAACGAGACCGGCCAGCGCCAATCGCGTCTTCTCACCGCCGGACAGTGTGCCGGCAGGCTGCTCCAGCTGCGGGCCGGTGAACATGAACGCGCCCAACAGACCTCGAAGATCCTGCTCGCCGGTATCCGGCGCGGCGTGGCGGATGTTCTCCCACACGGTCGCGTCGTTGTCGAGAGTGTCGTGCTCCTGGGCGAAATAGCCGATCTTGCAGCCGTGCCCAGGTTCCAGCGCTCCGGCGTCCGCCGTCTCCGCGCCTGCGAGCAATCGCAACAGGGTCGTCTTGCCCGCACCGTTGAGGCCGAGCACCACCACCCGCGAACCGCGATCGATGGCCAGATCGACCCCGGTGAAAATCTCCAGAGATCCGTAGGTCTTCGTCAGCCCTTTGGCCACCAGTGGGGTCTTCCCACAGGGCGCCGGTGTGGGGAACTTGATTCGGGCCACCTTGTCGGCCACGCGCTCGGCATCGAGTTCAGCGATCATCCGCTCGGCCCGGCGCAACATGTTCTGAGCCGCAACAGCTTTGGTGGCCTTGGCGCCCATCTTGGCGGCCTGGGCCCGCAAGGCCCCTGCCTTCTTCTCGGCATTGGCGCGTTCGCGGCGACGACGCTGTTCGTCGGTGGCGCGCGCATCCAGATACTTCTGCCAGCCCATGTTGTATACGTCGGCCTCGCCGCGTACCGCGTCCAGGAACCACACCCGGTTGACGACCTCGGCGAGCAGATCCACATCGTGACTGATGACGACGAGGCCACCGGTGTGGTTGTGCAGGAAGTCGCGGAGCCAGCCGATCGAGTCGGCATCGAGGTGGTTGGTGGGCTCGTCCAGCAGCAACGTGGTGGCCGACCCGGAACCGGTGTCGCTCGCCGCGAACAGGATGCGGGCCAACTCCACCCGGCGGCGCTGACCACCCGACAGGGTCCGCAGCGGCTGGGTCAACACCCGGTCGGGTAGGCCGAGGCTCGCACAGATCCGCCCGGCCTCGCTCTCGGCGGCATACCCGCCGAGCGCCGAGAACCTCTCCTCCAATACGCCGTAGCGGCGTACCGCCTTGTCGCGGGCGGCATCGTCGGCCACTTCGGCCATCAACGCCTGCTGCTTCTCCAAGTCGGCCAGCAACGCATCCAGGCCGCGCGCCGACAGCACGCGATCGCGAGCCAGCACATCGAGGTTGCCTTCACGAGGATCCTGCGGCAGGTAGCCGACCTCACCCGTCCGCGAGATGGAGCCCGCGTACGGCTCGCCCTCTCCCGCCAGGATGCGCATGGTGGTGGTCTTGCCTGCGCCGTTGCGTCCGACCAGACCGATCCGATCGCCAGGCTGCACCCGCAACGCAGAGCCCTCGATGGACAGCAGCGTGCGCGCGCCGGCGCGGACCTCCAGGTCCGTTGCGGTGATCACGCTGCGGTCCTCCTAGGTTGTCGTCATTACTTCTCGTGGTGCAGGTCGGCTCCTCGCGCTAGCGCTCGTCGGTGCCGGTCGGCTCCTCGCGCTAGCGCTCGTCGGTGCCGGTCGGCTCCTCGCGCTAGCGCTCGTCGGAAAATTCCGGGGGGCGCTTCTCCGCGCGCGCGGCAACCGCTTCCTCAAAGTTTGCGGTGAGCAGGCGCACAAAGAGTTGCCCCAGGCCTTCGGCCTGCATGTGCCCCTCCAGGCTAGCGGCGTCCAGTCCACTCCAAAGTGTGCGCTTGGTCAACTCAATACCCGGCCGCGAGAACGCCGCCATGCGGTCTGCCATCGAATAGCAGGTGTCCAGGAGCGCCTCCTGGGCCACCACGCTGGGGACACCAGACCGATGCGCTCCGCCTCCTGAGCGTCGACGTCGCGGCCGGTCAACATGATGTCGAACGCGCGTGACGAGCCGATGGCGCGCGGCAGCAGGTAGGACAAGCCCAGCTCACTGGCGGTAAGCCCGTTGTTGATCCCCGCCGCGCGGAAGTAGGCGCCCTCTGCGGCCACCCGCACGTCACAGGCCAGCGCCAGGCACAGGCCGCCGCCGATGGCCGCGCCGTTCACGGCGGCGATCACCGGTTGATGCAGCCGCCGTAGGGCGAGAATCACATCGTCGAGGATCTCCATCGACCGCAGCGCGTAGATGGGCCTGGTCAGGCCCGCCACGTGCGGCACCGATCCGGCCGACTTGTGATCCGCGCCGGACGAGAATCCTCGCCCGGCCCCGGTCAGCACCACGACCCGCACGCTGTTGTCGTAGCGCAACTCTTCCAGGACGCCCTTGAGCGGAACCATGACGTCGAACGCCATCGAGTTCATCCGCTCGGGACGGTTGAGGGTCACCAGGGCCACGTCCGGGCGGGAACGGTCGACCAGGACGAATTCGTTCTGCGCAGTCACGGACAGCACGCTATCGCGTGCCGGGCGTCAGACCTGTTCGGCGTCGTCCTGGGAGGCCTGCTCTTTCATGGCCGCGTCGATGTCGAAGTCCTTGATCTTCTGAACCAGGTCCTCCAGAGCCGCCGGCGGCAGAGCACCGGCCTGGTTGAACACCAGCTTGCCCTTCTTGAACGCCATCAGGGTCGGGATGGACCGGATGTCAGCCGCGGCGGCAAGGCCCTGCTCGGCCTCGGTGTCCACCTTGGCGAAGATGACGTCGGGGTGCTGCTCGGAAGCGGCCTTGAACGTCGGCGCGAACGCACGACACGGTCCGCACCACGACGCCCAGAAGTCCACCAGCACGATGTCATTGCCGTTGACGATGTCGTTGAACTGGTCTGCGGTGATGTCCTGCGTAGTCACACTCTTCCTAACGTCGGGGCTTGACGGCCTGTTCCCACCATATTTCAGCGCCGGGGGCCCTCGTGCAGCCCGGACTCCGATTTACTCACCGCGAGTTTGTGCCGAATCAGGCAGATGACGGCAGATCACGGCGCCGGCCCGACTCGAATCGCCAGATGGCGGTGTGCAGGGCGCTCAGATCCCAGCCTGCGGTGTCCGACACAGCACACAGCAGTGCGGCGGGGTCATCCGTGCCGACCTCACGGACCACATAACCGGCCACCGCAGCGTCGATGCCGACTTCGGGTAACTGCGCGAGAAGCACCAGATACGTCCAGGTGAAGCCCGACCGTTGCCCGGGCACCCCGCACCACGCCGCTCTGGCCTGCCCGCAACGCTCGTCGTCCCGGGCAACGGTGCGCAGGTCCGAGGTGGTCTCGATACCCAGGTCGATGAGTGCCTGGGCGGCTTGGGCCAGCGCGACTGCCCGCAGCGGCGCATTCTTTGCGGTAGAGGTAGGACGCCGATTGCCGATCGACGATGCCCAGGGTTCCGGGCCGCCGAACTCGTGGACGCTTGCCAGAAGTTCGGTGGCACCGTCGGTGTCGGCGTCGCCTCCTTGACCTGCCCGATGGCCGCGGTAACGCTCCACCACTTTCTCGACGGTCAGGTGACGTGCTCCGGTGACGTAGATCGCGTCAATGATGCACAGCGCCAATGAGTTCGGATAAGCCGTCGGCTCTGGCCAGGCCGTCGGATCGCCGAGGTCACGCTCGCAGGCCATGCGCAGTTGCTCGATTTCGGTGTTCATGGCGATGCCTTCCCTTCAGTGAGACCCCTGTGGTCCCACTGCCGGCGAAGCTAATGCCGGAGCCCGACAGGATCGGCGTGAGATCGCCCCCGAATCGGGGTTTATCCACAGGCTCAAGGGGGTTCGGAGTCCATCCCCATGGGTACTCGAGGAACGTTGCCGATGAGGGCTGTGGGCATTTGCCTGCCGGTCCGGTGCAACACCGCCGGTCGGATCGGATCCGGCGGTCACCATTCACACTGCGCCTGAGGAGGTGCCGATGTCCAAACCACTGTTGTTCGTCACTCAGATCCTGGCCGCGGGCGGCGCCGCCGGTGCCGTCGCTCTCGGACCCGCTGCGGCGGCCGCCGAGCCGTCGCCGCCGTGCACCGGGACCGCCACCGCCACGGTGTGCCAGAGCCCTGGTAATGCCAGCGTCGTGGTGTCACCGCCGGAGCAGTCACACGGCGGCAACGGCCAGACTCCGCAGAACGGGCCATACGGTCCGTCAGGCGATAATCCGCCCGTGGGCTAAACCGGGAAGTGGGCCGCCGTCTACCGACGGCGGCCCGCGTCACGGGACGGATTGGTCGATGCGGGCCAGTAAATGGGCCTGGCGCTTTGGCCACCAAACCAACTCCATGACCAGTGCTGCCAAATAGACAGCCGAGACCACAGCATTGCCGACAGATCCGAAGACGGCGTCCCACAACGCGCTTGCCGCGGCAATGATGAGCACCGCGGGTAACAGCCACCGGAAGGGGCGGGCCGATTCTGCGGCCTCATGGACGCCCCGTCGGTAATCGCGGGCGGCCTCGACCAGGCGGGGGTCGTCGATCCGTTCACCGGCGCGAGCGGCGCGCACCACCGCCACCCGGTCGGTGCCGGACAATTGCGCAGCCATGGGCCAGTACCGCGCCATCCGGCGGGCCATCCATATGCCCGAGAACGCTCCTACGATGACGAGCACAACCATGCCCGAAATCCAGAATCCGGAATCCAGCCAGGAAAGCAGACCCAGCACCAAACCCATTGCTGCGCCGACGACCAGCGCCCTTCCCACGAAGCCGCTCCGCCAGATGAACGCCGGAACTGTCAGCATGAGCACTCACGGTATCGACCGCAGGCGGAATTGCTGCCGAATCGGCGGCAGGAAGGGATGTGCCTTTAGACGGTGAAACCGAGCGCGCGAAGCTGTTCGCGGCCATCGTCCGTGATCTTGTCCGGGCCCCACGGCGGGTTCCACACCCAGTTGATCTTGATCTCGTTCACCAGACCGGCGCCCACCAACGCTGTCCGCGACTGATCCTCGATCACATCGGTCAGCGGACAGGCCGCCGAGGTGAGTGTCATGTCGATCAGTGCGACCGAACCTTCATCGCCCTGTTCGACGTTGAGTCCGTACACCAGACCGAGATCGACGACGTTGATGCCCAGCTCGGGGTCCACCACGTCGCGCATGGCCTCCTCGACGTCGGCGAGCAGTTCGTCGGAAGTGGTCTCGCTCATCGCTTGTCCTCCACGTCATCGCTGGCCTGCACCAGCGCGTCTTTAAAAGCCATCCAACCGAGCAGCGCGCACTTCACGCGTGCGGGGTACTTGGCGACCCCGGCGAATGCGATGCCGTCACCCAGTACATCTTCGTCCCCCTCGACGTTGCCGCGTGAGGAAATCATCTCGGTGAAAGCCTCGACCGTCTTGACTGCATCGCCGACACTCTGGCCGGTGACCTGGTCGGTGAGCACCGAAGTGGCGGCCTGGCTGATGGAACAGCCCTGCCCGTCATACGAGATGTCGGCCACAGTTTCGCCGTCGTCGGAGAGCGTGACCCGCAGCGTCACCTCGTCCCCACAGGTCGGGTTTACGTGATGCACTTCGGCGGCGAACGGCTCCCGCAGTCCGCGGTTGTGTGGATGCTTGTAGTGATCCAGGATCACTTCCTGGTACATCTGTTCCATTTTCACGAGAAGAACTCCACAGCGCGTTCGATGCCGGCCACCAGACGGTCGACCTCGTCGAGCGTGTTGTACACCGCGAAGGACGCGCGAGCCGTGGCGGCAATCCCGAAACGACGGTGCAGCGGCCAGGCGCAGTGGTGCCCGACGCGTACCGCGACGCCCTCGTCGTCGAGCACCTGCCCGACGTCGTGGGCGTGGATCCCGTCGACCACGAAGCTCACCGGAGAACCACGGTGCTCCATCGTCGTCGGTCCGATGATGCGCACTTGGGGCACATCGGCCAATCCACTCAACGTGGCCGCAACCAGCTCGGCTTCGTGCGCTTCCACCGTGTCCATGCCGATATCGCTCAAATACCGTGCCGCCGCCGCCAATCCGACCACCTGCGAGGTCATCGGGGTGCCCGCCTCGAAGCGCTGCGGGGCGGGCGCGTAGGTGGTCCGCTCCATCGTGACGGTCTCGATCATGGAACCGCCCGTGAGGAAGGGAGGCGCGGCGGACAAGATGGCGCGGCGACCGTAGAGCACACCGATGCCGGTCGGGCCGAGCATCTTGTGGCCTGAGAACGCCGCGAAATCGACATCGAGAGCGTGAAAGTCCACCGGCTGGTGCGGCACCGACTGGCAGGCGTCCAGCACAGTAAGCGCTCCGACCGCCTTGGCCCGCGACACCAGCTCGTCCACCGGGGCCACCGCGCCCGTGACGTTCGAATGATGGCTGAAAGCCACCACTTTCACGCGGTCGTCGAGCTCCAGTGAATCCAGGTCTATCCGACCGTCGTCGGTGACGCCGTACCAGCGCAGCGTCGCACCGGTGCGTTGCGCGAGTTCCTGCCACGGGATCAGGTTCGCGTGGTGTTCCAGCTCGGTGGTGACGATGACGTCGCCGGGGCCGACGGCGTGCTCGAACCGCTTGTCCCCCAGCACATAGGCGACGAGGTTGATCGACTCGGTGGCATTCTTGGTGAACACCAACTCATCGGTTTCGGCACCGACGAACGCCGCGATATCGGCGCGGCCCTGCTCGTAGGCGTCGGTGGCCTCTTCCATCAGCTGATGCGCACCGCGGTGCACGGCGCCGTTGGAGGTGGTCAGGAACTGCCGTTCGGCATCGAGCACCTGTAGCGGCTTCTGCGACGTGGCCCCGGAATCCAGGTACGCCAACTGCTTTCCGCCGCGCATGACCCGGCTCAGAATCGGGAAGTCCGCCCTGACCTCAGCCAGCACGGTGGGATTGAAAGTCCGTGCGACGGTCACCGTTTTGCTCCTCGCGTCCGCGCTATGTCAGGCTCCGACCGCCTGCGTGAAGCGCTCATATCCGTTTTCTTCGAGCTCGTCGGCCAGCTCCGGCCCGCCCGATTGCACGATGCGTCCGCCCACGAACACATGCACGAACTGCGGCTGGATGTAGCGCAGGATCCGGGTGTAGTGGGTGATGAGGAGGACGCCGCCATGCTCGGCTTCGGCGTAGCGGTTGACGCCCTCGCTGACGATGCGCAGCGCATCGACGTCCAGACCCGAGTCGGTCTCGTCGAGGATCGCGATCTTCGGCTTGAGCAGGCCCAGCTGCAGGATCTCGTGGCGCTTCTTCTCGCCACCGGAGAAGCCCTCGTTGACGCTGCGCTCACCGAACGCCGGATCGATGTCCAGCTCGTCCATCGCGGCCTTGACTTCCTTGACCCAGTGGCGCAGCTTCGGCGCCTCGCCACGCACCGCGGTCGCCGCAGTGCGCAGGAAGTTCGACATCGAAACGCCAGGCACCTCGACGGGGTACTGCATGGCCAGGAACAGGCCGGCGCGCGCCCGCTCGTCGATGCTCATCTCGAGGACGTCCTGTCCGTCGAGGGTGATCGAGCCGGAGGTGACGGTGTACTTGGGGTGCCCGGCGATCGCGTAGGACAGCGTGGACTTGCCGGAGCCGTTGGGGCCCATGACCGCGTGGGTCTCCCCCGACTTCACCGTGAGGTCGACGCCCTTCAAGATCGGGATCTCGGTGTTCTCAGCGCCTTCGGTGGCGTTGACCGAGACGTGCAGGTCCTTGATTTCCAGAGTGGTCATTATTGCGATGCTTTCGATTCGGTGATGGCAAGTTCTCTTTCGATGGCTGCGGTCAGGCGCTCACGCACCTCGGGGACAGCGATCTTGCCGATGATTTCGTTGAAGAATCCGCGCACGACCAGGCGCCGGGCCTGATCCTCGGGGATGCCGCGGGCGCGCAGGTAGAACAGCTGCTCGTCGTCGAAACGCCCAGTGGCGCTGGCGTGTCCGGCGCCCACGATCTCGCCGGTCTCGATTTCGAGGTTGGGTACCGAATCGGCGCGGGCGCCGTCGGTGAGCACCAGGTTGCGGTTCACCTCGAAGGTGTCGGTGCCCGTGGCCTCGGCCCGGATCAACACGTCGCCGATCCACACCGTGTGCGCATCGGGCTTCTTGGAATCCGGATCCCCTTGCAGGGCACCCTTGTAGAGCACGTCGGACTTGCAGTGCGGCTGGGCGTGATCGACCAGCAGCCGCGACTCGAAGAATTGGCCGTCGTCGGCGAAGTAGGTGCCGAGCATCTTGGCGTCACCGCCGGGGCCGGTGAACCGCACGGTGGCCGAAGTCCGCACCACATCGCCCCCGAGGGTGACGTTGACGTGTCCGAGCACCGCGTCCTTGCCCAGCTTGGCGTGGTGGGCGCTGACGTGAACCATGTCGTCGGCCCAGTCGGCGATCCAGATCAAACCGAGCCCGGCCGAATCACCGACGATGATCTCGACGTTGTCGGCGTAGGTTCCGCTGCCCCGCAGATCGACCACCACGATGGCGCGTGAGAGCTCTTCCACGCGGATCTGCAGGTGCCCGTAACCGACGGTGTCCGTACCGGGGCCTTCGACCACGATCTCGATGGGCTCGGCCACCTCGGTATCACGCTTGACCGTGACCACAGTCGCCGTCTCGAATGACGAGAAAGCCTGGGCGGCAACGCGATCGGCGGGCACGCCGGCCTCACCGAGCCGCTTGTCGTCACGACCGACGGTCTCCACCGTCACGCCGGGCCGCTCGGTCACGGTGATGCCGGCGCTGCCGTTCGCGACAGCCGAGCCGTCGTGCAGGCCACGCAGCCGCTTGAGCGGGGTGAACCGCCACAGCTCGTCGCGGCCGCCGGGCACCTCGAAGGCGTTGACGTCGAAGGATGCGAACAGCTCGCCCTTATTAGTCACGATGCCCTCGACCGCTTGGGTGAGATTCTGTGTCACTTAACCGACCGCGCCTTCCATCTGCAGCTCGATCAGCCGGTTCAGCTCGAGCGCGTATTCCATGGGCAGTTCCTTGGCGATGGGCTCGACGAAGCCGCGCACCACCATCGCCATGGCCTCGTCCTCGGTCAGGCCGCGGCTCATCAGGTAGAACAGCTGATCCGCGCTGACCTTGGACACCGTGGCCTCGTGTCCCATCGTGACGTCGTCCTCGCGGATGTCGACGTACGGGTAGGTGTCCGAGCGGCTGATCGTATCGACCAGCAGCGCATCGCATTTCACACTGGACCGCGATCCGTGTGCGCCCTTGTTGACCTGGACCAGGCCACGGTAGGACGCGCGGCCGCCGCCGCGTGCCACCGACTTGGAGACGATGTTGGACGACGTGTGCGGGGCCAGGTGCAGCATCTTGGCGCCGGTGTCCTGGTGCTGGCCCTCGCCGGCGAACGCCACCGAGAGCACCTCACCCTTGGCGTGCTCACCGGTCATCCAGACAGCCGGGTACTTCATGGTGACCTTCGAGCCGATGTTGCCGTCGATCCACTCCATGGTGGCGCCGGCCTCGGCCCGGGCCCGCTTGGTGACCAGGTTGTAGACGTTGTTCGACCAGTTTTGGATCGTGGTGTAGCGCACCCGGGCACCGGGCTTGACGACAATCTCGACCACTGCGGAGTGCAGCGAATCCGACTTGTAGATCGGTGCGGTGCAGCCCTCGACGTAGTGCACGTAGGAGCCCTCGTCGGCGATGATCAGCGTGCGCTCGAACTGGCCCATGTTCTCGGTGTTGATCCGGAAGTAGGCCTGCAGCGGGATGTCGACGTGCACGCCCGGCGGCACGTAGATGAACGAACCACCCGACCACACCGCGGTGTTCAGCGCGGAGAACTTGTTGTCACCGGCCGGGATCACGGTGCCGAAGTACTGCTTGAAGATCTCCGGGTGTTCCTTCAGCGCGGTGTCGGTGTCCAGGAAGATGACGCCCTGAGCCTCCAGGTCCTCGCGGATCTGGTGGTAGACGACCTCCGACTCGTACTGCGCGGCAACGCCGGACACCAGCCGCTGCTTCTCGGCCTCGGGGATGCCGAGCTTGTCGTACGTGTTCTTGATGTCGGCCGGCAGGTCATCCCACGTCGCGGCCTGCTTCTCGGTGGAGCGCACGAAGTACTTGATGTTGTCGAAGTGGATGCCCTCGAGGTTCGAACCCCAGTTCGGCATCGGCTTCTTGTCGAACGTGCGCAACGCCTTCAATCGAATGTCGAGCATCCATTCGGGCTCGCTCTTCTTCGCCGAGATGTCACGCACGACAGCCTCGGACAGACCACGCTGCGCGCTGGCACCGGCGGCGTCAGAGTCCGACCAGCCGTAGCCGTACTTGCCCAGCGAGGCGATCGTCTCTTCCTGGGTGAGTGGTGCTGCTTCGGGGATGGTCGTCATGTCGACGCTCCTTGGTTGGTCGCTGCGGTTTGGTTGAGCGCTGTGGTTTTGTGGATCACCGTGGTCGTCCGGGAGTGAGCTGTGTCCCGAACATCTGTTGCGCTGTCGTTGTCGAGTGGAACGTGGGTGGTGCAAGCGCAGTCACCGTTCACGATGGTGGCCAGCCGCTGCACGTGGGTCCCGAGAATCTCGGCGAATGCCTCGCTCTCCGTCTCGCACAGCTCCGGGAATTCCTCCGCGACGTGCGAGATCGGACAGTGGTGCTGGCAGATCTGCACACCGTGGAGCGGTCCGCTCACCGGTGCCGTGGTGGTCGCATAACCAGCCTTGGTCAGCGCGTCCGCCACCCGGTCGGCAGTCTGTGCAACGTCATCGGACCCCTGGGTTACTCCCGCCAGGATGGTGTCGATGCGACGCCGGGCGAACGTCCGCACGGCATCCTTGCCGCCGATCTCGCGCAGCTGCCGAATCGCAGCGACCGCGAGATCGTCGTAGGTGTGGCCCAGCTTGGCGCGCCCCGCAGCCGTCAAGCGGTAGCGCTTGGCCGGCCGTCCCCGGCCGTTGTGCTGCCACGCCGCGGCCGCGCTGGCCTGCGCGTCACCCGCCTCGATGAGGGCGTCGAGGTGACGCCGCACGCCGGCAGCCGAGATGCCGAGCCGGTCGCCGATCTGGCCGGCCGTGATGGGACCCTCGAGCAATAGATGGATGATCGCGCCGCGAGTGTGCCCGTCCGACGCCGGCACTACATCGTTGACCGGCTTCGGCACACTGGCCGAAGCAGGGCTCGAAACCGAGCCCGCAGTCTCCCGACGTATTTTCACAACACCATTGTGACGGAATTCCCCGCAGGGTTCTAGCAAGGGCACCCTTACGTGACCTGGGCCACCGTTGCCCGTCGGAGAGTCCCTCGGCCGACGGTTACGCTGCCCTGATGGCAAGCCGCCTGTCGACCTTCAGCTCATCGATCGCCCGGTGGCACGGCGACGAACGGACTGTGGGGTCCCCTCTCAACCCCGCCGAGGTCGTCGCGCAGCGTCGTACCCGGCTGTTCGGGGCGACCGGAACCGTCCTGATGGCGATCGGCGCTCTCGGGGCGGGCGCCCGCCCCGTCGTGCAGGATCCGACTTTCGGGGTACGGCTGCTCAACCTGCCCTCCCGCATCCAGACCGTTTCGCTGACGATGACCACGACCGGCGCGGTGATGATGACACTGGCCTGGCTCATGCTCGGGCGCTTCGCCCTCGGCCCACGCCGGATGTCGCGCGGCCAACTCGACCGGACCCTGCTGCTGTGGGCCATCCCCCTGCTGGTCGCCCCACCGATGTACAGCAAGGACGTCTACTCCTACCTGGCCCAGAGCGAGATCGGGTACATCGGCCTCAACCCGTACCAGGTGGGCCCCGCCACCGGCCTCGGGCTCGATCATGTCTTCACCTTGTCGGTGCCCAGTCTGTGGCGCGAGACTCCCGCGCCCTACGGACCGCTGTTCCTGTGGATCGGCGAGAGTATCTCCGCCCTCACCGGCGAGAACATCGTCGCCGCGGTGCTGTGCCACCGCATCGTCGTGCTGCTCGGCGTCGGGCTCATCGTGTGGGCGACCCCGCGGCTGGCGCGACGCTGTGGCGTCGCCGAAGTCCCCGCGCTGTGGCTGGGCGCGTGTAACCCGTTGCTGTTCATGCACCTGGTCGCCGGGATCCACAACGAGGCGCTGATGCTCGGGCTGATGCTCGCCGGCACGGAATTCGCGCTGCGCGGCATCGATGCCGCGCAGCCTCTCATCCCCCGTCCGCTGAGCCGGCCGCACACCCGCGAGGACTGGCAGCACTGGTACCCCATGGCGATGCTGTTGTTCGGCACCGTGCTCATCACGCTGTCCTCCCAGGTCAAGCTGCCCTCGTTGCTGGCACTGGGATTTGTCGCGATGGCCCTGGCCTGGCGCCTGGGCGGCACCATCAAGGCGTTCTTCACCGCGAGCATTCCCCTCGGCGCGGTATCCCTGGCGGTCATGGCCCTGATCGGCTGGGTCAGCGGCCTGGGCTTCGGCTGGCTCGGCACCCTCGGGACCGCCAACGTCGTCCGCAGCTGGATGTCCCCGCCGACACTGGTGGCCCTCGGCACGGGTCAGGTCGGCATCCTGCTGGGCCTGGGCGACCACACCACGGCTGTACTGGCGTTGACCCGCGCCATCGGCGTCTTCCTGATCGCCATCCTGGTGAGTTGGCTGCTGCTGGCCGTGATGCGCGGACGCCTGCACCCGGTCGGCGGCCTGGGCGTGGCGCTCGGCGGCACGATCCTGCTGTTCCCGGTCGTGCAACCGTGGTACCTGCTGTGGGCGGTGATCCCGTTGGCGGCGTGGGCAACCCGGCCCGGGTTCCGCGGCTCCACGATCGCCATCACCCTGGTCGTCGGCATTTTCGGTCCGACCGCCAACGGCGACCGGTTCACGCTGTTCCAGATCGTGATGGCGACCCTGGCCAGCACCGTGATCGTGCTGATCTTGATCGGGCTGACGTATCGCCGGCTGCCGTGGCGCGCATCACGCCAGCCGGACATCAGCCCACCGCCGGCACCAGCCCAGACGCCCGACGCCTACGCTGAATCCCCGTGACCAAGCGCTCGTCGGCTCATCCGGTGTTGCTCCGCGGCGTCAGCAAGCGCTACGGCGCGACGACGGCGGTGTCCAACCTCGACCTCGAGGTGCAGCGCGCCGAGGTGCTGGCTCTGCTCGGCCCCAACGGCGCAGGCAAGACGACCACAGTCGAGATGTGCGAGGGGTTCATCCGCCCCGACGGCGGCCAGGTCGAGATCCTTGGGCTGGATCCGGTCACGGACAACGCCCGGCTGCGTGAGCGGATCGGCGTCATGTTGCAGGGCGGCGGCGGATATCCCGCGGCCAAGGCCGGCGAGATGCTCGATCTGGTTGCCTCCTACGCCGCAGATCCACTCGATCCGGCCTGGCTGATGGACACCCTCGGTCTCACCGAATCCGCCCGGACCACCTACCGGCGGCTGTCCGGCGGCCAGCAACAACGTCTGGCGCTGGCCTGCGCGGTGGTGGGCCGCCCCGAGTTGGTGTTTCTCGACGAGCCGACCGCCGGGATGGACGCACATGCCCGAATTGTGGTGTGGGAGTTGATCGATGCGTTGCGCCGTGACGGCGTGACGGTGGTCCTGACCACCCATCACCTCGCCGAGGCCGAGGAACTCGCCGATCGGATCGTGATCATCGACCACGGCGTCGCGGTCGCCACCGGCACTCCGGCCGAACTCACCCACAGCGGCGCCGAGAACCAATTGCGGTTCAGTGCGCCACGCAAGCTGGACCTGACCCTGCTGTCCGCCGCTCTGCCGGAGAACTACACGGCCACCGAGACCGCCCCCGGCGAGTACCTCGTCGAGGGACACATCGATCCGCAGGTACTGGCCACCGTGACGGCGTGGTGCGCCCGACTCAACGTGCTCGCCACCGATATGCGGGTGGAGCAGCGCAGCCTCGAGGACGTATTCCTCGACCTCACAGGACGGGAGCTGCGGCCATGACCAATGCGGGTCGATTCGCTCCGGGCACCTTCACCCCGGACCCCCGCCCGGCCAAGGTGCCGGCCATGCTCGCCGCCCAGTACGGGCTGGAACTGAAGCTGCTTCTGCGCAACGGCGAACAGTTGCTGCTCACCATGTTCATCCCCATCACCCTGCTGGTCGGGATGACGCTGCTGCCGCTCGGCTCGTTCGGCGAAGACCGGGCCGGCACGTTCACCCCGGCCATCATGGCCCTGGCATTGATCTCCACGGCGTTCACCGGGCAGGCCATCGCGGTGGCCTTCGACCGCCGCTACGGCGCACTGAAACGCCTCGGCGCCACAGCGCTGCCGGTATGGGGAATCATCGCGGGTAAGTCACTGGCTGTGGTGACCGTCGTGTTCTTGCAGGCAATCTTGTTGGGCGCCATAGGCTTTGCGCTGGGTTGGCGTCCGTCGCCGATCGGGCTGGCTCTGGGCGCGGTGATCATCGCGTTGGGCACCGCCACGTTCGCCGCGCTGGGCCTGCTGCTCGGCGGCACCCTCAAGGCCGAGATCGTGCTGGCACTGGCGAACCTGCTGTGGTTCGTGTTCGCCGGACTGGGCGCGCTCACCCTGGAAGGCGGCCCGGTGCCGTCGGCCTTGCGTTGGGCCGCCCGCCTGACGCCGTCGGGTGCGCTCACCGAAGCGTTGACCCAGGCGATGACGGTATCGATGGACTGGTTCGGCGTGGCCGTGCTCGTGGTGTGGGGTGTCGTCGCGGCGATCTGCGCGCTGCGCTGGTTCCGGTTCACCTGATCGCGGACCAGCCCTACTACGGGCTGTAGTTCCTGATCCACTACGATCAGGCCGTGCCCGTCGGAACAGCTTTCCAGCGACTGGTCGATCTGCTGCCCATGCCGAGCCTGCGGATTCAGCGCCTGATCGCGTTCCTGGTGATCCTCACCCAGGGCGGTATTTCCGTCACCGGGGCGATCGTCCGGGTCACCGCATCCGGGCTGGGGTGCCCCACCTGGCCCCAGTGCTTCCCCGGCAGCTTCACGCCCGTCCCACATGCCGAAGTCGCCGTCGTGCACCAGGTGGTCGAGTTCGGCAACCGGATGATCACCTTCCTCGTGGTACTGACCGCGATCGCCGCTGTCGTGGCCGTGACCAGGGCCCGCCGGCGCCGCGAGGTGCTGGTCTATGCCTGGCTCATGCCTGCGTCCACCGTCGTCCAGGCGATCATCGGCGGCATCACGGTGCGGACCGGCCTGCTGTGGTGGACCGTGTCGATCCATCTGCTCGCCTCCATGGTGATGGTGTGGCTCGCCGTTCTGCTCTTCGTCAAGATCGGTCAGCCCGACACCGGCGCACCGACGGCGACCGCACCGAAACCGTTGCGGCAGTTGACCGTCCTGAGCGCCGTCATTCTGGCAGCGGTCCTGGTGACGGGCACGCTGGTGACCGGTGCCGGCCCGCACGCCGGAGACAAGAGCCTCGACCGCGTGGTGCCGCGCCTGCAGGTGGAGATCACGACGCTGGTACACATGCACTCGTCGCTACTGGTCGCCTACCTGTCACTGATCGTCGCGCTCGGTTTCGGGCTCGCCGCGGTGCGGGCTCCCCGCCCCGTCATGGTTCGGCTCGGCGTCCTGGTGGCGCTGGTGTGCGCTCAGGGCCTCATCGGCATCGTGCAGTTCTACACCGGCGTTCCCGCCGTTCTGGTCGCTGTACACGTCGCCGGCGCCGCCACCTGTACGGCCGCCACCGCGGCACTGTGGGCGTCGATGCGCGAGAGGATCCTGGCCAGCGGTTAGGTCAAGCCTGACAATTGTTTCGGGTGTTGTACCTGAAGCTTGAGGCATGTCTCAGGGTCGATGGCCCCCTGCCGCGGAGGATCCCCGACGGCATTAGCCGCTCTAGCGGCAGCTTGACCAGGAGTCCATCCTGGGTTCGACAGTCTCGGAGGGCAATCTTCGAGTAGCGCGCTACTCATTTCAAGAGGAGTCGAGGGCGCGAGAATCGGTTCATGCGGTCGAGTGCCCCGGCGACACCCCAGACCTGCTTCATAGCGTGCGCCCCGCGCGTCGCTCAATCAGGTTTAGTTCGTGTGAGGTCGCGCCTGGACGCTGAACTGACGCCGGCGACCAGTGACCCGCTTGCAGTCTCGCCAAAGTCGCAGAACAGCACTCCTCGGGCGGCGGACGAAGGGGACCGCGGCAGGTTCGCGGATAAACGTCCCGATGCGCCCCGGTCACACCGACAGCAGAACCGACATGATCTGCCCATCGGGAGCACACAGGCAAGCGGAAAGGCGGATCAGTGTCCACAATCGGTCTCTACCACCCCTTCATACATTTCAAAGACAACGAGTGGCTGAAACTATCGGCTCTGTATTGGGATCGGATGGCCAGGATCGTCCCCCCAAGCTACTCGACTGACCCAAATTCAATGGCAGTTGCGAACGACTCGTCGACGACGCGCGAACTGATCGACAAATTAAACTACGTCGTGAACATTCACCCCACCGAAGCGACCTATCCAGTCAGTGACACGTTTGCACAATTGCTGGCAAACCACGCGCAGGAGTTACGCAAGCACTATGACGTTAGAAATGCGGATACGTGGCCGGTTGATCCGATAACCGCGGGCCATGCCCAGTTCCGAAATCCGCATCTCGCATACGTCAATATGGCGAAACTGACGGAAACAATTGCCGAACAACTGCAAGAAGAGCATCTCGCGCAAGCGCACGACCTGCCTGATAAAAAGTGGATCGGAATGCACTCCCGACTGGCGGCTGTCTACATGGCAGCGCTTGCCGAGGAGGTCGCCGTGGTCAACAGGTTTACCCCTGCGACCGCAGAAACCGTCGACCATGTAGCCGCACTCGGCTGGGGGCAAGACAGGGTCGCAGCGGCACTGTTGGGAAGTCGAGCGCTACTGCGCCGCCATCGCGCGCAGTCCCTGTGTGACAGCGACGAATCCGACAGTTCGCCTGTGGACCCGGAGGTGCCCGCCACACTCGCACTACTGGCCATTCGGGCAATCGTGCCGAAGGACCCAACGTCATTGACTGTGGACAAGATCGCCGCGATCAGAAATGAGTTCGGCCCCGAACTGTTCAAGCTCCAGGAGTTCATGAAGGCATTCGCCAATCAACGGCTGTCCGACCTGAACGAAGCCGAAGCTGACCCGCGTGCTGTGCGGGCCCATCTTGAGATGGCATACGAACACGAGATCAAGCCAATGGTTGGCGAACTGAAGCGAGCGTTACGCGGCCATGGAGTTGACACCGTTGAAACTGCACTAGCAACGTCGATAACGATGCCCAACGCATTGAGCGGGATTCCGGTTGACGATCCAGTCACTTATGGAGCCGCCGCTGTGTTGAGTCTTGTCCCTGCGCTTCGCGCTCAGCGCCGCGAGACCTTGAAGGCATACTACGAGTCCCCCGTCGGCTATCTCTTCCGCCTTGAGCAACAGCTCCAGCCTCACACCTTGATAGCTCGGATCGGACAACGGGTACGCAGTTTCGTCACCGGCATCTAGCTGAATCATCGATTCACCCGCATATTGAAGGGGCGACGGAAAGCGCAGCACCGACAGGGGTCCGGCAATTTCGGCCTGGCTGCCGCCCCTCAGAAACCCTTGTGCGACAGCGGTCCCAGCCCGAACCGCTCCAGTGTGTCTTCCACACCGACGGCGAACTGCCGCTCGGCATCCCCTCTCGCGTTCTGATCCAGCTGCCGGAATCCCAGTCCGGGTTCGATCAGTTCGAGCTCGAGCAGACGAGGATCCTCCGGGCCGCCGATCACATCGACCCGGGCATACACCAATTCCTCGGCAGCGATGTCGAACAGCCGGGTCACCGCCTCGACCGCCAGGCGCCCGACCCGCCACACCTCGTCCTCCGGTTCGATCGGGGCCAACGACTCCTGTGCGTAGGTGCCCGTCTCGTCGAACTCGGGCGACTGGCCCGGCGGGGGCAGGATCGGCCCCTTGTTGAATGCGTGGGATTCCTTGCCGCCGAGGAACACCAGCGCCGTCTCACCATCGGCGATCCGAGCGTCGTACGGCTGCACCAGCACGGCGCGCCCGTCGGCATGCAAGGCCGCCGCGTGGGCCAGGGCCTCCGAGTCGTCGACGAACCGCTGCGCTCCGTTCGAGCCGGCCCCCACCGCGGGTTTCACCACCACTTCACCGTCGGGTACGACGACCGGCTCGCCGACCGGGAAGTAACCGGTCGGGACCACGGGCACGCCCAGGCGGTGCAGATCGTGGAGGTAGCGCTTGTCGGTGTTCCACTCCACGATCTGGGCCGGGTTGATCAGGTGGCGCACCGACCGCGTCCAGCTCAGGAACTCATCGAGACGCTCGGTGTAGTCCCAGGTGGCCCTCAGGATCACCACGTCGGCGGCGAGGGTTTCCGGGTCGTCCCAGGGCAGCCAACGGGCGTGCAGTCCGCGGTTGCGCAGCGCCGTGAGCAGGCCGGCGTCGTCGCCGTCACCGTCGGGCAATGCCGCGCAACCGGCCAACACGATGCGGGGATGGAACACATCCGGACGGGCGAGCTTCACCCCCGCGATGATAGGTGTGGATGATGGATGGCGTGTATGCCATCGAAGTTGCCGAGACCGGCGGACCCGAAGTTCTGAGCTACGTCGAACGCCCCGAGCCCTCCCCTGGACCCGGCGAGGTACTGATCAAGGCCGAGGCCATCGGCGTCAACTTCATCGACACATACTTCCGGTCCGGCCTGTATCCGCGCGAGCTGCCGTTCATCGTCGGGTCCGAGGTCTGTGGCACCGTCGCCGCCATCGGTGACGACGTGGCCGCACTGGCCGTCGGCGATCGCGTGGTGACCGCGAACGCCACCGGCGCCTACGCCGACTTCTGTGTTGCCCCAGCCGACTTCGTCGCCTACGTGCCCGACGGCGTGGCTCCCGACGCCGTCGCGTCCGCACTGCTGAAGGGCATGACCGCGCACTATCTGATCAAGTCCACCTATGCCGTGCAGCCGAGCGACACCGTGCTGGTGCATGCCGGCGCCGGCGGTGTCGGCCTGATCCTCACCCAGTGGGCCACCAGCATCGGCACCCGGGTGATCACCACCGCCTCGACGCCGGAGAAGGCCGAACTGTCGCGACAGGCGGGAGCGGTGGAGGTGCTCGACTACCCCGAAGATCCGGCCGAGTTCGGCGACAAGATCCGCGATCTCACCGGCGGGGCGGGCGTGGCGGCGGTATACGACGGCGTCGGCGCATCGACGTTCGACGCCAGCCTGGCCAGCCTCGCGGTGCGCGGCACCCTGGCCCTGTTCGGCGCGGCCAGCGGACCGGTGCCGCCGGTGGACCCGCAACGGCTCAACGCGGCGGGCTCGGTGTTCCTGACCCGGCCGACGCTCGCCCACCACACCCGCACGGCCGACGAGTTCTCGTGGCGTGCAGGTGAATTGATCAACGCGATCGCCGACGGGTCGATCACCATCACCGTCGGTGGCCGCTACCCGCTGGCCGAGGCAGGCCAGGCCCACACCGACCTGCAGGGCCGAAAGACGGTCGGCTCGGTCGTGCTGGTGCCCTGAGCTTTCCGCCGCGCCCACGCCGATTTCCACCTCGGGGCTGCGCCGACGGCCGATCAACAGCCCGAGCGTAGAAGTCGACGTCGGCGCGGGGGCCGAATACGTCGGTGCGGGGCCAAACGTGGGGCGCCTAGACCGGCTCCGCCTCGGGGAACGTCCACGAACCGTCGAGGATCTCTGGGCGCGGGCGATAGAGACGCACGAGGTAATTCCAGCCCTCGGTGACGGGCAGCAGATTGGCGGCGCCGCTCCCGCCGAACTGCACGGTGGTGGCGCCGTCGGGATCCTTGGCGGCGGTGACGTTGTTCAGCGAGTAGGCGTTCTGCGGGTTCGCGGTGAAATAGCCGTCCTTGTTGTAGACCGTCACCGACCAGAATCCGTCCACCGGGACATCTTTCACCCGCAGGCGGTGCACCGTGGTGCCGTCGTTGCGCGCCGGCACCACAGTCAGGTACAACGCGTCGCGTGCCGGATTGCCACCCCAGGCGAATGCCGAGCCGATCAGGTGGCGTACGGGGTCCACGTCGTACTTGGCTCCGAACATCGCGTCCGAGTCGGCCAGCGTGGTGGACAGGGTGATGAGCGCATCACGAACCGTCTTCTGGCTGACCGGATCCCACTGCGGGATTTCGAAGAATCCCCGATCCGCCTGTGAGACGCCGATCGCATCCTGCAGCGCATGCACGGCGGCCAGATCGGCCGCGTCGCCCGGATCGACCAGAGTGCGCACCGCTGCTATCGCATAGCGGGTATCCACCGAATCACGGCTGAACGTCACCTCGGCCGGCCCGTAGGCGACGTTGGTCGTGTAGTGGTCTTCGCTGATCACCTGCAACGACATGAACCGGTCGGCGCTGTCTGGCAGCGTGATGGTGACGGGCCCGCCGTCGAGATCGAACACCGCCGCGGAATAGAGCGTGTCCCGGTTCTGCCGGATGACGAGCTGGTGATCGATCGGGGTCAGCTCGCGGTTGTGGAAGAACTGTCCGAATCCGCCATCCTTGACGGCATTGGCGAAATACAGGTCGGACTCGGCACGCGCGAAATTGTCGGGGCTCACCAACACGGTCATGTCCACGACGCTGCCACACCAACGATGTTGGCGCGCCAGGTTCGCGCGGCCTAGCGACCGAAGATCGTCGGGAGCGCCAGTGCGGAGTCGATGGCCAGCGCGCAGAACACCACGGCCAGATAGTTGTTCGACTGAAGGAACAGCCGCAGCGGCTTGACCGGTTCCCCGCGCTTCACCCCGGAGTACAGCTGGTGGGCCATCACCAGGAACCACGCACCGGCCAGCAGAGCGACAGCGCCGTAGAGCCATCCGGTGGCCAGGGCCAGCAGCAGCGTGGTGAGCACCGTCAGCCACGTGTAGATCAAGATCTGGCGGGTGACCTCGCGCTCGGTGGCCACGGCCGGCAGCATCGGCACACCGGCCGCCTTGTAGTCGTCCTTGTAGCGCATCGCCAGCGCCCAGGTGTGCGGCGGCGTCCAGAAGAAGATGATGAGGAACATCACCAGGGCCGGCCACTGGATGGTGCCGGTCACCGCGGACCAGCCGATCATCACCGGCATGCAGCCGGCCGCCCCACCCCACACCACGTTCTGCGAGGTGCGGCGTTTGAGCAGCAACGTGTAGACGAAGACGTAGAACGCGATCGTCGCCACGGCCAGCAACCCGGACAGCAGGTTCGAGGTCCACCAGAGCCAGCAGAACGAGGTGACCGAGAGCACCAGACCGAAGATCAGCGCGTGCCGCGTCGGTACCGAGTCCTTGGCCAGCGGGCGCCGCGCGGTCCGCTTCATCACCTTGTCGATATCGGCGTCGGCCACACAGTTGAGCGTGTTGGCGCCGGCCGCAGCCAGCCCGCCGCCGATCAGGGTGTTGAGGATCAGCAGCGGGTCAATGGTGCCGCGGTGCGCCAGCAGCATCGCCGGAATGGTGGTGACCAGCAACAACTCGATCACGCGCGGCTTGGTCAAGGCCAAATACGACAGAAAGGTGGTTCGTATGCGGCTCGGCGCCCCGTTGATGAGCCGGCGCTCGCGAATGCTCACGCAAATAACTCCTCGGGTGGCGTCACGCGGCTTCTACTACACACGATGGTAGACCGCCGCTCAGATACCTCAGCACCGCAGGGTCTGTTCCGGGGCAACTGCGGGTAAACGACCGGGTATCGGTGCGAGAACCAGTCTGCATCGGATGAGTCCGCCCCACTAGGGTGTTTGTCGTAGCAGCATGGCAACTGCGCGCACATGCCGGCAGACAGAAGACGAGGAAGTGAGCTTAGTGACCACCGCCGAAGAGATCACCGCTCTCACCCAGCCCAACCACCCAGATGACTGGACCGAACTCGACAGCGTTGCCGTCGACACCGTCCGGGTGCTCGCGGCTGACGCGGTGCAGAAGGTCGGCAACGGCCACCCGGGAACAGCGATGAGCCTGGCTCCCCTCGCCTACACGCTGTTCCAGCGGCAGCTGCGCCACGATCCCAGCGACACCAAATGGATCGGCCGGGACCGCTTCGTGCTGTCCTGCGGGCACTCCAGCCTCACGCTCTACCTGCAGCTCTACCTCGGCGGGTTCGGGCTGGAGCTGGCCGACATCGAGGCCCTGCGTACCTGGGGCTCGCTGACCCCGGGCCATCCCGAGTACCACCACACCAAGGGCGTGGAGATCACCACCGGCCCGCTCGGCCAGGGTCTGGCCTCCGCGGTCGGCATGGCGATGGCGGCTCGCTACGAGCGCGGGTTGTTCGATCCGGACGCCGCGCCGGGTGAGAGCCCGTTCGATCACTACATCTACGTGGTGGCCTCTGACGGTGACATGGAAGAAGGTGTCACCAGCGAAGCGTCGTCGCTCGCGGGCACCCAGCAGCTCGGCAATCTCATCGTGTTCTGGGACGACAACAAGATCTCGATCGAACACGACACCGACATCGCGCTGAGCGAGGATGTCCCCGCGCGCTACCGCGCCTACGGCTGGCACGTCCAGGAAGTCGAGGGCGGCGAGAACGTCGTCGGTATAGAAGAAGCCATCGCAGCCGCCAAAAAGGTCACGGACAAGCCGTCGTTCATCGCGCTGCGCACGATCATCGGCTACCCCGCGCCCACCAAGATGAACACCGGCGGCGTGCACGGTTCCGCGCTGGGCGCCGACGAGGTGGCGGCCACCAAGAAGATCCTGGGATTCGACCCCGACAAGAGCTTCGAGGTGCGTGACGACGTCATCGCCCACACCCGCGAACTGGTGAACCGCGGCAAGAAGGCGCACGCCGACTGGCAGGTGGCCTTCGACGCTTGGGCCGAGCGCGAGCCCGAGCGCAAGGAGCTCCTGGACCGGCTGCAGGCGGGCAAGCTTCCCGAGGGCTGGGACGCCGACCTGCCGCATTGGGAACTCGATTCCAAGCCGGTGGCCACCCGGGCCGCCTCCGGGGCGGTGCTGGCCGCCGTCGGTCAGACCCTGCCCGAGCTCTGGGGTGGTTCGGCCGACCTGGCCGGCAGCAACAACACCACCATCAAGGGCGCGAACTCCTTTGGGCCGCCGTCGATCTCGACCGAAGACTGGAACGCGACCTGGTACGGCCGCACGCTGCACTTCGGCATCCGTGAGCATGCGATGGGCGCGATCCTGTCCGGCATCGTGCTGCACGGCCCGACGCGGCCCTACGGCGGAACGTTCCTGCAGTTCTCGGATTACATGCGCCCGGCTGTGCGTTTGGCTTCTCTGATGAACATCGATCCGATCTACGTCTGGACGCATGACTCGATCGGCCTCGGCGAAGATGGCCCGACGCACCAGCCGATCGAGCACCTCGCGGCGCTGCGCGCGATCCCGAACCTCTCGGTCGTGCGCCCGGGCGACCCGAACGAGACCGCCTACGCGTGGAAGACCGTGCTGGAGCGCACCGCCAGCACCGGCCCGGTGGGATTGATCCTGACCCGTCAGGGTGTCCCGGTGATCGAGGGCACCAGCGCCGAAGGCGTGGCCCGCGGTGGCTATGTACTGGGCGGCACCCCGGACGAGAACCCCGACGTGGTGATCATCGCCACGGGTTCCGAACTCCAGCTCGCCGTCGCAGCGCAGAAGCTGTTGGCGGACAAGGAGATCAACGCCAGCGTGGTGTCGATGCCATGTGTCGAATGGTTCGAATCGCAGCCCAAGGAGTACCGCGATTCGGTGCTGCCCCCGGCGGTTTCGGCACGGGTGGCGGTCGAGGCCGCGGTGGCGCAGAGTTGGTACAAGCTGGTCGGAGACACCGGCGAGATCGTTTCGATCGAGCACTACGGCGCCTCCGCCGACGACAAGACGCTGTTCCGTGAGTTCGGTTTCACCCCCGAGGCTGTGGCTGCAGCTGCGGAACGCTCCCTAGACAACTAGTAGACGCCAGCAGGAGAAGGCGAACATGACTCAGAACCCGAATCTCGCGGCGCTGAGCGCCGCAGGTGTATCCGTCTGGCTCGACGATCTTTCGCGCGAGCGGCTGCAGACCGGCAATCTGCAGAACCTGATTGACACCCGCAGCGTCGTGGGTGTGACCACCAACCCGTCGATCTTCCAGGCCGCGCTGTCGAAGGGCACCGCCTACGACGCCCAGGTCAAGGAACTCGCCGAGCGGGGCGCCGACGTCGACGCCACCATCCGCACCGTCACCACCGACGACGTCCGCAACGCCTGCGATGTCCTGGCCAAGCAGTACGAGGCCTCCGACGGCGTCGACGGCCGGGTGTCCATCGAGGTCGACCCGCGGCTGGCCCACGACACCGACAAGACGATCCTGCAGGCCATCGAGCTGTGGAAGATCGTCGACCGGCCCAACCTGCTGATCAAGATTCCCGCGACGCTGGCCGGGCTGCCGGCGATCACCTCGGTGATCGCCGAAGGCATCTCGGTCAACGTCACGCTGATCTTCTCGGTCGAGCGACACCGCGCTGTCATGGACGCCTACCTGGCGGGCCTGGAGGCAGCCAAGGAAGCCGGCCACGATCTGTCCAAGATCCATTCTGTCGCATCGTTCTTCGTGTCCCGGGTCGACACCGAGATCGACAAGCGGCTGGAGAAGATCGGCTCCGATGCCGCGCTGGCCCTGCGCGGCAAAGCCGGTGTGGCCAACTCGCGACTGGCCTACGCGGCCTACGAGGAAGTCTTCGGCGGTGAGCGCTTCGCCGCGCTCAAGGGTTCCGGCGCCCGCGTGCAGCGCGTGCTGTGGGCCTCCACCGGCGTCAAGAACCCGGACTATTCGGACACGATGTACGTCACCGAGCTGGTCGCCCCGCACACGGTGAACACCTTGCCGGAGAAGACGCTGGAGGCGGTCGCCGATCACGGAAAGATCGCCGGCGACACCATCACCGGGACCGCGGCGGCCTCCCAGGACACGTTCGACAAGCTGGCAGCCGTCGGCGTCGACCTTCCCGACGTGTTCAAGGTGCTCGAGGACGAAGGTGTGGACAAGTTCGAGAAGTCCTGGCAGGAGCTTCTCGACGCGACGCAGGGTCAACTCGACGCCAGCGCGCGATGAGCCCGCTCAACGACAGGTCGGAGGCTGCCTGGCGTAACCCGCTGCGGGACAAGCGCGACAAGCGCATGCCCCGCATCGCGGGTCCGTGTGCGGTGGTGATCTTCGGCGTGACCGGTGACCTGGCCCGCAAGAAGCTGATGCCGGCCATCTACGACCTGGCCAACCGCGGATTGCTGCCACCGAGCTTCGCGCTGGTGGGCTTCGCCCGCCGCGATTGGGCGGACGAAGATTTCGGCAAGATCGTCTTCGACGCGGTCAAAGAACACGCCCGCACACCTTTCCGCCAGGAGGTCTGGGACCGGCTGGCCGAGGGATTCCGGTTCGTGCAGGGCACTTTCGACGACGACGCCTCGTTCGAACGCCTCAAGGACACGCTGCACAAACTGGATGTCGAGCGCGGCACCAGTGGCAATCACGCGTTCTACCTGTCCATCCCGCCGAAGGCGTTCCCCCAGGTCTGCGAGCAACTGTCGAAATCGGGCCTGGCCGACAAGCCGGAGGGCAGCTGGAGCCGGGTGGTGATCGAGAAGCCGTTCGGTCACGACCTCAAGAGTGCCGAGGAACTCAACGCTGTGGTCAACAGCGTGTTCCCGGAGTCGTCGGTGTTCCGCATCGACCACTACCTGGGCAAGGAGACGGTTCAGAACCTGCTGGCACTGCGCTTCGCCAACGAGATGTTCGAGCCGGTGCTGAACTCGCACTATGTCGACAGCGTCCAGATCACCATGGCCGAGGACATCGGGCTCGGTGGCCGCGGCGGCTACTACGACGGCGTCGGTGCCGCCCGAGACGTCATCCAGAACCACCTGCTGCAACTACTGGCCCTGACCGCCATGGAAGAGCCGGTGAGTTTCTCCCCCGCAGAGCTGCAGGCCGAGAAGATCAAGGTACTTTCGGCGACTCGCCTCGCCGAGCCGCTGGACGAGACCACGTCCCGGGGACAGTACGTCGCCGGCTGGCAGGGCGGTGAAAAAGTCGTCGGGCTGCTGGACGAGGAAGGCTTCTCGAAGACGTCGACCACCGAGACGTTCGCCGCCATCACGCTGGACGTGGACACCCGCCGCTGGGCAGGCGTGCCGTTCTATCTGCGCACCGGAAAACGCTTGGGCCGCAGGGTCACCGAGATCGCGCTGTTGTTCAAGCGCGCACCGCACCTGCCCTTCGACGCCACGATGACCGATGAGCTCGGCCAGAACGCACTCGTCATCCGGGTCCAACCGGACGAAGGCATCACCCTGCGGTTCGGGTCCAAGGTCCCGGGCCACATCATGGAGGTCCGCGATGTCAGCATGGACTTCTCCTACGGCTCGGCCTTCGCCGAGGAGTCACCCGAGGCCTACGAACGCCTGATCCTCGACGTGCTGCTGGGCGAGCCATCGCTGTTCCCGGTGAACGCCGAAGTCGAATTGTGCTGGAAGATCCTGGATCCCGCGCTGGAGTACTGGGCTACGCACGGTAAGCCCGATCCGTACGAGTCCGGAACGTGGGGCCCCGATTCGGCGTTCGAGATGCTGCGCCGGTCGGGCCGGGAATGGAGGCGGCCGTGAGTCGAGCCGTGATCACAGAAGGAGTCGGCCAATGATCGTCGATCTGCCCGACACCAATACCGGGGCCATCAACAAGAAGATCGTCGCCCTGCGTGAGGAGGGCGGTGCGATCACCCTCGGTCGGGTACTGACGCTGGTCATCGCTCCCGATACGGAGGCGTTGCTCGAGGAGTCCATCGAGGCGGCCAACGCGGCCAGCCGCGAGCATCCGTGTCGCGTGATCGTGGTCATTCCCGGGGACCGGTTGTCCACCGAGGCCCGGCTGGATGCCCAGCTGCGGGTGGGCCGCGACGCCGGCGCCAACGAGGTCGTGGTGCTGCGATTGTCCGGTCCGCTGGCCAACCACGCCAGCAGCGTGGTGACACCGTTCCTGCTGCCCGATACCCCGGTCGTGACCTGGTGGCCTGATCTGGCGCCTGCCGTCCCCGCACAGGATCCTTTGGGCAAGTTGGCGATTCGCCGGATCACCGACGCCACCAACGGCGCTGATCCGCTCGCCTGCATCAAGAGCAGGCTCAACAGCTATACCGCCGGTGACACCGACCTGGCCTGGAGCCGCGTCACCTACTGGCGTGCACTGCTGGCCGCGGCGATCGATCAGCCGCCGCACGAACCCATCACCTCCGCGCTCGTGTCCGGGCTCAAAGACGAACCCGCGCTTGACATTCTTGCCGGCTGGTTGGCCAATCTGATCGACGGACCGGTGACCCGGACAACCGGCGAGTTGAAGGTCGAGCTGACCAGACCCAGCGAAACGGTCACCCTGGCGCGTCCGCAGACCGGGGTCACAGCCGTGCTGAGCCGGACCGGCAAACCGGATGCGTTGGTGCCGCTGGCCCGCCGGGAGGCCAAGGAGTGCTTGGCCGAAGATCTACGCCGGCTCGATGCCGACGAAATCTACTACGACGCACTCACGGGCATCGACAAGGTGACATATGTCTGAGCGCATCATCGAGACCTACGCCGACGCAGAGGCATTGGCGGCCGCCGCAGGTGCCAGGCTGATCGGAGCGATCACCTCGGCGATCTCCACTCGCGGCTCGGCCGACATCGTCCTCACCGGCGGCACCGTCGGGATCGCGTTGCTGCGCCATGTGGCCGGTGCCGAGATCGAATGGTCGAACGTGCAGCTGTACTGGGGCGACGAGCGCTACGTGCCGCAGGGCGATGCTGAACGCAACGACCAGCAGGCCCATGATGCGCTGCTGGAGAGCATCAACATCCCGCCGGCGAACGTGCACCGGATGGCCACCAGCGACGGCGAGTTCGGTGACGCCATCGCAGACGCCGCCGCCGCATACGAGCAGCAGCTGCCCGCGCAGTTCGATGTGCACCTGCTGGGTATGGGTGGGGAAGGACACATCAATTCGTTGTTCCCCGACACCCCGGCGGTACGCGAAGACACCCGGCTGGTGGTCGCGGTGACCGACTCCCCCAAGCCGCCGCCACGCCGGATCAGCCTGACCCTGCCCGCGATTCAACGTTCCCGCGAGGTGTGGCTGGTGGTCTCCGGTGAGGCCAAGGCCGATGCGGTTGCCGCTGCGATCGGCGGTGCCGATCCCGTCGACGTCCCCGCCGCCGGTGCGATCGGCAAGGAAAAGACCGTGTGGCTACTCGATGAGGCCGCCGCCGGCAAGCTCTGAGCCCGGCGTTACGACTCGCGAACACCAAAGGGTGCCTGCCGCTCCGAGATTGCACTGTCCGAGATTGCACTGAGGGACAGAATCAGCGCCGGTGTTGTCCGTAGCTTCAGTCTCGATGTGGACTAGTCGTCGGTGACGCCATGGCACCGGTCCGTCGTCGCGTCTGCCAGGGCCTCGGCGTAACCGGCCAGGTAGTCAGCCACCTGATGGTTGGATGTGACCCGGTCAGCGGCATCAGCCGACCGGGCCCGGTGTTCGCAGAATTGCCGCACAGCCATTCAGACGCGGTTCGCCCGCGTTTGGTTCCCTCCCCCGCCATACTGTTCGGCATGGCAGACAAAGGGGACGGCCGGGCACGCCCCAATTCCGGACGACAGAGAATCCGGACTCTGACGCAGGCCGCACTCAACGCCGACATGACGGTGGAGCAGGTCGATACCCTGCTCACCGATCTGAGCACCACGCTGGTCGACCTCAACAAGTCGACCGGCGGCCTCGATGCCACCCTGGACCGGTTCAACGACACGATCACCCGCATCGACGAGCTCGCACCGCGTCTCATCGGCGTCGTCGAACGGCTGGAGTCGATCGTGGATCGCGTCGAAGTGATCGTCGGCATCGGTGAGGCGGTGATGTCGCCCCTGGCCGCCACCGAGAACGCGATACGCGGCGTGGTCAAGGCGATACGCGCCCGGACCACCCTCTAGGAACGCCCTCTAGCAAACGGGACGCTCGCCGCCTCCGTTACAGTGGTTGCCATGGGTGCCGGATTCGACAGCGCAGACGCACATCCCGTGCGCGTTGCCGCGTCGTTGGCACCGAGCTTTCTGGCGTCGATCTGGAACCGGGCCCGCCTGGCGCCGCTGAAGAGGATCTCGGGTTAGCTCCCGCTGCCCATTTGATCCTGCTATCAGCTTCGAGGCGTCATGAAGCCGTCCCTTTACGCCGTTGCGGCGTCGCTCTACCTGACCGAATACACCCTCTACTCCAACTCGTCGTCGGCCGTGCTGTTGAACTCGGCGATCGCCGACCACTTCGGCATCCCGTTCTCACTGGCTGCCTACATCGGGGTGGCATTCCTGGCCGGATTCTGCCTGGCGTTGCTGCCCGCCGGCCTGCTCTCGCATCGTTGCTCTCCGACTGCCGCCTTCTTCGCCAGTTCGGCGGTGCTGGCCGTTCTCGGCGTCGCCTCAGCTCTCAGCTCCGAATTCTGGGTTCTCATCGGGTTGCGGTTCCTGCAGGGCATCGCCTCGGCTGTGCTGGCACCCCAGATACTCCGGATCGTCCGCGCGCAGTTCTATCCTGACCACCATTCGGCCGTGCTGGGAGCGTGGGGGCTGGTGGTGTCGGCATCAGCCCTGTGCTCACCACTGATCACCGCGCTGCTCAACGAGCTGTGGGGCTGGCGTTCGTTTCCCTACGAGACGGTGGTGACAACGCTCGTGGCGATGGTGCTGCTGGCGCCGGCACCGCCAAACCCCGGGTCGCCCGACGCCGAGAGCGCCACGACAAGCCGGCTGGCAGTCCCGGTCGTCGGGCTCGCGGCGGTGCAGCTGGCGATCTTCCTGGCGATCGGTTCGGCCACCGCCCTGCACACCAAGGTCGCCCTGCTCGTAGTGGCAACGATGTTGGGAATGGGGTTGCTCGTTCTGCGCAGCCGGTCGCAATCGCGCGTGCTGTCGGGAAGTCTGGTCGTGGTATTCGTGGCCGGCATCGCGACGAACGTGTTCACGTTATCGGCGGTGTTTGTGCTGCAACAAGTTCGGGGCCTGAATTCGTATGGCTCGGCACTGTTCCTGTTGCCGATGGCATTCGTCGCCGGCCTGATCCCGATGCTCAAATTCGGCAGGCCCGGGGACAATCGGAAGAGCACCCGCCTGGTGTGCATCGGTTCGGCCTTCCTGATCGTGGCCGGTCTGAGCCTGTCCACTCAGCTGGTACTGGTGAGTGCGGCGCTGATGGGCGCCGCGATGGGATTCCTGTGGAGTTCGTTGGCCAACAACGTGCTGACCAATTCGACGGACATCCCGTTCGATTCCAGCCTGTACCACTACCTTCGGGCGTTGGGTGCCGGGATCGGGGTGGCCACCGGAGCGACGATGATCGATCACCTGGGCACCGCACTGTTCGGCGGCGCAGCGGTGCTGGTGACGGTGGCCGGGCTGATCGCCATTCTGGCCGCCCGCGCGGCATGGCAGGCAACACAATTGGTGCGGGTGCTATGAAGGGCGACCTCACATTCGGCTGGCCGACGCACCAGCTCACCGACGATCCTCGACTGGCCTACAACAGCATCTCGAAAACGTACTGCCGCATGATCTACGAAAGCCTGCTCGACATCGACCCTGACAGCGGGAAACTGCTGCCGTGGCTGGCCACCTCGTGGCACTACCGCGACGCGCTGACGCTGGACCTGACGATCCGGTCGGATCGGCGTTTCTCCGACGGCGCACCGCTCACACCTGCGGCCGTCGCTCAGAGCTTCTCCGAGATCATTGCCATGGAACAGGTTTCACCGCTTCCCGCCGCGGTCACGATGCTCACCGGACTCGAACGCACCGAGACCGGCGACGACAGCGTGACGTTTCACTTCACGCGACACAATGCGGCGTTCCTCCGGTCGCTGGCCGGCGTGAACCTGGCGATCAGCAGTGGGTCGGGGCTGGGTACCGGGCGATGGCGCCCAGTCGCCGGTGGCGTGACCGACGGATCCCACCGGCTGATGTTCCGCGAGGCCGACACCGGCGACCTGTACGCGGGCATCATCGACGGCTACCACATCGCCGAGATCCACAACCCGGGCATCAGTTACGGATTGTGTCCCAATGCTTCGCGCGGTCCACTGGCCGACCCCAGGGTGCGCCGCGCACTGACGCTGCTGATCGATCGCCGTGCCCTGTCGCCGGTCCTGGATGACCATGGGTACACCGTCGCGTCGTCGGTGCTCTCCCCGACGACCGACGGCTATCGCGACTTCTCCGCCGAGCTGGCCTACGATCCGCAGACCGCCCATCGGCTGCTCGATGCCGCCGGTGCTCAGCAGCTTTCGTTCGAAGTGGTGTTCAACAGCACGTTCTCCCCCGTCGACACCACACTTCTCAGCGCGGTGGCCGCACAGTGGAAGCAACACGGCATTGAGCTCAAGCTTGCCGATATCGGCTTCCCGGCACTACGCAATCGCCAGGAGTCCGGAGATTACGACTTCCGGTTCTTCTATTTCACCGGCAGCGACCCCGATCTGTTGCGCTACCAATTCGCTGTGGCGCACCGGAACATGAACCGCCGCACCAGTCCAGACGATCTCGACATACTGCTCGATGCCCAACTCACCTGCGATACTCCGGACTCGCGCAGGGAGCTCGTGCAGGCAGTCCAGCGTCGAATCCTCGCCGATGGCCTCTGGCTGCCGCTGTGCAATGTCCGCACTGTCACCAGCTTCCGCCCGGGTGCGGTGTCCGGGGTCCACCTCGACGCCGAAGCCCTGGCTCGAATCCCCTGAACCTGAAGGAACTCTCATGGATATCGCCATCGTCGGCGCCGGCCTGGGCGGCCTGGCCGCCGCCGTCGCGCTACAGCATCACGGCCATCGTCCCGTCGTCTTCGACAAGACCCGCAAGCTCGGCGAGGTCGGCGGTCCGCTGGGGGTCTCGCCGCAGACGCTGCGACTCCTGGACCGGTGGAACATCCTCGGTATGTTCAACGAAATATCTTCGGCCACACGGTTCTTCGAGAACCGCGATCAGCAGGGGCGACTGGAGAAGATCACCGACTACGCAGCCACGCCGGAGGCCGGTGCCGAACATGGCCGGTTCGGCTACGCCGACGCCGAGGTGTCCCCGCGCACAGTGCACCGTGCCGACCTGCACAGCCTGCTGGTCTCGGCCGTGGGATACGAACAGGTGCGGCTGCGGCATGAACTCGCCGGTATCGCCGAGCGCGAAGATCACGTCGAGCTGAGCTTCACCAACGGTGAGACAGCCCGGGCCGGGTTGGTGATCGCAGCCGACGGCCTGCGGTCACGAGTGCGGAAGATGTTCGGCGACGACGACATTCACTACTGCGGCTCGGTGATCTTCCGCGCCGTCAGCCCCGCCGAATGCCTCGACATCTCCAACGACCGGCTGAGGTCCTGGCATTCCGCGGACTACGCCAAACATGTCATCTCCATGCCGGTGCGGGCCGGCCGGCAGGTGGCCGTGGACGCCACCCTCGGGGTCGACGAGCCGCCGCTGCATCTGTGGTCGGCCCAGGCCGATCTACAGGCGTTGGCCCGTCAGTTCGACGAGTTCGATCCAGCGGTCGGGCGGATGCTGCGCGCCGCGACGAGTCCGGTCTACATGCACCCGGTGTACGACCGAGAGCCGATCGACCGGTGGACCAGTGCACGGGTCGCACTACTCGGGGACGCAGCCCACCCGATGACACCGTTCGGCGGCCAGGGCGCCAACCAGGCCATCCAAGATGCCGCCGAGTTGGCCGCCCAGATCGGCACCGCGCGCGACGGCGACCTCACCCAGGCGCTGCGGCGTTACCAACGCATCAGAACGGAGCAGACGGCCGAAATCCAGCGCGCTGCGAGGGCTTACGCCGACCGCCGGGCTACCGTCTCGCTGCGGCTCGCCGATGTTCTCGTGAGCTAGCCACAACTACCCGCTGTTGCGCAGCGCGGTCGCCAGACCGCTCATGGTGAGCAGGATGCCGCGCTGCACCCGTTCGTCGGTATCCCCGGCCCGGTACTGGCGCAGCAACTCGACCTGCAGGTGATTGAGCGGTTCGAGGTATGGAAACCGGTTGAACACCGAGCGGGCCAGCGCCGGGTTGTCGGCGAGCAGGTCGTCATGACCGGTGATGAGCTTGTACATCGCAATCGTGCGCTCGTGCTCGGCGACGATCTTGTCGAACACCCTGGTGCGCAGCTCTTCGTCGTCGACCAGCTCGGAATACCGGGCCGCCAGCCCCATGTCCGACTTCGCCAGCACCTGAGCCATGTTCGACAGCACCGTGCGGAAGAACGGCCAACGCTCATAGAGGTCCTGCAGCACCGCGACCCGGGTTTCGTCGTCGCCGATCCATTGTTCGAACGCCGTGCCGGTGCCGTACCAGCCGGGCAGCATCACGCGGGACTGACTCCAGGCCAGCACCCATGGGATCGCCCGCAGGTCGGCGATCGAGGTGGTCGGTTTGCGTGAGCTGGGACGGCTGCCGATGTTGAGCGCGCCGATCTCACCGACCGGTGTCGACGCCTTGAAATAGTCGACGAATCCCGGTGTCTCGTGGACTAATTCGGCATATGCCTGTTGCGCCAGGGCGGCCAGTTCATCGAGCACCTGGTAGGCCGGCTCGGCTTCGTCGCCCAGGCCCTCGACGTCGAGCAAAGTGGATTCCAGTGTCGCGGCCAACAGGGTCTCCAGGTTGCGGTGCGCGATCCGTGGTTCGGCGTATTTTGCCGCGATGACCTCGCCCTGTTCGGTGATGCGCAACGACCCTTTCACCGCACCGGGGGGCTGCGCCAGGATCGCGTCGTAGCTCGGGCCGCCGCCGCGGCCCACTGTGCCGCCCCGGCCGTGGAACAGCCGCAACCGGATGCCGGTCTTGCGCGCTGCCTCGACGAGATCCAGTTCGGCCCGGTACAGGGCCCAGTTCGCCGCCAGGTAGCCGCCGTCCTTGTTGGAGTCCGAGTAACCCAGCATCACTTCTTGGTGCTGTCCGCGTGCGTTGACGATGCTGCGGTACACCGGCAGGGCCAGCGCCTCCTGCAGGATCGACGAGCCTCGCTGTAGATCGTCGATGGTTTCGAACAGCGGCACGATGCCGACGGGCGCGTACACCTCGCCATGAGCCGCACCCGAAACATCGAGCAGCCCGGCCTCTTTGAGCAGGACCGCTGCCTCGAGCAGGTCCGAAACCGACTGACACATCGAGATGATGTAGTTGGGCACGGCCTGCGGTCCGAAGACGGCGACGGCCCGCGCCGCGGCGCCGACGATGTCGAGTTCTTTACGCGCCAGCTCCGACAGCTCGGCGCCTTCGCCGATCAGGGGACGGCGCGTGGAGATCTCGCCCGCGAGCAGTTCCACCCGCTGCGATTCGGGCAGCGACGCGTAGTCGGGATGCACCCCGGCCCAGGCCAGCAGCTCGGCCACCACCTGCTCGTGCACCTCGGAATTCTGCCGCATGTCCAGGCCGCACAGATGAAACCCGAAGACCCGCACGGCTTCCCGCAACCTGGACAATCGATCGTCAGCCACCACCGCACTGCCGTTGGCACGCAACGAAGCGTCCACGGTGTCGAGATCCGCCAGGAATTCCTCCGGTGTGGGATACGCCTGGAGACCGAGGTCGAGCTCGTGTTCCGGTTGCTCATCGAGGATTTCGCGGCCGGCGGCGGTCAGTCGGGCATGGATCACCCGCAGCGCACGCCGGTACGGTTCGTCGGCACGCGCCGGCTCGTGGCAAGCGTCGGCCAGCGAGGCCAGCCCGTCGCTGACGGTGACCAAACGGGCCGACATGGACAGCTCTTCTTCCAGTGCGGTGATCTCGGTGAAGTAGTGCTCGAAGGCCATGTAGGCGGCTCGCCCGGTGGCCAGCCGCACGACGCCCGCGTCGACATTGGGATTTCCGTCGCGGTCACCGCCGATCCAGCTGCCCGGCCGCAGGATTGGCTGCTCCAGCAGATGCGCGCCGGGCCAGCGCTCCCGCAACGCCGTGCGCACCTCGGCGTTGACCTGCGGGATCACCTCGAAGAACGCCGCCGGGTAGTACCGCAGCCCGGTTTCGATCTCGTCGGAGATCTTCAGCCGCGACAGCCGCACCAGCGCGGTCTGCCACAGCGTGAGAATGTGGCGGCGCAGTTCGACCTCGATGTCGCGGCCGTCGGGTGTGCGGGTCTGTCCGTGCAGCCGCAGCCGCATCAGGTCGGTGACGCGGTGCTGGGTGTCAAAGACGGTGCGGCGCCGGGTTTCGGTGGGATGGGCCGTGATCACCGGTGCGACGAGTGCACCACTCAGCACGTCGGCGACGGCGGCCGCGGGTAATTCCCCGGCGGAGGTCGCCTGGTCCAGCTTCCGGTAAGTGGCGGCCAGGCTGCTGTCCTGTGGCGGCTCGCCTGCTGCCTCGTGCACCGCGCGGCGGCGCTCGCGGTGGATGTCCTCGGCGACGTTGGCCAGCAGGGCGAAGTGCGTGAAGGCACGGATGACCGGAATGGCCCGGCGGGCGTCGATGCCCGAGAACAGTTCGGCGAGCTCGGCGCGATCGATCTCCGAACGACGGACGCGGAAGGACTCCACCCGGGCTCGCTCGACCAGATCGAAGACCTCATCCCCGTTCTGCTCGCGCACGGTGTCGCCGAGAATGGCACCGAGCAGCCGGATGTCCTCTCGCATCGGCTCGGTGGCCTCGCGTCCCACTGACGTGCGCTGAACTGCGCCGATCGGGTCAAGTGTGGTCTCGCTAGATTCCGCCATGCGTCCAGTATCGGCGTGACACCGACGAGTTGCAGGGCCAGCTGAGCCCGAACCGACGGCCGGGCCCGCACACCCGTGTGCTCATATGAGCAAAGTTATGCGCATATGTTGACTCGCTCACATGTCCATTCCTAACGTGATGGTCGTCATGCGCGGCCCCACTCCGACTACCGGCGCGCACACCGAGGAGGAACAGTGAGATTCACCAGAGCTTCGAAGATCGCGCTCGGAGCCGCAATGGCAGTAGCCCTCTCCGCAGCATGCTCCGTGCCGGGCGACAATGGCGCCGAGAGCACGAAGACGGTGGCCGACGGGCCGGTGAAGATCGGTTTCAGCCAGGCAACCCAACAGAGCCCGTTCTACGTCGCGCTCACCGATTCCGCGAAGGCCGAAGCCGAGGCGCAGGGCAACGAGTTCTTCCACGCCGACGCCAACGGCGACGTCACCAAGCAGAACAACGATGTCCAGGATCTGATCACCCGCGGGGTCAACGTGCTGGTGATCAACCCGGTCGACCCGAAGGGCGTGACGCCGTCCCTCGCCGCCGCGCAGGCCGCGGGTGTCAAGGTGATCACCGTCGATCGCCCGGTCGAAAAGGGCGCCGCGTCATTCGTCGGGCGCGACAACAAGGCCATGGGCGAGCTGGTCGGTAAGGCGGCCGCCGACGCCCTCGGGCCGTCCGGCGGCAAGATCATCCAGATCCAGGGCGACGCGGGTGGAGCGGTGGCCCGCGATCGCCGGGACGGATTCCTGGCCGGGGTGTCGACCCAACCCAGCATCACCGTCGTGGACGGGCCGTACTGCGACTACACCAGGTCGAAGGCGGTCACCGCCATGCAGGACCTGCTGCAGGCCAACCCAGATCTGAAGGCCGTCTACGCCCAGAACGACGACATGGCGCTGGGCGCCCTACAGGTTCTCGCCGAGAACCACCGCGCCGACATCAAGGTCTTCGGAGTCGACGGCCTGATGGAGGCGGTTCGTGCCATCGCCGACGGCGACCAGTACATCGCCACCGCGCTCAACGACCCCAACGCCGAGGGCCGGCTGGCCATGGAGACCGCGGTCAAGGTCGCCAGAGGCGAGTCGGTGCCGGAATTCGTCGACGCCGGAACGGATCTGGTGAACAAGTCCAACGCGCAAGCTCTGGAAGGCGAATCAACCTTCGCCGCCGGCAAATAGCCCAACACACGAGGAGACACGGTCAATGACAACCCAGGCACCTGCCCCGGTGAGTCTGTCGGTACCACCGACCCCGCCCGCGACGATGACCGCGGCGGTGATGTACGCCCCCGGGGACATCCGGGTCGAACAGGCACCGGTACCCAAACCGGGACCGGGCGAAGTGCTTCTCAAGGTGGCCGCATGCGGAGTGTGTGGCTCCGACATCCCGCGGATGCTGCGCAACGGCGGATACGTCATGCCCATCATCTGCGGGCACGAGTTCTCCGGCTGGGTCACCGAACTCGGCGACGGTGTCGACGGGTTCGACGTGGGCGAACTGGTATCGGTGCCACCGCTGATCCCCTGCCGCAGCTGCGAATTCTGCGCCAAGGGCGCGTTCGGACTCTGCGAGAACTACGACTACTTCGGCAGCAGGTCCGACGGCGCCTACGCGCAGTACGTGGTCAGCCCGGCGGGCAACCTGCTGAAGCTGCCCGCGGGCATCGACCCCCGCGCCGCCGCCATGCTGGACCCGGCCGCGATCGCCCTGCACGGGCTGTGGAAGACCAACCTGCGGGCCGGACACCGCGTCCTGGTCATCGGTGCCGGGCCGATCGGGCTGTTCGCCGTGCAATGGGCCAAGCTGCACGGCGCCGGTCAGATCGTGGCCGTCGACCTCAGCGAGGAGAAGGCCGCGATGGCCCGCGAGGCCGGAGCCACTCATGCGGTACAGGGCGTCGAGGAAGCCCGCGCCCTCGGTGGACGAGGTTTCGACATCGTCCTGGAATCGGCCGGGGTGCCGGCCACCGCCGATATGGCGGCGAACCTGACCGGCCCGCACGGACACGCGGTCTTCGTGGGCATCCCGCACGCGCCGGTGACATTGGACAAGGACACCTTCAACAAGTTCATGCGGCTGGAGACCAGCCTGCACGGGTCGTGGAATTCGTTCTCGGCGCCGTTCCCCGGCGATGAGTGGCGCACCGCCGCTGCGATGATGGCCGAAGGAAAACTCAAGTGGGAGTTCATGATCACTCATGAACTGCCGCTGTCGGACCTGCCCGGGATGATGCAGCAGCTCGGGGACCGGGCGATCTTCTCGTCCAAGGTGCTGTTCCTGCCCAACAAGGACTGAACCATGGGAATCCTCCTGACGATCGACCTCGGCACCGAAGGCGCCCGCATCGGTGCCTTCACCGAGGACGGCACCGCGCTGGGCACCGCCCATCGGCCGTACTCGACGCACCACCCGAGGCCCGGGTGGGCCGAGCAGGACCCGCGGGACTGGTGGGCCGCGATCAGCGCCGCGACTCGTCAGTTGCTCGACAGCGAACCGTGCCGGGCGGCCGGGCGGGTCATCTCGATCGCTGCGTCGACCACGGCCTCGACGGTGGCGGTGGTCGATGCGGCGGGTACGCCGTTGCGCCCGGCGATCTTGTGGATGGACGGTCGCGGCGCCGCGGAATCGGAGCGCACCGCGCAGCTGAGTCCGCAACATCCGATCCTCGACTGGTCCGGAGGATCCGATGCCGCCGAATGGCTACTGCCAAAGGCAATGTGGCTCAAGAAACATGACCCCGACGCGTACCGGTCGGCCGCACGGATCGTCGAAGCCGTCGACTACCTCACATTCCGGCTGACCGGACGATGGGTCGGATCGCAGATGAACGCGGTCTGCAAGTACAACTACGACGCCCTCGTCGGCCGCTTCCCCACCGAACTGTATGCCGCACTGGGCATGGACGATCTCATCGCCAAACTGCCGGACGAGATCGTCGCCGTCGGAGGTGTGGCCGGCACCCTCACCGACGGCGCCGCAGCCGATCTCGGCATCGAGCACAGACCGGTCGTAGCGGTGGGCGGCATCGACGCACACGTGTCCCTACTGGCCTGCGGAGGCAGAACGGACGGGCTGGTGTCGATCGTGTCCGGCACGTCGTCTGCCGTCGTCACCGAGGTGGACACGCCGACCACCTCCAACGAGGTGTGGGGGCCGTACCCGAATGCGTTGACCCACAACAAGTGGCTGGTCGAGGGCGGGCAGGTGACCAGCGGTTCGGTACTGAAATGGACCGGCGAATCCATCATGGGGGTACCGCGTGACGAACTGCCGGCGCTGATCGACCAAGCCACCGCCGTCGACCCGGCGTCGCACGGTCTGCGGGCCTTGGACTACTTCATGGGCAACCGCACACCGCACCGCGAAGCACGGCTGCGTGGAGCGGTGGTCGGGCTGACTCTCGGCACCACGAAGGCCGAACTGTACCGGGCGATGGTCGAAGCAGTCGCCTGCGGGACCCGCAGCGTCATCGACTCGTTCGAACGATCCGGTGTGCCGTGTACGCGCCTGGTGTTCTCCGGTGGAATCGAACGGAACCCGTTGTGGCAGCAGGTCACGACCGACGTACTCGGACGGCCCGCCGAGTTGGTGATCGGCGAGAACCTGACCCTGCGGGCCTGCGCCGTGATCGCGGCGACCGCCGCCGGGATCGTTCCCAGCCTGGCCGCCGGTTCGCGGCTGTTCGCGCCGCGCGTGCGGCCACTGGAACCCGACCCGAAACGGATCGCCGTGTACGAGCAGACCTTTGCCGACTATCAGCGGTTGACCGCCGCGCTGCGCCCGATCATGTGCGACACCGTCGAAGGTGACTCCGGACCTGTGGCGGGGGCTCGTGGACCGTTCCGGGTGGTGCGGTGATGAGCGCTTGCGCGAAGAACGGACGAACACGATGAGCGCTTGCGCGAAGAACGGACGAACACGATGAGCGCTTGCGCGAAGAACGGACGAACACGGTGAGTGCCACTGCCGACCGGAGCCATACCGACCTGCTGCTGTATGTCGCGCAGTGCTATTACGAGCAGGGCCGCACCCAGGAAGACATCGGATCCGAACTCCACCTGACCCGGTGGAAGGTCGGACGCCTACTCGACGAGGCTCGCGGCGTAGGCCTGGTGCAGATCAAAATCGTTCACCCCCAGGCACGTCGGGTCGATCTCGAAACGGAGATGCGTAACCGGTTCAGCCTCCGCGAATGCGTCGTGGTGCCCGGTCCGGACACCATCGAGCCAGCCGGCGAGCACATCGCCGCCGCGGCCGCGAACTACCTCAAGTCGAATTCGTCGTGGATCACCACCCTCGGCGTTTCTTGGGGCAACACGCTGCAGCAGATCGCGGCAGTACTGCCGGTCGGATGGACAAACGGGATCGAGGTCATCCAGATCAACGGTGGGGTGAGCCGGTCCGTACATCCGACCAAAGCCGCCAACATCGTGACCAGCATCGCCCACAGTGGCAACGGTCAGGCCACGCTATTGCCCGTACCGGCGATCGTCGAACGAATCGAAACCCGAGATGCGCTGTACGCCGAGGGATTCGTCGAGGATGTGTTGTCCCGTGCCCGCCAGGCAGACGCCATCCTGTTCTCGCTGGGCGCGCTGGGTCCGACGTCGGTACTCGTCGAATCCGGTGCCGTCACCCCGGCCGAACTCGCTCAACTCGAATCGGCCGGAGCCTGCGGAGACATCCTCGCCCACTACATCACCGCGAAGGGCGAGGTCGCCTATCCCGACATCGACAGGCGGACAGTGGGTCTGAGCCTCGACGATGTCAAGAACGCCAACTGCGCCATTGCGGTGGCCGCCGGGCCGGGCAAAGTGCCGGTCGTCATCGGCGCCCTGAGCAGCGATATGTGCTCGGTCCTGATCACCGACGAGCCCACGGCACAGGCGGTACTGGAGCACCGACATGACACCTAGTCACCACGCAGAAACGACACTCCCGAACGAACCCGTGAAGGCTGAGCCGGTACCGGCACTGCGCATGCAGGCCATCGTGAAGACCTTCCCCGGCACCAGAGCCTGTGCCGGCGCCACGCTGGAGGTCGCCCGCGGCGAGGTGCACTGCCTTCTGGGCGAAAACGGCGCGGGCAAGAGCACTCTGATGAAGATCCTCTCCGGTTTCTACACACCGGACTCCGGCACGATCGCCCTGGACGGCGAGGAAGTCTCGTTCAACTCCCCCATCGGAGGCGTCCGCGCCGGGATCAGCACCATCTACCAGGAACTGGATCTGGTCCCGGACATGACCGTGGCGCAGAATCTGTTCCTGGGCCACGAACCGATGCGCGGCCTGATCATCGCCCGCCGGGAGCGGGATCGCCTGGCGGCCCAGGCGATCGCCAGGGTCGGTGGCCGTTTCGCGCCGTCGGACGTGGTCGCCGACCTCTCGGTGTCCGATCAGCAGCTCACCGCAATCGCCAAGGCGCTCACCACCGATGCCCGCATCATCGTGATGGACGAGCCCAGCGCGACGCTCACCGATCACGACCTCGCCGAGGTGTTTCGCGTCATCCGTGAACTCGTCGCCACGGGCAGATCGGTGATCTACATTTCGCACCGGCTCGACGAGGTGAAGGCGATCGGTGACCGGGCCACCGTCATGCGCGACGGGGCCACCGTCGGCGTGTTCGACGTCGCGACGGTGACCAAGGACGAACTGGTCGAAGCCATGATCGGTCGCGCCCTGCGCCCTCAATCCCCCCGCAGGCCCCGTCCCGACGGAGAAAGAGCCGCGCTCCTGGAGATCCGCCGCGCCGCGATCGCCGGCGTGATCGACGTATCGGGCATCACCGTCGAGCGTGGCCAGATCATCGGGCTCGCGGGGTTGGGCGGCGCGGGCCGTTCCACGCTGCTGGCCACCTTGTTCGGCGACAGAGTCGCTGAGCTCGACGTCAGCCTGGCCGGTTCCGTGATCACCCGGCTGACGCCGCGGGGCGCGGTCCGGGCCGGGATCGGCCTGGTCCCCGAGGACCGAAAGAGCCAGGGGTTGTTCCTGGAACAGTCGATCCTGCGCAACGCCGGGATCGCGGCGTTGGCGCCGTTCAGTCTCAACCCGATGAAAGCCGCCGGCCGGTTGTGCATGCCTGCGTTGCAGCGCCTTGGCGTGAAGTTCTCCAGCGTCGATCAACCCGTCGGCCAGCTCTCGGGCGGCAACCAACAGAAGGTGGTGCTGGCCAAGTGGATGGCCCGCGGGATCGACCTGCTGTTGCTCGATGAGCCCACTCGGGGGTTGGACGTGGGCGCGAAAGACGATCTGTTCGAACAGGTTCAGGCGCTCGCCGAATCCGGGGTGGGTGTGCTGATGGCATCCAGCGAGATGAGCGAACTGACCCAGAACTGCGACCAGATCTGGGTCATGCACGAAGGCAAGAACGTCGCGGTGTTCGACCCGAGAACCACATCGGCGGCGGACATCTCCCGCTGCGTAGTCACAGGAAGAACCGACAATGACTGACCTATTGCAGGAACCGGCCCGGCCGGCACCATCGGCCCCGGCCGGTACGGTGCGCACGCGTCGACAGAACATCATCGTGCGGTTCAATCTGCTGTTCATCTTCGTGGCACTGTTCGTGGTGGCCGCCGTGACCGCGCCGCAGTTCCTCTCCTCGCAAAACCTGGCGAACCTGCTGCAGCAGTCCAGCCTCACCGGCATCGTCGCGATCGGGATGACGGTGGTGATTCTCACCTCCGGGATCGATCTCTCGGTGGGCAGCGTCGCGGCGTTGTCCGGAATGCTGGTGGCGATCCTGATCGGCCTGGGAATCGCCTGGCCGGTAGCCATGGTGCTGGCCATCCTGAGCGGGCTGGTGCTCGGCGGGGTCATGGGCGGTTTGAGCTCGTATCTGGCGCTTCCGGCGTTCATGGTGACGCTGGCCGGGATGCAGAGCATCCGCGGGCTTACCTTTCTGACCACCAACGGCACCCCCACCACCGCCGAAATCCCGGTGGGTCTGCGGTTTCTGGGCGCCGGAGCGGTCGCCGGCATTCCTGTAGTCGGACTGATCTTCGTGGCCACCACGCTCGTCGTGGGCCTTGTGTTGCGCCGCACCACATTCGGCGAACACATCTACGCGGTCGGCAGCAATGCCAAAGCCGCCCGGTTGTCGGGGCTGCCGGTGCAGCGCATCACCACCGCGGCATATGTGATCTGTGGCGGGCTGGCCGCGCTGTCCGGCGTTCTGCTCACCGCCCGGCTGACCATCGGCCAGCCCACCGCGCACACCGGCCTGGAACTGGACGCCATCGCCGCGGTGGTGCTCGGTGGTACCAGCCTCTTCGGCGGAAAGGGCGGTGTGATGGGCACTTTCATCGCCGTGCTGCTGCTGTCGGTGCTGCGCAACCTGTTCAACCTGCTGGGCTTGAGTTCGTTCTTCCAGATGCTGGTGACCGGACTGATCCTGATCGCGGCGTTGATCATGAACTATCTGCTCGACCGCCAGACCAAGACTGCCTGAAACCCCAAGTCACAACGGAAGGTTCCGAATTCGATGACCACGCCAGCGACACCCGCTGAAGCCGCCGCGATGATCGACCACACCCTGCTGAAACCCGAGGCCACCGCCGCCGACGTCGAATCTCTCATCGCCGACGCAATCGAGCTGGGCACCTATTCGGTATGCGTGTCGCCTTCGATGCTGCCCGTCAGCATCCCTGCCGGCTCGAATCTCAAAGTCGCTGCCGTGTGTGGCTTTCCGAGCGGCAAGCACAGCTCAGCCGTGAAAGCCGCCGAGGCAGCCGAAGCGGTGCGCCACGGCGCTGACGAGATCGACATGGTGATCGACATCGGGGCGGCCAAGGCAGGCGACTTCGACTGCGTCGCAGCCGACATCGCTGCCGTCCGCGCCGCCGCGCCCGCACCGACGGTGCTGAAGGTGATCATCGAATCGGCCGCGTTGACCGACCAGGAGATCGTCGGGGCGTGCCGGGCCGCGGTGGCGGCGGACGCCGACTTCGTCAAAACCTCCACCGGTTTCCACCCCTCCGGTGGGGCGACGGTGCATGCGGTCGAGCTGATGCACCGCACGGTTCACGACAGCGGTCTGGCGGTGAAGGCATCCGGCGGTGTGCGCACTCTTGAGCAGGCCCGGGCCATGATCGCGGCGGGAGCGACACGGCTGGGAGTGTCCGGCTCACGCGCACTGCTCAGCTCAGCCGGGCCCGAGGCAGTAGCGGGTTACTGACACGCTGCTGCCCGCCAGCCCAAATGAAAGCCGCCCCGGTAGTGATACCGGGGCGGCTTTCGTTGGTTCCTTGACGGACGCGGGCTACCGATCAGCTGTACTTGATCAGCAGCGCGACGCCGACGATCGATACCACCCAGATGCCGGTCACGAACAGCGTCAGCCGGTCGAGGTTCTTCTCGACCACCGTGGAGCCGGACAGGCTGGACTGGACACCGCCACCGAACAGGGTGGACAGACCACCACCTTTGGCACGATGCAGCAGGACCAAGAGCACGACCAGCACGCTGGTCACGACCAGAGTGATCTGCAGAGCCAATTCCATGGGTGAAAGAATACCTGGTGCGGTGACCGGTCCAGGCCCCCGGGGTTACGGCAGCGGTCCACCCGCGGCGATGGCCGACAGCGTCGCGAACTGCTCGCCGTCCAGCGAAGCACCGCCGACCAAGGCGCCGTCCACATCGCCCTGCGCCACGATCTCGCCGACATTCTTGGCGTTGACCGATCCGCCGTAGAGCACGCGGACCCCGGCCGCCAGCTCGGGCGAGGACAGATTGCCGAGCTCGGCACGGATCGCCTTGCAGACCTCCTGCGCATCGGCCGCACTGGCCACCCGGCCGGTGCCGATCGCCCACACCGGCTCGTAGGCGATGACCGCCTGCCCGATCTGCTCCTTGCTCAGACCGGCCAGGGAGCCGCGCAACGAGTCCACGTTGTACTCGACGTGGTTGCCCGCCTCGCGCACGTCGAGCTGCTCGCCGATACAGATGATCGGCGTGATGCCGTGCTTGAACGCCGCCGCGGCCTTGGCCGCCACCAGCTCGTCGGTTTCACCGTGGTAAGTGCGCCGCTCGGAGTGGCCCACCACCACGAAGCTGCATCCGAGCTTGGCCAGGAACGCCCCGCTGATCTCACCGGTGTAGGCGCCGGAATCGTGTTTGGACACGTCCTGCGCACCGTAGGTGAGCCGCAACTTGTCCCCGTCGACCAACGTCTGCACACTGCGCAGGTCGGTGAACGGCGGGATGACGGTCACGTCCACCTTGTCGAAATACTTGTCCGGCAAGGCGAATGCGATCTTCTGCACCAGGGCGATGGCCTCGAAATGGTTGAGGTTCATCTTCCAGTTGCCGGCGATCAAAGGCTTACGTGCGGCTTTGGCCATGGCTACGACTCCAGTACTTCGATGCCGGGCAGGGTCTTGCCCTCAAGGTATTCCAGCGACGCACCGCCACCGGTTGAGATATGGGAAAAGCCGTCCTCGCCGAGGCCGAGTTGCCGCACCGCGGCGGCCGAATCGCCACCGCCCACGACGCTGAACGCGCCCTTTTCGGTGGCACCGATGATCGCCTCGGCCACGCCCTTGGTGCCCGCGGCGAACGCCGGGAACTCGAACACGCCCATCGGGCCGTTCCAGAACACGGTCTTGGCGTTGGACAGCAGCGCGGTGAAACGCTTGACCGACTCAGGACCGATGTCCAGGCCCATCTTGCCTTCGGGAATGCGATCGGAGGCCACAGTCTGCGCTTCGGCATCGGCGGCGAACTTGTCGGCCGCCACGATGTCCACCGGCAGGTGGATCACATCGGCGTAGGTGTCGAGCAGCCGCTTGCACGTGTCGATCATCTCTTCCTGCAGCAGCGAGGTTCCCACCGAAACCCCTTGTGCAGCAAGGAAGGTGAAGCACATGCCGCCACCGATGACGATACTGTCGGCCTTGGTGGCGAGGTTCTCGATGACCGCGAGCTTGTCCGAGACCTTGGAGCCGCCGAGAACGACCGCATACGGGCGCTCGGTCGAGCTGGTCAGCTGCTCGAGCACCTTCACCTCCGTCGCCACCAACGTGCCCGCGTAATGCGGCAGCAGGGTGGCGACGTCATAGACGGAGGCCTGCTTGCGGTGCACCACCCCGAAGCCGTCGGAGACGAAGGCACCCGGCGAGCCGTCCGCACCCTCGACCAGGGCGGCCAGAGCCTTGGCCAGTGCCAGCCGATCGGCGTCGTCCTTGCTGGTCTCGCGCGGATCGAAGCGGATGTTCTCCAGCAACAGCACGTCACCGTCGGTCAGGCCTTCGGCGCGGGCCAGCGCATCGGTGCCGACGACATCGCCGGCCAACTGCACGTGACGTCCCAGCTTCTCCCCCAGCGCCGCGGCAACCGGGGCGAGCGAGAACTTGGGATCCGGGCCACCCTTGGGCCGGCCCAGATGCGCGGTGACGACGACCTTGGCACCGGCCTCTGCCAGCGCATTGAGGGTCGGGACCGAGGCGATGATGCGACCCGGATCCGAAATGTTCCCGTCATCGTCGAGGGGGACGTTCAGGTCGGAGCGGACCAATACGGCCCGACCCGCCACCCCTTCAGTACCCTCGGCCAACAGGTCGGCGAGTGTCTTGACAGCCATCGCGACTACAGCGACTTACCGACGAGCGCGACCAGATCGGCGAGGCGGTTGGAGTAGCCCCACTCGTTGTCGTACCAGGAGACGACCTTGGCCTGGTTGTCGATCACCTTGGTCAGGCCCGAGTCGAACAGCGAGCTGTGCGGGTCGGTGACGATGTCGCTCGACACGATGGGTGCGTCGTAGTACTTGAGAATCCCCTTGAGCGGACCCTCGGCGGCGGCCTTGAAGGCGGCGTTGATCTCGTCGGCACTGGCTGACTTGGCCAGCTCGGCGGTCAGGTCGGTGACCGAACCGGTGGGGATCGGCACGCGCAGGGCGTAGCCGTCCAGCTTGCCCTTGAGTTCGGGCAGCACCAGGCCGATGGCCTTGGCGGCACCGGTCGAGGTCGGCACGATGTTGATGGCGGCTGCCCGGGCGCGGCGCAGATCCTTGTGCGGGCCGTCCTGCAGGTTCTGGTCCTGGGTGTAGGCGTGGATGGTGGTCATCAGGCCCTTGACGATGCCGAACTCGTCGTTGAGGACCTTGGCCAGCGGTCCGAGGCAGTTCGTGGTGCACGAGGCGTTGGAGATGATGTTCTGGCTGCCGTCGTACTTGTCGTCGTTGACACCCAGCACGATGGTGATGTCCTCATCGGTGGCCGGCGCGGAGATGATGACCTTCTTGGCGCCGGCATCGAGGTGCCCCTTGGCCTTGGCCGCGTTGGTGAAGATGCCGGTGGATTCGACGACGACGTCGACGCCGAGATCGCCCCAGGGCAGGGCCGCCGGACCTTCCTTGACCTCGAGTGACTTGATCTTCTTGTCCCCGATGACGATGGTGTCCTCGCCCTCGAGGCTGACGTCCTGCGGCAGCCGGCCCAAGATCGAGTCGAACTTCAGCAGGTGAGCCAGGGTGGCGTTGTCGGTGAGGTCATTGACCGCCACGATCTCGATGTCGGTGTTCTGCCCCTGAGCCTGCTGCGTCGCCAGCGCCCGGTAAAAGTTGCGCCCGATGCGGCCGAAGCCGTTAACGCCTACCCGGATAGTCACGTGATTTCTCCTATTTGTCGGGGGAAAGCTGCCGCACACTGCTCGTCGCCAGCCTAGTAGTGCAGCCTCCGGACTGTGCGGCCCGGTCAGTGCATCAGATGTCGGGGTCGTGTAGGGCGAGTTGGTCGAGTTCGTGTGGGTCCTGACCGACGAGATCGGCGATCAGTCCCTCATCCGACAGGTCCATCGGCTCGGAGTGCTTCCAGTCGTGGTGGGCGACCTCGTTGAGGCGCTTGATGATGTGGTGATCGGTCACCTCGATGGCCAGTTCACGCCGATGGTCGAAGCTGCCCGGGGAGAAGTTGATCGAACCGACGATGGCACGTTCATGGTCGGCCAGAATCATCTTCGCGTGCAGCTTCATGTGCTTGAGTCGGTGGATCTTGATCCCGACGTCGTCGAGGATGCGCATCCCGCTGACACCTTCGAGGAGCTTGCCCGACTTGAGGTGGTGCGCCGCGCGGGCCATGACGTGAACCTTCACCCCGCGATGCGCCGCACGGACCAGGCGCTCGATGATCACCGGGTCCTGATAGCGCTCGTTCTGGACGAACAGCGTGTGTTTGGCACTGTCGATGAACTCGGCGATGCGATGCCGGCCGTTGGTGGGGCACCAGATCAGGTGCGCCCCGCCGCCGGGATCGAAGTCCTCCCGCGCCCAGTCGGCTTCGAAGCAGTCGATGATCTCGGCGACTTCGTAGGCGCTGGGAGTGACGACGGCATAATCGCGCGTCACGGTGAAGTTCTCCTCGGTCCAGTTCAACGACTCGACAAAGGCATGGTCGTCGTCGACGATCATGGACTTCTCGTGTGTCAGATCGAAGGCCGGGTTGCTGGCACGGACCTCGATGCCGAACCGCTGCAACGTCTCCCGCGCGACGTCGTTGTCGGTCTCCCCGTCGCGACGCTCAGGGTTGAGCATGACCTTGACGTCGACACCGCGCCGGTGGGCGGCCACGACCGCGTCCAGCAGCGCCACGTGGTTGAAGGCGAACATCTTGATCCGTACTGAGCGGGTGGACGCACCGATCGCGTCGAGCACCGGCTTCGCGGAGTCGTCGGGCAGGATGATCAGCGAACGCGTCACGATGTCTCGTCCTCGTATTGGATGCGGTGCAACTCGGCGTATCTGCCGCCTGCGGTGAGGAGTTCGGTGTGTGATCCCTCTTCGACCACTCGGCCCTCCTCCAGCACGACGATCTTGTCCGCGTCGCGAATGGTGCTGAGGCGGTGGGCGATGGTGATGACCGTGCGTCCGTTCATCAGTCGCTGGAGCGCTGACATCACCAGGTGCTCGGACTCCGCATCCAGGGCGGCGGTCGGTTCGTCGAGGATGAGGATCGGGCTGTTCCGGATGAGGGCGCGGGCGATACCGATGCGCTGACGCTGACCGCCCGAGAGGGTGAGGCCCCGCTCCCCGACCGGGCTGTCATAGCCCTGGGGCATCTCGGAGATGAACTCGTGGGCGTTGGCGAGTTTGGCCATCTCGACGATCTCGTCGTGGTCGGCGTCGGGCCGGCCGAAGGCGATGTTGTCACGGATGGTGCCCCGGAACAGGACCGTGTCCTGCAATACATAGGCGATCTGGCGGCGGAGGTCGTGCAGTTTGTAGTCGCGCAGGTCGACTCCGTCGATGCGGACCGTGCCCATACTCGGGTCGTAGAACCGGGGAATCAGGCTGACCAGACTGGATTTTCCGCTTCCGGTGTGCCCGACGACACCCACGAGCTGGCCGGGTTCGACCTCGAAGGTGACATCGCGCAGTACGGGAGTCTCGCTGTCGTAGCTGAACGCCACCCGCTCGAAGCTGATCGCACCCTTGATCTGTCCCGGTTCGATCGCCTCGGGTTTCTCCTCGACCGACGTCTCGGCCGTCAGCAGGGCGTTGACGCGGTCCACCCCGACCGAGGCCATCGCGATGGTGTTGGTGAGCTTGGCCAGATCCTGCACCGGCTTGAAGAACGACGCCAGGTAGGAGATGAACACGGTCAGCGTGCCCGCCGTCATCGCGCCGGCGAGGATGAGCGCCGAACCCCGCCACAACACCACCGCGGTGCAGGCGGCCACCACGACGGTGACGATCGGCGACACCACCGACTTGACCCGCCTGGCGTTGAGCGCCGCATCCACCGCCTGCTGGCCCGCGACCGCCAGCTGGCGCTCCTGCAGGTCCTCGCGGTCGAATGCCTTGACCACCCGAATCGACTGCAGACCCTCCTCCGCGACCGCGACGATGTCGGATTCCCGCTTGCGCACTTCGTGTGTCGCCGCCTTGACGGCCTTACGGATACGCGAGACGAACAGCAACAGCAGCGGCGCCACCGCGAGTGCGATGAGCGTGAAATCCCATTGCAGCCACAGCATCATGGCCAACATGCCGACGATGGTCAGCAGGTCGGTCGCGATACCCAGCGTGGAGGCCGACGCGAAACCCTGGATGGTGTCGACGTCGTCGGTGAGCGTGCTGAGGATCGGCCCCACCCGATGGGTGTCGAAGTAGTTCAGCGACAGCTGCTGCAGGTGATGGTAGGCGCGGGTGCGCAGATCATTGCCGATCTGCTGACCGACGGTTTCCGTGAGGTAGTTGGCCACGTACGACGCGATCGCGGCGACCACCGCGATGACGAGCACCATGATCGCGGCCAGACCGGCGATGTGCATCTTGCCCTCGCCGCCGAGCAGCGGCTGCAGCAGACCGTGCAGCCAGCCCGGCAGCGGGTGGTGGCCGACCACGCTGTCCAGCACGACCTTCAACGGCCACGGCGCGGCCAGGCCAGTGGCGATCTGCACCAGCAGCACCGCGAAGATCCCGGCGATCAGCAACCGGTACGGGCGGATCAGCTCAAGAATCAGTCTCATCGCGGCCGCTGCCTCAATCGGGGGTTGACGTCGAAGTTTGTCGCCACACACTACAACGCCGCAACGACGTCGGCGTGACACAACGATGACTATCCGGCACGTTCGGGCAACGACGCAGATCGCCGCTCCCACTCCGTACTCAATAGACCGGGAACGGCCATAGGACGAGAACCTTTGTGAAAACCCGCATCACGGTCACCGCGGCGTCCGGAGTCGACGCGAACGCTTGCAGCGCTGTCGATTTCGCGTAGCTCAGGCGTCGTCGAGCAAGTCCGGGGTCACCGCCGACTCGGTGTCGGGAAGCCCTTCCTGCTTGGCCTTGCGGTCGGCCATCGACAACAGGCGCCGGATACGGCCGGCGACAGCGTCTTTCGTCATGGGCGGGTCGGCGAGCCGGCCCAGCTCCTCCAAAGACGCCTGACGGTGTTCGACCCGCAGCTTGCCCGCCGCCGCCAGGTGATCGGGCACCCCTTCACCCAGGATGTCCAGCGCACGTTCCACACGAGCAGCTGCGGCCACCGCGGCCCGCGCCGACCGGCGCAGGTTGGCGTCGTCGAAATTCGCCAAGCGATTGGCCGTCGCGCGGACCTCGCGGCGCATGCGCCGTTCCTCCCACGTCAACCTGGTGTCCTGGGCGCCCATCCGGGTCAGCAAGGCGCCGATGGCCTCGCCGTCACGCACCACAACCCGGTCGGCACCACGCACCTCGCGGGCCTTGGCACTGACGCCGAGCCGCCGGGCCGCGCCGACCAGAGCGAGCGCCGCCTCGGGACCGGGGCAGCTGACTTCCAGCGCCGACGACCGTCCCGGTTCCGTCAACGATCCGTGGGCGAGGAAGGCACCACGCCACGCTGCTTCGGCATCGCCGACGCTGCCGCCGACCACCTGCGCGGGCAGGCCACGCACCGGACGGCCACGAAGATCGAGCAGACCGGTCTGCCGGGCCAGCGCTTCCCCATCGGCGGCCACCCGCACCACATAGCGGGTGTTCTTCCGGATGCCGCTGGCCGACAGCACGTGCACCACGGCGTTGTACCCGTAGAGGTCATAGATGTCCTTGCGCAGGCGGCGCGCGATGATCCCGAGGTCCACCTCGGCCTCGACCACCACTCGGCCTGCCACGATGTGCAGGCCGCCGGCGAAACGCAACAACGAGGCGACTTCCGCGCGGCGAGCGCTCACCGAGTTGACTACGAGGCGGCTCAGCTCGTCTTTCACCTCGGCTGTCATCGCCACGGATCGTCCCCTCTCGGTGTGTTCGGCGCCGGGTCCTGGTGCGCCACGTCGACCGACCTCGCAGCGGGCGTGGGAACGGTGGGCTCCTGCACGGCCCCGGGCGCCATCGCGCGCAGTCGGACACCCTCAAGCACCGCGGCCAACTTCGCCGGGTCATGTAAAGGTGTACCAGGTCGAGACACGTCAGCAAACTCAACGCGGGCATTGAGTATGTTGGCCGTGCGGCTGAGTTGCTCCCGTTCACGGTCGCTCGGCACCCGGCTGGCATCGACGATGATGTCATGCACGCTGAAGTCCGGAGCATGCTGGGCCAGAACGTGGATGTGACGCTCGGCCGAGAACCCGGCCGTTTCGCCCGGCTCCGCCGCCAGATTCAAGACGAGTGCGCGCCGCGCAGTTGTCGACCGCAAGGCCGCTGCCAACTGCGGCACCAATACGTGCGGGATCACACTGGTGAACCAGGACCCCGGTCCGAGCACCACGAGATCGGCGCTCATGATGGCCTCCACGGCCTGCCGGGTGGCCGGCGGATCCCCGGGTAGCAACCGCACCCGGCGCACCTTGCCGACCGTCGTGGCGATCGCCACCTGACCGCGGATGACCCGGCTCATCCGCGGATCGGTCTCCAAGCCCGCGACGTCGGCCTCGATCTGCAGGGCGATCGGGCACATCGGCAACACCCGGCCCTTCACGCCAAGGATGCGGCCCAGTTCGTCGAGGGCGGCAACCGGATCGGCCAGGACTTCACTGAGGCCCGCCAAGATCAGATTGCCGATCGGATGGCCGGCCAGCGCGCCACTGCCACCGAACCGGTGCTGAATGATCGTCGCCCACAACCGACCGTGCGGACTGTCAGAGGCCAACGCCGCCAACGCCATTCGTAGATCGCCTGGTGGCACCACATCGAGTTCGCTGCGCAGCCGACCCGAAGACCCACCGTCATCGGCAACCGTCACCACGGCTGTCACGTGCGGCGTGAGCCGACGAGCCGCTGACAAGGTGGCGTACAACCCATGCCCTCCGCCGAGGGCCACGATGCGCGGGGTCAATTATCCTCCTCGCGTGCGGGATTCACTCGTACTCCTCGCGTGCGGGAAGTCATTCGCGCCCCAGATCCCGGTGCAGCACGTGCACGGTGAGCCCGTCCCCGCCCTGCAACCGCTGCGCCAGCGCCTCGGCGATCGCCACGCTGCGATGTTTGCCGCCGGTACAGCCGATGGCGACGGTCATATAACGCTTCCCCTCCCGGCGGTATCCGGCGATCACCACGTCCAACAGACGATGGTAGGTGTCGAGGAATTCCCTGGCCCCCGGTTGTCCCAACACGTAGTCACGCACATCCGGATGTTGACCGGTGTGTGGTCGTAACTCGTCGACCCAGTGCGGGTTCGGCAGGAACCGGACATCCATCACCGTGTCCGCGTCCATCGGCAGCCCGTACTTGTAGCCGAACGACTCCACGGTGACATTCGTGTAGGCGACGGTCTCGCCGCCGAACGCACGCTCGATGCTCTCCCGCAACGCCGGCACCGGCAGCGCCGACGTGTCGATCACCAGATCGGCCGCCGCGCGCACCGGTGCCAGCAACGCCCGCTCGGCGGCGATCCCCTCGGCGAGGGTCTGCGTGCCCTGCAGCGGGTGGCTGCGCCGGTTCTGCTCATAGCGACGCACCAGGATGTCGTCGGACGCCTCAAGGAACAACACCCGAGGGGTGATGCTGCGCGCCGCCAATTCATTTCGGACCCAATCGAGATCGCCGGTGAAACCGCGCGAGCGCACGTCCATCACCACGGCCAGCTGGGTGATCCGCGATCCGGCGGCCAACCCCAACTCCACCATGCGGGCGATCAGCTCCGGCGGCAGGTTGTCGGCGACATACCAGCCGAGGTCCTCCAACACCTTCGCGGCGGTCCCGCGGCCGGCCCCGGACAAGCCGGTGACCAGCACCACGTCGATTTCCTGATCCGCGTCCGCACCACCCACGATGCCGCCCTCGCGCAGATGTTCGTTCATGCGCGATCCGCCTGGCTTTCCATGTCCCCGTTACCTGTCATCCCGACACCCTGCGTCGATCATCCTCGATAACCGTTGCGGGCGCCCCTGAATCGCCCAGTCCGGCGCTGTTGTCGATTCGCGGGCCGTCGCCGCTGTCCTCGATCGGCGGCTCGCCGCTGTCCTCGATCGGCGGCTCGCCGCCGGGCTCGATGGGCGGCTCGCCGCCGTGCCCAACTGGCGGCTCGCCGCCGGGCTCGATGGGCGGCTCGCCGCCGTGCCCAACTGGCGGCTCGCCGCCGAGCGCAGCAAGGACGGCCCTCGCCGTCGTCACACCGATCCCCGGCACCGCGGTGATCTCCTCGACCGTGGCGTCCTTGAGTCGCGCCACGGAGCCGAAGTGCGTCACCAATGCCTTGCGGCGCTGCTCGCCCAGACCCCGCACCGAGTCGAGTGCCGATGCGGTCATCCGCTTGGACCGTTTGCTGCGGTGATAGCTGATCGCGAACCGGTGTGCCTCGTCACGCACGCGCTGCAACAGGTACAGACCCTCACTGTTTCTCGGGAAGATGACGGGATCGGGTTCCGAAGGTACCCACACCTCTTCCAGGCGTTTGGCCAGCCCTATCACCGCGACATCGGTCACGCCCAGTTCCTCGAGGACTGCGGCCGCCGCATTGACCTGAGGGGCGCCGCCGTCCACGACGAACAGATTGGGCGGATAGGCGAACCGGCGCGGACGCTGCTCGGCCCCCGCCTCGGGCTGGGCATCGCTCATGTGCCGCAGGAAACGGCGCCGGGTCACCTCGGCGATCGAGGCGACGTCATCCGATCGCCCTTCACCGGCGGCCTCGCGGATCGCGTAGTGGCGGTAGTCCGACTTTCGCGGCAGCCCGTCCTCGAACACCACCAGCGAGGCGACCACGTCGGTGCCCTGCACATGGCTGATGTCCACGCATTCGATCCGCAACGGCGCGTCTGCCAGCCCGAGGGAATCCTGAATGCTCTGCAGCGCTTCTGATCTGGCGTTGAAGTCGCCCGCCCGCTTGAGCTTGTGCTGGGCCAGCGCCTCGCGTGCGTTGCGTTGAACCGTCTCGGCCAGGGTGCGTTTGTCACCGCGTACCGGCACCCGCAGGCTCACCCGCGATCCACGAAGCCCCGACAACCAGGCCGCCAACTCATCGGCATTCGGAGGCAGCACCGGCACGAGGACCTCCCGCGGCACCGGGTTGGTCGCCTCGTCGGCTGCACCGCCGAGTTCGGCCTGCTCGCCGTAGAACTGGGTCAGGAACTGCTCGACGAGATGTTCCTGCCCGGACTGACTTTGGTCCTCTGTCGCCGCCGGGGCGCCTCCGGGACCCGAATCACTGGTCGCCTCCGGCTCCGAAGACTTCTCGACGATCCAACCGCGCTGACCCCGCACCCGGCCGCCGCGCACGTGGAACACCTGCACAGCCGCCTCGAGCTCGTCGTCGGCGAATGCCACCACGTCGGCATCCGTGCCGTCACCGAACACCACGGTCTGCTTCTCCAGCGCACGTTTGAGCGCGCCGATGTCGTCGCGGAGCCGGGCGGCGCGCTCGAAGTCGAGTTCCTCGGCCGCCGCGTTCATCTGCCGTTCCATGTCGCGGACCAGCCGGTCGGTCTTGCCTGCCAGGAAGTCGCAGAAGTCGAGCACGATGCGGCGGTGTTCCTCCGCACTGACCCGGCCGATGCACGGCGCCGAGCACTTGTCGATGTAACCGAGCAGACATGGACGGTCGATCTGCTTGTGCCGCTTGAACACTCCCGCAGAGCAGGTCCTGGCCGGAAACACCCGGGTCAGCAGATCGAGGGTCTCCCGGATCGCCCACGCATGCGAGTACGGGCCGAAATAACGCACGCCTTTGCGCCGGGGCCCGCGGTACACCATCAGCCGCGGGTACTCCTCGTTGAGGGTGACCGCCAGCACCGGATACGTCTTGTCGTCGCGGTAGCGGATGTTGAAGCGCGGATCGAACTCCTTGATCCAGTTGTACTCCAGCTGCAGCGCCTCGACCTCGGTGGTGACCACCGTCCACTCGACGCTGCCCGCCGTCATCACCATCTGCCGGGTGCGCGGCGCCAGGCTCGCGATGTCGGCGAAGTACGAGGTCAGCCGGCTACGCAGGCTCTTGGCCTTGCCGACGTATATGACGCGACCGTGCGGGTCCCGGAACCGGTACACGCCCGGCTCCACTGGTATCGATCCGGGCGCCGGCCGGTACGTCGCTGGATCGGGCACGGTTTCCAGGTTACTGCCGCGATCCGACGGAACTCCGCTACCGTCGAACTGTGCGGTTGCTGGCGTCCACCCGTTCGGTCATCGCCCTGCTCAGTGTCGTCGCCGTGATCCTTGCCGGATGCGCAGACGGCAGTCGGCGCCCGGCGAGGACCGACGCCGGGCCGTGCCAAATCCTGTCCAACGGCACCCCGTCACCCAAACCTCCGACGGCAGCCCCGCCTCCGGCGCCGGCCCCGACCCGGGACCTGGCGACCCACCCGGAGATCGGCACCGGCTACCGCAGCGACATGACAGCCGTCCGCACCGCGACCTATGCGGTGGCCACCGCCAATCCGCTGGCGACCGAAGCCGCCTGCAAGGTGTTGCGCGACGGCGGCACCGCGGCCGACGCGGTGGTGACCGCGCAGGCGGTGCTCGGCCTCGTCGAACCGCAGTCCTCCGGAATCGGCGGCGGCGGCTTCCTGCTGTACTACGACGCGGCAGGCAATGCGGTACGCACATACGACGGACGTGAAACCGCGCCGGCCGCGGCGACCGAGAACTATCTGCGCTGGGTGTCGGAGACCGATCGCACCGGCCCCAAACCCGATGCCCGGTCATCGGGACGCTCCATCGGGGTGCCGGGCATCGTGCGGCTGCTCGATGACGTCCACCGCCAGTTCGGCAAGAAGACCTGGCGGGATCTGTTCGATCCGGCCGTGTCGATGGCCGATCGCGGATTCGACATCAGCCCGCGGCTGGCGGCTGCCATCGACGACGCCGATGCCCAACTCCGGCTGGATCCCGCAGCCGGCGGCTACTTCCTCAACCCCGATGGCGCGCCCAAACCCGTCGGCACCCGCATGACCAATCCGGCGTACGCGAAAACGCTTGGCGCCATCGCATCCGAGGGCGCGCAGGCGTTCTATACCGGCGACATCGCGCGCGCTGTCGTGTCCGCGGCCGCCGACACGGCAGGCGACCGCACACCGGGTGCCATCACCGAGCAGGACCTCGCCGCCTACCGCGTCAAACAACGCGATCCGGTGTGCACCACCTACCGCGGTCGCGAGGTCTGCGGTATGCCACCGCCCTCCTCGGGCGGCATCGCGGTGGCAGCCACCCTGGGCATGCTCGAGCACTTCCCGATGAGCGACTACAAGCCGAGCCGCGTCGACCGCAACGGCGGGCACCCGTCCGTGACCGGGGTGCACCTGGTGTCGGAGGCCGAACGCCTCGCGTACGCCGACCGCGACCGCTACGTGGCCGACACCGATTTCGTCCCGCTTCCCGGGGGATCACCCGAGAGCCTGCTGGACGGCGCCTACCTCACGGGGCGAGCCGCGCTGATCTCCCGGCACCACACGATGGGTGTGGCCGCGCCCGGGGACTTCGCGCCCCCGATGACCATCCCGCCCGCCCCTGAGCACGGCACCAGCCAGATCAGCGTCATCGACAGCTTCGGCAACGCCGCATCCCTGACCACCACGATCGAGTCGGCCTTCGGTTCGTTCCACATGGTCGACGGCTTCCTGCTCAACAACCAGCTCACCGACTTCTCGGCCGAGCCGGCCAGCGCCGAAGGTCATCCGATACCCAACCGGGTACAGCCCGGCAAGCGCCCGCGCAGCACCATGGCGCCGACGCTGGTCTTCGACAAGGCAGGGCCACAACGAGGTCCGCTCTATGCCGTCGTGGGCTCCCCCGGCGGCGCGGTGATCATCCAGTTCGTCGTGAAAACCCTTGTCGGCATCATGGATTGGAACCTGGACCCGCAGCAGGCGGTGTCGATGATCGACTTCGGCGCCGCCAACACGCCTGTGACCAACGTCGGCGGGGAGCATCCGTTGGTCGACACCATCGCCAACGGAGACCGCGATCAGCTGGTCGAGGGCCTGCGGGCACTCGGGCATCAGGTGTCGCTGGCCGATCAGTCCAGTGGGCTCTCAGCCCTGGTACGCACCTCGTCCGGCTGGATCGGCGGTGCCGACCCGCGCCGTGAGGGCCAGGTGCTCGGCGACGCCGGCTGATCCTGCGGTGTCAGGCGAGGTTTGAGCGGTACCGGTCGATCAGGTCACGAACCTCGTCCATGGCCGCGACCGCACGCCCCTTGTCGATCGCCTGGATCGCCATCACGGGAATGTACTCGTCGTCGGGCAGATCCACCCTGGCCCAACGCGCTCCGACCGGAAAGGACACGCCGAGCACGTCGGACCAGGGAATGACCTTGAACCCGATCAGATTCCGGACCGCCACGCCCGCGGGACCGACCTTCAGCCGCGGCCGCGCGAACATCAGCACCACTCCGGCGATGATCGCTCCCAGCAAGGCGATGGCCACCTGATCCGAGGTTTGAAAGAGCACACCGGTGGAGCCGACCTTCAGCAGCACGCCCACCGCGACGTGCGCCAGAAAGATGACCAGTGCCGCGCCGTAGGCGAAATACGGTGTCCGGTAGGGCCGGATGTCGATATCCCAGGTTTGTGCAGTCATCTGTGTCACGCGTCGGCGCGCAGCTCCCGCAGGGTCAACGCGGTGGACAAGGCCGCAGCTGCCGCCTGGGCGCCCTTGTCCTCGGTGGAATCCGGGAGACCGGCGCGGTCGAGGGCCTGCGCCTCGTTGTCGGTGGTCAATACGCCGTTGGCGACCGGGGTGGACGCGTCGAGCGACACTCGCGTCAGACCCTGCGTCACCGCGTCACACACGTAGTCGAAATGCGGTGTCTGGCCGCGGATCACCACACCCAGCGCCACCACCGCGTCATGGGTCGCCGCCAATGCCTGTGCCACCACCGGGATTTCGATGGCACCGAGCACGCGCACCACTTTCGGATCGGCGATCCCGGCGTCGACCGCGACCTTGCGGGCGCCCTCGAGCAGCGCATCGCAGATCTGGGTGTGCCAGGTGCTCGCGACGATGGCGAGCTTCACATCCGAGGCGTCGACCTGGGGCAGATCCGGAACGCCGTGGGCGCTCACAGGCTCGATCCCGAGTCGGTCGCCGTGGGCGGCCGGCGGTCACCGAGCAGGTACACCGCCTCGTCGTAGTCGTCCATGCTCACCGCTTCGTCGTAATCTTCGAGGCCGACGAGATCGTGACCCATGCGGTCCCGCTTGGTCATCAGGTAGCGGATGTTCTCCGAGTTCGCCCGCACCGGCAGCGGTACCCGCTCGATGATGTGCAGCCCGTAGCCGTCCAGACCCACCCGCTTGGCCGGGTTGTTGGTCAGCAGCCGCATGGACCGGATACCGAGGTCGACCAGAATCTGCGCGCCGATGCCGTAATCGCGCGCGTCGGCAGGCAGGCCGAGTTTCAGGTTCGCGTCGACGGTGTCCTCACCGGCGTCCTGCAGCTGATAGGCCTGCAGCTTGTGCATCAGACCGATGCCACGGCCCTCGTGCCCACGCATGTAGAGCACCACGCCGCGGCCTTCTCGGGCCACCATCGCCATCGCGGCATCCAGCTGCGGGCCGCAGTCACAACGCCGGGAGCCGAACACATCCCCGGTCAGGCATTCGGAGTGCACTCGCACCAGGACGTCGTGACCGTCGCTGGCCGGCCCGGAGATGTCGCCGCGCACCAGCGCGACGTGTTCGACGTCCTCGTAGATGCTCTTGTAGCCGACCGCCACGAACTCGCCGTGCCGGGTCGGGATCCGCGCTTCGGCGATGCGCTCGATGTGCTTCTCGTGCTTGCGGCGCCACTCGATCAGGTCGGCGATCGAGATCAGCGCCAGGTCATGATCATCTGCGAAGACACGCAGCTCATCGGTGCGCGCCATGTCGCCTTCGTCCTTCTGGCTGACGATCTCGCAGATGGCGCCGGCCGGCTGCAGCCCGGCCAGGCGCGCCAGGTCCACGGCGGCCTCGGTGTGTCCGGGGCGGCGCAGCACGCCACCGTCCTTGGCTCGCAGCGGAACCACGTGGCCAGGCTTGGTGAAGTCGTCGATCGCGGAGCCGGGATCGGCGAGGGCACGCATGGTGGTGGCCCGGTCGGACGCCGAAATGCCGGTTCCGACATCCTTTTTCGCGTCGACGGTGACGGTGTAGGCAGTACCGTGCTTGTCCTGGTTGACCGCGTACATCGGCAGCAGGCCCAACCGGTCGCAGATCTCACCGTCGAGCGGCACGCACAGATAGCCGGAGGTGTAGCGGACCATGAACGCGACGAGTTCGGGGGTGGCCTTCTCGGCAGCGAAGATCAGATCGCCCTCATTCTCGCGATCTTCGTCGTCGATCACCACCACGGCTTTGCCCGCCGCGATATCGGCTATCGCCCTCTCGACGGAATCGAGCCTGGTCATCTGCGCCACCTTGCCTGTTCGAATGCCGGGTCCCGATGCGGGACCCAACGCCACTCCAGTATGAACCACCGAAATCCAGCGGTTATTGCCAGCTCTTACTCACCGGAACCGGTCATCAGCCGTTCCACGTATTTGGCGATGATGTCGACCTCGAGGTTGACCGTCGTCCCCACGGCTGCCTGCCCCAGGGTGGTGAGTTCGCGGGTGGTGGGAATCAGTGAGACCTCGAACCATTCGTCACCCACCGCGGACACCGTCAGCGACACCCCGTCGACGGTGATCGAGCCCTTCTCCACGACATACCGCGACAGTGAGGCGGGCAGGCCGATGCGCACCACTTCCCAGTGGTCGAAGGGCGTGCGGGAAATCACAGTCCCGGTGCCGTCCACATGGCCCTGCACGATGTGGCCACCAAGGCGGCTGTTGACCGCGGCGGCCCGTTCCAGGTTCACCTGGCTGCCCACCCCGACGCCACCCAGGCTCGACCTGTTCAGGGTCTCCCCCATGACGTCGGCGGTGAACGCGCCGTCGGGCAGGACGTCGACCACGGTCAGACAGACCCCGTTCACCGCGATCGAATCGCCGTGACCGGCGTCGGCGGTGACCACAGGTCCGCGGATGGTGAAACGGGCGGCATCGGTCAGCTCCGCCTTGTCGACCAGGACACCCAGCTCTTCAACGATTCCGGTGAACACGCCGACCAGAGTATTCGGCCCGACTGCGAGTTGAAGAAAACGCCCGGCTGTCCCGAACCTCTACGATGCAGTAATGCAGACGCGCCCACGCTTCGCAGTCCAGTCCTTACTCGCAATTCTCTTCGCAGCGGCCGCCCTGGTTGCCGGCTGCTCGTCCTCTTCCTCGGAGAAGTCGAACGCTCCGCTGCCCGACGCGGCCCAGCTGCTGCAGGAGTCCTCGGCCAGCACCAAGGCCCAGCAGAGTGTGCATCTGCTGCTGACCGTGCAGGGCACGATCCAGGGGCTTCCCGTGGAGAAGCTCGACGGGGACCTGACGAACACCCCCGAGGTCGCTGCTCAGGGCACCGCCGACCTGCTGTTCGCCGGGCAGAAGCTGGCCGACGCGAAGTTCGTGGTTGCCGGCGGCGATCTGTACGCGGCACTCACCCCCGGCGATCCGCTGTCGAACTACGGACCCGCGGCGAACATCTACGACATCTCGGCGATCCTGAACCCCGACAACGGCCTGGCCAATGTGCTGGCGAACTTCAGCGATCCCAAGGCCGACGGCCGCGAATCCATCAACGGCACCGAAGCGGTCCGGGTGACCGGCACCGTCAGCGCCGACGCGGTCAACAAGATCGCCCCGCAGCTCAAGGCCGAAGGCCCGGTCCCCGGAACCGCGTGGATCACCGAGGACGGCAACCACACCCTGCTGCAGGCCAAGCTCGAGCCCACGCCCGGCAACAGCGTCACCATGACGCTGACTGACTGGGGCAAGCAGGTCACCGTCACCAAGCCCGCGTCCTGATGCAGGCCGCGCAGTCGGTGCGCACCGGCCGTAACCGCAACATCGCGATCAGCGCGGGCAGCCTGGCCGTGCTGCTCGGCGCCCTCGACACCTACGTCGTGGTCACGATCATGACCGACATCATGTCCGACGTCGGTATCGCGATCAACAAGATCCAGCAGGTCACCCCCATCATCACCGGGTATCTGCTGGGCTACATCGCCGCCATGCCGCTGCTGGGCCGGGCCTCGGACCGGTTCGGGCGCAAGATGCTGATCCAGATCGGTTTGGCCGGATTCGCGGTCGGCTCGGTGATCACCGCGCTCTCGGGCGACCTGACCACCTTGGTCATCGGCCGCGTGGTGCAGGGCACCGCGAGTGGTGCGCTACTTCCCGTCACCCTGGCGCTGGCCGCCGACCTGTGGGCGGCGCGTAACCGGGCCGCGGTGCTCGGCGGCGTCGGCGCAGCACAGGAATTCGGCAGTGTTCTCGGTCCGCTGTACGGCATCGGCGCGGTGGCACTGTTCCATCACTGGCAGTCGGTGTTCTGGATCAATGTTCCGCTGGCGGTCATCGCCATGGTGATGATCCACTTCAGCCTGCCCGGCAAGGAGCCGAGCGACCACCCCGAGAAGGTGGACGTGATCGGCGGGGTCCTGCTCGCGATCACGTTGGGCCTGGCCGTCGTGGGCCTGTACAACCCGGAACCGGACGGCAAGCAGGTACTACCAGACTGGGGCCCTCCGGTCCTGATCGGCGCGCTGGTTGCGGCCGTCGCGTTCTTCGTCTGGGAGAAGGTGGCCCGCACCCGGCTGATCGAGCCCGCGGGCGTGCAGTTCCGGCCTTTCCTGGCCGCGCTGGCCGCCTCGTTGTGCACCGGTGCCGCACTGATGGTCACGCTGGTCAACGTCGAGCTGTTCGGCCAGGGCGTCCTCGGCAAGGACAAGTACGACGCCGCGTTCCTGCTGTTGCGGTTCCTGATCGCACTGCCGATCGGCGCGCTGATCGGCGGCTGGATCGCCACCCGGGTCGGCGACCGCATCGTGAGCTTCGTCGGCCTGATGATCGCGGCCGGGGGCTTCTGGCTGATCACCCACTGGTCCATCACCGTCCTCGACAACACCTACAACCTGGCTCTGTTCCGGCTGCCGGTGCTGGATACCGATCTGGCGATCGTGGGCTTGGGGCTGGGACTGGTGATCGCTCCGCTGACATCGGCCACGCTGCGGGTGGTGCCCGCCGCACAGCACGGCATCGCCTCGGCCTTCGTGGTCGTGGCCCGGATGATCGGCATGCTGATCGGCATGGCGGGCCTGTCCGCCTGGGGCCTGTTCCGCTTCAATCAGCATCTCGCCAGCCTGTCGGCCGCGGCCAACACAAGCTCCATGTCGCTGCAGGAGCGGCTGGCGTCGCAGGCGATCCGCTACCGCGAGGCGTACGTGTCGATGTACGGCGATATCTTCGGGATCACCGCGATCGTCTGCGTGGTGGGCGCGGTGCTCGGTCTGCTGATCGCCGCCCGCAACGTCCACGCCGATGAAATCGCCGGCCCTCCCACCGACGATGGTGGCGATGATGGCGACGCTTCGACCGGGCAGCTGTACCTGCCGACGCAGGTACTGCCGGTCCAGTCCGCCGAGGGGACGGCCCAGCTACCGCGGCAGGAACCTCCGGGCCGTCACCGCTCCGGCTGACCGGCTCAGCAGCGTTCGATCCCAGGGGTCAGCAATCGTGGTGCCTGGTCGGTCTCCACCGGCCGGCCGGGCATCACCATGCGGAGTGGGGCACGCACCAGCGCCCGAATGGTGCGGGGAGTCCATGGTGTGGCGGGGAGCCAGTCCTGCAGTGCAGTCATGCTCGCGTCCTTTGCTCGAGTTCACTCGGCGCTTATTCGGCAGTGAACGCGCTCTGGTACGAGTGTACCGATCACCACCGACGGCGCCCGGCATTTACCGAGCGTAACTTAGGCCACCCTAACTTGAGCTGGCTACCTGCTGCGAGCCCGCTATCAGTTGGGTACCAGGCTCAGGCGAACATCCGGCCCGATGGCGTTGATGCCGTCGAAACGCCACCGCTGCGCGTGCACCATGCTGAGCACCCCGATGTCATCGACCGCGGTGATCGGACCACCCAACAAAATCGGCGCCACATAAGCCACGATCCGGTTGACCACACCCGCACGCAGGAACGCCCCCGCAAGGGTCGGGCCACCCTCCAGAAACACATCGGTACGGTCGCCCAGAGACCGCATCACCTCGTGGGGATCATGAGTACGGATCAGCATCGTGTGCGAATCCTCGTTGAGCACCTTGGCATCCGGTGACACCTCGCGCATACCCACCACCACCCGCAGCGGCTGATGACTGGTGAGCGAGCCGTCGGCCCGCCGCGCGGTCAGCGTCGGATCATCGACGAACACCGTTCCGGTACCGACCACAATCGCATCAGCCGCGGCCCGCTTGCGATGGACATCGGCGCGAGCGGCCTCACTGGTGATCCACTGACTGGAACCATCGGCGGCCGCGCTCCGACCGTCCACACTCGTGGCGAATTTCCATGTGACATGCGGCAATCCGGTGCGCTGCTTGTGTAGCCACTCCCGCAGCGGGCCCTGTTCGACCTCGTCGGCCAACAGGCCGGCACTGACCGCGACGCCACTATCGGCGAGGCGCCGCGCCCCGCCTTCCGCTTCCGGATTGGGGTCGGACACCGCAAAGTTGACAGTCGAAACCCCTGCTGCCAGAAGCGCATCCACACAAGGCGGGGTGCGGCCATGGTGGTTGCACGGCTCCAGGGTGACGACGGCGGTACCGCCCCTGGCGCGGTCCCCGGCCGCCTGCAACGCCACCACCTCGGCATGCGGGCCGCCGACCGGCTGTGTCCCGCCCACTCCCGCGACCTGGCCGTCGCGATCCAGGATCACCGCACCGACGGGCGGGTTGGGATAGGTCGAGCCCTTGACCTGTTCGGCTTGCTCGATGGCCAGCCGCATCGCGGTCTCGGAGGTCATAGCGTCAGATGTTTGGAGCTGCTCGCGGCCTGCCGGCGAAGCGATTTCACCGCGGCGGCCGGATCGGACGCGCTGTAGACCGCGGACCCGGCGACGAAGCAGTCCACGCCGGCCTCGGCTGCCTGCTCGATGGTGTCGGCGTTGATGCCGCCGTCGATCTCGACAAGGATGGTCAGCTCGCCGGAGTCGACGAGCCGACGCACGATGCCCACCTTGGCCAGCACCTCCGGGATGAACTTCTGACCGCCGAAACCTGGCTCCACCGACATCACCAGCAGGGTGTCGAACTCTTTGAGGATCTCCAGGTACGGCTCCAACGGGGTGCCCGGTTTCACGGACAGCCCGGCCTTTGCGCCGGCGGCCCGGATATCGCGGGCCACGCCGATCGGGTTGTCGGTCGCCTCGGCGTGGAACGTCACGTTGTACGCACCGGCCTCGGCGTACGGCGGGGCCCAGCGTTCGGGGTTGTCGATCATCAGGTGGCAATCCATCGGGATGTCGGTCACCTTGAGCAACGACTCCACCACCGGCAGGCCCAGCGTGAGGTTGGGTACGAAGTGGTTGTCCATCACGTCGACGTGCAGCCAGTCCGACCCCGCCACCGCAGCGACCTCATCGGCCAGCCGCGCGAAGTCGGCGGACAGGATGGACGGGGCGATGAGGGGTTCTGCCATGGCGATCACCCTAAGACATGCTCTTCGCGCAAGCGCTCATCGGACCTCGATGCTCTTCGCGCAAGCGCTCATCGGACCTTCAGCGCGGCGGCGAACATCGCATCGGTCCCATGCCGGTGCGGCCACAGCTGGACGTGCGGCCCGTCACCGAGGTCCTCGACCGGGGCAAACAACGCCCGCGTGTCCAGCTGGGTCACCGGCTGCCTGCGCACGGCGTCGGCCACCACCCCGACCGTCTCGGCCAGGTGCGGCGAACAGGTCGCGTAGAGCACCACGCCGCCGGGGCGGGTCAGCTTGATCGCCGCGGCCAGCAGTTCACGCTGCAACTTCACCAGGCCGGGGACATCCGCTGGCTGGCGTCGCCAGCGCGCCTCCGGGCGACGGCGCAGCGCGCCGAGTCCGGTGCAGGGGGCGTCGACCAGCACGCGGTCGAACCCGGGTTCCAGACCGGAATCCCGCCCGTCCACACGGTGCACGTCGACGTCGAGACCCCGGACGTTCTCCTCGACCAGGTCCGCACGTCGAGGAGTCGGTTCGATCGCGGTCACCCGGGCACCCGAAGCCGCGCCGATCGCGGCCAGCAGTGCGGTCTTGCCGCCGGGGCCGGCACACAGATCGAGCCAGCGGCCGTTGTCCCGGCCGTCGAGTTCGGCCACGGTGAGCGCGCGGGCCACCAGCTGACTGCCCTCGTCCTGTACCTGGGCGGCGCCGTCGCGGATGGCGGCGAGCCGGCCGGGATCACCGCCCGCCAGGTACACCGCGTACGGCGAGTAGCGGCCGACGGTGCCGTCGACCTCGGCTGCCAACTCGGCCGCCGTCAACGCATTGGGCCGCGCGGCCAGGTGCACCACCGGACGTTCGTCGTCACTGGCCAGCAGGGCGTCGAGTTCACCGGCCCGGGCTCCCAACGCGTCGGTGAAGGACTGCGCGATCCACCGTGGGTGGGCGTGCAGGAAGGCGGCATGTCCGACCGGATCGGTGGCTGCCGGTGGCGCGAGCTGCTCCATCCACTCCTGTTCGCTGCTGCGCGAAATCGTGCGCAGCACGCCGTTGACGAAACCTGCTCGGGCCGTATCGAATTCGATGCCGGCTTGTTCAACGGTGGTGGACACCGCGGCGTGCGGCTCGACCCGGGTGCGCAGCAGCTGATAGGTGCCGAGCCGCAACAGGTCGAGCAGCACCGGATCGATCTGCTCGGGCGGGCGCCCGGCCGCCGCGGCGATGACGGCGTCGAGCAGTCCGCGGGTGCGGCAGGCGCCGTAGGTCAGTTCGGTGGCAAAGGCCGCGTCACGCCCCTCGATCCCCCGCTCGCGCAGCAGCGCGGGCAACGCCAGGTTGGCGTAGGAGTCACGCTCCGATACGGCGCGCAGGACATCGAATGCCGCGCGGCGGGCCGGGTCCAGCGGCGTGCGGCGGTGTTGGCGGTTACGTTGCGGCGGACGATTGGGCCGGTTCGGCCGGTTCGGCGGATTGGTCATGATGCGCGCACCGAGTCCTCCAACCGCGCGCCGCGGGCCCAGTCGGCGGCGCTCATCAGTTTCTTGCCGGGTGGCTGTATCTGCCCCAACCGCACCGGTTGCGAAGCCGTCCCGACCAGCACCGCATTGCGTTCGATCCGGATTTCACCCGGCAACAACGGGTCTCCGGACGCTTCCACCGTCACGGGGCCGACCTTGACCCGGAGATCGCCGATCATCGTCCAGGCGCCGGGGTTCGGTGTGACCGAACGGATCTGGCGGTCGACGACGTGGGCCGGCAGGTCCCAGCGCACCCGGGCGGATTCCACGGTGATCTTGGGTGCCAGGCTCACGCCGTCGGCGGGTTGGGGCACCGCGGTCAGTGCGCCCTCGGCCACACCGTCCAACGTGGACTCCAGCAACGCCGCCCCCGAATCGGCAAGTCGCCCAAGCAGATCGCCGGCGGTGTCGGTGTCACGCACCCGCTCTGTGACCACGCCGTAGACCGGACCGGAATCGAGGGCCGGTTCGATCAGGAACGTCGTCGCTCCCGTCACCTCGTCACCTGCCGCCAGGGAGGCCTGCACCGGCGCCGCCCCGCGCCAGGCCGGCAGCAACGAGAAGTGCAGATTGATCCAGCCGTGCCGGGGCACCGCGAGCAGACGCTCACTCAGCAACGCCCCGTAGGCGACCACGGCGCAGCAATCCGGAGCCAGCTCGGTCAGCTCGGCGATGAACTCGTCCGAGTTCGGCTTGGCGGGTTTCAGAACCGGGATGTCGTGCTCGAGCGCCAGCTGCGCGACCGGTGACGGTGCGGGTTTGCCGCGACGGCCGGCAGCGGCGTCGGGCCGGGTCAGCACCGCGACCACATCGTGGCGGGGCGAGTCGATGAGCCGCTGCAACGACGGGAGGGCGGGCTCTGGAGTTCCGGCAAAGACAAGACGCACCGGACCAGTTTAGGGATCCCGCCCGCTGCTTCCCTAATGCGGAGTGCGGTAGTACTCGCGCTCGGACACTCCCGCCAGCGGCGCGAGATACACCCAGGGAATCGTTCCGACCAGGCGATTCAGCGTGGCGACCGCGTCGTTGTAGTACTGGCGGGCGAACGCGAGCTTGTTCTCGGTGTCAGCGAGGTTCTCCTGCAGGTTCAGGAAGTTGTCGGACGAATTGAGTTGCGGATACGTCGATCCCAGCGCCATCACCCCGGCGAGCGCCGAGTCGAGATCATGCTCAGCCGCGCTGCGCTGCACCACCGAGGGGCCGCCGGTGGCTGAGGCCAGTGCGGCCTGGGCGCTGCTGACCCGGCCGAGGACCGCGGTCTCGTGTGAGGCGAAGGTAGCCACGGTGTGCACCAGCGCGGGGATCAGCGCGGCCCGGCGGGTCAGCTCGACATCGATGCCGCTGAGCGCCTCGGCGACGTGCACGTCGGCCGCCTTCAACTTGTTGTAGCCGACGACAAATCCCACCAATGCCGCCACCGCGAGTACCAGCACCACGACCAACAGCAGTCTCACCACGATCCGCCTCCTCCACCACCGCCGCCACCGCCGCCGCCGGACGACGACGACCCGCCGCTCGACGATGATGACGACGACGATTGCGAGGCGGTGTACGCCCCGATCGATGATGACAGCGCCGATTCGAAACTGTCGAAGTCCGCACCGCCCGAACCGCCCGTGAACCCGTGGCCGCTGTTCGACGAAGACGACGAGTTGTACCAATCCGGTTGGGGTGCGGCAGCGCCCATGGTGTCCTGATACCGCTTGGCCCACAGCGCGGCGGCACCGCCGGCCACTGCGAACGGAATGTAGGCCAGGTAGAGGTCCTTGCGGGCCGCGAAGTCAAAACGCGACTCGGCCGAATCGGTGGAGAGCAGACGGTGGAATCCCTCCGCCCGCGACCACAGTTCGCGGCCGGCGGCGGTTCGGCGGGTCCCCACACCGCCGGACCAGACACTCACCGAGCACACGAAGAATGCCGCGAAGGGCAATCCCCACAACGTGATCGGGATTCCGAACCACAGCCAGAAGCCGGCCACCGCAGCCAGGAATGCCACCACGTTGGCGACGAGAACCCACCACTCCTTGCGGCGCTTGACCAGCAGGCCGCCATCGCGGGCCCATTTGCGTACCGCCACTGCCATGTCGGCCCTGGCCTTGCTCAGCTTCTTTCCCGACGTGGCCGTGTTCGTGGCGGAGAATTCGGCACCCGGGGACATCACCTTGAGCGCTGCCCCCACGTCGATGGCGACCGGATCGACATCGGCCCACGCCGCCGCCTTCGCGAGACCTTTGATCTTCCAGTGCTTGTCACTGACCTGCCGCAACTCGATGAGACCACGCTCGGCGAGGTGGAACAGCGTCGCGCTCAGCCCGTTCTTGGGGACATTCTCGGTCCGGATGTACTCGACCTGTACCGGCCCCAACCCTTCCGGCGGCGCGTACTGCACGGGAAATCCCGGTGACGGTTCGACGGTGGTCCGCGACCAGAAGTAGGCGAGCAGCCCCATTCCGGCGGTCAGCAAGGCCATCCAGACCAATGCGCTCACCGAGCGGCCGAGGACCCGGTCCCAGGTGTACGGCCAGGGCAGGGTGATCTGCGGTGGCGTGGCCACGTCGACGCCGGCCCGCACCGTCACCGGGGTGTGCGGCTCCAGATCGGTGGCCCCGAACCGCACGGTGTGGCCTTCGGTGCGCAGATCCGTGCAGGCGCTGCCCACGCCCGATCCCACGCTGCAGCTTGCCCCGGTGATCTCGCCGGGCAGGGTGACCGAGATATCGGCCCGCTCGATCGTGTTGTTCCAGGCCGGCGCGATCACGTTCCAGTAGAAGGCCGAGCGGGCGTCGGGGTTGCCGGTGCTCGAGGCGAACGTCCGGTTGGCACCGATGGTGCCCGGATCGAGGACACCGTCGATCGTGTAGCGGATCTCGAAGACGTGGGGTCCCCAGTCCAACGTGGTGTTCGGATCACCGATCTTGGCCACCCGGAACCGCGTGCCCTTCTCCCACAGCAGTTCATAGGGTATGCGCGCACCGTCCGCGGTGATCGAGGTGATCTCGGGTACCTGGCGGAGCCGGGAGTTGTTCTGGTTGGCCACATCCCAGTAGCGGAAGAGTCCGTGCCGGCCGGAGGGGAAATTGCCGGTGATGGTCTCGACCGCGGTCATCCGCCCATCGCCGTCGACGGTGAAATCGGCCCGGTAATCGGTGATGATCACAGGATCGGCCGGTCCCCCGGTCCCCGACCCGGATCCGCCGGTGAAGATCAGCGGCCACAGCAGGCCAAAAGCGATGAGCCCCAACGTGAACAACCATGACAACACCCGGCGCATGGCAGCCTCCTGGTTCGGGACTCACCGAAAACGGGTGAATATCCGCCTCAGCCTATGCGCAATGGGTCGATTTGGTTCGAAACTCGCACGTCTAACGAGTCGTCCACTCTCCTCCGTTGACGGCGATGGCCTGACCGGTTATTTGACGTGCGCCGGGCGATGCAAGGAACCGCACGGTCGCCGCGATATCACTGGGCGCTCCCGCCCGCCGTGTCATCGCCGCATCGATAAGAGCGTGCTTACGGTCGTCAGTGAGCTTGTCCCGGAAGAATTCCGTATCGGCGATGTAGCCCGGTGAGACGATGTTGGCGGTGATGCCGCGATCGCCGATCCGCCGGGCAAGGTCGACGTTCCAGGACGCGACGGCTGCTTTGGCGGCTCCGTATGAACCGGCACCTTTGTCCGCGGCAATCGAACCGATCGTGATGACCGCCGACCCGCTGGGCATGCCTGGAAGCAGTGCCGTCGTCATGAGCACCGCGGTCATCACGTTGCTCTCCACGTTCAGGCGCCATGCGTCGGCGACTTCGCGCAAAGTCTGCGGTTCATCCCGGTCGAAGTCGGTGTTACCGCCGGCGTTGTTGACCAACACGTCGACCGGCCCGATCTCCCGTGCCGCGTCAGCAGTCTGCTCAGGGTCGGTTCCGTCCATGGTGACGGCGCGAACCGAGCCACCGATCTCGTCCACCGCCTTCTGGAGGACGTTCTCACGGCGACCGGTGATGACAACGTGGCAACCCTCCGCCGCGAATTGAGCGGCGATCTCGCGGCCGATTCCCGTGCCGCCACCTGTGATTACAACAGTGCGCATTGGTGCATCTCCTGCTATGTTCAGACTTGTTCGTTTAGGTCTAAACAACACACTAGCAGGAGAGCTCATGAAGGCAACGCCAGACGATGCCGCCGATGCGATCGCCGCCGCCTGGAAGCGTGAATTACCCGATGTTCCAGTGCATTCCATCGGGATTGTGACGCGGATATGGCACATCGCGAAACTTCTCGGTGACGACCGGGCCCGCCTGCTGCGCGACCATGACGCCGACATGGCCACCCTGGATCTGCTATCCACGTTGCGGCGCCACGGAAAGCCGTACCGCATGACCACCCGCGAGCTGGCGACGGCCTCCCTCATCACAGCCGGGGCAATTACACAACGCGTGGATCGGGCGCAGGCACAGGGTCTGGTCAAACGAACTGGCCGCCGCGAGTCACGTGCGGTTGACGTCGAACTCACCGCACTTGGCCGGGCTACAGTCGACGACCTCGTCGGCGCCGTCCTGGAGCGTGAGTGTCAGCTGCTCGATGGCCTACCGAGGCAACAGCAAGAACAGCTCGAGCGCACGCTCAGACTGTTGCTCGAGCACCTTTCGACATTTCTGGGCGCGGATCGGCAACCTGGCCATGTCGGGCACTCCGGCACCGGGCATGGCACGTGATGGCCCGCCGCAGCCGTCCACTGTGAGTCATGTGGTGCCGCTGTCTACCCGATGTGCAGCGGATCGATTTGGATGCGACATGGCTGTTGATCGTGGCGCGCACTCAGCACCGCCGTCGCTCGCCGGAGTGCGGCCGCCAACTCCAGGCCGCCGTCCCGCGGTACCCGGACCAGCATCCGGCTCACCTCGGTACCGGGCTCCAACCCGGGTGGGCGGCGGGCGCCGGGCGGCAGCTCCACCGGACCGAGGGTTTCCGCGACGTCTGGCAACTGAGCGGTATCGAGCAGCGCCTCCACCGCCGTCGTCGTTCCGTCGATGGCCGCCATGTGTACCGCAGGCGGCAGACCCACCTCGCCGCGTCCGTCGAGTTCGGCGTCGGCATGCCCCACGGGGTCCCACCGGATCAGCGCCTGCACGGTGGAGATCGCCGACTCCGCCACCACGGCCACCACACCGCCATCGGCGCGCGACCGCACCAGCGCCGCCGCGGCCATCCACCGGCGCAACGTGTCTTCGGCCGCGCGCAGATCCTGCCGGCCCAGCAGCGCCCACGCGTCGAGCAGCAAGGCGGCGCCGTAACCGCCTTCGGCGATCGGCTCCGCGCCGGGCGTACAGACCACCAGGGCCGGCCCATCCCCCACCTCGCGGATCACCGCGTCACCGCCGGAGGTGATCACCGAGGTACCGGCAAAGGCGCGCCCCAACTCTTCGGCGGTCCGCCGGGCACCCACGACGACAGCCCGCACGGCATCCGAACCACAACGCGCACAACGCAATGCGGGTTCGGCTCGGCCGCACCAGCGGCATTCGGCAGCCGCGCTACCCCGCTCAGGCAATGCCAGCGGGCCGGTGCAATGCCGGCAGCGGGTCACGGCGCGGCACCGTGCGCAGGCCAACGACGGCACATATCCGCGGCGCGGAACCTGAATGAGCACCGGGCGTTCGGCCTGCAGCGCCGAACGCGCCGCCTGCAATGCCATGGACGGCAGCCGGGCGGTGTGCGCGGCCGGATCCCGTTCCTGCGCGTAGCCGCTGTCCTCCAAGGCGATCACCCGCGGTGCGGCGGCGCGCACCACCGGCCGGGCCGCCACCACGTCGTGCGCCCAGCGGGTCCGCACCAAGGCCTGCGCCTCGGCGGTCCGCGTGTAGCCGCCGATGATCGCCGCACACCGCAGTTGATGGGCCCGCAGCATGGCGACCTCACGGGCATGCGGATAGGGCGCGCGTGGTTCGGCGAGGTTGTCGTCACCGTCATCCCACACCAGGACCAGCCCGAGGTTGGCGACGGGGGCGAACACCGCACTGCGGGTGCCGATCACCAGCTGGGCATGCCCGCGCAACGCCGCCAGCCACCGGCGGTAGCGGGCCGACGGGCCGAGACCGGCCGACAACGCGACCACCCGCGCCGCGGGCACCACGTCGGTGGCTGCGGCGTACAACGCATCCACATCGCGCTGATCGGGCACCACCGCCACCACGCCGAGCCCGGCGTTCAGCGCCACCGCGGCCGCCTCGGACAGCCGCTGCGCCCAGTCCTCCCCGGGCAGCGCCTGCCACACCGCCCGCGCCGCGCGGCCCTCACCGATGGCGGTCAGGAATTGTTCGCCGCGGCCGTAGCGAGCCCAGGCGGTGGTGTCGACAGGGACCGGCGCGACAGGTTCGGGTTCGTCCTGAATCTGCTTCTCGACCCTGGCATGGCGCGGCGGCACCGCCAGGCGCAGCACGTCCGCGCGGGTCCCGGCGTAGCGGGCGGCGACGGCGTCGACGAGTCGGCGGACCTCGGGGGTGAGCACCGGCTCAGGCGAGACCACCCGATCGAGCCAACCCAGCTTGCCGGTGTGGTCGGTGTCAGATCGCCGCTCCAGCAGGTACGCGTCGACCAGCCTGCCGTTGAAGCGCACCCGCACCCGCACGCCCGGCTGGGCGTCATCGGATTGCTCCTCCGACACCAGATAGTCGAACTCGCGGTCCAGGTGCGGGACCGTGAGCAGGGGAAGCACCCGCGCGATGGGCTCATGCTCGGCGGCGCGGCGGGTGATCGTCACTGCGCTGGTTTAGCAGACTTGTCCGACGCTCGGCCGAAGAACATGCCCGCCGTGATCAGCAGCAGCGATGTCGCGTACGCCCACCAGATGGGCACGGCCAGCAGCTGGTCGCCCCGCACGAACTGGCTGATGCCGATCATGGAGTCCGACACCGCGAAACACACCGCCCCGGCAGCGGTCCACGGGGTGGGCAGCCGGGCCAGCAGCGCGGTGCACACCATGGCTCCGAGCACCGCGATGTAGGCGACCACCGGAACGGCCATCCCCTGTTCGACCAGGCGTGGCCAGAACCACGTCAGCAGCGCCAGGCAGGCCAGGACGGTGACCGCGACGGCGATCAGGCGCGGCGTCGAGCGGCGTGCCAGCGGCAGCAGCGCGCTCAGGAAGCACAGGTGCGCGATCAGGAACGCGGCCAGCCCCAGTACGAAGGACGGCTGCCACCACGGAATCGCCAGCAGAAAGTCGCCGAGGGCCGAGAACACCAGCGCACCCACCAGCCAACGGCGTTCCCGCACGATCGAATGTGACCACGCGGCCGCCGCCAGCAGCAGCGCGGGCAGCGCCTTGACCGCGGGCTGGGCGAGGAACTGGCCCGTGAGATCGGCACCGGCCGGCAGTCGCAGGGCCACCACGAGGAGAAACGTGCCGTAGGCCGCGCCGATCACGGCGGCGGCGCCCCACAACCGCACCGTCCTGCGGTGTGCGTACGGTGGCGGCATGTCCGTTGCTGATGAGAAACCGGCTGTCGATGCCATCCTGCAGAAGGTACTGGAGGCGGTGCCGTTCCAACTATCCACCGACATCGGTGTCGAGGAGGCACGCCGCCAGTTCGCTGAGATTCCGCGGATGCCGGTCCATCCCGAGGTGCAGGCCGAGGACCGCGTGATCCCGGGGCCGGCCGGACCGATCCCGGTGCGGATATATCGGCCGCCGACGACCGACGGTGCGACGCTGCCGGTCGTGGTGTTCATTCACGGCGGTGGCTGGGCGCTGGGTGACCTGGACAGTTACGACGGCACGGCCCGCCAGCACGCCGTCGGCGCCGACGCGGTGGTCGTGTCGGTGGACTACCGGCTTGCTCCTGAGCATCCGTACCCGGCCGCTGTCGATGACGTGTGGGCCGCGACGCAGTGGGTGGCCGCCAACGCCGCCGAACTGGGCATCGACGCCGACCGGATGGCCGTCGCCGGAGATTCGGCGGGCGGCAACCTCAGCGCGGTCGTGGCGCTCCTGGCCCGCGACGCCGGCGTCCCCTTGGAGTTGCAGTTGCTCTGGTACCCGGCCACCACCTGGGACACCAGCCTGCCGTCGTTCAGCGAGAACGCCAAGGCACCGATCCTCGGACTCGACGCGGTCCAGGGGTTCTCCCGCTGGTATGCCGGACATGTGGACCTATCCGACCCGCCGGCCACGCTGGTGCCGGCCCGCGCGACGGACCTCTCAGGTGTCGCGCCGGCCTACATCGCGGTCGCCGGGCACGACCCGTTGCGTGACGACGGTATCCGTTACGCCGAATTGCTTTCCGCCGCAGGTGTTCCCGTTCAGCTGGACAACGCCGAGACCTTGGTGCACGGCTACCTCGGCTATGTCGGCGTGGTCCCGGCCTCCACCGAATCGTTCGAGCGCGCCATGATCGCGCTACGAACGGCGCTGCACGGCTGACCGCTAATGCTCCTTTTTGTTCCTGCTGGGCCACAAGCTCATTCGACGGATGATCCCGTCACGTAGCCCCACGGTGTGGAACAGCACGGCGCAAATGTGTGCGGTGAAGGTCGCGAACAACAGGTAGGCACCCACGGTGTGCGCGGTGCGCAATGCCGCATACAGGGTGATGTTGTGCGGGGCGATCGCCGGCAGGTGTATCGCGCCGACCAACACAATGGGTGACTGGGCCGCCGACAGCATGGCCCAGCCGATCAGGGGCTGGGCCAAAAGCAGCGCATACAACAGGTATTCGGAGTAGCTGGCCACCCGCCGCTCCACCGGCCCCATCGTCGACAGGAACGGCGGCAGCCGGCGAGTCAGCCGGTTGATCAGCCGCACGATCGCGAACACCAGGATGGCGATGCCCAGCGGCCGGTGGATCGCCAGCAGCAGCGGGTAGTAACTGAGCGCGGCGATCATCGTCACGCCGATGAAGAACTGCGCGATCACCATGACCGCCATGGACCAGTGCAGCAGTCTGGCCGCCAGGTTGAACCGCGTGATCGGCGGTTTCGTTTCGGTGGTCATCGCACGTCCCCGGGAACGACGACTGCGCTCGACGACTTGGGTTCTCGGGCCCTTCTGTTGAACGAGCGGGCGTATACCGCCGACCGCGCCACCGGTAGCGGATCATCGGAGACTGCCAGCCCGTCGGGCAGCACGAGCGGATCGAAGTTGATGTCGCGAGCGTTTCCGGGGGCCTCGGTATGGACCGCGTCGATGGTGATGGTGCCCGCCTCGATCGAGGGGCGGCCCGCGGGCCACGGCAGCGTCGCGTCGTGAGTGGGATCGGCGGGATCGGCCACGGTGAGAACGAGTTTCCAGCTGACCGGGCCGCGCGAGATGGTGTCGATCAGTGCATCGAAAAGACGGTTCTTGTCGTTGCTCTCAGGTGGTTCGGAGGATTGCACCGCCTGCACGGGTACCGCTGCCCACCGGATCGCCGTCGTCTCGCCCTTGGCGTTGGTGGCGCGGAAGGCGTTGAGACCGCGGTAGGTGTCATCGGCGAACCCTGCGCTCGGCGGAGCCTGCTTGATGATCTTCATGGCCGCGGCGGTTTCGGGATGGTCCGCCAGGAACGCCGCCATCGCCGCCGGGTCCGGCTTCCCGGTGTCCGGTACGGGACGCGACGCCAGCATCCGGTCGTAGAAACCCTGCGGCGTGCTGTCGGGGAACACCGGAAGATTCACCATCGCGGTGCGCCACTGCTCACCGTCGGGAAGCCGGAACATCAATCCGAGACCCCGGACGGTGTCGGTCTTGTCAGGCTGGTCGGGCAGCCCGCCCGACAGCGAGAACCTGCCGACGACAGGCAACGTGCTGCCGGGTGTGAACACAGCCGCCCGACTCACTGCCGCGCCGGCTCCGGTGCTGGTGAAGGTCCCGGTCGCGGCCAGGCCCTTGGCATGGTTACGCCGAAACCCGTCGTGCCGGCCGGCGATCTGCTCGAAGCGGTCAGCGAAGTCGGCCGGAGTCAACGCGTCGGGCCGCACCCATCCCGCAGCCTCGGCGAGTCCGCCGACACCGACGGCGGCGACGCCGCCGACCGCAGCCAAGCCGAGCAACGCTCTCCGGCGGCTGAGCGCCGGAACATCATCGGATCTCATCGTGGTCGTACCCCTATTCGCCGCAGGACCCCGTCCAGTGTGAAACGGTATGCCGTCCCGCGCCGTTCAATCGGACGACTTGACCACCGTCAGCGTCTGGCCTCAATGACATCGGCCTTCGAATCCGCGGTGTCACAACCCATAACATGCTGACTCTGGCGATATCATTCGAATTCATGTCCATGGATCCGGCGCCGGGCTGGGATGCAATCGACACCGCATTCGCACGGCTGTATCCAGGACTTGGCGACATCGCACCGCATTTCGGACGCACCGATGCGCGCCTCCCCGGCCAGGGAATTTGGGGAATCACCGCCTACCCGAACGCCACGGCCCCGCAGCCGCACTGGCACCTCGTCACATACGGATTCTCCAACGTGTTCGAATCAGCCCCGAGCCCAGATGATGACGACGACATCTGGACAGACTTCGAATGGACCTTTCGCGTTGCCGCCGACATCGACCTCACACAACCACTGGCCGCCCAAGTTCCGACGTGGTCTGTGCTCCTGCTGCAGCGGCTCGGCGATCTGGTCTTCAGCGGCAGCGCCGCGCTGGACGTCGGTCACCGCATCAAAGTCGGCGGCCCCATCACACTCGGCGAGCCCCAAACCGACCTGATCGCAATCATGTTCGGCGAAGATCCCCAGCTCATGCAGGTCGACACCGGATTCGGCCGCCTGCGCTTCGTTCAACTTGTCGGCGTCACCGCCGAGACCGTCGCTGCCGCACAATCGCTGGACAACGGCGCGGCAGGCACACTGCGAATGCTCAAAAATATGGCCGAGACCAATCCTCTGCTCATCACCGACATCAACCACGCCACCTCACGGTGAGCTCACTGTCCGGTCAGCCCCGTGACCGGCGCCCGTTCTAGCCAGTCAGGGCAACTGCGAGTTACGTTGGTCTCACGACCGATCACGTCGTCCATGCGATCGGACGCAGCCGAGAGGTGGTCTGATGCCCGACTTTCATACTCTCATCGTCGGCGCCGGGTTCTCCGGCATCGGCACCGCCATTGCCATGGACAAAGCCGGCCTGCGTGACTATCTGATCTTGGAGGCCGGCGACGGGGCCGGCGGGACTTGGTTCTGGAATACCTATCCCGGTGTGGCCGTGGACATTCCGTCGTTCTCCTATCAGTACTCGTTCGAGCAGTCGCGGCGCTGGTCACGCACCTACGCGCCCGGAGAAGAGCTGCGCACCTACGCCGACAGCTGCGTCGACAAGTACGGTTTGCGGACCCGGATCCGGTTCAACACCACCGTCGCCCGTGCGGTGTTCGATGACACCGAGAACCTGTGGCGGCTCGACCTCGATTCCGGGGATGCACTGACGGCGCGGTTCCTGGTCAACGCCAGCGGGGTACTCACCATCCCGAAGTTGCCCGATATCGACGGCGTGGACTCCTTCGCCGGCATCACCCTGCACACCGCCCGCTGGGACCACACCGTGGATTTGACCGGCAAGCGCGTCGCGATCATCGGCACCGGCGCCTCAGCAGTCCAGGTGATCCCGGAGATCGCCCCGAAGGTCAAGCAGCTCACCGTGTTTCAGCGCACCCCGATCTGGTGCTTCCCGAAGTTCGATGTACCGATCCCGCCGATCGCCCGCCGGCTGATGCGACTGCCCGGCGGGCGGACGGTGCACCGCCTGATCAGCCAGGCCTACGTGGAGTTCACCTTCCCGCTGGCCGCGCAGTACTTCACCGTCAACCCGTTCGCCAAGCGCGCCGGTGCGGCCGGCCGGGCTTATCTACGGCAGCAGGTGCGCGATCCTGAGGTACGCGACAAGCTCACACCGCGCTACGCGGTGGGATGCAAGCGACCCGGCTTCCACAACAGCTATTTGGCCACATTCAACCGGGACAACGTCAGGCTGGTCACCGAACCCATCGACAAGATCACCGGTTCCGGAGTCGCTACCACTGACGGTGAGAGCCACGACGTCGACGTGCTCATCCTGGCCACCGGCTTCAAGGTGATGGATGTCGACGCGCTGACCTTCGACATCGTGGGCTCCGGCGGGCAGTCGCTGAGCGAGTTCTGGAAACAGCACCGGATGCAGGCCTACGAAGGTGTCAGCGTTCCGGGTTTCCCCAACTTCTTCTCCGTGATGGGCCCGTACGGCTACGTCGGATCGTCGTACTTCGCGTTGATCGAGGCTCAAACCCGCCATCTGGTGCGGTGTCTCGCGCAGGCCGACCGCCGTGAGGCCCGTCGCGTCGAGGTGCGCCAGGAGGCCAACGACCGGTACTTCGCCGAGATGATGCGCAAGCGGCACCGCCAGATCTTCTGGCAGGACAGCTGCAGCCTGGCCAACAGCTACTACTTCGACCGCAACGGAGACGTGCCACTGCGGCCGGCGACCACCCTCGAGGCGTACTGGCGCAGTCGCCGCTTCCCGCTGGACGACTACGCGTTCACGGGGCAACACACCCCGTGAACAGACAGAAAACTGCCCCTTTTCGCGTGAAAAGGGGCAGTTTTCTGTCTGCTCGCGCAGGAAAAGCTAGACCGACGCCTTCAGGTCGTCGACCTTGTTCAGCTGCTCCCACGGCAGCTCGATGTCGGTGCGACCGAAGTGGCCGTAGGCCGCGGTCTGCGCGTAGATCGGACGCAGCAGGTCCAGGTCGCGGATGATCGCACCGGGGCGCAGATCGAACACGCTGCTGATGGCTTTCTCGATGCGGGCCGGGTCGACGGTCTCGGTGCCGAAGGTCTCGACGAACAGACCGACCGGAGCAGCCTTGCCGATCGCGTAGGCGACCTGCACCTCGACGCGTTCGGCCAGCCCGGCGGCGACGACGTTCTTGGCCACCCAGCGCATCGCGTACGCGGCCGAGCGGTCGACCTTTGACGGATCCTTGCCGGAGAAGGCGCCGCCGCCGTGACGGGCCCAGCCGCCGTAGGTGTCGACGATGATCTTGCGGCCGGTCAGACCGGCGTCACCCATCGGGCCGCCGAGCACGAACTTGCCCGTCGGGTTGACCAGCAGGCGGAAGTCGGAGGTGTCCAGCGTCTCGTGGTTGAGGTCGGCCAGCACGGTGTTGACGACCTTCTCCCGGATGTCCGGGGTCAAAGTGCCGTCCAGGTCGATGCCGTCGGCGTGCTGGGTGGACAGCACCACGGTGTCGAGTCGCACCGGCGTCTTGTCGTCGTACTGGATGGTGACCTGTGTCTTGCCGTCCGGGCGCAGGTAGTCCAGCACGCCGTTCTTGCGCACCTCGGTCAGCCGCCGCGACAGCCGGTGGGCCAAGGCGATGGGCAGCGGCATCAGCTCGGGGGTGTCGCCGATCGCGTAGCCGAACATCAGGCCCTGGTCGCCGGCGCCCTGGGAGTCCAAGGGATCACCGGCGCCCTCGACCCGCGCCTCGTGGGCGGTGTCGACGCCCTGGGCGATGTCGGGCGACTGCGCGCCGATGGCGATGTTCACGCCGCACGACGCGCCGTCGAACCCCTTGGTCGACGAGTCGTAGCCGATCTCCAGGATGCGATCGCGCACGATCTTCGGGATGTCGGCGTACGCGGAGGTGGTGACCTCACCGGCGACATGCACCTGGCCGGTGGTGACCATAGTTTCCACCGCGACCCGCGACTTGGGATCCTGCTCCAGCAGCGCGTCGAGCACCGAGTCGCTGATCGCATCACAGATCTTGTCGGGGTGTCCTTCGGTTACCGACTCACTGGTAAACAGGCGACCTTGGCTCACGGTCTGCTTCCTTCCTTGCCGATCTGAAAAATTTGTCAGTCTCAAAACTACTTAGTTAGGCGAATGATATCTATGCCCTGTTGCACCCAAGCGCGTGGGACGCAAATACGCAACCCTTATCCACATCTTGATCTGTGCGTCGGATCACTCGTCGTGCGTGCCCAGAAACGCCGCGATGGAGTCCACGATACGGGTGGCCATCAGAGTCTTCGAACCATGCTCGAGTGCGACCTCGGCACCGTCTGCGCTCAGCAACCAACCGTCGTTGTTGTCGACCTCGAACGCGCGATTCTCCCCCACCGCGTTGACCACCAGCAGGTCGCAGCCCTTGCGTTTCAGCTTGGCCCTGGCATGGAACAACACGTCACCGTTGGCGTCACCGGTCTCGGCGGCGAAGCCGACGATGGCCCGCATGTTCGGCAACTGTCCCTCGCTGCGGGCCCGCACCGCTCCGGCGAGCACGTCGTCGTTGCGGACGAGGTCGATGGAGCTGGGCTCGGAGGCGCCGCCCTTCTTGATCTTGCTGGCCGCCACGTGCGCCGGGCGGAAGTCGGCGACGGCCGCGGCCATCACCAGAACGTTGGACTCGGGGGCGTACTTGGACACCGCGTCGCGCAATTGCGCGGCCGAGCCGATGTGCACGACCTCGACGCCTGCCGGGTCGACCAGGCCTGCGGTGTTGCCCGCGATGAGCGTCACGTCGGCGCCCCGCTGGGCCAGGACCCGGGCCACGGCGTAACCCTGCTTGCCGGAACTGCGGTTGCCGATGAACCGCACCGGATCGAGGGGTTCCCGGGTACCGCCTGCCGTCACCAGCGCCTTGACGCCGGCCAGGTCATGGGGCAACGCGTCGCCACGCTCCAGCAGGAGCTGGGCGAAGGTAACGATCTCTTCGGCCTCCGGTAGCCGGCCCGCGCCGCTGTCGGCACCGGTAAGACGGCCCGATGCGGGTTCCAGCACCACCGCACCCCGACGGCGCAAGGTGGCCACGTTGTCGACGGTGGCCGGGTGGAACCACATCTCGGTATGCATGGCCGGGGCGAACAGCACGGGACATCGCGCCGTCAGGAGCGTGGCGGTGAGCAGATCGTCGGCCCGGCCGGCGACCGCCCTTGCCAGCAGATCGGCCGTGGCGGGGGCGACGACGACAAGGTCGGCTTCCTGGCCGATCCGGACATGCGGAACCTCGTGCACATCGGTGAACACACCGGTGTGCACGGGATTGCCCGACAGGGCTTCGAACGTGGCTGCCCCGACGAAGCGCAGAGCCGATTCGGTGGGCAGCACGCGCACCGAATGGCCGGCCTCGGTGAGTTGACGGACCAGGGTGCACGCCTTGTAGGCGGCAATGCCGCCTGCGACACCGACGACGATTCGCTTACGCGCGCTCACGTCCCGGCCCTGGCCTGGCTACTCGCCGCCCTCGGTGTGCTCGAGCAGATCCTCGTGGATCTCCCGCATCGCGATGGACAGCGGCTTCTCCTGCAGACCGGGCTCGACCAGCGGGCCGACGTATTCGAGAATGCCGTCACCCAGCTGGTTGTAGTAATCGTTGATCTGGCGCGCGCGCTTGGCGGCGTAGATCACCAGCGCGTACTTGCTCGACGCGCGGTCCAGCAACTCGTCGATGGGCGGGTTGGTGATGCCCAGCGGCGTGTCATAGGAGCTGGCAGCGGACGAATCGATACCCAAGTCGTCCGCAGCGGCCAGCTGCGCGTCGGCGTGCGGGGTGCTCACGAAAAAGTCTCCTGGCGGTTAGCGAAAATGCGTTTAGTGGACAGCGTGCGGGCTCGCGGACCCGATCACGTCGGTCCCGGCACGATGAGTCATCGGCTGTCCACCAGCAAGGATACCAATTCCGCGCACGCGGTATCCAACTGGCGGTTTACCACGACCTGGTCAAAGTCGGACTGGGCGGCCATTTCGGCCCGCGCCGTCTCCAATCGCCTGGCCATCACCTCGGGCGATTCGGTGCCCCGACCGGACAATCGACTGACCAGTTCATCCCAGCTGGGCGGTGCCAGGAACACCGATATCACCTCGGGCATGGCCCGTTTGACGGCACGTGCACCGGCCAGATCAACCTCGATCAGAACCGGGTGACCGGCCCGGGTGGCGTCCCGCACAGGCTGGGCAGGCGTACCCGAGCGGTGCAATCCGCCGTGGATGTCAGCCCATTCGAGCAGCTCACCGTCGTCGATCAGCTGCTGAAAGCGTTCCGTGGACACGAATGTGTAGTCGACACCGTCGACCTCTCCCGGCCGCGGTGCCCTCGTCGTGACCGAGACAGAGAAATACAAGTCGGGAAGCCGCTCCCGCAGACAGCGGATCACGGTGGACTTCCCGACGGCGGAGGGACCGGACAACACGACGACCGGAGCCGTCTGTGTGCGTTGTCCGGCCCCTCTACCAGCGCTCAATGCGGGAGCCTCTACTGGTCGAACTTCTCCAGGAGGGCCTTGCGCTGACGATCACCGAGGCCGCGCAGACGGCGGGTCGGGGCGATCTCCAGCTCGGTCATGATCTCCTGCGCCTTGACCTTGCCGACCTTGGGCAGGGCTTCCAGCAGAGCGGAAACCTTCATCTTGCCCAAGACCTCATCGGTCTCGGCGTCGGTGAGCACCTGCTTGAGGTTGGTGCCGCCGCGCTTGAGTCGATCTTTGAGCTCGGCTCGCGCTCGACGTGCGGCAGCAGCCTTCTCCAACGCTGCCGCGCGCTGTTCGTCGGTCAACTGGGGAAGGGCCACGGGTTCCTCCGTCTCCTGGCGATTCTTCTTCGGCCATCTCTTGTTTTTTACGGCTGGAGTACAAACCAGCCAGCGACGACGAACCTACCCACGCTGGCTGACTAAAGCGAACGCCACCCCCTGGTTACGACGCCAAAAGCCCAGCGTGTAGTGCGCGCAGACGACGCCCGGCTTCCCCGCGAAAACGTCTCCCGGCATCGCCCCCGACGCCGCACCGGGCCGGATATTCCTGCAAGTCAAAGGGTTTCGAGCGACCGATAGCTAATAACCCATGAGTCCGGGAGCGGTACCGCCACCCCCGCGCCCGGTTACCGCCGGGTATTCGAGAAAATTTTCGCTGGTCACGGCGTGTCGGGCGTGTCGGAGCCCCTGACACGCACGTCACACCGGTGCGTTTCATGACGCCTAAGCCGCGCCTAGTTGCCACATAGTGATTACACAGCTTGGCTAAATAGCCTCCCGAGGTCGGGTATCCATGACCCCGAAGGGAAGCTGGACATGAACATCAAGCGTCTGACCTGCACTTCTGTTGTCGCCATAGCTCTGGGAACCGCCACCTTGGCGGCGGGAGCCGGCGTGGCGGCCGCGCAACCGGGACCGCCGTGCGGGTTCGGCAACTGCCAGGGCCCGGGAGGACCGGGGGGACCTGACCGTCCGGGTGGCCCAGGAGGCCCAGGAGGGCCCGAACACCCCGGTGGGCCGGGCGGACCAGGCGGACCGGGTTGGCAGGGCGACCACGGCGGTCCAGGAGGCCCGGGCGACCGCGGCCCAGGTGGACCCGGCGACCGCGGACCCGGAGGTCCAGGTGGGCCGGGCGACCGCGGACCCGGCGGACCTGGCGGACCCGGATGGCCGGGAGACCACGGCGGACCTGATGATCGCGGTGGCCACTGGGGCCCGCCACCCCCCGATCTGTCCTGGCGCGGGATGGACCAGGGCCGGTTCGACCACCAGCCGTTCAACTACAACGGCAGGTGGGTGACACCGCTGTTCAATCCGGATTTCAACGGATGGGGCTTCTGGTTCTTCGGTATCTGGATCCCGCTGTGACGCGGTGCGCCGCAGTGATTCTGACGGCCGGCTGACCAATCCGATTGCGTGCAGTGGGTTTTCGAGTCACCGCTTTCCACGCCTGGGTCGCGACTGTGCGACGAACACGACCCAGGCGTGGAAAACGGCGCTGGGACACGACGAAAACGACAGCGCTCAGGCGAGGTAGGCGACCTCGTCGCGGAGCCGTTCGGCCGCGGCCCGTAGATCGGCCACGGCCGGGCCGGCCCGCAGCACCTCACGCGACACCGCGGGCAACACCAGGCGGGCTCCCCCGAATCCGCGCAGCGCATCGGCACGCCCGCCCTGTGCCCCGACACCGGGAGCCAGTACCGGCCCGCCCATGTCGCTGAGATCGGGCGGGTCGGTCACTGTCGCCCCGACCACCACACCGACAGAACCGGCGGACTGGCCGGCCGCTCGATTCACTGCCGCCACGTCGTCGACGACGGACTGCGCCACGGTGCGTGTCCCCGCCACGGCGCGCTGAACGCTCGCGCCCTCCGGGTTGGAGGTGGCGGCCAGCACAAACACCCCGCGGCCATGAGCCGCGGCGACATCCAGCAGGGGTTGCAGCGACCCGAAGCCCAGGTAAGGCGATGCGGTGACGGCGTCGGCCGCCAACGGTGAGTCACCGGCCCACGCCGCGGCATAGGCCGCCATCGTGGAGCCGATGTCCCCGCGCTTGGCGTCGGCCAGCACCAGCACGCCTGCCGCGCGCAGGGCGGCCATCGTGCGTTCCAGTACCGCGAAACCGGCTGAGCCGTAGGTCTCGAAGAACGCCACCTGCGGCTTGACGATCGCGAATTCCGCGAAGGCCGTCACGCAGATGTCGCAGAACGCGGCCAGCCCGTCGGCATCGACGGTGAGACCCCACGCCCGCAGCAGCTCCGGATGCGGGTCGATGCCGGGACACAGCGGCCCCCGCGTCGACACCGCGTCGGCCAGCCGCTGCCCGAAAGTCTCCATCGTCAGCGCGATTCCAGCTCGCTGTGCAGTTCCTGCAGTGACATCACGTCGATGTCGCCCCGGATGCCCGCCTCGATGCCCTGCACCGCGGCCGACGCGCCCTGCACCGTCGTCACACACGGAATGTTCATCGACACTGCGGCCGAACGGATCTCGTACCCGTCGACCCGCGGCCCGGAATTTCCGTACGGCGTGTTGATGACCATGTCGACCTCACCGGCCTTGATGGCGTCGACCGCGGACGGAAGATCGTCGCTTCCCGTGGGTTGCTCAGAGTGCTTGCGCACCTCATCACAGGGAATGCCGTTGCGGCGCAGCATCTCCGCGGTGCCTTCGGTGGCCAGCACCCGGAACCCGAGATCAGCCAGCCGCTTGACCGGGAACACCAGTGAGCGCTTGTCGCGGTTGGCCACCGACACGAAGACGGTGCCCGAGGTCGGCAACGACCCGTAAGCAGCGGTCTGGCTCTTGGCGAATGCGGTGCCGAAGTCGTGGTCGATGCCCATCACCTCGCCGGTCGACTTCATCTCCGGTCCCAGCAGGGAGTCGACCTGGGCGCCGTCGGCGCGGCGGAACCGGTGGAACGGCAGCACGGCTTCTTTGACGGCGACCGGGGCGTTGCGGGCGACGGTGGCCCCGTCGCCGGTCTTGCTCAGCAGGCCCTCGCCACGCAGCTCGGCGATGGTGGCGCCCAGCATCACTCGCGCGCAGGCCTTTGCGAGTGGCACTGCCGTGGCTTTTGAGACGAACGGCACCGTGCGGCTGGCGCGGGGGTTGGCCTCCAGCACGTAGAGCACGTCGTCCTTGAGCGCATACTGGACGTTGAGCAGTCCGACGACGCCGATGCCGTGGGCAATGGCCTCGGTGGCCCGGCGCACCGCTTCGATGTCGCTGCGGCCCAAGGTCACCGGCGGCAGCGCGCACGCCGAGTCGCCGGAGTGGATACCGGCCTCTTCGATGTGCTCCATGATTCCGCCGATGTACACCTCGCTGCCGTCGCACAGCGCGTCGACGTCGATCTCGATCGCGTCTTCGAGGAACCGGTCGACCAGCACCGGGTGTTCCGGGGACAGCTGGGTGGCGCGGGCGATGTAGCCCTCCAGGGTCTCCTCGTCGTAGACGATCTCCATGCCCCGCCCGCCCAGAACGTAGGAGGGACGCACCAGTACGGGGTAGCCGATGTCGGAGGCGATCCGCCGCGCCTGCTCGAAGCTGGTGGCGGTGCCGAACCGCGGCGCGGGCAGGCCGGCGTTGACCAGAACCTCACCGAAAAGCCCACGGTCCTCGGCCAGGTCGATGGCGTCGGGCCCGGTGCCGACGATCGGCACCCCGGCCTCTTCGAGGCGTTTGGCCAGACCCAGCGGAGTCTGACCGCCGAGCTGGACGATCACGCCGACGACGCCGGGACCGGCCCCGTCCTCCCCCTTGCCCGAGGCGTCCTCGGCGTAGAAGACCTCCAGCACGTCCTCGAAGGTGAGGGGCTCGAAGTACAACCGGTCGGCGGTGTCGTAATCGGTGGACACCGTCTCGGGATTGCAGTTCACCATGACGGTTTCGAATCCGACCGCACTCAGTGTCGTCGCGGCATGCACACAGCTGTAATCGAACTCGATGCCCTGGCCGATCCGGTTCGGCCCGGAACCCAGGATCAGTACCTTGGGCTTCTCTGTCTGCGGGGCGACCTCGGTCTCGGCGGCAGGGTCGAGCTCGTAGCTGCTGTAGTGGTACGGGGTCTTGGCGTCGAATTCGGCAGCGCAGGTGTCGACGGTCTTGTACACCGGGTGGATGCCCAGCCGGCGGCGCAGTGCCCGCACACCCGACTCGCCGGCCAATTCCGGTCGCAGCGCGGCGATCTGGCGATCCGACAGCCCGCTGTGCTTGGCCCGCCGCAGCAGTTCGGCGTCGAGCACGGGCGCTTCCAGCAGCTCGACCCGCAGCGCCACCAGGCCTGCGATCTGCTCGATGAACCATGGGTCGACGCCGGAGGCCTCGGCCACCTGCTCGACGCTGGCACCAAGGCGCAGCGCATGCTCGATGTCGTAGAGCCGGCCGTCGACCGGGGTGCGCAGGCCGGTCAGCAACTGCTCGACCGTCAGATCGGGATCCGGGCCGGTCCAGAACCCGGCCCGGCTGGTCTCCAGCGATCGCATCACCTTGCCGAGGGCCTCGATGAAGTTGCGGCCCAACGACATCGCCTCACCGACCGACTTCATCGTGGTGGTCAGCGTGGCGTCAGCGCCGGGGAATTTCTCGAACGCGAACCGCGGCGCCTTGACCACGACGTAGTCCAGCGTGGGCTCGAAGCAGGCCGGGGTCTCTTTGGTGATGTCGTTGAGGATCTCGTCGAGGGTGTAGCCGATGGCCAGCTTCGCCGCGATCTTGGCGATCGGGAAGCCCGTGGCCTTCGACGCCAACGCACTGGACCGTGACACACGCGGGTTCATCTCGATGACGATCAGGCGGCCGTCGCTCGGGTCGATCGCGAACTGGATGTTACAGCCGCCGGTGTCGACACCCACCTCACGCAGGATCGCGATCCCCAGGTCACGCATCTTCTGGTATTCGCGATCGGTCAGCGTCATCGCCGGCGCCACGGTCACCGAGTCGCCGGTGTGCACACCCATCGGATCGAAGTTCTCGATCGAGCAGACCACCACGACGTTGTCGCGGCTGTCGCGCATCAGCTCGAGCTCGAATTCCTTCCACCCGTAGATGGATTCCTCGATCAGCACGTTGGCCGACGGCGAGGCGGCCAGGCCGTCGCCGGCCATCCGCTCGACGTCCTCGGCCGAGTACGCCATACCGGATCCCAGGCCGCCCATGGTGAACGACGGGCGGACCACGACGGGAAGACCCAGGTCTTCCACCGTCTCGCGGACCTCGTCCATCGTGAAACACACGCGGCTGCGGGCGGATTCACCGCCCACCTTGGCGACGATGTCCTTGAACTTCTGTCGGTCCTCACCGCGTTGGATGGCCTCGAAGTCGGCACCGATCAGCTCGACCCCGTACTTCTCCAGCACACCGTTGTCGTGCAGGGCCACCGCGGTGTTCAGCGCGGTCTGCCCGCCGAGGGTGGCCAGCACGGCGTCGATCTTGTTGCCGCGCTCTGCTTGCTGGACGATGACCTTCTCGACGAACTCCCACGTGATCGGCTCCACGTAGGTGTTGTCGGCGTACTCCGGATCGGTCATGATCGTCGCCGGGTTCGAGTTGACCAGGCTCACCTGGATGCCCTCGGAGCGCAGCACCCGGCAGGCTTGGGTGCCCGAGTAATCGAATTCGCACGCCTGGCCGATGACGATCGGGCCGGAGCCGATCACCAGCACGTGATTGAGGTCAGAGCGACGTGGCATCTACTTCTCTCCTGCCATCAGGTCGACGAACTGGTCGAACAGGTACTCCGCGTCGTGCGGTCCGGCCGCGGCTTCAGGGTGGTACTGGACCGAGAACGCCCGGCCGTTGGTCAGCCGGATGCCTTCCACCACACCGTCGTTGGCGCAGGTGTGGCTGACCTCGGCAGCGCCGAACGGGGTGTCGAACACCTCGCCCTTCTCGCCCTCAAGCGCGAAGCCGTGGTTCTGGGCGGTGATCGCGACCCGTCCGGTGATGTGGTCGATCACCGGGATGTTGATGCCGCGGTGGCCGAACACCATCTTGTAGGTGGACCGGCCCAGCGCCCGGCCCAGGATCTGGTTGCCAAAGCAGATGCCGAACAACGGGATTCCGGCGCTGAGCACCTCGCGGGTCACCGCGACGATGTGGTCGGCGGTGGCCGGATCGCCCGGACCGTTGGACAGGAACACGCCGTCGGGCTTCAGGTCGGCGATCTGATCGAAGGACACCGACGACGGCAGCACGTGGCTGCGGATTCCGCGGCGGGCGAAATTGCGCGGGGTGTTGGTCTTGATACCGAGGTCCACCGCCGCGACCGTGAAGCGGTGGGCGCCTTCCGCTTCCACGACGTACAAGCTATCGGTGCTGACCTCACCGGCCAGGTCCGCGCCGAGCATCGACGGCTGGTCGAGAACCCGGGCCACCAGTTCGTCCAAGGACGCGACACCTGAGCCCGATGTCGCCGCTAACGCGGCTCCGCTGAACACGCCGGCCTTCATCGATCCGCGCGTGCGCAGGTGGCGCACCACTGCCCGGGTGTCGATCCCGGCGATACCCACGATGCCCTGCCGCACCAGCTCGTCGTCGAGAGTTCCGCTGGCGCGCCAGTTCGACGCGCGGGGCGAGGGGTCGCGTACGGCGTAACCGGCCACCCAGATCTTGTCGTCGCGGCTTTCGCCGTCCTCGGTGTTCCAGCCGGTGTTGCCGATCTGCGGTGCGGTGGCCACCACGATCTGCCCGTGGTAGCTGGGATCGGTGAGCGTCTCCTGGTAACCCGACATCCCGGTGGAGAACACCGCCTCGCCGAGCGTCTGCCCGACCGCCCCGAACGCCGTACCGGTGAAGACGCGCCCGTCCTCGAGTACCAGGACCGCCTTGCCCGATTCGCGGCTCGCCGCGGTGCCGTTGGTCTTTTTCGCGTTGTTCGTCATGCCTCTTCCTCCAGCCAGCGGTCGTACTCTGCGCGGTTGTCAGCACGGAACCCCGTGTCGATCTCGGTGCCCGAGGGCAGCCGCCATCTGATCGCCAGGATTCCGTCGTAAGTCAGTGCCTTGCCGGCGATTCCGCGTTCGGTGCGAATCGCGGTGACCGACTCGGCAGGAATCCAGATGGGCCCGGCGCCACTGCGCTGCACCATGATTCCCTCGGGATAGCGGGTCAGCACCGCCTTGGCGCGAAAGCCGAGGTCTCCCGCGGCGACCTTGTCGTTCCAGTGCGGCACCAGCGTGCTGCCGACGTACATTCCCTTGGTCGCAGGGATCGTCGCCGCGCCGACGGTATCGGGCAGCGGCGGCAAGGTGCCGATCAGCTGAGCCTGGCGTTGGGCGCGATGCACCCAGCCACGCATCATTTGGCGGATCAGGAACGCGATCAGCACGGCCAACAGGGCCGCCATCACCAGCGATGCGATCAGCGTGGGAGTGTTCACTCTTTCGATCCCCGGGTCGCTGCGGTCCTGCCCGCCGGTGCCGACTTCCCGTCGAGCGCCGTGATCCGGCCCCGCAGCAGGGTGGCGGTCACCTTGGCGGGCAGTGTCATCGATTCGAACGGCGTGTTGTCCGAGCGGCTGGCCAGTGCATCGCCTTCGACCGTCCAGCTCGCGTCGGGATCGATGACGGTGAGGTTGGCGGGCTCCCCCACCTCCAGCGGGCGGCCCTGATCGGGCAGACCGACGATGGCGGCCGGGGCCTCGCTCATCACCTTGGCGACACCGCGCCAGGTCAACAGCCCCGGACGCACCATGGTCTCGGCCACGACCGACAACGCGGTCTGCAAGCCGAGCATGCCCGGCCGGGCCACCGAGAATTCGCAGCACTTCTCGTGCTCGGCGTGCGGTGCGTGGTCGGTCGCCACACAGTCGATCACGCCGTCGGCCAACGCCTGACGCAGCGCCTCGGCGTCGCTGGATTCCCGCAGCGGCGGGTTGACCCGGTTGCGGCCGTCATAGCTGGCCAGCCGGTCGTCATCGAGCAGCAGGTGGTGTGGGGTGACCTCGGCGGTGATCGAAATACCTTGCGCCTTGGCCCATTTGAGCAGTTCCACGGTGCCCGCGGTGGAGGCGTGGCAGATGTGAACCCGCGCACCGGCATCGCGGGCCAAAATCGCGTCACGGGCGACGATCGACTCCTCGGCCGAGCGGGGCCAACCCGCCAATCCGAGCTTGGCCGCGTTGGGCCCTTCGTGAGCGACGGCCCCGACGGTCAGTCGCGGCTCTTCGGCATGCTGGGCGATGAGCACCCCGAGACCGCTGGCGTATTCCAGGGCGCGGCGCATCACCAGCGGATCGTGCACGCACAGGCCGTCGTCGGAGAACATCCGGACCTGGCCGACACCGTCTGCCATCAGGCCCATCTCGGTGAGCTGCTTGCCTTCCAGGCCGACAGTGACCGCACCGACGGGGTGCACGTCGACGAGACCCACCTGCTGGCCGCGGTTCCACACGTGGTCGGTGACCACGGCCGAGTCAGCGACCGGATCGGTGTTGGCCATCGCGAAAACGGCGGTGTAGCCACCCAGAGCCGCTGCCGCCGAACCGGTTTCGATGTCCTCTGCGTACTCGCGGCCCGGCTCGCGCAGGTGCGTGTGCAGGTCGACGAAGCCCGGCAGCAGCACCTGGCCACTGGCTTCGATCAGCTCGGCGCCGTCGGCAGCCTTGAGAGCGGACCCGATCTCGGCGATCTGACCATCGGCGATCAGCACATCGAGCGGCTCACCCTCGCCGTAGAGCCGGACCCCGCGAATGAGTACCTGATGCGTCATACGCTGATCGCCTCCCGATCCGCACCCACCAGCAGATGGAACAGCACTGCCATCCGCACGTGGACACCGTTTGAAACCTGTTGCAGCACAGCTGATTGTGATGAATCGGCGACCGGGAACGCGATCTCCATGCCGCGCAGCATCGGCCCCGGATGCAACACCACGGCGTTGCCGGGCAGCATGGCCTGACGCTTCTCCGACAGCCCGTAGCGCACCGAGTACTCACGCGCGGACGGGAAGAACGCACCGTTCATGCGCTCGGCCTGGACCCGGAGCATCAACACCGCATCGGCGGCGGGCAATTCGGCATCAAGGTCGTGCGACACCGTGACCGGCCACCCGGACACCCCGACCGGCAGCAGAGTCGGCGGCGCCACCAGCACCACCTCGGCCCCCAGGGTGGAGAGCAGAGACACGTTCGACCGGGCGACCCGACTGTGCAGCACGTCACCGACGATCACCACTCGCCTGCCCTCGATGGAGCCGAGCCGTTGACGGATGGTCAAGGCGTCGAGCAGAGCCTGCGTGGGATGTTCGTGCGTACCGTCGCCGGCGTTGATGACACTGGGCCCGCCGCCGCCGTCTTCGGCGGTCCACTCGGCGAGCTGTTGAGCGGCACCCGATGCGGGGTGGCGGATGATCAGCGCGTCGGCCCCGGCCGCGCGCAAGGTCAGCGCGGTGTCGCGCAGCGACTCCCCTTTGGCCACCGAGGATCCCGACGAGCTGACGTTGATCACGTCGGCGCTCATCCACTTGCCCGCGACCTCGAACGACACCCGGGTGCGGGTGGAGTTCTCGTAGAACATGGTGATCACCGTGCGGCCGCGCAGCGTGGGCAGCTTCTTGACCTCGCGGCCCAGCAGCGCCTCACGGAACCGGTCGGCATCATCGAGGATCGCCGTCGCGTCATCCCGGGTCAGGTCCTGCGCCGACAGAAGATGACGTGTCGTCATAGCGGTCGATTCCTCACGCAAGCGTTCGTCGCAAGTTGTCGATTCCTCACGCAAGCATTCGTCATTTCGAAATCACTACCCCGTCACGGTCGTCATCCTCGGACAGCAGCACATGGACACTCTCGGTGCGGGAGGTCGGGACGTTCTTCCCGACGTAATCGGCACGGATCGGCAGCTCGCGGTGACCGCGATCGACCAGCACCGCGAGTTGCACCACCCGCGGGCGGCCGATGTCGCGCAAGGCATCCAGCGCCGAGCGCACCGAACGGCCCGAGTACAGGACGTCGTCGACGAGGATCACCACGGCGTCATCGATGCCGCCGGGCGGGATCGATGTGGCCGCCAGCGGACGCGGCGGCTTGAAGTTGAGGTCGTCGCGATAGAGCGTGATGTCGAGCGCACCGACCGGCAATGCGACATCGGCGAACTCGTTGATCTTGGCGGCGAGGCGCGTGGCCAGTGTCACGCCGCGCGTGGGGATGCCGAGGAGAACCACCCGCTCGCGTTCGGCGGGATCGTCAAGAGCGGTCTTTTCGATGATCTGATGAGCGATCCGGGAAATGGTGCGGCCGACGTCCGCCGCAGACAACAATTCCCGGTCGGCACTTGAAGAGCCCATGAGGTGACCCTGACCTCCTTCTCCGCCTCTCGGGACGGATCGTTAAAGGACGTCGAACTGCCGCGTAGCTTAGCAGGCCGCAAACGCAAGCCCGCCACGGTCACCTCGCGGAGTCACTCGAGACGGTCTCCAATTCGGTTCCCCTCGTCTCCGGCAGGAGCACGGTCGACACGATGCTGACGACGACGAATCCCGCCATCATCGCCCCGACTGCCCAGCTACCCAGCGTGGCCACCAGGACACCGGCGACCAACGGTGGAATCGCCCCACCCACGATGCCTGCCAGATTGAACGCGAGACCCGCGCCGGTGTAGCGGTACCGCGTGGCGAAGATCTCAGGCAGGAACGACCCGATGGGGCCGTAGGACAGTCCGAAGATGCAGAAGATTCCGGCGATCGCCACCGCGAAGCCCACCGCGGAACCCGAGTCGATCAGTGGCATCACCACGAACGCCCACGGCAGGGCAAGGACAAAGCCGGCGAGGATGACGCGTCGCCGGCCGTATCGGTCGCACAACACTGCCGAGATCGCCGAGAACATCATCAATGCGACGCCGGCGAGCACACCGACACCGAGGATCAGGCTGCGCGGGTACCCGATGCGGGTGCTGGCGTAGCTCATCAGGTAGGTGCCGCCCAGAAAGCTCATCGTGAAGATGCCCACCATGCACCCAGCCGCCAACGCCACCTGCCTGGTCTGGGTGCGGAAGAGTTCGGCGAGCGGCGCCTTGGGCACACCACCGGCCACCTGCTCCCGGGCGAAGACCGGGGTCTCGTCGATGCTCAACCGCACATACAGCGCCACGATCAGCAGAACCGCGCTGAACAGGAACGGCAACCGCCAGGCCCAGTCCAGGAACATCGCGCTCTTCTCGCCGATGGTCACGCTGACCGTGAAGACCACCAGGTTGCTCACCGCGAGCCCGGCACCGGCACCCAGCTGGGTGAACATGCCGTACATGCCGCGTTTGCCGGCCGGCGCGTACTCGGCGCTCAGGAGCGCCGAACCTGCCCACTCCCCGCCGACGGCGAAGCCCTGCAACAGCCGCAGCCCCAGCAGGATGATCGGTGCGGCCACGCCGATCGTCGCCGCACTGGGCACCAACCCGACGCAGACCGTCGACAGACCCATGATCAGCAGCGTCGCGATCAGAGTCTTCTTGCGGCCCAGTCGATCTCCGAAGTGGCCGAACACCGCGGCACCGATCGGGCGGGACAGGAACGCGACCGCGAACGTGCCGAGTGAGGAGATGGTCGCCATGGTCGGCCCCATGTTCGGGAAGAACACGTGGGGGAAGATCAGGGCGGCGGCGGTGCCGTAGATGTAGAAGTCGTAGAACTCGATCGCGGTGCCGATGAAACTGGCGAACGCCACCCGCTTCATCGGATTGGGCTCGGTGCTGAGTGCCCGGCTCGGTTCGCCCTCCACCTGCTCCTGCTGGGTCATCTGCCTCTTCTCACGCCGCAATATTCGCCAGAGAAGTATCCACCTGCCCGCCGGTCACCGCTGAATCGACTTGATCTCCAGGAATTCCTCGAGGCCGTATACCCCGGCCTCACGCCCGTTGCCCGATTGCTTGTATCCGCCGAACGGTGCGTTCACGTTGAAGGCACCGGCGTTGATCTGCACCTGGCCGGCACGGATCCGGCGGGCGATCTTCTCGGCCCGATCCTGCGACCCGGACCAGACGGCGCCGGCCAGGCCGTAATCCGTGGCATTGGCGATCCGTATCGCGTCGTCCTCGGAGTCGTAGGCCTCGATCACCAGAACCGGACCGAAGACCTCCTCCTTGTGGATCGTCATGTCCTCGGTGACATCGGAGAACACCGTCGGCCGCACGAAGGCACCCGGCGCGCCGGCTTCGGTCTCACCACCGGTGACCAGGCGCGCCCCTTCGGTCACCGCCGCGCGGATATGGCCGAGCACTCGTTCCTGCTGGGCGCGAGACGACAGCGGGCCCAGCGCGGTGCCTTCGTCGGCCGGATCGCCCACCGGCAGCGCGTCGGCAGTCGCCTTGGCGAGTGCCTCCACCTCGGCCAGCTTGTCGCGCGGGACGATCATCCGGGTCAGCGCCGAGCACGTCTGTCCCGAGTTGAGCATCATCGTCTTGACCGACGCGGGCACGACCGATTCCAGGTCGGCATCGTCGAGAATGATGTTGGGGCTCTTGCCTCCCAGCTCCAGCGAGACCCGCTTGACGGTGCGGGCGGCGACTTCCTGCACACGCCGGCCGGCCCGCGTGGAGCCGGTGAAACTGACGATGTCGACGTCGTCGTGCCCGGCGATCGCCTCACCGACGTCCGCGCCGGTGCCGAACACAATGTTGAATACACCTGGGGGAAGCCCGATCTCGTCAATGATCTCGGTGAGCTTGATCGCGCACAGCGGGGTGATCTCGCTGGGTTTGATGACGACGGTGTTGCCTGCGGCCAGACCGTAGGCGACCTTCAGAGCGATCTGGTGCAACGGGTAGTTCCAGGGCGTGATCGCGCCCAGCACACCGAACGGCTCGCGCACGATCGTCGATCCCCGGTACTCGCTTTCGAACTCGTACTCGCGCACGATGTTGGCGGCTTCGGCGAAACTGTTGAGCGGTAGCCCCAGCTGGATCGCCCGGGAAATCGAGATGGGACAACCCATCTCGGAGGAGATGGTGCGGGCCAGGTCCTCGGCGCGCTCGGCCAGCTTTCCGGCGATCGCGGCGAGGTGGTCGGCACGCTCACCGACCGAGGTCGCCGACCAGGCTCCGAAAGCGGCGCGCGCGGCCGCGACGGCGGCATCGACGTCGGCCGCGGTGCCGGCCACGACTTCGGCGATGACCTCGTCGTTCGCCGGGTTGATCACGGGTATGCGGGTCGTGCCACCCGAAACCGCCCACTTGCCGTCGATGTAGTTGCTGTCGTGGATCTGCATGGTGTCCCTTTTCCGGTTCAGTAGTCGGCGTCGGAGTAGACGATCAGACCGCGAAGGTTCTTGCCGTCGAACATGTCTCGGTAACCCTGGTTGATGTCCTCCAGGCGGTAGCGAGTCGTCACGAGCTCGTCGAGCTTGAGATTCCCCGAGCGGTAGAGATCGAGCAACCTGGGTATCTGGGTGCGGGGCCCGACGCCTCCGAACACGGCTCCTTGCACCCGCTTCTGCAGCAGCGTCAGCTCGAACAGGTTGAGGTCGACGGTCGACTGGGTGAAATCGCCCATGCCGGTGACGATCACCTGTCCGCCCTTACCGGTCAGGCTCAGCGCCTGCTGGATGTGTTCGCCTTTGATCTCACCGACCGTGATGATCGAAACCTGGGCCATTTTTCCCCAGGTGAGGTCGGGTAGTTCAGCGGCGGCCGCCTCGACGGACGCGAAGGTGTGGGTGGCGCCGAACTCGAGCGCCTTCTTCCGCTTGAAGTCGACCGGGTCGATCGCGACGACAAAACGGGCGCCCGCGAATCGCGCACCCTGCACGGCGTTGATGCCGACCCCGCCGATCCCCATCACGACGACGGTGTCCCCCGGCCGGGTGTCACCGATCTCGGTCGCCGAGCCCCAACCGGTGGAGACACCGCAGCCGAGCAGCGCAGCCACCTCCAGCGGCACGTCATTCTCGATCTTGACCACCGACGCCTCGCTCACCGTGACGTAGGGCGCGAAGGTGCCGAGCAGGCACATCTGGATGACGGGCTGACCGTCGCGGGTGACCCGATAGGTCTTGTCGGCGACGGACAGCCCGGTCAGCAGACCGGCGCCCTCGTCGCAGAGGTTCTGAAGCCCGGTGGCACACGACGGGCACGTGCCGCAGGCCGGGATGAAGGCGAGCACGACGTGATCGCCTTCAGCGAGCCCGGTGACTCCGGGGCCGACCTTGGTGACCACGCCGGCCCCCTCGTGGCCGCCGAGGACCGGCATGAAGGGCACCGGGCTGCTGCCTGCGACGACATGTGCGTCGGAGTGGCACAGGCCCGATGCCGCCAACCGCACCTGAACCTCGCCGGCAACAGGATCGCCGAGCTCGACCTCACAGATCGTCCAGGGGGCGTCGATCTCCTCGACGACAGCTGCCTTTACCTTCACGGAAATCTCTTTTCTCGTGGTGCCGGACACACTATCGGGCGAACTGAGATGTGAATCACTATTCGCACCGTAGAGGCACGGCGCCGACTCCCCGAGCCCGGGGTCGAGGTGGGCAGCCAGCGCCGATGACGACACTGCCGCTGGATAGGCTGATCCGGATGAACCTCGACGGCAATCAGACGTCCATCCGTGAGGCGATCGATGCCGGGCTGCTGGCCGGCGCGGTCACGCTGGTGTGGCAGGCGGGCAACTTGCTCCAAGTGAATGCCTCGGGTTACCGCGACGTCGACGCCCGGCTGCCGATGCAACGGGACACCATCTTCCGGATCGCCTCCATGACAAAGCCTGTCACGGTGGCGGCAGCGCTGGCCCTGGCCGAGGAGGGCAAGCTCGCTCTGAACGAGCCGGTGACGCAATGGCTGCCCGAGCTGGCCGACATGCGTGTGCTGCGGGAAGCGCGGGGCCCGCTGGATCGCACCGAGCCGGCGCTGCGGCCCATCACCTTCGACGACCTGATGACCCACCGCAGCGGGCTGGCCTATGTGTTCTCGGTGCTCGGACCTCTCGCGTCGGCCTACGGCAAGCTGTCGCTGCGTCAGGATCAGGACCGCTGGCTGGCAGAAGTGGCCGCATTGCCGCTGGCCCATCAGCCCGGGGAGCGCCTCACCTACAGCCACTCCACCGATGTGCTGGGCATCGCGCTGTCCCGCATCGAGGGCAAGCCGCTGTCACAGGTGCTGGCCGAGCGGATCTTTCAGCCACTGGGCATGGCCGATACCGGATTCTCGGTCGACGCGGCAGGCCGGCGGCGTACCGCGACGATGTACCAACTGACCGCCGACAACAAGCTCACCCACGATGTGATGGGGCCGGCACCGATCACCGATCCCCCGTTCTGTACCGGTGGGGCAGGATTGTTCTCCACGGCCGACGACTATCTGAAGTTCGCCCGAATGTTGTTGGGCGACGGCATGGTCGACGGTGTGCGGGTGCTTTCCGGGGAATCGGTGCGGTTGATGCGGACCGACCGGCTGACACCCGAGCAGAAGCAGTTCCAGTTCCTCGGTGCACCGTTCTGGGTCGGCCGGGGTTTCGGCCTGAATTTGTCGGTCGTGACCGATCCGGCGAAATCGCGACAGTTGTTCGGCCCGGGCGGGCCGGGCACGTTCAGTTGGCCCGGCGCCTACGGCACCTGGTGGCAGGCCGACCCGTCAGCAGACCTGATCCTCATCTATCTGATCCAGAACCATCCGAATCTGGGCGTGGATGCCGCGGCGATCAGCGGTAACACGTCGCTGGCGAAACTGCAGACCGCGCAACCCAAATTCGTCCGGCGCACCTATCAGGCGCTCGGGCTCTGAACGTCTGATCGATTCGGGGTCACAGCCGCTGCACATACGCTGTGGCGCATGACGCAGCCCACCGTTCTTGTCAGCGGCGCCGGGATCGCCGGACCCGCACTGGCCCATTGGTTGAGCGATTACGGGTACCGGGTGGTCGTGGTGGAATCCGCTCCCGGTATCCGGCCAGGCGGGCAGACCGTCGACCTGCGTGGCGCCGGTCGCGACGTGGTGACCCGAATGGGCCTGATGGACGAACTACAGCGCCGGTTGATCGAGCAGAAGGGAATCGCATGGGTCCGGGCCGACGGCACCCGTCGTGCCGAGATGCCGGTGACGGCGTTTCACGGCAACGGCGTGGTGTCGAAACTGGAGTTCCTGCGCGGTGACCTGGTGGACGTGCTCTACGAATACACAAGGGCACGCGCCGAATTCCGGTTCGACACCCGCATCACCGCGCTGCGCCAGACCGACGATGGAGTTGAGGCGACGTTGAGCGACGGCGCCATGGTAACCGCGGATCTGGTGGTCGGCGCCGACGGACCGCACTCCGCGGTTCGGCGGCTGGCGTTCGGACCCGAGGAGCAATTCGTCAAAATGCTCGGCGGTTACAACGCCTGGTTCACCGCCCCCGACACGGCCGGCCTGGACGGCTGGTACCTCATGTATCAGGCGCCCGGGCTCAACGCGTCGATGCGCCCGGCCCATGACCCGGCACTCTGCAAGGCCGGTTTGGCGTTTCGGTCCGGGCCCCTGTCGTTCGACCGCCGCGATCCCGACGAGCAACGAACGCTGCTGGCAAGACATTTCGCCGGCGCCGGCTGGCATTGCGAAACGCTGCTGGCCGCGGCGGCAGACGCCGGCGACTTCTACTTCGACGCCTTTCTGCAGGTGCAGATGCCCACCATCTCGAACGGCCGGGTGACGCTGGTAGGCGACGCCGGATACTGTGCCTCACCGTTGTCCGGCATGGGTACCAGTCTGGCGCTGGTCGGCGCCTACATCATGGCCGGCGAACTCGGTCCGGCCGAGTCCCTCGATACCGACAAGATCCCGGATGCACTGACGCGATACGAGGCACTGATGCGGCCTTACATCGACCGGTGCCAGGCCCTGCCGCAAGGCGTTGACGGATACCTCCCCAAATCGTCCAGCGATGTCGTGCTGACCGCTCAGGTGATGAACTGGATGCAGCGCCGGCCGTTCCGTGGGTTCGCCGAACGCAAATGGTTCACCACCGCCGATGCGGTCGACCTGCCCGAGTACCCGTAGCCGGCGCGCTGAGGCAACGCTAGGCGCCCGCCCGGTCCGCGGACGCCGCGGCCAACTTGGCCTCGGCGATCCGGTAGAAGCCGTCGAGCGCGGGCTCTTCGATGCTGAGGTATTCGCACACGACGTCGCGGGCGACCCCGGCGTCGCGCAGCCGCAATGCCAGCGAGTACGGCAACGGAAGCTGCCGGAGCGCCCGTTCGTGTTTCTCGCCCTCGTCGGCCATGCGATCCAGCATGCGACGGCTCAGCGGAGCCGGACCGAGTAACCCCCTACCCGAATCATCGGTGCCGTCGGGGTAGCAGGCCGATCAGTTCGGCCCGGGTGGACGCGCCGGTTTTCGCCATGGCGCGGTAGATGTGTCCCTCGACGGTGCGCACCGAAAGATGCAACCGGTCGGCGATGGCCCGGCTGGACAACCCCGTCCCGATCAGCATGGCGATCTCGCGTTCACGGTCGGTCAAGGGCAGATGCGCCGCGGCAGCGAGCAACGCCGGCGTGGCCGCACCGCCGCACGCCTCGGCCAGCGCTGTGGCCCGGCCCGCCGAAGCCATCGCCGAGCCGCGCATGTCCTTTCGCCGAAACGCCACCGCGGCCAGACCTGCTGCGTCGGCGGCTGCCACCAGATCGCCCAAATTCTCGAACTCGATTGAGGCCTTTGCCAACCCGTCGCCGTCATCGTGGGCAAGGGCGCGGCACAGCGCGGCCGCGGCACCTACCCGTGGACCCTCGACCAGCCTGGCCAACTCATCGAGCCGGTGCGTGCGGGTATGGTCTCCGAACTGCGCCGCGGTCTGCAGGCACCACACCTCCGCCGCCAGTTGCCCGTTGTCCCTGGCGGTGTCGGCGGCAGCGAGGGCGATCTGGACAGCCTCCGATACCGCGCCTTGGGTCGCAGCGACCCACGCCCGCACCAGGGAGTGTTCGTAGGTGAGGTAGCGCCAGCTGGCATGACGGCAGTCATCGAGTTCGGCCAGGGCGGCGTCGTCTGCCAGACCCGCGATGGCCAGTGCCGTGACCCTGGGCAGGTGAAACCGGTAGCCGAAGCCGTTCGACTCTCCGGCGGCCCGCATCATCTCGACCGCCGGGTCCAGATATCCCGACGCGACGGCAAGGTCACCGGCTCCGAAGGCGGCCCGGCCTGCCAGCGCGACACCGAACACCTGTGCCGCGCCGGGCCGTTCGGCGGCTCGACGGCTCAGCTGCCCGGCCTCCTCGCGCGCCTCACGGATGCGACCGGCCAGCAGCAGCGCGCCGATGTGGGCGTCGGCGATGACGAAGCGGGTATGTGCGGCATCGAAGGAGTTGTCCGTGATGCGGTAACCGACGTGCGCTGCGGCCACTGCGTCGTCGGTGCGCCCCGCGTCGCCGCACGACGCGGCCACCGCCCACGCGGTCACCGCGCCGACGATGGCGGGCAGCGTGTCCAGATCCAGGCCTTGGGATGCGGCCTTGGCGCGCTCAGGATCGCCGTGTGCGGCCCAGTGCACCGTGTAGAACGCGTCGATCGCGGCCCGCGCGTCCGCCGGGATGTCCGCCGCCGCATCATCGGCATGTCGTTTGGCGCCGGCCGGATCGGCAAGGGACCAGAGCATGTTGGAGGCACGCAGGAAAGCCAGCCGGGCGCGCCCGTCGTCGGTGAGCTCGGCGGTATCGATCGCGTCGAGCACCGCATCCGATTCCTCACCGCGGCTCAGCCATGACAATGCGTGCGCGCGAATGAATTTCGCCTCTGGGCCGGCGCCGGCGGTGATGGCTCCGTGGGCCAGCCGGTCGGCCAGTGCCAGATCGGACAGCCAGACGGCGCCTTGCGCGGCGCGGGTCAGCAACTCCGGATCGACCGGCAGATCGGAATCGAGCATCAGTGTGGCGCGCCGTACCAGCACCGGCATGGCGTCGCTGTCTCCGCGATCTCCGAGCGCGGTGGCCACCGACCCCCGCAGCCGACGCAATCGAGCGCCCGCCAAACGGTTTCGGCGGACCTCGGCGTAGAGCGGGTGAGCGACACGGACCTCGTGGTCGGCGGTGTCGATCGTGATCAGTCCGCGCGCCTCGGCCGCGGCCACCGAATCGGCATCGGTGATCGCTGTCAGCTGATCCAGCTGGATCGGCTCGGCGACCGCCAGCACATCGACCACTTCGCTGACCTCCGGAGGTAGCGAGCCGATCCGCGTCTCGATCAGTTCGACCAGCCCGGGCGGCATCACCGGATCCCCGGTCCACCGCCAGCTACCGTCGCGGCGGGCGAGCCGTCCACGGGTGACTTCCTGCTCGACGATGTTGCGCAGATACAGGACGTTGCCCCGCGTCAGGCGCCACAATCGTTGCGCTGCTTCGGGATCGAGCGGGCCGTCGAGCACTGCCGTCAGCAGCCGGGTCGACTCGTCGCGAGACAGCGGCTGCAGATCCAGCCGCTCGAACCGGCCGCGGTCCAATGCCGTGAGCACCTCGGCCGGTACCGCTGTACCGGTGCGCACGGTCAGCAACAGCTTGGCGGCACGACGCTGCACGATCTGCTGCAAGACGAAACCCGACAACCCGTCGAGCAGGTGCGCATCGTCGACCCCCAACAACACAGGCCGGCCGCTCGAATCGGAGGTCAGGCCGTCGATCACCCGGCTCACCAACTCGGCGCTGTCGGCATCCGAAGTGCCCACCCACCGGGCGAAGGTTCCCAAGGGCAGCGCGCGGCCGGCTGATGTGCCTACCGCCCAGCGCGTTTCCTCCCCCTTGGCGCCCGCCGCCGAGAGCGCCTCACGGGCGATGCGGCTCTTGCCAACCCCCGCACTTCCAAAGACAACCACCCCGGACAGCTCGGCGGAGGCCAGCGCGGCGTCGATGAGCCGGGTCTCCTCCAACCGTCCTGTCAGCGGCCAGGCGAGTCGCACGCATCGACATTAGGCCGAGGCGCTGTCGTTAGCAGCGGTAACGACGAACTTCGACGTCGCCACACACTGGGTGCGGCACGCGCGTGGTCAGCGGCCGGTGGTCCCGTCGATCAGTTCACGCAAAATGTCGGCGTGACCTGCATGGCGACCGGTCTCTTCGATCATGTGGGTCAGGGCCCAGCGGACACTGGCCGCGGGGCGCCCAGGCCTGGATCGGGGCAGCGGTGCCGCGAGGTCGGCGCAGTCGTCGAGCACCGTGTTCGCGCACTCAACGGCATCGCGATAGCGGGCCACCACATCGGCGACGCTGTCTGACGGTTCGACGGAGAACGTCGCCTGCCAGTCGGTGACGTCGTCCCCCAGGAAAATCCACCGTTCGACGTAGGTCAGGTGGTTCAGGAGGCCGAGCAACGTGGTCCCCGACGGCACCGAGAACGTCCGGGCCGTGGGCTCGGGCGCGCCGTCGACCTTGGCGGTGATGGACGTGCGGAGATAATCGAGAAATCCCCGCAGCACCTCGGATTCGCTGTTGCCCGTGCGCGGCGGCGGGCTGTCATGCCTGCGGTGCTGAGCTTTGTGCACGCTGCCCATTATCGGCACGGTGTCGCACCAGGGCACGAAACTTGCTGTTCCGGCAAGGTGGCAGCTCAACCAGCGACAGCGGCGGTGCCGCTCAACCAGCCAGCGCCTGGCGGGCGTAGGCGCGCACATCGGCGTCACCGTCCTCCAGGGCTGCGGTGAGTGCCTGGCGGGCCGTCGACTCGAAATCCGCCCATCGGCTCAGGCTCAGCACCGCGGCCTTGCGGACATCCAGGTGCTGGTCGTCCAGCGCCCGCGCCAGAATCGGAACCCCCACCTCGGGCAGCGCTCCGGCCAACGCCCGCGCCGCGCCCTGACGGATCTGCCAGGCGGACTCGGTGAGCGCCTTCTCGACGCTCACCACGTCCTCGTCGGTGCAGCCGACCGCGCCGAGTGAGGACAGTGCCGCCGCACGCACCAGCGGATCGGGATCGCCGAGCGTCACCCGCACCGCCTCGGCGCCGGCGCGCAGGGTCGCCAGTCCGCCCACCGCGGCGATCCGCACTTCCCGGTTCTCGTCGGTGGTCGCCGCCGCCACCCCGGTGTGGTCATCAACCGACACGAGGGCCCGCACCGCCTCGATCCGCACCCGGTGGTCGCGGTCGGTCGATGCCGCCCGGTACGCCTGGCCATCCCCGACGCGCCGCGAACTCAACAGGTACACCGTGACCGCGCGGACCACCGGATCTGCGGAGTCCAGCCGCTCGACGAAAGCCCCCGGATCGGGCAGGACCTCGACGAGTTCACGTACCGCGTCGGCGGTTTCCCGGCGCACCGCGGCATCGTCGTCGTCCAGCGCGGCCACCAGCGTGGGCTGGTACCCATCGGGCAGATGCTCGACGAGCGTGGCGACCGCGGTGCGCCGCACCCCTGGATCCGAGTCGGCCAGGTATGCGCTCAGGTCCTCCAGTGAAGGCTCCTCCATGGCCAGCACCGCGGCGATCCGCGGTGACGGCGGTTGCGCAGATCCGGCGGAGCGGACCCGGGAACGCTCGGCGGCCGGGGCCCGGCCACCGTGCAGGTGGGGCTGTTCGACGGTGGTCACCGGATCCTGCGAGGTCAGGTGGTCCAGCTCCGGCACTGCGACGAAATACGGTGCCACCGGACGCTTTACGAAGTTCATGGTGCCGTCGGCACCCTTGTAGAGGTTGAGGTGGTAGCGCCACTGCGCGTCGTCGCGCTCGGGCAGGTCGGCCCGCTCGTGGTACAGACCCCAGCGTGATTCGGTGCGGGTCAGCGAGGACCGGGCCGCCATCTCCGCGCAGTCGCGGATGAACGACACCTCCGCGGCGCGCATCAGCTCGTGCGGCGTGCGCGCCCCGATGCCCTCGACCTCGGCCACCATCCGTTCGAACGTCTGGACCGCGATCGACAGCTTGGTGGCGGTCTTCGGCGGTGCCACATAGTCGTTGACGAACCGCCGCAGCTTGAACTCGACCTGCGGTTGCGGCGGGCCGTCCGGGTGCCGCAGTGGCCGGTAGATGAGCTCGTGGGCCTGGGCGATCTGATCAGCCGGCAGGTCCTCGGGCGCGGCAACTTCCGATACCGTCGAGGCCGCGTGCTCACCGGCCAGATCGCCGTAGACGAAGGCACCGATCATGTAGTTGTGCGGTACACATGCCAGGTCCCCGGCCGCGTACAGACCGGGCACTGTGGTGCGGGCGTGTTCGTCCACCCATACGCCCGAGGCGGAATGCCCTGAGCACAAACCGATCTCGGAGATGTGCATCTCGATGTCGTGGGTGCGGTAGTCATGCCCGCGATTGGCGTGGAACGTTCCGCGGGTGGGGCGCTCCGTGGTGTGCAGGATGTTCTCCAGCGTGGTCAGCGTCTCATCGGGCAGATGGCTCACCTTGAGGTAGATCGGTCCGCGGGCCGATTCGATCTCCTCTTTGACCTCGGCCATCATCTGACCCGACCAGTAGTCCGAGTCGACGAATCGCTCCCCCAGCGCGTTGACCTGATAACCGCCGAACGGGTTGGCCACGTAGGCGCATGCCGGGCCGTTGTAGTCCTTGATCAGCGGATTGACCTGGAAGCACTCGATTCCGGAGAGTTCGGCGCCGGCGTGGTAGGCCATGGCATATCCGTCGCCGGCGTTGGTGGGGTTCTCGTAGGTGCCGTACAGATAGCCCGATGCAGGCAGCCCGAGGCGGCCACACGCTCCCGTGGACAGGATCACAGCCTTGGCGGCCACGGTGACGAATTCGCCTGTGCGCGTGTTGAATGCGGCCGCACCCACCGCCCTACCCTCATGGGTGAGCACACGCACCGGCATGAACCGGTTTTCGATCCGGATCTTCTCGCGCATCGAGCGTTGCCGCAGAACCCGATACAGCGCCTTCTTGACGTCCTTGCCCTCGGGCATCGGCAGCACGTAGGAGCCGGATCGGTGCACCCTGCGCACGGCATACTCGCCGTGCTCGTCCTTCTCGAACTTCACTCCGTAGCGCTCGAGCCGCTGCACCATCGCGAATCCGCGGGTCGCGGTCTGGTAGACGGTGCGCTGGTTGACGATTCCGTCGTTGGCCCGGGTGATCTCGGCGACGTAGTCCTCGGGCTCGGCCTTACCGGGAATGACGGCGTTGTTGACACCGTCCATTCCCATCGCCAGTGCGCCGGAATGCCGCACGTGGGCCTTTTCCAGCAGCAGCACCTGGGCACCGTTCTCGGCGGCGGTCAAGGCCGCCATGGTGCCGGCGGTGCCGCCACCGATCACCAGTACGTCGCAGTCGATCCGGACGGCGTCTGAAATATCGGGAATCTCGGTCAGTTCGGTCATGGTTGCTCCAGGGCGGCAATGATCTCGGCGCGCAGCGCGGATCGTTCGGGATGGTCTGTTCGGGGCCGGCTCACCTCGATGAGGGCGCGCAGCGGCTGCCCGGCCCGGCCGAGCACCGCGACGCGGTCGCCGAGAATGAGGGCCTCGTCGACGTCGTGGGTGACGAACACGATGGTTGTCGGATGGGCCTTCCACGTATCGATGAGCAACCGCTGCATGGCGGCGCGGGTCTGCGTGTCCAGGGCGGCGAACGGCTCGTCCATCATGACCGCCCGGGGCGCACCGGCCAGCCCCCGCGCGAGTTGAACCCGCTGCCGCATGCCGCCGGAGAGACTCTTCGGCAGGTAGTCGGCGAATCCGGACAGTCCGACTTCGTCGATCCAGCGGTCGGCCCGCTGCCTACGGCTGTTACGCGGCTCGCCGCGGAGCTGCAGTGCCAGTTCGATATTGGACCGCACCGTGCGCCACGGCAGCAGCGCGCTGTCCTGGAACACCATGCCGCGGTCCCGTGAGGTGGTGGTCACCGGGTCTCCGTCTGCCAGCACCCGGCCCCCGTCCGGCCGCAGCAGTCCGGTCAAGGCACGCAACACCGTGGACTTGCCGCATCCCGACGGGCCGGTGAGCACCAGGATCTCGCCTGGTTCGACAGTGAGGCTCAAATCGTCGATCACCGGAGCGCCCGTGTAGGACAACCGGATTCGGTCGAGCTCCAGTCGCATCCCCGTGCCGGCAAGTGTCGTGGTCATCGAACGCTCTCCCCACCGCGCGGCAGCCAGCGGGTGGCGCGCCGGCCGATCAACTCGACCGCCGCGGCGGTCACGAATCCCAGCACGCCGATCGTGATGATGCCGACGAACACGTCCGGGTAGTTCAGCACCGTGTAGGCCTGCCAGGTGCGGTAGCCCACTCCGAGGCGACCCGAGATCATCTCGGCCGAGATCACACAGATCCAGGCCACCCCCATGCCGACCGAGAGCCCGCCGAACAGGCCGGGCAGGATGCCCGGCAGCACCACCTGGCGCAGCACGTCGAGACGGCCGCCGCCGAGCGTGCGTACCGAGTCCTCCCAGATGGTGGGTAACGCGCGTACCGCATGCCGGACGCTGACCATGATCGGGAAGTAGGCGGCCAGGAACGTGATGAACACGATTCCTGCCTCGTCGCTGGGAAACACCAGGATGGCCACCGGCACCATGGCGATCGCCGGGATCGGCCGGGCCAGTTCGGTGAGTGGTCCGAAGACGTCGGCGATCAACGCGGTGCGCCCCAGCAGGATGCCGGTGACCACGCCGACCGCCGCGGCGATCCCGAAGCCGGTGAGGATACGGATCAGTGACTGGCCGAGGTCCAGCCAGTACTCAGGTGCACTCAGCCGGTTCCCCAGGGCCGCAACGATTTCGGTGACGGTGGGCAGCGTGTCGAACCGCAGCCCGAGCCGAACGTCATTGGCGGTCAGCAGCTGCCAGAGGATGACAGCGCTCACCACCGAGGCCAGGCGCACCAGGCGATGCGGCCACACCGACGGCGCACGGCGGGAACGCCGTGCTTCCGGCACGACCGGAACACCGCTGACCGTCAACGGGGCGGCATCGGTGGTGGTCATACCGCACCAGCCAGGGCTTGCCGGTAGTCCACGATCGCCGCACCGGGATGCGCGGCGGTGTAGCGTTCCGCACCGGCCGGGGTGCCGAACGGTAGGAAGCCTTCAGCACCCGGGCCCGGCAGGCGCACCCACACGGCCTTGTCGGCGAACCATCGGGTACCCAGTTCGGCGTCGCTGACATAGGCGGCGCGCACCTTCTTGCCCTCGCCTTCGGCCTGCCGGATCGCCTTGAGCAGGCACACCGGCGTCGCGGCCGCCGTGGTGGTGTCCGAACCGTCGAGCCACAGTTCGCCTGCGGTGGCGGGATTGTCGACGGCGGTGTGGCACACCGGGTCGGTACCGCTCAACGCCGACGGGTTGGTGTTCGAGCCCAGCGTCTTGTCGTAATCCTGGCCGCGCGCGGAGAACGCCGCCCGCAGCGGCGCGTCCTGCACGAAACCGGTGACGTCGAGGTCGGCGAAGTTGTCGATCGATTTCAGGTACGGCACATCACCTTTGAGCGCGTTCACCAGTGACGGCTTGAGCGTGGTGTCGAAGGACGTGCCCCCGGGTCCGTTGTAGAGGTAGACCACCTCCTGCGGTAGCCCGCTGCCCTCGGCGACGATGCGGGCTGCCTCCAACGGCTTGGTGTTGAGGAAGTCGGTGGCATCGAGTTGGGCCTGCAGGAACGCGTCGAGAACCTCGGGGTGATCGGCCGCATACGCCCGGCGGACCACCACGCCGTGCAAGGTCGGATAGTCGAGTTCGGCGCCGTCGTAGAGCAGCTTGGCCTTGCCCTGGTGCACCAGCAGTCCCGGCCACGCGACGAACTGCGAAAGCGCCTGAACCTGGCCCGATTCCAACGCCGACGCACCGACCTGCGGCTGCTGATTGAGCACCTCCACACCGGTCTTGGCGTCGATACCCGCCTTGCCCAGGGCTTGCACCAGCATGCCGTGGCCGGCCGACCCCACGCTGGCCGACACCTTCTTGCCGGCCAGATCGGTCAGTGTCTTGGCCGGCGAATCCGGGGGCACCACAACCATGTTGAGCGCGCCTTTGGGGTTGTACCCGGTGACCGACACGATCTCGGTCTTGGCGCGCTCGTTGGCCTGTGTCTTGGACCCGTTGATGAGCATCGGATAGTCACCCATCGAGCCGATGTCGATCTTCTCGGCAACCATCTGTGCCGTGATCGGGGCGCCGGTGTCGTAGTCCTGCCACGTGACGTTGTACTTCGTGCCGGTACGGGTGGTGATGTCGGCCAGGCGGTGTTCCAGGTAGCCCTGGGCGCGCAGCAATGTGCCGGCGGTGACGGTGTTGATGGTCTTGGACTGGTAGCCGACGACGACATCGACGGTGTCCGCCGATTTGGTCGCAGAATCGAGAGAGCATCCGGCCGTGGCGAAGGCCAGGCCGGCAGTGAGGGCGATCAGGGCTGATTTCACTTCGGTCCTCTAACGGATGAGGTAGGGCATGTTGACTGTGACGGCACCGGTGGGACAGCGGACCGCACAGGGCCCGCAGTACCAGCACTCGTCGACGTGCATGTAGGCCTTGCCGTTGTCGGGGTTGATGGCCAGCGAATCAAGCGGGCACACATCGACGCACAACGTGCAGCCCTCGATACACAGGGACTCGTCGATGGTCACCGGGACATCGGCTCGTTGATTGACCAGCGTCATGCGTCTCTCCTAATAAGGTTGCCGCGCATGGTGATTCGGTCACCACGCATCCGGATGTACTCGAGGTCCACGGGCCTGCCGTCGTCCAGACTGGTCAGTCGTTCGGCCATCAGCAGCGCCGATCCGGCGGGTAATTGCAGCGTCGCGGCGGTATGCGGGTCGGCCGAAACCGCTTCCAGGGCAAGGCTCGCCCCACCCAGCCGGCGCCCGCTGACCCGCTCGATGAGCGCGAACACGTCGTTGCTCTCCAATGGGTGGGCGATCACCTGTTCACCGATGTCGGGTGTCAGGTACGTCAGGTCCAATGACAGCGGCAGATCGGCGAGATAGCGCAGGCGCTCGATGAACACGACTTGGGCGCCCGGCTCCAGCCCCAGCTTGCGGGCCACTGCCGGCGGGGCTGAGAGGCGCTGCACGGCACGCACTTCATTACGGACGTCGCCGTAGTCCTTGAAGGTCTCCTTCAGGCCCACCAATGCGTCGAGGCCGTGATCGTACTTGCGGGCCGCGACATGGGTGCCCACCTTGGTGCCGCGGTCGATCAGACCCTCGTTCTTGAGCACCGCGAGGGCTTCCCGGACGGTGTTGCGGGAGACGAAGAACTCGGCGGCCAGTTCCGCCTCGGCGGGCAGGGCGTCGGAATACGCCCCCTCGTAGATCTGGTGACGCAGCACATCGGCCACCTGGCGCGCCTGGTCGGCGCGGGCGCGGCGATTCGGTAGCGCTATCGGGGCGGGGTCGGGAGAAGCTGCGGGCTGCGGCACGCACATCACGGTAAGTGCGGGTCGTGCGCCGTCGCGCGGCGGCGAATCCGGCCTCGAAGCACGTTAACTGATTGCGCCGCCCACCGGTGACCCGTACCAGGTCGAACCCGGTACCGGACGGTCATTGCGCCACCTGCGCCCGGCGAAGAATTTACAAATCGCGGTGATCGGAAGTCTGCCGCGCACTAGTGGCGGACCGCCAGGGCACGCCGCGCCGCCAGGTCGAGCAGGTAACCGAGCATCCCGATCACCACGATGACAGCGACCACCTGGTCATAGGCCAACTGGTCGCGGGCGTTGAGCACCTGATAGCCCAAACCGGAGCGAACACCCAGCATCTCGGCCGGCACCAACACGACCCAGCCGATACCGAGGGCGACCCGCATCCCGGTCAGCACATGCCCGCGCACCGCAGGCAACACGACCGCCCTCAGCAGCTCGATGCGGGTGGCATGAAACGAACGCGCCACGTCGAGGTAGCCGGGCTCGATGGTGTGCACACCGGCTGCCGTATTGATCACGACCGGCCATACCGCGGCCGCGGCGATCAGAAAGATCACCGGCTCGTTGCCGATCCCGAACACCGCGACAGCGATCGGCGCCCACGACAACGGTGAGATCATCCGAAGGAACTGGACAACCGGTGCACTCGCCCGTTCTGCCGCGGCGCTCATTCCGATCACTAGCCCCGCCGGTACCCCGATGACCGCCGCGACCAGCAACCCGATCAGCAGCCGCCAGAGGCTGATGCCGGTGTCAGACAGCAATACTCCTCGGCTGAGCAGATCCGCGAGGGCAGGAAGCACCCGCTGCGGTGCAGCCTGACGCAGCAACGATCCGGGGGCGCTGATCACCGCGGTGACCAGCCACCAGACCACAACAGCGACCGTGACCGCGCACAGCGGTGGCAGCACCCGTGACCACCCGGTCGATCGGGCCGCCGGTTCCAGAGATCCGACTTGGGTCATGGTCACAGTGGTTCCACCTGTTCGGTTCTGGTGAGGTCGACGGTCAGGCCGAAAGCTCCTGGACCACCTTGTGCAGCAAGGGATCTGCGGACGAATACGTCGTCGACGAGATCTGCGTGTACCTGGTCGCCGTCGATGCGGTCGAGAAAGCGCCGGTCACCGTCGACGACGGTCCCGTCCATGGCGTCGACGAGTCGGCGGGTGAAGCTCGGGAACGGGAACGGCTGGAAGCCGAGCCGCTGGGGCCGCCAGTCGGGATGCATCAGACGCCCGGGCGGCTCCGGATAGGTCAGCGCCAACCGAACCGCAGGCACCGGTTGTGGCAGGTAACGCCCACCGGCCAGATCGGCCGCCGCGGCGGCCCGGTTCGCATCGATCCAACGCTGCGCGGCCACGACGCCGTCGGTGAGCGCCTGCACGGCCTCCGGGTGCCGCGCGATGACGTCCTCGCGCGTGACCAGGACACAGCACGCGTGATCACGCCAGACGTCTCCGAGAAAGGTGTGGATCCGTCCGATCTTCTTGATCTGCGCCATGGCGTTGAAGGGATCGGCGACCACATATCCGGCGATTGATCGGTCAGCCAGCGCGGGCACCATGTCGGACGGGCTCATCACGATCAGCTCCACGGTGCGGTTGGCGCGGGATGCGCTGCGCCGCACCACGGGCCGCAACCCGTGTGCCCGCAACAACTGCTGAAGCACGATGTTGTGGATCGACCACCAGAACGGGATTGCCACCTGCGATCCGGCCAGGTCCGACAACTCAGCGATGTGCGGCGCCACAGTGAGCGACGATCCGTTGGTGTGATTCCAGCCCAGTACGCGCACCCCGCCGCCCAGGGTGTACCGCAATTGGACGGCCATCGGCATCAGCAGGTGGACGACATCGACATGGCCGGTGACGAACGCCTCGGCCAATGCGGCCCAGCTACGGAACAACACCGGCTTCCCGGGACTCACCGCGCCCGGCCGGTACAGACCCGCGCGGTGCGCCACGAGCAGCGGGGCAGCATCGGTGATCGGCAGGTAGCCGACCCGCAGACCCGCGTTGGCCCGGGCAGGTTCCCGAAGGGCGGCGTGGGCGAGGTCCGCCACCCCGAAGGCACCACCGGCCGCCGCCAGCCCGACGGCACCGTGAAAAAGTTGGCGCCGCGACAGCACCGTGCTCATCAGGACGCCTCGGTGGAGATCCGGTAATGATCGAGCACATCTCGGCGCAGCGTGTCAGCGTCGGCACGGTAGCCATCCGCTTGCCATTGCCGCCGGATGATCCCGTCGTCTCCCAGCAGCATCACCCGATGTGCGAGCAGCAGCGCCTCGTCGACATCGTGGGTTACCAGCACCACGGTGATGTCCAGTTCAGCCGCCAGTCCGGCCAGCCAGTGCTGCAGATCAGCGCGCGTGGCCGGATCGAGGGCGCTGAAGGGCTCGTCGAGTAACAGCAGCCGCGGCCGCGTCGCGACGGCCCGCAGGATGGCGACCCTTTGCGACTGCCCACCGGAGAGCTGGTCGGGATAACGGCCGGCGAGGCGCTCAAGCCCGAAGCGCACCATCAGCTCTCGCGCGTAGCCGACATCGAAACTGTCCCGGTGGGCGGCGAAGCGCTTGGCGTACGCCACGTTGGCGTCCACCGTGAGCCACGGCATCAACAGCGGTTGCTGGAACACCACGCCGGTCTGGGGCCGGGTGCCGTCGCCGGTCCAGCTGATCGTCCCACCATCGAGCTCCTCGAGGCCCGCCAGCACCCGCAACAATGTCGATTTGCCGCTTCCGCTACGGCCGAGAACCGCGAGAAACTCGCCTTCACTGATGATCAGGTCGATTCCCGCCAGCACAGCAGTCGACCCAAAGGTCTTGACGCCAGCCGCTATTCGTACCGCGTCAGTTCCCACCGCAATTGTCCTTCCGATGGAGATTGGATCGGCAGGAACGCCGCTTCACGCAACCGCCGGTTGGCGGCGCTGCTCACCGCATACCCGGCACCACCAGCCATGGCCGACTCGAGCCGAGTGGCGTCGACCGCCAGCACAGCGGTGTTCAATCGCAGCCGGATCAGCTCCGCGGCACCGGCGCTCGCCGGTGCGGCAGCCAATCTGTAGAGGGTTCGCCGCATCTGGTTCGCTCGGTCTGTCAGATCGCTGAGCTCGGACTCGAACTGCGCACCCAACCCGCCTCGCGCGTCGGCGGCACCGGTGAGTGCCGCGCGGGCGATACCTGCGCAGAACGCCGTCTGTAACAGCAGGAACGCCGGGCGGATACGCGCCACGAACCCCGACAGATCGGTACTGATGACGCGGCGCACCGCGACGCGATCGAGCCGCAGTGACGACGACGCTGTCGCACCCAATGCCATCAGTTCCGGCGGCGGGTCGATGGTCACGCCCTCCGAATCGGCGTCGACGACCGCGACCAGGGTGTCACCGTCGGCCTTCCGGGCAGGTACCACGATCAGTGCGCCGTCGAACAGGTTGGAGGCCCAGTGGATCGGTCCGCTCAACGCCACCCCGCCGGAGTGCGGCGTGGCGACGACCGGAAGGGCCGCCAGGCCGGCAACGTGTTTGAGGGCTGCGGCCATGGCCGTCACCCCGACACGTTCGCCACGTGACACCGCGGTGAAGGCTTCGTCGTCGCCGCGTTCGGCGTGATGCAGGTAGTGCAGCACCATTCGATGCGCCCACGCCGAAAAGCCCACTGCCAGGCTGTGTGTGGAGATCGCATCGATGATGTACACCATGTCGGTGAGGTCATCGCCGAACCCCGGTTCGAACAAGCCGGCCCGACCGAGTGCCGCGATCTCGGCTCGGACGTCGGCGTGTCCGGCATCGAGCGCGGACGCCCGCTCGGCGATGGATCGACCCACCTCGCCGAGGGCGGCGCGGATGTCCGCGGCCACCGGTGCCGTCATGGCTGAAAACTCTCCAACCCGTGCAACCGGTCGATGGGGGTGCTGACGGCTTGCCTGGCCCGTCGCACGGACGCCTCGTCGGCCGCGTCGTAGAGACACAGGCACTTGTCCATGTCTTCGCGCACATAGGTTCGCAGGAAGCTGACTTCAGGGACATCGGCGTACTTGGGCGCGTTGGCCTTCTTGCGCGCCAGGTAAGACTCCATGTCGAGCTCGGCGGGCAGATCCCATTCCACCAGGTATCCGGCTGAGGGCCGCGCGGCCTTGACTTCGGCGAGGTCCGCGCCGACGAGGCGCACGGCATCGGGGCCGGTGACCTCACCGTGGGCGAACTCGGCCGGCTCGAAAACCGCCGGGGTACCCGCGGCAAACTCGGCAATGACGAACAGCCGTTGACCGCCCCGGGTCACCTGGGCTTCGACCAGCTCGCCACCGGCGCGGTGGATGCCGGCGTCGACGTCTTTGAGGAGCTGCTCGACCGGCGCGGGTTCCGTTGCGCTCACGGCAATCTCATAGAGGTACAGCTTCGGTTCGGTACTCAGATCAGATGATGTCGCCACGTCAGCGACAGTGGCATAGACAGACAGGTCTGTCTATTGGTTCGCCGTCGGTTACGCTGCGCCCATGAGTTCCACCACTCGCCCGCCCGCCAAGGTGGCGGCTGATTCCGCGAGCCCTTCAGGACCCGCGCAGCGATTGCTCCGCACCGCGTCCAATCTCTTTGCAACACAAGGAATCCGATCGGTAGGCATCGATCAGATCCTGCGCGAGGCGGGCGTCGCGAAAGCCAGCATGTACAGCTCGTACGGCTCCAAAGAGGCGTTGGTGCTGGCCTACCTGAACGATTTGGATCACCGTGATCGCAAGCGATGGGCAGACGCCGTTACGGGCCTGGACGACGACATCGCCAAGGTGCTGATGTTCTTCGACCTGGCGATCGGCGCCGCCCGCACCCGTGACTTCCGGGGCTGTCTGTATGTCAATGCGGCCACGGAGTTCCCCGGTGCCGAGCTGGAACCCATCCGCGCCCACAGAGATTGGCTGCGCACCACCGTGGTCGAGCTGTTGACGGCCGCAGGGGTGGCAGACCCCGCCGCACGAGCCGATGAGATCCAGCTGCTGTACGACGGAGCGCTGGTGAGCAGCAAACTTCAGCGCTCGGTCGCGCCGATCGAACTCGCGCGCCGGCTGGCCCGAGCGCGCGTCGTCCCAGACTGACCGCGCAGGCTACGACTCGGCTGTACCGGCTCCCCGGACGGCCTGCGAGGCGGCCCGGATCTGCGGGGTCACCAACATCACCTGGCCCAGCACGCCGTTGACGAATCCCGGCGAGTCATCCGTGGACAGCTCCTTGGCCAGCTCGACGGCTTCGTCCACGGCGACGGGCTCGGGAACGTCCTCGGCGTGCAGCAGTTCCCACACCGCCACCCGCAGGATGGCCCGGTCGACGGCGGGCAGCCGTTCCAGCGTCCATCCCTGCAGGTGCGCGGAGATGAGGTCGTCGATGTGCGCGGCGTGTTCGGTCACCCCGCGGGCCACCGACACGGTGTACGGGTTCAATGGGCTGACATCGTCCTGGTCTTCGGCCAGCGCGGCGCGGCCATCGGCCACCGCCTCGGCCGTCAGACCGCGCGCCTCGGCCTCGAACAACAGGTCGACGGCGCGCTTGCGGGCCTGGTGACGGCCCCGGTCACCACGGCGGTCAGGCATGGTCAGCCATTCACGCGGCCGAGGTAGCTACCGTCGCGCGTGTCGACCTTGAGCTTGTCGCCGGTGTTGATGAACAGCGGAACCTGGATCTCGGCGCCGGTCTCCATGGTGGCGGGCTTGGTGCCGGCGCTGGAGCGGTCACCCTGCAGGCCCGGCTCGGTGTGGGAAACCTCGAGCTCGACGGACACCGGCAGCTCCAGATACAGCGGAACACCGTCGTGGAAGGCGATCTGCACCGGCAGACTCTCCAGCAGGAAGTCGGCCAACCGGCCGACGAGCGCCTCGGACAACGGATGCTGGTTGAAGTCTTCGGAGTCCATGAAGACGAAGTCGCTGCCGTCGCGGTACAGGTAGGTGGCGTCGCGCCGGTCCACGGTGGCGGTCTCCACCTTCACACCGGCGTTGTAGGTCTTGTCGACGACCTTGCCGGACACCACGTTCTTGAGCTTCGTCCGCACGAAGGCCGGACCCTTACCCGGCTTGACGTGCTGGAACTCGACGATCTGCCACAGCTGTCCGTCGATCTGCAGGACGAGCCCGTTCTTGAAGTCGGCAGTCGATGCCATGAGGGTGCAGCTCCTAAGCTTTTGTCACAAAATGGCCAGTTCCTTGGGGAACCGGGTAAGCAGGTCGGGTGCCGCCTCGCCGACGACCAGGGTGTCCTCGATGCGGACACCGCCGCGATCGGGCAAGTAGACACCTGGCTCAACGGTGACCGCAGAGCCAGCAAGCAGTGTACCGGCGGCGGCGGCATTGATTCCCGGCGCTTCGTGGATCTGCAATCCGACGCCGTGCCCGAGGCCGTGACCGAAGTTGTCGCCGTAGCCGGCATCGGCGATGACCTGGCGTGATGCGGTGTCCACCGCACTGAGCGAAACGCCGGGCGCCAGCGCTTCGCGTCCCGCCTGCTGTGCGGTGGCCACAAGGTCATAGATGTCGTGCTGCCACTGGGCCGCGGGGCCGAGGACGAACGTGCGCGTCATGTCCGAGTGGTATCCCTCCACCAGGGCACCGAAGTCGATCTTCACGAAGTCACCTTGCGCCAGCACCGCATCCGTGGGCCGATGGTGCGGGATGGCCGAGTTGGCGCCCGTCGCCACGATCGTCTCGAATGACGGCCCGTCGGCTCCGTGGGCGAGCATCAGCGCTTCCAACTCGTTGCGCACTTCCCGCTCGGTACGGCCGGGCCGCAGGCCACCCCGCTCGACCAGATCGGTGAGTGCCGCGTCGGCGGCCTCGCAGGCCAACCGCAGCATCGCGATCTCTCCGGCGTCCTTCACTTCGCGCAGGGCCTCCACGGTGCCCGCCGCGCGCACCCACTCCACGCTGTCGCCGGCCGCCTTTTGCAGTGCGGTGTAGGCGTCCACGGTCACCACATGGCTCTCGAAGCCCAGCCGCAGCGCCCCGCAGCGCGCGGCGCGGCCGGCCAGGTGTGAGCCGCAGGCCCGCTCGATGACCACCTCGGCGTCCGGGGACTGCTGTGCGGCCTGAGTGCGGTAACGCCCGTCGGTGGCCAGCACCGGTGTGGCGTCCTCGGCGAGAACCAGCAGCGCGGCGTTGGAACCCGTGAATCCGGACAGATAACGCACGTTGACCAGGTCAGTTACCAACAATGCGTCCAGACCGGAGTCGGCCATTCGACGCCGCAGCCGATCCCTGCGCTGGGAAATAGTCACGGTCTGTGACGCTACTCGCTACAGTGTGCCCCCATGAGCAAGTGGTTACTGCGCGGAGTGGTGTTCGCAACAGCGATGGTGATAGTTCGCCTACTACAGGGAGCACTGATCAACGCCTCGCCGGGTAACGCCACCTGGTTCAGCCTCGGCCTGGTCACGTTGTTCGGGATCGGGGTCTTGATCTGGGGTCTGGTCGACGGCCAGAACGACGCCCGCGCCAACCCGGATCCGGACCGGCGTGCCGATATGGCGATGATCTGGCTGATCGCCGGCCTGTTCGCCGGTGTCGTCAGCGGCGCCGTGGCGTGGTTCATCGGGTTGTTCTACAAGAGCCTCTACACCGACGCCCTGCTCAACGAGATCACCACGTTCGCGGCGTTCACCGCGCTGCTGGTGTTCCTGCTCGGGGTCGGGGGCGTGACCGTGGGCCGCTGGCTGGTGGACCGCAAGGCCCCGCCGATGCCCCGCCAACGCCACCATGGCCTGGCCGCCGACGAGCGTGCCGACACCGACGTGTTCGCCGCTGTCACCGCCAACGGCGCCTCAGAGAACACCGACGCCGAAACCACCACCCCGGTCGACTACCCCGACCAACCCAAGCAGTAGCGACGCCCGCCCGCGAGGGCGGAGCAGAATTCAGGCGCGAGTGGCGCGGGCGGTCAGGCCCGCGCCACTTCTGCGTATGCGGCCGCCAACAGGGACGGATCCGGGCCTTCCAGCCGGCCCGGCTTGGCCAGTCCATCGAGCACGACGAACCGCAACACCCCCGAGCGGTTCTTCTTGTCGCCCGCCATGTAGTCCATGAGTTGCGGCAGTGCGTCGCCGTCATAGGTGACCGGCAGCCCGAGCGCCGTCAGCACGCTGCGGTGCCGGTCGGCGGTCTCGTCGTCCAGGCGCCCGGCCAGCCGGCCCAACTCGGCCGCGAACACCAATCCCACCGACACCGCGGCGCCGTGGCGCCACTTGTAGCGCTCGCGGCGCTCGATGGCGTGCGCCAGCGTGTGCCCGTAGTTGAGGATCTCGCGCAACTGCGATTCGCGTTCGTCGGCAGCAACCACCTCAGCCTTGACCGCGATCGCGCGGCGGATGAGTTCGGGCAAGACCGTGCCGGTGGGATCCAGCGCCGCCTCCGGATCGGCCTCGATCAGGTCGAGGATCACCGGATCGGCGATGAAGCCGGCTTTCACGATCTCGGCCATCCCGGCGACAATCTCGTTGCGCGGCAATGTCTCCAGAGTGGCGAGGTCCACCAGCACCGCGGCCGGCTGATGGAAGGCACCGACGAGGTTCTTGCCGGCGTCGGTGTTGATCCCGGTCTTGCCGCCCACCGCGGCATCGACCATGCCGAGCAGGGTGGTGGGCACGTGCACGATGTCGACGCCTCGCAGCCAGGTGGCCGCAGCAAAGCCCGCGACGTCGGTGGCCGCTCCCCCGCCCAGGCTGACCACAGCATCCTTGCGGCCAATGCCGATGCGCCCCAGCACTTCCCAGATGAAGCCGACGACGGGCAGCTCCTTGCCGGCCTCGGCATCGGGAATCTCGATGCGGTGGGCTTCGATTCCCTTGTCCGCCAGGTGTTTCCGCACAACTTCGGCGGTCTGTGTCAGCACCGGCTGGTGCAGTATCGCCACCTTGTGCCGGCCCTCGAGGGTGTTCCCCAGTTCGCCGAGCAGGCCGGTTCCGATGATGACCGGATACGGCCGGTCCACCAGCACCTCGACGATTACCGGGTCAGTCATCATTACGCTCCGCGTGACGAGCGGCCAGGGCCGCGGGGGTGGGTATGGCGGTGGATCGGGTATCGGAGGTGGTCGTGGCGGCTTCACCGGCTTTGGCCTCCGAGCCCGAGGAGGCTCCGGATGCCGGACCGCGCCGCCACGGCGGGCGACGTCGGCGCCGCTTGCCCGCCCTCGGCTGTTGAGTCTGCTTCTGGGGCTGTTTCTGGACCTGAGGATTGTCCAGCCGCGTGACGATCGTGCGCACCACCGCGCCGGGGTTGCGCCGGTTGGTGTTGATCCGCATGGTCGCGACCCGACGGTAGAGCGGCACCCGCTCGGACATCAGGGCACGGAATTTCTCGGCCCGGTCCGGCCCGGCCAGCAGCGGCCGGACGGTGGAACCGCCGGTGCGGCGGATCCCCTCGGCCGCACTGATCTCCAGGTAGACGATGGTGTGCCCGGCCAGCGCGGCCCGCACGCCGGGGGTGGTGACCGCGCCGCCACCCAGGGACAGCACGCCGTCGTGGGTGGCCAGCGCCGAGCGGATGACCTCTTCCTCGATCCGGCGGAACTCCGCCTCGCCGTCAGTGGCGAAGATGTCGGCAATGGTGCGGCCGGTGGTCTCCTCGATCGCGGTGTCGGTGTCGAGCATCGTGAGGTTCAGCGCCTTCGCCAACCGGCGGCCGATGGTCGACTTGCCCGAGCCCGGCAGGCCGACCAGTACCGCCTTGGGGGCCATCAGCCCAGGGCCTGCGCCGCCGGCTCGCGCTCGGAGACGGCCCGCAGGTAGGCGTCGATGTTGGCGCGGGTCTCGCCCAGTGAGTCCCCGCCGAACTTCTCCAGCACAGCGCGGGCCACGACGAGCGCGACCATGGTCTCCACCACGACACCCGCGGCCGGTACCGCACACACGTCGGACCGCTGGTGAATCGCGACGGCTTCTTCCCCGGTCGCCATGTCGACGGTGGCCAGCGCGCGCGGGACGGTAGAGATCGGCTTCATCGCGGCCCGGACGCGCAGCGCCTGGCCGTTGGTCATGCCACCTTCCAGGCCACCGGCCCGGTTCGTCGAGCGCAGGACTCCGTCGGGGCCGGGGTACATCTCGTCGTGCGCGACACTGCCGCGGCGGCGCGCGGTCTCGAAGCCGTCACCGATCTCCACACCCTTGATCGCCTGGATGCCCATCACCGCGGCGGCCAGCTGGCTGTCGAGGCGGTTGTCGCCACTGGTGAACGAGCCCAAACCGATGGGCAGCCCGTCGACCACGACCTCGACGACACCGCCCAGAGTGTCGCCGTCCTTCTTGGCGTCCTCGATCTCGGCGATCATCAACGCCTCGGCGTCCTTGTCGTAGGCCCGGACTGGGCTGTCGTCGATCGCCTCCAGGTCGGAGAACCGCGGCGGCGGGCCGTCATAGGGCTTGGATGCGCCGATGGAGATGACGTGTGAGACCACCTCGACACCGAGGGCGGCGCGCAGGAAGGCCCGGGCCACGGTGCCTGCCGCCACCCGTGCGGCGGTCTCGCGAGCGCTGGCGCGCTCGAGCACCGGGCGGGCGTCGTCGAAACCGTACTTGAGCATGCCCGCATAGTCGGCGTGGCCAGGGCGGGGACGGGTCAGCGGTGCGTTGCGGGCAACGTCGAGTTCGGCGGGATCCACCGGGTCCGGAGACATCACGGTCTCCCACTTGGGCCATTCGGTATTGCCGATCTCGATCGCGATCGGCCCACCCAGGGTGGCACCGTGGCGGACCCCGGCCAGCACGGTGACCTGGTCCTGTTCGAACTTCATCCGGGCACCGCGGCCGTAGCCGAGGCGACGACGCTTGAGCTGTGCCCCGATCTCCTCGGAGGTGATGGGCACGCCGGCAACCATCCCTTCGAGCATGGCGACCAGGGCGCGGCCGTGAGATTCACCTGCTGTGGTCCAACGCAACACGAGTGTCATTCTCCCACGTCGGGCTTGGCCTCCCGAAATCCGTGGTCAAACGTGACGACTGCGACCTACTGCCGTTGCGGCTGTTGCGGTGTGTTCTGGTGCTGCCCGTACTGATACCACCACTGCGCGTAGGCCTCGGCCTCATGCACTTGCTTGCGCAAGGTGGCCCGTGCACCCGCGTTGCTCAGCAGCGACAGCCAGTTCATGAACAAGATCGACAGGAAACTCCACCAACCCAGGACGAGATTGTGGCGCTGGGCGCTGGTCAAAGCGGCCTCGCACTGTTCGGCAGTCCCGGTCACCACACGGGTCTGGTTGAACCACAAGATCAGCAAGCCGGTGTGCCGAGTCGCCTCCACGCGAAAGATCGGAATCGCGGGCGGCGGCGGATACTGCTGTGCGGCCTGGTGCCAATGCGGTTGTGACATGCGAAACCCCCCGGGCGACGTGTTGGCGGTGATGAGCGTAACCGCGGATTCCAGGTGGCCTCAGCACCAAATTCGTCGTGCGGCGCGGGCACCGCGACTAAGCCATCACCAGGGCCACCGCGGCCGCACTGGCCGCGCACATGGACGGACCGTGGGGCACGGTCGGGATACCCCGCACGGCAGCGCCCACCGCCAGAACCCCGGTGCACATCGGCGCGGCCAGAGCGGCCAGCAGCCACACGTCGACGCCGAACGCCCCGGTCATCGCGCCGAGCCCGACTGCGAGCTTGACGTCGCCGCCACCCATGGCCCGCGGCGAGACCGCGTGCACCGTCAAATAGAGCGCTGACAGCGCCGCGGCTCCCGCCAGTGCTGCCGGACCACGGCCGGCCAATGCCGCCACCACCAGAACCAGCAGCGCGCCGGGAAGCGTGAGCCAATTCGGCAATCTCCTGGCCCGAACGTCGAACACGCTCAGCGCCACCAGCCAGCCCACGCCGGCGGCAGCCATCACCCCCGCCCCCATCAACCGAGGCTAAGCGCGACCGGCGCCCCTCGAATGCGCTTCTTTGCCGCCTCAGTGCGTCCGCAACGCGCTCGCCACCTCACCCACGGTGTCGGCGAACCCGTCGAAATCGACGTCGGGGCCCAACGGTTGGAACACCAGCGTCTGGGCGGGGTACCCGGACGCCGCGGCAGCGATCTCATCGACCGTCCCGCCCACGCCGTATCCGCCGGCCGCCAGTCCCCGCTTCACCGCCTCGTCGTCGAGACGTTGCCGCCCGGCGGCTCCGGGCACGCACGCCAGGTACTGCACCGTCGCGAACTCCGCGGCGCTGTCGCGGTCGGCCCGTCCGGCAGCGACGTGACCGAACGATTCCCTGGCGGAATCCGGGGTGTTCAGGCTGTCGACGATGACGCCGTCGGCGATCTCGCCGGCAAGCCGCAGTGTTTTCGGCCCGGTGCCGCCGATCAGCACCGGAACCGGTTGGCGCGGAACCCAATCCAATCGCACGCCATCGAGCCGCACGAACCGTCCCTCGGTGCTGACCAACTCGCCGGCGAGCAATCTGCTCAGTGCACCGTGGTACTCGCGCAACAGCGTGAGCGGGGACGGCACGGCAGCGCCGGCCTGACGCATCCACTCCTGCACCCCGTGACCGATCCCGACGCGGAGCCGGCCGGGATAGATGGTGGCCAGAGTCGCGATCTCCATCGCCGTGGACACCACGTTGCGCAGTGGCGCCGGAAGCACACCGATCCCGACGGTCAGCGTCTCGCTGTTGGACAGCGCGACCGCCGCCTGGGCGATACCACCCTGCAGGAAACAGTCCTCCCACAGCCAGAGTTCGTCGATGCCGGCTCGTTGCGCGGCGGCCGCGGTGCGGGGCAGGGTCTCGGGTGAGCGGTCGGGACGAAACACCACCCCGACTCGGAGCCGGTGGTCGGACTGGGTCATGGTCGCCACCCTACGGTTGCCCCGGCGCCCGCCCGGAAATTCGCTTGCGGCGGTATGACACGGTCGAGTCGTGCGCACATTGGTCACCGGCAGTTCGGGCCACCTCGGTGAGGCGATCGTCCGTACCCTCCGCGCCCGCGGTGAGGATGTCGTGGGTATGGACATCCGGACCTCGCCATGGACGGACAGGGTCGGTTCTGTCACCGATCCCGAAGCGGTCCGGGCGGCGATGACAGGTACCGACGTGGTTTTGCACACCGCGACGCTGCACAAGCCGCAGCTGGCGTTCGTGCCCGGGCAGGCTTTCATCGACACGAATGTCAGCGGAACCCTGTCGCTGTTGGAGGCGGCCGTGGACTCAGGTGTGCACGCTTTTGTGATGTCTTCTTCCACAACGGTTTTCGGCGACGCGCTGGTACCCGACGCTGAGCGACCGGCGGCCTGGATCGACGAGTCCGTGACACCGGTGCCCAAGAACATGTACGGCGTCACCAAGGCCGCGGCCGAGGACCTGTGTCAGCTGGCCCACCGAAACCACGGGTTGGCCTGCGTGGTGTTGCGGGTGGCCCGGTTCTTCCCGGAAGGCGACGACAGGCCAGATGCCCATGAGGGCCGGACCGACGCCAACGTCAAGGCCGATGAGTACGCGACCCGCCGAGTTGCGTTGGAAGACGCGGTCGACGCGCATCTCCTGGCCGCGGCCGCCGCCGACCGAATTGGATTCGGCCGCTACATCGTCTCGGCCACCACCCCGTTCCTGCCACAAGACCTGGCGGGGTTGCGGACGGATGCGGCCGGGGTCTTCGCCCGGCGGGTTCCCCGCGTCGCCGAGGTCTCGACGCGGCGCGGCTGGCGTTTCCCCGCACGCATCGACCGTGTCTACGACAACACCCTGGCTCGTGCCGATCTGGGCTGGTGTCCCAGATACGACCTGGCGTCGATCGCCGAAATGGTGGACGCCGAGGGCACGGTCGAGACCCCGCTGGCCCGTCTGGTCGGATCCAAGGAATACCTCTACAGCCCCTACCACCGGGGAACGTTCGCCCCGTGACGACTCAGCCCAACGCGGCGCGCATCGCCTCTTTGGGAGCGGGCATCCCGGTGAACTGCTCCACCTGGGCGAAAGCCTGGTTCAGCAGCATCTGCAACCCGTTGATCGCCTCACCGCCCGCCGCCTCGACGGCTGCGGCCAGTGGTGTCGGCCACGGGTCGTAGATGGCGTCGAGCACGCGGGGCACCACCGCCAGCGTGTCCGCATAGGCGGCGGCCGCCTCGGCCGGGATGGTGCTGACCGCGGCATCGGCGGTGGCCGCCGCGTCGGCCAGGGCACTGGAGCGGATATCGCACCAGCTGCCCTGAGCTCCGCATCGGCCGGCCAACTCCACCAACCGCGACGCCTTGGCCTCATCGCGGGCCACGATGGTGATCCGCTGCGTACCGAGCTCCGCCAGGGCCACCACGGCAGCCGGGGCGGTGCCGCCCGACCCGATCACCAGTGCCGAGTCGCCGGCCGCGCCGAGCGCGCCCACCACCCCGTCGATATCGGTGTTGTCGGCCCGCCAGCCGCCTGTGGGCGTGCGGAGCAGAGTGTTGGCCGAGCCCACCAGCTCGGCGCGTTCGGTGCGTTGATCGGCGAACTCCAGAGCGGCGAACTTGCCCGGCATGGTGACCGAGAGGCCGACCCATTCCGGGCCGAGGGCACTGACGAAACCCGGCAGTTGTTCGGCCATGCACTCGACGCGTTCATACGTCCACGACGTCAGGCCCAGCGCGCGGTAGGCGGCCAGATGCAGCTGCGGAGAGCGTGAGTGCGTGATCGGGGAGCCCAGAACGGCCGCGCGGCGGCCTCCTCCGTCTTGCCTATCGTGCACTGTCCAGGACACCGTTGTGTTGCGCCTGTTCGATGTTGGCCAGGTGTTGGTCGTAGTCGCGGGTGAACAGCGTGGTGCCCTGCAGGTCGACGGTCACGAAGTACAGCCAGTCCCCCTCCGCCGGCCGCTCGGCCGCGGCCAGCGCATCGGTGCCGGGTGAACAGATCGGTGTCTGCGGAAGCCCTTGACTCATATAGGTATTCCACGGGGTGGTCTTGGCGCGGTCGTCATCGGTGGTCGCGACTTCCTGGCGATCCAGCGGGTAGTTGACGGTCGAGTCGAACTCCAGCTTGCGGTGTTCGGACAGCCGGTTGTAGATCACGCGCGCGACTTTGGCGAAGTCCTGCGGCTTGGCTTCGCGTTGCACCAGGGATCCGACGGTGAGGATCTGATACGGCGACATCTGCATCGCCGCTGCGGTGTCGAGCAGACCGCTCTGTGTGTAGAGCGTGGCACTGCCGGCGATGAGGGTGGACAGGATGTCCTGCGCCGTCCCTGCGGGGTCGACGTTCCAGGTGCCGGGTGCGATCAGGCCCTCAAGCCGCCGGTGGTCGTTGGGCATCGCCGAGACCGGAGCGATGGCCCAGTCGGGTACGGCCAGCGCGGCCGGCGGTGCGGATTGTGCGGCCGCCCGTAGCTCGTCGACCGGTATGCAGCGTTTTGCGCCGTCGAGTTCGACGCAGGAGGCCTGCGAGATCAGCGTGAAGATGCCGTCGGTGACCGACTTGGTCTTGACATCGGAGATGTCGTCGAGTTGGCGCCCTTCCGGGATCGTCAGCTTGCCCACCCGGCTGCCCGGATCAGCCAGGCGCTCAACGGCATTGGCTGCCGGTATCTCGGTGCGCACTTTGTAGAAGCCGGGCTGGATCGCCGAGATCGCCTCGTTCTTGTCCGCCGCGTCGACGAAGGCCTTGATCGTGGCGACCACTTTCTTGTTCTGCAGGGTCTTGGCGATGGCTGTCGTGGAATCGCCGTCGTGGACCTGGATGACGACATCGGCCACGCCGTCACCCGCGTAGTCGTCGGCAGACCCGGACATGCTGTGCCACAGCTTGGACCCCAGGAACACCGCGCCGATCACCACCACGATGAGTGCTGCGATGGACAAGCCCCGGGTCGCGCGTCGCTTACGGTCATTGCGCGCCTTGCGAGCCCGCTCAGCCTTGCTCAGCCCACGCCGCGGTGGTCCGATCGCCTCGGGCTTCGCTTTGTCGGCACCCCACTTCTCAGCCATCCATGCCCTCTCTGCGCGCAGCCAGAGCCGCACGTCGCTGATCCAGCCAGCTCTGCAGAATGCCCACCGCAGCGGCCTGGTCGATCATCGCTTTCTGTCCCTTTGCCCGAACCCCCGCTTCGCGCAATGCCCGTTGAGCCGACACAGTAGTGAGCCGCTCGTCGGCCAACCGCACCGGTATCGGGGCGATCCGGCGGGCCAGCAGATCAGCCAGATCGACGGCGTCGACGGCGGAGGTGCCGGCCCGATCGGCGAGCGTGCGGGGCAGTCCGACGACGACCTCGACGGCCTCGTACTGACCGATCAGCGCCACCAGTCTGCGCAGGTGCTTGCCCGAACGGTCTCGTTTGTCCCGCTGTACGGTCTCGACCGGGGTGGCCAGGATCCCGTCGGGATCACAACTGGCCACTCCGATCCGAACGGTCCCGACGTCGATGCCGATGCGCCGTCCGCGTCCGGGGTCGTCGTCCCCTGGGCGGTCCGGTAACCGGTCGTCGACCGTGTCGGACACGAAGCTAGCCCCGGCCGATCTCGGCGCGCAGCGCGGCCAATGCCGCGTCGATACCCGCCGCCCCCTTACCGGAACCTTGTGCCATGTCCGCCTTGCCGCCCCCGCGGCCATTGACCGCAGCGCCGAATGGTTTGACCAACTCGTTGGCCCGCAGCCCCAGATCCTGAGCTGCCGGGTTGACCGCCACCACGAAGGGCACCGCGTCGTTCTCGCCCTCGGCGATCAGTGCCACGACTGCCGGGTCCGAACCGAGCTTGCCCCGGATGTCGCCGACCAGGCTGCGCAGATCTCCTGCCGACATGCCGCCGGCCATCCGTTGTGCGACGAGCCGCACCTTGCCGATGGTCTCCGCGCCCGCGGCGGCGTTGGCCGCCGCGGCCCGCGCGTTGGCCAGCCGCGCCTTATCGAGTTCCTTCTCGGCCGCCTTGAGACGCTCGACCAGGTTGGCGACCCGGGCGGGCACCTCTTCGGAGGGCACCTTGAGCGACGAGGCCAGGCCCGCCATCAAGGCGCGCTCCTTGGCCAGGTGCCGGAAGGATTCCAGGCCGACGTAGGCCTCGACCCGGCGGACACCGGAGCCGACCGACGATTCCCCGAGGATGGTGACCGGGCCGATCTGGGCCGAGTTGTGCACGTGAGTGCCGCCGCAGAGCTCCAACGAGAAGGGGCCGCCGATCTCGACCACCCGAACCCGGTCGGGATAGTTCTCCCCGAACATCGCCATCGCGCCCATCGCCTTGGCCTTGTCCAGTGCGGTGACAAAGGTGTTCACCCGGTAGTCGGCCTCGACGGCCTGGTTGGTCACTTCTTCAATCTGTGAGCGCTGGTCGTCGGTGAGCGCGCCCTGCCAGTTGAAATCGAACCGCAGGTAGCCGGGGCGGTTCAGCGAACCGGCCTGAACAGCGGTGGGCCCCAGCACCTGTCGCAGCGCGGCGTGCACCATGTGGGTACCGGAGTGACCCTGGGTGGCACCGTGGCGCCACTTGGGATCCACCGCGGCGGTGACGGTGTCACCCTCGACGAACTCCCCGGACTCAACCGACACGCGGTGCGCCCACAAGGTTTTGGCGATCTTCTGCACATCGGTGACGGCCGCCTTGGCGGTGGCCGACGACCCGGTGCCGGTGATGGTGCCTTCGTCCGCGATCTGGCCGCCCGCCTCCGCGTAGAACGGGGTGCGGTCCAGGATGAGCTCGATCCGCTCGGCATCCAGCCCGTCGTGGGTCACCACCGGGACCCGCTTGCCGTCCACAAAGATACCGAGAATCCTTGCATCAGTGGACAATTCGTCGAAGCCGGTGAATTCCGTCGGGCCGGAGTCGACCAGCTCGCGGTACGCCGAGAGGTCGGTGTGAGCCTGCTTGCGTGCGGCGGCGTCGGCCTTGGCCCGTTGACGCTGCTCGGCCATCAACGTCCGGAAACCCTGCTCGTCCACCGACAGCCCGGCCTCGGCCGCCATTTCCAGGGTGAGGTCGATCGGGAAGCCATAGGTGTCGTGCAGGGTGAACGCGTCACTGCCCGACAGGACGGTCGCTCCAGATTTCTTCGTTGCGGCGGCGGCATCGTCGAACAGCCGCGAACCTGACACCAGGGTGCGGTTGAACGCCGTTTCCTCGGCCACCGCGATGCGCTGGATCCGCTCGAAATCGGCGACCAGCTCGGGGTAGGACGGGCCCATGGCGTCCCGCACGATGACCATCAGGTCGGCCATGATCGGCTGCTCGACCCCGAGCAGCTTGGCGGCGCGGATGATGCGCCGCAGCAGGCGGCGCAGCACGTACCCGCGGCCCTCGTTACCGGGGCTGACACCGTCGCCGATGATGATCGCCGCGGTGCGCGTGTGGTCGGCGATGATGCGGTAGCGCACGTCGTCCTCGTGGCTGCCCTCGCCGTACCCGCGGGGCGCCACGGCGGCGACGGCGTCGATCACCGGACGCAGCAGATCCGTCTCGTAGACGTTGTCGACGCCCTGCAGCAGGCAGGCGACGCGCTCGATACCCATCCCGGTGTCGATGTTCTTGCGGGGCAGCGGCCCGAGGATCTCGTAATCCTCTTTCGAGGTGCCCTCGCCGCGCTCGTTCTGCATGAACACGAGATTCCAGATCTCGATGTAGCGGTCCTCGTTGGCCACCGGGCCGCCCTCGACGCCGTATTCCGGCCCGCGGTCGTAGTAGATCTCCGAGGAGGGGCCGCACGGCCCCGGGATGCCCATCGACCAGTAGTTGTCGGCCATGCCCCGGCGCTGGATGCGTTCGGCGGGCAGGCCGGCGACCTCCTGCCACAGCTCGATCGCCTCGTCGTCGTCGAGATAGACCGTTGCCCACAGTTTTTCCGGATCGAACCCGTAACCGCCCTCGGACACGGGGTCGGTCAGCAAGCTCCAGGCAAGCTCGATGGCGCCCTTCTTGAAGTAGTCGCCGAACGAGAAATTGCCGGCCATCTGGAAGAAGGTGTTGTGCCGGGTGGTGATGCCCACCTCGTCGATATCGGGCGTACGGATGCACTTCTGGACGCTGGTGGCCCGGTCCCACGGCGGGGTGCGCGCGCCGAGGAAATAGGGCACGAACTGAACCATGCCGGCATTGACGAACAGCAAGTTCGGGTCGTCGAGGATCACCGAGGCGCTGGGCACCTCAGTGTGACCCGCCTTCACGTAGTGATCGAGGAAGCGCTTCCTGATCTCGTGTGTCTGCACGTCGCCTCTGTCCTCGTGTTCGTGGGTGGCTGAGGTTGCGCGGGCAACCACCAGTTCGACCGCCTTACATTACCGTTCTGCGCATTCGCCCCGAACAGGGCGACAAGCCTCACGCCCCCAGAAAGCTCAGCCGCACCGAACGTTGCGGGTTGTCGCGGTTGAGATCGACCAGCACCACGCTCTGCCAGGTTCCCAGCAGCGGGTTCCCGGCCTGGACCGGCAGGGTGACCGACGGCGACACCAGGGCGGGAAGGACGTGATCTGCGCCATGGCCTCGCGAACCGTGGCTGTGCCGGTAGCGGTCGTCGCGCGGCAACAACCGTTCCAGGGTATCGAGCAAGTCGTCGTCGGAGCCGGCGCCGGTCTCGATGATGGCCACACCGGCCGTCGCGTGCGGGACGAACACGTTGCACAGGCCATCGCGGTGCGCGCCGCAGAACTCGCGCACCGAATCGGTGAGATCGACGATGCGCCGCCGCGAGGTGTCCACGTCGATCACGTCGGTATCCATCGCCCCAGCCTACGAGGCTTCCGCCACCCCATTGCCACCTGCGACGCAGCGGAGGAAGGTGGGAGTGGAACCGGTGGCGCCGCCGGGGCGCCACCCTCTTCAGGGAAGAGGTGGATCGTGTTCGCACGTTCAACCACGATCGCAGCGCGCACCCATGCCATCAACGCCGGCATCGCCCATTGCCGCGACGAGGTCATGCCCGCCCTCGACGCCGTGGACGGTTGTGTGGGCTTGTCTCTGATGGTGGACCGGGAGTCGGGCGAGTGCGTCCTGACGACGGCCTGGCGGTCCCAAGATGCCATGCATGCCAGCGCGGCCGCGATAGCGCCGATGCGTCACCGGGTGGTGGAGATGTTCGCCGGCACCGCGGAAGTCGACGAATGGGAGATCGCGGTGGTGCATCGCGAGCAGTACTCCGGACCCGGAGCCTGTGTGCGGGCCACCTGGCTGCGGACCCGTCCCGAACTGTTCGACCGAGCGGTGGACTTCTACCGGACGTCGGTGTTGCCGGCGATGGAGGACCTCGAGGGCTTCTGCAGTGCCAGCCTGATGCTCGACAGGGCCTCGGGCCGCGCGGTGTCCTCGGCCACGTTCGACAGCGCGGAAGCGATGGACCGCAACCGCGATCAGGCCAGGGCATTGCGGACGGACCGACTGCGTGACCTGAGCGCCGATCAGCTGAACGTCGGCGAGTACGAACTCGCGCTGGCGCACCTACGGGTTCCCGAGATGGCCTGACCGAGTACAAGTCCCAGAATTGACGGCACCGTTTGAGCGGTGGTCGCCCGGGGTATCTCGTTGCAGTCCAACTCAGCCCTGGAGGAAAAATGACCATCACCGGCATCATCAGCGCGATTCTGATCGGCATCGTGGTCGGCCTCATCGGCCGGCTGATCGTCCCCGGCAGACAACCCATCGGGATACTGGTGACGATCCTGGTCGGCATCGTGTCCGCATTCATCGGCAGCGCGATCGCGCGTGCGCTCGGCATTCCGACGATGACCAACGGCATCGACTGGCTCGAACTTCTCGTGCAGGTCATCGTCGCCGCGATCGGGGTGGCGCTGGTCTCGGCGATGATGGGACGCAGAAAGACAGGCCTGCTGGGCGGCCGGCGCTCCGGCCTGCTCCGCTGACGTCGAGTCCGCAGTGCAAACGGTCCCGCCCGCTCTCCGCGGCCGGGACCGTTTGCACTGGGCACCGTTTCGTTCAGCGAGCGGCCAGCAGCGTGTCGAGGCGTTCGTACCCCTCGGTCATCCCGCCCTCCATACCCGAGGACAGCAGGGCATCACGAGCTTCGGTGTTGGGGCAGATCGAGCGTCCGCGCAGCTGACTGCGACCATCGCCCAGATCGTCGAACCACAGGTACTCGATGTTGACCATGTCTGGGGCGCCTTCGAATTCGAAGGTCTGGATGACGAGCTCATTCGGGCGTACCACGTGATAGACGCCGTTGAAAGCGTAGCTACCGGACGCGTCCGAGTGCTGATAGCGATAGCCGCCGCCGGTACGGAAATCCCAGTGCTCGATCCACATTTCCAGTCCGTGCGGTCCCAGCCATCGGGTGACCAGCTCGGGCTCGGCGTGGGCGCGGAACAGCGCATCCACCGGTGCGTCGAAAGGGCGGGTGAACTCCATTGCCAGGGTGTCGACAGGTGCAGTGAGATTGAGCGCGTTCGTCATTCCGGTTTCTCCTCGGGCTTGTCGGTCGGTTTCGGTGGCATTCCGGCGAGCAGGTCATCGAGCCTGCGGTAACTGCGTTCGGCGTCGAGCCGATAGCGGTCGATCCATGCGGTCAACCCCTCCAGCGCGGCCGCGTCGAGATGGACCGGCCGACGCTGTGCGTCTCGGGTCCTGGTGACCAGACCCGCCTGTTCGAGCACTTGAATGTGTTTGGAGACAGCCTGTTTCGTGATGGCGAAGGGTTCCGCCAATTCGTTGACGGTCGCCGGTCCACGGGACAGACGTGCCACCATCGCTCGCCGGACCGGATCGGCCAGGGCCAAAAACGCCCGATCCAGGTTTCCGTCGACATCCCCATCACGCTCCAATAATCAATCTTTCCGTTGATCAACCAATTGATTGACTACAAAGTTAGGGCTACCTTCAGTGCGTTGTCAAGGCCCGGACGGGCGGAACTCAGCGACGGATGCGGCGAATGATGGCGCGCAGCTTGTCGACCCGGCTGGTCAGCTCGCGCTCGAAGCCCCGACCGGTCGGCTGGTAATAATCCACACCCATCAAGTCATCTGGTGGATACTGTTGTGGGACAACGCCATCCGGATGATCGTGAGCGTATTTGTAGCCCACGGCGTTGCCGAGTTTCTGCGCTCCCGAGTAATGCCCGTCCCGCAGGTGCGGCGGCACCGACCCTGCCTTGCCCGCCCGGATGTCGTTCATCGCGGCGCCCAGGGCTGTGGTCACCGCATTCGACTTGGGCGCGGTGGCCAGATGCACCGTGGCGTGCGCCAGCGTCAACTGCGCCTCGGGCATCCCGATCAACTGCACGGTCTGAGCCGCGGCGACGGCGGTCTGCAGCGCGGTCGGATCGGCCATCCCGATGTCCTCGCTGGCCAGGATCATCAACCGGCGTGCCACGAACCGGGGGTCCTCCCCCGCCACCAGCATCCGGGCCAGGTAGTGCAACGCGGCGTCGACGTCCGATCCGCGAACCGACTTGATGAAGGCGCTGACGACGTCGTAGTGCTGATCGCCGTCGCGGTCGTAGCGCACGGCCGCCTTGTCCAACGACTGCTCGATGATCTCGACGGTGACGACGCCACCCGGCGCACCGGCTGTTTCCGCTGCCACCTCCAACGCGGTCAGCGCCCGCCGCGCATCACCGGCGGACAGTTGTGCCAGGAGGTCGACGACCTCGTCGGTGACCTCGACCGCGCCACCCAGACCTCTCGGGTCGGCGATCGCGCGGCGCAGCAGGAGCTGGACGTCCTGCGGGGCCAGTGGCTGTAGCTGCAGGATCAGCGAGCGCGACAGGAGCGGCGCGACCACCGAGAACGACGGGTTCTCCGTGGTGGCCGCGACCAAGAGCACGACGCGGTTCTCCACCGCCGCCAGCAGCGCGTCCTGCTGGGTTTTGGAGAAGCGATGCACCTCGTCGATGAACAGCACGGTCTGTTCACCGTGGTGAACGAGGGCCGTCCGCGCCTTTTCGATGACGGCGCGGACCTCCTTGACGCCGGCGCTCAACGCCGAGAGCGCCTCGAACCGTCGTCCGGTGGCCTGCGAGATCAACGAGGCCAGGGTGGTCTTGCCGGTCCCGGGCGGGCCGTACAGGATGACCGACGCCGCTCCGGACCCCTCCACCAGGCGGCGCAGCGGCGAACCGGCCTGCAACAGATGGGATTGGCCGACGACCTCGTCGAGGCCGCCCGGGCGCATCCGCACCGCCAACGGTGCCGACGAGCGCTCGCGCGAGGAGCCGACCAACCCCGTGCCGGGCGCAGCGAGCGCGCCGGGGTCACCCGGCCCCGGGTCACCTGGCACGTCGAACAATCCGTCGGACACGCCTTCTGCTTACCACGCCGCCACGACGGCCTACGCCGGTGCGGTGACGAAGTCGATCAGTTCCTCGACCCGGCCGATCAGCGCGGGCTCCAGATCGTTCCAGTCGCGAACGCGGCCGCGGATCCGCTGCCACGCTCGCGCGATGTCGGCCTGGTCCTGGTGCGGCCAACCCAGCGCCTCACAGATGCCGTGTTTCCACTCCACGCTGCGCGGGATGGTCGGCCAGGCCTTGATCCCGAGCCGTGCCGGTTTCACGGACTGCCAGATGTCGACGAACGGGTGCCCGACCACCAGCGTGTTCTCACCGCCTGGGCCCCGTCGCACCGCGTCGGCGATGCGCGCCTCCTTCGAGCCCGTGACGAGGTGATCGACCAGCACGCCGAGCCGGCGGCCCGGTCCGGGCGCGAATTCGGCCACGATGTCGGCCAGATCGTCGACTCCGCCCAGATATTCGACGACGACGCCCTCGATACGCAGATCGGCACCCCAGACCTGCTCGACGAGCTCCGCGTCGTGCCGGCCCTCGACGTAGATGCGGCTGGCCAGCGCAACCCGCGCCTTGGCCTTCGGCACCGCGACCGATCCTGACGCCGTGCGCGCCGGCGCCGCGGCCCGCTTGGGCACCACGAGGCTCACCGGCTTGCCGTCGATCAGGAAGCCCGGGCCCATCGGGAACGCCCGGACTTTTCCGCGCCGGTCTTCGAGCTCGACCCGGCCGCCCTCGACCCGTACGACCGCACCCACGTATCCGCTCTGAGCGTCCTCGACGACCAGGCCCTTCTCGGCGGGCTGTTCCTTCGATCGAGTCAGCTTGGGTGTGTGCGGGTTTCGGGACAGGATGTCGGAACCGTAGCGATCAGTCACGCCGCGATCCTAAAAACGCCCGCGGCGATAACGAGGTTGCGACATACGATCGTGATCGTGCTGTTAGATCGGCCGACCGCCGACGGCATCGCCGACGGAACCATCTCGCTGGTGCTGCGACGCTGGGACCGGCCCCGGGCCAAGCCCGGTGGAACCCAACGCACCCAGGCCGGCACGATTCGGATCGAGTCGGTCACCGAACGCGCGGGCGATTACCGGGTCACCTCCGCGCAGGCCCGCGCGGCCGGTTATCCGGATGCGGCGACGGCGCAGGCTCAGCTCGACCGCAGGCCGGCCGGACACACCTACCTCATCGGCGTCTCATACCTCGGGCCGGACGAACGACCGGACCTGGCGGCCGACAACGAGCTCACCGATGCCGACGTCGCCGCGATCTCTGCCCGGTTGGCGCGCTGGGACGCCGCCACCGAACCATGGACGCGTCAGTACCTGGAGTTGATCGCGGCCAACGAGACCGTCCGCGCACCCGATCTGGCGGCACGCGTAGGCCTCGAGGTACCTCGCTTCAAGCGTCGCGTGCGCCAGCTCAAGGGGCTGGGCCTGACCATCAGCCTCGACGTCGGCTACCGGCTCGCGCCACGCGGGCGCGCCTACCTGGCAGCCACCAGGCTCAGTCCGGATTCGTGAACCGGGCGAGCACGATCCCGCCGACGATCATGGCCAGCGCCAGCGTGCGGCCCGCGCCCAACGGGCCACGGTGGATCACCACACCCAGTGCGATGGCACCGACCGCACCGATGCCGGTGAAGACCGCGTACGCGGTGCCGACCGGCAGGCCGCGCATGGCCAACGACAGCAGATAGACCGACAGTGCCCCGATCGCCACGCAGATCACGGTGGGCAGCGGACGGGTGAATCCGTCGGTCGGCTTGATGCTCTGCGACCAGGCGATCTCGACTGCCCCGGCCAAACCCAGTAGCAGCCAACTCATCTCGCGTACTCCTCGGCGAGGTTACGCGCTTCGGTCAGTGCGACGGTCAGGGATCTGTCGTGTGCATCGCGGAACTGGGCCAGTGCCGGATCCACCCGCGCATTGGCCATCTCGGCATTGATGAACACGGTGTCGGTGACGGCGTAGTGGCCCGCGAAGAAGTCACGCAGGAACCGTTCCTGGTAATCGAATGCCGCCTTGGGCGACCCGGGCGAGTAGGCGCCGCCGCGGGCAGTTGCCACGACGAAGCGCCTGGGCGCCAGGGACATTCGAGGAAACGTCACTTGATCCAGCCACGCCTTCAGAGATGCCGGTATCGAGTAGTTGTACATCGGGGTGCCGATCAGGACGATGTCCGCCGAGCGCAGCTCGTCGAGCAGCGGCCGCACCACCGCCCACGCGTCCGCCTGTTCCGGTGTGCGCGCCAACTCGTCGAGCCGGTCCAGATCGGTACCGCCCGCGGCCAGCACCGCGTCACACAGTTCCGTCCAGCCCTCCTCGATGAACGGCACGGGATCACAAGCGACATCGCGGTAGAGGTATCGCCCGTCGGGCCGCGCGGCGCGCCATGCCCGGGCGAACTCGGCGCCGATCTGGCGACTGATGGAGCTACGGCGAGCGCTGGCATCGATGTGAAGAAGTGTGGTCATGGCAACCTCTGCGAAGTTAAGTGGACGGTTCGTCCGGTTCAGCATGCCGGTAACCGGACGATTCGTCCAATTATTTCGATCGTCGGTTACAGTGCAGTGGTGGACATCGGCGTAGACCTGCTGGCGACCGACAACGCCGGTGCCGAACGCGTCGGCACCGAGCGCGCGGATGCGGCACGCAACCGAGCCAAGATCCTTGCCGCGGCAGCCACGGTGTTCGCCACCCACGACCCGCGGACCGTGACCATGGACCACATCGCGACCGCCGCCGGGGTCGGGCGCGGAACGCTGTACCGGCGCTACCCCAGCACGGCGGCCATCGCGCTGGCCCTGCTCGACGAGCACGAGCGCGACCTGCAGCAGCAGCTGATCTCGGGAGACCCACCACTGGGACCGGGCGCCGCTCCCGCGGAGCGGCTCGCCGCCTTCTATTCGGCCATGGTCGGTCTGCTGGAAACGCACGCAGACCTGGCGCTGGGCGCCGAAGCCGGGGGCGCGAGGTTCACGACCGGCGCATACGGCTTCTGGGCAGCGCATGTGCGTGCCTTGCTGTTGGAAGCCGCTGTCACCGAACCGGATTCGCTCGTCGACGTTTTGCTGGCCCCGTTGGCGGCAGAGAATTTCACCCACCAACGCACACGTGGGCTCAGCGTCGAACAGATCGCCGCGGCACTGTCCCGGCTAGCTCACGCGGTGATCTCGTCCACGACGGTGTGAACGAACCGCATCTTCTCCAGCACGGCGGGTGCCAACACGAACGGGTACAGATCGTCATGCCCCATCGACCGGTTGACCATGTTCAGCGACCACGCCAATGGCAGCCACATCTCGATGAGGGTGTCGAAGCCGGCGGGTCCCAGCAGCCGCCGCCCGAACGTGGCCCCAGAGGGAGCGAACCCGAATGCCGCCGCGGTGTCCAGCGTGTCGCGAATGTGCAGATAATGCGCGAAGGTTTCGGCCCAGTCCTCGGCGGCATGCATCGTCGCGTACGACGAGACGAAGTCGTCCGTCCAGCCTGACGGAGGCCCGTCCCGGTAGTGCCGGTCGAGCGCCGCCTGGTAGTCGGCGTCGGCATCCCCGAACAGTTCGGTGAATCGCGCGCGGTAGTCCGCCGATGGCGCCACCAGACGATAGAAGTAGTAATGGCCGATCTCGTGACGGAAGTGGCCCAACAGAGTTCGGTACGGCTCGTCCATCGCGATGCGCAACTGCTCGCGGTGCACATCGTCGCCCTCGGCGAGATCCAGTGTGATGACACCGTTTTGATGGCCCGTGAACACCTTCTCGAACTCGCTGGAGAGCAGGTCGAAGGCCAGACCGTACTCATGGTCCTCATCACGGCCGACGATCGGCAGCCTCAGTTCGTACAGTTCGGCGATCAGCCTTCGCTTGGCCTGCTCGGCCTCGGCGAACGACGTCATCGCCACGGTATCGGTGTCGGCGGGACGGGTCCGGGTGAGCCTGCACGACACACAGAACGGGTTATCGCCGATGCGCACCAGCCAGTTGCATTCGGCCAAGTGCATATTCGCGCACAACCGGTACTGATCCTCATCGACCGCACCGGCGTGGCCGCCCCCTTCGGTGATCACGAGCAGCGCCATGTCATCGAGCGAGAAGCCCAGCCGACTGCGGCACGACAGGCACAGGGAATTCTCGAACGCCAGACGCTGGCCACACTTCGGGCAGTTGAAATCACGCATGCAGCAACCGTCCCCGATCGGGCGGGCACGGCGCCACGTCGACCGACACCTCGATCACGCTACTGTCAGAATCCGTGTAGATGATGCCCCGCAGCGGCGGTATGTCAGCGTAATCACGGCCGAATCCGGCCACGATGTAGCGCTCGTCGACCATCTGGTCATTGGTGGGATCCATCCCGAGCCAGACGTTCTGCGGCGTCCACACCGAGGCCCAGGCGTGTGTGGCGTCCACCCCGATCATCCGGTCCTTGCCGGGCGGCGGATCGGTGGCCAGATAGCCCGAAGCGTAGCTGGCGGCCAGGCCATTGGCCCGCAGACAGGCGACGGCCAGCCGGGCGAAGTCCTGACAGACCCCCTCACGGGCCGCCAGCACCTCGGCAACCTGGGTCGACACCGTCGTCGAACCCGACCGGTAGGTGAAGTCGGCGTAGATCCTCGACGTCAGGTCACGCAGCACCTCGATCAGCGGCCGGCCGGGCACGAAACTGGGTGCGGCGTAATCGCGGACCGCGTCGGTGATCTCCGGCGGTGAGAGGTCGAGGGTGAACTCGGCGGCCAGAGCGCCGTCGCCACCGACCGGGCGGGCCAGTTCCCATGGCGCCTTGGCCGACGCACCCGAGTAGTGTTCGGGCCCAAGCGGGTCCACCTCCACCACGGAATGACTGGTGATGGAGAGAGTGCGATGGTGTTCGGTGACATGGAAGTACGAGCTGATGTTCCCGTAGGCGTCGCGGCCGGTGGACATGTCGGCCGCATCCGGGTCGATCACCAGTTCGTGCGAGAGACAGCGCTGCCAGGCCAGATCACGCGGAGTGAGAAAACCGCGGCCGTAGGAACTGGTGACAACGTCGGAATAGCGGTAAACGGTGCGATGGGTGATCTCGTAGCACCGGGTTTGCGCGCCGCCGGTGAGGACGGTCATGGCACCACCCGCCGTTCGTCGGGCCCCCACAGCGGCTGCATCCCGCCGGGCAGTGACAGGTGCGCCGCGGTGATGACAACCGAGAGATCACGAAGACCGGTATGCACACCGTCGAGTAGACCGGCCAATTCGGTTCGGGTGCCGTCCTCCGCGATGCCCTCGAGGTCTGCCGGGTCGACCCGGCGCAGCCGGATGGCCAGTTCGTCGACCAGGCGTTCGGCACGCGACGAACCCGATGATCCGGGCAGGGGCTTGAGGTCCGAACGGATGCGCTCCAGCTGGAAGATCAACGATCTGGGGTTCTCCGCATCGAAGAGCAGCAGTTCGGCGACCGCGGCGACGCTGAACTGTCCGGGATTACGCCGCCGATAGATCACCGAGGATTCACAGACGACCAGGGACGACTCCGTCAGCGCACGCTCGGCCGCGGCGCCGCGCATCGTCGTCATGGTGGTCCGCAGCAGCGCGGTCAGCGCCAACCCCCGCTCGATCCGTTTGCCGAGATCCATCATGGTCCAGCCGATGTCGTGCACCATCGACTCCGCGGCCACCCCGGACAACGCCAACATCCCGGCCAAGGTGCGGCTGTGCGCAGTGGAGAGATAGCCGTCTGCGGCTGTGGGCGACTGGGGTGGGGTGACCGAGGATCGCAGCACCGCACGTTCGACGCCGGCCAGCACCATCCAGGTGTCGTTGGACATCTGGTCACGAACCGCCCGGGCCGCCAGTCCCAGGCTCTCCACCGACTGGGCGAGCGAGCCCGGCCGATGCCGGTCGGCGGTGGCCGACCACAGCGTGCTCGGCGCGATCGCGACCATCTCGTGGACATCGGCACGATCGCCGGTGTCGGTGCCCGTCATCGAGCCGACCGCGGCCAACAGCACCGGAACACACTGGCTTTCGTCGACATCCCGACGGTAGCGGTATTCGTGGTAGCGCTCCCGGGTGACGGTCAGCAGCCGCGCGGTGCCCTCGGCGCGCTCCGCGTACCGCCCCATCCAGAACAGGTCGGCGAGCACACGTGGCGAGCTGACCGCCCCGGTCGGGCTCGGCACCGCAGCCGGCGAGGCCAGCTCGACGGAGATCGTCGGGGTGCGCTCGGACGTGACCCGTTGCGGTGTCTGCACCCAGACATCTTTTCCGGCAAGGGTGTTCATCCGGTATGCGGCAGCACCCGGAGCCACGACGTAGCCGAGTCCACCGATCATCGGCGCGTAGCCGCCGCGCTGGGCCACGGTGAAAAGCCGCACGCCGACATTGCCTGCCGACAATCCCTTTGACCGGTAATTGGTTGGTGCGGTGGAGAACTGGGGCAGATCCTGCCCAACCCACTGGGCGGGATCCGATTCGATGCGCGCGGCCAGGTTGTCCCGATCCGCGGCCGAGAGCAGCGGCCCGACAATCGTGGCGCCGCCGTTCACCGGCCGGATCAGCAGTGACGACAGCTTGGTGAGCAGATGCGAGCGCTCGATGTCGATTCCGCCCCAGTACATCGGGGCGGTGGCCAGGTGCGGCGTCTCATCCAGCAACAGCTCGGCCAACTGTGGCAAAAACCTTGCCAGACCGGGACTTTCCAAAATTCCACTGCCCAGCGTGTTCACCACCGTGACCGAACCTCGGCGCAACGCCTCCACCAGACCGGTCACGCCGAGCCGAGAATCAGGACGCAGGTCCAGTGGATCGACATACTCGGCATCGACCCGACGCAGCACCACATCGACGCGTTTGAGGGTGCCCAGTGACCGCATCCACACGGTGCCGTCCCTGACCACCAGATCCGCACTCTCCACCAGCGGGAAGCCGAGCACCCCGGCCAGGTAAGCCTGGTCGAAGGCGGTCTCGGAATGGATGCCCGGACTGAGCACCACGACCGTGGGCTCATCGGCGGCCTCGGGAGCCGCGTCCAGGAGCGCCAGGCGCAACGCCTGAGCCCACGGCGAACACGGGCGCGGCCCGATGCGCTCGTACAGGTCTGGGGCCGCGTGCGCGATGACCCGGCGGTCGGCCAATGCGTAGCCGGCCCCGGAGGGCGCCTGTGTCCAGTCCGCATTCACCATGAACGCCCCGTCGCCGCCGCGGCTGACGTCGCAGCCGTGCAGGAACAGTTGGTGCCGTCCGGGGAGCACGATGCCGCGCGCGGCCCGGAGGTATCCGGGGTGGGCGAACAGCAACCGGGCCGGCAGGACCCCGCTGGTGATCGAGCGGCGGGCGCCGTACACGTCGGTGAGCACCGCGTCGAGTACCCGTGACCGCTGCACGAGGCCCGCTTCCAGGCAGTCCCAGTCTGCCGCCGAGATCACCAGGGGCAGGGCGTCGAGGTTCCAGGGGCCCGGCACCGCGGTGCCGTCGTCGTCGGTGACCACCTCTCCGTGGCGGTCCACCTGGATGTAGGTGATGCCGTCGTTGTCGACGAGGCCGCGCACCATGGCCCGAAGCCTGTCCAGCCCGTCACGGCCCCGTTCGCCGACCCCTTCGGCCAGCTCACGCCAGGTCGGCCTGACTTCGCCCGAGCTGTCGACCAACTCGTCGTAGCCCGCACCGAAACCGTCGTCGCGTACGTCGAACAACGGCCGCTGGGCCCTGGAGCGGCGGTAGGTGGCCAACAACCCGTCGACATCCGTCACGGCGGCGCGGTCGGGCACACCGGGAGCCAGGGCAACACCGGTGTCTTGAGCGGACTCCGGTGAGCCATTCGCGCGAAGAACCATCAGTGAAGAACGGTACGCACTCGACGCAGGTCCAGCCTGGCTGGCGCACCGAGACCAGCGGATCGCCGCCCGGATTCGGCCGGATTCGGCCGGCGCTGGTTGAATTCAGTGAACTGACCGACCGAAGGGATGTGGCCGCCCGCGATGTGGAGCACCGTGCTGGTGATGGCCGTCGTGGCCGCAGTCGATCCCCTGAGAGTCGGGGTCGTCGCATTCATGCTGTCGCGGTCTCGACCCCTGCGATTGTTGCTGCCCTTTTTCCTGTTCGCGTTCACTGCCAACATCGCGGTGGGTGCCGCGGTGGTGTTCGTGTTCAAGAACACCAGCGACGACGGCGGACGCACCACACCCCCTGCACTGGAGATCGGTATCGGCGTCGTCGCCCTGGCGATCGCCGTCCTGTCCGCGACAGGTGTGCTCGAACGCCTGGTCAAGCAGGTGCGTGCGCGGCGAGCCGTGCCGGCCACGGTAGGTGAGCACGGCACCGATCGTGATGCGCCGCTGACCGAGGACGCGGTGCCGGCGCTCTCGAAACTCCCGGCCGGGATGCAGTCCGCGCTGCGCGGCGAGGCGCCGTGGGCGGCCGCGCTCCTGGGCCTCATCAACGGCTTCCCCACCCCGTACTACGTCGCCGCGATGGCAGCGGCCCTCACCTCGGGCGCCGCCTTGGCCGAGCAAATGGCCGCCCTGGTCGTCTTCAACGTCGTGGGCTTCCTCGCGGCCCTGATCCCGATCATCAGCTTCTGGGTCGCCCCGGACTCCACCCGCGCGGCCGTGGAGCGGATCTATGCGTGGATGGGTACCCACCACCGACTCGTGGTGGCCGTACTCGCCGGGGCGGTCGGTGTGTTCTTCGTCTCGATGGGTGTCAGCCACCTGTGACGGCGCGTCGCGCCATGGTGCGCCGGTAGACCGCGAGGACGAGAACCCCGGCGACGGTGATTCCCACCAGGTTCACCACCAGCTGCAGGACCGAATTGCCGGCGACACGCCAGTCGCCGACCGTGGCCGCCACCACTGCGAACCCGGCGGCGGGCACCGTCGTCACCGAGATGAAGACACCGACCAGGGCCGCGGATTTCGCCGACACCAGCGAGAGCATCCCGGCCGCTCCGGCCAGCAGTGCGACCACGAACGAGAACGGGCCGACCTGGAAGATGAAGTCGACCTGGGTGAGTTCGCTGAAGCTGGTCAGCTGCACCCAGCCCAGCGCCTCGAAGCCGAGGGTGGCCAGGCCGGTGACCACCATGGCCAACGGGAAACCGATCAGCAGTGCCGCCCCGGCGCGGCGCGCCAGTGACATCCGGCGCTGCACGAGCGCGACCGCCAGTGCCGCCAGTGGCCCGAACTCCGGACCCACCACCATCGCGCCGACCACGGTGACGGCCGAATCGTTGATCACGCCGACAGCCGCGAGCAGACAAGCGATGCACAGGAACATCACGAACGTCACGTTGAGGCTGGATTCCTCGCGCGTCCGCGAAACCAGCTCGTCCCAGATCACGGCATCGCCCGCGTCCCCATCGGCGGCGTCCTCGGCGTGGTGGGCAGCGGTCGACAGCACGGTGTCGAGCGGTTCTATGGTGATGGCACCGAAGTGGTGCACATCAAGGGATTTCAGCCGCTCGACGACATCGTTGGCGGCTTCCCTGGCCACATCCGCGGTGATCTCGTCGCCCGCCGGGTCGATCGCGGCACCGGCGTGCACCACGACATGGGTGACGCCGGGTTCACCGTGCAGGACGTTGAGGACGGGCCCGCGCAGATCCGTCGGCGCTATGACGCGTAAGTGCAGCACCGGCCGAGAGTAGCGCCACCTGTCGTCACGAGTTGGGGCGTTCGACGCGCACGACGAGTTCCTCGGCCGGCACGTGGTGTCCCTCATCGCAACGGATCTCGACCCCGGCCAGTGCCCCGCACCCGTCGTGGGCAAGCCGCAGGCCGGTGTCGCCCAGATGTTTGCGTCCCCACTCGAACATGGCCCAGACCACCGGCATGAAGTCGGTTCCGGATTCGGTGAGTACGTACTCGTCGCGTTCCCGCTGACCGGGTTCGCGGTAGGGCTGCTTCGCCAGCAGTCCGGCCGCCACGAGGTCGGACAACCGCGCCGAGGTGGCCGCCTTGGTGATGCCGACCCGACGGGCGAAGTCGTCGAACCTGGTGGTTCCGTAGAACGCCTCGCGCATGATCAACATCGCCGACTTGGTACCCGCGAATGCCATGGTCCTCTCGATCGGACAGTGCCCAACCGCCGACCAGGCATCACGGTCGGCCAGCTTGCCCTGCAGCATTCCCACGGAATCAAACCCCATCCTGAGTTGTTCTAACTATACCCAGGTGCTATATCTGGGTAGCCATAACAATACTCAGCGTGGAGCATCAGGAGGCGGACATGACCGGATTTGCAGGCCGCGACGCAGTCATCGTCGGAGCGGTCCGAACCCCGATCGGCAAGGGCAAGGCCAACGGCGCACTGCACGGCGTCCTGCCGGCGGATCTGCTGGCCCACAGCCTGCGGGAGCTGATCACCCGAACCGGCGTCGACCCGGCACTCGTCGACGACGTGATCGCCGGAGCCGTCACCCAGGTGGGCGACCAGGCCGTCAACATCGCCCGCAACGCCCTGCTGGGCGCGGGCTTCCCGGAGAGCGTTCCCGGAACCACCGTGGACCGTCAGTGCGGCAGCAGCCAGCAGGCGATCAGCTTCGCCGCCCAAGGCGTGCTGGCAGGCGCCTACGACATCGTCATCGCCGCGGGCGTGGAATCCATGTCAAGGGTGCCGATGGGCACCTCGGTCTTGCCGGGCAGCGATCCCTTCGGCCTGGCGTTCGCCGAGCGCTACTCCGAAGGTCTTGTCCCGCAAGGGATCAGCGCTGAATTGATCGCGGCCAAGTGGGGTTTCTCCCGCGCCCAGCTCGACGAGTTCTCCGCAGGCAGCCACGAGAAGGCCGCCCGGGCCACCAAGGACGGATCGTTCGACACCGAACTCTCCCCCATCGCCGGGCTGAGCACCGATGAGATCATCCGCCCCGGCACGACGGTGGACACCCTGGCCGGGCTGAAGCCGGCGTTCTTCAACGAGGCGTACTCCGCGCGCTTCCCACAGATCAACTGGGCCATCACCCCGGGTAACTCGTCGCCGCTGTCCGACGGCAGCGCGGCCGTCATGATCACCAGCGGCGAGACGGCCAGGAAGCTCGGGCTCAAGCCGCTGGCCCGCATTCACACCACCACCGTGGTGGGCTCGGACCCGCTCTACATGCTCACCGGCGTCATCCCGGCCACCGAAAAAGTTTTGGCGCGTGCGGGTTTGACGCTGGCGGACATCGACCTGTTCGAGGTCAACGAGGCGTTCGCCCCAGTGGTGCTGGCCTGGGCCCACGATGTGGGAGCGGACCTCGCCAAGACCAACGTCAACGGCGGGGCCATCGCAATCGGACATCCGCTGGGCGCCAGCGGAGCACGCATCATGACCACCCTGGTCAATGCCCTCGAGCAGCGGGGTGGGCGCTACGGGCTGCAGACGATGTGTGAGGGCGGCGGCATGGCCAACGCCACCATCATCGAGCGGCTGGACTAGCCGAAAGTTGGCTTGCGTGCGAATTTCACGTGGAATCTCGCACACAAGCCGACATTCGGCTCAAGCGCGGACCAGTTCGAACAGCGGGATGGCCCGAGTGGTCTTGGACTGGTATTCGGCGAACACCGGCGCGGCCTCGATGATCTTGGGGTAGGCGGCGTCGCGCTCCGCATCGGGCAACTCGCGGGCGATGACGTCATACGCCTCGGTGCCGACCTCGATGTGCGCCTTCGGGTTGGCCCGCAGATTGTGCACCCACGCCGGGTCTTTCGGCGCCCCCGCGTAGGAGCCGACGATCAGCATCCTGCCGTCGACGTCGAGGTAGGCCAGCGGTGACAGTCGTGGCTGACCCGACTTGGCGCCGGTGGTCTGCAACAGCAGCAGGTTGCCGCCCTCGAACGCACCGCCCACCTTGCCGCCGTTGGCGCGGAATTCTTCTACGACATTCCGGTTGAAGTCATCGAGTGCCGCAGTATCGGTGTGGAACTTCTCTTTGTCGATCTCGGTCATGACGTGACAAGCCTCTCTGGTGGGATGTCTATTCCCGGCTACCGAGATTGCAGTGAGGGACAAACTCCGCGCTGTTCCTGTCCCTGAATACAATCTCGGCGATACACCGGGTCAGCGGGCCGGTTCGGGCGGCTGCGCTGCCTCTTTCGGCTTGGCGTCTATTCCCGATTCCTTGCGCTGCTGCGGGGTGATCGGCGCAGGCGCATCGGTCAGCGGGTCGACGCCGCCGCCCGACTTGGGGAACGCGATGACCTCGCGGATCGAGTCCACGCCGGCCAGCAGTGCCGTGATGCGGTCCCAGCCGAAGGCGATCCCGCCGTGCGGGGGCGCGCCGAAGGCGAAGGCGTCCAAGAGGAATCCGAATTTGTCCTGGGCCTCGTCGTGGTCGATCCCCATCATCGCGAACACCCGCTCCTGGATGTCGCGCCGGTGGATACGGATCGACCCGCCGCCGATCTCGTTGCCGTTACAGACGATGTCGTAGGCGTCGGACAACGCATTGCCCGGATCGGTGTCGAAGGTGTCCTCGGATTCGGGCTTCGGCGCGGTGAACGCGTGGTGCACCGCCGTCCAGGCACCCGAACCGACAGCCACGTCGCCCGAGGCCGTCGCCACATCGGCGGGCTCGAACATCGGGAAGTCCACGACCCAGGTGAACGCCCACGCGGTCGGGTCGATCAAATCGAGGCGCTTGGCGATCTCGATGCGGGTGGCGCCGAGCAGCGCACGCGCCGAGCGGGCCGGGCCCGCCGCGAAGAACACGCAGTCACCGGGCTTGGCGCCGACATGGGCGGCCAGGCCGTCACGCTCGGCATCGGTGAGGTTCTTGGCGACCGGACCGCCCAGCGTGCCGTCCTCTCCGATCAGCACGTAGGCCAACCCCTTGTGGCCGCGCTGCTTGGCGAATTCCTGCCAGCCGTCGAGGGTCCGGCGCGGCTGCGATGCCCCGCCCGTCATCACGACGGCGCCCACGTACGGCGCCTGGAACACGCGGAACGGGGTGTCCTTGAAGTACTCGGTGCACTCGATGAGCTCGACGCCGAACCGCAGGTCGGGCTTGTCCGAACCGAATCGGCGCATTGCCTCGTCATAGCTGATGCGCGGCAGCGGCAGCGGCAGCTCATGGCCCACCAATGCCCACAGTGCGCGCAGCACCTGCTCGGCAATGGCGATGACGTCATCGGCGTCGACGAAGCTGAGCTCCATGTCCAGCTGGGTGAACTCCGGCTGGCGGTCGGCGCGGAAGTCCTCGTCGCGGTAGCAGCGGGCGATCTGGTAGTAGCGCTCCATGCCCGCCACCATCAGCAGCTGCTTGAACAGCTGCGGGCTCTGTGGCAGTGCGTAGAAGGAGCCGGGCTGCAGGCGCGCGGGCACCAGGAAGTCACGCGCTCCCTCGGGCGTCGAGCGGGTCAACGTCGGGGTTTCGATCTCGACGAAGTCATGCTCGGCCAGCACACCGCGGGCAGCCGCATTCACCTTGGAGCGCAACCGGATTGCGTTGCCAGGGCCCTCACGCCGCAGGTCCAGGTACCGGTATTTGAGCCGGGCTTCCTCGCCCGCGGTCTCGTCGAGCTGGAACGGCAGCGGCGCGCTCTCGGCCAGCACGGTCAGAGAGGTGGCGTTCACCTCGATCTTGCCGGTAGGGATCTCGGGGTTCTCGTTGCCCTCGGGACGGGCCTCGACGACGCCGGTGACGGCGACGCAGAATTCGGCGCGCAGCCGGTGGGCGGCGGCGAGCACATCACCTTCGCGGAACACCACCTGCGACACGCCTGATGCGTCGCGCAGATCGATGAAGATGACGCCGCCGTGGTCACGACGACGCGCCACCCATCCCGCCAAGGTGACCGTTTGACCGGCATCCGCGGCCCGCAATGAACCAGCGGCATGACTGCGCAGCACGAAAACTCCTGAATGTTGAGATCAGACGGGTGGTGACGACTGACCAGTCTAGAGGGGGGCGCGTCGTCGGTATCTTGGCGATGTGGATGAGCGCTCGCGCGAAGACCCAGCAGCCCTGAACTCCCCCATCGCGGTCATCGGCCCGGGTGCCATCGGATCCACCCTCGCGGCACTGTTGCATGCGGCCGGCCGGCCGGTACTGCTGTGTGGACGGACCCCACGTGAGGGGATCGAGGTCCGGCCCGACGACAGAGAGCCCATTCGGGTGCCCGGCCCTGTTCACACCGATCCGGCTACGGTCGGCGGCCCGCTCGACGTGGTGTTTCTCGCCGTCAAGGACACCCAGAACGCCCAGGCCGCCGTCTGGCTGGACCGGCTGTGCGACGAGAACACCGTGGTGTGCGCACTGCAGAACGGCGTCGAGCAGGTCGAACGGGTCAGCGCGGCCGGCCGCAACACCGACCAGGCCCACGTGGTGCCCGCGGCGGTGTGGATCTCGGCGGAGCCCCAGCCCGGCGGATGGGTGCGGTTGCGCAGCGAGGCCCGGCTGGTGCTGCCCGACACCCCGGCAGCGGCCACCGTCGCCGATGCGCTGCGCGGCACCGCGATCACCGTGGAACGCGACCCCGATTTCCGCAGCGCGGCCTGGCGCAAGCTGCTGGTCAACGCCGTGGTCGGGTTCATGGTGCTGGCCCACCGCCGCTCGGGCATGTTCCGCCGGGACGACGTGGCCGCGCTGGCGCGACGCTATCTGACCGAATGCCTGGCGGTGGCCCGCGCCGACGGCGCCCGCCTGGGAGACGAAGTGGTCGACGAGATCGTCACGATGCTCGCGTCCTCGCCCGAGGACCTGACCACCTCGATGCTGACCGACCACCAGGCCGGCCGGCCGCTCGAGTGGGACATCCGCAACGGCGTGATCAGCCGTAAGGCGGCCACTCACGGCCTGCCCACCCCGATCAGTGACGTGGTGGTCCCGCTTCTGGCGGCTGCAGGCGACGGGCCGGGCTGAACCGCCAGTAGACACTCTCCCTTAGGGTGTCTACCCATGGCCCGGACCTACCAGTGCGAACGCGTCGAGTTGGACTTCATCGACAACGCGCCGTTCCGCTTCGTCAGCACCGTCGAGCTCGACATCACCCCCGAGCAGCTGTTCGAGGTGCTCAGCGACGAGACCTCCTGGCCGCATTGGGCCACCGTCATCACCAATGTGGAGTGGACCAGCCCCGAACCCCGCGGCGTCGGCACCACCCGCACGGTCACGATGCGCGGGCACATCGTCGGCGACGAGGAATTCCTGGCCTGGGAACCCTTTTCCCACATGGCATTCCGATTCAACACCAGCACCTCCAACGCGATCTCGGCCTTCGCCGAGGACTACCGCGTGGTGGAAACGGCCGAGGGTAGCCACCTCACCTGGGTGATGGCCATGAAACCCAGCGGACTGGCCGGCCGGCTCGGCATGACCGTGGCCCAGCCGGTGATGGCGTGGCTGTTCCAGCGGTTCCTGCACAACCTCCGCCGCTATACCGACGAGCGTTACGGCAAGTAGGCCCGTCAGCCCAACGCCTCCCACACCACGCGCCGCGTCGCGTCCGGATCGGCGACGGTCTCGTCGCGCGTGGACCGGATCACCCGGGTCAGCCGCTGCCCGACGTCGTATTCCGGCCAATCGGCGACCTCGGCCCGGGCGAAATCCAGCCAGGTGCGTTGCATCCGCCTGCCGACCGATGGCTGGACCCGGCGACCCAGCGGATGCAGCTTGCGCCCCAGATACGACCCGTAGCTGTGCTGGATGTGCACGATCTCGCTGCCGTGAGTGGCGCCCAACCCCAACACCTTCAACGTCCACGTGGTGTGGTCGAACCGGTACGCGTGCGTCGGCGCCTGGGAACTGTAGGCATCGGCGAACGCCCACGTCGGCGCACCGAACATGACGTCGGATCCGAACGCGATCAAGGCGCGGCGGCGCGGGAAATCCGGATAGGCCGCCAGTACACGGTCGCGCTCATTCGGGGCATGACGGCGCAGATAGTCCTCCACCCCGGCCAGTGTGGTCGGCAACATCGGCGGTTTGCCCCAGGCGAACATCGACGCCTCGTGACTGTTCGTGCCGATGATCAACGGCACCGCCGACACCGCACCCGTACGTGCCGCCTCGACGGGGTGCAGCGGCAACAGATCGACGCCGTGGGTCAGCCCGTAGGCCAATGTCGGAGTGTGCTGCGCACTCTCGAGCTGCAGCTGGCCCGCGGCGCGGCGCAGCTGACGTTGCGGCAGCACCTTGAGCTGCTCGGCCCCGACGCCGAGCAGCTGCATGAAGCGACGCGATTGACGGGCCCGATCTTCGCGGTCGGCGATCAGCGGCAACGCCGGACTCTGGGCGATGGCCCGGGCGAACAACCCGTCGGCCGCCGGGCTGGCCAACAGGGCCAACACCGATGTGGCACCGGCCGATTCACCGAATACCGTCACCTGCCCGGGGTCGCCGCCGAATGCGGCGATGTTGTCGCGGACCCACTGCAGCGCGGCGATCTGGTCGCGCAAACAGAGGTTGTCGTCGAAACCCTCACCCAGGTCACCGAGTTCGAATCCGCCGAACACGCCGAGCCGATAGGTCACGTTGACGACGACCACGTTGCCGTTGGCCGCCAGCCGCGAACCGTTGTACAGCTGCAACTGGCCGGCGCCGTAGACGAACGCCCCACCGGGGATCCACACCATCACCGGCAGTGATCCGCTCGTGTCCGGGGACCAGACCGTCACGGTCAGGCAAGCCTCGTCACGGACCTTGGGGTCGTCGCGGCCTCCCCCGACGAATGAACGGCCCTGTGGCGGCAACGGGCCGTGCTCGATGGAGTCGCGGACACCGGTCCACGGCACCACGGGCTGCGGCGCCATGAATCGCAGGGCTCCGATGGGCTGCTGGGCGTACTCGACACCCCGCCAAACGCTGACCCCACCTTCGCGGGTGCCGCGTAACCGCCCCAGCGAGGTGTGGGCGATGGTCGAATGTTCCGCAACGACGGACACGTCTGAATCGTAGTGTGAAAAGCTGAACGGGCTGTTGAGCACGCACCTACCGGCGAATGCGATGGAGTGACGGGATGACCTTCAACGAGGGTATGCAGATCGACACGAGTACCACTTCCAGTTCCGGGGGTGGCCGCGGCCCTGGTCGTGGCATCGCGATCGGCGGTGGGCTCGGCGGTTTGCTGGTCGTCGTGCTCGCGATGTTCCTCGGCGTGGACCCGGGCACCGTGCTTCCCCAGCAGCAGGAGATGCCCACCAACGGAGTCGAGGCCGAAGGCTTCGATCTGAGCCAGTGCAAGACCGGCGCCGACGCCAACTCCAAGGTCGAGTGCCGCGTGGTCGCCACCGGTAACTCCGTCGACGGGGTGTGGTCGCAACTGCTCAAGGGATACACGCGTCCGCAGGTCCGGCTGTTCAAGGGTCAGGTCCAGACCGGGTGCGGTCCGGCCACCAGTGACGTGGGGCCGTTCTACTGCCCGGTGGACAAGACGGCGTACTTCGACACCGATTTCTTCCAGGTGCTCGTCGACCAGTTCGGTTCCAGCGGCGGCCCGCTCGCGCAGGAGTATGTGGTGGCCCACGAATTCGGGCATCACGTGCAGGACCTGCTGGGGGTTCTCGGCCGGGCTCAGCGTGACCCCGAGGGCGCCACCGGCGCGGGGGTGCGCACCGAGCTGCAGGCCGACTGCTATGCCGGCGTGTGGGCGCACTACGCATCGATCACCCGACAGGAGGGCACCGACGTGCCGTTCCTGGAACCGTTGAGCGACAAGGACATCACCGACGCGCTGTCGGCGGCCTCCTCGGTAGGCGACGATCGCATCCAGAAGCAGGCCACCGGCCGGGTCAACCCCGAGGCATGGACCCACGGTTCTTCCGAGCAACGCCAGAAGTGGTTCACCGTGGGTTATCAGACCGGTGATCCGAACAAGTGCGATACCTTCGCCGCGAACAACCTTGGCTAGGGCCGCCACAGCCGTCGACACGGCAGCCGAACGCTATCTGGACACCTATGCGCGCCTGGACCCGTGTGCCGCAACGGAACTGGGTATCACCGGTCACGACGACGACATCACCGACTATTCCCCGCACGGAGTGACGGCGCGCGCCGAGGCCGCCAAGGCCACCTTGCGTGAGCTCGACGGGATCGAGCCCGTCGACGAGGTCGACGTGGTCACGGTGGCCGCCCTGCGGGAGCGCCTCGGCGCGATCGTCGACGTGCACGAGGCAGGTCTGGATCTGGGCGAGCTCAACGTCATCGCCTCGCCCCTGCAGACCATGCGCGACGTATTCGACCTGATGCCCAGCGAAACCGAGGAGGACTGGGCACTGATCGCGGCGAGGCTGGCGAAAGTGCCCGAGCGGGCCGCCGGTTACGCCGATGCATTGCGCGAAGCGTCCAGCAAGGACCATGCGCCGGCCCTGCGCCAGGTCACTCGCGGGGTGATCCAGGCCCGCCAGATCGCCGAGCTGTTCACCGAGATGGGTACGGGCGCGGTACCGGGAAACCGGCGACTTCAGCAGGAGTTGCGGCAACACGCCGACGCCGCGGCTGAGGCTTACCGGCAACTGGGCGATGTGCTGCGGGAGGACATCGCCCCGCATGCCCCGCAGTCCGACGCCTGTGGGCGCGACGCCTACGGTCTGATGTCACGGTTGTTCCTGGGCACCTCCGTCGACCTCGACGAGGCCTACGAGTGGGGTCTGGGTTTGCTCGATGCCGTTGTGGCCGAGCAGGAATCGATCGCCCAGCAGCTCTATCCGGGGGCCACGGTGGCCGAGACGCTGCGCCGGCTCGACCAGGAGCCGCGATATGTCATCAGCGGCACCGACGCGCTGCGGGAGTGGATGCAGGAACTGTCCGATCGCGCGGTGGAGTCACTGGCCGGCACCCACTTCGACATCGACGGTCCGCTCCGCACCCTGGAGTGCCGGATCGCGCCGACCCAGACGGGCGGGATCTACTACACCGGACCGTCCGAGGACTGGTCGAGACCGGGACGCATGTGGTGGTCGGTGCCGCCCGGGGTCGAGGAGTTCCACACGTGGCAGGAAACCACCACGGTGTTCCACGAAGGCGTCCCCGGACATCACCTGCAGATCGGCCGCGCCGTGGCGCTGGCCGACAAACTCAACCGGTGGCGGCGACTCGGCTGCTGGGTATCGGGCCACGGTGAGGGCTGGGCGCTGTACGCCGAACGGTTGATGGCCGAGCTGGGATGGCTCGACGATGCCGGCGACCGGATGGGAATGCTTGACGCGCAGCGGTTCCGCGCGGCCCGGGTGGTCATCGACATCGGTGTGCACTGCGGCCTGACCGCGCCCGACGGTGAGGTCTGGGATGCCGAACGAGCGTGGAACTTCCTGACCTCACACTCGGCGATGGCCGAGGAGAACCTGCGCTTCGAGCTGGATCGTTACCTCGGCTGGCCGGGGCAGGCACCGTCGTACGCCATCGGGCAGCGGATCTGGCACGAGCTCCGCGACGAGACCCTGCGCCGAGGATCGACGTTGCGGGAGTTCCACAGCCGCGCACTCGATCTGGGTGGCCTGCCGCTGGATGTGCTCCGATCGGCGTTGACCGCGGATTGACCGGCAGAGAGGCTGGTGCCATGGCATTGGAGCCCGACACCAAGGACTGGACGTGGGTGCTGTCACGGGCCTGTGATGAGTGCGGCTTCGACCCGACGGCAGTGCACCCAAGCGAGGTGGCCGGCCTGATCCGCGATGACGCGGCGTTGTGGATCCCACGCCTGCACGGCCCCGGGGTGTCGGTCAGGACCCGGGCGGACCGCTGGTCGGTCCTGGAGTACGGCTGCCACATCCGGGACGTGCACCGGATCTTCGAACACCGGGTACAGCTGATGCTCACCGAGGACGATCCGCGGTTCCCCAATTGGGATCAGGACGCCACCGCGATCGCCGACGACTACGGATCGCAGGATCCGGGAACCGTTGCCACCGAATTGTTCGAGGCGGCCGGCATCGTCGCCGAAACCTACGACCGCGTGCCGGCCGACGCCTGGTCACGTCGCGGGCTGCGCAGCAACGGCAGCGAGTTCACCATCTCGACCATCGCGATCTACCACCTGCACGACATCGTCCACCACGCGCACGACGTCGCCACCATGTGACGCGGTTCACAGCAGAAGGTTGTCACGGTTCTACCGGTCAGCGGTGTCTGAGAGGGTGACAACCGACGGCAGGGGGGGATCACCTGAACGCGACCGAGGTATTCGCCGAGCAGCGCCCGCTGCTCTTCACGCTGGCGTACGAGATTCTGGGCAGCGCGGCCGACGCCGAAGATGTGGTGCAGGAAAGCTACCTGCGCTGGATCACGGCGGGAGACGTCACGCACCCGCATGCCTATCTCGTCCAAATCGTCACGAGGCAGGCCCTCAATGCCCTGCGCACCGGCAAGCGCCGGCGCGAGCATTACGTGGGCAATTGGTTGCCCGAGCCGATCCGGACTGCCCCAGACGTGAGCGAGGATGCGGTCCTCGCCGAATCGGTGTCGATGGCCATGCTGCTGATCCTGGAGACACTCGGCCCCGACGAACGGGTGGTGTTCATCCTGCACGAGGTGTTCGGCTACAGCCATCCCGAGATTGCCCGCATGGTGGAGAAGTCCGACACCACCGTGCGCCAGATCGCCCATCGCGCACGCGAACACGTGCGTGCCCGGCGACGGCGGTTCATGCCCGAGCCCCAATTGGCGCGTGCCGCGGTCGACAGGTTTCTCATGGCTGCCCACACCGGGGACATCGACGGCCTGATCGCGGTGATGGCCCCCGGGATCGTTGCCGTGTCCGACGGCGGAGGTCACGTGGCCGCCGCGCGGCGTCCGGTCGTCGGCCCACAGCGCGTCGCACCGTTCATGGCAGGGCTGGGCCGGGGCGCCATGGCCGGTTCCGACGTCTCGTTCGGGAGCTACAACTCGATGCCGGCCGTGTTGTTCTGCCGCGCCGGGACACTGGACTCCGTGCTCCTCATCGAGGTGACCGACGGACTGATCACCGCCCTGTACGCGATCCGCAACCCCGAAAAACTGCGCGACGCAGGCTCGATCCGCACCCTGACCCGAAAGAAGGTGGACTGATGCAGACCGTCACCGTCGAACGCACCATCGCTGCCCCGCAGCACCAGGTATTCGACTTCCTGAGCAACGCAGCCAATTTCACGCGCTCGCCTCTGGTGATCCGGCAGCGATTGGCCGAGCCGGGCCGGCAAGCGCCGTATGGAGAAGGAGCGCTTCGCATCCTGCTCTGGGTGATCGGTTGGTTCCGGGAACGCATCACCGCTTACGACGCCCCTCATTCGTTCGACTACACGGTGGAGCGCAGTTTCCCACCGTCGGAACACCGGCACGGCCGGGTGGAATTCGCCGCGGTGGACGGCGGCACCCACGTGGTGTGGACGACGACGTTCCGGGTGAAGTTTCCGCTCATAGGCGGGATGCTGACCAGCTGGGTCGGCCGGCCCATGCTCACCCGCGTGTTCAACGACGTGCTGGATGCGGCCGCGGCGGATCTCGTCAAACGCTGACCAAATTGAACACATCTCGTTAATGTGTTCAAATGCCCCCGGCGGAACACACGGTGCCCGTGTCGCTGCTGAGTGCTGCAACTACCACGTTAAGACGTTATGGCCCAAGGCAGTTCAGCCTCACCGCAGTAGCCGAAGTCGCCGGTGTATCCCGCGGCACCGCCCACAATGCGCTGGGCAGTCGGGACAATGCCATCAAGGTCGCGCTCGATCATCTGTCATCCGGATTCATCGAGTCGATGGCCGCCGCGCTTGACCGGGAAAACACTCTGACCGATCAGGTGGCGGCCGCGGCGGTACTCGTCTGCGCCCATCGCCAGCACTCCGACTCGGTGGCGCCTCGCGGCATCAACGAGAGCATCCTGGTGTTACTGCTGCGCAATACCGGCGACGATCTGATGCGACGCTCGATCGAGCTGTGGAAGCCGCGGGTCCGGGCCGCCCAGAAGCGCGGCGAGGTCGGCGCGGGTGTCGCACCGGCGCGGGCCAGTGAATGGATCGTGCGCCTGCTGTTGAGCTTCGAACTTCTCCCACCCATCGGCGTAAATCTCGACAGTCCGCGTTCGGTGAAACGATTCGTGTCCGACCACATCGTCGTCGGCCTGACCGGAAGGCAGTAATGCGCACGCCCGATTACGAGGTAGCGATCATCGGCGCCGGACCCGGCGGCATATCCGCGGCACATCTCTTGCGTCAGAAGGGCATCCACGACTTCGTCATCATCGAACGCGGAAGCGACTTCGGCGGCACGTGGCGCGACAATCACTACCCCGGCCTGGCCGTCGACATTCCCACCCTGTGGTATCAACTGTCGTTCGCCCCGAACCCGAACTGGACCAGATTCTTCGCACCCGGCCCGGAGATCCAGCGATATCTTCAGGACACCGCGACCAGCCTCGGACTATACGAACGCCTGCGTCCCAACTCGGAGGTCGTCCGCCAGCAGTGGGACGACGATCAGGGCTTGTGGCGACTGCAGATCCGAAACGGCGTGTCGGTGACCGCACGTTTCGTCATCAGTTCGGTCGGCGGGTACGTCAACGCCAAGAACACCGTCGACATCGAAGGCGTCGAAGAGTTCACCGGAACCATCCTGCGCCCGAACGCCTGGGACGACAGCTACGATCCTCGCGGCAAACGCATCGCGGTGATCGGAACGGGATCCTCCGGCGTCCAGATCACCGCCGCGTTGTCCGCCGAAGCGGCCAATCTCGATGTCTACCAACGCACCCCGGCGTGGGTGCTACCCAAGGTCGACTTCGACATCACCCCGCGGATGCGCCGGCTGTTCCGGTTGCCCGGATTCGTCCCGCTCGTCAACGCGGCCGGACGGCTGGCGATGGACATCTTCATGGTCGCGCCCATCGTGCACATCTTCTCCCGACTGCCCGACAAGGTGCTGCACCGGATCATGCCGCTCTACGACGGGTGGTCGCGGCTGCTGTACCGGCTGCTCCTGCGCGCGGTCGTCGAAGATCCGGCGACCCGGCGAAAGTTGGTGCCGCGCTATGGCATCCTGGCCAAACGGCCGGTGATCTCGAGCGCGTTCCTACCGGCGCTGAACAATCCGCATACCAACTTGATCACCACACCGATCCAGCGGATCACCGCGACAGGGATTCGCACCATCGATGGTGTCGACCATCCGGCCGATCTCCTGGTCCTCGCCACCGGCTATGAGCTGTGGATCGACCCGGAGACGTATCGTCCGGACACGGTGCTGGGCGCATGCGGCTTCGACCTGGCGCAGTACTACCGGGCGCACGGACTGCGGAGTTACGCCGGCACGGCCCACCCGCGTCTGCCCAACCGGTGGGAGATCGTCGGCCCGCTCGGCTTCGTCGGCTTCGCCTGGCCGGATTATGTCGAGACCGTCGCCGCGCACGCCGTGCGGATCATCGATGAGACCCGGCACCGCGGCGCTCAGGTCGCCACCGTCAGCCAGGACGCGTTCAACCTGTGGAATGCCCGGATGCGCCGGGACGGCCGCGTCGCGCATCTGTACTACACCGCGGCCTCCGGCCTGAACACCTATTTCGTCAACTCGCAGCACGAAACCCCGTACTACCGGCCGCAGACGATCACCGGATCTCGCCAGTTCGCCCGGCATTCCCCACTGTCCGACTACGAATTCACCACTGTCCGCATCGCGGCATTACCCGAGGAGCAACTCGCATGACCACCCCATTGGCCGGTCGGGTTGCCTACGTCACCGGCGCCGCGCGCGGTCAGGGCCGCTCGCACTGCGTACGGCTGGCCCGCGCCGGCGCGGACATCGTCGCGCTCGACGCCTGCGCACCGGTCGCCGCACACAACGGATACGCTGCCGCCACCCCGGAGGACCTCGCCGAGACGGTGGCATTGGTCGAGGGCGAAGGACGCAAGATCCTGGCCCGTGAGATCGATGTGCGCGATGCCGAAGGCCAACAGCGCCTCGTGGCCGACGCGGTCGAACAGTTCGGCCGCCTCGACATCGTCGTGGCCAATGCCGGCGTGCTCAATTGGGGCCGGTTGTGGGAGATCTCGGCCCAGCAGTGGCAGGACATCCTCGACATCAATCTCACCGGAGTGTTCAACACCGTGCAGGCGGTGGTGCCACCGATGATCGCGGCGGGGAATGGCGGGTCCATCATCGCCGTCAGTTCGGCCGCCGGTATCAAGGCGGTGCCAGGCTGCGGTCACTACTGCGCCAGCAAGTTCGGTGTCGTCGGACTCACCAATTCACTCGCGGTCGAGCTGGGTGAGTTCGGCATCCGGGTCAACTCGATCCACCCGTACGGCACCGACACCCCGATGGGCAACGACCTGTCGATGTATCAGATGTTCGCCGACCATCCGAACTACATCCACAGCTTCTCCCCCGGCGCGCTACCGACGGATTCACTCGCCCCGCCCGACACCATTTCCGACATCGTGGTGTGGCTGGCCGGCGATGCATCCTCGTTGGTGACCGCCGCCCAGATCCCCGCAGACAAGGGCTATTTGAAGATCTGAGCGGCGAGCACCGGACTCACAACCGCGAGTGCGCCGAAATACTCGTGTCGGTGGTGCGCAGCGGACGGATCAGCCCGTCCTGGCTGAACGACGCGATGAGTTCACCTTCTTCTGTGTGCACCGCACCGCGCACAAACGACATGCCCGCCCCGACCTGGGTGCTCTCGTGGCTGTAGAGCAACCAGCCATCCCAGCGGGCCGGCTCATGGAAGCTGACCGTGACCGTCATCGGCGCGGTGGAGACGGTGAGATGCGCCTGAGCGGTACCGATGCCCTCGTGAGCGCGCATGGTCGTCGAAATACCCAGGTGCCCGGTGAAGTACGCGATCAGGGCCTTGGCCAGATCGTCACGGCTCGGGATGGGGTCGTAGTGCAGCCAGGCGTACAACTCGGGCGGGCCGACCTCGTCGGGACTGTTGACGTCCACGACGTCGACCAACCGAAGCTCGCGGCCGATCATCGGCATCGGCGAGAGGTTCGAGTCGGCGGGGCCCGCGACCTCCGGCCGGGGCAGGTGATGACGGATCACATCGCCGGAGGGCACATCGGTGAAGACCGTGATGGTGATGCAGCGCTTGCCGTTCTGCGACGCGGCGACCACCGCGGTGGCCGTCGAGCGGCCCTCACTGATCACATCGATGTCGAGTTCCACCGGCGGCCCGACCATGACCGCGCGGGCGAACACCGCGTGCGCCGAGCGGATCGACTTGTCCGGAAACCGTTTGGCCACCGCCACAATGGCGGCGCCCAGTATCTGGGTCCCTTCGACCACCTGGCGCTCGTCGACACCGGCGATGCCCGTCTGCACGGTGAAGCGGTTCTCCCCCGCGGGTTCCGCATCGAACAGATCGAGCAGCATCTGCAACGTCCACTGCGTGGGTTCCGCCTCTGTGGGTGCCTCAGATTCTGCGGTCATGTCCATCCTCTCTTTCACGCGTTGATCACTGTCTCGGCGAATTCCGAAATAGTTTGCGGTGCCGCGAAATCGGCGAACCACACGTAGAAGCGTTCGACACCCTGAGCCGACAGCCCGGCGAAATGGGCAACGAGTTCCGCGGCGTCGCCGCATACCAATCCGTCTCCGAGGTGCCCGAACAGCCGGGTGCTGCGTTCGGTCACCGCCGAGCGGTCAGCACCGCGGCCCACGAAGCCCACCATCTGTTGCAGGGAGACCCGCACCGAGCCCACTGTCGGCAGCAATGCCGGCAGTCGATCGAGCTGATGTGACGGAACGTTCCACCAATCGGCATGGGCACGCACCAGTTCCATCATGCGCTTCCCGGTTCCACCGAGTACCAACGGAATTGGATGGGCAGGCCGCGGGGTTTGGACTCGTTCGTCGTCGCCGTCCCAATACTGCTGCAGCCGCACCAGATTCTCACCGAGCCTGCGTACCCGCGCCGCGGCATCACCGGTCTCGATACCGAACCGCTCGAACTCCTGCGGCCACGAACCCGATCCCAGCCCGAGCTCGAACCGGCCACCGCTGGCCGCCGACAATGTGACGGCCTGCTTGGCCAGCAGTGCCGGATGCCGGAACGCGTCGCACAGCACCAGATGACCGATCCGCAGCCGCTCGGTGCGGGCCGCCACCCAGGTGGCGACAGTCATTGCCTCCCAGATGCTTTGGTTCGTCGCGCCAGGCGCTTCCAGATGATCGATGAACGCGATGCCGTCGAATCCACTGGCCTCGGCCATGCGCGCCCGCTCGACGACATCGTCGACGCCCAGCCGCACCTGCGGCAAGAACAAAAACCACTCACTCAATCGCAACCTGCCTACGGCTTCTACAAAAACGGTAACGTCATTCTCGCAAGTGCAGCATGACGGAGGTGATGGCGCAATGGCTAGGCCGGCCGAACGAACATCCGAAGGTGCGCGCGCCGAGGCCCACGCGGATCGGGCCCGCCGGTTCATGAAATCCGCACTCGCCATCCTGGGCGAGACCGGTCGTACCGACTTCACCGTGCTCGAGGTCGTGGAACGCTCCAAGACCTCATTGAGATCCTTCTACCAGCACTTTTCCACCAAGGATGAGCTGCTACTGGCCCTCATCGACAAGATCATGGCGGAGTCCACGCAGCGCTGGCGCTCCGATACCGATGGGCTGACCGGGCCCGAGGCACTGCGGGCGCTCATCGAGCGGATCACCATGCCGGCCTCATCGAGCACGCAGGACAGCATCAACCGCGGGTTGACCTTCTACAACGACCATCTCGCCGAGTCCCTACCCCGTGAATACGCCCGAGTGCTGACACCGTTGCACCAGCTCATCGGTGACATCATGCGGCGCGGAATGGACTCGGGGGCGTTCCGCTCCGACGTCGACATCCAGAGCACCGCTGCCCTGATCATGCAGTCGGTGCTGGGCGCGATGCGCCTACGTTCACTGGGCGTGGAACTCAACGGCGCACCGATCGACGGCGAGCACATCTACCAGTTCTGCCTGCGCAGCCTGCTGGCGTCCGATTCCCCGGCCTGACCTGCGCCTTCACCCTGTTTTGAGCGATCGCCCGAATGGGCTCGTCCACGCGGGCAATCGCGTGGTAACGTCATTACCAGTTTCGGAAACCACACTCTTCCAGGAGGCGAACATGCCGTCACGCGAGCTTCCCTATCCGGTGTTCGATGCCGACAACCACTTCTATGAGCCCAAAGAAGCGCTCACCAAGTTCCTGCCCGATAACCGCAAGGGCGTCATCGACTACATCGATGTCCGCGGTCGCACGAAGATCGTGGTGCGCAACCACATCAGCGACTACATCCCGAACCCGACGTTCGAGGTCGTCGCCCGGCCAGGCGCCCAGGAGGAGTACTTCCGCCACGGAAGCGGCGGCAAGAGCTACCGCGAGGTGATGGGCAAGCCGATGAAGGCCATCCCCGCCTTCCGCAATCCCGAAGCGCGCCTAGAGGTTCTGGACAGCCTCGGCCTGGACTACACGATCATGTTCCCGACGCTGGCCAGCCTGGTCGAGGAGCGCCTCAAGGACGATCCGGACCTGATCCTCGACATCATCCACGCGCTCAACGAGTGGATGTACGAGACGTGGCAGTTCAACTATTCCGACCGCATCTTCTCCACGCCGGTCATCAATCTGGGTGTCGTCGACCGGGCCCTGGAAGAACTCGAATGGTGCCTGGAACGCGGCGCGAAGACCGTGTTGGTCCGCCCCGCCCCGGTACCCGGTTACCGCGGCACCCGTTCGCTGGGATTCCCCGAGTTCGATCCGTTCTGGGACGCCTGCGTCAAGGCCGGCATCCCGGTGTGCATGCACGCCTCCGACAGCGGCTACGCGCAGTACCTCAACGATTGGGAACCGGCCGACGAGTTCCTGCCGTTCAAGCCGACGTCGTTCCGGATGGTCGCGATGGGCAAGCGGCCGATCGAGGACACCATGGCCGCCCTGGTCTGTCACGGCGCGCTGACCCGCAACCCGGATCTGCGCATCCTGTCGGTGGAGAACGGCGCCTCGTGGGTGCCATACCTCTTCTACCAGTTCAAGGACGTCTACTCGAAGATGCCCAACGAGTTCCCGGAAGATCCGATCGAGGCGTTCAAGCGCGGCGTGTACGTGGCCCCGTTCTGGGAGGACGACTTCAAGCAGATGGCCGACCTCTGCGGTATCGATCGCATCATCTTCGGTTCCGACTGGCCCCACCCCGAGGGACTCGCCGATCCGATCAACCTGGTCGACGACCTGCAGGCGCATGGCCTGGACGACGAAGGCGTGCGAAAGGTGATGGGCGGCAACCTGGTCGACCTGTTCAAGGTCGAGAACAAGAAGGTGTACCGGCCCGATGTTCCTGCGCTCGTCCTGAACTGATCTAGTCCTCCTCACAACATGAGAAGCTGAGCCGACTCCATGACCGATGTGGCAAATCCCGAACAGATGCTGTTCACCTCCACCGCGCAGGCCTTCCTGGAAAAAGAAGTGCCGCTGAGCCGGGTGCGTCAGTTGCATGCCGACGGCATCGCATTCGACACCGGGTGGTGGTCTCGCGCAGCGGAATTGGGTTGGGCCAGCCTGCTGGTACCCGAGGAACTGGGTGGTGGCAGCCCGTCAGGTGACGGCGTGACCGACCTCGCCCTGCTCGCCGAACAAGCGGGCCGGACGGTGGCTCCCGGTCCGTTGCACCCGGTAAGCACGGTGTTGGCCGGGCTGGTGGAAGCACCCGGCGGCCACGAGGAATTGATCGAATCGCTGGTGTCCGGTGAGGCAGTGGCGTCCTGGGCGGCCTATGAGCCCAACCGTCCGTTCGGAGCGTTGCAGTCCCCCACCGGTGTGGCCACCACAGCCACCCGCACCGGATCCGGCTATCGGATCGACGGTGTCAAGGACCGCGTCGAAGCCGGCGACCAGAGCGACACGGTATTGGTGGTTGCCGTCTGTGACGGCGAGATCCGTCAGTTCGTGGTGCCCACCGACGCACCCGGCGTGACGGTCACTCCCCAGAATTCGGTGGATCTGGTAAAGCGCTACGCCCGTTTGGTGTTCGACGGTGTCGAGGTCGGCGAATCCGCCGCGGTGGGTACCGCCGAGCAGACACCGGACATCATCGAACGGCAGCGCCAGGTGGCCCTGCTGCTGCAGTGCGCAGAAATCGTCGGAATCCTCGACGCGGTGCTCACGATGACCAATCAGTGGCTGGCCGATCGGCACAGTTTCGGCCGCCCGCTGGCCTCGTACCAGGCCCTCAAGCATCGCGCCGCCGACATGAAGATGTGGTTCGAAGCTGCGCGGGGCACCACCGCCGGCGCCGTCGCCGCGGTGGCCGAACGTTCACCGGAGGCGCCGAAGCTCGTCAGCGTCGCGAAAGCCTATGTGGCCGAGCGTGCTCCGGTGATGCTGCAGGACTGCGTGCAGCTCCACGGCGGCATCGGCGTGACATGGGAACACGACCTGCATCTGTATCTCCGGAGAGTCGCCCTGTACCGGGCGTTCTACGGCTCACCCGAGGACCACCACCGCGCGGTGTATGCACTGAGCCGCAAGACCCGCGCAGCTGAGGAGATTGGGGCATGACCGACACCGTGAGCACCACCGCGACCACAGAGTCTGTCGAAGAGTTCGCCCTGCGCGCCCGGACCTGGCTGGCCGAGAACATGCCACCCATCGACCCTGAGAATCCACCCTTTTCGGTGCGCGCGGAGACCGAATCCTGGGAACGCGCGAAGGAACTGCAGAAGCGACTGTACGAAGGTGGATTCGCGGGCATCTGCTTCCCGCGCGAGTACGGCGGTCTCGGCCTGGACTATGCGTATCAGAAGGCATTCAACGACGAGTGCCTGAACTACGAGATGCCGCTGATCCTCAACACTCCGTCGTTCACCATCTGCGGCGCGACGATCCTCGACATGGGCAGCGAAGATCAGAAGCGCCAACGCATTTCGGCGGCCATCCGAGGCGACGAGGTCCTCTGCCAGCTGCTCTCCGAGCCCAGCGGCGGTTCGGATCTGGCCGGCGTCATCACCCGCGCCGAACTCAAGGGCGACACGTGGATCATCAACGGCGCCAAGACGTGGAGCACCAGCGCGTTCGCCGCCGACTACGGGCTGATGCTCGCCCGCACCGATTGGAGCGTGCCGAAACACGAAGGCCTCACCATGTTCCTGGTGCCGCTCGACGCGCCAGGTATCACGATGCGCCGCATCACCGAGGTCAACGGCAACGAAGAGTTCTGCGAGGAGTTCTTCGACAACCTGGAGCTTCCCGCCGACGCCGTGGTCGGTGAGGTCAACGACGGCTGGACGGTCGCCTCACGCCAGTTGCACCACGAACGCCGGGCAGTCGGTGGCGGATCCGAGTTCGCCAGCGGAACGGGGGCCGAGAACGCGAACGAGATGCCGCCCGATCACGTCGGCCTGGCCGAGGCCACGGGGCAGGGAGACGACGCCAGGGTGCAGGACCTGGCGGGCCGTGCCCTGGTGCGACGCATCGTCAAGAAGCAGCTCATCGACCACGTCGGCAGCGCCATCGCGAACGGCTCGCTGCCACCGAATGCGGGCACCTTGATCCGGCTCTTCCACGCCGAGACCACCGAACTCGAGGTGGACACCGCGCTGGCCATCGCCGGCACGGCCGGGGTTGTCGACGAGGGCACCGATGATGTCCCCGGCCTCCTCGACATCGGGGTGCGCTACTTGTCCCGCCAGACCGGGTCATTGGGCGGCGGCAGCTCGGAGATGGCCCGCAACGTGATCGGCGAGCGGATCCTGGGCTTCCCCCGCGAACACTCGGCCGACCGCGGTGTGCCGTTCAATCAGGTCAAGCGCAACAAGACCTGACGTGTCGGGGCTCAGCCGTCAGAACAGCGTCGGCTGCGCGGCCGCCGGCTCCTGCGCGATCGGTGAAGCCGGCACCGGCATCATCCGCGCCGTCCGCGCCAGACCGTGACGGGCAACCATCGGAGCGACGCGCGCCCGCAGCATGTCGCGGTACTCCGCGGGCAGGTATGCCCCACGCCGATACAACCGCTGGTATTCGCCCACCAGGTCAGGGCGTGAGCGTCCCAGCCAGTCCATGAACCAGCCACGCGTGGATCCCCGCAGATGCAGCCCGAAGACGGTGACTCCGCTCGCGCCGGCCGCGGCGATCCGGCCTAGCAGCGCATCGAGATGCTCGACGGAATCGGTCAGGTGCGGCAAGACCGGGGCGACCATGACATGACACTGCAGGCCCGCGTCGCGGATCGCCGAGATCAGGGCGAGGCGCGCTTGCGGCGACGGGGTCCCCGGTTCGACATCGCCGTGCAGAGCATCGTCACCGACCGCCAAGGACACCGCCACATTCACCGGCACCCGGTGGGACGCGTCGACGATCAGTCCGAGATCTCGACGCAGCAACGTGCCCTTGGTGAGGATCGAAAACGGAGTTCCTGAATCTGCCAGCGCAGCAAGGATTCCCGGCATCAGCGCGTAGCGGCCTTCGGCACGCTGATACGGATCGGTATTGGTGCCGAGCGCCACCGTCTCGCGCGTCCAGGACCGGCGACGCAGCTCGCGGGCCAGCACCTCGGCGACATTGGTCTTGACGACCACCTGAGTGTCGAAGTCCGTGCCGTGGTCGAAGTCGAGGTACTCGTGGGTCGGACGGGCAAAGCAGTATCGGCAGGCGTGGCTGCAACCCCGATAGCCGTTGACGGTGAACCGAAAAGGCAGCATCGAGGCCGCCGGCACCTTGTTCAGCGCCGACTTGCACAGCACCTCGTGGAACGTGATGCCCTCGAATTGCGGTGTGCGCACGCTGCGGACGAAGCCGAGCCGTTGCAGACCGGGCAGTGCCCCGTCGTCGACATCGATACCCTGACCATCCCAGCGCACATCACCATCGAACGCTTGTTCGATGGTGATGTCAAGGTAATTCCACCCGTGTCGAACTCGGGAACCAGAGCGGAACAACCCCCGCCCCAGCCGGGTTGCCAGCAGTGGGCCGGCGAGCGACCGGCCACCGTGCACATCCCGGCAACTCGCGATTGGACTTGTACCACAATGACATTCACACAACCGCAACCCGGCCCGGTCGTGTTCGGCCGGGCCGGCGCGACGTTGAGCCATCAGGTCCGCCCCGGCACCGGAACTCCCCTGGTGCTCGTCCCGGGAGTCATGGCCGACGCGGCGACGTGGCAGCCGGTGACCGCCGCCATCGAGCTACCCAACCCGGTGATCACCCTCAACCGCCGTGGCCGGGCTCCCAGTGGCGCCGTGGGCGCCGGCTATGCAGTGGGCGTCGAGATCGCCGATCTGCGCCACGTCCTCGACAAGCTCGGCCATGCCCACCTGTTCGGGTGGAGCTACGGAGCGCTCATCGCCCTGGAAGCCGCGCTGGACACCACCCAGGTGCGGTCGGTGACCGCCTACGAGCCGGTCAGCCGCCCCTTCGCCCCGGATGTCGTCCCCCAGCTCCGCCGCGCCATCGCCGCCGGGGACCTCGATCAGGCGGTCACGCTGATCAACACGGAGGTCTCCGGATTCTCGGCCGACTACGTCTCCGAACTACGACGCAGCCCGGCTTGGCGGGTCCTCCGGCCGCTCGCCGCCCCATTGGCCGACGAACTGGGCGCGATCAATTCGCACCGACCGGCCTTCGGCAGCTATCGACACCTCGACATCCCGGTGACACTGCTTCTCGGGGCCCTGAACGAGAACCGAGCGCCGTACGGTACCGCCTTTGCCCCGTTCGCGGCGGCGCTACCTCAGGCGAATCTCGTGCGGCTGCCGGGGCAAGGCCACCTGGCGCACGTCGAAGCACCGGCAGCTCTGGCGCGCGCGATCACGGCTGCAGTACGGGAAGCCGAGGCCGGCAGCTGAGACTGGTGCACCGATGCCGCGGTTTCGGGTACGGCATCGGTGCGCGCCATGGGCGCGTGCCCAGTCAATCGCACTTCGGACCGGAAGCGGAACCGCCCGTCGTGCACATGACTATCGAACAACAGTTCGAGTGCGCCGTCAAGGCTGATCCCAGTGCGTGGGAACGTCGCGGTTGGCCGCTCGCTACCACTGACCGAGCTGGCAGCGCGGGCTGTAGGGATGGTCGTTCTGGACCGCGATCTGACCGTCGACGGCGATCTCGCAGTGCGCGTTGGGCTGGGCCTGGCCCCCGTGGGTCGTGCTCGCGACAGTGAAGATCGCCCACTGCGGGTCGGCAAGCGTGGTCTCGAAGACCCAGGGCGCGTCGGGACCGACGTTCACCGTCGCCTTCTGCAGGTACTTGTACGCGTCTGCGTTGTAGGCGTCTTTGCTCGCAGGCTGCGTCGTCAGGTAATAGAGATCGAATTCGTAAGGCGCGCCGGATGTGAGCGTGTACTTCACCTGATGGCCTTGGGCCGCCGGTTCCGCATACGACGTTGCGTTGGAGACCGCCATACCCGCAGCCGCCAGAACCAGCGCTGCACCGACCGTGGTTGTCGCTTTTCGCATGTTCCTCATATCCGTCATATCCCAGCAGGCTACCGCCTTGTTACAGGTGCGACTAACGGGTCTGATGACACCCCGTCAACGGCAAACCAACTCGGTCTAGCTTGAGGTTAATTTGTTTGTCACACACAGACATTTCCCAGTAACAGCGGCGTTCTAACGTCCCGACTCGACACCTGCACTCCGGTGTCAACCTCTTGCACGCTGCGGACCGCGATCGGCCGAGAAGCGCTGCCATTCAAGGGAAAGGTCGCCAATGCGAGTTCCAGGACGTGTCCCGTTGCGCCGGTCAACGTTAGCCGCAGGGAGTTTGATCGCGATAGCGAGCCTGCTACTGGCCGGTTGCGGCAGTCGAGCGAGCGATACCGACACAGCAAACGCAACCTCCTGCGTGGACACCTCCGGCCCGAAGATCAAGGTCGGATCCTTGAACTCCCTGTCGGGCACGATGGCCATTTCCGAGGTGACGGTGCGCGATGCGATCAAGCTCGCGGTCGATCAGATCAACGCCAAGGGCGGCGTCCTGGGCAAACAGATCGAGCTGATAGGCGAAGACGGGGCCTCCGAGCCAACGGTGTTCGCCGAGAAGGCCGAGAAGCTGATCAGCAGCGATTGTGTCGCAGCGGTGTTCGGGGGTTGGACCTCCTCGAGCCGCAAGGCCATGCTGCCGGTCTTCGAGAGCGCCAACGCACTGCTGTACTACCCGGTGCAGTACGAGGGCCTGGAGTCGAGCAAGAACATCTTCTACACCGGCGCCACCACCAATCAGCAGATCGTGCCCGCGCTGGACTACCTCAAGGAAAAGGGCGTCAAGTCGCTCTACCTGGTGGGCAGTGACTACGTGTTCCCGCAGACCGCCAACCGCATCATCAAGGCCTACGCAGCGGCCAACGGCATCGAGATCAAGGGCGAGGACTACACCCCGCTGGGCTCGACGGACTTCTCCACCATCGTCAACAAGGTCCGCTCCGCCAATGCCGACGCCGTGTTCAACACGCTCAACGGCGACTCCAATGTCGCGTTCTTCCGTGAGTACAAGAACGTGGGCCTGACGCCCCAGGAGATGCCGGTGGTCTCGGTGTCCATCGCCGAGGAAGAGGTCGGCGGTATCGGCGTGCAGAACGTCACCGGCCAGTTGACCGCGTGGAACTACTACCAAACCATCGACACCCCGGTGAACAACGCCTTCGTCAAGGCGTACAAGGACTTTGTCAAGGATCCGAAGAAGCCGACATCGGATCCGATGGAGGCCGCTTATGTCTCCGTCTACCTGTGGAAGAACACCGTCGAGAAGGCCAGGTCGTTCGACGTCGCGGCCATTCAGGACAACGCAGGCGGCGTCAGCTTCGACGCGCCGGAGGGCAAAGTGACCATCAATGGCGAGAACCACCACATCACCAAGACCGCTCGCATCGGCGAGATCCGCCCCGATGGCCTGATCTACACGATCTGGGAGTCGAAGGGCCCGATCGATCCCGACCCGTACCTGAAGTCCTATCCATGGGCTGCGGGGCTGTCCGGCTAGACAAGCATGGATATCCTCATCGGCCAGCTGGCAACGGGATTGAGCCTCGGCTCGATCCTGTTGCTGGCCGCACTTGGCCTCTCACTGACCTTCGGCCAGATGGGCGTCATCAACATGGCGCACGGCGAGTTCATCATGGCCGGTTGCTACACCGCCTACGTGGTCCAGCAGCTCATCACCAATGCCGGCGCATCACTGCTGATCTCGCTCGTGGTCGGCTTCCTGGTCGGCGGCGCGATGGGCGCACTGCTGGAGGTGACGCTCATCCAGCGGATGTACGGCCGTCCGCTGGACACGCTGCTGGTCACCTTCGGCGTCGGCCTGATCCTGCAACAGGTGGCCCGCGACATATTCGGCGCGCCCGCGGTCAACGTCGTTGCTCCGCAATGGCTCTCGGGTGGCATCGAGATCTTCGGCGCCGTGGTTCCCAAAACCCGGATCTTCATCCTGGTTCTTGCCGTCGTGTGTGTCGCCGTCCTTGCCGCCGTTCTCAAGACCAGCCCGATGGGGCGCCGGATCCGGGCGGTCGTGGCCAACCGGGATCTGGCTGAGACCAGCGGCATCTCGTCACGCAAGACCGACATCACCACGTTCTTCATCGGATCGGGTCTGGCGTCGGTCGCCGGTGTGGCGCTGACGCTGATCGGCTCTACCAGTCCGACCATCGGCCAGAGCTTCCTGATCGATGCGTTCCTGGTGGTCGTGGTCGGCGGTCTCGGCCAGATCAAGGGCACCGTGATCGCGGCGTTGACCCTGGGCTTCCTGAACTCGTTCATCGAGTACAGCACCACAGCGTCGCTGGCCAAGGTGATCGTGTTCGTCATCATCGTGATCTTCCTGCAGGTGCGCCCGCAGGGGCTGTTCACCGTTCGAACGAGGAGTCTGGTGTGACGAGATTCTTGGGACGTTGGCAAACCTGGGCGGGTTTCGCGGTCGCCGCGGTGCTGCTGTTCGGGGTCGCACCGGTGGCCCTGTCCGACTTCCGGCTCAGCTTGCTCGGCAAGTTCCTGTGCTTCGCCATCGTGGCGGTGGGTATCGGATTGGCTTGGGGCCGTGGCGGAATGCTGGTGCTCGGGCAGGGCGTGTTCTTCGGCCTCGGGGGCTACCTGATGGGTATGCACCTCAAGATCGCGGATGCCCAGATCCGTGGCCATGACGTGCCGGACTTCATGCAGATCGCCGGCGTGCGCCAACTACCCGGCTACTGGGCACCGTTCGCCTCCCCGGCCTTCACGCTGTTCGCGATCCTGGTGATCCCGGCGGGTATCGCGGCCCTGCTCGGGTTGGGCGTGTTCAAAAGACGCGTCAAGGGCGCCTATTTCGCGATCCTGTCGCAGGCGCTGGCTGCGGCGCTGGCGATCCTGCTCGTCGGCCAGACCAGCCTCGGCGGCAGCAACGGGTTGACCAATTTCCGTACCTTCTTCGGGTTCAACCTCAATGACCCGGCCAACAAGCGAATGGTGTACTTCATCGCGGCGGCCACGCTGCTGATCGTGGTCGCCTTGGTGCGCCAGTTGATGTACAGCCGTTACGGCGAATTACTGGTCGCCGTGCGCGACGGCGAAGAACGCGTCCGGTTCCTCGGGTACGACCCGGCCAACATCAAGGTGGTCGCCTACACCTTGGCCGCGTTGTTCGCCAGCATCGCCGGTGCCCTGTTCGTGCCGATCGTCGGTTTCATCGCGCCGTCACAGGTCGGCATCGTGCCGTCCATCGCGTTCCTCATCGGTGTCGCGATCGGCGGACGGACCACCTTGCTCGGCCCAGTCCTGGGCGCCATCGGCGTGGCCTGGGCGCAAACCCTGTTCTCCGAACGGTTTCCGTCGGGGTGGATCTACGGCCAAGGCCTGCTGTTCATCGTCGTCGTCGGGTTCTTCCCAGCCGGCCTGGCAGGTCTCGGTGTGCTGTTGAGCCGGAGGCGCCGCGGTAAGCCGAAATCGGCGCCGCCCGAGGACCCGCAGACCGCGACGGACACCGACCCCGAGAAAGTGGGTGCCACCACGTGACCGAGCCAGATCAGACTCCGGAGCCCGTGGCGGGCGGCAATGCCGGCATGGGCGCTCAGTACCTCGAAGTACGTGGTCTCACAGTTGATTTCGATGGTTTCAAAGCGGTGACCGACGTCGACCTGACCCTGTTCCAGGGGGATCTACGCTTCCTGATCGGACCCAACGGCGCGGGCAAGACGACCGTCATCGACGCCATCACCGGGCTGGTGGGTGCCACCGGTTCGGTGAACAAGTCGGGAGTGGAACTGCTCGGCAAGAAGGTGCACAAGATCGCCCGGGCGGGCGTGGGGCGCACATTCCAGACCGCGAGTGTGTTCGAACAACTGACGGTGTTGCAGAACCTCGACATCGCCGCGGGTGCCGGTCGTTCGCCGTGGACCCTGCTGCGCCGGCGGAGCGGCATCCTGCCCGCCATCGAGGAGGCACTGGACACCACCGGACTGACCGCCTTGGCGGACAAGCCTGCCGGCGTACTGGCTCACGGACAGAAGCAGTGGCTGGAGATCGGCATGCTGTTGGTGCAGAACGCCGATGTGCTGCTGCTCGACGAACCGGTGGCCGGGATGAGCCACGAAGAGCGGGAGGAAACCGGAAACCTGTTGCGCCGCATCGGCGGAAAGCGCACCGTGGTCGTGGTCGAGCACGACATGGACTTCATGCGGGCGTTCGCGACCTCGGTGACGGTGCTGGCCCGGGGCCAGGTGATCGCCGAGGGTTCGGTGGCCGAGGTGCAGGCCAACCCGAAGGTCCAAGAGGTCTATCTCGGCACGGCCGCGGCCGGCGTGGAAGGAATCTCCTGATGCTCGAACTGCTCGATGTCCGAACCGGTTACGGCCGCTCCGAAGTGATCCACGGCGCCAGCATCGCGGTGCCCTCCGACGGGGTCGCGGCGGTGATGGGTCACAACGGCGCGGGCAAGACGACCCTGCTGCGGGCCGCCGTCGGACTCCTCAAATGCACTGCGGGCAAGGTGCTTTTCGATGGTGACGACATCACGAAGCTGCGCCCGAGCGCGCGCGTGGCCCGCGGCCTGGCGTACGTGCCCCAGGGACAGCAGTCGTTCGGCCAGTTGACCACCGCGGAAAATCTGCAGGTGGTCGCCGATGGCCGTCGCAACGGGAAGGCGCTGATCGACGAGCAGCTGGACCTGTTTCCCGCGTTGAAGGAGCTGCTCGGCCGGCGCGCCGGGCTGCTGTCAGGCGGACAGCGTCAGCAGCTCGCGATCGCCCGCGCGTTGATCACCACGCCCAAGTGCCTGATCCTCGACGAGCCGACCGAGGGGATCCAGCCGTCGGTCGTGGCGGAGATCGAAGCCGCGATCACCTCGTTGACCTCCCGCGGCGATCTGGGCGTGTTGCTGGTGGAGCAGCACATCGGGTTCGCACTGGAATCCGCTCAGCGCTACTACATCCTGGAGGCCGGCCGCATCACCTCGAGCGGCACCGGTGGCACGACGTCGGAAGCCGACGTGCGCGCCGCGATGGCTATCTGATCACCCTCGGGCGGTCAGGCGAGGCGGGAAAGGATCTCGGCGACAACGGAATCGGTGGATACATCCACCTGCTCGCCCGTCGAGAGATCCTTGAGCCCTACGGTGCCGGCCTCGATGTCGCGGTCGCCGGCCACGAGCGCGTACTTGGCGCCCGAGCGGTCGGCCGCCTTCATCGCCCCCTTGAGCCCGCGGTCGCCGTAGGCCAGATCGACCCGCACGCCGCCGGCCCGCAGCCGCGCGGCCAGCTTCGCCAGTTCCAACTTGGCGGCCTCACCCAGGGGCACGCCGAACACCTCGACACCGCCGACGCCGGTCACCGATTTGCCCTCGGCCTGCAGGGCGAGCAGCGTGCGGTCGACGCCGAGCCCGAAGCCGATGCCCGAGACGTCCTGCCCGCCGAGCTGACTCATCAGACCGTCGTAGCGGCCACCGCCGCCGATGCCGGACTGGGCGCCGAGCCCGTCGTGTACGAACTCGAACGTGGTCTTGGTGTAGTAGTCCAGCCCGCGCACCATCCGCGGGTTGATCACATACGGCACGCCGAGGGCATCGAGGTGCGCCTGTACCACCTCGAAGTGGGCCTTGGCGCTGTCCGAGAGGTGGTCCAGCATCAACGGCGCGTCGGCGGTCATCTCCCGCACGTGGGGTCGCTTGTCGTCGAGCACCCGCAACGGGTTGATCTCGGCGCGGCGCCGGGTCTCTTCGTCGAGGTCGAGCTTGAACAGGAACTCCTGCAACAGCTCGCGATACGCGGGCCGGCAGGTGTCATCGCCCAGCGAGGTGAGCTCGAGGCGGAAACCGTCCAGGCCCAGCGAACGGAAACCCGCGTCGGCGATCGCGATCACCTCGGCGTCCAGCGCCGGATCGTCGACACCGATGGCCTCCACCCCAACCTGCTGCAGCTGGCGGTAGCGGCCGGCCTGCGGACGCTCGTAGCGGAAGAAGGGCCCGGAGTAGCAGAGCTTGACCGGCAGCGCGCCCCGGTCCAGCCGGTGCTGGATCACCGCACGGATCACCCCGGCGGTGCCCTCGGGGCGCAACGTCACCGACCGGTCGCCGCGGTCGGCGAACGTGTACATCTCCTTGGAGACCACATCGGTCGACTCGCCGACACCGCGGGCGAACAGCGCGGTGTCCTCGAAGATCGGCAACTCGATGTCGCCGTAGCCGGCCCGGCGCGCCGCGGTCAGCAGGCCGTCCCGGACCGCAACGAACTGTGCCGACTCCGGTGGTAGGTAATCGGGCACGCCCTTGGGCGCCTGGAATGCAGATGTCACAGAGTCAAACCTTCGAGAAACGGGTTGGTGCGGCGTTCGTGCCCGATGGTCGTGCGCGCGCCGTGTCCTGGTAATACCACGGTGTCGTCGTCGAGTACCAACAGCTTTGTCACGATCGACTCGAGTAGGTCACGTCCGCTGCCGCCGGGCAGGTCGGTGCGGCCCACCGAGGACCGGAACAGCGTATCGCCCGTGAACACGGTCTGGGCGGCCGATGCTTTCTCCGGCCCGCCGGAGACCCGGAACACCACCGATCCCCTCGTGTGGCCCGGCGTGTGGTCGACGGTGACCGAGACTCCGCCGAAACCGAGTACCTGGCCGTCGCGGTCCAGCTCGACAAGCTGTTTGGGCTCGGAGAACAGCACACCGAACGCCAGTTGGGCGAGGCGCGGACCGAACCCCTTGATCGGATCGGTCAGCATGAAGCGGTCCCCGGGATGGATGTAGGCGGGGCAGCCATAGGTGTCGGCCACCTTCTGCGCCGACCAGATGTGATCGAGGTGCCCGTGGGTCAGCAGGACGGCTGCCGGCGTCAAGCGGTTCTCGTCGAGGATCCGGCGCAGCCGGTCCATGGCCCGCTGACCCGGGTCGACGACGATCGCGTCGGCGCCTGGCCGCTCAGCCAGGACATAGCAATTGCATGCCAGCAGCCCTGCCGGAAATCCGGTGATGAACACAATTGCCAGTTTTCCACGTGGCCGTCGCCCGGTACCGCACCGCGACCTGGCAGACTCGTTACCGATTCCGACCGCCCACAAGGAGGACTGCTGCGGTGCCGACCAACGAAGAACGGCGTGAGACCGCCAAGCGCAAGCTGGAGGAACAACTGGAGCGCCGCGCCGCCCAGGAACGCAAACGACGCATCCTGACCATCGCGGGCTCCACAGTCGCGGCCCTCGTCGTCATCGGGGCCGTCGTGGCCACATTCGTGTTCACCAGCAAGGACTCGGGCAGCACCACCGCCTCGGCCGAGACCACCACCGCAAGCTCCGGAGCGCCGGCCCAGCCGGCCGCCAACGGTCAGCTGCCCGCCTTCGTCGCACCCGCCGACCTCGGTGCCAACTGCCAGTACCCGGCCGCGGGCGCGGCCAGCAAGCCGACCACACCGCCGCATACCGGCAAGGTCCCGACCGATCCGGCCACGGTCAGCGTCAGCATGGTCACCACCCAGGGCAACATCGGGCTGCAGCTCGACAACGCCAAGGCACCGTGCACGGTCAACAGCTTCGCCAGCCTGGCCGGGCAGAACTACTTCAACGACACCCCGTGCCACCGCCTGACCACGGGCGGCCTGTCGGTGCTGCAGTGCGGTGACCCGACCGGCCAGGGCACCGGTGGCCCCGGCTACCAGTTCGCCAACGAGTACCCGACCAACCAGTACCAGCCGGACAACCCGGCGCTGCAGCAGCCGGTGCTCTACCCCCGCGGGACGCTGGCGATGGCCAACGCCGGGCCCAACACCAACGGCAGCCAGTTCTTCCTGGTGTACCAGGATTCGCAGCTGCCCCCGGGCTACACCGTGTTCGGCAAGATCGACGACACCGGCCTGGCCACACTCGACAAGATCGCCGCTGCCGGTGTCGCCGGAGGCGGACCGGACGGCAAGCCGGCACTCGATGTCCAGCTGAAGTCTGTGGCCCTGGACTAGATCCGCGACCGTTGACATTCCCGCCCCCTTACGGCGGCCACCAGCCGGCCGGGTATCCGGGGCCCGCCCAGACGAACACCATGGCGGTCGTTTCACTGGTGTGCGCAGTCCTGTTCGCACCGCTGGGCATCGTCTTCGGACACATCTCGCTGTCGCAGCTCAAACACAGCGGTGAGCAGGGCCGTGGCATTGCGATCGCCGGACTGGTCATCGGCTATGTGATGACGGCGCTGACGATCGTGGCGGTGGTGCTGGCAGTGGTGTTCGCCGTCGTCGTCGTCAAAGCCGCGGAGAACATGCCCCGGCAGGACCGCCACACGGGCTCCCCCAGCTCGGGTGAGCAACTGCCCGCGTTCACGCCTCCGCCGAACCTCGGCGCCAACTGCCAGTACCCCGCCACCACCGAACCGGCCGTCACGCCGACCACCCCGCCGCACTCCGGCATGGTGCCGACCGAGCCGGCCACGGTGGACGCAGGCCTCGTCACCGATCGCGGCAGCATCGGGCTCAAGCTGGCCAACGGCAAAGCGCCGTGCACCGTGAACAACTTCGCCAGCCTGGCCGCGCAGGGATTCTTCGACGGCACCCGATGCCATCGCCTGACCACCGGTGACTTGGCAGCACTGCAGTGCGGCGACCCCTCGGGCACTGGAACCGGTGGGCCCGGATACCGATTCCCCAACGAATACCCGACCAACCAGTACCGGCTCTCCGACCCCGCGGTGCAGCGCCCGGTCGTATATCCGCGCGGCACGGTGGCGATGGCGAACCATGGGCCGGGCACCAACGGCAGCCAGTTCTTCCTGGTGTACGAGGACTCCCTGCTGCCGCCGACCTATACGGTGTTCGGCACCGTCGACAAGACGGGCCTGGCCACTCTCGACGCGATCGCCGCGGGAGGGGTCGCCGACGGGAGCAGCGACGGCAGGCCCGCCACAGCGGTCACGATCACATCGGCGAGCGTCGGCTGATCCGGTAGCCGTTACGCCGCGCTGGTGACGCGGTAGACGTCGTAGACGCCTTCCACGTTGCGCACCACGCTCAGCAGGTGGCCCAGGTGTTTGGGGTCGCCCATCTCGAAGGTGAACCGGCTGATCGCCACCCGGTCGTTGGAAGTGGTCACCGATGCGGACAGGATGTTGACCTTCTCGTCGGCCAGCACCCGCGTGACATCGGAGAGCAGGCGGTGCCGGTCCAGGGCCTCGACCTGGATGGCCACCAGGAACACCGAGGACGGCGACGGCGCCCAGTTCACCTCGATGATGCGTTCCGATTGTTGTTGCAGGGACTCCGCATTCGTGCAGTCGGTGCGGTGCACGCTGACCCCGCCACCGCGGGTCACGAAGCCCATGATGGTGTCGCCGGGCACCGGGGTGCAGCACTTGGCCAGTTTGGTCAGGGTCCCGGGCGCCCCGGGTACCGCGACGCCGGTGTCGTCGGTGCTGCGTTGGCGCACCGGCATGGTCAGCGGAGTGGACCGCTCGGCCAGTTCGTCCTCGGCCGCGTCGTCGCCGCCGAACTGGGCGAGCAGACGTTGCACGACGTGGCGCGCCGAGACGTGGCCCTCGCCGACCGCGGTGTACAGCGCGGAGACGTCGGTGTAGCGCAACTCCCGGGCCAGAGCTCCCATGGAGTCGGCATTGATCAAGCGCTGCAACGGAAGTCCGCCACGGCGGACCTCCCGCGCGATGGCGTCCTTCCCGGACTCCAGCGCCTCTTCGCGACGCTCCTTGGCGAACCACTGCCGGATCTTGGCCTTCGCCCGCGGCGATACCACGAAGGTCTGCCAGTCCCGCGACGGCCCGGCATTCGGGGCCTTCGAGGTGAACACCTCGACGACCTCACCGTTTTCGAGCTTGCGCTCCAGCGCCACGAGCCGGCCGTTGACCCGGGCACCGATACAGCGGTGCCCCACCTCGGTGTGCACCGCGTAGGCGAAGTCGACCGGGGTCGAGCCGGTGGGCAGGTTGATCACGTCACCCTTGGGGGTGAAGACGAAAATCTCTTGTACCGCAAGGTCGTAACGCAACGACTCGAGGAACTCGCCGGGGTCGGCGGCTTCCCGCTGCCAGTCCAGCAGCTGACGCATCCACGCCATGTCGTCGATCTCGGTGGCCGCGTGGCTGTGCGGAACCCCGTTGCGGCCCTTGGCCTCTTTGTAGCGCCAATGCGCCGCGATGCCGTACTCGGCGGTGCGGTGCATGTCCCGGGTGCGGATCTGCACCTCCAGCGGCTTGCCCTCCGGGCCGACGACGGTGGTGTGCAACGACTGATACACGCCATAGCGCGGCTGGGCGATGTAATCCTTGAACCGGCCCGCCATCGGTTGCCACAGCGAGTGCACCACACCGACCGCGGCATAGCAGTCGCGGATCTCGTCGCACAGGATCCGCACGCCGACCAGGTCGTGGATGTCGTCGAAGTCGCGTCCCTTGACGATCATCTTCTGGTAGATCGACCAGTAGTGCTTGGGCCGGCCCTCGACGACCGCGTTGATCTTCATCGCGCTCAGCGCCACGCCGATCTCGGCCCGCACCTTGGCCAGGTAGGTATCGCGTGACGGTGCCCGGTCGGCGACCAGCCGCACGATCTCCTCGTACTTCTTCGGGTGCAGGATCGCGAACGACAGGTCCTCAAGCTCCCACTTGACCGTCGCCATGCCGAGACGATGGGCAAGCGGCGCAATCACTTCCAGCGTCTCGCGGGCCTTGCGCGCCTGCTTCTCGGGTGGCAGGAACCGCATGGTGCGCATGTTGTGCAGGCGGTCGGCCACCTTGATCACCAGCACCCGCGGATCACGCGCCATGGCGATGATCATCTTGCGGATCGTCTCGCCCTCGGCGGCCGAGCCGAGCACCACCTTGTCCAGCTTGGTGACCCCGTCGACCAGATGGCCCACTTCGGCGCCGAACTCGGCCGTCAAGGCCTCCAGGGTGTATCCGGTGTCCTCCACCGTGTCGTGCAGCAACGCGGCGACCAGTGTGGTGGTGTCCATACCGAGCTCGGCCAGGATATTGGCCACCGCCAGCGGGTGCGTGATGTAGGGATCGCCGGACTTGCGGAGCTGGTCGGAGTGACGCTGCTCGGCAACGTCGTAAGCGCGCTGCAGCAACTGCAGGTCGGCCTTGGGGTAGATCTCGCGGTGAACAGCGACCAGCGGCTCCAGGACCGGATTGACCGGACTGCGCTGCGCCGTCATCCGGCGGGCCAGCCGCGCGCGTACCCGGCGTGAAGCGCTGGACTTGGTCGTATCAGGAAGCTTCGTGGCGTCGAGAGTCTTACCGGCGTCGGTGGACGGTGGCAGCGTCGGGGGCAACTTGACCGTCTGGCCCGTACCTGTGTCCGTAACCGGATCGCTGGCCATCGTCACCTCCCGCTCAACATCTGAGAGTTCGAGGATATCCCTCACACCGTGTGGAGGCTGCTGACCGTCAGCGGTGCCACCACGTCCCGCCCACCCAGGGCCGCCAGCTCCAGCACCACGGCGGCGCTCAGCACATTGGCACCACCGGCCTCGAGCAGCCGCATCGCCGCGGCCAGGGTCCCGCCGGTCGCCAGGACATCGTCGATGATCACAACGTTGCGCCCGGCGATATCAATCCCGTCGGCCGGGATCTCCAGCGTCGCGCTGCCGTACTCGAGCTGATACGTGACGCTGTGCACGGGCGGCGGCAGCTTCCCGCCCTTGCGTACCGCCAGGACGCCGACGCCGAGCCGCGTCGCGACGGCGGCCCCCAGCAGGAAACCACGTGCATCCAATCCTGCGACCAGATCGGCGTCGGCCGCCGTGGCGGCCAGCGCGTCCGTCACCGCGCGCAGGCCCTCGGCGTCGGCCAGCAACGGCGTCAGATCCTTGAACTGCACGCCCGGCTCCGGGAAGTCGGGGACCTCCCGGATCATCTTCTCGACCAGCTGGGAGACCCTGGCAATGTCGCTCACGTCGACAGCTTCCAGCGGTCCATGTTCCAGCCTGCGCCCCACCGGGTCGGATTACTGCTCACGGCGTACATCTTCGTCGAAGTCAGCACGGTCCGCTGCTGGCGGTACAGCGGCAGCGTCGGCATGTCGTTCCACAGGATCGGTGCGCCCTCCCCCGCCAGGCGGGCCAGTTCCTTCGGGTCGCCCGTCACGGCCTGGGCATCGATGATGCCGTCGACGCGCTCGTTGACGTAGCCCGGCAGATTGTTGCCGTTGCCGGAGTGGAACGCGTAGGCGTCGATCGCCGAAGAACCCGAGGAGCCGCTGCCCGCGGCCCCGCCGGTGCCTGCCAGCAATCCGTCGAACTCGTTGTTGCGCAACGCCACCGGCCCGGCGGTCGCCGATCCGGCGTCCTGCACGGTGATGCCCGCCGCCGCACATGATTTCGCGATCGCGCCGACGGTCGCTGCCAGCCTGGCGTTGGGCGTCTGATATCCGATACGTACCGTGAGCGGCTTGTTGTTGATGGCGGCACGGGCCGCGTCGGGATTGGCTACACCGAATTGTGCTGCCTCACCGACATTTTCGGCCGCACTGAACGCGTCGTCGCTGACGGGACTGAGCCGCGAGTTGATGATCGGCGTCGCGGCGTTACGCGCGATCACGTCACGCGGGGTGCACAGTGCCACGGCCCGCCGCGCCGGCGGGGCGGCCAGCGGGCCACCCGGCGCGAAGATCAACTGCTCGATACCGGCGGACGGGCTTTCCGTGCTGACATAGTCGTCGGGCAGGTTGAGCAGGCCCGACGATCCCGACTCGATGTCGACGACGTCGAAGGATCCCTGGTTGACCCGCTCCTGGATGTCGGCCCCACGGGGCCACACCGCGATCCGGTTGGTGATCGCCGGGGTGCCCCACCACTTGTCATTGGCGACCAGGACCACCACGCCGTCCTTGGACACCGAATCGATCCGGTACGGGCCCGACGACGGGAATCGCTTGAGGTCCAGATCGGGCTTGAGGTCCCAGACCGTGTTCCAGGCCTTGGCGATCCGGTCGATGGTCGGCTGGTCACCGTTCTGCAGCGCGGTGGCCACGCCGCCGTCGCCGAGGCCGAGCTCGTCGGCGATGACGTGGGCCGGCATCAGCGCGGTCGCGGCGAACAAATGGCCGTAGTCGAGGAACCCGCGGTCTTGCGCGAAGGACACCCGGGCCCGCTTCTGGCCGGGCTCGCAGTCCACCGACCCGATGTCGCGGTAACCCGCGCGGCTGGCGGCGTCGAATCCGGGGAATCGGCCGGACTGTGCGCCCCATGCCAGCACCATGTCGTCACAGGTGATCGGCTTGCCGTCGGAGTAGACGGCCTTGTCGCTGATCACGTAATCGAGGATCAGCGGGGCGCGGCCGACGACGGACACCGAGCCGAAATCGTTGTCGGCGACCACCTGGCCCTCTGGGCCGTGATAGGCGAATCCGGTCAACGCCCGGGCGAACGCCTGCGGTCCGGCAGATGCGGCTCCGGCCACCGTGTTGGTGTTGTAGGTGGTCAGGGTGCCGTCGACGGCATAGTCGATCTCGTCGGCCGGGCTGTCCGAACACGCCGCCAGACCCATCGCGGCGACCACGGACAGCGTCGCCGCTGTCACCACTGTCCGTGCCCGGGCGAGGGCCCGCCACTGAACCATTCGATTTACCGCCGAGTGTTCCGCTTGCCCGACGGACGTCCGGTCCGCGGGGCCGGACGGGCACCCGGTGCCGGCTTCGCAGGTGCGGGTTCGCGGGTGACCGACGCCGTGACCTTCTCGGCACCGGTATCGGCGTCGGCAGCGTCGGAGGCGTCGCCGGCATCCCTGGTGGCCGTCGACGCCTTGGCGCCTGCGCCCTTCTCCCGGCGGTTGAGCACCCGCTTGGTGTGCTTGCGCACCAGGTCGGTGCGCTCGCGCAAGGTCACGAGCAGCGGCGTGGCGAAGTAGATCGACGAGTAGGTGCCGACGATGACGCCGACGAGCTGAACCAGCGCCAGATCCATCAGGGTTCCGACGCCGAGCAGCCACACCGCGATCACCATCAGCGCGATGATCGGCAACACCGAGATGAGGCTGGTGTTGATCGAACGCATGAAGGTCTGGTTCACGGCGAGGTTGGCCTGTTCGGCGAACGTTCGGCGAGTGGTGTGCTCGAACCCGTTGGTGTTCTCCTCGACCTTGTCGAACACGATCACCGTGTCGTACAGCGAGAAGCCCAGAATCGTCAGCAGACCGATGACGGTGGCCGGGCTGACCTCGAATCCGACCAGCGAGTAGACGCCGGCGGTGACGACGAGGTCGAAGACCAGGGTGGCCATCGCGGCCATCGCCATGTAGCGCTCGTAGCGCCAGGCGATGTAGATCGACGCCAGCACCAGGAAGACCACCAGCGCGATCAACGCCTTCTGGGTGATCTGTCCGCCCCAGGTCTCCGACACCTTCGAGTCGCTGATCGTCTGCTTGCTCGGCTGGCCGTCGCCGCCCTTGGGGTGGAACGCGTCGAACAACGCGGTCCGCAACTGCTCGATCTCGGGTTCGGACAGTGTCTCCGAACGGATCTGGACCGTGGCCGAGGCGCCGCTGCCGACCAGCACGACCGACTCGGGCGTCCGGTTGAGGGTCTTGCTGTAGACGTCCTCGACCTGCTGTACCGAGACAACGCCCTGGGAGCCGGCCGACGGCATCGACACCTTCGTGCCGCCCTCGAAGTCGATGCCGAAGGTGAACCCGCGAATCACCATGCTGGCGATGCAGATCGCGACGATGACGCCGCTGATCGCGTACCAGAGTTTGCGGCGGCCGATCACCTCGAAGGCACCGGTACCGGTGTAGAGCCTGACGAAGAACCCGTGCTTGGGCAGCGCCGCTGACGTGGACTCGAGGCTCGGCGCCTCCACCGAGGTGTCCGTCACGTCCTCGGCGGTGGTGTCGTCGGCCGAGTTGTTCTTTTCGGTGCTCTTTGCAGCCATGTGCCTATCCCCGTCCCGCGGTCGCATGCGAAGCCTCCCGGCGTTCCCGCGCGATCTGCTGTACCGCGCCGAGGCCGTTGAGGGCAGGTTTTGCCATCGTCGGGGACTTGGACGCCAGGTACACCAACGGCCAGGTCACCAGGAACACCACCACGATGTCGAGGATCGTGGTCAAGCCGAGGGTGAACGCGAAGCCCTTGACCTGGCCGATCGCCAGGAAGTACAGCACCGCGGCGGCCAGGAAGGTAACGGCGTTGCCTGACACGATCGTCTTGCGGGCGCGCGCCCAGCCTCGGGGTACGGCCGACCGGAAGGACCGGCCTTCTCGGATCTCGTCCTTTATTCGCTCGAAGAACACCACGAAGGAGTCCGCGGTCGTACCTATACCGATGATCAGACCGGCGATACCGGCCAGGTCCAGCGTGTAGCCGATGTATCTGCCGAGCAGCACGAGGATCGCGAAAACCATTGCGCCCGCGGCGACGAGCGACAGCGCCACCAGCAGGCCGAGCACGCGGTAGTACAGCAGCGAGTACAGCAGCACCGCGGCCAGGCCGACGGCGCCCGCGATCAGGCCGGCCCGCATCGAAGACAGACCCAGGGTCGCCGAAACGGTCTCGGCCTCCGAGGATTCGAACGACAACGGCAGCGAGCCGTACTTCAGCACGTTGGCCAGTTCCTTGGCCGTGTCCGAGTTGAACTGGCCGGTGATCTGGGTGTTGCCGCCGGGGATGGGTTCCCGGATCTCGGGCGCGCTGACCACCTGCGAGTCGAGGGTGAACGCTGTCTGCGTGCCCACGTTGGCCGCGGTGAAGTCGGCCCAGGTCTTGGCTCCCCCGCTCTTGAAGGTGACGTCGACGACGTACTGGCCCTGCTGCTGGTTCAGGCCCGAGGTGGCGTCGGCGATCTCCTCGCCGCTCATGATCGACTTGCTCAGCAGGTAGACCGTCTGGCCGTCCTGGGAGCAGGTGATCAGCGGCAGATTCGGGTCGTCGTTGCCGGCCAGCACGTCTTCGTCACCGCACCGGGTGGCCTGGTACTGCAGCGCCAGAATCTGGATCGACGGGTTGGTGCTCTGCCGCAGTTCCTTCTCGTCGGAGATGCGCTGGGCCAGAGCGGCCTTGGCGTCACCCGGCTTGGGCGGCGCAGGGGCCGGTCCCGGTGCCGGCGCCGGGGCAGGTGCACCCGGGACAGGAGCCGGGGCGGGAGTCGGTTCGCCCGGGGTGGGCGGGGGATCCAGCGGATAGGGCCGCGGCTGGGGAGCCGGAGCCGGCTCACCCGCCGGAGGTGCGGGCTGTTCGCCTGCAGGCGGTGCCGCCGGTGCCTCGCCCGGCGCACCCGGTGCCAAGCCGGGGATCTGCCCGGGCACGCCCGGTACCCCGGGTGCTGCGGGCGCGCCTGGCGCTGCAGGGGCACCCGGTGCGCCTGGCTGCTGGCCCTGCTGGGCGGGCGGCTTGGCCGGCATCGAGTGCACGACCGGCCGGATGTAGAGGCGGGCGGTCTGGCCCAGGTTGCGGGCCTCGCTGCCGTCGTTGCCGGGAACGGTGATCACCAGGTTGTCGCCGTCGATGACGACCTCCGAACCCGAGACGCCGAGACCGTCGACGCGGGCACTGATGATTTGTTGGGCCTGGTTGAGTGCCTCTCTGGTCGGCGTCGAGCCGTCCGGGGTGCGCGCTGTCAGCGTCACCCTGGTACCGCCCTGCAGGTCAATGCCCAGTTTGGGCTTGGCCTGCTTGTCGCCGGTGAGGAACACCAGCAGATAAACGCCGATCAGAAGGACCAGGAAAAGTGTCAGGTAGCGCGCAGGATGCACCGGCGCCGAAGACGATGCCACGTTTCTAGGGTCTCCTCGAGATCAGTTCGTCAGCACCGCAAAGGGTACGTGCTTGTCCTGGGTGCTCTGCGGTCAGTCTTTTTTGAGACCGTCGGTGTCGATGACACCGGTGCTCTCGGTCAGTTCGGTGGCAGATGTCGACTCGTCGGCATCGTCAGCGTCCTCGGTGTCGGCCTCGACGCGGTCGCGCACCGCGAGCTTCATCCAGGTGGTGATGACGCCGGGGGCGATCTCCAGGTCGACGTTGTCGTCGGTGATGCCGGTGATCGTGGCCTGCAGGCCCGAGGTGGTGTGCACGCGATCGCCGACCTTCAGCGAGTTGTGCAGGTCGATGGTCGCCTGCATGGCCTTGCGCTGACGACGCGACGCGAAGAACATAAACGCGCCCATGACGATCAGCAGGGGCAGGAAAATGACGAGATCCATGTCAACTATGTCTTTCGTGTCGGGTCATATGTCAGGGCGACCGAGGCCACGATACCGCCGCCGACCCGGACCACCTCATTCGCCGCCGACAGGCGGTCGACGCGGCTAGGCTCGGTAAGCGTTCTTTCCGGTGCCGCCCTCGCAGTCTTCAGGAGGCAGTGTTGAGCCATCCCGAGCAGAGCCGCCATCTGGCCACCGCCATCCCGGGCCCCGAATCGGAGGCATTGATCGGCCGGAAATCGGCTGCGGTGTCGCGCGGTGTGGGCACGACAATGCCGGTGTACGCCGCCCGCGCCGGTGGCGGCATCGTCGAGGACGTCGACGGCAACCGACTCATCGACCTGGGCTCCGGTATCGCCGTCACCACCATCGGCAACTCTTCTCCGCGGGTGGTCGAGGCGGTTGCGGCCCAGGCCGCCGAGTTCACCCACACCTGTTTCATGGTGACGCCGTACGAGGGTTACGTCGCCGTGTGCGAGCAGCTCAACGAGCTGACGCCGGTGCGTGGCGAGAAGCGCTCGGCGCTGTTCAACTCCGGCTCCGAGGCCGTCGAGAACGCGGTCAAGATCGCCCGGTCCTACACCCACAAACCGGCCGTCGTCGCCTTCGACCACGCCTATCACGGGCGTACCAACCTCACGATGGCCCTGACTGCCAAAGCCATGCCCTACAAGCACGGCTTCGGCCCCTTCGCGCCAGAGATCTACCGGGCGCCCTTGTCCTACCCGTTCCGCGATGCCGAGTTCGGCAAAGAGATGGCCACCGATGGCGCGCTCGCAGCCAGGCGCGCGATCGACGTCATGGAGAAGCAGGTGGGTCCCGACAATCTGGCGGCCGTGATCATCGAACCCATCCAGGGCGAGGGCGGGTTCATCGTCCCGGCCGACGGGTTCCTGCCGGCGTTGTTGGGCTGGTGCCGCGACAACAACGTGGTGTTCATCGCCGACGAGGTGCAGACCGGGTTCGCCCGGACCGGTGCGATGTTCGCGTGTGAGCACGAGGGCATCGATCCCGACCTCATCGTCACCGCGAAGGGCATCGCCGGTGGTCTGCCGTTGTCCGCGGTGACGGGCCGGGCCGAGATCATGGATTCGCCGCACGTGTCCGGGCTGGGCGGCACCTACGGCGGCAACCCGATCGCGTGTGCGGCCGCGCTGGCGACCATCGCGACGATCGAGGCCGACGGCCTGGTCGCGCGGGCGCAGCAGATCGAGCAACTGATGAAGGACCGGCTCAGCCGCCTGCAGGCCGAGGACGAGCGGATCGGCGACGTGCGCGGTCGCGGCGCGATGATCGCCGTCGAACTGGTCGAGGCGGGCACCACCACGCCCGACCCCGCGTTGACCAAGGCGCTGTGCGCCGGCGCCCACGCGGCCGGGGTGATCGTGCTGTCCTGTGGCACCTACGGCAACGTGTTGCGCTTTCTGCCGCCGTTGACGATCAGTGACGAACTGCTGATCGAGGGCCTCGACGTGCTCGAACTGATCCTGCGGGATCTCTGACGCATCAATGAGCGTGGGTGTGACGCCGGCCGAACAGTCCGCCCCACGAACGGTGTTCGCGTGCGGGGATGGCCTCGGTCGGCTCTGCGTCTGCGACCACGGCGGGCTCGGCCGGCGTGGCGGACGCGACGGGCCGCTGCGCGTATTCGACGTCACGCAGGCTGCGGACCGACAACCGGCCCACCGCCATTGCGCCGAGGAACACGATCAGCGCGCCCAGCCCGGAGAAGTAGGCCAGCTCCAGCGTCACCCGTTTGGCGTCGGTCACGGCTATCGGCATGCCGGGGTCACCGATGCCCAACGGACCGGCCAGTGCGCGGCCGATCACGAACCAGGCTCCGGCCAGTATCGCCAGCCACCCGCCGAACACCGCGGTGGCCCGGTTTCCGGAGCCCAGCAGCAACAGGCCGCCGACCGCCGTGGCAGCGCCCGGAAGCACCTCCAACCAGCCCCGCGCCGTCGTCCAGACCCAGCTCTGATCCGGCGTGAACGCGAAGTCGAAGTACGGTCCGACGAACGGGATGAGTGCACCCCAGATTCCCAGCAGCACGAGCAGGAACCCACTGGTGGCGCCGCGGCTGCGCGGCATGCGCAGACGACCGCCGCGGGTATCGAATTCGGTCATGATGCCTCCTTTGACACCCGGGTGGGTACCCCGAACCAAGCAGGACTAAAGCTCCTACCCTGAGCGGGTGCGTCTTGTCGCGAATGCCCTGTGCGATGCGTTGGCCGACGCATGGGAACGATGGGCGCTCCGGTGCGCAGACCTCACCGCGACGCAGTGGTGCACCGCGACACGGTGTGAATCGTGGGATGTCCGGGCACTGGTGGCCCACGTGTGTCCAGAGGCCACGACGTTCGCCTCACTGGTGGCGAGTCGAGCGGAAGGCCCAGCCGCGGTGACAGACGCCGCCGAGATGCTGCGCCTCTTCAACCGGCCTGACGGCGTGGCCAATACGACCGCGGACCGGATCGCAGAACAAGCCGCGACGCAGGCCCCCACCCTGACCCAGGCAGCAGCGGCCGCGCGATTCTCCGAAGCAGCCGCCCGGATGCGGCGCATGCCGGAGATGACCCGTCCCGGCGACGTGGTGATCCGCTATCCGATCGTCGGGAGCACGACCCTGGCCGTGGTGGCGGAGGTGGCCCTGCTGGAAGCCACCGTGCATTTGCTCGACCTGGCAGATGCCGTCGGCGGCGTCACGCCATCGGATGCCGCCCTGGCCGCTACGCGCGACCTGCTGATCGCGATACCCGATCCCGCCGCTGCGGTGGAGGTCCTCGCCGGACGAAAGCCCGCGCAGGGGGTTGTTCCAGCGATCCGTTGACCTCTATCAGGCGTGCCGGGCCCACACAGACGAATGGCCAGACTCACAGCACATTGACAGCGGCAAACCTGGTTTTCAGGAAATAAGTTTAGTTTCACTAACGTAGTACCTCGGTAGCGCAACGTCGCGCCGGTGAGTAATTCCGCTATCTGCAAAGAGGGTATTTGATGTCGTTTGACACTCGTGATGAGCAACTGGCCAGCCGTATCGCCGATCTGACCGCCAATGATCCGCAGTTCGCCGCCGCGATTCCCAGCGACACCGTGACCGCCGCCGTCGACGTGCCCGGACTGCCCTTACCCGAGATCGTCCAGACCCTGTTGCAGGGCTATTCCGAGCGGCCCGCACTCGGCGAACGCGCGCTCGAGTTCGTCGCCGACCCCGCCACCGGACGCACCACCGCGCGGCTGCTCCCCCGGTTCGACACCATCAGCTACGGCGAGCTCTGGGACCGGGTCAGCGCCCTGGCCGCGGCATGGCACGCATCCGGCGTCGCCGCCGGTGACCGGATCGCCATCCTCGGATTCACCAGTGCCGACTACACCGTGATCGACACGGCACTGAGCCAGATCGGCGCAGTCTCGGTGCCACTGCAGACCAGCTCCTCACCCGAGGCTCTCGCGCCGATCGTGACAGAGACCGAACCGTACGTGATCGCCGCGAGTGTCGACCACCTCGCGGATGCCGTCGAGCTGGCGCTGACCGCGCATGCTCCGGCCACCGTGCTCGTCTTCGACCACCACCCCGAGATCGACGATCATCGCGACGCCGTGACTGCCGCCGCCGCACGCCTGGCCGCGGCCGGCGGCTCGGTCTCACTCGACACCCTGGCCGATCTCCTGGACCGCGGCCGCGAGCTGCCCGCTCCCCCGGCCCCCAAGGCCGATGACACCGACCCGCTCGCGTTGCTGATCTACACCTCCGGCAGCACCGGCGCCCCCAAGGGCGCGATGTACCTGCAGAGCGCGGTCGCCAAATTCTGGCGACGCAACAGCAAGGCCTGGCTCGCACCGACCAGCTCGGCGATCAACCTGAGTTTCATGCCGATGAGCCACGTGATGGGCCGCGGCATCCTCTATGCGTCACTGGCCGCCGGCGGCACCTGCTACTTCGCCGCCCGCAGCGATCTGTCGACCCTGCTGGAGGACCTCGCGCTGGTGCGGCCCACCGAGCTGAATTTCGTTCCGCGCGTGTGGGAAATGATCCACAGCGAGTTCCAGAGCCGGGTCGACCAGCGCCTCGCCGAGGCCGGCGAGGACGACCGTGCCGCAATCGAGGCCGAAGTGCTGGCCGAGGTGCGCGACCACGTCCTCGGCGGACGGTTCGTCGCGGCGATGACCGGCTCTGCCCCGATCTCGGCCGAACTCAAAACCTGGACCGAGGACATGCTCGGCATCCATCTGCTGGAGGGCTACGGCTCCACCGAGGCCGGGATGGCGCTCTTCGACGGCGTCGTCCAGCGCCCGCCGGTGATCGACTACAAACTCGTCGACGTCCCGGATCTGGGCTACTTCTCCACCGATCAGCCCCATCCGCGCGGCGAGTTGCTGATCAAGACGGAGAATCTGTTCCCCGGCTACTACAAGCGCCCGGAGGTCACCGCATCGGTGTTCGACGAGGACGGCTTCTACCGCACCGGCGACGTCGTCGCGCAGATCGGGCCGGACCAGCTCCGCTATGTCGACCGGCGCAACAACGTGCTCAAGCTCGCCCAGGGCGAGTTTGTGACATTGGCCAAACTGGAAGCGGTCTTCGGCAACAGCCCACTGGTGCAACAGATCTACGTCTACGGCAACAGCGCCCAGCCCTATCTGCTGGCCGTTGTGGTGCCCACCGACGCCGGCGTTTCGAAAGAAGCGATCAGCGATTCTCTGCAAGAGGTCGCCAGAGAAGCCGACCTTCAGTCCTACGAGATCCCGCGCGATTTCATCGTGGAGACAACACCTTTCAGCCTCGAGAACGGTCTGCTGACCGGCATCCGCAAGCTGGCTTGGCCGAAGCTGAAGGCCCACTACGGCGATCGGTTGGAACAGCTCTACGCAGAACTCGCCGAGACCCAGGCCAATGAATTGCGCGCGCTGCGCAACGGTGCCGCGGATGCTCCGGTGCTGGAGACCGTGAGCCGGGCCGCCGGCGCCCTGCTGGGTGCCGCGGCGGCCGACCTGGCACCCGACGCACACTTCACCGATCTGGGTGGAGATTCGTTGTCGGCGTTGACCTTCGGCAATCTGCTGCGCGAGATCTTCGACGTCGACGTGCCCGTCGGCGTGATCGTCAGCCCGGCCAACGACCTGGCCGCGATCGCCGGCTACATCGAAACGCAGCGCGGCGGCTCCAAACGCCCCACCTTCGCTTCGGTGCACGGTAGGCACGCCGCCGAGGTCAGTGCCGCCGACCTGACCCTGGACAAGTTCCTGGACGCTGAGACCCTGGCCGCCGCGCCGAGCCTGCCAAAGGCTCCGACCGAAGTTCGCACCGTGCTGCTCACCGGCGCCACCGGCTTCCTTGGTCGTTACCTGGCCCTGGAATGGCTGGAACGCATGGACCTGGTCGACGGCAAGGTCATCGCCCTGGTGCGGGCCAAGTCCGACGAGGAGGCCCGGGCCCGGCTCGACGCCACCTTCGACAGTGCTGGACCCAACAGCGGCGGCGACGCGAAACTGCTTGCCCACTACCAGGATCTGGCCGCCGACCACCTCGAAGTGATCGCCGGCGACAAGGGCGAGGAGAACCTCGGCCTGGACCAGCAGACCTGGCAGCGGCTGGCCGACGAGGTCGACCTGATCGTGGACCCGGCCGCCCTGGTCAACCACGTGCTGCCCTACAGCGAACTGTTCGGGCCCAACGCGCTCGGCACCGCCGAGCTGATCAAGATCGCGCTCACCTCCAAGATCAAGCCGTACACCTATGTGTCGACCATCGGCGTGGGAGATCAGATCGAGCCCGGGAAGTTCGTCGAGAAGGTCGATGTCCGGGAGATGAGCGCGGTCCGCAAGATCAGCGACGGCTACGCGAACGGCTACGGCAACAGCAAGTGGGCCGGTGAGGTCCTGCTGCGCGAGGCCAACGATCTGTGCGGCCTGCCGGTTGCGGTCTTCCGCTGCGACATGATCCTGGCCGACACCACTTACTCGGGTCAGCTGAACCTGCCGGACATGTTCACCCGCATGATGTTCAGCCTTGTCGCCAGCGGTATCGCGCCGAAGTCCTTCTACGAACTGGACTCTGAGGGCAACCGCCAGCGCTCGCACTACGACGGGCTGCCGGTGGAGTTCATCGCCGACGCGATCTCGACGCTGGGCGGGCAATCGGTGGAGAGCTTCGAGACGTACCACGTGATGAACCCGTACGACGACGGCCTGGGCATGGACGAGTTCGTCGACTGGCTGATCGAGGCCGGCTATGCGATCGAGCGCATCGCCGACTACGGCCAGTGGGTCCAGCGCTTCGAGAGCACCCTGCGCGCCCTGCCGGACAAGCAGCGCCAGGCCTCACTGCTGCCGCTCCTGCACAACTACCAGAAGCCCGAAAAGCCGATGTTGGGCGCGCTGGCCCCGACGGACCACTTCCGGGCCGCAGTACAGGAAGCCAAGATCGGGCCGGACAAGGACATTCCGCACGTCAGCCCGGCGATCGTCGTCAAGTACATCACCGACCTGCAACAGCTGGGCCTGCTCTAGAACCGACGTGCGCTCGTCCCACACCGACGTGGGGCGAGCGCACGCCGGGCGTGACGCATCTCGCACCGTCTGAGCTGGCATCTCGAAATATAATTAGTTTTACTAACGTAGTAGTTAGTAGATGCGGCAAACGCGTCGACACTAGTTAATTTGATTGCTCAGGGGACCGATATGACCACCGAAACACGCGAGGACCGGCTCCAACGCCGGATCGCAAACCTGTACGAGACCGATTCGCAGTTCGCCGACGCCCGCCCCAGCGACGCCGTGAACGCTGCCGTCGCTGCGCCCGACCTTCGGCTACCCGCCGTCGTCAAGGGACTGTTCGCCGGCTACGCCGACCGCCCCGCGCTCGGGCAGCGCGCCGTCGAGTTCGTCACCGACGCCGATGGCCGCACCATCGCCGAGCTTCAGCCCCGGTTCGAGACCATCACCTACCGCCAGCTCGGCGACCGCGTCCAGGCCGTGACCAACGCCTGGCACAACCATCCGGTGAAGCCCGGCGACCGCGTCGCCATCCTCGGGTTCACCAGCGTCGACTACACCACCATCGACACCGCCCTCATCGAACTCGGCGCGGTGTCCGTGCCGCTGCAGACCAGCGCCCCGGTGAGCACGCTGCGGCCCATCGTCGCCGAGACCGAACCGACGGTGATCGCGGCAAGCATCGACTTCCTCGACGACGCAGTCGAACTCGTCCGGTCGGGCCCCGCACCCCGCCGCCTGGTGGTCTTCGACTACCGGCCCCGGGTCGATGCCCAGCGTGAGACCTTCGAGGCCGCCAAGGCCGCACTGTCCGGTACCGATGTGGTCGTCGAACCGTTGGCCGACGTCCTCGACCGCGGCCGGTCACTGGCCGACGCGCCGCTGTACACGCCCGGCCAGGCCGACCCGCTGACGATGTTGATCTACACGTCCGGCAGCACCGGCACCCCCAAGGGGGCGATGTACCCGGAGAGCAAGGTCGCCAACATGTGGAAGCTGGCATCGAAGGCCACCTGGGATGAGAACCAGGCCGTGCTACCCGCGATCACCCTCAACTTCATGCCGATGAGCCACGTGATGGGCCGCGGCCTCCTGATCGGCACGCTCAGCTCGGGTGGTACCGCGTATTTCGCTGCCCGCAGCGACCTTTCGACCTTCCTGGACGACCTCGCGCTCGTCCGGCCCACTCAGCTCAGCTTCGTGCCCCGCATCTGGGACATGCTGTTCCAGGAGTACCAGAGCCGCCTCGACCGCAGTGGGGCGCCGGAGGACGAAGTCCTGGCCGAGGTACGCGAGAAGCTGCTGGGCGGCCGCTTCGTCTCCGCGATGACCGGTTCCGCACCGATCTCGGCGGAGATGAAGACGTGGGTCGAGCGCCTGCTCGACATGCACCTGCTGGAGGGCTACGGCTCGACCGAGGCCGGTTCGGTCTTCGTCGACGGCCATATCCAGCGTCCGCCGGTGATCGACTACAAGCTGGTCGACGTTCCGGACCTGGGTTACTTCCGTACCGACCGGCCGCACCCGCGTGGTGAGCTGCTGGTGAAGTCCGAGCAGATGTTCCCCGGGTACTACAAGCGTCCGGAGATCACCGCCGAGATGTTCGACGAGGACGGGTATTACCGCACCGGTGACATCGTCGCCGAGCTCGGTCCGGACCACGTCGAATACCTCGACCGGCGCAACAATGTACTCAAGCTCTCGCAGGGCGAGTTCGTCACTGTCTCCAAGCTGGAGGCGGTCTTCGGGGACAGCCCGCTGGTGCGGCAGATCTTCATCTACGGCAACAGCGCCCGCTCCTACCTGCTGGCCGTGGTGGTGCCGACCGATCTCGACGCATCCAAGCAGGAGATCAACGATTCACTCCAGGAAGCCGCGCGTGTCGCCGGCCTGCAGTCCTACGAGATCCCGCGGGATTTCATCGTAGAGACAACACCTTTCAGCTTGGAGAACGGTCTGCTGACCGGTATCCGCAAGCTGGCCCGGCCCAACCTGAAGGCCTACTACGGCGACAGGCTGGAGCAGCTCTACACCGAGCTGGCCGAAGGGCAGGCCAACGAGCTGAGTGAACTGCGGCACAACGGTGCACAGGCACCGGTGCTGGACACCGTCGGTCGCGCGGCCACCGCCCTGCTGGGCGCCGCGAGCTCCGACGTCGAACCGGATGCACATTTCACCGATCTCGGCGGAGACTCGTTGTCCGCCTTGACCTTCGGCAACCTGCTGCAAGAGATCTTCGACGTCGAGGTCCCGGTGTCGGTGATCGTCAGCCCGGCCTCGGATCTTCGGACCATCGCCGAGCACATCGAGGCTCAGCGCTCGGGCGCCAACTTGCGGCCGACCTTCACCTCGGTGCACGGCCGCAACGCCACCGAAGTCCACGCAGCCGATCTGACTCTCGACAAGTTCATCGACGCCGCAACGTTGGCCGCCGCGCCGAGCCTGCCGGGTCCGGTCAGCGAGATCCGCACCGTATTGCTCACCGGCGCAACCGGCTTCCTGGGTCGTTACCTGGCCCTCGAGTGGCTGGAGCGCATGGACCTGGTCGACGGCAAGGTGATCTGCCTGGTGCGCGCCAAGTCGGACGAGGAGGCCCGCGCGCGGCTCGACAAGACCTTCGATGGCGGCGACCCGAAGCTGCTTGCCCACTACCAGGATCTCGCCGCCGACCACCTCGAAGTGATCGCGGGCGACAAGGGCGAAGCCGATCTGGGGCTCGATCCCGAGACCTGGCAGCGCCTGGCCGACACCGTCGATTTCATCGTCGACCCGGCCGCCCTGGTGAACCACGTGCTGCCCTACAGCGAACTGTTCGGCCCCAACGCACTCGGTACCGCCGAACTCATCCGCATCGCGCTGACCACGCGGATCAAGCCTTTCGCCTATGTGTCGACGATCGGCGTGGGTGGGGGCATCGAGCCCGGAAAGTTCGTGGAGGATGCCGATATCCGCGAGATCAGTGCCGTGCGCAAGGTCGACGATGGCTACGCCAACGGCTACGGCAACAGCAAGTGGGCCGGTGAGGTCCTGCTGCGCGAGGCGCACGATCTGGCCGGCCTGCCGGTGACGGTGTTCCGCTGCGACATGATCCTGGCCGACACCACCTATGCCGGACAGCTGAACCTGCCGGACATGTTCACCCGCATGATGTTCAGCCTCGTCGCCACCGGTGTCGCGCCGCGCTCGTTCAACCAGCTCGACGCGGACGGCAACCGCCAGCGCTCGCACTACGACGGCCTGCCCGTCGAGTTCATCGCCGAGGCGATCTCCACCCTGGGTGCCCATGTGCAGGACGGCTTCGAGACGTACCACGTGATGAACCCGCACGATGACGGCCTGGGTATGGACGAGTTCGTCGACTGGCTCATCGAGGCCGGTTACCCGATCCAGCGCGTCGCGGATTACCAGGAGTGGCTGTCCCGCTTCGAGACCACGCTGCGGTCGCTGCCGGACCGGCAACGGCAGGCCTCACTGCTGCCGCTGCTGCACAACTACCAGCAGCCGGGCATGCCGGTGAACGGTGCGATGGCACCGACCGACGTGTTCCGTACCGCGGTACAGGACGCGAAGATCGGTCCGGACAAGGACATTCCCCATGTCACCCCGGAGATCATCGTCAAGTACATCAGCGATCTCAAATTGCTCGGATTGCTGTAACAGACTTCCCCACAAGGGAAGGTCCCCCTGAGCGGCCGCGGTCCTTACCAGGACCGCGGCCAATCAGCATCTGCGGCGTCCTGCGATCGGTACCGTGGCAAAATGCGTCGCACCAGCGTCTCGGGCCACGTCAACGCATCGCGCTCTGATGTCTATCGGGCACTCGTCGATGCCAAAGCCATTGCGGCCTGGCGGGTCCCGGACGGCATGCGTAGCGAGGTGCACGAGTTCGATGCCCGTGAGGGCGGCACATTCCGGATCTCCCTGCACTACAACTCGCGGGACGCCATCGGAAAGACCAGCAGCCACACCGACACCTATCGCGGCCGCTTCGCAGAGCTGGTGCCGGATGAGCGCGTGGTCGAAGTGTTGGAGTTCGAGAGCGACGATCCCGCCCTCCGCGGTGAAATGACGATGACGACGACGTTGAGCGATTGCGGACACGGCACCGACATCCTCATCGAGCACGACGGAATCCCCGAAGCGGTGAATCCGGCCGACAACGAAGCGGGCACTCGCATGGCGCTGGCCTCGCTGGCCAGATGGGTGGAAGGCCACAGCTAGAGGCACCTTTTCCCGGATTGTCAGACCCGCCGCGTAACATCGAACACATGTTCGAACAGTTTACGTATGTCGACCCCGACGCCGGTGAAGCGGCGCTGCGGGATCGCATCGCCGAACTCGAACGGCTCAAGTCGGCCGCCGCGGCCGGGCAGGCCCGCGCCACCGCAGCCCTGGACTCCGCCCGCCGTGCGAGGGAGGCCGCCGCGGGAGTCGCCGCCTCGCGTCGCGGACGCGGGCTGGGTTCGGAAATCGGATTGGCTCGCCTGGATTCACCCGCCCACGGCAACCGCTACCTCAGCGACGCCCGCATCCTCGTACGCGACATGCCGTACACGCTGGCTGCCTTGGAAACCGGCGTACTCACCGAATCCCGCGCCCGGCTGATCGTCCGGGAAGCGGCGTGCCTGTCCCCTGCCGACCGGCGCCGCCTCGACGCACAACTCTGCGCCGACCACAGCACGCTCATCGGCCTGGGCGACAACCGCCTGACGGCTGACGCCAAAACCATTGCCTACCAGCTCGATCCGCAAGCGGTCATCGACAGGGCCACCAGGGCACCTGAGGATCGCGCCGTCACCTTCCGTCCCGCCGCCGACAATATGGCCATCGTCACAGCCCTGCTGCCCGCCGGCGACGCGGCCTGCGTGCGCTCGTCACTCACCAATGCGGCCGACCGCTGCGCCGACGGCCGCAACCGCGGCCAGGTCATGGCCGACACCCTGGTCTCCCGTGTCACCGGCCGCGATGTCGCCAAGCCGGTCCCTGTCGCGGTCAACCTCGTGCTGTCCGACGACACCCTGTTCGCCGGCAGCACGCAGCCCGCGTACCTCCAGGGCCATGGACCCATTCCGGCTGCGACGGCACGGCGCATGATCCATGACGCGGCGCTGCACGAAGACTCCTGGGCCACCCTGCGTCGCCTCTACGCCGCGCCCGACACCGGCGCACTCGTTGCGATGGAATCCCGTTCGCGGCGATTCCCGAAAGGCCTCGCCCGGTTCATCGCCACCCGGGATCAGACCTGCCGCACGCCGTACTGCGATGCCCCGATCCGGCATATCGACCACGTGAAGCCGTATCACCGGAACGGACCGACTTCCACGGCCAATGGTCAGGGGCAGTGCGAGCATTGCAATTACGTCAAAGAGAGCCCCGGCTGGCAGGTGGTGGCCGGTGTCGACGAATTGGGTCGTCACACCACAGAATTCATCACGCCGACCGGCGCCACCTACCGGTCGACCGCACCACCGTTGGCCGGTGGCCTCCGGGTGTTCACCCGCGAGATCCACGTCGTGATCAACAGGCGCGCCGCCTAGAGCAGGCCGATCGCGAGCAATACCACCGCGATGAGCGGGAAGATGCCCTGGGTGATCGCTGCCCGCGCCTTGTCCGGCGAGCTGGTCAGCAGCACGGCTGCGGCGGCCAGCATGGAGCCGGCACCAGCGAACACGAGGGCGGCGCCAACCGCGCAGTGCCCCAGGCCGATTGCAGCAATTCCGACGATCGTGACGATGGCCAGGAACAGGTTGTAGAAGCCCTGGTTGAACGCCAGCTCCTTGGTGGCCCGCGCCTCCTCCTCGCTGATGCCGAAGGTGGCGCGGGTACGCGGTGAAGTCCAGGTCAGCGACTCCATCACAAAGATGTAGACATGCAGGACCGCGGCGAGCGCGGCGAACACCAAACCGGCGATGACCATGAGGTCTATTCAAACAGGCCGGGCTGCCCCAGTCCGGTAACTGGCGGTTGCATACCCAGATGCGTCCACGCCAGTGGCGTGGCCACCCGGCCCCGCGGCGTGCGGGCCACCATTCCGGCGCGCACCAGGAACGGTTCGCACACCTCCTCGACCGTGGTCGCCTCTTCTCCCACCGCCACGGCCAACGTCGAGACCCCGACCGGGCCGCCGCCGAAGCTGCGGGTGAGCGCCGACAGCACGGCGCGGTCCAGCCGATCGAGGCCCAGCTCGTCGACGTCGTAGACCTCCAAGGCGGCCTTGGCGATATCACGGGTGATCACGCCGTCGGCCCGAACCTCGGCGTAGTCCCGGACCCGGCGTAGCAACCGGTTGGCGATGCGCGGCGTACCGCGGGAACGCCGGGCGATCTCCGTGCCGGCTTCGCCTCCCAATTCGATGCCGAGGATTCCTGCCGACCGAGCCAGCACCCGCTCGAGTTCGACCGGCTCGTAAAAGTCCATGTGGGCGGTGAAACCGAACCTGTCGCGCAGCGGACCGGTCAGCGCGCCGGACCGCGTGGTGGCGCCCACCAAGGTGAACGGTGCGACTTCGAGCGGAATCGACGTGGCGCCGGGCCCTTTGCCGACCACCACGTCGACGCGGAAGTCCTCCATCGCCAGGTACAGCATCTCCTCGGCGGGCCGCGCGATGCGGTGGATCTCGTCGATGAACAGGACGTCGTGCTCGACGAGATTGGACAGCATGGCCGCCAGGTCACCCGCCCGCTCCAGGGCCGGGCCGGACGTGAGCCGCAGCGAGGAGCCCAACTCGGCGGCGATGATCATCGCCAGCGATGTCTTGCCCAACCCCGGTGGGCCGGACAGCAGGATGTGATCCGGTGTGCCACCGCGGTTCTTGGCGCCCTCGAGGACCAGCGACAGCTGTTCGCGCACCCGCGGCTGACCGATGAACTCCCCCAGTGAGCGCGGGCGCAGGCTGGCGTCGACGTCGCCCTCACCGACGGTCAGTGCCGGTGAGACCTCGCGCTCGTCGGGTTCTTCGGTGTCGTCGAAACGGCCCATTACTTCTTACCCAACATCGAAAGCGCCGCACGCAGCGCGGAAGCCGTCGTCGCCTCGGGGTCGTTGGCCAGCACCTTGTCGGTGGCCTCCTCGGCCTGTTTGGCCGCAAACCCAAGTCCCACAAGCGCTTCCACGACGGGTGCGCGCACCGCGTGACCCGTGAAAGCAGAGCCCGCACCGGCCGTGACCGGACCAATCTTGTCGCGGAGTTCCAGCACCATGCGCTCGGCGCCACGTTTACCGATGCCGGGAACCCGGGTCAACGCGGTCACATCCCCATCGGCCAGCGCCTGACGCAGCGCCTGCGGGTCGTAGACCGCCAGCGTCGCCAGCGCGATCTTGGGGCCGACGCCGGACACCCCCAGCAGCGTAAGGAACAGATCGCGGGCATCGCCGTCGGCGAACCCGTACAGCGTCATGGAATCTTCTCGCACGATCATCGCGGTGATCAGCCGGGACTCGGCACCCCGGCGCAGGTTCGCCAGGGTCGACGGGGTCGCCATCACCTTGTATCCCACGCCGGCGGCCTCGATGACGGCATGGTCCAGGGCGATGTCGATCACTTCACCGCGCACCGAGGCGATCATGCCCGGGCCGCCTTGAGTTTCGCTGCGTACTTGCGGCGCTGTTCGGCGGCCATCGCCTCCGCGGCAGCCATGCGCGCGATCATCGGGGCGCGCCAGCAGTGACAGATGGCCAGGGCCAAGGCGTCGGCGGCATCGGCCGGGGTCGGCTTGGCTTGCAGGGCAAGAATTCTGGTGATCATCTCGGTGACCTGGGCCTTGTCGGCACGGCCATTGCCGGTGACCGCCGCCTTCACCTCCGAAGGGGTGTGAAAATGCACCTCGATGTCGCGCCGGGCTGCGGCCAGCGCGATGACTCCGCCGGCCTGGGCCGTACCCATCACCGTCGACACGTTCTGCTGAGCGAAAACCCGCTCGATCGCGATGACGTCGGGCCGGTGCGTATCCATCCAGTACTCGGCCACGTCGCTGATCTCCAGCAGCCGCTTCTGCAGCGGTGCATCGGCCGGGGTGCGGACCACGTCCACGTCCAGCGCGGTGACCTGCCTGCCTTTGCCGCTCTCGACCACCGACAGGCCGCAGCGCGTCAACCCGGGATCCACTCCCATCACCCGCACACGAACCCCTTCGTCAGAACATCTGTTCGAGAGCCTAGCGCGAGGCGCGGACAGCTCCCGGCAGGGACACGCTCACATCCGTAGGGTCGAACCTATGCGCGTAGTGATAGCGGGCGGACACGGCAAGATCGCCCTGATCCTCGAACAATTGTTGTCCGCACGCGGCGACGAGGCCGTCGGCCTCATCCGCAACCCGGCCCAGGCGACCGATCTGGAAGCTGCCGGCGCGACCGCCGTCGTGCTGGACCTGGAGCGGGCGACCGTGGCCGAAGTGGCCGACGTGCTGAGCGACGCGGACGCCGTGGTGTTCGCCGCCGGCGCCGGGCCGGGCAGCGGCGCGGCCCGCAAGCAGACGGTCGACCGGGATGCCGCGATCCTGCTGGCCGATGCCGCCGAGGCCGCGGGCGTGGGCCGCTACGTGATGGTGTCGGCCATCTCCGCCGACGACCGGTCGCTCGACGAGAACTACGACGAGGTGTTCCTGGCGTACATCCGCGCCAAATCGGAGGCCGACGCCAACGTGCGGGCCCGCAGCGGATTACGCACCACGATCGTGCGCCCGGGCGGACTCACCGACGAGCCCGGCACCGGGCAGGTGACGATCGCCGAATCCACGGGCCGCGGCACCATCCCCCGCGACGACGTCGCACGCGTGCTGTTGGCCGTCCTGCACGAGCCGGAAACCGCCGGCCGGACGTTCGAGGTGATCTCCGGCCAGACACCTATCGACGCGGCGCTGCACTGACGGCTCATTCACCCACATCGGTGCTGAGCGGCCCGCCGGCCGAGCGCCAATGGATCAGGCCGCCGCTCATGTTCACCGCATCGAAGCCGTTCTCCACCAACAGGTTCGCCGCACCGGCAGACCGGATTCCGCCGGTGCAGAAGGTGATGATCAGACGGTCGTCGGGGAGTTCGACGCAGCGCTCGGGCAGCGCCTCGAGCGGCATGTGCACCGCGTCGGGGATGTGTACCCGATTCCACTCGAATGCGCGACGGACGTCGACGACCAGAGCATCCTCCGCCACGAGCCGGACCGCCTCAACGGCGCTGACCGCCGGCGGCCGACGCAGGTAATGCCGGAAACTCATGCGCTCTTCGCCTCTCGCCGCACGGTGGCGAGTACGGGGCCGATGACCGGAACCGCAATCGCCAGAACCGCGTAGACGCGGGTGATGGACAGCAACACGTTCTCCATAACCTTCAGGCTAACTGAAGGTTATGGAGAACCTGACATGATCCGCGTCATATACGCGTGCAGCGCTTCGGTCAGTTCGGGGTACTGAACGGCGAATCGCGCATCCAGCTCGGCCACGACCTCGGTAGCCCGGTCCAGTAGCGCCTCGCCCTGGGAGGTGACCTGCAATGTCGACGCCGCGCCGGCATGCGCGGTCGCGTCCTCGACCAGACCTGCCTCCACGAACGACGCGACAGCCGCATGGGCACTCTGCACGGTGATGCGCGAGCGCCGGGCCAGCTCACTGAACGAGATGCCCGGATTTCCGCGAACGTGCCCCAGCAGTCCGAATTTGCGCGTGGTCAGCCCGAGCGGTTTGAGGGCCTCGACGAACGCGGATTCCCAGGCCCGGCTGATCGTGAGCAGCCCAACGGTCGGGCTGAAGGGTGGCGGCCCGGGCAGCTGCTACTCCTCGTCGAGCTGCGCGGCGACATCGTCGGGGATGTCGATGTTGGTGTACACCTCTTGCACGTCGTCGCTGTCCTCCAGCGCGTCGACGAGCTTGAGCACCTTGCGCGCCCCGTCGAGGTCGACCGGCACGCTCACCGAGGGCTGGAAGCTGGCCTCGGCCGAGTCGTAGTCGATCCCGGCGTCCTGCAGCGCGGTGCGCACCGCGACCAGGTCGGTGGGCTCGGAGATGATCTCGAAGGAGTCGCCCAGGTCGTTGACTTCTTCGGCACCGGCCTCCAGGACGGCCATCAGCACGTCATCCTCGGTCAGGCCGTTCTTCTCCAGCGTCACCACACCCTTGCGGGAGAACAGGTAGGCGACCGAGCCCGGGTCGGCCATGTTGCCGCCGTTACGGGTCATCGCGACGCGGACCTCACCGGCGGCGCGGTTGCGGTTGTCGGTCAGGCATTCGATGAGCACGGCGACACCGTTGGGGCCGTAGCCCTCGTACGTGATGTTCTGCCAGTCGGCGCCACCGGCCTCTTCGCCGCCGCCACGCTTGCGGGCCCGCTCGATGTTGTCGTTGGGTACCGAGCTCTTCTTGGCCTTCTGGATGGCATCGTAAAGGGTGGGGTTACCGGCCGGGTCTCCCCCGCCCACACGTGCCGCGACCTCGATGTTCTTGATCAACTTGGCGAACATCTTGCCGCGCTTGGCGTCGATGACGGCCTTCTTGTGCTTGGTGGTGGCCCACTTGGAATGGCCGCTCATGCAGGTACGCCCCTTTTCCGGTCAAAACTCCGGTTCTCGAGTCTACGTGGCCGGTCCCACCCGGCTCGATACGACGCCTACAGTGCCTGCAGCAAGACCAGGGTCGTCGCCGCCGCGGCGCTGCACAGCACCGGCCAGTACCAGATGTGCCAGTGCCGCCAATGTCCGATCGCCATGCCGATCGGCGCGAGCACAACAGTCGCCAGGGTGAGCGTCGCCCATCCGGCCAGGGTCGCGGCCTCATCGGCTTGTCCGGGGGCCGCACCACTGAAGCCCACGGGAAAGATCGCGGCGAACGCCAGCAATACGGCGATCAGGCCGACCAAGGCCCACACAGCCCAACTGATCACCGACTCGACGACACCTGGCCGCCGGACCGACGTTGACAACGACACAGACATGCACGGAGCGTACGCCGACATCCGGGCGTCAACCGGTAGCTACGGGCAGCGTCGTGGTGGCACTGTGATCAACCACGGCCGACCGAAAGAGGCGCATGGATCAACACACATATGACAAGGGACTGGCAATTCGCACCGCGGTACTCGGTGAGGAGTACGTTCGCAAGGCTGCCGGCAACGTCGACGCATTCTCAAAACCGCTGCAGGACCTGGTCACCGAATACTGTTGGGGCGCGGTCTGGGGCCGCGAGGGCCTGGAACTGAAGACCCGCAGCATGCTGAACCTGGCGATGATCGCAGTCCTGAACCGGCCGAACGAGCTGAGCACACACATCCGCGGTGCCCTCACCAACGGCGTCACCCGCGAGGAGATCTGTGAGATCTTCCTGCAGGTGGGTATCTACGCGGGCATCCCGGCCGCGGTCGACAGCTTCCGGCTGGCCCGGGCCGTGTTCGCCGAACTCGACGAGAGCCCGGCAGCCGATGAGTGACCCGATCGGCTTCATCGGCCTGGGCAACATGGGATTTCCGATGATGAGCCGGCTGCTGACGGCCGGCCATCCGGTGGTGGTGTTCGACGTACGCGAGGACGTGCGCACCGAGGCGACGGCACTGGGCGCCCGGGCGGCCGAATCGGTCCGCGCGGTGGCCGACCAGGCCGAGACGGTGCTGGCGAGCCTGCCCACCCCGCAGGTTTCCGAAGCCGTGGTGGCCGACATCGCCGCAGGCTCGGCGATCCGGCGCTTCATCGACCTGTCGACAGTGGGAGGCCAAGCCGCACAACGTAATCACGCGGTTCTCGATGCAAAAGGCATCGCCGCACTTGACAGTCCGGTCAGCGGTGGTGTGCACGGCGCCCAGGCAGGCACGCTCGCAGTGATGGTGTCCGGGCCACGCAGCGAGTTCGCCACGCTGGCACCAGTTTTCGAGGTGCTCGGCCGGGCGATCTTCGTGTCCGAACAGCCGGGGGCCGCGCAGACCATGAAGCTGATCAACAATCTGATGGCCGCCACCACCCTGGCCGCGACCGCCGAGGTGATGGTGATGGGCGTCAAGGCCGGCCTGAGCGCCGACGTGATGATCGACGTGCTCAACGCCGGGTCAGGCGGTACGCATGCCAGCCGCGACAAGTTCCCGCGGGCAGTCCTCCCCCGCACCTTCGACTACGGGTTCGCCACCGGCCTGATGGCCAAAGACGTGCGACTGTACCTCACCGAGGCCGCCTCCCTCGGCCTGCCGGTGGCGATGGCCGAAGCGGTGCAAAACATCTGGGAACACACGCTGCACGCCGAGGGGGCCGAATCCGACTTCACCTCGGTGATCAAGCCGATGGAGAGGACCGCCGGCGTGATCGTGGAGGGCGAGGCTCGCTGAGCGCCGCGGTCATTTCTTGAGCGGCGCGCGCAGGTCGTACACCGTATCCGAGCCCAGTTTGGTCGACATGAAGTTGGCTTTCACCCAGTCGGAGATGTCGGTGTGTGAATTGTGGCCGAAGAAGCCGCCGTGGTCCTTATCTTTGGGCTCCGGGAGGACGTAGTAGGTGATCTGCCGGTCGGCGACGTAGGTCTGGAACTGCTCCAGCGTGGGCACCGGATCGGTTCCGGTGAAGCCACCGATCGCCATCACCGCTGTGTCGGTGGACAATTCGAGGCTCGCCGCAGCTCCGGAGCGGTTGATCGCCGCCGACCAGGTGGTGTGGGTGGCCCTCAGCATCGTGTTCACCCCGGGATCGTCGGACGTCCAGCCATGCCCGTGGTCGTCGTCGGGATCGGCCGGTCCGACGCTCGGCCCACCTCCGGTGTGCGGCTGTCCCAGGGTGGCCACGGTGTAGGCCGTCGTCCCCGCCAGCGCGCCGGTCAGGGCGACCGCCAGCGCGACGATGGCCGCCGCCCGGCTGCCCCTGCGTAGCGACCACAGCAGGGCCGCGGCGGCCCCGACGGCGACCACCAGGATCGTCCACCGCAGAGGTGGAAGCCACGACGCGTTGCGGCCCAGGACCCAGAAACTCCACACCGCGGACCCGAGAAGCATTGTGGTCAAACCGATCTGGCCCAACCGGTCATCGCGCCGACGCCACATCTCGGCGACGCCGATCGCGAACATCGCCGCCATCGCCGGTGCCAGCGACAGGCAGTAGTACGGGTGGACCATGCTCTTCATGAAGCTGAGGACCACGCCGTCGATCAACAGCCAGCCGCCGAACAGGATGGCTCCGGCACGGACCATGTCGGTCCGTGGCGTACCGCGCCGCGAGATCAACACCAGCACCATGGCGAGCAGACCGGCCGGCAGCAGCCAACCTATTTCGAAGCCGAACTCTCCGGTGAACAAGCGCGGCAGGCCGTGGGACTGGTTGCCGAATCCGCCCACATGGCCGGCGTGTTCGGCCGCGCTCGGAAGCCCGATCGCCTCGGCTGCCGTGGGCCCGCCACCGCCCATGTGGTTGTGGCCGAGCACCCGACCGAATCCGTTGTAGCCCAACACCAGATTCATGAAGTTGTTGTCGGTGGACCCGGCGAGGTAAGGCCGCGACGAAGCCGGCCACACCAGGGTGAGCACCACGAACCATCCGGCGGACACCAGAAACGCCGCCAGCGAGCCGGCCAGGTGCAGCAGGCGCCGACGCATCGGCACCGCGGCCGCGACCAGGTACACCACGGCGATGGCGGGCACGGCCATCAGGCCTTCGAGCATCTTGGCCAGGAACGCGAACCCCAATGCCACGCCGGCCAGCATCAGCCAGCTCGCACCCGAACCCTGGAGGGCGCGGACCATGCAGTACGCCGCGGCCGTCATGAGTAGCACCATCGCGGCGTCGGGATTGTTGAACCGGAACATCAACGCGGCCACCGGCGTCAGCGCCAGGACCGCACCGGCCAGCAGGGCCGCCTGCGGACCGCTGATCCGGCGGACCGCAGCGTAGAGCAACGCGACCGAGCCGACAGCCATCAGTGCTTCGGGGACGAGCATGCTCGCGCTGCTGAACCCGAACAGCTGACCGGACAGGCCCATCACCCACTGGGACACCGGCGGCTTGTCCACCGTGATGAAATTTGCCGGATCCAGCGATCCGAACAGCAGGGCCTTCCAGTCGGAGGACCCGGCCCAGGCCGACGCCGCGTAGAACTGATTGCCCATGCCGTTGACGGTGATGTTCCAGAGGTAGGCCAGCGCGGTGGCGGCCAAAAGAACAGGCAGTGCCAGGCGCCGGCGGACAATCCGCGACGTGCTCGGCGGAGCGTGGAGGGCAGGCTCGGCGGAGGTGTCCTCCAGCGTCGTCGTCACATCACCATTAAGTCGGCGCCACCTTTGTCTGAGCTATGTCTGCGCCGTGGGTTTGCTGAAGTCAGAGCGAATCGACGAAAAGCTTGTGGATGCGGCGGTCCCCGGTCATCTCCGGGTGAAACGACGTCGCCAGCATCGAGCCTTCGCGCACCGCGACGATGTGGCCGGCGGCGCGAGCCAGCACTGTGACGTCCGCGCCGACCCGCTCGACCCAGGGCGCCCGGATGAACACGGCATGCACCGGGGTGTCGAGGCCCTCGAAGTCGACGTCCTCCTCGAAGGAATCGACCTGACGACCAAAGGCGTTGCGCCGCACCGTCATATCGATGCCCTTCAAGGGAACCGCCGCGCGGCCCTCGACACCGGCGTCCTTGATCTCGGTGGCCAGCAGGATCATGCCGGCGCACGATCCGTAACAGGGCAGGCCATCGGCGATGCGGGCCCGCAACGGTTCGAGCAGTTCGAACTCGCGCAGCAGGTGGCTCATCGCGGTGGACTCCCCGCCCGGGATCACCAGGGCGTCGACCGCATCGAGTTCGGAACGCCGCCGCACCGTGCCGGCTTCGGCGCCGGCCTCCCGCAGCGCAGCCAGATGTTCGCGGGTGTCGCCTTGCAGTGCGAGCACCCCCACGCGAGGGCTCACGAGCCCTCCGGCGGGGTGAAGTTGCGCTGGTAGCGCGTCAGCCCCTCTTGCATCACCGCGGCCACCAGCTCGCCGTACCGGTTGAAGATCCTGCCCTGGGTCAGCGAACGCCCGCCGCAGGCCGACGGCGAGGACTGGTCGTAGAGCAGCCACTCGTCGGCACGGAACGGCCGCATGAACCACATGGCATGGTCGAGCGAGGCCACCATGAGGTGCTTGCGCACCTCGAGATGGTTGACCTGGGCCGAGCCCAGCAGGGTGAGATCGCTCATGTAGGCGAGCGCGCAGATGTGCAGCACGTGATCGTCGGGCAGCGGGTCGCGATGACGGAACCACACCTGCTGCTGGGAGGCCTTGCCGGGAATGCGGGTGACCCGGTCTCTCGGCACGATCCGGACGTCCCATTCGTCGAACTGGGCGAAGCCGGCGTCGTCGAACGCTCCGCCGGACCGAAATCCCGGCAGGTCGTCCGGTGCCGGGGCCTCCGGCATGGCGTCCTGGTGTTCGATGCCGGTCTGGTCGGTCTGGAAGGACGCCGACATCGTGAAGATCGTCTCGCCGTGCTGGATCGCACTCACCCGGCGGGTGGCGAACGAACCGCCGTCGCGGATGCGTTCGACGATGTACACCGACGGCGCCCGCGCATCCCCCGGCCGTAGAAAATAGCCGTGCAGGGAGTGCACCTGAAACGCCGGCTCGACCGTGCGCACTGCCGAGACCAGCGATTGACCGGCCACATGACCGCCGAAGGTGCGCTGCAGGAAACCCGACTCGGGGCTGAATACCCCACCGCGATAGATGTTGACCTCGAGCTGCTCCAGGTCGAGGATCTGTTCGATCGCCATAGGAGGTTGTTACCAGCCGCGTTCGGCGAGCCGGTGAGGCTGGGCGATCTCCTCGACGTTGATGCCGACCATGGCTTCGCCGAGCCCGCGCGACACCTTGGCCAGCACATCGGGATCGTCGTAGAAGGTGGTGGCCTTCACGATCGCCGCGGCCCGCTGCGCCGGGTTGCCCGACTTGAAGATTCCCGAGCCGACGAACACCCCCTCAGCACCGAGCTGCATCATCATCGCCGCATCGGCCGGGGTGGCGATCCCACCCGCGGTGAACATCGTCACCGGCAGCTTGCCGGCCCGCGCCACCTCGACCACCAGGTCATAGGGCGCCTGCAGTTCCTTGGCCGCCACGTACAACTCGTCCTCGGACATCGAGGTCAGCCGACGGATCTCACCACCGATCTTGCGCATGTGGGTGGTGGCGTTGGAAACGTCCCCGGTACCGGCCTCACCCTTGGAGCGAATCATCGCCGCGCCCTCGGTGAGACGACGCAACGCCTCGCCCAGGTTGGTCGCACCGCACACGAACGGGACCGTGAACTTCCACTTGTCGATGTGGTTGGCGTAATCGGCCGGGGTCAGCACCTCGGACTCGTCGATGTAATCCACACCCAACGACTGCAGGATCTGCGCCTCGACGAAATGCCCGATCCGCGCCTTGGCCATCACCGGGATGGTGACCGCCGAGATGATTCCCTCGATCATGTCGGGGTCACTCATGCGCGACACCCCGCCCTGGGCGCGGATGTCGGCGGGAACCCGCTCCAGGGCCATCACCGCCACCGCACCCGCACCTTCGGCAATCTTCGCCTGTTCGGGGGTGACGACGTCCATGATCACGCCGCCCTTGAGCATCTCAGCCATCCCGCGCTTCACGCGCGCGGTACCGGTCTGGTTGCTAGAGCCGTTCTGCGCCGCGGTATCCACTGGTATCTCCTCCAAATTGCTACTGATTCAGTGTAGTGGAGCCGCCAAATCCATTGAATCCGCAGTCACCGGATGGCTTGCAGCTCGCGATACGCAGACTCCCGCGTATTCGCCAGCGTCGCTGTCGACTGTTCGGCCAGGTCATTGGCCTGAGCCAGCAGCTCACCCAGTTGAAGCGGATACACGGCCTCCCCGCCGGCAACCAACTCGGCGATCATTGTCGCATCGCACCAGCGGTGCCCGTGAATGTAGTGCCGTTCCAGGGTCGTGCGCCCCGTTGCAGACGGCTCGAACCGGGCCGTGCGGTAGATGAAGAAGAATTCCTCGCTGCGGATCACCGACGCGTTGAAGTCGATGACGGCGTCGCGCCGCCACACCGGACCGATGAAGTCCTGCGGCGCCGCCTGCAAGCCCGTCTCCTCGGCAAGCTCACGGGCCGCGGCCGCCGGCAGGTCCTCGCCGGGCTGGACGGCGCCACCGACGGTGAACCACCAGCGCGGGGCGGGCTTGTCCGGGTCGTCGAGCGCGGGGTCACTGCCACGCAGCAGCAGCACCGCGCCGGTCTCGTCGAGCAGCACCACGCGTGCCGAGGTCCGGCGGCTCACCGGGTTGGCCCCCAAGTTGGGCACCGCCTGGGCATCGGGGCTCTCCACGATCTCGAAATAGGTTGGCAGCGCCGCGGTTCCACCCAGCCGCAGTAGCCGCACCGCGCGGCGCTCCCGCAAAGCAAGGGTGTCGCGGACGGCATCGTTGTGGAAGCGCCTGGCCAGCAGCACCCGGGCCTCGGCATCGGCCAGTTCGGCGACCAGTGCCACCGGCAGATCCGTCGGGTCGACCGCCGACAGTGCGGCCGAGAGGTCATTCTCGGCGGCCTCACGCGCCGGGCGCGGGGCCCGTTCGGCGGCAGCGGCCAGCGCCGCGAGCCGTTTTCCCTGAGGAGCACCGGCATAGGCATCGACCGCGACGGCGCGGGCCACCACGGCCCGGCGGGCCAGGGCGCTGTCGAGCGCCTGCCACGACAGGTCATACCGCACGTGCAGCCGGTCGAGCCGGTTGGCCGTCTGGAACGCCCACATGCCGACCAGCAGCAGGACCACCAGGACGGCCAGTGACGTGATCACCAACCAGGTAGGCATTCTCAGTCACCCGCCTGAACTTTGACCCCGGGGCTGGCCACCGTCTCGTACACCCGCATGATCTGACCGGCCACCACCGACCAGTCGTAGCGCGCCACACGCTCGGTGGCCTGGTCGATGTACTGCTCGCGCAACGCCTCGTTGTCGAGCACCTCGATCAGCGCGTCGGCCAGGGCCTCGGCGTCGCCGACCGGCACCAACCGGCCGGCCTGTCCGCCGTCGAGCACGCGGTTGAAAGCGTCCAGTTCACTGGCCACCACCGGTGTGCCCGCCGCCATCGCCTCGACCAGCACGATGCCGAAGCTCTCGCCGCCGAGATTGGGGGCGCAGTACACGTCGGCGCTGCGCATGGCGGCGGCCTTGGCGTCGTCGTCGACCTGGCCCAGGAAGCGGAGGTGACCGGCCAGCTCGCCGGCCTCGTCACGCAGCGCGTCCTCGTCGCCGCGGCCGACGATCAGGATCTCGACGTCGGCGAAGCGGCGCACCAGTTTGGGCAGCGCGCGCAGCAATACCGGCATGCCCTTACGCGGCTCGTCGAACCGGCCGAGGAACAGCACGCTGCGGCCGGGCCGCGGATACCCTTCCAGCCGAGGCGCATTCGCGAACGACGGCACGTCCACCCCGTTGGGGATCTCGACGGCATCTGAGCCGAGCGCTTCCATCTGCCAGCGCCGGGCCAAGTCCGACACCGCGATGCGGCCGACGATCTTCTCGTGATACGGGCGCAGAATTCCCTGAAAGACGCTGAGTGTCAACGACTTTGTGGTCGAGGTGTGGAACGTGGCCACGATCGGCCCCTCGGCCGCCTGGAGCGCCAGCATGGAAAGGCTGGGCGCATTGGGCTCGTGCAGGTGCAGTACATCGAATTCGCCCTCGGCGATCCACTTCTTGACCTTGCGGTGGGTGGCCGGCCCGAACCGCAGGCGAGCCACCGAGCCGTTGTAGGGAATCGGGACGGCCTTGCCGCCCGACACCACGTAATCCGGCAGCTTCACGTGCGGCGATGACGGCGCCAGCACGCTGACGTAATGTCCGCCGGCACGCATCACCTCGGCCAGTTGCAGCACATGGGATTGCACACCGCCCGGCACATCGAACGAATATGGGCAGACCATCCCGATCCGCATGGCTAGCTCCGTCGCCTCTTCGCGCAAGCGCTCATCAGGTGGTACCCAGTCGGGCACGACGTTCTGCGGACAGGTCGGCCGGCCACTGCGGCTGCAGCATGTGCCAATCAGCAGGATGAGCGGCGATGTTCGCCGCGAACCGGTCGGCCAGCTGCTGGATGACCATGGGCACATCCCCTGACGAGGTGTCGAGCGCGTCGAAGATCTCGACCACGCAATCCTCCCCGTCGTAGTGGACGTGTGCCGGATGTAGCGGGGCGCCGGTTTCGATGGCCAACTTGGCCGGACCGGCGGGCATCCGGGTGGGCTCACCGAAGAAGTCGACCTCGACACCGTTGCGGGTGAGATCGCGGTCGGCCATCAGGCACACGAACATATTGTCCCGCAACCGTTCCGAGAGCACCTCGAACGGCGGACGCTCACCCCCGGACAGTGGGAACACCTCGAAGCCCAGGCTCTCCCGGTATTCGATGAAACGGCGGTAGAGCGATTCGGGTTTGAGCCGCTCGGCCACGGTGGCGAAAGTGCCGAACTGCTGAGCCAGCCACACCCCGGCCATGTCCCAGTTACCGCTGTGCGGCAGAGCCAGCACAGCCCCGCGGCCCGCCTCTTGAGCGGCCCGCAGTTTGTCCGCGCCGACGAACACCTCGTCGAGACGCTTGGCCACAGCGATCAGATCCATCGAGGGCAACCGGAACGCCTCCCGCCAGTAACGGGCGTAGGAGGCCAGTGAAGCACGCATCAGCTCGTCGGGCACGTCGGCCGGAGCGACCCCGGTCACCCGGGCCAGGTTCTTGCGCAGCTGCTGTGGACCACCGCCGCGGGCGGCGTAGAGCGCACCCGCGTCGAACAGATTGCGGGCCACCACTTCCGGCATCGCGCGGACCAGCTGCCAGCCCGCCGCATAACCCAGATCGGTCACCTGCCCGGACAGCGGAATGTTCACGAGGCCCCCGGGGGTTGGATCGGGTCCATGGCACCCGGCGACGTGCGCACCGCGTGGATTCGTTGCGCCACCGTGATGACGCTGGCCACCGCCAGCACCCAGGCGGCGACCTGCAGCAGCCATGATGCATGCAGGAACGGCACACCCGAAAGCCCCGCGCCGACCAGCACGATCACCAGGCGCTCCGGGCGCTCGATGATGCCGCCGTCGCCGCGCAGCCCGCTGGCCTCGGCGCGGGCCTTGATGTACGAGATCACCTGTGAGGTGACCAGACAGATGAGGAGCGCGACCACCAGCGACGGGCTGTGGAGGCCGAACGCCGCCCACCACAGCAGGCCGGCGAATATGGCACCGTCGGCTATCCGGTCGCACGCCGCGTCCAGCACTGCGCCGAAGCGGGTACCACCACCCCGTTCCCGGGCCATCGCCCCGTCGAGCATGTCGGCGAGGACGAAGAGGAACACCGCGAACGCTCCCCACCAGAGTTGCCCTATCGGGAACAGGGTCAGCGCGGCGGTGACCGACCCGGCGGTGCCGATGATCGTGACGATGTCGGGAGTCAGGCCCGCGCGCAGCGCCGCCTTGGCCACCGGCCGCGACAGTTTGGCGTAGGCCGCCCGGCTCATCAGGAACAGATTGCTCACGGCTGGCGGGCCCATTCCGTAGCCAGCAGCTCCCGGGTCTCGCTCAGCAGCTGCGGAATGACCTTGGCGCCACCGATGATGGTGATGAAGTTCGCGTCGCCGCCCCAGCGCGGCACCACGTGCATGTGCAGGTGCTCGGCCAGCGATCCGCCGGCCGAGACGCCCAGGTTCAGGCCGACGTTGAACCCGTGCGGGCGGGAGACGGTCTTGATGACGCGGATCGCCTTCTGCGTGAACGCCATCAGCTCGGCGCTCTCGGCCTCGGTGAGGTCCTCCAGCTCGGACACCCGCCGGTAGGGCACCACCATGAGATGGCCCGGGTTGTACGGGTAGAGGTTGAGGACGGCGTAAACCAGTTCCCCGCGGGCGACCATGAGCCCGTCCTCGTCCGACATCTCGGGGATGTCGGTGAACGGCTGTGACGACCCGGCCGAGCCGATCTTGTTGTCGCTCTTGACCGCATCCACGATGTAGCTCATCCGGTGCGGTGTCCACAGCCGCTGCAGGTGATCCGGCTCGCCCACGCCATGGTCGATTATGGACCGCTCGTCCCCGGTCATTCGGTCGCGCCCACCTTCACCAGGTCGGCCGTCGGCACGACATTGTTGCGGTCGGCGATCCACTTCACGATGGCCTCCACGGCCTCGTCGCGGGGCACACCGTTGATCTGGGTCCGGTCACCGAACCGGAAGCTGACCGCGCCCGCCGCCAGATCCTTGTCACCGGCCAGCAGCATGAACGGCACCTTCATGTTGGTGTGGTTGACGATCTTCTTCGCCATCCGGTCGTCACTGCCGTCGACCTCGACCCGCACGCCACGCGACTTCAGCTGGGCGGCAACGTCATACAGGTAATCCAGGTGCGCGTCGGCGACCGGGATGCCGACCACCTGGACCGGTGCCAGCCAGGCCGGGAACGCGCCCGCGTAGTGCTCGGTGAGCACTCCGAAGAAGCGCTCGATCGAGCCGAACAGGGCGCGATGGATCAGCACCGGGCGCTGACGGCTACCGTCCGCGGCGGTGTACTCCAGCTCGAACCGATCGGGCATGTTGAAATCCAGCTGGATGGTGGACATCTGCCAGCTGCGGCCCAGCGCGTCTTTGACCTGAACGGAGATCTTGGGTCCGTAGAACGCCGCGCCGCCCGGATCCGGCACCAGATCCAGGCCGGAGGCCTCGGCCACCTCACGGAGCGTCTGGGTCGCCTCCTCCCAGACGTCGTCGTCGCCGACATACTTCTCGGGATCCTTGGTGGACAGCTCCAGGTAGTAGTCGTCCAGGCCGTAATCCGAGAGCAGGTCGAGCACGAACTGCAGCAGCGAGGTCAGCTCGTCGCGCATCTGCTCACGCGTGGTGTAGATGTGGGCGTCGTCCTGGGTCATGCCGCGAACCCGGGTCAGCCCATGCACCACACCGGACTTCTCGTAGCGGTACACCGAGCCGAATTCGAAGAGCCGCAACGGAAGTTCGCGGTACGAGCGGCCCCTCGCCCGGTAGATCAGATGGTGCATGGGGCAGTTCATCGGCTTGAGGTAGTAGTCCTGCCCGGGCTTGCGCACCGTGCCGTCCTCGTTGTACTCGGCGTCGATGTGCATCGGCGGGTACATGCCGTCGGCGTACCACTCCAGGTGTCCCGAGGTGATGTAGAGCTGTTCCTTGGTGATGTGCGGGGTGTTGACGAACTCGTAGCCGGCCTCGGAGTGCTTGCGCCGCGAGTAGTCCTCCAGCTCCTTACGGATCACGCCGCCCTTGGGGTGGAACACCGGCAGGCCGGAACCGAGCTCGTCGGGGAAGCTGAACAGGTCCAGCTCGACGCCGAGCTTGCGGTGGTCGCGGCGCTGCGCCTCCTCGATCAGCTCGAGGTGACGGTCGAGGGCCTCCTGGGACTCCCAGGCCGTGCCGTAGACACGCTGCAGGCTGGCATTGTTCTGGTTGCCGCGCCAGTAGGCGGCACTGCTGCGGGTCAGCTTGAACGCCGGGATGTACTTGGTGGTCGGGATGTGCGGGCCGCGGCACAGGTCACCCCAGACCCGTTCCTTGGTGCGGGCGTTGAGGTTGTCGTACGCGGTCAGCTCGTCGCCCCCGACCTCCATGACCTCGGGATCGTCCGCGCCCGACTTGTCGTCGACCAGCTCGAGTTTGTAGGGCTCGCCCGCCAACTCCTCGCGCGCCTGATCCTTGGATTCGTAGACGCGCCGCGAGAACAACTGACCGTCCTTGACGATCTTGGCCATCCGCTTTTCGAGCTTTTCCAGATCTTCTGGGGTGAACGGCTCGGCGACGTCGAAGTCGTAGTAGAAGCCGTCGGTGATCGGCGGGCCGATACCGAGCTTGGCCTGCGGGAACAAATCCTGCACGGCCTGGGCCAGCACGTGGGCACAGGAGTGCCGGATCACGCTGCGGCCGTCATCGGTGTTGGCGGCGACCGGCGTCACCTCGACATCGGTGTCGGGGGCCCAGGACAGGTCCCGAAGTCGCCCGTCGGGGTCGCGCACGACGACGATCGCGTCAGGGGTTCCGCGACTGGGCAGATCCGCCTCGCGCACCGCCGCGCCGGCGGTAGTCCCGGCCGCAACCCGGATCGGGGCAGCGGGGGCTGGGCTGGGGGCGGCGCTCATCGGGGAGTCTCCTACCATGCGGGATCTAGTGCGAACGCTGTCATGTTATCGGTGGCCCTGATCAGGAGCCGAGCCCGATGGGACTCTTGAGCCACGGCTGCTCGAACCCCACCAGACCTGCCGCGAGGCCGATCGCACCGAACAGCCACAGCGTGGCCACCACGATCAGTGCGGTGAACGCGGCACTGAGTCCCTTGACAGCGATGTGCTGGCGATCGAACCAGGCCATCACAGCGTCGTAGCGGGCGCGGACGTAACGCAACGCCCGCTTGGCGAAGTCGAATTCACTGGCCAGGATCGCCAATCCGAGGAAAACGATCGCCCAGCCGGGACCGGGGTAGGGAATGGCGATGATGCCGACCGCCAGCACGAGCGTGCCGACGACGCCGACGACGATCCGGTAGGCGAAGTCCGCGGCAGGGCGCGAGCGCAGCCGTTCCCGCCAGCTCGTCCAGCGCTGTTTCGCCTCGGCGAGGTTGTCGGCCAGACTCATGGCTGCCCCGGCTTGAGCCTGACGAACAACGCCTCGGCATCGGCGAGCACGTCGTCGCCGTCGAGCAGCCGGCCTGCCACGAAGATCTTGCGTCCCTCGATCCGGTCGATGCCTGCCCGCACCTGTAAGTCCTTCTCGATGGGGACGATCTGGCGGTAGTTGACGTGCAGATACGCGGTGCGCTGATACATGCTGCCGGTCAGTTTGGCCGCGGTGTAGCCGAGCAGCGAATCGAACAGCAGGGCCAGCGAGCCGCCGTGTACCGCGCCGTTGCGACCCAGGTGAAAGCGGCGGAAATGAGCGGTTCCGGCGATCCGGTTGTCGGCGGTCCGTTCCAGATGCACCGGCACGTTGTTGACGTTGCCACGGTTGGGCAGGTCCATTCGCCGACCGGACGGTGAATTCCATTCGTCGGCTTCGTATGGCGCCAGCAGTGCTGACACCTTCTCGATCAGGTTGGCGGCCTCGGTGATCACCTCGTCGGGGGCGTCGGCGCTGCGTGCGTGGTCCTGCAGCGTGCGCACCGCTTCGATGAACCGACCGTAATCGGGGCCGCCGCGATCGGTGGGATCGGGCGGGTTGAACCCTCCGCCGGGGTGGTTGCCGGCGGTGTCGATGTCTGGGGCCACACCGCCACCGTATTGGTGCCATGGTGGTGACGTGAAACTGCACGACCTGGAACGGCTGTCGTTGACCTATCCGGAGGTCGGCGCCACGGCCGGCGAGATGCCCACCGGATACCACCACACGCGGGCCTCGGCGGTGATCGGCACCGGCCGCGACCGCTTCGAGCGGGCCGGAGCGGACGTGTTGCGTTGGGGCATGCAGCGCGGCGCCGGTCTGCGGGTGCGGGCCACCTCTGAAGTCGCCGCGGCGGGCACCGAACTGATCGTCCGGCTGGGTCCGGTACCGGCGCCCTGCCGGGTGGTCTACGTGCTCAACGAGACCGATCGCCGCGGCTTCGCCTACGGCACGTTGGCCGGCCATCCCGAGTCCGGTGAGGAGTTGTTCTCCGTCCGCTACGACCCGGCGACCGAGCAGGTGCATGCCGAGGTGGTCGCATTCTCCCGGCCTGCGACGTGGTGGAGCCGGTTGGGCGGGCCGGTGACGCGGCTGCTCCAGCGGGTGGTCACCGACCGTTATCTCAAAGCGGTCTGACGGCGTGCCGACGCCGCCCGTAATGCGGCGGCGACAGCCCGGCGTTGACTAGGCTCCTATCTGCCCGGCGACGGGGAGCTGCCGTCCCCGGGTAACCGACTGGAGGCGCTGCGTCGTTCATGGGCTTTTTCGAGTTTGTACGAGACCGCTGGTCGGTCCTGTCCTTTCTCGCCTATCAGCACATGAGCCTGGTGGTGCAGACGCTGCTCATCGCAACCGTGGCCGCACTGTTGGTCGGGGTTCTGATCTACCGCTCGCCTTGGGGCAGCGCGCTCGGGAACACCCTGACGTCGGTGGGCCTGACCATCCCCTCGTACGCGTTGCTCGGCGTGCTCGTCGGCATCGTCGGCATCGGGGTGCTGCCGTCGGTCCTCATGCTGGTGTTCTTCGGCTTCCTGCCGATCTTGCGCAACGTGCTGGTCGGCCTGGCCGGTGTGGACCGGACCCTCATCGAGTCAGCCCGCGGGATGGGCATGGGCCGCTTGGCCACCCTCGTCCGCCTCGAACTGCCGCTCGCCTGGCCGGTGATCATGACCGGGGTGCGGGTGTCCGCGCAGATGCTGATGGGCATCGCCGCCATCGCCGCGTATGCCCTCGGCCCCGGCCTGGGCGGCTACATCTTCTCCGGCATCTCCCGCACCGGCGGTGCCAACGCGACCAACTCGATCGTGGCAGGCACTGTCGGCATCCTCGTCCTGGCAGTCATCTTGGACACCGTCCTCAACGTCATCACGCACCTGACCACACCGAGGGGTATTCGTGTCTGAACCGGCGACCAATGATTCCGAAACCGTCGAGACAAGTGGCGTGCGCATTCTGCTCGACGGCGTGACAAAACGCTACGACGCGAAAACCGCTCCTGCAGTGGACAACATCACGATGGAGTTCCCCGCCGGTGAGATTGTGATGCTGGTCGGCCCGTCCGGTTGCGGCAAGACCACCACGATGAAGATGATCAACCGGCTGATCGAACCGACCAGCGGACGCATCCTGATCGGCGACGAGGACGTCACCCGCCACGACCCCGACCAACTCCGGCGCCACATCGGCTACGTGATCCAGGGGGCAGGACTGTTCCCGCATTACACCGTCGGGGACAACATCGCGATCGTCCCGAGGCTGCTGAAATGGGACAAGGAGCGGATCTCCGCCCGTATCGACGAGCTGCTCGAGCTGGTGAATCTCGATCCGGCCCAGTACCGCGACCGCTACCCGCGCGAGCTGTCCGGCGGCCAGCAGCAACGCGTGGGCGTGGCACGGGCGCTGGCCGCTGACCCGCCGGTGCTGCTGATGGACGAGCCGTTCGGCGCGGTCGACCCCATCACCCGCCAGCGACTGCAGGACGAACTGCTGCGCCTGCAGGATGAGCTGCGCAAGACGATCGTCTTCGTCACCCACGATTTCGACGAGGCGGTCAAACTCGGCGACAAGATCGCGATCTTGCAGCAGGGTTCGGAAGTCGTGCAGTACGACACACCCGAACAGATCCTGGCCAATCCGGCCAACGATTTCGTCCGCGGCTTCGTCGGACACGGTGCGGCGCTCAAGCAGCTCACGCTGACCCGGGTCCGCGATGTCGAGTTGCACGAGGCGGCCGTCGCCCACGTCGGCGGTGATCCGGCCGAAGCGATCCGCGCCGCGCGGGCCATCGAACGCGAACACGTCATCGTCTTGGACAGCCAAGGTCGCCCGCTGCGCTGGATGTCGCTGGCCGAGCTGGACGACCCGCGATCCCTTCAACAGGTAACGCGGGACGAGGATCTCGAAAAGGTCAGCCTCGCTTCGACACTCAACGATGCGCTGGACGTCATGCTGACCTCGTCGCACGGTGTGGTGGTGGTGACCGGACGGCGCAACGTCTACAAGGGCGTGATCCGGGTGGAGACCATCATGGACGCGATGGCCGACGTGCGCAGCGCGGCAAACTCAGCGAAGCCGACCACATGACCACCGCCACACCGGAATTCGAGGCCTCGGCCCTGCCGGCCGAGCCGTCGGCACGGTTGGGGCTCGGACGCTGGCTGGTGCAGCCGCTGGCCTGCGTTGCGGCCGTGGTGGGTTCACTCGCCTACGTCAACGTCGCGCACGTGTCGGAATCCGAGCAACGGCCACTCGGCATCGGCCAGCTACTGACGCTGCTGCGCCAGCACATGGCGATCAGCGTGGCCGCGACGGTGCTCACGTGCCTGGTGGCGATCCCGCTCGGGATCGCACTGACTCGAGGGCCGATGCGGCACTACGCCAAACCGATCATCACCGTCGCCGGATTCGGTCAGGCGGCCCCCGCCATCGGGCTGATCGCGCTCGGCGCGGTGCTGTTCGGCATCGGCAGTGTTGGCGCCATCGTCGCGCTGACGGTCTACGGCGCGCTGCCGATCGTCGCCAACACCGTCATCGGCCTCGACGGCGTCGATCGGCGACTGGTCGAGGCGGCGCGCGGGATGGGCATGTCGGCGTTCGCCACGCTGATCAAGGTGGAGCTGCCGCTGGCGCTGCGGGTGATCGTCGCGGGTGTGCGCACGGCGCTGGTGCTCATCGTCGGAACTGCGGCGCTGGCCGCGTTCACCGGCGGCGGCGGGCTGGGCCAGCTCATCACCACCGGCATCAAACTGCAGCAGACCGTGACCCTGGTGGTCGGCGCCATCCTGGTCGCGGCGCTGGCGCTGTTCATCGACTGGTTGGCGCGCATCGTCGAAATCGTGGCCGCACCAAAGGGACTCTGATGCGAGCTGCCCTGCGCCTCCTTCTCGCCGTGGCCCTGATGGTTGCGGTGGCGGCGGGGTGCGGGCTGCGGTCGGCGAGCGGCGCGGTGCTCGAAGCGAAACCAGGGACCATCCAGCATTACGACTCGCTGGAGGGCGTACCGATCACGGTCACCGCGAAGGATTTCACCGAGCAGCTGATCCTGGGCAACATGGTGTCGATCATCCTCAACGCGGCCGGCGCCGATGTCACCAACATGACCAACACCCCGGGCAGTTTCGGTGTGCGCCAGGCGATGCTGGACGGCACCGCGAATGTCTCACCGGAGTACACCGGCACCGGATGGATCAATTACATGGGCAACGAACAACCCATCAAGGATCCGGTGGCGCAATGGCAGGCCGTCGACGAGGCGGACAAAGCCAACAACCTGACCTGGCTGCCGCCGGCGCCGATGAACAACACCTATGCCTTCGCGATCCGCGAATCGGAAGCGCAGCGGCTCGGGGTGACCACACTCTCCGACCTCAAGCGGCTCCCCCGGCACGACCTGACGTTCTGCGTGGAGAGCGAATTCGCCAACCGCAACGACGGATTCGTGCCGATGCTGCAGACCTACGGGCTGACCCGCGGCGACCTCGGCCGGGTGACCCACCTGGACACCGGCGTCATCTACACCGCAACCGCCGACGGTGACTGCAACTTCGGAGAGGTGTTCACCACCGACGGTCGCATCCCCACCCTGAACCTGCGGGTGCTGGAGGACGACAAGCAGTTCTTCCCGCTGTACAACCTCACCGAGGTCATCGCCACCGACCTGCTCGACGCCCATCCCGAGCTCGCAGACATCTTCGCCCAGCTCAACCCGCGGCTCACCAACGAGACCATGATGATGCTCAACGCGAAGGTGGACAGCGACGGAGACGACCCGGCCATCGTGGCGCGCGAGTGGCTGATCGCCGAGGGGCTGCTGACGTAGCCCGATTTCTCCGACCGCCGTACACCGCGACGCAAAATGGCTAGCCTGTCGAACTATCGCACTGCGGCGACATCGAAGGCGGAAAACGTATGGCATACCGGGTAATTCAATGGGGCACCGGCGCGGTGGGCGTGGAGACGCTGGGGGCGATCCTCGACGACCGCCCTGACCTGGAGCTGGCCGGGGTCCGGGTGTACTCGGAGGACAAGAACGGACAAGACGCCGGTGAACTGCTGGGCCGGGCTCCGGTCGGTGTCACCGCCACCACCGACGTCGCCGCGATCCTCGCGCTGGACGCCGACTGTGTCGTCTACACGCCGCGGCTCACCAGCCTGGATGATGTCTGCGCGATCCTGGCCGGCGGCAAGAACGTGGTCACCACGGCATTCCTGTTCCACCCGCGGCGTCTGCCCGAAGCCGACCGGGACCGGTTGCTGGCGGCCTGCGCAGCAGGTGGGACGACGGTGCACGGCAGTGGGCTCAATCCGGGCAATCTCTCGGGTGCGTTGCCGTTGGTGCTGTCGGGCATGAGCCGCACGATCGACAAGGTCACGCTGCAGGAACGTGCCGACTGGTCGGATTACGACAGCACTCACATCACGTTCGACAACATGTCGTTCGGGCAGCCGGTCTCCGACATCGGGGTGGACGCCACCGAGTTCCTGGCGTTCAACAACGAGATCTTCTCCCAGCAGGTGTGGCTGCTGGCCGACGCGCTCGGCGCCGACATCGACGAGGTCACCACGTCGGTGGACGCCGTCGCGGCCCGCCACGATCACCAGATCTTCGACCATGTGCTGGCCGCCGGGACCACTGCCGGGCAGCGCTGGAATTGGGTGGGTGTGCGTGACGGCGAACCGCTGATCGAGATCGAGACGCTGTGGACCGTCGGCAACGAGTACCCCGATCATTGGCCGCGGCCCAAGCATGGCTGGACGCTGAGCATCGAAGGCGATCCGTCCATGCAGGCTCACTTCGTCAGCCTGGCCAGCTTCACCCGCGAGGCCACGATGGCCGAGCACGTCCGGGCGGCCAACGTCGCCACGGCGATGCAGGTCCTCAACGCGGTGCCCGAGGTGTGCGACGCCGAGCCCGGTTTCGCCACGCTCGCGACGCTGCCACTGATCCGCAGCCACACCGGTTTTCGGCGGCGCTGACTACCTGACGATGGCCGAGCTGGGTTCCCTCGGCGCCCCCAGCATGTCGCGGTGGGACGGCGGCACCCGCCCGCCTTCGTCGGTGATGCCGTAGCGGGTCGCCAGTTCGGCACCGATCACGGTGTGACCGGACGCCTGCGCCAGCTCCGGATCCCGATACAGCGCGTCGATCAGATACCCGGTGAACTCGGGAGTTTCGGCGTGCTCCGCAGTCTTGGCGAGCGCGTCGGGATGCCCGGCGAACGCCGCCTTGAACTTCTCGGTCAGCAGGATGCCCATCCAGATCGACACCGTCGACACCCCGGTGCCGCCGAAGTCGACAGCCATGTCGGCGGCCAGCTTGTCCACACCGGCCTTCTGAGCTCCGTAGGCGGGTCCGTGCATATAGGCCACCGATCCGGGTGACGACGTGAACGCGATCAGACCGTGCTCGGCGGCCAGCAGCAGCGGCGCCGCATACCAGGACGCCACGTACGACGACCGCAACCCGACGTCGAGCACGTCGGCGAGTTCAAGAGGTTTCTCCCAGAAGGGTTTCGGGTTGACCAAATCGTCGTGAACCGCGGCGGCGTTGTTCACCAGGAGGTCCAAATGGCCCTCCTGCTCGCCGATACGCTCGAACAGCGCCGCCACTGCAGCGTCGTCGGAATGGTCGAGCTGCACGGGAATGCCGCCATCGGCATCGGTGACGGTGCGGCCGGTGACGTACACCCGCCAGCCCTTCGCGATCAGGGCCACGGCAATCCCGCGCCCAGCTCCGCGACTTCCTCCCGTGACGACGGCAACCGGTGTGTCCACGGGTATCAACTTACGGGGCGCTACCGCGCCCGTGACGATCAGGCGAGCTGGGCCCTCACCAGGGTCGGCACACCGCCGGAATGGGCACGGCCGGTGAATCTCTCGCGCAGGGTCGACTCCGCGTACTCGGTGCGGAACAGGCCGCGAGCCCGGAGCAGCGGTACCACCTCGTCGACGAAGATCTCCAGGCCATCGGGGAACACGTCGGGCATCAGGTTGAATCCGTCGGCCGCACCGGCCAGGAACCACCGCTCGATGGTGTCGGCCACATCGACCGGCGACCCGACGATGACGCGGTGCCCCGCCCCGCTGAATTCGCGCACGGCTTCGCGCAGGGTGAGTTCACGGCTTTCGATCAATCGAACCACCGATTCCCGGAACCCCAGGGACGCACCGAATTTCGCCGGATCGGCGACTTCTCCCAGCAGATGCGCGGGTACCGGCCCATCCAGCGGATAGTCGGCCAGATCCTCCCCGAGGACCTGCGACAGCCGCTCCAGGTCGTGATCGCGCGGCAACAGGGCGTTCTGTTCGGAGAACCGGCGCTCGGCCTCGGCCTTCGTGCTGCCGATCGTGGTGATCAGGCCGGGCAGGATCTTGACGTCGTGTCGGCGGCGCCCGTAGGCGACCGCGACGTCCTTGACATAGCGGTAGTGGTCGATTCCGGCACCCAGGTCGAGTTCGGCGCTGAACACCGCATCGGCGACGCGGCCGGCGAGCTCGCGGCCCTGCGGTGATCCGCCGGCCTGCACCAGCAACGGGTGGCCCTGCGGGGACGGTCCCTGCGGGAGTCCGCCCACCACGGTGAAGAACTCGCCGTGGTGATCGATTCCGCGGCCGCTGAGGTCGGCAGCGTCGCGCCACAGCGCCCGGACCACGTCGACGAATTCGGCGGCCCGCCGATACCTGACGTGCCGGTCCGGATAGTCGGCGACGCCGAAGTTCGCGCCGGCCGGAACCGAGTACGTGGTGACGACGTTCCAGGCCAGGCGACCGCCGGAGAGCTGGTCGAGAGTGAGCAGACGGTGCGCCAGCTCGACGGGATCGTTGAAGGTGGACGACAACGTCCCGATCAGGCCCAGGTGCTCGGTCTCGGCGGCCACCGATGCCAGGATGACGCTGGGCTCCAGCGCCTGCGACGGGCGCAGCGCGGGGTGCTCACGCAACGCGGGACCGTCGGCCAGGAACAGTGCGTCCAGTTTTCCGCGCTCGGCGAGCTTCGCCATCCGCACGTAGTAACCGGGGTCGGCGAACGCGGTCGGCGGCTCGCTGGTGCGCCGCCACGCGCCGGTGTGAATACCGAGGTTGAGCACGTTCACGTTCAGGATCACGTGGCCTGTTTGGGTCACAGTCGTCCTCCGGGGTTGGGTACGGTTTCGAATGCCGTCGGATTGCCGCTCAGATCGGGCGCGACGGGTATCGGCACGCCGAGCCGTTCCCGTAATGTCCCGGTCCCCCGGTCGCTCAACAGTCCCCGTGTGCGGGCCGCAGGCAGCACCTCGCGCAGTACGTGGTCGAGCTCGGATCGGTCGAGCCGCAGCAGCACTCCCGATACCGATGGGTGCCGGGCGATCCGCTCGAGCGCGGCGACGACGGAATGGGCGGATCGCAGCCGCACCACGACTCGGCCCTTCGGCGGGATCGGGTCGCCGTCCTCCACGATCAGGTAATCGGCGGACTCCGCGGAACTGTCCCGATGAAACCCGGCCCGCCGCCACACCGGCAGATCTCCCTGCACCGATCCGGGCACATTGAGCGGACCGGCGATGTCATAAGCGTTGTGTACGTCGGCCCGGCGGATTCTCGACACGTCGGAGAACACCCCGGTGTCCAGATCCCCCACCACCGAGTCCAGTGGCCAGGTTCGCCACAACGCCCGCACCGCGACGATGGCGTCGTCGGTATGCGCCGCGTCGAGGCCCGCACCGGTCCAGGTGTCGATGGTCGAGTTGAGCGCGATGCTGTGATCGAAGTCCAGCGCCAGCCAGCCGACCCGGCCATGTGCGGCATGGTCCACCGAAACCAGCCTCCGGGCCAGGTTGTACGGATGATCCCGGTGTGCGGCGGCGGCGACAACCAACCCCAGATGGCTGGTGTGCCGCGCCGCGATGGTCGCGAGCAAGGAGGGGTCGACGCCTTCTGCCGTCACATCGTTGCCCTCACCACGCTCGGCACCGATCACCCAATACGAGACCCCGGCCGCCTCCAGCCGCCCGGCCAGACCCGCGATACCGGCAACGCCGACATCTGGCCGGCCGATACCGTCGCCGGCCACCTCAACTCCAACTGTGAGTGGTACCCCCATGCGCACCACCGTGATCCAACGACCCGCGCACGGCAACGGTTGCGATCACGGGTACTCCAAATGCCGGGGCAACGGTTAAGCCGAACTGAACAGTCGGCTTAAAGTTCCTAAAGGTGCGAATCATTGCCGCCGCCGCGCGGCCCCTTTAGCGTTCGGCGGGTGTTCAACTTCACCCTGCGGCGGATCGGCCAATCGATCATTGTGATCGTATTGGCGTATACCGCAGTGTTTTTCGTTCTCAATGTGTTGCCAGGGGATCCGATCGAGACCCAGATATCGAACCCCGAGAATCCGCTGTCCGATTCTGACGCACAGGTGCTGCGCGACTATTACCGGCTCAGCGATCCGGCGATCGTCCAGTTCGGTGTGTCGGTACAGCGGCTGTTCACCGGCGATCTCGGGTACTCGCTCAACAGCGGACAGTCCGTCGCACGGTTGATGGCGCATGCACTGCCCTCGACGCTCGCATTGGCGGTCGTCGCGTTCGTCCTGGCCGCGGTGCTCGGGTTCGCCATCGCCCTGGCAGCGGTGTTCGCGCCATGGTCACCCGTGCGCGAGTTCGCCCGGGTCTTGCCGCCGGCCTTCCTGTCGATCCCGGTGTTCGTCACCGGACTGGTTGCGCTGCAATGGTTGTCGTTCAGCTTGGGGTGGGTATCGGCAGTCCGCGACGAGGGGCTGCGGTCGACGGTGCTGGCCGCCCTGCCGCTGGCACTGCCGGTCGCCGCGCCGATCGCACAAGTGCTGATCCAGGGTCTGAGCAATGCGGCCACCCAACCCTATGTGGAAGTCCTGCGCGCCAAAGGGCTTGACGACAAACAGATCATCTTCGGTCACCTGGTCAAGAACGGATCCATTCCGACCGTGACCATCGTGGCCATCACCGTCGGCGAGCTGCTGGCCGGATCGGTGATCACCGAAACGATCTTCAACCGCACCGGGATCGGCTATCTCACCGAAACCGCGGTCCGCAACCAGGACACCCCGATCATCCAGGCGGTGGTGATCGCGGTGTCGGTGACGTTCGTCGTCGTCAATCTCGTGGTCGATGTGATCTATCCGCTGATCGACCCCCGGATCGAGCGATCGGCCACTCCGAGAGGCGCGGTGGTACCCGCATGATCCTGACCGATGCACTGTCCGCGGTGCCCGTCCCCCGCCTGAGCCGGCGGGTCAGGGTGAACCCCTGGGACATCCCACCTGTGCTGCTACTGCTGCTGGTCGCGGCGATGATCGTCGCGCCCGCGGCCATCGCCCCCTACGATCCGCTGCAGGAGAATCCGGATCTGCCGCTCGCCGGGCCCAGCTTGTCGCATCCGTTCGGCACCGACTACATCGGCCGCGACCTGTTCAGCCGGGTTGTCGCCGGTACCGCGGCGACCATTGCCGGGTCGTTCATCGCCGTGCTGATCGGACTGCTCGTCGGCACGATCCTCGGACTGCTGGCCGCGTACTTCGGTCGTGTCACCGACAGCATCGTCGGCCGGATCATCGATGTGCTGCTGTCGATCCCGACGCTGCTGATGTCGATCACCATCATCATGGCACTCGGCTTCGGCACCGTGAACGCAGCGATCGCCGTGGGCATCTCGTCCATCGCCGTGTTCGCCCGGCTCGCGCGATCAGAGGTGCTGGCGGTGCGGAACCTGCCGTTCGTGGAGGCGAGCGCACACCTGGGCGCAGGCCACCTCACGCTGTTATTCCGGCACATCCTGCCGAACTCCTACTCCTCCGTACTGGCCCTGGCCGCGCTGCAGTTCGGAGCGGCGATCCTGGCGATCGCGTCGCTAAGCTTCCTGGGTTACGGAGCGCAGCCGCCCGAACCCGAATGGGGACTGCTGATCTCAGAGGGCCGCAACTACATCAACTCCGCCCCGGGCTTGGTGTTCTTTCCCGCACTGGCGATCGTGTTGACGGTCATGAGCCTGTCCCGGCTCGCCCACATCATCCGAGAGAGGGTCGGCTGAATGAATTCCCCTGTACTACTGTCCGTTTCCGGGCTCACCGTCGAGTTCGCCGGCCGCGACGTGGTGCGCCAGGTCTCGCTCGACGTCGGCGCCGGTGAGATCGTGGCACTGGTCGGCCAGTCGGGATCGGGCAAATCCACCATCGCGCGAACCGCCCAGGGCCTGCTGCCCGCCGGCGGCCGGGTCACCGCGGGAGACATCCTCGTCGAGGAACGCGTGGTCACCCACCTGCCGCAGCGCCGATGGCGCGAACTACGGGGTGGCACGATCGGTTTCGTGCCGCAGGACCCGCTCGGGTCACTGGATCCCTTGAAGCCGGTCGGCGATCAGATCGCCGAGGTCCTGCGGGTGCACCGAATCGCCGACCGGGCCGGCGCGCGCCGGCGGGCGGTAGAACTGCTCGAGCACGTCGGTATCGCCGACCCGGCGCGCCGGGCGGGCGATTACCCGCATCAGCTTTCCGGCGGCCAGTTGCAGCGCGTGTTGATCGCGATCGCCATCGCCGGTGAACCCCGCCTTCTGATCGCCGACGAACCCACCTCTGCCCTCGACGTCACCGTGCAGCGGCGCATCCTCACGTTGCTCGACGAGTTGCGCGTCGAACATGGGCTGGGCGTCCTGTTCATCACCCACGACCTGGCCCTGGCCGAGCAGCACAGTGACACCGTGGTGGTGTTGCGTGACGGCGATGTTCGCGAAACGGGGCGTACCGCAAGCGTGCTCACCGCTCCGAAGGACGACTACACCCGGCAGTTGATCGCCGCGGCCCCTGCCCTGTCCCCCGACAAGTACGCAGACCGGCCTGCTCCCGCCGCTACCGCAGAACCGATCCTGCGAGTGGACCGGCTGGTGAAGCGCTACGGCAACGCATTGGCGCTGGACGCCATATCCTTCGAGGTTCTGCCCGGGTCCATTCACGCCCTGGTGGGCGAATCCGGGTCGGGCAAGACCACCGCGGCCAGGGTGCTGGCCGGACTCACCGAATTCGACTCGGGTGAGGTTCGGGTGAACGGATCGGTACGGGCCGCGCAGTCACGTCTTCATCCTTCGGAACAGCGCGCGCGGGCCCGGGAACTGCAGTTGGTGCACCAGAATCCGCTGGCCGCCCTCGATCCACGGTTCACCATCGGGCAGGCGATCGCAGAGCCGTTGAAGATCAACCGCATCGGATCACGCGCGGAACAACGCCGAGAGGTCACCGCGGCTCTCGACCGGGTCGGATTGCCCGCCGGTCTGGCCGACCGGAAACCGAGAGAGATCTCCGGGGGCCAGCGACAGCGAGTGGGCCTGGCACGCGCGTTGGTACTGCATCCGCGGATCCTGGTGCTCGACGAGCCGACCTCGGCACTCGACGTCCAAGTACAGGCACAGGTGGTGGATCTGCTGGTCCGACTCCAGCAAGAACTGGGGCTCACTTACGTATTCATCTCCCACGATCTCAGCCTCGTCCGGCAGATCGCCGATCACGTGAGCGTGCTCGAACGCGGCCGCCTGGTCGAAACCGGACTGACGGCACAGGTTTTCGCCGATCCAGCCGCGACCTACACGCGTCGGCTGCTCGACGCGATCCCCGGCGCACCGGCCCACGCGGCATGACCGCCCCACGGTGGGCGGCGGTCACGCTGGCCGCACTGCTGGTCGCCGGCTGCGGGTCCGATGTGCAGCGCGGCACCGCTGTCGGCCACGACCGCGGTGGCGATCTGACCTACCTGGATGCCGAGGCGCCCGCTTCGCTACAGATCCAGGTCGGCTACTGGCAGAACAGCCTGCTCAAGGACCAGATGCTGGACCGGCTGGTCTACCAGGATCCCCAGACCTTCGAATTCGTGCCGTGGATCGCCGAGAAGTGGACAGTCGACCCGTCAAACCGCTTGTACGAGTTCACCATCCGCGAGGGAGCCTCCTACAGCAACGGCCAGCCGGTCGACGCCGAGTCGGTGCGTCGCAATCTGGACTGGGAAGCCAACGGCGACAAAGCCAAGGGCATCACCCGCAACATCTATTTCCCGGAGGTCGACTCGGTCACGGCCGATCCCACCCGCCGCACCGTCCGGGTCGCTCTCGCCAAACCGTATGCACCTTTCATCGCGGTGTTGTCGTTGAACACCTCGGGTCTGGTCGCCGACGCCACCATCGACGCCAGCAAGGAAAAGCAGTCGGTGGTCACCAATCTGATCGGTTCCGGCCCGTTCGTCGCCACCTCGGAGATCCCCGACAAAAAGATCGTCCTGTCCAAACGGCGCGGATACAACTGGGCACCGGCCACCGCACCACACCAGGGTGAGGCCTACCTGGACACCATCACCGTCATCCCGGTGACCGAGGACAGTGTCCGCGTCGGGGCGCTGCGGGCCGGGCAGGCCGACGCGATCCGCTACTCCCAACCCCCGGATGAGAGCCTGCTGACCCGGGAGGGTTTCGACGTGCGTGGACTGCGCACGCCCGGGCTGGCCAACACGCTCGATGTCCGCCAGACCGCGCCGTTCATGCGGGACATCAACGTACGCAAGGCGATCGGATTCGGCATCGACCGCGCCGAGATCCTGCACACCCTCTACACCGACAACTGGAAGCCGGCGCAGAACATCGTCACGCCCGGCTTTCCCGGCTACACCGATCGCAGCGACGCCGTGCGTTACGACCCCGCCGAGGCGATACGCCGGCTCGAAGCCTCCGGGTGGACCCACGTCAACGCCGACGGCTACCGGGTCAAGGACGGCAACGAGTTGGCGGTGAAGATCTACGTGGACGTCTACGACCACACCGCCAAGCCGATGTACGAACTGATCCAGCGACAGCTCCGGCGCATCGGCATCCGGTTGGTGATCCGCCAGACCGATTTCGCCAACTACCCGTCGGCAAGCATCGAGGATTCAGTGGGCCTGCGGCGCAACGGCTGGCCTACCGCCGACCCGGTCCGGTTGTGGCAGAACTACGACAGCAAGGGTGGCGATCTGTACGCCCTCGACGGCTCTGACCCGGCGATCGATCGCATGCTGCACGCCCAGATCGAGGCGACCGACCCGGCCCAACGGCTGAAAGTGCTGCAGGACTACAACAACTATGTCATCGACAACGCGTATTCCATTCCGCTTCTCGAAGACACCCAGATTTTCGCCGTCGCCCCACGGGTGCGGGGATTCGCAAACGCGGCCAACTCGGTCCCCTGGTTCTACAACGCCTGGATCGACGACGCGCCGGCCGCACACAACGGAAGGGATTGACATGACCACCGACTCGGTACTGACGGCTCACACCGTGCCACGTGGACAGCAACTGCAGGAAGTGCTGGATGCGATCGCGGCCGATTACCGGCGTCGCCTCGACGAGGGCGGGCACGAACCGCCAGGACTCGGGCTCCAGCTGATCCGGGAGCACCGGCTGGGCGCGGTACGGCTGACCGGCGACCTCGGCGGTGGAGATTTCACGGTGCCCGAGTTCTTCGACCTGATGATCAGGCTGGCCCAGGCCGACCCCGACCTGACCCACATCCTGCGCGTGCACTACGCGACAGTTGAGGAGTTACAACGGGTTCCGGGCAGCACAGCCAAGGACCGATGGCTGTCGGTGGTGGCCGACGGACACCTGATCGGTGGCGTGAGTTCCGAACTCAGCAGCGCCCGGGTGGGTGGTCAGGCCTACGACACCAAGCTGATCCGCAACGCTGATGGTCTGCGACTGACCGGCCGCAAGTTCTACAGCACCGGCGCCCAATTCTCCGACTACGTTCGCGCCACCGCCGAGGACGCGGCCGGGGCGCCGGTTGCCGCGGTGGTGCCGGCCGACCGGGCGGGCATCATCCACGCCGACGACTGGGACGGAATCGGTCAGCGCCACACCGGTAGCGGGACAACCATCTTCGAGGACGTCGCGGTAGCCGACGACGAGGTGCTGCCGATCGGCACCAATGTGGGCGTGGACCGGGCGCGCGGCGCACTGGTACAGCTCTACCTGCACGCGATCGCCGCCGGAATTCTGCGCACGCTGACCACCGAGGCCGCCGCACTGGTCCGGGATCGCCGCCGCACCTACACCTTTGCCACCACCGACGCCCCGTCGGCCGATCCGCAGTTGCTGGAGATCGTCGGTGAGATCGACGCGGTGGCCTATACGGCCGAGGCGCTGGTACTGCGCGCGGCGGCAGAACTGGCACCAGCCTTCGCGGCCGCCCGAATCAGTGGGATCGATGCCCGGTTGGAGGATCAAAGCGCGGTTGCGGCCGCACGGGTCAAGGTGGCGATCGAGGAACCCGCGCTACGGGCCGCATCACGCATCTTCGATGCGGGTGGCGCATCGTCTGTGCGGGCGGCGTCGCACCTGGACCGGCACTGGCGCAATCTCCGCACCCTGTTCTCCCACAACCCCACCGTCTACAAAGCGCGGGTGCTCGGGGACATCGCGGTGAACGGCGCGGCACTGCCCGACACCGGTTTCTTCTGAGCAGCTGTCGACGAAACGGGCCGCTGAGCATTTCTGCTCAGCGGCCCGTTTCCCGCCACCGCTCAGCGCGAGGGCAGGCCGAGGCGCTCCAGTTGCTCGCGCAGCCGATGTCGCCCGGACAGAGAGTGCGGGCCGGCCAGCCGGCTCAGCACCCGCTCACTCCAACTGCCCGACAGGCCGTAGCGGTTGTTGTACACCGCGAGCCGTTCGTCGTAGGCGGGCACATGCGAATCCGCCGCCTGAGCGTCGTACTGCTCGCGGTGCAGCACCGCGTCGCGGGGCAGCCGCGGTTTGATCCCGGCGTTCTCCGTCGGGTCGGGTGTACCCACCGCGAGGCCGAAGGTGGCCACGGCGTGGGGTGGCAATCCCAGCTCTGCCGCCACCTCCTCGGGGTGGTTGCGGATGGCGCCGACGAAAACCGTTCCCAGACCGAGTGATTCGGCAGCCACCACGGCATTCTGGGCTGCCAGGGCCGTGTCGACGAACCCGATGATGGTGGTCTCCAGGTAGTCCGCACCGTCCAGCGCGGCTCCGGACCGTTGCGCCAGCCGGCGCGCCCGGCCGAGGTCGGCCACCCAGACCAGGAACAGCGGTGCCTCGTTGATGAACTGCTGATTGTTGGCCAGGACGGCCAGGCGCGCCTTGCGCTGCGGATCGCGGATGGCGATCACGCTCCACGGCTGCAGATTCGAGCTGGTCGCCGCCGACTGCGCGGCGGCGACCAGCGCCGAAAGTTGCTCATCCGTTACCGGTTGCGCGGTGAACTTGCGCACGGATCGGTGAGCCAATTGCAGTGCGAGGGTTTCGTTGTGCACCGCCAGCGCCGCATCGACGTCACCGTAACGGGCGATGACCGTCACGAGACAGCCGCCACCGGGGCTTCGACCCCGAGGTGCTCGGGGCGAATCGAACGGTGCCCACCCACCTGATCGGCGATGGTCTCCAGACGCGCGACCTGTTCGTCGCTCAATTCCACGGCCAGGGCGCCGATGTTCTCCCGCAGGTAATCGACATGTCGTGTCCCGGGAATCGGCACCACGTCCTGGCCACGCGAGAGCACCCAGGCCAGGGCCACCTGGCTGGGCTGGACGCCGATCTCCGTCGCGATTTCGGCCACGGTGTCGGCCAGCGCCCGGTTGCGGTCGAACACCTCGGCACCGAAACGTGGATGCCGGCTCTGCACGCCCTTGACGTCCTCCGCGCTGCGTACCCGTCCGGTGAGCCAACCGCGCCCCAACGGTGAGTACGGCACGATCCCGATGCCGAGCTCGCGGGCAATGGGCACCGTGTCAGCTTCGATATCCCTGGTGAACAAGGACCATTCATTCTGGATGGCCGCGATCGGATGCACCGCGTGAGCACGGCGCAGAGTCTGCGGGCCCGGCTCTGACAGGCCGATGTGACGGACCTTGCCCGCCTCGACAAGCTCTTTGAGCGCGCCCACCGTGTCCTCGATGGGCACGTCGGGATCGACCCGGTGCTGGTAGTACAGGTCGACGTGGTCCACCCCGAGACGACGCAACGAGCCTTCGAGTGCGCTACGGACGTATTCGGGCCTGCCGTCCAGCGCCCGGCCGTCGGGATTGGTCTCACGATCGAGCGCGTTGCCGAATTTCGTGGCGATGGTCAGCCCGTCGCGCCGGCCCCGGATCGCCTTCCCGAGCAGGATCTCGCTGAACTCTGGACCGTATACGTCGGCGGTGTCGAACAGGGTGATGCCCAGATCGATCGCTTCGGCCACGATCTCATGGGCATGCTTTTCGTCCTCGGGACCGGCACCGGTCCGAAAACTCATGAAGCCCAGGCCGATTGCCGAGACTTCTGGACCGTCGGCGCCGAGCCGGCGCCGGGCAGTGCTCAGTGTCATGAAAGGGTCACTTTCCGTAGAACGGGTTACCGGAGACCGATTCGGACTCGCGGCCGTCGACACCCTTGGGGATGTCGCCTTCGAGGGTGACGCGGTAGAGCACCCGGTCGTAGTCGAGGTGCCCGGCGTCGGGAATTGCCAGGTGTGCGGTCGCCCGGTTGTCCCAGAACGCGATGCTGCCCGGGGCCCAGCGGAACCGGACGGTGTACTCGGTGCGGGTGGCCTCGTCCCACAGCAGTTTGAGGATCGCCTCGCTCTGCGCCGGCGTGTAACCCCGGATCTTCCGCGCACCCCGGGTGAAGCCAGGGCTCACGAACAGTGCCCGCTCGCCTGTGACGGGATGCACCCGGACGGCCGGGTGGTAGGACACCAGGTTCGCTTCGCGCACCTTGCGATCGCGTTGGCTGCCCTCGACTGCCTTGGTGTTGAACTGGTGCTTGATGTCGAGTTTGTCGGCGAAGTCGCGAAGCTCCTTGGGCAGGTTCTCGTACGCCGCGACAAGGTTGGTCCATGCGGTGTCACCTCCGTACGGGGGCAGGATGTGGGCCCGCAGAATCGACGCGGCCGGCGGATTCACCAGTGCGGTCACATCGGTGTGCCAGCTGCTGTCGTAGGACGTGCGCTTACGGCCTAGCTGACGCTCGTAGCGGCGGCTGTCGATCGGAAGGATCTCGGGGAAACCCTCCGGCGGCTCCTCCTCGTGCGGGTGAGCCGGGGTCACCTTGCCGAACTGCCGGGCGAATGCGATCTGCTCGGCGTGGCCGATCTGCTGATCGCGGAAGAAGACCACCTTGTAGGTGTGCAGCGCGGTGCGGATCTCCTCGATCACGCTGGGCTCCAGCGTGTTACGCAGGTCGACTCCGCGGATCTCGGCACCGATGTAACCGGCTTGTGGCACGACGTCCAGACCGGTGCCGGTCCGTTCGATGAGTTCGGTCATGGCTGACTCCCCTGGGTAGATTTTTTGCACGCAGTGGTCAGCGTCGGTTCAGCGGTGGGCGCAAACAACACTCTCTTGCTACCGGAACAATTCAGTGCCGCTTAAGTCCCTACGTAGCTGCCCGTCATTGATCTCGGTCACCGTCGCCGGTCACCATCGACGATGCAAGCCCGCAACTGAAGACTTCGAAGGAGTACCCGTGAGCGATCTGCAGCGACGCCGGCTCGGCGAGGACGGTCCGGAGGTGACCGTTCTGGGATTCGGTGCGATGGAATTGCGCGGCACTCCGCACCGCAACCCGCGTCCGCTGGAGGAATCGGTGGCCGCCGAGGTGCTGAACACGGTGCTCGACGAGGGCATCACATTCATCGACACCTCTGTCGATTACGCGCTGAGTGAAGAACGGATCGGTGCGCACATCGGTTCACGACGCGATGAATACGTTCTCGCGTCGAAGGCAGGCTGCCCCTTGGGTTTCCATCCTGACGCGCCGCCCGGGCCGCTGCCGCACGACTATTCCGCGGCGAACATCCGCGCCGGTGTGGAGCAGAGCCTGCGGCGGCTGCGCACCGACCGCCTGGATCTGGTTCAGCTGCACATCAGCCCGTCGCTGGAGGTACTGCGTCGCGACGGTGCGGTGGAGACCTTGGCGGCGCTGCGCGACGAGGGCAAGATCCTGGCTTTCGGTGTCTCCTCGACTCTGCCCGAGATCGACGATCACCTGCGGATCAACGAATTCTCGGCGTTTCAAGTGCCGTTCTCCGCCCTCGAACGCGACCTCGAGAGTCGCATCGAGCTCGCCGGCCGGCTCGGCTTCGGCATCATCGTTCGGGGCGGCGTGGCCCAGGCCGGCAAGCGCGAGAAGGCTACAGCCGACGGCCGCCCGGTCGTGTGGGACGACACCGGCCTTGACGAACTGCGCGACGGTGAGACCCAGCAGGGTTTCCTGTTGCGGTATGCGATCTCCACGCCCGGGGTCAGCACCATCATCGCCGGCACTGCGAACCCCGAGCATGTCCGCGCCAACGCCGAGGCCGCGCGGCGCGGCCCACTGCCTGACGATGTGTACGCCGAGGCACGGCGCCGCCTCGATGACGCGGGAATTACATCCGCCGTGATTCCTGCGGAGATCTCGACATAGTCGCAGCTCACAAGGCCGGGACCACCGCCGGTGGGCGCAACCGTTCTGCGCCCACCGGTCGAGGTCTGTCAAGATCTGGATGTGAACTCGACGGATCTCACCGCTCGGCGCCACATCGACCTCATGCCTGGTTGTCGCGCGAACTGTTGTCGCTGAAGTCCTGCCGCGTACCAGTTCTGCCGCACATCTCGCGCCCCAAGCTGATGAGGTCCACATGTCTGTTATTTCTCAGCCCGCCGTCCACTCCGAGGTAGGGATGGTCTGATGCTGGATCTGCGTCGCATGATGTTGTTGTCCGACCTGGCCGACCTGGGTTCGGTCACTGCTGTCGCCGAACGTCGAAGCATCACCAGTTCCGCAGTGTCCCAACAGCTTCGCGTGCTCGAAGAAGAGGCCGGCGCGGTACTTTTCCGGCGTGACGGCCGGACCCTGGGGCTCACCCGCAGCGGCCAGGTGCTCGCCGAGCACGTGCGCCGGGTGCTGGTCGCGGTCGACGAAGCCATGAGCGCGGTGGCCGAGACCAGAGACCATGTCGCCGGCCAGGTCGCCATCGCGGCATTCAACATGGGGATTCCGACACTGGCCGCCCCCATGATGCATCGGCTGAGCCTCGAAGAGCCCAATCTGCGAGTGCAGGTGCAACAGGAGACCAGCACCGCGGCTTTACGGCTGCTACGCCAGGGTGAAGTGGACATCGCCATCACCTGCCAGTACGACTTCGTCGGGGAGGACGCGCCGAGCGGTCTGAGTGCCACACCGCTGCTGTTCGAGCCGCTGGTGCTACTGGCACCGACGCACTCGCACTTGAGAATCCGCAAACACGGGCTGGGGGCACTGGCCGACGGTCCGTGGGTGACGGGACCGCAGAACTCCGGACTCGGGATCGCTGTCATGCGCGCCGGTGAAAGCGCGGGTTTCACACCGCAGATCAAACACCGCCTCATCGGCGCGCAGAACATCTGCGATCTGGCCGCCACCGAGATCGCCTCGGCGATCGTGCCGCGCCTCTCCGTCCCGGCCAAACTTGAGGGCTTGATCGTGCCCGGTCTACAACTCGGTGGACGAACCATCAGCGCGGTGGTCCGGGCCGGACGTCATCGCGATCCGAATATCGCCCTCATGCTGCGCACGTTGCGTGCCATCGCGGCCGATGCCTTGCCCGACAAACCCACCGAGGCGCTCAGCGTCGCGTCCTGAGCCGATCGGCTCCGTGGCGCTAAAGGGTTCCCGTAGCGAAAGTTCGCTGTTTTCTTTGCGATCGGTGGATAGCGTTCGAGTGATCATCTTCTGGTCGACTCGAATTCCTATGTAGGAGGTCCGTTTTCGTGGGCGAACGTCAGCTGCACCTGAACGCGTTCCTGATGAGCACCGGGCACCACGAAGCGTCGTGGCGACTGCCCGAGAGCGATCCGTTCGCGGCGACCAGTGTGGCGCACTACGTCAACGCGGCCAGGGTCGCCGAACGCGGCACCTTCGATTCGCTGTTTCTGGCCGACGGACCACAACTCAACGGTGATGTCGGACGGCGCCCGCTGGGCGTGCTCGAACCGCTGACCTTGTTGACGGTCCTGGCCGGGGTGACCGAACGGATCGGGCTCATCGCGACGGCCTCGACGTCATACAACTCGCCCTACAATCTCGCTCGCCGGTTTGCCTCCCTCGATCACGTCAGCGGAGGCCGCGCCGGGTGGAACATCGTCACCAGCGCCACCGTCGAAGCGGCCCGCAATTTCGGCTTGCCGGAGCTCCCCGATCACGCTACCCGGTACGCACGTGCCGACGAGTTCGTTCAGGTCGCGCAAAAGCTCTGGGACAGTTGGGAAGACGATGTCATTCTGGCTGACAAATCAGCAGGTGTGTGGGGCGACCAATCCAAGATCCACCCGCCCGCCCATCACGGCGAGCACTTCTCGGTCGAGGGCGCACTGAACATTCCCCGCTCCCCCCAGGGCTATCCCCTACTGGTGCAGGCCGGCTCATCCGAAGACGGCAAGCGACTGGCCGCCAAATACGCCGAGGCGGTGTTCACCGCGCAGCAGACGCTCGAGGAAGGGCTGAGCTTCTACGGCGACCTGAAGGCCCGGGCGGTCGCGGCCGGCCGCGACCCCGACACCATCAAGATCCTGCCGGGCATCGTGCCGGTCATCGGCAGCACCGAGGCCGAGGCCGCGGCAAAGGATCGTGAGCTCGATGAGGCGATCGTGCCCGAGTACGCGCACCGTCAACTCGCCAACACGTTGCGGATTCCGGTCGAAGAACTCGACCTGGACAAACAACTGCCGGCCGACCTGCTGCCCGAGGACGCGATCGAGGGGGCCAAGAGCCGCTACACATTGACCGTCGAACTGGCCCGGCGCGAACGGCTCACGGTGCGGCAGCTCATCGGGCGCCTCGGCGGTGGCCGTGGCCACCGCACCTTCACCGGCACGCCCGAGCAGGTGGCGGACACCATCGAGACCTGGTTCCGCCGCGGCGCGGCCGACGGGTTCAACATCATGCCGGCCACCCTGCCGTCCGGGCTGGAGCTGTTCGTCGACCACGTGGTGCCGATTCTTCGAACCCGCGGCCTGTTCCGCACCGAATACACAGCGTCGACGTTGCGTGGTCACTATGGCCTGGCGCGGCCCGCCAATTCGAACCTGCTCGCCGAGGCGGTGGCCCGATGACCGCAGAGTTCGACGCCCGGGAGTCCTTGCGGTTGCTCGGCCTCGACGGCCACAACTGGATCGCGGCCCGTGACGACATCCACCACGACGTCGCGGTCATCGGCGGCGGGCAGAGCGGTCTGACGACAGCACACGCCCTGCTGCGCGCCGGTGTCGAGAAGGTGACCGTGATCGATGCGGCACGCGACGAATCCGACTTGGCCTGGCAGTCCCGTGCCCGGATGCGTACCCTGCGCACGGCCAAGACCATCTCGGGCCCCGAGCTCGGCAATCCGGCGTTGACATTCCGTGCCTGGTTCGAACACCGCAACGGCACAGCGGCTTTCGACGCCATCGGGCGGATCTCGACTGCCGACTGGGCCGAATACCTGAGTTGGTTCCGTCGGCAGGTCGGTGTAGACGTCCGGCGCGGAGTCCGGGTCACCGACATCGAGCCGGCCGGGGCAGCCTTGCGCCTCACGCTCGAACAGGACGGCAGGCGCTGGACCGAAGATGCCCGGAAAGTGGTTCTGGCCGGTGGCGTCTCGGGGACGGGTGGCCCGAACATTCCCGCCGAACTACGCGACCTGCCCGGATCGTTGTCGGCACATACCGCCGATGCCATCGATTTCGCCTCGCTGCACGGCAAATCGGTCGCAGTGCTGGGTGCGGCGGCCTCGGCCTACGACGCGGCGGCGACCGCGCTGGAGGCCGGTGCCGCGGACGTGCATGTCTACACACGCCGACCCGCCGTGGTCGTCGCCAATCCCGCGAACCGTCCCAATCCCCTGGTGCAGGACGTGTTCCACCTGTTGCCAGATGCCGACCGATGGCAGCAGCGCTGGCAAGCCGCCGCCAACGGCGCCAATGTCCCCGAAGATTCGGTTGCCCGCGCGGCCGCTTTCCTCAACTACCACCTGCATGTGTCGGCGCCGTGGTCGTCGGTGACCGAGCACGCCGGACGGGTACGGGTCGACGCCGCCGACGGTACGCGCACGTTCGACTACGTGGTCGCCGGCACCGGATACCAGCAAGATCCGTACACCCGGCCCGAACTCGCCACGATCGCGCCGTATGTCGCCCGCTGGAAGGACGTGTACGCGCCACCAACCGACCAGGAGAACGACATCCTCGGCGTCGCACCGTATCTGGGACACGGGTATGAGTTCACCGAGAAACAGCGCGGCACGGCACCGTGGCTGGCAGATATCCACGTGTTCAGCATCGGCGCCAACGTGAGCTTCGGCCTCCCGGTCGGCGACATCCCGAGCCTGCGGACCGGCATTCCCAGGTTGGTTCAGGCGATCACCCGGGACCTGGTCCTGGCCGATCTCGACCGCACCCTGCAGGTCACCGCGGGAGCCACGTCATGACGGCGGCCGTAAACCGCCAGTTCCTCTGGTATATCCCCAACACCGTCGAGCCGGGCCATCGCGGCGACGACACGGTGCATGGTTGGGGCACGCTGGACTACTCGGTGAATCTGGCCCAGCGGGCCGAGCAGCACGGCTGGGGCGGCGCGCTGATCGGCACCGGGTGGGGACGGCCTGACACCTTCACCGTCGCCACCGCCGTCGCGGCCCGCACGACGACATTCACTCCGCTGGTCGCGATCCGGCCTGGATACTGGCACCCCGCTCATTTCGCCAGTGCCGCAGCCACCCTCGATCAACTAAGCAAGGGCCGGCTGTTCGTCAACATCGTCAGCGGCACCGATGATCTCGCAGCCTACGGTGACGGCGAGTTCGACAAGTCCCGGCGCTACGACCGCACACTGGAGTTCTTACAGGTGGTGCGCCGGCTGTGGCGCGAGGAAGATGTCACCCACCGCGGCGAATTCTTCCAGGTCGAGCATTCGACCGTCGCACCGCGGCCGTTCGGCTCCGAGCAGGGCCGCCATCCACGGCTGTATTTCGGCGGGGCCTCTGCGGCAGCCGAGCGGGTCGCGGCGGCGGAAGCCGATGTACAACTGTTCTGGGGCGAGCCGCTCGACGGGATTGCCGAGCGCATCGACCGGCTGCGCACGTTGTCCGTAGCCGTGGGCCGCGAACACGCACCGCTCGAATTCGGTTTGCGGGTGACCACTTTGGTTCGTGACACCTCGGAGGAGGCCTGGCGCGACGCCGAGGCGAAGATCGCCGCGATCGACGGGAAGCCCGATCTGCACGGACGCAAGCAGGGTGCCGCCGTGGGGCAGCAACGCCTACTGGATCTGGCCGAACGCGGTGAGGTACTGGATTCCTGTCTCTACACCACTCCGGGCCGCTACGGCGGTGGTGGGGCCGGAACCACCTGGCTCGTCGGGTCGGCGGCCGAAGTCGGTGCTGCCCTGCAACGCTATGCGGATCTCGGTGTCACCCATTTCGTGTTGTCCGATACGCCGTACCAGACCGAGGTCGCCCGGGTCGGCGACCAGCTTCTCCCACTGCTTGGCCAACCGGTGGGTGCTCGGTGACATCACCTTCCGCGCGTCCGATCGTCGTCTACGGGGCCGGCGCCGTCGGTGGTGTCATCGCCGCCCGGCTGCGACTGGCCGGATACGACGTGGGCGTCGTGGCACGCGGCGAACACCTTCGGGTGATCCGGACCGAGGGTCTCACCCTGCTCACCCAGCAGAGTGCCGATACGGTGCGGTTACCGGCCTCCTCCGACGCGCGCGACATCAACTGGAGGGCCCGGCCCATCGTCGTGCTGGCGGTCAAGAGTCACCAGACTGCGGCCGCCCTCGCCGATCTCACGGCACATGCACCGGCGGACACCCCGGTGTTCGTCGCACAGAACGGGGTGGCCAACGAGGCCGCAGTATTGCGCAGGTTCGCCGATGTCTACGCGGTCAACGTGATGCTCTCTGCCGCGCACCTCGATCCCGGCGTGGTTGTTCAGCAGACCTACCCGGTGGCGGGCATCCTCGATGTCGGGCGGTACCCGGGCGGGCACGACGACCTCGCCGAGCGCGTGTCCGCGACCTTGCAGGTGGCGCACTTCCACTCCGAGGTCCGCGACGACATCATGGCGTGGAAGCACCGCAAGCTCATCGCGAACCTCGCCAACGGGGTGACGGCCACCTACCGTCCCGGACCCGACGCCGACGAACTCGTCGCCCGGGCTCGCGCGGAGGCCGAGGAGGTGCTGACCGCGGCGGGCATCGCCTTCGTCTCCGCACAGGCCGACGCCCGGCGCCGGGGAGACGTGTTGCGGGGCAGGGTCCGCGACGACTACTACGGCTCCACGTGGCAAAGCGTCGCGCGGGGCCATACCAATGTCGAAACCGACTGGTTCAACGGTGAAATCGTGCTGCAGGCACGTCTGCACGGCGGTCACGCACCGGTGAACGAACTCATCCAGCGGGTGACGGCCGACCACGCCCGGCGCGGCCAGGCGCCACGCACATTGGATGCCGCTGCAGCCCTGGCGCAGCTGACCTCAGCCACGGCGCCGGTGCAATCCCCAAGCCTGGCTTAAGTGTTTCGGTAGCCGATATTGCTTTGTCGCCCAGCCGTTCTCACTCAACGTTGAAGCCTACCAATCTACGGAGGGTCAGAATGCCCACGCAATATTTTCGGGTACGGGCCGGCGCGGTGTTCGCGGCCGCGGCCCTGGCGATCACGTCGTTGGTGGCGTGCTCGCCCAGGGACTCGGCGCAGTCGCAGTCCGAGGAGATCGTCCCCGCCGATCCGAACAAACCGGTGTCCTTCAAGTGGTCCGAGGACCCCAAGGCACCGTCGCTGGTCAAGATCGCCGACGAGTTCGGTCTCTGGGACAAAGCCAGCATCCGCCCCGAGTATGTGGGGGCGATCGACTCCGGTCAGCTTCCGGCACTCCTGGGCACCGGTGACATCACCTTTGCCTCGTTCATGTTCAACCGTTCTCTGTCGGCGATCGCGGCAGGCGTCGACCTGAAAGTCATCGCCTCACGCACGTACACCACCAAGGACGAGCCGCACATGGAGTACTTCGTGCGCAAGGACTCAGACCTCAACGAGTCCAATCTCAAAGAGCTCGAAGGCAAGACGGTCGGCCTGGCATCTCTCAAGGGCTGCGCGGAGTTCATCCTCAAGGACTACCTGGTCAAGAACCACGTCGATATCACCAAGGTGCGATTCCTGACCCAGTCCGAGAGTCTGCTGCCCCAGTCCCTGCAACAGGGCGACATCGACCTCGCGGTCATCCACCCGCCGCTCAACGGTGTGCTGCGCACCGATCACGACGTCAAGGTCGCCTTCTCGGATTTCAACAATTCCGGCAACGACGGCGGCCTGGCGCCGATCAGTGCCAGCGGCAAGTTCATTCGCAAGTACCCCGAACAGACGCGGGAGTTCATCGGGATCCTCGCCAAGGTCGCCAACTGGGGCAACGCCCACCCCGAGGAGTACCGGGACGTCGTGGCGCGGCTGACCGGGCTGCCCAAGGAGCAGATCACCAAGTACTACTACGCGAACAATCTGATCCTGGACAAGCAACAGACCGGCTTCTGGTGGGGGCTGGCCGACCGGGTCGGCACCCTCACCCCTGAGGAGGCGAAACTCAAGCCCGAGGACGTCGCCACCAACGAATACAACCCGTACGCCAAGTCTGCCGCGCTGATCGACTCGCAGGCCGACAACACCGAAGTACTCACCGACGGCGAGATCTGATCGTGTCGGACAACGGGCAGGCGGACACCGTGAAGATCCGTTCGGCGGGCCTGCGCAAGGAGTTCCCGGACGTGGGCAGGGGCCTCGCCAGTGGGGTCACCGAGGTGCTGGAAGGGTTCGACCTCGATGTTCGCGACGGGGAATTCCTTGCCCTGCTCGGCCCCAGCGGCTGCGGCAAGTCGACATTCCTCAACATCCTCGCCGGGCTGGAAAGCTATGACGACGGCGAGTTACTGCTGGATGGCACCCCGGTTCGCGGGGTGAGCAAGAACGTCGGCGTCGTCTTCCAGAGCTACGCGCTGTTCCCCTGGCTGTCGGTGCAGAAAAACGTCGAAGTCGGTCTCAAGGTGCGGTCGGTGCCGGCCGATGAACGCCGCTCGATCTCCGAGCGGATTCTGAAAACGGTTGGGCTGGACAACTTTGCTCACCAGCTGCCACACCGGCTGTCCGGCGGGATGCGGCAGCGGGTGGCGATCGCCCGCTCCCTCGCCTACGACCCGGACGTGCTGGTGCTCGACGAACCGTTCGCCGCGCTGGACGCCCAGACCCGGGAGTTCCTGCAGAACGAGCTGTTGCGAATCTGGGAATCCGGATCGAGCAGGAAAACCATTGTGTTCGTGACCCATTCGATCGACGAGGCCATCTTCCTGTCGGACCGCATCGCGGTGATGACGAAGCGCCCCGGTGCGGTCAAGGCGCTGATCGAGGTGGACCTGCCGCGACCGCGTGACGACGATGCGCGCGCCAGTGCCGAGTTCGGCCGGATCCGCGGGCAGGTCGCCCAGATCCTCAAGGAGGAGGTCGAAGTTGGTAACAACTGAGCCCCGCACCGCATCGGCACCCGAAGCCTCGGCTACGGGTGCGGGTACGCGCCCGAGGCACACCCGCTCGCTGCGACGCGCCCGGCTACGCACGTACGACAAATACCTCTACGGGTTGCTGGGCGTGGTGTTGCTGCTTGCGGTGTGGTGGGTCGCCACGGCCACCGGAATACTGGACCCGAAGTTCCTCACACCGCCACAAACCGTCGTCGCGAAGTTGGTCGAAGGACTCTCCGCGGACGGAGACCTGCGAGCACAGGTGTGGCCGAGTCTGCGCCGCGGTCTCTCCGGTTTCCTCGTCGGGGTAAGCCTCGGCGTGGTTCTCGGCATCCTGGTCGGTTCGATCCGCGTGCTGGAGAAGGCTTTCGATCCCGTGCTGCTGTTCTTCCGCAGCCTGTCGATCCTGGCGCTGTTTCCGGTCTTCCTGCTGTTCTTCGGAATCGGCGAGCAATCGAAAGTCGCCATCGTCACCTGGGCGGCCTTCTGGCCGGTGTTCATCAGCACGGTGAATGCGGTCAAGGGTGTCGAGAAGATCCTGATCAACGCCGCGCGCACGCTCGGCGCCGATCGGGCCTATGTCTTCACCAGGGTGGTACTCCCGGCGTCGATCCCCAACATCTTCCCCGGCATCCGCCTGGCCGCGTCCTATGCGTTCACCGCACTGGTCGCGGCGGAGTATCTCGGCGCCACCGAGGGCATCGGCATCTATATCCGTTCCAGCCAGGAGAGTTACCAGATACCCGCGATGTACGCCGGGATCGTGGTGCTCGGAATCATCGGTGTGACACTCAACCTCTTGCTGGCCGGAGCCGAAAAACGGCTCACTGCCTGGCAACTCGGGATCACCAGCAAGTAGACAGGACCCTCCCATGTCGAGAACACACCTCCCCCGCCGCCTACTCGCCCTCTGCGGTGCCGTGACGGTGAGCGCGGTGCTCACAGCCGCTCCCGCCGCAGCCCATGTCCGGGCCGACGAGGGACATCAGCCGCCGAAGGGTGGGTACGGGATCGTCAGCCTGATCGTGCCGACCGAATCGCAACAGGCCTCCACCGTCGCTCTGACTGTCACGCTGCCCGATGACGTCGATCTGACCTCGGCTCGCACGCTGCCGATTCCGGGCTGGACCGCCTCCGTCGAGACCGAAGGCGCCGGCGACAGCGCTCGCGTAGCCCGGATCACCTGGCGAGCGGTGGACAAGGCCGGCGGCGTGAAACCGTCCGAGTTCGGGGAGTTCACCTTCTCGGCCGGGCCGTGGCCGGAGAACGTCGACTCGGTCTCGCTGCCGTCAGATCAGACGTACAGCGACGGTTCGGTGGTGTCCTGGAACGAGATCGCGATCGACAAGGACACCGAACCGGAACATCCCGCCCCGGCCGTGGCCCTGTCCGCCCCCGACCACACGCACGGTCACGACGGACACGGTGCGCAGGGCGGGCCGGCGCCGGTCGACACCACGCTGGTTGCCGCCGCGCCTGCCGTCGGAGAATCGTGGTGGTGGCGCGCCACGTCGCTGGTCAGCCTGCTGGTGGCGCTCGGCACCGCGGCCGCACTTGCGGTGGTGCTGCGGCGCAGGTCATAAGGACGTGTGGCGCTGTGTCGCGCTGTGGGCACTGGTGATGGGCGCCGTCACCGCGGGCCTGATCTCCACGGCAGCACCGGCGTTCGCGCACGCCACCGTCATCGCGAGTACGCCTCGCGACGGCGCCCGGCTGGACGCTTCACCACCGGTGCTGTCCTTCGATCTCAGCGAACCGGTCACTCTCGTCGAGGGTTCCACCCAGCTCATCGACGTCGACGGGAAGCGTCATCCCCTGGCCGCACCGCTTCTGGAAAACGGACGGCAACGCATCGTGGTCCAGTTGGCCGAAAAACTGCCTGACGGTGCTTATCTCGCCACCGCGCGGGTGGTGTCGGCCGATACCCATGTCGTGTCACTGTCCATCCGGTTCACCGTCGGAGCGGTGACCGAGCAGGGGCACTGGTCCGAGGCAGGTGGGCAGTCCGCAATCGACCGCACGGTGCTGCTGCCCATCAAGTTTCTGGTGTACCTCGGCACCGTCGGGTCGGCCGGACTGTTCCTGGCTGCTCGCTGGGCCTGGCCGGACACACCGGGCACGCGACGCTTCCGCTGCCTCTACCGGTGGGGCGCCGGGATACTGACTCTTGGCCTGCTCGGGCGCTTCATCGTGCTGGCCGCCGAACAAGCCGGCGAATTCTCCGGCATCTCACCGTCGACCATCACGACGGTGCTCGGCACCCCGTTCGGCGCGGCCCTGCTGGTCGCTGCCGCGCTCAGCCTCGTCACCCTCGCCCGGCCTCCGTGGGGCCGGACACCCGTGGGCTTTCTCCACGCGGCGGCGATGATCACCGCCGTCACCCTGGGCGGGCATGGCGGCTCAACCAACCTGTGGCCGTTGCCGTTTGCGCTGACAGCGGTCCACGTATACGCGGTGGCGGTCTGGTTGGGCGGACTGGGCATCCTCACGTTCATCCCGCCGGCCGCTGCCCAGCTGCGTCGCTGGCACCGGGTGGCGGTGGGCCATGTGGCGCTGCTGGTGATCGCCGGCATCGGTCTGGCCCTTCTCCAGGTGAGCCCGTTGGCAGCGCTGGTCACCACCACCTACGGCGTGACGCTCGTCGTGAAGGTCGGTCTGGTGCTGGCCGCACTCGTGGCCGGATACCTGTTGTACCGCACCCAGAGTCCTGGCCGGACCCGCATCCTGCTGGTCGAGACCAGCTTGGCACTGCTGATCATCGGCGCGACATCGACATTGTCGTCGCTGACCCCGGCCCGCGACAGCTACACCACCGATGTCGCCACCCGACTCGACTTCGGCCGGTCGGAGGTCCTTGAGGTCGCGATCGACACCGTCCGCCGGGGCTCGCAGGTCGTCACGGTGTCCTATCCGCGCAGTGGAAACACTGCACCCGAACTCGACATCGAATTGTCGTCGGCACAAGCCAATGTCGCTCGGCTTCCGGTGGAGGTCGCTGCCACCAGATCCGCCGACGGCACGGTGACCTGGCGCAGCGACGGCCTCATCGTCCCGTCGCCCGGGCGATGGAAGGTGACGGTCCGCTTCGACGACGGGACCGGCCCGAAGCTGGCGTCGTTCTACTACCAGGTGCTGTAGGAGATTCAATGAGGTTGTCACGCAGGCTCTTCGCCGTTGCGGTGCTGGCGGCGGCGTTGGCCGGTTGCTCGGACCACGTGCCCGTCAGCTACTCCGAGAACGCATCAGGCGATGCGCTGCGTGTCCAGGCCGGCGACGAGGGCTATCGCGACGTACTGGAATTCGTCTCGAAGTCCAAGTTGGCCGGCGAGGTCAAACTGGAACTCGTCGACGCTGCCGACAATGCCAACACTCAAGTGACAGAAGGCAAAGCCGATCTGGCGTTCTATCAGACCCAGCCGGCGTTTCTCGGCAACCAGCAGGCCAACAAGCTCGACACCCTCAGCATCGTCTCCAAGGTGGACGTCGCGCCGTACGCCCTCTACTCGTCGAAGTGGAAGGACCTGGCGCCCACTGACGACTGGGTGAATTCGAACCTGGTGGCCGACAAGGTCACCGGCACGAGCCTGCCCCACGGTGCCGAGGTTGCCGTGCCTGCGAGCAAAGCGGGATTCGCGCGCAGCCTCTATCTGCTGCAGTCCGTGGATTTGGTGAAGCTGGACCGCCCGTTCGGCGGCCTTACCATCGCCGATCTGTCGGTGTCGGAAGCCAATGTCACAGAATCACAACGCCATCTGGCCATCCGCGGCCTCGACTTCAGCGAGTACGCCGAGGATGTCTATCACAACTACGACGCCGTGGTCCTCGACCCGACCACCGCGACATCGATCGGACTGGTCCCGGCCAAGGATGCGCTGGCCATCGAGCCGGGGCCCGGCAATCCCTACGCACGCGTCCTGGTCGCCCCGTCTCGGCTGGCGGGTGATCCCCGCGTTTCAGCGCTCGCGCATGCCCTGGAAAGCAAGGAGGTGGCCCAGTACCTGCAGACCACATATCACGGCACGTTCATTTCGGCGCAACTGCCGTTCCAGCCCTGAACCCGCACGAAAGGATCAACTATGACGATCACCGAAACCGCGACAGATTCCGCCCAAACATCCATCCAGGTACCACCTTTCGATGCTCCCGTGCGTTTCGGATCACCACAGCTCGGCGAGCTGTTGACGTACATCGACGCCGGTGTCGTCGATCGTGATCAGCAAGACCGGCACCCGTTCGAGGAGTTCGAGGTGATCCGAGCCGCGCGGCTCGGGGCACTGCGACTGCCGGTCTCCGACGGAGGCGGTGGGGCCACTCTCCCCCAGCTGTTCGAAACCGTCATCGCGCTCGGCGAGGTGGATCCCAACGTCGCCCACAGCGTCCGCAATCATTTCAACTTCACCGAAAGCCTGCTTCGGCAGCCCGGGGTGGACGCCCGCTGGCTCGACGAGGTGAAGGCAGGCAAGCTGTTCGGAACCTCGACCACCGAGCTGAGCCGGAAGCAGGCGGGCCGGCGCAACCGCGACTTCGAGACCGCGATCACCGATGGGCCCGACGGCTTACGGCTCAGCGGCACCAAGTTCTACAGCACCGGAAACCTGTACGCCGACTTCCTCGTCGTCAGTGCGACAGGCCCCGACGGCGAGACGGTACGGGTGGTGGTCCCCGCCGATCGTGACGGCGTGTCCGTGGACCGCGACTGGGACGGCATCGGCCAGCGCTTCACGGGAAGCGGGACCACCAGCTATCAGAACGTGGCAGTCCAGCGCGAGGAGTTCCTGCGCCGGGGCACGCTGTACGGCGAACTGCCATACTCGGCGACCTTCCCGCAGCTGTACCTCACCGCCGTGATCGCCGGCATCCTGCGCCGCGTGACGCGTGATGCGGCCAACCTGGTGCGCACCAAGCAGCGCACCTTCTACCACGCCGCATCGGACGTTCCGGCCGAGGATCCGATTCTGCAGCAGACCGTCGGCCTGTTGTCCAGTCAGGCCTTCGCCGCCGAGGCATTGGTCCTGTCGGCCGCCGAAGCGCTGTCGGATGCCTACGCCGCACACGGCACCGCCGCCGAGCCCGACCTGTCGCTGCGCGCCGCATTGCGCGCCGCGAAGGCGAAAGTCGTCATCGACGAACTCGCCTTGCGCGCAGCCGGTGACCTGTTCGACGTGGGCGGCGGCACCGCCGCGCGGCGCAGCTCTCACCTGGACCGGCACTGGCGCAACATCCGCACCCTGGCCGCACACAACCCGAAGCACTACAAAGCCAGGGCAATCGGTGCACATGAGATCACCGGTGCGGCACTTCCGAACGGCGCCTTCTTCTGAGGCGGCGCGGCTTCGACCCAGAGAACACGAAAGAGAGATGACATGGATCTACAACTGACCGGCAAACGGGCCATCATCACCGGCGGCAGCAAGGGAATCGGTCTGGCCGTGGCGCACGCGCTGGCCGCCGAGGGCGTCGACGTGGTCCTGGCCGCGCGAACCAAGGCGACGCTGGAAAAGGCCGCCGCCGAGGTGGCCGAGCGCAGCGGACGCCGGGCCATTCCCGTCGTCACCGACACCGGCGACGACGAGTCGGTCAAGGCGCTGGTGGCGCATGCCGTCGAGGAACTCGGCGGTGTCGACATCCTCATCAACAATGCGTCCAATCAGGCTGTCGGCGCGGTCTTTCCCGATCTCGCGGGCACCAGCGACGAAGCGTTCTGGGCCGACGTCAACATCAAGGTGGTCGGTTATCTGCGGACCGCACGCGCGGTGGCCCCACATCTGGTGGCCCAGGGCTGGGGCCGGATCATCAACGTCAGCGGTCTCGGCTACCGGCAGACCCACTCGATCGTGCGCAGCATCCGCAATGTCAGCGTGGCAGCGCTGACCAAGAACCTTGCCGATGAGCTTGGGCCGCACGGGATCAACGTCACCGTGGTGCATCCGGGCCAGACCCGGACCGAGACCAAGACCCCGCAGTACGAGGCCGCCGCCAAAGCCGCCGGAATCGAGGTGGCGGCCTACGAGAAGCAGATCGCCAACAACGCGATCGGACGTGTGGTCGACGCGACCGAGGTGGCCGACGTCATCGCCTTCCTGGCCTCGCCGCGCAGCGTGAGCATCACCGGTGATGCCGTCGCTGCCGGCGGTGGGCTGCTCGGCACCGTGAATTACTGAGCATTCCCGCGATGAGGGCCAAGCTGTGCTCACGCTGAATTAATCCGTAGCTGGTAATTGCCGGGAAGCTTAGCGTCGCAATTGAATTGGCTGGGCTCCCACTCAGACCACCGCGAAATGAGGGTGACGTGAGCGCACAAACACACCGAAAGGCGCAAAAGAATATGACTTTTACCCGTATGCGCCTATTCAGGAAATCGTCCATCGCGCTGGGGGTGGCAGCCCTGGTCACCCCGGCGCTCCTGGCCGGGTGCGCCGGCACCGATGACAACGGGGCGGTCCGATTCCGCTTCGCAAAATCGACCACCGAGCTGTCGCTTGTCCGTATCGCCGACGAATTGGGCTATTTCGAGAACGCCGGCGTCCGCCCGGAGTACGTCGGCCCTGCCACGGCTGTGCCGGCCGTGCAATTACTCGATCAGAACGCCATCGATGTCGCGACCGGCATGTTCAACAGCGATATCGACGGGAAAGTAAAGGGTTTCAAATTCACGGCGATTGCTTCCAGCATGCTCGACCTGCCGAACGAGCCACACATGGCGTATTTCACCAAGGCCGGGTCGGCAATCACCAAGTACAATCTCAAAGCCCTGGAGGGCAAGACGATCGGCATTTCCAACCACAACAGCTGCACCGATCTGGTGATCAAACGCTATCTGCTCAAGAACGGTGTGGACCTCGACAATGTGACGTTTCTTGAGCTCAAACCGGAACTGATCGCTCCGGCGATCGAACGGGGCGAGGTCGATCTCGGCGTCTTCCATCCGCCACTGGTCGGGGTGCTTCTCAGCCAGAAGGACAAGTTCACCCAGGCGTTCACCTCTTATGACGACTGGGGTCCGCTGGGAGGCCAGGCGCCGTATATCGCGAGCAACGCCTGGCTGCAGAAACACCCGGACGCCGCGCGTGAACTCGTCGGCATCATCGCGAAGACGGCCAACTGGGCCAACGCCCATCCGAAGGAGTCGGCCGAAATCGCAGGCAAGACAACCGGTTACCCGGTGGAGCAGACCACCAACTGGCACTACGCCCCCAACGCGCTGCTCGACAAGGCCAGTCTGCAGCTGTGGTGGGATCTGGTGAACGAAGTGGGCGAACCACTGCCCGGCTCGGAAAAGCTGAAGCCAGAAGACATCGCCACCAACGCCTTCAACCCGTATGCCAAGTCCGCCGAGCTGCTGAACTCCCAGGATCAGAACACCACCATCCTCGAACAGGAACAGAACGCCGGCATCTTCAAGACGCATCTTGTCGACATCTCCGGCCTCGAAGACCAGAAGTGATCGGCCCGAGGAGGGTTCTGACATGACCCAGCACGTTCTCACCAAAGCCCATCCTGGGCCCAGCGCTGCCGAGGCAGGCGGCACTGTTTGGAAGATCGACGCCAAACGAATCACCAAGCGCTATCCCAGAGCGCGGTCGGCATCGGCCGCGGAAGTCGCCACCGTCCTCGACGGGTTCGACCTCCAGATCAAGGCCGGCGAGTTCGTCTCGCTACTGGGGCCCAGCGGTTGCGGCAAATCCACCTTCCTCAACATCCTGGCGGGACTGGACACGTACAACAAGGGTTCGGTCCTGATCGACGGCAAGCGCGTCGACGGTGTGAACAAGACCGTCGGCGTCGTCTTTCAGGCGTATGCGTTGTTCCCGTGGTTGACGGCGCAGAAGAACGTGGAAGCCGGGCTCAAGATCCGCGGGGTGCCCAAGGCCGAGCGCCGTGAGCGCGCCGCCACGGTGCTGCGCACCGTGGGGCTGGAGGCGGCCGCACATCGGCTCCCCCATCAGTTGTCCGGCGGCATGCGTCAACGCGTCGCGATCGCACGTGTCCTGGCCTACGAGCCCGAGATCCTGGTGTTCGACGAACCTTTCGCCGCTCTGGACGCCCAGACCCGTGAGTTTCTGCAGGGCGAGTTGCTGCGGATCTGGGAGGTGGGCGAGACGAAGAAGACGATCCTGTTCGTCACCCACTCGATCGACGAGGCCATCTTCCTGTCCGACCGCATCGCGGTCATGACCCAGGCCCCCGGCAAGGTCAAAACGCTGTTCGATGTCGACCTCCCGCGCCCACGGGACAGCGCCGCGAGGAATTCCGAAGACTTCGCCCACATCCGGGCGCGGGTGGCACGAATCCTCGAAGAGGAGGTGCGAATTGGCAACCACGTTTGACGAACCCGCGAAAGCGGGCAACGACTTCGACGAGGACATCGCGACGCCCAATCCCTGGCTCGCCAAGTACGGCAGGTTCATCGGCGGTGCGATCGGACTGGCGGGATTCCTGTTCGTCTGGTGGCTGGTCGTCGCGTCGGGCTATGTCAGCGACATGTACCTCGCGACACCTCAGGACACGGCCGAGGCGTTCGTCGACGGGCTCGTCGACGGGACTCTGCGCTCGGAGATCTGGCCCAGCGTGCAGCGGGCGCTGATCGGATTCGTCATCGCGCTCACGGTGGGTGTCACCCTCGGCATCGTGGTCGGATCCGTTCGGATACTTCAGACGCTCGCCGAGCCGGTCCTGCTGTTCTTCAGAAACCTCTCGCTGCTGGCGCTATTGCCGGTGTTCGTGGTCTTCCTGGGGATCGGCGAGGCGTCCAAGATCGCGATCGTCGTCTGGGCCTGCTTCTGGCCCATATTCGTCAACTCTGTCGGAGCGGTCGGTGGGGTGGAGCGGCAGCTGTTGAACTCGGCGCGCGCGCTCGGAGCTGGGCGCTGGTACACGTTCGTCCACGTGGTCCTGCCTGCGGCGATCCCGGCGGTCTTCCCCGGAATCCGGCTGGCCTCGGCCAACGCGTTCACCGCGCTGGTGGCCGCCGAACTCGTCGGCGGCGCGCAGGGCATCGGCATCTACATCAACAATGCTGCGTTGCGGTACCAGACGCCGCAGATGTATGCCGGCATCCTCGCTCTCGGCTTGATCGGTGTGCTGGTCAACGCGGTGATGACCGGCATCGAGTGGCGGCTCACCGGCTGGCAGCGTGGCCTGACCAACAAGTGATGAGGACTAAGACGCGGACGACACGCGTTGAACCGCACATGCTGGTCCGATTCGCCGGGGCGGAGTGCCGTCGACCATGAAGTTCCTGCTGCTCACGCTGATCGCGCACCATCCCGACCCCGTCACGGGTGAGAAGAAGAGTCCCGCGGAGAGGCTGCGCGACGTCGTGGACGCCGCGGTGCTCGCCGAGGAGCTGGGTTTCGACGGCTTCGCCGTCGGTGAGCGTCACGAGGACCCGTTCATCTCGTCCTCGCCGCCGGTGGTGCTGAGCAACATCGCGGCCCGCACTTCGCAGATCGGGTTGTTCACCGCGGTGACGACGTTGAGCCTGCTCGACCCGGTACGGGCATTCGAGGACTATTCGACGCTGGACAATCTGTCGGGCGGACGCCTGGAACTGATCATCGGAAAGGGGAACGGTGCTGCCCAAGCCGAGTTGTTCCACGTGACCACCGCCGATCAGTGGGACCGCAACCGCGAAGGCTACGAATTGTTCCGCGCGCTGTGGGACAACGAGCACGTGACGTGGTCCGGCCGGTTCCGCCCGTCCCTCGTCGACGCCAAGGCGCTCCCCCGGCCGCTGCAGCAGAAGATCCGCATCTGGCACGGCAGCGCGACGAGCACAGATTCCGTGGATCTTGCCGCACGGCACGGTGATCCGATCTTTTCCGCCAATGTGACGTATCCGGTGGAGCCCTATGCGGAACTCGTGCGGTACTACCGCCGGCAGTGGGAGTTCTACGGACGCCGCCCCGAAGACGCCTTGGTGGGCGCCGGGACCGCTGGCTTCCACATTGCCCCGACGTCGCAGCAGGCCATCGAGGAATACCGACCGACGTTCGAATCCCGGCTCGCCTTCGCGCGGCGGGTCGGGCTTCCGGTGGTGTTCGAGTCGATCGAGGATTTCGTCGCCCGCAGCTCGGCACTGGTCGGCAGCCCCCAGCAGGTGATCGACAAGGTGGGGCGCTACCACCAGCAGCTCGGTCACGAAGTGATCCACCTGAGTGCCGACACCGACGGTGTGACGCCGGCGCAGAAGCGTCGCAGCCTGGAGCTGTTCCAGTCCGACGTCGCCCCGGTCTTGCGCGAGGCGTTTCCGAGCCGCCCACTGGCCGCACAACGTCTGATGGAAGGAGTAGCTGGATCATGACCACAGCAACGACATTCGAGACTTCCTGGAAGGAATGGCACCAGGAGCGTGAACGCTACTACGGAGACCCGTTGGGCTGGGTGAGCCTGACCGGGTTGTACTGGCTGTCAGACGAATTCGAGACCGTCGCCGACCTGCCCGGGCGCTGGCGCGCGGACGCCGATGCGGTATACGTCGAGGGCATCGACGGGACCGAACGGCTGGAACCCGTCGAGGGTGCACCGGGACTTCTCGTCGAGGACGGTGATCGCCGTATCGAAGTGATCCGCCGTACCGGGTCCGTCGCCCTGCGGGTGCATGACCCCAAGTCGCCGCATCTGGGGGCGTACAAGGGAATTCCCACCTATCCGGCCGATGAGCGCTGGCGGGTCACGGGCACGTTCACGCCGTACGGGCAACCGCAGAAGGTCACGACGGGTGCCGTGGTGGAGGGACTCGAGCACCATCACGACGCCGTCGGCACCATCGACTTCGAACTCGGCGGCGCCGCCCGGCAGCTGGTTGCGTTCGGTCGCCCCACCGGTGAGTTGCAGGTGCTGTTCACCGATGCCACCAGCGGGGTCACCACCTACCCCGCCGCCAGATCCCTGTCGCTCGCCGCACCCGACGCCGACGGGACTGTGACCCTCGACTTCAACCGCGCCTCGAATCTGCCGTGCTCGTTCACCGACTACGCCACCTGCCCGGTGGCTCCCGCTGAGAACAGGCTCGCTGTCGCCATCGAGGCCGGCGAGAAGAATCCGCGATAATCGCACTACGGAGGACGCAATGGAAACGTGGGATGCGATACGCGCCCGCCGAAATGTACGGAACTACCTCCCAGACCCGATCGCCGATCATGATCTGAACCGGATCGTCGAGGCGGGCTGGCGGGCACCGTCGGCATCAAATCGCCAGCATTGGGACTTCGTCATCGTCACCGATCGCGGCCGACTCCAGGAACTCTCGACGGTGTGGCGCGGCGCCGGCCACATCGCGTCGGCGCCCGCGGCGATCGCGTTGGTCGTTCCCCAGCCTCCTGACGAACGCACCAAACTCATCGACCAATACGACCTCGGGCAGGCGACGCTGGCAATGACCATCGCCGCAACCGACCTCGGCATCGGCACCGGGCACTCGTCGGTGGGTGATCAGGACAAGGCACGCGAAATCCTCGGAGTTCCCGACGATCACCTGGTCTCTTACCTGCTCGGGGTCGGATACCCCGCGGACCGCCCGTTCAAGCCGATCGACAGGCCCGATCGTCGTCCTTTCGAAGAGGTCGTGCATCGAGGTCGCTGGTGACCGGCCCGTCAGACACCGTGGTGAAAGTCCTTGTCCCCGATGATCTCGGCGTCAAGGCGTTGGAAACCTCGACCAACCTCGAGGCAATCCGATACGTGCCCGGCCAGCCGTGGCCGGCCGGGCACGCGGACGTTCCCGTGGTCGTCGTCGGCTACGAATCAGCCGCCGCGGTCGGCGCCCGGTTCGTCGAGTTGCCCGACCTGCGTCTGGTCCAGACCCTCAATGCGGGATACGAACAATGGTTGCCGTACCTGCCCGGAGGCGTCATGTTGTCCAACGCGCGTGGGGCGCACGGCGGCTCGTCCGCCGAATGGGTGGTGGCTGCGCTCCTGGCCATCTACCGCGATCTGCCGTTCTTCAAAGAAGCACAATCCCAGGGGATCTGGCGGGCCAAGACGACTGAGACCTTGATCGGCAAGCGGGTGGTCGTGCTCGGTGCCGGCGACCTGGCGGTCAACCTTGCATCGCGCCTGACACCGTTCGAGACCGAGGTGACACTCGTGGGCCGGCGGGCCAGGCCGGGCGTCCACACGCTGGCGGACATCGACCCGCTACTCAGCGCTGCGGACGTGGTCGTCGCGATGTTGCCGGCAGACGAATCCACCTACCACATCATCGATGCAGTGTTTCTGGCCAAGCTGCGCGATGGCGCGGTGGTGGTCAATGCGGGCCGGGGCGGTGCCGTAGACACCGACGCGTTGCTTGCGGAGTTGACGGCCGGACGCCTGCGTGCGGCTCTCGACGTCACCGAACCCGAGCCGTTACCACGGGAGCATCCCCTGTGGTCGGCACCGGGCCTACTGCTGACCCCGCATGTTGCCGGGAGCACCAGCGGGGCTTGGGAACGGGCGTGGGCGATCGCGCTCCAGCAGATCAGCGTCTACGCCGACGGTGGCGTCCCCCCGAATCTGGTGGCCGGGTGGCTCAGCCGTTCGTGATCCCGTCCTGCCAGCCGGTGAGACGTCGTTCCACCAGCACCAGCAGATAGTTCACGGCGAGGCCCAAGATGCCGAGTAGAAGAATGCCCGCGTACATCTGCGGAATTCGGAAGGTCTGTTGCATTGTGAGGGTGAAGATGCCCAGGCCGGCCGGTGCTCCCACCATCTCCGCGGCAACCAGGACGGTGATCGCGTAGGCTCCGCCGATTCGGATTCCTGGCAGGATGCGCGGGATCGACGCAGGCAGAACCACTTTCGTGAAGATGAACCAGCTGCTGGCCCCCATGCTCTTGGCCGCGTCGATCTGCAGCTTCTCCACGCTTTTCACTGCAGAGATCGTGGTCAACAGGATCGGCCAGAGCGCCGCCCAGGTCACGATCGCGTACTTCGACGGTTCGCCGAGGCCGAAGAACAGCAGGAAGACCGGGAACAGTGCGAGCGCTGAGAGCTGCCGGAAGAACTGTAGTACCGAGTCGATGATTTTCTCGAACGGTTTGAACCAGCCGATGGCAATCCCGAGCGTCACGCCGATGACGATGCCGAGACCGAAACCCACTAGTGAACGACGCAGACTGGGCAGGACATGCCGCCGGATGTCACCGCCGGGAAGGAGTCCTTCGACCAAGGCCTGCACCACCTCATGGGGAGGGGGTAGATAGTGCTCCTTGGCGACACCGGCCCAGATCAGGATGTACCACAGCAGGATGAACCCGGCCCATCCCACGGCAGGGCCCACTAAAAGACCAGAGCCCCAACGAAACCGGGACCGTGGTGACGTGGCGTGTGAGACGTCGTCCTGCCGTTGTGCGACGTGCGGCGGGGCGTCCCGCACCGGGGAGGAGGCTGCATCAAGCGACACCACGCACCTCCTCGCGCAAGATCTCTGACACAGTGCGCCGGATCTCGACGAATTCCGCGGAGTTGCGGATCTCCTCGGTGCGCGGTCGGGGCAGATCGATGTCGACGGTCGCCTTGACGCGGCCGGGCCGCGCGGTCATGATCGCGACCCGGTCGGCCAGGAATACCGCCTCGTCGACCGAATGCGTGACGAACAGAACCGTTTTGCGTTTGGCGCCGTCCTCCTGGCTCAGTCCCCAAATCCGCAGCAGCTCGAGCTGAAGCAGCTCACGCGTGTTGGCGTCGAGCGCGGCGAACGGCTCGTCCATCACCAGAACGCTGGGGTCGTAGGCCAGTGCGCGGACGATCGCCACCCGCTGCCGCATGCCGCCAGAGAGCTGGTGAGGATAGCTCTGCAGGAACCCGCCCAGGCCGACCTTCTCCAATAGCTCCGTGGCGATCTGTCGTCGTTCGGCCCTCGATACCCCCCGAATTTCCAGGCCGGTCTCGACATTGGCCAGGACCGTACGCCAGGGATAGAGCGCATACCCCTGGAACACCACACCGATGTCTCGGTTCACTCCCCTCAGAGGCTCACCGCCCACGAGCACCTCGCCGTCGGAGACGGTCTCCAGCCCGGCGAGGATGTTGAGGAACGTTGACTTCCCACAACCACTCGGACCGAGCAGCGCGAGGAACTCGCCATCCGGGATGGCCAGTTCGAACTCTGTCAACACGGTGAGTTCGCCGGTCCTCGCCCGGCCGGTTTTGCGTGGCGGGAAGGTCTTTGCCACCCGGTGTGCCACGATCGTGTCTGTTGACCCGCGGGCGGGCAGGGTCATTTCTCGCCCTTGGCCAGATCGGTCAGGTCGACCTGGTTCTCCGCCTGGGTGTCGATCAGCTCGTCACTCTTGGCGTAAGGGTTGTATTTGTTGGTGGCGACATCGTCAGCGGTCAGCGCACCGTCGGGGATCTGACCGAACTTTTCGAGGGTATCGATCCAGTACTGGATTTGCTTGCGGTCAATGATGGCGTTGTTGACGTAGGAGTACCGGGTGATGTCCTTGACGTCCTGTCCGACGCGCTCAGCGATGAACTGGCGAGCTTGGTCGGGATTGCGGTTGACCCAACTCTGGGTCTTGCCGAGGATTTTGACAAACTCCTCCGTCTGCGCCGGGTACCGCGCGATGAACTTGCCGTTGCCCGTGTACGGCTGGCTGCCGCTCGCCCCGCCGTCGAGATCGAAATCGCTGAACAGGCTTGTCAGGTCGGGATTGTTGAGTGCGTGACCGGAGAACGGGGCGTGGATGATGGCAAGATCAGCGCCGCCGGTCTCGACCGCCTGCTCTGACTGAGCATCCGGTGTCGGCACCCAATTGATCGCATTGACGTCCACACCCTTGGAAGTCAGATACTGCTTGGTGACGTACTCCGCGCAGGCACCGAACCCGTTCATCGCGATCGTCTTGCCCTCGAGCTTGTTCAGGGTGCTGGGGTTGATCCCGGAATCCTTGCGCACGAAGTAGTTCATGTGCGGCGCGTCCGGCAGAGTCCGGTTCGAGGCCGCAATGATCTTCAGGTCGGCACCACCGTTGATCGCCGAGATCGTGAGCGAGGCCATCCGCGTGGAGAAGTCCAAATCGCCGGTATCGGTCAGCGGGATCAACTGATTACCGTCCACCGCGCCCACGTACTTCGGCTTGATACCGGCGTGCTCGAAGTAACCCAACCTGTCCGCGAGGTAAACGAGATCGAAGCTCGGATTGTCGGCGTACTTGAAGTAGACGGGGTTATTCGGGTCGGAGATGTCACCGGGAGGGCCGGCGGTGTCTTCGGAACCGCCACAGGCAGCGGTCCCCAGCAGCAGAAGGGTGGCGGCCAGCGTCGTCAACGACTGTCTCACTGTCTTTTTCACAATCTTCCTCAGTAGGTTCGCAGCGCACGCACAGCGGTGGACCACACCGCTTCAATCCAAACCAGCCGAACGCGCACCGTCACGGCTTCTGTTCACCGTGATCAAATACGACGCCCCACTCTGCGCACGGAGGACGCCGTAGGCGCGACCCGCAGTTGTCAGAGGTTCAACCCGGTTCCATGCACGCCGTATTCGTCGATCAGCGATAGCTCCTCGTCGGTGAAAGGCGGGAAATCGAGCGCCTTCACATTGTGATCCAGTTGCCACGTCGAACTCGCGCCCACCAGCGCCGAGGTCACAGTCGGGTTCCGCAACACCCACTGCAGTGCGAGCTGCGCCAGCGATTGCCCGCGCGATTCAGCGATCTTGTTCAGTTCGGACGTGCGCTGCCGGTAGGTGTCGGTGATGACATCGGGTTTGAGGAAGGTGCTATTGGCTGCACGTGCACCGTCGGGAATGGACTCCAGGTACTTGTTCGTCAACAAACCCTGTGCCAGCGGCGAATACACGACCAACCCGAAACCATCGTCAGCTGCCAACTGCAGCAGGCCGTTCTGTTCGATACGCCGATCGAAGATCGAATACCGCGGCTGGTGGATCAACAGCGGTACACCGGCGTCGGCCAGTAGCACGGCAACCTCGTGTGCCCGGTCCGGCAGGTAATTCGAGAGGCCAACGTACAGAGCCTTGCCCTGACCGACGGCCGAAATCAGCGCGCCGACGGTTTCCTCGATCGGTGTCGCGAGGTCAGGGCTGTGACTGTAAAAAATGTCGACGTAATCGGTCCCGAGGTCACGCAGACTGTGGTCGAGCGAGTTCAACAAGGACTTGCGGGACCCACCTTTGAGGTACGGGCTCGGCCCGATGGCGTTTCCGGCCTTCGTGGAAAGTATGAGCTCGTCGCGATATCGCGCCAGATCCTTGGCGAGCACCCTGCCGAAATTCTGCTGTGCGGCGCGGTGCGGCGGACCGTAGCGGTCGGCATTGTCGAAGTGGGTGATGCCGAGATCAAAAGCGTGCAAGATGATTTCACGTTGAGTCTCAAACGGATAGTCGGTTCCGAATTTCTGCCACAACCCGAAGGAGAAGGCCGGCAGGTCGAGACCCGACCTGCCTGGCCGCCGATATGCAATGTTGTCGTACCGCGCTTCGGCCGCGGCGTATGTGGTTTCGAAAGTTCCGTAGGACATGTGCGTCCAGGCAACCAGCCCGGGGCCGGCGCGTCACCGTTTCGGTTCACGCTGATCACAAGCACATCAACAGGATTCGGTTGCGGAACCTTCCTTGTCAGCCGTAAGGCTCGAGTCCGAGGTTTCCCCGCAGCGTCTCGGCCTCGTACTCCTGACGGACCAAGCCTTTGTCCCGGAGCAGCGGGATCACCTGATCGGTGAGGCGGTCGAAGGAGTTGCCTCCGTGCAGGGTAAACCCGTCACTGGCCCGCACCGTGAACCATTCGGCGAACACGTCAGCGACCTGTTCGGGAGTGCCGATCACATCCAAATGTCCACTACCACGGATACGTTGGAGAAACTGCCGGAGCGTGACGTTGTCCACCTCGGTGAGCAGGTCACGCAACAGCAGCCCGCGGCTGACCCGGCGTTGACTGGCCGCGAGTGTCTCTTGCGACGGAATCCGTTCAGCTGGGATGACTTCGTCGAGATCCAGACCGTCGAAATCGAAAAACGGGGCCTCGCGCTTGAGGAACTTCAGCCGGTCGGTGTAGAAGTTCGGCTCGGCGAACACCTGCCGGTACTCGTCGAGCGCCGCCTCCTCGGTGTCGGCGATGTAGGTCCGGATCCCGGGCAGCACCCGCAACGAATCAGGGTGGCGGCCGGCGGAGGCCACCAACCCTTTGATGGTGTCGTAGTAGGACCGTGCGTGCGCGAGGTCCGGCGTGGCCACGAAAACCGCCTCACCGAACCGGGCCGCGAACCGGATCCCGTCCTCCGAGGCACCAGCCTGAAACACCACCGGCAGGTCCTCGACCAGACGGGATACGTCGAGTGCCTGTTCCACCGAGTAGTACGTCCCGGCATGGCCGATGTTGCGAATTAGCGCGGAATCCACGGCGGGCGCTTGACCGTCGTTGAACGACAAGGCATCCGGAGCCCAACTGTTCCAGAGCTTGATCACCACCTCGATGAACTCGGCGGCCCGCGCGTAGCGTTCCGCCGGAGGAAGCAGCGTCCTCGGCCCGAAGTTCACCTCGCCGTTGAACGAGGTGACGGCGTTCCAGCCGGCCCGTCCCCCGCTGACATTGTGCAGCGTAGCGATCTGTCTGGCGACGTTGTACGGCTCGAAGAACGACGTGGAGGCCGTGACCACCAACCCGATCCGCTCGGTGACCGACGCCAGGGCCGCTGACACCGCCATAGGTTCACCGAGCAGGCTCGGGTCGTTGATGATGTTGTCCTTGTCGAACCCCAGGAAGTCCGCCTTGAAGAACGCGTCGATTTTCGCGCGTTCGGCCTGCTGCGCGAACTCGACGATGCGCGAGAACGCCGAAGCCGGGGTCGAACCATGAGCCTGCTGTTTGTCCGTCCAGCCACTCGGCCGGTCGAACAGGACCAGGTTCAGATACTCTCGTCGGGGCGCCATCAGAAGAAGCCGCCACGCGGTAGAGGTTCACCGGTGATCTCGTGAGCGCCAATGGCTTTCGCCTTGTAGGTCTTGGGGTTGTGTGCCGCCAGCGTCCGGATGTTGCGCCAGTGACGGTCGAGGTGCGCGCTGCGGCGTACCGTCGATCCGCCGCCGACGTCGAACAGCTCCGACGCGGCGCGGTTCGCGAGTTCGTCGACCACCACCTTCGCCTTGGCCGCGCGCAGGGTCGCCTCCAGCGACAGTGCCTCTTCCTCATCGGGGCGGCCGTGGGCATCGGTGGCCGCGCCGAGCGCCTCCGCTGCCGACAGCACGAGCGCTTCGGCGGCGAATGCCTGACTGGAGAGCAGGCCGACACTCTGCTGCAGGATCGGATCGTCGACCGGACTGTCGGAAGCCGCGTGATAGAACGTCCGCTGCTTGGAACGGACGATCTCGGCCGCGTCCCGCACGATGCGGCGCAGAATCCCGGCGATGACGGCCGTGAGGTGCAGTTGTGGGAACGTGCCCTTGTAGGGCAGGTCGCCCCCGAACCCGCCGGGGGCGAAGAAGTCGTCGCCGGTCACCTCGACGTCGACGAAACGGGTTGTCCCGCTGCCGGTGAACCGCTGACCGATGCCGTCCCAATCATCCTCGATGACGACGCCGGGCCGGTCGGTGGGAATGATGAGCCGGACGGTGTCGCCGTGCTGGTCGGCGGTGGCGACCACCAGCCAGTCGACGTACTGGTTGCCGGTGCTGTAGAACTTCGTGCCCGAAAGTCGCAGTCCGTCGGGTGTCTCGGTGATGGTGGTGGCGTACCGGTAGTCGGGGCTGCCGGCCTGGGCGGTACCCAATTCGGTTGCCGAAACCCCGAACAGGTCGCCGTGGCGGATCCGCTCGAGCCAGCGCTCATCCTCCGGACGGGGGCGGCGGATGAGGTTCTCGACCGTACCCAGATGATTGCGAACGCTGTGCGCGACATTGGGATCGGCCGCACCGAGAGCGATGATCACCTCGAACAGTTCGCGCAGGGTGGCGCCGCCGCCACCGGCGTCCAGCGGCAGGCGCAGTGCCCCGAGCCGTGCCTCACGGATCAGGTCGAACTTGGCGTACGGCGGCTCACCCCGCTCGTCGCGGTCGACGACGCCGTCACCGATCTGCTCGATGAGTTGGCGCAACTCTGGTGAGCCGAAGGTGACCGGCGCAGAATCGACCCGGGCTGGAGTATCGATGGTCATGCGCTGAGCCTGCGGGCAATGCCGTGCGTGAACAACACTGCCGATCTACGTGATTCGTTCAACTCCGGCTTAACTATGGCAGCGAAGGCACGTCTGCGATCAGCCCGTGTGACATCTAGTCGAAACTCCGGAACGGCACGGTGTCGTCCTGCTCAAGCTCGGCAACCAGGCCGAGTTCCCATGACAGGTAACGGCGGAATCCGGCCTTGCGGAGTTCCGGATCGGTTTCGCGCCAACCCGAAGCCACGACGTCGTCGGCTTCGTGCAGCCAGCTCTCGACACCGGATTCCAAGACGAAACCGGCCTCTTCCCAGACTTTCGTGCCGCCGCCGAGCACCTGGATCGGGCGATCCGTGGCCGAGGCCAGTTCAGCGGCGGCGAAGCGGGACAGGACATCGTCCTCCGACGTCAACACGATGGGGCCGGCGCCGGGTAGGTCGGCGACAGAGCCAGCCAGCCTGGATCGGATGGCGAACCGGGCGCCGGGAATGTGTCCGGTGCGGTAGGCCGGGCTCGGCCCGAGATCGAGCAGCACCTTGTCGCCGGGCGGGGCGTTCAACTCATCGACGTCGATCACCGTGTAGCCGGCCTGTGGAACGTCGAAGTCTGCTGGAGTAGCCCCGGTTTCGAGTTGTTCGTCCTCGAGAGCGTTCTCGAGGACGAACACCTCGCCCCAGCCGATCTGGATAATCCAGGAGGCGGCGACGGTCGCACGCACGGTGTCGTTGTCGACGAGCACGATGCGGGCATTGTGGGTACCCACATGGCGGAACGTCCATGGTGCGATGTCCCAGCTGGGGGCCGATCGAGACCCGGCGAGGTGGCCGGCCTCGTACTCCTGCGGGGTGCGTACGTCGAGCACATAGAGGGACCGCGCATCGGCTTCGCCGCGGAACTGCTCCAGCGTCGCCTTGTCGATACGCGTGATCGCGAAACGTTCGGCGAACCGAGCGGCGGCCTTCTTCGCAGCGTCGAATGCCGAGCCGCTCGGAACCGGGGCCGCAACGGATTTGCCGTGGTCGAGGTCGTGTCCCTCGAGCACCCACGACTGCGTGCCGCCTTCCAGCGACACGACCCGGTTGGGCAGTCCGGCGTTGATCAGCACCTGCGCACCGAGGATGCTGCGGGTCCGTCCGGCGCAGTTCACCACGACCAGCGTGTCGGGTGACGTGACCACCTCGGCGGCCCGGTAGACCAGTTCGGCACCGGGAATCGAGGTACCGCCCGGCAGACTGTGGTTCTCGAACTCACCGATCGGACGACTGTCGAGCAGGACGATGTCCTCCCCCGCCTCGACGCGCTCGCGATAGTCGGCCACGCTGATGTGCGGTGTGGCGTAGACGTGTTCAATCCACTCGCCGAAGGCCTGCCCGATCACATGGTCACCACCGGACTGCACCTTGTACCCGGCCTCCGCCCACCCCCGCAGGCCACCGTCGAGGATGCGTACGTCGGTATAGCCGAACTCGCCCAGCCGAGCCGCCGCACGCTCGGCCAGGTGCTGATCGTCATCCCCGCCGTCGTAGACGACGACCGGGGTGGACAGCCGAGGAATCCGGGTACGCACCCGCAACTCCAGGACACTGAGCGGTATCGACACGGCCAGCAGGATCGAACCCTGCGCTGCGGTGACACCCGCCTCACGCACATCCACGAGCGCGTATTCGTTTCCTGCACCGATCAATTCGTGCAGATTCCCGGCGGTGAGCGTAGCGGTCTCGACTGTCGTCATCGGCCGAGTATCGATTCGGCCCGAGCCGCGAACAATCGACTTCGGCTACGGGAACACCGCGCTCTGGCTTAACTGTCCGAGGTCATCGGTTTCGCTCACCAAGATTCCATCCTGCGGGGATACCCAAGCGACACAACACTTCCGGTAGAGGTAGTTTGCTCCTGTGCCACCTGCCCTGGAAGTCCGAAAACTACGCAAGACATACCGCTCGGGTTTCACCGCGCTCCACGATCTGGATCTCGACATCCCCGACGGCGCGTTCTTCGGACTGCTCGGCCCCAACGGTGCCGGCAAGTCCACCCTCATCTCGGCGACGTGCAACCTGCTGCGCCCGACGTCCGGTGAGATCCGGATCTTCGGACACCCGAACGGTTCTCGCACCGCACGGTCTCTGGTGGGTCTGGCCGAGCAGGAGGTCAACCTGGATCGGTTCCTGACCAACGTCGAAGTGCTGATCTACCACGCCGGCTACCACGGGCTGGGCAGACGCGAAGCCACCAGGCGGGCCTACGACCTGCTGGAGCTACTCGGACTCGCGGACAAGGCGCACGGGCGTCCGCTTTCGCTGTCCGGCGGTATGCAACGTCGGCTGCTGGTGGCGCGGGCACTGATTCACCGGCCGCGGCTGCTGATCCTCGACGAGCCGACTGCGGGCGTCGACGTCGAGTTGCGGGCCGATCTGTGGGGTTATATGAGAGACCTGCACCGGATCGGACACACCATCCTGCTCACCACCCACTACCTCGAAGAGGCCGAGGCGCTGTGCGACGAAGTAGCGCTGATCAGGTCAGGACGGGTGATCTCGCGCGATACGGCCGCCGGATTGCGGGCCGAGTTCGGCGCCACCGATCTGGCCGAGGTGTACAACCGCGCCATGACCGTGCCGTCAGGTGGCACGCAGTGAGTGAAAACTGGTTGGCCTCAGCACCATTGACGCCCTATGACCGGCCCTACCGGGCACAGCGGCCGGCCTTCACGTGGCTGCTGCAGCGCGAGATCGTCCGTTACCTGAAGGTCTGGTATTACACCGTGGCCGGTCAGGTCCTCGCGGCGCTGCTGTTCATCTTCGTCTTCGGCCTGGCGCTGGGCAGCCGCATCTCGCCCATCCGTGGGGTTCCGTACGACCAGTTCATCCTCCCCGGGCTCGTGGTGCTCGCGGTGGTCACCGCCGGATACATCCAGGGCTCCGCGTCACTGTTCGAGGCCCGCAAGGACCGATTCATCAACGCCGTTCTGGGTAGTCCGCTGCGCTGGTGGGAGATCAACCTCGCACTGGTACTGGGGTCGATCGTGCGAGGGATTCTGATCTCGTCGGCGATCCTGCTCATCGCGATGCCGCTGACCGGTTCGCACATCGCCAAGCCCGGGTACGCGATCATCGCCTTCGCCGCGGTGCTGATCTTCGCGGCGCAGGCCGGGATGATCGCCGGGATGTACAACCAGACCCAGGAACACGTTGCGGCGATCCAGGTGCTGATCGTGCAGCCGCTGTGTTTCTTGGGCGGCGTGTTCTACTCCGTGAACGACCTGGCGCCGGCCTGGCAGACGCTGAGTCACCTCAATCCGGTGTTCTACGCGGTGCAGGCGATGCGCTACGGCATGTTGGGTGCGGCCGACATCCCGGCCGCGCGGGCCCTGCTCACCGTCATCGGCGCCGCCGTCGCGGTCGGTGTGTTCCTCGCCCACAAGTTCCGGACCGGGGCCCGTCTCAAGCCGTAGCAGGTCAGGCGAACGCCGCCCGCGAACCGGTTTCGCCGTACTCACGCTTGTAGATGCCCTTGTCCTGCAGCAGCGGGATCACCTGGTCGACGAAATCGGTCAGACCGGTGGGCGTGATGGCCGGGTTGACGTTGAACCCGTCGACCGCGCCCGCGGTGAACCATTCCTCGATCTGATCGGCCACGTGCTCGGCGGAGCCGACGAAACGCAGGTGGCCGTTGCCGGAGTCGGTGATCCGCAGGATTTCCCGCAGGGTCGCACCGGCGTCTGCGTGGCTGCGCACGATCTCGTGGAAGCTGCGCTCCCCGGCCAGACTCGCGATCGGTGGCAGGCGGTGCACCGGGAACGGCTCGTCCAGTGCGACACCGGTCAGGTCGACCTTGAGCCGCTCTTCGAGGATCCCCACTGAACGCTCCGGCGGGTTCAATGCGCTGATCTCGTCGTGCAGTTCGTGCGCCTCGGCATCGGTGCTCACCACAATCGGAATGAGGCCGGGCAGCACCTTGACCAGCGGTCCGGTCCGGCCCAATGCACGCTGTGTGCGGTGCAGGTCGTCGCGGAACGCCTTGGCTTCCTCGATCGTGCGTTGCGCGGTGTAGACCGCGTCGGCGTAGGCAGCGGCCAACCGCCGGCCCGGTGCGGACTGTCCGGATTGGAAGACCAACGGCCGGTCCTGCGGAGAGCGCGGCACGTCCAAGGCCCCGTGCACGGCGAAGTGCTTGCCGCGGTACCTGATCGGCCGGATGCTGTCCGGTTTGGCCTGCACACCAGCCGCCTTGTCGACGATCAGCGCATCGGCATCCCAGCTGTCCCACAGTTGGTAGAGCACATCGAGGAACTCGTGCGCCCGTTCGTACCTGTCGTCGTGACCGGGAAGTTCGTCGAAGCCGAAATTACGTGCCGCATCGAGAGATCCGGAGGTGACGATGTTGACGCCGGCACGGCCTCCGCTGAGGTGGTCGAGCGTGGCGATCTGGCGGGCCACGTTGTAAGGATGGTTGAACGTGGAGGACAGCGTGGCGATCAACCCGATGTGGGTCGTGGTGGGCGCGAGCGCTGACAGCAACGCGACGGGCTCCAGTGGGGAGAACAGTGTGGTCCAGTCATTACTGCGGGCGGCGGGCGTGTTCGCCACGAACAAGCCGTGGAACAGCCCGCGCTCGGAGAGCTGTGCGTATTCCTGGTAGTAGTCCAGATCCAGGGCACGTTGGGGCGTCGCAGCCGGATGGCGCCAGCCGCCCTGGGTGAAGCCGATCGCCCGGATCACCGAGTTCAGTACCAGTTTCGCATTACTCACCGGGTGAGCGTCGACGCTCGCGCCGCGATGAGCAAGGCTCCACCGCTACCGGAACCCTTCAGCGCTACTTAATCGGGTCGCGACGCGATTCTTAAGTTCAGGTCAACCATTCGCGTAGCGGGACCCGGTTGGTTGACATCGATCCGGTCGGAAGACTGTCGACCGTGACCGGTTCATGTTGTGGTGCCTGCTGTTCGTGTCTCTGACGCAACCGACCGACCACCACACAGACGAGGATGACCGATCCGATGACCAACCGCCTTGACCGCCGCGGCTTCTTCGGGCTCAGCGCTGCCCTGCTCGGATCGGGATTGCTGGTGGCGTGCGGCGGACCAGGCACCGGCGCGCCGGCTGTCAGCCCCTCCGGGCCGACCGGTGACCCGGTTCGCGGTGGGACACTGATGTTCTCGGATACCGAAGCGGTCACCAGCTGGCAGGCCCAGAAGCTCGGCACCTACAGTGCCGGAAACCTCACCTTCCACACCAACGCGTTCCTGCTGTACTTCGACCCGTACAAGAAGCAGCTTCAGCCGTGGGTTGCCGAATCCTGGACGAAGAACGACGAGAACACGCGTTACAGCTTCAAGATCCGCAGGGGCATCACCTTCAGCGACGGCACCCAGCTGACGCCGGAGATCGTCGCCCAGAACTACGAGCTGTACGGGCGGGGCAACGAGAAGCTGCGGATTCCGGTGCACCCCAACATTTCCCGTGGATACGACCACGTTGAAGTGGACGGCGACACGGTGACCGTGGTGCTGTCCACGCCCAATCAGCAATTCCTGATCGACACCACCCGGCTGAACTCCCCCATTCTCGGCGCCAAGACCATCGGCTTGGAACTGGAAGAGGCCGGCCGGCCCGACAACCACGTAGGTGCGGGTCCGTTCGTGTTCAAATCCCAGGTGCCCAACCAGTCGGCGGTCCTGGCCCGCCGCCCCGGCTACCGCTGGGCTCCCGCCAGTTCACCGAACCAGGGCGAGGCCTACCTCGACGAGATCGTCTGGAAGGTACTGCCCGAAAGCGGTTTGCGCACGGGCGCTCTGACCTCCAACCAGGTGGATGTGGCCCGCGGCATCCAGCCATCCGATGAGGCCGCAATCCAGGCCGCCGGCTATCAACTGTTGGCCTACCGCCCGCCATTGGGCACGGCGAATTATGCGGGGCTGCGCGTGGACAACGAATTCACGAAGGACCCGTTGGTCCGGCGGGCCCTGGTGCTGGGCATCGACCGCGACGGACTGAGCCGCGATGCGCTCACCCCGAGCTACCCCCCGCCGATCTCGATCCTCAATGTCAACAACGCCAACGTCGTCGATCTGGCCGGCGACTTCATCTACAACCCCGACACGTCGCGTGATCTGCTGGAACAGGCGGGCTGGCGTCAGGGTTCCGACGGGATCCGCGCCAAGGACGGCAAGCAACTGCACCTGGCCGTGCCGCAGAGTGCGCAGCAGGTTGCCCTGGGACCCGCGTGGGAGTACATCGCCCAGCAGTGGCGCAAGGAACTGGGCGTCGTGCTCGACGTGCGCAACGATCCGTCGTTCGCCGCGGCAGCCAACACCGACGTCACCGTTCCGATCGTGGTGAGCCGGACCTCGATCATCTCGCTGGGCCAGAGCTTCGGCGGTAAAGGCAATACCGCTCTGCTCGGCTCACCGCCGGAGCTCACCGCGCTCTACACCCGGGAGCTGGAGGCCAAGGACGACGCCGAGTTCAAAGCCGTTCAGGCAGAACAACAGAAGGCGCTGATCAAGGGCTCCTATGTGATCGCCTACTTCGAGGAGGCGCAGACGTTCGGCGCGTCGCCCGACGTGCATGTCACCTTCCAGACACAGACCTATCCCGATTTCTACAACGCCTGGAAAAAGCCGTGAACCGCTACGTCGGTGGTCGGCTGTTTCAGGCCGTCGTCGTGCTGTGGCTGGCCTACACACTGACCTTCATCGCGATCACGCTGCTTCCGTCGAACCCGATCGACATGTTCGCCACCGACGACAGCGGGGTGATCGACCCGCAGACCGTCGCACAGATGAAGCTGTATTACGGGTACGACCACGGGGTCCTCCAGCGGTACTTCATCGAACTCGGGCATGTGGTTCGTGGCGGGCTCGGCTACTCCATGAGTACCGGGCAGACGGTGGCGCAGGCGATCGGTGACGCCGCACTGCCCACCCTCCGTCTGACGTTCACGGCATTCATCGTGGCTCTGCTCATCGCCGGAAGCATCGTCACCACAGCGTCATTGGCCAGCTGGCGCTGGCTTCGGTCCTCGGTCGTAGCACTGCCACCACTGTTCGCGGCCGCACCGGTGTTCTGGGTCGGCATCGTCGTGCTGAACGTGCTGTCATTCCAACTGGGTTGGATCTCGGCCTTTCCCGACGGCACCTTCCTTTCCATCCTGGTGCCGTCGCTGGTGCTCGGCCTGCCGTTGTCGGCCACCCTCGCGCAGGTGCTGCTCAAGAGTGTCGACACCGTGCTGGCCAGTGACTTCATCGACGTCGTGCGCGCGAAGGGGGCGGACAAACACTGGGTGTTCTGGCGGCACGTGGTCCGCAACGCAGCAGGGCCGGGCCTCACGGTCGCCGGCACCGTACTGGGAACCCTCGTCGGTGGCACCGTCGTCACCGAAACCGTGTTCGCCCGGGCCGGTATCGGCCGCGTGCTTCAAACCGCGGTGTCCTCGCAGGACGTGTCGCTGGTCCAGGGGTTCATCTTGATCATCGCGGGCGTCTATGTGGCGGTGAACCTGGTGATCGACCTGCTCTACCCGGCCCTGGACCGGCGGATACTGCTCACCGCGGGCGGAGCACGGGAATGACGGCCACCCTGACGCCTGCCATTGCGCAGTCGCGCCCTCGGATTCAGCTCAGTCCCAGCAGTATTGCCTCGACGGTCACATTACTGGTGCTGACGACGATGGTGCTGTGGACGTTCTTTCCCGGCTGGTTCAGCAGCCAGGATCCCCTCATCGGTGACGGTGCGAACAAGTTCCTGCCACCGAGCTTCGACCACTGGTTCGGCACCGACCGGGCGGGCCGGGACACTTTCACCCGCGTCGTCCACGGCACCCGCAACACCGTCTACGGCGCGGTCATCGGAACATCCATCGGCTTGGTGATCGGGACAGTGCTCGGGGTGACTGCCGGACTGGTGCGCGGAGCGGTCGACGCGGTGGTGATGCGCCTGGTCGACGTGCTGCTCGCCCTGCCGGGATTCCTGCTGGCGCTGTGCGTGGTGGCGGCGTTCGGCCCCGGCACCACCCACGTGGCCATCGGAGTGGGCATCGCCGCGATCGCGCCGTTCGCCAGGGTGGCCCGCGGCGAGGCCCTGCGTGTCGCCGCACTCGAATACGTCGATGCCGCACGGATTTCCGGAGCACCACCGTCGGCGGTGTTGTTCCGCCATGTCCTGCCGAACTCTGCCGGGCCCATCGTGGCCCTTATCCCCACCGAGTTGGGATCGACCGTCCTGAACATCGCCGGGCTCGGCTTCCTCGGCTATGGCGCGCCACCTCCCACACCGGAGTGGGGCACCCTGCTCTCCGAAGGGCGCGACTATCTGGCGAACGCGTGGTGGCTCACCACACTGCCCGGCGTGGTCGTGCTGGTGGCGGTACTCGCCGTCGCGCGGGCCGGTCATCTACTCCAGCGCCGATTCAGGATCTGACGAGAGGCTGAAATGACCACCACCCTGCCGACGGCAAAAACGCCCGCTGCCGCGTCCGCCGACAGCCCTGCGCTCGAGATCCGGAACCTCACCATCACCTACCGCGGTTCGGCCCATCCCGCGGTGCGCGGTGCGGACCTCACCATCCGTCCGGGTGAGGTCGTCGCCGTGATCGGGGAATCCGGTTCCGGCAAATCGACGTTGAGCAGGGCCGCGATCGGTCTTCTGCCGGACACCGCGCGTATCGAGAGCGGATCGATCCGGGTCGGCGGCCGGGAGCTCACCGGACTGACCGAACGGGAACTGGTCAAGCTGCGTGGCAGGGTCGTCGCGCTGGTGCCGCAAGATCCTGCGACGTCGCTGGATCCGGTGCAGCCCATCGGACGTCAGCTCACCGAGGTCTTCCGCCTGCACTCCCGGGGACAGCGCCTGTCCCGCAGAGCATTACGCACCAAGGCGATCGAATTACTCGATCTGGTCGGGATCGACCACCCCGAGCAGCGGCTCCGGCAGTACCCGCACGAGCTGTCCGGCGGGATGAAACAGCGGGTGCTGATCGCCATCGCATTCGGATTACGTCCCGCGCTGCTGATCGCCGACGAACCCACCTCCGCACTGGATGTCACGGTGCAGAAGCAGGTCTTGGAGGTTTTCGACCGGCTGACCGAACAGACCGGCGTCGCAGTGCTGTTCGTCACCCACAATCTGGCGGTGGCAGCCGACCACGCCACCCGGGCGATCGTGATGCGCAGCGGAGAAGTGGTCGATGACGGCCCCATCGACAACCTGGTGTTCACCCCCCGGCACGACTACACCAGCCAACTCATCACGAGCGCCTTTGGACTTTCCGAACGCGAAGCTCGACAGCAAGCCCCTGCCGACGGTCCCGCCGTGATCGAGGTGAAAGGCCTGACAAAGACCTACACCCGTGGTCCGAACGGACATTTCAGAGCCGTCGACGACGTCACGTTCGCCCTCGCCCCCCACAGCACCTTCGCCTTGGTCGGCGAGTCCGGCTCGGGCAAGTCGACGACGGCGCGGCTGATCCTCGGACTGACCCGCCCGGACGCTGGTGAGGTGTACCTGCACGGCAGGCGGGTCAGCGGGTTGAGCGGGCGGTCCAAGCGTGACGTATGGCGCGAAATCCAACTGGTACAGCAGAATCCGCAGGTAGCACTGGACCCGCGGCTGACCGTGGAGCAGATCGTGGACGAGCCGCTGCGCTCGTTCCGGCTGGGTGATCACGCCGCGCGCCGACGCCGCGTCGCCGAACTGCTGGACCGGGTCGGGCTGCCAGGGGCGTTCGCGAGCCGTAAACCCCGTGAGCTGTCCGGTGGGCAGCAACAGCGGGTCGCGATCGCGCGCGCCCTGGCGCCGCGGTCATCTGTCGTCGTTCTCGACGAGGCGTTGTCGGCACTGGATGTAGTGACGCAGGGACGGATCCTCGATCTGCTCGACGAGGTGCAGCGCGAACTCAAGCTCACCTATCTGTTCATCTCGCACGACCTGGACCTCGTTCGGTCGATATCCGACTACGTGGCGGTGATGCGCCGCGGCCTGGTGGTGGAGACCGGGCCCATCGCGCAGATCTTCGGTGCGCCGGCCGAGGACTACACGCGCGCGCTGCTCGCCGCCACGCCTGGGCGCCGGTTACGCAGCCAACTCGCCGGCCTGTCCGAGCGGAGAATCTCATGACCCAGAGACGACTGTTCCTCAGCGTCGCGGTCAACAGCACCGGCTCGGCCGGACGGTCGTGGGCGTGGCCCGCAACCACATGGAACCGGTTCAGCGAGTGGGACCATTACCTGCGCTCCGCGCAGCTGGCCCATGACGGGGTGTTCGACATCGTGTTCGTCTCCGATCACCCGGCACTGCAACGTGACAACACCTCTCGTCCGCTGCACAGCTTCGACCCGACCGTGCTGTTCAGTGCCATCGCCGCGGCCGTGCCCGACATCGGTTTTCTGCTCACCGCGTCCTCCTCGTACAACTCCCCCTACAATTTGGCGCGCCGGCTGGCGACGCTCGACCACATCTCCGGCGGCAGGGTGATCTGGAACGTGGTGTCCAGTTTCAACCCGGATATCGCGTCCAATTTCTCCGCGGCCCCGTTGCCGCCGCGGGCCGAAAGATACCGTCGCGCTGATGAATTCCTCGAGGTGGTCAAGAAGCTATGGCTCAGCTGGGATCCTCCGGGCGATGCGGCGCCGACGGACACCTTGTGGGATGAGACGACCGCACGGCGCATCGATCACCACGGCGAATTCTTCGACGTGGCAGGGCCGTTGAACGTGCCGATCGGGCCGCAGGGCCACCCGGTGATCTCACAGGCCGGAGCATCACAGGCCGGAGTGGACCTGGCAGCCAAACATGCCGACATCGTCTACGCATCGCTGCTGCACAAGCAGGCCGCGTTCGATTACAAGGCGCAACTGCGGGACAGGGCCCTCGCCCATGGCCGCGATCCGGACGCGATCCGGCTCATGCCGGGTCTGACAGTCATCGTCGGCGCCACCCGCGACGAGGCGTATCGCAAACATGAGGCGTTGCACGGACTCCAGGGCGAGGACGGACTGATCGCCGACTTCTTCACACGGGCAGCGTTGTTCGATATCGGTGAGCACCTGGACCCGGACCGCCCACTGGATTCGAAGTTGTTCGACTACACCGAGGACCAGTCGCGCCCCGTCGGTTTCGTACGCTCCTTCGCCGAACTGACTGCTGCCGAAGAGATCACCCCACGGCAGCTGGTGCGTCGCGTCGAGGGCGGGCACCGGCTGGCCATCGGCACATCACAGGACGTGGCCGACACCATCCTGGATTGGTGGGCCGACGGTGCTGTCGACGGGTTCAACATCCACATCCCGGTGCTTCCCGACGGCATCGCCGAGTTCAACCGCGACGTCATCCCACTGCTGCAGGCCTCGGGCGCATTCCCCACCACCTATGACGGATCGACTATCCGTGAACGGCTCGGATTACAAGATCCACGGACGTCTCACGAGGTCTCGGGCGTGGCCTGAAACCCACTCGTATCCAGAATTGCCAGCCACCGAATCGAGAGGGGCCCCGTGTCCGCCACATTCCAAGTCAGCCTTGCCGAGTTCCGCAGGATCTTCGATCAGCTGGCGGGCAGGGCCGCTGCGCGAAGCCGCAGCGACGAGCCGGTGCATGACGAGATCCAGGCGCTCGCCGCCGCCGGATTCGGCAGGCTGCGCGTGCCTGTCGAGCACGGCGGGTTCGACGTCGATCTGCCGACCTTGTTCGAATTGCTCGCCGAACTGGGTCGAGCCGATTCCAATGTGCCGCAGATACTGCGGGGCCACTTCACCACCGTCGAGATCCTGCGGCAGTCACCGTCTGCCGAACAACGCACGCATTGGCTGCGCAGGATCGCCAACGGCGCGATCTTCGGCAACGCGCAATCCGAACCGGCCGCCACAAGCCCGGACTTCCTGCCTACCACCACGCTGCACCGGGCCGGCGAACGGCAGGTGATTTCGGGCGTCAAGTACTACTCGACCGGGTCGCTGTACGCCGACTACATCCGGGTCGCCGCCACGATCGACAATCCGGGCGGGCAGGACGACGGACAAGTCACCTTCGCCGTCGTCTCCGCGCGTGATCCCGGCGTGACCCACGCCGACGACTGGGACGGTATCGGCCAGCGGCTCACCGGCAGCGGGACAACGCATTTCGATGCAGTCCCGGTTCAAGACAACGGAAACCTGAGCCGCTCGACGGAGAACCTGCGCCCCATCCAGGCATTCGTACAGCTGGTGCATCTGGCCAACCTGGCCGGCATCGCACGCAATGTCGTCGACGACGCGGTCGGGCTGGTCAGGTCCCGGGTTCGAACCAACCTGCATGCACGGTCCGAACGGGCCACCGACGACGCCGAAGTCCTGGCGGTGATCGGCCATCTCTACCGGCACGCCCGGGTGGCCGATGCACTGCTGGTGCAGGTCGCGACCAGTCTGGAACGCGCGAACCAGTTGGCAGAGGCAGGATTGGACGCCGAGGACGCCTACGCCCGCAATTTCATCGATGTGTCCGCCGCTCAGATCACCATCATCGAATCGGTGCTCGAGGCAGGTGCCCAGATCTTCAACGCCGGCGGCGCCTCGGCGATCCGCGAAGGCAGCAGCCTGGACCGGCACTGGCGTAACGCGCGCACTCTCGCCTCCCACAATCCGGTGATCTACAAACCAAGGATCATCGGCGATTCCGTGCTGAACGGCACGACGCCAAAGTCGTTCTACGACCGTCAACGTGAGGCCAGCGCGGCCGGCGCACCCTGAGCCGCGGATGGTTTTGCGCAGTGCAAACTAAACCATTGATCCACACCAGGCCGCGCCCTAGCGTTCCGGCTACCTACGCGCGAGTGAGATCCGTTGTGTTCCTTTGGTTCCGACGCCCCACGCGATCGATCTCGAAAACAACGACGCCCGACCACGAAGGACACCAATGCGCCGAATGTACAAGCTGATTGCCGGCGCGCTCGCCGTGGCAGTGTTCGCCGGATGCTCCGGCCAGCAGCAGCCGGCGAGTACGGGTCCTACTGGGCAACCCACACCCGGCGGCAGCCTCACCTTCTCCGACGTCCAATTTGTCACCGATGCCCTGAGCACCAACTACACCACCGCCAACCTGTTGTTCCAGGTAGTCGACCGGCTGGTCTACCTCGATCCGAAAAGCGGCGAGGTTCAGGGCTGGTTGGCACGGGAGTTCTCCCGCAACGACGATGCGACGCAATACACCTTCACCATCCGCGACGGCGTCACGTTCAGCGACGGATCACCGTTGACCGCTGATGTGGTGAAGGCGAACTTCGACCAGCTCGGCAAGGGAGACCCGTCCAAGAAGATCCCGCCGTTCAGCGACTTCGTCGGCTATGACCGCAGTGAAGTCACCGGCAACACCATCACGGTGTTCCTCAACCAGCCGAACAGCAACTTCTATCGGGTCGCCGCCAACGGCCGGGCCGGAATCCGCGGTCTGAAGACCCTCGCCCTGGACTACGACGGCCAGGCCAAGATCGCGAATGTGGTCGGCTCCGGCCCGTTCGTCTACGAATCACAGGTCCCAGACCAGGAGGTCACCCTCGTCAAGCGCGCGGACTATGCCTGGCCACCAGTGTCATCGCCCAATCAGGGCGCGGCCTACCTCGACAAGCTCGTAGTGCGGGTGATCGGTGAGCCCGGACTGCGCGCGGGCGCGGTCCAGTCCAAGCAGGTGGACCTGGCCCGCGGTATCCAGCCGACCGACGAACCGGCCCTGCAACAGGGCGGATTCCAGGTGATCCCAGTGGCCGCGCCGGTGCTCACCGCCAACCTCGTCGGATTCCGGGTCAACAACGAACTGGTCAGCGATCCGCGGGTGCGACGTGCGCTGCAGCTCTCCGTCGACCGGCAGGCAGTGGTCGACACCGTCCTGTCTCCGAGTTACCGGGCCAGTAATTCGGTTCTCGGACAAGATGATCCGCTGTTCAAGGATGTCAGTGCCCAGATCGGCTACGACCCGGAGAAAGCCAAGAGCCTGCTGGATGAAGCCGGTTGGAAGGTCGGCGGCGACGGCATCCGCGAAAAGGACGGCGAGAAGCTCAATCTCACGCTCGCCGCGTCCAACCAGAGCGTGGTGTTCCGCCCCGCATTCGAATTCATCGAAGCCGGCTGGCGGGACCTGGGAGTCGCGTTGCAGAACCGTGCAGGTGACACCACACTGTTCAACGCCGCCAACACCGACCCGTCGACTCCGCTGCTGGGAACCCGGACCGGTTACAACAACGGGCTCGGGCTGCTGTTCGGACGCGAGAACGGCAACCTCACGTTCGCGAAAAATGACGAGCTGATCGCGCTGTCCAAGGAGGAGCTGCGGGCCACCGACCCGACACAGCTCAAAGACGTCGTCGGCCGAATCCAGCAGAAGATCATCGACGATCAACTGGCGCTGATCTTGTGGGACGAGGTGCAGGTGCACGCGGCGGCCCCGAACGTGCACGTCGACTTCACCAACTACACGGAACCGTTGTTCCAGAGCGCCTGGAAGAACTAGTCGACGTGATCAAGTACGCCGCCGCACGAATCGGCCAATCGCTACTGGTACTGATCCTGGCTTTCACGGTGATCTTCTGGGGCGTCAGCATCCTGCCGAACGACCCGGTGTCGATCTTCGTGGCAAAAGGTGACGGGTACTTCAACCCTGACATCGTCGCGCAGGTCAAGGAATTCTACGGTTACGACAGACCGGTTTACGTGCAGTACTTCTCACAACTGAATCAGTTGCTACACGGCCAATTCGGCTTCTCGCTGTCCAGCGGGCAGGCCGTCACCGAGCGGATCGGCAGCGTCATCGGCGAAACGCTCAAATTGGCCTCGACGGCCACCGTGCTGGCCCTGGCTTTCGCACTCGGCATCCTGCTGCTGTCCTCGACCACCCGGTTCCGGTGGCTGCGGACGTTCATCCGCACCATTCCCCCGCTGTTCAGCGCCGTACCGACATTCTGGCTGGGCCTGGTTGTCCTGCAGATCTTCTCGGTGCAACTCGGACTGTTCTCGTTGTTCCCGGACGGCTCGGTGGCATCGCTCCTGGTCCCGGCTCTCGTCCTGGCGGTACCGATCTCGGCACCCATCGCGCAGGTGCTGCTGAAGAACGCCGAAGCGACACTGACTCTCCCGCACATCAACACCGCGCGCGCCAAAGGTGGTAGTCCCACCTGGGTGATCCGCAAACACGTCCTGAAGAACGCGGCGGGACCTGCGCTGACGGTGACCGCGACGACCATCGGGGCGTTGCTGGCGGGATCCGTGGTGACCGAGACGGTGTTCTCCCGGTCCGGGCTGGGCACCGTGCTGCTTCAGGCGGTCTCCAACCAGGACATCTCGTTGATCCAGGGCCTGGTGCTACTCACCACGGTGGTCATCGTCGGGGTGAATCTGTTGGTGGACCTCGTCTATCCGATCCTCGACCCCCGGGTCACCAAACTGCAGCGAGAGGGTTTCAACACCCGGTTGGGCAGGTTCCGTTGACGATCATCGCCGCGTCCCCGGTCATCTCGGCGGTCAGAGGCGCGCCCTGGTCGGTGCGGATATCGGGTGCCGTCCTCGTCGTGGTGGTCGCCTGGGCCGTCGTTCCCGGCTTGTTCACCAGTCGGGACCCGCTCAACGGCAACCGCCTGGACAAGTTCCAACCGCCGAGCTGGGCCCACTGGTTCGGTACCGACCATCTCGGCCGGGATGTGCTGACCCGCGTCATCTACGGCACCTCACACACGATCCTCACCGCAGGTCTGGCTGTGGCAGTCGGACTGATCGTCGGCAGCATCATCGGCATCGTCGCAGGCGTGGCGGGTCCGGTCGCCGACGCTGTCGGCATGAGGTTCAGCGATGTGCTGTTGGCGCTGCCCGGTTTCCTGGTGTCGATCTGGATCGTCACCGCCTACGGCGCAGGCCCGTTGTCCGTGGGTGTCGGGGTCGGGATCGGGTCGATCGCCATCTTCGCCAGGGTATTTCGTGCCGAGGTGATGCGGGTGCGCGCTCTCGACTACGTCGAGGCCGCCTTTCTGTCCGGTGAGAGCCGATGGTCGGTGATCCGCCGTCACATCGTGCCGAACGCGGTCGGTGCCGTGGTGGCGCTGGCCGTCATCGACCTGAGTACCGCCATCCTGGCCATCTCGGCGCTGGGTTACCTGGGGTACAGCGCCCCGCCACCGACACCTGAGTGGGGCCTTCTGGTCGCGGAGGGGCGCAGCTACCTGGCCACCGCGTGGTGGCTCACGTCCCTGCCCGGCGCGGTCATCCTCGTGGTGATCGTCGCCTTGGGCGTGGTCAGCCGGCGCGTGCTGAAGTCCAACAACATCTGACCTGGAGCATCTGACATGTCTCTGCTCGAACTTGCCGATCTCACCGTCACCTACCCGGCCGATACCGCCACCGCCGAACGAAAGGTCGCCCTCGACGGGGTCAGCTTGAGCCTGTCCGCGGGCGAGTTCGTTGCCGTCGTCGGTGAATCTGGCTCGGGAAAGACGACTTTGGCCAACAGCGTGATCGGGTTGCTGCCGGAGACCGCGGCACTGACCGCCACCTCGCTCACCCTTCGCGGCACCAGCACAGTCGGATTGACCGAGCGCGAATGGAGCCGCATCCGGGGTACCACGGTCGGGTTGGTCCCCCAGGATCCCGGCGCGTCGTTGAACCCCGTCCGCACCATCGGATCCCAGATCGGCGAGATCTTCGACCTCAAAGGCGAGAAACTCAATCGGCGAGAACGCCGGCAACGCTGCATCGAGCTGCTCGAGCAGGTCGAGATCGACCACCCCGAGCAGAGACTCGACCAGTACCCCGGGGAACTGTCCGGCGGTACGCGCCAACGCGTACTCATCGCCATCGCATTCGGGCTCAACCCTGAGTTGCTGGTCGCCGACGAACCGACATCGGCGCTCGACGTGACCGTCCAGGCCCAGGTCCTACGGGTGTTCGACCGCCTGGTCGCCGAGCACGGCACCACAGTGCTGTTCGTCACCCACGACATCGGCGTCGCCACCGACCATGCATCGCGGGTCGTGGTGATGCGCCACGGCACCATCGTCGAGGACGCTCCGGTTGACGAGATCATCAGCCAACCCAAATCGGACTACACCGCCACCCTCGTGCGCGGCACGGTCGGACGTCCGCCTGCGCCAGTTGAACAGTCGGCTGCCGAGGAAGTCATCCGGGTCACCGGCGTCACCAAAGAATTCCGGGTCAGCCGGCGTAACCGCCACACCGCCGTCGCCGACGTGAGTCTGGAGGTGCGTCGCGGCGAGACGCTGGCCCTGGTCGGCGAGTCCGGATCGGGCAAGTCGACGACGGCGAAGATGATCATCGGTCTGACCGAGCCGACCTGTGGATCGATCGAGGTGCTCGGCCGTGACATCACACGACTCGACCACCGGGGCCGCCGCACGCACTGGAAGAACATCCAGTTCGTCTACCAGAATCCCGATTCCGCCCTGGACCCACGCTGGACCGTACGGCAGATACTCGAAAGCCCTTTGCGTTCTTACGATCTGGGTGACCGATCGACCTACGCGCAGCGGATCGGCGACGCCCTCGACAACGTCAACCTCACCCGGGAGAAGCTCGACCGGCGCACCTCGGAACTCTCAGGTGGTGAGCGCCAGCGCGTGGCCATCGCCAGGGCACTCGTGGTGCAACCGGAGATCATCCTGCTCGACGAGCCGTTGTCGGCTCTCGATGTCGTGACACAGGACCAGATTCTGCGCCTGTTACTGAAACTGCAACACGACCTCGGACTGACCTATCTGTTCATCTCCCACGATCTGTCCGTCGTGCAGCGATTGTCTCACCGCGTCGTAGTGTTGAAGGCAGGACAAGTGGTCGAAACCGGTGATACCGCAACCGTATTCTCCTCTCCTGCCTCGCCCTACACCCGAGCCATGATCGATGCGGTTCCCGGGCGCCGTCTCGCGCAGTTGGCACTGGCCTCATGACACCAGGTCTGCACCTGAACCTCAATCTGCTCGCCAGCGGACGGCACGACCATGCGTGGCGGACGCGGGCGGACAGCGAGGACGTCTCGGTCGACATTTCACACTTCCGCGAGATCGCCACGATCGCCGAACGCGGGTTGTTCGATTCGCTGTTCCTCGCCGACAGTCTCGCTCTGGAAGACGAGGCCTACCGCAGGCCGTGGCGGGCGCTGGATCCGATAGTCCTGTTCAGTGCACTGTCCCAGGCGACCGAGCGCATCGGGTTCATCGCGACCGTCAACGCCTTGTTCACCGAACCATTCACGATCGCTCGCCAGATCGCCAGCCTCGACCACATCAGCGCCGGCCGCGCGGGCTGGAATATCGTCACCAGTCTCAATCCGGCAGCGCAGGCGAACTATTCGCAGGTGGCCTCGATCGCCCCTCAAGACCGCTACCGCAAAGCACAGGAAGCGGCGGCGGTGGTCCGGGCGCTGTGGGACAGCCTGGAATCCGGTGCCATACGCGGTGATCCGCACACAGGGGTCTACCTGGACCCGGACAAGGTCCACGCGATCGACCACCGCGGTGACTTCTTCTCCGTCGCGGGTCCGTTCGTGCTGCCGCCGACACCACAAGGGCGACCGGTGATCGTGCAAGCTGGTGACTCCGAGCAACTGCGGGAGATGGCAGGACAATGGGCCGACGCCATCTTCACGGTCCAACGCGACATCGTCGGGGCCCGTGAGTTCGCACGTGATGCCAAACGACAGGCTCGGTGCCACGGCCGCAGCTCCGGCGAGATCAGAATCCTGCCGGGCCTGTTCATCGTGGTGGCAGGCACAGAGGCCGAAGCGCACGCCCGCAAAGCCGAGATCGACGCCTTCGTGGACGTCGAGTCCGAGCGGGACCGGCTGGCCCAGCGGATCGGTGCGGATCCCGGGCTGCTCGTGCTGGACAAACCCGTGTCCGCGGCGGTGTTGGACAGACCGCGCACCGCCTCAGCTGTCAGTCCGGCATTTGCGAAAGCACTTGTGACACAGTCCCACAATGAAGGGCTGACGGTGCGCGACCTGCTCACCCGCAACCCGGGCGGACACCGGTACCTGGTGGGTTCGCCAGAGTCCGTGGCGGACGATCTGGAGCTGTGGTTTCGCTCCGGTGCCGCTGATGGATTCAACCTCAACATCGACCGGCTGCCCGATGGGCTCGAAGCCTTTGTCGATCATGTGGTGCCGATCCTGCAGAAGCGTGGGCTCTTTCGCCGCGAATACGCCGGAACCACGCTGCGGGAACACCTCGCGCAATGATCTGCTCACTTCCAACGGGAGAAGGAACACCATGACTCGACCGCGGCTGATCCTCAATGCCTTCACCATGAACACTGCCACCCACGTGTCCTACGGGTCGTGGCGTAACCCGCAGACCCGCAGCCTCGAGTTCGATCAGCTCGACGTCTGGGTGGATCTGGTGAAACTGCTCGAACGCGGCAAGTTCGATTCGGTGTTCTTCGCCGACGTCGTCGGGCTCTATGACGACTACCGCGGCGGCTGGGAAACCTACGTCCGCGAGGGCCTGCAGATCCCGAATCACGATCCGTCCGCGATCATCTCGGCGCTGGCCCTGTCCACCGAACACCTGGGCCTGGTGATCACCAGTTCGGTGCTGCAGGATCACCCGTTCTCGTTCGCCCGCAAGATCTCCACCCTCGACCACGCGTCGAAGGGACGCATCGGCTGGAACGTCGTCACCAGTGCGCTACAGAACTCGGCCCGCAACTTCGGACTGACCGAACGCGAAGAGCACGACGAGCGCTACCAGTGGGCCGAGGAGTACACCGAGGTCGTCTACAAGTTGTGGGAAGGGTCGTGGGAGGACGGCGCACTGGTCCGGGACCGGGAACGCGGCATCCATGCCGACCCCGACAAGGTGCACAAGATCCATCACGTCGGCAAGCGATACCAGGTCGAGGGCCCACACCTGAGCTTCCCGTCGCCACAACGCACTCCCGTCGTCTTTCAGGCCGGAACATCGACTGCAGGAAGGACATTCGCCGCGCGCCACGCCGAGGGCGTGTTCATCAACGCTGCCTCACCCAAAGGTGCGGCCGTCGTCATCGACGACACCCGGGACCGCGCGGTGGCCGCCGGCCGGCTCCGCGAGGACATCAAGTTCTTCCAGGGGTTGTCGTTCGTGGTCGGATCCACCGAGGCCGAGGCCAAAGCCCGCGCAGCCGAACTCGACGAGTTCCTCAGCGTCGACGGTCTGATCGCGCACCGCAGCGGCGGCATCGGCGTCGATCTGGGCGGCCTGGATCACCACACCCCGATCGGCGACCTGGCCCCCACCATTCAGGGCACCCGCAGCACCATCGAGTCGCTCATCGCGGCCGCACCGCCCGGCACGAACCCGACCATCGCCGACCTGGTCCGCCAGCAACAGGAATCGACCCGGATCATCGGTACCCCCGAGCAAATCGCCGATGCCTTGGAGCAGTGGCAGGACGCCGGGGTCGACGGGGTGAACATCCGTTACATCACCACACCGGGCAGCTTCGAGGATTTCATCGACCACGTGGTGCCCGAGCTGCAGACCCGCGGTCTGGCACAGACCGAGTATGCGCAGGGGACGTTGCGCGACAAGCTCTTCGGTGCCGGTCCGGCGCTGCCCGACCGGCACCCGGCCCGGCAGTGGCGGGGCAAGTTCAGCCGAGCTCGGGTCAAAACTCCCTAGGCCGTGGTCCACGCAACCGGCAGATGTTTGACGCCGTGCACGAATGCCGAACGCAGGATGGCGGGTTCACCGATCGCCACGATGTCGGGAACCTGGCGACGCAGTTCGTCGAACGCCACCCGAATTTCCCGCCGGGCAAGATTGGCTCCCAGGCAGAAGTGCACGCCGCCACCACCGAACCCGAAGTGTGGATTAGGGTTTCGCGACACGTCGAACCGCCACGGGTCGGTGAAGGCGTGCTCATCGCGGTTGGCCGAGTTGTACCACATCGAGACCTTGTCGCCCGCCTTCATCTGAACTCCGCTGCGCTCCACGTCCTGGGTGAGCGTGCGCCGCATGAAGATGATCGGTGACGCCCACCGCACGATCTCCTCGACAGCAGTCGGCGATACCCCGTCGAAGTCGTTCCACCATCTGGACCGTTCCTCGGGATAGCGACTCAGCGCCACCATGCCGTGACTGATCGCGTTGCGGGTCGTGTCATTGCCCGCGGCGGTCAACAGAATGAAGAACGACGCGATCTCGTTGGACGACAACCGTTCTCCGTCGACTTCAGCCTCGACGAGGCTGGTCGTCAAGTCGTCACCGGGATGCTCGCGGCGCCGCTCGGCCAGTGCGACGCCGTATCCGGCCAGCTCGGTGGCCACCTGCAGATACGCGTCGAACTTATCGGTGGACACCTCGTCGTCCCCGGCGCCCATGAGCACAGAGGTCCAGTGGAAGAGCTTGGCCTGGTCTTCTTCCGGAACCCCCATCATGTCGCAGATGATCTGCAGCGGCAGTGGCGAAGCCAGCTCTTCGACGAAGTCCGCGGTGCCATCTGGATGTGCGTCGACCATCTCCGACACCAGGCGACGCGCACGGTCTCGCACGCTCTGCTCGATCCGCGCGATCACCTTGGGTGTGAAGGCCCGATTGACGATGCACCGCAGCCGGGTGTGGCGGGGGTCGTCCAAAGTGATCATCGACCCGAAGAACTCGGCGATCTCGGCGGGAACGTCGTTGAGCGTCGTGCTCGTGGGGCTGGAACTGAACAACTCGGGATGGCGGCTGGCGAAGTGCACATCCTCGTGGCGCGTCAATGCCCAGTGTCCCGCACCACCGGGAAATCCCGCGTACTCCGCCACCTCGAAGAAGGAGACCGGGGCGCTGTGGCGGAGTGTCGTGAAGGCGCCGTCGCGCACATCGTCGTCACGCCCCCAGAACTCGAGCGATGCGAGATCGATGTCGGCGAGAGGCACGACCGGTGGCGGTGTGCCGTTGCTGCGACTGGCGATGCCGGTGACAGCTGTCATCGTGGGCCTCCCGGAGTTCGCGACACGCGGGCCTCAGGGTTTCGGCCCTGTGGCCCTATCGCAGTGTGACACCACTCACAGTGCCGGTCCAGGATTGCCGGGCCAATCGCGCTGTAGCTATTGGCGTTCGCAATCAATCCGCCACGTGGCAGCGATCTCGTCGCTGGTGGTCAACCACGCGTCGGGCTGCGCCGAAAGGTACTCCAGCACCTGCTCGAGGTACTTGTGCCGGAAGGGTTGCCCGATCACGAACGGATGCAGCGCCAACGCCAACACCCGGCCACTGGTCGCCGAGTCCGCACGCAGCTGCTCGTACTGGTCGATCACCATCTGCACGAACTCGGCTCCGGTGAAACCTTTCCCGAAGATCAGGAGGTCGTTGAGCTCCACCGAGTAGGGCACGCTGAGCATGCCGGGAACGGTCAGCGGATAGGGCTGATCGTCGTTCGTCCAGTCGAGGACGTAATGAAAACCGAGTTCGGCCAACAGCTCCGGGGTAGACACGGTTTCGGTCAGGCCGGGACCCATCCAGCCGCGCGGACGCCGGCCGGTCGCGTCGGCGATGTCGTCGGCGATCGCGGTGAGAATCCGACGCTCCTCGTCGACGCCGAAACCGGTGTGCAGTATCGAATTGGTCTGCCCGTGCGCCAGCCATGTCCAGTTCCGTTCCAGACCAGCCTTCACGATCTGCGGATGGTGTTCGATGACAGCCGAATTGAGCAGCACACTGGGTCGCACGCCGTACCGGTCGAGAGCCCCGATCGTGCGCCAAATGCCCACTCTGGCGCCGTAGTCCCGCCAACCGTAATTGAGTGCATCGGGGGTGAGCTCCGCGGTACCCGGCCAGATGCTGGTCGAGGGTCGGTCGGCCAGGAAGTGTTCGACGTTGAGCCCGATGTACACCGCGACTCGGGCACCGCCGGGCCAATGGATCGGCGCGCGTTCGGTGATCGGGCTGTAGCTGAAAGGCGGTTGCGATGTGGTCATGGCCAACGTTACGAGCTGACACCAATGTCAGGGGCAAGTCGCGCCGGTATAACAGGCATATGCGTATAGGCGAACTCGCACGCCGCACCGGGGTCAGCCAGCGGTCGCTGCGCTACTACGAACAGCAGGGCCTGTTGACGTCCGACCGCACGCCCGGTGGGCAACGCGAATATTCGGAGGCCGCAGTCGACCGGGTGATCCGCATCCAGGAACTCTACGCCGCCGGGCTGCACAGCCGCACCATCTCATCACTCCTGCCCTGTATGCGCGACGCCGACGGCGGTCCTGCCGCTGAGGCCACGCCCCGCCTACTGGGCGCGCTTTCGGCCGAGCGCGACCGGATCGAGCAGGCCATCCGGGAGTTGTCGACCTCACGCGAGATTCTCGACGGCGTGATCGACGCGGCGTCCGGGTGAGGTCTGGTACGGGAGAATCGTGGCCGCCATGACAGACGACGACTCCCCCGCCACGAATCGGCGGCCGCACATCCTGCGGCTCGTCGCCTTCGCGGCATTCCTGTTCGGCCTGTTCTATCTGGTGGCCGTGGCCCGCGTCATCGATGTCGACGACGTGCGAGGGCTGGTCGCCTCGACGGGCCCTGCCGCACCGCTGGCCTACGTCGTGGTCTCAGCCGCCCTCGGAGCGCTTTTCGTGCCCGGCCCCATCCTCGCCGCGGGCAGCGGGGTGCTGTTCGGCCCGGTGTTGGGCACCTTTGTCACCTTGGGCGCGACCGTCGGCACCGCGGTGGCGACCAGTCTCATCGGCCGGCGCGCCGGACACGACAGCGCCCGTGCCCTGCTCGGCGTGCAACGAGCAGATCGGCTGGACCACCAGATCCAGCGGGGCGGTCTGTGGGCGGTGGTGGGGCAGCGTTTCGTCCCCGGCCTGTCCGACGCCCTGGCTTCCTATGCCTTCGGGGCGTTCGGCGTGCCGCTGTGGCAGATGGCGGCCGGAGCCTTCATCGGCTCGGTGCCACGCGCATTCGTCTACACCGCGCTAGGGGCGTCGATCGGTGATCTGTCGGCGCCGTTGGCCTACACCGCGATCGGCGTCTGGTGCGTCACCGCCGTCATCGGGGCGTTCGCCGCCCATCGCGGCTACCGCTCGTGGCGCCGACGCGACTCCGGGGCCGATCAGGCCCCGGAGCAAACCTCGTAGCCGCTACTTGCCGAAGCCGGCGTTTCGCAGGGCCTCGGCCATCGAGCCCATCGGCTGGCTCGCCTCCCTGCGACCGGAGTTGTTGCCGCGGTTCTGGTTTCGCCGGTCCCCGCCCCGGCTCTGATTACCGCCGCGGTTCTGGCCACCCTGGCCACCCTGACTGCCCCGGTCGTTGCGGTCGGTCCGCTTGCCCTGCTGCGGGGTGTCGTTGAGTCGCAGCGTCAGCCCGATGCGTTGGCGCTCCACGTCGACCTCGACGACCTTGACCTTGACCACCTGGCCGGACTTCACCACCTCGTGCGGGTCGGAGATGAACCGGTCGGCCATCGCCGAGACATGCACGAGACCGTCCTGGTGCACGCCCACGTCGACGAAGGCGCCAAAGGCCGCCACATTCGTCACCACGCCCTCCAACACCATGCCGGGCTTGAGATCGGCGACCTTCTCGACGCCGGCGGCGAAGGTGGCGGTGGAGAAGGCCGGGCGCGGGTCGCGCCCCGGTTTCTCCAGTTCGGCCAGGATGTCGGTGACGGTGGGTATGCCGAACCGCTCATCGGCGAAGTCGGCGGGCTTGAGGGTCCGCAGGGTGCGCTCGTCGCCGATCAGCTCCGCCAGCGTCACGTTGGAGCGGTCCAGGATGCGCCGCACCACCGGATACGACTCGGGGTGCACACCCGAGGCGTCCAGCGGGTCTTCCCCGTCACGGATGCGCAGGAAGCCCGCGCACTGTTCGAAGGCCTTGGGGCCGAGGCGCGGAACGTCCAGCAGCGCCTTGCGACTGCGGAAGGCGCCGGCGCTCTCGCGGTGCGCCACGATGGCCTCGGCCAGGGATTCCGTAACCCCCGACACCCGGGCCAGCAGTGGCACCGAGGCGGTGTTGAGGTCCACGCCCACCGCGTTCACGGCGTCTTCGACCACCGCGTTGAGGCTGCGCGCCAGCGAGCCCGGTGTCACGTCGTGCTGGTACTGCCCGACGCCGATCGACTTGGGATCGATCTTCACCAACTCCGCCAGCGGATCCTGCAGCCGGCGCGCGATCGAGACCGCGCCGCGCAGCGTCACGTCGAGGTTCGGCATCTCGCGGGCCGCGTATTCGGATGCCGAGTACACCGACGCACCCGCCTCACTGACCATGGCTTTCACCGGAGCCTTCGCCCCTGCCGAGCGAATGTCGGCGATCAGCTCCGCGGCCAACGCGTCGGTCTCGCGCGAAGCGGTGCCGTTGCCGACCGCGATCAGCTCGACGTTGTGCCGGGCGACCAGCGCCGCCAGGGTGGCCTTGGCCTGATCCCACTGCTTCTGCGGCTGGTGCGGGAAGATCGCGCACGTATCGACCACCTTGCCGGTGGCGTCGACGACGGCGACCTTGACCCCGGTACGGAAACCCGGGTCCAGACCGAGAGTGCTGCGGGTGCCGGCGGGCGCGGCCAGCAGCAGGTCCTTGAGGTTGCGGGCGAACACCGCGACCGCTTCTTCCTCGGCACGCTGACGCAGCCGGATACGCGCGTCGACGGCGGCCGAGATCATCAGCTTGGCGCGCCAGGCCAACCGCACGGTGGTGGCGAGCCACGGTGTGGCCGGCGCCTTGACGGTCATGTCGATACCGAGGGCTTGGGCGATCATCGCCTGGTACTGCTCGTCCTCACCGCCGTCGAAGTTCAGCGACAGCGCTTGCTCCTTCTCGCCGCGCAGTACCGCGAGCACCCGGTGCGACGGCATGTTCTCCAGCGGTTCGGAGAACTCGAAATAGTCCCGGAATTTCTGCGCGGCAGGGCTTTTCGCGGCCTCCTCGGACCACGGAGCGGTGCGAATCGAGCCGTCGGCCCAGAACTTCTCACGAGTGGCACCCACCAGCTCGGCGTCCTCGGAGGCCCGCTCGATGATGATGTGGCGAGCACCTTCCAGTGCCGCGGCCGCGTCGGCGACGTCCTCGTTGAGGAACTCACCGGCCGCCTCGTCGGGAACCAGCGTCGGATCGGCCAGCAGACGCTCGGCCAGCGGTTCCAGGCCGGCTTCCTTGGCGATCTGGGCCTTGGTGCGCCGCTTGGGCTTGTACGGCAGGTAGATGTCTTCGACGCGGGCTTTGGTGTCGGCCGCCATGAGCGCGGCCCGCAACTCATCGGTGAGCTTGCCCTGCTCCTGGATCGAGGCCAGCACGGCCTCGCGACGCTGGTCGAGCTCGCGCAGGTAGCCCAGGCGTTCCTCAAGGGTGCGCAGCTGGCCGTCGTCGAGGCCACCGGTGGCCTCCTTGCGGTACCGCGCGATGAACGGCACCGTCGACCCCTCGTCCAGCAGTGCCACCGTGGCGGCGACCTGCCCCTCACCCACGCCGAGTTCCTCGGCCAGGCGGGCGGTTACGGATTTGATGGTTCCAACGGTCACGCTCTGAGTCACGTCGGAGGACCCTACCGAATCGGGCGGACAACACCCCGTCACGGTGAAGTGTGTGTCCTGCCACGAAAAAACGGCTTCGGAAACTCCGAAGCCGCCTGAGGTGATGGTGGTCCCGGCTGGGTTCGAACCAGCGACCTTCCGCGTGTGAGGCGGACGCTCTCCCACTGAGCTACGAGACCGTGGGAACGACGTCGAACACTAGCACGCATGCCCGGTAAGGCCCGAATCGGTGTCCGCGCGATGGCGCAGGGGCCGTCGCGACCGGCAGTTCAGCGTTTTCGACACCTGGGTCGTGGTTCTTCGATGGGCACGACCCAGCCGTAGAAACGGCGAGCGGCAAGTCGCGAACAGCGCGCCTCCCGATCGACTTGTTTGATTTGCCAAATATGCACGCCAATGCGGGCGTATGGTCTCCCGTCATGGTTCACCTGCGGGTCCGTTGGCCGGCGGTCAGCGGCGCCGTTTTTGCTGCTAGTGCCCTGTTTTCCGGATGCCACAGCGCTCCGGCCCCCATGACAGATCACGCTGTTGCCGTAACGCCCGAGATTCGGGTCGCCTCCCGCCTGGTGAACCGGCAGGTCACCGAGCTGACCGGCTTCACCTCCCCGTCCGGCAACGTCGGGTGTTACCTCGACGCCTCGACGGCCCGCTGCGATATCCGCGACCGTAGCTGGGCCCCACCGCTGCGGCCGGCCAGTTGTGAGTTCGCTTACGGCCAGGGCGTGACGTTGAGGCGGGGCCGGCCCGCCGCCTTCGTCTGCGCAGGCGACAGTGCGTTGGGCGCGGGCGCCGAACTGAGCTACGGGGACTCGATCACCGCCGGAACCCTGCGATGTGAGAGCGCCGACAGCGGGATCACCTGTCGCGACACGAAAACCCGCCATGGATTCGCACTTTCGCGGCAGGCCTATCACCTGTTCTGAAACACGGTTGTTGGCCGCGCGTTGCCCTGCCGTCATGGGGATTTGTGTCTGCGCGCATCGGTGGACTAATGTTCTGCTTCGCGACGGGCGACGATCTCGCTCGTGGCGCGCGGATGTAGCGCAGTTGGTAGCGCATCACCTTGCCAAGGTGAGGGTCGCGGGTTCGAATCCCGTCATCCGCTCGAAGGTGCGATTGTGGCATCAACCCCAGCGGTGGAGTGGCCGAGTGGTGAGGCAACGGCCTGCAAAGCCGTGCACACGGGTTCGATTCCCGTCTCCACCTCCAAGGAACAGTTTCAACCCGCGCGATTAGCTCAGCGGGAGAGCGCTTCCCTGACACGGAAGAGGTCACTGGTTCAATCCCAGTATCGCGCACCACATTCATTGCAGGTCCGGCCCGGTAACCCCGGGCCTTTCTTGTTCTGCGCCCAATTCGTGCCCAACCACCGCGCGAAAGATGACCGTCAACGAGGCGGCAGCTGGCCTGTGGCCGGGATCGTCCAGCGGCGCCGAGCATCGGCGGGAATATGCATCAATCCATACATATGCTTGTTTTCGAGCATTGCGCTGATCAGCGACGTATGCCCGACTTTCCTTGCAAGCCTTGATAATTCCAGATAACGATGGTCAGCTTCGGTGCCACGACAACCACCAGCACGCGCCAATCCTGAAACCGCGCGCTTATGTCCTGTCATCCGTCGTCTACAGCCTGCGGTCTGAGCCGTCGCACGAACGTCTGTCAGCATCGTTCCAATGCCTGGCAGTGCTGGGCCGCCGCGCGCAGCTAAGGCCAGCACCGTCAAGGTAATTTTGCGCAGAGCGAGATCCTGCGGTTCATCGAACCGCCGAGAACCACCCTGATCGGACATCCCGTCACCGCACCCGCGGCCGATCAACCAGAACCGGGCCCCTCGCAGCGCGGATACCCGAGTCTGGTCGTCTCAGCGTCCCCAGCGATCCGGTCGCCCGCTGCTGGCGTGGCGAGCATCCATAATTGGCACGGTCATCGCTCAGTCGAACCCTAGACTCCCGCGCCGAAGTCGCGTAGGTCGCCGAATTGACGACTGGCACTGGACCGGTTTCCGTCCCACACAACTCGCCCAGCTGGGCGAGTCACCCACTACAGACGCCCCACAGGTGGCTCGCTAACCCCGTCAGCTTGAGCCCTCTGGGGCATATTTTGCATTTGCCCGGTAATGCGCGGAGTAGACGGCTGCCGCAGGCAGGTAGCCTGGCCATGTAGCTAACACTGCTTGCTGAGGGGGAAGCAATGTCGCAGTCGCTGAAAGTCGATCCGACGCACCTGTTCATGTCCGCTGATCACCTAGATATGCACGAGGCCGACCACACCCAGGCGCAGCAATCGGCAAACGTCGACATCACAGCGGCCAGCTCGGGATGGGTCGGATCATCAGGCGAGGTACTCAAGGGCAAGTTGGACCACCTTCAAACCGTCGCCGATCACATCAGCAACGAACTCACCCACCACCGTGATGCATTCCGCCACATCGGCAACAAGTACGAGACCATCGACCAGGACTCCGCTGTCGACTTGCTCCGCATCCGCCAGAACCTCTGATGTCCCTGACGCTCGCCGACGTCGAACGGTGGAATGCGGGACAGGTCCGGGAAGTATCGACGGCACTAGACGCCAGCTCCAGTTCGATGGATGGCGTCAAAAACGGTCTCCGGGATCTCCCGATCCTCGGCACCTGGAGTGGTCAGGCCGCGGACGCTGCAAATGACAGCCTCGACAAACTTGGCACCTATCTGTCTAGCCACGTCGCTGCCCGCCAGGAGGCATCGAAAGTCATCTCCAAGGCCGCCGATGAGATCGACGGTCTCAAATCGTTCCTGCACAACGTGCAGGAAATGGCCCGCGGTAAGTTCGACATCAACCTCGAAACCGGCATCGTGACGCCGCTGACCGACGACGTCAACCAAGCCGACCTCGACTACATCACCACCACGCTCAAACAGCTTCTAGCCTCTGCCGAAATGATCGACCGCGAACTCGCGCACGGCCTCAACCTGCTTGACGGCACCGACGAACCCGGCAATCCGCCCACCATCCCGATCAACCAGAACGACGAGCGGTCGCGCCATCAGATCGAAGCGTTCAAGAAGGTCTACGGTCGTGAGCCGGTCAGCGCCAACGATTGGCGGATGGCCGCTGGACTGGACCCCCACAGCTACGACCCGAAGAATCACGGGGAGCCGCCCAAGATCGTGGCGGGCCGATTCACCCCGCAGCCAGGCAAAGGCGTGGTGCGCACCAATTGGTTCATCCCCGCCGAGTGGGTACAGAACACGTTCAAGGACGGGCAGGACCTCGCAGACCTGCGGCTGTTCCCACAGAACTTCGGAGACAATCGCGGTCCGAGCGCTACCGCAGACCCCGAACACTCACGGGTGTCCCTGTTCGTCGATTACGAAAATGGCGTTGTAGCCATCCGGCAAAACCCCACCACGACAGTCGACGGTGAACGGGGCGGTGCAGCGACCGCACCACCCGAGATCCACGTGGTCCAATCTCCCGACGGGCGAATGACGATCGACTACAACGCCTGGGACGCCTACGAGAACCCTGCTGGTGTAGCAATGGATTTGACCGTCAACGGACGGATCACGTTCGACCCGCAAGACAATGGCACGGTCAATCTTGGTGGCAACACAACGATCTACCCCAGTATGGAGACGTACCAGTACCGCGAAGGAATACCTCCGCAAGTACTGCAATGGACGCCGGCAAACTCCGGTAGCGAATGGGGTCCGGGGACTAGTCTGATGCGGAGCCACTGGATCGGTGACGCCACTATCCCGCCCGTTCGCCCCGACATCCCGGACTGGCGATGGCAGCTGGAGAACGCGATTCCGTTCGCGCCCGATCCGTTCACACAGCACACTACGAAGCTCGAGGACCCCTTTCGGGATGGTATCCCGACCGTAGGAACAGGACGATGATGCGATTCAACAAGCCGTCTAAGTGGCGATGGTTCTGGTCAACTGTCGGGGCGGCATTCCTGGTCTACATAGCGACCGTGATCGTTGTTTATGCCTTGGCGCTCTCTCCGGATTCCGGTGTCAAGACGAAGTCCTCGGACAGTTACATCGGCCTTCTGATGTGGGACCTAGTCTTCGCAGCGCCGGTATTCATGTTGTCGTTCTGGTTCATCACCGTCCCCCTCGTAGGCGCCATCGGTGCGTGGTGGGCATGGACGCATGATGGCGAAAACCACTCCGGACCTCTGTCTAGCGGACCAACGCCTGGTGACGCGAATAGCGCACTGCCGCAAGATGATCACGAGCAATAGTTCGAAAAATCGCCTTAACGTGGCCACGTGTACTCCGTCGACTCGGATCTACGGAGAGCGCTAGCGCCTTCATAGATCGATGACGACCGTTTCGGAGGGGCGTGAACAACAGATCAGAATGTTGCCCTCGGCGGGGGGTTCCAAGGGCTCTGGGTCATAACGGACTGTCCCAGACAAAAGTGCAGTCTCGCAGTTGTGGCATACCCCGGTGCGGCACGACCACCGGGTCGGGACGTCACACGTTTCGGCGAATTCGAGCAGGCTCGTACTGGGCGGACCCCACGGCGCTGAGACGCCGCTGCGGGCGAACTGGACCTCAGGACCCGGTCCGGACGGTCCCTTAGGTGGGTGCGGGGCGATTGCCGTCGCAGCGATTCCGGGAGTGAGGGCGGCTGCGGCGCCGAACAGTTCGGAGTGCACGCAGGAGGGATCCAGTCCGTATGTCGCGAGGCCGGAGCTGAGCTCGTTCATGAACGTCGACGGTCCGCAAAGATAGGCGTCTGCGTCGCGTGGCAGGCCGAGTGTGCTGATCACTTCGCGGGACAGCCGACCCTGCTCGGTGTAGTCGACTCCGAGTCGGTCGGCTGCCGTTGGCTGGCTGTAGAAGATGTGGGAATGACTGCCAGGCAACTGTTTCAGTAGATCGCGGCTTTCCTCGGCGAATGGGTGTTCCTCTCCGTTGTGGGCGCCGTGCAGCCACCAGAGCTCACGTTGTGAGCGTGTCGCGGCGAGTGAGTGCAGCATCGAGAGCACCGGGGTGACTCCCACTCCGGCGGAGAGCAGGATCACAGGCGTGACTGTGTCGGTGAGGAAGAAGGTGCCCCGTGGTGCGGCGACGTCGAGGAGATCGCCGGGGTGGACGCGAGCGTGAATGTTCCCGCTGGCCAGGCCATGTGGCTCTCGTTTGACGCTGATCCGGTAATCCGCGGACCCTGGCGGGTTGGACAGCGAGTAGTTGCGGATCAGCGGCGCGCCGCTCAGCTCGGGGTAGAGCCGCAACGTGATCGACTGTCCAGGAAGCCATTTTGGGAGTGGCGCGCCGTCGGGGTCGGCTAGCGAGACGGAGCGCACACGTCGACTTTCGTCGTGGACAGCACTGACACGCAGTGGGCGAAACCCGGTCCATGCCGGCGGCGGGCTACCCGCAGCGGCTGTCAGCCCGACGTTGCCTGCTGATCCCGCCGGGCTCTGGGCCTGCTCCGCCAGGCTCCGTAGGGACGTCTGCCAGCCGGGGCTGAGCGCCGGGATGCGCAGTGCGCGTTGTAGGGCGTCGCGGGGATGCCCAGGCAGGTAGAGCAGTGCGTCGATCTCGGCGACCGACACCTGCTCGGGTCCAGAGCTGATCTTCACGATCTCTTGCCCGGCCTCGACTTCACCTTCGGTGATCACCCGGCAGTAGAACCCCGGTCGCCCGTGCGAGACCAGCAGTGCCGCCATCCGTGGTTCGCCGATGCGCATGCCGGCGCGGTAGCAGGTGACCCGCGGCTGGGTTACCTCCAAGACCGCCTGCCCAATTCGGTATCGGTCACCGATGCACACCTCGTCGTCGGGAAGCCCGTCGACGGTGAGGTTCTCCCCCAATAGCCCTGGTACCAGGTCATCACGGTCGAACACCTGCGCCCAGTGCCGGTAGGAGTCGAGTTGGTAGATCAGGACAGCGCGGTTCTCCCCGCCGTGGCCGCCCAGGTCACCTTGTCCGTCGCCGTCGACGTTGAGCCGACGCACCATCCGGGGCCCGGTCACCGGTTGTTTCCACGCGCCGGTGTAGACGGTGCGATGGTTCCATTCGACACTCCTGGGCATGCCGACATTCACTGACGTCAGTGTCGCCATCACGGTTCCTCTCTGGGGACGAAGCGATTATCGATCGGATCTCAGCCGAAGCCGGGAATGACAGACAGCACGGCGACGATCGTCGCGGTGGACGCCGCCATCGAGGCGACGTTGCCGACGAACGGGTGAAAGTCCGGGGGGTACCTCGCTGCGGGATCCGAGCGGGTGGGACGTGGCAGGACGGGCGAGCTTGCCACGTCACCGTCGTGGGTGGGCGAAGGCGAATTACTCACGGCGGTCGAGCTTGTCGCGTAGTCGGGCGTTCTCGGCGTGCAACTCGGCGAGTTGGTGGCGCAGCGGTGCGAGGTGTGTTTCGAGCTCCTCCAAGGTGAACCGCGCGGTGATGTGTTGAGGACAGTTCCAGTCGAAGGCCTCGACGGCGACCAGCACGGCGCGCTCGACGGTGGCGTCATAGGCGGGATCGGCGAAGCTCCCGACCAGGGTGGGGTCCTGTTCCTCGGTGACGATGCTGGCGCGACCATAGATCTTGAGCCGGCGCTTGTGCAGGTAGTCCATGGCGATCAGGGCGACCCGGTTGTCGCCGGCGATGTTGCCGGTGCTGATGTACTGCAGATTGCCGCGGAAATCGGCCCACCCGATGGTGTGGTCGTCGACGACGCGCAGGAAACCGGTTGGGCCGCCGCGAAATTGGACGTAGGGCCAGCCCGTTTCGCTGACACTCGCCAGGTAGAAGCTGTCCCGCTCGGCGAGGTAGTCCTTCTCGTCCGCGGTGAGCGCGTCGGTACCGGATACCGCAGTGCCTTGAATGCGTTTGCGGTCGTAGAAGGCGTGGCTGCCGTGGTCGCGCTGGACGTCGCGGACCGCTTCGGTGAACGCGATGGCGCCGTAATGTTTGCTCACGAGAATGCTCCTTCAGAAGATGGTGCCCAGGGTTCCTGCCGACCGGGCTCAGTGCGCGAGGAACGTCAGTAGTTCGTGGTTGACGTCCTCGGCGTAGGTCCACAGCAGACCGTGTGGCGCTCCAGGGATCTCGACGTATTCGGCGCGGGGAAGCAGTGCGCGCAACTGACGTGCGGTGGCGTCGATGGGCAGGATCCGGTCGTGGGTCCCGTGGACGATCAACACACCGATGTCGTATCCGGCAATCCTGGCTACGTCGGCCCTGAAGTCGGTGGTCCAGGTGATCACCGCGGCCACCAATGCGTACGCTGACCCCGAACATGCTGCTTGCCAAGAGCTTTCGATGACCTCGCCGCTGATACGGCTGCCGAGAGTCTCGTCCGTGTTGTAGACGTTTTCATAGAACTGACGGAGGAACGCGTAGCGGTCCTTGACCACGGCGGCCAAGACCGAGGCGAAGACCGCGCCGTCCAGACCCGACAAGTTGGTGTCGGTTCGCAGTAGGTAGGGCTCCAAGGCGGCGATGAAGACGGCCTTGTCGATCCTGGCCGGCCCATAGGTGCCCAGGTACCGGCCGATTTCACCCGTGCCCGTCGAATATCCCGCCAGGACGACGTCGGTGACATCGAGGACCTCCAGCAACGCGTTGAGGTCCGCAGCAAAGGTGTCGTAGTCGAAACCGATTGTGGCCCGTCCTGAGCGGCCGAATCCGCGCCGGTCATAGGTGATCACGCGGTATCCGGCGGCCAGCAATGCGGGAACCTGCTTGTCCCAGGCATGTCCGACGACAGGGTGGCCATCGATCAGGACGACGGGCTGACCGTTTCCGTGGTCTTCGTAGTAGAGGTCGATGTCGGTGGTGTTTTCCTCGTCGACCGAGATGAAGGGCATGGCGATCGCCTTTCAGCACGATGAGGGTTGCCAGGGCGCCGTTCGCGCTCAGAGCGCGTGGTTCGATCAGCACATCACAGTGTCGCCACGCACGAATCATGGGAAAACCCCAGTCGGTCCTCCGGTCACGGGGCCGTATTGCCACCGAAATCCCCCTGCAGGCCCGTAGAGAGGGCGGACGCGAGTTGCCGGCGCGACGTCACGCCCAGTTTTCGGAAGACCTTGCTGAGGTGGTATTCCACGGTGGACACCGTGATGAACAGCCGACTTGCGATCTCGGCGTTGGTAGCCCCGATGGTGGCTTGGCGTGCCACCTGTGCCTCTTGCGGTGTCAGACCGAACGGGTTGTTTACGCGCGGCGGATCAGCCGTCGACTGGCCGGCTGCGCGCCGCTCGGCGCCTGTGCGACCGGCGAACGCGGCGGCTCCCATCGCTGTGAACATTTCGTAGGCCGTCCGCAGCTGAATCTGCGCGTCGCGGCGACGTCTCCTACGGCGCAACCATTCGCCGTAGAGCAGGTGCGCACGGGCGAGTTCGGTGCGCATCGCGGTCTCCGCCAGCTGCTTGATGGCCTCCAGGTAGTACATCTCGGCGTCAGCGTCGGAGGCCATCAATGCCCGCGACCTCGCCAACATACCCAACGCCCACGGGGTGGCCGCGGCGGTTGCGCGTTCGGTCAGCCGCGCCAGCGCGACCTCAGCGGAGGCTCTGTCTCCGCCACGGACACCGGCCTCGATGACCTCTGGTAGCACCCGGTTTCCGAAGCCGGGCGGATCATCGTGGAAAATCTGTAATCCCCATCCGAGCGCCTCCGGGTACCTGCCCAGTCCGAGTTCCAAGACGGTCAAACCCATGAGCGCGAAGATCTCCAGAATCGAGGCGCCCTTCTGACGACCCCAGTCCGCGGTCGAGGATGCCACCGCGCGACTCTCGCTTTCGCGACCCTGCCAGGCGCGAACTTCCAACAACACGCCGGTGGTCGCGGGCGGCGGCACCCCGATCAGCGCCGAGATCTCGGCGGCCTCGCCGTAGCTGTTCTCGGCATCGTCCATTTCTCCTGCCCAGGCCTGGCTTGTCGAGAGTCCGGCCAGGGTGATCCGCATCGCTCCCAGGGCTCCCTGACGGCGCTCGACGACTTCGGCGCGCTCGAACATCGCTCGACGCCCTTGCTCGTCCCACACGTCGTCGGCGGCGAACCAACCCAGAATCGTTGACGGGATGTCGACGTGGGCAGCCGCCTCGTCGGTGAACATCATCGCCACCGCAGCTCGCAGCAGCGGCACCGCATCGGCATAACCGCTGGCGATTCGAGTGGCGAAACCATCCAGCAGTAGATCGTTGCCGCTCGGCGGCCGACTCGGGTCGCGAGCGGCACCAAGCACTGCGTGCGCCACCTCTTCGAGAGTCGTGCCGGCGGTGTACTGGCGGGCGACGATCGCGGCCTGCATGGCATCGAACAGAATCTGCCGGACCAGCGACACGTCGGCCGGCTCGACCCTCGTCACCGCCTCCAACAGAATGGCGGGGGCGTCTTTGTGCCGGGAGAAGAACACCGAGATCGCTGCGCGCAAGCGGTTCACCGCGACATGCATACCGGCGTTGTCGAGTTCCGGAGTTGCCAAATCCAGTAATGCCTCGGCCAGAGCGCCGTCACCGCTCGCCAGATATGCCTGCGCGGCAGCCAGATACCGCAGCGCGCGGTCGCGGGAATCGGGCGACAACTCGGCGGCGCGCGTCAGGAACGCGGCCTCCATGGTGTAGCCGCCCCGCCGCTGCGCGCGCGTCGCCGAAGTCTGCAGATCAGCGGCGATCGTCTCCTCAGGAGTAGTCACGGCGGCCGCCCGATGCCACGCAGCCTGGTCGTCATCGCCGTCACGGTTGGCCACCGTGGCCAGCGCGTCATGCACTCGCTGTCGCTCCTCGGATGTCGCACCGTCGTACACCGCCGACCGGATGAGGGGATGACGGAATGTGATGCGCGGCTCCACAGCCATAATGCCTTGCTGCACAGCATGATTGGCCGCGTCTGCGGCGACGCCCAGCAACGCACTGGCTCTCCACACTGTAGATGGCTCATCGTCGGGGCAGGCCGCGGCGACGAGCAGAACAGTGCGCGCCTCCGATGACAGCGTGGCGACCTGTGCAAGGAAGTGAACGTCGACTCGACGCCCGACCGGCAGGCGGCGTGGCAAAGGGAACCGCCCGGCCAACTGTTCGGCGGTGAGTTCACCCACCAGCTCCAGCATCGCCAGTGGGTTGCCGTCGGTCTCATCGATCACGCGCGCTGACACTCGCCGATCCAGTGACCCGGACACGGCTTCGGCGAGCAGAGTGTGGGCCGCCGCCGGATCCAGCGCAGATATCCGGCGGGTCGCCAATCCGTCCAACGCGGTCAGGTCTCCGGCATGCTCTCTGGCGCTGAACACCATGCAGATTGGATCGGCGTACAACCGACGCGCTATGAATCCCAGCACCAGGCGCGATTCCTGGTCCAGCCACTGGGCATCGTCGATCAGGCAGACCAACGGACATTCCGCAGCAACGTCGGAGAGCAACGCCAATGCGCCCAGGCTCACCAGAAGTCGGCTCGGCGGCGGCCCGCCGGTGAGACCGAAAGTCACCTCCAGCGCATTGCGGTGCGGGCCAGCCAGTCTGTCCAGGCGATTGAGATAGGGCAGGACGAGCCGGTGCAGGGCAGCGAAGCCCAGCCGCAACTCCGATTGCGCTCCGGTGATCCAGCGGATCGTCGCATCGGCCGCCGCGCCCGCCATGTACTGCAGCAAGCGCGTCTTGCCGACGCCGGGTTCACCGGTGAACACCAGCGAGCCGCTGAAGCCGCCGCGGACGTCGGTCGCGAGCTTGTCGAGCATCGCGCACTCCGCAGCCCGCCCGAGGAGGGTATGGGTCACGCCAGCAGGGTTCAACCAACCATCGGTCAAGCGACCCTCCACGCCCATCGCCGGTGCAGGCAACTGACGCGGCCCACTCCGACGGTGCAATCTAGTGAGAACAGAGAATAGACCTGACCAGCGCATTCTGACAGCGATGCGCGAGCTTCGTGTTATCGAACGACACCACATCGTCGGGCGCCGATTGCGTGCCAGACGTCAATCCGTCAAACCCCATCGCCCCGGACTCCGCAATCACTGGGGTTCATCCCGGATTCGCGCGAGCCCGGCTCCGTGGTCGGCTCCTGTAGTCGGCGGTGCCGACACGCACACCACGCCCATTGCCCTGCCGGCCCGAGCACGGGACGGCAGCTTCCGAACAGGTGACGTCTATGAGTGCTTTTGCCACCCGGTACAACACAGCGACGATCGACGGACTCGAGGTCTTTTACCGCGAGGCCGGCGATCCGAACAACCCCACGCTCCTGCTGTTGCACGGGTTTCCATCCAGCTCGCACATGTTCCGCAACCTGATCACCTCCCTGGCCGACGAATACCACCTCGTGGCCCCGGATCACATCGGCTTCGGGCGCTCTGCCATGCCCACCACCACCCAGTTCACTTACAGCTTCGACCGCCTCACCGAAATCACCGAAGGTCTGATCGAACACCTCGGCCTCGACCGGTTCGCCGTTTACATCCACGACTACGGTGCCCCGATCGGCCTACGCATCGCCAGTCGCCGCCCTGAACGAATCACCGCCTTGATCACCCAGAGCGGCAACGCCTACCTCGAGGGCTTCACACCGTTCTGGGACATCCTGTTCGCCCACGCCCAGGACCGCGCCGCCAACGAGGACGGCGTGCGCGAAAAGTTCACGCCCGAAACCACGTACTGGCAGTACACCCACGGCGTGCAAGCGGATCGGCTGGACAGGATCGCACCAGAAACCTGGCAGCTCGACCAACTAGGCCTGGACCGCAAAGACAACGACGCCATTCAGCTACAGCTGTTCTGGGACTACCAATTCAACCTCGACGGCTACCCCGCCTTCCAGGAGTACTTCCGCATCCACCAGCCGCCCTTGCTCGTTACCTGGGGCAAGAACGACGAAATCTTCGGCGCCCCGGGCGCCGAAGCGTTCCGCCGCGACTTCCCCAACGGCGAATTCCACCTCCTCGACGCCGGCCACTTCGCGTTGGAAACCCACGGCGAGGAGATCAGCGGGTACATCCGCGACTTCATGCCGCGAGCACTGGCCACCGCGACGACGAATTGATCGGACACTGCCCGCCGGCCCATGAGCCCACTGTCGTCCTTACGAAACCCGTAACCCATTCCGCTCGCTCGACACCACCATCGGAGGACACCACTATGACCGTGTTACAGGGCAAGACCGCGCTGGTAACCGGCGGGACATCGGGTATCGGCTTGGCCGCCGCACAACGCATCGCCGCCGAGGGCGCCCATGTTTTCCTCACCGGCCGCAATCAACCCAGCGTCGACACCGCAGTCGCCTCCATCGGACCCAGCGCGACTGGAATCCGCAGTGACATAACCGATTTAGGTGATCTCGACGCAGTCGTCGCAAAGATCACCGACCACGGGCATGGTCTGGACGTGCTCTTCGCCAACGCGGGTGGCGGGGAGTTCGCCGCCCTGCCCGATATCACCCCGGAACACTTTCTCGACACCTTCAACCGCAACGTCGGCGGAACACTGTTCACCGTTCAGAAAATGCTGCCCATACTCAACCGCGGCGCTTCGATCATCCTGTCCGGCTCCACAACTGCCTCCAACGGCACACCCACCTTCAGCGTCTACGCTGCATCCAAGGCCGCCATCCGGTCCTTCGGCCGAACCTGGGCAGCCGAACTGGTCGGCAACGACATCCGGGTCAACACCATCGCCCCTGGGCCGGTGAAGACACCGGGGTTGGCCGGTCTCGCGACTCCCGGCAAGGAACAGGAACTGCTGGACGATATCGCGTCGGGCGTTCCGATGGGCAGGCTCGGCCGACCAGATGAAATCGCCTCCGCCGTCGTGTTTCTCGCTTCCGATCAGAGTAGCTACATGACCGGCGCCGAACTATTCGTCGACGGCGGACAAGAGCAAACCTAACTTCGCCCGCCACACCACGCGATGCCGCCGGACGAAGGTAAGCATGCCGCGAGGCGAGACGATCTGAATATCCATGTGGTACCCGTAGAAGGAGATTCTCGATGGAGTACGACAACAACGACACTGCAGTTGTGATCATCGACCCACAGAACGACGTCCTCAGTCCCACCGGAAAAAACTGGGACGCAGTCGGAGCCAGCGTGACCGAGAACAACACAGTCCAACACTTGGTCGACATCCTTGCCGCCGCCAAGGCCACGGGCTTCGGCGTGTTCATCTCACCGCACTACTTCTACCCCACCGACAGCACTTGGCTGTTCAACGGGCCGCTCGAATCAGACGAGTTCCGCACCCACAGCTTCGCCCGAAGCGGCGCGCTCACACTGGAAGGATTCGTCGGCTCTGGCGCCGACTGGCTCGACGAATTCAAGACCTACATTGAGGACGGCGAGACGATCGTCGTCAGCCCACACAAGGTGTGGAGCCCGCAATCGAATGACCTTATCCTGCAACTCCGTAAGCGGGGTATCGCCAAGGTCATCCTGTGCGGAATGTTGGCGAACATGTGCGTGGAGTCGCACTTGCGGGACCTGCTGGAGAATGGTTTCGAAGTGATTGTCGTTCGTGACGCCACGGCCGGCCCACGGCACCCGACTCGTGGGGACGGTTACCAGGCAGCATTGGTCAATTATGCGTTTCTCGCCCACTCCGTCGTCACCACAGGTGAGGTAGTTGCTGCCATTACCGGAGCGTGACTACGAGAGCGGTCCCGATTGCTCATCGCCTGTGTCGAGAAACTACGCCGGTGGAAGCGGTGGCGGAGCCGACGGCACGGGTCCAGCGGGCGGGACAGGACTCGGCACGATCGGGCCGATTGACGGCGGCGGGAGCACCGGAGGAACCGGCAGCGGCGGTGCAGGAACTGGAGGCCCGGCCGGAACCGGTGGTGGCAGCTGAGGAGCCGGCGGCAGCAGATCCGGGATCGCGACAGGATCGGCGACCGGGCTGCCCGGCGGAACGTCTTCGAGCCGGGTGGCGTGCACGGGCACGGTGATCACCGCGCCTTGCAGCCCGCACTCGTTGGATTGGATGGTGGTGGTCTGCGCGCCGGCCAGCATGCCGTCAGGTTGTGGCGTCAATGCCAACGCCGTAGCCATCGCCTGAGATTGCCCGACGATGGGCGCCTCGCAGGGCAGTGAGCCTGTCCCCGGATCGGCCTGCCAGGAATTGTTGAGGAGGCGGAATACGGCTGTCATGCCGCCGGATTCGGCGTAGGGGACGGAATGGTTGGAGCCATCCATCCGCGTCGACGTCGCAACACACCCCGACGGTTTGCAGGCCGACCGGAATGCCCACCAGTAGCTTGCGATTTGGTTGCCCGCGCCCGGCCAGGGGTTGCCGTTCAGCGTGGCGCGGGGATTGTCGTAGTCGAGCCGGTAGAGGCCGTCGAAGACCGGGGCAATGGGCGGTGGGGCGATCGCCACATTTGAGACAGTCGCCGTGTCGGTGCTCGGCAGTGAGCTGGGTTGTTCACTCGCTGCGGCGTCAGGGGACGGCCACAACTGCCACAGCCCGAGGCCGACGACGCCAACCGCGGCGATCGCTGCTGCGGGCACCCAGCCTGGTTTCGCAGGTAGCCGGTACCCGCGCTCGGGGGCCGGTGCGGCCGGGGCCGACGCCAAAGTCAGTGCAGGCACGGGAGTTTCATCGGCCAACGCGTGCGCGAAAGCGCCACAGCTGACGAATCGATCTGCCGGGTTCTTGGCGAGAGCTTTGGCCAGCGCCGGGTCGAGGTCGGCCAACTCGGGCCGAGTGTCGGCCAACGCCGGCGGCTTCGAGTTGACGTGGCGGCTCACCACGACCGCGGGATTGGCGTGCGCGAACAGCTGCGCCCCCGTCAAAAGGTGATACGCGGTGCATGCCAGGGCGTACTGGTCGGCGCGACCGTCGACGTCCTCCCCCACCATTTGTTCCGGTGCTGCGTAGCCGGGGTTGTCCACGGCCACGACGTCGCGCGCGATGCCGAGTCCGGCAAGAACCGCGCGCGGCTCCGCATCGCTGTCCACGTCAGTGAGGATGATGTTGGCCGGCCTGACGTCGCGATGCAGCAATCCATGCTTGTGGGCGTAGTCGAGCGCCCCGGCAACCGCGAGGATGATGCTGAAAACCTGTTCGCGCGGTAGGCCGTCGGGGTATCTCTGATCAAGGAGACCGGCGAGGTCCGCGCCGTCGACGAAGTCGGTCGATATCCAGAGGTGCCCTTCGTGTTCTCCACGACCGCGGACCCTGGCGATGCTGGGATGCCACAACGCGGCGGCCAGATCCGCCTCACGAAAGAACCGCTGCGGGTACCCGGGTTCGGCGGCCCATTCCGTGGGCAGCACCGTCAACGCGTCACGGCCGGAACGCCGGGGGTGCTGAGTGAGGTACGTCTCCCCCAGCCGGCCTGAGCTCAGCAGTCGAATGATCGGGAACATGGCGAACGTCTCACCGACGTTGAGCGGCATCCAGGAATACTACGAACTGCACTCTGCCCCTCGCCGTCGGCATCCCGTTCAGCGGCGCCTGGGCCCCACCGGCCGGAGGCTCGGCGTACTTACATTGCCCCACATAGCAAATCAGGCTGAGGGATTTGTGTCTGCGCGCATCGGTCGGCTAATGTCCTGCATCGCGACGGGCGACGATCTCGCTCGTGGCGCGCGGATGTAGCGCAGTTGGTAGCGCATCACCTTGCCAAGGTGAGGGTCGCGGGTTCGAATCCCGTCATCCGCTCAAAGGTGCGATTGGGCTCAGTCCGGCAGATCGCTCTCCGCAATCGCGTCCTGGATCCGCTCCGTCAACGCGGGATCCCAGCCGCCCGGCGCCAGGATGTCGACCCACAGGGCAGCCGCATCCGGGCCGAAAGCATGCCCGTACCCGTAAGGCACCTCGGCGGAGAAGATCATGTCGAGCGTCACCTGCCAGAACGTGACGAACGGCAGCCACCGCATCCCCGGGTCCACATCAGGTCCCAGCGGTTCCCGCAACCAGTCCGGGCGGTGCAGCATCAGGTCGAACGACCACCACGTAATCGGGTCACTGGCATGCTGCCAGAACACCACGCGCGGAAACTCCCACCGATCAGGCAAATTCACATCGGACGTGCGGGATGCGAAGCGGATGTGGCGGCCGCCGTCGACCACCGGCAGTCGCTCCAGCGAGCCAGGATCCCGGTAGGCGGTGATCCTGGCCCATGGCTGTGCGAAGTTGGGTGTGCCGACCAGGAGTGCACCGTCGGTGCGGGCGACGATATCGGCACCGGAGGCAAACGCCGACTGCCCGCCAAAGGAGCCCAGGCTCTCCCCGAACACCACCAACTTCGGCCGCGTGGCGTGCGGCAGTGCGGCCCAAACCCGGTGCACCTCTTCGAACAACGCCTGGCCTGCCAACGGAGGGGTCTCCCGGTCGGCGATGAAGGACAGCGCGCTGGGCAGGAACGAGTACTGCATGGACGCGATCGCGGTATCCCCGCCGTTGACGTATTCGAGCGCGGCGGCCACGTTGGGGTTCACCCAGCCCCGGCCCGTCGTCGTCACGACGGCCAGCACCTTGCGCTCGAAGGCATGGGTGCGGTGCAGTTCGGCGATCACCTGCTCGGCGGTGCCTTGGACGCTGTCCGCGGACATGCGGCCGGCGTAGACGCGGATCGGGGTGAGCGCCGGAGCGCCCGTCACGGCCGAGATCTGTTCGGCGCTGGGGCCACCGGCCACGAAGGTGCGGCCTTCCCGCCCGAGGGTGTCCCACGCCTGCGCCGAAGCCGGCGAACCCGAGCGCTCTGGCGCACCAGGTCGCTTGACTCCCTCCGCGGTGCTCTTGTCAGCCACCTTCGCGGATCGTTCGGCCATACCCAGCAGGCCGCGATGCAGCGCGCCGTCGAGCCCCATCACCAGGAGTGTCACCACGATCACCACCGCGGCCAGCCGGGCCACCGGGGCGGGCACCACGCGCCCGCCCACCTCAGTCAAACGATTGGTGGCCCAACGTAATCCATGCCCGATGGCGACGAGCGTCGCAGCGATCGCCACCGCGAGAAACAACACCAGGATGTAGAAGGACCGCTCGGTGCGCGGCATGCCGATCAGATCGCGCAGGATCTGCTGCCACCACGACCCGAGTACCAGAAACGTCGGGATGACCGCGACAGCCGTCCCGGCCAGCGTCCACCACCCGATTCTGCGGGTGCGCGCCGACCATTGCGGGCTGACCCCGCACCGGCGCACCACCCACGCCACGGCGCACCCCAACCCGTACCCGATCCCGACACTGATACCAGTCGCCACTCCCTGCAGATACCAGGCCCGCGGCAGCAGTGACGGGCTCATCGACCAGGCGAAGAACAACAGGGCCACCGACAAACCGACCGGATGCAGTGTGCGCGCCGCCGCGGCCACGCGCGACGGGATGGCCAGACCACGCAAGGCACGCAGCACGAGCACCGTCCTTCATTCAATTGGGTACCGAGACTGTAGAGGACCGCGCGATCACCGGCCGATTGCCAAGGCTGGACCAACAGCTTCGGATTCCGTGGCGGGCGTTAGAGTCGAGCGTGCCCAGGATCAGCGCCTCATCGGTCGAAGAACACCGCGAGCTGGTCCAACAGCGCGTCTTCGAGGCTTTCTCCGCGCTGATGGCCGATCACAGCTTCGACGCGATCACCATGGCCAAGCTCGCGGCCGAGGCCGGTATCGGGCGGACGGCGATCTATCACCACTTCCCCGACAAGGAATCAGTGGTGATCGCGTTCGCCTCGCACGAGACGACGCGCTACCTCGACGGGCTGCGGGCCGCCCTGTCCGAAGTCGACGATCCGGCCGAACGGCTGAAGGTCTACATCCGCCACCAGCTTGAGGCTGGGCAGGAATTCCACATGGGCATGGGCATGCAGCTCTACGGCGCGCTGTCGACCGAGACGATGCTGGCGATCCGCGAACATGTCGTGGCCGTCGAGGACGTGCTGCGCGAGATCCTGGCCGCGGGCGTCTCCGCGGGCCAGTTCGTGGTCGACGACGAACCCGCCACCATGTCGTTGATACATGCGTGCCTGGCACCCCGCCATCTTCCGGTCGAGGCCATCGAACGGTTCGTGCTGCGCGCCCTCGGCGCCACGCTCTAGCCGCGACCCGCTCCCTCGATCACGTAGCTCCCCGAACCCGCCGGCACCGTGTTAGGTTTCCGACAGCTTGTCAGCATCATGCTGACAAGCTGTCAAAGTTGAGCCCTACCAAGTGGAGCCGAGTATGCCGCCGAGCGCCGTCGCAGCCGAGTCCGTCCGTTCGCTGTCCGCCGCCATGCGTCAGGACTCGACCGACCAGCACGAGGCCGCCGAGCAGTCGCCATTCGTCACCGAACTACTCAGCGGCCGGGTCAACGAGCAGGGCTACATCGACTATCTGCTGCGGCTGCGGGCGATCTACGCCGCGCTGGAGGCCGCCGTCCGCGAGCACCGCGACGACCCGCTCGTCCGCGCCGTGTACGACCCCGCACTTGAGCGGTTGGACGCCATCGACGCCGATCTGGCTCATTGGGCCCCCGGCGCGGATCGCGACGTCGACTCACCCGCGATACGCGCCTACTGCGCTCGTTTCACCGAATCCCCTTGGGGCGGTGCGCTGGTGGCACACCACTACACCCGCTACCTCGGTGACCTTTCCGGCGGCCAGGCCATCGGTCGCATCTTGGCGCGCTCGTTCGACCTCGACGGCGAAGGTCTGGCGTTCTACGACTTCCCGATGCGTCCCAAGCCGTACAAGGACGCCTACCGCGACCGCCTCGACGGACTCGGCCTCGAGGCCGATGAGATCGACCGCGTCGTCGCCGAGGTGAAACTGGCCTTCGGCCTCAACCAGCGCGTGTTCAACGAACTCGCCGAGAAGCTGCCCACTTACGGCCGCTGACCTCAGCCCACCCAAATTGACGATTCCGCCAAAACATAGGAAGTTCATACCCCAATTCGGTTGAAGTTAGCTTATGCTAACCATACTTGCTAGGTGGGGGAGCAAAGCGATCGAAAGGAGACGCCGGCGCGATGACCGCCCCCGTCTGGATGGCCGTACCCCCCGAAGTCCACTCCGCCCTGCTCAGCAGCGGCCCCGGCGCCGGACCGCTGCTGGCAGCCGCCGGCGCATGGAGCTCGCTGAGTACCGAATACTCCATGGCGGCAATCGAATTGACCGCCTTGATGGGCACCGTGCAGGCCGGCGCCTGGGAAGGTCCGAGCGCCGAGCGGTACACGGCGGCGCATGTTCCCTACCTGGCCTGGCTGAGCGAAACCAGTGCGAGCACCGCCGGGGTGGCCGCCCAGATCGAGACCGCGGCGGCGTCCTACACCGCGGCCCTCGCGGCGATGCCGACGCTGGCCGAGCTGGCCGCCAACCGCGTAACCCTCGGTGTGCTGGTGGCCACCAACTTCTTCGGGATCAACACGGTCCCGATCGCCGTCAACGAAGCCGACTACGTGCGCATGTGGATCCAGGCCGCGACCACGATGACCGTCTACCAGGCCGCCTCTGAGGTCGCGGTAACCACCGCACCGCCGTCCACTGCGGCCCCGCTGCTGATGGCGCCGGGCGTCGGCGAAGCGGGTGCGGCGTCGGCCACGATGATGCAATCCGCGACCACAGCCAGGGCCACCGAATCTGGCTCTTCCCTCAGCCTGAGCGACTTGATCAGTTCGTACGAGGAGTTCGTCGAGTGGGTCAAGGCCAACGATCCGATCGGGAACTGGCTGGCCGGGGAGTCCGAGCACTTCTATGGAATGTACGACCAGCTCAGGGAATTCATTCTCGAGCCATGGCGGATTCCGCAGGTCCTCGCCGAGATCATCGCCGATCCGTCGTTGTTGTTCACCACCTACATCAACGTGTTCTTCCTCGGTGCCTACACGGCGGTGTTCGCCGTGCTGGGAACCCCGCTCTATGCCGCGGCGGTCGCTGCGGCCTCCCCCGCGATGCTCGGCATGCTCGGGCTCATCGGACTGGCGCAGGCCTACGATATTCCGATCGACGCGCCCGCCCCCGAGGCCGTCGCCGAGCCGACCGAGCACCCCGCGATCGCCGCACTCCCCGGCCCCTCCGCTCCATCGGTGCCCGCAGGCGCACCGACCGCGCCGACACCTGGTTCAGCGCCGGTCACGCCGGCGCCGTCGCCCACGCCGATGACCGCAGGCACGGAAACCAGCATCTATGCAGTCCCCGGCGGCGGATCCGGATTCGGCTTCGGCCCCACCATGCGCCACAGCGCCACCGCCCAGGCCTCCGACTCCGTCGGAGCAACCGCGGCGGCCGCCGCAACCGCCGCCGCCATCAACAAGCGACGGGCGCAGACCCGTAAGCGTCGCGGCGGGACCGCCAAGGACCGTGGATACCGTTACGAGTTCCTGACGGCCGACGGTGACCCCGCCACGCCACCAGCCGAGCAACACGTCACCACCACTGCCTCCGGCAGCGGTGCCGGAAACCTCGGATTCACCGGCACCGCTGAGAAATCCGCCATTGCCGGACCGGCCGGGCTGACCACACTGGCCGACGACACATTCGGCAGCGGCACCGCGACCCCGATGATGCCGGGCAGCTGGCAGACCGAGGCGGACGCGAAGTCCACCACGGAAAAAGAGAGCGGCGCCTAACCGATCTGTGTTGAGGCGGTGAACAATTCGTGAGAGTTGGCGCCGCGGCCGTCCGTGACGCCCAACATCCGGCATCTCGTGGCAATACTGGTGACTCCGAGCGAAGGGAGCACCGCATGACCGCCGATACCGCGCAGCAGCCCGGCAGCTGGGAAAGTTCGCTCCCGCACTTCTCGACCGTGGAGAAGCACAGCGGCATCACGGTGCCGACCTCCCAGCCGTCGGAAAGGCTGCGGTTCTTCGCCGTGCTCACTTTCATCCTGTGGGTTCCGGTCGCCGTCGGAGCGGCTTTCTGGTTTCACAGCATGCAGAGTCACCATCCGTCGACGTGGTTGGGCGTCGCGTCGATCGTCGGTTCGTTTCTCCCCGCCATCCTTGCCGGCATCGTCGCCGACGAGGCCCGCGATACGTTCGGGCAACGCAGGACCGGCAATTGGATCGCATGGATACCCGCATTGTCGGGTGCCGCGGTCGGGTTGCTCGGCGCCGCCGTCTGGTTCAGAGATTTCACCGGCGGGGTGTTGGCCATGGTCAGCGTCGTGTGCTCGGCCGGCGCGGCGATCGCCACACTCGCGGCCTGGCGGGGCATCCGTTACACCCGCCGCCGCCGGGACTGGTTGACGGCGCTACGCCGGCACGGCGTGCGTTCGCAGGGAGAGCTGCGCACCGTGAAGTTCCTGAAACGCTGGACCGCGGACGACCCTCAGTTCACCGTCACCGTTGCGTTCGACGGGCCGAACGGACGCCGGGTGGTGACCGCGAACATGGTCGCCGATCCCACCCGGGTCCCGTTGGCGGGATCCCGCGTCGTCGTCTTCAGCGCGCCCGACGACACGGGCGATGTCCTCATCGAACTCGACCCCGCAGCACCGCCCACGTTCGACCGTGATCCCAGCGGCCAGTACCGCAAGCCGAGCGGAAACTAACCTTCGCGCTTGGCCAGCTCCCGCAGCACCAGATCGGTTGCGTCCCAATCCATGCACTTGTCGGTGACCGACTGGCCGTAGGTGAGCGGGCGAGCCTCGGGCGACTGGGCACCGGCGACCAGGAAGCTCTCCAGCATCACACCGCTGATCGGCAGTCCATCGCGAACCAGCTGAGCCACTTCGCCGGCCACCGATGCCTGGCGGACATGATCCTTACCCGAATTGGCGTGGCTGCAATCGATCACGACCCGACCGGGCAATCCGGCACCAGCCAGCTTGGCTGCGACATCGGCCACCGCGTCGGCGCCGTAATTGGGTCCGTCGGTGCCTCCGCGCAGGATCACATGGCAGTCCTCGTTACCTTCGGTGCTCACCACCGCGCCGCGGCCCATATCGTCCATGCCGAAGAAAACATGCTCGGCGGCAGCGGCTTTCACGCCGTCGACGGCGACCTGGATATTGCCGTCGGTGCCATTCTTGAACCCGACGGGCATCGACAGGCCGGATGCCAGCTGGCGGTGCACCTGCGACTCGGTGGTCCGGGCACCGATCGCGCCCCAGGCGACGGCATCGGCGATGTACTGCGGGCTGGTCGGTTCGAGGAACTCACAGCCGACCGGCAGGCCGATGTCGATGATGTCGAGCAGCAGCTGACGGGCCACCCGGAGGCCACGTGCGACATCGTAAGTGCCGTCCATGCCGGGGTCGTTGATCAGACCCTTCCAGCCGATCGTGGTGCGCGGCTTTTCGAAGTACACCCGCATCACGATCTTGAGCTGGTCTTTGAGCTCGTCGGCCACCTTGACCAGCCGGCTGGCGTATTCCAGCGCGGCCGCGGGATCGTGCACCGAGCACGGGCCGACAACGACCAGCAGGCGGTCGTCACGACCGGCCAGGATGTCGGCGATCTCATCGCGGTCGCGGGCCACCCGCTCGGCGCGGCGCGCCCCCAGCGGGAATTCGGTCAGTACATCGTGCGGGCTGGGAATCGCGCTGAAGCTGCGAACCCGGCGATCCGATGTGGCCGGGGCGTTGGCGATCTGCGCCAAATTCATTTTTCAGGTGCCTTCCTGGTGGTGGGCACCTGGCTATGGATCCGGCGCCCTGTAACGACGAAAGGCAGCGACCGATGGTCACTGCCTGGGCTCCGGGTGGATGCGTGCTTAGTGCTGCGCTTTATCGGCTCCGCCCGGAGCCTTGATAAAGCGCCAATAGCTGGCACACACACCGATAGTCACGTCGGCCAGGCTACACGACGACCCTCGCCTGGTCACAACCGGTGCGTTCACAAGCGTGGTTTGTGGCCACGCCCTACGATCCTGGGCATGCCGCTCAGTGCACGGATGCCCGAGCTGGCAGCGTTCGAAGTGCTGCTGGCGATCGCCCGCACCGGCAGCCTCGGAGCCGCAGGCCGGGAGCTCGGGCTCACCCAGCAGGCGGTGTCCTCGCGGCTGGCGTCCATCGAGGCGCAGACCGGGGTACGGCTGGTGCAGCGCGGCCCCCGAGGATCGCGGCTGACCGCAGCGGGCGTGGTGGTCGCCGAGTGGGCCGATCAGTTGCTCGACGTCGCGGGACGCGTGGACGCCGGGTTGGCCGCGATGCGCAGCGAAAGCCACAGCCGGATCACCGTTGCGGCGAGCCTGACCATCGCCGAGCAACTCATGCCGCGCTGGTTGGTGTCGCTGCAGGCCGACGCGGCGCGCCGCAACGCGACGGCACCGCAGGTCATCCTCACCGCGGCCAACAGCGATCAGGTGATCGCGGCGGTGCACGACGGGGCGGCGGACCTGGGCTTCATCGAATCCCCCGGCGCGCCGGCGGGTTTGGGTAGTCGGGTGATCGCCCATGACGAACTGGTCACCGTGGTGCCGCCGGAGCACAAGTGGGCCCGCCGATCAGCTCCGGTCAGCCCGGCCGACCTCAACGACACTCCGCTGGTGTCACGCGAAACTGGTTCGGGCACAAGGGATGCGCTCAGCTCCGCGCTGCGGTCCGTGCTGGGTCCGTCGAGCCGGCAGGCCGAGCCCGCGATCGAACTGTCCTCGGCCGCGGCAATGCGCGCCGCCGTGCTGGCCGGCGCCGGGCCCGCGGTGATGAGCCGGCTGGCCGTCGAAGTCGATCTCACCCTGGGCCGGCTGCGGGAGGTGCCCATCGCTGGACTGGACCTGCGCCGCGAGTTGCGTGCCATCTGGCCGGGAGGCCGCACTCCGCCGGCCGGCGCGGTGCGAGACCTGCTCAGCCACATCGCGTCACGTCGGCACCGCCCACCGTCAGCCGCGCAGTAGCCGACCCGACTTCACACCGCGCAACGTGTTGGTGGCGACCGTCGCCCAGGCACCGAGCAGTACCACGTACAACGCAACAGCGAGCCAGGAGATCACGACCGCGCCGGTGGCGGCGCCCAGCGCGGACGCACCCGTCACACAGGTGCCCACCGGGAAGGTGAAGCTCCACCAGGTCAGGCTGAAGGACAGCCCACGCCGCGCCCCGTGCACCGTCAGCGCCGTCGCGAGGCAGAACACGAACGCCCCGAAGCCACCTATCACCAGGCCGTACACGATGCCGAAGGCATGCAGCGCCGAAAGCGTCGCGGCGTCGGTGAGCACCGAACCGGCATGGGCGGCCAGCAGGTTGGCCGCCGTGATCGACTGGCCCACGACACCGAGCACGATCCAGACGGTGGGAATCGCCTGCACCTGGCTGAAACCGCCGTGCATGAGCCGCGAGTACACCATGGTCGTGGTGATCAGACCGGCCAGCAGGCTCAGGCCGAACATCGCATAGCAGACCACCAGCAAGGTCATCCCCGCCTGTCCCGGGCCGAGGTGTGACAGCAGCAGTGCGCCGGTGGAGGCCGACACCATGGGTGACACGACCGGCATCATCCAGGCCGGCACCGCCTCCACATCGGTGTGGTCCTCACGGGTGATCATCGCGAACGGAAGCCACAGGGCGACAACCAGTCCCAGTGCCGAACCGGCCGTCCACAGCACCACGTCGACAGCCAGCGCCACGGAGGGGCCGATGACTGCGGGGCCGAGCAGCAGCGCCCCCGCCCCGACGGTCAGCAGTGCCATGGCCGGCGCCCCGTAGAACTGCCCCATCACGTGGTGCGCGGCATAGGCTTTCGCCTGATCGCGATACCGGATCCAGTGCGTGGCGAACGCCCCGGTGAGCACTGCCAGGACAGACGCGGCGAGAATCCATACCGCGGTGGCGAATTCGTGCAACCCCGGCATGTGCAGCGGCAGCGTGGCTGCGGCCGTCGCGACGATTCCGGTGCCCATCACCGAGGCGAACCAGTTGGGCGTGATGTGCCGGAAGGCTGACCCCGCGCTGTCCAATTCGGCCAGCAGAGCGGTGTGGAACGGCCTCTCCGCTGTATAGGCGGCTGCGTAGGTGGTCACCTCACCAATGGTGGTGGGCAGAGCCTCTCACCGGTAGGCGTCACGACGTTGTGGCATCACAAGCCAAGCTTGTGGCTCAGACGTAGCGGTTACGGCCGGCGAGCGCGCCGGCCACCATCTGCACCAGGTAGACCACGAGCACCATGACAAACGGCACGGTCCACCCCGCGGTCATGTCGTGCAGCAGCCCGAACGAGAACGGACCGATACCGGCCAACAGATAGCCGAAGCCCTGCGCCATCCCGGACAGCCGGGCGGTGTCCTCGGCGTTGCGGGCGCGCAGCGCGATCACGGTGAGCGCCAGCGAGAACACGCTCATCCCGATACCGATCAGGAAGCTCCACAGCAGCGGCGCCGCACCGGGATTCACGAGCAGGCCGACGGTGCCGACGATCCCGATCACGCCGAGACCGACGATCCAGCCGCTCTGGTTCTTCTGCTTGGCGGCCAGTGGGGGCACGATGAGGCTGATCGGCACCGCGAGGATCGACACCAGTCCGAGCAGAAGCCCGGCATCGGTCTTACTGACCCCGCTGTCGATGAACACCTGGGGCAGCCAGCCCATGGCGACATAGGCGAGGAACGACTGGCAGCCGAAGAACAAGGTGACCGTCCAGGCCAGCGGGCTACGCAGCAGCGACCGCCCGGACCCACCCGAGGCCGCGTCGTCGGTGCGCGCCTGGCTGATGCCCCGTGCGCCCACCACCCAGAACAGCAGCGCGAGTAGGGCCACCAGAGCCCAGGAGCCCAGGGCCCCGCGCCAGCCGCCGAGCAGCGGCTCCAGGGGCGGGGTGACCGCGGATCCCAGTGCCCCGCCACCCTGCAGGGCAGCGGTGTAGACGCCGGTCATCAGGCCGATCTGCGCCGGGAACGACCCCTTGATCACGACCGGGATGAGCACGTTGACCAGGGCGATCCCGCCGGTGGCCACGAGCGTTCCACCGATCACCACGTACGGACCGTCGAGCACGCGCACGACCAGGCCGATACTGAGGATGACCAGGCCGACGGAGATCGCCCGGCCCAAGCCGATTCGGCGGGCCAACCACGGTGCCGTCAGGCCGGCCGCGGCAAAACACAACCCGGGGAGGGTGGTCAGCACGCCGGCCCAGACAGCCGAGGCGCCGAGCGATTCACGCATCTCGCCGAGGACGGGTCCGATGCTGGTGATCGCCGGGCGCAAGTTCAGTGCGGTCAGGATCACCGCGACGATCAGTAGGGCTCCGCCTGCTGCCATCGTCCCGGGACGGACCTCTACGGCACCGTCCAGCTCGAGCTCCAAATCGTGCTCGTAACCGTTCCGGGATTCGCCGCGCAGAGTCCTACTCACCCGGCTATAGTGCCATACATCCCATGATTGGATGAAAGGATCGTTGAGTGCCGCTCGCCACAACGCGACGCGCCGGCCTGGTCGACCAGGTCATCGAGCAGCTGCGCACCCTGGTCACCTCCGGCGAATGGCCGGTCGACAGCCGGATACCCACCGAGCCCGAACTGGTCGCAGCGCTCGGCGTCGGCCGCAACACGGTGCGCGAAGCCATTCGGGCACTGGCGCACAACGGCATCTTCGAAGTTCGCCAGGGCGACGGCACCTACGTCCGCGCCACCAGCGAGGTATCGGCAGCGCTGCGCCGGCTCTGCGGATCCGAACTGCGCGACGTGCTGCAGGTCCGGCGCTGCCTCGAAGTGGAGGGCGCCCGCCTGGCCGCCACCGCGCGTACCGACGAAGACGTCGCCGAGCTACGTGCCCAGCTGGCGCACACCGACATCACCGACCACGCGCAGTTCGCCCACTCCGACACCGAATTTCACCTGGCCGTCGTGCGCGCATCGCACAACCCCGTGCTGATCGAGATCTACCGGGGCCTACTCGAGGCGATCACCGCCAGCGTCGCGACCACGAGCGCCACTTCCGGTGGCATCTTCCCGCATGACCAGCTGGTCGACGCGATCGCCGCCGGCGATGTGGAGCGCGCGGGACACGAAGCCGCGGGCTTCCTCGACGAGCTGCTCGCCCAATTACCGGTTCAGGACTGCTGAGCGTTCCCTGCTTTCCAGGATTCCGACCAATCCCACAATCCGGACAGTGCCTGACCCAGCGCAGCGCCGGCGACGGTGAGTTCCCATGCCCCGGTGTCGTTCTTGACTACCAGCCCCGCGGCGACAAGTTGCTGCAGCCGCTCTGACAACATGCTCGACGAGCAATTGCCCATGCGTCGCCGCAGCTCCAGGAAGCCCAGGGCCCCAGGCTCGAGTTCCCAGATCACCCGCAAGACCCAGCGCTGGCCCAGCAGTTCCATGATCGCGAGCATGGGCGCATTTGCCGGGTCCTCACCACGGCGCACAAACTCAGGTCCACTTGCGCTTCTCATTTAGAACCATCATATTGGTTCTAAATCAGAAGCATGGAGGCAAGGCATGCCAGTCGCACTCGTCACCGGCGCTTCGCGTGGGATCGGCGCCGAGGTGGCCCGCCAACTCGCCGCGTCAGGCGTGCACGTGATCGTCAACTACCGCGAAAAAGTCAAGCGGGCCAACGCCATCGTCGACGCCATCACGGAAGCCGGCGGGCAAGGATCGGTCGCCGGTGCCGACATCAGCGATCCGTCCGCAGCGGCCGACCTGATGAGGCACGTCGCCGACTCGTTCGGCCGGCTGGATGTATTGGTACTCAACGCTTCCGGTGGCCTCGAACTCGGTGCCGACGCGGGCTACCCGATGCGGATCAACCGCGATGCCCAGGTCCGCCTGACCGAACTCGCGCTCCCGCTGCTCTCGCCCGGTGGCCGCATCGTGTTCGTCACCAGCCACCAGGCCCATTTCCACGGGCAGCAATCGGTACCCGACGACTACCTGCCGATCGCCGAGAGCAAACGGGCCGGCGAGGACGCCCTGCGGGCGATGCAGTCGAGATTCGCCGACGCGGGCGTGTCCTTCGTCGTAGTCTCCGGAGACATGATCGACGGGACGATCATCGTGCGCCTTCTGGCCCGACGCGATCCGGATGCGGTCGAGGCGAGACGCTTACATGGATCGCTGCCGACCGTCGAGGAGTTCGCCGGAGCGATCGCCGGCGCGGCGCTCGACCCCAAGGCGTCCGGCGACACTGTGTACGTCGGCGGCTCCGATTACCTCGCCGCCGACTCAGAACGGCGCGTCCTCCACCCGAGCCCGGGCCCGCGTCAGCGGCAGCCGTAACAACAGGCGCGCACCGCCCAACGGGCTCTCCAGCAAAGCGGCTGTGCCGCCGTGCAATTCGGCCTGCTGTGCCACCAGAGCCAGGCCGAGCCCCGATCCTGAACGCGACGCGGTAGAGCCGCGGGCGAACCGCTCGAAAACCTCGGCCCGCTCTGCCTCAGGCACCCCGGAGCCGTTGTCGTCCACGACGATCTGCACGTCATCGGCCGAACTGACTGCGCTGAGCCGGATTTCGGTCGCCCCACCGTGCTTGACGGCGTTGGCGATGGCATTGTCGATCACCAGCCGCAGGCCCGCGGGCATACCGAGCATCAGCACCGTCGGCGAAGGCATCAGGGTGGCCCGCAGGCCCGGATAGGTCCGTAGCGCGTCGTGTGCCGCCCGATCGAGCAGCTCGGTGACATCCATCGGCACGAAATCCTCGACCGTGGTCAACTCGCCCTGAGCCAACCGCTCCAGGGCGGTCAGCGTGCCCTCGATGCGGCTCTGCGTGCGCAGCACATCCCCGATCACCTCGTCGCGCTGCTCAGCGGTCATGTCCAGGGTCGACAGCACTTCCAGGTTGGTGCGCATCGCGGTCAACGGGGTGCGCAGCTCATGGGAGGCCACCGCGGCGAAATCGCGGGCCGACTCCAGCGCGGCCTTCGTGCGCTCCTGCTCATTGCCGATGCGCGCCAGCATGCCCTCGACGGCCTCGGCGATCTCGACCGCCTCGCGCACCCCACGCACCTGTACCTCGTCGGGATTGGACTGGGCGTTGATGGCGCGGGCCTGCTGTGCGAGCAGCCGGAAAGGGTTGATCATCACCAGTGAGATCACCCAGCCGACCACCACGGTCGCGCCGATCACACCCGCGCACGTAAAAAAGACCCGCCGGTGGATTTCGTCGATGTGGCGTTGGGTTTCGGCCAGTGGCGCACCAAGGGCGATCGAGGCCGGACCCGCGGTGAACGTCCGTACGCGGTACTCGACTCCGTCGATCGTGGTGTTGGCGTAACCGTTCTCCAGCTTGGGCAGCACGATGTCGCTGGGGACCGAGACACTCACACCGCCGATGTGGGCGGTGCGGACCAGGCCGCCGTCGTCGGGCATCATGCCGGCGCTTGCCTGCCGTGTGTTGTTGAGCAGTGTGCTGACGTCGCCCAGGCTGCTCAACGAGTCCAGTCGCCGATCCAACTGGCTGTACTGATCGTTGGTGACACCGATCCATACCCAGGTGCCCAGAATGATGGTGAAACCAACGACGCCGAGCGCGGCCACGATGACGATGGTCCGCAACGACAGCACGCGCATCACCGGCCGCAGCACGGGCCGCAACAGCTTGATCACGCGCTCTTCGAGATTCACCGGCGCTATCTTGCCCGATCAACGCGGGCGGGTGCCCGGCGCTCCGCCACCGGTCTGCCGCCATCGTCAACTTTTGGTTGACGATGGCGCGTCGTCAACCTAGAGTTGACGCATGAGCCAACCCGTCAGCATCACCAACCCCGTCCGCCTCGACGACCTCATCGGCGCGATCAAGAAGGCTCACACCGAACCTCTTGACCAGTTGATCGACGCCGTCATCGCCGCGGACGCCATCGGCGAGATCGCCGACCACCTCATCGGACACTTCGTCGACCAGGCCCGGCGCTCGGGCGCCTCCTGGACCGAGATCGGCAAAGCCATGGGCGTTACCAAGCAGGCAGCCCAAAAGCGCTTCGTGCCAAAGGTTCCCGATTTCAACCCGTCCACAATCGACCCCAACGCCGGATTCGGCCGATTCACCCCCCGCGCCCGCAACGTCGTCGTGGTCTCCCAGAACACCGCACACGCAGCAGGAAACGGCGAGATCACCCCGGAGCACCTGCTGCTGGCGCTGTTCGCCGAACCGGACGGACTTGCCGCCAAACTCCTTGCAAACCAGGGCATCACCGCCGAATCAGCGCGGGAGGCCATCACCCTCCCGCCGCCCGCCGCGGAGGTCCCGGCACTGATCCCGTTCAACGCAGGCGCCAAGAAGGCGCTGGAATTGACCTTCCGCCAAGCACTTCGGCTCGGCCACAACTACATCGGCACCGAACACATCCTGCTCGCCCTGGCCGAGGCCGAAGACGAGGACGGACCGCTGCACCGCCTCGGCGCCGACCTGCCACGATTCGAGACCGAGCTGGCCGCCGCCCTGGCACCGTTCGCCGCAAAGGGCCAGGACAGCTCCGGGGAATGAAACCGGCCCCGCGCTCGTAGAACACAGCGTGAAACTCAATGACGCCGCACGGGAACTGATCGGCGCGGGCGCCGACGCCACGCTCGTCACGCTCAACCCCGACGGCAGCCCACAGGTCTCCTTGGTCTGGGTGGCGTTGCAAACGACCCCGGACGGCGACGAGCTCGTCATCGCCCACCTGTCCGAACACCAGAAGGTTCGCAACGTCCGCCGCGATCCCCGCGTCGCGGTGACGATCGTCGATCCTGGCCGCGTCGGCGAGGTGATGCGCCCGTATCTTGCGATCACCGGCACGGCCCGCATCGTCGAAGGCGGCGCGCCGGAACTGCTCAAGGAACTGGCACAGACGCTGGCGGCCCCGGATGTTCCGTTCCCGCCGAAGGACGCGCCGCCCGGTTGGCTGACCCGCATCCGGATCGACAAGGTGGGCGGCGTCGGGCCCTGGGTGTCCTGACCCAACCGGCTGTAACACGTTTCACTTTGTGCGATCATGCCTGGCATGCCTCGCTGGTTTGCACTCATGTTCACGGCCATGGTGGTGTCGGTCGCCACCCTCGTGGCCCCGCCGGCGGCGTCGGCCGAAGGCGCACCGATCGGCAACATCGGCGAGACGCTGCGCGTCCAGACCGACAACGGGATCGTCGCCGACGTCACGGTGCACGACGTGCTCGCCAGCGACGTCCCGCCCGGCTGGGGCTGGAACGGCTCGCCGCGGTGGCGCGCCCAGGGCGGGCCGTGGCGGGTGCCGATCACAGTGACCGCCATCCAGGCGCCCAATCCGTATGCGATGGCGCTGGCGTTCACCTTCAACGGCGTGACGCCGTACGCCGACGCGTACGCACCCAAGCACACCGACGCGCCCAACCGGCTCGAAGCGGCGCTGCGCAACGCTCCCCCGGGATCCACTGTCAACGGCGACGTCTACTGGGACGTCTACCGCGCACTGGTCACCAACGTGGTACTCACCGACACCCGGTCGGGCAAGCACCTCGCGCAGTGGAATCTGTGGCAGCCGGGCGCGCCCCTGCCTTGATCACGCGCGCCACGGCAGCTGAACTTCCCGAACTCGCCGCGGTGGCCGCCGCCACCTTCCCCCTGGCCTGTCCTCCGTCGGTGACGCCCGACAACGTCGCCGCATTCATCGCCGAGAACCTCACCGAAGAGCGCTTCGGCGAGTACCTCACCGACCCGAACCGGATCGTGCTCGTAGCCCGGGAAACGTCAATAGCCGGATACGCCATGCTGATTCACGGTGTGCCGGACAACCCCGACGTCCAGCGGGCGGTGCTTCAGCGGCCCGCCCTCGAGCTGTCCAAGATCTATGTGCTGCCCGACCGCCACGGCAGCGGCGCGGCGCAGGCGCTGATGACCGCCGCTCTGCACGCCGCGTCGGAATCCGAAGCCAACTGCGTATGGCTGGGCGTCAACCAGGACAACCAGCGGGCCCAGCGGTTCTACACCAAGAACGGCTTCACGATCGCCGGCACCAAGACCTTCCGGCTCGGCACGCGCATCGAGAACGACTACGTGATGGTCCGACCGGTCTAGACGGTCTTCTGGGCAGCGGCAGTCAGGGCCAGCAGACGCGACGTGGCCCGCAGATACTTCTTCCTGAACCCGCCGGCCACCATCTCCGGGCTGAAAATCGTGTCCAGCTTGGTGCCTGAGGCCAGCACCGGAACACCGGCGTCGTACAGGCGGTCGGTCAGCGCCACGATCCGCAGCGCCACGCTCTGGTCCTCGATCGGGTGCACCCCGGTGATGAACACCTCGGTGACGCCCTCGATCAACGCGTGATAGCGCGACGGGTGCATGGTGGCCAAATGCGCACACAGCGCGTCGAAGTCGTCGAGGGTCGCGCCGGTGACCCCCTCGGCCCGACGTGCCACCTCGTCGTCGGACAGCGGCTCGGGGGCCGGCGGCAGATCGCGATGCCGATAGTCGGGCCCCTCGATCCTGACCGTGGTGAAGATCTGGGCCAACGTGTTGATCTCGCGCAGGAAGTCCTGGGCGGCGAACCGGCCCTCCCCCAGCTGTTCGGGCAGGGTGTTCGAGGTGGCCGCGATCGACACCCCGCGTTCCACCAACGCCGAGAGCAGCCGCGAGATCAGTGTCGTGTTGCCCGGGTCGTCGAGTTCGAACTCGTCGATGCACACCACCACGTACTCCGAAAGCAGGTCGATGCACTCGTTGTAGCCGAACACACCGGCGAGCTGAGTCAGCTCACCGAACGTGGCGAACGCCGCCGGATACCCGGAAGCCGCCTCACCTTTCGAGAGCGTGTAATAGGTCGAGGCCAACAGGTGGGTCTTGCCGACGCCGAACCCGCCGTCGAGGTACAGCCCCACCCCGGGCAGCACCTCGCGTTTGCCGAACAGCTTCTTCTTGCCCGCGCGCCGCACCGCAGCCTGCTCGCAGAAGCTGCGGCAGGATTCCACCGCGGCGGCCTGGGACGGTTCGGCGGGATCCGGGCGGTAACTGTCGAAGCTGACGTCGGCGAACGTCGGCGGCGGAACCAACTGTGCGACCAGCCGCTCCGGCGTGACGGTGGGATGACGATCGGCGAGTTGAGCGACGCCGCTGGACCCGTGCATGCAGGCAGCGTAGCCACGTGCTCCAATTCAGTTCATGTCCGATGACACCGCCGGGACAACCCTGACCGTGCTGGGAAACGTCGACAAGATCGCCGACGGACAACTGGCCGACTACTACGCATATCCCGATGACCTGCAGAGATGTTGGGTGCGCGGCAACATGATCAGCAGCTTGGACGGCGGGGCCACCGAGGACGGCAAGTCCGGCGGGCTGGGCGGTCCGGGTGATCGGGCTGTGTTCAATCTCATGCGGCAGGCCGCCGACGTCATTGTGATGGGCGCCGCGACCGTGCGGATCGAGAACTATTCGGGTGTGCAGCTGTCGGTCGCTCAGCGGCAGGAACGCCAGCGTCGCGGGCAGGCCGAGGTACCGCCCATCGCCGTCATCACCGCATCGGCCGAGCTCGATCCCGAAGCGAAATTCTTCACCCGCACCGAGGTTCCGCCGCTGATCCTCACCACGACCAAGACCGTGGCCGACGCCCGGCATCGGCTGGGCGCGGTCGCCGAGGTGCTCGACGCCTCCGGTGCCGACCCGACCCGCGTGGACGCGGCGGTGGCGCTGCGGATCCTGGCCGAACGCAAGCTGTTCCGGGTGCTGACCGAGGGAGGCCCCGCGCTGCTCAGCCAGCTCATCGAAACCCACCTGCTCGACGAGTTGTGTCTGACCGTGGCGCCGATGCTGGTCGGCGGAGTGGCCCGGCGCATCGCCACCGGTCCCGGCCAGGCGCACACCCGGATGCGGCCCGCGCACCTGCTCACCGACGACGAGGGCTACCTGTACACGCGCTACGTCCGCGGGTAGTGGTGCCGACGAGCGCTCGCGCGAGGAGCATCGAAACAGCTGTCGCTACTGTGGTCAGCATGCGTCATCAGCTGGTGAAAGCCTTGAGAAGGTCGGCCGTCGCCGTGCCCATCCTGTCACTGGGGTTACTCACCGCTTGTTCACCGCTGTTCGCCGCAGATCCGCGTTATGCCACCAACTCGGGCGCCCACCCGCAGGGACAGCCCGTGACCAGCTCTGCTGCCCCGCCCGGTCCACCCGGCATCGAAGCGCCCAAGAACGACCTGTCCTGGCGCGACTGCACCCCCCGGCTGTTCAGCGGCGCCGGTGTCCAGCCGCCCGCCGACGTCACGCTGGATTGCGCGACCTACGACGCCGATCTGGACTCGATCAACGGCGCCACCGGCACGGTCAGCATCGGCGTGGTGCGGGCCCGGTCGCCGCAGACACCGCCCGACGCGGGTCCGCTGGTGATGACCACCGGATCCGACATCCCGTCTTCGGTACAGCTGCCGACCTGGCTGGCCCGCTCCGGAACCGACATTCTCAAGACCCATCCCATCGTCGCCGTGGACCGGCGCGGCATCGGCATGTCCGGCGCACTCGATTGCCGCGACGTCTATGACCGCCAGGAGATGCTGGACCAGACGCAGTTTCAGGCCGGTGACGATCCAGTGGCCAACCTGGGCGCGGTCACCATGACGGCCACCACGAGTTGCACCGACACGATCGCCCCGGGCGACTCGGCTTACGACAACGCGCACGCCGCCGAAGACCTGGAACGGCTGCGCAGCACCTGGGACGTGCCCTCGCTGGCGCTGCTCGGCATCGGCAACGGCGCTCAGGTGGCACTGGCCTATGCCGGCTCTCACCCGAACAAATTGTCACGGCTGGTGCTGGACTCTCCGCTGCCGCTGGCACTCGGCGCCGAGGCCGCCGCCGAACAGCGCGTGAAGGGCCAGCAGGCCGCGCTCGACGCGTTCGCCGCGCAGTGCGTGGCCACCAACTGCCCGCTGGCCCCCGATCCGAAGGGCGCCGTCGACGCGCTGCTGGCCGACGCCCGCGCGGGACGCGGACCCGGCGGCGTCTCGGTGGCCACGCTGGCCGACGCGATCACCACCGGAATGGGCTTCCCCCAAGGCGACCGGGTGGCCGCCACCAACAATCTGGGGACCGTCCTGGCCGCGGCCCGCGCCGGTGACGCCGGCCCGATCTCCAACCTGATCACCCAGGCCGACAACCTGCGCCAGACCGACGGCCAGTTCGTCAACTCGTGCAGCGATGCGCTGAACCGGCCCACGCCGGACCGGGTCCGCGAGCTGGTGGTCGCGTGGGGCAAGCTCTACCCACAGTTCGGCACGGTCGGGGCACTCAACCTCGTCAAATGTCTCAACTGGCCCAGCGGCACGGCATCAAAAGACCCGCAGGACCTCAAGATTCCGGTGCTGCTGCTCGGTGTGCACAACGACCCGATCGTCGGCAACGAGGGTGTCGCCGCCGTCGCCGCGACCATCATCAACGCCGGGGCAAACAATCGTCGGGTGATGTGGCAGGGCATCGGGCACGGCGCCAGCATTTACACCGCATGTGCGCTGCCGCCGATGACGGGGTATCTCGACAGCGGCAAACTGCCGGAGACCGACACGTACTGTCCCGCCTGACGCCGGGCCAGATCGGCGTCGGTATAAGGTTCGCTGGTGGCCGAAGCGGAATCCCCGACCAAATCAGTCAGAGTCGGTCTTCTGAACTCGTTCCGTCCCCGCACCTCTCCGCCGAGCATCGCCTCGGTGCTGCGTTCGGTGCTGTGGCCGGTCGCGATTCTGTCGATCATCCATCGCAGCTACGTATTGGCCACCAACGGCTACATCACCGACGACTTCGGTCCGGTGTACCGCGCGGTGATCAACTTCAAGCTCGGCCTCGACATCTACAACGAGCACTTCGACTACGTCGACCCGCACTACCTGTACTCGCCCGGCGGCACCCTGCTGCTGGCCCCGTTCGGCTATCTGCCGGTGGACGCCTCCCGATACTGGTTCGTCTTCTTCAACACGGTGGCGATCATTCTGGCCGCCTATTTTCTGGTACGGCTGTTCAAGTTCTCGTTCAGCTCGGTGGCCTTCCCCGCGCTGCTGCTCGCGATGTTCTGCACCGAGTCGGTGACCAACACCCTGGTGTTCACCAACATCAACGGATGCATCCTGCTGTGCGGTGTGCTGTTCTTCCGCTGGATGCTCGCGGGCACGGTGAACGGTCAGCTGTTGGCCGGCGTGGCCATCGGCCTGACTCTGGTGATCAAGCCATCGCTGGCACCACTACTGTTGCTGCCCTTGCTGAACCGGCAGTTCTACACATTCATCACCGCGATCGGTGTGCCACTGCTGTTCAACGGCGTCGGCTGGTTCATGGTGTCGGACCCCATGGGCTTCATCCGCAACACCGTGCCCTACATCTTCTCCACCCGCGACTACTTCAACAGCTCGATCGTGGGCAACGGCATCTACTACGGACTGCCGATCTGGCTGATCTTGTTGCTGCGCATCGTGTTCCTGCTGCTTGCCGTCGGCAGCCTGTGGCTGCTGTACCGGCACTACCGCCTGCGCGATCCGCTGTTCTGGATGCTGACCTCGTCGGGCGTGTTGCTGATCGCCTCGTTCCTGGTGCTGTCCCTGGGCCAGGGCTACTACTCGATGATGCTGTTCCCGTTCCTGATGACCGTGGTGCTGCCGAACTCGGTGATCCGCAACTGGCCGGCCTGGCTGGCGATCTACGGGTTCATGACGATGGACCGCTGGCTTCTCGTGCACTGGCCGACGACGGGGCGCTTCCTGGAGTACATGAAGATCACCTACGGCTGGTCGCTGATGCTTGTGGTCGTGTTCTGCGTGCTGTACTTCCGCTACCTGGACGCCAAGCAGGACGGCAGGCTCGACGAAGGCATCGACCCGCCTTGGCTGAACCGTCCCCGGGAAGCCGAATCAGTCTGAGGTGAACTGCATGACCTGACCCGCCAGGCGGGTCCGGGTCTGCATCTGAAGGCCGTGCCGCGCGCAGACCTCGTCGAGTTCGTCGGGATTCACCAATCGGAACGGCGACCGGTCGAGCCGGTGGACCGCGGTCGCCAGCGGGGTGCGGGTCAGGTCGTAGCCGGTGAACACGCCGCCCGGCCGCAAGACCCTGGCGATCTCTGCGACGGCCTTCTCCCACTCCACGATGTGGTGCAGCATCAGGCAGCTGAGCACCGAATCGAAGGAATCGTCGGCGAACGGTAGGTCGGTGGCATCGGCCCCGCGCACAGTCACGTCGGGAAACGCCTCCAGCCGCCGGGCCGCGGTGCGCACCATCGCCGGGTCGAAATCGGTGGCGGTGATGGCCAGTTCCGGATCGACCTGATGCAGCCGGGCCGCGATATCACCACTGCCCGAGCCTATTTCGAGAACGTCGTGCCCCAACCGATCGACCGGGAGGCTGCCGAGCACGGCCTGCCCCGTGCCACCCCGCCACAGCGCGGTCTTGCAGAAGGCGCGTTCGATCTGCGACATTGCCGGCATTGGAGCTCCCTGTCAGTACGTGAGTCGGTGTGGCTCCAGCATGACCCGCCACGGCACACCAGAGCTTGTACAGATCCGTCGTGTGAGACGTCCTGTGAGACGTCCTGTGAGACGTCCTGTGAGACATTGTGCGGATGAGCGAAGATCGCGCCGGTGCCGCGCCCTGGTCGGGCGCACTGGCGATCGTGGCCGGCGCGCTCTGCTACAGCGGGTCGCTGTCGGATGCGAAGGAACATCACCACGTCGCCACGCAGGTGGTGCGCGCGTGGACAGGCTCGTTCGAGCTGATCGACGGACGCGGGCGCCGGGCGGTCGCCTCCGCCGCGATCATTCCATCGGGTCAGCGGCACGCGATCCGCATCCCCGATCCCAGCACCGGGGTGTTGATCTTCCTCGACCCGAGCGCGTTCACCCGAGCCGGAACCGACAGCGAGGACGTGGCCGAGTGGGTGCTGGCCGGCGACGAATTGTCGTGCTGGACAACAGCGCTGCCACCCGAACAACTGCTCGAGACCCTGATGGCCCGGCCACCGAAGGGCTACTGCAGGCCGAGCGCCCACACCTGGCATCCCAGCGTGTTCGCTGCCGTCGAACTGATCCCACGACTGCTTCCCGGTCCCGTTCGCCTCACCGACGTGGCGCGCGGGGTCGCATTGTCACCGAGTCGGCTCGGCAGGCTCTTCAATGAACAAGTGGGGCAGTCTTTTCCGACGTATGTACGGTGGGCGCGGCTGCGCTGCGCGGTCGAAGCCGTGCGCACCGGAGCATCGCTGACCGACGCCGCCCACGCGGCCGGCTTCAGCGACAGCGCCCATGCGAATCGCGTCTGTCACGAGATGTTCGGTATGTCGCCCAGCGACGCGAGCCGGGACCTGGTGTGGGCCTGAGTCCGGTTGCATCCGGATCTGGACGGGAGAGGCCGGGCGGCACCTGGCGCACATCGGCGGACAGCACGTAGCGTGGAAACATGACGACCCCGGGTCCCAAGCTGGAACTGACCGACGACGAGTGGCGCGCCAAGCTCACTCCCGAGGAGTTCGCGGTCCTGCGCAGGGCCGGCACCGAACGCCCGTTCACCGGTGAGTACACCGACACGAAGACCGAAGGCGTGTACGAGTGCCGCGCCTGCGGTGCCGAGCTGTTCCGCAGCTCCGAGAAGTTCGAATCCCATTGCGGCTGGCCGTCGTTCTTCGACCCCGCCGATTCGGCCGCGGTGATCCTGCGGTCGGACACCACGCTGGGAATGCGCCGGGTAGAGGTGCTGTGCGCCAACTGCCACAGCCACCTCGGGCACGTGTTCGAGGGTGAGGGCTATCCCACGCCCACCGACCAGCGCTACTGCATCAACTCGATCTCCCTGAAGCTGGTGCCCAAGACCGACTGATCAATCGACCCGGGTGGCGTGCACCTCCCAGAACGGCATGTGCACCCGGCCGTCGACAAGCCACGGTTCGATCACCCGCAGCCGCTCCAACAGCGGAGTCATCTGGTCGGCCATGTCGGGGTTGCGGGCAGCCATCGTCTCGAATACCTCGACGCTGATGTTGCCCTGATACGTGGTCGTCCCGAGATAGGTGATCTCCCAGCCGGCATCGGGAAGCACCTCTCGGAAATCTCCGGCGGTCATCGAACGCGGCATCTTGAACCCGTTGACGGTGTGCTCGCCGAACTCGTACATGTACAGACGCGCACCGGGTTTGGTCGCCCGGTGCAGAGCCCGCACATAGGAGTTCTGCAGCTCCGGCTCACCGGCGAACACGTGGTAGAACGCGGTGTCGACGACGGTGTCGAACCTGCCCTCGAACCCCTCGAGCTTCGTGGCGTCGGCCACCCGGAAATCCACCGTCACGCCGGCCTTCTCCGCATTCTGCCGAGCCCGCTCGATCGCGGCCGGTGATGCGTCGATACCCGTGGCCGACAAGCCTTTCGACGCATAGTGGATGGCATGGTGGCCGGGTCCGGTGCCGGGATCGAGAACTTCGCCCGTTACCGCACCCAGCGCGACCAGCTGCTGCACGACGGGCTGCGGGCCCCCAATGTCCCACGGTGTGGCGGCGGGCAACCCGTGCGCCGTCCGCTCGTCGCGGTACATCTCCTCGAAGCGATCGGATTCTTGCGGAGCAGTCATGCCCGCGAGGGTAGACCCGCGAGCTGAAAGCCCAGGTCAACTCCCACGCCGAGCAGACGCAAAACTGCTCATTTCACCGGAGATGAAGTGGTCCCCAGAAGTTGGACTCTGACGTTTGGAGCCTAAGCGGCAAGGGCCTGGGCCCGGTATTGGACCGGGCTCAGGCCCTTGAGCTTTGTCGAGATTCGTTCGATGTTGTACCAGTGGATGTAGGTGTCGAGGGCAGCGGCGAAGTCCTCGACAGTGTCGAACCGGTTGTGGTGGAACATTTCTGACTTCAGGTGGCCGAAAAAGTTCTCCATGACCGCGTTGTCATAGCAGTTGCCTTTGCGCGACATCGACTGCACCGCCTCAACGTCGCCGAGCAACTTACGCCAGGACCAATGCCGGTATTGGAAGCCCTGATCGGAA
>NZ_AUEQ01000006.1 GCF_000426065.1 Mycobacterium sp. URHD0025 | reverse complement strand
TCGACCGCAATCGGTCGGGACATCAAAATGCCGGTCCGCACGCGCACCCGGCAACAAACCCGCACCCAACGCATCAACACCGAACGCCGGCTCAATACCGAGTTGGACAAACCGCCACCGTTCTAGAACTCAATCACCCCGCGGATATTGCGGCCCTCCCGCATATCGGTGATGGCCTCGTTGATCTGATCGAGGCGGTACCGCCGCGTCACCAGTTCGTCGAGCTTGAGGTGGCCGTTGCGGTACATCTCCAACAGCATGGGCATACTCGCGCGGGGGTTCATGCCGCCGTAGATCAATCCCTTGAACGTCTTGCAATTCTGGAGCATGTCGACCAGGACCATCGGCACCATGCTGATCTCGACCTTCGGGACGCCGGTCATCAGGCAGGTACCGCCCTTGCGTGCCAACATCAGAGCCGGCGCCACCATCTCTGCGCGTACGACGCTCGGCGTGAGCACCACCCGGTCGGCCATCACCCCGCGGGTCAGTTCCCGCACCAGAGGCAGCGCCGCTTCCATCGACGGACAGGTGTCGGTCGCGCCGAAGAACTTCGCCGTATCCCGTTTGAATTCGACCGGATCCACGGCGATGACCAGGTCGGCTCCGGCGGCGCGGGCACCCTGAACCGCGTTGATTCCCACCCCGCCGGTGCCGACCACGACGACGGTGTCACCGGGTTGTGTTCCGACGCCGACGGTTCCGGAACCCCAGCCGGTCGTCACGCCGCAGGACAGCAGTGACGCGGCCGCGAGTGAAACCGAATCGTCGAGCTTGATCACGGAATGTTCGGAGACGACAGCATATTCGGAGAAGGTACCGAGCTGGGCGAAGGCCAGCAGGTCCTCGTCGCCGAGGTGACGCCTCAGGGTGTTGTCGGTGACCATCTCCTTGGCAAGCATCATCGCCCCGTTGTCACAGAGGTATGTCATCCCTGACACACACCAGCGGCAGGTGCCACACGCGGCGATGAATGACAGGCCCACGTGGTCGCCGGCTTGCACCGACCGCACCCCCGGCCCGACCGCTGCGATGACGCCGGCGCCCTCATGCCCGCCGAGCAAGGGAAAGTAGTCCGGCACGGGTATACCCATCGCCTCGTTCATCGCCACCAGGTCCGGTGGAGGGGTCATGTCGCCGGCTGCGAAATGGTCGTCGGAGTGGCAGATGCCGGCCACCGCCATCTTGACGAGCACCTCGCCGTCGTGGGGCGGGTCCAGCGTGATCTCCTCGATCTCCCAGTCCTTACCGACACCGCGCAGGACCGCACCCTGACACTTCATCGCCGTGCGCCCTTGGGGGTGATGCCGACCCGGCGCAGCCCGTGGGACGCGGCCGCCCGCAGCAAGCCGAACGCGACGCCGACACCTCGCCTCGACGCCGGGTACCACATCAACTCCTTGGCAGGCGTCGGCAGCAGAGGCGAGGTAATCGCTTGCTGGCGGCAGTATTTGAGGATCCCAGACGCGCCGCCCCACCGAGCACCGATACCCGAGTGCTTCCAGCCGCCCATCGGGATCTCTTGTGCGAAGGCGTTGGACAGGACGTCGTTGATGTTGACCGCCCCGACGTCGAGTTGGCGGGCCACCCGGTCCGCACGCTGCTTGTCCTGGCTCCACACCGTCGCCGATAGCCCATACTGCGAATCGTTGGCCAGCCGGATCGCCTCGGCCTCGTCGGCGACCTTCATGACCGGCAGTGTCGGCCCGAAGGTCTCCTCGGTCATGCAGGCCATCGAATGGTCGACGTCAACGAGCACTGTCGGCTCGAAGAATGTGCCAGTGCCCGTGGGTTTTCCGCCGGTGACCACCCTCGCTCCCGCAGCTACTGCCTCGTCTACGTGGCGTGAAACGATGTCGCGCTGTGCGGCCGTGGCCAGCGCTCCAACATCGAACTTCCAGCTTCGGTCATCCTGGCCTTGCCGCAGCGCCTTGACCTGGTCGCTGAGCTTGGCTACGAACTCGTCGTACACCGGCGCTTCGACGTACACCCGCTCGATCGACACACAGACTTGTCCGGAGTTGTACATGCCGCCCCAGGTGATGCCATTGACGGCCCGGTCGAGATCCGCGTCGGCCAGCACAACCGCCGGGTCCTTGCCCCCGAGTTCGAGGCTGAAGGGAATGAGCCGTTCCGCGCATGCGACAGCCACCTTGCGTCCGGTAGCCGTCGATCCGGTGAATTGCACAAAGTCCGAATTGTCGATCACGGCGGCGCCCGTTTCGCCATAACCGGTGGCGAGCGCCAGAATCGGGGGCGCACCGATTTCGCTCCAACCGCGCACGAACTCGACCGCGCTCAGCGGAGTCACCTCGGACGGCTTCAGTAACACGGCGGCACCGGCTGCCAATGCCGGGACGACATCGAGCCCGGGCATCAGGAACGGGAAGTTCCACGGCGTGATGACACCGACGACCGGGTACGGACGGTAACTGGTGGTCAGCCGCTTGGTGATCGCCAGCGGGCTGATCGAACGCGGGTGTGAATCGGCAAGGAACTTCTCGGCATGCCTCGACCAGTAATCGACGAGACTAGCTGCTACCGGAGGCTCACCACTGGCGTCGGCCCGCGACTTGCCTGTCTCAGATTGCAGGACATCGATGATGTGCTCGGCGTGATCGAGCACCCAATCCTGATACGCCGTCAGCCACCTGCGGCGGCCACGTGGACCCATGCCCGCCCATTCCGGTTGGTACAGACGCAGTTCACGGGCTTTCGCCGCGACTGTCTCGGCGCTGTCGACCGGGACTTGGCCGACCAGGCGCCCGTCGGCGGGATTGTGCACGTCGATAGTGCTCAGGCGCGGCTTGGCAGGCGATTCGGTCATGATTTTCAGCATCGGCCTGCAACGCAGGGAGCGGTAGCGTACTCACCTACTCCATCTAGGCTCGTCGGCATGCCTGATCCACAGCCCACGAACTGGGCCGCCGGCCGCTACGAGGCCGTCGCCCAACAAATCGCCGTCATCGCCCGTGAGGTCGTCGCCGCGGCCGACCGGGTGCGACCGATCCGCGACACCGCGCTGGTCGACCTGGCCTGCGGGACCGGCAGTGCTGCGCTGGCCGCAGCCGAGTCCGGGGCCCGCGTCACCGGGGTGGATCTGACCGCAGAACTGATCGCCATCGCCCAAACGCGCCCCGGAGCCGACGCGGTGCAGTGGGTGGTCACCGATGCCGCCCACACCGGCCTGCCCGACGGCGGCTTCGACACCGTGGTGTCGAACATGGGCATCATCTTCGTCGAGCCCACCAGCCTGATCACCGAGGTCGTCCGGCTGCTGGCGCCAGGCGGGGTGTTCGCGTTCTCCACCTGGGTGCGCGATGAGGCGGGCAGCCCTTTCTTCACCCCCATCGTGGAAACGCTGGGTCAACCGCCGGCGTCGGCGTATTCGCCCGACCAGTGGGGCGACCCGGAGACCGTGCAATCACGGCTGGCCGACCGGTTCGACCAGGTCCAGATCGAAACCGCCTCGCACACCTGGCAATTCGAATCCGTCGAGTCCGCGGTGCGGTTCATCTCCGATGAGTCGCCCATGCATGTCAACCTGCTGAGCCGGCTGGACGAGACGACGCGAGAACGGTTACTCGATGCCTTTACCACCGCGCTGAGCGCACAGGCGGACGGTGAGGGCCGGGTCTCGTTCGGCGCGCCGTATGCGGTGGTGACCGCGCGCCGTAAGGCCTGAATCACTCGGCCTGGTAGAGGATCCCGCGGCCGATCGCCTCCCGCACCTCCGGCAGCGCCGCCTGGGCCAGTGCGTCGGGATCCACCCCGTGATGTCTGGCCAGCAGCTCGATCAAGGTGCCCAGCGGGACCTCGCCGCGGCAGCCGGCCAACAGCGCTCGCAGCACCTCGTCGACTCCGATGACCGCGGCCGGTCCCCCGGGACGACGGACCGCGGCTCCGATCTCCTGCCAGCCCTCCGGTCCGGGAAGCGACTGCGCCTCAAGGAATACCGGGGCGGTGGAGAGCCGGGCCGCCAGCAGCGCATCGTCGGAGGTGTCGCGCAGGTAGGCCCGCCGGGCGAAGAACGCGTCGACTTCTGTCCCGGTGAGGGCCTCGTCGGCACCGGTGATCTCCTCAAGAATCTGCTCGGGCGCTTCGCCGTCACGAGGCACCCGCAGGGAGATCATGCCCATGCCGATACCGGCGATACCTTCCTCGGTGAACCAGTCGAGCCATTGCCCACCGCGTTGCACCTGCCGGTCGAGGTCCTCACCGGCGTCGGCCAACCACAACGACACGTAGCTCACCGGATCGGCCAATTCACGCTGCACCACCCAGGCGTGCAGGCCGGTTCCGGCCAGCCAGCCGCGAACCCGGTCTTGCCAATCCTGCCCCTCGCGAATGATCCAGTTGGCCATGACGTGTGCGGTGCCGCCGGGCAGCAGATGGTCACCGACTTGCTGGATCAGGCTCTGGCACAAGGTATCTCCGGCGAGGCCCGAGTCGCGGTAGATGTAGTCGCGCGAACCCGAGCCCACCACGAACGGCGGATTCGAGACGATGAGGTCGAAGCGCTCACCGGCGACCGGCTCGAACAGGCTGCCGCGCCGCAGATCCCATGACATGCCGCCCAGCCGCGCCGTCATAGCGGCCAGCGCCAGGGCACGCTCGTTGGTGTCGGTCGCGACGATCTCGTCGCAGTGGGCGTTCAGATGCAAGGCCTGGATACCGCATCCGGTTCCGAGGTCGAGTGCGCGACCGACGCGGTTTCGCGTGACCGCCCGGGCCAGTGACACCGACGCTCCGCCGATCCCCAGCACGTGATCGGGGCGCAACGGCCCGCGCCGCACCGCGGCGTCCTGATCGGACACCACGTAGAAATCCTGTTCGCCGTCGCTGTGCGGCCGGATGTCGAGGGCCGCCCGCACCTTGTCGGCGCTGAATTCGAGAATGCCGTTGGCCGCGAGCGTCTGCAGGCCGGACGACGGAAACGCCGCCTCGACCGACGCCGGTGATTCCTCCGTGCCCAGCAACAGCAGACGCACCAACACACCCAGGCGCTGACGCTCGGCCGGTGCCGCACGGGTCGCCCGTACCGCAGGCCACCACACGCCGCGTCCCAGCGCCGCGTTGGCGTCGGCGCCCAGGAGGTCGGCCACTCCGTCGGTGGTGAACCCGGCCGAACGCAGGTCGGCACCGATCGCATCGACGAGACCGGTGTCGACGGCAGCACCCTCGACGCCGCTCAAAACAGCCCCGGCGCTTCCGGCTCGGCCGGCTCGATGAGCTCCGGGCCGTTGTTGCGGACGCTGTTGACCAGTCGCGAGACCTCGCGGATGGCAATCCGGTCCAGGTCACCGTGGCCGCGCAGCAGACCCTCATCGATCGGGGCGTCCGGATCCATCCAGCGGTCCCAGTCCGGTGCGCTGATGGTCAGCGGCATCCGATCGTGGATCTCGGCGAGCGGGCCGGCCGCGTCGGTGGTGATGATGGTGCAGCTGAGCAGGGGCGGCGCGTCTTTGGGTGCGCCCTGTGGGCGCCACGTGGTCCACAGCCCAGCCATGAACAGCAGCTCGCCGTCGGCGCCGTACATGTAGAAGGGCGTTTTTTCGCCCTTCTGGCCCTTCCACTCGTACCAGCCGTCCATCGGGACCAGGCAACGCTTGTTCTTGGCGGAGTTGCGGAATGCCGGTGAGCTGGTCACCTTGTCGGCGCGTGCGTTGATCAACAACGGGCCCTTGGTGTCCGGGCCGCCGCCCTCGGCGGTCTTCACCCACGGCGGGATCAGGCCCCAGCGCATGGACCGGACCCGGCGCGTCGACTCGTCCTCGGGGTCGGTGTGGCGTTTGACGACGCTGCTGATGGTAGATGTGGGAGCCACGTTGTAGTTGGGACCAGCACTGTAGTTGGGACCGGCACTGTAATTGGCCGACGGAGCATCTTTGTCACCGCCAGTGCCCGATGCACTCGCCGTGCTTTCATCGATCGCCTGGATCTTCTGCGCCAGCAGGGCCGGATCGGTGGTCACCGCGAAACGTCCACACATAGTGCCCATGGTTGCAGAGTCCGCGGACAAGGCAGGATATAGAGCGTGAGTGCACGTGAGGAGCAGACGACGCATTGGCCGGCTCCGTCGGCAACGGCCCCGGTCGACGCCACGGTGACGGTGCCGGGTTCGAAGTCGCTGACCAACCGCGCACTCGTGCTGGCGGCTCTGGCCACCGCACAGGGTCCCTCCACCATCCGCGGCGCGCTGCGCAGCCGCGACACCGACCTGATGATCGATGCGATCCGCACCCTGGGGGTGACCGTCGACGCCGACGCCGGCGACGGCACCCACCTCACCGTCAGCGGTCGCATCGCGCCGGCCCCGGATGCGCGGGTGGACTGCGGGCTGGCCGGCACCGTGTTGCGGTTCGTGCCGCCGGTCGCCGCGGTGGGCTCGACGTCGGTCACCTTCGACGGCGACGAGCAGGCCCGTTCCCGGCCCATCGCCCCGCTGCTCAATGCGCTCCGCGGCCTGGGCGTCGACGTGGACGGCGACGGTCTGCCGTTCGCGGTGCGCGGGCGCGGCGCCGTGGCCGGGGGCACGGTCGAGATCGACGCGTCGGGGTCTTCGCAGTTCGTATCAGGGCTGTTGTTGTCTGGTGCCACCTTCACCGACGGGCTGACCGTCGTGCACACCGGCACCTCCGTACCCTCGGCCCCGCATGTGGCGATGACGGTGGCGATGTTGCGTGACGCCGGGGTGCAGGTCGACGACTCGGTGCCCAACCGCTGGCGCGTCTCCCCCGGACCTGTCGCCGCGCGGGGGTGGGACATCGAGCCGGACCTGTCCAACTCCACGCCGTTCCTGGCGGCCGCGATCGTCACCGGCGGAACGGTGCGGATCGCCGGCTGGCCGTCGGTGAGCATCCAACCTGCCGATACGATCCTCGACCTGCTCGCGAAGGTGAATGCGACCGTGCACCAGCGCGATTCACACCTGGAAGTCAGTGGAGCCGAAGGCTACGACGGGTTTGATGCCGATCTGCACGATGTGGGCGAGTTGGCCCCCACGGTGGCCGCACTGGCCGCGCTGGCCCGGGACGGCGCGACGTCGCGGCTTCGGGGCATCGCACATCTGCGCGGGCACGAGACCGACCGGCTGGCGGCGCTGACCAACGAGATCAACGGACTCGGTGGCGAGTGCGCCGAAACCGAGGACGGCCTGCTCATCACTGCGCGGCCGCTCCACGGCGGGACCTGGCGCTCGTATGCCGATCACCGGATGGCCACCGCGGGGGCGATCATCGGTCTTCGGGTGGCCGGCGTCGAGGTGGAGAACATCGACACGACAGCCAAGACGCTGCCCGATTTCCCGCTGATGTGGGTGCAGATGCTGGCGGGCGACGCGCACCCGAGGGGGAAGTAAACCACCTTGGGAGCGCGGGAATACGACGAGTCCGACGTCCGGATCAGACCGGGCAAAGGCTCACGTCCGCGCACCAAGACCCGGCCGGACCACGCCGACGCCCAGTCGGCGATGGTGGTGACCGTCGACCGTGGCAGGTGGGGCTGTGCGCTCGACCGCGACCCGTATCACCGCGTGGTCGCGATGCGCGCCCGTGAACTGGGCCGCACCCCGATCGTGGTCGGCGACGACGTCGACATCGTCGGCGATCTGTCCGGGCGGCCGGACACCCTGGCCCGCATCGTGCGCCGGGGCGAGCGTCGAACGGTGTTGCGCCGCACCGCCGATGACACCGACCCGACCGAGCGTGTCGTGGTCGCCAATGCCGATCAGCTGTTGGTCGTGGTGGCTCTGGCCGACCCGCCGCCGCGCACCGGATTCGTCGAACGCACTTTGATCGCCGCATATGCCGGCGGGCTGAAACCCATTCTGTGCCTGACGAAGTCGGATCTGGCGCCGCCGGAGCCCTTCGCGGCGCAGTTCGCCGAGCTGGACCTGACCATCGTCAACGCCGGCCGTGAGGATCCTCTCGCGGCCGTCGCCCCGCTGCTGACCGGGCAGGTCACGGTGTTCCTCGGCCACTCCGGTGTCGGCAAGTCCACCTTGGTGAATCGCCTTGTACCAGATGCCTACCGGGCAACAGGCGAGGTGTCGGGTGTGGGCAAGGGCAAGCACACCTCCACCCAGTCGGTCGCGCTGTCACTCGACGGGGCCGGTTGGGTGATCGACACCCCCGGGATCCGCTCGTTCGGCCTGGCCCATATCCAACCGGACGACGTGATCCAGGCGTTCTCGGATCTGGCGGAGACCATCGACGAGTGTCCACGCGGCTGCGGCCACATGGGGCCGCCGGCCGATCCCGAATGCGCCCTGGACACCTTGTCCGGCCCGGCGGCAGGCCGGGTCGCCGCGGCCCGGCGCCTGCTCGCGGTGCTGAAGGAAGCCTGACCGGCGCCCGTGTACCACTGGGCGGCACACCCCGACGATCGATGACGGCGCCGCACTAGGGTCGCTCATCGTGGCTACATATGTTCTCACCGGCAGCGCCTCTGGACTCGGCGCAGCCACCAAGAAAAGGCTGGAATCCGACGGTCATCGGGTGATCGGCGTCGATCTGCGCGATGCCGACGTGAACGTCGACCTGAGCACCCCCGGCGGGCGGGCTGAAGCGATCGCGAAGGTCACCGAGCTCGCGGGCGGTGGTATCGACGGTTTCGTCCCGTTCGCCGGGCTGGCCGCGGCGACCGGCCGACCGGCGCATCTGCTCATCGCCGTCAACTACTTCGGTGCGATCGAGCTGCTGGAAGGCCTGCGCCCCTTGCTGGCCAACCGGGAGAACGCATCGGTGGTACTGATCAGCTCGAATTCGACCACCAGCCAACCGAATTGGCCGGTCGAGCTGGCCGAGGCCTGTCTGGCCGGCGACGAGGCGGGTGCCAACACCATCGCCTCCACCTATGGCGATTTCGCGGCGCTGCAGGCCTACCCGGCGACCAAGGCCGCACTGGCCTACTACGCGCGGACCAAGTCCGCCGAGTACATCGCCGAGGGCATCCGGCTCAACGCGATCGCACCGGGGCTCATCGACACCCCGATGACCCAGGAGGGGCGCAAGGACCCGCTGACCGGTGCGGGGATGGAGCAGTTCCTCAAGACCATTCCCGCCGGGCGGGGCGGACGCCCCGAAGAGATCGCCGCATCGGTCGCGTTCCTGCTGAGCCCCGAGGCGAGTTACTTCGTCGGGTCGGTCATCTTCGTCGACGGCGGCATCGACGCCGTGCTCCGGGGCAAGGACTGGCCGAAGGTGTGGGAACTCAACATGTGAGGTCAGTGCTTGGACTTGGCCTGATCTGCCTCAGCCTGCTGCTGTTCCTCTTCGGCCTGCTGCTTGGCCTGGGCGATGGCGGCGCGACCCTCGGGGCTGGCGGCCGAGTTGCCCGGCGTCTTGGCCGAGGCCACACCGGCGCTGCAGTTGAGGTTGAGCAGCACGGTGTCGGTCACCGGCGCGAAGTCGTCACCTTTGAGCCACGGCGCCTTCTCCGAACTGGTGACGACACAGTCGTCGTCGGCCAGCGAATCACCGGAGCGGGTCGCGACGACGCCCTTCATGCCGGCGTCGGCCAGCGCCGACTGCGCGTCGGAGTACTTCTGGCCGGCATAGTCGTCGGCCGCGGCGACACCCGTGGCCATCGCGGCCATGGGGACGATCGAAGCGCCGAGCATCATGGTGGCCAGGCCGAGCTTCCTCTTCACGAGCCAAAGGATATGAGCGACGGCTGCCAGGGACCTGGGAGTGCGTGGGGCAAATGCTTGGAATCGACGGAATCAGCGGCGGCGCCAGCCCCGCACAGCCGCGATCGCCGACTTCAGACCACGACGGCGTCCGGTATCGGGATCGGTGACGCCGTAGCCTTCGAGCTCGGTGAACATCCGCTCGCTGCGGGTCTCCGGGGCATTGTCGGCCGTGTCCTTCAGGAACCGGTCCGGCAGCGACAGTTTGGCGATGGTGCGCCAGGTCTTGCCGTACTGCACCAGGAACGGTCCCGTGGTGTAGGGCAGGTCGTACTTGTCGCACAGCGCCCTCACGCGGATCGCGATCTCGGCGTACCGATTGCTCGGCAGATCCGGGAACAGGTGGTGCTCGATCTGGTGGCACAGGTTGCCGCTCATGAAGCGCAGCGCCGGGCCGTTGTCGAAGTTGGCGCTGCCCAGCATCTGGCGCAGGTACCACTGGCCGCGGCTCTCGCCGACCATGTCGGTCTTGGTGAATTTCTCTGCGCCATCAGGGAAGTGGCCGCAGAAGATCACCGCGTTGGCCCACACGTTGCGGATGACGTTGGCCACTGCATTGGCCTTCAAGGTGGACGTGAAGGTCGCACCGGGCGACAGCGAAGTCAGCGCGGGCCACACGACATAGTCCTTGGCCAGCTGATTGCCGGCCTTGACGCCGAACTCGCGAACCCGCTCGAGCGTGGCGTTGCGGTTGTCGCGGCCCTTGAAGATCTTGCCGAGCTCCAGGTGCTGCAGCCCGACGCCCCACTCGAAGCCGATCGCGAGAAGGGTGTTGAACAGCAGATTGCCGTACAGGTTGAACGGCTTCCACTTGGCATCCCGGGTGACGCGGATGACGCCGTAGCCCACGTCGTCGTCCATGCCGAGGATGTTCGTGTACTTGTGGTGCATGAAGTTGTGGGTGAACCGCCAGTGCTTGGACGCCCCGCTCATGTCCCACTCCCACGACGAGGAGTGAATCTCGGGATCGTTCATCCAGTCCCACTGACCGTGCATGACGTTGTGGCCGATCTCCATGTTCTCGATGATCTTGGCCACGCCCAGTGTCGCGGTGCCTGCCCACCACGCCGATCGCCGCGAACTCGCCGCCAACAGCAGTCGCCCGGTCAGCTCAAGGGCACGCTGGGCAGCGATGGTGCGGCGGATGTAGCGCGCATCGCGCTCTCCACGGGAGTCTTCGATGTCCTGGCGGATCGCATCGAGTTCTATGCCCAGGTTCTCGATGTCGGCATCCGTAAGATGCGTAAATGCGGGAACGTCAGTAACTGCCATCGTCGGCCTCCTCTCGCTTACCTACGGTAGCGTAACCTACGATTCCGTAGGTTACTAGCCAGTAAAGACTAAACGTCCAGAACACAGTCGCCAGAGGCCGCCGAAACGCAGGTCTGGATCCGGGTGCCCGGTTCGTGCTCGGCTCCGGTGCGCAGATCGCGCACATGCCCGTCGACCAGACCCACCACGCACGACTGGCAGATTCCCATCCGGCAGCCGAACGGCATCTGGATGCCCACCTGCTCGCCCGCATCCATCAACGGCGTGGCACCGTCGACAGTGACCTCCTTGCCGCTGCGTTCGAATGTCACCGTTCCCCCGGCCCCATGCGGAGCCGCGCGCGACACTGCGAAGCGCTCCAGGTGCAGGCTGTCGGCGATACCGGCCGCCGCCCACACCTGTTCGGCGTCGTTGAGCATGCCTTCCGGCCCGCACGCCCACGCTTGACGTTCACGCCAATCGGGGACCACGTCACCGATCTGGGCCAGGTCAAGCCTGCCTTCGCTGCGGGTGCTGCGCAACAGCAGCCGGTAGCCGGGATGCGCATCGTGCAGCGCCGCCAGCTCCTGGCCGAACAGCACGTCGGATTCCGTCGGCGCGGAATGCACGTGCACGATGTCGGTGATCTGGTCGCGGCGCACCAAGGTGCGCAGCATCGACATCACCGGGGTGATCCCAGAGCCCGCCGTCACGAACAACACCGTCGCCGGCGCCGGGGCGGGCATGACGAAGTTGCCCTGCGGCGCGGCCAACCGGACGACGGTTCCCGGCCGCAGCCCGTCGACCAGGTGAGTCGACAGGAACCCTTCGGGCATCGCCTTGACCGTGATCGCGATGGTCCGTGCGCCCAGCCCGGTTGGAGTCTTCTCCGGCGTCGAGGTGAGTGAATACGATCGCCACCGCCACCGGCCGTCGATCAGCACACCGATGCCGACGTACTGGCCCGGTTCGTAGTCGAATGAGAATCCCCAGCCCGGTTTGATCACCAGGGTCGCGGAATCAGCGGTTTCCCGCCGCACTTCGACCACCCGGCCGCGCAACTCCCGCGCCGACCACAGCGGGTTGGCCAGCTTGAGGTAATCGTCGGGCAGCAGCGGAGTGGTCACCTGGCCGACGATGCGACGGAGCGCATTCCAGGCGGGACGCCGCGCGGCGTCGGCAATCGTGGGACGGACCGTATCGGCCACATTGGCCGAGACCTTGATGGAGTTCTTGGCCATGAACCTACGGTACCGTAGGTTACCCGCTCGTAGCCAGTCCTACGGTAGTCGTCACAGTCACTGCACCAGCGCGTTCTTGTATGTTTTCCCGTCCTTCATGATCACTTTGAAGTTGCGTGCGGGATCCGCGATCAGGTCCAGATGCGCAAGCGGGTCACCGTCGACCAGCAGCAGATCTGCCAGGGCGCCCTCTTCGACCACACCCAGTTTTCCGGCGTAGGGACTGCGCTTGCCCGACAGAGCCAACAACTCGGCATTGGTTCCGGTGGCCATCGCCAGCACCTCCGCCGGCGTGAACCACTTGCCCAGGCCCGCCAGCAGTGCCCCTTGCCTGGGAGCCAGTTGCGGCGAGAAGAGGATGTCGGTGCCGAACGCCGTCTTGATGTTGTATTTGCGGGCCAGCTGGTAGACGTTGTCGACGCCGTCGACGATCTCCTTGGCCTTCGCGGCCTCGTCGGAGCCGGGCGGGAATGCGCCGATCATCTCGGCCGGGATGGGTTGTGTGCTCAACCAGATGTCCTTGTCGGCCATCACTTTCGCGGTGGCGTCGTCCATCAGGTGCGCATGTTCGATGACTCGCACGCCCGCGCGGATGGCCTGTGTGATGGTCGCCGGGGTGTAGGCGTGCACCGTGACGTAGGTGCCCCAGTTGGTGGCCGCCTCGGTCGCGGCACGCAGTTCCGGTTCGGTGAACGCCACCACGTCGAGCGGACTGTGCGGCGACGACACCCCGCCGCCTGCGGTCAGTTTGATCTGCGAGGCACCCTGGAACAGCTGCTCACGCGTGCGCATCCGCACCTCGTCGGGGCTGTCGGCGACCGCACTCGCCCCCAGCGCCTCCTGCTGCGACGGCGGCCCGCCGGGACTGCGCGGAAGATCGTGGCCGGTGCGGAAATCGCCGTGGCCACTGGTGACGGTGATCATCGCGCCCGACGGGAAGATGCGCGGCCCGTCGATCACGCCCTCGTCGATGGCCCGCTTGAGACCGAAGCTGGGCCCACCGAGATCGCGCACGGTGGTGAAACCGCGCATCAGGGTGTCGCCGGCCTCGTCTCCGGCAATCAGGTTGATGTAACCGGGATCCGCAGACATCATCAGCGCGGGTGAGGGACGCACGAACATCGTGTGCCAGTGGTTGTCGATCAGGCCCGGCATCAACGTCCGACCACCGCCGTCGATGACCGTGGCGGCCGGATCGGGCGGCAGCGGCTCGGCGGAGATCCGCTCGATCCGGTTGCCCTTGACCCGCACGTTCGACGGTGCCGACAACCGATCGCTGTGGCCGTCAAAGATTTTCACGTTCCGGAAGTCGGTCGTGGTCATGTTGTTGCCCGGGCCCGGCGGCGTCGGAGGCTGCCGTGACTCCGCCGGGGCGGCCGGCTCGGTCGAGCCTCCCGGCGTGTCACCGCCGCCATCCGAGCACGCCGTACTCGCCAAGACCACGGCCAGCACCGCCAACAGCCCGAATGCGCGCATCACAATTCCTTGCCTCGTCGGTCAGAGCAGTTCGAGCAGAAACGGCAACTCCTGCGGGGCGTACCACGCGAGGTCGTGATCCTGGGCGTCCCCGACCGTGAGTTCGGCGTCCTCGTCCCCCAGATCGGCATCGTCGATGACCTCGACGGCCGCCAGCACCGCCGGCTCCGCGTCGGCATTGTCGACGTACACCGCGACGACGGCGTCGATGGGCAACGGCCCGCGCAACCGCACGACGGCGTCGTCGAGGTCGGGGCGAGCGGTCACCTCGACATCCGCCCCGGTGTCGGCCACCACCACGGCCCGGCGCGGTGGCAGACCCGAATCCGACGTCGAATCCGCACCGGCGGCGAGCAACCGCAGCGAGGCGAGCGCGGCCTCACGCAACGCCACCTCGGCGAGTTCGTCGTCGTCGCCCTCGGCGTAGGCCTCCCGCAACGTCGGGGTGACCGCGAAGGCGGTTCCATTCACGACGAGCAGGTGACGGTCGGCGACAAGCTGCTGCAAGGCGACCAGAGTCGTCGGAATGTAGACGCGCACACCGCGACACTAGCCGTCCACAGCGTCCTTTTTGTCTTCGGCCGTTTTGTCTTCGGCTTGCGGGTCCTTCTCCACGGAAATCACGAAGTCGTCGCCGTGCTGGGTCACACCGGCGACCACAGCATCGTTGACCGCCTCCAGCGCGTACTCGCGGCGCACCACCATCGGGTCGCTGCGCAGATCCCGCACCAGTGACACCGCGAGGCCGATCATCACCAGCACGAACGGGACCGCGACCACGATGGTGATCGACTGCAGGCCGTTCAGCGCATCCGCTCCGCCGACCAGCAGCATCACCGCGGCCACCGCACCCGTGGCGACGCCCCAGAAGATGACCGTCGGCCGGGTCGGTTTGATGGTGCCGCGCTCGGACAGCGAACCCATCACGATCGACGCGGCGTCGGCACCAGATACGAAGAAGATGGCGACCAGCAGCATCACGACCACACTGGTGACCGTCGCGATCGGATACTCGCCGAGCAAACTGAACAGCTGCCGTTCCTGGCTGCCCATCCCGGCCAGGTCCACACCGTTCTGCTGTTCGAAGATGGCGGCGCCGCCGAACACACAGAACCAGATCACCGACACCACGCTGGGCACCAACAGCACGCCCGTGACGAATTGCCGGATGGTGCGGCCGCGCGAGATCCGGGCGATGAACATCCCGACGAAGGGGGTCCAGGAGATCCACCACGCCCAATAGAAGATGGTCCAGCTCTGCAGCCAGGTACTGACGGCCTCGCCTTCGGCACCGGTGCGGGCGGCCATCTGGGCGAGATCGCCGACGTAACTGCCGATGGACGTCGGAATCATGTTCAGCATGAACATCGTCGGGCCGACCACGAAGATGAACAGCGCCATCGCCAGCGCCAGCACCATGTTGATGTTGGACAACCACTGGATGCCGCGCGCGACGCCCGACACCGCCGACAACACGAACGCGACGGTGAGGATCGTGATGATGCCGATCAGGATGGCGTTGCCGGTCTCGCCTACCCCGGCGACGATGTGCAGGCCGCTGCGGATCTGCAGGGCACCGAGACCGAGCGAGGCGGCCGATCCGAACAGCGTGGCGAAGATCGCCAGCATGTCGATCACCTTGCCCCACGGCCCGTTGGCCCGTTTGCCCAGCAATGGCTCGAACGCTGCCGAGATGAGCTGCAGCCTGCCCTTGCGGTACACCCCGTAGGCGATGGTCAGCCCGACGACGGCGTAGATGGCCCACGGATGCAATGTCCAGTGGAACATCGTGGTGGCCATCGCGGTCTCGGCTGCCCGGGGATTGCCCGGTCCCCCGGTTCCCGGCGGCGGTGAGGCGAAGTGCGACAGCGGTTCGGACACCCCGAAGAACATCAGGCCGATCCCCATACCGGCGCTGAACATCATGGCGACCCAGGACGTGGTGCGGAACTCGGGCTCGTCGTCGTCACGCCCCAGCGGGATGTTGCCGTACCGGCTCATCGCCAGCCAGATCACGAACACCACGAAACCCGATGCGGTGAGGACGAACAGCCAACCGACATCGGCCATCACCCAACTGAGGGCATTGGACGAGGCGGTGGCGAGAGATTCGGTGCTGACGAACCCCCAGACCAGAAATGCCACGGCGATCAGAGCGGTGACCCCGAAAACGATCCAGTCCACACCGGCGCGCCGGGTGTACGCCTTCTGCTCGACCGGCACATCGAGGACAGGGTGCGGCACGACATCGCCGGTCGGCGACTTCAGCGCCTTCTGCGTTGCTTTCTTGACTTCTTGCGTCTGCTTGTCGGATCCATTTTTTTGTATCTCGGCTGGCATGATCAATTCATCAGATCGCGAATTGCAGCTCAGGTCAAACACGTCGAGCGGTTTTGCCAGGGTTACTTGGCAGCCTCGAGCAGTTCATCGAGAGATTCGCGGAGCAGGCTCGGAAGGACTTCGACGTCGCTCATCGCGTCCCGGTCGGCGTTGATCCCGAAGTACAACATGCCGTCGTACGAGGTGACCCCGATTGCCAGCACCTGGTTCTGCAGCAGCGGCGGCACCGCATAGGTCTCCAGCAACTTGGTGCCCGCGATGTACATCTGTTTCTGGGCCCCGGGCACGTTGGTGATCAGCAAGTTGAACAGCCGCGCCGAGAAGCCCGTCGCCACGCGAATACCCATGGCGTGCAACGTCGGAGGCCCGAACCCGGACAGGGTCACGATGGTGCGCGCGTCGACCAGGCTGGCCGCCGCGGAATGCGATTCGGTGGCATGGGCGATCTGCGAGAGCCGCACCACCGGGTTGCCCTCGCCGACCGGGAGATCGACCAGGAACGGCGACACCTCGCTGATGGCCTGGCCCGGCCCAGAGGAGTCCAGTTCGGCGTCCGGATACACCGACATCGGCGCCATGGCGCGCACCGTCGTCGTCGGGGTCACCGGCTCACCGCGCGACAGCAACCAGTTGCGCAGCGTGCCGGCCACCACGGCCAGGACGACGTCGTTGATGTCGCAGTTGTAGCGGGCCCGCACCAGCCGGTAGTCCTCCAACCGATGCTGGGCCACCGAGAACCGCCGGTTGCGCGAGACCGTCGTGTTCAGCGGGCTGCTCGGGGCGGTGCCACGCGCCACCGTGCGCGCCACGTCCGCCACCCGCCGGCCCACCGCGGCCAGTTCGCTGGCACTGGTCGCCACCTCGGTCACCGTGTCCCGCAAGGCAGCCAGCTGGCTGGTCGGCCGGGTGATCCACTCGCCGATGGCTCCGAGCACCAACTGCCGGTCGCTGGGCTCGCGGGCCGGGATCCAGATGTCCTCGCCGAACTCCGGCGGCTTCTGCGAACGGTCGACGATGACATGCCCGATCTCGAGGGCGGTCATTCCGTTGACCAGGGCCTGGTGCGTCTTGGTGTAAATCGCGATGCGGTTCTTGGTCAGCCCTTCGACCAGGTACATCTCCCACAGCGGGCGGGTCCGGTCCAACGGCCTCGAACCCAGCCTGGCGATCAGGTCGTGCAGCTGCGCGTCGCTCCCCGGTGACGGCAGCGCCGACCGGCGGATGTGGTAGGTGATGTCGAAATCCCGGTCGTCCACCCACACCGGCCGGGCCAGGCCCAGAGTCACCTCACGCACCTTCTGGCGGTAACGCGGGATCTGCGGCAAGCGGTGCTCGACGGTCTCCAGCAGGGTCTCGTAGCTCAAGCCGGCACGCGGCTTCCGCAGGATCGACAACGATCCGACGTACATGGGCGTAGCGGTGTTCTCCAAGTGATAGAACGCTGCGTCGGACGCCGACAGCCTGCTCACCATGCGGCGCCAACCTCCCCTTCTAGGTCCGCTCGACCCCGTCACGTTAACCGGCCTTTCGACCACCGCGCATCACGGGTGCTGGCGCGCGTCAATTTCACGCCGCAGCCGCCCGGCATTCAGGCCGAGATCGCCGAGAGCTCCCAACTCCCATCGCCGTCCAGGCTCAACCGGGACCGGTGATGACGATCGACCGTGGAGCGGTGCCCCACGCTGACCACCACGCATTCGGGTAACCGTTCCCGCACCAACCCATACATCGCGTCTTCGAGTCCCTCGTCCAGCGCCGAGGTCGACTCGTCGAGGAACACCACCCGTGGGCGCACCAGCAGCACCCGCGCGATCGAGACCCGCTGTTGTTCGCCGAACGAGAGCACCGACGCCCAGTCGGCTTCTTCGTCCAGCCGTTCCGTCAAGTGCCCGAGTGCCACCGCACGCAACGTGTCGCGGAGTTCGCTGTCGCTCACCTCCGCTATCGGAAGCGGATACACCACCGCTGCCCGCAGATCACCCAGTGGCAGATACGGCAACTGGGGCAAAAACAGCGTCGCCCATCCCGCCGGGTACTCCACGAGTCCCGCTGTCCGTGGCCATAATTCGGCCAGGCTGCGGAGCAGGGTGGTTTTGCCGCACCCCGACGGGCCCTTCACCACCACGCTGTCCCCCGGGTTCAACACCATGGTGAGGTCCATGATCAGCGGGCGCCCGCGCAGGTCGCCGACCTGCACCTGCGACAACGCCAGCGAACCCGCTGTGGGCCCGACGGCGATCCTGGGCAACTGCCGTGCCCGGTGGTCACCCTCGAGCATCTGGTCGATGCGCATCAGGGCGGCCCGGAACACGGTGAACTCGTCATAGCTGTCCCTGAAGAACGCCATTGCGGCACAGACATTTCCGAACGCCGCGACGGTCTGCAGCAGACCACCCAGAGTGATCTGCCCGGCGAAGAACCGGGGTGCCTGCACGATGTAGGGAATCATGCCGGTCGTCACGTCGCCGACGCCACGGTTCCAGCCATTGAGCCGCAGTTGCGCGAACACGATCCGCCACATGTTGGCGATGATCTCGGCGAACCGGAAATGCAGCAGCCCCCGTTCGCGCTCGGAACCCCGGTAGAAGGCCACGCGCTCGGCGCTGTCGCGCAACCGCACCAACGCGTACCGGAAGCTGGCGCTGAACCGTTCGTTGAGGAAGTTCAGCCGCACCAACGGCCGGCCGATCCAGAAAGCGATGACAGTCACCGTGATCGAGAAGACGAACGCCACGAACACCATCGCCCGCGGAATCACCCAGCTGCCCAACTGCAACGGTCCCGACAGTTGCCACAACACCCCGGTGAACATGACGATCAACAGTGACTTGTTGATCGCACCGACGCTCATGTCGACCGACTTGGTGGTGACGGTCTCGACATCGGTCTGGATGCGCTGATCAGGGTTCTCCAACGGCGGATCCAGGAAACGGTTGCGGTAGAACGCGTCACCGGTCATCCAGTCGTCGACCAGGCGGGTGTTGAGCCAGATGCGCCAGTGGATCGAGAAGACCCGGCGCAGGAACAGGTCGACCACCGTGTAGATCACCGTGAGCGCCACCAGGACCCCGCTGATCGCGAACGACGTCATGAACGCCTGGCGCGCGGCGTCCAGTTTGTCGGGGTCGTGGGTGGCCAGCGCCTCCGCACCGGCCTGCACCGAATTCATCAGATCCGCGTACTGATAGGTGAAGATCACCACCACCCGCGCCGAGTAGACGGTGTGCCACAGGATGAAAGCGAGCAGCGCCCAGGTGCGCCAGCTGCCCCGGCCGCGGAAGAACGGTCCGTTGACGCGCCAGAACTGTTGTCCCCAGCGGGTGAACCTCGCGATGAGCAGCGCCACCGCAAGGAACACCACGACGGTGATCACCCACGCCTGGAGCGTCCATATCAGCGAGCGCAGCGGCTCGGCCGGCCAATCGATGCTGGGCTGAACCATCTGTCCCCCTGGTCAGTGCCCGAGGTGTGCACGCGTCAACGCCACGTTATCGGGCGACACCGGGTCCCCGATGATCCGTGCTTCCGGCACGCCGAACCCATGCGATCATGGGTAGGTCTGCACCTCTCCAGCAGATGTCGTCCCTGATGCCGACCGCTGGAGGTTGCCTGTGCCCACCCCGAGACTCACTGCTCAATCCGCCCCTGCGCGTTCCCGGCGTCCACCGCTGACCGCACCGGTCATCGACTGCGAACCACCAGCGCTTCCACTGGGATCGATGCGCGACCCGGTGGTGCTGGCGCCTCCGGTGACGTGCCCGGCGCCGACCGTGCTGCACGGGCACGGGCACGGGCACGGGCACCGCCGGCTGCGGTTGGTCAGCCATGACCCGGAACCGCAATTGCAGCCCGGCGCCGCGCAATTCGCCGACATGGCACTGCGGCGGGTCCTCGAGGTCGTCGACCGGCGCAGGCCTCCGGCCCAGCTGAGATCACTGATGAGCCAACTGCTGCTGGACGCTGTCGTCGCCGCCGCCAAGTGCCGCCACCCGACCACCGCGAGCCTGCGCCGGGTCGGGCTACGCTCGGCGGCCCCCTCCGGGGCTGCCGAGCTGTTCGCCACCTACACCCGTGGGGCGCGCGTGCGCGCCATTGCCGGACGCATCGAATTGCGCGGTGGCCGTTGGCAACTCACCGCTTTGCAGCTGGGTTAGTTCTTGCGGTGCGACTTCGACGGCCTGCCGGTCTTGGCCTGCTTGCGGGCGGCTTCGCGACGCTCGCGCCGGGTTCCACCTGACGACGCGGAATGCCGAGCCGCGCTGCCGGAGCGCTGCACCTCGGCGTTGCCGTCCTCGGACGGCCCGGTGTAGGTCAGTGGCGGCGCCTCGTTGTCGATTCCCTTGGCGCGCAACGCCGGCGCCGGCGCCGGACGCTCCTTGGTGGCCACCGCGCCCGACTCCGGGTCGGCGGCCGTGGACTCGCCGGCCTTCGCCGCGGCAGCCGCGGCGAACTCGGCCAGCCCACTGGGCGCGGCCACCGGCGCGACTTGAGCGCTGGGGGCGGCCGGTGCGGCCTCGACCTGGACGTTGAACAGGAAGCCGACCGACTCCTCTTTGAGGCCGTCGAGCATGGCGACGAACATGTCGTAGCCCTCGCGCTGGTACTCCACCAACGGATCGCGCTGCGCCATCGCCCGCAGGCCGATGCCTTCCTTGAGGTAGTCCATCTCGTAGAGGTGCTCGCGCCACTTGCGGTCGATCACGTTGAGCAGCACGTTGCGTTCCAGCTGGCGCATGGCGCCCTCACCGGCGATCTCCTCGAGCTGCTTCTCCCGCTCGGCATAGGCGCGTTCGGCATCCTTGACGAGCGCGTCGAGCAGCTCCTCGCGGGTCAGCTCGCCCGGCTCGCCGACTGCGTCGGTATCCACCAGATCGTTGTGATCGATACCCACCGGGTACAGCGTCTTGAGCGCGTCCCACAGCTTGGCCAGGTCCCAGTCCTCGGCATAGCCCTCGGCCGTGGCGCCGTCGACGTAGGCCGTGATCACGTCGACGAGCATGTCGTGGGCCTGCTCCTGGAGGTTCTCGCCCTCCAGGATCATCCGCCGCTCCTTGTAGATGACCTTGCGCTGCTGGTTCATCACCTCGTCGTACTTGAGGACGTTCTTGCGGACCTCGAAGTTCTGCTGCTCGACCTGCGTCTGGGCGCTCTTGATGGCGCGGGTCACCATCTTGGCCTCGATGGGCACGTCGTCGGGCAGGTTGAGCCTGGTGAGCAGCGATTCGAGCGTCGCGCCGTTGAACCGTCGCATCAACTCGTCACCCAGCGACAGGTAGAACCGGGACTCGCCGGGGTCACCCTGGCGACCCGAGCGGCCGCGCAGCTGGTTGTCGATGCGGCGCGACTCGTGCCGTTCGGTGCCGAGCACGTAGAGCCCACCGGCCTCGACGACCTTCTCGGCTTCCTTGCTGGCCTCCGCCTTGATGGCGGTGAGCGTGTCGTCCCAGGCGGCCTCGTAATCCTCGGGCGTCTCCACCGGATCGAGGCCCTTTTCCCGCAGCCTCTTGTCGGCCAGGAAGTCGGCGTTGCCGCCGAGCACGATGTCGGTACCGCGACCTGCCATGTTGGTCGCGACGGTGATCGCGCCGAGGCGGCCGGCCTCGGCGATGATGTTCGCCTCCTGCTCGTGGTACTTCGCGTTGAGCACGTTGTGCGGAATCTTGCGCTTGGTGAACTGCCGCGACAGATACTCCGACCGCTCGACGCTGGTCGTACCGATCAGCACCGGCTGACCCTTTTCGTAGCGCTCGGCGACATCGTCGACGACGGCGATGTACTTGGCTTCCTCGGTCTTGTAGATCAGGTCGGACTGGTCGGCACGAACCATCGGCCTGTTGGTCGGGATCGGCACCACGCCCAGCTTGTAGATCTCGTGCAGCTCGGCGGCCTCGGTCTCGGCCGTACCGGTCATACCGGACAGCTTGTTGTAGAGGCGGAAGTAGTTCTGCAGCGTGATCGTGGCCAGCGTCTGGTTCTCGGCCTTGATCTCGACGTGTTCCTTGGCCTCGATGGCCTGGTGCATGCCCTCGTTGTAGCGGCGGCCCAGCAGCACACGACCGGTGAACTCGTCGACGATGAGCACCTCGCCGTCGCGGACGATGTAGTCCTTGTCGCGCTGGAACAGCTCCTTGGCCTTGATGGCGTTGTTCAGGTAGCTGACCAGTGGTGAGTTGGCCGCCTCGTAGAGGTTCTCGATGCCCAGCTGATCCTCGACGAACTCCACACCCAGCTCGTGCACGCCGATGGTGCGCTTGCGGATGTCGACCTCGTAGTGGACGTCCTTCTCCATCAGCGGGGCCAGCCGGGCGAACTCGCTGTACCAGTTGGAGGCGCCGTCGGCGGGGCCCGAGATGATCAACGGGGTACGGGCCTCGTCGATCAGGATCGAGTCGACCTCGTCCACGATCGCGAAGTTGTGGCCACGCTGCACCATGTCCTCGACCGAGTGCGCCATGTTGTCGCGCAGGTAGTCGAAGCCGAACTCGTTGTTGGTGCCGTAGGTGATGTCCGCGTGGTACGCCGTCCTGCGTTCCTCCGGGGTCAAGCCCGAAAGAATGACACCGACCTCGAGGCCGAGGAACCGGTGGACGCGGCCCATCCACTCGCTGTCGCGCTTGGCCAGGTAGTCGTTCACCGTGACGACGTGCACACCCTTGCCGCCCAGCGCGTTGAGGTAGGCGGGCAGCACCGCGGTCAGGGTCTTGCCCTCACCGGTCTTCATCTCCGCCACGTTGCCGAAGTGCAGGGCCGCGCCGCCCATGACCTGGACCTCGAAGTGCTTCTGCGACAGCACCCGCCAGGCGGCTTCGCGGGCCACCGCGAACGCCTCGGGCAGCAGGTCGTCGAGGTCTTCCGGGTTTTTGTCGTCGGCCAGTCGCCGCTTGAACTCGTCGGTCTTGGCACGCAGCTCGGCGTCCGAGAGCTTCTCCATGTCGTCGGACAAGGTGTCGACATAGTCGGCCACCTTCTTGAGGCGCTTGACCATGCGGCCTTCACCGAGACGGAGCAACTTCGACAGCACGCTATTTCCCCTGTGGGTTCGATGGATCCCATGGGTGGGATCGTTCGGGCTTAGTTGACGTCCATCGTAGGTGACCGGTCGAAGTCGCTGGTTCTGCTGGCGCGAAGACACGAAATCGCACCCCGGAACGCTCCGAGGTGCGATTTCGTTTCGTCGTGTGTATTCGGAAGCGCTACGCCAGGCGGATCAGCCCGTAGTCGTAGGCGTGGCGGCGGTAGACCACCGACGGCCGGTCGCTCTCCTTGTCGTGGAACAGGAAGAAATCGTGGCCGACCAGCTCCATCTCGTAGAGGGCGTCATCGACGGTCATCGGCTTCGCCGGGTGCTCTTTGGTCCGCACGATCCGGCCCGGCTCATGGTCATCGAGACTCTCCGGCGACGGGATGTCAGCCGTCGACGAGGATTGCTCATCGAACAGCGTCTCGTGTGCCGTGGCCTCGGCCAGTGAGACCGGTGTCTTGTCTCCATAGTGGATCTTGCGGCGGTCCTTGCTCTTACGCAGCCTGCTCTCGAGTTTGCCGGCCGCTGCCTCCAGGGCGGCGTAGAAACTGTCGGCGCAGGCCTCGCCGCGCACCACCGGTCCACGGCCGCGGGCCGTGATCTCGACGTGCTGGCAGTTCTTACGTTGACGGCGGTTGCGTTCGTGGTCGAGTTCGACGTCGAACAGGTAGATGGTGCGGTCGAACCGCTCCAGGCGCGACAACTTCTCCGAGACGTAGATACGGAAATGCTCTGGAACTTCTACGTTTCGACCCTTGACCACGACCTCTGCATTCGGCTCCGGGGTGGTTTCGCCGACCTGCTCGTCGGGGTCGACCACCATGGTGGCGCTTGTATCCGGGGTATGGGTTGACATACTCGGCAACTCGTTTCTCTCAGTTGTCACACGCTTCATGCGTGCCCTGCTTCTCAACGAATCGTGGCGATGGGCCGGAAATTTGCTCCGCCCATCGGCGCAAGGTGTCGGGTACTCACCTCCTACCGTTAAGCGGCGAAGTGGCGCCGGACTTCTGTCAGCGCCGCCGTGAGTGATTCACGGGTGGTTGCTGCCGACGGTAGTCCGTGTTCACCCACTCGTGCCACCAATTTCAAATACGTGTTTTCAGTTCTTCATGTGGGTTTGATCCCGGCGAAACCAGCCGCACGTCAGGCATGCGAAATCGCCAGCACAGCGGACACTTCCGCCCCCGCCCGCATGAGCATCCGCACCGATTCGGCCGCTGTCGCCCCGGTGGTGACGATGTCGTCGACAAGTACCACCTCGCCGGTGACAGGCCTGATGAGACGGACCCGGCCGGCGATGTTGCGCTGACGCGCGGCACCGGACAGACCCACCGAATCTCGCACCCACGGTCGCAGGCGAAGCGCCGGCACGACGCGCACTCCGGGCAGACCGACCACCGCCGACGTCGCGATCCGGCCGACCGGGTCGCCACCACGACGCCGCGCCGCGGCACGCCGGGTGGGCGCCGGTACAACTGTCACCGGAGTGCCGATGATGCCCCAGGTCAGCAGATGTTGCAGACCGGCGTTCAGGGCTCCGGCCAGCGGCGCCACGAGGTCCGTACGCCCCTTTTCCTTGGCGGCGACGATTACGCGTCTGCGGACGCCGGCATGGCGTCCCAGCGCGAAGACCGGAACTCCCGGATCGGTCCGCGCGGTGAACAGGTGCGGCTCGTCGGCCCCGACCGCGAGTTGTGCGGCGCACGAGGCGCACCACCTCGTCGACGGTGCCCCGCAGCCACCGCATTCCAACGGCAGGAAGAGGTCGAGCATGCGTCGGGCCTCAGCGCGTCAGCGCGGTGAACACATCACCGAACGCCCCGTCCACCAGCACCGCGATGGCTCCGGTCTGCGGGTTCACCGAGGTGACCCGCTGCAGGTCACCGTTCCAGTAGTAGAGGTCGCCGCTGATCGGCCCCGGATTGCCCGCGCTGAGCGTTCGGCACAGCTGAGCCATGCCGTTGATCGCGGTGATCAGCGATTCCGCGGCCGCTATCGGATGTGCCATGAGCAGGTTGCGCGACGGTGCGCCGACGATGACCCCGTGCGGAGCGGCGGGCAGGTAATCGGGCACCAGGGCCCCGACGTCGAGGATCTTCGAGCCGACGAACACCGATTCGCCGGTCAGGATGAAATAGCGTGCCTCGTCGGCGTCGCGGGTGATCACTTGTTCGATCGGCTCATCGGCAGTGTTGCGCCGCCCCGCTGCGCGCAGCGCAGCGACGTCACGCGTGGAGACCTGCTCGGTGTTGAGATAGGCGACGACATCGGGATGGTCGACGCACAGCACCTCGGTCAGGCCGTCGGCGATCGGCCAGCCATACGACAGCATTCCCCCGGGCGATTCCTCGACCTGTTCTGTCGACAGCACCCGCGCCCGCACCCGGGCGAGCAGTTCCGAAGAGTCCATGTCATCGACCCCGGGACGGTCCCGCGAGGAGAGCATGTCGGCGAAATGCTTGTCCACCACCTTGGGCCAATCCTGTTGCGCCGCATTGCGACACGACCGCATCAGGTTGTCGAGGCCGTAACCCGACCCATCGGAACACCGCACGGTGGCACCGTCCGCGGCGAACGTCGCCTCGACGCCCCGTGTCGCCAGTGCCTGCAGCGTCAGGCGCCGAATGTATGCCGCCTCATCGATTGTCATCGCCGGATACGCGTTGTCACGTCGGTCCGCCATGGCGCCCCCCTTGGTCGGACCCCAGCCTAAATCGGGTCGCACGACGGGAATGACACGTGTTTTACGCCGATCCTCAGCCGGGTAGCACCGGCAACGAGCCCGCAATCATCAACGGGCGCACCTCGACCCAACCCGGATTGTCCTCACTGGCCGACGCGGAGAGTTGCAGCACACCGCGTTGGTCGGCGACATATACCGTCGACGGATTGGCGGCCACGGTGCCCACCGGGGTGGCCAGGTTGCGGCTCGGGCCGTCGGAGTTCACGCCGTCGAGATTCACGTACGACACCGGGTGCGCCGGATCGGTCCGGCTGACCACGATGTCATCGCCGGTACGCCACGACAGCGACACCACACTGTTGCCCAAGCCGAAGCCGAGGCGCCTCGGATAGGTCAGCAAGAACTGCCCCTCGGGGGTTCGCTCGATTCCCGCCAGGACGACCTGCCCACCGATCACCATGGCCGCACGCGTGCCGTCGCGTGAGAGTTGCAGCTCGGTGATGGGGCCCGGGTAGCGGGTGGACACCGCCGCGACGTCGACGGGAATGCGGGCCGGCACGCCCGACGCGTCGCGGATGGCCCGCACCACGTTGACATCGTCGACCACCACCCACACGGCCTGATCCAACGACCAGCTGGGCCGCGTCAGGGTGCGCCCCTCGATGGCCATCGCGGTGGGCCCGCCCAACGGCCCCATCCACAGCGAGGCGGCGGTGGCCTCCGGCGCATCGGGCAGCACGACGACCGAGGCGGCGTCCTGACCGTTGCGCGACACGGCGGCTGACTTCTGATTGGGTGCCGAACCGAAGGCCCCTGGCACCCGGGTGGTGCTCTGGCCGTCCAGCGCCACGAGCGAGCCGCCCACGAGCGCGTGCAGTCCGGCCGCCGCACCGGGTACCGCCCCCGGATCGGCGGCCGCGACATCGGAGGTCTCCCAACCGTCGGCGAACCGGTCGTCCAACGGCGCACCGTCGGCGTTGATCACGTAGGGGCCACTGACCCCGGCCCGCGACAGGGTCCAAATGATCTGGGCGGCAAGCAGTTGACGACTGTGCGGATCGGTGGTCGAGAGGTTCTCGAGGTCGATGCGGGCGCCACCGTAGCCGCGGCCCACCCCGGTCTTGCCGCCGTCGGCCCGGGTGACCGGACCGCGCATCCGCAGCGGCGCGTCGAGCAGGTTGCGCACCGACCTGGCCATCTCCGGACGGGGACCGGCCACCAGTTTGGAGATCAGTTCGGTGGCCAACTGGTCGGGATCGGAGACCGCGACGTAGCGCGGATCGGGCACGACGGTGGTTCCGGTGGGATCGACGAAGTAGAGGGTGTTGCGCTTGTAGGTCGACTGGAACTGTTGCCAGTCGAGGAAAACGCCGTTGGGCAGCCGGTCGATGCGCCAGCCGCCCGGGGTCTGGACGAGTTCGATGGGACCGGGGTCGGGCAGCGCCCCCTCCCCCGTCTCGAACACTCCCATGTCGGACAGCGATCCCAGGATGTCGGCTCGCATGCTCACCGAAACCCGGTCCGAGCCACGGGTTTCGACGAACACCACCCGGTCGAGCAGCAGCGCGCTACCGGCGTCGTCCCATGCGCTGGAGGCCGACTCGGTGAGGAACTGCCGGGCGGCCAGGTGCCGGTTCGCGGGATCGGCAGTGGCTTTGAGGAATTCGCGCAACAACACGTCGGGGTCCATCCCCGGCGCCGGTTTGGGAAGGTTCGGTGGTGCCGGTTTGTCGACCGTGCCGATCGCCTGCGGGGACGACGAATTCGGAATTCCCGCGCATCCGGACACCAGAACGACCAGACCGACGATCACCACCGTCAGCAGGCGCTTCACACGTTCTCCTCCGCTTGCTCCCGGTCCCGGTTGGGACGCTGCCGCTGCTTCTGCTGCGGTGCAACGGGTTTGAGCGGCAACGGGCTCGTGGTCACCTTGTGACCGCGCACCAGCGGCAGCGTCAGGCGGAAGCAGGCCCCCTTGCCCGGTTCGCCCCACGCCTCCAGCCTGCCCTGGTGCAGGCGCGCGTCCTCGATGCTGATGGCCAGACCCAGGCCGGTGCCGCCGGAGCGGCGCACCCGGGACGGGTCCGATCGCCAGAACCGGCTGAACACCAGCTTCTCCTCGCCGGGGCGCAGACCGACGCCGAAGTCGCGGACAGTGACGGCGACCGTGTCCTCGTCGGCGGCCATCCGGATGCGCACCGGTTTGCGTTCGGCGTGGTCGATGGCGTTGGCGATGAGATTGCGCAGGATCCGTTCCACCCGGCGCGGATCCACCTCCGCGATCACCTCACCGGGGGGCATGTTGACGTCGAGCTCCACCTCCGCGTCGGCGGCCAGATGCCCGACGTTGTCCAGCGCGCTCTGCACCGTCGAGCGCAGATCGACCGACTCCACCGAGAGCTCCGCGACGCCGGCGTCGTGGCGGGAGATCTCCAGCAGGTCGGCGAGCAGGGTCTCGAAGCGGTCCAGTTCGTTGACCATCAGTTCGGTGGACCGCCGCAACGCTGGGTCCAGATCCTCGCTGTGGTCGTGGATCAGGTCGGCCGCCATCCGCACGGTGGTCAGCGGGGTTCGTAGCTCGTGGCTGACGTCAGAGGTGAAGCGGCGCTGCAGATTTCCGAACTCTTCGAGCTGCTGAATCTGACGGGACAGGCTCTCTGCCATGTCGTTGAACGACACCGCCAGCCGGGCCATGTCGTCCTCGCCGCGCACCGGCATCCGCTCGGTCAGGTGTCCTTCGGCGAACCGCTCGGCGATACGCGAGGCCGACCGCACCGGCTGCACGATCTGGCGGGCCACCACCAGCGCGATCGCCGCCAGCAGACCCAGCAGCACCACGCCGCCGGTCGCCATCGTGCCCCGCACCAGCGCGATGGTGCTCTCCTCGTTGTTCAGCGGAAAGATCAGGTACAGCTCAAGATTGGGCACCGACGAGGACGCCGGGCTACCGACGATCAGTGCCGGCCCGGAGAACCCGTCAGTCTGCACCGTGGCGTACTGGTAGCTGACCTGTCCGGCTTTGACGAAGTCGCGCAACGCCTTCGGCACCTGCTGCACCGGTCCGGCCGCCGCGGCCTCGCGTGGACCGTCGCCGGGAACGATCAGCGCGGCATCGAACGCCCCTGCCACATCCGCGCGGGCGTCGGCCTTGCGATCGATCAAGGTGTTGCGCGCCAACTGCAGGCTGCTGTCCAGCGAGCGGCTCTCCTCACCGCCGACGATGCCGCCGACCGTGACGCGGGCGCGTTCGATCTCCTCTGTGGCCGCTTTGACCTTGACCTCGAGAATCCGGTCGGTGATCTGACTGGTCAGCACGAAACCGAGAACCAGGATGACGGCGAGCGAAAGCCCCAACGTCAGCGTGACCACACGTAGTTGCAGCGAACGACGCCACACCAGGCTCAGCGCCCTGCCAAGCGTTCCCAGGCCACGCAGCAGTGGGCCGGAACCTCCCCAACGCCCACGGATGCGCCGTCGTGAGCCGAAGATCACGGCCACCACCGGGCGGTGAATATCACGGCCACGGTCGAGCCGTGCAGTGTCACGGCGGTCCGGCCTTGTATCCCACTCCTCGAACGGTCAACACCACCTGCGGGTTCTCCGGGTCCTTCTCGACCTTGGCCCGCAACCGCTGAACATGCACGTTCACCAAACGGGTGTCGGCGGGGTGGCGATATCCCCACACCTGTTCGAGCAGCACATCCCGAGTAAACACCTGACGTGGCTTGCGTGCCAGCGCCACGAGCAGGTCGAACTCCAGCGGTGTCAGCGAAATCTGCTCGCCCTGTCGGGTCACCTTGTGAGCGGGCACATCGATCTCGACATCGTTGATCGACAGCAGCTCGGCAGGCTCGTCCTCGTTGCGGCGCAGACGCGCGCGCACGCGGGCGACGAGCTCCTTCGGCTTGAAGGGCTTCATCACGTAGTCGTCGGCGCCGGATTCCAGGCCCAACACCACGTCGACGGTGTCGGTCTTGGCGGTCAGCATGACGATCGGCACACCCGAGTCGGCACGAAGCACCCGGCATACATCGATCCCGTTCATGCCGGGCAACATCAGGTCCAGAAGGACCAGGTCGGGCCGCAACTCACGGACCGCGGTGAGTGCCTGGCTGCCATCGCCGATGACCGCGGTGTCGAATCCCTCGCCACGCAACACGATGGTGAGCATCTCGGCCAGCGATGGGTCGTCGTCGACGACAAGGATCCTTTGCCTCATGGTGTCCATGGTGTCACCCAATCGCGATAAAACCTGGGTACCACACGCGGGTTTCTCCGCTTTATCTGCTGCTTAGCCGACCCGCCAGACCGTCGGGGTCCACATCCGGGGCCGCGATGGCCCATCGGCCGCACCAGTCCGCGGCCGCCAGCGCCGCGTAGACCTCACTGGTCCGCCGTTGGAGCCCGCCGTCACGCTCGTAGGCATCCTTGGCGCGGTCGGCTTCGGTATTGGCGCGGTGCTCGGCCCGCTGGGCGGCCAACTCGGCCGGAACGTCGAGCAACAACTGCCAGTCCGGTTCGGGCAGTTTGAGGCGCTCGAATTCGAGCTCGCGCACCCAGGCGACCACGTCACCGTTGGCACCCTGATGCAGCCGGGCGGCGCTGTAGGCGGCATTGGACGCGACGTAACGGTCCAGGATCACGACGTCATAGGCCGCCTGCAGGTGTTCGATCTCCTCACGCGCGCCGGCCCGGTCGAGGGCGAACAGGGTTGCCATCGCATAGACCGACCCGGCCAGATCACCGTGCTTTCCGTGCAGCGCCTCTGCGGCCAGGTCGGCGGGCACCGAGTGGTGGTAGCGCGGGAACGCCAGACAGCCGACCGACTTGCGATCGGCCTCGAATGCCGCCCGCAGACCGTTGGTCAACGTACGTTTGCCGGCACCGTCGATACCCTCGATCGCTATGAGCACAGTGGCAGCGTAATGGTGCGCATGGCCTGCCCGTAGGGCCGCGGGCGAGAATCCTCCCTACTGACCGACCAGCCAACCAACTACCGTCAAGCCCACTGCTCCGATGAACAGGTACGGCGCGAGGGCAGTGGTGAACGGTGTGGATCCCACCGCCACGGTGGCCAGTCCGACGACGATCGCAAAGCCGACGAACGCCAACCGGACTACCAGCAGCAGCCGCTCGCGCAACACCGCACGTAGCGTCGGGCGCGGCACGCTGCGAACGATCCAGACCATTGCCGCCGCCAAGCCGAGAGTGACGGCAGCGGCGAACAGCCTGGGCAGCACTGTCGAATGGAGATCCTGGCTCTCACCGGTGATGGCAGCCAGTGCGACGAACAGAAATATCACCGATGCGGTCGTCAGGCGCAGCACCCGGATCAACACCGCGCCAATGTTTCTGCGGGCCAATGGACCGAAATCCGGGTCCAGCCGGCCGGCACCCAGAAAGCCCCGGATTGCTGTGGTCAGCTTGCCCCACCGCAGCCGGCTGACAGCCAGATTGTGTACCGCGGAAGCGTGGTCGGGCTCCAGCTGCAACGCCGCGTGGTAGTCGGCCTCGGCGGCAGCGCGACCCCACCGGAACCGGGAGATGTCGGCGCGCAGCACCAGGGAGTCAGCCGACATCGGGTTCAAGCGCAAAGCCTCGTTGATCGCGGTGAGGGCGTCGTCGTCGAATCCCGAATCGTGCAACATACTCGCGTGAAGGTAATGTGCCCGAAAGGAATTCGGATGTGCCTCGACGGTCTTGTGCGCCATCCACAGAGCTTCCGAAAGGCGGCGCTGCCCGCGTAACGCCGCGGTATACAGCCGCATGGCGTGTTCATTGTCGGGCGCACCGAGCGCCGCATGCGCGGCTGACGCCGCGCGCCAGTAGTCCTTCAGGCCCAGCATTGCCTGGGCGTAACGGGCCAGCAGCACAGCATTGTCCGGGTCCTCGGCGAGCGCCGACTGCAACACTTCGGCCGCCCGCCGGTAGTTCCTGGTCTCCAGGTACGCCACGGCAACATCGCCGAGGTTCCCGCCTGGTGATGTCACCGAAGTTTGGTGCGTCGCAAGTACTTTGCGAGTTCGTCGTAGGTGCCGTCGCGGTTGCTGAATTCCACGACGTTGCGTGCGGTTTCGAACCACGGGCCGGTCGACGGCCTGATCTGCGCCAGGGCGGCGTCGATGTCAGTCATCCGGACGGGCCGAACCTGACCGCTGCTCAGCGATTCGGCCATCGCCAATTGCGTTGCGGTATCGCAGACGTGGGCCAGGTCGGCTCCCGAGAAGCCCTCGGTGCGCTTGGCCACCGAGGCCAACTTGATGCCCTCCACGGGGCGGTCCTGCAAGTGCAGCTTCATGATGGCCGCACGCGCATCCGCGTCGGGAAGCGAGACGAAGATCGTCCGGTCGAATCGGCCGGGCCGGCGCAGGGCGGCGTCGACGTCCCATGGCGCGTTGGTCGCACCAAGTACGTAGACGCCGTCGTTGTTCGATGTTGCCGAATCGAGTTCCTCCAGAAGCGCATTGACGACAGTGCGCAATCCGGCCGATCCGCTCAATGCCGAGCGGCGATGACCGAGGGCATCCACCTCGTCGAAGAACAGCACGCAGGGCGCGTTTCGGCGTGCGTTGTCGAAGATCGCCCGGACGCTGTGCTCGCTCTCGCCGAGCCAGCGGGACAACACGTCGGCGATGCCGACCTGATAGAAGTTCGCCCCCAGCTCACCGGATACCGCCTTGGCGATGAAGGTCTTGCCGCACCCGGGCGGGCCGTAGAGCAGCAGTCCCCCACGTGCGGAGACCTTGAACGCCTTCATCAGGTCGGGGTTGCGGATGGGGCCCAGCAGCGACAACTCGAGCTGTTTCTTGACGTCGGTCATTCCGGCGATGTCGGTCAGTCGGAGGGCGGACCGCTGCACGGCGTCGAAGTCGTTCTCGTTGACGGCCTCGGCGGGCTCTTCGACGAATGCGGGTTTGACGATATCGGCGACCTGTTTCTCGGCGGCACCCCAGTCGAAGCTGCGGGCAGCCTCGGGCGTCGATTCGGCCGGAACGTCGGGTGCGTTCGCACCGGCCAGGCCGGCGCTGCACTGTTGCAGCAGCGTGACAGCTCGGGCATTGGCGGCGTCCTGCGCCAGCACCGCGCTGCAATGCGCCAGCGCCTCGGCAAAGCGCTGCCGGTCCACCAACAAAGTGGCCAGATGCAGTCGCAACTCCGCTAGCTCCGGGCTGCGCTCGACAGCCGCAGCTAACTCACGGATAACTGCGTCCTCAGCCATGGGCACCCCCGATTGATCCTTCGCCCGATCCTATCCAGACCCGGAAAGGGACAACGACACCAGGAAGCGGCCCGACCCGGCACCGCCGGCCGGCCCACCGCGTCGCGCAACGCGTCGCGCAACGCGACGGCCTAGAACTCCCCACAGTTGGGTGTGGCCGGCAATCCGTTGAAGCGGTCGGCAATCCACTGCATACCCCGTTCGCCGTCGACGAGCATCGGCAGCGCGTGGTTGATCACCAACTTGTTCAGGAACGGCGGCTCCTCATTCGTCCAGAACTGGACGTCTGCCCCTTGCGCGCACCAGTCGCGCCCGAGTTGGTTGGCCGCGGTCCACGGCACCAGCGGGTCATACCGGTTGCTCAGGATCATCACCGGTGCGTTCGGCTTGTAGCGGCCGATCTTCTGCATGTCGAAGAGTGTGCTGAACGGCTCCTCGTTCACCGCCTGATAGATGTCGACATTGAAGTAGGGCTGCAGGTGACGGAACATGAACTTGGTGGCCGTCTCGGCCACGCACTGGTCTTGAACCTTCTGCAACAGATCCACTCCGCGCGGCGTGAGCTTCGAGCGGATCACGTCCTCGAATTCCGGGTAGGTGGTGATCACGGAGTTCAACGCGTAGCCGACCACGCCGACGAGTGCGCTGCCGTCGGCGTAGGGGAAGAGTTCCTTCAGGTCGGCGGGCGGGGCGCCCGCATAGGTGCCCACCACGTGGAGATCGGGTGCGTACGACGATGCCAACTCCGCAGCTGACGCCGCCGCGCCACCACCCTGCGAGTAACCCCAAAAGGCCACCGGCCCATGCGGATCCAGCGATGTGCCGGGAAGTTTCATCGCGGCGCGGCCGGCGTCGAGCATGGCGTTGCCTTCGGCGACCCGGTTCACGTACGTGTGCAGTCCCGGTGTGCCGAGCCCCTGATAATCGGTCATCACGATCGCGAATCCGCGCGCCACCATGGTCGCGACGAACAGTTCCTCGTAGTTGAACGCGACGTCGAGCCAGGGAGACCAGTGGATGCCCTGGTTGAACTGGCGCGACGGTGCGCACTGGTCACCCTGACCCTGGGTGCCCGGGCCGTAGACGATCAGCGGTCGTGGCCCCTTGCCCGGCCAGGCGTTGTGGGGCTCGAAGTAGGTGCCGGTCACTGCCATCGGGTTGCCGCGGGCATCGGTGCTGCGGTACATGATTCGCGTTCCGTCGGCGACGATGGCGCCGAGCTCGCCGGACGGTTCCAGCACCAGCCGTGAAGGCTCGGACTTGATCAGGTCGCCCGGGACCCCGGGCAAGGGATCAGGCGGTGTGTAGAACTCGATGTACTCGTCTTCGTTGAAGATCGGGTCATGCCCGTCATTCGACGGATCGGCGTGCGCCGGCACGATGCCGACACTTCCGAGCAGCAGCACGACACACAGAATCCCCCAGGCCCGACCCACGAGGCGGAACAATAACAGTCAGAGACTGCCATTTGTCGGATACCGACATAAGCGACCCGATTAATCCACGCCACGCCTGCCGCTACAGCGCAAAATCCCCCAACTCCACAGGGAGATGGGGGATTTCACGTCTGCTTGGGCAGAAGAGTAACTCAGTACCGGTAGTGCTCCGGCTTGTACGGTCCCTCGACGTCGACACCGATATACTCGGCCTGCTCCTTGGTGAGCTTGGTCAGCGTGCCACCGAGTGCCTCGACGTGGATCCGCGCGACCTTCTCATCGAGGTGCTTGGCCAGTCGGTAGACCTCGTTGTCGTACTCGTCGTTCTTGGTCCACAGCTCGATCTGGGCGATCACCTGGTTCGAGAAGCTGTTGCTCATCACGAATGACGGGTGGCCCGTGGCGTTTCCGAGGTTGAGGAGCCGGCCCTCGCTCAGCACGATGATCGACTTGCCCGAGTCACCGAACGTCCACTCGTCGACCTGCGGCTTGATGTTGATCCGGGTGGCACCCGAGCGCTCCAGGGCCGCCATGTCGATCTCGTTGTCGAAGTGTCCGATGTTGCCCAGGATGGCCTGGTCCTTCATCGCCTTCATGTGCTCGATCTTGATGATGTCCAGGTTGCCGGTCGCGGTGACGACGATGTCGGCTTGAGAGATCGCATCCTCGACCTTGACGACGTCGAAGCCGTCCATCAGGGCCTGCAGCGCATTGATCGGGTCGATCTCGGTGACCTGCACGCGTGCACCCTGGCCGGCCAGCGACTCCGCACAACCCTTGCCCACGTCGCCGTAACCGCAGATCAGCACCTTCTTGCCGCCGATCAGCACATCGGTGCCACGGTTGATGCCGTCGATCAGCGAGTGCCGGGTGCCGTACTTGTTGTCGAACTTGCTCTTGGTGACCGAGTCGTTGACATTGATGGCCGGGAAGGCCAGCTCACCGGCAGCGGCGAACTGGTAGAGCCGCAAGACACCGGTGGTGGTCTCCTCAGTGACACCCTGGACCGACTCGGCGATCTTGGTCCACTTGTCCTTGTCGGTCTCGAAGCGCTTGCGCACCAGAGAAAGGAAGACCTTCCACTCGGCCGGGTCGTCATCCTCGGCAGGCGGCACCACACCGGCCTTCTCGTACTGCGCGCCGCGCAGCACCAGCATGGTGGCGTCACCGCCGTCGTCGAGAATCATGTTGGCGGGCTCATTCGGCCACGTGAGCATCTGCTCGGCGGCCCACCAGTACTCCTCCAGGCTCTCGCCCTTCCACGCGAACACCGGGACGCCCTTGGGCTCCTCGGGCGTGCCGTGCGGTCCGACGACGGTGGCCGCCGCGGCATGGTCCTGGGTCGAGAAGATGTTGCAGGAAGCCCATCGGACTTCAGCGCCCAGTGCCACGAGAGTCTCGATCAGCACCGCCGTCTGCACGGTCATGTGCAGTGAGCCGGAGACACGGGCACCCTTGAGCGGCTGCACGTCATGGTATTCGCGGCGCAGAGACATCAAGCCGGGCATTTCGTGCTCGGCGAGCCGGATTTCCTTGCGGCCGAACTCGGCCAGCGACAGGTCGGCAACCTTGAAGTCGATGCCGTTGCGGCTGTCGGCCTTCAACTCGGTCATTTAGAGCCCTCTTTCAGTCGTGATTGCTTGCAAAGCGCACAGGTGCGCCATACGGCGACGCCAGATGCTGATACCTCTAGCCTGCGGGCTCGCGGGACAGGCGCTCATGCGTTTTCAACAGCGGCGGCGCACTGACAGCTACGGGGTATCTATGACACCGTAGCGCTCGGCGAACGGCGTCATCAGTCGGGCCAGGTCACCGGCCACATCGTGGTCCGCCTCGGGCGGCATCGAGACATAGCTCATCGCCAACCGCACGATCGCCCGGGCCAGCACCCCGGCGTCCTGATCGCTCGCCTTCATCCAGCTGTTCTGAAAGGTTCCCGTCAGCCGCGCCGAGCATCGGCTGATGATCGGGCCGCTGCCGGTCGTGATGATCTGCAGCAGGTCGGGCTTGGAGGCACCGGTGAGCAGCGAGATCACCAGCGGATCGGCGGCCGACTCGAGGAAGAAGGCCCGGAAGCCCTCCAGGAATGCCGCGTGGACCTCGCCGACGTTGTTATTGATCGCGTCGTCGACCGCGTCGACGAGCCGGTCGGCCAGGCGCATCGCGTACCCCTCGGCAAGGCCCTGGCGCGAACCGAATTCGTTGTAGATCGTCTGCCGGCTGATCCCCGCGACCTGGGCCACGTGCGACAGCGTGATGGCCGACCAGTCGCGGGTCAGCAACAGCTCCCGCATGCCGTCGAGAATCGAATCGCGCAGCAGCACCCTGGATGCCTCCGCATACGGGATGCGCTGTTTTTCTCGCGGCCGACTCACAGGGGCGACAATATCGCTTTCCGCCGGGGTTTCGAGCGCGTCGCCCCAACCCGTCAAGGCCGCGCGACCTCGACCATCTCGAAATCGGACTTCGCCGCGCCACAGTCCGGGCAGCTCCAGTCGTCGGGAATCTCATCCCAGCGGGTACCCGGCGCGATGCCGTCCTCGGGCCAGCCCTTGGCCTCGTCGTACTCGAATCCGCACTGCACGCAGACGAACAGCTTGTACGGCTCGCTCATGTCGTTACTCCCATCACCTCGAAATCGATCTTCTCCCGCACCGCGCAGTCCGGGCAGCACCAGTCGTCGGGTACGTCGTCCCACCGCGTTCCGGCCGGGAAGCCTTCTCGCGGGGCGCCTTTCGACTCGTCGTAGATGTAGCCGCAGCCTGGGCACTGATAGGCGTTCACCGCTGCGCCCCCTCGCTGCCCGCGCCGTACCGGGCCAGCACCTTTTCGCGCAGCCGCGGCTGGATGTTGACCTTCGTGATGTCACCGTCGTAGTGCTCCAGCACCCGGTGGTCCATCAGCTTGCGCCACAACGGCGGCAGATAGGTGAGGCCGATGAGCGACGCGTAGCCGCTGGGCAGATTGGGCGCACCGTCGATACTGCGCAGTGTCTGGTACCGGCGTGTCGGGTTGGCGTGGTGATCGCTGTGCCGCTGCAGGTGGTACAGGAAGAGATTGGTGACGATGTGGTCGGAATTCCAGCTGTGCACCGGGGCGCAGCGCTCGTAGCGACCGCTGGCCATCTTCTGCCGCAGCAGCCCGTAGTGCTCCAGGTAATTCACCGATTCGAGCAGGCTGAATCCGTAGATCGCCTGGATGATGATGAACGGGATCAGCGCGGGACCGAACACCGCGGTCAGGATGCCCCAGAACACCACCGACATCGCCCATGCGTTGAGCACGTCGTTGGACGGGTGCCACGGCGAGCGGTCCTGCCGGCGCAACCGCTGGGCTTCCAATTCCCACGACGAGCGCAGGCTGCCGAATACGCTGCGCGGCAAGAACTCCCAGAACGTCTCGCCGAACCGCGCCGAAGCCGGATCCTCGGGGGTGGCCACGCGCACGTGGTGCCCACGGTTGTGCTCGATATAGAAGTGGCCGTACCAGGTCTGGGCCAGAGTGATCTTGGACAGCCAGCGCTCCAGCGAATCCCGCTTGTGGCCCATCTCGTGTGCGGTGTTGATGCCCACCCCTCCGAGCACACCCACCGACAGTGCGATGCCGATCTTGGCCGGCCAGCCCAGCCCGCCGTCGAACCCGAGCCAGCCGAGGTCTGACGCGGTGAACAGGTACGCGCCCATCACGACGCTCGCGTACTGGAACGGGATGTAGAGGTAGGTGCAATACCGGTAGTACTTGTCGTTCTCCAGCTGCTCCATCACCTCGTCGGGCGGATTCTGGCCGTCAGGTCCGAACCGCAGATCGAGCAGCGGCAGGAGAACGTAGAGCAGGATCGGGCCGATCCACAGCGGTACCTGCGCGGCGGCATGCCAGCCCGCGTGGTTGAGCGCCCAGACCAGCGGCAACATCACGAAGATCGCCGTCGGGGCGATGAGCCCCATCAGCCACAGATGCCGCTTCTTGTCCCGCCATTGCCCGACGTCTGCGACGCCGGCCCCGTTCGACAGATCCGCCACCACGATGAGCCTCCTTTGTGAGCACTGTCACTGCGATGACTTGACTATAGATGCTCAATTGTCTCTCGTCTAGACATATATAGCTGTTTTGTAAAGTTCGATAGGTGCGCGGCGTCACAAACCCGAGCAATATCGCGCTTGAGAGCGACAGGTACGCAGACGGCGCTGCTCCGAGATTGAAGCCAGGGACAGATCCGGTGTCGGATCTGTCCCTGGCTTCAATCTCGATGGCGGGGTGATCCCGCGCCAGCAGGGGCCTACACGGTGGCGACGTCCCGACGGGCCAGCATGGAATGACGCCTGCCGTACGCGAAGTAGACCGCCACGCCGATCGCCATCCAGACCAGAAACCGAATCCAGGTCAAACCGGTGAGGTTGAGCATCAACCACAGGCACGCCAGGATGGCGGCGATCGGCAGCACCGGCACCCAGGGCACCCGGAATCCGCGTGGCAGGTCGGGGCGGCTCCGACGCAGCACGATGACACCGGCCGAGACCAGTACGAAGGCGAACAACGTGCCGATGTTCACCATCTCCTCGAGGCGGCCCATCGGGAACACCGAGGCGGCGATCGCGACCAGCACACCGACGATGACCGTGATCCGGACCGGTGTCCCGTGGCTGCCCGTCACGGCCAGGCGGCGCGGCAGGAGACCGTCGCGCGACATCGCGAACAGCACCCGGGTCTGCCCCAGCATCAGGACGATCACGACGGTGGTCAGGCCCGCGAGCGCGCCGATCGAGATGACCTTGGCCGCCCAGTGCACACCGTTGGCTTCGAATGCCGTGGCCAGATTCGCGTGGCCGTCGGGTGCGTCGCGCAGCACGGTGTAGGACACCATGCCCGAGAGCACCACCGAAACCGCGACATAGAGCACGGTGACGATGCCGAGCGAGGCCAGGATCCCGCGGGGCACATCGCGCTGCGGATCGCGGGTCTCCTCGGCGGTGGTGGCGACGACATCGAACCCGATGAACGCGAAGAACACGATCGAGGCGCCGGCCAGCACGCCGTACCAGCCGTAGTGGCTGCCCGCAGCCCCGGTCAACAACGAGAACAACGACTGGTCGGCGCCACCGCCACTCGCACCGGCCTCATTGGGCGGGATGAACGGGGTGTAGTTGGCAGCCTTGATATAGAAGGCCCCGACGATCACCACCAACAGCACGACCGACACCTTGATGATCGTGATCGCCAGGCTGAAGTGCGCGGACAACTTGGTGCCGACCGCCAGCAGGATCGTCACCAGCGCGATGATCACCAGCGCGCCCCAGTCGACGGCCAGCCCGCCGAAGTCGGCGATCCCGCCACCGAACCCGAATACCGTGCCGAGATAGCTCGACCACCCCTTGGCCACCACCGCGGATGCCACGGCGAACTCCAGGATCAGATCCCAGCCGATGACCCACGCCGCGAACTCACCGAACGTGGCATAGGAGAAGGTGTAGGCGCTGCCGGCGACGGGCACGGTCGAGGCGAACTCCGCGTAACACAACGCGGCCAATCCGCACGCCACGGCAGCGATCACGAAAGCGATGGAGATCGCGGGCCCGGTCAGACTGCCCGCTGTGGACGCCGTGATCGTGAAGATGCCCGCGCCGATCACGACGGACACCCCGAACACCGTCAGGTCCCACCACGTGAGGTCCTTGCGCAGGCGGGTGGACGGCTCATCGGTGTCGGCGATCGACTGCTCGACAGATTTGGTTCGCCGAAGGGCAGACATATGTAGTAGTGCCTCTCATCCTCGCCGGGTCAGGCAATGTTCCCACCACGGTGGCGGTGAAACCGGTAGGACTCTCAAACTTCGCCCAACCGTGCCCTTTAGCGGCAGTGGGGCCTACATCACACTTGACAATGATCGTGATACGGTTCGCGCGTGGCTGAGCTCCCCTATTTCGACCTGCTGATCGATGAACGGCAGGACGGCGGCGAAACCGGCCAGCTGTGGGAGAACCAGGTGCACTGGGGCTATTGGGAGGACCCCAAGGCCGCCAAGGGCACCCGAGCCGATTACGTCGCTGCCATGGAGCAGATGGACCACGTGCTGTTCGCGGCGGGCAAGGTTGCCGACGGACAAAAGGTGCTGGATGCCGGCTGTGGGTTCGGCGGAACCATCCAGCAGATCAATGGCACGTACTCCCACATGGACCTCACGGGCCTGAACATCGATCCGCGCCAGCTCGCGGCTGCCGAAGCTCAGACGGAGCCCGTCAACGGCAACACGATCGGCTGGGTCGAGGCCGATGCCTGTCAGCTGCCGTTCGAGGACAACTCGTTCGACCGCATCCTGGCGGTCGAGTGCATATTTCATTTCCCGTCGCGCGAGAGGTTCCTCGCGGAAGCGGCACGGGTGCTCAAGCCGGGCGGCTACGTCGCGGTGTCCGACTTTGTGCCCACCCTGATGTTCTTCGGCAAGACGCCGATCTGGATGGCGATCCGTCCACGGATCGCGAAGTCGTACGGAACGCTCGGCAATGTCCCCTTGCGGGGTTACCGGTCCATGGGTAAGCGTGCGGGGCTCCAACTCGCCGAGAAACGCAACATCCGGAAGAACACATTGCCGACGTATCCGTTCCTGCTCAAGTTCTTCCGTGAGCAGGGGTCGGCCGATGCCCAGAAGACGATGATCGTCGGCACCCGATGGATGAAGTGGCTGTCCAAGCTCGGCCTGATCCAGTACCGGGTGTATACGTTCCACAAGCCTGCCTGACGGTAGCTGGCTCGGCCTCGACACTGACCACGCGGCTGTCGTCGATTCGCCATGCGCCGCAACAGGATTCAGGCGACGTGATCGGTTCGGCGTGTCACATGGTGGGCATGAATTCGGCGAGCGCCAGGATCATGAACACCACCAGAGCGAGCCCGATCAGCCCTCCTGCGGGAATCATGGCGACGCACACGACAACCCACACGAACAGCCTCGGCCACTCGAACGGCTGGTTGCCCACCACATCGCCCCGGCGGTCCCGGTAGACGTGGTAGGCGGCCCACACGCCCGCCCCGGCAGCCGCGACCGCGATGATCCGCACACCGTCCGGCGTCGCCAGAAGGGCAACGCTCGCCATGATGGCCACGCCCGTGAGGCGTGCCGCCACCGCGATGGGAAGCCCGGCCACACGTGCCACCAAGGGGCTGCGATCCGGTTCACCGCGGTAGCGCGGTAGCCGGCCCTCGATACCCAACATTCGCCAGATCCAACGCGACCACGCCGTACGCAGGCCCAGATCCTCGGCCACCCGCCGAACATCGGCTGCCGACTCCGCCATCATCTGGCGTGACTGGGCGCTCCTCCAGAACGCGGATTTGAAGACCCGCCGTGGCACCCCGTACTGCCGCGCGAAAGTGCGCGGCGGGCCGATCATCTCGCCGATCAACCACCGGAGAAAGAACGGAAAGAGAATTGCGTACCAGGCGCGCTTCATTCGCCCGACGCTTTGCATTCGCTGGGCCAGAAGGTCGTCGGCAAACGAAATGTGACGGGCTTCCTCGGCCAGATGAATGTAGGTGATCTTGTTGAGAAGCGGCGGCACATGGGCTGCGCCACGGTGCTGCAGCGTCTGCTGGAAGTGCAGCGGCTGTTCACCGCACAACACCCCGATGAAGTGAATGATGTTGGCATAACCGCCGATAAACCCCAGGATCGGCCCGATGACCCGAGAGCCTCGCCGCATTCCGGGCACATCCTCGCCTGCGCGGTTCACGAACTCCTGGAACATGTGGATGTGATTGCACTCGTCGATCAGTTCGTGGAGCAGATATTGGAACACCGGCGAACGGTTCGGCAATTTGCCTGCGTAATGCACAACTCCGCGAACCAGCATCATCTCGAATTGCAGCGTGACCTTGAGGGTGTTCGCGGTGATCCAGCGGCCCATGTCGATGCGCCTCTGCAACGACTGCTCCGCGTACCAGTCCGTCGCCGCGAGCGGCGCGCTTTCCGGATCCAACTGCCACCGAGGATCGTCGTCTTTCAACGCGTTCTCGGGTGCGTCCCAATCGATGTCAACGTAGGGATCGAAGCGCCGACGGACCGTCGCACGAGAGAGGGCCTCCACCCTGTCGAAATAGAGGTCCCCCGGTGCAGTGTCATCCGCGTCGCTGACCGTTGTCATCGTCCCATCCGTTGACTGTGAGTTTCCTTGCAGAGAGTAGCAACCTGAGAGCCATATCACGCCTCCCGGCACGGGATTGTGCCATGACTTGTTGCAGGCCCGTTAGCAAGTACGTCAATTTGGCCCTATAGACGGCCCCCACCTGCGCCGGAATCGGTCTCGCGACCTGCCGACGCGTGGAAGCGCGAGGCCTCGACCGCCCTGGAGACGGTGCCCGAACTGTCGACAATTGACGTGCCTCTTTATTCTGACCCGACGACGATCCGCTCGAAGTACGGTGGCCACCAATGCGCAAGTCTCACGAACTGTCACAGAACCATGCCGTCGTTGTCGGGGGAAGTATCGCAGGCCTGTGCGCGGCCCGGGTCCTCACTGACCATTTCGACCGCGTCACCGTCTATGAACGTGACGAGCTGCCGGACCAGCCGGTCAATCGCAGTGCCATACCGCAGGGACAGCATGTGCATCTGCTGATGGCCCGTGGCGCCCAGGAGCTGGAAGCGCTGTTCCCCGGACTGCTCCACGACATGGCGGCCGCGGACGTGCCGGTGGTACGCAACCGGCACGAGTCGATCCACTTCGCCGCGGCCGATCACGTGCTGGCGACCGGACTGGATGACAAGTACACCGCCTACGTGCCCAGCCGGGGTCACCTCGAATGGCAGATCCGCAAGCGGGTCAGCGCGCTGCCCGGCGTCGAGATCGCGCGCCGAGTGGTCGCGCACCCGCAGTACGACGCGGCGGCCGAGCGGGTGACCGGCATCGTTCTCGACGACGGTGAGGTCACGCCGGCCGATCTGGTGATCGACGCGTCAGGACGCGGCAGCCGGCTCCCGGCGTGGTTACAGCAGTGGGGATTCGAACGCCCGCATGAGGATTCGGTGCAGGTGGGCGTCACCTACGCGTCGCACCGCGTCAAGATTCCGGACGGGATGATCCCTCAGAAGATGGTCATCGTCGGCGCCACTCGAGACCGCCCGCTGGGTATGGGCATGCTGTTCCACGAGGACGGTATATGGATGGTGACGACGTTCGGCGTCGCCAAGGCGGAACCACCGCGTGACTTCGCGGGCATCTGCGCGCTGGCCGACGATCTGGTGCCGGCCGAGATCAGTATCGCGCTACGCGCCGGCACGCCCGTCGGCGACATGAACTTTCACCGCTACCCGACAAGCAAGTGGCGGCGCTACGAAGGAATGTCCAGATTTCCCGACGGTATCTTGCCGTTCGGTGACGCCATCGCAAGCCTCAATCCCACGTTCGGACAAGGCGTGACGGTATCGGCACTGCAGGCCGGCAATCTGCGCGACGTGCTGGCCGGTGGAACTGAAAATCTCATGCAGCGGTTGGCATTCCGCAACGCCAAGACGATTTGGCCGGTGTGGCTGATGAACGCCGCAGCCGACCACACCGAGCACGGGGCGCAGGGCGACCGTCCGTGGTGGTACCGGCCGGCGTACGAACTGTTCAAGCAGTTCGTCGCCGCGGCCGAAACCGATCCCGTTCTGGCCGAATGGTTTTTGAGCAGAACCAGCTTGCTCGACAGCCTTTATCTGGTGCCGACACCCCGCCTGATCGGCCGTGCGGTCCGCAACAATGTCCGGCAATGGCTGGCCGGGCGCAGGGACGGCGAGGTCGACATCCTCACCACAGCGTGACCGGTACTCGTCAGATGCCGATGGTCACCCGGAAAAGTTTCGCGGGCTCGGCGGCAGTCAACCGGATAGGGCCGTCCTCGGCCGCCACCCACGCTGCCGCGCCGCGCTGCATGGTCAGTTTGTCGTCGTCGGCGTAGATCACCGCGGCGCCCTCCGTGCACAAGAGCAACTGCGGCCCGTGGTGGTGGGAGTGCACGTCGATCTCGTCACCGATGCGGTCGGCATCGACAGACAACACCGACACCGCGAACTCGTGCGCCGGCGTCTGATAAATGGTCTCCGCACCGTCAGTGACGGTTTCGGGGCGCAGCCGCTCTTCCGGGGTCGGGGTGAAATCCAGCACCCGTAGGAGCTCCGGGACATCGACGTGCTTCGGGGTCAGGCCACCGCGCAATACGTTGTCGGAGTTGGCCATCACCTCGACACCGACCCCGTGCAGGTATGCGTGCAGGTTTCCGGCCGGAAGGTAGATGCCTTCGCCGGCCTGCAGACTGATGCGGTTGAGCAGCAGGGACGCCAACACGCCGGCATCACCGGGATAACGCTCACCGAGTTCCAGCACGGTCTTCACCTCGGCCGCGAATTTCTTTTCACCGGAACGGATGTAGTGGACCGCCCCGTCGAGAACGGCAGGCACGAGCACGTCGAGATCGGGCTGGGGCGCGGTGATCCAGGTGGTGAACAGGGCTCGCAACCCGTCGGCATCGGATTGATCCGACAGCAGGTTGATGAACGGGTCAAGATCCGAAACGGCCAAGGCCCGCATCAACTCGACCGTGCGGTCCACCGTGCGGAATCCGGCCAGCGCATCGAATTGCCCCAGCGCAACCAGCAATTCGGGTTTGTGGCTGCGGTCGCGGTAATTGCGAATGGGCGAATTCACCGGGATGTCGAGCCGGTCCTCGCGGTCGAAGCCCTCCCGGGCCTGAGCGGCGCTGGGGTGCGCCTGCAACGACAACGGTTCGTCGGCGGCAAGGACCTTGACGAGGAAAGGCAGTGCGTCGCCGAACCTGCCGATCGCCACACTGCCCAGCTGCCCCTCCGGGTCGTCGTGAACGGCCTGCAACAGAGACTCTTCACCGTGTTCGGTCTGCAACCACGCCGGATCACCCGGATGTGCACCGAGCCACAGTTCGGCCTCAGGATGGATTGTCGGACTGGGCCTTCCGGTGAATTCAGCGATTGCCGTACGCGAACCCCAGGCATAGGTCCGCACCGCTCCCCGTAGCAGATGCACTTCTTATCCTCGAACCAGTTTCATGTATACGGCCGCCATCTCCACACGGACAGCCAGAATCGCCAGTTGTTGTTCCGGGCGCCCGGCCGCCAGGGTCGGCCCGGCGGGTTCCGGTACATCTTCTGCCCCGATCACCGCGATGTCGTCGAATCCGTTCACCCGGGCGGTCACCGCTTGGCGTTCGGTATCGGTGATCAACACGAATGTGCGCATGCGGCGCGGTAGCGGCCCGTCGATCTCTTCGTCGTGGAACAGCGATCCGGCCGCGGGCGGCCCCACTGCCCCGCTGGACACCGCGGCAAGCACATCGCCCAGTCCGGCGGCGGCCACCGCTTCTCCGGCCAGACGCAGCAGCGCCGCGGCCCCGTGCCGGGCCAGTGCCAGCGTGGCCGGATTGTCGCCGGCCAGCACCACGGCACTACCCGACATCCGCTCGGCCAACGTCTTGGCCGGGTTGGTGAACAGTTCTCGTCCCGCGCTGTTACGCAACGCCTCGGCGTCCAGTTGGTCTGCCAGCGCAGCCAGATCCACGCGCATGCCGGGATCCAGCACATGCAACGCAGCCAGGCCGGCGGCCAGGTACCGGGTCAGCCCGAAGTCGTCGGGCACCCACAGCCGTGGCGCCAGCACCACCGCGCGCCCGGCGGCGATGTCACGCAACGGACCTTCGTGGGGTGCCACGATCAGCACCCTGGCACCGCGGCGCACACCGGTGGCCGCCGCGTTCACCAGCGCCGGATCACCGGCATCGTCCCCGGCCACGATCAACACGTCGAGTGCGCCGAGCCACGGCGGGGCCTCGGCGGCCACCACGAGCGGCGCCGAGATGGATGCCCCGAGCGCGGCGACGAGCATGGCGCCGGCATTCTCGGCGGTGCCGCGGCCGGCGACCCAAATCACCGTGCGCGGTGGGCGATCGGCACGCAGTGTGTCGAGCAGACCCTCGGCCAGCGCCGCGGCGGTGGCCCGAACCTGGGCGCCCGCCATGGCCGCGGCCCGCAGCAGACCGTTGCGATCGGCGGCGAGAAGTCCGTCACCGTCGTCGAGGTCGACCGTGGCGTCCACGGCGTTCACGGCACCGGCTCGCTCACCCCACGGATCTGTGCCGAAACTCTGTCGACGAGTGCGGCGACGTCCTCGGCGGTACGCGCTTCCACGTTCAGCCGCAACAGCGGCTCGGTGTTGGACGTACGTAGGTTGAACCAACTGCCGTCACCGAGATCGACGGTGACACCGTCGAGGTGATCGATGGACTGGATCGAGCTGGCGAAGGATTTGAGCACGGCGTCGACGCACGCCGGGGCATCGTCGACGGTGAAGTTGATCTCGCCGGACGCCTCGTAACGCTGGTAGTCCGCCATGAAATCCGATAGCGGACGGTCCTGCTCACCAAGTGCGGCCAACACGTGCAGCGCGGCGAGCATGCCGGAATCGGCGCCCCAGAAGTCGCGGAAGTAGTAGTGCGCCGAGTGTTCCCCGCCGAAGATGGCCCCGGTCTCGGCCATCAGCCCCTTGATGTAGGAGTGCCCGACGCGGGACCGCACGGGGGTGCCGCCGCGTTCGACGACCAATTCGGGAACGGCGCGGGAGGTGATGAGGTTGTGGATCACCGTGGCGCCGATCTCGCGTTTGAGCTCGCGGGCGGCCACCAGTGCGGTCACCGCCGAGGGCGACACCGGACGGCCGAGTTCGTCGACGACGAAGCAGCGGTCGGCGTCCCCGTCGAACGCCAGACCGATGTCCGCGCCGGTGGCCAGCACGTGGGCCTGCAGGTCGACGAGGTTGGCCGGATTCAGCGGATTGGCCTCGTGATTGGGGAACGTGCCGTCGAGTTCGAAGAACAGGGGCAACACGGTGGCGCCCGGGATCGGCCCGAGCACCGCGGGCGTGGTGTGACCGGCCATGCCATTGCCCGCATCGACGGCGATGCGCAGCGGACGCAACTCGCTGAGATCGACGAGTGACCGGAGGAAGCTGCCGTAGTCGGACAGCACATCGCGGTCGGATACCGAACCGGCGCGCCCGTCGAACACCGGCACCCCGGCGATCACCTCGTCGGAGATGATCGAGAGGCCGGTGTCCTTGCCGACCGGTTTGGCCCCGGCGCGGCACAGTTTGATCCCGTTGTAGGCGGCGGGGTTGTGGCTCGCGGTGAACATCGCCCCTGGGCAGTCCAACAGGCCCGACGCGAAATACAGCTGATCGGTGGAGGCGAGTCCGATTCGCACCACATCGAGGCCCTGTGCGGTGACACCTTCGGCGAAGGCGGAGGACAGCGTCGGGGAACTGGCCCGCATGTCGTAGCCGATCACCACTTGTACGGCGCCCTCGGCGCGGACCAGACGAGCGAATGCACCGCCGACCTCAGACACGAACGCCTCGTCGATCTGACTGCCGACCAGCCCCCGGACGTCATAGGCCTTGATGACATCGTGAACAGCCGCCGCTGGCCTAGACATATAGCTCCTCGTGAAACGGAATCGTTGGCGCCAGCCTAACCGTCGGGCGGCGTCGACACGCTCACTACTCTTGGGCCGGTCGTCGTCCGGTCAGGGCGAATCGGGGCTAGTCCGCGCTAGTTGTCGGGGTCCGGCAACACCCGCAGGTGCCCGCGACGCCGGCCGTTGGTCTCGGCCGGACGCGCCGTCGGTGCCATGACCGCGCTGGTGCTCACGCCGGTGGACGGATCGGAGAATCCGGCCACCACCCCGCCACGTGGGACGGCACCGGACTGGCCCTCGCGGACCGCGTCGGCCAGCGCCACCAGATCGTCCTCATCGGGGTGGGTCGGCAGCGGACCGGCATGGCGAACCAACTCCCAGCCTCGCGGCGCCGTGATACGGCCGGCATGGCCGACACACAAATCCCAGGAATGGGGCTCGGACACCGTGGCCAGTGGTCCGACTACCGCTGTGGAGTCGGAGTAGACAAAAGTCAGCGTCGCCACGGCATAGTGCGGGCACCCGGGCCGGCAGCAGCGACGGGGAGCATTCACGCTCCAGAGATTACTTTGGACGATCGCTGTGCGTGGCCGGACACGCGCAGCCGTCGGGCCCCCGATCCCGAACCGTTACGATCATCGCCGTGGCCCAGCGCAACCAATGGCGATCGCGTCGCGGTCGCGATATGCGCGGTCCGCTGCTTCCGCGCTCGGTTCCGGGCTGGCGCAGCCGGGCCGAGCGGTTCGACATGGCAGTACTGGAGGCCTACGAGCCGATCGAGCGGCGGTGGGCGTCGCGGCTGGGAGAACTGGACGTCGCGGTCGACGAGATTCCGCGGATGTCTCCGAAAGATCCGGACAGTGTGCAATGGCCGCCCGAGGTCATCGCCGACGGGCCGATCGCACTGGCGCGGCTGATACCTGCTGGGGTCGACGTCAGAGGAAATTCGACCCGGGCTCGAATTGTCTTGTTCCGCAAGCCCATCGAGCGCCGGGTCAAAGGATCCGATGAGCTAGCCGACTTGCTGCATGAAATCCTGGTGGCACAGGTGGCCACCTATCTGGGAGTTGAACCGTCAGTCATCGATCCGACGATCGACGACGACTGACGTCGAGCGCCGCACCGTGTGAAGAAGCGCTCTACCGAGAAGAGCGTCAGATGATGCCGCGTTTGAGCCGGCGACGCTCCCGCTCGGACAGCCCTCCCCAAATACCGAAGCGTTCATCGTGTGCGAGCGCGTAATCCAGGCACGCATCCTTCACTTCGCATCCCTGGCAGATGCGCTTGGCCTCGCGGGTAGACCCGCCCTTCTCCGGGAAGAACGCCTCCGGGTCGGTCTGTGCGCACAGCGCACGTTCCTGCCATTGGTCGTCTTCGCTTTCCGGATCAACATCACTGAGTTCGGGAACCGAACTCACAGGAACCAGACTCAGTTGGGGACGTCCGGTCTCCCCCAGCGGTGTCGGTGCCGTACTGATGTGCGGTGCGTTGTCTACCGAGCCGAGTAGCCGGTTGTCGAACCGGACCACACGATCGAAATCGCCGCTCTCATAAGACATTATCCCCCGCCTCCTCACTCGGTCTCGTAGATCCTAAGTGGAGCCCCACTATTGCGATGTGCGGTCACCCCATTCGAACAAATGATCGAATCTCGGTCTGCGACACCGGAATCAGTCACCAACCGGGAAATGACACATCTGTGATTACACACGTGTTAGCTGCCGGGGTCAAGCGCCAGGACGCGAATTCATACCATCTCGTAATGTCAAATCGGCGCGTCGCGACATCGGCGTGTCCTGCCCGTGACGACGTCGTTTCCATCCGCGCGCCCTCAGCGCTTAGGGTCGGACGTTGTGAAGATCACCGTTCTGGTCGGCGGCGTCGGAGGCGCCCGGTTTTTGCTGGGGGTACAGCATCTACTGGGTCTCGGCCAGTTCGCCGAGAGCGACAGCAAGCACGAACTCACAGCGATCGTGAACGTCGGTGACGATGCGTGGATGCACGGCGTACGGATCTGTCCGGACCTCGACACCTGCATGTACACCCTGGGCGGCGGTATCGATCCCGAGCGCGGCTGGGGTCACCGGGACGAAACCTGGCACGCCAAGGAAGAGCTTGCCGCGTACGGCGTGCAACCCGACTGGTTCGGCCTGGGTGACCGGGACCTGGCCACCCATCTGGTCCGCACCCAGATGCTGCGCGCCGGCTATCCGCTGTCGCAGGTCACCGAGGCACTGGGTAAGCGCTGGTCACCCGGCGCGCGGCTGTTGCCGGTCACCGACGACCGCAGCGAGACCCACGTGGTCATCACCGACCCCGAAGACGGCGAGAAACGGGCCATCCACTTCCAGGAGTGGTGGGTGCGCTACCGCGCGCAGGTGCCCTCACACAGCTTTGCGTTCGTCGGTGCGGAACAGGCAACGGCCGCACCGGGCGTCACCGAGGCGATCGCCGATGCGGACGTGGTGTTGCTGGCACCGTCGAATCCCGTCGTGAGCATCGGACCGATCCTGCAGATCCCCGGCATCCGCGGCGCGCTACGTTCGACCAAGGCGCCCGTGATCGGCTACTCCCCCATCATCGACGGAAAGCCGTTGCGCGGCATGGCAGATCAGTGCCTCTCCATCATCGGCGTCGAGTCCACCTCAGAGGCCGTGGGTCAACACTTCGGCGCCCGGTCGGACACCGGCATCCTGGACGGATGGCTGGTACACGAGGGCGATCACGCCGAGATCGAGGGTGTGCGGGTGCGCGCGGTACCGCTGCTGATGACAGACCCGGCGACCACCGCCGAGATGGTGCGGGCAGGCCTGGACGTGGCAGGCATCGCGCTGTGACCGCGGAAGCGAACACCGAGCACGGATCTGCCGGCAAAGTAGAGATTCTGCCGGTGCCCGGACTTCCCGAGTTCCGTCCGGGTGATGATCTGGCCGCAGCCCTCGCCGACGCGGCGCCGTGGCTGCGGGACGGGGACGTGCTGGTGATCACCAGCAAGATCGTGTCCAAGTGCGAGGGCCGCATCGTCACCGCGCCTTCGGATCCGGAGGAGCGGGACACCCTGCGGCGTAAGCTCATCGACGCCGAGGCGGTCCGCGTGCTGGCACGCAAGGGCCGGACTCTGATCACCGAGAACGCCATCGGACTGGTCCAGGCCGCCGCCGGAGTCGACGGCTCCAACGTCGACTCGAACGAATTGGCCCTGCTGCCCGTGGATCCCGACGGCAGCGCGCAGGCGCTGCGCGACGGCCTGCGTGAGCGACTCGGCGTCACCGTGGCCGTCGTGATCACCGACACCATGGGTCGCGCCTGGCGCAACGGCCAGGCCGATTTCGCCATCGGCGCCGCCGGGCTCACCGTGCTGCACGGTTACGCGGGTGCGCGCGACCGGCACGGTAACGAACTGCTGGTCACCGAGGTGGCTGTGGCCGATGAGATCGCTGCCGCAGCCGATTTGGTGAAGGGCAAGCTCACCGCGATTCCGGTCGCGGTGGTACGCGGTCTCGAACCGGCCGACGACGGATCGAACGCGCGAACGCTGTTGCGCGCCGGCGAGGACGATCTGTTCTGGCTCGGCACGGCCGAGGCAATCCAGATGGGGCGCAGCCAAGCCCAGCTGCTGCGTCGCTCGGTGCGCAGGTTCTCCGATGAACCGGTCGATCACGCACTCATCGAAGCCGCCGTCGGCGAGGCGCTCACGGCGCCCGCACCACATCACACCCGCCCGGTGCGCTTCGTCTGGGTGCAGGACAGTGCCACCCGCACGCGGCTGTTGGACCAGATGAAGGACAAGTGGCGTGCCGATCTCACCGGGGACGGGCGCGATCCGGAGTCCGTCGAACGGCGCCTGAACCGTGGCCAGATCCTTTACGATGCTCCGGAACTGGTGATTCCCTTCATGGTTCCCGACGGCGCCCACAGCTATCCCGACCCGGCTCGGACCCAGGCCGAGCACACCATGTTCACCGTCGCCGTGGGCGCGGCGGTCCAAGCCCTGCTGGTGGCGCTGGCGGTGCGCGAGGTCGGCAGTTGCTGGATCGGCTCGACGATCTTCGCCGGCGATCTGGTGCGCACCGAGCTCGGTCTGCCGGCCGACTGGGAGCCATTGGGCGCCATCGCGATCGGCCACCCCGCCGATCCGCAGCCTCCTCGCGAACCCGTCACCACCGACGGCCTGCTGGTCGTGAAGTGAGCGCCGAGAGTCTTCATGCCTCGGCCGTCGAGGTGCTGACGCATTGGCAGACAAGCGATCCGGGTCAGGACACGTTGCGGCATGCGGTGTTGTCGTTCCTGGCCGCCCGTCCCGATGCCTGCCTGCGGGCATGCGTGCCCGGCCACATCACCGCCTCGGCCCTCGTCGTCGACCACACCGGAACCCGGACGTTGCTCACGCTGCATCCCCGCTTCGGACGCTGGCTGCAACTGGGCGGGCATTGTGAGGAAACGGATTCCGACATCCGCGCCGCCGCACTGCGCGAGGCCACCGAGGAGTCCGGCATCGCCGGACTGACCATCGATCCCGATCTGGCCGCGCTGCACGTGCATCCGGTGACATGCTCACTGGGTGTGCCGACGCGTCACCTCGATATGCAGTTCGTGGTGCGGGCCCCGGCGAGCGCCGAAATCGCCTGCAGCGACGAATCTTTGGATCTGCGCTGGTGGCCACTCGATACACTGCCGGAGGGCACCGACTTCGGGCTGACCCAATTGGCCGCCACCGTACCGCGAAGCGTCTAACCGGGGGCCTGAGTGCAGTAAGCCCGACGGGCCGCGCGCAACGCAACCGAGGCCTGATCCGGTGTGGCCGCGTACTGGCCTGCCATCTGGTCGATCACCGCCTGTGCGGGTGTGCCGGTGTAGAGCAGCCGGCACATCTCACGGCCCACCAGCAGCAACTGGTCGTCATCGCCGGGAAATACGCCGCGCGTGGCTTTGAGATAGTTGGTGTCCTGCGCGGTCAACGGAATCGGCCAAGCCGCCGCCTGCGGTGCGGTGGCACCCAAAACCGCTCCGACCACCAATACCGCCCCGATCGGCGCCGCCGCTTTACGCCGGACCGCGCCTCGCACCATATGCCACCCCATGAGCATGACCCCTCCCCCTCGTCCATCGAATCGTAGGCGCTACAGAGGTCCGGCAAACCCGCTTTTTCGTCAGACGGCGACCCGACGTCAGATTGAGTAGTGCACTACTCAGGCTGCATCCGCTAGGGACATTCAGCTCAGGCGCCGAATACTCGCCCTCCGAGTCGGACCTGCACCGTTAGCACTCACCGACTCGCCAGAAGCGTGATTCCGGCGCGGCTCACACGTCGGTCGAGTACCGGATACCGCCGTCGGGGATGTTGACCCCCGGCCACACCCTGGCACCGCGCAACAGTTCGCAGCGCGCACCGATATCGGCCCCATCGCCGATCACGCCGTCGCGGATCAGCGCCCGCGGACCGATCCTGGCACCGAAGCCGATGATCGAACGTTCAATGACCGCACCGGCTTCCACGCGAACGCCGTCGAAGATCACCGCGCCGTCGAGCCGTGCGCCCGCACCGATCTCGGCTCCGCGGCCCACCACGGTGCCGCCGATCAGCAAGGCGCCGGGAGCGACGGCCGCTCCCTCGTGCACCAGCGATTCGCCGCGCTGGCCGTTGAGTGCCGGTGACGGTGCGATACCCCGGACCAGGTCGGCGGATCCACGCACGAAATCGTCCGGCGTGCCCATGTCCCGCCAGTACGAGGCGTCGACATATCCGCACATCTTGAGTCCGCGGGAGAGCACCTCGGGGAAGACCTCGCGCTCGACCGACAGGGCCCGGCCGCGCGGGATCTCGTCGATCACCTTGCGGTTGAACACATAGCAGCCGGCATTGATCTGATCGGTCGGTGGATCCTGCGTCTTCTCCAGGAACGCGGTCACGAACCCGTCGGCATCGGTGGGCACGCAGCCGAACGCGCGCGGATCGCTCACCCGAACCAGATGCAGTGTGACGTCGGCCTGATGGGTGTCATGCGACTCCAGCACCGCGCCGAGGTCGGCGGCCGACAACACGTCACCGTTGAACACCATGACCGTGTCGTAGCGCAGCTTGTCTGCCACGTTGGCGATGGCGCCACCGGTGCCGAGTGCCTCGGTCTCGGTGACGTATTCGATCTCGAGCCCGAGGTCGGAGCCGTTGCCGAACGCTTCGGAGAACACCTCGGCCTTGTACGAGGTCCCCATCACCACATGCTTGATACCGGCCTCGGCGATCCGCGCCAGCAGGTGGGTGAGGAACGGCACGCCGGCCGTCGGCAGCATCGGCTTGGGCGCCGAGAGGGTCAGCGGCCTGAGCCGGGTGCCTCGTCCACCGACGAGGACGACAGCGTCCACCTCCGCGGGATTGATCACGTCAGTGCCCTTTCGCCTGTTTACGTCGAGAACTACCGACCACCAGGCCCGCACGTGCTGCCAGCGCGCCCCGAATCGTCCACCGTAACGGCGCCTGCCAGGGCGCCGGGTATCGATCAGCCAGAAAAGTGTAGGTACTGCGGTGATGGGCGGCCAAGTTGCGTGCCGGGTCACGGCCGGTGGAGTGGCCCTTGTGGTGCAGCACCTCCGCCGAGGGCACGTAGACGTTCTGCCAGCCGGCCCGGACGATCCGGTCACCGAGGTCGACGTCTTCCATATACATGAAGTAGCGCTCGTCGAACCCGCCGACGGCGTCGAAGGCGGCCCGGCGCATCAGCAGGCATGCCCCGGACAGCCAGCCGACCTCGCGCTCGCTGGGCTCCTGGCGGTCCTGGCGGTAGGCCGCGGTCCACGGATTCGACTTCCAGAACGGGCCGACGACGGCGTGCATCCCGCCGCGGATGAGACTCGGCTGGTGGCGCGCCGACGGATACACCGATCCGTCCGGATCGTGGACCAGCGGTCCGAATGCCCCGGCTTGAGGCCACCGCTGCGCGGCGTCGAGCAGCATGTCGATCGAATGGGGTCCCCACTGCACGTCGGGGTTGGCGATGATGAAAAATTCCGCGCAGTCACCGTCGGATATCCGGGCCGCGCCGCGGTTGACCGCGGTGCCGTAACCCAGATTGCCGCCGGTACGCAGCAGCTGGACGTTCGGATAGCGTTTTTCGGCCTGTTCGGGCGCGCCGTCGGTCGAGCCGTTGTCCGCCATGATGACCTTCACCGGCCGATCGGTGGCCAACGAGAGTGAGGCCAGGAAACGGTCAAGGTGCGGACCCGGCGAGTACGTCACCGTCACCACAACGAGCGGGCGGGCCGCATCCTCAGTCACGGCGTAGAGGGTAACGGGCCGGACGACGTGCCTTTTCCAACCGCGGCGACGAGGGCCTCCCGCCAGTCCCGCAGCGGGGTGAGACCAGCCTCGGCGGACCGCCGCGCCGAAAGCACGGTGTAGGCCGGGCGCGGCGCGGGTCGCGGATGGCGGTCGCTGCCGACGGGGCGGACGCGCTCTGGATCGGCGCCGACGGCGGCGAAGGTCTCGCGCGCCAGGTCGAAGCGGCTGGCCGGTCCGTCGTTGACTACATGGAGCACGCCGGGCCGCACGCCACCGTCGGCGATCTGCAGCAGGGCCGCCACCAGGTCACCGGTATAGGTCGGCGATCCGATCTGATCGGCCACCACATCGACGGGGCCGTCTCCGGCGGCCAGCCGGCGCATGGTCGCCACGAAGTCGGCTCCGTCGCCGCCCTGGTACACCCATGCGGTGCGCACGATGTACGCGTCGGGCTTGGCGGCCAGCACGGCCTGTTCGCCCGCCAATTTGGACTCGCCGTAGACATTGACCGGTCCGGTCTCGTCGTCGACCTCGTACGGGGTACGACGCTCCGCGGCCGCGCCGAAGACGTAGTCGGTGGAGATGTGCACCAGGCCGGCGCCGGCCTCGGCACACACCGCAGCGAGGTTGCCAGGACCGGCCGCGTTGACGGCATACGCCCTCTCCTGGTCGGTTTCGGCGGCGTCGACCTGCGTGTATGCGGCACAGTTGACCACCACATCCCCGGACTCCACGAATTGCCGGACCGCGCCGGCGTTGGTGATATCACATTCGGCAGAGGTCAGGGGAAGCACCACACGGCCCTCACCACGGCCCTGATCAGCCAATACTCGGCCGACCATGCCGCCGGCCCCAGTGATCACAATCCGTTGCGCCATGCGCCGAGTCTGGCACGCCGGTCCGCGTTACCCGGCTCACGTCCGGGCCGCAAGTAGCCTGAGCACGTGCCCATACCCCTCCTTCGCTCCCTCGCTGTCGCCACGGCGTCGGCCGTGGTGCTCGGAACAGGGGTGGCCTGGACCCAGATCCGCTCGTTCGAATCCGGCATCAACCACATCAGCTCGGCTGCGCTCGGCGGCGGCGGCGAGGACGGGGCCATCGACATCCTGCTGGTCGGCATGGACAGTCGCACCGACGCCCACGGCAACCCGCTGTCGCCCGAGGAGCTGGAGACGCTGCGTGCGGGTGACGACGTCTCGACCAATACCGACACCATCATCCTGGTGCGTATCCCCAACAACGGGAAGTCGGCCACGGCCATCTCGATCCCCCGCGACTCGTACGTCGAAGCGCCCGGCTGGGGAAAGATGAAGATCAACGGCGTGTTCGGGGACGTCAAGCTCGACCGGATGAAGCAACTCGTCGAGGTCGAGGGTGAGGATCCGGCCGTCGCCGAGCCCAAGGCCACCGAGGCCGCCCGCGAGGAATTGATCCAGACTGTCGCCGGACTGACCGGCGTCACGGTCGACCACTACGCCGAAATCGGATTGCTCGGTTTCGCGTTGATCACCGACGCGCTGGGCGGCGTCAACGTGTGTCTCAAAGATGCCGTCTACGAACCCCTTTCGGGTGCCGATTTTCCGGCGGGCTGGCAGAAGCTCAACGGTCCACAGGCACTCAGCTTTGTGCGCCAACGTCATGACCTGCCCCGGGGCGATCTCGACCGGGTGACCAGGCAGCAGTCCGTGATGGCGTCGCTGGCCCATGAGGTGATCTCGAGCAAGACCCTGTCCAGCCCGGGAACCCTGGGGCGGCTCCAGAACGCCGTGCAGCGCTCGGTGGTGATCTCCGACGGCTGGGACATCATGGATTTCGTCGACCAGCTGCAGAAGCTGGCCGCCGGCAGTGTGGCCTTCGCGACCATCCCGATCCTGCGGGAGGACGGCTGGAGTGACGACGGCATGCAGAGCGTGGTCCGGGTGGATCCCGACGACGTCCACCAATGGGTGGCGGGCCTGCTGCAGGATCAGGACCAGGGCAAGACCGAACAGCTCAGCTATTCGCCGGACAACACGACCGTCGAGGTGGTCAACGGCACCGACATCAACGGCCTGGCTGCCGCCGTGTCACAGGTGTTGAGCAACAAGGGATTCGTGCCCGGCGCCACCGGCAATCACGAAGGCGCCCCGCCGGCGTCCAGCCAGGTGCTGGCCGCCAAGTCCGACGATCTCGGCGCGCAGGCCGTGTCGAAGGATCTCGGCGGATTGCCGGTGAACGAGGATTCGTCGCTGCCGCCCGGCGCGGTGCGGGTGGTGCTGGCCGCGGACTACACCGGTCCGGGGTCGGACGGAACCGATCCGTCTGCGGTGGATCCCGCCGCCGTCGGCGACACCTCCGGCGATACCGGGGAATCGAGTCCGCCACCGCCGCCGTCACCGATACTCACCGCCGGTGCCGACGATCCCAAGTGTGTGAACTGATCGCCCTCGAGTAAAACCAGAGGTTATGAGCACACTCAGCGCCACAGTGCTGGATCCGTTGTTGTCAGCGGATCCGGCCGGGCCACGGATCACCTATTACGACGACGCCACCGGTGAGCGGATCGAGTTGTCGACGGTGACCATGGCGAACTGGGCCGCCAAGACCGCCAACCTGTTGCGCGACGAGATGGGGGCCGGCCCGGGTACGCGGGTGGCGGTGCTGCTGCCCGCGCACTGGCAGACCGCCGCGGTGTTGTTCGGGATCTGGTGGATCGGCGCGGAGGTGTCGTTGAACGGTGGTTCGGACCATCCGGCCGACGTGGCGCTGTGTACCCGGGACCGGCTCGACGAGGCCGACGATGCGGTATCGGGCGGCGAGGTCGCCGTGCTGTCGCTCGACCCGTTCGGCAAAGCCGCAGCGGATCTTCCCATCGGGGTCACCGACTACGCCACCGCGGTTCGGGTGCACGGGGATCAGATCGTGCCAGAACGTATTCCCGGGCCGGCCCTGGCCGGACGTACGGTCGCCGAGGTACTGGAGGCCGCCCGAAGTGCCGCGGCGGCACAGGGTTTCACCGATCGCGACCGCGTGTTGTCCACGGCGTCCTGGGACACCCCCGACGAGCTGATCGAGAACCTGGTCGCGGTGTTCGCCGTCGGGGCGTCGCTCGTGCAGGTCGCCAATCCCGATCCGGACGCCCAGGAGCGACGTCGCGTGACGGAGAAGGTCACCCGCGGCTGACGTTCCTCCTACTCAGACATCTGCATACCGCCAGCGCATTCGGGTACCCGGACCACAACAATCCGTTCGAATGCCGAGGAGGGAACGGCCGTGTCCGAGTTGAGTGTCGCCGACTACCTGTTGAAGCGCCTACGCGAGTGGGATGTGCGGGACGTGTTCGCGTATCCCGGTGACGGGATCAACGCCATCCTGGCCGCGTGGGGCCGCGCCGACGATCAACCCCGCTTCATCCAGGCCCGCCATGAGGAGATGTGCGCGTTCGAGGCCGTCGGTTACGCCAAGTTCAGCGGCAAGGTCGGCGTCTGCATGGCCACCTCGGGCCCGGGCGCCATTCACCTGCTCAACGGGCTGTACGACGCCAAACTCGATCACGTTCCGGTGGTCGCCATCGTGGGGCAGACCAATCGCAGCGCGATGGGCGGCTCATATCAGCAGGAAGTCGATCTGGCCAGCCTGTACAAGGGTGTCGCCAGTGCCTATGTGCAGACCGTGAATGTGGCCGAGCAGCTGCCCAACGTGCTCGACCGGGCCATCCGCACCGCGCTGGCCGAGCGCGCACCGACGGCGTTGATCATTCCCGCCGACGTCCAGGAACTGCCGTACACCGCACCCACCCATGAGTTCAAGATGGTTCCGTCGAGCCTCGGCGTCGATTGGCCCGGTATCGCCCCCGACGACGCGGCCATCGCCCGCGCCGCCGAAGTCCTCAACTCCGGTGACAAGGTGGCCATGCTGGTCGGGAGCGGCGCCCGCGACGCGCGCGACGAGGTCATCGAGGTGGCAGACCTTCTCGGCGCGGGCGCGGCGAAGGCTCTGCTGGGCAAGGATGCGCTGTCCGACGAGCTGCCCTGGGTGACCGGATCGATCGGGCTGCTGGGTACCCGGCCCAGCTACGAGATGATGCGTGACTGCGACACCGTCCTCACCGTCGGCTCCAGTTTCCCCTACTCCCAGTTCATGCCGGAGTTCGGTCAGGCCCGCGGCGTGCAGATCGACATCGACCCGAAGATGATCGGCATGCGCTACCCGTACGAGGTCAACCTGGTCTCGGACGCGAAAACCGCACTGCGCGCGCTCATTCCGCAGCTGCAACGCAAGGCGGACCGGTCCTGGCGCGAGACGATCGAGAAGAACGTGGCACGCTGGTGGGAGACCATGGCGCTACAGGCAGGGGTGAGCGCTGATCCGGTCAACCCGCTGCGATTGTTCTCCGAGTTGTCCGAGCAGCTGCCCGACAACGCGATCGTCACCGCCGATTCCGGATCGGCGGCCAATTGGTATGCCCGCCAACTGCGGTTCCGCGGAGATATGCGCGGCTCACTGTCCGGCAACCTGGCCACCATGGGTCCCGGGGTGCCCTATGCGATCGGCGCGAAGTTCGCCCATCCGGACCGCCCGGCGATCGCTTTCGCCGGTGACGGCGCCATGCAGATGAACGGGATGGCCGAGCTCATCACCATCAAGCGCTATCACCACCAGTGGTCGGATCCCCGGCTGATCGTCGCCGTGCTCCACAACAACGATCTCAACCAGGTGACCTGGGAGATGCGGGCCATGGGCGGAGCACCGAAATTCGCCGAGTCCCAAGAGCTTCCAGACGTCGACTATGCCGCGTTCGCCGCGGGACTCGGCTTGAATGCGATGACCGTGAAGAGTCCCGACGAGCTCGGCGACGCGTGGCGTACGGCGTTGTCAGCCGACCGGCCAACGGTTTTGGACGTCTTCACCGATCCGAACATGCCACCGATCCCGCCGCACGCCACGTGGGAGCAGTTCAAATTGACCACCACCGCCGTACTGGAAGGTGACGAGAACAGTTGGGGTTTCATCAAGGAGGGCATCAAGGCCAAGGTGCAGGAGTTCGTGCCGCGCCGGGCCGATTGAGCCGAGGGTGCGTGGCCTACTTCAACAGGGCGCGGCTCATGACCACGCGCTGAATCTGGTTGGTGCCCTCGTAGATCTGGGTGATCTTGGCGTCCCGCATCATCCGCTCGACCGGGAAGTCCACCGTGTAACCGGCGCCGCCGAACAACTGCACCGCATCGGTGGTGACCTCCATGGCCACATCCGAGGCCAGGCACTTGCTGGCCGCCGAGATGAATCCGAGGTTGCCCTCGCCACGCTCGGCCCGCGCTGCGGCTGAGTACACCATCAACCGTGCGGCTTCCACCTTCATCGCCATGTCGGCGAGCATGAACTGCACGCCCTGGTTGTCACTGATCGGACGGCCGAACTGCTTGCGGTCCTTGGTGTAGGCGATCGCGGCGTCCAACGCACCCTGAGCGATACCGACGGCTTGGGCGCCGATCGTCGGACGGGTGTGATCCAGCGTCGCCAACGCGGTCTTGAATCCGGTACCGGGGTCGCCGATGATCCGGTCCCCCGGAACGCGGCAGTTCTCGAAATACAGCTCGGTGGTCGGGCTGCCCTTGATGCCGAGCTTGCGCTCCTTGGGGCCGACAACGAAGCCCTCATCGTCCTTGTGGACCATGAACGCCGAAATACCGTTGGCACCCTTGTCGGGGTCGGTCACCGCCATGACGGTGTACCAGGTCGACTTGCCGCCGTTGGTGATCCAGCACTTGGTGCCGTTGAGGATCCAACCGTCGCCATCGGCCTTCGCACGGGTCCGCATACCCGCGGCGTCGCTGCCCGCCTCACGCTCGGACAGCGCATAGGAGGCCATCGCATCACCGGAGGCGAGCGACGGCAGCACCTGCTTCTTCAACTCGTCCGACCCGCGCAGGATCAGGCCCATGGTGCCCAGCTTGTTGACCGCGGGGATCAGCGACGCCGAGCAATCGACCCGGGCCACTTCCTCGATCACGATGCAGGCCGCGACCGAATCGGCACCCTGGCCGCCGTACTCCTCGGGCACGTGAATGGCGTTGAAACCCGAGGTGGTGAGGGCCTGGAGAGCTTCCTCCGGGAAGCGCGCGTTCTCGTCGACGTCGGCGGCATACGGCGCAATTTCCTTCTCCGCCAACGCCCGAATCGCCGCCCGGAGCTCCTGGTGCTCCTCCGGCAGCTGAAACAGATCGAATGAGGGGTTACCGGCCCAGCCAGCCATGATCTTCTCCCTAGCTCTCAGCTCGTGGCTCTCTTGGATCAATCGTTGCGCGGACTGCACATCGAGTGCATCGCCCTGCTACTTTTGGTACTCAGTACCATACCATCGGCACTCAGTCCCAGGAAAGGTGCGCTCATGCCCGATCTGCCGAGCACTCGGGAGCGCCTGGTCAGCGCGGCGTTCGACCTGTTCGAAGAACGTGGGTACGAGGCCACCAGCGTCGACGACATCGCCACGCGGGCACAGGTGGGACGCACCACCGCGTTTCGTCAGTTCGGGTCGAAAGAGGCGATGATCTTCCCCGATCACGAGGCGTTGCTGCGCCGCGCCGACGAGAGGTTGGCGGCGGTGCCCGCCGAAGCCCTCCCCGCCGAGGTCATCGCGGTGGCGACGACCTCGGTATTCGAGAACTATCTCGCCGAGGGCGACCGTGCGCGGACGCGGTATCGGCTCACCCGCTCGGTGCCGGCCCTGCGCGACTTCGAAACCGCCGTGGTGTCACGGTATGTCCGACTGTTCACCAAACACCTGCGGGCCGCGCAGACCGGCGATTGGACGGCGGGCCTGCGCGCCGAACTGTTCGCCAACGCCGTGGTCGCCGCACACAACCATGTTCTGCGCCGATGGCTGCGCGGCGACGTGATCAACCCACGGTCAGACCTGGCCGAGGCGCTGGCCGCGACCTGGCCGATCTACCGGGGCGGTAGTGCCCGCACCGCAGTGGTGGTGATGTCGACCGATGAGCCGATCGAATCGCTGACGTCGCGCATTCGCGGGCTCATCGGCGACTGACTCAGCCCTCGTCTCGTCAAGCCTCGCCCAACAGGCGATCGCGCAAGGCGGCGTCCTTCGCCAGGACCATGTTCTCCAGGTCGGCCTGGAAGTTCACCATCCGGGCCCGCAGCTCGGCGTCGGCCGAGCCCAGAATTCGCACGGCCAGCAGGCCCGCATTGCGCGCTCCCCCGATGGACACCGTGGCCACCGGCACACCGGCGGGCATCTGGACGATCGACAGCAGCGAGTCCATGCCGTCCAGCCGGGCCAGTGGCACCGGCACCCCGATGACCGGCAGCGGTGTCGCAGACGCCACCATCCCGGGCAGGTGCGCGGCCCCCCCAGCCCCGGCGATGATCACCTCGACGCCCCGGTCCGCGGCCGTCTTGGCGTAGTCGAGCATGCGCTGCGGGGTGCGGTGCGCGGAGACCACACCGACCTCGAACGGCACCTCGAACTCGGCGAGCGCCTCGGCAGCGTCGGACATCACCGACCAGTCGCTGTCGCTGCCCATGATGAGCCCGACCCTGGGACCCGAACCCGAGCCCGTCGCTTCACTAGTCGCCATGTTCATCCCATCCGTCGGTCCACTCGCCGTGCGACAACCAGTGCGCCGCCCGCACCGCACGCTCTCGGAGTTCGTCCATGTCCGCACCGATGATGTTGACGTGCCCGAGTTTTCGTCCCGGCCGCTCACCCTTGCCGTACAGGTGAACCTTCGCATCGGGGATCCGCGCGAAGAGGTGGTGCAGCCGCTCGTCCATCGACATCGCCGGCGTCTGCGGCGCCCCGAGCACGTTGGCCATCACAGCAGCGGGCGCGATCGCCGAGGTGTCACCGAGCGGGTAGTCCAGGACCGCACGCAGATGCTGCTCGAACTGGCTGGTGACCGCGCCGTCCATGGTCCAGTGCCCGGAGTTGTGCGGACGCATGGCCAGTTCGTTGACCAAGAGTCCGCCGTCGGCCGTCTCGAACAGCTCGACCGCCAGCACCCCGACCACGCCGAGCTCGTTCGCCAGCCGCAGACCGAGTTGCTGTGCGGCCGAACCCAATTCGGCGGACAGTCCTGGCGCGGGGGCATACACCTCGACGCAGATTCCGTCGCGTTGCACGGTTTCGACCACGGGCCAGGCCGCGCCCTGTCCGAACGGCGAGCGGGCCACCAGCGCGGCGAGCTCCCGGCGCATCGCGACGCGTTCCTCGGCCAGCACCGCGACCCCGTCGGCCAGGTAACCGGCCACGGTCTCGCGCGCGGACGCCAGATCGTCGGCCATCACCACGCCTTTGCCGTCGTAGCCGCCGCGCACCGTCTTGATCACCACCGGACCGTCGATCTGCTGCACGAACGCCTCGACGTCGGAGACCGAGGTGATCTCGGCGAAGCGCGGCACGGGGGCACCCAGGCTCTGCAGCTTGCGGCGCATGAGCAGTTTGTCCTGGGCGTGCACCAGTGCCTGCGGCGGCGGGCTGACCGTCACCCCTTCGGCCACGAGCTTCTCGAGGTGCTCGGTGGGCACGTGTTCGTGGTCGAACGTCAACGCGGACGCGCCGGCCGCCGCCCGGCGCAGCGCGTCGAGGTCGGTGTGGGAGCCGATGACGACGTCGGGGGTGACCTGCGCGGCGGATTCGTCCGGCCCGGCAGCCAGCACCCGCAAGGTCTGTCCGAGTGCGATGGCCGCCTGGTGAGTCATCCTGGCGAGCTGGCCGCCGCCGATCATGGCCACGACAGGCTTCTGGGGAGTTGTCGGCACGCGCTCTATGGTGTCATGCGCGAATTGGTGTCATTATCGTGACCGGCTCATTGACCTGCGGTTAAGGTCTGCCTTCCCAAGGATTCGGCATCGTAGGGCGCATTTCCGTACACTGCCTACCTGTGTCCTTCGCTGATGCGACAATCGCCCGATTGCCGCGATTCGTCCGTCCCTATGCCGAGCGGCATCACGAACTGATCAAGTTCGCGATCGTCGGCGCGACGACGTTTGTCATCGATTCGACAATCTTCTACACCCTCAAGCTCACGGTGCTCGAGCCCAAGCCGGTCACCGCCAAGATCATCGCAGGCATCGTCGCCGTCATCGCCTCCTACATCCTCAATCGGGAGTGGAGCTTCCAGAACCGCGGCGGCCGCGAGCGTCATCACGAGGCCCTGCTGTTCTTCGCGTTCAGCGGCGTGGGTGTGCTGCTCTCGATGCTTCCGCTGTATTTCTCCAGCTACGTACTGGGTCTCCGGGTCCCCGAGGTGTCGCTGACGGTGGAGAACATCGCCGACTTCATCTCGGCCTACATCCTGGGCAATCTCCTGCAGATGGCGTTCCGGTTCTGGGCTTTCCGCCGCTGGGTGTTCCCCGATGAGTTCGTCGACAAGCCCGATCTGGCGCTGGAGTCCACGTTGACCGGTGGCGGCATCGCTGAAGCGCTTGAGGATCATGCGGAGCACAAGTCGGCGACGGTGACGCCCTTGCGGGGGCCGAGTCGCCGCGCGAAGGCGCGTCAGCTCGACGACCCGTCAAGCCCCAGGGTGTCGAAGAGTTCGTGATCCGCGGGTTTCATCGACGATCCAGCTGAGGGAAGAGCGTCACCGTCGTGGGGTCAGTCCTTGAAGGCGTCCTTGACCTTCTCCCCGGCCTGCTTGAGGTTGCCCTTGGCCTGATCCTTGTGTCCCTCGGCCTCGGTGTCCCTGTCGCCGGTCGCCTTCCCGATCTTCTCCTTGGCCGTTCCTGCCAGCTCTTCGGCCTTGTTCTTGGCCTTGTCGACGGCGCTCATGGGCTTCTCCTTCAATGCAGCGGTCTGGCCGCGGGTTCGCGGCAAGGAATGACATGGCGTGGGAACGTGTTTCGTCACGCAGTCACCCATCGGATACCCAAACCGGCGTTATCTAACCCTCAGCTCCCGGCACACCATTGCGCGCCGCGACGGATGCGGCGCTGTGGGTGTCGAAAACTTCGATGCCCACATCGCGGTCGTGGTAGGCGCCGATCGAGATGAGGCCCGGTGTCGCCGCGATTATCCGGTTGGCCTGATCACCGCTGAGCGGATAGTCGGCCACCTCGTGACGCCAGTGGGCCGCTATGACCGTCGCACCGGAAGCCAGCCGGGCACACTCGCGGCGAAGCAGCCCCGCCAGCAACTCCTCGTCCAGGTAGTACGCCACTTCTGAGAGCACAAGTAGGTCGAAAGGTCCTGGCGGCCAAGGATCGTCGAGAGAGCCACGCGACAAGGTGACACGATCCCGCGTCCCGGCACGGCAGCCGTCGGCACGCAGTCGCGCGTCGGCGGTCTCCAGCGCGGCGCCGGCCACATCCATTGCAGTGACATGATCGCAGCGCTCGGCGAGCAGCGCGGTGAGGGTGCCGATCGAGCAACCCGGCTCGAAGGCGTGCCGGTAACGCTGCTGCGGCAGCATCGACATCGTGATCGCGTACTTTCGTTGCTCGTACCAGCGGGTCGCCAGCTGCCAGGGGTCGGCCGAGGTCGCATACATGCGGTCGAAGTACGTGTCGGGCAGGCGCTGCGTCAACGGAACACCATCTCGCCGACCGCGAGCAGCCGAGGCAACACGAAAGGCGGCAGCACTGGGCCCGCACCAGGTGTGAGCGGGTGGAACTGACTGCGGAAGGTCTGCGCGGCAACCTGCTTACGCTCCACGGCCGAGGCCGTCAATGGCACCGTGAACGCCCGGTCCCAGGGCACTGCGGCGTCTCCTGGCCTGGCCCAGTGCCACATCCAGACGGGGTACTCGAGCAGGACCGCCGCTGTGCGGTGCGCAGCCGTGGCGGCCGCCCGCCCGACGGCCTCGTGATCGGGATGCCCGTCACCGCGCCACGTCGTCGCACACCATGTGCCGGGCGGACGAGCCTGGAGTATCCCGGTCAGCAGATCGGTGATCGCGTTCTGGTGGTCGGCAAGTTCGCCGTCCGGTAGTCCGAGGCTGATCGGCTCACCCACACCGAGAACCCTTGCCGCCTTTCTCAACTCGGCGCTCCTCGTGCGTTCCAGTCGGTAGCGGTCAAATGGGGTGAGATCGCCTTGGGCGGCCCCGCCGTCACTGACGGAAACCACCTGGACGTCGACACCCCGCTCCGCCAGCAGCGCCATGGTCGCCCCGAAGCCAAGGGTCTCGTCGTCGGGATGCGGTGCGACCACCACCAGTGCAGGACACGCCGTGACGTCCAGCTCACCGAAGGAGCGGCCCCAGCTGGTCCAGACGTGACCGGGGGTGCCGCCGCAGCTCAGCGGCCGCGCCCCGAAGCGCGGTGCGTTGCCGCATGGTTCAACGGGTTCCGCGGCCGTCATCGGTGCTCCCCCGCCAGCCTCCCGAGCGCGGCGAGGTCACGCTCGGCGTGGCTCTGCCGCACATAGATCGTGAGATCCGCGACGCGACCTGCATGTTGGGCATCCTGGCACAGCGGCGCGGGCCCGAGTGCGCGGCCGGTTCGGGAAATCGCCTCGTCGACAGCGGTTTCGGTGACAGCGCGGATCCGCCTGGCCAGCAGCTCGGCGGACCCGGACCGGTCGAACGGGTCAGCGTCGATCGCCTCGGCCGCCGCGGCGAGCATCGCTTCGGCGGCCGCGATCGCAGCGTCGACAGCCCCGAGGTGGGCCAGGGTGTGCTCGTCGGCACCTCCGCGGGCGACGCGGCCGTACAGGGGCGCGGCGACCGCGCGGGCGGCGCCGAGCCAACAGGCCGCGACGCCGATCGCACCGTGCCAGAAGCCGGGGCGATCCAGATAGTCGCCTGGATTGCCGACGGGTACCGCATGCGCGCCGCTGAATTGGACTGAGCGGGTGTCACTGTCAGCCATGCCGGGATTCCTCCACGTACTGGGCAACGGTTGCACCCCGGCGCTGTCTGTCACCACCGCGTACAGCCCACGTTGGCCGTCGTCGCGGTGGGCCGTCACCAATGCGTGTGTGCAGATCCCCGCCCCCGAGCACCACGCTTTGGTGCCCGACAGCCTCACCGTGTCCGTTTCGGGGTCTCCAGTGGTGTGCGCGTTGAGCACAGCGTCCGGGTCTTCGGCGGCCCACACCGCCCAAAGATCTCCGCGCGCAGGCTGTTTCGCACCAAGCTCGTCGAGGATCGCGACCGCGTCGAGGTGAGCCTCTGCGAGTCGGCCGGCGACGACGTCGATCTCGGTCAGCTCCGCAAGCCGCTGCCAGCGCAGCGCTGTCGCACCGGAACCCGGCGGCGGCAACTCCAGCCAGCCTGCCTCCAACCATCTCCGAACCAGGGCGGCCGTCATACGGAATCCATCTCGGCCGAGGGAAATACCGACCGCGACAAATTACGGAGGTAGCCGGCGAAGCCGCCGGGAGCCCGACCGTTCCGGCGCGCCGAGGTGCTGACCGATAGCTTCCGGTCCCGTCGTATCCGGTAGGAGGCGGCCTCGAACCTCTCGACCAATTCAACGTCCTCGCCGGTGGCCAGCGGATGGAAGCCGCCGACCCGCCAGTACGCGTCGGCACGAAATCCCATGTTGGCGCCGTGGATGTGGTTGTGCCCGTTGGTGTCCCGCGTATCGGACTCATATGCACGCAGGTAGTGCTGGACCAGCGCGGCGGGGTGATGCCGCCAGTCGGCCACCCGCACCACGCCCAGCACCATGTCCACAGCGGGCGCCGTCTGGCGCAGCAGCCAGTCGGCGTCCACCCGGCTGTCGGCGTCGGTGGTGGCATACCAGGCGCGGGAGTCGTCGACGTGGTTGCTCAGCGAGCGTGCATAGGTGAAACCGGCGGCCCGGCTCGCGCCGACGTTGCCCGCCTCGACGCTGACGAAGTGGACGTCGTGGCCGAACTGACCTGCCAACTCGGCGCTGCCGTCGTCGCAGGAATCAAGGACGACGACTGTCAGCACCGGCATCGGCCAACAAGCCGCAGCCGTGGTGACCCCACGCAGGCATCGAGGCAGCAATGCGGCTTCGTTATGGGCCGGAATGACCACTATGGCCTGATCGAAGGTGGTGCCCAAGTGGCTCATCCGTGCGGTCATGGCTGATAGATAGCCATTTACACCGGATTTCACACCCGTCGGCTCCAAGTGCCGCGGCAGCCGGACGAACCGCCAGACGGAGCTGGGTCAGCTCGGCGACTCTTCAGATCCCAGGGTGTCGAAAACTTCGTGATAGAGCAGTGAATGCACCTGCTCCACGCGCGGAATGTCGTGGAACTCCAATGGGTCCTGCGACGCCGATTCGATGATCAAGGTACCGGTGCGCATCAGTCGGTCGGTCAACCCGTGGCGAAATTCGACACTGTTGATCCGTGCCAGAGGGATGTCGATTCCCGAGCGGGTCAGCAGGCCGTGCCGGAACATCACCCGCCGGTCGGTGATGACGAAGTGGGTGGTCCACCAGTTCAGAAACGGCCACACCGTCAACCAGCCGACCACGACGAGCCAGATCACGCCGATCACGATGAACAGCACGTTCTTGGCCGTGGGCTGCCAGTCCATGGTGTTGACCACGGCGGCGACGAACGCCGCTGCCGCGCTGATCAGTACCAGGACGAAGACCGCACCGATCAGACGTTTCCAGTGCGGGTGCCGGTGGAGCACCACCTGCTCGTCGTTGGCCAGCACATTCTCCGGGTAACCCACGGCAGCACTCTACGGCTCATCTGCCCGCAGGTGGGTGATGTCACCCGCGGAAACCGTGGCCCGTTCTGTTCCGGTGTCGATGATCAGCCGGCCGAGGTCATCGACATCGACGGCGGTGCCCACCAACGTGTTGCCTCCCGGGAGGAGCGCGCGGACGCGGGTGCCGATCGTGACGCTGCGTTCGCGATAATCGGCCGCCAGTTGCGGATCGGCATTGCGCCAGGCGGCGAGACGGGCAGCCAAGTGACGCAGCAGCACGGAAGCCAGTGGATTGCGGTCCACCGTGCCAGCGCCGAGCTGCGACAGTGAGGTGGCGCGTGGATCGGGGGCCTCGTCGGCGGTCATCGTCACGTTCAGGCCGAGGCCGACGACGACCACCGGTGCCGGCGACGCCACTTCGGCCAGGATGCCTGCCAGCTTGCCCCCGCCCGGCCCGACCAGGACATCGTTGGGCCATTTGAGGCCGACGCGTACACCGGTGACCTCTGCGACGGCGTCGACGACGGCGACGCCGGTGGCCAGCGGCAACCATCCCCAGGCTTCGGTGAGAACCCCGGACGCGTCGACCCCCACCGACAACGCCAACTGCGACCTCGGCGGAGCCGACCACTGCCGGCCATGCCGGCCGCGTCCGGCGCTCTGGTACTCGGCCAGCAGCACCGCGCCCGCGATGTCGTCACCACCGGCCGCCCGCGCCAGCAGGTCGGCGTTGGTCGAGCCGGTTTCGCCGACGACGTCGAGCTGACGCCAGGGTGCGGTCAATCGAGCACGCAGGGTCGCGATGTCCAGCGGTGGTCGCGTATTCATCGCGGCCAGCTTACGGGGTGCCCGATCAGCGACTGGCCAGGTTGTCGGCAACCTCCCGGTGCCACAGCTCGTTGGCGTGCGTGGTGTCGACCTCCTGCTCGAAGCGGTCGGTCATCTCCGGCGTGACGTCGGCGACATCGACGTAGAACTGCTCGTACCACCGGCGATGGTGGTAGACCGGCCCGTCCTCCTCGGTCAGCAGCGGGTTGTCGATGCGGGCCTTGTGTTTCCAGATCTCGACGTCCTCCATGAAGCCGTCTCCGAAACTCCGGCTCATCGCCGCCGCGAGTTTGGCGGCCTTGTCCGCGGGCATCGCCGGATTCTGCTGGACCGCGACACCCCACTGCAGCACGAACGAGTTGTGCGTCACCGGATAGTGGCAGTTGATCAGCGCGATCTCGACGGTGAATTCCGGAGCGAGATCGTTGTGCAGCCAGTTGATCATGTACGCCGGACCGAAATACGTTGCCTCCGAACGCAGGTACGTTCCGTCCCAGAGTTCTCTGGTGGCGTAGTCCGGACGCGGTTTGGACTCCATGAACTGGCTGGCGGTGTGGCCTTCGATGACGTTCTTGAAGTAGGTCGGGTAGGCGTGGTGGATGTAGAAGAAGTGCGCCATGTCGACGTTGTTGTCGACGATCTCCCGGCAGTGCGATCCCTCGATCAGAATCGAATTCCATTGCCACGGTGACCAGATGCCCTCGTCGTAGCCCTCGATCGTGGGCGGGGTCAGCTCGGCCGGCGGGGTCGAACCTTCGGGGTCGTGCCAGACCAGCAGCTGACCGTTGACCTCACAGGTCTCCCATTTGCGGGTGCGTGCCAGCCGCGGCGTGCGTTTGGCGTAGGGCACCAGCTTGCACTTGCCGTCGCCGCCCCAACGCCAATCATGGAACGGACAGGCAAGGTTGTCGTCCTTGACCGAGCCCATCGACAGGTCACCGCCCATGTGGCGGCAGTAGGAATCGAGCACGTGCAGTGCGCCGGCGGAGTCGGAGTAGATGACGAGTTTGGTACCGAACGCCTCGATACCGTGCGGCTGCCCGTCCCGGAACGTCTCAGCGAGCCCGATGCAATGCCAGCCGCGCGCGAACCGCGTCATCTCACTGCCGGCGTCGATTTCCCGAATGTCACTCATGCTTCTCCCCTTGGTTCTTCGCGCGAGCGCTCATCACCCTGCCTAGCATGTCTTTGACCGCCAGGTGGCTGAACAGCATGCTTGTTCCGATCGGATTTCCGCCGCCCGGATAGGCGGTGCCGCTGGGGGCGGCCATGGTGTTGCCCGCGGCGTACAGGCCGGCGATCGCCCGACCGTCCGGGTCGAGTACCCGAGCCGCGGTGTCGGTACGCAAACCGCCCTTGGTGCCGAGGTCGGAGATGCCGAATGCGGCGGCGTGGAAAGGGCCCTTCTCGATCGCGACGAGTGGTGATGCCCCGCCGGAGAAGGCCCGGTCGTACGCCTCGTCTCCGCGCCCGAAATCCTCATCCGATCCGGAGGCGACGAAGTCGTTGAAACGCCGCACGGTGGCGGCCAGGTTCTCGGCGGGAACGCCGATCTTGGCGGCGAGCTCCTCCAGCGTGTCGGCGGTGTGCCACAGCCCGGCCTCCACGTATCGCTGTGTGTCGACCATCGAGACGTTGGTGGCTTTGACGGGCGGAACCTCACCTTCACGATCGTCGTAGATCATCCAGTACGGCAACGTCATCGAACCATCGGCCAGCCGCGGCAGGATCGCGCGGCCGATGCGGTCGTAGGCCGCGGACTCGTTGACGAAGCGCTGTCCGCTCTGGTCGACGAAGATGCCGCCGGTGAACCACAGCGCGAATGCCGAGCGTCCGTCGGGGTGCGTCAGGCCCGGTGACCACCAGGCCTGGTCCATCAGGTCGACGTCGGCGCCCACGGCGATCGCCGCTCGATGGGCGTGACCGAGGTTCGCGGGCGGCCCCATCGTGTCGCGGGCGACGCCGGGAACGCCGTACTCACGGCGTAACTCGTCGTTGCCTTCGAAGCCGCCGGCCGCGAGCAGCACGCCGCGCCTGGCCCGGATGGCCTGCCGCTCACCGGCGGTTTCGACGAGCGCGCCGGTCACCACCCCGTCCTCGATCACCAACTCCACAAGCGGGGTATTTCGCCGGAGCGACGTATTCGGGTACTGCTCAATGGCTTTCAGGAACCGGGCGATCAGTGCCCGGCCGCCGATGAAATAGTCGCCGGGCTGCTCGGCACCGAGCCGGTCGGCATCGAGCGGCCCGCGCACCAGCTCGCGCAGATGCGGTGCCTTCTCCACCTTGAGGGGGCGCGCCGCGATGTGGCGTTGCCCGTCGGCCCTGGCCTTGGGCGCCTTGCCGAAGTAGTCCGGCCACGGCATCGGCGCGAACTTCAGATTGTCATCGGATTCGAGGTACTCGATCAGGCCGGCACCACCACGGACGTAGGTGTCCTGCAGTTCCCGTGGGGTCCTGTCGCCGACGACGGCGTGGTAGTACTCCAGCGCATCCTCGATGGTGTCATCGGTACCGGCGCGCTGGAGCACCGGGTTGCACGGGAACCACACCCCGCCGCCACCGGAATACGCGGTCGTCCCGCCGAATTTGTCGCTGGCCTCCACCAGGATCACCGACAGGCCTTCGCGCGCGGCGGTGTAGGCGCCGGTCACGCCGCCACCCCCGGACCCGGCGATCAGGACGTCACACTGGTCATCCCACTTCATAGGTAACGCTGCCTCCCGTACTGCGTGAACTCGGCGTCCAGCGACAGCTTGTCATCGTCGCCCATGGCCTGGTACGCGGGCGCCCCGCGTCCCGCCCACCGGTACACCGGCTCGGCGGTGTGCCAGCGTTCCTGCTGCAGTTCACGCTTGAGCACCTTGTTGGACCCGGTGACGGGCAGGTTCTTCGAGACCCGGAGGAACCTGGGAATCCCCTTGGCCCCCAGGTCTTCCTGGTCGGCCAGGTAGGACACGAAAGCTCCTGCGTCGAACCGGTCCGGGTCGGTCACCTCGATCGCGGCCATGACCTGATCCCCCGAACGCGGATCCGGAACCGCGTACGCACCCGCGGCCACCACGTCGGGGTGACGGCGCAGGACCCGCTCGATGGTGAGCGCCGAGGTGTTCTCACCGTCCACCCGGATCCAGTCGCCGCGGCGGCCGGCGAAGTAGATGAATCCCTGCTCGTCGAGGTAGCCCAGATCGCCCGTCCAGTACCAGCCGTTGCGGATGCGCTCAGCGTTGGCCTCGTCGTTCTTGTAGTAACCCTCGAACGTGCGGGTGCCGAACTTGTCGACGATCTCGCCGACGGCGTCGTCAGGGTTGAGAACGCGCCCGTGCTCGTCGAAAACCGCTGGGACACAGTCTTCCAGCGATTCGGGGTCGATGATCGCCACCCCGTCGTGCGCGGGCCGGCCCAGCGCTCCCGGTGGCATGTCCTGGGCCAGCACCACTGCCCCTCCGCCCTCGCTGGAGCCGTAGCCCTCGAACAGTTCGGCGTCGAAGCGGCGCCGGAACTCCGTCTGGTCATCGGGTGAGGCCTCGGTGCCGAAACCGCGTGTCAGCGGATTGTCGGCGTCGTCGGGTTGTTCCGCGGTCGCCATCAGGTAGCCGAGCGCCTTGCCCACGTAGGTGAAGAACGTCGCGCCGAAATACCGCACGTCGGGCAAGAATCCGGATGCCGAGAAAGCCGGCGTGAGGCACACCGTCGCGCCGACCGACAGCGCAGGCGCCCACAACGCCATGATGGCGTTGCCGTGGAACAGCGGCATGCAGCAGTACTCCACGTCGTCGCGCACGTGGCCGAACTTCTCTGCGGCGGCGTAGGCGATCCGGGCCAACCTGCCCTGGCTGCACTTGACCGCCTTGGACGCACCTGTCGTCCCGGAGGTGAACAGCAGCAGCATCAGCGAGTCGGCGCTCACGCCGGGCGCCATGGCCGGTGCCACCCGGGCCGCGTCGACCGCCTCGGTGTACTCCGGTTCGTCGACCACCAGGATCCGCTGCGACGGCAGGCCCGTGTCCAGACTGCGGAGCCGCGCGGCGCCGTGGGTGTCGGTGACGATCAATTGGCAATCGGCGAGCCGGATTTCGGCTGCCAGCTCGGCCGCGCCGCGAGTCGGGTTGATCCCCACCACGGTGGCCCCGACGAGCGCGGCGCCGCCCAGCCAGAACACGAAGTCCGGCACGTTGTCCAGGAGCACGCCGATATGGAAGGGCTCCTGCACGGGCCACCCCGCCCTGGCCGCCTGGGCCAGGGCCCCGCGTGCGGCGGATTCCGCGACCACCTCGTCCCAGGTCCAGTCCCGCTCGCGGGTGCGCAGGCCGAGGTGTTGGTCGCCGACCCGGTCGAGCAGCATCGCCCCGATCGAGTCGCGCACGGCGTCAGGCATGCGCTTCGGCGGCGGCGCGCTTCTGGTCGATGTAGGCCTGCGGCAGGTCTTCCCGGCTCAACTTGGTCACGCTGACCGGACCGGTTTGGTAGGCGTCCTCACCGATGATCAGGCCGTCGGCGTCGATCGGCCAGTTGATGAGCTGGCGGAACAACAGGAGGTAGTCGCCGTCCGGGTCGTCGACATCGACGCCGATCCCCTGGGCGGCTACGCCGGGGTAGATCATCTTCATCCAGCCTTCGGTCATCACCAGATCATCGTCGACGGCAAGGCGATCGATCTCGAAAACGAGATGGTTGGCACCGCTGGCCACGAATGCCTCGTAATAGGCGCGGACACCCTCGGTGGTCTTGGGCCCCATATCGGCATTGGCATACCAGAAGTGGTAGTCCGGGTCGGGGCTCAGGGTCGCCATCAGCCGGTCCATATCGGGCTCAGCCTCGGCCTTCATGTGCTCGAGAACCACGCTGAGCACCTGACGGTGGCGCTCGTCGGTGGTCACGGCCAGACGCTCTTCGAGAGGCTGCCAGGTGCGGGTGGGATCGATGACGGTCATGACCGCAATCCTGGCCAACGGGGCGATCGCCGTCAGCCGACGCATGTCGGCCGATTCCGCGGATCCGGCCGACACTTGTCGGAGCGCCCTGCCTCGGGTTCGTGACAGCAACGCTATGGTCGTCTTTCGCCGCCCCGAGCAGCCACAGTGTTGTTTTCGAGGGGCATGGGAGCCGAATCGCGGCGGCGTGCGTCCAAGTAGAGGTGCGAGTTCCGTTCCTCGGGAGTGAAGCCGTGTCGGCCGGGCGCCTCACCAGGGGCCAGCTGCGCAGCCGGTATCGGCCGCTCTATCGCGACGTCTACGTTCCGCGCGAGCACGAGATACGCCTACGTGACATGGTTGTCGGCATCAGTCTGGCAGCGCCGGGCGCGGTGATCGCAGGCGTAGCCGCCTCAGCGATGCATGGGGCGAAATGGGTCGACGACACGGCGCCGGTCGAACTCATCGGGACGATCAGACGTCAACCTGGACTGATCGTGCGCCGGGAATCGCTGCACGAGGACGAAGTCACAACCGTGGGCGGCATTCGCGTGACCACTCCCCCACGCACGGTCTTCGATCTCGGCCGTCATCTACCCAGGGACCGCGCCGTCGAGCGAATGGACGCTCTGATGAACGCCTGCCCGGTAGACCTCGAGGACGTCGCAATTATCGCGAAGCGCCATGCCCGCGCGCGCGGCCTGCGACGGTTGAGGGTGGCGCTGGCACTCGCCGATGCGGGGGCCGAGTCGCCGCCGGAGACGCGGCTACGGTTGTTGTTCGTTGACGCCGGACTTCCCTGTCCGACAACGCAATTCGTTATCCTGGATGAGTACCGGAACTATGTCCGCCGAATCGACATGTGCTGGGAACAGTACAAGGTGGGGGCCGAGTACGACGGCGAGCAGCATCTCACCAGCCGGCACCAGTATGTGCTCGACGTTCGCGTGAGCCGGTCGCTTCAGCGACTGGACTGGCACGTCGTGCACGTCATCAAAGAGGACCGCGGGGACGACATCGTCGCGCAGGTGCGCGCCGCGTTGGTGTCGCGAGGCTGGCGCCCCGCCCCGCGAAAACAACGCTATGGCTGCTCGCCGACGCCGTGAGCGACCATGGCGTTGATCTGGCGACGGCGCTCTACAGTAGGTCCGCGTCGGCGAGTTCGGCCGACGTCATCGCGATGCGCCGCACCATGAGCACCAGCGTGCCCAGGAAGCGGTCCACCGGATCCTCCAAATCCCAGCCCATCGCGGTCTGCACGCGCGCCAACCGGGCCGCGACCGTGCTGTGATGCACGTGTAGTTCCGCGGCCGTCCGCCGCAGCGAGCCGTAGACGAAGAACGCCTCGGTGGTCCGCACGTCGAGATCGCCGGCGGGTGATGACGCAATGTCGTTGATACGGGCCACATCCCGATTGCGCCGCACCCGGTCGATCGGCAGCTCGGCCAGCAATTCCAGTGAGCTGAGCCGCTCGTAGGCCACCACGCGTCTGCCGAATCCGGTCGATGACGCGAATCGCAGTGCGCGCACGGCTTCATGCCATGAGGTCGACGCGCCGAATGCGCTACCCAGCGATCCGATTCCGACCCACGGGCCGGACGCGGTGCCGATGTTCACCACCGCCGGAAAATGTCCGACGACGAGGCGCTCCAGCCGATCCGAGAGCTCCCTCATGTCGAACGATCCCTGGCACACGATGGCTGTCGCATTGCCGATCACCGCCGACCGCACTGTCGGCGTGGGCAATTCAGCGGTGATGAGCCGCACCGTCTCTCGTGGCGAGTGCCCTGATGCCGCCAGCACGCACGTCGGCCTGGTCTCGTCGAGTCCCAACAGACGGATCGCCCTGGCACGATCTTCGCGGTGTTCCTTGGCCGACAGCACGACCTCGAGCAGCGCGGGGGCCCCGAGATGCGGAGTTCCGCTCACCCCGGTCCGGGCCGCGACGCGACCCACCAGCCGCCGCAGTCGGTCGAGCAGCACCTGGTCCAGCGGGTGTCCCGGCCCGTCCCGTTCCACCCAGACGACCGTCTCGTCCCGATCCGATGGCGGCGCGGCACCGTCTTCGATGGGATCGCCGGGATCAAGACGTCCGGACGCGTCGTAGCGGACGACGGTGCCACCCGGCCAGCGGACGCCCACAGGGCATTCCGCAGTCAACGCGGCAAACCGCACGGCCGCGTCGGCGTTGGCCTCCTGCTCCTCCAGCGCATCGAACCGCGCGACCAGCCGCAGCACCGATCCGGGATCGCTGCCCAGTTCGGACAGCAGGAGCGGCCCGGTGGTCATGGTCGTGAGCGTAGGCCCGCCGGTCACCACGGCGTCAGGCCACAGCACACAACGGCAGGCGCAGTGATGCGCGCCACGTCCACCTCTCTTAGACCAGTCTTAGGGTTACCGATAGCATCGTGACCTATGACGAGCGTTACCGAGCCGTCCGCCGAGCACCAGGTGGACATCCACACCACTGCAGGCAAGCTGGCTGACCTCAAGAGGCGGGCCGAAGAGACGCTGCATCCCGTCGGCGAAGCCGCCGTGGAGAAGGTGCACGCCAAGGGCAAGCTGACGGCGCGCGAGCGCATCCTCGCCCTGCTCGACGAAGGTTCGTTCGTCGAACTCGACGCGCTGGCCAAGCACCGCAGCACCAACTTCGGCCTGGAGAACAACCGGCCGCTGGGTGACGGCGTGATCACCGGCTACGGCACCATCGACGGCCGCGACGTCTGCATCTTCAGCCAGGACGCCACCGTGTTCGGCGGCAGCCTCGGCGAGGTCTACGGCGAGAAGATCGTCAAGGTCCAGGAGCTGGCCATCAAGACCGGCCGCCCGCTGATCGGCATCAACGACGGCGCCGGCGCCCGCATCCAGGAGGGTGTGGTCTCCCTCGGTCTGTACAGCCGGATCTTCCACAACAACATCAAGGCCTCGGGTGTCATCCCCCAGATCTCGCTGATCATGGGCGCCGCGGCCGGTGGCCACGTGTACTCCCCCGCCCTGACCGACTTCATCGTCATGGTCGATCAGACGAGCCAGATGTTCATCACCGGACCGGATGTCATCAAGACGGTCACCGGCGAGGACGTCACCATGGAGGAGCTGGGCGGCGCCCACACCCACATGGCCAAGTCCGGCACCGCGCACTACGTCGCCTCCGGCGAGCAGGACGCCTTCGAGTACGTCCGCGATCTGCTGAGCTACCTGCCCCCGAACAACTACGCCGAGCCGCCGCATTACCCGGTGGCCGCGGTGCAGGGCTCCGTCGAGGAGACCCTGACCGACGAGGACATCGAGCTCGACACGCTGATCCCGGACTCGCCGAATCAGCCGTACGACATGCACGAGGTCATCACCCGGATCCTCGACGACGACGAGTTCCTCGAGGTGCAGGCCGGATACGCCGGCAACATCGTGGTCGGCTTCGGCCGGGTCGACGGCCGCCCGGTGGGCATCGTGGCCAACCAGCCCACCCAGTTCGCCGGCTGCCTCGACATCAACGCTTCGGAGAAGGCCGCCCGGTTCATCCGGACCTGCGACTGCTTCAACATCCCGATCGTGCTGCTGGTCGACGTTCCCGGCTTCCTGCCCGGCACCGACCAGGAGTACAACGGCATCATCCGGCGCGGCGCCAAGCTGCTCTACGCCTACGGCGAGGCCACCGTCGCCAAGGTCACCGTCATCACCCGTAAGTCCTACGGCGGCGCCTACTGCGTGATGGGTTCCAAGGACATGGGCGCCGACGTGGTGGTCGCCTGGCCGACAGCACAGATCGCCGTCATGGGCGCCTCCGGCGCGGTGGGCTTCGTGTACCGCAGCCAGCTCAAGGACGCCGCCGCCAAGGGCGAGGATGTCGACGCGCTGCGCCTGGAGCTGCAGCAGACCTACGAGGACACGTTGGTCAACCCCTACATCGCGGCGGAGCGTGGATACGTCGACGCGGTCATCCCGCCGTCGCACACCCGTGGTTACGTGGCCAACGCGCTGCGGCTGCTGGAGCGCAAGATCATTCAGATGCCGCCGAAGAAGCACGGGAACATTCCACTGTGAGCGGGGCGAACGGGGCCGACGTCGTCACCGACGAGGCGCAAACCGAGCAGAAGGCCGACCACGAAGCACACATCAAGGTGCTGCGCGGTCAGCCGAGCGACGAAGAGATGGCTGCGCTGATGGCTGTCCTCGGCACCGCCGGTGGTGGCAGCGCCGAGCCGGTGGTCCGCGACCGCAACCTGTGGGGCCATCCCGTGGACAAGCTGCGCTACTCGATCTTCAGTTGGCAGCGCATCACGCTGTGGGAGCGCACCCATATGCGCCGCTGATGAGCGCTGGCGCGAAGAAGAAACGGCCCTGAATGACGCGGGTCGTTCTGGGTTCGGCATCGTCAGGCCGGCTTGGCGTTCTGCGCCAGGCCGGCCTCGATCCGTTGGTGGTGGTGTCGGGTGTCGATGAGGACGCCGTCATCGCGTCGTTGGCCGGCGCTCCGCCCGAGGATGTGGTGAGCGGACTGGCCGCGGCCAAGGCCGACGAGGTGTTCACCCACCTGCCCGCCGCGGTCGCCGGAGACTGTGTCGTCATCGGCTGCGACTCGATGCTGTTTCTCGACGGGCAGCTGTGTGGCAAGCCCGGAGATGTCGAGAACGCGCGGCGGCAATGGCAGGCGATGTCGGGCCGGACGGCTCAGCTGTATTCGGGCCATGCAGTGCTTGTCGTCCGCGACGGGGCCGTCACCCACCGCATCGCCGATACCGGCATCACCGCAGTGCATTTCGGCTCGCCGACCGAAGGCGATCTGGAAGCCTATCTCCGCAGCGGCGAACCACTCGGTGTCGCAGGCGGATTCACGCTCGACGGACTGGGCGGCTGGTTCATCGAAGGCATAGATGGAGATCCGTCGAATGTCATCGGGCTGAGCTTGCCACTATTGCGCCGGATGCTTTCTGCCGCAGGGCTTTCCGTCGCGGATCTGTGGAACGGTTCGGCGCAGGTCTGACCGAGGCGGGGCGAACCACGCCTCAGGCCGTGCGTGCCACTCGCCCTCTTCGGGTCCACCGTGCCCGGCGGATCAGTTCCATCTCGAGGCGCTCGACGGGCCGGCGCCGGTTGATGCCGATCGTCTTGGCTCCGGCACTGAGGCGATGTACCCACGCGTCGGGTTCGATCATCGCGTCTTCCCATGCCTGCGCGTCGCGCCAGTCGTCGATTCCGGCCGACGCGGCCGCGCAGCGCAGCGCTTCGCCGAGTTCGCGATCGAGAAGTTGACGTACCGCATCAGCGCCGCGCCAGGGGTCGTTGATCAGCCAGGAATGGTAGGCGCCGGGTATGCGGTAGAGCGTCGCGTCGGCTTCGTCGGCCAGTTCGATGGCACAGTCGAACGGGACGATACCGTCGCTCTCCCCGTGCAGGACCATGGTCGGGATCTTGCGGTCGCGCAACGCTCGCAGTAGGACGGTGCATCTTCCCGATCGCATCAGCGCGTGTGCAGCGCCGACGAAGCCGGTGTGCGGCAGGATCCCGCCCATCGACACCGCCGTCAGCATTCTCGCGTACCGGTTGAGGGCGGCGACTTTCATCCGGACCGGGTCGCGATAGAGGTCGGAGAGAGCGCCGGCCACCGCGCGCATCATCTGCCGCGGTGAGCGCATGGCGGTCTCGAGAGCCGCATCGAAGGATGCACCCGCGGCAGCGTCGAACAGAAGTGCCGCCAATACCCGATCGGGCGCCGTCGCCGCGAGCCGAATCGCTATGCGGCCACCCATCGAATGACCGGCGAAGACGGCACGCCGGATGCCGAGCGCGTCGAGCGTGCGCAGCACCAGATCGGTGCGGTCATTCAATTCGCCTTCCTCGCACGGCAAATCGACGGTATCTCCATGCCCGGCCACGTCGACGGCGACCACGAGGAAACCCAGTGCTGCGATACGGTTCAGCAGCCGCAGATAATGGCGGCGGTTCAGGCCCAATCCGTGCAGAAACACCATGGGCACGCCGTGGCCGCCGATCGAAACCCCGACCCGGAGCTCGTCGTCGAGGTCGAGTACATGATGCACGAACCGCACCCGCCGATCGGCCAGTTCGGTTGCCACCGTATTCATCCCGGCTCCTTCGTTTTGGAACCGGTGTACCCCGGTGTGGCCGTCACAAACAGATCCCGCCCGACGGCCCACCTCGACAGCGTTTCGGCGGGCCGTCCGGGGGTATCCGCGCCAGAGCCGACGAGCCGACGAAAGGACTGCCGCCATGGGTTTTCCCGATCAACATCAGCCGGTGCCGGGCTTGCAGGAGCGGATGGACCCCGTGCCCGATTGTGGTGAGAACAGCTATCGGGGGTCCGGGAAGCTGGCCGGCAGAAGAGCGCTCATCACCGGCGGAGACAGCGGGATCGGCCGAGCCGTGGCCATCGCCTTCGCCCGGGAGGGCGCCGACGTGGCGATCGCGTATCTCAACGAGGACGAGGATGCCGAGTCGGTCGCGAAACTGGTGCGGCAGGCCGGACGCGAGTGCGTGCTGATCCCCGGTGATCTGTCGGATCCCGACCACTGCCGTTCGGTCATCGACCGCACGGTCAGCGAGTTGGGCGGGATCGACATCCTCGTCAGCAATGCGGCGTATCAGATGACGCACGAGACATTGGACGAAATCGACGATCAGGAGTGGGATTACACCTTCAAGCTGAATGTCGGTGCCTACTTCCACCTCGTCAAGGCGGCTGTGCCGCATATGGCGCCCGGTTCGTCGATCATCGGTAGCTCTTCGGTCAATTCCGACATGCCGTCGCCGACACTGGCTCCGTACGCCGCCACCAAGGCGGCCATCGCGAACTTCTCGGCGAGCCTGGCGCAGCTGCTGGGTGACAAGGGGATCCGAGTGAACAGCGTTGCGCCGGGTCCGATCTGGACCCCTCTGATTCCCTCGACCATGCCGTCGGAAAAGGTCACATCGTTCGGCGAGGACACACCGCTCGGACGCGCCGGACAACCCGCCGAGTTGGCGCCTGCCTACGTGCTGTTGGCTTCCGATGACGGAAGCTACATATCCGGGGCGAGGCTGGCGGTCACCGGCGGCCGTCCGATTCTCTGAGGCCTGCGGTCAACCGAGGGGCGGCGCGCAGTGACCAAATTGCAACCTTCCCGACCGGCGCCACGCCGCGCCGATGTCCCGAATAGTCTCAACCACGGGTTGACACTGGGCCGATGCCAGTCGAAGAAACCATGTGGGATGTTCGCGTAGCGCGCGACTTCGAAACCTGCGATCTGGAGCGGCTGCGCGCCGCATTCGCCGACATCATCTCCAAGCGCCTGTCTCCGGGTAAACGACTGCTGCGCGTGGTCACCTGGTCCCAGAACGGCGGCTCACTGTTCCGCGCCAACAACGGCGTCCGTCGCTTCGCCGTGGCCTACGAGGTGGCGTTCACCGCGTGAGCGGCGATATGCGCCGGTCGTGGGCACTGCCGCAGCGCGGATAATCGGCCCGACGGTACGCTCTTGGTGTGCCGCTGCCTGCTGATCCCAGCCCAACTCTTGCCGAGTACGCCCATCCGGAGCGCCTGGTCACCGCCGACTGGCTGGCCAGCAATCTGGGTCGGCCCGGTTTGGCCATCGTCGAGTCCGACGAGGATGTCCTGCTCTACGACACCGGTCATATCCCGGGCGCCGTCAAGATCGACTGGCATCTGGACCTCAACGATCCCAACGTGCGTGACTACATCGACGGTGAGCAGTTCGCCGAACTGATGGACCGCAAGGGCATCAGCCGAGACGACACGGTCGTCATCTACGGCGACAAGAGCAACTGGTGGGCGGCCTACGCCTTGTGGGTGTTCACCCTGTTCGGCCACCCCGACGTGCGCCTGCTCGACGGCGGGCGCGACCTGTGGGTCTCCCACGGCCGTGACACCACCCTCGAGGTGCCCACCCGGCAGTCCAGCGGCTACCCGGTGGTCGACCGCAACGACGCCCCGATCCGGGCTTACCGCGACGATGTGCTCGGCATCCTCGGCAAGCAGCCATTGATCGACGTCCGCTCGCCCCAGGAGTACACGGGCGAACGCACCCATATGCCCGACTACCCGGAAGAGGGAGCTCTTCGCGGCGGGCACATCCCCACCGCCAAGTCGATCCCCTGGGCCAAGGCCGCCAGGGACAGCGGCCAGTTCCGCAGCCGCGCCGAGCTCGAGGAGCTCTACAGCTTCCTCACCCCCGAGGACAAGACCGTCGTGTACTGCCGGATCGGTGAGCGCTCGAGCCACACCTGGTTCGTGCTCACCCACCTGCTCGGACTGCCCGGGGTGCGCAACTACGACGGCTCGTGGACCGAGTGGGGCAACGCCGTTCGGGTCCCGGTCGCGGTCGGCCCGGATCCAGGTGACGCCCCGGGCGCCTCGTGACCTCGATGCCGGACGCCTTGGAGGAGGTCGTCTCCGACTTCCAGGAGGTGACCGGCCAAGACAAGTTGCAGCTCCTGTTGGAGTTCGCCAACGAGTTGCCACCATTGCCGTCGCATCTGGAAGAGGCGGCCATGGAGCCGGTTCCGGAGTGCCAGTCCCCTTTGTTCCTGGACGTCGACGCGTCCGATCGGAGCAAAGTGCGGCTGTTCTTCAGCGCACCGCCAGAGGCCCCGACGACACGGGGTTTCGCTGCGATCCTGGCGGCCGGCCTCGATGGACAGCCGGCCGATGACATCTTGGCGGTACCCGACGACTTCTACACGGCGCTGGGCCTGGCCGCGTTGATCAGCCCGCTGCGGCTGCGCGGAATGTCGGCCATGCTGAGCCGGATCAAGCGACGACTCCGTGCGGCCTGAGCCCTACCAGTTGTCCCAGGCCAACAAGGTGAAATCGCCGAGTTTCCGCCGAGGTCAAACGGATCCGAGAAAACCTACTGATCAGTAACCGATACCGGTTGGGCAGGCCTTGAGGTGCGCCGCATAAACTGCCCGCGATAGATTCTTAAAGACGTTTCTTAGAGAACTGCCGAGGAGGCACCGTGGCCAACCACGCCAGCTCAAAGATCTCCAAGGTGCTGGTCGCCAATCGCGGGGAGATCGCGGTCCGGGTGATCCGCGCCGCCAAAGACGCCGGACTGACCAGCGTGGCGGTGTACGCCGAGCCTGACGCCGATGCGCCGCACGTGCGGCTCGCCGATGAAGCCTTCGCACTGGGCGGCCAGACCTCAGCCGAGTCCTACCTGGTCTTCGAGAAGATCCTGGACGCCGCCGCCAAGTCCGGCGCCAACGCCATCCACCCGGGTTACGGCTTCCTGTCGGAGAACGCCGACTTCGCCCAGGCCGTGCTCGACGCCGGGTTGATCTGGATCGGGCCGAGCCCGCAGTCGATCCGCGATCTGGGTGACAAGGTGACCGCGCGCCACATCGCCGCCAAGGCCAAGGCACCGCTGGTTCCGGGCACCCCGGACCCGGTCAAGAACGCCGACGAGGTCGTCGCGTTCGCCAAGGAGTACGGCGTGCCCGTCGCGATCAAGGCCGCCTTCGGCGGTGGTGGTCGCGGCATGAAGGTGGCCCGCACCATCGAGGAGATCCCCGAGCTGTTCGAGTCGGCGACCCGTGAGGCCGTCGCCGCGTTCGGCCGCGGCGAATGCTTCGTCGAGCGCTACCTGGACAAGCCGCGCCACGTCGAGGCCCAGGTCATCGCGGACACCCATGGCAACGTCGTCGTCGCCGGTACCCGCGACTGCTCGCTGCAGCGCCGCTTCCAGAAGCTGGTCGAGGAGGCGCCGGCGCCGTTCCTCACCGAAGCGCAGCGCAAGGAGATCCACGAATCCGCCAAGCGCATCTGCAAGGAGGCCGGCTACTACGGCGCGGGCACCGTCGAGTACCTGGTCGGCCAGGACGGGCTGATCTCTTTCCTCGAGGTCAACACCCGTCTGCAGGTCGAACACCCGGTCACCGAGGAGACCTCGGGCATCGACCTGGTGCTGCAGCAGTTCAAGATCGCCAACGGCGAGGCACTGGACATCACCGAGGATCCGACGCCGCGCGGCCACTCGTTCGAGTTCCGGATCAACGGTGAGGATGCCGGTCGCGGCTTCCTGCCCGCCCCGGGGCCCGTCACCAAGTTCGAGGCACCGACCGGTCCGGGTGTCCGGATGGACTCCGGTGTGGAGTCCGGTTCCGTCATCGGCGGGCAGTTCGACTCGATGCTGGCCAAGCTGATCGTCACCGGCGCCACCCGCGACGAGGCGCTGGCCCGCTCGCGCCGCGCCCTGGCCGAGTTCAACGTCGAGGGTCTGGCGACCGTCATCCCGTTCCACCGGGCCGTGACCGCAGACCCCGCCTTCATCGGCGACGGCGAGAAGTTCGAGGTGCACACCCGCTGGATCGAGACCGAGTGGGACAACACCGTCGAGCCGTTCACCGGTGGCGATCCGATCGAGGAAGAGGACACCATTCCTCGTCAGACCGTGGTCGTCGAGGTCGGTGGACGTCGCCTCGAGGTGTCGCTGCCCGGTGACCTGGCGCTCGGTGGTGGCGGCGGCGCTGCCCCCGGTGCGATTCGCAAGAAGCCCAAGGCGCGCAAGCGCGGTGGCGGCGGCGCGACCGCCGCATCGGGTGACTCGGTGACGGCGCCCATGCAGGGCACCGTGGTCAAGGTGGCCGTCGAGGAGGGCCAGGAGGTGGCCGCGGGTGATCTGGTCGTGGTCCTGGAGGCCATGAAGATGGAGAACCCGGTGACGGCCCACAAGGACGGCGTCATCACCGGCCTGGCCGTCGAGGCCGGTGCCGCCATCACCCAGGGCACCGTGATCGCCGAGATCAAGTAAATCTTTCGGACCGAATGGCCACTTGTGGCACGGATTCTGCTGAATCCTGTGTCGTAGGTGGCCATTCGGCGTTCTTGGAGGGCTCATGGAACCTGTCGAGATCAACAACGGCCAGTGGTACCTGCGCGGACTGCGCGCCGATGACCGCGTGGACGACCGGCCCGCGCTCGCCGACCTCGGCGAGGACGACCTGGACTACGTGCACGACGCCGCGGACGGCTGGGCCGACGACACGCGGTACACGTGGGCGGTGTGCGAACCGACCAGCGGGGAACTGCTTGCCGAGGTCAGCCTGGATCGCGTCACCGGATTCCTGAGCAGCCGCGGCCGGCCCGGCTTCGAGGATGCCGCCGCCATCTCGGAGGACACCGTGCGGCGGTACGCCATGGAGGTGCTGGGACTCGAGGTACACACGTGAGTGCGCCCGCCAGATAGCGGTCAGCGCTCGTCGATGTCCAGGCCCGTGGCCAGGTCACCGCATTCCACGGTGATGACATCGTCACGGGCGCCGAGAAACGCCCGAGCGCCCTGGTCCCCGTGCAACGCGGCGGCCAGCCCCTCAAGGTGCCTTCGGGCCACCACGACGGGATGACCGGGGCGGCCGTCGTAGCCGGCGCGGGCCAGGCCAGAACCGGCGCCGCGTCCCGCATCCAGGACCCGGGCCACGACATCGGCGCCGATATCCGGAGTGTCGACGGTCTGCAGAACGACCCATTCGGCGTCACCGGCGGCCTTCAGCCCTTCGCGTACCGAGGCGCTCATTCCGTCGGCCCAGCGTGCGGCCACCACGGCGCGGGCCGGAGCAGGCACTTCGACCACGGCCGCACCGAGCACCACGATGACGTCGTCGCAGCCGCCGTGATCGAGCGCGGTTACCGCCCGTGAAAGCCAATTACCTTCTTCGGCAAGGACTTTCGGCATTCCGAACCGGCGGCCGGCGCCTGCGGCCAGCACCACACCGGCTACTGGGGCGCCCTTCGACATGACAACAGTCTGACCTGGGAGTATAAGAATCCACTCAGACAAATTGTCCGATGACCTTGATGGCGGTAGGGTTCGTGACAGGTTGAGTTCACAGCCGCAGCGAGCGCAGTCGACAATGCGCGCGGGAACTCGTGACACTGTCGATTGATGCCGCACCAACAGTACGAATACGTGTATTACGACTGATGGAGCTACCCATGACCGTCTTTTCGACGAGCGCTCTCATCGACCGGGCCGCCGAATCGCCAGCCACCTTCGCCGCCCGCTTTCTGCCGCCGTCCACGGCGGTGATCAGCGCTCATGGCGAAATCGACGCCGTCAACGCAGCCGAGTTCGCCGACTACGCGTTGCGGCACACCGCCGAGGCCGAGCGGGTCGCGGTCGACCTCACCGACATCGATTTCTTCGGCACCGCAGGTTTTTCGGCCCTCAAGAACATCGAGGAGCGTTGCTCGACCACCCATACCGACTGGGTATTGGTGCCCAGCAAGGCAGTCAACCGGCTGCTGCGCATCTGCGATCCGGATGCGACGCTGCACACCTGCTACAGCGTGGCCGCGGCGTTGTCCACACTGAACGGCAAGACCCCACTACTGCAGCTGGTCACGAAGTCGCGCTAGCGATTTCGCGAGCAGCCGCGACACATGCATCTGCGAGACACCGACACGCTCGGCGATCTGCGTCTGCGTCATGGACTCGAAGAATCGCAGCAACAGCACCGTCCGTTCCCGCTCAGGTAATTGAGCAAGCAACGGCCGCAGCGTTTCCCGATTCTCGATCTGGTCCAAGCCGTCGTCCACATCGCCGAGCGTGTCGACTATCGCGGGCGCATCCTCGTCACCCCCGCCGCCGCTGTCGATCGACAGCGTGTTGTACGAGCTCCCCGCCACCAGGCCTTCGATCACCTCTTCGCGGTCCATGTCGAGTTCCTCGGCGAGCTCAGAGGCGGTCGGGGCTCGGCCCAGCCGCTGAGACAGCTCCGCAGTCGCCGCGCCGAGCCGCAGGTGCAGCTCTTTGAGCCGCCGCGGCACCTTCACCGACCAGCTGTTGTCGCGGAAGTGGCGCCGCACCTCCCCCATGATCGTCGGCACCGCGAACGACACGAAGTCCGATCCGGTCTCGACATCGAATCGGTTGATCGCATTGACCAGGCCGACCCGCGCCACCTGAACCAGATCCTCACGCGGTTCGCCACGGCCGTCGAAGCGCCGCGCGATGTGATCGGCGAGCGGCAGGCAGCGCTCGACGATTCGCTCACGTTGACGTTCGTAGGCCGGCGAGTCCTCGGACAGTCCGCCGAGTTCGCGAAACATTTCACGGACGTCCGCATATTCCGACGTCACCGCAGCAGGCTCGCTCGTCTCGTCGTCAGGGTGATGCCGAATACCTGGCCGACGTCGGGCCCGTCACCGTTGATGAAGGTGTTGACCTCGTCGGTCAACGAGCTCAGCACATGCCAGCTGAAGCTGCCCGGCTCGAGAACCGCAGCACCCGTGCAGGTTGACGAAGCGGTGATCACCACCGTTTCATCCCGCGGGTCGATGACCAGATGCAGGCTCGAATCCGGTACCGCGGCCCTGATCAACGCGGTGCATGCCTCGTCGACAGCCAACCGCAGGTCGGCGACGACGTCGAAATCGAGATCCTCGAAGGCCGCTACCGCGGCGACGAGGGTGCGCACCACGGCCAGATTCTCCAGCCTCGCAGCGACCCTAATCTCCACCGACCGCTCCGCGTGGCGCGGATTGGATTGGCCCTGTTCGTCGGCCATCTCACCTCCCGGCGTCTCGGATGGACAGTATCCCAGCTGGGAACGCTGTCTCACGAGACCGCTCTGCTGATCATGCTCACTCGACCCTGAACCATAACGCGCCGAGCAGTTTCCGCCAGAGGCAGTGCGGGTCCACCCCGGTAGGGCGACGTCGCTCTCGACTTCGGCACTGTCATTCCTTCCTGCGCCCTCACCGGGCGGCCTGGGATCCCAGCCAGGGATGCCCACCGCGCCGCATCCCGAAACCTGTGGTGAACGTGGGATTATCGAGAGCATGGATCCGGACCACCCCGAGCTGGATCAGCCGTGGGACCAGAACGCCCGCCACGAAACCGAAGCCGAGCGTTTGGACCGCAACTGGAGCAGCCTCCTGCAGGAGCTGCGGGTGGTTCAGACCGGCGTCCAGCTGCTCACCGGCCTGCTGCTCACTCTGCCGTTCCAGGAACGGTTCTCGATGCTCGACGAGTCCATGCGGCTGGTCTATCTCGCGACGGTCGCGTGTTCGGCCGCAGCCACCGCGTTGCTGGTCGCACCGGTCGGGATGCATCGCATCCTGTTCCGCAGGCACCGGTTGAATCTGCTGGTTTCCGCCGCACACCGGTGCGCGTTCACCGGGCTGGTGTTGCTCGGGCTGGCGATGGCCGGGGTGACCGAGCTGATCTTCGACACGGTGGCCGGGCGCGAAGCCGGGGTGATCGCCGGCGTGGTCGCCCTGGTGGGGTTCGTAGGTATCTGGCTGGTGCTGCCATTGGCGATGCGTCTGGGTCATCCGATGTCGACCGGCGCGTCAGTCGAACTCGGCGCGCAGCGCAGCCAGTAGCGGCTTCGCCGCCTGGTCGAGGAATCGCTGTTGGCCCTCGTCACCGATCTGGACAAGGGCGACATCGGTGAATCCCGCTTCCAGATATGGGGCGACAGCCGCGACGATCGCGTCCAGGTCCGGTCCACAGGGGATGGTCTCGGCGACATCCTCGGGACGCACGTACTGGGTCGCCGCCGCGAAACCGGCTGGTGTCGGCAGGTCCGCGTTGACCGCCCAGCCTCCGGCGAACCAGCGGAACTGGTCATGAGCCCGCTTCACCGCGGTATCCCGGTCAGGATCCCAGCACACCGGGATCTGTCCGATCACCCGCCCCTCGGGCAGGACGCCGGTGGCATGACGGCGCTGCTGCCAGCCTTCGACGATCGCGCGGTCGGGTGCGACGTTGATCAGGTGATCGGCTGCCACGGCAAGTTTGTCGACGGCCTTCTGACCGGTCATCGACACCGCGATGGTCAGCGGGACATCCGGCAGATCCCAGATGCGGCCTGAGTCCACTTCGTAGAACTCACCCCTGAAGTCGACGAGTTCCCCGCTGAGCAGTTCACGGATCAGCTTGATCGCCTCGGCGAGCATGTCGAGGCGGCGCTCCACGGTGGGCCAGCCGTGACCGACGACGTGTTCGTTGAGGTTCTCACCGCTGCCCAGACCCAGGGTGAACCGGCCGTCGGCGAGAATCTGCACCGTGGCGGCCTGCTGGGCGACGATCGCCGGGTGATACCTGATGGTCGGACAGGTCACGTATGAGTACAGCTGCACAGTTTCGGTGGCGTGAGCCACCGCGCCCAGCACGGGCCACGCGTTGGGCGCGTGTCCCTGGCTGGCCAGCCAGGGACTGTAATGGTCGCTGCTCACCTCGAAATCGAAGCCCGCCCGCTCTGCCGACACCGCATAGTCGACGAGCTGTCGGGGGCCGCTCTGCTCGGTCATCAGTGTGTATCCGAATCTGGCCATGGCGCTGGAATACCCGTGCAGAAGACCGCGAAACTGGGTATGCGGACGCCATGACCGAATCACAGACTCTGCAGACACAGCACCGCGGCGAGCGGCGAATGCGGATATCGCTCACGTGGGTGCTGGCGGTGTTGACCGTTCCCGCGGCCATCGCGGTGTTCCTCTACGGCATGGGTGCGGTGATGGGTATGGCCGGGTGTACCGGCGACGTGTGCGCGAGCAAAGGCCCTGGCGAATTCTGGTTCGGGATCCTGTTCTACGGCGCACCCGTGGTGCCCGTGGTCACGATCGCCGTTTCCATCCTCACCTCACGGATGCGGTACGGCATTCTCGTCCCGGTGATCGGATTGGCACTGCTGGCAATCGATTTCGCGGTACTGGCGCTGTCGTTCTGAAAGGCCGTTCTGAAGAGTCGTTCTGAACCTGCGCCGCGCCACGAGCCACTCACCCGGCCGTTCAGCGGCCGGGTCGGTGGGCTCGGATCTCAGCTGCTCGGCCGCTGCCGCATCACGCCGGGATGATCTGTGTACCAGCGATCCTCGATGCGGCGCACCCGCATGTGCTCGAGCGCCAACCACGTCGAACCGATGACGAGCCCGGCTGCGGACAACGTGCCCACGGTCAGGCCCACGTCGGAGTGGCCGGTGGCGAACGCCGCCAGACACCCGACGAACAGCACCAATCCCAAGAGGATCAGTACGAGCGCGGGCATGATGACGTTGTCCTTCATCGACTCGCCGGCGTGTGGCCGGGTTGTCCGGGCGTGGTCAACTGGATCTTTTGGACCCTTCATGGCTGCTCCTTCCCGCCACTTGTCGCCCCACCTGCCGTGCATGGGCTGACTCCACGGTAGATCTCCTGGGCAGCTCTGGCGAGAAAACCACGAATCCTCGCCACCGAGACGCGACACGGCCCCGCCTCGACGGCGGGGCCGTGTGGACCTACTCCCGTTTCGCGTGGTCAATGGTTGCGGAGCATCCCGATCAGTTCACCCTTGTTCTTGTCGGAATAGCCCTTGATACCAAGCTCTTTCGCTCGCTTGCGCAGATCGTCGACCTTCCAGTCGTCATAGGATCCGGACTCGCCGCCCGATCGGCCCACATTCGAACGTCCCCGGGCCGCAGCGGCGTTGGAGATCCGCGCCGCCTTCTCTTTCGAATTTCCTTCGTCGCGCAGCTCCTCGTAGAGCTTTTCGTCCTTGATCGATGAATTCGGCATCGTGCACCTCCCTTGTCATTGATGACGCCGACGGCAGTGTGGTCAATACCAGCTCCGACGCCCCGCGACCGGCCGCCCGATCGCCCCGAGCACCCAGAAGACGGCACCGATGACCAGCAGGATCACGCCGGCCACCCAGAGCAGGTAGATGTTGAAGACCAAGCCGAGAATGAGCAGGATCGCGCCTAGCACAATCATGATGACCTCAATTCAGTGCGGCGATGGGAGCCATCGCACTGGGTTGCGGCAAACGGCACTCGTCCACCTTGGGATTGACTCCCGCGTAGTTGAGTGGGCCGGCCAGGACTGTGAGCGCTATCGCGCCCGCGGTCGCGCAGTTGGTTGAACCACCGTGGAAATAGTCGCGCTGCCAGGCTGCCACCACACCGATGATCAGCCAGATCAGCACGAGCGTTCCGAACAATCCACCAAGTCTCATGGCATGCGATGTACCCGACTGACGCCCGGGTCAAACATGGGGGCAAACCGCTTCGAGACCACTCGACGCGCCGCATCGGTAAGCGTAGAGTTACCGTTCGTGGTGACTTACCCTTCGACCGATCCGTGGGCCGCGCTGGCCGATGGCAGCCGACGTGCCATCGTCAGGCGGCTGGCATCGGGACCGATGGCCGTGGGCGAGTTGGCTCGCGAGCTACCGATCAGCCGACCCGCGGTCTCCCAGCATCTGAAGGTGCTGAAAAGCGCTGGGCTGGTGGCAGATCGGGCCGTCGGGACACGTCGCCTCTACCACGTCGACCCCGGCGGTGTGGCGGCGCTGCGCGCCGAACTGGACACCTTCTGGGATCAGGCACTGGACGCCTACAAGAACATCGTCGATCAGAAGGAGGAAACGACGTGACGCCCACACAGGTCGAGCCCATCCGCAAGAGTGTCGTCGTCAACGCCGCAGTGGAACAGGCGTTCTCGGTGTTCATCGATCGGTTCGACGCGATCAAGCCACGCGAACACAACCTGCTCTCGGTGCCGATCGCCCGCACGGTCTTCGAACCGCACGCCGGCGGACACATCTACGACGTCGGGACCGACGGCAGTCGATGCGAGTGGAGCCGGGTCCTGGTCTACGAACCTCCGGCGCGTGTGGTCTTCTCGTGGGACATCGGACCCACATGGCAGATCGAATCCGACCCCGACCGCACGAGCGAGGTGGAGGTGCGGTTCATCGCAGACGGTGACGACCGCACCCGGGTCGAGTTGGAGCACCGCCACCTCGAGCGCCACGGCGCGGGCTGGCGATCGGTGGCAGACGGAGTGGGGGGCGACGCCGGATGGCCGCTGTACCTCGTCCGTTACGCCGACGTGGTCCGGAAGGAGAGCCCTCGATGAGCACCGACGAGCCGTCATTGATGGACCTGGCCCGGGACGAGCGGGCCGATCTTGCCGAATTCCTGGCCACCTTGACCTCCGACGAATGGCAGACCGAGTCGCTGTGCACCGGCTGGACAGTGAAAGACGTTGTGGCCCATGTCGTCAGCTATGACGAGCTGGGTCCCGCGGGGTTGCTCAAGCGGTTCGTGAAGGGACGGGTGGTGCGGGCCAACGAAGTCGGTGTCGCCGAATACTCGACGATGTCGACGGCGGGGCTGGTGGAATTCCTCAACCGCCATCTGCGCCCGCAGGGCCTGACGGCGGGGTTCGGCGGCATGATCGGCCTGGTCGACGGCGCCGTCCATCACCAGGACATCCGCCGCGCACTCGGCCGCCCGCGCGACGTGCCCGCGCAGCGGCTCGAACGGATCCTGCCTCTGGTACCCGGCAATCCGCGCCTCGGTGCGGGTCGCAGAATCAGAGGACTTCGCCTGCGCGCCACCGATATCGGGTGGGAGCACGGCAACGGGCCGGAAGTCACCGGGACCGGAGAGGCGCTTCTCCTGGCGATGACGGGCCGCCGACAAGCCGCCGAGGAACTCGCCGGGCCGGGTGCGGCAACCCTGCTCGGCCGGCTCTGACCGCGCTACCGGCAGCAGTTCGGGTCGAGAACCACACACAGCGCCTGGAGAGCTTCGGGCCGCACGCGGTGAAAGACGTTCATCCCTCGGCGGTCCGATGACACCAGTCCGGCCTTGCGTAGCTGGCCCATGTGGTGGCTGACAGTCGACTCACTCAACCCGAGCGCGGTGGCGAGGTTGCCACTCGTGCCTTCGCCGGGCATTGCGGTGAACAACAACGACAGGATCTTGATCCGGGCCGGGTCGGCGATCGCCTTCAGGCGCATCGCCACGGCCACCGCTTCATCATCGGTGATCGGGCCGGCTGCCATCGGGGCGCAGCAGACCGGTGCGGACATATCGATCACGGGCAGCGCTTTCGGCATGGTGCCATCATGCCACGGAGTTTGACATATATCGAAAAGGTGTCATGCTGGCGAGGACGGTTAATTCGATATATGTCTCATCAGCGATGGAGGTTCGAATCATGTCACGTGTCCAACTCGCACTCAATGTCGATGATCTCGACGAGGCGATCGCCTTCTACTCCAAGCTCTTCGCCACCCCTCCGGCGAAGGTGAAGCCGGGCTATGCCAACTTCACCGTGGCCGATCCCCCACTGAAGCTGGTCCTGCTGGAGAACCCCGGCGAGGGCGGCACCCTCAACCACCTCGGCGTCGAGGTCGCATCCAGCGATCAGGTGCACACCGAGATCGCCCGGCTGACCGACGAGGGGCTGTTCACCGACGAGGAGATCGGCACCACGTGCTGTTTCGCGACCCAGGACAAGGTCTGGGTAACCGGATCCGGCGGCGAGCGATGGGAGGTCTACACGGTGCTGGCCGACTCTGAGACCTTCGGCGGCGCCGGCACGCCTACGGCCGGCTAGCCGATACGCGCCTTGCAGGCCATATCGATACATGTCAATATCGATGGATGCCGAATTCGACCGACGTGCCGCCCGGCCAGGACGCCTGTTGCCCACCCGGGGCGTTACTGCGTGAACCGATCTCGCCCGCCGCGGCAGTGGACATGGCGGTCAAACTCAAGGCGCTGGCAGACCCGGTCCGGTTGCAGTTGTTCTCGGCCATCGCCAGCCATGCCGGTCGGGAGGCATGTGTCTGCGACATCTCGGCCGGCGTGGAAGTCTCCCAGCCGACCATCAGCCATCACCTCAAGGTGCTGCGCGACGCCGGCCTGCTGACCTCCGAACGTCGGGCATCGTGGGTGTACTACGCCGTCGTACCCGATGCATTGGCCGGAGTGGCGGCCCTCCTCGGCGCCGAAACCGCGACGGCGGCACCGGCGTGACCGCTACCGCCACGCCCGCTCCGGCGGTCGTGGGCAAGCTGTCCACGATGGATCGGTTCCTGCCGGTCTGGATCGTCGCCGCCATGATCGCCGGACTACTCCTCGGCCGCTCGATCCCCGGTCTCGACACGACGCTGGAAAACGTTGAGATCGACGGGATTTCGCTGCCCATTGCCCTCGGCCTGTTGATCATGATGTATCCGGTGCTGGCCAAGGTCCGCTACGACCGCCTCGACACCGTCACGCGCGACCGCAGACTGCTGATCTCCTCATTGGTCTTGAACTGGGTGCTCGGACCGGCGTTGATGTTCGCCCTCGCGTGGTTGTTGCTGCCCGATCTGCCCGAATATCGCACCGGCCTGATCATCGTCGGCCTGGCCCGCTGCATCGCCATGGTGATCATCTGGAACGACCTCGCCTGCGGAGACCGCGAGGCCGCCGCCGTGCTGGTGGCACTCAACTCGACCTTCCAGGTGGTCATGTTCGCCGCGCTCGGCTGGTTCTACCTGTCGGTGTTACCCGGTTGGCTCGGCCTGCCACAAACCACCATCAGCACCTCACCCTGGCAGATCGCCAAGTCGGTGCTGATTTTCCTCGGCATCCCGCTGGCCGCCGGCTATTTCTCCCGGCGGATCGGAGAGAAGACGAGGGGCCGCGACTGGTACGAGACGAAGTTCCTACCGCGGATAGGCCCATGGGCGCTGTACGGACTGCTGTTCACCATCGTGATTCTCTTTGCGCTGCAAGGTGAACAGATCACCAGCCGGCCGTGGGACGTGGCCCGCATCGCGCTGCCGCTGTTGGCCTACTTCGCGATCATGTGGGGCGGCGGCTATCTGCTCGGCACGGCGCTCGATCTCGGGTATGAACGCACCACCACCCTGGCGTTCACCGCGGCCGGCAACAACTTCGAGCTCGCCATCGCGGTCGCGGTCGCCACCTACGGCGCCACCTCCGGCCAGGCGCTGGCCGGGGTCGTCGGGCCACTGATCGAAGTGCCGGTATTGGTCGCGCTGGTCTACGTCTCCTTGGCGCTGCGAAACCGCTTCGCCCACCACACTTCTCAGCACCTGCCGGGCAACCCGCCGACCGTGCTGTTTCTGTGCACCCACAACGCCGGCCGCTCGCAGATGGCCCTCGGATACTTCAACCACTACGCCGCAGACAGGGCCATCGCACGATCCGGCGGATCGGAACCCGCACATGAGATCAACCCGGCGGCAGTGGCCGCCATGGCCGAGGTCGGTATCGACATCACGGCCGAACGCCCCAAACGCTGGACCGAGGAAATCGTCTCGGCCGCCGACGTGGTCATCACCATGGGATGCGGGGACAGCTGCCCGATCTTTCCCGGCAAGCGTTACGAGAACTGGGAGCTCCCCGACCCCGCCGGGCATGACCTCGCAGCAGTCCGCCCCATCCGCGACGAGATCGACGCACGTGTCCGGCGCTTGCTGGCCGAACTGAACGTGAGCCCGTAGATCGATTGTTCGTACTCGTGATGGGGCGTAAAGTCGTCCGCAGGTTGAGTTCACAGCCGCCCTGGAATCGTCATCGGATGCAGGGTTGTCATTCTGTATCCAGGGGTTTTGAGCCCACAGAACCTGAAGTGTGGCGTGACCGCAGTGTTTCTGCTGAGGGAGTCACCGATGTCCACCATGAACGCCGCGAGCCGGGCCACCCCGTCTACCCACGACCGCAGCCGCGCGCAATTCTGCGCCCAATGGCTGTGGCCGGCGACCGCAGTGATCAGCGTCTGCGGCGAACTGGATGCGTCCAACGCCACGGAACTGATCGAATGCGGAATCCGGCACAGCAGGCCGAGCGGACAGCTCGTCCTTGACCTGAGTGCCGTCGAATTTTTCGGCGCAGGCTGCTTCGCCTGCCTCCATACGCTCAACGTCCGGTGCGCCGGCGAGAACATCGACTGGGTGTTGATCCCGAGCGCTGCCGTGTCCCGGGTGCTCGGCATCTGCGATCCTGCCCGCGGGCTGCCGGTCTCCGCCGGGCTTCCCGCTGCCCTCTCGACGCTGCGCAGTCAGCCGAAGCAACTGCGGTTGGTGGACGTGGGCCCCTAACCTCGCGCCGAGAACCCATCCCGACGGACGGTCAGCGAAATCCCCAGTACCGGTGTGGGTTCGCCGGTCTGATCGAGATCGAGGTCGTCGACGAAGGTGTCGACCTCCTCGGCGAGCGACTCCAGTACCCGGCGGCTGAAGCCGCTCAGGCCGGCGCTGCCGAGTTCGTCATGGACGCTGTCACAGGCCGTTGACACCCGGACCCTCAGGCCATCCACGCCGGGATCTACGACCAGCACGAGGATGGCTCTTGGCGCGGCCATACCGATCAGCACCGTGGATGCTTCATCAACCGCCAACGCCAGATCGCCGGCCGTATCGCCGGTCAGTTCCTCATAGTGGGCCAGGCAACCCACCATGGCCCTCACCACGGCCAGTGACTCGACTCGGGCCGGCACCCGCAACTCCACAGTTCGCGCTCCGCGCGTGTGACCCGATGCCGACCGGGGTATCCGCCGACCGTGCAGCACAGTGAGTGGAGACCCCGGTGCCCGGTCAGACGGTGACATGCCTGTCGCGTACCCACAGTCGTCCGGTCGTCAAACCAGGATGTGGGACGCAATGAGGCTGCGGCGCAGCGTCGTCGGCGGGCCGGGTATCCACCGGGTCCGCCGTGGCCGGGGATTCAGTTACCGCGACGACGACGGGGCTGCGGTCACCGACGCGGCAACGCTCAAGCGCATCGAGGATCTGGTGATCCCACCGGCATGGAAGAAAGTCTGGATATGTCCCTACCCCAACGGACACATCCAAGCCGTCGGCACCGACGTCGCGGGACGGCGCCAGTACCTCTATCACACCCAATGGCAGCAGGAACGCGGCGAGGAGAAGTTCGACCGGGTGCTGGAAATGTCCGCCGGCCTGGCCGATTGGCGAGACGCCATCGCGACGGACCTGAGGCGGCGCGGGCTGACCCGGGACCGCGTGCTGGCACTGGGCCTGCGACTGCTGGACCTCGGTTACTTCCGCGCCGGCGGGGACCAGTACGCCGAGGAGAACAACTCGTTCGGTGTCGCGACGCTGCTGCGCGAACACATCACGCTGCGGCCGGATGCGGTGGAGTTCGATTATCCGGCCAAGAGCGGGGTGCGGCGCACGCTGCTGGTCGAAGATCCGGTCGTGGTGCGGGCAGTCCGGTCCCTGCAGCGGAGCCGGGGCAACGGCGATCGCCTACTGGCATTTCGCAATTCGTCCGAATGGACGGAGGTGCATGCGGAGGATCTCAACGTCCGGTTCAAAGAAATGGTCGGCGATGACTACACCGTGAAAGATCTACGCACCTGGCACGGCACGGTACTGGCGGCCGAGGCCTTCGTCGACGCGGACCCTCCCGTCGACCCCAAGGTGATCAAACGCGTCGAGTCCGCTGTGATGCGCGAGGTCGCCGAGGCTCTCGGAAATACCCCCGCGGTCACCCGTAGCGCCTACGTCGATCCTCGAGTGGTCGATGCGTACCGGGATGGACTGACCATCGGTCCCGCGGTACGGCGGGCGGCGCGCGTACGTAACAGCGACAAGCGCCAGACGATCCTCGAGCGCAGCACCGCCCGGTTGATCCGAAAAGTGGGCAAGCAAACATGACTCGCCCTCAGACCGCGAGCCTCGTCACCCTTATGACACCGAGGTCGCCTGCGGCGGCAGGTACGCGGCAGGTTCCACGCGGTCGTAGACCCGCAGCGTGTCCGCCGCGATCCGGTCCCAGGAATAGCGGGACCGGGCCCGGTCCCGTCCGGCGGCTCCGAGACTCTGCCGACGGAAGTCGTCACGCAGCAGTGCGTTGAGAGCGTCAGAGAGCAGGTCAGGCCGCTTCGGTGGCACCAACCGACCGGTGATGTCGTCCACCACGGTGTCCAACATGCCGCCGACGGCCGAGGCGACAACCGGAATCCCACAGGCCATTGCCTCCAGGGGGACGATGCCGAACGGCTCGTACCACGGCGTGCAGGCCACTACGTCCGCCGATCGCAAGACGGCGGGCATCTCCGCGTGGTCGACGGCGCCACAGAGCCGCACCCGGTCTGCGACGCCGAGTTCCCCGGCCAATCGCCGCAGTCGGCACGCCTCGGCGTCGCGCGCCAGCTCGGCTCGCGGTGGTCCGCCCACGATCACCAACTCGGTGTCGGCAACGGTGGTCAGTGCCCGGATCGCGAGGTCGAATCCCTTGCGCGGCGCGAATCTTCCGACGCTGACGATGCGGTGGGGCGCGCCGCGTCGGCGGCGGGGCCCGTCGGGTGTGAACAGGTCGACATCTACTCCGCACGGCACCACGGAGATTCTCGAGCGGGACCGGCCCAGCCTCATCAACTCGAACACTTCGTCGGTGCAGGTGGCCGCAACCCATGTCGCGCCGCGCGCCACCATCGTTTCCAGCTTGAGGCGTTCGGGAGGGCTCGTGCCATCGCCGCCCTGATAGCGGCGCTCGATCACGCCCAACTCGTAAAAGGTCTGCACGACCGGCAGATTGAGATGACGTGCCGCCAGTTGGCCGGCCACGCCCGACATCCAGAAGTGCGCGTGCACGATGTCCGGGCGGTCTTCTGCCCATGTCGTGTCGAGGAATCTGGCGAACTCGCCCATGTGCTGCAGCAGTTCGTCTTTCGGAATGCGTTCAGCAGGTCCTGCCGGGACGTGCGCCACGGTGTAGCCGTCGGCCGTCCTGACCCTGGCAGGCAACCCCGGGTCGTCCCGGCGGGTGTAGACGGTGACGTCGTGCCCCTGCCGGGCCAGCGCGGCCGACAGCGCGGCCACATTCACGTTCTGCCCACCCGCGTTGATTCCGCGGAGTGCAGCCAGCGGACTGGCATGCTCTGACACCATCGCGATCTTCATGCAAGCCTCCTCGACGAGCTCACGGCCGGATCGACATCTTGTTCCCGCAACGCACCAACCGGAACCTCTTGCACCGCATGCCTGCCCGCCACGAACGACTTCATCCAGGAGCCGTGTACGTGCCACGCGAGAATCGATCGCGGGGGGACTGCGTTCATGGGGCGGAAGTACCCGGGCAACGGTCACTTAAACACCCGAAGAGTTTGATCGAGAAGGCACCGGGTATCCCCGGCCGTATGACCCGCGACGATGTGCCCGACGAGGTACCGATCGCCGACGCGCTCGAGCAGGACCGCGAGCCCAGCGAACCGGTTCCCGACGCCGAAGTGGCTGTGACAGACCAGGACGGCCCTCCACTGGAGGCCGCCGATCCGGACTGGCAGGAACAGCGGGAGGCGGTCACCGACGACCTCGGACTCGATGAGTTCGACCGCGACGACGGCGGCGAAACCCTGCCCGGATGACGGTGACCGCCATGGCGGAGCAGGCAGAAAGCGAAGACCGTGCGCGGCGGGTTCGGACGGCACTGATCACCGTCGTACTGATCGCCGTACTCGGGCTCCTGCTGACCCGTTGCCCAGCCAACCGCGACGGCATGCCCGGCCAGCTCGCCCAGAGCATGAAAGAGACGGTGGCCGCCGCCCGCAGCGGCGCATACGCGTTGGACCTGCGGATACGTGACCGCTCCACACCGCAACTGGTCAGCGTCCAGATCTCCGATGCGCGCGAAGAGATCGTCAAGGCCTACAAGGGGATCGCGGATCTCAAGGCCGACGAACCGGTCGACCTCGACCGCCAGCGGATGCTCACCGAAGCCCAGACCACGTTGATCGGCCAACTCAACACCGCCTCGGCTCGGGTCCGCGAGGTGGCGGCCGAGCCCGAGCTGTCCGCACTCCGCGGCCAACTGCTGACATCGGCCGCCGCCCTGGAAAACGGTTACCGCTGATGAAGAAGTTCTTTGCGGTAGCGCTGGGAATTCTGACCGCGATCGGCGGATTCCTCGACATCGGCGATCTGGTGATGAATGCCGTGGTCGGTTCCCGGTTCGGGTTGGCACTGGTCTGGGTGGTGCTCGTCGGCGTTGTCGGGATCTGCCTGTTCGCCCAGATGGCGGGCCGGGTGGCCGCGGTGAGCGGGCGCGCCACCTTCGAGATCATCCGGGAACGATTGGGGCCGCGGACCGCGGCGGCGAACCTGACGGCCTCGTTCCTGATCAATCTGATGACCCTGACGGCCGAGATCGGCGGCGTCGCCCTGGCGCTGCAACTGGCGACGGACGTCGGGCGGATGATGTGGATACCGGTGGCGGCTTTCGCGGTGTGGCTGGTGGTCTGGCGGGTCAAGTTCTCGGTGATGGAGAACACCGCCGGTCTGGCCGGGCTGTGCCTGATCGTCTTCGCCGTGGCCGTCTTTGCCCTGCAACCACATTGGGGCGAGCTGGCCCAGCAGGCGACGCAACCGGTGATTCCGGAATCCGAATCCTCGGCGACCTACTGGTACTACGCGATCGCGTTGTTCGGGGCCGCGATGACCCCGTACGAGGTGTTCTTCTTCTCCTCCGGCGCCGTTGAAGAACATTGGAAGACAAAAGATCTCGGAGTATCACGGCTCAACGTCCTGGTCGGGTTCCCACTCGGCGGCATCCTCTCGGTGGCCATCGCGACCTGCGCGACCCTGGTTCTGTTACCGCAACAGATCGAGGTGACATCACTGTCGCAGATCGTGATGCCCGTCGTGGAGGCCGGCGGAAAACTCGCGCTGGCGTTCGCCATCGTCGGCATCGTGGCGGCCACATTCGGCGCGGCCCTCGAGACCACGCTGTCCAGTGGCTACACCCTGGCCCAGTTCTTCGGCTGGCCGTGGGGCAAGTTCCGCCGTCCCGCCGAGGCGTCCCGGTTCCACGTCGTGATGTTCGTGAGCATCGTCGTCGGCGCCGCGGTCCTGTTCACGGGCGTCGACCCGGTGATGGTCACCGAGTATTCGGTGGTGTTCTCGGCCATCGCACTCCCGCTGACCTATCTGCCCATCCTCATCGTGGCCAACGATCCGGAGTATATGGGCGACAAGACGAACGGAAGGCTGCTCAACATGTTCGGTTCGGTGTATCTGGTGATCATCGTGGCCGCCTCGCTGGCAGCCATACCGCTGATGATCGTGACGGCGGCGGGCCAATGAGCATCGTCGACGCCCGCCTGCACCTGCTGGACCGGCAGCTGCTCGACGACGACGGTGCCCCGGTCGGCATCGTCGACGATCTCGAAATCGACGGCATCGAGGCCGATGTGGACATCGAACCGGGCAGCCCACCGCCGCGCGTCACCGCGATCCTCTCAGGACAAGTGGTGATGACGCGCATCCTCGGCGGTGCACCGCCGCGATCGATGTTGCACGAGATTCCCTGGAGACACGTCGCTTCGGTGGACGTCACCGTGCACCTGACGTCTTCGGAGCTGCCGGCGGACGCCGACTGGGTAGAACGCTGGCTGCGCGACCACATCGTCGCGCGTATCCCGGGAGGACGTCATGCAGCTGAGTAATCTGCTCGGGCTCCGCGTGCTGGATGCCGGGCACCACCCGGTCGGAACCGTCATAGATGTCCGGCTCAGGATCGCCGGAGACGGCGCGGATCACCCGCGCAGTCCAGAACTGACCGGCCTGGTGATCAGTCCGCGCACCCGCTCGGCGTATCTGGGTTACGAGCGCACCGGCCTCGACGCACCGTGGCTCATCGCAACCATCGCCGCATGGCGGCATCGCGGGACCTTCCTGGCCGCATGGGACGACGTGGCCAGAGTCGCTTCCGACCACATCATGCTGCGTGCCGGGTACAGCCGACGCCCGCCGGCCCTTCGGTGTCAGTGACCGCATCGCCACGGCAATGCCACAGCAACTCGGCAACGGCATACTCCGTGAGCGCCCGCTGCCGCTGAGACTCGATGACGTCGGCGATCCGCTCGAAAAGCGCTTCTGGCCTGGCCATGTTCCTCACCTCGACTCCGACAGATCGCTCGTATACCCCGCCCGGTACCAGTACAAACCGCCCGAAACGGTTTGACCGGACCCCGGCGGGTAACCCACAGCGACACAGCCGCGCCCCTGGCGCGACTCTCACAGAAAGGGCTGTCCCGTGGGAACTGCGAATCCAAGGAGCCCCGGCCGCCCTGCGCGGCGGGCCCCACTGCAAGCCGGCGCCATGATTGTCGGGATCCTCTTCCTCGTCGTCGGTGTGCTGGGGTTCATCCCGGGCATCACCACCGACTACGGCGATCTGCACTGGGCCGGACACCATTCGGAAGCGATGCTGCTGGGGGTGTTCGGTGTGTCGGTTCTGCACAATCTCGTGCACCTGGCATTCGGAGCGGTCGGCGTGCTCACCGCCCGGCGAGCCGGCGCCGCGCGCGCGTATCTGATCGGCGGCGGGGTGATCTATGCCCTCCTCTGGCTCTACGGTCTGGTGATCGACCGCGACAGTTCGGCCAATTTCATCCCGGTGAACAACGCCGACAATTGGCTGCATTTCGGCTTGGCAATCGTCATGATCGGCTTGGGATTGGTGTTCGGCCGGGCGGCGACGGCGACCAGCGGGATCGGCACGGGCGCACCAGGCACCATCGAGTAGACCCGTAGAAGCGGTAAAAACACTGCAGCAGACGGGTTTACCCAAGACCGCCGACGGGCATACCTCCTGCGCCATGACGACGCCATCAACCCTTACGCAGCCGGGGCTGCCGCCCGCGAAGGGGCCCATCTCCGGCGCGCTCATCGAGCGGCTCGGCGATCGGGCACCGCACAACCACCTCGAACCGGTGTGGATCCCGCTGCGTGATGCCGATCCGTTCGGCCTGGATGTGCAACTCGCGCTCTACATCTGCTACGAACTGCACTACCGAGGCTTTGCCGGCGTCGATCAGGACTGGGAATGGAACGCGGGGCTGTTGCACCTGCGCTCGCAGTTCGAGCGAATATTCCTCGCGGCGGTCCGGCGCGAGGTCGGCGTAATCGATCCGGACGACACCGCCGAACGCGAGATGGCGCGCGTGTCGGCCGAGCCCGTCGACGGCACGGGCCCGTCCTATCACCTTCGCGACGAGGGCACATGGGACCAGATGCGCGAGTACTTCGTGCACCGGTCGTTGTACCACCTCAAAGAGGGCGACCCGCACGCGTGGCTGATCCCGCGCCTGAGCGGCCAGGCGAAAGCCGCCTTCGTCGCCGTCGAGTACGACGAATACGGGGCCGGTTCGGCCGATCGCCTCCACCAGCACCTCTTCGCCGACCTCATGCGCGAGGCCGAGCTGGACAACCGCTACCTCGGCTATCTGGACGCGGTACCGGCCGAGAGCCTCGCGTTGGTCAATCTCATGTCCATGTTCGGCTTGCACCGACGACTACGTGGTGCCGCCGCGGGCCATTTCGCGGCCACCGAGATCACGTCCTCGCCCGGATCGCAGCGCATGGTGGCCGCCCTGGAACGAATGGACGCGCCCGAGGCATGCATCAGGTTCTACCGTGAGCACGTGGAGGCCGACGCGGTACACGAACAGGTGGTCCGGCACGATGTGGTGGGCGACCTGGTGCGGCGCGAGCCAGACCTCGACACCGATGTGGTGTTCGGGATTCGCGCCTTCGCCGCCATGGAGGACAGGCTGGCCGACCACCTGATGAAATGCTGGGTGGCCGAACGTAGTTCGCTATGCCGGCCGCTTGCTTGACGTCCGCTTGACCTTGCGGTGGCTGGTGTCACACAACGGATAGGTCTTGGACCGGCGGCACGTGCACAGCGCCACCATGAACCGATCTGATTCCACGGTGGTCCCATCGGGCAGCTCGATCCGTACCGGCCCCTCGATCAGGATCGGCCCGCCCTGAACCACCCGCACCGCCCGACACTCGCTCATGTTCTGTCCGCCCGGATGACGACCAGTTCCTCTTCGGCCCTGGTTTCCATCAGTCGCCCGGTGTCCCGGAGCCAATGAGCCTGCAGGCGCAACACCGGGCCGAACGGAATCCGCTGGCTCGCACAGACGTCCGCGTCCAGGCCAGCCGACCGCAACAGGTCCAACGACCGTTCGACATCGGCGAACTCCGACTGGACCAGGAACAGCGACCCGCCTTCGGCCAGGAGCGCGGCGGCCGAGCGGCACAGCGGGTCGAGAACCAGCCGGCCGTCCGGCCCTCCGTTCCAGGAGACCATCGGGCCGGTCGAGACGACCGCGTCCGCGGAGGTCTCCGGCGCCACCGGAACATAGGGCGGATTGCACATCACGATGTCGAACGGTTCATGTTCGAGCGCCTGGGTCCACGAGCCGAGCCTGGCATCGACATCGACCCGTGCCGCCAGCGCGTTGGCCTGTGTACAGTGCACCGCGCTGGGTGAAATATCCAGCGCGGTAACTTCTCTGGCACCCAGCTCGGCCGCGGCGATGGCAACGGCTCCGCTTCCGGTACACAGGTCCACCACCCGCCGGCCCGCCACGACGTCGTGGCGCTCGAGCGCGTCGATCAGCAGCCACGAGTCGTGCTGCGGCCGGTAAACGCTCTCGGCGCCAACGGCAATGGTCTCTGCGGACATTTCACCGGCCATTTCACTCATTCCGGAAAGCACCCCTATCCGATACCCAACCGGGCCGTCCGCAAACTTCCTGTTTGGCGATCGGCGATTCGTCACGACACGTTTAGCGCCGCCGCATCCGGGAAATCCCAGGGGTGCGTGGAGAAGCCGCGTGAAAAACCAATCCACTCCAAGCAGCGGAAAGGTAGAGCATGACCGAGAAGAACTCAGGACCTGAAGAAGGCATCAAGGGCGTCGTCGAGGACGTCAAGGGTAAGGCGAAGGAAGCCGTCGGTACTGTGACCGGGCGTGAAGACCTGGTCCGCGAGGGTAAGGCCCAGCAGGACAAGGCCGACGCCCAGCAGGACGCGGCCAAGAAGGAAGCCGAGGCCGAATCGGCCCGGGCGGGTGCCAAGGCCGCCGAAAAGCGCGAGCAGGCGAGCCAGAGGCCCTAGCCCGACCTGATTGAAGAGATGGCCCAGCCAAGGTGGCTGGGCCATCTCGCTTGCTCGGATCAACTGTTCGGCGCTTGCCGGATCACACCGGGATGTTCTGCGTACCAACGTTCTTCCATACGCCGCACGCGCAGATGCGCGATCGCGAGCCACAGCCCACCTGCCAGCAGGCCGACCGCGGCCAGCACGGCGAGCACCACGCCCACCCCGGTGTTGCCGGTCGCGAAGCCGAACAGGCACGCGACGAACATCACCACACCCAGGCCGATCAGCACCAGCGCCGGCATGTTGCGGTTGTCCTTCATCGCCTCCCCGGCATGCGGCCGGGTCGTCCTGGTGTGGTCGACAGGATCGTCGGGACCTTTCATCATTTCTCCCTCTTACTCGTAGCGTGGGTATTGCCCCACCTTGAGCAGTTCGGCCAGATGCGCGGCGTTACGCGCCGCGGCGGCGGTGGCATCGGCGACGGGACCGGGTACCTCGTCGAGATCCTGATAATCGGTGCCGTGCATGGCCTCGCCGTTCCAGTACGTACAGCCCTGCGCTGGGATCGTGTAGCCGATGTCGTTGAGACCCTGGAAAAGGTCGGCGACGGTCTTGTGGGCACCGTCCTCGTTGCCCACGACCGATACCAGCGCCACCTTGCCCGCCAGCACCGGACGACCGGCGTCGTCGGTGTTGGACAGTTCGGCATCGAGTCGTTCCAGGACGCGCTGCGCGATGCTCGACGGGTGTCCCAGCCACACCGGTGTCGACAGCAGCAGGATGTCGGCGTCGAGAATCTTCCGGCGGATCTCCGGCCACTGGTCGTCACCACCCATATCGGCCTCTACCCCGGGCTCGATGACGAAATCGGCGCACCGCACCGACTCCGTGCCGACCCCGAGCGCGCCGAGATTCTCGAGGACCTGGCCGGCGATCAGCTCACTGCTGGACTCCGCCGGACGGCGCTTGAGGCTGCAGACGAGGGCCATCGCGGTCAGGGTCGGGGCCGTCATGAACCACTACTTCCCTTGGCGGGCCCTGGCTAAACCTCCCGGCGAACCCGCACGTGGGTGGTGAGAAGTATCCGGTCCAAGATCGCGCGGCTGGGAAGCGTCTCGGAGTAATCGAGGGCCTGGAAATCTGCGGCCAGCTGCTCGGCCAGCAGCCGCAACTTCGTATTGGTCTCCTGCGACCGCCATTTGAGCAGGTCGAACGCCGCTTCCGCGTTGATCCGGTAGATCAACATCAACATGCCCTTGGCCTGCTCGATGGCACCGCGGGCCTCCGCGATTCCCGCCACCACGTCGGTGACGGCCTGCGCCTGCGCCTGCGCGATCGAGGGTGAGACATCGACGTAGAAGCCGTGCGTCCCGATGATCGCACCGTTGTCATCGAAAAGCTGATCCCCGACCACAACGACGTGATGGACGTCGCCGGCTGTGTCGATGATGCGGTGCCGGGTGCTGAACGCCCCGGAAGTGCGGCGGATCTCGAGCAGAGTCGCGGCCACCTGCCCGTAGTCCTCGGGGTGCTTGTGGGCGAGCACCAACTCGGTGGTCGGGCGCGCGGTACCAGGGTCGTACCCGTGCATCCGCTCCACCTGCGGCGACCATTCCCAGCGCTCGTCGGCGAAATAGAACCGGAACCAGCCGACACGCTGCGGCTCACCGCCGGCGAGCGCATGCTCGATCGGCGACTCGGTGTTCCCCGCGTCCGGGTCACTCGTCACGGATGGAGCCTAACGCGGCGAGCGGGCAGTGGCTCCATCGATTCCTCACGACATTTGTCACCGGCAACATCTACATTCAGCGTCGTGAGACGGGCCCGGATCAAGATCCTCATCTCGGCCGGCGCGGCAGCCGCGATCGCGTGTCACCTGGCCGGAGTCGACGCGGCTCGGAGCGCAGCCATCGGCGTGGCCGTACCGCTGCTACTGGCGGCCACGCCACGATTCCTGCTGGGCGCACTGCGTGGGGCCGGCACTCCGACCGCGCGCGAGCAAGCGGCCACAGAGATGACCGGGCTGGAATTCGAAGACCATGTGGCCCGCGCGGCACGCAATTGTGGACTGCCGGTGATCATGACTCCTCTCACGGGCGATTGGGGGGTGGATCTGATCGTCGGACATCGGCCGAACCGGATTGCGGTGCAATGCAAACGACTGTCACGGCCGGTGGGTGCAAGCGCCGTGCAGGAGGTCGTCGCGGGTGCGCCGATGCAGGATTGCACCAGGACCATGGTGGTCACCAACAACCAATTCACCCCGGCCGCACGTAAACTCGCCGAACTGCACGGCTGCGAACTCGTGGGCGGCGCCGACCTGCCCAGGCTCAAGTCCATCCTGCGCCGCGCCGCGTCGTCAGAGCCGGCCCGCGACCCCTGACCTCAACGCGTCCCGAACCGCCTCGAGACATCGGTCGATCTCGTCGCGTGTCACGCTCAGCGTGGGCCGGAAACGCACCGAGTCGGGCCCACTCGGCAGCATGATGACGTGGCGGTCCCACAACCGCCTCACCAGCTCGTCGCGCGCGGTGGCTGAGGGCAAACTGAATGCGCACATCAGGCCGCGGCCGCGTGGGTCGAGGACCGTGCCGGGGTAATCGGTTGCGAGCGCGCGTAACTGATCGAGAAGGTGGTCACCCATCACCGTCGCGTTGCGCAGCAGATCGTCGGACTCGATGACTTCGAGGATGCGCCGTGAGCGCACCATGTCCACCAGGTTGCCACCCCACGTGGAGTTGATCCGCGAACTCACGGTGAAGACGTTGTCGGCGATGTCGTCGACCTTTCGACCCGCCATCACCCCACACACCTGAGTCTTCTTGCCGAAGGCGACCACATCGGGGGTAACCCCCAATTGCTGGTAGGCCCAAGCGGTTCCGGTGATACCGCACCCGGTCTGCACCTCGTCGAAGATCAGCAGTGCGTCGAACTCGTCACACAACTCACGCATGGCGGCGAAGAACTGGGGCCGCATGTGCCGGTCACCGCCCTCCCCCTGGATCGGCTCGGCGATGAAGCAGGCGATGTCGTGGGGGTTCTCCTCGAACGCGGCCCTGGCCGCACGCAGCGAATCAGCTTCGAGCGCATCGATATCCGCTCCAGGTCGCAGATAGGGAGCGTCGATGCGGGGCCAGTCGAACTTCGGGAATCGGGCCACCTTGATCGGGTCCGTATTCGTCAGCGACATGGTGTATCCGCTGCGACCGTGGAATGCTCCGCGGAGATGCAGCACCTTGGTACCCAACGCCGGATCGCGCCCGTGCGCCTCGTTGTGCCGGCTCTTCCAGTCGAAGGCCACCTTGAGCGCGTTCTCGACCGCCAGCGCACCGCCGTCGACGAAGAACAGATGCGGTAGTGCGGAGTCGCCGAGGACGCGACGGAAGGTATCGACGAACCGGGCCATCGGCACGCTGTAGATGTCGGAATTGCTCGGCTTGTTGACCGCAACCCGCGCCAGCTCGGACCGGAATTCTTCAGCGCCGGGGACGTCGCCGGTCAGCGCCGGGTGGTTCATCCCGAGAGCCGACGAGGCGAAGAACGTGAACATGTCCAGGAAGCGTTCACTGGTGCGCGCGTCCACCAGATAGGAACCCCGGGAACGGTCCAAATCCAGCACGAAGTCGAAGCCGTCGGTCAGGACGCTGCGCGCCAGGACTGCCCGGACCTGGTCAGGCGTTACGTGCGGCGTGGTCGTCAGCACTGCGGTCATGGCGCCATACTAACGGAACTTTTACGGTGGCCAGCACTTGTGACAGGAAGTGTTACGGAATGTAGTCTCGACCACTGTAAAAAGTCTGCAGAATGATGGTGCTGCGCGTCCGGACATTCGCGGCGGTCCTGATCCTCTGGAGCAGGTCCTCCAAGGCCCGGGCCGAGGAAACCCGAACCAGCAGGACGTAGCTCTCCTCACCAGCCACCGAGTGGCACGATTCGATTTCGGGGATGTGCTGCAACCGCGTGGGTGCATCATCGGGTTGGGACGGATCGAGAGGAGTGATGGCGACGAACGCCGAGAGCATGTTGCCCAGCGCCTCGGGATTGAGCCGCGCGGCGTATCCGGTCACCACACCCCGCGACTCCAACCGGCGCACCCGAGCCTGCACCGCAGACACCGACAACCCCGCGGCCGATGCCAAGTGCGACAGCGTGGCCCTGCCGTCGGCGACGAGCGCGCGGACCAGGATCCGGTCGGTGTCGTCCAGCACATATTCGTCGGCTTCACCCATGGCCCGCACTGTAACGCCTCGGCAACCCCAGAAAGGCACACGATGACCACCACCGAACGGACCGATCTCCCCACGGCAGAGGAGCTGCGCCGGCGGGTACAGAGGTCCTTGGAAGCCCTCGGCGCCACACCGGAACTCGGCGAGCCGACCACCCCGGACAGTGGCCTGCACGCCAGCACGCCGATCACCGGTGACGTGCTGTTCACCCTCCCCGAGGACAGCCTCGAACAGGTCGATGCCGCTATCGCGGCTGCCGCACAAGCCTTTTCGACCTGGCGTGCCACCCCGGCGCCCGTGCGCGGTGCCCTGGTGGCACGCCTGGGCGAACTGCTCGTCGAACACAAGGCCGACCTGGCCACGCTCGTGACGGTAGAGGCCGGGAAGATCACGTCCGAGGCACTGGGCGAGGTGCAGGAGATGATCGACATCTGCCAGTTCGCCGTCGGGCTCTCGCGCCAGCTGTACGGGCGCACCATCGCTTCCGAACGGCCCGGACACCGACTGATGGAGACGTGGCATCCGCTGGGCGTCGTGGGCGTGATCACCGCTTTCAACTTCCCGGTCGCGGTGTGGGCATGGAACACCGCGGTGGCGCTCGTGTGCGGCGACACGGTGGTGTGGAAGCCGTCGGAGCTGACGCCGCTCACCGCGATCGCCTGCCAGGCACTGATCGAGCGCGCCGCATCAGACGTCGGCGCGCCCGCATCCGTGAGCCGACTCATCCTGGGCGGACGTGAGCTGGGTGAGCGACTGGTCGACGATCCGCGGGTGGCGCTACTCAGCGCGACCGGCTCGGTGCGCATGGGCCAACAGGTGGGCCCGCGGGTGGCGGCCCGGTTCGGCAAGGCTCTGCTCGAGCTGGGCGGCAACAACGCAGCGATCGTGTCACCCTCGGCCGATCTGGACCTGGCCGTGCGGGCGATCGTGTTCTCCGCGGCGGGTACCGCGGGCCAGCGGTGCACGACGCTGCGCCGGTTGATCGTGCACTCGTCGGTCGCCGACGATCTGGTGTCGCGAATCGTCTCGGCCTATCAGAGCCTCCCGATCGGCGATCCGAGCGTGGACGCCACCCTGGTCGGCCCGCTGATCCACACCCGGGCCTACCGGGACATGGTCGGGGCACTGGAGCAGGCCCGCGCCGACGGCGGCGAGGTGTTCGGCGGTGAGCGTCACGACCTCGGTGACGAGGGTGCGTTCTATGTCGCGCCCGCAGTGGTGCGGATGCCGGCACAGACGGACATCGTGCACACCGAGACCTTCGCGCCCATCCTGTACGTCATGACCTACGACGACATCGACGATGCGATCGCCCTGAACAACGCAGTGCCACAGGGCCTTTCGTCGGCGATCTTCACCACCGACGTACGTGAGGCCGAGCGGTTCATGGCCGCTGACGGATCCGACTGCGGCATCGCCAACGTCAACATCGGGACCTCGGGAGCCGAGATCGGCGGCGCGTTCGGCGGCGAGAAGCACACCGGCGGTGGCCGCGAGTCCGGGTCCGACTCGTGGAAGGCATACATGCGACGGGCCACCAACACGGTCAACTACTCCTCGGAGCTACCGCTGGCCCAGGGCGTCCATTTCGGGTAGGCGGCCGACCCGCGTCACAGCGCAGGATCGGCTGGTGCGACTGATCGACACGAGGCGGCCCCGGCTCAGCACCATTCGATCCTGTGGCGCGCCGGCCACCGCCTCTTCCAAGCTCGATGCCCGGATGGCCAGCAGATCCGCGGACAGGCCGGCAGCCACTCCCGCCACCGGCAGACCCATGATGTCGCGGGCCCCTGCACTGACAGCGTGGTAAGCCTCACTGACCGACAAATGCCCGGCCGCCACGAGCAGCATCGCGGTCTCCAGTGCGTCGCTGCGGCCCAGCGGGTTGTAGGGGTCGCGGACGTTGTCCGCGCCACCGGCAACGCGCACACCGGCGTCCAACAACGCCCGAACGGCAGTCAGTCCGCGCGGCGTGGCGACCGGATCGGCCCAGCCTTGCAGGTACAGATTGGTGATCGGGAGGCTGACGATGCCGACGTCACTGTGTTTCACCGCGCGGATCACCCGGTCGAGCACATCGGCTTGCACCATCCCCAGGCTGACACAGTGTCCGGCGGTGACCGGCAACGACTTCGGCCAGTCCCGCACCGAATGCGCCAGTTCCTCCAGCGTGAGCATCATCGGGTTGAGTTGTTCGTCGGTATGCATGTCTACGCCGACATTGCGGGAGCGCGCAATCGCCAACAACCGCTGTAGATTTCCGCTGGGATCCGGCGTCTGGTGTGGATGGCCGCCGACGAATTCGGCACCGAGATCCAGGGCTGCGTGCACGGCCGCATCGTCGGCGAAGTACGGCGCCATGGCAACGATCTGGATGTCCATGACGGCGGCGAGTTCCTCGCGCACCGCGACCAGCGCGCGGATCCCCCGCAGTGGGTCATCGCCGCGCAACAGGTTGACGTGCGACCGCACCGCGGTGGTTCCGTTGCCGAGCAACAGCAGTGCCGCCCTGCGAGCACGCTCGGCGATGCCCTCGACGGTCAGGGACGGGGTGTGGTTTTCCCACGCGGCGATGGCTGCGCCGAGATCTCCCATGGGCGGCCGGATCTCGTCGAAGGACAGCGCCTTGTCCAGATGCGCGTGCGGCTCGGTAGGAGCGGTCAGCAGCAGATGCCCGCTGAGGTCGAGGTCATCTCCGACGGCCACCCGCCCCGCGGCGGGGACGACATCGCGAACCCTTCCCCGTTCGAGGTGCACGTCGACGACGCGGCCGTCCGGCAGCGTGGCGTTGTGCAATACCGGCACGGCTCGTCCGTGCGCTGTCACCGGTGAACTCTGGGCCATCACAGTCCTAACAGAAGTCGGATTTGCGGATCGTGCAGTGCACACCCTTGACGATGTCGACCACCTGGGTGACCGAAAAGTCGCCGGCCGCACTGAGATAGAGGTATGCCTCGCTGGGTGTCATCCCGGTGTGCGCCGACAGGAAGTCGACCGACAGTTGAGCGCACTGACGCATCGCCTCGTCGAGGCTTTCGTTCATGCCGAGAATGATCCAGTGATCATCGGTGTCGACGAACGGCATGGGCGCACGCGCCGGTGTCAGCGAGGTCACCACCGTAAGGCGTGCCGTAGCCCGCAACGAACCTTCCAGCGCGGTCAGGGCGATCTCGCCGTTGCCCTGCGCGAAGTGAGGATCGCCGAGGTAGAACCCAGCACCGGGCACCTGGACCGGTAGGTACAGCGAGCTGCCGACCACGATGTCCCGCACATCCATGTTGCCCCCGAATGGACCCGGCGGGATGGTGCTGAGCGGCTCCGGACCGGCAGGGGTCACACCACACAGGCCCATGAACGGCCGGAATCCGATTGTCGCTCGGCCACGGGCGAATTCGAACACGGCACGTGTTCCGGTCCCGTCGAGCCTGCAGAACTTGCTGAACACCGCGGGAATACTGCCGTCGGATTCTCGCGGCAGCCGATCCGGCAGCGCACCGCGCTGGTGCCTGCTGGAGACGACACCGTACGGGACGCGCGGCCGCAGATCCAGGAAGTCGACGCGTAGCCAATCGCCCGGCTGTGCACCGCGGACGTGAACCGGCCCGAGCACGATATGCGGTGCCTTCGGCGCTACCGGCTTGCGCAGGTCCGACGCTGCCAGGTCGATGGCGTCGGTGAGTACATCGGTCCTCTCGACACCGTGCCGGCCGAAGTAGGCGACCGGGTCACGGCCCTGATCCTCCATCAGCCCTTCCTGCGACACGGTGTCGAAGGTGACGGTCCGGCCGCTGTCGACGGTGAGCACCGGTGCCGTGTCAGGGGTGGGAAGCGTTCCCCAACTGATGGTTTCGCTGTTGCACCACAGATAGTGCTCCGCGGTCCCTGGGTCGATCCCGGCCTGCAGGATCGGCATCACCGCGTCCCGGCAGGCTCGCCCAGGTGCTGTCGCCACCCACCACGTGCGGTGATCTCCCGCGCCTGGTCATCCTCGGTCGGCAACGATCGGCACACCATACTCAGTGCACCGCGGCCGTCTTCGAGTTGGATCACCGAAAGTTCGAGCTCGGCGGGCTCCCGGGGCAACAGATTCTCCCGTAGTTCTGCGTAGCTCATCTCGTAGATCTCCCCGGGCACCGACCAGCCGCCAGAGCGCACCGGTGCCAGCCCGGGAAACACGTCGCCGAAGGAGAAGAACCGGTAGGCCGGCGCGGTGCGCACCGGACCGACGAACCGGGCCGAGGCCAGGGCATCGTTGAGCGGCCCGCCCGACATGGCCTGGCCGTTGACAAACATCAGGACAGTCTCGTGTGACATGAAAACTCCGTCTGGAAAAGTAGGTTCAGCTCAACGTGGTGTTGCCGTGGCCGCGCAGCGCGTGCACGCGCATGGCGGTGGCCGCGCGGTCGAGGTCGCCGCTGGCAAGGTCGTCGAGCAGGGTGCGGTGCTGGGAGATCGGCTCATGACCCGGCTGCTGGACGTAGTCGTCGGTCGGATACAGAAACGCCTGGCGCTCCAGGAACGACGACGTGATCGGGCAGAACGCGGCGCGATTGATGGCCATGTGGAACTCCAGATGCGCCATCGCATATTGCGGACTCACGACGCCGTGCTCCCGCATTGCGGCGGCAAGTGGGTCCAGCCCGTCATACAGCGAATCCCAGTCCACTTCAGCGTATTTGGCGGTGACCAGCTTCGCCGCGACCTGATCGAACGCGACCCGCAGTTCGTGCAACTCGGCGCGGGCGGCCGCGTCGACCTCGACCACCACGAGCTGACCGCGCCTCACCCGCTCGACGAGTCCTTCACTCGTCAAGCGCTGCAGCGCCTCACGTATCGGCGTCCGGCTGACCCCGAGATCCTCGGCGATCTCCTCCTCGGTCAGCCGGATACCGCCGGCGTATTCACCGGTGGTGATCTGCTGCCGCAGATAGCGGTACACCTGCTCGCGCACGCTCAGCGGTTCACCCGTGGTGGAAACGGCGAGGGTACTGTCCAACGGACTCATCTCATCCTCGCTTTCGCCAGTGCGGCGCGGCACGCGTTCGTCGCGCGCTGCATGAAGGTGCCCGACATCACGTTCATACCCGCTTGCAGCGCCGATGTCTGCAATGCGCTCACCCGGTTGTTCAGGTCGAAGAACTGGTTGCCGGGCGCGGTCAGCCGGCCGAAGTCGAAGGCGAACGGCGTGTCCTCCGAGGCGTCGGTCTCCCCCCAGGTCGTGGTGTTGACGAGCAGCGACGGCGGCTCGTCTCCCAGCAGTTCGGCGACCCCGGCCGGGCCGCAGTGCTCGGCGCCGAATCGCCGCGCCCACGTCGCGAGCGCCTCGACGTTGCGTGCCGAACCGATAAGGTGGGCCTGCGGCCACGCCCGACGGCAGGCCAGCGCCACCGAGTTCGACGAACCGCCCGAACCCAGCACCAGTACCGACTCCGGAGTCCTGCCGCCCATCAGGGTCTCCATGGCTGCCTGGGAAGCCCAGCTGTTGGTGTTGACTCCGACCGCGCCTGTCGATCCGCGAACGATGGTGTCGACCACGCCCGTCTGTGCGGCCGACGTGGTCAGAGTCGGTATCGCAGGAGCCACCTCTTGTTTCCACGGGCTGAGCACCAGGGCCAGCGACCAGCGCGAATCACCCAGTAGCTCAACGGGACTGTCGAAGTGAACGGTGTCGTCCAGGTCGACGTTCTCGGCGAGCAGTGCGTCGTGCAGGAGCCTGCCCTTCAGTGCATGCGCGGCAGTGGTGCCGATTCCCGCGATCACGGTCGGGTCCGACGAGGCTGATCCGGTTGCGACGCTCCGCACCTCGTCGACGCACTGCGCCACGGCGGCACGGATCGTCGCTGCGCCGTCGGCCTCCAGGAGGGCCGTCATCGCGCGCCCTCCCGTACCGGCTTCACCTGGCGGCCGGCGGGTGCACCGATCACCTCGCCTTTCTCGTAGACCAGTTGACCGCGCAGATAGGTGGCCACCACACTGCCGGTGAGCTCCCACCCGTGATAGGGCGTGACATTGTGCTTGGAGTGCAGGCCGGCCTGGTCCAGCACCACCTCGGCACCGGAATCGACAAGTACGAGGTCGGCATCGAAACCCGGTGCGATCCGGCCCTTGTCGGCCATCGACCAGCGCCGTGCCGGGGTGTACGAACACAATCGCACGATGTCCTCCACCGCCAGCCGGCCCTTGGCGGCGGCGGTCAGCATCAGCGGGAGCATGGTCTCGACGCCGATGAATCCGCCATAGGCCTTCCACACATCGGTCTCGGCCTGTTCGGTGACGGTGTGCGGAGCGTGGTCGGTAGCGACCACGTCGACATCACCCCGGTCGATGCCCGCCCACAGCGCGGCGACATCGGCCGCCGGGCGGATCGGCGGGTTGAGCTTGATCAGGTTTCCGTAGGTGTCATAGGCACTGTCATCGAGGAACAGATGGGACACCAGGGCTTCGATGCTGACCCGGTGACCCTGAGCCCGCATGTCCATGACGCGTTGCAGTCCCGCGGCGGTGGACAGGTGGTGGATATGCAGCTTCGTCTTGGCCTCGGTGGCCATGGTGATGATCCGGGTGATCGCCTCGACCTCGACGAACGCCGGCCTGCCCTCCAGGTGGGCACGCGGATCCCGCCGGCCCTCGGCCTGCAACCGGTCTCCGAACATGCGCAACAGGTGGTCGTTCTCGGCGTGGACACCGACCACCAGATCCGCGTCGGCAGCGGCTTCCAGGCCACGGAATATCGCGGCGTCGTTGGGGCAGCGGTTGTCGCCCGTCGTCTGTCCCATGAAGAGCTTGAACCCCATGGCGCCCAGCTCGGCCATACCGGCAATCTCGTCCGCGTTGTCGTGATCGAGCATTCCGTAGAGCCCGAAATCCACGAATGCCTTGTTCTTCACCAGATCGAGCTTCTGCTGGTAACGCTCCGCTGTGGCGACCGGTGGTTTCGTGTTGGGCATGTCGACAACGGTGGTCACCCCGCCTGCGGCCGCCGCCGACGTGCCGCTGGCGAAGTCTTCCTTCTCGGTCATGCCAGGCTCGCGGAGGTGCACATGCACGTCGACCAGGCCGGGCAGTACCAGCAGCCCGGCCGCGTCGACCGTCGGAACCCCTTCCATCGCAAGGTCATCGCCGACCGCGATGACCTTGCCCTTGGCCACCGCGATGTCCTGGCGGCGGCGGCCGTCGTGGGACACCACGGTTCCTCCGGTTACGACGAGGTCCGGGGCGGGTGGAGCGGTCATGTCACGACCTTTCTGTTCATGTGGTCATTCGATGGGTCGAGGTGCGAGCTACGTCAGCGTCAGATCCGGGTTCTGTTCGTAGACTTCGCGAATGGGGCCGAGGTCGAACAGGTCGTCGACGGACAGGTTGAGCCCGCCGGCAGCAATGGCCTTGATGTTCGCCGCCGCGGTTTCGTCGGAGATCGCCACGATCTGTTGCGAAGGCCTCCCATCGCGGATCAGTTCGTTGCCGGCCAGGCAGCAGTCGTAGGTGGCCTCGGGGTTCAGATGCAGGTCTTTGCCGTACTCGTTGACCGTGAGATCCGTCGCCATCTTCGGGTTGTCGAGCACCTCGCGCCAGCCGCGGATCTCGGCGTGCAGGAACGCCTTGAGCTTGTCCCGATTCTTGTCGATGTTCTCCTGCGTGGTGATGTAGGTCTGCCCCACGAGCGGAAATCCGACGTCGGCCAGGAGCATGGTGTTGATGTCGAATCCCTTGTGCCGGAGGTCGACAACCTGGCTGTTGATGAAACCGAGGTAGCCGTCGATCTGGCCGGCGGTCATACCGATGGGGTCTCCCTGGACGGGGACCGTGTTGATTCGGGAGGAGTCCAGTTTCAGGGCTGACATGAAGTTGCGCCAGACGGGTTCGCTCGACGACGCACATCCGATTGTCTTGCCGTACAGGTCCTCCGGAGTCTTGATCGGCTTGTCTCCCATCGACATGATGCAGCCCGCATATCGGTTGTAGACCGCGCCGACGATCTTCAGCGGCGCCCCCTTGGCCACAGCCGATCCCACGATCGGCACCTGCGACACCCCCGCGAAGGTACGCGACAACACATCCGATTCGATCGGTGGCGCGGTGGGCCCGCCGGAGACCAGGTCAGCGCCGCTGAATCCGGCGTCGGTGTAGTAGCCCTTCTTGTCCGCGACGTAACTGCCGGCGAACTGGGTGTTCTTGATCCAGGCGAGCCGCTGGGAGGCCACGCCGAATCCGTCGGCGGCTCCGCTGGATTCGCCTGAGACACAGGCGGAGAGTACGGCCGGTGCGCCCAGCGCGAGGCCACCGATTGCGAGGCCTCTGGTGAGGAACTGGCGTCGACCGAGATGCTTGTTCATAGATGTGTCCGTTCGAGATTGAGTGGTGGCGTGCTCAGCGAGGAGCACTCATGCGGGCGGTGACAGCGGCCTCGATGACGCTGACGATCTGGTAGACGACGACGCAGGTGATGGTGAGCACGACGACCGACGCCCACAGCCGGGCGAACTCGAATTCGTTGGCATCGCGCAGCATCTGACCGCCCAGACCCTCGCCGGTGGCCAGCCATTCCGCCAGCAGCGCTCCGACCACAGAGGTGGTCACCGCGACCCGTGCGGCGGCGAACCAGGTGGGGATCGCGTGGGGCAGGGCCACCTTCGAGAAAGCTGCCCATGTGGAGCCGCCGTAGGCGGTGATCATCTCGACGTCGGTCCGCGGGGTGCTGCGAACTCCGTGCAACATGGTGAGCAACGCAGGTACCACGACAATGGCGGCTCCGATGACAGCCGTTCCGAGCACGCCGCGGTCGAAGATCAGCACAAGGATCGGAGCGATGGTCACCATCGGGATCGCATGCAGCGCCGTGACGGTCGGCAGGAACATCCTCTCGACCGTCCTGGAGAAGTAGAACAGCAGCGAAACCCCGGCCGCCAGAACCAGTCCGAGGACGAATCCGTACGCGGCGTCGACAGCTGTCCTGGCGAGATTCGTGGCGATACCGGCCCGGTGAGCCGCAGCATCGCCGTCGACGAACAGATAGTGCCAGACGTCGGCCGGCGACTTGGCCACATACGAGCTCACGTCGGCCACGCCGATGAACACGGTCCACACCACGAGGATTGCGAGCACCGCACCGCCCGACGTCAGCAGCATACGTGCGGCACCGCGGGCCGTCGGCGTCTGCAGAGTTGTCATGCTCGCCCTCCTGCCATCCCGGCGGCCCATGGCGTGGCAACCTTCTCGACGGTGTTGACCAAAACGAAGGCGAGGCCCGCGATGAGACTCGACACCAGAGTGATGCCCCAGGTCCGGACCACATCGCTGGAAGACTGCGCGACAACGAGTGCGGCACCGAGGCCACGTTCCTGCCCCATGAACTCACCGATGATCGCACCCAGAATCGCTGCCGGGACAGCGACTTTCAGCGCAGTCAGGATGCTGGGCAGCGCCGAGAGCAGTTCGACCTTGCGCAATACCAGATATCTGCCGCCGCCGTAGGCTCGCACCAGGTCCTTGCTGAGCGGATCCGCGTGGCGCAGGCCGTTGATCGTTCCCACCAGGGTGGTGAAGAAGACGGAGACGGCCGCCATGATGGCCGAGGTGACCATGCCGTCGAAACAGGCGGCCAGGATGGGAGCGATCGCGATCAGAGGGATGCACGCCGACGCAATCCCCGCCTGCAGCACCAACTTCTCCAGTGCCGGCACGGTGGTGACCAGGGCTGCGCAGCCGATCGCGGCAAGGTTGCCCCAGAAGTATCCGACGGACGCCGAAGCCAGAGTGACGGGTATGTGGATGCCGTAGAAGGCAGCGCCGTCGGACATCACCCCGGCAAGGATCTCGGTCGGCGCCACGATGCCGGGCCCGAGAATGCCCGTCATGCCGACGAGTTGCCATACCGACAGCACGATCAGAGAGCCGGCCAGACCGGCAAGGCGGTTGTGGTTCATCGGCCCACCGCCACCCGTACCTCGGCCTCGTCAGAACGCGAGCCGAACAGGATGGATGACAGCAGGTCGACGTATTCGTGAAACTCGCTGGTGCGCATCATCTCCGGCAGTCGAGGCCTGGGCAGGTCGATCTGGACCGACTTCACCACCCGGCCCGGCCGGGCACTCATGACCACGACCGTGTCGGACAGGAACACCGCCTCGGCAATGCCGTGGGTGACCATCAGGGTGGTGGCGGGCCGTTCGGTCCAGATCCGGAGCAACTCGACGTTGAGGCTCTGGCGGGTCATGTCGTCCAGGGCGCCGAACGGCTCGTCGAGCAGCAGCACCTTGGGCTTTACGACGAGGGCCCGCGCGATGGAGACCCGCTGACGCATACCGCCTGACAGCTGGGCGGGCCGTGCGGCCTCGAAGCCGGTCAGCCCCACCAGATCGATGAGTTCCTGGACGAAATCGTCGGACACGGACTGCTTGGACACCTCGAGCGGCAACCGGATGTTGGACCTGACCGACCGCCATGGCAGCAGGGCCGAATCCTGGAACGCGATGCCGAGATGGTGGTGCCTGCGCATGTCCTGTGGGGTCTCGCCGTGGACCAGGGCGGTGCCCGCGTTCTGCGCCTCAAGCCCGGCGAGGATCCGCAACACGGTGCTCTTGCCGCAGCCGGACGGTCCGAGGAGCGTCACGAACTCACCTTGGTCGGACTGGATGTCGACGCCGTCGAGCGCTGTGACAACCGACCGGCCCACCCTGAACTGCTTCGTCAGTCCCCCGATGTGAATCCCGGGTGCCGTCGGCGCGATCATGTGTTCTCCTCTGGTGGGAAGCCGTTCATGTTCGGATCCAAGCTTGGATCCATAACTTAGGGACGTTTTGTTTCCGCTCGATGAACCCCGGACACGGTCGGGTTACAAGTGCGCTCGCCGCCGATCTTCGGTAGGCAGGGGGCCATGGACATCGAACAGACGGTTGCGGTCATCACCGGCGCCGGATCAGGCATCGGCCGGGCGCTGGCCGAAGCGTTCGCCGCGGCGGGCGCCCGGGTGGTGGCCGCCGACCTTGATGCCGGGTCGGCCGAACAGACGGCTGCGCAGATCCGGTCCGGCGGCGGGCAGGCTCTGGGAACCCGGGCCGACGCCGGTGTCACGGCCGACATCGAGGCGCTGACCACCACCGAGTTCGGCCCGGTCGACATCTATGTCGCCAACGCCGGAATCATCGGCGCACCGGGCCTTGGCACCGAGGAGAGCTGGGACGGCATTCTCGACGTCAATCTGCGCTCCCACATCCGGGCGGCACAAGTGCTTGTCCCACAATGGTCGTCGCGCGGCGGCGGGTACTTCGTGTCGGTCGCCTCGGCGGCCGGTCTGCTGTCCCAGATCGGGGCAGCCGGCTATGCCGTCACCAAGCACGCGGCGGTCGGGTTCGCCGAATGGCTGGCCATCACGTACGGCGATGACAACATCGGGGTCAGCTGTGTGTGTCCGTTGGGGGTGGCCACTCCGTTGCTCGATGCGGTGCGAGCCTCGGCGGATCCGGATTCCGCGGCCGGTGCGGCGTCGATCGTGCAGTCCGGCGAGGTCATCAGTGCCGAACAGGTGGCCGCCGCGACTGTCGAGGCCGTGCAGTCCGGCCGGTTTCTCGTGTTACCGCACCCGCAGGTGCTCGACATGTACCGCCACAAGGGGTCCGACTACGACCGGTGGATCGCGGGGATGCGCCGTTACCAGCGGTCACTGCGCGCCGGCAGATGACCGCCCGGAGGGCAGCGTCTGCGGCGGGACGTAGAGGCCCAGCGGCGTGCGATGCCACCAGACGTGTTCGCGACGCAGCTCGCTCCACGTGCTGAACTCGTAGCGGTACACCCGGGCGCGCACGTAACGGGGCGGCTCATCGGGGAACGGATTGCGGCGCAGCAGCTTCAGGGTGGCCCGGTCATTCTCCAGGAGCCGGGTCAGCAGCACGCGCAACCAGCCGTGGGCATACGCCGGTGAGATCGCGGCGAACCACATCAGCCAATCGAGCCTCAGGTGATAGGGCGCGAACTGCCTCGGCCACCGATGGACATCGCCGGGCTTGCCCTTGAACTCGTACTCCTTCCACACGGTGTCCTCGGTCAGGTCCTGCTCCGAGGTGCCCTCCAGCACCACCTCATCGCGGGTTCGGCCGACGGAGCCGAACGCGCCGTAGGAATTCACCTGGTGATACCGGTTGTAGGAGGCATTCATCCGCTGCCGTTTGGAGACGAGGTTGCGTGCGGGCAGGTAACTCAGGCCAGCCACGGCCGCGGCGAAGGCGATCACCACCACGACGAACCATGCTGGGGTAGGGCCGAATTGGTGTTCGGGGATCGGGAACAACACGCCCGCAGCGGGATCGGAGAGTGCACTGAAGGCCAACACGATGGTGATCCAGTTGAGCCAGGCGAAATTGCCCGATGCGACCAGCCACAGTTGGGTGATGATCACGACGACCGCCGCCCCACTGGCCACCGGTTGCGGAGCGAACAACGCGAACGGCACGACGAGCTGGGCGAAGTGGTTGCCGGCCACCTCGATTCGGTGCAGCGGCTTGGGCAGGTGGTGGAAGAACCAGCTCAGCGGGCCGGGCATGGGCTGTGTCTCGTGGTGGTAGTAGAGGCAGGTCAGGTTGCGCCAGCACGGGTCGCCCCGCAGCTTGATCAGGCCCGCACCGAACTCGACGCGGAACACCAGCCAGCGGGCCAGCCACAGCACCAGAAGTGGTGGCCCGACATCGTCGTTGCCCAGGAACATCACCAGGAACCCGGCTTCGAGCAGCAGTGATTCCCACCCGAACGAGTACCACGACTGCCCCACGTTGACGATCGACAGGTACAGCACCCACAGCAGCAACCAGGTCAGCATCGCTGCCCACAAGGGCACCAGATCTGCGGCGCCCGCCACCAGGGCCGCGGACAACACCGCGCCGGCGACGCAGACCGCCCCGAAGAAGCGGTCCGAGTAGTGGAACTGGAAGACGCTCGGGGCGCGCCGGAACGAGTTGACGGCCAGGAATCGGGGTATCGGGAGCAGCCCGCGCTCACCGAGGAGCCCACGGAACTGCCGGGCCGCCACGATGAACGCGATCAGATAGATTGCGGCGGTCCCCCGCTGCAACACCTGTCTGGCCAACCAATATTCGTCTGCGATGAACCATTCCATGCGCGGACCTGCCGACGTCGCGGATCTGTCCACGAAGACCGTACCCCGGATCGGGGTGTTTCATGCCTGATCGGCAGCCCGGCGTTGGCCTAGCGGCGATGCAGGGCCAGCCGGAATCCGGACGGCATCATGGTCAGCCGTTCCTGGACCCGCAGCGTGTAGTCCGGATCGGCGGTCAGGTCGTAGCGCCGGATCAGCACCGCCAACATCAGCACCGCCTCGTGCAGCGCGAATTGCCTTCCGATGCATGATCTTTCACCGGTGCCGAACGGCTTGTACAAGCCGCCGGGCCTGGCCCGCACCTGTTCCGGGGAGAATCGGTCCGGATCGAAGGCATCCGGGTTGGGGCCCCACCGCTGGTCTCGGTGCAGCGTCGTGGTCAGTGCCAGCGCCCAGTCGCCCTTGCGCATCGGGTGGATTCCGGCGAGCACCGTGTCCGCGCGAGCGGCGCGGTAGTACGCCGGCACCGTCGGCTGCAACCGCAGCGATTCGTCGAGAACCCGCCGGACATAGCGCAGTTTGGCGATCTTCTCGAACTCGGGCCGCGCCTCATCACCCCAGACCTCGTCCACCTCGTCGCGGGCCCGGGCAAACACCCGCGGATGCTGCGACAGGAAATAGAGCGCGAAAGACAGTGCACCGGATGTGGTTTCGTGCCCGGCGATCAGAAAGTTGATCAGTTGAAAGCGGATGTTGGCGGCGTCGAGATCGGACTCCAGCATGATCTGCAGCAGATCCTCATGGGCCTCGGATCGCTGTGCCCGCCGGGAGACGATCTCGTCGGCCAGCTCGTGCAGATACTTCGCGTCGCGGTGGACCTGGCGCTCGTAACGGCGGTAGACGAAGGCGGGAAGGAAGGTTTCGCGCAGCACTCCGAGGCGATCTGCACCCAGGAGCGCGGACACCATGTGCGCGACGAAGGGGTGCATTTCGTCGCCCTGGAAGCATCCGAACGAGTATCCGGTCGCACAGCGACCGATGGTTTCCAGCGTCACCCGAGTGGTGTCGGCCGAGACATCGACGGTGTCACCCAGGTCGGACTGCCGGTCCCAGCGGTCGGTGAGCTCGTCGGCCACGTCGAACATCACGCCGTGGTAGCGACGCATCGCGGCCTGGCTGAACGCAGGCATCAGCAGCTGATGAGCCTTGTGCCAGTTCGGTTCGTCGTTGTAGGCCGTGAACAACCCGTCGCCGCCGATGATCCGAAGCGCCTCGATATCGGGGCCGACGTGCTTACAGAAGCGGGTCTCGTCGTTGAGGTCCGCGACCGCGTCGGCTCCGGTCACCACCACGTAGCGCGCACCCAGGAACCGGAACTCACAGATCGGCCCCAGCTCGGCCATCCCCATCGCGTTCTGCATCGAGGAGTCGGGTTTCAGACCGAGCACGTCCCCGAGCACCGGCACCCGGCGCGGCGGGTGGGGCAGTTTCGGGTACTTCGCCTTCTCCTGCGCTGAGGTCCGGTGGCCCGCGACGGTCATGGCACCAGGATTCCGGCCTTGTTATACATGTGTCAAGTAAGGCCGGTCACGTTAAGCTGCAGGCGTGAGTGCCGAGTCGAGACGGCGGCTCTCCCCTGCCGACAGACGTAACGAGCTGCTGGCGCTGGGAGCCGAGGTATTCGGCCAACGACCGTACGACGAGGTGCGTATCGACGAGATCGCCGAACGCGCCGGCGTCTCACGAGCCCTGATGTATCACTACTTCCCCGACAAGCGCGCCTTCTTCGCCGCCGTGGTGCAGGCCGAGGGCGAGCGCCTGTTCGAGGCCACCAGCACTCCCCCGGAGCCTGGTCAGAGCCTGTTCGGCCAGCTGCGCGCGGGCGTGCTGGCCTACCTGCGCTACGACGAGGAGCATCCGCACGGGGCGTGGGCGGCCTACATGGGACTGGGCCGCACCGACCCGGTACTGCGCGGTGTCGACGACATCGACAACGACCGTCAAGCCGACCGGATCATGAGCCGCATCGGCGCGTCGGTGTCCGAACCGCTGGACGCCAAGGTCGAACGTGATCTGCGCGCCACCGTCTACGGCTGGCTGGCACTGACCTTCGAAATGTGCCGTCAACGGCTCAAGGACCCCTCGATCGATGCCGGATTCGTCGCCGACAGCTGTGCGCACGCGCTGCTCGACGCCGTCGGCCGGGTGCCGGGACTGCCTGCCGAGCTGGTCTGCGCGGCCGCCCCCGAACACCGCTGAAGGCCACTTGTCGGTGCCGCGCGGCAGTATGGCTAGATGACCACCACGCCGGCCGATCCGCTGGCCCGGTTCAGTGCGCTGACCCGGGAGTGGTTCACGGCTGCCTTCCCGGCGCCGACGGCCGCGCAGGCACAGGCCTGGTCCGCCATCGCCGAGGGCGACAACACCCTGGTCATCGCCCCGACCGGCTCGGGCAAGACGCTCGCCGCGTTCCTGTGGGCCATCGACGAGCTGGCCCAGCTGCCGTCCGGTCCCCGCTCGGGCACCCGGGTGCTCTACGTATCGCCGCTCAAGGCCCTGGCCGTCGACGTCGAGCGCAACCTGCGCACCCCGCTGACCGGTATCACCCGGGTCGCCGAGCGCCACGGCGTGCCGGCCCCCTCGATCAGCGTCGGCGTCCGTTCCGGGGACACCACACCCAGCCAACGGCGCGCGATGCTGAGCAAGCCGCCCGACATCCTGATCACCACGCCCGAATCACTGTTCCTGATGCTGACCTCGGCGGCCCGCGAGACGCTGGCCTCGGTCCAGACCGTCATCGTCGACGAGGTTCACGCCGTCGCTGCCACCAAACGTGGTGCACACCTGGCGCTTTCACTCGAACGGCTCGACCAGCTCCTCGACAAGCCGGCCCAGCGGATCGGCCTGTCGGCGACGGTGCGCCCACCGGAGGAAGTGGCGCGATTCCTCTCCGGGCATGCCCCCACCACCATCGTGGCCCCTCCCGCGGGCAAGACCTTCGACCTGTCGGTACAGGTGCCCGTTCCGGATATGGCCAACCTCGACAACAACAGCATCTGGCCCGATGTCGAGGAACGCATCGTGGATCTGATCGAGGCGCACCAGTCCTCGATCGTGTTCGCCAACTCCCGCCGGCTGGCCGAACGGCTGACCTCACGGCTCAACGAGATTCATGCCGAACGGTCCGGCATCGAGTTGCCGTCCACGCACAACCCCCAGGTCGGTGGCGGCGCCCCGGCCCAGCTCATGGCCAGCGGTCAAGCCAACGGCGCTTTGCCACTGCTGGCGCGGGCCCACCACGGTTCGGTCAGCAAAGAGCAGCGAGCGCAGGTCGAGGACGACCTGAAGAGTGGCCGGCTGCGCGCTGTCGTCGCCACGTCCAGCCTCGAGCTGGGCATCGACATGGGTGCCGTCGATCTGGTGATCCAGGTCGAATCGCCGCCGTCGGTGGCCAGCGGCCTGCAGCGCATCGGGCGCGCCGGCCACCAGGTCGGCGAGATCTCCCAGGGCGTCCTGTTCCCCAAGCACCGCACCGATCTGATCGGTTGTGCGGTGGCGGTGCAGCGCATGCGCTCCGGCGACATCGAGACCATGCACGTCCCGGCCAGTCCGCTCGACGTGCTGGCCCAGCACACTGTGGCGGTGGCCGCCCTGGAACCGGTGGACGCCGACGCCTGGTTCGACGCAGTACGTCGTAGCGCGCCCTTCGCCACGTTGCCGCGCAGCGCCTTCGAGGCAACGCTGGACCTGCTGTCCGGGAAGTATCCGTCCACCGAGTTCGCCGAACTGCGGCCGCGGCTGGTGTACGACCGCGACACCGGAACCTTGACCGCCCGCCCCGGCGCCCAACGGCTCGCCGTCACGTCCGGCGGGGCCATCCCCGACCGCGGGCTGTTCACCGTCTACCTGGCCACCGAGTCCGAAAAGCCTTCGAGAGTCGGCGAACTCGACGAGGAGATGGTGTACGAGTCGCGCCCCGGCGACGTCATCTCCCTGGGTGCCACCAGTTGGCGGATCACCGAGATCACCCACGACCGGGTGCTGGTCATCCCGGCCCCGGGTCAACCCGCGCGGTTGCCGTTCTGGCGCGGCGACAGCGTGGGCCGGCCCGCCGAGCTGGGCGCGGCCGTCGGGGCGTTCACCGGCGAGCTTGCCGCACTCGGTCGCGCTGAGTTCGACGAGCGCTGTCAGACAATGGGTTTCGCCGGCTTCGCCACCGACAACCTCTACCGGCTGCTGCACGATCAGCGGGAGTCCACCGGCGTCGTTCCCAGTGACAGCACGTTCGTGGTGGAACGCTTCCGCGACGAGCTCGGCGATTGGCGGGTGATCCTGCATTCCCCGTACGGGCTCAGGGTCCATGGACCATTGGCACTGGCCGTGGGCCGGCGGCTGCGGGAACGATACGGCATCGACGAGAAGCCGACCGCCTCCGACGACGGCATCATCGTGCGGCTGCCCGACAGCGGCGAAAACCCGCCGGGTGCAGATCTGTTCGTGTTCGACGCCGACGAGATCGAGCCCATCGTCACCGCGGAAGTGGGCGGTTCGGCGTTGTTCGCGTCCCGGTTCCGTGAATGCGCCGCACGTGCGTTGCTGCTGCCGCGCAGACACCCTGGCAAGCGTTCCCCGTTGTGGCATCAACGGCAACGCGCCGCGCAACTGCTCGACATCGCCCGCAAATACCCGGACTTCCCCATCGTGCTGGAGACAGTGCGGGAATGCCTCCAGGACGTGTACGACGTGCCTGCCCTGACCGAGCTGATGCGGCGGGTCGCACAGCGCCGGCTGCGGTTGGTCGAAGTGGAAACCGCAGTCCCGTCGCCGTTCGCAGCCTCACTGCTGTTCGGCTATGTGGGCGCCTTCATGTACGAGGGCGACAGCCCGCTGGCCGAACGGCGCGCCGCGGCGCTGGCGCTGGACACCGTGCTGCTGTCCGAACTGCTGGGCCGCGTCGAGCTACGCGAGCTGCTGGATCCGGCGGTGATCGCCTCGACATCGGCACAGCTGCAACACCTGACCGAGGAACGGGCGGCGCGGGACGCCGAGGCGGTGACCGATCTGCTGCGGATGCTGGGGCCGCTCACCGAGTCGGAGATCGCCGCGCGTGCCACCACCGACTCCATCGGGGGCTGGCTCGATGGGTTGCATGCCGCCAAGCGTGCACTGCCGGTGACCTATGCGGGCCAGACCTGGTGGGCGGCAGTGGAAGACATCGGCCTGCTGCGCGACGGGGTTGGCGCCCCCGTGCCGGTCGGGGTGCCTGCGGCGTTCACCGAATCGGTCTCGGACCCGCTCGGCGATCTGATCGGCCGCTACGCCCGCACCCACGGGCCGTTCACCACCACCGAGGTGGCCACCCGGTTCGGGCTGGGACTGCGGGTGACCGCGGATGTGCTGGGCCGCATGGCGGTCGACGGCCGACTGGTGCGTGGTGAGTTCGTCGACGATCTTCCGGGCGACCAGTGGTGCGACGCCGAAGTATTGAGAATCCTGCGGCGCCGCTCCCTGGCCGCGTTGCGTGCCCAGGTCGAGCCGGTCAGCACCGCTGCCTACGGTCGCTTCCTGCCTTCCTGGCAGCACGTCGGGTCCACCCACAGCACGGGCAGCGACGGCCTGGCCGCGGTGATCGAGCAACTGGCCGGCGTCCTCATTCCCGCGTCGGCGCTGGAGTCGCTGGTCTTCGGCCAGCGGGTACGCGATTACCAGCCGGCCATGCTCGACGAATTGCTGGCCTCCGGCGAGGTCATGTGGTCGGGTGCGGGCCAGATCGGCGGCGGTGACGGCTGGGTGTCCTTCCACCTGGCCGAGACTGCGCCACTGACACTGCCCGCTCCCGCTGAGATCGAATTCACCGACATCCACCGCGCGATCATGGAGACGCTGGGACACGGCGGTGCGTACTTCTTCCGTCAACTCACCGATCAGGCCGGCGAATCCGAACTGAAAACCGCCTTGTGGGAACTCATCTGGGCCGGCTGGGTCACCGGGGACACGTTCGCCCCCGTACGGGCGATGCTGTCCGGTCCCCGCCGCTCAGGCACACCGGCGCATCGGCAGCGTCAGCGCCCGCCCCGGCTCAGTCGCTACAGCGTGGCGCGTCCCCACAGCCGGGCAGCCGATCCGATGGTGTCCGGCCGATGGTCGGCATTGCCTGGCGCAGAACCGGATTCGACCGTGCGTGCCCATTTCCAGGCCGAGCTGCTACTCAACCGGCATGGCGTGCTCACCAAGGGAGCGGCAGCGGCCGAGGGCGTGCCGGGCGGATTTGCCACCTTGTACAAGGTGTTGAGTGCGTTCGAGGATGCGGGCCGTTGCCAACGCGGTTATTTCGTCGAGTCGCTGGGGGGTGCGCAGTTCGCGGCCGCCTCGACGGTCGACCGGTTGCGGTCCTACCTCGACGGGGTGGATCCCCACCGGCCCGAGTACCACACCGTCGTGCTCGCCGCGACCGACCCGGCCAATCCCTATGGGGCCGCGCTGGCCTGGCCTGAACGGGGCGGTGAGGACTCTCACCGGCCTGGCCGCAAGGCGGGAGCCCTCGTGGCTCTGGTCGACGGGCAATTGGTGTGGTTCCTGGAACGCGGTGGGCGCACCCTCCTCAGCTTCACCTCCGATCCGGACACACTACGAGCGGCCGCGGGTGCACTGGCCGACCTGGTGACCGCCGGGCGGATGCCGTCGCTGCTGGTAGAACGGATCAACGGAGTCGCCGTGCTCGACCCCGGGGTCGACGCGGACCGCGCCGCCGTGCAGGAGGCGTTGACCGGAGCCGGATTTTCTCGCACGCCACGCGGTTTGCGGTTGCGGTAGCCCTCGGGAACAGTGCCCGGCCGTGCATTGTTGTTGAGACGCATGACAGCCCCCATCAGCACGCCATTCGGCTTCGAGTCAACCGCCTCGGAAGTGATCGCCGGAGTGGACCTGTCCGGTCGCTCGGCCATCGTCACCGGCGCGGCTTCGGGCATCGGCGTCGAGACGGCACGTGCTCTCGCGGCCGCTGGAGCCACTGTCACCATGGCGGTCCGCGACATTGCAGCAGGCGAGCGCATCGCCGACGAACTCCGTACTTCGACCGGCAACAACTCGATCCGAGTCGGCCGCCTGGACCTGACCGACCTCAGCAGCGTGGAGTCGTTCGTCCGCGACTGGTCCGGGCCGCTGCACATTCTGGTCAACAACGCGGGAGTGATGGCGCTGTCGGAGCTCACGCTGTCCTCGCGTGGTCACGAGCTGCAGTTCGCCACCAACCATCTCGGCCATTTCGCACTCACCACGGGTCTGCACTCTGCTCTTGCCGCAGCCGGCGGCGCCCGCGTCGTATCGGTCAGTTCGTCGGGGCACCTGCGCTCCCCCGTTGTTTTCGACGACATCGACTACGCGTTCCGTGACTACGACCCGTTCGGGGCATATGGCCAGTCCAAGACAGCGAATGTTTTGTTCGCTGTGGAAGCCACCCGCCGCTGGGCCGACGACGGAATCACCGCGAACGCGTTGATGCCCGGCGGCATCCTGACAGCGCTGCAGCGCCACCTTGATCCGGCCTACGGCGCCGAGGCGGCACAACGGTTCCGGGAGGCGGGCAGCCGACTCAAAACTGTCGAGCAGGGGGCGGCCACCTCGGTGCTGCTGGCCGCTTCACCGCTGTTGGAAGGAATCGGCGGACGGTACTTCGATGACTGCAACGAAGCGAAAGTCGTTGATCGCCGGGACGAGTTCGGGATATCCGGTGTCGCCCGATACGCACTGGACCCGTCCAACGCAGAACGACTGTGGGAGCACTCTCTGAGGCTGGTTCAATAGGGCATGCCCGAAGGCGACACCGTCTTCCACACCGCCACCGCGCTGCGCGACGCGTTGGTGGGCAAGACGTTGACCCGCTGCGACATCCGGGTGCCCCGCTATGCCACGGTCGATCTGACCGGGCAGGTCGTCGACGAGGTGGTCAGCCGCGGTAAGCATCTGTTCATTCGGGTCGGTCCGGCCAGCATTCACTCCCATCTCAAGATGGAGGGCAGTTGGCGCATCGGATGGACCAAAGGCGCCGCACACCGGATCCGTATCGTGCTGGAGACGGCCGACAGCCGGGCGACCGGGATCGACCTCGGCTTGTTGGAGGTGCTGGACCGTGACATCGACATGGCGGCAGTGGAACACCTGGGTCCGGACCTGCTCGGCCCGGACTGGGAGCCACGCACTGCGGCAGCCAACCTGACCGCCGATCCGGACCGTCCACTGGCCCCGGCGCTGCTCGATCAGCGGGTGATGGCCGGTGTCGGCAATGTCTACTGCAATGAGCTGTGTTTCGTCTTCGGCCGGCTGCCGACCTCGCCCGTCAGTACGCTGACCGACCCGTTGCGCGTGGTGCAACGCGCCCGGGACATGCTGTGGCTCAATAGATCCCGGTGGAATCGGACCACAACTGGAGATACGCGGAACGGGAGGCAGCTGTGGGTCTACGGCCGCGCGGGTGAGCCCTGCCGCCGATGCGGGACATTGATCGAGACCGACGCCGCCAGCGAGCGGGTGACCTACTGGTGCCCCACCTGTCAAGTCTGAATTGCTTTGCACAGCAGCATCTGTGGATGAATCGTACGCTGTGGATAACGCGTCGGCATGTCCCCGGGCGGTGGCATAATCGAACACATGTTCGACGGAGATTCCGATCATGGTGGTGCGGCGCTGATCGACGCGATCACCGCTGGGGCGCGCGCGGAATCGGCGGCCATCGCGGCGCGGTTGGCCGCGATCGGGGAACTGGATACCCGCCGGGAACAGGAGTTGGCCGAGACGATCTTTTGGACCACTGATCCGTTTGAGGAGGTGGCCGCCGAAATCTCGGCCGCCCTGCGGATCAGCCGCAGCCGGGCCGGTACCCAGATCCGGCGGGCCCGGGTGTTGCGCGACAAACTGCCGCTGGTGGCGGCCCGCTTCGCTGCCGGCGACATCGACTATCGGGTGGTGAGCATCATCATCGCCCGCACCGAAACCATGCATTCCTCGGTGTGGGCACAGCTCGATGAGGCACTGGCCTCGCGGGCACGGAGCTGGATGCGACTGTCCGAACGGCAACTACGCGAACGCGTCGATCAGCAGGTCACCAAACTCGACCCCCACGGAGTGCGGGTGCCACCGGATCTGACCGAAGACGCGTTCGTTCAGATCGACCCCGGCAGTCCCGGACGGGCCACACTATGGGCCAACGTCGATGCCGTCGACGCGGCGGCACTGGATCAGCGCCTGGATGCGGTGGCCAACACGGTCTGTGACAACGATCCGCGTACGCATGCGCAGCGTCGTGCTGCCGCGATCGGACCGGTGGCCCGCATGGAAGCCCAACTACAGTGCCTGTGCGGGTTACCCGAATGCCCGGCCACCCAGAAACGCGCCGCCGCCAATGCCGCGGTCATCCATGTGCTGGCCGAGCAGGCCACCATCGACGGCACCTCCAACAATCCCGGCTACCTACCCGGTCATGGCATCCTGCCCGCCCAATCAGTGCGCGATCTGGTGGCCACCGCCAAACTCAAGCCCGTGCGCATACCCGCCGAGACGGCCGCGCCCGCCGAACCGCCTGAGGCATCCGCCGGACCCGCGGAGTCAGTTGAGTCAGGCGTGACGGAGGAATCCCTCCAACCGAGCGAAGTGGGTGAGCCCGGCTACCGCCCCTCGGCGGGGCTCTCCGCATTCATCCAGTGGCGCGACCTGACCTGCCGATTCCCCGGCTGCGACGCCCCCGCCCAACGCTGCGACATCGACCACACCATGCCCTACCCGACCGGACCGACCCACCCGTCCAACAACAAGCTCTACTGCCGGGCCCATCACCTACTGAAAACTTTCAGCACCGGCTGGTCTGATCGCCAATTACCCGACGGCACCATCGAATTCACCGCACCCACCGGACACACCTACATCACCGAACCCCACGGCGCCGCCATGTTCCCGGCATTAGCCACACCGACCGGCAACCTGCACCAGCCCGAACCCCAGACACCCCACCCCAACCGCGGCGCGAGGATGCCGACCCGCCACCGCACCCGCGAACAAGACCGCCAACACCGCATCACCGAAGAACGCTGCCTACGCGCCGAACTCAACAACAACCTCGAACACGAACACCAATTCCAAGCCTGGATCGCCGAACACTACGAACCACCCCCACCATTCTGAGTGGCGTTGCGCCGCTGGCTTTCAGTTTGACCTCGTGCGCCGTGCGGAGGCCGATGTAGATTGCGCTTCCGATGTAGTCCGACCGGATCAGCGCCGCTTAGGGTGAGAACATGACCGACGCCGCGACCGTGCGCCCCACGTCACCGGATGACCTCGCCGCGATCGGCGCCATCTATGCCCACCATGTCGAGACCGGGGTGGCCACGTTCGAGTTGATTCCGCCGTATCGCGAGGAGTGGGAGCGTCGGCTCGCAACGGCCCGCGAACGTGAATTGCCGTTCCTCACCGCGATACTCGATGGTGAGATCGTCGGCTACGCGTACTGCGCACCGTGGAAGATGCGGCCGGCCTACCGGCACACAGTGGAAAACTCGATCTACCTCGCCCCGCAGTGCGCCGGCCGTGGCATCGGGACTCTGTTGTTGCAAGGACTGCTCGAGGGCTGTACCGCAGCGGGCATTCGTGAGGTCATCGCCGTGGTGGTCGATGCCGAGGAGGCCACGGCATCACTTGCCCTGCACCGCAAGCACGGTTTCGCCGAGGCGGGTCGACTGCGTGCGGTGGGCTACAAGCACGGACAATGGTTGGACACGGTACTGCTGCAGTGCAGCCTGGCGGTCAGCAGTTGACGAGTTCGGGCTCGCAAATGGCCTGCGAATCCGGTTCCGGCGCAGTCTCTTTGGTAGCTGGCTCGGGATCTTTTGGCTTACCGCCCCACGGGAAGGCCAGCCGCACGATCTTGCGGACCACCGAGGCGAACTGCTTGTGGATCGGGCCGCTGTTGTAGGGAAGGCCGTATCGCTGGCAGATCTCCTTGACCTCACCGGAAATCTCGGAGTAGCGGTGCGCCGGGATGTCCGGGAACAGGTGGTGTTCGATCTGGAATGACAGGTTGCCACTGAAGATGTGGAACCACTTGCCACCGGACAGGTTTGCCGAACCCAACAGCTGCCGGAAGTACCACTGGCCGCGCGTCTCGTCCTGGGTTTCCTCGATGGTGAACTCCTGGGTGCCCTCGGGGAAATGTCCGCAGAAGATGATGGTGTAGGACCAGACGTTGCGCATCAGATTGGCAGTCATGTTGCCTGCGAACACAAATGGCGCGAACGGGCCCGCCAACAACGGGAAGGCCACATAGTCCTTGACGGTCTGCCTGCGCACCTTGGCCCACATCTCGCGCAGCATGTCCTTCTTGTCCCGCAACTTGATCTCGCCGGAGCGGATCCGCTCGGTCTCGAGCTCGTGCAGGGCCACGCCGTACTGGAAGAACACCATCAGCAGGAAGGCGTACACCGGATTGCCCAGGTAGTACGGGCTCCACTTCTGGTCCTCGCTCATCCGCAGGACGCCGTAGCCGATGTCGCGGTCCATGTCGACGATGTTCGTGTAGGTGTGGTGCATGTAGTTGTGCGAGTGCCGCCACTGATTCGACGGGCAGGCCGAATCCCATTCGAAGTTATGGCCTCGCAGCGCGGGATCGCCCATCCAGTCGTATTGACCGTGCATGACGTTGTGGCCGATCTCCATGTTGTCGAGAATCTTCGACAGTCCGAGCATCACGGTGCCGACCGGCCAGGCCGGCGGCAGGAACAGCAGAGCCCGGCCGCCAACCTCAAGCTTGCGCTGCATCTTGATGATGCCGCGGATGTATTCGGCGTCGCGTTCGCCGAGATCGGCAATCGCCTTTTCGCGGATGGTGTCGAGTTCGGCGCCGAATTCCTCGAACTGCTCGGGGGTCAGGGTGTAGGTCTTGTCGGACATGGCAAGTCCTTTCGTTTAAAGATCGATGGCGACGTCACCGACGGGTGCGGTGACGCAGATCTGGATGTTTTCGCAATCAGCGGTCGAAACCGCGCCGGTGATCAGGTTGCGGACCGCTCCGCTGCGCTTGAACCGGGTGCAGCTGTGGCAGATCCCCATTCGGCATCCGCTCTCAGGCGACAGCCCCGCAGCTTCGGCCTGCGCCAGCAGGGTCTGACCGTCATTGGTCGCCTCGATGCCGCTGCTGGTGAATGCGACGGTACCGCCGATGGCGTCTGTCGGCACCGCGAAGGTCGGGGGCACGAAGCTCTCTGAGATCGCGTCCGGACAGTGCAGCCGGACAGCGTCGACGAGAGCGGGCGGACCACAGACGAAGACCGCCTCGGGATCGCCGCCGGGAATGGCCGCGCTCAGGTGGGCGGCATCGAAGTGCCCGTCGAGATCACCTTCGCGGCCATCACGGGTATAGCCGTGCAGGACCCGCACGCCGGGCATGGCGGCGAACTCCGCAAGCTCGGCGCGGTAGCACGCCTCCTCAACACCACGCGCGTAGTGCAGGAAGGCGATTTCCCCGGTGAACGCCTGTGCACGCAGCGTGCGCAACATGGACAGCACCGGGGTGATGCCGCTGCCGCCGGAGACGAACAGGATGCGCTTCGGCAGCGTCTCGGGCAGGACGAAGTCTCCGCCGACCGAGTCGAGGCCAAGCACCATCCCCGGATAGGCATGGTCACACAGGTAGTTCGAGACCAGCCCGCCTTCGTGTCGGCCGATGGTCAACTCGAGGCGCGATGCCCCTTCGGCGCTGGCCGGCGAATAGCACCGGGTACGGCGTCGGCCGTTGATTTCGACGGACAGGTTGATGTGCTGGCCGGCCCGGAACCCGGCGAAAGCCGCGTTGGGTTCCAAGGTCAGCGTCACGCTGCGCGACGTCTGCCGCCGCACGGCCACCACCTTGGCGCGGGCGTCGCCGCGGGTCCAGGTCGGTTCGACCAGCTCTGTGTATCGGTCAACGCCGTGGGGGCCGGTCAGCAAGTTCGCGAGCGCACTCATTCGCGGTCCGGCCAGTAGCCTGCGGCCAACCCCTTGGGTCATGGTTTGAGTGAACATATGTACACAGTGCGCGAGCACACCGGGATCTGTCAACGATGAAAATGCAGCAAGTGGTAGGGTTCACATCAGTGAACAAACGTACGCCCACTTCCAGAACATCGAGCTCAAGAACGTCGAGCTCGCGTTCGCGCGACACGCTGTCCAGGGAAGAACGCAAAGAGGCCACCCGGCGCGCGATCATCGCCGCCGCACTGACGCTCCTGGAGGAGCGCAGCTTCAGTGCGCTGTCGCTGCGAGAGGTCACCCGGGAGGCCGGCATCGTGCCGGCGGCGTTCTACCGGCACTTCGACTCGATGGACGCGCTCGGCCTGGTGCTGATCGATGAGTCCTTCCGGTCCCTGCGCGACATGCTGCGCGGCGCTCGCGCCGGCAAGCTCGACCCGCACCACGTCATCGAATCGTCGGCCGAGATCCTGATCGGCAGCTTCAACGACCGGCGCGAGCACTGGCGGTTCATCGCCCGCGAGCGCTCCAGCGGGGTATCGGTGTTGCGCTATGCGATTCGCACCGAGATCCGGTTGATCACCTCCGAGCTCGCGATCGACTTGGCCCGCTTTCCTGCCCTCAAGGACTGGAGCAGCGAGGACCTCAACATCCTGGCCAGCCTGTTCGTCAATGCGATGATCTCGATCGCGGAGGCACTGGAGGATGCAGGCGACGCATCCGCGGTCGACGCCATCCACCGCACCGCCGTCAAACAACTCCGCATGATCGCCGTTGGCGTCAATGGGTGGCACAGCACGGGCTAGGGTCCGCTCATGCCTCTCGACCTAGCCTTCCCCCGGCCCGATATCGCCGTCATCACGCTCAATCGCCCCGAGAAGCTCAACGCGTTGTCCTACGAGCTGGTCGAGGCGCTGCACGCCACCTTGGACTCGATCGCGGCGAACAACGAGTGCCGCGTCGTGGTGCTCACCGGCGCGGGACGCGGCTTCTGCTCGGGCCTCGACCTGAGCGATCCCAACCCGCCGGAGGCAGGCGGCGGCACCGAGTTCCCCCGCTCGGGCATGCGGTGGCAGGAACGCATCGCGAACCTGACGGTCAAACTGCACCGGCTGCGCCAGCCCGTCATCGCCGCGGTCAACGGCGCGGCCTACGGCGGCGGCTTCGCGCTGGCCGCGGCCAGCGACATCCGGATCGCCGGGCCGTCGGCGAAGTTCTGCACGCAGTTCATCAAGCTGGGCATCGGCGGCTGCGACATCGGGGTGAGTTACACCTTGCCCAGGATCATCGGCGCCGGCCCGGCATTCGACCTGATCCTCACCGCCCGTGCGGTCGACGCTGCCGAGGCGATGCGCCTCGGCCTGGTCACCCGCGTCGTCGACGACACCGCGAACCTGCTCGACGCGGCCCTCGAAATCGCCGAAACACTGTGCAGTTATGGGAAATTCGGGCTCGAATCGACCAAACAGGTGCTCTGGGCCAACCTCGATGCAGGTTGCCTGGAAACGGCTCTGCACGTGGAGAACCGCAGCCAGATCCTGTCCGTCGGCACCGGCAGCCTGAGCGAGTCGGCCCCCTTCACAAAGGGGAAGTGAGCGTCACAACTTGTGCCCGTTGATCGGCACGAGCCACAGGAATCCGATCCCGAGCAGCCAGGCCAGCATGACGGTAACCAAGACGTATCCACCGATCCGCAAGCGCCGAGGCGAAGTGAAAGGCAGCGTCATCAAGACCATGGCCGCCATCATGCCGAGTCCACGCACAAACGATTTGGCCGCGAGGAACGAACCCACAAACCCGACCACCACAGCGAACGGGATGACCCACCGGTAGTACTCACGCGGTATGCCGAACGGCAACATCGCTCCGTCGGCCGGCAGCACCAGATCAGGCCGATAGCGCGCCAGCCAGCGCCCGATCTGCCCGGTGGGCCACTGCTTCTCGAACTCATGGGGGTAGATCGGATCCACCCCCTGTGCGCAGATGGCCCACGCATTGAAGGTGATTCGAATGGACCCGCTCATATTGAGCATGGCGATCCCGGTGATGTCGTGCCACCCGAACTCCACTGTCTTCCCGCGACGTTCGAAAGTGATCCCGGCCGGCGACATCGTCAAAGTCTGATGTGCCCGACTGCGCCACACGCGCGTACTGTCCGTGCCCTGCAGCACGACGGGAACGGTGAAGTCGTCGTACACCGGAGCAGTCACCGCGGTGTCCCCCCGCCATCGACGATGACCACCTGCCCGGTCATGTAGCTGCCTGCGTCCGAACACATCAGCAAGGCCGCACCCACCATCTCGTCTGGGCTGGCCAGGCGGTTCATCAAGGTGCCACCGATCATGTGATCGATTGCCTCCTGCGGGTTTCCGCGCATCATGTCGGTGTCCACCGGTCCCGGAGCCAGGGCGTTGACCCGGATACCGAATGACACGAACTCGGCCGCCATCGACCGGGTCACCGACATCAGCGCGGCCTTGCCGGATGCGTAGATCGACAGCGCCGGTGCGAACATGAACGCCCCGACCGACACCATGTTGAGCACCGCCGCATTCGGGCTGGCCTTCAGATGCGGCAGCGCATGCTGCACAAGGAACACCGGTCCGCGCAGATTCACCTCATACGACTTGGCCCACGCTTCCGGAGTGGTTTGCCCCAACGGCTGCGCCAGCGCGTTGGCGGCATTGTTGACCACCACGTCGACCCCGCCGAACTCGGCGACCGTGCGCTCCACCAACGCACCCAGGTCATCAACGTTTCCGCTGTGGGTGGGCACCCCGATCGCCTGTCCCCCGAGCTCGCGCAGGCGCTCGGCCGCCCGCTCGCAGGCCTCAGGCTTGCGGCTGGCGACCACCACCCGGGCGCCGGCCAGCGTAAAGCCCTCGGCGAGAGCCAATCCGATGCCACGGGTGCCACCGGTGACGATCACGGTCCGGTCGGTCATGTCGAACAGATGGTCAAATTTCTGACGGTTCACCCCGTCAGTAGACCACCACCGCACTCCGGTCATGCAATGCTTCAGCCCAATGCCCGGGCACTCACGAATACGCGCAGCTCGCCGGTGATCGGGTCGGTGAATTCCAGGCGGTGGGCCAGCAATTGCAGTGGATCGTCGAAAGCATCGGGCTCGACGTCGACCGCTTTGGGATACAACGAATCACCGATGATCGGCAATCCGATCGAGGCCATGTGTACCCGCAGTTGGTGCGTCCGCCCGGTGCGAGGCGACAATCGGTAGAGGCCCATCCCCATGTCCTCGACATACGTCTCGGCGTTGGGTTCTCCGGCCTCCTCGAATGCCTGTAATTGACCGCGGTGCTTGATGATCCGGCTACGCACAGTGGTGGGCAACGACACCCCGGCCGTGCCCTCGGCGCGAGCAAGGTACGTCTTGCGTGTCCCGCCCTCGGCGAACAACCGCTGATAGCGGCCGCGGACCTCACGACGCACGGTGAACAGCAACACGCCGGCAGTCAGGCGGTCGAGCCGATGGGCAGGGCTCAGCTCCGGCAGGTCCAGTTCGCGACGCAGCCGTACGAGCGCGGTCTGCGCGACGTGACCACCGCGGGGCATGGTGGCCATGAAGTGAGGCTTGTCGACCACGACGATGTCGTCGTCGCGATAGAGCACCGGGATGTCGAACGGCACCTCGACCTCGTCGGCCAGATCACGGTAGAAGTAGACGTGCGCCCCGGCGGGCAGCGTCGTCGTCGCATCGACCGTCGTACCGTCCGGCAGAAGCACTTCCCCGGCAAGGACTTTCGCGCCGATACCGAATCGGGTCTGCAACTCGTCGTACACGCTGCCGCCCGACAACCGCAACCGCGCCGGCCCGAGGCCGTCGCGCACCGGCAACGGTGGGGGCTTTCTCAATTCAACGGCACGGGTTCGAGAATCTCGGCGCGTGCCTCCGGCGCGGCCTGGCGCAGGGCATCGGCGGACTCATCGTCGGGCTGGGTCTGGGACAGCACCTCGGCCTCCACCCGGGCGATGTAGGTGTCGACCTCACGATCGATGTCCTCGGCACTCCATCCCAGCACGGGCGCCACGACGGTGGCCACCTCGCGCGCGCAATCGACGCCACGGTGCGGGTATTCGATCGCGATCCGCATCCGGCGGGCCAGGATGTCCTCGAGATGCAGCGCGCCTTCGGCGGCGGCCGCGTAGTAGGCCTCGACCTTGAGATACACCGGTGCATCGGTGATGGGTTCGAGGAGATCGGACCTGACTCCGTTCTCATCGATCGCCATCTTGAGCACCTCGCCGATCAGCGAGCCATAGCGGTCCAACAGATGCCGCACCCGGTACGGATGCAGCCCGTAATGCTTCCCGACGAACTCGGTCTGATTGATCAGCGCGAAGTAGCCGTCGGCCCCCATCAGCGGGACCTTCTCGGTGATCGACGGCGCCACCCGGGCCGGAATGAACTCTGCGGCAGCGTCGATCGCGTCGGCCGCCATCACCCGGTAGGTGGTGTACTTGCCGCCCGCGATGGCCACCAGACCCGGGGACGGCACCGCGACGGCGTGCTCACGTGAAAGCTTGGAGGTTTCCTCGCTCTCACCGGCCAGCAGCGGCCGCAGCCCGGCGTAGACGCCGTCGATGTCATCGTGGGTCAGAGGCGTGGCCAGCACCGTGTTGACATGACCAAGGATGTAGTCGATGTCGGCCTTGGTCGCCGCCGGATGTGCGAGGTCGAGGTTCCAGTCCGTGTCGGTCGTGCCGATGATCCAGTGTGTGCCCCACGGGATCACGAACAGCACCGACTTCTCGGTGCGCAGGATGATCGCCACCTCGCTGACGACCCGGTCCCGCGGGACCACGATGTGCACGCCTTTGGAGGCGCGCACGCGAAATCGGCCGCGTTCCTTGGACAGTGCCTGGATCTCGTCGGTCCACACTCCGGTGGCGTTGACGACCACATGGCCGCGCACCTCGGTGGTGGCGCCGTCTTCGGAATCACGCAGGGTCACGCCCACCACGCGATCGCCCTCACGCAACAGCGACACCACCTGGCTCGACGAGCGCACCACCGCGCCGTAGTGGGCAGCCGTGCGCGCCACGGTCATGGTGTGCCGGGCGTCGTCGACAACCGTGTCGTAGTAACGGATCCCGCCGATCAGCGAGCTGCGCTTGAGCCCGGGCGCCAGCCGCAGCGCTCCTGCCTTGGTCAAATGCTTTTGTGCCGGAACGGATTTCGCGCCGCCAAGTTGGTCGTAGAGGAAAATTCCGGCCGCCACATAGGGCCGTTCCCACCAACGGTTGGTCAACGGGAACAGGAACGGCAACGGCTTGACGAGGTGCGGCGCCAGCGTCGTCAAACTCAGTTCACGCTCGTGCAGGGCCTCACGAACAAGCCCGAACTCCAACTGTTCCAGATAGCGCAGCCCACCGTGGAACATCTTGGAGCTGCGGCTGGATGTGCCCGACGCGAAGTCGCGGGCCTCGACGAGGGCGACTTTCAGTCCGCGCGTCGCCGCATCGAGAGCCGCGCCGGCCCCGACGACACCGCCGCCGATCACCACCACGTCGAATTGTTCGCTGCCGAGTCGTTGCCAGGCTTGCGCCCTTTGCTGCGGTCCGAGGAAGGTTTGCCCGTCGCCCGGTGCTGAGATCGGGTCAGTCACGATCCCCAGGCTACGTGGACGACGTGGGATCCGCCCGATTCTCTAGTCCAGGTCGTCGTGTTTCATCAACTGGCGTGCCGCCTCGGTGATCGAGCCGGACAACGACGGGTACACCGAGAAGGTCTGGGCCAGCTCGTCGACCGGGATGCCGTTCTGCACGGCCAGCGCGATCGGCAGGATCAATTCGGAGGCGATCGGTGCCACCACCACGCCGCCGATCACCACGCCGGTCGCCGGGCGGCAGAAGATCTTGACAAAGCCGCGGCGCAGGCTGGACATCTTGGCACGGGCATTCGTGTTGAGCGGCAGCGTCAGGGTGCGGGCCGGCACAGACCCGTCGTCGATCGCGGCCTGCGGCACGCCGACGGCGGCGATCTCCGGGCGGGTGAAGACCGCTGCGGCGACGGTCCGCAACCGGATCGGGGCCACCGCCTCGCCCAGCGCGTGATACATCGCGATACGTCCCTGCATGGCTGCCACCGAGGCCAGTGGAAGCAACCCTGTGCAGTCCCCCGCCGCGTAGATGCCGGGCACCGTGGTCCTCGACACCCGGTCGACTTTGAGGTAATTGCCCGGCCCGAGTTCGATGCCGACGCGCTCAAGGCCGAGGCCACTCGTGTTCGGAACCGAACCGACCGTCATCAGGGCGTGGCTGCCCTTGACCGTACGACCGTCGGCCATGGTGACGAGCACCCCGTCCTCGGTGCGGGTGACCGACTCCGCCCGGGCATTCTTGATCAGCGTGACACCGCGTTCGGAGAACACCTCCTCCAGCACCGCGGCGGCGTCGGAGTCCTCGTGCGGCAGGATCTGGTCACGGCTGGCCACCACCGTCACGGTCACGCCGAGCTCGGTGTAGGCGTTGACGAACTCCGCGCCGGTGACACCCGAGCCCACCACCACGAGGTGTTCGGGCAGCGCGTCGAGGTCGTAGAGCTGGCGCCAGTTGAGGATGCGTTCCCCGTCGGGCGCGGCGTTCGGCAGCACCCGCGGGCTGGCACCTGTGGCGATCAACACCACATCGGCGGTCAAATGGCTGACCGCGCCGTCGGCGCCGGTGATTTTGACCCGGTGCTGAGCCATGCCGGGAACGTCGTCGATGAGCTCGCCGCGGCCCGCGATCAGCTCGATGCCGTCGCCGCGCAGCCTTCCGGCGATGTCATCGGACTGGGCGGTGGCCAACGTCTTGACCCGCTCGTTGATCTCCGGCAGCGAGATCTTGGACTGCTCGAAATCCAGCGAATATCCCAGGTTGGGGGCTCGCCGCAGCTCGGTACGCACACCCGTGGAGGCGATGAACGTCTTGGACGGCACACAATCCCACAGGACGCACGCGCCGCCGATGCCGTCGCTGTCGACGATGGTGACGTGAGCGACCTCCGGGCCGCGGGCCGCGGCGACGAGCGCCGCTTCATAGCCGGCGGGTCCTCCGCCGATGATCACGATGCGGGTAGCCACGGCACCAACCTAACCAACTTCGCCGATTAAGCTGTCTAACCGTGCCGCTCTACGCCGCGTATGGATCGAATATGCACCCGGAGCAAATGCTCGAGCGGGCTCCGCACTCGCCGATGGCGGGTACCGGCTGGCTGCACGGCTGGCGGCTGACTTTCGGCGGTGAGGACATCGGCTGGGAAGGCGCGCTGGCGACCGTCGTCCAGGACCCGCTGTCGAAGGTGTTCGTCGTGCTCTACGACATGACGCCGGCCGATGAGCACTCGCTCGACCGGTGGGAAGGCTCCGAACTCGGGTTCCACAAGAAGATCCGCTGCCGGGTGCACCGGCTGTCGTCGGACACCAACACCGATCCGGTGCTGGCCTGGCTCTACGTGGTCGACGCCTGGGAGGGCGGTCTGCCCTCCGCCCGCTACCTCGGGGTGATGGCCGATGCCGCGGAGATTGCCGGCGCGCCCGAAGAGTACGTGCACGATCTGCGGACCCGTCCGGCGCGCAACATCGGACCGTAGCTAGGCAGAGGCGGCGACGATGTTGACCATCGTGCGCACGCCGACGCCGAGCGCACGCTCGTCGATGTCGAACGTGGGCTGGTGCAGATCCAGCTGCGGACCCTGCCCGCTCCACACCCCGAGCCGGCCCATGGCGCCGGGCACGTCTTCGAGGTACCAGGAGAAGTCCTCACCGCCGCCCGACTGATGGGTGTCGGCGAGCACGTCGGGACCGACGCTCTCGATCGCGTGGGTGAGGATGCGCGTGGACACCTCTTCGTTGACCACCGGAGGCACGCCGCGCCGGTAGTTGAGGCTGTGGGTGATGTTGAGCGGGGCCAGTAGCGCCGTAACCGTCTCTTCCACAATGGATTCCAGCGTCAACCAGGTATCGCGGCTGGCGGTACGGATCGTGCCGGCCAGAGTGCCGATCTGCGGGATGGCGTTGGCGGCCACACCGGCATTGACCGCACCCCACACCATCACGGTGTCGTGGCGGGGGTCGATACGACGCGACAGCACGCCGGGCAACCCGGTGATGAGCGTGCCCAACCCGTAGACCAGGTCACCGGTCAGGTGCGGCCGGGAAGTGTGCCCGCCGGGCGAGTGCAGGGTGATTTCGATGGAGTCGGCTGCCGAGGTGATCGGACCGGGCTTGGTGGCCACCCGACCGACGGCCAGCCTCGGGTCACAGTGCAGCGCGAAGATCCGGCTCACGCCGGTCAGCACGCCCGCGTTGATCGCATCGATGGCGCCACCGGGCATGAGCTCCTCGGCGGCCTGGAACAGCAGCCGGACCCCGACCGGCAACTCCGGCACCGACGCCAGGGCCATCGCCGTGCCGAGCAGCACCGCGGTGTGCGCGTCGTGCCCGCAGGCGTGCGCGACATTGGGAACCGTCGAGGCATAGGACGCGCCCGTACGGTCGGCCATCGGCAGAGCGTCCATGTCGGCCCGCAGGGCGATCCGTGGACCGTCCTCGGGCCCGAAGTCACAGGTCAAACCGGTACCGCCCGGCAGCACCTTGGGATTCAGCCCGGCGTCGGCCAGGTGGCGGGCCACGAATTCGGTGGTGGCGAACTCTTGGCGGCCCAGCTCCGGATGGGCATGCAGATGCCGCCGCCACGACACCATCTCGTCGTAGTTGGCCGACAACCAGCGGGCAGCAGCGTGCGACAACACACTCATGAGGCCCGCCTGACCTGCTGCGCCTGAAGCACCCGATCGCGCTCGGCCGGCGTCTCGGCCAGTTGAACCACGGTGCGCGCCAACATGATCGCGCCCTCCAGCACGGCCTTGTCGGCGCTGGGACCGGCCGCTGCCGCGGTGAACGCAGGTTGGTGGATCGCCGCCCCGCCCGAGTCGATACCGATCACCGGATGGATGCCGGGCATCACCTGACTGATGTTGCCCATATCGGTACTGCCCAGTGGCACACTTGCCTCCACGTTCTCCGGCAACGGACTACGGCCCAGGCGCCGCATCTCGGCGCGGATGGTCTCGGAAAGCCATGGGTCGGGCGCCAATTCGGCGTAGGCGGGACCGATCTCGGTGACCTGGTGCTCGCAGCCGGTCGCCAGCGCTCCGGCCGAAAAGCATCCGGCCATGCGGCCTTCCAGCTCTCGCAGCGCCGGCATGTCGGTGGCCCGCATGGTGTAGCGCATCTCGGCCCGGCCGGGGATGACGTTGGTGGCCTGCCCGCCGTGGGTCACGATGCCGTGCACCATCTGGCCTGGCATCAGCTGCTGGCGCAGCAGACCGATGGCCACCTGCGCGACCGTGACCGCGTCGCCGGCGTTGATGCCGAGATAGGGAGCCACAGCCGCATGCGACTCCCGCCCGGTGTAATCGACCGTCACCTCGGACAGCGCCAGCGAGCGGGCCGCGGCGATGTCCACCGGCCCGGGGTGCAGCATGACCGTCGCGGCGATGTCGTCGAACACTCCGGCGTTGAGCAGCAATACTTTTCCACCGCCGAGCTCCTCGGCCGGGGTCCCGACGAGCACGACGGTCAGGCCCAGGTCGTCGGCGACGTCGGCCAAGGCCAGGGCGGTGCCGACGGCCGAGGCCGCGATGATGTTGTGTCCGCACGCATGCCCGATCTCGGGCAGTGCGTCGTACTCGGCGCAGATTCCGATGACGAGCGGGCCACTGCCGTACGTCGCCCGGAACGCGGTGTCCAGTCCACCCGGGGCGGCGGTGATGTCGAATCCGTACTCCGCCACCAGCGCCTGCGTCTTGGCACAGCTGCGGTACTCGGCGAATGCCAGTTCGGGCTCGGCGTGGATCGAGTGCGAGAGCTCGATGAGGTCGCCACGACGCCGATTGATCGCGTCCTCGACGCTCAGCGAGGCGGTGGCAGACGGCATCCTCGCAGTATCTCACTGCCCGTTTCCGGCGGATAAGCTCGCCTATCGTGACCGACCCGCAGGCCTCCAGCGCCGCAGAAGCCATCGCCGAGCGCACCGGCACCGAGCGCCACGACGTCGCGGTCGTGCTCGGATCGGGCTGGGCGCCCGCGGTGGCCGAGCTCGGCGACGCTGTCGCCACCGTGCCGATGGCCGATCTGCCGGGCTTCACCCCGCCGAGCGCGGCCGGGCACGGTGGTCAGGTCCACTCGCTGCGCATCCGTGACCATCGCGTCCTGGTGCTGGCCGGGCGCATCCACGCCTACGAAGGCCATGACCTGCAGCATGTGGTTCATCCGGTGCGGGCCGCGGCGGCCACGGGCGTATCGACCGTGGTGCTCACCAACGCCGCAGGCGGCCTGCGTGCCGAATATCAGGTCGGCCAGCCGGTGCTGATCAGCGACCACCTCAATCTCACCGCACGATCCCCGCTGGTCGGCGCGCAGTTCGTCGATCTGGTCGACGCCTACTCCCCCACGCTGCGGGCCCTGGCCCGCGACATCGAGCCCACGCTGGCCGAGGGCGTGTACGCCGGACTGCCCGGCCCGCACTACGAGACTCCGGCCGAGATCCGGATGCTGCGCACCCTGGGCGCCGACCTGGTCGGAATGTCGACCGTGCACGAGACGATCGCTGCCCGGGCCGCGGGCCTGCAGGTACTGGCCATCTCGATGGTGACCAACCTGGCCGCGGGGATGACCGGCGAACCGCTCAGCCACGCCGAGGTGCTCGAGGCCGGACGCCGGTCCGCGACCCGGATGGGTGCGCTGCTGCGTTCGGTGATCGAGCGGATCTAGCCGACCAGATACCGCTGCAGGGTGGGGCCCAACCAGTCGACGACCTGCTGGCGGTCCATGTCCACCAGTGGCCCGAAGGCCAGAACGTAGCGGCACAGCGCCATGCCGAGCACCTGCGAGGCGACCAGGCTCGCCCGGGTCGCGGTGTCGGGCGCATCTGCGGTGAGTTTGGCGATCGCCGGGGCGAGTTGGGCGGCGAAGATGGTCCGCATCCGCTCGGCGACGGCGTCATTCGTCACGCCGGCCCGCAACAGGATCAGCAGTGCTTCGTCGCGCTCCCAGCGCTCGAGGAAATGCGCGGCCATCGCGGCGCCCAGTTGGTCGTGCGGCACCAAGGCGAGATCCGGCAATTCCAAATCGAATTCGGCGGCCGCGGCGAACAACCGCTCCTTGTTGCCGTAGTACCGCATCACCATCGACGGGTCGATGCCGGCATCGCCCGCGATGGCCCGGATGGTGGCCCGCTCGTACCCGTCGGCGGCGAAGCGCTCGCGGGCCGCGGCGAGGATGACGGACTTGGTCTCGGCTGCCGGTCGTCGCATGCCAACAATTGTAGGCCAACAACCGTTGACTTAGAGCTCAGCCGGTCCTACATTGATGTCAACAAGCGTTGACCAACAGTTGTTGACAAAGGAGTCGAAATGCAAGCGTTCACCACCGACGTCCTCATCGTCGGAGCCGGCCCTGTCGGCCTGACCGCCGCGATCGTGTTGACCCAACATGGCCACGAGGTGACCGTGGTGGACCGCCAGGCCGAGGGCGCCAACACGTCACGGGCCGCTGTGGTCCATCCCCACACCCTGGAATTGCTGGAGCCCTACGACGTTGTCGACGACCTCGTCGCACGCGGCCTACACACCCCGACCTTCACCATCCGGGACCGCGACGACCTACTCATCGCGGTGCCGTTCAGCGACCTGCCCACCCGCTATCCGTACACGCTGATGATCTCGCAGGCCGACACCGAGGCCTTCTTGCTCAACCGCCTGGAGCAGCTCGGCGGCAAGGTGCTGCGCCCGGCCACGGTGACCGGGATCCGGCAGAGCGGCGACCACGCGATCGCCACCCTCGCTGACGGTCAGCAGATCCGGGCCCGGTACCTGATCGGCGCCGACGGCATGCACAGCACGGTCCGCGAACACGCCGGCATCGCGTTCAGCGGTGGCACTTACGGCGAATCGTTCGCACTCGCCGATGTCGGCCTGTCGGGCGGTGTCCCGGCCAACGAGGTGATCCTCTACTTCTCCCCGGCCGGACTCGTGGTCGTGGCGCCATTGCCCGACGGGATGTACCGCATCGTCGCCACTGTGGAAGAAGCTCCGCAGCACCCCGACATCGCGTTCGTGCAATCGCTGTTGGACGAACGAGGCCCGGCCGCCAGGCCCGCAGTGGTCGAAGAAGTGGTCTGGGGTTCCCGGTTCCGGGTCCATCACCGCATCGCCGACGCTTTCCGCGACAAGCGCATCCTGTTGGCGGGCGATGCCGCCCACGTGCACTCGCCCGCCGGTGGGCAGGGCATGAACCTCGGTATCGAGGACGCCGTCGTCCTGGGCGAGCACCTCTCGAAGGTATTAGAAGACCGCGCCGACGAGACGTTGCTCGACGACTATGCCGCCACGCGCCACCAGACCGCTCGCGGCGTCGTGACGATGACCAGCCGCCTCACCGAACTCGCCACCGCGTCGTCTCGACGCCGCCCCATCCGCAACCGCGTCATGCGGATGGCCGGAAAGCTGCCGGCCGTGCGTCGCGCACTTGCCTGGCGCCTGTCGGGTCTGAACCGACGCTGAGAAGGGGAAAGCTGATGAAACTGGTCAATGATCAACTGGCCGTACCGGTCCGGCTCACCGACCGGACCGACGACGGATTTCTGGTCCTGGCCGCGGAGACCGGCCGCTGGTGCGGGCCGCTTGCGCTGCCGTCACGCACGCGCCGTCGACTGGCCGGCCGCCTCACAAGGTGGGCGGAGCAGCTGGCCCAACGCGATGACGTCGTCGAGACCGCGGTCTTCCGCGGGGCGTTGCGCCCGCCCGGTGAGGGGTCTGCCCTGCTGGCGCGCGCAGGTGTGCGGCCGGCCCGATACGACCTCGTGGTGCTGATCCGCACCACCGGTGTCGACGCCATCGCCACCGTGCGAGCTGACGCCGCCTACCGCGCCATGATTGCCGAAATCGACCGCAACGCAGGGCATTCCTACCGCTTGGCGGCCAGTAACGCAGCCCGGATCGCCGACGTCGCGCGCTGCAGCGACCACTGGTTCCTGTTCAACTACTTTCACTGCGATTCAGCCGAGACGGTCTACGCCACATGGGAATACACGGCCGGCTGGTTCCAGCGCAGAACCTCGCTGCCCGACTCCACGCTGCTGGCCCCGCGGCCCGGCGAACCGACCGACTACAGCGTGGTCAACCACGCCAGCTGGCCGACGCTCCGGACATTCCTGCCGCGCCTGCTGTTCGATCGCACCTTCCGCTCGTTCGTGCTGGCCAATTTCAAGGCCAATGATGTCGCGGCTCAGCCGATCATCTACCGCCTGGTCACCGCGGCAACGGGGACGTCGGCCGGCTGATCGTGACGAAGTCCGCGTCGCCTGCCGAGCCGGGCCATGCCCCGGGCCATCAGTGGCGCGACGAACAGCATCAGCAGGACGCGCAAAACCTGCGCGGCGACGATGAAAGTGACATTGGAACCGGTTTCCACGGCGGTGGCCAGCACCGCGTACACCCCACCCGGACTTGTCGCGAGGTAGCCCTCGAGTTGCGTCATCCCCGTGACGTCGGCCAGCACCACGCCGAGGCCGGCGGTGGCCACACCGAGCACCACGATCAGCGTCAGTGCCAGCGGAAGGATCCGGCCGATGGCACTCAGCGACTCCCGGGTGAAGGCGATGCCGGCCTGCCAGCCGATCACCATGTAGGCCGCCTGCACCAGTAGTACCGGGACCGCCAACCCGAAGGACAGGCCGGTGAGTTGCAGTGCCACCGTCAGGGCCAGCGGGCCCAGAAGTCCGGCACCGGGCAGCTTGACCCATCGCCCGCCGACGGCGCCGACAGCAACGATCACAACCAACATCACGAGGCTGAGATACCAGGGCGCCGAATCGGTTTGGGCCGCGGCCGGCGAGGGATGCGACCTGTCGGCGTGGAACACGAGGGTCACCACGAGCGGAATGGTCGCGGTGACGAGTGCCACGCGCAGGTACTGGACGACGGAGACGACGCGATCATCGCCACCGAGCTCACGGGCGATGGCCACCAGACCCGACGCGCCGCCTGCCACCAGCGCCAGCGAGCCGGTCAACGGGCTGACATCGCGGTGCAGTCCGAGCAACCCGCCGGCAACGACGCTCAGGACCAGCGTGGCGACGGTGATCGCCAGCACGATCAACCAATCCGGGCCGATCGCGCTGACCGCATCGTGATGGACCATCGTGCCGATGTAAACGCCGAGCACCCCCTGGGCGATCACCCCGGCTCGACGCGGCATGCGTTCCGGCGCCAAGGCCGCGAGGGCCAGCGCAATGCCCACCACCAGCCCGGCGAACAGCGCGGCCGACGGAACGCCGACGAGATCGAGCGGGACGGTGACGCCGGCAGTCGCGAGGACGAGTAGGGCCCATCGCAGTGTCCGCGTCATCGCTGTCTCGCACCTCCTACCAAAATGGTAAGGCATTCCTTCGGACTACCCTTGCTCCATAGGGCATCAAATGCCACGATAGGCGTGAATACCAAGGTATAACTTGTCTATGGCAGCAACGTCGGCGACTGAACTACGCGAGTCGATGATGGCGGTCACCCGCCAGATGCGGCGCCACCGGCCCGACCACGGCCTCACCTTGAGCCAGCTCGAACTGCTCGGGGAGGCCAGTCGCACCGGAACCACCACCCCGGCCGAGATGGGCGCTCGCCTGCATGTCCGCGCGCAGTCGCTGACAGACAGCATCAATGAACTCGTCCGCCGCGGCCTGATCGCCCGCCGTCCCGACGACAACGACCGTCGCCGACAGCTCATCGAGATCACCGCAGCAGGGATGGCCCTGCTGGAGGCGGACCGCGCCGAGCGCGACGCCTGGTTGCACGCCACCATGCGGGAGAACCTCACCGATCTCGAATTCGATCTGGTGATGCTGGTGGCACCTGTCCTGCGCAAGCTGGCCTACTCCGATGCCACTGCGGGCACACTTGGGTCATGACTTCCATCGCGACCGCCGCCGCCGATTGGATCGCCCACGACCCCGACCCGCAGACCGCGGCCGAATTGTCCGCGTGTAGCCCCGATGAGCTCGACCGCCGATTCAGCCATCCGCTGACCTTCGGCACCGCCGGTTTACGCGGACCGATACGGGGCGGGCCCGATGCGATGAACCTGGCCGTCGTCGTGCGCACCACGTGGGCGCTGGCCCAGGTCCTCAAGGACAGGGGCCTGGGCGGATCCCACGTCGTGGTCGGCCGTGACGCCCGGCACCACTCTGACGAGTTCGCCTTGGCGACTGCCGAAGTACTTGCGGCCGAAGGCTTCCAGGTCCTGCTCATGATGGCCGCCGTCCCGACACCGGTGCTCGCCTACACCGTCCGGCACCTGCCTGCGGTGGCCGGGGTCCAGATCACCGCATCCCACAATCCGCCCGCCGACAACGGCTACAAGGTATTCGTCGAGGGCGGCATGCAGATCAACTCTCCCGCCGATCGCGAGATCGAGGCCGCAGTTGCCCGGGCCCCGCACGCCGACGAGATAAACAGGGCTGCAGTGGAAACCGGCGGGCTCCGGCAGGTCTATCACTACCTGGAACGGGCCGCTCGGGTACGTCGCGCCACCGGTTCGGTACGCGTGGCGCTGACTCCGCTGCACGGCGTCGGCGGCGAATACGCCCTCGACGCAATGGCATTGGCCGGGTTCGACGACGTGCACGTGGTCGAGGAACAGTTCAACCCTGACCCGAACTTCCCCACCGTCAGCTTTCCCAATCCCGAGGAGCCCGGTGCCGTCGATGCGCTTCTGGCTCTGGCCGACGAGGTCGATGCCGAAATCGCCATCGCGCTGGACCCCGATGCCGACCGGTGCGCCGTCGGCGTGCCCGGACCCGATGGCTGGCGCATGCTCACCGGCGACGAAACAGGCTGGCTGCTGGGCGATTACATTCTCTCCCAAATCGAACCGGGCCCGGTCAGTGAAGCCGCCCTGGTCGCCAGCACCGTGGTCTCATCGCGCATGCTGGCGGCGATCGCGGCCGCGCACGGTGCGCAGCACGCCGAAACCCTCACCGGGTTCAAGTGGCTGGCCCGCGCCCAATCTCCCGGCAATACGTTGGTCTACGCCTACGAGGAGGCGATCGGCCATTGCGTCGACCCTGCCTCGGTGCGGGACAAGGATGGGATCAGCGCCGCGATCCTGGCTGCCGACCTGGTGGCCGCACTCCGCCATCAGGGTCGCACCGTGCTCGACGCCCTCGATGATCTGGCCAAGGTGCACGGCGTGCACGTGACGGGTGCGGTCAGCCGCCACGTCGATGACGCCGCGGCAGCCATGAGTCGCTTGCGCTCGGCCCCGCCGACCGAACTGGCCGGCATCGCCGTCAGTGTCGAGGATCTGCTGGTGCTGGACGGGCAACAGCGCACCGACGCGCTGATCTTCACCGGCAGCGACGCCGACACTTCGGTCCGGGTGGTGGTGCGCCCGTCGGGAACCGAGCCGAAACTCAAGTCCTACACCGAAGTCCGCTGCGCGCCGACCGACGACCTGGACACCGCACGGGCGCACGCCCAGAAACTCAGCCAGGACCTGGCCGACGCCGCAGCCCGCTGGTAGTGCCTCAGCGCGGGCCGAACTGACGGTCCCCCGCGTCACCGAGACCGGGGACGATGTAGGCGATCTCGTTCAGCCCCTCGTCGACGGTCGCGGTGACGAGCCGCATTTCGGGTGCGATCTTCTCGATCGCGGCGATCCCCTGCGGAGCGCACACCACGCACACCGCGGTGATGTCGTCAGCGTTGCGCTCCTTCAGCAGGTTGATGGTGTAAGCCATCGACCCGCCGGTCGCCAGCATCGGGTCGAGCACGAACACCGACCGCGCGCTCAGATCGTCCGGCAGCGACGCCAGGTACGGCGTCGGCTGATGCGTCGTCTCGTCACGAGCCATCCCCACGAAACCCACCTGTGCCTCAGGGATCAACGCATGCGCCTGGTCGACCATCCCCAGACCGGCCCGTAACACGGGGACCAGCAACGGCGGATTGGCCAATCGCGAACCCATGGTGTCGGTCACCGGGGTGCGCACCGCGATCTGCTCGGACGCCGCATCCCGGGTGGCCTCGTACACCAGCATCAGCGTCAGGTCCCGGAGCGCCGCACGGAAACCCGCGTTGTCGGTCCGCTCATCGCGAAGGGTGGTCAGCCGCGCGGCGGCCAGAGGGTGGTCGACGACGCGTACATCCATGCGCTGACCTTAACGGGAACCGATCGGCGTCGGCGGGCGTCCTAACCACATGCCCGCCGACAACCTGCGCGCCGACATGGCGGCCATCCGTGCCCTTGGCGATGCCCTCAACGCCCATGCCGCCGGCCTCAGCGCCGTGGCCGCCACCCTTCGCTCCATGCCGTCGCCGGCGGCGGCTCTCGGACCGATCGGCCAACGGTTCATCACGGCTTTCACCGAAGCCGTCTCCGCCCACAGCGATGCGGTCGCATCGTTGGGCGCTCGGACGGATGCGGGTGCCGTCAGCGCCGGAAAGTCCGCTGCCGGCTACGACGCCGTCGGGCAGCGCGCGGCTCAGCTGCTGCCGCGGGTGTAGCCGTGCCCGCGTCCCCCATCGCGCTGGCCGCGCCGCTCTACGAGCTTCGGGATCTGGTGGGCGCCGGCTGGCCGTCCGACAGCCCGGCTGTGACGGCACTGGACGGGGCGCACACCGCCCTCACGGATATCGCCGCCGCGCTCGGCCGCTCGTGGGACGACGCCGCCGGCGGTTGGGCGGGCGCCTCAGCGACGGCCGCCGCGGGCTTCACTGCGGACACCGCCGCGCAAGTGGCGGGCCTGGCCGAGCAGGCGCAGGCCTTGAGCACGGCGGCCCGCGACGCAGACTCGGCCGTGGCTCGGGCGAGGTCACGGCTGCAGGCGATCATCGACCGCTTCGAGGAACGCGCCGCGGCGCTGGCTCCCCATCTCGACGAACCGGGAGTGGCCGAGGAACTGCACGCGGAGGCACGGCGCGCGATCGCCGAGGCGTCGGCTGTCGTCGACGAACTACGCGCCGACCTGGACCACCGGGCCGAGGCAGTCACCGCTCCGTACACCGGCTCGCGCGGTTTCCCGGCCGGCTCCGGTTACTCGGCCGGCTCCGGCGGTTTCGCACCGGCTGCTGCGGGGTTCTCCGGGAGTCCACCGCCTGCTGCCCCGGCGAGTAGTTGGAATGCTGACCGCTCGGAAGCCCCCGTCGGGCTGCGCGACCCGGGCATGTTCGGCGATGGCGTGGCGGTGCGGTTGCCCGACGGAAGCACAGCCGTGGCGCCCAACGCCGTGGCAGCCAGCGCGGTGCGGCACGCGCTGACCCAACTGGGAGTGCCGTACCGGTGGGGAGGCACCACACCGGGCGTCGGGTTGGACTGCAGTGGACTGACCCAATGGGCCTATCACGAAGCCGGGCTGGACCTTCCGCGGCTGGCCCAGGAGCAGGACGTCGGCACGGCCGTGTCGCCAGGAACGTTGCGGCCCGGCGATCTGGCGGTATGGGACGGACACGTCGCGATGATCGTCGGGGCGAACACCATGATCGAGGCCGGGGATCCGGTGAAACTGTCACCCATCCGGACCACGAATGCCGGTCAGGGCTTTCAGGGATTCTGGCGGCCCACGGTGTGACGAGCGTGCCGGTAGGCCCTGAACCGGAGACGAGCTGACTGGCCTCCAGGGCATCCCATTAGGCTGTGCCGCATGGCTGCTGACATCGTGCCGGTCCGGCTCGGGCTGACCAAGGGCGACCTTTACACACTGTGGGCTCCGCGTTGGCGGGATGCCGGCGATGAGTGGGAGGCGTTCCTTGGCGAGGGTGATGCCCTGTACGCCTTCGAATCGGTCGCTGACCTGGTGGCTTTCGTGCGCACCAACACCGACAACGATCTCGCCGACCACCCGGCGTGGAGCAAGCTCACCGCGGCCAACGCACACAAGCTGCAGCCGTCGGAGGACCGCGAGTACGACATCGTGGGGGTCCCCGACCTGGTCGCCGAGAAGCCGACGGAAGAATCCGTCGCGACCCTGCACCGCACGCTGGTGGTGGTGTCCTCGATCGGCTCGGTGTGCGAGCTGGCAGCCATCAGCAAGTTCTTCAACGGCAACCCCGTGCTGGGCACGGTGGGCGGTGGGTTGGAAGGCTTCACCGGCCGCTCCGGGCGCAAGCGCTGGGCCGAGATCGAAGCCGTGATCGCCCGCGGCTGGGACGGCGTGGTCGACTCCATCGACGAGATCGTCACGGTTCCCGAGGACATCGATTCCGACGCGGTCAAGAAGGCCGAGGCCGAACTCGAGGAGCCCGCCCCCGAAGAGGACGAGGACGACCTCACCGCCGACACCGACACCGACGACGACGCCGAAAACGACGAGGACGACGCCGAGGCCGAGGTCGCGCCCGTGCGCAGCGCCGCCGACACCGCCGTCCTGGGCGATGACGAGGACTTCTGGCAGAAGGTCGGTATCGACCCGGTGCGCATCATGACCGGCTCGGGCACCGTCTACACGTTGCGTTGCTACCTCGACGACGAGCCGGTCTTCCTGGGTCGTAATGGACGCATCAGCGTGTTCAGCTCCGAGCGCGCCCTGGCCCGCTACCTGGCCGACGAACACGATCACGACCTGTCGGACCTGGCCACCTACGACGACATCAGGACCGCCGCCACGGACGGCTCCCTGCGCGTGGAGGTCGCCGACGAGAACGTCTACGTCCTCAGCGGCATCTCAGACGACATCGCCGACGGACCCGACGCGGTCGACCATGACCAGTTGGAGTTGGCCGTCGAGTTGCTGCGCGACGTGAGCGACTATTCGGAGGACAAGACCGTCGACGAGACACTGGCGGGCACCAAGGCGCTCGGCAAATTCGTGGACTATGTCCTGGGCAACGAGAACGCCCGCAAGCCCGAGGCCCCGTACGCTCAGGCCGTCGAGCAGTGGGAAGCACTGGAGCGTTTCGTGGAGTCGCGCCTACGGCCGGAGTAGCCGCCCCGATGAGTTCTGGCCGCCAGAGCGGTCAGAGCACTCATGACCACCACGAGCAGCCTCTCCACCCACACCGTCACGGTCCCCGGCGCCCGCCTGCACTATGAGGTGCGCGGAACGGGACCGCTGCTGATCATCCTCGGCGCCCCGATGGCGGCCTCGGAGTTCGCGCCACTGGCACACGCGCTGGCCGGTGACCACACCGTGGTGACCGCCGACCCACGCGGCGTCGCCGGCAGTGCTGTCGATGATCCCGACCAGGACTCGACACCCGAGCTGCGCCGACGACGTCGCGGCAATCCTCGATGACTTGGGCGCCGGCTCAGCCGACGTGTTCGGCTCCTCCGGCGGCGCGGTGACGGGTCTGGCGTTGGTGGCCCGGCATCCCGATCGGGTGGGCACCCTGGTGGCCCATGAGCCTCCCGTGCTCGAGTTGTTGCCCGACGCCGACGAACAGCGCGCTGCCACCGACGACATCATCGCGACGTTCGCGGGCGATGGAATGTTCGCGGCGTGGGGAAAGTTCATGGCCAACGCCGGGTTCGACGTGCCGCCGGCTTCACCGGAGATGCCCGCACCCAGTGATCAGGAACTGCGCGACGCGGCACACTTCTTCAACCATGAGCTGCGGGCCACCACCCGCTACCGGCCCGACGTCGAGGCGCTGAAGAACGGACGGGTGGTGCTCGGCCTCGGCGAGGAGTCCGGGCACCTGTTGACCCAGCGCACGACGACCGCGCTGGCCGATCTGCTGGGGCAACGGCCGGTGATGTTTCCCGGTGACCATGGCGGATTCATGGGCGCGCCAGGAGTTTTCGCCGATACGCTACGCGCTGTGCTCAGCCGACCAGAACCGCATACCGGGGTTTGATCACCTCGTCGATGATCGCCAGGCGTTCGTCGAACGGGATGAAAGCCGACTTCATCGCATTGATGGTGAACCGCTCGAGGTCGGTCCACCCGTAGCCGAACGCCTCGACCAGCCGCAGCATCTCCTGACTCATCGTGGTGTCGCTCATCAGCCGGTTGTCGGTGTTGACGGTGACACGGAACCGCAGCCGCGCCAGGCGGTCGAACGGATGCTCGGCAATGCTGGGTGCCGCGCCGGTCTGCACGTTGCTGCTCGGGCACATCTCCAGCGGAATGCGCTTGTCGCGCAAGATGGATGCCAACCGGCCCAGCCGCTGCGTGCCGTCATCGAACTCGGTGATGTCGTCGACGATGCGCACCCCGTGGCCCAGCCGGTCCGCCCCGCAGAACGCGATGGCCTCGTGGATCGACGGCAGGCCGAACGCCTCGCCCGCGTGAATAGTGAAGCGCGCGTTGTTGCCTCGCATGTACTCGAAGGCATCGAGGTGACGAGTGGGAGGATATCCGGCCTCGGCGCCGGCGATGTCGAAGCCCACAACGCCCTTGTCCCGGAACCGGATTGCCAGCTCGGCGATCTCGCGGGAGCGGGCCGCGTGGCGCATGGCGGTGACCAGACAACGCACGGTGATGGCGCGGCCCTCGGCGGCGGTCGCCTTCTCACCGTCGGTGAATCCGGCCAGCACTGCGTCGACCACATCGTCGAGCGACAGCCCACGATCGATGTGCAGCTCGGGCGCGAACCGGACCTCCGCATAGACGACGTTGTCCGCGGCCAGATCCTCCACGCACTCGAAGGCGACGCGGTACAGCGCCTCAGGCGTCTGCATGACCCCGACAGTGTGGGCGAACGGCTCCAGGTAGCGCACCAACGAGCCACTGTGGGCGGCCGTGCGGAAGAACGTGGCCAGCTCGTCGACCTCGGTTGCCGGCAGGTCGTCATAGCCGAGCTGACCGGCCAGGTCGAGCACTGTGGCCGGTCGCAGCCCACCGTCCAGGTGGTCGTGCAGCAGGGCCTTGGGAGCGTGCTGGATCTTGTCCAGACTCAGCGGCGTACTCATGTCCCCATCATGCGCGACAGGGATCGGTCAGCGACGCTCATTCAGGCTGCGACCTGCTCAACAGTCGGTGACGAAACAGCTCGAGCACCTGGTCCAGCGCTGCGCGGGTGGGTTGGCCCGGCTCGTCGATCAGGTGCTCGGTGAGCACCGAGTGCGGTGACATCGTCGCGGCGGGGTTGGCATCGGCATCGTCGAGTTCGACCGCGACGAACGCGTCACCGAGTTGCTCGCGCAAAAAGTCGAAGCGTTCCGGCGGCACCAATCGGTCCCCGGTGAAACGCAGGCCCATCACCGTCAGACCGCGGGCGCAGCGTTGCTTGACGACGGCCAGATCGGCCTCCGAGATGTCGATCGACCGGCGTTGCGCGGCGGTCAGCCCTATTGGCAACGAAGGTTGCGACAAGACCGGAGCGAGCAAAGCATCATCGGTGGCCATTGCCAGGGCATAGCCGCCGGTAAAGCACATACCGACAGCGCCGACACCGGGGCCGCCGCAACGCTGGTGTTCGTCTCTGGCCAGCGCCCGCAGCCAGTCGATGACCGGGGACGTCCGGCCCGTCGCCAGCGTGACGAATTCTCGGCTGATGCAGGCCGGTACGAGCGAGCCGACTGCATTCGCCACGAAGCCAACCCGACCGCGTGCGTCCGGATTCGGATCGCGGCCGGGAACTCCGAACAGGTGCGGAAGGACTGCCGTGCAACCGATCTCGCTGACCTGGCGGGCAAAGTCGAGGACCTTGGGGGTGATGCCGGGCATTTCGGCGATGACGATCACCGCCGGGCCGTCACCGCGCCGAAATATGGTGCGAGTCTTGGACTGATAGGTGAACTCTGAGCGCTGGAAATCCGCGAGGTCGTCGTCGGGCACCATCTGTGCCTAGCAGTCGGGCACCCGATTGGCCAGAGTGGCTCTCACACGAGCACGGCAGCGCTAGACGATCCGATCGATGATCAGTGGCCGCTGCGTGGGCGCCGTGTCGCCGACGCTCCAGGCGCCGTCGAGTTCGGCCAGTGCACCGGGCAACCGCTCGGCCGTCTCCGTGTAGAGCGTGAACAGCGCCTCCCCCGCGGCCACGGGCTCACCCGGCTTGCGGTGGATCCGCACGCCGGCACCGAACTGCACGGGTTCACCCGGCTGAGCCCGGCCGGCGCCCAACCGCCAGGCCGCCAGCGCCACGCCCATGGCATCGAGGTCGCCCATGATGCCGCCGTGCGGGGCCGTCACGGTCTCGCTGGCCGCCCCGATGGGCAGCGGGCGGCTCAGGTCCCCGCCCTGAGCCGCCACCAGCGCACGGAAGCAATCCATCGCGCTGCCGTCCCGCAGGGTCTCGGCCGGGTCGGCTCCGTCGATGCCGGCCGCATCGAGCATCTCCGTGGCCAGCGCCAGCGTCAGCTCGATCACGTCGGGCGGTCCGCCGCCGGCCAACACCTCCAGCGATTCGGCAACCTCCACGGAGTTGCCGACCGCGCGGCCCAGCGGGCAGTTCATGTCGGTGAGCAGCGCCCTGGTGGGAACCCCGTTGGCATTGCCGAGGTCGACCATCGTGGCTGCCAGCTCACGCGACTCGGCCTCGGTCTTGAGGAACGCACCGCGGCCGACCTTGACGTCCAAGACCAGCGAACGGGCGCCTTCGGCCAATTTCTTGCTCATCACCGAGCTCGCGATCAGCGGCAACGACTCGGTCGTGGCCGTGACATCTCGCAGTGCGTAGATCTTGCGGTCGGCCGGCGCCAGCTCGCCCGCCGCGAACACCGCCGCACCGATATCCCGAAGTTGTTGCCGGATTTGGTCTTTGGTCAGCTCAGCGGTGAAGCCATGGATCGCCTCGAGTTTGTCGAGGGTGCCACCGGTGTGGCCGAGCCCACGCCCGGCCGCCTGCGGAACACTGGCGCCACACGCCATCACAACGGGCAGCAGCGGAATGGTGATCTTGTCCCCCACCCCACCGGTGGAGTGCTTGTCCACCAAGGCAAGCGGCCGGCCGTCACGGCGCAGGTCGGTGAAGTCGAACCGCTCCCCGGACGCGACCATGGCCGCCGTCCAGCGGGCGATCTCAGCCGGCGCCATCCCCTTGAGGAAGATCGCCATCAGGAGCGCCGACATTTGCTCGTCAGCGACCCGGCCGTGGGTGTAGCCGTCGATGACCCAGTCGATCGCGGCGTCGGACAGCGTGCCGCCGTCACGTTTGGTCCGGATGACGGTCGGCGCGTCGAGATGCGGCATGGCCGTAAACCTACTCGCCGGTAACCCGGAGTTGTTGGACCACTTGGCCTTACCCGCGCTGCAGATCCTCGGGCCCGAAGGCGTCCGGCAGCAGGTCGCGTAGCGGCCGCGCGCCGTCCGGGTGGTCGATGAGCAACTCGGGCCCACCGTGTTCCAGCAGGACCTGACGACACCGTCCACACGGCATCAGAAGACCCCCGTCGGGACCCACACACGACAGCGCGACAAGCCTTCCGCCGCCTCCGGAATGGAGGGCACAGGCCACAGCGCACTCGGCACAGAGACCTAGGCCATATGAGACATTCTCCACATTGCACCCGGCCACGACGCGGCCGTCGTCGACCAGAGCGGCGGCTCCCACAGAAAAGCCCGAATAAGGCGCGTAGGCATGAAAAGAGACCCCAATTGCCTTGTTGCGCAACAGGTTCCAGTCGACGTCGATCGTCATGCGACAAGCCTGGACATAGGTTCTGAATGCATTCCGAAACCCCAATCCTCGACCCGCCCATTAAGATAGGTAAGCCTAACTTTTGGCTGTTCAGCGGGTCGAACTGCTCAACCGTAGTTCGTTCGCCACTGCAAATGGGTTTAGAGTCGCCCCGAGGTTTGGGGCTAATTCACAGGCAGTCCCAGACGTCCCACCGATGGCGTTGGAGGGCCCGATGAGTACTCAGACGGAGGTATCGGCTCCGCAACCCAGGAAAGCACGACGGCGCACCCTTTATCGCGGTGATCCGGGAATGTGGTCCTGGGTGCTGCACCGTATTACCGGTGCCACGATTTTCTTTTTCCTGTTCGTCCACGTTCTCGATACCGCCTTGGTCCGGGTGAGCCCGCAGGCCTACAACGAGGTCATCGAGACGTACAAGACGCCCATCGTCGGATTGATGGAGATGGGACTGGTCGCCGCGGTGCTGTTTCACGCACTGAACGGCATCCGCGTCATCCTCATCGACTTCTGGCAGCAGGGCCCCCGCTACCAGCGGCAGATGCTCGCGGTCGCCGTCGGCGTCTTTGCCGTGGTTCTCATCGCATCACTAGGAGTTCTCGGTATGCACATGGCGGAGCGGTTCCTGTGAGCGCGCCAGGAGCGGGCGAGTCGCGGCTGGGCCGCCCGGCACCGGTGATGGAACGCGAGCACGACCGGCCGGCCGCGCTGGACCATCCGCGCGCGCCGCGTCGTCCCCGCGGCATTCCGTACTTCGAGAAGTACGCCTGGTTGTTCATGCGGTTCTCCGGCCTGGCGCTGGTGTTCCTCGCGCTCGGCCACCTGTTCATCATGCTGATGTGGCAGGACGGCGTGTACCGCATCGACTTCAACTACGTCGCACAGCGCTGGGCCTCCCCGTTCTGGCAGATCTGGGACATGGCCCTGCTGTGGCTCGCGATGATCCACGGCGCCAACGGCCTGCGCACGATCATCGGCGACTACGCCCGCAAGAACACCACCAAGTTCTGGCTGAACGCGGTGCTGCTGCTGGCGACCGGATTCACGTTGGTGCTGGGCAGCTACGTGCTCGTCACCTTCGACGCGAACATCTCCTAAAGGGGACACAGATGATTCAGGAACATCGCTACGACGTCGTCATCGTCGGTGCCGGTGGCGCCGGCATGCGCGCGGCCGTCGAGGCCGGACCCCGGGTACGTACCGCCGTGCTGACCAAGCTGTACCCGACGCGCTCCCACACCGGCGCGGCCCAGGGCGGCATGTGCGCCGCGCTGGCCAACGTCGAAGAGGACAACTGGGAATGGCACACCTTCGACACCGTCAAGGGTGGCGACTACCTCGCTGACCAGGACGCCGTCGAGATCATGGCCAAAGAGGCCATCGACGCGGTGCTGGACCTCGAGAAGATGGGCATGCCGTTCAACCGGACGCCCGAGGGCCGCATCGACCAGCGTCGCTTCGGCGGGCACACCCGCGACCACGGCAAGGCTCCGGTGCGCCGGGCCTGTTACGCCGCCGATCGCACGGGCCACATGATCCTGCAGACGCTGTACCAAAACTGCGTCAAGCACGACGTGGAGTTCTTCAACGAGTTCTACGCGCTCGACATCGCGCTGACCGACACGCCGGCCGGTCCGGTGGCCACCGGCGTCATCGCTTACGAGCTGGCGACCGGCGACATCCACATCTTCCACGCCAAGGCGATCGTCTTCGCCACCGGCGGTTCGGGCCGGATGTACAAGACCACCTCCAACGCCCACACCCTGACCGGTGACGGCCTGGGCATCATCTTCCGCAAGGGACTTCCCTTGGAGGACATGGAGTTCCACCAGTTCCACCCGACAGGCCTGGCCGGCCTGGGCATCCTGATCTCCGAGGCCGTGCGCGGCGAGGGCGGCCGGTTGCTCAACGGCGAGGGCGAGCGGTTCATGGAGCGCTACGCGCCGACGATCGTCGACCTCGCGCCGCGTGACATCGTCGCCCGGTCGATGGTGCTCGAGGTGCTCGAAGGCCGCGGCGCCGGACCGAACAAGGACTACGTCTACATCGACGTGCGTCACCTCGGCGAGGACGTGCTCGAAGCCAAGCTGCCCGACATCACCGAGTTCGCCCGCACCTACCTGGGTGTGGACCCGGTGACCGAACTGGTGCCGGTCTACCCGACCTGCCACTACGTGATGGGCGGCATCCCGACGACCATCCACGGCCAGGTCCTGCGCGACAACACCAACGTCATCCCCGGCCTCTACGCCGCGGGTGAATGCGCGTGTGTGTCGGTGCACGGCGCCAACCGCCTCGGCACCAACTCGCTGCTGGACATCAACGTGTTCGGCCGTCGCGCCGGTATCGCCGCCGCCGAGTACGCCGCCAACCACAACCACGTCGACATGCCGGAGAACCCGGCCGACATGGTGGTCGGCTGGGTCGGCGACATCCTCTCCGAGCACGGCAACGAGCGCGTCGCCGACATCCGCACGGCCCTGCAGCAGTCGATGGACAACAACGCCGCGGTGTTCCGCACCGAGGAAACGCTCAAGCAGGCGCTCACCGACATCCATGCACTCAAGGAGCGCTACAGCCGAATCACGGTGCACGACAAGGGCAAGCGTTACAACAGCGACCTGCTCGAGGCCATCGAGCTGGGCTTCCTGCTGGAGCTTGCCGAGGTGACCGTGGTCGGTGCGCTCAACCGCAAGGAGTCCCGCGGCGGACACGCCCGCGAGGACTACCCCGACCGCGACGACACCAACTACATGCGGCACACCATGGCCTACAAGGAGGGCAGCGAGTTGCTGTCCGACATCCGGCTGGATTACAAGCCCGTGGTCCAGACCCGCTACGAGCCGATGGAGCGGAAGTACTGATGAGCGCCCCAGTCATCGATAAGCCCGAAGCCGGCGACCCGGAGCTGCCCCCCGTGCCCGAGGGCGCGGTCATGGTCACCCTGAAGATCGCCCGGTTCAACCCCGAGAACCCCGACGCTGCCGGCTGGCAGAGCTTCCGGGTTCCCTGCCTGCCCTCGGACCGGCTGCTGAACCTGCTGTTGTACGTGAAGGGCTACCTGGACGGCACGCTGACCTTCCGGCGCTCCTGCGCCCACGGGGTGTGCGGTTCGGATGCCATGCGGATCAACGGCGTGAACCGGCTGGCCTGCAAGGTCCTCATGCGCGACCTGCTGCCGAAGAAGCCGGGCAAGCAGCTGACGATCACCATCGAGCCGATCCGCGGCCTGCCCGTGGAGAAGGACCTCGTGGTGGACATGGAGCCGTTCTTCGACGCATACCGCGCCGTGAAGCCGTACCTGATCACCAGTGGCAACCCGCCCACCAAGGAGCGCATCCAGAGCGCCACCGACCGGGCCCGCTACGACGACACCACCAAGTGCATCCTGTGCGCGTGCTGCACCACGAGCTGCCCGGTGTACTGGAGCGAGGGCTCCTACTTCGGTCCGGCCGCGATCGTCAACGCCCACCGGTTCATCTTCGATTCGCGTGACGAGGCGGCCGCCGAGCGGCTGGACATCCTCAACGAGGTCGACGGTGTGTGGCGCTGCCGCACCACGTTCAACTGCACCGAGGCCTGCCCGCGTGGCATCCAGGTGACGCAGGCGATCCAGGAGGTCAAGCGCGCTTTGATGTTCGCGCGCTAGGTTCTCTTTGCCGAACCTGAGCTTGTGTTCGAGATTCCCGCCGAATCTCGAACACAAGCTCAGGTTCGTTTTAGTAGGGGGCGCCTGCCGCGCGAAGTGCGTCGCGGGTGCGGGCGATGATCACACGTTGTCGATACCGGAGTAGGTCTGCCCCGACGCGGACAATCCGCCAGCCGAGTTCGCGGTACTCCGCATCCTGGTCGATGTCCTTGGTGCGTTGTCTCGGATCGGTCCAGTGTTGAATGCCGTCATATTGGACACCGACTTTCCACTCCGGCCATCCCATGTCGATGCGACCGACCTGCTCACCCCAGTGCCCGAAGACCTCGATCTGGGTCTGAGACGGCCTCATTCGAGCGTCGGTATAGAGCAGGCGGAGACGGGTTTCCTGCGGCGATTCCGCGCCGTCGTCGGCAAGCCCTAGCACCTGGCGCAACTGCACAATCCCGCGTATCCCCTTGTGCCGCTGAAGAAGTGGCTGTATGTCGCAGAGCTGCAGCTTCGTGGCCTGCAGCAGTGCATCCACTCGAATGACAGCTGCGGTCAAGCCTTGTCGGCGGCCGAGATCGAACGCGGTCCGGTGTGGTGTCGTCACTGCGATGCCGCGAACACGGCAGGTCTCGTCGTCCCAAAGGGCGTCGCAGTGCAGCACGATGCCGGGGGTTTTGTGCTGGCTGGGCTGATTCAGTTCGGCGGGGAGTTTGGCGTCGATCCACTTGCACCCGTGCAGCGCGGCCGCCGACAAGCCGGCGGCCGTTGCCCGCCGACCCGACCACAGCCAGGCCGCCTCCGCTTTGTCCACGGGTGTCAGCTGCGTGCCGCGGGGGACGTAAACACCCCGGTACACCGGGTCGTACCGGGTCCGCAGCTGGTAGCGGTTGAGCATGCCGGCAGCCAACGCCTCGGACCCCAGAAACGGCATGCAGTTACGACGTCACGGGCCGATAACCGGTTCCAGGTGGACCCCAACCTGAGCGCGTGTTCGAGTTTTGCGCGAAAACTGACACACAAGCTCAGGCTGGGCACCTGTCACACATCGCGGGGCCATTTCGTCTAACTGGCATGACCGAGACCAAGACACGAATCCCCGCTGTCACCCCCAAGCAAGCCGGCCTGCTGACCCGCGCGATGTACTGGTACGCCAAGCGCGAGTTCGGTGAGGTGCCCGAGCCGTTCGCCGTGGCCGCCAACCACCCGCGTCTGCTGGTCGCCAACGGCGTACACGAGATGCTGTTGCAGGGTGGCTCCAAGAAGCTGCCCGCCACGGTCCGTGAGCTGGCGGTGTTCTGGACGGCCCGCACGGTCGGCTGCTCGTGGTGCGTGGACTTCGGCTCCATGCTGATGCGGCTGGAGAACCTCGACGTGGAGCGGCTCAAGTCGATCGACGACTACGCCACCTCGCCACTGTTCACCGACGACGAGCGCGCCGCGATCGCTTACGCCAATGCGATGACCACAGACCCGCACACCGTCACCGACGAGCAGGTTGCCGATCTGCGCCGGCGCTTCGGCGACGACGGCGTCATCGAGCTGACCTACCAGATCGGTGTGGAGAACATGCGGTCGCGGATGTACTCAGCTTTGGGCATCACCGAGCAGGGCTTCAACTCAGGAGATGCGTGTCGCGTGCCGTGGGCTGAGTAACCGGGCGGCCCGGGCGGGATGGTAGAACACGTTACAGAAACCGCCCGCTCCCCTAGGAACAGCCATGCACTGGTACACCGGCAACACGCTCTATGACACGGTGCTGACCGCGGCCTTCGCGTTCGCCGCATTCGTGATCATCGGCGGGTTCTTCGCACAGAGTTCCTACGGGCGCTTCTCGACGACGAAACTCGGCTTGAACCTCAACCCGAAGCTCGGCTGGTGGCTGATGGAGATCCCCGCGACCGTGGTGTTCTTGATCAGCTACCTGGCCGGGCCGAACCGGTTCGAGCCGACGTCCCTGGTGCTCGCCGGGATCTGGATGCTGCACTACGCCAACCGCGGTTGGTTCTTCCCGCTCGCGATCCGCCAGGTTCCGGGCAAGCGCGGCACGTTCAACATCTCGGTGATCGTGATGGGCATGCTCGTCACCTCCATGCACGGCTACCTCAACGGAACCCTGTTCAGCCAGGACTTCTTCGGCCAGTACACCACCGCCTGGTTGACCGACCCGCGATTCCTGATCGGGTTGGTGATCTACCTGTGCGGATTCGCGCTGCTGGTGAACTCGGAATCGATCGTGCGCAACCTGCGGGAGAAGAACAATCCCGGTGTTGCCGAGTACCGGATTCCGTTCGGTGGCGGCTTCCGGTTCGTCACCAGCCCGGCCTATCTGGGCGAGATCATCGCCTGGTCCGGCTTCGCTCTACTGACCTGGGCCCTGCCCGGAGTCGCCATCCTGCTGATCACCGCAGGCAACCTGATTCCCCGGGCCCTGGGCACCCACAGCTGGTATCAGGACAAGTTTCCCGAGTACCCCACCGACCGTAAGGCGTTGATCCCCTACGTCTTGTGACGCCCGTCTTGTGACGCCGGAAAGCGTCAGGCCCCCGTGGGCGTGATCTCGATGTAAGCCGTTGGTATCCCGGCCAGTTGACTGCCGTAGTCGAGGCTGCGCTCCAGCAGCTTCATGGGGGGACTCCAGTTGGCGGCGATCACCGCATCGGCATGCGCGTGTTCCGCCTCCGGCAGGATGCGCGCCTCGCCGGCCACCACCGGGCCGGTGGGCTTGCCGCGCAGATTGCTCGCCACCACAAGAACATTCGGGTTGTTGCGGATGCGCTTGACCTTCCCGGTCGACGGATCCGTGCGTACGTAGATCTTCCCGTCTGCCACGCCGTGATTCACCGGGCTTGGCATCGCCTCACCGGATCTTTTGAACGTCACCAGCACGATCTGGTGGCAGTTCTGGAATCCGGCGAAATCCGTGCCGGTAGCCGCACCGATGTCGAAGGCATCGCGGTGACGCATCTTGTCCATGCCGCGGAACATCATTCGGCTGAAGGTCTGGGCCAACGATCCGGGTTCGTTCGGCATCACTGCGCACCTCTTCTCAGCGGAGATCCGGTGAACTTGTCGGGGTTGGCGATGTCCCACACCGCACAGACCTTTCCGTCCCGGACGGTGAAGATGGTGACCCGGGGAGACATCTCGGGATAGCCGTCACCCGCCGGCGCGCCCGTCGTATAGACGCCCAACTGGCCGTTGACAAGAGCAAACTGACTGCCTGCCAACCAATTCGGCCCGTAACGCTGGGACAGTCCGAGGATGAACCGGGCCACCTTGTCGGCCCCGTGGATGACCCGGGCAGCGGTCGGGGCGCGACGGTTCGAATCGCCGGTGAACGTGACGTCGGGATGCAACAACCGCACGACGGCGTCGAGCTCCCCCGTGGCCAGGGCGGCCATCAGCTCACCGGCAACCTGGTTGTGCAGATCGTCGGGCGAGGACGGCGGCGGATTGTCGGCGACGGCGCGGCGGGCGCGCGAGGCCAACTGGCGGGCCGAGGCGTCGCTGACGCCGAGGACACTGGCGATCTCGGTGAACGGCACGCCGAACCCGTCGTGCAATACGAAGGCCACCCGCTGATCGGGGGTGAGCCGCTCTAACACCACCATCGCCGCGAACCGGGCGTCTTCCCCGGCCACCACCGCGTTGAGTGGGTCGTTCGCATCGAGTCCGGTGACGACGGGCTCCGGCAGCCATTCCCCGTAATAGGACTCGCGCCGGTGCGCCGCGGAACGCAAGCGGTCCAGGCCCAACCTGCTCACCACCGTGGTCAGCCACGCCCGCAGGTCAGCGATCTGCGTGCGGTTGGCTTCCCACCGCAGCCATGCGTCCTGGACGATGTCCTCGGCGTCGGCGAAGGTCCCGGTCAACCGGTAGGCCACGGCCAGCAGATGCGGCCGCAACTCCTCGAACTCGCCGACCCGAGCGCTCGCGGTCATGGCCCCAGTTTAGGGCCGGGCAGACGACGCCCGTCAGGCGCCGACCATGACATAAGTCTTACGGATCGACTCCTTGACGAACCAGGTCCCCCGCCAGCCCCGTGGCAGGACCAGTAGGGTGCCGGGCCCGATGTCGGCCGCGGTTCCGTCCTCCCCGACCACCGTGCCGGAGCCGGAGATGATGTGGCACACCTCGGTCGCGCCCGACCGGTCCGCGGTGAACTCGCCGGGGCCGCACTCCCACACGCCGGTGTCGGTGACGGCATCGGCCCAGACTCCGAGCGAGGACTCCAGCTGGCCGCTGAGGCTCGTCGGTTTCGGTTGCGGCTCGGGCATCTCGACCTTGGCCGCGTCCACCTGAAGAAGCTTCACACTCGTCTCCATCGCGTCAGCGCCCCGTGATCTTGTTGGCCACCCGGGCCAGTCCACTCGTGCCGGTCAGGCCACGGGTGGATTCGCGACGGTCGGCGGTGCGGTACAGCGCGTACATCGCCTGGACGCCGAGCCACCGCAGCGGCTCGGGTTCCCACTTGCGCACGCGGCGCCCCACCCACGGCAATCGCGTCAGCGCGGTGTCACGCTTCAGCACGAGATCGGCGAGTGTGTGCCCAGCCAGGTTGGTGGTGGTCAGGCCACTGCCGACGTAGCCGCCCGCGGTGCCCAGCCCGCTGGCCCGATCGAAATCGACGGTCGCGGTCCAGTCGCGCGGAACCCCGAGCACACCGCACCACGCATGCTCGATCGGCACATCGCGGGTCGCCGGGAACATGTCGCGAACCAGCGCGCCCAGGGCGTCGATGGTCCACTGCTGGGTGGCACCGCGATGGTCGAGTGCCGAACCGTACCGGTAAGGAATCCCCCTGCCGCCCAGGGCAATTCGATTGTCCGCAGTGCGTTGGGCATACATGTAGCCGTGCGCGTAGTCGCCGAGGAGCTCGGCGCCCTTCCAACCGACCTGTTCCAGCACCGAATCGGGAAGGGGTTCGGTGACCACCATCGACGAGTTCATCGGCAGCCACGCCCGCCGTTGTCCCGGCATGGTCGCGGTGAAACCCTCAAGGCACCGCAGGATCACGGGTGCCCGGACATCGCCCCGAGCCGTGATCGCGCGGCCCGCCTTGATGTCGGTCACCTCCGTCTGTTCGTAGATGTCCACGCCCATGCCCTCCACCACGCGGGCCAGGCCACCAACCAGCTTGGCCGGCTGCACCCGCGCGCAGTGGGGAGTGAACAGCGCACCCATGGCGTTCTCCACCCGGATCCGGGCATTCGATTCGTCGCCGGTGAGCACCCTGAAGTCGTCGTCCGTCGCGCCCCAATTCCGCTCGTACTCCAAAGATTCGCGGAGCCTGCCCATCTGCGCCTGGTTACGTGCCACGTGCAGCACACCGTCCTTGACGATGTCAGCGTCGATACCTTCGGAGTTCGCGACACCGATGACCTCGTCGACAGCGCCCCGCATGGCCCGCATGAGCGCGACGACGCCGTCGTGGCCGTGCGTGGAGGCATAGGCGTCGCGCGACCCGGCGAGTTCGGCGGAGAGCCAGCCACCGTTGCGGCCCGACGCACCGAACCCTGCGAACTCCTTCTCCAACATGACAATTCGCAGATCAGGCTGTTCCTTCTTGAGGTAATAGGCAGCCCACAATCCGGTCAGGCCCGCGCCGACGATGCACATGTCGGCATCGCGCGACCCCGGCAGTGGCGGTCTCGATTCCGGCCAACCCGCCTGGCGGTACCAGAACGACACGCTGCCGTTCACGAAGTCATTGGCGAGACCGCTGGTCGTCCGGCCGTCGGGGGACATCTTGGTTCTCCTGTGTTCGTAGCTGTTCATCAGTGGGAGGTTTCGGCAGGCAGGATGGTGGCGACATCGGGATCGAACGTCAGCCAGATCTTTTGCCCCGCCGTGGTCGGCGTGATGCTGTCGGCGCTTTCGCGGACCAGCGCGGTGGTGCCGTCGGGCAGGCTGACCTCGACCTTGCGCGAGTTGCCGAGGTAGATCTCCTGGATCACGGTGCCCGGCACCGCGTTGACGACGTCGGGCTCGGCCTCACCGGTGAGGATGCGAAGGCGTTCCGGTCGCACCACGACGGCCACCGAGTCTCCCCCCGTCGAGTCGCCCCGGCCTGCCACGATCCGGCGTCCATACGCATTCACGGCGCGCCCGTCCTCGAGCTTGCCGTGGAACAGCGACGACTCGCCGAGGAACCGGGCCACGAAGATGCTCTTGGGGTGCTCGTAAAGCTCAGTGGGCGAACCGATCTGTTCGATGCGCGCCTTGTTGAACACCGCGATGCGGTCCGACAGCACCAGGGCCTCGTCCTGGTCGTGTGTGACATAGACGAACGTGGTGCCGAGTTCGCCGTGAATACGCTTGATCTCGAGTTGCAGCGAATCACGCAGTTTCTTGTCCAGCGCACCGAGCGGCTCGTCCATGAGAAGGACTCGCGGTTCGTACACCATGGCCCTGGCGAAGGCGACGCGCTGTTGCTGGCCTCCGGACAGTTCCTTGGGCATCCGCTTGCCGTAGCCGTCGAGGCCGACCGTCCGCAGGGCAGCGGCCACCTTCTCGCGGCGCTGGTCCTTGGGCATCTTGCGCTGGCGCAGTGGATATTCGACGTTGTCGATCACCGTCATGTGTGGGAACAGCGCATAGTGCTGGAACACCATGCCGATGTTGCGGCGGTGCGGCGGAAGGTCGGCAACCGGCCGGCCGTCGATCAACAGCTCGCCTTCGGTGACGTCGGTGAATCCGGCGATCATGTTCAGCGTCGTGGTCTTACCCGAGCCGCTGGGGCCGAGCAGGGTGAGGAATTCACCCGGCCGCGCGTCGAGGTCGATGGCATCGACGGCCTTTTCGGACCCGTAGCTCTTGGTCAGGCGCCGCAAGGTGATCGACGCACCGTGCGGAGTGTTGTCAGTGGACACGGTTCCTCCTGCGCGAATAGATGCCCGCAACGACAGTCAGACAGGTCGTGAGGGCGAGGATGAGAGTGGCGGCCGCAGCGATCGTGGGATCGGTGTCACGCGTGACCGAGGCGTACATCTTCACCGGAAGCGTCTGCAGGTAAGGGTTCTGGATGAACAGCGACAGGACGACCTCGTCGAAACTCGTCGCGAACGCGAAGAGTGCGCCCGAGAGCACACCGGGTGCCACCAGCGGCAGCGTCACCGTGCGGAACGTGGTCCAGCGGCCGGCGCCGCAGATCGCGGCGGCATCCTCCAGACGGCGGTCGAATCCCTGCAGGCTGGCCATCACCGGCACGATGACGAACGGCAGCGCCAACATGGTGTGTGCGACGACAAACCCGAACAGCGTCCCGAGCAGGTTCAGCCTCAGGAACAGCGCGTAGAGGCCGACGGCGACCACGATCACCGGAACCACCATGGGAGCCAACAGGAATGCCCGTATCCCCTGCCGACCGGCCAGCCCGGTGCGGCTGAGCGCCACCGCCGCGGCAGTGCCCAACAGCGTGGCGAAGACCGCTACCAGAATGCCGACTTCCAGGCTTGCCTTCAGGGCCGCGATCCACGCAGGGTCTTCGAAGAACGTGTGGTACCAACGCGTCGACCATCCGCTGGGCGGGAATGCGAACGACGGTCGATCGGTGAAGCTCAGCGGCACCACGATCAGCGACGGTGCCACCAGCCACAACCCCACCCCGGCACAGAACAACCCGAGCAGGACGTTCCAGAACGTCTTTGCGTACCGTGTCATGCCGTGCGCTCCTTCCGGTTTCGGCGCAGCAGGTACAACAGCGCGGCGAGCACCAAGAATGTGACGAGCAGCAGAACCACGCCCATCGCGCCTCCCTTGCCCCAGGCCAGCAGGCTGGTCACCTGGACGTAGATCTGCTGACTGATCAGGGCGTCATCCGGAGCACCGAGCAGAGCGGGTGTGACGTAGAAGCCGAGGCTGCTGATGAAGACCATCAAGCAACCGGCGCCGACACCGGGCAGTGACAACGGGACCCAGATCCTGACGAACGAGATGACCGGCCGGGCACCGAGACTCGACGAGGCGAGCACGAGCCTCCGGTCGATACCCGACATCACCGCATACAGCGGCAACACCATGAACGGCAACAGGATCTGGCTCATACCGATCACCACACCCAAGTTGGTACGCAGCAAGGGCACACCACCCAACCCGACGAACGACAGCAGGGTCTGCACCGGTCCGCCGTCCTCCAGCAGGATCACCCAGGCGAACGTCCGCACCATCAGGCTGGTCCAGAACGGAACCAGCACGATCAGGGTCAGCGCGACGCGCACGGCCGGCCCGAACGCGACCATCGCATAGGCGTACGGATAACCGAGGACCAGGCAGATGACGGTGACCTCGAGGCCCGTGGTGAACGTGCGCAGCAGGACGCTGCGCTGAACGGAATCGCCCAGGTACCAGGCGAAATTGCCGAAGCCGAGTTCCGGGTCGCTGAACGCCTGCCACAACATGATGGCCAGCGGTAGCCCGAAGACCCCGACCACGAGCAGGATCGACGGCAGCAACAAACCGATGTCGCCCAGCGTCCGACGTGGGGTCGTGGGGGTTGCCTGGGTCTTCGGCGGCGCACCGCCCGCCAGAACATCGACCATCGACATGCGACGAAACCTCCTAGCCCGCGAGCCAGGCCGTGTACTTGTTGGCGATTTCCTCCTGGTGTTCGGCCCAGTAGCTCAGGTCGAGGGGGAACTTGTCCTTTTCCCGATCCGGCGTGGTGGTCAGGTAGGACTTGGCGAGATCATCGAGTTGCGGCTTGGCATCCACGTTGATCGGGCTGTAGGACGTCAGCTCGGCAAGCTTGGCCTGCTGCTGCGCGCCGAGGTAGAAGTTGATGAATGCCATGGAGGCCTTGGGATTCTTGGCACCGACCGGCACCGCGATCGTGTCGGCCTCCGGCATCCACTGGGTCCACATCGGAGCGAACGGCGCCCCGTTCTTGACGGCCGAATAGGCGCGACCGCTCCACACCAGTGCCATGTCGACCTGGCCGGATTCGATGAGCTGTTGAGACTGAGCGCCGGTGGTCCAGAAGATCGTGTCCTTGCGGATGCTGTCCATCTTCTTGAGGGCACGGTCGAGATCGATCGGGTAGACCGCGTCGGGTGCGACACCGTCGGCCAGTAGCGCGCCTTCGGGAACACCGGGATCGAGCTCACCCGGAACGCCTTCGATCGCCCGCTTACCGGGGAACTTCGCGGTGTCGTAGAAATCGGCCCAGGTCTTCGGCGGATTCGCCCCGTACTTCTCGGTGTTGTACACCACGATCAGGCCGTATCCCATTGCCGGAACAGAACAATCGTCGGTCTTGGTGCCCGCCGGCAGCTTGCTGATATCGACGATGCTGGTATCGAGCGGCATGAAGAGCGTGCCGCAATTCTTGGCCGTGAACACGTTGGTGCTGTCGACCACGTCCCAGGTCACATTCTTGGAGTCGACCTGAGCTTTGATCTTCGAGTTCTCAGTAGGCCCGTCCTGCAACACCTTTGCGCCGGACTGCGCGGCGAACGGTTCGATGGCCGCCTTCGCCTGGCCGTCCTGGAAGATGCCGCCGTAGGACACGAACGTCATGGTGGTGCCCTTGAGCGCCCCTTCCTTGACCGTGCCGGCCTGCGGCGGCCCGCTGCCGAGATCGACATCGGCCGATTGGCCGGGGCCTGCCGGCGTACACGCCGTGGCGAGCAGGACGCCTGCGACGATCAACGCGGGCACACTGCGGGCAACAGGTGACATCTTCATGGGGGATCTCTCCTTAGGGTTTTCGCGGCTGTAGACCGGTCAGGTCGGCCAGTCGGTCGGGGGGCTGACGATCCAGATGAGCTCGACCGCTGCGTCGCTCAAGTTGTGGACGGTGTGCGGCATGGACGTGCGGTACTCGGCGCTGTCACCCGGCTCGAGCACGTAACGCTCGCCGTCGAGTTCGAGCGTCGGAGTTCCGGCGATGACGATCAGGATCTCCTGCGCGTCCCCGTGCACATAGGCCTCGCCCGCGCTCGACCCGGGCGACAGCTCACCCGCGTACACCTCGAGATTTCGCAAAGGCTTCTGCGACAGAAGGTATTTCGAGCTCAGCTCGGATACCTCGATGGTCGGCCGAGCGGCCTTGCGCAGGATGCGGACGTCGGTGACCTCGTCGTCGGTGAACAGGTCGGGCAGCGAGATGCCCAGCGCCTGCGCCAGGCGGCGCAGCGTTCCGACGCTCGCGTTGACCTGGCCGCGCTCCACCTGGCTGAGGAAGCCCGCCGAGATTCCCGCCCGGTCGGCCAACTGCCGAAGGGACATCTTCCGCGCACCTCGAAACTGCCGGATCCTGCCGCCGACCACGGTGTCTGCCGCCTCGGCGGGATCGGGCTCGACGGTCGCACTCATATCGAAATATCCGTTCGCCTCAAAAGAGCAAGATGATTGCGATCAGCGAACACTTTGTTCGCTGGTACCGAACTCTATGTCCGCTCAGACGGCCCCCGCAAGGCTTCGATCACATTTTCAACATGTTGTGGGATGAGTCACACAGACGTGCTTTCGATGTCGATCAGCACTGAAGGCAACGTTTACCGTGGCCAAAACCGGCATCTACGACTGATTCCGTGGGCATCGAAGCGCACGCAATCAGTGCCTCCCGAGCACGTTCGGGCCGCTGCGCACCGGGATGCCTGCCGCGAAGCGCGCCGACGACCAGGCGGCCACGTCAGGGTCCGGCGTGTGCCCCTCCGCCAGATCGGCGAGCACTTCACCCATCAGCGCGGAGTACTTGAAGCCCTCCCCCGAGTCACCGCATGCGACAACGATCCCGCCGTCGAGTCGGTCGACGACGAAGGTGCCATCGGGAGAGTCGGTCCAACTGCAGACCTGGGCATGGAGCACGGTCGGAACCACCGAAGGCATGTCGGCCCGCACCCGGTCGCGGAGCACGGCGGTTCGGCTGCCCTCGGGCGTCCGGTCGAGATCGTCCGCGCGGTAGTCCCGCAGCGGCGAATCCAAGCCGATCTTGTAACCGGCGCCCGGCGACGGCATCGCATAGATGCCGGGACGGGATCCGCCCGGTCCGTCGAACAGACACGGAAAGCCGTCGGCCGCACCGGGATCGGCCGGATCTCCGAAATACACCACCTGCTCCAGATAGGGGTGCAGCGGGAGCTCGAGACCGAGCGGCGCGAGCAGGGCGCTCGCGCCCGGACCGGCCGCTATCACCGCGACATCGGCGTCGATCGTGTCCCCTTCGGCGAATGCCACCCGGACGCCCAGTGACCTCTTCTCGATCCGGGCCACATCTCGGACGAGAAGCGTTGCGCCGGGGCAACTCTGGAAGATCTTCAACTGAGCCCGCAACGATGCGGCGGCAAGTACGACGCCTGCCTCCGGCTGCCAGAGCGCCTCGCGCCCGTCGCTGCGGAGGCCAGGGAAAAACCGGTCCACGTCGCCCGCAGCGACGCCCGTGCATGCGATGCCGAGTCCGTCCAGCGTCGCGGCCACCGCCGGCAGTGAAACGTCGTCACGCCACAGCAGGCCGCGGGTGAGGAACACCGCGGTTCCCGCACGCTCGGCGAGGCGGCGCATCGCGTCGACACCGCGCTGCGCCATCCGCACCCGTAGCGGATCCGGGTCGGCGAGCCGCCACAACCGGGTGGACCCGGCCGATGAGGACAAGCCGTTGAGAGGTCCGTAGCGGTCGATCAGCGTCACCCGGTGCCCGCGTCGCGCCAGTTCGGTCGCGGCGGGCAGACCCCAGGCGCCCGCACCGACCACCACACAGTTCATGGTCACGGCAGAAGCTCCCGATCGAGCTCAGCGCTTGGTGAAGATCGTTCGGTGCCAGTCTTTTTCGGCCACACCGGTGATATCGCTCATCACATGTTTGATGGTGAGGTATTCCTCGAACGAGTAATCGCTCATGTCCTTGCCGAAGCCCGAGGCACCGACACCGCCGTGCGGCATCTCGCTGATGATCGGGATGTGGTCGTTGACCCACACGCACCCGGCGTGGATCTCGCGGGAGGCCCGCTGCGCGCGGTACACGTCGCGGGTCCAGGCCGAGGCGGCCAGGCCGTAGTCGGTGTCGTTGGCCTGCCGGATCGCGTCGTCATCGTCGGTGAATGCCCGCACCGTCAGCACCGGGCCGAAGATCTCGTCGCGGTACACCTCGGAGGTTTCGGCGACGTCGGCGATCAAGGTGGGCCGGTAGAACGCTCCGGGCAGATCGGGCGTGACGCCGCCGGTGACGATGCGACCGCCTTGTTCGGGCGCCCGGGCCACCATGGCCGCCACTTTGTCGCGGTGCGCGAACGAGATCAGCGGACCCAGATCGGTGTCGGGATCGTGCGGGTCGCCGACGACGATCTTGCTCATCACCTCGGCGACCCCGGCGACGAAGTCGTCGTACAGCTCCCGCGCGACGATCGCCCTGGTGGCGGCGGTGCAGTCCTGCCCGGTGTTGATGAGCGCACCGGCCACCGCTCCCTGGATGGCCGCATCCAGGTCAGCATCGTCGAACACCACGAACGGCGCCTTACCGCCCAACTCGAGCTGGGTGCGGTGGCCGTGAACCGCGGCGGCCGCCATCACCTTGCGGCCGACCGGGGTGGATCCGGTGAAGGTGACGACGTCGACGTCGCGATGTCCGGCCAGGGCCGAGCCGACATCGGCGCCACCGCCGGTGACCACGTTGAACACGCCGTCGGGCAGGCCGGCCTCTGTGGCCAGCCGGGCCAATGTGAGGGTGGTCAGCGGGGTGATCTCGGCGGGCTTGATGACGACGGAACACCCGGCGGCCAGCGCCGGGATGGCCTTCCACACCGCCATCTGCAGGGGGTAGTTCCACGGGGTGATGGTGGCGACGACGCCGACGGCCTCACGCCGGATGCTGGACGTGTGGTCCCCGGAGTACTCGGCCGTGGCCTTGCCCTCCAGGTGGCGGGCGGCGCCGGCGAAGAAGTCGATGTTGTCGATGCTGCCGGGGACATCGAATTCGGTAGCCAGGCGTACCGGCTTGCCGGTCTGACTCACTTCCTCGGCGATCAGCTGATCGGCATTCTCGTCGGCGAGTTTGGCCAGCTTGGCCAGGACCGCCGACCGCGCGGCGGGCGTTGCCGTCGACCAGGCGGGGAGCGCCTTGCGGGCGGCATCGACGGCATTGTCCACGTCGGCCGGAGTCGCGAGGGCGTAGTCGGCAACAGGCCGTCCGGTCGCGGGGTCGATGATCTGATGGGTAGGTCCGGCGGTCGCCACCGGTGCACCATTGATCCAGCTGCTCGTCACATTCACTGCCACACTCATGGAGCCCCACGGTAACCGATGGGTCATCTGATCTCTACGCAATCCCGCGCTAAGACCGGGTTTGAACGAGGGATTTCATCGATTCGGTTGCCCTAAACGACGGATTCCGTGCACAATCGGTGCATGACCGACCCTGATGGTCCCGACCTTCAGGCCGTCCCGCTGCGTGTGAACAATTCTCGCACCGCCTTTCAACTCGACGAACTGTCGAAGGCGATCATCGAGAAGTTGCAAGCCGACGGCCGCCGTTCGTATGCCGGAATCGGTAAGGCCGTCGGCCTGTCCGAGGCCGCGGTACGCCAGCGCGTGCAGCGCATGGTCGACGCCGGGGTCATGCAGATCGTCGCCGTGACCGATCCATTGCAGCTCGGGTTCGCCCGGCAGGCGATGATCGGCATCCGCTGCACCGGCGACACCCTCAAGCTGGCCGAGAAGCTCTCGGCCATCGAGGCCGTGGACTACGTCGTTCTGACCGCCGGGTCGTTCGACGCGATCTGCGAGGTCGTCTGCGAGGACGACGACAGCCTGCTCGAACTTCTCAACACCCAGATCCGCTGCCTGCCGGGAGTGATAACCACCGAAACCCTTGTCTATCTGAAACTCGTCAAACAGCAATACAATTGGGGAACTCGATGAGCAGCACCGAAAAATCCGACCTGGCAGCAAAAGCCAACCGCCACCTGTGGGGCCACTTCGCCCGCCACGGAGAAGGCATCACACCACCGATCATCACCCGCGGCGAGGGTGTCCGAATCTTCGACGACAAGGGCAAGAGCTATATCGACGGCCTGTCCGGCCTCTTTGTCGTCCAGGTCGGCCACGGCCGCAAGGAACTCGCCGAGGCAGCGGCCAAGCAGGCCGAGAAGCTGTCCTTCTTCCCGCTGTGGTCCTACGCGACACCGCCTGCCATCGAACTGGCCGAGCGTGTCGCCAACTACGCACCGGGCGATCTGAACCGGGTGTTCTTCACCACCGGCGGCGGCGAAGCCGTCGAGAGCGCGTGGAAACTGGCCAAGCAGTACTTCAAGCTGACCGGCAAACCCGGTAAGCACAAGGTGGTTTCGCGTGCCATCGCCTACCACGGCACCCCGCAGGGCGCTCTGGCGATCACCGGTATCCCGGCGTTCAAGGCACCGTTCGAGCCGCTGACCCCCGGTGGCTTCCGCGCGCCGAACACCAACTTCTATCGCGCACCCGCCGAATACGCCCATGACGAAAAGGTTTTCGGCCGTTACTGCGCCGATCGCATCGCCGAGGCAATCGAGTTCGAGGGCCCCGACACCGTGGCCGCGGTGTTCCTCGAGCCCGTGCAGAACGCGGGCGGCTGCTTCCCGCCGCCGCCCGGATACTTCGAGCGGGTCCGCGAGATCTGCGACGAGTACGACGTGCTGCTGGTATCCGACGAGGTGATCTGCGCGTACGGCCGGATCGGCTCGATGTTCGCCTGCGACGATCTCGGCTACGTGCCGGACATCATCACCAGCGCCAAGGGGCTGACGTCGGGCTACTCGCCGCTGGGCGCGATGGTGGCCAGCGACCGCCTGTTCGAGCCGTTCAACGACGGCAAGACGGTGTTCGGACATGGCTATACCTTTGGTGGGCACCCGGTTTCGGCCGCGGTGGCGATGGCCAACCTCGACATCTTCGAGCGCGAGGGCATCAACGACCACGTCAAGGAGGCCGCCCCGGCGTTCCGGGCCACCCTGGAGAAGCTGTACGACCTGCCCATCGTCGGCGATGTGCGCGGTGAGGGCTTCTTCTACGGCATCGAACTCGTCAAGGACAAGGCGACCAAGGAGACGTTCAACGATGAGGAGTCCGAGCGTCTGCTGCGCGGGTTCCTCACCCCCGCCCTGTGGGAGGCCGGGCTGTACTGCCGCGCCGACGATCGTGGCGACCCAGTGATCCAGTTGGCCCCGCCGCTGATCAGCGGGCAAGCCGAATTCGACGCGATCTACGACATCCTGCACAGTGTGCTGAGCGAGGCCGGCAAGCTGCTTTAGCCCACCCTCCCCCTTTGCGCCGAAACGGCATTCCAGCAGGAAAAGTTCGAGTAACGCCCTGCTGGAATGCCGTTTCGGCGTCAGACTGGCAGCGTGCCACGCAAACCACCGATCGACCCTGTCCGCTGGACGCCGCCACCCATCAAGGAGTTACCGGACTTCGGGCCGGCCGAGCTCACCATCGTGCCGGTGCCGGGTGAAGGGCCCGAAGACGTCGTCATCGACGCATCCGGACAGCTGTGGACCGGTCTGGTCGACGGACGGATCGTGCGCGTCGCCCCCGACGGTGCCACCGCCGTCGTCGCCGATACCGGTGGCCGGCCGCTGGGCCTTCACGTCGCCCGCGACGGGCGCGTCCTGATCTGTGACAGCCATCGCGGGCTGCTGGCGTTGGATCCCCAGAGTGGCGAGCTGGATGTGCTGGTGCGGGACATCGATGGCCGGCCGCTGCGATTCTGCTCCAATGTCACCGAAACATCGGATGGCACAATCTATTTCACCGAGTCGACGAGTCAGTTCCATTTCGAGCATTTCACCGGTGCGATCATGGAGGCCCGCGGCCGCGGCAGCCTCTTCCGGCTGGACACCGACGGCACCGTCAGCACCGTGCTGCAAGGCCTGTACTTCGCCAACGGCGTGACCGCCACCGCCGACGAATCGGCGCTGGTGTTCGCCGAGACCCAGGGCCGGCGGCTGTCGAAGTACTGGCTGAGGGGGCCGAAGGCCGGAACGACGACACCGCTGGCAGCGCATCTGCCGGGGTACCCGGACAACATCTCCACCGGAGCCGACGACCGGATCTGGGTCGCGATGGTGTCCGAGCCGAACGCAGCTGCCGAATGGCTCGCGCCGCGGGCACCGGTGATCCGAAAACTTCTGTGGCAATTGCCCGATCGTCTGCAGCCGAAAATCCAGCCACAGGTGTGGGTGCTGGCGTTCGACGCCGAGACCGGTGACGTGCTCACGGGTATCCGGACCACCCGTCCCGACTTCGGCACCGTCACCGGGGTGGTGGAATCGGCGGACAAGCTCTGGATGTCGACCATCGCCTTCCCCGCGCTGGCCCATGCCGAACTCCGTGACTTGGCCTAGCGCGCTGCGGGGCCGTCGATATCCAGTTTTCACACCAGTCACACACGTCACAGCGTGGCAAACCGGAAATCGGGACCGATTCGCCTAATCTTCGGACACGATGGCGACGTTGCGCAGGACCACCAAGCGCGCAGTGTCCGCGTTCGCGGCACTGGCGGTGCTGGCGGCACCCCTCATGACCGCCGGTGTGGCCAACGCCGACCCGGCCTCGAACTGCCCGTACAAGGTGACCACACCCCCGGCCGTGGATGCATCGGAAGCGCCCAAGCCCGGTGAGGCGGCGCCAGGGCCGCTACCCGTGCCCACCAAGACGATTGGCGGCGAGGCGCTGTCCGGTTGCGGCGTGATCACCGCTCCCGATACTCCGCCGTTGCCCAACGATGTCTCCGCCGAGGCGTGGCTGGTCGCCGATCTGGACACCGGTGACATCATCGCCGCCAAGGATCCTCACGGCCGCCACCGGCCGGCCAGCATCATCAAGGTGCTCGTGGCCACCGCCGCACTCAATGAGCTCAACCTCAACAAGCTGGTCGCCGGCACGCAGGACGATGCCAACTCCGAAGGAACCCGCGTGGGTGTCGGGCCCGGCGGCCGGTACACGATCAACGACCTGCTGCACGGCCTGCTGATGCACTCCGGCAACGACGCCGCACATGCGCTGGCGGCTCAGCTGGGCGGCATGGACCCAGCTCTGCAGAAGCTGAACATCCTCGCAGGCAAGCTCGGTGGGCGCGACACTCGAGCCGCCACCCCGTCGGGTCTGGACGGCCCGGGCATGAGCACCTCGGCCTACGACATCGGCCTCTTCTACCGATATGCCTGGCAGAACCCGGCATTCGCCGACATCGTGGCCACGCAGACCTACGACTTCCCCGGGCGCGACGGCAATCCGTCCTACCCGATCGAGAACGACAACAAGCTGCTCTACAACTATCCGGGCGCGATGGGCGGGAAGACCGGATACACCGATGACGCGGGCCAGACCTTCGTCGGTGCCGCCAATCGCGACGGCCGGCGCCTGGTGGCCATCCTGATGAAGGGCACCCGGGTCCCGATCGCTCCCTGGGAGCAGGCGGCACACCTGCTCGACTACGGGTTCGCCACCCCACCGGGAACCAAGGTCGGCACCCTCGTCGACCCCGATCCGTCGTTGAAAACACCCAAGGCCGACGAGCCGACCGCCGCCCAGGCGGCTTCGGTTCTGCCACCGGCGGATTCGCTGCCGGTGCGAGTAGGCGTGGCCATCGTCGGCGCCGTGATCGTGTTGCTGTTGATCATGGGCGCGCGTTCGCTCAATCGCCGTCCCGTTCGCTGACACTTTCGCAGCGCCCGCAGCGTTTCATCTGGTTCACATTCTTATCGCCTACTGGCGCCGGGGCGTCACCTACCCCGAGTTCTACGGACCGTTCCTCATGATCGTCCTGGCCGCCCTCATCATCCGGTTCATCGCAAAAGCGAAGCGAAAGACAGCCCTTGCCTAATCCTGACCGATCGGTCTAATCTCAGACCATGCGGTCAGAACGCCCGAAGACATTCACCGAACAGGCCCGCCGACGGCAGATTGTCGAAGGCGCCCTGGAGGTGATCGCCGAACAGGGATACCCGCAGGCCTCCCTGGCACGCATTGCCGAGCACATCGGCATCGCGAAAAGCGCTGTGCTGTATCACTTCACCAGCAAGTCCGAAGTGATCGATGCGGTCTTCACGGAGATCTTCGCGCGTGGCGCCGCGGTGATCGTGCCGGCCATCAACGCCGAAACCACCGCTGCGGCAAAATTGTCCGCCTACATCCGGGCCAATATCGCGTTCGTCGAGGCGAACCGATCGGCGGCCGTGGCGATGCTTGAGCTGATCTCCGGCTACCGCGACGCCGACGGACTGAGGCTCGACCAAGCCGCGGCCAAAGCCGTGCAGGAACACCCCCCTACCGGGGACCTGGCCGCCCTGGATCCGCTGACGATCTTCTCCGAGGGGCTGCACAACGGTGAATTCCGTGAACTGTCACCGCTGTTCATGAAGAACATCCTGCGCGGTGCATTGGACAGCGCGGCGCAGGAATACGCACGGGATCCCGACTACGACATCATCGGCCACGGCGAGGTGCTGGTCGAGATCTTCGAGAAGGCCACCGCACCGTGACCACCATCGTGATCGCCGCGTTCGGCAGCCGGGGCGACGTCGCTCCCTACACCAGCCTTGCCCGACGACTGACCGCGGAGGGATACCGCGTCGTCGTCGCCGCCCAGGCACCCTATCGGGAGCTGGTATCGGCCGCCGGCTTCGAATTTTCCTCGCTCCCCGGGGATACCGAGCAGGCCACCAAGGCGTCACCGGCCGCGCAAGCGTTCGTCGACGGCGCCAGGATGCGCCCTTCCCGGGAACTGCTCGATGAAATGCGTGCGGACTTGCGCCGCCTGGGCCATGGCCTGATCGAGGCCGCGAAAGATGCAGACCTACTGCTGCTTCCGTCTGTCGCGGCCGTCCTCGGATACCACGTCGCGGAGGGACTCGGCATCCCCAGCGTCGGGGTGTTGCTCCAGCCGACCGCGCCCACCGGCGACTTCCTACCGTCGGTGCTCAGCGCCCGATCGCTCGGCCGCTGGGGCAACCGGATGGTCGGCCGACTGGGCGCCTTCGGCGAGAAGCCGCACCTGCCACTCATCAACGAGCTGCGCGCCGAGCTCGGGCTGCGGGCGACCACCTTCGGTGAATATCAGGCCCGTCGCGCCGCCACCTGGCCCGTCCTGCACGGGTTCAGCGAGCACGTAGTGCCCCGGCCGACGGACTGGCCCGCGCACCTCGAGGTCACCGGCTACTGGTGGCCTGCAGAACCCGACAACTGGTCCCCACCAAGCCAACTCACCGACTTCCTGGAAGCCGGTCCGGCACCGATTTTCATCGGACTCGGCAGCACCGCCACGGCGCAGGGACCGAAGCTGTCCGACATCATCAGCACCGCGCTGCGAGCCACCGGAACGCGGGCCGTGGTGCAGACCGGGTGGGCCGGCCTGCACTGCGCCGGTGACGACGTGATGATGGTCGACGAAATCCCGCACTCGTGGTTGTTTCCCCGGGTCGCGGCGGTGGTACACCATTGCGGCGCGGGCACCACGGCGGCGACACTGCGAGCCGGCGTTCCATCGATTCCCGTCACCGGAATCATGGATCAACCCTTCTGGGCCAAGCGGCTGCGACTCCTCGGCGCCGCGCCCATCGCCCTTCGCCGCGCCACCCTGACCGCCGACGATCTGGCTGCCGCTATCCGCGAAGCCTCGGGCAACCCGGCGTATCGCGGCCAGGCACAACGTCTCTCATCCCTGCTCGCCCGCGAGGACGGCGCGGAAACGGCAACACACCGAATCACCGAACTTCTCAACCGATCACAGGAGGTGCACCATGGCAAGTGACGCATTGATGGGCAACGCCCTACTGGCAGGGGCGATCATGGTGGCCGGCGGCGCGATCGGCGCCGGGATCGGCGACGGCCTGGCCGGCTCTCAATTCATCGCCGGTGTGGCGCGCCAGCCGGAGGCCCAGTCACGTTTGTTCACACCATTTTTCATCACCGTGAGCCTGGTCGAGGCGACCTTCTTCATCAATATCGCCTTCATGGCGTTGTTCGTGTTCGCTACCCCAGGCGGATAGATGGCGACCATCGCGATCATCGCCATCGGCAGCCGCGGCGATGTGGCGCCGCTGACCGGGGTCGGTGTGCGGCTACAGCAAGTCGGACACCGCGTGATCATGGTGGCGTATCAGGCATTCACCGATCTGGTGACCGGTTGCGGATTGGCGTTCCGCGGAGTCGATGACCACCTCGACGGCGCCGCGACCGATCTGGGCGACGTCTCGGCACGCGATGCCGCGAAAGCCATGGCGGCATACTTCAGCCCGCGCGGCATGCGGGCGTTGGGGAATGACGTCATCGCAGCAGTCGACGGCGAACCGCTCGATGCACTGCTGCTGTCGCCGTTCGCCGAGCTGGCCGGTCATCCTCTTGCCGAAGCGCTCGGTATCCCCAGCATCGGCGTACGGTTGCAACCCTTCTCGGCAACCGCCGATTATCCACCCGCCGTGCTGGGCGCATGGTCGGCAGGCCGGCACGGGAACGTGGCGGCCGCGCGGTTCGGTGAATCGATGATCGACATGCTGTATGGCAACACGGTCAATGACTTTCGTGCGCGGCTCGGGCTGCCGAAGGCCTCGGCTCGGACGCTGAGACGGCGGCGCACGGAAGCTCGGTGGCCGATCCTGTACGGCTATTCCTCCGCTGTGCTCCCCAAGCCGTCCGACTGGAGACCCGGAATCGATGTCGTCGGGTATTGGTGGCCGGCGCACCCGTCCGGATGGCAACCGCCGGCTGATCTGGTGGAGTTCCTCGACGCCGGTTCGCCGCCGGTGGTCATCGGCTTCGGCAGCACGGTCAACAGCAGGGCCGAGGCTGAGCGGCTCTCCTCACTTGTGGCGCAGGCAGTCCGGGGCGTAGGCGCCCGTGCGGTGATCCAATCGGGTTGGGCCGGCCTCGATGTCGACGGGGATGACATGCTCGCGATTGGCGAAGTCCCCCACGACTGGCTTTTCGCGCGGGCAGGCGCCGTCGTGCACCACTGCGGTGCAGGCACCGCAGCAGCGGGACTGCGTGCCGGCATACCGACGGTCGCGGTGCCGGCCGGTTACGGAGACCAGCCGTTCTGGGCGCGACGGCTGTTCGAACTCGGCGTCGGCCCGCCACCGATCCCGCAGCGGCGGCTCACCGCCGCGGATCTCGGCGCCGCGATCCAGGAAGCGCTGGCAACTACACATTTTCGCGACAATGCCGAGGCATCGGCGACGCGCATCGGCACCGAGGACGGCGCGGGACAGGTCCTCAAAGCAGTCGAGGCAGCACTGCGCAGCTGATCATGAATTTGCCGATTCGGCTGACAAGTAATTACCGCCGAAGTTAAATACGTCTCGGGCCTGCCAATCCGCCGCCGCTCTCGGCGGTTTGACAGGCCCATCAGTGCCAGCGAGCCAGGAGCTCAGCCGCACCTTCAGCCAGCGTTTTCACGGTGTCGGCGACCGTGGCCGCGTGCCGCAGAGCCCCGACACCCTGCCCGGCGTTGACGGGTGATCCCGTCAGCACCCGCTCGGGAATGCCGGCCGGCCATCGATAGCCTGCGGCCACATCATATTCGCTGGTCAGCTCCGTGGCCGAGCCGTCGGCGGCCAGCAGGGCCTCACGCGCCGTGGCCGGCGTCAGCGCCTCGGCACACGCCGCGAACGCCGTGCCGACCCAGGCCCCGGCCGCGCCGGCAGCCAATACCGCGGCCACCGCCCGCGGCGACGAGATCCCGCCGGCGGCCAGCACGGGCACGTCCACGGCGTCGAGCACATCGGCCAACAGCGGCAGCGTGCCGACCGTCGGCTCACCGTGCCCGCCACCTTCGGCTCCGCGTGCCACCACGACATCGACGCCGGTATCGACCGCGCGTCGGGCCGCTTCTACCGTGGCCACCTGAGTCGTCACAGTCACGCCCGCATCGTGTGCGCGACGCACCCAATCCCAGTCCTCGCCGAAGCTGACACTGAGCAGAGCCGGCCGGGCCGCCAACGCCACGTCGAACAGATCGGGGCGGTCCTGAGCGACCCAGTGCACCAGGCCAATTCCGACTCTCTGGCCATCTGCTTGCGCCAGTTCGGCGGTCAACTGGTCAGCCGTCGCCGAACTACCCATGCCGACCATGCCGAGGCCGCCGGCAGCCGAGACCGCGGCCGCCAACCGGCCTCCCGCGGCGCCGCCCATCGGTGCGTTGAGGATGGGAACGTCGAGACCCATCGCCCGCGACCACGTGGTTGCCAAGCTCACAACTCGCCATGTTACGTCGTTGTTACAATGGACCTCGCCAGTACACGGCACCGGACGAGGCGGCACCCGTACCCGGCCAGCGACAAGACGGGGTGTTCTGGAGGTGTCTCATGGCTTGGATCATTCTCGTCGTCTCCGGCGTCCTCGAGGCGGTCTGGGCGACAGCGCTGAGTAGGTCGGACGGATTCACCCGCTTGGCTCCATCGGTGGTTTTCTTTGTGGGCCTGGCGTTTTCGATGGCCGGGTTGGCCATCGCGATGCGCAGCCTGCCGCCAGGCACCAGTTATGCGGTATGGGTCGGCATCGGCGCGGCGCTCACCGTCGGCTACGCGATGGTGACCGGTACGGAATCCACGTCGCTGGTCAAGATGCTGCTGATACTCGGAATCGTCGGCTGCATCGTTGGTCTCAAGGCGATAAGCCACTAACGACGCAGAAACCGCGAAAGCCCAAGAGCACCAATCGCTCCCATTGCGGCTGCGGCCAGAGCGCCCGATACCCCGATCCCCTCGCGGACCTGCACCCTGGTGACGATCTGCGCGGGGTCCGGCGGTAGCACGGGCGCCTCGGCCAGGCTCTCCCGCGATGTCGCCGCCCAAGCTGTCGCGAACAGGATGAGCCGCGCGGTGACGTAGGCGAACACCATCAGGCCCAGCACCGGACCGAACGTCGCCCCGGCCGGACCGCTCAGCACGGATTGCAGGTATATCGACGCGACCTGTTTGAAGACCTCGAAACCGACGGCGGCCAGCAGGCCGGCCCGAAAGCACCGGCGGAACGGCACCGGCTCGCGTGGCAACCGCGAGATGATCCAGGTGAACAACAGCCACGAGATCGAGACCGACACCGCGATCGATATGGCGCGCAATCCGCTGCCGAGGATGACGCCGTCGTGGAAGCCGATCCATCGCAGCACTTTCCGCATCAGCGTGGGGTCACCGAGTGCCGTCAGCGCGATGGTGATCACCATGGCGAGGAACGCCGACACCAGGGCGAGAAGGTCCGACAGCTTGTTGCCGACAAAGTTGGACTCGGCGTGTTGCTCCCACATCCGACTCAGGGCCTCGCGCAGATTGGCCATCCAGCCCAGCCCGGCCCAGGCCGCGGTCGCGAGCCCGATCACGCCGACGGTGCCGCGCGAGGCGATGGCCGAGTCCATCAGGGTGATCAGTTGCTGGCCGAGATCACCGGAGACCGCTTGACGGATCCGCTGCTCGATTTCCTCGAGCAGGTCAGGCCGTCGTGACAGCAGGAAACCGCCGGCGGCAAAGCCGACCATCAGCAGCGGGAACAGCGCGAAGATCGTGAAATAGGTGATGCCGGCGGCGTAGAAGTTGCCGCTGCAGTCGGTATAGCGGTCCTGCGCCCGCATCACATGGTCGAACCAGGGGAACCGCGTGCGCGCTCGGTCCAGCAGTCCTGGCTTCTCTGGCTCGTCCACCGCCATACCCTCCCCTGGCGCTCATGGCGTTTGCTGGAGAAACCCTATCTTGTCGTAAACCCGCGCGAGGGTATTGCCCGCGACCTCTCGGGCGTGTTCGGCGCCGGCGGCCAGAACCGACTGGAGTTCTGCCGGGTCAGCGAGCAGTTCGTCCACCCTGGCCTTGATCGGCGTGACGAACTCCACGACAGCCTCGGCGGTTTCCTTCTTGAGATCGCCGTACCCACGGCCCGCATAGCCTTCGACCAGCTTGTCGACGTCGGCACCGGTCACCGCGGACTGGATGGTCAGCAGGTTCGAGATACCGGGCTTGGCCTCGGGATCGAACCGGATCTCCCGCTCACTGTCGGTCACCGCTGAACGGATCTTCTTCGCCGTGGCCTTCGGGTCATCCAGCAGGCTGATCAGCCCGGCGTCACTCGCCGCCGATTTGCTCATCTTGGCCGACGGATCCTGCAGGTCGTAGATCTTGGCCGTGGCCTTGGGAATCATCGCCTCGGGCACCACGAAGGTCTCCGGGAAACGGGCGTTGAAGCGCTGCGCCAGGTCGCGAGCCAGCTCCAGATGCTGACGCTGGTCCTCGCCGACCGGGACCAGATCGGTGTCGTAGAGCAGCACGTCGGCGGCCATCAGCACCGGGTAGGTGAACAGACCCACGGTGGTGGCGTCCGCGCCCTGCTTCTGCGACTTGTCCTTGAACTGTGTCATTCGCGATGCCTGGCCGAAGCCGGTGAAACATCCGAGCACCCAGGCCAATTGGCTGTGCTCGGGGACATGGCTCTGAACGAACACGGTGCTGCGGGCCGGGTCGATGCCCAGCGCCAGGTACTGCGCGGCCGTCACCAGCGTGCGCCGCCGCAACGTCTCCGGATCCTGCGGGACGGTGATGGCGTGCTGGTCGACGACGCAGAAGAACGCCTCGTAACCGTCCTGCAGCTGCGCCCAGTGCGTGACGGCACCCAGCGCATTGCCGAGGTGCAGAGAGTCCGAGGTGGGCTGGGCGCCCGAGAATACGACCTGTTTGCTTCCGCTACTCATGATCTTCTGATTTTCGCACTGACGTCATCCGGATTCTTCGCGGGTCAGCTGCTGCAGCACCCGCAGGAACACTTTCCGGTCGTCAGCAGACAGCTCGCCCAGCCAGCGCTCCTCGCCGCGCTGGATCTCCCGCTGGATCGCATCCTTGACCGCGCGGCCCGCATCGGTGATGGCCAGTAGCCGCACGCGGCGGTCGTCGGGGTCGGCCTCACGCTCGATGAAGCCCTGCTGCTGCAGGTGATCGAGGGTGCGGATGATGCGGGTTTTGTCGGCACCGATCGCCTCGGCCAGCGCCGCCTGGGTCCGCACCGAGGACCGGTCGAGTGCGAGCAGGACCACGTAGCCCCACATCGTCACGCCGTGAGCATCCAGCACCGGCTGCTCGGCAGCGAGCAGCTCACGCAAGAGCGGGGCCAGCATGGCCGCCAGATCCGGGCGCTTCGGCACAGACTCAGGGTAAGCGTTGCGAAATTATGTGCTCGCGCTTATCGTATGCGTATGCATACTATTGAAACGGATCTGCGGCCCCTCCACCGCGTCGCCGTTCTGCGCTCCGTCGAAGCCGTCGAGTCTGTCCGAACCTCCGACCTGGACCGTCCCACCCCGTGTGCCGCGTGGACATTGGGTGATCTCCTGGCCCACATGACCGTGCAGCATCAGGGGTTCGCCGCGGCGGCCCGCGGACAGGGCGCCGACGAAGCGGTGTGGAAAGCCGAAAGGGTCTCCGACGCCGTGCGCACCGACCCGGCCGGCACCTACGCCGCGGCTGCTCACGACGTGCTCGGCGCCTTCGCGCAGGACGGGGTCTTGCAGACGATGTTCGCGTTGCCCGAGTTCGGACCGGGTGCGACGTTCCCCGGCGCGCTGGCGATCGGGTTCCACTTCGTCGATTACGTCGTGCACGGCTGGGACGTCGCCGCCAGCCTCGGAGCGGCCTACGAACTGCCGGACGATGTCGTCACCGCCGTCGTGCCATTGGTCATGGCGATCCCCGACGGTGACCTCCGCGACAGTTCTGCATCACCGTTCGACCGGGCCGTCAATGGTTCGGCGGCAACAGATTTCGAGAAAGTGCTGCTACACCTGGGCCGTCGTCCGGACTCGCGTCAGCCGTAAGTAACGGTCACCGGCGAGTGATCCGACCACCGCAGGGCATACAGCTCCGCGCGGTCCACCCGCGCCGACGTCGCCCGGACCGCCAGTGACGGGCTGGCCAGGTGATAGTCGATGCGCCAGCCGGCGTCGTTGTCGAACGCCTTGCCACGCCACGACCACCAGCTGTAGGGCCCGGCCACGTCGGGATGCAGCCCGCGCACCACGTCCACCCAGCCCGTGCCCAACAATTCGGTGAGCCAGGCCCGCTCACTCGGCAGGAAGCCGGCCTTCTTGATGTTGCCCTTCCAGTTCTTGATGTCGTTCTCCGTGTGCGCGATGTTCCAGTCACCGCACAGCACCGAGTCACGTGGGTGTAGCTCGGCCATCCGCGCCGCGACGGCGGCCATGAACCGTTCCTTCTCCAGCTGACGGTCCGTCTCGGCCTCGCCGGTCGGGACGTACACACTGCCCACCGTCACGCCCGCGGTATCCACTTCGAGGTAGCGACCGTGGGCCTCGAACTCGTCGGAGACCAGCAACCGGGACGCCTCGATGGGATGGCGGGACAGCACCGCTACGCCATTGCGGCCCTTGACATGCGGAACAGCCGAGGCCACGTTCCAGCCGTCGGCCAGGGCCGGCGCCAAGGCATCGCTGAGCTGCTCGTCGTCGGCCCGTGTCTCCTGCAGGCACACCACATCGGCCTCGGTTTCCAGCCAGGGGAGCAGGCCGAGGTTGTCGGTGGACCGCTGTTTGACCGCGGCGCGGATGCCGTTGACGTTGATGGTGCTGACGGTAAGAGAACTCACGTCCACAGACCGTACCGGTGGATACCGTCACTCGCGGGTGGCCTCTTGCGATACCGGCGGTATCACCTTAATGTCTGGCGGCATGGCTGAACGTGCTCCCATTCACCTGGGCACTCCCGACGGCGAACCGATCCTGCTGCTGCACCCGTTCCTGTTGTCGCAGAGCGTGTGGAAGTACGTTGCACCGCAACTCGCACAGACCGGCCGCTACGAGGTGTTCGCCCCGACCATGGCCGGCCACCACGGCGGCACGCACGCTCCGCTCCTGCTCGACGTGGCGACACTGGCCGACGACGTCGAACGCCGGCTCGACGAGCTCGGCTGGTGCACCGCGCACATCGTCGGCAATTCCCTCGGCGGCTGGGTGGCCTTCGAACTGGAACGCCGCGGCCGGGCCCGCACGCTGACCGGCATCGCCCCCGCGGGCGGCTGGTCGCGGTTCACCCCGGCGAAGTACGAGATCATCGCGAAGTTCGTGGCCGCGCTGCCGATCGTGCTGTCGACTGCGGTGTTGGGCCAGCAACTGCTGAAACTCCCACTGACCAAACAGATCTCATATCTGGCCGTGAGCGCCACACCCGACGTGCTGAACGACAGTGATCGCCGCGACCTGATCGAGGACCTGGCTCACTGCCCGGCGTACTTCAAGCTCATGGTCAAGGCACTGACCACCGCGGGCCTGATGGAGATCAAAAACTCCCGAACCCCAACCCAACTCGTGATCTGCGAGAAGGACCGGGTGCTGCCGGCGCCACGCTTCAGCCGGCATTTCACCAAGAGCCTGGCTGCGGATGCCGTGGTGAAGACACTCAAGGGCGTTGGTCACGTCCCGATGTTCGAGGCGCCCGACACCATCACCAGGGTGATCACCGAATTCGTGGACGGGCACATCGGTCAGACCCGCGCGACGGGCTGATCGCCCCTGAGCGCGGGCTCGGCGCGGCTGTTGCCGCGCCGAGCTGCCGAACCTAAGCGTTCTCGGCGGCGGCCAGTGTGTCGTTGAGCGTCTTGCTCGGACGCATCACCGCGGCAGTCTTCTCCGGGTCCGGGTAGTAGTAGCCGCCGATGTCGGCCGGCTTGCCCTGTGCCGCATTGAGTTCGGAGATGATGGCCTGCTCCTGCTCGCCGAGCGCCTTGGCCAGCGGCGCGAAGTGCGCGGCCAGCTCCTTGTCCTCGGTCTGCTCGGCCAACGCCTGCGCCCAGTACAGCGCGAGGTAGAACTGGCTGCCACGGTTGTCCAGCTCACCGGTCTTGCGCGACGGAGACTTGTTCTCGTTCAACAACTCTCCGGTCGCGGTGTCCAGCGCGGCCGCCAGCACCTTGGCCTTGGCGTTGTCGGTCTTGTTGCCGAGGTCCTCAAGGCTGGCCCCCAACGCGAGGAACTCGCCGAGCGAATCCCAGCGCAGGTGGTTCTCCTCCACCAACTGATGGACGTGCTTGGGTGCCGAACCACCGGCACCGGTCTCGTACAGGCCGCCGCCGGCCATCAGCGGCACGATCGAGAGCATCTTGGCGCTGGTGCCCAGCTCCAGAATCGGGAACAGGTCGGTCAGGTAGTCGCGCAGGATGTTGCCGGTCACCGAAATGGTGTCCTTGCCGCGGATCAGACGCTCCAGCGTGTAGCGCATGGCCCACACCTGCGGCAGGATCGTGATCTCCAGGCCCTCGGTGTCCTCTTCCTTGAGGTATGCCTTGACCTTCTTGCGCAGCTCGTTCTCGTGCGGACGCTCATCATCGAGCCAGAACACGGCAGGCATACCGGACAACCGGGCGCGGTTGACGGCCAGCTTGACCCAGTCCCGGATCGGGGCGTCCTTGACGATCGGCATCCGCCAGATGTCGCCCTCTTCGACCTCCTGGCTCAGCAGCACCTCACCGGAATCGATGTCGACGATCTTGGCGACCCCGGCCTCCGGAATCTCGAACGTCTTGTCGTGGCTGCCGTACTCCTCGGCCTTCTGCGCCATCAAACCGACGTTGGGCACCGTGCCCATCGTGGTCGGATCGAACTGACCGTGGGTCTTACAGAAGTTGATCACTTCCTGGTACATCCGGGAGAACGTCGACTCCGGGTTGACCGCCTTGGTGTCCTTGGTGCGGCCGTCGGCGCCGTACATCTTGCCGCCGAGGCGGATCATCGCCGGCATCGACGCGTCGACGATGACATCGCTGGGCGAATGGAAGTTCGAGATGCCCTTGGCCGAATCCACCATGGCCAGCTCGGGCCGGTGCTCGTGGCAGCGGTGCAGGTCCTCGATGATCTCCTCACGCTGCGAGGCAGGCAGCGCCTCGATCTTGCTGTAGAGATCCGACAGGCCGTTGTTGACGTTGACACCGAGCTCGTCGAAGAGCTTCTCGTGCTTGGCGAAGGCCTCCTTGTAGAAGACCTTGACGGCGTGGCCGAACACGATCGGGTGGCTGACCTTCATCATGGTCGCCTTGACGTGCAGCGAGAACATCACGCCGGTCTTGTAGGCGTCTTCGATCTGCTCCTCGTAGAAGTCGATCAGCGCCTTCTTGCTCATGTACATGCTGTCGATGACGTCGCCCTCGTCGAGCTTGACCTCGGGCTTCAGGACGACGGTCTCACCGCTGTTGGTATCGAGCTCCATGCGGACATTGCGGGCCTTGTCCAGCGTCATCGACTTCTCGCCGTGGTAGAAGTCGCCGGTCTTCATCGTGGCCACGTGGGTCCGTGAGGCCTGCGACCACTCACCCATGCTGTGCGGATGCTTGCGCGCGTACTCCTTGACCGCCTTGGGGGCCCGGCGGTCCGAGTTGCCTTCGCGCAGAACGGGGTTGACCGCGCTGCCGAGGATCTTGGAGTAGCGATCGCGGATCGCCTTCTCCTCGTCGGTCTTGGGATCGCCCGGGTAGTCCGGGATCGCGTAACCCTTCTCCTGCAGTTCCTTGACCGCGGCCATGAGCTGCGGGACGGAGGCGCTGATGTTGGGCAGCTTGATGATGTTGGTCTCGGGCAGCTGAGTGAGCCGGCCCAGCTCTCCGAGGTTGTCGGGGACGCGCTGGTCCTCGGTGAGGTAGTCACCGAATTCGGCCAGGATGCGGGCCGCGACCGAGATGTCACTGGTCTGGACATCGATACCGGCCGGCTCCGCAAAGGACCGGATGATCGGCAGGAAGGAGTACGTCGCAAGCAGCGGCGCCTCGTCGGTCAGCGTGTAGATGATGGTCGGCTGCTGGGCAGTCATGGTTGCTCTCCCGGCGTCAGTCGGGCTCGACGAGGATCACTCGCCCTCACCCGCGGTTATTCGCTGCTCTAGTTATCGCGGCCAGACTACAAGGACGGGCATCCCCTCGAAGGGGCAGCTTTCATTACTGACCAGTAACTTTGGCTGACGTTCACGCGTTCGTCGCCGGCCGCCGCCCGTCCAGCTGAACGTGTTTCGGTCCGGCTCGCGCAGAACCGGCAAACACCCCGAACAACCGACTGGCACCGCCTCAACGCGTTGCGATAAGCTGCAAGCCGGTCATGAGTGTCAGCATCAAGCCCCGGCTTGCTGGCCGGCAACCCTCCAACCGCGGTGGGGTGCCCCGGGTGATGACCAGGTTGAGCAGTCGTTCGCGGCTGCAAGGCAAGCGCGGGTCCGAAGGTACGGGCCCCCAGACAGACAGGGAAACCTGGTGGAGGCCAGCCATGTGTATGTGTCAGTGAACCCACGGCGTCAGCCCATCGTCATCGATGACGGGCCCGACCAACCCCGGTAACCGACCACACCCCTATCTCCCTCATCCCGTCCCGGAGGAGAAACCCCAGCCATGACAAATCCCGAAGGCTCCAACTGGTCGTTCGAGACCAAGCAGGTCCACGCCGGCCAGACGCCGGACAGCGCCACCAACGCCCGCGCGCTGCCGATCTACCAGACCACCTCGTACACATTCGACAGCACCGACCACGCCGCCGCCCTGTTCGGCCTGGCCGAGCCGGGCAACATCTACACCCGCATCGGTAACCCCACCACCGACGTCGTCGAGCAGCGCATCGCGGCACTCGAAGGCGGCGTCGCCGCGCTGCTGCTGTCCTCGGGCCAGGCCGCAGAGACCTTCGCGATCCTCAACCTGGCCGGCGCCGGCGACCACATCGTGTCCAGCCCGCGCCTGTACGGCGGCACGTACAACCTCTTCCACTACACGCTGCCCAAGCTGGGCATCGAGGTCAGCTTCGTCAAAGACCCTGATGCTCCCGACTCATGGCAGACCGCCGTCCGGCCGAACACCAAGGCCTTCTTCGCCGAGACCATCTCCAACCCCCAGATCGACGTACTCGACATTCCCAAGGTGTCCGCCGTGGCACACGAGAACGGTGTGCCGCTGATCGTCGACAACACCATCGCGACCCCGTACCTGATCCAGCCGATCGCGCTCGGTGCCGACATCGTGGTGCACTCGGCGACCAAGTACCTGGGTGGGCACGGTTCGGCGATCGCCGGGGCGATCGTCGACGGCGGCAACTTCGACTGGACCGCCAGCGGGCGTTTCCCCGGATTCACCACACCAGACCCCAGCTACCACGGCGTGGTCTTCGCCGAGCTCGGTGCACCGGCCTTCGCGCTCAAGGCCCGGGTACAGCTGCTGCGCGATCTGGGCAGCGCCGTCTCACCCTTCAATGCCTTTTTGATCGCACAGGGATTGGAAACGCTGTCTCTGCGTGTTGAACGCCACGTGGCCAATGCGCAGAAGGTCGCCGAGTTCCTGGCCGGGCACGAAGGTGTGAGCTCGGTGAACTACGCCGGACTCCCCACCTCTCCCTGGTATGAGCTGGGCCGGACCATCGCCCCGAAGGGCACCGGTGCCGTGCTCGCGTTCGAACTGGAGGGCGGAATCGAGGCAGGCAAGGCATTCGTCAACGCCCTGACACTGCACAGTCACGTCGCCAATATCGGTGACGTGCGTTCCCTGGTGATCCATCCCGCCTCGACCACACATGCGCAGCTCTCGCCCGAGGAGCAACTGACCACCGGCGTCACGCCCGGTCTGGTGCGCTTGGCCGTCGGTATCGAGGGCATCGACGACATCCTGGCCGACCTGGAGCAGGGATTCGCCGCCGCGCGTCCGTTCAGCGGCGTCCCGCAGACTGCGGCGACGGTGTAGGACGGCGAGAGAAGACCGGCATGACGATCACCGAAGAACCGGCCGTGTCCACCCTGAGTTTGCCCGCCGAAGGCGAAATCAGCGTCGTGCACATCGGTGCGCTGACGCTCGAGAGCGGCACCGTCCTGCCTGACGTGTCGATCGCCGTGCAGCGCTGGGGTGAGTTGTCCCCCGCCCGCGACAACGTGGTGATGGTGCTCCACGCGCTGACCGGCGACTCCCACGTCACCGGACCGGCAGGCGACGGCCATCCGACCGCAGGCTGGTGGGACGGGGTGGCCGGACCAGGCGCCCCGATCGACACCGACCAGTGGTGCGCGATCTCGACCAACGTGCTCGGCGGTTGCCGCGGATCCACCGGCCCCGGCTCGCTCGCGCCCGACGGAAAGCCGTGGGGCTCAAGGTTTCCCCAGATCACCATCCGAGACCAGGTCGAGGCGGACCGGGCCGCGCTGGCGGCCTTCGGCATCACCGAGGTGGCCGCGGTGGTCGGCGGCTCGATGGGCGGGGCGCGCGCGCTGGAATGGCTCATCGGGCACCCCGACGAAGTGCGGTCCGGCCTGGTGCTCGCCGTCGGCGCCCGTGCCACGGCCGATCAGATCGGCACCCAGAGCACCCAGGTGGCCGCGATCAAGGCCGATCCCGATTGGCAGGGCGGGGACTACTACGGCACCGACCGGGCCCCCCTGGCCGGCATGGAGATCGCCCGGCGCTTCGCGCACCTGACCTATCGCGGCGAGGAAGAACTCGACGAGCGGTTCGGCAACGACGCTCAAGGCGAGGAGGACCCGACCACCGGAGGGCGCTACGGAGTGCAGAGCTACCTGGAATACCAGGGCGGCAAACTGGCCCGCCGATTCGACCCGGGCACCTACGTGATCCTCTCCGATGCGCTGTCCACCCACGATGTGGGCCGTGGCCGCGGCGGCGTCGTCAGCGCGCTGCGCAGTTGTCCGGTGCCCGTCATCGTCGGCGGGATCACCTCCGACCGGCTGTATCCCATCAGGCTGCAGGAGGAACTGGCCGAATTACTGCCGGGCTGCAACGGTCTCGACGTCGTCGACTCGGCCTACGGCCACGACGGCTTCCTGGTGGAGACCGAAGTGGTCGGCAAGCTGATCCGCCGCACACTGGAGCTGGCACAGCGGTGAGCTCGCCCAAGCAGCGTTCCCTGTCCTTCGGCTCGGAAGCCGCGGCATATGAACGCGGCCGGCCATCGTATCCGCCGGAGACCATCGACTGGCTGCTTCCCGAGGGCGCCCAGGACGTGCTGGACCTGGGCGCGGGTACCGGCAAGCTGACCACCCGGCTCGTGGAACGCGGGCTGAACGTGATTGCCGTCGATCCCATCCCGGAAATGCTTGAGCTGCTGTCGAACTCACTGCCGGACACCCCGGCGCTGCTCGGCACGGCCGAGGAGATTCCGCTGGCCGACAACAGCGTCGACGCGGTGCTGGTGGCCCAGGCCTGGCACTGGTTCGACCCCGAGCGGGCGGTCAAGGAGGTCAGCCGGGTGCTGCGCCCCGGAGGCCGGTTGGGGCTGGTGTGGAACACCCGCGACGAGCGGCTGGGCTGGGTCAAGGATCTGGGCCACATCATCGGTCCCGAACACGATCCGTTCAACAACGAGGTGAAACTCGCCGAGCCGTTCGGCGAGATCGAACGGCATCAGGTGGAGTGGACGAGTTATCTGACGCCCCAGGCCCTCATCGATCTGGTGGCCTCCCGCAGTTACTGCATCACCTCGCCTGAGCGGGTGCGTACCAGGACCTTGGAAAAGGTCCGCGAACTGCTCGCCACACACCCGGCGCTGGCCAACTCTTCGGGGCTGGCGCTGCCCTACGTCACGGTGGGCATCCGGGCCGGCCTGACTTAGGATTCGGCGGCGTTCACGTGGCGCGACCCATGATGAACTCCCCGATCAGGGCCGTACCCGGGCCGGGCCGGGCACCTGGACCGGCCATGGCCGAGGTTGTCGTGGCATCGAGTTCGCCATCGCAGTGCGCGCAGACCGTCTTTGCCGTTGTCACGCAACCACATTCGGTGTGCACGAGTAGCGCGGGCGGCCCATCGACGCCGGCCTGCCACTTGTCCCCCCAGGCGAGCAGTGTCGCGATCACCGGGTACAGATCGCGCCCTTTGTCGGTGAGCAGGTACTCGTAGCGCGGCGGCGCACTCTGATATTGGCGCCGCTGCACCACCCCGTGGCATTCGAGGTCGTCGAGACGCGCGGCCAGGATGTTCGACGCGATACCCAAGTCACGACGGATGTCTTCGAACCGCGCCAACCCGGCGAACAGGTCACGCAGGATCAGGGGCGTCCAGCGCTGCCCGATCACGTCGACGGCGCGCGCGACGGAGCACGCGATGTCACTGAACGACTGCTTGGGCACGCCTCAACCCTAGTCCATTGCTAATTGCAATGGACTAGGGTTGAGTAAGTTGTAATTCGCAAGCGACCCGAGGAAGTGGACATGACAACCACGACAGATTCGGTTACCGCGTTCTGTGAGGCCACCCGTTCCAACGACATCGACCGACTGATGACCACTCTGGCTCCCGATGCAGAGCTCATCTCACCGCTGTCCGGCCGCATGGTGTTTCGCGGACACGATGATCTCCACGCGTTACTCAGCGCGGTGTACGGCGGTTTGCGAGAGCTCACCTGGCACGAGGTCATCGGAGAGGGACAGACGCGCGTGGCGGTCAGCGAAGGCCGGCTCGCAGGGGGCCTGACCATCACCGACGCGCTGGTGTTCGAACTCGACGACAACGGTCAGATCCGGCGTCTGCGGCCGCACCTCCGGCCGTGGTTGGCGATCACCGCGTTCGCACTCATGGTCGGGCCGAAGATCGCCCGCCGCCCCGCCGTCCTGCGCCGAGCGCTCAGGCGCTGAGCGCGGCCACCTCGGCCTCCGGCCCGAACCAGCGCTGCAGCGCAGCACGCAGCCCATCCTCGTCGAATTCGTCTGCGGCCCAGGCGACATAGCCGTCGGGCCGGATCAGCAACGCTGCGGCAGGCCGGTCGACGGCGGTCGCCACGACGACATCGACCCGATCCTGCCAACCCGACACTGCGTCGGCACAGTCGCCGCCGGACAGGTCGAGCAAGACCGGTCGGCCCGAGCACAGCAACTCGGCGACCCGACGACCGTCGTCGAGCACGAAATCGGGGACGAAGTATCCGGACAGCCGGTGCACGTCGCCGACGTCATAGCGGACGTCGGAACCGGAGAGCAGCCCTGCGATGTGCGTCGAGCCGTCCCGGGTCGCCAGCAGCTCGCCGAAAAGCGTTCGGAGCGCGGTGACTTCGGGACCGGCGGCCATCAGTGCGGCCTGAGCCATGGAGTGCATCATCACCCGCTGCCCCGCCGGCCAGCGCTCGCTGTGATAGCTGTCCAGCAGGCCATCGGGTGCCCGGCCGTGCACAGCGGCGGCGAGTTTCCAGCCCAGGTTCATCGCGTCCTGCATGCCGAGGTTCAACCCGGGCCCGCCCATCGCCGAATGCACATGGGCGGCATCGCCCACCAGAAAGACATTGCCGGCGCGGTACTGCGAGGCCTGACGGGTGTTCTGGCCGTTGATCCGCCGCAGAGCATGCGGGCCAGGCCAGTTCGGGGGCGCTATCGGCACGTCGACGCCGACAACCCGGTTCACGCTCGCGCGCAGTTCGTCGATGGTCATCTCGGGGGCGGCGTCGGGCAGCAGCGACCCATACTCGATGGTCCCGACCATCGACCGTCCCGGCTGGAATTCCGCGTAGATCAGCACACCACCGTCGAAACGATTGTGCCCAAAGGGGATTCGCCCCAGACCGGGAACATTCAATTCTCCGTACCCACTGCGCAGTTCATCCGGCAGGCTGACGTGGGCCACCCTGGCGACCACGTCCGTGGTGAGCCCGGGAAACTCGATACCCGCCTGCTTCCTGACCGGGCTGCGGCCGCCGTCGGCCCCGACCAGGTAGGTGGCCGGAAGTCGGTAGTCGCCCGACGGCGAGGCGATGTCGATGACGACGCCTGAAGCGCCCTGCTCGAGACCGACGAGTTCGTGCCCCCAGCGGATCTCGACCCCGAGGCCCTGCACCCAGTCCACCAACTGGCGCACCACACGCGGCTGCTGGATCAGCATGCCGTACATCGGGTTGTCGACGACATCGGTGAACGGCACCTGCATGCCCGCGAAGATGTAGCCGGCCATCGGCTCCGGCGCCTCGCCCGTCCCGCTGAGCTCCTGATACAGACCCCGCAGATCGAGCACTCGATTGGCCTGTCCGACAATGCCGTTGGCCTTGAGTTCCGCGCTGGGCTCGGGCAATTGCTCGAGCACCACCGGGCGGACCCCCGCCAGGGCCAACTCCCCCGCCACCAACAGGCCGTTGGGCCCGGCACCCGAGATGACGACATCTACTTCGGTCATGGTTTCTCCCCACATGTTCGGTGCCCGGTGTGCGTCGGTTTCGACGCCAGGGCAGTTGACTGGCCGCCACCCCAACCCTCAGGTAGAAGTCGGCGGTGATGGTTCGGGCAGCCCCGCGGCCACCGCCGCGAACCCTTTGCGCAGCAATGACGTGAAAGACACTGGTGGATCTGAGATCCCGTACTCGTCCATCGCGACATCGCCGACCGCGCGCACCACGGCCGCCACCAGCCGCGGGTACATGTCCCGCTGCGGATCCGTGCCCGTCCGCTCGGCGATCGCCGCGACCCACTCTTCGGCCATCCCGCGGAAGGTCACATCGCGAATCTCCGGGATCATCAGCAGTTTTCGGACCTCGGCCAGCTGTTCGCGGGTGGGCAGCGCGTTCTCCACACCGTAGACGTCCGACATGTCGGCGTCCACCGGTTTGATCACCGATTCGGCGATGGCGGTCCACAGCGGCTCATCCGCCGGACGCCTGCGCAGCATTTCGATGCTGCTGCGCATCCGTTCCTGTTGCCGGTAGGCCAGGGCGTCGTACTTGCCGGCGAAGTAGTTGGTGAACGTGCGCAGCGAGACCCCGGCCAGGTTGGCGATGTCCTCGCGGGTGACGTTCTCCAGCCCACGTTCGAACGCGAGGCTCAGCGCGGCATCGCTCAGCGCCCTGCGGGTGTCGAGTTTCTTGCGTTCTCGCAGTCCGGGTGCCATGGCTTCACGGTAACCAAATATTGCACATTAGGCAAGATTGCCTTTTGGGCATCTCCTGCGGCGCCAATAATCAGTTGAAGCCAGGCCGCCACCTGCCTACCGTGGCAGCCATGTCAGTGACCTACATCCGCTTGCGCATCACATAGCCGGCGGATCTTCACCCTTTCGGAACATCCGCCGCAGCAGCTCTGTCCCTGCGTCTGCGGAGTATCCGTGTCTTCAACTCATCACGGCCGGCACGAGTACGGCCAAAACTTTCTGTGCGACCGTCGAGTGGTCGCCGATATCGTCAAAATCGTCGCGCGCACAACAGGTCCCATCGTCGAGATCGGCGCCGGAGACGGCGCGCTGACCCTGCCGCTGCAACGGCTGGGCCGCCCGTTGACCGCCATCGAGATCGACCGCCGACGGGCCGGACGACTCGCGAACCGGACCTCGGCCGAGGTGCTCAGCACCGACTTCCTGCGGTACCGGCTGCCGCCGACGCCGCACGTGGTGGTGGGCAACCTGCCCTTTCACCTGACCACCTCGATCTTGCGGAAGCTGTTGCACGGGCCGGGCTGGACTGATGGCGTACTGCTGATGCAGTGGGAGGTGGCCCGGCGGCGGGCCGCTGTCGGCGGCGCGACCATGATGACGGCGCAGTGGTGGCCGTGGTTCGAGTTCGATTTGGTGCGAAAGGTTTCCGCGGACGCGTTTCGGCCACGGCCCGGCGTCGACGGCGGGCTGCTGGCCATCAAGCGCCGCGACGAACCCCTGCTCCCGTGGGCCGACCGCCGCCGGTACCAGGCCCTGGCACACGAGGTGTTCACCGCGCGGGGCCGTGGTCTGGCGCAGATCCTGCGACCTCACGTGGATCGGCGATGGCTGCGGCTCAACGGAATCCACCCGTCGGCACTGCCACGGGACATGTCCGCACAGCAGTGGGTGGCCTTGTTCGCCGCGGTCGGCTAGCTGGTGCCGAGCGGGTCGATGGTCCAGGCGATGTAGAGCACCACCGCACTCACCGTCGCCGTGGTGGCGAAGTCGATGGTTCGCGAGCGCACCACCAGAAGCCCGGCCCGGTCATCGGCCAAGGCCAGGCGCAGCGCCGCGGCGGCGCCCACCCCGATGCCGATGAACAGCGCGCCGCGACGCCAGTAGCCCGCCACCACCAAGGCGAAGGCCGCGACGAAGATGAGCCCGACCACCAGGATCGGCCACTGCCCGGCAACCACCTTGCGGACGAACTCCTTTGCTGTCACGCCAGTTTCGACTCTTCGAGCTCGACGACATTGGTCAGCAGGAACGCGCGGGTCAGCGGACCCACCCCACCCGGATTGGGCGACACGTGCCCGGCCACATCCCAGACATCGGGCGCGACATCGCCGGCCAGCTTGCCTTCCACCCGGCTGACGCCGACATCGACGACGGCCGCACCCGGCTTCACCATGTCCGCGGTGACCATGTGCGGCACACCGACCGCTGCGATGATGATGTCGGCCTGCCGGGTTAGCGCGGGCAGGTCCCGGGTGCCGGTGTGGCACAGCGTCACGGTGGCGTTCTCCGAACGCCGGGTCAGCAGCAGACCCATCGGCCGGCCGACGGTGACCCCACGTCCGATCACCACGACATGCGCCCCCGCGATCGGTACGTCGAACCGGCGCAGCAGGTGCACGATGCCGCGGGGCGTACAGGGAAGAGGCGCGTCCTTACCCAGCACCAGCCGACCGAGATTCGTCGGGTGCAGTCCGTCGGCGTCCTTGGCCGGATCGATGCGCTCCAGCGCCGCGTTCTCGTCAAGATGCTTGGGCAGCGGCAGCTGCACGATGTACCCGGTGCACTCCGGGTTGGCGTTGAGCTCGTCGATGGTCTCGTCGAGTTGGGCCTGGGTGATGTCGGCAGGCAGATCTCGGCGGATCGAGTTGATACCCACCTTGGCGCAGTCGGCGTGCTTGCCGCGCACATAGGCCTGCGACCCCGGGTCGTCACCGACCAGCACGGTCCCGAGGCCGGGTGTCCGGCTGCCCTCGGCCAACTTCGCTACGCGCTGCTTGAGGTCGACGAAGATCTCGTCGCGCGTCGCCTTACCGTCCAAAACAATCGCACCCACGGCTGCCATTGTGTCAGGCACTGCGGCGGGCCGCGCAAAGTTGCACTGTGGCAGGCTTCGTACATGAACACTCAGCCCAATGTGTTCACTGATGTTTTCAGTGAGGCCAAGCTCGGCCCCGTGACGTTGCGCAACCGCATCATCAAGGCCGCCACCTTCGAAGCGTCCACGCCCAATGCGCTGGTCACAGACGATTTGATCAACTACCACCGACTGCCCGCGGCCGGTGGCGTCGGCATGACCACCGTCGCCTACTGCGCGGTGGCTCCCGGCGGCCGCACCGACGGCTGGCAGATCTGGATGCGGCCCGAGGCCGTGCCCGGACTGACCAAACTCACCGAGACCATCCACGCCGAGGGCGCGGCCATCAGCGCCCAGATCGGCCACGCCGGGCCCGTCGCCAACTCCCGGACCAACAAGGCCACGGCGCTCGCGCCGGTGCGGTTCTTCAACCCGCTGTCGATGCGGTTTGCCAAGAAAGCCTCGCTCGACGACATCCGCGAGGTCACCGCAGCTCACGCCAACGCCGCGCGGCTGGCCATCGACTCCGGGTTCGACGCGGTCGAGGTGCACCTCGGCCACAACTACCTCGCCAGCTCGTTCCTGTCCCCGCTCATCAACCGGCGCACCGACGAGTTCGGCGGATCGCTGGAGAACCGGGCGAAGGTGGCCCGCGGACTGGTGCGCGCGGTGCGCGACGCCGTCGACAAGCACGGCGACAAGAAGATCGCCGTCATCGCCAAGCTCAACATGAGCGACGGCGTCCGCGGCGGCATCCCGATCGACGAGTCGCTGCAGACGGCGAAGTGGCTCGAGGAGGACGGCGGCCTGGACGCCATCGAACTCACCGCGGGCAGCTCGCTGGTCAACCCCATGTACCTGTTCCGCGGCGGCGCCCCGGTCAAGGAGTTCGCCGCGAACTTCAAACCCCCCATCAGCTGGGGGATCCGGATGAGCGGCAACAAGTTCTTCCGCGAATACCCTTACCACGAGGCGTATCTCATGCGCGACGCCGAGAAGTTCCGCGCCGAGCTGACCATGCCCATCATCCTGCTGGGCGGCATCACCAACCGCGAGACCATGGACCGGGCGATGGCGGCCGGCTTCGAATTCATCGCGATGGGCCGCGCGCTGCTCGCCGAGCCGGACCTGCTCAACCGGATCAAGGCCGAGGAAGACAAGGGTTCGGTCAAATCGCTTTGCACACACTGCAACATGTGCATGCCGACCATCTACAGCCATACCCATTGCGTGGTGACGGGAGCTCCGGACACACTTGTGAGGTGAGCACAGATTTCACCAGTGACACGATGGTGACCTACCGCTATGTGCGGGTCGGCCTGGTCGCGCTGGTGGTGTTTCTGTTGACCTCATTGGCATTGACGTGGGCGCACAGTTGCCCGCAGGGCTCGATCAGCGCGTTCTTCTACACCCGTACCCACGCGGTGTTCCTGGCCTCACTGTGCGCCATCGGCATCTGCCTGATCGCGTACAAGGGCAGCCGGGTCGGTGAGGACGCGCTGTTGAACTACTCGGGCTTCATGGCGTTCATCGTGGCCCTCGTGCCCACCGGCCCCGACGACCTCTGCCGCCCTTGGCTTCCCACGGTGACCGACCCGTTCGGCGGTGTCGCCAACAACGTCGCCGCATTGTTCGTGGCCGTCGCCGCAGCCACCGGGATGTACCTGGCGCTGGAGCGCTGGCGCCGTCCACAGTCAGCACCGGTGGCGTCGGCCCCCTCCTGCGAAGAGGCCGCCTCACCGTGGAAGACGATTGCCACCACGCTCCTGAGTATCGAAAAATGGTTGCCGGCAGCGCTATTGGTCATCTCTATCGCCGGCGCGCCGCTGATGTTGTGGGGCTGGTTCGCCGACCACGCACACGTGATCGCGGCGGTGGCCATGTTCCTGGCCATCACTCTGGTGGCGGTCTACCACGCGTGCTACGCCAGAGCCGCCGTGCGCCGGCACCTGGCCAGGTTCTACGCGACCATCGCCACGCTCATGCTCGTCACCATCGTGGCCGGAGTCGTGCTGCTGATCCTGGGATGGCACTTCTGGGTGATCGCCGTCGAGCTCGCCCTCATCGTGCTGTTCGCCGTGTTCTGGGCCGTGCAGACCTGGGACGTCTGGGACGCCCAGGACCGCTACCCCGCAGAAGCCGTTCCCACGCTGGCCAATACACCCGCCTAAGGGGTGTACCCGTCGACCTGCAGCGCCTGCCCGTCGCGCCGCAGCACCAACACGGCGCCCGGGGTCGGGACGAGTCCTTCGACCGACTCGGCAGGGACCGTCGCGGTCTGAGCGCAGGTCTTCGCGTCGAACGTGCGCAGCGATCCCGCGCCGCCCCGGGGACCACGGTCGGCGAGCACCAGGCTGTCAGGGAACGTGACAAAGGCAGGCTGATCGACTCGTAGGCTCGGCACATTCGTCCGAACCGGCTCGACGCCATCGGGAACCTGGCATCGCTGATGCCCGTCAGGACCGAACAGGGTCAGTCGGGTGGCGCGGTCGGTCAGATACCACACCACGAAGTCCTCACCGGGACCGTATGTTTCCGCGGGACGCCCGTCTGCCGGTAATGCGGTCACCACACGGTGAGCGATGTCGGCATACAGTGCACCGCCCGGCGCACCGGATCCGAGCAGTGAAACGAAGACTCCGATACCGTTCGCCGGCCTGGCCCCGAGTTTGAGGTAGCGCTGTTCGATCGGCAACGACGGGTCGATCGGCTTGTCCGTCAGCACTGTGTCCCAACCGGTTTCCCCGGTTTCGGGATCGAGCACCGTCAACCAGACCTTGCCGTCCTGGCATTGGACCGTCGACACCACACCCGAAGCGGTCACCAGAGGTTCGACGATGCCGCATCCGGGGTGCGGTGCGGGCACGCTCCACATCGCGCGGCCGGTCCGACCGTCATACCGGGTCCAGATGCGTTCGTCGTTCCAACCGACGATGAACGGACCGGTCGCAACACTGAAACGCCCGCGGGCGGCCTCCTGCAGATCTGTGGCCGCACCGATCCACAACCGCTGCCCGGTGATGGCGTCCAGGCCGACAAGACCGCCGTCGATGAAGGCCAAGACCGTGGCGCCACCGTCGATGACCCGCATCCCGGTGACGCCCACATCGCCGGGCCCGGTACGGGCGTAGTGCCAGCGCTCCTTGCCGTCGGGACCGTAGGCCGTGATGCGGCCGTCCCGGTACACCGCGAAACCCGCTCCGGCAGAAGCGATGTCATACGCCGGCAGGCGCTGGTCGGAGAACGCGTCGGGCACCGACACCGTGAACGTCCGCTTCCCCAACGAGTTGGGCACCGCCGGAACATCGGTAGCTGAGGCCGTCGTCGCATCGACGAAGCGCCCGTCGTCACCAGCCCGCAACGCGCCCACGGTCACCACCGCGGCAACCACGACGGCGATCGCTGCACCGACAGCCAGCAACCTCGCCGCGGCGCGGTCCAGCCGCGGGACGGCCCGCGCCGCGAGGAACGTCGCCGCCGCACCGGCCAGACACAACCACCACGACGCCATGCCGGCGGGCAAGGCCGCGGTGACCGGCGAACTGTCCATCACCATCCGGTAGAACTCCGGGATCCCCTGGCTGACGTAGGCGATGAACAGCAGCGCCGCCACGCCTGCCGTCCCAGCCGGAGTCGCGGCCAGGTCACGGCCCGTGTGTCCACGCCAGACGCCGTAGGCCATCGCCGCGATCAACACGACCGCGATCACCGCCACGGCCAAAGCCATCCGGTTCGGCAAAGCGTCGCCCCAGCGGTGCAGGCCGACCACGTACCAGGCGCTTTCGGCGGCGCTGCGCGGTGCGGCCAACCGCGCCCACGCGCCCAGCACCGCGGCCCACACCAACAACACCACTGCCGCTCCGGCCAGCACCGTGCCGACCGACCGCAGCACGCCCAGCACCCGGCCGGCCGTCTTCCGCGACCTTTCAGAAACCATGTGAGCCATCGTCACACGCCGCGACACCGCCGCAACGGCCCAGCCCCGGTGAAAAGTACCGATAGAGTTGAGCGCGATGAGCCCTGCGCTGACCGTTCGTTACGACGGATCGACCCGTACCTTTGCCCCGGGCAACGATGTCGTCATCGGCCGAGACCTCCGAGCCGACGTCCGCATTGCCCACCCGCTGATCTCGCGCGCGCACCTGGTGCTGCGCTTCGACCAAGGCCGATGGGTCGCGATCGACAACGGCAGCCTCAACGGCATGTACGCCAACGGCCGCCGGGTGCCCTCGATCGACATCCATGACGGCCAGGTGGTCAACATCGGCAACCCGGACGGACCCCAGGTGACCTTCGAGGTCGGACGACACCAGGGCTCCGTCGGCCGGACGCCGACCGCGGCCGTACCGATCGCCAACCGGCCCAGCGGCGCCTGGCCCACCCAGGCAGCCGCTCCCGGACGCCAGCAATACGGTCAGCCACCTGCGGCCCAGCGCCCGGGCTACGCCTCCGGCCCGCAACCGCGCTACCCGACGCCGTCGACCGGATACCCGAGCGGGCCGCAGGGCGGCTACCCCAGCGGACCACAAGCCGGGTATCCGAGCGGGCCGCAGGCCGGTCACCCCAGCGGGCCGCAGGCGTATCAGTCGCAGCCGGTCCGCAACAACGCGAACCCGGCCCAGGCCCCGACCACGATGGGTCCCGCGGCCACGCCAGACCGCGGCAGCAGCGAGCCCGGCGGCAACATCGCGACCAGCATGATGAAGATCCTGCGGCCCGGGCGCACCGCCGCGGCGCCGGCAGGCGCGGTGAAGATCGGCCGCAACACCGACAACGACATCGTCATCCCCGACGTACTGGCCTCACGGCATCACGCCACGTTGATCCCTCTGCCCGGCGGCACCGAGATCCGTGACGAGCGCAGCATCAACGGCACGTTCGTCAACGGCGCGCGGGTGGACTCGGCGGTGCTGCACGACGGTGACGTGATCACCATCGGCAACGTCGACCTGGTGTTCTCCGGCGGCACCCTGGTGCGCCGCAGCGAGACCGAGGCCGACACCCGCACCGGCGGGCTCGAGGTGCGCGGCCTGACCTGGACCATCGAGGGCAACAAGACGTTGCTCGACAACATCTCGCTCGACGCCCGGCCGGGCACCCTCACGGCGGTCATCGGGCCGTCCGGCGCGGGCAAGTCGACGTTCGCCAAACAGGTCGCCGGCTACACACATCCGACCAGCGGCACCGTCGCCTTCGAGGGCCACGACGTCCACGCCGAGTACGCCTCGCTGCGTTCCCGGATCGGCATGGTCCCGCAGGACGACGTGGTGCACGGCCAGCTCACCGTCCGGCAGGCGCTGATGTTCGCCGCCGAGTTGCGGCTGCCACCCGACACCACCAAGGAAGACCGCGAACAGGTCGTCATGCAGGTGCTCGAGGAACTCGAGATGACCAAGCACCTCGACACCCGCGTCGACAAGCTCTCCGGCGGACAGCGCAAGCGCGCCTCGGTCGCACTCGAACTGCTGACCGGCCCGTCACTGCTGATCCTCGATGAGCCCACCTCAGGCCTGGACCCGGCGCTCGACCGCCAGGTGATGACGATGCTGCGCCAGCTCGCGGATGCCGGCCGTGTGGTACTGGTCGTCACGCACTCGCTGACCTACCTCGACGTGTGCGATCAGGTGTTGCTGCTGGCCCCCGGCGGCAAGACGGCCTTCTGCGGCCCGCCCGACCAGATCGGCCCCGAACTCGGCACCACCAACTGGGCTGACATCTTCAGCACCGTCGCGGGCGATCCGGCCGAGGCCCACCGGCGCTTTCTGGCCCGCACCGGCCCGGCACCCGCGGCCGAGGCATCCTCGAAACAGCCCACCGACCTGGGTGAACCCGCCAAGACGAGCCTGCTGCGCCAGTTCTCCACGATCGCCCGCAGGCAGATGCGGCTGATCATCTCCGACCGCGGCTACTTCATCTTCCTGGCGCTGCTGCCGTTCATCATGGGCGTGTTGTCGCTGTCGGTGCCCGGCACCGTCGGCTTCGGCGTACCCAACCCGATGGGCGACGCACCCAATGAGCCGGGCCAGATCCTGGTGCTGCTCAACGTCGGCGCGATCTTCATGGGCACCGCACTGACCATCCGCGACCTCATCGGCGAGCGGGCGATCTTCCGCCGTGAGCAGGCCGTCGGCCTGTCCACCACCGCCTATCTGCTGGCCAAGGTCTGCGTGTACTCGGTGTTCGCCATCGTGCAGTCCGCGATCGTCACAGCCATCACCATCGCGGGCAAGGGCTGGGGCGAAGGCGCGGTGGACAAGGGCGTGTTCCTGCCCAACCGATCCCTCGAGCTGTTCGCCAGCATGGCCGCCACGACCGTCACCGCCGCGATGGTGGGCCTGGCGCTGTCGGCGCTGGCCAAATCCAACGAGCAGATCATGCCGCTGCTGGTGGTCGCGATCATGAGCCAGCTGGTGTTCTCCGGCGGCATGATTCCGGTGACCGGCCGTGTCGGGCTCGACCAGTTGTCCTGGATCACCCCCGCACGGTGGGGTTTTGCCGCGTCGGCCTCGACCGTCGACCTGATCCGCCTGGTACCCGGGCCACTGACACCCAAGGACGCGCACTGGGAGCACACCACCAGCACGTGGCTCTTCGACATGGCGATGCTGGCCGCGCTGTCCGTGTTCTACGTCAGCTTCGTGCGCTGGAAGATCCGCCTGAAGGCCGGCTGAGTTCGTCTCGCTGAGAAGCTAGCCGCCGTGGACGTCGAGACCGTGGGCGGCCGAGTAGGCCAGCGCCTGGGCGATGTCGATCTTGGCGCCGCGAACTTTCGCGGTGGTCCAGAACGTGGGGTCGACGCGGGCGCCGCGCAGATCGGCCTCGTCGAGCTTGGCGTCCTGCACCCGGGCGCCGGTCAGGTCCGCCTGCCGTAGCACCGCCTTGCGCAGGTCCACCCCGACCAGGCTGGCCTCACGCAACCGGCAGTCCGACAGGTCGACGCCGCGCAGATCACAGCCGCCGAGCACCGCCAGGGTCAGATCCGACTCCACGATCTTGATCGGCCGCAGCCGGCACTCGGTGAACACCGAACCCAGCAGGCTGCAGTTGGTGAACGTGCTGTGCCAGAGCGTGGCGCGGCGGAACGTGCAGTTGCGGAACGCCGAGCCGAAATGCTGTGACTCGGACAGGTCCACGCCGCTGAAATCGCACTCGGTGAACACCACACGATCGGTGCGCAACCGGCTCAGGGCGCGGTCATATTCGTCGGTCCGGAAATCGACGCCGGTGAATTCCCTGTCCGCCCAGGCCGTTTCGTCAGCTGCCACGCCTCAGCCGGGCAGCGCGCTGAGGGTGGTCAACGAGTACTCGGTGACCGCGATCAGCGCGGCCTTGGCCGAGTTGCGGTCGCGGGCATCGACGGCCACCACCGGGATGTGTTCCGGCAGCGCCAGGGCCTTGCGCACGGCCTGGGTGGGATGCTTTGGTGCGTCGTCGAACTCGTTCACCGCGACGATGAACGGCAACTTGCGGGCCTCGAAGAAATCGACCGCGGCGAAGCTGTCCTGCAGGCGTCGTACGTCGACCAGGATGATCGCACCGATCGCGCCGCGCACCAGGTCGTCCCACATGAACCAGAACCGGCGCTGTCCGGGTGTACCGAACAGGTACAGCACCAGATCCTCGTCGAGGGTGATCCGGCCGAAGTCCATCGCGACGGTGGTGGTGCGCTTGTCCGGGGTTCCGTCCAGGGCGTCGACACCCTCAGAGACGTTGGTTACCAACGCTTCTGTACGGAGCGGCATGATCTCGGACACCGCGCCCACGAAAGTCGTCTTCCCTGCCCCGAACCCGCCGGATATGACGATCTTGGTGGACGCGGCCCCACGTCGGGGGGCGCCACCGCCGGAGGCCGAGCGGGGATCAGAGTGCTCGTAGGCCACGCAGGGTCCTTCCAATCAATTCGCGGCGTTCGTCGAAGCTAGCCGAATCATCGAGGGTGGCTTCCACCCGTAGATAACCCTGCGTCACCAAGTCCCCGATCAGCACGCGCGCCACGCCGAGGGGGAGGGATAAATGTGCGGCAATCTCGGCAACCGAAGGACTGCCGGTGCACAACTCTACGATCTGTGCGCGCACATCGTGCCCCGTCCAACGCGGTTCGCGCGTCGTGTCGGTTTTTTGCACCGGTGCTTCCAGCGGAAGATGCACGCGTGAGTCGGTACGGCCGGCCGTCAATGTGTACGGCCGCACCAAACTCGGTCGATCAGTGGCTTCTGGTTCGTCCACAGGCACCTCGCGAAGGGCAAGAAGGGGTCAGGGGACTCAGGACGGTTGCGGCGTGCGGCGGGAGGACTGCACCACCGCACCGACCCGCTCGACCAGGATGGCCATCTCGTAGCCGACCTGTCCGATGTCGCACGACGGGGCGGTCAGCGTGGCCAGGTTGGAGCCGTCACCCACCCGCATCAGCAGGAGGTAGCCGTTCTCCATCTCGACCACCGACTGCATCACGTGGCCGCCGTTGAACAATTGGGATGCGCCGGTGGCCAGACTGGCCAGGCCGGAGGACACCGCGGCGAGCTGGTCGGCCCGCTCGATGGGCATGTGTTCGCTGGCTGCCATCAGTAGTCCGTCGGCCGAAACCAGCACCGCGTGGGACACCCCGGAAACCTCGCGGGCGAACTTGGACACGAGCCAGTCCAGGGAGTCGCGCTGCGTCGGACGGGTCATTCGTTATCGGTTCCTCTGGTCTCACGGGCATGCGATCGTCCGGCGTGCACGCCTCCGAAAAGGTTGCTGGTGCTCGTCCGGACAGCCTCGGGATCGCGTGGTTTGAATGCCGCGAACATGCCGCTGTCAGGTTCGTCTGCCGATGCTACCGCCTCGGAGCCGTCGTCGTTACGGTGCACTCCACCGTTGCGGTGACGGCCGTTGGACTCGCCGGATGCCGCGGCGACGGCTGCGACGCCGCCCGGCACGAGACGGGCGCCCGGCGTACGCATGGGCAGGCCTTCCTCGGTGTGCTGGTCGACCGGCGCATCCTGCGCGGCGGCAGCCACCGACCAGCCCTTCTCCCAGACCGTCTGCCAGTCCAGGTCGGCACTGCGCACATGCGTGGTCGGGTCGATCTCGAATTCCGAGACCATCGACTGATAGATCGAGTCGCCTTGGACATCCGAGCTTTCGTCCTCGGCCGCGACGGCTTCGACCGGTTCCTCGGGTACGCGCTCGGCATGATGCGCCGCACCGTTGACGCCCTCGGCGCCGTTCAGGCCGCTGTGGCCGTTCAGGTCGCTGGCACCGTTGAGACCGCTGTGACCGTTCAGCCCGTTGAGTCCGTTGAGTCCGTTGAGTTCGTTGACCGCCCCGGCACCGTTGACGCCGTTGACGGCGGCCTGCCCGCGGGAGGCGAAGAACGACGAGGTGTTGGTCGGAGCCTGGCGCCCGGCCTCCACGTCGTCATCGGCTTCCGTCTCGGACCCCGCGCCGGCCTCACCCTTGGCTGCTTCGCCCTTGGCCAGGGCCGCACTCTCTTCGGTATGCACCGGCCACTGCTGTGGCCACTCCCCGACCGGCTCACCCTCGGGCTCCTCCACCTGCTCCTCGGCCGGCGCGTCGGCGTCCGGTTCCGGTTGTGGGGCAAGCGTGCCCGGCAACTCCGAGATGCCGCTGGCACCCGGACTGCGCTGGGGCAGCAGGTCGAACGGCACCTCGGCGCCGTTGATGTGGGGTTCGTCCGGGCCCGACCCGAACACCGACGCATCGGCCGGGTCGGCGTCCGACGACAAGGCCGTCGCGATCCCGGCATGGGCGTCGACGGGCCGCCCATAAGGCAGGTCGTCGACCGCGTCGCCACCGTCGCGGGCCAAGAGTGTGGCAGGGATGTACACCCCTGCCGTGGTGCCCGAACTCGGTTCTTCGGCGACGGTGCTGCGCAGCCGCACCACCAGGCCGTGCTGGGTGGCCAGGCGCCCGACCACGAACAGACCCATGTGACGCGCTGTGTATGGGTTGACCTCACCGCCTGACTGCAGACGGGTGTTGGCGACCCGCAGGTCGGCCTCGGTCATGCCCAGGCCGACATCGCTCACCTCGATCACCAACGCGCCCTTGGCCGCATGCACCGCCGACACCCGCACCTGCGAGATCGGCGGTGAGTAACGCAGCGCGTTGTCGAGCAACTCCGCCAGGAGGTGGATCAGGTCGCCCGCCACCGAACCGGTGATCTCGACGTCGGCCACCGATGCGGTGACCACGCGGGCGTAGTCCTCCACTTCCGAGGCCGCGGCATTGATCACGGTCGCCAGTGGCACCGGACGACTGTGCTCACGTGCGAGCTTGGAGCCGGACAGCACCAAGAGGTTCGCGCCGTTGCGTCGCATGCGGGCGGCCAGGTGGTCGAGCCGGAACAGACTTTCCAGACGCTCCGGATCGTCCTCGTTGCGCTCCAGCTGATCGATGAGCGACAACTGCTGGTCGACGAGCGAGCGGCTGCGCCGCGACAACGTCTCGAACATGTCCGCGACCTGCAACTGCAACTGAGCCTGTTCCCCGGCGAGGAACACCGCCTGCTCGTGCAGCTCGTCGACGGCATGGGCCACCTGACCGACTTCTTCGGTGGTCTGCACGGGAATCGGGATGACCGGCACCAGCTCGCCGCCGGCGCGGACCCGCTCGATCTCCTTCGCCAGGTCCTGGTGCGCGACCTTGAGCGCGCTGTCGCGCAGCGTCCGCAGCGGGCGAACCAGCGAGCGGGCCACCAACAACACGATGACCATGGCGCTGACGATCGCGGTCGCCACGAGGATGGCGTCCCGGACCGCGTCATTGCGAGCCTCGTTGGCCTGGGCCTCCACGGCGGCCGGAATGGCCGCGGTGGTGTCCTCGATGATCTGCTCGGCGATCTTGTTGGTCGCATCCAGCGAGGCCAGCATGTCCGGGTTACCGACGAGCGGGATGCCGGGATTCGACATCATCGCCATGCGCTTGACCATCTCGGCACGAAGCGTCGCCGCTTCCTCGGAGCCACCGCCGAGCACCTTGGTCAGCGCGGCGACCGTGGACGGCTCGGTACCGGCCATCGTGATCATCGACGTGCGCAGCAGCGGCTCCGGCTCGTCCCCACCCCGGTTGACCAGCATCCGCTGGATCGCCATCTGACCGCGGGCACCGACCGCTCGGGCCAGGGCCTCCACCTGGGCGGCAACCGCCTGCTGGTTGCTGTGCACCGAGCCGGTGATCGCGGCTTCGCCGGTCAGCAGCAGCGGGCCATAGTCGAGGATGCGCTGACGCAGATCGATCGAATTGGACATCACCGCGTCGACGAGCTGCTGTCCCTTGCCGAGAAGCCCGGACACGGCCTGATCGACATCTTCGGGCACATCGGTGGCGTCCACCCGTTGCTGCAGGTCCGATTTGCGCTCGTTGAACGTGGACACCGCCGACTGTCCGTCGCCACCCTCGGTGGCTGCGATGAGCACGCCCTCCATGGCGGCCATATATCTGTCGATATCGGGGATCAATTCGGCACGATCGGCCGCCACCCGCAGATCGCCTGCAGCGTCGGCGCTGGCATAGATGCGCAAGCCACCGAACGTCGCGGCCAGGATCAACGGCACGAGGACGATCGCCAGAACCTTCCTGGTGACCGGCCAGTTGGCAGGCGACCAGCGCGAAGGGCGCTTGGCCGGAGCCGATGGTGCGGGGGAAAATTCGACGAGGGTGCCGTCAGCCTGTTTCAGCTGCGTAAAGGCAGTCATCGGCGCCCAACCGTGCTACCGGCTGTGTGGCCGCAATTTACTCGTGGGGCGTGTTTCATAAGACTTCCTGCTGTTTCCGCCCACGCAGGGGCGGGCGTCAAACGCCTTGGCAATTGCACGAGTATGACAGCAGCTCGCGAGCGTTTCCACAATTCTTACTGAACAGACAGAGTTCGTGACCGAGCCGTAGCGCAGTTGTGTGGTAATCGAGCAAACAGTGCTGTCCTTGCCGAATCGGATGCCGCTTTTCGGTTCCTATTCGAGGTGCCGATTCACACCTCAATTCGGTCCCGATTAGCTCATCGACGCGCCTTCGTACGATCATCGTCGGATGTTCCGGGTGTTGTTCTTTTCTCCCCGCATCGCACCCAACACCGGTAATGCGATCAGGATGGTGGCAGGTACCGGGTGCGAGCTTCACCTGATCGAGCCGTTGGGTTTCGACCTTTCCGAACCCAAGCTGCGCCGGGCCGGCCTGGACTACCACGACCTGGCATCGGTGACGGTGCACGCCGATCTGGAAGCCGCCTGGCGCGAGCTGATGCCGGCCCGCGTCTACGCGTTCACCGCGCACGCGTCGACCCCGTTCACCGATGTCTCCTACCAACCCGGAGACGTGCTGATGTTCGGCCCCGAACCCACCGGACTGGATATGCGGACCCTCGCCGATCCCAATATCACCGCACAGGTGCGTATTCCGATGCTCGCGGGCAGACGGTCACTGAATCTCTCGAATGCCGCGGCCGTCGCCGCCTATGAGGCATGGCGCCAACACGGGTTCGCCGGCGGCGTCTAGTTACGCAACGGGCGTGGGCCGCCACGCGACCCACGCCCGAATCTCACAGAGACTTCATACTCCTGCTTCACAAAAACATCTGGGGCAACAGGTGCCCCAGGACGCCCGGGGTCACCAGCTGTCCCAGTGGGAGAACTGCTCGGCTGGAAGGCGCTTGGCCTTCTTGAAATCGGTTCCCACGGTGTAGGCGATCGGGAACAGTCCCGCCTGCGCGTACCGATCGAACGGGATGCCCAGCAGTTCGGCAGCCTGCTTCTCGCCGTCACCGAGCAGGTGCAGCGTCGTCCATGCCGAGCCCAGGCCACGGGACCGCAGCGCCAGCATGAAACTCCACACCGCGGGCAGCAGCGACCCCCAGAACGACGCGGACATGCCGGCGGGCGCTCCGTCGGGACGGCCCTCCAGGCACGGGATCAGCAGCACCGGTGCCTTCTCGAAGTTCTCGTTCAGATACTTGGCCGAACTCATCACCGCATCGATCTGCTGGTCGCGGATGTCACCGCGCTCGGGCTTCGGCAGATCCAGGTACGGGTTGGCGTTCGACCGGTAGATGTCGGCCAGCGCCTTCTTCTTTGCCGGGTCCTCGACGAAAACCCATTGCCAGCCTTGCGCATTCGAGCCGGTGGGTGCCTGAAGCGCCAGGTCCAGGCACTCTGTGATGACCTCGCGCGGCACCGGCTTTTCGAAGTCGAGACGTTTGCGCACCGAGCGAGTGGTGGTCAGGAGTTCATCGACGGTCAAGTTCAGGGCTGGTTCGGCTGTCATGTCGCGAGACTACAACGTTCAGCGAAACGTCCACCGAAACCCGAACAGCTCCCCAGCAGTTTGCTGGGGAGCTGTCAATCATCGTGCGCCGCAGTGAAACTCAGCTAACCGATGAAGGTAGCGAACCGTCGCCGGATCGACGACGTCGCACGGGTCTATCAGCCGGCGTTCTCGGAGACCAGCACGGGTTCCCAGCCGTTGGCCTGCGACTCTTCGGACGACCCGTATTCAACCGGGTTCGGAACCGCATGGATGCCGTGGTCGTCGCCGGGCAACCCGCCCAGCGCCGCGATGGTGTCGCGGATCTTCTGCGCCTCCGCGTCGGTCGGCGTTGCGCCGGCCTCGAGTTCGTCGAGCAGGCCGTCACGCAGACCGGCGCCGTTGGCCACTTCCTGCGCCGACAGCTTGGCGTGGACGCGGGTGACGTAGATCTGCTGTCCCAGAGAGGATCCCGGCGCCGCGGCGGCGTGGGCCATCAGCGAGTCGTACCGCTGACGGACGCCGCTCAGCGCCACGATGACCGCGGGAGACGGCCGGTTGCTGCTGGCGGCCTCGGACAGGGAGGCGCGCAGCTTCCGCAGGCCGGACAGGACGACGTCGGCGCGCTTGTGGAACTTCTTGTCCTCGGGGAAGGGCAGTGCGTCGATAGCGGCGGAATACATGTGCATCGCCGCTTCCGACAGACTGACGATGACCGCCGAATCACCTTCCAGCGTCGCGTTTTGTCCCATGGGCCCTCAATTCTCAAGCGAAAAGTTCAACAGAAACCGAGCGGCCGGTGACCGGACCTGTGGATCCGATTCGCCGCCGCTCACGGTGAGCACGCCGATGACACTAGCGGTTGAGGAGCGGCCCGTCATCGCTAGGGGCACTTGAAGAATGACGAAAAACAGAGTATGCGAATGCGGGAGTCACCGACCGGTAGCACCCGCTGGGGAGGATGGCCTTACTCTGAACGCCGGCACGGTGGCAGGCTTGCCCGACGGGAGGTCGACATGGCCGGACTAACTGAATCGACAAGGGTCGCTGAGTCTTCAGGGGGCGCCCCGTTGAATCACGCCGAGAACGGCGACGCGACCGAACCCATGCGCGTGGCCGTGCTGGCTCCGGACCCCGCCCCCAAGGCGTTGTCGGCCGACAGAAGGGCCGGTATCGGATGGCTGGTGGGCGGCGGCCTGGGCGTCCTGGCCATCGGTTTGTACCTGGTGTTCAGCCCCGGCGAGGCGGGAAGCAAGGCCGACTGGTTCTTCGGTGCCGTCGTCTTCGTCGTCGTGATGGTGACGATGTGGCTGACCCTCACCATCCAGCGGCAGGCCAAATACGACATCGCCAGCGCCGACGAGCGTCTGCGCCGGGAGCTGGCGGCGGCCGACGAACGCTCGGCGCTGGAACTGGCCTTGACGCAGAAGTGGCATCGGGCGCAGATGGAGTCCCAGCAGAAACTGCATCAAGCCGAACTCGTGGCTCAGCAGGAACTGGCCCGCATAGAACGCAACAACCTGCTCGATCAACTGCAGAAGCAGGCGATGATCGAAGTGTCACGGGCCGTCGGCGCACACACCAGGATGCTCGCGACGCTGTGGTCCGAAGGGGCGAGTCAACTGCGCAACCCCGACCGCGACGAGCGGGAATCCGCGATGAACGCGATCTTCGAGCAGATCAGCCAAGTGGTGAGCGACGTTTCGGTCGAACTGGACAACGCCCACCTGGTCAGCCAGGACGACCGGCTGCAGGATGCACTCAACCGGGTCAACGACGCGGTGTTGATGGCCATCCAGGTCGCCGAGGATCTGCACGCAGACGTGGTCGAGGGGCGCACACCCGAAACCAATCCCATCCCGGCGGTGCAACGTCTCTTGCACGAGCGGGCCACTGCCGCTCGGCGGATGGCGTGGTCGCTGTTGCGGACCGGGCTCGAGGACAGCACGCAGGCCACCGCGAATCAGGGCGACAGCGCGACCAACTCTCTAATGCCGTGACACCGCAGGAGAACTGGGCACGCTAACGCGTCGGCGCCCCGGGGACGGTGCACACCATGACGCGGCGGGCCACGAGAGCCGCCGCCCGCGGGTCGCCTCGTTCGATTGCCGAGTAGAGATCCGCGTGTGCCTTCTCGTCGCGACGGACGGTGGCCTCGGACCAATGGTCATGACTGGAGAAGATCTCTTCGGCCGTGGCCCGGAGCGTCCCGCCGAAGGAGTCGTACAGCATTACGAGCACCGAGTTGTGCGTTGCCGCAACGATGCCGGCATGAAACCGCAGGTCGGCTTCGATCAGGTCCGCTGTAGTCGACGCCGACTGCCGCGCTGTCAGGGCCCGCTTGATCTCATCGATATCCGCGCGGGTGCGGCGATGGGCGGCCAGCCGGCCCGCCTCGACCTCCAACAGCAGCCGAACCTCGGTGACGTCGCCGATATCGGATTGCCTGATCTGACGATCGAGTTCTGATACCGGGGTCGCGGAAACCACGAAGGTGCCCGAGCCTTGCCGTGAACTGAGTTGCCCGGAGGCGATCAAGGACCGCACCGCTTCCCTGCTGGTGGACCGGCCGACGCCGAGGAGCCTGGCCAGTTCCTGCTCATTCGGGATCCGGGCACCAACCGGCCACTCGCCCTGCTTGATCAGCCGACTCAGTTCGGCGCTGCACTGCACGACAAGCGAATCACGTTCGACCGCTCGAACCGCCACCCCAGCCTCCTCGTCATCAGATACCGGCAAGGTCCTCTGATGAGCTTAGGTGTTGCGGGTCGAGCAGCTCAGCACTTGACGTCGACATACACGGTCTTACCGGTGACAGTGGTGGAGAGGTCGCCACCCGGGACCCCGTGATCGGTGCGCGAGTACGTCTGGCCGGGCCGAACCGCAGTCACCGCGCAGTTCTCGGAGCGTCCGGTGCCAAATCTGTTGACCACGACGGCGTAGCCCTTGGCCTTGAGCTGGCTGACAACCTGATCGACCGACGACGGCCCGGATGGCGCCGCTCCGACCACGGGGGCCGGACCGAACAACACGCCCAATAGAGCTGCACCAGCGCCCAACGAGCCGCCCAGTGACATTGGGTGCACCGGCTTGTGAGTACAGCGAAACCGCCTGGTGGACATGCTGTTCATATCGCTATCCCTTCCACGCTTCGGGCCCTGCGTGACCTCCGGCTTGACTCGAAATTGCTCAGGTCCTCTGAGCACTTTGACCATAACACCATTTCATCCAACAAAGTAAGGGTTACCTAACTCACAGAGCTCAGCGGAAGTCTCGCGACCGGGAGCCGACTCTCAGTTGGACCGGGTCCATCCGGTCGGCGATCACGGTGACCGCTCCCGTGGCGTTCTGCACGATGCCGCGGACCACCAGTGCCGGTGCCGTCTGCGCCAGCTTGCGGTAGCGCGCCCACACACCGGGGGCACACAACACGTTGACCATCCCGGTCTCGTCCTCCAGGTTCATGAACGTCACGCCCTGCGCGGTCGCCGGACGCTGCCGGTGAGTTACCGCCCCGGCAACCAGGATCCGCGTTCCGTCGACGACGCCGAGCAACTTGTCGGCCGGAATCACACCGAGCGCGTCGAGGTCGGCGCGCAGGTACTGGGTGGGATAGCTGTCCGGTGAGATACCGGTGGCCCACACGTCGGCGGCCGACAGCTCGAGCGCGCTCATCCCCGGCAGCGGAGGGACATGCGAGGAAGAACCCACTCCCGGCAGCCGGTCCGGCCGTTCGGAGGCCGCCGCGCCTGCCGCCCACAACGCCTCGCGCCGGCTGACCCCGAAGCAGCCCAGCGCGCCGGCGGTGGCCAGCGCCTCGGTCTGGGGTACCGACAGCTGTACCCGGTTGGTCAGATCGATGAGTGAGGCAAACGGGCCGTTGGCATTTCGTTCGTCGACCATACGTTGGGCCAACTCGTCACCGATATGGCGGACACTGCCCACCCCCAGCCGCACGTCCATGCCGCGATTTTCCAGTGTGGCGTAGGCCAGGCTGGCGTTGACGTCAGGGCCGTGCACCGCCACCCCGTGCCGGCGCGCGTCGGCGACCAGCGACTGCGGCGAGTAGAAGCCCATCGGCTGGGCCCGCAGCAGCGCCGCACAGAACGCTGCGGGGTGATGCAGTTTGAACCACGACGAATAGAACACCAGCGACGCGAAACTCAGCGAATGGCTTTCCGGGAAACCAAAATTGGCGAATGCCTCCAGCTTCTCGTAGATCCGTTCGGCCACCTCGCCGGTGATGCCGTGCAGCCGTCGCATACCGTCGTAGAAGCGGCTGCGCAGCCGGCGCATCTTCTCGGTGGAGCGTTTGGAGCCCATCGCCCGGCGCAGCTGGTCGGCTTCGGCCGCGGTGAAACCCGCACAGTCGACAGCCAATTGCATGAGCTGTTCCTGGAACAGTGGCACCCCAAGGGTTTTGCGCAACGCGGGTTCCATCGATGGATGGTCGTAGGTGACCTTCTCCAATCCGTTGCGCCGCTTGATGTAGGGATGCACCGAGCCGCCCTGGATCGGCCCCGGCCGGATCAGTGCCACCTCCACGACCAGGTCGTAGAATTCCCTCGGTTTGAGCCGGGGCAGGGTGGCCATCTGCGCACGGGACTCCACCTGGAACACCCCGACCGAGTCGGCTTTCTGCAGCATTTCGTAGACCGCGGGTTCGGACAGATCCAGCTTGGCCAGGTCGACGGTGATGCCCTTGTGTTCGGCCAGCAGATCGATGGCGTAGTGCAGCGCCGAGAGCATACCGAGGCCAAGCAGATCGAACTTGACCAAACCGATTGCCGCACAGTCATCTTTGTCCCACTGGAGCACGCTGCGGTTGGCCATGCGGGCCCACTCCACCGGGCACACGTCAGCGATCGGACGGTCACAGATCACCATGCCGCCAGAATGGATGCCGAGGTGGCGGGGCAGGTTGGCGATCTGGGTGGCCAACTCGATCACTGGTTGCGGAATCTCGGCCGCCTCCGGTGAATCCGGGCGCCCGTCCCACCTGCTGAGGTGCTTGCTCCAGGCGTCCTGCTGCCCCTGGGAGAACCCCAGCGCCCGGGCCATGTCGCGGACCGCACTGCGACCGCGATAGGTGATGACGTTGGCCACCTGCGCGGCATAGTCACGACCGTAACGCTCGTAGACATACTGAATGACGTTCTCGCGCAAGTCTGATTCGATGTCGATGTCGATGTCCGGCGGGCCGTCGCGGGCGGGAGACAGGAACCGCTCGAACAGCAGCTCGTTGGCGACCGGGTCGACGTTGGTGACCTTCAGTGCGTAACAGACCGCCGAATTGGCTGCCGATCCCCTGCCCTGGCACAGGATGTCGTTGTCCCGGCAGAACCTGGTGATGTCGTGCACCACAAGGAAATAGCCCGAGAACTTCAGCTGCTCGATGATGCGCAGTTCATGTTCTATCTGCGCATATGCCTTCACCGCCCGCTCGGGTGGCCCATACCGCTCGGCCGCCCCGGCCATCACCAACTCGCGCAACCAACTGTCCTCGGTATGCCCTGCGGGGACGTCGAACGGTGGCAGTTGCGGGGCGATGAGCGCCAGCCCGAAGGCACACTGATCACCGAGATCCGCTGCGGCCGTCACGATCTCGGTACCGAACAGCCTGGCCATCTCCTCCCCCGACCGCAGGTGGGACCCGCCGAGCGGGGCCAGCCAGCCCGCGGCGGTGTCCATCGAGTTGCGGGCCCGGATCGCGGCCATCGCCATGGCCAGCCGGGCCCGGTCGGGAGCGGCGAAGTGCGCACCCGTGGTGGCCACCACGTCGAGGCCGAACCGCGGGGCCAGGCCGGCCAGGATGGCATTGCGTTCGTCGTCACACGGGTGGCCGTGATGGGCGAGCTCGACACTGATCCGGTCGGCCCCGAACCGGTCCACCAGATCCGCCAGCGCGGCGGCGGCAGCTTCCGGCCCACCCCGGGAAAGAGCCTGACGGACATGGCCTTTGCGGCATCCGGTGAGAATGTGCCAGTGCCCACCGGCGGCCTCGGTTAGCTCGTCGAAGTCGTAGCGGGGCTTGCCTTTCTCGCCTCCGGCCAGGTGCGCCTTGGCGATCTCCCGGGACAGCCGTCGATACCCTTCCGGACCGCGGGCCAGCACCAGCAGATGTGGGCCGGGCGGGTCGGGATCCTCCGTGCGGGGAATGTTCCCCAGCGACAACTCGGCACCGAACACCGTGGCCACGTCCAACTCCCTGGCCGCCTCGGCGAACCGCACCACCCCGTAGAGACCGTCGTGATCGGTCAGTGCGAGCGCCCGCAGGTTGAGCCGGGCCGCCTCCTCGACCAACTCTTCCGGCGTACTCGCGCCGTCGAGGAAGCTGTACGCCGAATGCGCGTGCAGTTCGGCGTAGCGGACCGACGTTCGCGGCCGGTCGAGTTCGGGTGGCTGATAGCTACCGCGCTTACGCGACCAGGCCGGACTGTCTCCGCCGTCGCCCTCGGCGGGCCGCAGCAACCGGCCGGAGAGCACCCGCTCCATCTCCGACCAGCTCGGCGGCCCGTTGTGCCATCCCACCACGCCAGTGTATCGAACGTTTGTTCGAAGCGTTGAAGCGTTCGCGGAGTTCCGCAACATGCCATTAGCCAGTGGCAGTAATATTCGCGGATGGCGTCGCAGCTGCCGGGGCAACAGACCAAGACACTCGGCATAGTCTTCGATCCGCACTCCAACGCACTCAACGTCTGGCGGCTCGTCTTCGCCTCGATGGTGATCATGCAGCACTCCTGGCCGCTCACGGGCCGCCGGATGAGCGGCCCCTTCACTCAGCTGCTCACCGAAGTGTGGGTCGACGGCTTCTTCGTGATCTCGGGGTACCTGATCACGTCGAGTTGGTTGCGACGGCCCAAGTTGCGTGAATACGCGGCAGCGCGACTGCTGCGGATCTTCCCCGGCCTGTGGGTCTGTGTACTCGTCGTCGCATTCGTCATCGCGCCCATCGGCGTGCTCCTGCAGCACGGCGAACCGCTGGCGTTCTCGTCACAGCTGAACTGGGCAGTCAACAACGGTCTGCTGAACGTCTTCCGCGGCGATATCGACGGCTCCCCCGTCGGAGTCCCATGGCCGGGCGTCTGGGATGGCCCGCTGTGGACGTTGATCTTCGAGTTGATCTGCTACGCCGCGGTCGCGGTGCTGGGCGTGGCCGGGCTGATGAGCAAACGCTGGACGATCCCGACGGCGTTCGTGGTCTCGCTGATCGGCGCCGCCGCGGTGGGCTACCCCGTGCTCGAGGTCGAGACGATTCCACAGATGGTGACTCGCTTCGCGCTGACGTTCAGCGCCGGTGCTCTGCTCTATCAGTTCCGCGACAGACTTCCGGCGAACTGGTCATTGGTAGCGCTGAGCGTGTTCCTGGTCCTGGCCGGCGGGCTGCTGCCGAACTACCGCGTCTTTGCGGCACTGCCGTTGGCATACGCCGTCATCGTGTCCGGCGCGTTGTTGAAACGGTTTCGCCCACAATTGCGTAACGACATCTCGTACGGCATCTACATCTACGGCTGGCCGGTCCAACAACTACTGGCGATGATGGGTCTGGCCTGGTTGCCACCGGGTGTGTTCTTCGTCGTCGCCACCGCGGTCACCATCCCGCTGGCCGCGGCGAGTTGGTTCCTCGTCGAGAAGCACGCCATGAAGCTCAAGCGGCGGGTACAGACCGAGGAGCCGGCTCAGCCGGGTACGTCCATGCGCTGGGTGCCGAGCACCGCCAGCAGCCGCATCGCCTCCTCGGCCGGCGAACCCGGCTCCGGCGTGTAGATGTAGAGGTGCTGATCGCTGTCGGCGATATCGAGCACATCGCAGTTGACCGGAATCCGCCCGATCGCCGGATGCGTGAACGTCTTGCAGAGCATCGGCCGGGCGTTGACGTCATGCGAATCCCACAGCTCAGCGAATTCAGCACTGCCTGAACGCAATTCGGCGATCAATTCGGCCGTCTCGGGATCGTCCGGATAACGCGCCGCGGTGGCGCGGAGGTTCTGGGCGCACGTTCGGGCGAACACGTCGGCGTCGGACACGCCGTACAGTCGCTGCCCGCCCGGGCCTCGCGGACCCAGGAAAGCCCGCCGTACCAGGTTGCGGTCCCGGCGCGACAGCGCGGAGAAATCCTCCATCAACGCGCAGGCCAGATCGTTCCAGGCGATCACCTCGTACGTGGCCGACACCACGATGGCCGCGGCCTGCGGCAGCCGCTGCAACAGATCGACGATGCTCTGGCGCACCACCCGCGGTGGCCCCGGCGGTCGTTGCGGTTCCACTCCGGCCAGCAGGTACAGGTGCGCCCGCTCGGCATCCGAAAGCCGAAGCGCCCGAACCAGACCCGAAAGCACCTCTCCCGACGGATGCGGGGCCCGGGCTTGTTCCAGCCGCGTGTAGTACTCGGTGGAGATGAACGCCAGGTGCGCGACCTCGTCTCGACGCAGCCCCGGGGTGCGGCGACGCGGTCCGGCAGGCAGGCCCACTTCGGCGGGACTGATCCGCTCGCGCCTGCTGCGCAGAAACGCGCCGAACTCTCGCTTGTCCACGCGTCCATTCTCCCCGCCGTCGCCGCGGTAGCCAGGTACCAGCGATACCTGGCTGCGGTATGCGATCCGACGCACCCTCGTTGTCGTGACTACTCCGACGAAAACCGGCCTGCTGGACGGCAAGATCGCATTCGTTTCGGGCGCGGGACGCGGGATCGGCGCCGCCGCTGCCCGACTGTTCGCCGCCGAAGGCGCAAGCGTCCTGCTGGCCGCCAGAACCCAGACGCAACTCAAGACCGTCACCGAGGACATCCGAGCGCGCGGGGGCACCGCCGAGTACGTGGTGTGCGACCTCGCCGACGGCGCCGGCGTGCGCACTGCCGTGCAGCGCACCGTCGACCTGTGGGGGCGCCTCGATGTCGCCTTCAACAACGGCGCGACGATCCAGCCGCCAGGACCGCTCGACGAGGTGACAGAAGATGACTTCGACCACGTCTACCGCGTCAACCTCAAAGGGGTGTGGCTGGCAATGAGTGCCGAGATCGCCGCGATCCGCGCCACCTCGAAAACTGGTGCCATCGTGAATAACTCGAGCATCGGAAGCTTTCACAGCAACCCCGAGCTGCCGGCCTATGGCGCGATGAAGCGGGGTGTCAACAGCCTCACCGAATCGGCCGCCGCCACCTATGGCCCCGAAGGCATCCGGGTCAACGGAGTGGCACCGGGGCCGACGCTGACCGACATGATCCAGGAGTGGGACGACGCCAGTCCAGGAGTGCTGGACAGCCTCATCGCCGACACCCCGCTGCGGCGTGCGGCCCAGCCCGGCGAGATCGCCGAGGCCGCGGCATGGCTGTGCAGTGACCGGGCGTCCTTCGTCACCGGCGCGACCTTGCGGGTCGACGGCGGAAAGTGGGTGTAGGTCACCTCGTGATGCCGATCACGCCGCCGCACCCTACGATTCCCGTGGGCTGGGGATCGGCTGTGAAAGGACGGCGATGGCGTCAACGAAATACATCGGCTATGTCGGTGGTGTCGCGGTAGCGGCGGGAGTCGGGGCGGCCCTCGCCGTGGCCGGCCAGGGCACTGCCCATGCCGATTCGGCTGACGGTGCGCCCAAGAAATCGGACAGCAGCACATCGCAGCACGTCAATGCCGGGCCCAAGCGGGCCAAGCCCCAGTCCAAGGTCAAGGACAGTGTCAAGGACGGCATCGACAAGCAGGCCGACAAGATCGAGAAAGCGGCGGCACACGTCACCAAGACCGTTCAGGCCGCCAGGACTGCCAAACCGGTTTCGGCCAAGCCCAAGCCGAAGCCCAGTGCCGAGGCATTCGAGGCCGGCCAGGTCGCCAAGCTCAAGGATCTGTTCAATCCCAAGCAGTCCGCAGCGCCCAAGCCTGACCCCGAGTCGGTCGCGCAGCCGGAGACCAAGACCGTGGCCGCCCCGAAGGTCGGCGCGGTGCAGACTCAGGCCGTTACCGCGGAGGACCCGGCGTGGAACCCGAACCCGTTCCGGGCCGATGATCCGGAGCCGACGGATATCCCCGACGCGATCATGGATCTGCGGAACGCGCTGATGGAAGCGTCACCCGACCAACTCGATCCCTTTGTCCGGGAAGCCACTGAGCAGATCTACCGGGGCAGCCAGATCGTCCCGTGGGTCAACGCCGTGATCCCGATCGCGAAGATCCTGCCCAGCCTTGCCCCGGCGCTGGGTGACGATGACGCTGCGCGGGACGCCCGGCAGACCATCATCATGGAGTTGATCAAGACCACTCCGCCGGGTTCGGCGGTGTACTACGGCTACGACATCGTTGCCGACTTGATCAATATGGAAGGCCCGGGTGCCGAACTCAAGGACACCGCCGTCGCCACGGTGTGGGATCTGCTGGATCCGCTCGAGATCGCGCACAACAAGGGCAATTCCGGTATTGGCAACGCTGCCGGCTAGCCGAGCCTGACCTCGAAATCAACGCTGTGGTCGTGATCCCTTTGCGCCGACGACCATGGCGTTGATTTCGGGATGGTTTGAGGACGGGCCTACTCCACGAGCGACGGTGTGTCGTACCGCAGTGTCGCGCCCTGGAAGAACGCCGGATTGACCGACCGCCAGACGAACATCAGCACGGCACCGAGGATCAGCACGCCGAAGCCGATGAAGAACACCAGACCGATACCGCCGATCGCCGCACCGCTGGCGTTCTCGGGATTCATGCTCTCGCCGATCGAGATCACGAACACCGCCGCCAGCACGATCCCGCCGAGCAGTGGGAACAGGAACTTGAACACCATGTTGTGGGCGCTGGTGAACAGCTCCCGACGGAAGTACCAGACACACGCGAACGCCGTGATGCCGTAGTACCAGCAGATCATGATGCCAAGGGCGGCAATGGTATCCAGCAACGCACTCTCCGACAGCAGGCTCACCACGGTGTAGAACACGCCGGTCACCACGCCGGCCGTGATGGTCGCGAAGCTCGGCACCAGGTAGCGCGGGCTGACCTCGGCGAAGCGCGCCGGGAACGCCTTGTAGGCACCCATCGCCAGCATCGCCCGCGCGGCGGGAAGGAATGTGGTCTGCAGACTGGCCACCGATGAGGCCAGGATCGCCAGGAACAGCAGCGGCCCGGCCCACGTACCCAGCACCGGGTCCGCCAATGCGGCGAACACATTCTCGGCATTGTCCGGATTGCCCAGCCCGGTATCTGTTTCACCCACGCCGGCGTACATCATCACCGCGACCGCGATCAACAGATACGTCGCCAGGATGGACAGCACGCACAGCAGCCCGGCCCGGCCCGGGACCTTCGTCGGATCCTTCGATTCCTCGCCCAGTGTCAGGCAGGTGTCCCAGCCCCAGAAGGCGAAGATCGATCCCGTGACACCAACCACGAAGGCGCTCAACGCGAGTCCGTTGAACGGGTTGAACCAGTCCAGGTCGAAAGACAATCCGGCCGGCGCGTCACCACGCCCCACATGGACGAATGCCATCACCGCGAACGCCACGAGCACCACCATCTGGAAACCGACCAGTACGTACTGCACCCGTTCACTGGTGGTGATGCCGCGACTGGCGATGGCGGTGGCGATGACCAGGAACACCAGCGTCGTGACGATGTTGATGAGCTTGTTGTCGGCGAGCTCGGCGATCGACGCGTGATTGGTGATCCGGGCGATGAACAGATAGAAGAACTCGACGGCGATCGCGGCGAGATTGGACAGCACGATGATGGACGCGACCACCATGCCCCATCCGCACATCCACCCGACGTAGGGGCCGAACGCCTTGGTGGACCATGTGAACGACGCACCGCAATCGGGTGCACGCGAGTTGAGTTCGCGGTAGGCGTAAGCGGTGAGGAACATCGGGATGAACCCGGCGATGAAGATCGCCGGCATCTTCAGGCCGACGGCGGCGACGATCAACCCGATGCTGGCGGTCAGCGTGTAACCGGGCGCCACACAAGAGATCCCGAGGATCGCGCCCGAGAAGGTGCCGACCTTGCCCGCGGCCAGCCCCTTGGACACCAACCCCGCGGAGTGTTCGGCTTCCTCGAGCTTCTGGTGGGACTCGTGTTCCGATGCGGACTCAGTCATGACCGTCCTCGCCGTCTTTCAGTTCGTCTCTGGGCACAACCACCATCGGCACGTCCAACACCCGCAGCATCTTGGCCGCGGTGGAACCGAGGAAGATCCGCCGCGGCGCACTGAGGCGGCTGGACCCGACCATGATGACGTCGCCGTCATCCCAGCCCAGCTGTTCGACGGCAGCCTCGACGGTTGGACCGTTCACGATGGTCGAGGTGACCGGAAAATCCGCGGGTAGTTCATTTTTGGCAGCATCAAGGGTCCGCTGGGCATGGGCGAGTGCATGCTCGCGCCGCGCGTCGTCATCACCCCGCAATGAGCCGAAGGCCGGATCGAGCGCCACCAGCGACACGAGCCGCAGCGGCACCCCCGCCGCCCGGCTGGCCCGTACCGCCGTGTCCAGCAACAGATCCGAACCCTGACGCTCACCGATGGCGCAGGTGATCTCGTGAACCCGCTCGACCCTGGAAAAGCGGCTTCCCCGCGGCGCGACCGCGACCGGTACCGGCGAGGAGTGCAGCAGCTCGCTGACCACCGACCCCAGCGAGTAGCTGCCGACCAGTCCCCCACCGGAACCGCCGACCACGATGGCGCTCGCCTGCAAGCGCAGCGCCTCGCGGATCAGCCCATCGGTGAACGACTCGTCGAAGCTCAGATGGGTGTGTGCCACAACGTCGTCGGGCACCGAGGCCAGCGCTTCGTCCAACCAGACCTGAGCCTGGCCGGCCACCACCTCCTCATAGCCGCCCTTGGGACCGATGCCCGCCGGAGCGGTGTCGGGCGGGACCACCATGCAGACGTTGACCTGCGCGTCCAATGCGCGGGCGAAGCGGACGGCCAGCGCCAGCGCATCGGCGCCACCGGGGGTGGCGAGATACCCAACGACCAGGTTTGTCTGCGCCATCTGCCACCACCCATCCCGCACCGCGCCGGTGCGACGTCGTAGTCGATCCTGTCAACCCACCATGCGACGTGCAGGGCTTCTACGAAATTGCCGGATCGCCTGGATTACTCGGAGTACTCGGCGGCGCCGTCGTCGAGCACGACCCTGGCGTCGGCACCGTCGGGCCCGGCGGCCTCGGTGCGGAACACCGCCCGTCCCGGTTCGGTACGCCAGATCGACGTGGTCAGCGTCTCCCCCGGGAACACCGGCGAGCTGAACCGCGCCGCCACCGCGTGAACCTTCGTGGCGTCACCGCCACCGAGTGCGGCGACCAGCGCCCGCCCGGCCACGCCATAGGTGCACAGCCCGTGCAGGATCGGCTTCGGGAACCCCGCGAGATTCTGCGCGAACCACGGATCGCTGTGCAGCGGATTGCGGTCCCCGGACAGCCGGTAGATCAGCGCCTGGTCCTCGCGCGTCGGCAACACCACCTGAGCGTCGGCCTCCCGGTCGGGAATCTGCGGCGCCTGCGGACGCTGCCCGGGCTGTCCGCCGAATCCCCCTTCACCCCGAATCACCACGGTGGTAAGGGTTTCCGCGACAATCTCGCCGTCAGCCGGGTCGGTGCCGATGCCCTTGAGCATGACGACCGCGTTCTTGCCCTCACCCTTGTCCTGGATGTCGACGACCTCGGAGACGACGCTCAGCTTTCCGGCCGGGGGCAGCGGCCGGTGCAGCCGGATCTCCTGGGAGCCGTGCAGCAGCATGCCGAAGTTGAACGTGCCGATCTTGAGTGCCGCCGGGAAGGCCGAACAGGCGATCACCGCATAGGTGGGCAGCACCTGCTGTTCGATCTCGTGGCTGTTCTCGGTGGTGAATGCGAGGTCGTCCGTTCCCGCGCCGACGCCGATCGCGTACAGCAAGGTGTCGCGGTCGGTCCAGTCGAACGTAATCGGATCGGTCGTCGCGCCAATGGCGTCCGGATTGAGGGGCATGCGTGCCGACGATAGTTGAGTCGACCGCCCTTGTTGACGTTTGCCCGATCTAGGGCCACGATGGCTCGCATGCGTTATGTCGTTACCGGCGGTACCGGGTTTATCGGCCGCCGGGTGATCACCCGGATTCTGTCCCGCGACACCGGTGCCGAAGTGTGGGCACTGGTACGCCGTGAGTCGTTGACGCGGTTCGAGCGGCTGGCCCAAGATTGGGATGAGCGGGTGAAACCGCTGGTCGGCGATCTGACCGCGGCTGACCTCGGCCTCACCGACACCGATATCGCCGAGCTCGGGGACGTCGCGCACGTGGTGCACTGTGCGGCCATCTACGACATGACCGTCGGTGAATCCGAGCAGCGGGCCGCCAATGTCGACGGCACCCGCGCGGTGATCGAGCTGGCCCGGCGCCTTGACGCAACGTTGCACCATGTGTCCTCGATCGCGGTGGCCGGAAACCATCGGGGCGTGTTCACCGAGGACGATTTCGATGTCGCCCAGGACCTGCCCACGCCGTATCACCAGACCAAGTTCGAGGCCGAGCTGCTGGTGCGTTCGACACCCGGCCTGCGCTACCGGGTGTACCGCCCGGCCGTCGTGGTCGGCGATTCGCAGACCGGCGAGATGGACAAGATCGACGGCCCGTACTACTTCTTCGGAATATTGGCCGCGCTGGCTGGACTTCCTAAGTTCACGCCGATGATGCTGCCCGACTCGGGCCGGACCAACGTCGTGCCAGTGGATTACGTAGCTGACGCGATGGTCGCCTTGATGCACGCCGAGGACAAGGACGGTGAGACGTTCCACCTCACCGCCCCGAAGACCATCGGGCTGCGCGACATCTACCGCGGGGTGGCGGGCGAGGCCGGACTGCCCCCGCTGCGCGGCTCACTGCCCCGGGCCACCGCGGCACCGGTGTTGCGGGCACGAGGGCGGGTCAAGGCGGTGCGCAACATCGTCGCCACCCAGCTGGGCATCCCCGGCGAGGTACTCGACGTGGTCGAGTTGCGGCCGACCTTCACCGCCGACAATGCCACCGCCGCGCTGCGCGGTACCGGCATCGCGGTGCCCGAATTCCGCACGTACGCACCAAAACTGTGGCGGTACTGGGCTGAGCACCTCGATCCCGACCGGGCACGGCGCAACGACCCGGCCGGTCCCCTGGTCGGCAAACACGTCATCATCACCGGCGCCTCCAGCGGCATCGGCCGGGCCTCGGCCATCGCGGTGGCCGACCGGGGCGCCTGCGTCTTCGCCCTGGCCCGCAATGGTGAGGCGCTCGACGATCTCATCGCCGAAATCCGTTCGGCCGGCGGGCAGGCCTACGCGTTCACCTGTGACGTCACCGATTCGGCGTCGGTCGAGCACACCGTCAAGGACATTCTCGGCCGCTTCGGCCACGTCGACTACCTGGTGAACAACGCGGGCCGGTCCATCCGCCGGTCGGTGGTGAACTCGACGGACCGGCTGCACGACTACGAAAGGGTGATGGCGGTCAACTACTTCGGCTCGGTCCGCATGGTGCTGGCGCTGCTGCCGCACTGGCGCGAGCGCCGGTTCGGCCACGTGGTCAACGTGTCCAGCGCCGGAGTGCAGGCCAACAGCCCGAAGTACAGCGCCTATCTTCCGTCCAAGGCCGCGCTCGATGCCTTCTCCGAAGTGGTCGGCACCGAAACCCTCTCGGACCACATCACCTTCACCAATATCCATATGCCCCTGGTGAAGACGCCGATGATCGCACCGTCGCGCAAGCTCAACCCGGTGCCGCCGATCTCCGCCGAGCATGCCGCGGCCATGGTGGTACGCGGCCTGGTGGAGAAACCGGCCCGGATCGACACGCCGCTGGGTACCGTCGCGGATTTCGGCAACTACCTCACCCCGAAACTGTCTCGCCGCGTTCTGCATCAGCTGTATCTCGGCTATCCGGACTCGGCGGCCGCGCGCGGGGTGGACGGCGCCGAGGACACGGAGAGTGCGCCACGGCGGCCCAAGCGGCCGGTCCGCAACACCCGCACCCTGCGGGTCCCGCGGTCGGTGGCCCGCCCGGTCAAGCGGGCGGTGCGGCTGGTGCCCGGCGTGCACTGGTAGTCGGCCGGGTCTTATCGTTGACGGCGTGACGCCACCGCTGCAGAGCGGCGAACCGATGATGCCCGTGTTCGCCGATGTCGACACCGGTGTCGACGACGCCATGGCGCTGGCGTATCTGCTGGCCAGCCCGGAAGCCGAGTTGGTCGGCATCGCCTCCACAGCGGGAAACATTGGGGTCCAACAGGTCTGCGCCAACAACCTGGGCCTGCTGGAGCTGTGCGGAGTGACCGGGATCCCGGTCTCCAAAGGGGCCGACCAGCCGTTGAGTGCGCCCCTGCGCACCGCCGAGGACACCCACGGGCCGCAGGGCCTGGGCTACGCGCAATTGCCCGATACCGACCGGCTGCTCACCGCCCACGACGCAGCTGAGGCCTGGGTGCGTGCCGCGAGGGCGCACCCGGGCGAATTGATCGGTCTGGCCACCGGCCCGCTGACCAACCTGGCGCTGGCCATGCGCGCCGAGCCCACGCTGCCCAAGCTGCTGCGCAGGCTGGTGATCATGGGCGGGGCGTTCGACTACCGCGGCAACACCACTCCGGTGTCGGAGTGGAACATCAGCGTGGACCCCGAATCCGCCGCCGAGGTGTTCAGCGCCTGGAACGCCGCCTGGGGTCTCGATGACGCGGCCCATGTGCCAATCGTGCTGGGCCTCAACCTCACCGAGAACATCGCGATGACACCCGCGCTGCTGAACCGGCTGGCATCCGCGTCACGAGCGCCGTCGGCGCCGATGAGCGTGCTCGACGAGCGGGGCACCCGGTCGACAGCGGACAACCCGTTGATCCGCGTGCTCGAAGACGCCATGCGGTTCTATTTCGAATTCCACTTCGACACGGGCGACGGGTACCTGGCGCACCTGCACGATCCTCTTGCCGCCGCGGTCGCGTTGGACCCGGAGTTGGTGAGCTACCGCGAAACCACGGTCGATGTCGAGCTGAGCGGCACCCTGACCCGCGGTATGACAGTGGCGGACTGGCGCGGACACTGGGGCCGCCCGCCCAATGCGCTCATCGGTACCGAGGTCGATCCGACGGTGTTCTTCGACCGGTTCATCAGCCGGGTCGGGGCTTTCGCCAGGAGCCTCGGCTAGCGGCTGCGCCGGCCGCGAATATCAAGCAAGTCAAAGGCTCTCATTCATAGGCACCCTCCAGATACCACCGACGCTGCCGGTAGCACAGCAGCAGAGCCATATCCTCTTCCCCGGCCTTCTCGTGACTGCCCAGCAGCACCTGGACCCGCGCAGTGCGGCCGGCCCCGCGGTTCTCCGGATCCCACCACCGCTCGTCGACCGGCCACGGCCCCGCCCACCAGCGCAGCCTGCCGTCGCGGCGGCCCGCACCGGCCAGCTGCGCCGGGTCGGACGAGAACAATCCGCGGCCGGTGACCCGGACCGGGTTTCCTTGGCTGTCAAGAAGTTCCACCGGATCATCGAGCAGTACGGTCGGTGAGGGCTCGGGCAACTGGCCGGGCCAGGGTTGGCGCGGGTCGGCTCGTGGCACCGGCTCGTCCCCCAACGGCGTGAAGGTGATGCGCTCGGCCGGCCCGCGACCGCCACTGAGCACCGGCACCTGCACTGCTTCGGGCCCGAGCAGTCCCTGAACCCGCAACAGCGCACGCCGCGCCCGCAACCGGTCCTCCTCGCCGATCCCGCCCCACAGCGGCAATTGCAGCGCCGCCGCCGACACCACCTCCACCGGGCGCAGGCGCAACACCGTGACCGGGGCGGTGGGCCGCTCAGACGTGCGGCGGTTCAGCCAGCCGTCCAGCTGCCAGCGCACCCGATCGGCGGTGGCGTCCTCGGTCAACGGTTCAGCACACCGCCAGACCCGTTCCAGCTCTTCACCATTGGCGGTGACTGCATGGATGGCCAGCCGGGTGCAGCCCACCCCGGCCGCCTCCAGATGACGATGCAGATCACTGGCCAGTGACCGTCCCGCGAAGGCTGCGGCATCGACCCTTTCGATCGGCGGATCACAGTTCATCACCGCATCGAGTTCAGTGTCCGGATCCCGCCCGGAGGGGCCGCGGTCGGGTTCTCCACAGGCGAACCGGTGCGCCGCCACCGCATCGGCCCCGAACCGGGAGGCGACATCGGTCCGGGACAACTCGGCGAACTGCCCCAGAGTCCGGATGCCCATCCGCCACAAGAGGTCTGCCAGATCCTCGCGGCCGGGAGCGGCCAGGGCCGGTTCGGTGGCCAACTGCCGGATCGACAGCCCGGACAGGAACCGCGCGTCGTCCCCGGGTTCGACGATGCAACCCGCCCGCGCGGCGAAGACCGCGGTGGAAAGCTGATCGGCGATACCGACCTGGCATTCCGCTCCCGCCGCGGCGACGGCATCGATCAATCGTTCGGCCGCAACCGGTTCGGACCCGAAGTACCGTGCCGCGCCCCGCACCGAGAGCACCAGCAGTCCCGGACGCAGTACCTCGGCACGCGGCACCAGATCGTCCACGGCAAGCGTCACGTTCTCGAAATGACGGGCGTCCCTGGCCGGATCGGCTGTGACGACATGTAGTTGCGGGGACCGGGCCTGCGCCTCACGACGGCGCAGGCCGCGCCGTACCCCGGTCGCACGCGCCGACGCCGAGCAGGCGATCACCCGGTTGGCCAGGGTGACCGCGACCGGCACCGTCGAGGTCAGACCTGCCGCGGCCGCGGCGGCCACCGCCGGCCAGTCCATACACCAGAGGGCCAGCACCCTGGAATCCGCGGGCACGAGCTATCCGCCTACCGCACAAGCCGATCCGGCACCCCGTCCCCGGGCCCGCATGGCCAGCCGGACCCGGCTGATCCGGCCACGCCCGGGCAGCGGGACGTCCCGGCCGGCACCGGCCACCTCATAACCGCACACCCGGGCCTCCAGTCGAGCCGATGCGCCCTGCCAGTCCCCGTCGGTGACCAGCAGGGTGCAGCCCTTCTGCCTGGCCCGTGCCACCATCACCCGGGCCCGACTCGGCGGCACCGAACGCCCGCCCAACCCGAGCACCACCAGATCCATCCCGTCCATCAGCACCGCAGCCACCTCGACCGGGTCGGCGCCCGGATCGGGGATCACCGCGAGCCGGCTCAGGTCGGCACCCATCTCCACGGCCGCCAGCAGGCCGACATCGGGTTGCCCGATGATCACCGCATGCCCGCCCGCAGCCGTCACCGCCGCCACCAAACCCAGCGACAGCGACCGGGCACCCGCGGCCACCGCGACGGACCCGCGTGGCAGCATCGTCGGCAGGCCCTCGGGCAACGTCTCAACCAGCGCCTCGGGCGGCTCCAGCAAAGATTCCCGGGCCGGAACCGCCGTCGCGGTCCGGGGTGCGCCACGATGCGCTTGGCCGACCTTGCCCGACACCGAGGCAATCTTGCGCCGGAGGTGTTCTACCTGTTCGGAGCGGGTGAGCAGGTGTAGATTCGACTCTGTCGCAGCAGTCACAACAACACCTCCCGCATCATCTGTACATCACCACTTTCGAATGCATGTTCGATGGCTCGAGTAAACACCCACCCTCCGACAGCGTCAAGCTGCGGGAGACGGCCGCCGCCCCCGGAAGAGAGGGCCGGTCGGAATGGTTCTGCAACGGTCCGGACCTTCAGTTAGAGTTCGGTCCACCAGAACCCGCTTCGGGATGGGACTGGGCCACGATTTGCGTTGCAGGTAGTGGGAATCCACCGCGATTCGCCGAAGGCAATTCTTGTAACAGCACGGGGGACAGTGAGGACACCATCATGAAGTCTGGGCAGTTGACTCGTCGGCTCACCGTCATCGCGGGCGGTGCGGCAGTCATCGGGATGATCTCGTTCACCGCGGCGTGCGGGACCGAGGAGAAGAAGGGTCCCGAGACCACCACACCGACCACCACGACGACGACAACCACCACCACACCGGCTTCCCCCGCCCCGCCGCCGCCATCGGTCGAGCCGACCGAGAAGTCGATCAACCCCACCGGCGGAAACTTGTTCACGCCTGGGGTCAAGGCGCCGCCGGCGCCGACCGCCATCCCCGGCGACAACTAGACGCGGAGCACAGAAAGTCGGTCGTTCGCCGATGGCCGGGATGAACATCGCCCCCCGACGGGCGCTACTGGTGCTGACCTTGTTCAGCGCCCTGCTGGTCTCCGACCTGCGGACCACTCCCGCGCCGCGCAATTGGGCGTACGGGCCCACCGAGATCAATGGCCCGTACGCCCAACTGCTTTCTGCCTCAACCGATCTCGGTACCGCCGATGACGGCTCGGCACAACTCACCATGACGCTGCTCAACGCCAACCGGCCGGCGATGCTGTTCCGGTGGGCCGAGGAGCGCTCACTGTCGATCCGGTGGACACCCGGCAACGCATGGGCGATCGCAGAAGGCCGGTCCGCCGACATGGCCACCGCTTTCGGAGTGGACATCCACGACTACCGGGGCCGGCGCGGTCAGGAGTTCTACGCCTCACCGCAGCAGCCGTCGATCCCCGAGCCGCTGTCCGGTGAGGTCACCGAGGTCGGCCGCATCCTGGGCTACACGCCGTACCGGATGTCGCTGCCGGACCTGCGAAACCTGCCGACCGATGTTCCGGACCAGGGGCTGACCCCGAAGGGTGTGCTCCACACCTACAACCTCGCCGGCCTGGCCGCACAGGGGTTCACCGGCAAGGGCACCACCATCGTGTTCTTCGCATTCGACGGATTCGATCAGACCGATCTTGACACCTTCGCCACCACCTTCGACCTGCCCAGGTTCACTCCCACGGTGGTCGGTGGGCAGCCGAGTGCACCCCGCGGTGAGACCACGATGGATCTGCAGGTCGCCCATGCCATCGCCCCGGATGCGCAGAAGGTCGTCATCAATGCCCGGCCGACCGTTCAGGGCGACGGCGCCTACGAGAAGATCGGGAAGATGCTGGAGTCCGCGGACCAGCAGTTCCCCGGCGCGGTGTGGAGCTTCTCGATCGGCTGGGGCTGCGACAAGTTGATCACCGCGGCCGATCTCGCCCCCGTCCGCTCGGCACTTGCCACCGCACACACCCACGGCACCACGGCCTTCAACGCCAGCGGTGATCTGGCCGGGCTGGAATGCAAAGGCGGACAAGACTGGTCGTCCGCGCCCGGTAAGGATGACATCGGCCTGGACTCGGTCGCCTCGGTACCGGAGATGACAGATGTCGGTGGCACGACACTGTCCACTGACGCCGACGGCGACTGGCTGGCCGAACAGGCCTGGTTCGACGTCCCGCTGTCGCAGGGTACCGGCGGCGGGGTGTCATCCCTGTTCGACCGCCCGGACTGGCAGCACGGACTCTCCGCACCAGGCAGCACCGAAGCCGGTGGCGACCAGAAGCGGCTGACCCCGGATATCGCCGCCGTCGCAGACCCGTTCACCGGAGTGAAAATCGTTCTCAACGGCCAGGTTCTGGTCGGCGGGGGCACCTCACAGTCCGCACCGCTGTGGGCCGCCATGGCCGCGGTGATGAATCAGTACCTGATCGCCAACGGTGGCCGTGCGCTCGGCGACCTCAATCCGCTGCTGTACCGCATCGCCAAAGGAGCTCCGCTGCCGGCTTTCCGCGACGTCACCCTCGGCGGCAACGCGGTGGCCACCGCCGCGCCGGGCTACGACCTGGTGACCGGGCTGGGCACACCAGACGTCGAGAACCTCGCCAAGAATCTTCTCGTCCTGCAGAAGGCGCGCCGATGACCGACACGCCTGGCGACACCGACGTCCCCACCACCGAGTGCCGTGTCTGCAAGGTCGACGTGCCCGACGGCAAGTACTGCGGCCTGTGTGGGGTGCCGCTCGACAAAGAGCGGGGAGACGGACCGGAGTGGTTGCGCCTCAGTGCGTCTTGCGTCGCACCCGACGAGCATCTGCTGCGCCCGTCGATCGCCAGCTCGCTGTTCCCGCACCTGTCGCACCAATCGCGAACCCCGTTCCGGGTGGCCATGCTGGGCCTTCTGGCCGGACTCGTGGCCTGCGCACTGCTGCGGCTGCCCGCGGCGCTGATCGCAGTGGCGGCCCTCGGCCTTCCCTTGCTTTTCCTGATCTATCTCTATGAGTCCGATGCCTTCCGCGACCTGCGGCGAACCAATCTGGCATTGACCATGATCGTGGGAATCGTGCTGGGTGTCGGGTGGGTGCTACTCACCGGCCACATCATGGCCAAGTCCTACGGCGTCCCGCTCGGGGCCGGGATGACCGGATCCCGGATCGTTCGCAACGGCTTGGGGATTCCGCTGGGCGGCGCAATCTTGATGCTGATGCCTGCCGTAGTGGTGCGACTGTCACGGCCGTCGAGCCGGGAATCGTTGGACGGCTTCATGATCGGCGCACTCGGCGCGACGGCGTTCACCGCGGCGGCCACCCTGACCCGGCTGGCACCACAGCTCACCACGGGCATGGTGGCGCACAATCGCCCACTGTCCGGGCTGCTGGTCGAAGCTGGAATCCGCGGTATCGCAGTACCTTTGACCGCAGCGTCCATCGGTGGTCTGATCGGTGCGGCGTTGTGGTTCACCCGCCCCGCCACCAAAGCCGGCAAACACGTCGGCTATGTCCGGCTGGTGATGTATTCCTGCGCGTTTGCGGTGCTGGTCATCTACACCGCGCTGGGTCTGGTCGACGTGGCCCGGATCCCCCAGTGGTTCCAGTTGGGAGTGCACATCGCCGTAGCGCTGACGGCAGTGCTGGCGCTGCGCGTCGGTCTGCATCTGGCGCTGCTGCACGAAGCGCAGGACGAGGTCGCGTCCGACCAACCCATCTTCTGCCCGCGCTGTGGCCACGTCGTGCCCGATATGTCGTTCTGCCCGCACTGCGGCGCGGCCACCCATGCCTCGTCACGCACGTCCAGAGAAGAACGCCGCGAGCACCGGCCGGTACGTGAGTCGGGGCCGGACGCCGGATGAGCACGTTCTTTCCCGGGTATGCGGTGCCCATTTCGACGGGCAGAACGCGGGCCATCCGCAGGCCCTCGGCCCTGAAACTGCTGACCATCCTTGGCACCGGAATCGCCCTGGTGGCCGGTGTACTGGCCTGGGTGTCGCACACGACGAGCAGACCGCCTGCCCGCTACATGTGTCCGCCGGACTGCGGGCGGCCGCCGACCGGGCAGGCGGTGTCGATCAATCCGGTGTTCACCGCCCCCGACGGGAGTTTCTCCGTCTCGTACCCGGTGGCCTCCTCGGCGTACAAGATCACCACCAACCCGACGGGTGTCACCGCGGAATTCCAGGCCGGAGACGGCGGCATGCTGCAGTTGTTCAGCGAACCGGCCGGCGGACGCAGCGCCGAGAACATCGCCAACTCCCTTGTCGAGAAGACGTTTCCGGACACCAAGACCGCCTACGACATCCCCAACGCGATGGTCGGTTACCACCCGGGGTTCGGCCTGGTCGCCGATTGCTGGCCGCAGGGCGCCAGCAGTAACTACATGCGGATGCGGCTGCTGGTTCTGGTCGCGGTGAAAGACGACCTGGCACTGGTCGCATCGGCTGTCGGACCGTACCGGGAATTCGGGCCGGGCTCTGGCGCCAGTAAACCCTCGGGCGCCAACCTGCAGTTGGCCCTGGACATGGGCAAATACGTCAACAGTTTCCGCTGGCGCGGGGATCCCGGCCGCTGACCTCGCATTCGTGCAGGTGCGAATACTGCGGTGGCCAAAACCCGCAATTGACGTCCGCGCCGGGGCACACTGGGTTACAGTTTGCCAGCAATCCGATTGGGTGCTGTTTCCAAACCGCCCGCGGGGCACAGTTAGGACTAACCATGAGGTCACGCCGATCAGCTCGTCGCCTCGCTGCCGCCGCGGCCTCCGCCGCGATCATCGGGATCGTCGGGCTCAGCGCTTGCGGTACCGGAGAAAAGGCGCCCGAGACCACGAGTCCCACCCCGACCACGACGACAACCACGACCACGCCGTCGATGCCCGTCGCACCCACAGAGAAGCAGGTCTCCCCCGGCGGCGCCAACAGCTTCACCCCCACTCACGTGGAGCCGGCGGCGCCACCCACCGGACGCCACGGGATCGGAAGCCCCCACCGGCAGTAGCGCCGTCGGAAATCGGCCGCTGACCCCGCGGCCACTCACACCATGAGCACCGGAACCGTCGAATGCCGGGTCTGTGGCACCCGTGTTCCGGCAGGTGCGTTCTGCGGTCGGTGCGGTGCACATCTGCAGCCGTCGCGCGCTGGACTCGGGTGGCTGCGGATCGCGGCGTATTGCGCCGGCCGGAACGAAAACCTGTTCCGGCCTTCGGTGGTCAGTTCGCTGTTCCCCCAACTACCGCGGCATTCGCGCACACCCTTCCGGATCGCGTTGGGTGTGCTGGTAATCGCGGTCCTCGCTTGCGCACTACTGCGACTGCCCGCGGCGATGAACGCGTTCGCCGCGTTCGGGGTGCCGCTGCTGTTCGTCGCGTATCTGCGCCGATCCGTTGTCCTTCACGATGTTCCGCGGCTCACGCTGCTGCTGACCGCCGCCCTGGGGGTCGCGCTGGGCGCCGCCTGGACAATGACGACCGGAACCGCGGTGGCCCGGGAGTACGACGTGCCCATGGGCACCGACATCCCACAGTTGCGGATCCTGCGCGACGGCCTCGGTGTTCCGCTCGTGGCCATGCTGCTGATGCTCGTCCCGGTGGTGGCGATCCGCCTGCTCGGCCCGCGGACGCGAGAGCCGTTGAACGGCTTGGCGATCGGCGCCCTCGGCGCACTTGCTTTCACCGGGGTCGCCACCCTGTGCCGACTAGCTCCGCAGTTCGACGACGGAATGATAGATCGCGACCGCCCGTTGAGCGGGCTGTTGGTCCAGGCCGGAATACAGGCTGTGGCGGTGCCGCTGACGGCCGCGGCCGCCGGGGCCCTCGTCGGGATCGCCCTGTGGTTCACCCCCGCGCCGGGCAACGTGCCTGAGCGTCCGAAGCATGTGCGCGCAGCCTTGGCACTGACGGCCGCATCCATCCCGGCCTGCTATGCGGCGCTCGGCCTCATCGATGTCGCGCCGGTGTCGCAGATCTGGATACTGGCAGGGCATTTCGTCGTGATGGCGTTGACGATGCTGGCCTTGCGCATCGGCCTGCAGCTCGCGTTGCTCCACGAAGCCCACGGCCCCATGGATCCGGACGGATCGTTGCCGTGTCCACAGTGCGACCACACCGTTCCCGATATGGCGTTCTGCCCGAACTGTGGGGTGGCGATCCGGGCGTTGTCACGACCGGTACAACGCGCCGACGATCGGCGGCTGTTGGGGGCGTGGGGCGCCGGGGTCACGTTGGTGGCCGTCGTCCTTGTCGGGGTGTCGGCCATGGCCAGCACCCCGCCCGCGCGGTACCGGTGCCCGCCGGACTGCGGCAGTCCACCGACCACGGAGCCGGTGGCGACGAATCCTCGCTTCACCGCGCCCGACGGTGCGTTCTCGGTTGCGTATCCCGCCGGCGGCGCGGCCTATTCGATCACCACCGCCAACGACGGTGTGACGGCGGATTTCCTGGCCGGTGACGGCGGCACGATGCAACTCATCGGCAAGCCCGCTGCCGGGCGGACGCCGAAGGAGATCGCCACGGACCTGCTCGACCAGACGTATCCCGATACCGACGTGGACTACGAGATCCCGAATGCCATGGTCGGCTATCACCCCGGCTACGGGATGGTCCTCGACAGCTGGCCGCAAAACGCCACCGGCGACTACATGCGGATGCGCGTGGTCATTCTGGCGGCGGTCAAGAACGATCTGGCGCTCATCGCCGTCGCCACCGGCCCGTATCACGCCTACGGCCCCGATTTCGGCCCGGGCATTCCGTCCGGGGCGAACCTGGACCTGGCGCTGGATATGGGCAAGTACGTCAACAGTTTTCGGTGGCGCGGGGACCCGGCTCGCTGAGCGGGACCGATCGCCGCCAAATCTTCCATCACCAATTGTTGACATTGACAAATGTCATCAATTGTTGGTGTACTCCTTGCACGCTTCGATGAGGAGGCCCCATGTCCGGAACCACCGGAATTCAGCCGGCCGCGCCGCGCCGCGGATCCCTGCGAGCCCGTAGCGCCTCCAGAGTCAGCAGCCTGACTCTGCGCCAGGTCAGCGGCGCCCTACCGCCGGACACCGGCTGGGGACTGTGGACCTCACGCAGGCTGATCGCGCGGATCATGGCCACCTTCGGTCCGCCGCTGTCGGGCACCCGGGTCGAACGCGTCGACGTGCGCATGGCCGACGGCAGACGCGTCGTGGGCGAATGGGTGCGCGGCCCCGGGGTCACCGAAGGCGAACGTGCCATCTACTACCTTCACGGCAGCGGATTCGCGCTGTGCTCACCGCGGACGCACCGACGGCTCACCGCGTGGCTGTCGCGCCTGACCGGACTGCCCGTGTTCTGCATCGACTACCGGCTGGCTCCCGAGCACCGGTTCCCCGCCGCCGCCAACGATGTTCGCGCGGGCTGGGATTGGCTGTGCACCGAACGCGGACTCCGCCACGACCGCATCGTGATGGCGGGCGACTCCGCGGGCGGGCACCTCGCCGTGGATCTGCTCCTGCAACCCGACGTGGTACACCCGGCCGGCCTGGTGTTGTTCTCCCCGCTGATCGACCTGACATTCACGCTCGCCCGCGCCCGCGAAAGCCTGCGCCCCGACCCCGCGATTCGCGTCGCCGATGCAGCGCGGCTGGTCGAGTTGTATTGCGGAAGAGTAGATGTCAGCCATCCACGATTGCAGCTCGACATCGCGGGTGGGCGACCGCTGCCCCGCACCCTGATCCAGGCCGGGGGTGCCGAGATGCTGCTCGCCGACGCACGCTCGCTCGACGCGGACATCCGCGCGGCGGGCGGCGACACCGAACTACAGGTGTGGCCCGACCAGGTGCATGTCTTCCAGGCAATACCCCGGCTCAGCCCGGAAGCCGCCCCTGCCATGCGACGGGCCGCAGGTTTCATCTCGGAATCCCTGCGCTGCACCATGATCGACATCGCCGGATGAACATCTTCGGATCGGGCCGCAAACGGAGCCGCCACGCCGACGCCGTCGTCACCGGCGCGGGCAGTGGCATCGGCGCCGCGTTCGCTCACGAACTGGCCGCCCGCGGCGGCAGAGTGGTCTGCAGCGACATCGACGAGGACGGCGCCCGGGCGACAGCCGAAGCGATCGTCGCCGGCGGTGGCCAAGCCACCGCGGTGCGCTGCGACGTCTCGCACATAGAGGAGGTCAGCCACCTCGCCGACGAAGCACAAGCCTGGTTCGACGGACCGCCCTCACTGGTCGTCAACAACGCGGGTGTCGGGGCGGGCGGGCAGCCCGTCGGCGACACCAGCATCGACGACTGGAACTGGGTGCTCGGCATCAACCTCTGGGGACCGATTCACGGCTGCCACGTGTTCACGCCGATTCTGCGGGAGGCACATTCGGAGCAGCTGCGCGGCATCATCAACGTCGCCTCGGCGGCGGCATTCGGCGCGGCGCCGGGAATGGCCGCCTACAACGTGAGCAAGGCCGGGACACTGTCTCTGTCCGAGACGCTGGCCGCCGAACTGTCCGGCACCGGCATCAACGTGACCGTGCTGTGCCCGACGTTCGTCAAGACGAACATCGTCCAAGCGGGCCGGATCACCGAACAATCCACCCAACTCGCCGACCGGTTGATGCGCTGGACCGGATTCTCACCCGAACGCGTCGCCCGGATGTGCCTGGACACCAATGACCGTGGCGGCCTGTACTGCATGCCACAACCCGATGCCCGGATCGGTTGGGGCATCAAACGTCTCACGCCGACGATCTACACCCGTGCCGTGGGTTTGTCGACCCGCGTCACCAGTCACGAGGAGGTTTAGTCATGGCAATGGACATGGAACGAATGCTCGCGAAGATCAAGGACCGCCAATGGGCCTTGGCCGACATCGACTGGGACGCAGCGGGCGCCGATACCATCACCGATGAGATGCGGCCCAAGCTCAAGGCTTTCATGGCCGATCTGTGCTGGATCGAGAACGTCGGCGCACGGGGGTTCGCCGCGCTCGCCAAGAAGGCACCCACTCCGACCATCGCCGAGATCTACCGCTACTTCCACGCCGAAGAGCAGCGGCACGCCAATGCCGAACTGGCGCTGATGAAGCGGTGGGGCATGCTGGAGGATGGCGAGATGCCGGAGCCCAACGTCAACATCCGATTGGCCATCGAGTGGCTGGACACCTTCTCCGACAACATGTCGCTGTCTATCCTGGGCACCGTCATCCCGATGCTCGAGGTGGCCCTCGACGGCGCGCTGCTGAAGTTCCTGCTCGAAGAGGTCGACGATCCTGTCTGCCACCAGGTCTTCGAGAAGATCAACAACGACGAATCCCGTCATATCGCAGTTGATTTCGAAGTGCTCAACATGATCGGCAACTCGACCGTGCGGAGACTGGCGGTCGAATTCGTCGGCAATGTGGCGTCACCGGGCGTGATCATCGGCACGCTCATGTACGTGCCGCTGCTCAACCGGATGCGCAACAACATCGTCGACATGGGCCTGCAGCCCGAGAAGCTGTACAAGGCGATGATGCGCTTCAAGGAGATCGGCGGCCGCGGTGAACACACCTGGCGGGTACCGACTTACCAGCTGCTCAAGCTGCACGGCCGGATGGTCACCAATCCACGTCACCCCTACCATTGGATCGCCAACCCCATGGTGTGGGCGTCCGACCGCTACCCGAAGACACTGCTCCGACCGATACCCAGCTGGTTCAAAGAGCTGACCCACGAGCCGGCGGCCTGACGATGCGCACATACGACACGTTGATCGTCGGCGCCGGCTTCACCGGCATCGGCACCGCCATCAAGCTCATCGAGGCCGGAGTCGACGACTTCGTCATCCTGGACCGTTCGGACCGCGTCGGCGGGACCTGGCGTGACAACACCTATCCCGGTGCCGCATGCGATATTCCGTCGCTGCTGTACTCGTTCTCGTTCGTCAAGAAGCCGGACTGGTCTCGGGCCTACTCACCGGCCGGCGAGATTCGTCAACACATCGAGGACATGGTCGACGGGTTCGACCTGCGCCGGCGCATCCAGTTCGGTGTCGAGGTCAACGGGTTGTCGTTCGACGAGACCGAGGGCGTGTGGACGGTCGAGACCGCCGGTAGTGAACATTTCCGGGCGCGCACCGTGGTACTGGCCTCCGGTCCCCTACCCGACCACAAATGGCCCGACATCCGCGGACTGGACACGTATGAGGGTCACAAGATCCACAGTGCCAACTGGGATCACGACTACGACTTCACCGGCAAACGCGTCGCCGTCATCGGCACGGGAGCCAGCGCCGTGCAGATCATCCCCGAACTGGTGAAGACCGCCGGTTTCGTCAAGGTGTTCCAGCGCACCCCGGGTTGGGTCATCCCGCGGCTGGACATCGCCACGCCGGAGGCCGCGCGCACATTGTTCGCGAAAGTCCCTGCCGCACAGCAACTCGCCCGGCAGATCCTGTTCTGGGGCCACGAGGCGAGCGCCACGGCGATGGTGTGGGACACCCCGTTGACGGGACTCGTGGCGCGGCTCGGCAAGGCACATCTGCGCCGCCAGGTTTCCGACCCGTGGCTGCGCCGGCAACTCACCCCGGATTTCACCCCCGGCTGCAAGCGCATGCTGGTCTCCAGCGATTACTACCCCGCGCTGCAACGCGACAACTGCAAGCTCATCGACTGGCCCATCGCCACGATGAGCCCGGTGGGCATCCGCACCAGCGACGGCGTCGAACATCATCTCGACGCCATCGTGTTCGCGACCGGCTTCGACGTGCACCTCACCGGCCCGCCGTATCCGGTCACCGGTCTCGGAGGCCGCTTCCTGGCCGACGAATGGAAAGGCGGCGCCCAGGCGTACAAGAGCATCAACGTCCACGGATACCCGAACCTGTTCCTGATGACCGGCCCCAATTCCGGGCCGGGGCACAACTCGCTGCTCGTCTACGTCGAGGGCCAGATCGATTACGCCGTCAGCGGCATAAGAGCGATTCTGAGCAAGAATCTTCGCCATCTCGACGTGCGGGCAGATGTCCAGCAGCGGTACAACACGCGGCTACAGCGGCGACTCACGAAAACCACCTGGATGTCGGGATGCACCAGTTGGTATCTGACGGCAGACGGATTCAACGCGTCGATGTACCCCGGAACCGCGACCCAGTATCTTCGACAGATGCGGGATTTCCGGCTGGGCGACTATGACGTAGCGGTGCGTGATGCACGTGTCGCGATCAGCTCCTCGGCCTGATGGCGGCCAAGCAGCCCCGACAGCCGGCGGGCGCCATCTCGACCATCCTCACCGGTCTGCGTCGGGCTCCTCGGCAGATCCGTCGCGGATCGCGCGACGTCATCGAGACGGCGGTGTCACAACTCTTCGACGCCGCCGTACAACCCCACGGCGCCGCGGCGTCCGGCGAATACCGGATCGATGAACTCGCGCGGTTGGCCGACACCACCACGCGAAACATCCGGGTGTACCGCGACCGGGGGCTGCTGCACCCGCCGCTACGCGTCGGCCGGATCGCGTTGTTCAACGACACCCACCTCACCCGCTTACGCCTGATCACCTCGATGCTGGACCGGGGTTACAACATCGCGCACGTCCACGAGATGCTCAGCGCCTGGGAGCAGGGCAAGGACATCGGCGATGTGCTGGGCCTGGAGGACGCCATCGCGGGCAACTGGGCGACTGAGAAACCTGAACGCATGCCGCTCGCCGAAGCCAAACGTCTGGTGGCTGACGACGCGGCGTTCGACCGGCTCGTCGGCAACGGCGTGATCAAGCTGGAAAAGTCCTCCGACCACGCAGTCATCGTGCGGCCCAAGCTGATCCAGGCGTTCAACGAGGTCCGGCGTTACGGCGTCCCGATCGACACGCTGATCGACGTGCACGAGCAGGTGCTGCCACTACTGGATCAGATCAGCTCGATCCTGGTGCGGGCAGGCGTGGAGCAGGTCTCGGAGAAGATCAAGCCCGGGGAGTCACTGCCCGCGGATACCGAAGTGGCCGAACTGATCACGATGCTGATCCAGTTCCGGACCCAAGCGGTGTCAGCGGTGAGCGCGACGCTGGCCGCCTCGATCGAGTCGACCATCGAATCGGTGGTCAGTCAGATGTTGACCGAGTACGTCGAGAAGGCCGCCACCAACCCCGCCGAGCAGACATAAACTGCCTCTATCGCGTCAAAAATGCGCAGTTTTGTGTCTGCTCGTGGGAAAAGAAGTTACTCCCACTCGATGGTGCCCGGCGGCTTGCTGGTGACATCCAGCACCACCCGGTTGACCTCGGGCACCTCGTTGGTGATCCGAGTCGAAATCCGTTCCAGCACTTCGTAAGGCACCCGCGTCCAGTCCGCGGTCATGGCGTCCTCACTGGACACCGGCCGCAGCACGATCGGGTGGCCGTAGGTGCGTCCGTCTCCTTGCACACCCACCGAACGCACGTCGGCCAGCAGCACCACCGGGCACTGCCAGATCTGCTGATCCAGACCGGCTGCGGTGAGCTCCTCGCGGGCGATCGCGTCGGCGCGGCGCAGTGTGTCGAGCCGGTCGGCAGTCACCTCGCCCACGATGCGGATACCCAGACCCGGGCCCGGGAACGGTTGGCGCGCAACGATTTCCTCGGGCAGGCCCAGCTCACGGCCCACCGCGCGCACCTCGTCCTTGAACAGCAGCCGCAACGGCTCGACGAGCTTGAACTTCAGGTCGTCGGGCAGCCCGCCGACGTTGTGATGGCTCTTGATGTTGGCGGTGCCAGTGCCACCGCCGGATTCGACGACGTCGGGATACAGCGTGCCCTGCACCAGGAAGTCGATGTCCGACTCGCTGAGAGTGTCACGCACCGCACCCTCGAAGGCGCGGATGAACTCGCGACCGATGATCTTGCGCTTGCCCTCGGGGTTGGTCACTCCGGTCAGTGCTTCGAGGAAACGGTCGGCGACGTCGACGGTCACCAGCTTGGCGCCGGTGGCGGCGACGAAATCGCGCTGCACCTGCCCGCGCTCCCCGGCCCGCAGTAGGCCGTGGTCGACGAACACACACGTGAGCCGGTCCCCGATCGCGCGTTGCACCAGCGCGGCGGCGACCGCTGAGTCCACACCACCGGACAGACCACAGATGGCCTGGCCGTCGCCGATCTGAGCGCGGACCGCCTCGATCAACTGCTCGGCGATGTTCGCCGGGGTCCACGACGCGCCGATCCCCGCGAACTCGTGCAGGAACCGGCTCAGCACCTGCTGACCGTGCGGGGAATGCAGGACCTCGGGGTGGTACTGCACACCGGCCAGACGACGCGCCCGATTCTCGAAGCCCGCCACCGGCGCGCCGGCGCTGGAGGCGATCACCTCGAAGCCCTCCGGTGCAGCCGTGACCGCATCGCCGTGGCTCATCCACACCGGCTGGCTGGCGGGCAACTCGGAATGCAGGTCACCGCCCGAAACGTTCAGCTCGGTCCGGCCGTATTCGCTGGTGCCGGTGTGTTCGACGGTGCCGCCGAGGGCTTGGGCCATGGCCTGGAAGCCGTAGCAGATGCCGAAGACCGGGACGTCGAGATCGAACAGCGCTGGATCGAGCCGTGGAGCGCCTTCGGCGTAGACACTGGCCGGGCCGCCCGAGAGCACGACGGCCTGCGGATCCTTGGCCTTGATCTCCTCGACAGTGGTGGTGTGAGGGATGACCTCGGAGAACACCCGCGCCTCACGGACCCGGCGAGCGATCAGCTGTGCGTACTGAGCGCCGAAGTCGACGACGAGGACCGGACGGGGAGATGCAGATGTCACCGCAACAGTCTAGTGGGCAGGTCACAGCGTGCTCGCGGTGCCGGAAATCTGCGTAATTGGCGGTTGGTTGTGGGGTCCTATACTTCGGCTGACAACCTTCCGGGGGGAGGCACGTGCCAAACGAATTGCGAGTGGACTGGGACACCATGGTGTCATCGGCCAAATTCATTGCCGAACAGGCCGTCCAGCTATCAGCCGAATTAGACGGCATCGAGCGCGAGTGGGATTCTCTTTCGGCGACATGGCTAGGCGATGCAGCGTCGTCGTACGCATCGCCCTGGCAACAGTGGCACGAAGGAGCAGATCGTGTGGCGCGGGCGCTCGAAGAATCCTGCGACCTGCTCAGGCAAGCGGCAACCGCCTACGTAGCTCAAGACAATGATGGAGCGCAGCCGATAGCTGACATCACCCAAACTGTAAGGTCACTGTGAGTCGATACACCGTCGATTTGGACAGACTCCAGGATTTCATCGGCCGCCTCGTCCAATTCCACTCCCGGGCAGAGCAAGTTGCAGTGGAAGTCGACCAACAAGTTGCCGCGTTACACGGGACATGGGCTGGCGACGCCGCCGAAGCGCATAAGCGCCAACACGATGAATGGACCGAAGCAGCGGCGCAGATGCGTGCGGCGTTAGAACAGTTGCGCACGAAAATCGATGCCGCTCACCGCAGCTACGCCGGTGCCGTCGCCCTGAACACCGCTATGTGGCCCTGACGCATGCCGATCTTTCGCATATCCGGCAACACCATTGGTGGGGAAATTCAATGGCGCCCATAACAGCAGACTCGAAGGTCTTGTTGGATGCCGGTGCTCTGTACGACAACGCACGCTCTCGTGCCGCGGGCACCATGACTGCCCTGACGTCTGCTCTAGACTCGAATTCCGGGTGCGCTGGCACCGATAACGCTGGCCACACGTGGGCAAACGGTTACGATCCGGCGGCATTGAACGCCGTAAAGGCTGGCGCAGACGCGGTGAACGCCTTCGCCAAGCTCCACGATCTGTTGGCCTTCACGGGCGTGAATCACGCCAACGCTGAGAATGCGGCCGCCACTTCCCCGGGCGCACCGACGCCGCCTCCCGCACTCGCACCCAATTACACGGCCAACGCATTCAAGGGATCGTATGGCGGTGATACAGATGCCCCGATGGGCTGGGGTTTGCTCACTCGTTGGCTGCAAGGCCATCTATGGCCAAATGGTGATCCTGCCAAGCTAAAGAAACTTGGCTTCGCATGGACCGAAGCAGCGAAAGGGCTGCGGGATGCAAGCAGTACCGCCGGACCCGCATGGGCGAGCGTCGAAGATCTGTCATCACCGGAGTTCGGCAAAGCATTGGCACAGATGGACCTGGTGGCAGATGACGTCGAGAAGCTCTGTGCAGAGTTCGAGAACCTGGGAAACGCCTGCTACGACTGGGCCAAACAAATTGATGACGCCCACCAGAAGATCAGACAAACACTCGCAGACACGATCGGATGGGCGTTAGTCGCCGGTGCCGCCGGCGCCATCGTCGGAAGCCTCATCGGGCCAGAAGGCACGGTCGGCGGCGCGGCATTGGCGTCCGGTGCCGCCGCGTCGCGAGCTGCCGCATCAATCGTGCCGATCTTGGCGGCGCTCGACGTAACGGCAGGAATCGCGACGGGGATGGTCGCCGGCGGCGTCGCGGCTGCGGGCGCTGCCGCGAACGGCATTACCCGCGATCTACAACCACTGTTGCAAGCGAACGCCTCCGTCTACAGACCCGACGGTGAGGGGATGGTCAGCGGACCAGCCGGGAATTACTACCCTGCACCAAAGAACCTCAACGCGTTTCCAAAAGCGACGCGCGCTCCTCGCAAGACACGAACGTCGGGTGGTCGGATGCGGAACCGCTGGATTGACGATAAAGGAAACATCTACGAATGGGATGGGCAGCACGGAAAGGTCGAGATGTACGACAAAAGAGGAACTCACAAGGGCGAGTTCGACCCGAACACCGGTCAGCAAACTAAGCCACCGAATCCGACAAGAAGAGTGGAACCGTAACTCATGTGGTACATCGAAGAATTCGATAGATCCTCTGAGACTCTAATACGCGAACACCCGCTTCCGGCACTTAGAGACCCCGATGTTCGCAGAATATTAAATGTTCACGATGATTTGCCGATTGAACCTTTCGGCTTCGACATCCCCGATTCAAAGACACTCGAAGAACTCTCCACCTTTGGTCAAGCCACTATAAGGTTCGACGCGTCGATAACATACCAACTCGGCTTCTATACGGACTGACCGTTCCGGCTTCAGCCACCCGAACGTCGCACTCTAAGAGTGCCTGGTATATCCACTCGATCCAGAGGCAATTCACTGAGCATTGGATGCTCCAAGCTTTTCATTCCAACACCGATGAATTAGTTCACGAGTCTCCACTTCCCCGTTTGAATGCGGAAGCAATAAGTCACGTATAAAATACGCCCGAAGACAATCGAACTTTCGGTTTCGACATGCCAGATGTCACTGCAGTTCACGCACTAGCAGAATGTGAATTTGAGTGTCGTCAATCGACTCGTGGCAGTGTGCCGAACATGAAGGCTCTGCTATCGATCGAACCATTGTTGGTCCCCGTACATTAGCCCAAACACATCCACTGAATCACCGAATTCACGGAAGCTAGGCCGCGATCGGACGCGTGCGCAGCTGTTTGCTGACATGGGCAAGCGGCGCGCCTTGGCCGCGCCTCGGTACGGAAGCTGCCCGCCGACCTGATGTAGACAGAAGCACGCCGCACACCGGCGCCCGCCACAGAAGGCGTGTTTAAACCCACCCCTCGCGTGGTGATTACGCATGATGAAGGAGACGTCGGCGAAAGCGAGGACGCTGTGCTGGGCTTGCCCGAGCAGATCACGGCCTGCCTGTTCGATCTTGACGGCGTGCTCACCGATACCGCGAGCGTGCACAAGAAGGCCTGGAAGGCCATGTTCGACGACTACCTGCGCACGCGGGCCGAGCGCACGGGTGAACCGTTCGTCGCATTCGACATCGACGCCGACTACCTGAACTACGTCGACGGCAAGCGCCGCGAGGATGGCGTTCGGTCGTTTCTGATCAGCCGTGGCATCGAACTGCCCGAGGGCACACCGGACGACGCCGCCGATGTCGACACCGTCGAGGGCCTGGGCAACCGGAAGAACGCGATGTTCCACCGAACCTTGCAATCCGACGGAGTCGAGGTGTTCGAAGGATCGCGGCGCTATCTGCGGGCCGTGACCGATGCGGGCCTGCGCCGGGCCGTGGTGTCTTCCAGCGCCAACACCGAGGAGGTACTCAAGATCACCGGACTGGACACATTCATCGAGCAGCGGGTGGACGGCGTGACGATGCGGGAGGAGAACTTGCCGGGCAAGCCGGCTCCGGACAGCTTCCTGCGCGCTGCCGAACTGCTGGGCGTCTCCCCCGCGCAGGCCGCGGTATTCGAGGACGCCTTGGCCGGCGTCGCAGCGGGCCGGGCGGGAAAGTTCGGCTTCGTGGTCGGCGTGGACCGCGTCGGGCAGGCCGAGCAACTGCACCGCCACGGCGCCGACATCGTGGTCACCGACCTGGCGGAGCTGATCTAGGACCATGATGATCACCCATGACGCGTACCCGGTCGAACCGTGGCAGGTACGGGAAACCCGCTTGGACCTCAACCTGCTCGCGCAATCCGAATCGCTGTTCGCGCTGTCCAACGGCCACATCGGTCTGCGCGGCAATCTCGACGAGGGAGAACCGTACGGCCTGCCGGGCACATACCTGGCCGGGTTCTTCGAGGTGCGGCCATTGCCATACGCCGAAGCCGGATTCGGCTACCCCGAGGCCGGGCAGACCGTCGTCAATGTCACCAACGGCAAGCTGCTGCGGCTCCTGGTCGATGACGAGCCGTTCGACGTCCGTTACGGCGATCTGATCGATCATGAGCGCACCTTGGACATGCGCGCCGGCACCCTGACCCGCCGCGCCCATTGGCGTTCCCCCGCCGGAAAACAGGTCAAGGTGGTCTCCACCCGCCTGGTGTCGTTCGCCCACCGCGGCGTCGCCGCGATCGAGTACAGCGTCGAGGCGATCGACGAATTCGTCCGGGTGACAGTGCAATCCGAACTTGTCACCAATGAGGATCAACCCGAGACATCCGACGATCCGCGCGTCTCGGCCGTACTGAAACATCCGCTTCGCGCTGTACATCACGAAAACACCGACAGCGGTGCGCTTCTGGTGCACCGCACCGTCGGCAGTGGACTGATGATGGCAGCCGCGATGGACCATGACGTCGAGGTGCCCGGACGCGTCGAGGTCAACACGGACGCCCGCGACGACCTGGCCCGCACCACCATCATCTGTGGACTGCGTCCGGGCCAGAAACTGCGCATCGTCAAGTATCTCGGCTACGGATGGTCCAGCCTGCGCTCGCGTCCCGCACTGCGCGATCAAGCCGCCGCCGCCATCACCGGCGCCCGATACAGCGGGTGGCAGGGCCTGCTGGATTCACAACGCGCCTACCTCGACGAGTTCTGGGACTGTGCGGACGTCGAGGTCGAGGGCGACCCGGACTGTCAGCAGGCGGTGCGATTCGGATTGTTCCACGTGCTGCAGGCCAGTGCCCGCGCCGAGCGGCGCGCCATCGCGGGCAAGGGACTGACCGGCACCGGCTACGACGGCCATGCCTTCTGGGACACCGAGGGTTTCGTGCTGCCGGTACTCACCTACACCAAACCGCAGGCCGCGGCCGACGCGCTGCGGTGGCGGGCCTCCACGCTGGACCTGGCACGGGAGCGTGCGCAACAGCTCGATCTGTCGGGCGCCAGTTTTCCGTGGCGAACCATCCGGGGCGAGGAGTGCTCGGCGTATTGGCCGGCGGGCACCGCCGCGTGGCACATCAACGCTGACATCGCCGCTGCGTTCGAGCGCTATCGCGTTGTCACCGGCGATGATTCGCTTGAGCAAGAATGCGGCCTCGCGGTTCTCGTGGACACTGCCCGGCTGTGGATGTCGTTGGGCCACCACGATCGGCACGGGATCTGGCATCTGGACGGCGTGACCGGGCCGGACGAGTACACCGCGGTGGTGCGCGACAACGTCTTCACCAATCTGATGGCCGCACACAACCTGCGGGTGGCCGTCGACGCGTGCACCCGCCATCCGGATGCGTCCTACTCGATGGGTGTCACCACCGAGGAGACCGCCGCCTGGCGCGACGCGGCCGACGCCGCCCACATTCCCTACGACGAGGAGTTGGGTGTGCACCCGCAGTGTCAGGGCTTCACCACCCTGGCCGAATGGGACTTTTCGGCCAACACCGCCTACCCGCTGCTGCTGCACGAGCCCTATGTGCGGCTCTACCCGGCCCAGGTGCTCAAGCAGGCCGATCTGGTCCTGGCGATGCAGTGGCAGAGCCACGCATTCACGCCCGAACAAAAAGCCCGCAACGTCGACTACTACGAGAGGCGCACCACCCGGGATTCGTCGCTGTCCGCCTGCACACAGGCGGTGATGTGTGCCGATGTGGGCCATCTCGAGCTGGCCCACGACTACGCCTACGAGGCAGCCCTGATCGACCTGCGTGACCTGCACCAGAACACCCGCGACGGCCTGCACATGGCGTCGCTGGCCGGCGCGTGGACGGCGCTGGTGGCCGGATTCGGCGGGCTGCGCGACGACGAGGGCGTCCTATCACTCGACCCGCGTCTGCCCGACGGCATCTCTTGCCTGCGATTCCGGTTGCGATGGAGGGGTTTTCGGGTGACTGTCGAGGCGACCCACGACAACGTCACCTTCACCTTGCGCGACGGGCCAGACGGGTCACTGACCATCCGGCACGCCGGCGACGACGTGGTGATCAAAACCACTGGGCCGACAACCGTCCCCGTCGTCACCCGACCTGCGCTGCTGCCGCCACCACCTCAGCCGCCCGGGCGGGAACCGATACGTCGTCGCGCCGGTCTCTCCGAGCGGTAGGAACCCGCGCGGCCAGCGGGTTTGAAGTACGGATGTCGCGGGGTATCCCGGTTCTCGTACGTCACGCGGTGGCGTCGCTGCTTGGCGCCCACCGCTGAACAGCGAAAGGAGCGCACGGTGACCGGTATGCAGCCCAAGCCGACAACCACCGACGCCGGAATTCCGGTGTACAGCGACGAGCACTCGCTGACGATTGGTCCCGACGGGCCGATCCTGCTGCAAGATCACTATCTGATCGAGCAGATGGCGATGTTCAACCGGGAACGCATCCCGGAGCGCCAGCCACATGCCAAGGGCGGAGGCGCGTTCGGTCACTTCGAGGTCACCAACGACGTCAGCGCATACACCAAGGCCGCACTGTTCCAGCCGGGCGTCAAAACCGAGACGCTGACCCGGTTTTCGACCGTGGCCGGCGAGCGCGGCAGCCCAGACACCTGGCGTGATCCACGTGGGTTCGCCACGAAGTTCTACACGACCGACGGCAACTTCGACATGGTCGGCAACAACACGCCGGTGTTCTTCATGCGTGACCCGCTGAAGTTCCAGCACTTCATCCGCTCCCAGAAGCGCCGGGCCGGAAACAACCTGCGCGATCACGACATGCAGTGGGATTTCTGGACGTTGTCCCCCGAGTCCGCGCATCAGGTGACGTGGCTGATGGGTGATCGTGGCATCCCCCGCGATTGGCGGCACATGAACGGCTACTCCAGCCACACCTACAGCTGGATCAACGCGGCCGGCGAAATCTTCTGGGTGAAATACCACTTCAAGACGGACCAGGGCGTCGAGTTCCTCACGCAGGAGGAAGGCGACGAGATGGCCGGCATCGACGGCGACGCCCACCAGCGCGATCTGTACTCGGCGATCGAGCGCGGCGAGTTCCCGACGTGGTCGCTGAAAGTGCAGATCATGCCGTTCGAGGAGGCCAAGGACTATCGGTTCAATCCGTTCGACCTGACCAAGGTGTGGCCGCACGGCGACTATCCGCTGATCGACGTCGGCACGTTGCGCCTGGACCGCAACGTCACCGATTACCACACCGAGATCGAGCAGGCCGCGTTCGAACCGAACAACCGGGTGCCCGGCACGGGCCTGAGTCCCGACAAGATGTTGTTGGCCCGCGACTTCTCCTATGCCGATGCCCACCGTCACCGGCTGGGCAGCAACTACAAGCAGATTCCGGTCAACGCGCCGAAGGTCGAAGTGCACAGCTATTCGAAAGACGGCGCCATGCGGATCAAGAATGTGTCCGATCCGGTGTACGCCCCCAATTCGTACGGCGGCCCGCAGGCCGATCCGGCCCGTACCGGCGAATCGCTGTGGCACGCCGATGGCGACATGGTTCGCGCCGCCTACAGCCTGCACGCCGAGGATGACGACTGGGGTCAGGCCGGAACAATGGTGCGCGATGTGCTCGATGACGCGGCGCGGGCCCGGTTGGTCTCCAATATCGCCGGCCACCTGTCGAAGGGTGTCTCCGAGCACGTGCTGGAACGGGCCTTCGAGTATTGGAAGAACGTGGACAAGCAGCTCGGCGAGAAGGTCGAATCAGCGGTCCGTAACGGCGGCTGACTGGTCTGCGGCGGCGCCGGGTTCGAGGATGCGCGCGATCTCGGCGCCCGTTGCGGCGCGCATCTCATCGTCGCTGAGTGAGTCCAGGCCGGTCGCCGATCTCAGGAACGGTTCGAACATCCGCCAACCCAGTTGCAGTGCAACGGCATTGGCGACGGCGAGCCGGCCACTGCGTTCATCTTCGAAACGGGGAAGCACCTGGCCGAGCAGCCTCGTCACCCCCGGGAACCGCGTCTGCAGCCGACCCACGGGATAACCGTCGAGCAGTGCCCTGGCCATCAACCGCATGTGCTGGTCCATGGTCCGGTCGATTTCGTCGGCCGGGCCGCCGGCGTCCAACAGGGCGGTGAGCATGCCGCCGAGGTGATCGAGCACGGCTCCGACCAATTGATCTTTGGTGCCGAAGTGCCGGTAGATCAGCCCATGGTTGACCTTGGACCGGGCGGCGATGTCCCGGATCGACGTGGCCGCCGGTCCCTGTTCGGCGAACAGTTCCGCTGCGGCGGCCAGCGCGGCCGCCACCACCTCGTCCCGGCCGACCGGGGCCGCCATGTCCTTGGCCTCTGGCGTCGGTGTAGTCATGTGGTTACACTAGCCGACATGCAGGTGTAGTCACCTGACTACAGCTGTTCCGACCAGCGAAAAGGACATGCCGATGACCGCTTCCACCACCGCTCCTCTCACCGTCAAGAAGCTCGGGAGCCGGATCGGCGCCCGCATCGACGGCGTGCACCTGGGCGGAGACCTCGATGAGGCCACGGTCGCCGAGATCCGGCTCGCGCTGCTGCAACACAAGGTGATCTTCTTCGGCGGTCAGCACCACCTCACCGATGAAGAGCACAACGCGTTCGCACGGCTGCTGGGCCGGCCCATCGGCCATCACGCCCTCAAGTCGGACGACGCACCGCTGATCACCCCGATCGACTCCGAGTACGCCAAGGCCACCCGCTGGCACACCGACGTCACGTTCGTGCCGGACTATCCCGCCATCTCGATCCTGCGTGCGGTGACGTTGCCCGAATACGGTGGATCCACCCTGTGGGCATCCACCGCGGCGGCGTATGACGCACTGCCCGAACCGCTCAAACGGCTCACCGAGAATCTCTGGGCCGTGCACAGCAACCGTTTCGACTACGCGGCAGTGGCGGCTGCCGCACTCAGCGAGGAACAGCAGCAGCTGCGGGCCGCGTTCGAGAAGCCCGACTTCCGTACCGAGCACCCGGTGGTGCGGGTACACCCCGAAACCGGTGAACGCACCCTGGTGGCCGGGGACTTCACCCGCGGCTTCCTCGGCTTGGACAGCCATGAATCGGATACCCTGCTGGAGTTGTTGCAACGTCGAATCACCATCCCGGAGAACACTGTTCGCTGGAACTGGGCTCCAGGCGACGTGGCGATCTGGGACAACCGGGCCACCCAGCACCGCGCGGTCGACGATTACGACAACCAGCGCCGGGTGATGCACCGCGTGACGCTCGCCGGCGACGTACCCGTCGACATCCACGGGCAGCGGAGTCGCCCACTCGCGGATGCCGCTCTACTGCAGGCGGTCTGACTCACATCTTGATGGCGGGCATCAGCCTGGTCATGTTCCACTGTCGGTTGCGTCGGGCCGACAACGCCGAGATGGTCAGGGCACCGGCCCAGATCACCAGCAGTGTGATGATCGCCTGCCAGAGCCGGTGATCGATCCCGCCGAGGATGAGCTGACGTAATCCGTTGACGCCGTAGGTCATCGGGTCGTAGTTGTGGAACGCCTGGAACGGCCGCGACGTGGTCTCCACCGGATACATGCCGCCTGCGCTGACCAGCTGGAGCATCAACAGGGCCATCAGCAGCACCCGGCCCACCGCGGGTCCGACGAATGCGTTGATCGCCTGCGTCGCGGCGACGAAGGCGCACGAGACCAGGATCATGAAGCCCAGCATCGCGACCGGATGGGCCACCTGCATGCCGAGTGCGAACCGCACGACGCAATACAAGATGATCGCCTGGAACATCCCGATCACCGCCGCGGGCAGGTAGCTGGCGAGCACCACGCGGATCGCCAGCACCTCCGCGGCGATCGGCCGGTTCTGCAACGGCCGCAACACCATCCACAGCACGAGTGCACCGAAGAACAGGGCGAGCGTGATGAAGAACGGCGCCATCCCGGTGCCGAAGTTGGGTGCGGCGTGCTCGGACGAGTTCTGCAGGTGAACGGGACCCCCGATGGTGTCGGCGATCGCCTCCTTCTGCGCAGGCGTCCAGTCCGGCACCTGGCCGGCCCCGTCGGCGAGCTTGGTCGCCAACTCGGCCGAGCCGGACCGCAGCTGCGAGGTGCCAGATTTCAGCTGTCCGGCCCCGGTATCGAGTTTGGCTATGCCACTGGCCAGTTCGGCGTTGCCCGAGGCCAGCTGCTGGGCACCACTGCGGAGCTGGTTCAGCTGGGCAGTGAGGTCCCGGTTTTTGGTACCCACCTGGTTCAGCGCGGAGTTGAGCGGGCTACCCGGGTTGCGCAGCGATGACGTCATCGAGATCGCCGCATTCTCGGCGTCGGTGAGCTGCTGACGAATCTGCGGGGTGAACTGGTGCGCCCGAAGGTCATCGGCCACCCCGCGCAGGGTTCCGGCGGCATTGTTGGCGATCGGATCCGGACTGGTCGAGAGCTGATCGATCACCGAGCTCAACGCCGTCGCGGCGGAGTCCTGTGCGCCGGTGATGGCGCCGATCTGATCGTTGGCCTGCCGCAATGCCGCGGTACCGTCCTCCAGTTGTGCGGTGTCGCCGCCGACCTTCGACAGCGCAGAGGTCACAGCCACCAGAGGGTCGGTGGCCTTGTTGATTCCATCGGAGAGCTGCTTGGCGCCGGTGGCCAGCTGGGCCGACCCGGACCGCGCCGTGTGCAGCCCGGCCGTCAGCTGGCCCGCACCATCGTCGACTTTCACTGCCCCGTCTGCGAGTTGGCCGGCACCGTCGGCCGCCTGCTTTATCCCCGCACCCGAGCTGACCACAACCGAGAGCACCTGGTTGACCGCCTGGCCCGAGATCCGCGTCGACACCGCGTTGAGCACCTGGTCGATCGCCGTGCGGCCGATGTTCGACGAGATGTAGTTGTTGGCGTCGTTGTAGACCGCGTTCAGGTTGGCCTGCTTGGGATTTCCGGTCAGCGGTGACGCGATGGCCTCACTGAAATCAGGTGGCAGCTCCAGCATGAAGTAGTACTGGCCGTGGTCGACACCTTTGCGCGCCTCGTCGGCATCGACCACGTGCCAGTTCAGGCTGGCATCGTCGGTCAAGCTCTTGGCGATCTCAGACCCGACGTTGACCTGCTGGCCCGAAACCAACGCGCCCCGATCGGAATTGACGAGCGCCACGGGCATCTTGTCGACCTGACCGAACGGGTCCCAGTATGCCCAGAGGTACAGCGCGCCATAGACGAGCGGCAGCAGCATCAGCACCACGATCGCGGCGCGGGTCATCCGGCTGCGGCCGAAGCGTTTGATTTCGGAGCCGAAGGCGAGCCCGGCAGCCGGTGTGCCGAACGAACGTTTGGCGAAGGGGGACGTGAACATCTCAGTTCTTTCCGGTCAGGATTCGGTGATCGTGCAGGTCGTGGTCGGGGGCTTCCACCCCGAGCGGATTGGTCACGCCGACAACGACACTGCGTTGGGTGGCGATGGCGCCGAGCCGTTCGACCGCCGTCGCCCGTCGCGAGTTGTCCCTGACCTGTTCGAGGTCGCCGACCACCAGGATCGGGCGATTCGAGAACAGCGCCAGGGTGACCTTCAACAGGAACAGGTCGAGATCGGACAGCTCGCTGATGTAGGTCCCGGGCGCGGGCGGCACCAGCTCGCCGAACACCTCGCGCAGCGTGGCGTCGCCGGCCTCGATCGGAACCCGTCGATACCACGGCGCCAGCCACCGGCGCTGCTCGGCGAGCACGGTCTGCACGGTGACCGAGTCCTCCAGCTCGTCGATGTCGGCGAACGCCGCGATCGCGCATTGTCGCCTGATCGCACGAGGGTTGGTTTCCCCGCAGACGGTCACGGTCCCGTGGCTGGGCGCCAGGCGTCCGGCCAACGTCAGCAGCAGCGCGGTCTGGCCCCAGCCACCAGGCATCTGGATGGCATGGAAGCCCGGCGTGAGTGCGAGGTCGATATCCGAGAACAGTGGCCCGTGCTCGCCGTCGACCCCGAGTCCGGCCGCGATGATCTGCGGCGCGTCCTGCGCGTCGTCGTCCTCGGACACCTCGGCATCCTCGGCGTCGTCCCTGTCTTCCATCTGCGACCTTTCGATACTCGCTGGTATCCATACGATACTAGCGAGTATTGTGTTGGTCATGTCGGCTGTCAAACCCGCCCGCACCCGCCCCACCCGCGACGAGGTACGCGATCGGATCCTCGATGCCGCGCTGAAGGTTTTCGCGGCCGAAGGGTTCGCCGGCGCCACCATCGACGCCATCGGTCACGCCGCGGGATTCACCAAGGGCGCGGTGTACTCGAACTTCGAATCCAAGGACGAGCTGTTCCTGGCGCTGCTGGACCGGCAGTTCGAGAGTCGCGGCGCCCTCATCGCGACCGCACTCGACAGCGGCGGGGGCGATACCGCCACGATCGCCGAGGCCCTGAGCCGGTCGACGCTGGACTCGATTCACGATCAGACGGAGTACCAGATCGTGTTGATCGAATACTGGCTCCGCGCGATACGTGATCCTCAACTCCGTGAGCGGTTGGTCGCCCGCCGCCGCGCGGCCGCCGATCAGGCCCTGCACATCGTCGAACAAGCCGGCACCGCACTGCCCGGTCACCAACTGTCGGCACTCGCCCAACTTGTGGTCACCATCATCTCCGGCATTGCCACCGAGGAGGTGCTGCAGCCGGGCACCATCGATATCGACACCCTCACCCGGCTTTTCACCGCGCTCCTGGAATCCTCGCCCGCTGCCACGCGGTAGTACGGCTCAGGCGAGCTTCTTGTGCATCGGCCGCCCGCCGGTGGCCTCGAAGATGACCCGCTTGCCGATCTCGACGGCGTGATCGGCATACCGCTCGTAGTAACGGCCCAACAATGCGACGTCGACAGCCGAGCACACCCCGTCCTCCCACTGACGGTCCAGCAGCAGGGTGAACAGGTGGCGATGCTCGGCGTCGACGGCGTCGTCCTCATCACGCAGGCGCGCGGCCGCGTCGGGATCCCGCGACACCAGCACCTCCTGCGCGGTCTGCGCCAACCGCACCGCCTGCGATCCCATATCGGTGAAGCTCGCGCGCACCTCGTCCGGCACGGCGCATTCGGGGTGGCGCAATCGGGAGATGTCTGCGACATGCATGGCAAGCGCGCCCATCCGGTCGATGTCCGCGGCGATGTGCATCGAACCGACGACCGTGCGCAGCTCGCTGGCAACCGGCTGCTGCAGGACCAGCAGCCGGAACGCCGACTCCTCGATTCGGCGGCCATATGCGGCGATGCGTTCGTGATCGGCGATGACCTGCTCGGCCAGCGACAGGTCCGAATCCAGCAGGGCCTCGTTCGCCCGCTGCATCGCACTCACCGCCAGGGCACACATCTCGGCGAGTTGATCGCACAGTGCCGTCAACTCGTCGTGGAACGCCTTGCGCATCTGCCACCCTCCCGCCAGTCACCACCGGACCTCACCGCCCGGCGAGGACTAGGTACCCGGAAGGGGCCGGTTGCTAACCGGCGGTATTGACCGGCTCGATCGGCAGCCGCCGCAATCCACCGGGAGCCTCGGCCGGCACCACGGGATGCTGCGGCGCGATCGGCGCCAGTTTCCGGTACGGCTCATTCTGCGCCGGGCGCTGGTCGTCCTGACCCTTGTTCGGCCACAACGACGCCGCACGCTCGGCTTGTGCCGTGATCGACAACGACGGATTCACACCGAGGTTCGCCGAGATGGCCGCGCCGTCCATGACATACAGCGTCGGATAGTTGTAGACGCGCTGATACGGGTCGATGACGCCGTGCTCCGCGCTGTCACCGATGGCCGCGCCGCCGAGGAAGTGTGCGGTGAGCGGGATGTTGAACAGCTCGCCCCAGGTGCCGCCCGCGACGCCCTCGACCTTCTCCGCCATGCGCCTGGTGAACTCGTTGCCCACCGGGATCCACGTCGGGTTCGGCTCGCCGTGCCCCTGTTTCGACGTCATCACCCGCTTACCACCGGGCCCGCGCTTGGTGAAGGTGGTGATCGAGTTGTCCAGGTGCTGCATCACCAGGGCGATGACGGTCCGTTCACTCCAGCGGGCCGGGTTCAGCAGCCGGATCAGCAGCCCTGGCCGCTCACGGCCCTGATCCAGGAACTGCCGCCAGCGCGGCACATCGGTGCCCTGCGGACCGGTGCCGTCGGTCATCAACGTCTGCAGCAGCCCCATCGCGTTGGAGCCCTTGCCGTAGCGCACCGGCTCGACGTGCGTGTCGGCGGTGGGATGCACCGAGGAGGTGATGGCCACGCCGTGGGTGAGATCCAGATCCGGCGGCACCGTCAGGGTCTGGGCGCCCACGATGGACTCGGAGTTGGTGCGGGTCAATACGCCGAGACGCGAGGACAATTTTCCGAGTTTTCCCGAGTCCCGCACCTTGAACAACAACTTCTGGGTGTTGTACGTACCGGCCGCCAGGATCAGATGCGATGCGGTGAAGGTCTTACGTTTGCGCCGCAGCTTGCTGCCGGTACGCACGGTGGTGACCTCCCACAGACCGTCGGCGCGCTGCTCGAAACTCGTCACCGTGGTCATCGGATGCACTTGCGCGCCAGCGGATTCCGCCAGTCCCAGGTAGTTCTTGACGAGCGTGTTCTTGGCGCCGTGCCGGCAGCCGGTCATGCATTCGCCGCATTCGATACACCCGGTGCGGGCCGGACCGACACCGCCGAAGTACGGGTCCGGCACGGTTTTGCCCGGCGTCATCTCGCCGTCGGGCCCGAAGAACACGCCGACCGGCGTCGCGACGAAGGTGTCACCGCAACCCATATCGTCGGCGACCTCTTTGACGATGCGGTCCGCGTCGGTGAAGGTCGGGTTCTTGACCACGCCGAGCATGCGCTGCGCCTGGTCGTAATGCGGCATCAACTCGGCGCGCCAGTCGGTGATGTCCTTCCACTGCGGATCGTTGAAGAACGGCTCCGGCGGCACGTAGAGGGTGTTGGCGTAGTTCAGCGATCCGCCGCCCACGCCGGCACCGGCCAGGATCATCACGTTGCGCAGCAGATGGATGCGCTGGATGCCGTACATGCCCAGTTGCGGGGCCCACAAGAACTTGCGCAGATCCCACGAGGTCTTGGCGAAATCGGCGTCGGTGAACCTCTGGCCGGCTTCGAGTACACCTACCCGATAGCCCTTCTCCGTCAGCCGCAGCGCACTGACGCTGCCGCCGAACCCCGAACCGATCACCAAGACGTCATAGTCAGGCTTCATGTGATCAGTATGACGCTACCCACAGGTAACTTCTAGACAGGAAGCCCTAACTTGTAAAGAAGAGGGCTTGAGCCGCTCGTCGCTTTCCACATGAGGGTCGCCAACCCCGCGTCGGCACAACCCAGCGGTAGAAACCGGCGAAAGGCCCCGCACCGGCGAAGGTGACCCGCGCAGGGGCTAGGACCCCACCGTCAAGCCGACCTTCTGGAATTCCTTGAGATCGCAGTACCCCGCCTTGGCCATCGACCGGCGCAGGCCACCGACAAGGTTGAGCGAACCGAACGGATCGTCGGAAGGCCCGGTGAGCACCTGTTCCAGGCTGGGGCGCTCCCCGACCGCCACCTGCAGCATCGCGCCGCGCGGCAATGACGGGTGCGCGGCCGCGGTGGGCCAGAACCAGCCACCACCCTGCGCCTCGGCGGCCACTGCCAGCGGTGTGCCCAGCAGCACCGCGTCAGCCCCGCACGCGATGGCCTTGGCCAGATCACCGGACGTGTGGATGTCGCCGTCGGCCAGCACGTGCACGTACCGCCCGCCGGTCTCGTCGAGGTACTCGCGGCGCGCGGCCGCCGCATCGGCGATCGCGGTGGCCATCGGCACGCTGATGCCGAGCACCTCGTCGCTCGTGGTGACACCGGCGGTCGAGCCATAGCCGACGATCACGCCGGCCGCGCCGGTGCGCATCAGGTGCAGCGCGGTGCGGTGGTCGAGCACGCCGCCGGCCACCACCGGGACGTCGAGCTCGGAGATGAACGTCTTCAGATTGAGGGGTTCGCCGTCGGATGCGACACGCTCGGCGGAGATGATGGTGCCTTGAACGACCAGCAGATCGATCCCCGCGGCCACCAGCGTCGGGGTCAGCGCCTGGGCGTTCTGCGGGCTGACGCGGACAGCCGTGGTGACGCCGGCCTCGCGGATGCGGGCCACCGCCGCACCGAGCAGCTCGGGGTCCAGTGGCGCTGCGTGCAGCTGCTGCAGCAGCCGGATGGCCGCAGAGTCATCCTCGGCATTCGCCGCCACATCGCGGACCTGGGCGATCTTGTCCTCGACATCGGCGTGCCGGCCGATCAGCCCCTCGCCGTTGAGCACGCCCAGCCCGCCGAGCCGACCCATCTCGATCGCGAACTCCACCGACACCAGCGAGTCGGTGGGGTGCGCGACGACCGGAACCTCGAAGCGGTAGGCATCGAGCTGCCAGGCCGTCGACACGTCCTGGGACGAGCGGGTGCGCCGCGAGGGCACGATCGTGACGTCGTCGAGCTCATAAGTACGGCGGGCGGTTCTGCCCATGCCGATTTCAACCATGTCGCGCATGACTGCTCTTAGTCTCCTGCCCCACCGATTCAGCGGGTGTAGTAGTTGGGGGCCTCGACAGTCATGGTGATGTCGTGCGGGTGGCTTTCCTTCAACCCGGCCGCCGTGATCTGAACGAACTGCGCCTGCTGCAGCTGCTCGATGGTGCCCGAGCCGGTGTAGCCCATCGCGGCCCGCAATCCGCCGGTCAGCTGATGGATCACGGTTCCCAGCGGACCGCGGAACGGCACGCGACCCTCGATGCCCTCCGGCACCAGCTTGTCCTCGGAGAGCACGTCGTCCTGGAAGTAGCGGTCCTTGGAGTAGGACTTGCCACCGCCGCGTCCCTGCATGGCGCCCAGTGAGCCCATGCCGCGGTAACTCTTGAACTGCTTGCCGTTGACGAAGATCAGGTCACCGGGCGACTCGGCGGTGCCGGCCAGCAGCGATCCCAGCATGGCCGTCGAGGCGCCGGCGGCCAACGCCTTGGCGATGTCACCGGAGTACTGCAGGCCGCCGTCGGCGATCACCGGCACGCCGTACGGACGGCAGGCCGCCACCGCCTCAAGGATGGCGGTGATCTGCGGGGCGCCGACACCGGCGACCACGCGGGTGGTGCAGATGGAGCCGGGGCCGACACCGACCTTGACCGCGTCGGCACCGGCCTGCACCAGTGCGGCGGCCGCCGCGCGGGTCGCCACGTTGCCGCCGACCACCTCGACGCGATCGCCCACGGTCTTCTTCACGCGCGCCACCATGTCGAGCACACCCCGGTTGTGGGCGTGGGCGGTGTCGACGATCAGCACGTCGACACCCGCGTCGACCAGCGTCATGGCCCGGGCCCAGGCGTCGTCGCCGACGCCGACCGCGGCGCCGACCAGCAGCCGCCCGTCGCTGTCCTTGGTGGCCAACGGGAACTGCTCGGTCTTGACGAAGTCCTTGACCGTGATCAGGCCGGTCAGTTTGCCCTGGCCGTCGACGATCGGCAGCTTCTCGATCTTGTGACGGCGCAGCAGGCCGAGCGCGGCCTCGGCCGAGACACCTTCCTGCGCGGTGATCAGCGGCGGCTTGGTCATCACCTCGGCGACAGGCTTGTTCTCGTCCACCTCGAACCGCATGTCGCGGTTGGTGATGATTCCGACGAGTTCGCCCGAGCCGTCCACAACGGGCAGACCGGAGATCCGGAACCGGGCACACATCGCGTCGACCTCGGCCAGCGTGTCGGTCGGCGAGCAGGTGACCGGGTCGGTGACCATGCCGGCCTCGGACCGCTTCACTGTTTCCACCTGGGCGGCCTGCGCGGCGGCCGGGAGGTTGCGGTGCAGCACACCCATACCGCCCGCGCGGGCCATCGCGATGGCCATGCGCGACTCGGTGACGGTGTCCATGGCGGAGCTGACCAACGGCACGCGCAGACGGATGTTGCGGGTCAGCTGACTCGAGGTGTCAGCAGCGGCGGGAACCACATCGGAAGCAGCCGGCAGCAGCAGCACATCATCAAAGGTGAGTCCGAGCATCGCGATCTTGGTGGGATCGTCGCCGCCGGTCGGCACCGGTACGGCAATGGGAACGCTGCTTTCAGCGATCGACATGGGTGGGGCCTCCAGTGGCAGGAGTAAGGCGTGTAACAAGATTCTATCGGCTCGGATATTGACAGTGATGTTGCCGCTCCTTGCACCTCAGGCGCACATCCCGGTGCGCATCCGGACGGCTGGCGCGATGGGAGTACGGCTGCGTAGTGTGGGACTCGTGCGTGACCACCTCCCCCCTGGTTTGCCGCCGGATCCTTTTGCCGACGATCCGTGCGATCCGTCGGCTGCGCTGGACGCGATCGAGCCGGGCCAGCCTCTGGACCCCCAGGAACGGACGGCTGTCGAGGCTGATCTAGCCGATCTCGCGGTGTACGAAGCGTTGTTGGCGCACAAGGGAATTCGTGGCCTCGTCGTGTGCTGTGACGAATGCCAGCAGGACCACTACCACGACTGGGACATGCTCCGGGCCAACCTGCTGCAACTGCTCGTCGACGGCACCGTCCGCCCGCATGAGCCGGCTTACGACCCCGAACCCGACGCTTACGTGACGTGGGATTACTGCCGCGGTTACGCCGACGCTTCTCTCAACGAGGCCACTTCGGATACCGACGGCTACCGCTGACCGCCACCCAGCCCCGGTAACAGGGGCAGCTCGACCGTCGGCAACGCCGGCCCCTCACCATTACGCCCGCCCGACGGGCTCTCGTGACCTGCGCCACTGCCTGTCTCGGCAGGTGCTGCCGTGGTGCGGGCCGGCGGTGCCGATGGCACCGATGTGGGCTCCACCGCAGGAGCCACCGTCGTGGTGGTGACGGGCGGCTCGGCCGCCGGAGCGGCCGAGGTGGCGGGTGCGGTCGAGGTGTGTGTCGCCGAGGGCAGTGATGCCGGCGACGACGACGCTGTGGCCGGGGCCGGCGCGCTCGTCGTCGGCTCGGCGCTGGTCGCAGGCGACGACGTCGCGGACGGCTGGGTCGCCGGCTGGGAAGTCGTCGGCGGAGAAGTTTCGGACGGCGACGACGGCCCGGATGTGGCCGACGGGTTGGACGTTTCCGACCCGGGCGTGGTCTCCGTCGGCGAGGTCGACGGCCCGGTGGTCGGGGTCGACGTCGGGGTCTCTCCCGCCGGGCTCTCGGCCGGCGAGGTCGACGGCGTCGTCACCGTCACCTCGGGCAGAACCACCGGTGGCGCATCAGGGGGCACGGTCGCGTTCGGGTCGCGGTTCTCCACCTTCACCGACAGCTGCTGCCACTGGTCGACGAGTTCCTGCTTGCGCTGCTGGTCGTCGACCGTGGCCACGGTGGTGCTGAGAGTCTGCAGCTTCTGCTGCGCCTGCTCCCACTGCCCGTCGTCGATCAGCTGCTGAACCTGCTTGAGCTCGCTGGATGCCAGCTCGACGCCCACGTCGCGGGTCACCGGTGCCGATCCGAAGACCAGTCCGCGCACGCCGTACAGGGCATCGCCCGGGCCCGATCCGTACACCGCCGCACCGAACCCGCCGAGGCACAGCAACGCGGCGGCCATAGACCCCACCAGCGCCATCGGCATGCGCACGCGTCCCCGCGAAGTGGCCTTGTCCAGCGCCGCCGCTGCCTCACGGGGCGTCGCGATGCCCGGCATCGGAGTCTGGCGGGCATCGTCGCGCCACCCGGCCAGCAGGACAGCCAGCTCGGCCTCTTCGTGGTCGGTGGCATAGACCTGCCGCTCGAGCGACAACGCCTCGATGAATTTCTCGGACCGGTTGATCTCGTTGAGAGACGGATCACCACCGTTCGAGGTCCAGCGGCCGAAGTCAGGCATGGTCACGTCCCGTCGCCATGATTTCGGTTTTGAGCCGGGCCAGCGCACGGTGCTGAGCCACCCGCACCGCACCGGCCGTACTGCCCACAGCCTCGGCGGTCTCCTCGGCACTCATGCCGACCACGACGCGCAGGATCAGGATCTCGCGCTGCTTTTCGGGCAGCACGGACAGCAGCCGGGCCATTCGTTCAGACGATTCGGTGTCGAGTGCGGACTGCTCGGGCCCCGCGTCAAGGGAGAACCGCTCGGGCACCACATCGGTGGGCTCGGCACGATTCCTGGCCGCCGCGCGATGCGCGTCAGCAACCTTGTGCGCAGCGATGCCGTAGACAAAGGCCAGGAACGGGCGTCCCTGATCTTTGTAGCGCGGCAGCGCCGTTATGGCGGCCAAGCAAACCTCCTGCGCAACGTCATCAGCTGAGAGACCACTGCGCTCGGTCGCCCCCACCCTCGCCCGGACATACCGAACGACAATCGGCCGAATGATCTCCAGCACTTCCGAGAGCGCGTTCCGATCACCTGCCACTGCCTCAGCAACGACAAAGTCGAGACGGTCTCCCGAACTTGTCATCGTGGGCGATCTCTCCAGCGTTACGTTGCACCGACACTCGCGGCGATTGGCTCAGCTAAACAATAACGATCAGGGTGGGCTAACCGTGATCAGTGCCGGTTCTAGGCGCCGGCCCACACGCCACCTCTGCGACGCACTGTATCGGCGCTGAGGTCACGAATCCGACCGATTTGCGCGGCGTCGTGCACGGCACTGCCGATGTCGGCCAGCACGCAGGCCAAGGCCCAGCGCAGCGGGATCAGCCCGAATTTCTCGGTGGCCTGCAGTGCCGCGTCGGCGATCTCCCGCGCTTCGTCAACCGCGCCGGCGCTACACAGCGCCGCGGCCAGCACGACGTCGGATTTGACCGCGTGGCGTGCCGAACGGTGACCGGCGGCAGCCGCGACACCGCGACGGGCATGGTCTACCGCCGTGGCCCCGTCACCCTGCACCATCGCCAGTTCGGCGCTCACCCACGACAGCCGGATCCGCCGACGTGAGTCGTCGGGCGTGTCGATCTCGCGCGCGCGGTCGAGCAGCCGGGCGGATAGGCCGAACCGGCCGAGTCCGAGGGCATCGGCGGCGAGGCCGACGAGCGCGTCGGCGGCGGCCTCGTCGTCGTCGCCGCGGTGAGCCCACGCCTGACCGTCGGCGCCGCGCGCCCGTACGTGCCCACCCAGCTGGCGAAGGAACGAGGCCCGCGTACTGTGCGCCAACGACACCAACGAGCCGGAGTCCTGGCATCGCAAGATCGCGGCCAGCTCGGTGAGGGCAGCGGCGTAACGTCCCTGCCCGCCGGCGGCGACGGCCCGCAGCCAGCTCTCGTGCGGGGTGGTTGCACTCGGCAAGGGCCACCGGCCGGGGTCGGGCCCGAAGGCGGTGTCAGCCAGGGCCGGAGCGGCCGCTGCGATTGCATTCATCGGTTCGCGACGCTATCAATCCCGAGGACATTGCCCGTCCCCGGGCAACCCGGGGCCGGCGGATAGGTGGAAATTCACTTTGCTCCCCGGTCAATAGTTAACAATTGATGGCTTGAATGTTAATGGCATGTCAACCAACTATCGGCCGCCCGGAATTGCGGACAACGCTCCTGCCTGCCCGAACAGGGGAAACACGACGACCGTCGCCGGCCCTCTAACACGCATGTCTCCGCCAAGGCATCACAACGATGAACGTGATGTAAATTCTCGACCTGCGCTTATGCCCTTTAGCACATGTGCAGCCTATTGACGCGCTTTATTCAGTCCCCCTAGTTTGTGTGCACGAGCGGTCATCGGCGACACGAGCTCAGTTCGGTTCCACCGACTCAAAACCGCCCACTTTTGGCGAAATGGGCGAGCAGAGAGGGGTTTTCCATATGCCGCAGCCGCAGCAGCTTCCCGGTCCCAATGCGGATATCTGGGATTGGCAAATGCAAGGACTTTGCCGTGGCGTCGATTCGTCGATGTTCTTCCACCCCGACGGTGAACGCGGACGCGCCCGGGCTCAGCGTGAGGTCCGCGCCAAAGAGATGTGCCGCAGCTGCCCGGTGATCACCCAGTGCCGGTCGCATGCACTGGCCGTCGGTGAGCCGTACGGCATTTGGGGCGGCCTGAGCGAGTCGGAGCGCGAGCTCTTGCTCAAGCGGGGCATCCGTCGTAGCGCCTGACCCAATACAGCAAACTTCACACGTCGAGCTGCTAAGGCCCCATCCTCGCGACGGATGGGGCCTTTCAGTTGGGCCCATCAGTTGGGGTCACCCAGCGGCGAAGGCTGCCAGCGACAACACCGCCAGGACAAGAAAAGTGGCGGGAAAGGCGATGTTGTAGAACACCCGCGCACGGATGTGGGTGATGACCGCGCCGATGAAGAACGCGGTCAGGCCGATCGCGGCGGCGACACCCAGCGGCGGGAAGGCCACCACGCCGACAAGCAGTCCGACAGCGCCGGCTCCTTTGAGTAATCCGAGCACCGGCACCCAGGTTCGTGGGACGCCGACCTCTGCAGAATTGGCCAGCACGAAGCGGGCCCCGACCAGGTCTCCCAAAGCCATCGCCGCGTTGGCCGCGATGGTGATCGCGACGATCAGGGTCGCAATCGTGCCGAGTTGTAGGGTCATGGTTGTCGCCTCCGAAGTTCGGTCCCGAGGGGGTTCACCTTGTTGACGCTTTCCGCGCGCGAAAGGTGACGAACATGAACGACCAGCAGGTTCTGGCCGCCAGATTCGAAGAGGATCGCCGCCACCTTCGCGCGGTGGCGTATCGACTCCTCGGCTCGGTGCACGACGCCGACGACGCCGTCCAGGCCGCATGGCTCAAGATCAGCGGGCGCGGCCTCGACCAGGTCAACAATCCGACGGGCTGGTTCACCACGGTGATCGCACACGAGTGCCTCGACCGACTGCGGGCTCAGAAGCGGCGCGCCGAGGTACTCGGAGGCGACGAACTGCTTCCGGCCGCCGTCTCGCCCGCAGCCGATGAGCAGGTCGCCATGGCCGAGTCGGTGGGCCGGGCGCTGCTCGTCGTGCTCGACCGGCTCTCTCCCGCCGAACGCGTGGCATTCGTCCTGCACGACGCGTTCGCCGTACCCTTCGGCGACATCGCCGAACTGCTCGACCGGACGCCGACGGCCGCCAAGAAACTGGCCAGCCGCGCACGCGAACGCATCCGTGGCACTGCGCCTATCGCCGTCCGGCCCACAGCCGAGCACCTCGACATCGCGCGTTCTTTCCTGGCTGCCTCGCAACAGGGCGATCTCGAGGCGCTCCTGGAAGTCCTGGACCCCGATGTACTGCGCCGCGTCGACCGCGTGCTCGTCGGCGAGAAGATTCCCACCGAACTGCGCGGCGCCCGAAAGTTCATCGAGGAGTCGAAGATGTTCACCGCGGTAGCGCAGGGCGGCGAGGTTGCGATACTGGACGGCCGCGCGGGCATTGTCATCGCCCCGGCAGGTGAGCTGAAATCCCTCCTGCGGCTTGACATCCGCGACGGACGCATACACGTCATCGACATCATCGGCGATCCGGCGCGCTTGGCTTCCGTGGAGGTGGCGCTGGCGGACTGACCCGGATCGCCTGGCAGCACAAGAGAAGTGCCCCTCCTCTTCCATGGAAAGAGGAGGGGCACTTCTGCTCTCACGGCTTACGCGTTCTGCTGCGCCTCCCCCGCGTCGTCCAGATCGGGCATGCTCTGCACGTCGCCGTCGAGATCGGAGGTGATGTACCCCGTCAACGACTGCTGGAACGGGCTGATGGTGGCATCCGCCTTCAGATAACCGGAATGCGTTCCCGAGACGGTGATGTCGGCGACATAGTGCACGTTGCCTTGATTGGCGGTGTAATCGGCCGATTCCGTGCCGTTGAGGATCATCCCGTCCTCGTTGACGTAGTCGGTGTAGGTGACGGTGCGGATCGTGCGGGTCGGATCCGTCGAGTCCGGTGCCTCGCTGACCACCGCGGTCCCGCCTCCGGCACCGGTGTAGGCACCGGCCGCAGGCAACGGCGTGGTCGCCGGAACGTAACTGCCGAGTTCGGGCGCCCAGTCCGGATTCGGCGTGGTCCGGTCGGCGGCCACCGGGCCGACACTGGTCGTGTACTTCAGGTTGGCGATGACCAGTCGTGATTGCGTCGGATCCTCGACGCTGGACTCCCAGAAGGTGACCGCGGTGCCGTCCGGATTCCAGCTGGGCATGCTCCGGGCGGCCCACCCGTCGCCGGTGTCGAACAGCGGGATTCCGTTCTCGCGCTTGAGCTCATCCTCGGCCGCGACCACCCATTCCTGATTCGAGACGTTGATCGGAAGCGCGTATTGGTAGTACACCGGCGCGCTGACATAGGTCGGCAGGAAGTTGGGCCGCACGATCCTGGTCATCGGCGTCAGCGCGTCGAGGCCGCGGGTGCTTCCGATGGCGATCCACTGCTGGTTGGGCGAATAGTCCATGTCCTCGTCGTAGTCGAGGTTGGCAGTCACCCGATGCACGTCACCGGTTTCCAGGTCGACCACGATGTCATCGACATTTCCGGCCTCGTAGGCCCCGCCGAGGATGACCACGCCCTTGCCGTCGGGAGTCCATTGCTTGCCCTCACCCGTCGGATAGACCACCCGCGCATCCTCGACCACATATCCGTCGTCGGTACGGGTCAAGGTGCCGACGATCGGAAGAGCTTGGACAAGGTTGTTCGGCCCCAGCACAATTCGCGTGAACAACACGTGAGTTCCGTCCGGCGAGATCCTCATCTCGCGTTGCGGGTCGATGGCGTATCCCCCGCCCGGCGGCGTGGTGATCGGAACCAGGTGCCTGCCGTCGACACCGTCCTCGAAGACGGAATAGCGGGGCGTCTGCCCGGGCACGTCGACCACCACCACGATGCGCCCCGAACCATCCTGGAACGGAACGGGTTTGCCCAGGTTGCCGGTTTCGTCGACAGACACACCACACGTCAGGCACTCCGCATGGGTGCCATCGACGCTGATCTGATAGATCTCCTGGCGACCACCGGCCGAGGGCGTGCCGGCGAAGTAGATGGATTGTCCGTCTTCGGAATACCGGGGGTTGACCGGATTCTTCACGCCGTCGGGCAGATCCAGGATCACGCGTTCGACAGTCGGGTTGAGCACCGACACGTCAGTTTCCGACTGCGCAGTGTGGGGACGGAACAGGCTCAGCACGTTGACCTTGCCGTCACTCACCGACACTGTGAACGAGTCGGTTTGGATGGAGCCGTAGTCGATGTCGTCGGGTGTGTAGGTGAAGTTGCCTGTGGCCTGGTCGATCGTCACGGTGCCGTGCTCGGGCTGCTGCGTGATGGTGTACGTCAGCTGATCACCCTCGACGTCGGAGGCGCCGATGTTGCCCGTGACGGTCTGTCCGGCCTGCACGGTGGTGGTCGGGTTGTAGGTCACGGTCGGCGCCTGGTTGAACGCGTTGCGGCGCACCCAGGCCAGTACCGCCCACACCATCGGTGTCAGCGGCTCCGGCGAATCCGGGGCAGGCGCCAGGAACGGGTTGAGAATGTCGGTGACAACGTCGTTCACGAATCCGAAGACACCAGAACCGACTTGGGCAACCTGGGCAGCCGGGTTGGCCGGCGTCACCGCCGCGGTGGCCACCGGAGTGTGCACCGCCTTGGCGACCGCATCGGCATTGAACGCCTGCGCGGTGGGTGTGGTGATCGACTCGGTGACCGCGTCCGAGAGTTGCTTGACAGCCTCACGGGCGCCATCGACGCCGAGCGCGGTGCTCACCTTCACGACTGCGCCGCTCAGTGCGGACGCCGCGGTGTTCACGGGGGTCTCGGCAACGTTGGCCGACGGAAGGTGGGTCGAATTCGATTCGTTCTTCGCCGGAACGGGTGCGGTGGGCAGGATGTCCGGCAGTGAGATGTCCGGCAGTGAGATCGACGGCGCTGTGGGCGTTGCGCCCGCCGCATCCACCTCGCTTGCAGTCGCCGGTTCCGGTGAAGTCACTTGTGCCTCAGACCCCGGGATGGCCGCCGCCGGACGGTGGGGCAACTTCGGTGGCCCGAGCTTGATGTCGCGTGACCCGATCTTGATGCTGTGGGCGCCCCCGCTGCTGCTGATCGTCACGCCCGGCGCGACCTGGATGCTCGACGACGTCGTGCCCGAATTCTTCGGGCCCGCTTTCGGATTGGTCGAGGCTGATCCAGGGGCCACCGTCGAAGCGTCGCTGCCTGACGCATCGGGCGCGGACGCCGTCGGGGCGCCGGCCTCGCCGGACGACGCTGCAGTCGGGGACGAGGCCTCCGAACTCGTCGACGGCGAGTCCGCCGACGCGCCGTCGGTCTCGGCAGCCGAAATTCCGTAGCCCGTCGCCACGGCGGCGACCAACCACGCAGCAACGGCCATGCCGCCGTATCCGCCGACCCTCGCCGCGGTCTGGGCTGCCCTGCGCGATGGTCCGCTGGCGGCCGGCGCACCCGAGCCGAGAGGCGCGGGCACACGGTTGACGGGTTGACGGTCGCTGCTCATCTTCGGCTCCCATTACGACGTCGCAATAAGTTGGTCGATCGATCAGGAACGGTGACACAGGCCACACCGGACTGTCAACGACAGAAGTCGGTACACTGCTGCGCGGCGCGATCCGACCACGAGGTCCGCAGTCCTTTCCGCGACGCACGGGACGTCGTGTGGCACAGCGACAGATCCGCCTCGACCACCCTCACCGGGAAGCCGCCACCGTGCCGCGCCGGTACATATAGCTAACTTGAATACGCTCAAGGTATGGGCTCTGTCGACCGAGTTCAGCTGTCACCAACCAGGCCTGCAATCTACGTTTACCGGTTAATCGTCACCAACATCCATCCGCGCAACCGGGGCCCTATTCCACACTGAGCAAATTACGCACCGAGACGTCGCGTCCCCCGAGCGAGGTGTGGACACAACGCGGAAATCCCAGGCCACGGACGGAGGCGCCATTCCCACGATCGACAAGGGTCGCACCACCGACATCGGGCCGCGAATCGCGTGCCCCCGCTCCGGCCGGATGGCACCCAATACCGACTGAATGCTGATCACTTGATCAATTTCTGCCGACCGCCGCGCGGCGATCCGCAAATGCCGATTGGGAAACGATGGCTCGTGCGACGATCCGATCCGAACTGATCGGCCACCTGCTGAGGAGACTGCCATGACATCTGACGAACCCGCGCGCGACACCGCATCGCCCGTCGGTGTGGTGACCGTGGTCGAGACAGGCGCCGGCACCTACACACAGCAGATCACCGCCGGGCGCCATCAACTGATCGCCGACGAACCCCTCCCGGTGGGCGACGATGCCGGCCCGAATCCCTACGACCTGGTGCTGGCCGGCTTGGGCGCGTGTACGTCAATGACAGTGCGGATGTACGCCAACCGCAAGGGCTGGCCGCTTGAGCAGGTACGAGTGATGTTGCGGCACTCCCGAATTCATGCCAAGGACTGTGCCGACTGCGAGACCACCAAAGGCATGATCGACCACATCGATCGCGACATCGAGTTGATCGGCGACCTTGACGACACCCAACGGGAACGGCTCATGGACATCGCCGAACGATGCCCGGTACATCAGACCCTGACCTCGTCGGTCCACATCACCACCACCGGAATTTCCTGATCTGAGCGCATAATCGCGCCGTCCGAGCGTAGGAAGGTGTCATGGCCAACAATTGGAATGATCAGATCATCGCCGAGTTCCGCGCCAACGGAGGCAAGGTCGGCGGCCCGTTCGAGGGAGCGACCCTGCTTCTGCTGCACACCACCGGAGCCAAGAGCGGAAAGGAGCGCGTCAATCCGGTGATGGCGTTCGACCTTGACGGGAAGCTCGCGATCGTCGGGTCCTACGCGGGCGCCGACGTCGACCCGGCGTGGCTGCACAATCTGCGGGCGCATCCGGATGCGCATATCGAGATCGGCACTGACGCCTACGACGTGCACGCGCGGGAGATGCCGCTGGCCGAGCGCGACGCCGCCTATCCGCTCATCGTCGAGAAGGCCCCGGGATTCGGCGAATACCAGACCAAGACCGACCGCGTCATCCCGGTCATCGAGTTGCAGCGCCGCTGAGCGCAGCGGACACCGTCAGCTGACCGCCGTCTGCGACCAGGCCGCCACGGGCAGGGTCAGATAGACGCCGATCTGACAACCCGCACCGATCGCGGTCTGCGCGGCGGCCAGTATGGCGTCGGCACCGGCCTGCCGATCCTCAGCCCGGTCTGCAAAAAACTTCGACTTGACCTCGATCAGCACATCGAGGTCGAACCGATCGAACGGTCCGGCGTCGTGGAACCGGATCAGTACGTCCCCCGGCTGGGGGTTGCCATCGTAGGGTTCGTCGCCGCATGCGACGGCGATCGAGACCGCCGCCGGTAACACTTCCGCCAGCTGCGACCGGACGCTATCGGTGACCCGTGCCCCGCACGTCACATCGATCAACGGCACTGGTTCAACCCCCGTCTCTTTTCGTTGAGAAGGCTATTCTTCCGCCCGCACGGCGGGCCAGAAAAGCTTGAACAATCGCTCCTCCCAACCGTCTTCGATGTCACCGATACGGGCGTGCTCGGCGATGTACGCACCGACCACCCCGTCTATCAGCGTCTCGGAATCGACGTCCGCACGGATCGAACCGTCGGCTTTGGCGTCGTCGATCACGGCGGCCAGCGCCGCACGCTGGTCGATCAGGATCCGCCGGAACAGCGTGGTGAATTCCGGGTCATCCTCGGTGAGCAATGCCGCGAGTCCACCGAGTCCGATGCCGCCCTCGACCGCTGCGATCGCGTGAGTGATGAGCCACCGGAGCCGATCCGGGGCGCTCGCGCGGGGATCGAGTGGGCCAGGTGAGGCGAGTCGCGACAGCGCGCCGGCCAACATGTCCCGTCGGTTGGGATGCCGTCGGTAGATCGTCGTCTTCGCGATTCCCGAGTGCGCGGCAACAGCTTCGACGGTCACCGCCCGAGGCCCTCCGGTGCGCAACAAGTACAGCGTCGACTCAGCGATGCCGTCTTCAACCCGCCCTTGCGCCATCGGTCCCCTACCCGGTCTGTCCGTCAGTCGACGGGAATATCTCGGCCCCGCCATGCGCTACGCTATACGTAGCAACCGCTACGCTACGCGTAGCGTAGTTAAGTAGGTTCGAGTTCTCGTGAGGTGATCACATGCGGAAAGGTGTGGACCGTATTCCGGTTCCCAACATTGCGTACGTTCTGCTGCTCGTCGGGTTTGTGTCGCTCGGGCTTTTCGTCAGCGCCCTGGCATTGGGCAGTGAGCTTGCGCCGGTCGCCGGCATTGCGCTGATCGCGTGCCTGGGCGGCGCCGTCGGCGGTTTCCGCACCGGCGCCCGCAGACTGGCCCAAGCCCGGAAAGCCGATGCCCCCGCCAACAACGTGAGCATCTTCTCCACGCCGCTGCGCCGGGATGAAACGGATCGGTATCTGCGGAACTACCGCGGTGCCAGCGCAGACCGTGCCTCCTCCGACCGGGCAATGGCCGTGGTTCGCGACGTCGAATCCATGGCCGCCGAAGTGTCGTCAGCGCAGGCCGACCACCGCCGCGCCGCCTGACGAGGGGCAGCTCGGCCGCTACTTCGATGCCACCGACCATGTGGGAGGGCGCTTCTCGATGAACGCCTGGACACCCTCAAGGGCGCTTGGGTCCATCATGTTGCAGGCCATCGTCGCGCCGGCGTCCGCATACGCGTGCTCGATGTCGACGTCGATCTGCCGGTAGAACAACGCCTTTCCCACGGCAACGGCTACGCGGGGCTTCGCCACGATGCTCGCGATCATGGTCTCGACCTCGGCGTCGAGGGAATCGGCCGGCACCACCCTGTTCACCAGACCCAACGCCAGGGCCTGGTCGGCAGAAACGAATTCGCCCGTCACCAGCATCTCGAACGCAGCCTTGCGTGGGACGTTGCGTGAGAGCGCCACCCCCGGTGTCGCACAGAACAACCCGACGTTGACGCCGCTGACGGCGAACCGCGCGTCGGCACTTGCCACAGCGAGATCACACATCGCGACAAGCTGGCACCCCGCTGCCGTCGCGAGACCTTGGACCCGGGCGATCACCGGCACCGGCAACCGTTGGATCGACAGCATCACCTCTGTGCACTGGGCGAACAGCCGCTCGTAGTGCTCCAGTGACGGCTCGGCCCGCATCTCCTTGAGGTCGTGCCCGGCACAGAACGCCTTACCGGACGCCCCGAGCACCACGGCCCGCACCGAATCATCCTCGGCCAGTTCGGCAATGGCGTCACCGAGTGCCGTCAGCATCGCCTCCGACAAGGCGTTGAAGGCCTGGGGGCGGTTCAGCGTCAAGGTGACGACGCCACGGCCGTCGCGTTCCCGCAGAAGCAGTGTCATGGCTCGATCAGAACCTTGAGGGCCTCGCGGTCGGCCATGGCGCGGTAGCCGCCTGGGGTTTCGTCGAGGCCGATGGTGCGGTCGAAGACCCGGCCAGGTTCGATCCTGCCTTCGAGCACGTCTGGCATGAGCTCCTCGATGTAGGCCCGCGCGGGCGCCACTCCCCCGGTCAGCGTGACGTTGCGGAAGAAGGTCCCGAAACCCATTGGTACCTCGGTGTATTGAGAGACACCCAGTCGGCTGACGCGGCCACCGGCGCGGACCGCGTCAAGCGCGGTGGCGACCGACGGCTCGGTGCCGACGCATTCGATGACCGCGTGGGTCCCGTCGCCGCCGGTCAGTTCGCGGATCTTCTCGACGGCTTCGTCGCCACGTTCGGCGACGACGTCGGTGGCGCCGAATTCGCGTCCCAGGTCGGTCCGTACGGTGTGGCGGCCGTTCAGGATGATCCGCTCGGCGCCCAACCGCTTGGCAGCCAACACCGCGCACAGACCCACCGCGCCGTCACCGATGACGGTCACCGACGATCCCGGGCCCACCCCGGCCGTCACCACACCGTGGTGCCCGGTGCAGAACACGTCGGACAGGGTGAGCAGGGAGGCCATGAGCGCCGAATCCTCAGCCACCGGAAGCTTCACCAACGTGCCCTGCGCTTGCGGAACGCGCACGGCCTCGCCCTGGCCGGCATCGACCCCTGGCGCGCCCCATCCGCCGCCGTGGCGGCACGAGGTCTGCAAACCCTGCCGGCAGAAGTCACACGTATTGTCCGCCCAGACGAACGGCGCCACGACCAGATCGCCGCGCCGAAGTCCGGAGACGTCGGCCCCGACATCCTCGACGATGCCGATGAACTCGTGGCCCATTCGCCGGCCACCGTCCTTGTGCGGCATCGACTGGTACGGCCACAGGTCACTGCCGCAGATGCAGGCACGGGTGACCCGCACGATGGCGTCGGTCGGTTCCTTCAATTCCGCGTCGGGCACGTCCTCGACGCGCACGTCGCCGGCCCCATACATCACGGTTGCTCGCATGCTCGGTTCCTTCACTCGTTCGGGTGGCGGGTGAGACCCAACGACTAGAGGCTAGGCCCGCGGGCAAGGCCTCGGGCCTGAAAGCGGGTGCGCGGCGCGACTGCCCTGGTCAGTGGTTCAGGCGGCACTGCACGCTCGAGCCGACAACAACTTCCGGCCACGTTGTGACCTTCACACCGTCTACTTGCCTTGATCAACCCCGTCGAAGACCTGCACCGCGTAATCGAGCAATGTCGGCGTAACGCCAAGCTGCTGCCCAAACGGATGGTCCAGCCAGAAGATGAGGAACAGCAGCAGGCCGAGCAGGATAGCAATTGCGCTCGACAGGATCATGTGACTCACCGCATTACTCAGGTGAGTGCAACCGATGAGGCCGATGAGAAGGACCGCCCCGAACAGCAGTCCGCTCCACAGCAGACCCGGTATCCGAGGCTTCGCATCCAGGACTCTCGTGTTTCGTTGCGATATCAAGACATTCAGCTGACCGCGCATCTCAGCGTTGATCGGGTGAGCGGCTGGCCCTTCCCGACCCAATACGCGGTACATGTCGGTGATCGCCCCTCGCGCCGAACCACTCGCGACATCGCGTTGCTGCCTATCCCACTCGGCCTGCGCGGCGCCGGTGTAAGTACGCAGCAGCTCACGCATTCGAACCTGTTCGGGCCCCGGCAGGCTCACCGTCTGTCGGTACATCGTCGCCAGAGTCGATGACTCATTGGTGACGTTCTCCTCCGCCGAGGAGAACTGCTCCCACGCGACGACAACCGTGAAACCCAGCAGCGCGCCGTATACGAGGGCAACGGTGGTCAGAAACGGTGACAGCGTGCCCGTCTGCCTCTCGACGCCCGGTCGGTACACCGTCTTATTGGCAATCCACACACTCCCGACAGCCAGTAAGACCACCCCGGCGAGTACCGCGGCCAGGAACAACCACAGGCCCAGCAGGCTCAAGCCACCCATCGCTCACCTCGGCTACAGGTCAAACGAACATCAGGCAATCAGGGAGTCGCGGGGAGTCCACAGCGCTGGCGGAAGTCAGCGCCCGGTTGCCTGATGCGGTCGAGATCCTGCCGAATGGAGGGATTGGCATCCAAGTAGCTGCGTACCTGATTTCCGATCTGGTCCTTGGGCTGCCCCTTGAGGCTTGTGAAGAAGTCATTGACCTCAGGGTGGGCGGTCAGATAATTCGAGGTCTCGAAGGAGACGCCGGACATCACGCGGGCCATCTCGGCGGCTGTGCACGGCGGCGGTACAGGTGGATCCGCCGTGGCCGCCGCCGCACCCAAGAGTGTCAGGCCTACGAAGACGCCGGCGCCGATCGCTGCACCGGCCGCGCGCTGTGTGAGACGAGAGGACGACATGTTCGCTCCTTCAGCAAGTTGTCCACGGTTCATGACGTAGTTCCTCAACGTGGTCTGATACCGCCACCGCCACCCGGACGGCCGGGGCCTCCAGGACCACCGGGCCCGCCAGGACCACCGGGCCCGCCGGGACGACCTGGATCCCAGATGACGTCGAGATCCCACCCGGTGTCGCAATACCAGTCGTAATCACAGGGATAGGGCACGACAGGTGTGGCTGCCCGTGGCACTCCATCGGCACCGCGTACCTCACCCTGCGCACAGACGGTGGCATAGCCAGAAGTTGTGCAGTCCGCCTTCGCCGGAGGCGCCATGGTGGTTACGGCGCCGAACGGGAGCATCGCCGGTAGCAGTCCCAAAACCAGGTAGCGCTGTGGTGTTCGCACGCCCGCCCCCCTTTTTGTCAGTTGGTCGGGATCCACCCCTATGCCCGGATTTATACCGCACTACCAGCGAGTATGCTGAATATTGACGCCTTTGACGGTAATTTGCCGCCACTCTCCTTGACTTCGAAAGCAGGCGAGCGAGCTTTCTCGATGCATCGCAACCGATTTCGATCGGACAGTCTCGCGGATGCGTGTAGACCTTTCCATCCACACGCTGACTGTTGTGACCTTGATCGGCCACCACGACGAACACCCGGTCCCGAACACCTGCATCGAAATCGCCTGTATGACTTGCGATCCGAAGGTGCCTCGGCGAGGCGACGGGTAGCCGTTGCTGGTGGTCAGGCCGAAGTGGATCGACCATTACTCGCTAAATTCAGCGACATCGCGGTGCGCCGGGCACGCACGTGAAAATCGACTACACCCCGGTGTCCAGAGGATTTGCTCTGATGCGGTCGGCGCCATTGTGGGCCACGGACGCCGCCGCGGCGCCACCCGGTTTGCGCCTCGCCTGATCCTCGAAGCACGCGATGAACTCGCTACCGAACCCCTGCCTGGGATACCGGGCAAGAATCTCGGCCCTGGCCTCGGCTGGGAACTCCTCTGCCCGGCGGCCGACGACGTCCCAGGCGGTGGCCACCTGCAAGAGATGCGACTCAGGGTCGGTAGCGGCCGGAACGTCGTCGCGCATGTGCAGCACGATGATCTCCGTCGCCCGTGCGGATCTTTCGGCGGACCATCCGGCAGCCACACCGAACACCCAGGCCAGTTCCCCACCGGCCTCCTCGAACGATATTCGGTGGCTGTCGAACGGATCGGTCAGACCGATGTCGTGCAGCAGCGCCGAGACGTAGTACAGCTCGTCGTCGAAGCCGATACCGTGTGCCTCCGCGTACCGCGCACCCCACAGATATGAACGGACGCAGTGATTGAGCAGCGCGGGCGAATAGAAGCGGGTGGCCACTGACAGTGCGGCGGCGGCCGCCGCGGTCTGGGGGAACACGTGGTCCATGGCGCCTACTCTCCGAAACTCACGAAGTGACAGTAGGGCTCATGCTAGGACCAAATCAGAAGTTGAGTCCCGAGAACATGATCCGGCCCGGATCGTACTTCTGCCGAGTGGCCGCCAGTCTGGACAGGTTGGCGCCGAAGTAGCGCGAGGCAGGCTGGTTCGCTTCGAGATAGTTCACGTAGCCGCCAACCGAGTACGGTGCCACCGCTTGGTGCGCGGTGTTGAGCCAATTGGCCGCTGCCGCAGGCGATCCGGAGGTCTCCACATACCACTGAACCAATGCGGACTGCCGTCGCCACGGAAACGCCGTGTCCCCCGGCCCCACCGTGGCCAGGGCACCGTCGAGGGCATGCATGATCACCAAAGGGCGACCGGCGCCGGCCGGGAAGGCGTTGAAAGCCGCGGCAATCCCCTGCGCGGCGGCCGGGGTGATCGCCTGGAAGACATCGGATCCGCCGACATAGCCGAGCGGCGAAGGGTTCAGGTTGTTGACGGCCAGGTATTGCACCAGGTCCAGATAGTTGAACGTGTGCTTCTCCACGCCCATCGGTTGCAGCCCTACCGCTTTGGAGACTGCGGCTGCCACGGCGTCACCTGAGCCGGCCGGACAGGTCGCCAGGATGCGACAGTGCGCGCCGCCCGGGTCGGTCACGGTGTCTGCCAGTGCCCAGCTGTTGCGATCGGCGGTGCGCAGCCAGTTCTGCCAGCCGACCAGAACCTGCGCGAACGACTGCAGCGGATAGTGCACATTGACCGCGTCCACGTCGCTGGTGGGGAAGGTGGCGAAGGTCAGCGCGGTTGTCACTCCGAAATTGCCGCCACCTCCGCCGCGCAATGCCCAGAACAGGTCTGGATTCTCGTTGGCCGACGCCGTGAGGGCCCTGCCGCCGGGCAGCACCACCACGGCCGACACCAACTGATCGGACATCAGGCCTGCGTGGCGAGATTGGGCGCCGAGCCCGCCGCCGAGGGCGTGCCCGGCCGCGCCGACACTGGGGCAGGTTCCCGTCGGGATTCCCCGGCCGGCTCCGGCGAGGGTCTGGTGGATGGCGTACAGATGGGTCGCGGGCGTCACCGTGACATAGCCGGTCCCGGCGTCGTAGTTGATATCGCCAGGCAATTGGCGCAGGTCAAGGACCATGGTGCCGTTCGCGGTCGACGCACCCACGTAGGAATGCCCACCACCACGGGGCGCGACCTTGAGGTTGTGGGCAGCGGCGAAAGCCATCGCCTTCTGCACGTCCTCCGCGGAACTCGGGGTGACGACCGCCGCCGGTGCCAGGCCGTTGAAGTTCGTGTTGAAAACCGCCTTGGCCGAGGCGAATTGGCCACCGTTGTCCGGCAGGATCACCTGCCCTCTGATAGCGCCGGCGAGGTCCCCCCAGCCGGCCGGATCGGCACTGGCCCGGCTCGACCCGAACACCGCGCCGGCGGCCAACGCCCCGACGGCGCCGCGCAGAAATGTCTGACGCGAGACCCCGCGCGGTGACTCCCGCGGTTCGGTCATGTCCGCATTGTGGACCACGAACCCTCGAAAACTACGCCTATAACTGCGTGTCGCCGGGGCAGATAGCTCGTGCTTCTTGGGTCGCCTGTACAGAACCCGGTGCGTCAAATCAGACGAATTACTATGTTGCGATCGGTGACATACGCTCCCTGCGCCACCCAGGCTTGGTCAGATCCACGGTCGAACTTCTTGCGCCACAGCTCCTTCCCGCTGGCCGCATCGATACAGATCACTTCACGTTGGTCGCGATACAAGAACCGCGTGCCATCGGATCCGAGGAAGAAGGTCATCGAAACACTTGCGAACGGCGCGGTGTTGACATCCTGACAGGTGCCGGCCCTCATCTTGGCGTCCGAAGTCTCCTGCACACCGATCATGCACAGTTCGCCACTGCCAAACCCCCCGATCATATTGGCAAGCGTCATATCTGAGCCGCTGGGAATCGTCCAGAGAACGCGTCCGGATTGCCCGTCGAACGCGCGGAAGTCGCCGGTAGATCGGTTGTAGGCCAGCGGGTAATAGAACCCCGACGACCCGTACCGGGTGTTCTCAGGCCGACCCAACGGGTGGTCGTACAGGCCCGCGCCCTCATTGCCCATCAAGGTGTAGCCCTCGCTGGGGACGGTGGCGGTGTTCCTGCCGCTGAAGTCGTAGAACTTGAACGAGTTTCCGTAGGACAGCGCGAATCCCGATGCGAAAGCGGTATTTGAGGTGTTGGGTTCGTTCACGATCGGATCGCCGGTGTTGGCGTCAAGGACCTCGCGGTCGGTGATGACGACTCCTTGATCACCGAACACCGAGACACCGTCGTGCCGAACATGCCAAGTCTCAGTGCCATCCGCCTCGTAGGCGACCACCTCATCGGGGAAAACCACGGCGATGTTGTTGCCACTTGCCTGCACATTGCTGATCCGCGCCGACGGCAACGAGGGTTGGCTCAGTATGCGCCCGGTTGCGACATCGAAGAACACGAGGACTTCAGGATCTCCACAACAGAGATTCAAATTGAGTCCGCAGCCGATGGTCTTTGCCGAGCGAGTAACCACACACTTGGCGCTCGAAAAGCGGTTGATATTGGCTTTGGGCGGCTTGACCGCTTGCGACCATCGAGCTTCGCCGGTCTCTTTATCCAGTGCCATCACGCCTTGGTCCGACCCGACCACGACGGTGTACGCATCGCCGCCGAGCACGAACGCGTCGATGCCGGTCTCGTAGGTCCAGCGCGGTGTGTCGATCGGCTGCTCCAACGATGGCAACGCCACATCGGCCGGCGGCCGTAGGTCACCCAGTGGCGGCACGGACGTGGGCAGCGGTCCCCCGCCGGCCGCGGTGACCTCGACGGCCTCACCGCCCCGGTTCATCCACCACAGGAGCGTGCCGATCCCCGCGGAAGCGATGATGACGGCGGCCACGACGGATAGCACCAACCACACCTTTCGCTTTTTGCGCGGAGGTTCGGGCGGCGGCCATGCCTGCGGATACCCGGCCTGATAATTAGGAGGAAATTGGCCGAACGGCCGGTTCGCCGGGGGAACTTGATGCCCACCACCCTGAAACGGACTCGCCGGCGGAGGCTGGTTGCCGTAAGGGTTCGGGTAAGGGTTCGGCGCACCACCCGTCGGCGAAAACGGGTCGTTCGGATAAGTCACCGACATTCCGTACCACGCCGCCACTCCGGTAGCAATATTGCGAGGTTTGCCGACGTGGTTGTCATCGGCCGCTTTTCGGCCATCCGGCAAGGCAACTCATTCGCAGCTGACGCTACGATCGCCACCGCCGGGTGATTCGCCCGGTTCCGACAGCAGACCTGGAGGCCAGCGCCGTGAGCGCACCGTCGAACCCGAACGTGATCCCCGCCCACGCCGCGCTTCCCGGCCTCCCGCTGGACGACGAGGATCGCGCCACGCTCACCTCCGAGATCTGGGGAATGCTGGTCACCGGCAACGACGACGTCGAGGAGTTCCTCGAGATCTATGCCGACGACTACGAACTCACCGAAGATCAACTGACGGCTGCCTTCTCCGCTCTGCGCGAGGCAAGACTGCGTCAGCAAGCCGAGATCGGCGACTACCGGTCGCGCACGCAGGCGGCCTTCGAGGAGCTCAACGCCAATGGCGTCGTCGCCCGTGCCGACTTCTCGTGCTGCGGCACCTGCGCGTCGGCCGAGATCGGTGACGAGCGCGACGACAGCCGCCACTGGACGGGATTCATCTACTTCCACAACCAGGACACCGACCGCCTCGTCGAGGACGGCGCGACCTACGTCGGCTACGGAGCGTTCGAGCCGGAGAACTTCGACGAGGACGCCTACAACCAGCTCAGCGATGAGGCCAAAGAAGACCTGTACTTCAGCGACGTGACCCGGATGCTCGACGACGTCGTGTTCCCCATCGTGCGACGCCACGGCATCGAACCCGAGTGGAACCGCGATCTGGGCACGCGGGTGCTGCTCACCAACGCCGACTGGTACGCGCCGATCGACGGCTGACGATCTGTAACTTCCGTGGCGGACGCGCCGACATACAGTTCAGCGCGTCTGAAGGGGGTTAGGCCGATGCTGAACAGTCGCCGCCGCACAATGGCGGTCGCCGGTGCGGTCACGGTCACGCTGGCCCTGCCGGCAGTCGTGAACCTCGCAGTCGCCCACGGCGATCCATTGCCCGGATTCTGCGAGCAATCCAGTGTCGTCGACGACGTCTGCACGGCCCGGCTGACGTCCGTGACGGCCGATGTCATCGACGGCACGATCACCGGGACGCCGGTGGGTGGCGGGGCCGCGGTCACCCTCGCGGGGCCCGAAGACGCGTACCTGAAATCCGTGGGATACGGAGATTCGCCGCCGGACGCGGTCGGGCAATGGGACGCGGAGATCGACAAGGTCGGCGGCCTCGACACCTCGCCGGCCAACCCCAACTGGTACGGCAACGCCAAGGCCAGAGTGTTCCTGCCCAGAACCCTCAATGACCTGGCCACCAAGTTTCCTACCGGCAGTCTCGTCGTCCGGTTCACCCCTGACGACTCCCGACCGGACGCGTTCCGGCTGGTGTCGATTCAGCCGACGGCTACGCCCGATCCTCTGCCAGCTCGGCCAGGTGCTTGAGCGAGTTGTCCAGGTGCTGCCCGTCGAACGGCGGGAACTCGATGTGCTCGCGCAGCGCGGGCGGCACCGCCGACCAGTCATATGTCAGCGTCACCTTCGTCCGGCCGTCGTCGACAGGCTCGAGGTCGTAACGCCAGATCCAGCCGCCGAACTCGAGGTTGGCGTCGTCGTCGCCTTGGCCGGGCAGCCACGCGATCGTGCGGGGAGGCTCGAAAACCTCGACACGGTTGGCCATCTCGTAGTGCATGCCGCCGTAGTTGTCGTGGTACATCGCCATCCGGAAAACCTGGCCGGTCTCGTTCAGTTGCCTGCCGTCGAGGGACTCCCGTACCCAGCCGGTGCCGTCGATCGCCTGATGGGTGCTCGGGTCGGCCAGCACCGCGAACACGGTGTCGGCGGGCGCGTTGATGGTGCACGCGGTGCTCATGGTGTCGTCAGTCATACCCGTACCGACTGACGGCGGCGCCCAAACTCATCGACGCCTATGCGAGCCCGAAAACCTTCACCGCGGCCGACTTGCCTTTCAACGCGTGAAATCCCCGGTCGGTGAGTCCGGCTGGGCGCACGTGCAATGCGTCGAGGGTCGGCTGGGTCAGCAGGATCGAGTCGCCGGTCGTCTTGGTGAGCTGCTCGACACGTGCTGCGACATTGACGGCATCGCCGATCAGCGTGAATTCCAGCTTGCCTCCGCCACCGATGGTCCCGGCGATCACCACACCGGTGTTGATGCCGATCCCGATCCGAAGCTCACCACCGAATCCCTCACCGACAAGCCGATGAATCAGCACGGCGGCGCTCACCGCCGCATCGGCATGACGCGCAAGGACATTGGGCGCACCGAAGACCGCCAACGCACCGTCGCCGAGGAACTTGTTCACATGCCCACCGGCATCGACCACCGCGGGCACCACGATCTCGAAAAGCGCGTTGAGCCGGGCAACGGTGTCCTCGGCGCTGCTGGCCTCGGCGAACGGCGTGAAATCCCGGATGTCGACGAACATCACCGTGACGTTCCGACGCTCGCCGGTGAAAATGTCATCACCCTGCTCGAGCAGCCGCGCCGCCAATGCCGGATCGACGTACGTTCCAAACGCAGCCTGAAGCCGTTGCCGCTCAGCCAAACCCGCCTGCATCCGGTTGAACGACGCCGACAGCGCACCCAAATCGTCGTCCTGGACTACGGGCAGGCGTTGGCTGTAGTCGCCGGCAGCAACACGTTCGGTCCCCTCTGCGAGGTCCCGGATCGGTCGCAGGAAGGGCGCGATCGCCATGACCGCGACCGGCCCGGCGATCAGCGTCAACACACACCCGATCGCCAAGGAGACGATGGGATCCTCGCGGGCGCGGTCGATCACCGACGCCGTGAGCGCGGCACCGGTCGAGAATCCGAACGCCATCGCGACCATGGCGATGTGGGACCACGCCGCAAAAGTGGGGTGCGAGCGCGGCAGGGAATCGCCGATTCCCGTGTCACCGGCGATGGCGGCCCTGACCGGACGCAGCGATCCCTCACTGAAGCTGTGCACAGCGAACAGTCCGGTGGCCGCTCCATACGCGGCACCGACAACGCCGTACTGCACCAACCGCCAACCTGACGCACCGGTCATCGTGGCGACGATGACCGCGACGCACGGCACCCAGACCACATCGGTGGCGAGCACCCGGGCTGTTGTCCTCCGCCCGTAGGTGTAGGTGGCGCGTAGCACCTCCATCGGATCGACCTCCTGGCCCGCCGCCCACCTTTCAATCAGGCGCAGCGGCTCTGAGCCCGGAAGAACCATCAGGTACACCCGGACCAACAGGGCGACGCAGGTGATGACGGCCGCCGCCAGATAGCGATCGGACCCCTCGAACGCGACGATGATCAACGGGAAAGCGAGGTGGACCGAGAGCCCCGTGAGGTAGACGAGGATGCAGATCGCCCAGGAGTACGCGGGCCCGTACCGATCCCACACCCGCTGAAAGATCCGGTCCATGCCGAAACAAAACACCCCCGGCTTGGTGGCCGGGGGTGTTTCGTACTACTTCCGGTGGGCGTGACATGCCGACGACTGCGGTCTCGGTATCTGGCTACCTCTCGCTATAGCGGCTTCAGCTGAGGCCGGCGCCCAGGACGGCGTAGCCAGCTGTGCGCTCCACTCCGACTTTTCTTACCGTCATCCAGCGATCCGAGCACCGCGAGACCAGGACACCGAGGGCGACGCACCGACTGCCTTCTCGGCACCCCGTTTCTTCGGGGCAGGCGGAAGCTACTGCCACTTGCCCGCTCGCCACTTGGTTGTTTTCGCAAATTTCGAGACCAGGATGGCCCTATTCGCGTCTTGACAAGTTCTGTTCTCTATCTGGATATTGGGGGCTTCTGTTAGTTAAGTCACACTTGTCCTCGCTATCAGTGGCAAACATGATGCTCCGCTGCGAGGAGATCGCCATGGTCACACGCATTCACCGACTTACGGGTGTGTGCTTGTTGACGACCGGACTCGTCGTGAGCTGTATGAGCGGGGCGATTGCATCCGCGGATTCCAAGAACGATGCCAAGTCGGATGCCGGCCACAAGACCAGTAGCTCGACCAGTGAGGGCGGTGGAACCTCGACCACGTCGTCCACCTCGACAGCGAAGACCGATACTGCTGTAGATGATCCTGCGACCGCCGCAGAACCCAGCCTCAAGAGCACGGGAGTTTCAGGGTCCATCGCCGACAAACCCACTTCGACCGTCTCCGCTCAGACGAACACATCCTGGGACACCGTGAGTACTGCTCGCACCGCGAGCACCTCGGACACCTCACTGCCGGCGTCGCTCGAAGCGCCGCACAAGGTCGCAGCCGAACCGACAGCGGTATCTGTGGTTTCGGAGGATCCACCCGCAACGACCGGCTTGCAGATCCCGACGCCTTCGGTAGGTGAGATCCTGGCCAATATCGACGCCCAGACCGAATCGCCTGCCCCCTCGACCGTCGCCCCGGCTGCCTCTGACACCTCCGATGCGACAAAGAGCAGTTCGGACACCGCCGAATCTGCGCAGCCGTTGGCTTCGACTTCCTCGGCGACTCCCTCGGCGGAGGACACGCCGACATCGGCCGTCGGGACCACCAGCGCTGCGGCCCCGGCGGAGGCTTCGGCGGCGGTCCCAGCGGAGGCTTCGGCGGCGGTCGCGACACCGACGTTCCGAGAGGCCGTTGTCTACCTGCTGCGGATACTGGCATCGGCCAAGAATTTCGTCGACGCCATCTTGCAACTTCCGGCGGAATTCCGTGCTGCGCTTGGCATCCCGTGGATCACACCAGGCATCAGCGGTTACCACGCACTCATGTCCACCCCGAACGTCGCGCTCTTGAATCTGTTGGTGGCGTCACTCTCACAGGCTGGTTCGCCGAGTCCCGGCAGTGCCCTTGCGGTCCATCGCAGCGGTATCGAGGTGGACGGCGGGATCACGCTGCTGACCACACAGCGGCGGCAGCCGGTACCTACGGCGCTCGCGGCTCCGGCACCCCCGCACCGCTCGGTGCCCACGGTTATCAAGGACACCGTCGCGGCGATTTTGGTGACGTTGTCGCTCTGGTCGATCTTCTATGCGGCATTGCCCGGCCTCGGCGGTCTGATCTCCTTCGGGGCGGCCGGCGTACGGATCGGTTACCGTCAAGCCAACGCCGGGATCGCCTTGCAGACACCTGAAATGGCACGTTTCCTTCGACCCGGGCCGATTGGCGTCGTACGTACCGGCTCACTCGTTTCGGTTCACTCACGCAGTACACCCGCCGGCCACCCGACCCGACGACGTCACCTCAAAACCGTCGCCTAGACGAAAACACCCCCGGTCAACAAGACCGGGGGTGCTCCACGTGACTACTTCTAGTGAGCGTGGCCGTGATGGCCGTGCCCGTGATCCTCTTCCTCGGCGGGCTTGTCCACGACGGCCGTCTCGGTCGTCAGGATCATGCGCGCCACGGATGCGGCGTTGAGCACCGCTGAGCGGGTCACCTTGGCCGGGTCCACGATGCCCTCGGCGACCAGGTCACCGTAGGTCAACGTGGCGGCGTTGAAGCCCTGGCCGTTGGACAGCTCGCTGACCTTGTTCACCACGACCGAGCCGTCCAGGCCGGCGTTGGTGGCGATCCAGTACAGCGGGGCCGACAGGGCCGAGGAGAACACCTCGACACCGAGGGCCTCGTCACCCTTGACCTCGCCGCGCAGCTTGTCGAGAGCGGCGCGAGCCTGCACGAGTGCGGAGCCACCACCGGTGACGATGCCCTCCTCGACGGCAGCCTTGGCCGCCGAGACGGCGTCCTCGACCGCTTCCTTGCGCTTCTTCAGGTCGGTCTCGGTGGCCGCGCCGACCTTGATCACCGCGACGCCGCCGGACAGCTTGGCCAGCCGCTCCTGCAGCTTCTCCCGATCCCAATCGGAATCGGTGCTCTCGATCTCAGCCTTGAGCTGCTTGACTCGGTCGGCGACCGCGTCGGCAGAACCGCCGCCGTCGACGATCACGGTGCTGTCCTTGGTGACCACCACGCGCCGGGCGGAACCCAGCACGTCGAGTCCGGCCTCGCGCAGCACCAGGCCCACGTCGGGGTTGACGACCTCACCGCCGGTGACGATCGCCAGATCGTCCAGGAACGCCTTGCGGCGATCGCCGAAGAACGGTGCCTTGACGGCGACGGCCTTGAGCGTCTTGCGGATGGCGTTGACCACCAGCGTCGACAGGGCCTCGCCCTCGACGTCCTCGGCGATGATCAGCAGCGGCTTGCCGGCCTCGGCGACCTTCTCCAGCAGCGGCAGCAGGTCGGGCAGGGAACTGACCTTGTCGCGGTGCAGCAGCACCAGGGCGTCCTCGAGCACCGCTTCCTGAGAATCGAAGTCGGTGACGAAGTAAGCCGAGACGAAGCCCTTGTCGAAGCCGACGCCCTCGGTGACCTCAAGCTCGGTGTTCAGCGTCGAGGACTCCTCGATGGTGACCACACCGTCGTGACCGACCTTGGTCATGGCCTCGCCGACCAGCTCACCGATCTGCTCGTCGCGCGAGGACACCGTGGCAACCTGCGCGATGGCCTTTTTGTCGTTGACCGGGATGGCCGCGGCCAGCAGGGCCTCGGACACCGCATCGGCGGCCTTGCCGATACCGAGTCCCAGCGCGATCGGGTTGGCACCGGCAGCGACGTTGCGCAGGCCGGTCTTGACCATTGCCTGTGCCAGAACGGTGGCGGTGGTGGTGCCGTCGCCTGCGACGTCGTTGGTCTTGGTGGCCACCGACTTCACCAGCTGGGCGCCGAGGTTCTCGAACGGGTCTTCCAGGTCGATCTCGCGCGCGATGGTCACACCGTCATTGGTGACCTGCGGTCCACCGAAAGCCTTGGCCAGCACCACGTTCCGACCGCGCGGACCCAGAGTCACCTTGACCGCGTCGGCGAGCTTGTCGACACCGGCCTCCATGGCCCGGCGCGCAGTCTCGTTGAACTCAATCTGCTTGCTCATAGATGTCTTTCTGCTTGAGAACGCATACCGCCCCGGACATCACCCGCACTGAACACGGGGATCTCCGGGGCGGTTACACGAGGTCCTTTACGGAACTACTTGGCGACGACAGCCAGCACGTCGCGCGCGGAGAGGATCAGGTACTCCTCGCCGTTGTACTTGATCTCGGTGCCGCCGTACTTGCTGTAGATGACGGTGTCGCCCTCGGCAACGTCCAGGGGGATCCGCTTCTCGCCATCCTCATCCCAGCGGCCGGGGCCAACTGCGACGACGGTGCCTTCTTGCGGCTTTTCCTTGGCGGTGTCGGGGATGACCAGACCGGAAGCGGTCGTGGTCTCGGCCGCATTGGCCTGAACGAGGATCTTGTCCTCGAGTGGCTTGATGTTGACTGCCACGATGGAAGCCCTCCACTTGTTTGGGTATCGAGTCCCGGTGTGCTCCGGGGCCCTCGGGTTAACCAGGTGTTCGGCATGCGTCCGTGCCCTCGCTCCGTCGTCGCGGGTGCCGGCGCTGGGGTAGGCCGCGTGCCACCTAGCACTCTATACATGCGAGTGCTAGCACTCAAGGGTGGGTTGTGCGCCGCCCGCGAACTCATCCATGGGCTGAAACCCCTGTCAAAAAGATCGAGTCGGTGAACGGTGTTATACTCGAACACATGTTCGAAGCTAGTTGGAACATCGACCCCGACGCCACGGAGGTGGCGTTGGTCGACCAGCTAGCTGCGATGACCCGCGCGACCGCCGGCATTGCGGCGGCACAGGCCAGAGTGACGGCGATGCTGGAAGCCAAGCGCCTCGCCCGTAAGGCCGCTGAGGGTGTGCCTACCGACAGACGCGCTCAAGGGCTGGCATCCGAGGTAGGGCTGGCCCGCAAGTCCTCCCCTTGGCACGGGGCGAGGTATCTGAAGATGTCCAGGATCCTGGTCGACGACATGCCCTACACGCTCGCGGCTCTGCAGTCCGGCGTGCTTACCGAAGACCGGGCGATGATCATCGCGGACCAGGCCGCCTGCCTCTCACCAGCAGATCGACACGCGATGGACGCCGAATTGTGCGCGGATCCTGCCGTGCTGGATGGTCTGGGGGACAAAAAGGTTGAGGCTGAGGCCGGGCGGGTGGCTTTTCGGCTCGACCACGACGCGGTGATGGCGCGCATCAGCCGCCATCAGTGCGATCGCGCTGTCACGCTGCGTCCGGCCCCGCACGGCATGGCGTACGTGACGGCGCTGCTGACCTCCGCAGAAGGCGTTACGGCCTATCAAGCGCTGCAGGCGGAGGCCGCCGCCGCCGGGGCCGCCTCGATCGCCGCCGGAGGTGGATGCGAGGGGCGAGGCCCGTTGATGGCCGATGCCTTCTACCGACGGGTCACCGGGCGTGAGGTCGAAGCCGCGGTCCCGGTCGCGCTCAATCTGGTGGTCTCCGACGAGAGCTTGTTGGCCCAGGGTTCCGAACCGGCGGTGCTGCAGGGATACGGCCCCATCCCGGCAGAGGTGGCCCGACAGATGGCCTTGGCGGCGCTGCTGGACCCCCAGGCCGAGGCCGCGGTGCGCAAGCTCTACGCCAATCCGGCCACCGGCAACCTGGTCGCCATGGAGTCCACCGCCCGGGCGTTCCCCAAGGGGCTGCGCTGGCTGATCGCCATGCGTGACCAAAAGTGCCGCACGCCGTATTGCGACGCCCCCATCCGGCACATCGACCACATCGCCCGGCACGCCGACGGTGGCGCGACCACCTCCGTCAACGGGCAAGGGCTTTGCGAACGCTGCAATTACGCAAAGGAAAGCCCCGGGTGGCAGACCGCGACCACCTACGACGGTTACGGCCGGCACACCACAGAACTCACCACGCCGACCGGCCGGACCTATCGAAGTACCGCCCCGCCGCTACCCACCGGCGCCCAGGTGTTCACCAGCGACATCCACGTCGTGCGCATTCACGCTGCCGCCTGACCGGTCGACCCGGTCCAGCTCTTCATCCCGCTGCGAGCCGTCGGCCGTCCGCGTCGCCATGGCCACCAATCCGTAGGCCACCGCGAACCGGTGCCCCAGCTGACCGGCCACGTTTCCACGTCCCACACTCACGTGGTGACCGAGCTGTTCGCTGACCGCACGAACCAGTTCGTCGTCACTCGCGCCGCCTCCGACAAGCAGCACCCCGCTCACTCCGGGGGCCGCCTGCTCGATGCCCCGCATCACATTGCCGCCGATGACCTGTCGTTTGGCCGCCAGGCGCCAGCTGCGCCACTCGGCGCCCGACAGCCGGGACGTGAAGGGCAGCCAACCGCTGGGGGCCGCCGTCAGCAGCCATCCACTGCACCGGCCGCTGACCGGCGTGTCCAAGAACTGCCGCCGGCCGTGTTCGTCCTCGATCAGCTGGACAGTGACGGCCGTGACCGCCTCGGCACGTTTGGCGTATTCCGCGGCGCTTCGGGAGATGTCCAGCGCGGTGGCCGTCGCCGCGGTCAGCAGCTGTCCCGCCCCCGGCAGCACGATGCGGGCTTCGTCGGACACGACGTCGACGGTGCCGCCGCCGACATCCACCACCACGACATCCGGGGTGATCCCGGGAGTGGTGAGGGCGCCGACGCGGGCCGCCGCAGCCTCCGAATCGACCCGCGTCACCGGTACGCCCAACGCGCGCGCCAGCTCGTCGGCTCCCGCCGGCGGTTCCTGCGTCCCACCCATGCTCGCCATCACCAGGCTGTCCACGGCGACCGATCCACGGCGTGAATTGGCCTGCGCCGCAATGTCGGCAAGGCGGACCACGTGGGCACCCTCCCCTGCGGGCCGCACGACGGGCGAGGAAACCGCCGGGTCGGCATCACCGAGGCAGACCACCGCGCAGGCACTGTCGAAGAGCTGATCAGCGATCACCCGCGCGTCGGCCCGCTCGGCCTCGCTCAAGCCGAACACATCGGCGAGCCAGAAGGGATCGGTGAGCCGTTGCAGTGGTGCGATGCCCTGGCGCACTTCGACTGCGACGCGGGCCGCCGACAGCAGCGCCGTGACGTCGACGTCGTCGACAACGGGCAGCGCCGTACTCAGCCGATTCGACACCAGCACGGCCTCATCGTTGGCCGTCAGCACCGCCGTGACGTCGCACCCCTGTGCCACAGCCTCATTCACGCGCAGCGCAACCTCACGGTAACCCCATTGCGCCGTCGCGCAGGCGATCACCGGGCGGCCCGGCTCGACGTCAGCGAGGCACTCGACCGGAACCGGCCGCCCCACACCCACCGCATCACCCGCGGTGGTGGCCGCCGACCGGGTGACGATCGCCAGCCTGCCCGTTCGACGTGTTTCCAGTTGGACCTGTTCGACGGTCGACTGCACGGGCGGGGTCGGGGCGAACGCCGCCCTGTCGATCACCAGCCCATGCGTCTCGGCCAGGCGCCGCACCAACTGTGCAGCACCCTGGACCGCCCGCGACGAGCCCTTGCCGCCCCGGGTCGGAGTGCGGGCACTGGCGAGAATCTCGAGTCCGTCGTCCATCCGGCAGAGCACCACCTCGGTGGTGGAGTTGCCGATGTCGACACCGGCCCAGACGGTCACCGCAGCAGGCCGCGCCGCTGGTAGGCCGTCGCCGCCTCCCGGACGAGCGCCGCACAGGTCGGCGCGTCGCGCTCCGCGAGGCGTTGCGCCAATTCTTCGAGCTCGGCGAAGCTCGACCGGTGGGGCCGCAACGCCTCGTACGCGGTCAGCATCTCCTCCGAGCTGAGCGCGGTCATCTCGGCGGCCCGCCGCAGGTTCATCGCCAGCTGCAGGGACCCGGATCGCTCCGCGATATCTGCTTGTGCCAGCAGGGTTTCGCGGCTCACCCTGATGTCGTCGAGCACCAGATCGCCGTTGCGGGCGGCCTCGACCGTCACCTCGGCGAGGTTGCGGCCCGAGTGTGCGGTGACCATCATCGCTTGAGCTCCAATTCCATGTTGACGCCGCGATCGTCGCGCTCCGATTCGGACCGCTCGATGGCCACCATCGACACCACGCGGGTGTGGTACCGGGCGGTGATCGCCTCGTCGGTGTACGCGTTACGCATCGGGGCAGGTGTCGTGCCCTTGGCGTGCCTGCCGGCGTTGATCCCGATCAGCCGGTACATCTCCGGCGTGATCAGCGGTGCGACACTGAGCAATTCGAGGTTCGCGAGCGGCGGAAGATCGCGGCGGTGAATCAGCGTGGTGCCCTTGGCCTGCAGCCCGACACCGATGCCGGATCCGGACAGCCGGGCCGCCGATTTACCGATCACTCCGAGATCCACGGAGTCGGCGATCCGGACCAGGCGCGGCACGCACTGCTCCTCCTCCAGCCCGGCCAGGATCTGTTCCAGCGCGTCGTAGACCACCATCCCCGACAAGGTGCGAAACAGCTTGACACCCAAGGCGGGAGACACGCCGATGACCACTTCGCGGGGATCGTCGCCCACGCTCGCAGGGCCCCGCACGATCATCCGATCCGGATCGGCGAAGGTCGCCTGCTCCTTGACCAGGTCGGTCACCGACCGCGCCTGCCGCACCGCGTCGATCTGGGCCTGGCGCTCCGCCGTCGGCCGGTATCCGGTGCCGGGGCCGCGGTAGTCGTTCGGATCCTGCAGGGCCGACAGCACATTCATCTGCTCGTCGAAGATCGCCGCGGTCTGCAGGTAGTCACCGGTGACGCGCGCCTTGGCCATACCCAGGACCCGCTCGGCGATATCGGTGAAACCCGTCTCGGCGAGCGCGGCGACGATGTCGAGCACCGTCAGGCCCGACTGCTCGATCATCCTGGCGGCACTGAGCACCTTCACCCCGTCGGTGGCGGGTAGATCCTTGGAACCCTCCGCCCCGACAACGGCTTCCACATGGTCGTCGTCGAAATCGGCGAGCCCCAGGTATTCGAACACCGCCCGGGTGGCTTCGGCGGCCTGGCGGCGCATGGCTTCCAGGGTGGTCGGGTCCACCGACCGCAGCCCGCCGTCGACGCCCCAGTCGCGCTGCATCACGAGATAGTCGTCGAGGTCGGCGGCATTGAAGTTGGACGGCCCGAACATGTTGTCGTAGGCCACCACCGAACCGAAACCGGAGAAGATGAAATCCGACCCCGACAACAGCACCGGCAAGGTCCGGCTGGTTCGCCGCATCGTCGACTCGGACACCAGCGAGTCGTTTCCGCTGCAGGATTCGAGCCCGCGCAGCATGACCATCAGGTTCTCGGCGATGAGCTCGCGGACACCGCCCGGCACCGACGCGGTGATCGAGGCGCCGTCGATACCGCCGTTCTGAACACCCTGTGCGCCAATACCTTTGGCCAGGGCGACACAGCGGGACTCCAGGTAGTTCATCGACTTGCGCTCGGCCTGGCCCATCAGCACCTCCGAGCCCGCCCCGCTGGACAGCCGCATCTTGATACCGCGGGACGCGTAGGACGAGGTGAGAAACGCCTTCGACCACGGAGTGTCGTCACCGTCGGTGAAGACCTGCTCGGTGCCGTACACCGACACCGTCTCGGCATAGGACACCAGTCCGCGCACCCCGAGTTCCAGCTCGCGTGCCTCCTCGACGGAGCACTGCGTCAGCGCGCCCGGCGCCGGCACCTGGGAACCGATCAGCAGACCCACCGCGACGGCCGGGGCGTCGTCGAGCACCGGGACGGTGGCTTCCAGTTCCCGGAACCCGTACACGACGGCGGTGGCGGCGTCGGCCGCGATGAGCAAGGGGTCGTCGAGGCGGTTGGTGACATGGGCCTGGTTCGCGGGGGTGCGGCGGGCCCGCATCTTCATCATCGCCATCTGGATCTCGACGGGCTGCAGCATCGCCACCACCCGGGCCATCTTCGCCGGGGTCAGTCCGCCGCAGACGCGCAGCACCTCTTCGCGCGGCACAGCCGAGTCGACGATCATCCGGGCCAGCTCGATCTCACTCATCGCCATCGACCGCGGTGCCTCCGCCGGGTCGACGGCGTAGCGGACGATGAACTCGTCGATGGTGTCGAAGTCGGCGGCCGCCTTCGAATCCATCTCCAGCACGGTGCCGTCGGCGGCCACCTTCCACGACGGTTCCGGGTCGTGGGGCGACAGGTGCGAGATCATGCCCAGCTCGGGGTCCGCCTGGGCGAATCCATCCAGGTTGACGCGCTGCTCATCCAGCAGCCGGATGCGCCCCAGCCGGTGATCCTGCTCGGTTTCGCTGCTGTCCGGGTTCATGGCGGTCGTCGTACCTCTCTGTCGCGTGACCGGCCAAGCATCGACCGAATGCGGCGACGGAAACAACGCCCGCCCGGCACCTTCCAACAATGTGTGTGACACCGGCGCGGCCGATGTGAACTGGCTTACAACAAGGTGTTGGAAACTGATCGACTGCGCTGGCGGAGCGGCCCGTGGTTCTCGCAAACTTGCCCCGGACTTCACCCGGCCGCCACCTGCGACCGGCAGTTAGGAGGAATCAACCCAATGACCGAGGTTGTCAACGCGGGCCACCAGCCCACACCTGATACGACATCGGACGACCGTCCGGCCAAACTGCGCGGGCACCTCGGTGTGCCCGCCATCGTGCTGATGGTCGTGGCCGCCTCGGCGCCGCTGTCGACCATCGGCGGCAACGTGCCGATCGCGATGGCGTTGGGCAACACCACCGGCATCCCGGTCGCCTTCATCGTCGCCGGTGTCATCTTCGGACTGTTCGCGGCCAGCTTCATCGCGATGTCCAAGTACGTCACCGACGCCGGCGCCTTCTACGCCTACATTCGTGAGTCGCTCGGCCGGGCGGCCGGTACCGGGGCCGCCGTGCTGGCACTGCCGGCCTACATGGCGACCCTGATCGCGGTGGCCGCCTACGACGGCGTCATCCTCAACGAACTCATCACGCGGTTCGGTGGTCCCGACCTCCCCTGGTGGCTGCTGACCGGGCTGGTACTGGCGGCCGTCGCCTGGCTCGGGTACCGCGACATCGACCTCAGCGCCAAGGTGCTCGGTGTCTTCCTGGTGTCCGAGGTCGCGATCCTCATGGTGGTCGACCTCGTCATCGTGGTGCGCGGCGGCGAGCACGGCCTCACCGGCGACTCGTTCACGCCGCAGGGCATCGCCGGTGGATTCGGCATCGCGCTGCTGTACGCCCTGTGGGGATTCGTGGGTGTCGAGGCGACCGCGGTCTTCCGGGACGAGGCCAAGGACCCCGATCGCACGGTGCCCCGGGCCACCTACTGGGCGGTGGGCATCGTCGCGGTCTTCTACGCCTTCACCAGCTGGGCTCTCGTCGAGGGCAACGGCGGGCACGATGCCATCCAGCTGGCCACCGACGACCCCGACAACTTCATGGTGAACACCGCGGGCAAGTACCTCGGCATGGTCGGCCGTGATCTGAACACCATCCTGTGGTCGGTCAGTGTCTTCGCGTGTGCCCTCGCGTTCCACAACATCGCGTCGCGGTACGCGTTCGTGCTGGGACAGAGCGGTGTGTTCCCGAAGAAGATCGGCAAGGTGCACGAGCGTCACGGCTCTCCGTCGAACGCCTCGCTGGTCATCACCGTGGCGTCGTTCGTGGTGATGGGTATCTGCGCCGCGCTGCAGCTGGACCCGGTGTTGCAGATCTTCGGACCGGGCGGCGGCCTGGGCATCCTGGCCCTGGCACTCCTGTGGCTGCTGACCACGATCTCGGTGGTGCTCTTCTTCGTCCGGCGCGGCAACTCGACCGGCAAGGTGGTGCTGGCCTCGTTCGCGACGCTCGCCCTGGCGGCGGCCCTGGTGCTGGTGGTGTCCAACCTGACATTGGTGGTCGGTGGCACTCCCACCCTGGCGGCGATCTTCGGTGTGATGCCGCTGGTGTTCTTCGGAGTCGGCATGCTGCTGAGCCGACGGTCCACCGGGGAGCTGGCCTCGATAACGTCGGTCGGCTGAACAACCCCCGGCGTCGGTGGCCACCTGCCGGGCAGGTGGTCACCGACGCGACTGGTCGCTGATACCGTCGGCTTCGACGCACCGCCGAGCAGTTGATCAGAAGGGAAGCGGCATGTCCGAGGACTCGTCGCTGAACGTGGCGGCGGTCTTGACGATTCCACCCTTGGATCAGGGTTCGGTGGTCGCCGGCCACCGCGGACTGGCCCGCGAGGTCCGCTGGGTGGACATCATCCACGCACCCGCCGAGGACTTCGTCCGGCCCGGCGATCTGGTGCTGACCACCGGCGCCGACATCCACCAGCCGGGTGTGCGCGAATTCCTTGTCTCCCTGGTGGCCTCACCGGCCGCCGGCGTGGTGCTCAGCCCTCCCCCCGACGTAGATGCGCACGATCTCCTCGAGCTGATGATCCCCCTCGCCGATCGGCATGCGTGCCCATTTGTGCTGCTGCCCTGGGAGATTGCCTTCGCCGACGTCCAGAAGACACTGCTGCCCCTGGTCAGCCCGTCCCCGCGGGACACCCGGGTGCAGATGGTCATCGGGCGCCGCGTGCGCGACGAGCCGCAGTGGAGCGAGGCCGCCGACAGGTTCGCCAATGCGCTGCACGAATTGGCCCTCGCCGCCGGCCTGACTGTCACGTCGTCGGTCACCGACGACCTCGTGATGAGCCATTTCTCTTCGGCCCCAACGGAATCGACGGTATCCGGGTTGGTCGATTCGGCACAGCGGCTCAGCGCGCTTCCCGAAGGTGTCGTGACGTGGGCGCTGCTGGCGCCCGCACACGGCCATTCGGTCACCGTCGCCGCACCGGTATCGCCATCGCTGCCCGAAGGCCCCGCCGGTCCGATGCAGTTCGCCGAGGTGCTCCGCCAGCACCCGCGCAGCATGGCCACCATCCTGCAAACGCTGCAGCCACTCGTCGACTACGACAAGACCCGGCGTGGACAACTCGTGCACACCTTGGAGATCCTGCTCGACGAGGCCACCAACACCAGTGCGGCGGCGCGGGCGCTGTTCCTCAACCGGCACTCGCTGCTGTACCGGATCAAGCTCATCGAGGAACTCACCGGGCTGTCACTCAAGAACCCCGCCGACCGTTTCCAGCTGGAGGTCAGCGTGCGGGTTCACCAGATCAACCAGGCGCACTGATCAGCGCGCCTTCCTACCTGCTCACGCCACCTGGCCCTTGACCACCGGCAGGCCGGGATCGCTTGCCACATCCAGCGGTGAGGGTGCCGCACCGGCCGCGATGAGGTGCGCCGCGAACGAGGCGATCATGGCGCCGTTGTCGGTGCACAGCCGTGGCCGCGGCACCCGCAGGGTCAGGCCGGCCGCCGCGCAGCGTTCCTCGGCGAGTTCGCGCAGCCGGGAGTTGGCGGCCACCCCACCGGCGATCAGCAGGGTGGAGACGCCCAGGTCGGTGGCCGCGCGCACGGCCTTCGCGGTCAGCACATCGGCGACCGCTTCCTGGAAGCCGGCCGCCACATCCGCCTGCGCTGCTTCCGGGTTCGCTTCCACGTAGCGGGCCACCGCGGTCTTCAGTCCCGAGAAGCTGAACACGTAGGGATCATCCCGCGGCCCGGTCATCCCGCGCGGGAACACGATGGCGTCGCGGTCTCCGGTGCGGGCCAGCTCGTCGAGCACGCGACCGCCCGGATAACCCAGCCCCAGCAGCCGGGCCACCTTGTCGTAGGCCTCGCCGGCGGCGTCGTCGACAGTGCTACCGAGCTCGATGATCGGCTCGCCCAGCGACCGGACATGCAGCAGATGCGTGTGCCCGCCCGAGACCAGCAGGCCCACGCTCTCGGGCAGTGGCCCATGGTCGTACACGTCGGCGGCCAAATGCCCGCCCAGGTGGTTGACGCCGTAGAACGGGACGTTCCAGCCGGCCGCATAGGCCTTCGCGGCGGCCACCCCCACCAACAGCGCCCCGGCCAGTCCCGGCCCGATGGTCGCGGCGACGACGTCGGGCCGCTCGATTCCGGCGGCGTCGAGGGCCCGGCGCATGGTCGGCCCGAGCGCCTCCAAGTGCGCGCGCGACGCGATCTCGGGGACGACGCCGCCGTAGCGGGCATGCTCGTCGACACTGGAGGCGACTTCGTCGGCCAACAGAGAGACAGTCGGCAGGCCGCTGTCATCGATCGCGAGGTCGGCGATACCGACTCCGGTTTCGTCACAAGAACTTTCGATGGCCAGGATGATCACGTCGGGTTCCCTTGGGGAAGGCGTTGCATGGTGTAGGCATCGGCCCCGCTGGCGCGGTAGTACCGCTTGCGCAGCCCGATGTTGACGAATCCGACGCTCTCGTACAGCGCGATGGCTGCTTCGTTGTCGGTGCGGACTTCCAGGAAAACCGTTCCGCCGGAAGCGAAGTCGAGCAGATCGCTCAGCAGCCGACGCCCGATCCCCTGGCCCTGGAAGTCGGGGTCCACGCCGATGGTGTGGATCTCGTACTCGTAGGGGCGCATTCGGCCCAGCCGGGAGATACCGGCATAGCCCACCAGCACGCCGTCGCTGCGGGCCGCGATGTAGCGATTGTGCTTGGCGTCGAGCTCGGCCAGGAACGCCCGGGCCGGCCACGGATCGTCACCGGCGAACAACTTGGCCTCAAGCTCGGCGCACCGCGTGGCGTCGGCCCGGGTCAGCGCGTCCAACACGGTCATTTGCGCACCGCCGCAGAGGGTTTCGCGTCAGGACGGCGCAGGTACAGCGGAACCAGCGGTTGCGGATCACCCCAATCGGTGACGACGCGTACCAGCCCCGCCGGTGTCGGATACGCCACCTCGATCGGGGGCAGGTCGAACAGCGCGGCGTGCTCGGGCGAACCGGCCACCGCGGCAACGGAAGTCTGCAGTACGGACGCCACATCGGCGGGCGCGTTGACCGACGGGCCGTCCACCCGGACCCCATCGCGGTAGTGCGCCCAGTACACCTCGCGGCGTCGCGCGTCGGTGACCACCAACACGTCGCCGTCGGTGTGGATACCGATGGCATCCAGGCTGCACACCCCGTGTACCGGAACGCCCAGCGCATGGCCGAACGCCGCGGCACTGGCCATCCCGACCCGAAGGCCGGTGAACGGGCCCGGTCCGCACCCGACGACGACGGCGTCGAGATCGGCAACCGAGATCCCGGCATCGGACACGGCGCCCAGCACATTCGGCGTGAGCTGTTCGGCGTGGGCGCGGGCGTCCACGGTCACCCGTTCGGCAAGGGTCTCCACCGTGCCGTCCTCGGCACGACGGACCACGCCGGCGCTGACCGCAGGCGTCGCGGTGTCGATCGTCAACACGTTCATGGGGCGCTCCACTGCCAGATCACCGTGCGCGTCTCGGTTTCGGTGTCACGCTCGATGCGGATGTCCAGGTGATGGTCGGAAAGCCGTTCGGCCAAGCCCTCGCCCCACTCGACCACCACCACGGCGTCGTCCAGATCGGTGTCGAGATCGAGCGCGTCGAGCTCACCCAACAGATCGACGCCGGGGTGATCCAGCAGCCGGTACATGTCGACATGCACCATCGCCGGACGGCCGGCCTGCCGGGCGCGGTGCACCCGGGCCAGCACGAACGTCGGCGAAACCACCGGACCGTCCACATCCATGGCCTGCGCGATGCCCTTGGCCATCACGGTCTTGCCTGCGCCCAAGGGACCCGACAGCACGACCACGTCGCCGGCCTTCAGCCCGGAACCGAGCGTGGCGCCCAGGGCGATGGTGTCCTCGGTGGTGGCCAGTTGAGCCGTGCCGGCGCTGCGCTCAGCCACGGAACCGGACCCGGTCGCGGACCCGGCGGGTCAGGGAGACCAGCTTGGAGGGAGTGGCCCGCTCCACCAGACGGACCAGTGCATCGTCGATCACCACGGGCTCCTCAAGCTGGACCAGATGGCCCGCTCCCCCGACGATCACCAGTTCGGAGCGGGGTAGCTGTGCGGCCATGGCCTTTGAGTATTCCATTGGGGTGAGCAGATCCCGGTCACCGCAGGCGATCAGGGTCGGCACCTTCACCAGCACCCGCAGTGCCGCGGCCTCGTCGTGGACCTCGAGAGCGTGGAGGAACTCGACCAGCGTGGTGATCGAGGTGCCGTGCATCATCCGCTCGGAGAACTCGACCACACTCGGGCTGACGGCCTCGTCGCCATAGGACGCGGCGCGCAGCACCGGACCGATCACCGAGCGGGCCGCACCGCGGGTGTGATGCACTGCGCCGGGCGCATAGCGGGCCACGAACCGCACCGCCTCCAGCGCCGGGTTACGCAGGATCTCCCCGAGAGGGGAGCGGGCCACACCTTCGACCGCCGACGAGATCACCGCGGCGCCCACGATCTGTTTCGGATAGCGATGAGGGAACTGACGTGCGTGCGAGAGCACCGTCATGCCGCCCATCGAGTGGCCGACGAGCACCGCGGGTCCACGCGGAACCGTCACGGCCAGAACGGCTTCCAGATCACGGCCCAGTTGCTCGACGGTGTAGGTGTCCGGCGATGCCGCTCCGGACTGGCCGTGACCCCGCTGGTCGTAGAACACCATCCGCACCTGCGGACCCCACTGCTCGGCCAGCCGGGTGCGCTGAAAGTAGAAGGCGCCCATGCGCAGACAGAAACCGTGCGCGAACACCACCGTCAACGGCGCGTCGTTGGGGCCGACCTCACGCACTGCCAGTGGCACCCCGTCCTCGGTGGTCACCACCGAGCTGCGGTCGGCATCGAGCCGTTCGAAATCCTCACCGAGGTAGGGATCCTCGCCCGCGCGACGCCGGGTCAGTGACCGCGCCACGGACCGGCCCGCCACCGTGCCCACGGCAGTCAGCCCGGCGGCGCCAGCCAGCCACTGAGCATTGCGACTCAACGCCCGCGACCTGCCTGCAGATAGCTGCGGGTGATCCGGCCGCGCGGGCTGGTGACCACCTCGTAGTTGATGGTGCCGAGCAGCTCGGCCCAATCCTGGGCGGTCTGTTCACCGTAGGTGCCGGGACCGAACAGGATCGCGTCGTCACCTTCGGTGACGTCGTTGGCGTCCGGTCCGAGGTCGACGACGAACTGGTCCATACAGATCCGTCCGACCGCCCGACGGCGCCGGCCGTTGATGAGCACCTCGATCTTGCCGCTCAACGAGCGGAAGATTCCGTCGGCGTAGCCCACCGGCAGCAGTGCCAGGGTGGTGTCCCGGTCGGCGATCCACCGGTGGCCGTAGGACACGCCATCACCGGCATGCACCGAACGCACCAGGGCCACAGGACATTTCAACGTCATGGCGGGTCTCAGCCCCATGTCGCCGCGCTCCGGGATGGGGCTCAGGCCGTACACCGCGATCCCGGGCCGCACCATGTCGAACGCCAGATCCGGACGGGTCATGGCCGCAGGCGAATTGGACAGATGCGCCAGCTCGAACACCACGCCCTGGGCGGCGGCCTGCTCCCGCATCGTGATGAGGCGTTTGCCCTGCAGATCGTTGAACGGATTGTCGGGCTCGTCCCCGTGAACCAGGTGACTCATGATGCCGCGCACCTGGATCGCGCCCTCGGCCTGGGCGCGGCCCATCGCGGCGATCACCTCGGGGTAATCGGCCGGGCTCACACCGTTGCGGCTCAGGCCGGTGTCAACCTTCACCGTGACGGTCGCGGGGCGCCCGGTCTGCCGCACGGCCGCCACCAGGTCGTCGAGCTGGCGCACCGAGGACACCGCGATCTGCACATCGGCTTCGAGTGCGGGCGTGAAGTCGGTGCCCGGCGGATGCAGCCAGCACAGCACCGGGGCGGTGATCCCGCCGGCCCGCAGTGCCACCGCCTCGGCGATCGTCACGACCCCGAGTTCGGCGGCCCCGGCGGCCAGCGCGGCCCGGCCCACCTCGACGGCGCCGTGCCCATACCCGTCGGCTTTGACCACGACCATCACCCGGGCGCTGCCGGCATGTTCACGCAGCAGGCGGACGTTGTGGTCGATCGCGCCGAGATCCACCACTGCCTGCGGCGAGGCGTGTGGCGTCAGCGATGTCTCGAGTTCGGTCGTCTGCATGTCATATCACCGTGGTCCATTGTCCCAGAGGCAGGCTTCGGGGCAGATCACAGCCGGATGTGACGCGCGGTGACCGCCAGCCGGCGCATCCGGGCCCGGATTTCGCCGTCGGTGTTCGGCGCCAGCGTCAGCCCGGCGGTCGCGGCGATCCGGTCGGCCACCTGGGGTATTCCGACGGTGTCGGTCCAGATATGTTCGGCGAACTCCGGCCTCGACAGGCTTTCGAGACCACGGTCGAGCCGTTCGACCGCGAATGCGTCGCCCCACCGCGGGAGGTCCCGCGGTCCGCCGTGGCGCAGCAGCCGTCCGAAACCCAACCCGCGGTCGGACAGCCGCCTCAAGACCGTTTCCCGCTGCGCCAACAGTGCGAAGTGCACAACGTTGTGACCCGCGTCGCGCAGGCGACCGACTGTCTCGGCAAAGTAGCTCGGCTCGAAGACGGTCATCGGTGCGATGACCGGCCCGTCATACCGCCGCAAGGTGTGGTCCAGCACCTCGAAAACCCCTTGCCGCCAGGCCGGAAAGTCCTGAAAATCCCTGCGCAGCTCGCGCGGCATCGTCCGGTGCAGGCCATATCCGACGAATTCGGGGTCGCAGACCACGCTGCCGGCCAGGCGGCGGTTGAGTTCGTATGCGGTCTGGGTCTTTCCGACCCCGAACGGTCCATTGATCCACAGCAGCATGCCGCCGACGCTAGTGCGCGAACGGCTGCAGGTCGTCGAACGCCCCGCGCGGTTTGAGCTTGTCGAGCCGGCCGAGCACGGTAATCATGTCGTCCTTGAGCGCCCGGGCCAGATCCGCGGAGAAACCCTCACGCACGACAACGCGCAGCACCACGACGTCGGTGGCGCCCTCGGGCATGGTGTACGCCGGGACCTGCCAGCCGAAGGAGCGCAACCCCTCGGACACATCGAACTCGGTGTAACCCGGATTGCCCTTCAGCTGGAAGCTGACCACCGGGATGGCCGAACCGTCGGTGATCAGCTCGAAATGCTCACTGTCCCGTAGCTCGTCGCCCAGCCAGCGCGCGGTCTGCGACAGGCACTGCATCACCTGGGTGTACCCGGCCCGTCCCAGCCGCAGGAAGTTGTAGTACTGGCCCACCACCTGATTGCCGGACCGCGAGAAGTTCAGCGTGAACGTCGGCATGTCACCGCCCAGGTAGTTGACCCGGAACACGAGATCCTCGGGCAGGTGCTCCTTGCCACGCCACACCACGAAGCCGATGCCCGGGTAGGTCAACCCGTACTTGTGGCCGCTGACGTTGATCGACACCACGCGCGGCAGCCGGAAGTCCCACTCCAGGTCGGGGTGCAGGAACGGGACGACGAATCCGCCGCTGGCCGCGTCGACGTGCACGGGGATGTCGAGGCCCTTGTCTTGAACGAGAGTGTCGAGCGCCGCGCAGATCTCGGCGATCGGTTCCAGTTCACCGGTGTAAGTGGTGCCCAGGATGGCCACCACGCCGATGGTGTCCTCGTCGACCGCGTCGAGCACCTGCTCAGGGGTGATGACGTAACGGTCCTCGGTCATCGGGAGGTACCGCGGCTCGACGTCGAAATAGCGGCAGAACTTCTCCCACACCACCTGGACGTTGGAACCCATCACCAGGTTGGGCGTGCGCCCCTTCCAGTCTTTTCCGACCTTTTCGCGCCACCGCCACTTGAGCGCGAGCCCGCCCAGCATCACCGCCTCGCTGGATCCGATCGTGGAGACTCCGCACGCGCTGGACGGATCGTCGTCCCGCAGATCTTCGGCGTGGAAAAGGTCGGCGACCATGCTCACGCAGCGCGCTTCGATCGCCGCGGTGGCGGGGTACTCATCCTTGTCGATCATGTTCTTGTCGAACGTCTCGGCCATGAGCTTCTCGGCCTCCGGGTCCATCCACGTGGTGACGAACGTCGCCAAGTTCAACCGGGAGCTGCCGTCGAGCATGAGCTCGTCGTGGATGAACCGGTACGCCGCTTGCGGATCCATGGCCTCGTCGGGCAGACGCAGCGACGGGACCGGCGCCATCGCCAACCGGCCGGTGTAGGCCGGTGAGATGTGCGGGGCGCGATGGTGCTTGTGCGACATGGCAAGTCCTTTTCGTTGCGGCGAACTGGTTACAGCGAGGCGATGGCGGCGCGGACGTGGGCGAGGATGCGCGACGCCGAGGTGGGCGCCGGGCTCGGGCCGGGATCGGCCGCCGACAGGTTGGCGGCGCGGGCGTGGACGAAGGCTGCCGCGGCGGCGGCCTCTCCGGCGGGCAGGCCGGCCGCCAGCAATGCGCCGATGATGCCCGTCAGCACATCACCGGATCCCGCTGTGGCAGCCCAGGACTGGCCGGCCGGATTGAGGTAGGTGGTGGAGTCCGGCTGGGCTATGACGGTGACATTGCCTTTGAGCAGCACCGTGACTCCGAGTCGCTGCGCCAGCTCGCGGGTGGCCGCCACTCGGTCGGCTCCGGGCGGATGGCCGGCCAGCCGCTGGAATTCGCCGGCATGCGGGGTCAGCACGGTCGGCGCGCCGCGGCCGGTGAGCGGCCCCGGATCGGCGGCGAGCATCGTGAGCCCGTCGGCGTCCACGATGACCGGAAGATCTGATTCGAGCGCGAAAACCAATGCGGCCCTCGCGGTCTCGTCGGTACCCAGGCCCGGCCCCACCGCCCAGGCCTGCACCCGGCCCGCCTCCTGCGGGGTAGGCGAGGCAATCACCTCGGGCCAATGCGAAAGCACCTGTGGTGCAGCGCTTCCCGCATAGCGGACCATGCCCGACGTGGCGGCGACCGCGGCACCGGCACTCAGCACGGCCGCACCGGGATAGGTCGACGACCCGGACAGTACGCCCGTCACGCCCTGGGTGTACTTGTCATCGTGCGGGCCCGGAATCGGCCACCGCGCCCGCACATCGGCCGCCTCGAATCCGGCGAGGTCGCTCGGCGCCAGGTCCAGTCCGATGTCGACGAGTTCGACGCGACCGCACTCCCCCAGTGCGTGAACAGGTTTGAGACCGCCGAACGTGACGGTCAGGGCGGCACGCACATGTGGGCCGTCGGCGGCGCCGGTCTGCACGTCGAGGCCGCTGGGGATGTCGACCGCCACCACGGGCACCGTGTTGGCCTCGAATACCGCCGCGGCGTTGGGGCGCAACGCACCGCGTCCGGAGATCCCGACAACGCCATCGATCACCAGATCGGTTCCGGCCGCGATGCCGGATACCACCCGGCCACCGGCGCGCCGGAATGCGGCCAGGCCCTTGGTGTGAGTTTTGTCCGGGTTGAGCAGGACGGCATCGGCCGCCGCTCCGCGACGACGTAAGAACGTCGCCGCCCACAGGGCATCGCCGCCGTTGTCGCCGGAACCCACGACCGCGCAGATTCGCCGGCCGGCGACACCACCGGTGCGCAGCTTCAGTTCGGCACCGATGGCCGTCGCCAGCCCATAGGCAGCGCGGCCCATCAGCACCCCGTCGGGCAGCGATGCCAGCAGTGGCGCCTCGGCCGCACGGATCGCATCGACCGAGTAGTAGTACCGCATCAGCTTCCGCTCCGCTCGATGTGTCGTCGACTTTGCCGCGCGCCAACAGGTTACGTGCGTTTGCTGCCAGCCGTCACCGAAAGTGACACCACGGCTGCTACCGAAGCTCGGCAGCGACCCCTGTGTCACTTTCGCGCGATGCGCGCGATCGTGGCGGCGGCCTCGCGTAACCGGTCCGGTGGATGCGATGCGTATCCGAGGACCAATCCGGGCGGTCCGGGTAGCCGCCGGTGCCAGGACACCGGGTGCACGAGAACGCCGGCCTCACGCAGATCGTCGGCCAGCGCAACGTCGTCGACGCACTCAGGCAAGCTGACGAGCAGGTGCAGGCCGGCGGCGACTCCGCGCACCCTCACCCCCGGCATCGCTGCGGTCAACACGTCCAGCAGAGCATCGCGCCGGGCCCGGTGCCGCGCCCGGACCAGTCGGACATGCCGGTCGTACTCACCGGATTCCAGTAACCGCGCGAGCACCATTTGCGGCACAGTCGGGCTGCCGAGGTCGGTGGCATGCTTGGCCGCCACCAGGCCGGGCCGTCGCTGCCGCGGCGCAATCAGCCAGCCCAGACGCAGTGCGGGTGCGAGGCTCTTCGAGGTGCTGCCGGCATACGCGATGCGATCGGGCGCCGACGGATGCATGGCCGGTACGGGTGCGCGGTCATAGCGGTATTCGGCGTCGTAGTCGTCCTCGATGATCAGCTCGCCGTCCCACTCGAGCAGCTCGCGGCGCCGCTGCGGGCCGAGCACCACGCCCGTCGGGAACTGATGCGCCGGGGTCAGGAAGACGGTGGGAGCGCCAGTCGCAGACAGCTCCGTGACGGCGATGCCGTCGCCGTCGACCGGGACCGGCACCGGGCGCAATCCCCAGTACTCGAGTTCGTCGACCGCACCGCGCGAGCCGGGATCCTCAACGGCGATCGTGTCGAGCCCTTCGCCGCGCAACTGCTGGGCCAGCAGGGCAATGGCCTGCGCCACGCCCGCAACCACCAGGATGTCGTCGGGCTCGATGCGCAGCCCGCGGGTCCTGCCCAGCCACAGGGCGAGTGCCGCGCGCAACCGGGGATGACCGCGGGGATCTCCATAGCCGAGGTCGTCCGGCGTGGCCTCGGCCAGCACCGCCCGTTCGGCGCGCAGCCAGGTGCTGCGTGGAAATGCCGACAGATCGGGCACTCCCGGCGAGAGGTCGATCCCGTCACCCGCAGGCAAGCGTGGGCGGGGCAGGCGTGAGGCCGGAGGCGCCGACGTGGGCTCTGGCTGTGGCGGCCGGGCCGGCCGCGTGAGCACATAGGTGCCGCCACCCGCATGCCCGCTGACCAGACCTTCGTCGGCCAGCCGTCGGTAAGCCTCGACGACGACACCGCGGGACACCGCAAGGTCGGCGGCCAATACCCGGGTCGCGGGGAACCGGGTGCCCGGCGTCAGCCTCCCGTCGGCGATCGCACCACGCAGCTCATCCACGAGCCAGTCGGTGAGTCCGCGCGCCGGGGCAGTCGCCGGATCGAGCTGAAGAAAATCTGCGCCGACCGCATCCCGCGCCATTTGGTCCATTAGAGATGTCCAGACTTGGTTCTATTTGTTGGACCATGTTGGCCCGACGATGGTCACATGTCCAGCCCCGCCCGCGCCGGCCTGTCCGGCGCCCTCGGTATGACGTTCGTCGGCGGCAGCGTCGCCGTCTCAGGTGTCCTTGCCAACGCGCCACTGCACACCGCGCAGGCGTTGCGCTATGCCATTGCCTGCGCGCTGCTGCTGGCCTGGGTCCGGTTCACCGGCCGACCGCTGCGCCGCCCCTGCGGCAGCGAGTGGTTATGGCTACTCGGCGTCACCGTGACCGGCCTGGTGCTGTTCAACGTGGCCCTGGTGTACGGATCGCGCCACGCCGAACCGGCGGTGCTGGCCGTCGCGGTCGCGTGCGTGCCGTTGGCACTGGCGACGCTGGGACCATTGCTGGAAGGCCATCGGCCAGGGCGCCGGGTGATCGCCGCGGCCGGCGTGGTCAGCATCGGCGCCGTCATCGTCGAAGGGCTGGGCCGTGCCGACACCATCGGATTGCTCTGGGCCATAGTCGTTTTCAGCTGCGAGGCCGGCTTCACGCTGCTGGCCGTGCCGGTCCTCGACTCACACGGTCCTGCCGGAGTGTCCGTGCACACCACCTGGATGGCCGCCGCGATGTTCGGCGTGCTGGCGCTGGTAACCGAAGGACCCAGAGCGGCAGGCACTTTCGATGCCGGCGAGATCCTGGCGATCGGCTATCTGGCCGTCTGCGTGACGGCGGTCGCGTTCGTCCTCTGGTACACCTGCGTGCGCACACTGGGCGCCGGACCGGCCGGGCTACTGACCGGAGTGGCACCCATTGCCGCCGCGGCAATCGGCGTACCCGTCACCGGGACCTTGCCCACCTTGGCGGTCTGGGCCGGCATCGGGCTGATCGTTTGCGGGCTGGCACTGGGCCTGACTGACCACGGCGCCGCCGGTCAGGCGCAGCCTTCGCCGGAGCGCATGCCCGATATGAGCAGGCCCAGCCCGAACTCGAATCGCGCGCCGAAATCGAGCAGCTGCTCGACGGGACTGGACGCGAGGTGCGGATAGTCCCCGGCGCGAACCACACCTTCGAGCGTCTCGGTCTCACCGCCGGCGGCGCCCTGCTGCTCAAGAACTTCACCGAGGACGTAGCAGAAAAGTGAGCTGGCAGACCACAAGGCATGTTCCCGGACCAGACCGCCGGCCTGGATACTGCCGACGAGCGTGTCGACGAAGGTCAGGTTGGCCCGCTTGGCGGCGTAGTTGCCGCCGACGATGCGGGCTCCGTCGCGCTGCGCCAGCAGAGCCGAACGCAGGCCCGCAGCAAGGCTTTTGACGCGATCGATCCACTCCGGATGATCGGTGTCAGAGCTTTCGAGCGCCTTCGCCAGAATCGTCTCGGCCATCTCGTCCATCAGGGCGTCCTTGCCGTCGACCAGCCGGTAGATCGTCGGGAGGTGCGCCCGCAGCCGGTCGGCCAGCCGTCGCATCGTCAGCGATTCCAGCCCGCCCTCGTTGACCAGCGCCAAGGCTTCACCGACCACACGGTCCAAGGACAGGTTTGCCAGTGCCACGCGATCACGTCCAGTCGGGGCGGTTGACACGTTAACAACGTTATCATTACGCTCTGAGCTGCAATTAACACTGTTAACGCGGAAGGAGGGTGGGTGAGAAACGAACTGCCGGCCGACGGAATCGGCGTCGCGGTGCGGCAGCTGCGTTGGGAAGCCGATGGCGTGGTATCCGTGCAATTGCAGCCGCGTGCCGGTGAACTACTGCCGGCCTGGGACCCGGGCGCACACATCGACCTGGTCCTGCCGACCGGCATCCAGCGCCAATACTCGTTGTGCGGGCCGGTCGGCGAGCGATCGTACTACCGCATCGGGGTTCGGCGGGAACGCACCAGCCGCGGCGGGTCCGAGTACGTGCACGCGTTTCTGCGACCGGGACAACAACTTACGGTTGCCGGCCTGCGGAACACCTTCGAGCTGCATCCGGCCACCTCATACACATTCGTGGCCGGCGGCATCGGGATCACCCCGATACTCCCGATGATCCGTCAGGCCGAAACGTGGGGCGCGGACTGGAAACTGCTCTACGGCGGTCACACCGCGACCTCGATGCCGTTCTCGGACGAACTCCGTGGATACGGAACACGCGTGGGCTTCCATGCCTCTGACGCCGACGGTCGCATCCCTGTCGGTGAGCACTTCGCCCAGGTTCAGCCCGGGTCGAAGATTTACGCATGCGGTCCCCCGGCGCTGCTGTCGGCGCTGCAGGACGCCACCGCACACTGGCCGGCCGACAGCCTGCATCTCGAGCGCTTCAAGCCGCGCCAACGGGCCCCCGCTGCCGAAGACAAGCCGGTCGAGGTGGTGTGCGCAGCCTCGGGCAGAACCGTCAATGTCGAAGCGGGCCAGAGCATTCTCGGCGCCCTCGATGGTGCCGGGGTCAACGTGCCGTCGTCGTGCCGATCGGGTATCTGCGGTGCCTGCGAGACCGCCGTCGTCGACGGTGTACCCGACCATCGCGACGACATCCTCTCCGACTCTGAGCGCGCCGCCAACGATCGCATGTTCATCTGCGTTTCCCGGGCACAGACTCCCCGACTCGTTCTCGACGTGTGATGGAGGCGATGGTGAAAACCACAGGTACAGCGGCGGATTCGTACTCCCCGATCTCGATGGAGCGGGTCAGGGAGATCGTCGGGCACCCGGAGCGGTTCATCGCGGAGAAGAAGGAGCCGAAGCTCGGCGAATTCTCGGCCCGGTTCATCGCGCACAGTCCGTTCTTCTGCATGGCCACCGTGGGCGCCGACGGCCAATTGGACACCAGCCCACGGGGTGACCCACCGGGTTCGGTGCGAATCCTCGACCCGTGGACGCTCGCCATCCCGGACCGGCCGGGAAACAAACTGGCCGACACCCACGAGAACATCACCAAGCATCCCGCGGTGGGGCTGGTCTTCTTCGTGCCGGGCATCCGCGAGGTGATCCGGGTGAACGGGGACGCGTTCGTCACCGACGATCCCGAATTGCTCGAGATGCTCAGCGCCGACGGCAAACCCGCAGTGTTGGCCACGATCGTCCGCATTCGCGAAGTGTTCGGTCAGTGCGGCAAGGCCGTGATCCGGGCCAAGCTCTGGGACGGCGACAGCCGGGGACTGGCCGAAGCCGTGACGTTGGGCGGAGACTTCTACACCCTCACGATCACCGAGAGCGCGGCGAAGATGGCCGAGAAACTAGGCGATCTGGCCGGCTCGCTTCATGCGGTGATCGACGATCACTACGAGAACGAGCTGTACTGACTTCAGACCGACGCGGTCGCAGCGGCAGGCTCGACCGTCACCTTGATGGCCTCTCCGTTCTGCACGATCGAGAACGCGTCGAGCACGTCGTCGAGCGGGATGTGGCGGGTGATGAGGTCCTTCACCGGCACCTGGCCGGTCGAGATGTACTGCAGTGCACGCTTGTTGTGCTCCGGCGCGGAACCGTTGGCACCGTGGATGTGCAACTGCCGGTAGTGCACGATATTCGAATCGCACGTGATGGTCGGGTTGGTCTTGGGCAATCCACCGAAGAATGAGATGCGCCCGTTTCGGGCGGCCATCGCGATGGCCTGTTCCTGGGTGACGTTGGCTGCGGTGGCGGTGATGACGACGTCGGCGCCGCGGCCGCCGGTCAGTTCCATCACCTTCTCGACGACGTCCACCTCCGCCGCGTTGATCACCCCGTCGGGATGCACGGCGTCGGCCGACATCTTGAGCCGGCTTTCGTTCACGTCGACCAGATAGACGGGGCCGCAATTGTGCACGCCGCGCGCGATGCGGATGTGCATACACCCGATCGGTCCGGCGCCGAACACCACGACGGTGTCGCCCTCTTCGATACCGAGCAGGTCCTGTGCATTGATCGCGCACGCGAACGGTTCGGCCGCCGACGCTTCGTCGTAACTGACGTTGTCCGGAATCCGGTTCAGCCCATCGACTTTGAGCACCTGGCGCGGAACGATCATGTACTCGGCGAACCCGCCGTCGTACTGGTACCCCATCGACGTCTGGTTCTGGCAAACGGCCATCCAGCCCTTGCGGCACTCGTGACATTCTCCGCACGGGACCGCCGCGATCACCTGGACCCGGTCGCCCTCGGCCCAATCGGTGCCATAGGTGGAATTCACGTCGGCACCGACCTCCACTATGTCACCGGCGATCTCATGGCCGATGGTGCGCGGTGGGGTCAGGTTCTGGTGCCCGTTGTGCAGGATCTTGACATCGGTGCCGCAGGTGGAGCAGTTGCGAACCCGGATCTTCACCTCGCCGGGGCCGCACTGGGGCTCCGGTACATCCTCCAGCCGGACGTCCTCGGGGGCGTAGTAACGCAGGGCTTTCATGACGGGTCCTCTCGACTCGCAGGGAATGGCGCTAAACCGGGTCGGTATCAGCACCCTAACGCCGATCCGGTCATAAAACCACAACTTTCTTCGCCCACTTACGCCCGATTGCTTGCGGAGATGCCCACTTATGCGATGTACTGAGCATTCATGTGACCGGCGTCACCCAGCAGCCGGCAAGATCGGAGGTCGTCAGATGTCCACTGTCGAAGCGCCACGCACCGGGGTCCGGGTGCATGTGCAGAAGCTGGGCACCTCGCTGTCGAACATGGTGATGCCGAATATCGGCGCCTTCATCGCCTGGGGCCTGATCACCGCCCTGTTCATCGAGCAGGGCTGGCTGCAGGCCATCTTCTCCGGGCTCAAGGACCCCGACGGGTGGGTGGCCAAGATCGGCGGCTGGGGCAGCTACGACGGCGCCGGCATCGTCGGCCCGATGATCACGTACCTGCTGCCCGTCCTGATCGGATACACCGGTGGCCGGATGATCCACGGCAACCGCGGTGCCGTCGTCGGCGCGATCGCCACCATGGGCGTCGTCGCCGGTGCCGATGTCCCGATGTTCATGGGCGCGATGATCATGGGGCCACTGGGCGGCTGGGCGATGAAGAAGGCCGACGCCCTGTGGGAGGGCAAGATCCGGCCCGGCTTCGAAATGCTGGTCGACAACTTCTCCGCCGGCATCCTGGGAATGCTGCTCGCGATCCTCGGCTTCTTCGGCGTCGGGCCGATCGTGTCATCGTTCACCCGGGCCGCCGGACACGCGGTGGACTTCCTGGTCAACAACGATCTGCTGCCCGTGACCTCACTGCTCATCGAACCGGCGAAGGTGCTGTTCCTCAACAACGCCATCAACCACGGGGTGCTGACACCGTTGGGCACCACCCAGGCACTGGAGACCGGCAAATCGGTCCTGTTCCTGCTCGAGGCCAACCCCGGGCCCGGCGTGGGACTCCTGTTGGCGTTCATGGTGTTCGGCCGCGGCGTTGCCCGCGCCTCGGCACCGGGCGCCGCGATCATCCAGTTCTTCGGCGGTATCCACGAGATCTATTTCCCTTACGTGCTGATGAAGCCCAAGTTGATCGCCGCGACCATCCTCGGCGGCATGACCGGCGTCTTCATCAACGTGCTGTTCGGTTCCGGGCTGCGCGCCCCGGCCGCGCCCGGTTCGATCATCGCGATCTACGCGCAGACCGCCGGCGGCAGCTACCTCGGCGTGACGCTGTCCGTGCTCGGCGCCGCCGCCGTCTCGTTTGCCGTCGCCTCACTGCTGCTCAAAACCGACCGGGCCGGTGACGAACCCGATCTGGCCGCGGCCACCGCGGAGATGGAGGCGCTCAAGGGCAAGAAGTCCAGCGTGGCTTCAGCCCTGGTCGGTGCGCACCGGGGTCCGGTGACCAGCATTGTGTTCGCCTGCGACGCCGGCATGGGGTCCTCGGCGATGGGCGCCTCGGTGCTGCGCAAGAAGATCCGTTCCGCGGGATTCGGCGACGTCACGGTGACCAACCAATCGATTGCGAACCTCACCGACACCTACGACATGGTGGTGACCCACCGCGACCTCACGGACCGGGCTCGCCTGAAAACCGGATCGGCCGTTCATGTCTCGGTGGAGGACTTCATGAGTAGCCCCCGCTACGACGAGATCGTGGAGATGTTGCGGAACACGAATGCCTCCACGGATGAGCGCTTGCGCGAAGACCAGAAGGCCCCGGATGAGCGCTTGCGCGAAGACCAGAAGGCCCCGGATGAGCGCTTGCGCGAAGACCAGACAGCTGGGGTCGACGTACTCCCCCTCGATTCGATCGTGCTGGCCGGCACCGCCACCACAGCGGACGCGGCCATCGACGAGGCCGGCGCCCTGCTGGTCGCAGCGGACGCCGTCGAGCCGGCCTACGTGGATGCCATGCACGAGCGCGAGAAGTCGGTGTCGACCTACATGGGCAACGGTCTCGCCATCCCGCACGGCACCAACGAGGCCAAGACCGCGATCCGCCGCACCGGGATCTCGTTCGTGCGCTACCCCGAACCCATCGACTGGAACGGCAAACCGGCCGAGTTCGTGGTCGGAATCGCCGGTCTGGGCAACGACCATATGGCACTGCTGACCAAGATCGCCCACGTCTTCCTCGACAAGGAAGAAGTGGCCCGGCTGCGGGCGGCGACCAGCGCGGACGATGTGCGCGCGGTGCTGTCCGACAGCAAATAACCGTCACCACACCCGGGCTGCCCCAGAATGGCAAGCGTGGATTCAGATACCCGCCAGAGCCGCATCGTCGAGTTCGCGCGCAGCCGCGGCCGCGTCGATGTCCTGACGCTGGCCGACGAACTCGACGTCGCTGCCGAGACCATCCGCCGCGACCTCAAGGCGCTGGCCGGGAGGCGACTGCTCAAACGTGTACACGGCGGCGCGATTCCACTGGAGACCGCCGCATTCGAATCCACCGTCGAATACCGCAGCCAGGTGGATCTGGCCCAGAAGCACCGCATCGCTGCCGCGGCGGCACATCTGTTGCACGGCGCCGAAACCGTGTACCTGGATGAGGGTTTCACGCCGCGACTGATCGCCGAACAGCTCGTCGATGAGGAACTGACTGTTGTGACATCGTCGCTGCTGGCCGCCGAAGCACTGGCTCACAGCGAGACCGTCACCGTCCTGATGATCGGTGGACGAATGCGTGGGCGCACCCTGGCCACCGTCGACCACTGGGCTGTCGAGCGATTGAGCAGCCTTGTCATCGATATCGCGTTCCTGGGCACCAACGGGATCACCGCCGAGCATGGCCTCACCACACCGGATCCCGCCGTGGCAGCGGTGAAGCAGACGGCGGTGAGGGTCGCACAGCGATGCGTGCTGGTGGCCGCGCATTCCAAGTTCGGCGAGACGAGCTTCTGCCGGTTCGCGGACGTCTCCGATTTCGAGTCGATCGTCACCGGCACCGAGTTGCCCGCGGAGGAAGCACAGCGTTTCGAAGCGCTGGGGACGTCGGTGATCCGCGCCTGAGGAGCAATCCGGCGAAGGGCTACGCGGCGCCCCAGAACTGGCCCACCCGCTGCGCAATCTCTTCCGGGTATTCCCCGTTGATGGCGTGAGAGGCGTCGGGCCAGAGTTCAATCTGACCGTTTACCAGTAACTCTCGTCCCCGCGCGACGGCGCGCGTCGGGTCGAGCATGACGCTGCGGCCCGCGATCAGTGCCAGCACCGGTACGTCGACGCCCCGCAGCTGCTCATCGGTGAACAGTTTCGGCATCGGTGTGTGCAGCGTGAAATCCGTTGAACCCGCGGAGATCAGCGCGGCTTCCGTCTCGGCGGCCTCGATATCCGCTCCGCCGGCTATCCAGCTCTGCACCCTCCGGCGCCACTGCTCCGGCACGCCAGGTGCGAACAGTGCCACCGAGGCCAGTATCGCCTTGACCGGAACACTGGTGAAGGTGAACACAGGATCCAGCAAGGTGATCGACGCTATCCGCGCGGGCCGGTGCACCGCAGCGTTGGCGGCGGTCCAGCCGCCCATCGACACACCGAGCAGGTGCGCCTTTTCCAACTCGAGTCCGGCCAGCGTCTCGTCGAGCCACTGCGCCTGGTCCAGGGCGTGGCGAACAGGCTTGTGCTGCACCGACAGGCCGGCCTCGCCGAGCAGGTCGAGGCCATAGACCGTGCGGTGTTTCAGCAGGGGTTCGATGTTGGTTCGGTACATCGGCGTCGACGCGTTGCGGCCGGGCAACAGGATCGCCGGTGCGCCGGTGTCCGGCCCGGCGAAGTGGTAGGCGCGCACGGTCCCGAATGTGGTTGGCACGTCGAACAACTCGAACGGCGGCAGCGTCGCCATCCCGACCCGGTATGCGTCCAGGAAGTGCTCGTACGCGGCGTCGGAGACGAATGCGCCCAGCCCGTCACGGGCCCATCGCCCAGCGATGTTGACGGTGGGAACCCGTAGATCCATCAGTTCACCCCCACCCAGGGCGGTTACTCGACGGTGACGGACTTGGCCAGGTTGCGCGGCTTGTCGACGTCGTATCCGCGGGCGCGGGCCACCCCGGCGGCGAACACCTGCAGCGGGATGGTAGACAGCAGCGGCTGGAAAAGCGTTGACACCGCCGGGATCTCGATCAGGTGATCGGCGTACGGGCGCACCGTGTCGTCGCCTTCCTCGGCGATGACGATGGTGACCGCACCACGCGCCTGGATCTCCCGGATGTTCGAGAGCAGCTTGGCGTGCAACATCTGCGCGTTCTTGGGTGACGGCATCACCACGATCACCGGAAGATCCTCGTCGATCAGCGCGATCGGACCGTGCTTGAGCTCGCCGGCCGCGAAGCCCTCGGCGTGCATGTACGCCAGCTCCTTGAGCTTGAGCGCGCCCTCCAGCGCCACCGGATAGCCGACGTGCCGACCCAGGAACAGGATCGTGGGCGACTTGGCGAAGCGCTGGGCCAACTGGAACACCGGCTCGATGCCCGCCAGCACCCGGCCGACCTGATCGGGCATGGCTTCCAGCTCGTGGTACTCGCGCTCCACCTCGTCGGGATACTTCGTACCGCGGGCCTGCGCCAGGGCGAGCCCCACCAGGTAGTTCGCGGCGATCTGAGCCAGGAACGTCTTGGTCGCGGCCACACCGATCTCCGGCCCGGCCCGGGTGTAGAGCACCGCATCGGCCTCGCGCGGGATCTGGCTGCCGTTGGTGTTGCAGATGGCCAGCACTTTGGCCTTCTGGGTCTTGGCGTGCCGTACCGCTTCCAGCGTGTCGGCGGTCTCGCCGGACTGCGAGATCGCGATCACCAGCGTGCTGCGGTCCAGCACCGGGTCGCGGTAGCGGAACTCGCTCGCCAGCTCGACCTCGACGGGCAGCCGGGTCCAGTGCTCGATGGCGTACTTGGCCAGCAGCCCGGAGTGGTATGCGGTACCGCAGGCGACGATGAAGACCTTGTCGATCTCGCGCAGTTCCTGATCGGACAGGCGCTGCTCGTCGAGCACGATGCGGCCGTCGACGAAATGCCCCAGCAGGGTGTCGGCGACAGCGGCGGGCTGCTCGGCGATCTCCTTGAGCATGAAGTAGTCGTAGCCACCCTTTTCGGCGGCATCGAGATCCCAGTCGATGTGGAATTCCCGGAAGTCGCGGCCGGCCTGCAGATCGTCCCTGCCGAAGAAGTCGGTTATGCGGTAACCCTCGGCGGTCAGCACCACGGCCTGGTCCTGGCCGAGTTCCACGGCGTTGCGGGTGTGCTCGATGAATGCCGCCACATCGGATCCGACGAACATCTCGCCTTCGCCGATGCCGACCACCAGCGGGGTGGACCGGCGCGCGGCCACGATCGTGCCCGGATCGTCGGCGTTGGCGAACACCAGGGTGAAGTGGCCTTCCAGGCGCTGCAGCACGGCGAGCACGGAGGCCGGGAAATCGCCGGCAGTGTCGCCCTGTGCGTACTGACGGGCCACGAGGTGCACGGCGACCTCGGAGTCAGTGTCGCTCGAGAACTCCACCCCGTCGGCTTCGAGCTCGGCGCGCAGAACGGCGAAGTTCTCGATGATGCCGTTGTGGACGACGGCGATCTTGGCGGCCGCGTCGCGGTGCGGGTGGGCGTTGCGGTCGGTGGGACGGCCGTGGGTGGCCCACCGGGTGTGGCCCAGCCCGGTGCTACCGGTCAGGACGTTCTCGTCGGTCTCGGCGAGAGCGGCCTCCAGGTTGGCCAGCCGGCCGGCACGGCGACGCACCGTCAACCCGCCGTTGCCGTCGATCAGCGCGATTCCCGCGGAGTCGTAGCCCCGGTATTCCATCCGGCGCAGCGCGTCGACCACGATGTCTCGGGCCGGGCGCGCCCCGACGTAGCCGACGATTCCACACATAGGCTCCCAGGGTAGTGCAGTCGGAGCCCTGGCCCGATTCTGCGCGACGGCGTTTGACGGAGATCACCGCGGCGGCCTGCGCTACGGTCAACGCGTGGCCAGCACAAAGAAGCTCTTCGCCGGGTTGACCCGCCGCGGACCGCACCGGGTTTTGCGCGGTGACCTGGCGTTCGCCGGCATGCCAGGAGTGGTGTACACGCCCGAGTCCGGGCTGAATCTGCCCGGTGTGGTGTTCGGCCACGAATGGATGACGCGGGCGGAGAACTACACGGGCACGCTCGAACATCTGGCGTCGTGGGGCATCGTGGCGGCGGCGCCCGATACCGAGACAGGCGTGGCTCCGTCGGTGCTGAATTTCGCCTTCGACCTGGGCGCAGCCCTGGAAATCATCACCGGCGTGCGGCTGGGGACGGGCAAGATCAGCGTGCACCCGGGCAAGCGCGGTGTGGTGGGGCACGGCTTCGGCGGATCGGCCGCGGTGTTCGCCGCCGCGGGAATGGGAGGTGACCCGGCCCGCCCGAAGGCGGTGGTGTCGCTGTTCCCGACGGTGACCAAGCCGCCGGCCGAACAACCGGCGTCGACGCTTCAGGTGCCAGGCCTGGTCCTGACCGCCCCCGGCGATCCGATGACACTGCGGTCGAACGCGGTGGAACTGGCTCGCGCCTGGGAGGGTGCGACGCTGCGGACGGTCAGCAAGGCGCAGGCCGGCGGCCTGGTCGAGGGACGCCGTCTGGCCCGGTTCATCGGGCTGCCCGGCGCCGACAAGGACACCCAGAAGATCGTTCGCGGCCTGCTCACCGGGTACCTGCTGGCCACGCTGGCCGGCGACAAGACCTACCGCGACTTCGCCGATCCCGACGCCACACTTCCCCATACCGAGACGGCCGACCCGAACGCCGATCCGGTCGCCCTTGAAGACAAGGTCGTCGCGCTACTCAAGCCGTGATCGGGCGTCACACCAAGGTCGTGCCGCCATCCACTGTCAGCACCACCCCGGTACCGAACTCCTGCTCCATCAGATAGGCGTACGCCAGTGCGGTGTCGGTCGGCTGACCGATCCGCCCAGCGGGGAGGTTGCTCGCGAACTGCTCGTAGACGGCGTCCCGGTCGGCCTCGCCGAACGCCGACCACAGCGGCGTCTCGATGGGTCCGGGGGCGACGGCGTTGACGCGTAACGGCGCGAGCTCAACAGCCAGCGCTCTGGTCATCGCGTTGATCGCGCCGCAGATGGCGGTCGGCAGCACCCCCAGCCCCGGCTTGTCGGCGGCTGTGCCGCTGGTGAGCGTGATCGACCCGCCGGGAGTGATGCGGGGGGCGAAAACGCGGACTGCTTGTAGTTGACCGACGAAGCGCGTACCGAGGAAATCGGTGATCGCCGCGGTGGTCAGCTCGGTCAGACCAACCATCGTGAGCGGCTCACCCGCGCTGAACACCAGGTGTTCGATCTGGCCGATCTCGTCGACGAGGTGACCGAGGGAAGCCGGGTCACCGAGGTCGACAGTCATCCCCCGGGCGTTCTCACCCAGTTCGGCGACAGCTCGATCGACGTTGGACTGGCTCCGCGACACCACGATCGGGATGCCGCCACGGTCAGCCACCACTGCTGCCACCCCGAGCCCGATGCCGGAGGTGCCGCCGATGATCAGGACACGTGCGTTCTTGAGGTTCATGCCTCCACTGTGAGTTCGCCTCAGGCCGCTCGTCCAAGACCCTTTTCGTCGCGCGGCGATACCCTCAAGGCATGAGCACGCCGGACCTCGATCTGCGAAAACTGCGGTATTTCGTCGCTGTCGCCGAGGAGCTCAATTTCGGCAGGGCGGCGCAGCGTCTCCACATCGCCCAGCCGGTGCTGTCACGGCAGATCCGGGCGTTCGAAGGCGAACTCGGCGTGACGCTCTTGGACCGCAATTCGAGTGGAACCCAGCTGACCGCGGCGGGCACCCAGCTGCTCCGGGACGCCAAAGTGCTACTCGATGAAGCAAAAGCACTGCGGCAGAGGCTATCCCAGACCGCCGGGCACAACGTGACGTTGACCGTGGGGGTGATGGCCGGGCTGCGCGCCACAGCGGCCGCCGCGGCGTGGGAAGCGGCCGACCCTCGCCGCCGCGCGGTCGTGCGTCAAATCCCGTGGCACGAGCAAGCACAATTGGTCCGGGCCGGCGAGGTCGACGTCGTCTATGCGCGGGAACCCGTCGACCACCGCGGGCTGGGAAGCACCCCGCTCCTGGAAGAGCCGATGGATGCGGTACTGCCGGCGGATGATGTCCTTCTGAACCGTGCGTCGGTGCGCCTGGCCGATCTCGCGTCACGGGTGTTGCTGCTGCCGGACCCCGCGATGATTCCGGGTTGGCAGTCCGCAGTCATTGCGCCCGGTCAGCGTTGGGCACCGCCCCGCGAGGAGTTCCGCACTGTGGAGGACAAACTCGAACATGTCGCCGCGCGTGAGGGTTTCGTCATCCTGCCGCACTCCACGACAACGTACTACCGTCGTCCCGACGTCAACGCCGTTCCGATCGAGGATCTCGCCCCGTCCCGCGTGACGCTCATCTGGGACGCGGCGACCGACAACCCGGTACGGGATGAGTTCGTAGCGGCGGCGCTGGCCTGCCGGGACGAAACGACCTGATGTCCGACGAAGTCGCGCGGGAGGCCTCGCATGGCGCGAGATCAAGGTCTCGCCGGCGAACACCGTTCCGGCCCCGCAACCTGCCGCCGTCAGTCCGTCGCCACCGGCCCCGACGACCGGTGGGCCCAAGGATGGATCGACATCGCCTACCACGTCGGTCAGTAGGCATTTCGCGAAGCATCAGCGGTGGGCGCTGAGGCCGAAAACGACTTTGCCGGTATGAGTGCGCTCGACACGGTCAGCTGCGACGGGCCGGATTCAAAAGCCAGCGCGCGGCAGCGTCGAGCAGGAATCCCAGCACACCGATGACGACGATGACCGCGACCACCTGGTCGTAGGCCAACTGGTCGCGAGCGTTCAGGATCTGATAGCCCAGACCCGAACGCACCCCGAGCATCTCGGCGGGCACCAGAACGATCCACGCGACGCCGAGCGCCAGCCGGATCCCGGTCTGCACGTGGGTACGGATCGCAGGCAGGACCACGGCGAGCAGCAACTCCCAGCGCGTGGCGTGAAATGAGCGCGCCACGTTGAGCAGCCCCGGGTCCACGGCGCGCACCCCTGCCGCGGTGTTCAGCAGCACCGGCCAAACCGCGGCCACCACGATCAGGAAGATCACGGGTTGGTTGCCGATGCCGAACACCGCCAGGGCAATCGGTGTCCATGACAGTGGAGAGATCATCCGCAGGAAGGCGATGATCGGCCCGCCGGCGCGCTCGGCGATGCCAGAAGACCCGACCAACAAACCCAGCGGCATCCCGATCACGGCCGCGACGGCCAGACCGATCAACAACCGCCACAGGCTGACGCCGAGATCGCTGAGCAGCACGCCGCGCTCGAGGAGCTCGGCCAGCGCCGGAAAGACGCGCTGCGGCGCGGTCTGACGCAGCACCGATTCTGGGCCGCTGAGTACTGAGGTCGCGAACCACCACAGCACGACGGCGGCCAGGAGCGCGACGACGGGCGGCGCGAAACGGCCCCACCAGCTCGAAACACCTTCTGATGTCTGGGCTTTGTTGGCGGTGACAGTGGTCATAGCGGTTGCACCTGTTCGGTTCGGGTGAGATCGGCGGCCAGTCCGAAGGCGCCGGGCCCGCCGTGATCGGTGAGAGCCCGGCGGACGAATCGGTCCTCCACGAGGTCGGTGTGCACCGCATCGGGGTCGAGCCGGTCCAGGAACCGGCGGTCGCCGTCGACGACGGTGTCGTGCATGGCCTCGGCGAGGCGGCGGGTGAAGCTCGGATACGGAAAAGGCTGAAACCCTAGACGCTGCGGCTGCCAATCCGGATGTGTCAGCGCATAGGGCGGTTCGGGATAGGTCAGCGCGAGTGCGATCGCCGGTGTCGGCTGCGGTAGATATCTACCGCCGGTCAGCGCCGTCGCCGCGGCCGCGCGGTCGCCATCGATGCGCTGCTGCGCGCCCACCACCGCATCGGCGACGGCCTGCACGGCCTGCGGTCGGCTCGCGATGACGTCCTCCCGCGTGACCAAGGCGCAACAGGCGTGATCGCGCCAGACGTCGCCGAGGAAGGTATGGATGTGGCCGATCTTCTTGATCTGCGCGACAGCGTTGAACGGGTCGGCCACCACGTACCCGCTCAGCGTGCCGTTGGCCAGGGCGGGCACCATGTCCGACGGACTCATCACGATCAGTTCCACGGTTCGGTCCGCACGGGAAGCGCTGCGCCGCAACACTGGTCGCAGGCCATGGGCCCGAAGTAGTTGCTGCAACACGATGTTGTGGATCGACCACCAGAACGGGATGGCCACCTGAGTGCCGGCCAGATCGCTCAACTCCCGGATGTGCGGCGCCACCGTCAGCGCCGATCCGTTCGTGTGGTTCCAACCCAGCACGCGGACCCCGGCGCCCAGGGTGTAGCGCAACTGGACGGCCATCGGCATCAGCAGGTGTACGACGTCGACCTGCCGCGTGATGAATGCCTCGGCCAGCGCAGCCCAGCTGCGGAACAGCACCGGCCGTGCCGAACTCACCGCCCCGGCGGGGTACAGCCCGGCACTGTGAGCCATCAACAGCGGCGCGGCATCGGTGATGGGCAGATAGCCCACCCGCAGCGCACCCTCGTCGCCTGGTGCACTGCTCACGGCACTGTGCGCCAGCCCGCCGAGGCCGAAGAGTCCACCGGCAGCGGTCAATCCGGCCGCTCCGGCCAGCAGGGAGCGCCGGGTCAGCACCGTCACAGCACCTCCACCGCGGCATCGGCTCGATACTGCGCGAGAATCTCACCGCGCGTGGGGGTTCCATCACTGCCGACCGTCCAGTCCGCGCGGATCCGGCCTGCGTCCAGCAGCACGATGCGCTGCGCCAACGACAACGCCTCGTCGACATCGTGGGTTACGAGCACCACGGTGACGTCCAGTTCCCGTGCCAGCTCTCGGAGCCAGCCGACCAGATCGGTACGGGTGGCCGGATCCAGCGCGCTGAACGGTTCATCGAGGAGCAGCAGTTGCGGGCGGGTCGCGACGGCACGCAGAATCGCCACCCGTTGGGCCTGCCCACCCGACAGCTCGTCGGGGTACCGCGCGGCCAGGTGGTCCAATCCGAACCGGGTGATGAGTTTCGCGGCGTCGTCGGCGTCGAAACCGCTGCGTTGCGCGGTGAACCGGCGGGCGAAGGCCACGTTGTCCGCGACGCTCAGCCACGGCATCAGCAGCGGCTGTTGGAAAACCACCCCGGTACGGGGCCGGCTACCGTCACCCGACCAGGTCAGTGTGCCTGAGCTCAGGGCGTCCAGTCCGGCGCAGATTCGCAGCAACGTCGACTTGCCGCTGCCACTGGGACCCAGCACCGCGAGAAATTCCCCCGTGCGGATCTGGAGATCGATGTCGGTCAGCGCCGGTACCCCACCGAAGTTCCTGGTGCCGTGCGCTATTCGTAGCGCGTGAGTTCCCACCGCAGTTGTCCTTCCGAAGGTGATTGCACGGGCAGGAAGGCTGCTTCCCGGAACCGCCGGTTGGCGGCACTTCCCAGGGTGTAGCCGGCGCCGCCGGTCAACGAGAGCTCCAGCCTGGTGACGTCGACAGCCACCCGCGCCGCATCCAGCCGCAGCCGGATCAGGTCGGGCACCGTCGCCGCACCGAAGTCCGCAGCCCAGCTGTACAGCCGCGATCTGACGCCCTCGGCGCGGGCGACCGCATCGTCGAGTTCGATGCCGAACCGTGCCAGCGGGCCGGTGTGCGCCTCGGTGGCCGCGGTCAGTGCAGCCCGAGTGACGCCGACGCAGAACGCGGTCTGCAACAACAAGAACGCCGGCCGGATCCCGGCGACGAACGCATCCAGGTCGGTGGCGAGCACCTGATGTGCCGGCACCCGCACCCCGTCCAGGCGCAACGATGTCGACGCGGTGGCCCCGAGTGCGGTGAGCGCTGGGGCGGGGTTGACGGTTACACCGTCGGCACCGGCGTCCACCGCGACGACCAGTGTCCGCTCCCCGACACGGACCGGCATCACGATCAGTGCGTCGGGAAACACGTTGGAGGCCCAGCGAATCGGTCCGCTGACGATCAGGTCTGCGTCGTCGGTATCGCCGGTGATCGGAACCGGCCCGAGACCGGCGACCTGCTTGAGCCCGGCCGCCATTGCAGTGACGCCAATCCGGTCTGCCGTGGCGAGGCTGCTGACGTGCCCACCGAACCCACCGCTGGGCGCGGCGTGCAGGTACCGGATGGTCATGTGGTGCGCCCATGCGGAGAAGCCGACGGCGAGGCTGTTGGCCGACACCTCGTCGATGACACGAGCCATGTCGGCCAAGTCGAGGTCGAGCAGCCCGGCCTGGCCGAGTTCGGCCAGATCGGTGCGGACATCGGTGCGCTGCTCATCGAGATCGGCGGCGCGAGCGGCGACGGTGTGCGCCACCCGGTCCAGGGCGGACTCCGCGAGCGCGGCGGTCACGTGAGCGGCCCGTCCAATCCATGCAGCCGGTCGATCGGCGTGCTCACCGCGTCGCGGGCCCGGCGCACCGCAGCCTCGTCGGGTGCGTCGTAGAAACACAGGCACTTGTCCATGTCCTCACGGACATAGGTGCGCAGGAACTGGACCTCGGGCACGTCGGCGTACTTGGGGGCGTTGGCCTTCTTGCGGGCCAGATAGGACTCCATGTCGAGTTCGGCCGGCAGGTCCCACTCGACCAGGTAACCGGCCTGCGGGCGGGCGGCTTTGAGAGCCGACAGGTCCGCGCCGACCAGCCGGACCTGATGCGGGCCCGCGACGGTGGCGGCAGCCAACTGGGTGGCGTCCAGGGTGGCCGCATCCTGTGCGAATTCGGCGATCGCGAAGATCCTCCGGCGCTGCGCCGTGACCTGAGCTTCGATCAGTTCGCCAGCGCCGCCGGCAATCTCGGCGTCGAGCGTCTTGAGAAGCTGTCCCACCGCAGCGGCATCGGTGGCATCAGGGGTGATTTCGTAGAGGTACAGAGTCACGTGGCAATCCTCGGCATCGCAGGGGTGGAACGGCACCGACACTCGCATAGACAGACAGGTCTGTCTATTGAGCGTTCCGGGCTACGCTGACGGCATGAGCACGCCCCAGACCGCCACCGCACCCAAGGGTGCGCCGCCCGTCGGCGCGGTTCCGCCGGCTCAGCGATTGCTCAATACCGCAGCAGAACTGTTCGCCAGCCAGGGCATTCGCGCCGTCGGCATCGACCAGATCCTGCGCGAGGCCGGGGTCGCCAAGGCGAGTCTCTACAGCACCTACGGCTCGAAAGACGCGTTGGTGATCGCCTACCTCACCGATTTGGATCACGCTGATCGCAACCGCTGGGAACAGGCGGTGGCCGGGGTCGATGATCCGGTGGGCCGAATCCTGACCTTTTTCGACCTCGCCTCAGGCTCGGCGACCCGGCGTGACTACCGCGGCTGCCTGTATGCCAACGCTGCCACCGAATACCCCGGCGTGGAGCTCGAACCGGTACTGGCACACCGCGAGTGGCTACGGGTCACGCTGACCGCCCTGCTGAAACAGGTCGGCGTCAGCTCCCCCGTGACGCTGGCCCGCAACATCCAGCTGCTCTACGACGGCGCGCTGCTGGGTTCCAAACTGGAGCGCTCCACCAAGCCCATCACGGCCGCGCGCGCACTGACCGAGGAATTGATCGGGCTGCCGCGACGCTGACGCGTTGGCAGTTCGCCCGCAAGCGGCCATCGCCCATCTTCCATCACTTTTGGTAGCTTCGTTCAGATGGCGAATGAGCCGCGCGCTGCAGGTACATTCGAAACGAGTCCGTTTGGCACGATTGCGTTCGCCCAGACCTCCGACCGTCGCCGTCTGCAGTACATGACCACGCATCCGAGCGGTGGCTGCCAAGAGTTCATCGTGGTCTTCGAATCGGGTTTGGGTGTCGCGCACACATTTTGGGGCCTCGTCCAACCCGAGGTGGCCGAGCGAACGCAGACTGTCGTGTATTGCCGGGCGGGCTATGGCAATAGCGATGTCGATTTCGAACTGCGCACTGTTGAACGGATGGCCAGTGACCTTGGGGCAGTCATCGATGCCGTCACCGCGCCTCGGCCCCGAGCCAAGGTCATCCTTGTCGGCCACAGCGTCGGTGCGTCGATCATCCAAGCCTATGCGGCTCAAGACACGTCCGCGCGGATCGCCGGCTTGGTCTTCGTTGACGGTGCGTGCACTGACGTCGCCTCACTGCGGAGCCACAGCTACCGACTTGCCCTCCGGGCCTACGCGGTAGCGACACAGGCACTCGCACATATCGGCGCCACGCGGTGGATGGTCGGAAAACTCGTCGACCCGATCCTGCCGGCCACCTATGCCGCAGAGGCCAAACACTACGAGCTCACCGTCGCCGCAACCCAAAACCAAGCACGCGAAACTCGCGGCTGGATAAAGGCGCTCTCCGCCCCATACATGCGCCGCCCACTGCCTGACGTACCCGTGACAGTTCTCAGCGGCAACCGCATCTCACGACTTCTTGCGAAGACACATCGCGCCATCCTCGCCAGCCACAGAAGGCTGGCATCTCAAGCTCCCCAGGGCCGGCACGTCGTGATCGATGCCGGCCACAACATCCCGCTGGACCGGCCGCATGCCATCACAACCGCAATCGCCGACATCATCGATACCCTGACCGCGTTCAACGACAAGAACTGATACTCCGGCAACAAAACAACCTACCCACGCTGGGACGCGCGCACGATAGCTGAGCTGGCGTATGACAGCTCGACTATGCTGTGCAGCATTGCATAAGGCAAATGTGTTGGTGTAGCGGTCAGTCGGGCGCGATCCTGCCGGGGGCGGAGCACTCAACACCGAATACCCGTTCAGCGGTGCGGTGGGCGATATTGATTCGCTGCGTGTCAGTCAGGGGCGCGTCGCGCAGGAAGCGGACCGCGGTGGCGGTGTCTTCGTAGGGGGTGTCGACGGCGAACATGATGTTGTCATCGCCGACCGCGTCGAGGGCGAGGTCGAGCACGGCAGGATCGTCGATGCCGCTCGTCGTGAGGACGAAGTTGCGACGAAAGTACTCACTGGGTGTCAGTTCGAGTGCCGGCATCGAGCCGGCGGACCCGGACACTTGGGTCGCGAATGCGTACCTGTTGTCAATGCGCCTGAGCCAGTAGGGAATTCCTTCGCCTAGATGCCCCAGGACGATGGTCAGGTCCGGGTACTTGTCGAACGTTCCGCTCATGATCAGGCGCATGGCATGTAGGCCGGCCTCGGCCTGGTAGCCCCAGATGGCGGCTTGAAGCCCGTAGACGTCATAGGGGGTGGGCGTGCTGGGGAATCGCGGATGCAAATAGATGGGCGCACTGTGCGCTTGCGCGGCAGCCAGAATGGGCTCGAACTCGGGCTCGTCGAGGTAGCTGCCATGAGTGTGGGAGTTGATCATCACGCCATTGAGTCCGAGCGGGCCCATGATGCGTTCGATCTCCTTGGTAGCCGCATCTATCGCCTGCGGCGCAATGGTGCCGAGTGCGCCGAAACGATCCGGATGACACCGCACGATGGCGGCGAGGTCGTCGTTGACCGCCTGCGCCAAGGGCACGGCGTCGGTGACGGGATAAGGCTGCACGCCGGGCGGATTGATGCTGAGAACCGCCATCGCCTGGCCTGCGGCATCCATTGCCGCAATGCGGGCGCCGATGTCGGTCAGCGCAGTGCGGAATCGCTCCTGGCGTTCAACTGTGCGCATCAGTTCGAGCTCGCGCCGGTCGGCGGGATCGACCTCGAGCCGATGCGCTGCATTCAGGAATGCGCCCGTGGCGACGTGCTCCTCGACAGCGACGATCCCTCTCAGTGTCATCGATGTCCTTTCACTTCATGCTCGGCGTCCGCCGTCGACAGATAGCACAGTGCCTGTGATGTAGGAGGCCTCGTTGGAGCACAGCCAGATCGCGGCGTCGGCGATCTCCCGCGGTGTTGCTAGCCTGCCGAGCGGCGTAACGGCTTCCTGCTGCGCGACCATGTCGGTTCCGTCAGCGACCTCGTCGAACATTGCGGTGCGGGCGATCGCCGGCGCGACGGCGTTCACGCGGATGCCGTCTCGCGCGTAGTCGACGGCGGCGACCTTGGTCAGCCCTACCACGCCGTGCTTGCTGGCCACGTACGCCGGAGCGCGCGGGATGGCATGCAGTCCGCCGTTGGAGGCGATGTTGACTATGGCCCCGCCGCCGGCCCGAATCATCTGCGGGATCTCGTGTTTGAGACAGAAGAACGTGCCGGTGAGATTGATCTGCAACACCCGTTCCCAGTGTCTGCCGGACATGTCGGTCAGGTCCTGGTTGGTGGAGGGGACGGCGGCATTGTTCACCGCGACGTCCAGCTTCCCGAACTCGTTAGCCACTGCGCACACTGCGGCGCGCACAGCGTCCTCATCGGCGATGTCCACGGCAACTGCGATGGCCTGACCACCTGTCCCGATAATGGTTTCGGCGGTCTGCTCGGCAGCGGGCCGGTTCAGGTCGAGGACCGCGACCGCCACGCCGCGCTGCGCGAGACCGATCGCGATGGCGCGGCCGATCCCGCTCCCCGCGCCGGTGACCAGGCTCGCCTTCCCGGCCAACCCGGTCACTCCAACACCTCGTGGTTCGCCCACGCCACCCGATATGGGTGGCGGGCCTGCCAGGTGTGGATGACCGCGCCCGCGTCAGGAGCCGCGAACAACGTCGCAAGGTCGGCTTCGTTCGCCACCCCGAATTGCAGCACGGCGGTCGCGATGAACGCCGGGATCGCCTGCTCGCCATCGACAGCGATGTGCCGCTGCGCCTGGAATCGGCGCACTACACCGGTGCCTGACATCGCTTTTTCGATATCAGAGACGAATCGTTCGAGTTCGTCGTCGGGAATGGGATCTGCAAACGAGACCAGCATCGTATGGGTGATCATGCAGATAGTTCAACCCGGCGACAGCGCGCTCGTCCAATACACATCTGGCCTGGATCGATAGTCTAGTGGAATGGAAATGCTGGAGATGCGGGAGTTGCGCTACTTCGTGGCTGTCGCCGAGCAGCTGCATTTTGGCCGCGCGGCGCGACAGCTGCGCATCGCTCAGCCCGCGTTGTCCAAGACGATCCAGCGCATCGAATCGCGTCTGAGCGTGGATCTGTTCGTCCGCACCAGTCGCAGCGTCACGCTGACTGCAGCCGGTCAGGCTCTTTTGGAACACGGCAGGCACGCCCTCAACGCGATGGACATCGCCGTGCACAAAACTCAACAGGCCGGTGAACCCGATCATCTGCGGCTCGCGATGAAGCCAGGAGGGGATGCGGGCCTTCTGCCGGGCCTACTCGCCGCCTATGCCGAGCAGCAGTATGCGGGGCGGGTGGAAATCGTGTTCTGCAGCGGCACGAGCCGGTCCCAGGTCCTTCGTGACGGGCAGGCCGATGTCGCATTGCTCTACGCCCCGTTCGATGATCTCACCGGTTTCACGACGGTGCCCCTGCACGTCGAGGATCGCGTCGCACTCCTGCCAAAGACCCATCCTCTGGCCGGACGGGCTGGCATCCGCATGAAGGACCTTGCCGCAGAGACCTTCCCGCGCTGGGTCGGCGTTCCGAACGACCACAGCGCGGGGCCTGAAATCGAGGATGTCACCGAACTGGTTCCCTTGGTCCAGATCGGACGCGCTGTCGCGGTCCTACCGCGCTCGCTAGTGTCGCCGGTACCGCCGGCGACCGTCTGCGTTCCCGTCAGGGACGCGGGCACGAGCAGCATCGTCCTGGCCCACAATGCCCACGACCACCGCAGCACTGTCACCGCTTTTATCGCCGCCGCCGCGTCCGCGGCCTGCCTACGCAGCTCATCGTGATAACGCACGTCCGCCGGACCAACCGCGGTGGTCTTTCCAGCGAACCAGGCTAGTACATGCGGGAGCTCAGTTCCGGGGGTCGGCTCCTGAGTGCGGTTCGGCGAGCGTCACTGTCAGATACTGGGAAATCCCCACGCGCTCATAGGTCCTTCGTTGCTTCGGCGAGATCATCGGCAACGCCGTCGATGCGTCGATCAGTTCGGGTTTGGTCACGTCGTGCGTTTCGCCGTTGGCCGATATTGTGGCCCTGCCGGCGACAATCACGTTCTGCAGCCAGTCCACTTGGGTCCCGTATGCCAGCGGAATGATGAACCCGTCCGGTATACGCTCTGCTCCGACCGGCGTCGAGTACTGTTTGCCCGACTTTCTGCCGGTATGCCGGATGGCTGCAGCATACGAGTTCTTTCGGCCGGCTAGCGGGCCCATAACAGAGTTGAGCACGTACTTGTTGAAAGTACGAACCGCGCGAAGCAGGGAACGGGGCCAGTTTCCAGGAGCGAGTGCCACCGCGCTGACGCTACTCGTCGAATTCGCCCGCGGGTAGACGGCGCCTTCGGTGTCAGGCAACCGCTGATCTCGACCGGCGGCAGATGCTGCATGACGCTCACTCGTCCCTGAACGTCTCGACATATCCATTGCGGGCCAGGCGGTTAAGGCTGCGGTGACAAGTGTCAGATCCGGCGATCGTGCGTCTTCCAGTACTTGCCTCTGATCGCTCTCTTGTCGATCTTGCCGTTGGCAGTGTGTGGAAGCTGCTCAACGAACACCACGTCTTTTGGAGCCTTTACCGATCCGAGTTCCCTTTTAGCCGTGTCGATTACATCAAGCGTTTTGACCTGGGAGTCGGAATGGAGGACGATCTCGGCAACAACCTTCTCGCCCCATCTCTCATCTGGGGCTCCGAATACTGCACATTGTTTGACCGACGGCATCTTCAGGAGCACGGTTTCGATTTCCGATGGGTAGATGTTGAATCCGCCCGAGATGATCATGTCCCGTTTGCGATCGACGATGTATATGTATCCATCGCTGTCAATCCTGCCGATGTCTCCAGTGTGGAGCCAGTTGTGTTGGTGGGCAGCTTCGGTTTCTTCGGGTCGACCAAAGTATCCTGGCGTAACCAGGTGTCCTCGAACGACGATCTCGCCAACCGCGTTGCGCCCAAGCAGTTTACCCTCGCCGGACATTACCTCTACCTGAGTGCCCCAGGTTGGGAGACCGCAACTTGCGAGTCGGTTAAGGTCATTATTCGCAGCTGCGGCTTCGATCTCCTCAGCGGGCATCCAGGTAATAAACCCGGGTGCTTCCGCTTGGCCGAAGGACTGCCCAATGATTCCGCCAAGGACGTTGACGGCATGCCGCAGGCGATCTGGCGAGATCGGGGCTGCGGCCAGCCACAGCAATCTCATGCTGTCGAGGACACGGGGCTGCTGCTGCTGCAGGTCCACCAAGTCGTAGAGCGCGGTCGGCGGGAGGAACATATGAGTGATGCCGTGATCCTCGATTGCGTCGAGGACGTCATGGGCGTCGAATTTGCGAAGTATGACGGTACCCGCGCCCTGACAAGCCATTACAGCAGCGAAAAGACCTGCCGCATGCGTGATGGGTGCAGACATCAGGTTGACGGGATGCTGGGTGGGAGGAAAGTGCCGACTCGTCAGATTCATGAGTGTTGTCCAGATGTCATTCGTGATCATGACTGGTTTCGAGCGCCCGGTGGTCCCTCCAGTTGGAGCGAGAACGCACACCAGATCGCGCCGACCGTGCACATCGTTCCAGTCGTCGAGTTCGCGTCCGCGCCCGCGCGCGATCACATCATCGACGAACTGCTGACCATCGCATCGCTGACCGATACCGATAATCAGTTCCAAAGTGGGTATCGCCGCGAGGAGGTCCTCTGCGTGGTCAGAGAAATCTGAGTGCAGCACAATATATTTGAGTCCCACTTCGCGGGCGAAGTCTGACGTCGCCGTGAGTGCATTACGTGGATTCAACGGAACCCAGGCCGCACCGCATCGCCACAATGCAAAGGTTGTGAGCAGTGCCTCTGGACAGTTGGGCGCGAGTATGCCGACGGGGTCACCAACCCTTACGCCTGCCTCCCGGAGCCCGCATGCGACCTCGTGCGAGTACTTCACCCCGTCTGCGAATGTGTACTGTCTCTCCCCCGTAACATCGGAGGCGAACATCCGTTCAGGGTGAAGTGATGCTGCTTCGTCGAAGAAATCGATGACGCGCACGCGTTTGTTCTCCGTTCTATGTATGCGACTCGGTTGTAGCCATCGGCGTCCGTGCCCATGTCGAATCGTCAGTGCCTGGCTCAGTGCGCAATTCGTGGACACCAGTTGTCGTCTCGCCTGGACCTGATGACGACGCAGGCGACTCGCCACCTGGCGCTAGCCAGTAGGGGTTGTTGGAAGTGGCCGCAGGACATTCCGATGTCGCGGATCGCGCGCGTCGCGGTTTCCTCAGCTAGCCCAACGTGGCCCCGGGCCAGCCTCCGCGAAGCGAAGTGGGTCATTCCTACTCCCACGATGACTCGGTAACCCATGCGCGCTTCCTCTGGTAGATCCATGTGAGGTCAGCCACCGCGAAATGCAATCAGATAGGCGCGGTTGGGAAAGGCCACCTACTATCGATTGTCGACGTCACGGCACACGGTGTCATCGGTGACGCTGTCAAACGTTATGCATCGCCGTTGTAGCCCGCGACAACGGCGCGGTGGGCCTCCAGCGCTATCGCGAGCGCCACAAGGTGATCGGTTTCTTCCAGTTCGATGTGAGCGATCTCGGTGTACTTACGAAGCCGATAACGCAGCGTGTTCGGATGAATGACCAGTGCTTCCGCGGCGCGATTGACGTTACGGTCGTGATCTAAGTACGCAGCCAGCGCGTCGATGATCAGCGGTTTGAGGCTCAGATGCATATCGAGGGGATGCAGGTACTTGCTAGTGAGAAGCTGAGCCACAGCGGTGTCCTCATCGGCCAGCAGCCGCCACGAGAGCTTCTGCAGATCTCGGATGCCCTGCTCGCCACGGCGGTCCATCCAGATCGCGACCTTCTCGGCCGCGGCGAACGACAGTGATATGTCGTTGAGCACCTGTGGTGTGCCCACCGCGACACGCGCATCGAAATCGCCTTCGGGTTTGCTCGGCAGCACACCGATGCACTCCCCATCGACGGCGACGATCAGTCCGCGCCGGTGCAAATCCGATGAGCGGTCCAAAAGGCTCCGTACCAGCCGGTCGATGTTGCAGTCATGAGCCGGGCGCGCCCGCACAGCGAAGAACGTATTGCGATGATCGATGCCGTAGGCACTCGCCTGTCGTTCCAAGGCAACGCCTCTCAGCTGGCCGGCGGCCACCTCTCGCACAAATCGGGTGCGCACCTGGATATCGCGCACTGCGCGCTGCAGCGCTTCGTCGTGCATCACAGCTGTAGCGCGCTGCAGCACGAGATTGCTTGCCTGCCATAGAGTCTGGGTTGCCTCTACCGTGCGCGCCGACGGCAGTGACCACTGCTCCGACAGCTGCGCAAACAACGCATGAATCTCACCCATGATCACGTTGTGCCCTTGGACCATGTCGTTGCTGCCAAAACCCGCCGCCATCCGGTCTCGGACGAGACAGTCCAAGTCGTGGCACAGCTGGACATCCATCGCATGCGCCCCAGACCGCAACACCTGCGCGGCCACTGCGGTATTGATTCGAATGGACTCCCCCAGCGCGTTGTCATCGAGCTGGTCGTAGACCGGTACCTCGCCCCGGACGCGTGCAGCAACCCGCTGAACAATCGCGTCTACGCTGGATCCCAGCGCGTTGACCACCTCGGAGTAGGCCTGATCAGTTGACGAACGCGATTTACCATTCATCTCGGCTCCATCGTTTGTTGCGCCTCAGCTCATGCGCCGACCACACGACTATCCCACTGGCGCAACACCAACCTCGCTATAGCCACTACACCCCTGTAGGCGTACATCACCGCACTTCCCTCAAACCTCCTCCAGTGGGAGTCCCGGGTGGTTTCGGGATGCCACTGTCGGCGGCTACAACCAGTTGCGCGTCCCCCTAGCCGCGCAACCAATGACGCGAAGGCACTGGCCGACTAATCATTGATACGCGCTTTGGCGACCGAAGTGAGCGGCCTGCTCGACCACCCCAGCTAGGAGATAAGAATGTCCAACACCATCGCCTTCGAGGGCGCGACACTGATCGATGGCAAGAGTGACACGCCCAATCTCGACGCCACCGTGCTCGTCGAGGGTGACCGAATCGCTGCTGTGGGACGGCGCGGAACAGTCGACATTCCTCATGACGCTGAACAAGTGGACCTTACGGGCAAGTGGCTGCTGCCAGGGTTGATCAACGGCAACGTGCACCTACTTGACTCGTGGATGATGCTCGGCGTAGGCGGCATCGAGTACATCGCCCGCCACGAATTCCGATTCGAAGAGGTCATCATCGAGGCTGCCCAAGTGGCACTACGCGAGGGAGTCACGACGGTCTTCGACACGCACAACGCGGTGGGTCCCGTTCTGGCCGCACGGGACCGGATCGCGTCTGGCGCGGAGGTTGGAGCCCGAGTGTTTGCCGCCGGCAATATCGTAGGCATGGGCGGCCCCTTCAGCGCTGACTTTTTCCTCGCTGCCCGTCCTGTGATCACGTCGAGCTTCGCGAACCGGATCAATCAGCAGTGGGAAGCCGGGGTCGGACATCAGATCAGCACACTGCCAGTACGCGAAATCCGTGCGATTGTGCGCGACTATCTCGACCGCGGCGTCGACATGATGAAAGTCGCGGTCAGCGATCACCTGTTGTCAACAGTCGGCGTCGATCGCACCTATCTGCCGTTCTCCGAGACAGCACTGCGCGTCATGTTTGAAGAGGCACGGTCAAAGGAAGTGCCCATCCTCACTCACACGTTGTCGACCCATGCTCTGGACATCGCCGTCGATCTCGAGGCAGACGTGCTCGTGCATGCCTCCGTCACGCTTTTCCAACCGATCGAGAACCATACGATCGACAAGATCTTGGATCAGGGCATTTCCTGCGGCATTCAAACCGTGACTGACGCCTACCAGTCTTATCTGGAGAGTCGCGGCGAGGTCATGGCTGGCTATGGAGGCGGTCAGCACGCGAAGAACGAGCAGACCCTTATCGCCGCGGGAGCCAACGTATTCCTCGGCACCGATGCCGGGTGCACCCCGCATGATGTTCTCAACGATCTAGGGGATGCAGGTCGCCAGCACCGGCCGTGGACGCTGGGGACGGATCATTTCGACTGGACGGTGGGCATCATGCAGAAGGGGATGACCTCAATGCAAGCGATACACGCGGCTACATCCAATGTGGCGAAGGCTTACGGCAAGTTCGATGAGATTGGCAGCATCGAAGTAGGCAAATACGCCGACCTGCTGGTGTTAGATGCCGACCCAGTGGCCGACATCGACAACCTCCGCAAGATCAACTCAATCTACAAGGCCGGCCGCCTCGTGGATCGGAGTGCTCTGCCCCACAAGCGCTTTGCAACTGCGGACCTCAACCAAGTTCACCACGCCACATCGACCGACCTCGGCCATTCGCCGTTCTTGGAGTGACAGCCGGGCGCAGCAAGGCCTTTCAGAATCACTCCCACGGCGACCTCGGCAACGCCGTCAACCTGGCCATGTGAGCCGAGCACTACCACGGCGATGTGAGTACAGAAGGTAAGCGGGCGATCTCGAATACGACGCTGGCCGTGAACCTGAAGGGCACGCTGCTGCTCGTCCACGGCGAGCTCGACGACAATGCTCACCCGTATATGACGATGCGGCTGGCCGACGCTCTCATCAAGGCGGACAAAGATTTCGACCAGATCATGATCCCCGGTGCCGAGCATGCACTGCTCGGCCGACAGGACTACTTTTCCGCCGCACCTGGGACTATTTCGTCCGGCACCTGCACGGCACCGAGCCGCCGAGCTACCGGCTCGCGCCGCTGCCGCTGCCGAACCTGGGTGGCTAGCCGCACAACAAGGGTATTGCCGATGAAGCGGTGAACTCGCCCGCGCCTCGAACAGAAGAGGCACAAATCGAATATGCAGGCTACGACCCTTGTTTAAATTGCTTGTCCACCAGAGCATTTCAATCGTTGTCTCGACGCACCGGGGAGCTTCGCAACCCGAGGGTGACAACCACATAGACCGTGACAGGAATCCGCTTTCAAGTCGAGTAACCGGGAGGCCACGGCGCCATGGGCGTCGGCGAATCATCGAGCGTTCCGGTGCGTGGCCTAGTCCGACGTGCGTGAGACTGCGCCCGACTGCAGACCGTGCTCGAGGAGGTCGAATATGGCGTTCAGCGCGTTGCGCGGGTCGGACTCGTCGCCGATGAACTGCGGGATCTCGAGGACGTAACGGGCCACCGCACGAGCGGTGATGTCGTCGGACGGCCGACCAAGTTCCGTAGCAATTGCTTCGCTAAGAGGTTTCTCGCAGCGGATCCAGAGCTTTCGTGAGTATTCCCGCAGGGCCGGGGTGGTCATGATGAGTTCGGTACGCCGGACGAACGCGCGTGTGGGGTTCTCTTCGAACGGGCCCCGACCGGCCATGAACTCTCGCAACGCGGTGAGCACCGTCGTCTGCGGCGGCCGGTCATGCACCGCGGCCAGGAGACTTTCTCGTCGTTCCACACCATCGTCGAACATCACGGCCGGCTTCCCGTCGGGAACATGTTTGAACAGGGTGGGAACTGAGACGTCGACCGCGTCGGCGATGTCTTTGACCGCCACAGCGTCATACCCCCGAGCCAGAAAGAGGCGCTCGGCCGCCTCGGCTAGCGCGCGTCGCGTCTGCGCATTCTTTCGAGCACGGCGGCCCGGCGCATCAGTCGTCACCGTCACATCCTAGAGCTCAACGGCAAGTTGCTTAAAACACTTACTAGATATATTAGTTTAGTGACTAAAGAAATGAGTCAGGAGTGTTGATGCACCACGAGACGACCGATCATCCAACCGCCCTCGTCGTCGGAGGTAGCCTCGCCGGCCTCTCGGCGGCGGTCTTCCTCGCATCGCAAGGCGTACCGACGACACTCATCGAACGGCATGTCGGCAGCGCGACACATCCGCGCGCCATCGGCTACACGACCCGCACCATCGAATTGTTTCGTGGCGTCGGAATCGAGCTACCGGCGAGCACACAGAACGGCCCACCGCGCCGGGCTCGCGTTGAAAGTCTCACGGGACGATGGTTAGAGGAGTACCCGTGGTCACCCCCAGCCGCCTCCGCCCTAGATCCGGCCGACCATTCACCGGTGCGCGGCAGCGCAATCGCCCAAGACGCTCTGGAGCCACTCCTGCGCGAACGCGCCGAGGCACTCGGTGCCGATCTGCGATTGGGGTCGGAGCTGGTGTCGTTTGTCGACGATGGTGATGGTGTGACCGCCACAGTGCGCCGGCGGCTGGACGGCAGCGAGTACCGCATCGATGCGGACTATCTGGTCGCTGCGGACGGGGCCGACAGCGGGATCCGGAACAGTCTCCGCATCGGCAGAACGGGGCAGGGCCTGCTGTCAGTGCAGCGCAGCATCTTGTTCCGCGCGCCGGAGTTGGACCAGTATCTGCGCCACGGCATCGTGCAGTTCGAGATCGAACAACCCGGATTTGACGCCTTTTTGACCACATACTCCGACGGGCGCTGGGTGCTGATGCTCAAGGACGACATTGACCGCTCGGAAGACGATCAGCGTGCTGCCATTCGGCGCGCCACTGGAATCGGCGATCTCTCGATCGAGTTGATCACCACGGGTCGCTGGGAGCTGTCAGCGCTTATCGCCGATCACTTCGGTTGCGGGAGGGTGTTTCTCGTCGGCGACGCCGCGCATCAGCTCCCACCCAATCGCGGTGGATACGGTGCCAACACCGGAATCGCAGATGCCCACAACCTCTCTTGGAAGATCGGTGCAGTGCACACCGGTCGCAGTCAGCCCGCGCTCCTCGACTCCTACGACGCCGAGCGGCGGCCCGTCGCATGGCTACGTCACCAGCAGATCTTCGCGCGTGCCGACTACAAGGCCTACATCGACACCCCCACATCCGATGTCGACGTCATCGACGACGTCGCCATGGAACTCGGCCAGCTCTACCGCTCCGTCGTTCCTGCTGATGCGGCTCGTGACCTACCGGACGCCCGCAGACCCCACGAATGGGCCGGACAGCCCGGCACCCGGGCGCCGCATGTATGGATCGCTCCGGGCCGCTCGACTCTCGACCACTTCACCCGAGGCTGGACACTGGTCACTGGCTCCGAAGCGTGGCGAAACAGCGTGCAGTCCGTTACCGGCCAGCTCGGAATGTCGATCGAGTTTCTCTGTTTCCCGCCTGAGTCGACGTTGCACGACGCCATCGTCACGGCATATGGGTTGGGGTCCAGCGGCGCTGCCCTGGTGCGGCCTGACGGCTACATCGCATGGCGCGTCGTGACGGCCCCGGCCGACCGCGCGGCAGCCCTGGCTGCAGCGATCGGCACCGCCGCAGCACTCATCGCACGGCCGTCGACGTGGGACGATCAGGCGGCCATCGTCGACCTGACCGCGCGTTACGCCGACGCGATCAACCGCGGCTGGGCCGAGAAAACCATTCAACCCGAGAGCATTACGGACATCTTCACGCCGGATGGAGTCTTCGAGCACCCCGGTGCAGCCCCCACGATCGGTGCCGCGGCGATCGCGGCGGCCCTACCCGACGCCACGGCTTCGGTGCCCTTCGCCATGCATGCCTTCCTGAACCCCGTCCTCGCCGTCGACGGAGACCATGCCCGCGGCCGGTGGCTGATGTGGGTCGCCGCCAACGACGGTGACGACCCGCGAGCCGCATACCTCAGCGCCGATATCGGGTACACGCGCACTCCGGGCGGATGGCGCATCCAGTCGATCGTCATCACACCCGGGATGCGCCTACCGGCTCACCAATGACGCGCCGGTCGACAAACCGCATTGTCGCGACACCGTTCCTCGTCCGCCCCGGCGACACCACCCCTCCCAACCAACTGGTGGGTTGCTACACTCCTGCGATGCGCACTGGCATCTTCCTGAGTTATGCGGGCGGCTTCAAAGAAGCAGCCGACCAAGTCGTCGAACTGGAGAAGGTGGGCGTCGACATCGCCTTGGTCGCCGAGGCGTACTCCTACGATGCGATCAGCCAGCTCGGCTACCTGGCCGCCAAGACCTCCACCATGGAGCTCGGCACCGGCGTCGTCCCGATCTACACCCGCACGCCGGCCCTGATGGCGATGAGCGCCGCCGGTGTCGACTACGTCTCCGACGGCCGGTTCCGCTTGGGCCTCGGCACCTCGGGACCGCAGGTGGTGGAGGGTTTTCACGGCGTGCCGTTCGACGCACCGCTGGGCCGCACCCGTGAGGTGGTCGAGATCTGCCGCAAGGTGTGGCGGCGCGAGAACCTGGATTACGACGGCAAGTACTACCAGCTGCCCCTACCGGCCGACCGCGGCACCGGGCTGGGCAAATCGCTGCACCTGATCAATCACCCTGTCCGTGAACGCATTCCGATCACAATCGCCGCACTGGGGCCCAAGAACGTCGAGCTGACCGCCGAGGTCGCCGAAGGCTGGCAACCGGTGTTCTACCTCCCGGAGAAGGCCGACGACGTGTGGGGCGACGCCCTGCGCGCCGGGGCCGCCAAGCGCGATCCCGCGCTCGGCCCGCTGGATGTCATGGTCAGCGCCAGCCTGGCCATCGGCGACGACGTCGACGAGCGGCTCTCGTGGGCGAAACCCCAACTGGCGCTGTACATCGGCGGCATGGGCGCACGCGGCCAGAACTTCTACCACAAGCTGGCCACCCGGTACGGCTACGGCGAAGTCGCCGATCACATCCAGGACCTGTTCCTGGCCGGCAAGAAGGCCGAAGCCATCGCGGCGGTGCCCGACGACCTGGTCCGCAACATATCGCTGATCGGGCCCAAGGGGTTCGTCAAAGAACGGTTGGCCGCCTACGCCGAGGCGGGGGTGACCACGATGCTGGTGCACCCGATGGCCACCGATGCCGCCGAGACGGTGAAGTTCTGCGAGGAGCTCGTCTCGCTCACCGGCTAGAGAGTCCGTACTGCGGCGGGACGCTTGCCGAGTGCGGCATTCACGAGCAACGATTCGAACAACCGGTTCACGCCGTCCATCTCCTCCGGTTCGGTGACCGCCGCCGCGTGCGCGAAACCGTCGACAATCGCGCCGATCACCCGCGCCACCTGAACCGGGTCGTACTCGGCGGCGATCAGCCCGCCCCGCTGCCCCGCGATGACCGAACGCGCGAGCGCATCCGTCATCCGCGCACCCTGCCGCGCGTAGCCCGCGCTCAACTCTTGGTGCCGCCGCGCGTCGATCGGCGCGGTGGCCACGAATCCGGCCAGCTCGGGATACTCGCGGTTGATCCGGATCGACTCGGACAGCGCCGCACGCAGCAGCTCGTGCATCGAATGCGGCCCCGCCATGGCCGGTGCCGCACTGGCCAGGATCTTGCCGTAGACGTCGTCGCAAACCGCTTCGAACAACCTGTTTTTCGTGCCGAAATGGTAGTAGACCGAGCCCGCGGTCACGCCGGCCATCTCAGCGATCAGATTGTTGGTGGCCGGTCCGTAGCCGAACTGGGCAAAGCACCGGCAGGCGGCATCGATGACCCGTTGGCGGGTGTCGCCGCTGTCGATACCCGCGGGCCGTCCCGGTCCGGTTTTGGCGGTCTTGGTCGCGGTCATCGGACCATCTTTGCGCAGAGACGCGACGTCCGGGTGACCACGCCAGTTGTCAACGGCGCAACCGGCGAACCCCCGCGCCTACGCTGCGGGCAGCGATGTTGTCCTCGATCTCCTGATTCCACGCCTGCTGCGCGCCCGTCGTGTCGACCTCGAATTCGAACCGGTCGACCATGTCAGCGGCCACATCGGCGGCATCGACATAGAACTGTTCGTACCAGCGGCGCAGCTGATATACCGGTCCGTCCTCCTCGCACAGCAGCGGGTTGTCGATGCGGGCCTTGGTTTTCCAGATCGCCACGTCCTGTTCGAAGCCGATCTTGACCCAGTCACCCAGCGCGATGGCGCTCTGCAAAGCCAGCTCGTCGGACACCCCTTGAGGTTTCTTGACGATGATGCCGTATTGCAGGACAAACGAATTCGCGTCGATCGGATAATGACAGTTGATCAGCACGCTGTGATGATCGGCTTCTGTGTAGTGGTACGTCAGGTCATCGATCATGAACGCCGGTCCGTAGTACGACGCCACCGATGTGGTGCCGAGCATCGTCGGTCCGCCGACATCTTGACGGTCGGCACGGGTGTCGGAGTTCATGTACTGGGTTGCGACGTGGCCTTCGAAGATGTTCTTGAAGTGCGTGGGCAGTGACCCGTGCACGTAGAAGAAGTGCGCCATGTCCACCACGTTGTCCACCAATTCGCGGCAGTTGGCATTGACGACCGTTGTGTACCAATGCCAATCGGTCCACTCATCGCTGGTGGCACCTTCGATGCGCGGAATCGTCACGTCGGCCGGCGGAGGATTGCCCTCGGGGTCGTTCCAGATGAACAGCATCCCATCCTGCTCAAGAGTGGTCCAGGTCGCGGTACGCGCCAGCCGAGGAGTGCGCTTGGCGTACGGCACGTTCTTGCAGCGACCGTCACCGCCCCACCGCCAGTCGTGAAACGGGCAGGCGATCGCATCACCCTTGACCTCGCCTTGTGCCAGGTCGCCGCCCATGTGCCGGCAGTATCCGTCGAGCACGTTGATCGTGCCGTCACCGGCGCGGAAGGCGACGAGCTTCTGGCCGAACACGTTGATTGCGTGCGGTTTCCCGTCGCCGAGGTCCCGGGTCAAACCGAGACAGTGCCACCCGCGAGCGAAACGGGTGGGCGGTGCTTCGGCTTCTATCTCCCGAACCTCGCACTCGGATTCCATCGTCATCGAAAGATCTCCTCGACTTTTCTCGGCGAATGCGGTCCACGTCTCAATACGGTCTAACACCGAGATGGCTCACTCACGCCAGGAATCCCACTGGCAGGGACCGCGATCCCTACAGCGCAACGGCGTCGCTGACTAACCGCCCACCTGCGGTAGCTCGTCGGCGGCGATCTCACACGGTGTCCCGCCGGCCGGCGTCTCCACTGGCCCGGGCGGTGCAACGGGGACAGCTACCGGCGTCGCAGGCTCCGGTTCGGTGGCGGTGGCGGTGTCGGCGGGCAGCGGTGCATCTGCCGGATCCCGTTCAGCCGTCTGGTCATCGGCAGCCGAGTCGGTCTCCTCGCCGTCCTCGGCTGTCGTGTCCTCGGCCGTCGCGTCCTCAGGTTCGTCGGCGTCCTCAGGGTCGTCGGCGTCCTCGGGATCGTCCGGATCGTCGGGGTCGTCCGGGTCGTCCGGGTCATCGACAACGTCGGAGATGTCCGGCGGGTCGAGTTGCCCAGGCAGCGCGGTGTCGGCCCTCGTTCCCGCAGAGCCGTCGCCGGCCGATCCGATCAACCCGCCGAAGAGATCCGCAAGCTGCTGGCCGAGGCCGGAAACTCCGGACCCCATCCCCGACATCCCGGCCCCGGGCAATCCACCGCCCAGCGGTGAACCGAACCCGGCCGCCGTATCCGCTGCGGCGGGGTTGGTGGCTGCCGGCACAGCTGGCACAGCCGGGCCGGCCGGATCAGTCGGTGACGCGAGAGATGGTGCAGCAGAAGACATCTGAGGGACTGGCGACGACATGATGGAAGAGCCCGCCGGAGCCCGGCCGGTAACGCCTGGCATGGGGCCCGCACCGGCCGACGGTACGAATCCGGCGGGCACCGTGGCGGCGCTGCCCATCGGCGGATCCGGACGAACCGCCGCGCCGATGTGCGGGGTCCATGACGGCCCCAGGTCGCCAGGGATCTCGAACACCGCAGCGGGGCCGTCGGCGAGGGCGGCGAGCGCCGCGGCATACGCATCGGCCACCGCGGCTGTCGCCGAACGCATCGCCGGCACCCAGTCGGCACCGATGTCGTTGTCGACGAACGGTTTCACCTGTGTGTCGATCAATTCACTGGCTGCGTCGCGGTTTCCGAGTCCCGTTCGCACGGCGCGGGCCGCGGCGAGCCAGGCCGGGCGCTGCGCCGCACACCGCGCCTCGATCCGCTCGGTCACGGCGACCTTGGTGTCGATGGCCCGCCACAGTTGATCGCGCAGCGGTGCCAGGGTGTCGGCCGCCCGGCGCACGGCCGCGACGGCCTGCCGGGCCGCGTCACGGTGGCGATCCAGAAGGTCACGTGCTGCGCTTGCGCCATGCCCCTGCCACGCACGCTCGAGCGCGCCCAGTTGATCGTTCTGCAGCCGCAGTGCGTGCTCGGCCGAATCCGCCGTCGCTGCCAGCCCCGCACAGTCGGCGTCCAGCATCCTCAGGTCCAGACCGTCTTCCGCGGCGTACCAGTCGTGCACCTGACCGGCGTGCGCGGTGAGGTCCGGATGGTGGTAGCCCAGCTGCGCGCACGCCCACACGAACTCGGCGAATGTCGCGACCGCAGGCTCGCCCTGATCCAAACGTCGTGCTACGTCACCGATTTGGGCCACGCCTCAGCCCACCCGGGCAGCCGCGCGGGCATCCGCGACCACGTACCGGTCGGTGGTGCTCGTCAGTACCGCGGCGACTTCACCTGCCGCTCGGGCCCATTGGCGAAGGGGCACGATGATTCCGTCGAGCGCGGTCCGCAGCGAGTCACCACAACCAGTGTGCGCCCGGCCGGCCGTCGCGCCGTCAAACCGCAACCGCACCTGGGTACCGGACTCGATGATCTCGGCGGCGGCACCGTACTGGCGTGCCACCTGCAGCAGAGCCTCGGCATCGACGCGGGCGGCAGTTACTTCTCCCATGCCCGGTTTAGACGCAGCCGGACGCTGTCCGGTTCCGTCAGGCTGACTGGCCGCTGACCGACTCAGCCACCCGGACCGCGAGCAGTCGAGCCGTGTTCTCGTCGGCAGCCTCGACCATCACCCGAACCACCTGCTCGGTCCCCGAGGGCCGCAACAGGATTCGGCCGGTGTCTCCGAGCTCGGCTTCGGCTTGAGCCACTGCGGACTGTACGGAGGGCGCCTTGGCCACCGCGGCCTTGTCATCGACCTGAACGTTGATCAGAACCTGCGGCAGTGTGCGCATGGGCTCGGCGAGGTCAGCCAAGGTGGCCCGGGTCTGGGCCATCCGCGACATCAGCCGCAGCCCGGTGACGATGCCGTCGCCGGTCGTGCCCAGGCCCGGCAACACGATGTGGCCGGACTGCTCACCACCGAGCGAGAACTCGCCGGCCCGCAGTTCCTCCAGCACGTAACGATCGCCGACGCCGGTGGTCCGGACCTCGATACCGGCAGCCCGCATGGCCAGGTGCAGGCCCAGATTGCTCATCACCGTGGCCACCAACGTGTCGGAGGCCAATTCCCCGGCCTGCTGCATCGCCAGTGCCAGAACCACCATGATGGCGTCGCCGTCGACGACCCGGCCCGCGGCGTCGACCGCCAGGCACCGGTCGGCGTCGCCGTCGTGGGCCAACCCCAGATCGGCGCCGTGCTCGATGACGGCCGCCTGCAGCACGTCCATATGGGTGGATCCGCAGCCGTCGTTGATGTTGAGGCCGTTGGGCTCGGCGTTGATCGCGACGACGTTGGCGCCGGCGGCCCGGTACGCCCGCGGAGCGGCCGACGACGCCGCACCGTGCGCGCAGTCGACAACCACGGTGAGGCCTTCCAATCGGGTGGTGACGGCCTTGGAGGCATGCCGCAGGTAGCGGTCCAGCGCATCCTCTGCCTCGAGTACCCGACCGATGCCGGCTCCCGTCGGACGCAGGCCCGGGCCGGAGTTGACCAAATCCTCAATGCGGTCCTCAGCGGCGTCATCGAGCTTGTGCCCGCCCGGGCCGAAGATCTTGATGCCGTTGTCGGGCATCGGGTTGTGCGACGCGGAGATCATCACCCCGAAATCGGCGTCATACGCACTGGTCAGGTAGGCCACCGCGGGTGTCGGCAGGACGCCGACCCGCAGGGCGTCGACACCCTCGCTGGTGATTCCGGCGATCACGGCGGCTTCGAGCATCTCGCCGCTCGCCCGCGGATCACGGCCCACCACGGCGACCCGCCGGCCACGTCCCGCGGAGTTGCCGAGACGCCGCGCCGCCGCCGAACCGAGTGCAACCGCCAGTTCAGCGGTCAGATCGCGATTGGCGACCCCACGCACCCCATCGGTGCCGAACAGTCGACCCATGCCCTTAAACTTCTCATAATTGGCTGCCCGAAACACAACCGACGAGGTCAACAACCGTCCTGGGGCTGAATTGATGCGCCATCGTGATGCTCGACGGCGTAATCACCGAATCCCCACCCGCGGGACGCTGCGCGGGCGGGGATCGGCGATAAATCTCTAGCTGCCGTCAGTGTCGGACGACGAGTGGGTTCCTCCCGGCACCGTCGTGGGTGCCGTCGTCGGCGCCAGGCTGTGCGGCCCGGCTCCCTGTGGCGCGCTACCAGGCCGCTCCGCGGTGCCGTTCTGGCTGAACGAGATGGTCCCGAGGTTGTTGGTGCAGACGACGTGGTCGGTACCGTTCGCGTCGACGCCCTGGACAGCGGTGGTCAGCGAAGCGGTGTCGGTGTTCTCGCACACCCCTGCCGCGATCTGGGCGGCTGCGGCGTCATCGACGTTCTGCAGAACCGAGACGTTGCCGAGGGTGAGATTCACCTTGCCGTCACCGGCGGTTTCCGGCGCCGCGTGGGCCATGCCCAAGCCGACGGTAAACAGCAGCGACCCACCGAGCATCGCTCCGGCGGTCGCGGTCTTCACGAAGTTCCCCACAATTACTCCTTCCGATGGGAAAGCGGCACCCGGTCCCCCGACGTCGACACGACGTCTACCGGTGGCAGGAATTTCCTGCGGGCACGACCCTGCTGACACAAAGCGACCCCCTGCTCTCCACCACGTGGGCTTCCACTCGACAAACGAATTCAAACCACATCTCGCGAAAAAATTCTGCGTACCCTACATCTGCGCAGGTCAACAGGCTGAAATTCGTCGGAATCCCCGCAGGCGGCGCCGGCCGACGCCGGTTTCCACCACAGGGTCGCGCAGAAGCGCGGGGAACGACCCTGGCACGGAAAGCGGCGGCGCCGACCCTGTACGGCGGCACCAGGGAGACAAAAACAAACCCGCCGGGCGTGTACGTGACACACCCGGCGGGTTCGTTCGGCCGTAAGGCGACAGATCAGCGCTTGCTGTACTGAGGCGCCTTGCGGGCCTTCTTGAGGCCGTACTTCTTGCGCTCGATGGCACGCGGGTCACGCGTCAGGAACCCTGCCTTCTTGAGTGCGGGCCGGTCCTCCGGCTGCACCAAGATCAGCGCACGGGCGATGGCCAGGCGCAGGGCGCCGGCCTGTCCCGAGGGGCCGCCACCATCGAGGTGGGCGTAGATGTCGAAGTGATCGACACGGTCGACGGTCACCAGCGGAGCCTTGATCAGCTGCTGGTGCACCTTGTTGGGGAAATAGTTCTCCAGGCTGCGGCCGTCCAGATCGAACTTGCCGGTGCCGGGCACCAGGCGCACACGAACCACGGCCTCCTTGCGGCGGCCGACGGTCTGGATCGGGCGGTCGATGATGACCGGCTCGCGGTGCTCCTGCTCCACCTCGACGCTCTCGGTCACGGTGTCGACGACGTCGGTGTTCTCGCTGCCGTTCTCAATCGTTTCGGTCACTGGGCCACCTGCTTGATCTCGTACGGAATCGGCTGCTGCGCGGCATGCGGATGATCCGGGCCTGCGTAGACCTTGAGCTTCTTCTGGATCTGCCGACCGAGCTTGGTGTGGGGCAGCATGCCGAGGATCGCGTTCTCGACGACGCGGGTCGGGTGCTTCTCCAGCAGTTGGCCGATGGTGCGCTTGCGCAGACCGCCCGGGTAACCCGAGTGGCTGTAAGCGAACTTCTTGGTGAGCTTGTCGCCGCTGACGGCGATCTTCTCGGCGTTGATGACGATGACGAAATCGCCACCATCGACATTCGGCGTGAATGTCGGCTTGTGCTTGCCGCGCAGCAACTTGGCTGCTTCGACGGCGAGCCGGCCGAGCACCACGTCCTGGGCGTCGATGACGTACCACTGATGTGTGGTGTCACCCGCCTTCGGCGTGTACGTAGGCACAGCGCTTACCTCTTCTTCTCGGGTTTGGTCCCAGGATGTCCCGGGTGCCGGTCTGGTGAGCGCGCTACGAGTCCCGGCGACCGACGTTGACCCGGAACCGCATGCCCAAAAGGGCAGCACACACCAACGGGGCAGCTTACCTGTGGGCATCCATGCAGGTCAAAACGCGGCTTCCGAGGCCGAGCACTAGGAGACTGAGTCCTCCTGATCGGGCACGACGCTGCCGTCGGCCCGGTGCAGCGGCGCTTCCTTACCGCTGGGCTCGATATAGCCCTCGGATGCGCATTCGTACGGATCGCCCTGCTTCTTCTTCGGCTCGATGAACATCGGGTTCACCAACCAGCGCCCGTCGGAGTTGTCGTAAGCCGAACACATCAGTTCGGTCTTGTTGCGGTTGAGCACCAGGCGCAGAGCGGTGGCATCGGTGAGGAACGTGACGTCGGTATCGGAATCCCCGGCGCCGAAGGCCGCCCGCTTGGGCTCCGCCTGCTGTTCGAACGCGGCGGGCCCCTTGACTCCGAAGACGTCCTCGTTCACCCGGCAGCGCTTGCCCTCGATGTAAGGAATGGCCGTCTCACCCCCGCACGGCACCAACTTCGAGGTCAGCACATCACCGTCGCGTTCGGTCCGCACACCCATCACCTTGTCAGGGGTGAAACCGAGGTCAGCCGCCCACACCCGGACCACCGGCTCCGCCGACGCGGAGATGATGCGCACGTCGAAACCGTTGGCGCGCAAGGTTTCCACCAGATCTCGCATCTGCGGGTAGTAACGCACCCAGCCGGTCTCGTCACCGCTGCCGACCTTCTGCTCGGTGCCCTCGGGTGCGTCGAGGTTCTCCTTGCGGGCGGCCTCGGCGAAACCGGTCAGCTCGGATTCGTGCCAGCCGGCCAGCATCTGCGCCGCCCAGGCGTACGACGGCTCGAAGCGACGGGCATTGAACCCGGCGAACGCCGGCTCATCCGCACGCGTCTCTCCGTCGGTGTAGACCGACAGCAGTTCGTCAGCGCACCCGAGGTCGGTATCGGTCGGCATCGGCTGCCCGGGAGTGCTTGTGGCACACGCCTTGCCGAGCGCAGCCACGGCCTGCGGGGTGAGGTACGGGCTCGTCGTCGCCCAGTCGCCGCCGGCGGGGGCCCGCAGCTTGCCGTTGCGCACCATCCAGAAGAAGGTCGCGTCACCGATGTCGTTCTTGACCACGGTGTTGTCCCAGTCGAACAGTGCCAGTGGGGCGCCGTCGGCCACCGAGCCGTTGGCCCCGCAGGTGCCCAACTCGGCGAGCATCGCGTCGATCCGGTCCCGGTTGTCGCCATACCAACCCGGGTTCTCGGCCAGCGTCCGACAGCCGGCGGCGGGCGTCTCAGGGGTGCCCGACGACTGCGTCGACTCGGTACCGGAGCTACACCCGGCGACGGCGACGGTCATCGCGGCGAGCAGAGACAGGGCGGCACGCACGGTCATTGAGACTCCTGATTCAGTTGAGTTGGGTCATGCGGGTCGGGTCGAGCGCCGAGGTCCGTGAGGTGTCCTTCAGGTCGACGCCGGAGCGGCCCAGCGCCAGCGCCCCGTCGACCAGTCCGGCCGCCACCCGGGCGGCCTCGGCGTAACCGAGGCCGTCTGGCGGATGGATGTTGGAGATGCAGTTGCGGTCGGCGTCGGTGCGGCCGGGCATCGGCAGGTGGGTGAGGTAGATGCCGAGGCTGTCTGCAACGCTCAGACCGGGACGCTCTCCGATCACGACGAGCAGAGTTCGGACGTGCTGCTGTGCTCCTAGGTGATCGCCGAGCGCGACGCGGGCCTGCGTCGCGATCACCGGCGGGGCCAGGGTGTAGCGGTCCCGCAGTTGTTCCACCAACGCCGCGAGTAGCGTCGCGCCGTGACGATCCAGTGCGGTCGGCGACAACCCGTCGGCGAGTACGAAACCGATGTCGGCCGGGGTGGCAGGCACTTCCATGGCCTCGGCGGGTTCGCGGCCCAGATCGGGCCGGCGCAGATACTCGTCGCGTGAGGTGGCCCGGCTGGTCACCACGGCCGGCTCGCCGATACCCACGTCGCGGACGGCGCTCACCAGTTGATCGGTGTCCAACGGCACGTGCACCGCATCGCGGGCCGCGGCATGCGCCGCGGCGAGTTCGAGGACCCGACGGGTAGGCAGCGCGTTGCCGGCCCGGCCCAGCCCGATCCTGGCCTGGGTCGTCTTGCGCAGCTCGTCCCAGAACTCTTGAACCGCAATCTCGTTCGTGCTCATGACGGCTCCGCCGAAGTCAGCGACCGCAGCACCGAACGCTCCAGGTCGAACGGGGTCAGCTTGCCCGAGTCGTCCACCATGCCGACGCTGCGCAGCCACGCCTCGAACTCGGCGGCAGGCCGCAGGCCCAGAGTGCGCCGGGTGGTCAGCACGTCGTGGAACGACAGGCTCTGGTAGCCGAGCATCACGTCGTCGGCGCCCGGGACGGTGATGACGAATGCCACTCCTGCCGCGGCCAACAACGTCAGCAAGGTGTCCATGTCGTTCTGGTCGGCCTCGGCGTGGTTGGTGTAGCAGACATCGACACCCATCGGCAGGCCGAGCAATTTGCCGCAGAAGTGGTCTTCGAGTCCGGCCCGGATGATCTGCTTGCCGTCGTAGAGGTATTCCGGCCCGATGAACCCGACGACCGTGTTCACCAGCAGTGGTTCGAGATCGCGGGCCACCGCGTAGGCGCGGGTCTCCAGGGTCTGCTGATCCACGGGTTTGCCGCCGACACCCAGGTGGGTGCCGGAACTGAGCACCGAGCCCTGGCCCGTCTCCAGGTACATGACGTTGTTGCCGACGGTGCCGCGGCCCAGGCTGCGCGCCGCTTCGTTGCCCTCGCGCAGCAATTGCAGATTCACCCCGAATGCGGAGTTGGCCCCCTCGGTGCCCGCCACGGACTGGAACATCAAGTCCACCGGCGCCCCGGCCTCCACCAACCCGATCGTCGTGGTGACATGGGACAACACGCAGGACTGGACGGGGATGTCGTAGCGCGTGCGGATCGAATCGAGTAGATAGAGCAGGTCCGCGGTGGCCTGCGGCGAGTCGGTGGCCGGGTTGATCCCGATCACCGCGTCACCGCAGCCGAGCAGTAGCCCGTCGAGCACCGCCGCGGCGATGCCGCGCGGATCGTCGGTCGGATGGTTGGGCTGTAACCGGGTGGCCAACGTGCCGCGGGCACCGACGGTGGTGCGGAACGCCGCGGTCACCTCGGCGGCCGCCGACACCGCGATCAGATCCTGGTTGCGCATGATCTTGCTGACCGCCGCGACCATTTCCGGCGTCAGCCCGGGAGCGACGGCGGCCAGCCGCTCGGCGCTGTGATCGTGTGCCGAGGTGTCCATCAGCCAGTCCCGCAGGCCGCCGACGGTCAGGTGCGAGATCTCCGAAAAGGCTTGACGGTCATGGCTGTCCATGATCAGCCGGGTGACCTCGTCGGTCTCGTACGGCACCAGTTCCTGGTTGAGGAAGATGTCCAACGGCAGGTCCGCGAGCACCCAGGCGGCCGCAGCCCGTTCACCGTCGTGCTCGGCCGCGCAGCCGGCGAGTTGATCGCCAGACCGCAGCGGGGTGGCCTTGGCCATCACCTCGACCAGACCGTCGAAGCTGTAGGTCACCCCCGAAACCTGCTGGTGGTACTTCATTTCAGGGCGTCCTCGGCTGCCGCCAGCATCGCGAACTCTTCATCGGGCGAGTTGGCCACCAGGCGGTGACGGCTGTAGACCGCGAAGTAGAGCATGAACACGGCGAACACAGCCAGACACAGGCCGGCCGCGACGGGGTTGACCAGGAAGGTCGCGATGACCGCGAAAACCGCTATGACGAGCGCGATTCCGGTGGTGATCGCGCCGCCCGGGGTCCGGTACGGCCGCGGCATCTCGGGCTCGCGGACGCGGAGCACGATGTGGCTCGTCATCATCAGCACGTAGCTCAGCGCGGCACCGAAGACCGCCATGTTCAACAGCAGATCGCCCTTACCGGTCAGCGACAGCAGGAAGCCGATGATGCCCGGGATGATCAGCGCCAGCGTCGGCGCCTTGCGCGAGTTGGTCACCGAGAGCCTGGTGGGCAGGTAGCCCGCACGGGACAGGGCGAACAGCTGCCGCGAGTACGCGTAGATGATCGAGAAGAAGCTCGCGATCAGGCCGGCCAGGCCGATGTAATTGACCAGCTTGGCCGCGGTGCCCTGCCCCAGCGCCTCGACCAGCGGATTGCCCGAGGCCGACATCTCGTCGGCGCCCCCGGCACCAGTGGTCAGGATCAGGACTGTCGCACAGGTGACCAGCAGGACGCCCATCCCGGCGATGATGCCGCGTGGGACGTTGCGTTCCGGGTTGGCGGTTTCCTCAGCGGCCAGCGGCACGCCCTCGATCGCGAGGAAGAACCAGATGGCGAACGGGATCGCGGCCCAGATCCCCAGGTAGCCGTGCGGCAGCAGAGCCGATGCACCGGCCGCGCCGCCGTCGACCGCGATGTTGGTCAGGTTGGACAGGTCGAAATGCCCGACCGCGGCGATCGCGAAGACCAGCAGGCCCAGCAGCGCGATGGCCGTGATGACGAACATGACCTTGAGCGCCTCACCGACGCCGGACAGGTGGATGCCGATGAACAATGCATAGGCGGCGAGATAGACCCACCAGCCGTTGGTGATCCCGAACAATCCCAGCGATTCCACGTAGGCCCCGATGAAGGTGGCGATGGCCGCCGGGGCGATCGAGTACTCGATGAGAATCGCTGTGCCGGTGGCGAATCCACCCCACGGGCCGAGCGCGCGGCGGGCGAAGGTATACCCGCCGCCGGCGGCGGGCAGTGCCGAGGACAGCTCGGCCATACCCAGCACGAGGGCCAGGTACATGCCGGCGATGATCACCGCCGCGATCGCCAGGCCACCGAAGCCACCTTGCGCCAGGCCGAAATTCCACCCGGAGTAGTCGCCGGACACCACATAGCTGACACCCAAACCGGCCAGGAGTAACCACCCGGCACTTCCGGATTTGAGCTGACGCTTCTGCAGATAATCAGCGCTCTCCAGGTGCTCTTCCACACCCGCCATGTCAAACTCCTTTATCGGCAATGCTTTTACATTCGGCAGTGGCACATCTGGCCGGCCACGGGTTGACCCGACATGCGGCGGCTATTTCAGCTAGCCCACCTAAAGGTCTGTTTCTCAACCTTTACGGAGAAGTATCTCCGGAGATGGCCGCCCTGTCTACCCCAAACGCGGTATTGGAGTATGCGGTCGCTGGGTTCCAACCTGTTTCAGCGGGAGGCCGACGACGATGCGCGCTGCGTTGTGGCCCAACGCCCGTGCTGTTGCGCGACCGGCACTGTCCGACGTCAGATCCGCCAGCGTTCCGGCGAGCTTGGCGTGGTGCACGCAGACATCCCCGGACTCCCCTACCCCAACCCCAACCTGCAGTGTTGACCGCCGCGCGGCCTCGATCGCCAGATCGGTTGCACGTGGCATACTTTCGGCGCCGTGCGCGGCGTGGACCGCGTACGGAACACCTTCCTCTTCGATGCCCGCGGCCACCTCGCGCTCCAGCGGTCCGCCGGCGCTGAGGACCACGATCACCGGCGGTTCGGGTTGTCCACCGTCACGCCCCAACGGAAGCTCCCGACCGCCGGGTTGCCGCATGAGACGCCACCAGACCGGTGGCCACCGCGTTACGCGGCCCGTCAGTGCCGCGTACGTTGCCTGTGCCGCAGACGATTCCGTAGGGAGCCAGCGCGTCGGCGATCAGCTCGGGAATCTCGAAATCCAGGGCACAGCCGCCGAGCAGCACCACGAAACCGATCTGGCGCAAATCCCCGCCGGGGGCAATGGTCCTCAGCGCCCGCAGTGCGTTGACGACGAAGACCCGCTCCTTGGCGGCCCGGCGGACCATCCGGATCCGGTCCAGCGAATGCCGGGTCGGGATCGGGTTCATGGCGCACTCACCGAGCGTGACAACCCTGGCGAAAGCCGTTGTCGGTAACGGCTTCTCGAAGAACTGCACCGTTCCGTTCTCGAGTCGTACGTGAAAGAAGCTCTCGGCCTTTCCCAGCGGAAACCGCTTGATCTCCTCTGCCAGCTCCACATTGCCCAGCCCCAACTCTGCGTCGATGAGCCTGGTGACCAGATCACCGGCACCGGCCAGGTGCACTGCTTCGATGGTTCCGTCGGCCTCGATCGTGGCCGCATCGGTGGATCCGCCGCCGAGATCGAGGACCACCAGCGGCTTGTCGGTACCGGGCGTGGTGAGGGCTCCCAATACGGCCATCTCGGCCTCGACTCCGCCGACGATCACGTCGACGTGGTCCGCCCCCGCCGCGCGCAGCCGGCGTTGCACCGCGTCGGCGACTGCCCGCATGCCGCTTTCCCTGGTACGCACCATCGCCGCCAGGGCGACCGCGTTCTCCAGTGCCACCTCCCCGGCGACACCGCCCCGAACCTCCTGGGGCACAAAGGTGTCTACGGCGAGCAGGTCCTGGATCCGGACATCGGCGAGTGCGTGTCCGGACAGATCGGCCATACTCTGTCGTACGTTGGCAATCATTCCTCCGGTATTGGTGCCGGCCTCACCGGAGACGTCAACCAGTGGGCTGACCCTCTCGACGGCGGCCATTATTTCGGCGGCACCGCGGGACACGTCCACCGCGACCCGCTTCCGGTCACCGGTCAGGGCAAGGGAACCGGCGGGGATGGTGCGGTCGGCGACATCCCCTGCCGGGGTGCGGACGACGACGGCAGACCGGTTGCCGGTCAGCGCCCGGGCCACCGGGGAAACCACCTTGGTGGCGGCGGCATCGAGAGCGAAGATCGTCGCCAGCCCGTAGGCGTTGGACAGGGTGCGGATCGACTGGCCGGGGCCGGCGACCTCGACGGCCGCGAGCATGCCCACCGGCACCGCTTCGATGCGCGACACCTCGTCGATGACCGGAATGGCGGTGGCCAGCCGGTTCACCACCAGCACTGCATCGTCGTTGCCCAGGATCGCGCCGGTCACCTTCACCCCGCGCTCACACGCGGCATTGATCGCGTGTGCGGCCACCTCGAAATCCACGCCCTTCGGGACGATCACGATGATGTCTGGACCGCACGGGGTCTTGGACAGCTCCTCGAACGCCACGGTCACTCCGACGCCGAGACCGCGACCACCCGGGGTGCGCGGATCATGGCCGATCATGGTCGACTCGGTGATGATGGTTTCGGTGATGGTTTCCATCGCCAGGCCACTGATCACCGGCGTGGCCTCATTGAGGAGCACGACATCCAGCTGCGCGAGTCGCATTCCGGCGGCATCGAATGCCCGGGCCACCGCCTCGGCGACGCCGTCGACATTATCTGTGGTGCCCTTGATTCCAGTGGTCGAGGTCAGCGCCGCACCGATGAACCGCACTGTTCCGTCCGGTTCGATCGTCGCGGCGCTGGCCTCGGTCGTCGAGTTACCGATGTCGACACCGACAACGGTCCGTGCCATCAGGTTCCCAGCGCCCCGGGAACCGTGGCGATCTGTCCGAAGTCCGGTACCACCTCGACGGGACGGGAGTTCTTGCGGATCTGCTCGGTCTCCTTCAGATGCAGCAACGCGGCCTTCGCCTGCCACCGCGGCCGGGCCATCTGATCGTTGAGTGTCGGAACCGGCTCGGGCGACTCGCCTTTCGCGTACTGCGCGGCGTTGGAACCGATGCTGCGGTAGGTCTCCAAGGTCATCAACGGGCTCTGCGGGAACAGCTCCAGGCTGGACAACCGGGGCAGATTGCGCTGATGGATCATCGCGGTGCCGCGCGACAGGATCCCGATGCCGATCCCCGATCCGGAGAGTTTGGCCCCGGTGTGCGCCACCACCGCCAGGTCACTGCTGTGCCGAATCCGGATGCACCGCGCCGTAACCTCCTGCTCCTCGATCCCGGCCAGGATCTCCCGGATCACGTCGGCGTGCGACAGCCCGACGATGGTCTGGCTGAAGAAATCGGCGAATGCCGGCGAGATCGCCAGCACCACCTCATCGGATCGCGTGCCCGGTTCGGCCGCCGAATCGCCGGTGAAAGTCAATGTGCGTTGGGCCATCTCACTGCACCTCCAGTTCCGGGTTCTCGGCGCTCGTGACATGACGCAACCGTTTCATCTCCTCCCACCGGGCACCCGAAGGCCGGTATCCGGTACCGGGACCCGCGTAATCGTTGCGGTCATTGACCGCCGACAACGGCTGCAGGTCGCGCGTCATGATCGCCGAGGTCTGCAGCAGATCACCCGAAACCCTCTGCCGCAGAACAGTCAGCAGATTCTCGGCGACATCGGTGAATCCCGTCGACTCGAGTGCCTTCACCAGGTCCAGGCCGGTCACATTGCGGTCCATCACCTGCTGGGCACCCTTGAGGTCTTCCAGCACGTCGCGCGGGATGAGTTCGCGGCTGCCGTGGGCATAGACGGCGGCATCGATCTCGGCGTCCGAGATCGACGGTAGGTCCAGGTAACGGAAGACCGCCTGCAGTGCCTTGCCCGCCCGATGACGCGCCGCGAGAATCTCGGACTCGTTGACATGGCGCAGCCCACCGTCGATCTGCAGGTCACGCTGAATCGTGTTGAAGTCGTCGAAATCCTCCGCGTCCACGTTGGATCCGGCGAACATGTTGTCGTAGTTGGGCGTTGCCGAATAACCCGAAGTGATGAAGTCGGTGCCCGGCATCAGCTGCGGTAGCAGCCGGGCCGTGCGCCGCATCGGCGAGTGGGAGAACGACTGGTCGTTGCCCGACGCGCACTCCAGATCCACCGCCGAGGCGACGAGGTTCTCGGCAGCCACGGCGCGGATACCGGCAGGCACCGCACCCGGCACACCGATACATGAGATCGAGCCGTTCTGCAGTCCCTGCACGCCCGCTCCTTTGGCCACCAGGATGCAGCGGATCTCCAGGTACAACATCGACCGGCCCTCGGCGTTGCCCATCTGCACCTCGGAACCGGTTCCGGACGTGAACCGCATCTTGATGCCACGGGAGGCATAGGCCGCCGCGAGGAACGCCTTCGACCAGGGGGTGTCATCGCCGTCGACGAAGACCGACTCGGTGCCGTAGACCGAAATCGTCTCGGCATAAGCGGTGATGCCGCGCATACCCAACTCGAGTTCGGTGGCCTCCTCCAGCGCGCACTGGGTCAGCCGCCCGCCGGTGCCGACCTGGCTGCCGATCTGCAGCGCCATCGCGACCAACGGGGCGTAGCGCACCACACCCAAAGTCGTTTCCACTTCCGAGAATCCGCGCAGCGATGCCTCGGCGGCCTCACATGCGACCTGAAGCGGATTGTCGCGCGCGCTGGTGCAGTGAGCCTGGTTCGCCGGGGTGCGGCGGGCCCTCATCTTCTGCATGCCCATCATGATCTCGACGATGTTCATCGTCTTCATGACTTCCAGCAGCTTGGCCGGCGTCAGCCCTCCGGTCACCGCGATCACCTCGTCGCGGGTGACGCGGGGATCGACCAGCATGCCCGCGATCTCTGCGGCGGGGATCGCCATGGACTGCTCGGTGGTGGTGACGTCGATCGCGTGATCGGCGATGAACTGGTCGATGAAGTCGAAATCGGCGCGGTCCCGGCCGTCCATCTCGACGATCTTCCCGTCGACGACCCGCACGCTGGGTGACGGGTCGAATTCGCTGTCCAGCGCGACCATTCCGACCTCGGGCCACTCCTGCACGAAGCCGTCGAGGTTGACCGGGCGGTCTTCGAGTACCTTCGTCCGCTCGGACTGTCGTCCACCGTCGGCGCCGAGATTTCTGGCTGTCGTCACAGGTGTCTCCTATTCGCTGGTGGCCAGGATGTCGCGGCGCTCGTACACGTCGGCCGCCTCACGCACCAGCCCGGCCAGCAACGTTGCGCCGTACTGTGTGTCGAGTTCGTCGGCGATCGATTCGAGCTCGGCCTTGGTCGACGCGTTGGGTCGCAGCGCGTTGTAGATCTGCAGCACCCGCTCGTCACTGATCGCGGTCATCTCGGCGGCCCGCCGCAGATTGCCGCCGAGCTGCTTGCGGCCGACCTTCTCGGCGATCTGTGCCTGCAGCCGCAGGGTCTGCGGAGTGATGCGCAGATCCGAGGCCTCGACGTCACCTGCCATCACGGCCTCCATCGTGATGGCGTCGATCGGCCTGCCATTGGGCGTGAAGAGGAGGTCCTTGCGATTGCTGCTCAGCGGATAGTCCACCGAAGGATCGAGAACGGGTTCTGTCATGCATTGCTCCCAACTGGTGTGACTCGGCCAGTGCGTCTACTCGATTGTGCGTTGCATCACGTTGCATGAGGGTTGCGCCGCAGGTCAGTGGCTCCGTCGGAGTGTCGCGGTGACCAGGGGATAGCCTGTGCCGACGATGGATGTTCCCGGGTTCCGCTCTCTCGCACAGCTTGGCGAGTTCTTCGTCCTGCCGGCCGCCGCTGACGCCTCGTGGATGCCCATCAGCTCGCTGCTGAGCGACGCAGCGGCGATCCGCGACTTCGCGTACCTGACCCGGGCGGCGATCGCGTCGTCGATGGGCATCGACCCAACGGAGGTATCGATCAAGGCGGCGGCATCCTCGGTGCACCTGTCGATCGCGGCCCGGCTGTTGTCCCCGGTAGTCGGCGCCGCGGTGTGCCAGCACGCCGTCCCGCTGCTTGTTGCGGATTCTGTGTACTGGCAACGGGATTCATCACACCGGCCGAGGCTGGGCGTGACACGCCTCGACTGGGTGGCGGTCAACAGCTCGGAACACGCCGCCTCACTCATCACCGATTCGCTCGTCGGTGACGTGCTGCGTCCACTCAGCGAGATCATGCGATCGGCGACAGGCGTTTCACCACAGGTGCTGTGGGGCAACATCGCATCGGCCGCCAACGGCGCGGTGACGGTGCTGTCCATGTCCAGGCCCCACGATGAGCGGCGCGGCCGCGCGTTGATCGCATCACTGCTCGCGGTGCGTCCGCTGTCCGGCGCGGCCGAGTTCGTCGATGGCCGCTTCATGCGCCGGAATTGCTGTCTGTACTACCGCATTCCGGGTGGCGGCTACTGCGGGGACTGCGTTCTCGCGAGCGCTCCCGGTTAGATCGCCGCGACCCCGGCTCCAGCTATATTGCCGCGACCCCGGCTGCGGCTATATTGCCGCGACCCCGGCGGTCGCCACCGACACGTCCTGCTCGACACTCCCCGCGCTGACACCGATCGCACCCACCACGGATCCGTCGATCTCCAGCAGTAACCCACCGCCGAACACCACGAGTCCGCCCGAAGTCTGCTCCAGGCCATAGAGTTCCGCGCCCGGCTGCACCGCGGCGGTCAGGGCACTGGTGGGCAGGTTCATCATCACCGAGGTGCGCGCCTTGCGGATCGAGATGTCGATGCTTGCCTTGATGGCACCGTCCATCCGCGCGAACGCGACCAGATGGCCGCCGTCGTCGACCACGGCGATGTTCATCGGCTGGCCGATCTCCACCGCTTTGGCGATGGCGGCGTCGATCACCTTGTGCGCGGTATCCAGGGGTAGAGACGTCATCGAAAGTCCTTTCGGGCGGACGAAAGTGAGCTTGTATGCGAGTTCTGCGGGATTTTTCGCACACAAGCTCACGTTCGAGGGGTCAGAAAAAGCCCTGGGCCTTGTTGCCGTAGCTCACCAGCAGGTTCTTGGTCTGCTGGTAGTGATCCAGCATCATCTTGTGGTTCTCCCGGCCGATGCCGGACTGCTTGTAGCCACCGAACGCCGCATGGGCGGGGTAGGCGTGGTAGCAGTTGGTCCACACCCGGCCGGCCTTGATGTCGCGGCCCGCGCGGTAGGCGGTGTTGCCGTTACGGCTCCACACCCCGGCACCGAGGCCGTACAGCGTGTCGTTGGCGATCGAGATGGCGTCGTCGTAATCGGTGAACGAGGTGACCGCGACGACGGGACCGAAGATCTCCTCCTGGAACAGCCGCATCTTGTTGTTGCCGGTGAAGATCGTCGGCGCCACGTAGAAGCCGCCATTGAGATCGCCGCCGAGATCGGCCCGCTCACCACCGGTGATCAGTTGGGCCCCTTCTGATTTGCCGATCTCGATGTAGGACAGGATCTTCTCCAGCTGATCGTTGGAGGCCTGCGCACCGATCATCGTCTCGGTGTCCAGCGGGTCACCCTGGCGCACGGCCTTGGTGCGGATCGCGGCAAGTTCCAGGAACTCGTCGTAGATGTCGGCCTGAATCAGCGACCGCGACGGGCAGGTGCACACCTCACCCTGGTTGAGGGCGAACATGGTGAACCCTTCCAGGGCCTTGTCCTGGAAATCGTCGGCGTCGGCCAGCACATCCGAGAAGAAGATGTTGGGGCTCTTGCCGCCCAGCTCGAGCGTCACGGGGATCAGGTTCTGGCTGGCGTACTGCATGATCAGCCGGCCCGTGGTGGTCTCACCGGTGAAGGCGATCTTGGCGATCCGGTTGCTCGAGGCCAGGGGCTTGCCGCACTCGACACCGAACCCGTTGACCACGTTGATCACACCGGCCGGCAACAGGTCACCGATCAGCGACATCAGATAGAGCACCGAAACAGGAGTCTGCTCAGCAGGTTTGAGCACCACCGCGTTGCCGGCGGCCAGCGCCGGGGCCAGCTTCCACACCGCCATGAGAATCGGGAAGTTCCAGGGGATGATCTGGCCGACCACGCCGAGCGGTTCGTGGAAGTGGTAGGCGACGGTGTCCTCGTCGATCTGCGAGAGCGAGCCTTCCTGGGCACGCAACACACCGGCGAAGTAGCGGAAGTGGTCGACGGCCAGCGGGATGTCGGCGTTGAGCGTCTCGCGGATCGGCTTGCCGTTGTCCCACGACTCGGCCAGCGCCACGGATTCGAGGTTCTCCTCGATGCGGTCGGCGATCTTGTTGAGGATGACGGCGCGCTCAGCCGGCGAGGTCTTGCCCCAGGCCGGTGCGGCGGCATGCGCGGCATCCAGCGCCTTCTCGACATCGGCCTCGGTGGAGCGGGCCACCTCGCAGAACACCTGACCGGTGATCGGCGTGGGGTTCTCGAAGTAGCGGCCCTCGGCGGGCGCGACCCACTGTCCACCGATGTAGTTGTCGTAGCGGGCCTCGAACGACATCAGGGCGCCTTCGGTACCCGGACGTGCATAAACAGTCATGGCAATCTCCTGCATTCGGACACCAGGTGTGTCGGTCGTCACTAAAGGTACTCAGCAGCAGGTTGCAGCACAGTTGCACACGTTGGGCCGGGTGATCAGCCCAGTTCGGAATCGATCCCGGCCAGGTGACCGCGGGCCTGCGCCCTGGCCACGGGATCAGCCTCGGCATGGTCGTGCAGCACCCGCCAACCCTGGCGATCGTCACGACCATCGGGCAGCGACAACCACCGCCGCAGCAGGCGCAGGTCCCCCGCGGCCAGCACCGCTTCGCGCAGGCTGGCACTCAGCTCGGTGCGCAGCCGCGCGATGGCCGGCGAGACCGATTGCGGCAACAACGCCCCTGAGTAGGCGTCCAGCGCGGCCGAGAGGTTCCCGGCCTGCAGCGCGTCGAAGACGTCGCCCATGTCGCTGGCCACCGGCGCCAACAGCCGGTACGGCCGGGACTCGATGTAGGTACTGCCGATGACCCGACGCAGCCGCGACACCTCGGCTCGCACGGTGACGACGTCGAGGTCCTTGTCGTCGAGCAGCATGGCCAGGTGATCGGCACTCAGCCCCTCGGGATGGCGGATCAGCAGAACCAGGATGTCGGCATGGCGGCCGGTCAGCCCACTGGACTGCGAACGGCCCGCGTCGTCGGTCGTCTGCCAGCGCGGGCGGTCGGCACCCAGCACCGTCAACCGGGCGCCCTCGGGCGCCGCCGGCGTGACGGGTCCGGCCAGGCGAAGCAGAGCCAGCTGGTTCTCCACGGCGACGGCAGTGGCTCTGACCAGCGCCAATGTCTGCGGCGTCGCGACGGCTGAGCCGCCGGTCAGGTCGATGGCGCCCAGCAGCACACCGGTGGCCGGATCATGCACCGGAACCGCCGAACAACTCCACGAGTGCATGATGCGGGAGAAGTGCTCGGTCCCCTGGATCTGCAGCTCACGGTCGAGCGCCAACGCGGTGCCAGGGGCATTCGTCCCGGCCGACTGCTCGCTCCAGTCCGATCCGGGCACGAAGTTCATCGCCTCCGCCTTGCGGCGAACGCCGGCGTCGCCCTCGACCCACAGCAGCGTGCCGTCGGCCGCGGTGATCGCCACCACCACTCCGGCGTCGACGGCATCGTCGACCAGCAGGCGGCGGATCAGCGGCAGGGTGGGGGCGAGCGGATGCGTATTGCGTAATTCGGTCAATGCCGCGGCCGCGGCGGCCGCGCGGGCGCCCAGATCGGGGTCCACCCCGGTGGCCAGGCTGCGCTGCCAGCTCTCGGCGATGATGCGGCGTACGGGGGTGGAATCCAGGTAATCAGCGTCTACCTGGCCTTCGATGAACAGGTCATGGACAGCACGCACCTTCGCGGGCAGCGCTCGGGTCGACACCCGGCCTCCCGCGTTCCTCGATGCGGCCACGGCGATCATCTCTCCCGGCGTCGGGCCATTGGACATGGCATTCACGCGTAACCGCCAGGATAGTTGACCAGCCCGGCCTGTGATGGATACCACCAGCACCCCAACCACCAGGAATCGGGGAATCCGCCCCACGACCCGTATAGTTGGGCCACAGCGGCATGCCTGTTCTGCCTTTGCCGCCTTCTCGATCGTCACACCGAGCGCCGCGAGATGTCACTCGCGCCGGGCAGGACGACCGCCCTCTATTTTCGGAGCTTTCATTTTGTCTGTCCAAGAAATCCCTGGCACCGCTGTGCCCACTTTCGCCGAGCTCGGCCTGCCCGCCGAGATCGTCGCCACCCTTGCGGCCAGCGGGGTCGAGACCCCGTTCCCGATCCAGGCCGCCACCCTGCCCGATTCACTGAACGGCCGCGACGTCCTGGGCCGCGGCCGCACCGGATCGGGCAAGACCTACGCATTCCTGTTGCCCCTGGTGGCACGGTTGTCGACCAGCGGCACACGTCGCGCACCCAACCGGCCCCGTGCGCTGATCCTGGCGCCGACCCGCGAACTGGTCACCCAGATCGAGGCCTCGCTGGCTCCGTTGGCCAAAGCCACCGGCCTGCGCTCGGTCAACATCTTCGGTGGCGTGGGCGCCAACCCGCAGATCTCCGCACTCCGGGGTGGCGTGGACATCGTGATCGCCTGCCCGGGCCGGCTGGAAGACCACATGCGGTCAGGCCACGCAGACCTGTCGGCGGTCGAGGTCACCGTGCTGGACGAGGCCGACCACATGGCCGATCTCGGCTTCCTGCCGGGTGTGAAGCGGCTGCTGGACCGTACGCCCAAAAACTGCCAGCGCCTGCTGTTCTCGGCCACGCTTGACGCCGGGGTCGACGTGCTGGTCAAGCGCTACCTGCACGACCCCGTGGTGCACAGTGTCGACTCAGCACAGTCACCGGTGAGTGCGATGGTCCACCACGTGCTCCACGTGGACAACGCCGCGCGGATCAACGTGGTTGCCGATCTGGCCGCCGCCCCGGGCCGCACCATCGTGTTCGCCCGCACCAAGCACGGCGCGAAAAACCTGACCCGTCAGCTCAATTCGCGTGGCGTCTCGGCAGTCGAGCTGCACGGCAACCTGTCCCAGAATGCCCGCACCCGCAACCTGACCGCCTTCTCCGACGGATCGGCGGCAGTACTGGTGGCCACCGACATCGCCGCCCGTGGCATCCACGTCGACGATGTCAGCCTCGTCGTGCACGCCGACCCGCCGGTCGAGCACAAGGCCTACCTGCACCGGTCCGGGCGCACCGCCCGCGCCGGGAACGAGGGCACCGTCGTGACCCTGATGCACGATGCGCAGGTTTCCGACGTACGCACCCTGACCAAAAAGGCCGGCGTCAAGCCGACGATCACCCGGGTGAACGGGATCGATCATCCCGTGCTTCGCGAGATCGCGCCCGGAGACCGGGTTTTCGGTGATCCGATCCGTGTGGAGCCGGTAGCCCAGGCTGCGGCGCCGCGGCGCCAGTCCGCGCAGCCGGGCAAGTCGGGGCAGCAGCAGCGCCGCAGCCGCCCGAACGGGTCCTCCCGCAACGGCGGCGCCCCGGCCGCAAGGTCCGGCGCCGGCGGGCAGCACCGCGGCGGCCGTCGGCCCCAGCGGTCCAACGGCTCCAACTCGGGTCGCTAGAACGGAAGTGTGCGGTCCCGCTCGGTCCTCTCCACCGAACGGGACCGCACCGGCTCTTCCGGCCGCCCTCCTGCGTCGGCCGTCTCAGACTCCCCAGGCATTGGCGGCACTGCGATCGGTGGCGGCCACCTCGTCGGCACCGTCGCGCACCGCATTGCCCAGAGAGACCAGGATGTCGTTGAGTGCCGCGGCCGCGCGGTTCCACCGGGCCTGCTCGACGGCATAGGCCTGCGCGGCCTCACGGGTCCAGACCTGCTGCAGAGGCGCGATCTGTGAACGCAATTCATCCAGGGCCGCGTTGAATCGGCGCGAGGTGGTGTGGATCTCCTGGCGAACCGAGTACTCGATCTCGCCGAAGTCGTAGGACAGCACATGATCCATGGTCGCGGCCCTCAGATGCCGTCGCCGACGGTGCCGAGGCGCTGCGCGTGGTTGTGAGCCGCAGCGCGCAACGTGCGCTCGTTGGTCCGGATGGTCTCGGCAATGCGGCTCAAGGTGGAGTACAGCGTCAGCGATTCACCGTTCCAGCGGTCGACCACATCGCGAAAGCGCGCGGCAGCCACTCCGCCCCACACCGACAGTGGCACACTGCTCATTTTTCCGATGAACGTCTGCAGCATGGCCCGGACGTCGTCGTTGAGGACGTCGATCCGGTCGGCCACGCTCGTCATTACCTCGAAGTCGGTGCCCAACGGCCCCGTCAGTCCTGGTGACATGTCCTCTGACCCTCCGGTCTTGTCTTGCGGGATATAACAATTCGACGCAGCGCGGGCCGATTCGGTTCCACCCAAATCTCAGCCGGTTGCATGTGCCGACCGGGTGGCCGCCTCACACGCCGCCCGCACCGCGGCCGCGCGGTCCGGTGCACTCTGGCACCCGATCGCGATCCGCACCGATCTGTCGACGAACACCGCCCACCGAACCTCTCGACCGGGGCGGACCTCCAGGTAACTGACCACCCGGCGCGCCGCGATAACCGCGGCCGGATCGAAGTCGACGAACACCCCTTCGGGCTCCTCCTCAAGAGCCCGCTGCAGAGTGTCGGCCACGGCGCCGTCAGCGATCCCGGACTGCGTCAGGTGGATCGCCGCCTGCGGATCGCTCGGTGAAATCACCTCCACGCGAGCCGATCCCGGCCCGTCGGTGATCCGCTGAACGGTCCACCCGGCGGGAATCTGCATCGCGACCCGGCCCTCGACAAGCACCGTCATCGCGCCGTCGTCCCCGGCTCCACCCTGAGCGGCAAAGGCTATCCCGCCCAGCACAATGGCCAGAGTCGTCGCCGCACCGATCGCGAGCCGGCCCGCCAGGACCCGCCTGCCGACGGGTTCGGCGACGGCCGGGGTGTCCGGACACGTGAGCGCGACGCGCCACGTCCGGGCGTCGGCCAGGTTGACCTTCGTACCGCGCCGGCGCAATCCGTCCATCACCGCGCTGCCCAACGCCGTCGCTCCGACGACCTCGGCCGGTGCATCGACCGCGACCTCCGCCGATGCTCCCGCGATCGCAATCACTGCGCGTACCACTGCCTCCGGGTCCAGATCGTCCTCGGCATGGCGGGCCAGCGTCACGCCCGGCGCGCCGGCGCCCGACACCACGACGACCTCGTCGGAGATCTCGACCACCACCCATGACTCACTCGTCAGCGTTGAACCGATCGCCTGAACACGCTGCATCACAACGACTTCAGCGCCTATGGCAATCGCGGCGTCCCGTACGCGGTCGCACTGCTCGACGGTCCACCAGGTGGGGCACACCAGGGTGAGTCGTCGCGCCCCGGGCGCCGCGGCGTCGAGCACCTCGACCCACAGGTCGGCCACCGCGACCGGTTGGTCGTCGACGAGGGTGATCTCGTCGTCGATCCCGGCCACCGCGATGCCGGCGAGGTCTGAGTCTGGGCCGGGTCCACGCACGGTCACCGGACCCACCTCGACGACGGTCGAGCTCATCACCCGGTCTCTTCGCCGGGCAACGCGACCTGAACCAGTTGATCAGGTGCCGCGCGGGTGATCAGTGTGCCGCGCCCAGGCGGAAGCCGAACCGGCCGCACCGATCCCAGCAGCACACCCTCGTCGGGGTTCGCGCTCATCATCAGGCCCATGCAGCCGAGGTCTCTCACGGCAGCCACGACCGGATCGAACATCGCCCGCGCCGCTCCGCCGGAACGGCGGGCCAGCAGCAGATGCAGCCCGAGGTCGCGGGCATGCGGCAGGTAGGGCAACAGCGCCGACAGTGGGTTTGTCCCGCTACCGGCCACCAGGTCGTAGTCGTCGACCACGACGTACAGTTCCGGTCCGCTCCACCACGACCGGTCACGGAGTTGCCGTTGGCTGACCTCCGCATTCGGCATCCGGTTCCTCAGCGTCTCAAGCACGCTCGGCAACGTGGCATCCAGCGCCCCCACCGAGGGCGCGTATCCGGCCAGATGCTCCGATTCCACAGCTCCCAGCAGGGCCCGCCGGAAGTCCACGATCAGCAGCTGCGCGCTCGCCGCGTCGTTGCCGGCCACCAGTTCGGAGCACAGGGTGCGCAGCGCCGTGGACTTGCCGCAGCCGGTATCACCGAGGATCAACAGATCTGGCTGGGTCGCGAAATCGACCAACACCGGTGCCAGCTCGCGATCGCCGACGCCCAGCAGCACTTCGGTGGCGGGCCGGTTCAGGGGCACCGGCCCGAGCTCGTGACGACGGACGCTCCCGGGCAACAGCCGGATGGCCGGCGCCGCCGCCGCGGGCCCGTACTGGAGGCGCAGGGTGTCACCGACCCGTGCCAGCGCCTCCCCGATCCCGGCATCGCTCGGTGTGCCGTCCAACCGCGGCAGCGCGATCAGCAGCTCGCGACCCTCACGGGTCAGCCCTCGCCCCGGTGGGCTCTGGGCCAGTTGCCTGGCACGTTTACGGTCCATCTCGGATTCGGCCGGATCGCCGAGCCGTAACTCGATGCGGGTTCCCAACTGATCTTTGAGCGCCGGGCGGAAGTCCGCCCACCGAGAGGCTGTCACGACCACATGGACACCGAGCGAAAGCCCCTGTAGTGCAAGCGCAGTGATCGACTGCTCCAGGGATTCGAATTCCCCACGAAACGTCGACCAGCCGTCGATGATCAGGAACACATCTCCGAACGGATCGTCGATCTCGCCCGCGCGACGGCGTGCCCGGTATTCGGCCATGGAGCCGACGCCCAGCGCGGTGAAACGCGCTTCGCGGATGTTGACCAGAGCATGGAGCTCGGCCACGGTCCGCCGGACCAGGTCGGCGTCAGCCCGTCCGGCCACCGCACCCACATGCGGCAGTGCCTGTAGGGCACTCAACGCCCCACCACCGAAGTCCAGACAGTAGATCGCCACATCGCGGGGATCATGCGTCGCCGACAGCGCGACTGCCAAAGTCTTGGCAGCCGTGGACTTTCCGGACTGGGGACCGCCGACGATCGCCATGTTTCCCTGGCTGGTACCCAGCGACAGCACCAACCGATCCCGGCGTTGGTCGAAGGGACAGTCGACTAGTCCGATCGCTATCGACAACGGCCCGGAATCGGACAACAGCACGTCGCTGAGCGGAACGCCACGCGGCAGCGGCGCCAGCCATACCTGATGCGCCGGGGAGCCGTACCCCGCGAGCCGATCGACCACCTGTTGGAGCACAGTGGTCGCTTTCGGTGCCGCCGGGAGGCGCTCTTTCTGCGTCCAGGCCCCGGTGAATCTCCGCGGCCGCAGCACCGCCGGTGGTACCTGAGGCGGCTGCTCGGGAGCTGAACACGCCTCTGAGACGAACGCGGTCTGAAACCTGACGATCTCGCCGGACGGCGACTTCAGATAGGCAGCTCCCGGGGTGTTGGGCAGCTCGTAGGCATCGGCGATGCCGAGCACCGATCGGGATTCGCTGGGCGAGAAGGTCTTGAGGCATATCCGGTAGGACAGGTGGCTTTCCAGTCCCCGCAGTCTGCCTTCATCGAGGCGCTGACTGGCCAACAGCAGATGCATGCCCAGAGATCTCCCGAGCCGGCCGATCGCCACGAACATCTCGGCGAAATCCGGGTGCTGCTGCAGCAGTTCAGAGAATTCGTCCACCACGATCAGCAGGGCCGGCAACGCGGGGAGATCAGCGCGGCGTCGGTACTCGGCGATGTTGGCCAGGTTCCCGGCCGCCCGGAGCAACTCCTGGCGACGGGTCATCTCCCCAGCCAGGGCGTCGGCCATTCGGGCCACCATCGGCGCCTCCTGCGCCAGGTTGGTGATCAGGGCGCTGATGTGACGCGCCGTCTGCAGTCCGAGAAACGTTGCGCCGCCTTTGAAGTCGACGAGCACCAGGTTGAGCGCCTCGGGCGGGTGGGTGGTGATCAGGCCGAGCACCAACGTCCGCAGGAACTCGGACTTTCCCGATCCCGTGGCCCCGACGCACAATCCGTGGGGTCCCATGCCGTCGTGCGCGGCTTCCTTGAGGTCGAGGTGCAGTGGGGTGCCGTCGGTACACCGGCCGACCGGAACTCGGAGAAACCGCCGTGGATCCGCTGTTGTCCAGGTGTCGACCGGATCGAAGACCGTTGGGCCGTCGATGCCGATCAGTGCCGGCCAGCCGGAGTCATCGGCCGCCGACTCGGGGCGGTAGCGCGCCAGCCTGCGGGCACATGTGACGGCCTGCTCGTGCGTCATCTGGTCGGGCCGAACAAGGACGCCCCCGTAGCGCATACCGTCCGAGCCCAGGACCAGTTCCAGATCGGTCCCGGTTGTGCCTGTGCCACCGGGGCCGGCGATCACCAGCAGAGTGACACCGGCACCGGACGCGGGTATCGCTGCTGCAGCCGAGTCGACGACGACGACGGTGTGCACTCCGGGTGCGGGGGCGGGCAGGCCGTCGAGCGCGCGGGACCGCAACGTCGCCATGCCACCCGCACCAATGGAATGCCCGTGGTGAGCAAGCCATTTCAGCCACTCCCAGTGGCCCACTGTCGTGGCGTCGAGGATGGCCGCGATGCGGACATGTCGCGGGCTGTGCGCCGTCGCCAGCTGACAGATCACGGCACGCACCAGGGCACGGGCCGCCTCGTGCGGCCCGGACACGGTCACATGGCCAAGACTGCCCAGGTTCACCGTCCACGGCGCATCGGCCACCGTCGACCGGCGCCGAATCAGTTGGGCCAGAGCCGATGCCGTCACGGGATCGGTATCGCGTCCCGGGTCGGTGCCGCCGGCCACCAGCCGCGTGCTCAGCGGCCGCTCCCCCAGTCCGATACGCACCGCGCAGAACTCGGCGTCACCAAGGCGGCGTTTCCACATCTGTTCGCCACCGGAAAGTGTCCACAGGCGTGCGGGCGCGGGATGGTCGGCGTGCAGACCCAGCCACTGGGAGCGGCCGGTTTCGGCGGCCGCGGCGTCGATGCCGTCGAGATAGCGCAGATACTCGCAGCGGTCCCGGTGGAGTTGCCGAGCCGTCCCGTTGCTCTTGAGACTGTAGGCGGCCGTGCCGATCGCCGACATCACCATCATGATGGGGAACATCGCCGACGCCGGGCCGCGGCCGGCAGCCGCGCCCGAGGTCACGTACACGGCGATCATTCCCGCCATCGCAACCACGAGCATCAGCGGCAACAACCTGGTCAGCACGCCGCCCGGAGTCTGGCGAGGCAACGCGGGCGGCGCGTCGATCACCATCTCCCCGGTCGGCGATTCCGCCGGAAGCCCACGGGCGCCCTGCGGTGTACTGATGGTCTCCATCGACATTTGGACGCCCGCCGTGGCGATCCGGTTCCCATGTTCGCACCGAAATTTTGGTGCACAGCGGTGCATGCCGGGTCGGTTAGCGTGACGTGTATCGGCGTCTGACGGGGGTGATGCGATGCCGGATGCCTTGCGCCATGTATCGATTCACTGCGGAACAGCGCTCGAAGCCGCGGACGGCACCGGCCTCGACCTGTCACTACCCGCCGCGATGACCGTGGGCGAACTGCTGCCGTGGATCGTCGATGCGCTCGGCGCCGGAGATGGCACACCACGACGGTGGCAGCTGGCATTCCTCGGTGGTCGCAGCCTCGACGAGTCAGCGGACTTGGTGCAGAACGGTATTCATGACGGTGATCTCCTGATCCTGACCGGGTCGGACGATCAGCCGACACCTGATCGAACGCCGATGAGTGCGCTGACCGTCGATTCGGCCGACGACGGCGTTCCCACCAGCTTGCGGGTCGCCGCCTGCTTGGGCGCCTGCGCGCTGGGGATGGCGGCCTTGGTGTGGGCCGGACTCGGCAACGCTGGATGGGATCGCGTCGTCGCCGCAGCGGCGGTGGCCGTCAGTATTACCGCCGTCGCCGTGTCCGCACCGCGCCTGGGACTGAGTGCGACCATCGTGTCCACTCTCGACGTGGTGGCCGTGGCGTCCGCGGGCGTTCTCGGATTCCTGGTGGTTCCGGCCGGTCCAGCGCCGGCGAACCTGTTCTTGGCCGCGACGGCAGCGGGATCGCTCGGTGTAGCGCTGATCCGGGCATCGGATCGCAGCGGGCAGATGCTGCTCGTGGTGGTGACGCTGGCCGGGGTGCTGGCTGCGGCGACGGGTCTCGCGGCGCTGTGGCCTTTGCCTGCACCGGTATTGGGAGCAGTGGTGAGCGCACTCGCGGTGGGCGTGTTACCGCTGAGCCCGCGGTTGTCCATCGCTCTGGCCGGCCTGACACCTCCGGTGCCCGGGTATCCCGATGACGGGGAAGACACACTGAGCGGCACCGCATTCGACGACGATGCACGTGCGCTGCGCGGGCATCAGAACCTCGTCGGCCTGGTCGCCGGTTGCGCGGCCGCAGCCGCACTGGGAACCGCCGTGCTCGCCCTCTCGGGTCTCCAACGGGTCACGGTCATCGAGGTCGCATTCGCCGCTGCTGTCGGGGTGGCGCTGCTGTTGCGCTCACGCACGTACGCATCCGGTCACTGTCGCACCGTGTCAGCCGTCTGCGGATTCCTTTCACTCACTGCCACTTTCATTCTCGTGGTGGCATGGTGTCCGACCTATGGCAGCTGGTCCGGGATGCTGGCGGTGGCCGCCGGGATCGCCGTGATCTGGCCGGTCACCGTCCAGAGTCCCGTCGCGGCTCGGATCGCCGACGTCATCGAATATGGCGCGCTGGCCGCGGTGGTGCCGCTGGCCTGCTGGCTGGCCGGTGCCTTCGACCTCGCCCGGGACCTGGGACTGCGGTGAACCGGTCTGGTTTGTTGGCCGCGACGCTGATCCTCGGGCTGGCGCTGCCGGCAAGTGCGCCCGCGGCGGCCGTGGTGCCGCCCGCGGTGGACGCCTCCTTGCTGCCTCGCCCCGCGCCACCCGCGCCCGTCGAACCCACGGAACAGCGTGATCCCTGTTACCAATCTCCGACCGGCGCAAGAGCTCCGGCGCACACACCACTGAGTCTGGATACGGTGTGGCCGCTCACCCGCGGCGATGGCCAGAAGATCGCGGTGATCGACACCGGCGTCGCCAGACACCGCTTGTTGCCGCGGCTCATCGGTGGTGGCGACTACGTGGCCCACGGTGACGGCACCGCCGATTGCGACGGGCACGGCACGATCGTCGCCGGAATCGCCGCTGCCACAGCCAGTGACGGTTTCAGCGGGGTTGCTCCCGACGCGGTTGTCCTGGCCATCCGGCAGTCGAGCAACAAGTTCGCAGCAGCCGGTGCAGTGAGCGGTGTCGGGAACGTCGACACCCTCGCCATGGCGGTGCGCACCGCGGCCGACCTCGGCGCGACCGTGATCAACATTTCGTCGGTAGCCTGCGTGCCGGCCACCGCCGCGCCGGAGGACCGCACGCTCGGCGCCGCGCTGAGCTATGCCGTCGACGTCCGCAACGTCGTCGTGGTCGTCGCGGCGGGCAACGTGGGCGCGAGCTGCACTCAGCAAGAAGCCCCTGCCGGACCGCCGGGCGAACCCGACTGGAACGGTGTGCGCTCGGTGTCCAGCCCGGCCTGGTATGACGACCTGGTGTTGTGTGTGGGCTCTGTCGGATCCGACGGCACCGCATCGGATTTCAGCCTGGCCGGCCCCTGGGTGGATGTGGCCGCGCCCGGCGAGAACCTTGTGTCGCTGCACCCCGACGGCGAACAGTTGATCGACACGATCGGACGGGACGGCCCGATCTCGGGGACCAGCTACGCCGCACCTGTGGTCGCTGGCGTCGCCGCGCTGGTGCGCTCCCGGTTCCCGCAGCTGAGCGCGCGCGAAGTGATGCGCCGCATCGAGGACACCGCCCGCACCCCGGCCGACGGCTGGAATCCGTACATCGGCCACGGCGTGGTCGACGCCCTCGCCGCGGTCAGCAGCAGCACTCCGTCGCCCGCATCCGCATCGACCGCCCCGGTATCGGTAGCCCCGAGTGTCGCCACGTCGGCCGATCCGCTACCTCGGCGCATCGCTTTCGGCGGCGCAGCCGTGTGTGTCGCGCTCACCCTCGCGGCCGCTGTGGCGCTGGCGGCCGGCCGGTTACGCCGGCGCAGCGCGGACGCCGGGCACCACGTCGTGCACGACTGAGGCCGCATCGCGATTGAGTTCGGGGCCACGCGGCAGCATGGCCAGCATGGGCCACGGCGCGGGCACAACGCCGGTCCCCAAGCCGAGGTGTTCGGCGGTCGCCCCGTCGCGGATCCCGAACAGCACACCGAGATCGTTCAACAGATACAGCGGTCCACCGACAGCCGCACCGCGGACGACACCGCAGGCCTGCAGCAGCACGCTTCGCCCGACCGGCACTCGTACGCGATCGATGTTCGGCCCTTCCCCATCGGCCTGCGCCAGTTGCACACCGCCGCCTGGCAGGGAATCGGCCACGGTGACAGTGGTATTCGTATCGGGCCCAGGCTGTTTCGGATCCCAGCGCGCGCACACCACCGCGCGCCCCCGCGACAGCACCCGCTCCGGGAACCGGGCCACGGCCAGGCTGCCCGCGACCGGTACGTCGGCCACCACGTCGGCGGGAACCACCGGAGGCTCGTCATGTGCCTGGGGCACGCTGAACCGGATGACGTCGGCCGCCACGCGGCCGATGCGTTGTAGCCCGTCGGCAAGCACCACATAGAACTCGGCGGGACCGGAGCGCGCCACGCGAATCACGGTGCCCACCGCCAGACCTCGCAGCTCCGCCGGCCCGGGTGTCCCCACCCCGGCGATCAGGGGTGCCTGCAGGGCAGGGGCCTCGGGCACGGAGTCCAACAGGATTTGCGAAACAGGTTGGGCTGAAATGCCTTCCAGATGCAGCGCGCGCACGACGGCGATGTCGCGGAGATCCACCCGGGCCCGCCAGCCGTCGGCGAGCAGGTATGTCGGCGCCCCCAGCGTGCGCGCCGACACCAACAGCGCCTGCCCGCCACGCAATGGCGAAAGCTCGCCGTCAAACCGGTCCGCCAGCAGGACAGTCTCGGCGGGTTCGGCGACATCGCAAGCGGCCCAGCCGGATTCGTCGAGGCTCAGCGGTTTGCCGATCTGGACGGGGGCACCCGGTATCCCGACCATCGGCCCGCGCCGGAACTTCGCGATGGCGGCATCGTTGACCAGCACCGGATTCGCCGGGCCTCCGACGATGAGTCGGGCCGAGGCGAGGTTGAGCACCGGGTGCACCGCGTCGTCGATCCGTACGTACAGCGCGCCGGTGTCGCGCGCCATCAGGATGCTCGCGTCGCCGGCAGTCGACCCGGGCCGGACAAGCGTGAGCACCCAGCACGCCGCGATCACGATGGCCGCCAGTACGCAGCCCGCTCCATAGGCCGTCGCTTGTGCGCGCAACGGGTCGTCGAGCATGCGGGCGTCGCCGCGAACCAGTGCGTGCGCCATGCGGCGCAACAGAAATCGATGCCCGCTGAGTTGTAACCGAGTGGCCGATCGCCGTGCCATATCTCCCCCGTGCGCAACCCTAACCCGGCGACAGGGAGGTTGATCGCGCCGATTCGGAGCCCGGCGAGTCAGCTAGTCCGCACGCCTGCGCTGCCGGTAGGCCGCGACATGCTGGCGGTTACCGCAGTTGCCGGTGTCGCAGAAGATTCGGGATCGGTTACGCGACAGGTCGGTCAGCACCGCCTCACAGTCCGGCGCGGCGCAGATCTTGAGGCGGCGCAGTTCGCCACCGCGGATCAGGTCAGCCAGCGCCATCGCCATCTCGGCGCCCATGCGCTGCGCCAGCGGATCGTCGACCGAGGCCAGATGCAGATGCCATTCGGGCATTTCCTTGTGCCGCGTCAGCCACGGCGCGGCCTTGGTGTCGCTCAGGAGAGCGTTGACCCGCCGGACCGTCTCCTCCTCGTCATCGGCCACCGCCCAGATCTGCCCGATGCGCCCGCGCAGCGCACGCACGGCCTCCAGTTCGGCGTCGTCGCGGTCCCGCCGGCCGGTCCAGCCGAAATCATCCAGATAGGCGTTCAGGTCCACCTGATCGGCCAGTTGTTCGCCCTCTACCCGATCGGTGTTCACCAACACCATGGCGGCGCGGAGCGTGAGCTCCGTGTCATAGGTAAAAAGCATTTGACTCATGACCCCCAGTCACCGTAGCGTCAGCCCTACCGTCACTACCATAGTCGGTTTTACTCATGACATACCCCAGGGGAGGTGTACCGATGACTGCCGGAGCCCAGCTCGACCGCACAACCGCCGACAACCACTTCCGGATCGGCCTACTGTTCGCCGTCAGCTCCGCACTCGCGTTCGGCTCATCGGGCCCCTTCGCCAAAGCGCTGATGGAAGCCGGCTGGAGTCCCACCGCGGCCGTCACGGCCCGGCTCGCCGGCGGCGCCCTCATCATGGCCGCCTTCGCCTCCGTCGTCCGCCCAGGATGGGTCCGCGAGGTGCGCGACCACGCCAGAACCGTCGTCGCCTACGGCTTGTTCCCCATCGCCGGCGCGCAACTCTGCTACTACAACGCCGTCGCGCACCTTTCCGTCGGCGTCGCCCTGCTCCTGGAATACACCGCGCCCATCCTGGTGGTCGGCTGGGTGTGGGCCACCACGCGGCGTCGCCCCAGCGCCATGACGTTCGGCGGCGTGGCGGTCGCCGTCGCAGGCATCGTCCTGGTGCTCGACGTATTCAGCGGCGCCCAGATCAACCTGACCGGGGTCAGCTGGGGCCTGGCCGCTGCCGTGTGCGCCGCGTGCTACTTCATGATGTCCAACAAGGCCAGCGCCGATGGCGACGGGCTCAGCCCGATCAGCCTGGCCGCCGGCGGTTTGATCGTCGGCACCGCGGCCGTGACGCTCCTCGGCGTCACCGGCGTCATGCCGCTGACGTTCACCACCAACTCCGTCAGCATCGCCGGACACACCACCGCGTGGCTGGTGCCGGTGATCGCACTGGGCCTCATTCCCACCGCGCTGGCCTACACCCTGGGCATCGTCGGCATCGCCCGACTCAAACCGCGCTTCGCCTCTCTGGTCGGCCTGTCAGAAGTGCTGTTCGCGGTTCTGATCGCCTGGATCATGCTCGGCGAGGCCATGTCGGTGAGCCAGGCGATCGGTGGCGCGGTGGTACTGGCCGGTTTGGCCGTCGCCCGCCAGGGCGATCGCAGCGAGCAGCAGGACCCCGGGGCGCCCACTCAGGTCGAGCTCGCGACCTGGCCCGATATGGCTCTGCAGGAGACGTCCGAACGGGCAAACGATTAGCCGCGGCTAACCATTTTGTGTGACTATGTCCCCCGTGAGTCTCCTCCGGAAGTCGGCCCGGGTGGCCGCGATCGTCTCAACCCTGGTCAGCGCGGCTTTCCCGCTGACGTTCGCCGCGCCCGCCGCGGCCGCACCGTGCTCCGACATCGAGGTCATCTTCGCTCGCGGGACCAATGACGCACCCGGCCTCGGCCGCCCCGGACAGGCCTTCGCCGATGGGCTCAGTTCACGGCTCGGCGGCCGCACCGTCAGCACGTACGCGGTGAACTACCCGGCCAGCTACGACTTCCTGGCGGCCGCCGACGGCGCAACCGACGCCGCCAACCGCATTGCCACCCTCGCCTCCTCCTGCCCGTCGACCCGGGTCGTGCTGGGTGGCTACTCACAGGGCGCCGCAGTGGTGGACATGCTGGCCGGCATCCCGCCGCTGGGCAACAAGGTCGGCGAGATCGGATCGGCACCCCCGCTCGCCGGCGAGCTGGTCCCCCAGGTCGCTGCCGTGGCCGTGTTCGGCAACCCGTCGGCCAAGTTCGGCATCCCGATCACCTCGTCGGTGTTCGGAGGCAAGGCGATCGACCTCTGCAAGGATGGGGACCCGATCTGCTCGCGTGGCCGGAACCCGTTCGCGCACAGCGATTACGTGACGTCGGGTATGGCAGATCAGGCCGCGAACTTCGTCGCGGGAATCGTCTAGTACACAGCAGACGTTAGGATTCGGTGTGGCCATTGATCTTGTTCGTCGCTGCACCGTGTTCGTGGCGGCGGCGCTGACCGCTGCCGTCGCCATCGTCGCGCCGGTCGCGATACCCACCTCCTCGTCGGTACTTCCGGTGGCCTCGGCCGCCTGCCCCGACATCGAGGTGGTCTTCGCCCGGGGCACCAACGACACTCCTGGCCTCGGCCGGATCGGTAATGCGTTCGTCGGTTCGCTGCGCAACAAGGTCGGCGGTCGTTCCGTCGGCGCGTATGCGGTGAACTACCCCGCCAGCTTCGACTTCCTCGCGGCAGCCGGCGGTGCCAACGATGCCTCCGGCCACATCCAGTGGATGGTCGACAACTGCCCCGACACCCGTCTGGTCCTGGGCGGTTACTCGCAGGGTGCCGCGGTGATCGACGTGATCGCCGCCGTCCCGTTCCCGGCCGTCGGCTTCAACGCGCCGCTGCCGCCGAACGTCCCCGAGCACGTCGCCGCGGTCGCCGTCTTCGGTAACCCGTCGGCCAAACTCGGCCTGCCTTTGACCTCCAGCCCGGTCTACGGAGGTCGCGCCATCGACCTGTGCAACCCCGGCGACCCGGTCTGCGGCGACGGCGACAGTGTCCCGGCACACCGTGCCTACGAAGGTCCGGCAAACGATGCCGCAAACTTCGTTGCCGGTCTCTTGTAGCCCGCGTCCGCTACGATCGCTTAGGTGGTCGAACTTCCCATCCAAAACCACGTAACCGGACGGCTTCGGCGCTGGATCGGTGTGGTTGCCGTCATCGTGGCGGCCGTTGCGGTCCTGCCGGTCACGTCGGCCGTGCTGCCCGGTTCCCTGGCCGTCGCCAACGCCGCCCCGTGCCCACCGGTCGAGGTGGTATTCGCCCGCGGTCGTACGGAACCCGCCGGCGTCGGCACCCTCGGTAACGCGTTCGTCAACGCGCTGCGCTCCAAGACCAACAAGAACATCGGCGTATACGCCGTCCGGTACCCGGCTGACAACGAAGTCGACATCGGCGCCAACGATATGAGCGGCCACATCCAGTACATGATGAACAACTGCCCGGACACCCGGTTGGTGATCGGCGGGTACTCGCTGGGTGCGGCAGTCGCCGATGTGGTGCTGGCCGTTCCGTTCACCGGCTTCGGCTTCAAGACCCCACTCGCCGCGGGCGCCGACGGCCACATCGCCGCGGTCGCCCTGTTCGGCAACGGCGCCGCATGGGTCGGTCCCATCACCCGCTTCAGCCCGGTCTATGCCGACCGGACCATCGAGCTGTGCCATGGAGCCGATCCGATCTGCAATCCGGCCGACCCCGACACCTGGAAGAACAACTGGCCCGATCACCTGGCGGGCGCCTACATCGACGCCGGGATGGTCAACCAGGCCGCCGATTTCGTCGCCACCAAGGTCTGAACCGGAAGTACTTCGACGCCGGATCGTTGCCGGACCGGCACCCATTCTCGACGGGATCGTCAATACCATCTAATGCGTGATTGGCCGTCGGATGTCGGCCGCACTGATCACTGTCCTCGGTGCCGTTATGGCACCAATGGCGGTGGCGCCCAACATGATCGGCGCCGCGATGGCCGCCACGTGCCCGCCGGCCGAGGTGGTGTTCGCCCGCGGCCGCATGGAGCCCCCAGGTCCCGGACAGGTCGGTGCTGCGTTCGTCAACGCACTGCGCACCCTGCGCGGCCCGAACGTCGCCCTCTATTCGGTGAAGTACCCGGCCGATACCCAGGCCGACGTGGCCGCAAATGACATGAGCCGTCATGTGCAGTGGATGATGCGCAACTGTCCTCGGACCCGGCTCATCCTCGGCGGCTACTCGCTCGGCGCCGTCGCAACCGACCTGATTCTGGCGATGCCCGTCTCGGCATTCACCTTCAACAGTCCACTTCCCAAGGGCACCGACCGGCACGTGGCGGCGGTGGCACTGTTCGGCAACGGGGCCAACTGGGCCGCACCCATCACGCTGTTGAACCCCGCCTATCAGAACCGCACCATCGACTTGTGCCACTCCGATGACCCGATCTGTAATCCGAGCAGCCCCTACAAATGGCAGGCCGGGTGGCAGGATCACCTCGCGCCCGGCTACATCCGGTCGGGCATGGTGGCCCAGGCCGCCAGGTTCGTCTCCGCCCGACTCTGAGGGTGTGGACCTCCGTCGCCCGCGGCGTTCAACTGCACAAACGTGTTCAGTCGGCCTTCCGCACATCACGGGTGATCAGATTGCGGGCCTCGAGCTCGTCATCGGCCGGGTAATCGACCTGCACCAGCGTGAGCCCGCGGGCCGGGGCAGCGGCGAAAGCACTCGACCGGCTCGTCTCGCTCAACAGGCCGGCGGTCCACTCAGGTGACCGCCTCCCCTCGCCCACCGCCAGCATCGCCCCGACCAGCGAGCGAACCATGTTCCAGCAGAACGCATCCGCGGTGACGTAGGCCGTCACGTACATGCCGTCCCGCACCCATTCCAGCCGCTGTAGATCACGGATGGTGGTGGCACCGGGGCGGTGACGGCAGAACGCCGCGAAATCGTTGAGCCCGACCAGTTCCCGCGATGCGGCAGCCATCGCGTCGAGGTCGAGGGGCTTGGACCACGGTGTGACGAACCGCGCTTCGGCCGGCTCGACCCCGTAAGGCGCGAGACTGAGCCGGTAGGTGTAGTGCCGACGCAGCGCCGAGAACCTGGCATCGAATCCCGCCGGTGCACGCACGACGTCGCGGATACGGACGTCGGTAGGCAGCAGCCGCGCCAAACGCCTTACCAGCGGGGTGAATTCACCATCGCCCGGGCGGGTGGTTCGCGGATAGCAATGCGCGACAGCGTCTACCGGGATGTCCACGTGGGCCACCTGACCGGTGGCATGCACGCCGGTGTCCGTCCGCCCTGCCGTGCGCGTCACCACCGGCGTACGGAAGACCGTCGAGAGCGCCTCATCAATCACCCCGGCAACGGTGCGTTGACCGGCCTGCGTCGCCCAGCCGGCGAAATCGGTGCCGTCATAGGCAACGTCGAGCCGTAAGCGGATAAAAGCGACATGCCCGCCACCGGATTCGGTGGCGGGCATGTTCATCGTGTCGCTAGGACTTGGCAGCGTCATCCTCAGCCGCAACCTCAGCCGTCTCGGCGTCGGCGACAGCGGCGTCCTCGGCCTTGGGTGCCTCGGCAACCGGAGTTTCCTCAGCCTCTTCGGCCTTGGGTGCCTCGGCCTCAGCTGTCTGCTCCTCGGCCGTCTTGGCCTGCGCGGCGGCGGCGCGGCGAGCGCGGTCCGCCTCGGAGGTCACGGTCTTCTCCCGCACCAGCTCGATGACAGCCATGGGGGCGTTGTCGCCCTTGCGGTTCTCGACCTTGATGATGCGGGTGTAGCCGCCCTCGCGATCGGCGAAGAAGGGGCCGATCTCGGCGAACAGGACGTGCACGACGTCCTTGTCGCGGATCTTCTTCATCACCTCGCGCCGGTTGTGCAGTTCACCCTTCTTGGCGTGGGTGATCAGCTTCTCGGCGTACGGACGCAACGCCCGGGCCTTCGGCTCGGTCGTCTTGATGCGGCCGTGCTCGAACAGCGACGTGGCCAGGTTGGCCAGGAGCGCCTTCTGGTGCGAGGACGACCCGCCGAGGCGAGGACCCTTGGTGGGTTTGGGCATTGCGACTATCTCCTAATTGGGGCCGGTCCCCGTATCAGGTAGGACCGGGACGGATTGGTTAAAGCTGCTCGGTTTCGGCGTAGTCCTGGGTGTCTTCCAGGTCGTAGCCCGCATCGCCGGTCCAGGTGCCGGTCGCGGCGTCGTAGCCGGCGACCTCAGACGGATCGAACGTGGCCGGGCTGTCCTTGAGCGAGAGACCCAGCTGGTGCAGCTTGATCTTCACCTCGTCGATGGACTTCTGCCCGAAGTTACGGATGTCCAGCAGGTCGGACTCCGTGCGGGCGACGAGCTCGCCCACCGTGTGCACACCTTCGCGCTTGAGGCAGTTGTACGAACGGACGGTCAGGTCCAGATCGTCGATCGGCAGCGCGAAGCTGGCGATGTGGTCTGCCTCGGCCGGCGACGGCCCGATCTCGATGCCCTCGGCCTCGACGTTGAGTTCCCGTGCCAGACCGAACAATTCGACCAGGGTCTTACCGGCCGACGCCAGGGCGTCGCGCGGGCTGATCGAGTTCTTGGTCTCGACGTCGAGAATCAGCTTGTCGAAGTCGGTGCGCTGCTCGACGCGGGTGGCCTCGACCTTGTAGGTCACCTTCAGCACGGGGCTGTAGATGGAATCGACCGGGATACGGCCGATCTCGGCACCCGACGCCTTGTTCTGCACGGCGGGGACGTAGCCACGACCGCGCTCGACGACGAGCTCGACCTCGAGCTTGCCCTTGTCGTTGAGGGTGGCGATGTGCATGTCCGGGTTGTGCACCGTCACGCCGGCGGGCGGGACGATGTCACCGGCGGTGACGGCACCCGGGCCCTGCTTGCGCAGGTACATGGTGACCGGCTCGTCCTCCTCGGAAGACACGACCAGGCCCTTGAGGTTCAGGATGATGTCGGTGACATCTTCCTTGACCCCGGGGACGGTGGTGAACTCGTGCAGCACACCGTCGATGCGGATGCTCGTGACCGCCGCGCCCGGGATGGACGACAGCAGTGTGCGCCGCAGCGAGTTGCCGAGGGTGTAGCCGAAACCGGGCTCCAGCGGCTCGATGACGAACTTGGACCGGTTTTCGGCGAGGGATTCCTCGGCCAGTGTGGGTCGCTGAGAGATCAGCATTGTTTTCTTCTCCTTCTCGGCACCCGCTATTTGATGCCGTCTGGGTGACCCGGCCCCGATCGTGTGGGCCCGGTGTCCTTACTACTTCGAGTAGAACTCGACGATGAGCTGTTCGGCGAGCGGCACCTGGATCTGCGCGCGCTCGGGCAGCTGGTGCACCAGGATGCGCTGGCGTTCGCCGACGACCTGCAGCCACGACGGGATCGGACGCTCACCCGCGGTCTGCCGGGCAACCTCGAACGGCAGGGTGTTGAGCGACTTTTCCTTCACGTCGATGATGTCGTACTGCGACACCCGGTAGCTCGGGATATTCACCTTGACACCGTTGACGGTGAAGTGGCCGTGGCTGACCAGCTGACGGGCCATCCGGCGGGTACGCGCCAGGCCGGCGCGGTACACCACGTTGTCCAGGCGGCTCTCCAGGATCTGGAGAAGGTTCTCGCCGGTCTTACCCGACTGCCGGTTGGCCTCTTCGTAGTACTTGCGGAACTGCTTCTCCAGCACGCCGTAGGTGAAGCGAGCCTTCTGCTTCTCCTGCAGCTGGGTGCGGTATTCGCTCTCCTTGATCCGCGCGCGGCCATGCTGACCGGGCGGGTAGGGGCGCTTCTCGAACGACTGATCGCCGCCGATCAGGTCGACGCCGAGACGGCGCGACTTGCGGGTGGCGGGGCCGGTATAACGAGCCATGAGTCTTGTTTCTCCTTCTCGACCTAGACCCGGCGCCGCTTGGGCGGACGGCAACCGTTGTGCGGCTGCGGGGTGACGTCGGAAATCGCGCCCACCTCCAGGCCGGCGGCCTGCAGCGAGCGGATGGCGGTCTCGCGGCCCGAACCCGGGCCCTTGACGAACACGTCGACCTTCTTCACGCCGTGCTCCTGCGCCTTGCGGGCGGCGTTCTCGGCGGCCAGCTGTGCGGCGAACGGGGTCGACTTACGCGAACCCTTGAAGCCGACGTGACCCGACGATGCCCAGGCGATGACGTTGCCCTGAGGATCGGTGATCGAGACGATCGTGTTGTTGAACGTGCTCTTGATGTGTGCGGCGCCGTGCGGGACGTTCTTCTTTTCCCTGCGCCGGGTGGTCTTACCGCGCTTGGCGCCCGCGGCCTTCTTCGGTGGTGCCATCGGGGTTACCTAGCCTTCTTCTTGCCGGCGATGGTGCGCTTCGGGCCCTTACGGGTACGCGCGTTGGTCTTGGTCCGCTGGCCGCGCACCGGCAGACCGCGGCGGTGCCGCAGGCCCTGGTAGCAGCCGATCTCGATCTTGCGGCGAATGTCGGCCTGCACCTCGCGGCGCAGGTCACCCTCAACCTTGAGGTTGCCTTCGATGTAATCGCGCAGAACGGTCACCTGATCGTCGGTCAGGTCCTTGGTGCGCTGGTTCTTGTCGATGCCCGTCGCGGCGAGAATCTCGTTCGAACGGGTACGGCCGATGCCGTAGATGTAGGTCAGCGCGATCTCCATGCGCTTGTCGCGCGGAAGATCAACGCCCACTAGCCGTGCCATGTGGCGGTTATCCTTTTTCTCTGCGGAGGTCTGGTCCCAGCCCGTTCCCATCAGCCCCTCAGGACTCTCCGGGGTCCGGCCTCCGTGCCGGACGTGGATGAAGGCACTCGGCCTTCATCGCGCATGAGCGGCCTATCCGCTCAGTGGTGCTGGGAGTTCATCATTCAGTTGTGTGAGATGAGGCGACAGCGCGACTAATTGCTCTTCGCGCAAGCGCTCATCAGCCCTGCCGCTGCTTGTGGCGCGGATCGCTGCAGATCACCATGACCCGCCCATGCCGGCGGATCACCCTGCACTTATCGCAGATGGGCTTGACGCTCGGGTTCACCTTCACGGCTTTTTCGATCCTTCTGGCTCTGTAGGTGGCGTGCGCATCCGCACGTCACCGTTCTCGTCGTTACTGGTCGGGCTTCTATCGGGTCACTTGTACCGGTACACGATGCGGCCCCGGGACAGGTCGTAGGGAGAGAGCTCCACCACTACCCGGTCCTCGGGCAGGATGCGGATGTAGTGCTGCCGCATCTTGCCGCTGATGTGGGCCAAGACCTTGTGTCCGTTCTCCAGCTCAATGCGGAACATCGCATTGGGCAGGGGCTCGACCACGCGACCCTCGACCTCGATGGCACCGTCTTTCTTGGCCATACTTTTCGGCGATCCTTGCTTTCGTTTCGTAGCTTCATCAGTCGCAATGCAGCCCGTCGTGATGCTGCCGGCGACCGACTTCAAAACGTGAGCCGGATCCAGACGAAATTGCAGAAATTCAGCAGTTCCAAGACGGGGCACGCAAAAAGTCGGCACGATAGCCGCACCGTTGGTCCACAATACCCGCTCGACGGCCTGTACCAAAATCACGGCTGATCAGCTCAAGGCTGCCCGATATCCACGCTGCAGATTGGTGCGCGGCAGAGCCTCCGCACAGGTGAGAATGGTACGGACTGATCCGCACCGGGGAACGGAGACCACGAGCACGTGATGGCTGTGTACCTGGCCGCGTTCGTCGTCGGCGGCATCGCCGTACTGGCCGCCCTGCTGCTCGCCGACGTCGGGCACGGGGACGGCATGCCCTTCCTGAGCCTGACCGGACTGTCGGTCGGCCTGCTCGGGGCCGGGACCGGAGGCCTGATCGGCACCTGGCTGGGGCTGGGCACCGGATGGAGCGCGGTGCTGGCGGCGGCTTGCGCCATCGTGCTGGTGTTCGCCCTCAACGGGCTGCTGCTGCCCTACATGCGTCGCCAGCAGTCCAACTCGCACCGGGGCAGGTCCTCCTATGTCGGCCTGCTCGGCACCGTCACCCTCGAGGTTCCGCCCGGCGGCTGGGGCGAGGTCTCTTTCGTCGACGCCGACGGTAACCGGGTCTTCTCCCGCGCCAAGAGCGACGAGGCCGACGCACTGCCCAAGGCCACCCGTGTCTACATCGCCGATATCGATCCCGACTTCGTCCATGTCGTCGCTGTTCCAGAAACCTGAGCAGTTCCAGAAACCCGAGCTGTGCCAGAAACCTGAGCCACCCGAGCACTGCCCCTCCGAGAAAGGCACAACCGTGTCCCTGCTGCTCATAGTCATCCTCGCCGCCATCGCCGCCATCCTCATCCTGGTGGTGCTGCCGATGGTCTACGTCAAGAACTACATCAAGGTCCCGCCCAACGAGGTGGCCGTGTTCACCGGCCGCGGCACTCCCAAGGTGGTCCGCGGCGGGGCCCGGTTCCGGATGCCCGGCATCGAACGGGTGGACATCATGAGCCTGGAACCGTTCAACGTCAGCATCAACCTGCAGAACGCACTGTCCAACAACGGTGTGCCCGTCAACGTCGAGGCGGTCGGGCTGGTCCGGATCGGCTCGGCGGATGAGGCCGTGCAGACCGCGGTGCAGCGCTTCCTGACCTCCGACCTGAACGAGCTGCAGCGGCAGATCAACGAGATCCTGGCCGGCAGCCTTCGCGGCATCACCGCCACCATGACCGTCGAGGACCTCAACTCCAACCGCGACAGCCTGGCCCGCAGCGTGGTCGAGGAGGCCGGCGGCGACCTGGCCCGCATCGGCATGGAGGTCGACGTCCTCAAGATCGCCGGCATCTCCGACGCCAACGACTACCTGAAGTCCCTGGGCCAGCGCCGCATCGCCGAGGTCAAGCGGGACGCCACGGTCGGTACCGCCGAGGCCGAGCGCGACGCCCAGATCCAGTCGGCCAAGGCCCGCCAGGAGGGGTCCATCGCGCAGGCCGAGGCCGACACCGCGATCGCCACCGCCAACCAGAGGCGCGATGTCGAACTGGCGCGGCTGCGTGCGCAGACCGAGGCCGAGAACGCCCAGGCCGACCAGGCCGGCCCGCTGGCCAACGCCCGCGCCCAGAAGGACGTCGGCATTGCCACCGAGCAGGCCGAGGCGGCCCGGGTGCAGGCCCGCATCGAGGTGGAGCAGCGCCGCGCCGAGCAGGCCCAGGCGGCACTGCAGGCCGACGTGATCGCGCCGGCCGAGGCGAAACGTCAGGCTGACATCGCGCTCGCCGAAGGCCAGCGGCAGTCCACGATCCTGGCCGCCGAGGCCGCGGCCGAGTCCGAGCGGCGCAAAGGGCAGGCCGACGCCGATGCCCGCAAGGCCGCAGCCGATGCCCTGCGCGTCGAGAAGCAGGCCGAGGCGGACAGTCTTCAGGCCAAGCTGGTCGCGGAGGCCGCAGGTAAGAAGGAACTGGCCGATGCGCTGCGCGTCGAGCAGCAGGCCGAGGCCGCCGGTATCGAGGCCAAACTGCTGGCCGAGGCCAACGGTAAGAAAGAGATCGCCGCAGCGCTCAACGGTTACTCGGCCGAGGCCGCGCGTCTGTTGATGCTGCCCGATGTGCTGGCCTCGGTGGTCAAGGCGACCGAGGCGGCCGCCTCACCGCTGGCCGAGATCGAACGCCTTTCGATCATCGGCGGGTCGCGGGATACGCAGGATGCCGTCGGCGGTTTGCTCGGCGTCAGCCCGCTGGCAGTGGCCAACATCCTGGAGGCGCTCAAGGCTTCCGGTATCGACGTGGCGGCCATGCTGAATCGCGACGGGCAACCGGCCGACAACTGACGGTCAATCGACCTCTGCGGTGAGTTTGATCGCCGCGAGGGTTTCCGGGATACCGGTCAGTGCCGCCTCACTGCGTATCGCGATTTCCTCGTCGGCCCGCTCACCGAAGCGGTCACGGAAGCCGGCGATGCCCTTCGGCAAGAAGGTCCAGGCCTGGGTGACCCTGGTACCGCCCTCAGCAGGTTCGAGATGGAAGCCCCACCGGACCCAACCGTCGTTGACCTCCCAGGTGAACTGACGGCCGGGTTCGGCGACGACCACCTGACTGCGGGTGTCCCAGGTGCGCTCGGGCGTGACGTTGCGGCCGGTGAACCAGGCACCGACGACCGCACCCGCGGCGGGGTCGTCCCACCAACACGACTTACAGATCGGACTCCACTCCCCCATTCGGGAGATGTCTGAGACCAGCGCGTAGGTCGATTCCGGATCACGTGCAACAACAACCGAATCGGAGAATTCGAGAACAGTCACGGACCGGATTCTAGGAGCCGGCGGGAATCCGCTCGATTGACGCGGTGGTGACGTGGCAGAACGTAGCGACCTGACCCGATATCCGCTGGACCGGCGGCGCATACTTGTTAGCGATGACCGGCCCCGCCTCCCAGCCCCGTAAACCCGTAATCCTGACGGTGGACGACGATCCCGCAGTCTCGCGTGCCGTCGCCCGCGATCTACGCCGCCACTACGGCGAGCGCTACCGCATCGTTCGTGCCGAATCGGGCCCGGACGCCCTGGAAACCCTCAACGAGTTGAAGCTGCGCGGCGACACGGTCGCGGTGTTCGTCGCCGACTACCGGATGCCGCAGATGAGCGGCATCGAGTTCCTCGAATCGGCGATGGACCTCTACCCGATGGCGCGGCGCGTGCTGTTGACGGCGTACGCCGACACCACCGCGGCCATCGACGCCATCAATGTCGTGGACCTCGACCACTATCTGCTCAAGCCGTGGGACCCGCCCGAGGAGAAGCTGTACCCGGTGGTCGACGGTCTGTTGGAGGCCTGGCACGCCGTCGGCGATCGGGCGATCCCGCACACCAAGGTGATCGGGCACCAGTGGAGTTCGCGCTCCTGGGAGGTGCGTCAGTTCCTGGCCCGCAACCAGCACACCTTCCGCGCGTTCACCACCGACGAGCCCACGGGCCGTCAGCTCCTGGAAGCCGCCGGACTGGACGGTCTGCAACTGCCGGTGGTGATCACCGAGGGCGGCGAGACACTGGTCGAGCCCAGCGACGGTGAGCTGGCCGACATGCTGGGCCTGTCCACCACCCCGTCGCTGACCATGTACGACCTCGCGGTGATCGGCGGCGGCCCGGCGGGCCTGGCGGCCGCGGTGTACGGGGCCTCCGAAGGTCTCAAGACCGTGCTGATCGAGGGCACCACGACGGGCGGGCAGGCCGGCCGCAGTTCGCGGATCGAGAACTACCTGGGCTTCCCGACCGGGGTGTCGGGGGCCGAACTGGCCACTTCGGCCCGCAGGCAGGCGGAGCGGTTCGGCGCCGAGGTCATCACGACCCGCGAAGCCGTCGCCCTCGACATCGCGGGCGCAGCCCGCACCATCACCTTCGCCGATGGCGAGACCATCGGCGCCCGCGCGGTGATCCTGGCCACCGGCGTCGAGTACCGCCAGCTCCCGGTGCCGGGTTGTTTCGCCGATCCCGACAATCCGAACAACTATGTCGGCCGCGGCGTCTACTACGGCGCCTCGGTGTCGGACGCCTCAGAGTGCCGGGGCGAGGACGTCTACATCGTCGGCGGCGCGAACTCGGCTGGGCAGGCCGCGATGTTCATGTCGCGCGAGGCGAAATCGGTGACCTTGCTGGTGCGCGGCCCCTCCCTGGAGGCGTCGATGTCGTATTACCTGATCCAGCAGATCGAGCAGACGCCCAACATCTTCGTGCGCACCTGTACCGAGGTGGTCGGCGCCATCGGCGAGGACGAGCACTTGGTGGGCCTGGAGCTGGTGAATCGGCAGTCCGGGGAGCACGAGGAGGTGCGCGCGACGCGCCTGTGCTGCTTCATCGGCGCCACGCCGCGTACCGATTGGCTCGACGGCGTGGTGGCCCGCGACGACCACGGCTTCATCCTGGCCGGACCGGACCTGCGCGACGTGTGCGGCTGGTCCCTGGAGCGTCCGCCGCACCACTTGGAAACAAGTGTGCCCGGTGTGTTTGTTGCAGGGGACGTGCGCGCCGAGTCCGCCAAGCGGGTGGCTGCCGCCGTCGGCGAAGGGTCGATGGCCGTGATGCTCGTGCACCGCTACCTGGCAGAAGCGTGACGGCCGCGAGGCCTGAGGAGTTGAGGACGGATATGGGCGAGACCTGCGTACGGGACGAACTTCGGACGCTGTTCCTGTTCGAGGACCTTTCCGACGAGCAGCTCGACACGTTGTGCCAGGCGGGCAGCATCGAGAAGTTCCCGGCCGGCCCGATCGTCACCGAGGGCGATCCGGCCACGTGTTTCTACGTGATGCTCGACGGTGAGCTGGTGATGTCGAAGCGCTCCGGCGGCGTCGACATCCAGACCAACCGCACCTCGATGCGCGGCGTGTATTTCGGCGCCTGGTCGGCCTACATCCCCGGTGAGGAGCACATCTACGAGGCGTCGGTGCGCCTGACGAAACCGTCGCGGGTGTTCGTGCTCGACGCCAACGCGTTCGCCGGGTTCATGCAGTCCGAGTTCCCGATGGCGGTGCACCTGCTCGAAGGCCACAAGGTGGGCGGCCGGCGGCAGAGCCAGATCATCGGACAGCGCGAGAAGCTGCTGGCCCTCGGCAACATCACCGCCGGGCTGACCCATCAGCTCAACAACCCGGCCGCGGCCACCGCCCGGGCCGTGGCGGATCTGCGCGAGGGCGTCGGCAAGATGCGGCACAAGCTGGCGATGCTGGCCGACGGCAAGTTCACCCCGCAGGCGCTGCGGATGCTGGTGACCATCCAGGACGAGGTCGCCGAGCAGGTCGCCAAGAACAAGGGGCTCGAGCTCACCGCGCTGGAGACCTCGGACCGCGAAGACGAGATGGGCGACTGGCTCGAAGACCACGACATCGTGGGTGCCTGGGACTACGCGCCGACGTTCGTCGAGGCAGGGCTCGACATCGATTGGCTGGAACGCATCTCGGCGTCGGTCGACGACGCGCTGCGCGACGGCGAGGCCTCGGCGACCCTGCAGGCCGCGCTCGGCTGGCTGAAATACACCATCGACACCGAGCTTCGGATGAACGAGATCGCCGAGGCCAGCAAGCGGATCTCGGCGCTGCTCGCCGGCGCCAAGCAGTACTCGCAGATGGACCGGGGCTCCTATCAGAGCGCCGACGTCCATGAAGGTCTGCGCAGCACGATGATGATGTTCGGCGACAAGGTCGGCAAGGACAAGCCGGTCAGCCTGTGCAAGGACCTCGACAAATCGCTGCCCGAATTGCATTGCTACCCAGGTGATCTCAATCAGGTGTGGACCAACATCATCGACAACGCCATCCAGGCGATGAACGGCCACGGCACACTGACCATCCGCACCCGCCGCGAAACCGACGAGATGATCCGCGTGGAGATCGGCGACGACGGGCCGGGCATCCCCGCCGAAGACATCAGCCGGATCTTCACACCGTTCTTCACCACCAAACCGTTCGGTGAGGGCACGGGTCTGGGCTTGGATCTGGCGTGGCGCATCGTGGTGGAAAAGCACCATGGGGATCTGCGGGTGCAGTCCAAGCCGGGCGACACCCGCTTCATCGTGCTGTTGCCGCTGCAGGCCCCCGCCCCGGAAGCGTGGAATCCGTCGGAGACGTCGGAGTCCTCGGCATCGGAGTGACGCCCATGGTCTCGGCCAGTTCCAGAATCAGCGTGATCGGTTCGGAATACCCGCCCGCGAGAGCCGGGTTGTGAGGTTCATGACCCAGACCACAGCTGGACCCAAGCCCGATCTCGGCACGTTCGGTGCATTCGGCCACTATTCGCAGTTCCAGCAGTTGTCGCCGCAGCAGCTGCGGGACATCGAAGAGCTCGGTTACGGCGCCATCTGGGCCGGCGGATCGCCGCCCGCCGAGCTGGAGTGGATCGATCCGATCCTGGCCGCCACCACCACCTTGCAGCTGGCCACCGGCATCGTGAACATCTGGAGCGCGGCGGCCGGTCCGGTCGCCGAGTCGTTCCACCGCATCGAGGCGGCTTACCCGGGACGGTTCCTGCTCGGCATCGGCGTCGGCCATCGGGAGGCGACCGGCGAATACCGCAAGCCGCTCGACGCGCTCACCGAGTACCTCGACAAGCTCGACGAGTACGGCGTACCGCGACACCGCCGGGTCGTCGCCGCGCTCGGCCCGAAGGTCCTGCAGTTGTCGGCGGCACGTTCGGCCGGCGCGCACCCGTACCTGACCACACCGGAACACACCGCGCAGGCCCGCGAGCTGATCGGCCCCGACGCGTTCCTGGCCCCGGAACACAAGGCCGTGCTCACCACGGACGACCCAGCTGGCACAGACAAGGCCCGGGCCGTGGGCCGCAAGGCTCTCGACATCTACCTCGGTTTGACCAACTACCTCAACAACTTCAAGCGGCTGGGCTTCACCGACGAGGACCTGGCCAAACCCGGCAGCGACCGGTTCATCGACGCCGTCGTCGCGCATGGCACGGTGGACGAGGTGGCCGCCCGGCTGCGCCGGCACGTCGATGCGGGCGCCGACCATGTGCCTGTACAAGTGCTGACCTCACCGGACAAACTGGTACCTGCACTGGCCGAACTCGCCGGGCCGCTCGGCCTGGCCTAGAGGACCACAGACAAGGACTCGCAGATGACCGAATCGCTCTCGCTCAAGCCGGATCTGGGTCGCTACGGCGTGTGGACGTTCGGGGCTGTCCAGCCTGAGCAAGCGGCCGAGATCGAGGATCTGGGTTATGGCGCACTGTGGGTGGGTGGATCGCCGGCCGCAGATCTCTCGTTCGCCGAACCCATCCTCGAGCGCACGGAGTCACTTCAGCTGGCCACCGGCATCGTCAACATCTGGACGGCTGATGCCAATACGGTCGCCGAATCGTTCCACCGCATCGAGGCCGCGCACCCGGGCCGGTTCCTGCTCGGCGTCGGGGTCGGGCATCCCGAGCACACCGGTGAGTACCGCAAACCCTATGACGCGTTGGTCGAGTATCTCGATGTGCTGGACGCGGCCAAGGTGCCGACCAGCCGGCTGGTGATCGCCGCGCTGGGCGACAAGGTGCTCAAGCTGTCGGCAAGCCGCAGCGCCGGCGCTCACCCCTACCTCACGACACCCGAGCACACCGCGCACGCCCGTGACGTGCTGGGCGAGGCGGTGTTCCTGGCACCCGAACACAAGGTGGTGCTGAGTACCGACGGCGCCGCGGCCCGCGCGATCGGCCGCGACACGGTCGACTTCTATCTGAATCTGAGCAATTACCTGAACAACTGGCGCCGGCTCGGGTTCACCGAGAACGACATTGCCAAGCCCGGCAGCGACAAGCTGATCGACGCGGTCGTCGCGCACGGCACGGCAGATGCCATCGCGGCGCGTTTGCAGCAACATGTCGCCAACGGTGCCGACCATGTCGCGATTCAGGTGCTCGGCGGCAAAGACAAGCTGATCCCGACGTTGACGGAGTTGGCCGGACCGCTGGGTCTCAAAAGCTGAGCGGTTTGCCCATTAAGCTTGGCACATGCGGCTACTGGTCACCGGCGGCGCCGGGTTCATCGGGGCGAACTTCGTGCATCTCGCGCTTCGTGAGGCACTCACCACATCGGTGACCGTGCTCGATGCGATGACGTACGCGGGCAGCCAGGAGTCGTTGGCACCGGTGGCCGACCGTATCCGGCTGGTGCAGGGCGATGTCGCCGACGCCGAGTTGGTGAGCACGTTGGTCGGCGAGGCGGACGCCGTCGTGCACTTCGCCGCCGAGACCCACGTCGACAACTCGGTCGCGAATCCGCAGCCATTCCTGCACAGCAACGTCATCGGCACCTTCGCGATCCTGGAAGCCGTACGCGCACACGGGGTCCGGTTGCACCACATCTCCACCGACGAGGTGTACGGCGATCTCGAGCTGGACAGTCCCGCCCGGTTCACCCCGGGAACGCCGTACAACCCGTCGAGTCCATACTCGTCCACCAAGGCCGCTGCCGATCTACTGGTGCGCGCCTGGGTCCGGTCCTATGGCGTGCGCGCGACGATCTCGAACTGCTCCAACAACTACGGGCCCTATCAGCATGTGGAGAAGTTCATCCCACGCCAGATCACCAACGTCCTCACCGGCAGGCGCCCGAAGCTCTACGGCACGGGCGCCAATGTGCGCGACTGGATCCACGTCGACGACCACAACCGTGCGGTCTGGCAGATCCTCACCGACGGACGCATCGGCCAGACCTACTTGATCGGCGCCGAATGCGAGCGCAACAACCTCACGGTGATGCGCACCCTGCTGCGGTTGATGGGCCGCGACCCAGACGACTTCGACCATGTCACCGACCGGGCCGGGCATGATCTGCGCTACGCGATCGATCCGTCGGCCCTGCAGGACGAATTGGGCTGGGCTCCCAAACACACCGATTTCGAGGAGGGGCTGCAGGCGACCATCGACTGGTATCGCGACAACGAGTCCTGGTGGGGCCCATTGAAAAATACGGTCGAAGTCGCATATGCGGAGCGTGGCCAGTGACCGCGCGCGAACTCACGATCCCCGGCGCCTGGGAGATCACGCCCCGGCTGCACGGTGATTCACGCGGGCTGTTTTTCGAGTGGTTCACCGAAGCGGGGTTCGCCGAGATGACGGGGCACCAGTTCGACCTGCGCCAGGCCAACTGCTCGGTGTCGGCGGCGGGAGTGCTGCGCGGCGTGCACTTCGCCCAGTTACCGCCCAGCCAGGCCAAGTACGTGACCTGCGTCCGCGGCGCCGTGCTCGATGTCGTGGTGGACATCCGGGTGGGCTCTCCGACGTTCGGGCAGTGGGACTCGGTGCTGCTCGACGATCACTCTCGGCGCTCGATCTATCTGTCGGAGGGTTTGGGTCACGCCTTTCTCTCGCTGGAGGACAACTCGACGGTGATGTACCTGTGTTCGGCGCCCTACAGCCCCGATCGCGAGCACACCATCCTCGCCACCACCCTCGGGATTGACTGGCCGATCGAGGGCGAGCCGGTGCTCTCGGAGCGCGACGCGGCCGCCCCGACGCTGGAGCAGGTACGCGCAGCAGGGTTGCTGCCGACGTGGGACGAGGCCCGCGCCTTCGTCGACGACCTGCGCGGCCGGGTCCGGGGCTGAACTGAGGTAACCCGGCCCTGCTGACCGGACACCGAGCCGGCATTTGCCACTGAACAACGCGCGAACATCAATTCCCTTGCGGATACCACCGATTCCCCTGAGATCAGCTGACATGGCGGATGAATTTAGTTTGCTGTAGATTCGGGCCCCATCATGCACAACGCTGACGACTGGGCCCCGTACACGCGCCTGGATGAGGCCGCCGCCGTGTACCTGCGCGATTCCGTCACAGCTCTCGAGGCGTTGCGCGGAGTCATCGATTTCGACGCGGTGGTGTCGTTCACCATGGAGCGCATCGTCAACGAGGGCGATGGTGATGGCGAATCGTTGTACCAAGAGGTGGTGGTCACCGATGGTGGCCGGCTGATCCTGTGGATCGGTGACTCTGGCACCGATGACGAGGGTTCGCCGCGGTTCACCTCGACGGTCCGGGTCATCCCGCTGTCGTGGGTGTACGACGTCGCGCTTCAGATCGATTACCGCACCACTCAGGACCGTCGAGAGCTGCACAGCGTCGAGTTGGTGATCTACCTCGGTATCGCGAGCGAGACCATCGCTCGGACCCCGGAGAAATCCGACGTCTTCCCCGAACAGCTCAAATTCTCCAAATCGCCCACCGACGGGGGACGCGCCCAGGCGCAACGGCTGATCCAATTCGGCAAGGCGGTCGGCGCACATGTCTGATGTCCTCGACTGGGCCAACTACCCGGATCTGCCCAGCGCGGTGACCATGGGTATCCGCGATTCGGATGACGCGCTTGCCCAGCTGAGCGCCACGATCGACTTCGACCGCATCCGCGCGTTCGTGCTGACCCGCGACACGGTCGAGTACGAGTGGGGCATTTCGTTGTGGCAGGAAGTCGCCGTCACCGACGGGGTGCGTCTGGTGCTCTGGCACGGTTCGGACGGCCACTGCGCCGGCCACGACGGCAGGCCCAGCCACCCGACCTTCACCGCGTCGGTGCGCAGTGTGCGACTGTCCGATTTCGGCGACCACAACCTGTACTGCGAATACGACGTCGAGCCCGACGAGTCGCGACTCCTGCGGTCGGTTGATCTGACGCTCATCGGCAGTACGCCGCGGCGCTCTTTCCGCACCACGGTGACCGAGAGCGAACATCAGATGTCGAAGATCCGATTCACCAAGACATTCTCCGACGGTGATGCGCAGATGCACCGGCTGCTCCATTTCGCCGCGGCGGTGACCCGTCAGCCGTAGTACCGCGCCCACCGGTCACGAATCAGGTCAGTGACCGCCTTCCAGCACCAGAGCCGAGTGCAGCAGCTTGTGGTCAAGTGAATGGGCGGTCAACCCACCGCGGCCCGTCATGGTCTCGGCGGCCACCAACGCGTTGACGATGGCTTCCTCGGTGGCCTCGATCACCAGGTCGAACAGCCGGGTCATCAGTTGCGGCGCCACCATCCGCACCGCGATCTCCGGGCGGTTCGCGTCGGGGTTCTCGTCCCACCCGTACGGCGGGATTCCACGGTTACCTGTCGAGAAGGCCACCATCAGATCGCCGCTGTACTGCTCCCCTGTTCCGCCGACCCGGCCGACGGCCAGCGCAGAACGCTGCGCGAGCCGGGTGCACTGATGCGGCAGCAACGGCGCGTCGGTGGCGATCACGACGATGATCGAACCCGACCCCGCCGGATAGGGCATCGGAAGGTCCGGAGTGGGCACCAGCTCGGGACCGACCATCTCCCCGACGGGCACCCCGTTGACCCGAAGACGTTCGCGCCGGCCTTGATTCGCCTGCACGAGCACGCCGACGGTGTACGGCCCGGCCACCGTCTCGGTGACTCTCGACGCCGTTCCCACGCCGCCTTTGAAGCCGTGGCAGATCATGCCTGTGCCGCCACCGACGTTGCCTTCGGCAACCGGACCGCCCGTCGCATCGGCCAGCGCGGCTGCGACGTGCTCAGGATGGACGTGGTAGCCGTTGATGTCGTTGAGCAGCCCGTCGTAGGTCTCCCCCACGACGGGAAGGGACCAGTAGAGCCCGTCACCGCGGGCCCGGACCTGGGCTTGCACGAGTGTGTCGCGCACGACGCCGACGCTGTGGGTGTTGGTCAGGCCGATGGGCGTGGTGAGTTCGCCGGACTCACGGATCCACTCGAGTCCTGTGAGTTCGCCACTGCCGTTGAGCCGGTGCGCGCCCGCGAACACGGGCTCGGTGAAGATTCCGGGGTGCGGCACCACTACCGTGACGCCGGTGTTCACCGGAGTGGCCCCCGGCCGCTGGATCGTGGCGTGCCCGACGCGCACGCCTGCCACGTCGGTGATGGCGTTGTTCGGGCCCGTCGGGTGTTCACCGATGACAACGCCGATGTCGCGGGCGCGCGGACGCCGCGAAGAGCAGTCCAGCATGCGTCCTCCGGAAAGTTGTGGCCAAATTCTTTTCAAGATTGGAAAATAATGGCGGCGGGTAACCACCGGCGTCAACCGAAGTGACGAATTCGTGAAGGATGGGACCGGTGGGACGGCCGAACCGACAGGCTCAACGACGCGAGGAAATCCTCGACGCTGCGATCGCACTGATCGAACGCAACGACCTGACGACGCTGCGGATCGCCGATGTGGCCGCTGAGCTTCGGCTGACGCCCAACGCCGTCCGCTACTACTTCCGGGAGATGGACCAGCTGCTCTCCGCACTCGCGCAGCGCTCGGACCGCAAGTTCTACGACGATCGGCTCGCGGTGGTGGAACGCACGCCGGATCCACGGGATCAGATCGCGTTCATGATCGCCGCGGGCCTGCCGTCCGGACCCGAGGACGCCGAGTGGCGAGCCATCTGGCGGGCCGTGCTGGCCGCCGGGTTCGTGCTCGACGAGCGCCGCGATATTCAGCATATCTTTCACCGGCAGGTGGGTCTCTACGCCCGGATCCTCGAAACCGGCTTCACCGCAGGTACTTTCGCACTGGCCGCTCCCGCACGCGATATCGCCATGACACTGATGACCATGGAGGACTATCTCGGATATCGCATCGTGGCGCGGGATCCGGACCTGGACCGCGCCACCGCGCTACGGCTGATGCGGAACTACGCGGAAATGACGACGGGGGCTGCGCTTCCGGTGCCAGCGTGACCACGCGCGCCCCACTCGGGGCTGCACTCCTGGTGGTGATCGCCGCGGCCAGCCAGGAAATGGGTGCGGCGTTCGCGGTCGGCCTGTTCGCCGCCGTCGGCGCCGTCGGGGCGTTGTTCGCGCGCTTTGCGGTGGCCGGCGTCATCCTGTGCGCGGCGGTCCGCCCGTCCGTGCGGGGTCTGTCGCGACAGGCCTGGGGTGCGGCGATCTCCTTGGCCGTGACACTCGGCACGATGAACCTCTGCTTTTACCTTGCCATCGCCCGGATCCCGCTCGGTGTCGCGGTGACCGTCGAAGCCCTTGGTCCCCTGATTCTTTCGGTGGTGACGGGCGCGCGACGGGCGGCTTGGCTGTGGGCTGCACTGGCCTTCGCAGGCGTTGCGCTGCTGGGCCTTCCAGGCGGCGGCGGTGCACGTTTCGAGCCCGCGGGATTCGCCTTCGCGGCTTTTGCGGGCGTCGCCTGGGCCGGCTACATCCTGGCGTCTGCACGTACCGCCGCGGAGTTCCGCCGGGTCGACGGTTTGGCACTCGCCACCGCCATGGGCGCGCTCGTCATCGCCCCGTTCGCGGCGACGTCGGTAGACCTGGCTGCGCTCAACTGGCAGGTGCTCGGCGTGGGTGCGGCCGTAGGACTGATGTCGTCGGTGATCCCCTACTCGTTGGAGCTGATCTCCCTGCGCCGGCTGCCGCCTGCCACGTTCGCCGTGCTGACCTGCCTGTCACCGGTGACTGCGGCACTGGCCGGGCTCGTGGTTCTGGGTCAGCAGATCGGCGTGCTCGGCTATCTGGGCGTCGGACTCGTGACCGTCGCGAGCGTCGGTGCGGTGCGATCCGGGCATGCCGGACCGGCCGAGCCGCTCGGTTAGCTGTTCTTGGCCAGGAACCGGCGGAACAACAGCCACGCGACGGCCACATTGAAGAGCACCCCACCGACCAGATAGGGCCACCAGATGCCATGTGCGCTGGCGACCCAGAACGCCTTGGCCGCCCAATAGGGCGGCAGCACGCCGAAGGCCAGATTCCATGGCGAGTCGATGAACCAGGGCAGGCACGGCAGCCCGGCGATGAGCATGCCCAGTGCGCGCAGCATCGCGATGCCCTGGATCTTGTTTCCGGCCATGGCCAGTATGAGCAGCAGCGTCACCACGGCGGACAACCCGGCGACCATCCCGATCGGTATCAGTGCCGGGATCAGTCCCGGCTCGAGAATGCCGCTGAACGACAACGTGGCGATCACATACACGGTGGTCACCACCATCACGGTTCCCGCGCGGTAGCCGAAGAACGTCGACATCGGTACCGGGGTCACCCGCAACGCGGCCATGGTGCCTGCGTCGACCTCATCGAGCACAAGGAACGCGCCAAGACCGCCGGCGATGATGATGCTCGTCAGCAGGAGGAACGCGGTGAGCACCAGCGGGTAGTACGGGACGAGGTCGAATTCGTAACGACGCGAAAGCATCTCGGTGACCATCGGCGTCAGGATCGCGACACCGCTGGTCCAGATCACCGGCGCGAGCACCAGCATGACCAGCAGCGGATCCCGGTAGGTGCCACGAATATCGTTGCGACCAAAGGCAGTCAGCGCCTTTCGGGTGGCGGGCGTGAGAATCGCGTTCACAACACACCCGACCTTTCGACGACGTAGCGGCCGAAGAGCACATGGGCCGCCCGCCAAAGGACGACCAGGCACACCACGGGATACAGCACCGAGTAGAGCACCTGCCAGCCCGTCAAGGTCAATTGGTCGAATGCGGCGCCGAGCAACAGCAGTGGCCCCTGTGTCGGAACGACGTAGAGCACGGGGTGCGGCCACAATCCCGAGTAGTAGATCAGCGGCGGGACGAGCATGACCGCCAGCGGGACGGTTGCGGTGAGAAACCAGTCGGTGACCGACGCGAACGGCAGCGAGGTGATGAACCCGACCAGCAGCATCAGCAATGTCCCGAGCAACACCCCACCGATCAGCGGCGCCGGATGATAGGTGAATCCATCGGCAACGGTCGCCACGACGATCGCCACGAACAACGAGATGGCCACCAGTATGAGGAGTTTGGCGACGAGATACTCCCAGAACCGCAGCGGGGTGGAAATGATCGCGCCGAGCGTGCGTTCCTGCTTCTCGAAGAACACCGAGCCGCCGACGAAGAAGAAGCCGATGATCGCGATGTCCCCGGCCAGCACATAGGGTTCGGCTACCGGGCGTAGGTCATGCGGCATGGGCAACAGCACCGCCAGCCAGATCAGACCGGAGAACACACCCGCATGCAGAAACTTCTGCCTGGCCGCGACGGTGAACTCCAGCCGGATCGCGGTGAGCAACCGGGTCATGACAGCTGCCGTCCGGTGACTTCGACGAAGACGTCGTCGAGACTGGCTTCGCGACTGTGAATCGTCTCGACGTGGTGATTGCGCAGAATCGCGTGGAAATCGGGATCATCGGCCAGGCCATCCATCCCGAACGCGGTCGCGGCCAGCCCGTCGGGTGTGCGGTACTGCACCCGGACCTGACGTTGGCTCCGGGCGATTTTCAATTCGGCCGGGGTGTCCAGTGCAACGATGGTGCCGTCGACGACGAAAGCCACCCGGTCACACAGCTCGTCGGCGGTGGACATGTCGTGGGTGGTGAGAAAGATCGTGCGACCGCGGGCCTTCAAGTCCAGGATGATGTCTTTGACCTTGCGGGCGGTGACGGGATCGAGCCCCGACGTCGGCTCGTCGAGGAAAAGCAGATCCGGATTGTTGATGAGTGACCGCGCGAACGTCAAGCGCATCTGCATTCCCTTGGAGTACTTGGAAACCCGGGTCTTGGCAGCGTCAGCCAGACCGACCGCATCCAGGAGTTCGAGCGGGTCGGCGGTCGGGCCGTCGTAGAGAGAACCGAAGAACTTGAGGTTCTCCAGACCGGTGAGCTTGTGATAGTGGTTCGGCAGTTCGAAGGACACGCCGACACGTTGGTAGTAGTCCGGCCCCCAGTCCACCGGGTCGCGGCCCCACACCGTTGCTTGGCCACCGTGCCCACGCAGAAGGCCGATGAGCAGCTTCTGCGTGGTGGATTTCCCGGCACCGCTGGGGCCGAGGAATCCGAAGATCTCCCCATTGCCGACGGTGAAGTCCATTCCCCTGACCGCCGGCTCGGTTGAGCGGGGATAGGTGAATGTCAAGCCCCGAACGTCGATGACATCGGTCGCTGTAAGCATCAGTGCCCTTCCGTGCAGACGAAAATTCCATCTCCGACCAGACTTCCCGGAACACCGGTCATGACTGTACTAAACTTTCAGTAATAATTGAAGGTTATTTCCGGCGAGGAGGATTCGCGGTGGTGAAATCGGCAGATATGCAGCAGGAAGCCGAGCAACTCGCCCTGGTACTCAGCAGCCACGGCATGCAGCGGATGACCGCCCGCGTGCTCGCCACCCTGCTGTTCACCGAACGACCCCACGTCACCATGGCCGAGTTGGCCGACACACTGCAGGCGAGTGCCGGATCGATCTCAGGCTCACTCAAGATGTTGACATCAGTCGGCCTGGCCGAGCGCGTACCGGTCCCGGCCAGCCGGCGTGATCACTTTCGCTTGCGCGACAACGCCTGGGCGGTCCTGTTCACCAACCAGAACGCGACCATCTCAGCCATGCAAGCCGCGGCCGACATCGGGATTGCGGCTACCGACCGCAACAGCTCCGCGCACCAGCGGCTTACCCAGATGCGTGACTTCTACGCGTTTCTCATGGCTGAGATTCCCGCAATCCTGGAGCGGTGGCATCAAGCGTCCGACGACGTTCGCAGCGGGGGGACAACGGAGTGACTCAGCGGCCGGCATACACCGCACGCTCAATCTCCGACACCGGATGATCGCGGCCGGCCGGCCGCAGGTAGCGCTCACGGTACTCGGCTGGTCCGGGCTGTTCGATTACCCGCCAACCGTATTCGGCAAGCAGGTCGTCGACCTCGGCTGGGTCCATGCCGAACTTCCACAGCCGCTCTTCGGTCACGAACTTCTGATGAGCGCGTTCGGCACCGTACAAGGCAGTGCCGTCGACGAAGTCTCTCCGGAAATGCGTGAATGCCAAGCGGCTGCCCGCAACGGAGCCGCCCAGACTCCTCAACGTTTGCCGTACAACAGCCTCCGGTAGGTACATCGTCACGGACTCCCAGACAAAGAACGTGCGCATACCGGCATCGAATCCGTTGTCGGTCAATCGCTCTAACACATCGTCAGTCGCGAGGTCGATCGGCACAAGCGTGACGTTGTCGGGAATACCTCCGAAACACCGGCGCAGCGCTCGGGATTTGATCACGATGTTTGCCGGGAGATCGGCCTCCCATATCCGGACACCGGCAATCTCGGACACGCGATACGCACGGGTGTCATAGCCTGCTCCGAGAATCACCACGGCTTCAAGCCCCCGCGTCATGGCGTCCCGGAGCAGGTCATCGATATACCGCTTGCGACACAGCAGGCTGGCCCAGCCGCCCGGCACCGACTTCTCGGTCCCGGCGATCATGGCCCGCCGCACTGCGTGAGATCGGCTGAGAACTGTCAACGCACACCATGGGCGGGGAAGAATTCCGGCGGCCCACGGATCCAAGACCAGTGGCGGGTGATCGTACTGGTCTATCGCCACGATCAATGTCGGCCCCAGTGCGGTCCGCTCAACTCCAACGCTCACGTGTGCACCTCACCGTCGCAGATCTACACATCTGCCGACCAGACTTCCCGGCACACCAAGGGCGACGTTAGCAGCAGATCCTTTACGGCAGAAGACCCATTTGGTGGTAGACGGCCCGCAGATAGCGCCGCATCTCGTCGGTGTCGGGCGGGCCGGGCTGTAGGACGCGGAAAGTGATGGCACCGACCATCATGTCGATGGCCACGTCGAAATCGGTGTCGTCAGCGACAGTTCCGTACTCGCGGGCTCGCTCGAGCAGGCGTGCGGCCAGCTCACGTCGCGGGAGGATGTAACGATTCCAGTACACCGCCATGAGCGCCGGATGGCTGACCGCTGATCCGTAGACTCGTGCGACGAGTGCCCGGTAGTGCGGTGTGGTGGTGGTAAGTGCCGCGCTCTCGATCGCGGCTTCCACCAATTCATACGGGGACTCGTTATCGATCGCCTCCCGCGAGGCCCAGCCCACTTCCTCGGCGACCAGTGTCTCCATTGCGGCGGCGATCAGCTCTTCCTTTGTCGCCCACCGGCGGTAGATGGTGGGCTTGCCCACCATCGCGCGCTTGGCGATCTGCTCGATACTCGACCCTTCGACCCCGCGTTCGATGAACAGGTCCAACGCCGCCTGCAGGATTGCACGATCGGTCGCCGCGTCCCGTGGCCGGCCACGACTGGGCGTCGTCACCGCACCGCCCCTGAGTCCAAAGCGGCTGTCAGCCAACGGTCCAGCCCTGCGGCCTCTTCCGGTTTACCGCGCCAGGCCAGATGAGCATCCGGACGGATCAGCATGATGTCCTTGCCGTCATGATGCAGGCTCGTGACGAAGTCGCCGAGGCGCTGCCGCACAGGCTGGATGTCGTCAGGCACGCCGTCGGGCAGCAGTAGCGCCCACCGCCCGCCGAGCTCGTGATGCAATCGGGTGGCGGAGCCGTCCAAACGCGTGCAGGGCAGGTTCTCGATTCGGTCGCCGGGACGGGGCTTCCGGCCGCGGCCACCGAGCGGGCCTTTGCGATAGCTCACCCACAGTTGCGATGCGGTGTACGTCGTCCACCGCTGGATGAACGCCAGGCCGAAGAGCCGCGTGGCCACATGATCGCGCAGGAACCGGCCGATCGGGTTGCTCGCCACGTTGACACGGGTGACCGCGCTGGTCCCGCGCAGCACTTCGGTGGCCAAGGGTCGACGCTCAGCCTCATAGGTGTCGATGAGCTTGTCCGAAGCACGATCTCGGACCACCAGGGCAAGTTTGAATGCCAGGTTCTCGGCGTCGCCGATGCCGGTCAACATGCCCTGCCCGCCGAACGGCGCATGAACGTGCGCGGCATCTCCGGCAATCAGGACCCGCCCCTGCCGGTACCTGTCGGCAAGCCGGCGGTGCACGGTGAACACCGACAGCCACTCGGCGTCACCGATGCCAACCGCGCGGCCGGTGCGCTGTGGCACGACCTTTTCGACCCTCTCCAGAATCTCACTCTCGCTTGGCTTTTGACCGAGCGTCGGATCGTAGATGAACAGGCGCCAGAGATCGTCACGACCTGTCGAATCAGGCATGGGCATCGCGCCGACCACTCCGTCGGGGTGGATCCAACCGCTCGTCCCGCCACGGTCGACATCCCAGTCCAAGTGCACATCAGCCAGCAGGAAACGTTCGGAGAGCTTGACCCCCGGAAACGCGATACCGACCTGCTGCCGGGTCACGCTGGTGGAGCCGTCGCATCCCACCATCCACTGTGCGCGGATCTGGGCACCGTCCCCGAGTTCGGCCACAACGGAGCCGTCCTCTTGCCGCATACCGACAAGCGCCCGGCCCCATTCCGGCTGGACCCCGAGTTGAGCCAGCCGGTCCCGCAGCGCCGCCTCGACCTTGGCTTGTGACACCACCATGGGCGGCGCGGCCGTGCCCTTGCCGGGATCGCCGAACTCCAACGTCATCACCGGTCGGTCGCCCAGATAGTTCGTGATCCGCATGGCCGGCAACGACTGGTTCGGCAGGTCGCCCAGAGCGCCGATCCGGCCGAGCACCTCAGATCCGCGGGCGTGCAGGAAGTTGGCCCTGGAGGTGGTGGCGGGTCTCGGCGCCCGGTCGACGACGCGCACCGAAAGCCCGTGCAGCCGCAGGGAACAAGCGAGGGTCAGGCCTGTCGGCCCGGCGCCCACCACGATGACGTCCGTATCGATACCAGCCATGCCGATTATATTAACGAAACGGTTTCGTAATGAAAAGGCCGACTCTCGAACGTGCGCCGAGACCGATCGAGCCTGCAGTCACCGTGTCATTCCCTGGCAACGATCCGTCGGTGACTACAGGCTCGACATGTGGGCCGCGGCCCAGGTGTTACTCGCCGCCGCCCGAAGCGCCGGGTGAACCGGTGCTGCCGCCATCAGATCCGGCCGATGCCTTCTTTTCGGGTTTTGCGTCAGGTTTTGCGAACGCCTTCTTGACGCCGTCACCGATCTTGTCGACGGTGGCTGTGATCTTCCCACTCACTTCGGAAACCAGCCTGGCCGCAGGCTGGCTCGTTCCATTCTTGCCCACGCGCTTACCGGGAATCGCGATGAGGCTGTCACGAACCAGGGGCTTCGCCGCCGACTCCACCTCTGTCACTTCAGTTTCGGGGCCTTCCACAGCTGTGGTCCCCGACGCGGGCACTGTGCCGGAGTCAGTGGAGGTTGTCAGCGACACCGGGGACACCGGAGCCGCGGTCTCCCCAGCGATTTTCCCGGCCGGCGTTTCGATGGTGTGTGCCTCCGCGGCCGGAAGCGCGAGGGGCGTCGAACCAGGCAGGTCCGCAGCACCGAGCGGCTCTTCAGGCTCCGCCGGTGGCGGATTGAGGATGTTGGCGATGTCCTTCATGTAGGAATCGTTCGACCATCGGATGGTGTCGGCGATTCCGACCAACGCGCTGGCAATATTGGCGACACCGTGTTGGACCGCGTTGAAGGCCTTGGCCGGATCACCCTCCGGGATCGCCTCCGCCAGCCCGTCCAGCGCACCCGCCGCCGCGTTCATCACCTGGAAAACCCCCAGCAACTGACCCGGGCCCATTGACCAGGCCATGTTCATGACCACCTTCGTCACATCGCCCGCCACCTCGAACTGATGTTCCACATAGTTCTGGAGGGCGATGAATTGCATGAACGCGCCAAAGAACGGCCCCATGAAGACCGGCGTGAATGACCCGATGGCGCCGGTGAAATCACCGGCCGCGGCCTTCTCGAAGAAAGCCGCCAACGCTGGAGGGAAGTCGGTGGCAATGCCCGCGCCGAGCTCGCCGAGCGCGCTGGCGATTCCGCCCAGCGTCTCACCATCGGCCATCGCCTTGCCGATCAAACCGAAGACGATCGGGAAGGGGTCGTCGACCTTGGCCTGAATGGCGTCCCGCACGGCAGCGCCGGCTTTCTCGAAGACCGGGCTGAAGACCTCGATGGGGTTGTCGATGGCGGTGGCGCTGAGTTGCACCGCATGCGTGTGGACGTCGGGTGGTGGGGCCGCCACCGGGGTTACGGCGATGACACTGGCACCGACCAGTGCAATGCCGGCCGTTACATAGGGCCGCAGAGCGAGTCTCAACTCGTTCTCCTTCTGTTCTCCGAGATGCCAGCGACCGCTGACCGCGTGAACGTATCTGAGAAGACGCTGAGGAACATTCACATTCTGTAACACGTTCCAATTGTTGACGTGGCGAACTCCCGGGTGCCGACAACCGCGTTCGGCCACTCGCCGCCGTCGGCCGGGAAAGCCGTTCGCACACAAGGCAACTGCAAGCGGCGGCAAAGCGATTGGGTTCCGATACTCAGACCTGGCAGCGATCGGGGTAATCGTCACCGGAGTCGCGGCGCGGACGCATGGTGACCGATTTTCCGTCAGCCCTTGCTAAGGCCGACGGCAATTACTAGGATATGCAAGTATCTCGGGTACGCCCCGAGCGACCAACTGCGCATCTCTCTTGGACGGAACGCCATGACCACTCAAATTCCCCACTTCATCAACGGCCGGCGCACCACCGCCGCGTCGACCCGTACCGCCGATGTGCTCAACCCCAGCACCGGCGAGGTGCAGGCACAGGTGGCCCTGGCCTCCGCCGCCGACGTCGACACCGCCGTCGCAGGCGCCGCCGAGGCGCAGAAGGAATGGGCTGCCTACAACCCGCAGCGCCGCGCCCGCATCCTGATGAAGTTCATCGAACTCGTCACCAAGCACGCCGACGAGCTGGCCGAAATGCTCTCCCTGGAGCACGGCAAGACCGTCGCCGACTCGCACGGCGACATCCAGCGCGGCCTGGAGGTCATCGAGTTCTCGGTCGGCATCCCACACCTCCTCAAGGGCGAGTTCACCGAAGGCGCGGGCACCGGCATCGACGTGTACTCGATCCGTCAGCCCCTGGGCGTGGTCGCCGGCATCACCCCGTTCAACTTCCCGGCGATGATCCCGCTCTGGAAGGCCGGCCCCGCGCTGGCATGTGGAAATGCGTTCGTGCTCAAGCCTTCCGAGCGCGATCCCTCCGTGCCACTGCGGCTGGCTGAACTGTTCATCGAGGCCGGTCTGCCGGCCGGCGTGTTCCAGGTGGTGCAGGGCGACAAGGAAGCCGTCGACGCAATCCTCGAGCACCCCGAGATCAAGGCCGTCGGTTTCGTCGGTAGCTCCGACATCGCGCAGTACATCTACTCGGGCGCGGCCGCGCACGGCAAGCGCGCCCAGTGCTTCGGCGGCGCCAAGAACCACATGATCGTGATGCCCGACGCCGATCTGGACCAGGCCGTCGATGCACTGATCGGCGCCGGCTATGGCAGCGCCGGCGAGCGCTGCATGGCCATCAGTGTCGCGGTGCCGGTCGGTGAAGAGACTGCGAACCGGTTGCGCGCCAGGCTCGTTGAGCGGGTCAACCAGCTGCGGGTCGGACACAGCCTCGATCCCAAGGCCGATTACGGGCCACTGGTCACCGGCGCGGCACTCGAGCGGGTCCGCGACTACATCGGCCAGGGCGTCGAGGCGGGCGCCGATCTGGTGGTCGATGGCCGCGAACGGGCAAGCAACGAGCTGACTTTCGGCGACGCCAGCCTGGAGGGCGGCTACTTCATCGGCCCCACCCTGTTCGACAACGTCACCACCGACATGTCGATCTACACCGACGAGATCTTCGGTCCGGTGCTGTGCATCGTCAGAGCGCACGATTACGAGGAGGCTCTGAAGCTGCCCTCCGAGCACGAGTACGGGAACGGCGTGGCGATCTTCACCCGCGACGGCGATGCCGCACGCGATTTCGTCTCCCGTGTCCAGGTCGGCATGGTGGGTGTCAACGTCCCGATCCCGGTTCCGGTGGCCTACCACACCTTCGGCGGCTGGAAGCGGTCCGGTTTCGGCGATCTCAACCAGCACGGACCGCATTCGATCCTGTTCTACACCAAGACCAAGACCGTCACCGAGCGGTGGCCGTCGGGCATCAAGGATGGCGCCGAGTTCGTCATCCCGACCATGAAGTAGTTGACTCCGTGGACCTGAACGACCCCTACAGCCTGAGCGAGGACGACCGTGTCATCACCGACACGGCCGCCGCGTTCGCCGAAAAGCGCATCGCGCCATATGCGTTGGAATGGGACGAGACCCACCACTTCCCCACCGACGTATTGCGCGAAGCGGCCGAACTCGGCATGGGCGCCATCTATTGCGGTGAGGACGCCGGTGGCAGCGGGCTGCGGCGCCTCGATGCGGTACGCATCTTCACCGCTCTCGCCGCCGCCGATCCCACCCTGGCGGCGTTCCTGTCCATCCACAACATGTGTGCCTGGATGGTGGACAGCTTCGGCACCGAGGAGCAGCGCAAGACCTGGGTGCCCAGGCTGGCCTCGATGGAGGCCATCGCCAGCTACTGCCTGACCGAGCCGGGCGCCGGCTCGGACGCGGCGGCGTTGCGCACGAGGGCCGTACGGGACGGCAACGATTACGTTCTGGACGGGGTCAAGCAGTTCATCTCGGGGGCCGGCAGCTCGGACGTGTATGTGGTGATGGCCCGAACCGGGGCTGACGGACCGAAGGGCATCTCCGCGTTCGTCGTCGAAAAGGATGCGGCAGGGCTCAGTTTCGGCGCGCAGGAACAGAAGATGGGCTGGAACGCCCAACCGACCGCACAGGTGATCTTCGAAGGCGTGCGGGTTCCGGCAGAGGCCCTGCTCGGCCGCACCGAGGGCACCGGGTTCGGGATCGCGATGAACGGCTTGAACGGCGGACGGATCAACATCGCCGCATGCTCGCTCGGCGGCGCCCAGGCTGCCTACGACAAGACGGTGAGCTATCTGGCCGACCGCCAGGCGTTCGGCGGGGCCCTGCTCGATGAACCAACCATCCGATTCACTTTGGCCGACATGGCCACCGGCCTGGAGACGTCGCGAAACATGTTGTGGCGGGCGGCTTCGGCGCTGGACGCCGACCACCCCGACAAGGTGACGTTGTGCGCGATGGCCAAGCGGTATGTCACCGACACCTGCTATGAGGTGGCCGATCAGGCGCTGCAATTGCACGGCGGCTACGGCTATCTTCGTGAGTACGGTCTGGAGAAAATCGTCCGGGATCTGCGGGTGCACCGCATCCTTGAGGGAACCAACGAAATCATGCGGGTGGTCATCGGGCGTTCTGCCGCGGGCGGAGCCCGCAATCCAGCAGGAGCGTCCGTGTCCACCTCAATCGGATAGGGAGACTTGAGTGAGCACGATCGCGTTCCTCGGCTTGGGACACATGGGCGGCCCGATGGCGGCCAACCTGGTCGCAGCAGGCCACACGGTGCACGGCTTCGATCCCGTGCCGGCATCGAAGACCGCCGCTGAAGCCAAGGGCGCCAAGGTCTTCGACACCGGCGCCGAGGCTGTGGCCGGAGCCGAAGTGGTGATCACGTCACTGCCCAACGGCAACATCGTCAAAGCGTGCTATGCCGAGGTGCTGCCGGTTGCGGCGGCAGGCACGTTGTTCATCGACACCTCCACCATCTCGGTCGACGATGCCCGCGAGATTCACGCGAAGGCAGGCGAACACGGCCACGCCCAGCTCGACGCCCCGGTGTCCGGCGGCGTGAAGGGTGCGACCGCGGGCACGTTGGCGTTCATGGTCGGCGGCGAGGATGACGCTGTCGAGCGTGCCCGCCCGGTGCTGGATCCCATGGCGGGCAAGATCATCCACTGCGGCGGATCGGGCACCGGCCAGGCTGCCAAGCTCTGCAACAACATGGTGCTGGCGGTGCAGCAGATCGCGGTCGGCGAGGCTTTCGTCCTGGCCGAGAAGCTGGGCCTGTCCGCGCAGGCACTGTTCGATGTGGTCACCGGCGCGACCGGAAACTGCTGGGCAGTCCACACGAACTGCCCGGTGCCAGGGCCCGTTCCGACGTCTCCGGCCAACAACGACTTCAAGCCGGGGTTTGCCACCGCACTGATGAACAAGGACCTGGGCTTGGCGATGGCTGCGGTGATGTCGACCGGCTCCTCAGCTCCGCTGGGAACCCACGCGGCCCAGATCTATGCTGCCTTCGCCGACGAGCACGCCGACAAGGACTTCAGCGCGGTGATCGAGACGCTGCGCGGCTGATTGCGGAAGTTCTACGCGGCGGACGGGCTGCGCTGGGCCCACCACTGAGTGTGCAGCCGTTGGCACACCGACAGCCGCAGTGCGTCGGCGCCGGCGAAGTCGGGGCGTACGGCGACGGCCGCAGCGGTGCCGCGCAGGTTGCTCGCGTATGCGCCGGCGTCGGGCTCGATCAACACACTGGCCATCCCCGCCCCGCTGGCGGCCCGCAGGCCCGGGGCAGAACCCACCAAGGCCAGTGCGTCGTGGCCGGCGACTCCCAGCTCGACCAGGGCATGCCGGTACAGCTCGGTCCCGGTCGCGCTCACGTCATCGGTGGTGACGACGGTTTCCACCAGGCCCTCACCGACCAGCTGGCGCACCAGTGGTTCGGCCCAGCGTCGACGACCCGCGGCCACCACACCGACGGGAAGCCCGGCCAGGAACGCGTCGTTCATCAGATCCTCCAGGCCCGGCCGCGGCGTCAGGCCGGCGTCGAGGATCATCTCGTCGAACATCATGTCCTTGGTCATGCAGATCTCGTCGGCGAGCACCTCGGTGAGCACATCGCATTCCGGCCCCACGCACCGCTTGCGCAACTCGGCGGCGACCCGCTGGCGTTCGTCATGCAGCGCGAGAAGCTGCTGGTAACGGGCGACCCCCCATTGGATGGGCAGACCGTGCGCGGCGAATGCGGCGTTGAAGACGACGCGATGGCCGTCCACGTCGAGATCCGACAACGCGTCGAGGTCCAGGATCACCGCACGTAGCGGATGGGCGCTCGTTTCGGCCCGGGCACAGTCCCACCAGAACCGCCCGGCACGCCATGACTTCTCTTGTGGTGTGGACACCCCATGACAGTGGCCCACGTCACATCCGGGGCGCGTCCCCCCTAAGGGGGATTTGGGGAGTTGAAGTTGAGCTGCTCCTGCCCTCGGAAGGCCGTCACCACCTCTAGGGTGATGCCATGGCGCCCTCCAATCCGGTGCGCCTTGTGCTGGTCGATGACCATGAAATGGTCATCGAGGGTCTCAAGGCCATGCTTGCTGCGTTCAACGACCGGGTCGAGGTGGTCGGCCAGGCCGTCGGCGCGGAGCGGGCGGTCAGCGTGATCGAGACCCTCAACCCCGACATCGTGTTGTGCGACGTACGCATGGAGGGTTCCAGCGGACTGGACCTGTGCCGGGTGCTGCGTGAGCGGGACCCGGACCGCAAGGTGGTCATGCTGTCGGTCTACGACGACGAGCAGTACTTGTTCCAGGCGCTGCGGGTCGGTGCCGCGGGATACCTGCTCAAGAGCATCAGCAGCGACGAGCTCGTGCGCCAGATCGAGTTCGCCCACAGCGGCCAGACCGCGATCGATCCGGGGATGGCGGCCCGCGCCGCCGGCACCGCGGCGCGGCTGCAGCGCGACGAGTTCTGGCCGGGCGTGCGGCAGGGGCTGACCCAACGCGAGAGCGAGATCCTGTCCTTCGTCGTCACCGGCCTGTCCAACCGTGGAATCGCCAACAAGCTGGTGATCGGCGAGGAAACGGTGAAGACCCACCTGCGCTCCATCTACCGCAAGCTCGGGGTCAGCGACCGGGCAGGTGCGGTGGCCACGGCGCTGCGCGAAGGCATCTACCAGTGACGGGCGACAAGCCGGGGCGCGAACTCGGCCCTGTCGACCTGACTGCCGACCGTGAGCTGGCCCTGCTGCGCGAGCTCATCCGGGCCGCATCGAGCGGTCCCGGTGTGGAGCCGCTGGCTGCCGCGGCGGCCCGGATGATCACCGAGGCCACCGCCACCGACGTGTGCTTCGTACACGTCCTCGACGATTCGGATCGTGCGCTGACGCTGGCCGGGGCTACGCCGCCGTTCGATGCAGAGATCGGCAAGATCCGGCTGCCGCTGGGTCAGGGCATCTCCGGCTGGGTGGCCAGCCACCGCCAACCGGTGGTGATCAGCCACAACAAGGAATCCGATCCCCGCTACATGCCCTTCGAGTCGTTGCGCGGGCGCGACTTCACCTCGATGGTGTCGGTGCCGATGGAGACGGGGCCGGGCGGGCTGGTCGGCGTGCTCAATGTGCACACCGTCGATCGCCGCGAGTTCACGCCGCGTGACGTAGAGCTGCTGTTGGTGATCGGCAGGCTGATCGCCGGCGCGCTGCACCAGGCCCGGCTGCACCGTCAGCTGGTGGCACGCGAGCGGGCCCACGAGAACTTCGTCGAACAGGTGATCCAGGCGCAGGAGATCGAGCGGCGCCGGTTGGCCGGCGACATTCACGACGGCATCTCGCAGCGGTTGGTGACGCTGTCCTACCGGCTCGATGCGGCGGCCCGCGCGGTCGAGCCCGAGACCGTCGCCGAGCAGTTGGCGGCTGCCCGCGAACTGGTTGCGCTGACGCTGCAGGAGGCCCGGGCCGCGATCGGCGGATTGCGCCCGCCGGTGCTCGACGATCTCGGCTTGTCCGGTGGGCTGGCCAGCCTGGCGCGGTCGATCCCGCGGATCGAGATCGACGTGGACCTCGCCGAGACGCGGGTGCCCGACCACATCGAGCTGGCGTTGTACCGGATAGCCCAGGAATGCCTTCAGAATGTGGTCAAACATGCCGAGGCCGACCGGGCGCGGCTCACCTTCACCGTCGAAGAGGGTGTGGCGCGGCTCGAAATCGTCGACGACGGAAAGGGTTTCGACACCTTCGAGCATCCGCTGGGCAGTGACGAGATGGGCGGTTACGGCTTGCTGTCCATGGCCGAACGGGCTGAGATCGTCGGAGGCCGGCTCAACATCCGGTCCCGGCCGGGCGCGGGTACCACGGTGATCGCGACCATCCCGCTGCCCTCGGTCATGGACCCGTGACGCAGCGCTCACCGTTCCTCTAGGTGTGCGCGCACGGCGGGCACCGCGCGGGCGATCAGCGGTGGCCACCAACTCCTCAATTCCTCAGCCTGCAGATCGCGAGCTAGGTCTGTCATCGCGGTAAAGTCGCCGCCGATGACCTTGATTCGCACGCTCGCCGCCGCCATCACTGTCCTCGTCACGACCGCCGCGGTCGCCGGATGCCAGTCCTCGGATCGCAGTCCCGCCTACGGTGCCGACCTGCAGGGTTTCGACTACCCGCACCCGGTCCACGAGTTCACCTTCTCCTCGCAACAGAAATCGCTGCAGATGAGCTACATGGACGTGCAGCCTGCGAAACCCAACGGCCGCACGGCCGTGTTGATGCATGGCAAGAACTTCTGCGCGGCAACGTGGGAGCAGACGATCGACGAACTCACCGCCGCCGGCTATCGCGTGATCGCGCCGGATCAGATCGGGTTCTGCAAATCGAGCAAACCCGCGTCCTATCAGTTCAGCTTCCACCAGCTCGCGCGCAACACCCACGCGCTGCTCAAGTCGCTCGGTATCGACCGCGCGACGGTGATCGGCCATTCGACGGGCGGCATGCTCGCGGTGCGCTACGGGCTGATGTATCCGCAGGAGACGGAGCAGCTCGCGCTGGTGAACCCGATCGGACTCGAGGATTGGAAGGCGAAGGGCGTGCCCGCGCTATCCGTCGACGACTGGTACGCCCGGGAACTGAAGACCACGGCGGACAGCATCCGCCGCTACGAGCAGGCCACGTATTACGCCGGACAGTGGAACCCGTCATATGAGCCGTGGGTGCAGATGCTGGCCGGTATGTACCGGGGCCCCGACAAGGCCCAAGTGGCGTGGAACTCAGCGCTGCTCTACGACATGATCTACACGCAGCCGGTGCTGTACGAATTCGACCAGCTTCAGGTACCGACACTGTTGCTCATCGGCCTCAAGGACACGACCGCGATCGGGAAGGACGCCGCGCCGCCCGAGGTGCAGTCGAAGATCGGCCACTATCCGGAGCTGGCCAAGGCCACACAGCGGGCCATTCCGCACGCGACGCTCGTCGAGTTTCCCGACCTCGGGCATGCACCGCAGATGCAGGATCCGGCGGTGTTCCATGCGGCGCTCCTCAAGGGGCTCGCCACGCTGAGCTAGCCCCCGAGCCTCCCGGCCAGTTCCGGGCACTCATACTTGAGCGCCACGTTCACGATCGTCATGAGCGCATCGGGCGGAAGCTTGCTGCCCATCTGGATCAGCACGTTGACGACATCCTGCTTGGTCTTGTTGAAGCTGCCCCCGGCCATGATGCAGGCCATCATCAGCTGGTTCCCGATCGCGCGGTCGGACCCTTCGATGCCGGCGGCGCGTACCTCGTCGAACGCCTCCGGCGGCAACCCCGCAGAACCACGTGGCCCTGCCGCCGTCGGCTTGGGACTTCTTGTGGCAGATGGTCTGGGCGCCTTCGACGACGACGTGAACGGCGTGACGTCATCGGGGGCGGTGGCGACCCCTGTGGTCGTGGTGCTGCAGGCCGCCATCAACACGACGGCGGCGGAGCCCAGCGCCGCGGCTACCCGCTTGGCTTGCATGCTCGCTCCCCTCAACTACGTTCGAGGGTAGTGGCGTTCTCGGCCGGAAACGCGCCTCAGAAATCCCCGGAGTGTCGGCGCAGCGTCTCGATCGAGGCCACCAGCGCTTGAGATTCCTCGTCCGACATCCCGACGTCGGCGAACACTTGCCGGTTCAGCGTCACCGTGGCGTCCTCGACCGTCGAACGACCCAGCTTGGTGATCTGCACCAGCGTCGTACGTCCGTCGGTGGGGTGCGGGACGCGCTCCACCAGACCACTGGCTTCCAGGCGACGGATGGCGTGCGTGACGCTGGTGACGTGGACCTGGAGGCGATCGGAGGCCTTGGTGATCGGCAGTGCACCGGCGCGGCTGAACGCCAGCAGGCGCAGCAACTCGAACCGCGAGAAGCTCAGATCGTAAGGCCGCAGCGCGGACTCCACCCGGGCCAGCAGGATCTGGTGGGCCCGCATCACCGACGTCACCGCGACCATGCCGCCCGCCACGTCGCCCCACCCGGCGGCTTCCCAGTTCGCGCGGGCCTGCGCGATGGGATCGCGTTTGTCCGGTGGTGAGGGCACGCCTCTTCTTACCGCATCGCCGGGCGGGCCCGCGCAACGATGCGCGCATTCCTGTGCTTCAGGCGGCTGCCGTCACCGCGCCCAGCACGGCCTGGGTGGACTGTCGCGATCCGATGGTGATCCGCACACCGCCATCGGCGTAGTGGCGGAGCTGAAGTCCGGTGCCGTCGAACACCTCCGGCCACGGCAACGTCCCGCCGGGCAGATACAGGAAGTTGGCGTGTCCGTCTGTGCTGTAGACGCCGAGCGCCCGCAACCGCTTCTGCATGTAGTGCCGTTCCGCAGCGATCATCCGGATACGTTGACGCAGTTGATTTTCCGCATCGTAGGACGCCGCGACAGCCACCTGGGCGCTGAGTCCGATTCCGAACGGCAACTGCATGCGCCACAGCTGACGGCCGAGATCGGGAGCGCAGAATCCGTAGCCGATCCGGAGCCCGGCCAGACCGTAGGCCTTCGAAAAGGTGCGCACCACCACGACATTGCCGAAGCGCGCCACCAGGCTAGGACCGTCGATGCGCTGTTCGGCGGCCAGGAACTCCACGTATGCCTCGTCCAGCAGCACGACGGTGTCCGCGGAAAGCCGGTTCAGGAAGCGCTCGATCTGGGCCGCCGGTTCGATGGTGCCCGTGGGGTTGTGCGGCCGGCAGACCACCACCACCCTCGCGTCGCGCCCGGCCTCGGCCATCGCATCCAGATCATGGTGACCGTGTGCGTCGAGCGGAATGGTCACCCTCCGCAGTCGCGCCATCTGCGCGAAGATCGGATACCCGTCGAAGGTGGGTTCCGCGGTCACCATGGTGTCGCCGGGACTGGTCACCGCGTGCAGCACCTGCATGATCACCCCGGTCGCGCCGGCACCGACGATCACCTGCTCCTCGGCCACTCCGTCGTGGTCGGCGATCAGCGATCGCAACCGCTGTGGCAGGAATTCCGGATACCGGTTGGCGGCCTCGTCGCACGCGCGCAGCGCTGAGCGCACCGCGGGCAGGGGCGGAAACGGGCACTCGTTGAGCGACAGCGCCAACGGATTGACCGCCTGTGGCAGTGCGCCGACGACGTCGGACAGCGCGGTGCGCGGTGCCACCATCACACGTTCCCGAAGCCGGCGCGGCCACCCCACCGCACTGCGGCGGCAGCGGCGAAGTCACCGGCGTGGGCGAAGGCGGCCATCAGCACGGTATCGCCTGCCTTCACCCGGCCGCCGGTGACGGCTCGGTCCAGATTGACGGGAATGCCTGCGGCGAAGAGGTTTCCACATTCATCAAAGGTGTCGACGTGTCTCGATTCCGGCAACTCCAGCGCATCGCGCCAGTTGCGCAGGAACACCCGGTTGGGCTGATTGGTCACCAACAGGTCGATGTCCTTGGGCTGCATACCGATCCGGTCGCAGACGGCGTAGGACACCTCAGGCACCTGGCGGTTGCCGCGGGCCAGCACCTTGGTGATCTTGCTCTCGGTGAAGCCGATGGACGCCTCGCCGGGGCCGGCTTGCCACCATTTTCGCGGCGGATCCATGACGATGGTCATGTCCCCCGCATACTCGCCGTAGGTACGGCATTCGATGTCGAGGACGGGTGACTGGTCGGACAGTGTCACCAGGCCAACGGCGGCCCCGTCGCCGGGCACCGCGGCCTGGGACTTACGCCGAATGGTCTGCTGATCGAAGACCTGGCCGGCCGAGTTCTGGGCGATCGCGATCACCGCGGTCCGGCCCTCCCCCGCGCTCAGCAGTGTGCGGGCCACCTTGAGCCCCAGGATGAATGCCGCGCAGCCGCCGTTGTGCAGGTCGATCACCCAGTTGGGTTTCATGCCGAGCCGGTGCGCCATGCCGCCGCCGCCACCGTAGAACGGCATGTCGGGCAGCTGCGTGTGGGTGATCAACACATCGGCCCCGGCGATGACGTCGGAACCATGCCGCTCGATCAATCCGGCGGCGGCCCGCTCCACCATGTCGATCGCGGATTCCTCGGGCGCCACATGATGACGGAACCGCGGCGCCCGGAACATGACATTGTCGGCGAGCTCGTCGGTCTCGGCGAACCCGGCGTAATAGTCGGCGCCGATCGGATCACCGGGCAGATAGGTGGACACGTCGATGAGGCTGACGGGATTCTTCGCGGACATATCGGTAGTCATTGCCGGGCTCATTTCATCCAGGCCGGGGTGACCGGCAGACCGTTGAGGTGCCGGTATTCGGCGATTGCCTTGAGGTTTCGCAACTCCAGCAGATGGCCGGGACCGAACATGTCCCAGAAGTCGCCCACCCAGACCGGTCGCGCCGGCGGCGCGGTCTCCGGATAGGGGTTCTCGTCATAGAACGGGTGGTGGCAATTCGTCCACAACACAACCGATCCCGGCTTGTCCAAGACCACCTGCGCATCCACGATGCGCATCAGGTAGACCATCCACAGGTGCTTTCCCTGATCCCAGGCACAGTGGTAGTCGACGGTGAGTGCGTCACGGTTGGCCACGGTGCGGGTGTAGATCTCGCTGCCCGGTCCTGACGGCCCGGCACCGAGGCGGTCGTGGGCCAGCCACAGGCCTGGTTCCTCGGTCGGGGTGAAGCCGCGCAGGCTGTAGGTCCACTCCTCCAGACACCGGGTGTCGGACAGGTAGTCGAACAACTCATCGGGCGGGCACTCGATGTAGTCGTTGACGGTGCAGTATTGACCGAACACCTGGTCGTGTGGATAGACCGACCGCATCATGTCCATGATGATCGGCGTGGCCTGCTCCTTGGGTGAGGTCTCGATCCGGATGAGTCCCTCCAGCGGACTTCCGGTGCCTCGCTGGGCTGTGATGTCTTCAAGCGCGGGCAGTGACATGGGACTTGTTCTCCTCTGAGATGGAAGGTGTGCTGTCGGTTGCCAGAAATGCTGCGAAAGGCGGGATTTCGTCGGCTGAACACTCGATGCTGAGCACCGACGGGCCCTCGGTGTCCAGTGCCATGCCCAGCGCCCCGGGTAGTTGCCGGATGTCGGCGACGTCGTATGCGGGCAGACCGGGAAACATCGCGGCCAGCCCGGCGCCCAGTCGGCTCGCGCCGAACCTGTTGTAGGAGTAGCGATCTTCGTAGAACAGCTGTTCACGGGTGACGCACATGGCGTGCGCGTGGTTGTCGAACAGCACGAAGGTGATCGGCAGCCGGTAGTGCAGCGCGGTGTGAATCTCCATGCCGTGCATGAAAAATGAGCCGTCACCCGCGATCACCGCGGTGCGCCGCGGGCGGCCGGACGCCGTCACGGCGGCAGTCGCCGATGCCCGGTGAAACGTCATTCCGATGCCTGCGCCGAAGCTGTAGCCCATCCCGCCCATACCTAGCGCCACCATGAACCGGCCGTCGCGCCGGGCCGGCAGATAGTGGATGGCCGAGGCCCCGATGTTGCCCGCGTCGACGACGATGTCGGTGCCGTCGGGCAGGGTTTGGTCGAGGACCGCCATCGCGTCGCGGTACCTGATGCCGGGGCCGTCATGGGCCGGCGGCCGCAGTTCGGTCCGCGGCGCCATGTCCGCCACCCGAACCTGAGTCGGCCGGCCGGGCCCCGAGAGCGCCCCGGCCAGCAGCGACAGCGATACGCGCAGGTCGTCCGAGTGGACGTGGGTGCACGGCACGTGGGGCACATGCGCACCGATCGAATAGGTCGGGACCGAGCCCAGCGAGCCGTCGAGCCCGGCCCGGGCGGTCACCGTCATGCGGGTGCCCACCACGAGGCACAGTGCGCTCTGCGCTGCGGCAACGGACACCCCGGGATGGCCCATCACACCGGCTACGCCCAATGCGGAGGACGAGCCGAAACCCGGGGTGCCCGCCACATCCTTGGCGTCGGGCACCGTGGCGATCCGCGCCCGCAGGGTGGCCCGCAGTCGTTCCAGTTCGCCACGGGCATCGTCGCGGGCCACCTGTTCACCGGCGATGATCGTGATCGGGCCGTCGACGCGGCGCAGCGCCTGCTCGAGCGGGCCGAGGTCGGCATGGCGGACGTCCGTCGCGGCGGCGACGGCCCGGCCGTTGCCTGTCCCGGGCGGCATTTCAAGTTCGGCCTGTTGAATGTCCTTGGGCAGCAACAACACCGCGGGTCCACCGGCACGTGCCGCGGCCAGCGCCTCCGGAAGGGCGGTGAGAATCTCGGCCGGGGTCAGCACCCTGCGGCAGTACAGCGAGACCGCCGAGAACAAGGCATGCCCGTCCAGGCTTCCATTGGCCCCGCTGGTGTCCTGGAACGCGCCGCGGCCGTCGAGGGTTGTCGGCGCCTGACCGATCAGGGCCAGCACGGGAACCCGGCTGGCCAGCGATTCCGCCAGTCCGGGCACGGTGTTCAGGCAGCCGCCGCCAGAGGTCGCGGCCACCACGCCGATCCCCGCGCCGCTGCGGCTGTAGCCGTCTGCCATTGTGGCAGCGGAGAATTCGTGTTTGGCGAGCACCGCGGTGATGTCGTCCCGGAAGTACGCCGCGTCGTAGAGGTCCTCGATGTTGGCACCGTCCACGCCGAAGATGTGCGTGATGCCGTTCGCAGCCAGATGGCCGGCGATGTGGTCCACCACCCTGTGCGACTTGACCATGTGTCACCTACTTCCGTGCTCTGCCAGTGACACGACACGTGGGTGGTCTCGGTTCACCGTGAGAACGGATTGGTGCGAACTCCCTGCGATCTCACAGGAGACCGGAAGGCCGCCGCCGCGCCGAACATCACGCTGGGGTGGCCCTCGAGTCCGAAGGCCACCCCAGCGTGACGAAGCCGCTCAGAGCTGCTTTTCCAGCAGCACCTTGCCATCGGGGGACGTAACCAGTTGCACCGCAGCGATATCCGACTGGGGCATCTGGGTGTTGCCGCTGGGCAGCGCGGTGGCGCCGGACAGACCCAGCCACGTCGCGATCTCGTCGCGGCTGCCGTCGCGGCCGATCACGACCATGCCGAGGTTCTGCGGAGGCGCATCCTGCTTGCCCCAACTGCCGTAACTGCAGGCCATGTCGATCCTGGTGCCCCAGGAGTAACTGGTCATCGCGATGCTGGCGTTGATCGGGGTGTCGGCCATCTTGGACATCGCCAGCATCTGGGCGCTCTGCTGCTCGGTGCCGCGCTGCATGCCGAACGTCTCGGGCCGGACTCCGAGCACGACACCGACCGCGAGCAGTGCCGCGGCCAGCCCCACGGCTGCCGTCGTCACCCATCGCGAACGGCGGCGCCTCCAGCTCACCTTGGCCAGCACGGACTGCAGCACTTCGGGCCGCAACGGAGGATCGGGCTGTTCGGATTCGAGGGAAAGCACGTCCTCGAGGTCGAGCATGGCCAGCAGCGCGGGCATACCGCTCAATTCGGCCACCGCGGAACGGCACTGCGCGCAGACCTCCAGATGGGCCTCGTATTCGCGTCGCTCGTTGCTCTCGAGCGATCCCAGAACGTAGGCCGCATCCCAGGTCCGGTAACGATCGAACTCGACCGGATCAGGGGTGTGGGGCACACCGAACTGTGTCATCGTGTCACCCCCATCTCTTGCAGGTTCAGTCGTAGGGCACGTACCGCGTAGTGCAACCGTGATTTCACGGTGCCCTCGGGTATGTGCAGGTCTTCGGCAATCTGACCGGTCGTCCAGCCCTGGTAGTACGCCCGGCGGACCACGGCCCGGTGTTCGTCGGAAAGCTGGCTCAGCGCCGTGCTCAGCAGGATTCGATCCAAGGCGTTGTCCACTTGGTCGGGGATACCAGCAGTCCCGGCATGGTCTGCCACCTGTTCGGGGTCGGGCACGCCGGTTTCGTTGCGAAACCGGGCACTCCTGCGTTCATCGATGATCATATTGCGGGCCACGGTGAACAACCAGGCTCGTGCCGATCGATCGGTGTCGGCGGTGACGTCGGGGTGACGCCACGCACGCAGCAGCGTTTCCTGCACCACGTCCTCCGCACGGGCGCGGTCGCCCGTCAGTCGCAGGGCGTAGCGCCACAGCGCGGCAGCATGCTCGTCGTAGAGCACCCGCATCATGGCGGCCTCCGGATCATCCATTCCCTACCTCCGTCATTGATACGACGTTGGGGGCGATCCGGTTCAATTACTACCTTTGCGCGAGGACTTGCACCAGCGCGGACGCGAGATTCAGGTAGTGATTGCTGGCGTCAATTACAAGGTGAGGATTCTGGGACCGTCTTCGGTGACGGCGACGGTGTGCTCCCAGTGCGCCGCACGGGTGCCGTCGGCGGTGACGACGGTCCACTCGTCGTCGAGGATGACGGTCTCGGTGGTGCCGAGGGTGAGCATGGGTTCGATCGCCAGTACCGAGCCCGGCTCCAGATACGGACCGCGTCCGGGTGCGCCCTCGTTGGGCAGGAACGGGTCCATGTGCATCTGCCGGCCGATGCCGTGGCCGCCGTAGCCGTCGACGATGCCGTACTTGCGGTCGTGGCGAGCCTCGGCGGCGTGGGTTTCGACCTCTATCGCGTGCGAGACGTCGGTCAGCCGATTGCCGGGCAGCATCGCGGCGATGCCGGCCTCCATGGCCGATTTCGTTGCGGCAGAAAGAGCTTCGTCCGCGGCGATGATCGCGCCGATCCCGAAGGTGACGGCCGAGTCGCCATGCCAGCCGTCGACGATCGCACCGCAGTCGATGGACACCAGATCTCCGGCGGCCAGTTTTTCGTCCGCCGACGGAATGCCATGCACCACACGGTCATTGACAGACGAGCAGATACTGGCCGGGAATCCGTGGTAGCCGAGGAACGACGGGGTGCCGCCACCGTCGCGGATCACGGATTCCGCGATCTGATCCAATTCCAGGGTGGAAACGCCGGGTGCCGCAGCGGCGCGCACCGCGCGCAGTGCCGACGCGACCAAAGCGCCGGCCACAGCCATCGCGTCCAACTCTCCGGCGCTGCGCTGCGCAACGACCTTGCGCCTGCGCAACCCCGGCATCCTGATCACTTACCCAGTGCGTGCAATGCGCGGGCGAACACCTCGTCGAGGCCGCCCACCGCATTCACGGTCTTCAGTTCGTCGCGGTAGTACTCGAGCAGCGGCTCGGTCTCTTCGCGGTAGACCTTCATGCGGTTGCGGATGACCTCGTCGGTGTCGTCGGCGCGGCCGCGGCCCTTGAGGCGGGTCAGCAACTCGTCCTCGGACACCTGGAACTCCACGACCGCATCGAGTTGGGTGTTGCGCGCGGCAAGCATGTCCTTCAGCGCGCCCGCCTGCTCGACCGAGCGCGGGTAGCCGTCGAGGATGAATCCGTCGGCCGCGTCGGGTTGGTCGATGCGGTCCTCGACCAGACGATTCGTCAGCTCGGCGGGAACCAGATCGCCGGCGTCAAGGTAGCGCTTGGCCTCCAGGCCGAGGGGGGTGCCGTCACCGATGTTCTTGCGGAACAGGTCTCCGGTGGAGATTTGCGGGATGCCGAGCTTCTCGGACAGCTTCTCTGCCTGCGTGCCTTTGCCCGCACCGGGCGGTCCGAGTAGAACGACTCTCACTTCAGGAACCCTTCGTAGTTACGTTGCATGAGCTGGCTCTCGATTTGTTTGACGGTATCCAGGCCGACACCGATCATGATGAGAACCGCGGTACCGCCGAACGGCAGGTTCTGTACCGATCCGGTGTTTCCGATCTGCAGGAACAGGTTGGGCAGAACGGCGATCACGCCCAGGTAGATCGAGCCGGGCAGGGTGATCCGGCTGAGCACGTACCGCAGGTAGTCCGCGGTCGGCTTGCCGGGCCGGATTCCCGGGATGAATCCGCCGAACTTCTTCATCTCATCGGCGCGCTCGTCGGGGTTGAAGGTGATGGACACGTAGAAGTACGTGAAGAAGATGATCAGGCCGAAGTACAGCGCGATGTACACCGGATCCGCCGGGTTGGTCAGATAGTCGGCGACGAACTTGTCCCACCAACTGTTGCCCGGGTTGGAACTGCCGCTCTGGATCAGCTGGGTGATCAAGTGCGGGATGTAGATCAGCGACGACGCGAAGATCACCGGGATGACACCGGCCTGGTTGACCTTGAGCGGCAGGTAGGTCGAGGTGCCGCCGTACATCTTGCGGCCCACCATGCGCTTGGCGTACTGGACCGGGATGCGGCGCTGGCCCTGCTCGACGAACACCACGCCCACGATGATGGCCAGTGTCGCGGCGACCACGGCGGTGAACACCAATCCGCCGCGGCTCTCCAGGATGGTCTGGCCTTCGGACGGGATCCGAGCCGCGATGCCGGCGAAGATCAGCAGCGACATGCCGTTGCCGATGCCGCGTTCGGTGATCAGCTCGCCCATCCACATCACCAGCGCCGCGCCTGCGGTCAGCACCAGCACGATGACGATCAGACCGAAGATGGAGCTGTCCTGGATGATGTCGAGGCTGCAGCCCTGCAACAGCCCGCCATTGGCGGCGAGCGCCACGATGCTGGTGGCCTGCAGGACGGCCAGCGCGATCGACAGATAACGCGTGTACTGCGTCATCTTGGCCTGACCGGCCTGACCTTCCTTCTGCAGCTGTTCGAACCGCGGGATCACCACGACCAGCAGCTGCACGATGATGCTGGCGGTGATGTAGGGCATGACGCCCACGGCGAAGACGGTCAGCTGCAGTAGCGCGCCACCTGAGAACAGGTTGATCAATGAATAGATCTGCGCCGAATCTCCGCCGCTGACCTGCTCGATGCACTTCTGGACGTTCGGGTAGTTAACCCCCGGAGACGGGATCGACGCGCCGGCTCGGTACAGAATCACCAAGCCCAACGTGAACAGGATCTTGCGTCTGAGGTCGGCCGTCCGCAGCGATGAGATGAAAGCCGAAAGCACTCTTCCTCCTGCGCAGCCGACCTCTCAGCGCGGCGTGCCAAACGGGGCTGGTGGAGCCAGCGTCAATGGTCAAATCGTGTACGGCCGCCCTGCAGGCGCGCAGCCTGCGAACTCAGCCGTCAAATCAGTCTACGAGAGTAACAGTTGCCCCGAAGACGGCCCTCCACGCACCCGCGTCGATCGGCCTCGATCGGTCGGTGTGCGCCCGAAGATCCGCCCCGAAAACGAGCGGAGCTTCCCTTCAGAATCGGAGCGTACAGTCGGCGGCAGCTCATTACACCACCTAACTAACACGTTGACATTCACTGAACAAAAGGGGGAATTCATGGCCCGCACGGCTGACGACACCTGGGACCTGGCCTCCAGTGTGGGCGCCACGGCGACAATGGTCGCGGCGGCGCGCGCGATGGCAACCAACGCCGATGATCCGGTGATCGACGACCCGTTCGCCGCTCCCCTGGTTCGTGCCGTCGGAATGGACTTCTTCACCACACTGGCCGACGAGAACTTCAGCACCGAAGGCCTCGACGAGGAGGCCGCGACCGGACTGACGCGCTTCGCCAACGGCATGGCCGCCCGCACCCGCTTCTTCGACGACTTCTTCTTGGACGCCTGCCGGGCCGGCATCCGGCAGGCGGTGATCCTGGCGGCCGGGCTGGACTCACGGGCCTATCGGCTGCCGTGGCCGGACGGCACCGTCGTCTACGAGATCGACCAGCCACAGGTCATCGAGTTCAAGACCGAGACCCTGGCGAAGCTCGGGGCCGTCCCGACGACCGATCGGCGCACCGTCGCCATCGATCTGCGGTTCGACTGGCCCGCAGCGCTGGCCGAGGCCGGCTTCGACCCGTCGGCGCCGACGGCATGGATCGCCGAGGGATTGCTGGGTTACCTGCCGGGAGACGCCCAGGACCGTTTGCTCGATCAGGTCACTGAGCTGAGCGCCCCCGGTAGCCGTTTCGGTGTCGAAGGCGTGCCGGCCACCGAGACGAACGACGAGGAGACCATCCGGGCCCGGATGCAGGAGTTCACCGATCGCTGGCGTGCCCACGGCCTCGACATGGACCTCAACGAACTGATCTTCCTCGGTGATCGTGCCGATGTGACGACGTATCTGGAAGGCCATGCCTGGCGGACCGTCGGCATCTCATCGAACGATCTGCTGATCCGCACGGGTCTGCCACCGGTCGAAGACGAGGCCCACGCGGCCTCTGTGCTCTACATCACTGCCGAGAAATAACAGCCGAGAAGTCAGGGGAACTCGATGGCACGGTCCGACACCGACAGTTGGGATCTGGCTTCCAGCGTGGGTGCGACGGCGACGATGGTCGCCGCAGCCCGAGCGATCGCCAGTGCTGAACCGGATCCACTGATCAACGACCCCTACGCCGCGGACCTGGTCCGCGCCGTCGGCGTCGAGTTCTTCACCAAGCTCGTCGACGGCGAGATCGCCCTCGACGGCGAACTGGCCGAAGGCGCCGAGATGATGATCGGCATCATGGCGGTGCGGACGAAGTTCTTCGACGACTTCTTCACTTCCGCCGCCGGAGGCGGCAATTCCACAGGTGCCGCCGGAGGCGGCGGGATCCGCCAGGCAGTGATCCTGGCCTCGGGGCTGGATTCACGCGCCTACCGACTGCCGTGGCCGGACGGCACGGTGGTCTATGAGATCGACCAGCCTGAGGTGATCGGCGCCAAGACGGCCACCATGGCCCAGATCGGAGCCACTCCCACGGCCGAACGCCGCACCGTGGCCATCGATCTGCGTGACGACTGGCCGGCGGCGCTTCGGGCCGCCGGGTTCGATCCGGCCGCACCGAGCGCATGGAGTGCCGAGGGCCTGCTGGCCTATCTGCCGCCCGAGGCGCAGGACCGGTTGTTCGACAACATCACCGCGCTCAGCGCCCCCGGCAGCCGGCTGGCCACCGAGTTCCATCCCGACATCGCGGCGAACCTGCGCGAGCGGGGCAACGCGATGAGCGAGCAGTGGCGGCAGCACGGTCTCGACCTCGATCTGGCCAACCTCTGGTACGACGGAGAGCGTAATTCGGTGGTCGACTATCTCACCGACAGCGGATGGACGGTGACAGCACGCCGACGGCCCGAGCTGTTCGCCGAGTACGGCCGCGAGTTCCCCACCGGAGAAGCCGCTGCGCCGCAACGCAACTCGCAGGCCGTCATCGCGATACGAAACTAGGAGAACCATGGCACGCACAGAAGGCGACACCTGGGATCTGGCCACCAGCGTCGGGGCGACCGCGACGGGCGTCGCGGCCTCGCGCGCGCTGGCCACCAAGCAATCCGAGCCCCTGATCAACGACCCGTACGCGGACGCCCTGGTCCGTGCGGTTGGCCTCGAACACAGCATCCGGATCGCCGACGGCGAGGTGTGCATCGAGGGCGATCTGATGCTCGACCGGCAGCGGATGTGTGAGCAGATCGCCGTCCGCACCCGGTTTTTCGACGACTTCTTCACCACCGCCAGTGACGCGGGTATCCGGCAGGCGGTGATCCTGGCCTCCGGTCTGGACACCCGCAGTTACCGGCTGCCCTGGCCGGCGGGCAGCGTGGTGTTCGAGGTGGACCAGCCCGCGGTCCTGGAGTTCAAGACCGGCACGCTGACCGATCTCGGGGCCCAGCCGGCCGCCGAGCTTCACACTGTGCCGGTCGACCTGCGCGACGACTGGCCGAAAGCCCTGCGTGACAACGGCTTCGATCCTCAGAGCCCGACCGCCTGGATCGCCGAGGGTCTGCTGATCTACCTGCCGCCCGAAGCCCAGGACCGGCTGTTCGACAACATCACCGCGCTCAGCGCTCCGGGTAGCCGGCTCGCCACTGAGCACATGGACACCGCCGCAATGTCGAAGGACTGGTCGGCGCGGGTCAGTGAATGGTCCAAGAAAGTCGGCACCGACGTCGATCTGCTGGACCTGTTCTACTCCGGCGACCGAGCCTCCGCCCGCGATTACCTCTCCGCGCAGGGGTGGGACGTCACGGTGCAGTCCACCCGGGCCGCCTACGAATCGCACGGTTTCGCCTATCCCGACGAACTTGAGGAGATAGCCGGCGATTCTGGTTATCTGTCGGCAACATTCAAGACATCGAACTAGACGACCGGGGGACGCACCATGGCACGTACCGAGGGTGACAGCTGGGATCTGGCCTCCAGCGTCGGAGCGACCGCAACGATGGTGGCGGCCGGGCGGGCGGTCGCCAGCCTGGACTCACACGGACTGATCGACGATCCGTTCGCCGCGCCGTTGGTTCGTGCGGTGGGCATCGACGTGTTCACCAAGATGGTCGATGGCGAGCTGAGCCTGGAGGCGCTGGGGCAATTCGCCCCGGACGCCGCCGAGCGGGCCCGCGCCAACATCGACGAAATGGCGGTGCGTACGCGCTTTTTCGATGACTACTTCATCGCCGCGGGCAAGGCGGGCATCCGGCAGGCGGTGATCTTGGCCTCGGGCCTGGACTCGCGCGCGTACCGCCTGCCCTGGCCCGAGGGAACCGTCGTCTACGAGATCGACCAGCCCGAGGTGATCGAGTTCAAGACCCGCACGCTCGCGGACCTGGGCGCCGCACCGACCGCCGAACGCCGCACCGTACCGGTCGACCTGCGCGACGATTGGCCGGCCGCCCTGCAGGCGGCGGGATTCGATCCGGCCAAACCGACCGCGTGGTGTGCCGAGGGTCTGCTGATCTACCTGCCGCCCGAGGCACAGGACCGGTTGTTCGACAACATCGCCGCGCTCAGCGCAGCCGGTAGCGCGGTGGCCACGGAGTTCGTACCAGCGCTCAAGGATTTCGACCCGGAGAAGGCGCGCGCCGCTACCGCGGCGTTCAGCCAGATGGGTTTGAACTTGGACATGCCGTCGCTGATCTACCACGGCGAAAGGCATTCGGCCGCCGACTATCTGAGCGCCAAGGGCTGGCAGATGACCGGGGTGGTCCGCTCGGAGCTGTTCGTCCGTCACGGCCTGCCGGTACCGGCCCGCGACGACAACGACCCGATGGGCGAGATCGTCTACGTCAGCGGTACTTTGGGCTGAACACCGGGCGATCCGGCGTTACGCGGCGGATTACAGTCAGTATCGAGCACCGATCCGCCGCGTACATGCCGCCTGAATCACGACAGCCGGGCGAAGCGCAACGTCTCGCCTCTGGCTCCGCCCATCCACAGGTCCTGACAGGCCGCGGTCATGTCCTCGAGCCCCTCGACGATCTCGCCGAACACGTTGCCGGGCACCCAGCCCTGATCCCCGTTGATCAGCAGATTGTTGCGGCCGTAGAACAGTGCGAGGTCGACGATCGCACCGGTGGTCCCGGTACCTGCGCTGTCCTCGTAACCGTATGCGGGGTTGCCCAGATCATCGGAGTCGAACGAGAACCAGCACAGGTCTCCGGGGATCGGCGTGACCGTGGTGTTCTCTTTACCGGGATCGGCACCGAATGCCGGTAGCAGAGTGTAGATCTCGTTGCGGGCGTACTTGCCGTGATACACCTGCGCGGCCAGCGGTAAGGCCTCCCACACGGCGGCACATGTTCGCGGCGCCTGTCCGTCGAGCAGCCGGGCAACGCAACTGACGCCGTGTTTGTCCAGCGATACGGTGATCAACCGGCTCATGCATCCTCCTTTGTGAGCATCGCCGGCGCGTGGCGATGCCAGTCCGTGACGCCCTGGTAGGCGTCCCCCACCCGCAGTACCAAGGCATCCGCGTGCCGGGGACCGACGATCTGCATCCCGATGGGCAGGCCGCTCGAGCTGAACCCGCACGGCACCGAAAGTGCTGGCTGCTGCGTCAGATTGAACGGGTAGGTGTACGGCGTCCAGCTCGTCCAGTCCGGCGAGGGCGAACCAGCGGGGACGTCGCGGCCCGTGGCGAATGCGGTCAGCGGCAGCGTCGGTGTGATCAGGACATCGTAGGTCTGGTGGAACCGGCCCATCAGTTCTCCGAGCTTCATCCGGACGGCGGTCGCGTCCAGATAGTCCGATGCGGTGAAGGTCGTCCCGATTTCGGCTGTGCGTCGCAGACCCGGATCGATCCGCCCGGCGTCAGGGCCACTCAGCTTGCCTTCCAACACCTTTGCCTCACCGGCGAACCACAGGACGTGGAAGGCATGGACCGGATCGGCGAAGCCGGGGTCGACTTCCTCGACGCATGCCCCGGCGGCGGCGAGCACCTCCACCGCGGCTCGCACCGCGATGTCCACCTCGGGATCGTTGGCGCCGAAGCCGCAATTCGGCGAGTAGGCGACCCGCAATCCTGTGATCGGTTGGCCGAGAGCCGCGGTGAAGGGCGAACTCGGAGAAGGCATGGCCGACCAGTCACGGGCATCGAATCCGGTGATGACGTCCAGCAACGCGGCGACGTCGGCGACCGTCCGCGCCATGGGGCCGGCATGCGAGAGGGTGCCGAACGGGCTCGGTGGATACAGCGGGATCAGACCGTAGGTCGGTTTGAGCGCTACGGTGCCGGTGAACGCGGCAGGGATGCGCACCGAACCACCGCCATCGGTGCCCACCGACCACGCCCCCATGCCGATCGCCACCGCCGCCGCGCTGCCGCCACTGGACCCGCCTGCCGTCATCCCCGGGTTCCACGGGTTTCCGGTCACTCCGTAGCGAGGCGAGTCGGTCACGCCCTTCCACGAGTACTCCGGCGTGGTGGTCTTGCCCAGCAGGACCGCGCCGGATTCCCGCAACCGCGCCACACTGGGCGCATCCTCCTGCCACGGGCCCGCATCGTCGATCTGCCAGCTGCCCCGCAACGTCGGCCAGCCCCGGGTCCAGAGCGCATCCTTGATCGACGTCGGGATGCCATCGGCAGGGCCGAGCGGATTCCCTTGATACCAACGCTTTTCGGATTCACACGCGGCGGCCATCGCACCGTCGGAGTCGACGAGCACAAACGCGTTGACCGCGTCGTTGTGGCGATCGATGGCGGACAGGGCCGCGTCGGTCGCCTCCACCGGCGAGATCCTCTTGTCCCGGTAGGCCGCGAGCAATTCGACAGCCTGCGGGATCACGATGTCGCTCCGGAGACGTAACCCAGCTTCTTGTCCACCACATTGACCAACGGTTGCCCGCGCAGCCACCGTCGCGCATTGTCGGCGAACTGAGCGGCCAGGGTGTCGCGGAACCCGATGACGTCACCGGACATGTGCGCGGTGATGACGGCACCCGGCGCGTCCCACAACGGGTGATCGGCGGGCAGCGGCTCGGTGCCGAACACATCGAGGGTCGCGCCACCGATACGGCGTTCGGTCAGCGCGGCAAGCAGCGCATCCTCGTCGAGGATCGGTCCGCGCGCGATATTGACAAGGTGCGCATCGGGTTTCATCGCCTCCAGCACGCCCGCATCGACAAGTCCTCGCGTGGCCGGAGTGAGCGGCGCGGCCAGCACCAGGTGATCGCACCAGCCGACGGCCGCGGCCAGGTCGCCGCTGTCCACCACCGTGCCGAAATCCGGATCCTGTTCGACCGCAATGCGTCCGGCGCCGCGCACCGCCAGACCGGCCGCGCGCAGCAAGCGGGCGATCTCGCGGCCGATGCTGCCGGTGCCGACCACGAGTACGTGCGCACCGGCGACGCTCCGGGTCTCACGATGGCGCCACTCATGGCGACGTTGGAAATCGAAGCTGGTCTGACTGCCCTTGGCATACGCGATCACCGCGCCGAGCACGTATTCGGCTATGGGACGGTCGAATACGCCTCGGGCATTGGTGACCACGACGTCGGACTCACGCAACCCGTCGAACAGCAGGGTGTCGACACCGGCCGCCGCGACGTGAACCCACTCCAGCGCGTGTGCGTCTGCCCACACCTCACGCAGGGCGGTCGAGAAGTAGTCCCACAGCAGCAGAGCGCGTGCACCCGCGACAGCCTGCGCCAGCCCCTCCGCGTCGCAGTACCGGAATTCGGCGTCTAGTCCGCTCAGGCCGGGTACCCGGTCGGTCTCACGCTCGCACAAAACCGCGATCACCGGGCGGGTTGCGTGGGGCGGCACCATTCGAGGCTAGGAACGCGTTCGTAGGATTGTCAACAATCTGTTGCCGGTTGGGCCTGTCGGCCTCACACTATGGACATGACACTCGAGGAAGTCGTTCCTCCCCCGCCATTGCAGCAGGTGGGGATAGGTGTCGTGACGCCACACGACTTCGCTCTCGACCGCGAACTGTGGCGCTGGGTGCCCGATGACGTCAGCCTCTATGTCACCCGGTTGCGGTACGTGCCGATGCAGGTGACTGTCGACATGGCGGTGCACGTCTCCGAACCCGAGCAGGTCGAGGCCGGTGCCGCGAATGTGCTCGCGGTGTCGCCACTGGTCACGGCATACGCATGCACCTCGGGAAGCTTCGTCAAGGGCATGGCCGGTGAGGCCGCACTGGTGGCGGCCATGCGTGCGGCGGGCGCCCCCGCAGCGGTGACCACGAGCGGTTCGATGCTGGCCGCACTGCGGCACCTCGGGGTCAAGACGGTCGCCACCGTCACTCCCTACACCACGGATCTGACCAGCGGGCTGACCAGTTACCTCATGGAGGCCGGGGTGGAGGTGGCCGCCACCGCGGGCCTGGGGATGACCTCGCGGATCTGGGCCGTGCCTTACGAGACCACGGCCGAACTCGTGCGCTCCACCGACTGCCCGGACGCGGAGGCCATCGTCATCAGTTGCACGAATCTGCCTACCTACGATCTGATCTGCCGACTGGAGCACGAGCTCGGCAAGCCCGTGGTCACCGCCAATCAGGTGACCATGTGGGCCGCCCTGGCGGTCGCGGGACGCAAGGCCGTCGGCGCCGGGCAGCGGCTGCTGGAACTCTGAGCGCGTGCAAGTGACAAGGCGGCCATTGAAAGGAAGAAGCATGGCCACGGTGGGCATCCTCTATCCCGGGCACAGCGCCGAGGACGACTTCGCCGTGGTGGAAGCGCGGGTACCCACAGTCCGGTTGCCGGTCGCGATCACGTCCGTCGGCGAGGACGCGCATCGTGTCGATGCCCTTCTCGACCTCGGCCGGACCGAGCGCCTCGCCGAAGGTGCCGCACGATTGGGCACGGCACGTCCGGACTCGATGATGTGGGCCTGCACGTCCGGCAGTTTCGTCTTCGGCCGTGACGGTGCGCGGCGTCAAGCCGCCGACGTGGCCGACGCCTCCGGCGTCCCCGCGTCATCCACATCCATCGCCTTCGTAGATGCGTTGCAGCACATGGGTATACATCGGGTTTCGGTGGCGGCGTCCTATCCCGCGGAAGTGGCGGCACACTTCGCCTCATTCCTGTCGGGCGGCGGCGTTGATGTGGTGTCGATGGGAAGCCACGGCATCGTCACGGCGGCCGAGGTGGGCCGGCTCGGACGGACACATGTCATCGACATGGTCCGTGCCGCCGACCATCCCGATGCCGAGGCGGTGCTGGTTCCCGACACCGCCATGCACACACTGGAATTCATCGACCAGCTGGAATCCGCTATCGGCAAGCCCGTGCTCACCGCCAACCAGGTGACCGTATGGAAGGGCCTGCAACTGCTGGGCCTGCTACCGCCCATAGCCGGACTCGGCAGGCTGTTCGGAGCGGTGCGATGACCGACTTCATCACGCCCGTCGAGCAGGTGTCGACACCGAGCATCGTCGCCGACAAGCTCCGGCAGGCCATCGCATACGGCGAACTCGTACCCGGCACGCAACTCGGCGAGGTCGAGTTGGCCCGCAGGTTCGGGGTGAGCCGAGGCCCGGTCCGAGAGGGCATGCAACGTCTCGCCCAGGAGGGGCTGCTGATCGCGATCCGCAATCGCGGAGTGTTCGTCAACTCCATGGACGCCGACGAGATCCGCGACATGTACCTGGCCCGCGAGGCCATCGAACGGACCGCGAGCCGTCAGGTCCTGCAGGGTGACTACGCCGCGGCCGGTGATGCGCTGCTCGCCGTGGTCGACGAAATGGCCGCGGCGGGCGACCTTGACGACGTGAGCGAGGCGGACATGCGGTTCCACGAGCTACTCGTCGAACTCGCCGGCAGTCCACGGCTTTCCCGTCTACAGCAGACGTTCCTGGTGGAGACCAGGATGTGCGTTCATGCGCTGGCCGACACCTACGACGACCCCACCGACCGCGTGAACGAACATCAGGCCCTCGCCTGCGCCATCCGATCCGGGGACGTCGCACTCACCGACAAGCTGATGCTGGCCCACATGGAGGACGCCGTCGAGCGGTTGATCGCCCGGCTACCGGCCGGCTGACGTCGTCGATGTGCCGGCGTCGGTGCCGGGCTCGGTTCCGGGTCCGGGTCCGGGATCGGTCTGACTCTCCACCTCGGGCTCGGTCTCGTAATCGAGCTGCGCCGGCGCTTCCGGCGTTCCGGGTATCTCGGTGCCGCTGATCGGGCAACGCGCCGTCTCCGGCACCTTGATCAACGCGATCATCCCGATCACGCAGGCGATCATCATGTAGTAGGCAGGCACCAGTTGGTCACCGGTCTTCCCGACTACCCAATCATTGACCGCCGGAGCCGTACCGCCGAACAGCGATGTCGACACGTTGTAGGCGATGGCAAAACCGGCGTAACGCACCTGGGTGGGGAACATCGCCGGGAAAGTCGCGGAGATGGTGGACAGCTGGGGCACATAGAGCAGGCCCAGCACCGCGAAGGCGATGATCGCACCGACCATGTTCGTCGCCATCAACAGGAACATCGGGATACCGGCGATGAAGAGGCCGATCAGCGAGAACCACCACATCGGTTTACGGCCCACCCGGTCGGAGATGTGGCCCGACAACGGCAGGAACACCATCATCGACAGCATGCCGATGATGGGTACCACCAAGGAGTGGCTGCTCGACAAACCGATCGTCTGTTCCAGGTACGTCGGCATGTAGGTGAGCAGCGTGTAATTGACCACGTTGAGCGCGACGACCAAACCGCCCAATCGCAGGATGGGCCCCCAGTATTCGACCACCAGATCCTTGAGCTCAGACGCGGGTCCGCCTTCCCGCTCCCCCTTCGCTTCGAGCTCGCGGAAGATCGGGGTGTCCTCCAGCTTCGAACGCAGGTAGACACCGACCAGGCCGAGCGGGGCTGCCACGAGAAATGGCAGCCGCCAACCCCATTGCCCCATCTGGTCATCGGACAGCAGCGCGGAGAATCCGAGCATCAACAGCGCACCAAGCGAAAAGCCCGCGAGAGTGCCGAATTCCAGGAAACTGCCGAGGAAACCGCGCCGGCGCGACGGCGCGTACTCGGCCATGAATGTCGCGGCTCCGCCGTATTCTCCTCCGGTGGAGAAACCCTGGATCATCCGCAGCCCGACCATGAGAACCGGGGCCCACATCCCGATCGCGGCGTAGGACGGAATCAGCCCGGCGCAGAACGTCGCGCCCGCCATCAGCACGATGGTGATCGCAAGCACGTGTTTGCGGCCGAGCCGGTCGCCGAGGGGTCCCCAGACGAAGCCGCCGAGTGGGCGGACGAGGAACGACACCGCGAACGTCGCAAGGGCCAGCAATGTGGCCTGTTGGGCGTCTCCGGGGAATATGGCAGCGGAGATGTAGCCCACGCCATATGCGTAAATGCCGTAGTCGAACCATTCGGTGGCGTTACCGATCGCCGATGCGGCGATCGCCCGCTTCAGTACGCCAGGGTCCGGCGAAGTCTCGGCAGGTTCGCGATAGTCGATCTCGGGTTTGTCTCCAAAGCCCCTGATCGGGCTTTTATGCGCGGGCACGAGTCCTCCATGTGTCTGACGACACCGTTCCCCGCCGCGCAATCTGTTACGGCTGCTCTGACTGGGTTGAACACCGCAGGGCCAGGCCGTCGTTTCGTCGACAATTCATCAGTTGCCAAGATCTGACGTTACATCTCCCCTGTGGGCTGTGCACCGCGGAGTTACCCTGTCGCAATTATCTCCTGCGTCAAAATCGGTATTCGCCCAGCCAGAGCGCGTTGGCCCCGGTGAACGTCCGCCCGGCACTTTCGAGCGCGCCCGCGACCGACTGGCCGAGCAGGCTGCCGACCGCCTGCGGCAACGACGCCGCTGCCGGCTGCGAGGAAGGCTTGGGCCGCAACATGTCCAGCCAGGAGGAGCCCGGGTAGTTCAGCACCCGCACCTTGGTGTCGGGTTCCAGCCCGGCCAGGACCTTGGCCCGGATGATCGCGGTTCGCAGCCCACCGAGTTCGTCGACGAGACCGCGCTCCTTGGCGTCGGCCCCGGTCCAGATCCGTCCCCGGGCCACACCGTCGACCTGTTCGACCGACAGTTTGCGGCCCTCGGCCACCCGCGAGATGAAATCGGTGTAGCACAGATCGGTCTCGGCTTCGATCTGGGCGCGCTGCTCATCGGTGAACGGCGAGTTCGACGACCAGGCATCGGCATTGGGGTTGGTACGCAGGGAATCCGATCCGACCCCGAGCTTGTCCTTGAGCTCGCGCGATATCAACTTGCCGGTGATCACGCCGATGGATCCGGTGATGGTGCCCGCGTTGGCCACGATCTCGTCGGCCGCCATCGACACGTAGTAACCGCCCGACGCCGCGACCGAACCCATCGAGGCGACGACCGGCTTGCCGCGCTCACGGGCCCGAACCACCTCGCGCCAAATGGTTTCCGACCCGGTGACCGAGCCGCCGGGGCTGTCCACCCGAAGCACGATCGCCGACACGTCGTCGTCGGCTGCGGCCTCACGCAGGGCGGCCGCGATCGTGTCACCACCGGCATTGGAGCCACCGAACGGCAGAATCTGTGGGCCGCCGCGGCCGCTCACGATAGGCCCGTGCAGGGTCACCACGGCGACGGTGGGCTTGGCCTTGCGACCGGGTATCGGCGGTACCGGCACTTTGGGAGCAGTCCGCGCGTAACGCGAAAGGTAAAGGCGCGGAAGAGCATCCGGGTGACTGTCGGCATCCGCGCCGGCCTCGACCGGGCCGCCGGACAGTTCACCGATCCGCGAATAGGCCTCGTCACGGAAACCGATCCGGTCGACCAGGCCGGCGGTGACCGCATCGTCGCGCAGCACCGGGGCTCTGTCGGCCAGCGCGTTGATCGTGTCGACGGGAAGTTGCCGTGATTCGGCGATGGCCTGCCACACCTGCGACTGCAGGCTCTCGATCATGCGGCCGTCAGCCTCGCGTTGGGCATCGGTGTAGCGGTCCTCGGTGAAAACGTTTGCGGCGGACTTGTATTCACCGCGTGCCACGAACTGTGCCTCGATACCCGCCTTGTCGAGCGCATCACGCAGGAACGTCGCGTTGGTGGCGAAACCGACCAGACCGACCGAGCCCGACGGCTGCATCCACACCTCGCGAAACGCCGATGCCAGGTAGTAGGACAGCGTGCCCGGGTACGTCTCCGCCCAGGCCAACGTGGGCTTGACGTCGCTGAACGCTGCGATGGCATCGCGCAATTCCTGCACGGCGCCCGGTGCGGCAGCGGGCAGTTGCACCCGTGCAATCAGCCCGGCGACCCGATCGTCCTCGGCGGCGCGGTGGATCGCCGCGACGGTCTGCCGCAGGAGCAGCGGGCGACCCCCACCCGCGATCACGGCCAGCGGATCGAAGCCGCTGGTCTCCGCCGGTGTGGACTGCAGGTCCAACTCCAGTACGCACCCGCTGGGAACTCCGTTGTGCCGGGCCGTGTCAACGCGCCGGACCAATGTCTTCAGATCGTCCTGGCCGGGAATTCGTGGGAGAAAGGCGAACATGGAACGAGCCTACCGATCGGTGGATTCTGCGCGCGCCGACGAGAAATCGGTCCGGTCCGGGCGCACCGTCGTACCGTGATACGGGTGACGTTTTCCATCTCGCTCCCGCAACTCGACCACGACGGCTTCGACGACGCGGGTTTCAAGGCATATCTGGCCCGCGCCGAGGAACTCGGATTCGAGGGCGGTTGGACGATCGAGCAGACCGTGGGACCGGCACCGACGATCGCCCCGCTGGAGCTGCTGTCCTACGCCGCTGCGGTCACCACGACGCTGCGGTTGGGGGTGGCGGTCCTCGTCACCTCACTGCACGATCCGCTGCAGCTGGCTTCTGCGATCACCGCCGCGGACCGGCTCAGCCACGGCCGCCTCGACGTCGGCGTGGCGCCCGGCGGAGGCTTCCGGCAGTTCCCGGCCTTCGGGGTGGACCCCTCGACCTTCGTCTCCAGCTTCACCGAAGGCCTCGAGTTGATGAAGGCCGCCTGGTCGGACGAGCCCCGCATCACCTTCCACGGCCGGTTCCGCGATGTCGACGACCTGGCCATCAGTCCCAAACCCGTTCAGCGTCCGCATCCGCCGATCTGGTTCGGAGCCAATGCCCCGGCAGCACTGGCCCGGGCCGTGAGGCATGGTGACGCATTTCTGGGCGCCGGCTCCTCAACCACCGCGGCCTTCGCCGAATCGGTGCGCACGGTGCGCCGGGAGATCGACGAACAGGGCAAGGACCCGAGCGCATTCCGGATCGGCAAGCGGGTGTACCTGATCGTCGACGACGACGGCGCCCGCGCCAGAGAGCGGGTGGACGCGGGCCTGGCGCGGATCTACGGAGACCGGCCGGGACTGGCGGATGTGGCGGTGGCCGGTACAGCGGACGAGGTGGTGCGGGGCCTGCGCGAGGTTCTGGACGCAGGCGCGCAGACCATCCTGCTCAATCCCACGGGCGCGACGATCACCGAGGATCGCGAGCAGATGGAGCGATTGGCCGCCGACGTGATTCCGCACCTCACCTAGTTTGCCGAGCAGACACAAAACTGCCCCAAAACCGAAGTCTTGGGGCAGTTTTGTGTCTGCTCGCGCAGAAAAAGTTAGAGCTCGGTGGCCGAACCGCCGGCAGCAGTGATGGCCTCACGGGCACTACCGCTGAACTTGTTGGCGGTCACGTCGACCTTGACGGCCAGCTTGCCGTCGCCGAGCACCTTCACCAGGGAGTTCTTGCGAACCAGGCCCTTGGCCACCAGCTCGTCGACACCGATGGTGCCACCCTGCGGGAAGACCTTGGCGATGTCGCCGACATTGACGACCTCGTACTCGGTACGGAAGCGGTTCTTGAAGCCCTTGAGCTTCGGGAGCCGCATGTGGATCGGCATCTGGCCACCCTCGAACGTCGCGGGGACGTTCTTGCGGGCCTTGGTGCCCTTGGTACCACGACCGGCGGTCTTACCCTTGGAGCCCTCACCACGACCGACGCGGGTCTTGGCCTTCTTCTCTCCGGGGGCGGGCCGCAGGTCGTGAAGCTTGATAACAGACATCAGGACTTCACCTCTTCCACCTCGATAAGGTGATGAACGGCCTTGATCAGACCGCGGGTCTGCGCGTTGTCCTCACGAACCACGGACTGACGAATCTTCTTCAGCCCCAGGGTCCGCAGGCTTTCGCGCTGCTTCCAACGTGCGCCGATGGTTCCGCGCACCTGGGTGATCTTGAGCTCTGCCATGGTTATGCCGATCCCTCACGCGCTGCTGCGGCAGCCAGCGCTTCGCTCTCACGCCGGGCCTTCAGCATGCCGGCCGGCGCAACGTCCTCGAGGGGCAGACCGCGACGGGCCGCCACCTCTTCCGGCCGCTGGATCATCTTCAGCGCGGCAACGGTGGCATGCACCACGTTGATCGCGTTGTCGCTGCCCAGCGACTTGGCCAGGATGTCGTGCACGCCGGCGCACTCCAGCACCGCGCGAGCCGCACCGCCGGCGATCACACCGGTACCGGGGCTGGCCGGACGCAGCATCACCACACCCGCAGCGGCCTCACCCTGAACCGGATGGACGATGGTGCCGCCGATCAGCGGAACCCGGAAGAAGCTCTTGCGAGCCTCCTCGACGCCCTTGGCAATGGCGGCGGGAACTTCCTTGGCCTTGCCGTAGCCGACGCCGACCATGCCCTTGCCGTCACCGACGATGACCAGCGCGGTGAAGCTGAAGCGCCGACCACCCTTGACCACCTTGGAGACGCGGTTGATCGACACCACGCGCTCGATGTAGTTGCTCTTCTCACCGCTGTCGCGGCCACCACGGCCACCGCGGTCGTCGCGGCGGCCGCGGCCACCACGGTTGTCGGAAGCGCCCGGGCCGCCGGCACCAGTTGCCTGCTCGGCCATCATGCAATCCTCTCGTTGACAGTCATCAGAATTTCAGCCCGCCCTCGCGCGCGGCGTCCGCCAGCGCGGCGATCCGGCCGCCATAGGTGTAGCCACCACGGTCGAACACGACGGTGTCGACACCTGCGGCCTTGGCGCGCTCGGCGATCAGCTGACCGACCCGAACACTGTGCGCCTTCTTGTCGCCCTCGACGGCACGCACGTCGGGCTCGATCGACGAGGCAGCCGCCAGAGTGACGCCTTCCAGGTCGTCGACGAGCTGGACGTGGATGTGCCGTGCCGAGCGGTTGACCACCAGGCGCGGGGTCTGGGCGGTGCCGGAGACCTTCTTGCGCAACCGGGCGTGCCGACGCAGCCGAGAGTTACGACGGGTCTCGGAGATGTTCTGCCCCACCGGCTTACGCTGCGCCGCTGCCGTGGCTTCTGTTTTGCTAGCCATGGTTACTTACCTGTCTTTCCGACCTTGCGGCGGATCTGCTCACCCTCGTAACGCACGCCCTTGCCCTTGTACGGGTCGGGGCGGCGCAGGCGGCGGATGACCGCGGAGATCTGACCGACCTTCTGCTTGTCGATACCTGTGATCGAGAACTTGGTGGGCGTCTCGACGGCGAACGTGATGCCCTCGGGCGCCTCGATCACCACGGGATGGCTGTAACCGAGTGCGAACTCCAGGTTGGAACCCTTGAGCTGCACGCGGTAGCCGACGCCGAAGATCTCCATCTTGCGGGTGTAGCCCTCGGTGACACCGGTGACCAGGTTGGCCACCAGGGTGCGGGAGAGCCCGTGCAGGGAGCGGCTGCGCCGCTCGTCATCGGGACGGCTGACCACAATGGCGCCGTCGTCGTTGCGCTCGACGGTGATCGGCTCGGCGATGTCGAGGGTCAGGGTGCCCTTGGGCCCCTTGACCGAGACATTGCGGCCGTCAATCGTCACATCGACCCCGGCGGGAACCAGGACCGGCTGCTTACCAATACGCGACATGTCTTCTATCCCCTCACCACACGTAGGCGAGGACTTCGCCGCCCACGCCGCTTCGTGCCGCCTGACGGTCGGTGAGCAGGCCCGAGGACGTGGAGATGATCGCCACGCCCAGGCCGCCGAGCACCCGAGGCAGATTGGTGGACTTTGCGTAAACCCGCAGACCGGGCTTGCTCACGCGACGCAGGCCGGCGATGCTGCGCTCACGGCTGGGGCCGTACTTGAGCGACACCACCAGGGACTTGCCGACGCGGGCATCCTCGGTGCGGTAATCGGAGATGTAGCCCTCTTTCTTGAGGATCTCGGCGATGTTCGCCTTGATCTTCGAGTGGGGCAGAGTCACCTCGTCGTGATACGCCGAATTGGCGTTGCGCAGACGTGTCAAAAAGTCTGCGATCGGGTCAGTCATCGTCATGACAACCGGCTCACCTTTCTCGCGGCGGTTCCCCTTTCAGGGCCTTCCGCAACCTGTTGGATTGGGTCTGTGGTCTGCTGCGCGCGGTGCGCGTGTCGTGCTGTTACCAGCTCGACTTCTGCACGCCGGGCAGCTCACCCGCGTGCGCCATCTCGCGCAGGCAGATACGGCACAGCCCGAACTTGCGGTAAACCGAGTGCGGGCGACCGCACTTGTTGCACCGCGTGTACGCGCGAACCGCAAACTTGGGCTTCTTGTTGGCCTTGTGGACCAGCGCCTTCTTTGCCATGTGCTCAGTTCTCCTTGAAGGGGAAGCCCAGCGCCTTCAGCAGCGCACGGCCTTCGTCGTCGTTGGTCGCCGAGGTGACCACAGTGATGTCCATGCCGCGGGGACGGTCGATGGAATCCACGTCGATCTCGTGGAACATCGACTGCTCGTTGAGGCCGAAGGTGTAGTTGCCGGTGCCGTCGAATTGCTTGGCGTTCAGGCCGCGGAAGTCGCGGATACGGGGCAGCGCGATGGAGATCAGCCGGTCGAGGAATTCCCACATCCGGTCGCCGCGCAGGGTCACGCGGGCACCGATGGGCATGCCCTCGCGCAGCTTGAACTGTGCGATGGACTTGCGGGCCTTGCGGATCTCCGGCTTCTGGCCGGTGATCAGGGCCAGGTCCGCGACGGCGCCGTTGATCAGCTTGGCGTCACGGGCGGCGTCGCCGACGCCCATGTTGACGACAACCTTGACGACACCCGGGATCTGCATGACGTTGTCGAACTCGAACTGCTTCTGCAGCGACTCACGGATCTCTTCGCGGTAGCGCTGCTTCAGCCGGGGCTGAACCTTCTCTGGTGCAGTCATCAGATGTCCTTGCCATTGGTCTTGGCGATGCGGACCTTCTTGCCGGTCTCCTCATCGACGCGGTAACCCACGCGGGTCGGCTTGCCGTCGGAGTCGACGACCATCACGTTGGACACGTGGATCGCGGCCTCCTGGGTCACGATGCCGCCCGACGATGCGCCGCGCTCGTTCTGAGACTGCGCGGTGTGCTTCTTGATCCGGTTGACTCCCTCGACCAGGACCTTGTCGCGGGTCGGGTAGGCCTCGATGACCTTGCCCTTCGCGCCCTTGTCCTTGCCAGACACCACCAGCACGGTGTCGCCCTTGTGGACCTTCATTTACAAAACCTCCGGGGCCAGCGAGACGATCTTCATGAACTTCTTCTCGCGCAGTTCGCGACCGACCGGCCCGAAGATGCGGGTACCGCGGGGGTCGTTGTCGGCCTTGATGATGACGGCCGCGTTCTCGTCGAACTTGATGTAGCTGCCGTCAGCGCGGCGGCGCTCCTTGACGGTGCGAACCACAACGGCCTTGACGACATCGCCACGCTTGACGTTGCCGCCCGGGATGGCGTCTTTGACGGTCGCGACGATGATGTCGCCGATACCGGCATAGCGTCGCGATGAGCCGCCGAGCACGCGGATGCACAAGATCTCCTTGGCGCCCGTGTTGTCGGCGACCTTCAACCGCGATTCCTGCTGAATCACTCGATCTCCTGACCTGGTTTTGTATGCACGCCAGATACCGACCTGGACGTGCGCGGTCTTTGTTTCCGAAGGGCACGCGGGGCTGACTCAGAACAGCAGTCAACCGAGGTCTGCCCAAGGCAACCCCTACATACTAGGTGAGCACGGCTAATGCGCCAAATCGCGGCAGATCGGCGACCCGGTATCAGAGGCAGAGGCCCTCTACCAGCGCGGCAGCCGCCAAGACCAGGGCATCGGCGTGGCGATGCCCGACGATCTGCAGACCGACCGGCGCACCGCCCACGGTACCGGCGGGCACCGAGACGGCTGGGTGCCCGGTCAGGTTGAACGGGAAGGTGATGGCCAGCGCACCCCAGTGGTCCACCGGCTGCCCGGCGATCTCGGTGGGCATCGGCCCCGCGGCGGGGAATGCCGGGACCTGGGTGGCCGGCGTGAGCAGCAGATCGAAACCCTCGAATGCCTCCGCCATGGTGGCGACCAGGCGGGCGCGTATCTCGTGCGCATCAGCGAGCGCGTCGGCATCCACCCGCGACGTGGCATCGAGGTATCCGCGCAGCGTGGGGTGGATGGCCCGACCCGCTGGCGCGTCGCGCACCTGGGCGTATACATCGAGCCCCGACAGGGTCCGGTAAGCAACTCCGCAGGCCGGGTCCACCTGCAGCCCGGCGCGCACGCGCACCGCGCCGGCCGCGGCGATGAACCGCTCGGCAGCCCCCTGGACTACCTCGGCCACCGCCGGGTCACACGGCGCGTTGCCCAGGTCCGGGGTGAATGCGACACGCAACCCGCGCAGGTCTGCGTCCAGACCGCGTTCGAAGCTCCCTGGCGCCGGCAGCGACCCGCGGTCATAGGGGTCGATGCCGCAGACGCAGTCCAGGAACCTGGCGGTGTCGCGGACCGTGCGGGTCAGCGCGCCGTAGTGGTCGTTGTCGGCGGCGCCGCGGTGCCGGGGGCCGCGTGGCACCAGGCCGTAGGTGGTCTTGAACCCGACCAGCGCGCAGTAGGAGGCCGGAATACGCAGCGAGCCCGCACCGTCGGTGCCGGTGGCGATCGGCACCATGTCTGCGGCCACTGCGGCCGCCGAGCCTCCGCTGGAGCCGCCCGGGGTGAGCTGCGGGTTCCACGGATTGCGGGTCACGCCGTGCAGTTCGGATGCGGTGTAGGAGGCACGCCCGAATTCCGGTGAGGCGGTGAGGCCGATCGGCACTGCCCCGGCCGCTACAGCCCGGGTTACCAATGTGCAGGTGTGGTCGGCGACCCGGTCGGCGTAGAGCGCACTGCCCATGGCAAAGGGCCAGCCGGTGACCGGGTGAAGTTCCTTGACGCCCAAGGGAACCCCGGCCAGTGGACCGGGATCGACGCCGCGGGACACCAACCGGTCCAGCTCGAGGGCCCGGGCCATCGCGCCCTCGGCGTCGACGTGAACGAATGCGCCGATCGCGCCGTCGCGGGCTTCGATCCGGTCCAATGCCGCGCCGACCATGTCAACTGCCGGGGTCTCCCCCGATCTGACGGCGGCGGCGGTGTCGACCACCGTGCGGCCCCGACCCGCCGGCGCGGCGTTCACAGCATCACCGCCGCCGCGATGGCGGTTGCCACCACCAACCCGGTCACCACCGGGATGAACAACCGCCGAGCCAGGTCGACCACCCCGACCCCGGTCAGACCGGCGACGACGATCAGCGAGGACCAGATGACCAGCGTGCCGCCGCCGGTCCAGCTGGCCCCGTTCTGGGCGATGGCCGCCAGCGTGGCCACATCGGTGCTGCCGTCCCCCAGTGCCCCGGCCATCGAGCCAGTAAACGGCAGCCCCGGCCAGCCGTTGCCGTCCAGCCCGATCAGCATCCCGATCAGCAGCATCGCGAACGCCGCGAACACCGGCACGTGCGGGATGTGCGGTTGCACCAGCGCGACGGCGTCGAACAGGAAGGCCGGCGCATCGGCGCCCTCGGGCAGGCCCAGGATGCCCGCGGAATAGTCGGCAAGCCCGATGTAGACGAAACCGGCGACGGGAATCACCATTCCCATGGTGCGAAACGAGAACGTGATGCCCTCGGTGAAGTGCGTCCCGACCTCACCCAGCCAGTCTTTTCGCTTCGCGATCAACGCGATTGCCACCAGAGCGAGTGCCGCGGTGCCGCCCACCAGGGGCGCGCCCAGCCCTTCGTCGATGTCGGGGACAAGCGAGGTGAACCGGCCGAGGAGCATGAACATCAGCAGCGCGGCGAACAACACCGGGATGGCGACCGCGACGATCAGCGCCCTCGGCGAGGGCCGGCCCGCCGCGACGGGGGCCGGCACGGACGTCGGGGCGGCGGTCAGGGTCGCGGTGACAGCGCGGTGGGCAGACCCGCCGGTCCCGGCCGGGGCGCTTTCGGTGCCGGCCTCCTTGGTGCCCGGTGCCGGGTCCGGGCCGGCGCCCGGTCCGGACGCACCGAGGCCGGGCAGGTCGACTGCGGCGGCCGCGTCCGGGTCGAGCATCTTGGTCCGTACATCACGAAAGTAGGCCACCGACAGCGCCACCGCCCCGGCGATCAGGGCGATGACGGTAGCCCGGTCGGCGATCATCCTGGCCGAGACATGGGCGCCCTCGGCGGACAATGCCGGTGCCACGCCCATGATGTAGTCCGAGCTGAGCGCCATGCCCTGCCCGGCGATGGCGATCGCCAATGCCGCACCCAACGGTGACAGTCCGGCCCTCAGCGCGGCGGGCAGCAGGATCGCGGCAATCAGCGGCAGTACCGGGGTGGGCCAGAATGCCAGCGACAGCAGGAAGGTCACCACCGCGAGCAGTACATAGGAGACGTGGCCGTTGCGGAAGAAGCGGCTCAACGGGCGGATCATCAAGGTGTCCGCACCGAGCGCGCGCATCGCCCCGAGCATCGCGGTGACCAGCGCGATGATGATGAACACCGGTAGCAGCTCCCGGGTTCCGGCGATCGCCGCGTTGAAGATCGACCCCAGTCCCATGGTGAAACTGCCCTGGTAGACCAGGCCGGTGAGGAAGGTGGCGATGAGCGCGGGGGCAATCACGTTCTTCTTGGCCACCACTGTCGCTATCAGTGCAGCGAGGCCGATCAGATACACCCAGTGGGCCGCGGACACAGGCGTCACCATCCAATCCAGTAGTTCTGCTCGGGCTGTTTTTCCGTAACACTCTGGTGTTCAGTCGTTTTCAATGGTTCTCTCCGACTGACGCCCCACTGCATTGATTAGCACACATTCGCCACCGGCGCGCACCTCATTCACTCACGCCACCTCGACATCAGAAAAACGCTGCGATCAAATCGATTTCGACCGGAGAACCCGATGGCAAAGTTTGCACCCCGATTGCCGACCGCACCGGCAGCGCATCGCCCCCGAGTTCGTCCCGGATCCGCGCCGAGGCGCCATCGGCCACCGCTGACAACTCGTGAAATGTTGGCGCGCAAGCAATGTAGACCGTCATCCGCATACAGCGGATACGGTCGATTCCGACACCCGCCGGCAGCGCCGAACGCGCCGCCGCCAACGCATTGGCCGCCGCGATCCCAGCCGCGGCGTGGGCTTGCTGCGCCGAGAGCGTCGCCCCGACGACACCTCGCACACTCAGCTCACCGTCGACCCGCGGTGTCATGCCGGCGGTGTAGATAACGCCGTCGTGTACCAACGCGCTCCGGTAGTCGCCCTGTGGTGCGGGTGCGTCCGGCTGGTCAGTCGACACCGATCGCCACACCTTCCTGCCGCGGATCTGCGGCGCCGCTCAGTACCCCGCATTCGTCCCGGCAGATCACCTGGGCGCTACCGCCGGCACCATAGGCCGGCTGCACGACGACCCGATGCCCGTTGGCGCACAACTGTTCCCGGGTCGGCTCGTCGATCCGGTCCTCGACACGCAGCTCGGTCGGCTGATCTATCACCTCGGCGTCGGAGCCGGGGAACACGGTGAACCGGGGTGCGGCCACCGCTGCGGCCGGATCCAATCCGTGGTCGAGCAAGTGCGAGAGCAGCTGCATGTTCCACTGCACCTGACCGTCGCCGCCTGGGACGCTGCCCAGGGCCAGCAGTTCGTCCCGGGCGCCGGTGGCAATCCAGGCGTTGAGTGTGTTGAGGGGTTTCCGTCGCGGTGCCACCTCGTTGGGGTGGCCTGGGATCAGGTAGGCACCTCGGCCCAGCCGGTTGTTCAGCACCACACCGGTACCGGGCACCGTGAGGGTGGCGCCGAAGGTGAATCCGAGTGAATGGATGAAGGACACCGCGCGCCCCTCCGCATCAACGGCAGCGGTGCAGGTGGTGTCGCCGGCGCGTACCGAGAACGCCATTCGGTCCTCGTTCGAGCTCGCCAGGTCCCGGCGCTGCCGCGCAATCCGGTTGGGATCCAGGACATCACGCCATCCAGTATTGTCGCTGCCACACAGCGCCAGTCGATCCTGGAAGGCCAGTCGGGCGGCCCGCGCCATCCGGTCGATCGCACCGGCGCCCAGCCAGGGCTCGGATCCGAGGACGCCGTCGCACAGCGCAGCCTGCTGCAGCACCATCCAGCCGGGCGTGGGCAACGGAGTCTGGTGGATGGTGGCACCCGCGTAGTGGCCGGTGATCGCCGTCTCGGGTTCGGCGATGACCGCGGCCGCCCACTCGTCGCCGGTGAACGGCGCGCCGGCCGCACCAAGCATCGAGACGGCACGCCCGGCTAAATCGCCGGTGTAGAAGTCGGCCGGGTCATGAGCCAGCCGGCGGATGGTGCGGGCGAGATCGGGCTGCACCAACCGGTCCCCCACCCGCGCCGCATTCCCGCCCGGCGCGTAGACCCCGGCCAGGCCGGGATCCCGTCGGATCGCGGTGAGTGCCTCGCCCACGTCAGTGGCCGTCTTGGCCGAGCACGGCAGTCCGGTTTCGGCGAGCCTGGCTGCGGGCTCCCACAATTCGGGCAGGCCGAGGCTCGCACCGTGCGCGTGCAGACCGGCCAGCGCCGCGGGCGCACCGGGGACCGCGACACCCAGTGCTCCATATAGCGGGATGGTGGACATGCCCTGATCGCGGTAGAACGACATGGTCCCGCCGTCGGGGCCGAAGCCGGACCCCCCGATCGTCCACACCCGCCCGTCGGGCTCACGCACCATCGCGAATGCGTCACCGCCGATTCCACATTGGCCGGGCAGGACCAGCCAGGTGAGCGCCGCCATGGCCAGGGTGGCGTCGATGGCGTTGCCGCCCGCGGCGAGCACCCGGGCTCCGACGGCACTGGCGGCGGGATGACTCGAACTGACCATCCCGCCCAGCGACAGCGCCGGCGGCCGCTGCTCCGGGTGGGTTTCGGCGGCCATCACGCCCCCTTGCGGCGGCGGCGCGGACCGACCGGGATCTCCCCTGGCTCCACGCCGACGTAGATCTCCCCGTCGCGTTCCTGCACAGGGTAGGTCTTGATCGCGACGGTGGCGGGTGGACAGATCGGCTCTCCGGTTTCCAAGTCGAATGCGCTTCCGTGGCAAGAACATCCGATACCGTCGTCGACAAGTTTGCCCGAGGAGAGCATGCAGTCCAGATGGGTGCAGTAGTTGGAGGTCGCGTAGGCCTTGCCGTTGAGACGAGCCACCGCGAATTCGTGATCGCCGGCGAAGAACCGGCGCACAATCCCCTCGGGCACCTGCCCTGACCGGGCGACTCGGGTGAATTCCATTGCAGCTCCTGTTTAAACGGACGGGGTGAGGTAGACGGTCTTCTCGAGTGTGTAGAACTCCATGAGGGTCGCTCCGGCCTGTTCCTTGTAGGTCTGGGTGCTCGAGGCCTTGTAACCGCCGAACGGGGCATTCATCGCCATACCGGTGGTCGGCTGGTTGATCTTGACCAGACCGGTCTTGGACCGGTGCGCGAACCGGCTGGCGGAGGCCAGGTCAGCGGTGACGATCGCCGCACTCAGCCCGAACTCAGTGGCGTTCGCCAGATCTATCGCCTCGTCCAGCGAGCCGGCCCTCTGGAAGGCGATCAGAGGCGCGAACACCTCCTCGGCGACGATCCGCATGGTGGGCATCGCATCGGCGAAAACGGCCGGCCGGACAAAGAATCCGCGATCACCGACGATGGTGCCGCCGCAGCGCAGCGAGGCGCCTTCGGCCACCCCGGTTTGGACGTAGTGCAGGAACTTGTCGAGTTGAGCCGCGCTGGCCAGCGGTCCCATGTTCACCCCGGGCTGGTCCCCGGGGCCGACCTTCAGCCTCTCGGCCTTGGCGACCACCTTCTCCAACAGCGCGTCGTGAACGGCATCCACAGCGATGACGCGGCTGGTGCCGGTGCAGGCCTGCCCGCTGAGTCCGAACGCACCCTTCACGATCAGTGCCGCGGCACCGTCGATGTCGGCGTCCTCGGCGACCACGACGGGGTTCTTTCCGCCCATCTCCAGTTGCACGCGACGCCGGGGGCCGACCACGGTGTGGATCGACCGGCCGACCTGCGTTGATCCGGTGAATGTGACTGCCGGGATCCGAGATTCGGCGGCAATGGCCGCCCCGGCAGCTCCGTCGCCCTGCACCAGCGCGATCGCACCCGGCGGCAGGCCGCCGTCCAGCAGGGCCTCGACCAGACGCTGCCCCATCAACGGGGTGATCTCCGACGGCTTGAACAGCACCGGATTGCCTGCGGCAAGCGCGGGGCCGATCTTGCGCGACGGGATGTTGAACGGGAAGTTCCACGGAGTGATCGCGCCGACGATGCCGACCGGCTCGCGCAGCGTGTAGACCAGGCCGTCGCCTGCGGTCGGATAGGTGGTGCCGGTGGCCCGGGTGGCTTCCCCGGCGTAGTAGCGCAGATTGGCCGGCGTCCGGCTGACCTCCATGGTGGCCTCGGCGGTGGTCTTGCCCTCCTCCCGGATCAACTCGGTGATCAGCGCCGGCGCCTGCGACTCCAACTGTGAGGCAGCGGATTCCAGGATCGCCGCCCGGCGTTCTGGCGGGGTCTGCGCCCATCCGGGGGCCGCCTTCTCCAACGCGTCGACCGCCCCGCTGACATCGGCGGCACCCGACGCCGGGAAGATGCCGATCACGTCGTCGGGGTCGGCGGGGTTGCACCTCTGGAACGTCCGGCCCGAGACTGCGGGCACCCATTGGCCGTCAATGAAATTGGCTCCCTCGAACGGACTTCCGTTCCTCGCTCGCGCGGTCACAACGCCACCTCCTCGGTGTCCGCCAGTCCCCAGAGATCGGTGTCTTCGTCTTCGAGCACCCCACGTTCGATGCGGCGGCCGAGCAGTTCTCGGCCGACCATCACGTCTTCCCCCCGATCAGCGGTGAAAACTCCTCGCAGGAGGCCGCCGTCGAGATAGAAGGCGGTGAAGTCGTTGGCGGCGGGATTGCCGCGGATCACCAGCTCGGCGGCAGCCTCACCGAGGAACTGGAAGTTGTGGTCGTATTGATCCGACCAGAACCATGGGGCGTCGTCGTTGACCGCGTCACGGCTGAGCATGGCGTTGGCCACCGCGGCGCCCTGCTTGTTGGCATTGTCGAAATGCTCGAATCGCACATAGCGTCCGGACCGCGCAGAGTAGCGCCGCGCGACATCACCCGCTGCGTAGATGTGCGGAATCGAGGTCCGTCCCTGTGCATCGACCACGATGCCGTCGTCGACGTGCAGACCCGAGGCAGTAGCAACCGCGGTATTGGGGAGGATACCGATGCCGATCAGCACCGCGTCGGCCTCGAGCGGTCCCGCATCTCCGCATTCCACGACGACGCCGTCGGCGGTGGTCCGCACGGTGTCGACCGCGACACCGGTGCGCATGTCGATGCCGTGGTCGCGATGAATGCGTGCCACCTCTGCGCCCAGCCGTTTCCCGATGATGCCTCCGAGCGGTACCGGCGCTGTCTCCAGCACGGTCACCTCGGTTCCGAGACCGCGTGCAGTGGCCGCTATTTCGAGCCCGATGAAGCCTGCCCCGATGATCGCCAGCCGACCGCCCGGAGTGAGTGAGCGCTGCAGCGCGATCGCGTCGTCGACGGTGCGCAGGTAGTGCACCAGGTCAGGGCGGGGCCCGGGGACAGGCAGGCCGCGGGGCTCACCACCGGTGGCGAGCAGCACCGCGTCGGCCTGAATCGGAGCACCCACGGCCAGTTCAACCCGGCGGCTACCCGGATCAACCCGGGTCACCTCCACCCCGGTCAGGATTTCCACCTCGTAATCGGCGCGCCAGCTCTCCGGCAGGATCTGCAGCGACTCGAATGTGTCTGTGCCGGAGAGGAATTCCTTGGACAGCGGCGGACGCTGGTACGGCGCGTGCGGCTCGTCGCCGACCAGGACGATCCGTCCGTCGAAGCCGCGCCTGCGCAGGGTGCGGGCCGCCACGGCGGCCGCCTGCCCCGCCCCGACGGTTACGAATGTACGGCCGGTCATGCCCGTGCTTCCCTTCCCGCAGCCACGGTGCCCAGCGGTGCCGTGGGGTTGACATAGATGATTTCCTCCTCGACCCGGACCGGGTAGGTGGGTTGGCAGCGGTCTTGCCCCTCCTCGTACCCCGTCTCCAGGTCGAACTGCCACTGATGGCCCGGGCAGATCACCTTGCCGTGCAGCAAGGTGCCCTTGGCCAGGGAGCGGTCTTGATGAATACAGCTGTCGGCGAACGCATATACCCGTCCCGCCGCCTCGAACAGTGCGATGGCCAGGCCGTCGACTTCGACCCGGAGTTTGCGGCGCCGGGCGAGGTCCTTGGTGCTCGCCACCGCGATCCACTGCGTGGTCATGGCGTTACCTTTCTGCCGAGGCGGCGGAGGGGTCAGGCGGAAACCGATTCGAGGTCGGGTGCGACGTAGTAGTCGTACAGCCCCTTGGTGTATGAGAAGCGCATCTCGGCGCCCCAGCGCACCAGCTGCAGGCAGCGCTGCTGCAACTGCGGGGTGTCGGCGTGGTCGAGCACGATCTGGTAGCCGCGCTCACCGTGCACCACATCGGAGGTGATGTGCAGATCGAAAAACTCGATCTCGTCCTCGCTGAACCCGTACACCTCACGCAGCGGCACGATCTGCTTGGTGTAGATGCTGGGCACCTGGGATTCCAGACCCACCACCAGGGCTGCGGTGGCCACCACGAAGTGCTCGCGCTGCGACACCGCGTAGCACCAGGCCTGGAGCCCGCGGGTGATGGCGTTCATGTTCGAGGGATCCTCGATGCGTTCCTTGGTCGTCCCGCAGGCTTCACCGAACTTGATCAGCAGATCGGTATGGCGGATGTCAGCCAGCTCCTCCTCGTACATGTTCTGCAGCGTGAAATCCTTTGCGCCGGTGAACTCGTCGGGTGTGTTGGAGTAGATGTTGGCCAGGTAGTCCGCGAATGGGCCCACGTAGTGGTAGTGGTTCTCGGCCCACCGGGCGAAGTGCTCTTTGCTGAGCTTGCCCTCCGCCCACGCTTTGGAGAACGACGCGTTCTTGGCTTCTCGGCCTTTGATCGCGTTCTCGAGTTCGGCGCGAAACTCATCACGTTCGAGCAGTTGCGTCATGATACGTCCTTTCTTGAATTAGCTTGGGTGCCAAGAAGATTAGTTACATCCCGCCCGATCGGGCCATGGTCACAATCACCGGCCATCAGCCCCCGGACGGGTCAGAGTGCACACTCGGTAGCGGGTCAGGCTCGCGCAACCGATGCGGTCAGCGCTTCGAACTCGGCCAGGATCGCCGCGCCGACGGCCTTGTCCTGTTCGCCGTTGCCTCCGCTGATCCCCACGCCGCCCACGATCTGACCGTCGAAGACCAGGGGGAATCCGCCGACGAAGATGGCGAACTTGCCGGGCAGCATGTGGCTGATACCGAAGGCCTCGTTGCCGGGCAGAGCGGGCCCGTTGGGCGGCTCGTTGAACAAGTGGGTGGCGCGTTCGTGGCCGGCTGCGGTGAACGCTTTGGCGATCGCGATATCCACCCCGGTGAGCCGGGCCCCCGGCAACCGGTGCAGCGCAAGGACATTGCCGCCGTCGTCGCAGACGCACAGCGTTTGCTTGACGCCGATCTCCTCGGCCTTGGCGCGACCCGCGGCCAGCAGCGGCAACGCGTCGTCGAGGTTGATGCGGTGAATTCGGTGCATTGATGACTCGCTCTCTCGCGGCAGTCGGTATCGGCTGACGCTGGAATGTCTATCAACGCGTGCTCGCAGGCGGGATGGTTAATATGACCTGAACTGAGCGCGAATGCAGGTTAAGTTGCACATAACCGCCGGGCGGCCTTATCCGGTAATCGATACAGGAGCATCCACAGAGCACGGGGTTTGACATGACAGCACCACCGGCCGAGACCGGGCGGATGACCATCCAGGGTCTCCTCGACGAGACCCTGATGTCCGGCGCCAGGGTAGTCGCGGGCGCCGACCGGCTCGGTTTGGAGCTGAGCTGGGTGTTGCCGCTCAACGAGCTTCTCTTCCAGCATGATCCGCTCGATGCGGTGGCGGTGTACGCCCGCCCCGAGTCCTTGGCGGCCGGCGGTGCGGCACTGTCTGCCCTGGCCGCCCGGGGCGCCACCACACTGCTGGTGGACGGTGTCGTGCCACCGGATCTGGGGCCGGTGCCGGAACGGCTGGTGATCATCGAACTCGGCATCCCGGTCGGCTTCGCCGCACTGAACCGCCTGCTGGCCGAGCGCGCGCTCAGTCAGGAGGTGCACGTCATGCGGTACTCGACGCACGTGCACGCCTCCCTGGCCGGACTGTTCCACCGCGGCGCCGGAATGGAGATCCTGATCCGGGAGGTCTCCAATCTCGCCCGCAACCCGGCAGTCGCCCTCGACGCCCGCGGCCAGGTGGTGGCACACAATGGGCTTCCTCCGGAAACGCTTGCACCACTCTCCGTTTCGATCAAGACGATGGTGACGGCGGATGTTCCCGCCGGCGAACGACGCTCCGACGGCCACGACACCCGGATACAACCGATCACCGGACTGCACGAGAGCACCTGGACCTGTGTCGCGAGCGCCATCCGGCTCGGCAAGTCTTTCGAGGGCTGGGTGGCGATCCTGGTCCCGGACCCGACTCCAGGTAGGCACGACCTGGCCAGATACGAGGTGCTGACCGAACAGGCGACCGCCATCGTCGGCTCGGAGATGCTGCGTCAACGCAGTGTCGACGAGGCCGAGGAGCGGGCCCGTGGGGACTTCGTCCAGGCCCTGGTGCACGGCAGTTTCTCCAGCGAGCACGATATGCGCGCCCGCGCCGAACACCACGACATCGAGCTCGATGCCCGCTTCGCGGTGTTCGTGGCTCCCGGCGTGCTACCGCGGCGGGTGGACAACCCCACGGCCAGCATGGTGCGACTGGCCCGCTACGCGGCCGGCCTGGCGCCGCATCCGTCGGTACACGCCTACGTCACCGTGATCGGGGACGTCCTGGTGGTGGTACGCACACTGCGCGCGGAAGACAACGACGAAATGCGCCGGGAGATGGCCGAATACGCCGAGGCCATGTCGCGTGAGCTGGAGCGGCGCCGCGGCCTGCCCGCGCCGGTGGCCTACGGGCGGCCCGCCCGCGGTGCCAGTGAGGTCCGGGAGAGCTACCGGGATGCCCGCGTTGCCCTCGGCATCGCCCGTCGGTTGCATCGCACCGGGGCGACCTCCTACCAGGAACTGCGCGGTTTCACCGTGCTGGCACAGGCGACCGAGACCGACCAGAGCCGCCAGCTGGTTCGGGAGGTGTTGGGTCCGCTGCGATCCGGACCTGATCTGTTGGAGACTCTCGGCGCCTATCTGGCCGAGGGCGGCAATGTGAATGCCACGGCACGAGTACTCAACGTGCACCGCAACACCATGCTGGCCAAACTGGACCGGATCTCGCGGTTGCTCGGCATGGACATCCGGGTTCCGGAGAACCAGTTCACTGTGTGGCTGGCGATCCGGCTGGACCTCCTGGACGAGGTGCACTCGGCCATCGACCGGGAAGCGAGCTTTCGCTGATCACGCAGGCCGCGGGTCCGGACCGACGAACGAACCGGCCAGCCCCAGCGCCACGATCAACGCACAGGCGATGAACACCGCCGGATAGGCGGCCAGGTCCAGGGCTACCGCAACCCACGCGGCACCGCATGCGGACCCGCCGAAGCGGAGCAGGTTGAACAGCCCCAGCCCGGTTCCCTGTTCACCGGCCGGCGAGCGGGTGGCGCCGGTGGCCGCCGGTGTCTGCACGAGCGAGATGCCCACGCCCCCGATAATCAGCACGGCGATCAGGGCGCCGAGCACCAAACCGTTCTGCCCGACCGCGACAGCCATCCCGACCTGGGCGATCAAAAGCAACAGCAGGCCACTACGCAGCACCCGCCGCGGCCCCAACCGGTCCTGCCACCGTCCCACCAAAGGACCGAGCACCGCCATCGTGGCCGGCACCGCGAACAGCATCATCCCGGCAGCCGAAATCGACACGCCCTGGCCCGCCAGATACAGCGGTACCGCCAGCAAAGTGGCTCCGAGGCAGAACATCTGGGCGAATGCCGCCAGACCGCTGCGGACAAACCGGGATTCGGTGATCAGCCGGACATCGACGAACGGGTTCCTGGCCCGCGCACAATGGCGGGCGAACCAGACCAGCGCGACGACCGCGCCCACCACGGCACCGGCCACCAGCCAACCCGGGACATCGGGTTGGGGCACCAGTGCCAGGCCCAGCATCAGCAACGCCGAGCCGATTGTGAGCGCCGCCGCGCCGGCCACGTCGAAGGGCATCCGGACTCCGGGGAATCGCGGCACGTATCGCAGCGTCCCGACAAACCCCGCCAACGCCACCGGCACCAGCGGGACGAACACCCAGCGCCAGCCCCAGGAGTCGGCGACCAGGCCGCCCAGGCTCGGGCCGACCGCCTGCCCTATCCCGTTGACCGAGGCCCAGGCTCCCATCGCCCGGCCCCTCCGCGGCCCGGAGAACATCCAGGCGATCAGCCCCATGACGGCCGGGGCGAACGCGGCAGCGGCCACCCCGCCCAGCGAGCGCCAGGCGATCAGCAGCGGCAGTGTGGGAGCAGTCGCGGCGCCCACGGCGCAGACCGCGGTCGCCAGGAGCGCCGCGCAGTAGATGCGCCTGCGGCCAAATCGGTCACCGAACCAGCCGGCCAGCGGTATCGTCGCGGCGAAGCAGACCAGGAAGCCGACCACGACGAACACTCCGTTTCCCAGTGGAGCGTCGAACTCGTCGATGATGGCGCCGAGTGGCACATTTACGACGTTGTTGCTGACGGTTCCCACCAGCGTGCCCGCCAGCAGCGCCGCAAGCCCGAGCGGCGTGCCGGCGCCATGGCCGTTTCCGATCCCGTCCGGCAGCACGGCAGGCTTCTGAGCGGTGCCACGAACGTCGGTCATGCTGCGCTCAACCATCCTCATCGTCCAGCGAATTACGTTGTGGGTTCAGCTATTTGCCGAGGCTGATCGGCCACGCCACCGTCCGGGAACCGTCTCGGTCACGCGCGTGCGAGCTCACGTCCACCAAGCACTGTCTCATCGCGATGCCCGGAGTTGGCCCGTCACAACGGGATTTGATGCACAGCATCCGTGGGCGACGAATGTGCAAGGTGCACAAACCCGCTGCTCACTGGGTCGGCGAGTTCGATGTCACAGCAGAACGTTACGTCGTGGAAACCGTGGGCTACGCCGGCGACAAGTCTCGAGCATATTGCACATGGTGAGGCAGTCGCAGATGTGCACTGTAGTCGTTGACCCCGGTCCCGACCGCGCCGAACATTCCAGCATCAGACTGCACAGCCCACCAGCAGTTCAACGAGAGGTCCCGCTTTGGACACCCCACTGACCGCGGCGCACTGGATCTATCTGGCCGGGATCGTCGTGATCCTGGTGACGATGGCGATCCGCAAGAACATCGTCGTTCCGGCCGTCACCGCGACGCTGCTGACCGCATGGGCGTTCTCCGGCAGCCTCATCACCGGGCTGTCGTCGATCTTCAACGCCAGCCTCACCGCGGCCAGGGAACTTTTCAACATCTTCCTGATCATCGCGATCGTGACGGCGATGCTGGGCGCGCTACGCCAGATGGGCGCCGACCGGATGATGGTCACCCCGTTCCGCCGCGTCATGCGCTCGGGCACCAGCAGCTTCATCGTGCTGGCGATCGTCACGTACGTGATCTCGCTGTTCTTTTGGCCGACCCCGGCGGTTCCACTGGTCGGCGCCGTACTCATCCCGGTCGCCATCCGTGCCGGTCTGGCACCGCTGTCCGTCGGCATGGTGGTGGCAATCTGTGGACAGGGCATGGCCCTGTCCGCTGATTACATCATCAAAGTCGCCCCGGGTATCTCGGCGAAGGCCGCTGGAGTAGATCCCGATGCGGTCGCCGACAAGGCGATGGTGCTCTCGCTGATCGTCGGGCTCACCGCGCTCGCGATCACCTACTTCATGCAGCGGAACACCTGGCGGACCCCGTCCCAAGAGCTGTTACAGGAATGGGAGAACGAGGCCGACCGCCGTCCCACCGACTCCGAGTCAGAGCCGGGCTCAGGTCCGGGATCGCCTTCGGGCGCCGTTGCGGCCGATGCTGTGGCCCCCCAGCCCCTACCCGTGCCCCCGACCGACGGCGGCGGCATGCCCGCTGCGACCGCGACCGTGGTGGCCACGACCACAGCGGTATTGCCGGAACCGGTCGACGGATTCGAGCCGGAACGGAAGATGTTCTCGGCCAAGGTGTTCGCGCTGCTGGTACCACTGGTCTATCTGGGCTTCATCGGGTACCTGATGCTGGGCAAGTTCACCGATATCGTGCCGCCGCTCAAAGGAGGGGACGCCGCGGCCATCGTCGGCGGACTGGCCGCGCTGCTCCTGTTCGCCGCATCGGCTACCAACGACAAGCGCAACTTTCTTGAAACCTCCTCGGAGCATGTGGTCGACGGTCTGGTGTTCGCGTTCAAGGCGATGGGGATAGTGCTGCCGATCGCCGGGTTCTTCTTCATCGGCAACGGTGACTTCTCGGCCAAGATCCTGGGCCTTCCCGCCGAGACCAAGGGGCCGGCCTTCCTCTTCGACCTGATCACCGCCGCCCAGTCGCACCTGTCCCCGAACCCGGTGATCACCGCGTTCTCGGTGTTGGTCGTCGGCCTCATCGCGGGCCTGGAAGGCTCGGGTTTCAGCGGGTTGCCGTTGACCGGATCGCTGTCGGGTGCGCTGGCCCCAGTGGTCGACATGGATCCCTCGACGCTGGCCGCGATCGGGCAGATGGGCAACATCTGGTCCGGCGGAGGAACGCTGGTCGCCTGGTCCTCGCTGGTGGCGGTGGCGGGGTTCGCCCGGGTGCCGGTGCTGCGGCTGGCGCGGAAATGCTTCCTGCCCGTGATGGCCGGCTTGATCCTGGCAACCACAGTCGCGATCGTCATCTTCTGACCGATGCTGCACATGGACCGGGCCGGCCTCGGGCTCCTCGCGACCATCACACTCACCCTCGTCACCGGAATCGTCGACGCGGTCGGCTACCTCGGACTGGACCGGGTCTTCACCGGCAACATGACCGGCAACATCGTGATCCTCGGAATGGGTGTGGCCGGCGCCGACGACCTGCCGGTGCTCGGCCCGGCGATCGCGCTTGCCGGTTTCACCGTGGGTGCCTTCGCCGCGGGCCTCGCCTTGCACGGCCGGCCGTCGGCGGGCTGGGACACCCGGGTCACCGCGCTGCTCGGTACCGGGGCGCTGATCCTGCTGGTGCTGACCGGTGCGGTCATCGTGACCGGGGACAGTCCGAGTGCCACCGGTCAGGTGGTCATCGCGACCGCGATCGCCGCGGTGATGGGACAGCAGGCGATGGTGGCCCGCGCCCTGGCCGTCAAGGACATGACCACCGTGGTGGTGACCTCGACGCTGACCAGCCTTGCCGGAGAGACCTGGCCGAGCAGGGTACGCGGGGTATCGGCCAATGGCCGGCTCGCCGGCGTGCTGAACCGCCGGTTCGCCGCCATCCTGGTCATCTTCCTCGGCGCGCTGGCCGGCGCAGTGCTGTTGCGGCTGCACATCGCCGTACCCCTCGGTCTGGCTGCCGTGCTGACCTGCGCGGTGGCGATCGCGGGACACCTACGGCTGCACCGAGATTCAGCTGAGATCAGCCACGCAGCGGAATCCGATGTGGGTGGTCGCGCTGTCCTGTGACTGCGGTGAGCGCGCGGCCGGACGGTAGCGGTGACAGTACTCCGGCGCACACAGGTGAGAACCGCCCTTGAGCGCCTGGTTCACCGTGGGATCGGCGGCCAACTCCGATGTCGCCGGCCGGGCGGCTCCGGAAGGCGGGCAGCATCCGGGCGCGTCGGCCTGCAGCCGGTGCTGCCCGGTGAACCGCGTGGTGGTCCACTCCCACACGTTGCCGATCATGTCCGACAGGCCGAACGCATTCGCCGGGAAGGTTCCGACCGGAGACGTACCGCGCCAGCCCAGCGCGCCGTCGTTGCGGTACGGGAATCGGCCCTGCCAGGTGTTGGCCATGAGCGCTCCGCCCGGGGTGACCTCATCGCCCCAGGCATAGGTGCCCTCGACTCCCCCGCCTGCCGCGTACTCCCATTCGGCTTCGGTGGGCAACCGGCGCCCGGCCCAGGCCGCGTACGCCGCGGCATCCGGGTAGGCCACCTGTACGACGGGGTGGTCGGCTGCCGCGGGTTCCCGCTCGGGTCCGAAGGGACGGCGCCAATTGGCGCCGGGAGCCCAGTCCCACCACTGACGCCAGTCCCGCAGGTCCACAGGGCCGGTGGTGGGTGTGAACACCAGGGCACCGGGTACCAGGTCGGCCTCGGCCACCCCGGGGTACAGCGCCGGGTCCATCGGTCGTTCGGCGATGGTGACGTATCCGGTGTCCTCCACGAAGGCGCCGAACTGGGCGGTGGTGACGGGGTGCTTCTCGATGCCGAATGCGGCGACGGTCACGGTGTGCACCGGGGCCTCTTCGGGATAGAACGCCGTCGAACCCATCTGGAAGGTCCCGCCGGGAAGCTCGATCAGTTCGGTGACCACGGCACCGAGGTTAGTCGGGTCGGGCCGGCCGTCGATTCAGCCCGGCATGGTGATTCCGAAGTCCACGAGCATCGCCGAACCGGCTTCGTCGAATCCCGGCGTCTCGCTGGGCGCCTCCAGGCGCACGACAGCCAGGAAAGCGCCGTCATTGGTCCACACGTGAACGATCCGGTCGGCGTATCGGATGCGCTTTCCGGGGCGCTCGGCCAGGACTCCCATCAGCTTCTGCCCGCTGTAGCCGCACAGGTCGCCCGGCAAGACGCTGACGCTGTTGATCGGGTACTTCGCGACGCGATCGTCGGCGTAGTGCTCGAAGTCTGCCCGGGCGGTCCGCGTCGTCGGGGTGAGTGTGATCTCGGCGGTCATCCCCGCCGGGCCGGTCAGCCGTACCGCTGCCGCGTGTGGTGTCACCTCGGTGAACCCTTCGGGCACCGCGACGGTGAGCGACGGCGATCCGGGCGCTTGACTACCTGCCGTGACAGTCGCGCCGGCCGGCGGCGGGCAGGTGACCTCACTGGCCGCCAGCGCCCTCGTGGTGGTCGGCTCGACCCCGTAGGCCGGCACGGCGAACTCCGGCGGCCGTTCCCGCATGGGCGTTGTCATGGGAAGGGTCGTGACAGGCGCGGCGGCCATCGTGGTGGAGGCGAGCGGATCCGCGAGGTCGACGCCGCTCCCGCAGGCCGACAGCGCGAGCAGCGTCAACGTACCGACGCCCATTCGGATCGCGTTCACTCTCATCGACGGGCCCTCCAGTTCTTCTCAGTCCTTGGCGAACGCGATGGCGAGTTCTCGCTCGAGGTCCTGGTACGGCTCGCCGGACAGGTCCACGGTGACCTGCCCGATGATGCCGCCGGTAAAGGTGAACGGTGCCCGGTATTGCTGTGACACTGCGGATCCGGTGTTGCGGCCGATGCAGATGCCGCCCCCGGCGAGGGCGAACATGCCGGGGTGGGTCTGCATTCCGGCGAGGGTCGCCACCGTGGCGTCGTCGACGTACAGGGTGGTGTCTCCAAGTGGCGTGTGGGTGCCCTCGACAGTGCCGGCCCGCTGGTACTGGACACCGAAGATATGCCGTCCCAACGGGATCGGATCTGACGAGACCAACGACTGCTCATGTTCGCCGAGGAAGTTGTAGACGTAGTGCAACCGCCCGTCGGCGATGAACAGCACGTGACCGCCGTGTGCGCCGCCCTGTTTGAACAACACGCCGTGGATGTCGGCGCCGTCCACGGTGACGTCGGCGAGCACGGTGAACGACTGCCCGCGCAGTTCGGCGGCCGCACCCAGGCCCACCTCCGCCGTGTTCGGATAGTAGGTGTAGCGGGACCTTTCACCGACCAGGTACGGCCGCCATCGGGTCATGGTCTCCAGAATGTTGAGGTCGGCCAGAGGCAGTCCGTTGTATTTGTCGGCCTCGCTGAACCACAGGTCTTGGAGTTCGGCGAGTTTGTCCGGCTGTTCCGCGGCCAGGTCGTGGCACTGGCTGCGGTCGATCTCGATGTGGAACAGCTCCCAGCGGTCGGCGTCGAAGTGCGACCACCCCGACGGAGTGGCGGCGTGCACGGTGTTGGCGAACCAACCCTTGTGCCAGATCCCGCGGGTGCCGAGCATGGTGTAGAACTGGGTCTCCTTGCCGGTCGGCGCGTCCGGATCATCCAGTGCCACTTTGAAGCTCATCCCGTCCAGCGGCTTCTGCGGCACTCCGCGAACGCTCGCCGGGGGCGTGATCTCGAGCAGGTCGTAGATGGTCGGCGTGATGTCGCAGACGTTGACGTAATGGTCGCGCACCGCACCGTGGGCACGAATACCTTTGGGCCAGGAGATGATTGCCGTGTCGGCAATTCCGCCCTCATGGGAGGCGTAGCGTTTGAACAGCTTGTAAGGCGTGTTGAACGCCATCGCCCACCCGATGGGGTAATGGTTGTAGGTCTGCGGAGACCCCAGCCGGTCGATGAATTTCAGCCCCTCCTCGGCGGTGTCGATGTAACCGTTGAAGAACTCGGTTTCGTTGACCGAGCCGTTCGGCCCGCCCTCGCCACTGGCCCCGTTGTCGGAGATCACCACGATGATGGTGTTGTCGAGTTGCCCCGTCTCCTCCAGGAAATCCAGCACACGGCCGATCTGGGCGTCGGTGTAGGACAGAAATCCCGCGAATACCTCTGCCATCCGGGCGAACAGCCGCCTCTCGTCGGCCGACAACGATTCCCATGGCCGGACGGTGTCCTGCGCCGGCCACGGTTCACCGTTGGGCCCCTTGACATCCGAATATGGGTTGACCGGTGACAGCTCGGTGTCCGCCGGCACGATGCCCAGCCGTTTCTGGTTCTGCAGCACGATGTCGCGATAGGCCTCGTAGCCCATGTCGAACCGCCCGGCATAGCGGTCGGACCACTCCTTGAACACATGGTGCGGGGCGTGGCCGGCACCCGGGCACAGATAGGTGAACCACGGTTTGTCCGGCGCGATCACCTTGGCGTCCCGGATGAACTCGATGGTCTTGTCGGCCAGGTCCTTCGAGAGGTGGTAGCCCTCCTCTGGCGTGGCGGGCGGATCGACCGGATGGTTGTCGTACACCAGGTCCGGGTACCACTGATCGGTCTCGCCGCCCATGAATCCGTAGAACCTTTCGAACCCTCGCGAGCATGGCCAATGTCGTTTGGTGGCAGCGAGGTTGGACTCCTCCAATGGGGTCAGGTGCCACTTGCCCACGCAGTAGGTGTTGTAGCCGTTTTCGGCGAGCACCTCCGGGAGCACGGCGGTCTCATAGGGAATCCGGCCGTTGCAGTTGGGGAATCCGTCGGTGAACTCCTCGATGGTGGCCATCCCGACCGTGGTCGCGTTGCGACCGGTCAGCAGCGAGGCCCGGGTGGGCGAGCACAGTGCCGTGGTGTGGAACTGCGACAGTCGAATTCCGCGTTCGGCGATACGGCTCATCGCGGGCATGTCCACCAAGCCACCGAAGCAGTCCCAGGTGGCGATACCGGTGTCGTCCCACACCAGGTACAGCACGTTCGGGGCGCTCTCGTCTGCGGTGGGCGCCGCGTATGGCGCCCAGTCAGGTTCGGAATCCCTGATGTCCAGTTCGATTTTGCCGTTGAATGCTGAGTTGGACGCTGAGTTGAAGCCGGTAGCCATGGGCTTACCTTCCTCCGGGGTTGGCGATTCAGCACCGGAAAGACTGACCGCCCGGAGATTACACCTGCTCGCAGCTGTTCATCGGGAAACTGACGGAGCCGTCGGCGTAGCCTCCCGCTCCCCGAGACGTGTTAGCGAGCCACCCATTCCCGGCCGGCGACGCATCCACAGTTGCAGCAGCAGGAGTGGGATGGTCCAGCCCAGCCACCCGCCGACACCCGCGACGAACCAGACATACCTCTCCTCGTTCCCGCCGAAAGCGCTGTCGCGCAACGGCTCGAAACCGAGGTACAGCACCGGGGTCCAGATTCTGTTGGTGATGATCGACAGCGCCAGCGTCGCACTGCGCAGCGTCTGGCGCCGATGCGCCCCGTACCGTCGCTGCCGCGCCGCCGCGAAGCCGTCGACGGTGCACCACAGCCACAGTGCGCCGAGAGCGACGTTGCTGACCCTCAGCACCGGGCCGAACGGGGTCGCCGCCCCGATCACCATGGCGCACACGGCCGCCGGGATCGCCATCGCGACATAGACGCGTCCGGTACGCCGGTGCAGCGCGGGGTGTCGACGCCGCAGGCCTGGCCAGATCTGCGCGACAGCGCAGACCATCGCCACGCTCGCGAAGAGGACGTGCGCGACCAGCAGCGGATAGTGCAGGCCGAACGTGGAGCGCACCCGGGTGCCGCCGGTCAGATACGGCGGTAACGAATACGCCAGAAACACCGTGACGATCACCGCGAGCACCACGGCCAACCGGGCGGAACGCGTGGATGCGTATGTCATACGCAAAAGAGTATGGCATACGCACCCGAATGTCACTGATTACTCTGAGGGTGATGACCAGCTCCGATTCGCCGCTCCCCCGCGTGCTGCGCCTGCTGTGGCAACCGGACCCGGCGCCGCGTCGGTCGCGTGGGCTGACCCGGGAGGCGATCGTTGCGGCCGCCGTCGAACTCGCCGACACCGACGGCCTCGCGGCGCTGTCCATGGCACGGTTGGCCGAGCGGCTCGGGTGCGGCACGATGTCGCTGTACCGGCACGTGGCCAACAAGGACGAGCTGGTGACGTTCATGCTCGCCACCGGCCCCGGCTCACCGCCTCCACCTCCGGAAGGTGCGGATTGGCGTGCCGCACTGGAGGATTGGGCACATGAGCTGTGGGGTGTCTACCACCGCCATCCGTGGATCCTGCAGGCCGCGTCAGCTGGGTTGCCCGCCGACCCCGGCCAGTTGGCCTGGCTCGACGCCGGCCTGGCCACCCTGACCGGCACCGCATTGACCGAGCGGGACAAGCTCACCGCGATCATCGCCGTGCTGATCTTCACGCGAGGCTCGGCGGCGTTGGCCGTCGAGAACCGCGACGTCGTCCACAGTGACTACCCGGCGCTGCTGCGCCGCCTGGTGACACCGGCGCGGTTTCCCGCACTGGCGGCCGCGATCGCCGCGGGCGCACTCGATCAACCCGACGACGATCCACTGAGCGATTTCCATTCGGGCCTGGAGCAACTGCTCGACGGCATCGCGGCCAAGGCGCGCTGAACCTCGCGGTTCACCGCAGCGCCGGCGCGCACGCGTCATCGCCAGTTTCGGCGCCGGGATTCGGTGCGTCGGTCAGGCCGCGCAGCGGGCCGCCCACCCGGGCGGCGAGCGGGCTCAATGCCGCGAGGACCGCCAGCGACGCCGACACCACGATGGCCCCCGAAGCGCCGTGCCCATCGGTCGCCACACCGGCCAGTGCGGTACCGATCGCACCTCCACCCAGCGCGGCACTGTTGAGCCAACCGAACGCCTCGGTGGCCGAGTCCTCGGCGATCTCGCGCGAGACCATGAGGTACAGGGCGGACATGGCAGGGGCGAAGCCCAGACCTGACACGAACAGTGCCGAGAACTGCAGGGCGAAGCTGTCGACGATCCCGAAGATGACGGTGCCGATCGCCACCACCGACAGCGAGCTCACGAGGCCGGCCAGGCCCAGGCGCCGATGCGCGAACGTCAGACCCCCGACGAGCGATCCCGCGCTCGCCACCGCGATCGCCGCGCCGGCGGTTACCCCGGTGCGGCCGAGCGCGGCGACTATCCCGACTTCGAGCGCCATGAACGAGGCGACCAACGCGAGGCTCGCCGCCATGGCCAGAATCACCGTCCGGTTCGCCACCACCCGGCCGAACGCCGCCGGGCTCGCGGTCTGATGTGGTCGAAGATGCTTGGCGCTGAGCAGAAACCATCCCGTCCCGCACACCGTGACGGCCGCCGACGCCAGCAGTGGAACGGCGGTCGACAGCGCTGCCGCCAGGAATGTGGTGGCCACCGGGCCGATCACCCAGATCAGTTCTTGCGCAGTGGTATCCAACGCGAACAACACGCGAACTCCGTCACGGGGCACCATCTGTGGATACAACGCCCGAACCACCGGCATCAGCGGCGGCACGGAGGCGCCGATCACGATGCCGAGCACCAGGAGCAGGACCGGTGAAGCACCGGCGAACGCAAGCGCGATCATGGCGGCCCCGTTCGTCAGGGCCGCGAGGACCAACGTCACCACCATCGCGCGCCCGGCCAGCCGGGCCGTCACGGGCATCGCAATGGCTTCACCGATGCTGACGCACGCCACCGCGGCTCCCGCGAGCGTGTAGGACCCGCTGTTGGACTGGACGTGCAAGAGGATCGCGAGGTTGAGCATGCCGAGCGGGAGCCGGGCGAACAACTGGGACGCAGTCACGTTCAGCACGCCGGGAGTCCGGATCAGATCGCGATACGCCCGGATCATCGGCCCCCTCCTCCGGCTCGAACTGTCACGAGCACTATACCGTCCAGACGGTACAGTTATCTGCCCGGTGTCGTAAGCTCTGGTGATGGCATCGTCGCGGGACCGCATCCTCGACGCCTATGAGGCTCTGCTCGCCACCGAAGGCGAGCGCTACGCCACCCTGGACGCCGTGGCCGCCAAGGCCGGAGTGTCGAAAGGCGGTCTCCTCTACCACTTTCCGTCCAAGGACCGCCTCGCCGATGCATTGTGCGAGCGCCTGCTGACGTTGGCAGCCGCGGACGTCGAGGAGATGCGCGCCGCACCTGAGGGGCCGGCCCGCTATTACATTCGGTCATCGCACTACGCGGAGACCCCGCTCGATCGGGCCCTGGTGGCGGTGTCCCGGCTGCAGCAGGCAGGCGACAGTCACGCGCGCACCGTCATCGAGTCGGTATCGGCCGACTGGCTGACCGTGCTGCACCAGGCACTCGGCGACCTCGATGTCGCCCGCGCGGTCAAGCTGATCGGTGACGGCCTCTACTACAGCGCTTTGCACCGCGCTCTCGGCGGTCACCTGGTGAAGACCGACGATGACGACGGGTTGTTGGCCGTGATCGATCGGATCACCGCCACCTCTGATGCGTCGAGTGATGCGTCGAGCGATTGACCGCCTCGTCGTCCTGATACCGCGCTGATTCAGCCACGCGATCCCGGCGAGCAGGCGTCCAGCCTCGCCGCCACGCCGTCGAGCAGGAGATCGAGCGCCGATTCACACGCGCTTCGCCTCATGGACTCACCGAGCAGCCGACTGGTGGCGGCGATGTGCGGATGCGTATCGGCGGGCAACTGGGCATAGGTGTCGCGCCACGTGTCCTCGTCGCGCTTCTGATGCTCGGCAGGCAGGGCTTCGAAAGCGGCGTCGAGCGCCGCGAAGCCCAGCATCTGGTCGATGAACGCGTGATAGACCTCGACCGCCTCGCGCTCGGGAAACCCGGCCGAATGCAGAAGTCCCAGAACCGTTTCGATGATGTAGATCTCGTTGGCACCGCCGGTCACCCGGCTGGCTGCCAGCACGCCCGCCTGCGGGTGCGCAACGTAGACCCCGTGCAGACGCAGCCCGAACTCGCGCATGTCGTCACGCCACCGGCCGGTCGGTTCCCAACCCTCGACCACTCGCCGCAGGAGTTCGTCCGTGACGGCCAGCACTACGTCCTCGATGCCGTGGAAGTAGCGATACAGGGCGGTCGGATCGGCGCCGAGCGCCGCACCCAGGCGCCGCACCGTCAGGCCGGCCGCGCCGTGGTACTGCAGCACCCGCAATGCCGTCTCCACGATGAGCTGTTCGGACAGGAGAACGCCCTGGTTGGTCTGCCGCCTTCGCCGCCGCGGCGACTGAGACTTCAAGGTTCGGCCCATTCGCACTGCCTTCGCTTACGTCAACACCTTGCCCCATTCTGCGGGTTGCCGTGGCGTGGCGCACAACAATGCTCAGGCGACGAAGACTTTCCGCAGCGTCTCCCGGACGGTCCACGTGGTGCGCTGCCCGGCGGACAGGCGGACCAGGCTGCCCGGACGAAGTTCGATCGTCGGCGAACCATCATCGAACGCCACGCTCGCATCCCCGCTCAGCACGACGAATACCTCGTCGGCCTCAACGTCTCGGGATATGCCGGGCGTATGTTCCCAGACCCCGATCGTCAGATCTGACAACGAGGCCAGGTCACGATGACCTGTCGTCGGAGCGCCCGCCGCGACCAACTCGTCGGGAAGTGGCACGTGGTCGAGTACCAGGTTCGCGGCGTCGACGCAGCTGCTCATGAGTCGAACCCCAATCCCACGGAGTCGAGCGCCTTCAACAGCAGATTGCGTCGCCCCCCACGATGGTCGGCACGGTCGAGCGACCATCGGGTTGCCTGAATCCCGGCCGAGGCCAACGGTTCTGGCGGGAACGGCGCAGGGATGGATTTGACCATGTCGAGTTCGGTGCGAACGGTCTGCGCACCGGCGAATCGGTCGAGCATCACCTCGGCCGCGAATCGCGTGGCCGCCACCCCGAGCCCGGTGAACCCAGCGGCATATCCGACGCGATCTCCGTACGCGGACCCGAAGAACGCACAGAATCGCGTGGAAGTGTCGATCACGCCGGCCCAGCGATGAGTAAAGCCGACGTCCTCGAGTTGCGGGAAGGTCGTGAAGAAGTGACCGGCGAGCCGACGATAGGTCGCGTCGCGATCCTCGTACCGAGGCCGGATGCGGCCACCGAAGTGATAGACGGCGTCATAGCCGCCCCACAGAATCCGGTTGTCTTTCGACAGCCGGTAATAATGGAACTGATTCGACATGTCGCTGATGCCCTGCCGGTTGCTCCAGCCGATGGCGGCCAGCTGCGATTCGGTCAGCGGCTCGGTCATCAGGGCGTAGTCGTATACCGGCACCGTGTGGTAGCGGTAGCGCTTCAGCAGCGAGGGAAAACCGTTGGTCGCCAGGATCACTCGATCGGCGTGCACGGTCACGCGCTCGGTGCGAATCGACAGCGGGCCGCCCCGACGGTCCTGGCCGACCCCGAGCACCTTGCTGTTCTCGTAGATCTCCACACCGAGTTCACTTGCGGCGCGGGCGAGTTCACTCGCAAGTTTGGCGGGGTGGACCAGTGCGGCAGTGTTCTTCGACCACACGCCGGCCAGATAGGTGGGTGAACCTACCTCGGAGCGGATCGCGTGTTGGTCGAAGTAAACCTGATCCGGCCGCAGCGCGGCGCCGGTCAGCTCGTCAGCCTGATAGGGCTCGACCGCCACCGCGAGCGAGCCGGTCCGCTCGAAGTCACAATCGAGACCGAGCGAATCGACGGTCTTCTCGATGCCGTCGAGATTCTCCAACCCCAGCCGGTCGAGGATCTCCATCTCGTCGGGCCACCGGCTGAGACCGTTCTCGGCACCGTGGGTCAGCGACGCTTCGACGAAACCGCCGTTGCGTCCCGAAGCCGCCCAACCGATCGTCTGCCCCTCGACCAGGGCGACCCGGATACCCGGGTCACGCTGCTTTGCCAGCACGGCAGACCACAGGCCGGTGTACCCGCCGCCGACGACGATGAGGTCGTAGCGTTCGAACGGCTTGGACAGCGCCGGATAGCGGGCGTGGCCAGGCGCGTCGTCGAGCCAGAAGGGCTGAAGCACGGTGGCCGCCAACGAGCGGTCGACGAGGCCGGTTGACGGGATATTGCGTTCGAACACGGTTTGCACGGGGATCTTCCTGGACGGTGATGTACCACCCAGTAAGAAGCATCTCGCGCACTACCTCAAGGGTGTTGACGTAAGCGCAGCAGCTGCGGAATCAGCACGCGGGTATCGGGCACGAACAGCCAGGCAGGATCGGCCAGATGCGTTGCCAGTTCCTCGTCGGTCCACCACCAGCCCTCGACGATCTCTTCGGGTTGGTGGCGGATCGGCCCGTCCCAGCGCGCCTCATACGCAAACAGGTGACAGCGCATGGGCTTTCCCGCCCACTGCCCGTCCCAGGCCGCCGCGGCCAGCGCCGTCAACGGTGGGCCGCTGATACCGAGCTCCTCGGCCAATTCCCTGGTTGCGGCCTGCAACGGTGTCTCCCCCGGATCGACGACCCCACCGGCCAGGCAGTCGTGCATGCCGGCGAACACCGCCTTGGTCGTGGTGCGCCGGTGAACGTAGATGCGCAGCCCGTCCATCGAACGCACCAGTACACCCGCGCTGGCATGCCACAGGCCTTCGGCGTAGACACGTGAACGTGGCGCCGCGCCAACCACATTGCCGTCTGCGTCGTACACCGCGACCTGTTCGTCGATCACGCCGTCACGCTACCGGCCCGCGTTCTTGATGGCCTCACGGCGGTTCGCCGCGCCGAGCTTCCGGTAGATCGACCGCTGGTGGGTCTTGAGCGTGTTCACCGAGATGGAAAGCGCTTCGGCGATCTCCTGCATGGTCTTCGCCGTCCGCAAGAAGGCCAGAATCTCGCGTTCACGCCGCGTGAGGTCCGCAACATGCGGATCGGCTCGGCCGTGTTCGCTGGCCAGCAGGGCGTCCTCGACGAAGTCCGGGTACGACGTGTACGACAGATGCGCGGCCAGCAGCTCCCGGCAGACAGGATCGGGATTGTCGACGAACTGGTAGCGCACCCCCTCGGGGCGGGCACTGGTCAACATCTCTTCCATCCGCTTGTGGGCCCGCTCAGCATGTCCCTGCTGCCACGCCAGCGCTGCCAGCGTGTGCAACGCGTAGGCCGCGATGTATCCGGGAACCTGCGGCTCCAGCGCCTGGTTGGCCAGCCGGTCGGCCAACTCTGGCTCACCGAGCCGGCGACACATCCCGGCCATGACCGCCGAGACCATCGGAACGTGTTGTGAGCCGGCCACGCTCGACGCCAGCTCCAGGGCGAGCCGACGATCCCCACGAGCCTCGGCGAGCCGGGCACGACTCGCCGTCTTGTAGCTGACCCAGGGCACTCCGTGGGTATCAGCGTCGGGCATCCGGGATACGGCGGCTTCGGCGGTCGCGAGCACAGCGTCATCGCGCAGGGTTGCCGCACTGAACGCCAGGAACATCCGTGCGGTGTCGGGGTAGCCGACGCCCGGGGCAGCGCTCGCGGGAGTCAAATCCTCGACGGCCGACGCGATCTCACCATGCCAGAAGCGGATCCAGCCGGCCGTGAATCGCTCGATGCCGTCGCCGTCGTGCGAGAGCCACAGCTCGGGATCGGACTCGTCGGACACCACCACGAGATCCAGTGCCTGTTGCGCTCGGCCGATCTCACCCGCATGGGCCAGAGCGAAAGCCAGGCTCTGCCGGGCGCGGTGAGCCACCTCCGGCAGCCCCAGGGCCGCGCACTCGTTCACCGCTGCCTCCAACAGTGCCGACCCCCGCGTCGCACTGCGACGGAGCCGCGAATCCGCCCAACCGAGAATGAACAGCGCGCACGCGTATACGCGCGGAGCCACCTCACGTCTGCTCAACGCGGCCTCGACGCGGTCAGCGGCACGATCCATCGACTCGCGGTCATCGGAAATCAGAAGTCGCGTGACATCGGCGATGAAGTCCAGTCGTGGCGGTGTAGCCGCCGATTGCGACATGGTCGCAGCCCGGTCGAAAAGCAGTGATGCCGTGACATCGTCACCGGCCATGGCTCGACAGCTGGACCGGATCATCAAGATCTCCGGGTTCTCACCGAACGCCTCGGTGAGCCGCAGGCAAGCCTGATCCAATGCGGCCGAACGCGATTCCAGCAACAACTCAAGCCAGCGGTCGGCGACGACGTCGTACCCGAAGCGGTCTTCGGCCCGGATCGAGTGCTCGACCGCCTCCAGCGGGTACCGCTGCGCCAGTTCGGTTCCGGCCAAACGGTTCAGGCGCTTCCACTCCTCGGGAGATCTCCGCCGCAGCAGCTCCTGGCAATTCTTCACGAACATCGAATGCCATTGGAAGACCGCACTTTCCCCGGAGCCGATACGTTCGAGGAACAACCCCGCGGCCACACAGTCGTTGAGCAGGTCAGCACTGTCCGGCCGGTCGGTGAGTAGACGGGCCAATTGCGCGTCCAGCCGTGGACATACGGTGGCCTTGAGCGCGAATTCGGCCAGGTCGGGCCGCATCCGACCCAACACCGCGGTGCCGATGTAATCGGTGAGATCGACATCGCCGGAGAACGCCGGGGCGCCGGCGCCACCGACCAGGAGCAGCCGAACCGCTCCGGGCCATCCCCCGGTGGCCGTCATGATGCGATCGGTGTCCTCGGGCCGAGGTGACGTACCGGTTGCGGCCACCAACGCCGTCACATCGTCACGGCTGAAGGACAATTCGGCCGAACCGATGACGGCAACCTTGTCGTGAACCCGCAGCCTTGCCCAGGCGGAGCTCACCGGGTCGGTCGTGATCAAGACGAATCGCAACCACTGCGGCCCGTTCTCGACCAACTCCACAACGTCGCCATCGCCCCACACCGACCGGCCGAACTGGAAATCGTCGATCACGATGGTCACGTCCCGCCGCGGATTGATGGCCATCAGCGCGGCGACGGCGGCGTCGTAGGACGCCGAGTCGAACGCCCCGGACAGGGCCTGGCCCAACGACCTGTCCCCGGCATCACTCGCGCTGTTGCGAAGTGCGGTCAACATGCCGCGCAGCACATCGCTGCGTTCGGTGACTCGTTCGGTCAGCGTCAGCCACGCCACCGAACCGGGCTTGTCACGTTGGCGCCCGGTCACCCACTGGGCAACCGCAACGGTCTTGCCGAACCCCGAAGGAGCAGCAACGAGTACGGCACGTCTGCCGGGGATGTACCCGTCGAGGCTGTGGCCGATGGCCTGACGGAACACCATGCCCGGGCTCGACGACGGCGTGGTGGCCAGGAACCACGGCACCGGCCGCATCGCCGATGTTGCGGAGGGCTGCACGTTGGTTCCTGTCGATCAGTGTCCGGGCATGGAGTACTGTCCGGCGCCGGCCGGGCGGTACGCCATTGTCCCAGCTACGGAGTGACGATGTTGAACCAGAACGGGAAGTTGTCGAGCAGGCCCATGAACTCGTCGAAGGACCCGCGATTTCCGTCGATGGTCACCTTGTTCTGCGAGATCGCTTCGTCGAGCTTGACGTTGCCCAGCTGGATGTCGTCGAGCGTCGCCTTGTCCAGGGTGACAGTGGAATTCGCGTTGGGGACCGGCGCGTCGGCGGCGTAGTTGAGCACGCCGTTCTCTACGATGAGGCCATATTCCTTGTTGATGTCCTTGAACTTGACATTCATCGTCAAGGTCTTGCCCGCAGCCTTCGGTCCATTCAGTCGCACCGCCAAGTAATCGAACAACATGTCCGGGGGCATCGCCTTGACGGTGTCGGGACTCGCGGTCGAAATTCCCCCTGAGTCGGGTACGCCGTTACGCAGTTCGTAGGCGCCCTGCAGGTACACCGAGCGCCACGGGCCCGACTCGGCCTGATAGCCGAGTTGTTCGTAGCTGTCGGCAAGCAGGTTCTTGGCATCGGCGTTGCCCGGGTTGGCGAACACGACATGCTTCAGCACCATCGCCGTCCACCGGTATTCGCCGTTGTCGAAATCCTTCTTCGCCTTGTCCAGAACTGCGCCCTCCCCGCCCATGTAGTCGACGTACTTCTTGGCCGCGGGTTCCGGCGGCAGGTCGTCGAGGTCCGACGGGTTGCCGTCGTACCAGCCCATGTAGCGCTGATAAACCGCCCGCGAATTGTGCTTGAGTGTCCCGTAATACCCGCGGTCCGGCCAGAAGTTGTTGAGCTCCGCCGGCAACGTGATCTCCTCGGCGATCTCGGAGCCCACCAGCCCGTTGTTCATCAACCGCACGGACTGATCGTGCATATACTTGTACAGGTCACGTTGACGCTTCCAGTAGTCGATGATGTTGGCGTTACCCCACTTAGGCCAGTGGTGACTCTGGAACTTGACCTCGGTGTTCGGGCCGTAGCGGCGGATCGTCTCGTCGATGAACTTGGCCCACACCAGCGCATCGCGTACCTGGGCACCACGCAGCGTCAACAGGTTGTGCATGGTGTTGGTGGTGTTCTCGGCCATCCACATCGCCTTGAACTGCGGGAAGAACGTATTCATCTCCGTGGGCGCCTCGGTACCGGGCGTGTACTGAAACTCCATGTCCACGCCGTCGATCGTCAGCTTCTGACCGGTCTGGGTGATGATGTCGGTCGGAATCATCATTCCGGCGGTGCCGGTCGAGTTGGTCTGTCCCAGACCGGCTCCCACTCCCCCCTGGGCGTTGCGTGGGAGCAGCGCGCCGAACATGTAGACCGCGCGACGCGACATCGCGTTGCCGGCGATCACGTTCTCACTGATCACGTCCTCGACGAAGTTGACCGGGGCGATGATCTTCACCTTGCCCGAATCGACGTCGGCCTGGTTGACGATACCGCGCACACCGCCGTAATGATCGACGTGCGAATGGCTGTGGACGACCGCAACGATCGGCCGTGCGCCGAGATGCTGGTTGGTCAAATCCATCGCAGCCATGGCGGTCTCGGCCGAGACCAGGGGGTCGATGACGATCCAGCCGGTATCGCCCTTGACGAAGGTGATGTTGGACAGATCGTATCCACGCACCTGATAGATCCGGTCCTTGACCACCTCGAACAAGCCGTACTGCATGTTCAGCTGCGTCATGCGCCACAGGCTGGGATTGACGGTGTCCGGCGCCGGTTTGTCGTCGGCGATGTACTTCTTGTACTCCTCCATGTCCCAGACGACGTCGCCTTTGTCGTTCTTGATGGTCAGGGTGTCAGGGCGGGCGATCAGGCCCCGCTTCGCGTCTTCGAAGTCGGCCTTGTCATTGAACGGCAATGTGTCCAGCAGCTTCTGGTTGGCGGCCTTGGTCGCCTCGGTAGCGCCTTTGACGGTGTTGTCGGTGCTGACAACTCCACCGCCACCGCCGCCTGAGGAAGAACCACCGGTCTTGTCGTTGCAGCCGGCGACAAGGGTCGTGGCGACGCCGGCCACCGCCAGCCCGCCCAGTATCCTCCGGCGCGGGAGTCCCACCCGCAATTCGTCAGGCTTATCGGATTGATATGACTTCGAATTCGGATCCATGGCATCGAATTATGCCGCTGCGTCAACCCATTCGCGGGCAAATAGCGCTCAGCGATCAGGCAGAGGGGGCAGCCAGCATCTCTACCGGCCGACTACCGAGAAATCGAATTACGTAGCAAGCAAAAGGGTGTCGTCATTCCACGGCCATCGACTGGGCGAGAAGCGAAGCAGCTCAATCGGAAACCTGACCCACCCAAAATGGGTGAGCCGCTGATCGAATTGCATTCCGTTGTAGTAATTCCGTCCACACCTCGACTCGTGGGAGATCACCACCACGGCCGCAGCGGACGCAAAAGTGCCCCAAACCCGAAGGGGTCTGGGGCACTTTGTCGTTTGCTCGCGCGAGTTGCGGTTTGCGCTACTTCGCCTTCTCGAGAACCTCGACCAGGCGCCACCGCTTGGAGGCCGACAGCGGTCGGGTCTCCATCAGCGAGACGCGGTCGCCGATGCCGGCGTCACCGTTCTCGTCGTGCGCCTTGACCTTCTTGGTGGTCCGGATGATCTTGCCGTAGAGCGGGTGGCTCTTACGATCTTCCAGCTCGACCACGATGGTCTTCTGCATCTTGTCGCTGACCACGTAACCGATGGCGGTCTTGCGGCGACCGCGCGTGGTTTCGGTGGCCGGCGTGTGCTTGGGGCCTTTAGTTTCTGCCATTACGAATCCTCACCACCAGGTCCGGAAGCCAGACCCAACTCACGTTCACGCAGCACGGTGTAGACCCGTGCAATCTCCTGGCGCACGACGCGCAGCCGACGGTTGTTGGCCAGCTGACCGGTCGCCATCTGGAAGCGCAGGTTGAACAGCTCTTCCTTCGACTCGCGGAGCTTGTCCTTCAACTCGGTGTCGGACAGTTCACGCAGTTCACCAGGCGTAGTTCCCACTGCCATCAGAACTGCTCCTCTCGACTCACGATGCGTGCCTTGATCGGCAGCTTGTGGATTGCGCGAGTCAGCGCTTCCTTGGCGATCTTCTCGTCCGGGTAGCTGATCTCGAACAGAATGCGTCCGGGCTTGACGTTGGCGACCCACCACTCCGGCGAACCCTTACCGGAACCCATGCGGGTCTCAGCGGGCTTCTTGGTCAGCGGGCGGTCCGGGAAGATGTTGATCCAGACCTTGCCGCCACGCTTGATGTGCCGGTTGATGGCGATACGAGCGGACTCGATCTGCCGGTTGGTGATGTAGGCGTGGCCGAGGGCCTGGATGCCGTAGTCACCGAAGCTGACCTGCGTGCCACCACTGGCGATGCCGCGCTGCCGGGGGTGGTGCTGCTTGCGGTGCTTGACCTTGCGGGGAATCAGCATGATTAGCTCTCCGTGCTCTCAGCTGCGGGTGCGCTGGCAGCCGCGGCCTCGGTTGCGGACGAAGCATCGTCACCGGTCGCGGCGCGGCCGGCCTCGGTGCTCGTCGCCGTGGTGCCCGAGGCGCCACTACGACGCGGCCGGGTGCCCGACGGACGCTCACGACGCGGCCGGTCACTGGCCGGCGCTGCGGCGGTGAGCTCACGCTTGCCACCGACGATGTCGCCCTTGTAGATCCACACCTTCACGCCGATCCGGCCGAAGGTGGTCTTGGCCTCGTAGAGGCCGTAGTCGATGTCCGCGCGCAGCGTGTGCAGCGGAACGCGACCCTCGCGGTAGAACTCCGAGCGGCTCATCTCAGCACCGCCGAGGCGACCCGAGCACTGCACCCGGATGCCCTTGACGTTGGGCTGACGCATGGCCGACTGGATCGCCTTGCGCATCGCGCGGCGGAACGCCACACGGTTGCTCAGCTGTTCGGCAACACCCTGGGCTACCAACTGTGCAACGGACTCAGGGTTCTTCACCTCGAGGATGTTGAGCTGAACCTGCTTGCCGGTCAGCTTCTCCAGGTCGGCGCGGATACGGTCGGCCTCGGTGCCGCGGCGGCCGATGACGATTCCGGGACGCGCGGTGTGGATGTCAACTCGAACCCGATCACGGGTGCGCTCGATCTCCACGTCGGCGATACCGGCGCGCTCCAGACCAGTGGCCAGCAGACGCCGGATGGCGACGTCTTCCTTCACGTAGTCCTTGTACTGCTTGTCGGCGTACCACCGGGACTTCCACTCGGTGGTGATACCGAGCCGGAAGCCATGGGGATTGATCTTCTGGCCCACTACTCCGAGCCTCCCTTCGTCTCGGCAGACTTCTTCGTGGCGGCCTTACTGCCCTGAGCACGGCGCGACCGTGCCGAACCGGCGGACGCACCCTTCTGTTTGGGCGGCCGGCTCTCGACGATCACCGTGATGTGGCTGGTGCGCTTGCGAATCCGGAACGCACGCCCCTGGGCACGCGGACGGATGCGCTTGGCGGTCGGGCCTTCGTCGGCGTGGATCGTGGCCACCACGAGAGTGGTCGGGTCCAGGCCTTCGTTGTTCTGCGCATTGGCGGCAGCGCTGGCGATCACCTTGGCAACCGGCTCGCTTGCGCCCTGCGGCGCCCACCGCAAGATGTCGAGGGCTTCCTCGACGCTCTTGCCGCGGACCAGATCGATGACGCGGCGTGCCTTGCTGGCCGAGACGCGCACGAAGCGCGCCGATGCCGACGCCGACGGATATTCAATGACTGTGGTACTCATCGCCGCTTGCTCTTCCGGTCGTCCTTGATGTGACCCTTGAAGGTGCGCGTCGGGGCGAATTCGCCGAGCTTGTGCCCCACCATCGCCTCGGTGACGAACACCGGGACGTGCTTGCGGCCGTCATGCACCGCAAACGTGTGCCCGATGAAGTCGGGGAGAATGGTGGACCGACGCGACCAGGTCTTGATGACCTGCTTGCTGTTCTTCTCGTTCTGAACGTCGACCTTCTTGAGAAGATGGTCGTCGACGAACGGACCCTTTTTGAGACTACGAGGCATCGCTGCTACTCCTTCCGCGGCCTAGCGCTTCTTGCCGGTGCGCCGGCGACGGACGATGAGCTTGTCGCTCGGCTTGTTGGGCTTGCGGGTGCGGCCCTCCGGCTTGCCCCATGGGCTGACCGGATGGCGACCACCGGAAGTCTTGCCTTCACCACCACCGTGCGGGTGGTCGACCGGGTTCATCACGACACCACGGACGGTCGGGCGCTTGCCCTTCCACCGCATACGGCCGGCCTTACCCCAGTTGATGTTGGCCTGCTCGGCGTTGCCCACCTCGCCGACGGTGGCGCGGCAGCGCACGTCGACGCGACGGATCTCACCGGACGGCATACGCAGGGAGGCGTAGGTGCCTTCCTTACCCAGCAGCTGGATGCTCACGCCGGCCGAGCGGGCCAGCTTGGCTCCACCACCGGGCCGCAGCTCCACAGCGTGGATCACGGTACCGGCGGGGATGTTGCGCAGCGGCAGGTTGTTGCCGGGCTTGATGTCGGCGTTCGGCCCCTGCTCGATGACGTCGCCCTGCTTCAGACCCTGGGGCGCGATGATGTAGCGCTTCTCGCCGTCCAGGAAATGCAGCAGCGCGATGTTCGCGGTGCGGTTGGGGTCGTACTCGATGTGCGCGACCTTGGCGTTGACGCCGTCCTTGTCATGGCGACGGAAGTCGATGACGCGGTAGGCACGCTTGTGGCCGCCACCCTTGTGCCGGGTGGTGATACGGCCGTGGGCGTTACGACCACCCTTGCCGTGCAGCGGGCGAATCAGCGATTTCTCCGGAGTCGAACGAGTGATCTCGGCGAAATCGGAGACGCTGGCACCGCGACGACCCGGGGTCGTCGGCTTGTACTTGCGAATTCCCATATCAGTTAAATCCTCTTAGTTCCCGGCCGGTTAGGCCGGGGCTCCGAACAGTTCGATCGGCTTGCTGCCGGCGGCCAGGGTGACGATGGCGCGCTTGGTGTCCTTGCGCTTGCCGAAGCCCGCGCGGGTGCGCTTGCGCTTGCCCTGCCGGTTGGCGGTGTTCACCGAGCTCACCTTGACGTCGAAGATCTTCTCGATCGCGATCTTGATCTGCGTCTTGTTGGAGTCCGGGTGCACGATGAACGTGTACACGTTGTCCTCGATCAGCCCGTACGACTTCTCCGAGATGACCGGGGCCAGGATGATGTCGCGGGGGTCTGTAATCGTTGCCATCAGACCGACGCTCCTTCTTTTTGGTCCTTGGTGCTCGACGCGATGTACGCGTTCAACGCCTCGACGCTGAACACCAGATCGTCGGCGTTGAGCACGTCGTAGGTGTTGAGCTGATCCGGCGAGACCACGTGCACACCGGGCAGGTTGCGGACACTCTTGAGCCCGACCTCGTCGGTGCGGCCGATGACGACGAGGACCTTTTTGTTTCCGGTCAGGCTCGCCAGGAACGCCTTGGCGCTCTTGGTCGACGGGGTCTGCCCCTCGACCAGTTCGGTGATCGCGTGGATCCGCTCGTTGCGGGCCCGGTCCGACAGCGCACCGCGCAGGGCGGCGGCGATCATCTTCTTCGGGGTCCGCTGGCTGTAGTCGCGTGGCTGGGGGCCGTGCACGACGCCACCGCCGGTGAACTGCGGTGCGCGGGTCGAACCCTGACGCGCCCGGCCGGTGCCCTTCTGCCGGTACGGCTTCTTGCCGCCACCGGAGACCTCACCGCGGGTCTTCGTCGAGTGGGTGCCCTGGCGCTTGGCGGCCAACTGTGCGTTGACGACCTGGTGCATCAGAGCGATGTTGGGCTCGACGTCGAACAACGCGGCGGGCAGCTCGACGGAACCGTCCGTCTTGCCGGCCGGAGTCTTCACATCAATTTTGAGAGTCATTACTTCTCGCCTCGCTTGATTGCGCTGCGGACAACCACCAGACCACCGTTGCGTCCGGGGATTGCGCCCTTGATCAACAGCACGCCGTTCTCGGCATCGACCTTGTGAACCTTGAGGTTCTGCGTGGTCACCCGGTCGTGGCCCATGCGGCCCGACATCCGGGTGCCCTTGAACACGCGGCCCGGGGTGGCACAGCCACCGATGGAGCCGGGCCGACGGTGCACGGCCTGCGCACCGTGGGCGGCGCCCTGACCCTTGAAGCCGTGACGCTTCATGGTGCCGGCGAAGCCCTTGCCCTTGCTGGTGCCGGTCACGTCGACGTAAGCACCGTCGGCGAAGATCTCGGCGGTCAGCTCCTGGCCGACCTCGTACTCGGCGGCGGCAGCCTCGTCGACCCGCAGCTCGGCCAGGTGGCGGCGCGGGTTGACACCCGCGGCGGCGTACTGACCGGTCACGGGCTTGTTGACCTTGCGCGGGCTGATCTCGCCATAGGCGAGCTGCACGGCGCTGTAGCCGTCGCGCTCGGGGGTACGGATAAGGGTCACCACGTTGGGGCCGGCCTTCACGACCGTCACCGGGACGACTTTGTTGTTCTCATCGAACACCTGCGTCATGCCCAGCTTGGTGCCCAGGATGCCTTTTCTTGCCATCTGTTCTGGATCTCCTACTGGATGTTGACGTCGACACTGGCCGGCAGATCGATGCGCATGAGCGCGTCAACGGTCTTCGGCGTCGGGTCGAGGATGTCGATCAGTCGCTTGTGGGTGCGCATTTCGAAATGCTCCCGCGAGTCCTTGTACTTGTGCGGCGACCGAATGACGCAATACACGTTCTTCTCGGTCGGCAGCGGCACGGGGCCCACCACACTGGCACCGGTACGGGTCACCGTCTCGACGATCTTTCGCGCCGAGGCATCAATGGCCTCATGGTCGTAGGCCTTGAGCCTGATGCGGATCTTCTGTCCCGCCACGCTTCTCCTACCTCTACTTCGTACATCGGCCGGCCGTATCGGAGTCCCGATGGACATGCCATCGAAGCCCCGTCGGGCCTGGTGCCCCGGCGCGGGTTGCGCCGAGAATTGCCGCCGCTGTTTACCTGTCTGTGGTTCACCGGCCCCCGCGGTCGGGTGTGTCGCCCGCACGCACACGTCCTCGCCGTGAAAAATCCGTCGAGATCGGTGTTGGGACCGGACGCGCCCGTGGGGGCGCCGGTCGTATGCCCGGCCAGGAAATACCCGGCTCAAGGCAACCCGAACAGTATGCCCTAGATCTGGGCGTCCTCCAAATCCACGATCGAGCAGGTCCGGGGGCGTGCATGCACGCCGCTCCAATCGTCGCCGAGATTGCACTCAGGGACAAATCTGGGCCCGGGTTTGTCCCTCACTTCAATCTGGGCGCTCTAGCGCCGCGCGGATCCCTATCTTACTTGTGAGTAAGGTAGGCCCGGTGACCGTCACCTCCACGTACCGCGCTTGGCAGCAGTTGTCCGGCAAGCCACTGGGCACCCAGCTGTTCTCGGCGGCGGCGATGGCCCGCGTGCCGTACTTCGCGTCGATACTCCCCCACGTGCGGCGCATGGAACCCGGACTGGCCGAGGTGACGGTGCCCAAGTGGTTCTACGTGTACAACCATCTGCACACGGTGCATGCCATCGCGTCGTGCAATGCCGCCGAGATGGCGATGGGGATGTTGATGGAGGCCACCGTGCCGACGACGCACCGCTGGATCCCCAAGGCCATGAATGTGCAGTACCTCGCGAAGGCCACCACCTCGTTGCGGGCCAGAGCGGAGCTCACGCCGCCCGATTTCGGCACCATCACCGAGGGCATCGACATCGTGGTGCCGGTCAGCATCACCGACCGCCACGGCGTCGAGGTGGTGCACGCCGACATCACCACCTGGGTGACGCCGGCCTAGTCAGTCATCGAGCGTGCGCTGAGATCGCGATTTCGTCTGACACCACGATCTGAGTACACGCTCGGCACTAACCCGGCGCTTCTTCCAAGTAGGTGCCGTGGCCCTCGCGCACCAATGCGCCGTCGAACAACAGCACCTCGTTGACCAATCCGCCGAGCTGATTGCGGTAGTGGATCACCAGAGCCGATTCGCCGCGGTAGGTGCCGAGCACCTCGAAGTGCAGATCGGGAAACCTGGCCAGCGCCGTGCTCCAGTAGTGACGCAACGCGTCCTTGCCCCGCACCAGACCGTGGGTCTCGGGCAGCACGCGCGCGGCGACCGGTGAACTGAACACCACGTCGTCATGGAAGTGGGCCAGCACCGCCTCCACGTCGTGCGCGTTCCATGCGCTCACCCACTCTTCGGCGAAAGCCTGCGGATCCGGTGTCGCCATCGAGTTCACTTCTCCTTCAGCCCCGCCCACAACGGGCATTGATGGATGCGAGCGTAGCCATTGTCGACGCGACTGCCGTCGGCCTGCAACGACATTCGGCCACCGTCGAACCCTGGCCAGGCCGGCTCACCGTCGACCGCGGGCTCACCCGAGCGCACGAAGGCGCTCCAGTAGTCGATCATCTGATCCGAGAGCCGTTGCTGCGCGGGGTCCAACGGGGGCGCCCCGCCGACGTCGAACAGATAGCGAAGCTCCAGCGAGTGACTTGCGCCGATCGGGAACGGCAACGTTCGCATGACGTCGGGCGCCGGGGCGTTGCGGTCGTTGAACTCATAGGCGTAGACCGGCCCGGTGCGGGACAAGTCACCGGCGATCCGTTCCGATACACAGGCGAAGTCACCGTCGGTCACGGCGGCCGAATACGCCTGGGCCACACCGCCGTATCGATCGATCGGGTAGTGCGCCGCCACGGCCGCGGCATCGGCACCGAATGTCTCGGACAACAACTTCGGGTAATCCGCCGGCGTATAACGCTGACCTGCCCGCAGATAGCGCAACGCCACGAACAGGGTGAACTCGTCGCGGGTGGTACCGATCAGCAACGGCACCGGTTCACTGTCACCGGAGCCGAATACCGCCAACGGCGCCCGGGGCACCAACGCCGAGCCGGTGACCGGACCGGTCAGCTCATCGCTGCCGATATTGAAGTACCACACCGGCTTTCGCAGCGCATCGACCGGAAGTGCACGCAGGCAGGTGCCGGCCGTCGCGGGATCCGGACAGCCGGCGGTCGCCGCGTAATCGAGCGACTGGCGGGTGGCGACGGCGAGGTCGGCCTGCGCCTGACACGGGGCGCTCATCAGGATCGCGGCCCGGAACAAACCCGCCGACCCCGGCGACACCAGGTGGTCGCACACCGACATACCGCCCGCGGATTCACCGGCGACAGTGACCTTTTGCGGATCGCCACCGAAATCGGCGATGTTGTCCCGGACCCACCGCAGCGCCGCCTGTTGGTCGGCGAGGCCGTAGTTGCCGATGTCACCGCCGGCACCCAGAGCCGGGTGGGCGAGGAATCCGAGGGTCCCCAGCCGGTAATTGATCGTGACCACGATGATGCCGCCGCGCGCGGCCAGCCTCCCCGCGTCGTAGATGCCACTGCTGCCGCCTACGAACGCACCGCCGTGGATCCACACCATGACGGGCCGCTTCTCATCCGAGACCGGCGGCGTCCAGACGTTCAGCGACAGGCAGTCCTCGGTGGCGTTCGCCCCCTGTTCCGGATCCGAACTGGGGTCCTGGATGCAGCGCGGGCCCGCCCGAGTGGCGTCGCGCTCCCCCGGCCACCCCGGAGCGGGAGCCGGCGCGGCGAACCTCTTCGGGCCCACCGGAGCTGCTGCATACGGAACCCCGGCGAACAACCGATGGCCGGATGCCACTGTGCCGCGTAGGATTCCGGCCGCGGTCCGGACCACCGCCGGGTCCGGCCCCTGGACATGTCCCTGGGCGGGTACCGGTGTTTGCTCGGACGGGACCGGGGTCGGGGCCATCCCGCCACCACCCGCACAGCCCGCAACCAGCATCGCCGCCACTGCCAGCAACGCCATGGCCCGCCGCCCCGACCGCATGGCTGCGAGCGTACGGGGCGGATCGACAGAATCGGCGCCCTTACGTGGCACCGGTCACATATGGTGCCAATTGACACTCGTCAACTACCCGCCCGGGAGGAGTCAGTATGAACGCGCCGACGATGGATGACGCCGCGAAGGTGCTCGCCGACCCGGCGGCGTACGCCGACGATTCACGCCTGCACACCGCGCTGACCCGGTTGCGCGCCAACAATCCGGTGGCGTGGGTCGACAACCCGCCCTACCGGCCCTTCTGGGCCATCACCAAGCACGCCGACATCATGGCCGTGGAGCGCGACAACGACCTGTTCATCAGCGAGCCCAGGCCGCTGCTGGCCACCGCGGCCGCGGACGACCTGGCCAAACAACAGCTTGAGGCCGGCATGGGCTTGCGCACGCTGATCCACATGGACGATCCACACCACCGCAAAGTCCGCTCGATCGGCGCTGATTGGTTCCGCCCCAAGGCAATGCGTGACCTCAAGGTCCGGGTTGACGAGCTCGCCAAGCGCTACGTCGACAAGATGCGCGATATCGGCCCCGAGTGCGATTTCGTCACCGCGATCGCCGTCGACTTCCCGCTGTACGTGATCATGTCGCTGCTCGGGCTGCCCGAAGAAGACTTCGCCCGCATGCACATGCTGACCCAGGAGATGTTCGGCGGCGACGACGACGAGTACAAGCGCGACGGCGGCTCGCTGGAGGACCAGCTCGCGGTGCTGATGGACTTCTTCGCCTACTTCTCGGCACTGACCGCATCTCGCCGCGCCAACCCGACCGAAGACCTGGCATCGGCCATCGCCAACGGCACCGTCGACGGACAACCGCTCTCCGACGTCGACACCGCCTCGTACTACGTCATCGTCGCCAGCGCCGGACACGACACCACCAAGGACGCGATCTCCGGCGGATTGCACGCACTCATCGAGAATCCGGACCAACTGTCCAGGCTGCAGGCGCAACCCGAGCTCATGGGCACCGCCGTCGAGGAGATGATCCGATGGTCCACTCCGGTCAAGGAATTCATGCGCACTGCCACGGCCGACACCGTCGTACGCGGAACGCCGATCGCGAAGGGCGAATCCGTCTACCTTGCCTATGTTTCCGGCAACCGTGACGAGGATGTGTTCGAAGATCCGCACCGCTTCGATGTGGGCCGGGATCCCAACAAGCACTTGGCATTCGGCTACGGCGTGCACTTCTGCCTCGGTGCGGCTCTGGCCCGGATGGAGATGAACAGCCTGTTCACCGAGCTGCTGAGCCGCCTGGACTCCATCGAATTGGCCGGAACTCCAGAGCTTTCCGCGACGACGTTCGTCGGCGGGCTCAAGCACCTGCCGATTCGCTACTCGCTACGCTGAGGCTGTTCGGAGCGGCGGTGGGTGGCCAGGAAACCGTCCACCGCGGCGCGCACGCACGTCGTGTAGTCGAACCCGGTCAGCGTACTCAGCTTGCCCAACACGATCGGACCGAGCAGCAGCGCGGCGGCCTGCGTGCGATCGACGTCGCCGAGTTCGGCGATGACGTCCGGGCTGTCGAAGATCGCGTCGAACGGTGCCGCATAGTGCTCTGCCACCCGCTCGCGCAGGGTCCGCACCTCCGCACTGTCGCCCGTCCGCCAGGGCAGCCTCTCCAGGTCGCCGCCCAGCGCCAGCCATGACATGGCGGCGATGCTGATCGGCGCCTCGGCGATCGAGTCGGCCTGCGCCTGAACCAGCGCGATCAGCCGATGCCGCAGCGTACCTTCCTCCGGCGGCATCGGCGCTGCGGGGATGAGTGCGCGAAATGCGGCTGCCAGCAGATCATTTCCACTCGGAAAGTGCCGGTACAGCGTGGCCCTGGCCACATTGGCGTCTCTGGTGACGGCGTCGACGGTGACCGCGCTGGGCCCGCCTGACCGCAGTAGCGCCGTCGCCGCCTCCAGTAAGCGGGCCCGGGATCGGGCCGGGCGCGGATCACCGCTTCCGGCAGTCATTCGCCGTCACACCTCCATGAAAGTTGCCTACCACTTCGCCTCGCCGGATCAGGTCGTCAGGAACTCCGCGGCCCGATGACCGATCATCGCAATGGTCGCGTGCGGGCCGCGGCTGGTGATCGCGGGCATGATCGACCCGTCCACCACCCACAGTCCCTCGACCCCCAGCACCCGGCAGGTCGGATCCACCACCGCACCCGAACCGGTTCCCATCGGCGCCGTGCCGGCCAGGTGCTGCGACGTCGACCACGACGCAACACCGACTTTTGCTGTGTGACTGACCAATTCACGAGCCAGCTCCGAACCTCGGCGCAGTGCGTCGACATCGTCTGCCACGGTGTCGTAGCGGTGTTCGATGACCGGCGCGATCGTCGGATCGGCCGACGCCAACCGGACCCGGCCGCGCGAGTGCGGACGCATCAGCGCCACACCCAGATGCGGAAGCTCGGCGGGGTCATGACCGGGTCCGTGCACCATGGCCGCAAACCCCGCCGTGTAGGGGCGCACCTCGATGCCGTCGACGGTGGTGAGTACGGCCTCCAACGGCGGCAGATCGTGCGTCGGCACCCAGGAGACCGGAAGGACCCATTCCGGATGGTCGACGGTGTGCATCCCGACGGGCAGGTCCGCCACCACCTCGACACCGAGCGCGGCGAGTTCGGACGCCGGCCCGACACCTGACAGCAGCAACAGGTGTGCCGATCCAATCGCACCGCAGCACAGTACGATTCGACCGGCATCGAGAACCGAACCGTCGTCACACCGCACCGCGACGGCCCGGTTCGCCCGGAACAGCACCTGGCGCGCCCGGGTGTCGGTCCGCAGCTCGAGATTGGGGCGGGCAAGCGCCGGCTTCAGGTAGGCGCCGCCAGGCCCGACTCTGGTGCCGCCGTTGATGTTCAACGGGACGGCTCCCACCCCGGCAGGCAACGCCGCGCCGGCGTCCGAGCTGTTCAGGTCATCGATCCAGCCGAACCCCGCGCGGGTTGCGGCGTCGACGAAAGAAGCTGTGCAGCCATCGAATTCGCGTACCCGACGAACAGTGATCGGGCCGCTGTCACCATGGAGTGCGGTGTCGAAGTCGAGGTCGGTCTCGATGGCGCGGAAATGCGGCAGCACGTCCTCCCAGCCCCACCCCGGAACCGCCCAGGTGTCGAAGTCTGTGGGCAGCCCCCGGCAGAAATAGCCGCCGTTGACCGCGCCGGAACCTCCCACGACCGATCCCCGGATGATCTCGGTGTGCCTCTGCGGATTCTCGGTCAGCACCGACGCATAGTGACGCACCACCGAGCTGGCCGCCCCGATCGGCAGCCGCAGGGCGTCGGTGATCTGTGCCTCCACTCGCGGGTCACTGGGCGCCGGACCTGCCTCGACGACCGTGACGCGACAGCCGGGATCGCTGGAAAGCCGTTCGGCCAGAATTGATCCGGCGCTTCCGGCACCGACGATCAGAACATCGCTCAATTGGCTCTAGCTCCGCAGCTGAGGCTTGAGCGCGCCCAGCTGACGTTCCCGCACCACCCCGGTCCACAAGCCGATCCCGTAGGCCAGGTCGTCCAGACGCTTGAGCAGGATGTGAGCCAGCAGGCCGACCGGTTTGGTGTCGTCGTCGGCGTTCCCGCGCCGGCTCGCCCAGTCGACCACGCCGTCGAGCACCGCGGCCACCAGGACCGCGTGTCTGGCCCGCCGGAACAGCAGGGCCGCGATCAGCGCGACCGGCCAGTAGTGCCGACAGATCGCCGAACACAGCTGCAGAGCCGCCGACCACAACCCGCGCGCGGTCACCGCCGCGACGTCGGTGGGTTCGGTCTGCACGGTGCTGAGGGACCGTGCGATGCGCCGGCCCGTCAAGACCGCGATCACCACAGAGCCCACATACCCGACGTAAGAGCCCATGGCCAGGAACAGCCAGACCATCAACGTCCATCCGGAGATCACCACCGGCGCGGTCTTGCCCGGGTGCCGCACACTCAGCGGTGCCGCCGAAGTACCGTAGAAAGCCTTGCGGTTGAACCACTCTCGCAGATCTGTCCGGTGATCGTGCGCCACCAGCGCGATGGGCTCGTACCGCAGCCTGGCCCCCGACTCGACCAGGCGCCAGCACAGGTCGACATCCTCACCGGAATGCATGGTCTCGTCGAACCCGCCCACTCCGGCCAGCGTCGACCGCCGGCAGATGATGGCCGCGCTCGGCACGTAGGACACCGGGCCGTAGGGCACCACCGGCGCCTCACGCACCCCCAGATCGAGTGACGAACGCACCGCCTCGTAGCGGGCGACCACATTGTCAGCGGTATGCAATCCCACGATGCGAGGCGCCACCAGGGCCACCGCCGGGTCGCAGAAGTGTCCGAGCAACGCCTCCAGCCACCCGCGCCGCGGCACCACATCCGAGTCGAGGAACGCGACGAAATCGGTCTCCGAGGCGGCGAGGCCGGTATTGCGGGCCGCCGCCGGACCGTTGCTGCGGAGGTGCCGGAGCACCCGAACGTCGCAGTGCATCCCGGCGAACTCGGACTGCGCCACGGGAACCGCCGAACCGTCGTCGACGACGATCACCCGCAGGCCCCGCAACGCGGCGATCAAACGGTGCAGGCCGGATACATTGTCGCGCACCGGGATAACGACCGTCACGTCGCGATGCGACGGGCCGCTGGGCGGACGGGGGTGGGCGACCGTGGCGTCGAGCAAAGTGCGCGCGAGTTGCGCGCTCTGCGCGTCGTGCACCTCCAAGCGGCCACCGTTGAGCATGGTCTGCGCCGTCGGCGCCAGCCGCAGCAACCGGGTCGGTGACCCGCCGAGCAGCGCCGCGCCGGCCCCGAGCACCTTGACATGGCGATCCACCTGCACGGCAAAACCGTCGGGCAGTCTCGGTCCGGTCATGTCAGCAATCCGTTCCGGTCCGGCTGCCACCGCTTGATCCTGCCGGCGCAGCCGTCGACCATTTCAGCAAAGATACGCTCCCCCTCGGCAGCCGTCGCGGTTGTCGGGTCACCCAGCACCCCGACTTCGCTGACAGCCGCGATTCCGCCTCTGCGCATCGCAGGCATCAGCTCCGACAGCGGGGCCGTGTTCCCGGCACTCAGGTCATCGGTCCAGACGTCACCGGGCGAAATATGTAGCAATACAGATGTTTCGGTATGGCCCGCGTGCGCATCAGCCCCCTCGGCGATACACGGAACCCAGCCAACGTCACGGCTCTCCTGGCGCAGCAGGGCCACCGCAGCAGCCAGCGCCTCCACATTGCCTCCGTGACCATTGACGAAGACGAGTCGCGAGGCCCAGCTCGACGCGGAGCGTCCGTACTCAACCAGCAACGACCGCAAAGCGGCCGTACCGATCGACACCGTGCCGGGGAACCCCTCGTGCTCGCCACTGGCACCGTAGTGGACGGGCGGTGCCACCATCCACTCACCTGCCGGCGCCTCGTCGAGGTACTCGAGGACCTCGTGCGCGACGGCGGTGGCGATACGGGTGTCAGTGTCCAGAGGCAGGTGCGGACCATGTTGCTCGGTAGAGCCCACGGGGATGATCAACATTGGCGACATGCTGTGTAGCTGTCTCGACGTTGAGTTCCCGAGCCCGCTGGGGAAAGCCACGTGCCGATGGTAGGCCGAATTCACCTACCGTGCGCCAATTGTTGGAGCACGAGCAGCAATTGATTTGCCTTAGCTTTCCCTACACCGGCCGTGAGTACCACGTACGTCTCTCCTGCCACCCCTGTCACGACACGCCGCACGGCGCGCCGGTGCAACCGTCAGGCGTCGGTGCGCGGCACACCGAGGGTGCGGGTGAAGCCCTCGGGCACCAGGATGTCGTCCGGCGTGAGGTCGTGGATCGAGGACTTGCCCAGGCCGCGCAGCGCCGAGTCGATGCCACCGCTGAGGATGTCCAGCACGTTCTCGACGCCGGCCTGGCCGTTGGCGGCCAGGCCCCACAGGTAGGCCCGCCCGATCATCACGGCCCGGGCGCCCAGCGCCACGGCCTTGACGACGTCGCTGCCGCGGCGGATCCCGCCGTCCAGCAAAACCTCGACCTGATCGCCCACCGCGTCGGCGATGGCCGGCAGGCAACGGATCGCCGCCGGGGTGCCGTCCAGGTTGTTGCCGCCGTGGTTGGACACAGTGATCGCCGAAACACCCGCATCCACCGCACGTTTGGCGTCATCGACGCGCACCATGCCCTTGAGCAGGAACGGACCGCCCCACTGCTCACGCAGCCACGCGATGTCCTCCCACGTCGGGGGCGGGGTGCCCATCCACTGCCCGTAGGCCTCGAAGAACGTCGGCCCGGCCTCACCGCGCCGGCCCTGGTTGGGCACGCGCAGGTCCGGCGGACGCAGGTGCTTGCCGAAGCTCCACAGCCAGCGGGGCTTGGTGAGCACCTCCGGAGACATCCGCAACATCGTGCGCAGGTCCATTCGCTCCGGGATCTTCGGGCTACCCCAGTCCCGGCCGTGACTGAAGCTCCAGTCGGTCGTGCAAATCAGTCCGACCGCCCCGGCATCCTTGGCCCGTTGCACGCGCTCGGCGATCTCGTCGCGCGACCCGAGCCAGTAGATCTGGAAGAAGATCTTGTCGTTGACCGCGGTGACTTCTTCCATCGGCTTGCTCGCGAAGGACGACAGCCCCATGGCGGTTCCGCGTGCCGCAGCCGCGCGCGCCACGGCAACCTCACCGTCGGGGTCGACCGCCTGCACACCGGTGGGCGAGATGATGACCGGCATCGAAATGTCTTGCCCCATGACGGTTGTCGACATCTCGCGTTTCTCGGTGGCGCCCACCACGTGCGGCGCGAAGCCGAGCTCGGCGAACGACTCCACGTTGTCGGAGACCGTCACGCCCTTCTCACTGGCAGAGATCAGCGACGAGTAGGCGGACTTGGGCAGCCGCTTCTTCGCCCGCTGCTGGGCGATGGCGACGGTCTCGAACCAGGTATCACGGGCCATGGGTTACACCGGACTTTCGTTACAGATGCGGGCGGGCGGCTTGGTCAGCAACTTCAGCGCCACCGGCCCTTGCTTGGTGCCGCGAGAATGATCACCGCTCGGCTTGGGTTTGATGCGTTCTCGTGCCAGGGCCGGCTCGCCCCAGCCTTCGACGCATTCCGGGTCCGGCCCGTCCATCGGCAGACCGGTGAAGAACTTGGCCGCCATGCAGCCACCACGGCACGCGTCGTAATGACCGCAACCACTGCACGCCCCGGCCGACTGCGGCTCGCGCAGCTCGCGGAACAACGGGGAGTTCTGCCAGACGTTCTGGAAGCCGGCTCCAAAGCCGGTGTCTTCCAGGATGTTTCCGGCCAGGAACTTGTCGTGGATGGCGAACGGGCAGGCGTAGACATCGCCCACCGGGTCGATCAGGCAGACCACCCGGCCGGCGCCGCACAGGTTCAGCCCGGCCAGCGCACCGGGCTCCCCCAGACCCGACAGGTGGAAGAACGAGTCACCGGTCAGCACGCGCTCACCGTGGGCGACCAGCCAGTTGTAGAGCTGGCGCTGCTGGTCGGGGGTCGGGTGCAGCTCGTCCCAGACGTCGGCGCCGCGACCCGACGGACGCAGCCGCGTGATCCGCAGCGTGGCGCCGTACCGGTCGGCCAGCGCCTTGAACTCGTCGAGCTGGTCGACGTTGTGGCGGGTGACCACCACCGAGATCTTGGCATCGGAAAAACCTGCGGCGGCAAGGTTTTCCAGCGCACGCACGGCCATGTCGAACGACCCCTTGCCACGCACGGCGTCGTTGACCTCGGCGTTGGCGCCGTCCAGGGAAATCTGGACGTCGACGTAGTCGCTGGCGGCGAGCTTCGCGGCGATCTCCGGCGTGATGCGCACGCCGTTGGTGGAGAACTTCACCCCGACGTGATGCTCGGTCGCATAGTCGACCAGTTCCCAGAAGTCCGGGCGCACAGTGGGTTCACCGCCGCCGATGTTCACGTAGAACACCTGCATGCGTTCCAGCTCGTCGATGATGTCCTTGCACTGCTGCGTGGACAGCTCGCGCGGATCGCGCTTACCCGACGAGGACAGGCAGTGCACGCACGCCAGGTTGCAGGCGTAGGTGAGCTCCCAGGTCAGGCAGATCGGGGCGTCGAGTCCGTGTTCGAACTGCTCGACGAGTCTTGGCACTGGTGCAACAGAAGTCATTGTGAGTTCCCGGGGACGAGCATCTTCGAGGACACCAGCACGCTCAGCGCGTGCAGGTAAGGACCTTGGTCGGAATCTGCGACACCGGCCGCGCGGCACGCGGACCGGGCGTCGGGGTGATCAGCCAGGGACTTGACCACCTCGACGACCGTCCGGTTCTTCAGAAACGACAGCTTGCGGGTTCCGAAGTGATACAGCAGGGCACCGAACGGCTCCGGCCGCACCGCCACCTGGTGATGCAACCGCCAGCTGACATCGGGGTCGAATACCACGCCGGTGCGCCCGGCCGTATCGGCAACCTGTGTGGACACCGTCAGTAAACCCCGCACATACCGTCGATCGAGACCTCTTCGACGAGCGTCTCGGTGACGAGCTGGGTTTCGGTTTCAACCTGTGGGTTCTGATCCATGAATCGCACCTTTCCTGCAACTGTGGGTCTCGACAATTGTGACCTGAGTCGCAAGAATATGGCATCGAGTGCACAAATGGAAGGGCGGGTTTCATGCGGCAGGTATCCGGGCCCCGCGTCGGTCGGCGCCCGTCCACCACGCAGGACCACATCGCCGACGTGGCCCTGACCCTGTTCGCCAGCCGGGGGTTCGACGAGGTCAGTGTCGACGACGTCGCCAGGGCCGCAGGCATCGCGCGACGCACCCTGTTCCGCTACTACGCCTCCAAGAACGCCATCCCGTGGGGCGACTTCGACGCCTACCTGCAACACCTGCGCGACCTGCTCAGCTCACTGAGCGCAGAGATCCCTCTGGCCGAGGCGCTGCGCGAAGCCCTGCTGGCGTTCAATACCTTCGATGACCAGGAAATGCCCCAGCACCGCCTGCGCATGCGGGTGATCCTGGAAACCGCAGGCCTGCAGGCATATTCGATGACGATGTACGCCGGCTGGCGTGAGGTCATCGCCGCCTACGTGGCTCAGCGGATCGGCGCGGCACCCCATGACCTGATGCCACAGACCGCGGGCTGGCTGATGTTGGGCGTCGCGCTGTCGGCGTATGAGCACTGGCTCGCCGACGAGTCGGTCGCGCTGGTCGACGCCATCGCCGACGCGTTCGAGGTGGCGCGACCCGGCCTGGAAGCCCTAGCCCCGGGGTAGGTCATCCCACACCCCGGCCAGTGCCGCCGGGCCGGACGGACCGAGCGTCTCGGTGAGCGTCACGGGCGCCTGCGACATGAATCGTGGTCTGCGACCGCGATGTACGTCGGCGGCGTGCACCGTGAACGGATGGACCACATACATGTCACCAGGCCGTCCGGTGGCGTGGGCCACCGGGCGGGCCCGGCTCACCTCGTCGACCAGAGCCCCGGCTTCGACGAAATCGACCGGCTCGGGTCCCAGCACCCGGGCCACGTCGCGATGCGAGCCCACCCGGATGCGCGTCGGCGCGTCGGCAGGCCCGACCTCGGACAGCAGCGTCAACACCAACAGCGTCTGCGGACGACCGCTGACAGCCCACTGTCCGCCTGGCAGCGGAGTGTTGGCATCGATGTGCCAGCCCCGGTCCTCCGCGGGCGGACCGACGGGAAAGCGGACCGGGATGTTTCCCAGAGAACCCCGCGGAAGCCAGCCTCCGGTTCCGCAGATCCGGTCCAGGGCCTCGGCGAGCGGGGCACCGCCCACCAGCTGACCGAACGGGCCCGCCCCCGTCAGATCTGCCGCCCACACCACCGGCGCGGTCCACGATGCCGGATCATTCTGGGACAGCCCGATCTGTGCCCACAGCAGATCCCTGGCCGCATCGGCGATTTCGGCCGGAACGGCCTGCTCGATCTTGGCGAACCCGTCCCGCCGAAATACATCGACATCCACCATGGCGACCACCATGGCGTACTCCGCCGCATGGACGCCAATGATTATCCGGCGAAAGATTCTTCACACAACCCCGTCGGAGTTCGGCTCCCGACGGCGACGATAAGGGTGTGAGCGCCGAAACTGACGCTCCGCGGGTGCTGCTGAGGTGCTACGACGAGGCCCTGCCAGTGGTGTACGGCTACTTCGTACGACGCTGCGGTGACCGCGGAACCGCCGAGGACCTGACGTCGGAGACGTTCCTGGCCGCGATGGATGCGGCCCGCAGACCGTCGCCGCCGCCAATCTCGGTGCCATGGTTGATCGGGGTGGCCAGGCACAAACTGGCCGACCACTACCGGCGGCGCCACGACCGGTTCACCGTGCCGGTGGCCGAATTGCCCGAACCGGTCGAGCCGACCGACGACTGGGACGCCGAACTGGATCGCATTGTCGCCGAATCGGTTTTGGCGCGGCTACCCGAGCACCACCGCACCGTGCTCGTCCTGCGCTACGTCGACGACCGCACGGTCGGCGAATGCGCTGAGCTCATCGGCCGCACGGTGCACGCCACCGAGGCGCTGCTGGTGCGGGCCCGCCGCGCCTTCAGAGCCCAGTACCCGACACCGGAGGGAGGGACGACGTGATCAACAGCCACGATCCGCTGACCGTGCTGAGCGGCGACGACCAGCCGGTGTCCCCCGATCCGGCATTCGCGGCCCGGCTGCGCGCCCGGCTGGAAGCGGCCCTCACCCTGCCCACCCACACACAAGGAGTTGACATGAGCGGAACCGACACTGCCATCGACGACCTGAATCAGCCCTCGACCACGCCGACTCCCGCACGATCCGCTGTCGTGGCCTACCTGGCCACGCCCGACGCCCGTGCCGCCATCGCCTGGTACCGCGACGCGCTCGGCGCCGTTCCGGTGGGCGAGCCGATCGTGATGGACGACGGCCGCATCGGCCATGCCGAGCTGGAACTCGCGGGCGGTGCGCTGTACCTGGCCGACGATTTTCCTGAAATGGGCTTGAAAGCGCCAGCGCCACAGTCCAATTCAGTGAGCCTGATGCTGAATGTGCCCGACACCGACGCCGCCCTGGAGCGAGCCAGGACCCTGGGTGCGCAGGTACAGCGCGAACCTTACGAGAACTACGGCACCCGCAACGCCGTGATCATCGACCCCTCGGGTCACCGGTGGATGCTCACGGGACCGGTCGCCGCCGCGGTCGTTCCCATCCAGCACGGCGACGTCGGCTACGTCTCGGTCTGGGCACCCGATATCGCCCGCGCCGCCCGGTTCTACGAGCGGGTGCTTGGCTGGACCTTCGACCCGGCCACCCACCAGGTCACCAACACTCGGCAGCACGTCGGCATCTTCAACACCGATGGTCCGCCCACCCTGTTCTGCTGCTACGCCGTCGCCGACCTCGACCAGGCGCAACAGGCGATCACAGCGGCCGGCGGCGTCGCCGGTGAGCCGCAGGTTCGAGAATTCGGCACCGTGCTGGATGCGACAGACCTGGATGGCACCGCGTTCGCGGTCTTCCAGCCCGCCACCGCCGTCCCACGCCCCGAGCTCAACGGGGCTGGGCCAGGCGAACTTTCGTACATCACCTACGAAGTCCCCGACTCGGCGGCGTTCAAGGACTTCTACGGCCGGGTGCTGTCGTGGACCTTCGAACCCGGCCGGATCGACGACGGCTGGGGAGTTCAGGGCAGCCAGCCGATGTCGGGCATGGCCGGCGGCGCCCCGCGGGCAGTGACGGTGCCCATGTGGACGGTCGCCGATATCGACGCCGCGGTCGCCCGCGTCGCCGAGGCCGGCGGCACCGTGCTGCAGCAGCCGTCACGACAGCCCTACGGATTGATGGCCGAGTGCACCGACGACCAGGGTGGCCGGTTCTACCTCGGCCAGTTCTAGAGCGATTTGGGTGCGTCCGGTAACGCCGAGCGTTACCGGACGCACCGAAATCACCGGGAAAGTCAGCCGAGGACGTCGGAGATGGGGGCGCCGGCGGCGATCTTGCCGCGGGCCTTCATCACCTTGCCGGGCATGCCGCCGCCGACCACACCGACCACGACACCGTCGCGCTCGTAGAAGGCCAGGAACTTGCGGCCGTCGTCCTCCACCACGTGCACGACATCGTCGGCCTCGGGCTCACCCAGGCACTGGATCTTGACGTCGTACTGATCGCTCCAGAAGTACGGAACCGAGACGACGGGCGAGGAGTCCTGGCCGAGCATCGCCGGCACCATGGCGCGCGCTTGATCGGCCACATTGCTCCAATGCTCAACGCGCGCTTGGCCACCCACGTGATCGCGCCACGACGCGACGTCACCGATGGCCCACACGCCCGCGGCGCTGGACCGGCCGACCTCGTCGCACACCACGCCGTTGTCGAGCTGGATACCGCTGCCCTCGAGCCACTCGACCGCCGGGTGCGAGCCGATACCGACCACGACCAGGTCGGCGTCGAGCTCGGTGCCGTCACCGAGCACCACCTGCTCCACCTTGTCGGCGCCGCGCACCTCGCTGACCCCGACACCGCACCGCACGTCGACACCTTCGGCCTGGTGCAGCCGGGTGACCAGCGCTCCGATCTGCTCGCCGAGGACCGAGGCCAGCGGCGTGGGCTGCGGCTCCACGAGTACCACCTCCACGCCCAGCTTGCGCAGGCTCGCGGCGACCTCGCAGCCGATGAAGCCGGCACCGACCACCACGGCGCGCTGCGCCTTTCCGGCGTGCTCGCGCAGGGCCATGCTCTCGTCGTAGGACCGCAGCACGTGAATACCCGCCAAGTCACCGAAAGACCGGATCCGCCTCGGCAGCAGCCCCGTGGCGATGACGAGCTCGTCGTAGGCCACGTCGCTACCGTCGGCGAGCTTCAACGTCTTGGTGGCGGTATCCACCGATTGCGCGGCGGAGCCGAGCCGCAGCGTGATGTCGTTCTCGGCGTAGAACTCGGCAGGCTTGAGCGTGACGTCATCCGTCTCGGCACGCAGCACTTCCTTGGACAGCGGCGGCCGATCGTAGGGCAGATGGTCCTCGTCGCTGACGATCGTGATGGGCCCGGCGTACTCCGAACGGCGCAGCTGTTCGGCCGTCCGGGCCGCAGCCAAGCCGCCGCCGACGATGACAATGCCCGCCGCTGATCCCGTTGAAGTAGTCACGTGGGGTTTTTACACGATCGGGCTTGAGCGTTGTGCGCCACCCTACGTTCGCCGGTGTCGATGACGCGCGTCACGACCGGCCCCGGTCGATGATGTTCGACAACACCACGATGCTCTCGCTGCGCTCGATATGGGCTGTTGAGCGGATCCGTTCCAGGGCCTCCTCAAGGTGGCGCATATCGCGGGCCAGCACATGCAGGATGGCGTCGGCGGTACCGGTGACCGTTGCCGCGCTGACCACTTCAGGGATGTCGATCCAGGCCGCGCGCAACTGATCTGGCGCGATGGTGCCCTGACAGAACACCTGCACGTACGCCTCGGTGCTCCAGCCGAGCACATTGCGGTCGACCACCGTGGTGAAGCCGCGGATCACCCCTTCGGCGACCATGCGGTCCACCCGCCGCTTGACCGCGGGCGCCGACAGATTCACCCGCTGCCCGATCTCGGCGAATGTCGCCCTGGCGTGCTCGGTGAGTTCGGCCAGAATCCGCTCGTCGGTGTCGTCCAGACGTTCCACAGCCACCTCCACGCAACAAACCTCCGCCAATCTGTGTTTCATGCAATATATCGCTGCATATCACGCAACAGGCGACAATTGATTGCGTCGCAGAACCTCCTTATCGTCGATTCATGACGATTTCCGAGGAAGTCATGCCTGGCGCCGCGCCCGAAATCGACGGCGCGGTAGCTCCTACTCGCTCCGCCGCATCACCCGCGCGGAGCGCGACCACCCGCCGATACGCCATGACCGCCCCCGACCACTTCACCGTCGAATACGCCATCAACCCGTGGATGGACACCTCAACTTCCGTGGACACCACGCTTGCCGTTGCCCAGTGGGACACGCTGCGCGCGGCCTACGCCGATCTCGGCCACACCGTCGACCTGGTGACGCCGCGCCGCGGCCTGCCGGACATGGTCTACGCCGCCAACGGCGGCTTCGTGATCGGGGACACCGCGGTGGTCGCCCGCTTCGCCTACCCGCAGCGCGCCGGCGAGGCCGACGCCTACGCCGCGTGGATGGCCGCGGCCGGCTACCGGCCGGTGCGTACCGAGCACGTCAACGAGGGTCAGGGCGATCTGCTCCTGGTTGGGCGAAATTTGTTGGCGGGATATGGTTTTCGCACCGACCGGCGCGCGCACGACGAGATCGCGGCCATCACCGGCCTGAACGTGACCAGCCTGGAACTCGTCGACCCGCGCTTCTACCACCTGGACACCGCGCTGGCCGTGCTCGACGACACGACGATCGCCTACTATCCCCCGGCGTTCAGTGACGACGCCAGAAAGCGGCTGACCGAACTGTTCAGCGACGCCATCGAAGTCAGCTCGGCAGACGCCTACGTCCTCGGCCTGAACATGGTCTCCGACGGCAGGAACGTCGTGATGCCGGCGGCCGCCACCGGATTCGCCGGCCAACTGCGCCGGGCCGGGTTCGAGCCCATCGGCGTCGACCTGTCCGAACTCCTCAAAGGCGGCGGATCCGTCAAATGCTGCACCCTGGAGCTGCACCCATGACCATGCTGGACAGTGTGGACAGCCAGGCCACCCCGGATTCCGCGACCGCGTCGGCGATCTCACTCGACGATCGCCATGTCGCACACAACTACTCACCGCTGCCCGTCGTCGCAGAGAGCGCCGAGGGAGCCTGGATCACCGATGTGACCGGCCGGCGTTACCTCGATTGCCTGGCCGCCTATTCGGCAGTGAACTTCGGCCACCGCAATCCCGAGATCATCGCCGCCGCGCACGCCCAACTCGACCGGCTGACCCTGGTGAGCCGTGCCTTCCATTCCGACCGGCTCGGCCCGTTCGCCGAGGCATTGGCCGCATTGTGCGGCAAGGACATGGTGCTGCCGATGAACAGCGGTGCCGAGGCCGTCGAGAGCGGCATCAAAGTGGCCCGCAAATGGGCCACCGACGTCAAGGGCGTCCCCGCGGACAAGTCGAACATCATCGTGGCGCGCAACAACTTCCACGGCCGCACCACCACGATCATCAGCTTTTCCGACGACGACACCGCGCGCCGCGGTTTCGGCCCCTACACGCCCGGATTCCGGACGGTGCCCTTCGGGGACCATCGCGCGCTCGACGCAGCGATCGACGAGAACACGGCCGCGGTGCTGATCGAGCCCATCCAGGGCGAGGCCGGCATCATCGTCCCGCCGGCTGACTACCTGCCCCGGGTCCGCGATATCTGCACCAGCAGGAACGTGCTGATGATCGCCGACGAGATCCAGTCCGGCCTGGCCCGCACCGGACGCACCTTCGCGTGCGAACACTGGGATGTGGTTCCCGACGTATATCTGCTCGGCAAGGCACTGGGTGGTGGCGTGGTGCCACTGTCCGCGGTGGTGGCCGACCGCGATGTGCTCGGTGTGCTGCACCCTGGCGAGCATGGCTCCACGTTCGGCGGCAACCCGCTGGCCGCGGCGATCGGCACCACAGTGGTCGGCATGCTGCTCCGAGGCGAATTCCAGCTCCGTTCAACGGAACTCGGAGGCCATCTACACAGGCGACTGAGCGGCTTGATCGGGCACGGGGTGACGGCCGTGCGAGGTATGGGACTGTGGGCGGGCGTGGACATCGATCCCAGCCTGGGCACCGGCAAGCAGTTCGGTCTGGCCCTGGCGGAACGCGGTGTGCTGGTGAAGGACACCCACGGCTCAACCCTGCGGTTCGCCCCACCTCTGGTGGTGACCGCCGATGAGCTCGACTGGGCCGTTGACCAGTTCGCCGACGCACTGGACGCAACGCGCCGATAATCGGTTGACCGGCAGCCAAGGAGGCACCATGTCCGCCCCAGCCAACAACCTGACCACCCAGATGTTGCGGCGAAGGCCGGTCATCGGAGCCCCGGTCGCCCACGGCGCGTCCGACCACCTCCGGCGAAGCATCGGCACATTCCAACTCACCTTGTTCGGCGTAGGCGCCACGGTCGGCACCGGCATCTTCATCGTGTTGCAGCAGGCCGTCCCCAAAGCCGGGCCCGCGGTGCTGGTGTCGTTCGTGGTGGCGGGCATCGCCGCCGGACTTTCGGCGATCTGCTACGCGGAAATGGCTGCAGCCGTGCCCGTTTCGGGTTCCACATACTCCTACGCCTACACCACGATGGGCGAGTTCATCGCCATGGGCGTCGCGGCCTGCCTGCTCCTCGAGTATGGCGTCTCCATGTCGGCGACCGCAGTCGGCTGGAGCGGTTATCTCAACCAGCTGCTGGACAACCTGTTCGGCTGGCGGCTGCCGCACGCAATGTCCGCGGCGCCGTGGGGAGACAACCCCGGCGTGATCAACCTGCCTGCGACCGTGCTGATCGTCATGTGCGCGCTCCTGCTGATCCGCGGCGCCAGCGAGTCCGCGGCCGTCAACAGCGTGATGGTGATCCTCAAGCTGTGTGTGCTCGGCATGTTCGTGGCCATCGCGTTCACCGCATTCACCACCGATCACTTCGCCGGATTCTGGGACAAGGGGTTCACCGGCATCACCGCGGCCGCCGGCACGATCTTCTTCACATTCATCGGTCTTGATGCGGTCTCCACCGCGGGTGACGAGGTGAAGAATCCGCAGAAGACCATGCCCCGGGCGATCCTCGGGGCGTTGGTCGTCGTCACCAGCATCTACATCCTGGTCGCGTTCGCCGGCCTGGGCACCCAGTCCGCCGACGACTTCGGTTCCGACGAGCAGTCCGAGGCCGGACTGTCGGTGATGCTGACCAACATCCTGCACGGCCAGACGTGGGCAAGCACCGTGCTCGCCGTGGGCGCCGTCATCTCGATCTTCTCGGTGACCCTGGTGGTGATGTACGGGCAGACCCGCATCCTGTTCGCCATGGGCCGCGACGGTCTGTTGCCGCCGATGTTCGCAAAGGTCAACCCGCGCACCATGACTCCGGTGAACAACACCATCGTCGTGGCGGCCGTCACCGGAACCCTGGCCGGGCTGGTGCCGCTGGACTACCTGTGGGACCTGGTATCGATCGGCACCCTGGTGGCATTCATCGTGGTGTCGATCGGCGTCATCATCCTGCGGGTGCGCGAGCCGGACCTGCCGCGGGCCTTCAAGGTCCCCGGTTATCCGGTGACACCGGTCCTTTCGGTGCTGGCGTGCCTGTTCGTGCTCTACGGCCTGCCGCCCATCACCTGGCTGTGGTTCAGCATCTGGGTCGCTCTCGCCCTGGCGTTCTATCTGGTGTGGAGCCGTCATCACAGCGCACTCAACGACGGCGGCGACGGCTACATACCCGGCCCGGCAGCCGGTGAGGACGACGTGATGATCGTCCCCGGAACCGAGGAAACCCGATGACCGTCGTCGTCGGGTACCTGGCGGGCAAGGGCGGGGCATCCGCACTGCACCTCGCAGTCGGTGCGGCCCGCAGCCTCAACACCTCGCTGGCGGTGGCCACCGTCGTGCCGCGTCCCTGGCTGACCCCGTCGCCCGCCCGTGTCGACGCCGAATATGCCGAATACGCCGCACAATTGGCGGCCTCCTCGGCCGAGCAGGCCCGGCAACACATCTGGGCACTCGACGATCGTCTCGACGTCAGCTTCCACAAATTCGCGCACCGGTCGGTTTCCGGCGGCCTGTTGGAAGCCGTCGACGAGCTCGACGCCGAGGTCCTCGTTCTCGGCTCGTCCGCCGACGGCCAATTGGGCCAGGTCGTGGCCGGCTCGACCGCCGACCGGCTGCTGCACTCCTGCCCGGTTCCGTTGGCGATCAGCCCGCGCGGCTACCGCCGGCCGAAATCCGCTGCGCTGGCCCGCATCACGTGTGCCTTCCCCGGATCACCCGACACGGTGGCCGTCGTCCGGCAGGTGGCCGAGCTGGGCCGACGACTGGACACGCCCATGCGCGTCGTCACCTTCGCGGTCCGGGGACGCAACATGTATCCGCCCACCGTCGGGTTGCACGCCGAAGACGCGATCCTGCAGGAATGGGTGAAACAGGCTCAGCAGGCACTGATCCGGTTGAAAGACGACAAGACCGTGGGCGACGACGTGGACCTGCAAGTCGTCACCGGCAACGACTGGAGCGAGGCCCTCGACGCCATCGACTGGCTCGAGGGCGAGATCCTGGCGATCGGGACCTCGCCCGGCGGCGCGGTCGCCCGTGTGTTCCTGGGCTCACACGGATCAAAGATATTGCGGCACAGCCCGGTTCCAGTTCTCGTCCTCCCGGGCTAGTTCCGCCGAGAGATCAGTACTTCAGCACGCCCCGGTCGACGGCGATCTGGCTGCCCGACAGAGTGGCCGAGCCGTCACCGGCCAACCAGGCCACCACATCGGCAACTTCCTCGGGCGCCATGAAGGCCGCGAGTCCCTCGTTCTTGCCGTCGGTCACCTTGTGATACGGCATCGGGGCGAAACTGTGCAGGAAGCTCGGGAACTTGGAGAAGATCTCGGCCATCGCCTCCGGTTCGATCATCGGAGTGTCGATCGAGTACGGATGGATCGAGTTGACCCGGATGCCGTACTCGCCCACCTCAAGAGCCAGTGTGTTGGTCAGTGCCACCAGACCGTGTTTGGAGGCTGAGTAGTGACCGTTGCCGGGCGTGGCTTTGACACCGGCCGAGGAGCTGACGATGATGATCGACCCGCCGTTGCCGGCCTCGATCATCGCGGGCACGGCGGCGCGGATGGTCCGCCAGGTGCCGTTGAGGTTGACGTCGACGACGGTGTCGAACTGCTCGGGCGACAGCTCGAACAGACGCCCCCAGCTGAGCACCCCGGCATTGGCCACCACGATGTCGAGCCGGCCGAACTGCTCGATGCCGTCGGCCACCACTTGCTGCTGGGCCGCCAAGTCCCGGATGTCGACCTCGCGGGCCAACACCTTGCGGCCCGCTGCCTCCACGGCCGCGACGGTCTCGGCGAGATCGTCCGGTGTCGCGGCCGGGTAGGTGATCGTGTCATCGACCGGCCGGCACACATCGATCGCGATGATGTCGGCACCCTCGTTGGCCAACCGCACCGCGTGCGCGCGGCCCTGACCGCGGGCGGCGCCGGTGACGAATGCCACGCGGCCTTCCAATGTTGCGTTACCTGCGGCCATGCCACGGTCCTTTCAGTGAGCCTGGCCACAGGCTAACAGCAGAAGTAGAACGTGTTCCTGGGCTCCTACCACTGAGCGGGATCACGGATGATCGGGCAGGTCATGCAATGCCCGCCACCACGGCCGCGGCCCAGTTCAGCGCCGACGATCGTGATGACCTCTACGCCGGCCTTGCGCAGCAGGGAGTTGGTGTGGGTGTTGCGGTCGTAGGCGAACACCACTCCCGGTTCGACGGCGACGAGATTGTTGCCGCTGTCCCACTGCTGCCGTTCCGAGTCGTAGGCGGTGCCGCCGGTCTCGACGACACGGAGCTTCGGCAGGTTCAACGCCGCGGCCACCACGTCGATGAACGGTCCGGATTCGGGCACCACCTCGACGCCCGGCTCGGTATCGCTGGGCAGCAAGGTGAATGTGACGATCCTGTCGACGATCTCCGGGTAGACGGTCACCACATCGCGGTCGGCGAAGGTGAACACCGTGTCGAGGTGCATCGCGGACCGCAGCTTGGGCATGCCGGCGACGATCACCTTCTCCGCGGCACCGGCGGCGAACAGTTCGGCGGCCACCTGGGTGATGGCTTGGCGCGACGAACGTTCGCTCATGCCGATCAGCACCACTCCGTTGCCGGGAATCAGCACATCGCCACCTTCGAGAGTGGCTTGCCCCCAAGACTTCTCCGGATCGCCCCACCACACCGTCGAACCCACGTAGTCCGGATGGAACTGATAGATCGCCTTCATCAACAAGGTTTCGTCATGGCGGGCCGGCCAGAACAACGGATTGAGCGTCAACCCGCCATAGATCCAGCACGTGGTGTCGCGGGTGTAGAGCGTGTTGGGCAGCGGCGGCATCAGGTATTCGTTCACTCCGGTGTCCTCGCGGGCCAGGGCCAGGTACCCGGAGCGGACCTCGGCAGGCAGATCGCGGGTGGACAGACCGCCGATGAGGAATTCGGTGAGGCGCCGCTCCGGAAGGGAATCCAGGAATCCACGCGTGTCGTCGACCAGCCCGATACCGACCTCGTTGGCCACGATCTTGCGGTCCAGCAACCAGGCCTTGGCTTCCGCGTTCTGGATCGTCTCGGTGAGCAGGTTGTGCAGTTCGACGACCTCGACACCGCGGTCACGCATCTTGTCCATGAAGTCGAAGTGGTCGCGGCGCGCGTTCTGGACCCACAGCACATCGTCGAACAACAGGTCGTCGCAGTTGGTCGGGGTGAGCCGCTCATGAGCCAACCCTGGTGAGCACACGAGGACCTTGCGCAGCTTTCCCACCTCGGAGTGCACGCCGTACGTGGCGGACGGATTCGACATCACTTTCCTTTCACCATGTGTGGCACTAGATCTGGATCTGGCCGGTGATCAGACCCACGATTCCGGCGACCGCTCCGATCAGGATGACGAAGAACAACACCGCCTCCGGTGCAGAGAACACCCGAAGGCTGCGTTCGCGTCGGGCCATCACATACAGCACGGCACCGGCGGCGTAGAGAATGCAGGACAGCAGGAGATGGTCGAATCCGGCGGCGTACACCAGGAACAACGTGTAGAACGTGGCCAGCCCCGCCACCACACCGTCACCGAACAGCGGTTTGCGGTCCTCGTATGTCTCCCTGGTCAACACCAGCTTCAGCGCGTATCCAGCAGCCAGGAAGTACGGAATCAGGGCCAGCGCCGCGGTGAGGTCCAGCATGAAATCCAGTGCCTCGGAGGTGAACAGCAACAGGATGAGCAGCAGCTGCACCAGGCCGCCGGCCATCACCAGCGCCGCCACCGGCGCACCGTGACTGTTGGTCCGGGCCAGAAAACGCGGCATGTCCTCGGATTTGGCCGGGATATACAGAATCTCGGCCGCCATCAGCGTCCACGCCAGGTAGGCGCCCAGCACCGAGAGCACGACGCCCACCCGGATGAACACCGAACCCCATGGGCCGACGATCGATTCGAGCACCGCGGCCATCGACGGCTGACTGACGGTGGCGAGCTCCGACTGGGGTAACACACCGTAGGACACCAAGGTCACCAGGGCGAACACAGCTAGTACGGACAGGAATCCGATCACCGTCGCCCGGCCGACATCCGCGCGCTTCTTCGCATAGCGCGAATAGACGCTGGCCCCCTCGATGCCCATGAACACGAAAACCGTGATGAGCATCGTGCCCTTGGCTTGTTCGAACACCGAGGCCGGGGCACCGCCTTCGGCCTTCCAACCGCCCCAAAAGTTGTCGGCGAACACTCCGGCCTTGAACGCGATGAGCGCGATCACGATGAACGCCAGGATGGGAACGACCTTGGCAACGGTGGCAATCCGATTGATCACCGCGGCTTCCTTCACCCCGCGCATGATCAGGAAGCAGAAGAGCCATACCCCCACCGAGGAGATCAGCACCGCGAGCACGGTGCTGCCGTCGCCCAGTCCCGGGAACAACGCGTTGGCGGTGGCCATGATGAGCACCCAGTACGACGTGTTGCCCGCGCACGCCGAAGCCCAGAACCCGAACGCCGAATTGAACCCGACGTAGTCGCCGAATCCGGCCTTGGCGTAGGCGAAGATTCCCGCGTCCAGATCAGGTTTGCGGGTGGCAAGGCGCTGGAATACGAACGCCAGCATCAGCATTCCGGTGCCGGCAATGGTCCAGGCGATGATCGCGCCCAGTACCCCGGATTCGGTGCCGAACCGCCGCGGCAGCAGGAATACTCCCGAGCCGATCATCGATCCGACCACCATCGCGGTCAGGGTCGGCAGGCTGACCTTCTCGCTTGCCGATTCTGTCTTCGGTTCAGCAGTGGTCATATCACGTCTTTCGCGGTGCCATTGACGGTGCATTGACGAACGTGAATCCGCTGTAACCATAAAGCACGGGGCGAGCACAAGCTCACGAACTTGCGCAAGGCGTCCTGAGCGGAACGCCAACCGGGTTGATCCGGAACGAGATCAGAGCTCGGCGATGATCTGCTGTCTTTTCGCCGTGTACTCAACGTCGCTGATGGCGCCCGTCGCGCGCAGCGTTTCCAGTTCCTGAAGTCGTTGTGCGGTCGACGGCGCTGGCGGCGCGAGGAAGGGTGCCGATGTCGCGCCCGGTTCGGGAGCCACCACGGACGGGGACGGCGCCGCGTGCTGCGCGGCCGCGCGCCGCACCACGGCCTGGACCTCTTCGCGGGCCGCGGGATTCGCCCGCAGGTCGACCATGCTGTTGATGCCGATGCCGTGCGCCTTGAGGATCTGCAGGATCTCCATCAGCGGGCCGGATTGACCGGTCAGGTCGTAGGTCTTGTTCTCCTCGGCGATGGTGAATGTCGCTGGCATCAGTCCGCTGACCAGACTGCTTCTCTCCCAATCGATCCGGTATTCGTTGGTGGCCGGGTCGACCACGGCGACCAGCTTGCGGTTGGTGATCATCGGCAGCCGCGACACCGAGGCCAGCACGCGGTCCTGACTGGCGAAGGGAGCGATCCCGGGTCCCGAGATCTGCAGATCGATCTTCACCAGCGGTTGCTCGTTGACGCGGGTGTTGGTCTCATGGATACCGGTCACCTGAGCCAGGGCCAACACGCCGACCTGCTCGAGCTTCTCGTTCTGCGCCGCCGACTTCGCCCCGGCGGCGGTGAGTCCCAGGGCGATCAAGACATCGATGGCGGTGATCAACAGGCCTACCCAGAACATCCATTTCATCATCGGGTCGCCGCCGCTGACGAAGTAGATGACCAGGAAGATCGGGCCGACGATGCCGCACAGCAGGACGAAGGCCTGAATGCGGACGTACCGCCAGAGTGTGGACATCACCGGGCTCCTGTCGTCGGTCGGGCGCCATCAGATTAGCGCCCGAGACCACCGGAGATCAGGAGTGGACGACACCCACCGTCGAACCGCCCGTCGGCACCTCCGTCGGCACCTGCTGCTGCATCGGCGACGGACCCAGCATCCGGTACAGCGGCCAGGTCCACCGGTATCCCCCGCTGCTCGACCGGGCGTAGCTGGTGTGGATGGCGATCGCGTTGGCGGTCACCTCGTCGGCATCGGAGTCGTAGTCGCAGACCGCGTCGCCGCGATCGCACACGCTGATGGTGCGACTGCCGACCGACGCAGGCAACACGGCCGGAGCGTGAGCCAGAATCGGCCAGTCCTGTGCGACGCCCTTGCCGACGCCGGACGCTGCGCCGGCCGTGCCCAGGTTGACGGTCGAGTCGGCGGGAAGCCGGTCACCGTCGGCGACCAACAACGCGGCGGCCAGGTTCGGGCTGCCCGACAAAGCGGCCAGGTTTCGGTGCACCACCATCGCGCCCTGCGAGTAGCCGGCCAGAACCACCTTGCTCGACGGGCACTGCTGGGTGAATGCCGCGTACTGGTTCCCGAGCGCGGCAACACCGGTGTCGACACTGCTCATGAAGCCGCCCCAGCCCAGCAGGTCACCGTCGGCGGGCACCGCCACAGCCGGGTAGGCCACGGCCTCGGCGGTCATCGTCCGGCCATCCTGCTGCACCCACACCGACAGATCCCGCAGCGAGTTGTAGACCACCCGGCCCATGCCGGCGTCGACCGTCGGATCGTCACGCTCACCCGAACCGGCGACGCCGATCCAGTGCAGGTCGGGGCACGCCGCGGCCTGCGCCGAGCCCGCCGCGAATCCGACCGCCGTGCCGGCCAGGACGGCGGCCGAAGCCAGCGCCCATATCCGTCGTACTCGTCTCATGTTCACCCCAACCCGTAACTGACCTATGCAAGAAAGATCGTCTCAGCTATCACAGGCGTTACACCGGACCAGCTACAACACCCCGACAGACAAAAGCGGCGCTCACCCGAAGGTGAGCGCCGCTTCAGCGGTACTGAGTCAGATCAACTACTACTTGTTGATCTTGGTAGGCGGAGCCTACTTGTTGATCTTGGTAGGCGGAGCCTACTTGTTGATCCTGGTAGGCGAGCCTACTTGTTGATCTTGGTCACGCGGCCGGCGCCGACGGTACGTCCACCCTCACGGATGGCGAACCGCAGACCCTCGTCCATGGCGACGGGCTGGATCAGCTTGACGGAGATGTCGGTGTTGTCACCGGGCATCACCATCTCGGTGCCCTCGGGCAGGGTAACCACGCCGGTCACGTCCGTGGTACGGAAGTAGAACTGCGGGCGGTAGTTGTTGAAGAACGGCGTGTGGCGGCCGCCCTCGTCCTTGGACAGGATGTAGACGCTGCCCTCGAACTCGGTGTGCGGGGTGGTGGTGCCGGGCTTGACCACAACCTGGCCACGCTCGACGTCCTCGCGCTTGATGCCACGAACCAGCAGACCGACGTTGTCGCCGGCCTGGCCCTGGTCGAGCAGCTTGCGGAACATTTCCACACCGGTGACGGTGGTCTTGGTCGTGGTCGGGCGGATGCCGACGATCTCGACCTCTTCGTTGACGTTGATCACGCCACGCTCGACGCGACCGGTCACCACGGTGCCACGACCGGTGATGGTGAAGACGTCCTCGACGGGCATGAGGAACGGCTTGTCGGTCTCGCGAACCGGATCCGGGATCGACTCGTCGACCGCGTCCATCAGGTCCTCGACCGACTTGACCCACTTCGGGTCACCCTCAAGCGCCTTCAGCGCGGAGACCCGGATGACCGGGGCGTCCTCGTCGAAGTCCTGGGCGGCCAGCAGTTCGCGGACCTCCATCTCGACGAGCTCGATGAGCTCCTCGTCGTCCACGGCGTCCGACTTGTTCAGCGCCACCAGGATGTAGGGCACACCCACCTGGCGGGCCAGCAGCACGTGCTCGCGGGTCTGCGGCATCGGGCCGTCGGTCGCGGCGACCACCAGGATCGCGCCGTCCATCTGGGCGGCACCGGTGATCATGTTCTTGATGTAGTCGGCGTGACCGGGGGCGTCCACGTGGGCGTAGTGGCGCTTTTCGGTCTGGTACTCCACGTGGGAGATGTTGATCGTGATGCCGCGCTGACGCTCTTCAGGCGCATTGTCGATCTGGTCGAATGCGCGCGATTCGTTCAACTCGGGGTACTTGTCGTGCAGAACCTTGGTGATTGCTGCAGTAAGCGTGGTCTTGCCGTGGTCAACGTGACCGATGGTCCCGATGTTGACGTGCGGCTTCGTCCGCTCGAACTTCGCCTTCGCCACTGTGGTGTCCTCCTGGACTTGTTGGTGCTTTTACTTAAGCAGGGGTGTTGATGTGTTCAGTTGTGTGATCTGGAAGGTACCGGACTACTGCCCGGTGGCCTTCGCGATGATCTCCTTCGCCACGTTCGCCGGTACTTCGGCGTACGAGTCGAACACCATGGAGTAGTTCGCCCGGCCCTGGGTCTTCGAACGAAGGTCGCCCACGTAGCCGAACATCTCCGACAACGGCACCTGCGCCTTGACGACGCGCGCACCGCTGCGCTCCTCCATGGCCTGGATCTGACCACGGCGGGAGTTCAAGTCGCCGATCACGTCACCCATGTAGTCCTCGGGAGTCGTGACCTCGACAGCCATGATGGGTTCGAGGATGACCGGCTGGGCTGCCTGGGCAGCCTTCTTCAGCACCTGCGAACCTGCCACCTTGAACGCCATTTCCGAGGAGTCGACCTCGTGGTAGGCGCCGTCGAGCAGCGTCACCTTCACGTTCACCAGCGGATAGCCGGCGAGCACGCCGTACTGCATGGCATCCTGCGCACCGGCATCCACCGAAGGGATGTACTCGCGCGGGATGCGGCCACCGGTGACCTTGTTGTCGAACTCGTAGGTCGCACCGTCCTCGCCGACGAACGGCTCGAGGTCGATGAGCACCTTCGCGAACTGGCCGGAGCCACCCGTCTGCTTCTTGTGGGTGAACTCGACCTTCTCCACCTTCCGGCGGATGGTCTCGCGGTAGGCCACCTGAGGCTTACCGACGTTGGCCTCGACCTTGAACTCGCGACGCATGCGGTCCACCAGGATGTCCAGGTGCAGCTCGCCCATACCGCCGATGACGGTCTGGCCGGTCTCCTGGTCCAGGTGCACCTTGAAGGTCGGGTCCTCTTCGGCGAGCTTCTGGATCGCGGTGCCCAGCTTCTCCTGGTCACTCTTGGTCTTGGGCTCGATGGCCACCTCGATCACCGGATCGGGGAAGGTCATCGACTCAAGCACGACCTGGTTCTGCGGGTCGCACAGGGTATCGCCGGTGGTCGTGTCCTTCAGACCGATCACGGCGTAGATGTGGCCGGCAGATGCCGATTCGACCGGGTTCTCCTTGTTGGAGTGCATCTGGAACAGCTTGCCCAGCCGCTCCTTCTTGCCCTTGGTCGAGTTGATCACCTGTGCACCGGAGTCGACCTTGCCGGAGTACACCCGGACGTAGGTCAACTTGCCGAAGAATGGGTGGGTGGCGACCTTGAAGGCCAGCCCGGCGAACGGCTCGTCGGCCGACGGCTTCCGGTAGACGATGTCGTCTTCCTTGCCCGGGACGTGGCCTTCGGCGGCCGCGACGTCCAGCGGGGTCGGCAGGTAATCGATGACCGCGTCGAGCATGGGCTGAACGCCCTTGTTCTTGAACGCGGAACCGCACAACACCGGGTAGCCGGCGCTGGTAACGGTCAGCTTGCGCAGGCCGCCCTTGATCTCGTCGATCGTGAGCTCTTCGCCACCGAGGTACTTCTCCATGAGGTCGTCGTCGGTCTCGGCGATGGCCTCGATCATGGCGGTGCGGTACTCCTCGGCCTTCTCCTGAAGGTCGGCCGGGATGTCGACGATTTCGTACTTCTCGCCGAGCTTGGTCTCGCCGCGCCAGACCTTGGCCTTCATCTCGACCAGGTCGACGACGCCCTCGAAGTCACCTTCGGAGCCGATCGGCAACTGGATCGGAACGACGTTGGCGCCCAGACGGTCCTTCATGGTCTGCACCGAGAAGTAGAAGTCGGCGCCCAGCTTGTCCATCTTGTTGACGAAACAGATGCGCGGGACGTCGTACTTGTCGGCCTGCCGCCAGACCTGCTCGGACTGCGGCTCGACACCTTCCTTGCCGTCGAAGACGGCAACGGCGCCGTCGAGCACGCGCAGCGAGCGCTCGACCTCGACGGTGAAGTCGACGTGTCCCGGCGTATCGATGATGTTGATCTGGTTGTCGTTCCAGAAGCAGGTGGTCGCAGCCGAGGTGATGGTGATACCCCGCTCCTGCTCCTGCTCCATCCAGTCCATCGTCGCGGCGCCGTCGTGCACCTCACCGATCTTGTACGAGATACCGGTGTAGAAGAGGATGCGCTCGGTAGTCGTCGTCTTACCGGCGTCGATGTGCGCCATGATGCCGATGTTGCGGACCTTGTTCAGGTCAGTCAGCACGTCCTGTGCCACGGAAGTCTTCCCAACTTTTCGCTTGCTTGATTAGGTGTTCGATTGCGCGCCGGCCGGCACCCGACGCTGGATGCCGGGGCGCAGGTATCACCAGCGGTAGTGCGCGAAAGCCCGGTTCGCTTCGGCCATCTTGTGAGTGTCCTCACGACGCTTCACAGCGGCACCCAGGCCGTTGCTGGCATCGAGGATCTCGTTGGCGAGGCGCTCGATCATGGTCTTCTCGCGACGAGCCTTGGAGAAGCTCACCAGCCAGCGCAGGGCCAAGGTGGTGGAGCGATCGGGGCGAACCTCGACCGGCACCTGGTAAGTGGCACCACCGACGCGGCGGCTGCGGACCTCGAGAGCGGGCTTGACGTTGTCGAGCGCGCGCTTCAGGGTGACGACCGGATCGGTGCCGGTCTTGTCGCGAGCCTGCTCCAGCGCGCCGTAGACGATGCGCTCGGCCAGTGACTTCTTGCCGTCCAGCAGAACCTTGTTGACCAGCTGGGTGACCAGCTGCGACCCGTAGACCGGATCGTTGACCAACGGACGCTTCGGCGCGGGACCCTTGCGCGGCATCAGCTCTTCTCCTTCTTGGCGCCGTAGCGGCTACGGGCCTGCTTGCGGTTCTTGACACCCTGGGTGTCGAGCGACCCGCGGATGATCTTGTAACGGACGCCGGGAAGGTCCTTCACACGACCGCCACGCACCAGCACCATCGAGTGCTCCTGCAGGTTGTGACCCTCGCCGGGGATGTAGGCGGTGACCTCAACCCCGCTGGTCAGCTTCACGCGGGCGACCTTGCGAAGCGCCGAGTTCGGCTTCTTCGGGGTGGTGGTGTACACGCGGGTGCACACGCCGCGGCGCTGCGGGCTGCCCTTGAGGGCCGCGGTCTTGACCTTCGCGACCTTGTCGCGGCGACCCTTGCGGACCAGCTGGTTGATGGTTGGCATGTACCGGCTTTCTCTGTGTTGCTCTTCGTGCTCTTGCTAGTTCTAAGTCTCTGTACTGCAGTTATCCCCCGGACACTTACCCCGCGTCCGGGCGTGTCGCACGTGCTTACACCGATGAAATTTCGATGCGTGCTAGACATGCGAATTGGCCCGGCGTGCGGCCACGCTTGCGAATCACTCAGCAGCGTGCGCCTTCCGGCCAGGCACGATCTACCACGATACCAGGGCTGGCCGCGCCGGACCAAACCCGCTCACGACGACCTCTTCCCAGGTCAGACGCTACGACTCCAGTTGGCCCATACCTGCGGCCAGTCGTCGCAGCATATCGGTGAACACCGCGTCGGTGTCGATGTCGTCCATCACACCCGTCATCTCGAGCAGGACGAAGCCGTGCAGAGCAGACCAGAACTGCAGCGCGGCGTAGAAGGCGTTCTCGCCTTCCAGCCCGTAAGAGGTCAGGACTTCGATGACCGGGCCTGCCGCAGCCTTGGTGGCCGCCGAGTACTCCGGATCGTCTCCGCCGAAAGGCATCCGGGTGAATGCCGAGTAGCGACCGGGATGGTGGTGGGCATAGCTGCGGTACGCGCTGGCCATCACCGCCACGGCGTCGTCACGGGTCCGCCCGGAACCCACCGTCTTGAGCATCTCGATGATGTCGTCGATCACGCGCATCCGCACCGTGCGCCGCAGGTCGTCGAGGCTGTGTACGTGGTTGTAGAGCGACGGGCCCTTGGTGCCGAGCTGGCCGGCCAGCGCGTTGATGGTCAGGGCGTCCCAGCCCTCACGGTCCAGGAACGTCAGCGCGGCGTTCACGATGGCATCGCGGCTGAGCTTCGTGGTCCGTGCCGGCCGCGCCTGGGAACGTCGAGTTCCAGCCGCCTGTGCTTCCGGCCGAGCTGACATGTACGCACTGCCTTCGAGTCGATGTGATGACGCCGCCATCGGCGGGTCGCCGTGAAACTGTAGCCCGTCACACAGCGCGGATCAGTTCACCCGGCCTTGACTGAGCCGGGCGAGTTTCTCGGTGATCTGACACAGATCGGGCAGCGAGGCCGGGTTCATCGTCTGGATCGACCACGTGATCACATCCTGGCCCTTGGCCACGTAGATACTGCAGACGTTCGCATCCGCGGCCCGGAAGCCCTGATTGCCGTCGATGGACAGCTCGGTGAGGGTGCGTCCGGCCCTGGTCTCCAGCGTCCTCTCGGTGTCCATGTCGCTTCCCCGGTACCACCACGTGGAGATGCCCATCCCGGCACCGAAGGTCCCAAGGACCGTGTTCTCCTGCCAGAAGCACCCGGTGTCGCTGACCACGGCCTTGGTGAACATCGACGAGCCGACGGCATCGGCGATGTCGGCGTCGGTGATGCCGTTGCAGTCCCCGCCGTGAAAGCCACCACCGGGCCCCGCCGGCTCGGGGGCCGACGATTCCTCCGTCGGCCCGCACGCCGTCAGTGCGACTCCGACGGCAATGCCGGCCAGACACCTCATCGCGAGGTAGCGGTGCATCACGGTCAGAGTTCCGATTGAAGAGTGGCCGACAGCAGCTTCTTGGCGTCCTGGCACGGATCACCCTTGCCGGCCTGCACGGCACTGCCCGCACCGCGGAACTGCACCCACCAACTGATCACGCCCGATCCGGCCGCCGCAGTCGCGGCGCAGGCAGCGCCGGTCACGTCACGGCGCGCGATGAAGGCCTTGTGCCGCTCGACCACGACGTCGGTGATCTGCGCATCCCTACTGTGGGCCACCGCCCGTTCACGCTCCAATGAACCCTTCTCGAACCAGGAGAAGATCACGTCGAGCATCGCGGGCGATCCGGCAGCCGGACCCGGACCCGGTTGGGCCTTACGCGACAGCACGTATTGGCAGACCGCGCCGCTGTACGGGCGCACCACGTTGTCGGCCGACAGAATCTCCTGGATCGTGCTGTCGACGAGCAACCCGCACCGGTCGTCGACGTATCCGAAACTGCGATCGGGGTCAGCGGTGTCGGCCGACGCCCGCTCGGCAGCCCCGTCGATGGTGTGCGAACACCCCGCGACGGTCACCACGGCTGTGACTGCCACGGCAGCAGCCTGAACAACACACCGACGCATTGCTGAACACGGTACCCAGCAGCGACACCGCACGCGACCTGTCGGCGAACGCACGACAAACTGGTCAACACTTACCGCCATGAGGAGAGCGCCACGTACTCTTCTCGCAGCAGATCGGAAGGGGACTCACCGTGAATCGGACAGCTGTGGGCCGGAGGATGCTTGTCGGGCTCGCCATCGGCACCCTCGCGTTGCCGCTGGCGCTCACCGTCGGCGTACCCGGCGCGGCGGCCAAGAACGGTGACACCCACATCACCGGTCAAGGCGTCGAACAAACGTTGGATTGCAACAACGCCACCCTGATCGTCAACGGGACCGGTAACCGGATCAACGCGCTCGGTACCTGCTGGGCCGTGACCCTTCAGGGGTCGTCCAACGTCGTCATCGCCGACAATGTCATCAACGACGTCACCGTGTACGGCTACGACCAGACCGTGTTCTTCAAGAACGGCGACCCGGCCCTCATCGACCGCGGCCGTGAACTGGGGATGACCAACCAGATCAGTCGCGTCCCCGCCTGATCAAGCCTGATCAAGCCTGATCAAGCCCGAACCAGAAAGCAGAGACAGACCGTGCTCACGCGTTTCCCCCACACCCGACTGATCCTCGTCGCCGGTGCCGCAGCCGCTGCACTGACCTTGGCGGCCTGCGGCTCCGAAAGCTCGGACACCAGCACGCCCAGCGCCACTGCCGGACAGTCCGGGGTGAACGTCGAGGTGGGCAACACCATCAATTACATGTCTGTCGGGACCACCACCGACATCGACTGCGCCGACGGCAAGTCACTCACGGTCGGTGGCACCAACAACACCTTGACCGTGAAGGGCACCTGCGCCAATGTGAACATCGGCGGGTCCGACAACAAGATCACCTTCGAGCGGATCGACAAGGGACTCACCATCATCGGGCTGAACAACACCGTCACCTACGCTGCGGGCGATCCGAAGGTCACCAACACCGGCAGCAACAACAAGGTGAACAAGGGTTAATCGGCACTCGCTCCATGTCGGCCCGCCCCCGCCGCGAAACGTCCCGCGCCATCGGCGGCCTCGTGTTTCACCTGATCGATACTGGCGAACTCGAATTCCATTGCCGCCTGCTCTGATTCACCCCACTGGTGCAGAGCCGAAAGGCGGTCGGCCCGCAGACACTGTTGAGGCAGCTTCGCGAGTTCGGCGGCCAGTTCCTCGGCATGCCGGCGCGCTTGTCCTTTGGGCACCACCCGGTTGGCCAGGCCGATCGCGTGCGCTTCGGCCGCGTCGACGGCGCGTCCGGTCAGGATCAGGTCCATCGCCCGGCTCTGTCCGATAAGCCGGGGCAGCCGCACGGTGCCGCCGTCGATCAGCGGCACTCCCCAGCGCCGGCAGAACACGCCCAACACAGCGTCGTCCTCGACCACCCGCAGGTCACACCACAGCGCCAATTCCAATCCGCCCGCCACCGCATGACCGCTGATCGCGGCAATCACCGGCTTGGACAACACCATCCGGCTCGGCCCCATCGGTCCCGGCCCCGCCGGATCCAGCCGGTTCATCTCCGGGGTGCCGAAAGCCTTCAGATCCGCTCCGGCACAGAAGGTTCCACCGGCGCCGGTCAGCACCGCGACCGCGGCGTCCTCATCGGCATCGAACTGCTCGAACGCGGCGTAGAGTGCCGCGGCGGTCGGACCGTCGACCGCGTTGCGGGCGTGCGGCCGGTCGATGATCACCGTGGTCACCGGGCCGTTGCGCTCGACCTGCACAGCTTCGGTCATGTCGCCTCCATGAGTTCGTTACCGTCGCGGGACGCGACTAATTCTGTACCGGCGCGCCGGACGACGAGTTCGGCGGCGAAGTCGTTGTACGCCTTACGCAATTCGGCACCCGGCCAGTTGTCCGGCAGCAGCTCGTCGGGCAGTACCGGATCCGCCAGCAGATGGCGCACGATGCCGGCGGCAGCCACGAACCGCCCCGGGATGTCGTTCGCGGCGGTGATCTCCCCCAGAAGCTCCTCCCCCGTGCGCCGCCAGCCGGGCAGGTCCCACAGCATGGCGGCCAGGCCGGCCGGGTCCTGGTCGCGGGAGCGCAAGAGCCGCGCCCGGCTGGTGATCTCCTGCGGCAACGCCTGATCGAGATTGTCCGGGCGCATCCACACACCCTCGCGCAACTCACCGAACCGGTGCTGCTGCAACGCGTTACGCAGCGAAGCTCGGGTGCGGGCATCCGTACCGACACTGGTGATGACGAGCGTCAGCCACTGGCCGTCGTACGCGCGAAGCCGCGGATCGATCGCGTCGTCCTGCCTGCGCTGGCGGGTCAGCAGCCGGTCCGACAGCCGGTACCCGTCCTCGGAGCGGATCAGGTCACCGGCACCCACCATGCGGGTCAACGCCACCCGCAGCGTCGGCTCCTTGATGTCGAAATCGGCTGTGAGCCTGATCAGTTCGGCGGCACTCGCCCAGGCCGGATGGGCCCCGAGCAGCACGCTCAAGACCACCGACCTGGCCGTCATCCGTTTCAGCGGGGGCATGTCACACCTCGGAAGACCTGCGCCCGTAGTCGCCCATCGGCTCGTCGCGGTGGCGTACCGCTTCGCGGAAGCCGTGTTCAACCGCATCGGCGACGAACGCGTGCCCTTCTGGAGTGTGCCGCGCGATGCCGTCGAACACGGTGCTCACCATCCGACTGGTCGCCACCCCCTGCTGCAGCAGCGCGGAGTTACACGCCAGTTTGGCCATGATGAGTTGGTTGACCGGCATGGCGGCGATGCGCGCGACGAGGCGTTCGGTGCGCTCGTCGAGATCATCGGGCTCAGGGGCCTCGACGGCCATTCCCCACTCGGCCGCCTGCGCGCCGGTGATGCAATCCCCGGTGAACAGAAGGCGTTTGGCGCGTTGATCACCCAGCCGATGTGCCCACAGACCGGCAGCCGGAACACCCCACACCCGCATGGGTGGGTAGCCGATCTTGGCATCGGAGGCGGTGATCACCTGGTCGGCGTGCAGCGCGATGTCGGTGCCGCCGGCCACACAGTAGCCGTGGATCTTGACCACGGTCGGCTTGTCGGCATGCATCAGACTGGAGAAGCCGCGCACGAACCGGCTCATCATCTGGTAGTCCACCATCGGATCCCACGGTTGGTCCGGAAGATGGTTCACCGCTTGGGTTTTTCCGGACAGCACCGTTCCGTCGTAGCGGCCTCCCCCGGCCTCGCCCGTGCCGTCGGCGTAGGCGGACAGGTCGAATCCGGCGCAGAACCCTTGCCCGCGGCCGGACACCAGGATCACGTGAACGTTGGGATCCAGGTCCGCGCGCTCAACCAGAGCCTGCAGTTCCACCGGGGTGTCCGCGACGATCGAGTTGCCTTTTTCGGGGCGGTTGAACGTGATTCGTGCGATCCGATCGGTGACCTCGTAGGTCATCGTCTTGAGCGTTTCGACGCTCATGCGCTCACCTCCCACCGCGAGCAGACACAAACTCGCACGAAATGACCCTGAATCGTGCGAGTTTGTGTCTGCTCGGCGAAAGAACTCATCCCTTGACCAGCGCCCGCTCGACGATCGGCGCCAAGTCCAGTCCGGTGGGCAGCGTTCCGAACGCCTGTCCCCACTGGCCGCCGAGCCGGCTGGCCAGGAAGGCCTCGGCCACGGCCGGGTGACCGTGACGCACCAGCAGCGCGCCCTGCAAGGACAGCGAGATGTCCTCGGCGACCTTGCGGCCCCGGTACTGGATGGTCTCCAGATCCTGCAGATCGTTCTGCAGCGCGGCGACGTGACGGTCCAGCCGCGGGTCCTGCCCGGCGGTCTTGGCGAGTTCGTCGAAGAGCACCTCGACGCTTTCGGGCCGAGTTGCCATGGCGCGCAAGGTATCCAGTGCGCTGACATTGCCCGAGCCTTCCCAGATGCCCATCAGCGGGGCTTCCCGGTACAGGCGGGGCATCCCCGAATCCTCGACATAGCCGTTGCCGCCCAGGCATTCCATCGCCTCCGCGGCATGCGGGGTGGCGCGCTTGCACACCCAGTATTTGCCTGCGGCCAGGCCGATGCGGCGCAGCAGCGACTCACGCTCGTCACCGCGGACCGCCTTGTCCGTGGCGCCGGCCATCCGCATCGCCAGCATGGTCGCCGCCTCGGCCTCCACGGCCAGGTCGGCGAGCACGTTGCGCATCAGGGGCTGATCGATCAGGTAGGCGCCGAACGCCTTTCGATGCTGGGCGTGGTGCACGGCACGGGCGAGGCCACTGCGCATACTCGTGGCGCTGCCCAGCGTGCAGTCGAGTCGGGTGAGGTTGACCATCTCGATGATGGTCGGCACGCCGCGCCCCTCTTCGCCCACCAGCCAGGCGGTGGCGCCGTCGTACTCGACTTCACTGGAGGCGTTGGCGTGGTTGCCGAGCTTGTCCTTCAGCCGCTGCAGGAGCATCCGGTTGCGGCTGCCGTCGGGCAGGATGCGCGGCAGGAAGAAGCAGCTCAGCCCGCCGGGCGCCTGGGCGAGAACCAGGAAGATGTCGCCCATCGGGGCCGAGGTGAACCACTTGTGCCCGCGTAGTGAGTAAGTGCCGTCGCCGTTGGGAGTGGCTTCGGTGGTGCCCGCCCGCACGTCGGATCCGCCCTGCTTCTCGGTCATCGACATGCCCGCCGTGATACCGGCTTTGGTGGTCGCGAGCTTGAGTTCAGGGTCGTATGCCCGGCTGGTCAGCAGCGGCTCGTAGATGGCGGCCAACTCCGGGTTGAACCGGAGCGCGGGCACCACGGCGTAGGTCATCGAGATCGGGCAGACATGTCCCGGTTCGACGGTCCACACCGACATCTTGGCGGCGCGCACCACGTGCGACCCTGCCCGCTCGTCGGCCCACGGGGCGCCATGCAGGCCGTGGGTGACGGCGACGTTCATCAGCTCGTGATAGGCCGGGTCGTATTCGACCTCATCGATCCGATGGCCGTAGCGATCGTGGGTGTGCAGCACCGGACGGTTGCGGTCGGCGAGCTCACCCCAACGCTGGGCCTGAGCGCTGCCGTTGACGGCGCCGAGGTCATGGACCTCGTCGACGCCCCACTCCCCGCCTTCGCGGATGAGGGCCTCGGCGAGCACCGGCGAGGTGGCGGGGTTGTAGTTCTCCAGGTCGGGAACCTGATTGGTGACGACGTGTGTATCGACCATGCGCCCAGTGTTACAAATTTTCGACAACCGCACAATAGTTGTAATGGACGACAGCGTTCACGCCGGATCAAGTTCTGCCACCGCAGCGGGCGATGTGTCGCTTTCGGCCTTCCGTGCCGCCCTGCGCGCGTCATAGTGATTGAGCGCAACCAACACCACGGCCGCCAACATCCAGCCGAGCAGGATGTCGACCACATAGTGCTCGGCGGTGTACACCAGCGTGAACGCCATGATGAGCGGATAGGCCACCAACAGTGGCCGCCACGCGCGGCCCACCCGGTTCCACAGGAACACCGCGACCGCCGCCGTGAGCCCCGCATGCAGCGACGGTATTGCCGCGACGAGGTTCACGCTGGCCTGTCCCTGATCGATCAGCGCCGCCGCGGTGTGCAGATTGAGCTTGCCCCAGCCGCGGGTGACGATCCGTTCGATCCAGTCGTGGGCCCCGTCTCGACTGCCCTGCATGACGCCGAGCAGTCCTCCGTCGACCGTGTCGCGAGCTGACCGGAACATGCACCCGGGCCCGGACGGGCCGCCGTCGACGTCGTCGACGGTGCACCGTGCCGCGGCCCACGGCGGCGCCGCCGGCAACAACGCATAAATGAGCAGGGCCGCGAACGACAGCCCGACGAACAGGCGCACGAAACGCTTCCACTCCTCGCGGTCACGCAGCCACAGCACCCCTGCGACGACATAGGGAAGGATGAAAAACGACATGTAGACCGTGCTGATCACGACTTCCCACCACGGCGGATACGGCAGTTTCAACCGCTCCTGCAACCACACCGTGGGCACCGTGCCGAAGAACATCCAGCGATCCGCGTCGACCTGCCAATGCCACATCGTGGGCCGGCCGACCAGAGTGGCGGCGCCGCGGCTCAGGTCATAAGCCGCCAAGACCACGGCGAACGGCAGCCAGTCGCGGATGACATAGAGCATCCGCCGCCCCTGGCCGATGCTGGCAACCAGTAGGCCGGTGGCGATGTAGAGCAGCAGCAGTTCCCGGTTGAACGCGAAGCCGTCGGTCACGGTGCGGTAGACGACCACGGTCGCCCACACCAGGATTGCGGCGTAGCGCAGCATCCGCAGCCGTCGGGCGCGGCTGTCACCACCCGACTGCGCTGGTGCTTCGCCGGTCACCGAGTCGTCAACCGCGGTCACGCAACCGACGTTAGTTCACCTACGCGTCACGGTGCCGTTGAAAACGGTTCAGGTTGGCGACCGTGTCAGCCGGCGTGTTCGCGCAGGAACGCGATGTCGTCCTTGCGACCCTGCTCGGAGGTCTCACAGATCACCGGAGCGTCGGCCGCCTTGACCACCGCGGCCAGCAACTGCGGATCGATCTGCCCGGCACCGAAATTCGCGTGACGGTCTGCGCCGGAGCCGGCCGCATCACGCGAATCGTTGCAGTGCACCAGGTCGATGCGCCCGGTGATGGCCTTGATCCGGTCCACCGCGTCGATCAACGCCTCACCCGCCGCCCAGGCGTGGCAGGTGTCGAGGCAGAAGCCAATTCCCTTGTCTCCGATGCGATCCCACAATCTGGCGATCGTATCGAAATGCCGTGCCATGGCGTGATCGCCGCCCGCGGTGTTCTCCAGATACACCGGTACATCGGTGTTCAAGTAGTCCAGGGCCTTGACCCAACGCTCGAACCCGGCCTCCATGTCGTTGTCGTCGGCGTGGCCGCCGTGCACGATCACCGCGGTGGCGCCGATCTCGGCGGCAGCGTCGCACGTGTCCTGCAGGATCTTGCGAGACGGGATGCGCACCCGGTTGTTGGCCGATGCCACGTTGATCAGGTACGGCGCATGGACGTACAGCGGCACCGTCGACGCCTTGAGCACCTCGGCATCCTCACGAGGTTTGGGCTTTTTCCAGCTCTGCGGGTTACCCAGGAAGAACTGCACCACGTCGGCGCCGTCTGCGACCGCCGCGGCCAAGGGGTCGGTGTTGTCTACATGTGAACCGATCAGCACGCCGCCAAGTCTAGTGAGGCGCGGTGACAGCCCCTCCGCCGAGCAGACGCGTAGACCCCCTATTTGGGCTGGAAATGGGGGTGTACGCGTCTGCTCACCCGGCGAGCGGAGGCCGTGCCAGGTGGCCGAAAATCCGGCTGACCAATTCGCGTGGTTGCTTCCGCACGTCGTCGACAACAATCGGGATGCTGGTCCAACCGCATTCCTGAAGCCGGGCGGTTTTGGTCCGGTCATGCTTGAGCGCTTCCGGACTCGCATGCCAGTCCATGCTCTCGTATTCTGCGACGACCATCGCGTCGAGCCAGGCGAAGTCGACCCGCCAGAGCTTTCCCTGCCGATCAATGATCTCGTACTGCAGTTCAGGTAGCGGCAATCCCCCGTCGATGAACACCAGCCGGGCTTCACTTTCCATGGGCGATTCGGCGCGCCCGTCGGCAATCTCGATCAATTCGCGAACCTTGACGATCCCGCGGCGCCCCTTCTGCTCGTCTACCGCTGCGGCAAGCTCGGCGGGCGAACAGCACCCCGTACGAAGCGCAGCATCCAGCACCGCAAGAGCACGTGGGCGGCGGAGTGTCCTGGCGATTTCGACGGCTGTCCACGCCGGCGCTGTGACCAACCGGCCGTCAACCTTCTTGAGCGGAGCGCCAATCCGCTGATGCACCATCAGGTCAGCCGATGGCCGCACCCGCACCCCGGGATCAAGAATGTGCAAGCGCCCATCAGCCTCCGTGTCGAAGCCGTACAGCTGTGCGGCGGTATGCATGCACGCCACGATGTGCCGGCCCGACACCAGATCCAGCGCGGCAAGCCTCGCCGACACGTCGGGCGGAATCAACGCATACACACCGCGACGAACGCGAATGAGTCTCCCGGCTCGAACCGCGACCTCTAATGCCTTGGGCGATAGAACTGCCAGCAGTTGTCGAGTCGTGGCCACACCGCCGTTTGCGATGAATAGGTCGTGCGCGGCGTCGAGTGCCATGCATTGCATGCTTACCGTGGAGCGCGCCCGGCAACAGCCCCATGTCGCCAAGCTGTGGATAACCTTGGCGAAGAGACGCGAAAACCCCCAAAATCCGGAGATTTTGGGGGTTTTGGCGTCTGCTCGCGCAGAGAGGTGACTAGCTACCGGTAGTCCGAGTATCCGTAATCGTCCAGCGGCACCGCAGCACCGGTGGCCTGGCCGAAGTCCGGGCTGTAGTACTGATCCTCGTAGGACGGGATCGTGTACGCCGCAGCGCGGGCCTCTTCGGTCGGCTGCACCTGGATGTCGCGGTAACGGGCGATGCCGGTACCGGCCGGGATCAGCTTGCCGATGATCACGTTCTCCTTCAGACCCTGCAGCTTGTCGCTGCGGCAGTTGATCGCCGCATCGGTGAGCACGCGAGTGGTCTCCTGGAACGACGCCGCCGACAGCCACGAATCCGTGGCCAGCGATGCCTTGGTGATACCCATCAGCACCGGGCGACCGGCCGCGGGCTCGCCACCCTCGGCCACGACGCGACGGTTCTCGGTCTCAAACTCGGCACGCTCGGTGAGCGAGCCGGGCAGGAACTCCGTGGCACCCGAATCGATGATCGTGACGCGACGCAGCATCTGCCGGACGATGACCTCGATGTGCTTGTCGTGGATCGACACACCCTGAGCTCGGTAGACCTCCTGGACCTCCTTGACGAGGTGGATCTGCACCTCGCGGGGGCCCTGGACACGCAGAACCTCGTGCGGATCCGCGGAGCCTTCCATCAGCTGGTCGCCGACCTCGACGTGGTCACCGTCGGACAGCACGCCTTCGGAGCCGTCCTCGTGGGTGATCACACGCAGCCGCTGGCGCTTGGAGAGCTTGTCGTAGACAACTTCCTCGCCACCGTCGTCAGGAACGATGGTGATCTTGAAGAACTTGTCGCTCTCCTCCAGCCGGACCCGGCCCGCGACGTCGGCGATGGGCGCCTTGTTACGCGGGATACGAGCCTCGAACAGCTCCTGCACGCGAGGCAGACCACCGACGATGTCGGCGCCACCGGTAACACCACCCTGGTGGAAGGTACGCATGGTCAGCTGGGTACCGGGCTCACCGATGGACTGGGCGGCGACGATGCCGACGGCCTCGCCGATGTCGACCAGCTTGCCGGTGGCCATCGAACGGCCGTAGCACTTGGCACACACACCGGACGCCGAGGCGCAGGTCAGCACGGAGCGGACCTTCACCTGCGAGATACCGGCAGCCAGCAGCGCGTCGATGGCCGGGTCACCCAGGTCATGGCCGCGCTCGATGACGACGTTGCCCTTGTCATCGACCGCATCGGTGGCCAGAGTCCGGGCGAACGCCGAGGTCTCGACGTGCGCATCGCGGATCAGCGAACCGTCCGCAGCGCGCTCGGCCAGCGTGACGATGATGCCGCGCTCGGTCTCGCAGTCGTTCTCGCGAACGATGACGTCCTGCGACACGTCCACCAGACGACGGGTCAGGTAACCCGAGTCGGCGGTACGCAGAGCGGTGTCGGCCAGACCCTTACGAGCACCGTGGGTGTTGATGAAGTACTCCAACACCGTCAGGCCCTCACGGAACGAGGACTTGATCGGGCGCGGGATGAACTCACCCTTCGGGTTGGTCACCAGGCCCTTCATGCCTGCCAGGGTGCGGGTCTGGGTGAGGTTACCCGTGGCGCCGGATTTCACGATCGTGATGATCGGGTTGTCGGCCGGGTAGTACTCCTCCAGCGCCTTACCCACCTCTTCGGTGGCGTCCTGCCAGATCTTGACCAGGGACTCGTTGCGCTCGTTGTGGTTCAGCGCACCGCGCTGGTACTTGCGCTCGATCGCCTCGGCCTCGGCCTCGTGCCGCTCCAGGATCTCCTGCTTCTGCGGCGGCACCAGAACGTCGGCCATCGAGACGGTGACACCCGAACGGGTGGCCCAGTGGAAGCCGGCGTCCTTGAGCTTGTCGACGGTCTGCGCCACCACGATCATCGGGAAGCGCTCGGCCAGATCGTTGATGATCCGGGCCTGGACCTTCTTGTGCATCTGCTCGTTGACGAACGGATAGCTCTTGGGCAGCAGCTCGTTGAAGAGCACCCGGCCCAGCGTGGTGTCCGCGGTCCAGGCATCGCCCGGCTTCCAGCCGTTCTCGAACAGTTCGGCCTCGATGTCGGCCGGCGGACGCGCGTCGGTCAGCCGCACCTTGATCTTGGCGCGCACCGAAAGGGCACCGCGGTCGAGCGCCATGATGGCCTCGGCCGGTGAGCTGTACACGCCGTGCTCCGGCTGATCCTTGGCGGCCGGCACGTACTCGCCGGTGTCGCCCGGAACCTCGGTGGTCAGGAAGTACAGACCGGTCACCATGTCCAGACGCGGCATGGCCAACGGCTTACCCGACGCCGGGGACAGGATGTTGTTCGAGGACAGCATCAAGATGCGGGCCTCGGCCTGCGCCTCCGCGGACAGCGGAAGGTGCACGGCCATCTGGTCACCGTCGAAGTCGGCGTTGAACGCCTCACACACCAGCGGGTGCAGCTGGATGGCCTTGCCTTCCACCAGTTGCGGCTCGAAGGCCTGGATACCCAGGCGGTGCAGCGTAGGTGCACGGTTCAGCAGCACCGGGTGCTCGGCGATGACCTCTTCGAGGACATCCCACACCTGGGGACGCTGACGCTCCACCATGCGCTTGGCGCTCTTGATGTTCTGCGCGTGGTTCAGGTCGACCAGACGCTTCATCACGAACGGCTTGAACAGTTCCAGTGCCATCAGCTTGGGCAGACCGCACTGGTGCAGCTTGAGCTGAGGACCGACCACGATGACCGAACGACCCGAGTAGTCGACGCGCTTACCCAACAGGTTCTGACGGAAGCGGCCCTGCTTGCCCTTGAGCAGATCGGACAGCGACTTGAGCGGACGGTTGCCCGGCCCGGTGACGGGCCGGCCACGACGGCCGTTGTCGAACAGCGCGTCCACCGACTCCTGAAGCATGCGCTTCTCGTTGTTGACGATGATCTCGGGCGCGCCGAGGTCGATCAGTCGCTTGAGCCGGTTGTTGCGGTTGATCACGCGGCGGTACAGGTCGTTCAGGTCGGAGGTGGCGAAACGGCCACCGTCGAGCTGAACCATCGGACGCAGCTCCGGCGGGATCACCGGGACGGCGTCGAGCACCATGCCCAGCGGGGAGTTACCCGACTGCTGGAAGGCCGCGACGACCTTGAGGCGCTTGAGTGCGCGCAGCTTCTTCTGGCCCTTGCCGCTGCGGATGGTCTCGCGCAGGTTCTCGGCCTCGGCCTCGATGTCGAAGTTCTCGATGAGCTTCTTGATCGACTCCGCGCCCATGGCGCCGGTGAAGTACTCGCCGTAGCGATCCTGCAGCTCGCGGTAGAGCACCTCGTCGACGATCAGCTGCTTGGGGGCCAGCTTGGTGAAGGTGGTCCAGATCTCGTCGAGCCGGTCCAGCTCACGCTGGGCCCGGTCGCGGAGCTGACGCATCTCACGCTCGCCGCCGTCGCGCACCTTGCGGCGCACGTCGGACTTGGCACCCTCGGCTTCGAGCTCGGCCAGGTCGGCCTCGAGCTTCTGGGCCCGCGACTCCAGGTCGGAGTCGCGCTGATCCTCGACGGCCTTCTTCTCGACGACCATCTCGGCTTCGAGCGTGGACAGCTCGTTGTGCCGCATCTCGGTGTCGACCGAGGTGATCACGTAGGCCGCGAAGTAGATGATCTTTTCCAGATCCTTCGGGGCCAGGTCGAGCAGGTAGCCCAACCGGGACGGAACACCTTTGAAGTACCAGATGTGCGTGACGGGTGCGGCCAGCTCGATGTGGCCCATCCGTTCACGACGCACCTTGGCACGGGTCACCTCGACGCCGCAGCGCTCACAGATGATGCCCTTGAAGCGGACGCGCTTGTACTTGCCGCAGTAGCACTCCCAGTCGCGAGTAGGTCCGAAGATCTTCTCGCAGAACAGGCCGTCCTTCTCGGGCTTGAGCGTGCGGTAGTTGATGGTCTCCGGCTTCTTGACCTCGCCGAAGGACCAGTTGCGGATGTCGTCCGCGGTCGCGAGACCGATGCGGAGTTCATCGAAGAAGTTGACGTCTAGCACGTAACTCCCTTTCCCCTTTCGGGACTAGAAAACAACTCAGGCGAGATCTTCGACAGAGGCGGACTCGTTGCGCGACAGGTTGATACCGAGGTTTGCAGCAGCACGCTCCAAGTCCTCGTCATCGCCGTCACGCATTTCGATTGCCGCGCCGTCGCTGGAGAGCACCTCGACGTTGAGGCACAGCGACTGCAGCTCCTTGAGAAGCACCTTGAACGACTCCGGAATACCGGGTTCGGGGATGTTCTCGCCCTTCACGATCGCCTCGTACACCTTGACCCGGCCGACGGTGTCGTCGGACTTGATGGTCAGCAGCTCCTGCAGGGTGTAGGCGGCACCGTAGGCCTGCATGGCCCAACATTCCATCTCACCGAATCGCTGGCCACCGAACTGCGCCTTACCGCCCAGCGGCTGCTGGGTGATCATCGAGTACGGGCCGGTGGAACGAGCGTGGATCTTGTCGTCCACCAGGTGGTGCAGCTTCAGCATGTACATGTAGCCGACCGTCACCGGGTACGGGAACGGTTCGCCACTGCGGCCGTCGAACAGGGTCGCCTTGCCGTCCTCGTTGACCATGACGTCACCGTCGCGGTTGGGCAACGTCGAGGCGAGCAGGCCGGCCAGCTCCTCTTCGCGGGCACCGTCGAAGACCGGGGTGCTCACGATGCTGTCGACCGGAGCCGAGTACAGCTGCTCGGGCAACTTGCTCGCCCACTCAGGCGTTCCCTCGGCCACGTTGATGTTCCAACCGGCCTTGGCCACCCACCCGAGGTGGGTTTCCAGGATCTGGCCGATGTTCATACGACGCGGCACACCGTGGGTGTTCAGGATGATGTCCACCGGGGTGCCATCGGGCAGGAACGGCATGTCCTCGATAGGCAGGATCTTGCCGATGACGCCCTTGTTGCCGTGGCGTCCGGCGAGCTTGTCGCCGTCGGAGATCTTGCGCTTCTGGGCCACGTACACGCGGACCAGCTCGTTGACGCCGGCCGGCAGCTCGTCGTCATCCTCGCGAGAGAACACCCGGATGCCGATGACCTTGCCGGACTCACCGTGGGGCACCTTGAGCGACGTGTCGCGAACCTCGCGGGCCTTCTCACCGAAGATGGCACGCAGCAGGCGCTCTTCCGGCGTCAGCTCGGTCTCGCCCTTCGGGGTGACCTTGCCGACCAGGATGTCGCCGTCGCGGACCTCGGCGCCGATGCGGACGATGCCGCGCTCGTCGAGATCGGCCAGCACCTCGTCGGAGACGTTCGGGATGTCCCGGGTGATCTCCTCGGCGCCCAGCTTGGTGTCGCGGGCATCGATCTCGTGCTCTTCGATGTGAATCGAGGTGAGCACGTCCTCTTCAACCAGGCGGTTGCTGAGGATGATCGCGTCCTCGTAGTTGTGGCCCTCCCACGGCATGATCGCCACGAGCAGGTTCTTGCCCAGGGCCATCTCACCGTTCTCGGTGCACGGACCGTCGGCGACGACCTGGCCGGCCTCGACACGCTGCCCGGCATCCACGATCGGACGCTGGTTGGCACAGGTGCCGTGGTTGGAACGGGCGAACTTGCGCATCCGGTAGGTGTGCCGGGTGCCGTCGTCGGCCATCACGGTGATGTAGTCGGCCGAGACCTCCTCGACGACGCCCGCCTTGTCCGAGACCACGACATCGCCCGCGTCGATCGCGGCACGCAACTCCATGCCGGTACCGACCAGCGGGGCCTCGCTGCGCACCAGCGGAACCGCCTGGCGCTGCATGTTGGCACCCATCAGGGCGCGGTTGGCGTCGTCGTGCTCGAGGAACGGGATCATGGCGGTCGCGACCGACACCATCTGGCGCGGCGAGACATCCATGTAGTCCACGTCGATCGGAGCCACGTTCTCGACCTCGCCACCCTTACGGCGGACCATCACGCGGTCTTCGGTGAAGCTGCCGTCGGCGGCGATCGGCGAGTTGGCCTGCGCCACGACGTGGCGGTCCTCCTCGTCGGCGGTCAGGTAGTCGACCTGATCGGTGACGACGCCATCGGTGACCTTGCGGTACGGCGTCTCGATGAAGCCGAACGGGTTGACCCGGGCGTACACCGACAGCGAGCCGATCAGACCGATGTTCGGACCCTCAGGGGTCTCGATCGGGCACATGCGGCCGTAGTGGCTGGAGTGCACGTCGCGGACCTCAAGGCCGGCACGCTCACGGGACAGACCGCCGGGGCCCAGCGCCGACAGACGACGCTTGTGGGTCAGACCCGACAGCGGGTTGTTCTGGTCCATGAACTGCGACAGCTGGCTGGTTCCGAAGAACTCCTTGATGGCCGCCACGACGGGACGGATGTTGATCAGGGTCTGCGGCGTGATCGCCTCGACGTCCTGAGTCGTCATCCGCTCGCGAACGACACGCTCCATGCGGGACAGGCCCACGCGGATCTGGTTCTGGATCAGCTCGCCGACGGTACGCAGACGACGGTTACCGAAGTGGTCGATGTCATCGACCTCGACCGGAACCTCGACGCCGCCGGGAACGGTCATCGAGGTCTGGCCCTCGTGCAGACGCACCAGGTACTCGATGGTGGCGACGACGTCTTCCTCGGTGAGGGTCGAGGACGTGATCGGCTGGCCGGCGTTCAGGCCCAGCTTCTTGTTGACCTTGTAGCGGCCGACGCGGGCCAGGTCGTAGCGCTTCTCCTTGAAGAACAGGTTCTCCAGCAGGGTCTGCGCGGACTCCTTGGTCGGCGGCTCGCCCGGACGCAGCTTCCGGTAGATGTCCAGCAGCGCCTCGTCGGGGCCAGCGGTGCTGTCCTTCTCGAGGGTGCCCATCATGATCTCGGAGAAGCCGAAGCGCTCCACGATCTGCTCGTTGGTCCAGCCCAGCGCCTTCAGCAGCACGGTGACCGGCTGGCGACGCTTGCGGTCGATTCGCACACCGACGGTGTCGCGCTTGTCGACGTCGAACTCCAACCACGCACCGCGGCCGGGGATCACCTTGACGCTGTGCAGCGTCTTCTCGGTGGACTTGTCGATGTTCTCGTCGAAGTACACACCGGGTGAACGCACCAGCTGGCTCACCACGACACGCTCGGTGCCGTTGATGATGAAGGTGCCCTTCTCGGTCATCATCGGGAAGTCACCCATGAAGACCGTCTGGCTCTTGATCTCACCGGTGTTGTTGTTGATGAACTCGGCCGTGACGAACAGCGGAGCCGCGTACGTCATGTCCTTGTCTTTGCACTCGTCGACCGGCGCCTTGACCTCGTCGAAGCGTGGGTCGGAGAAGCTCAGCGACATCGAGCCCGAGAAATCCTCGATCGGAGAGAGCTCCTCGAGCACCTCTTCGAGACCGCCCTTGGGGTCGGTCTCGCCGCGCGCGACGGCCTTCTGGCGCCATCCGTCCGCTCCGACGAGCCAATCGAAGGAATCAGTCTGAACGTCGAGTAGCCCCGGAACCTCAAGTGGTTCACGGAGCTTGGCAAATGAAACTCGGTTCGGTGCTCCTGGGACGGAGTTATTGGTGTTAGCGTTCGCTGTGCTCTGGCTAGAGACTGCCAAGATGCATCCTTCCAGCACCTCATGCGACTTTTGAAAAGGCAGCAAGAGCCGTCCTTCTTGGCCGCGATTCTGCGTCGGTTCGGCTGACTGTTTCCTACTTCAGCTCGTCCAGAACCCCATACGCACGGCACAAGGACTAGGTGCTGAGCAACGCTCAGGCTAGAACTACGATGTGCAGGTCAGGTGAGAGTGGGCAGGATGCAGCCAGCGCAACGTCCAACGATAGCGCACGTCCGCCAGTTATTCAACGAGCATTCCTCGACCACCACATATCCACTGCGTGAATTGGGTCACCTGGCGCTGGCTGGCGTCCCTGAACCCTTCACACATGCTGCCCAACAGATTGGCCTGTCCATGGCCTTCCGTCAAGAGGTGACGCGCGGTTTGGTGCCCCGAACCCTCCCCTGAACTGCAACTCCTGCAAACGCTTGGCCCGGCTACACCTGCGCTGAACCGAAACGCGCGAACAACCCCGACGCCACCTGCGGCGGAACGAGCTGCTCGGGGATGATCAGTCCTGGCGTGAAACCCCGCGTCGTGAGGTGAAACGCATGGTCGGCGTGCCGGATGCGTTTGATGGAGCCGAGCTCGACCGTCTGCAGGTGGCCACCGAGTCGGACGCCGATCTGCCGCGGTCCGAATTCTGCCGAGATCGGGGCGCCGGCGGGGACCAGCTGACGGAATTTCATCGGTAACCCGAAGATCATGAAATACCCGATCACCCCGACGCCGGCGACCAGCACGCCACCGGCAGGCAGCAGCGAAGCTCCGGTCAATCCCCCGTCCTCAAGACTGAAAAGGCCGACCGCGAGCAGCGGCATCACGATCGCGAGGGCGAGCGCCGTCCGCATCGCCGTGCTGCGCCGCACCGCTGTGGCCAGCTGGCCGGCCAGCCCGGCGTCGGCGATGCCCGCGGTACGGATCACTCCGTCCGGGGCGGAGCCCTGCGCCGCGCCGGCCGGCGCCGGCCTTGGCTGCGACGTATTCATCCCGACCGATGAAGTTTGCCGACGCTGCGCGAAGTTGGACAGAAGTCCCGAGGCGACGTGTGGCGGAACCAGTTCGTCGGGAATCAGCAACTCGGTGCCACCGACGCCCTGCACCACCAGGACCGAGGAAATGTGCCGGACCTGGACGATCTGGTTGAGGTAGATCGCGTTGAAGCGGTCCAGCCAGCCGATACCGACCGAGTCGGGCGTGAACTCGGCATACATCGGTGTGCCGGCAGGTAGCTTCAACGACCAGCTGCGCGGTGCCGTGAGATAGAGCAGGCCAAGTGCGAACACCGCGAGGATGACGACGCTGAAGGCGAAGCGGAACACCATCGAGGTCAACAATGCGGTGCCCGACGGTCGGTCATCGTCGAACAGACCCATGACCACCGGAACGACCACGAACGCCGGGACCAGTACCGCCCACATCCAGCGCTTGGAGAGGTATTCGGCGCGCGCCAGCTGGCCGATCATGCGTGAGTGCGCGATACCGTGCGCCCGGATCACGCCGCCGGGCAATTGCTCGAAACGACCGGCCTGACCGGGTTGCGGGTACATGTCGGCTCCTGGCTGTCTGCGACGTGTCTGGGACACAAATCAGGCCGGACCCTGGGGTCCGGCCTGATTCGATGAAACTCAGCTCTGGTGAGGAACCTCGATGGCTCCGGTCGGGGCGTCGTCCTCGACCGGGCGGTGGTGGCGTGCGGTGGGCTCATCGGCGAACTGGTGCACCGGCAGCTTGTGCGTGCCCTCGAGGTCGTCGAGGATCGCGGCCTGCGCAGCCGGCGGCAGCGTGTGCAGGATCTCGCGCACCCGAGCCTGGCGCCGGCCCACGGCCTTGCGCTCCGGCATACCCGGCGTCGCCATCAGCTGCGGCGGCACACCCTCGATCTCCTCGACACCACCGTCGTGCTGGCCGGCCTCGATCATGGCCTGCTCGGCGGCCGCGGTCGCCTCGTCCTTCTCCTCCGACATACCGATCGGGCCGATACGACGACCGTTGAGGAACTGCTTGACGACGGGCTCTTCACTGGTCAGCAGCACCTCGCGGGGGCCGAACATGACCAGCTGCTTGCGGAACAGCATGCCGATGTTGTCGGGCACCGTCCGGGCGATGTTGATGTTGTGCGTCACGATCAGCACCGTCGCGTCGATCTGCGCGTTGATGTCGATCAGCAGCTGCGACAGGTATGCGGTACGCACCGGGTCCAGACCGGAGTCCGGCTCGTCGCACAGGATGATCTTCGGGTCGAGCACCAGGGCGCGGGCCAGGCCGGCGCGCTTGCGCATACCGCCGGAGATCTCGCCGGGGAACTTGTGTCCGTCATTGGGCATACCGACCAGGTCGAGCTTCTCCATGACGATGTTGCGGATCTCGGACTCGCTCTTCTTCGTGTGCTCACGCAACGGGAAGGCGGTGTTGTCATAGATGTTCATCGAGCCGAACAGCGCACCGTCCTGGAACAGCACACCGAACAACGTGCGGATTTCGTAGAGCTCTTTGGCCGAGCACTCAAGGATGTTGGTGCCGTCGATGACGATCGAGCCGCGCTCCGGACGCAGGAGACCGATCAGGGACTTCAGGAACACCGATTTACCGGTACCGGACGGGCCCAGCAACACGCTGACCTCGCCCTCGGGAACCGTCAACGTGACGTCTTCCCAAATCTTTGACGATCCGAAAGATTTGCTCAGTCCCGTCACATCGATCTGGACGCCCATAAAGATCCTTCCGCCTACGGCTCACCCCGCCACCTGCTGCGGCCTGTGGCTTGAGTCACCATAGCGCACGCGACGCGCCCCACACATGCTTGTCTCCCAATATCCAGGAGTACCCGGGGGCCGACCGGACCAATCCAGTTCATACAAGCAAAGAACCCCCGAATCCGTGGGGATTCGGGGGTTCTTGCGGTCCGGTTCGGACTACTTGACGGTGACGCTGGCGCCTGCGGCCTCGAGCTTGGCCTTGGCGTCCTCGGCGGCCTCCTTGGTGACCTTCTCCAGCAGCGGCTTGGGAGCGCCGTCGACCAGATCCTTGGCTTCCTTCAGGCCCAGGCCGGAGACGATCTCGCGGACGACCTTGATGACGCCGATCTTCTTCTCGCCGGCACCTTCGAGGATGACGTCGAATTCCGACTGCTCTTCGGCGGCCTCGGCGGCGGCCGGGGCGGCACCCGCGGCGGCAACGGCGACCGGAGCGGCAGCGGTGACCTCGAAGACCTCTTCGAACTGCTTCACGAACTCAGAGAGCTCCAGCAGGGTCATTTCCTTGAACGCATCGAGCAGTTCGTCAGTGGACAGCTTGGCCATGTTTATGGTCCTTCCTGATTTTTCTTACAGATGTTGGGGGTTGTGCGAATGCGGTTTGCGATTGCGCAGCGGTTCGAGCGACGCAGCTGCTAAGCGGCTTCCTCAGCGGCCTTCTTCTCCTGCAGCGCCGCGGCGAGGCGGGCAACCTGAGAAGCGGGAGCGTTGAACAGGCCGGCGGCCTTGGACAGGTTGCCCTTCATGGCACCTGCCAGCTTGGCGAGCAGAACCTCGCGCGACTCGAGGTCGGCGATCTTCTCTACGTCGGCGACGGACAGCGCTTTGCCGTCCATGTAGCCGCCCTTGATGACGAGCGCCTTGTTGTCCTTGGCGAACTTCTTGATCGCCTTGGCGGCGTCAACCGGCTCACCCTGGACGAACGCGATCGCCGTGGGACCGGCGAACAGCTCGTCGAGACCTTCAATGCCGGCTTCGGACGCGGCGCGCTTCACCAGAGTGTTCTTGGCGACGGTGTACGAGGCGGAGTCGCCGAGGGAACGACGCAGCTCAGCCAGGTTCGCCACAGTCAGCCCGCGGTACTCGGTGACGACGGTGGCCGTCGACGCCTTGAACTGCTCAGCAATGTCGGCAACCGCCGTGGCTTTGTCAGCCTTGGCCATGCATGCCTCCTTGTGGTGGGTATCGGGCGCTCCACCAACTTGGGGCCGTGAAATGACGAACGCCCCGACGCAGACAGGTCGGGGCGCAGATATAACCAGCACGAAACTGGCTCAAGCCTCGTCCTCCTGCGTGGGCCGCCGGGTTTCTGATGAGCCGCTTGCGCGAAGAACAACAGACACTTCCGGACCTTCAACCAATTAGCGAGCTACCTGAACTTCGTCCAAGCGCTCATCGGTGACCAACGGTCTTCGGTGGAACTCGACCAGAGTAGCCGAACACCCACCGATCAGCCAAAACGAGAACGGTCGCGGCTTCAGAGCGCGCCGGCCAGCACCAGACAGACGAACGCGGCGCCGAGCAGTCCGACCCTCAACCAGTGCAGACGGTCCCAGCGCCGGGTGAGCTCGTCGAGCTGTTCGGCGTCGACACCACCTCCGCCCTCGGCACTGCCATCCTCACCGAACCCCGCGGCGACGCGGTTGTTGATCGGCACCAGCGTGGTGAGGCTGAGCAGCATGACCAGCCCCATCAGCACCACCGCGGTGATGAGCAACGGTCCCGGGCTCCACGCTGTGGCAGCGATCAGCAGCGCCACTGCCCCCGAGTACCAGAACGGCATCACCTTCCCGAGGAGCCGGCCGCCGGTGCTGCGCGCCTGACGGTAGGCGGCGTCGGGCAACCGCCGCAGGATCGGATTGGTGAATGCGGCGACGCCGTACTCGACGCCGAGAAGCGGTCCGGTGATGATCACGGCGAGGATCTGCACGATTTCGTTCACGCCATCGACCCTGGTCAGTACGCTGACAAAAAACAAGGTACTGACAAATTAGTCAGCATGGAAGGCTGGAATATGGCGGTGTCCAAGAAAGAGGTCGGCGAGTGCCCGATCGACGCGACCCTGTCGGTCATCGACGGGCGCTGGAAGGGCACCATCCTGTGGCGCCTGGCCGAGGGCCCCATGCGCACCGCCGAGCTGCGCCGCAGCATCCCCGAGATCACCGAACGCATGCTCATCCGGCATCTTCATGATCTGGTCGACGCCGGGATCATCGACCGCCATGACGCGGGCACGGTGCCACCGTGCGTGCATTACTCGATCTCGGAGTACGGCAGGACGCTGGCGCCGGTGCTGGCGGCACTGTGCGATTGGGGCCGCACCCACATGGCGATCCAGCAGCAGAAGCCCAGGCACCGGATACGCCGACAGCCTCAGGCACGCGCCAGTGCCGCCGCGCCGACCAGGCCGGCGTCCCCGCCGAGTTCGGCCGGCACCACCCGCAGCCCGCGCAGGAAGTCCAGCCCCGCGTAGTCGACCAGCGCCGCGCGCAGCGGGGCGAACAGCAGCGCCCCGGACTTGGCGACTCCCCCACCGATCGCCACCAGGTCCAGGTCGCACACCGCGCCCACCGACGCGATCATCGCCGCCACCGCGCGGGCACTGCGGTGGAATGCGTTGAGGGCCAACTCATTTCCCTGATTCGCCGCCTCGCCAAGGGCCTTGGCATCCGTTCCGTCCCACCCATGCTGCCGGGCCCACCGCACCATGCTCGGCCCTGAGGCGATCGTCTCGACACAACCGTGCCCGCCGCAGGTACACAACTCACCTCCGTCAGGGGCGACGACGACGTGGCCGACATGACCGGCGTTGCCGGTGCGGCCGTCATAGGGTGCGCCGTCGAGCACCAGGCCGCCACCGACGCCGGTCGACACCACCATGCCGAGCAGGAACTGCGCACCCCGGCCGGCGCCGCACCACTGCTCCCCCAGAGCCATACAGAGCCCGTCGCCGCCGAGCCGCACCGGCAGGCGGGTCACGCCGGCAACCCGCTCCACGATCGGAAAGCTTTGCCATTCAACGATGTTGATGGGGCTTACCGTGCCGTTGGGAAGATCGATCGGCCCGGCGGAAGCCACGCCGACGGCCGTCGCGGCTCCGTCTGCGCGCTGCATCGTCTCACCGAGCAGCTTCTCGACGACGGCCCACACAGCCTCGGCATCACCGTCCGGGGTCGGCAGCTGGGCCCGATGGATCAAACGTCCGTCAGGATCGACCAGGCCGGCGGCGACCTTGGTGCCGCCGATGTCGAGCGCCATGGTCAGGGCTTTCGGTGCCATACGGGTCTCACCTCTAGTGCTTGTGCGTGTTGTCCGGTTGTCGCGGGTCGCCGGGGTGTTCGTAGCCGGGCGCCAGTTCCACCAAGGCCGCGCAACGCGCATCGAGCCACTGACGGAACGCGCGCCGTCGGGCGGCCGCTCGGAGATGAGCGCGAATCCGGTCGTGCACCTCGTCGAGGGACGGCGCGGCAGGAGACGTGCGCCATCCGTGCGGCCCGGCGGGGGCCGCGGCGAAGCGCAGCGGATTGCGCGCGTGATAGCCGGCCACCTCTGAATACGAAACATCTACTGCGGCAGTGACATCCGCGAATACCGCGCGCGACAGGGGTGAGGCCAGCGTGGCAGCGGCAACACTGCCGATCTCCAACCGCGCCGCGGTATCGGGCAGCACCTCGTCCAAGGTGGGAGCGCCGGCCGCGGTCAGGCCGCGCGCGAGGGCCTCGCCGTCGACCACCCGTTCGGCCACCACCAGTTGAGTGAGCCAGCGACGCAACTGACGGCCCTCACTGGTGCCGGGCCGCGGTAGTGCGGAGGCCCGGTTGCCCGCTCGCAACATGGCCTCCCGCTCATCGATCTCCTTGACCGACACCGGGTTTCCGGCCACCCGCGCCGCGATGTTCATCGGACCGTCACCTTCACCGCGGGTGAGTAGATCAGCCGTCCGGCACATCCCACCCGGATCAACGCCCACCATTCCCCCGGCTCGACCCACGATGGCGGTGCGACGTCGAACCCGATCTCGGCGGTGCCACCCGCGGGCACCTCGACACCCGCCGCGGCCGGTCCCATCCACTCCCAGGTTCCCCACGGACTGATCAGGTGCGCCTCGGCTGCCAGGCCCGTACGCGCATCGGTACCGATCGTGATCGCCAGGCGCGCCGTCCCACCGGCCTTGACGTCGACCGCCTGCGGCTCGGATACCAGCTTGAGCACATGAGGTCCGGCGTCAGCACCGGACTCGCCGATGGTGACGACGCAGACGTCCTCGACCAGCTGCCGCCACGACGGCGGCAGAGTCTCACCACCGCCGGTCACCGCCAGCTCGGCGCGCAACGGGTACAGACCGGGCGCCGCCCCGGCCGGAATACTCAGCACCACATCGGTTTCCAGGTGACCCCCGGGCGGCAACACGTAGGGCAGTTCCGCGGGCTGCACCTCCCACCCGGGCGGTCCGAACAACCTGACGCGCCCGTGCAGGGCGTCGTCGGTGCAATCGCTGGCCGCGGTCAGGCACACCACCACGTCGGTACCGGGTTGCCCGGCAATGCTCTCCGGATGCAGATACGCGACGGCGGGCAGGCCGCCCAACGGCGCCGGGCCACGATTGTGCAGCCAGTAGCGGGCGTACAGCGGCTGGGCCGCCTCGGCCTCCGGTGCCAACTGCCGGTGCTCCGCGCGCAGCACCTTGGGCAGGTTGAGTCGGGTTGACACGGTGGCGATCTGGTAGCCGTGCAGGCTCAGCTCTGCCGGCTGCTCGGGGGTCGGTTCCTCCAGCAGGTTGACGTGGGCGGCGGCGGAGACCGCTCGCAGACCGGAGCGGAGCGTCACTTCGGTGGTGCTGCCGGTGATCTCGACCAGCCGCGCGGTGACGCCGTCGGCCGGATCGGCGCTGCGCACGCTGCCTGAGGCCAACGGATTACCGGCGGCCTTGAGTGCACCGAGTTGCACCTTGCCTGCCGGCTCGATCTCCAGCAGCGACCCCCACGCGGGTAACCCGCCACCACCGGCCGCCTCGACCACCACTGGCCGCAGCGGTCGGTTGAACTCCGCGGCACGAGGTGCGATCCCCGCCGCCCGCCAGTCACCGGGCCCGGCGACCAGTGCGTAGTCGAATGTGTGTGTCCAGTGCTGCAATTGGAAGTTGGACCCGTCCGGTGCGGTGCGCCGCGGCGGGTCGATCCAGGTGCCGGACGGCCATCCGGTGCAGGACCGCATGAGCGACGTGTGCAGGGTGCCGTCGACATCGACGGCGAAGCTCGGCACACCCCGGTTGAGCAGTGCGACGGTGCGGGCGTCGAACGGTTCGGCCGCCGCGGGAGCCTGCTGGGTCACGGCGATCTCGGCGTCACCCAGGTCATCGACCACCGCGTCCAGACGGCCGGCCAGGATCAGTACCGGCAGGGTGCGCACACCACGCAGATCGGCACCGGGTACCCAGTGCTCGGTCAACGGCGCGGCGGCGGGCACCCACACCCGAGCGGATCCGGTTGCGTCGATCTGACGTTTGAGCTCGTCGGCGTAGGCGATGTCCGCTTCGGCGAGAACGGCTGCGGTGAAGGGGTTTTCCTCCGGACCGCCGAGTGCGAAGCGGGTGTCGGGCAGGTTGGAGTCCACACTGAGGTCGCCGTAGCGGGGCTTGTCGGCGGCACTGCAGGTCGCGGTGACCCCGGCGCGCACCAGGGCCACCATCAGATCGCGCGGGTCCGCACTGTCGGGTGCCACCACCTCGGCCACCGAGACCGCCCGTACCGCGGATCCGATGCGCACCCGTACGGCCGAGGACAGGCCGAACCATCCGTACGCGGGGTTGTCCAGTGTCCACGGGTGTTGGGCGGCGTCAACGGCACTGCCGGCACTCCCGGCGCTGTGGTCGTGCATCAACCCGAATCCACGGCCGATCACGGCGTCGCCGACCTCACTCACCGGCATCGCGCCCGGCACCGGGCACGGCCACCGCAGCCGCACCAGGCGGTCCGAACCGACGAATTCATCGATCACGGTGCGGCAGTCGACGCGGTCGACATCGGACCACAGTGTGATGATCTGGGTGTAGCGCAACAGGTCTGGAATACGGCCCCGCACGATCACCCGCTGTCCGAGCCCACTGTGAAAACACCGCACGTCCTCGGCCGGGCCGGCCGAGGAATACACCACCGGCCCCGTGGGCAGCAGATGCCACGGACCTTCCCCGGCCTCCGGGTGGGCCGGATACTCCTCGTACACGGCCAGTTCATTGCCGACACCGCCGTCGGCGATGAGCTCACGTCCGTCGTCCAGCAGCGAGCACACGCCGCCGCCGCGGGCTGCGTCGACGCGCAGCCGATAGCGGCCGTTGGTGATCTCGCTGCCGGCCAGCGGTTCCCAGCCGCGTGCCGTCCCGGAGACCAGGCGGTAGGACCGCCACCCCAGTGACGGAACGTCACGGGCCGGCCAGCTCACGGTGGCGCCGTCGTGCTCGACAAGCACGGGAACCTCATTGCCGTCGCTGTCGAGTACCGCGCCGGAGAACGGAGCGTCCAGGTGCACGGTGACAATATCGTTTCGACTGTGCGCCAAGGAATTCCACACCACGACGGTTTTCAGGCCCGGGTCGCCAGTTTCCTGCCCGCTGGATCCGCCCACCGCCTCCGACAGCACGGCCAGCGCATTGTCGCGGGCGGTGACGCCCAGCTCCCAGGCGTCGCGCCAGCCGGTCAGCAGGTCGAGGTAGACCTGATCGGATTCCGATCCGGTGATCGCGTCGTGATGCGCACCGTAGGCCAGCTGCACCCACGCCTTGGTCATCGCCGCCTGCGGATAATCCGCACCACCGAGCAGTCCGGCGAATACCGAGAACCGCTCGGCGTCGAGCACCGCGTCCTCGGCGGCCCGGTTGGCCTGTTTGGTGTCGATGTAGGAGACGTCCTTGCCGGTGTAGATCGGGTTCATGTCGCGGGTCTGCGGGGATGGTGTGATCCCGCGTTCGTCGATTTCGGCGCGCACCGCGCTGAAGAACTCCGACGGCAGCGCGCACACGAACTTCGGCCAGACGTAGCGTGAGTTCCAGTCGCGATGGATCTCGGTGACCCATTTGTTGGGTGGGGTGTAATCAGTGCCGACCGGCAGGAGCACGTTGCGGGTCAACGCAACTCGTTTGAGTTTGGTGAACAGCGCGTAGGTCGATTGCTCGGCCTCGGCCAGTGAGGCCGAGGAGTCCATCCACCAGCCGGCCGAGTAGTGGGCGGGCATGTAGTGGGTGAGAAGTCCTCGGCCCGAGGGCGCGATCCACTCGAACTCGCTCGCGAACTGCATGCGCCCGGGGTCGCCGTCGTTCTGCATCGGACCCCACTGGTGATGCGGTCCGCGCGCCCACGAACTGGACGTCAGGCCGACATCGGCCGCCATCCCGGGAAACTGCGGGTCGTGCCCGAACACGTCGAGCTGCCAGGCGGTGGCCGGCTCGGCGCCCAGCACGTCGCGCTGAAAACCCATGCCCGCCACGAAGTTCCGGATCGCGGTCTCCGGGCTGGTGAGGTTGGTGTTGGGCTCGTTGTAGGTGCCGCCCATGATTTCGACGCGCCCCTCGGCGATGAACCGGCGCAGGTCGGCCCGGTCTTGCGGCCGGGCGTCCCAGTAGGGCTTGAGATAGTCCACCTCGGCCAGCACGAACTTGTATTCCGGTTCGCGGCGGGCCATTTCGAGGTGTGCGTGCACCAGGTCGAATCCGTTGGTCTGGCGACATTGCCCGGGTGGATCCTCGGTCCACACGCTGGTGTAGGCGGCCTGGGTGTTCCACCAGACGGGGTCGTAGTGGAAGTGGCTGATCATGTACATCGTCCAGCCGGGTTCGGCGACGGTGAAATCGAACCGGGTGTCGCCCACTCGCCCAACCCGGATCTCGCCGGGCACCCCCCGCTCGACATCCACCGGTATCTCGAGGGTGCCCGCACCTGCGGCGGCGATCGCCTCACCGGAGAGTCCGTCCCCGCTGATGCGCACGGGCGTCGGCGAGGCGCAGTCCTCATATCGCACCCGAACCAGCTGCCGAGGGGCATCCTCCGGCCCGGCGAACAGCTCCGTCGACTCCACTGACGTGAGGTGCATTTCAAAACCCTACGGCGTCACGGCTCCGAAATGTCGACGACAAGCGCCCGGTGGTCCGAAACCTGCAGCCGCGGCGCGGCGCACGAACCGACCGACAACGTGGGGTCGTCGGTGAGGATATGGTCCAGCTGGGTCGTCGGGTCGTCGGCGGGGAATGTCAGCGCCGTCCCGAGTGGATGCCACCGGCCCGGTTGGCCGGGCCCCATGTTCAGATCGCCCATCAGCAGCCTCGGGCCCGGAAAGCCGTGAATGTCGCGGACCAGGTGCCGCAGTTGCACCCGGTTCCACCACGGAACGAACGACAGGTGGGTGTTGGCCACCGTGATGGGTCCGAGCGGAGTGTCGACACGACCGACGACCGCAGCCCGGGGTTCTTCATGGATGACCCGGACGCGTCGAATTCCCGAGACGTACATCGGGAATCGGAACGGGATCCGCGGGAGCCTCAGCACCTGCCAGTTCTCGACCGGAAACCTGGACAGCAGGGCGATCCCGTAGGCGGCGGTGCCGGGTTGTTCGCTGCCGGTCGCCGCCATCCACGTCGCCCCGGGGGTGCCGGAGATGGCCGCGACGAATCGGTGGTAGGGGGCGTTCATCGCGTCGGCGGCCACCGCGGTCAGATCGGCCTTGCCCGACCGCGGCTGATCACAGTCAACCTCCTGCAGGGCCAGGATGTCGGGGGCCAACTCGGTGACGGCGGCCGCCAATCTTCCCAGGTCGACATCGCCATCGTGGACACTGCGTCCGTGCAGAATGTTGAAAGTGGCCAGCCGCATGGGTACTCAGTACCCACAACGGCGTCGCCCCCATCATGACGGCGCCCCGAGAACTCGGGATGGCACGTGCTCGACCGCAACGATGCGCTGCGGGATGCGCTGAAACGCGCGGCGTCGGCGTTCAAGGCGCACGGCCCACAGTTCGCGCTGGCCGGAAGCTATGCGCTGTGGGTCTACGGCGCGCCCGAACCGGTGCACGACGTCGATTTCGTGGTCGCCGAGACTGATTCGGAGGCGGCCGAGGTGGCGCTACGCAAAGCCGGATTCCAGATCGTGCACGTCCCAGAAGACTGGCTGTTCAAGGCCTATCCCGACGACGATGTCCTGGTCGACGTGCTCTATCAACTCAACGGGGTGTCGGTCGATGATGCGCTCTTGGGCAGTGCCGAGGTGCTCGATGTGCTCGCGATCCGGATGCCGGTGTTGACGCCGACGCTGGTGGTCTCGGAAAAGTTGCGCTCGCTCAACGAACACCACTGCGACTTCGCAGCACTGCTGCCCGCGGCCCGCGCGGTGCGCGAGAAGGTCGACTGGGATGCCGTGCGGGTGGCGACCGCCGACAATGATTTCGCCGCCGCCTTCCTGACGCTCGTCGACCGGCTCGGTATCACATAGCCCGCTGTGAGGCGGCGTGTAGACGGGCGGCGACAGCGCGGACCGCCGTTGCCACCTCCGGCGGTTCGAGTACCTCGAAGTCGTAGCCGACCGTGGCGAAGTACAGCACCATGCGCTCGGGGTCGTCGGCGCCGGCCGTGACGATGCAGGCGTCGGGCCCGTCGGCCTCGACAGTGGCCGATGCCGGTGGAAACTTCTGTGCCACAACCTTTTGCGGTGCGTGGTAGCGCACACGGGCGCTGTAGCGGTACGGCGAGGAACTGATCGAGCGACGCACGTATTCGGCGGCGTCCGGAGCCTCGCGCGGGGTGAACGTGCTGCCGCGGGCCGCGACCGCCGACATCCGGTCCAGCCGCAGGCTGCGCCAGTCTTCACGGTCACGGTCGTAGGCCATGAGGTACCAGCGACGCCCGGTGGTCACGAGCTGATAGGGCTCCAGCCTGCGCTGGGTGTGATTGCCACGGATGTCGGTGTAGTCGGTGCCGACGTGTTCGCGATCGCGGCAGGCCCGGGCCAGGGTCATCAGCACCTCGGGTTCCACCGGCGCATCCGACGAGTCCGGGGCCAGGGTGATGGTCGCGTCGTGCACCGCCGATACCTGAGAGCGCAGCCGCGCGGGCATCACCTGGTCGAGTTTGGACAGCGCCCGCAGGGCGGACTCCCCGACGCCTGCGACGCTTCCGCCGGCCGCCAGCCGCAGGCAGACGGCCATCGCGACCGCCTCGTCCGGGTCGAGCAGCAGCGGCGGTAGTGCCGCGCCGGCTCCGAGCTGGTAACCGCCACCCTGCCCCTTGCTGGCGTGGACGGGGTATCCGAGCTCGCGCAGCCGCTCGATGTCACGGCGGACGCTGCGGGTGGTGACGTCGAGCCGTTCGGCCAGCTCCTCACCGGTCCAGACGCGGCGCGACTGCAACAGCCCGAGGAGTTGCAGCACGCGGCCGGTGGTTTCACTGCTCACGACCATGCAAGAAGTCTGCCGCACGTTTAGGACCGAATCTGTCCTATATGGGTGAGAACGTATTCCCATGTGGACAAACCTGCTCGCCGACCAACTGGACTTCCACTGGACACATCAACTGAGATCACGCCTGGACGGACTGACCGACGACGAGTACTTCTGGCAGCCCGTGAACGACTGCTGGACGGTGCACCCCGACGGCGGCATCGACTTCACTTACCCACCGCCACAACCGGAACCGTTCACCACCATCGCGTGGCGGCTGGCGCACGTCATCGTCGGCGTGTTCGCGATGCGCAGCCACTCGCACTTCGGCGGACCGCCGGCCGACTACGAGTCCTGGCCCTACGCGACCGATGCCGCCACCGCCCTGGAACAACTCGACGACGCGTACCGACATTGGATCGACGGGGTTCGGGGCCTCGACGAGAATGACCTGGCGAAGCCGGTCGGTCCGGCCGAAGGCCCGTGGGCCGAGCACCCGATGGCCGAGTTGGTGCTGCACATCAACCGGGAGGTAATCCACCACGGCGCCGAAATCGCCTGCATCCGTGACCTTTACACACATTCAACCCAATCCCAGGAGAACTGAACAATGCCAGGAATGCCCCCGCCCGCCGTCGACGAACGCCAGACCCTGATCGAGTTCCTCGCCTTTCAGCAGAACGCCTTCCTCGCGGTGGCCCATGGCCTGACCGATGAGCAGGCCCGGTCCACGCCGTCGGTGAGCGCGCTGTCGGTCGGCGGCCTGATCAAGCACGTCACCGCAGTGCAGAAGAGCTGGGCCGCCCGCGCCGAGTACGGGCCGGAGTTCCCGCCGGCAGATCCCCGTCCGTTCGAGGAGCAGGCGGCCGAGTACGCCGATCTGTACGTGATGCGCGAGGACGAGACCCTCGCCGGCCTGCTCCAGGCGTTCAAGGCCCAGAATGCCGAGACGTTGCGCGTTTTCGCCGAGCGGGATCTGGACACCGCGGTTCCGGTGCCCCACGACGTGCCGTGGTTCCCGCAGGACGTCGACAACTGGTCGGTGCGGTGGGTGGCCATGCACCTGATCGAGGAACTCAGCCGGCACGCCGGTCACGCCGACATCATCCGCGAATCCGTCGATCGCGCAACGATGTACGAGTTGCTGGCGGCCGAGGAACAGTGGCCCGAGACCGAGTGGATCAAGCGCTGGCGGCCGGTTGAGGCCTAACGGCTCTGAGCGATCACCGGCCGAGAACCAGCCGGAGCGCATACTCCACCACCACCCCAAGGTCGTCGCCCAGGTTCCCGCCCAGCCACTGCTGGGCGAGCTCGGCCATCGCACCGGTGTACATGGCCGCACCGACCTGGGCGGCGACGGGGTCCGAGCCGGGTTTGAGCCGGCCACCCTCGGACAGCACAGCCTCACGCAGCAGGTCCTGGGTCGCCGCGCGCCGCGCCGCCAGCACCGGATTGGCCCTGGCGTCGGTGAACAGCACCCGCCCTCGCCGTGGATCGGCCGAACTGAAACCCAGGACGGCGGCGATCCCGGCGCGGGTCCGGGCCGGGAGGGAGTCGCCGGCGCCGGCCATCGCGGCGTCGACGTCGACGGCCAGGGCCGCGCTCACCTGGTCGTACACCGCGCCCAGTAGGTCGTCGGTGTCGGCGAAGCTCTCGTAGAAGTAGCGGGTGTTCAGGCCGCATTCGCGGCAGACCGAGCGCACCGACAGTGCGGCCTCACCACCGTCCCCGAACAGCCGAAAGGCCGCGTCGACGAGCTGCGCGCGACGTTCGGCGCGGCGGTCCGTCAGCGGCACGCCGGCCCATCGAGTCGGGCTGGACGTTTCGGGCATTCCTACAGATTAGATCTGGTCACACCCGTACCCAAAATGTATTCTGGCTACAGACGTAACCAGAAGGGGGTTCACGGTGGACATGCCGCATCAGGTGCTTCAGCAGATGCTGCAGCGGAAGTTCGACAAGGACATTCGCCAGCATTACTTCCGCGGCATGGAATTCGCCGGGCCCGCCGGCGATCCGGGGTGGTTCGGCCCGGGCAGCGCTGTCTGGCATGTCCACTCCCACACCGAGGCGTTGATCTTCGGCCTGCAGTGCGCCGCCTATATGGAACGCCTCGATCCGTCGATCTATTGGATGGGCATGCACCATTCCCGGCTGGTCAAGCGGGACGAAAACGGTGAGGCCGCCGGAGTTCCTCAGATCGATCCGGAAGGCGCAGCGGTACGGCTGGGCCACTCGATCGCCTTCTTCATCGGCACTGCCTACGGCAACACCGAAACCGCCGAGCGGGTGGCAAAGACCGTCCGCGCGATGCATCACACCATCAAGGGCACCCGTCCCGACGGTGCGGTCTACGACGCCGACGATCCGGACTGGTTGCGCTGGAATTACGCGACCGTGGTGTGGGGACTGGCCACCGCGCACGAGCTCTACCATCCGAACCCGTTGCGCGGCAAGAAACTTGACCGCTACTACAGGGAGTTCACCCGCGTCGGGCACGCGCTGGGCGGCACCGACCTGCCCACAACCAAGGCCGAGACGCTGGATTGCCTGCATTCCTACCTGCCCAAGCTGGCGCTGACCCACGGTGCCGCCATGGCCACCGGTCCCAACCTGCCCATGCCGCAGAGCGCCGTGGACTGGGCCATCCGCGACACCATGCCCAAGTGGGCCAAACAGCTGATCGGGCACACCGATCCGAACCCGATCGAGCGGGCCGGCCGGCGCGCCCTGGTGTGGTCGATCATCAACGGATTGCACACCGCTGCGGGCACCACGAACGAATTCCGGGACGCGCAGAAGCGCGTCGCCGACGGCATCGATCCCGCACTGGCCCCGCACACCGAGCCCACCTACGCGCCCGGAAGCGACCCGGTTGTGAGCCGGGAAGAGCTCGAGGAGAGTTTCGCATCGGTGTGACGCAGGGCACAGATGTTTTTGGCCGGACCGTGGCCTTTGAGACACTGCAGCTATGAGCACTACGCCGCCCAAAACCAAGCACCGTGAGGTCGCCAGGTTGTCCCGGGTGCCGCTGCCCGTGGAGGCCGCCCGTATCGGCGCCACGGGTTGGCAGATCACCCGCACCGGGGTCCGCGTTGCCGCCAGCATGTTCGGCAGCGGATCTCTGCAGCAAAAGATCATCAAGCAGGTGCCTCAGACGTTCTCCGACCTGGGTCCCACCTACGTCAAGTTCGGCCAGATCATCGCGTCGAGCCCGGGCGCCTTCGGTGAGCCGCTGAGCCGCGAGTTCCGCGGCCTGCTCGACCGCGTGCCACCGGCAAATGCGGAAGCCGTGCACCAGCTGTTCAAAGAAGAACTCGGCGATGAGCCGACCAACCTGTTCAAGAGTTTCGACGACAAGCCGTTCGCCTCGGCCTCGATCGCGCAGGTGCATTACGCCACCCTGCACAGCGGCGAGGAGGTGGTGGTCAAGATCCAGCGCCCGGGTATCCGCCGTCGCGTCGCCGCGGACCTGCAGATCCTCAAGCGCGGCGCGCAGCTGGTGGAACTCGCCAAGCTGGGCAGGCGGCTGTCGGCCCAGGATGTGGTCGCCGACTTCGCCGACAATCTCGCCGAGGAGCTCGACTTCCGGCTGGAAGCCCAGTCGATGGACGCCTGGGTGTCGCACATGCACTCCTCGCCTCTGGGCGAGAACATCCGCGTGCCGCAGGTGTACTGGGATCTGACCAGCCAGCGGGTGCTGACGATGGAGCGGGTCACCGGGGTCCGGATCGACGACGTTGCCGCGATCCGCAAGAAGGGCTTCGACGGCACCGAACTGGTCAAGGCCTTGCTGTTCAGTGTGTTCGAGGGCGGCCTCAAACATGGCCTGTTCCACGGCGATCTGCACGCGGGCAACCTCTACGTCGATGACAACGGCAAGATCGTGTTCTTCGACTTCGGCATCATGGGCCGCATCGACCCTCGCACCCGGTGGTTGTTGCGCGAGCTGGTGTACGCCCTGCTCGTCAAGAAGGACCATGCGGCGGCCGGCAAGATCGTGGTGCTGATGGGGGCCGTGGGAACGGTGAAACCCGAGGCGCAGGCCGCCAAGGACCTGGAGAAGTTTGCCACCCCTCTCACCATGAAGTCGCTCGGCGATATGTCCTACGCCGAAATCGGCAAGCAGCTCTCGGCACTGGCCGAAGCCTATGACGTCAAGTTGCCCCGCGAACTCGTGCTGATCGGCAAGCAGTTCCTCTATGTCGAGCGCTACATGAAGTTGTTGGCACCCAAGTGGCAGATGATGAACGACCCCCAGCTCACCGGGTACTTCGCCAACTTCATGGTGGATATCAGCCGGGAGCACAAAGAGACCGACGAGCGCTTGCGCGAGGAGAATCCAGCGGGAGCGGCCGAGTCCGATTCTGACGGAAACGAGATCTGAGTGGCCGGCATGAGGGTGCGGAGCGGATTCGCCAAATCGTCAGCCCAGCCCGGTGACGTCGACATCTATTACGAGGACATGGGCGACCCGAACGATCCGGCCGTGCTGCTGATCATGGGCCTGGGTGCGCAGATGTTGTTGTGGCGCACCGGATTCTGCGAAAAGCTGGTGAATCAGGGCTTGCGCGTCATCCGCTACGACAACCGGGACGTCGGCCTGTCCACGAAGCTGTCCGGCAAGCGGGTGGACACTCCTCTCCCGCTGCGGATGGCTCGATCGTTCCTGGGCTTGCGCAGCCCATCGGTCTACACGCTGGAAGATGTCGCCGACGACGCTGCCGCCCTGCTCGATCACCTGAACATCGACACCGCTCACATCGTCGGGGGCTCGATGGGTGGGATGGTCGCCCAGGTTTTCGCCTCCCGGTACGCGCAACGCACCAGGTCGCTCGCGGTGATCTTCTCCAGCAACAACCAGCCGCTACTGCCGCCGCCCGGCATCAAACAGCTGCTGTCGGTCATCACCGGCCCGCCCGCCGATTCGTCGCGAGAAGCCATCATCGACAACGCCGTTCGGATCAGCAGAATCAACGGCAGCCCCGGCTACCCCACTCCCGAGGAACAGATCAGAGCCCAGGCCGCCGAACTGTACGACCGCGCCTACTACCCGGCCGGCATCGCCCGGCATTTCGATGCGATCCTCGGCAGCGGCAGCCTGCGCCACCACGACAAGCGGATCGAAGCGCCCACCGTGGTGATCCATGGACGCTCCGATCGCCTGATGCGCCCGTCCGGCGGGCGCGCGGTCGCCCGCGCGATCGGCGGCGCGCGCCTGGTGCTGATCGACGGCATGGGCCACGAGCTACCGGAGCCCGTGTGGGACGAGATCGTCGGCGAACTCAAGACAAACTTTGCCAACGCAAGCTAATTGTCTGCAGATGCAACGTTAATTTCACTAACAAGTGTTTGCTATCGCCTGAAAACTCGGTAGCTGGCCGAATTGCCCCTACAGTCTGTGTCAGCAGTCTGGGGGGCGGCTAGGTCAAGACGTGGCGTAGCGCAGCTCTACCCGGGTCGATCTCTGCCAAAGAGGTGCCCCACGTGGCCAATACTCCCGGAAAACTCAAACCACACTTCGACGACGTACAAGCCCATTACGACTTGTCCGACGAGTTCTTCGCCGTGTTCCTGGATCCGAGTCGGACCTACAGCTGCGCGTACTTCGAGCGCGACGACATGTCGCTGCAGGAAGCCCAGTCGGCGAAGATCGACCTGGCCCTCGGCAAGCTCGGCCTGCAACCCGGAATGACACTCCTAGATGTCGGATGCGGTTGGGGCGCAACGGTTATGCGTGCGGTCGAGCACTATGACGTCAACGTCATCGGCCTCACGCTCAGCCGCAACCAGGCCGCGTACGTGCAAGAGTTGTTCGACGGGTCCACCAGCCCACGCAGCAAGCGGGTGCTGCTCGCCGGCTGGGAGGAATTCGACGAGCCGGTGGACCGGATCGTGTCCATCGGGGCGTTCGAGCATTTCGGGCCGGACCGCTACGACGACTTCTTCCGCTTCGCCCATCGCGTCCTACCGGACGACGGCGTGATGCTGCTTCACACCATCACCGCGATTCATCCCAGGTGTGCTCACGAACGCGGCATCCCACTCACCTTTGAGCTGGCCAAGTTCATCAAGTTCATCCTCACCGAGATCTTCCCCGGCGGACGCCTGCCCACGATCGAGATGGTCGAGGAGCATGCGCAGCGCGCCTCGTTCAGCCTGACGCGGCGGCAATCGTTGCAGCCGCATTACGCACGCACCCTCGATCAGTGGGCGGCCAACCTGGAGGCCAACCATGACGAAGCCGTGCGGATCCAGTCGCAGGAGGTCTACGACCGCTACATGCGGTATCTCACCGGCTGCGCGAACCTCTTCCGGGTCGGCTACACCGACGTCAACCAGTTCACCCTGCATGTCTCCGGATGATTTCTTCGCCAACGATGTCACCTCGGCGCATTTCCGCAGGCAACTGCCGACAAATAGTCCGCCTAACACAATGATCTTGTTTGCCCACGAAATTGGTTGATGCAAGCGGTAACACGGCCCGGGCAGTACCCTGCGGTAGTCTGAGCTTCTCGAAGAGACAACTACGGCCTGGAGCATATCGGTTATGTCCAAATTGACACCGAAATACGAAGAACTGCAGTCGATCTACGACATTTCAAATGAATTCTATGAACTGTTTCTAGGCCCGACAATGGGTTATACGTGCGGCTATTTCGAACGCGAAGACATGACCGGCGACGAGGCCCAGATGGCCAAGTTCGATCTGGCACTGGGCAAGTTGGGTCTCGAACCGGGGATGACGCTGCTTGACATCGGATGTGGTTGGGGCGCCTGCATGGCCCGCGCCATCGAGAAGTACGACGTCAACGTCATCGGCCTGACGCTGAGTGGCGAACAGCGTGAATACGCCATAGACAAACTCGCCAAGATTCCCACCAACCGCAACGTCGAGGTCAGGCTGCAGGGCTGGGAGGAGTTCGACGACAAGGTCGACCGGATCGTGTCGATCGGCGCATTCGAGCATTTCGGATTCGAGCGTTATCCGGCCTTTTTCGAGACGGCGTACAACGCATTGCCCGATGGCGGCATCATGTTGCTGCACAACATCACCGGATTCGACCTTCGTCAAGGCCAGAAACTCGGCCTGCACATGACGTTCGAAGATGCCCGGTTCGCCCACTTCATCATGACCGAGATCTTTCCTGGTGGTCGACTGCCGTCGGTGGAGATGGAGCAGGAGAAAGCCACCGAGGCCGGGTTCAAGCTCACCCAGCTGCAGGAGATCGGCCCGCACTACGTCCGGACGCTCAAGATCTGGGCCGAGGCGCTCGAGGCGCACAAGGACGAGGCCATCGCGATCCAGGGCCAAGAGGTTTACGACCGCTACGACAAGTACCTCAACGGCTGCCAGAAGTACTTCGCCTCGGGCCACATCAGCGTGCATCAGTTCACGTTGCAGAAGTAGCCGCCGAAAACATCTCCCGCAGAGTGTCGGATCCCGGCAGCCTCGTTCGTCGGATGGGTAGAGAGTGGAACAGAGGGTTTCGCTCGCTGACACCGGGAGATGACGATGCATTACTTCGCGTTACTGATCAGCCAGGATGTCGAACTCACACCCGAGCAGCGGGCTGAGGGCATGGCTGCCTTCCAGGCTTTTCACACCAAGGCCGAGTCGGCGATCCGGGCGGGTGACGCACTGGACCGGGCTGCCACCGCTACCCGCATCGCCGGCGGGCCGGACCACCCGACGGTGACCGACGGCCCGTACGCCGAGGGTGCGGAGGTGGCCTGCGGCTACTACGTGTTCGAGGCCGACAATCTCGACGAGGCACTGGCGCTGGCCCGCGACATCCCGGTCGCCCAGTTCGGTGCGGTCGAAGTGTGGCCGATGGTCCACTGGCAGGCTCCCGAGCAGCCGCTGGGCAACGATTGGCTGGCACTGCTGCTGGAGCCGCCGGAGGACGTCAACACGCCGGGAACCGACGAATGGAATCGGCAGGCGGGGTTGCATGTCGAGCTCGCCAAGACCATCGGCGATCAGACCCTTGCCGGCGCGCCGTTGCATCCGCCGTCCACCGCGACCACCGTGCGGGTCCGCGACGGCAAGGTGACGCTCACCGACGGCCCGTACGCCGAGGGTGCGGAGGTGGCCAACGGCTTCTACGTGTTGCGGGCCGCGGATCGCGACGAGGCGGTCAAGCTGGCGTCGATGATTCCGGCCTCGGCCATCGAGGTCCGCCAATTGTCGGGCGTCGCGGGGCTGTAGTCGCCCGTGAGTCAGCTGGACGGCGTCTTTCGGCGTGAGTGGGGTCCGGCCGTTGCGGCGCTCGCGCGATGGTCTGGCGATCTCACGGTGGCCGAGGACGCCGTCCAGGAGGCCTGTACGCAGGCGCTGCGGGTATGGCCGGCCGAGGGGGTGCCCGCCAAACCCGGCGCATGGCTGATCACGGTGGCACGTAACCGGGCGCTGGACCGCCTGCGCCGCGAATCTGCCCGTCCCGGAAAGGAACTCGCGGCCGTGTACGACGAGGTGACGGCGCGCAGCGGCAACGCGGACGAGCTGCACCCGGTGCGCGACGACGAACTGCGGATGATGTTCACCTGCGCTCATCCCGCGCTGGACCGCGGCTCGCAGCTGGCGTTGACGCTGCGGTTGATCTCGGGCCTCACGGTCACTGAGATCGCCCGCGCCCTGCTGCAGTCCGAGGCCGCGGTAGGGCAGCGAATCACCAGGGCCAAGAACAAGATTCGTGATGCCAACATCCCGTTGCGGGTGCCGCCGCGGGAGCTTCTGGCAGAGCGCACGCCGCACGTACTGGGCTGCATCTACTCGGTGTTCACCGAGGGCTACTGGTCCACCGGCGGGCCGTCGGCGATCCGCGACGAACTGTGCGACGAGGGCGTCCGGCTCGCCGGTGAATTGTGCTCACTCATGCCCGACAACCGTGACGCGCACGCCCTCGCCGCGCTTGTGCTGCTGCATGATTCGCGCCGCCGCACGCGGGTGGACGAGCACGGCGCGCTGATCCCACTGGACGAGCAGGACCGTAGTCACTGGGATCGCGGCCGCATCGCGCGTGGCCTGGAAGAGTTGCGGCTGGCCGAGGGCGCGCCCGGCTCGTATCTTCCTCAAGCCGTCATCGCGGCACTGCATGTGACGGCGCCTACCTGGCAGCACACCGACTGGGCCACCATCTGCCTGGCTTACGACCGGTTGGCCGAGATGACGGACTCTCCGGTGGTACGCGCCAATCGTGCACTCGCCGTTGGCTTTCGCGACGGCTTCCCGGCAGGGCTGGCCGCGCTCGACGAGGTGGCCGACGATCCGCGGCTGGCCCGCACCAACACGGTGGCCCCGATCCGCGCCGATCTGTTACGCCGGGCGGGCCGATGCGATGAGGCCGTGCGTTGGTACCGCGTCGCACTCGACGGTGACAACGGGTCCGCGCCGGCCGCGGCATTTCTCCGGCGTCGGCTCGCCGAATGTGCCCAGGACATCGCCCCAGAAATGCCGAATGGCCAGTTATGACACGCGATTCAGAGAATCTTGTGCCGTAACTGGCCATTCGAGCGAAGAGGCTACTCCTCGGTTCCGATGGTCGGATCCGCTGCGCTACTCCTCGGTGAAATTCCGGGTGACCGACGGGTCAACCGGGATACCCGGGCCCGTGGTGGTCGACACGGTGACCTTCTTGAGGTAACGACCCTTCGAGGACGACGGCTTGGCACGCAGCACCTCGTCGAGGGCGGCGCCGTAGTTCTCGGCCAGCTTGCCCTCGTCGAAGGAGGCCTTGCCGATCACGAAGTGCAGGTTGGCCTGCTTGTCGACACGGAAGTTGATCTTGCCGCCCTTGATGTCGGCCACAGCCTTGGTGACATCGGGGGTGACGGTGCCGGTCTTGGGGTTCGGCATCAGACCGCGCGGCCCCAGCACGCGGGCGATCCGACCGACCTTGGCCATCTGGTCCGGGGTGGCGATCGCGGCGTCGAAGTCCAGGAAACCGCCCTGGATCTTCTCGATCAGGTCGTCGCTGCCGACGACGTCGGCGCCGGCGGCCAGCGCCTGCTCGGCCTTCTCACCCACGGCGAAAACGGCGACGCGGGCGGTCTTACCGGTGCCGTGCGGCAGGTTGACGGTGCCGCGCACCATCTGGTCGGCCTTGCGGGGGTCGACGCCGAGGCGGATGGCGACCTCGACGGTGGCGTCCTGATTCTTGGAGGAGGTCTCCTTGGCCAGCTTCGCGGCTTCAAGCGGCGAGTAGAGCTTGTCCCGGTCGATCTTCTCCGCGGCTTCGCGATATGCCTTGCTGTTCTTGCTCATTGAAATTCCAATCGTGTTCTTGGAGTCGTGGTACGGGCCGATGCCAGCCCTGCCACAGGTGGTGACTCGATCGCTGCGCGCGACTTATTCGACCGTGATACCCATCGAGCGGGCGGTGCCGGCGATGATCTTCGACGCGGCGTCGATGTCGTTGGCGTTGAGATCGGCCTTCTTGGTCTCGGCGATCTCGCGCACCTGATCCCAGGTCACCTTGGCGACCTTGGTCTTGTGCGGCTCGCCCGAACCCTTCTGCACACCGGCTGCCTTGAGCAGCAGCTTGGCGGCGGGCGGGGTCTTCAGTGCGAAAGTGAAGCTGCGGTCCTCGTAGACGGTGATCTCCACGGGGATGACGTTTCCGCGCTGCGACTCGGTCGCGGCGTTGTACGCCTTGCAGAACTCCATGATGTTGACGCCGTGCTGGCCAAGTGCAGGACCGACCGGCGGGGCGGGGTTGGCCTGCCCGGCCTGGATCTGCAGCTTGATGAGCCCGGCGACCTTTTTCTTCGGGGCCATGCTTCTGGTGTTCCTTTACTTGCTCATCCAAGGGCGCGAACGCCCGTTGTTTCTAGCCGCTGTGGCGACTAAATCTTGGAGACCTGGTTGAAGGTCAGTTCGACCGGTGTCTCGCGGCCGAAGATGGAGACCAGCACCTTGAGCTTCTGCTGCTCGGCGTTGACCTCGCTGATGGAGGCGGGCAGCGTCGCGAACGGGCCGTCCATGACGGTGACGGACTCGCCGACCTCGAAATCGACCAGGATCTCGGGCCGTTCCAGGGTGGCCTCGGTGCTGGCACCGGCCGCGGCGGCGGCGCTGGCCTTGGCGGGCTTCTTGGCGGCGCCCTGCGGTAGCAGGAACTTCACCACGTCGTTCAGCGACAGCGGGGACGGACGCGAGGTGGCGCCGACGAAGCCGGTGACGCCCGGGGTGTTGCGCACCGCGCCCCACGATTCGTCGTTGAGCTCCATGCGCACCAGGATGTAGCCCGGCAGCACCTTGCGGTTGACCTGCTTGCGCTGGCCGTTCTTGATCTCGGTGACCTCTTCGGTGGGCACCTCGACCTGGAAGATGTAGTCGCCGACGTCCAGGTTCTGCACGCGGGTCTCGAGGTTGGCTTTCACCTTGTTCTCGTAGCCGGCGTAGGAGTGGATGACGTACCAGTCGCCGGGCTTGAGCCGCAGTTCCTTCTTGAGGGCGACCGCCGGGTCTTCCTCTTCGTCGGCAGCGTCTTCGGCAGGCGCCTCTTCGGCACCTGCTTCGCCATCGGCGTCTTCCGCCGGGGCCGACTCGGTCTCGGCGACTGTCTCGGTCTCGGCGGCCTCTTGGCCGTCAGCCAGATCGTCGGTCTGCGACTCGACTGCGTCGACGGCCGGTTGGTCCTCAGCCGGATCGTCGGCAACGGTCTCGTCGCCGTCGAACGTGGTCACGTTGTCAGTCCTCTCTCAAATTCCAGATCAGGTGCCGAACACAAGCGACACCAGCCGTGCCAGTCCAAGGTCGGCGCCGGAGATCAGCGCGACCATGAACACCAGGAAGACCAGCACCACCGTGGTGTAGCTGACCATCTGCTTACGGTTCGGCCAGATGACCTTGCGCAGCTCGGCAACGACCTGCCGCAGGTAGTTGACGACGAACATGATCGGGTTGCGTGAAGGTCCGGTGTTCTTGGCCTTCGCGTTCTTCTTGGCCTTCTTCGACTTGCCGGAGTCGGCCTCGGCGTCATCGCTCGACGCCTCACCCTCGGCGGCTTCGTCACTGTCGGCCTCGGCAGCCGCGCCACGACGGGTCCGCTTGCCGGTCGGGCGCAGCGGCCGTGTCACCACCGCGGTCTGACCGTGGGCGGTGTCTGTCGACCCGGTGTCGGTGCTGGCGTCGGTTCCAGTGTCGTCTGCGGAGCCGGCACCTTCGCGCTCGTCGCTCACCGCATGCTCCGTTCATTCCTAGCGGACTTGTTTGTTGCGGTCACCTTCCAGTGTCCACACGTTGTCGAGTATTCAGTTTGAGCAGGGGCGACAGGACTTGAACCTGCAACCTGCGGTTTTGGAGACCGCTGCTCTGCCAGTTGAGCTACGCCCCTCTGTTGGTGACGTGCTGGCACTCTCGTCACCGTACTGCGCCGAGGCTTACACAATTCGCGCGCTCTCCGATCGCTCGATGGTCAAGCCGACGGATAGCGCGCTGAAATGGGAAAAACCCCGGTGTCCGAGTGTACCCGGCGGGCGCGCCAGAAACTAATCGCGCCCACTCGGGACGACTACTCCCCGGCGGCCCTCCGAACGACCTTGCCGGTCTCCGGATCCCACTTGACCTGGATGGAATCGTCGGCGTCGTGGCCCATCATGGTGGTGATGGCTTCCAGGACCACCTCACCGTCGTCGTCGGTGCAGACGTTGTGGGTCACGACGATGTCGGCGCCGAAGCGCTCCTCGACCGAGGTGATCTCCATGATGGCGTGCAGCTGATCGCCTGCCTTCAAAGGCTTGCGGTAAAGGAACTTCTGGTCGACCTGGACGATCTGCTTGGTCTCCATGCCGACGTCGACGTTCTGGAAGAAGTGTTCCTGGACCAGCAGCGCCAGCGTGGAGGCGAAGGTGAGCGGAGCGACGAGGGTGTCATGCCCGAGTTCTGCGGCGGCAGCCTCGTCATGGCTGGCCGGATCCATGGCCTTGACGGCCTTGGCGTACTGGCGGATCTGCTCGCGGCCGATCAGGAAGGGATGCGGATATTTCCAGACCATTCCGCGGATGTCAGCCTTGAGTGCCATGGCCCAGATCTCCTTACGCGAGTTTTGCGGACGCAGTGGCGCGCCCGAAGATCTTCTTTCCGCCCGCGGTCGCCGAGATGGCGACGGTGACCAGTTTCTGCTCGGGGTCGACGGACTTGACGCGTCCGTTGAAGACGATTTCGGCGCCCACACCGTCGTTGGGGACGGGCACCACCGCGGTGAAGCGGACGTTGTATTCGGTGACAGCGGCCGGATCGCCGACCCAGGCGGTGACGTAGCCGCCGCCGAGGCCCATGGTCAGCATGCCGTGGGCGATCGCGGTGTCGAGGCCGACCTGCTTGGCGATCTCGTCATCCCAGTGGATCGGGTTGAGGTCGCCGGACACGCCGGCGTAGTTGACCAGATCTCCGCGGGTCAGCGGAATCACGCGCTCGGGCAGCGTGTCGCCGACCTTGACCGAACTGAATTCGCGCAGCGCCATCAGTTAAAACCCTCTTCTCCGTCGCCCGCACGCCCGGCCAGGGTCGTGTAGCTCTCCTGGACCACATCACCCTTGTCGTCGGTGATGATGTTCTTGGTCACGATGATGTCGGTTCCGTGCGCCTTACGAACGGAATGCACGTAGACGTCGCAGTAGAGCTTGTCTCCGGCCTTGATCGGCTTGAGGAACTTCAGTTCCTGGTCGACCTGGACGATTTGCGCGTCCTGGATGCCGATGTTGGCCCACTCGAAGAAGGCCCACTGCGCCTGGTAACCGAAAATGCTGATAAAGGTCAGTGGCGCCGGCAGTGAGTCGTGACCGAGCTCAGCTGCGGCTGCCTCGTCGTGGTAGAACGCATCGTCGTTCTTGACCGCGATCGCGTGTTCGCGAATCTTCTCGCGTCCGACCTCGTAGTGCTCAGGATGCCGGTAGTGCATCCCGACGATGTTCGTCGAAAGCCCCACAGCGAATGGCTACCGCGACTCTTTGTGCGGCTGGTGAGTGCCACAGTTCGGGCAGAACTTCTTGATCTCGAGCCGGTCGGGATCGTTGCGGCGGTTCTTCTTGGTGATGTAGTTGCGGTGCTTGCACACCTCGCACGCCAAAGTGATCTTCGGCCGTACGTCGGTACTCGACGCCACGTCAGTTCTCCCTGCTCAAAATCACGCTCTGCTTGTGATGTTCCTGTAGCGGTGGGGGGACTCGATCCCCCGACCTCACGATTATGAGTCGTGCGCTCTAACCAGCTGAGCTACACCGCCCCGATGATGCGAGTCGGCGCACGGCCTGCTCGTCCACCGAGCCCCCTAACGGAATCGAACCGTTGACCTTTTCCTTACCATGGAAACGCTCTGCCGACTGAGCTAAGGGGGCGTGTGCGCGTCCGTAGCCGCGCAGCCTTAAAGAGGGTACAGCTTCCCCGGCAGCCGCACCAAACCGCAGGTCAGCGCGGCCGCCAGGGCACTGTTTCGGCTGGTCGGCTAGTCCAGGAGCCAATCGTTGGGTGCGAACAGCTCGCAGTGCACCCGTTCGCCTGCGACGCCGCGCTCGCCCAGTTGGGTGCGGACCGCGTCGACGAATCCGGCGCCGCCGCACAGGTAATACGCGGCGTCGGCGGGCAGCTCGATGCCGTCGAGCTTGAGCAGGCCGGCGTGGACACCGGCGGCGCCGGCGGTGACGCCGTCCTCGTACCAGAGGTCGAGGCTCGCGTTGGGCAGCGCCTCGACCAGTTCGTGCTGGCGCTCCCGAAGCGGGTGGGCACTGTCGCTGCGGTCGGCGTGCAGGACGTGCACGCGGACGTCGGGTGCCTCGGCGGCCAGGAATTCGAGGATGCCGACCATCGGGGTGATGCCGATCCCGGCCGACACCAGCACCAGGGGTCCGTCGGGCCTGCCGCCGTTGTACAGGTCGCCGAAGGGAAGCGTGACGTCGAGCAGGTCGCCGACGCACAGATTGGCCCTCATCCAGGAGGAGACCTCGCCCGCGGGCTGGCCGGTGACGGCGTCGACGGGTTTGACCGCAAACGTCAGATCGGTGGATCCGGGTGCGCCGACCAGGCTGTACTGGCGTAGCTGACGGGCGCCGTCGGGCAGCGTCACACCGACCGAGACATATTGCCCGGGGGCGAAGTTGACGGGCTCGGTGGCGCGGACGGTGACCAGGACCGCGCCGGACGGGTCGTCGACGCGGGAGATGACGCGCAGTCGCCGGAAGACGTCACCGGGTTCCACGCCGGCGCCGGCGTACAGGTCACGCTCCAGGGCGATCAGGGTGTCGGCCATGATCCAGTAGACCCGGTCCCAGGCCTCGGCGACCTCGGGCGTCACCGTGTCGGCACCCAGCACCTCGACGATCGCGGCGAACAGGTTGTCGTGCACGATCGGGTACTGCTCGGCGGTGATGCCCAGCGAGGCGTGCTTGTGACCGATACGCGCAAGCAGGGCCGACGGGTGCGGCAGCTCAGGGTTCACCAGATGGGTGGCGAACGTGGCGATCGAGGCGGCCAGCGCGCGCTGCTGGGCACCCTGGGCCTGGTTGCCGCGGTTGAACAGGTTGCGCAGCAGCTCGGGGTGGTTGGCAAACAGCCGCCGGTAGAACTCCGAGGTGATCTCGTCGATGTGCGCGCCGATGAGAGGCAGTGTCGCCGAGACGATTTCGGCGTGGCGCGGCTCGAGTTCGTCGCGTACCGCTGACGGCTCGGGGCTGGTGACGGTCATCGGAGATTCCCTTCGGTTGTGAGTTGTAAAACAATCGGTAAGCGGTTGTCGGCCGTCAGGTCTGTCACGGTGTAGCGGTCGAGTTCGCGATAGAACGCCTCCTTCGCCTCGGCCAGCAGGCGCCGCAGCCGGCAGGCCGCGATCAAGGGGCACGGGGAGTCCCCACCGCATTCGATGACCTCGCGGTCACCTTCGAGTTCGCGCACCAGCAGGCCGATCGAGGCGTTGCGCCCGGCCTCGGTGAGCACGAGTCCGCCGACCCGCCCCCTCCGGGCATGCACCATGCCGAGCTCGGACAGCTTGGACACCGCCTTGGCGACGTGGTGCTCGGAGGCATTGGCGGCCGAGGCGATGGTGCGGGTGGTGATGCGCCGGTCCTCGGATTCACCCGAGGACAGCAGCATCAGCGTGCGGAGTCCCAAGTCGGTGAACCGGGTGAGGTGCATACCGATGACGTTAGTAATTCGGCATTTTTGATGCGAGTTTTATCGGAGTGGGGTCAAACACGCGATGACGTGCGGTTTTTAGACCTGCGCAGATGCGCGCGGAAGGCGATACGGAGCACGAATACCCTGAAACGCATGTCCGAGCCCAAGGCCCAAGACCGCTTGTACTTCCGGCAGTTGTTGTCCGGTCGCGACTACGCGGCCGGCGATGTGATCGCCCAGCAGATGCGCAACTTCTCCTATCTGATCGGCGACCGCGAAACTGGCGACGCCGTCGTGGTCGACCCTGCCTACGCGGCCAACGATCTCGTCGACGCGCTCGAGAGCGATGGCATGCGGCTGTCGGGGGTGCTGGTCACCCATCACCACCCCGACCACGTCGGCGGCACCATGGCGGGCTTCTCCCTCAAGGGCCTCGCCGAGTTGCTGGAACGCGAGAGCGTGCCGGTCCACGTCAACACCCACGAGGCGGACTGGGTCTCGCGGGTCACCGGCATCGCGCCGAGCGAGCTCACCGAGCACGTACACGGGGACAAGGTCGCTGTCGGCGCGGTGGAGATCGAGCTGCTGCACACCCCCGGCCATACGCCGGGCAGTCAGTGCTTCCTGCTGGACGGTCGACTGGTCGCCGGGGACACGTTGTTCCTCGACGGTTGCGGGCGCACCGACTTTCCCGGCGGCAATGTCGACGACATGTTCCGCAGCCTGCAGGCGCTGGCCCAGCTGCCCGGGGATCCGACCGTGTTCCCCGGCCACTGGTACTCCGAGGAACCGAGCGCGCCGCTCGATGAGGTGAGACGCAGCAACTACGTGTATCGGGCGTCGAACCTTGAGCAGTGGCACATGCTGATGGGCGGCTGATGAATCGTTCCAGTGAACCCACATGCGGAATCCACTGAATTGACGCCGCCGCAGCAGAGCAATCCCACCTTCTGATGAGCCATCTGCCACGGATTTCGTTGCCCATGCCGTTGCAATAGGAACTACGGGCCCTTTTGCGCGATTCGAGTAGTGCAATACTCAGGACATCAGCATCCCGACCCGGCAAAGTACTAGTCAGCATCAGTTGAGTAGTAGTTGACAGTCCCGCCGGGGGTCACCGTGAAGAACATCGTGTTGTGCTTCGACCACACAGACGAACATCCCGGATTCCGCGACGCATCGAATACCGAGATGCTGTTTCGGTTGCTGGACGGCACCGATCAGCTGACCTGGTATCACAGTGGAGCGGCGATCCGAAACAGCCGGCGAATCGCGCCGGGCCGCCATGGCGACTCGGTGAGCGAGGCCCGGGCAGCCATCGTCGAGGCCTACCGATTCCTCGGGGACGCCTGGGATCCCGGGGACCGCATCTTTGTCTTCGGTGGCGGCGAGGGCGGCCACCGCGCCGGTGAGCTGGCCACCCTGCTCGGCACGGTCGGCTTGCTGCCGGCGCACTCCGAAGTCGTACTCGACTACGCGCTGGCCACCTATGTGCTACCCCGCACGCCGCGGACCCCGCAGGACTGGCGGCAGATCAGGGTGCTGACGGCGCAACTGGTCGGCGACCGCGACCCAGCCGTACCCGTGCGATTCGTCGGCCTCTGGAACGCGACGGCCACCCGGGGCACGAAGCAGCGGATGGGTCCGCTACCCACCGTGGAATCGGGCCGCCATGCGGTGGCGGTGGACGGCGGGCGCCGGACCATGCGGTACTGCGAGCACCTCGACGAGGTCTGGTTCCGGGGTACCCGCCGCGATGTCGCCGGCGGCACCGGCGCGTGCTGGCCGCTTGCCGATATCGCGTTCGACTGGATCCTGGACGGGGCGATTGCCGCGGGGCTCGGGGTTGTCGACAAGACCGCCTGCCCCACCGATCTCGACGCGCTGTCGGGGACGACGCCGGCGATCGGTCGGTGCCGGCCCCCGCTGGACGCCAAGGTGCACGCCAGCGTGGAGCTGTATCTGCGTTCGCATCCGCACTATTGGCGGCGACTGCCCGCGCGTATCGAATGGGCCGATGCCGAGTGGCTGGCCCGAGGCGAGCGACTGGTACACACGCCGGTCACCGCGACCGCGCAGCGCGACATCCTCACCGCCGTCGCGTCGTGACATGGCAGCTTTTGACTGAAGTTTGCTGAGCCGGACTGCTGCCCCCATCGAAAGTCCGTGATATACCCACCTGGTGGGGATCATCGATTCAGTCACGGAGCGGGGGCGTGAGTTGGCTAGTTTCGACCCGGGTGCATGGACTGCGCTCGCGGCATGGGTGGCGATCGTCGTCGTCGTCATCGCATTGATCTATGCCTGGCGGCAGTACTTGAAGGCGAAGGAACGGCAGGCCGAGCTCACCCAGCCCAACGTGTCGATGTTCATGGAACCGAGCAGCGCCGATTGGCACCTGATCGAACTGGTGGTCCGCAACTACGGGCGACGGCCGGCCTACGGGCTGCGGTTCGAGTTCGCGAACCCGCCGACGGTCGGCAAATACGAAAGCTCCTACGACGACAACTTCGTCGATATCGTGCCGTTGAATCTGCCCGCCGAGATCCCGTATCTGGCGCCGTCACAGGAGTGGCGCATCGTGTGGGATTCCGCGCTGGACCGCAAGCAGCTCGGTGAGGCCATCGCGTCGCGTTTCGACGGAGCGATCACCTACTACGACGAGCCGGGCACGCCCGGCAAGCCCAGTGGCCGCAAGCTGCGCAACACCGCGGTGCTGGATTGGGCGACTCTGCCGCCGGTGGACCGCATGGAGCTGCTGACCACCCATGATCAGGCCCGGCGGGAGAAGCAGAAGCTGGAGCTGTTGCGCGGTGTACTGACCTATTTCCAGTACGCCGCCAAGGAGACCGACGAGCAGAAGCTGCGGACCGAGATCAACCGCATCAACGCCCTCGGCGCCGAGGCCCGGGTCCGCTGGCGCGACCGCTACGAGGCCAGCCACGACGATGACGACGACGATTACGACGATGACGATCCCGAGACCGACCTGATCAAGCCGGCGGCAACCTCCGGCAGGCGTCATCGGGCCTGATGCCACTCGCTACCATCGTGCGATGAGCAGCCTGGTGAGCTACGAGCTCAACGATGCCGTGGCCACGATCACGATGGACGACGGCAAGGTCAACGCACTGTCGCCTGCGATGCAGGCCGAGATCGGCGCGGCGCTGGACCAGGCGGGCGCCGGCGCGGCGGCCGGCGAGGTGAAAGCCTTGGTGCTGGCCGGTAATTCGAAAGTCTTCAGCGGCGGGTTCGACCTCAGTGTGTTCTCGTCCGGCGATGTGGCGGCAACCCTGGGCATGCTCGCGGGCGGTTTCGAGCTGTCGGTGCGGTGCCTGACGTTCCCGGTGCCGGTGATCATGGCCGCGACCGGGCACGCCATCGCGATGGGTTCGTTCCTGCTGTTGTCCGGCGATCATCGGGTCGGCTCGGTGACGACGCGGTGCCAGGCCAACGAGGTGAAGATCGGGATGACCCTGCCGAACGCGGCCATCGAGATCATGCGAATGCGCTTGACCCGGGCGGCTTTTCAGCGCGGGATCGCCATGGCCGCGGTGTTCACCGGCGATGCGGCGATCGCGGGCGGCTGGCTCGATGAGGTCGTCGAGCCCGACGCGGTGCTCGCCCGGGCCCAGCAGGTGGCGGCCGAGGCCGCGGCGACCCTGAACACCGGTGCGCATGTGGCCAGCAAGCTCAAGGCCCGCGCTGAGGCATTGACCGCGATTCGCGCGGGAATCGACGGGCTGGCAAAGGAATTCGCGGGCTAGTTCCGCTTCCTGCGGTCCCACCTGCCCCCTCTCCAGTAACGCTGTGGCGGTTTTCCCGCGGTTTTTCCGCCACTGCGTTACTGGCGTGATGCCCACGCCTTGGCGATGCGTCGGAGCACGTTGGCCTCGCCGTCACGGCAGGTAACTCGGACGACGATCCAGCGGTTTTCGATCATCTCGTCAACCCGCGCGATGTCCTTACGGAGGATGTCGGGATCGGCATGGTGCCGCCCTTCGTATTCGAGCGCGATCTTCAGATTGGGCCAGGCGAGATCGACCTCGCCGATCACCGCGCCGTATTCGTTGCAGACGGGATACTGCGTTTCGGGCCGCGGATAGCCGGCGCGAATGACCAAGAGCCGCAACCAGGTTTCCTGCGGCGACTCCGCGCCCGGATCCACCAACGCGATCGTGGCGCGGGCCTGCTTGATGCCTTTGCGGCCCGAGTGGCGTTCGGCCGCCGCCTCGATGTCAGAAACCTTCAGCCGGGCCGCCCTCGCCAGGGCGTCGATGGCCGCCACTGCGGTGTCTTCGGCGAACTTGCACGCCAAATCCACCGCGGTGCGGGCCGGATTGGTCAGTCGCATGTCGCCGATCTGACAGATTTCGTCCTCGTCGATGGCGTCGCCCCACGCGATGATCCCGCGGGCGGGGCGATGATTACTGTCGATGATGTAGGCGGGCAGGCTTGCGTCGATCCAGCGGGCGCCGTGCAATGCCGCGGCCGAGTAGCCCGCCAGCACCCCGCGTCGACGCGACCGCAGCCAACTGGCCTTGGCCCGCAACACCGCAGTGGGCTTGGTTCCTCTTGCGACGTAGACATCGCGGTGCACCGCGATGAACCGGCTACGCAGTGCGTGACGCGTCAGTGTGCCGGCCGCTATCGCCTCGCTGCCGATGAACGGTTCCCCCATACGCGGAGTGTGCCAACTGCCACGGACATCCTTGGCCAGTAACGCTGTGGCGGTTTTCCCGCGACTTTTCCGCCACTGCGTTACTGGCGTGAGTTCGTCCGCCCGCCTTCGGCCGAAAAACATGTATGCGCTATGCATATATGGTGCCCCGCTACAACCAACTCGACGAACTCCTGGTGCGCATCCACACCGTCCGGCAACGCCCCGGGTGGCGGCGCCGGCTGATCGACGCCTCGGGCAGCGTCCCGACCCTGTCGACACTGCGGGTGTTGCGGGCCGTCGAGCAACGGGCGAAGGCCGGGCAGAGCGCCTCGATCGGCGAGGTGGCCGAGTACATGGCCGTCGAGCACTCCACCGCCAGCCGCACCGTCGCCAATGTCGTCGCCGCCGGCCTGCTGACCAAAACCTTTGCCGCAGAGGACCAGCGCCGCTGCGTGCTCGCCCTCACCGACAAGGGCCGACAGGCACTGGCCGATGTCACCGAACGGCGCCGCGAGATGGTCGCCGAGACCGTCGCGCATTGGCGCGAATCCGACGTCGACACACTCGTCGACCTGTTGGAGCAACTGGTCAGCGATTTCGAGCGGAGCGTCTGTTCGTGAACACCCGGACGACGGCTCGCCCGCAGCCACGCGGCGCCCTGAAGCTCATGTTCGACCCGGTCTTCGGCGCGCTGTTCTGGGGCAAGATGTTCTCCGTCGTCGCGGTGTGGACGCACGGCATCGTGGCGGCCATCGTCATCTTCGACGCCACCGGCTCGGCCGTGATGGTGGGCATGGTGGGGGTCGCGCAGTTCCTCCCCCAGCTCATCCTGAGCCCGACCAGCGGCAAGTGGGCCGATGTCGGCGACCCGGCCCGCCAGATCCTGTGGGGCCGGGTGTTGTGCATCATCGGCTCCGGCTCGACCGCACTCTGGCTGACCCTGTCCCCCGACCTGCAGGGCACCGCCGCGGCGGTGCCGGTACTCGTCGGCTCCACGCTCGTGGGTTTCGGATTCGTCATCGGCGGCCCGGCCATGCAGTCGGTCGTGCCGAGCCTGATCCGCGATGGCGAGTTGGCAACGGCCATGGCGCTCAACAGCATTCCGATGACCATCGGCCGCATCCTGGGCCCAGCCATCGGCGCCTACCTGGCCGCCCACCTCGGCGCGGCGCCGGGCTTCGCGATCAGTGCGGGCCTGCACATGGTGTTCGCGGTGTTCCTGCTGCTGGTCACTTTCCCGGCTCGGCCTGAGCGCAGCCCCGGCGGGGACTACCGCGTGCGCGCCGCGCTGGCCTACGTCTGGCGGGACCGCCCGCTGCTGCTGGCCCTGCTGGCGGTGACGACGGTCGGGTTCGCCTCCGATCCGTCGATCACGCTCACCCCGTCGATGGCCGAGGACCTCGGTGGCGGCGCGCACCTGGTGGGCGCGCTGTCCGCGGCGTTCGGCCTCGGCGCGGCCCTCGGCATGGTGGTGCTGGCGACGATGCGTGGCCGGCTGGCGGCCGCCATGGTCTCGACCGTCGGACTGTGGTTGTTGGTGACCGGCTGCGCGCTGCTGGCACTGGGCACCGTGACAGCCTTGGCGCTGACCGGTTTCGCGGTCGCGGGGCTGGGTTTCGGTTGGGCGATGACGGGTCTGAGCACCGTCGTGCAGGAGCGGGCACCGGAGGAACTGCGGGGCCGCATCATGGCGTTGTGGCTCGTCGGGTTCCTCGGGTCGCGACCGTTCGCCGCGGCGCTGCTGGGCGGAGCGGCCGACCTGTTCAACGTGCGGGTGGCGTTCGTCATCGCCGGAGCGGTCACTCTGCTCGTCGCTCTGGTCACCCGGCCCGCCACGCTGTCCGCGCCAAACCCCGCGACCGTCTGACCCGGTCTCTATCGTTGTCTCTCGATGGCATTGCACCTGCACCGGGCCGAGCGCACCGATCTGCTCGCCGACGGGCTGGCAGGTCTGCTCGCGCAGCCGCCGTCCGATCCGTTCGCCCAGGAGCTGGTGCTGGTGCCGGCCAAGGGCGTGGAGCGTTGGCTGAGTCAGCGGCTGGCGAACCGGCTGGGGGTCTGTGCGGCCGTCGAGTTCCGGAATCCGCGTTCGCTGATCGCCGAGCTGACCGGGACGGCCGAGGAGGATCCGTGGTCGGCCGACGCCATGGCATGGCCTCTGCTGGCGGTGATCGACGACAACCTGGACCAGCCGTGGTGCGCACCGGTGGCCACCCATCTCGGGCATTTCGAGACCGGTGACGAGTATGAGCTGCGTCAGGGCCGGCGCTACGCGGTGGCCAGACGGCTGGCCGGGCTGTTCGCCTCCTATGCGCGGCAGCGGCCACAGCTGCTGGTCGATTGGGACGGCCTGCCCGCTGACCTGTCCTGGCAGGCCCCGCTGTGGCAGGCGCTGACCGAGCGCATCGATGCCGAGCCGCCGCACATCCGGCATACGAAAACCCTTGCCCGGCTGACTGAATCACCGAGCGACCTGCCGGAGCGGCTGTCGTTGTTCGGGCACACCCGCCTGCCGGTCACCGAGATCGAACTGCTCCGGGCACTGGCCACCCATCACGATCTGCATCTGTGGCTGCCGCAGCCCAGCGACAATCTGTGGCGCTCGCTGACCACGCACACCGGGCCGCTCCCCCGCCGTGAGGACAGCAGCCACCGCGAGGTCGGCCACCCTCTGCTGGCCACCCTCGGGCGGGATCTGCGAGAACTTCAACGGGCCCTGCCCATTCCGGACACCGACGAATATCTCACGGGCACCGGCTATCCCGACACCGTGCTGGGTTGGCTCCAGTCCGACATCGCCGCCAACGCGGTGCGCCCGGCGGGGCGGGTGCCGCGGCGGGAGGACCGCTCGGTGCAGGTGCACAGCTGCCACGGGCCGGCCCGCCAGATCGAGGTGCTGCGCGAGGTGTTGCTGGGACTGCTCGCCGACGACCCGACGCTGGAACCGCGCGACATCCTGGTGATGTGCCCGGATATCGAGACCTATACGCCGTTGATCACGGCGGGGTTCGGGTTGGGCGATGCGATGCCGGGCACGCGAGGCGCGCAGATCAGCATCGGTGCGCATCCGGCGCACAAGCTACGGGTGCGGCTGGCCGATCGTGCTCTGGTACAGACGAATCCGCTGCTGTCGGTGGCGGCGTCGGTGCTGACGCTGGCCGGCGGCCGGGCCACCGCGAGCGAGGTGCTCAACCTTGCCGAGTCGGCACCCGTGCGGGCCCGGTTCGGCTTCACCGACGACGATCTGGAGGCCATCACCGCCTGGGTGCGCGAGGCCAACATCCGGTGGGGCTTCGATCAGGAGCACCGCAGGCCGTACGGCGTCGAATTCCTGCACAACAGCTGGCGTTTCGGCATCGATCGGATACTAGCCGGGGTGGCGATGTCCGACGATTCGCATGCCTGGCTGGGCACCACACTTCCGCTCGACGATGTGAGCAGCAACCGGGTCGAGCTGGCGGGCCGCTTCGCCGAGTTCGTGGAGAAACTCCGGCAGGCCGTCGATCAGCTCAGCGGTGTCCGCCCGCTCGGCGAGTGGCTGTCGGCCCTGGCCGCCGGGATCGAAGGGCTGGCCTGCTCTGACGAGGAGTGGCCCGCCGCCCAGGTGCAGCGCGAGTTCGCCGACATCGCCGAGGCCGCCGGTGCGGCCGCGACACCCATGCGGCTCAGTGATATTCGTGCACTGCTGGATCGGCACCTGGCCGGGCGGCCGACGCGGGCCAACTTCCGCACCGGCACCCTGACGGTGTGCACCATGGTGCCGATGCGGTCGGTGCCACACCGGGTGGTGTGCCTGGTCGGATTGGACGACGGGGTGTTCCCCCGCCTGGGTGCGGTCGACGGCGACGACGTGCTGGCCCGCGATCCGCGCACCGGCGAACGCGACATCCGCTCGGAGGACCGCCAGTTGTTGCTCGACGCGATCGGTGCGGCCACCCAAACCCTCGTCGTCACCTATACCGGCGCCAACGAGTACTCCGGTCAGGTCCGCCCGCCGGCGGTGCCGTTGGCCGAACTTCTGGACACACTCAAGATCACGGCCGAGCAGCCCGTGGATGTGGTCACCGCACACCCGTTGCAGCCCTTCGATATTCGCAACGTCACCCCCGGCGCGCTGTTGGCCGAAGGCCCGTTCACGTTCGATCCCACGGCACTCACGGCCGCGAAGGCCAGCGCCGGGCAGCGGGCCGAGCGGCCGGCATTCTTCGATCATCCGCTGCCGGCCCAGGCGCCCGGGGACGTCGCGCTGGAGGATCTCGTCAGTTTCTTCAGAGATCCGGTGAAGGGCTTCTTCCGGGCGCTGGAGTACACGCTGCCCTGGGATGTGGACGGGGTGTCGGATGCGATGCCGGTCGACATCGACGCGCTGGAGGAGTGGACCGTCGGCGATCGGATGCTCACCGACATCCTGCGCGGCATGACCCCGGCGGACGCGCAGCAGGCCGAGTGGCGTCGCGGCACGCTGCCGCCAGGCCAGTTGGGTTGGCGACGGGCGATCGCCTTGCGTGACCGGTGCGCGCTGATGGCCACCGAGGCACTGCGCCACCGGAGCACCGATCCGCAGGCCTATGACGTCGACATCGATCTGGGTACCGGGCGACGGCTGGCCGGCACCGTCTCCCCGGTGTTCGGCGACCGGCTGGTGTCGGTGACCTACTCGAAGCTCGACGGCAAGCATCTGTTGCAATCGTGGATTCCGTTGTTGGCATTGGCCGCCGGGTACCCGGAGCGGGACTGGTCGGCGGTGTGCATCGGGCGCCCGCGGCGCGGTGACACCCCGCGGGTAGCAGGATTGGGCCGCCCCGACGATGCGGTCGCGCTGCTGGCCGATCTGGTGGCCATCTATGACGCGGGCCGCCGCGAGCCGTTGCCGCTGCCCGTCAAGACGTCCTATGCGTGGGCGGTTGCCCGGCATGCCGGTGACGACCCCGAGCGCGAGGCCGGATTTCGTTGGCGCAGCTCACGCTTTCCCGGTGAGGATGAGGCGCCGGCGCATGTGCGCGCGTGGGGCCGCGGCGTGCCGCTGAGCCGGCTGGCCGGGTTGGGTGCGTATGCGGAACGGTTGTGGCTGCCCATGCTGCAGGCCGAAAGGTCTGTGTCGTGAAGGTCTTCGATCTGCTCGGCCCGCTGCCACACGTCAACAGCACCACGGTGCTGGAGGCCAGCGCGGGCACCGGCAAGACGTTCGCTCTGGCCGGCCTGGTGACGCGGCTGGTGGCCGAGGGCGCCGCCACGCTCGATCAGATGCTGCTCATCACGTTCGGCCGGGCCGCCAGCCAGGAATTGCGCGAGCGGGTGCGCGCCCAGATCGTCGGCGCCCTGGTGGCATTGGAGGATCCGTCACGGGCCGACAACGATCTGCTGCAGTATCTGGTCACCGAGGACCGACAGGCCCGCGGGCAGCGACTGCGCGATGCGCTGGCCGGATTCGACGCGGCGACCATCGCGACCACGCATCAGTTCTGCCAGATCGTCCTGAAATCCCTTGGTGTCGCCGGGGACAGCGATTCGGGTGTGACGCTGGTCGAGAGTCTTGACGAGCTGGTGTGCGAGATCGTGGACGATCTGTATCTCGCCCACTTCGGTGCTCAGCGGGATGTCCCCGACCTGGGCTATGCCGAGGCGCTGAAGCTGGCCCGTGTCGTGGTGTCCAATCCGGCGACCGAGCTGCGGCCACGGGATCCCGAGCCGGAGTCGCCGGCCGCGATACGTGTGGGGTTCGCGCGGGCGGTTCTGGCGGAGTTGGAGATTCGCAAGCGTCGCCGAGGTGTGCTGGGGTATGACGATCTGCTGACCCGGCTGGCCGCGGCTTTGAATTCCGAAGACTCCGCGGCCCGGGTGCGGATGGCGCAGCGGTGGCCGATCGTGATGGTCGACGAGTTCCAGGACACCGACCCGGTGCAGTGGCAGGTGATCGAGCGGGCGTTCTCCGGGCGCTCCACGCTGATCCTGATCGGCGATCCCAAGCAGGCGATCTACGCGTTTCGCGGCGGCGACATCGACACCTACCTGCGTGCGGCTGCCACCGCCGGCGACAAGCAGACGCTGGGCACCAACTGGCGCAGCGACAGCGTGCTGGTGGACCGCCTGCAGGCAGTGCTGCGGGGTGCCGAACTGGGTGGCCCAGACATCGTGGTGCGCGATGTGCAGGCGAACCATCAGGGCCACCGCCTGGCCGGGGCGCCCCGCAACGAGCCGTTCCGACTGCGTGTGGTGACACGAAACCGTGCCGGCACCAAGGTGATTCCGATCGCGGATCTGCGCGATCACATCGGCAAGGATCTGGCCGCCGACATCGGTGGGTTGTTGAACAGCGGCGCCACCTTCGACGGCAACCCACTGCAGGCCCGTGACATCGCGGTGATCGTCGAGACCCACAAAGATGCCCGGGCCTGCCACACCGCGCTGCTCGAGGCAGGCATTCCCGCCGTCTACACCGGGGATTCCGATGTGTTCAATTCCGAGGCGGCCGAGGACTGGCTGTATCTGCTGGAGGCGTTCGACCAGCCGCACCGTCCAGGGTTGGTACGGGCCGCGGCGGCCACGATGTTCTTCGGCGAGACGGCGGAAACCCTTGCCGCGGGCGGGGATGCGTTGACCGATCGCGTCGCCGACACGCTGCGCACCTGGGCCGGCCATGCCAGGGAGCGCGGAGTGGCAGCCATCTTCGAGGCCGCGCAGCTGGCCGGGATGGGCAGGCGGGTCTTGTCCTGGCAGGGCGGTGAGCGGCTGATGACCGACGTGGCCCACATGACCCAGTTGCTCGGCGACACCGCCCACCGCGAGGGCTTCGGGCTGGCCGCGCTGCGGGACTGGCTGCGCACGCAGCGCTCCGAAGGTGGCGGCACGTCCGAGCGGAACCGCCGCCTGGACAGTGACGCCGCCGCGGTGCAGATCATGACGGTGTGGGTGAGCAAGGGGCTGCAGTTCCCGATCGTGTACCTGCCGTTCGCGTTCAATCGGTATGTGCCGGAACCGGACCTGGTGTTGTTCCATGACGAGGGCGTGCGCTGCCTGCAGGTCGGCGGGGTCGATCCGGCGGTGACGCGGGCCGGCCGAGCCGAGGCCGCCGCCGATGACAGCCGGCTGACCTATGTGGCGATGACGCGGGCCCAGTCACAGGTGGTGGCCTGGTGGGCACCGTCGAACGACGAACCGAACGGCGGCCTGTCGCGTCTGCTGCGCGGGCGCGTCCCGGGGCAGGCCGCCGTGCCCGACCGAGTCGCCCCGGCGAAGGTTTCCGACGAGGATGCGCTGGCCCGGTTGCGTGCCTGGGAAGCCGAGGGCGGTCCGGTGCTGGAGGAGTCGGTGATCGGGCCCGCCACGCCGCTACCCCAACGGGCGATACCAGACGATCTGGCGGCGCGGCATTTTCACCGTGCCATCGACACCGCATGGCGGCGCACGTCCTATTCGGGGCTGTTGCGCGCGGCCGAGGACGACGGCAATCCCGGGGTGTCCAGCGAGCCCGAGATCACCGAGCTCGACGACGAGTCGACCGACATCGCCGTCGTCGCGCCCACCCAGGGTGCCGACGTGCCGTCGCCGATGGCATCGCTGCCCACCGGGGCCGCGTTCGGCTCGCTCGTGCACGCGGTACTGGAGACTGCGAACCCGCAGGCCGCCGATCTCGCCACCGAACTACAGGCCCAGGTGCGCCGCCATGCGGCCCACTGGCCGGTCGAGGTCTCAGCCGACGAGATGGCCGCGGCGCTGCTGCCCATGCACGACACCCCGTTGGGACCGTTGGCTCCCGGCGTGACGCTGCGCCAGATCGGGATGGCCGACCGGTTGTGCGAACTGGACTTCGAGTTCCCCATGGCGGGTGGCGATCTGCGCGGCGGTGAGTTCGCCAGGCTGGCCGATGTCGGGGCACTGCTCGATGAGCACCTGCCGGCCGATGATCCGATGGCCGTGTACGCCGAGCGGTTGTCGACGGGGCTGCTGGGCCGTCAACCACTGCGCGGCTACCTGTCCGGCTCGGTCGATGTCGTGCTGCGGATCGGGCAGCGTTTCGTGGTGGTCGACTACAAGACCAACTGGCTGGGTACCGGCGACGAGCCGCTCACCGCGGCCGATTACGGGCGGGACCGGATGGTCGAGGCGATGTTGCACTCCGACTACCCGCTGCAGGCGTTGTTGTACAGCGTTGTGCTGCACCGGTTCCTGAGGTGGCGGCTGCCGGATTATGATCCGGCCACACATCTGGGCGGGGTGATGTACCTGTTCGTCCGCGGCATGTGCGGGCCTCAGACGCCCGTCGTCGACGGACACCCGGCCGGGGTGTTCAGCTGGGAGCCGCCCGCGGCACTGGTGATCGCGATGTCAGAGCTGCTGGATCAGGGAGCCTCGTGATGTTGGACGCCTTTGCCGAGATTCTCGAACCTGCCGATGTGCATGTGGCCCAGCGCTTGAGCGCACTCGCCTACTCCGAAGCCAGTGCGATCGATCCGTCCGTCGAACTTGCCCTGGCTCTGGCGGTGCGGGCCCTGCGCGGCGGCTCGGTGTGCGTGGACCTGCGCTCGGTGGCCGAGCAGACCCAGTTGCCGGAGCTGCCGTGGCCGCCGGTCGACGAGTGGTTGACGGCCGTGGCGGCCAGCCCGCTGCTGGGCACTCCCCCGGTGCTGCGGTTGTTCGGAGATCTGCTGTACCTGGACCGGTACTGGTTGGAGGAGCAGCAGGTGTGCGACGACGTGCTGGCCCTCGTGGGTGCCCAGCCGGGTGGCTCGGCACCCGATGTGGCGCGATTGTTCCCGCCGGGTTTCGAGGAGCAGCGGGCCGCGGCGAAAGTCGCGTTGTCGCAGGGGTTGACTGTGCTGACCGGTGGTCCGGGCACCGGCAAGACCACCACGGTGGCGCGGCTGCTGGCGCTGCTGGCCGAGCAGGCGGCACTGGCTGGTCGCCCGTCACTGCGGATCGCGCTGGCCGCGCCGACCGGTAAGGCCGCCGCGCGGCTGCAGGAGGCCGTGCAGCTCGAGGTGGACCGGCTGGATGCCGTGGACCGTGAGCGGATCTCGGGCTTGCAGGCCACTACGTTGCACCGGCTGTTGGGGCCGCGTCCCGACACGTCGTCGCGGTTTCGCCATCACCGGGCGAATCGGTTGCCGCATGACGTGATCGTCGTCGACGAGACCTCGATGGTGTCGCTGACCATGATGGCGCGGCTGTTGGAGGCGGTGCGTCCGCAAACCCGGCTACTGCTGGTCGGTGATCCGGATCAGCTGGCCTCGGTGGAAGCCGGCGCGGTGTTGGCCGATCTGGTCGACGGGTTGGGTTCGCGCGGGGTGGCTGCCCTGCAAACCTCGCACCGGTTCGGTGAGTCGATCGGTGCGTTGGCATCAGCAATCCGCACCGGCGACGCCTCCGGTGCGCTGTCGGTGTTGGCGGACGGCGGCGAGCACGTCGAGTGGGTGCGGTCGGACCCGTCCGCGCGGTTACGGGAAGTGCTTGTGCCGCATGCCCTCGCGCTGAGGCAGGCGGCGATGCTCGGCGATGCGCGGGTGGCGCTGACCATCCTCGACGAGCATCGGCTGTTGTGCGCGCACCGGCACGGCCCGTTCGGCGTCGCGCAGTGGAACCGTCAGGTGCAGCGGTGGCTGGCCGAGGCGACCGGGGAGCCCATGTGGGCATCGTGGTATGTCGGGCGACCAATCCTGGTGACGGCCAACGACTATGGACTCAAGCTCTACAACGGCGATACCGGGGTCACCATTGCCACCCCGGATGGGCTGCGCGCCGTCGTGGGCGGGACCGTGGGCGGGCCGGGAACGTTCGCGACCGGCCGGCTCACCGAGGTGGAGACCATGCACGCCATGACGATCCACAAATCCCAGGGCAGCCAGGCCGACGAGGTGACCGTGCTGCTGCCACCGGAAGATTCCCGCCTGTTGACGAGGGAGCTCTTCTATACCGCCGTCACCCGGGCGAAGACACGGGTGCGTGTGGTGGGGTCCGAAGCGGAAATTCGCGCGGCAATCGCCCGGCAGGCAGTCCGAGCGACCGGCCTGCGAAAGCGGCTGCGGCCTTAAACAGCGCGCCCGGCGAAAAATGCGCCGGAGATGAGGCCGATCACGATGGCCAGGGTGGGCAAGCCCATCGCGACAGCCGTGACGACGCCGGCGACCGCGCCGATGCCGAGCACCAGCAGAAGTACACCCACAAATGCACTGAGCATTTCACGCCCTTTCCTATGACAGCGATCACAATGTACATCGCCGGTGGGCTGAATCACATATTGATCGGGCACCAATTTGGTTAACGATTTCGCGGCAAAATGTATAGCTGAGCTTGGTATATGCCTTGTTCAGCGGCTGCCAGCGAATCGGGACCTGACGCTAACCGGCTCCAGAGACACTCAGCGCCCAGAACACGAGCGCCGTCACTGCCACGAACGTCAGCAACGAGATCGCGAAGGCACGGCCCCACCAGCGTCTCGGTGCGGCGAACGGCAACAGCAGGGCCCAGAAGAGGCTCAGTGGCACGGAGATGAGAACGCCGAAGACGATGCCGAAGCCGTGCGGATCGGTGGCCGGATCCGGGTCGAAAGCAGAACCCAGCATCGCGAAAACGATCAGCGCCCAGAACAGCACAGCGCCGGCTCCGATCACTGCGACGAAGCAGCGGATGGCCAGCGTGGCTTGGTAATGCCGTTTGGCAGCGGATGCCGGCCGGCCCCAGGCCTGAGGTGGCGCATACGCCTGGGGCCCGTATCGGTCAACCCACTCGTGCGGGTATTCCTCTGGCGCTCTCTCCTCCACGGCACCCCCCGGTTCGGCGTCCTCATCAGGATATGAGCCGAACCGCGGGGTCATGAGCACCGATTTTTAATCCTCAGACGGTCATCGGAACGGACTGTCCGGCCAGCGGTTCGTACACCGCGTACTGGAACAGCGCATCCAGCAGTGGCCCCACCAGCCCGTCCCAGGGCGTCGCCCGCACCGGGTCGGACGAGGTGAACGGCAACACCACCGCGGTGGCAGTACCCGAAGAGGTCGGGATGTCGATGCTCTGTTGCGGTGCACCCTGGACGCCGTCGTCGGTGCCGGTGTACATGTCGTTGATCCAGCCGGCCGCAATCGTTTTGACCGCTGCGGTGTTCTGCGGTTGCGAGACGCCCGCGATGAGGTATTCGGCGGCCTGCAGGATGACGTTGCCGCCCTGCATTCCGTCGATGTGCCGTCCACCGACCAGCATGACGCCGTTGAACTCCCCTGGCCGGGCGGCCTGCAGTTCGTCCCCGACGGTGCCGTTGCGATTCCACACGTACCGTTCGGATGAAATGAGCAGCACCGGACGGTAATTGGCGCCGCTCAAGGCTTCGAGCGCTTCGGGCATGTCGTTGTGGGTGTCCACCGCGTCGAGCAGGACCACCCCGGCGAGGTCGTCGACCGCGCCGCCATCGGCCATACGACCGGCGGCGCCGGTCACCAGCATCCCGCCCAGGGAATGGCCGACCAGGACGAATTGGGATGGCAGCGTGACGGGTTGGCCGGCCGCCGCGCTGGCGCTCGCGGTCAGTTCGGTCCGATCGTCGGCGAACAGATCGGCGACCGACTGCTGCATCGGCTCGCCGCCGATCCATTCGCCGCTGGGGTCGAAAAGGTTTGACGACAGCGTCGGGGCGACGACGATGCTGTTGGTCTCCTCGGCCAGGTATGCCGCGGTGTAGCTGTACATCGGGCCGGTGGCCATGAACCCGTGCTGCAGATAGATGACGCCGGTGGCGGAGTCCGCGTCTTCCGGGAAATACCAGTCGGCCCGCACGGTTTGGCTGGTTCCCGGCATGGTCAAGGTCGAGGTGCGCACCGTGACGGTGCTCCCCGGCGGGAGTGCCGGCGGGCCCGAGAACACCTGCAGCGCAGCGCCGACCACGTTGAACACCAATGAGCCGACGATGTTGACCAGCGGTACCGGACTCTGCCCGGGCGCGGGAGTCCTGACCGCTGCGGCCAGTTGCGCCATGGGTCGCGCCGCCTGGATGTCCGAAACCCGGTCAGCGATATCGGTGAGCACCGCGTGACTCTGCGTGGCGATCCGGTCGGCAATCGTGTTCTTCTGTGCGAGCGGCGCCCGCACGTGTACCGGGTGGGCGATGGCGTCGATCGCGGCGGCGACGGCCGGTGCCCTCTTCTCGGCCGCGGCCGTGTCGGCGCCGTCCCGAACCTCTGGCGCGCCGCGTTTCGTCGTGGGTTTGCGAGGCGGAAGTGCTTGTGCGGTCTTGAGGTTCGGCGCCTGATCGACAACATCGGCGACAGCGCTACGGGCTTTTTCGGCGATTCCCTCGACCATGTCACGGACGCCGGACGCCTGCTTGGGCAGCGACAGCCGCGGACGCGTACGCATCGGTCCGTCGTCAACGCGGCGCAGCTTCTGCTTGCGCGGGCCGGAGCGGGCAGGCTTGTCGCGTCGTACCGAAGAGTTGTCAGAGTCGTTGGCGGACTGCGTCGTTGATTTCCCTCTGCCGGGGTCCGCGTGCGCCGGTGCCGCCGTCGCTGCGATCAACCCCATCCACAGCGCGACCACCAACGCACCCAACCCCATCACCAGTACCGCATTGATCGCCCTGCCCCGTTTGGTCACGCAGGCACGCTAACCGGCGTCATCGTCGGCCCGCAGGGAAATAGAACAAATTGCCAAGAATGTTTCTTTAATGTCTGGCCGGCCGCATCCGTCGGGCATACTGAAGCCCCATCACGCAGCCGAGCAGGACAGTCGATTGTCAGCACCAGCACGCCGATCCCGTGGGCGCCCGGTGGGCGGCGGCAACAGCGCCGAGCAAGCGCGCGAGGTATTGATGGATGCCGCCGAGCATCTGTTCACCACCCGCGGTCACCGGGCTTCGACCATGGAGGTCATCGCCCACGAGGCCGGCTATTCGCGTACCGCGATCTACCGGCAGTTCGCCAACCGCAACGAGTTGATCGCAGCCATGGTGCAACGCACCACCCAGCGGCACATGGCCTCGATCCTGACGCGCATGCCCGAAGGCGCCCGGCCGATCGACCTGCTGGTCGAGAGCATGGTGATCGTCGCCACCGAGCTGGTCGCCGATCCGCTGCTCAACACCATCGCCGACCAAACGCCCGACGGCACGATCGCGTCGTTGATCGCCAAGGACACCGACCTGACGGATCTGGTGACCGCCACTGTCGAGGGCATCATCGCCGACGACGCCACCCAGTTCCGGCCCGGCCTACACCCGAACGATCTCGCGCAGTTCATCATTGCGACCGCGCTGAGCTTCCTGGTGAAGGCCGTACCGGTCCGCAACGACCCTGCGGTGGCGCGGGGCTACATCGAGACGTTCATCCTGCCGGCCATCGTGAGGAAGCCGCCGCCGCCGCGTCAGGTGTTCCCACACTGATCGCTCATTCGAAGTAGTCCCCGCGGTCGAGGTCCTCGAGCAGTCCCACTTCGTTGGGCTGCCAGCCGAACCGCTCGCGCGTCAACGCACTGGACGTCGGGACATCGAGTGCGAACATGCCGCCGATCCACCCGAAGTGTTCGAAGGCCTGCTCCGGCGCAACACTGACCACCGGCAGTCCGAGATGACGCCCGATGGCGGTGGCGATGTCCCGGCCCGCGATGCCCTCCTCGGCCACGGCATGCAGCACCGTCCCGGACGGTGCCTGCTCCAGAGCCAGCCGGAACAGTGGGGCGGCATCGAGCCGGTGCACGGCCGGCCACCGGTTGGCGCCGTCACCGATATAGGCCGACACACCTTTCTCCCGGGCGATCTCGATGAGCCGTGGCACGAACCCGTGATCGCCCTCGCCGTGCGTGGTCGGTGACAGCCGCACGATCGCGGCTCGCACTCCCTTGTCGGCGAAGGCCAGCACCGCGGTCTCGGAATGCCGGGGCAGGCCAGGTCGAGACGCGTCGTTCTCGGTCAGTACACGGCCGGCACTGTGCCCGGCGACGCCCGAGGTGACGACCAGCGGGCGGTCCGAGCCGGCGAGGGTCGTGCCGAGGACTTCGATGGCGCGGCGATCCAGCTCCCCGGCGTCGGTGAAGTTGTCGAAGTCGTGGTGGAAGGCCAGGTGAATGACGCCATCGCTGGCGTCGGCACCGGACCTCAAACTGTCATGGTCGTTCAGATCGCCGCGATGGACGCCCGCGCCTGCGGCACTGATGGCGTCGGCCGAGGCGTCGGAGCGCGCCAAGCCGACGACGTCATGGCCGTGGGTGACGAGGTCACGAATCACTGCGGCACCGACAAAGCCCGATGCACCGGTGACGAAAACTTTCATGGAATCCTCCTGATGTCAGCGACTGTCATCACCACAACGCGATGACAGTCGCTGACATTCCCTAGGATCACTTCATGAGCCGCTGGGAGCCCAATGCGAGCGACCGCCTCCAGGAGGCGGCCTTGCAGCTCTACCGCGAGCGCGGATTCGACCAGACCACGGTCGCCGAAATCGCCGAGCGGGCCGGGCTCACCGAGCGCACCTATTTCCGCTACTTCGCCGACAAGCGCGAGGCACTGTTCGGCGGGCAGGCGATGCTCACCGAAATCCTGCTCGCCGCCATCGCCGACGCCCCGGCCGACGCCGCGCCCCTCGATGTCATCGGTGCCGCGTTGCGTGCGCTCGGTCCGGTGTTCGACGGCAGACGCGACCATGCCCGGCGGCGGCAGTCCATCATCGACGCCAACCCCGCGCTGCAGGAGCGCGAACTGATCAAGCTCGCCTCGCTGTCCACCGAGATGGCCGAAGCGCTACATCAGCGCGGCATAGGCGATGCGGCCGCACACTTGGCCGCCGAAGCCGGGATGGCGGTGTTCAAGGTCGCGTTCACCCGATGGGTGCACGACGACGCCGAGGCCGGGCTGGGCGAGATCGTCACGTCGACAATGAACGATTTGAAGGCGTTGACCGCCTAGCGGCGCAGGCTAACCAGGTCATCGACCGGATTGCGCCAAGCTGCCCGGCGACTAACCCGGCACAGGCAGTCCTGCGAGACAACGGCTGAGCTCCTTCTCCAGCCCGCGCTTCCGCGCCCGCGCGTCGTCCAGATCCTTCTGCAGCGACTTGCGCTGCTCCGGCGTGATATCTGGGTCGTCAAGGCCCGTCAGATCATTGGCGATTCGCTCGTCGTTCTTGCGGATCTGACGGGTGATGCCCGCGCACGGACTCACGTCCACCGGCACGAAACTCCACAGCTGGTTGCCGTGGTCATCCAGGAACGGAAACTGAATGAGTTCGGCGCCGTTGTCCTTGCTGGCGCCCCGGACATCGAGCACACGGCCGGAAAGTCGGTTTGCGATCACAAGGAAGTCCCCGCTCTGCGCCACGGAGAACTCCTGACTTCCCTCGGCAGTTCGGGCGAACTGGCGGACAGGTTCCAGCCCGTCGGCCACCTGCAGGACCTTGTCCGAGTGAAGCGCCGCGATGCTGACGAAGCCCGGCGCGGCTTCGGAGAATCGGAACAACTGATTAGTGGTCCCGGCCCTGTCGGACTGAATGAGTCTGGTGCCGTCCGCCAGCGACGCATCCTCTACTTCGATGGCCTTACCGGAATGCTTCGCCACCAGCATTCCGTAGGTACCGGGTGTCGGCAGCGCCATGATCATGCCCCCTCACCGCGCTGTGACCAGCGCGCTACGACCAGGGTGAGGTGTGAGTGGACCGATGGAGTGAGTAGGCGACTACCCGTTCTGAATCTGTTCGAGACTCAGCGCAGCGCGCTGCCCTTGACCCACTCGGTCCACGGCACGGTCCAGTCGCCGTTATTGGTGGGCTTGAGCGGGTCGCCGCCGGTGTTGCGGATTTCGACGATGTCGCCGGGCACCGAGAAGTTGTAGAACCACTCGGCGTTCTCGCCGTTCAGGTTGAGGCAGCCGTGGCTGGTGTTGGTCTTGCCCTGTGCCCACACCGTCGCGTTGAGCTGGTGCAGGTAGATGCCGTCGATGCTGATGCGGGTGGCCCACGGGATGGTCGTCTTGTAGCCGAGCCGCGAGTTGACGGGCAGACCGTAGGTCGAGGAGTCCATGATCACCGGGTTGGCCTTGTCCATCACGGTGTAGACGCCGCGCGGGGTCCAGAAGCTCATCGTGGTGCCACCGATGGTCTCGGTGCCGCCCATGCCCATCGAGGTCGGCATGGTGCGCACGAGCTTGCCGTTCTCGTAGACCCGCACCTGCTTGTCGGTGTCGTCGGCGATGGTGACGTGCGAGGCGCCGATGGTGAAGGAGACCTTCTCGTCCTGCGCGCCGTACAGGTCGTCGCCGAGTTTGGCGCCGTAGATCCCGGCGTCGACGGTGACCTTGGTGCCCGGGGCGTAGTACTTCGCGGGACGCCAGTGCGCGGTCTGGTCGTCGATCCAGTTCCACGACCCGATGGCCTTGGGCTCGGTGATGACCTTCATCCGGTTCTCGGCGGCGGCTTTGTCGGTGATCGGCTCGTCGAAGCGCGCGACGATCACCATGCCGACGCCGTAGGTGGCGCCGTCCTGCAGCGGGGCGTAGTTGGTGCCGTTGAGGTAGACGCGGGCCTGGTAGCCGGGGGTCACGGTGGAGAAGGTGGTGCTTTTGCGGGTCGGCATGCCACCCGGACCGCGTGCGTCGACCTTCAGCGTGTAGGTGCGGCCGTAGCCCAGCGTGGTGGTGGGCTTCCAGGTCCTGGCATCGGGAGTGAGGATGCCGGGGATCTCCTTGCCCGCATCGTTGACCATCGTCACGCGCGTCACGGTGCCGGTGTCGGCGGTGACCATGACCCGGGCCAGAGGATCCACCTCGGCGTCGGGCTTGGGGGTGATGGTCAATTTGGCCGGCTCGGTGGGTGACGCCTGCGGGACGCCTTGGGGCGGCGCGGCCAACGTCTGGCAGTGCTCGGCGCAGTCCGGCAGGGCCGAGACAACGACGCCACCTGACACGGCCAGCACGGCAAGTGCGACCGCCAGATAGGCACGGCGAACAGACGTCAACTTCACTCCAATGTGGTTCGGCGAGGGCCTGATTGATCGAGGATTCGATCGGTGCGTCAATCGTAGCCGGGACGCCCGCGCTTCGGCACAACGGCTACCCGCTGTAGGCGAGTCGTGATCGTCTCGTTGTGGTGGGCAGCGCTTACTCAAACCAGAGGTTCCGCCGCCATCCATTGCTCCAAGAATTTCGCGCCTTTGGCCGTGAGCTCGACGACCTTCGCGTTCAATGTCTGTTCCTGCGCCTCGAGGTCGCGGCGGCGATTCTCGCGAAACTCGATCAGCCCGTCGTCGACGAGATTGACCAGCATCCAATCCATCTCCGAGTAAATGCGAATCTTGCCGATCTGCGTGATGCCGGCCAGGCCGGCGGCGGTCACCGACGGCTCGATCAGCTTGGCCTTGTCGAGTTTCCTGACGAAGGCCCGCAATAGCTGACGTTCGATGTCGGTATATCGATTGTTCAGAATGGCCAGGCTGGCTTTGTACTGGCGCATCGAGATGCGATCGATATCGCCGTTGTCATATCGCGTATGGCAGGTCGGGCATAACGCGATCAGGTTTTCCACGGCGTGCGACTTCACTGTCGACCACGGCTCGATGTGCGCGATCTCGACCGGCGTCTGCCGGCAGGTCGGGATGGCGCACCGGTGGCCCGCCTCGATCAGTACCGCGCGCTTCACCGCGGCGGGTACTGCGGGACGCTCTGACGGCATGGCCTGATGCTAGGCAGCGCCGCCGACACTTCCCTCGAGGTACGTCAGCGCCGCGGCGGGTTCCTCGGTGACGTACACCAGATCGTCCAGCGGCAGGGGCAGGAAACCGTCCTGTTCCATCCGGCGCAGCTGGATCACGAGGCCGTCGTAGAAGCCGGCGGTGTTCAACAGGACCACGGGCTTGTCGTGACGCCCGTGTTTGCGCAACTCCAAGATGTCGGTGGCTTCATCGAGGGTGCCCAACCCGCCGGCCATCACCACCAGCGCGTCGGACCGCGCCAGCAGCATCGCCTTGCGTTCGGCGAGATCGGCGGTGATCACCATCTCGTCGGCGCCCGGTCTGGCATGGGACCGCAGAAATTCGACGGAGATGCCGACCAGACGTCCGCCGCTGTTCTGCACTCCGTCGGCGACGACCTTCATCAACCCTTTGTCGGAGCCGCCCCAGACCAGCGTGTGGCCACCCTTGCCCAGGAGCTCCGCGAAGGTGCGGGCCGGTTCGGTGTAGCGCTCGTCGAGGTCGGCAGCGGAGAGGAAGACGCAGATGTTCATCAGCAACGATCATGCCCGGCCGTCCCGAGTTTCGGACGGCGACCACCTCCGTCATCACCGGCGGTGCCACCGTTCCAGATCACACGTCCGCCACTCGATTACGGGTTTGCCCTCACACCGCCATACCATCGCTAGTCGAGATGACCGACAAAGCCCTCGACGAAGCCCCCGCCACCAACACCGCCCAAGCCGCCAAGATCTCGGCCGAGGCGGCCCGTCGCCGCACCTTCGCCGTCATCAGCCACCCCGACGCCGGTAAGTCGACGCTGACCGAGGCGCTCGCACTGCACGCCCGGGTGATCACCGAAGCGGGCGCGATCCACGGCAAGGCGGGCCGGCGCTCCACGGTGTCGGACTGGATGGACATGGAGAAGGCCCGCGGCATCTCGATCACCTCGACGGCGCTGCAGTTCCCGTACCGCGACTGCGTGATCAACCTGCTCGACACCCCCGGGCACGCCGACTTCTCCGAGGACACCTACCGCGTGCTGACGGCGGTGGACTGCGCGGTCATGCTGATCGACGCCGCGAAAGGCCTTGAGCCCCAGACCCTCAAGCTGTTCCAGGTGTGTAAGCACCGTGGGATCCCGATCATCACCGTGATCAACAAGTGGGACCGTCCGGGCCGGCACGCGCTGGAGTTGATGGACGAGATCCACGAGCGGATCGGGCTGCGGACCACTCCCCTGACCTGGCCGGTGGGTATCGCCGGCGACTTCAAGGGCGTGATGGACCGTCGGGCGGAGAAGTTCATCCGCTTCACCCGCACCGCGGGCGGGGCCACCGCCGCTCCCGAGGAGCACATCGCCGCGGCCGACGCGCATGCGGCAGCCGGGGACGACTGGGACACGGCGGTGGAGGAATCCGAGCTGTTGTCGATGGACGGGTCCGACTACGACCGCGAGACCTTCCTGTCCGGTGAATCCTCTCCGGTGCTGTTCACCTCGGCGGCACTGAACTTCGGGGTGAACCAGCTGCTCGATGTCCTGGTCGAGTTGGCCCCGGCGCCCAGCGGATCGCTCGACGTCGACGGGAACCGCCGGGCGGTGGAGTCGCCGTTCAGCGCGTTCGTGTTCAAGGTGCAGGCCGGCATGGACTCGTCGCACCGTGATCGCATCGCCTACGCACGGGTGGTGTCGGGCACGTTCGAGCGCGGCGACGTCCTCACCCACGCCGCCACTGGCAAGCCGTTCGTCACCAAGTACGCGCAGTCGGTGTTCGGCCAGCAGCGCTCGACTCTCGACGACGCCTGGCCCGGCGACGTGATCGGGTTGGCCAACGCCGCGGCGCTGCGCCCCGGCGACACGCTCTACCGCGACATCCCGGTGGTGTATCCGCCGATTCCGAGCTTCTCCCCCGAGCATTTCGCGGTGGCCCGCGGTACCGATCCCAGCAAGCACAAGCAGTTCCGCAAGGGGATCGAGCAGCTCGAGCAGGAGGGCGTCGTGCAGGTGCTGCGCTCCGACAAGCGTGGCGAGCAGGCGCCGGTGTTCGCCGCCGTCGGACCGATGCAGTTCGAGGTCGCCGCCCACCGGATGGCCACCGAGCTCAGCGCGCCGATCTCACTGGAGAACCTGCCGTATCAGGTCGCGCGGGTCGTCCGCCCCGAGGACGCCGACTTTGTGAATCGTCAGGTGTCTGCGGAAGTGTTGACCCGCAGCGACGGCGTCATGCTCGTGCTGTTCTCGACGCCGTGGCGGCTGGAGGGTTTCCAGCGTGACAACCCCGACATCAAGCTCGGGTCGTTGGTCGCTGCCGAAGGCTGACTGATGACCGCCCCGGAACTGCCTGGGGCACTACTGGTTACGGCTTTCCACTCAGCGGAGTGGGCGCATCACGGCGCGCCGCGTTCAGGCGGCAGCACCTGGAATCCATCCAGGAGAGCTTTGGCGTCGTGCTGATAAGTCGGATTGTCCGGGTCGGTTGTCTGCACGGCCGCTGTGGCCAAGTACTGGTGGCCGTCGACGATGGTAGGCACCGACAGCACGGTCACTGCACGAGTGTGCGCGCCGGGGCCGGTCGGACCGGCGGTGAACGTGATGGTCTCGGCGGGCAGGCCGCAGACCGTCGCCGGCTCGGAAGCGAGGTCCATCGCCCCCGCCAACTTCACCAGATTGGCGTGTTGTTGCGTGAAAATGGTCTGAACGTCGGCCTTGGGGGCATCCTCCAGTGCGACCACGATATTGGGTGCGAACTGATTCGCCGCGAGATCGGTGTTGACGAGGACGAACCGGATAATTTCGCTGTCGAGTTTGGTGCTGCGGTTCCATCCCGCTGCTTGAGGGACCCGCATTTGCGGCTCCGCGGTGCCTCGTGCCGGTATATCGAGCAGCGGCCCGTCGAACGGCGCGCAGGCGTTCGGATCGCCGATGGCATCACCCACTGCAGCGGTCGGTGTGCCCGCCGTCGGCACCTTGTCTTTGAAGATCTCCTCGATCGACACGGGCTTCTCGCTGCTGCACGCCGACAGCGACACGACAGTAACGAGCAACGCGGCGGCACGGCGCGCAGATCGGTGTGTCATCTCCATGATCAATTCGTCCCCTCACCCCGGCTATGGGTCCACGGGCGCATCCGTTATGGGGATCGACCGCCCCGTTGCCGCCGAACGACCGGCCATAGCGGAGTCGGTCGCAGTGTGGCAATCTCCCTGGAACTCTACGGCCAGCCAGGCCATCTCCACGACGGAAACTCCTGACGGCCGCCGTGTTCGATGTGCCCACATTTGTGCACGTTGTCCGGTGTCACCGCCAGTACTCTGAGTCGATGGCCGACCCGGCACCACCCGCCACCAGCGCCCGATACGGCAAGCACTGGGTGTGGTTCATCGTATTGCTGAGCGCGATGGGCATTTTGGGCTTCGCCGCGGCCATCGTGCTGATGTTGCCGCTGGCCATGGCCACAGATGGTTGTCACGACGGCACTGCCGACACGGTGTGCCAACTGTCCGCGACAGGTCAGAACGTGCTCGTGTGGATGCCGTGGATGTGCCTGGTGGCCGGCACCGCAACGGCATTGGTGGGTGCGGCGGTGGCCGAACGGCGCACGTGGACGCCGCTGATCGGTATTCCGGTCGGAATCATCGGGTATGTCGCGATGATCCCAATCGGTTACGCGTTGGCGTTTTCCGTCTAGCCGTTCAACCCCACCAGAACGACGCGGCGATGATGCAGTACAGCGCGATCAGCGTCGCGCCCTCCAACCAGGTGGATTCCCCGTCGAAGGCGATGATCGCCGCGAGCACCACGGCGACCAACAGGGCGACGATCAGCATCGGACCGAACACCAGGGTCAGCGACGCCAAGCCGAAGATCTGACTGACCAGCACCAGCACCGGCGCCAGCACCAGGGCAATCTGGATGGGGCTGTTCAGAATGATCGAGAAGGCGTACTCGGACTGGTTTTTGGCGGCCAGTTGCACACCGACGACGTTCTCGACCGCATTGCCCGCGATGGCCACAATCACCAGACCGGCGAAGGCCTGCGAGATGCCCAGCGAGTCCATCGCCGGCTCCAGCGCGGCGACGAACCAGTCCGACACGAACGCGGCCCCTGCCCCGGCGACGGCGAGCATGCCGATCGCCAGCCCGACCGGCCACCGCAGTGCCTCTTTATGTGGCTGCGGCACAACCTCACTGGTCTTGTCCTTGTCCCGGCTCAGTGAATACGGCAGCGACAGCGCGAACAACACCAGCAGGACGACCGACACGATCATCGAGAAGGACACTTCGTGTTCGGAGGCCGGGGCGTGCACCTCGTGGGCGATCGACGGAATCGCCATAGCGGTAACCGACAAGACCATCAGGACCAGGATGGTCCGCACCTGGGCGGAGCCCAGTTTCTGCGGGCCATGCCGAAGTCCGCCGACCAGGAACGCCAGGCCCAGCACCAGCAGCAGGTTGGCCAGGATGGAACCGATCAGCGCGGCCCGCACCACGTCGACCAAGCCGGCCTTGAGCGCGAAGATGCAGATGAACAGTTCGGGCAGATTGCCGAGGGCGGACTGCAACACGCCGGTGGCCCCGGGGCCGAACCGGTCGCCGAGCTGTTCGACGGCCAAACCGACGACCGAGGCCAATACGGTAACTGCCAGCGCACTGACGACGAAGCCGACGAGGTGTGGCCAGCCGCCGTAATGAGACAGCCCCGCCACCACACAGATGGCCAGGCCACCGAAGATCAACAGCTTGTCGGAACGGATGAGCGCTGCCGCCATGTGGGCCATCATGACACGCCGGCCGGGCTCAGGGGCTGAACCAGCGCTCACGCCTCGAAATCAGTTGTCGCATAGGACGAATTGGGCGTCACAGAAGAGATTGCCCATCAGTCATCCGCTGCCGGCATCAACGATGTGCATCTATGCACTTCCATGTGCAGCACTGTCCGTTGACTAAGCCGTATACGCAGGTTGAGATGTAGTTCACATCGCAGCGAGGCCCTACGCCTTCACCAGAAAAGACATGGTCTGACATCCGCTGCGGTCGAACTCGGACGGCGCGTCGGATGCGCGTTCGGTCATCAGTCGCGAGATGGTGCGAGGAAGGATCATGCGTTGAGCTTCAGCAGCTATTTTCAGGGGCCGGCCACCAGCCTCGACGATCAGATCGAGAGCTACGCGACGACGCGTGTCCCGGACAGCCAACGCTGGCGCCGGCCGGCCATACTGCTCGTCCTCACCGGGAACGTCACCGCGATGTTCTGGTTCGCCCTGGGCGGTCAGATGGGCTTTCTGGTGGGCTGGCCGATGCTGCTCATTCCGATCGCCTACATGATCGTCGGCGCCACTGTCGTGGGCGCGTTGGTGATGAGAATCGCCAGCCAGGAAGGCCTCTCGCTGCCGCTGCTGTCCCGCGGACTCGGTTTCGGTGCCCGCGGTTCCGCGATCGCCTCGTTCGTCTACGCGGTGAACTACGTGTTCTACTTCATCTTCGAGGGCAGCATCGTTTCACATGGCCTGAGCGAAATCGCCGGAATACCAATCAATTCGGCGGCCGCCAGCGTGGTGTTCGGCATCGTCGCGCTCATCGCGCTGTACTACTCCTGGCGCGGCATGCATTCGATGAACATCCTGCAGCGCTTCGGGATGCCGATCTTCCTGATCCTGTTCGTGATCGGCATGGTGATGCTGGCCAACGGGTACGTGCTCGTCGGGCCCGGGGAATGGGTGGTTCAGGACGGCGTATCGGCCACGGCCATGTGGCAGGCACTCAGCCTGGCCAACGGACAGGTGGTGTTCCAGGCCCTGATCGCCACCGACTACGGCAGGTTCGTCAAGCGCTCTGTCTCCTACGCCGGTACCGCGGGGGTGATGCTCGTGGAGTTGCTGATGATCGCCGTCGTCATGATGTTGGGAGCGTTCCTCGGCTTCACGATGATCTCCCATTTCGACGGCAGCAGGGCTGAACAGGAACTCGCCGCCACCGATCCCGGACTGATCTTCGCAGTGGTGATGGGCGTGCTCGGCGTGATATTCGCGATCTTGACCCAAGTGCGAATCAACGTGATGAACCTGTACTCCGGCTCCCTTGCCCTGTCCAACGCCTGGGATGTGCTGTCCCCCAAACGCATCGGCCGGCAATGGTGGATGGTGCTACTGGTTGCGCTCGGCGTGGTGCTCTACCCGATCAACGTGCTGCAGTACACCGACAAGTTCCTGGCGGTGACCGGCATCATGACCAATACCTGGATCTTCATCCTGCTCAGCGACTACTTCGTCTGCCGCAAGCTGCTCAAACTCGCTCCGAGCAGCCAGATCGAGTTCCGCGAGGGCCGGGTCAAGGACTGGAACCTGTGCGGCATGGTGGCGCTGGCCGCTGGTCTCAGCCTGGGCGCTCTCGGCGTGTTCGGCGTCTACCCGTTGCACTTCGCCTCGTTCGCGGCCATGCTGCTGGGACCGATCGTGTACATCCCGCTCACCATCATTACCCGGGGCTCGCAGTATGGTGCAGCCACGTCGGGCGTCGATGATGAGCTGCCGGACGATGAGTGCGCGATGGCGGCCGAGTGACGAAACAGAGTGAAGTACAGGGAGATTGACGAATGACTGACAACGGTTCGGAAGCCGGACTGCACTACCGGGAGATCTGCGAGCTGGTCGACATGCTGGCCGCCGGCGACGTCACCGCGAGGCAATTGACCCAGCTGACGCTCGACCGCATCGCCACGGTAGATCAGCGTCTTGGGTCCTACGCCTTCGTCGCGGCGGATGAGGCCCTCGCGCAGGCCGACCAATCCGACGAGCGACGTAAGGCAGGCACGACGCGGGGCCCGCTGGACGGGATTCCGTTGGCCATCAAGGATATTTATGACAAGGCCGGATGGCGCACCGAGGCCGGGATGTCCATCCGGGCCGGGCAGGTAGCCGAGATCTCCGCGACGGTCGTCGAACGGCTGGAGCAGGCCGGCGCCGTCATCGTCGGCAAGGTGCACACCACCGAGGGCGTCTACACCGAGCACACGCCCCCGTTCAAGGCGCCGCTGAACCCCTGGGATCCGAATCGCTGGGTCGGCGTGTCCTCGAGTGGCAGCGGCGTGGCTCCGGTTGCCGGATTGTGTTTCGGCGCTCTCGGATCCGATACCGGTGGGTCGATCCGGATGCCGTCGGCCTCCAACGGAGCGACCGGACTCAAACCGACGTGGGGCCGGGTGAGCCGGGCCGGAGTCGTCGAACTCGCGGCCACCCTCGATCACGTAGGACCGATCTGCCGTTCGGCCCGCGATGCCGGGCTGCTGCTGGGCGCCATCGCCGGCGCGGACCCTCGGGATCCGACCGCGGCGCTGCGGCCGGTGCCCCAATTCGATACCCAGCCACCGGCGTCGCTGAGCGGGGTCCGGATCGGCATCGACCCGGAATGGAGCTACCGCGAGGTCAGCATCGACGTCGAGAAGGCCCACCGCGAAGCCGAGCAGGCGCTGCGTGATCTGGGTGCCGAGCTCGTTCCGATCACCCTGCCCGATCCGACCGAGGCCATCACCGACTGGTTCGGCGTGTGCGCCGTGCAGACCGCCCGTGCGCATCGTGGGCTGTACCCGGAACACAAGGACAGCTACGGGCCGGCCCTCAGTGAACTGATCGATCGCGGAATTGCCATGTCCGGCATCGAATATGACGAACTGTTGCAGCGGCGGCTGAAGTTCAAGGGTCAGATGGAGGCGGCGCTGGCCCAGGTGGACTCGGTGCTGATCCCGGCGATGTCCTTCATCGCGCCACCGGTCGAGAAGATGATCCGAATGGACGAGGAGACCACCGCGGGGGTGCACCGATTCACGGTGCCGTTCACCCTGTCACAACTGCCGACCATCACCTTCCCTGGCGGTTTCACCACCACAGAAGCCGGACATCCCTTCCCCGTCGGCCTGCAGATGGTCGGCAGCGCATTCGAGGAGCGCCGGCTTGTCGACATCGTCGGCGCCTTCCAGGAAGCGACGCCGTGGAACAAGGAGCATCCCGCGGTGTGACGTGTCACCTGTCGGCTTGGGAAAGGTAGGGGCTGGCCGCCACCGTGGAACGCAGAAACTGTGCGACGGCCCGTACCCGCCCGAGCTGCTGCATTTCCCGCGGGATGACCATCCAGTAGTTGCGTCGCGCCGAGAACTTCTCCGGCAGAACGACTTCCAGCGCATCGTCGGGTTCGCCGAGGTATTCCGGCAGTGGCGCGATGCCAAGCCCGCTGCGCGCCGCGGTCCAGTGGCCGGTGATGTTGTTGGTCTGGATCGCGACGCGCTGCTTGTGTGGCAGCGATTCCAGGATCCGCAACGGTGCCACGTCGAGCAGGGCGTCGATGTACCAGACCAGGGTGTGGTCCGTCAGATCGGCAAGCTCGGTGATCGGTGGCGCGGTGCGCAGGTACTCCGGTGCGGCGTAGAGCCGCAGGTCGTATCCGGCCAGATGGTGCACATGGACCGCGCGCGGTGACGGCTGCTCGAGCGTGACCGCGATGTCGAAATGACGCGCTGACAGCGAGCCGTGTTCGGTCGCGGTGACCAGTTCGACATCCAGATGAGGATGCGCCCGTCGTAGTTCGACGAGTCGCGGCGCCACGACGAAGGCGCCGAATCCGTCGGGAGCCACCATCCGGACGGTGCCGGTGAGCGGGCCGGCCGTGGAGGTACGCACGTCGTACGCGGCGATGACGGCCGATTCGACCGACTCCGCGCGCGGCAGCAGATCCGCACCGGCCTCGGTCAGATGCCACCCGCCTGGGGAGCGGTCGAAAAGCCTTTCCCCGAACGTCTTTTCCAGCGCGGTGATGCGCCGGCCAACAGTGGTGTGGTCCACGGCCAAATTGCGCGCGGCCTCGTTGAGCCGGCCCGTGCGCGCCACTTCCAGGAAGAAGCGCAGGTTGTCGGCGCTGAACATGGCCAACAACCTACACGTGCAAATGTGCACGTGCATGTGCGCCATTGGTCGTTGACTGGTGCACGAATGAGCGGTGAGCATGGTTCATGACGTGAGCCACTCAGCTACTCGCAGCGAGATCGCCTCACATTCAGGCGATCTCAACCACAGCTTCCCCGAAAACACAGTGAGGACGGATCCATGACTGTCAACATCGCGCTCCCCCGTTTCGCCAACATCGGCGCCGGATCGGTCGAAGACCTCGGATCGGTCATCACCCAGCTCAACATCGTCAGACCGATGCTGGTCACCGACAGGTTCCTCACAGAGACCGGTCAAGCGGAACGGCTCGTCAAGACGATGCAAGCCGCGGGAGCCGACGTCGCCGTGTTCTCCGATACGGTGCCCGACCCGACGTCGGACTCGCTCACCGCGGGTTTAGAACTGGCACGCACACACAATGCGGATGGCGTGATCGGTTTCGGCGGCGGCAGCCCGATGGACACAGCCAAGGCGTTGGCCGTGCTGTCGGCGACCGGCGAGAGCATCACGTCGTACAAGGCACCGAGCAGCTATTCCGGTCCCGCGCTGCCGATCGTCGCGGTGCCGACGACCGCTGGAAGCGGATCGGAAGCAACACAATTCACCGTCGTCACCGACGGTGACACCGACGAGAAGATGCTCTGCCCGGGCCTGTCGTTTCTCCCGATCGCCATCGTGGTGGACTTCGAACTGACCGTGTCCATGCCGGCCCGCCTGACCGCCGATACCGGGGTAGATGCGCTGACCCACGCCATCGAGGCGTATGTCAGCCGACGCGCCAGCCAGTTCACCGATGCCCTCGCGTTGGCGGCGATGACGTCGATTTCGCGGCACCTGCGACGGGCCTACGCCGACGGTGCCGACCGCGAAGCGCGTGAGGCCATGATGCTGGCCTCGACGCAGGCGGGCATGGCATTTTCGAACTCCAGCGTCGCGCTGGTGCACGGCATGAGCCGGCCGATCGGCGGCCATTTCCACGTCGCACACGGTCTGTCCAACGCCATGTTGTTACCCGCAGTCACCAAGTTCTCGATCGACTCGGCCGTCGAACGGTACGCCGACTGTGCCCGGGCGATGGGCGTGGTCGCCCCATCCACCGAGGACCGGCAGGCTGCAGACGCCTTGGTGGCCGAGCTCCAACAACTCTGCGCCGATGTCGAGGTGCCGACGCCGCGGGCATACGGCATCGACCAGGCCGCATGGGAAGCGCGGTTGGAGACCATGGCGACCCAAGCGTTGGCATCCGGATCACCGAACAACAACCCACGGATTCCGGCGCACGAGGAGATCGTGGAGCTCTACCGCGAGATCTACTGAGTCCGAGTCACTGACCCGTCAGCGCCTCGGTCGCGGGTCCCAGGTCGAGGAACACCGTTTCGCCGTTGGCGTCGTCGAGCCCGTCGTTGTCGGTGACCACATACAGGTTCTGGTTGCCGGCGATCGCGACGCCGTCCACCTTCTCCTGCACGAAACCGTTGGTGGCCTGCAGATCTGGCACAAGGTTGCGGGCCAACGTCTTCGGCAGGATGCGCGGCTTGTCCGCCGCGGCGGTTCCACCCCCGGGAATCGCCACCCGGTACAGCGCCTTCACTCGCGCGTCCGGCCCGTTGAGCTTGTCGCGCTCGAGGATCAGCAATTCACCGTTGTGGACCGCGATTTCGGAGATGCCGATCCAGTCATCCTTGGCGCTGGTGGGGTCCAGCTGGTAGCCGAACCATTCCCACGTGTCGCCCTCAGGGGTGTAGCGTCCGATGCGGACCACGCCCTTCGGGTCGGACTTGAGTTCGCGCTGCAGGGCCACCCACACCGAATTGCCGTCGACGGCAACGCCTTCGAAACCCTGACTGCCGAGCTGCGCCGCAACGTCTTTGGGTAGCGGCACGCGCTTTTCGATCTTGCCGGTTCCGTCGACGTAGACCAGCTCGTTGCCGGGACCGTCCTCGCCTTCCACGGCCAGGACGAAACCGCCGTCGGGGCGGGCGGAAATGCCCTCGGTGTCGAGGGTGACGGGCTTGCCGTCTTCGGTGATCGACAGCTCGGTGTCGATCAGGGCCGGCTTCTGCGCCACATCCACGCCGAGGATGCGGGCCGGACCGTAGGCGATGTCGGTGGCGGTGTAGAGCCGGTTGTCGTCGCGCGGGTCCGCCGACAGCGCGCCGAGCGCGCCCCATCCGATCGGTGCACCGTCGATGTCGGCCGAGACGATGGACGGAAAGGTCGGTGTGGCTGCGGCTGCGAAGGATTCGCCGTAGCCGTAGAGGTTGACCGAGGCCCGCACGCGGGCTTCGGCATCGTCGGCCTCCGAGGAGATGGCCAGCAGATTGCGCGACGGGATGGGCAGGACGCCTTCTGGTCCGGGGGTGGTCGGCAGGATCTGCCGGAACTGTGGCGCCTTGGGGTCGCTGACGTCGTAGACCGCGACCAAGTTGCTGCGTTCCGAGGCGATCAGTGCGGTGGGCTTGCCGCCAATCGTGGTGATGGCCAGTCCTTCCGGCTCCGGCCCCTTGGATTCCGCGCGGCTCTCGATGTGCAGGCCGGTGCGCACCGCGAGCTGTTCGAGGGAGTTGCCGGCGTCCCACGTGACCTCACCCGTGCCGGCGTCGAAGATCGTCCAGCCGCGGGTGCCGCCCTTCCAGTCGCCTTCGTTGGCGGTGGCGACGTGATCGTCACTGATCCAGCCGATGGCGTCCGGTTCGCGCGGGGTGTCCGGGATCGAGCCGGTCTGGTTGATCGCGTCGTCCTTGTTGGTGTCGATGCCTTCGACGGATTCGCTTCCAGCACTGAAGATCTTCCGCACCGTGCCGGTGCGGCCGTCGACGATGGCGATGCCGTTGTTCTCCTGCAGGGTCACCGCCACCTGGCCGCGAGAGTTGATGCTGACGTACTCCGGTTCGAGGTCCTCGGGGGTGTCGAGGCCGGCTTTGCGCGCCGCTTCCACGTCGAAGCCGACCTTGCGCGGTGTCCAGGTGTTGGGTGCCCCCTTGAGATCGATCAGTTGCACGAATCCGGTCGGCGGCTGGGGCAGGTCACCTTCCTCCTTGCCGGGCGGGGTGAATTCCTCGTTGCGCTGGTTCTCCATGGCGATCGCCGCGAAGGTGCCGTCGGGGCTGATGGCGATCGAATCCGGCTGGCCGCCCAGATCGATGCTGTGCACGCGGGTGCGATCGCCGGTTCGGACGATGTCGACTCGGCCGGACGGATGGGCGAAGTCACCGCCGGTGGTGTCGACGACGACGAGGACGTGGTCTTTCACCGCGGCCACCGACGTGGGCTGGTCGTCTTTGTGGCCCAGTTCGGCGAGGGAAAGCGAGCCTGCGCCAACCGGTTTGGCGGGGTCTTTGATGTCGACAAATCCGATGCGCTTGGCGGCGGCGTCGGTGTAGATGAGCGTGTTGCCGTCGGGGGTGACGGTGGAGATCTCGGCGACGGTCTCTCTGTCGACCGGATCTTCGGCAGGTCTGTTGAGGTACACCGGGTACGTCGCGGTGCGGTGGTACCGGTTCGCGTCGGGCAGGTTCCAGTCGATCGGCGAGGTCGCCTTCGGGGTCTCCCCTGGCTTCTTGTCCTCGGTGGAGCAGCCCGCCACGATCAGCACTGCCGCCGTGGCCACTGCCGCAGCCGCTCTCGCCCGTCTCATTCGCCACCCTCTTCAGTTGTGCCGGTGCGTCGAACGAGCTTGGCGTGCACAGGTGACCGACAGGGATTTCACAGGTGAACGGACGGCAACGGCTTGGCCGCTCCCGTCGCGATAGTTACAGCGGCGCTGAGAGCGGGCCGAGCGCCTGGCACTGCGGAGCGATCTCCGCAATGCCCATCCAGCCGCCGCATCCCCGGCCGGTGGACACATAGGTCGCGCCGGGTCGGGAGGGGGTCAGCACCTGCGCCGGTTGGGCTCCCCTGCCCTGATTGCATTGGATGGGCGAGGCGTTGTCCTGACGCTGCACACACGCCACGCTGAAGCGCGGGTCTGCCGGTGCTCCACACGCGTCCGGGCTGACGGTCACGCTGACCATATCGGCGCCGTCGACGTGAACGACCGCCGGCGGTGACAGTGCGAACGTGCAGGGCGGGGCTGGTTCGGCGTGGGCGGGTGTCGCGACGACGCCCGCGATCACGATCCCTGACAACAACACCACAATGGCCCGAGCCATGTGGGAATGGTAGTTCAGTTGCGTCGTCGTCGAGGGTCAAATGCGCATGTCAGGGAAACCTTCACTGCCCTACCGGGATCAGCGAGGCCACCACGCCGCACAAGTACTCGACCTCCGCGGTCGACGGCTGCGTCTCGAACGCGTGCACATGGCAGGCGACGCTGAGCCGGTTCCACGCAAGCGCAGCGCGGTCGGCCGCCTCCGCGGTGTCCAGTGACTTGAGTACGACGAGCTTGCTGCGCGAATTCGCCCATGGAGCGTGCGCATTGAGGGAGGCACACCTCTGATCGATAATCTCCTCCAGTGCCTGCCGGGCCAGGAATGCCGCGACGCGCGACGACAGCCCCTCTGCCGATTCGGGTGTCTGCAAGACACGTTGCGCCTGGCCCAGCAGGTTCATCGGGCTCACCGCAGGGCCAGCACTTCGAGCACAGTCTTCTCCAAGTCTCGGGCGTCATGGATCGAGACCGGGTTCGCGTCGCCGTGTGCGCCGGCGTTGCAGATCCGAAGCACTCGTTTCCGTTCGGGCTTCAGCCATTGAGTCAGGTCTGTCGTCGGATCCCCGTGGATCGCCAGGGCCAGGCGGCTCGATGTCTTCTTGGCCGACGCCCATGTGTCTTCGGACTCTGCCAGTGCTCGGCCGGCCAGCGCTTGCTTGGCGTAGAAGGTCTGCTTGGCGGCTGATTCCAGTGCCATCCGGAAGAGCGCTGGTGCGGCGCGGCGTTTGATGTCGTCGGGCATTTTGGTGTCTTTGATCAACGCGAAGATGTCATCGACCTGCCGTCGGGCCGGATTGACGTTGTCGCGCACGGTGACTCGCGAGCCGGTTTCGCGGACCACTTCGATGAGCCTGGCGTCGACGCCGGTTTCCCGGATGACCGAAGCCAGCCGATCGTCGTGGGAGAAGACGATCACCTGATGAGTCTTGGCGATCGCGCAGAGCACTTGGACGAAGCCGTCGATTTTCGAGGGGTCCATCGCCTGGATCGGGTCGTCGAGGACGACGAACCGGAAGGGGCTCTTCGTCGAGGTCGCCCGCGGCAGGAACAACGCCAGCGCCAGGGCGTGCAGCTCGCCTTGACTCATCACCGACAATGCCTTGGTGGGCTTGCCGTCGACCGCGCCTTCCAGAACCACCTTGCGTCGTGTGGCGGTGCCTTCCAGCGAGATGTCGACGAGGTCGACGTTGCTTTCCTGACGGAGTTGATGCCAGATGTCGCGGGCTTGTTCGGCAATCGGTTTGAGCCGCCGATTGCGGAATGCCACAGCATGCTCGGTGACCCATTTCTTTGCCGCGGCAACGGCGTTGAGTTCGTCGTCGACCGCTCGAGCCTGTTCTTCAAGACCGACCCAGCCGCCCAATTGAGCGGCGAGTGGCGCCCATGCGCTTTCACGTCGCGCGAGTTCGTCGGCCGCCTCCGCGCTCAGGGATTCGGCGGCGGCGATCACCTCGGTCAGCGTCGACTCGGCGTGCGCCGCTAGCGCGTCATCACCGACGGGGATCTTCCGGGCTGCGGCGACCGCGTCGTTGTAGGTCGACAATGCGCCGAGTTCGACACCGGGCGCAGTGTTCGCTGTGGAGAGCTCTTGGATCATCGCCGTCAGCGTCGACCGCGCGGTTTTGAGTTGCTTTGCGGTGGCGCGGTATTCGTCCAGCAGCTCCTCGCTGCTGCTGATCGTGTCCTGGGTGGCGGTGGCCCAGTTGGCATCGAGGCGGCCCTGCGCACACACCGGGCAGTCGGTGTCACCGCCCTGATCGTGGAATCGAAGCGCGGTGCGCAGCATGTCGACGCGTTGACTGGTGAGGTCGATCGCGGCGGTCGCGGTCTCGGCGGCGGCGTTGATCGCGGCACGGAGTTTTCGGGTCGCCTCTTCGACGGTGTCGATGGCCGGCGCGTCCAGCTGAGCCAGGGCACGGAGGGCAGGTGCGACATCGGATTGGGCTTCGCCCGCTCCGGTCGCCAGGGCTCGGACATCATCAAGGGGCACAGGCCGTTTACGTAGGAGTTTCGTGGCGCGTTCGGCGCGTTCATCGCTATGTCCGGCCAACGCGTTCTGCACGCGTTTACGTTCAGCGTCGGCGGTGTCGCTGGCAGCCTTGATCGCCTTGTGGCGCGTGGTGAGGACCTTCTCGGTGTCGGCGAGTGCGTCGAGACCGAGCAGTTTGGCCAGCGCGTCGTACAACGCGGACGGTCCGCCGTCGAACAGCCGACCGAGTTCCTCATAGGACAGCAGCGGGCGGTGGAGTTCCAGGGCACGCGACCACCCGAGGGTGTCGGTGCCGTCGACCCGCTTGCCCCCGGCGGCCTGCGTCCACGTCGTGCAGTTCTCCAGCTTTCCGCCCTGGTCCCATCGCACGCCCACGGTGAAGGGGCCTGCCGCCTCGCGGGTAAATCCGACCTCGATCTCGCACGGATCGGGCTGGTGGAGGTTCTGCCAGGCCTCGGACCACAGGCTCTCCTTCTTGTTGAACCAGCGGTAGCTCGTGCCGGTCAGCGTGAGTTCAAGGGCCTCGGCGAAGCTGGATTTCCCGGAGCCGTTGCGGCCGCTGACCACCATCAGGCCCGGCGCCGGGTAGAGATCGAGCCGTGCAGACGGGCCGACGCCACGGAATCCGGAGACCGAGATCGAGCTGAGAAATGTTGCCGCCGGGTCGGTTTCCGTCTTCTCTCCGGAACCGCCCGACACCTCGGCCAACGCGTTGAGCACGACATCCTTGGCTTCGTCGGACAACGCGTCGTCGCTTCCGAGCAGTTCCAAGATCACGTCGTGAACGGATTGTTCGACGCCTGTGGCGGCGTCACCCTCTTGCGGCATGCAACGATTTAACAGCCTCCGTCGGACAATTTTATCGGGTTCGTCAGTTCATTTGCGTCCGGGGACTCTCACCCGTCACACCAGCACCGCGGAGGCGACAAATGTGTGGTCCGGAAAAGTGGTACTACCGGCGATACCAGCCACTGCCTACCCGCTGCACCCTCAACCGCGACTCTGCTCATCAGGTGCCCGTCTGTCGATCCGCGCCGACGTGTCGGAGTGCCCGGTTATGGTCGTGATAGATCGAGAGATCCTCCCCGCTCCGACAGAAGAATGGAGCCACCAGATGACCGACACCACCGTCCAGGGTTACGACATCATCGGTGACGTGCACGGGTGCGCCACCACGCTGGAATTACTGCTAACCGAGCTCGGCTACCGGAAGCTCAGTGGCACAAGCGAATACCGCCAACCTGACCGCCGAGCCATTTTCGTCGGTGACCTGATTGACCGTGGCGACGAGCAATTACGGGTGTTGCAGATCGTCAAGGACATGGTCGATGCCGGAAGCGCGCAGATCGTGATGGGCAACCACGAGTTCAATGCACTCGCCTATGACACCGAATGGCCGGCCGGAAGCGGTAAATACCTTCGCGCCCATGATGATCCGGAGAGCCCGTGGTCGGCGAAGAACACCAAGCAGCACGCGACATTCCTCGAACAGGTCACCGGGGCTGACCGACGGCGATACCTCGACTGGTTCAAAACGATCCCGTTGTGGCTGGACCTCGGCGACCTTCGCGTCATACATGCCTGTTGGCACCAAGATTCGATCGACGTCGTCGAGCAGCATTGCGGGTCGAGTACGCCGTTCGACGACGTACGTCACCTGGCTTCGGCCACAGACAAGAACCACCCGCTGTACCAGGCGATCGAGACGCTTCTCAAGGGGCCGGAGATCAGCCTGGTCGAGCACAACCTGCCGGAATACCACGACAAGGACGGCATCCCGAGGCCCAATGCGCGGGCGCGTTGGTGGAACAGCGATGCCCGCAATCTGCGTGATATCGCTGAAATGGGAGGCAACTACACGACAGCGACAGGTGAGCCCTACCCACTGCTCCCTGAACTGGAGCTCTCTGGCGGTGACCAGACCTACGTCTACCCGCCGGGAATCCCGGTGTTCTACGGGCACTACTGGCGACAGGGTTCACCCAAACACCTGCACGATTGGACGGACTACACCGCTTGCGTGGACTTCAGCGCGGTCAAGGGTGGGGCGTTGACGGCCTACCGGTGGTCGGCGGGTGAACATCGCATCAACCCGGCCAATTACGTGCCGGTGGTTTCCTGACCGCCCACGACCGCGTGAATGCGGCCCTGCGGATAGGGCAGGTTGATTCCGTTTTCGTCGTAGGCCCGCAATATTTCCCGACGGAGCTTGCGCTGCACGGACCATTGCGCGTTCGGCCGGGTCTTCAGCGTCATCCGCAGCGTGAGCTGGTCTGCCGCCAGCGATTGCACGCCGAGCATCTCCGGTTCGCCGATGATCTTGCCGGCCATCTTTGGATCGGCGATGACGTCGTGGGCGGCTTCGACAGCCACCTGCTCGGCACGGTCCACGTCGGCGGTCAGCGCGACCGGTACCTCGATCCGCGCGACGGCGTAGTCCTGGCTCATGTTCCCGACGCGCGCGATCTCGCCGTTGCGGACGTACCAGAGCGTGCCGTCGATGTCGCGAACGGTGGTGATCCGCAGCCCGACGCTCTGCACTTCCCCAGATACTTCGCCCAGGTCGACGTTGTCGCCGACGCCGTACTGGTCCTCCAGCAACATGAACACGCCTGTGACGAAATCGCGTACCAGGTTCTGCGCGCCGAAGCCGATCGCCAGGCCGACCACACCGGCCGAGGCGATGAACGGCGCGATGTTCACTCCCAGCACGCTGAGGATCGCCAGCACGACCCACACCAGCAGCACGATCGAGGTAGTGGACTTCAGCACCGACCCGATAGTCTGGGCCCGCTGCTGGCGACGTTCGGCCACCCGGATGCCGCTGGTCGTCGCCGAGGCCCGATCACGCAAATAGCGCAGCAACGGTGGCTTTTTCGCTTGCCCTTCCAGTTCTGCGCTACTGGACTTCTTGGGCCTGCCGGTGGTAGCGCGGTCAATCATCCGATGCAGCAAATACCGAATGATTAACGCGACAACGATGTAGGCGACGATCCGAACAGGAACCTCGATCAACCAGTGCCGATTGGTATCCGTCCATTCGAAAGCCAGGTTGTACGCAGCCATATTTTCGACCGTACGGCAGAACTGACGGGCCCGTCGAATGAGCGCAGCCGCTCACATTGGCAACCGAGCAATTCGCCTAGGCGCAAGGAAAATTCACGCGCAGGCATGTTTCGATTCACGTCACGCTCGGCGAAACAGCTCGGCGGGCCGCCCACGGCCGCCCGTGGCGAAGGCGCCCGTCGGCTCGAGGTGCCGCTCCATCGCGCGCCGGAAATTGTCCCGTTGCAGCTCGCGCCCGGCGACCGCCTCATGGACCAGCCGCAAGTCCCGCAACGTGAATTCATCCCCCAGCAAACGGTCGGGGTCGGGATTATCGCGGTAGTGAGCGCGCACGTCGGCGACGGCCAGCTCGATGATCTTGTCGTGGTCATAAACCAGATCACCAGGCTCCTCCACCGGCACCAGTCGGGTCGTTTCGGCCGACCGGGTGGACACCCGGTCGGGCGGGACGACGGCGATGTGCGCGACGGACAACACCCACCCTCGGTCGTCGCGATCGGCGGCGTCGAATACATGGAGTTGCCGGGGGTTCAGGCCGTGGACGTTGGCCTTGTCCGCCAGAGACCGCCTGACGGCGTCTGCTAGGACCTCGCCCTCGTGCAGGAATGTGCCAGGCAGCGCCCAATCGCGGCCACGGGGACGACGGACCTGCAACACCGCCAATCCGACATCGGGATCGACCGTCAGCACCGCCGTATCGACCGCGACCGAGGGTCGCGGGTAGTCCTCCAGCCTCTTCTGACCGGTGTCTCGATACGCGTTCTTGTCCATGTCAGAGCTTGAGCGTACAGTCAGCCTTTAATTAGCGCAGATTCGCGCAAAAGACTGGAGGGGCGTCATGACATCACTGAATGATCGGGTTGAGGGCGTACTGCTGGGCACCGCTGCCGGGGATGCGCTGGGTGCGCCGTACGAGTTTCAGCCGCCACGTGGCCCGCAGTTGCCGGTGGAGATGGTCGGCGGCGGGCCGTGGGAGCCCGGGGAATGGACCGATGACACCGCCATGGCGAACGCCATCGCCGAAGTCGCCGCCACAGGTGCGGATCTGCGCGATGTTGCCGCGCAGGACGCGATCGTCGCCCGCTGGTACGAATGGTCCTTGGGCGCCAAGGATGTCGGCATCCAGACCCGGAAAGTGCTGAGTATGGCTGCGGGCGGTGGCATTTCGGCGGCCGGTGCTCGCGGGGCAGCGGAGGCCGTGCATCGGCAGACCGGGCGCAGCGGCGGGAATGGTTCGCTGATGCGGACCGCACCGGTCGCGCTGGCCTACCTCGATGACGAGGACGCCATGGTGGAGGCGGCACGGGCGATCAGCGGACTCACTCATTTCGATCCCGAGGCCGCCGATGCGGCCGTGCTGTGGTGTTGCGCGATCCGGCACGCGGTGTTGACGTCCGAGCTCGATGTGCGAATCGGGTTGCACCACATCAACTCCAATCGCCGAGAGCTGTGGTCTGAGCGGATCGAGCATGCCGAGGGCAGCCGCCCTGCGGATATTCCGAACAATGGCTGGGTGGTGGCGGCGTTCCAGGCGGCGTGGTCCGCCATCAGCACCACCGCAGCGGATGGCTTTGGGCCCGAACATCTTCGCCGCGGGCTCGATGCCGCGGTGCGGGCCGGGTATGACACCGACACCGTGGCCGCGATCGCCGGCGGGTTGCTCGGGGCGGCATACGGTGCATCTGCCGTGCCCTTGGACTGGCGGCAGCTGCTGCACGGCTGGCCGGGCATCACTGCCCGCGATCTCGTGGGGCTGGCGGCGGCGATCGAGCGCAAGCAGCCGATCTCGGACCCTGATTACTCGTGGTCTCGCGTCAATGTCCTCGCCCACCACCCGCACGACCCGAAGGTCCTGCTCGGCAGCGTGAGCGCGTTGGTTCAATTACCCGCCGAGGTCGACGCCGTCGTCTCGCTGTGCCGTATCCCACAACACCTTGTCCCCGAAGGTATGCCCCACGTCGAGGTGCGTCTGATCGACAAGGTCGACCCCGATGAGAACCCGCATCTGGATTTTGTGCTGCAAGAGGCGGTGCGTGCGATCGAACAGCTGCGCGCGCGGGGGCGCACGGTGCTGTTGCATTGCGTCGAGTCTTACAGCCGCACACCGACAGTGGCTGCGCTCTATGGTGCTCACGTAGCAGTTATAGACACTGAGCAGGCGTTGGACGAGGTGCTTAACGCGCTGCCCGAGGCAAATCCCAGTCCAGTGTTTCGGGAAGCGTTGCGGCGGTTGGGGAAGACGGCGGGCCCATGTCACCACTGACGGTCGCCGCTCGTCCGGTCACAAGCTGACGTCTGCCAGCACCTGCGTGTTGACCCCGAGCGCTTCGTAGGTCGCCCGTGCGCGTCTGTCCCGCGTGACGAGGACAGCTCCATGCTCGCGAGCCGCCAAGGCCACAAGCCCGTCATACGTCGCGCCGCCAGCGATGCCCAGCCGAGCGAACTCCCGGTGGGCTGCGCGCGCGGCGCGTGCGCCGAGCGGGAAGGCTTTGGCGAAGTTCTCGTCGATCAACACCACGGCGTCGGTGGGGTCGACGCGAGCGTCACCAGGTAGGCGGGTCAGCACTGAGTACGTTTCGAGCAACGCATGCCCGCTGATTCCGAGTGTCCGACCCTTCGCCCACCTCACGGCCATTGCGTGTTGCTGGTGGGAGCTCACAAGGAGTGGCACGGCGACGCTGGTGTCGACAGCTGTACCGGGCACCGACGTCAGCGCCGTCCCGAATCGATGAGGGCGAACATCATCTCGTCCGTGACGATCGTTTCAGAGGCGGCGACCAAACGCCCGTCGTCGTCTCGCTCAAGGCGTGCCGTTCGCCCTCCCGGGACGATCTGCAGTCCGCCGCCATACGCAGAAATATCGACCTTCGTTCCCGGAACCAGACCCAGAGCATCGCGCAGTTGCTTGGGCAGGACGACTCGACCGCCGGAATCGATGACAGCCTCCATGGGACCAGAGTACCAATCAAATCCCATTTCATCGGCGCTCTGTGACAGTGCCGGTCCCGATCATGCCGCGATTCCGCAGCCCAGCGCCTACCGTTAGTCAGCAACCGCAACCGAGAGGATGCCAAGTTGGCCAGCGACACCGCAGAAACGCCCACCCGACCGACGCTGCGCGAACTCACCGTCCGCGGGATCCTGCTCGGCGGGGCGATCACGCTGGTGTTCACCGCCGCCAACGTCTACCTCGGCCTCAAAGTCGGCCTGACCTTCGCCACCGCGATCCCGGCCGCTGTGATCTCCATGGCACTGCTGCGCAACTTCGCCAACCACTCCATCGTGGAGAACAACATCGTGCAGACCATCGCCTCGGCGGCGGGCACGCTCTCGGCGATCATCTTCGTGCTGCCCGGTCTGATCATGATCGGCTGGTGGACCGGCTTCCCGTACTGGATCACGGTGGCGGTGTGCGCCGTCGGCGGCATCCTCGGCGTGATGTACTCCATCCCGCTGCGCCGGGCCCTGGTGACCGGCTCCGATCTCCCCTATCCCGAAGGTGTGGCCGCCGCCGAGGTGCTCAAGGTCGGCGACAGCAGCGGCGGTGTCGAAGAGAACCGCGTCGGTATCCGGGTCATCGCGTTCGGCTCGTTGGTGTCGGCCGGGTTCGCGCTGCTGGCCAATCTCAAGGTGCTGGCCAATTACGTGGCGGCATACTTCCGCGTTGGTGCGGGCGGCTCGATGTTCGGCGCCAGCCTGTCCCTGGCGTTGGTCGGGGTGGGGCACCTGATCGGGATGACCGTCGGGATCGCGATGCTCGTCGGCCTCGTGATCTCGTTCGGGGTGCTGCTACCGATCCGCACCATCGGAACGTTCGGGACCGACGAGTCGGTGGCCGATGTCATCGACGGGGTATTCGTGCACGAGGTGCGGTTCATCGGGGCCGGCGCGATCGCCGTCGCTGCGGTGTGGACGCTGCTCAAGATCCTGCGCCCGATCATCAAGGGCATCCGGGAGGCGCTGACCTCCGCCCGTGACCGTCGGCAGGGCCAGCTCGTCGACATCACCCAACGCGACATCCCGTTCCCCATCGTCATTGGCATCGTGGTAGCGATGCTGATCCCAATTGCCGTGCTGCTGTGGGACTTCAGTCACGGCACGGTGCTGCATGGCAGCTCGACCGGGATCATCGTGGCGAGCGTGGTGTTCATCTTCGTCATCGGCCTGGTGATCGCCGCGGTGTGCGGCTACATGGCCGGCCTCATCGGATCGTCGAACAGCCCCATCTCCGGAGTGGGCATCCTGACGGTGATCATCGCCGCGTTGCTGGTCAAGCTGGTGTACGGCCCGGCAGACGACAGTCAGTCGCTCGCGCTGGTGGCCTTCACCCTGTTCGTCGCCGGCATCACTTTCGGCGTGGCCACCATCTCCAACGACAACCTGCAAGATCTCAAGACCGGCCAGCTGGTCGGCGCCACCCCGTGGAAACAGCAGGTGGCGTTGGTGATTGGCGTGTTGTTCGGCTCGGCGATCATTCCGCCGGTGCTCGACCTGATGCAACGCGCGTTCGGGTTCCTGGGTGCGCCAGGCGCCACCGACCATGCGCTGGCCGCCCCGCAGGCCGCGCTGATCTCCTCGCTGGCCAAGGGCGTGTTCGGCGGATCGTTGGACTGGTCGCTGATCGGGTTGGGTGCGGCGATCGGCGTGGTGATCGTCATTGTCGACGAGATCCTGTGTCGCACTTCCCGGTTCAGCTTGCCCCCGCTGGCCGTCGGGATGGGTATGTACCTGCCGATGAGCCTGACCTTGATCATCCCGCTCGGCTCACTGCTGGGTTGGTTCTACAACAAGTGGGCTGACCGTACCGGCGAGAACGTCGAACGTAAGAAGCGCCTCGGCGTCCTGCTGGCCACCGGCATGATCGTCGGTGAAAGCCTTTACGGCGTGGTGTTCGCTGGGTTCGTCGCCGGGACGGGAAGTGACGATCCGTTGGCCATCTTCACCGGCAATGACGGCACGTTGGCTGAAGTTCTCGGGGTCATCGGGTTCGCGGTGGTGCTCATGTGGCTGTACAAGCGGACGCAGAAGATTTCGAGCGTCGCACCGATCAAGAGCTGAGGTTGCAACCCGGACTCTGACGTTCCCCAATCCGACTTGACACCCTTAACTCGGATCAGTCGGTCAAGCCCAGCAGCCTGTGCGGATTGGCCTTCACCATCGTGTGGATCTCCTCGGCGGTGAAATTCAGGTCGAGCAGTGAGCTGATCAGGATGCGCATCCCTTCGCGCGGTGTCGGCCCCGACCGGATGCCGTAGTCGGTGACAAGGATGAAGTGTTCGATGCCGATATCGCGAATCTGCCTCGCCCACGGCACGATTCCGCTGAACTCAGGTGCATTGGCAATGCCGGCGATCTCATCGGCGAGTTCGGGTTCGGCGTAGTAGTTGGTGCGCGGCAGGCCGCGGTGGAACATCCAGTCCGACACCGCGCCCTCCAACCACACACCTTTGGACGCCAGCAGTTTCTGTTGATCCAGCGTCATGCGGCCGCGGCAGGGATGCGCTACCACAATGTTCTGGATACCCGCTGCCTGCGCCAGATCGACCAGTCGGAATGCCTCATCGACCGAAACATGTCCCGTGTTCAGATGGACGTCGGGGCGCTCGGCAATCAGGTCGAGGATTTCGAGAAGCTCTGCGGGGGCGGGGCCTTCGGTAGGGATTCGCACCGCGCGGGGCAGTTCCTCGGCGGCGAACTTGGGATACTGGTCCTTGAACGGAACCGGCACCCCGTCGACAAAGCTCCCTTCGTGGGTGGCCATGAAATGGGTGCAATGGGCGCCGAAGTGTATGAACTTGGCTCCGTCGCCGTAATGCAGTGCCGTCTTGACCGCCCGCGGATTGAGGCCGCCGAGCGCGGTCGTCATGATGAGGCCACCGAAGATCTCGATCCCCGGTACCTGGCTCTTGACGAGCATCGACGTCCCGCTGCTGAGTCCCAACGTGTGGTCGTAGAACATCAGGGCGCGCATACCGGCGTCGCGAGCCTGCTCGGCGATCTGAAAAGGATTCAGTCGGCCAGGGCATGATTTGAGCCAGGGCCCACTGTGCACATGGACATCGGAGGTGCCCTCAATCAGCAGGTCCGGCAGCTCCATCGATCGGTTGAGGCGGCTTTCGCTGTAAAACGTTGTCACGGAGATCCTTTCCTTGTCTTCAACTAGCGGAGGTGCTGGAGAGCAGTGCGCCGGACACGGCCCGTCGCTTGACGAAAAACACCACGGTGACGGCGGCAATGAGTTCTACCCCGGCGATGATGTACAACCCGGTGGTGTAGGTTCCGGTGGCCGTCTTGAGCGATCCGAGCAACTGCGGGGCAAAATAACCCGCCAGGTTCGCGATGGAGTTGATCAGAGCGATACCGCCGGCCAAGGCCATGCCTGAGATGAAGCGTGGCGGCAGCGACCAGAATACCGGGATCGAGCCCATCGTTCCCGCGGCTGACATCATCAGGGCGATGACGACGCCCGTGGCGCTGCCCAGTTGCATTGCCACAGCGGCCAGGACCAACCCGGTGGCGCCGATAGTGACTGCGATGGCAACGCACCGATGTACGTGACCATAGCGATCGGCCAACCAGCCGTTGAACAGCATGCCGAACCAGCCGAAGGCGAATACCCCGGACATGATCCAGCCGACGGTCGTGACGTCGAAGCCAGTGGTGGCCCTGACCAGGCTGGGGCCGAAGAACGAGATGGCGTTGTTCCCCCACAGAATGCAGAACAACGTCAACGTCAGCAGCCAGAAGGTGGGATTGCGCAGCGCGGCCGAAAAGCTGTGTTGACGTTGGCCGCCCTCCTGCTCCTCGATGGCCAGTTCGTAACGAATGTGCTCCTTCTCGGTCGCGTTGAGCCACTTGGCATTACCTGGTCGGTCGGTCATGAACAGCAGCGTCAGGGCACCTAGCATGATCGCTGGCACACCTTCGATGAGGAACAGCCATTGCCATCCGGAGGCGTTCAATGCGCCGTGCGTCGAGGTCATGATGTACCCGGCCAGTGGTCCACCGATGAGCTGCGCGATAGGAGAGGCCGACATCAGTACGGCGATCGCCTTCGCCCTGCGGTGGGCCGGCAGCCAGAAGGTCACGTACAGGATCAGCCCGGGGTGCAACCCGGCCTCGAAAGCGCCCTGTAGGAACCGCAGAACGTAGAAGTGCCACGGTTCGGTGACGAACGCCATCAGCAGTGTGACGGCACCCCAGCCAAGGCCGATGCGCATGATGGTCTTCGGGGCGCCGATCTTGGCGAGGAGCAGATTGCTGGGCACCTCGAAGAAGAAGTAGCCGATGAAGAATATTCCCGCCCCGGCGCCGTAAACAGCATCGCTCCAGGAGAGTTCGTCCATCATGGTCAGCTTCGCGAAGCTGACGTTGGACCGGTCCAGCCACGCAACGATGTAGATCAGCGTCGCGAACGGCAGGATGCGGAACATCACCCGCCGGAATGTCTTGTCGCGTTCCTCGACGGTCGAAAGTGTCTGCGTCAGAACTGAACTAGTGTCGCTCATCGGTGTCCCTCATTCCATACTGGTGAAGAGAATGCGGTGTGGTGAGCTGCGCTGCCCACCATGCGGCTGCATAGACGGGGTCGACGATGACACCGGGATACAACTGTTCGAGGTAGTCGGCGGCGTTGCTGAGCGGTCCGCCGCCGACGATGACTTTCTGCGCCCCATCACCGAGTGCGCGTTGCACCGCGGTGGCCAGTTCCCGATTGGACAGGTCGGGCAGGCCTGCCAGTCGTAGCGGTTCGGTCGGCGTGAGCTGCACGCCGGTGAAGAGATGAGTCAAACCGATATTGCGCACCATCTGCGCGAGTGCTTCGACGAGATCGCCTGTCGTGGTGACGATTCCAAATCGGATACCGCCCCGACTGGCAAACCGCAGAGATGCCTCGCCGATCCCGATCACGGGTACGGCCAGGCAGTCTCGAAGCTGCTGCACGCCAGGATCGCCGAAACCGCAGACGATCACAGCGTCAGGTCGGATTCGGGGTGTGACAGTACACACGGCATCGCGGACGTGGCCGGCAGCTGCCGATAGCGCCTGTGGTGTCGTGATCATCGAGGGGCCCGTCGCTGCCGTTACGCCCACCACATCGGGGATACCAGCGCCCGGAAGGGCCGTGTCCATCGCCCGCTGGAAACGCCGGACCAGCATGTCAGTGGTCGATCCATTCGAGTTCGGATTGGCCACGATGACGGACCGCAGGACCCGCGAGTCAGACTTGCCGTTGAGGGTCGCTGGTATACCAAGTGTCACGATTTGCGACAGTAGGCGGCCGGATGAGGGCTTAGGTTTCGCCAAAGTTAAAACATATCCAGCCAGAGCGGGCCCAGCGTCGGACCCCGGGAACTCGCATGAGCCGTTTCGGTATACCAATGGGTCGGTGTCTAGTGTTGAACGCCTACGAGCTCAGATGGGACAATGGGGCCGGTGAGCACGGGTCAGGCACGTTCGTCGTGGGTGTACGACGAGATCAAGAAGATGATCATCAACGGGGAGTTGCGCCCCGGGGACGACCTCCGCGAGCGCGATCTCGCCGAAAAGCTCGGCGTATCGCGTGTTCCCGTGCGTGAGGCGCTGCCAATGCTGGAGCGCGCCGGCCTTGCACAACTTTCGCCGCGGCGCACGGCGCGCGTCACGGAGATCACCGAGTCAGATATCACCGACCACTTCGAGGTCCGCACGGCGCTCGAACCGCTTGCCGCCCGCCTCGCGGCGCAACGCGTGTCCCACGGTGGCGACCCCACCGCTCTGCAGGCGTCCCTCGCTGACGCGCACGATGCCATGACCCGCCACGACGACCAGGCCTTTCATAGCAGTAATTCGTTGCTGCACCTGGAGATTGAACGATTGGCGGTCAACCCTCTGCTGGATGAAGTCATGGCGCTGCTGCGAGAACGCAAGGCCCGACTCAATGCCATTGATCCGGGTGGCCACGCCCAGGATCGGCACCAAGAGCACGTCATCTTGGTGGACGCCATTGCGCACGGCAACGTCCGGCTGGCCGAGGCGTCCGCGTTGACCCACGTCGAACTCGGACATTCGCGTGTAACGCGGGCATTGCACGAGCGCGACAACCGATTGCGTATCGCCGACCCCCGATCAACGCCGGCCTGACACCACAAGCGCAGACCCTATGGCGGCCCCGTCTGCAAGTTCGAGTAGGCAGCAAAGACCCTACGGAGATACTCAATCTCGGTGGGCTGGATCCCTTTTAGCCTGCATCGTCGAGGCTCCAGTAGTTCTCCGCTTGTCTGACGATGTCTCTCTTGTATCGGGACCTCAGCTGATCGATCACCGCGATCGTGCGCGCCGTCAGCTCCTCACGAATCCCGCTCTGCGCGTGAGCGAATGGGATGAACGCACGCAGTAGGTCAGGCGCATCCAACACGATCTCCAACGGTGTGTAGGAGTCGTCGTAGTACGGGCTACCGATCGCCCGTTCAACGCGGATATCGCTCCACCGCAGCGGATCACCACAACCAGTCTCGATGAGCTCTAGCAGCAGATCCCGGTGGCCGGGGCCAGCGAAGGGCGATGCTGAGTCGCTGGCGAAGAACCTGTCGCACAGCTGCCCGGCCGCCACCCAGTCAGTGGGTGGCCGGTGTGCACCACCCTCGTGCTTCGTATCGCATCCCCGAAGGTTGAGCCCCTTCGCGTCCAGGTCTGACGGCGTTTGTCGGTGCTCGCCTTCATACTGTGCGGCTCGCTGGAGATTCCACGCCGAGCGAGAGGACACTCCGATGACGCTGCGAATCGCCACGCTGAACATCCGCCATGGCGGCAATATGTCTGCTGATGCGCTCGCCGCACGACTGTTGGGCTACGACGCCGATCTGCTGGTGGTGACCGAGTTCCGGGCCAACGACACCGGCGCTCGCCTGATCGCCCAACTCGAACGCGCCGGGTATGAGACCACTCACCCTGGGGCCGATCCGAAGCAGAACACTGTGCTCATCGCGTCGCGCACCCCGATCGACCGCGCATCGCGCTTCACCAGGGACCTGCCCGCCCGTCACCTGTGGTGCGCCGAGTTCGACGGGACCATCGTCTGCGGCGTGTACCTGCCACAAGCCCACGCAAAACTTCCGTACTGGGAGGCCTTGATCGACCGGGCCCGACGCAGCGAAGTCGACCTGCTCATCGGCGACTTCAACACGGGCAACAACAATCTCGACAAAGATCCCAAGGGCACCAAGTTCATCGGACCTGAGATGCCTGGTCGCCTGATCGCATCCGGATACGTCGACGTGTGGCGGTCTCTGCACCCGACGGTCCGCGAGTATTCATGGTTCAGCCGTCCCGGCGACAACGGGTTCCGACTCGACTACATCTTCGCCGCACCTGAGTTCGCGCGACGCGTCCGCGTCTGCGAGTTCGACCACGCGCCGAAGCTCGCCGGAGAGACCGACCACTCGGCGCTGGTCGCGGCGTTTGACTGAAGCTCAGGAAGGAGACCATGAACAACCAGAGGTTTGTACGGTGTACCCGGTGGCCGACGAGCATCCTCCGCAGATCGAAAATGCTTGAACTGTATCGAGTTCGCGTGACGGTGACGTCCTACATGCGCTCCGATATGGGGACGGTTGACCTCGCCGTGCACGGGTGCGAGCTCGGTGCGACAGCGCAGGAAGCGGTCGACCGCACCAAGGAGTATGTCCTTGTGCGGCTGCATCGAGTGATTACGCAGTGGGGTGGAACGTTTGAGCGGTGGTGGGCCAAAGACGAGTACGGCAATGTCCTCGCATCACGCAATGACTATCGACGGCCTCGGCGGCCGGAGACGTGGAGCTAGGGTCAATCTCGAACCGACCACACCCCGAATGCCCACGGGCCGTGGTAACAAGGTCAAGTGTCCAACGCCATCGATCCCCTGCTGCTCGTTCAGCGCGTGGTGGCGATCTTAGAGACCGGCGCCCGGGTGGCGACGTACAAACTGGCCACCCTCATGGCGCTCATCGACCATTGCATCGAGAACCTGCCGGAGCATCCGTCGGATCCGTTGACGGTACCCATCCCCGATTTGGCACACCGGGTGCTGGGGCTGTACTGGCGCTAGGTGCGCCCGTTCGAGGGTCACGACCTGCGGCAGTCCACCGGCGAACACGAACGAATTCCACGTGCCGCCAGGGTGTTACCGCTCGACTGCGGCCGGCCCGTCGCTGAGTGTCGCGATGACGACGGCGCCGGAGGTCTATCAGGCATCCATCGATGACACCGGCTTGTGCCTGGCGCAACAGCCGTTGTTCCGGCTGCAACGGCTACCGGGAGCCCGCACCAATGAGCCGTTTCTCTACGACGACAGTTTTCTGCATCCCAACGTCTCCCGCCGGACGCTGCGCGCCCACGGTGACGCGATCGAGTTGATGCCCTGGGTGGCGGCCGGCCTGGCCCGGCTCGCCGGACTGCTCAAACCCGCCTTGGAGATCATGTGGGTCGACGATGTGCGACGAATGAACAAGTTCCTCACCGCCGAGGTGCCCGATATCGCGGGCCATCTGTTCGGCCGGGACCGCACCGCACTGGCCGCCGTGCGGTAGCCGTTCAAGCAGGCATTCACGCCGCACTGCTTCTACTGCAAGGCGCACCTGCCGGCGGACAACCCGATCGACCATGTGCTGCCGTGGTCGTTGGTCGGTATCGACGGCCTGGCCAACTGGTGATGGCCTGCTCGCGGTGCAACACCGACAAGCGCCACGAGCTGCCGGCGGTCGAGATCGTCACCGAGGTGCTGGGGCGCGATCGGGCGGTGCTGGAGCAGATCGCCGACGAAATCCGTTGGCTCACCGAGTACAACCGGGTGGTGGCTGCGGCCCGCGGGGTCTATGCCAACCAGTCGTCGGGGATTGCGACGTGGTTGGGGTACAAGTCGAGTGCCCGGCTGGATATCGCATTCGTGCCGGGGTGGTTCCGGGGGATGACGATCAACCCGTGACGGTTGCGGGCTGGACGACGCCATCGAACGCCGGCCGAAGTTGCGGGAACGCTGCACCACCGGTCTCGGTCGCCACGGGCTGATTGAAACTGGTTCTCGATTTCCGATACGCCTGCACGCGTGACCGACGCCGCATGACGCCAGGTGAAGGAGATCCTGACGGAAATTCCGCGCCGACTTCGGCGCAAAACCGGCCAGGACAGACATGGCTTAAGACGCCACGACAAAATCTGAGTCGAACTCAACGGCTAAAGACCACGAAACCTTGCCAGCGAAAATCACACATCTACTGACCCACCACGACAGACTGGCACGATATTCAGCAGATGTCGGAGTAAACGTATGAAGAAGATGCCACACCAGCAAAGACCTGTATCGCGTGCCATACCCCTGCGAAACCTCATGGGGGACGTGGACCCGACCGCATACAAGCTGCACTGTGCGGTGCATAACGGCGAGGTCGAGCCGATCGACGTCTTGGCTACTGACTGGGACGAGTGGGTCGGATGGAGTCAGTGGCGCGGCGCGCGGGATCATTTCAATCGAACCTTCATCTTCACGATGGCGCGAGTCCCGAAGACCCCGAGCCAATGGCTGTTTGGCGGTGTATTCGAGGTCACGGGTCGTGCATCGATAGCCAACGCTCGGTCGTACGACCTCCAACTGCGCGACGAGATCATGGGTGAGTACATCAAACGTCTCGTGATCGACTTCCGCCCGACAGGCCGCATCATCCGGCGAAACTTGGAGACCGACCTGGACCAAATGACCGTAGCAGCAATCCACGACAAGCCCTACGAAGGTGATGCCTTTCCGGGCCACGACCTCATCAATCACACCTTCCGCGACCTTCGGACCATCGTCCGTCAGAGTCGTCCGGACTGGCGCATCGCGTTGGAATCCATGAAGGGCGTCTACGTCATCCACGATCAACTCACCGGCGAGCCTTACGTTGGCGCCGCGTATGCCGACGAGGGAATCTGGCATCGCCTATGCGGTTATGCCGAGACTTTGCATGGAAATAATGTTGGGCTCAAGACTTTGCTCGCCGCCAAGGGCGAGGAGTACGCACTGCAAAACTTGCGCTTCGCACTGTTGGAGTTCTGGTCCAAACGCACCGAGGATCAGCGGGTGATTGACCGCGAAACGTATTGGAAGCAAGTCCTACTGTCACGCCGGCTCGGCAACAATCGAAACTAACTCTAGGCGCTTGTCCTCCACCACTTTTGCGGGTAGTTGTCGCTGGGTACGGTGAGGGGGACCCATTTGATGGTCCAGTCGCTATGCGGCTTGGGGTTGGTGGGTCGTGGTTCACTGTAGGGCGAACTCGGCTGGGCTGAGTTCGCCCTGGGCGGAGTGGGTTCGGTTGGCGTTGTAGTCGATCCTCCAGTCTTCGATGATGACCCGGGCTTCCAGCAGGGAGTCGAACCGCCAGGAGTTGAGCAGCTCATCGCGCAGGCGGCCGTTAGACGATTCGATCCATGCGTTCTGCCAAGGCGAGCCGGGGTCGATGAACAAAGAGCCGGTGCCGTTGAACCGGCACCAATCGTTGACCGCGTGCGCCACGAACTCCGGGCCGTTGTCAAAGCGCACGTAGTGTGGTGGGCCATGCATCAGGGCCAGACGCTCGAGGACATCGACGACGCCATCGGCGTCGATGGACCGATCAACTTCGATAGCAAGGGCCTCACGGGTGAACTCATCGATCGATCACGTTGAGCATCTTCAACGTTCGCCCATCGGCAGTGGTGTCGAACTGAAAGTCCATCGCCCAGATGACGTTCGGCCGGACCGGGCACATCGCCCCGACCGCGGTTCCGATGCCGGTGAGTCGTTTCTTGCGGCGGCGCTGTGGAATTCGCAGGCCCTCTTCGCGCCATAATCGGCGGACGCGTTTGTCGTTGACGGTCCAGCCTTCTCGCCGGGCCGTCTTGGCTGCTCGTCGCCAGCCCCAGCGGGGCCGGTCGACGGAGAACTTCCGCAGCCAAGCCTGCAGCTCGGCTTCCTCATCACTGATCGGCGCCGGCGCCAGGCGCATCGTCGAGCGGTGGATACCCACCACCGCACACGCCCGCCGTTCGGAGGCCCCCGAAACGTCCACGCAGCATCGTCACCGCGCTGCGCCTGGGGTTCGGGGTTAGAAGTTTTCCGCCGAAAATTCCTTGAGCATGTCGATATCGAGGGCCTGGTTGGCGACCAGCTTCTTGAACCGGGCGTTCTGGGCCTCGAGTTCTTTGAGGCGTTTGGCGTCGTTGGCTTTCATGCGGCCGTACTGGGCGACCCAGCGATGCCAGGTCGACTCGGTGACTTCCAGGTCCCGGCCCACCTCGGACAGTTCTTGTCCGGTCCCGAGAAGCTTGTTGCCCTCGGCCACTTTGCGGATGATCTGATCCGGCGTACGCCGCCGGCGCTTGTTCGATGCCATGTCGTCGTCGATTCTTCCTGCCCAAACACCTGGGCAACAGAGTCGCACAACAACTGGACCACTACGAAGGGCTCACCTCACTGCCACCAGCGCTTGTGCCCGCTTCGCGGGGCGACGTTCGAGGGTCTCAACCCTCCGTTTTTGGACGAGTGCCACTCCAAAGCAATCTCCGGGTATCCGACACGACTGACAGCGTTGAGTTCGCAGCGGTCTCTACCTTCGCCCGCGCGGCCGATGCCGATGCCGCCACTGAGGCCCCGACGATTACATTAGGGGCGGAGCGTCGTGGCGCGTCCATCCCTCGTTACGTGCGAAGCGCAGAACGTCAGTGCTCGTCGCGACGACCAGGACGTCAACTTCTTCAGGTAGCCGCAGGGCGGCCGCAGGGACCTCGCCGGGCGCCTCCTGCACCGTATGAATGAGGTTCGCCGCTGGGCCGTCGAGGCTCGCCATGAGCACCAGCACGTTCAAACCTGCGCGCCCCGCCAGAGACCTCCTGGCATTGGCGGACTGTTCGGAATCTAGCCAGTCCTGTAGGAACGCGGTGACGTCGTAGTCCAGATCCAGAGTGCGCGGATGAGCAGCGATCGTGCCGGACAACAAGATCCCTGGCTCCAATGCACTGTCCGGCACTACGGCGCAATCACAGTAGAAGCCAAGTGCTTTCGCCCCCCCGGGAAGTTCTCATGGTCGGCGAACGAGTCTGTAAGCCCGCGGGATTCGAGGTCCCCGGTCATCTGCGTCAGCGTCGCAATCAACGTCTTCACCTCGGGGGTCTGCCGGTTGCCGTCGAACGTGGCGGCTGCGCGCGAGACATCCCCGGACACCGCCCACAGGTGGCTACTCTCGACCGGGAAGTAGCGCTGCGGCAGGGACTCATAGAGGTCGATAAACTTGCGCAGCACTTTGCTGGTCAGTTCCTTCACCTCGACGATGTGGCGATGCGAGCTGAAGTCGGGGATAGATCCGCCAGCGAACGCCGGGTCCTGGTCGCAGACACGAGTCAAGTCCGCGTCGTCGAGCACGAAGGCGGCCGCCAGCCGTGCGCGCACCTCCACCGGTTTCAGCCGGCAGCCGCGATGCCCGCACGGAGCAGGTGCCATTTCGTCGGGGTGCATCAGGCGCGCATGTTGGCGAACGGGAGCCGGCCGTGATGCGCGTGGAACCGGGCAATCATGGCGGACTCGACGGCGGCCGCCTCCGTGTCATCGGTTTCACGCCACCCGACGAGGAGACCCGCGTGGTCGGAGAGCTGCCAGATCCGACGCCCCCCGGAGTGGCCGATGGGTTCGCCGGCACCGAATCGGCGAAACTCGTCAAGCCGCTTATAGAGCCCCCGTCTGCGATTGCCGCCGTGATTGGCCTTGCCGATGTAAACGACGCGGGTGCCGGGCACCCACAGCTGCTCCAGCTCGGCGACGGGCACGGTCGGGTCCTTACCCTTGAAGCGCCCCGCTGGTGAAACGTCGAGGAACACAGGCGGGTCGTCGGTGGGCCGCACAATGACGTACACACCCGGCCCGGTCGGGATACCGGCAGTGGGCAGCGCGGCAAACGGCACCCATTCGATGAAGCCGGAGAGGTCGATGGGCTCGGTTTTCACGGTATCGGTATCTCCCTGGAATGTCGCGGGGTGCGGATGCCTCAGCTCTATTAGTCCGAGGTCTTGGGATCACCGTTAGGTTCAGTGGCGGCGGGACTATCTTCGTGGCACCGCGATGCCACCTATTGGAGAAATTGCATGACGGCTTCAGGCCGCTTCTAACCGTCGGGACTTCACGGCCCGAGAGCTTGTGTGACGCCTTCGTTGACCGCGCGACAGCCCTCCGCACCACCCCAGCGCTAACCACAACCCTCTTCATGCGATCTAAACCTGTTTCCGCGCGAGTTGAGCCCAGGCGATGAAATCTGGTCCTGGCCATGCCAATTGGGTAGCCGGCACGGTCATTCCGTGTCTCAGCCATTCTTCCACATAATCCATATTGGTCGGAAGAAACGGCAACGCACCGATACCCACGTCGTCAATTGACGAGAAGAACGAGTGCTTGAGCCAACCATCAGAGTCGGCGCCCCCAAGAGGAAACAGCGCGATCGCGCGCACTACCGGCCGCCCCAGGGGATATTTCGGATACTTCACCACGATTGCGTCCCGGTACCGATGTAGTTGGCCAATTGCATCCACTGGAGGCCCTGGCGAGCCGAATGAACCCACATACTCAGGGGTCGTGTCGAGGCGGTACTTTGCATCGAGCAGCAGAAGTACCGGAGGCATACCACCACGACGGATCTCGACCACAATGTCTGGACGCTGCGTCCCCGACAGCATGCGGAACGACTGATTGTAAGTAACGTGCACCTCGCACGATTCAGCGAGCACCTTGACCGTGCTTTGTTGCCCAGGTACCACCATGAGCCGAAGTCCGTTGTCGCGCAGCTCAATTAAGCTGAATACCTCAACGGGTTTCTCAAGTACCGCTGATACACGATGAACCACGGCCAAGAAGCACCAAATCTCGTACAGCTCCGATAGATCTCTCATTGGAATGTCGAGGGCTTCGCCGCCCACCATGAGCGCCATGTTGAGACGCAGCAGTGCCAGATAGGCCTCACGATATCCGGGTCTACCCTGGAGAATCAGCGATGCGAACCCAGATGACACCCAGGATGAAGCGTCGGCAAGGGGCGATATCGCCAGGAATGGCGCCAGCGTCTCTTCCATCGCCGACAACTCCTCAGCGATAGCCTGGTTTCGGAGGTTCACCTTTCTACCGTGCGTGCGCTGAGACGCTACGAAGTTTGCACGAAGCTGGGCCAGAGACTGCGCGGCCCGCACGAGCTGGGCACGGAGCCAGCGGTTTTCGGGATTATCGAGTGTCTCATTTGGTTGCGATGCGGGGAGCCTCACGCGGTGCCGACCGATCCCTTCAGTCTGCTCCCACGTGCCTTCCCCCAACCCACGAGCGACCGCCCTACGTGTCGCGGCGGACGGGCGCCGAATGCGCTCGGTTCTCGTCATACCCGTCTCGCGCATCAAGAGCCTGTACGGATTCTCGGCGACGTACTTCAGCGCAGCTTGCAGCGAGTCTATTTCCTCTCGCAGTAGTAACAACCACTCGATTTGCCGGTTCTCATCAGTTGTTTCTGCCTCAGCTCCTTTGGTCGTAGCGCGAAGGAACTCCAACAACAACTGCCGTGCTAGACCACCGACTGCCGTAAGGAGGTCTTCGTAATCAGTCTCGTAGTCCAATTTGGAAGGTCGAACCTCGACGACAAGATCAGCGCTAGATTCACCGTCAGTGATTCTGAAACGGCTCTCCCCGACCTGCGACCGGAAGTTGATGTTTCCGCTCGCAACCTCGCCACGGCCCGGAATCGCGCGGACATCGCGGATCAAACTTGGATCTAGGTGGCTTACAACAGGCTTGAGACCACGGCGGCTAACGATGCTTAGTCGATAATTCGTCTCTTCAAAGATTCGAGGTCCCAGGCCAGAGTATTGGTACTGCGAAATCTGTTGCGAATCACCATCTATTGAGACAAATTGAATGTTATCGCGGACATCCGTTGCGACACGAAGCCGGGGTGACTGAGCCGTGCCGCGTCCGTCCCAGACGCTCGACCGGTTCGCGCCCTCCAGAGTGATCTCCCAGCGATCTGTCTGGATATGGAGATTCAATGGTCAGACCCAGTAGGAGGTAAAGCCGGTCTGAGCGAGTCGCTCCTGCATTAGCTCGACACGCTCGCGAGTCCTGCGGAAGCCGGACGGACCTTCTGAGTCCGACTCATCGTCGTTCTTGGCCGACGTCCATCCTTTCAAGTCCTCTAGCACATCCCGTAGGAGGGCTCCGCCGCCTTGGAGCCTTGGAAGGACTTTCATGCTTAAGCAGAGATCCAGCGGTGCGATGACAGACTCATCACCGTCGACAAAATGTTCCTGCGACGCAGCTGCGTTGAGACAGAACAACGCTACTTCGTCACGAACGCGAAAGCCGACCTGAAGTTGCGCGCGCTGAAGGCTCTCGTTGGCACGTACCAACGTGTTGACAGCATCCACGATCACCTGGTTGCTAGTCGGATCAGCAACATCTGACATCCGAAGATAGCTGGGTGACCACAGCGACGCGTCCCAGTGAGCGGGTTCAGGAGAAGGTCCAGAGGATGTTCCGTAAGCGGCCAAGTCAACCTCGGAGAGCTCCAACACAAACGCACGGTCCAACACCTTCCGAGAGAAGCCGTGCGTAGTCTCATCCATGTTTACAGTGCCGATGATCGCTACGTTGCTCGGAAGATAGACGGAACTCCAATCAGGGCCTTGAGGATCAGAACCTGATTTGTCTGGCGCCGATGCGTTGAGCACGTCGCTTACAATCACGTTGTCCGGACCTCGGCGCCGGCTCTCCATTACGCTGAGCACTTCAGCGAAGTAGTACTCAACACGAGCCACATTCATCTCGTCCAGAATGAACATGTACTGCGTCGCAGCGTCTTTGATCGCCATTTCGCACATCGCGAGCAGCCTTCCTGGCACGAAGTCGCGATTGAGACGTTCGTAACCAAGAAGGTCGCTTGAGTCCGTCCAGTCAGGCCGAACCGGAACAACGACCGCCTTTGCGCCCGTCGCTTCGGCGACGAGTTGCGGTAGCTTTGTTTTCCCCGTTCCCGAGATCCCCGCAAGGATCAGGAAAGGCTTGGTGCGGAGAGCAGTAACGAAAGTTGCCACTTGCCAAGGTTGGAACGTGAAACCTGTTCTTGAGATGTATTCGATTACGTCTTTCAAATTAGCATCCGCCGAAGTGGCCTGCGCTGGACGAGATGCACTCTGCGGCAGATAGTTTCGCGGGTCTGCCACCTCATCGGCGAATTCCAGCGTCATGCCGACCCTGTGGCTGATGGCGATTCAGCCGCGCTCATCGGCAGCTCAGACGGGGGCTTCTGATCGGCCTCCGTATCCTCGTCCTCAAGACGAAAAAGCGCCTCTATTTCTTGGCTGGTCAATCCCATATCCGACTTGAACCTGGCTTCCAGCTCCGCCCGGTCAGGCAATACACCGGCGTCCGCTTCATCGAGGTCTGTGGTCCGATAGAACCAAATGGCCACGTCTATGAGCCGCGGCCTCTCATCCACCCGTCCGCTCTGTATAAGAAACGTCTGCAGCTTTTTCGACGAGAGGGAACGACGCTTAATCGCTTTCGGTCGAGTAGTCAGGACCTCATAGGGAGAGTTATCCTGCGCGGACCAGCCATGCATCGTAACGGAAGGCCCGTTCGATCGAAACTTCGGACTTTTGTAATCTGCTTGTCGGCCAAAGGGATTGAAGTAAGGGTTCCCTTCCCGGGTCGTATCCCAGAGCGTGAACTCTTCCAATGCCCGAATGAACTGAGGAACTGATTCCGCCAGGCCAACTTCGTCCTCGCCCTTCAACTCGAGCGCGCGAAGCCCAATGAGGTACTCACACAGTCGGCCCTTCGCGGAGGAACGGCCCAGTTGCTTCACTGCATGTCGGACCTCAGTTTCCGACAGATACTTTGACATCAATTCTCCAGTTGCGCCATCTCGCGTAGCGAGTCCGCCATTTCATCACAGTAATCAGGATTAAGGTCAATTCCGATACTGCGGAAGCCATGCCTACGAGCGAACCGTAGACTCGTGCCGCTTCCCCCGAATGGATCAAGTACGACACCATTCGGCGGAGTTGTAGCTAATACAGGAATCCGTACTAACTCTTCGGAGAACGAAGCGCGATGCACCTTGGAGCCTCTAGATGGCGGCACCACCCAAGTATCGAGCGGTGGCAGTGAACGCCCACTCTGCGACGGCCGTCCTACTGAACTTCCGTCGAAGTAGTACCAGCGCTCTTTAGTCATATGGAAAACATACTCGTGGCTGATTGAGCAGCGGTCGCGAACCTGATCCGGAATTGGATACGGTTTAATCCACACATTGTCATTCCGGATGAGCCAGCCCAGGTCTTGCATCCCAATCGCGAAGCGATGAGGTATGAGCAATAGCTGTTTCGGGCGAGCCCACAACCCGTCGCCGGGAAGGTCCTGCGGCCGAACTCCAAACCGTCGCGCGCTCTGTTTCGTCTCGCTGCTCTTGTGGGCGCCCTTACCGCTCCAATACGTATCCCCCAAGTTGACCCACAGGCTACCGGTGTCTTTGAGGACCGGGCGGCACATCTCGAACACTTCCACTAGCGAATCGACGAACTCCCGCGGATGCGCTTCCAGCCCAATCTGGCCGTCCACACCGTAGTCTCGCTGACCATAGAACGGTGGCGAGGTGACGATGCAATCGACTTGAAGACTCTCGTTTGCCAGGAGTTGTAGGACCTTCGTCACATCACCCTTAAAAACCAGTGACCGATCGTCCGCATAATGCGCCTTTGCCTGTAAAGCGGGCGATTCGAAGACTGCAGCCGGCGTTTCGACAGGATGTAACGCCCGGTTTGCTGGAGTGTCTTTCAGGCGGCCGTCCGGTAGGCGTGACGCGCTGGACGGAACCGCGGGTCCGCGCGGTACTCTAGACGCCATCGACCCTCCTTAATCGCAGAGATGTTCGAGCAGAATCTACCGTCAATCCGTGGCGAGGCGCCGCGGACACCCCGAGAGTCTTAGGCTAGGCCTGTGAGCGGGTGGGTGGAGTCGGATCAGCGGTACGGCGTCAGCGTCCAGAGGGGCACGCCCGACGTACCCGACGACGGAAGGTATCACGTCGTGGTGGACGGAGAGATCGTCCTTTCCACCCGAGTTGAGGCTGCTGCGCTGGCTGAATATCACGACATTAAGGATCAACGCCAGGCGCCCCGGAAAAAGCGCCTACAAGAAGAAAAAGCTGAGGCCGCATATCAGTCTATGCGAGAGGCCTTTTGGAACAAAAAGGTAACACGGGACGCACGGAAGGGCGGTCGCACATAGTCACGACCTATTGACTTAATAGTAGCGCCTTATTATCAATGCTAAGAGCGTTAACGACGCACGCTTTGCCGCCATGCATTCCAGGCGCACTCACTTTCCTCTTCGTCCACATATCGAAGCTCTAGATCCCGAGCGACTCTCTTCTGTATTTTTGATTGAGCTTGCTCCGAGAGCACCTGAACGAAGCGATTTAAACTGACGTTACGAGCTAGCAGCGGTTCAGCCAGTTCCGTCGCGTACTGAGCAACCAGGTCCGACGCTCGGTCATCCCCGTCGTGGTGCAGCACCACCAAGCTCGGGCACATCTTTGGGACCGATGAAACGTCTTTGGAAACTGCCGCTGCAAGCGCATGACACCGGACCAACTGATTGAGTTCGCTCGTTTCTAGGACGCGATCGGCATCAACCCACAGCTCACATTCGCTCGCGAGCTGCCGATACTCGGGCGTATTGATATCAACGCGACGGCTGTTGAACCGGTCGCAATACTTAATTTCGATGACAACGAGTTGTTCACCCGCGGGCGTAGCAATCATTACCAGGACGTCGAGCCGAGTGCCATCTCGCAGGTACGCGCTGCGGCGGCGAGGGGCATACTCAACCTCTATCCATTTGACGGCCTCGATATCGTCACGATTGAGGACTTTTCGGAGCAGACGAGCGGCCCAGGTTGGAGACTCGACCAGCAGCCCGATCATATTGAGCATCAACGCTTGGCTAGATGTCAGATACTTTGTGCACCGGGTGGGATCAAGGCCCCACCCCTCCGCGTGGCGCTGATGGAATAGCCGTCTCGCGGCCGTGGAGGTGAAGTTCATTCCCGCGCGGGCGTCTGCGTCCGTGAGGATGCTTCCAAGTGCCTGGGGTCGCGAGCCGGATGTGAATCCGAACGTACCTCGATTGAGAACCACTGCCCTATACCAGGACTGGTGAAAACGCACACGGCGAGCTAGCGGCGAATCGCCCGCCCGTTGAGGACCAATCCCGCTCAGCACTCCGCATGTGGAATCCACGTCACACGGCGTCTCCGACGTCTTAGCTGCCGAGATCACCACCGCAGTCTAATCGGCAGCTCGTACATGCCGGAAAAACAACTGGGTCAAGCCAAACGTGATCCGGCCGTGAAGTCAGCGACTTATCGGAGTCCACTAACACGCGCGCGGCAGCGCCGGAGAATGATGGTAGCTGTCCACTGAAGTGAGCCCTCATGCGCCACATAGTCCGCCGGCCCCAAGAAGATGTACGGCGCGGCACCGAACGCATTGGTCTTCGTCTCGCGCACGAACAGCAGAATGTGCGACCCGCGCTCACTGTGATGGATGTACCGCTGCCCGGTCGGTGACGCCGCCGAGGTCGTTGACTGCGACTCCCAGTGGCACAGCTCCGGGCTCAGCGCGAAGTCCCGGTACATGGCCGGTCTCATAGTTTACCCGCACCTCCGCGCCGAAGTCGTTGACCAATGCGTCGAGGGCGCGGGCGCCGGTGGTTCCCAAGTATGTGGTCGTGATGACCCGCAGCGGCACGCCGCGTTCACGCAGTTCGATGAGTTCACGTTCCAGCAAGCGCAGACCCTGCCACTTCACAAATGTACACAGCAGGTCGACGTGGTCTGCGCTGCCCAGCTCGGCCCGCAACTCCGCCGCCACCGTCGGCTCATTGCGGGCGTTCGTCATGAGTGCGGCGTCTGACAACGGTGTGGCGGGGCGCGGCAACTGGACCGTTCCAAGGGTTCTCGGACTCACGGCATCCAGCCGTAAGATCTTCGCGGAATCATTCTGATGCAGCGTTCTTGCTGCGCATCGATATCGCCAAGCACTCCAATAATGTTGCGCAGCAGTGCCGCTCGCGCCTCAGGACTACCGGCCGCCGCCAGCTGCCTTTCGATGAGCAGCGTGAGGTGCTGAGCGATGGTCAGCGCTTCTTCAGCGTCGTCGACCGTGCTGACGTCTGGCTGCGGGTCAGGTCGCTCCGCCTGGGCGGCGTTGAGTCGCTCAGTCAGCAGGGATTCGTACAGTCCAACGTCCACGCCGGGAGTCAACGTGCTGGGCAGACCGATGGGAGCAACTGGTGCGGTTCGCCATCCAGGGCAGGTGCCCCGACAGACCTCGACCTCCTAAGCCTGCGAGTCGACAACCTTGGCTATCTGGTAGCAGACCCGCGGTGCCGTCCCGCTTCCGCCCACGCCGCGAACGGTTCCAACGGTGAATCCGCGTCCAGCACGACGCCGCCCGGCCCGGTCATGGCCTCGGCGTGGACCATGACGTTGCCGGTGATGAGCAGTCCGGTTCCGCCGGCGCCCCACTGCCGGTACAGCGCGATCAGGCGCTCATCCGGCAGCTGCGCCCGCCCCGCCATGCCCTCTTCCATGGCCGCCTTGGCGATCCGGTTGCGCAGAACCTGGCCGGACCTCAGCCGCAGGGGCGTGAACAGTTCCTCCGACGTGCTCGACATGCGAATTCCCTCCAAACAATGTTAGCAGTGCTTACTCCTGCTTGCTGCTAACATACGGCGAGCATGTAAGCGGTGTCAACACTTGTGAGGTAAGTCCCGAATGCCCACGTCAACGAGGTCGTATCACCACGGCGACCTGCCCAGCGCTCTGGTGCAGGCCGCGCTGGAGCTGCTCGAGGAGGGCGGCGCGACCGAACTGTCGCTGCGCGCGGCGGCCCGTCGCGCAGGGGTATCCACCGCCGCGCCGTACCGGCATTTCGCCGACCGCGACGCGCTGCTGTCCGCGGTCGCCGCGGTGGGCTACAGCGATCTGGCCGAACAACTGGCCGCGGCGAACCCCTCACCGAAAACGCCGGACGACCTCGCCGACATCGCCATCGCCTACGTGAACTTCGCGCTGCAACGCCCCGGCCTGTTCCGGGCCATGTTCGCCGAACCCTGCGATCCGACCAGCCCCGAACGGGTCGCCGCCGTCGAGGCCATCAGTGAATATCTCAGATCGATTGTGCAGCAGGCGATTCCCACGTCAGATCCCGACGCGATGGCGAACGCCGTGTGGGCACTCGTGCACGGCCTGGCGTTCCTGCATCTGGACGGGAAGTTCGATGCGTCCTCCCCGGAAGCCGTTTCCACCACGATTCGCGCCGCGGTCGCAGCTGCGCTCGGCCAGCTCGCCTGAGGTCGCTAATCTCGGCACCATGGAGTGGCCACACGACGATGTCCTCCACGCGTGGTGGGTCCAGCCGAACCGGCTCCTCGCCGGTGAATACCCGGGGGCCACCACACCCGAGAACGCAGAAGCCAAGATCCGCGTCCTGCTCGACGCCGGAATCGACACCGTCATCGACCTCACCACCGAAGGTGACCGTCTGACGCCCTACAAAGAACTTCTCCGCGCGGCCGCAGAGAACTCCGGGCGCACAGCGCAGTACTTCGCGCATCCGATTCCCGACTTCGGCGTCATCGATGATGCGGGCTACGACGCAATCCTTGCGCGCATCCACTCCGAGTTGGACGCGGGCCGAAACGTCTACGTGCACTGCTGGGGTGGGAAGGGCAGGACCGGCACAGTGATCGGGTGCCTGCTCGCTGAATCCGGATTGAGCTACGACGACGTCATCGTCCGCATCGCCGAATTACGCGCAGGCACAAGGAAAGCCGCAGACGCCTGCCCAGAGTCCGCTGCGCAGCACGACCTTCTGCGAGCGCGCTGCGCCCGGTAGATGCCGGCCGCGGGTGCGGAAGTCCCTACCAACTCGCCGGCGAGTAATCCTTCAAGAAACACCCGTAGAGATCCTCGCCCAATTCTCCTCGCACAATCGGGTCATACACGCGCGCAGCACCATCCACCAGATCCAGCGGTGCGTGGAAGCCTTCCTCGGCCAGCCGCAATTTGGTCGGGTGAGGACGCTCGTCGGTGATCCAGCCGGTATCCACGGCGGTCATGAGGATGCCGTCTTGCTCGAGCATCTCCCCCGCGCTCGTGCGCGTCAGCATGTTCAGCGCGGCCTTGGCCATGTTGGTGTGCGGATGCCCGGGGCCCTTGTAGCCGCGGCCGAACTGGCCTTCCATCGCCGACACGTTCACCACGTACTTGCGCCGGGCCGACGATGCAGCAAGCGCCGGACGCAACCGGCTCACCAGAATGAACGGTGCGGTCTGATTGCACAGCTGCACCTCGAGGAGCTCCATCGCGTCGACCTCGTGCACGCGCTGGGTCCAGCTGTTGACCGACGCGGTATCGGGCAGCAGCCCACCGGCGTCGATCGCCGTCCCGGCGGCGATCCGCTCCGGTGACGCACTACGCGCTTCCAGTGCAAGCGAAGTCAAAGCGTGCGCCGACGGGTGCTCGCCGAGACTTCCGGCCAAAGCATGCGGGTGTGCGTCACTGACATGGTCGAAGGTGACCACGTCCACCAGCGCCGGCGGTGGGGTTCGCTCGGCCTCGACCAGTGCGGCATAGGAGCCCGGCGGGCGGCGCACGGTCTGCGCCGCATTGTTGATCAGGATGTCCAGCGGTCCCTGCGCGGCTACCTCGTCGGCCAGGGCGACCACCTGGGCCGGGTCACGCAGGTCGATGCCCACCACCCGCAGCCGGTGCAACCAGTCGGCACTGTCCTCCATCGCCGCGAAGCGGCGCACCGCATCGTTGGGAAACCGGGTGGTGATGATGGTGTGCGCGCCGTCGCGCAGCAGCCGCAGCGCGATGTACATGCCGATCTTGGCGCGCCCTCCGGTGAGCAGGGCCCGGCGCCCGGTCAGGTCGGTGCGGGCATCGCGCTTGGCCCGGTTCACCGCGGCGCATTCCGGACAAAGCTGGTGGTAGAACGCATCGACCACGGTGTGGTGGGTCTTGCAGATGTAGCAGGCCCGCGAACGCAGCAGCGTGCCCGCACTGGCCCCGACCGCGGTGGACACCAACGGCAGACCCTGGGTTTCGTCGTCGATGCGTCCGGGCGCACCGGTGGCAGTGGCGGCGATGACGGCACGGTCCGCCGCTGCGACCGCTTCACGCCTGGCGTCCCGGCGGGCCTTCTTGACCGCCTTGAACATCTTCGCGGTGGCGCGGCGCACAGCAACGGCGTCGGGGTGCTCGGGCGGCAGTTCATGCACCTCAGAAAGCACCCGCAGGCACGTGCTGAGCTGGTCGGGATCGATCGCGGTCACCATGGAAGAGTACGGGGATTGAGGTGAAATCCCCGTATCGAGCGAACGAACCGACGCGAACAAGGCCGCCGACGACGACGTCGATCAGGGCTTTCAGTCGAGAGCCTTGGCCACCCGGCCCCGAACCACCACCGCGGTAGGTCAGTCGTAGATGACGTCGAGCCCCCGCCGTCGAAGGTCAGCCAGGGCGTCCCGCATGCCTTGCAGCTGCTCGGGTGAATGCCCCACCCAGTCGGTGATCTCACCGACGATTCTCACCGGCTCGCGGGTTCGATAGGAGTGCGTCGGATTGCCGGGGAGCTTCTTGTCGGTGACGTTCGGATCGTCCTCCAGCGGACCCTCGGGTTCGACGATGTAGATCCGGCCCCGGCCCTCACCGACGGCCATCTCCGCTCCCCACACCGCCGCATCCAAAGTCCGGGTGACGTACACGTGGTTCATGATCCGGCCCGCTTCGTAATTCGACTCGCGTCCGGGCACCAGGCGATCTCCCACTGCCAGATCGGCCTTGGTGCCGTGCAGGAGCGCACCCGACTCGTGCACTTCAAACGGTTTCGGCGTACTCGGCACAATGTCCCCCTTCGTCAGGAATTGAAGATTGTGCAGCACGTCAGGGGCCTTGCCGCAAGCCCCACCCCCGGCCGTATATTGAGAATGGGAGCAGGCCCGCGACGCCGATCAGAGTTGGTCGAGAAGCCCGTCGACGAGACTGCTAAGCCGCTCAAAGTGTGTACCTGGCCAATAGATCTGCCCGCACTCGGTGCAGCGGCCGAACTCGTCGTAGTAACGGCGGGTCAACGGCTCGAGGCGGTCGGCCACCTCCTCCTTCGCCACCGATGCCAACCGGCCGCCGCACCGCACGCAGCGGGTGAACGGCGCGACCCGCCGCCGCAAGTCCAACCGCCGCAACACTTCTCGTGTCTGCCCCTCCGGTTGCTCGGAGTGGACGAACAGACCGTGCGTGATAGCGCGACGCTTCAGCAGACCCCGGTCGCGAGTCAGCAGGATCCGTTGCTGTTGCAGGCTGATGTCGGCCAGCGTTTGATCGTCGGCGTCGTTCGACCACCACACATCGAATCCGAGCACCCGCAGCAGCCGTGCCAGCCGACCGAGGTTGACGTCGACCACGAACCGCGGATCACGCAGCGGCTCGGGCCGCAGCCGGGCCATCGACTCGATGTCGAGCGCCTCGAACATCGGATACACGGCGATACGGTCTCCGATGGCCGGCCGGTGTTCGAACCCCACCGGGTCCCCGTTCACCAGGATCAGATCGATCTCGGTGTGCGGAATACCCATGGCCTCAAGAACATCCTTGACGGTCTGATGGCTCTGGCAGGGCCGGCGCACGGTCAGTCCGCGCGAGCCGGCGTCCAAGAAGTCGTTCAGCTCGGCGTAGGCCCGGATTTCCACGAAGCCGGCCATACCGCCATGGTTGCGCGCAGTGTCGCCGGCCGCAATCGACTAGGAATCGACGTCCATCTCGACCAGTACCCGGCGCAGCAGCTTACCGGTGGCATTGCGCGGCAGTTCCTCGATGAACACCACATCGCGGGGCACCTTGTGCCGAGCCAGATTGTCCTTCACGTACTGCTTGATCTCGGACCCGTCGGGACTGGCGCCAGGTTCCGGAACGACGAAGGCCCGCAACCGTTTTCCGAACTCGACATCGTCCACACCGACGACCGCCACCTCGGCGATGTCGTCGCGTTCCTCGAGCAGGTTCTCCACCTCCTGCGGGAAGACGTTCTCACCGCCGGAGACGATCATGTCGTCGTCGCGACCGTCGACGAACAGCAGTCCGTCGGCGTCGAAATGGCCCATGTCGCCGCTGGACATGTAGCCGTCGATGATCTGCTTGGTACGGCCATCGGTATAGCCCTGGAACGGCGCGCCATTGCGGATGAAGATCCGCCCGCGACGGTTGGCCCCCTCGACGCGCTGATCGTTCTCGTCGTAGAGCACCACCTCGCAGGTCACCGGGGCACGCCCCGCGGTTCCCGGCGCGGCCCGCAACTCGGCCGGAGTCGCGATGGTGGCGATGGCGCACTCGGTGGAGCCGTACATGTTGTACAGAACATCGCCGAAAACGTCCTGCACCCGGGTGGACAGGTCCGGGCTCAGCGCGGACCCGGCGATCAGGATCACCTTCAGCGCCGACGTGTCGTACTTGGCGATCACCTCGGGGCCCAGTTCGACCATCCGGTGCAGCATCGTCGGCACCGCCACCAACATGTCGGCCTTGTGCTCGGCCATCAGCTTCAGCGTGCCCTCGGCGTTGAACCGCCGCGCGGTCACCACCTTGTTACCCAGCGCGGCGCCGACCAGGTAGGTGGCCCAACCGGTGCTGTGGAAGATCGGCGACACGATCACCATGGTTCCCTTGCGGGGGAACGGAACTCGGTCGACGATCTGCGCGGTCGCGAACGGGGACACGGTGTCCCGCGGAGCACCCTTGGGCAGACCGGTGGTGCCGCTGGTGAGGATGACCGAGCCGCCTGGCTTGCTCGGTGGCGGCAGCGGTTCGGCGGGGTTCGCCGCCGCGATGTCCTCGATGGTCTGCGCACCCTCGGGTAATTGGGCAGCGTCGTCGACCCAGGTCAATATCCGCGGAAGCTCGGCGGGCAGGGCGTCGAGCAGGCCGAGGAACTCGCTGTCGTGCATCACCACGCTGACGCCCTCGCGGGCGCAGACCTCCGCGAATTGCGGTTTGGCGAAGCCGGTGTTCATCAGCACCAGGCGCACACCGAGTTTGCCGCAGCCCGCCATCGCGATGATCAGGCCGCGATGATCCCGGCACAGCAACCCGACGACGGAGCCCTCCTTGAGCCCCAGGTGCTGCAGACCGTGCGCCAACGCCCACGACTGGTCATCGACCTGCTTGTAGGTCAACGCGCCGCGTTCGTCGACGATCGCCGGCAGGTCCGCATACCGGCGCCCGCCCTGGATCGCCATGGTGGCCTGCGGCCCGAACTGGCGGGCAAGTTTGGCGCTGCGCACTGTGGCGCCGATATCCAGGGGCTCGATGATGCCCCGGCCGACGAGGCGTTTGACCGCATGCCCCGACTCGAAGATCTGACCCATCGTCTGCCGAATTCCGGTTATCGCGTTCATGGTCCCGCCCCTCGCCGATTGCGCTGGACGGTAGCAGGACCGGAGCCCCTCACGCGGCGGGTCGCGCAGGCAATCTGAACCTGGGCAATGTCGAATGTGCGGCCTACCGTAGGGCCATGGCAGAACAGTCACCCGCGATCACCGTGGCGCATCCGCCAACGGCGATGATGCGCGTCGTCAACCCGGCCCTGCGGTTCCTGCTGCGCACGCCAATTGCAGGGCCCGCGCGCAAACAGTTCATGGTCGTGACCGTTCGGGGCCGAAAGACCGGACGCCAGTATGCGATTCCACTGAGCGCTCATCGAATCGACAACCACCTCTACGCCATCACCGACGCGCCGTGGAAGCACAACTTCCGCGACGGCGCCCCGGCTGAAGTCCTCCACGACGGCCAGACCACGGCCATGCGGGGCGAACTCATCACGGACCCCGCGGCCGTCGCCGCCTTGTGCCGGCGCTCCGCCGAGTTCTACGGCGTCAAACGCGCGCAGCGGATGATGGGGTTGACGTTCCGCGATCGGCGCATCCCCACGCTGGAGGAGTTCACCGAGGCGGCCGACCGAGAGCACTTGGCCGCCATCCGGTTGACGCCGGCCAACGCACCGTGACCGGACGCGGGATGAACTGCTATTTGAGGCAGGTGTCGAACTCGTCGCGGATCCGCTGTTGCAACGCCAATGCGTCGGGTACGAGCGGCTCGGACTTGGTGCGGTCCCCGTTGACGTAGTCGCACTTGCCGATCATGGCGCTGCCTGCCCAACGCGGCTCGTTGAAGCGGGACGGATCGTCGGCCCAGTGCCAGAGGAGGCTGACGGGATGTGCCGGGCCGGCCTCGATCGCGTGAATGGTCCGCACCACTTCCTCGTAAGCGGTCGCCGGCGTCGGCACGCTGAAGGTCAGGCGCTCGATCATCCCGTCCCGGATCCCAATCCAGCCTGGCTCAGCAGGCGCCGCCGCGGCCAGTTGCCCGTCGATGCGCTGTTTATCGGCGAGAGTGAACCGGTTGAAGATCATCCAGTGTGGATCAGCGACCCGGTCAGCTGCAGAGACTTCGATGTCACTGGGCGGCCGGTCGGCGAAGATGCGCAGGATGGCGTCGACTGCGGCACCGGGTTTCTCCGCCTCCAGGATCCCTATCTTCGACGCGCCCGGCGCGGCGCCGCCGGACCATCTGATTTCGCCGGCCGGAGCGTCTGAGCGAAGGCGACGCAGCAGTCCGGTCACCTGGACGGTGTCGTCGGGCAGACCGTCACCTCCCGAGACCGAGGTCCCTTCGGCCACACGGATTTCCATCCGCTGGCTGAATTTTGCGAAGTCACCGCCGCGTAGCTCGTCGAGTTGCGCGGCGACCTCGCCGACCTGCTCATCACTGGCCTGAGCCATGTCGACCTTGAGTTCGAACCGTGTGCCCTCGAGGATGCCGTTGTCATAGATCAGGTCGACATCTTCCACACCCGGCATCGCCGCGATGCGGTCCCGAATGTCGAGGGCTTGCTGTTCACGGTCGGGCGCACCGGTGCAGCCACTCACGCCAACCGACAGCGCGACGAATAGCGCGGCGGCAACAGCGGTGAGTCGCATGTTGCTGAGCCTACGGCGGTTGCTGGGACGGGCTGCGCGCCAATTCTCACCGAGCCGCAGCATCGGTGTCCCCCGCCGGACGGCCCTAACCCATGGGGTCCGTCACGACGACCACCGAACCGCGTTGTGATCGCTCAGTATCCCAGCGGCTTGTTCAGAAAGTCGTCGAGCGCTTCGCCGAACGATGTGACTTCGAAGTCGGGTTCGAAGTATGTAACCGCTGTCCCGGCCGGCAAATCCGGTGAAGTGAACAAGTACGGATGACCGCCATACTCGGTGATGAGTAGTAGTCGCTGAGTGCCGGGAAAGGGATAGGTGGACGCATCCCAGCACTCGGCGACATCACTGTCGTCGGGGTGACCCCAGCTGTCGGCAAGCGTCTGCATGTCGGCCGGGGGCATCAGCCCACACGACTTGCCGTTGAGAGTGGTAAATCCAGCATGAACCTGCCGTAGGAATGTGCGGGCCGGACCAGGTAGCGAGTCAAACATCGGCGGCTCTGAATGTCCGAATGTCCGCGCGTCCTCCCCCATCCATACCTTGGGCCGGCCGTCCCTGGCTCGAACCACGTAGTCCAAGGTGGGCGTGCCTTGCCACGAATGCTGAGCGACACGAACGTCGAGAAGCGCGGAGCGTAGCGCCTCGTCGAATCGTGGTACCAGGTCGAGGAATTCGCTGTTCCACAGTGCCAACGCAACGTCTTTGCGTTCCTCGGGATCAAGTGATTCAACGACCGGCCACCATGTCTCGGGAACCACGGTGCGTGTCTGTGGTGAGGGAGCGAGAATTTCGACCGTCGCATTCCCCCATTCCGCCACTGCAGCCGTCAGCGCTGCTTGATCAATACCAGCCATCACACCGCCCTTCTTCGTTCTGCGCAGGACCTCAAGTCTCGGCTGGGCATCCGTCGATGTCATCACGCATGAGCTTTCGCCGGGAATCGGTGCCGAAGCCGCGCACGAGGGCTAATGTCCAGAATTGTCGACGGATGCGCGGGACGGGTGGGGCCGGAATACGCCGACCTCGCTTGTCGGCACCCCGCGCTACGTTCGCCTGTTCGCCAGTCGAGGAGGCACAGGATGATCAAGAACAACACGCATGTGGGCAGCAGGTTCGGTAAGTATGAGCTGACCGCTCTCCTCGGCAGCGGCGGCATGGGCGAGGTCTACGAGGCTCACGATCTCGACAAGGATCGGACCGTCGCTCTGAAGATCCTCCGCGAGCAGTACGCGCAGGACCAACACTTCCGGGCCCGATTCCTGCGCGAGTGCCACGCGGTGGCAAACGTGCAGGACCCCCACGTGGTGCCGATTCACGACTGGGGCGAGATCGACGGGAACCTCTACATCGACATGCGACTGGTCCGCGGTCAGACGCTGCACGACCGCATTCTTACCGGACCGTTGGCTCCGCAACGCGTGGTGTCGATTCTCGAGCAGATCGCCGCCGCGCTCGATGCCGCGCATGCCCAAGGCGTGGTCCATCGCGACGTCAAGCCCCAGAACATCATCATCACACCCTCCGACTTCGCATACCTCCTAGACTTTGGTATCGCGCAGGCGCGAGGCGATTCAGGGCTGACGCAGACGGGCATGCACATCGGCTCGTTCGGTTACATGGCCCCGGAACGGTTCGGTGACGCGCCGTGTTCGCCGGCCGCCGATGTCTACTCCCTCGCATGCGTGCTGCACGAGGCGCTGACCGGCAATGCACCATTTCCGACCAACAGCTACGAGCAACTGATCGCCGCACATCTCTCTGCGCCGCCGCCACGGCCGAGTGCAGTCTGCCCCGACATCCCTACGTCTGTGGATGCGGTCATCGCACGGGGCATGGCCAAGGAACCCGACGACCGTTACGGCAGCGCCGGCGCATTGGCGCGTGCCGCTCAGCGCGCGCTGCAGTGCACTCCGGAACAAGCGAGGGCCGCTGGCGCCGAAACCATGTCGGCATCGCACTTTTCACCGCCGTTGCCCATCGCAGCCCTGGCACCTCAAGCTGCTGGGCCCGGGTCTCGCCAAACGTGGGCACCCCTTGCCGTCATCGGAGTGGTCTGCGCGCTTCTACTCGGTGCGGTCGGCCTCGTCATCGGCTTACTCATTCCGAAAAACACGGCGCCGCCCGTCAACTCCGCATCGACTCCGACAATCGCGCCGTCCCTACCGAGTGCGACGGTCACGGCCCAGACCGTCTACAAGACGGTTCCGCCGCCGCCACCTCCACGTCCGCCGACACCGTCGTATATCCCCACCGCGGCGCGTGATCCCGAGTCCACGAGCTTTCAGCAGCTCCGCCAGATCGCTAATGAGGACCACGCCGTGGTGAGCACCGACGGTGCCGATCGCTGGGTGCCGCAACTCAGTTCGAAGCGACCGGGGGTTGTCGATGAGGGCGTCACCTGGGACAACATCCTGACCTTGCAAGAGCATCTGCAGCTCCGCGAGCGTTACGGAGCCAAACTGCTGTGGTCGGGCGACTGGTCGACCTTCGACGCCCCCGACTTCTGGGTCACCATCGCGCCGATCAGCTTCCCCAATGCAGCGGGGGCCCTGTACTGGTGCAGTTCAAACGGCTTCGACGCCGACCACTGCTACGCCAAACTCATCAGCAAGACGCACGCAGTCTCCGGCAGCACCGCATTCAACTGACTCTGCCGCTGGTTCCTGCGCCCTTGGCCTTGGCCAAGCCGACGACTCAGCCGATGGACACCAACTGATCGACCGAATCCCGGGGCAGTTCACCGTCGACCACGGCGGTCACCATCATGGAGTTCAGAACGATCGATCCCTTGTGGTTGTCGAGAAACGCGATGTCGGCGGCGTCGCGGCCGGTGGCGATCCGCACCAGGCTCTGCCGTGGCGCCAACAACGTGCCGTCGACCACCAGCCAATGCCCTTCGACGAACGCCTCGACGACCGCATGAAAATCCATGGGCTGCAACCCTGGCGCATATACGGACACCACGCGCGCAGGAACGTTCACCGCCCGCAGGAGCGCTACCACCAGGTGCGCGTAATCACGGCACACGCCGGCGCCGGCCAGCAGGGTATCGACCGCTCCGTCGATCGGGTCGCTGGAGCCCGGTACGTAGCTGAGCCGGTTGGCCACCCACAATGACACCTTTTCCAGCAATACCGCCGAATCCACGTAGTGCCCGAATTCCGTTGCGGCGAAACCGAAAAACTTGTCCGCTTCGGCGTATCGGCTCGGCCGTAGGTACACCGAGAGGTCGTAGTCGGTCACCGGCGCTGGATCGTTCCGGCCGATGACCGAGGCGGTGTAATCGACTTTGAGATTGCCGACCGCCGCATCGAACTGGTGAATGCGATTGCCGTGTGTACCGCGGATCTCCTTGGCTTGCAATGGCTTTCCATCCAGAACAAACGACAGCGACTCGATCACCTGGGCCTTGGGGTGTGGGGCCACCGCGATCTGAAACTCCAACGTTGTCGGCGCGACGATTTCGATATCGAGCTGCGTGCCCATATCCCGCTTCACTCGCTGCCCACCTATCCGCCCGTCAGATCAGGCTGTTGTTCGGCATAGATGGACGACTCTAGTGAACGCGGCAGATCAGTGCCTGCCAACGCTGTGGACACACATCATTGCAGGTCAGAGTATCGGCGCGTACGGTCGAGAAACCGGGACCAATCAGGCCCCCGATACCCAAGGGGCCGTCCATGGCCGACAAGTCGCCGCGACAGCACATGGCCAAGAAATCGGGAAAGTCGCTCAAGGAGAAACGCGCGGTCAAGCGCGCCAAGGAAACCCCTTTACACACCACCGAGTCCGTTCTGCACCCCGTAAAGCGCTGAGCTTCCGAATCGGGGGCCCGGCAGTGGCGGCATGTCGCTCGGCCAGCATGTGCCGACGTGCCCGCCTGCGAGCGACTTTTCAGCGACAATCGCCTCAGAAGCATCGCGAGTAACTTTGGCCGCGCAGCCAATCAATACATACGTCACGTAGGCATCTTCAGTCGCGTCTGCAACAGATTTCGGGATGCCCGCCTAAGAGCGACAGTGTCGCTGATAGGCGGGCACTGGACTGGTGAGACTGATGAGGCCAGCGGTGCTGGACGGGCACAATCTCCCAGAAAACCTGGGGCTGGCGAGAGAGACGTTATCGGTGTGGCGATTGTCGCTGAAAAGTCGCTCGCAGGCGGGCACATCGTGCACCCCGCCCAGGCTCGTGACGCATGTGACTGGCGTGGTCACCGCGCCCCAGGCGGGCACTATCGATCAGGGAACAAATGTCGAGGCTCGCGAACAACCCAGACACCAAATGCCCCAATAAGCACCACCTGCCACACCCCTCTCGGTAACGTCGAAAGGGATGAGCGGGGCACCGACGTGTTGATCGCGGCGTTACGCGATCTGCAGTGGCGCCGACGGCGATTCATGATCGCCGCGGTCGGCACCGCGTTGGTTTTTGCCATGACGCTGGTGCTGACGGGCCTGGCCAACGGTTTCCGCGTCGAGGCCGAACGCAGTGTCGACGCCCTCGGCCTCGACGCATTCATGATCAAGGAGGGCGCGGCCGGCCCGTTCCTCGGCTCGGCGCCGTTGCCGATCACCGACGTTCAACGAGCGGCCCGCCTTCCCGGCGTGACCACGGCGGTCCCGCTCGTGTACGGCTCGTCGACCATCCCGGCAGGCGGCACCCCCCGCAACGTCAACGTGTTCGGTGTGCCCGAGCAAGGGCCGGGCACGCCGGCGGTGAAAGAGGGCCGCGCACCCCACACCCCCGATGAGGTCGCGGTGTCCACCACAATGGGCCGCCCGGTCGGCGCCGACATCGACGTCGGCGCCTCGAAACTGCGCGTCGTCGGACTGGTCGACGACCTCACCGCCCTGGCCGCCCAGGACAACGTCTACCTGACGGTCCCCGGCGCCCAACAACTGCTGTTCTCCGGGCAGAAGCTGATCTCGTCGGTCGGCATCGTCGGCAAGCCTGGGGCGGCGCCAATGGAATTTCGCATCGTCGACCGAACCGGCGCCATCGACGACATGGTGCGCCCGCTGCGCGGCGCCAATCAGGCGATGAGCTTGATGGCCGGCCTGCTGTGGGCGGTCGCCGCGCTGATCGTCGGATCGGTGATCTATCTGTCGGCCCTGGAACGCACCCGTGACTTCGCGGTTTTCAAAGCAGTCGGTGTGGCTACCCGGTCCATCATGGCGGGGTTGGCGATGCAGGCAGTGACGGTCGCGCTGCTGGCCGCACTGTTGGGAGCGGGGCTCTCACTCGTGCTGGGCCCGCCGTTTCCGATGCGCTGCGACGTCCCGACCCTGGCATTCATCGCGCTACCGATCGTCGCGGTGGTGATCGGCCTGCTGGCCAGCGTGGCCGGGTTGCGTCGTGCCGTCACCATCGACCCGGCCCTCGCCTTCCGGGGACCGTGACATGGCTGACCTTCTCGTCAAGGACCTCGTCGTGGAGTACTCCAGCGGCGGGTATGCGGTGCGCCCGATCGACGGCCTCGACCTCGAAGTCACCGCCGGATCGCTGGCAATCCTGCTGGGGCCCAGCGGTTGTGGGAAGACGACGCTTCTCTCATGCCTGGGCGGGATCCTCAAGCCGACCGCGGGCCGCATCGAATTCGGTGACGTCGACGTGACCACCCTGAACAAGAAGGCACTGTCGGACTACCGGCGCGACACCGTCGGGATCGTGTTCCAGGCGTTCAACCTGGTGCCCAGCCTGACCGCGATGGAAAACGTGATGGTGCCGCTGCGCGCTGCCGGCATGAGCCGCTACGGCGCCCGCGAACGCGCCATGGAACTGCTGACACGCGTCGGGCTCGAGCACCGATTGCACCACCGCCCCGGCAATCTCAGCGGCGGACAACAACAACGCGTCGCGGTGGCCCGCGCGATCGCGCTCGACCCGCCGCTGATCCTGGCCGACGAACCCACCGCGCACCTGGACTTCATCCAGGTCGAGGAAGTGCTCCGGCTCATCCGCGAGCTTGCCAGCGATGAGCGCGTCGTCGTCGTCGCCACGCACGACACCCGCATCCTGCCGCTCGCTGATCAGGTGGTGGAGCTCGTCCCGCCCGTCGCCGTCGAACATCAGGGCCCCGAAACCCGGAGCATCGAGGCCGGCGAAGTGCTGTTCGCCCAGGGTGAGATGGGCGATCTGATCTACATCATCACCGCGGGCGAGATCGAGCTTGCGCGCGAATTGGCCAGCGGTGGTGAGGAAGTCATCAAGACGGTCGGCCCCGGCGACTACTTCGGCGAGATGGGCCCGCTGTTCAGCCTGCCCCGCTCGGCGACCGCGCGCGCGAAATCCGATGCGACCGTTGTCGGCTACACCGTCCAGGCGTTCCGGGAACTGCTCGGCCCCACCGGCGCCCGCAACCTGATCGGGCGATCCGAACCCGAGGATTGATCAGCCATTTGAAACCGTAAGCACCATCCGGGTTTTGACACTGCCGAAATCTGCCGTCCCAAGGGGTACCCGAGCGCAACGCAGAGGAGTAACGTCCGAAGACGGCACATGAAGAAAGCGGTGTGCCGGGTCATTTGCCGAATCCGATAGCGGTGCGGGGCGGATAGTGACAGACACCAGGCAGCACGAAAAAGCCACAAAGACATTTATCGGCGCGCCTCCCGGCGAGCGCCACGGATCGACGGCAGACGAAGTCCGATCCCATTACGACCTGTCCAACGACTTCTTCCGGCTCTGGCAGGACCCCACCCAGACATACAGTTGCGCCTACTTCGAGCGCGACGACATGACGCTGGAACAGGCCCAGATGGCGAAAGTCGATCTCGCACTGGGCAAACTCGGCCTGCAGCCCGGCATGACGCTGCTCGACATCGGCTGCGGCTGGGGGTCGACCATCATGCGCGCGGTGGACAAGTACGACGTCAACGTCGTCGGCCTGACGCTGTCGCACAATCAACTGGCCCACATCGAACAACGCTTCGCCGAATCCGACAGTCCGCGCGGCAAAGAAGTGCGGCTGCAGCCGTGGGAGGATTTCGACGAGCCGGTGGACCGGATCGTGTCGATCGGCGCCTTCGAACATTTCGGCTTCGAGAAGTACGCCGACTACTTCAAGAAGACCTATGAGCTGATGCCCGACGACGGCGTGATGCTGCTGCACACGATCGTCTCGACCAGCAAAGAAGAAGTGGCCGAGATGGGTCTGCCCACCACGATGTCGCTGATGCGCTTCTTCCGGTTCATCGTCACCGAGATCTACCCGGGTGGCCGGATCCCGCTGATCGCGATGGTCGAGGACCGCGCGACCGAGGCCGGTTTCCACGTCACCCGCAAGCAACGACTGCGGCCGCACTACGCCCGCACGCTGGACACCTGGGCGGCAAACCTGCAGGCCAAGAAGGACGAGGCGATCGCCATCACGTCCGAAGAGGTCTACGAGCGCTACCTGAAGTACCTGACCGGCTGCGCGGATCTGTTCCGCGACGGGTACACCGACGTGTGCCAATTCACCTGCGAAAAGATGTAACTACCGGGGAGGTTACTGCGCATGGCCGACGGGATGGCGGGGACGGCCCAGATGCGGCCGCACTTCGAAGAGGTTCAAGCCCACTACGACCTGTCCGACGACTTCTTCGGGCTCTTCCAGGACCCGTCCCGCACCTACAGTTGCGCGTTCTACGAACGCGACGACATGACGCTGGAACAAGCCCAGATGGCCAAGATCGACCTGGCCCTGGACAAACTCGACCTGCAACCGGGCATGACGCTGCTCGACATCGGGTGTGGTTGGGGCGCGCTGATGAAACGCGCGCTCGAGAAGTACGACGTCGACGTCGTCGGCCTGACCCTCAGCCGAAACCAATACGCCTACTGCCAACACCTTTTGGACCAGGTCGACACCCGTCGCTCACACCTGGTGTGCCTGCAGGGCTGGGAGCAGTTCGACCGGCCGGTGGACCGCGTCGTCAGCATCGAAGCCTTCGAGGCGTTCGGAAAATCGCGCTACGCCGCCTTTTTCGACACCGTGCACCGCGTGCTGCCGCCCGACGGGCGCATGGTGATCGAGACCATCTTCACCCATCCGATCAACTACTGGCGCGAGCACAACATCCCGATCACGTTGTCCGACATGAAGTTCACCCGGTTCATCGGCAAGGAGATCTTCCCTGGCGGTCAGCTGCCGTCGGATCAGGACATGTTCGAATTCTCCTCCGATGCCGGTTTTTCCACCGACCACCTGCAGCTGATGAACACGCACTACGTGCGGACGCTGGACACCTGGGCGGCCAACCTGGTCGCCCACCGCGACGAGGCGATCGCCACCACGTCGGAGGAGGTCTACGACCGCTACATGCGCTACATCACCGGCTGCGCCGACTTCTTCCGCCGCGGTATCTCCGAGGTCGCCCAGTTCACCTTCGTCAAACAGCCCTAGTACGCGCCGAACGCCAACGCGACGTTGTGCCCGCCGAAGCCGAACGAATCGCTGATCGCGTAGCGGTAATTGCCCAGCCGGGGCTGATCGACCACCACGTCCAGATCGATCTCGGGATCAGGGTTCTTGAGGTTGAGCGTGGCCGGGATGATCCCGTCGCGCAGGGCCTGCACGGTCAAAACGGCATCGATCGCCCCCGCCGAGCCCAGGGAGTGCCCCAGCGCCGCCTTCGGCGCGTACACCGCGGGCACCGCGTGGCCCAGCGCCCGGTGGAGGGCCCGGGCCTCGGCCGCATCCCCACAGATCGTTCCGGTGGCATGCGCGTTGACGTGGTCGATGTCGGACGCGGTGAGTCCGGCCAGCTCAACGGCCCTTGTGATGGCGTCACCGGCACGCTCCCCCGTCGGATCGGGCCGGACCGCGTCGTAGCAATCGCTGGTGATGCCGCAGCCCATCAGCCGCGCCAGGATCGGGGCGCCGCGCGCCTTGGCGTGCGCCTCGGTCTCGATCAGCATCAGGGCACCGCCCTCGCCGAACACCATGCCCTCGCGATGCTTGTCGAACGGGCGGCACGCGGCCGCCGGATCGTCGTTGTCCGTCGACATCATGCCGCCCTGGGCGAATGCGGCGATGGGCACCGCCTCGATGCAGGTCTCGACACCGCCACAGATCGCGATATCGGCGTCACCGAGGATGATCTGCCGCCACGCCTGCGCGATGGCCGCCGCGCCCGAGGCATCGGCCATCACCGGAGACATCACCCCGGCCTTCGCCTGGCGCTGCAGCCCGACCGCCACCGCAGGCGCATTCGGCATGTATTTCTGGATCGATGTCGGCGCCACCGCGCGCAGCCCTTTAACTTTCCAGGTGTCGTACTGCAGGATCATTTCCTCGGTGGTGCCCAGCGCCAGCCCGATCGAGACCAGCAGACGCCGGGTATCGATATCGGGTGATCCGGCGCTCTCCCAGAGCCGCCGCCCCAGCACCGTGGACATCTGGCCCATGTACGAAAGTTTGCGCCGCTCAACGCGAGTCAGGATCTCATCGAAGCTCTCGGTGAGCTGCCCGGCGATGCGGACCGGAAAGTCGAACTCCTCGACAAACGGTTTGTCGAGAGGCCGGATTCCGCTTCGGCCCTCCAACAACAGCGCCCAGGTCTCCTCGGCATCGGGCGCAAGAGAAGTGGTCGATGCGATCGCGGTGACGACGACATCGGCGAATCGACCTGCGGCCTTCGCGAGCATGCGCTGGGTTTCCCGATTCTCCTTTGCGAGCCGAATATTTGCTACAAAGTAGTTCCCACTTTAGAACTGCATATACCCACTTTCACCCGATTTCTCAGACTGGAACCATGACCGAACTCGACACCCGCGTCGCGGTCTACCTCGACTTCGACAACATCGTCATCTCCCGCTATGACCAGGTCAACGGCCGCAACTCGTTTCAGAAGGACAAAGCCAAGGGCCTGGAGGCCGACAAACTCACCAAGGCCACCGTCGACGTCGCCGCCATTCTCGACTTCGCCTCGTCGTTCGGCACCCTGGTGCTCACCCGCGCCTACGCGGACTGGTCAGCCGACGTCAACGCCGGATACCGCCAGCAGCTCGTCGGCCGCGCCGTCGACCTCGTACAGCTGTTTCCCGCTGCCGCGTACGGCAAGAACGGCGCCGATATCCGGCTGGCCGTCGACGCGGTCGAGGACATGTTCCGGCTCCCCGACCTCACCCATGTCGTGATCGTGGCCGGCGACTCCGACTACATCCCGCTCGCCCAACGCTGTAAACGCCTGGGCCGTTACGTCGTCGGCATCGGGGTGGCCGGCTCGTCGAGCCGGGCACTGGCCGCCGCGTGCGACGAGTTCGTCGTCTACGACTCATTGCCCGGCATCCCCACCCTCACGCCCGAGCCAGAACGCCAGCCGCAGAAGCGCACCCGCAAGAAGGAGGAGGAACCCGACCCGCAGACGCAGGCCACCGCGTTACTCACCCGCGCCCTGCAGATCGGACTGGAAAAGGACGATGTCGAATGGCTGCACAACTCCGCGGTCAAGGCGCAGATGAAGCGGATGGACCCGTCGTTCAGCGAGAAATCGTTGGGATTCAAGTCGTTCAGTGATTTCCTGCGGTCCCGATCCGATGTGGTCGAGTTGGATGAGAGTTCGACGACGCGGCTGGTCAAGCTGCGGTAGCCGGCCCGCTCGTGAACGGAGCGCTCAGACCCCCAACCGTCCCGACAAGCGGTTGAGCCGAATCAGGCTCGCCCCGTCGAGCCCGGTGAACGAAACACTTTTCCCACGCGACGAGTACTTCTGGCGAATCGCGTCCAGCGTCGCGACGGACGACGCATCCCAGAGCGACGTCCCGGACATGTCGATCTCCACCTCGGCGGGATCTCCCGCGTAGTCGAATTGGTGCGCCAGCTCATTGCTGGACACGAAGAACAGGTCCCCGCGGACCCGGTATGTCCGTGTCCCATCTGGACCGTCATCCACCGACACCGACGTGAACTGGGCGACGCGGCGGGCGAACGCCACCATGGCGGTCAGCACCCCGAGTGACACGCCAACCGCCAGGTTGCCGGTGGCCACGGTCGCAATGACGGTGACGACCATGATCAGGGTTTCACTGCGGGGCAACACCTTCAGCGTCCGTGGCCTCACGCTGTGCCAGTCGAAGGTCGCAAACGAAACGACGATCATCACCGCCACCAGCGCGGCCATCGGGATGCGACCGACGAGATCGCCCAGCGAGACCACGAGGATCAGAACGAACACTCCGGTCAGCAAGGTGGACAACCTGGTTCGCGCCCCGGCCACCTTGACGTTCATCATGGTCTGCCCGATCACCGCGCAGCCGCCCATGCCGCCGAATATCGCCGTCACCACATTGGCCAGGCCCTGCCCGCCTGCTTCGCGGGTCTTGTTGGACGGGGTGTCGGTGATGTCGTCGACCAGCTTGGCCGTCATCAACGATTCCAACAACCCGACCAGCGCCGCGCCCAACGCGTAGGGCGCGATGACCTGCAGCGTGTGCAGTGTCAGTGGCACATCAGGGAAACCGGGCACCGGAAGCGAATCAGGCAGTGCCCCTTGATCTCCCACATCGGGCACATCCCAGCCGCACGCCACGACCGCAGCCGTCAACACCAGCACCACCACCAGCGGTGCGGGCACCGCGGTGGTCAGCTTCGGTAGCACCACCATCAGCACCACGCCGACGACGGTCAACGCGTACACAAGCCACGGCACGTCCACCAGATGGCGCAACTGCGACATCAACACCAGGATGGCCAATGCGTTGACAAAGCCCACCATCACGCTGCGCGGGATGAACCGCATCAACTTGGCCACCCCGAACAACGCCAGCAGCATCTGGATCACGCCCGCCAACAGAATCGTCGCGACCAGGTACCCCACCCCGAATTCTCGTGACACCGGCGCGACGACCAGTGCGACGGCCGCGGTGGCCGCGGTGATCATGGCCGGCCGGCCCCCGGCGAACGCGATGGTGATCGCCATGGTCACCGTCGAGAACAAGCCCACCCGAGGGTCGACGCCCGCGATCGCCGAGAACGCGATGGCCTCGGGGATCAGCGCCAGCGCCACCACCAGACCGGCCAGCACCTCGGTACGCAGCACCGAGGGCGACCGAAGTGACGGGCTGTTGACTCCGGCTGACGGCGCACGAAATCCGGGCATGGTGATACTCATCGAAACTCCTAGGCGGACAGTGAGGTGACTATGCGGCCGGGCGGTGACCGAGGAAGTCCAGGATCGCGCGACGGCGCCGCTGATATGACTCCTCGAACTGCGCCTCAGGGGTGCGCGGTTTGTCGATCGTCAGGACATCGGCGACGGTTGCCGGCCGGTGGCTCAACAGCACGACCCGATCTGCCAGCAGCAGCGCCTCGTCGACATCGTGGGTGACGAAGAGCAGGGTCATCTTCTGGGCCTCCCACACCGACATCAGCAGCTGCTGCATCTCCAGGCGGGTCTGGGCGTCGAGCGCGCCGAACGGCTCGTCCATCAGCATCACCCGCGGCTCACACGCCAGTGTGCGGGCCAGCTGAACCCGCTGCCGCATACCGCCGGACAGTTGGCTGGGCAGATGGTCGAGGTAGGTGCCCAGGCCGACCTGTTCCAGCCGGGTGGTGGCCTTCTCCTTGAGCTCCTTGCCCCGTACCCCGCGGAGTTTGAGCGGGAACTGGACGTTCTTGAGGGCACTGCGCCAGGGGAACAATGCGTCCTCCTGGAACACCATGGCGCACTGCGCCGCGTTGCCGGTGACGGGTGCACCGTCCACGGTGGCGGTGCCGCCCATGGGTTTGAGCAGCCCAGCCAGGGCCCGCAGGATGGTGGACTTGCCACAGCCCGACGGACCGAGGAACACGACGACCTCACCGGGCTCGATGGTCAACGTGATATCCGCTGCGACAACGTCGTTGAAGCCCAGTTGCAGCTGCTGGAGGTTGACGGCGCCCGTGCTCATCGGGACGCCCTCGGCAGCCAGCGGTTGACCCGCCGCCCGACCCGCTCGACCAGCCACGCCGTGCCCAGTCCCAGCGCGCCGATGGAGATCATGCCGACCACCACACCGGCGTAGTCGAGCAGACCGTAGGCCTGCCAGGTGTAGTAGCCGATGCCGAACTGGCCCGAGATCATCTCCGCACTCACCACGCAGATCCATGCCACACCCATGGCCACAGACAGTCCGGCGAAGATGCCGGGCAGCGCTCCCGGGATGATGACGTGGAACAACAGCGACATTCGGCCCGCACCCATGGTCTGCGCGGCTTCCTCCCACACCTTCGGCATCGAGTCCATGGCATGGATCGTGCTGACGACCACCGGGAAGAACGCGGCGAAGAACGTGATGAACACGATGCCCTGCTCGCTGGACGGGAACAGCAGGATGGTCAGCGGCACCAGAGCGATCGCCGGGATGGGCCGGATCAGTTCGATGAAGGGCCGCAAGGTCATCCGAGCCAGCTCCGAGCGGCCGACCAGCACTCCCAAGCCGATGCCCACCATCGCGGCCAGACCGAAGCCCAGCAGAATTCGCTGCAAGCTGGCCAGCAGGTCGTCGTAATAACTGCCCGAGCCGATCCGCGCCATCAGCGTGTGCAGCACGCTCTCGGGGCTCGGCATCCGGTTGAACCGCAGCCACGCCACGACATTGTTGGCGGTCAGCAGATGCCAGGCCGCCAAGAAGATCGCGATCGGGATCAGCGGTAGCAGCAGCGCCGGCACCCGGCGGGAGACGGACGCGGGGACCAGGTCGGCCAGCTTGCGCCGCACTGTCTTTCCATCCCCGGTGCCCGGCGACCACAGCCTTGGTGGTGCGATGGTCGGCCGAAACATGAGATCAGTCATGCGATTTCCTTTCTCGGTGGTGGGTCAGCCCGCGGTGCGGGATTCCCCGACCGCGGCGGCGTAGCCGACGGACTGAGCTTGCGGGTGATCGGTTCGGTAGGAGTCCGCTCCGGCGGAGGTGGCGAACGGCTTGTAGCGCCGAGTGGGCGGAGCGGCCGGATCCTGCAGCCACACTGCGTGATCGGCAAAGATCCTCAGCCCGGTGAGGGTGTCGGGCACATAGGCGGCCCGCACCTCGGGGGTGGCCGCCACCCGGCGCAACAGGCAACTCGGTGTCGCTGCGACGTCGGTACTCTCGGCCCCGGACGCCCACAACTCGGAGGCCTGGGCCGGATCGTCGACCGGCAGTCCGCACACGTCGTCGAAACCGGCGAGCACCATCGGGTTGGCCACACTGTCACGACGCTGCGCGTACTCGTCGCCGAACAGCTGCCGTAGATAGCTGTCGTCGATGAAGCCGGAGACATCGAAATCCGCTGTCACCGAACCCCGTCCGACCAGGTACTCCTTGACCTTCGCGAAGGCGGTGAGAAACTGCTGTTTGAGCGTCAGGTCGAAGCTGACCAGCCCGTTCGGCCCGTTGTAGAGGTAGATGACCTCGGGCTCGATGCCCGTCAGCGCCGATACCCGCAGTGCGGCCTTGAGCGGGTGCGCCACGATGTCATCGGTGGTGGCCCTCATCGCCCGCAGGAAAGCGGCCATCACCTCGGGACGGCGCTCGGCGAACTGCTTGCGCGCCACCACACCGTGGAAGGTCGGCACGTTGTTGTCTCCGCCGTCATAGAGCAACCGCCCCTGATTGCGGAAGATCACCAGCTGCGGCCAGGGCACGAACTGCGCCAAGGCGTCGACCTGGCGCCCGTCGATGGCCGAGGCGCCGACCGACGGATCCTGGTTGACGATGTGCACGGCGCCCTTGTCGATCCCGCTGTTCTTGACCGCCGAGGAGAACATGCCGTCACCAGCCGATCCGAGACTCGTCGACACCTTCTTGCCGGTCAAGTCGGCCAGGGTGTCGGCAGTCGAATCCGACGGCACCACCACCTGATTCAACGACCCGCGCAGGTTGTAGCCGGTGGTGGCAACCAGTTCGGTGACCGCGTCGTCGTACTTGCGGGTCTTGGATCCATTGGTGAGCAACGGATAGTCACCCATCGAGCCGATGTCGACATGGGTGGCGATCATCTGAGCGGTCAGCGGGGCGCCCGAGGCGAAGTCCTGCCACACCACCCGGTATTTGGTGCCGGTGGCGGCACCTGCTTCCTTGAGTGCGGCCTCGAAGTCACCCCGGTCACGCAGCAGCGTGCCGGCGTTGACGGTGTTGATGGTCTTGGATTGGTAACCGACGTTGACGACGACGGTCGACTCTGTCAGCAGACCGCAGCCGGTGAGCAGCTGCGCTCCGGCGACGGTGAATGTGGCCAGCAGGGCGGCCGAGCGGACACGCCACCGGCCACGAGGGAGAGGCTGCACATCGTTCATACCGACAAGGGTCGACGGTTTCTGTTACCTCACGGTCATGCGAGGTTGCGCAGCAGTTACGCCATCTGCACAGAGACGACATCTGAGTTACGCCACCAGCACCGCGCTGGAACCACGCCTTCCTGTCGGAAAGTCTTGCAAGCGTGGATATTCCGGACTCAACCAACGTGAACGCTCCGATTGAACCCGATTACCGGTTCACGCTGGCCAACGAGCGGACATTCCTGGCCTGGCAGCGCACCTCACTCGGGTTGCTCGCCGCCGCCGTCGCAGTGGTCCAATTCATGCCCGAAATGACAGTTCCCGGCCTTCGGCACATACTGGGGGTGGCAGTCGGTGCCATGGCAATTCTGACTGCGGTGGCGGGCCTGCTTCGGTGGTCCCAGGTGGACCGTGCCATGCGTCAGGACAAGCCGCTGCCGCGTGCGGTGCTGCCCGTGTATCTGACCACCGGCCTGGCCATGTTGGGCTTCGTCACAGTGGGATTCGCGATTGCGGCGACCGTCCGATGACGCGCCAGGCCCTGGCTCAGGACCGCGGATTGCAGGCCGAGCGGACATCGTTGTCGTGGACACGCACCGCACTGGCTGTCGCGGCTTCCGGGGTGCTGGTGTTGCTGCGCGACGGCCACATGGTCGATCTTGCCCATGACCCGGTACGCATCGCGGTGGTCATCGCAGCGGCCGTGCTCGCCGCGGGCGTGTACGCCGTCGGGCTGCGGCGACGCCGTCAACTGCTGGCCTGCCCGCGGGACTGTGCGGCGGCCGGCCGGAGCGTTCTGCCGGTGGTGGGCATGGCCGTCATCGTCGAGGGCGCGCTGGTGCTGACGTACCTCGCGCTGCCCGCTGCGGTCTGAATCAGCCGGATAGTTCCGCAGGGCGGTTACACGTCGAGAAAGCGGATGTCTTTCGCGTTGCGGGTGATGAAGCTGCGGCGGGCCTCCACGTCGTCCCCCATCAGGATCGAGAACAGCAGGTCCGCGGCGGCCGCGTCGTCCAGCGTGACCTGGCGCAGCACCCGCACCGTGGGATCCATCGTGGTTTCCCACAGCTCCTTGGCGTCCATCTCGCCCAGGCCCTTGTAACGCTGGATACCGTCGTCTTTGTTGATCTTCTTGCCCGCCTTGAGGCCTTCGTTCAGCAACGCGTCGCGCTCGCGGTCGGAGTAGGCGAACTCCGGTTCCTGACGCTGCCACTTGAGCTTGTACAGCGGCGGTTGGGCCAGGAAGATGTGGCCGTGCTCGACCAGCGGTTTCATGAAGCGGAACAGCAGGGTCAGCAGCAGGGTCGAGATGTGCTGGCCGTCGACATCGGCGTCGGCCATCAACACGATCTTGTGATACCGCAGCTTGCTGAGGTCGAACTC
>NZ_KE384491.1:756989-778912 GCF_000426065.1 Mycobacterium sp. URHD0025 | reverse complement strand
TCGCGTAGGGCTTGGGTGCAGCGGGGAAATTCGTCGATGCGGCGGGCGATGGCCACGGTGGTTTCGGCGTTGCGGGGGCTGACCCCGGTTTTCCAGGCGACCAACGCTTTCATCGAGCGGGCACCGGTGTTCCCGCACAACTCGTCGCGGTCCAGTTCGGCGACGATTTCCACGATGCGGCCGTCGATCGCGTTGCGCTGACCGCACAACTGCTCCAACTCCCCGAACAACACCTCGATCCGCCGCACAGGACTCACCCCCTGCGCGGTGAAAGACGCTGCGGCCGAAGACATAAGATCATCATCGCAGAGGGGTACCGACAAGATTCTTTCCTGAGGAGCCCAGCGGGCCCTTAGGCTTCTACGAATGGACGCCGAAGATGCCGAAGTCGCCGAAGCACCGGAACGCCGGCTGGTCATCAGGATCAACTCGAACACCAAGATGTCGCGCGGCAAGGCCGCAGCGCACGCCGTGCATGCCGCCCTCAAGCTCTACGGCATCGAGTATGCGCATCCGGTCATCGTGATCGGCGGCAAGCCCGACGAGATTCTGGCTCAGACGGTGCACGTACGCGACGCCGGGCGCACAGAGCTGGAACCCGGCACGTTGACCGCAGGCGCGAGCTGGGAGTACAAGGACCGCACCAAACCTGACGACGCGGGCCAGTAAACTCTATCCCGTTGCCGCCGTGTGTTCTTCGCGCGACTGAGGAACTGCCAGGCCCAGGTGTTCGCGTAGCGTTGTTCCCTCGTAGTCGGTGCGGAACACACCGCGCTCTTGCAGCTGCGGCACGACGCGGTCGACGAATGGGTCGAGCCCGCCCGGGGTGACGTGGGGGACCAGGATGAAGCCGTCACTGGCATCGGATTGCACGAGGTGGTTGATGGATTCGGCGATCGTGGTCGCCGAGCCGACGAAATTCTGCCGCCCGGTGACCTCGATGATGAGTTCGCGGGTGGTGAGGTTCTCCGCCTCGGCCTTGGCGCGCCACTCGTTGGCGACGGCGACCGGATCGCGGTGGATCCGCACACTGGCCCGGCCCTTGGCGATCGTGTTCTCGCCGACCAGCGGGTCGACGGTGGGAAGCGGCCCGTCGGGGTCGTGATCGGAAAGGTCGCGGTTCCAGAGCTGTTCGAGGAATTTGATCGCGGTGGCAGGGGAGACCTGAGCCAGTCGCACCTCGTGAGCCAGCTCGGCGGCCTCCGCGTCGGTATCTCCGAGCACGAAGGTGGCCGCGGGCAGGATCAGCAATTGATCATGGCGGCGACCGTATTTGGCGAGGCGGCCCTTGACGTCGGCATAGAACTTCTGGCCGTCCTCCAGTGTTCCGTATCGGGAGAAGATGGCGTCGGCGGCCGCCGCGGCGAACTCGCGCCCGTGGTCGGAATCCCCGGCCTGGAAGATCACCGGCCGGCCTTGTGGGCTCCGTGGGACGTTGAAGCGGCCGCTGATGTCGAAATGGTCATTGTGGTAGGCGAATTCGCCGGCCTTGGGGTCGGACAGGAAGACGCCACGGTCTTTGTCGGCGACGATCTCGTCACCACGCCACGAGTCGAACAGCGTGTGGGCGGCGGCCAGGAAGCTCTCGGCCCGCTCGTAGCGCTGGTTCTCTGGCAGGAAACCGCCCCGGCGGAAGTTCTCGCCGGTGAAGGCGTCCCAAGACGTGACGACGTTCCAGGCGGCCCGGCCCTCGGAGAGGTGATCCAGCGAGGCGAATTGCCTTGCCACCTCATAGGGTTCGTTGAAGGTGGAGTTGATGGTGCCGGTGAGGGCGAGCCGATCGGTCACCGCGGCCAGCGCGGCGAGCACCGTGAACGTGTCCGGGCGACCGACGACGTCGAGGTCGTAGATCTGGCCGCCTTGTTCGCGCAACCGAAGTCCCTCGGCCAGGAACATGAAATCGAACTTGCCGCGTTCGGCGGATTGCGCGAAGCGGACGAACGATTCGAATTCGATGTGGCTGCCGGATTCGGGATCGCTCCACACCGTGGTGTTGTTGACCCCCGGGAAATGGGCGGCCAGATGGATCTGCTTGACGGGCTTGCTCATGGGCGTGTCCTGTCGCTGTCAGACGGTGGAGTAGCGGTTCGCGGGGCGGGGCAGGCTGAGCAGCCCGCGCAGTGTGGAGGCCTCGTAGGACTCGCGGAAAAGTCCGCGGCTCTGCAGCTCGGGGACCAGAACGTCGGTGATCTGCTGCAGATCGTGTGGCAGGGACGCCGGCCGCAGCCGGAAACCGGTGGCGCCGGCAGTGTGCCAGGCCTGCAAAAGATCGGCCAGCTGTTCCGGCGTGCCGACGAAAATCTCGGCGTCGCTGCGGTATTCGGAACCGGCCAGCTCGTCGAGGCGGTCACGGCGTGCGCGTGCCGCGTCAGGAGTGGCGTCGAGCAACACCACCAGATCGGCGAAAACCCGTGCGGGTGGGGACTGCGCGGGGCGCAGCGCGGCGATGGTGTCGACCAGCGCGGTGACGTCGTCGGTGCTGTGTGGCGTGACGAAGCCGACGTCGGTACTGCCTGCGATCAGCTGGTAGGCGGGGTCGACGTGGCCGAGTGCGGCCACGATGGGTTGGCCCTGTGGTGGCCGCGGCGTGATGGACGGCCCCTTCACGGAGAACGTCGCGCCCTCGAAATCGATGTAGTGCAGTTTGTTCCGATCGATGAACCGGCCACTGGCCACGTCGCGGATCTCCGCGTCGTCCTCCCAGCTGTCCCACAGCCGGCGCAGCACTTCCACGTAATCTGCCGCTTCGCTGAACAATTCTGCGCTGAGGGCGGCACGGTCCTCAGGCAGCCTGCGTCGGCCGAAGTGGGCAGCGGCATCCCGGCGGGAGGCGACCTGGACCCGCACCCCGGCCCGGCCGGTGCTCACGTAGTCGAGTGTGGCGATCGCCTTGGACGCATGGAACGGCTCGGTGTGAGTGGTGATGACGGTGGGCACCAGGCCGATGTGGCGGGTGCGGGGTGCCACGCGTGAGGCGATCAGAACGGCGTCGAGACGCCCGCGCACCTGATCGGTTCGGTCATCGGGGCGGAACGGATGATCGGACTGCAGGGTGAGGCCGTCTTCGATCGTGACGAAATCCAGCAGGCCGCGTTCGGCCTGGCTGACCAGGTCAGTCCAGTAGCGCGGCGTCAGTATTTCGGTGGGCCGCGCCAGCGGTTCACGCCAGGACGCCGGGTGCCAGCCGGTCCCGTCGAGTGCGACGGCGAGGTGCAGTGGGTTGCCCATCGACGGTTCTCACTTTCGGTCGGTCACTGGCGGCAACGCGAGCACACACCCAGGTAATCCCGGGCGGGTGCCGGCGTGACCGTCCAATCCAGTCTGACCTGCCGAAAGAGATCGACGCAGGGTGATGCGAAACCTCGGTAGTCAGTGACGCGCAGGGCCACGTGCGCATGCCACATAGGCCAACCGGCGTTGAAGTAAGCTCGCGGCCATGTCGGAGACCCGGCGGAGCGGTCGGTGGCGCACCGGTCAGCAGAGCAAGCAGCGCGTCATCGACGCGGCGCGCGACCGCTTCATGCGCGACGGCTATGAGCGCGCGACGGTGCGTGGAATCGCCGCCGATGCCGGGGTGGACGTCGCGATGGTCTACTACTTCTTCGGTAACAAGGAAGGGCTGTTCGCCGCCTCGGTGCTCGACACCCCTCAGCACCCGTTGCATCAGCTGGCGAATCTGCTCGACGAGGGAACCGACGAGATCGGCGCACGCCTGGTCCGCGATGTCGTTCAGCGGTGGGACGCGGGAGCGTCGTTCGACCCACTGCTGACGGTCTTTCGTTCAGCGGATATCCAACCGTTGGCGCGCAAGCTCTTACACGATTCCCTCGCCGGCCCGGTGGCCCAGCGAGTTGCGGCGGAGTTCGGTGTCGACGATGCCGAACTGCGCGTCGAGCTGGTGACCGTGCACCTGGTCGGTCTGGCCTTCGCGCGTTATCAACTCAAGATCGAGCCGATGGCTTCGGCGAGTATCGGCGACCTGGTCGCCTGGATGGGGCCGACCGTGCAACGCTACCTGACAGACCCGAATCCCTAGTCGGCTGTGGCACTCTCGGATTCATGGACCGGCCGCAACCGTCCGCGCAACAGCGCGACGAAGGGCCGCGGGTCGGCCCGCCCGTCGCGCCGGAACGGCATCGAGTCCCGGGATGCGCTGATCCACTCGGAGCGGGGCAGGTCATCGAGAAGCAGTCGGCGTCCGGTCCGGCCGGCGAGCAGATGCAACAGCAGAGTCCCGGTGCGTCCGTTGCCTTCACGGAACGGATGGATCTGGTTGTAGTCGGCATAGATTCGGGCCAGCCGATAGGACAGCGTTCCATGGTCGATCTCGGTGCCCTCGTCGGCGAGCCTGGCGACGTCGGCGTGTAATGCCTCCAGGGCGCGAGGAATACGTGCACACGAGCCGAATGTGCTGTCACCTTTGCGGATCTCGACGATGCGTGGTTCGCCTGCCCAGGCGTACACGTCGCCGAAAACGTGCTGGTGCAGTGACCGGGTGTCCAGTTCGGTACCCCGGGAACGCAGGTGGACCTGCAGAATGCGCCCGGCGGTCGCCACGTATTCCAGCTGGGCCAGCACCGCGGCGTCCTGCACACCGAAGTTGTTGCGCAGCACCGATGTTCCCGCGATGAAGTAGGGGCGCCGCCGGGCGAACATGCGACGACGGGCCGGTGGGGACGGGTGGGGAAGATGACTCCCGAGGTACTCGCCGAAGCTCGCCGCGCCGGTCAGTAAGCCGGTCAGGGCGTCGACCTGTTCCGGTGTCGGTCGCCAGCCCTCCAGGCGTTCGGCGGCGATGGTCTGGGCCAGGGCATGACGTCCGGCCTCTTCGGATCCGGTCACCATGTGGAGAACGTCGAGGTTGACGCCAGATAGTCGAGTTTGCGCCGCACCGCGGTCAGTTCACGGCCGATGCTGCGCAGCGCGGTGCGGTCCTGCGGTGAGAGTTCCGAGAGTTCCACGCGCTCGTCGAAAGCGTCGACGTCGACGGACGAGCGCCACCGCGCGGCCCGCGCCCGCCAACGGATGCTGGATGCGATCGCATGGCACTTCGCCAGCACCCGGGCGTCGTCGGGATCGAGGTAGCGAGTGCCCGACGCGTCAGCGAGCCGCGCGGAGGTGGGCAGTGCGTCGGATCCGCAACTGAGAGCGGCCCAGCGCGCGATACGGACCACCGGGTCGACGGCGGCGTGCTTCACGTCGACGCCGCTGTCACCGGAGGTCAATACTCGTAGCCGGGACGGGACGTAGGCACGGGCAAAGGTGGAGTCCTGCAGTACCGCCGCCAGTGCAGCCGGTTGCGCTCGGGCTGCGATACCGGCTTGCTCGCGCAGATCCGGTCCGTCGCCCAGAGCCACAGCATCGGCCAGGAGCCCGATCATCACCACGCCGCGATCGCCGGCCGGGTCGGCCGCCCACCTACCGATGCCGATCGCCCAGTCCTGGGCGGTGCGGTTGAACCGTATTCGGGAGGCGACCGCGCCGTTGTCGTCGGCGCGGAAACCGCAACAGGCCAGCAGGTCATGGACGTGGACAGCCTGGGCCAGCGCGGACTCGACGGTCACATCGGGGCGACGGATCACCAGCGTTTCCAGGTCGGACCCGGGGAGTGCGTCGCCGCGGCCGACGCTGCCCGAGGCGTACCAGTCGACGTCAGGCCCCACCAGGCGCGCGGCGGACATCAATGCGGCGCGGGCCACGGCCGACCACGTCACGGCGACCGTGGCAGCACTGACACGGGTGTCGATCAACGGCTGTACCGCATCGTGGGCCGCTGTGGCGGCTGCCACCAGCTCGCTCTCGGTGTCCGCCGACGCAATGCGCCGGTGCGCATCGTCCAGCGCAGCCACAGCCATGTCGGCGATTGTGACAGGCGACCGGCCCGGTGAGGTTTCGGCAACCCAATGCTTACGGGTGGCTACATGAACGAAACACGCGGGTGACCGCTCGGACACGCCGAGGGGCTTATCTATCAAGTGACAGTTAAGGACCTGGCGGCATCGCCCCCGAGCCTGAGAGAAACGCCTATGACCAGCAGCGCCACCGAGAGACAGCCAGACGTGGCCGGCAGTTTTGGCGACCATGACGACCTGGCCGAGTTCGGTTACGACCAGCAGTTGCATCGTCGGCTCGGCAAGTTCGAATCATTCGCCGCGGGCTTCTCGTTCGTGTCGATTCTGACCACGATCTTCCAGCTGTTCGGCCTCGGGTTCGGTTTCGGCGGTCCCGCCTTCTTCTGGACCTGGCCGGCGGTGTTCCTCGGCCAGTTCCTCGTGGCGCTGTGTTTCGCCGAGCTGGCCGCGCGCTACCCGATCTCGGGGGCCATCTATCAATGGTCCCGCCGCATGGGCGGCGAGGTCATCGGCTGGTTCGGCGGCTGGTTCATGATTCTGGCCCAGATCGTCACCGCCTCTGCTGCGGCCATCGCGTTGCAGGTGGTGCTGCCGTCGATCTGGTCCGGCTTCCAGGTGATCGGGGACGACTCCGCGCTGACCTCACCTAGTGGCGCGGCCAACGCGGTACTGCTCGGCACCGTGTTGCTGGTGGTCACCACCACGATCAACTGCCTTGGCGTCAAATGGATGTCGCGCGTCAACAGTGCCGGGGTGATCTGCGAGATCGTCGGTGTCATCGCGGTCATCGGCGTGTTCTTCACCCATGCCCAGCGCGGACCGCAGGTGGTGTTCGACACCGGGCACGCCGGCGGCCAGCCCGGCTACGTCTGGGCCTGGATCATGTCGGGGCTGATGGCGGCGTACGTGATGGTCGGATTCGGCTCGGCGGGCGAACTCGCCGAGGAGACTCGTAATCCGCGGCGCGTCGCGCCCCGCACCATCCGGCTGGCCCTGTCGGTATCGGCGCTCGGCGGCGGACTGATGATCCTCGGCGCCCTGATGGCGGCACCCAGCCTGACCGACGGTCGCCTGGCCACCGAAGGCCTGCCGTACGTGCTCGACACCGTGCTGTCCTCACCGTGGGGCACCGTGCTGCTGATCGACGTGTGCATCGCGATCACGATCTGCACCTTGGCAATCCAGACAGCCGCCTCACGTCTGATGTTCTCGATGGCCCGTGACGGCCGACTGCCCGCCTCATCGATCCTGTCCCGGGTCAACAGCCACACGGGAACGCCGATCTGGCCGTCGGTACTCATCGGCCTGCTGTGCATCGGGGTGTTGCTGGTCAACGTCGGCAACTCGGCCATCTTCGCGACCCTGGCCAGCGTCTGCATCATCTTGATCTACCTGGCCTACCTGCTGGTGACCGCGCCCCTGCTGTACCGCCGGATCAAAGGCTGGCCCGCACAGCGCAACCAGGTAGATGCCGAAGGGTTGCCGCTGTTCTCGCTCGGCAAGTTCGGCATCGCGGTGAACGTCCTGGCCGTGCTCTACGGCGTGGTGATGATCGTCAACCTGGGGTGGCCGCGGGCCGAGATCTTCAACCCCACTGGGGATATGCCGATCCTGCAGTGGGCCGGACCGCTGAGTATCGCGGCCGCGATCGTCCTCGGCGCACTGTGCTTCCCGCGCGGCAAGACCCACCCGAAACCCGTCACGATCGGAGCCTGAGATGTCCACTGCTACGACCGCCGGCGCCCGCGATCACGCCCGATCGCAGGCAGGCACCCTCACCGATTCGATGCCTGTCGTCCCCGCGTCGAGCTGGCCCAACCCGCCACACGGTGTCGCAACCGAGCAACTCACCTGGGCTGAAACAGTTCCCGGTGGCCGCTACACCAGCAAGGTGCTGGCCCGCGGCACCCGGCTGCGCCTGCGCGATCTCGACGGCACCGCGTGCGCCCACCTGCTGCTGTGGCGGGCCGATGCACCCTGGGAGCGATTGAACGTCGCCGACACCGTGAAAGTGCCGTGGCAAGCCTATCTTTCGGCCGGCCACCCCCTGCTGAGCGACCAGGGCCGGGTCCTGGCCACCGTGGTCTCGGACACCTCGGGGCACCATGACGCCCTGTGCGGCACGACGACGCTGTCCGGCAACGCGGTCAAGTACGGTGCGGGCGCGGTGGAGTCGCCCAGCCCCGCCGGCCGTGAACTGCTCGCGCTGGCCGCCCTCAAGAACGGCCTGACCCGGCGCGACGTCGCGCCGAGCCTGTCGTTCTTCCACGGAGTCCGGGTGGATGCCGACGGCGGGCTGGTATCGATCGGCTCGGCCGGTGCGGATACCGCCGTCGAACTGATCACCCATCTGCCTCTGATCGTGGCGGTGGCCAACACCGCCCACCCTCTGGATCCGGGGCCGGAGTTCACCGTCGGCTCTCTGGAGGTGCTGGCCTGGTCGGCACCGGGCGACCTGGCCGCCATCGGCGCCACCGTCGATGAGCGCGACCCCGAATACCAACGCGCCTACCTCAATTCCGAAGACGTCTGGAGCGCCCGATGACCCTCACCGCTACTCACACTGTTGCCGATGAAATCGTCGCGCCCCGCGCCGCATGGTCGAAGATCGTGCGCGCCGGTGACGTCCTCACCATCGTCGACCTGCATGGCAACCAGGCCGTGGACACCCTCTTCTACGGGGCGGCAGACCACGGCGTGCGCTACAGCGCCCCGGCGACCATTGCGGCTCAAGGCAATATCTTCCTGACGACCGGGACGGTCCTGCGTGACAGCGACGGTGAGCCGATGCTGACCATCGTCGACGACGAGGTCGGCAATCACGACACCCTCGGCGGTGCGTGCTCGCAGGAATCGAACACCCTGCGCTACGGACACCACACCAAACACCAGCACGCCTGCGTGGAGAACTTCATCGGTGAGGGTGCCCGATGGGGGCTGACCAAGGCCGACATCGTCAGCAACATCAACTTCTTCATGAATGTCCCGGTGGATCCCGACGGCGCGCTCGGCATCGTCGACGGCTTGTCGGCCCCGGGCAAGACGGTGTCGCTGCGAGCCGAGATCGACACGCTGGTGCTGGTGTCGAACTGCCCGCAGATCAACAACCCGTGCAACGGATTTGACCCGACTGCCGTGCGAATGGTTGTGACGCGCCCATGACGGCGCTAGAGGTGATCCGGCCCGGCATGGCGACCACCGTCCAGGACTGGCCGGGGCGGACCGGGTACTGGCAGGTCGGTGTGCCGCCGTCGGGGCCGATGGACGATCTCTCGTTCCGGCTGGCCAATATCGCGGTGGGCAATCCGGAGGGGGCGCCCGGTCTCGAGGCCACGATGGGCGGACCGGCGTTGCGCTTCGACACCGACACCTGGGTGTGCGTCACCGGTGCGCCCGCGCCGGTGAGCGTCGACGGTACGCGGGTCGCGCAGTGGGTTCCCGTCCTCGTCAAGGCCGGGCAGGTCCTGGACGTCGGAATGGTCGACGGACCGGGCCTGCGGATCTACATCGCCTTGGCGGGCGGACTGCAAGCGGATGAATACCTCGGCAGTGCATCGACATTCACCCTCGGGCGCTTCGGCGGTCACGAGGGACGTGTGCTGGCGGTGGGGGACAAGCTGGAAACCTGCGACGCAGCGAGCGGCATTCGCCGACGAATCCTGTTCGAAGAGCAGCCGGCCATCGGCAGCCATTGGTACATCGCGGTGACCGTCGGACCGCATTCCGCGCCGGAGTTCTTCACGCGCAACGACATCGACACGCTGCTCAATCATGACTACGAGGTGCACTTCAACTCCGATCGCACCGGTGTCCGGTTGATCGGCCCGCAGCCGGAATGGGCCCGTCCCGACGGCGGGGAAGCCGGGCTGCACCCGTCGAACATCCACGACAACGCGTACTCGGTCGGCTCGCTCGACTTCACCGGGGATACCCCGATCCTGCTCGGCCCGGACGGTCCCAGCCTCGGCGGCTTCGTCTGTCCCGTCACCGTCACCGCGGCCGACCGCTGGAAGCTGGGCCAACTCGCACCCGGCGCCACGATCCGGTTCGTCCCGGTGAAGGCGTCGGAGGCAGCACCGCCTGCCACGGTAAGCCAGGCCCGGCGCGCCTCCATTCCCGCCGTGTTTTCCGGCGGTGGCGATGAGGACAACGGAATCGTCTCCGGCACAACCTCATCGGATGGCACCACGGCCGTCACCTATCGCCGGATCGGGGATGACAACATCCTGGTCGAGTACGGCGAGATGAGACTGGACCTGGCATTGCGCGCCCGTGCCCATGCATTGCACCATGCGCTGGAGCAGCACCGGCCGGACGGACTGATCGACCTCACCCCGGGAATCCGTTCACTCCAGGTCAAGGTGGATCCCGGCAAGCTGCCGCAGTCGAAGCTGGTGCCGCTGCTGGCCGAACTCGAGGCGTCGTTGCCCGCTGCGCAGGATCTCGTGGTGCCCAGTCGCACCGTGCGCTTGCCGTTGAGCTGGGATGACCCCTCGACTCGGGAGGCGATCGAACGCTACATGCACGGCGTGCGCGCCGACGCGCCGTGGTGCCCGTGGAACATCGAGTTCATCCGGCGAATGAACGGCCTGGCCTCGGTCGACGATGTGCACCGAATCGTCTACGACGCCGAATATCTGGTGCTCGGACTTGGCGATGTCTACCTGGGAGCTCCGGTCGCCACGCCGCTGGACCCACGGCATCGCCTGGTCACCACCAAGTACAACCCGGCGCGCACCTGGACGCCGGAGAACGCGGTCGGAATCGGCGGAGCGTACCTGTGCATCTACGGAATGGAGGGGCCGGGCGGATACCAGTTCGTCGGGCGCACCACCCAGATCTGGAATCACCGCCATCCCCTGACCGCGCAAGGTTTCGAACCCGAACATCCTTGGCTGTTGAGGTTTTTCGACCGCATCCAGTGGTACCCGGTGTCTGCTGACGAGCTGCTGGACCTGCGTGCCGATATGGCCGCCGGGCGCGGCCACGTCGAGATCAGCGACGGAACGTTCTCGCTGGCCGAGCATGAGCGATTCTTGGCGGCCAACGCCGGGGACATCGCCGCGACCCGGACAACGATGGAGGAGGCGCGGGCCGAAGAGCGTAAGCGTTGGTCTGCGGCAGGAGAATTCGCACGAAAGGAGTCTGCGTGAGCAGGATTGCCGAGATCTACCGCGCGATCGCTGAGAGCGGACGCGACGAGGTGTTCATCCACCTGCGGCCGCAGGCCGAGGTCGACGCCGAGCATCGCGCGGCGCTTGCCGGAGGCGGCCCACTGGCCGGTTTGGTGCTCGCGGTCAAGGACAACGTCGATGTGGCCGGGATACCGACCACTGCGGCATGCCCAGATTTCAGCTATATTCCCGATGCCGACGCACCGGCGGTGTCCGCTCTCAAGGCCGCCGGTGCTGTCGTCATCGGGAAGACCAACCTCGACCAGTTCGCGACCGGATTGGTGGGCACCCGCAGTCCCTATGGCGCCGTGCGGGATTCCCGCCGGCCGGACCGCATCTCGGGTGGGTCGAGTTCCGGGTCCGCGGTGGCCGTCGCCCTCGGCTTCGCCGATATCGCCATCGGTACCGACACCGCCGGATCCGGTCGTGTTCCGGCCGGACTGCAGGGCATCGTCGGAATCAAGGCCACGGTTGGCGTCGTCTCCACCGAGGGTGTGGTCCCGGCATGTGCGAGCTACGACTGTGTGACGATCTTGGCGGCTGACCTGGCCACGGCTCAGTCGGCGATGGCTGTGATGAGTTCGGGTGCGCCGCAGCGCCAATGGCCGGCGGATATCCCGTTTGCCGCGCCGGTGACGCCGCGGATCGCGATCCCGGAGGCGTTGGCCGGGCTGGACGACGAATGGCGGGCCGCCTTCGATGCTTCCGTGCGCCAGGCGAAGGCCGCCGGTTTCGACATCGTCACGGTGCCGATGGATGACTTCTTCGCCGCGGCCGACCTTCTCTACAACGGCGCACTCGTGGCCGAACGATGCGATGCGGTAGGTGAATTCGTCAGTACGGTCGGCGCCGATGCCCAGCTCGACCCGACGGTGGCCGCGATCATCACCTCGGCCGGGATGTATACGGCCGCCGGTCTGCTGCGGGACCGCCGACAGGTCGAGGACCTCCGCGTCAAGGCGCTGACGCAGCTCGAGGGTTGTCACGCACTCATGGTGCCGACCGCTCCCGAGCATCCGCGCATCGACGAAGTGGCGGCCGACCCGGTCGCCGTGAACTCCCGGATGGGCCGGTACACCAACTTCTGCAACCTCTTCGACATGTGCGCCATCGCGGTGCCCGCGGGGACGGTGTCCGACGGCGCGCAGTTCGGAATCACCCTGCTGGCACCGGCTTTTCACGACGGGGTCGTCGCCGATCTGGCGGCCAGGTTTCTCGATGCGCCGTTGGCCGGGACCTGGCCCGAGGCTGGAGGAGCACCGCTGACCGAGCTCGCCGTGTTCGGTGCGCACCTGCGGGGCCAGCCGCTGGAGCACCAGCTCACCGGGCGGGGCGCCCGCTGGGCCGGACCGATCACCACCGCACCGCGCTACCGCCTGTATGCACTCGACACGGTTCCACCCAAGCCCGGCCTGACCCGTGTCGACGAGGGCGGTGCGCCGATCGTGGGTGAGCGGTGGCTGTTGTCCCCGGCCGCGCTCGGCGAGTTCCTGGCCGAGCTACCCGCGCCCATGCTGCTCGGGAAGGTGGAGCTCGACGACGGCCGCTGGATCACCGGATTCGGTTGTGACCACGCCGCTCCCACCCAAGGTCGTGACATCACCGAGTATCGGGGTTGGTTGGCTGCGATGGCGTGAGCGCCGGTGGATGAACTCCGTGCCGGCGGCCCCCTAGAAAGCGATCACACCGCGAATGTTGCGACCGGCGCGCAGGTCTCTCATGGCCTCGTTGATGTCGTCGAGCTTGTAGGTGCGGGTGATGAGTTCATCGAGCTTGATCGTCCCGGCCTCGTACATGGACAACAAACGGGGCATCGCCTCGCGCGGGTTCATCTCGCCGTAGAGCACACCTTTGAGGGTCTTACACGAGCTGACCATGTCCGGCAGGATCAGCGGCACCATCATGTCGGTCAGCTTGGCCATCCCGGTGAGCACGCAGACGCCGCCCTTCCTCAGCAGCATCATGGCGACAATGATCAGATCCGGCGGCACCACCCCTGGCGTGAGCACGACGCGGTCAGCCATCACGCCCCACGTGAGCTCCTTGACCAACTCGACTGCTGCGCCGGCGTCGACGGCGGTGTGGGTGGCCCCGAAGTTCGGTGCCACCTCTCGTTTGAACTCGTTCGGGTCGACCGCGACGATGTGCTTGGCGCCGGCGGCTTTTGCGCCCTGCACCGCGTTCATGCCGATTCCGCCGACGCCAACGACCACGACAGTGTCGCCGACCTGCGTGCCTGCCGCAACCGATCCCGATCCGAAACCCGTTGTCACCCCGCAGGAAACCAGTGATGCGGCCTCCAACGAGATCCAGTCGTTGATCTTGACGAGCGATCGCTCCGAGGCGACGACGTATTCGGAGAATGTCCCGACCTGCATCATGGCCATCAGGTCCTCCGAGCCGTTCGGCCCGGTTACGTGCCGGCGTCGGGTGTGGTCGGTGGTCATCTCCTTGCTGTAGATCTCGGCACCGACATCGCACAGGTACGTGTGGCCCGTGACGCAGAACCGGCAGCTGCCGCATGCCGGGAAGAATGAAATGGCCACGTGGTCACCGGGGTTGAGGCTGGTCACACCGGGGCCCACCGCTTCGACGATGCCGGAGCCCTCATGTCCGCCGAGCATCGGAAACCATTCGGGCACCGGTACGCCGGCCGTCCGCATCATCTCCTCCATATCGGCGCTCGGGACGCTATCGCCGGTGAAGAAGTGCTCGTCGGAGTGGCAGATACCCGCGTAGGCCATCTTCACCAGAACTTCGCCCGCTCTGGGCGGGTCGAGGTCGATCTCGGTGACTTCCCAGTCAATGCCTACTCCACGGAGAATCGCCGCCTTGGACTTCATCAGGCCGGCCACCCCACCGTCTTGGTCTCGGTGAAGATCTCCAAACCCTCGAGACCGCATTGTCGTCCGATGCCGGACTGTTTGTAGCCGCCGAACGGTGCGTCGGCGCCATACCAGAGTCCACCGTTGATGCCCAGTGTGCCGGTGCGTATCCGGCTTGCCACGTTCTTGGCCCGTTCCAGGTCATTGGCGAACACCACACCGGACAGGCCGTAGATCGAGTCGTTGGCGATCCGCACCGCGTCATCGTCGTCGTCGAACCCGATGACCGACAACACCGGACCGAAGATCTCCTCCTGGGCGATGGTCATCCGGTTGTCGACGTCGGCGAAGATCGTCGGCTCTACGAAGAATCCCTTTGGCAGATGTTTGGGGACACCACCACCGGTGACCAGCCGGGCGCCCTCCTGCTTGCCTTTCTCGATGTAGCTCAGCACACGGTCCTGTTGGCGTTTGGACACCTGTGGTCCCTGCAGGACTGACGGATCGGTGGGGTCGCCGTATTTGTTCTTCTCCAGCGCGATCTTGACGATCTCGACGGCTTCGTCATACCGCGAATTGGGCACCAACAGCCGGGTGGGCATGGCGCAGCCCTGCCCGGCATGCATGGAGATGAAGGCACTGCCCCCGATCGACGCCCGCATATCCCCGTCGTCCTCCAGGACCAGATACACCGATTTGCCGCCGAGTTCGAGGAAGGTGGGCTTCACGGTTTCCGAGGCGGCGGCCATGATGCAGCGCCCGGTCGCGGTCGAACCCGTGAACGCCACCATGTCCACCAGTGGTGAGGTTGACAGTACCTCGCCGACGAGGTGGTCGGAGGAGGACACGATGTTGATGACGCCCGGTGGAATATCGGTGTGTTCGGCGATGATCCGGCCGATCCGGGTGGCGTTCCACGGCGTGTCGGGAGCGGGTTTGAGCACCATCGTGTTGCCCATGGCCAGGATCGGGCCGATTTTGTTGAGGATGATCTCGAACGGGAAGTTCCACGGCGTGACGACGCCGACAACCCCGATCGGTTCCTTCCACACCTCCCGCGCGGCCGGAGTTCCCATACCGAAGGCGTCCTTGTCGGGAAGAGAACGCTTCCAGGGGAACTGGGCGATCATCTCTGCGGGCCAGGTGAGCGCCTCGTTGAGCGGGACGTCGAGCTGCGGGCCGAAGGTCGACAGCACCGGACAGCCGACCTCGGCGACAAGCTCGGCGCGGATGTCCTCGCGTTCGGCCTCCAGAGCCGCCTGCAGCTGACGCAGACCGGCAGCCCTCAGCTCACCGTTTCGCGACCAGTCCGTGTGGTCGAACGCGTGCCGAGCCGCGGCCACGGCGCGCTCCATGTCTGCGCGGGTGCCGTCGGCGGTGACACCGAGCAGGTCCTCGGTGGCGGGGTTGATGTTCTCGAAGGTCCGGCCGGTCTCCCCATCGACGAGCTTGCCGTCGATGAGCATGCGGGATTCGTGTGTCATCTAGTGCTGTCCTTCACCACTGTCGGAGTTCGTTGACCGCCGCGGACGGGCGGGGGGCCATGGTCAAGTAGGGGATGAAACTGCTGCTACCGCAGATGAGTACGGAGTACACGACGTCGGCAAGATGGCCGGCGTCGACAAGGCCGCCCTGCATCTCGCCCCGCTCCATCCACAGCCGGATCGCTTTGTCGAGCGCTTCGGGATCCCAGTTCTTGTTGAATTCGGTCTGCGAATCGCCTTCGCCGCCGAAGCTGTCGCCCACTGCGAGACGGGTGAAACCGATGTTGGGGTGTTCGATGCGCCAAGCCTCAACGAGTTTGTCCAGCGCGGCTTTCGTCACGGCGTAAGCACCGAGGAGCGGCCAGGGATTTGTGTACGACGCGCTCAGCGACGAAAGGTAGACCGCCGATCCACCGGTAGCGGCCAGGTGTGGTGCGGCCGCCGCCGTCGCGAGTGACGCACCGGTGACGTTGGTCGCGAACAGTTGCGCCCATTGTTCGGCGGTGACCTCCCGCAGCGGCGCGAGAACCCCCATGCCGGTGGTGTAGACCATGGCGTCCAACCCGCCGAATTCGTGGATGACCTCGGACATGGCGGACTTACAAGAATCGGCGGCGGTCACATCGCAGACGACGCCGACGGCTCCATTGCCCGCCTCCTTGGCGGCGTTCTCGAGGCGGTCCCGCCGGCGAGCCAGAAAAGCGACGCGAGCCCCCTTATCGGCCAATGCCATTCCGATGCAGCGGCCGAGTCCTGCGGATGCGCCGACCACGGCCACCCGTGGAGCGCCAGATGTTGGGCTTCGCTGCATGAGTCTCCTTGGGGTGATCGAGAGTCAAATTATCATTCAGATAGAGCGACTATATGCGATATGCGGAAATCATCATTTACACCGGGGTCCCTGGCTGCAGTGGGAGGACTCTAAGCTTCAGTCCCGCAATGCGTTTCGGGTGGTGGGCGCGAAGCTCAGCAACATTCGGTCGAGGATGGCGGCTGCCCGCTTCCGGGCCTGGGTGGTGTTCTTGGCGTGCGCGACCAGGAGAGCGGCCTCCTCGACGGCGGCGACGAGCATATGGGTCAGTTCGGTGACCGGCTGGTCATCGATGACGCCCGCGGCAATGGCGTCCCGTACGGTCGCGTCGATGAGCGCGATGCTGTTGTCTTCCTGGATCGCACGCAGCGTTCGCCAGCCCAGCACGACCGGCCCGTCGATCAACATGACCCGTTGGACCTCGGGCTCCACCGCGGCCCGAAGAAACCCGTGCAGGCCGGTGCTGAGCCGCTCCCAGGCGTCGGTGCCCGGTGGTGGGGAGGCCAGTGCGCGCAGCGTCAGATCCCGTTCGACCTCTTCGAAGACGGCGCGGAACAGCTCGGCCTTGTCCTTGAAGTGGTGATAGAACGCGCCGCGGGTCCCCACTCCGGAGGCGGTGACCAGGTCGCCGATGCTCGTGTTGAAGTAGCCCTTTTTCACGAACAGCTCGCGACCTGCGTCGATCAGGTCGCGCTGGGTCGCCTCGCCCCGGGCCCGGCGTTCGTCGTCGGTGCCTCCCCGCTTCGCCATGCGGATGATCGTATCAACATTCATGATGTATGTTGCGGGTATGGCGGACGATGAGGTGCGCGCGTACGGGACGGTCGCCCCACTGAAAGTGGGTCTGCTCAACGACTATCCCACCAGGGGCGACACCGACAACGACACTCTCGCGGCGCTGACCCTGGTGATGGAGGAGGCGCTGGCCTCGGGTCTGATCGACCGGCCGGTGGAGATCATCCAGCGCAACGTCGTCGGGCTGCCCAATGGCACCTACCACGCCGTGGAGCGGGCGTTCGACGAACTCGTCGCCGAGGGGTGTCTGGCCATCTTCGGGCCCTGGGTGTCCGACAACGTCGTCCCGCTCCGGCCGCACGTCGACGCCACCGCGCGCACCCCGATCATCACACTGTCCGGTTCCGAGGGGGCGCTCGGTGAGTGGTGCTTCGCGCTCAACAACGGCTCGATGGCAGAGGAGCCGATCATGCTCGCCGCCGTCATGATCGGTGACGGTCGCTCGCGGATCGCGATCGCCTACGAGTCATCGCTCATTGGCAAGGAGTATCTCGCCGCGTCGCAGAAGGTGTATGCCGCGGCCGGGCTGAAGATCGTTGCCAGCGTCTCGATCCCGCAGGTGGAAGCCGATAAGGCGGCTGCGGTCGAAGAGTTGCGGATGGCTGAGCCGGACGCGCTGGTGCACGTCGGATTCGGGCACGGACTGTGGGGTTTTTCCGATGCGCTGTTGGCCTCAGGCTGGGATCCTCCCCGCTACACGACCACGGCCTTCGAGATGGCACACATCAACGCCGACTGGACGCGGCATCTGCGCGGATGGATCGGGCTGGACAGCTACGACGAACGGAATCTGGTCGGCCAGGCATTCCTCGATCGTTTCCAGGCGAAATTCGGCCGGCGCCCTGGACACTCGATGCCCGGGCTGGCCCATGACGCGGCCACCGTGATCGCACGCGGGCTGTCAGCGGCACGGCCGTTGACCGGCGAGGGGGTCAAACTCGGCATCGAGCAGATCAAGCTCATCCCGTCGGCCAGCGGTGCGCCGGGTACGTTCCTGCGCTTCGGCCGCCTCATCCGGCAGGGCTGGCTGGGCTCGGATTACCTGATTGCCCGGCGGGTCCTGCCGGACGGCAGCACGCATGTATTTCATTCGGCCCCCAGCGCGAACATCGCTCAGGCGGTCGGAGGCGGTTCAGCCTAGGCGGATGGCCCCGAACACCGGTGCGGTGACGATCCCCGGCGGTTGCGCCAAGACGTAGGGGATCGCCCGGACGGCGCTCATGGCGATCATCAGGTGTCCGGGCAGGGTGGATGTGGCGTCGTTGCCCCCGACGTCGAGCTGTAGTTCGAAACTCGGATTCCCGCTGATCACCGCGCGGATCAGTGGCGCCTTCTGGCCCAGTTGCAGTGGGCTCAGCCCCCATTGCGGCAGATCTCGGGTCAGGATCCATTCTTCGTGAATCGCCAGCAACGCCCGCCCGGCCCAGTGGCCTATCCACGAGAACCGTTGACCGACCACGGTTCCCGCCTCAATGGTGCCTGCGGCCACCTCGATGTCGTGCGGGAGGGTGGTGGCATCCACCGCAATATCGATATGCGACAGTTTGACGCCTATCACGTCGGCGGTGGCGTTGAGAGCCTGCCGGTATGCCATGTCGAGCTTGCCGATGATGGGGGAGTTGACGCTGACGTCCTCAGGTGGACGGCCCATGCCCATCAGGTCCACGAGCATGGGCCGACTGTCGACCGCCGAGACGTCGGTGGCCTCATAGAGGTCGATCCGGTTGATGGTCTTGCTGAGTCCGGTGACCGTGGCGACCAGTCGTTCGAACATGAAGCCGGGATTCTCGCCCGCAGCGTGAAAGCGTGATCCGCCCGCGCGGCAGGCCTCGGTGAACGCCGCCTCGGTGTCTGCGCCGTACGTGGGAAGGTGGTTGTAGGACGTCGTCGAGATGACGTTGATTCCGGCGGAGAGGAGTCGGCAGATGTCCTCGGCATTCGTCTCGACCGCGTGTGCCTTGCTAGCCGCATGCACCACGACATCGGGGGCGAGAGCGACGATCGCATCCTTGCTGTCGGTGGCCTTGACCCCGGTGGATGGCTCGATTCCGCATAGGAGACCGGCGTCCAGGCCTGCCTTGGCTGGGTCGTAGACCAGCACCCCGGCCAATTGGAAAGCCGGATTCTCGATCATCTCGCGCAGCGCCGCGCGGCCCACCGCGCCGGTTGCCCATTGCGCTACTCGTGTTCCCAATCGAATGCTCCTGGTTGCGCTTTCAGCTTTTCTCTGGACGCTGGTGCCGATCAACATACATCATGTAGGTTAGCAACCGACAGTATGAATGTTGATTCTGTCGCGCGACAGTGAGGAGGCCGCGAATGGGTGAACCAGCCACCGTGGCGGAGCTCGAGCAGAGCATCCGAGAGGCCCAGGACAGATTCAACGAGGGGATGGGTGCCGACGGCGACGCCACGCCCTACCCCCTGCTCAGGCGACTCCGGACAGAGTCCCCAGTCCACGCCGGGTGGCCGGAAATGGGCATGGTCGGCAATCCGGAGGGCGGACCGTACACCTTCACGGCGTACACCTTTGATGCGGTCAAGGCGATATTCACCGACAACATCACCTTCAGCACCCGCTGCTACGAGGACGTGGTGCGACCACTGCAAGGTCCGACGATCCTGGAGATGCAGGAACCCGAACATGCGGTGTACCGAAAGTTGCACGAGTTCGCCTTCGCGCGGTCGTCGATGAAGCGGTGGGACAGTGAACTCGTAGGGCCGTTGGTCGACCGCACCATCGACAAATTCAAGGATGCCAAGCGGGCGGACATCGTCGATACGGTGTTCATGCCGATCCCGGTGCGGGTGATCGCGGCGCTGCTGGGCCTACCGGACTCCGACGTCCTGCAATTTCATCGGTTGGCGATCGACATCCTGGGCTTCCGCGGAGATATGGAAACCGCGATGAAGGCGTCGGCACAGCTGCGGGAGTACTTCGTCGGCATCCTCGCGGAGAAGCGCCGCAAACCGGGCGACGACATGGTCTCGATCCTGGCCGCCGCAGAAGTCAACGGTGTCAGGATGTCCGACGAACAGATCTACGGGTTCATGCGTAACCTGCTACCTGCCGGAGCCGAGACCACCTCGCGGTCGACTGCCAACCTGGCGTTTGCGCTTCTCACACACCCCGACCAACTCGACGCGGTTCGCGCCGACCGCAGCCTCCTTCCGCAGGCCATCGAGGAGGGCATCCGCTGGGAGACACCGCTGCTGAACTTCCTGCGCGAAGTCACCCGGGACACCGAACTGGGCGGAGTCCACATTCCCGAGGGTTCGACGATGATGCTCAGCCTGGGCAGCGCCAACCACGATGAAACGCGCTGGGCGGATCCGGAGGTGTTCAACATATTCCGGGATCGCAAGCCGCACATCGGGTTTGCCCACGGAGCCCATGTCTGCCTCGGTATGCACCTTGCTCGGCTGGAAAGCATGAAGATCTTCAACGCCGTGTTCGACGAACTGCCCGGGTTGCGGCTGGATCCGGATGCGCCGCCGCCATATGTCACCGGGACCATGTTCAGGTCCCCGCCGCGCCTCGACGTGATCTGGGACTGAGGGACACAACATGACACGGGTAATTCAATGGGCCACCGGCGTGACCGGAGCGATGGCTCTGCGGCATGTCATCAACCGATCAGACCTGGAACTGGTCGGTGTGCGGGTGTACGACCCGGCCAAGTCCGGTGTCGACGCCGGGTCACTGTGCGGCCTGCCGGGCACCGGGGTGAGGGCCTCAGTCAACCGGGATGCGTTCATCGCAGCCGACGCTGACGTCGTGCTCTACATGGGCAAGGTCGAAACGGACACCCCGGGTTGCTTCCGCGACGTCTGCGACCTGTTGGCCTCAGGAAAGAACGTGATCGCCACGGGCAGCAGGTTCATTCACCCGCGCTCGCTTGATGCCGGCCTGGCGGATAGCATCGAATCCGCCTGCCGCGCAGGTGAATCATCGTTCCTCGGGCTGGGGCTGTATCCAGGTTTCATCGGGGAATCCCTCGCGCCGGTCCTGGCGCGGCTCACCGAGAACGCTTCCCACATCAGCGTTCGAGAGGTGCTGAACTACTCGACCTACGCCAGCCACGACCTGATCTTCAACGCCATGGGCTTCGGTCACCCGGTCGAGGACACCACACCGTTGCTGGCAAACCCGGCGTATGCGGCCAACGCATGGATCGGCAGCGCGACCGTGCTAGCCCAGTCACTGGGACTGGAGGTCAAGGGGTTCGAGGGATTTCGTGAAGTCGTGACCACCCCGCGGTCGTTGGCCGTCGCGGCGGGTGACATACCGGCGGGCACCGTGGGGGCGATGCGCTTCGGGGTGAACGTCGACTGCGGGGATATCAGTCTGTCGGTGGAACACCTGACGCGGATGGACGACAATCTGGCACCAGATTGGCCAACCGAGATCGGCTATCAGGTGTCCTTCACCGGGAAACCGAACGTGCTGTTGCACTTGGTCATCGGTGGCAATGACGAGGACCACGCGGAGCAGGGCTGCTTGGCGACTGCCATGCATGCCGTCAATGCAATACCCGCCGTCATCTCGGCGGAGCCGGGTTTGCTTGACCTGTCGACGGTCGGCTCGTTCGTGCCGGACTGGACGAATCGTTGATGGCACTGCGCCTCATGCTGATCGGGACCGGAGGAGTCGGCGGCCGCGGGCGCCGTGTCTTACTCAGGAACGAACTGCGCATGGCTGTCGACCTTCAACACCCCTTTGGGAAGGGGCTGTTTCTCCGATGAGCGACATAACGTTCGATGGCCGTGTCGCCCTCGTCGCGGGTGGGGCGTGGGGCCTGGGCGCAGCGTACTGCCGCGAGTCGGCGGCCCGTGGCGCCGCAGTGGTGGTTCACGACAACGACATTGATACCTCTGGTGAGGGAAGCGACCCCGCGCCGGCGAAGGAACTGGCAGCAGCGATCGTAGCTCAGGGCGGCCGTGCGATAGCGTTCACGGCTGACGTCAGCACGGAGAGCGGC
>NZ_KE384491.1:703017-756939 GCF_000426065.1 Mycobacterium sp. URHD0025 | reverse complement strand
GAGGTGCGTAGCCGGGGATGTCGCCCGGCAGGGGTTGCGGAGCGATCGGAACCGTGCGGGCTCCGGGCGGGCCGGGGGCCAGCTCGACGGGGGCACCCGGCTGATCCGGCGGCAACTGGCCGGGGATTGCCGCGCTGGGCACGCCCGGCGAATGCGGAATGCCTTCAGGGTTCGGAGCCGAGGTCGCGACGTCCGGCGGGCCGTAGTTCGGGCCGTACGGGTTGTCACCGTACGGTCCCACGGTGGCTCCGGCGCACGGCAGCGGGTTGCCCGGCGACGGGATGCCGGCCGCGGTCGGCGTGTACGAGCACGGCGATCCGGGCGGGACGGCGGGTCCCGGATGCTCCGGGGTGCCTTCCAGCGGCGTCGGGGCCGGTGCGGGCGCACCGTTCTCGAAGCGCTTGCCGTTGGGATCCGGGAAACGGAACGCGGGCAGGCCGGCGTTACGCCAGAACTCCTCCGGATCGATCCCGCGCTTCTTGAACGCGGAGTCGACGAACGGCTGCAGGATCTGCGGCGGGATCAGGTTGACCAGCATCACCTTGAAGTACGGGCCGGACGCCAGCGCCTCGGCCAGTGAGGTGATGAACTTGCCCGCGACGGTGAGCGTGTCGGCCAGATCCTGCTTGCGCTCGACGAGCAGGTCGCTGACGGTACGCAGCTGCTCCAGCACATGGTTCAGGTTCGGGTTGTCATTGATCAGGCCCTCGACCTGATGCGACACCGACGACACCCGCTCCAGCAGCATGCTCACGGCCTGGCCCCGCTCGTTGACCGCGGCCAGCAGGGTCTGGGCATTCACCAGCAGCTGGTTGACCTGCGTGCTGCGGTCCCCGAGGATCGTGGCGACCTTGTTGGCGTTGGCCAGCAGCTTCTTGACGTCCTCATCGCGCTTGCCGATGGTCTCGGAGAACTTGGCCACGCCGTCCAGCGCGGCGCTCAGGTGCGGCGAGGTCTGATCGACCGTCTCCGACAACACATTGAGCGATTCCTTGACCGCATTCGTGTCCCAGCCCGACGCGTTGCGCGTGACGTCCAGGAACGCGTCGTAGATCTGGTACGGCGTCGTCGTCTGACCCAGCGGCAACATCCCGCGCGGGGACAGCGTCTGGCTGCCGCGTGGCTGGATCTCGATGTTCTTGCGACCCAGGATCGTGTCGGTACGGATCGCCGCACGGCTCTCGGTGCCGATCGTCTTGCCACCCAGGGTGTAGCCGATCTCGACCTTGTCGCCGTTGATGTCCATGCTCTTGACCGTGCCGACATCCATACCGGCGATGCGCACCTTGTCACCCACGTTCAGGCCACCGGTATCGGAGAACTGGCCGTAGTAGGTGGGGACCGCGAACAGCATCGGCACGCTCGTCAGCGTCGAGCCGACGCCGATGACCAGCGCCACCACCGCAACGCCCATGAGGCCTTTGCGGAAGCGATCGGAACCTTGCAGTGTCCTCATCTCGGCGTGCACCTACCCGACGGCTGTGAACTGAGTCTGACGGTCCGGACGGGGCCGCCCGGCTGCAACCCGTTGAGCTTCAACGAGAGGTCGCAGGCATAGAAGTTGAAGAAGTCACCGTAGATGCCACCGGCCCGGCCGATGATCTTCAACGCCTGGGGGAACTGCACGAGGATGTCGTTGAGCTGCTGCTTCTGGTCGATCAGCGGCTGCTGGATGACCTCGAGTTGACCGATGGTGTCCTTGAGCAGTGGACGGTTGTCGGACAGCAGATCCGCCAACGAACCGGCCGCATTGCTGATGTTGGCCACCGAGGCGCCGATCGGATCGGCACGGCCCTTCAGCCCGGTGATCAGCGTCTCGAAGTTCTTCAGGGTGTCGTTGAACTGCTGCTGATGCGCAACGGTGGTGTCCAGGACGATGTTCAGGTTCTTGACCACCTCGCCGATGGCCTGGTCCCGATCGGCGATGCTCTGGGTGAGCTGCGCGGTCTGATCCAGGATGTCGTTGATGGTGCCGCCCTGGCCCTGGAAGATCGTGATGATCGACTGGGAGATGGTGTTGACCTTCTCCGGGCTCAACGACTGGAACAGCGGGCGGAAGCCGCCGACGAGGGCGTCGAGGTCGAGCGCGGGCTCGGTGCGTTCCAGCGGAATGGTGCTGCCCGGCGCGATCTTCGTGTTGCTCTCACCGCGCTTGAGCTCGAGGTAGCGGTTACCGATGAGGTCCTGGTAACGGATGGCTGCCGTGGTCTGGTCGAACAACGGCAGCGCCTTCTCGACGTTGAACGTGACCTCCGCCTGCTGGCCGCCGTTGATCAACTTGACGCCGGAGACCTTGCCGACCTCCACACCGGAGGCACGGACGAACTGTCCCGTGCGCAGACCGCTGACGTTCTTGAAGATCGCCGAGTACTCGGCGGTCCGGTTGAACCGGATCTGACCGAAGACCACGAAGATGATCGCAGTGAAGGTGAGCAGCACCAGTGAGAAGATGCCGAGCTTGATAATCGTGCCCTTGATGCTCATGCGGCTCCCTCGCAGGCTCGGGTCCCGCATGCCATCTGATTAATTGCGCAAGCCTCACGCATCTGCTGTCTATTCGCTCCGCTCATGGGTTGATCGTGTTCTCCCCCACTTGGCGGCCCCACACATACTCGGCCACGAGCGGTTGACCCATCTCGAGGTGGTTGTACGGGGCGATCGATGCACCGGTATCCATCACCAGGTACGGCATGGGCCACAGGTCCCTGGTGATCGGCTGCCAGCAGCCGGGCCGACCCTCGGGCCCGCCCTTGGCGTTGATCCGGGGCAGGTTGTCGGGAAAGACGTACGGGTTGCCCACGCCGATCACCAACGAATGGGTCTGCAGCGAGTAGCCGTTACCACCAAGCGCGCCTGCGAGTTTCGGCCCGGCGTCGTGGTAATTGCGGATCGTGCAGTACAACGCCGGGCTGTACTTGTCGAGCAGCGCCGAGGTCGGCAACAGATCCTGCGCGCCGCGGACCAGGTACGGGCCGCCGCGCTCGAAGATGTCGCCGCCGGTGTTGCCGAAGCCGACCGCCGCGACCAAGGCCTGATCCAGATTGCCGCGCTGATCGTTGAGCGTGCGGGCGGTGGTGACCGCATTGGTCAGGCCGTCGAACAGGTCCGGGCCGGCATTGGCGTAGACCTCGCCCAGGTCGGCCAGTCCGGAGATGTCGCGGCGGATCTGGGGCATGCGCGGGTTGAGGTCCGCCAGGATGTCGTTGCCGTTGACGATCGACTGGCCGAACTTGTCGCCGAGGCCGTCGAGGGCCTGCGCGGTGGCCGTCAGCGTCTGGTTCAGCTTGATCGGGTCGATCTGTTCCGAGATCGCGGTGATGGTCTCGAACAGGGTGTTGAACTCCGTCGTGACGCCCTGGGCGCGGATCGGGGTCCCCGGGGTCAACCGGTTCGGAGACGGGTTGGACGGCGACAGGAACGAGATGTACTTGTTGCCGAACACCGTGGTGGCCCGCAACTCGGCGGTCACGTTCTCCGGGATCAGCTTCAGGTACTGGGGTTTGACGTCCAGCGTGAGCTTGGCTTCCGGGTTGTCGTCGACGGTGACGACGTCGACGGAAGCCAGGCGACCGATCGGCACACCGTTGAAGGTGACCTTCGAGCCCGGGTCCATCGACAGACCGGCCCGTCCGGACAACACGGTCAGCTGCGTCCTCTTCTCGAAGGATCCGCGGAACTGCATCCACGTCAGCGCGAGAACCATGGTGGTGACGAGCGCGAGCACCAGTCCGGCCAGCTTGTACGGCGGGATCTTGGGCTTGTTGAGAGGCGCGTGCGGGGATGAGGGCGTGGTCATGCCGCTACACCGTGAGGTTGAAGTTGGGGTCGGTGCCGTAGAGCGCCAACGATGCCAACAGGACCACCATCACGATTGCGATCAACGAGGTTCGCATCGACCTCCCTACTGCCTCACCCACACCGACAGCACCGCCACTGGCGTAATAGCCGAAGTAGCAGTGGTTCAACATGACCACGATCGACATGACGATGACCTGGAGGAAGGACCACATCACGTCGTCGACGCGCAGGAACGTATGGAAGTAGTGCTCATACGTACCCACCGACTGCGAGTAGAAGACTGTCGTGACGAACTGCGCAGACAGGAAGGACAGCAGGACCGCCCCGGCGTACAACGGGATGATGACGATCGACCCGGCGATGAGGCGCGTGGAGACCAGATACGAAATCGACCTGATCCCCATGACTTCCAGCGCGTCGATCTCTTCGCTGATGCGCATGGCGCCGAGTTCGGCGGTGGCGCCGGCACCGACCGTGGAGGCCAGGGCCTGCCCGGTGACGACCGGGGCAACGACGCGGATGTTTGCCAGGGCGGCGAAGAAGCCGGTGAAGGCCTCGACGCCGATATTGCCGAGGGACGCGAAGCCCTGGATGGCGATCAGGGAGCCTGCCGACAGCGTGACGAAACCGATGATGGCGACGGTGCCGCCGATGACGGCCATCGCGCCGGTACCCATGCCGATCTCGGCGACGAGTCGCAGAGCCTCACGACGGTAGTGCCGGAACGCGTGCGGGATGGAGCCGATGGCCTGGACGACGAACCACGCGACATGGCCCATGCTGTCGAGGAACCGGGCCGGAGTGCCCGCGATGTCTGAAGTGCGCGAGAACGCCCGGGGGAACCGGGACCGAAGGACTGTTGCGGTACTCATGTCAGTGCCCTGTTCCGAACCGCACACCGATGGTGGTGAGCACGACGTTGACTGCGAACAATGCCACCACGCACAACACCAGGGTCTCGTTCACCGCGGTGCCGACACCCTTGGAGCCACCGGCCACGGTCAGGCCGCGGTAGCAGCCGACGAGTCCGGCGATGAGGCCGAACAGCGTGGCCTTGATGACCGAGATCATCACCTCGGGGAATCCGGTCAGCAGGGTCAGCGTGGACACATAGGCACCGGCGGAGACGTTCTGGACATACACGCCGAAGAAGAAGCCGCCGACCAGACCGATGGTGATCACCGCGCCGTTGAGCATGAAGGCCACGAATGTCGAGGCGACCACGCGGGGAACGACGAGCCGCTCGATCGGGTCGATGCCGAGCACCTCCAACGCATCGATCTCTTCACGCACGGTGCGGGCTCCGAGGTCGGCGCAGATCGCGGTCGATCCGGCACCGGCAACCACGAGCACCGTCACCAGAGGGCCGAGCTGCGTGACCGCGCCGAGTGCGGCACCGGCGCCCGACACGTCAGCCGCACCGAACTCCGCCAACAGGATGTTGAGCGTGAAGATGATGAGGACGGTCAGTGGGATCGAGACCGCGAGTGTGGGCAGGAATGCCACCCGGATCAGGAACCAGCTCTGCAGCACGAACTCTTTCCACTGGAAAGGCCGTGTGAGAAAGGCCTTTCCGGTGAGCACAGTCATCTTGAAGAAGCCACCGACCATAGCCATCGGCTTCTCGAGTTGGCCACGTACGTAGCCGACGAGCCCGTCGGCCGGCGCCGTCACCGTTGCGCCCCCTGGACGTGTCGCACGCCCCCTCCTCGTCGCCTGTCAGCTTGTGTGATCCGTCTCTCCCTACTCACGAGTAGTAATTGAGACCACCGGACTGTACCCGATAAAAACCGGGGCGTGCACCGCATCGAGTGGATTGTGCCATCAACTGTTAGCGAGAGCGTGCAAAGACAGCAAACTTCGACCGCGACCTGCAGAAACCGTTGACGCTGAGTTACTTTCGCAACCGTCAACCCTATCGGGCGCTGATGGGCGAACCGAAGCGCTCCCTGAGTTCGGTCTTGAGCACCTTGCCCGCTGGGTTCCGGGGCAACGCATCGACGATTTCGAGCGCCTTCGGGTGTTTGTAGCGCGCCAGGCGTTCGGTGAGGAAGCCGTCGAGCTCGTCCAGGTTGAGAGACTGATCGCCGGCGCCACTGAGCGAAACGATGGCGACAGGAACCTCACCCCATTTGTCGTCATGCCTGCCGATCACCGCGACCTCGGTGATGGCGGGATGCGCGGCCAGCACGTTCTCCACTTCGGCGCAGTAGATGTTCTCGCCGCCGGAGATGATCATGTCCTTCTTGCGGTCGACAACCCAGATGTAGCCTTCCTCGTCCTGACGAACCAGATCGCCCGAGTGGAACCACCCGCCGGCGAAGGCCTCGGCCGTGGCCTTCGGGTTGTTCCAGTAGCCCGCCATCAAAGTCGGAGCGCGATAGACGATCTCGCCCACCTCGCCGACCGGTACGTCATTCATGTTCTCGTCCACGATCCGGGCCGAGACCGTGGGAATGACCTGCCCGACCGATCCGAGTTTGCGAATTGCGTCGTCCGCCAACAACATGCAGGTGACCGGCGACATCTCGGTCTGACCGAACGCTGCCAGGATCTGGCTGCCCGGGAACGTCTCGGCCATTGCCCGGAGCAAGGTGTCCGAGGCCGGCGCGGCGCCCCACGACAGTGCCCGCAGGCACAGATCGCGCGGATTGGCTTTCTGCTCAGCGCAAACCGCCTGCCACTGCGCGGGGACGAGGAAGATCGCGGTGACCTTCTCGGCCGCGAGCACGTCGAGCAGCGCGCCCGGGTCGAACGCGCCCAGCGGGTAGATCACCGTGGGCAGACCGAGCGTCAGCCCGGTGTTCACGTTCCCGGCGACGCCGGCGATGTGGAACAGCGGGACGCCGATGAAGCCGACGTCGTTGTTGATGTCGACTCCGGTGGTGAACAGGTTGGTCATGCCCTGCCCGACGAGGTTGGCGTGGGTCAGCACCGCCCCCTTGGGCCGGCCGGTGGTGCCCGAGGTGTACATGATCAGCGCCGGGGCGTCGTTCGGGATGTCAACCGGGGCCGCCGATTCGCCGTCTTCGGCGATCAGGCCCTCGTAGCCGAGGACCGTGTCGTCGACCGGGCCGTCGGTGCCGTCTCCGGCCACGATGACCGTCGACAGCGTGGCGTCGAGATCACGCACGGCCGTGGCGACGCCGGCCAGTACGGGCTCGGTGACGACGACGCGGGCCTCGCAGTCGCTGACCAGAAAGGCGATCTCCGGCGGGGTCATCCGGAAGTTCACCGGAACCGCGACGGCACCGAGTTTGTTGGCCGCGAGCGTCGCCTCGATGAACTCGGGACGGTTCAGCATCAGGATCAGGACGCGGTCTCCGAACCCGACGCCGCGCCGGCTCAGGGCGTCGGCCAACTTGGTCACCCGGTGGTCGAGCTCGCGCCACGTTGTGGTGCGGCCCAGGAACCGCAAGGCGGTCTTCTCGGGCTGCATCAGGGCATGCCGTGTGAGTTGGTTGGCCCAGTTCTGACGGCGGGCCAGGTACGGCTGCTCAGTGGGGAACGGCTCGGCAGTCAACGGATCTGTACTCCATCGGTATCGAGTTGCACGAATTTTATATTTGATCAAACATGGGGTTGCCCCGGTCACACTATGGCCTCGGCGCCTCGGCGACAAGCCCACCAGAAAGGCGACCGGATTCGCGTGAACGCACCTGCCAGAGCGGCCGTGCAACGTCGTCGCGGAGGACGGCGCGAGCAGCTTTCCGACGAGGTCGCCGCCCAGCTGCGGGCCGAGATCATGACCGGGGTGCTGCGCCCCGGGACGTTCATCCGGCTCGACGAGACCGCCGCGGCGCTCGGGGTCAGCATCACGCCCGTACGGGAGGCACTGCGCACACTGCGCGGCGAGGGCATGGTGCAGCTGGAACCGAACCGCGGACACGTCGTGGTGCCCCTGACCCGCGCCGACGTCGAAGACATCTTCTGGCTGCAGGCCACCATCGCGCGTGAGCTGGCCGCCACCGCCACCACCCTCATCACCTCGGCCCAGATCGACGAGCTCGAACAGCTCAACTCCGACCTCGCGACCGCCGTGGACGATCGCGATCCCCGGGCCATCTCGTCCGCCGAGTTCGCCTTCCACCGGGCCTTCAACCACGCCAGCGGCCGGATCAAACTGGCCTGGTTCCTGCTGCACGTCGCGCGGTACCTGCCCGCCCTGATCTATTCGACGGATCCGGAGTGGGGAACCGAGGCCGTGGAGAATCACCGGCTGCTGATCGACGCTCTGCGACGACGCGACACCGCGGCCGCGATCGAGCTGAACTCGAATCAGTTCACCGATGCCTCCCAGCGGCTCATCGCGCGGCTGAACCAGATCGGGATGTGGGACTGACGGCCTGACCGCGGCCTAAGCGGACAGCTGCTGGACCCTGGTGGTGAGCGCGTTGGCCAGGTGGTCCAGGGTGTCGCCGATGAGCTTCTTGACCATCATGGCCGGAATCGGCAGCTTGACCTCAACCTCCAGATCGACCTGAAGCAAGGTGTTGTTCGGTCCCAATGGGACGACCGAGAACCGCTGCTCCTGCTTGGTGAAGTGGTCACCTTGCTGCAGCACGGTGAAGATCTGGTTCTCCGCCGGGTAGTAGACCGCGTTGATGAAGACGCCGGACTGCCCCTGGATCTCGACGTCGAGACGCAGCTGGCTGGGGCGGCCGTCGTCGTAGCGGGCCAGGATCCAGCAACCCTTGATCTCGGGGTTCCACTGCGGATAGGCCTCGAAATCGGCGACGATCGCCAGGATCTTCTCGGAAGGGGCATCAACCTCGACGGTCTTGCTCACGAGTGGCATCCGGCGAGCATATCGACTGCAGCAGATCGCGGATCACGGCGGGAATCGGTACCGGACGGCGCGTGGTCCGGTCCACGTACACGTGCACCCAGTGGCCCACGGCCGCCACCGGACCGTCGGGCTCGAACAATCCGAGCCGGTAGGTGACGCTGCTGTTCCCCAGCCGGGCGACCGCCAGTCCGACGACCAACGGGTCGGGAAACTTCAACTCCGCGAAGTAACGGCAGCCCGACTCGGCGACCACGCCCAACCATGGCGCGTTGACGGGATCGACGTCACAGTTGGTGTTGATCCAGGCGTTGATCGCGGTGTCGAACAACTCGTAGTACACCGCGTTGTTGAGGTGGCCGAACATGTCGTTGTCGGTCCATCTGGTCAGCACCGGCCAGTGCAGCGGAAAATCCTCACGGTTCAACTGGGCTCCGTCGGTCATTCCTGGAGTCTGACAGGCTGATGGGTATGAAGATCCGCGGCGCCGTCCTCGAGCACATCGGACTCCCCCGCCCGTACGCCGAGTCACATCCGATCCGGGTGAGCGACCTCGAGCTCGCCGAACCCGGACCCGGCGAACTGCTGGTGCGCATCGAGGCCGCGGGGTTGTGCCACTCCGACCTCTCGGTGGTGGACGGCAATCGGGTGCGCCCCGTCCCGATGTTGTTGGGCCATGAAGCCGCCGGGATCGTCGAGGCCGGCGACACCGATCTGCCGGTGGGCCGGCGAGTGGTGATGACGTTCCTGCCGCGCTGCGGGCACTGCCCCGCCTGCGCCACCGACGGGCTCACCCCGTGCGGGCCGGGATCGACCGCCAACGGCGCAGGCACCTTGATGAACGGCGACATCCGGCTGACCCGTGACGGCCAACCGGTGTTCCACCACCTCGGCGTATCCGGTTTCGCCACCTACGCTGTCGTCGACCGCCGCTCGGTGGTGCCCGTCCCCGATGACGTCCCAGCAGTCGTCGCGTCCTTATTGGGGTGTGCGGTACTCACGGGCGGTGGGGCCGTGCTCAACGTCGGCACCCCGCGGCCGGGCCAAACCGTGGCGGTCGTCGGTCTGGGAGGCGTCGGCATGGCGGCTGCCATGACCGCGCTCGCGCATGACGACGTCCGGGTCGTCGGCGTGGACCAGCTGCCGGACAAACTCACGCGGGCCCGCGAGCTGGGCGTGCACGAGACCTACACCCCCGAGCAGGCCGCCGATCTCAAGGCCGACGTGGTGATCGAAGCCGCAGGCCACCCCGTCGCACTGGAAACCGCGATCGCGCTCACCGGCCCCGGCGGGCGCACCATCACCGTCGGCCTACCCCGGCCGGACGCACGAATCTCGGTGTCGCCCTTGGGTTTCGTCGCCGAAGGCCGATCGCTCATCGGAAGCTATCTGGGCTCGGCGGTCCCGGCACGCGACATCCCGCGATTCGTTGAGCTCTGGCGAGCCGGACGGCTACCCGTCGAGCAGCTGGTGTCCTCGACCATCACGCTCGATCAGATCAATACCGGCATGGATGAGCTGGCCGACGGACGGGCCGTCCGCCAGATCATCGAGTTCGGCTAGAACCAGCTGTCGCGCATCTCCAGCGTGGTCCGATCCAGGCTCTCCAGCAGATCCAATTGCGGTGCGGTCTTGGGTAATTCGTAACGGAAGAAGTACTGCGCGGCCTGCCGTTTGCCGTCATAGAAATCCCCGGCGCGGCCCTCGGCGGCCATCAACTGCTCCAGCCAGATCCACGCCACCACGATGTGGCCGAACGCCTCCAGATACACCGCGCTGTTGGCCATCGCGGTCTCGACGTCACCGGAGGCGAACATCGCGCCGGTCACCGCGACCATCCGCTGCCACGCGGCATCGAGTTGCGCGGCCAGCTCCGGCGCGACCGCCGCGGCAGCCGTTACGGTCGCCGCGACCCGCTCCCCCAGCGCCACCACGCTGGCTCCACCGTTCTGGGTCACCTTGCGGCCCAGAAGATCCAGGCTCTGGATGCCGTGGGTGCCCTCGTGGATCGGGTTGAGCCGGTTGTCGCGGTAGTGCTGCTCGACGTCGTACTCGCGGGTGTAGCCGTAGCCACCGTGGACCTGGATCGCCAGGCTGTTGGCCTCCACGCACCACTGCGACGGCCAGCTCTTGGCGACCGGGGTGAGAATGTCGAGGACGGCACTGTCACCGGTGGCGTCCCTGTCTATGAGGTTGGCGCAGTACAGCAGAAGGGCAAGCCCGCCTTCGACATAGGCCTTCTGCGCCAGCAACATTCGCTTGACATCGGCGTGCTCGATGATCGGCACCTGCGGGGTCGACGGATCCTTCACACCGAGAGGCCTGCCCTGCGGACGCTCGCGCGCGTACTCCAGTGACTTGAGATAGCCGGTGTAGCCGAGCGCCACGGCGCCCATCCCGACGCCCAGGCGGGCCTCGTTCATCATGTGGAACATGTAGACGATGCCGCGGTGCGGTTCGCCCACGAGATAGCCGGTGGCGCCGTCGAAGTTCAGCACCGTGTTGGTGATTCCGCGTTGCCCCATCTTGTGATTCAGTCCGGAGATTGCCACCCCGTTGCGGGTGCCGTCGGCCAGGAACTTGGGCACGATGAACAGCGAGATGCCCTTGGTGCCGGCCGGGCCACCGGGAATCTTGGCGAGCACGAGGTTGACGATGTTCTCGGTGAGGTCATGCTCGGCGCCCGAGATCCACATCTTGGAACCGAACAGCCGGTACGTGCCGTCGGGCTGCGGCTCGGCGCGGGTGGTGATGTCGGCCAGCGACGATCCGGCCTGGGTCTCCGACAACGCCATGGTGCCCGAGAACCGGCCGGCCAGCATCGGTTTGACGAAGGTCTCGATCTGCTCCGGAGTACCGAAGTGCGCCACCAGATTGGCGTTGGCGATCGTCAACATCACATAGCCCGACGTCGACACGTTGGCCGCGGCGATCCAGGCGAACGCGGCCTGCGCGACGGTGACCGGTAGCTGCGCGCCGCCGACCTCCGCGTCCATCCCCATCGCGATCAGATCGGCCGCCGCGAACGCGTCCCACGCTTCTTTGACGTCGGGGATCAGCGTGACGGTCTGCCCGTCGAACGTCGGCTCGTTCGCGTCGCTGAGTTTGTTGTGGGGCGCGAAGTAGCGGGTCGCGAGTTGTTCGCACAGATCCAGCACGCCGTCGAAGGTCTCGCGGGAGTGCTCGGTGAATCGGTCGAGTGCGGTGAGCTTTTCGACGTCCAACCACTCGTAGAGCAGGAAATCCAGGTCACGCCGCGAGAGGATCGTCGACTTCATGCGGCCAGGTTAATCGTCGGCGGGTGGCTCGGGCAGCGACATCCGCGCCAGCCGTCCTGGATCGACGATCGACACGATCCCGACCAGCCGGTCCCCCTCGACCACGCAGGCCATCACGCCGAGCGGACGGCCAGTCGGCCCCCACGCCAGAATTCCTGGCTCGCCGTTGACCGACACTCGCCGCGCCACGACACGGGTGCCCTGGCCGCGCCGGACCGCAGAGACGATGGCGTCCCGTCCGGCCCCGACGGTGACGCCGGCGGCCGTGTACCGCTGCCACGTGACGTCGGGATCCAGCACGCGCAACAGTGCCTCGAAGTCGCCGTCCCGCGCGGCGGCCAGGAAGGCGTCGACAACCTCACGCTGCTCCTGTTTGCGGCGGCGGCCGCCGGCGGGCGGCGGCACATCCTGCACCTTCCGGCGCGCCCGGCTGGCCATCATCTTGACGGCATCGCTCGACCTGTCGAGGATCTGCCCGATCTCGGCGAACGGCACGGCGAACATGTCGTGCAGGACGAAAGCGAGCCGTTCGTCCGGGCGCAGCGATCCCAGCACGACGAGCATCGCCAGCCCGACCGAGTCCGCGAGCACCGCGGCGTCCTCCGGTGTGTCGACGTCCTCGGTGACGACGAGTTCAGGTATGTCGACGGCGGACACTTCGGCGCGGCTGGTACGTGCTCGCAGCGTGTCGATACAGATGCGGCCCACCACCGTCGTCAGCCATCCGGCGACATTGTCGATGGTGTCCGCGTCCTGACGGGACAGCCGCACCCACGCTTCCTGGACGGCGTCCTCGGCGTCAGCCCGTGAACCGAGGACGCGGTGAGCCACGGCGAGCAGCCGCGGGCGCTGTTGCTCGAATGTCTCCGCCAGTGATGCGTCGGGCGTCATGCGTTACCTCTCCTCGTGCGGATCCGTCATAAGAGTGACGAGCCGGAACGGCTGGACGTAACCACGAAACGGAGCGCGCAATGAACATCACTCTCTGGATCATCACCATCATCGCCGGGGCGGCGTACGCGGCCGGCGGAACCACCATGCTGTTGGCGTCGCGGGAGAAGTACCGGTCGATGGGTAAGACCCAGCATTGGGTCGACGACTTCGGTGACGGTCACCTCAAGGCAATCGGGACCATCAAACTGGTCGGCGCAGTCGGCCTGGTGCTTCCCGTCGCGGTGGGCGTCGTACCGGTGCTGACACCGCTGGCCGCCTGCGGCCTGGCACTGTTCATGGCGGGCGCGGCCACGACCAGATTCCGTCGCAGCGAGTGGCTCTACATGGCCGGCGACGTCGTCTATCTCGGCGTGTTCGCCTTCTTGGCCTGGGGCTGGTTCACCCTGCCCGTCACCTGATGGTGCTCACGCCGCCGTCGACGGGGATGACGGCCCCGGTGATGTAGGCGCTGGCCCGGCTGGCCAGGAACACCGAGATGCCCGCGATGTCGTCGGGCTGCCCGATGCGACCGAGCGGCAGGGCCGATCCCACAGCATCGGATCCGGCGCGCAGCATCTCCTTGGTCATCCGGGATTCGAACAACCCCGGCGCGATGGCGTTGACCAGGATCCTCGGGGCCAGCTCGCCGGCCAGATGCTTGGTCAGCATGTGCACCGCGGCCTTGCTGGCGCTGTAGGAGAAGTTGTCGCGCCCCTTGCCGGGCGCGACGATGCCGTCGATGCTGCCGGTGTTGATGACGCGAGCCGGATCTTCTTCGGTGGCACCGGAATTCAGCAACGGGGTGAGCGCGCGGGTGAGCAGGAACACGCCTTTGACGTTGACGTCGTAGACCTTGTCGAAGCCGGACTCCGGGAACTGCTCGTAGGGCGCGCCCCAGGCCGCGCCCGCGTTGTTGAACAACGCGTGGATCGCGTCTTCGCGGCCCGTGACCGCCGCGGTCAACGCGGCAACCCCTTCGGCGGTCCCGAGGTCGGCCGGCACCGCGGAGATCCGGCCGAGCGGGGACAACGCGTCCACCGCCGCGGCCAGCTCGGCCTCCTTGCGGCTCGAGACGTACACCGACGCCCCAGCCTGCAACAGGCCCCGGGCCATCATCAGACCGATGCCACGGCCGCCCCCGGTGACGACGGCCACCTTGCCGTCCAGACGGAACAGATCAGTCATGGTCACCCCTGAGTCCTAGGACGTCTGGTTGACGTCGACACCGAGTGGGGAGTCGTTGCGCACGATTTCGTCGCGGATCAGCCCGCGCAGCAGCGCCGTGCTGAACTCCACGGCGATCTCCTTGGCGGTCCGTCTGCCGTGGGGGCGTAGCCAGCGGTATGAGCCCAGGGTCATCCCGATGTAGCCGAGCGCCAGGACGTGCGAATCGCAGTCGTAGAACTCGCCGCTGGCTATGCCCCGGTCGATCACGTCGCGAACATGCTCGTAGACCTGGGTCTCGGCGTGGCGGATGTAGGCCACCTGCTCCTCGGTGAACCACTCCGCGATGTAGGGGCCCTCCTGGAAGTACACGGCCGCGCGCTCCAGGTCGTTGGCGATACCGACCAGCAACCGCCGGGTGAAGTTGTAGATGGTTTCCCGCGCCGAGGCGGTGGGGTCGTCGTGCAGCGCTTCGACGGTGAAGTCCGCCGTGCTCTTGTAGATGTCGTAGAGGATCAGCGACTTGCTCGAGTAGTAGTGGTAGACCGTGGCCTTGTTGAGGCCGACAGCCTCGGCGACATCGTCCATCCGGGTGCCGTGATAGCCACGGGCAGCGAACAGCTTGGCCGCGACAGTCAGCAGTTCATCACGGCGGGATGTCCCGTTGGCTGCCGCGCCGCCGCGGCCCCGCCCGCCCTCTGCATCGGATGACATAGCACACTCACTATCAGCATCGCCCGGACCTTGCCCAGGAAATCAATCAACTAGATGGTTGAAGAGTGTAGGCAATTCCGCGCGCGACCCTGTTCCGGCCTTGCGTTCTACGACTAGACTCCGGGCATGGATCCGAATCCTGACTACGACCTCAGCGACGAGAGCGACTTCTTCTTCCCGTGGCTGGCCTGGGGTCTGCGTGGCGTTTACCCGCCGCCGGCCTACCCCCCGGTGTAATCAGGACTGTTCGTCAGTCTTCGTATTCCGGGCGCGCTGGTGATATCGGCGCGCCTTCATGCGGTTTCCGCAGGTAGCCATCGAACACCAGCGTGCGGTGTTCGGCTTGCTCCGATCGATCAGGAACAACCGGCAGTCCGGATTCCCACACGCGCGTAGTCGCCCCGGACTCGCGACCCGCAACGCGTCCCAGGCCAGGACGGCCCGCACGGCACCGCGCCGCGCGTCGTCGATGTCAAGATCCCATCTGACGCCACCTTCCGTGGCGCGCGCCCGCAGGGCCACCCCGTTGACGATCGGCTCCAACGCAGCCGCTGTCTCGTCCCCACGCACCACCGCCTGAAGCACGTTCCTGGCCGCGACGAGGTCGGTCAGTTCGGCTTCCGTCGCCGCGTGCTCACGCAGCCAGTCCCGCGCCGGCACGCGTTCCGCGAGGATGTCGCACTGCCTCCCATCGATCACCGGCGTCGTGTTGAGCAGATCCAGCAGTAGGGCCTCGTCCCCGAGACCCAACTCCAGAAGCTCCATACCTAACCTCCAAATTGCTATTGACAGGTTATTCGGTCCGACGTTGAATGTCACTAACCACCAAAACCAGTTAAGGGAGTTAGACATGACGGTTCACCATCGCTTCGCCGACGTCGACGGGCAGCGGCTGTTCTACCGTGAGGCCGGCGCACCGGACGCACCGGCCATCGTTCTGCTCCACGGCTTCCCGACGAGCTCGTACATGTTCCGCGACCTCATTCCCCGGTTGGCCGACCGCTACCACGTCATCGCACCCGATCACCTTGGCTACGGACACTCCGATGCACCGGCAGTCACCGAGTTCGACTACACCTTCGACGCCCTCGCCGACCTCACCGACAGCCTGCTGAACCAACTCGGGGTGTCCCGCTACGCGATCTACGTCCAGGACTACGGCGCCCCGATCGGCTGGCGACTCGCACTGCGGCATCCGGAAGCCATCACCGCGATCGTCAGCCAGAACGGCAACGGCTACGACGAAGGCTTCGTCGAGAGCTTCTGGACCGGCGTGTGGGCCTACCAGCGCGAGCAGAACCCGGAGACCGAGGCGGGAGTGCGGACCGCATTGAGCGTCGAGGGCATCCAATGGCAGTACCTGACCGAGGTTTCCGACGAAAGTCTGGTCAGCCCGGACACCTGGGTGCACGATGCGGCGATGGTGGGCCGCCCGGGCAATGATCTGGTGCAGCTCAAACTGTTCCGTGACTATGCCACCAACGCACCTCTGTACCCGGCGCTGCACGAATACCTGCGCAGCAGTGCGGTTCCCGTGCTCGCCGTGTGGGGCGAGGGTGATCCGATCTTCGGCCCCGACGGTGCCCGGGCGTTCGGCAAGGATGCTGTCGACGCCGAGATCCACTTGCTCGCCGGCGGGCACTTCCTGCTGGAGACGCATGTCGACGAGGTCGCCGCGTTGATCGACGATTTCCTGCAGCGGCGGGCCTGACGCGACGCCCGTCGAAAGTGACGCCATGGTCGTTGCCCACGCGGTTTTACGACCATGGCGTCACTTTCGGCGCACCCGGCTACGCCGCGGCTAGCTTCACGGCTTCACTCACATCCGTCCGCAATCTGAGGTACTCCGGTGAGCGCCGCAGTTCATGCGCATCGACGCCGCTGCGCGGCAGATCGACCGGCAGATCCAGCGCGATCTTGCCGGGCCGGCGCGTCAACACCACGATCCGGGAGCCCAGGAACGCCGCCTCGTCGGCGCTGTGTGTCACGAAAACCGTTGTGCGACCGGACTCCGCGCTCACCTGGCGGACATCCTCCTGCAACCGCTCGCGGGTCAGCGCGTCCAGTGCCGCGAACGGCTCGTCCAACAGGAACAGCGGCGTCTCGGCGGCCAGCGCCCGCGCGATCGCCACCCGCTGCTGTTGCCCGCCGCTGATCTCCCAGATCTTGCGATTGGCTGTGCCTTCCAGCCCGACGCGTTCGAGTATCTCCGCTCGACGCTCGGGCCGTGACTCACGCGGCACGTTGGCGTACTTGAGCGCCAGGTCCACGTTGCCGCCGACGGTGCGCCACGGGAACAGCCGCGGCTGCTGAAACACCACGCCCGAAGTGACCCCGGGCGTCGGGCGCCCGCCCGAGACCTGGACCTCGCCCTCCGACGGCGTCTCGAAACCGGCGATCAGGCGCAGCAGCGTGCTCTTGCCGCACCCCGAAGCACCGACCAGGACCAGGAACGAGCCGGGTTCGACGTCGAGATCCACCGGGCCGAGCGCGGTGACCTCGTCCGAGCCGCGCCCGTAGCGGTGTGCGACGTTCTTGATCGACAGGCCGCCGGAGGTGTCACTGCTTGGTGATGACATCCGGCAATCCCTTCGTGTAGACGGCGTCCTTGAACCTCTGCAGTGGCGCGGCGGCCGGGATCTGTTTCTGATCGGCCAGGAACTGCGACGCGCTCTGCAGATTGGCCGCGATGTTCCCGGGCGCACCCTCGGTGCCCAGCCACTCAGGTGAGGCCACCTGCGCCGGGGTCAGATAGGCACCCTGCTTGAGTTGTCCGGCAACGTCTTCCGGGCTGAGCCCGACCTCGGCGGCGATCGCCTTTGCCGCGGCCTGCGGGTCGTTCTTGATGACGTTGAGGGCGCGGGCCTGCTGCTGACGCCAGACGTCGACGACCTCGGGATGAGCGGTGGAGAACTCGTCGGACACGGCGGCCAGATCCAGTGTCGGCTTGCCGTCCTTGGCCAACTGCCGGCTGGTGATCAGGTCCTTGCCGGACTTGCGCAACTGGTCGAGCGTGGGCAGCCAGCTGTAGGCCGCCGCGATGTCGCCCCGGTCCCACGCCGCCAAGATGGCCTGAGGCTGCAGGTCGATCAACTGAACATCGTTGGCCGACAAGCCGTTCTGCGCCAACGCAGCCAGCAGACTGTAATGCGCGGTGGATGCGAACGGGGTGGCGACGCGCTTGCCCCGCAGGTCGGCGATCGAGTTGACGCCTGCGCCGTCACGGGCCACCAGGGCCTCGTTGTCACCGGCGACGTCGAGCACGAAGGCCACCTTGTACGGAATGTTCAGCGGGGCCGACAACCCGCGCGCCACGGGACTCGAGCCCAGTGCACCGAAGTCCAGTTCCTTGGCGATGAACGCGGTGTTCACATCGGCCCCGGAGTCGAACTTCGTCCATTTGATGTTGTAATCGGGCAGTGCCTCTTCGAGCCACCTGTTGTTCTTGACGATCAGGTCCCCACTCGGAAAGGACTGGTAGCCAAGGCGAATGGTGGGCTTCTGGGCGTCCTGCCCGGAGTGGTCGACCGCGCAGCCGGACAGCGCCAGGGCCGATGCGACGGCTGCCACCATCAAGGCTTTGAATTTCATATCTTTCAGACCTTTCCGATCCAAGGGACGCTACGTCGCTCAACGGCCCGCAAACCTCCGTCGATCACCAGACCCGAGATCCCGATGGCGAAGATCCCGACCAGTACGACCGGTGTGTTGTTGTAATTGCTTGCGTCCTTGACCAATCCGCCGATTCCGGGGATGCCGTTGAACAGTTCTGCGGCCACCACCGACGAGTACGCCATGCCGACGGCCAGCCGGATCCCGGTGAAGGTTTCGGGTAGCGCCGAGGGCACCACGACGTCACGGATCACCTGTGACCGGGTGGCGCCCAACGCCCGCGCCGCCTCTTGCAGCCCGACCGGTGCGGCGACCACGGCCGCCGTGGTGGCCACCGCGGCGGGCGGCAGCGCTGCGAGTGCCAGCAGAGTGATCTTGGGTGCCTCGTCGATACCGAGCCAGATCACCAGCAGGAAGAAATAGGCCAGCGGTGGCAGAGCTCGCAGGAAGGTGAGCCACGGCTCGAGCACACTGCGCAGCCATCCGACCGAGCCCATCAGCAGTCCCAGAAGGACACCGATGACCACTCCCAAGACGACGCCGGCGAATACGCGACGCAACGTCATGTAGAGGTGTTCGTAGAGCAGATATCCCGCGTAGCCGCGGGCCCCGTCATGGGTGGTCGAGACGTCGACGAAGGCACGCCAGACCGTCGAGGGGTAGGGCACGAACGTCTGGTTCCAGATCCCGGCCCACGCGACGGCCTGCCATACCGCGAAGAACACCACGACCGACAACAGCGGCAATGCCGAGCGGGTGAGCCGGGCGCGCCACCGGTTGGAGGACGGAGTGGGGCGCGGCGAGCCGGTTTCGGCCTCGCCGGGAACGATGTCGACGAACACTGACACTGTGGGCAGCTTTCTGTTGCTGAAGCAGGATGTGGCGATTGGCTTCAGCGACGACAGCAACCAGGCAGCGTTCCGTTCACCCCGGTATTGCTACAGACGTCAGCCCGGTGCGAAAAGGGCTGAAATCGTGGTGAGTTTATTGGCCGGTCAGGTTGCCGAGCGTGGCAACGCCCGGATCGCATACCGGGCGCTGAGCAGAACCAGCGTGGTGGTCACGACGAACAGGGGCCAGCCCATCGCCAGCCGCGCCACCGCGAGCAGCCCATCCTGACCCGTGTCGTAGAGGTAGTTCTGCACCAGGAACCGCGACCAGGACACCGTCGCCAGGACCGCGGTGACGACGTTGAAGACCAGCCGCACCCCGGGCACCTGGCGCCAAGTGTTGTCGCGGCCCGTGGCCCAGGCCCAGATGACCCCGACGAGTGGACGCCTGACCAGGATCGAGACGGTCATCGCGATGGCCGAGGCCAGCGACATCCAGATGCCCGGGAGATAGAAGTCCTTGGCCTGCCCGGTCACCAGGGCCAGCAGCGCACAGGCCGCCACACCGACGAATCCCCACAGCGCGGGCCTTACCGATTCGCGGCGCAGCAGTTGCCAACCGAGCACGACGGCCGCGGTCGCCAGCGCGGCGATGATCGCGGGCACCCGCCCCGAGAGTGCCGAGACCGTCGCATACACGGTCACGGGCAACGCCGAGTAGACCATGCCGCTGACACCGCCGACGCGCGCCATCAGTCCGTCGAGTGGGGAATCCGTCATGTGGGTGTGGGCCTCGCGTTCAAGATCTGGCAGGTCCCCACCGAGAGTACCCAGTTCAGCAGACCAGTCCGGCGGGCTCAGCGCGCCTGGTTCCCAGCAGGGCCGGCAACTTCGCGTACCCGTGCAGATTGACCAGCCCTCGCGGGCGGGGAGTCTCGGTCAGCCGCAGGTCGGGATAGGCCTCGAACAGCGCACGTAAGGCGGTGGCACCTTCGATGCGGGCCAGCGCCGCGCCCAGGCAGACGTGGATGCCCGATGCGAAGGCCAGGTGGTCACGGGCGTTGGGGCGGGTGATGTCGAAGCGAGTCGGCTCGGCGAACACCCGCGGATCGCGGTTGGCGCCACCCAACAGAACCGCGACCATGGTTCCGGCCGGCAGCCGCTGCCCGCCGATCTCGACGTCGCATTGCGCGGTACGCGCGGTCATCTGCACCGGGCTTTCGATGCGCAGGATCTCCTCCACCGCCGCGGGCCACAGGTCCGGATTCTCGCGCAGCAGAGCGAGTTTATCGGGGTGCCGCTGCAACAACACGATCCCGTTGCCGATGAGGTTGACGGTGGTTTCGAACCCGGCGCCGATCAGAAGCGCTGCGTTGGAGGCGAGTTCGTGGTCGGTCAGCGTGTGGTCGGCGGCCATCTTGGTGAACGGGTTGTCCTCCGCAGCTCCGGCGCGGACCTTGTCGAAGAGCTCAGCGAGGAAACCGTCGAGCTCGCGCATCCCGTCGATACCGCGCCGGTAGGTCCGCCATGGGATCCCGATATCGAGCAGTGGCGCCCCGTCATGGCCCCACCCGAGCAGTTGCGCATGGGATTCGCCTGCCAGGCCGAGGATCTCGGCGATCATGGCGACCGGAAGGACGGCGGCGAAGTCCGCGATCAGATCGGGCCGGGACGTGCCGGCGAGCCGGTCGATGAGTTCCGTGGTCACCTCGGCCACCCTGGCGTCGAGCTTGTCGATGGCGCGCGGGGTGAAACTCTGTGCCACCAGCTGCCGGTACTGCGTGTGTGCCGGCGGATCGACGATGACCATCGCCGGCGGCTCAACCGGGTTGGCCACTTTCGGATCGGTCCGGTCCAGCAGCTGCTGGACCGGTTTCGGCATCCCCATTCCTGTGGGCGGGGTGACGCCGAACTGCTTGTCCCGCAGGATCTCCCGAGCGATCTCGTGGTCGACGGTGACCCAGACGAACGGGGTCTTCACCAGTGGGCCACGTCGGCGGATCTGCTCCATCAGCGGATATGGATCGATGCCCTTGCCGTGACTGGAGATCAACGCGCCCATCGGGTTGCCCACCCGGCCTTGAAACGACATGAATGCCTTCGGTATGGCGTGCAGTGCCATCCATCGCGTCCACAACTTGATGTCCATATGCGCCCCGTCGCTCGGATCGATCTTTAGAATGAGACGTGTGAGACATATAGACACTCATCGTCTCTCTCGTCTCGATGGTTAGGCTACGACGATCGGCGCATGCAGGCAAGGAGTGGTTCGGTGACATCGACGCGAACAGCGGACTTCGTGCGGCGCCTCGCCGAACCGGATCCCGCCATGCTGGCCCGCGTGCGCGAACCGGATCCGATCAGCACCCGGATCCTCTCCGCAACGCTGGAACAGGCGGAACTCGTCGGAATCCGGCGCACGACGATGGAGGATGTGGCCCGCCGCAGCGGTGTCGGCCGCGCCACGCTCTACCGGCGGTTTCCCACCAAAGACGCCCTCATCGACGCACTGGTGCTGTCCGAGGCGCGGCGCTATCTCGACGGCAGCGCCCAGGCCCGGGCACATGCCGACAACCTGGAGGACCGCCTGGTCTACGGCACCGTCTTCACGGTGACCTTCCTACGGGATCACGCCTTGCTCAAGAAGCTGCTGCGTACCGAACCCGAGACGATCCTGCCCAGCCTCACCGTCGACGCCGGGGCCATCATCGACTTCGCGACGGATTACTCGGCCGCACAGTTGCGCACCGATCTCTACGGGACCACCCCGACCACTGCCGCACAGGAGCGTCACCTCCGCACCGTCGCGGAGCTACACACCCGACTTACGTTGTCGTTCATCGTGACTCCGCATACCGGCATCAAACTGACGAGCCTGGACGACACGCGCGACTACGTGCGCACGTACCTGCTGCCGATGGTGGCGACCGCATGAAGAACGTGCAGGGACGCATCTGGCGATCCGGAGAACCGGTCGACGGTTTCACATTCTCGGGCATTTCGGATTGCCTGGCCGAGCAGGACGCCCTGGTGTGGGCCGACATCTACGACCCCGACCATGAGGCGCTCCGCGAACTGGCCGGTGAACTCGGGCTCAACATATGGGCTGTGGAAGACGCCGTCGCACCCAAGGAACGCACCAAAACCTCGGTGTACCAATCACATACGTTCTTCACGGTGTACGCGATCGACGCCCGGACGCCCGATGAGGACGCGGCGCAGGACACCTCGATGCTGGTCAAACACCGCATCTCGGCATTCGTGCTGCCGCGCGGCCTGATCACCGTCCGGCTGCCCAGCATCAACGGTGCGGCCGAATTCGACATCAGCGAGGTGTCTCGGCGCTTCGACGATCTCGGAGGCCAGCGGTACGGCGTCGGCGCCCTGGTGCACGGTCTGCTCGATGTCGTGGTGGACGGGCACTTCGAAGCCGTCGAGGCGCTGGACGACGCCATCGAATCACTCGAGGATGAGCTGTTCGCCGACGGCGGTCCACAGCGCGGCCTGCAACGGCGGACCTTCCAGCTCCGCAAGGATCTGGTCGACCTGCGCCGGGTGGTACTTCCCATGCGCGAAGTGGTGAGCACCATCCAGCACCGCAGGCTCGACGCCGGGTCTTCCACGACCGCCCCTGAACTGGACCCGCTTTACGCCGACCTCTACGACCACGTATTGCGGGCCTCGGAGTGGACCGAATCCCTGCGCGACATGGTCACCACGGTGTTCGAGACCAACCTGTCCCTACAGGACGCGCGGCTCAACACCGTGATGAAGAAACTCAGCGGCTGGGCGGCCATCATCGCCGTACCAACCGCGATCACGGGCTTCTACGGCCAGAACGTCGAGTACCCGGGAATCAACACCGTCGTCGGGTTCATCGCCAGCAGCATTTTGATCGTTGTGCTGGTCATCCTGTTGTATGTGATGTTCAAACGCCGTGACTGGCTGTAGCAGCGCCGCCTCACCCCGTCACCCTGAACCGTGATCCCGGTTGACTCACCGGGAAAGTCCTGCCGCATCGGCGATCTCGCGGGCTTTCTCGACGATCGAGTCGATCCGCGTCACAGTGGGGGTGCCCGCGACCGCCTTGTTCTCTGGCTCGTCCATCGCCCGGCGCATGACGCCCTCGGCGATGATCGCCAGCTTCCACAGCCCGAGCACATGCCAGTACTGCAGGGCCGCCGGATCGCGCCCGGTCTCATCCAGGTAGAGCCGGGCCATCTCGGCACGGCTGGGAAACCCCTGCAGCGTCGACGGCGCGAAGTCCGCCCCGGTCGTTTCACCGGGCTCGGGCCAGTAGGTGAGCAGCGTACCCATGTCGGCGATCGGATCCCCCAGAGTGGACAGCTCCCAGTCAAGCGTTGCCACCACCGCGCCGGTGTCGCGGTCGGTGATCAGATTGCGCAGGTGAAAGTCGCCGTGCACCAGGCTGATTTCCCGCTGCTCGGGAATCGCGGCATTGAGGCGACGCGTGAGGTCGTCCAGTGCAGGCAGATCCCGGGTCTTGGACTGCTCCCATTGCGCCGACCACCGTTTGAGTTGACGCTGCGCGTACGGCTTGTGGCTGGCAAGATCCGCCAGCCCCGTCTGCTCGAGATCGACCCCATGGATCCTGCCCAAGGTGCTCGGCATGAATTCGGCGATCTCGCGGCGACGCTGCGGGGTCAGCGCCTCGGCGACGGTCATGGTGTCGACGACCAACCCGTCAACGAACTCCATCAACACCAACGGAACGTCGGAGTCCGTTGTGACACCCAGGATCCGGGGCACCGGAACGTCGGTGTCTGCCAGCGCGGCGATGATGCGCGCCTCCCGCACGACATCGTGCGCCGAGGCCAGTAGGTGTCCCAGCGGGGGCCTGCGCAACACCCAGGAGCGGTCACTCGCGTCGGTGACGCGGTAGGTGAGATTCGACTGTCCGAGGCCGATCCGCTGGAACCTCAGCGGAGCTGCATACTCGACGCCCAGGTCCGCGAGCCAACGGGCCACAGCGACGGCATCGACGCCGGTGGGTGTCACCGGAACGCCCGGGCGTCGCCGAGGTGTTGCCCACCGTCGATGACGAATGTCTCGCCGGTCACCCAGCCTGCCGCATCCGAAACCAGGAATGCGATGGCCGACCCGACATCGTCCGGTTCACCGATCCGCCCGAGCGGGGTGGCCGAATTCAGTTGACTCTCATGCTCTTTCCACAGTGCTTCGGCGAGCTTTGTGCGCACCACCCCGGGTGCCACCGCATTGACCCGCACGTTCGGCGACAGTTCCAGCGCCAGCTGCTTGGTGAGGTGGATCAGCGCCGCCTTAGACGCGTTGTACAGCCCGAGGTTGGCCTCGAATCCCAGGCCGCCGATAGAGGCGGTGTTGACCACCGCACCACCGTGTTCGCCCATCCATGCCCGGGTGGCCAGCGACGTCCACAGGATCGGCGCCCACAGGTTGACGTCGAAGGTCTTGGCGAAGCGGCCGTGGTCCTGGTCTATGACGGGGCCGAAGGACGGATTGGTCCCAGCGTTGTTGACCAAGATGTCGATGCTGCCGAACCGGTCCAGTGCCAGGTCGATGCAATGTTTCGCGGCATCCTCATCGACGGCGTGTGCCGCGACGCCGAGCGCGGTGCCGCCCACCTCGGCCGCCGCGGCGTCGGCGGATTCCTGCTGTCGCGAGGTCAGCACCACGTTGCCGCCGGCCGCGGCGATCGCCTGCGCCGCAGCCAAACCGATACCTCGCGAGGAGCCCGTGACGATCGCGGTACGACCGGTGAGGTCGAGTCCTGTCATGCCTGTGTTCCCTTCCGGTACTTGCCCAGTTCCTGGCGGGCGATCGCACGCTTGTGCACTTCGTCGGGACCGTCGGCGAGCCGCAGCGTACGCAGGTGGGCCCAGGCCATGGCAAGCGGGAAGTCCTCGGTGACCCCGCCCCCGCCGTGCACTTGGATGGCCCGGTCGACGATCTTCAACGCGATGTTGGGTGCGGCCACCTTGATCGCGGCGATCTCGGTGCGGGCCGCCTTGTTGCCAACGGTGTCCATGAGGTAAGCAGCCTTGAGGGTCAGGAGCCGGATCATCTCGATGTCGATGCGGGACTCGGCGATCCAGTCCTGGATGTTGGCGTTCTCGCTGATCGGCTTGCCGAACGTGACGCGGGACTGCGCCCGCGTGCACAGCAATTCCAGAGCCCGCTCGGCCATCCCGATGGCCCGCATGCAGTGGTGGATGCGGCCCGGGCCCAATCGGGCCTGGCTGATCGCAAAACCTTCGCCCTCGCCCTTGAGCACATCGTTGGCAGGCACCCGGACATCGTCGAAGTCGATCTCGGCATGCCCTTCACGATCCTGATAGCCGAAGACGCCCAGGTTGCGGCGCACCGTGAGGCCGGGTGCGTCCATCGGCACCACCATCATCGACTGCTGGCGGTGTACCGCAGCGGCCGGATCGGTCTTGCCCATCACGATCAGCACCTTGCAGTTGTGGTGCATACCGTTGGACGCGAACCACTTTCGCCCGTTGAGCACATACTCGTCACCGTCGCGGACCATCGACATCTGCACGTTCGTGGCATCCGAGCTGGCCACCGCGGGCTCGGTCATCGCGAAGGCCGAGCGGATCGTGCCGTCCAGCAACGGCTTGAGGTAGCGCTCCTTGTGCTCGTCGGTACCGAACAGCGTGAGCACTTCCATGTTGCCGGTGTCCGGGGCACTGCAGTTGCACGCCTCCGAGGCAATGTGGCTGCGGCCCATGATCTCGGCCAGTGGGGCGTACTCCAGGTTGGTCAGGCCAGGACCCCATTCGGGATGAGGGTGAAAAAGGTTCCACAGGCCGCGCTTTCGCGCCTCGGCTTTGAGCTCCTCCAGCACCGGAGGATGAAAATGTGGGTCGCGGGCCGCGGCCATCTGCTCGTCGTAGATCGGCTCGGCCGGATAGACGCGGTCATCCATGAACTCGAGCAGATCGGACTGGTATCGCTGCGCACGTTCGGGCACATCGAACAGGGACATGAGTACACCTCTGACTGTTGAACTGACCACGCTTGTCACCCCATGGTGGGGCCGACGCAACCGCGCTTCAGGCGATTTGTCGATCTCGCTGCGGATGGCCGGCACTCTGAATGTGATTGTTCAATGCGCGATAGCCGTAGTAGTAGACGATCAGCTGGACCCCCCAGGTGGTCAGGGCCGCGGTGTAGAACATCGTCCGGTTCACGTCGTCGCCGGGTACCTGATAGAAGTCGTACGTCGCTGCGATGACGGCTCCCATTGCCGTGACAACGATGACCGCCGCCGCGTGGCCCCGCTCGCCGACACGCCACAACCGGCCGGCGAAATAGAGCAGGAAGACACTGGTGAGCACATTCACCGCGACCAGGAACACGGCGCCGGCCAGCCCGATGTGGTGCGTCTCGGGCGATGCCGTCCGCAATGCGTAGAACGTCAGACCCAAACCCACCACCCCGGCGAGCGCGAAGACGCCGATATCGACTGCACGAGAAGGCTTGTACCCGTGGGTGACGGCCATCAGTCCCAACACCAGGATCAGGGTGATCCCGACCGACCTGGAGAATGCGTCGAAGAAGATCGCGACGTGAAAACTCGTGCTGTCCTGGCTCAGTCGCAGCATCCCGTAGATGAGGAAGTTGACCCCGGAGGTGGCGACGATGATCCATTCGAGTCCGAGCAGATAATTCTTGTAGTTCCGGATGAACTTCCACCCGTAGGCGAACCCGGCGAAGATCATGAGGAGATCCGCGAGTGCGAACAAGGCACCTTTGACGTCCATGGCTACTCCCTATGGTGGCGGTTATGCGCGGGCGAGGCGATCGAGAACCCGGTCGGCGAACCAGCCGAGGTTCAGGGCCGGCTGGTTGACAAAGCTGGGCCAAAATCTGCCGGTGTGCCAGATGGTTCGCAGGTCCTCGGCCATGGGTTCGCCGGCCAACCGCCCGGCCAGCAGGTGCCCCACGTATTGAGCCTGGGCAAAGCCGTGGCCGTTGCAGGCCAACGAATACAGCACGTTGGACGAGGCCTGTCCAGCCACGGGCAGCCAGGTCGAGCTCATGCCGATCCAGCCGCCCCAGGCCTGTTGCGGTCGGACGTCACTCAGCCCTGGGAAGCGTTCCCGGAATCCGCGGACCAGGTCGTCGACGACAGGTACCGACGGGGTCCGTGCGGCCAGCGGTCCGTTTGTCGTCTCCAGGCGCCGGGTACCGAAGACGACGGTGTTGCGCGGGGTGACCCGGTAGCTCTCCAGAATCATGTGCGAGGTCACCATCGGTGCCCGACTGGTCCAGCCGATGGCCTCCAGACGTTCGGGGGACACGGGCTCGGTTTCGACCAGGGAGGTCCACACCGGGGAGACCAGGCGGCGGGGAGTGATCGCGAGATCCTTGCCGTAGGCATTGGTGGTGAGCAGCGCCTGGTTGGCGTGTACCCGGCCGCGACCGGTTGCGATGGTCACCTCGGAGCCACTGTCAGTGACGTCCTGCACTCGGGTGTGCTCGAAAACCCTTGCCCCCGAAGCCAGGACAACGTCACGCAGCCCCAGGACATAGCGTCCTGGATTCAAGGTGCCGCCGATACCTTCCCGTATACCGCCGAGGAAGCCTTCCGGTAGGCCTGCGTCCGGGCCCTCGACGAACTCGGCCGACGATCCCGCTTCCGCCATGATCTTGGCGTTACGCCGAGCCTTACGTAGCTGGCCCTTCGACACCGCGGCCACCACGATGCCCACCTTCTCGAATTCGCAGGCGATAGCCCGGTTCTCGATGACGTCCTGGGTGAATTCCACGGCCGCCTCGGCGTAGTGAAGCAGCGCGCGCACCTTGTCACGGGACAGCAGTAGCGCCAGCAGTCCCGGATCGGCGGCGACCGAGTTGGTCACGTAACCGGCGTTGCGTGAGCTTGCGCCCCAGCCGCAGGTTTGGGCTTCCAGCAGGACGACATCGGCTCCGGACTCGGCCAGCCTCAGCGCCGCTGACATGCCACCGACCCCACCGCCGATCACTGCCACATCGCAGCGGATGTCCTCGGCCAGCGCGGGCTCGGCAGCAGGTGATTGAGCCCACCCGGTTTCAGTGAGAAGCTTCACCGGACAAGACCTTTCGCTGCGTCACGGCCGAGCTCGGGGTGACCAAGGCCTGGACCACCTCGTGCAGCGGCGACCCGCCGGTCGCTGCCAGAGCGCTGTAGAAGGACTCCGGGTCGGCCCAGTCCTCCGGAGCCAGAACGCCGGCCAGATCACCTAGTTCGTTGACGGCCAACAACATGAACGCCGCGGTAGCCGAGCCAGTGAGCGACGCCATGGTGGTCCATGCGGTACCCGGCCCACAGACCGGGGTCCGACGCACCGACTCGACATGCGCCCCGTCGCGCGTGCCCGTCACCTTCACGTAGTTGATGCCGCGGAACGGTGGGTGCTTGCGGACGGCCGACATCGCCACGAACTTCAGCACCTCCACCGCACTGATCTCACCGCGACGAACCGTGCCCCACAATCCCGACAGGGCGTGCCGCCAGACCTTGGCCGATCCGTTGTTGTCGGTCATGATCTCGTTGATGAAGTCGATGGCCTCGTCCATCGAGATATTGCCCTCCTGCACGGCGACCGCGACGCCGCGCATGATGCCGTTGGTCGGTGCCGGATGGAGACCGCCCAGCACCCGGATCCGGTCCGCCTCCGGCCAACGCCTGGGCAGCGTCACCGATTCCGGATGCGCGCATTCGTAGAGTCGGTAGTCGCCCATCGCATTGCCCAGCGCCATCACATCGTTCGCCACGAACGTCTGGTGTTGAACGGCGCGACCGTTCTCCCAGGTCCAACACGGCCCGGCGAAACCGCGGATCGCGTGGTCCAGCACTGCGCGGCCAAGCGGTACCGGTCCTTCGTCGCCGGTCGCCCAGCACACGTCAATGCGTTCGACGGTGTCCACATCGCGGGCCGCGTCGGCGGCCATCACATTGGTCAGGCCCGGGGAGGCGCCGCAGCAGATCAGAATCGCTACGCCGGCCTCTTTCGCCTGAGTGTCCAACTTCAAGGCCGCTCGGGTGCTGGCTTCGTCGTCGTCGAGATCGAGGTAGGGCACCCGCTTTTCGATGCAGGCCTCCATCACCGGCTCCGCGGTGCGGTTGTACGGACCCGCGCCGAGCACGACGAGGGCCGCGCCGTCGATTGCCTCACGCAGTGCGGCCCCGTCGAACAGATCGAACGACCCGACCGTCGCCGATCCGACGGGAAATTTCCTGACGAAGTCCTGCAGGGTTTCGGGTCGGATGTCGTACAACTCCAACTTCCAGTCCCCGTAACCGGCGGCCTTCGTGAAACGCTCGATCGCGACGCGGCACATGTCACCGGCTGCGCCGATGAAGACGATTCTCTTTGTCGTAGTCATGGCTACGCTCCTCCGCTGTTCTGATGGACGAATCGGGTACCGTATCCGTCGAGAATCTCCTCGCGCGGAGTGCCGACACGTTCGAGCGCCTGGTAGAACCGCTCCGGTTCTGTCCATTCTTCGGGTGTGAAAACCCCTGCACGAACTGCTGATTCGTTGTCGAGGGCGACAACCATGAACGCCGCGCACGCGGTGCCCGTCGCCGCGGCCATGTCGGTGAAGAGATAGGTTCCGGGACCGCTCACGGGAGTGCGCCGACTGGCCACCATTGGCAGACCGTTGCGTAGGCCGGTCACCTCGACTTTGAGGCCGGACTTGTAGGGAAAGGTACGGCCCATCGCCGACAGTGCGAGGAATTTCAGCAGTTCAGCGCGCGTCGACTCGCCGGTGCGTGCCAGGTTGTGCATTCCGGACAAGGCGTGCCGCCAGCCCTTCAGGCTGCCGAGCTTGCCGGTCAGCAGGGCCTCCAGAAAGTCGATCGCCTCTTCTACCGGCATCTGTCCTCTCTGCACAGCCAGGCCGACGCCGCGAATCAGCCCGTTGTACGGCGCCGGGTCCAGTCCTCCGAAGCACCGAATATTCTTCGCGTCTGGGTACCTTCGCGGCAAGGTCACCGGCTCGGGATGTGCGGTTTCGTGCACCATGGTCAGTCCGAGCCCGGCACCCAGCTCCGTCCAGCGGGTCTCCAGCCAGGACTGGTGCATCACCGGTCCGCCGTTCTGCCATGTCATGCACGGGCCCGCGGCGACGCGCAGCATGTGGTCGAGAACCGCGCGACCGATCGAACCGCGCTCGTCGCCGACCACCCAGTACACGTCGATGTTCTCGACACTGTCCAGTTCGGCGGCCGCATCGGCAACCATCACGTTGGTGATGCCGGGCGATGCACCGCAACCGATGTACATCGGCACCCCGGCCGCTTGAGCGGCGTCATTCAGAGTCAATGCGTGCAGGGTGCTCTCGATATCGTCATCGAAGTCGAGATAGGGCACCTTGGCCGACAGGCACGCGTCCATCACCGGCCCGGCGGTGCGGTTGTACGGCCCCGCACCGAGTACGACGAGCGCGGCGCCGTCGATGGCGTTGTGCAGGCCCTCACGGTCATACAGGTCAAGCCGGGCGGCGGTGGCCAGCCCGGCGGGCAGCCGGCGCAACAGCTGATCGAGGAGTTCGGGGCGAATGTCGTAGAGCGCCAGCTCCCAGTCACCGGCGGCCACCGCAAACCGCTCGATCGCAAGGCGGCACATCTCGCCTGCGGCGCCGATGAAGACGACCCGTCGCCGGCTCTGGCCCATGGCTTTCTCCTCTGTCGGTGTCACCCTCGGGGGCTGACCATATCCGAACCCGATTCGAGATCGACTTTAAAGTCGCCGCTACCGCGCTGTCAATACCCGGAGTCAGACGCAGTGCGAAACACCCGGCGCGTAGCTCTCGAGGTACGCCGTGAGCATGCGACGCGCCTCCTCGATGGTGGCGTCGTCGCCCCTCGGGGACCGCTGGAACGCGACATCGAATGGGCGGTGCCCCATCTCGAACACGAACTGGACCACGTACTCCGGGGTCTCCTCGCTCAGCAGCTTCCGTTCGATGAGGAAGTGCCACAGCCGCTCAGCCCACCCCGCGTGAAGCTCGCCGGCCATGTCGGTCAGTGCCGACGAGCGCCCGACGAACCACAACTGAACGAAGCCGGGATGCGCCCGGAAGTACGCGAGCAGCATGTCGATCAGCGCGTCGACACTGCGGCGCAAGGTGGCCGGACCGGGATACGCGAGCGCCGCGGTGAAGTGCGTGTCGAGGGCACAGATGTGGCGTCGAGCCAACTCGGCATCGACCTCGCCGCGGTCTGCGAAGTAGTGATAGAGCGAAGCGGTGGGGATCTCGGCGTACTCCCCGATCGCCTTGAGCGTGGCTGCGGCGTAGCCCTGGTCGGCAAGCAACGCTTCGGCGGAATCGAGGATGGCCTGCATTCGCTCGAGCCCCCGGCGCTGAAGCGCGGCGGAGCGAGCCACCGGGTATGCAGGTTCTTTTTCGAACACGATTCGAGATCGTACCGTTGACGTCGACCGTGCGGCTGGTTAAAGTCGATTTCGACTCGACTTTGAGTTAGTCGCTGCCAGGGAGACAAGCCCATGACCACACCGCCCAAAACGGACTTCGACGTCTTGATCGTCGGTGCCGGCATTTCAGGCATCGGCGCCGCGTATCACCTCAAGACCTTCCGGCCGGGCACGACTTTCGCCCTACTGGAGGGGCGGGATTCGATCGGCGGAACCTGGAGCCTGCACCAGTACCCGGGCATTCGCTCCGACTCGGACATGCCCACGTTCGGATACGGGTTCAAGCCATGGACGCACCGCAAGGCGATCGCCGACGGGCACATCATCCTGGACTACCTACAGCAGACAATCGACGAGTTCGCCCTGGGAGAGCACATCCGGTTCGGCCACAAGGTTCACAACGCGAATTTCGATACCGCGCACGGACGTTGGACACTGACCAGCACACATCCGACGACCGGCCAGACCACCACCTTCACCTCCAGATTCCTGTTTCTGGGCACCGGGTATTACGACTACGACAATCCCTTCATCCCAGAGTTCGCCGGCCGGGAAGACTTCGACGGTCAGGTCGTCCACCCGCAGCATTGGCCGGTGGATCTGGATTACACCGGCAAGCGTGTCGTCGTGATCGGCAGCGGCGCGACGGCAGTCACCCTGATCCCGTCGATGGCCGACAAAACGGCCCACATCACGATGCTTCAGCGCTCACCCAGCTACGTCTTCTCGATTCCGGCGTCCGATCCGATCGCCAATGTGCTCAACCGGATGCTGGGCCACAAGCGGGCGTCCAAGATCATCCGCAAAAAGAACGTGGCCCTCGGCCGCGGGCTCTTCAAGGCCTGCGAACGGTGGCCCAAGCTGATGCGCAAGCTGCTGATCGGGTATGTGCGCATGCAGCTGCCCAAGCACTTTGACGTCGACACCCACTTCACCCCGCGTTACAACCCCTGGGAGCAACGGCTTGCCATGGTGCCCAACGGGGACCTGTTCAAGACGATCTCCGCGGGGAAGGCCTCCGTTGTCACCGACCGGATCGACCGATTCACCAAGACCGGCATCCTGCTGGAATCCGGCCAGGAGCTGGCCGCCGACATCATCGTCACCGCGACCGGGCTGAACATGTCACCGTTCGGCAAGATCCAGCTCAATGTCGACGGCCGGGCAGTCAATCTTCCCGATACGACCGCCTACAAGGCGATGATGCTCTCCGGCGTTCCCAACTTCGCGTATGCCGTCGGGTACACGAACATCGCCTGGACCCTCAAGGTGGACCTGGTCTGCGAGCACTTCTGCCGCCTACTGGACTACATGGATGCACATGGCCATGGAACTTTTGTCCCGGTGCTGGACCAGCCGGCCATGGATCGCGTGCCGATGATGGACATGACCTCGGGCTACGTGCAGCGGGCGATCGCGAAGTTTCCGCGGGCGGGCACCAGTGGCCCCTGGACGCTAAAGCATGCCTACGAGATCGATGTCGAGCGGCTGCGCCACGGGCCGGTCGAAGACGACTCGCTCAAGTTCACCCCGAAAAAGCCGGCACTCGTGGTGTCCTGAGCGGAAAGCGACTGCAATGCCCAACGACCTGTATTTCACGAGCCACGGTGTCCGCTGTGCGGCCACGCACATCACTGCGCAGAGCAATACCCTGACCGGGCGATCAGGCCGGCCGTGCGTGGTCATGGCGCACGGCTTCGGTGGCACCCGTGACTCCGGACTGCTCTCCTACGCAGAGAACTTCGCTGCAGCCGGCATCGATGCCTTTTTCTTCGACTACCGCGGCTTCGGCGGCTCGGAGGGCAGCCCGCGCCAAAACATCGCAGTGCGGCGTCAGCGCGAGGACTACCATGCCGCCATCGCGGCCGCCCGGCACCTGCCCGGTGTCGACTCAGATCGAATTGCGTTGTGGGGCTATTCGTATGCCGGTGGCCATGTCGTCGCGGTCGCTGCTCAGGATCCGCGTGTTGCAGCGATCGTTTCGCTCAATCCGGCCACGGACGGCCGCGCCACGCTGGCCCATATCGCGCGCGGTCGCGGCGGCGTCATGCAACTCGCTCGGCTGACCGCGCACGGAGTGTTCGACGCATCACGGGCCCGACTCGGCCGCGGGCCGCACTACCTGCCGATCGTCGGAGAACCCGGAACGACGGCGTTGGTGACCAGTCCCGGTGCCGCGGCGGCCTTCGCGTCCGTTGCCGGACCGACCTGGCGCAACGAGGTCGCCGCCCGCACGGCACTTGAGGTCGGATTGAACCGCCCCATCACGTTCGCCGCGCGCCTCACCTGCCCGATGCTGATGCAAGTGGGCACAAACGACGACATCGCCCCACCTGCCGCGGCGCGCCGCACCGCCAAGAAGGCCGGCTACCTGGCGCAATTGTGCGAGTACCCCATCGGCCACGTCGAGGCTTTCGACGGTGGTCCGTGGCAACAGCAGGTGCGCGACGACCAGCTGGTGTATCTGACGCGCGTCCTCGATCCGTGGTGAAACTGCCCTGGTGAATCTCCGCAGCGGTAGCTGTCCGCGCTAGCGCAATGGCTCGCCCCACTGCACCTGCCGACGCAGCTGGTTCTTGAGCAGCTTGCCGCTTGGGTTGCGTGGCAAGGGCTCGCCGAGCACGGCTGCGTACTGCGGCACCTTGAAGTCCGCCAGGTGCCTTCGGCAATGATCCAGCACCTCATCGACGTCGATCGGGGTCTCACCCCCGAACATGACCGCGCCGACCTTCTCACCCATGACGTCGTCGGGCACGGCGACGACCGCGGCGTCGGCAACTCCGGGAGCGGCGAGCAGGACGGCTTCGACTTCGACGCTGGAAATCTTCTCGCCGCCGCGGTTGATGAGGTCTTTCATCCGATCGCTGACGTGCACGCGCCCGGCATCATCGATCCGCACGACGTCCCCGGTATGCAACCAGCCATCGATTACGGTGTCCGCGTCAGCATCTGGCCGATTCCAGTAGCCGCTGGTCACGTTGGCGCCGCGGACCACGAGTTCACCTTCGTTGGGATCGTCGCCACTGGGCACAACGCCGAGGTCGACGGATGGCACCGCATACCCGACGGAGTCCGCATGCGCCACTGCGTCTCGGTCCGGCAGGACGGTGAGTAGGGATGCGGTCTCGGTCATGCCGTAACCGTTCATCAGCTTCGCCGAGGGAAATGCCGCGTGCAGTTGTTCGACGAGTGACGGCGCGATCGGGGCCCCGCCGTATGCGAGCCGGCGCACCGTGGATACGTCACACCCGGCGAAGTCCGGATGGCGCAGCAGCAGGGAGTACACCGCCGGTACCGTCACCAGGAATGAGATCTGCTCTGCTGAAAGGGTTTCCACCAAGGTCGATACCTGGAGTGCCGGCAGGATCACCGCGGTGCCACCGACGTAGGCAGCCACCAGGAACTGCGAGTTGCACCCCGTCACATGGAACAGTGGAACGCTGATCAGCGTGCGCAACTGTGATCCGAAGTCTCGCGGCACACCGAGGCATCGGATCATGTTCTCGGCGTTGGTGATGAATGCCGAATGAGTGGTCGGCACACCTTTCGGGCGCCCGGTGGTACCTGAGGTGTAGAACAAGGCGGCCACGTGGTCGGCGGCGATGCCCTCCGCCACGTAGGGATCGCCGTCAGGCAGCGGAGTGCCGGCTGTCAGATCCACTTCGACGCCGGCATCGGCGAGTACGAAGTCGACCTCAGGCTGCGCCGACCGCGTGTTGACCGCCACCGCGATCCCGCCCGCGAGCACCGTGCCCCAGAACGCCAGAACCCAGTCCATACCGGCCGGGTAGCGCACTGACACCCGGTCCCCACGTTCGACGCCCAGGGTTCGCAGCCCTCCGGCCACGCGTGAAGCTCGCTCCCACAGTTGTGCATACGTCAACCGGCCACCACCCACTTCGACAACCGCCTCGGCGTCCGGTCGCGAGTCGACGTGGGCGCGGAGCATCGCACCCAGCGTTGTAGGTACGTCCGCGTAGTACGCCACTCCGGCGTCGTCGCGAACGATGCCGGAGCGCGGGAACGGATTGTGCCCGCGCGGAACTTCGATGACAGCCTTGGTCACGAGCGGCCTCTCAATGAACGATGATTCCGCGGATGTTCTTGCCGTCGCGCAGATCCTGGTAGCCCTGATTGACATCCTCGAGGCGGTATCTGGTGGTGATGAGCTCGTCGAGCTTGAGCTGGCCGGCGTCGTAGAGCCGCAGCAGTCGCACGATGTCGTACTGGGGATTGGCGGAACCGAACAGCGTGCCCTTGATGGTCTTCTCGTTGAGGGTCAGGTCCAGGCCGGATACGTGGACGGTCAACTTGTCGGGGGCGGCCATACCGGTGACGACCAGAGTGCCGCCCTTTCCGACGACGGCGAACGCAGCCGAGATCACTTCTTCGTCAACCGTGCCGACGGTGACGATGGCCTGGTCCGCACCCTGACCCCACGAAAGTTCATTGATTTTCCCCGCGGCCTCGGCCGCGTCACTGAACACATGCGTGGCACCGAATTTCAGTGCAGTCTCGCGTTTGAACTCGATGGGATCGACCGCGATGACGTACTTGGCACCTGCGAGCGCAGCACCCTGTACGGCATTGATACCGATGCCGCCGACGCCGTACACGACGGCGATGTCGCCAGGACGCACCCCGCCGGCATAGTTGGCACTGCCCCACCCGGTAGGCACCCCGCAGCCGACCAGGACCGCGGTTTCCAGTGGTAGCCATTCGTCGACCTTGACCACCGAGTTCTGCGATATGGTGGCCCGCTCGGAGAAGGTCCCCAGCATGCACATCGCGCCGAATTCCTCGCCGCCGTAGTGGAATCGGAAGGAACCATCGGGCATACAGCCCTCCAGGATGGTGGCGCCCATGTCACACAGGCTCTGCCTCCCGGTCGAACAGTAGCGACAGTGGCCGCAACTCGGGATGAAGCTGCACACCACGTGATCACCCGGCTTGACCTTGGTGACGCCAGGACCGACCTCTTCGATGATGCCGGCGCCCTCGTGGCCGCCCACGATCGGAAATCGCGGAGGCAGGTCGCCGTCGGTGAGATGCAGGTCGGAGTGACACAGGCCCGCAGCGGTGTACCTGATCAGGACTTCGCCGGTGCGCGGACCGTCGAGGTCCAACTCCACGATCTCGAACGGCCTGCCCGGCTCGAACAGGACCGCGGCGGTTGTCTTCATCGTGACTCCTCCATCGATATCGATTCGAGATCGAGTTTTGCCGAGCGTACGCAGCACCGCGACGACTGTCAACGATCGATCAGGAGATCTGCGAAATCACAAAGGGGACAACGTGAGTAAAGTGAGGAAGGCTTGGTTACTTGACCTTGGCCTGCCGCGTGGACTTCGGTGCGTAACCCTGGAGATATGCGGTGAGAATTCGCCGAGTCTCGTCAAGCGTTGCATCGTCACCGGACGACGAACGCTGGAACGCAACGTCGAAGAGCCGATCTCCCGCCTCGAAGACCAGCTCAACCGCGAGCAGCGGAGTGTTGGCGCGGATGAGTTTGCGCTCGACGAGATGCTTCCGGAGTCGCTCGGCCCACGATGTGTGCATACCCCTGGCGATGTCGGTGAGGGTCGAGTTACGGCCGACGAACCACAACTGGACGAAGCTCGGATTGTCCCGGAAATAGCTAGCGATGCGTGCGATCACCGCGTCGATGGCGCCGGGCAGAGTTTTCGCCTTCGGGTCGTCCAATCCTGCGGCGAACTGCTCGTCGAGTGCGGCGGCATGACGGTTCACCAGTTCGGTGTCGACCTGCCCACGATCGGCGAAGTAGTGGTAGAGGGATGCGGTCGGAATGCCCGTGCGCTCACCGATGGCCTTGAGAGTGGCGGCCGCGTAGCCCTGCTCGGCGAGCAGGGTCTCGGCCGCATCGAGGATCGCCTGCACACGCTCAACACCTCGGCGCTGCACCACCGGTGCACGGCCGGCTTCACGCCGCGTTGGCTTGGTGTCGAACACGATTCCACATCGTATCAGCCTGCGATTGCCGTCACGTCCGGTCGCGAACCGTTGACGACCTTGCTCGGTGCGGTTTAGAGTCGATCTCGATTCGAGTTTGATTTTGTTATTACCGACACAAGGGGACCCATGTCCACCGACAACTACGACGTCGTCGTCATCGGCGCAGGATTCGCCGGAGTCATTGCGGCAAGGGACCTGAGCGTGCAGGGCTACTCAGTGCTACTCGTCGAGGCCCGCGACCGGATCGGTGGGCGCACCTGGACGGCGGACGGACTCGGCCGTCAACTCGAGTATGGCGGCACCTATGTGCACTGGACCCAGCCGAACATGTGGCAGGAACTCCAGCGTCACGACATTCCACTACAGATCCCCACCGTGCCCACAACGATGTACTGGATCGCGCAGGGCACCACGCATTCCGCGTCACCCGAAGAGTACGGAGCGGCCCTAGAGCCCCTCATGAGCCGGTTTTTTGCCGACGCACGTGCGGTGTTCCCGCAGCCGTTCGACATCAGCCTGGTCGATACCAGCGCGGTCGAGAAGGAAACCATCGCCGACCGGTTCGCCGCGCTGGACCTGCCCCCGTACGAACACGATCTGCTCGACGGCGCGATGGCCGGGCTCGTGACCGCCTACAAGGATCACGGTGTCGCCCAGTTCCTCTCGTGCGTCGCCACCTACTTCGGCAGTTGGGCGGCGTTCTTCGAGACCGCGGGCACGTGGCCGATCGAGGGCGGCACAAAGCGACTGCTCGATGCCATCATGGCTGAGTCGAAAGCCGCGGTGCGGCTGTCCACCCCGATCGCCGCGGTCGAGGACGACGGCTCGGCCGTCACCGTGACGACAAGAGACGGTGAGCAGATCCGCGCTCGCAGCGTCGTCGTCGCGGTACCCCTGAACACGTTGGGCGACATCACCTTCACGCCGGACGTCCCAGCGGCGTCGCGCGTCATGATCGACGAGAAGAACCCGATCATGGGCTCCAAGATTTGGGTGCGAGCCAAGGGCGTACTCGAGCCCTTCCAAGCCGTGGCACCCCTCGGACAGAATCCGATCAACGCCGCGCGCGTGGAGTACCACGCCGAGGGGGACACCTTCATCATGTGCCTGTGTTCCAACAGCGCAGACATTGATGCCACCGACCCAGCCGCGGTGCAGCGCGGGCTGCGGCACTTCATTCCCGATATCGAGGTGTCGGAGACCGCCTGCCACGACTGGTCCACCGACGAGTTCGCCAAGGGCGGCTTCATGGTGCACCGGCCTGGCCACTTCACCAACGGCGCCGTGCAGCTGCGTGAGGCGCACGGGCGGATCCACTTCGCAGGAAGCGATATCGCCGGGGTCGAGGCCGGTGCGATCGAAGGTGCCATGGACACCGGCGCGCACGCCGCGCGCAAGATCGCAGCGAACCTTCAGCCTGGGCACGTGCGCCCGCGGTAACGTACCTGCACGAGCAGGCCCTCTTCGGGTTCATCGCCAGCGGCATTTTGATCGTTGTGCTGGTCATCCTGTTGTATGTGATGTTCAAACGCCGTGACTGGCTGTAGCAAAAACTGCGCCTCGGGTCACATCCCCCAAAAGGGGCATGGGCGTTATCTGAACACAAATGCGACACTCTTTCGGGCTGAACCAGTACGCCCAACGAACAGAACGGAGCGGATTCGATGCTCATCGGGATCCCGCGCGAGTCTCTACCTGGGGAAACGCGCGTCGCCGCCACGCCGCAGACTGTCGGGCAGATCATCAAGCTCGGTTACGCGGTAGTCGTAGAGTCCGGCGCCGGTGTTGCCTCGAGCTTCTCCGACGCCGCCTACGTCGACGCGGGTGCCGAAATCGGTCAGGCGTGGGACGCCGACGTCGTGCTGAAGGTGAACGCACCTGATGATGCCGAGATCGCCAAGCTGCGCGACGGAGCAACGCTGGTGAGCTTGATCTCACCCGCGCTCAAGCCCGAGCTGGTCGAGACGCTGTCCACCCGCCCGATCACCGTGCTGGCCATGGACGCGGTGCCGCGCATCTCGCGGGCCCAGTCACTGGACGTCTTGTCTTCGATGGCCAACATCGCCGGCTACCGCGCCGTGGTCGAGGCCGCCCACGCTTTCGGCCGGTTCTTCACCGGTCAGGTCACCGCGGCGGGCAAGGTGCCCCCGGCCAAGGTGCTCGTCGTGGGCGCCGGTGTGGCCGGCTTGGCCGCCATCGGCGCCGCGGGCAGCCTCGGTGCGATCGTGCGGGCCACCGACCCGCGCCCCGAGGTCGCCGACCAGGTCGCCTCTCTCGGTGGCGAGTACCTGTCGGTCGATCCGGCGGCTGCCGAGGTGTCGGCCACGGGCTATGCCAAGGAGATGGACGACGACTACAAGGCGCGCGAGGCGGCGCTGTACGCCGAGCAGTGCAAGGACGTCGACATCATCGTCACGACCGCGCTGATCCCCGGCAGGCCCGCACCGCGCATCATCACCGCCGAGATGGTGGCCTCGATGAAGGCCGGCAGCGTGATCGTCGACATGGCCGCGGCCAACGGCGGCAACGTCGAAGGCACCGTCAAGGACCAGGCCATCGTCACCGACAACGGCGTGACGATCATCGGCTACACCGACCTGGCCGGCCGCCTGCCAGCCCAGGCCTCCCAGCTGTACGGCACCAACCTGGTCAACCTGCTCAAACTGCTGACCCCGGAGAAAGACGGCAAGGTCGTCCTCGACTGGGACGACGTGGTGCAGCGCTCGATGACCGTGGTGCGCGACGGCGAGACCACCTGGCCGCCGCCACCGGTGCAGGTCTCCGCGGCGCCGGCAGCCCAGCCCGCTGCGGCCGCCGCACCCGTCAAGCCGGAGAAGCGTCCGATGTCGACCGCGCGCCGGCTCGGGGTCACCTTCGGCGCAGCCGCCGCGATCTTCGCCCTCATCGCGATCTCCCCGGCAGCGCTTCAGGTCCACCTGACGGTGTTCGCGCTGGCGATCGTGATCGGCTACTACGTGATCGGCAACGTGCACCACGCGCTGCACACCCCGCTGATGTCGGTGACCAACGCGATTTCGGGAATCATCGTGGTGGGTGCCCTGCTGCAGATCGGCCACGGCAATGCACTGGTGACCGCGATCGCGACCTGCGCCATCCTGCTCGCCAGTATCAACGTCTTCGGCGGCTTCGCGGTGACGCGTCGCATGCTCGCCATGTTCTCGAGGAGCTAGAGGAATGTTCACCCTAGAAAACGTTGCCTCGGCGGCCTACGTCGTCGCGGCTCTGCTGTTCATCCTCGCCCTGGCCGGCCTCTCCAAGCACGAGACCTCAAGGGCCGGAAACACCTTCGGCATGGTCGGCATGGCGGTGGCCCTGATCGCCACGATCGCCCTCGCCGTCGAACGCAAGATCGAACCGCTGGGCCTGGCCCTGCTGATCGGCGCCATGATCGTCGGCGCCGCGATCGGCCTGTGGCGCGCCAAGGTGGTCGAGATGACCGGCATGCCCGAACTGATCGCACTGCTGCACAGCTTCGTCGGTCTGGCCGCGGTGCTGGTCGGCTGGAACGGCTACCTGCACGTCGAAGGTGACACGGCCGGCGCCGAAGCCACCAAGCTGGCCGGCGAAGGCATGCTCGGCATCCACTCGGCAGAGGTGTTCATCGGCGTGTTCATCGGTGCGGTCACCTTCACCGGCTCCATCGTCGCCAACCTCAAGCTGTCGGCCCGCATCAAATCCGCACCGCTGATGCTGCCCGGCAAGAACTTCCTCAACATCGGCGCACTGGTCGCCTTCTTCGCCCTGACCGTGTGGTTCGTCATCGAGCCGCACCTGTGGCTGCTCATCGTGGTCACCGTGCTCGCATTGCTGCTGGGCTGGCACCTGGTGGCCTCCATCGGCGGTGGCGACATGCCTGTCGTGGTGTCGATGCTCAACAGCTACTCGGGCTGGGCGGCAGCCGCATCGGGCTTCCTGCTCGGCAACGACCTGCTGATCATCACGGGCGCCCTCGTCGGCTCCTCCGGTGCCTACCTGTCCTACATCATGTGCAAGGCCATGAACCGGTCGTTCATCTCCGTGATCGCCGGTGGTTTCGGCATCGAAGCCGGGCCCGCGGAGGACAAGGATTACGGCGAGCACCGCGAGATCAATGCCGAAGGTGCGGCCGAACTGCTCAGCCACGCCGACTCGGTCATCATCACGCCGGGCTACGGCATGGCCGTGGCCCAGGCCCAGTACGGTGTGGCCGATCTGACCCGCAAGCTGCGGGAGCGCGGCGTCAACGTCCGGTTCGGCATCCACCCCGTCGCCGGCCGCCTGCCGGGCCACATGAACGTGCTGCTGGCCGAGGCCAAGGTGCCCTACGACATCGTGCTCGAGATGGACGAGATCAACGACGACTTCGACGGCACCTCCGTCGTGCTGGTCATCGGCGCCAACGACACCGTGAACCCGGCCGCGGCCGAGGATCCCAACAGCCCCATCGCGGGTATGCCGGTGCTCACCGTGTGGAACGCCGACCATGTCATCGTGTTCAAGCGCTCCATGGCCTCGGGTTACGCCGGCGTGCAGAACCCGTTGTTCTTCCGCGAGAACACCCAGATGCTCTTCGGCGACGCCCGCGACCGCGTCAACGACATCCTCGCCGCCCTGCCGGTGGCGGAGCACGTGTAGTCCCTCTGCCGGATTTCTCCGGCGAGCAGACACAAACCTGCCCCTTTTCGCGTGAAAAGGGGCAGGTTTGTGTCTGTTCACGGTCAGAACACGACGTGAGTGCACTCAACGAGGAGCAATGTATGAAAATTGTTGTGCCCGAGTGGATGCGGCCCATGTACGACGCCCACCACTTCGCGCCCGCGGTGATCGACGGCGAGCACCTGCGTTGTTCGGGGATGATCGGCATCCGGCCGGACATGAGCGTGGCCGAGGATCCCCGAGCCCAGTTCACGCAGGCGTTCGAGAACCTCCGTGGCCTGCTGGCAGAGGCCGGGCTGACCTTCGCCGACGTCACCGACATCACGAGCTACCACGTCGGCCTGCAACAGCACGCGCAGGTGTTCAGCGAGGTCAAGGACGAGTTCGTTGCCGCACCGTATCCGGCCTGGACCGCGGTCGGTGTCACCGAACTGGCCGTCCCGGGCGCGCTGGTCGAGATCCAGATCATCGCCCGGATGCGTTGAACCGGCACCTAGATGTCGGCCCGATCCCCGACCGCTGTAGCTCAGGATCGGGTACCTGCGCGTCCGCGCACGCGAAAAACTAGGATCTGCAAGTATGCCTGTTGACCGCCTACTCCCCTCTGACGAGGCGCGCGAGCTGATCGAGCTCACCCGCGATATCGCCGACAAGGTGCTCGATCCGATCGTCGACGAGCATGAGAAAGCCGAGACCTACCCCGAGGGCGTCTTCGCCCAACTCGGCGCGGCCGGGCTGCTGAGCCTCCCTCAGCCCGAGGAGTGGGGTGGCGGCGGCCAACCCTATGAGGTCTACCTGCAGGTCCTCGAGGAGATCGCCGCGCGGTGGGCCGCGATCGGCGTGGCAGTCAGCGTGCACAGCCTGTCGTCGCACCCACTGCTCGCCTACGGCACCGATGAGCAGAAGGCGCGGTGGCTGCCCGGCATGCTGTCCGGCGAGCAGATCGGCGCCTACAGCCTGTCCGAACCGCAGGCCGGATCCGATGCCGCGGCACTGAACTGCAAGGCAACCCAGGACGCCGGCGGCTTCATACTCAACGGTTCGAAGGCCTGGATCACCCACGGCGGCAAGGCCGATTTCTACACACTGTTCGCTCGCACCGGTGAAGGGTCGAAGGGCATCTCCTGCTTCCTGGTCCCGGGCGATCTCGACGGGCTGAGCTTCGGCAAGCCCGAAGAGAAGATGGGCCTGCACGCGGTGCCCACCACCTCGGCCTTCTACGACAACGCCCGTATCGACGCCGAGCGGCTGATCGGTCAAGAGGGACAAGGGCTTTCGATCGCCTTCTCGGCACTGGACTCCGGCCGGCTCGGCATCGCCGCCATCGCGGTCGGTATCGCCCAGGCCGCCCTGGACGAGGCCGTCCGGTACGCCAACGAGCGAACCACGTTCGGCCGCAAGATCGTCGACCACCAGGGTCTCGGATTCCTGCTCGCCGACATGGCCGCAGCGGTGGTCAGCGCGCGGGCCACCTATCTCGATGCCGCACGCCGTCGGGACCTCGGCCTGCCCTACTCGACCCAGGCCAGCGTCGCGAAGCTGATCGCCACCGATGCCGCCATGAAGGTCACCACGGACGCCGTGCAGGTGTTCGGCGGTGTCGGCTACACCCGCGATTTCCGGGTGGAGCGGTTCATGCGCGAAGCGAAGATCACCCAGATCTTCGAGGGCACCAATCAGATTCAGCGCCTGGTCATCTCGCGGGGGCTGGGTTCCTGACGAAGTCCGCCACCGCGGCCAGAAACTGATCTGGCTTCTCGACCATCGGGCTGTGCCCGGAGCCCTTGATGATCACCGGGGGAAGCCCGGCCGCGGTGTAGCGCTCGACGTTGGGCGCCGTCGGCGTCAGCACATCCTGGTCACCCCACACCACCAGCACCGGCTTGTGCAGTGCGGCAAGCGTTTCCACAACCGGGTGCGAGCCCTCTGTGGAGTCGCACACGCCGGCATACGTGAGGCGCTCCAACGAGCGGTGCGCGTACGCGGGTACCGGGTAGTCCGCGGCGAATCCGGTCTGCAGAGAACTCTCGGTGATGGCATCCACGCTGCGGAACCGATCCAGGAAGGGTCCGATCACCGGCCAGCACACCATCTTTCCCAGCAGCGGCATGGAGGCGAGGTCGTCGGCCCCCGGGGTATCGGACACCACGACGCGCTCGACGAGGTCCGGATACTGCCGGGCCAGTTCGGCCGAAACCGAACCGCCCATCGAATGCCCGATCAGCACCGCGTGGCGCACACCGAGTTGCAGCAGCGCGCTGTGCACCGCCTTGGCCTGCTCCGCCGAGCCGTACGCGGTGCCGTCGCTGGGTGCCTCCGAGCCACCGTGGCCCACCAGATCGATCGCGATCACCCGCTGATCGCGGGCGAGTTCCTGGACCACCCGATCCCACCACTCGATCGAGGCCGAGTAACCGTGTAGCAACACCACGGCACGGTCACCCGGGTGCCCGTACTCGCGCACGTTGAGATCGGGGCCGTCCAGCTCCAGCACGTGCCCACCTGCGAACGGCTCGGCCGGGCGAACCCTCTTGGTCACCACCAGTTCGTTCAGCAGCAACGCCACGACGGCCAACAGCAGCACGCCCACGGCGATGCGCAATTTCATGCTGGGCACGGTAGTGCCGAGGCGCCGGTGTTGACCAGCGTTTTTCCCCGGTGGGTGCACGCTCAGCGAACGGCCCCATAATGACAGGTGCCATGAACACACCCGCCCACACCGCCGGCACCCCCCGGCACCGCATGCCGCGCCGTGGCGTACGGGCCGCCCGCCGCGCCGCCGTGGGCCTGGTGGCGGCGTCCGTGCTGGCCGGAACCGGTACCGGCTGGGTGTCCTACCACGGCGCCTTGGACGGCATCACCACGTCGAACGCTCTCGAGGGCGGCCCGGTCTCCTCCGGGGACACCGAGAACATCCTCATCATGGGGCTGGACAGCAGGCTGGATCAGCACGGCAACCCGCTGCCCCAGGACATCTACGAGGCATTGCACGCCGGGGACGAGACCGTCGGCGGCTACAACGCCAACGTGCTGATCGTGGTGCACCTGCCCGGCAACGGCGGCCCACCGACGGCCTTCTCCATCCCGCGCGACGACTATGTCGAGTTGGCCGGCTGCGACGTCAACCCGTGCAAGGGCAAGGTCAAGCAGGCCTACGGCTGGGCCTATCAGCGCGAGATGGAGACGCTGGAGTCCTCGTCAGAGAATTCGTCGACGAATGAACAGCAGGCCCGCGAGGCCGGCCGCAAGGCTCAGATCGCCACGGTGCGCAATCTGCTCGGCATTCCCATCGACCATTTCGTCGAGGTCACGCTCGGCGCGTTCTTCCAGATCGCCAAGGCTGTGGCACCGATCACGGTGTGCCTCAACGCCGACACCGCTGATCCGTTCTCCGGCGCCGACTTCCGTAGGGGTGTGCAGCAGATCGACGCGGCACAGGCGATGGCCTTCGTGCGACAGCGCCGCGACGTCAACGACGAGAACTTCACCGACCTCGACCGCACCCGGCGCCAACAGGCCTTCATCGCCGCATTGGTATCGGCACTCGGTAAGAGCGGCGCGTTGTCCAGCCCGACGATGCTGCGGGATCTGCTCAACGTCACCAAGCAGAATGTCGCACTTGATTCAGGTTTCGACCTGGCCAACTTCGCGAGCCGGGCCTCGGCCCTGACCGGCGCTCCGCCCACGCTCTACACGTTGCCCATCAAGGAGTTCGGCCAGAATTCGATGGGCGAGGACATCAACATCGTCGACATCCCCACCATCCGGGCCATCGTGCGCGATCTGGTCGCCCAACCCGGCGGCGCTCCCAGCGCGCCGGCAGCGCCCGCCCATGTCCTCCAGGGCCACGGCGCGGTGCTCGACGTGGTCAATGCCTCCACCTACTCCGGCCTGGCCGCGCAGCTCGAAACCACCTTCTCCGCAAACGGTTTCACTCCTGGTCAGATCGGCGACGCCGAATCGCTGGCCGCGGTCACGACGATCGACTACGGCACCGGCGCCGAGGCTGCCGCCCAGTCGCTGGCCGATGAGCTGGATGTGATCGCCAACCCGTCCTCAGAGGTGAGCCCCGGGACGGTACAACTGACGCTCGGCACCGATTTTCCCGGCGACCAGTACCTGACCGGATCGAGTGAATCGTCCTCGGCGAATTCGTCGGAGTCAGGTTCCGATTCGACGTGGGACTCTTCCGGCGAGACGACGGAGGAATCCACACCCAGCACACCGGTGACCACCGTTGCCGCGACAGCGTCCGGCACCAAGTCCGCGGCGCCCACCGATCTGAGCCAGATGAAGGTCTCCGGTATCCCCTGCGTGAAATAGTCGCGGTTACAACGTGACCCGGACCTGAGTACCGAATCCGGGCTCCGAACTGATCGCCATCGAGCCACCCATCGCCTCGACGCGGACCTGCAGCGAGGCCAGCCCGATGTGCCCTTCGGCCACGGATCCGACCACCGTCGACGGGTCGAAACCCTTTCCGTCGTCGGCAACGGTCAGCACCACACGGTCGCCCGAGCGGTACAGGCCGACGGTAATGGTGCTTGCGTCCGCATGCTTGTTGACGTTGGAGAGCAGTTCGCGGGCCGCGCGGTACAGCAGCGCCTGACCTTCCGGACGGCCGATCTCCCCCAGGTCCGCCCGCACCGTGATATCTGGCCGAGTCTCGTACTGACGCAACAATTCCCGCACCGCCGGCGTGAGCCCCAGTTGCGCCAGCACCTGGGGATGCAGCGCCGTGACCGTGGAGCGCAGTCCCACCGCGGTCTCGTGGAGGGCCGCGCGCACCCGGTCCAGCCCCGCGTCCGGAATGCGTTCCCGGATCTCATCGAGGTCCAGACGAGCGGCCAGCAGGATCTGCAGCGGCCCGTCGTGAAGACGTTCGGCCAGTTCGGCATTGCGCAGGTCGTCGGCCCGGGTGTACTCCGACACGAGCTGGCGCCGTACCTCCATCAGTGTCCGGACCCGCGCCGAACGGCGCGCGAGCACAAAGGACAACGCAGCGGACGCGACCGCCAGCCAGGCCAAGAATCCCACGTGCATGTAGACGACGTCGGGCAACCCGACATTGTCGTCACGCTTGGAATAGAGGATCCAGACCGCGAGATAGCCCAGTGCGGTGCTGGCACCGAGCAGCGCCGTCAGCCACGGGCGATCCTGGAACGCAACAGATATCGGCAACAGGAAGAAGACCGGAAGCAGCGCCGCGGTGGCACCACCCGAGACCGCGCACAGGGCGACCAGCACCAGCACATCGACCGCGGTGGAGGCCCACTCGGCCCACGCCGGCATGGGCCCGCGGAACACCACGACCAGCCAGAGCACGGCCACGGCGGCATACCCGCTCAGGATCACCGCGTACAGGACGGGCAACCAGTGGTCGACATCCCACACCGAGACCAGCACCACGATGAGGCCGATCAGCGGCAGCCGCAACAGCGCCGAGACCCGGACCGGTTGAGTGCTGAAGAATTCGACGACGCCCCCGCTGGCCATGGTCAATCCAGCAGCCGGCGGCGCATCGCCTCCGCAACCACCGCACCCCGATCGCTCACGCCCAACTTCTCGTACAGCCGTTGCACATGGGTCTTCACCGTCGACGGCGCCAGGAACAGCTCCTTGGCCATCGCCGGGATGGAGCGGCCCTCGGCGATCAGGGTGAGCACCTCACGTTCGCGCGGGCTCAGCGTCGGCACATCGGGTTCGTTGCGGCGACGGATCTCACCGGCCAGCCCGGCGGCCAGATTCGGGTCCAGCACGTCGCGGCCCTTGGCACACGACAGCACGGCGTTCACCAGCTCGCTGCGGGTGGACTCCTTGGACAGGAATCCCGCCGCCCCCTGCTGCAGTGCGGTGTAGACGATGGCGGATTCGTCGTGAGCAGAGACCAGCAACACCCGCGTAGGCAGGTCGTCGCGGCTCACCGCGGCGGCCACCTGGGCCCCGTCGAGCTGCGGCATCCGGTAGTCCAGCAGGGCCACCTGCGGCAGATGGGTCCGGATCAATTCCAGTGCGTCTGCGCCGTTGTCGGCCTCGGCCACCACATCGATCTCACCGCTGGAGGTCAGGGCGCGCACCACGCCTTCGCGGAACATCGGATGGTCATCGCCAACCACCACCCGAACCTTTTCGGCCATGCGCCACAGCATGGCACAGCGCGTGTCGGTGATCAGCGCGTTTAGAGTCGGCGGTATGCATCTGGACGAGCTGCAGTGGTTCGTGGTGCTCGCCGAAACCGAGCATGTCACCGACGCCGCAGCCGAACTCGGCATCAGCCAGCCCACCCTGTCGCGTGCTCTGGCCCGCATCGAGGACCAGGTGGGCGTGCCGCTGTTCGATCGGGTCAATCGGCGCCTGAGACTCAACGCCTACGGCCACATCCTTTTGGAGCACGCGCGCCGCAGTATCGCCGAAATGCGTTCGGCCACCGAGAGAATCGCCGAGTTGCGCGATCCGGAGACCGGGATGGTACGGCTGGCGTTCCTGCATTCGCAGGCCGGCTGGTTCGTACCGGATCTCCTGCGACGGTTCCGCGCGGAGGCTCCGTTGGTGCGCTTCGAGCTGTTCCAGGGCGCTGCCCACCACATCGTCGAACGCCTGGCCAACGGTGAGGCCGACCTCGCGATCACGTCACCACGTCCGGACGGCTTCCGCTGGCGCGGCCTCTATATGGAAAGGCTGTGCCTGGCGGTGCCCCGCGAACACCGTTTCGCCCGACGCTCCCGCATCCGGCTGGCCGACGCGGCCGCCGAACCCTTCGTCGCCCTCGCGCCCGATTTCGGGTTGCGCCAGCTCACCGACGAATTGTGGGCCGAGGCCGGGATCGCACCTCCTGTGGTTTTCGAGGCCATGGAGATCCCCACCATGGAAGGCCTGGTGGCGGCCGGTTTCGGGGTGGCCGTCGTGCCCGTGCCACGGCCCGAGCGCGCCGAACCGGGCGCCGCGTATGTGCCGCTGTCGGAGAGTTCGGCCAAACGTCAGATCGGACTGACCTGGAACGCCGACCGTGAACTGCCGCCTGCGGCGGCACGCCTGGCGGAGTTTGTCATACGCAATTCGCATGAGTTTGAGTAAACTCATGCATTGGACACATCTTTGTCGGCGTTCTAACGTCGGTTGAGTGTCCACTTCCCTGACCTCCGTTGACTGGCAGGGGCATTCACGTGGCTCGAGCGAATACCGACGCCTGCTGGCCGCGTTGTTCTGCGCCGGCGTCGCGACCTTTGCCCAGCTGTACTCGCCCCAGGCCGTCCTCCCGCTGATCGCCCGAGACATGGGCACCGGCGCCGCCCATGCCGCACTGACGATTTCGGCGGCCACGGTGGGCCTGGCACTGGGCGTGATCCCGTGGTCGGCGCTGGCCGATCGCATCGGCCGCGTTCAGGCGATGACGATATCCATCACCGCGGCAACGGTTCTCGGGCTCATCGTGCCGTTGGCCCCCAATGTGACGCTGCTCCTGTCCGGCAGGCTGGTCGAGGGTTTGATGCTGGGCGGAGTGCCCGCGGTGGCGATCGCGTACCTCACCGAGGAGATCGAGGCCGGACATGCCGCCCGCGCGGCAGGCACCTACGTGGCGGGGACCACGATCGGCGGACTGGCCGGGCGCCTGGTCACCGGACCCGTCGCCGAGTTCGCCGGGTGGCGCGTCGGCGTGCTCGTGGTCGCGGTCTTGTGCGGTCTATCGGCGTTCGCGTTCGTCAAGCTCGCCCCACCCGCACGGGGCTTCACCCCGACCCGCAGCCACCAGCTCGCCCGGCGGCTGGCACGGAACCTGCGCTCACCGCGTCAGCTCGTCCTCTACAGCCAGGGCTTCCTGCTGATGGGCGGATTCGTGGCGATGTACAACTTCCTCGGATTCCGGCTGATGGCCACCCCGTTCAACCTGCCGCAGACGCTGGTGAGCCTGGTCTTTTTGGCCTACCTGTCGGGCACCTGGGCCTCGGCCCGGGCCGGTGCCGAGGCCACGCGCTTCGGCCGCAAGACCGTGCTGCTCGGCTCGATCGCCACGATGATCGCCGGGGTGGCGATCACCATGGCCGGCAACGTCATCGTGGTACTCGCCGGCCTGGTGATCGCGACCGCAGGGTTCTTCGGCGCCCACGCGATCGCGTCAGGCTGGGTCGGCGCCGACGCCGGTGACAGCAAGGCCCAGGCCTCGTCGCTGTACAACCTCTTCTACTACGCGGGATCCAGCGTCATCGGCTGGGCCGGTGGGCTGGCGTTCGACGCCGCGGGTTGGCCGGCCGTGGCGGGCACCGTGATGGCCCTGGCGGTGGTGGCCGGTGTGCTGGCCTGCACGCTGGGTACGGCGAAACGGGGGCCGGCCGACTACCAGAGCTCGATGTCCCGGCCGTACTCCGATTCCGGGCGCGGGCCGAAGTAGCGGCGCTGGGACTCCTCGATGAGGACATCGTTGATGCTCGCCTCGCGCCGGGACATCAAGCCCTCGGGCGTGAACTGCCACAGTTCGTTTCCGTAACTGCGGTACCACTGCCCTGCCGCGTCATGCCACTCGTACTGGAACCGCACCGCCATCCGATTCTCCCGGAATCCCCACAAACTCTTGCGCAGCACGTAATCCAGCTCGCGCTCCCATTTCGCGGTCAGGAACTCCACGATCTGGTCGCGTCCGACGATGTGCAGATCGCGATTGCGCCACTGTGAGTCGGGTGTGTAGGCGTGGCTGACCCGCTCCGGGTCGCGGGTGTTCCAGGCATCTTCGGCGGCTTGGACCTTCTGGACGGCTGTTTCGAGCGTGAAGGGCGGCAACGGCGGGCGGGTTCCAGACATGCCACCTTTCTACCTGTCTAACCATGTGGCTATCGTGGCTGACATGGACTTCGCACTCTCGGCCAAGGCGAGTGACTACCACTCCCGGCTCACCGACTTCATGACCGAGCATGTGCTGCCGGCTGAGGTCGCCTATCACGCCTACCGCGAAGAGAAGGGCCCGAAGGACCACACGGTGCCGCCGGTGGTCGAGGAACTCAAGGGCAAGGCGAAGGCCGCCGGGTTGTGGAACCTGTTTTTGCCCTCGGAGTCCGGCCTGACCAACCTCGAGTACGCGCCGCTGGCCGAGCTGAGCGGGTGGAGCATGGAGATCGCCCCCGAGGCGCTCAACTGCGCGGCACCGGACACCGGCAACATGGAGACCTTGCACCTGTTCGCCGACGAGGCCCAGCGCAAGCAATGGCTGGAGCCCCTGCTGGCCGGTGAGATCCGCAGCGCGTTCGCGATGACCGAGCCCGCGGTGGCGTCGTCGGATGCCCGCAACATCGAGACCACCATGCTGCGCGACGGTGCCGACTACGTCATCAACGGGCGTAAGTGGTGGATCACCGGGGCGGCCGATCCGCGCTGCAAGATCCTGATCGTGATGGGCCGGACCAATCCCGACGCGGCGTCGCATCAGCAGCAGTCGATGATCCTGGTCCCGGTCGATACCCCCGGGGTCGACATCCAGCGCTCGCTTCCGGTGTTCGGCTGGCAGGACCAGCACGGCCACTGCGAGATCGTGTTCGACAACGTGCGCGTGCCGGTCGAGAACCTGCTCCACGAGGAGGGCAGCGGTTTCGCGATCGCTCAGGCTCGCCTCGGCCCGGGCCGCATCCACCACTGCATGCGGGCCCTCGGTGCTGCCGAGCGGGCGCTGGCGTTGATGGTCGACCGGGTGCAGACGCGGGTGGCGTTCGGTAAGCCGCTGGCCGAGCAGGGTGTGGTGCGTGAGTCGATCGCCAAGTCGCGCAACGAGATCGACCAAGCCCGGCTGCTGTGCGAAAAGGCCGCCTGGATGATCGACCAGGAGGGCAACAAGGCCGCCCACGTTCTGGTGTCCCAGATCAAGTCGGTCGCGCCGCAGGTCGCCTGCGACGTCATCGACCGCGCCATCCAGGTGCACGGTGCGGCGGGGATCAGCGACGACTTCCCGTTGGCCCGGCTCTACGCCTGGCACCGCGCCATGCGGCTGTTCGACGGACCCGACGAGGTGCACATGCGCACCATCGCCCGCGCGGAGTTGGGGCGGGAGAAATCGCCTCTGGCCACGGCGAGCCGCCAATCAGGAACCGCGGCGGGTTCCGTGGTGGCTGCACAGTGACCGTCGAACTGGGAGAACTGGCCGGGGCGTGGAACTTTCGGGATGTCGCCGACATCACCGGAGTCCGGCCGGGCCTGCTCTACCGCTCCAGTCAGCTCAGCCAGCTCTCCGATGCGGGCCGCGCCGTGTTCCGCAGCCTCGGCATCACCGACGTCGCGGATCTGCGCTCGCACCAGGAGGTGCAACGGCAAGGCGCCGGGCAGGTTCCCGACGGCGTTGCAGTCCACCTACTGCCGTTTCATCCCGATGACACGTCGAATCAGGATGCACCGCACGAGAACACCTTTCAGCGAGTGATGTCCGAATCCGCCGAGGGTGAAGACGTCGCGACCGCGGCCCGGCGGTACATGACCGAGGTGTATGAGGAATTCCCGACTCTGCCGGGCGCGCATGCCGCGGTGCGAGAGGTGATTTCCCTTCTGGCACAAGAACGTCCGGTGATCGCTCATTGCTTCGCCGGCAAGGACCGTACCGGGTTCACCGTTGCCACCGTGCTGGAAACCGTCGGTGTCGAACGGGAGCGCATCATTGCCGACTTCCTGGCCAGTAACGGCGCGATACCGGCTCTGCGGAACCGGATCATGGAATCGGTACGGGCCAGGACTCAGAACGAACCCGAGCTGGCCACCTACGCCGAGGCCCGGCTCACCGATGAAGTGCTGGGTGTCCGCGAGGAGTACCTCCTGGCGGCGTGGGACCGGCTGGTGCAGGACTATGGGTCGATAGGCAGCTTCGTCGAAGCGGCCGGGGTACCGCCCGAGACCGTCGCCACCTTGCGAGCGAAACTGCTCGGTTGACTCCAGCCGGCGCGGTCAGGCGTCCTCCAGTGCCTCACCGACCTGCTGGGCCACCCGATTGTGCTCGTTCTGCATCAACACGTGCCCCGCACCGAGCAGCAGGGCAACCGGCCAATCGATGATCTCCACCGCCGCGAGTACGCCGAGTGCGCCGTAATAGGCCAGCTGCTCAGGGTGCGGCACCTTGACCCGGCCCACGACCGGCAGTGTCATGGCGAATCCGCGGGCGTCGCGGACGGTGTCCACCGCGTGGCGGTGCCCTCTGGGCTGCGCAGTTTTTTCAGCCATTGGTCACCTCTCTGTCACGTCATCTTCGACTCTTGGAGATCTCGACTTCGGACCGTGAAGGGGATGAGAACTTCCGCCTCCGGCACACCGTCTGATCCATTGACCGACGCTGTGTCCCGCGTCCTGGTTCTGCCGTTGCGGGAGCTGTATGCGGTGCTGTGGCGCTGCGGCGTGCTCGACGTCGACGACTGAGTCGAAGACGACTGAATCGAAGCGCGAGGCATCGGGGCGAACCTGAGTAGCAGCCTCGGAGCAACGGCGGCGACACCTGTGGCCACACCGGCCGCTGCGAGCGCGTGCGCCCATCCGAGCGGATCGAGCGGTGTGCATCCCAGCATCTGACTGACCCCGGGGGTGCTGATCAGTGCCCCCAGACATACCAGGGATCCGGCTGCGGTACCGACCACCAGCGGACTGTGCGAGTCGATCAGGGTCTGGGCCAGCTGGGTGGAGACCAGTGCCACCAGAGCCAGCGTGGAGGCGCGCCTGGGTGCCAGCGGGAAGCCCGCAGTCACCCAGGCCCCCGTGGCCGCGCCCGCTGTCGCTGCACCGCGGAT
>NZ_KE384491.1:398279-703002 GCF_000426065.1 Mycobacterium sp. URHD0025 | reverse complement strand
GATTGGTCCACCGAGCGGTTCGAGGCGCTGCTACTGCGTATCGATGACTACTCGCGGTGGTTGGAGCGCTTCGACATCGCCTTGAGGCACCTGCCTGAAAGACAACGGCAGGCCTCGCTGCTGCCCCTGCTCGTCGGCTACCGGCATCCCAACCGCCGGGTACGGGGATCGTTCGCGCCGACCGACCGGTTCCGAACCGCTGTGTCGGAGGCCGGAATCGGTGTCGATGGCCAGGTCCCGGGCATCGACCGTTCGATCATCGAGAAGTACTGTGCGACCTCGAGTACCTGGGACTCCTGACGTCGACCTCACGCGTGGGCTCCCGTCCGTCCATCGATTAACCCGAGAAAGAAAGATTTAATGTACGAGCAGGTTGATTTCGACGTCACCAGCCAGACCCCGACGTTGGATCACTACCGGCGTGATTGGCGTCCCGATTCGGCGCAGGGATTGTGCGGCATCTGGCTGGGTGGGGTCGTCGGTGACTCGGACGGCAACGACTACTGGGGAGTACGCGGATGCGACGACTTCGTGCCCGGGATGACGCACGTGGTGTCGCCGGTCTGTGGATTCCGGTCCCTGCAGAAGCGGATGGACGTCGATGCCACGCACCTGTTCCCGGAGTACTCGACACTTGACTGGTTCGAGCCCATGCAGTTGCTCGACGATGGGCGCAGTGTGCAACTGACGTATCCAAGCGGTCGAATCGAGCGTGACGCCGACGGGTTTCACTGGTACGACGCAAGCAACCGGTGGGAGCTCCACGGCCGGACGGTGAGTGACATCGTCTTCACTCACGTGCCACCCCAGGACGGGATCGATGCCGACGTCTACTACCGGCACGAACTGATGTACGCCACCGGGAAGGTCAACGGTGTCGAGGTGTCGGGATACGCGCACCAAGACTTCGCTTACGGCCCGCTGGGATCGATCTACACCGAGCTGCCGATCGTGCGGCACCTGCAAGGGATGTGGGTGTCGTGGTTGCACGAGTTCGCCGACGGCGAGCTGGGCGGCGGCAGCTTCTGGCAGGGGCGCGGCGGAGTGTCCTTCGGGCCGGGCTATCAACTCAAACACGGTGTCACTACGACGCACGAAGACGTCGTAGCCAAGCCCACTCTCAATGATGGCGGAAGGCTCATCGGTCTCGATACGTCGATGGGGTCCGATGTCTACACGATGGCGTTCGATGCCGGTGGTAGTCCGCTACACACCTTTGGTCCACTGACGAGCACTTCGTCGGGGAAGGACATCGCGCGAAGCTGGTGTTGGTCAGAATACGGAGGCAACGTGATCACTCCGGAACTCATGGACATGGCGAACAGTGTCTACGCGCTTGCCAGGGGCTGATAACCAACTGCGCTAGCGGGACCTGCTCCCGACTTCGATGACTTTCTCCGGCTTGGTGAATACCCAGCGTATCGCGGTGATAACATACGTTCTCTAAATACGGAAACCTAATTATCGAATCACGTCTCACAGAGGAGATGTCGTCATGCAGGATGTACTCGGGTACGAGGGAAAATCGGTCGTCGTCACGGGCGCCGCGTCGGGCATGGGAGAGGCGACGGCGCAGATCCTGGTGGATCTCGGCGCGACGGTGACAGCACTCGATATCAAGCCGACCACCGTGCCCGTCGCCCGCGCCCTACAGGTCGATCTCCGGGACCGGTCCAACATCGAGGAGATCGCGGCGGCCATCGACGGACCCGTCGACGGCCTTTTCAGTTGCGCGGGCCTGCCGGGTCCGCCGTTCAGCGAGTGGGACACCATCCTGGTGAACTTCGTCGGCGCCCGTCACCTCGCCGAGCAACTGGTGCCCAAGATGACCCCGGGGTCGGCCATCAGCGTCATCTCGTCTTCGGCTGCGATCGGTTGGCAGGACCACATCAAGGTGATCACCACACTTCTGGAGACCGATGGATTCGATGCCGCCGTCGAGTGGCTGAAGGCAAATGAGAAGAATTGGTCGTGGAGTGGTTATGCCTACTCCAAGTACATCATCGATGCGTGGGTCGGATGGTGGTATCCGGAGTTGGGGCGTAGGGGGATTCGCATCAATTGCATCAATCCCGGGCCAACCGACACGGCGATGATGCCGGCATTCCAGGACCTGATGGGCAAGGAGACGGTCGACGACGCGATCGGCCCTGTCGGACGTTACTCGACGGCCGAGGAGCAGGCCTGGCCGCTGGTGTGCCTGGGTAGTCCGAGGTTGAGCTATGTCGGTGGAACGGTGTTGTGGACCGATGGTGGCTGGAACGGCGCGATGACCATGGGATGCCACAACGCCCAATGGGCGGGCACCGCTGCCGATCAAATGGCCAAGAAGGGCTGAACGGCTCGTCAGATGAAGTCCGAACCGCCATCGACGTTGACGGTGGCACCGGTCACGTAGCCGTTGCGCCGGGACGCGAGATATGCGGTAGCCGTGGCGATTTCCTCGGGCGTGCCGGCGCGCCCCACATCGCACGGATGACTATAGGTCTGCTCGACCCAGCGCATCACGTCATGAGGGTCGGAGGAATTGAAACCTTCGGCGGCCAGCACGTCGCGCAGGATCTCGGTGAAGCTCGCGGTGACGATCGTGCCGGGGCAGACACAGTTGACCAGGATCCCCTCGGCGCCCAGGCTTTTCGAAAGATTCTTGGTGAAGCTCGACAGCGCAGCCTTGCTTGCCGTGTAGGCGACCAGCCGCGGGCTCTGCCGCTGAATCGAGTGCGCCGACAATGTGACGATGCGTGCCCACTGGGCGGCGCGCAGCAGGGGCAGCGCAGCGCGGACCGACCGGACAGCCGACATCGTGCCCAGGTCGAATGCCGCATGCCAGGCGTCGTCGTCGACATCTTCGAACGCCCCCGCGTCGGGTCCGACGGTGTGCACCAGTACGTTCAGTGCTCCCCATGCTTCGTCGACGGAGCGATAGCCCGCCGCTATGGATGCGGGATCGGCCATGTCGACACTGATCGGTAGCACCTCGGGTGCGCCGGCGGCCCGGATGCGTTCGGCGGCCATGTCCAGACCATCGCGGCCGCGGGCCATGATGGCCACCGCGGCGCCCTCAGCGCCGAGGCACTCGGCGATCGCCAGGCCCATGCCCTTGCTGCCTCCGGTGACGACGGCAGTTGCGCCCGTGAAACCCAGATCCATGACTTCCCCCGGGTCTATCGACTTCTCAGCGCTCGCGGTGCGAGGTGGACGATTTCGCTGACCACCGAAGGATTGGCACGACTGACGGCGATGAGCGACAACATCGCGTTTGCGACGTCCTCCACGGCTGACATTCGAGCGGGTATCTGACCTTCCTGCGCCCAAGCGCGGTAGAGGTCGGCCAGCAGATCTCGGTCGGCACCGCGCAGTATCTCGGTGCCCTCGGTGGGCCCCACGCTGACCCGGATCACCGGCAGCTCTGGATGTTCGGCACGCCAGGAACGCAGGATCTCGTCGAGTGCCGCCTTACTGGCATGGTAGGCCGCCACCCCTGCGCGCGGGCGCCCCACGTCGTGGCTCGATGCGATGAGGGTGACGGCGTCATCGGCGAGGTAAGGGAGTGCCGAACGCAGCAAGTGGGATGCACCGACGGCGTTGACCGCGTACGCATGCAGCCAGGTGTTGACATCGGTGTCCTCGATCAACGCGAACGGCACGACTGCGCTGGTGAAGATGACCGCATCGAGGCGGCCGAACTCGGCAGCCACCCGGTCGACGACCTGTTCGACCGCCCGTGAGTCCGATACGTCGAGTTCATGTGCGGTTCCACCCAGTTCGACGGCCAGTTCGTCGACCAGGCCGACGCGCCGGGCGGCCAACGCGAGCGTGGCACCGCGGGCGTGGGCGGCGCGGGCGAGTGCGCGTCCGATTCCCGATGATGCTCCTACGACCAGCATTCGGGTACCCGAGATGTTGGAATGTCGGTCACTCATGTCGTTTTCGGCCTTTCGATTCGATGATGGACCGGAGGGTGCGGCGGCCCTACCCGCACTCCGGGACCGCTCGCGCACCTCGGCCCCCGACCGCCCGTGCTGGCGCCAGTTGCGACTACTCGCGAGACGGTTTCGCGCTATTCTCGCATATGAGAATTACTGCTCTCAAAATGTTGTCTGAGACAGGTTCCCCGGCGGGTTGGTGTCCCAAGGGCCGACGAGGAGTGCACCATGGAGAGACTGTGGCGCAGTTGATGTTCGCTATGCTGCACGGTGGGATGCACAGAGGCTCGTGCTGGGATCTGGTGCGCGAGGAATTGCATCGGCTCGGCCATCGGTCGGTGGCACCTGATCTGCCAGTGGACGATGACACCGCCGGGGCGGTGGAATGGGCCAGAGTCGCAGCCGCGGCCATCGACAGTTCTACCACCGATGATGACGGCGTTGCCGACGTCGTCGTGGTCGCCCACTCGGTATCGGGGTTGGCGTTGCCGGTGCTCGCCGCGCTACGGCCGATACGCCGAATGATCTTCGTCGGTGGATTGCTGCCGGTGCCCGGCGTGACTTTCGCAGAGCATATTGCGCAAAATCCCGATGCCGTTATCTTTCCCGAACCTGATGCCGGCGGTTCGGGGCCCTTCGGCATGACCTGGGAGTCGGTCCGCGCAGGTTTCTATCACGACTGCCCGCAAGGCATCGCGCGGTCCGCCTTCGCGCAGATGCGCTCCCAGTCATTCACGGTCTTCTTGGAACCAAGTCCGCTCGCGGAATGGCCGGACGCGCCGTCCACGTACATCTTGCTCCGTGACGACCGAGCGGTCGGAGCATCCTGGGCGCGGCGTAACGCGGTCCGCATCGGCGCGACACTCATCGAGCTCGACGGAGGGCACTCGCCGTTCTTCGCGCAACCGGTCGAATTGGCGGAGCTACTCGCAGATCTCGCCGCTGAGTAGGGGACTGCCCCGAAGGGCACGGTAGTAGCACGCTCGCTCGCGGCCGTTGACATCTTGGACGCATTCGACGATATTCATTCGAGAGAATAGGAATTCTCTACTATGAGAATGATTGCTCTGGAGCACGAAGGAAGAGATCCGATGTTGCAAGAGCTCGTCCGGCTGGCCTTCGCGTGGGGCGCGATGATCGGTATCGTCGCCTTCTGGTACTGGCTACTTGCCAGTATCGGGACGTTCTGATCCCGATGAACGAACAGGACCGGCGTCGCCGCCGCGCGCTCATCGTCTTTCAAGTCGTCATCTATACGGCATTGCTGTCGATGTTCGCCATCCAGTTGCACATGCTCGTGGTCGGGGATTGGTAGGTTGTCCGTGCAGACGCTGGAACAACATGACGACGCGAGCCGCGAAGCCCAGCGTCAGGCGGACCGTTGGTTGATCGTCGGCTCTGTCTTGATGGGCACACTGGTGCTCGGCCCGATCGGTCTACCGATCTTCTGCCGGGGCGTGGTGCTGTTCCGGCGGGCGGAAAGGGCGGGACTGTCGGTCCGGCCGTTGATGGTCACCCTCATCGGGTACGTGATCATCCTCGATGCCGCGATCAACAGTATCGGTTGGGGCCTGGATGTTTTCGCCAATCATGCCCTGATCACCAGAACGATCTTCACCGCATGGGGCAACCTCATGGACGGCGGCTACTTCTGGCACTACAACGAGCTGTGGATCGGTGGGGCGGGTGCTCCGGGGGAGAAGGCCTGGATCATCGTGTGCATCGTGGTGGTCTTCCCGATGCGTATCGCGGCCGCAATCGGCTTCCTCCGGATGAAGCGGTGGGGTCATCAGTGGATGGTCGTCACGTGCTGGTTCGGCGTCATCGCCTGGTTGGGCTACATCCTGAACATGACCATGTATGCGGACGTCCGCTATGCCGGCACGGCCATCCCGGTCATCGGATGGTGGCTCTACAACATCTTCTACATCACGCCATTTCTCGCGATTCCCTACCTGCACACCGTCAATCGCGAGATCTTCGCCGACTGAAAGTCAGGGCCGTGTCAGAAAGTTCCGCTTCAGTCAGCGAGCCGCCGCTCGGCACGCCGCCTGCCTTCGCGCGCATGCACGTGTGGCTCAAACGCGGCTTGTTCTTCTGTCTTTTCGGACTGGTGATTGAGGGGGCTCTCACGGTCCCTGCGTTGGCTCTGTGGTACGGGTGGCCCACGCTGTCGCTCACCGAGATCTGTAGTGAGCTGTTGAAGGTCCGGTATTCAGACGACACCTTGGAGTGTCGCCAACCCTACCCGATGAGCGGTCCCCCCTTAGGAGGACGGCCCGAGGCGGCGGGACAGCAGACGGCTCAGGACGAGTGGGGGATTCAGCCGGTCCCGCTGTATCCCAGCCTCGGCTTCCGGGAGCTGGTCCGTATCCATGAGTCACGCAAGGACAACTGACGGTCAGACGCCGGCCGGCGCCGCCTAACGCTGCGCCAGCAACTCCTTCAACTGCAGGGCGAGATCGGATTTCTTCACTTTCCCGGTCGCGGTGAACGGCAGTGCCGCCTTGTGGGTGACCCAAATGAACTTCGGGACCTTATACGCGGACAGCCGATCCCGGAGCTGAGTGCGGAGCGCCTGTGCGTCCAGCACCGCGGATCCGTGGGGCACCACGGCCGCCGCGACAACCGTTCCGTGATCACCATCCTCTGCGCCGACGACGTAGGCCTCCAAGACGCCGTCGCAACCAGACAGTGCCAGTTCTACCTCCGACGGTGTGACATTGGTGCCGCCGCCGGTCTTGATCAGATCGCCCAGGCGTCCCGTGTAGGCGATCCAACCGTCATTGAATCGGACTCCGCTGTCTCCGGTGCGGTAGTAACCGTCTGGGGTGAAGACATCCTCACGTTCGCGCTTGTAGAGGCGCTGCATCAGCGAACGTCCACGAACCCAGATCTCGCCGCGGAAGCCGCCGGGCAGTGGCGTATTCGTGTCAGGATCGACGATCAGGTGCTCCAGGCCTTCCATTGTCCAGCCACCGGTCTGAGCCCGCTCGGGCGGTTGGGCAATGTATGGGTCGACACCGATGTGGCTGCCGCACAGCTCGGTCATGCCGAGTGCGCTGGGTCCTTGAGGTCGCCGTTCTGGATCGACCATCGCGGGCATGCTGGTGCGCCGGACCGAGCTCAGATCCCGCTTTCCGAAGTCCGGGTGTTCGGCCAATGTCTTGCCCTGCTGTGGCCAGCCCAAAGTGATGGTGGCACGGTGACGTTCAATGAGTTCGAGTGCCTCGCTTGCGTCGAATGCGGGTTGGGTGACCAGGGTGGCGCCGTGGTGGGCAACCGCGTGTAATCCGGTGATGAGCCCGCCCACCCAGAAGAACGGCATCGAGCTGAACATCACTTCGTTACCGGTCACTCCATAGGTGAACGTCAGGTTGTACGACTGGCGTATGAGTACCCCGTGCGTGTGCACCGGAGCCTTGGGGTCCCCAGTGCTCCCAGAGGTGTAAATGATCATCGCGTCATCGGCCGGTGTGACACATGCTTCGATGTCGACCAGGAAGTCGGTGTCGAAGCCGTGCGATGCTGATTCGTCGGATAGAGTTGTGGCCCAGTGGCGGTCGGCGTCGCCCCATACTGCGACCCTGCGCAAGTAGGGAGCGGCCCGGACTGCGATTCGGTCCGGTTTCTGCTGGTCGGCAAGCCCTGGCAGCGCGTCCTCGAGGAGCTCGACAAAGTTCTGGTTGCGAAATCTCGGCCATGCCAGTACGGCGCGCAGATCGGCGTGGCGCGCTGTCCAGGAGAGCTCGGCGGCTTTGTGAAAAGTGTTCAGTGGCACGGCGACTGCGCCGATCCGTGTCACCGCGAACCAGCTTATCGCCCATTCGACGCTGTTGGGCATGAGCAGGCCGACGTGGTCTCCCTTGCCGAGGCCCATCGAAACGAGGTTCATGGCCAGTCGCGCGGACCGCAAATCGAGCTCTCGGTAGGTGAGGACTCTGTCCCCAGCGATCAGAAACGGCCTGTCCCCGAAACGAGCAGCCGAGGAGCGCACCAGCGCGGGGACGGTTGGGGTGATCGGTGGGAGCGGCATGAGTATCGACGATACCGAATGTGAGAATAAATATTCTCCACCGGTCTGACATTCACTACGCTGAAGCTTTGTGAAGGCTGGCATCTGGCATTCGCTCTGCTCCATTGGGCGGCACGCCGACGTGTGTTTACAAACAGATTAGAAAGTGTCATTCTCACTGTTGAGAACAAGCGTTATCGCAGCCTGCTGCCACACCACGATCATGGGAGGACACGATTTCCACTCGCAAGGTGCTTGACGGGGTACGCGTGTTGGAGGTCGCGGCCTGGACGTTCGTGCCGTCGGCCGGTGCCGTCCTGGCTGAGTGGGGAGCCGAGGTCATCAAGGTAGAACCGCGTGACGGCGGTGATCCGCAGCGCGGTCTTGTCACGATGGGCATCGTCGACGAGGGCGGAGGTTCGGTCAACTACATGATCGAGATCCCGAACCGAGGCAAGAAGTCGATCGGCGTCGACTTGAGCACCTTCGGCGGGCAGGAGGTCGTGCGTGAGCTCTCGAAGACCTGCGACGTATTCCTGACCAGTTACTTGCCCGAGCGGCGCAAGAAGCTCGGCATCGACGTAGATGACATCCGATCTGCCAACCCGGGGATCGTGTACGTGCGAGGTTCCGGCCACGGTCCCAAGGGCCCGGATGCGGACAAGCCGGGATATGACGGGGTGTCCTATTGGGCTCGTGGCGGGATCGCCACCATGCTGACGGAAGAGGGCGACGACCTGGTGCGCTCCCGGCCTGCCTTCGGAGATCTGCTCGGCGGGATGACGATTGCCGGCGGGATCGCCGCTGCGCTGTACCGGAAGGCGACCACGGGGGAAGGCTCGGTGGTCGATGTTTCGCTGTTGGCTTTGGCCGCATGGAATCTCAGTCCGGATGTGGCGGTCAGCCAGATTCACGGCGGCACGTCGATCCCGAACTACGGCCATGCCGATGCGCCCAATCCGCTGGTCGGGACGTACCGCACCAAAGATGACCGGTATGTGCAACTGATGATGCTACAACTCGACAAGTTCTACCCGGAGGCGATGCACGCCGTCGGGCTGCCGGAGTTGATCGACGACCCGCGGTTCGCCGAATCCGCGTCGCGCTATGAGAATCGGGTGCAGCTGATCCAGCTTCTCGACGAGGCTTTTGTGCAGCGGACTCTTGCCGAATGGCGCGAGGCACTGGCCGGTCTGTCCGGAGCGTGGGGCATCGTGCAGACGCCGGGCGAGTTGTGCATGGATCCTGCTGTGACCGCGAACGGCTATGTGGCACAGACCGCGACGATGAACGGCGCGCCCTACGTGCTGCCGACCAACCCGGTGCAGTTCGACGAACAGGCGGTGGTGCCACCAGGAGCGCCTGAGCACGGCCAGCACACCGAAGAGGTGCTACTCGACGCCGGCCTGGCGTGGGAAACGATCGAGAAGTACAAGGAATCCGGAGCCATCCTGTGAATGCACCACGCACCTCGACCACAGCCCAGGGGAATGTGGAGTTCGATCCCTTCTCCACGGAATTCTTCAACGGCGCGTACGAGACCTTCCGGCGGCTGCGCGACGAGGCGCCGGTGTACTACAACGAGAAGTGGGACTTCTGGGCGCTGAGCAGATATGAGGACGTGGCCCCCGCGACCAAGGATCACGAGACTTACTCGTCGGCCAAGGGCGCCACGCTTGACGCGGTCAAGGCTCACGACGGTGCGATCCCACCGCCCAAAGTGATCATCTCGATGGATCCACCCGAACACCAGAAGATGCGCAAGCTGGTCAGCAACGTGTTCACTCCGCGCGCGATCGCTTCGTTGGAAGACATGGTGCACGAGAAGATCTGCGAGCGCATCGATGCAGTCGATCCGCGGTCGTTCGATGTCGTCGCCGACTTCTCCGCGTTGTTCCCCAATGAGGTGATCACCACCATGCTCGGGGTACCCAAGGAGGATCGCGAACAGATCCGGCGGTGGCTAGATCTGTTGCTGGAGCGGCGGGTGGGCGAAATCATCGTTCCGCCAGAGGGGCTCGAAGCCTCCATGAACACCGGCGTGTACTACTACAAGCTGATTCAACAGCGCCGCGCGGACCCGCGAGACGACATGATCAGCCGGCTCATCGAGACCGAGATCGAACGTGACGGTGTGGTCGAGAAGCTGACCGACGTCGATATCGCGGGATTCGCAACACTGCTCGGCGGTGCCGGCGCCGAGACCGTCACCAAGCTCGTCGGCAACGCCATCGTGGCCTTCGCGGATTTTCCCGAACAGTGGCAGGCGCTGCGAGCGGACCGCAGCAAGATACCGGCAGCTATCGAAGAACTGCTGCGCTATCAAGCTCCGTCGCAGTACCAGGTACGCACCGCGACGCGCGATGTGACGTTGCACGGCACCACGATCCCGCGGGACAGTGTGGTGCTGCTGCTCACCGCGGCCGCGACCAGGGACGAGCGCATTTTCCCGGACCCGGACCGGCTCGACATCGACCGCGAGCGCAAGATGGGCTTCAACCTCGCATTCGGGTACGGTGTGCACAGCTGCCTCGGTGCGGCGCTGGCGCGGATGGAGAGTCGCATCGCACTCGACGCATTGCTGGATGTGCTCCCCGACTACGAGGTGGATCGCGACGGGCTGCGTCGAGTGGCGATGTCGAATGTCTGCGGCTGGGCGAACGTTCCGGTCCGACGGCTGGGCTGATCGGGGTCAGGCGGGTGGCAGCAGCGGCGCTACAGTGCGGACGCGGCGCTGGCCGCCGAGGAATTGTTCAGCAGGATCGATGGACCGGTCGAGGCCTGCGGATGCGATGGCGTGCACCTTGAAGGCGCGTGCCGCGATACTCAGCCGGTGTTCGACGATGCCGGTACCGGGCTCGAGGTCGCCAGGCCAATTGCCACCCCACATCGCGACCTCAGTTTGCGGCCGGCGCGAGGCCGCGTTGAAGATGCGGCGTATGTCGGGTTGGGTGCTGTAGACGTCCGCGCCGATCAGTATTGAGTCGGGCCAATCAGCCGGATCGAAGCGGGCTGAGCGCATCCGGCTCTTGATGCCGAGGATGCGCAGCGTGCGTTCGTCTTTGGGGGTGTCGGCGGCGAGATGGATCCTCACTTCCCAGCCTGCTCCGACGCGATCGAAAATGAGCCCGCCGGCGAACTCGGCGGCATCGCCGGAACTGCTGGCAAAGACCACCAAGCGGTGCGGGGTAGCGTAGCCGCGCTCGGATTGCATTCTGCTCTCGTCGGACTTGGCAGTTACCACTGTCATGATCGCCCCTTGCCTGTGTGGGTTTGATATTAATCGATCTCATAGTTGAGAATATATATTTTCATACGGGTGCGGCGCGGATCACCGTACTCGCTGATCTTGGTGTCAGCGTCTGGGCGGACGACCTCCGCTGAAACCCTGGACGGCGTAAGGTCTTACGAATTCGGCGACCGCATCGTCGTTGTCGATGAGTGCCGATGGAGTGGTGAACAGCGAGAACAACATCCGCGAGAACCACTCCGCAGCGGACGGTATGTCGATGTCGTAGCGGACCTCGCCGGTGTGCCGCGCTGCGGACAGGTACGGTGCGATGAACTCCGAGCACTCCTGAAGCAGGGTGGCGGCGTTCTTGGTCAGCATGAGGTTCACCTCCTGCTGATCGAAGTACACCTCGGGTTCGACGACCCGGCGGGCCTGACAGACGAACACCGCCGCGCGCACCAGCTTGCCTTCTAATGTGCTGCCGCCGTGGCGGTCGATGGCCTTGGCCATGTTGCGGTAGAAGCGCTGCGAGGCGGCCTCGGCGCAGGCCTCGACAACGGATTCCTTGTCCTTGAAGTACTCGTAAATGGTGCTTCGGGAGACTTCGGCAGCGCGCGCTATGTCCACGATGGTGGTTTTGGCGAGGCCGCGGGTGCGAAAGCAGGCGAAGGCCGCCGAGATGATGATCTCTCGGGTGTCGGCGGCCGTCGCTTCCGTCATAGGGCGCCAGACTACTAGTGGACCGGTGCCAAGATCAGGCCGCTGGTGGGAACGCCGGTCCCTGACGTCACCAGCACGTGTTCGACGCCGTCCACCTGATTGTGGGACGTGCCGCGGATCTGCCGGACTCCCTCGGTGATGCCGTTCATCCCGTGGATGTAGGCCTCGCCGAGCAGACCGCCGTTGGTGTTGATGGGCATGCGACCGCCGACCGAGAGCTCGTCGACGTCGACGAAATCCTTGGCCTCTCCCCGCCCGCAGAACCCGAGTTCCTCGAGCTGGGTGAAGACGAACGGAGTGAAATGGTCATAGAGGAAGGCCGTGGAGATGTCGGCGGGCTTGAGTCCGGAGTCACCCCACAGTTTGTTGCCGACCACACCCATTTCCGGCAGTCCGGTGATGTCGTCGCGGTAGTAGCTGGTCATCACCTCACCGTCGTAGGCGGCGCCCTGGGCCGCCGCGGTGATGACCGCTGGCGGGTGCGGCAGGTCACGGGCCCGCTCCACACTGGTCACCACCATCGCGACCCCACCATCGCTTTCCTGACAGCAGTCCAGCAGCCGGACCACGGGCTCGACGATCCAGCGTGACTGCTGATGCTCCTCGATGGTGATCGGCTTCCCGTAGAACCAGGCATCGGGGTTCTTGGCCGCATGCTTGCGGTCGATCACCGAGATCTTGCCGAAGTCGGCGTTGGTCACACCGTAGGTGGACATGTAGCGCTGCGCATGCAGGGACACCCAGGCGGCGGGCGTCATGAAACCGAACGGGGCGTACGGCGCCATCCACAGCGGGGTGACCCCAGGTTGGCGGCCGGCACCACCGAATCGGAAACCCGAACGCTCGTTGAAGGCCCGGTAGCACACCACGGCTTCAGCGGCGCCCGTTGCCACGGCCATCGCCGCCTGCATCACGGTGCCGGCCGCAGCGCCGCCGCCGTGCGGAACCCTGGTGAAGAACGACAGATTCTGGATGCCGACGTTGCGGGCGACCTCGATCTCTTCGTTCTCGTCGACGGTGAAGGTCACCATGCCGTCGATATCGGACGGGTGTAACCCCGCGTCGGCGATCGCGGCCTTGACTGCCTCGCAGGCCAGTTGCATCTCGGTGCGACCGGACTCCTTGGAGAACTCGGTCTGGCCGATTCCGGCAAGCGCCGCCTTTCCGCCGATGCCGCTCACTCCCGAACACCTTCGAGAAGGCTCAGCACCGCGGTGCCCGAGACGTGATCACCCAGGCTGTTGGTTCCCTTCAGCGACACTTCGACCAGTCCCTCGCCGTCGGCGATGGACTTGGCTTCGACGCTGCCGGTGAAGCGCAGCGGATCGTTCGGGAATGCCGGTACACCGAGCCGGATCGACAACCGCTTGAGCATCGCCTCGGGACCGGCCCAGTCATGCAGGAACTTCACGCACAGACCGTTGGTGGTCAGGATGTTGAGGAAGATGTCCGGCGACCCCTGCCCGGTCGCGAAATCGCGATCGTGATGGACCGGCATGTAATCGCGCGACGCAATGGCGCCCGCCACGATCAGGGTGGTGGTGACGGGCACCTCGAGTGGAGTGATCTCATCGCCCACGTCGATGGCGTCGTACGCCAGAGTGGTCGTGCCACCGATGGTGGAGGTCATTTGCTTCCTTCCTGATACGCCGTGCCGAGATAGGCGAGTTGTGCGGAGGCCGAACCAAGAGCGAGCTCGATGTTCTTGGCCCACAGGTAATAACGGGAGACCGGATAGGTGACATCGATGCCCATGCCGCCGTGCACTTGCTGGGCGGTGGCGACGACTCTGGCGCCCGCCTCGGCAGCCCAGAACTTGGCGATGGCGGCTTCGCGGTCGGCGGGCCTGCCCTCGGCGATCAGCCAGGCTGCGTGCCACGTTGTCCAGCGGATCGCCTCGGTGTCGATGAACGCGTCGGCCATCCGCTGCTGGACGGCCTGGAACGATCCGATCGGCCGGCCGAACTGTTCGCGTTCACCGGTGTAGGCGGCCGCGATCCGCAGCGCGCGATCGGTGACACCGACCTGTATTGCGGACAGGCCGACCAGCGCCCGGGTGTGCAGTGCCGCCACCAAGTCCAGACCATCACCCGTATCGCCCCCGAGGCGCCGCGCCCTGGCGCCGGCGAAGGTGACGTCGGCATAGGGTTCGCCGTGAGTGAGATCCACCGGCGATACCCGGACGTTCGGGGTGTCGGTGTCCACCACGAACAGCCCCGGACCGTCCGCTGTCGCCGCGGACACGATGATGGCGTCAGCCAACTGCGCGGCCGGGACCAGTTCCTTGGCACCGTCGATGAGCCAGGCCTCGCCCTCGGGACGTGCGGTCGTGCGACGCGGGGCGGTGGGGTTGGAGTTGCCGGCCTCGATCAGACCCGCGGTGAGGATGACGCTGCCGTCCACGACACCTGGGAGATAGTGCTGCTGGAGATCTGAATCACCGTGCCGGGCAATGGTGTCCGCACCGAGCACGAGCGTCGGATAGATCGGTACCGGTGCGACACTCCAGCCCACCTCGGCCAGCAGGATGCAGAGTTCGAGGTAGCCTGCACCGCTGCCGCCGACCGATTCCGGTAGTGCGATGCCGAGCAGGTCGGCCTCTGCCAGCTCGCTCCACAGCGCCGCGTCGTATCGGGTGTCGCCCGATTCCAACTCGCTCAGGTGCTCCGGTGTGGCCCGATGCTCGAACAGCTGACGGGCCACCTTGCCGACGGTTTCCTGGTCTTCGTTGAAGCTGAAATCCATTGTGGTGTCACGCCTTCGTGGTCGATGGGCGGAACTGATGCAACACCAGCTCGTCGCCGCTTGGCAGGGCTTCGAAGGTCTCGTAGAAAACCTCGACGGCCAGGCCGGGCTCGATGTCCTTCGGTTCGATATCACACAGATTGGAGACGATCCGGACCCCCTCGTCCAGATCGATCAGTGCCACGACGTAGGGATACTGCAGGAACGGCAACGGCGGGTACTGCGGCATGACGAAGCTGTACACGGTCCCGCGGCCCGTGGACACCACATAATCCCAGTTCAGCGACTGGCATTGGCCGCACATCGGGCGGGGCGGGACACGCAGCGCCTTGCAGTCGGTGCATCGCTGAATGCGCAGTTCGCCGTCTTTGAGACCCGACCAGTAGAACTCGGTGTCGGGGCTGATCGAGGGAGCGAGTCGGTGTGCCACTGCTAACCGTCCTTCTTGAAGCGCAGGGTACGGAAGCGCTGGCGGCCGATGACCTCGCCGTCCTGGTTGCGGTACGTGGTGATCCAGGTGACGAAGAATCCGGTACCCATCGCCGTCTTCTTCTCGTCGGAGATGGTCTCGAATACGGTCTCCGCCGACAGGTCATCGCCGATCCGCGGGTAACGCTCGATCTCGAATTCGGAGTTCGTGGCGACGATTCCGGTGTATCCGGCATCGGTCAGGAACTGCAACGGGTTCTCCCCGAGCTCGACAGGAACACCGCCTCGGTCGTGGATACCCTCCAGCTTGGGCGGAGCCATGGTCCAGCTCTGCAGCATCACCGGCGGCGACACGATCGCACCGTAGCGTGAGTTCTTGGCGAATTCCTCGTCCAGGTAGGCCGGGTTAAAATCGCTGAGTGCGTAGGCCCAGTGCCGAATCATCGCCGCGTTCACCGGATCCGGGCTCCGCACCGGCTGCCCGGAACTGATCGGCTGGCCGATGAGTGCATCGAGGCGCTGCCGCAACTCGTCTTTCACATGCTCAGTCAATGCCCTGTTTCCTTTCTGTCAGGACGCCCGCATGTCTCGGGGCGCCCGTGGCATCCCGAGACCGGCCATGGCGATGATGTCGCGCTGGAGTTCGTTGGCGCCGCCGCCGAAGGTGTTGATGACGGCGAGCCGGTAGGCGCTCTCGAGTTCCCCACGCAGCCCAGTGGATTCACCCTTACGAAGACCGGTGTGGCCGACGATGTCGAGTAGTTCGCGGGCTACCTGCTGAGTCAGTTCGGTGCCGAACACCTTGGCGGCCGAGGCCTGACCCATGCCCAGCCCGCCGGAACTCAGTGTGGTGTTCACGCGCAGATTCATCAGCCGGTAGGCCGACACCTGGGCCTCGACCCGGGCCAGCGCCTGCTGCACCCACGGTTGGTCGATGACGCGGCTACCGTCGAGTTCCGTGTCTCGCGCCCAGGCCAGAGTCTTCTGGAACAACGGCTCCAGTGCCCCCAGGTTGCCCAACGCTGCGCGTTCCAGATTGAGCTGGTTGGTCACCAGCTTCCAGCCCTCGTTCTCGCCGAGCACGATGGCGCTTTCGGGCACGCGCACGTCATCGTAGAACGTGTAGTAGGTCGAAACCCCGGGCATGGTGTGCAACGGTTTCCACGAAAATCCCGCGGCGTCGGTGGGCACGATGAACAGGGTGATGCCCTTGTGCTTCTTGACATTCGGATCGGTTCGGGCCGCCAGCCAGATGTAGTCGGCGAACTCGGCCCCACTGGTGAACATTTTGGAACCGTTGATGACGAACTCACTGCCATCGCGGACCGCGGTGGTGCGCAGTGAGGCCAGGTCGCTGCCCGCTCCGGGCTCGGAATATCCGATGGCGAAATCGACGTCACCCTTGAGGATGGCCGGGAGGAATTTCTGTTTCTGTTCGTCGGTGCCGAACTGGATCAGGGTGGGCCCCACCGTGTTCAGCGTGATCATGGGAAGCGGCGCGTTCACCCGGCGGGCCTCCTCGCCGAAGATGTACTGTTCCAACGCTGTCAGGCCGTGCCCGCCGTATTCGGTCGGCCACGCCACCCCGAGCAGACCCGCCGCGCCGAGCGCGCGCCGGCACTCGGTTATGGCCGCCCCGCCCTCCATCAGGCCTGCGACCGCGGCGCGGCGCTCCGGGGTCATGACCGCCGCGAGGCGCTCGCGGTAATCCTTGCGCAGCTGTTTCTGTTCGGGGGTGTAGTCGAAATCCATCAGACGCTCGCTCCCAGTCGAACGGGCATCCGCTTGACGCCGGGCACCATGGTGGCGCGCAGACGGGTGACGTCGCCGGTGAGTTCGATCGTCGGGTAGGTACCCAGCAGTACTTCGAACATCACCCTGGCCTCCAGGCGCGCCAATTGTGCTCCGAGACAGGCGTGCTCACCCGCGCCGAAGGCGATGTGCGTATTGGGGTGTCTGGTGATGTCAAAGGACTCGCTGTGCGCGCCGAAGACCTCCTCGTCGCGGTTGGCCGATCCATACAGCATCACGACGGTGTCACCAGCCTTGATCTGCTGCCCGCGGATCTCGACATCCTGGGTGGCGCGCCGTGCCATATGGGTGACCGGGCTGGTGAAGCGCAGCATCTCTTCTACGGCGTCGGGGAGCAGCGCGGGATTCGCGCGCAGCAACGCGAATTGCTCAGGATGTTCGATCAGTGCTTGGGTGCCGAGCGCGATAAGATTGCGCGTCGTCTCGTTGCCGGCTACCAACAGCAGGAACGAGAAGTTCAGCAGGTCCTCGTCGGAGAGTTGTTCGCCGTCGACCTCGGCCGTGGCCAGAATGGTCAACAGGTCGTCCTGGCCGGTGACCTCGCCGCTGCGGCGTGCGGCGATGAGATTGGTGAAATACCCGTACAGTTCACCGAGCGCTGCCAGGTGATCCATCTCGATATCGGGATCGGCCGTGCCTACGGCGGCATCGGACCACGTGCGGAACTGCTCCCAATCCTCGGGCGGGGCGCCGAGCATCTCGGCGATCATCCGGGTCGGCAGTGGCGCGGCGATCTCCTCGGCGAACTCGTACTCCCGGCTGGTGTCGATCTCGGCGATGATGCCCCTTACGATCTCGCGCACCTTGGGTTCCAACAACGACACCTGGCGCCGGGTGAACCCGGAATTGATCAGCTTGCGCAGCTGTCGATGTCTGGGCGGATCGGTGAAGATCAGATTTCCCTCTTGCACCGGTTCCGGTTGGGACGGATCCGGGATGGTGATGCCTTTGGCCGACGAGAACATACCCGGGTTACCGGAGACAAACCGGACGTCCTCGTATTTGCATAGGGCCCAGAATTTGGTGACGTCATTCCAGACGACCGGCGTGCCGGCGCGCAGTTCCCGATATGCCGGGTACGGGTCGCCGGCGTAGAAGTCCGGCGAGTGCAGGGGATATGCGGTGGTGGGTCTGGTGAGCTGACTGGCGGGCTTAGTGGGCACCTCAGGGCCTTCCTTGACATGAGACCGATCGGACATTCATGCTCTAACTGTCCGGTTCACGTTCTGTCTACCAGCCGTGGCATGAGCGAGTCAATCAGCAGAATAGCTGTTGTATACAGCACATTTCCGGGCTGGAGGCGGATGTGTTGCTGCTGTACGGAGCGAAAACAAATGTTTAGAGTCTGTCCGACGAATGTCGGCAGCTTGTCAAGAGGGGCCGGGTGACTTCATGGCCGATCCGCGGACGCTGATCGCTAACTACGGGCACTACATCGGTGGGCAGTGGGTCGATGCCGATGCCGGTCGCTACGACGTCGTCAACCCGGCCACCGAACAGGTGGTGGCCTCGGCGCCGGACGCCAGCGTCGACCAGGTGCGGAGCGCCATCGCGGCAGCGCGTACGGCGTTCGACTCGGGCGTGTGGTCGCAGGCCCATCCCGACGAGCGGGCGCGCTGCGTCCAGCAGCTGAGTACGGCGTTGTTGACCCGTGGCGAGGAGATCTTTGCGCTGGCACAGGCCGAATGGGGTTGCACGGCAAACGAACGGCTGATCCACGTCGAAGGTCCGGCCTTCATGGTGGGGCATGCCGCCGAACTTGCGCTCGAACCGGCCGAGGCGCCGTTGGACGCCTGGGGGGCGGCCGGCACCACCTTGCTGCGTTATGAACCCCTCGGCGTCGTATCGATTCTGACGCCGTGGAACTTCCCGCACACCCTCAACGCGATGAAGATCGGCGCGGCGCTCGCTGCCGGTAATACCGTGGTGCTCAAGCCATCCCCGCTGACTCCGCTGGCGGGTCTCGCGCTGGCACGTCTTGTGCACGAGGAGACCGATATCCCGCCCGGTGTGGTGAATGTGGTGACCCCGGCCGGCGTCGAGGCGAGTGTCGCGCTGACTCAGGACCCGCGGGTAGACATGGTCAGCTTCACCGGAAGCTCGGCCGTGGGTCGCGCGGTGATGGCGACTGCAGCGCAGACCATGACACGCGTGTTACTGGAGTGCGGTGGAAAGTCGGCAGCCATCCTCACCGACGATGTCGACATCACCGACGAGTTGCTGGAACGCCTGCTCGTCGAGGGCTGCACACTGCACGCCGGCCAAGCTTGCATTCTCAACAGCCGTCTGCTGCTTCCCGATTCGCTCCACGACGACGTGGTGGGGCGGTTGGCCGAACTGGCTCGCAACGTCGTGATCGGTGATCCGACCGAGGCCGCCGTCACGATGGGTCCGCTGATCAGTGCCGAACATCTGGACCGGGTCGAGGGATTCGTCACTCGCGCTGAATCCGACGGCGCAACCGTGGTCACCGGTGGCCGCCGGCCCAAGGACCTGTCGACCGGTTTCTATTTCGAGCCGACCATCCTCACCGGTGCGACGCCCGATTCCCTTATCGCTCAAGAAGAGGTCTTCGGTCCGGTGCTGACGGTGCTGCGCTACGGCGATGACGACGAGGCCGTCGCCATCGCCAACAACTCCCAGTACGGCCTCGGCGGGGCGGTGTGGGCATCGGATGTGGACCGGGCCGTGGCGATCGCGCGCCGGATCAGGACGGGCCAGGTCTCGATCAACGGCACCATTCCCGGTGACGCGCCGTTCGGCGGTTTCGGGCAGAGCGGGATCGGCCGCGAGGGCGGGGTTCTGGGGTTGCGGTCCTATATGGAGCCAAAGGCCATCGGGGTGCCGGCATGAGCGACGCTTGCGGAGCGAATCAACAGGCGATGAGCGACGCTTGCGGAGCGAATCAACAGGTGGTGAGCGACGCTCGCGGAGCGCTGGCTGGGATGCGCGTCGTTGAGATCGGCGGCGAGATCGCGGGGTCGTACTGCACCAAGCTGCTGGTCGATCTCGGTGCCGACGTCCACAAGTTCGAGCCACCGTCCGGTGATCCGTTGCGGGGCTGGGGGACCGGCGGCGGACTGTTCGAGTATCTGAACGCCGGAAAGCGGAGCAGCACAATCGATCCGGCGGTTGCCGCGGATCTTGCCGCCGCGCGCCAGCTGATCTCCGGTGCCGATGTGCTCGTCGACAGCCTATCCGTGGGCGCCCTGGATGGCTGGGGTCTGGACGCCCGCACCCTGCGAAGCCTGAATCCACAGCTCGTGGTGGTTCGTATCTCGGATTTCGGGCAGCACGGTCCACTGAGCGTCCGGGAGACAACACCGTTGACCATGCAAGCGGCCGCAGGCTGGGTCAACGATCGTGATCCCGGTCGACCGCCCGTACAGGCAGGCGTGCGCATCCCCGAGTACATCGCGGGTTCCTATGCGGCCATGAGTGCGCTGACCGCGGTCCGCATCGCGGCCGGAGATGTCAGCAGGCCCGTCGAGGTGGATCTGTCGGTGTTCGAATGCCTGCTCTCGACTCTGCCTTATCCCATGTTGCTGGCCGAGCGGCTGATGAAGATGGGGCTGCCGGGCAACGCCAAGGGTGCACCGATGCTGGGCATCGTGCAGGCCGCCGACGGCTGGATCGGCATCAATTGCCTGACCGGTCAGCATTGGCTCGACGTCTGCGCCATGGTGGGGCTGCCGGATTTCGAGGAGCACCAAATCGCCATCATGATCGGCGGGCCCGAGCGCGAGGAGTTCTTCGCCAAGGCCCAGCCTTGGCTGGACTCGATCACCGTGGCCGATCTCGTGGAGCTGAGCCAGGCGATGCGGATACCGGCCGCTCCCGTGACCGACGGTCGCACCATTCTCGACTGTCCGCAGTACGTCGATCGCGGATTCTTCATCGAGGCCAGTTCGGCGGGGCGCACCTTCACCCGTCCTGGTGCGCCATTCCGGCTCTCCAGGACACCGGTACCGGCGCCCGGCCCAGCGCCGGGACAGTCGTCGTCAGCAGCGGCATGGCCGAGTGCCGACCGCACGCGCTTCGCACCGGCGCCCGACCCTGAGCGGCCGTTCGCGGGCCTGAAGGTCTTCGACCTGAGCACCTTCTGGGCCGGTGCCTACCTCACCTGCTACTTGGGTGCCTTCGGCGCCGATGTCGTCAAGGTCGAGTCGATCCAGCGACCGGACGGGCATCGCTATTCGGGTTCGCTTCTGCGCGACGGTGACGACTGGTACGAGCGTGGTCCGCTGTGGCAGGGCACGAATCTCAACAAGCGGGACATCACACTGGATCTCTCGTCGGTCGCGGGACGCGAGCTCGCGTTGCGGATGGCGGCCGAGGCTGACGTCGTCGTCGAGAATTACTCGCCCCGCGTCGTGGAGCAGTTCGGCCTGGACTACAACTCGCTGGTGAAGGTGAACCCCGATGTGATCATGGTCCGGATGCCCGGATTCGGGTTGGCCGGGCCGTGGCGCGACTATGTGGGTTGGGCGCTGAACATCGAGCAGCTGTCCGGGATGTCGGCGGCGACCGGGTACCCCGACGGCCCGCCGTGCAACCTGCAGGGACCCGCCGATCCGATCGCCGGTGTGCACGCTACGGTGGCACTGCTGGCCGCACTGGAGCACCGAAACCGCACGGGCGAAGGGCAACTCGTCGAGGTGGCACAGATCGAGGTCGGCGCCGCGGTGACCGCCGAACCCGTCATCGAGTCCTCGCTGACCGGTCAGGTGCCTGGCCGGGTCGGCAACCGCCACTGTGAGTACGCTCAGGGCGTCTATCCGACGGCGACCGACGATGACTGGGTGGCCGTGTCGGTCCGTGATGACGCCGACTGGGCGGCGGTGGCCGAAATCCTCGGGCGCCCGGAGCTGGTCGATGACGGGCGGCTAGCCACTGTGCCGCAGCGCCTGGCCAATCATGACATTTTCGACGATGTGGTGTCGGCGTGGACGCGCGGTCGCTCGGAAGGGGAAGTCGTCACCGCCTTGACCGCCCGCGGGGTGCCCGCCGAGTGTGTCTTGACCCCGGACCGCATGTATGACATCGAGCAGCTGGATGCTCGCGAGTTCTACCAGGAACTGCGCCATCCGATCACCGGTGACCATCGGTTCCCAGGCTGGCCGTTCCGGATTTCGCCGGGACCCCTGCGGCACCACCGGACGGCGCCGCCGACGCTCGGTCAGCACAATGGTGCGGTGCTGGCGGCGCTGGGTCTGACCGTCGACCAAGTTGATACGCTTCGCGCCGAAGGCGTCATCGGTGAGCGCCTCCGCGAAGCGTAGCTCTATCCCTGAGCCGGTATCTGAACGTGTTGCACGTGGCCTCACACAGATGAGAATTCTCAGCATCGACAGCAGAAAGGCTGTGATTCCAAGACTGAGGGCGAACCTGTTTGTGATAAGTCGGGGCGCCAGATGGCAGTAACCGGCCTGAGCGGCCAGGCCTGAACCGCTCCGGCCGGCCACACGTGGCCGGTGTGGGGAACATCGCGATGCCGTGAAACCGCTTCCTGCTCGATCAATCGACCATGAGCGCGATGGTGTCCACCACGCATGCGGGCCGGCCGGATCCCTCGACCTCCACCGTCACCCGCACGGTGGCCCGCGAACCCGACTTGGCGGAATCAACGGCGATGAGTTCTGCGCCGGCCCTGATGCGCGAGTCAACTGGGACTGGCGCGGGAAACCGCAGTTTGTCGACTCCGACGTTAACCTGCATGGAAAGCCCGGTCACCTGATAGATCTGCTTCACCAGAATCGGAACCAGGGACAGTGTCAGGTAGCCGTGAGCGATGGTGCGGCCGTAAGGGCCCGTGGCAGCCCGATCCGCGTCGACGTGGATCCACTGATGATCGCCGGTGGCATCGGCGAACAGATCGATCTGCTGCTGGGTTAGGGTGTGCCACCCGCTGTAGCCAAGGTGCTCTCCGACATGCGCCTCGAAATCGGCAACGCCCCGATACGTCTTCTGGGCGGGCGGTGCCTGGGTCATACCGCGGCGACCTTGTTCAGACGCAACTGCTCGATGGCATTGCCGCCCATGATTTTTACCTTGGCTGCATCGGAGATCCCGTCGAGGCGGTCGACGAAGCTGAGCGGGTCACCGATGCCCTCCGGATGCGGGAAATCGGAGCCGAACATCACATGATCCTCACCCATGATGTCGACGATCGACTTGACGTCGTCCTCGAGGAACGGGTGGATGTAGACATTGCGCTTGAACACGTCGACTGGGTGCTCGTCGAACTCCTTGGGCATCACGCGATACGCCTTGTCCAACTGACGAAGCAGATTCTTCACCCAGCCACTTCCGTTCTCCACCACCAGCACCCGTAGGTCCGGGAAACGGGACAGTGCCCCGTGGCAGATGAGCGCGGCCAGAGTGTCCTCCATCGCGCGGAAGCCCATGACGACCTCGCGAAGTGCGCTGGGCTTGAAGGACAAATACTCGTCGCCGCCCTCCCACTCCATCAGGTGCTTCTGATAGCCGCTGTCGGACGCATGGAATGTCACTGGGATATCGGCCTTGACCACTTCCGCCCAGAACGGATCGAACTCGGGCAGGCCCATCGACCGCGTTCCGCCGAAGCGGCTCGGCACCGGTGCCGGCCGCACCAGGAACGTCTTCATCCCGCGCTCAAGGCACCAGTGGAATTCCTTGATCGCCTCGTCGACCAGCGGGAGGCAGATGACGGGTGTCGCGAAAATCCGATCCTGATAGTTGAACGTCCAGTGCTCGTGCATCCATTCGTTCAGGGCGTGGATGATGGCGTGGGTCAGCACCACGTCCTCGGTGGTGCGTTCCTCGATGAGGCTGGCAAGGGTGGGATACATGACGCACTGGTCGATGCCCATCTCGTCCATGAGCTCCAACCGCGGTGCCGGTGACTGGTAGGCGGGAATGATATCCATTGCCTCGCCGACGAACTCGCGGAAGTTCAGGCCCTCGGGGTTGTTGCCGAGGAAGTAGTCCTCGGCGCTGCCCGGCCGGGCCACGCGCGAGAAGGTCGGGTTCGGGATCATGTGGCTGATGTGGTCTTTGACGACCAGCTTGGGACGTCCGTTGACCTCGACATACCCGACCTTGCCTCGGTGCTGCTTCGGCAGGTACTTGAGCAGTGCGTCCGTCGTCTCGTACATGTGGTTATCGATGTCGAACACCGGATACGGAAGCGAGCGGGAAGGCATGTGGCTAATCCTCCTCGGACCAGTGAAAATGATCATTTACATGTTTCGAGAACGACGTTATCACCCTCCTGTATGAACATCTACATCCGGGCCAGATCGTGCGCCCGACCAGGCCTGTATCACCTCTTCGGTCGTCGTGACCGTGGCAAGTAGCGCCAGCGTGTTATCGATCACGGCGTCGGCGTACTCCCGGGGGTAGCCGGCAACCGCGTCGCGGGGGAGAACGAACTGGTAGCTGCGGTTCACGGCGTCCATGACGAAGTTGGTCATCGCGACGTTGATCGAAACACCCACGCCGACAATGGTTGTGATCCCCATATTCCGTAGCACCGAGTCGAGGTCGGTGCCCGTCATCGGGCTGGCGCCATGGGTTCGGGTGAGCACCAGGTCGGAATCGTCACCCCCGAGTCCGGGAAGCAGAGACGCTCCCGGGCTGCCCGGACTCAGGTCGGCATCGAAGGACTTTCCCGCGGCGAACAACCGCGCATTGGAGTTCGAGCCGCGACCGTCTGGCCGACGCTGGATCAGGCAGTGCACAACGGCAACGCCAGCCGCCCGCCCGGCCGGTAGCAACTTGACGATGTTTGGGATCGCCTGGCGCTCCGCCTCGTGGGCCAGCATCGGCAGTCCGGCCTGCGGGCCGATCACGCCACCCTGGCACTCCTGGGTGACAACTGCTGACGTACGTGGCGAGACGAGATCGCTAAGGTTGGGACGAGGCATGAGAATAGACGTTATCGTCTGTGCCAGGGGAATTTCCAGAGGAGAATCGATGTACGAGTGGGAGCTTTCGATCCGAGAAGCCGCGCGACAACTGCTGGCGGACTACACCGCTGCCACCGACCGTTTCGATCTCCGGGGGCTGGCTGCGTGTTTCGCCTCGGATGGGATTTTGGAGTTCACCGGGGGCGACGATCCCCTTACCGGTCCCGCCGCGATCGAAGCAGGACTCGGTGCCGCGATGTCTGCGCCGCAGCACGCCACACGCGCCAAACCGACGTTCGTGCGCCATCACGTCTCAAGTGTCAGATTCGGAGCTGTCAGCAAGGAGCGGGTCGAGGTCAGCAGCTATTTCGCGGTGCACACCGATATCGGGCTCGACCACTGGGGCCGGTACCGTGACGTGTTGGTGCCTGAAGAAGGGCGCTGGCTGTTCGGGTATCGCCGAATCTCGGTGGATGCCTTCGCGTCGGACAGCCTGATGCGATCCGGATGAGCGTCATTCAGCCGCAGACGAATTCCTTGGCGAACGCTTGTGCACGTTCGATGTACCCATCGCGGTCATCGCCATTCGGTGCGATGGGAAGCCAGGTGACGCCGGCCGTGGTCAGCCGCTCGATCAGGGTGTGGCGCTCATCGGTCGATCTGCTCTCGTCGAGCATGCTGCCCGCAGAGAAGCAGATGTCCAGCGGTGCGGTGCGCCCGATCTCGTCGGCGTAGCACTTCGCCCAGGCGATCGCTGCCTCAAGTTCCTCGACGGTCGAGATCTCGGCAGTTCGGGATGCGGTGGCGTAGCCGAATGTGTTGAATGGTGCCCAGCCTTGGCCACGTCTGATCGCGCGACGCACGGCAGGTTTGCTGTTGCCGCCGACCCACACCGGCGGAGGTGGCGTTGCGGGACGTAAGCGCACGCTGCGTGCGGCGAATGATGAACCGGTATAAGCGATATCGTCACCGCTGAGCACCTTGTCCAAGACGTCCAGCGCCTGGTCCAGCAACGCGCCACGACGATCGAACTCCACCCCGAGTGCCCGGAACTCGGGCTTGAGATAACCGGCCGCGGTACCGATGATGAGCCGACCACCGGACAGTACCTGCAGGCTCTGAATCGATTTCGCGCCGAGAAACGGATTGCGGTACGCGGCGATGTAGACGTTGGTGAGCAGCCGCAGTGTGTCGGTAGCCGCAGCCGCGAAGGACAGTGCCACGAACGGATCGAGCGCATGATGTCCGCCGTGGTCGAGCCATCTGGCATCCGGTGCGGGATGGTCGGTGACGTGTACCGCGGCATACCCGGCAGCCTCGGCAGAGCCTGCGATATCGGCGATGGCTGCCGCGGTGACGAATTCGTCCGGGGAGTCGACGCGTTGGGTGGGCAGCTCGAGAGAAAACGAGACGGTCAAGGGATGTTTCTCCAATCAGACAGGTATCGAAGTGACGAGGTCGGCCAGTCGCGATGCGTGGTGATCGGCATCGCCGAACATCAGCGCGCTCGCCTTGGCGCGCCGCATGTATAGGTGTGCGTCGTGTTCCCAAGTGAAGCCGAGTCCGCCATGGATGCGCATGTTGTCGAACGCCACATGCATGAATGCCTCGGAGGCCGCCAGTTTGGCCACTGACGCGGCGATCGCCAACTCGCCGGGAGTCGTCGTCGCCGCTGCGTGCACCACCGCCGAGCGGGCGCCCTCCACCTCCACCAGCATGTCCGCGCACCGGTGTTTTACGGCTTGGAAACTTCCGATCGGACGTCCGAACTGGATGCGGTCCTTGGCATATCCGACTGCGGTATCCAGGCAGCGGGCGGCACCCCCGAGTTGCTCGGCGGCCAACAGTACGGTTGCGATGTCCGAGCACAGGGCCAGGCCGTGCTCCGCAGCTCCCGGACGACCGATGAGCCGGGCCGGTGCGCCGTGGAAATCGAGATGGGCGATCTTGCGGGTGCGATCCATTCCGGCCAGTGGTGTGCGGGTCAGTCCCTCGGCGTCGCCTGCGACCGCGAACAGCGACGTGCCAGTGCTGTCGTGGGCCGCGACCAGCACGATCGCCGCGGTATGGCCGTCGAGGACCATCGGCGCCGAACCGCGGATGGTGTAAGCCCCGCCCTCGTCATGCGCGGTCAGTGCGACCGCGGTCGGATCCCACGGCCCGAGCCGGCTGTTGAGAACCAGCGTCGCGGTATCTGTGCCGTCGACCAGTCGCGGGATGAGGTCCGCCGCGGCCTGTTCGTCGCCGCTGGTCAGGATGGCCGGAATGGCAAGGGCCACGGTGGCGAAGAACGGTGCGCACACCAGGGCCGCACCCATCTCCTCGAACACCACGGCGAGTTCAGCGGTAGTCGCCCCGGCGCCACCGAACTGCTCTGGAACCGCGATGCTGTGCAGGCCGAGTTCGGATGCCATCCGCCGCAAGGTGGTCTCGTCGTAGCCCACGTCGGTGTCCATCAAGCGCCTGACCACCTCGCTGGGGGTTGTGGCGGCTAGGAATTCGCGGACGGCCTGCCGGAGTTCGTCGGCCGCTGAGGTCATGGTCTCCCTAACTGTGTGCCGCCCTGGTATGGGCATTTCCGGATCAGGATAGTATGTTTTCTGAAATCAGAGAATATTCATTCTCACCGAAGGGAGATGACCGGTGACGGCGAAACTCGACTACGGGATTTTCGACTGCGACACCCATTGCTACGAGACGCGTGATGCGTTTACCCGGTATCTGCCCAAAGAGTTTCATGATCGTGCCATCGCGCCGGTGAGGGGTGTCGACGGGAAGGAGGTCATCCTCGCCGGGCACCGGATCGCAACGTTCAACAGTGAGGCGGGGCTGGGCTTCGACCTGGCCTACCGACCGGGGTCGCTCAAGGAGATGCTCAAGCAGATGGGCTCGGGCAACCCGGACGAAACCTATGAGCCCCAGCCCATGCAGCCGGAGTGGCTGGAGCGCGATGCGCGATTGAAAGTGATGGCCGAGCAGAACGTCGAGCGCGCCGTGATCTTCCCGGCGGGCATGGCCCTGGCCGCCGAACACTACGTCGACGACACCGAGGCGCTATACGCGAACCTGAGATCCTTCAACCGCTGGTTCGACGACACCTGGGGTTTCAACTATCAGGACACGATCTACGCGACCGCGCTGCTGTCGCTGCGTGACCTGGAGTCATCCATCGCCGAAACCGAGGCGATCATCGCCCAAGGTGCGAAAATGGTGCTACTTCCCACCGGCCCGGCGCACGGGCGCTCGCCCGGAGACCCGTACTTCGACCCGATCTACGCCCGCCTCCAGGAAGCCGGCTGCACACTGGTCTTCCACATCCAGCCGTTCTGGTACTTCAACGCCATCTCGCCCGCGTGGGGGCACAACCCGGACCCCGCTGCGTGGCACATGTCGGCATGGCAGTGGATGAACATCTATGGTCAGCGTCCCATCGAGGACACCCTGTCGGCGTTGGTGTTCGACAACCTGTTCGGCCGGTTTCCGGGCCTCAACGCCCTGGTGGCAGAACACGGCGCGGAATGGGTGCCGCAGTTCGTGATCCATATGGACAAGAGCCGCGGTATGGGCCGCAACGGGCCGTGGATCGGCGGCAAGCTCACCGAGCGTCCGTCAGAGATCTTCCGCAGGCATGTCGGTGTGGTGCCCTATCCCGAGGACGACATCCCCACCATCGTGGACCGACTGGGTTACGACGAGTGCCTGCTGATGGGGTCGGATTATCCGCACGCCGAGGGTCTGGCCGAGCCCGCCGACTTCGTCAAGCTCCTCGACCCGCTCGACGATGCCGCCAAGAAGCGGATCATGCGGGACAACGCCGACGCACTGCTCGCTCGGAGCTAATCGGCGGTGACCGTCGACGAACGCTCCCATGGCGTCCTGGACTATATGAACACTGTCGATCTGGAATTCCTACGGGATTCGGCGCGCGAATTCCTCACCGGCCGCGGTGAGAAGGATTCGCTGACCGGGCTTGCCGGCATGGACTGGACGGGGCTGCTGGTCGATGAGTCACTCGGTGGAGCCGGCTGGCGGCCCGTGGAGGCGACTGTGGTGGCCGAGGAACTCGGGCGCGCCGGCGACCGGTCGACGTGGCTGGGCGCTGTGGTGGCCGCAGCGGCGCTGGCATCGGCGCCGGCCGAGATTCGCGAACGTTGGCTCGGCGAGGTGCTGGCCGGTGCTGCGCCATCGGCAGTGGCGCTGGCCGGCGATACCGTTCGGGTCACCGGTGTGGATTCCCTACGAATCTTGATAGCACTGGGAAGCAACGGAATTCAGCTGTTCGAGATGTCCGATGCAGTGCCGAGGACCCGCGACGACGAACTGCTGGAGGTCAGCCGGCCGGCCTGGCGTGTCGACCTCGCGGGCACAGACGGTGTGGCCATCGGAGGACCGCAGCGGGCCGAACAGCTGTTGGCGGTAGCCAGGGTCCTGCTCAGCGCGGACTCGGTGGGCGCTCTGTCACAGACTTTCGCTCGGCTGGTGGCCTATCTGAAGGACAGGATTGCCTTCGGTGCGCCCATCGCGAGCTTTCAGGCGGTGCAGCACCGACTCGTCGATCTTCTTGTCCTGGAGGCGAAGGCGCGCGCAGTGAGCATGAAGGCTGCTCGCGCCCTGGCACGTGCGGACGTGACGGCCGACGCGATTGCGTTGTCCGCCACGGCGCACGCCTTCGTCGCGTCGAAGGCCACCGCTGCCGTCGACGAATGTATGCAACTGTCCGGTGGTATCGGATTCACCTGGGAGTACCCCTTGCACCACGAATTGCGCCGTACCTTCACCAACGGCTACCTACTCGGCTCGGCCCGCACGAGCCGGGCGGATCTGGCGGAGAAGGCCGGCTGGTGAGTATCACGGTCGATCGGCCCGGTGCGGTGCAGCTGTCGGAATTCAGGCAGCGTGTGCGGGCGCATATCGAGGAGCACGCGCCGCCTTTTGCCGCACGCGAAGGGCGCCGGGCACCGGAGAATGCCGAGCAGGAGGCTCAGCTTCGCAGCTGGTTCGCGAGCCTGTTCGCAGGGGGCTTCGTCGGCGCGGACTGGCCGGTCGAGTACGGCGGCAGGCCGGATCACCATCCGCTGCACGATCGCATCGTCAGCGAAGAACTCCTGCGGGCCCGTGCGCCCCGGCCGGTCGATCAGGTCAACCTGGCGGCACACGTGCTGCTTCACTTCGGGTCTGACGAGCAGAAGGCCGCCCTGCTGCCGCCGATCCGGCGCAGCGAGCACGTGTGGTGTCAGATGCTCAGCGAGCCCGATGCCGGCAGCGACATCGCCGGGGTGCGCTGCCGCGGTGTGCGCCGCGACGACGGCTCCTGGGTTCTCGACGGGCAGAAGACCTGGATCACTGACGGACACTGGGCCGACATGGGTCTTGCCTTGATCCGGACAGACCCCTCCGCGACACGGCATCACGGGCTGTCGGCGTTTGTCGTTCCATTATCGACGCCGGGGGTACAGGTGCGGCCGATCCGGACGATCAACGAAGCGATCGAGGTGAATGAGGTCTTCTTCGACGGTGTCACCGTCGCCCCGGATGGACTCATCGGCGAACCCGGCCAGGGATGGTCGATCATCATGGCAGGCCTGGACTTCGAGCGCTTCGGTATCGGTGGCAACGTCATCCTGCTGGAGCTGCTGATCGACGACCTGGTGACGGTGGCTCGGCGCGCGACCCTCGGGGGCCGGCCCGCGCTCGACCATGACGACATCCGTCAGACGGTGACCGAACTCGCCGTCGAGGTCGAGGTGGCCAAGGCGTTCATCGACGATCATGTCGAACGGATGATCGCTGGTGCCGATGAGATCGGCGACGGCTCCATCGCGAAGCTGAGCTTCGCCGAGACATACCACCGGGTTTCGGCGTACGGAACCGAACTCGGCGCGACCGTGTGTACCGTTGCCGCCGATGTCGATGTGCAGCAGGCGAAACAACGGCTGCGAGAGTGCTGGTTGTGGTCTCGTGCCTACACCGTGTCCGGGGGGAGTTCGGAGATGATGCGAAATATCCTCGCCAAACGCCGGTTGAACCTACCGAGCCGGTAATGTCGCAAACGTATTGGGACCTGGTCGAAACCGCGGCCCGGCACCATCCCGACCGGCTGGTCCTGATCGACGATTTCGGTCGCAACCTGACCAGCGCGCAGTTGCGCGATGCCGCGCTGGACACCGCGGCGGCGTTGGCGCTGCGCGGGGTTTCGGCGGGCACCGTGGTGTCCTGGCAGCTACCCACGACGATCGAGACGATGGTCGTGATGGTGGCACTGGCCCGGTTGGGCGCGGTGCAGAATCCCATGCTGCCCATCTGGCGGTCAGCCGAAGTGCGGTTCGCGACAACGCAACTCGACGCCGAGGTGCTGATAGTCCCGGGGCAGTGGCGGGGTTTCGACCATGTGGCGCTGGCCGCCGAACTCGCCGCCGAACGCGAGATGTCGATCGTGATCGTCAACCACGACACACCCATCACGGACGGCCTGCGATTACCCACCGCTGATCCGACCAGCCTCGGACCCCCGCCCGCGTCGGCGGAGCAGGCCCGCTGGGTGTACTACTCGTCGGGGACCACTGCGGCACCCAAGGGCGTCCGGCACTGTGACCGGTCGGTCATCGCGGGGTCCGCCGGGGTAGTGGGAATGGTCGGTGCCTCCAGCAACGATGTCAACCCGATCGCGTTCCCGGTATCGCACATCGGGGGAGCCACCATGCTGGCCGCCTCGCTGCTGACCGGGATGCAGCTGGTGCTGTTCGATACGTTCGACCCGATCGAAACACCGAAGGCCATGGCGGCTCACGGTGCCACCATTCTGGGTTCGGCCACACCGTTTTTCGTCGCTTTCATGGCCGCGCAGAGGCGGCATGGCACCGAGCCGCTGTTCGATCGTCTGCGCGGTTGTGTCGGCGGCGGAGCGCCGATCGCCGCCGAGCTCGGCCACCAAGTGCGCGAGAGTCTCTCGGTGCCCGGCGTGGCGAACGCCTGGGGACTGACCGAGTTCCCGGTCGCGACCTCACCGCGACCGGACGCCGACCCGGAGGTGCTCGACCACACAGTAGGCAGTCCGGTGCCCGGGGTATCGGTGCGGGTGGTCGACGAGTCCGGGCACGAAGTGGAAAGAGGCGGTGAGGGCGAGCTGCGACTCAAAGGGCCGCAGCGTTTCCAGGGTTACGTCGACGCCACATTGGATGCCGATGCGTTCGACGCCGACGGCTGGTTCCGCAGCGGTGATCGGGGGCGGATCGATGCGCGTGGGAACGTCGTCGTCACCGGCCGGATCAAGGACGCGATCATCCGCAACGCCGAGAACATCTCCGCACTGGAGATCGAGGACGTACTGGCAACCCACCCCGCGGTGGCAGATGTCGCCGTCATCGGGGTACCCGATGAGCGCACCGGAGAGCGGGTGTGCGCCGTCGTCGTCGCCCGCCCCGGGGCCCCGGTCACCCTCGACTCGTTGTTCGCGCACTGCCAGAGCAGCGGACTGAGCAAACACAAGGCACCCGAGCGCCTGGAGTTGATGGAGGCGCTGCCGCGCAACCTCACCGGCAAGGTGCTCAAGAGCGAACTGCGTGCGCGGTTCGCATCTCGATGAGACAGGAGAAGTCATGGGCGGACGTCTGGCGGGCAAAGTCGCATTCATCACCGGAGCCGCGCGCGGCCAAGGCCGGGCACATGCACTGGCCATGGCGCGCGCGGGTGCCGATATCGTCGCGGTCGACATCTGCGCCGATATCGCTTCGAACCCATACCCGCTGGCGACGCCCGATGACTTGGCCGAGACCGAACGTGCCGTAAAGGAGATCGGGCAGCGCGTTTACGCCAGAGTCGCCGACGTCCGGGAGCGGCAGGGCATGCGTGAGGTCCTCGATTCGGCATTGGCCGACTTCGGCAGGCTCGACATCGTCGTCGCCAACGCCGGCATCCTGCCGATGGCGATGGGGGCACCGGATCCGATGCACTTCGTCGATGCGACCGACGTGGACCTGGTGGGCGTGCTGAACACCGTCGCCGTATCGCTGCCGCACCTGTCCGACGGTTCCTCGGTCATCATCACGGGATCGACGGCCGGTATGATGCCCGGCAACGCCGACAGTCCCGAGATGGGCCCGGGCGGCGCCGGCTATGCGTGGAGCAAGCGGACCCTGATCGAGTACGCCGAGCAGATGGCGATCCACCTGGCGCCCAGACTCATTCGGGTGAACGTGATGCATCCGACCAACGTCAACACCGACCTGCTGCACAACGACGGTATCTACGGCGTCTTCCGGCCGGACCTGGTCGCGGAGGGGAAGAAACCGACCCGCGAGGACGCAGACCTGGCATTCACCTACTTCCAGGCGATGCCCATTCCGTATGTCGAGCCGGAGGATATCGCCAACCTGGCGGTATTCCTGGCCAGTGACGAAAGCCGCTACCTCACCGGCCAGCAGATCCGGGTGGACGCCGGGTCATTCCTCAAGTTCCCTAACGGCCCAGGCCGTTAGCACACGGAGGCAGCATCATTCGCGATATCAGGGAACTCACCGACGACCCGGTTGCCTACGCCGCCGAACTACAGCGCCGCTGGGGTGGGCTGCTCAGCTACCGCTACATCGGCCGGAACCACGGGTCGATGAACGTCGGGCCCGCCGACGACACCGTCGCTGTACGCTCCGACATGCGCGACGACGCAGGCGCAATTCTGCTGTGCGTCTTCGGTATCGCCTCGCCGGAGGGCGGCCTGGTGTCAGATTTGGAGGCGGTCCCGAATCCGGTGGTGCACTCGTGTCAGGTACTGGACACCGGTGCGGAAGTGACCCGTTTCGAGGTGCGCACCGAGGACTTGAAACGAGGCCGCAGCATGGCCTACAGCCGGTCTCTGATCGTGGACGCCGACGAACCGGCCCGCGTGCTGGCGGTCACCGAAGGCCAGGGCGTGACGATCGGCATTCCCCCGGGCGGTCTGCAGAAGATGACCGTGGAACCGATCGAGGTGGTCGACTCGCCGGATCTGCCGCCGTTGTGGCAGGTGTTCGGTGGCCGCCGGGTAGATGCCGGCACCTGGCTGCTGCCCGAACTGTCGGCCGAGGTGGCCTCGCCGGATGCGGCGCTGCATGTGGGCCCGCAGTTCGTGATGACCGAGACAGCGGCCCGCAGCAGTGCCGCCGAACTGGCACAGGCGGACACGCTCACCGGGGTCTCGTCGCACACCATGTTCCTGGCCAGGGCCAAGGCGGGTCCGTTCCGTTTCGTGGCCGAACCCCTGGCGGGGGCCGATGGCACCGTGGCGGCACGCACGCAGGTCTACGACGATGGCGCTGGTGGGAAGTTGGTCACCGTGTCGACACACGTGTTTCGGCCCTTGCACAAGCGCATTCAGCTGTAACCCAGTGCGTCATCGAGGAGGGGTTCTATGGCAATCACCGTCGTCCATGCCGGAACAGGTTTGACCGGACGCGAAGCGCTTCGCGGGCTGATCGATGACCCGGATCTGGAACTCGTCGGATTGCTCGTGTCGAGCCAGGACAAGATCGGCAGAGACGCGGGTACCTTCTGCGGACGTGGCGACACCGGTGTGCTGGCCCATGCTGATCTCGATGCCGTGCTGCGGCAGAAGCCGGACTGCGTTTCGTACTGCTCGACGGCTGTCGGCCGTGAAGAAGCGGCGTACCAACAGATCGCACAGATCCTGCGGTCGGGAATCAACGTCGTAACGATCTCGACGATTCCGATGGTCTACCCGGCCGCGGCGCCGGAATCTTGGCGTGATCTGCTCGAAACTGCTTGTCTGGCAGGAGATTCGACATTCTACGCCTCGGGGTGTGAGCCGGGGATCGTCAGCATGAATCTACCGGTCGCGCTATTAGCCGGTGCCGGCCGGGTCGACAGCTACCGAATGGACGAGTACGCCGTGAACATGGACCTGGTGTACCCGATTTGGGATGTGCTGCACGAGTCGATGGGTTTCGGGAAGCCGGATGGACACGTGCCGGCACGTATCGCGTCGGGCAAGGTTCGCCATGATTGGGAATCGGTAGTGCGCTATATCGCCGACGTGCTACGGCTGCAGCTGGATTCGGTGGACCTCGACTGGGAGACGCTGCTCGCTCCCAAGGACCTGGAGACAGCTTTGGGAGTGATAGCCCAAGGAACCATTTCTGGTCACCGGTGGCAATTGGCCGGCATTGTCGACGGACAACCGGTCGTGGCCGTGCAGTACTTCGCCACGGTGTCGTCCACACCGTGGCCGGGCTCGTGGCCGAAGCCCGAAGGCGGCGCAGGGATGGTTCACCGGATCGTCGGGCGCCCCAGTCTGAGGATGCAAGTGTGCTTCGACGACGGGCCAGGCGAACGCGCGAACCCATCGCTGGCGTTCACCGGGCAAGCCATCGTCAACGCGATTCCACATGTCGTCGCGAACGCACCCGGACTGCTCAAACCCGTCCTGGGACGATCCGTCGTCACACGACAATCCCGTGCCGGCCATCAATCAGATTACGCTTGACCACCTTGCCGACATCATTGCGCGGTAACCGCTCCACGAACACGATACGGGCGGGTACCCGATAGGGCGTCAGTCGCTCCCGGCACCACGCCTCCAGCGTCTGCTCGGTGACCGTGTCGTCCAGGCGGGCCACGAAGGCCCAGGGCACCTCGCCGAGGCGTTCGTCGGGGACCCCGACCACTGCGGCTTCGCGCACCCCGGCGGCAGCCAGCAGGACATCCTCCACGGTGCCGGGGAACACTTTCAGCCCACCGCGGTTGATCATGTCCGACACTCGGCCGTCGAGCCACAGGAAACCGTCGTCGTCGAACCAGCCCAGATCGCCCGTGTGGAACCAGCCGTCATCGGTAAGCCGATCCAGGAAGGCCGGGTCGATCTTGCGGGCGGCCGTTGTCGGGGTGCGCACCATCACCTCGTCCTCGGTGATGGTGACGTCGATACCAGGCAAAGGGCGACCGACCGAACCGAGTTTGGTCTCACCCCATTCGCGGGCGTCGGCGGCCGACCAGCCCACCACCTCGCCGCCGAGCTCAGTCTGTCCGTACGAATTCAGCACCAGCACACCGAATCTCTCACGGAACCGCGCGGCCTGAACGGGCGAGAGCGGCGCGGTGATGGACCGCACGATCTTCAGCGGTGACAGGTCGGTCACGGTCTCGTCGTGCAGCACCATGGTCAGCGCGGCCGGCGGCAACACGGTGGAACGCAACTGATGTCGTCGAACCAGCGCCGCGAAATCCTCCGGGGCGAAGTGGTTCATCAGTACGACTCCGGATCCGGCCCGGAACGCGAACAGTACCTGATAGATACCGGCCCACAGGGACAGCGACAGCGGGACCAGATTGGGCATGGGCGCACGTTTGGGTTTGTCGGGGTCCGGTTTGCCGCGCAGTTTGGTCAACAGCCGGTCGATGAGATCGAGCACTGTGGCGTGGCGTAGCGGCACCGGTTTGGGTTGCCCTGTCGTGCCCGAGGTGAACTGCAGCAGTGCCACGTCGGCGCCGTATTGCCGCGGATTCTCCTGCGCCCCACCAGTTGCAGCGAGTTGCCAGGACAGCCCTGAGCCCACGATGACCGGTAGTGCCGACGACGAGAAGCGATGTGCCAGCTCGGGTGTCGTGATGACGGCCACCGGTCGAAGAGTGGCCAGCTGGGATATCACCTCGGCGTCGGCAGCCCGCGGATTGAGCGGGGTGTAGACGGCTCCGGCGCACCAGGTGCCGAAAAGTCCGGCGATGGTGGTTGCTTCGTTGGGTAGCATCGCCGCAACCACCTGGCCGGTCTCAACTCCGGCCTCGGTCAGCAGCTCGCCGAGCCGGAGGGCTGAGGTCATCAGATCCTCGCGCAGCACCTCGAGGTCGACCGTGTATACGGCGACGGCGGGCAGGTCGTCCAGCAGTTCGGTCAGGCTCATGACTGCGCCTCCAGGGGCAGCCAGCTGGGACTGCGTTTTTCGGCAAAGGCTTTCGGGCCCTCGTCCTGGTCGGGGTGACCCCACATCGAAGTCAGATGTTTCGCACCGACGTGGCACGCGTCGGTCAGCCCGCATTCCAAGGCGCCCCACAGTGCCCGTTTGGTGGCCCGCATCGCCGCGGGTGAGTTCCTGGCGATCTTCTCCGCGAGTTCCTGCGCGACATCGCGTAGGTTCTCCGGCGGATCCACCACCTGGCTGACCATGCCGAGTTCGTACGCGCGTTGCGCTGTGAGCCGCTCATGGCTGCCGACCAACGCCATCCGCAGCACAGCCTCAGCGGGCATCTTGCGCATCAGGGCGATCGTCTCCAGAGCGCTGACCTGACCGATCGACACATGCGGGTCGACGAACGTGGCGTTCGAGGAGGCGATGACGATATCGGCGTCGGCCACCCAGTGCAGGCCGCCGCCGGCGCACACACCGTTGACCGCGGTAATGACGGGTTTACCGACATTGCAGTGCCAACCGGTCAGGCCGAGGTCGAGGGAGGCCATGGTCTCCTGGAACTGCTGCACCGCTTCGCCATCGAGTTCGTCGACATCGGCGCCCACCTGGAAAGCGCGTCCGTTGCCGGTGTGCACGATGACTCGGACGTCGGCGTCGGCATCCAACTCGGCCCACGCCCTGCGGAACTCGTCGCGCATGACGACGTCGTAAGCGTTGAGCCGGTCGGGGCGGTTGTTGATGATCCATCCGACGGGACCGCGCCGCTCGACGATCAGTCGCTGGTAGGTCATGACACCTCCGTGGGCTGGTTGTGCATCTCTCGGATCGCTTCCGCCGCCTCTTGGCGGGCTTGTGTCAGTCCGACCTCGAACGACCGCCACAGCGCCTTTTTGGTCACCCGCATCGCGGTAGGGGAGTTGATCGCGATCGCGGCGGCCAGCGTTCCGGCCGCCGCGCGCAATGCGTCGTCGGGCACGACTTCGGACACGATGCCGAGCTGATAGGCACGCTGGGCAGAGATCCGTTCACCTTTGCCGCTCAACGTCATTCGGGTGATCGCCTCCATCGGCGATTTGCGTAGCAGGGTGATGGCCTCGTAGGCGACGGCCTGCCCCACTGACACGTGTGGATCGACGAAGGAGGCGCGTTCGGCCGCGATCACGATATCGGCGTCTGCGACCAGATGCAGGCCGCCCCCAGCACAGACTCCGTTGACCGCCGCGATCACCGGCTTCCAGACATCGCAGTGCCAGGACGAGATCTTCAGCTCGGCGTCCCTGGTGCGCCGGGAGTGCTTGCGCATCGCTTGTTTGTCGCAGGCGACTTGCACGACGTCCATCCCGGTGCAGAACGAACGTCCGTTGGCCGTGTTGACGATGACCCGCACATCGGGGTCGGCGTCGAGGTCGGCCCACGCGGCCTCCAGTTCGTCGAGCATCAGCGCGTCGAAGGCGTTGCCTGCATCTGGCCGGTTCAGGATGAGCCAGCCGACCCCGTCGGATTTCTCCACCACTATGCGTTCGTAGCCGGTCACGATCGCGGGATGTCCTTCCAGGGCTTGCCCTTCCACGGATCGGGCTCCTTGGGCAGGCCGAGCACACGTTCGCCGAGGATGTTCTTGTTGATATCGGTGGTGCCGCCCTCGGTGCCGTTGGCCAGGCTGCGCATCCAGCCGTGGACCTCCCTAGGCAACGCGTCTGCGTCCTCGGTGGCGGGCCAGGCCAGCGCTCCCGTACCGACCAGGTCGACCATCAGATCCTGGATCTGCTGGTTCAGGGTGGCCTGATGGACCTTGCCGATGGAGGATGCCGCTCCGGGTGACTGGCCGGCCTTGAGCGCCTCCCGGACCCGGACATTCGTCCAGCCGCGGATCTGCTCCTGGGCCCACAATCGCATGACCTTGTTGCGGATCACCGGATCGGACCAGCGGCCGGTCTCCTGTGCGAGCGTGATCAACCTTTGCGCGCTGGAGCCGCCGAGGCGGCCCATACCACCCGAACCTGAGCCCGACACCATCTGGCGTTCACTCGACAGCGTCGACGCGCTGACCCGCCAGCCGTCGTTGACTTCGCCGACTCGATGCGCATCGGGCACCCGGGCGTCATCCAGGAACACCTCGTTGAACTCGCGCTCACCGGTGATCTGCCGCAGGGGTCGCACCTGGACGCCGGGCTGGTGCATATCGAGCAGAAAATAGGTGATGCCTTGGTGTTTGGGCTGGTCCGGGTCGGTGCGGGCCAACAGTATGCCGAAGTCGGCCTGATCGGCCCAGGTGGTCCATACCTTCTGGCCGGTGACCACCCAATCATCACCGTCGCGGACGGCGCGAGTGGCCAGCGATGCGAGGTCGGAACCGGCGCCGGGCTCGCTGAACAGCTGGCACCACTTCTCTTCGTTGGTCACGATCGGCGGGAGAAAACGCAGACGCTGTTCCTCGGTGCCGTGGCTGAACAACGCGGCCGCGGCATTGTTGAGGCCCAACGGGTTCAACCTGGTCAGCCGCAGCGGTGCCAGCACAGACTCGATACAGCGGGCCACCGCGGTAGAGATGCCGAGACCACCGTGTTCGGGAAGCCAGGTCGGCGCGACGAGGCCGGTCGCCGCGAAGGCGGGATACCAGGCTCGATAGTCGGCTGGGGTGCGGACGGCGCGCAGTGCCTGGGGGCCCTGCGCTGCAGCGGTACGCCAGAGCACGGGTACCTCGGCCTCCGCCCACATCCGCACAGCTGCGACCGCATCGTCGGTACTGGTGGTCTTGTCGATAGGTAGTGTCATCGGCCCTGAAACTCCGCATTCCGTTTGTCCCGGAAGGCGGCCAGTCCCTCTTTGAAATCGTCACTTCGGCTTGATAATTCGAGGGCCATGGCCTCGTTGTGCAGGTGCCGGTCCAGGTCCAGCCCGCGGCCACTCTGCAGCAGCCACTTCGTCAGCCCCAGGGCAACCGTGGGAGCCGCGGCCAGCCGGCCCACCAGTTCGTCTGCCGCCGAATCCAATTGATCGACGGGATGGGCACCGTGGATGATGTCCCAGTCGGCGGCGTCGGCCCCGGAGATCTCCTCACCGAGCATCAGCAGCCGTCTGGTGCGCACCATCCCGATCACGCGCGGCAGCAGCCACGCCGCGCCGCTGTCCGGGCTGAACCCGCGGGCCATGAACGGCTCCCAGAACCGGGCATCGGTGGCGGCCACGCAGAAGTCGGCCGCCATGGCGATGTGGAATCCGAGTCCGGCGGCCCAGCCGCGTACCACGGCGACGACGGGCACCTGTGTCTCGAGCATGAGTGGGATGAGCCGGTTCGCTTTGTTCGGCATCCGGCGCTGCGTGCTCCCGACCCGCGGTTTACGTTCGGAGCGCGCGTTGTTGGCGATGAGGTCAGAGCCCGCGCAGAAGTCGGGGCCGTTCGCGTCGATGCGGATGACCCGGACCGTCTCGTCGATGCCTGCGGCCGCGACGTGATCGATCATGGCGTCGAGAACGGTGTCGTTGACTGCGTTGCGGCGGTCGGCACGGTCGAATGTGAGACGCAACTCGGGGCCGGTGTGTTCGACCACGAGTCCGTCGACGCTGGAGTAGGCCATCGGTGTATCAGCGCTCGGCGAACTGTGCCGAGACGGCGGTCAGCAACTCGGCGAGGTCGGTCGCCCCGCCGGGTGGATCGGGTAGCCGAACAGGTCCGCGCTCGCGACTGGGTAGCAGGATGGTGGCCCGGCCGGGCGTCGTGATCTGGCCCCGCTGGTTGGTGGCCGCAAGTTCGATTTCGACCGCCGGACGGTCACCATCGGCGAGGAACTTGCGTGTCACGGTGCCGTTGATGGTGTGGAGGTCCCCGACGTAATTGAACAGCCGGAACTCGCAGTCCAGTTTCCACAACCACGCGTCGTCACCCATCCAGTCTGTGCACAGGTGGATGAGCCAGGTCTCGCGCATCCGCCCGTAGTCGAACGTGGTGGGATTGCCGGCATTACGGGCGGCGTCGGGCTCCCAGTGCACCCGCTGCTGGACATCGGGGACGCCGTGCTCGTTGGGAGTGTAGAACCGCGGTATGCGTTGCCGATTGCGCCATGCCAGTCGCAGTGGGCGCACGCCGTACATTCCGGTTCCCATGCCGACGTGCCAGCAGACCATATCGGTCACCGTGAGTGGTCCCTTGGTCAGCGGTCCGATGGCGTCGCCCTCGGACACGTCTTCCCACCAGCGTGGTTCGGCGCCGCGCGGGGTCTCGTGCGGATAGCGGGCGTCGATCTCGGCGATCTGCTCCGGGGTCCAGGTCCTGAGTTCCACCGCTTCGTACTTCTTGCGGCCGCGCGCCTTACTTCGCTCGGTGCGGATCATGTTGCGGTACTGGCCGCCCAGGATGGTGCCTTCGTCATCGCGGAACACCTGGGCAGACCACTCGTGGATGGCGCGCCCGGCGAAATCGCTGCTCTTGTCCAGGGCCGCCACCAGGGCATTGCGTCGGAATACCCGGTGCCCGGCACGCAGCGGTGCCCACCATTCCCGGGATGAGGACGCGTAGAACGCGTGCACGCCGCGGAGCGGATCGCCTTTGGTCAGCGCCCGGTCGACGTCGGACAGTTCGGTGACCTCGTCCTCGCCGATCAACGTGTCGCCGCCGACGAGGGCGGGCGGCGCGATCGGCTGGCCCCAGACCGACTTGGTGGCGTAGTCGGGCTCGCACCACAGCGGGTTGGCGTCTCCATAGCTCTCCGCGACATGGCGGAAGGCGTCCTCGTTGGGACGGTAGTAGTGGGGTGGCTGAGTGTGGGGGACCGCGATGCCGACAGTGGCCCGCAGCCGGTCCAGGCCCGCGCCGGTGATCTGGCCGGTCTCGGTCATCGAGCAGCCTCCTCGTAGTACGTGTCCTTGGTCATGACCAAAGTGAGAATTAAGATACCCGAAAAGTGGAAATGCCGTTAACGGGGTGTGGGTGGAATGTCAGAAGAATCGTCAGGGATCAGGGTCGACGCTGGGGATGATGGCGTACGCCGCATCGTGATCGATCGTCCGGATGTCGGAAATTCGTTGTCGCCCTTGGCGCGAGACGCTCTCGCGGACGTCCTGGCCGACGCACAAGCGGACACCGGTACTCGAGCCGTGCTCTTGACCTCGGCCGGGTCGCGACACTTCTGCGCCGGCGCCGGACTGGCGTCCCGGCCCGGGGGCGCGGATGCCCAGCCCGCACTCGACCGGCGGCCGGGCGATATCGCCCGAATGCTGGAGCAGGGCTGGCAGCGGTTGGTAAATGCCGTACTCGACTGCGACAAACCGGTTGTGGCGGCTGTCAACGGGACGGCGGTAGGTGCCGGTGCCAGCCTCGTGCTGGCCTGCGACATCGTGGTGATGGCCCGCCAGTCCACCCTCGTGGAGGCGTTCGTGCACCGCGGGATTCTGCCGGATTCCGGGGCAGTGCACCTGCTCACCAGGATCGTGGGCCTGCGCAAGGCCACCGAATTATTGATGCTCGGCGAACCAGTGGATGCCGATGAGTGCCTTCGTCTCGGTCTGGTGAACCGTGTGGTGTCGGCGGAACAGGTGGATCAAACAGCGGATGCATTGGCCGTGCAGTTGGCAGCGGGCCCCTCAGTGATGCTCGCGCTCACCAAGCGTCTGCTGTCGGTCTCGTCGGAGTCCCCGCGCGAGCGTGCGTTCGAGCAGGAGGCCTGGGCCGCTGAACTGATCTCCCGGACAAGCGATCTGCAGGAAGGTCTGCGCGCGTTCGCCGAACGCCGCTCGCCCCGCTTCACCGGGCGCTGAGCTCAGCGGGCGGCCGGACCGCCACGGATGACGAACGACGAGCTGTCGTCGATCCGGTCGATCGCTTTGGCAACGCCCTCGGCCGTCAGGGCGGTGTCTTCGATTCCCTTGGTCACGCCGATGAAGACTCTGGACACCTTGCCCGCCCCGACTGAATAGATGTGCGCCGTGCGTTCGCAGCCGCGGTGCGCCAGATAGATCACCACCGGGGTCACCAGTCCCGGATCCATCGCTTTACCCGCCTCGCCCATGATCTCCTCGGTCATCCTGGTGCGCGCGATGGGGGCGATGGCGTTGACGGTGATGCCGCTGCGTGCGCCCTCGATCGCCAGCACGTGCATCATGCCGACCAGGCCCATCTTGGCCGCACCGTAGTTGGCCTGACCGAAGTTGCCGAAAAGTCCGGTACCCGAGGTTGTTTGCACGATTCGGCCGTAGTTCTGTTGCCGCATCACCGGCCACACCGCGCGTGTCACGTTGAAAGCGCCGGTGAGGTGCACAGCGATCACCGCGTCCACCTGGTCGGCAGTCATGTTCTTGAAGGCTGCGTCGCGCAGGATGCCGGCGTTGTTCACCAGGACGTCGACGCGCCCGAATGCCTCGGTCGCTGCCGCGATGATGGCCTGGCCGCCAGCCTCGGTGGCCACCGAGTCACCGTTTGCGATGGCGGTGCCGCCGTCGGCGGTGATCTCGTCCACCACTTTCTGTGCGGCCGACATAGAAGCTCCGCTGCCGTCGACCGCGCTGCCGAGATCGTTGACCACTACCCGCGCGCCACGGCGGGCCAATTCGAGTGCGTGGCAGCGACCCAGGCCCCCGCCCGCTCCGGTGACGATGGCTACCTGGTTTTCGAATGTGATTGACATGAGTGAGAGGTTACATTTGCATCAACGAGAATTTGCATTTGCATCGGAGGATCTAATGACAACCGATCTGCTGGGTGATGCGCCATCGCGCGCCGCACGCTTACGCTCGCGATACCGCGCGGCCGGCGTGTGGTCCGAACGGCCGCTGGACCTCGTTCGCTTCACCGCGGCAAGGTATCCCACGCGGACCGCGCTGATCACTCGTGGCGTCGAACTCACCTATTCGGAATTGGACGAACGTATCGACCGGGTCTGTCAGACGCTGACCGAGGCCGGCGTCGTGGAGGGCACTCCGGTCGTCGTCGTCGTCGGCAATGACGTCGACTCGGTGGTGGCCGTCCATGCCGTAGAACGCAGGGATGCCGTGGCGCTGCTGATGCCACGCAGCGCCGGAGCCGCACAGGTGGTCGACATCGTCGATCGCACCGGAGCGGCGTTCGGCCTCGCACCGAATTGGCCCGATGACGCGAAACCGGATTTGGCGGGGCGCTGCACCTGGATCGCGGGCCCGGCCACGACGACCGCGCCGGCGTCGATCTGGCCGCAGCGCCCCGCCGATGAGCCGTCGTTCGTGCTGTTCACCTCTGGTACCACCGCACGACCTAAAGGGGTCGTCCACTCGCTGAGCACCCTGCGCAAGGCCTCGGCCAACTACATCGCCGCCGCCGGGCTGAGTGCGGGGGACCGGATCTTCCTGATCAGTCCGCTCGCTTCGGTGACCGGGGTGGTGCAGGCACTGTTCATCGGTCCGATGCTCGCGGTGCCGGTGGTGTTGGAGGATCGTTGGGAACCCGCGGCCACTTGCGAACTGCTGCTGGCTGCGGGTGCGACCTGGTACGGCGGGCCCGACCGGCTGCTGGACCGGCTGCTCGACGAAGCGGTGGCACGGGACCGGGCGGTACCGCTGCGGGCGGTGTACCTGGGCGGCACGATGCTGGATCACCGGATCGTCGAGCGCATCGAGGACGATTTCGGGATCGTCGTGATGCGTGCCTACGGGTCGTCGGAAGTTCCGGTCAGCACCTCCGGTCGGCGCACCGATACACGGCGGGCGCGGCATGCCGATGACGGACTGCCGTTGGCGGACGTCGAGGTCCGGCTGGGCTCCGCCGGGGATCCCGCGGAATGCTGTATCCGCGGCCCGCACACGTTCCTGGGCTACACCGATGCCGAGGCCGATACCGCCGCTTTCGAGGGGGAGTGGTTCCGCACGGGCGATATCGCCGCGGTGGCGGACGGGCGCGTGCGTATCGTGGGGAGGATCAAGGACATCGTGATCCGCAACGGCATGAAGATTCCGGCCGCTGAAGTGGAGGAGGCGGTGGCCAGGATCGCCGGCGTGCGCGAATGCGCCGCCTACTCGGTGCCCGACGCGACCACCGGAGAGAGGCTCGCGGTTGCATTGGTGCTCGAGGGGTCCACGGAACTTTCCCTGCGAGAGGTGACGGCAACGCTGCTCGCTGCCGGCCTGCCCAAGTACAAGCTGCCCGAGGAATTGGTGTTCTGGGACCAGCCGCTGCCGGTCAACGCCAACGGCAAGGTGGAACGAAAAGGATTGCACCAGAACGCAAACGGTCGGCCCCGCGCGGTGGCCGACCGTCTGGCTACGACGCCGTGATGTGTGCTAGCGCTTGGCGTCACCGCTGACGTTGATCGTCGCCTTGTTCATCCGGGCCTGCCAGTCCGACGAGCTGTCGTCGTGCTCTCGCTTGGACAGCGCCTGGATGGACACGTCGTGGCCCTCGGCGGCCTTACGCAGGCTCCCGACAGTCGCCTGCTCCTTGCTGATATGGGCGAAGGGATCCCAGTGGTACCAGCGCATTGCATTCTCATACGTCATCTTGTTGATGTCGGCGTCCGGGACGTCGAATTTCTTGACAACCTCGTCGAGCGCTTCAGGGGCGTCCGGCCACATGGAATCCGAATGCGGGTAGTCGGCCTCCCAGCAGATGTTGTCGATGCCGATCTGATGGCGCAGTTCCACGCCGACCGGATCGGAGATGAAACAGGTCAGGAAGTGCTCCCGGAAGAACTCTGATGGCTTCTGATCGCCGAAGTCCTGCCCCGTCCATGTGGAGTGCATCTCGTAAGTCCGGTCGGCACGGTCGAGGAAGTACGGGATCCAGCCGGTGCCGCCCTCGGAGAGGGCGATCTTCAGGCCGGGGTAGGTCTTCACGGGTTTGGACCACAGCAGGTCCGCCGCGGCCTGCACGATGTTCATCGGCTGCAGTGTGATCATCACGTCCATCGGGGCGTCAGGCGCGGTGATCGCCAGCCGGCCCGATGAGCCGATGTGCACGTTGAGCACCGTGTCGGTGTCGACAAGCGCTTCCCACATCGGTTTCCAGTAGTTTAGATCGTGGAAACTCGGGTAGCCCATCGCGGCCGGGTTCTCGGTAAAGGTCAGCGAATGTACTCCGCGGGCGGCGTTGCGACGGATCTCCTTTGCGCACGCTTCGGGGTCCCAGATGACCGGAAGGGTCATCGGAATGAAGCGGGCGGGATAGGCCCCGCACCACTCCTCGACGTGCCAGTCGTTGTAGGCCTGCACAAGGGCTAGGGAGAACTCGTGATCCTCGGTGGCGAACAGCCTTCCGGCGAAGCCCGGGAACGACGGGAAGCACATCGAGCCGAGGATGCCCCCGGCGTTCATGTCCTTGACGCGCTCGTCGACCTGAAAGCAACCGGGCCTGATCTCGTCGAGTCCCTGTGGTTCGAGGCCGTACTCTTCCTTCGGCCGACCGGCCACCGCATTGAGTGCGACATTGGGGATTACGACGTCGCGGAACTGCCAGGTGTCGCTGCCGTCGGCGTTGTGCAACAAACGTGGCGCGTCGTCCTGATACTTCTTGGCCAGATGGTTCTTGAACATGTCGGGCGGCTCGACGATGTGGTCGTCGACGCTGACCAGGATCATGTCGTCCTTGTTCATGTCATTTCCTCTCGAGTGCCGGTGTGAGTGGCTTGAATACGGGAACGACGAAGCCGTCGTCGTCGTGACGGAAGTCGAGGTGCAGCGGCAGTCCGGCCTCCAGTACGTCAGGGGAGCAGTGCTCGATATTTGTCATCAGCCGGGGCCCCTCGGCCAGGTCGACCATGGCGACCAACGAGGTTGCAGGGCCCTGGTGGACGACCGTCCAGGTGTACAGCGTGGCGCGACCGCTCGCGGGAATCGAGGACACTTCTTCACTCCAGCAGTAGGGACAGAACGGTCGGGGATACAGGGAATTCCGGCCACATGATGCGCAAGCAGTGACCAGCAACGTGCCGTTCTGGACAGCGGCCCACCACGTTTCGCTGTCGCTGTCGGTTATCGGCCGGTTGGGGGCGTTCATCAGTTCCTCCCCAGGATCATGGTGGCGCTGTGGCTGAAGAAGCCGCCCATCGCATGCACGCAGGCGAGTTTGGCGTCGTCGACCTGGCGGTCACCGCATTCGCCGCGCAGTTGCCGAACGGCTTCGACGAGAAGGAACATGCCGCGCATACCTGGGTGACAGGACGCCAGCCCGCCTCCGTCGGTGTTGGTGGGCAGCGTCCCACCGGGCCGCAGCGCGCCGGATTCGATGAACTTCCCGCCATCGCCCTTGGCGCAGAACCCGAGATCCTCAACGGTCAAAAGTACGGTGGCGGTGAAGGAGTCGTAGAGCTGGCAGACGTCGATATCCGCTGGCTGCACTCCGGTCCGGGCGAAGGCTTCCGGTCCGGACACCGCCGCCGCCGACGTGGTGAAGTCGCCCCATTCACTCATGCTGACATGCGAGGCCGCGTCGGCGGATCCGAGGATCCAGACCGGGTCCTTGGCGCACGAGCGGGCGACGGCTTCACTGGCGAGTACCACAGCGCCGCCGCCGTCGGTACGCAGGCAGACGTGCTTGGCGGTGAAAGGGTCTGCCAGCATGGGCGCCGACGCGACGTCGGCCAGGGTGATGCGGTCGCGTTCGAACGCATTGGGGTTCATGGCGGCCCACTCGTGCGCAGCCACCGCCACCTCGGCGAGTTGCTCTACGGTGGTGCCGAATTCGATCATGTGCCTGCGCGCTGCCATGGCGTATTTGGCTATCAGGGAGGCGCCGTACGGGGCCTCGTACTGCATCGCGCCGCCGGTGCTCATCGCCGCAACCGACCCGCGCACCCGGCGTTTGACATCGGAGCGAGCGGTGGACCCGTAGGTGAGCAGGATGACGTCGACCTCGCCTGTCGCGATGGCCGCGACCGCATGTCGAGCCATTACCTCCCAGGAGGATCCGCCGACATTGGTGGCGTCGACCCAGCGCGGCCGCAGCCCTAGGTATTCGCTGACCTCGATCGGCGGGAGCAGTGTGCCGTGGCCACCGAAGCCGTCGACATCGTCCTTGGTCAGCCCCGCATCGCTGACGGCCCGGCGCGCGGCCTGGGCCATCAACCCCATCGCAGTCATCTGGGGAACCCGTCCGCAGTCGGAGAGGCCGGCCCCCACGACAGCAACACGTCTGGTTGGCATAGCCCATGTTAACCACACCGATAATGGCGTATGCGAATCGGTGCAAATGATCGTTCTCGTTGCGTAAGGTGAACCTGGTGCAACAAAATTTCAGGACGAAGCTGCGCGGCGATCGGCTGCTACTGTGCCTGGCCCTGTTGAACTCCCGAACTCCCGAGGTCCCCGCCATCGCCGCCGCCTGCGGTTACGACGCGATCTATGTGGACCTCGAACACACATCCACATCGCTGGATACCGCCGCTCTGATGTGCACCGGAGCCGCCGGGGCCGGCATTGCGGGCTTGGTCCGGGTGCCCTCGCGCGACCCGAGTGTGATTGCCCGAGTTCTCGATGCGGGAGCCGTGGGAATTATTGTGCCACACGTTAATTCGGCAGACGAGGCGACCGCGGTGGTGGACGCGACCCGATTTCCACCCATCGGGCGGCGGTCGATCTCCGGTCCCACTGTGGTCAGCGGATTCGGTCCGCGAAGTCCGTCGGAGCTTGCCGCCGCACTGGAGGATCGGACTGTGGTAGCGGTGATGGTCGAGACTCCCGATGCGGTTGCGGACTGTGAGGCTATCGCCGCTGTGCCGGGGCTCGACATGATCCTGCTCGGACCGAGTGACCTGACCGCCGAGATGGGAATTCACGGCGATTATGAGAATGAGCGTTTCCGTTATGCGGTAAGCTCTGTTGCAGCGGCCTGCCGTAGGCACGGCGTGGCACTCGGGATTGCCGGTATCAAGTCGGTAGACCTGCTGGAACGTTTCGTCGGCCTGGGCCTGCGATTCATCTCGGCCGGTACCGATGTCGGGATGTTGACCGAAGCGGCCACCTCCCGGGCGCTGGCGCTTCGTGCCCTGTCGGCCGGTCGCTGACAGCACAGGCCGCGTCACGACGACAGGAGCACGGATGCCCACCGCGATTTACACCGAACAGGTCACCGACTCGATGGCCTGGACCGGCGCCGATTTCACCAGCAAGGAGGACTTCTGCTTCGATCTGTCGGCACGCAACGTGGCGGCGCTGGAGTCGATCCTGGTGAAGACGGCCACCAAGGACCGGGATGACATCACCTTTGACGACGTCCGCCACCCCGACCTGGATGACGACCTCGGGAAGTTGTATCGGGATCTGATGTTCGGCAAGGGGCTGGCGTGCGTCCGCGGGTTCCCGGTCGAGCAGCATTCGGTGGAGGATCTCGAGCGCATCTACTGGGCTTTCTGCTGGCACCTCGGTTATCCGGTGTCCAACAACTCCTTTGGGCATCGACTGGTGCGGGTGCAGGAGGAGATCCTGCCCAACGGAGTGCAGCCGGCACGCGGTACGAAATCCAGCGCGGAGTTGGCCATGCACAACGATGCTGCCGACATTCTGTCGCTGCTGTGTGTCTATCCGGCGCTCTCCGGCGGCGAAAGCCAGTTCGCCAGCGGCCCCGCCGCGCACAATCGGATTCTCGTCGAGCGGCCGGACTTGCTCAAGGTGCTGTATCAGGGTTTCCCGCACCATCGCCGCAGCGAGCAACCCGATGACCAGCCCGACGTCACACCCTATGACGTGCCGGTGTTCTCCCAGATCGACGGCCGCATCTGCATCAATTTCACCTACAGCAGCATCCTTCCGGCGATGAAGACGATCGGTCGTGAATTCACGCCAATCCAGGAAGAGGCGATCGAACTCCTGCGCAACATTCTCGTGGAGCAGCAGGCGGAGTTCCGGCTCGAATCGGGTGAGGCGGCGGTGGCCAACAATTTCGCGATGTGCCACTCACGTTCGGACTTCGTCAGCAGCAACGATCCCAAGAAGGCGCGTTGTTTCCTCCGCGCCTGGATGGAGGTACCGCGTAAAGACCGTCGACTGCCACTGGGGCGTGAGTACTTCCACATGGAGAACAAGGATCTGCGGCTCGGCTACGACGTCGTCGAAGGTCGTGACGGCACCATCGCACGCAATGACTACAAGAACGTCGACCCCGCGCTGGCTGACATGTTCAAGGCCGCGCAGACCAAGCCAAAGCTGAACAGGTGACCGGACATGGGCGGCAACCGCGGCTGGTCTACGAGCGGTGGACCGACCCGATCGCCGACGAGGTGCTCGGGCTCGCCGATATCGACGTCGTCAAGCTGGACCTCGTGGCGTCCGACGAACAGAATTGGGCGGCGCTCGAGTCGGCGCACGGCTACCAGGTGGCCACCCGCACCGACACGGCCTCGGTATCCGGGGGAGCGCGGTGGCTCGTCGGACCTGAGCTGATCTCGCGCTGTGAGAACCTGTTGGCCGTTTGTTCGGCCGGTGCCGGGTATGACGTGATCGACGTGGAGGCCTGTACCCGCGCCGGGGTCGCGGTGTGCAACAACTCTGGCCCGGGGGCCGAGGCCGTTGCCGAACACGCACTCGGATTCATGCTCGACCTGGCGAAGAAGATCACGGTCTCGGACCGGACCTTGCGTGCGGGCACCCTGGAGAACCGGCTGACGTTGCGGGGCACCCAATTGCTGGGCAAGACCCTCGGTGTGATCGGACTGGGGGCCATCGGAAGTCGGTTGGTGGAACTCTGCGCACCGTTCGGGATGGAGGTCCTGGTCTTCGACCCGTACTTGGACGACGCGACGGCTACCGGCCGCGGGGTGACCCGGGTGGCCCTGGCGGAGCTGGTGCGACGATCGGATTTCGTGCAGGTCACCTGTCCGCTCACGGCGGAGACCACGGGCCTGATCGGGCATGCCGAGTTCGCCGCCATGAAGCCCACCGCGTATTTCATCACGACCGCGCGCGGGCCGGTACACGATGAGTCCGCCCTGTTGGACGCCCTTCGCAGTGGTGGTATCGCCGGGGCGGGCTTGGATGTATTTCACACCGAGCCGCCACGTGCCGATGATCCGCTACTAATGATGGCCAATGTGGTGGCCACCCCGCACACCGCGGGCATCACCGTCGAGGCTTCCCGCGATATCGCGGTGGCCACCGCCACCCAGTGGTCGATCATCTTCGGTGGCCAGTTGCCACCGCGTTTGCTCAATCCTGATGTGTGGCCTCGCTATTGCGAGCGTTTCCACGACGTGTTCGGGTTCCGTCCCAGTACCGAACCGGACCCGGCAGATCTCGACCCGAACCGAAGGTGACCAGCGTGGGATATCAAACAATTGAGTTCGCGGTGCGCGGACACACGGCCTGCGTGACCCTTAACCGTCCCGAGGTGCTCAACGCCATCAACGACGAGATGATCGCCGAACTGGCCGAGGTCTACACCGAGATCGAATTCTCGCAGGACATCTGGACCGTGATCGTCACCGGCGCCGGCCGGGCGCTGTGCGTGGGTGCCGATGTCAACAAGGCAGCCGACCACGACATGGACAATGCGGCGGGCATCGACAACCAGGGTGAGCCCATTCTGAGCTCGCTGCGGCAGTGGGATGCTCCGCAGGAGGCTACGCCGCCTTGGCTTCAGATGACCAAGCCGATCATCTGTGCGGTGAACGGAATCGCCTGTGGCGCAGGAATGGATCTTGTCACCACGGCCGATATCACCATCGCTTCGGAGACCGCGACGTTGATGGATCCGCATGTGAGCATCGGGGTGACCTCCGGTCGGGAAGCTGTGCGGCTGGCCCGGATCCTCCCGCTGCCGGTGGCCATGCGACTGGTGCTGATGGGTCGGCACGAACGCCTGGACGCTCGGCGTGGCTATGAATTGGGCATCTTCACCGAGGTGGTACCTGCCGAAGCGTTGCTGGACCGGGCTTGGGAGATCGCCGGCATCGTGAATGCGAATGCGCCGCTGGCGGTGCGCGGTTCGCGTATGGCGGTACGGAAGGGTCTGACGCTGCCGATCTATGAGGCCGAGCTACTTGCCGAGAACTACCGTATGAAGGTGGCGCTCACGAAGGACGCGGTCGAGGGTCCGCGGGCATTCCTGGAGAAGCGCACGCCGCAGTGGCGAGCGCGCTAGCGCGAACTCCGGAATCCTGGCGCGCGAGCAGGCGCACTGTCACGGCTAGCCGACGACGCAACTCAGTCGCGCTTATCCTGTTGTGGGACAACGCCAGTACGTTGGCTGCCCATACGTCGGAGAGCAACATCCCGACGGCTTCGTGATGGCCGGAATCGTCGTCACCGAGTGCGGATGCGAAGATTTCGATCAGCCTGGCACGGATATTCTCGACCTGATCCGCCGCGTTGACATCGGCGGCGGCATATGCGCGGGCCATTGCCTCGGCGAGCAGTGGACTGTGATGTAGTGACGCATACAGCGCATCGACCACCGACCAGAGCCGATCGAATGGGTCGTCGGGCACCCGGATCTCGCGCGCGGCGCGGATTTCGAATTGTTCCAGCCAGCGCTCGAGGGCGGCCACCAGAATGTGGTGTTTGGACGGGAAGTACCGGTACAGCGTCGCGGTGGAGAGGTCGGCATGCGTTGCGACGGCCCGCATGGTGACCGCGTCATATCCGCCGGCCGCTGCAAGAGAACCGGCAGCAGCGACAATGCGAGCCCGGCGATGATCACTTGGCCTCATCGGAAGCCGCGAGCTACGTCAAACCGAAGAAGTTCTTGGCGTTGGTGGACAGCACTTTTCGTTTGGTTTCTTCATCCAGCCCGGCGGTGGCTCTGTTAGCGACGTCGGTGCTGTGCGGCCAGTTGGTGTCGTTGTGTGGGTAATCGGTCTCGAACATGAGCTGATCGGGTCCGACCAGGTCGAGGATCCGGAACGCCACCGGGTCGCCGAAAGTCGAAAACCAGACCCGGCCCGGTACCTGAGTGCTGGGCGGCTCGGTGAGCAAGGGATGAATGCCACCCCAGGCTCGGCGATCTTCCCAGACCTCATCGACCCGTTGCAGGTAGTAGGGGATCCAGCCGGCTTGTGCTTCGGCGAAGGCGAGTTTGAGTTTCGGGAATTGCCTGAGCTTGGCGGAGAACAGCCAGTCCACCAGCGCGATGGTGCAGTTGACCGCCATGAGCGCACTGGTGACGACGTGCGGGGAATCGGGGGAGGACTTTGTCAGCGAGGAACTCGACCCGATGTGCAGCATGATGCCGACATTGTTGCGCTCGCAGGCTGCGAAGAACGGGTCCCAATAGCCGCTGTGGATGGACGGCAGATCCAATCGCGCGGGCAGTTCTGAGAAGCAGACGGCCGGCATCCCCTTGGCGGCCACTCGCTCAACTTCCTTGGCGGCCAGCTTGACATCCCAGAGCGGGATGATGCCGAGCGGGATCAGCCGCCCGTTAGAGCCCGCGCCCCACTCCTCGATCTGGAAGTCGTTGTAGGCCTGTACACACAGCAGGGCGAGATCTTTGTCCTTGCCGTGCAGGAACCGCTGCCCACAGAAACGCACGAGTGTGTTCGGGAAGCAGGCCGAGGCCTCGATCCCGGCGATGTCCATGTCGGCAAGGCGATCGGCCGGACTGTAGCAACCGGGCCGCATCTCGTCGTAGGTGATCGGGTCGGTTGTCAGCTCGTCGATTTCATAGCCGACTGCCGCGCTGATCAGCGGGATCGGGATGATCGCATCTTCGTAGTGCCAGATGTCGGCATCGCGGCCGTCCTCGTCATCGATGAACGCGACATCCGAAGTGACGGTAGGGTCCATGCGCCCGCGATGCCGGATGATGCGCGGACCGACGTCCCGATAGCGCGCCGGCAGTCTGCTCGTCCACAGATTCGCAGGCTCCACCAGGTGATCGTCGGGCGAGACGATGGGGATATCGGTAGAGAGGGCTGAGCTCAACGCTGCACTCCTTCGGGGCGGTTGATACAACACATTCCCTAATTCGAGAATGACTGTTTTCACGATAGCGCATGATGTCTGGTACGTATCGTGCCGGGGGGTGCGGAAGGTGAAAATCAACATACCCGTGAATGTAGATCGCAAATTCTCGTCGCCGATCCCGTATCCTGCTAGGCATCATGAACGCGAAAAAGGGCACGAGTCCCGGTGGTGCGGGAGCCGGCTTGGAGATCGTTGATGCCGAGTTGGACATCCCCGCGACGACGTGGCAGCAGCGGACCATCGAACGACGGCTCAGCACCGCGCGGGCGCGAGCACTGGCGCGCAGCTCCCGGTTTCTGGCCACCGCGCTGGAACTAGTCGAGGAGTCCGGTCGCGCAGACTTCACCATCCAGGCCCTGATCGACCGCTCGAACTTGAGCCTGCGGGCCTTCTACCAGCACTTTGCTGGTAAGGAAGAACTGCTCCTCGCGCTGTATGAGAATGTCACCAGCCAGTTCACCGAGAGCATCCGCCAAGAGGTCGCGGCGGCGGATGGTCCGATGGACCAGCTCGAAGCCTTCTGCCGAGGATTCCTCTCCCGGGCGGAATCCTCGGAGAAGGTCGGCGGTCGGGTGATGACCATTTACAACCTGAGCCTGGAGATCGAGCGTCCCGCTGATTTCGCGAAGATCTGGGAGCCGCATCACAGGCTACTGACCAAGATCGTCACGTCCTGTTCACGGGCTGGACTGGTGCGCAAGGACCTGACCCCCGCCCAGTTGACCACGCTGTTGAACTCCACGCTGACTGCACTCGCGCAGATTGGGGTCTTCCAGGTTGGGGTCAAAGCAGTCGCGCTCAGCGAGGATCAGCTCTGGGCCTGGTGCAAGCAGGCGGTCTCGCCGCCTTCCGACGAGAAGCCGAAACCTGCGCGGGCGAAGTCTGCGCCGCGCACCGGTGCGGCTCGCAGGTCCGGCAAGCTAACGGGGTAGGCCGAGGCCGCGCTGGGCGATTATCGATCGCTGTACCTCACTGGTGCCCGCATAGATCGTGGTGCCCAGCGAGAACCTCAGTAACTGGTCGAATCTGCCCTGTTCGGATGCGGTTGGGTCGAGGAAGCTGCGCACCCCGTCCGTCCCGACCAGTTCGAAGATGTCCTGGCTGGCGCGCTCCAGCGCCTCGGTGCTGAAGACCTTGGACATCGGGCCCTCCGCGACCGGGTGCCTGCCCTGTTCACTCATCCACACGCAGCGTCGCAGCAGCAACTCTGAGACCTCTGTTTCCATTGCGACCCTGGCGATTCGGCGTCGCACATCGGAGGCGACGATGGGTGGCTGACACCCCTCGGCCGAGGACATCTGCGCCCACCGCTCGGCGTGGTGCAGGAGCCTGGCGATGTGGGGGCCCCAGCCGGACGCGTGTTCATCCTGCAGGGACAACCCGAGAACCTGCCAGCCGCCGTCGATCTCGCCGATCCGCCACCGGTCGCCGATACGGACGTCACTGTAGAAGGTGATGTTGGTGCGCTCTCCGGATAGCGTCCAGACGGCCTGTGCCTCGAATCCTGTGCTGTCCAGCGGCACCAGGAACATGGTGAGCCCCTTGTGCTTGGGCTTCTCCGGGCTGGTGCGGGCGAGCAGGAACACGTAATCGGCGATGTGGCCGTTCGTGGTGAACATCTTGGAGCCGTTGATCACCCAGTCCTCGCCATCACGTACGGCGCGAGTGGCCGCCGCGGCGACATCCGAGCCACATTCGGGTTCGGTGAAGCCCAGCGCGATCGTGAGATCCCCGTTCATCGCGGCCGGGACGATCCTTTCCCGAAGCTCCGGGGAGCCGATGGCGCGGATGATGGATGCCACCATTCTGGTGGTTTCCGACAGGTAGACCGGTGCGTCGAATCGCATCATGAGTTCCTTGACCACATGCTCAGCCCATGGACCGCGATCCTGGCCGCCGAACTCGACCGGCCAACTCGGGGCGAAGTAGCCTTTCTCGACCAAACCCTTGGCGAAGCCGTCGTCATGGGCGACACCGCTGCGATAGGTCTGCTCCTCGAACTCCGGCGTAAGGACTTCCTGTAGGTGTGCGCGCACCTCGTCGCGGAATGCCATGGTCTCCGAATCAAGCCGAAAGTGCATGTCCTACCCTCTGTCGTCGAACCGTTCGTGTAGATACTGATACTCTCAAAATTGAGAATTATCATATCCGCAGGAATGGAGCGAGCGACGTGGACCTGACTCTGTCCGAGGAACAACGCCAGCTCGTTGATTCGTTCGGTGCCCTGTACATGCGGGAATCCAGCGCTGAGCGGGTGCGTGCCGCCGAACCGCTGGGATTCGACCCCGCCCTGTGGGCGGCGCTGAGGGCTACCGGTGTGGTCGAGATGGCGGTCCCCGAGGAGCACGGCGGCTGGGGTGCATCAGTGCTGGAACTGGCGTTGGTGTCCGAACAGCACGGCAGGGCAACGGGTTCCGCTCCGGTGATCGAGGCACAAGTGGCCGCCTGGCTGCTGGCTCAATGCGGTGCCACCGGCGCAGAGTTGCTTGACTCGGCGATGACAGGGGGCCGGTTGGTCACCTTTGCCCCGCGCGGTGCCTCCCGGCCCGAACTCACACTGGTACCGGGGGGCGCGGTCGCCGACGTGGTGATCGCGCTGATCGGAGACCGCTTGGTGGCCTCGCCGATTCGGACGCGCACCATCGTCGAGAACCTCGGTACGCTGCCGCTGGCCGATGTGGAGATCGGTGCGGAGGTCGTCACCTTGGCAGAGGGAGACGCCGCCGCGGATATGCATTCGGCAGCGCTGGATCGCTGGCTCGCGTTGACCGCTGCTGCGCTGGCCGGTATCGGGGCGCGGGCCATCGAGGTGGGCGCGCAGTACGCAAAAGAGCGGCATGCGTTCGGTGCGCCGATAGGGTCTTTCCAGGCAGTCTCCCATCCGCTGGCCGACGGTGCCACCGCCGTCGACGGTGCCCGGCTGCTGGCGCTCAAGGCGGCGTGTGCGTTCGACGACGAGCCCGGCCGGGCAACCGAACTGTCCGCCATGGCATTTGCCTTCGCCGCCGAGTCCGCCCGCGCGGCCACCCGCACGGCCCTGCATGTACACGGTGGGTACGGCTTCGGTATGGAGGCCGACGTTCAGCTGTACTTCCGCCGCGCCCGCGGATGGACGATGGTGTACGGGGACCCCGTGACCGCACTGGACAGGGTCGCGGACGCCCGCTACGGGACCGCCTGCTGATCGGCGGTCCGCGGCCGCACGACCGCGAAGCTGAGCGTGGCACGGGCGGCGAGCCCTTCATCGCCGATATCGAAGACGTCCACCGCGACCACGATGATGCTTCTGCCGGCCCGCACCATCGTCGCCACCGCCCGCGCCGGCCCAATGTTGATCGGTGCCAGGTAATGGATCGCCATATCCGCCGTGCTCACCCCATTGTCGGGCCCGGCGACGGACATCGCGAGGCGCCCACCCGCGATATCGACCAGGGTTGCCACCAGCCCGCCCTGCAAGGCGCCGCGTGCGTTCGCCAGATCGGGGCGGTTGTGCAGGTCGACGATGACCGTATCGGCGTCGTCGGCGATGTCGAAGAACGGGAGTTCGCCGAAGAGGTGGCCGGGGATCGTCACCTCCATGGGCCTCATTCGTGTGCCCGGACCTGATCCTTGAGCGCGAGTACCACCGGCGGGGCGCTGCGCCAGTCCGGCACCCCCTGCTCGGGGCCCGCGGTGGCCAGTTTGTCCTCGCGGATACCGGCCCAATGCGAGTGATTGAGCTGGTGCAGGGTGAAACACGCCTGCAGGGAGTTGTGGAAACCCATGTTGTCCTGAGTTTGATTGACGGACTCCTTGATGAGTAGAGCGGCCATGGTGGGCACCGTGGCGATGCGGCGGGCGAGTTCAAGTGTGTTGTCGGCAAGGTCGTCGCGGGTGAACACCTTGCTGACCATGCCCAGCCGGTGTGCCTCGTGGATGTCGATGGCATCACCGGTGAGCATCAGCTCTTTGGCCTTTCGCGGACCGAACTCCCAGGGATGGCCGAAGTACTCCATGCCACACATGCCCAGCCGGGTGCCGACCACATCCGCGAATCGCACGTCATCGCTGCCGACGATGAGGTCACAGGCCCACATCAGCATCAGACCGGCGGAGAACACATCGCCGTGTACCTGGGCGATGGTGATCTTGCGCAGGTTGCGCCAGCGCAGGGTGTTCTGGAAGAAGTAGTGCCATTCCTGCAGCATGCATTTCTCGGCACCCTCGCGAGTTCCACCGTTGATGGCCGCCGTCGGGTGCTGGTCGGGACCGGGCAGGTATTCGCTGATGGCCTGTTTTGATCCGATGTCGTGGCCCGACGAGAACATTTTGCCCTCACCGGCCAGGATGACCACCCGGACGGTGTCATCGGCCTCGGCGGCGCCGAAGGCCTCGTCGAGCTCCACGAGCATGCCGCGGTTCTGGGCGTTGCGCTGATCGGGGCGATTCAGCGATATCCGCACGATTGCGCCGTCGTCGTAGCTCTGCCACTTCAGGAACCGGTATCCGCTCACTGTTCTCCCTATGCCGCTTGTGGTAATGATGTTATCGGTCAGTGAGAAGCAATGTTCTCATAACGCGTCAGGAGAGCCCCCATGACCCAGCCGGTCCGCGAGATCTGGGATGCCGACAACCATCTGTACGAACCCACCGACGCCTACACTCGGCACCTGCCCAAGCAGTACCGCAGCGCGATCCGGTGGATCCAGGTCAACGGCCAGACGAAGCTGATGATCAAGGGTCGGCTCACCGACACCATTCCGAACCCGACCTACGATGTGGTCGCGTCTCCAGGGGCCTGGGCGGACTACTTCCGCGGGATCAATCCGGATGGAAAGTCATTGCGGGAGTTGGCCAATCCCATCGCCTGCCCGGATTCGTTCCGGCGGGTCGAAGATCGGTTGGCCCTGCTCGAGGAGCAGGGTGTGCACGCCTGCGTGATGTTCCCGACCACCGGCGGCATGCTCGAAGAACGGATGACCGATGATATCGAACTCGCGCACGCGGTCGTCCACGCGTACAACGAGTGGCTGTTGGAGGAGTGGAGCTTCGACTACCGCGGGCGCATCTTTGCGACGCCGGTGATCACCCTGCCCGATGTCGACAAGGCTGTGGCGGAGCTGGACTGGTGTGTAGAGCGGGGCGCGCGTGCGGTGCTGGTGAACCCTCGGCCGGTGGCGACCATCTCCGGTCACACCACCTCGATGGGCCAGCCGTACTTCGATCCGTTCTGGGCGCGACTGGCCCATCACGGCATCCCGGTGCTCATGCACGCCTGCGACTCCGGCTACGACCGGTACAGCCGTGACTGGGAAGGGGCCGGGGCCGAGTACCTGCCGTTCAAGCCCGATGCCTTCAAGACGATTGTGTACGAGGACGCGCGATCAATCCTGGACACCTGCGCGGCCTTGGTTGCCCATGGTGTCTTCACGCGGCACCCGGGCGTACGGGTGGGTGTCGTCGAGAACGGCGGCAATTGGGTGCCCAGACTGGTCGAACTCTTCGACCGGGTTTACAGGAAGATGTCCGCGGAGTTCGCCGAACACCCTGTCGCCCAATTCAAACGGCACGTCTGGGTGAATCCGTTCCACGAGGAGGACATGACCGGACTCATCGACCTGATCGGTGCCGACCGGGTGCTGTTCGGGTCGGATTATCCGCATCCCGAAGGCCTGGCACGCCCGGCGGAGTTGACTCCCGAGATCGCTGCCCTCGACGAACCGATGATCGATAGCATCATGGGCGCCAACCTGCGCGAGCTGTTGACCGCGGTGCCGCGAGTATGAGCAGTCCGAGGGTCATTCTCTGGGGACCGGGCCAGGTCGGCATCGGGGCATTGCGCGCGGTCATCGCGCATCCCGGTCTCGACCTGGCTGGGCTGATCGTGCATTCGGAGGCCAAGGCCGGCCGCGACGCCGGCGATATCTGCGGCATGCCCGACACCGGGGTGATCGCCACCCGAGATATCGATGCCGCTCTCGCGATCGACGCCGATGTCGTGGCGTTCTTCGCTTCCGGCGACTACCGCTACCGCGAAGCCGCTGAGGACGTGGCTCGTTGTCTGCGTGCCGGCAAGAACGTGGTGTGTACATCGCTTGTGCCGCTGTGTTATCCGCCGGCCGCAGACCGTGAAACCGTTCAGCTGCTGGAGGCTGCCTGCCGCGAGGGCGGCACCAGCCTGTTTAACAGCGGCGTCGATCCCGGCTGGGCCAACGATGTCATCGCCCTGACCATGACCGGTTTCAGCAGTCGGGTCGAAACCATCACCATGCTGGAGATCCTCGACTACGGCCCGATCGCGCAGCCCGACATCATGTTCGACTTCATGGGCTTCGGCCACGAACCCGACTACCCGGCACCGCTTTTCGATACAAGCCGACTGTCCGCGCTGTGGTCTCCGATCGTTCACCTGGTCGCCGACGGTGTCGGGCTGCCGCTCGATGATGTGGTCACGACGGTCGACAAATGGATGGCGACCGAGCGGTACGAGGTCGCCTCCGGATGGATCGAACCGGGCACCATGGGCGGCATGCGGTTCAAACTCGCCGGCATCGTCGACGGGGAGAAGCGAATCATGTTGGAACACATCACCCGGATGGGGGGACAGTCGGCGCCGGAATGGCCGCGGCACCCGTCACCGCACGGCGGCTACCGTGTCGTCGTCGACGGGATGCCCACATATACCGTAGATATCGAGATGCACGGACGCGGCAACAACATGCGCGGGCTTACTTACGCGACCGTCATGCGGGAACTCAACGCCATCCCGGCCGTCATCAAGGCCGAACCCGGCCTACTGTCCACGTTGGACCTGCCGTTGGTCACCGGACCTGTGCGGGGAGGCAGCTGGCGAGGCGTCCTGTCCCAGGCGGTGGAAGCGTGACCCAAAAGACGACCGAACAGGTTTCGGACGACCTCTGGACAGTCATGAGCACCGCGACGGCCGTCCGGCGGTACCGCGACGAGCCCGTCCCGGATGCAGTCCTGGAGAAGTGTCTGGCCGCGGCATCCTGGGCGCCGTCGGGCGGTAACGGGCAGCCGTGGCGGTTCGTGGTGCTCGATACGCCTGAACTCCGTGAGCTGATCACCGCTGCGGCGCGGCGCACCTGGGAGGTGATGAAGGGCTTCTACAAACTGCCGGCAGTCAGCGATGCAGCCGACGATCCGAAATCCCGCACGCTGCGGACCATGGCCGAACACATGCAGGTCGGCGGTGCCGCACCCGTACTGGTGTTGTTCTGCGTGCAGCCACAACGTGGAACGACGGAACTCCAGCAGGGCGGATCGATCTTCCCTGCGGTGCAGAACTTCCTGCTGGCAGCTCGTGCCCAGGGGTTGGGTGCTGCCATCACGCTGTGGCAGGACGCCTGCGATGCCGAATTGCGTTCTTCCATAGGTATTCCCGGCGACTGGAAGATCGCGACACTGCTAACGGTGGGGTGGCCCGCAGGGCGGCATCATCGCGTCCGTCGCCGACCGCTGTCGGAAGTCGCGATGCGTGACCGCTGGGACCGGCCGTGGCCGGCCTGACCGATGTGATGTCGCTGGAGAAGTTCATGAGAACGGCACTTAAGCAAGAAAGAATATCTGGATTCTCTTTTCAGAGATGAAGTATTTGCATACGATGATCGATGTGTTGTCCATCACTGCTCAGTGAGAGGTTTGGTGATCGGACGAGTGGACAGCCCGCAGCCCACCGGTATCCCATAGCAGTGGCCGTTCGAGCAGCCATACCGTGACCAGAGCGTTTCGACAGCCGGGAAAAGAGTTCAGTGACAAGACATATCGGGCCCGGCGCGATACACCGATCGGAGACCGACAGCCATGCAGGTCCGGTGGGTGGCAAGGCGGGCCGCAGTTTCGGGGTGCGCGGATTCATCCGGCCTCTCGCCGGTATGCTCACCCTTCTCGTGGTTGGCGCGATCGTGACGCTGAGCGCCGCGCTGTTTCGCGGGAGCTTCGACAACACTGTGCCCGTCACTGTTGTCTCTGACCGCGCTGGTCTGGTCATGAACCCAGACGCCAAGGTAAAGATGCGAGACATTCAGATCGGCAGGGTGTCATCGATCGAACAACGCGCAGATGGCAAGGCGCTCTTGCATTTGGCCATCGATCCAGCAGCCGTGTCGATGATTCCTGCGAACGTTCGTGTCGACCTGGCGTCTTCGACTGTGTTCGGTGCGAAGTTCGTTTCGCTGAACGCACCGCCGAATCCCTCTAGTGAAACTGTGCGTGAAGGTCAAGTGATCGAAAGTGATCACGTCACTGTCGAGGTCAACACGGTATTCGAGCAATTGACGTCTGTGCTGTCGACGATCAAACCTGAACAGCTGAACGAGACCTTGAGCGCCCTTTCGACTGGACTCAACGGCCGAGGGCAGACTCTTGGCGACATGATCGCCGACGCCAACGCCGCACTCACCCAAATTCGCCCAAGTCTGCCCAGCCTGAGCCATGACATCGCTGTTGCGCCCGAAGCGTTGAACGCGTACGCGGACGCAGCGCCGGACCTGCTCACCACCATGAACAACGCAAGCCAAATCAGCAAGACCATCGTGGACCAGCGTGACGGATTGGATTCGTTGCTGACAAGCGTCATCGGACTCGCCGACATCGGAAACGACGTCATCGGAACGAATCGAACCCCGCTCACCGATGTCTTTCGGCTGCTTTCACCGATCACCGGGTTGACCAACACCTACAATCAGGCGCTCAACTGCGCCCTTGCAGGGGCAGTCAACATGTCCAAAGTCCCGCCGCTGCGGGTACCCGGGGCTGAGGTGATCGCGGGTCTGCTGTGGGGAGCGGATCCCTACCGATATCCGTCGGATCTGCCGAAGGTGGCAGCCACCGGCGGCTCGCGCTGCGTAGGCCTGCCCCAGGTGCCGTTCGAAACGCGTCCGCCCTACGTCGTTGCCGACGTCGGGACCAATCCGTGGGAGTACGGGAATCCGGGCAACGAATTCAACACCGCGGCGCTGAAGCAATGGCTGCTCGCGCAGCGCGTCGACGGTCCTCCGCGTAACTCGGCACAGATCGGAATGCCGGGATGAGCCGTGGGAGATTCACCCTGCTGAAATTCGGCAGCTTCGCCACCGTCATGGTGATCCTGTCGGCCGGGCTCATCGCCGTGTTCGCCGACTACCGCGGTGGCACGGAAGCTGGTTATTCGGCCGTGTTCGCCAACGTCTCGGACCTCAAGACGGGGGACTCCGTGCGGGTGGCCGGAGTCCGCGTCGGAACGGTGGACGCAGTCACACTGCAACCGAACAAGACCGTCGTCGTGCAGTTCGACGCCGACACCGCGGTGACACTGACGACCGGGACACGGGCGTCAGTCCGCTACCTCAACCTGGTCGGAGACCGCTACCTCGATCTCACCCAAGGCCCGGGTTCGACGCGCATCATGGCGTCGGGTTCGCAGATACCGGTCGAGCGCACTTCTCCCGCGCTTGACCTCGATGTGCTACTCAACGGTCTGAAGCCGGTCATGCAAGGGCTCGATCCCCAGGATGTAAACGGCCTCACAACCACACTGATCGAGATCATGCAGGGCCAGGGCGACAACATGCAGTCGTTGATGGCGCGTACGGCTTCCTTCACACGCACGCTCGCCGACAACGGTCAGGTCATCGAGAGCCTCATCGACAACCTCAACGCAGCGATCGGAACCGTGAGCCAGAGTGGCCGGCAGTTCGGCGGTGCCCTCGATCGGCTTCGCCAACTCGTTGACGACCTCGCGGCAGATCGCGACTCCATCGGAGTGGCGATCGAATCGCTGAGCAACGGCACTGCATCCGTGGCCAGCCTGCTCGGCGATGTTCGCCCGCCGCTGGCCGCGACGGTCGATCAGCTGAACAGGCTGGCCCCGGCATTGGATTCCGACAAGGAGCTCATTGACGGCGCATTGCAGAAGGCCCCCGAGAACTATCGCAAGCTCGCCCGAATAGGTTCCTACGGAAGCTTTTTCAACTACTACCTGTGCGGAGTCACCTGGCGGGTGAGCGATCTGCAGGGCCGCACCGCGGTATTTCCGTGGATCAAGCAAGAAACCGGAAGGTGCGCGGAGAACCCATGAACAAATACCGCGGAATGCAAGTCGTCCGTGCTGGGTTCATCGGCGTCGTGCTCATCGTCCTCATCATCGCTGTCGGCCTTCAGCCCGAGCGACTGATCAACTGGGCGTCTTCGATCAGATATCAGGCGGCTTTCGCCGAGGCCGGGGGACTCGAGCCTGGCAATCCGGTCAAGATCTCCGGAATCAAAATCGGCACCGTGACCGAGGTCAAGCTCGACCATGGCGACGTGCTGGTCACCTTCGCCGTCGATCACAACGTCCGGCTCGGTTCTCAGACGACTGCCCACATCGGTACCGGTACGCTGCTCGGTGAGCGCATGCTGACGCTCGAGTCGGCCGGGTCGGAAACGATGGCCTCCCTCGACCGAATTCCGTTGACGCGTACCGCTTCGCCGTACTCGCTCACCGACGCCGTCGGTGAGCTCACGACCAACGTCGCGCATACCGACACCGGCTCCCTGAACCAGGCTCTCGACGTGCTGTCGGGCACGATCGACCAGATCGCCCCGGAACTGGCCCCGACGTTCGACGGGCTCACCCGGCTGTCGAAGACCCTCAACGGCCGCAACGAGAAGGTCTCCGAGCTCCTCCGGAACACCTCGCAGGTGACCGACATTCTCGCTCAGCGCAGCGACGCGGTGAACACCTTGATCCTCGACGCCAATGATCTCACCGGTGCGCTGGTCCAGCGCCGCCAGGCGATCGTGAAACTCATCGCCGATACATCGGCACTGGCCCAGCATATTACGGGTCTGATCGACGAGAACCAGCAAGAGTTGAAGCCGACGTTGGACAAGCTCAACTCGGTGACGGCCGTCCTGGAAAAGAACCGTGACAACCTTGCCAAGGCGATCCCGGGTCTGGCGAAGTACGAGAGCGGCCTGAGTGAATTGGTCGCGAACGGTCCCTACTACGTCGCTTACATCCCGAATCTCACCCAAGGCTCGGTGCTACAGCCATTTCTTGACTACGCCTTCGGCTTCCGCAGAGGAACCGATGCCGGACAACCACCCGATAATGCCGGGCCGCGCGCCGAGATTCCGTTTCCGCGCAACGGTATTCCGCAGCCGCAGGAGCAGTGGGGCCGATGACCAGGAGCAGAATCACTCGATTGACCGCGTTGCTGCTGGCGGCCTTGCTGGTATCGGGAGTGGCGTGGTTGGTTCACCTGCGTTACTTCGCGCCGCGAACGCTGAGGGCGATCTTCACCACCGCGACCGCCGTGTACCCCGGCGATCAGGTGAAGGTCTCCGGGGTCCGGGTCGGCACGATCAAGTCGATCGAACCCGATGGGGCCGCTGTCCGCATGACGATGACGGTGGATCGCCACGTGCCGATACCCGCGGACGCGCGTGCTGTCATCGTCGCTCAGAACCTGATTTCCGCGCGATACGTTCAGCTCACGCCGCCGTACCGGTGGAGCGGCCCCACGATGTCCGACGGCGCCGAGATCCCGTTGGAACGTACTGCGGTGCCCGTCGAATGGGATGAAGTCAAAGACCAACTCAACAGACTCGCAAGCGAATTGGGTCCTCAGAACGGGGTTTCCGGCACCGCAACGGCACGGGTGATCGACAGCGCCGCAAATGCCATGGCGGGCAATGGACCGAAGCTTCGTGAAACGCTGGCGCAACTGTCCAGCGCCGGGAGAATCCTGGCCGACGGAAGTGGCGACATCGTCGGGACCATCAAGAACCTGCAGAAGTTCATCACGACCCTGAAGGCCAGCTCGACCCAGATCGTGGAATTCCAGGATCGGCTCGCCAGCTTGACCAGTGTGCTCGACGGCAGCAAGTCCGACCTCGACGCGATGCTGGCCAATGTTTCCGAAGTGGTCGGCGAGGTCGAGCGGTTCGTGCGAGATACCCGAGACCCGGCTGCAGAGCAGGTGAGAGGGCTGGCCAGCGTTACTCAGACCGTCGTGGATCACCAGCGAGACCTGAAACAGATCCTGCATGTTGCGCCGACTGCCATCGCGAACACGTTGAACATGTTCGACCCTCGCGATGGCGGTGCGACCGGGACCTTCACGTTTGTCAACTTCAGCAATCCCGTTGAATTCTTGTGTGGCGCAATCGGTGCGATCGAGAACACCACTGCACCGGAGACCGCGAAGCTCTGTAATCAGTACCTCGGGCCCGCGTTGAAGCAGATGAATTTCAACTACCTTCCGTTCCCGGTCAACCCCGGATTGACGTCGGTCCCGCCACCCGAGGATCTCCTGTACACCGAACCTGGGCTCGCACCGGGAGGGTCTGGACCGAAACCCGGCGCGCCGGAGACGCCACCGGCGGTCTCTGCCTATACCGGCGTCGGGGACGTGCCCGCGCCACCCGGCTATGGGCCACCACCGGGCCAGTTGGATCTCAGCGGGATGCTGATGCCGGCGTCCCCGCCCGAAGTGCCGGCGCCACCGCTCCCGGAGTCGCCGAGGCCTGCGGAAGAAGGAGCGCCGCCACGATGAGCCTATTCGGATCGCTGCGCCGTGGTGCGGTGCTGAGCTGCTGCGCCCTCATCACGGCGAGCTGCAGCTTCGGCGGGTTGAATTCGCTGCCATTGCCGGGCGCCGAGGGTCGCGGTTCTGATGCCATCACCTACCACGTCGAGATCTCCAATGTCAGCACACTGGAACCCAACTCGCCGGTGCTGCTCGATGACGTCACGGTCGGAAGCGTGCGCAGACTGCGCGTCGCGGGTTGGCATGCCGACGTGGAAGTCTCAGTGCGGCCCGATGTCCTCGTCCCGGACAACGTCAAGGCGTCTGTGGGCCAGACCAGCCTCCTCGGCTCGATGCACCTTTCCCTCGATGTGCCCGCGGACCAGGCGCCGCATGCACGCCTCGCGCCAAACTCGACGCTTCCGCTGGACGAATCCACCGCATATCCCACCACCGAGCGGACGCTGTCGACACTGTCGACAGTGGTGAACTCCGGCGGACTGGGGCAGATCGGTGACATCATCCACAACTTCGATATCGCGCTGAGTCCGCACCGATCCGACGCCCGGGAATTGCTCACCAATCTCAACGACATCGTTGGCGTGTTCGACAACCAGCAGGCCGACATCGTCGCGTCGATCCACGCGTTGAACCGATTGGCAGGCGAACTGGCTGATCAGCAGGACGTGATCACCCGCACGCTGAAGGACGTACCTCCGGCTCTGGATGTGCTGATTTCCGAACGGCCAAGAATAACAACAGCATTGGTCAAGATGGGCGTCTTTAGCGACACAACCCGTGGCTTGATCGACGACAGTCGAAACGATTTGGTCACCACATTGCGTAATCTCGATCCGACAGTCCGGGCATTGGCTGACGTCGGGCCCGACATCGACGAAGCATTGGCCTTCCTGCCGGTCATGCCCTTCGGGCAAAACGTGATCGACCGCGGGATCAAGGGTGATTACATGAACCTGTTCGCGGTGTTCGATCTCACCGTACCCCGGCTGAAGCGCGGGCTCCTTTCCGGAACCCGTTGGGGGGACGAGCATATCCAGTTGGTGCCGGCACCTGGCGACCCCGGCTACGACGCCTACTACGCGAACAATCCGCTCACGGCACCGCTTCAATCGCCACTGGCTCCACCCACACCTGCACCCGCACCTCCGACTGGGGGTGGCTGATGCTGACCCGCTTCATCCGTATCCAATTACTGATTTTTGCGATCGCCTCGGTCGTCGGGATGGTCACGATGGCCGTGGTCTACATTCAGGCGCCGACCCTGCTCGGCCTCGGCCGCATCGTCGTGCGACTCCAACTCCCCGCCGGCGGCGGGATCTACCGGATGGCCAACGTGACCTATCGGGGAGTCGAGGTCGGCAAGGTCACCGACGTCAAACTCGCTCCCGAAGGTGCCGAGGCAACGATGTCGCTCGCCTCCGCGCCACGCATTCCCGCGGATCTGGTCGCCGAAGTGCGCAGCGTCAGTGCTGTCGGTGAGCAATATGTCGATCTTCGTCCCCGCACTTCAGCACCCCCTTACTTGGAGACTGGCTCGGTGATCGCGCGGCGCGACGCGAGCATCCCACAACCTGTCGGTCCGATGCTCGACAACGTGAGCGCACTCCTTGGCAGCATCCCGAAGGACAAGTTGTCGGCACTGCTCGACGAGTCGTCCAAGGCGCTCGACGACGCAGGGTTCGACCTCGGGTCGCTCATCGATTCCTCGGCGACTGTGTCGCGGGACTTTCATTCGGTCTCTGGGCAGACGCAGGCGCTAATCGATGATTCGGGGCCGCTTTTGGATGGTCAGGCACAGTCCGCCGACGCGACCAGAACATGGGCCCGGAGCCTCGCTGGCGTCACCGACCGCCTGGTCGCAGGCGACCCCCACATCCGGACGATACTGCAGCAAGGACCGGCCGCTCTGCAGGAGGTATCGCGCCTTCTCAATAGCGTGAAGCCGACGTTACCGGTGTTGCTGGCCAACCTGACCAGCCTGGGACAGGTTGGCGTGACGTATCTGCCTTCCCTTGAGCAACTTCTGGTGTTGATCCCGCCGTATTTCGCGGATCTGCAAGCGATTGCACCGAACAACAATGCGACAGGCCTGCCGCTGGCGAACTTCAGGATCGAGATCAGCGACCCCCCGGCATGTACGGTCGGATACCTCCCGCCCTCGGCGTGGCGTTCACCGACTGATACCACGACCGTTGACACGCCCGATGGTCTGTATTGCAAACTGCCACAGGATTCCCCGATCCTGGTACGTGGTGCCCGCAACCTGCCGTGTATGGGTAAGCCAGGGAAGCGGGCACCGACAGTCGATATCTGCGAGAGCGACAAGCCTTACATGCCGTTGGCGATGCGCCAGCACGCCCTCGGTCCCGGTCCGGTCGATCCCAATCTTTTGGCGCAGGGGGTTCCACCCGATGATCGCGTGGCCTACGACGATCACACCCACGCACCTCTCAACGGCACCCCGTTGCCACCCGGCGTCGATCCCTCCGCGCCAGTGCCCGCCGCCCCGCCGCCTGCACCGGAACCCTTGCCGGGCGACGCTCCGCAGCCCGGGGCACCCGCGGCACCGTCCGCGTATTCCGAATCCTCGCCGGGCCCATCGGTTGCGGTGGCTACCTACGATCCGCGCACGGGCCGATTCATGGCGTCGGATGGTTCGACACATGTCCAGTCCAACTTGGGCGCACGACCATCGCAGGAGCAGTCGCAAGACAAGTGGAAGGACCTGATCCTCGATCCCACGGTCGGTGTGCCATGACCGCGACCTGGTCCGCGATGCGGCATGTCGCAACGGCCGTGACGACGGCAGTCGTGGTCGCCGTAGCGGGGTCGGTGCCTGTCGCACGGGCCACGTTTGAGGACATCGCGATCAACGCCACGATGCGGGCGGTATCCGATGGGCAGTGGGCCAAGACCAACGAGATCTTCCACGATGAGCCGACGGTGTCGAGCACCTGGACCATCACCTCGACATGCAGCGGCGCCTATGACTGCGTGGGGCATGTCGCCAGCGACCGCGGCTGGAGTGCCGAGGCGCGCTACGTCAGCAAACTGTGGTTCGTCACGCGCACCGTCCCTGACTGGGTGCGCTGTGACGATGGCAGCACCGCTCCGGGCAAGCAGATCTTCAAGTTCTACCGGGATCCCAACGACGCCGCTATGTTCAGGGGCTGGGACTCGACAGTCGGGCCCAGCGGTGCGTGTGGAATCAATCTGCCCCTGGCCATCGAGATGCCCTTCACGCTGAGCCCCGTGTAAGGCGATTGCCTTCCCGGGGGAGAGCGCCTGTGGATGAACTCCGCGATGGGGATAACTCTCCAGTGAATGCGAGCCGGCACCAGCTGACGGTGGCGCACTACGACGCTGACCTCGAAATCGCGGCCTCAGTACTGGATTTCGAGCAGGCCTGGGTGGCACCGTCGGGCACCTGTTGAGCCACAGCCGGTTTCAGCCTCCGGGCACGATCAGCGAGACCATGGTCTCGAGCTGGCGGGCCATCTGCCGATAGCTCATCGCCCCGGATTGGGCCTGCAGCAGTGCGCCCCAGAACACCGACTCCAATGTGGCGAGTACCTCGGGCCATGCCCCGCCGCCCAAGGCCGTCGAGATCCGGCGGTTGATCTCGGCGGCGATCCGAGAGCGGACGTCGTCGACCATGTCGTCGTCGGTGCTCACCAGGGCATGGGTGCAAGCGCGTGCCAAGCGAGGCTCATCGGCCATCAGCAACGTGAGGGCGGTGAGCTGCTCGGTGACCCGGTCGGTGGTGCTGGCCGCGGGATCGATGTCGAGCGGCAGCTGAATCACCCGGTCCAGGTACAGCTCGGCGAACACCACCTCGATAGATGGGAAATGCGCATAGAACGCGGCGGGCGCGAGTTTTGCCCGCGCGGCCAGAGCCGGCACCGAGACATCGGTCTGCGCATCGAGGAGCTGTGTCGCGGCACCGAACACACGACGGTGCATGCGAGTGCGCTGACATTGTGCGTCGTGTAGGCGAGTGACCGTAGCCACCGCTTGCCTGGACATGTGTCCAAGATATAGATCCGCGGCGGAGTTGGCAATCACTCACTGAAACTGCCTGTATCAACACATTTTCGTTACCGAGGTTCGCGCAGGTCGACTGCCGGTGGTCAGGCGCGCCGAGGTTCTCGGCTCGCTAAACCGGACAGGTGTCCAGTACGCTCGGCGGCAGATCTGAAAGGGGAGGTTCCGTTGGCTTACGTGATCACACAGAACTGCTGCAAGGACGCCAGCTGTGTTCCGGTGTGTCCGGTGGACTGCATCCGCCCGGCTGAGGGAGGACTGGATTCCGCGTCGGCCGAGATGCTCTACATCGATCCGGAATCGTGCATCGACTGCGGAGCCTGCTTCGAGGAATGCCCGGTCGGCGCCATTCATTACGAGGAGGACCTGCCTGGTGACATGCGCCGGTTCAAGGACCTCAATGCCGCCTATTTCGAGCGCCATCCACTTGAGCCGGTGAGCATCCCCGCGCCGGCCTCGCGGGCGCGGGTCGACGCGGGATCCCTGCGGGTGGCGATCGTCGGATCCGGGCCGGCCGCCTGCTATGCCGCCGCAGAGCTGATCGAGGTCGACGGCGTGGAGATCAACCTGTTCGAGAGGCTGCCCACGCCGTTCGGCCTGATCCGGGCGGGTGTGGCCCCCGACCATCAGCACACCAAGTCGGTGGTCGACATCTTCGAGCGGGCGTTCACCAACCCGCGGTTCGCCAGCCATTTCAACGTCGAGGTCGGCCGCACCGTCAACCATGACGAGCTGCTGGCTCATCACCATGCGGTGATCTATGCGGTGGGTGCGGCCACCAGCCGGCGATTGGGAATCGACGGCGAGGATCTCATGGGACACCATGCGGCCGCCGAGTTCGTCGGTTGGTACAACGGTCATCCCGACCACGCCGGTCATCAGTTCGACCTGTCGGGCGAGCGGGCGGTCATCGTCGGCAATGGCAACGTCGCGCTCGACGTCGCCCGGGTGCTGTTGATGGACCAGAGCGCGCTGGCTGCCACCGATATCGCCCAGCACACCCTGGATGCCCTGGCCGACAGCGCAATACGGGAAGTGGTGATCCTCGCCCGGCGCGGCATCGCTCACGCCGCGTTCTCGGCGGGGGAGTTCCAGGCCCTCGGGCACCTCGACGGTGTCGACGTCATCGTCGACCCGCAGGATCTTCCCGCCGACGATGAGCACGACGACATCGAAACCTCGTTCAAACTCGCCATCGCCCGCGAGTACTCCCAGCGCACGCCGACTCCCGGGAACAAGCGTGTGGTGTTCCGTTTCGGCGCCACCCCGGTCGCCATCCACGGAACCGGCCGCGCCGACGGGCTGGAGGTCAGTACTGAGCTGCACGGCACCGAGGTGATCGAGACGCCTCTGATCCTGCGGTCGATCGGTTACCGCGGACTGCCTGTCGCCGGACTGCCCTATGACGAGGACTCCGGGACGGTTCCCAACGACTCGGGCCGTGTCGTGCCCGGCACCTACGTGACCGGCTGGATAAAGCGCGGACCGCGTGGGGTGATCGGAACCAACCGGCTGTGCGCCGAGCAGACCGTGGCCCAGCTCTGGGCGGATTTCGACGCCGGCCTGCTGACCCGTGATGTCGAGAGCCGCGCGTCGCTCGATGCGTTGTTGGCGGGTCGCGGAGCGGAGGCGGTCGGGTGGTCGGGTTGGCGTGCGATCGACGCGGCCGAACGTGACCGCGGGGCCCGGGCCGCCCGGCCGCGGGTGAAGTTCGTATCGATCGACGAGATGCTCAGCGCGGGCCTGCGCGGCTGACTTCTTCCGGTTCGATCTGCGGATCGGGATCGCGTGGTGTGCGGGTCGCCAGGATCGAACCGGCGAGGATCAGGGCCAGCCCGGCGACGTTGTACACGGTGAGTGGCTCGCCGAGCACGATGACTCCGGCGGCCAGGGCAACGGCCGGGTTGACGTAGGTGAACACCAGCGCCCGCGCGCCTCCGACCTCACGAATCAGCGCGAAGAACACCACGAATGCCAGCGCGGTGCAGATCACGGCGAGTGCGGCCAGCGCGATGAGCACGCGCTGCGACGGCATCTGGTCAGGCCAGGTCATCAACGCCGGTGCGGTGTAGATCAGTGCCGCGATCGTCAGACACGCCGCGGTCAACGGAAGCGTGGGCACCTCACCCAGATACCGGGCGGCGATCAGCGGTGCGATCGCGTAACAGGTTGCCACCAACAGCACTTCGGCGATCGGCCAGCCGTGACCGCCGGCCAGCCCGGGGCCGGCGAGTACCGCCACTCCGGCCAGCCCGATTCCGAGACCGGTGATCCGCTTGGTGCCCAACCGTTCTCCACCCGTGAACCGGTCGAGCACCGCGGCGATGATGGGCGCGGTGGCGATCAGCAAGCCTGTCAGCGAGCTGCTCAGGTGACGTTCGGCATCCGAGAGCAGGAACCACGCCGCGATGATCTCGAAGAACGCGAAGGCCAGGACGGGCCGCCAATGCCGCAGCACCGGTGCCCAGGCCGCGCGCGACATCACCAGCGGCAACAGCACGGCTGCGCCGACGGCTGTGCGGGCCAGGACCAGTACGGGCACCGAGACGCCCTCGACGGCGATTTTGATCAGCAGGTACGGGATGCCCCAGATGAGGCTCATGGCGCCCAGCAGTAGCCATCCACGCACGCTCACCGGTCCAGATTACGGAAGTCTGGAACACGGACATCACCGATGAGCACCGAAATTGGAACCAGGGACGAGATCAGCGGCGATCCGGTCCCTGGCTGCAATCTCGGCGTCGGCGCGCCTGTGCGGGCACTCGGTCCAGACCCTCAGGGCCGGGTCAACTCCGCGTAGCGGCCGACGTGGTAGTCGGTGGAGCCGAACTCGTACTGCACTGCGGTGAGCCGCTTGAAGTAGTGGCCGATGGCCAGTTCCTCGGTCATGCCCATGCCGCCGTGCAGCTGCACCGCGTTCTGGCCGACGAAGCGTGCGGCACGTCCGATGGTGGCCTTGGCCGCCGAGACCGCCTTGGCTCGTTGCGACGGTTCGGCATCGAGGTTCAGCACGGCGAGATGGACTGCCGCCGAAGCCTGTTCGACTTCCATGTGCATATCGACCATCCGGTGCTGCAGCGCCTGGAAGCTGCCGATGGGCAGGCCGAACTGCTGGCGCTGTTTGCAGTACTCGACCGTGTCGGCCAGCACCTTGCGCATTGCGCCCACCGCCTCGGCACACACCGCCGCGGCCCCCTCGTCACGGGCCAATTCCACTGACGGCCAGGCTTGGCCCTCGGTGCCCAGCAACGCGCCGGCCGGCAGCCGGACGTCGGCGAATGTCAGGTCGGATGCCCTGCGGTCGTCGACCGTGCGGTAGTGATGGGCAGTGAAACCTGTTGTGAGCGTGGCAAGCTCGACGAGAAACAGCGAGATTCCATCGGTGCCGTCGCGTTCCCCCGAGGTACGCGCGGTGACCAGCAGGTGGGTGGCCAGCGGTGCGCTGACGGCCATCACCTTCGAGCCGTTGAGCACCCACTCGTCGCCGTCGCGGCGTGCGGTGGTGGACACGTCGCGCCAGTTGTCCCCGGAACTCGGCTCGGTGGCCGCCAGCGTGACGATGGCCGAACCGGCGACGATCTCTTCCAACAACTCCGGCGCGGTGGCGTCACCGGACCGGTGCAGCAGGCCTGCGGCAACCACGACGGTGTCCACGAAAGGCTCGATCACCAGTGCATGGCCCAATGCCTCGGCGATCACCATGGTTTCGACCGGGCCCCCGCCGATCCCACCGGCCGTCTCGGGCAGCGTGGCACCCAGGATCCCGAGTTCGTCGGCGAAGCCGCGCCAGATCTCGGGTTGCCACCCGGGGCCGGTCTTGGCCGCGGCACGGCTCGACGCCAGGTCGTAGCGGCCGGTCAGAAACTTGGTCAGCCCGTCGCGCAGCAGTTCCTGTTCGTTGGTCAGGTTGAAGTCCATCTAGAGCCCCAGTTCTGCCTTGGCGAGGATGTTTCGCTGAATTTCGTTGCTACCGGCGTAGATCGAGCCGGCCCGGTCGTTGAAGTAGCGCAGTGGGGCGACCGCCTGCCACGGAGCTCCGCTGTGATAGCCGTCGGCGGGCGGTTCATACTCGGCCACCGGGCCGCCCGGGAAGGTGGCGTGCGGCTGGTAGGCGCGGGCCAGCGGGCCCGCGGCTTCCATGGACAGCTCGGTCAGTGTCTGGCTCAGTTCGGTGCTCAGGATCTTCAGCATCGACGACGCCGTGCCCGGGTGGCCTCCGTCAGCGACGGTGGCCAGCACTCGGTATTCCAGGATTTCGAGCACATCGGTGCGGATGCGGGCGTCGGCGAGCCGGCGGCTGAATGCCGCATCGTCGATGAGCCGGCCTCCGGCCGGCGCGGGCATTTCGGCAGCGACCGCTGCGATTTCGTCACCGAGCACCTGCAGGGCGGGCGCGTTGGCGCCGCCGCCGCGCTCGAACTCCAGCAGGTATTTCGCCACTGTCCACCCGTCGTCGATCGCGCCGATCACGTTCGACTTCGGTACCCGGACCTCGTCGAAGAAGACCTGGTTCTGCACCTCTTCACCGGAGGTCATCACCAGCGGCCGGATCTCGATGCCGGGGGAGGTCATATCGATCAGGACGAACGTGATGCCCTGCTGCTTCTTGGCCCCACGGGTCGTGCGCACCAGCGCGAACATCCAATTGGCTTCCTGGGCATGGGTGGTCCAGATTTTGCTGCCGGTGCAGACGAGATCGTCTCCGTCAGCCACTGCACCCATCGACAGGGCGGCCAGATCCGACCCGGCCTCGGGCTCGGAATACCCCTGGCAGAAGAACACCTCGCCGGTCAGGATGCGGGGAAGGAAGTAGTCCTTCTGCTCCGGTGTCCCGAATCTGATGATGGCGTGGGCCACCATCCGGATGCCCATCGGCGACAGCGAAGGGGCGCCGGCCAGCGTCGACTCGCGGCTGAAGATGTAGTGCTGGGTGAGGCTCCAGTCGCAGCCGCCGTATTCCACCGGCCAGGCCGGAGCCGCCCAGCCACGTTCGTGGAGGATCTTCTGCCACGCCATGCTCGCGTCGTGGTCGGCATACACGCTGGTCATCAGCCGGCCGGCCTGCCGGAGTTCGGGAGTCAGCTTCTTGGCGAGAAAGTCGCGAACCTCGTCGCGGAATTCCTGGTCGCTGGTCGACCACTTCAGGTCCATGCCTGCCCCTGTCTGCTGGTGTCGCTCCACAGAGTAAACCTAGTTAGTCAAGTGGCGTAGGCCACCCCGATCCTTTGCGCCGGTCCCGCGATCGGCCGGGTTGCTGGGTGTTGGTGGCCCGCGCCATGACCGCAGGCGATAATCGACGGCGTGGAGCGTCGCCAGAGCGGTCAGGACCCCCAATCTCCGATGGCACTGCTGCAGAACATTCCGGCCCTGGTGGTTCTGGAGCGGTTCCCGGTCCCGGTGCTGGCGATCGCCGAAGACGGAGCGATCCTCTTCGCCAACACCGCATTCGGCGAGATGGTGGGTCGCGGTACCGATGCGGTCAAGAACATGCAATTTGCCGAGATGTTCCACTCGCTGCCGGCCGACGGGTCGGCGGTCTCGGTGATGCGGGCCAACGCGGGCTTGCTGGTGGAACTCGTTCACCACGACGGTTCGATCGTGAGGGCTCGCATGAGCAAGTCGGCGCTGCTGCGCGGCGACGATCCGGTGGCGCTGGCGATATTCCAGGACCTCACCGAGCGGCTGTGGGCCGAGGAGCTGTAGGGCCGGCTGGTCAGCCGGCGGCCTGCGCCCGGCGCAACGATTCGCGGGCCAGGAACTCGCGGAAGTAGTCCAGCGATTCCGCGCTGGCGATCGCGGGGAGCAGTAGATCCCACGTACGGGCCACCCGTTCGCGTAGGTCTGTTCCGTTCGCGTTCGCGCGCGAGAGGGCCTCGGCGCCCAGCATGGACCCCAGGATCACCTCGGCGGTGCCTGCGACGTCCAGCTTTTCTCCCAGATCGCCTTCATCGGCCGCCTGGATCAACTGCTCGGTGAGCTCGTCGAGCCAGCTCGCATACACCCTCGTGGCGGCGGCATTGATACCGCTGAACGTCCGCAGCAGTTGCATACCGATCTGTGCGACCTTGTCCGAGCGGGTGAAGTCGGCCACCACGAACAATCCGTGGATGGTGTTTTCCAAAGCCGGTGCAGAGGATCCGGCGACGGTTCGGAACACGGTCAGCATCGCGGTACCACCATCGGCGATGATCGCCTCGGCCAGTGATTCCTTCGAATCGAAGTGGTAGTAGAGCGCGCCCTTGGTCATCTCGGCGCGCGCGATGATGTCGCCCAATCCGGTCGCGGGATAGCCGTGCTCGCTGAACAAGTCCACGGCGGCGGCGATGATCTTCTTCCGGGTCAACTCCGATCGGGCCTGGCGTGCCATCTCAGGTTCGCCCGGCCGCTGCGTCGTGCGCGCCGTCCGGGAAGTGGGGACGCAGGGCAACCACCTTCTTGACGCCCACCGCGGTGCGACGCCGGATGAACTGCGTGAGGTAACCGAGCCGCTCCGGTTGGACGAACCCGGGTAGCGCCAGCCGCCAGCTGTGCTCGAGGTCGGTGAGAAAGCGCGGAGGATCGTCGAGGTCACTCGTCTGGCGTACGCCGAGGTAGATCGACACCAGCAGCCGGGCGATCGCTTCCGGGTCGCTGTCGGCGGTGAAATCACCCTCGCCGATGGCGCGTTTGGCGATGCCGGCGAAGCCCTGCACCCATTGCGTGAGGACGCGAGGTCCGAGGTCATCGGTCCGGCCGATGGATTCGACCAGGTTAAGGCAGGCCCGGGCCATCGGGTCACCGATGTCTTCGGCGGCCACCAGGCATGAGAGGTCGATCAACGTCTCGGCGCCGGACAGGTTGCGGGCCAGAACGTCCTCGACGGCCTTGTCGGCCCGCGCCGTGCGGTGCTCGACGATCGAGACGGCCAGCGCGTGCTTGGACCGGAAATGGAAGTACAGCGCACCCTTCGTGACGGCGGTATCGGCCAGGATGTCGTCGAGGCTGACCAGGCTGTAGGGCGTGTGGGCGAACTGTCGCGCCGCCGCCTGCAGGATCTGGAGACGGGTCAGCTCTGCTCGTCGGTCGAGCTGCTCAGTCACCTCGGGGCCTTCCTGACTCTGAACGGCCGGCGTCGTGTCCTGATTTCGCAGTCACCACCAGCAGACTCAAAGTCTTCGCCGTACGTGCAGAACATTCTAAAGGTATGTATCGTGCTTAGCGTGATAACTCTTGGTTCGTCGCGGGTTGCCCGCCCGGCGGTCCGCGCCGCCGTGGGCGCGGGCACTGTGGCGAGCGCCACCATTTCTCGGTCGGTGGTTGCCAAGCGCTATCGTGGAAACGTTGCCATGGCCTGCACCGGCAATCCCCCTCGAATCCCGGTGCGGGCCGTGGCAACCCAAAATTTTCTTTGCCACCAAGTTGATTCGATCTTGATGAGGAACCCGTCGGTGCACCCGGAGTGTCGCTAGCCGATGTGGGATGACGAAGTCGACGTCGTTTGCTGTGGCTCGGGCTTCGGGTCGCTTGCCGCGGCTGTCGCGGCAGCGGATGCCGGGCTCGACGTGCACATCGCCCGCCCGGGCACTGCGACCACCGGCTCAGTGACTCCCGGCCCGGAGACACCATGGTTGGGCAGCGGTATCTCCGATCCCGACACCCGCGACTACCTCGACGCCTTGTCGGCCGACCTGGAACCGGTCGCTGACGCCGAACATGACAGCGTTCTGGCGGTCCGGCCGGTCAGTGACTGGACCCCGGTTTCCGGACGCGGCCGGATCGCCCCGTTCTACGGCGCCCGGCTTCAAGAGTGGGCGCAGCACTGCCTGACCTCTCCCTACGGCGTGCTCTACACCCGCTTGGCGGACCGGGGCACGACCCCGATGAAGACCCGGGCCGGCGAGGAGATCCAGGTCAAGGTGCTCGGAACGCTGGATACGAAAGGCGCGGCCGACACCGTATCGGTGGTCGGTGACTGGCTGTCGGCTCAGGTACTCGACCGGCAGATCCAGACCGTCGACAACAGCACGCTGCAGCGCATCGTGTTCGAGGAGGGCGAGGTACTCGGGGTGGTGCTCGACACCGCCGACGGTCCGCTGGCCCTGCGGGCCCGTCACGGCGTGGCTCTCTCGACCGAACCCCGGGGCGCCGCCCCGGCGGCGGACGGTCAGCCCATCGAGCCCGGTAAGCCCTTACAGGTAGGCCTGGTCGGCTATAGCGCCAGCAGGTTCGGGCGCCTCGAGCTGCTGGACCACCAGCCGGACACCGGACGATCGGATTACTGCCGAGCCGGGGGAGTGCACGACGCGCCGCGTGAGTCGTATCGATCACGTGCGCGGCGCGGCTGAGAAATGCACGGGCACCCGCCCTTTGGCCAGTAGCGCGGCCATCTCGTGGCCGAGGATCGGCTTCGACAACAAGAATCCCTGTGCGCGGTAGCAGCCGTGTCGCAGCAGCGTCAGTGCGGCGCGTTCGGTCTCCACCCCTTCGGCCACCAGTTGCAGACCGAAGGCGCCGGCCAGGGCGATCACCGCGCGCACGATCGGCAGGTCACCAGGGTCTGATCCGAGTCCGGCGACGAAGCTGCGGTCGATCTTGAGGGTGTCCACCGGAAGCGATTTCAGCAGCGACAGCGCGCTGTAGCCGGTGCCGAAGTCGTCGATGGCCACCTGCACGCCCACCTTGTGTAATCCGGTCAAGGTCGAGCGGGTGGTTTCGATGTCCTGCACGACGATGCTCTCGGTGATCTCCAGGCACACCGATCCGCGCGGCAGGCGGAATTCCTTCATGATGCCGGCCACCGACGCGACGAATCCGTCGGTCACCAGCTGTACCGGGGACACGTTGATCCTCAGCACGATGTTCCGGCCGACGCCGTTGGACCGCCATCGGGCGAACTCGGCGCACGCGGTCCGCAGCACCCAGCGGCCCAACTCGCCTGCCAGGTTTATGGATTCGGCCACGCCGATGAACGAGTCGGGAGACAACAGGCCTCGGGTCGGATGCTGCCACCGCACCAGCGCCTCGGCAGCCAGCACCTCGCCGGTCCGCATGTCGATCTCGGGCAGGTAGTGCAGCACCAGCGCGCCGCTCTCGATCACACTCTGCAGGTGCAGCTCGATGTCGTTGCGGAAATCGATGTCCATCGCCATCGCATCGGAGAACACCGTGACCCGGTTGCCCCCGGAGTTCTTCGCGGTCAGCACGGCATGGTCGGCCCGGTTGAGCAGATCGGAGGTGGAGTCGCGGCCCGGAATGCCTTGGGCCAGACCGATGCTGACGGTGCGGGTGAGCATCTCGCCATCGATCGTCACCCGTTCGCGCAGAACCGACTGGAGCCGGTAGGCCAGCGCCGTGGCTGCCTCGGCCGTCATCGGCGCCGCGGGAACCACGACGAACTCGTCGCCACCGAGACGCGCGATGAGCTTGGGTTGGTCGTCACCGCGCTGCAAACGTTCGGCCAGGATGCTGATGAAGGCGTCTCCGGCGGTATGTCCCAGATAGTCGTTGATCGCCTTGAGCCGATCCAGATCGAAGAACATCACCACGACCGGGCCGGGCTGGCCGGGAGCAAGCCGGGCTTGCAGATGGGCCATCAGTGCCCTGCGATTGTGCAGCCCGGTGAGGTGGTCGTGATCTGCGAGGTACCGCAATCGGTCCTCGGCCTCGATCCGCGCCTGCACCTGGGCGAACAACGAGGCAATCGCCTTGAGGGCGTTGAGCTCTGCAGGTAGCCACTCGCGGTCGCCGAACTTGACGAAGCCCAGGACGCCGGTGGTGACGTCTCCTGAGAGCAACGGCACGCAGGCCATCGAGGTGCTGGCGATGTGCCGTCCGGCCTCGATGGTGCGCTGGTAGTCGTCGGTCGCCGGCTCCGGGCGGAACACCGCGGGTTCCTTGAGGTGCTCGGCCATCGCGAACACCGGGTCGGCGTCGGCGAAGTGGATGACCGCGATCGGGTCGGTCTGGGTGTCCGGTGGGCGCGGCGGCCACTCGGCCACCAGCCGGGTCGCATGTGCCTCGTGATCGTTGTGACGCAGGAAGCTCACGTCCACATCGAAGAACGAGATCAACTCGGCCAGCACCTGCTGACTCACCGCGACCGACGTCGCGGCGTCCACCGCCATCAGTTGTGTGGCAACCGATGTAACGAGCAGTTCAAGGCTGCCTGGCACCAGATACCTCCGCCCATACCTCAGCAACGTGACTCAGCCGTACTGCGGCGTCGACCCCGTTCGGGGTCGGCGCCGGCTGCGTACGGCCGGACGCGGCGCGTAGGACAACCGGAGCACCAGCGCCTGTGATTCGTCGCGCTCGGTGGTGGTCAACCTGCGAAAAGCGTACTGCAGGTCGCGCAGCGCGTGGGCGTGACCGGGCGAGAGTTCGTCACGGTCCCGGTCATCGTGGGCGTAGAGGAACGCAGGCGACACAGGTTGGACGGCGAGACCGCGACGCTGGGCCTCGACCCAGACGGCCTCGACCGCCGATCCGGCCAGGGCGTAGTCGGTGAGCCGACGGCCCCGGATCGAGACGACCGCCAGGGCCGAGCTCGAGGTGACCCGTTCGTAGGTGTCCTCACCGAGTGCCGTGCCCGCGTCCCAGTCCGCCAGCTTGGCCATCACCTCGGGCCGGCGCAGGATGTCGAGTACCACCATGTCCGCCGGATCCAGCCCGAGCGTCGTCACGTCGATGCCGGTGTCGGGTTCCGGATCGCCGGGCCACCGCAGTTCCGACATCATCTCCCGGTGCAGGGTCGCGGTCAGATACCGGATCCGGTCCGCCTCGGCGAGGATGCCTGCGGCGGTTTCGATCTCGGCCCGATCGCGAAGGATCGTCAGTTCGGCGCCTTCGCTGTGAGCGGCGGCCCGCAGACCGTCGAGTACGTCGGTGGCGATCGGAGCCGACGTGCCGCGGAGTCGGTTGGTCTCCCGGGCCAGCATCGGTTCGTAGAGCTCGGCCAATTCCGGTGCGCTTCCGGTGGAGAATTCGGCGATTCCGTACAGCGGTGTTCCCTCATCTCCTCGGGACCACCGAACGTGGCCGGTGAGGCCGTGTGCGGCCGCGGCCACCCGTGCGTTGAACGCCGCAGCCCCCAGCGCCACCGCGCTGCCGCGGTACCCGACGTCCATCGCCGTGGTGTATTTCGTGGCCAACCGGAGGGTGATCCGATCGTCGCTCGCCTCGATATGCCACGGCTGGACGTTGCCGCCCGAGGGTGCGCGAGTGGCTGCGTCGGCCAGGATGTCTGCCATCCCGGCCGGTTCGGCCTGGATGTCCGCCGGGGCCGGTGCGGGTGCCGGTGCGGATGCGATGACGAGCGGATCGCCGATGCGGTCCAACGCGTCGGCGACATCGACCCGGATCCGCCCCGACGGCATCGGCTCACCCAGGCCGATGCGCCGTACGGCGTTGGCGACAACCGTCGCGCCGAGTACGACCTCGGAGGCGAGTTGGGGCCAGGTGCTCAGCGTTTTTCCGACTTCGACCAGCGACGCTGCCATCCGGGGTGAGAGCTGGTTCGCGTCGAGAATGCGCAGGACGTGTGGCACCTTGTCCTTGCTGCTGAGCCCGGCCAGTTCGCGCGCGCTGATGTCGCCGAGCAGACCGTGCAGGAGCGGCCGGGTGGGTTCCAGGTCGAACCGCTCGACGTCGAGCAGTCCACGGTCGCCGGTGGTCATCAACACCGGCAGCCGGCGGGCTCGGGCCGCCTCGCGGACAAGAACTTTCGCGTCCAGCGAGTCGCACTCCTCGACGACGACGTCGAGCCCGTGCAGGAACGACTCGATGGACTCGGGTGCCGCACCGTTGCGATCGATGTGAACCGTCATGTACGGGTCGATCTCGGCGATCCGGCGTGCGGCGACCACCGTCTTGTTCAGCCCGAGGTCGAACACCGTGCCGGGGACCCGGTTGAGGTTCGCCAATTCGAGTTCGTCGAAATCCGTGAGGCGGATCTCGCCGCACAGACCTTCGGTGGCGAGGTTGTGGGCGATGGCGTGTCCGACGCTGAGCCCGACGACACCGACCCGCAGCCGCGACAGTCGTCGCTGCTCGTCGGCGCTCACGAGGTTGCGGTTGCGATCCAGGCGTAACCGGTTGAATGCCGCCGGCCCGAGAATATGGACCAGGCACCGACGCCATGGGTAGTAAGCCCACCGGGTCGGCTCGTCGAGCATTTCCTCGCCGACGGCAGGAACCAGCGTGCGCAGTGCGGACTGCTGCTCGCGACATTCGTCGATGACACTGATGCGCGGGTCCCGGCGGAGCTCGGCGAGGGTGAATTCGTCTTCGATGAAGATGGCGCGATGCTGATCGGGGTCGTCGAGCTCTTTCAATTCGCAATTCTCGATGCTGGCATGGGTGCTTTTGTCGCTCATCGTGCCGCCGCGATCCCGGTGCCGACGTCGAAGCCGGGCACGGCCGGGTGCGGGCCGATGCGCTGCGCCTCGGCGAAGTAGCGCGACAGCTGACCCGGATCGGCGTGGTTGGCGAATGTTGTGCTATCCCACCACATCATCTTCGTCTGGTACCGCTCGTCCGGATAGGGCGTGGCCGGGATCTTCGCGGCGAGGACGCCGCCCGACGACAGCCAACGTTTGAGCACATAGGCCGCCGCCGTGGCCATGGCAAACTGAATGTTCAACAGTGTCATCGCATGTAGCGGCATGCGCGCCAGCGTATCGGTGAGTGCGCGGCTCTGTTCCGGGTCGTCGCACACCCACGCGGTCTTCATCTCGACCACTCCGAACGGTAGGCGGTCGGCGATCATCTTGCGTACCGAGTCGAGTCCGGCCTGCCCGCTCCATTCCACCAGCGCGTGGCTGTCCTCGACTCTCTGATGGGGACCCTTGGCCCGAAGTCCGCCGACGACGCGGCCGGCACTGTTGACACCGACGGTGAACAGCGCCGTATCCTCGCCTGTTCGTAAGGTATTGGGGTCCAGCGCGCACTCCACTCCGTGTTTGCGGTAGTTGGACTGGGCACCTCGGACGTATTCGTTCCACAGCTCACGCTCTGCGGCCGGTTTGGCCACGACGATCGTGCACTCGCTGTCGGGGTCCCACCAGCTAGGGCTTTGGTCCAATGTCACGGAGCGGCGGCCAGTGTCATCGAGTTGGGGAGCGGTCATCTGAATCCATTTCGTCGGTCAGCCGTGCCTTCCGACCGGACGGCTGATTTTGGGTGCGTAACACGGTTGTGCGAATACGTCTGATGAGTATTGCGCCGCGTCGCAGTGGAATTCCAGCGAGGAGAGAAATCTTGTCCAGCGGGGTGGTGAATTGCGCCGGGGCTGCCCCGATTTACTCACGGGTACATGCAATTTTGGCAAATTCGGCAAATGCTATTTATGCGTGTATATGCGCATGCTGGTCCAGCATGGCAAAAATTTTGAATTGACGACGATGTCGAATAGGTGGCTGCAACGATGCGGGGGAACCTTTTGCTGCGACAGCGCTCAGCCAGCCCACCGGAGATAGCACGCCGCAGTGAATGGCCATCGACTTCACACGGGCCCGGCGCTTTCGGGCGGGTGATGCATTGGCGGGTTGCGACTCGGCTGCGCCGCCAGGATGAGATTCTTGTGGTGATGACTCAGGAGTATCCGAAAGCAGCGGCCCTGCCGGTCCAGGATATGGGCCGGCTGCTGCTCCGCTGTGCGGACCGGCCGGGCCTGGTGGCCGCGATCAGCGGGTTCCTCACCCGGGCGGGTGCCAACATCGTCTCGCTCGATCAGCACTCCACGGAGCAGTCCGGCGGCACCTTCATCCAGCGCACGATCTTCCACCTGCCGGGCTTGGCCGCCGTCCGCGACGATCTGGAGCGCGATTTCGGGCAGCAAGTGGCCGGGCCGTTCGAGATCGACTTCCGCCTCACCGAAGCCGCCAAACCCAAGCGCGTGGCGTTGATGGCCTCCCGGGAGGACCATTGCCTGCTGGATCTGTTGTGGCGCAACCGGCGCGGTGAGCTCGACATGTCGGTGGTCATGGTCATCTCGAACCATCCCGACCTTGCCGATCAGGTGCGCGCGTTCGGCGTGCCGTTCCTCTACGTTCCCGCCACCGCCGAGAACCGGGCCGAGGCCGAGCAACGGCTGCTGGAGTTGTTGCGCGGCAACGTCGATCTGGTGGTGCTGGCCCGGTACATGCAGATTCTCACCCCCGAATTCCTCGATGCCGTGGGCTGTCCGCTGATCAACATCCATCATTCGTTCCTGCCGGCGTTCATCGGGGCGGCGCCGTACCGCAGGGCGAAGGAGCGCGGGGTCAAGTTGGTCGGTGCGACAGCGCATTACGTGACCGGAGATCTCGACGAGGGGCCGATCATCGAGCAGGACGTGGTGCGAGTGGACCACCGGCACTCGGTCGGTGATCTGGCCCGGCTGGGCGCGGACGTGGAGCGGCTGGTTTTGTCGCGCGCGGTGCTGTGGCACTGTGAGGACCGCGTAATCCGGTTCGGGAATCAGACCGTAGTCTTCTGACTACGGTTCGAGAGGAGTGAGCGTGAAAGTCTTCAACGGTCTTGACGAGTTCGTCGCGGCAAAGGGCAGCGAGCTGGGCCCGACCGAATGGATGGAGATCACCCAGGACCGGGTGAACCTGTTCGCTGATGCCACCGACGACCACCAGTGGATTCACGTCGACCCCGAGAAGGCGGCCGGCGGCCCGTTCGGCGGCACCATCGCGCACGGTCTGCTGACCCTGTCGCTTTTGCCGCATTTCACCCATCAGCTCTATCGGGTCGACAACATCGCGATGGCGATCAATTACGGCTACAACAAGGTTCGGTTCATCACCCCGGTGCGGGTCGGTTCCAAGGTGCGCGCGCGTGCGGCGATTGCCGATGTCGCCCAACTCGACGGCGCGGTGCAGGCGACCATGACGGTGACCGTCGAGATCGAAGGCTCCGACAAGCCCGCCGCTGTGGCCGAATCGATCGTCCGCTTCATCGCCTGACTTTTCCCGCCGAGCAGACACAAAACTGCCCTTCAATATCGATTTCAAGGCAGTTTTGTGTCTGCTCGCGGCATTTCTGACAGTTGTCAGAATTCATTGACGTCCGTCAAACGCCGCTGTTAGTGTTCTGCATCACAACGTGAGGGAGCACTGGATTGCAGCATTCACTGCCGCGGACCGCCATCATCGGCGCGGGCATCAGCGGGCTCACGGCGGGCAAGATGCTCAAGGACTACCGGGTGCCGTACACGACGTTCGAGACGTCGGACCGCATCGGCGGGAACTGGGCCTTCGGCAATCCGAACGGGCACAGCAGCGCCTATCGCTCCTTGCACATCGACACCAGCAAGCATCGGTTGTCGTTCAAGGACTTTCCGGTGCCCGAACACTTTCCGTCGTTCCCGCACCACTCCGATATCAAGGCCTACCTCGACGCCTATGCGAATGCCTTCGGGCTGCTGGACAACATCGAGTTCAACAACGGCGTCGTGCGTGCCGCCCGGGTCGACGGCGGCGGTTGGGAAATCGAGGATCAGGCCGGTGTCCGCCGTGAGTTCGATCTGCTCGTCGTCGCCAACGGACATCACTGGGACCCGCGGCTGCCCGATTTCCCCGGGACGTTCACCGGTGAGGAGATCCATTCGCACCACTACATCGACCCCACGGAACCGCTGGAGCTGACCGGCAAGCGGATTCTGGTGGTGGGCATCGGCAACAGCGCCGCCGACATCACCGTGGAGTTGTCGTCCAAGGCGCTGCAGAACCGAGTGACGTTGTCCACCCGCTCGAGCGCTTGGATCGTACCGAAATACATTGCGGGACAACCAGGTGACAAGTACTTCCGCACCAGCCCGTATCTGCCGCTGTCGTGGCAGCGCAAGATGGTCCAACTGATCGGGCCCATGCTCGGTACCGATCCGACGATGTACGGGCTGCCCGCACCGAATCACAAGCTCTTCGAAGCGCATCCGACGCAGTCGGTGGAGTTGCCGTTGCGGCTGGGGTCGGGCGATGTCGTCCCGAAGCCCAACGTGGCCCGCCTGGATGGTGACACCGTGCATTTCGAGGACAGAACCAGCGACGTCTTCGATGTGATCGTCTATGCCACGGGCTACAACATCACCTTCCCGTTCTTCGATCGTGATCTCGTCAGTGCCCCGGGCAACCACATCAGGCTCTACAAGCGGATGTTCAAGCCCGGGATGGACGATCTGGTGTTCATGGGTTTCGCACAGGCGATTCCGACGTTGTTCCCGTTCGTGGAATGTCAGTCGCGGTTGCTGGCGGCCTATGCGGTCGGACGCTACGCCCTGCCACCGGCGGGGGAGATGGATCGGGTGATCGATGCCGACCAGGAGCTGCACGGCGGACATTGCACGGACCGGCCCCGGCACACCCAGCAGGTGGACTACTTCTATTACGAGCACGACATCCGCACGCGGGAGCTGCCGGCCGGGGCCAGGCGGGCCGCGGAGCAGGCCGGCGTGACAGCCGGGGCGTCGGCATGACGTACACCGAACTAACGTTCTATTCGGCCGGCGACCGGTGCAGCGCTTGGCATTTCGGCGCCGTTGGTGACCAGTTCACCGGGGCGGCGGGGCGACCGGTGGTCGTGATGGCGCACGGGTTCGGCGGCACCAAGGACTCGGGCCTGCAGCCTTTCGCGGAGCGGTTCAGTGCGGCCGGCCTGGACGTGCTGGCCTTCGACTACCGGGGCTTCGGAGCTTCTGAAGGTCAACCGCGGCAGAGTGTTTCGGTCGAGCGTCAGATGGCCGATTACAGTGCGGCCATCGCGGCCGCCCAAAAACTGCCGGGGGTGGACCGCGGCCGGGTGGTGTTGTGGGGGTCGTCGTTCTCCGGTAGCCATGTCCTGCGCGTGGCCGCGCAGTGCGCCGATGTGGCGGCGGTGATCGGCATGACCCCGCTGACCAGCGGGCTGGCCGCCAGTCGCGCGGCCGTGGCGCACCGCGACGTCGCATCGGCTCTGCGCTGGACTCTGGCGGGCGTGAAGAGTCGCGTGGCGGTGGCGGCGGGTCGTGCGCCGACGTTGATGCCGCTCGCGGCCAAACCGGGGGAGGCCGGTGCGCTGGCGCTCGACGGCGCCTACGACAGTTACCGGGCCATCGCCGGGCCGACGTGGCGCAACGAAGTCGATTCGGCCATCGGGATGGAACTCGTGCAGATCCGGACAGCCGCCGCGGCCAAGGCGCTGAAATGCCCTGTCTTGATTCAGGTTGCCGACTTCGACCGGTTCGTGCCGGCGCACTCGGTGATGAAGACGGCGGTACAGGCCAGGGCTCAGGTCCATCACTATCCGTGCGATCACTTCGACGTGTGGCCGGGCCACGACCGGTTCGACACCGCCGTACAGGACCAGATGAAGTTCCTGATCCGGATGTTGGGCGCGACGGACAGCTGAGCGCCGCACGCGCCCTGTTGGGTGCGCGACATCGTGGGGCTATGCCCAGGCGATCGATTGCTCTACGATCGTACAGCATTCGTAAGTATCGCCTGACCCCAAGGAGTTTCATGCCCAGCCGATTCGCACTCGATGGCCGGGTGGCCGTCATCACAGGTGGAGGAACCGGAATCGGCCGCGGTACGGCGCTGGTCCTGGCGCAGCACGGTGCTGACGTGGTGCTGGCTGGACGTCGTCCCGATCCGCTGGAGGCGACGGCCGAAGAAGTCGCCGATCTCGGTAGACACGCGCTTGTGGTCTCGACCGATGTCACCACCTCCGATGCTTGTGATGCTTTGATCGACAAGGCGGTTGACGAGTTCGGGCGAGTCGACATTCTCATCAACTGTGCGGGCGGCGCACAGACAAGATCGATCATGAAATTCGACGAGGACGAATTCGACAAGGTTCTGGCCCTCAACTTCAAGGCCGTTTGGCACTTGTCCAAGGCTGCCGCACGCCCGATGATCGCCCAGGGCAAAGGATCGATCGTCAACATATCCTCGGGCGCAAGCCTGTTGGCGATGCCTCAGGCCGCACCTTATGGCGCCGCAAAGGCTGCGGTGAACAACCTGACCGGCTCGATGGCTGCGGCATGGGCCAAGAAGGGGCTGCGGGTCAACGCGATCGCTGTCGGTGCGGTACGGGCAGCCACTTTGACCGATGACGCGGCACGGTACGGCCTGGATCCGGAAGCGATTGCGTTGACCAACGGCTTGGGCCGGCTCGGAGAGCCTGACGAAATCGGTTATGGCGCCTTGTTCTTCGCTTCGGATGCGTCGAGCTTCTGCTCCGGTCAGACGCTCTACATGCACGGTGCGCCGGGGCCTGCCGGGATCTGAGCGCAGTGAGCGCGCTTTCTGAGTTCGCTCACGTGTCGGGGGCGTCGGGGCACTTCTGACCGAGACGATCGCCGGTGTCCGCGAACCCGTCGATCGTCTCGGTCATATCAGGAGACGACCGCCGGCATGCTGTCCCAGCCGCGTACTGTCGACGTGCGCGAACGTCGCGCTCTCGACATGTCGATGTCCCACTCGGGCCATCGTTTGAGCACCTCTTCGAGAGCGACTCGGCCTTCGAGACGGGCAAGGGGAGACCCGACGCAGAAGTGCGGGCCGCGCCCGAATGTCAGATGACCTCCGGGCTTACGGTGGATGTCGAACCTGTCCGGGTCATCGAAATGTCGTTCATCGCGGTTGGCGGAGGCCAGCATCAGGAGCAAGGGCTTGCCCCCGGGCACGGTCTGCCCCTGGAAAACGACATCATCGGTGGTGATGTACCGCGTGACATGCGGGCCGGGCGGCTCGTAGCGAAGCAGCTCTTCGATCGCCATCGGAATGAGCGCGGGGTCTTCGGCCAATTCCTTCCTCTGGTCAGGATGTTCGGCCAGTACCTTGCCCATCCAGCCGAACAGGCGGCCCGTGGTCTCCACTCCTGCTCCGGCGATGACGGCAAGGAACACGATGAGTTCCTGCTTGGCCAGTTTTCGGGTCACCCCGCTCTCATCGACGAACTCCACACTGAGCAACTCGGTGATCAAATCGTCGGAGGGGTTCTTCTCGCGCCATTCGACGTACTCGCCGAACATCTCGCCGGTGAAGTACCGGTCCTTCTGGATGGCCATCGGCTTGCCCGGCTCGTTGCGCAACACCTGGTTGGCATGTTCACGCACGGCGGGCTGCTCGGCATCCGGGATGCCGGCGAGCATGCCGATGGTGCGCATCGGGAGCTCGGCGCCCAGATCCTCCACGAAGTCGAACCGTTCAGCCCCTACCAGCGGGTCCAGGCAGGCGACGCAGAAAGCGCGAATCTTGTCTTCGATGGCACGCATCTTCTTCGGTGTGAAGGCGCGGGACACGATGGCGCGGTGGATCGTGTGCAGCGGTGGATCTTCATTGATGAAAATCCCCGGCGGCATCACCGGATCCGTCATCACGACTTCGAGAATGTCGCCTTTGGCTGAACTGAGCCGGGTGGTGTCTTTGAGGGCGGCATCCACGTCGGCGTAGCGGCTGATTCCCCAGAAGTCGTGTTTTTCGTTGTAGTAGACGGGGCATTCGTCGCGCAGCTGTCGGTAGGTGGGGTATGGATCGAGGTCGATGTCGAAGTCCCATGGGTCGTAATACAAATCGGTCAACATCAGCTCCTCGGCAAGGGTCTTCTCCCGCGTACGCCACGCGTATGCTGTACGAATGTATAGGATGTCGTGATCGTCCGGCAACCGTTACGCGAAACGGCTGTTGTGCGACCGTGGCACATGCGCTATACATATGTACAGCACGGGGTGCCGGTAAACCACAGACGAGGAGTCGTGCGAGTTGAGTCGAACAGCAGTAGTGACCGGTGGTGGGTCCGGTTTGGGTCGGGCGATCAGCCTCCAACTCGCGGCCGACGGGCATCGGGTCGTGGTGATGGATGTCAACGCGGAAGCGGCCGAGAAGGCCGCTGCCGAGATACAGGCGGGAGGCGGGACAGCCGCGGCTGTGGCCGTCGACGTATCGGATGAGGCGTCGGTGGTCGACGGATTCAACGTTGTCCGTGACAGTTTCGGCCCGGTCGAGGTTCTTGTGACCAGTGCCGCCATCGCGGGTTTCACCAGGTTCGACAAGATCACGCTCGAAGAGTGGAACCGCTATCTGGCGGTCAACCTGACCGGCACATTCCTCTGTGCCCGCGCTGCTCTACCGGGCATGGTCGCCGCCGGTTGGGGCCGCATCGTGACCATCTCCTCGGCGGCCGGTCAGCAGGGCGCACCCAGGCAGGGCCACTACTCGGCCACCAAGGGCGGCGTCATCGCCATGACCAAAACCATCGCGCTCGATTATGCGCGAAAAGGCATCACGGCCAACACTGTTCCGCCGTACGTCGTCGACTCGCCGATGTTGCGGCAACAGCAGCGGGAGGGCAGGTTGCCCCCTACCGATCGTCTCACCCAGACCATCCCGGCCGGGCGCCTCGGGGCCGGAGCCGATGTGGCCGCGGTGTGTTCCTTCTTGTGCTCAGAGGGCTCCGGTTACGTGAACGGACAAGTGATCGGCGTCAACGGCGCCGCTGTCGTGTGATGGCGAGGTATCCGTACAAAATGACCAACACCGCACCAGTCGCCGTCGTCACGGGCGCAAGTCGAGGAGCCGGCGCAGGGATAGCGCACGCGCTGGGCAGTCACGGCTGCACCGTGTATGTCACGGGCCGCACCCGTGACGGTTCTGGCGATCGACGGCCGGGGACCATCGACGAGACCTCTGCCCGGGTTACATCTGCGGGTGGCACAGGTATCGCGGTGGCGGTAGACCACGGTGACGACGATCAGGTCAAGGCGCTGTTCGAGCGGATCGCACATGAGCACGGCCGCGTCGACATCCTGGTGAACAACGCCGCGATCATTCGCGACGAGATGATGGGCCGCACCAAATTCTGGGAGGAGCCTGTCAACGTCATCGACACCTTGGACGTGGGATTGCGCAGCAGCTACGTCGCCACGGTCTTCGCTGTTCCGCTCATGATCCCGCAACGCAAAGGGCTGGTGACCTTTTCGTCGTCATCAGGCGCCGTTCACTACGCCTTCGGGCCAGCGTATGGCGTGCCGAAAGCCGCGACCGACAAGATGGCCGCAGACATGGCTTTCGATCTGCGCGAGTTCGGCGTCGCCGCGGTCTCGATCTGGATGGGTTCACTGCTGACCGACCGGGTTCGCAACATCATCGCCGCCAACCCTGAAAAGTTCGGACACATACTCGAATCCGCCGAAACTCCCGAGTTGACGGGGCATGTCATCTGGGCGCTGTACAACGATCCAGACCTGATGGAGATGAGTGGCCACACGCTGATCGGTGCGGAACTGGCGGCCAGGTACGGCATCGCCGACGAAGATGGCCGCCGACCGCCCTCCTACCGCGACATGTTCGGTGTGCACCCGCACACGCAGTACGCGCACACGATGCGTTGAGGGACCGGCGTGCGCATCGGTCCGTCACATGAGCCGGTTGTGCGCGATGTGCTCGGACTCTCCTGTGAGCGTATTGCCGAGAACACCGAAGAATACCCACGGATTGTCGCCGCACTGCCACGCGAAGAGGACGTGGACTTCACGGGAGAACACTGGTCGCTGTACAGTCGCGGCCGGGGTGGCCCATGCTGAGCATCGAGCGCCCGTTCTGGCCGCCGCCGAGGCGATCCAAACCCACCGTGACCGGACAGGGCTTGTTGCGATGAAACTCCCCTCGCTGCTCGTGGTGGTCGGCCTGTGCCTGGCGGCGTGCACGACCACACCGGCAGCGCCGACCGAATGTCGGACACCAGAAGGGACCGCCGCCATGCACATCGGCCCAGACTGCGTCGACCCTCAGTTCGCGACTGCGATCATCGACGCAGAGGAAGACCTTGATGAGCCCATCGCCCATCACCGGGTGAGTGGACACTTCGAGGGCAGCCAGGTCCGGTTCGCGGTCTATCTGCCGTCCCGCGAGCACTGGCAGGGCCGTTTCTTCCAGAATGTCTATCCGCTGGACGACGAACACATCACCGAGCGCAATCTGCGATTTGCCGCTGCCAGCGGTGGTTACGCGGTGCAGACCAACTCCAGTGCCGGATACCGTGGGGATGCGGCGGCAGCCAAGTTCTCCCGCACCATCGCCGGCAACTATTACCGGACCGATGCCCCGATCCATGGCTACATCTGGGGTGGCAGTGGTGGTTCTTACCAGACAATCGCCGCGATGGAGAACACAGAGGGCGTGTGGTCCGGAGGTGTGCCGTTCATCATCGGGACTCCGACCTCGATCCCGAACAACTTCTTCATTCGTTCCTACGCTCGGATCATGCTGCGGGACAAGGCAGAGCAGATTGCCGATGCCGTCGCACCGGGCGGCGAGGGGGATCCCTACCGCGGTCTCGATGACGTCGAACGCGCGGTGCTGCACGAGGCGACCACTCTCGGTGTGCCGCTGCGCGCATGGGAGGACAGCCGCTACGTTCTCGGCCAGGACACGTCGGACGGCCTGCTCGGCTTTGCGGCCATGATCAGACAAATGGATCCCGGGTTCAGCAACGACTTTTGGACTCAGCCCGGATACCTTGGCACGGAGGCCTCCGCGCTCGGGCAGCGGATCCGCGACGCGCGCATCGATCAGTCGGTCACGATCACCGCGGTAGAGCCCAGCGCGGACGGGACGCGCGTTTCGGTGACAGGTTTTGCCGACCACGGATATCAAGGCAGCGTCGATGTTTCGCCGGAGGGGGCTCCGGAGGAAGATGCCGTGATGGCCCAGTGGGACCCGGTTGCCCTGCGGTTCACCTTCGGCCAGAACCTCCCGGAAAGCGCGCGTGCGGCGTTGCATGTCGGAGCGCGGTTGCATCTGGACAACAGTTGGTACGTGGCGCTGGCAAGTTATTCGCGCCATCAACTGCCTGCGGCCGACGCCGGATTCGCCGCCTACGAGCAGTACCGTAATGCCGACGGCACCCCGAGATACCCGCAGCGCCCAATGTTGGCCGGGGCGAGGATCTCCCAGCAGGTCAGTGAGGGAGGCACCCACACCGGCAAGATCCACGGCAAGGTGATCGCCGTGAGCAATCTGCTGGATACCGACGCGTTTCCCTGGCACGGCGACTGGTATGCCGGTCAGGTCCGCGCTGCTCTCGGCGACCGGTACGACGAAAACTTCCGGTTGTGGTACAACGACGACGCGGACCACATCGCCCCGGCGCGCACACCGCGTTTGATCGACTACACCGGGATCCTGGAACGCGCGCTCCGCGACGTCGCGGCATGGGCCGAAGACGGCGTGACGCCTCCGGACTCGACGCGATACGTGGTGAGCGGCGGGCAAGTGCAGGTGTCCTCCGCAGCTGATCGTCGAGGCGTGCAGCCGGTGGTCGATGTCACCGTCGACGGCCGCCGACGGGTGGATGTCAAAGTCGGTGACGAGATTCGTCTCGACGGCGTTGTGATCAGCCCACCGGGTTCCGGCGCGATCACCGAGGCAACCTGGGACGTCACCGGCAGCGGGGAGTTCACCGTTGCCGATGTGCCGATCGGCGATCGAGGCATCTCCCGTCTCGCCACCTACAACCGGCCAGGGACGTACTTCCCGGCGCTGCGGATTGCGGCCCGGCGTCCGGGCGACGCGGAGTCCGACTTCGCGCTGGTTTCCGCGCTGGGGCGCATGAGAGTGGTCGTGCATCCCTAGCGACGTAGGGGCGATAGGCGAGAAGGTCTCGATCGGCCGGCCCTCGGACTGCCGCGCAGTGCGACCGCCGGCGCTCTAGCGTGCGGTCTGGGTCTTGCGGCGCCGCGGCGCAGCCTTCTTCTTCGTGGGCGACGTGCGCGGCTCCACAAGGTCGAGGTACTTTTCGAAAGCCTCGGTGACTTCGGCATGAGCCGACTTGACCCCGATACCTTCCTCGAGGTTGAGGAACTTCGGCAGGCCGGACATGAGGATCTGCAGTGCGGGCAGTGACAGGTCACCGATCGGGCTGGCGTCTTTCCCGAATTTGGCGGTCAGCGCGTCGAGTTGCATCTTGCGGACGGTCTCGGTCACCTTGGCGATCTCGGTGCGGATCGACTTCCGATGATTTCCCAGCGCCATGAATTCGGTGATCAGCGCACCGGTGGCCTCATCCCAGCTGTACTCCCATACGGCCCGCAATGGATCGTCGGTGCGGGTGGCGAGGAGTTCGGTGAGGTAGGTGATGCCACGGTCCGAGTACCGCCGAATCGCGGCGATGAAGATGTCGTCGAGGGTCGGGAAGTAATACTGCACGAGACTGGGGGTGACCTCGGCTTTCGTGGCCAGAGCCCGGTAGGTGACGCTCGCGTAGCCCTCGTTGAGCATCATCTGCTCGACGCAATCGAGCAGGGTGTCTCTGGTCTTGGACGTTTCGGCGCCCACCCGTCGCGACGATGCTGCCATGGTCTCCTCGCTCGATCGGTACAAGCATTTTGACACTCGATTACTGCTATACGATCGTATAGTGTCATTGGGAGCGCCTACGCACGTGAGGTCGTGTCGGCGGCGCGAGTTCTTTCCACCGACGAGCAGGAGTCCGATGACTGTCGACACCACCCTCACCACGCTGCAGCGCGACGTCCGGTATCTACTCGACAGGACCGAGATTCTGGACTGCATCGCCCGGCATGCGCGTGGATGCGACCGGCATGACATCGATCTGATCGCGTCGGCATATCACTCCGATGGCGTCGACGAGCACGGGCGTGCGGTCAATGCGGGCCCTGATTACGGTGAGTGGGCCAACAAGACCCATGCCGAGACGTCTCGAGTCCACACCCACAACCTCACCACGCATACCTGTGAGATCGACGGCGAAACCGCTCATGCGGAGAGCTACGTGATCGTCGTCCTGATCGGAATCGATGGCAAAAGCGCCCAATTCATCACGGGACGTTACATCGATCGGCTGGAACGCCGAGATGGTCAGTGGCGCATCGTTGTTCGCAGGTCAACTGTGGAAGGGATGTTCCTCGCGGATGCCAGAGTGCTGCAGTCGCCCTTCTTCGCCGAGCAGGGCTATCTCGTCGGTACCCGCGATCGTACCGATCTCTCCTACGACCGCCCGCTGTCGCTGGACACACCGGCACCCTCCCGCTGGTAGTCGCTACGGGTCGTACAGCGCCGCGACATCGCCCGGCCGCACCTTGAGGGCGGCGTTGCGAGGGAGCGCATCGACGACGGCGACCGCGACCGGCACGTGATGGCTCGGAAGTGCTTCGCGCACCAGGTCTTTCAATTCGTTCTCGGTAGGCGCGACGGCATCCCGGCGTAGCTCGACCGCGGCGAACGGAACCGCGCCGAGGCGAGCGTCGGGCACGCCGACGACACAGGCGTCGAGCACGCTGGGATGTGAGATCAGCACGCGCCGCACGGTTTCCGGGAGAATTTTGAAGCCGCCGCGGTTGATCGCGCCGTCGCCGCGCCCGTGCAGTGTGACGAACCCGTCCTCGTCGATGGAGGCCAGGTCGGTGGTGCGCACCCAATCCGGTCCGATGACCTCCACGCTGGCCTCGAGCAGTCCGATCGTGCCGGTGGGAACTGCGGCGTCCGTGTCGGGATCGATGATGCGGACCCGTACGCCGGGCAGGGGCCGTCCCACGCTGTCAGGCTTGTCCGCGCCGAACCGGCGGTGCAGCTCGGGAGTCCAGCTGCACACCGATCCCGCGAATTCGGTTGCCCCATATGCCCACAACAGCGGTATGCCGTAGTGATCCTCGAACTCGGCCCGCAACTCGGGCTCCAAAGGCCCGGAGCCGCCGGACAGACCTTCCAGCGACGCCAGGTCCTCGGGAGGGACGTCGGCCTGCAACAGCATCCGCAGGATCGCGGGTTGCACGCCTGCCCGGGTGATGCGGTAGGTCTTGATCGCCTGGACCCACTCGTCGACGCTGAATTTTTCGAGCAGCACCATGCGCTTGCCCGAGCACGGCGCGGCCAGCAGTTGGCAGACACCGATGCTTCCGAACGGCCAGTACACGAGCGCAGGCGGCGTGCCGGGACCCACCGCCTCGGTGCCCGCGCCGATCGTCATGCTCAGCACCGTGTGGGCAAGCACGTTGGTTGCCACCGGGATTCGCTTGGGCGGTCCCGTGGTCCCGCTGGTCAGTATGTGCAGGCCGGACTGTCCCAGCGTCGGGTCGTGTCGGCTACCGGGTCGTCGCGTCTCTGTCACGCCGACGCCCGCCAGATCTCGGGCCAGGGAGATGCCGGCCGATCCTGCCGAGACCACCGCGCCACGTAGCTCGGGTGTCCAGTCATCGGTGTCGGCGACAATTGCCGGCAACGCGAGGTTCTCGGCGTCCCGGGCGATCGCGCCGGCGGATTGGTACGAGTAGATCATCACCACCGGGCGTCGTGTCGCGATGAACCCGAGGATCGTCGCGGCATGGGCCACCCGGTTGCGTACCACGATGCCGACCGGCTCGTCAGGTTCGACGCCGGCGTCGGTCAGCGCTCCCGAGACCCGCTCGATGAACTGCGTGATCTCATTGCCCGTGTACCAGTTTCGGGCGAACTCGATGAACGGACGGTCGCCATACGCCTTCAGTCCGGCTGCCAGATCCTCGGCGAAATCCGTGCCGTTTGGGCTGGACATACCGGCCTAGAACTGGGTGGAACCCAGATCGACGGCGACTCGGCTGGCCGTGACGTACCGTGACTCGTCGCTGGCCAGCCAGATCGCCGCGTCGGCGATGTCCTCGGGTTCGGCGACGTAGTCAGGCAGGAACGGCGTCACCATCTGCATCAGGCCGGGATTGGTGTCGTTGGCCCGGGTGAGCGCGGCCAGCATGTCACCGGTGCCCATCGGCGTGTTGACCGCGCCCGGATGCAGGCTGTTGACGCGGATCTTGTGCTTGCCGAGTTCGGCCGCGAACGCCCGGGCCATACCGGCGACGGCGTGCTTGCTGGCCGTGTAGTGCACCATGAACGGCTGCATCTTGATACCGGCTGCCGAGCTGATCAGGATGATCGATCCGCCGCGGCCGCCGTCGATGATGTGCTGGGCACCTGCCATCACCGTGTTCCAGGTGCCGGTGACGTTGATGTCCATGACGTCGCGAAACGATTCGGGAGTGGTCTCGTTCCACGGTTCGGGCACCGTGATTCCCGCGTTGGCGACGATCACGTCGAGCCGGCCGAACTCGGCGACTCCCTTGCTGACGATGGTCCGCAGCGCGTCGTGATCGCGGGTGTCGGCAGCGGTGGCGATGATGCGCTTGCCGGTGGCCTCCACCAAGCGGACGGTCTCGGCCAGATCCTCGGGGGTGGCCGAGTCATAGGGAACGCTCGGCGGCAGCGGCGCGGCGATGTCGACCGCGATGATGTCGGCGCCTTCGTTGGCCATCCGGAGCGCGTGCGCGCGTCCCTGACCACGGGCAGCTCCGGTGATGAAGGCGACCTTTCCGGCGAGCCTCTGCGACATGGATTCTCCTTGGTATGTGTTGGTTGGGTGGCTTCAGAGTTGACGCTGGGCGGCCTTGACCAGCCCGCCGCCGATGATGAGTCGCTGAATCTCGCTCGTGCCTTCGTAGAGGCGTAGCAGCCGGACCTCCCGGTAGATGCGCTCGACCGGAACCTCACGCATGTATCCGGTGCCGCCATGGATCTGTACCGCGAGATCGGCGACGTTGCCGGCCATTTCGGTGCAGAACAGCTTGGCCGCGGACGGAGCGATGCGCCGGTCCTCGCCGGACACCCATTTGGCCGCCGCATCGCGAACCAGCGCCCGCCCGGCGAGCACGCCGGTCTGCTGATCGGCGATCATGGCCTGCACCAGCTGGAAGCTGCCGATCGGCTGGCCACCCTGGGTGGCAGAGGCGGCGTAGGCGACCGACTCGTCGAGCGCGCGTTGTGCGGATCCCACTGCGAGCGCAGCGATATGGACCCGGCCGCGCGCAAGGGACGTCATGGCGGCCCGGTAGCCGACGTCCTCGCTGCCGCCGACCAGTGCACTGTCGGGGACCCGCACGTCGTCGAAGGAGACATCGGCGGTCCAGGCGCCTTCCTGGCCCATCTTGGCGTCCTTCACGCCGACTTGCACACCCGCGGCATCGGCCGGCACGAGGAAAACCGCGATCCCCGGACCGGCCTCGTCCGCGGGCCGCGTGCGGGCGAACACGACGAACAGGTTCGCGGTGGGTGCGTTGGTGATGAACCGTTTCTGGCCGGAGATGATCCAGTCATCTCCATCGGGAACCGCCTTGGTGCGCAAGCCGGCCGGGTTGGATCCGGCCCCGGGCTCGGTCAGCGCGAACGAGGCGACGACATCGCCGGAGGCAATGCCCTCCAGCCACCGGGTCTTCTGCTCGTCGGTACCGAACGCCACCAGCACCTGTCCGGCGATGCCGTTGTTGGTACCGAACATCGACCGCAGGGCCAGGGACGTGTACCCGAATTCCATTGCCAGTTCGACATCTTGGGCCAGGTTCAGCCCGAGGCCGCCCCACTGCTGGGGTATCGCGTAACCGAACAGCCCCATGTCCTTGGCTTGCTGGCGCAGGTCGTCGGGCACCTGGTCGGTGGCCAGGATCTCGTTCTCGCGGGGGACCACGGCGGTGCGGATGAAGCTGCGGGTCTGCGCGAGGATCTCCGCGAAGTCCTCGTCGCTGACTTCGGTGATGGCCGCGGTGGTGGACACAGGGCAGCTCCGTTTCTTCGCATGAGATCCGTGGGGATGGCCCGCGGGAGACCCGTTGGGGCGACTGCTCGGCAATATCGTATATGAAATATGATTTGGGCCAGACAGAGCCCTCACGATCGAAAGTTAGGTGATCAGGTGTCGTTGCTGAGCGGTCGGACTGCAGTGGTGACGGGCGGTGCCCAAGGTCTCGGCCTGGCCATCGCCAGGCGCTTCATCGACGAGGGTGCCCGGGTGGTGCTCGGCGATGTCAACCTGGAGGCCACCGAGGCGGCCGCGCAGGAACTCGGCGGTCCCGAGGTTGCCGCCGCGGTCCGTTGCGATGTGACGTCGTCGGCTGAGGTCGAGGCGCTCGTGCAGGCCGCCGTCGAGCGCTTCGGTGGCCTGGACATCATGGTCAACAACGCGGGGATCACCCGTGACGCGACCCTGCGCAAGATGACCGAGGAGCAGTTCGATCAGGTCATCGCGGTGCACCTGAAGGGCACCTGGAACGGCACCAAGTCGGCCGCGGCCATCATGCGGGAGAACAAGCGCGGGGCCATCGTGAACATGTCCTCGATCTCGGGCAAGGTCGGCCTGGTCGGTCAGACCAACTACTCGGCGGCCAAAGCGGGGATCGTCGGCATGACCAAGGCGTCGGCCAAGGAACTCGCCCACCTCGGGGTGCGGGTCAACGCGATCCAGCCGGGGCTGATCCGCTCGGCGATGACAGAGGCGATGCCGCAACGCATTTGGGATGAGAAGCTGGCCGAGATCCCGATGGGCCGCGCGGGCGAGCCCGACGAGGTGGCCAAGGTGGCTCTGTTCCTGGCCAGCGACCTCTCGTCGTACATGACCGGCACGGTGCTCGAGGTGACGGGCGGTCGGCACGTATGACCCGCGATGCGGTCATCTGCGAACCGGTCCGCACCCCGATCGGCCGCTACGGCGGCATGTTCGCCTCACTGACGGCCGTCGAACTCGGCGTCGCCGCGCTCAAGGGTCTGTTGGAGCGCACCGGTGTGGCGCCGGAGCAGGTGCAGGATGTGATTCTGGGCCACTGCTACCCGAATAGTGAGGCTCCGGCCATCGGCCGGGTGGTGGCGCTCGACGCCGGTCTGCCGGTGACGGTCCCGGGCATGCAGGTCGACCGCCGGTGTGGTTCCGGGCTGCAGGCGGTGATCCAGGCCTGCCTGCAGGTGCGCAGCGGCGACAACGATCTCGTGGTCGCCGGCGGCGCCGAGAGCATGAGCAACGTCGCGTTCTACTCCACCGACATGCGGTGGGGCGGGGCCAGGGGCGGGGTGCAGATCCACGACGGGCTCGCGCGCGGACGCACGACGGCCGGGGGACAGTTCTACCCGGTCCCCGGCGGCATGCTGGAGACCGCGGAGAACCTGCGACGCGAGTACTGCATCACGCGTGCCGAGCAGGACGAGCTCGCGGTGCGGTCGCATCAAAGCGCCGTTGCCGCACAGCGATCCGGGGTCCTGGCCGAGGAGATCATTCCCGTCACCGTCACTTCTCGTAAGGGTGAGACGGTGATCGACACTGATGAACATCCGCGCGCCGACACCACGGTCGAGGCGCTGGCCAAGCTCAAACCCGTTCTCCTCAAGCAGGATCCGGACGCCACGGTGACCGCGGGCAATTCCAGCGGTCAGAATGACGCTGCCTCGATGTGCATCGTGACCACTGCCGAGAAGGCTGCCGAGTTGGGCCTGCGGCCACTGGTGCGGATGGTGTCGTGGGGCTCGGCGGGTGTCGCGCCCGACGTCATGGGTATCGGCCCGGTACCGGCCACTGAGGCGGCGCTGGCCAAGGCCGGCCTGCAACTCGGCGATATCGATCTGATCGAGCTCAACGAGGCGTTCGCCGCCCAGGCACTGGCCGTGATGAAGGAGTGGAAGTTCGGCGAGGCCGACTTCGAGCGCACCAACGTCCGGGGATCCGGTATCTCGCTGGGCCATCCCGTCGGTGCGACCGGCGGACGGATGCTCGCCACCCTCGCCCGGGAACTGGATCACCGTCAGGCCCGCTACGGGCTGGAAACCATGTGCATCGGGGGCGGTCAGGGGCTGGCCGCCGTGTTCGAAAGGGTGGCAGCGTGACCAGACTTGCGCAGACTCTGGGACTCAGCGAGTTCCAGACCGAAATCGTCTCGACCGTACGGCAATTCGTCGACAAGGAAGTCATCCCCACCGCTCAGGAACTGGAACACTCCGACACCTACCCGCAGGCCATCGTCGACCAGATGAAGGACATGGGCCTGTTCGGATTGATGATCCCCGAGGAGTACGGCGGCCTCGGAGAATCGCTGCTCACCTACGCGCTGTGTGTCGAGGAACTCGCCCGCGGCTGGATGAGCGTGTCCGGGGTGATCAACACCCACTTCATCGTGGCCTACATGATCCGTCAGCACGGAACCGACGCCCAGAAGCAGAAGTTCTTGCCGCGCATGGCCACCGGTGAAACTCGGGGCGCGTTCTCGATGTCCGAGCCCGAGCTGGGTTCGGACGTGGCGGCCATCCGGACCCGGGCCAAGAAGAACGACGACGGCACCTACACGATCGACGGCCAGAAGATGTGGCTCACCAACGGCGGCAGTTCAACCCTGGTGGCCGCGCTGGTCCGCACCGACGAGGGCGCCGACAAGCCGCACCGCAACCTGACGGCCTTCCTGGTCGAGAAGCCCACCGGCTTCGGTGAAGTCGTTCCCGGGCTGACGATCCCGGGCAAGCTGGACAAGCTCGGTTACAAGGGCATCGACACCACCGAGCTGATCTTCGACGGCTACCGCGCGAGCGCCGACGATGTCCTCGGCGGCGCCACCGGGCAGGGTTTCTTCCAGATGATGGACGGGGTGGAGGTCGGTCGCGTCAACGTCTCGGCCCGGGCCTGTGGAGTTGGGATCCGGGCCTTCGAGCTGGCGGTGCGTTACGCCCAGCAGCGGGAAACCTTCGGCAAGCCGATCGCCGAGCACCAGGCGGTGGCCTTCCAGTTGGCCGAGATGGCGACGAAAGTCGAGGCCGCTCACCTGATGATGGTCAACGCCGCCCGGCTCAAGGACTCCGGCGAACGCAACGACGTGGCAGCGGGCATGGCCAAATATCTGGCGAGCGAGTTCTGTTCGGAAGTCACCCAGCAGAGCTTCCGGATCCACGGCGGCTACGGCTATTCCAAGGAGTACGAGATCGAGCGGCTGATGCGCGACGCACCGTTCCTGCTGATCGGTGAGGGCACCAGCGAGATCCAGAAGAACATCATCAGCAAGCGGCTGCTGTCCGACTATCGGGTCTGAGCCGTGTCCATACCCGACTTCGCCGCACGGCCACAGCTGGCCGAGGATGTGGCGCGACTGATCCGCCGACGGATCTTCGACGGTACCTATCCGGCGGGCAAGTACATTCGGCTCGAACAGCTCGCGGCCGAACTGGGGATCAGCGTGACGCCGGTGCGGGAGGCGTTGTTCGGCTTGCGCGCAGAGGGCCTGCTGACCCAGCAACCCCGACGCGGTTTCCTGGTGCTGCCCGTCACCCGACGGGACATCGACGACGTCGCGGGTGTGCAGGCCCACATCGGCGGACAACTGGCCTCGCGGGCTGCCGGCCAGATCAGCGACGCTCAGCTCGATGAACTCGACCGGATCCAACGTGAGCTGGAAGAGGCGTACTCGCGCGACGATCATGAGGCCGCGGTCCGGCTCAACCACGCATTCCACCGGGGCGTCAACCGGGCGGCCGAATCGCCCAAGCTCGCCCAGCTCATGTCCCAGATCACCCGGTACGCACTGGAATCGGTCTACCCGACAGTCGAAGGCTGGCCCGAGCAGTCGACCCACGACCACCGCCGCGTTCTGGCCGCGCTCAGGGCGCGTGACGGGGATTCGGCGCGCGATGCCATGGCCGAACACCTGTGTGCGGCGTCCAAGCCGTTGACCGATCACCTCGAGCGTCTCGGCGTGCTCGAGTAGGAGCTGACTTTGACCCGCGAGCAGACGCAAACTCGCACATTTCGGCGTAAGAATGTGCGAGTTTGCGTCTGCTCGCCGAGAGAAAAGGTGGGGCAATGCCAGGAGTTCTCGACGGAATCCGGGTGCTCGACTACGGACGCTTCATCGCCGCGCCGTGGTGCAGCGCGATCCTGGCCGACATGGGCGCGGACGTGCTGCGGGTGGAGAAACGTGAAGGCGGGGAAGACCGTTGGGTGCAGGCCGTCACCGAGGGCGGTGAGGGCGGCACGTTTCTGCAGTGCAATCGGAACAAACGTTCGCTGACGCTGGACTCCACCACGGTGGAGGGCGCCGAGATCACGCGCCGACTGGTGGCGGGTGCCGACATCGTGATCGCCAACATGCCCGCGGCCGGAATGCGGTCCAGTGGGCTGGATTACGAGACGCTGAAGGCGGTCAAGCCGGACATCATCCTGGCCAGTGCCACCGCCTACGGAGAGGGCGGACCGTACAGCGACAAGATCGGTTTCGACGGGGCTGGGCAGGTGATGTCGGGGGCGGTCTATCGGCAGGGCCTGCCGGACCAACCCATCCGAACCGTGGTGCCCTATGCGGATTTCGGGACGGCGCTCACGCTGGCGATCGGTGTCATGATGGCGCTGTATCACCGCGACAAGACGGGGCAGGGCCAGCACGTCGAGGGTGCTCTGCTGCCCACCGCGCTGATGCTGTCGAACGCCTTTCTGATCGAGCGGGAACTACTGCAGACCGACAAGCCCAGGATGGGCAACAAAGGGGCCTCGGTGGCGCCGTGCGACCTCTACCGCACCGCTGACGACCAGTGGGTCCTGCTGCAGGTCGCCGGACAGCCCATGTTCAAGCGCTGGTGCCGGCTGGTGGGTCGCGAAGAACTGTTCGACGATCCACGTTTCGCCAACGACGACATCCGCTGGGTCAACGGCGACATCCTCAACGACATCATGGCCGAGTGGTGCGCAGATAAGTCCAAGGCCCAAGTGCTGGAACTGTTGGAGAAGGCGAGAATGCCCGCCGCGCCGCTACATTCCCCGCAGGACGTGCTCGACGATCCGCACGTACAGGCCATGGGCTACTTGCAGCGGGTGCCCTTTCCCGGCGCATCGCGCGACGTACCGATCATCGAGACGCCGTTCCGAATGTCCGCGACACCCGGCACGATCCGCCGGCGAGCTCCGCTGCTCGGCGAGCACACCGACGAGGTGCTCGCCGAGATCGGTTATGACGCAGGTCAGATCGCCGATCTGCGGGCACACGAGATCGTGTGATTCAGCCTTCCTCGCCGATCGACTGCAGCGCCGCGAGCTGATCACAGAAGTGCTCGGCGCTGCGGGCCTGCACGGAGCAGTTGGCGATCGTGGCACCGACGTCGCGCAACCGCCCCAGCCGTGTGCGTGCGGCATCCGGGTCGCCCAGCGGATCGAGCGCCACACCGGGGGACAGGACGATGTCGAAACCCGCGGGCAGCTGATACGACCCGAGGAACTCGGCGATGGTGTCGGGTGACAGGCCGAAAGGCATCCAGCCCGTGCCGAGTTCGACGGCACGGCGCAGCGAGCGTTTGGTGCGCCCACCGACCCAGACCGCGAGATCCGTCCTGGGTGCGTGCGGTTCGATGGCGAAGCCGTCGACCACCGGCTGCCCCCACGCGGCCCGCAGTGTGGCGATGTCGCTGTCGGCCGCGGCGCCGCGATCGGACCATTGAGCGCCGAGCAGTTCGAATTCCTCGGTGAGTGACCCCACGCCGACGCCGAGAATGACGCGTCCACCGCTGAGCCGGTCCAGGGTCCCGTAGCTCTTGGCCAGCGCCACCGGATGGTGGTAGGGGAGCACCACCACGGCGGTGGTCAACCGGATGCGTCGAGTCCGCGCGGCCAGGAAGGACAAGGTGGCCAGCGGATCCCAATAGACCGTCCCGCGGACCCCGGCGGCCGAGGCCGGTATTCCCGTGTGCTCGGCACACGTCAGATGGTGAAAGCCCAGGCTGTCTGCGGCCTCGGCGATCGACGCCAGCTCATCGGGCCCGGCGTCGGTCTCCCACGGTGAGAACTCGCCGGGGTGTTGCATCACGATGGGTGTGGATAGCCCGAGTTTCATGGCGCTGCCTCCTTGATGTGGATCCTCGCAAACCCGACGGCGGCGACGACGGCCAGGTGGTTGTCCGGCACGGCGTCATTGTCGGACGCCTTCCGCCAACATGGCTCGCAGCGCGGCGGTGTCGACTTTTCCGGTACCTCCGCGGGGGATGGCATCCTCATCGTCGAGGAGCAGCCACAGCGTGGGCACTTTGTACGAGCTGATGGCTGCCCGAGTCGCCGAGCGCAGCGCCTCCACCGAGAGTCCGTCGCTCACCACGGCCGCACCGACCCGATTGACCTGGCCGTCAGGAACATTGGCCACATGCGCAGCGCGGACCCCCGGAATGGAACTCACCGCTCGCGCCACTTCACTCGGATAGACCGTGGCTCCGCGAACCTTGAACATGTCGTCGGATCTGCCGCGGTAGAAGAGGAATCCGTCGTCGTCGAGGTAGCCCAGATCGCCGGTGGGGTAGTAGCCGTCGACGGTGAACACCTGCTCGCGGCTGCGCCGGCAGATTCCTCGCATCACGTGCGGGCCGCGAATCTCGATCGTCCCGATTTCGCCACGGGGTAGCCGAGCGCCGGTGCCGGTGTCGACGATGCGGACGTCCATGCCGTCGAACGGCTTTCCGCAGCTGCCCCACGCCGATGCGGGCATGTCGGTATCGGCCCGGTATCCGCAGTAGGGGCCGAACGATTCGGTCATCCCCAGCAGCGATGCCCGTGCCCCAGGCCGTGACCGCATGGCATCGGGCAACAGCGCCTCCAGGCTTCCCGGTTGCAATGAGCTCAAATCGGCGGTCCCGGCGTGACGGGCCAGTGCCTCGGCCTGCTCGGGCCAGCCGCGGAACAGTGTCACCTGTTCGCGCTGAAGCAGTTCCAACGTCGAGTCAGGGTTGGGTAGCGGTTCGGTCACCAGGGTCGCACCGGCGATCAGGGCCGACAGGATGCCCGCGCCGAAACCGCCCACCCAGAAGAACGGCATCGGCAGGTATAGCCGAGTGTCGGCGGAGATGCGGCGGGCGTCGAGCCCGGAGCGTACGGCGCCCAGAGCATTTCGGTGCGAGTGGACCGTTCCCTTTGGCGGACCGCTGCTGCCCGAGGTGAACATGATCACCATCGGGTCGCTCTCCCGCACCTGCGCGGACAGCGCATCCGCCACACCGCGAGGCCCGGCGAATCCCAGTGCCTGCTCGGCGGTCCACACGGTACGCAGGGCGGGCAATCGATCGGGCTCCACCGGATAACGATGTCCGCGGAACTCTTCGACCGCGACGAGGAACTGCACCGAGGCCATCCGTAGCTGCGCCGCCAGTTCGGCCGGACGCAGCAAGGTGCTCAACGGCACCAGCACAGCGCCGATCCGCATCAGCGCGAGGGCGATGCGCACCCAGTCCACCCCGTTGGGCATGACGACGCCGACACGGGAACCCTTGGTGACGCCGAAGGCGATGAAACCGGCTGCCAGCTCGGCGGTACCGCGTTCAAGTTCGGAATAGGAGACGTGGGTCAGCGGGTCGATAACCGCGGGCTTCGCGGACGACGAGTGAGCGCGCAGCAGTGCGTCGATGGTGTCAGGCTGCGGATCAGGCACAGAACAACCTCGCCAGAGCGGGCATGTCGACTTTGCCGCTGGAGAGTGTCGGCACCTCGGCGGGGCGGCACACCGCGAAGGCCCGGGGAATCTTGTAGGCGGACAGGGTGGTGCGCAGTTCGGTCCGGACCGCTTCGATGTCTACCCGGCCATCGGTGACGATGACCACGGCAACAATCTGTCCGCGCTCATCGTCGGGTAATCCCAGCGCATGCGCGGTGAATCCCAGTGCTGCCAGGGCCTTCTCGACCTCACCGGGGGTGACGTTGGCACCGGCCGTTTTGATCATCGCGCCCGCCCGGCCGAGAAAGTAGAAGTAACCGTCGTCGTCGACGCGCACGAGATCACCGGTGTGAAACCAGCCGTCGGCATCGAAGCAGTCCTCACGGTTGCGTCCGTAGTAGCCCTGCATCAGATATGGGCCGCGGACACACAATTCGCCTGACGCCGTCACTTTGGTCTCGAAGCCGGGTGCGGGCCTGCCGTAGCTGCCGCGCCGGTGCTCTGGTTGATCGCCTTCGTCGGCGTCGATCAACACCACGCTGCCGGCTTCCGTCATCCCGAGCATGTTGTGGCGAAGTTCTGGGTCGGCAGGGCGGGCGTCGGGAGCCATGATGGGGTAGAGGTTGCCCCGTCGCGCCGAGAAATGCCGGCCCGGATAGCTGGGGTGACGGGTCAGGTGGGCGATGCCGGAGACGAATCCATTGGTGACGGTGGGTTTCTCGGCCTCGATGAGGTCGAGTGTGACGCCGGCGTCGGCCGCGTTCGAACAGATCAGGGTCGCTCCGGCCGTCATCGTGGCCAGCAGCCCGAACGCGAAGCCGCCGATCCAGAAGAACGGCGAGTTGCAGAACAGCCGATCAGCGCCGCTGAGGCCGCGGATCTCGTTGAGATCGCGCTGATGCCCGATCAGCGACCCGTGAGTGTGCACGACACCTTTGGGCGAGCCGGTAGATCCTGAGGTGTAGACGATGGCCAGTGGATCGCACTCGTCCACATCGTCTTCGGCGTCGGCCAGAGTCGGGATGCCTGCTTGCGGCATGTCGAACAACACATGCTGGAGGCAGGGTGTGTCGATGTCCGCGAGGCGTTGCACGTAGTCGTGATTGCGGTAGCTGCGCGCCGACAACAGGATCGCGGTATCGCTGTCGCGAAGTTGAGTGTGCAGCTCGCCGGCGGTGAGGAAGGTGGAATACGGCACCACGACCGCACCGATGCGCGCGGCGGCCAACATGCCCACCACGAATTCGACGCCATTGGGATAGAGCAGTCCGACGTGCGTGCCCTTGCCGGCGCCCAGCGCAATCAGACCGCCCGCCACCTCGGCGGAGCGACGCTGCGCCTCCGCGTAGCTGATCCGCCCGTCATCGCAGATCAGCAGTGGGCGGTCGGTCGGCCCACGCAGCAACTCGGCAACGGTGTCAGACACGAGAGGCGAAATGATCCCGTACCGCGCCCAGATCGGCTTTCCCGGAAGGTGTTCGGGGAATCGTCTCGACGATGGCGATGTCGGTGGGGATCTCGTAGCGCGCCAGACGGTCGCCCAGGTATTCGAGCAGGGCGTCGACGGTTGTTGTGCCGTGCAGTTCCACCATGGCCACCGGCGTCTCGCCCAGTCGGTCATCGGGCAGGCCGATCACGGCCGCCCCGCGGACGGCGGTGTGGCTCTCCAGCGCGGTGCGGACATCGTCGGGCATCACCTTGAATCCGCCTCGGATGATGGCCTGGTCGGCCCGGCCGAGGATCCAGACGAATCCGTCGGCGTCGATGCGGGCCAGGTCGGTCGTTCGCAACCAATCGGCATCGGCGTCGAACTGTGCTGGTTTGACCTCAAGCAGGCCTGTCTGGTCGGGCTCCAGCGGAGTGCCGTTCTCATCGACCACCCGCAACCGGGCACCGGGGTTGGCTCGTCCGACACTGCCACGCTTGGCTTTCCAGTACTTCTGGTGATCGGCGAGCGTCCAGCCGGCAACGCCACCGCCGAACTCGGTGGCGGCGTACGACGTCAACACCGGGATACCGAACTTCTCGGTGAATGCGTCGGCATCATCGGCGGACAGGGGTGCGGTACCCGAGGTGACGGCGCGAACTCCGGCGAGGTCGTCGCGGGTGAGGTCAGAGTGCAGCACCATGCGCAGCGCAGCCGGCACCAGCGACACCGCCCTGGGCCGATGCTCGCGCACGGCAGCGGCCCAGCGCGCGAGGTCGAACTTGGGCAGCAAGACGAAAGGTCGAGCTTCGGCGATGCACAACAGCACCCGGAACACACCGCCGACATGTACCAGCGGTGAGTTGACGATCGCCACACCACGCCGCAGTTCAGTTGGTGGCGGCGCGGTTTCGGGCTCGCGGCCGATGACACTGCGGGCCAGCATGTCGTAGGTGAGGTCGACTCGTTTGGGTGGGCCGGTGGTGCCGCTGGTCAGCATCCACACCGCGACGCCGGGTCTTCCAACGTCCTGGGAACCTCGGGTGGCGGGGCTGATCTCAGGCTCGGTGTCGAGATCGTGGATCGTCACCGTCGTCGTGGTGGCGGACGGACTCGCCAGGGCGGCGATATCCTCGGCCAGGCCGACGAGTACCGGCAGGCCGAGCGCGTCGACATCGGCGCGGGTGCGCTGGTCACCGCGGGACGGATTGATCACGACGACGGTGCCGCCCGCGGCCAGTACACCCAGCAGTGCCGCCACATGCGCGGGCTGATTGCGCAGCATGATGCCGACTCGAACATCTGCCGACAGCGCGCCGATGCGCCGTGCGACCGTCGCGACCTGTGCCCAGGTCACCCACTGGTCATCGAACTCGATCGCGCGCGCAGCCGGATCCAGGTCGAGCACGTCGAGGATGCGCTGTGAAAGGGGATGAGCCATCAGCGGATCCGGGGCGCTGTCGACGGCACAGGACGCCGGGCCAGTTCGGCCTTCGCGATGGGATTACCCAGCCGGGTGTAGATGAGGCCCTGATCCATGGCGGCACGATAGGGCTTGTCCAGGGACTCCCAGATCGCCTTCACGGTTCCCTGCGTGGCAGTCGGGGGTTTCGCGGCGATGGCGGTGGCGATCTCTTGCGCGCGGTCCCACAGCTGATCCCTGGCGACCACCTCGGTCACCAGGCCGATCCGCAGGGCGGTTTCGGCGCTGACACGTTCGTCGTTGCCCATCAACGCCATTCGCAACGTATCGCCGAGCCCTATCCGGCGCATCAGGCCGACCGGCTCCAACGCCGACACCAGACCGGCGCTGACGTGAGAATCGAAGAACGTGGCGTCGGCCGAGCAGATCACCACATCGGCTTCGTTGACGAAATACAGCGCGCCGGCTGTGCACATGCCTTGCACGGCACACACCACGGGCTTCCACATCTTCTGCCACTTCGGGCTGAGCAGTTCGCCGGGATCCTCGTGGTTCCAGACGATCTCGGGCTGGCCGTAACTCGACTTCACGTCCAGGCCGGCGCTGAAGGCCCGATCGCCGGCCGCTCGTAGCACGACGGCGTTGATGCCCTCGTCGGCCTTGATCGTGTGCCACGTGTCGCGCATCTCATTGCACATCGCGCGGTTGAACGAGTTGAGCGCTTCGGGGCGGTTCAACGTGACCGTGGCGACTCGTGACTCGTGGTCGAGCTCGAGGAGCAGCGTATCCATCAGGGCCGCCTGTTCTTCGCGCAAGCGCTCATCACCGGCCGCTTGTTCTTCGCGCAAGCGCTCATTACCGCGCCCGCCAGTTGGGCTTGCGCTTCTCCACGAACGCCCGCGGCCCTTCGAGGGCATCCTCGGTGCGCACCACGCGCTCCCGGAATGTCTCGGCCAGGATCTCGGCCTCGTGCAGCGGCAGGTCCAGGGTCTTGTGGATCGCCAGCCGAGTTCCCCGGACCGCCAGCGGCGCGTTGAGACATACCGTGTCGGCGATCTCGTGTGCGCGTTCCAGCAGGCGAGAGTGTTCGACGATCTCGGTGATCAAGCCCAGCTCATAGGCGCGTTCGACGGTCATGCGTTCGTGCTTGCCCATCAACGCCATTCGCAGCGCCACCGAGCGGGGGAGGGCACGGGCCAGGCGCACCATCTCGCGGGCGGCCACCAAGCCGATGCTCACGTGGGGGTCGAAGAACGTTGCCTTGTCCGAGGCGATCACGATGTCGCCGGTGGTGACCCAGTCCAAGCCGGCGCCGCAGCAGATGCCGTTGATCGCCACCACGACAGGCTTGGCCATGGTGCGGAACGGCGGGGTGCCTTCCTGCGGTGCCTCCCATTGCTCGTAGGTGGACAGGTAGGGCCTCTCGTTGACGACCTTTCCGTCGCCGGGAATCTCCTTGACATCGGCGCCCGTACAGAACGCGCGGCCGGTGGCGGTGACGATCATCAGCCAGACGTTGTCGTCGTTCTCGGCCTCGGCGTAGGCAGCCCGCAACTCGGTGATCATGTGTGGTGACAGCGCATTGAGCGCGTCGGGCCGATTCAAGGTGATGGTGGCCTTGTGGCCGTCCACCTCGTATTTGATGGTGTCGTACGTGGCAAATGCGGTCATCTGTTCCTCGTGTTATCGGCCCTGGAAGTCCGGATCGCGCCGTTCCCGGAACGCGGCCAGGCCCTCTTTGAAATCGGCGGTCCGGCAGGAGAGTTCAAGGCTGGCCAGCTCTTGATCGAGTGCCTGCGACAGGGTGGCGTGCTGGCCGTGTGCGATGGACTGTTTCGCCAGGCCGATCGCAACGGTCGGCCCGGTGGCCAGCCTGGCCACCAGCGTGTCGACCGCCGCGTCCACTTCATCGGCGGCAACTGCATCGTGGATCAATCCCCAGTCAGCGGCTTGGGCGCCGGTGACCTTCTCGCCGAGCAGCAGCATGCGCTTGGCCCGGGCCACTCCGGCCAACCGGGGCAGCAGCCAGCTCGCCCCGGAATCGGGGGTGAAGCCCCGGCTCAAGAACGGTTCCCAGAATGTCGCTCCGGTATCGGCGACGGTGAAGTCCGCCGCCAGCGCCAGATTGCAGCCCAAGCCCACCGCCCAACCCCGCACTGCGCAGACCACCGGCAGTTGGATGGTGGCGACCAGTTCGATGACGCGGTGGGCGGTGTGCGGAATCCGCCGGACCAGATCGCCGGTGCGCGGCCGCCGGTCCGAGTCGTTGGTGGCGACCCAATCGGCTCCGGTACAGAAGTCGTCCCCGGACCCGGTGATCGCGATGGCGCGCAGCGAATCGTCGTAGGCGGCGGCGGTCAGGATGTCGACCAGATCGTCGATCATCTGATGGCTCAACGAGTTACGGCGCGACGGACGGTCGAGGCCGATGCGCAGGACGGAGTCCGCGCGGGACGTGGTCACCGAACCGTCACTCACCTGGAACCCAGCCTTTCCCAATCTATACAGTTGCCCATACAGTAGGCGATGCGGTTACTATCCTGTACAAGTTAGCAAGGAAAGGTCGTCGATGGAAGGACGCGTACGGCGTATCCGGCAGCCCCGGGTTGCCGAGATCGTCGCGTCCAAACTGCGCGACGACATCCTGTCCGGCCGGTTGCGCGAGGGCGACATCCTGCCCACCCAGGAGAGCCTGTTCCAGGAGTTCGGGGTCAGTCCGCCCGCACTGCGCGAGGCCATCCACCTGCTGGAGACCGACGGACTGATCTCCGTGCGCCGCGGAAACGTGGGCGGTGCGGTGGTGCAGATGCCTTCGGCCGAGCGCACTGCCCACATGATCGGCATGGTGCTGCAGACCCGCGCCGCCACCCCTGCCGATGTCAGTGAGGCGCTACTGCGCCTGGAGCCGATCTGTGCGGGGATGTGCGCTGCCCGCGAAGACCGGGCCACCGAGGTGGTACCGCACCTTCAGGCCGAGATCGACCTGCAGGCAGCGCAGTTCGACGACACCTCGCAGTACGTACCGAACGCCAGAAGGTTCCACGAAGCCCTGGTGTCTCGATGTGGCAATGAGCCGATGATCCTGCTGATCGGCTCGCTGGAGTTGATCTGGTCCACACACGAGTCCGGGGTGTGGACCGGGGAAGGCGAGGCGGGCATGTCGGCCAAGACCATGCGGGCGGCACTTCGCGATCACCAGCGGCTGCTGGATGCGATCGCAGACGGCAACGCGGCGCGGGCGGCCAAGCTCGCGGCCGACCATCTCACCACCGCGCGGCGCACGACGTTGGCTGCCGGCAACGACAAAACCATTGAAGCGAGGTTGATTTCGCATGACCGATGATCGGGTGCTGTTCGAGGTCGATGCGGATCACCGCATCGCCACCATCACGCTGAACAATCCCAAGCAGCGCAACTCTTACGACGCGGCGATGCGCGACGAGATCGCCCGTTGTCTCGACGTCGTGGCCGATGACGACGATCTGACCGTGGTGTTACTGCGTGGCGCCGAGGGCGTGTTCAGCACGGGCGCCGACATGAACAACGCCTACGGCTGGTATGGCGATGAGCGCTCGCCCGAAGAGCGCTCGCGCGACGCCGCACCCAAGAAGTCCCGACCCAGCCAGCGTCGCCGACTCACCGTGGACCGCAAGTCTTTTGGCTTCTATCACAACTTCATGGGGTTCCCGAAGGTCACCGTCGGCGAGATCAGCGGTTATGCGCTGGGCGGCGGATTCGAGATGGCATTGATGACCGACATCTCGGTGATCGCCCGCGACGCCATGATCGGGATGCCGGCCACCCGGTTCCTCGGACCGGCGCTGGGCAGCCTGCACATGTTCTTCCACCGGCTCGGCCCCGTGCTGGCCCGGCGGATGCTGCTCACCGGCGACATCATCGAGGCCGGTTCCATCGAGCACCTCGGCATCTTCACCGACACCTGTGATGCCGATCAGGTGGCCGCCCGGGCGCAGTACTGGGCGGCCAAGGCGGCCAAGATGCCGGCCGACGGCGTGGTGATCGCCAAGGAGGCGTTCCGGCTCGTCGAGCAGAGCCAGGCCTACCAGGGCGAGGAGGTGGCCAGCTACATCTTCCACGCCTACGGCACCAACCTGCAGTTCTCGCCTGGTGAGTTCAACTTCGTCAAGACCCGCGCGCAGCACGGCACGAAGGAAGCGTTCCGGCTCCGCGACGAACATTTCCACGTCCCAGAACCGCAGTAGAAGTTCGTCCTGATACCGTTACAGAAACACGATATAGCGTAAAGGTGAAACCATGCCAACACCCGTCATCGTGGGCGCTGCCCGCACTGCGATCGGCCGCTCCTTCAAGGGGACGCTGGTCAACACCCCGCCGGAAACTCTGATCACCACGGTCCTGCCCGAGGTCGTGCGTCGTGCCGGTATCAATCCGGAATCCATCGACGACCTGATCTTCGCCGAATCCAACTACGGCGGCGGAGATATCGCGCGCTACGCGGCCGATGCGCTGGGCTGGGCGTCGGTGCCCGGTCAGGCCGTCAACCGGCACTGCGCGGGGTCGCTCACCGCGATCGGCAACGCGTCCGCGCAGATCGGCTCCGGCATGGAGCGGGTGCTGGTGGCCGGCGGCGTGCAGTCGCTGTCCTCGTCGCCGCTGATGAAGTGGCGCGTCCCTGGATTCGGTCCCGAGATCGAGTTCATCGAGCCGTGGATGACTCCGACGCACGTCGAGACGCCGGATGCGCCGATGCGCGACATGTCGATCACGGTCGGCTGGAACACCGCTCAGGCCGCGGGTATCACCCGTGAGGACATGGACGCCTGGGCCGCGCGGTCGCACCAGCGCGCCATCGCCGCCATCGATGCGGGCAAGTTCCTCGACGAGATCGTGCCGTTGAAGGTGAACCAGCCCGACGGCTCGGTCATCGAGTTCAGTGTCGACGAGCACCCGCGGCGCGGCACCACCGCCGAGAAGCTCGCCGAGCTCAAGGTCCTGCACCCGGAGATCGAAGGATTCTCCATCACCGCGGGCAACAGCAGCGGCACCAACGACGCTGCCGCTGCTGTCGCGCTGGTCGGCGACGACTATGCGGCCGCGGAAAACCTCAGCGTGATGGCCAAGGTCAGGGCGTGGGGTGCGGTCGGTGTCGCCGCCCGCGACACCGGCCTGGGCGGCGTCGAGGTGATCGGCAAGGTTCTGGATCGCGCCGGCCTCAAGCCGTCCGACGTGGCGCTGTGGGAGATCAACGAGGCGTTCGCCTCGGTGCCGATCGCCGCGGTGCGCAAGTACGGCATCGACGAGGAACTGGTGAACTTCTCCGGCAGCGGCTGCAGCCTCGGTCACCCGATCTCGGCCTCCGGTGCGCGCATGGTCACCACGCTGATCTATGAACTGCAGCGTCGCGGTGGCGGTATCGGTGTCGCGGCGATGTGCGCCGGTGGCGGTCAGGGCGGCGGGCTGGTCATCGAGGTCTAGTTCCGAGGGGCCGAACGTTGGCTTGCGTTCGAGAATTCAGAGGTTTTCGACAACAAGCCAACGTTCTGGCTCAGCTGGCCGCGGCCTTGCGCCGGGCAGGCGTCTTCTTGGCCTTGCCCGCGCTGGTCTCGATCCGCGCCGCGGCATGGTCGAGGATGCACTCAAGGCCGTACTCGAAGTTCTTCTCGTCGGCCGCGCCGATGCGGTGCCCCTCGTTGGTGACCTGTGCCAGCAGCGGCGTGACCTCGGGGTCGATGACCATGGTCTCTTCGTAGTCGCCGGGCGCGTTGTCGTTGGCCCGGTTCTTCTCGTAGAGACGGTGCAGCACCACCGACCCGCGGACGTGCACGGACACCGCGGAATAAGTGTCGAAGGCATCCTCGACCGACAGCCCTGCCTCGACCAGCCCCGAGATGGCGGTCTCCATCTCCTGCACACCTAGGCGGGCGGCGCGCGGGCTCAGTGCCGACCGGATGAGGATGAGATCACACAGAATCGGGTTGCCCATGAAGGCTTTTCGCATGGTTCTGGCGTGGTTGGCCAGCGACTCGCGCCAATCCTTGGCCTCGACGTAGGGGGTGGCGACGACGAACTCGCGCAGCGCGCGGTCGGTCATGGCGTTGAGCAGATCGTCCTTCTTGCGGAAGTACCAGTAGATGCTGGTGACGCCCACGCCCAGATGTTTGCCCAGCAGCGGCATGCTCAGGTTGTCGATCGACACCTGCTCGGCGAGTTCGAAAGCGCCCTTGATGATGTCCTCGGGATTGATGGACCCGCGTTCGCGCCGTTGCCGTTTCTCAGCCGTCGGTTGCTTTGCCACTGCGGGCACCTCCATCGAAGTCGATACTCTTCAAGCCGTCCCTGCGCCGCGGTTCAATCGCAGGTGAATTTACCGTCGGCTGCCACCTGAACTGCGCCTATGCGCGCGTGTCGCGGGGTCTTGTCGCTGTCAACCTTACCGGTAGCCCTTCCGTGGGTGCCGTCCACCGAGCGCGTCGATGCGTCGCTCGGGCCCTGCAGGCGGGGTGCCGGCTCTGTACTGTAATCCCTATAGTAGGCTTTTCCGGGTTATCGGGCTTCGCGAGCGAAGGGGCATTTTGGTGTCGGAAGTAGTTCTGCGGGAGCGTCGGGGTCGGACGCTCGTCATCACGATCAATCGTCCGGAAGCGCGTAACGCGTTCAACCTTGCGGTGGTGCAGGGGCTCGCCGACGCCATGGACGAACTCGACGACACCCCCGAGCTGTCGGTGGCGGTCCTCACCGGCGCGGGTGGAAACTTCTGTGCCGGCATGGACCTCAAGGCATTCGCTTCCGGAGAGATTCCCTATGTTCCCGGGCGCGGTGCCGGTTTCACCGAGCGCCCGCCCCGCAAGCCGTTGATCGCCGCGGTCGAGGGGTTCGCGCTGGCCGGCGGTACCGAACTGGTGCTGGCGACCGACCTGGTGGTCGCCTCCAAGGTCGCCAAGTTCGGCATCCCCGAGGTCAAGCGGGGTCTTGTCGCCGGTGGTGGCGGCCTGTTGCGACTGCATCAGCGGATCCCGTACCAGAAGGCGATGGAACTCGCGCTCACCGGCGACAGTTTCACCGCCGAGGAAGCTGCCGCGTGGGGCTTCGTCAACAAGCTGACCGAGCCCGGTGACGCGCTCGACGGTGCGCTCGAACTTGCCGACCGGATCACGGCCAACGGTCCGCTGGCCGTGGCGGTGACCAAGGAGATCATCGCCTCGTCCTCGGAGTGGTCGGCCGACGAGATGTGGAAGAAGCAGGGCGAATTGCTCGGGCCGGTGTTCTCCTCGAACGACGCCAAGGAAGGGGCCATCGCCTTCGCCGAGAAGCGCGCCCCCAATTGGACCGGTTCCTGATGCCCGCGGGCAGAAGCGAAGCGACCGGGGAGTAGTCCGCGCGATGGATCTCGGATTCGCGGGTGCGGCCGTTGTCGTCGTGGGCGGTGGCCGCGGGATGGGCTTTGCGACGGCGCAATGTCTGGCCGAGGACGGGGCGCGGATCGCGATCGTCGGGCGGTCGCGCGATGTACTCGACGCGGCGGCAACGGAGCTGTCCCGCCTCGGATCGCCGGAGGCGGTGCCCATCGTCGCCGACACCTCTGACGTTGCCCAGGTCGAACACGCCTTCGCCGAGGTGGCCGAGCGCTGGGGTGAGCTCAACGCCTTGATCAACACGGTGGGCCCGGGTGCCGCGGGCAACTTCGAGGAGTTGACCGACGATCAGTGGCAGGAGGCGTTCGACGCCGGCCTGATGGGTATGGTGCGGTGTGTGCGTGCGGCATTGCCGTTGTTGCGCAACGCAGAATGGGCGCGCATCGTCAACTTCTCGGCCCACTCCACCCAGCGGCAGAGCACGCGGCTACCGGCCTACACCGCGGCCAAAGCGGCGGTGAACAGTGTGTCCAAGAACCTGTCGCTGTTGCTGGCCAAGGACGAGATCATGGTCAATGTCGTTTCCCCGGGCAGCATCTCGTCGGAGACGCTGCGGGGCTGGGCTGCCACCGTGGGCGTGGACGGGGATGACCCGTACGCGTTGATGGCTGCCATCGACGAGCACTTCGGGCATCCAGCCCATCTGCCGCGTGCCGGTCTGCCCAGCGAAATCGGGCCAGTTGCAGCGTTTCTGGCCTCCAGGCGCAACTCGTACATGACGGGGGCGAACATCAACGTCGACGGTGGTAGCGACTACATCTGAGGGAGTGCATCATGGCGACGGCAGGCGAAGCTCGGGACTGGGCCCGTGGTGCCCTGCGCGGAATCGGCGACTCGCTCTACACCCCGTTTTGCGGGACCGATGGCGACGATATCGACTGGGATGCCTACCGGTACCTGGTGCGCTACTGTGTCGGCGATCTCGGTCACCAGATGCTCTGGTGCACAAGTGGTTTGGCTGAGTTCTGGGCGCTGACCCTCGCCGAGCGCAAACAACTCCTCGAGGTGGCGATCGAGGAGGGACGTCGGGCCAACCCCGACGTCGTGGTTCAGGCGTGCACCGCGGCCACATCGGCCAAGGACTGTCTGGAGCTCACACTGCACGCGCAGCAGGCGGGCGCCGACATCGTCTACATCCAGACGCCGATGATGGAGGCACACGGGGGCGAAGGGGTGTTGCGGTTCTTCACCTACATCGCCGAACGCACCGACATCGCCCTGGGAATGTTCAACTCACCGTCGTCGGGCTACGTGCTGACGCCCGACGAAAGCGCCCGGATCGCCGAGGCGATCCCGGCCGTGTGCGCCACGAAGGAGGGCGCGTTCCGGCCCGCGGCGAGCCGGCGACTGCATGAACTGGCGCCATACCTTGCGGTCTGGGAGTGCGACACCACGGTGTACCGGGCCGGCTGGCTGCGGGACGGGATCGTATGCCCGGCCCAATTGGGCACTGCCGGATATCTCTACGAAACCCCGCAACGTCGCATTTTCACCGAATACTGGGATCTGGTGTGTGCCGACCGGCTCATCGAGGCCATGGACTTCGGCCGCGACTCCGGACTCGACCAGTTCAGCTTCGAGATCGGGCCGTGGTTCACCTGTTACCCGGGCCGGGCCGACTATTTCACCCACTGGGCCGGCGCCTTCAAACACGCGGCGTCCGTACTGGGCCTGCCCATCGGCGACTACCCGCACTCCCGCCCGCCCCAGGTCGTACTTCCCGAGGTCGCGAAGACCCAGATCGAGACCGCATACAGGAAGCTCGGTTTGATCGACTCCTGAGTCGTCTTTGTGCAGGTAGCGACGGTATTACCGGGCTTGCGGAATGCGCTACCGATAGGTATACAGTATGTATGTCTGAACGAGTCGTGCGGCAATGGGGAGGTGTCGGCGTATGACGCTCGCCGACGAGGTGGGAACTGAGGCGGTTCTCTACGAAACGACGGATGCCGGCGTCGCAGTCATCACGCTGAACCGTCCGGACAGGCTGAACTCGTGGGGCGCCGACATCTCGTCCGGGGTATATGCCGCCTTCGACCGCGCCGAGGCGGATCCGGCGGTACGTGCGATGGTGCTGACGGGTAACGGCCGTGGCTTCTGCGCCGGCGCCTACATGGGAGATATGGCCTCGCTCGGCAACTCCATCAGTGGGGACACCGATGTCAGCAAACTGGTCGGGGAGCGTCACCCGTACTTCCTGACCGAACTTCGCAAGCCGGTCATCGCGGCTGTCAACGGCGCGTGCGTGGGCATCGGGCTGACCCACGCGTTGATGTGTGACGTCCGGTTCGCCGCTGCCGGAGCGAAATTCGCCACGGCCTTCCCGCGCCGGGGATTGATCGGCGAGTACGGCATCACCTGGATCCTGCCCCGGCTGGCCGGCTGGGGAGCCTCGGCTGATCTGCTGCTCAGCGGGCGGACCTTCCTCGCGGAGGAGGCATTGCAGCTCGGCCTGGTGAAAGAGGTTGTGGCACCGGAGGATCTGCTGACCCGTGCTGTCGAATATGCCGAGGATCTGGCCCGCAACTGTTCGCCGGCGTCGATGGCGGTGATCAAACGTCAGCTGTACGGCGATGCCCACGACGATGTGCGTGCCGTGAGCGCCCGCGCCGAGGCCCTCATGCACGAATCCATGGTGCGTCCCGATCTGATCGAGGGCATCACCGCTTTCTTCGAGAAACGGCCCCCGAATTTCCCGTCCCTGAAAGAAGGTTGATGACATGACCGGAGCTCCCGAACGGCTTCCGTACCTCGCCGTCGACGTCGACAACCACTACTACGAACCAGTGGATGCCTTCACCCGGCACCTACCCAAGGAATTCCGCAGCCGCGGTGTCCAGATGGTGCAGGACGGGAAGCGCACTCTGGCGCTGTTCGGCGGCACGGTCAACCACTTCATCCCCAACCCGACCTTCGACCCGATCATCGAGCCGGGCTGCCTGGACCTGCTGTTCCGCGGCGAGATTCCCGAAGGGGTGGACCCGGCCTCCCTGATGAAGGTCGATCGGCTCTCCGATCACCCCGAATATCAGAATCGCGATGCCCGGGTGAAGGTGCTCGACCGCCAGCGCCTCGAAACCGTGTTCATGCTGCCGACATTCGCGTGTGGCGTGGAGGAGGGGCTCAAGCACGACATCGAGGCGACCATGGTCTCGGTCCACGCCTTCAACCTGTGGCTGGACGAGGATTGGGGCTTTGACCGTCCCGACGGCCGCTTTGTGTCGGCGCCGATCATCTCCCTGGCCGATCCCGAAAAGGCGGTCGACGAGGTCGAATTCGTCCTCAGCCGGGGCGCAAAGCTGGTCTGCGTGCGTCCGGCCCCGGTGCCGGGCGAGGTCAGACCGCGGTCCCTGGGCGACCCGCTGCACGATCCGGTATGGGCGCGGCTGGCTGAGGCCGGAGTCGGCGTGGTCTTCCATCTGTCGGATTCCGGGTACATGGCGGTCCCGGCGCTGTGGGGCGGCAGCGGCGTGTTCAAGGGATTCGGCAAGCGTGATCCGCTCGACATGGTGATCATGGACGACCGGGCCATTCACGACACCATGGCCTCGATGATCGTGCACCAGGTGTTCACCCGGCATCCCAAGCTCAAGGTCGTCAGCATCGAGAACGGCTCGTACTTCGTCTACCGGTTGATCAAGCGATTGAAGAAGGCGGCCAACAACGCGCCGTACCACTTCAAGGAGGACCCGGTCGAGCAGCTGCGCAACAACGTCTGGATCGCGCCGTACTACGAGGACGATGTGAAACTGCTGGCCGACACCATCGGCGTCGACAAGATCCTGTTCGGCTCGGACTGGCCGCACGGCGAGGGCCTGGCCGACCCGACGACGTTCACCGCCGACATCCCACAGTTCCCCGAGTTCAGTCACGAGGACACCCGAAAGGTCATGCGCGACAACGCCCTCACCTTGCTGGGCAACCCGCAGCGCACCGCTCCCGGTGCCCAGCACCTCACGGTGTCGGTGTAGCCGCCCGCCATGGCCGAATGGACCATCGGGGCGGTCGTCGACGCGATCGCCGAGGCGGTGCCCGAACGCGAGATGACGGTGTGCGGGCACCGCCGCACCACCTTCGCCGAAGCTGCTGACCGCACCCGCCGGTTGGCGAACTTCCTTGCCTCTCATGGCTTGGGGGCCTTTCGGGAGCGCCGCGACCTGCATCGTTGGGAATGCGGTCAGGACGTGGTCGCGCTCGTCATGCACAACGACCAGTACCCCGAGATGGTGATCGGTTGCCTCAAGGCGCGCACCGTCCCGGTGAACGTCAACTACTACTACTCGCCGGGTGAAGTGGCCGACCTGCTGGCCTACCTGAAGCCCCGCGCGGTGATCTACCATCGCTCACTCGGGGCGAAGTTCGCAGATGTACTCGGAGTGGACACAGCTGAAGTGCTGATCTCGGTCGACGACGGTGAGGGCGCCGAGCTGCCGGGCGCGGTGCGGCTGGAAGATGCGCTCGCCCAAGGTGGTACGGACCGAGTGGACCCGGCGTCGCCCGATGACCTGCTGATGGTCTGCACCGGCGGTACGACCGGCCGTCCCAAAGGCGTGATGTGGCGCCAAGGCGACATCTACGTGTCGTCGATGAACGGCGCCGATCACGACCACGTGCGTGAAATCCACGACAAGGTGGTCAATGCCGGCCCGCCCTGGTTCGCGGTATCGCCGTTGATGCACGCCGCCGGAATGTGGACCGCGTTCTCCGGCCTGCTGTCCGGCCAGACTGTGGTGCTTCACGACACCAAGCCACGCTTCGATCCGCGCACGGTGCTCGAAACCGCGCAACGGGAGAAGATCGGGCTGATGACCATGGTGGGCGACGCCTACGCCGCACCCATCGTCGAGGAGCTGGGCAGGCGAACGTACGACCTGTCGTCGATGTTCGCGATCGGTACCGGCGGTGCGGCCACCAACCCGAAACACCAACGCGCACTACTGGAATACCTGCCGCAGATCACCATCATCAACGGGTTCGGTTCTTCGGAGACCGGCAACATGGGATTCGGCCACACTCAGCGCGAAACGCCCACCGCCGAAACCTTTCAGCTGCGGGCCGGTGGACTGGTATTGGCCGACGACTACTCCCGTTTCCTCGACCCCGGTGACGCCGAGGTGGGCTGGGCGGCACGCAATGGCCGCATACCGCTCGGCTACTTCAACGATGAGGCGGCGACGGCGAAGACGTTCCCCGAGGTGGCCGGCGAGCGCGTGGTGATTTCCGGTGACCGCGCCTCGCTCGATGCGGACGGCACCCTGCGCCTGCTGGGCCGGGATTCGTTGGTGGTCAACACCGGTGGGGAAAAGGTGTTCGTGGAGGAGATCGAGGAAGCCCTGCGGGCACACCCGCACGTGGTGGACGCGCTGGCCGTGGGTCGTCCCAGCGAGCGCTGGGGCCAGGAAGTCGTCGCGCTTGTGTCGATCCGCGGCGCGGTGGACGCGACCGCATTGCGCGAGCACTGTGCGACGCGGCTGGCGCGCTTCAAGCTGCCCAAGGATGTGCTGTTCGTCGACGAGGTCCGCAGACTCGGCAACGGCAAGGCCGATTACCGCTGGGCCAAGAGTGTGGCTACCCAGGAAGTGGAGATGCAGGCGTGACGGGCAGGGAAAACCGAGTCATCGATTGTCTGGCCAATGTGCATTTCGGCGAGACCGAGAACCAGCCCACCTTCATGAAGAAGGTGCGCGACGATTACTTCAAGGGCCCGACGTCGATGTACGAGCCCATCGACCTGTCCGAGATGCTCGACGAGATGGATCGCCATGGCGTGCAGCGGGCCATCCTGATGGACAACGTGACCAAGCCGTCGGTGACGGCCCGCAAGTTCGTGGAGGCCCACCCTGACCGGTTCGCGCTGGCGATGGGTGGAATCAATCTGTTGCGCCCCATCCCGTCGTTGCGCGAGCTCACGGCGGTGGCTTCGGATCTGCCGGTCGTGTATGCCGTTGTCGGACCGAGCTTCTGGGGAGATGGGCAGTACCCGCCGAGCGACGCGGTGTACTACCCGCTGTACACCAAATGCGCCGAGATGGAACTGCCGTTGTGCGTCAACACCGGCCTTCCCGGCCCGCCGATTCCGGGGGAGGTGCAGAACCCCATCCATCTCGACCGGGTGTGTGTGCGTTTTCCGGAGTTGAAACTCTGCATGATCCACGGTGCGGATCCGTGGTGGGACATCGCGATCCGGATGCTGATCAAGTATCAGAACCTGCGGCTCATGACCTCGGCGTGGTCGCCGAAGCGGCTCCCCGAGTCTCTGCTGCATTTCATGCGCACGCGGGGCAAGAACAAGATCATCTTCGCCTCCGATTTCCCGGTGCTGCGCATGCAGCGGGTGGTGCCCGAGGCGCTGGCGCTCGATCTGCCGGCCGACGTGCTGGACAACTACCTCTACAACAATGCCGCGGAGTTCTTCTTCGGCGAGGGCTCGGACGAAAAGGGAAAATGATGGACCGCTACGAACTCCGCAGGCTGGACTACAGCCTCACCGAGGACCACGTCGACCTCCAGACCGCGTACCGGCAGTTCTTCAAAACGCACTCCGACATCGAGACCGTGCGCGCGGCCGAGCCCTCGGGCTTCGACAAGAGCCTGTGGGAGAGGTTGTGCGCCATGGGCGCCACCACCATGGCCCTGCCCGAATCGGTCGGGGGTGACGGGGCGACGCTCGTCGACCTCACGCTGGTGGCCGAGGAACTCGGACGCTTCCTCGCCCCCGTTCCGTGGATCGATCACGTGGTGGCGGCGCGGTTACTCGCGCGACTCGGTGCACTCGAGTCGGAGGATGTCGTCAACGGCACCCAGCTGGTGGCGATCGATCCGCAGCACAACGCACCGACCGGCTCGCGGCTCATCCCGGCAGGCTCGATCGCGGACCACATCATCGTTCGCGACGGAGACGATCTGGTGCAGTTGGAGTTCTCCACGCGCCCGGCCCGCGTCGACAACATCGGTAAGCTGCCGATGGCCTGGGTGGATCCAGCTGCCGCCGACTCACGGGTGGTGCTGGCCGGCGGCCCTGATGCCCTGGCGGAATATCAACGGGCGCTGGATGAATGGCGGCTGCTGACCGCCTCGGCACTGGTCGGCCTGGTCGAGGAGACCATGACCATCGCTGCGGAGTTCGCCAAGTCCCGGTACACCCTCGGCGTGCCGATCGGAACACTGCAGGGCATCTCACATCCGCTGGCCAATATCGCGATCACCGTTCAGAGCGGGCGTGGTCTGGCCCGTCGAGCGGCGTGGTTCCTCGACAACGAGCCGGACGAGCGGCCGGAACTCGCGCCGTCGGCGTTCGTGTTCATGGCGGAGGAAGCCGCCAAGGCCGCCACCATGGCGGTACATGTTCAAGGTGGGCTCGGGGTGTCCGCGGAGGCGGCGGCCACCGCGTACCTGGTGCGGGCCCGCGGCTGGGCGCTGGCCGGCGGCGACCCGGGGGCCACCGCTGTGCACATCGCCGGAATCGTTGCCGCTCGCGAAAGCAGGGTCTAGATATGGATTTCTCAGTAGTCGAACTGTCCGCGGAGGACGAGGCGTTCCGCACCGAGGTGCGCGAGTTCCTGTCCAGTGTCGTGACCGAGGACGTCATCCGGCGCGACCGTGAGACCGGCGACAACTTCGATGAAGGTGTGCACCTCGCCCTGGGCGCCGCGGGGTATCTGGAGAAGGAATGGAAGAGCGAGGCCGACGGCGGCTTCTCCCGAGTGCGCAGGCGCATCTGGGAATTGGAGAAGCGCCGAGCCGAAGTGCCATGGGTGACATGGGGGACCACCGCGATGGTGGCCCGCTCCGTCGCGAAGTTCGCGTCCCCGGAGATCCGCGATGACGTGCTGCGCGGGGTGTTCGACGGGACCGTGCGGTTGTGCCTCGGCTATACCGAACCCGACGGCGGTTCCGACGTCGCCACCTGCAAGACCCGCGCCGTCCGTGACGGCGATCAGTGGATTATCAACGGGTCCAAGATGTTCACCACCGGCGCCCACAACTGCCAGTACGTCTTCCTGATCACCAACACTGACCCCGAGGCGCCGAAACACAAGAGCCTCACCATGTTCCTGGTACCGCTGGACTCCGACGGCATCGAAATCCAGGGCATCCGCACCGTCGACGGCGACCGCACGAACATCGTCTACTACTCCGATGTGCGGGTCGACGACAAGTACCGGCTCGGTGACGTCAACGGGGGCTGGACGGTGGTGCGCGAGCCGCTCGATGCCGAACACGGTGCTGTCGCGGCCGCGGACGACGGTCTGGCCGACGTCGCGATCATGATGCATCAGGCCGGGTTCATGGCCGAGGCTGCCGACAACGTCGCCGCATTGGTAGGTAGGTCCGGTGCCGTCGACGACGGGTCGGTGGCATATCGGTTGGGGCGCAGCGTCGCTCGAATGGAAGCCTCGCTGTCCTCGCCGAGCATCTTCGGGCGGGTGGCATTGGCGCAGACCATGCGCGATATCGCCCCGGATCTCATGGATATCGCGGGATCCGTGGCGGCACTGCCCATCGGGGCCGACGGGGGTGCCGATGACCGTAGTGAATACGTGTACCGCTTCGCACCGCTGGTCGGCATCTACGGCGGCACGCTGGAGGTGTTCCGCAACATGATCGCCCAGCACGTGCTGGGACTGGGCAAGCCGAACTATTCAGCGCCCAAGGCGAAGGCCTCCTGAGGTAACAACCGCCGAAACGATATTCCGGCAGGGAAAGTGCGAGTAGCGGCCTGCTGGAATACCGTTTCGGCGGGATGGATGGTCAGACTTCGGCCAGCTGCTTGTTGAGCTGATCGCCCTCGATGTCGAGGTTGGGCAGAACCCGTTCCAGCCGCTTGGGCAGCCACCACGCCTTCTCGCCCAGCATCGACATCACGGCCGGCACGATCGCCATCCGCACCACGAAGGCGTCGATCAGCACACCGAAGGCCAGCGCGAAACCGATCTGCTTGATCATCGGATCGCCGTTGAACACGAACCCGGCGAACACCGACATCATGATCACGGCGGCCGCCACCACGACCCGGCTGGCCTGGGTGAAGCCATGGGTTACGGCGTCGTCGCCGCGGTATCCGTGAACGTGGGCTTCCTTCATCGACGACACCAGGAACACCTGATAGTCCATCGCGAGCCCGTACAGCACGCCGATCACGATGATCGGCAGCAGGCTCAGGATGGGTCCCGTCGCGGTCAGGCCGAACAACTGCTGGAACCAACCCCATTGGAACAGGGCGGTGGTGGCGCCGAATGTGGCCAACACACTGAGCAGGAATCCGACGGTGGCCTTGACCGGTACCGCGATCGACCGGAACACCACCAGTAGCACCAGCAGTGACAGGCCGACGACGACGCCGATATAGAGCGGCACGGCATCGGCGAGGCGGTCGGTGGTGTCGACGCCCATCGCCGTGATGCCGGTGACACCCAGATCGACATTGTGCAACTCGGCCAGCGGACCGGTGTGGGCGCGGATGTCGCGAACCAGTTGTGCGGTCGCATCATCGGTGGGGCCGGTGCTGGGCACGACGGAGAACAAGGCGAATTCTTCGTTGTCACTGACCTTTTGCAGGCTCACCGATTCGACGCCGGCCATCCGTCGCAGATCGTCGTTGGTGTCGACCAGGTCGGCCGTGGTGAGCTTGGCGTTGCCCGCCGCCGGTTCGGCGACGACCACGAGCGGCCCGTTGTAGCCCACGCCGTAATGGCTGGAGACCACGTCGTAGCTCTCGCGCTGCGGCGTGCCCTGGTTGTAGCTGGCGCCCGCGGGTAGTCCCATCGACATGTTGAGGGCGGGCAGCGCGAGCAGCGCGGCGATCACCACGCCGCCGATGGCGACCGGAATCCGGTGGCGCAGCACCGCACCGACCCACGCGGTCGCGAAGCGGTGGTTCGCACCGTTTTCAGCCGATTGCGTGCGCCGCGTCTTGTCGGAGCAGATGCGCTCGCCGACCAGACCGAGCAGGGCCGGCAGCAGCGTGAGGGCGGCGAGCACCGCGACGACCACTGTGGCCGCGGCCGCCAGCGCCATCGGAGTCAGCAGCGAGATGCCGACCACGGTCAGCGCGACGAGCGCGATCACCACAGTGGTGCCGGCGAAAATCACTGCACTACCGGCAGTCCCGAGCGCCCGTCCGGCAGCCTCGGAGGCGCTCAGCCCCTGGTCGATGATCAGCCGACGCTGACGGTTCACGATGAACATCGCGTAGTCGATACCGACCGCCAGGCCCAGCATCAACGCCAGCACCGCGGTCATCGACTGCATGTTCACGAGATGTGAGAACAGGAACGTTCCGCCGACGCCTACTGCGACCGAGCTCAGTGCGGTGGCCAGGGGCAGTCCCGCTGCCACGAGTGAGCCGAGCGTGACAACCAGAACCAGCGCGGCGACAGCGAGACCGACGGCCTCACCGACGCCGACGATCTCGGGCATCTCGACCATGCTCGCCGACGGCAGCACGTCGATCCCGGTGGTGGACACCGCGTCGCGTGCGGCGTCCACCGCCTTCTCGACTGTGCCCGAGGGCAGCTCGGCCGTCTGCTTGTCGAACTGGAACTGGTAGAGCGCGGCCGCGCCGTCACCGGAGATCAGTACACCGGGGACCGGCTGGCCGTTCACCGCCAACGGTTGCGGTGAATCAGGATTGGCCGGCGCGGGCACCTGGGAGCGGCCGATGGCAGCTGACGCGTTCAGCGTCGGACTGGCCGGCCCCTTGGCCATTTCGGTCTGGGCGAGGGCGCGGGGGTCGAGCACATGGTCGGAATGTGACACCGAATCGACGGCACGCAGTAGCGCCGCGCGGTTGTCTCCCTCGTCCATGCGCTGGCCGCCCGGTGCGGCGAAGGCGATCAGCCCCTGCCCACCCGAAGATTCGGGCATGCGCTGCGCGAGGTCGTCGATCACCTCCTGCGCCGGCGTGCCGTTGATGCGCATCTCGTTCGAGATCTTGGGCGGGTTCGTCACGAGCAGTCCCGCAACGACCGCGATCAGCGCCAGCCAGCCACTGATCACAAGCCACGGACGACTGAAGGCGAAGCGTCCCAGTCGATACAGATAGGTGGACATATAAGTGAGAGTAGGCTCTCAATATGGGAGTAAGCTATCGTTTGTTGCCAAGCCCATCCCCGGTGCACCAACATGACGTGCGCCACGTCCCCCGGATCGGAAATGCCTGCACGCCCCAACCGTCGTCGGACCGACGCCTACGCCAATGAAAGCCGCATCGTCGCAGCTGCCCGCGAGGTCTTCGCCGCACGTGGCGCCGCTGCGACGTTGAACCAGATCGCCGCGCATGCCGGTGTCGGCAACGCGACGCTGTATCGCCACTTCCCGAACCGGCAGGCACTGGCGGCGGCCGTATACGAGGACGCGTTCGCGACCGAGGTCGAGCCCGTGATCCTGGCGCTGATCGACAGCGATGCCCCGCGTGAGGCATTCATCGATGTGATCGAGCGGCTGGCCGAGCTCATGTATCTGCAGCGTCCGCTGTTACCGTCGCTGGATCACCTCACCGAGCTGACGGCCCGGCTGTTCAGTCGCAAGCGTGACCTACTTGCGGCAGTGGTGAGACAGGGCCAGGCGGCCGGGGACCTGCGTGCAGATCTCACCGTCGACGACGTGCCGACCTTCGTCGCGATGGTCACGGCCGCGTCCGTGGCGCTCGATCAACCGCCGCTACTGCGTCGCCGGTACCTGAGCTTGATGCTCGATGCCCTCAATCCCGCGGACGCCCAGCCGCTTCCGCCGTTGCCGGACCACTCCGTCTAGGCTCCGGTCAATGCCGGCGGCCGGACGGCTTCGGGATCCGGGTTCGCGATCGGCAGACCCATGAAGCGCCGGGCGTTGTCGCCCATGAAGTCGTAGGTGCGGCGGATGTCCATGCCCTCGGCGTACTTCCAGAAACCTCTCGGCTCGGCCAGGCCTTCAGGGTGGGGGTAGTCCGAGCCGAACAGGACCTTGTCCCAGCCGACCGTTTCGACGACGTCGGAAACGCAGCCCTCCCAGAACGGGCTGACCCAGATGTTGCGCCGGAATACGTCATGCGGATGCTCGGGAAAGTTCTGCGGCATCTTCTTGTACAGGTCGGCGAAGTCGTGGAACAGCGGGAAGATCCAGCTGCTGCCGTTCTCGACGCTGGCGATGCGCAGCTTGGGGAAGCGCGTCAGGGTGCCGTGGCAGATCAGCGCCGTCAGCATGTCGGCGATCTCGCGGTGACCCAGCACCATCCAGCGGAAGGCGCTCTGCGCCATGAAGTTCTGGGTGTAGGGCGGTTCCCACTTGTTGACGTAGTCGTCGAGTGGGGGATAGCTGGCATGCAGCACGATCGGCAGGCCGGCGGCCTCGACGTCACGCCAGAACGGGTCGAACTCCGGTAGAGCGGGGGACCGCCAGCCGTGCAGACCGTTGACCGGGCCGGGTTTGATCAACGCGACCTTGGCGCCGCGCTCGAGGATCCATGCCAGTTCACGCTGCGCTGCATCGACTTCGGAGAGGTTGATGATCGGTGTGGAGAAAACCCGGTTGGCGTGGTTGAAGCTCCAGTGTTCCAGGATCCATTCGTTGAGCGCGTGAACGATCGCCAGCGTCAGCTGCGGGTCGTCGGCGCTCGAGTGCTCGACCAGGCTGCCCAGGGTGGGATAGTTCAGCGCCTCGACCACACCCTGGCGGTCGAGTTCTTTGACGCGGTCCTCGGGGTTACGCGTGGCGGCGGGGGCCTCGATGGCCTTGCCCTGCATTTCCCGCAGAGTCTGACCCTCGGTGTTCTCCCCGGCGAAGAACTTCTCGTGCGCGCCTGGCGCCGCGACACGTTCGAAGGTTGGATTCGGGATGAAGTCGGTGACCCGGTTGTTGATGACGATGCGGGTTTGACGGCCGAACTGGGCGTACTGCACGGCGCGGCTGTACTGCTCGGGCAGGAACTTCGTCAGGGCGTCGCCCGTCTCGTACATATGCTGGTCGGCATCGAAAACCGGTGCGTCCCTGAACTGTTCAGTCATGTGGGTGGGTTCCCTTTCTCCCGCGAGCAGTCCCCCGCAAGCGGGGCACCCCCTCTGGGGGACTGCCCGGCAATCAAAGTGTGAGGACCGTGGCGGCGGCGGTGCCGGGGGCGCCGTAGAGCTGGGCGAAGCCGACGCGCGGGCTGCCCGGCACCTGCCGGTCGCCGGCCTCGCCGCGGAGTTGGCGTACCAGCTCGTGGATCTGGCGCAGACCCGAGGCGCCGATCGGCTCGCCGTTGGCGATCAGCCCGCCGTCGGTGTTGATCGGCAGCGATCCGCCGATCTCGGTGGCGCCGTCGGCCAGCAGCTTCTCCTGGTCACCGTCGGCGCAGAAGCCGCATTCGGCCATGTGGATGATCTCGGCGCCGGCATCGGTGTCCTGGAGCTGTACGACATCGACGTCAACGGGCGACACCCCGGCTTTTTCGAACGCCGCACGCGCGGCGTACACGGTCGGTGCGACGTCCTCTTCCACCGGTGCGCAGGTGGTGTTGACTTCATACGCGCCGTAACGCCGGGTCCGGACCTCGACTGCCTTGAGGTATACCGGCTTGTCGGTGTAGCGATGGGCGATGTCGGCCCGGCACATCACCACCGCGGCCGCACCCTCGTCGGGAGCGCAGAACATGTACTGGGTCAGCGGATAGTTGAGCATCGTCGAGTTGAGGATGTCGTCCTCGCTGATCGGCTTGCGCCGGAACGCGTTCGGGTTCAGTGCGCCGTTGCGGAAGTTCTTGTTGGCCACCTTCGCGAGCGTGCGCTGCGAGATGTTGTGCTCGTGCAGGTAGCGGTTGGCCTTCATGCCGAAGAACTGGGTGGTGAGGTACTGGCCGTTCTCCGCGTACCAGCTGGGCATCCCGACCAGCGCCGGGTCCTCGGTGAACGCGCCGCGCGGGTGCTTGTCCAAGCCGACGGCAATGCCGATGTCGTAGTCGCCGAGCCGAATTCCGTCAGCACACGCCTTGGTGGCGCTGGCCGCGGTGGCGCAGGCATTGAACACGTTGGTGAACGGGATACCGCTCAGCCCGACCATCCCGACGATGGCGTCCGGGTTGGCCACCGTCCAACTGCCTCCCGTTGCAGCTTGGATTTGGCGCCACTCCACCCCGGCATCGGCGACAGCGGCGAAGACCGCGTCCACCCCCATCTGCATCGCGGACTTGCCCTCGAACCGGCCGAACGGGTGCAGGCCGACGCCGATGATCGCTACGTCATTGGTCATGTTGCGCGGCCTTTCTAGATGGGCTGGAAGGCGAAGGTGACAACCTGGTTGCCTTCTTCGTCGGTGGTGAAGGGGATCATGGTGAGTTCGACGTCCATGCCGAATTGCAGTTTGGCTGGGTCGTTTTCGGTGAGGCGGCCCTCGACGCGCAGGACGGGGCCGGTGTCGTCGGTGAGTTCGACGAGGCCGACGCCGAAGGGGGTGAAGTCTTTTCCGGTGGGTCCCTTGTAGGGGGCTCCGGGTGGGAAGCCCTGGGTGGTCCAGGCGATGACGGTGCCGCGGCGGGGGAGCAGTGTTTCGGCGGTGTTGGCGCTGCTGCATCGCGGGCAGCGGGCCTGGGCGGGGAAGGTGGTGGCCGCGCAGTCGGTGCAGCGGCAGCCGATCAGTTGCGGGGCGGCGTCGGGCCAGGTCGAGATACCCGGCGCAAGGGCCTTCTGCATGCGTGCGATCCTCCGTGTTCGACCAAAAGGGTATAGCAACTGTAACTCTTACAGTAACCTAGTTCCGGTGATCGAGAGCAAGGCCGAGTCCAAGGTGACGTTCTGCCGGATCTGCGAGCCCCTGTGCGGCATGATCGCCACGGTCGAGGACGGCAGGCTCACCGCCCTGCGCCCGGACAAAGATCACCCGCTTTCGGCCGGATTCGCCTGCCAGAAAGGCATCGCGTTCACCGAGGTGGTCAACGATCCGGACCGGATCACCACGCCGCTGAAACGCGCTGGGGACGGTTTCGAACCGGTCAGCTGGGATACGGCGCTCGACGACATCGCTGCGCGGCTCACCGAGATCCACCGCCGCCACGGATCGGGTGCGCTCGCGTGGTACATGGGCAATCCGGCGGCCTTCAGCTATTCGCATCTGTTCGCCGCGATGGCATTCGCCAAGGGCATCGGCGGTGACAGTCACTTTTTCAGCTCGTCCACCCAGGACACCAGCAGCCGCCTGCTGGCCAACCAGTTTCTCTATGGTGCCCCGTTTCCCGTGCCGATCCCGGATGTGATGCGTACCGATCTATTGGTCATGCTCGGCGCGAATCCGGTGGTGTCCCACGGCAGTTTCCTCACCGCGCCGCGGATCAAGGACCGCATGCACGACATCGTCAGGCGCGGCGGGCGGGTAGTGGTCATCGATCCTCGGCGCAGTGAGACCGCTGCCCAGTTCGAATGGCTGGGGATCGTCCCGGATGCCGACGCTTACCTGCTGTTGTCCATCTTGCAGGTGTTGTTCGCCGAGGGGCTGGTCAGTTCGCGGGCGGCAACCCAGGCCGACGGGCTGGACTGGCTGCGCGCGCAATCCATGCGGTTCAGCCCGGAGGCCACGCAACGGCACACCGGCATCGACGCGGATACGGTGCGCACACTGGCTCGCGATCTCGCCGCCACAGAACGGGCCGCCGTCTACGGCCGGCTCGGCACCTGCGTCGGCCGTAACGGCACGCTGACGACGTACTTGCTCGACGCTGTCAATCTGGTGGCCGGCAATCTGGACACCCCGGGCGGCAGTGTTTTCAGCACACTCGGCATTCCCGGTCAGAAATGGGGATCGCTGGCGATGGGCGCTTCGCTGCGCCGCAGCTACCGGAACAAACGCACGCGGGTCGGCGGCCTGCCGTTGGTGATCGGAGCCGAGCCCGCCGCGTTCATGGCCAAGGAGATCACCACGCCGGGTCGCCGACAGGTCAGGGCCATGTTCATCGGTGCCGGCAATCCGGTGCTGTCTGTCCCCAACGGCCGAGAACTCGAAGACGCATTGGAGGCAACGGACCTCGCGGTCGGGCTGGATCTCTACGTCAACGAGACCACCGCGCACTGCGACTATGTGCTGCCCGTGACGACCATGTACGAGCGCGACGACTTCGCCGTTACGTTCCAGATGTTCCAGGCCACGCCGTTCCGTCAGGCCACCGATGCGGTGGTGCCGCCACGGGGGCAGGCCCGCACCGAATGGGACATCATCGTCGACCTGATTGGCCGCATGGGCGTGCGCACACCAGTTTTCACGGCGATTCGGCTGGCGGCCCGACGCGCTGCGCGGCGCGGCAAGCGTATGAGCCCGCGGCCGATGATCGACATGATGATCCGGATGGCCGACGGCGGTGACCGTTTCGGGTTGCGCCGCGGCGGGCTGACGTTCCGCCGCCTGGTCGAGCAACATCCGCACGGCGTGGTGGTGGCACCGGACATCCGTACCGGCGTGCTCGGTGAGGTCGTCGTGTACCCCAAGGGGCGCGTTCGGCTCGCGCACGTGGACATCGCCGCCGAGATCGCCGGACTGTCGCAACGTACGAAGCCGGACGGCTATCCGCTGCGGATGATCGGCATGCGGGAATCGCGATCAGAGAACTCCTGGCTGCACAATTCGCCATTGCTGATGCGCGGCAACAGGACTCAGTGCGCACTCATGCATTCCGACGATGCCGCCTCCCGGCAGTTGTCCGACGGCGACGCCGTGCGGGTGCGCTCACCGTACGGCCAGATCGACATCGCGCTGTCACTCACCGACGACATCATGCGCGGCACGGTCGCGATACCGCATGGTTGGGGGCACAAGGGGAGTGGCGGCTGGCGGATCGCGAATCAGGCGGGTGGGGCCAATGTCAATCAATTGATGTCGAGCGATCCGGGCGATGTCGAGGCGCTGGCCGGCATGTCCTGGCTGACGGGCGTGCCGGTGCAGGTGGAACGCTGCTGATCCTCCGCGAAACGGCATTCCGGCAGGTCCCTGCTCGAACTTTCTCTGCTGGAATGCCATTTCGGCGGTCGAGGGTATTACTGTAAGTGTTACAGTTGTGGGCGTGAGCGAAGTCGTCGATCAGGCCGTCACCAGTGTCGACATCGGGAAACGGGCCGCCGGGCGGGCCGAGAAACGCATGTTGATCGACGGCGAGCTGGTGGCCGCGGCCTCAGGTGCCGAATTCGACAACCTCAGCCCCGCCACCGGTCTGGTGCTGGGGACGACTGCGGCCGCCGGTGCGCACGATATGGATAACGCGATCGGGGCTGCCCGGCGTGCGTTCGACGATTCCGACTGGAGCACCAATCGTGAGTTGCGTCGGCGCGTGCTGGCCCAATTGCAGGCCGCGATCGAGGCCGAAAAGGACGATCTGCGTGAGGAATTGATCGCCGAGGTGGGATGCCCGGCGATGACGACGGAAAATGCCCAGCTGGACTGGCCGCTGGCCGATGCGCTGCGGTACCCGGCCCGCCTGATCGATGAATTCGAATGGGAGCGGACTCTCGACGGCGGCGGGCTGTTCGGTGAGCGCAATGCCCGCACGGTGGTCAAAGAGGCGGTCGGTGTGGTGGCCGCGATCACCCCGTCGAACTTCCCGATCGAGGTGATCCTCAACAAGCTCGGGCCGGCGCTGGCCGCAGGCAATACCGTTGTGCTCAAACCAGATCCGAACACCCCGTGGAATGCCACCCGGTTGGGCCGGCTGATCGCGGAGCGCACCGACATGCCACCCGGCGTGGTCAATGTGGTGCCCACGCCGTCCAACGAGGTGGCCGGGCGACTGGGCACCGACCCGCGTGTCGACATGGTGTCGTTCACCGGGTCGACGGCAGTCGGCCGGCATCTGATGCGCGTCGGCGCCGACACCATGAAGCGCACATTCCTCGAACTCGGCGGCAAGTCGGCGATGATCGTGCTCGACGACGCGAAGGCCGCCCACATCATCCCCGGCGCCATCGGAGCCTGCGTGCACGCCGGGCAGGCGTGTGCGGCCAACACCCGGATGCTGGTGCACCGCAGCCTGTTCGACGAGGCGGTTGCCAATGTGACGATGGCCTTCGGAGCGGTCCCGGTGGGCGATCCCGCCTTGCCGACCACGCTCGTCGGCCCCTTGATCAGTGCGGCGCAGAAGCAACGGGTGCTCGACGCCATCGACGGTGCGCGACGCGACGGCGCGGACATCGCGGTGGGCGGCGGCGAGGTCGCCGGTTTGGCAGGCCATCTGCGCGACGGGCACTTCGTGGCACCCACCGTCATCGTCGGGGCAGATCCACGATCGGCGATCGCCCAGGACGAGGTGTTCGGTCCGGTGCTGGTGATGTTGCCGTTCGACGATGACGACGAGGCGGTGCGGATCGCCAACGACAGCGCGTTCGGCTTGGCCGGCGCGGTGATGTCCGCGTCATCGGAGCGGGCGATGGGCGTCGCCCGGCGGATCCGCACCGGCGCCATCGGTGTCAACGGCGGGATGTACTACGGGGCCGACGCCCCATTCGGCGGGTACAAGAACAGTGGCGTCGGAAGACAATGCGGCATAGAGGGGTTCGCTCAGTACACCGAAACCAAAACGATCGGCTGGCGGCTGCCCCGGCACTAGCGGTCTTTCCGCGAGCAGACGCAAACTCGCACATTTGCGTACCCGGGAGTGCGATTATGCGTCTGCTCGGCAGAATGCCTCAGCACGATCGAGAATGCTGTCGAGGATGTGGTCGAAGTTGCCGTCGTCGGCCATGCCGATTCGGTAGCCGCGCCCCGGGATCGAGGCGATCAGCGGCATCGCCTCGGCATCGATCACCTGTTCCCAGTACTCGCGGGGAAACTGATCGTCCGCGGTCCGGCTCTGCAAGCGCTGCAGCACAGCGGAACTGCGGACGAGCACCGAAATGGCCGTGTAGGTGTCGAAAGCCTGCTTGGCAGTGAGCCCGGCCGCCACCAGCGCGGCCACCGGCTGCTCGATCTTCTCCAGCGCGATGCGGGCCGCCGGCACGCCGCGGGTCCCGCGGATCAGGATGAGATCACACATGATCGGATTCTCGGTGAACATCTCGCGCATGCGGTGGGCATGGATGCGCAGGGAGTCCCGCCAGGTGTCCGCGTCGATGGACAGCACGCTGAGGTCGTAATCGAGCAGGACGCGCTCGGTCATCGCGTCGAGCAGCTGATCTTTGCGGCGGAAGTACCAGTAGATACTGGTGACCCCGACATCGAGATGCCGGGCCAGCTGCGGCATGCTGAGGTTGTCGATCGACACCTCGTCGGCGATTTCGAAAGCGCCGCGCAGGATTTCGTCGACGCTGATCGACCCGCGTTCGCGGCGTTGACGACCACTGGTGTTCACGGGCCTGACCATGGCATCGTCCTTCAGCGGATCGGGTCGAACGTGACGGGTATGGCAGTAGGGGAGCGGAACGGCTGCCCGTAGATGTGCGGGCCGTCATCGGTGACCAGCTCGAGACCGCGGACCCGGCCGAGCAGGCTCTCCATGGCCACCCTGGTCTCCATCCGGGCCAGGTGCAGTCCTAGGCAGGTGTGCTCTCCAGCGGCAAAGGTGATGTGTGGCACCCGCTTCCGGAAGATGTCGAACTCCTCGGGCCTTTCCCACCGGTTCTCGTCGCGGTTGGCAGAACCCATGCAGACGTCGATCACCGCGCCTGCCGGCAGCGCCACACCCTCGAGTTCGGTGTCCCGCGTAGCCGAGCGTTGCACTGTGGTGAGAGGCGTCTCGTACCGCAATCCCTCTTCGATCGCCTGGCCGATGAGCCCATGGTCGGCCTGCACGGCGGCGAATTGCTCAGGGTGGGTGAGCAACAGGTACAGCAGATTGCCCGAAGAGCGGTAGGTGGTCTCCAGCCCGGCGGGCAGCAGCAGCCGCAGGAACGAATAGATGGCCTCATCGGTCAGCCTCTCGCCGTCGATCTCGGCGGTGACGAGGTCGCCGATGATGTCGTCGGTGGGCTTGGAGCGGCGTAGCTCGATCTGGCCGAGGAAATAGTCTTTCAACGCCGCGGAGGCTTCGAAAGCGCGCTTGTACTTCACCGTGTAACTGATCAGTTCGACGGCCCGTTTCCGGAACCAGGGCAAGTCTTCCTCAGGCAGGCCGAGCAGCGTCGAGATCACCCGAGTCGGAAATTCGAAGGTGAAATCGCGCACCAGATCAGCGGTGCCGGCCTCGATGAACTCATCGACGAGCGCCTCGCAGATGGGGCGGACGATCTCGGGTTCCCACCGTTGCAGCGAACGCGACTTGAAGGCGGCCGAGACCAGGTTGCGATGGTCGCGGTGGGTTTTGCCCTGCATCGCCAGGATGGTGGGGCCGATGAAGAGGCCGATGGTGTTGTCGTAGATCGTCGAGTTGAACGATTTGCCGTCCCGGAACACGGTATTGACCGCGTCGAATGACACGGCCGCGAATTGGTGTTCTGGCAGTAGCGAATCGGGCGTCTTGGACCAGTCCATCACAGAGCCGCGAAACACCCCGTGCTGTGCGCGGTGCCACGCGAAGATCGGGTACGGATCGCGTAGTAGGGCGGCAGTGCCGGTGGCGGACGCGTCGGCGGCTTCGCCGGCAGCGACGTCCTGCACTTCACTTTCCACAGCTCACCCCACCGTTCGCACGGGATTCACGATGCTGATGCATATTACTGTAAATATTACAGTAATGAAGTGCGATCGCATGTGGACCGTCAGAGGGCGATCGGGGCCCCATTGCTCATCGACGCGATGAAGCCTCCGTCGACCTGGATGTCCTGACCGTTGACCCAGCGTGCCTCGGGAGATGCCAAGAAGGCGATCAGCGGCACCACATCGTCGACCGTGGCGTGCCGGCCCACCGTCGCCCGAACCAAATCGAGAACGTCCTTGCCCATGGTCTGTTCGAAATCGGTCAGGATGGGTGTCTCGACGGGGCCGGGGCTGACGGTATTGACCCGCACCCCGTACTTGGACCAGGCCGGTCCCGCCAGCCGTTTGGTGAACAGGATCGCGGCCTGCTTCGAGGTGGTGTACACAGGGAAGTTCGGATCCTGTCCGGTCTGCCACTGCGCCACCGCATCTCCGTCGGCGAGCTCGAGCAGCCCGTCGAGGATGTCGAGGCGTTGTTGCCAGCCCAACGCCGCGGTCGATGCCACCGTGACGATCGAGCCGCCCTGCCGCAGTAGCGGCAACATGCCCTCGACCATCAGTCGCATGCCGAGATAGTTGACCTTCAGGACGTCGGCTGCCGGTGCAGTGCCCGGGACTCCTGCGACGTGCGCCAGCATGTCCCAGCCGTCACCGATCTCGCTCAGGAACCTGGCGATGTCATCGGCATCGCGTAGGTCGCAGGTGGCGTGTTCGGAAGCCGGTGTCTCGTTGGTGCGCAGGTCGACGGCGAGCACGTGGTCGCCGCGTTGGTGAAAGTGCGCCGCGGTGGCCGCTCCGATGCCGGATCCAGCCCCGACGACAACGATTCTGCGTGCGCTTTCCGACATGCGCCGACCTCTCACTGAATGAACGACAGTAAGGATGACTGTAAACAATTCCGGCCGGTCGGACAATCGTCTGCGACATGCTTCGAGGGTGCTACCGTGAGGCTTACCGGAACGGTCTTCGGCACGGTGGTGATGTGGGTCTTGCAAGGAGACGAAACGATGAGCGCGACCGACGAGCGTGCGGCGGTGCGGCCGCAGCGTGACGGGTTGGACGAGCTGCTGACGGTTGCCCGCCGGTCTTTCATCGCCGAAGGTCCGCCCGATGTCGCGTTGCGCCGCAACCGCATCGACCGCCTGCTCGCAATGATCCTGGACAACTCCGAGGAATTCGTGGCGGCCACCGCGTCCGATTACGGATCGCGATCGCGATCGGCGGCATTCTTTGCCGAGATCCTGGGCATGCTCTCGGTCATCGAGGACACCAGGGCCCATGTGCCGCAATGGATGCGCGCGACGAAGCTGATGCGGACAGCCCGGTTCGCCGGCCTGCGCGCGGAGGTGCTGCCGAGTCCACTCGGTGTCATCGGTGTCATCGGTCCGTGGAACTTCCCCGTCCAGTTGACAGTGTTGCCGGCGGCGGCGGCATTCGCCGCGGGCAACCGCGTGATGATCAAGATGTCGGAGGTCACCCCTGCTACCGCGGAGCTGATGGCGGCGACCGCGCCGAGGTATTTCGACGCCACCGAACTGCAGGTCGTGACTGGCGGACCGGAGGTGGCCGCCGAGTTCGCCGGCCTGGCGTTCGACCACCTGTTCTTCACCGGCTCACCTTCGATCGGGGCGCTGGTGGCCCGGGCCGCGTCCGACAACCTGGTTCCGGTGACCTTGGAGCTGGGCGGTAAGAACCCGGTTGTGGTTGCGCCCGGAGCCGACATCGAGCGTGCGGCGAGTCGAATCGCCCAGGCCCGCATGGTCAATGGTGGCCAGGTCTGCGTATGCCCCGACTATGTCTTCGTACCCGACGCTGAGGTGGACCGGTTCGTCGCGGTTGCGCGCGCGACGCTGAGTGGACTGTTTCCCACCATCATCGACAACGCCGACTACTGCTCCTCGGTGAACCAGGCCAACTTCGACCGGGTGGTCGGCCTGATCGCCGATGCGCGAGGCCATGGCGCGCGGATCGACTCCGTCGTGCCGGCAGGAGAGATCCTGCCGGATCCTGGTTCGCGCAAGATCCCTCCGACCATCGTGCGCGACATCGACGACCGGATGCGGATCGCGAACGAGGAGGTGTTCGGACCGGTGCTCGCCGTCCGCGGCTACTCCGCACTCGCCGAGGCCATCGACCACATCAACGCCAACCCGTCACCTTTGGTGGCCTATTGGTTCGGCCCCGACGACGCTGACTTCCGGCACTTCGTCAGCCATACTCGCAGCGGTGGCGTGGCCCGCAATGACTTTGCCGCCCACATGATTCCGTCGAGCGCACCGTTCGGCGGCGTCGGGCGCAGCGGAACCGGCGCCTACCACGGAAAGGCGGGTTTCGACACGTTCAGCCACTACCGCACCGTGGTCGGCAGCGACCTGCCGTTCAGCGTCACCGGTCAGGCGGCCAGACCGTTCACCGCGCCGATGCGCCTCATGGCCGACCTCAGCTTGCGGCGAGCCCGCAGCCGAACCGCCGCCCGGCTCAGGAAATTTCGCTGATCGCCTGCTCGCGGGCCCAGCGGTAGTCGGCCTTGCCCGCCGGGCTGCGCTCGATGGCCGGGCGGAACACCACGGCCTTGGGCAGCTTGTAGCGGGCGATCGAGGATTCGGCGTGCCGGATCAGGTCGTCGGCATCGACCGGACCGTCAGCCAATGCCTCCTCGGCCAAACAGACGACCGCCACCACTTCCTGCCCCCAGCGTTCACTCGGCCGGCCCGTGACCACCACATCCCGCACCGCCGGATGTGACGCGATCGCGGATTCGACCTCCTCGGCGAAGATCTTCTCGCCACCGGAATTGATGGTGACCGAGTCACGGCCGAGCAACTCGATGACACCACCGTCGAGATGGCGGGCCCGGTCACCGGGCGTCGCATAACGGACGCCGTCGATGACCGGGAACGTCGCCGCCGTCTTGGCCGCATCACCCTTGTAGCCCAGCGGCACGAACCCGCGCTGTGCCAGCCACCCCAGACCATCGTGGCCGGCGGGCAGCACCGCGGTGAAATCCTCGGCCACCACGCAGGTATCGGGTCCGGCGTTGAAGGTGCCGGTCGAGACCGCGCCGGATGCCGACATGTGGCTCATCTGAGCGCCGGTTTCCGACGAACCCACCCCGTCGACGACGATGAGGTTCTCCTTGGCGTCGATGAGTTGTTGTTTGACGTACGGGGTGAGCTGTGCGCCGCCGTTGGCCACGACGGAGAGAGACGACACATCCACCGTGCCGTTCTGGACGCCGGCTCTGATCGCATCCAACAGCGGGCGGGCCATCGCGTCACCCACCACCGTCGCCACCAGAACCTGCTCGCGTTCGATGGTGCGCACCACGTCATCGGCGTCGAAACGGTCCACCACGCCGGGAAATACGACCGTCTGGCCCGTGCTGATCGCTGTCATCACGGCCCACTGGGCCGCACCGTGGATCAGCGGCGGCAGGATCATCAGCTTGGTGCCGGGATTCTCGGCCGCACGGCTGACGATCTCATCGACAGAGGCCGCTTTCTCGCCGGTCATCATGTTGCGTCCACCGAACGCGGTCATGAAGATGTCGTGCTGGCGCCACAAGACACCCTTGGGCATTCCGGTGGTCCCGCCGGTGTAGAGCACATAGAGATCGTCCGGGCTGGGTTCGACGGGGACGGCACCCTGCGACGGTGTGCCGACGATCGTCTCGTAATCCACTGCGCCGTCGAGCAGGTCATTGCCCGAGCCGTCGGCGATCTGAATCAGGACCCGCAGCCCCGGAAGCTCCGGCAGGACCTCGGCGACCCGCGGTGCGAAGGCGGCGTGGTACACGAGAGCGGACGCCCCGGAATCGGCCAGCAGGTATTGCAGTTCGTTCTTGACGTAGCGGTAGTTGACGTTGAACGGGGCAACGCGGGCTCGGAAGGAACCGAGCATGGACTCGACGAACTCAGGTCCGTTGTAAGCATAGATCCCGAGCAGATCCTGACCCACCTCGTGACCTGCCAGCTCGGCGCGTTCGGTCTGCGCACCCAGTCCGCGCGAATGCAGGTACGCCGCCAGGCGATTCGACCGATCCACGATCTGGCGATAGGTGTAGCGCCTGTCGCCCTGCACGATCAACGGACGGTCTCCGATGGCGGCGGCGACGGCTTCGGCGACAGCCGGAACGGTGAACTGCACGGTATCTCCTAGTGGGCGGATCAGCGCTGCCAGGCGCGCAGCAGGTCGTCGGTGGTGGTGACGGTGGCCAGCAGGGACAGCGTATTGTCGATCACCGCGTCGGCATAGGCTTTCGGGATCCCGGCCACGGCGTCGCGGGGGAGCACCACCCGGTACCCGGCATTGACGGCGTCCATCACCAAGTTGATGATTGCGATGTTCACCGATACGCCGACGGCCACGATGGTGCGTACCCCGAGGTTGCGCAGGATCGCGTCGAGATCGGTACCGCCCATCGGACCCAGGCCATGCCAGCGTGACAGTACGAGATCGTCTGGCTCCGGGCCGAATTCGGGAAGCAGGGTGGCGCCCGGAGTGCCGGGCAGGATGCCGACGTCGTTGCGGCCGATGGCGAAGATCTTGGCGTTGTGGTTGGAGCCCAGTCCATCCGGGCGTCTCTGGACGAGGCAATGCACCACTTTTGCAGAGGCGGCCCGGGCGACCGGCAGCAACCGGGCGATGTTGGGTAGCGCCTCGTGGCGGGCCGCGTCGGCCAGTGCGGCCAGCCCGGCGTCGGGCCCGACCACCGCGCCCTGGCATTCCTGGGTGATGATCGCGGTGTGCGCGGGTGTGACCAGTTCTCTCAGATCGGGTCTCATACGCCGGCGGCAGCACTCTCGACCGGAGGAACCTCGTAAAACTGAGTGGCCCACTTACGCATGGCCATATAGGGTTTCGCATCGATCTTGGCCAGTGGAGGGTGTTCGACGTACTTCTGGTAGCGCCAGATGTCGCAGTCCTCCCACACGGTCTTGAGGAACTGCTTCTCGACCTGTCTGCGTACCTGCTCGGGTGGGATGTCGGACGTCTCACCCGGAATTTTGGGCCACCAGATCGAATAGAACATGTCCGACACCTCGTCGTCGACGGGCGTGCAGGCGAAGATCAACCGGTGATTCGAGGAACCCTCGAAGGCACTCATCGCGAACCCCAGCCCCGAGAAGTGACTGTGAATCCTCAGTGCCATCTTGTTTGGATCGTCACTGCGGGCGTCGGGCCAGCCTGTCAGGAACCGCCATTCCTCGCCGACATGTTCCCAGTGCAGGCACACCGGCGTCACGGTGGCGCCGTGCACGTACCGGAAATGCGAACTGTCAGGACCGTTCTCGGCCACGATCTGCGGATGCACCGGGATCGCGTCGGCCCGGCTGGAGAACTCCGGATAGGGCCGGTAGTACGCATCCGGATCGGTTTCGAACTGCGGGAACTTGTGGAAGATGTCGGGCAGATCCCACTGTGGTTCCGAACCGGCGGGCTGGTACCACATGAAGATGCAGCCGTACTGCTCCTTGACCGGGTACGAACGCAGCCGAAGACCGCGGTTGGGCTTGTCGGGCTGGTAGGGGATATAGGTGTTGTTGCCCTCGGGGCCCCACCGCCAGCCGTGGAACGGGCACTCGACACAGTCGCCCACCACCTTGCCACCGTGCCCGATGTGGGCGCCCAGATGCTTGCAGTGGGCTTCCAGCACATGTAGCTCACCGGATTCGTCCCGGTAGGCCGCGAGATCCTCGCCGAAGTACTTCAGCGCCTTCACGTCACCAACTGCGAACTCCGCTGACCAACCGATCATGAACCAGCCGGTGACCTTCCAGGTGAACGGCACTTTCATGGCCGGCTTCCTCCCTGCTTCCACTCCGTAGCCCATAGGTACGGAAGACATTACAGTAGTGGTTTCTGGAGAGAAAGGGTCCACATCGCGATTGCGTGGAACGCGATGGTGCCCGGGCGGACGCGACCGTGATGTTGATTCTACTGAATGGCTTACGGTAGCGTTTACAAAAGCAGGTTTGACCGTCCCCGCAGCGCCGGGCGACCTGGTCGGAGGTTATGTCGCGGACCGTGACTCGTCACAGAGTCGGAAAAGGATGATCGATGACTGCGGCCACGGTGGTGTTCGACCCGTTCTCTGAGGACTTCTTCAACAGTCCTTACGAGATGTACCGCCAGATGCGCTTGCATGCACCGGTCTATTACAGCGAGCAGTACGACTTCTATGCGCTGACCCGTCATGAGGATGTCGCCGCCGCGTTCAAGGACCACGAGACCTACTCCTCGGCCTACGGCGTCGACCTCGCCCAGGTCCGCAAAGGCGATGTGACCGAGCATGGTTCGATCATCGCCATGGATCCGCCGGCGCACCGGAGGATGCGCAGCCTGCTCAACAAGGTCTTCACGCCGCGTGCGATCCAGTCCAAACGGGAACTCGTGACCGAGCTGGTGGACAAGCACCTTTCAGCAGTAGACCCGGCCGGGTTCGACTTCGTCCAGGACTTCTCGGCGCTCTTTCCCGTCGACGTGATGACCACCCTGCAGGGTGTACCCGACGAAGACCACCAACAGATTCGGCTGTGGATCGACGATCTCCTCCACCGGGAGCCCGGCGAAATCGAGATGAGTGCGGCAGGGATGGAATCGGCCGTCAACATGGCCGTCTACTACTTCCGGCTGATCAAGAAGCGGCGCGACGAACTGGGCGAGGATTTGATCAGCAAGCTGATCGAGTCCGAAATCGAGCGGGACGACGGTGAGATGTCCCCGCTGACGAACATCGAGATCACCGAATTCGCCACGCTTCTCGGTGGCGCCGGTGCCGAGACGGTGACCAAGCTGCTCGGCAACGCGGCGGTGGTGTTCGCGCAGAATCCCGGCGAATGGCAGAAGCTGCTCGACGATCGCAGCAAGGTGCCGGCGGCCGTCGAGGAGCTCCTGCGTTACGAGGCGCCGGCGCAATACAACGTGCGCCGTTCGATGCGCGAGGTCGAATTGCACGGGGTGACGATCCCGGTGGGCAAGCCGGTTTTCCTGGTGGGTGGTTCCGCCAACCGGGACCCGGAGGCGTGGACCGAACCGGACCGCTTCGACGTCGACCGCGATCGTGCCCAGGCGCAGAACCTCGGGCTGGGCTACGGGATTCACAGCTGCCTGGGCGCGGCGTTGGCACGGCTGGAGAGTGTGATCGCGCTGGACAAGATGCTGGACTTCATGCCGCGCTACGAAGTCGACTGGGACGGCTGCAAGCGGGTCAACATGCAGAACGTCGCCGGCTGGAGCAACGTGCCGGTTCGTGTGCTGAGCTGATCGAGCACCGGCCAGACGAGAGATATAGTCCAGCTCAATCGACCAGGAGGTGACCCGTTGTCCGATGACATCGAGGCGATCAAGCAGCTCAAGGCCCGGTACTGCCGATACTTGGACACCAAGGACATCGAAGCCTGGCGGGGCCTGTTCGCCGAAGACGTCGTCGTCACCCTGGACATGGCCGTCTCGACCGGTGGCGCCGATCCGCAGACCGCTCCACCGCTCAACGGCTTCGACGAGTTCTTTCCGGTGGTGTGGGGCGGCGTCGAGCATGCGGCGACAGTGCACCACTGCCACACACCCGAGATCACGTTGACCTCTGACACCACCGCGACCGGCATCTGGGCCATGGAGGACATGCTGTTCTTCGCCGACGGCAATGAGCTGCACGGAGCCGGGCATTACCACGAGACGTACGAGAAGCGTGACGGCACATGGCAGATCACCAGCCTGCACTTGACCAGAACCGTGTTGAAATTCAAGACTGCCTGACGTTTGTAAAAAGGTCTGCGGTCTCGCCGAACGCCTTGATGTAGTCGAGCGCGGACTGCGGGCTGCCGCCGTCCACGTGGATGACCGCCCAGGTGGCGCCGTGACCCTCCAGTTCGGCCAGCGCCTCGCGCGCGTGCCGAACCGATGCATCGTCGTCGAGGTCGACAGGCGGACACACCACCTGGATGTCGACGGTGGCTGGGTCGCGGCCGGCATCTGCGAGGCGCTGGCGCAGGCGCCGCACGGCGGAGCTGAACTGATCGGCATTCTCGATGGCCGCGGTGCGCATCGTCGCCGCCATTCCCGGCGTGGCTATGATCGGCATCCACCCGTTGCCGTGCTCGACCACACGCCGGATCGCGGCGGCACCGTTCCCGCCGATCCAGATCGGCGGATGCGGGCGCTGAGCCGGCTGCTGCAGCCACACCGGTCCCACTGCGGCGAAATCAGCACCGGTAACCGGTTTTTCGGGCTCGATCCAGATGGCGCGCAACGCCTCCAGTGCTTCGTCGAGCAGCTCGGCGCGGCGCTCCAGGCTGACGCCCACCGCCGCGAACTCGGATCCCAGGTAACCCGCTCCGACGCCGGCGATGAGCCGGCCGCCGGAGATCAGGTCCACGCTGCCCAGGGCCTTGGCCGACAGGTACGGATTGCGGAAGGGGAGCACGTACAGGTTGGTCATCAACCGGATGCGCGTGGTGGCCGCTGCCATGAAGCTCAGCGCGGCGATCGGGTCGAGAGTGTTGTGGCCACCGTTGTTCCGCCACTTGACCGACGGGGCCGGATGCTCGCTCAATGCGACCGCTGCGAAGCCCGCCGCTTCGGCTTGGGTGACTACTGCCCGGATGACCTCCGGCTGCAGGAAATCGTCAGGTGCGGTGGGCAGCTCGCTGGGGTATTCCAGGGTGTACTTCAATCCGTCTTTCCGTTCCGGAGTAATACTGTAAGCGTTACCGTAGCATCGATCGCTGATCGTCAACCGGGATGGAGTAGCGATGGATCGCCGACGAAAAGTACTCGTCATGGGGGCAAGTGGAAACGTCGGCGCCTGTGTCACCCGGCAACTCGTCGAGCGTGGAGATGACGTACGGGTGCTGCTGCGCCGCAACAGTTCGACCAGGGGCATCGACGGCGTGGAGGTCGAACGGTGCTACGGCGACGTCTTCGACACCGAAGCGGTGGCGGCGGCCATGGCCGACCGCGACGTGGTGTTCTACTGCGTGGTCGACACCCGAGCCCATCTGGCCGACCCGGCACCGCTGTTCTCCACCAATGTCGAAGGCCTGCGCAATGTTCTCGAGGTGGCCGTCGATGCCGACCTAAAGCGGTTCGTGTTCCTCAGCACCATCGGAACCATCGCCGTCGGTGACGACGGTGCCACCGTCGACGAGGACACCCCGTTCAACTGGGCCGGCAAGGGCGGTCCGTACATCGAATCGCGGCGCCAAGCCGAAGACCTGGTGCTGTCGTATGCCAGGGAGCGCGGTCTGCCGGCCGTGGCGATGTGTGTGTCCAATCCCTACGGCCCGCCCGACTGGCAGCCGAAACAGGGCGCGCTCGTGGCGATGGCGGCGTTCGGCAAGCTCCCCGTCTATGTGCGTGGCGTCGGCTCGGAGGTGGTCGGGATAGATGACGCAGCGGAAGCCCTCGTCCTGGCCGCCGAGTATGGCCGAATCGGTGGACGCTACATCGTCTCCGAGCGTTACATGACCCAGCGCGAGATGTTGACCGTCGCCGCGCAGGCTGTGGGTGCCCGGCCACCCAGGTTCGGCATCCCCATGGCTCCGCTGTACGTCTTCGGATGGTTGGCGGGCATCTCCAATCGCCTGCTCGGCACAGATTTTCCGATCAACCTCGCCGCGGCGCGGCTGATCTGGCTGACCTCGCCCGCCGACCACAGCAAGGCGACCCGTGACCTCGGCTGGAAGCCCGGGCCGACCGAAGAATTCATCGGCCGGGCAGCCAAGTTCTACGTGGACCGCAAGAACCGCGACGAGAAGGTCATCGACTTGTGAGTACGCCGGATTTCGACGCCATCGTCGTCGGGGCCGGATTCTCCGGATTGTATGCCTTGCACCGCCTCCGGGAATCCGGCTTGCGGGTACGCGTTCTGGAAAAGGCCGATGCCGTCGGCGGCACCTGGCTGGTCAATCGTTATCCGGGCGCGCGCTGCGACATCGAGAGCATCGAATACTCCTACAGCTTCAGCGACGAGATCCAGCAGGAGTGGGTCTGGACGGAGACCATGCCGGCCCAGCCGGAGATCGAGGCCTACCTGAACTTCGTCGCCGACCGGCTCGACCTGCGCCGCGATATCGCTTTCGGTACCGAGGTCGTGGCGATGAGGTTCGACGAGGCCACCTCTGAATGGTGCGTCACCACGGCCGACGGTCAGATCCTGCACACGCCGTTCGTGGTGGCGGCCACCGGAATCCTTTCGGTCCCTGTGGAACCCGATATTCCGGGGGCCAGTCGATTCACCGGTACATCGGTGTTCACCAGCCGCTGGCCGCGCGACGGCGTCGACCTCACGGGCAAGCGCGTCGGTGTGATCGGCACCGGCTCCACCGGTGTCCAACTGATCCCGGTGGTGGCCGAGCAGGCCGAGCAGCTGACGGTGTTTCAACGCTCACCCGCGTTCACACTGCCCTGGCAGGTGCGGCCGTTCGAACCCGGCGAGCTGGATCGCCTGAAGGCCGACTACGCACAGATTCGTGCCGCACAACGTGAGCATCCGGTGGGCGCGGCGCGGCTCAGCGCATTCTCGGTGTTGCTGGAGATGCTCGCGCGGCCACCGGTGAAGACGGCGACGCCAGAGGCGAAACAACGCGCTGTCGAGGAACACGGCGTGATGGGTGCGCTCAACTGGGGAGACGTCTTCTTCGACATCGACGCCAACCGGATGGCCACCGACCTGTACGGCCGGGCCGTCGCTCGTATCGTCACCGACCCGCAGACGGCGGCGGCCCTGGTACCGAGCCACCCGTTCGCCTGCAAGCGACCGATCATCGATCAGGGCTATTACGAGACGTACAACCGGGACAACGTCACCCTCGTCGACCTGCGTCGGGGAGCCATCCGGGAGGTGACCGCAAGCGGAATCTCGACCGAGCAGGGCGATTTCGAGCTCGACGTGATCATCTACGCCACCGGGTTCGATGCCATGACCGGAGCCCTGAGCCGAATCGACGTGCGTGGCCGCGACGGGGTGGTGCTGGGGGAGTACTGGGCGAAACAGGGTGCGCTGTCGTACCTGGGCCTGGCCGTGGCGGGCTTCCCCAACTTGTTCACGATTCAGGGACCGGGAAGTCCTTCGGCAGCAACGAACTTCGTGGCCGCTCTGGAACAACATGTGGAGTGGATCGCGGACTGCATCGCCTATCTGCGGGCCGGCGGATACCGGACCATCGAAGCGACGACGCAGGCACAGGCTGAGTGGGTCGAGCACACCACGTCGTTGGTGGCGCCCACGGTGCTGGTGCACCCGAGCTGCAATTCCTGGTACAACGGCGGCAACGTGCCCGGCAAGAAGCGGATGTACCTCGGATACACCGCGGGGATCCCCGAGTACCGTCGCCGCTGTGACGAGATCGCGCGCGACGGCTATACGGGATTCACCGTTGCATAGGGCAGCACGGATCGCCTGGGAACTCGGGGGTGTGGTGCCCCGCTCGGTGGGTGCGCTGCGCGGTGACTGGAATCCGTTCAGCGTGACCGGGCTCCGTCAACTCGGCGAGGTGACGCTCGACGAGCTGGTGGTGACCGGGATGACCCTGACCGGTCCGCCTCCACAGTTGCCGCGTGCCGTGGGCGACTACCGAGACGCCGCCTCCGAACTCGCCGCACTAGATGTCGACAGTGCGCACATCTGCCCGGACGCTCTGCAGGTCAAACACATCCGACCACGCCGGTTCGGCGCGCTGACGTTCGAGGAGCTGGTGTTCGATCACGAACCCGCGCTGCCTGCGTCGGTGCTCACGGATGGTCACGGCGGTGTGGCCATGGCCAGAGTGAGGCTGTACCGCTGTGGCGACGAGACGCGGCCGTGGCTCATCTGGATCCATGGGGCGGGACAGGGTGATCCGATGGACCTGCTGGTCGCGCGAGTCCGACGCTTGCGGGACATGGGCTTCAACGTGGCCTTGCCGGTGCAACCGGGCCATGGGCCACGGCGAAATTCCTGGCCCGAGTATCCAGCCCGCGATCCGCTGGCCAATGTGGCGGGCACGATGCGGGCGGTGTCGGAGGTGCGGGCGCTGATCGGCTGGCTCGAACCGCGGGCATCGTCGATCGCCGTGGCCGGGCTGTCGCTGGGCAGCGCTGTGGCGGCTCTTGTTTCGCATCTCGACGCGCGTGTTTCCGCGGTCGCGGTGTACACGCCCATTCTCGGGCTCAACACCATGATCGGGCTTCATCTCGGACGCTGGGGATCGGCTGGGCAGGCGGCCGGTGCCGAGTTGCAGTCCGGCATCGTCACGGCGCTGACCTCGGTGATCGATCCGCTTGCCACGCTGCCACTGGCCGAGCACCGGCTGATCGTGGGGGCATGGCACGATCGGATGGCGATGCGGGCCTCGGCGCTGGCCCTGCATGAACGGTGGGGCGGTGAACTGCACTGGCACGACGGCAGCCACGTCGGGCATCTGTTCTCGGGCGCGGTGCAGAAGGCGACCGAACAGTTCTTAGCTGCCGTAGGTTGAGATGATCCTGGCTGTGACACAGGCGATCTCATGATCGAGATCGTGGTCCTCGGGCAGCACCACCCACTGGAATGCGATCCCGAAGATCGATCCGGTGATGTCCCGCATTGCCATGTCGACATCGATGTCGGCCCGCAGGGAGGCGTCAGCGATACCCGCCTGCAGCCCCGCCTCGATTTTGACTGCGGCCCCGGCCAATTGCGCGCGGACGCCGTCGCGCAGCGGAGACGTGGTCTTGACGGCCTCGAACGCCGACACGAACATCGCCCGCGTCACCGAGGCATCCTCGGCGTGGATCTCCCGCACCCGGTCGAAATGCGCCAACACCTGCTGTAGTCCGGTGGCGCCGGGTTGGGGATCGGGATTGAGACGCGCGACGTACACATTCTGGAAGGCGTCGAGGATCGCGTCCTTACTGCCGTAGCGGGCGTGCACCATGGCCCGGCTGTACCCGGCCCGCCGGCCGATTTCAGCGGCTGTCGTTGCTTCCCAACCCTTTTCGACGATGAGTTCCGCGGCGGCCTGCAACAGCCTGCGCGAGGACAGCTCGACGCGTTCCGGCTGGGTCAGGCCATGGGCTGGGGAAGGCACCCTTGCATATTAGACGGTCGACAACTAACTTAGTTGTTCAGTGTCAAATTTCTGCGGCGGAGGTTATGGATGACACCGATCACGGTGCCCGTCTCCGGGGCGGTGCCCACAAGCATCGACGGTGTCACCCCATCCTGGCTGTCCGAGGCGCTGGCCACGCAGGTAACCGCGGTGCGGCCCAAACGGATCGCGGAGGACACCGGCTTTTCCGCGGCGTTGTACCGCATTCATCTGAGCGGATCCGATGATGTGCCAGAGACTTTGATCGTCAAGCTACCCGCTGAGTCTTTGGCTCGCGGCGGGATGGAGATGCTCGGCGGATACCAGCGTGAGCTGGACTTCTACCGGTGCGTCGCGTCGGATGCGCCCATCGCCACCCCGCGCTGTCACGTTGCGCGGATGTCCGGAGCCGATTTCATCCTGGTGCTCGAGGATCTGCGGGATTGGGAGAACGCCGACCATCTGGCCGGGTTGTCGCTCGAACGTGCTCAGCTGTGTATCGAACAGTTGGCCGGCTTGCACACATGGTCGGCAGGCGTTGATGGCAGTGTCCTGCAGAAGTTTCCGAGCATCGACAGCGCCTTGACGCGAGACCTGTTCCTGCCGGCCTTCGCACCGGGATGGGAGCTCTACCGAGACCACACCGAGCAAACGGTTCCGCCGGAGGTTGCGGTTTTCGCCGAGCGGTTCGCCGATCTGGCGCCCGCCGCGCTTGCAGCACTCTCGCAGCGGAACATGTTGCTGCACGGCGATATCCGGGCCGACAACATGTTCTTCAGGGGCGGGGCGTTGAAAGTGGTGGACTTCCAGTTGACGGTCCGCGGCGCGGGTGCGGCCGACATCGCCTACCTGGTCAGCCAGGGTCTGCCCACCGAGGTGCGCCATGGCCGCGACGAGGAGTTGCTGCGCGCCTACGTCAACCAGGTCGGTGGATACGCGTTCGACGAGGCCTGGCGGCATTACCGTTTCGCGACCGCCCTGCTGCTGTACATGCCGGTGGTCGCCCTGCTGACGTGGGATGTGGCACCCGAACGGTCGCGACAACTGTGCCTGACGCTCATCGACCGCGCCGTCGCGGCCATCGACGATATCGACGCGTTGGAGGAGTTTTCATGAGGACAGCGCGCGAAGTGGTCGAACAGTACAACTGGGTGGTCTGGAACGAGAGGGACTTCGCCCTCGCCGATGAGCTGTTGGGGGACACCGTCACCCGCCACGATGTGGGCGAGGTGGCGGTGCTCACCCATGAGGAGGCGGTCAACCGGGTGATCGACCACTGGGCGATGTTCGAGACGATCCGGTTCGACCTGAATCTGGTCGTCGCCGGTGACGACGGCGAGCACGTGGCGATCGTGTATGAGTCACCGATGACCTCCACCGATGGCCACGCCTTGACGATCAGCAGTATGGAGATCTTCCGTGTGGTCGATGGCCGGATCACGGAAGTCTGGAATTGTGGTTATAAGCAAGGAGTTTGGGCGTGAACAAATCGGTCCTCGATGAACTTGGCTACTACCTCTTGGCCGGTGCGGGCGGCGAAGGCCCGGCCACGCTGATGGACGAGGCACGGCGCGGGGAGGAACTCGGGTTCGGCACTGCCTTCATCTCCGAACGGTGGAACGTCAAGGAGGCGTCCTCGCTCGTCGGCGCCGCCTGCGCGGTGACCGATCGCATGCAGATCGCCACGGCGGCAACCAATCACAACACGCGCCATCCGCTGATCACCGGGTCGTGGGCCACCACGATGCACCGGTTGTCGCGAGGCCGGTTCACCCTCGGCATCGGGCGTGGCATCGCCGCCATGTACAACGCCTTCGGGGTGCCGGCGGTGACCACGGCGCAGATGGAGGATTTCGCGCAGGTGATGCGCAAACTCTGGCACGGCGAGGTGATCTTCAACCATAACGGTCCGATGGGCAAGTACCAGGTGCTGTTCCTGGATCCTGATTTCAACGAGGACATCCGCCTGGCGATCGTGGCCTTCGGCCCACAGACGCTGGCCCTGGGCGGCCGGGAGTTCGACGACGTCATCCTGCACACCTACTTCACGCCGGAAACGCTGCAACGCGCCGTAAAGACCGTCAAGGACGCCGCCGAACAGGCGGGCCGCGATCCCGACAGCGTGCGGGTGTGGTCCTGCTTTGCCACCGTCGGCGATCACCTACCCGAGGAATTACGGCTCAAGAAGACCGTGGCCCGGCTCGCCACCTACCTGCAGGGCTACGGGGACCTTCTGGTGAGCACCAACAACTGGGATCCGGCTGTGCTGCAACGATTCCGGGAGGACTCCGTCGTCACCTCAATTCCGGGGGGTATCGACCACAAGGCCAGTGCCGAGCAGATCGAGCACATCGCGACGCTCATTCCCGACGAGTGGCTGGAACCGTCGGCCACCGGAACGGCACAGCAGTGCGTGGACCGTATCCGCAAAGAGTTCGACTACGGCGCCGACGCGGTGATCATGCACGGGGCAACACCCGACGAGCTTGAGCCGATCGTCACCGAATACCGGGCCACCTCGGAGTCGGCGGGTTCCGGGAAATAGAAAAGCAGGAGCGTCGACCGCTTCCTGCCACTTCCAACATATAGCCCACCCGGGGGCTTGCGGCAAGACCCCGGGGGTGATGCAGAATCTCCTCCCGCAGTGCTGAGCTGCGGGAACAGGGGGATTCATGATCGACGTCATCATTGCCGGCGCAGGACCGACCGGGGCGATGCTCGCCGCCGAACTACGACTGCACGGTGTGGGCGTGCTGGTGCTGGAGAAGGACGACGAGCCGTCGAAGGTGGTCCGCGGGCTGGGGCTGCACGCGCGCAGCATCGAAGTGATGGACCAGCGCGGCCTGCTGCCCCGGTTCCTCGAACACGGGCAGAAACACCCGGTCGGAGGGTTCTTCGCCGGTATCGCCAAGCCTCAGCCCGACGGCCTCGACACCGCGCACGCGTATGTCCTCGGGATACCGCAGACGATCACCGAACGTCTGCTGACCGAGCGTGCCGCCGAACTCGGTGCCGAGATCCGTCGCGGATGCGAGGTGACCGGAGTGAGCCAGGACGGCGACGGCGTCACCGTCGAACTGGCGGGTAAAGGGTCGCTCGGCAAGCCTCCCGCCGGCGGATCCCGGGTGCGAGCGCGCTATCTCGTCGGCTGCGACGGCGGACGTAGCACGGTGCGCAAGGCGATGGGTATCGGCTTTCCCGGAGAGCCTGCGACGGTCGAAACGTTGTTGGGTGAGGTCGAACTGGACGTGCCCCCGGAAACGCTCGATGCCGTGATGGCCGAAGTCCGCAAGAGGCAACTGCGATTCGGGGCGATGCCGCTGGGCGACGGCGTGTACCGGGTGATCGTTCCGGCCGACGGAGTGGCCGAGGACCGCGCCACGGCACCGACATTGGACGAGTTCAAGCGCCAGTTGGTGCTCACCGCGGGCACCGACTTGGGTGTGCATTCCGCGCGTTGGCTGTCGCGATTCGGAGACGGCACGCGGCTGGCCGAACGCTACCGCAGTGGGCGGGTGTTGCTGGCCGGCGATGCCGCGCATGTGCATCCGCCGACGGGTGGACAGGGACTCAATCTCGGTGTTCAGGATGCCTTCAACCTGGGCTGGAAACTGGCCGCCGAAGTGGCCGGGTGGGCACCGGACGGGCTGCTGGACAGCTACGACACCGAACGCCGACCCGTGGCCGCCGACGTGCTGGACAACACGCGGGCACAGATGGAACTGATGTCCCTGGAACCCGGGGCTCAGGCGGCGCGTCGACTGGTGGCGGAATTGATGGACTTCCCCGGCGTGAGCAGGCATCTGACGGAGAAGATCATCGCGATCGCCATCCGTTACGACTTCGGTGAAGGTCACGAGATGCTCGGTCGCCGGTTACGGGATATCCGACTCAGGCGCGGCCGCCTCTACGAGCTGATGCACGCCGGGCGCGCGATGCTGCTCGACCAGACCGCGCGCCTCTCGGTGCACGGCTGGGAGGATCGCGTCGACCACGTCGTCGATACGAGCGAAGAGCTGGACGTGCCCGCGGTGTTGCTGCGGCCCGACGGGCATGTGGCCTGGGTGGGGGACGATCCGGCCGACCTGGTCGCCCACCTCGAGAAGTGGTTCGGCTCTCCTCGCGAGCAGACGTGAAACTGCCTATTAGGCACCGAAAGTGGGCAGTTTTATGTCTGCTCGCCGGAGAAGTTCACGGCATGATCAGGCTGCGGGACACCGGCTCGGCCACCGCTTGGCGGCTGAAGATGCCGTGTTGAAGGGTGACCAGCAGCGCGTTGCGGGTTTCCTCGGGAGAGATGAGCTCATCGAAGCCGAGGTGACCGGCCGACCGGAAGGACGCCTCCAGTTCCATTCTCTTGAGCACTTCGGTGTAGTCCTCACCGGCATGGGTGGCCGCGCTCATGGCGGCCGCACCCATCGCGCCCATCGTCGCGCCGGGATAGGCGAAGGTGGCCACCTGATCGTCGAAACCCAAGAGGGACATCACCATCGAGCCGAAACCGAACGCCTTGCGCAGTGTGACGTGCAGCTTCAGCGTCGTCGCCGCAGTCTGCGCGGCGAACATCCGTGCTCCGCTTCGCAGTACGCCGCTGCGCTCGGACTGACTGCCCGGCAGCATGCCAGGGTTGTCGGCGAGAAACACGATCGGCAGGTGGAAGGCGTCGGCCACCGAGATGAAGTGGGCGGCCTTGTCCGCGGCGTCGGCGTCGATCGAGCCCGCCATCACCTGCGGTTGATTGGCCACCACCGCAACCGGATAGCCGCCGAGATGGGCCAGCGCGCAGATGATGGCGCGGCCGAACTTGGGTTGCACCTCGAACCAGTCGGGACGGTCGAAGATTTCGTCGAGCACCGCGCGCATGTCGTAGATCTGCCGATTGTCGCGCGAGATGATGTCGAGGAGTTCGGGGGTCGGTCGGGGGTCAGCCGTGTCGTCGGCGAGCCGGGTCGGCGGATACGACCAGGCGCTCGACGGGAAGTAGGACAGGTAGCGGCGGATGTCGTCGATGACCGTCTCGTCGTCGTCGGCGTGGTTGTGGATCACGCCGCTCGCCAGGGCGACGTTCGGTCCGCCGAGGTCCTCTTTCGAGATGTTTTCTCCCGTGGACTCTTTCACCACCGGAGGTCCGGCGGTGAAGATGGCTCCCTGATCGCTCATGATCGTGAAATCGCACACCGGAGCCACCAGAGCGCCGTGCCCGGCCGACGGGCCGAGCACCGCCGAGACCGTCGGGACCTTCCCCGAGCACTTGGCCTGAGCGATGAGGTCGGTGGGCGTACGCCCATAGTGCTCACCGCTGGGGCGAAAACCCGCCCCCTCCAACAGCATCACCAGCGGAATCTTGTTGCGCAGCGCCAACTCGGCGAGCCGGTACCGTTTGGCGTTGCCGCCGGGCCCGATGCTGCCGGCCAGCGTGGTGAAATCCTCCGCACCCACCATCACCGGCGTGCCGTCGATCCGGCCTGAACCGGCGATGAGGCCATCGGCTGCAATGTCACCGCCGGCCAAGGTGCCGAACTCCTGGAAGGTGTCGGGGTCGAGCAGTCGTGCGATGCGGGCTCGGGCATCGAGTTTGCCCTTGGCGTGGTGCTTGGCCAGCCGTTCGGGACCACCCATGCCGAACGCCTGCTCACGCCGTCGAGCGAGGTCCTCGAGCGTTTCCTTCCACTCGGCGGCGTTCGTCATAATCTCTCCCACTTCTCGAACCGGCGGTTGGCTTGTAGCCTAACCTCGTTGACCATACTGAATTGCTTACTGTAGCGTCGATGAGGTGTCCGGATTGCGCACGGCGGAACAAGCTGGCAAAGGAATGCACCGTCGATGAGTGAACCGGTTCCCCGCGTTGTCAAGATCGACCGCGGCATCCCCAGTCGGCTGGCCGAGGTGCCGCAGACCGCCCGCGAGCTCGAAGCCCACGGATATGACGGCTGCTGGACCGGAGAGATCAACCACGACCCGTTCCTGCCTCTGGCACTTGCGGCCGAGCACACCGAGCAGATCCAGATAGGCACCAGCATCGCCGTCGCCTTCGCTCGCAACCCGATGACCATGGCCCAGCTGGGCTGGGATCTGCAGACATACTCGGGCGGACGCTTCATCCTCGGGCTGGGCACGCAGATCCAGCCGCACATCGAAAAGCGATTCAGTATGCCGTGGAGCCACCCGGCTCGCCGCATGCGCGAGTACATCGAAGCGCTGCAAGCGATTTGGGGATGCTGGCGCGATGGTGCAAAGCTGCGGTTCGAGGGGGAGTTCTACACCCACAAGATCATGACGCCCATGTTCACCCCGGAACCGTCGGACCTGCCGTTCCCCAAGGTGTTCCTGGCCGCGGTGGGGGAACTGATGACCGAAGTGTGCGGCGAGATGGCCGACGGACTGCTGGCCCACGCATTCACCACCCGGCGCTATCTGGACGACGTGACCACGGTCGCGTTGCAGCGCGGAATGGACCGTGGCGGTCGTGATCGCGCCGACTTCGAGTTGTCCTGCCCGGTGTTCCTGGTGACCGGCGTAGACGAGCAGGAGATGGCCGCGGCGTCGATCGCGACCCGCAAACAACTCGCCTTCTACGGCTCGACGCCGGCCTACCGCAAAGTCTTGGAGCTGCACGGCTGGGGCGATCTGCACACCGAACTGCACCGGCTGTCACTCGCCGGTCAGTGGGACGCGATGGGTGAGCTCATCGATGACGAGGTGCTCGACGCCTTCGCCGTTGTCGCCCCGGTCCCCGAACTTGCCGCGGCGTTGCGGCGCCGCTGCGACGGTGTCATCGACCGCGTGCTGCCAGGTTTTCCCGCCGCGGTGTCCCCGGACACCGTGAATGCGGTGCTGCAGGAGTTTCGAGAATGCCCGCCAGTGAGGAGCAACGTATGACCGTCCGCACGATCGACGATGTCGCCAGAATGTTCGCCAACCCGTCGGCGTACACCGACGAGGTGACATTGCACGCGGACCTGGCTCACCTGCGGGCCAACGCCCCGGTGTCCTGGGTGGAGGTACCCGAGTACGCCCCGTTCTGGGCCATCACCAAGCACGCGGACATCATGGAGATCGAGCGTGCCAACGACATCTTCACCAACTCGCCGCGCCCGGTATTGGTCACCCGCGAGGGTGACGAGCAGCAGGCTGCGATCGGAATCCGGACGTTGATCCACACGGACGACCCACTACATCGCGACCTGCGAGCCATCGGAGCCAACTGGTTCCGGCCAAAGGCCATGCGCGCGTTGAAGGATCGCGCGGACGAACTGGCCAAGCGGTTCGTCGACAGAATGGTCGACGAGGGGCCGGAATGCGATTTCGTGCAGCAGGTCGCGGTGAACTATCCGCTGTACATGATCATGACGCTGCTCGGTGTGCCCGAGTCGGACTTCGCATTCATGCTCAAGCTCACCCAGGAGCTGTTCGGCAGTGACGACGACGAGTTCAAGCGCGGCACCAGCATGGAGGAGCAGGGCATGGCGCTGCTCGAGATGTTCCAGTACTTCACCGAACTCACCGCCTCGCGTCGGGCGAATCCGACCGACGACCTCGCTTCGACGATCGCCAACGCCACGCTGGACGGCGAGCCGCTGTCCGATATCGACACCGTTTCCTACTACGCGATCATCGCCGCTGCCGGCCACGACACCAGCAGTGCCAGCATTTCTGGAGGCATGCACGCGCTGCTGCAGAATCCCGACCAACTGGCCCGGCTGCAGAATGACATGAGCCTGATGCCGCTCGCGGTTGAGGAGATGGTCCGGTGGACGACACCGGTCAAGGAGTTCATGCGTACCGCGCAACAGGACTACGAGATTCGTGGTGTACGCATCGCGAAGGGCGAGTCGGTGCTGCTGTCCTATGTCTCGGGTAACCGCGATGAGGACGTCTTCGTCGATCCGTTCTGCTTCGATGTCGGGCGAGATCCCAACAAACACATCGCGTTCGGCTACGGTGTGCATTTCTGCCTGGGCGCGGCACTGGCCCGGATGGAGATCAACAGCTTTTTCTCCGAGCTGCTACCGCGGTTGCGTTCCGCAGAGCTCGTCGGCGTACCGCAGCACATGGCCACGACGTTCGTCGGCGGGCTCAAGCACCTGCCGGTGCGGTATTCCCTGCGCTGAGAGTTCGCCGAGCAGACGCAAAACTGTCCCTTTCCGAGCGGAAAGGGACAGTTTTGCGTCTGCTCGCGGGAAAAATGGAGGCGCGTCTACTCGCTGCCCGAGTTGCCCCGCGCCGCGGCCTGCAGCGCATCGCCGCGGGTGCCCTGCTCGTGGTGACTCAGCGCCTGGATCGAAACATCGTGACCCTCGGCGGATTTGCGCAGCGCGCCGACGGTGGCCTGCTCGCGTGAGATGTGGGTGAACGGATCGAACGAGTACCAGCGCATCGCATTCTCGTACGTCATCTTGTTGATGTCGTCGTCGGGCACGTTGTTCTCGGTCAGCACGTCCCACAACTCCTCTGGGGCGCCCGGCCACATCGAGTCGCTGTGCGGGTAGTCGGCCTCCCAGCTGATGTTGTCGATGCCGATCTTGTCGCGCAGTGCCACGCCGACCGGGTCGGAGATGAAGCAGGTCAGGAAGTGCTCGCGGAACACTTCGCTGGGCAGCTTGCCGCCGAAGTTCTGGTGCGTCCAGGTCGAGTGCATCTCATAGGTGCGGTCGACGCGCTCCAGGAAATACGGAATCCAGCCGGTGCCGCCCTCGGACAGCCCGATCTTGAGATCCGGATAATCCTTGATGGGCTTGGACCACAACAGATCCGCGGCGGCCTGCACGATGTTCATCGGCTGTAGGGTGATCATCACGTCCAGCGGCGCGTCCGGTGCGGTGATGGCCAGCTTGCCCGAGGATCCGATGTGCACGTTGAGCACGGTGTTGGTGTCGCACAACGCCTTCCACAGCGGAGTCCAGTAATCGTCGTGGAAACTGGGATAACCCATCGCCGCCGGGTTCTCACTGAACGTCAGGGCGTGCACGCCCTTCTTCGACACCCGGCGGACCTCGGCGGCACACGCCTCGGCATCCCAGATCACCGGCAACGCCATGGGGATGAAGCGGGCGGGGTAGGCGCCGCACCATTCATCGATGTGCCAGTCGTTGTAGGCCTGGACGAGAGCCAGGGAGAACTCCGGATCCTCGGTGGCGAACAGGCGGCCGGCGAAGCCGGGGAAGGACGGGAAGCAGATGGAGCCGAGGATGCCGCCGGCGTTCATGTCCTTGACGCGCTCGTCGACGTTGAAGCAGCCCTTGCGGATCTCGTCGAGGCCCTGGGGTTCCAGGCCGTATTCCTCCTTGGGCCGGCCGGCGACCGCGTTCAGTGCGACGTTGGGAATGACGATGTCGCGGAACTGCCAGGTGTCGCTGCCGTCCGGGTTGTGCACCAGACGCGGGGCCTCATCGGCGTACTTCTTGGGAAGGTGATTCTTGAACATGTCAGGCGGTTCGACGATGTGATCGTCCACGCTGATCAGGATCATGTCGTCTTTGTTCACGAACGCACTCCATTCACGACGGCCTTACCGTATGGACGACAGTTTAGCCGGACGCGACGGCTTCAGGCCAGGCCATCAGCACATTCGTCGCTCAGCAGCAGCGCGCGCCCGGATTGGCCTCCGTATGGCGGTGCCGCATCTTCCAGTAATCCCGCTCGGACAGCACCGGCTCACCGGGGTGGGTACGTTCGCGGTGCGCGACGTAGCGGCGATAGTGGTTGTCGCCCATCAATGTTGACCAGTACCACCCGATGTGGCGTGCGGCTCGGCGTGTCCTCCGGGCAAGGCGTCCCACTGTTTCTGCACCTCCTTCTCGGCCGATGTGGTGATCAGGCCCGAGGGCGCGAAAAGGCGCGAGGGCACTTCCTCGTCCACCGCCAGCGGCCGGCCGGCCCCTCGCAGCGCTTGCAGTGCCATCACCACGCCCGCGACGAACACGATCAGCACCAGCACCGCGAAGACCACCGACAGGGTGCCCTGGATGAAGGTGTTGCGGATGACCGCGTCGATCTGATCGGGGTTCTTAGCCGCGCCGAAAGTCGACTTTCCGGCCTCCTGCGCCGCGACGTACTGTGAATGCTGCTTCCAGTAACCAACTTTCGGGTCGGCCGAGAAGATCTTCTGCCAGGATGCCGTCATCGTCACCGTCAGATCCCACAGCAGCGGAAGCCCCGGAATCCACGCCCACTTCACCAAGCCGCGCTTGATCACCACCACGGTGACGACGGTCAACGCGATCGCCGCCAGCAGCTGGTTGGCAATGCCGAACAGAGGGAACAAGGTGTTGATGCCGCCCAGCGGGTCGGTGACGCCCATCAGCAGAATCGAACCCCACGCCGCGACCACGATGACGCTGCAGGCCCAGGCGCCCACTCGCCAGCTGGGGTTCTGCAGCTTCTTCAGCGGGCCACCGAGATTGCCAAGACCGTCAGACAGCATGAACCGTGCGACCCGAGTGCCGGCGTCGACCGTGGTGAGGATGAACAACGCCTCGAACATGATCGCGAAGTGGTACCAGAAGGCCTTCAGGCTTTCCCCGCCGAACACCTGGTGCAGCACCTCGGACATACCGAAGGCCAGAGTCGGCGCACCGCCGGTGCGGGACACGATGGAATGCTCACCCACGCCGTCGGCCGCGGCGGTGATCTCCTGCGCGGTGATCGGCTGACCGGACAGGCCAAGGCCGTTGACGTACTCGGCCGCCGTCTGCGCGGTCGTCCCTGTGGAGGCGGTCGGTGCATTGATCGCGAAGTACAGGTGCTGGTTGAGGATGGCCGCGGTGATCAGGGCCATGATCGCGACGAACGACTCGGTGAGCATGCCGCCGTAGCCGATCAGCCGCATCTGGCTTTCCTTCTCCAAGAGCTTGGGCGTGGTGCCCGAGGAGATCAGCGCGTGAAAGCCCGACAGCGCACCGCAGGCGATGGTGATGAACAGGAACGGGAACAACGAGCCGGCGAACACGGGGCCGGTGCCGCTCGCGGCGAACTGGGAGATCGCGGGCGCCTGCATCACCGGCCGGGCGATGAGGATGCCCACGGCCAACAGCGCGATGGTGCCGACTTTCATGAATGTCGACAAGTAATCACGCGGGGCCAGCAGGAACCAGACCGGCAACACCGAGGCAGCCAGGCCGTAGATGATGATGCACCACGACAGCGTGACCTTCGAGAGCGTGAACCAGTCGGCACCCCAGGATGTTTCGGCCACCCAGCCGCCGGAGATCACCGCGAGCAGCAGCAGCGTGACGCCGATGAGCGACACTTCCGACACCCGGCCGGGGCGGAAGAACCTCAGGTACAGGCCCATGAAGATGGCGATCGGGATCGTCATCGCGATCGAGAAGACGCCCCATGGGCTTTCGGCCAGCGCGTTGACCACGACCAGGGCCAGCACCGCCAGCAGGATCACCATGATGACCAGCACGCCGACGATCGCCGCGACACCGCCGACCACGCCGAGCTCGTCACGCGCCATCTGCCCGAGCGAACGGCCACGGCGGCGCACCGAGATGGACAGCACCAGGTAGTCCTGGACGCAACCGGCCACCACGGCGCCGATGATGATCCAGATCGTTCCGGGCAGATAGCCCATCTGCATGGCCAGCACCGGGCCGACCAGCGGACCGGCGCCGGCGATCGCGGCGAAGTGATGACCGAACAGCACCCGCCGATCGGTCGGCATGTAATCCGTACCGTTGTCGAATAGCTCTGCCGGGGTGGCATTTTCGTCACGGGGCCGGACGATCTTCATCTCGATCAGCCGGGCGTAGAACCGGAAGCCGATGACATAGGTGCAGATCGCGGCGATCACGAACCACACCGCGTTGACCGTCTCCCCGCGGAAGAACGCGATCACCGCCCAGGCGATCGCGCCCAGTACGGCGACGGTGGCGAAGATGGCCTTGTGTCTGGCGGTGATGGGCGAGCGGTCGACGATCGCGACCGGCGGAAGTTCTTTGCTGGTGCGGATGTAGGTGATGTCGCCGTCGTGCTCCTCGATGCGATCCGCCGGTGGGGCATCCGGTGTTGCCACGGTTTCTCCTTGCTTGCCCAGTGTCATACGCGTCGCCTGAATCCTTTCATCGAGCCAAACCGCGTGGCATCGAATCCCGGTTTCCGCACCCTAACCAGGAAACCGGGGACAGGTCAGGTGAGGAATGCGCGGACGGCGTCGATCGTGTCCGCCTCGTCGGGAGTCTTGTCGTCGCGGTACCGCAGCACCCTGGCGAAGCGCAAGGCGACGCCGCCCGGGTAACGGCTCGACCGCTGGACGCCGTCGAAGGCGATCTCGACGACCTGCTCGGGCCGAACGGTCACCAGCCAGCCGTCGTCGTCCACCCGCAGTTCGTGGAAGCGCTCGGTCTGCCACGCCAGCATCGCGTCGGTCATGCCCTTGAACGTCTTGCCCAGCATCACGAATCCGCCGGTGTCCGGGTCTCTGGCGCCCAGGTGGATGTTGGAGAGCTTGCCGGTGCGTCGCCCCGACCCCCGCTCGACCCCCAGCACCACCAGATCCAGCGTGTGCACGGGCTTGACCTTGAGCCAGCCGGCGCCGCGGCGGCCGGCCTCGTACGGCGCCGTCGGCGCCTTTGCCATCACCCCCTCGTGCCCGGCGGCCAGAGTCCGGTCCAGAAACTCCTGTGCCACGGCGGCGTCGGTGGTGACCACTCGGTCTACGCGCCGGTCTTGCGGTATCAGCGCGTCGAGGGCGGCCAGCCGCTGCTCGGTGGGCTGATCGAGCAGATCCTGGCCGTCGACGTGCAGTAGATCGAAGAAGAACACCGACAACGGTTCGAGATCGTTCGGGTTCTTACGGCCGAACCTCGCGGCAGTGACCTGAAAGGGTTGCGGACGGTTGTCCGGGCGCAGCGCGATGGCCTCCGCGTCGGCGATCAGATCGGTGGCCGTCAAGGCCAGTGTCGCCGCGACCACCTCGGGCAGGCGATGGGTGACATCGTCGAGGCTGCGCGTGAACACCGAGACTTCGGATCCCTTGCGGTGGATCTGTACGCGGGCGCCATCGAGCTTGGCCTCCAAAATTGCTGTGCCGCCGAGCCGTTCGAGGGCATCGGCCACCCCGGTCGCGGTCTGCGCGAGCATCGGGCCAACCGGACGACCGACCTGCAGCTGGAACTTCGCCAGGGCATCACTGCCACCCGTGGCCGCCGCGGCCGCCACGGCGGGCAGATCGCCGGCGAGCATCGCGGCGCGCCGGACCTCGGCCGCGGGGATGCCGGAGGCGCGGGCGACCGCGTCGGCCATCACCCCGGCCAGGGCGCCCTGGCGCAGTTCGCCGCCGAGGAGGCGCCGCAAAAAGGTCTGCTCCGTGTCCGTCGCCGCGGCGAAAAGGCCCCGCACCAACTCGGCTCGCAGGGACTGCGAGCCCTTGCCCGTGATCCCCTTGATCTCGGTGAAGGCGGAGTCGACGCCGGTGACGGTCAACGTGGGGATCTCGGCCGGTGTCGGCAATGAACGCAGCGCCGCCCACCCGACGCCGATCTGGCGTTGGGGGAGTTCTCCGGACAGCCAGGACACCGTCACGGCGACGGTGCGGGCGTCGCCCTCGGCGGCGGTTCGGGCCAGCAGGGCCGCGATGCGGTCGATCTTGGCCAGCCGCGCCGAGGTACCCGCGATGTCGGCAGATGCGGCGGCAACGTCGGCGAGCAACACGTGTTCAGCGTGCCACGGGGCTCAGACAACCTCCGGCGTTTGGCTGAGCACCTGCCTCAGGACGGCGGCCTGCGATTGCAGGTCCGCTGCGCGTTCGTGATGCCCGTTCGTGAGGTATTGGTCTGCCGCCGTGAGTCGTTCATCGATCTCGGCCTGAACAAGGCCGCGAATCTCGGAGTCACCGAGCACCCGGCGGGCGACCTCTGTCGAACCCACACCGGACACCGCACCCGCAATCGGTCCACCGATGCGGGTATCGGTCTGGTCGGCCGGCGGAGTCTCCGCGTTGTCGATTGCACTCAGCGCCGACCTGAGGGCGGCGACGCTCGCGGCGTCGCGGGACTTGCGCGCCGACAGCAGGGACTCGCGGAGTAGGTCGCGCCAGTGCTGGGCAGGTGTCATGGCAGGCGAACTTAACCGGGTGGTGGGTCGGCGTCGAGGGTTTTTCGCGCGGCCGCGCTGTCAGGGGAGCGCCAGCGCCAACCCGAAAGGCTTACGGGAAGGGTTGATGAGATAGGTTGCTTTACGATTTCGGTCATTTTTGGAAAGGAAGCTAGATGGAGATCGAAGGCAAGAAAGCCATCGTCGTCGGCGGCGCCTCAGGCTTCGGCCGGGCCACCGCCGAGGCACTGGCCAAGCGCGGCGCCAGCGTGGCTGTGCTGGACCGGCCGCAGTCCAAGGGGCAGGAAGTGGCCGACGCGATCGGAGGCTCGTTCTTCCCCGTCGACGTCACCGACTTCGACGGCACCGAAAAGGTGCTGGAGCAGGCTGTCGCCGATCTGGGCGGCCTGCACATCATCGTGACCACCGCCGGTGGCGGCATCGGTGAGCGCACCATCAAGAAGGACGGCCCGCACAGCCTGGAGTCCTTCCGCTCCACCATCGACCTCAACCTGATCGGCACGTTCAACATCAGCCGGCTCGCCGCTTGGCACATGAGCAAGAACGAGCCCGTCGATGCCGAGGCCGAGGAGCGCGGCGTCATCATCAACACTGCCTCCATCGCGGCGTTCGAGGGTCAGATCGGCCAGGTCGCCTACACCGCGTCCAAGGCCGCCATCGCCGGCATGTGCCTGACCATGGCGCGTGACCTGGGCAGCCTGGGCATCCGCGTGCTGGCCATCGCCCCGAGCCTGTTCGCCACCGGCCTCACCGAGGGCATTCCCGACGAGTTCGCCGCCGTGCTCACCAAGGATGCGGCGTTCCCCAAGCGCCTGGGCAAGCCTGAGGAGTACGCCAAGCTCGCCGTCGCGATCGCCGAGAACCCGATGCTCAACGGCCAGTGCCTGCGTTTGGACGCCGGTCAGCGCTTCGCCCCCAAGTAGAGTGAATTCCGGCGTGATCGAGGGCGTCCCGCGTCATCGATCACGCCGGGATCGCATACCGGGGAGGCGCAATGGCGACCATCGCAGACCAGGTCATCTCCGCACTGACACTGAGCGGGGTGCGCCGGGTGTACGGCCTGCCCGGCGACAGTCTCAACGGCTTCACCGACGCCATCCGCCGCAGCGGTGACATCGCCTGGGAACACGTCCGGCACGAGGAGACCGCAGCCTTCGCGGCGGCCGCCGATGCCGCACTCACCGGCCAACTGGCGGTGTGCGCGGGCAGCTGCGGTCCCGGCAATCTGCACTTGATCAACGGGCTGTTCGACGCGCATCGCAGCCGCGTGCCGGTGCTGGCCATCGCCGCCCACATTCCGCGGACCGAGATCGGGTCCGAGTACTTCCAGGAAACCCACCCGCAGGACCTGTTTCGTGAGTGCAGCGTCTACTGCGAGCTCGTGAGCACTCCCGAGATGCTGCCGCGAATCCTCGAAATGGCCATGCGTGCCGCGATCGAGGACAACGGAGTCGCCGTCATCGTCATCCCCGGCGAGATCTTCCTGCAACGCGGCGGGGGCACGGGTTGGACGTCACGCCCGGTGCGACCGACCCGATCCATCGAGCGCCCCGACGACGAGTCGGTGCGCCGCGCCGCGGACATCCTCAACGGTGCCCAGCGGGTCACCATCCTCGGCGGCGCCGGCGTGGCCGGCTCGCACGACGCGCTGATCGAACTGGCGTCGACACTGCAAGCGCCCGTCGTTCACGCGTTGCGCGGCAAGGAATTCATCGAATACGACAACCCGTTCGACGTCGGAATGACCGGGCTGCTCGGTTTCGCCTCCGGCTACAAGGCCATCAAGGAAGCCGACACCCTACTGATGCTGGGCACCGACTTCCCGTATCAGCAGTTCTATCCCGAGGGCGCCACCGTCATCCAGGTCGACATCCGCGGGCGAAACCTCGGTCGCCGCACGCCGATCGACCTGGGACTGCGCGGCAGCGTCGCCGATACCCTGGCGGCCCTGCAGCCGCTGCTGCGCCCCAAGACCGACCGCGAGCACCTCGATCGGTCGCTGCGCCACTACCGCAAGACCCGCGCGCAGCTGGACTCGCTGGCCGTCAACGACCGGGACAAGACCCCGATCAGGCCGGAATACGTTGCCGCGCTTGCTGATCGACTCGCCTCCGACGATGCGGTGTTCACCTGCGACGTCGGGTCCCCTGTGGTGTGGGCGGCGCGGTACCTGACCATGAACGGGCGGCGCCGCCTGATCGGGTCGTTCAACCACGGCACCATGGCCAATGCGCTGCCCCATGCGATCGGTGCCCAGACCGCGTTCCCCGGCCGCCAGGTGGTCGCCCTGGCCGGTGACGGCGGCCTGACGATGCTCTTCGGCGAACTGGTGACGCTGATCCAGAACCGGTTGCCGGTCAAGCTGATCGTCTTGAACAACTCGTCGTTGAACTTCGTCGAACTCGAGATGAAGGCCGCGGGCATCGTCACGTTCGGCACCGACCTGGTGAATCCGGACTTCGCCGCCGTGGCGCAGGCCATGGGCATACACGGCAGGCGGGTCACCGAACCGGCGGACCTGGAGGGCGCCATCGCCGACGCCTTCGCGCACGACGGCCCCGCCCTGATCGACGTCGTCACGGCCCGACAGGAACTTTCGATACCGCCGGCCATCACCGTCGAACAGGCCAAGGGCTTCTCGCTCTACGCGATCCGCACCATCATGGCCGGGCGGGGTGACGAACTTCTCGACCTGGTCACCACCAACGTCGCCCGCCGCATCCTGGACTGACCGCTCACGCCGGCCGCGGAATCGCGGCCGCGGTGCTCTGGCCCAGCCATTTCGGGATGGCGCGGCGGACCTCACCGGATCCCGACAGCGCGACACTGCCGTCGAGCACCGCGCGAGCCCATCCGATATCACCGCGCCAGATCTCGACCAGCGTTCGCAGATGGGTCTGCACGGTGCCGGTCACCTCGTACCCGGGATCGAAATCGCAGACATCGGCCTGCCCGTCGCTGACCGTGAGCCACCACCGCGACGCCTTCGACGCGACACCATCGAGGACGAACGCGACCGTCGTGCGTGAGCGCGGCCAGTCCTCGATGGGGATGGTGCGCCGCATGTCCCACATCAGCAGGTGCGGATCGAGATCCTGCTCGCCGAGCTCACCGATCCAGCGCACGCCCCACGCGCCGAGCGCCGTCACCACACCTGCCAGCTCCTGACCACAAGGGGTCAGCGAATAGGTTGCACGGCCATCGATTTCGTTGCGTTCGACAACACCGGCCCGCGTCAGTGACTTCAGCCGTTTGGACAACAGCGCCGGCGACATCTTCGGCACGCCTCGGCGCAGATCGTTGAAGTGAGTGCTGCCCAGCAGCAGTTCCCGGACCACCAGCATGGTCCAGCGTTCGTCGAGCAGTTCCATGGCCTTGGCCATCGGACAGAACTGGCCATACGTCGACACGGCGGCACCTCCTGCGAGAAACGCTGTGCTCAAGTACACCGCTGTCAGCCCCGAGAAGCCAGTACAGATCTTGAACCACCACCGCTACAGATCTGATACTGGACCCCCCAGGTCGGCGGCGTCACGATGGTTTCACCCTGCGGGAAGGAACCGGTCATGAACCCCGTCATGAACACCGCCATCACCGATCGTGAGCTCGAGGCCAAACACCGGGCGCTGTGGGCGCTGGGCGACTACGCGGCGATCGCCGCAAACATCGTTCGACCTCTGGGACCGGTGCTCGTCGAGGCCAGCGGCATCGGGCCCGGCGACCGTGTGCTGGACGTGGCGGCAGGCACCGGCAACGCCGCCATCGCCGCCGCCGCGACCGGTGCGCAGGTGACCGCCAGCGACCTGTGTCCCGAACTGGTCGAACAGGGCCGACGGCTGGGAACGGAGGCCGGCGTGGTGATCGACTGGAACGAGGCCAACGCGGAGGCCCTGCCATATCCCGACGAATCGTTCGACGTGGTGCTGTCCTGCATCGGGGTGATGTTCGCGCCGCACCACCAGCAGGCCGCCGACGAACTCCTGCGGGTGACGCGCCCGGGCGGGCGGATCGGTCTGATCGCCTGGACGCCCGACGGGTTCATCGGGCAGCTGTTCGCCACGATGAAGCCGTATGTGCCACCGCCGCCACCGGGGGTCTCTGCGCCGCCACGGTGGGGCGACGAGGACCATGTGCGCACCCTGTTGGGTGACCGCGTCGGCGAGTTGTCTTGTGAGCGGCGGCAACTGGAGGTGAACGCCTACGCCGACGGCGCCGCGTTCCGCGACCACTTCAAGGCCGACTACGGTCCGACGATTTCGGCTTACCGGGCCATCGCCACCGACGCCGACCGAGTGGCCGCACTGGACGCAGAGATCGCCGCACTCGGAGACCGATTCATCTCCGGTTCCACGATGCCGTGGGAATACCTGTTGACAGTGGCGAACGTGCACTGACCCGGAAGGGCAGCTGGCACCATGGCTGCATGCCCGACGATGTGCAGGAATTGCCGACACTCAGTGCCACCGATCAGGACGCCATTCAACGCTGGCTGCGGGATCAGCGGATCGGGACCACCCTGACCGATGTGGCGCCGCTGACCGGCGGCACCCAGAACATCGTGGTGGGCATGTGCGTCGACGGTCGTCGAATGGTGTTGCGCCGCCCGCCCTTACACCCGCGGCCCACGAGTGACAAGACCATGCTGCGGGAGATCGCCGTGCTTCGCACATTGGCCGGCTCGCCCGTACCGCACCCGGGGTACATCGCCGCCTGCACCGACCTCGACGTCATCGGCGTCGTGTTCTACCTGATGGAGGAGGTCGACGGGTTCAACCCCGGTACCGAGGTGAGCCCGGAGTATGAAGCCGATGCCGACCTGCGCTACCGCGTCGGCTTGTCGTATGCCGGAAGCCTGGCCGAACTGGGCAACGTCGCCTGGGAGAACAGTGAGCTCGCCGCGATCCGCCGGCCCGGATCCTTTCTGGCCCGACAGGTTCCGCAGTTCCAGGGTCTGCTCGAAAGCTACCGGCACGAGCAGTATTCACCCGAGTCGTTGACGGGGGTGGGGGAGCTGGCGCAGTGGCTGGAGGACAACCGCCCGCCCGACGCCGAACCCGGGATCATGCACGGCGACGCGCACCTCAACAATGTCCTGTTGCGCAGGGACACGCCGGAACTGGCCGCGTTCATCGACTGGGAGATGTGCACGATCGGTGATCCGCTGCTCGATCTCGGGTGGATGCTGGTCTGCTGGCCCGACGAACCCAATCCCATCAACGCGGGATCGGCGCTGGCCGCCCTCGGAGGGCTGGCCCACCGCAGCGAACTCATCGAGGCCTACCGCGCCGCAGGGGGCCGCCACACTGACCGGTTGAACTGGTATGTGGCACTGGCCTGTTTCAAACTCGGCATCGTCATCGAGGGCACCTGGTCGAGATATCTGGCCGGGCGGGCCAGCCGCGACGCCGGCGAGCAATTGCACGCCTCGGCGGAGAACCTGCTGACGCTCGGGACGCGGGTGGCCAGGGGGGACAACCCCTTCGAGTGAAATCAGTACGTGTCGATCGCGAGCTTGATCGCCAGGGCCACGCCCGCCGCGCCGATCAGGAACCGAAGCGGGGTGGCCGGTGCACGCCGCACGATCACCGGACCCAGACGTGAGCCGATCAAGCAACCGGCGCCCAACGGGATGACGGCCGGCCAGTACACCGGGGCGACCACGATGAACGCCACCGCCGCAACCGAATTGGCGACACCGAGGATCACGTTCTTGGAAGCGTTGGCATGTGCGAGTGTCGCGCCGCCGGTCCGTAGCAGCAACGCGAGCAGCAGCACTCCGGCGGCGGCACCGAAATAGCCGCCGTAGATGGTGATCAGGAAGATGGCCCCGGCCTCCATGGCGACCTTGATCCGATGCTCGCGGTGATCGGCCACGCGGGTCTCCCGCAGGCGGCCCCGGGGCAGCAGGATCGCCACTGACGCGAAGGCCAGCAACAGCGGAACAACTCTCTCGAAGCCCTCGGCCGGAGTGCACAGCAGCAGGGCCGCGCCGAGTGCCCCGCCGGCCACCGCGACCGGGATGATCCGCATGATCCAGGCCCGCTGACCGGCGAGCTCGGGCCGTGACCCGAGCACCGAGCCGATGCCGTTGAACACCAACGCCACGGTGTTGGTCACGTTCGCGGTGACCGGGGGTAACCCGATGAGAAGCAGTGCGGGATAAGTGGCCACCGAGGCCAGGCCGGCGATGCTGCCGGTGAGCCCGCCGGCGATACCGGCGAGGACAAGCAGGATGACCTCGGCGACACTCATGAGGCTTCCACTCCGCCGAGAATACGTAGGCAGTGAAAGTGTTTGCGCGACCGGCCGGGCTGCGTCTAACATCGCCAACGTGCCAAGGCGACTCGTAGTAGCAACCCGCAGCGGGGTCTGATCAGACCGACCCCTCGCTGTGGGTCGTTCGCTACGTCGTCGGTCACTTCCTCTGAGTAAGAGAAGACCGGCACATGAATCTCAAAGCACAAGCACCGCAATCGGGTGATCCGATGTCATTCTCGGCCCATTTCGCCACCCCGTTGCCGCGCGGCCTCCGAGAGGCCGGCGAGTCCGCATCCTGGGAGCAGTTCCTGGGCGAATACGCGGCCGGCCCGGGTGCAGTCAAACTCGGCCAGTGGACCTGTACCGATACGCAGCGTTCCGCCGGCAGGCTGGGGCCGCAGGCCCGCCACTACCAGGCCACGCTGGCTTTGGGCGACACCATCAGCACGTTGACCGTGGCCGCGAGCGGACCCGTCGCCGCACTGACCGAAATGCTCTACGCGCGCGGGATCACCGTCGAAACCAGGTCGTTCCATCAGCTGCCCACCGGCGGTCGGACCGCGACTTTCATCGAAGGCAGCGACGGCCTGCACAGCGAGTGGGCGATGGGCCTGGCCGATGATCCGGAGCAGTCGGCGCTGCATGCGGTGATCGCGTGCGCCAATCGGCTATTGGCTGCCTGACCCCGCCGAGCAGACGCAGAATCGCATGTTCGGCCGGAAAATCGTGCGAGTCTGCGTCTGCTCGCGGGGTGAGGTGCGCCGAATGGCTCAGTGCAGCGGGCGCAGCACGATCGGCATGCCGTCGATCGGCACCGGCATGCCGCCGTAGTCGTAGCTCGCCTGGTAATCAGGGCTGGCCAATTCGAGCTTGTAGCGGCGCAGCAGCCGGTGCATCACGGTCTTGATCTCCAGCTGGCCGAACACCATGCCGATGCACTTGTGCGCGCCACCGCCGAACGGGGCGAACGCGTAGCGGTGCCTCTTGTGCTCGCTGCGGGGCTCGGCGAAGCGATCCGGGTCGAACTTCTCCGGCTCGGTCCACAGCTCGGGCAGCCGGTGGTTGATCGAGGGCCACGTCACCACGCTCGTGCCGGCCGGGATGAAGTAGCCCAGCAGCTCGGTGTCGCGCACGGCCTCGCGGAAGTTGAACGGCAGCGGCGTCATCATCCGCAGCGACTCGTTGATCACCATGTCGTAGGTTTCCAGCTTGTCCAACGACTCGAAGTCCAGCGGTCCGTCGCCGATTCGGGCGGAGTCGTCGCGCAGCCGTTCCTGCCACTCCGGATTGGCCGCCAGGTGGTAGCACATCGTCGTCATCGTCGAGGTGGACGTGTCGTGGGCGGCCATCATCAAAAAGATCATGTGGCTGATGATCTGGTCATCGGTGAAGGACTGGCCGTCCTCGTCGGCGGAATGACACAGCACGCTGAACATGTCGGTGCTCTCCGACCGCCGCTTCTCGCTGATCCGACTGGCGAAGTATTCCTCGAGGGTCTTGCGCGCCTGGATGCCGCGCCACCACTTCAGCGGGGGCACCGGCGTCCGCACAATCGCATTGCCCGCGCGGGTGGTGGTGGTGAACGCGTTGTTGACCGTGGTGACCAGGGCGCGGTCGGTGCCGGCCGGTACGCCCATGAACACTTCGGACGCGATGTCGAGGGTGAGCTCCTTCATCGCCGGGTGCAGCAGGAAGCGCGGGTCGTCGGCCACCCAGTCATTGGCCAGCACGGCCGAGGCCACCGAATCGATATGAGAGATGTAGCCGCTCAGCCGCGTGCGGGTGAACGCTTCCTGCATGATCCGGCGGTGGAACATGTGCTCGTCGAAGTCGAGCAGCATCAGGCCGCCCTCGAAGAAGGGGCCGATCACCGGATCCCAGGCACGCTGCGAGAAATCCTTGTTGCGGTTGGAGAAGACCGCCTGCGTGGCATCGGGACCCAGCGCCATCACAGAGGACAGGGCGGGTGACTGGGCGTAGTAGAGCGGGCCGTTCTTGCGGTACTGCTCGAGGATGTAGTCAGGACCGCCGCGGAAGATCTCGATCATGTGGCCGATGATCGGCAAGCCTGAGTCGCCCATTATCGGCTTCAGCCCGCTGCCGGCCGGGGGCTCGGCGAAGACGAACTGGTCCCACTCTTTGGCCTTGAGCCTCTTCTCCAGAGCGCCCATGCCCGGCAGCGTGTTGGGTGTCGGGGTGAACCGGCGCTTGGCCTGATCGAGCAGGTAATGCGGGGTGCTGATGGTTGTCATGGGCCGCTCCTGACCATAAAAGCCTGACGAAGTGTGGTCGATGTCACCACTTGAGGCCATCCTGACTGTCAGACTTGACGCATGTCAAGTTTTGAACTGGCGCGTCGTGGATGCAAAGGTCTAATGCCATGACCGCCGAATCGATACCCGGGAGCAGCAACGGCTCCACCGGGCGTCCGCAGGCCCGTCGCAGCCGGGGCGACCGGCAACGCGAGGCCATCGTGGCGGCCGTACGGGATCTGCTCGAGGAGCAGTCGTTCGCCGATCTGTCGGTGAGCACCATCAGCGAACGCGCCGGGGTGGCCCGCTCGGGCTTCTACTTCTACTTCGATTCGAAGTACGCGGTACTGGCCGTCATCGTGTCCGACGTCATGGAACAGCTCGCCGCGTTGACGCACAACTACGCGCCCCGGGATTCCGGTGAAACCCCCGCGGCCTTCGCCAAACGGATGGTCGGCAGTGCGGCCACCGTTTTCGCCACCAACGACCCGATCATGTCGGCCTGCACCGTCGCGCAGAACACCGACGCCCAGATCCGGGAAATCATGAACGACTACGAGGATGCGGTGATCGGCCAGATCGTCGGCCTTGTCGAACAGGACGACGGTGCCCGCCCGATCTCCGACGACCTGCCCGCGCTGGTGCGCACCCTGGTCGCGACGACGGCGATGACGCTGTCCCACGACTCGGCGTTCGTCGGGCGCGGCACCGACCCGGCACGTGCGCTCGACGTGGTCGAGCGGCTGTGGCTCAACGCACTGTGGGGTGGCCAAGAGGCCTAGCGTCACAGGTAAGGTTCACCGACATGGGGAGCGATACCGCGGGTAACGGTCGGGCGAGGCTTCGGGAGGGCTTCCAGGGGAAAAGGTGTCTGATCACGGGGGCGGCCAGTGGCATCGGCCGGGCCACCGCGCTGGCCCTGGCTGCTCGCGGTGCCGAGCTCTACCTGACCGATCGCGACGAGGTGGGGTTGGCGCAGACCGTGGCCGACGCCAGGGCGCTGGGCGCCCAGGTGCCCGCACACCGGGCGCTGGACATCTCTGACTACGACCAGGTGGCGGCCTTCGCCGCTGATGTCCACGCGGCGCACTCGTCGATGGACGTGGTGATGAACATCGCCGGGGTGTCGGCGTGGGGAACCGTTGATCAACTCACCCATCAGCACTGGCGCTCGATGATCGACGTCAACCTGATGGGTCCGATCCACGTGATCGAGACCTTCCTGCCGCCGATGGTGCAGGCCCGCCGCGGCGGGCACCTGGTGAATGTCTCCTCGGCCGCCGGCATCGTCGCATTGCCCTGGCACAGCGCCTACAGCGCCAGCAAGTACGGGCTGCGCGGTCTGAGCGAGGTGCTGCGGTTCGACTTGGCGCGACACCGCATCGGGGTGTCGGTCGTGGTGCCCGGTGCGGTGAAAACCGGTCTGGTGCAGACTGTTCAGATCGCGGGCGTCGACCGCGACGATCCGAACGTGCAGAAGTGGGTGGACCGGTTCGCCGGCCACGCCATCTCAGCGGAGAAGGCCGCCGACAAGATCCTGGCCGGCATGGTGCGCAACCGTTTCCTGATCTACACCTCGGCCGACATCCGCGCCCTGTACACCTTCAAACGCGTGGCGTGGTGGCCCTACAGCGTGGCGATGCGCCAGGTCAACGTCCTGTTCAGCCGGGCGCTGCGACCAAAGAGCGTGCAGCGCTAGCGTTTTCCCCAATGCCATAACGGTGTGTTCAGCATGCCGAACCCGGTCACCTTCGTTTCGCCCCACTCTTTGTACAGCTCCACCTCGATCGCGGTGCTCCGCTGTTCGTCAGCCGCGGGTGTGGTTTCCAGAAAGTCCATCAGGGCATGCGAATGCGTCACCACCACCACCTGCGATTGCTTCGTGGCGGTTTTGACGAGGGAGGCCAGCGGCCGGACCAGGTCCGGATGCAATGAGGTCTCCGGTTCGTTGAGCACCATCAGTGACGGCGGACGGGGGCTGGTCAGTGCCGTCGCCCACAGTAGGAAACGCAGTGTGCCGTCAGATAATTCGGCCGCCCGAAGTGGGCGCAGCATGCCGCGCTGGCGTAGTTGCAGGTCGAACAGGCCATCGTTGACCGCCACTGAGATCGTGGCCCCGTCGAACGCCTCGGCCACCGCGCGTTCGAGATCGTCGAACCCCGCCTCGATGATGGTCTGAACCGCCGCGGCCAGATCTGAGCCGTCGTCGGAGAGCACCGGGGTGCGGGTGCCGATGTGAGGTTGGCGGGCCGGTGCACCGGCGTCCACCCGGAACCCGTCGTAGAACCGCCAATCGCGCAACCGGTCGGAGATCGCGGCGAGTTCCGGAAGTGCATGTGGGTGGGCATATTCGGCCAGCACGCTGCGATAGCTGGGCAGTGAACGGGTCAGCTCGTCGAAACCGCGGCCCGATTGCGCGGCGACCTCGGCGTACTCGCGGGTGCGGCCCACCAAGGTGGAGGCTGGGCGCAGCACCGGCCCGGCGAACACCACCTCGCGTTTGATCTCGGGATCCTGGGCGAAGGCCGACGGCTCGCCACCCGAGCCCGCCATCTGTGGCAGCCCCAGATCCACCAGATAACCGAAATCGTCCGCGGCGAAGCCGAGTTCGAGGGATACCGGACGGGTCCGGACTGTGCCCTGGGTTTTCTCGTTCGGTTGTTCGGGCCCTGCCCACAGGACGGACTGCAGGCCGCCCTCGCGGGCGAGCGATCCGATCACCTGACCCCGTCCGCAGTCGGCCAGCAGCCGTAGTGCGCGGTAGATCGACGACTTGCCGCTGCCGTTGGCGCCGGTGACCACCGTGAGTTCGGCCAAAGGCAGGATCACCTCTCGCAACGAGCGGTAGCCCCGAATCGCGATGGTCTGCAACATGGAGTCGAGGCTATTGGTCGGCGGTGACAGCCGGGCCGGTGGGAACCTCGTCCATGGCCAACTCCAGCCGAACGCCCAGCAGCCGGATCGGTCGGTCCAGCTCGAACTGATCGAACACCGCCAGCGCGGCGTCGGTGATGACGTCGACATCGGTGCTGGGCGCACTCAGCTTCCGGATCTTGGTACGCGTATAGAACGTCGCCGTGCGCACCGTGACCGCCACCCGGGTGACGATGCGGCCCTGTTCGACCACCTCGTCCAGGGTCCGCCGGGTCAGGTCGCGGATCGCCTCATCCATCTCATCGCGGTCGGTGAGGTCCCGGGGGAACGTGATGACGTGACTGCGTGACCGCGGAATCCACGGCTCGGAGCTGACCTCGGTATCGCCGCCGCCCTTGGCCAGCAACAGGATCCACAGCCCGGTGCTGGGTCCGAAGGCCGAGGTGAGCACCGTGGCGTCGGTCGCCGCGAGGTCGGCAACGGTGGTAATGCCCAGCACTGCAAGCTTTTTGGTGGTTTTTGGCCCGATGCCCCAGAGCGCGTCGGGCGGACGGTCACCCATCACCGACATCCAGTTGGCCCCGGTGAGCATGTACACGCCTGCGGGTTTGGCCAGGCCGGTCGCGACCTTCGCGCGCTGTTTGTTGTCGCTGATGCCGACCGAGCACGATAGTCCCGTCTCGGCGGCGATCACGGTGCGGATGCGCTCGGCCAGCTCGACCGGATCACTCACGTCGGCACCCAGATAGGCCTCGTCCCAGCCCCAGACCTCGAGCGGATGGCCGAGATCGCGCAGCAGACCCATCACCTGTTCAGATGCCGCGTCGTAGGCGTCTGGATCCGACGGCAGGAAGGTGGCGTCGGGACATTTGCGCGCCGCGGTGCGCAACGGCATGCCGGCGTGCACACCGAACTCGCGGGCCTGATACGACGCGCAGGTGACCACCTTGCGGGGTTCGGTGGGATCACCGCTGCCGCCGACGATGACGGGCAGGCCCTCAAGTTCCGGGTGGCGGCGCAGCTCCACCGAGGCCAGGAACTGGTCCAGGTCGACATGCAGCACCCAGGTGGTCATCGCACTAGTGGCCACACAACTTGCGGGCAGTGTCCTGCCAGGCGGTGACCATGTCGTCGAGACTGCGGCCGAGGGAGAGTTGATAAGCCAGGTAGTCGGCGTCGAGCAGCCCGATCAGGGCATCGGCCTGCCCGTCGAGATCACCTGTGGTGCCCGCGGTTTCGAGCAACATCCGGACGTGGGTGCGGTGCAAGGTGAACGGCCCGGAGTAGCGGAGCGCGGGGTCGCGGATGGCATCGGACAGGAGCGCCTGATGGCAGTGCACGAACCGGAGTCGATCCGCGCCGTAGGCCAGCAGTCGTTCCAACGGAGGCGCGCCGGGTCCCAGCGGGGGCGGGCCGAACATGAAGGCGTTCTGTTCGGCGGTCTCGTCCTCGTCCAGTAGCACCATCATCAGCCCCGCACGGCTGCCGAATCTGCGGAACACCGTTCCTTTCCCGACGCCCGCTTCGATCGCGATATCGTCGGTACTGACCGCGTCGGGGCCGCGCTCGGCGATCAACCGCCGTGCGGCGTCGAGAATGAGTGCGCGGTTCCGTGCGGCATCGATACGTGTTTGGCCGCGCTCCTGTGGCGCCGGGTCGATGCCCGCGAGCCGGGGCGGGCGGTCGGAGGCTGCCACAACTGCACTTTAACTCAGCCGGAATTAATCGGACCACAGTCCGGTTGATTGTTGCGAAGATCGGGCGAAGCGAACAAGGAGACTGAAACATGGCCGATATCAAGGTGCTGGTGCTGATCGGAAGCCTGCGCGCGGCTTCGATCAACCGGCAGCTCGCCGAACTGGCGGTAGAGCAGGCACCCGACGGAGTGGTACTGCGGATCTTCGACCGACTCGGAGAGCTGCCCTTCTACAACGAGGACATCGACGGCGACGACGTGGCCGAGCCCGTGGTCGCGCTGCGGGCGGCGGCTGCCGAGGCCGACGCGACGCTGGTCGTCACTCCCGAATACAACGGAAGCATCCCGGGCGTGCTGAAGAACGCCATCGACTGGCTGTCGCGGCCCTTCGGCAACGGCGCGCTCAAGGGCAAGCCCCTGGCGGTCGTGGGCGCCGCGCTCGGACAGTACGGCGGCGTGTGGGCGCACGACGAGACCCGCAAGTCGTTCGGCATCGCCGGACCGCGGGTGGTGGAGGATCTCAAGCTGTCGATCCCTGGCAAGGCGCTCGATGGCAAGCATCCGAGAGAGAACGCGGAGGTTGCCGAAGCGCTCCGCGACATTGTGGGCAAGCTCACAGTTGAGGTCGGCTGAGCGTTCGTCTTGGCGTTTTGCCGTTGGCGACGCTTTCAGGCAAAATTCCTGCCGCCGGTTGGGTCCTACGACCCGGCCGGCGGCTTTGCTATTGGGGGACCGGCCGCTGTGTGTGAGGCCACCTTGTCGGTGGCTGGTGGTACACCTAGGGGCGCGGCGCGACACGGTCTGTCAAGTCGGGTACGACACGCCGTCAACGTGGTTGCTGGCAAGCTTACGACCTGGGAATTTCAGAAATGTTATTCAGAACATGTTGTATGGCTTCGAACTGTCGGCCACTAGGTGTAGTGTCTGTGAGACCGACAGGCCACCACGGTTCGGGAGCCGGCCGGAGCGCAGCGAATCCGGCCGAGTCGGTTTCAAGACCAGCCGGAGAGCGGCTTCGACCGGCAGGAATTTTGGCGGCCCGAAGGTCGCTGAACTTAAGCGAAACGTAAGACCCGATCAGTTGCCAGTCACCTGTCTAGTTTTTTTCACTTTCCGCAAGAGGAGCCGTACCGAAGATGACCGTCACCGTGTACACCAAGCCCGCATGCGTGCAGTGCAACGCCACCTACAAGGCGTTGGAGAAGCAGGGCATCGAGTTCGAGAAGGTCGACATCACCCTTGACAGCGAGGCCCGTGACTATGTCATGGCGCTCGGCTACCTGCAGGCCCCGGTAGTGGTGGCCGGCAACGAGCACTGGTCGGGTTTCCGGCCGGATCGGATCAAGGCACTCAGCACGGTCGCGGCCAGCGCGTAACGGAAGGTAATCCACGGGGGAGGACGGAGAACACGATGAGCCATCTCGTCTACTTCTCCAGTGTCTCGGAGAACACCCACCGCTTCGTCGAGAAGCTGAAGTGGCCCGAAGACCGAGTCACCCGGATACCGCTGCACGGCCGCATCGAGGTGAACGAGCCTTACGTTCTGATCCTTCCCACCTACGGCGGCGGCCGTGCTACCCCCGACGTCAACAACGGTGGCTATGTGCCCAAGCAGGTCATCGCGTTTCTGAACAATGAACACAATCGGTCGTTGATCCGCGGCGTCATCGCCGCGGGCAACAACAACTTCGGTGCGGAGTTCGCGTACGCGGGCAATGTGGTCTCGCGCAAATGCGGTGTGCCGTACCTCTATCGCTTCGAACTCATGGGAACCCCGGACGATGTCGAAGCTGTCCGCGCGGGGTTGAAAGACTTTTGGAAGGACCAGACGTGCCACCAACCGTCACAGCTGCAGAGCCTGTAACCAACGCCGGGCATGCCCTGCCCGGAGAGACTGATTACCACGCGCTCAACGCGATGCTGAATTTGTACGACGCCGACGGCAAGATTCAGTTCGACAAAGATGTGCGGGCCGCGCGGGAGTACTTCCTGCAGCACGTCAATCAGAACACTGTGTTCTTCCACAGCCAGGACGAGAAGCTCGACTACCTGGTCGAGAAGGAGTACTACGAGCGCGAGGTGCTCGACCAGTACAGCCGCAACTTCGTCAAGAGCCTGCTGGATCGCGCCTACGCCAAGAAGTTCCGGTTCCCGACGTTCCTCGGTGCGTTCAAGTACTACACCTCCTACACACTGAAGACTTTCGACGGAAAGCGCTATCTGGAGCGCTTCGAAGATCGCGTCGTGATGGTGGCGCTGACCCTGGCCGCCGGTGACACCGTGCTGGCCGAGAAACTCGTCGACGAGATCATCGACGGCCGCTTCCAGCCGGCCACTCCCACGTTCCTCAACTCGGGCAAGAAGCAGCGCGGCGAGCCGGTCAGCTGCTTCCTGCTGCGCATCGAGGACAACATGGAGTCCATCGGGCGCTCGATCAACTCGGCCCTGCAACTGTCCAAGCGCGGCGGCGGAGTCGCCTTGCTGCTCACCAACATTCGTGAGCACGGGGCCCCGATCAAGAACATCGAGAACCAGAGCTCGGGCGTCATCCCGATCATGAAGCTGCTGGAGGACTCGTTCTCCTACGCCAACCAGCTCGGCGCCCGCCAAGGTGCCGGTGCGGTGTACCTGCACGCGCACCATCCCGACATCTACCGGTTCCTCGACACCAAGCGCGAGAACGCCGACGAGAAGATCCGGATCAAGACGCTGAGCCTCGGCGTGGTGATCCCGGACATCACGTTCGAGTTGGCCAAGAAGAACGAGGACATGTACCTCTTCTCGCCGTACGACGTCGAGAAGGTCTACGGCGTGCCGTTCGCCGACATCTCGGTGACCGAGAAGTACCACGAGATGGTCAACGACGGCCGGATCCGCAAGACCAAGATCAAGGCACGCGAGTTCTTCCAGACACTGGCCGAGCTGCAGTTCGAGTCGGGCTACCCGTACATCATGTACGAGGACACCGTGAACCGAGCCAATCCGATCGCCGGCAAGATCACCCACTCCAACCTGTGCTCGGAGATCCTGCAGGTCTCGACCGCCTCGGAGTTCAACGACGATCTGTCCTATTCCAAGGTGGGCAAGGACATCTCGTGCAACCTCGGGTCGATGAACATCGCGAAGACGATGGACTCGCCGGACTTCGCGCAGTCCATCGAGGTGGCCATCCGGGCACTGACCGCGGTGAGCGACCAGACGCACATCTGGTCGGTGCCCTCGATCGAGCAGGGCAACAACACCTCACATGCGATCGGGCTCGGGCAGATGAACCTGCACGGCTACCTTGCCCGCGAGCGGATCCACTACGGCTCCGAAGAGGGCATCGACTTCACCAACATCTACTTCTACACCGTGCTGTTCCACGCCCTGCGGGCATCGAATCTCATTGCGATCGAACGGGGTACGAGCTTCGGCGGCTTCGAGGACTCGAAGTACGCCTCCGGTGAGTTCTTCGACAAGTACACCGAACAGGCGTGGGAGCCGGTAACCGACAAGGTCCGGCAGATCTTCGCCGATGCGGAGATCCACATCCCGACGCAGGACGATTGGAAGCAGCTGAAGGAGTCGGTGCAGAAGCACGGCATCTACAACCAGAACCTGCAGGCCGTCCCGCCGACCGGCTCGATCTCCTACATCAACCACTCGACGTCCTCGATCCACCCGGTGGCATCGAAGATCGAGATCCGCAAGGAAGGCAAGATCGGTCGCGTCTACTACCCGGCGCCGTACCTGACGAACGACAACCTGGAGTACTACCAGGATGCGTACGAGATCGGGTACGAGAAGATCATCGACACCTACGCCGCGGCAACTCAGCATGTGGATCAAGGTCTTTCGCTGACGCTGTTCTTCAAGGACACCGCCACCACCCGCGACGTCAACCGCGCGCAGATCTACGCCTGGCGCAAGGGCATCAAGACGCTGTACTACATCCGGTTGCGGCAGATGGCACTGCAAGGCACTGAGGTTGAAAACTGCGTCAGCTGCATGTTGTGACGCACGACTAGCGCGCTCCGAATGGCCAGCTATGGCACGTCTTTTCGACAATGACGTGCCATAACTGGCCATTCGCTGGTGTCAGGCCGGGCTCACATGGCAAGGAACGCCATTGATCGCATGGGTGTTGCTCGGCACATCGATGATGTCGGTGGGATTGAGCAGGTTGTTGTTGATTCCCGGATGACGGTTCGCGGTGGTCAACTGCGTTCCGTCGAGTCCGTGACCAAAGCCGTGGGGCAGCGACACCACACCGGGCTTGACCTCGTCGGTGACTTCGGCAACCACCGTAACCGCGCCTTCGGAGGTGGCGACATTCGCCATCGCGCCGTTTTCGACACCGGCGCGCGCCGCGTCGACAGGGTGGATGAGCAGAGTGCAACGGTCACGCCCCTTCATGAGGGCAGGGACGTTGTGCAGCCAGGAGTTGTTGGACCGCAGATGCCGTCGGCTGATCAACACGAGCTCGGGAGTCTCGCGCTCCATGCGCGACAGCAGCCGGGGGACATCGCTGACCAGATGGTCGTGCAGCAGTTCGACCTTCCCCGAGGGTGTCGTCACGCTCGTCTCGAGCCGTCCCCCTTCGAGTTCGGCCAGCCGCAGTCCATCGGGATGCCGCCGCACCTCGCTCAGGGTGAGGCCGCCCGGCCGGTCGCCCAACTGGTCGCCCCACGGCCCCACGCGAATGCCCATATCCATCAAGCGTTCTGGCCCCTTGCCTGCCAGCGCGGACATGACCTGCCCGGCGTCACGTCCCGTCAGCGGGTTGCCTGGAATCCCGGACATGGTGGCGACCATCCCACCGACGTAGAGGTCGTCGAGCGTGGCGACGTCGACCTCGGGCACCGGCGTGCCGAACATCGCGCCGCCCAGTCGCAGTAGCAACTCCCACTCAGGGGGACGCTGGGGGTCGGGTTCGAAGACCGGCTCCGAATACTTGATGCACGAGGCGACGGAGTACATCCAGTACAGATCATCGAAGTGGGGCAGTTCCAGAGGTGACGATCCGGGCAGGATCACATGGGCATGCCGGGTGGTCTCGTTGAGCCAGTTGTCCACCGCGATCAACGCGTCGAGGCGGCCCAAAGCCGCCGACAGCCGCCCTGCGCCCGGCGCCGAGACAGCGGGGTTGCCGGCAACGGTGATCAGCGCGCGAAGCCGTCCTTCGCCGGGTGTGTCGATCTCCTCGGCCAGGCAGCCCACCGGAAAGCTGTTGAGCACCTCGGGTGCGCGCCGGACACGGCTGCGATAACGACCGAACCGCCATCCCGACTCGTCCTGGTCGGGTGGCTTGGCGAACATCGGCGCCCAGACCGCCGGTTTCGGGAACACCGAACCGCCGGGGCGGTCCAGCGCACCGAGGGCGGTATTGATCACGAATACCAGCCAGGTGGCCAGCGTGCCGAATTCCTGTGTGCACGCACCGATTCTGCTGTACAGCACCGGGTGCTCGGCATGCGCGAGGTCATGGGCCAGCCGACGGATCGTGCGTGCGTCGATACCCGTTGTGAAAGCGACTTTTTCGGGCGTGAAAGGCTCGGCCATCGCGATGATCTCATCGAGCCCAGCGACTTTTCCGCGCAGATGCTCGGGGCGCCGGACCCAACCGTTCTCGGCCAGGGCGCGCAGAATCGCGAACAGCAGCAGCGCGTCGGTGCCGGGTTGGATCGGCACCCACTCACTCGCACGCTGCGCGGTCGGAGTGCGACGCGGGTCGACAACCACCACGCGGCCGCGCTGCGCCACACCGGACAGCAGACCCATGATGTCGGGCGCCGACAGCATCGACCCCTGGGAGGCAGCCGGATTGGCGCCGAGGATCATCAGGTGGTCCGTGCGGTAGAGGTCGGGAATGGGGCCGTTCCACATGCCGCCGAACAGCAGAGTGCTCACCACGTTCAGGGGCCACTGGTCGACGGTGCCCGGCGAGTAGTACCCCTTCATGCCAGCCGCCTCGGCGAAGCCGATCAGCGCCCCGATGTAGGTCGCCAAGTGACTGTTGTGCGCGACAGGGTTCCCGACGTACACGCTCAGTGCGCCGGCACCGTCGGTATCGAGGACGGGCCGCAGCACCCGTTCGGCCTCGGCGAGTGCGTCCTCCCAGGACACCGCCACGTGAGTGCCGTCGGGCCGACGCACCATCGGCCGGCGCAGCCTGTCAGGATCGGCGTGAAGGTGCCCCAGCGACACCCCTTTCGGACAGATGTGCCCGCGGGACCACACATCGTCGGGATTGGCGCGAATGCCTTGGACGTGGCCGTCACTCACCGTGACATGCAAACCGCACATCGCTTCACACAACGGGCATGTCACCTTGTGAGAAGGCATGTCGTCTCCTGACCGGTTGGGCTTTCTAGGGGCGCGTGCGCTGTGCCCGGATATAAGTGTTGAGCACGTCGACCAGGGTCCGGCGATCTCTGCTGGTGTCCAGGGGCTGCGGCGAAACCATTTGGGCGAGAACGATTCCCCGTAACGTCGCCCAGATGAGGTTGCCGATCTCGGTGGCCTGTGGCGCGTCCAGATCTTCGCCGAGGTGTCTGCCGAGCTCGGTGAATTCCCGCATGGTGGCGGACAATTGGGCGTTGACCTCGCTGTCGCGCGCTGCGCGGGTGGAGATGAGGATCTCGATCGCGGCCATCGAGGTCGGGCTTGAGAACGCCTGCCACAGTGCGTCCACCACCACCTCGGTGCGGCGATCGGTGGTCAGGCTTGCTGTCTCGTGACGAAGTCTCTCGAGTGCCTCGGTGAGTTCGGCGATTCCCTGGTCGACCACTGCCATCAGCAGTCCGCCGAGGTCTCCGAAGTGATACTGCACAACGCCCCAGGTGAGGCCGGCGCGCTCGGTGATGCGTCGCACGCTGGGTGCTGCGAAGCCTTCGTCGAGGATGTAGCGCACCGTTTCGTCGATGACGGTTCGGCGTGTGCGTTCGGCGCGTTCCTGATTGCCGCTGGGCGGCCGCCGGGGTACTGGGGACCCTGCCATGCGCCCTACGTCACCACATCGTGCCGGCAAGGTGGTCCAGCGGCCGGAGGTCGTGGGCAGCCCGGATACCGGCGGGGGCGCGGCATACCGCCTCGATGGCGTTGACGGCCCGCGCCGCGGTGGCGACGACGCCGCCGATGTTGTGATCGATCCCGGATCCGCCGACATGGGTGTCGATTCGGATACCGGGATCACCTTCGACGGTGACGCGGTGTACGCCGGGCCTGCCGTCTGGGGGACGGGCCCAGTCTGGCGCATCATTCGGGGTGAGTCTGTTGATGTGCTCCATGGTGATGATGACCTCGCCGTCGCGGATGCCTTCCACCGCGAACCGGACTGCTGCCACCCGGCCGGGCGCGACGTCCATCATGGTGGTGGAGATCGGTTCCGGAGTCACCCATTTCTGATGTCGCTCGCGTACTTCGTCGAGTGTGACGCCGAGGTCGCGGGCCAGGCTGCGCACCTGGATTCCCCACATCGACGCGAGCACGCCCGGCGCGAAGAGGATGGGCTGGTGGTCGGGATCGGTGCCGAAACCGAAACTGACACCGGTGAATTCGGCGTCGTCGTAGCTGCCGTATTCGCAGATCTCCTGGACGGTGATCGCGGTGGCCCGGCCGGCCAGGCTCAGCGCCGAATAGACGAGGGTATCGCCCGAGAAGCCCGGGTCGATGCCGTTGACGTAGAGCGTCGAGTTGCCGTCCTCGCACGCCTGCTGCAGCGGTTCGCGCAGCCATGCATCGGTGAATTCGGGTGCGACCAGCCAGACAAAGGATGTCCCGACGACGTTCGTCCCCGCACTCAGGAAGCGGATCAGATCCGCCATGGCCTCATGCGGACGTGTCTCGGCCTGCGAGGTGTAGACGACACAATCCGCGCGCAGCGCGACAAGTTCTTCGATGTCCGACGTGGTGATCACTCCGGTCGGAGCGGACAAACCGCAGAGGTCTGCGGCGTCACGCCCGATCTTGTCCGGGGATGCGGCGTGCACACCGACGAGTTCGAGATCTGGGCGCCCGATGATGGTCCGCAGCGCGTGGACACCGACGTTGCCGGTGGAGAATTGAATGACTCGGCGGGTCAATGGTTTTCCTTCAGAGTAGGTCGGTGATGGTCTTGAGGCCGGCCTCGTAGAGGGCTCCGGGGAGCATGCCGCCGTCGATCTCGATGGTGGTGCCGTTGATGTAGTCGGCCGCACCGGATGCGAGGAAGACGCAGGTGCGCCCCACTTCGGCGGGTTCGCCACCTCGTTTGAGGGGGATCGGGGCGAAGTACTTCTCGCCGTCCGGGTCATCCTTGGGCAGCACGAAGGACTGGAAGTTCTCGGTGACGGTGGGCCCGAGCGCAACGCAATTCACCCGCACCGTCGGACCCCATTCCTGGGCCAGCGACCGCGTCATGTGATTGAGGCCGGCTTTGGCCGCGCCGTAGGACACCAGCGTGGGGGAGCCTGCCGGATGACTCGCCCCGCTGGAGATGTTGATGATGCAACCGGTGCCGTCCTGCGTTTTCATCTGCCGGTGTGCGCGGATGGCGAACCACAGCGGACTGATCAGGTTCATCTGTACGGCGAAGGCATGGAACAGCACGCTGCGTTCGTACTCGTCGTCACTGGCAGGTGCCCCTTGGATGCGCGAGACCAAGCTGGGCACGGCATCGACCGAAGGAGACGGGACGGTGCCGCCGGCATTGTTGACCAGGATGTCGACGCGTCCATAGATGTCTGCCACACGTGCGACGAAGGCGTCGATGGCCCGGTAATCGGCTTGGTCGCACACCATCTGAGCGGAACGGTCAGCCCAGTCCGGGGTGGTCTCGGTGCCAGGAAGCCTGTCCAACGGTGCGCGAGAGCAGCCGATCACCGTCGCACCCGCGCGGAGGAGTTCGTGCGCGATACCCACTCCCACACCACGGCTCGTGCCCGTGACTATCGCGACTTTTCCGTCCAGTTCGGGAGATGTATCGGAGCTGGCCACGCCAAAAGATTACATCTGTTATTTTTCTTGCGTCGCGAAATTACCGACATTGGGGTGCGGCTCAGGCATCGTGGCTGGGTGCACGGGAGGGGAGTCGACGATGAGCAATGTTCCGAGTCGGCGCGCGCGATTGGCGCACGCGGCAAAGCACGCTGAGCTGTGGAACGCCGGTAAGAAGGACGAGTGGGTGGCGTCGTGGCGCACCATCTGCCCGGGCGAGGTTCGGATGTTCGACCCCGTCGGTACCGAGGAGAAGCACGGCTTCGCCGCCGCCACCTCCGACGCGTTCGACATGTTCCAGTCGATCCTGAAGATCAGGATGATCACCGTGCAGGTCAATGGCGACGAGATGGCCTGGGTCTGCGAGAACTCTTTCGGCACTGAGCCCGACGTCCAGTCCGCCTACAGCATTGAGACTTTTGCCTGGGATCAGGCCGGCGATCTGCTGATCAAGACCTATTATCCGATGCCCGAACATATTGGGCCGGAAGAAGATCCGTACGCACACCTGCTCGCGAAAGACGCGCGGGAACCCGACTGATCCATCGAACGATCACCGTGCTGTCCGCAGGCGGTTCCAGAAGTCAGCTCTCGCGAGCCTGCTCCGCGCGTACCGCCTTCAGGCGTCGCTGCTCCTGCAGCACGTTTGTGTAGCTCTCGCGTTCTGCCATGAGCCACTCCGGCTTCTCCTCGAGCAGTTGGTCGATCTGCTCGGTGGTGAGTGCATCACCGACACCCCCGCGTGCGAGGCCGGCGATCGAGATGCCCAACTTGGCTGCCACGAGGTTCTTCGGGTGCGGGCCGTTCTTGCGAAGGTCCTTGAGCCACTGCGGCGGGTCATCCTGCAGGGCCGCGAGCTCGGAGCGGGTGATCGCGTTCTCCTGGAACTCCGCCGGTGTCGCAGGCAAATACACGTCCAGCTTCTTCGCCGCGGTGGCGGGTTTCATGGACTGCGCGTTCGGCCTGCTCATGGAACCAGCGTATCGGTAACCTGGGGCGGTGACCCCGCAGTCCCTCACCCTCGGGTACGTCCCTGGCGGGACACCCGCGAAGTGGGCACGGGTCTGGGCGGAGCGCCACCCGGACGTTCGGCTGCGGTTGCAGGCCGTCGCGGCGGCCGACGCGGCTGCCGCAGTGCGCGACGGCACCGTCGACGTGGCGTTGCTCCGTCCGGCCGCCGACACGTCTGGGCTGGCCCTCATACCCCTCTACGCGGAGACAACGGTGGCGGTGGTTCCGGCCGATCACCTTCTCAGTGCCGTCGACGAAATCACCGCTGCGGACCTCGACGGCGAACCGACCCTGCTGCCGCTCGACGATGTCGTCGCCTGGGCGGGCGCTCCCGGCACCCGGGTCGATCACCGTCCCGAGACCACGAAGGACGCAATAGAACTCGTCGCCGCGGGGATGGGGGCACTCATCGTCCCGCAGTCACTTGCGCGGCTCTATCACCGCAAGGACCTCACGTACCGCCCGATCGCCGACGCACCCACCTGCCCCGTGGCGCTCGCCTTCGCGGAAGGGCCGCAACCGGAACTGATCGAGGAGTTCATCGGAATCGTGCGCGGCCGTAAGGCCAGTTCGTCACGGGGGCAGGCGCAGTCGGCCCCGAAACGCACTGCCCGGGAGAAGACTCTCGCGAAGCAGGCCGCCCGGGCCGCGGCGGGCAAGGTCGCCCGCAAGCCGGGTCCGGCCAAGCGCGGTCGACGCTGATACGCCGTGCACCCGCAGACGTGTGAGCGGACCGGGACAAACTGGCAAAGCCGCTGCACCCTCTGGGGGCGCAGATTGATGTGCTTTTGTGGGCAATATTCCCAGGGTTTGCCACTATTGCATTAGTTTGTGTGCGAGGCGTTTCCTGGTTTGGGAATAGTCGACAGTGAATCTCCTGGATCTCGCGGTTCGCTGCCTGGGTATCACTTTGCGCGTTCGGCTTGCGGGGCCGGTCAACCAGCCGCTCCAGCTGGGTTGTTTTATGTTCATTGGTTTGAACGCGATGTTTGCCAACAAAGAGTGAGCAATTGAATTGCCACTATATGCATATTTGCCGGTGAATTGGTGAACGCAAGTTTTCGCGAACGACGGTTAGGGCCCTAACCGCCACATTATTCTCTTCCGATACGGGAGACCGGCGGGGCCAGTTGTGACGGGTTTGGGGACCGTAACCGCCGATTCTCGGGGGAGGAATCATGAGTGGAGACCCGTCACTGCGATTACTGTCGATCGACTTGCTCGACGACGACGAGCACAACACCCTGGATGTCTGGGGCAACCGCGCAGCCCTGACCCAGTCGGCGGGGGTGCCGGCATCAATTCCGGAGTTGTTCTCGGCGCAGGTGGACCGGGCCCCGGCCGCGACGGCATTGACATGCGGGGAGCGCTCGTGGACCTACCTCGAGCTCGACCGCGCCGCCAACCGGTTGGCGCACCTGCTGGTCGGCCACGGCGCCGGCGCGGGCGAGTGTGTCGCATTGCTGTTCAACCGTTCCGCCGAGGCGATCATCGCGATCCTGGCCGTGCTCAAATCCGGGGCGGCATACCTGCCGATCGATCCGGCGCATCCCGACGCGCGGATAGCCTTCATGATCGCCGACGCCGTACCGGTCGCCACGGTCACGACCACTGATCTGCGTCCGCGGCTGGCCGAACTCGCCATCCCGGTGATCGAAGTCGACCGCTTTGCCCATGACGGGCCACCTGCCAGCCGACTGCCCGAACCGGCTCCTGACGATCTGGCCTACCTGACCTACACGTCGGGAACCACCGGCGTGCCCAAAGCCGTTGCCGTGACCCATCACAATGTCACCCAGCTGCTCCAGTCGTTGCCTGCCGTGCTGCCTTCGGTGCCGGAACAGGTCTGGTCGCAATGGCATTCGCTGGTGTTCGACGTGTCGGTGTGGGAGATCTGGGGCGCCCTGTTGCTCGGCGGCCGGCTGGTGGTGGTGCCCGAGGCAGTGGGAAGCTCACCGTTGGAGCTGCATGAGCTGCTGATCAGCGAGCAGGTTACGGTAGTGTGCCAAACCCCTTCCGCAGCAGGCATGTTGTCCCCTGATGGGCTGGATTCGACGACCCTGGTCGTAGCCGGCGAGGCCTGCCCGACAGATCTGGTCAGACGCTGGGCGCCCGGGCGCGTGATGATCAACGCCTACGGGCCGACAGAGACCACCATCTACGCGGCGGTCAGTGCACCGTTGTCGGGACAGGCGCGGACGGTGCCGATCGGCCGCCCGGTGCCGCGTGGCGCGGCGTTTGTGCTGGACGAATTCCTGCGGCCGACGCCCGAGGGCACGATGGGCGAACTGTATGTGGCCGGGGCCGGGGTGGCCGTCGGATACGTGCGGCGGAGCGGCCTGACCGCATCGCGGTTCGTCGCCTGCCCGTTCGGTGCACCAGGGCAGCGGATGTACCGCACGGGGGACCTGGTGCGATGGGACGACAACGGGCAGCTGGAATATCTGGGGCGTTCCGACGAACAGGTCAAGATTCGTGGCTTCCGCATCGAGCTAGGCGAGATCCAGGCCGTGCTGGCCGAATCGGACGGCGTGGACCAGGCCGTTGTGATCGCGCGGGAGGACCGTCCCGGGGACAAGCGTCTGGTCGGTTACTTCACCGGCACTGCCGATCCGGCCGAAATCCGCGCTGCACTGGCCGAGCGCTTGCCGGCGTACATGGTCCCGGCCGCCGTGGTCGTGCTGGAATCGCTGCCGCTGACGATCAACGGAAAGCTCGACAGGCGTGCTCTGCCGGCCCCGGAATACCGCAGCGGTGCAAGCGAATTCCGGGCGCCGAGCACCGAGCTCGAGACCATTCTGGCCGAGATCTATGCGCAGGTGCTGGGCCAGGACCGGATCGGCGCCGACGACTCGTTCTTCGCTTTGGGCGGAGACAGCATCCTGTCGATGCAAGTGGTCGCGCTGGCCCGGGCGCATGGCGTGCAGTTGCGGCCGCGCGATGTGTTCGTCGAGCAGACCGTGGCCCGGCTGGCGGCGGTGTGCCGCACGGTCGGCGCCGACGACGTCGTCGACGAAGGCCTCGGTCCGGTGGCTGCGACCCCGATTATTCGATGGTTGCAAACCGTCAACGGCCCGGTCGGACAGTTCAATCAGACGGTGGTGCTGCAAGCTCCCGGGAAAGCGACGGAGGCCGATCTGATCGCGGTGCTCCAAGCCCTGCTGGACCGCCACGCGATGTTGCGGCTGCGGGTCCGGGTGGAAGCAGACGGTTGGTCGCTGAGCGTGCCCGATCCGGGTTCGGTAGATGCCCGCGACTGTTTGCGCACCGTCGAGACGCTGTCGTATGAGGTGTTGGCCGCGGCGAGGGATCGACTTGATCTGCCTGCGGGCCGAATGCTCTCGGCATTGTGGGTGCCGGGCACCGGGAAACTGACGCTGCTCGTCCATCATCTGGCAATTGACGGGGTGTCGTGGCGAATCGTGCTGGAAGACTTCAATATTGCCTGGGCACAATTGCAGCGTGGTGAGCCGGTGCGGTTGCCGGGCGGTGGTACGTCCTTCGCCCGGTGGTCCGCGGCGCTGAACGACTATGCCGCCGGCGCCGAGGTGGTCGAGTTGGCCGAGGCCTGGCGCCGGGTGATGTCGAGCCCCCCGACGTTGGCCCGCATCGACCCTGCGCGTGACACCTACGCCAGCGCCGGACAGCTGTCGGTCTCACTGGATCCCAAGACCACCCGCCAATTACTCGGTGCGGTGCCTGCGGCGTTTCACGCTGGGGTACAGGACATTCTGTTGATCGCATTCGGATTGGCATGGAACGAATTCCTGGGAACGGGCCTGGGACCCGTCGGGATCGATGTCGAAGGCCACGGCCGGTGCGAAGAGCTGGCCCCCGACATCGACCTGTCCCGCACCGTGGGATGGTTCACCGCCAGGTATCCGGTCGCGCTGTCGACCGGGAGGCTGCCTTGGCAGCAGGTTGTCTCCGGTGCGGCGGGTCTCGGACCGATCGTCAAAGACGCCAAGGAGCAGTTGCGTGCCGTACCGAACGGCCTCACCTACGGATTGCTGCGACATCTGAATCCTGAGGTGGATCTGGATGGTTCGGAGCCGACCATCGGGTTCAACTATCTGGGGCGTGTCGGCGCCGGTGGGGTGGAGGCGCCGGAAGGTCTATGGCGCATCGATCAGGACGGGCTGGCGATCGCCGGCGCGGCCTCGGCGGTGGCCATGCCCCTGATGCACACGGTGGATCTCAACGCGGGTACCGAGGACAGCGATGAGGGCCCGAGCCTGAGGGCCGCATGGACCTGGGCGCCGTCACTGGTGGACGAGGCGCAAGTGCTTCGACTGAGCCGGTTGTGGTTCGACGCGTTGACCGGAATCTGCGCGCACGTGTCCGCCGGAGGCGGTGGCCTGACTCCCTCGGACATCGTGCCCGCGAGGCTGAGTCAGCAGGAGATCGACGAACTGGAGCAGCAGTACCGGATCGCCGACGTGCTGCCGCTGACCCCGGTCCAGAAAGGCCTGATCTTCCACACCGGCCTCGGCCACGGGTCCGATGCCGCCGCAGCGGCTGACGTCTACACGGTGCAGCTGGATCTCACGGCCAGTGGGGTACTGGATCGCGATCGGTTGCGAGACGCACTGCACACGGTGGTGAGCCGGCACCCCAACCTGACAGCCAGATTCTGCGTCGATACGGGTGAGCCGGTACAGGTCATTCCCCGCGACCCGGTGATGGCCTGGCGGTACCTGGATCTTCGGGAAGATGACCGCAAGCCCGACGCGGAGATCGAGCGGCTGTGCGCGGCCGAACGGGCCGCCGTTTGCGATCTGCGCGCGCGTCCGGCATTCCGGGCGGCGCTGATCCGGACCAGGGGCAATGAGCACCGGATCGTGTTGACCTTCCACCACATCGTCATCGACGGCTGGTCGCTGCCGATCCTGATGCAGGAGATCTGTGCCGGCTACTTCGGGCAGCGTTTGCCCGCGACCGGCACCTACCGGGATTTCGTGAGCTGGCTGGCAGAAAGGGATCTCGACGCGGCGCGAGCGGCCTGGCGCCATGTACTGCACGGATTCGAACATCCCACACTGGTCGCCGCCCCGGCCGAGCCCGGAGCACGCGGTGTGCAGACCTACCGAGTTGCCGCTGATGTCACCAAAGCCGTTGGGGAACTGGCACGCTCGTGTCACACCACCGTCAACACCGTCCTGCAGGCGGCGTGGGCGCAGTTGCTGATGACGATGACCGGCCGGCACGACGTGGTCTTCGGCACTGCGGTCTCCGGCCGCCCGGCGGAGTTGGCCGGGTCCGACACGATCGTGGGCTTGCTGATCAACACCGTGCCGGTCCGAGCCCGCGCCACAGCCGACGACACCGTGGGTGATCTGTTGAGCCGGTTGCAGAATGCCCACAACGACACCGTCGAGCATGAACATCTGTCGCTGAGCGAGATCCATCAGCTCACCGGTCACGACCGGCTGTTCGACACGCTGTTCCTCTACGAGAACTACCCGATGTACACCAGTACCTTCTCCAGCGCCCACGAATTGGCGTTCACCGACTTCAGCACCCGTGAGTTCAACCACTACGCGCTGTCGGTGGTCGTAATTCCCGGTCACGAGCTCGGCATTCGGGTGGAGTTCGACTCGGGCGCGTTCGAGGTGGCCAGCATCGATGCGTTGATCGAGCGGTTCCGCCGACTGCTGGCCGCCATGACCGCGGAACCTGCTCGGCGGTTGTGCTCCATCAGTGTGCTCGATGCGGCCGAGCGCGAGCGCCTCGACGAGTGGGCGCACCGGGACGTGTTGGATCCGCCGGTGAGCGCACCCTCCGCCATTCCGCAGCGGTTTGCCGAGCAGGTGGCGCGGGCCCCGCAGGCACCCGCGGTGACGTTCCGAGACCGCTCCATGAGCTATCGAGAACTCGACGAGGCGGCTGACCGGTTGGCGAACCAGTTGGCGGCGCGCGGTGCGGGACCAGGCGAATTCGTGGCACTGATGGTTCCCCGCTGCGCCGAGGCCATCGTGGCGATGCTCGCGGTGCTGAAAACCGGGGCGGCCTACCTGCCGATCGACCCAGCGGTGCCGGCCGCCCGGTTGAGTTTCATGATCGCCGATGCCGCGCCCGTCGTCGCGGTGACCACGAGCGAACTACGTCCACGGTTGGACTGCGTGGACGTGGCGGTCGTCGAAGCCGACGTCCCGGCCGGTGTCGTCGGCCGCGCCGCCCGGCTGCGGGCGCCCGGGCCCGGCGACATCGCGTACGCGATCTACACCTCGGGCACCACCGGAAATCCCAAAGGCGTTGCCGTCACTCATCACAACGTCACCCGGCTGTTCGATTCACTGGACGTCGGCGTCACGTCGGCGCCGGGACAGGTGTGGACGCAGTGCCATTCCTACGGATTCGATTACTCGGTCTGGGAGATCTGGGGTGCCCTGTTGCACGGAGCGCGGCTGGTGGTGGTCGCCGACTCGGTCGTCGCGTCACCGCGCGAGATGCAAGAGCTGGTGGTCACCGAAGGAGTCACCGTTCTGAGTCAGACGCCCGCCGCACTGGCGGCGCTCGAACAAGGGGGTCTGGAGTCGGCGGCGCTGATGGTGGCCGGCGAGGAGTGCCCGTCTGAGGTGGTGGGCCGGTGGGCCCCGGGGCGGGTGATGATCAACGGCTACGGTCCGACCGAGACCACGATCTATGCCGCGATCAGTGCACCTTTGGCGGCGGACGCGGCCGTCGTCCCGATCGGCTCTCCGGTACCCGGGGCGGCGTTGTTCGTTCTGGACGACTGGCTGCGGCCGGTGCCGGCCGGTGTGGCGGGCGAACTGTACGTGGCCGGACTCGGTGTGGCTGTCGGATATGTCCGCAGGCCCGAGCTGACCGCATCGCGATTTGTGGCATGCCCGTTCGGCGGCTCAGGAACCCGGATGTATCGAACCGGCGATCTGGTGCAGTGGGGCGAGGACGGGCAGCTGCGGTACCTGGGGCGGGCTGACGAGCAGGTCAAGATCCGCGGTTACCGGATCGAGCTGGGCGAGATCCGGGCGGCTCTGGCCGAACTCGACGGGGTGGGCCAAGCCGCGGTGATCGCCCGTGACGACGGTCCCGGCGGCAAGCGTCTGGTCGGCTATGTCACCGAAACATCCACCGGTAGCGTCGATTCCGCCGCGCTACGAGATTCGTTGGCCGAAAGGCTCCCGGCGTACATGGTGCCCGCAGCCATCGTGGTCCTCGATACGCTGCCGCTCACGGTCAACGGCAAACTCGACAAGCGGGCCCTGCCCGCCCCGGAGTTCCAGAGCGCCGATCCGTACCGCGCACCGGCCACCGAGACCGAGGCGACAGTGGCAGCCATCTATGCCCAGGTTCTCGGAGTCGACCGGGTCGGGGTCGATGATTCCTTCTTCGAACTGGGCGGTGACTCGATCACGGCGATGCGGGTCGTCGCCGCGGTGAACACCGCGCTGAAGGCAGACCTCGCTGTACGCACGCTGTTCGAGGCGCCCTCGGTGAGTGGTTTGTGCCGGCAGTTGGATCGCGACGCAGAATCGCGTGCCCGGCCCGGTGCCGGCGACATCACTTTCGAATCCGTGCACGGCGCCGGACGCGACGAACTGCGGGCCGGTGACCTGAAGTTGGAGAAGTTCATCGACGGACCCACCTTGCGGACTGCCCCAACTTTGCCGCGTCCCAACGACAAGCCACACACCGTTCTGCTGACCGGAGCCACCGGATTCCTCGGCCGCTATCTGCTGCTGGACTGGCTCAACCGCCTGCGCCGAGCCGACGACACCGTGATCTGTCTGGTGCGTGCGGACTCGGATGCCGAGGCGCGACGGAGACTCGAGGCGACGTTCGACACCGACCCCGTCCTGTACCGCCATTTCCGCGAACTGACCGACGGACGACTCAAGGTGATCGCCGGGGACAAGGGCGAACGCAATCTCGGGTTGGACGAATCTACCTGGCGTCAGTTGGCCGAAACCGTCGACGTGATCGTCGATTCGGCGGCGTTCGTCAATGGAATCCTCTCTTACAACGAGTTTTTCAGACCCAATGTGGTGGGCACCGCAGAGCTGATCCGGTTCGCGATCACCACGAAGCTGAAGCCTTAAACGTTCGTGTCGACTGCCGACGTTCGCCATCAGATCGAGCCCTCGGCGTTCACCGAGCACGCGGACATCCGGACCATCAGTCCGGTGCGTGCGCTCGACGGAAGCTTCGCCAACGGGTACGGCAACAGCAAGTGGGCCGGGGAAGTGCTGCTGCGCGAGGCGCACGATCTGTGCGGCCTGCCAGTCGCGGTGTTCCGTTGCGACATGATTCTGGCCGACACCAGCTACGCGGGTCAGCTCAACGTCCCGGACAATTTCACCCGAATGGTGCTGAGCGTGGTGGCCACCGGTCTGGCGCCGGCATCGTTCTATCAACTCGACGCCGACGGCAACCGTCAACGAGCCCACTACGACGCACTGCCCGTCGGGTTCGTCGCCGAGGCGATCGCCACGCTGGGCTGGCAGCTGGCCCGTGCAGGCTCGCCCGACTTCGAGACGTATCACGTGATGAATCCGCACGACGACGGCATCGGCATCGACGAATACGTCGACTGGCTGATCGAGGCCGGCTACCGGATCGAACGCGTCGCCGATTTCGGGGAATGGTTGCGGCGCTTCGAAACTGCTCTACGCGCGTTACCCGAGCGGCAGCGCCGGCATTCGGTGCTACAGATCTTGGCGTCGCAGTTCACCAGGGATCTGAAAGCTCCGGAGCCCACTCACGGATCCTACGGACCGACCGACCGATTCCAGGCCGCGGTGCGAGAAGCCGGGATCGGCCCTGACAACGAAGACCCCGATATTCCCCACATCTCGCCATCCATCATCACCAAGTACGTCACGGATCTGGAGCGGTTCGGCCTGCTTGCGCCGCTGCAATCGTCGGCCTAGAGGATGGCGCCTGAGCTGGGACGCTGCGGTTCGGGAATCGAGAGCCGGTGCGCTCGGTTCGTGCTCACATGACAACTGATGGTGACCTGGCGTCGTTCGGCCCCAACGCGCCCGGATATGTATGGAAATCAACGGCGGACGTCGAACCGAGCGAAGTCTCTCCAGGCATCACCGTCCAACTGCTCTGGCGGGGCGCCAACGGTGCCAAGGCGGCGGTGACAACGATCGCACCGGGCGCGACCTGGGCCGGGGAAGACCTGCACGACCCAGGCCCCGAAGAGGTCTACGTTGTTTCCGGCGTCTTCAACGACGGCGTCAATGACTATGCCGCAGGCACATTCCTGCATGCCCCGGCGGGCTCATGGCATGTACCGCAATCCACGCAGGGTTGTGTGTTGTTCCTGTTCTACCCGGAAGGCTAGGCAGAGCTCCGGGCCGACACCGGGCCGCCCAGGAGTCAGCGCTAGGCCGCCGGCCGGGAAAATCAGTAGCGATCGCCCGATTGAGCCCGCACCCTTGAGGCATGGAGGCCCATCTGCATCAGTCCCCGGCCGACTTCGAACCCTTCGAGCGGACGGTGTACCGCCGGGACCCGGTGCTGTTCACCTTGGAGCTGACGGTTCTGCGCACGGCGCCCTGGCCCACAGAACGAATCTTGTTGTCGGTCACCGACAAAAATGGTGTGGCGGGCGCGGCTGTGCAGACCCGGGATTCGGTGCTGTTGGTGAATGGCCTGCCGGCCGAGACGGCGACGACGGCGGTCGAGGCGCTCGCAGCGGCGCGGGCGAACCTGTCGGGGGCGCGTGGAACACCGGCGACAGCAACAGCTTTCACGCAGGCGTGGCACAGGGTCACGGGTGTGCAGGCCGCCGAGTCATCACGCGACGTGCTCTATCGACTGGGGGAGCTGACCCCACCGAGCGGCGTCGCGGGTACATGGCGAACTGCCGGAACCCGAGACGAGGAGACCGTCGTGCCGTGGCTGAACGAATTCTTCGTCGAGGCATTCGACGAGCCGTCGAATCTCGAGGCGAGCAAGGCCATGCTCACCTCGATGGGCGACGCCGGTGACCACGTCCTGCTGTGGGCGGTGAACGGGGAACCGGTCAGCATGGCCCGGGTGCGCGCAGCCGCCGTCGGCACGTCCCGTATCGGGCCGGTCTATACCCCGCCCGAACACCGTGGCCACGGGTACGCCGCCGCGGTCACCGCCGCCGCTGTGCAATTCGCCCACCGGGAAGGGGCGAGCGAGGTCGTGTTGTTCGCCGACTCCGCCAATCCGGTGTCCAACCGGGTGTACAGGCGCATCGGTTTCGAACCTGTCGCCGAGGACGTGCGATACACGTTGAACGGAAACTGAGGGCGCGGCAAGAATGAAGCCTCCGCGGAAAGATGTCTTTCGCGGAGGCCTCATTCTTGATGTCCAGCGGCTACGTGTGCTGCGGGCTCTGCGCCTTCTTGTAGAGCGACTTGAGCAGCATGTCGCGGAACGTGTGGTTGTCCAACGCCTTCAGGCCCGCGCCCGCGACGGCGGGCATCCCGGCGAGCTTGTTGAAGAACCGGCCGCGCCGGTACTCACGACCCCACGCCGCGCGCATCCGCTGCTCGTAGTTCGTGAAGTCGTCGGGTCCGCCGTTGGTCAGCGCGGCAATCGCGCATTCGCCTGCGGTCAAACCGGATTCGAGCGCCTTGGAGATGCCCGCCCCGGACACCGGCTTGCCGGCACCCAGCGAATCCCCGACGAACAGCACGCCCGGACGCCACGGCGGCCAGGCCGTGAAGCCCATCGGCAATCGCCAGGCCCGCACGCTCTTGTTCTTCTTCAGCTCCTCGATCGGGGGCAGCTCCCATTCGGCGGGCAAGGTCCGCAGGAAGTCGCCGAGGAACTGGGTGGCGTTGATGGACTGCCAGTTCTTGTAGCTGTTGACGTAGCCGAGACCGATGTTGAACCGGCCCCCGCCCATCGGGAAGACCCAGCCGTAACCAGGCAGCTGATCACCCTGGAACAGCAGCTTGAGGTAGATCTCAAAGGCGTCGCTGTCGGGGCGGTTGGCGTGCATCTCGGAACGGATGGCGATGGCCGAGTAGCCGTTGTACTCCGAGTCGATCTTCAGTGCCCGCTTGATGGGGGAGTAGGCACCGTCAGCCGCGATGACCGCGTCGCCGTAGAACTTCTCACCGTTCTTGAGCACCACGCCGACCACGCGCCCCTTGGCGTCGAACTCCGGGCCGGCGACCTCGGAGCCCTGACGCACCTCGGCACCGGCGGACTCGGCGTGCTTGAGCAGCAGGGTGTCCAGTTCGGTGCGGCTCACCGTATGGCCGTGGTCGGGCATCCCGGGGCGCCGCGGGAACGACAATTCCCACTCACTGGGGCTGAACACGGTCACCTTGTTGACCCGATGGAACTTGGCGACCTCGTCGGCCAGCCCCATCTTCTGCAGGTAGCTCACCGCGCGGGCGGTGAGCCCGTCGCCACAGGGCTTGTCGCGGGGGAACTCCGCCTTGTCCAGCACCAAAACCTTGGCGCCGGTCTGGGCGGCCTGCCACGCCGCGGCCGACCCCGATGGGCCGCCACCTGCTATGACCAGGTCGTATCGCTGCGTCATGAGCCTCGTCTCATAGGTTGACTGTGGCTGCGATAGTACCCAAGCGCAGTGTCGGTGGCTTGACGGGCGAACGCCCGGGTCAAACGGCAAAACCGCGTGTTGTGGGGCGGTCTGGGCAGGTCAGCGCTATCAGGACAGGTACAGTGATCGCGTGCGGCGAACGTCGAGATCACATTCCAGCGATGGCCCGGGCGTCAAGGTAGACGCCCGGAGCGAGCGCTGGCGTGAGCACCGTAAGAAGGTGCGCTCCGAAATCGTCGACGCATCGTTCCGGGCGATCGACCGGTTGGGCCCCGAACTCAGCCTGCGAGAGATCGCGGAAGAGGCCGGTACGGCCAAGCCCAAGATCTACCGTCACTTCGCCGACAAATCCGATCTGTTCCAGGCGATCGGTGAGCGGCTGCGCGACATGCTGTGGTCGGCGATCTTCCCGGCGATCAACCTCGGCGCCGACCCGGCCCGAGAAGTCATCCGGCGCAGCGTCGAACAGTACGTGCGGCTGGTCGACGAGCACCCCAACGTGCTGCGCTTCCTGATCCAGGGCCGGTTCGCCGAACAGAGCGAATCGACCATGCGGGCACTCAACGAAGGACGCGGCATCACCCTGGCGATGGCCGACATGTTCTCCAACGAGCTGCGCGAAATGGAACTCGACGGGGCCGCGATCGAGCTGGCCGCTTTTGCCACCTTCGGCGCATGCGCCTCGGCCACCGACTGGTGGCTGGGCACCGACGAAGACAGCCCGCGCCGGATGCCGGCCGAGGAATTCGTCAACCACCTGACCACGATCATGGTCGGTTCCATCAACGGCACCTGCGAACTGCTCGGCATCTGGATCGACCCGGATCTGCCGCTTCACGAGGGCGTCCAGCGTCGCCAGCACGCCAGCTGACCATCTCGTTGACAGTCGGGTCCCAGGTCCGGAGACTGGGAAGTATCCGGTACCGCCGTTCCCAGAAAAGGACCTGAGCTATGACGGCTGCCCAACCCTCGCCGCAGGGCCAGCAACCAATCCAGACCCGTGCCCTGATCATCGGCAGCGGGTTCTCGGGAATGGGAATGGCGATCGAGCTGCAACGCCGAGGCGTCGATTTCCTCATCCTGGAGAAGGCCGGTGAATTCGGCGGCACGTGGCGCGACAACACCTATCCGGGGTGTGCCTGCGACATCCCGTCGCACATGTACTCGTTCTCGTTCGAGCCCAAGGCGGACTGGAGCCACATGTGGTCGTTCCAGCCCGAGATCCAGGACTACCTGTTGGGGGTGGCGTCCAAGTACGGGCTGCGCCGCTACACCCGGTTCAACACCCACGTGGACCGCGCGCACTGGGACGACCAGGAGCTGCGCTGGCACGTGTTCAGCGACACCGGGCAGGAGTTCATCGCCCAGTTCCTGGTGTCGGGCGCCGGCGGCCTGCACATCCCGCAGATCCCCGACATCGAAGGACGCGAGGAATTTGCCGGTGCGGCTTTCCATTCCGCGCAGTGGGACCACAGCGTCGACATCAAAGGCAAGCGCGTCGCTGTCATCGGCACCGGTGCCAGCGCCATCCAGATCGTGCCCGAGATCGTCAAGGACGTCGCGGAGCTCCACCTGTACCAGCGCACCCCACCGTGGGTCATGCCGCGGGTGAACAACAAGTTCCCGCAATGGATCCGGCGCACGTTCTCCTACGTGCCCGGCACCCGCGCGGCGATGCGCGCCGCCATCTACTGGATTCACGAAGGCGTCGGCTTCGCCATGACGCAGCAGCCCTGGCTGCTCAAGATCGGCGAGGCGATGGGCCGGTACAACATCAACCGCAGCATCAAAGATCCCGAGCTGCGCCGCAAACTCACGCCGAGCTACCGCGCCGGCTGTAAACGAATCCTCAACTCCGACACCTACTACCGCGGGATCGCCAACCCCAAGACCCAGGTGATCACCGAGTCCATCACCCGGATGACGCCGGCCGGCATCGTCACCGCCGACGGTGTCGAGCACCCAGCCGACGTCGTGGTGTTCGCCACCGGCTTCCACGTCACGGATTCCTATACCTACGTCGACATCAAGGGTGCCGGCGGCGAGGACCTGGTGGACCGGTGGAACCGCGAGGGGATGTCCGCACACCGCGGCGTCGCCGTATCGGGGATGCCCAACCTGTTCTTCCTGCTCGGTCCCAACACCGCACTCGGGCACAACTCGGTGGTGTTCATGATCGAGCAGCAGATCCGGTACGTGGGCCAGGCGATCGCCGCCGTCGACAAGGCCGGAGCCCAGGCCCTGTCGCCCAGTCCCCGCGCCCAGGCCGAGTTCAACGCTGAGCTGCAACACGATCTGGCCGACACGGTGTTCAACACCGGAGGTTGCCGGAGCTGGTACATGGACAACCACGGCGTCAACCGCACGCTGTGGAGCGGCATGACCTGGCAGTACTGGCTGGCAACGCGGAAGCTGGACCCGAAGGAGTTCGATTTCATCCATGAGGCGCGCGACACGAAAACACAAGGTGTTGCGGTCACCGCGGGTCATTAGCCCCAGGGGTAGTGTCGTGGATACTGTCCGGCAAACACAACGACCTGGTGAAATGGGGTTCCGGTGAGCGAAGGCATGAAGCTGATCGACCGCGTGTCAGCGATCAACTGGAACCGGCTCCAGGATGAGAAGGACGCCGAAGTCTGGGATCGGCTCACCGGCAATTTCTGGTTGCCGGAGAAGGTGCCGGTGTCCAACGACATCCCGTCGTGGGGCACGCTGACCGCGCACGAGAAGCAGCTCACCATGCGGGTGTTCACCGGCCTGACACTGCTGGACACCATCCAGGGCACCGTCGGGGCGGTCAGCTTGATCCCCGATGCACTGACCCCGCACGAGGAAGCCGTCTACACCAACATCGCCTTCATGGAGTCGGTGCACGCCCGCAGCTACTCCAACATCTTCTCCACGCTGTGCTCGACAGCCGAGATCGATGATGCGTTCCGCTGGTCGGAGGAGAACCCGAACCTGCAGCGCAAGGCCGAGATCGTCATGCAGTACTACAAGGGTGACGAGCCGCTGAAGCGCAAGGTGGCCTCCACCCTGCTGGAGAGCTTCCTGTTCTACTCGGGCTTCTACCTGCCGATGTACTGGAGCAGCCGAGCCAAGCTGACCAACACCGCCGACATGATCCGGCTGATCATCCGCGACGAGGCCGTGCACGGCTACTACATCGGCTACAAATACCAGCGTGGCCTGGCCCTGGTCGACGAGCAAAAGCGTACGGAGCTCAAGGATTACACCTATGAGCTGCTCTTCGAGCTCTACGACAACGAGGTCGAATACACCCAGGACCTCTACGACGAGGTCGGTCTGACCGAGGACGTCAAGAAGTTCCTGCGCTACAACGCCAACAAGGCGCTGATGAACCTCGGCTACGAGGCGCTGTTCCCCAAGGACGAGACCGACGTGAACCCGGCGATCCTGTCCGCACTCTCACCGAACGCCGACGAGAACCACGACTTCTTCTCGGGCTCGGGTTCGAGCTACGTGATCGGCAAGGCCGTCAACACCGAAGACGAGGACTGGGACTTCTAGCTTTCCGAAGGATTCCGGCTGGCGCAGGCATCGGCGCGAAGCGGGGAGATGCTCAGCGAGCCTCGAGAAACATGATGACGGCCCGGACCCGGCGGTGGTCATCGCCGGTCTCGGGAAGGTTCAGTTTGGTGAGGATCGCGCGCACATGCTTTTCGACGGTGCCCTCGGTTACCCAGAGGCGACGCCCGATCGCGGCATTGGACAGTCCCTCCGCCATCAGCGTCAGCACCTCCCGTTCCCGGGTGCTGAGCGCCGCCAGCGGGTCATGACGGCGCCGCGCCGACACCAACTCAGCTACCAGGGCCGGATCGACCACCGAGGCGCCGTTGGCGATCCGCTGCACGGTATCGACGAAATCGGCGACATCGGTGACGCGGCTCTTCAGTAGGTATCCGATGCTCTGCCCACCGGCCAGCAGTTCCATCGCATGGTCGACATCGACATGGGCCGACAGCACCAGGATGGCCGTCTGCGGCCACCGCTGTCGGATTGCCCTGGCGGCATCAAGGCCTTCGGTGTGGTGATCCGGCGGCATGCGGATGTCGACAAGCACCAGCTGTGGCTGAGTCTCCTCGACGAGGCGCAGTAGTTCGGTCGCATCCCCGGCCTGGCCGGCGATCTCGAATCCCTCCCGCTGCAGGAGACTGGCAAGCCCTTCCCGCAGCAGCACGTCATCGTCGGCGATGGCCACCCGCAGCGCGCACATGACTACCTCCTTCAGCGCGGCTGCATTGTCGCACCCCGGCGCGATACCCGCGCGGCGCGTCACGGGAATGGTGGCTAGCCGGTAGTCGGGCCTATGGGCAACCGCCCCCAGATATGGATGCCAGCGTCGAGGACAGTGCGGCCGCCGGTTGCGACGCTGGAATGCAGCCACCACCGAACCGAGGAGGACATCCGCATGACCGCAGCATCCGTCCGGAGCGCACACGTCGTCTCGCTTCTCGCCAGCACCGATGTCGAACAGTCCGACCTCGGATCCATCCACCGGGTCACCGCCGACAGCTTTCCGATACTGCGGGGCATGTCGATCAAGCGGCTGGTGCTCAACCCCGGCGCCATGAGGACACCGCACTGGCACGCCAACGCCAACGAACTCACCTACTGTGTGTCCGGGACGGCGCTGGTGTCGGTTCTCGATGACGGCAGTCGCTTTTCGTCGTTCACCATCGGCGCGGGTGAGATGTTCCACATCGATTCCGGTGCACTGCACCACATCGAGAACATCGGCACCGAACCGGCCGAGTTCATCATCACCTTCCGGAACGAACGCCCCGAGGATTTCGGGCTGGCCGCCTCGTTGGGTGCAATGACGGATGCGGTGCTGGGCAACACCTACGACCTGGACACCGGCGATCTGTCCACACTGCGCCGCAGCACCGTTGACCGCACCTTGGCCGCCCGCACCGGTGACGCGGTCATCCCGTCCTCGGCCAGGTTCGGGGACCCGCACAAGTTCGGAGTGGAGGCGATGAGTGCCCCGGTGGCCGCGGAGTACGGGTCGGCGCGCACGGCCCGCAAGCAGTTCTGGCCGGCACTCAAGGATCTTTCGATGTACTCGCTGCGCATCCGCGAGGACGGTATGCGGGAGCCGCACTGGCATCCGGTCACCGCCGAAATGGGTTATGTGCAATCGGGTTCCGCGCGGATGACGGTTATGAACCCCGATGGTTCCCTGGACACGTGGCACCTGCGCCGCGGTGACGTCTACTTCGTGCCGCGGGCCTACCCGCACCACATTGAAGTTGTCGATTCACCCGATCTGCATTTCCTGATTTTTTTCGACCAGCCCACCCCGGCCGACATCGGCTACCGGGCATCGATGAGCGCCTACTCGCGCGCGACCTTGGCGGCCGTCTTCGACTGCCACATCGAGGATCTACCCGAATTCCCCTTCACCGCGGCCGATCCGTTGATCGTTCGCCGGCGCAACCCGGTCGACTCCTACGCCGTCGGCCAATGACGCCGGCGAGGGTCGATCGTGGGACTTCTCACTAGTTGGCGTACGGGTTGCGCCCCTCGCCGGTATTGAGCAGCAGTGGGTTGTTCGGATCGAGGACGTGGCTACTCCCCGGGCTGAGGACGAATCCCGCCCCGTCAAAGGAGTTACTGCACATCGTCACCGTGCCGTCGGTCCCGCAGGTCACGTTGCGGAAGCTGATGCGTGAACCGGGTGCCAACCGGTTGGGCAGCCCGTCGAAGACGAACAGCGGCCGGTTGTCGCTCAAGAACGTGGGCGGCCCCTGCTGTGCGCCCGTAACCGCGTTGGCCCCGTCGGGTGCTGCGGGCAACGGGCCGCTGCAGCCGTACTTGCCTGATCCGCGGCTGATCGCGCATGCGATATCACCCGGCACCGCGAACGCGTAGTACTCGCCGTTCTGCATCGCGAAGTCTGACGGCTTCACGGGTGTGAGTGCGTTGAGATTGAGCGGCGGCGGGGGTGGCGGTGGCGGTGGATCGCCTGCGGCCATACCGGGGACGCCGGCGCCGGCCCCGAGAGCCACGCTCATCACAGCCACCAGCATCCTCATGCGCATCGCATTACCTTAAAGCGTGCCTCCCTGGCACGCTGAACCACTTGCAAGATGCCGCCGGTGTGCGGCCGGCCGCTCAGCGTTCGCCCAGCGAGCTGACAGTTGGCGTTGATAAGAAAAGAGCTGATGCACCGGCTCATCGCGCAGATCTCACTGATCCACGGCTGGTTCCCATTTGCCGTGCAGGCGATCGCCGCACTGCTGCTGGGAACCGCCGTGGGTTGGCGTTCGCAGCGGTGGCGCCGCCGGTTGTTGCCCGCACTGGTGGTCGTAGCGGCCGCATTGGCGGGCGTGACGTACTGGTACATCGACTCGATCGGAGTGGCGGGCAACGCCGGGCCGCCCGAGCTGTGGGCCTGGATCGCGTTGAGCATGCTGGCTGTCGGTGTCGCACTGCTGGGCTGGGTGAGTGCTCGATGGTGGCGCCGCACCGTGTCGGTGGCCGCCGTCGGGGTGTGCGGTTTGGCCTGTGCGCTGACGCTCAACAGCTGGGTCGGATACTTCCCGACGGTCGACGGCATGTGGAAGCAGCTCACCTCGAGTCCACTGCCGGGGCAGACGGACCGGTTGACGGTGACCAAGATGCAACTGGCCCACTTCCGCCCGCCCAGCGGTGTCCTGGTCCCGGTGACCATCGACTCGGCGGCTTCAGGTTTCAGCCACCGCGGTGAGCTCGTCTACCTTCCGCCGGCCTGGTTCGCCAGTAATCCGCCACCGCAACTTCCGGCGGTCATGATGATCGGCTCACAACTGAACACCCCGGCCGACTGGCTGCGGGCGGGCAACGTGCTCGGCATCATCGACGGATTCGCAGCCGCACACGACGGCAACGCCCCGGTGTTCGTATTCGTCGACGCCACCGGCTCATTCACCAACGACACCGAGTGCGTCAACGGCGCTCGCGGAAACTCCGCGGACCACCTCACCAAAGACGTTGTCCCGTACCTGATATCAAACTTCGGGGTGCGTCCTGACCGTGACGGCTGGGGGATCGCGGGCTGGTCGATGGGCGGCACCTGCGCGGTGGACCTGACCCTGATGCACCCTGACATGTTCCGGTCGTTCGTCGACATCGCCGGTGATCTGCGCCCGAATGCGGGGGACAAGACACAAACGATCAATCGCCTGTTCGGCGGGGACGCCGATGCCTGGGCGGCGTACGACCCGATCACCATCATGCGCCGCCACGGCCGGTACTCCGATGTGTCGGCGTGGTTCGAGGTGCCGCACCACGGTGGGGTAACCCATGACCCCACGGCCAATCCTGAAGCCCAAGACGTCGCGGCGACCACGCTGTGCGAGGAGGCCCGCGCCGACGCGGTCAACTGCTCGGTGACCACCGCGCCGGGCCGCCACGATTGGGCGTTCGCGGCCAACGCCTTTGGTGCCGCTTTACCGTGGCTGGCCGGTCAGCTGAACACGCCCGGCGTCGCGGAATCCCAACTGCCGCCGTCGACGTTGGGGCCGCAACCCACGAACGTCCAGGCTGCGCCGCGCTAGAGTTTCCCGCGCGAGCAGACGCAAAACTGTCTGAAATCACCGGATTTGGGGCTGTTTTACGTCTGCTCGGCGAGTTCAGCGGCCACGCGCGGGCTGGGCAGCCGTCGACGCGGACGAGGACGGCAGCGTCGACGGACGCTCGATGATGGTCGACTTCGGCCCTCCGACACGGTAACTGGCCCCGCGATGCTCGTCGGCCAGGCGATCGCCTTGCCCCAGCAGCTTGTTGCGCAGGCTGCCGGGCGCGTACTCCGTCTGGTAGGCGCCGCGCTCGGTGAGGACCGGAACGACGTGCTCGATGAACTCCTCGAAGGATCCGGGGGTGATCGCGTATGCCAGGTTGAAGCCGTCGACGTCGGTCTCGTCGACCCACTCCTGCAGGGTGTCGGCCACGTGTACACCGGACCCGACGATGCGCGGTCCCATGCCGCCGATCTCACCCCACTCGGCGATATCGCGGACATTCCACTCACCGCCCTTGTCCGAGGCGGACTGAAAGGCCTTGACGGCGGACAGGATTGCATTGGAGTCGACATTGCCGATCGGCTCGTCGAGGCCGTACTGGGCCAGGTCGACGCCCATCCACCCGGACATGAACACCAGCGCACCCTCGGGATCGCCGTAGGCCAGGTACTCGGCGTGCTTGGCGTGGGCGGCTTCGTCGGTGTCGGCGGTGACGATGGTGGTGAGATTGAAGACCTTGGCCGAGTACGGATCCCGGCCGGCGAGCTCAAGTTCGGCGCGGATGGTGGAAACCGTCTCGCGCAGAAGCGCTTTGGTGGGGGCGGCGGTGAAGATGGCCTCGGCGTTCTCCGCGGCGAATCGCACCCCGCGCGGAGATGAGCCGGCCTGATAGATGACCGGCGTGCGCTGCGGCGATGGTTCGGCCAGATGCACGCCGGGAACGCTGAAATGGGCGCCGGAATGACCGATGTGGTGCACCTTGGCCGGGTCGGTGAACACTCCGCGCTCGGCGTCACGCACCACCGCGCCGTCCTCCCAGGAGCCCTCCCACAGTTTGTAGAGCACCTCGAGGTACTCGTCGGCGTGGTCGTAGCGCGCGTCGTGGGCCGGCTGATCGGTCTGGCCCATGTTGCGCGCCGCGGCAGGCAGATATCCGGTGACGACGTTCCAGCCGACCCGGCCGTTGGTCAGATGATCCAGCGTCGACATCCGCCGCGCGAAGGGATAGGGATTTTCGAATCCGGTCCCGGTGGTGATGCCGAAGCCGAGGTTCTCGGTCACGAGCGCCATCGCCGACACCAGCAGCATCGGGTCGCCGACGGGTATCTGCGCGGCCTGACGGATCGCCGCCTCGTCACTGGCGCCGTACACGTCGTACGTACCGAGTACGTCGGCGATGAACAGTCCGTCAAAACGCCCGCGTTCCAACAGCTTTGCCAGCTCAGTCCAGTAGGTGATGTCTTTGTAGCGCCAGGACTGGTCCTCTGGATGACGCCACAAACCGGGCGACTGATGGGCGACACAGTTCATGTCGAAGGCATTGAAACGGATCACGCGGCTCACTGTGCCGAGGATGCCGGGCGGCCACCGGGCAGTCACCGGTTGCGCTCAGGGGGATTGTTTTGGCGGTGAATCAGGAATGAATGGCCATCCAACTGTGGCTCCTCCAGTGGAGGGTTCGCCGGGCAGCCGCGTAACTTAGCCGGGTGTCAACAAAGTCGCTGCTGATCTCGGTCCTGAACTGGCTGCGCGCCGGCTACCCGGAAGGGGTCCCGGGCACCGATCGGGTGCCCCTGCTCGCGCTCCTGCGGGCCACCCCGCTCACCGAAGAGCAGGTGGCCGAGGTGGTGCGCAACATCGCCGAGGCCGCAGCGCCCGCCGACATCGACGATCCCATCGAGCGCGACGACATCGCGGAGTTCATCGCCGAGGTCGCCCACCACGACGCCGGACCGGAGAACATTCAACGGGTGGCGGCCCGACTGGCCGCCGCGGGCTGGCCGCTTGCCGGCGTCGACCTCGAGGCCGACGCCACCCCCGACCCTGAGGGCCCATAACGCGTAACGCCGAGGGTTGCAGTCGGACGTGACTGCACCCCTCGGCGTTGACGTGGTTTTCGACTAGGCGCGCAGCGAGGCGGTGTCGATCACGAAGCGGTACCGCACGTCACTGGCCAGCACGCGCTCGTAGGCCTCATTGATGTAATCGGGCTGGATGACCTCGATCTCCGGAGTCACGTTGTGCTCGGCGCAGAAGTCGAGCATCTCCTGGGTTTCGGGGATGCCACCGATCATCGAACCGGAGATGCTGCGGCGTCCGCCGGCCAGCGGGAAGGCCGGCACCACGAGCGGATGCTCCGGGATACCGAGTTCGACCAGGGTGCCGTCGACCTTGAGCAGGCCCAGGTAGGCGCCGAGGTCCAGATTGGCCGACACGGTGTTGAGGATGAGGTCGAAACGGCCGGCCAGCTTGCTGAACGTGTCCGGGTCGCTGGTCGCGTAGTACTCGTCGGCGCCCAGGCGCAGCCCGTCTTCCATCTTCTTCAGCGACTGCGAGAGCACGGTGACGTGCGCGCCCATCGCGTGTGCGAGCTTGACGCCCATGTGGCCCAAACCGCCGAGGCCGATGATCGCGACCTGCTTGCCGGGGCCCGCGTTCCAGTGCCGCAGCGGAGAGAACAAGGTGACGCCGGCGCACAGCAGGGGAGCTGCCTTGTCCAGCGGGATGCTGTCCGGGATGCGCAGGACGTAGTTCTCGTCGACGACGATCGCGCCGCTGTAGCCGCCGTAGGTCGGGGAACCGTCGCGCTCGGTCGAGTTGTAGGTGCCGTGCATGCCGTAGTCACCGGTGCAGTACTGCTGCAGGCCGGCCTTGCAGTTGTCGCATTCACGGCAGGAGTCGATGAAACAACCGACCCCGACGTGGTCGCCCACCTGGTACTTGGTGACCTCGGAGCCCACCGCAGTGACGACGCCGGCGATCTCGTGACCTGCCACCACGGGGTAGTTGGGGGTGCCCCACTCGGCCTTCACGGTGTGGATGTCGGAATGGCAGATGCCGGCGAAGTGGATGTCGAACGCCACATCGTGGGGTCCTACCTCGCGGCGAGTGATGGTGGTCTTGGCCAGCGGCTCGGTGGCGGAATTCGCGGCATAGGCATAAACAGTGCTCATCAAAGCCCTCTTTGCTCGTCGTCTGTGCTTGTCCCGGAAAAGGTTAGTCCGGTTAACTGACTACTGCCTGAGAGGCAGTCCAGGACTTGCAACGACACCCGCCGCGGCCGTAATCCCGCGACCCGATGTGACATATATCCCGGATGGCCCTCCGGGGTCGGGTCACAGCTCGGGCGCGCGGACCGAACCGTTGAAGGACGTGCGTTCGCAGCGAATCAGCCCGGCCACGGTGTAGGGATCGCGGGCGATCACGTCCTCGACCTCCTCCTCGGTGAGGTCGCCGGTGATCAGCACAGCGCCGGTCGCCGACTCCAGACGGCCCGCCAACAGGATGCGCCCTGCGGCCACTTCGTCCTTGAGCCACGCGACGTGGGCGGGGCGGGTCTGATCGACGACATCGAGGGGTTGCAGGTAGGTCGTGGTGAGCACGTGGAACATGCACAGCACCCTACGGGGCGGCGGACGCGGTGCTCGTGTTGTGTCCTTCGATCACCAGGTGGCTGTGCGCCCGCAGAGCCGAGGCGGCATCATCGGGCACGCCCAGGACGCGCATACAGGCATCCGCGACGTGGAACGGCATCTCGGAGCGTTCCGGACCGGCAGGCATCGACCACACGTTGACCAACGATTCGACGAGCCGGAAAGGGAGGTCGGCGGCCGCTTCGTGAACGCCGGTCCGCTGGCTCAGCGCACGACTTACGGAAAGGTAGTGCAGCCGCAGCCGCTCCCGGTCGGACCAGAACGGCTCAAGCTTGGCTTCACGCAATTCAGGCAATAGATACAGCGCGCCGAGGTTCCACCGGCCCGACATCAGTTGGGCGCCGTCGAACGCCGCCAGAGCGTGCATGTGCTCTTCTGCGGTCAATGCGGGCTCGGTACCGAGCAGGCTCGGGATGAACTCCAGCGTCGGTGCGACCGTCTGCTCCAGCAGGGCGCACAGGATGTCGTCCTTGGTTCTGAAGTAGTGGTACAGGGAAGCCTGGCGGACGCCGACCGCTTCGGCGATCGCTCGTGTCGACGTTCCCGCGTAACCGGTTGTGGTGAACAATTCCCCTGCGGCGTCGAGGATTTCGTCGCGAGCGGTCAGCCCGTGCCGACGCTGGGCGTGCACCCGTGGTCTTCCTGCCATAGGGCCCATGGTTGGCCCTCCGGCCGCGAAGAGCCAGCGCAACGGGTACCGGTCACTCGATAGAAACGCGCGACACGTGACAGTTACCGGCCCCGTCAATTCCTTAACACCTCATTAACGCCTGTGACACCCGATGGCGCCGCCGCCGGTGAAAACTGTCGCTCGACAGGCTGCGGCACACGGTGGTGACGCGCAATCGCCAAATCGCTTCTGGGAGGCCCACGATGGCTGAGGCCACGATCGACGTCACCCTCCCCGCGGACCTCGACAGGGAAGACTCCGCGGCCGACGACTCGGTGATGCGCGCCGGGACGACGTCACTCTCACCGGCACAACCGATCGCGACCGTAGACAACCTGAGCGTGACTTTCCGTCGCAACGGGCGCAACATTCACGCGCTACGAGGTATCTCGCTCACCATCGCCCCTGGCGAGATAGTCGGCCTGGTCGGTGAATCTGGTTCCGGCAAAACCGTTCTGGGCTTCACCATGCTGGGCCTGCTGCCCGCCAGCGCCAAGATCGGCGGGTCGGTCCAGGTGGCGAACTCCGACATGGTCAACAGCGGGACCAAGGCGTTGCGCAAGGTACGCCGCCTCGACCTCGGTGCGGTATTCCAGGATCCGATGACCTCGCTGAACCCGACGATGCGGATCGGCAAGCAGGTGGCGGAGGCAGCCGGCAGCGAGCACGAGGCGCTGCGACTGCTCACCGCGGTCGGCATTCCGGAACCCGAGCGCCGGATGCGGGCATATCCGCACGAACTCTCCGGCGGATTGCGCCAGCGGGTGATGATCGCCATGGCGGTCGCCGGGGACCCCGAACTCGTCATCGCCGACGAACCGACCACCGCGCTCGATGTCACCGTTCAAGCTCAGGTGTTGCGGCTGTTGCAGCGGCTGCGCGACGAGATCGGTTGCAGCATCGTATTGATCACCCATGACCTGGGCGTAGCAGCGCAGATCTCCGACCGCATCGCGGTGCTCTACGCGGGCCGCATCGCCGAAATCGGCCCTGCCGCCGAGGTACTGGCCAACCCCGCCCATCCCTACACCAAAGGACTACTCGGCAGCCGGCTCACTCTGGATACCGCACGTGACCGGAAGCTCGCGGCGCTGCCCGGCGCGGTGCCCAGCCCGGCGTCGCCGTTGCCCGGATGTGCGTTCGAGCCGCGGTGCGCAGCGGCCGTCGGCGACTGTGCCACATCGCTACCGGAGCCCGTTGTGGTTGCGCCGCAACGAGTCAGCGCCTGCATCCGGCCGATACCGGACATCGCCGCCATGTCGGGCTCTTCGACGGCCGGCGCCGCGGGTCTGTTTCCGGCCAAGGAGCAGGGCAGCAGTGAGCAGCCACCGGCCGTGGCGCTGGCCAACATCACCAAGACGTTCTCGGTGTCGCGGCGATGGCTCGATCGTTCGGCCGACAATCACGGAAAGCTGCACGCCCTGCGAGGCGTGACGATGCGTGTGCGCCAGGGAGAATCCGTGGCGCTGGTGGGCGAGAGTGGTTCGGGCAAGTCGACACTGTTGCGAATCATCGCGGGGCTGGAAAGCCCGACCTCAGGATCTGTCCAGGTGGCCGGTGGTCAGCGTCCGCAGATGGTCTTCCAGGACGCGGGCGCTTCGCTGACGCCTTGGTTGTCGGTGGGTGAGCTGATCGCAGAACGGCTGCGCGGCAGGAAGATGTCGGCGGCTCAGCGCCGAACCGCGGTGAGCGACGTGCTCGAACGGGTCGGCCTCTCGGCCGAGGTGGGCAAAGCACGCTCAGGGGAGCTGTCCGGCGGTCAGCGGCAACGGGTTTCCTTGGCACGGGCGACTGTCGTGCCACCTTCGGTGCTGCTGTGTGACGAGCCGACCAGCGCGCTCGACGTGTCGCTGGCCGCTTCGGTCCTCAACCTCATCGGGGATCTACGCCGCACCCTGGACATGTCGGTCGTGTTCGTGACCCACGATCTGTCGGTTGCGCGGGTGGTGGCCGACCGGATCGCCGTGATGTATCTGGGCCGCATCGTCGAGATCGGACCCGCCGATCGCGTCATCGGCGACCCGGCGCATCCGTACACCCGGGCCCTCGTCGATGCGATCCCCGACCTGGGCCGCGAATCACGCGTGCTGTCCGGTGAACCCGCCAGCCCGCTGTCGCCGCCGGACGGCTGCGCATTCCACCCCCGATGCCTGATCGCGGTACCGGCATGCGCCGGTGACGAACTCGACGTCCGGCTGGAAGGCACACCGGGCAACCCCCATCTCGTGGCATGTATCGAAAGGCGGGCCGTCTGATGGCGATAGCGATCGCATTCCCCACGCCGGCCCGTGCCGGTGCCCAACGTCGGCTGTCATGGTCGTGGCCCCGATCCACCGTTGTGAACTGGGCCGGTTTCTCGATGGTGATCGTCCTGACCCTGCTCGTCGTCGCGGTACCGCTGCTCGCCCCGCACGACCCGCTCACCCCCGTGGGTATGCCGCTGCAGGCTCCGGGCAAGAACGGCTTCCTGCTGGGCACAGACAGCGTCGGCCGCGACATTCTGTCGCGGGTGCTCTACGGCGCGCGTTCGAGCTGGTTCGCGGCACTGGTGGTGGTGGCGGTCGGCCTGGCGATCGGCGGGCTGGTGGGCTTGATCGCCGGCACGGCGGGAGGCTGGATCGACTCGATCCTGATGCGCATCACCGACGCGTTTCTGTCACTGCCCGCGCCGGTGCTCGCGATCGCCGTCGTCGCCGCACTCGGACCCAGTTTCGTGCACACACTGATCGCGGTGTCGATCGTCTGGTGGCCGTTCTACGCCAGGCTGGTACGGGGCGAGATCACGCGGCTGGCCGCTCGCCCCCACGTCGAGGCCGCAAAGCTGGCCGGCGTGAGTCGTTTCCGGCTCGCCACCCGGCACCTGCTGCCCGGCGCGCTGCCGAACGCCTTCGTCGCCGCCAGCCTGGACCTGGGCACCCTGATCCTCACCGTGGCCGCACTGTCGTTCCTCGGTCTGGGACAGGCGGCGCCGGCACCGGAACTGGGTGCGGACTCGGCGCGCAACCTGAGTTATTTCCTGCAGCAGTGGTGGATACCGGTGATGCCGGGACTCGGTGTCCTGGTGCTCGCACTCGTCGGGAACATCGCGGGTGACTGCCTGCGGAACCTGATGAAGAGCGGCCGATGAGCGCTTGCGCGAAGAGAGGAGTACTTGGTTGAAGACTTTCGTGGCTTCCCGGGTGGGCGCGATGGTGGCGATCCTGGTCGCCCTTACCGGGGTGATGTTCGTGCTGCAGCACATCTCGCCGCTGGATCCGGTGAAGGCCCAGCTCGGCGCCCAGGCCTCGGCCCAAGCCGTCGCCGCCAGGCGCGAGGAACTCGGCTTGAACCAGCCGGTCCTCGTGCAGTTCTGGCACTACCTGACCAGCGCCGTCACCGGCGATCTCGGAACGTCCTACCGCACCCGCCACCCGGTGTTGACGGACCTCGGCAGTTTCCTGCCTGCCACATTGGAACTGGCGATCTTCGGGATCGTCATCGCGCTGGCGCTGGCAGCCCTGCTGGCATTCAGCACGACATTGAAATGGCCGGGCGCACAGGTTCTCCGGGCAGTCCTGTTCACCGGTGCCGCGGCGCCGATGTTCCTGCTCGGCATCCTCGGGCTGATCGTGTTCTACCAGAATCTGGGTTGGGTTCCGGCCAACGGCCGGATCGCCGTGGCGAACCCACCCAGCGGGCCGACCGGGCTGCTCACCGTCGACGGACTCGTTCACGGCCGGTTCGACGTGGTGGCCGACGCGGTGCACCACCTGATGCTGCCGGCTGTTGTGATCGCCATCGGTCCGGCCGTGGCGATCGGCCGGGTACTGCGCAGCAGCCTGATGACCGACATCGACAGTGACTACGCACGCACTGCCCGCGCGAAGGGCCTGTCGGAGGGACAGATCATGACGCGCCACGTTCTGCGAAACTCCGTGGGTTCGGCGTTGTCGATGACCGGACTTCAAGTGGGCCTGATGTTTTCGGGCGTGCTGGTGGTCGAGCAGGTGTTCGGATGGCCGGGTATCGGCCAGTACATCGCCCAGAGCATCCCGGTGGCCGACTTCCCGGCCATCGCGGGCGTGACCCTGATGTTGGGTGCGCTCTATGTAGTCATCAACACCGCCGTGGACCTACTCCAGGCGGCAGCAGATCCCCGTATCGCAGTCATAGGAGGTTAGGTGCCCAAACAGCCACTCATCGTGGGGAATCCAGTTCTTGTCGTGGTCGACATACAGGAAGGCGGGGCAATGTCGGCCGAGGATGCCGGGATTCCGGTGATGTCCGGTCATGCCGATCGCGTCATTGTCGCGGAAAAGCTGCTCGCCGCTGCGCGCGCAGCGGGCGTGCCGGTGGTGTTCTTCCAGGAGGTCCACCGGCCCAGCGGAATCGACTTCGGCCGTGAGCTCGACGGCACCGAGGGTGTTCACTGCGTCGAGGGGCAGCCCGGCACCGACCTGGAACCGACCCTGCGGCCACTGCCCGACGAGTTCCACATCGTGAAGCGGCGCTACTCCGGTTTCATCGGAACGGATTTCGAGATCGTGCTGTCCGGTCTCAAGGCGTCGACGCTCATTCTCATCGGCGGACTCACCGACGTGTGTGTGCATTACACCTTCGCCGACGCCCACCAGCGCGACTTCTATGTCCGCGTCGTCACCGACTGCGTCGGCGGGTCGTCGCAGTACCGGCACGACGCCGCGCTCGACGCCATGGAGTACCTGCAGACCGGCGCGCTCCGGACCTCCGATGAGATCCTCGCCGCCTTCGGCGAACTCGCCACATCCCAGCCCGTTCTCGAAGGAGTCGCCCGATGATCAAGCGATGGAGGACCATGGCCGCCGTGAGTGCGGTCGCCGCGCTGACGCTCAGCGCCTGCGGCGGTTCGGATTCGGGAAGTGGCACGCCCAGTGCGGCGCCGACCGACAAGGTGCTGCACCTGTCGTTCCTGCAAGATCCCGGTCAGCCACCAGACCCGGACATCTATTACGCCGGCCAAGGTCTGCTGCTCACTACCAATATCTACGAGGGGCTGTTGCAGTACAAGGCCGGAACCGACAAGCCCGAACTGGAACCGCTGCTGGCCACCGAGTGGAAAGCGTCGCCGGACAACAAGGTGTTCGATTTCACGCTGCGCCAAGGCGTGAAGTTCCATGACGGCACCCCGTTCACCGCGGAGGCCGTCAAGGCCTCCTTCGATCGCCGCCTGGCCGTCGACCAGGGCCCGGCATACATGGTCAAGGACGTGGAATCAGTTACCGCACATGGTGATTACAATGTCACCATCACCCTGAAGGCACCCAACGCAGCCTTTCTCGACTATCTCGCGTGCGCGTACGGGCCCAGGATGCTCAGCCCTGCGGGTCTGCAGCAGAATGCGGGAGCCGATCATGCGCAGAGCTACCTGACCAGCCATGACCTGGGAACCGGTCCGTACACACTCACCGCCGCCGATGTGGGATCCCGTTATGCGCTGGCGGCATTCCCGGAGTACTGGGGACCCAAGCCGTACTTCGAGAAGGTCGAGATGCCGGTGATCACCGACGTCTCGGCCCAGCAACTCCAGTTCAACAACGGGCAGCTCGCCGCCATCCTGCATGACCTGCCCTCGTCGGCGGTCCAGTCCTATCTGGACAACAAGGCATTCGCCAATTACTCGCTGCCGACCATGATGTCCAACTACCTCTACGTGAACCCGCACAAGGGCATGATGACCGACGCCCGGAACCGCACCGCGGTCCTCCAGGCGATCAATGTCGACGAGCTCGTCAAGCAGACGTACTTCGGACGGGGAGATGTGGCGGGACAGATCTATCCGCCCAACATGATGGCCTCGGACTTCGCCAAACAGGCGGTGGCTCACGATCCGTCGGTGCTCACCGGCATCGCCGGGGGACTGCCCGCCGACCAGAAGGCCATCACGATCGGCTACGACTCGAGTAACCCCGACAACCAACTGGTCAGCAATCTGCTTCAAACCCAGCTTGCCGCAGCGGGTTTGACGGCGAAGGTACAGGCCTACCCGACCTCGGAGATCTACGGCTGGGTCGGCACCGACGGTCAATCCGCTCCGGAAATCTTCACCGCCCTGGCCTGGCCCGACGCCCCGTCCCCGTACACCTGGGGCCACATCTCCTGGGATGCCGACGGTGGCTTGAACTACCTGGGCTGCTCGGCGCCGCCGGTCACCGACGCACTGGCGACTGGTCTGCCCACCGGAGATTCCGCCGTGTTCTCGCGGGCCGGACTGGAAGCGGTCAAGACCGGTTGCTGGCTCAACATCGCCGACGTCAACGACTTCGTGGTGGCCCAGCCGTGGCTCAAGGGCGTCGAACAGTCCCACGTGGTGACCAACCCCAACTCGCTGCGGCTCGCCGCGCTGTCGGTGGGCTGATGGCGACGCTGATCCGTAAAAGCGGAGTCCGCCACATCATCCTGCTCACGCTGGGCTGGGAGGAACTGCCCAAATCGGTGTCGGTGTACGGGGCGCCGGCCGAGCAGCGGATGCGCGAACCCGTTCCGGGCGTGCTGCTTCAGACCGACGGGGGGTGGGTGCTGCTCGACACGGGATTCAACACCGCGCTGGTGCGGGACCCGGCGTTGTATCGGCGATTCTTCCCGACAGTGGAGTATCGGCCGGTGCTGCCCGGTCCCGGCGAGCCGATCGAACAGCGGCTCGCCGAGGTCGGAGTCGCATTCGACGACATCCGTACCGTCGCGGTGAGCCACCTGCACCACGACCATGCCGGTGGACTCAAATTGTTCGCCGGCAAGGTTCCGGTTCATGCCCAGCGCCGGGAGCTCGACTACGGTCTGTCGAATCACCCAGAGCCGGAACGCAATGCGATCGTGCGAGTCGACTTCGACGATCCGAACATCGACTGGCGACTGGCCGACGGTGAGGCCGCCATCGCGCCCGGAATCACGGCGATCCCGACGTACGGACACACTCCCGGACATCAGAGTTTCGCGGTGGAGCTCGACGAGTCCGTGGGCGGTGGCGGCTTCGTGTTCGCGTTCGACGCAGCGGACCTGACGGAGAACATCGAGCATGAGCTCCCGATCGGCGGGTTCATCGACGTGGAGCCGGAGGAAACGGTCGAGCCGATCCGCAAGCTCAAGAAGCTGGCGCGCGACAAGGGGTATCAGTTGATACCCGGCCACGACCCGGAGGTGTGGCCCGGACTCACCGATCACTTTCACGAGCGCTTCGGGCCGGTCACCTCGGGAACACACCATGGCTGATCTGGTGATCCGAGCCGACCGGGTGCTTCTCGACGGTCAGCTACGGCCGGCGTCGCTGGTGATCGACGGTGGCATCATCACCGGTATCGGTGCGGTCGACGCTCACGTGCCGGCAGTCGACCACGTGAAGATCCCGTCGCATGCCGTGCTGTTGCCCGGTTTCGTCGACACCCACGTGCACGTCAACGACCCCGGCACCGACTGGGAGGGTTTCGGCACGGCAACGGCAGCGGCGGCTGCTGCCGGCATCACGACCATCGTCGACATGCCGCTCGATTGCAGTCCGGTGACCACGAGCGTCGCGGCCCTGTGTACCAAACAGGCGGCGGCCGAAGGGAACTGCCGTGTCGACGTCGCGTTCTGGGCGGGGGTGGTTCCGGAGAATCTCGGTGAGCTGGAAGCGTTGGCGGCATCGGGCGTGCGGGGGTTCAAGTGCTTTCTCGCCGATTCCGGCAACCCTGACTTCGGATACCTGACTCCCGCCCAGTTCCGTACCGCCATGAGCCGCATCGCCGAACTCGACTCGGTGCTGTTGGTGCATGCCGAGAGTCACCACGTGATCGCCGGCAGTTCACCGCCACGAGGACGACGCTACGGGTCGTTCCTGCGGTCCCGCCCCGACGCCGCCGAAGAGGATGCGGTGCGGCTCGTGATCGACACGGCGGCCGCGAGTGACGCACACGCCCACATCGTGCACGTATCCAGCGCGAACGTGCTTCCGATGCTGGCCGATGCCAGACGGTCGGGTGTTCCGGTGACAGCCGAGACGTGTCCGCACTACCTGACGTTCGCCGCGGAGACGATCCCCGACGGCGGCACGGAGTTCGCCGCATGCCCGCCGGTCCGAGACGCAGGCAACCGTGACCGACTGTGGGAGGGCCTGCTGGACGGGACTCTCGACATGGTGGTGTCCGACCACTCGCCGTGCGCTCCGAAGCTCAAGGCGGACGGGGATTTCGGGAGCGCCTTCGGCGGTGTCAGCTCACTGCAGGTCGGTCCGGCCGCGGTGTGGACCCATGCCGCGCAGCGCGGATTCGGGCTGCCCGAGCTGAGCCGGTGGATGGCGCAGCAGCCTGCGGCGCTGGCCGGCCTCACCGACCGGGGACGCATCGCGACGGGGCTGAGGGCCGACCTGTGTGCCTTCGACCCCGACGTCGAAACATGCGTGCACACCGAGGATCTGCACCACCGCCACCGGGTGAGCCCATACGCCGGGGTGACGATCCGCGGTGCGGCGGTGCACACCTGGGTGTCCGGCGTTGCGGTATCGGAGAAGGTGCGGCAACCGGCATGAGGATCGCACGCGCTGGGGCGGCCGGATGACCCCACCGATACCCGGAGTGGACCTTGCCTCTCGAGTCGTCGGAGGCAGTGTGGTGGCCGCCAGCGATGAATCGTTCGGCTTCAAGGAGCGGCTGGTCGTTCCGGCCGAGCCGGCGTTCGTGCCGGGTACCTACGACCTGCGAGGTGAGGTGGTGGACGGCTGGGAGACCCGCCGGCACGCGGGGACCGGCGGCGACTGGGCCATCGTGAGGCTGGGTGCACCCGGACGCCTGCGGACGGTCGACGTCGATACCCGGTCGTTCTCGGGCAACCATCCTCAGGCCTGCCGGGTGGACGCGGCCGTGCTCGATCCCGGAGCGGATGCGACAGATCCGTCCGTGAAATGGACCACCGTCGTGCAAACCACTGTGTTGAAGCCGGATTCGAACAACCTGATGACGGTCACCGATAGCCGTCGCTGGACGCATGTGCGGCTGTCGCTGACGACCGACGGCGGCGTGGCCCGGTTGCGGGCGTACGGCGACGTGATCCCCGATCCGGCGCTGTGGTCCGGCGTCACCGTCGAGGTGTCCGGATTGGAGCAGGGGGGATGTGTCGAATGGTGCAGCGATGCCTTCTATTCCGACGCCCGGGCGCTCGTCGCACCCGACCGGCCACGCCACATGGGCGATGGCTGGGAAACACGAAGACGCCGCGATATCGGTCCGGACACCCATGACGCGGTGATCATCTCGTTCGCGGTACCGACCGATGTGAAGCGAATCGAGATCGACACGTCCTACTTCGTGTTCAATGCCTCCCAAGAGGTAGCGGTACTGGGCGCGCACGTCCGTCCGTCCGTCGAACAGGGCTGGCCGGCAGTACCATTCGACACCCCGGTGCTGGGGCGCAGGCACCTGGCCGCCGACGCCCGGCAGGTGTTCGTCGTCGACGCCCGGGCTGTCACCGCGATACGCGTGAACGCCTATCCGGACGGCGGCATCGCCAGGGTGCGGGCCCTTGGCACGCCGACCGATGAAGGGCTGCAGCAGCTTCGGGATCTGTGGGAGGAATGTTCGTGAATCAGGTCATGGCCTCGGAATGTGCCGGACTGTGGCGGCGCACCTTGCTGATCGAGGCCGACGGGTCACGCGACACGAATACCGGCATCACGTGGCTACAGGCCGGCAGTGCCTACGTCGACTCCCGTGGCTTCGCTGGTGAGCTGATCCAGCGCGGCACCACCTTCGTCTGGCGGCGCGACGTCGAACTCCAACCTTCGGGCCCGTTCCCGGACGAGGGTGAGATGCGTTGGGAGGGAGACACCCTGGTCGAGACCGGGGTGCACGAGGACTACGTCGAGCACTGGGTACGCGATCTCGGGCCGACGGCACCGCAGGGTGGGCTGTTCCTGCGGGCGCCTGACGACAGCCGGGCCGTTCTGGTGCGCGTCGGGCCGGCCTTCGGCTGGCTGGGCGGTGACGATGTGGTGATCGACTCGGTGGGCGGCCCACAGTGGGCTGCGCTGGCAATCGATCTGGAAGGCAAGGAGATTCAGGCCAACGGCGTGCGCTGGGTCGTGGAACGAACCGAAGGGACAGTGGGACTGTGAGTGGCAATGCATCATCGTTGGCGGCCTTCAGCGCCGTGCCGGTCATCGACATCAGTGGGCTGCGGTCGGACCGCCGGGACGAGCGGGAGCGAGTGGCGGCCGAGATCGGCACCGCGGCGCGCGAGGTCGGCTTCTTCTACATCAGCGGCTCCGGGATCGACGAGGCGGTGTTCGAGCGGATGCTCACCGCCACAAAGGAATTCTTCGCGCTGCCGCACGAGGAGAAGATGCGCAGCTACATCGGATACTCACGGTGTCACCGCGGTTACGTCCCAGTGGGGGAGGAAGGCCTCGAATCCGACAGCCCGCCCGATCTGAAGGAAGCCTTCGACACCGCGCTGGATCTGCCGGCCGACGACCCGGACCATCTGGCCGGCAACCCGATGCTGGGACCCAACACGTGGCCCGACCTCGCCGGATTCGCCGAGGCGGTGACGTCGTACTACCAGGCCGTGATCGACGTGGGCCGCCAATTGCTGTGGGCGTTCGCCGTGGCGCTGGGGGAGGACCCCGAGGTGTTCTCCCGTCACGCCACCAAAACGCCCAGCCAGCTGCGGCTGATGCACTACCCGTACAACGCGGACGCGCAGGACGGGCAGGGCATCGGCGCGCACACCGACTACGAGTGCTTCACCTTGCTCAAGCCCACGGCGCCAGGCTTGGAGGTGCTCAACGGCGCCGGCGAGTGGATCGACGTGCCGCCGGTCGACGGCACATTCGTCGTCAACATCGGGGATCTGCTCGAACTGTGGACCAACGGGACGTTCGTGGCCACCAGCCACCGGGTGCGCCGCGTGGCCCAGGAGCGCTACTCATTCCCGCTGTTCTTCAATGTCGACTACCACACGGAGGTGAAACCGCTGCCGCGATTCGTCGGCGGTGGGGCGCAGCGCCCGGCGCTGCGAGCGGGTGAGCATCTGTTCGCCCAGACCGCGCAGACCTTCACGTATCTGCGTCGCCGCATGCAGGCCGGGGAACTCGTGCTACCCGACGGGGCGCTCGCAACCGGTCAATTCGGCCAGCAGGCCGTGCACGGGGTCGACGGACGGATCAGTTGATCGGGGCGTTCACCCAGCGCAGGTCATCGAGGATGCCGCGGGCCGCCACGATGTTCTGCCCGGTCTGCCACACCTCGTTGTTCACCACGAACACCCGGTTGTCCTTCGTTGCCGACAGAGCCCGCCAAGCCGGGCTCTCGAGGATCTTCGGTGCGTTGTCCTTGGCTGCCGGGGACGCGAACGAGACGTAGACGAGGTCCGCGTCGGCAATCCGGTAGTCGGCGTCGGTGGTGCCGAGCTCTTGGTATGGCTTGTCGGTAAAGCGTTGTGCGGCAGGGCGATCCAGTCCGACTGCGGCCAGCACGCTGCCGGAGAACGTATTGGCACCGTACACCCGGACGGTGTTCTCGGTCAGCTGCACCACCGAGGCCTGGAAGTGCGGGGCGTCGTTCTGCGCGCCGGTATCGCGAGCAGCGTCGTCGAATTTCGCGATCAGGTCGTCCGCGGCGTCCGCGCGACCCGTCGCCGCACCCACCGCACGCAGCGTGTCACGCCAGGCGGCGCCCGGTGCCCCGGTGAACACTGTCGGGGCGATGGCCGACAACGCCCCGAAAGAGGACGGCGTGGTCGATGCCGAACCCAGGATCAGCTCCGGGTTGGCGGCTTTGACAGCGTCGAGGTCGGGCGCCGTCCGCGAACCGGCGGGGGCGGCCCCGTGCACGACGGCACCCAGATAGGAGGGCTGCTCGGACGAACCGTCCGGCAGCGCGGCCGCGACGATGCGGGACTGCAGGCCCAGCGCGCACAGCGCATCCAGTTGGTCCCCGGACAGGGCGACGATGCGCTGCGGGTCGCCGCGCACCTCGGTGGACTCCGGAATGTCGGCGCCGTCGACGCGCGCGTTGCGGACCTCCCGCGCCGACTGATCGGCTGCGGCCGGTTCGGCCGCGCACGATTCGTCGGGGCGGCGCTCATTGCCCAGCACGCCGGCGCCGGCGATCTTGGTGACACTGGTGGTCATCGACGTCTGCGCCTGTTGCGTCTGCTCGGCGGAGCCGCAACCACCGGCGAGGGTCGCGGCCGCGGCGATCACCGCGACTGCGGCGCGAGGTCGGTTGGTCAGCACCGGGCGACCGTAACATTCACCGCTTAACAGCTGGTCAGAACCTCGCGGCGAAAAGAACCGACGCCGGGCCGGCACGCAGTACGACAGTTTGTAGGACCCACGGACGCAGAGGCCGCCGGGAGCGTTAGGATTCAGGGCGATAAGCGGGATTTCCCGACGAATCTTTGGAGGATCTCTTGGTAGCCGAAGCGCCCCCAATCGGAGAACTCGAGGCACGTCGTCCTTTTCCGGAACGGATGGGCCCCAAGGGCAACCTGATCTACAAGCTCATCACCACGACCGATCACAAGTTGATCGGCATCATGTACTGCGTCGCCTGCTTCGCCTTCTTCTTCATCGGCGGGCTGATGGCACTGTTCATGCGTACCGAATTGGCGATGCCCGGGTTGCAGTTCCTGAGCAATGAGCAGTTCAACCAGCTGTTCACCATGCACGGCACGGTGATGCTGCTGTTCTACGCCACCCCGATCGTGTTCGGGTTCGCCAACCTGGTGCTCCCGCTGCAGATCGGTGCGCCCGACGTGGCGTTCCCGCGGCTCAACGCCCTCTCGTTCTGGCTGTTCCTGTTCGGCGCGCTGATCGCCCTGGCCGGCTTCATCACGCCGGGCGGTGCCGCGGACTTCGGCTGGACGGCCTACTCGCCGCTGACCGACGCCATCCACTCGCCGGGCGCCGGCGGTGACCTGTGGATCCTGGGTCTGGCAGTCGGTGGTCTCGGCACCATCCTCGGTGGCGTCAACATGGTCACCACCATCGTGTGCATGCGTGCACCGGGCATGACGATGTTCCGCATGCCGATCTTCACCTGGAACATCCTGGTGACCTCGATCCTGGTGCTGATCGCCTTCCCGATCCTGACCGCCGCGCTGTTCGGCCTGGCCGCCGACCGCCACCTGGGCGCACACATCTACGACCCGTCCAACGGCGGCGTGCTGTTGTGGCAGCACCTGTTCTGGTTCTTCGGCCACCCCGAGGTGTACATCATCGCCCTGCCGTTCTTCGGCATCGTGAGTGAGATCTTCCCGGTGTTCAGCCGCAAGCCGATCTTCGGTTACACGACGCTGATCTACGCCACCATCAGCATCGCGGCCCTGTCGGTCGCGGTCTGGGCGCACCACATGTACGCCACCGGTGCCGTCCTGCTGCCGTTCTTCTCCTTCATGACGTTCCTGATCGCGGTCCCGACCGGCATCAAGTTCTTCAACTGGATCGGAACGATGTGGAAGGGCCAGCTGACGTTCGAGACGCCGATGCTGTTCTCGGTCGGCTTCCTGATCACCTTCCTGCTCGGTGGCCTGTCCGGCGTGCTGCTGGCCAGCCCGCCGATCGACTTCCACGTCACCGACAGCTACTTCGTCATCGCGCACTTCCACTACGTGCTCTTCGGCACCATCGTGTTCGCCACCTACGCGGGCATCTACTTCTGGTTCCCGAAGATGACCGGACGTCTGCTCGACGAGCGCCTGGGCAAGCTGCACTTCTGGCTCACGTTCATCGGCTTCCACACCACCTTCCTGGTGCAGCACTGGGTCGGTGACGAGGGCATGCCGCGTCGTTACGCCGACTACCTGCCCAGCGACGGCTTCACCACCCTGAACGTCGTCTCCACCATCGGCGCCTTCATCCTGGGCATCTCGACGCTGCCGTTCGTGTGGAACGTGTTCAAGAGCTGGCGTTACGGCGAGCCGGTGATGGTCGACGACCCGTGGGGTTACGGCAACTCGCTGGAGTGGGCGACCTCCTGCCCGCCGCCGCGGCACAACTTCACCGAGCTGCCCCGGATCCGTTCGGAGCGCCCGGCGTTCGAGCTGCACTACCCGCACATGGTCGAGCGGATGCGCGCCGAGGCCCACGTGGGCCGCGCGCATCACCCGGAGCTCGAGTCTGCGGACCGCTCCAGCTGACGGGTGGCAGCATCCGGGGGTGAGCACGTCGAGGATGTTTCGATGACCGGTGCTCCGCGACCGCGCTCGTCGGTGCTGATCACCGTCACCGGTGTCGACCAGCCCGGTGTCACATCGGCGCTGTTCGAGGTGCTCTCGCGCCATCAGGTGGAGCTGCGCAACGTCGAACAGGTCGTCGTCCGCGGCCGGCTCACCCTGGGTGTGCTGGTCGCGGCACCGCCCGATTCGGTCGACGGCGATGCGTTGCGTAGTGACGTCGAGACGGCGATCCACCGGCTCGGCCTGGACGTGACGATCGAGCGCAGCGACGACATGCCCGTCATGCGCGAGCCGTCCACCCACACGATCGTGGTGCTGGGCCGTCCGATCACCGCCGAGGCGTTCAGCGTGGTGGCCCGCGCGGTCGCGGGGCTCGGCGTCAACATCGACACCATCCGCGGGGTGTCCGACTATCCGGTGACCGGCCTGGAACTGCGCGTATCGGTGCCTGCGGGCGCTGCGTACAGCCAACTGCAGTCGGCGCTGGCCCAGGTGGCGGTCGACGAAGGCGTCGACATCGCGCTCGAGGACTACAGCCTGGCCCGGCGCGCCAAGCGGCTCATCGTCTTCGACGTCGACTCCACCCTGATCCAGGGCGAGGTCATCGAGATGCTGGCCGCACGGGCCGGCATGGAAGCACAGGTGGCCGCTGTCACCGAAGCCGCGATGCGCGGCGAACTGGACTTCGCCGAATCACTGCACCGCCGGGTCGCGACCCTGGCGGGCCTGCCCGCCTCGGTGCTCGACGATGTCGCCGAACAGGTCGAGCTGACGCCCGGCGCGCGGACCACGATCCGGACGCTGCGCCGGCTCGGCTTTCACTGCGGCGTGGTATCGGGCGGCTTCCGCCAGGTCATCGAGCCGCTGGCGCACGAACTCATGCTGGACTACGTGGCCGCCAACGAACTGGAGGTCGTCGACGGCAAGCTGACCGGGCGGGTCATCGGCCCGGTGATCGACCGGCCCGGTAAAGCCAAGGCGCTGCGCGATTTCGCCCAGCAGGTCGGCGTGCCCATGGAACAGACGGTGGCCGTCGGCGACGGCGCCAACGACATCGACATGCTGGCCGCAGCCGGCCTGGGCGTCGCGTTCAACGCCAAACCCGCGCTGCGCGAGGTGGCGGACGCATCGCTGAGTCATCCCTACCTGGACACCGTGCTGTTCATCCTCGGCGTCACCCGCGGGGAGATCGAGGCCGCCGACGCCCTGGACGGGGTGCTGCGTCGCGTCGAGATTCCCGACGACTAGACAACGCTGGCGAACCCGGTCTCAAGTAGGGTGTGGGCATGGCGAACCTGAAGCACACGGTCGTGGTTGGCGTGTTCGCCGTTGCCGCAGTCCTGGGACAGTTGGCGGTCGCGGCGCCTGCCGAGGCCAAGCGTTGCCCGTCGGGCACCAAGGCGACCAAGTTCGACGGCGTGTGCGTGGCCGGCTCGTCCGGCGGGATGGGCGCGGTGGCCCCGCCGGTGATGGCGCCCAGCACCGGGGGAGCCAACATCCAGAGCCAGCCCGGCCAGTTGCCGACGGTGAACGGAATTCCCTGCACCATCGAGCATTACAGCACCTGCTACGCGATGACGCAGCAGCCGTAAGGCCCGCGGCTAGACCACCAAAGTCCGGGGCTGTGCGCTGAGAGTGCCGGTGATGCTGTGCCAGGCTCGCGCCAAAAGTTGCACCGCCTCTTCGAGTTCGGGTTCCGGCAGCGCGTAGGGCAGCCGGATGAACCGCTCCAGCGTGCCGTCCACCCCGAACCGCGGGCCCGCGGGCACATCCAGACCGAGCCGCATCGCGGCAGCCGACAGCGCGGTACTCATCGGCGCAGGCAGCTTCACCCACAGCGACATTCCGCCCCGCCCGCGCCCGGGCTGCCAGTCCGGCAGTTCACGGGCCAGCAGCGCCACCAGGAACTCGCGACGGGCCAGCAGCGTCTCGCGCCGCTCCGGTAGCACCTCGTCGTGCATCGCGAGCAGCTTTGCCGCGGCGAGTTGTTCGAGGATCGGGGTCCCGAGATCCACCGAAGGGCGGATCGCGGCAATGGTGGCCAGCGTGGCGCGTTCGGCGCGAATCCAGCCGACCCGCAGACCACCCCAGAACGATTTCGACATCGAACCGATGGTCAGCACCAGATCGTTGCGCGATACCGAGGCCGCCAGCGGTTCGGGCGGCTCCGCATCGATCCACATGTCGACGATCGACTCGTCGACTATGGTACGGGTGCGAGTGTCGGAAATGATCTGCCCCAACCGTTTTCGTTCCGCGACAGGCAACGTGAACCCGGTCGGGTTGTGGCTGTCGGGAACCAGGTAGGCCAGGCTCGGGGCGAGTTGCCGCAAGGCGGCCTGAACCGCGTCGAGCTCCCAGCCGTCATCGGCGAGCGCGACCGGCACCGCCCGCGCACCCGCGGTCGAGATCGCCGACAGCGCGCCGTGATAGGTCGGTTGCTCGACAAGTACCCGGTCACCGGGCTGGGTGTGGCTGGCCAGGATCAGACCGATCGCATGCTGGGCCCCGCTGGTCACCATGATCTGGCTCGGGTCAGTGGGAAGCCCTCTGGTGCAATACCTTTCGGCTATCGCCGCTCGCAGCGGGCCGACGCCCATCAGTTCGTGGCCCGGCTCGCGGAGATACGGGGCAATGTCACGGGCGGCCTCGGCGAACGCCTCCAGCACAGCGGTGCCGGGTGCGGACAGCGCAGCGGCGGCCAGGCTGACCGTCGGGGTGGTCGCGTCGAGCTGGATGTGGCCGGCGTCCGGCAGGGCGGTGATGCTGCGGGCTCCCCGGCGGGCGTGAAGGTAACCGTCGTCGCGCAGCTGCGCGAAGGCCGCGGTGACTGTGGTGCGCGAGACCCGCAGTGCCTCGGCCAGCGCGCGTTCGCTGGGAATGCGTGACCCGACAGGAACCCGGCCGTCCACGATCAGCAGCCGGATGGCGTCGGCCAGGCCCAAGTAGGCAGGGCCACTTTGGCTGGAAGTACGCCAGTTGCCCAGTTCGCGAGCCAGCAGGTCCACATCGAGGGCTCTGGCCGCCATATCTGCTGACATAATAAGGCCAGTATGGGCTGACTGGATATTGAAAGGCAAGCCAGATCGCCGTGAAAATGACGTCATGCAACCGAAGTGGCTATCTCGATTGGCTGATTCACTGGCCCGGGCGTTCAGCTGGCAGGGACCGGACGGACACCTGGATCGCGACGAGGAACGGGTCCGGCGTGAGCTGGAGCTGATCCGGCTGCGATTCCAGCACCACTCATGACCGACAAGCGCTCGCGCGAGGAGCCGACCGGACACGCGCTGAAACGCGCCTGCCTGCTGCTGATCGGCCTGTGCGGCTACGGCGTATCGATGGCGATGATGGTGCGCGCCGGGCTGGGACTCGACCCGTGGGATGTCTTCCATCAGGGCCTGACCCGGCACACGCCCCTGTCCCTCGGGATGGCCTCGGCCGTCGTCGGCGTCGTCGTGCTACTGGCCTGGATCCCGCTGCGGAACCGGCCCGGTATCGGGACCGTCGCCAACGTGATCGTCATCGCCGTCACCGTCGACGCCGCGCTCGCGGTACTTCCGGCACCGGCGGCGCTGCCGGTACGCATCGCGATGATGATCGGCGCCGTCGTGCTCAACGCCATCAGCACCGTGCTCTACATCGGTGCCGGCCTGGGTCCCGGACCCCGGGACGGACTGATGACCGGACTCGTCGCCCGCACGGGGTTGTCGGTGCGGCTCGTGCGCACCGGAATCGAGGCGACCGTGCTGGCGGTGGGCTGGCTGATGGGTGGCACGGTCGGGATCGGCACGCTGGTCTACGCGTTCGGGATCGGGCCGCTCGTGCAGCTGTTCCTGCGGCTCACCCCGCGGTCGCTGTTGTTCCATGATTTCAGCGGCAGGCGTGCCCGAGCGGACCGCGACCCGGTCACTACGATGAGCGAGTGGCCTCAGGGGAACGCACCGACTCGACAATCAGCGATGACGGAGACGGAACCGACCCAGACCTGTTGATCGACTTCGCCAGGGTGACCCTGCGACGAGGCGGCAGCACGCTCGTCGGGCCCATCACCTGGACCGTCGAACTCGACGAACGCTGGGTGGTGATCGGCCCCAACGGAGCCGGTAAGACCTCACTGCTGCGGATCGCCGCCGCCACCGAACATCCCTCGTCGGGCACGGCCTACGTGCTCGGTGAACGGCTGGGCCGCACCGACATGGCCGAGTTGCGGGCCCGGGTCGGCCTCAGCAGTTCGGCGCTGTCACAGCGGATCCCCGACAGCGAGGTGGTGCGCGACCTCGTGGTGTCGGCCGGCTACGCCGTGCTGGGCCGGTGGCGTGAGGACTACGAGGATGTCGACTATGCCCAGGCCGTGGACATGCTGGAAAGCGTCGGCGCCGAACACCTCGCCGAGCGGACCTACGGAACGCTGTCAGAAGGCGAACGCAAACGCGTCCTGATCGCCAGGTCGCTGATGACCGACCCCGAACTACTGCTGCTCGACGAACCGGCAGCCGGCCTCGATCTCGGCGGCCGCGAAGACCTGGTGGCGCGGCTGACCGACCTGGCCGCCGACCCCGATGCGCCGGCGATGGTGCTGGTCACCCATCATGTCGAGGAGATTCCGGTCGGATTCAGCCATGCGCTGATCCTGTCGGAGGGCAAGGCGGTTGCCTCCGGTCTACTGACCGAGGTGTTGACTGCTGAGAACCTGTCCAAGGCGTTCGGTCAGTCGATCGCACTGGATGTCATCGACGGGCGCTACTTCGCCCGGCGGACCAGGAGCCGTGCGGCGCACAGGAGGCGTGAATGAGCAAGAGTGACGAGCGCTCGCGCGAGGAGCCGACTAGCACCGACGATCCACTGGTGCCCCGGCCGGCCGCGACGGTGATGCTGATCCGCGACGCCGCCGATTCGGTCGAAGTGTTCATGATGCGCAGGCACGCGGCGATGGAGTTCGTCGCCGGGGTGATGGTGTTCCCGGGCGGGGGAGTCGACGACCGCGACCGCAATGCCGACATCGCCTGGTTCGGTCCCGGACCGGACTGGTGGGCGCAGCGTCTCGGCGTGGACACCGGGCTGGCCGAGGCGCTGGTGTGCGCCGCGGCCCGGGAGACCTTCGAGGAGTCCGGGGTCCTGTTCGCCGGGCCCGCCAGCGGAACGGGAGACCCGGGCATCGTGTCCGATGCCTCCGTCTACGGCGAAGCGCGTGCCGCGCTGGCCAACCACTCGCTGTCGTTCGCCGACTTCCTGCGCGACGAGAAACTCGTGCTGCGCGCCGACCTGCTGCGGCCGTGGGACAACTGGATCACGCCCAAAGAGGAGCGCACTCGGCGCTACGACACCTTCTTCTTCGTCGGCGCACTGCCCGAGGGACAGCGGGCCGACGGCGAGAACACCGAAACCGACCGCGCCTTCTGGAGCACTCCGCAGGCCGGACTCGACGACTTCGAGCAGGGCAATTCGTTCCTGCTGCCACCCACCTGGACCCAGCTCAATTCACTCAGCGGGCGTTCCGTCGCCGACGTCCTGGCCACCGAACGCAAGATCGTCGCCACCGAACCGAACCTCTCCCTCGGCGAAGGGAGTTGGCAGATCGAGTTCTTCGACAGCGGCCGCTACAACGCCGCCAGGAACCATCGGGCGCCGCTGGGCAGGGGTGCGGCGACCGGGGAATCGAGCCAGTGAACGAGTTCGTCCGGGCGATCACCGGGGTGACGCCGGAGCAGGACCGCGTCGGCACCCTGATGCTGTCGCGACCTCCCACCAACGCGCTGACCCGGCAGATGTACCGCGAGATCATCGCGGCGGCCCACGAGCTCGGCGAGCGCACCGACATCTCGGCGGTCATCCTGTTCGGCGGGCACGAGATCTTCTGCGCCGGAGACGACGTTCCCGAGCTGCGCACACTGAACACCGGCGAGGCCGCCGCCGCTGACGCGGCGCTTCGCCAGTGCATCGAAGCGGTGGCCGCGATCCCCAAACCCACGGTGGCCGCCATCACCGGTTACGCGCTGGGCAGCGGACTGGGCCTGGCGATGGCCGCCGATTGGCGGGTCAGCGGCGACAACGTCAAATTCGGGGCCACCGAGATCCTGGCCGGGCTCGCGCCCCGGGCCGGGGGCGGTGCGCGGCTGGCCCAGGTCATCGGGGGCAGCAAGGCCAAGGAACTGGTGTACAGCGGCCGGTTCGTCGGCGCCGAGGAGGCACTGGAACTCGGCCTCATCGATCAGATGGTGGCGCCCGACCACGTCTACGACGAGGCGCTGGCCTGGGCCCGGCGATTCCTCGACCACCCGGTGGAGGTGCTGGCCGCGGCGAAGGCCGCCGTCGACGGACTGGTGGACCGGCCCTGACGCCCACCCCGCCCGGGCCGTTAGGCTGCCCTGCATGACTGACATCAAGGACTCCGGCGCCGACGTTGACGCGGCGGTCGATGTAGCTGGCATGCCGACTCCTAACCCGCACGCCACAGCCGAACAGGTCGAGGCGGCGATGCACGACAGCAAGCTGGCACAGGTGCTGTACCACGACTGGGAGGCCGAGACCTACGACGACAAGTGGTCGATCTCCTACGACCAGCGGTGCATCGATTACGCCCGCGGCCGGTTCGACGCCATCGTCCCCGAATCCGAGCAGCGCGAGCTGCCCTACGACCGGGCCTTGGAGCTGGGCTGCGGCACCGGGTTCTTCCTGCTCAACCTGGTCCAGTCCGGTGTCGCACGGCGCGGGTCGGTGACCGACCTGTCCCCGGGCATGGTCAAGGTCGCGACCCGCAACGGTCAGTCGCTGGGCCTGGACATCGACGGGCGGGTCGCCGACGCCGAGGGCATCCCGTACGAGGACAACACCTTCGACCTGGTAGTCGGGCACGCCGTGCTGCACCACATCCCGGACGTCGAACTGTCGTTGCGCGAGGTGGTCCGGGTGCTCAAGCCCGGCGGCCGTTTCGTGTTCGCCGGTGAGCCCACCACGGTCGGCAACAAATACGCCCGCGAACTCTCGACGCTCACCTGGCACGCCACCACCAGCCTGACCAAGCTGCCGTGGCTCAGCGGCTGGCGCCGGCCCCAGGCCGAACTCGACGAATCCTCCCGCGCCGCGGCGCTGGAAGCCGTCGTCGACCTCCACACCTTCGACCCCGCGGATCTGGAGCGGATGGCCGTCAATGCCGGTGCGGTCGAAGTACGCACCGCCAGCGAGGAATTCACCGCGGCGATGCTGGGCTGGCCGGTGCGTACCTTCGAGGCCGCGGTGCCGCCCGGGCGCCTGGGCTGGGGTTGGGCCAAGTTCGCATTCGGGAGCTGGACGACGCTGAGCTGGGTCGACGCCAACGTGTGGCGCCGCATGGTGCCCAAGGGCTGGTTCTACAACGTGATGGTCACGGGAGTTAAGCCTTCCTGAGGGGTGGGGTAGATTTTCGAACTCACCCACGTCGCGTACCTGCGATCTGAGGCGGGAACCCGAGCCTTGGGTGAGGTGGCCGAGCGCCGCCTCACCGGAGCCAGCCTGATCAACGACATCGCCTCTGTGCGAGCACAGTTCGGCGATCACGCGACGGTGCTCGTGGAAACCGTCCAACTGCGCAGGAGAGCGCGGGCCAAGTTCGACGACGCGGATCGATGGCTGTTCACCGACGAGGCGCTGCAACAGGCCACGGCCGCACCGGTGGCCGCGCACCGGGCCAGGAGACTGGCCGGGGCCAAGGTGCACGACGCCACCTGCTCGATCGGCACTGAGCTTGTGGCACTGCGTGATTGCACTGCACAGCTGGTCGGCAGCGACCTCGATCCGGTGCGGTTGGCGATGGCCGCGCACAATCTGGATGACGGCGGCCCCGGTGTCCCACTGTGCCGGGCCGACGCCCTCGCACCGGTCACCCGCGACACCGTGGTGATCATCGACCCGGCCCGCCGCTCCGGCGGGCGGCGCCGCTTCGACCCCCGTGCCTACACCCCGGCACTCGACGCCGTGCTGGACGTCTACCGCGACAGGGACCTCGTGGTGAAGTGTGCTCCTGGAATCGATTTCGACGAGCTGACCAAGATGGGGTTTGCCGGCGAGATCGAAGTGACATCGGCCGGCGGCAGCGTGCGCGAAGCCTGCCTGTGGTCTCCGGGCCTGACCGAACCCGGTGTGCTCCGGCGGGCCACGATGCTCGACACCGGGGAGCAGATCAGCGACGCCGAGACCGATGACTGTCCGGTCGCCGCAGCCGGGCGCTGGATCGTCGATCCCGACGGCGCGGTGGTGCGGGCCGGGCTGGTCCGCCACTACGCGGCGCGGCACGGCCTGTGGCAGCTCGACCCCGACATCGCCTACCTGTCCGGTGACGAGTTGCCCGCCGGGGTCCGCGGTTTCGAGGTGCTCGAACAGCTGCATTTCCAGGAGCGGCGGTTGCGGGCGGCGTTGACGGCCCGGTCGGTGGGAGCGCTGGAGATCCTGGTTCGTGGCCTCGACGTGGATCCCGATGCGTTGCGGGCCCGGATGCGGCTGCGCGGCACCGAGCACCTGGCGGTGGTGATCGCGCGGCTCGGTTCCGGGGCGTCCAGCCGGGCAACGGCATTCATTTGTCGCCCATCGCGATAACGGCCACGTACCCTGAACGAGACACGCCGGTGGATCCACCGGTGTGAGTTGATCGCCTGCGAGGACGACTGACGATGCGAATTCCCCCTGTGACAGCGCTGCTGGCGGCCGGTGCGCTGCTCGGCTGGCTCGGTATGCCGGTGGCAGCTGCGCAGTCGGCTTGCGCCGACCTCGGTGGCACCGTCGGCGCCGACCAGATCTGCCAGGTGCACACCGCCAATGCCACCTACACACTGGATTACACGTTCCCGACCGACTATCCCGATCAGCAGTCGGTCGCCGGATACCTGACCCAGACCCGCGACGGTTTCGTCAACGTCTCGGACATGCCCGGCTCACGCGATCAGCCCTACGTGCTGGATGCCAGGGGCACCGCCTACAGTTCCGGAACGCCGCCGCGTACCCAGAGCCTGGTGTTCGAGGTGTACCAGAATGTCGGCGGCGCGCATCCGCAGACCTGGTACAAGACGTTCAACTACAACGTGACCACGCGGGCGCCCATCACCTTCGACACTCTGTTCAAGCCGGGCTCCAAGCCGTTGGACGTGATCTTCCCGATCGTGCAGCGCGAATTGCAGAAGCAGTCGGGCGTCGAACAGGCCATCGCGCCGAGTATCGGCCTGGACCCCGCGCATTATCAGAACTTCGCGATCACCGACGACTCGGTGATCTTCTTCTTCGGGCAGGGTGAGCTGCTGCCGGAAGCCGCCGGAGCCAGCCAGGCCAACGTCCCGCGGTCCGCCGTGGCGGCGCTGCTGAGCTGACAGGATCAGGCCGGCGCGAACCCGTACACCTGACCGTCACTGGTCGCGGTGACGATCCGATGGTCGTCACCGATCGACACCCCGACCGGCCAGCCCGTGGCTTCCGGAACGGGATAGGCGTTGAGGGTGTGCCCGTCGGCTGCGTCGAACACCAACAGCGTCTGGCCGTGCCCGCCTTCGCGGGCCACCGCGTAGCCGACACCGCCGGCCCGGCTCGACGTGGTCAGCGGGACGACGTCGTCACGGGTCCAGGTCACCTCACCGTGGTCCCCGGCATCGCGCACCGCGGTCAGCTTGGCCTCCGGTCCACCGCCGGCCACGATCAGGCCGTCCGGCGACACCGATGGCGGGGTCTGCGCCAGATAGTTCAGTGGCACCGACCATTTCGGCGAGCCGTCGGCGGAATTGAGTGCCCAGAGATTCTGGTCGCGGCCGTTGACGTACACCGTCGAACCGTCGGCGGACAGCACCGGGCTGGCCAGCGGTCCGCGGCCCACGGCGTTGCTGGTCCATTCCTGCGTCAGCAACGTCTTCTCGCCGGGGTGGTAGCGCAACCCCATCAGCACCGGCGCCTCGGCCCCGGGCTGCCACACACTGAGCACCACGAGGCCCGCCTGCTGTGAGAACGCAGGAGCGGCAGCCACCGGGCACCGCGACCGGGCCGGCTGACAATCGCCCAGCCCGCGCTGCGAATCGGTCGGGTCCACACCGGAGACCAGGTCCAGCGGTGTTCCCTCGATCGTGCCGCGGTGCCCGTCGAACACCAGCACCTGGCCCAAATGGGTGACCACCAGCAACTGGCCGTCATCGAGGAGCCTCGGCGTGGTTGGCATGCCGATCACCGGCTGGCGCCAGCGGATCCACTGGGTCGGCGGGAAGGACAGAATGGTGCCCGGTTGGCCGACGTAGACGTTGTCGAACCCGTCGAACAGGGGACTGGACCAGCCACCGCCCAGCACCAGTCGCGTACACCAGCGCTGGCGGGCGTTGTTGTCGGCCTCCCACACCATCAACGAACAGCCGCCGGCGGTCTGGGCGTTGGCGGCCAGGCGGTTGTCGGAGCTCAGCGCCACCTGGGCGCCCAGCTCACCCTTCACCGATCGGCTCCATTCCAGGCGCAGCGCCTCGGGTCCGTGGGAGCGGGTGTAGCTGCTGTTGGCGGCGTCTCCGTATTGCGCCGACCAACCTTGTGCGGCGTGCGCGTCCACCCATGAATCGGTGTTCTCGCATCCGGCGAGCAGGCCTGTGAGCAGCACCGCGACCGCCAGTGCAAGGTATCGCCGGAACACGATGTCCTTTCGTCGCCCAACACGCATGGGACTGGTTTTCGGGGCCCAGGTGAGGTTACCCGGCCGCTCGGCGGGCATGACCGCAGCGACCCGGGAACCGGACGAGGCGGTGCAGTGGCGGCGAGCCGGAAGCGGTCGAGTGTCCTCGGCTAGGCTGTCCGGCCATGACGACGATGTGGGGCGCCCCGATTCACAAACGCTGGCGGGGCTCCCGGCTACGTGATCCGCGCCAGGCCGACTTCCTGACCAAGGCGTCGCTGAAATGGGTGATCGACAACCGCGCCTACACCCCGTGGTACCTGGTGCGGTACTGGCGGCTGCTGAAGTTCAAGCTGGCCAACCCGCACATCATCACCCGCGGCATGGTCTTTCTCGGCAAGGGCGTGGAGATCCAGTGCACCCCGGAACTGGCGCAGATGGAGATCGGCCGCTGGGTGCACATCGGCGACAAGAACACCATTCGCTGTCACGAGGGCTCGCTGCGGATCGGCGACAAAGTGGTACTGGGCCGCGACAACGTGATCAACACCTACCTCGACATCGAGCTCGGCGACTCCGCGCTCATGGCCGACTGGTGCTACGTGTGCGACTTCGACCACAAGATGGACAACATCGACATGCCCATCAAGGACCAGGGCATCATCAAGGGCCCGGTGCGGATCGGTCCGGACACCTGGATTGCCGCCAAGGTCACCATCCTGCGCAACACCTCGGTCGGCCGCGGATGTGTGCTGGGCGCCCATGCCGTGGTCAAGGGTGAGATCCCCGATTACTCGATCGCCGTCGGAGCGCCGGCCAAGGTGGTCAAGAACCGCAAGCTGGACTGGGAGACGTCGGCCGCAGAGCGCGCCGAACTGGCCGCCGCGTTGGCCGACATCGAGCGCAAGAAGGCGGCCAACAGCAACTGAGGGGCCGTTCAGGCCCCATTGCACACCCCGGAGTCGCGGATCACGTTCCCGTAGACGTTGGCGGTGGCGATGTTGGCGTTGATGACGCCGGCCGGCTGCCGCTTGGCGATCTTGTCGCTGATCTGGGTGAGCTGATACCACAGGTGATAGATCGAGTCACCGTTGTACAGCGGTGAATACTGGCTCTGGTCCGGGTAATTGGTGATGTACAGGGTGTGGGCCCGCGGATCCAGGAATGCCGCCGACTGATCGACGTTGGCCTTCACCGCATCGCCTGCGGCCTGCACGCCGGGAGCGGTCCAATCGTCGTGACGCCCGCCCAGGAAATTCTGGAAGCCCACGATCTGAGTCATCAGCGTGCCGTACTGGGCGTTGAACCACTGGCAGGACTCACGCTGCGCGTCGATCTGCTCGGGCGTGACGCGCACCTGCCACAGGTTGTAGGGGAACACCGTGTAGTCGGGCGACCAGTCCGAGGGATGGGGCACGAACGCGGGCAGGCTCGGGGCCGGCTCAGCGGTGGCCGGTGCGACCGGGCCGAGGATGAGCGATGCGCCGACAAGTGAGGCACACACCGAGCGTGCGCCGAGTCTCCAGATCCGGGTCACGGCTCGATTGTGCTTGCTGGACATCGCCGTCGACAGCGGTTCGGCGATTCTCGAACCGCTGCCTCAACCGGTCCAGTCGATGCCGAATCGATCGCCCAGGGCGGCGCGGCCGGACTCGGTCACGGTGAGGGCGCGGTGGCGCGGGGTGCGGCGTAGCCACCCCGCCGCCAGGAACTGATCGAGCAGCGCCCGGCCCAGCCCGCCGGCGATGTGGTGACGCTGCTCGGTCCAGTCCACGCAGTAGCGCACCAGTGGCCTTGGGCCGCTGGGCAATTCGATTCCCATCTGATGGAGCAGGTCGCCTCCGCCATCGGTGAGCCGATAGGGCACGTCGTGGCCCGGGCTGCTCAGCCGGTCGGTGCCGCCGGGGTGGAACCAGCCGTCCCCACCGGTGAGCACGCCGCGATCGAGCAGGCTGCCCATGAGCTGAACACCCAGCCGGCCGGCGATGTGGTCATAACAGGTTCGGGCCGAGCGCAGCCGCGCCGCGCGCGTGCCCTCCCGCAGCGAGGTGACCGGCCGGGCCGGCGCCAGCCGGCCGAGCTGCTCGATGAGCGCGCCGACCTCAGGGCCGGCCAGTCGGTAATAACGGTGGCGGCCCTGCGTGCGGACCGTGAGAAGCCCGGCATCGGCGAGTTTGGCCAGATGACTGCTGGCGGTGGCGCGGCTGATCCCGGCTTCCTCGGCCAGCACACCGGCCGGCAGCGCGCGGCCGTCATCGAGAGCCAGCAGCACCTTGCACCGCGCCGGGTCGGCCAGCAGCGCGGCCACCGCGGCGATGTCGACCTCGGATGCCGAGGCCAGTTCCTGCGCCTCACGCATGACACGACTCCTTCCCTGCGGTGCGGGTGCCCGGTTCTGCGGGTGCCCGTATGCGTCGCGTCAGCCGTAGGGCCAGTACCGCGCCCACCAACTGGCACGCGGCGCCCGCGAGCAGTGCGGCGCGCACGCCGGTGGCCCCGCCGACAACCGTCATGGCACTACCCAACACGGCGACCCCGACAGTGATACCCAACAGCCGGGCCAGATTCACCACGCCCGAGGCCAGGCCCGTCCGCGCCGGCGGGATCGCCGCCATCGCCAGCGTCACCGCAGGCCCGGTGTTGAGGGCCAGCCCAGCACCCGCGAGCACGAACGACAGCTCCAGCCACCCGATTGCGCCGAGCGGCCCCGCCGCGGCGTAGACCAGGGAACCCGCCGCCATCAGAGCCAGTCCGGCAGCCATCGGCGGGCGCGGTCCGGTGCGGCGAGCCAACATGTTGGCGGCGGGGATCAGCAGCAGGTAGACGATCGCCATCGGCAGGAACCACATGGCCGTCTCCAATGCGCTGAAGCCCCGGAGTTGTTGGAAGGCAAAGCTGTTCACCAGAAGCAGGCCGTAGATGCCGAATGTCATCGCGAACGTCGCCAGCAGCGCGCCGGCCAACTGGCGGTTGCCGAACAGGTCCAGCGGCAGCATCGGGTGCCGGCTGCGGCGCTGCACGCCCAGGAACGCCACGAAGGCGGCCAGCGCTGTCGCCGCGATCGCCACGGTCCGCTGCCAGCGCCAATCGTGTCCCTCGACCAGCACAAGCGTGGTGGCACCGAGCGCCACGATGGCCAGACACTGACCCGGCAGGTCGATGCGCCCAGCGTCCGGATCGCGCGAATCCGGCAGGTGCGTGGCGCTCGCCGCCAACGCCAGCAGGCCGACCGGCACGTTGACCCAGAAGATCCAGCGCCAGCCGATCGATTCGGCGAGCAATCCGCCCAGTAGCGGGCCCAGCGCGGTGCTGCCGGCTGCGGCCATCGCCCAGCCGGCGGTGGCGCGGGCGCGTCCGCGCGGGTCCGGAAAGGCCGCCGCGGCGATGGCCAGCCCCTGCGGCAACATCAATGCCGCACCGAGACCCTGTATCGCCCGCGCCACCAGCAGCAGGGTCAGTGACGGCGCCAGCGCACAGGCGATCGAGGCCCCGACGAACGTCACCAGCCCGATCCGCAGCACGCGGCGCCGGCTGAACCGGTCACCGAGCGATCCCGCGGTGAGCAGAAACGCCGCGAACGTCACGTTGTAGGCGTCGATGGTCCATTGCGCACCGGCCACCCCGCCGCCCAGGTCACCGGCGATCGCCGGCAGCGCCAGGTTGACGGCGTTCGCGTCGACCAGGCCGATGAACAACCCGAGGTACGCGGCGATCAGCGTGATCGCGGCAGAACGTTTGAGTGCCATATCCGCACGCTAAGTGCGGAATGATTCGACGCCGGTCGAATCAGCGGTCGGGCAGTGCGTGCTCGACGATCGGCTTGCGCGGATGCGGCTCCCGCTCGGCGCGTTTGGCGGCCAGGTAGACCTGGCTGGTCTCGGCGGCCACGGTGTGCCAGTCGAAGTCGGAGCTCAGGCGCTCGCGGGCCGCGAGCGCGCGGCGCTGGGCCGCCTCGGGATCGTCGAGCACCGCGCGTACCGCCGCGGCCAGGCCCGCCACATCGCGTGGCGCGAAAGACATCCCGGTCTGCCCGTCGATCACGGCCTCGCCCAGACCACCCACGTTGGAGGTCACCAGCGGCGTGCCGGTGGCTGCCGCCTCCAGCGCCACGATGCCGAACGGCTCGTAGTGGCTGGGCAGCACCGCGGCGTCGGCCCCCTGCAGCGCCTGCAGAAGTTCTTCGTGACCGAGCCGTCCGACGAATCGGGTTGCCTTGAGCACCTTGTGCTTTCGGGCCTGATCGACGAGCCACTGCTGCTGGGTTCCGTCACCGGCGATGGTCAGCGTGGTGCCAGGATGTGCGCGGCGGATGCGGGGTAGCGCCGCGATCGCATCGTGCACGCCCTTCTCGTACTCCAGCCGGCCGAGGTACAGCAACTCCGGCGGGCCCGTGCGGGGGCGTCGTGGCGCGAACGGCCAGAGATCGGCGTCGATCCCGTTGCGGATCACCCTGATCTCGGACAGCTCGGGTCCGAACAGTTCGGTGATCTCATCGCTCATGGAAGCCGAACATGTGATCAGCGAATCGGATTCGCGCACCAGCCAGGACTCCACGGCATGCACCTGGCGGCTGATCGGCCCGGATACCCATCCGGAGTGCCGGCCCGCCTCGGTCGCGTGGATGGTGGAAACCAGTGGCACATCGAAGTATTCGGCCAGTGCGATGGCGGGATGGGCCACCAGCCAATCGTGGGCGTGGACGATGTCGGGTACCCAGCGGTCACCCGAATTGCCTTTGACGGCAAGGCCTGTGCGGACCATCGCATGCCCCATGGCAAGCGTCCAGGCCATCATGTCGGTGCCGAAGTCGAACTCGTGCGGATCCTGGGCGGCGGCCACCACCCGCACGCCCTCGCTGATCTCGTCGGTGGACGGATGGGTGCTCGGATCGGTGTCGGTGGGCCGGCGGCTCAGGACGACGACCTCGTGGCCGGCTTCGGCCAGGGCGGTGGCCAGGTGGTGTACGTGGCGACCCAGACCGCCGACGACGACGGGCGGGTACTCCCATGACACCATCAGGATCTTCATGACTGCGTGCCTTCGTGCCGGTGCGAGCGACCGATAGATGCCGTGGTTTCGCGGCGTGTCGACGCGCAGACACGGGCGCTCGCGGAATGTGGGGTGAATGTCATTTTGGCAGACGCCGGGCGTCGAGGGCACCGAACAATCCGTCGGCCTTGTTCCAGCCGTCGGCGAGCCGCTCGGCATGGTCGTGGCGGCCCGAGGCCAGTGCGTCGGAAATCTCGCGCGTGGCGTGCGCATGCAGATGCGCGCGGTAGCGCGCATAGTCGGCGGCCGAGTCCTTGCTCACCATGAACGGCCAGTCACTGGACACGGTCAGCAGGGTCTCCCGCAGGATCTGATCGGCGACACGGTCGCGGGCAGTGGGTGCACCGACCGCGGCGTGCTGGGTGAGCGCCTTGTCCACGGTGCTCAGCGCGCCGTCGACCACCTCGTTGTTGAGCTGGACCAGATCGGCCACCTTCTCGCCGTTCCAGACCTGCCAGTCCTTACCGGAACCCCAAGAGCTGGGCGGCAATTCGACCGGGGTGCCGATGAAGCCGCCGGCCTTGGCGTCTGCCAGGGTGCCCACCCGGACACCGGCCGCGGGCAGCGCACGCAGCACCCGGCCGAGCCACTCCGGGCCCTCGTACCACCAATGCCCGAACAATTCGGTGTCGAAGGCTGCCACCACGTGCGCCGGGCGGCCGATCCGCTCGCTCTCGCTGATCAGCCGACGTCGGACCACCCCGACGAAGTCGGCGACATGCTCGTCGATCGCGCGGTCGGCGCGCTGCGGATCGTAGGGCGCCTTCTCTTCGGACGGGACGTTGCGACCGGTGACCCGCGCGGGCTTGAGTCCCGTGGTGTGGTCGTAGGTGTGGAAATCGCGGTAGGCGGCGTGGCCGGGATAGCCGGACTTGGGCGACCACACGCGGTAGCTGACCTTCAGGTCGCGCCCGAAGGCCACCACGGCGGAGTCGCCGACGGGCCGACCGAGCGCGGTGTCGCCGTGCAGGGACGGCCCGTCCACCATGAAGTGCCCGACACCGGCGGCGGCGTATCCGTTCTCCATGCCGGGGGCGTACGCGCACTCGGGTGCCCAGATGCCGACCGGGGTGTGGGCGAAGCGCTGCTGTGCGTCTGCCAGGCCCTCGCGCAGCGCGAACTCGCGCAGCCGCGGGTTGAGCAGTGGCTGGAACGGGTGCGCCAGCGGACCGCCGAGGAGCTCGATGGTCCCGGCGTCGATCAGTGAACGCAGCAGACCGCTGGCTCCGTGGCGCCAGTGGGTGGTGAACTCGTCGATGGCCGCCTCGGCCTCGGCGTACTCGCGAATTCCGAACTGCTGCAGGCCCTCTTGAGTGCGCAGCGTCGTCGCCTCCTGGGCGCGCAGCTGCCAGTTGGCCAGCCAGTGATGCATGCCCGTCAGGCAGTACGGGTCATCGAGCTGTGCGGTGACCACGGGCGTCATGCCGAGGGTGATCAGGTGACTGCGGTCCTCGGCGGCCAGGCCGCGCAGCACCCGCATCAGTGGCAGGTAGGCCGCGGCCCAGGACTGATAGAGCCATTCCTCGCCGACCGGCCAGCGGCCGTGGTGGGCCAGCCAGGGCAGGTGGGTGTGGAGGACGAGCGTGAATAAGCCCGGAGCCGGATCGGCGGACGGTGTCACGGCCGCACCGCGATTGCCACCAGATCGAGGCTGTCGTCGATGTCGCGCTCGTCGGCCGAGGTCAGGTCGAAGTCGTCGATGCCCACGGCGGCCACATCGGCGAGCAGTTGCTCGGGCCACGGTGCGTCGGCCACCGCACGCTGCACCTGCGCCTCGATGATCGAACCGCCGTGGCGGGCGTCCAGTTCGGCCAGCCCGGCACCGTGGAACACCCCGAGCATGGACTCGACGGTGAAGCCGGCGTCGTGCAGCAGTTCGGTCAGCTCCGCGGCATTGAGTTCACGGGTGTGGAACGGGTTGAGCGGGGTGTCCCGTCCGGGGGAGAAGGTGATCCGGTTGGGTGTGGAGACCAGGAACACGCCTCCTGGGCGCAGCACCCGGTAGCACTCGGAGACGAATTGCGCCTGATCCCACAAATGCTCGATGACCTGGAAGTTCACCACGACGTCGACCGAAGAATCGGCCAGCGGCAGTTCGGCGAGGTTGCCGTGCCGGATCTCCACTCGTGGGTAGCGGGCCCGCACGTGTGCCACCGTGGCCTCGTCGTAGTCGAGCGCTACCACCTTGCGCGCGACGTCGGCCAGTAGGTCTGCGCCGTAGCCCTCGCCGCAGCCGGCCTCCAGGACCTCGCGGTCGACGCACCGGCCGGCCAACCGCTGGTACACCACCTCATGACGGCGGAACCAGTAATTCTCCTCGGCCAGGCCTGGGATGGTCCGCTCGCCGGTCAGAGGTAGGGCTTGGGTGAGGGCACTATCCGAGCCCTCCGCGTGTGCGCTCATTGGAAGGCAGGCTAACCCAGGCTTACCCAGGTTGAAGGGTCGGTGGCGATTCAACCAACGGTTGCCCCACCTCGGGGGTGTGGTAGGGGAGGCCGGAATACAAAGTCCGACCAGCTATGGTGTTCGTGCGAACCATCAAAAGTTACCGACCGGTAACATGATGCTAGTTGCCTAGAACGTGATATGAGCCCGGGCCACCGGTCTCATCGAGGAGGACGAACCAGAGTCATGACGAACATCGTGGTCCTGATCAAACAGGTCCCAGACACTTGGTCGGAGCGCAAGCTGTCCGACGGCGATTTCACCCTCGACCGCGAGGCTGCCGATGCCGTGCTCGACGAGATCAACGAGCGCGCCGTCGAAGAGGCGCTGTTGATCAAGGAGCGTGAGGGCGGAGACAGCACTGTCACCGTGTTGACCGCCGGACCGGAGCGCGCCACCGAGGCCATCCGCAAGGCGCTGTCCATGGGCGCCGACAAGGCTGTGCACCTCAAGGACGACGGCCTGCACGGCTCCGACGTGATCCAGACGGGCTGGGCGCTGGCCCGCGCGCTGGGCACCATCGAGGGCACCGAGCTGGTCATCGCCGGTAACGAGGCGACCGACGGTGTCGGCGGCGCGGTCCCGGCCGTGATCGCCGAGTACCTGGGCCTGCCCCAGCTGACCCACGTGCGCAAGCTGAGCGTCGAGGGCGGCAAGGTCACCGCCGAGCGCGAGACCGACGACGGCGTTTTCAGCCTCGAGGCCTCGCTGCCGGCCGTGGTCAGCGTCAACGAGAAGATCAACGAGCCCCGCTTCCCCTCCTTCAAGGGCATCATGGCCGCGAAGAAGAAGGAAGTCACCGTGCTCACCCTCGCTGAGATCGGCGTGGAAGCCGATGAGGTCGGCGTTGCGAATGCCGGTTCCAAGGTGCTGTCTTCGACCCCGAAGCCGCCGAAGACCGCCGGTGAGAAGGTGACCGACGAAGGTGACGGCGGTACGAAGATCGCCGAGTACCTGGTCGCTCAGAAATTGATCTAGCAGCTGATCCCGAATACTCAACTCCCGAAAGACGTAACGAGAACTCATGGCTGAAGTACTTGTGCTCGTTGAGCACTCCGACGGCGCACTGAAGAAAGTCAGCGCCGAACTCATCACCGCAGCCCGTGCCCTGGGCGAGCCTGCCGCCGTCGTGGTGGGCAAGCCGGGCACCGCTGCCCCGCTGGTCGACGGCCTGAAGGCCGCCGGTGCGGCCAAGATCTACGTCGCCGAGTCCGACGACGCGGAGAACTACCTGGTCACCCCGGTTGTCGATGTGCTGGCCGGACTGGCCGAGTCGGCCACCCCGGCCGGCGTCGTCGTCGCCGCCAACGCCGACGGCAAGGAAATCGCCGCCCGCCTGGCCGCGCGTATCGGCTCGGGCCTGCTGGTCGACGTCGTCGAGGTCCGCGAAGGCGCCGTGGGCGTCCACAGCATCTTCGGTGGCGCCTTCACCGTCGAGGCCCAGGTCACCAGTGACACCCCGGTGATCACTGTGCGTCCGGGCTCGGTCGAGGCCGCGCCGGCCGACGGTGCCGGCGAGGTCGTCAACGTCGAGGTCCCGGCCCAGGCCGAGAACGCGACCAAGATCACCAAGCGCGAGCCCGCCGTCGCCGGTGACCGTCCCGAGCTCACCGAGGCCAGCGTCGTGGTCGCCGGTGGTCGCGGTGTCGGCAGCGCCGACAGCTTCTCGGTCGTCGAAGAGCTGGCCGACTCGCTGGGCGGTGCCGTCGGTGCCTCCCGCGCCGCGGTCGACTCGGGTTACTACCCGGGCCAGTTCCAGGTCGGCCAGACCGGTAAGACCGTGTCGCCGCAGCTGTACATCGCGCTGGGCATCTCCGGCGCGATCCAGCACCGCGCCGGCATGCAGACGTCGAAGACGATCATCGCGGTGAACAAAGACGAGGAAGCCCCGATCTTCGAGATCGCCGATCTCGGCATCGTCGGCGACCTGTTCAAGGTCAGCCCGCAGCTGACCGAGGCGGTCAAGGCCCGCAAGGGATAGATCCCCGCACGACAAGACACAAAACTGCCCCTTTTCGCACGAAAAGGGGCAGTTTTGTGTCTGCTGGGCAGCGGAGGCGCGTGCCGACTACGGACTTTCCAGGGTTTGCATCTCGGCATGCGGTGCCAGTGTTGGTCCTGTCAGCACGTCGAGAGAAGGATTCGCACAATGAAGATCACAGTCATAGGTGCCAGCGGCCAGATCGGATCGCGGGTCGTGCGGTTGCTCACCGAGGCCGGGCACGACGTAGTGGCCGCCTCCCTGTCGTCGGGCGCCGATGTCCTCACCGGTGCGGGCCTGGTGGACGCGCTCAGCGGGGCCGAGGTGTTGGTCGACGTGGTCAACTCGCCCTCGTTCGAAGACGGTCCCGTGATGGACTTCTTCACCAAGTCCTCACACAATCTGGCGGCCGCCGCGAAGGAGACCGGCGTCGGACACTACGTCGCGTTGTCGATCGTCGGCGCCGACGGTTTGCCGGACAGCGGCTATATGCGGGCCAAGGTGGCTCAGGAGAAGAACATCACCGACTCCGGCCTGCCCTACACGATCGTGCGGGCCACGCAGTTCCAGGAATTCGCCGAGGCCATCACCGCGTCGTTGGTGGTGGGCGACGAGGTCCGCGTCCCCGACGCGCGGATCCAGCTGATCTCCGTCGACGACGTCGCCGCCGAGGTGGCGAAGGTGGCGCAGGCCGCGCCGCGGAGCGGCATCGTCAACATCGGTGGGCCGGAAAAGCTCTCGTTCGCCGACATGGCGCGTGCGGTAGTGGCCAAACACGGTGACGGCAAGACGGTCGTGATCGATCCGCAGGCAACGTATTTCGGCACGGCGGTCGACGACAACAGCCTGGTGACCGGCGACGACGGAATCCTGGGTGAAATCCGTTTCGCCGACTCGATCGCGGCGAACTGACATGCCCGTCTCGGCTGAGCGCGAGCAGGCGCTACACGATGCGATGACGGTGATCGCCAGTGTGACACCGCCGTTCATCCCGCCGAACGCCGAGGTGATGACGACGATCATCGAGTGGCCCGCCGGGTCGCCCGGGGCGCCGCCACACCGGCATCCGGCCGGACCCGCCTTCGGCTATGTACTCGAGGGCGAGATGCTGTTCGAGTTGGAGGGTGAGGCTCCGCGGGTGGTCAAGGCGGGGGAGGCCTTCTGGGAACCGGGCGGTGATGTCATCCATTACTCGGATGCCAACAACCGCGACGATATTCCGCTGCGATTCCTTGTCAACATGCTGTGCGTGCCCGGTCAACCGATGCTCGTCATCGTCGATGACGAGGAGCTCGAAGCCCGCAAGGACCAGCGAGTCCGCTGATGGCCGAGTTCGCCGATGTCGTCCGGTCGCGTCGATCGTCACGAATGTTCTTGCCGGACAAGCCTGTTCCGCGTGAACTGCTGGACGAGGCGCTCGCACTGGCGATCCGGGCGCCGTCGAACTCGAACACACAGCCGTGGCACGTCTTTTTCGCCACCGGTGAGCGGCGCGTCCGATTGATCGACGCGCTGCTCGCCGCGGTCGAGGCGGCTCCGCCGGCGATCGGCTCCGCGGGCCTGCCGCCGCGGTTCGCTCACCTGCGCAGGGAGAGTGGCGCCCTGGTCTACGGGGCCATGGGGATCGCCCGCGATGACGCAGAGGGCCGCTGGGCGGCTCAGAAGCGCAACTGGGAGTTCTTCCACGCACCGGTCGCCGGCGTGGTCTGCATGCACCGGGATTTCACGAACGTCGACGCGCTGGGGGTCGGGATGTTCCTGCAGACTCTGCTGCTGGCGTTGAACGAACGGGGCCTCGGCAGTTGCGTGCAGGTGTCCATCTCGTTCTATCCAGACGTGCTGCGTGAACAACTCGACATCCCTGACGATCTGATGGTCCTGTGCGGGGTGTCGATCGGCTATGCCGACCCGGCGTTCCCGGCCAACAACCTGGACACGCCGCGCAACCCGATCGGCGAGAACATCGTGTTCCTCGACGACTGAGGACCGTCCAAAAAGTCACCTGGCGCTCACAGACATGTCATGCGGGCGATGCCGTACGGAGATGCGACTGGGCGACCGTGCTGGTTATGAGCACTGCATCTGTACTCATCGCCGCTGATCACACCGACAGCGCGGCGCCCGATGCGCCGCGCTACACCCTCCTGTTGTCCACCGATCCCGAGCTCATCGACGCCGCCCAGCAGCTCCGCCACGACGTGTTCACCTCCGAACCCGGGTTCGCGTTGAGCGAGAACGTCGACGGACGTGACGCCGACCGGTTCGACGAGCACTGCGACCACCTGCTCGTGCGTGAGGACCGCACCGGTGAGTTGGTGGGCTGCTACCGGATGCTGCCCCCGCCCGGCGCCATCGCCGCCGGCGGGCTCTACACCGCCACCGAATTCGATGTCCGAGGGCTCGACGCGCTGCGCCCGTCCTTGGTCGAGATGGGGCGTGCCGTGGTGCGCGCCGATCACCGAAATGGGGCTGTCGTCCTGCTGATGTGGGCGGGCATCCTGGCCTATCTCGACCGCTTCGGGTACGACTACGTCGCCGGCTGTGTCTCGGTACCGGTTGCGGGGAACGCCGACGGCCCGCCAGGAACCCACATCCGCGGGATCCGTGACTTCGTGCGGCGTCGCCACGCCGCACCCGCCGAACACACCGTGTACCCGTACCGGCCGGTGGTGCTGGACGGCAGGGGACTCGACGACATCGAACCGCCGTCGCGGACCACGGTGCCGCCCCTGATGCGTGGCTATCTGCGCCTCGGCGCGCAGGTGTGCGGAGAACCGGCCCACGATCCAGACTTCGGCGTGGGGGACTTCCCGGCCCTGCTGGACAAACGCCGCGCGGACGTGCGCTACCTCAAGCGCCTGCGTTCGGTCTCGGCGGCGGCAGACATGGCCGACGGGATGCCCGGAGGCGCGTCGTGACCACCGCCACGCGCGAGCACTCCTGGCTGCCCAAAGCCTCGTGCGATGCCAGTTGCGTACCTGCCGGCGGGGCGGACGCCGGACGCCGGCTGGTGGTCTGGGTCCGTACCACGGTGCGGGTGGTCATGGCGGTACTCCTGGCGCCCGGAGTGCCGCTGCTGGCGGTGCCGATACCGGGCCGCTCACACGTACAGCGGTTCTACTGCCGGTTGATGCTCCGTTGCTTCGGAGTGCGGATCGCCTTGTCGGGCGGACCGATTCGCAATTTGCAAGGCGTTCTCGTGGTCAGCGGCCATGTGTCCTGGCTGGATATCTTCACGGTCGGCGCGGTCCTGCCCGGATCGTTCGTGGCCCGTGCCGACCTGGTCGAGTGGCCCGCGGTGGGGCGGTTGGCCCGGGTGATGAAGGTCATCCCGATCGACCGGGGCAGCCTGCGCCGGCTGCCCGCGGTGGTGCACACCGTGGCCGAGCGCCTGCGCACCGGACACACGGTGGTGGCCTTCCCGGAGGGCACCACGTGGTGCGGGCTGGCCTACGGAGAATTCCGGCCGGCGATGTTCCAGGCTGCGATCGACGCGGCCAGGCCGGTTCAGCCGTTACGGCTGGTCTACCGCCACCGCGACGGACGGCCGTCGACGATTCCGGCGTTCGTCGCCGACGACACCCTGCTGCGGTCGGTGCGGAGGGTCATCACCGCACGTCGCACGGTATGCCACGTCCATGTGGGATCTCTGCAGCTGCCCGGCGACGATCGACGGGCACTGGCCCGGCGCTGTGAAGCGGTGGTTCGTTCAGATGGGGCCGCGTACCACGAGCTCCCCGGCGCTCCCGCGCACGTCCTGGTGGCCTGAGGCGGCTGGAAAGCGGGTAGTCGGCCAGCGGCTATCCTAGGAGGGTTATGGCCTCCATCCTGACCTCCTCCTCAGGCGGGCCGGTCTATCTCGATCACGCCGCCACCACCCCGATGCACGCCGCTGCCGTCGAGGCGATGACCGCTGCGCTGGCCACCGTCGGCAATGCGTCGTCGCTGCATGGTTCCGGCCGCATGGCGCGTCGCCGGATGGAAGAGGCCCGCGAGACGCTGGCTCAGCTGCTGGGTTGCCGTCCTTCGGAGGTGATCTTCACCGCGGGGGGCACCGAGAGCGACAACCTCGCCGTCAAGGGCATCTACTGGGCCCGCCGCGACGCCGAGCCGAAGCGGCGTCGGATCATCACCACCGCTGTCGAGCACCACGCCGTTCTCGACGCCGTGCAGTGGCTGGTCGAGCATGAGGATGCCGAGGTGACCTGGCTGCCGGTCGACGCCGAGGGCGCCGTGGCACCCGAGTCGCTGCGCTCGGCCCTGAGGGGTGACGGCGGACCCAACGGTGCCGCTGATGTGGCGCTCATATCGATCATGTGGGCCAACAACGAGGTCGGCACGATCATGCCGATCGCCGAACTGGCCGCCGTCGCGGCCGAGTTCGACGTCCCCATGCACAGCGACGCCATCCAGGCCGTGGGCCAGATCCCTGTCGATTTCGCGGCCACCGGGCTGGCGGCGATGAGCGTCGCCGCGCACAAGTTCGGCGGTCCGATGGGCGTCGGCGCTCTGGTACTGCGCCGTGACACCGCCTGCGTGCCCCTGCTGCACGGCGGAGGACAGGAGCGCGACGTCCGTTCCGGAACCCCCGATGTGGCCGGCGCGGTGGCCATGGCCGCGGCCGCGGAGGTGGCCATCGGCGGGCTCGCCGAGCACAGTGCCCGGGTGCAGGCACTGCGGGACCGGCTGATCGACGGTGTGCTCACCACGATCGAGGACACCTACCTCAACGGGCCGCAGGGCGCCGGCCGGCTTCCGGCCAACACCCACTTCACTTTCCGTGGCTGCGAAGGTGACTCACTTCTGATGCTGCTCGACGCCAAGGGTGTCGAATGCTCCACCGGCTCGGCGTGTACCGCCGGCGTGGCGCAGCCGTCGCACGTTCTGATCGCCATGGGGGCCGATCCGGCCACGGCACGGGGATCCTTGCGCTTCTCGTTGGGGCACACCAGCACGGACGCCGACGTCGACGCGGTGCTGGAGGTGTTGCCCGCGGCTGTCGAGCGGGCCCGGCAGGCAGCGCTGGCCAGTGCGGGGAGGACTTTCTCATGAGAGTCCTTGTCGCGATGAGCGGTGGGGTGGATTCCTCGGTGGCCGCCGCACGGATGGTCGACGCGGGCCACGACGTCGTCGGCGTGCACATGGCGCTGTCATCGGCGCCGGGCACGTTGCGCACCGGTTCGCGGGGGTGCTGCTCCAAGGAGGACGCGGGCGATGCCCGCCGGGTGGCCGACATTCTCGACATCCCGTTCTATGTGTGGGATTTCGCCGATCGGTTCAAGGACGACGTGATCGACGACTTCGTCGAGTCGTACGCCCGCGGCGAGACTCCGAACCCCTGTGTGCGGTGCAACGAGCGCATCAAGTTCTCCGCTCTGGCGGCGCGGGCTCTTGCGCTCGGGTTCGACGCGGTCGCCACCGGTCACTATGCGCGGCTGGCCGACGGGCGGCTGCGCCGCGCCGTCGACGCCGACAAGGACCAGTCGTATGTGCTGGGTGTGCTGACCGCCGAACAGCTGGCGCACGCGCTCTTCCCGATCGGCGACACACCCAAATCGCAGATCCGCGCCGAGGCCGCCGAGCGCGGCCTGGCCGTGGCGAAAAAGCCTGACAGCCATGACATCTGCTTCATCCCCTCCGGGGACACCCAGGCGTTCCTGGGCGCCCGTATCGGGGTTCGGCGCGGTGCGGTGATCGACAACGAAGGCACGGTGCTCGCCGAACACGAAGGCGTGCATGCCTTCACGATCGGTCAGCGCAAGGGTCTGGGTATCGCCGGACCGGGTGCAGACGGCCGGCCGCGGTATGTGACCGCGATCGATGCCGAGACGGGCACGGTGCGGGTCGGATCGGTCGAGGACCTCGAGATCGGGGAGCTGGTCGGCGACAAGCCTGTGTTCACCAGCAGCGTTGCCCTGCAGGGTCCGGTGGAGTGCCAGATTCAGGTGCGTGCCCACGGCGGGATCACCGACGCGGTGGCCGAGCTCCGCGACGGCAGGCTCGTGGTGTCCTTGCGGGCACCGTTGCGCGGCGTGGCACCCGGCCAGACCATGGTGCTGTACCGGCCCGACGCCGAGGGCGACGAGGTCATCGCCAGCGCGACCATCGCACGCGCGTGAGTGTTTTCGCGTGAGTGTTTTCGCGACGGCGACCGGGATCGGATCCTGGCCCGGCACAGAGCCACGCGCGGCAACAGAGGTCGTCGTCGGTGAATTGCACAACCTGTCGCACCTCGTGGAGCTGCCGGCGCGGGGGATCGGCGCCGATCTGATCGGGCGGGCCGGGGCGTTGCTGGTCGACATCGGCATCGACACCGTGCCGCGCGGCTACCGGATCGCCGGCGGTCGCAGCACTGCTCTGCGGCGGGCGGTGAGTCTGCTCGGCGAGGACATCGACGCGCTGGAAGAGGCCTGGGAGCGCGCCGGGCTGCGGGGCAGTGGCCGTGCGGTCAAGGTGCAGGCGCCCGGCCCGATCACCCTGGCCGCCCAGCTCGAACTGCCCAACGGACACCGGGCCATCACCGATCGCGGAGCGCTGCGCGATCTTTCGGCCTCGCTCGCCGAGGGGCTGGCGATCCATCGTGCCGAGGTGGCCCGGCGGCTGGAGACCCCGGTGGTGATCCAGCTCGACGAACCGTCGCTGCCCGCCGCGCTCGCCGGCCGGCTTTCCGGGATCACGAGCTTCACTCCGGTGCATCCGGTGGACGAGCCGTTGGCGATGAATCTGCTGGACGCGTGCGTGAAAGCGGCCGGCACAGATGTCGCGCTACACAGCTGCGCGCCTGAACTGCCATGGAAGGCGTTGTTGCGCAGTGCTGTTCACGCGGTTTCGGTCGATGTATCGACGCTGACACCGGCCGACTTGGACGGTATCGGCGAGTTCGTCGACTCGGGGCGTACCGTGCTGCTCGGTGTCGTTCCCTCGACAGAGCCCCAGGAGAGGCCTTCGTTCGAAGAGGTCGCCAAGTCAGCAGTGACCCTCACCGACCGGCTCGGGTTCAATCGGGCAGTCCTGCTGGACCGCATCGGCATCACACCGTCGTGCGGGCTGGCCGGCGCTACGGCGCAATGGGCGCGCACCGCGGTGGAACTGGTGCAGAAGGCCGCCGACGCCTTCGCCGAAGATCCGGACGCCATCAAGTAATAGCAACCAAAAGGTTGCGCTTGAGCCCTGGCGAGTTCTAGGCTGATGGGCAACTGAAAGGTTGCGTATGAGTACAGATCGAATCGAAAAGGAAGTCCTGCTCAAGGCGTCGCTGGAGCGGGTGTGGCGGGCCATCAGTGATTCCGAGGAATTCGGCCGCTGGTTCGGGGCCCGGTTCGACGGGCCGTTCGTCGCCGGGAAAACGGTCAACGGAATGATCACGCCGACCGAGGTCGATGAAGAGGTCGCGGCCATGCAGGAGCCCTACGCCGGTGAAGCCGACGCCTGGCACGTCGTGGCGGTCGACCCGCCGCACCGGTTGGCCTTCCGCTGGCACCCGTACGCCGTCGAACCCGGCGACCGCGAACCGGAGGCACCCACCACGTTGGTGGAGTTCACCCTGGCCGAGACCGACGGCGGGGTGCTGCTCCGGATCGTCGAATCCGGATTCGACGCGATTCCCGCGGAGCGGCGGAAGTCGGCCTTCGACGCCAACAGCGAGGGCTGGGCACACCAGGCCGAGATGGTCCGCAAGTACCTCGCGCTCGGCGAGCCGGTGTGACGGCCGCCGTCGCCCAGCGCGCCTCGCTGTTCGACGCGCTCGGCGATCCCAACCGGTTGCGCATCGTCACCCGCCTCTGTGAGGGCGGTCCGTGTTCGACAGTGCAACTGACGCAGGTGATTCCGGTGACGCGTCAAGCCGCGACCAAGCACCTGCTGCTACTGGAGGCCGTGGGGTTGGTGACCAGTGATCGCAAGGGCCGGGAACGCATCTGGCGGATCGAGCCCGAGCCGCTGGTACAGGCAGGCGACTACCTGACGGCACTGTCGCGCCGCTGGGACGGTGCGATTGACCGCTTGCGGGCCTACGTCGAAGACTGAACGGGCGGCTATCTGCCGCGCAGTTCGCGGCGCAGGATCTTGCCGGCCGATGATTTGGGAATCGCGTCGATGAACTCGACCTGGCGCACCTTTTTGTAGGGCGCCACCTGGCCTGCGACGAACGCCATCACCTCGTCGGCGCTCAACTCCGACGAAGGTTGTTTGACCACAAAGGCTTTCGGCACTTCCTCGCCGGATTCGCCGTCCTGCACCCCGATCACCGCGGCATCGGCGACGCCTGGGTGGCCCAGCAGCACGGCCTCCAGTTCGGCGGGCGGCACCTGGTAGCCCTTGTACTTGATGAGTTCCTTGAGCCGGTCGACGACGTAGACGCAGCCGTGGGAATCGACCTGGGCCAGATCTCCGGTGTGCAGGAACCCGTCGGCATCGATGGTCTCCCGGGTTGCCGCCTCGTTGCCGAGGTAGCCGGCCATCACGTTGGGGCCCTTGAACCACAGTTCACCGGTCTCACTCAAACCTTCTGCCGGGATCCCGATTTCGTTCCCGGTGTCAGGATCGACCAGCTTGCTGGCACTGTTGGGCACGGTCCAGCCGCAGGAGTTCAGCGGCGCCACCGTGCCGACCGAAGCCAGTCCGCGGTCGTGCGGCGTGATGTGGCTGACCGGGCTCAGCTCGCTCATGCCGTAACCCTGAGAAACCGTGCAACCCAACCGATCTGCCACGGCGCGGCCCAGGTCGGCATCGAGCGCCGCCGCGCCGGACAGGACGGATCGCAATGAGGACAGGTCATAGGAATCGACCAGTGGGTGCTTGGCCAGGGCGACGGCCACCGGCGGGGCGATGTAGACGAAGGTGCACCGGTGGTCGGCGATGTTGCCCAGGAATTCACCGAGATCGAACGACGGCATGATGACCAGCTGGGCGCGGGCGTGCAGGGCGGCATTCAGCAGCACCGTCATGCCGTAGATGTGGAAGAAGGGCAGCACGGCCAACAAACGGTCATCGGCGGTCAGGCCCTGCAGCGGCCGGATCTGTGCGACATTGGCCGTCAGGTTGGCGTGGGTGAGCATGACGCCCTTGGGATTCGCCGTGGTTCCCGAGCTGTAGGGGAGTGCGGCCAGATGAGTGGCCGGATCGAAGCTCACCTCCGGTGCGGGGCCCTCGGCGCCGAGGCCGTCACCGTCGAGCACCACCACCTGATCCTCGGCGAGGCCTGCGGCTGCCGCCCCCTCGCGCGCCTGGGGCAGCAGCACGCTGACCGTGACCAGCAGTCGGGCCTTCGAATCCTTGAGCTGCTTGGCGATGTCGCGGGCGGTGAACAACGCATTGACGGTGGTGGCGGTGGCTCCCGCGCGCAGGATGCCGTGAAATGCGATCGCGAAACCCGAACTGTTGGGCGACAGCAGCGCCACCACATCACCCACACCGATTCCGCGGGCGGCCAGGCCGCCGGCGAACGCGTCGATCCGGCGCACCAGGTCGCCATAGCTGGTCTCGGTACCGGATTTGGCGTCCACCATGGCGATCCGGCCTGCATCGTTGGCAGACATGTCTGCGAACAGGTAGTCGTAGACGCTGACGGTGGGCAGCTCGACGTCGGGGAATGGGCTGGCGAAACTCATGGCTGCTTCCGTTCAGTTCTCGTCGAGTTGTTTGATGAGCCGGCGCGACGCAACCAGACGGAACGAGGCGTCGATGAGTTCGCGGACCTCGGGCCAATCTACCTTCGCCGCAGTGAAGTCCAGACCCAGCCAGCCGAACGGGCCCATGTAGGCCGGGAAGAAGAAGCGGCTGTCCTGTTCGAGCGCCCGGCGGTCGCTCTCGTCGACCTTGATCAGCAGCGAATGCGGATAGGGCACCATCTCGCCGCGGCCCTCGGGTTTGACGTTGCCGCCGTACATCGCGAACATCTTCGGCGCGCAGAACACAGGCCGGCCCCACGAGATCTTTTCGAAAGCCCCGGGAAATCCCAGGGCCACCGTGCGGAGTTCGGCCAGTCCCAGGTCGTCGTCGCTGAACATGATCGGGTGCGGCATGCCGTCAGATTAGTGGAGCGGTCGGTGCCCGACGGCCGATACAGCCGGCCGGTGGATTGCCCATCGCCACAACGACTACGACTCCCGACGGCGGCATCGCGATGTTCTCGGGCCGCGTCGGCCGAGCCCGGTGGCTGAGCCCCTTGTCATGGCCCTGGACTAACCTGCGGGGGTGACCTCGAACGACACTAACGACGCTGACCTGCGACGACGTTGGCAGGAACTCGCAGAAGAGGTGCGGGGCCATCAGTTCCGGTACTACGTCAAAGATGCGCCGATCATCTCCGACGCCGATTTCGACGTGCTGCTGCGGCAGTTGCAGGCACTCGAGGAGGAGCATCCGGAGCTACGGACGCCGGATTCCCCGACCCAGCTCGTCGGCGGAGCCGGGTTCTCGACCGAATTCGCCCCGGCCGAGCACCTGGAACGGATGTTGTCCCTGGACAACGTGTTCGATTCCGATGAGCTGTCGGCCTGGGCGGCCCGGATCAGCGGGGAGACGGGCAATGCCGCGCACTTTCTGTGCGAGCTGAAGATCGACGGCGTGGCGTTGGCGCTCGTCTACCGCAAAGGCCGGCTGGTGCGGGCGGCGACCCGCGGCGATGGCCGCAGCGGCGAGGACGTGACGCTCAACGCCCGCACCATCTCCGACATCCCCGAGCGGCTCACGCCCTCCGACGAGTTTCCGGTGCCCGACGTGCTGGAGGTGCGCGGCGAGGTGTTCTTCCGGGTCGCGGACTTCGAGGAACTCAACGCCGGATTGGTCGCCGAGGGCAAACCTCCGTTCGCCAACCCCCGCAACAGTGCGGCCGGTTCGCTGCGGCAGAAGAATCCGGCGATCACCGCGCGCCGTCGGTTGCGGATGATCTGCCACGGTCTCGGACACATAGAAACCCCGACGGGGCTCCCGTTCACGTCGTTGCACGACGCCTACCGGGCACTGGGCCAGTGGGGCCTGCCGGTGTCCTCGCACACCGCGAAGGTGTCCGACGTCGCGGCGGTCGCCGAGCGGATCGCCTACTGGGGTGAACACCGCCACGACGTCGACCATGAGATCGACGGCCTGGTGGTCAAGGTGGACGAGGTGGCGCTGCAGCGCCGGCTCGGCGCGACCTCGCGCGCACCGCGCTGGGCCGTGGCCTACAAGTACCCGCCGGAAGAGGCCACCACGAAACTGCTCGACATCCGGGTGAGTGTGGGGCGGACGGGCCGGGTGACCCCGTTCGCCTACATGGAGCCGGTCAAGGTGGCCGGGTCGACCGTGGGCCTGGCGACGCTGCACAACGCGACGGAAGTCCAGCGCAAGGGGGTGCTGATCGGCGACACCGTGGTGATCCGCAAGGCCGGCGATGTCATCCCCGAAGTGCTCGGCCCTGTGGTCGATCTGCGCGACGGGGCCGAGCGTCCGTTCGTGATGCCGACCAACTGCCCCGAATGCGGCACCGTGCTGGCGCCCGCCAAGGAAGGTGACGCCGACATCCGCTGCCCCAACACCCGCAGTTGCCCAGCGCAGTTGCGGGAGAGGGTGTTTCACGTCGCGGGCCGGGGCGCGTTCGACATCGAGGGGCTGGGCTATGAGGCGGCCACCGCGCTGCTGCAGGCCGGGGTGATCGCCGACGAGGGAGACCTGTTCACCCTGACCGCCGAGCAGTTGTTGCGCACCGAACTGTTCACCACCAAGGCCGGCGAGCTGTCGGCCAACGGCAAGCGGTTGCTGGCCAATCTGGACAAGGCCAAGGCCCAGCCGCTGTGGCGGGTGCTGGTGGCGTTGTCGATCCGCCACGTCGGCCCCACCGCCGCGCGTGCGCTGGCCACCGAGTTCGCCAGCCTGGACGCCATCATCGCGGCCGGCGAGGAGCAGCTTGCCGCGGTCGAAGGGGTGGGCCCGACCATCGCCGCGGCGGTCGTCGACTGGTTCAGTGTCGACTGGCACCGCGCCATCGTCGACAAATGGCGCGCCGCCGGAGTCAGGATGGCCGACGAGCGCGACGCCAGCATCGAACGCACCCTGGAGGGCCTGTCGATCGTGGTGACCGGGTCCCTGCCCGGCTTCTCCCGCGACGAGGCCAAGGAGGCCATCATCAGCCGCGGCGGCAAGGCGGCCAGCTCCGTCTCCAAGAAAACCGCGTACGTGGTCGCGGGGGATGCGCCGGGGTCCAAGTACGACAAGGCCGTGGAACTCGGGGTCCCGATCCTCGACGAGGACGGCTTCCGGACCTTGCTGGCAGAGGGACCGCAGACCGCACCGGAAGAGGCCACCACCGACGAGGGGTGACCGCGGTGTCTCAGCGCAGGATGGTGGCGACGATCCCGGCCAGGTAGCCGAGCCGGGCCACTTCCGAAGGCCGGAATCCCGGACCGCCGGGACGGCCGAGCATGACCGCGGTGTGGTGATCGCCCAGTGGCGCGGCGGCCAGGGTGGTGTCCATGTCGCGCCACACCTGCGGCACCCAGTCCTCGGTGGCGTCGAGCGCGGCCGCCCGTTCCAGCGGCAACCACGGCGCCGACGTGGCCTGCGTCTCGGGCGCGCCATGGCTCCCGGCGATGCGTTCCACGCCGGTTTCGGTGGCGCGGACCACGACGCACCAGCTGACACGCAGAACCCGGGGCGCCTCTTCTGCGAGCACGCGCAGCCGATCGGCCTTGGCGCGTGCGGCCGCAACATGGTCGATCAACTCGAGTTCGCGATGCGCTTCCAGCAGGCCGATGTGGGGACGGATGCTGTCGACGTAGACGCCGGAGAGGTTCTCGGCGGCGGTGATCAAGGTGTCCGGCATGGAGCCCTGCGGCAGGTCGACGACCAGATCGTCGATCGCGTAGCCGGTTCCGCGCTCGACCACGTCGAGCGACAGGATGTCGGCACCGACCGAGCCGAGCGCAACGGCGAGTGAGCCGAGGCTGCCTGGTCGGTCCTCTAGCTGGACCCGCAGCAGATACGAAGACACGCGCATCACCTTCGCACAGCGGGCAGGCTGGGGCATGCCGGTGACCCGCCCGCAGTACTGCCGAGGGGAGCCCGGTTTGGTGGCTTGACTAGGCTGCTTTGTCGTGTCGAAGATCTCCCGAGACGAGGTAGCCCATCTGGCGCGTCTGGCGCGCCTGGCGCTGACCGACGACGAACTGGACAGTTACGCCGGCCAGCTGGATGCCATCCTCGGCCACGTCAGCCAGATCCAGTCCGTCGACGTCACCGGTGTGGAGCCCACAGACAACCCCCTGAAGGATGTCAACGTCAGCCGGCCCGACGTCGTCCAGCCGTGCCTGACGCAGGAGGAAGCGCTGGCCGCCGCGCCGCGCGCCGAAGACGGGCGCTTCGCCGTGCCGCGGATTCTCGGAGAGGGTGAATGACGGGCATGAGTGAGCTGACCCGCCGCGACGCGGCGACACTGGGTGCACAGATCGCGGCCAAAGAGGTCTCCTCGACCGAGGTGACCCAGGCCCACCTGGACCAGATCGCGGAGACCGACGACCGTTTCCATGCCTTCCTGCACGTGGCGGCGGATTCGGCGCTCGCCGCGGCGGCCCGTATCGACGCCGCCGTGGCCGCCGGTGAGACGCTGCCCTCGCCGTTGGCGGGGGTGCCGCTCGCGCTCAAGGACGTGTTCACCGCCACCGACATGCCGACGACCGCGGGATCCAAGATCCTCGAGGGTTGGCGTGCGCCGTACGACGCGACGGTGACCACCCGGCTGCGCGCCGCGGGCATCCCGATTCTCGGCAAGACCAACATGGACGAATTCGCCATGGGGTCGTCGACCGAGAATTCGGCCTACGGCCCGACCCATAACCCGTGGAACACCGAGCGGGTCCCCGGAGGTTCGGGCGGCGGTAGCGCTGCGGCGCTCGCCGCCTATCAGGCGCCGCTGGCCATCGGCACGGACACCGGCGGGTCGATCCGTCAGCCCGCCGCGCTCACCGCGACCGTCGGGGTGAAGCCGACATACGGCACGGTGTCGCGCTACGGCCTGATCGCCTGCGCGTCCTCCCTTGATCAGGGTGGTCCGTGCGCCCGCACGGTGCTGGACACCGCGCTGCTGCACCAGGTGATCGCCGGTCATGACTCGCGTGACTCCACCTCCGTCGACGCCCCGGTGCCCGATGTGGTCGGTGCGGCGCGGGCCGGTGCGGCGGGCGATCTCAAGGGCGTCCGGGTCGGTGTCGTCAAGCAGCTGCGCGGAGAGGGATACCAGCCCGGCGTGCTGGAGTCGTTCAATGCCGCCGTCGCTCAGCTCACCGCGCTCGGGGCGGAGGTCACCGAGGTCGACTGTCCGCACTTCGACCATGCGATGGACGCGTACTACCTGATCCTGCCGTCCGAGGTGTCGAGCAACCTGGCGCGCTTCGACGCGATGCGGTTCGGCCTGCGCGTCGGCGACGACGGCACGCACAGCGCCGAGGAAGTCATGGCGTTGACCCGCGCCGCCGGGTTCGGGCCCGAGGTCAAGCGCCGGATCATGATCGGCACCTACGCCCTGTCCGCCGGCTACTACGACGCCTACTACAACCAGGCGCAGAAGGTCCGGACGCTGATCGCCCGCGACCTCGAGCAGGCCTACCAGAATGTGGACGTCCTGGTATCTCCGGCCACACCGACCACGGCGTTCCGGTTGGGCGAGAAGGTCGATGACCCGCTGGCCATGTATCTGTTCGACCTGTGCACCCTGCCGCTGAACCTGGCCGGGCACTGCGGCATGTCGGTGCCCTCGGGCCTCTCGCCCGACGACGGTCTGCCCGTCGGTCTGCAGATCATGGCGCCTGCACTGGCAGACGATCGGCTGTACCGCGTGGGCGCTGCCTACGAGGCTGCCCGCGGCCCACTGCCCAGCGCGTTGTAACCCGGCACGCCCTCAACCACGGCACGGTTGTGTCCGGCGGGGCAAGATGGTGCGCATGCGCATCGGAGTTCTCACCGGCGGCGGTGATTGTCCTGGCCTGAACGCGGTGATCCGGGCGGTGGTGCGTACCTGCGACCAGCGCTACGGATCCTCCGTCGTCGGATTTCTCGACGGCTGGCGTGGCCTGCTGGAGGACCGTCGTATCCAGCTGGCCAACGACGATCGCAATGACCGGCTGCTGGCCAAGGGCGGCACCATGTTGGGCACCGCGCGGGTCAACCCGGACAAGCTGCGGGCCGGGCTCGACCAGATCAAGCAGACACTCGAAGACAACGGGATCGACGTGTTGATCCCGATCGGCGGCGAGGGCACCTTGACCGCCGCGCACTGGTTGTCCGAGGAGAACGTTCCGGTGGTCGGGGTGCCGAAGACCATCGACAACGACATCGACTGCACTGACGTGACGTTCGGCCACGACACGGCCCTGCAGGTGGCGACGGAAGCCATCGACCGGCTGCACAGCACCGCCGAATCGCACCAGCGCGTCATGCTGGTCGAGGTGATGGGCCGCCATGCCGGCTGGATCGCGCTGAACGCCGGGCTGGCCTCGGGTGCGCATATGACGCTGATCCCCGAGCAGCCCTTCGATGTCGAGGATGTCTGCCGGCTGGTCAAGAAGCGGTTCCAGCACGGATCGTCACACTTCATCTGCGTGGTGGCCGAGGGCGCGAAACCGGCCGAGGGCACCATGCAACTGCGCCAGGGCGGTATGGACGAGTTCGGTCACGAGAGGTTCACCGGTGTGGCGCAACAATTGGCGCTCGAGGTGGAGAAACGGATCAAGAAGGACGTCCGGGTCACCGTGCTCGGCCATGTCCAGCGCGGCGGAACCCCGACGGCGTACGACCGGGTGCTGGCCACCCGCTTCGGCGTGAATGCCGCCGATGCCGCGCACGCCGGCGAGTTCGGGATGATGGTGTCGTTGCAGGGGCAGGACATCGGCCGGGTATCGCTGGCCGATGCGACCCGCCACCTCAAACTGGTACCGCAGTCCCGTTACGACGACGCCGCCGAGTTCTTCGGCTGAGGGAATTCATGCACTCTTGAGTGCTTCGCGGCGCAGCAACTGCCACATGGACGGAGTGTCCGCTGTGGTCGAAACGGTCACGGTCGCACCGCTTTCGGGTGTTTCGGCCAGCTTCAGCAGGTAGTCGGCGAGATCGGTGCGCGAGGTGAATGCGCCCACCGGGTCGCACCGGCCGGCGATGTAGTCGGTGACGTAGGGCAGGTCGAACAGGCCCGAGGGCCGCACGATCGTCCAGTTCAATCCGCTGCCGCCCACGATGTCCTCCATGCGGCGCATGTCGGCGTAGAGGGTCCGGCCGAAGATGCGGCTGATCACGGGCTGGATCACGCGCAACGCGAACGGGGTATCGGTGCGGCCGGGGTAGTCGGCGATGGCGGTGGAGCTCACGACGGCCAGTCGGTCGACTCCGGTCTCGCGCATCGCGGTGACGATGTTCCCCACGCCGACCGAGTACGTGTCGACGGGATCCATGGTGAAGGTGACCCCCAGCGTGGACAGCACAGCGTCGGCCCCGTCGACCACGGCGCTGACCGCTGCTGCGTCGTGCACGTCGGCTTCGGCGACCGTGAGCGCGGCATCGCTGATCGGAAACTGCCCGGGGTGGCGGGTGACCGCCACGGCGGTGTGGCCGGTGTCGAGGGCGCGGCGGGTGAGCAGGCGTCCGGTTGCCCCGTTGGCGCCGAAGATGACGATTCGCATGTGGTCTCCCAAATAGTCACTAATAGTGACAATCACTCTAAATGACAATCATCGACGGTGCTAGTGTCCGCAATGTGGCTGACGAACCGATCGGTGTGTCCGCGCTCGATCAGCGCATACCGTTTCTGCTGTCCCAACTCGGCGCATATGTCGCCGAGGCGTTCAAGGCCCGGCTCGAACCGCTGGGCCTGCATCCCCGGGCCACCGCGGTCCTGCTGGCGCTGGCCGCCGCCGACGGGCAGTCGCAGCGTGAGCTCTATGAACGCCTGGGGCTGCACCGCAATGTCATGGTCACCCTGATCGACACGCTGGAAACCGAAGGTCTGGTCGAACGCCGGCCACACCCCGACGACCGGCGGGCATTCGCCGTGTCGCTGACCGGGCGGGCCCGCGAACTGCTGCCGGCGCTGGACTCGGCAGGTCGGGCGCTCGAGGACGAGGTGACCGCCCCGCTGTCCGACGAGGAACGCGAGGCGCTGCGACAGGCGTTGCGACGGCTGTCCGCCGCGGCCGGCCTGATCCCCGGCGTCCACCCCGGGCTGGCCTGAACGGGCGCCCATTAGGATCGACGCCATGTCTGTCGCTACCGCTGAACTCGTTGACTACGACGACGTCATCGCCGCCTACGAGCCCGTCATGGGCATGGAGGTGCACGTCGAGCTGTCCACGGCCACCAAGATGTTCTGCGGCTGCGCCAATCGGTTCGGTGCCGAGCCCAACACGCTGGTCTGCCCGGTGTGCCTCGGGCTGCCCGGCTCCCTGCCGGTGCTCAACGAGGCGGCCGTCGAGGCGGCGATCCGCATCGGCCTGGCGCTCAACTGCGATATCGCGCCGTGGGGCCGGTTCGCCCGGAAGAACTACTTCTACCCCGATCAGCCGAAGAACTATCAGATCTCGCAATACGACGAGCCGATCGCGATCAACGGATATCTCGACGTGCCGCTCGATGACGGCACCACCTTCCGCGTCGAGATCGAGCGTGCGCACATGGAAGAGGACACCGGCAAGCTGACGCACCTGGGCAGCGATACCGGACGCATCGCGGGGGCGACGACCTCGCTGGCCGACTTCAACCGGGCCGGCGTTCCACTGATCGAGATCGTCACCAGGCCGATCGAGGGAACCGGTGCCCGGGCACCCGAAATCGCCCGCGCCTATGTCACGGCACTGCGAGACCTGTTGCGCGGCTTGGGAGTATCGGACGTGCGCATGGATCAGGGTTCGATGCGCTGCGACTCGAACCTGTCCCTCAAGCCGGTGGGCGCCACCGAGTTCGGCACCCGCACCGAGACCAAGAACGTCAACTCGCTCAAGAGCGTCGAAGTTGCCGTCCGGTACGAGATGCGCCGTCAGGCAGCGGTTCTCAACTCCGGCGGCACCGTCACCCAGGAAACGCGGCATTTCCACGAGGATGGTTACACCTCGCCGGGGCGGAGCAAGGAAACCGCGCAGGACTACCGGTACTTTCCCGAGCCCGACCTTGAGCCGGTCGCTCCCAGCGCTGAGTTGGTCGAGCGGTTGCGCGAGACCATCCCTGAGCTTCCGTGGTTGTCGCGCAAGCGGATTCAGGAGGAGTGGGGCGTCTCCGACGAGGTGATGCGCGATCTGGTCAACGCCGGCGCGGTCGAGCTGGTGGCGGCCACCGTCTCCCATGGCGCCTCCAGTGAGGCAGCCCGTGCATGGTGGGGCAACTTCCTGGTGCAGAAGGCCAACGAAACCGAAGTGTCGGTGTCCGATCTTCTGATCACCCCGGCCCAGGTGGCTGCCGTCGTCAAACTCGTCGACGAGGGCAAGCTCTCCAACAAGCTGGCCCGCCAGGTGATCGAGGGCGTGCTCGCCGGCGAGGGCGAACCCGAGCAGGTGATGACCGACCGCGGATTGGCGCTCGAGCGCGACGATGCGGTGATCCAGACCGCTGTGGACGAGGCGCTGGCCGCCAACCCCGATGTCGTGGAGAAGATCCGGGGCGGCAAGGTTCAGGCCGCCGGCGCGATCGTCGGCGCGGTGATGAAGGCGACCAAGGGGTCCGCCGACGCCGCCCGGGTTCGTGAGCTGGTCCTGGCCGCGTGCGGCCAGAGCGGGTGACCGCTCGTCAACTCTCCGGGCCGGCGAACATCGTCATCGCCGCGGCGGCATATTGCTCGAGCCGCTCGCGCGGGTAGTTGTCCGGATCGTGCACGGCCAGGCGGCCCAACATCTCTGCGAACGAGAGCAGCGTGTGGCCGAGCAGTTCCGCGTCCAGCGCGGAAAGCCGGGGGTCGACGGCGATGCCGGCTTTCGCCATCTGCTCGACCTGCGTGAGGATCTGGTTGCGCGCATTGCGGACCGCCGCGCGATAGTCCCGCGGAGCGCTGTCAGGCACCGTCAGGATCAGTCGCCAGCGGGTCGGATTCTCCAGGACGCAGCGCAGGAAACCGGTCACCGTCGCGGTGTAGGCGTCCGTCGGGCTCGCCGCGGACAGATTGTCGGGCAGGGCGGTCAGCACCTGGCTCAGTCCATGCTGATGTTCGCGGATGAGCAAGGCGGTCACCAGCTCGGTGCGTGTCCGGAATGCGGTGTAGAGGACTGGTTTGCCGACGCCGCCGGCCTCGGCGACGGCTTCCATCCTCAGCTCGTGCAAGGGGCAGTCGTGGAGCACGGTCAGCGCTGCATCCAGGAGTTGCTCGCGCCGTTCTTCACGCGGTAGCCGCGGAGCATATCTGCGGCGCTGGCGGTCAGGCACCCGGCCAATGGTACGTGATAGACGAACCATTTCTAAGGGCAGATTATGCGCGTTGTATTCATATCGACCCTTCGGCGCAGCCGGTTCCGGTCAGGCCCGGACAGCCGACCTATTCCGAAATGGCTTGTGGCTCAGGTGTTGTCGGCATTGCTGCGCGGGAAGCCGCCGCCCTGCGGGAAGAGTGGGAACACGACGTCGTCGAAGCTCTCGGCATCTCCGGCCGTCCGGTTCACCGTCGCGCCCCACACGTTGCCGTCGGGGGAGAGCTGCAACGCCCACGCGTGACCGCGCACGTTCTCCCGAACCACCTCAGGGTCACCGGTGACCGCGCCGGTGTCGGGTGCCAGCCGTACCGCGACGGTCTTCTTGGAGTCGACCAGATTGACCAGCACGGTGCCCTCCAGGGCGGCACACCCGGCGACGCCGGGCCGGTCCGGCCAGGTCCACACCGTGGACACCTTGGAATCCTTGGTGATCCGTTGCAGTCGATCGGCGCTCGGAGTGCGGTCGGTGACGTACAGCGAGCCGTCCGACGCATCGACGCACATGGCCCCGGCGGCACCAAGGCCGCTCAGCGCCGTGGTGATCGGGGCCTGGTTGACCGTGGTGGGCTGCTCGATGCGCAGCACCTTGCCCGCCAGCGACGCGGGATCGGCGGCCAATGCGGGATCACCCGCATCGCCCGTCTGCACCAGAAGGGTGGTCTTGCTGGTGAAGGTCAGTGACCCCATGTTGCCGGTGGCGCCCTTGGGGATACCGGTGAGGATCGGTTTCGGCACGTCGCCGTCGGCGATGCGGATCACCCGGTTGTCGGTCGGTGTACTCACGTAGGCGTACATCAACCGGTCCTGGCCGTAGGTCGGTGACAAGACGATGTCCATCAGCCCACCGTCCCCGGAGGGATCGACCGGAAGCGTCACCTTCACCTTCGGTTCGGCCTTCACCGACACCTGCTTGACCGCGCCGGTGAGCCGTTCGCCGACCAAGGCGGACTGGCTGTCGGGAAGCATGATCAAACCGCTGGTGCTGTCCAGGCAGCCCTGCATCACGCCCGTCGCCTTGCATTCCTTGGGGAACGGCTTGGCCGGCAGTGGTGGCGGAGGCGGAGGTGTCGTGGTCGGACCCGGCTCCATCTTCGGTTGTGTGGTGAAAGGCTCGGACTGGGCCGCGTCGAATCGGGCGCAGCCCGAACCGACCAGCATCGCGGCGCACAGAACGGCGGCCACCCCCGTCATCCGCCGGCGCGATTTCATGCCGCCAGATTACGGATGCCTCGGCAGTACGCGCCACGTCGGGACCGCGCGCCTGGTCCATAGCAGCCCGATACCAGGCAGAAGCGCCGGGGTAAATACCCGGATCGGACCGACCTTGCACTTACCCTGGCAGCTGTGACCAGTCACCCGCAGGACCCACAAGCCTGGCAACGACCGGGTTACTCGGACGATTCCGCCAGGCCGGCCGGGGCCAGCCTGGTCGACCCAGAAGACGACCTGCCGTCGGCGACCTACGGCGGGGACTTCGAGACCACCGCGATTCCGCGGTATGACTCCAAATCGGACGACCAGTCGGCGTTCAGCATGGTCTCCGACCCTGAGCCGCTGCCGTATGCGCAACCGGGCGGACCGGCCCCGATCGGGTCCTTCTCGGCCGAACCGGCCGAGATTGAGCGCGACGAGTTGGTCGACGACCGCGTCAGGGCTGCCGGGCGGCGAGGAACCCAGGACCTCGGTCTACTGATCCTGCGCGTGGCGCTCGGTGGGCTGATGATCATCCACGGCCTGCAAAAGGCGTTCGGTTGGTGGGGCGGCCCTGGACTCGACGGGTTCAACACAACGCTGGGCGAGATGGGCTTCAAGAACGCCGACATCCTCACCTATGCCGCTACCGGGGGCCAGATCGCCGCCGGTGTCCTGCTGGTCCTGGGGCTGTTCACGCCGATCGCGGCGGCCGGCGCACTGGCCTACCTGATCAATGGAGTGCTCGCCACGGCGATGGCAGCCCATGAGCAGGCCCGGCTCTCGGAAGTCATCACCGACGGCACCGAGTACCGGTTGATCGTCGTCGTGGCCGCGGCCGCGATCATCCTGACGGGCCCGGGCCGCTACGGATTCGACGCCGGTCGAGGCTGGGCCCGGCGGCCCTTCGTCGGATCCTTCGTGGCGCTGTTGCTCGGCGTTGCCGGTGGCATCGCCATCTGGGTGCTGCTCAACGGCGGCAACCCGCTCGGCTGAAACTGAACCGTCAGGCGTACGGATTCGGTACGCGGCCGCCGCTCACCTCGGTCAGCAACGGCAAAGTCGCGAACGTCACGGCCGGCAGGCGCAGGTCGGTTCCGTCGTTCAGGTCGGCGATCGCCCACGACGACCGGTCGAATCGGAGTCCCTTGATATCGCCCCACGACACCGTGCGCCTGCGCGTGAGAGAACGTGCTGTGACGGTGTCGGTATCGGCGGTCGTGCGGTACCGAATGATGGCCGCCGACAAGGCAACCGGGATCACCAGCAGCACCGAGAACAAGGCTGGATTGCTCAGCACCAGGGTCAGTAGGCCGAGCGTCAGGAAGCCGACTGCCAGGTGCGCCATGGGCGATATCCGGATGACGACAGGGGCGGTTGCCGATCGTGCGCTCACAGGTTCATCCTTGCACCAGCCGAACACCGGCCCGCCCCATGGCCGCCCGCCGCGCGGGCCCGTCGGGGACGAATTTGACCTTTAACCTGTACGGCAGCTACCGTCAGGTGCTATGCACACCCCCGGATCGCTCGTAGTAATTGGTTGGCGCGTTGATGCCGCGCTGGCCCCCTGCCGGGCATAGCCAACCGCATCGACGCGCCACCCTCGTACAGCTACCGGCTGACGGGGGTTTTTTATTTGCCAAAAGGCGCCGCCACCAGTGAAAAAAGAGATTTCCTGAAAAGGAACGTGAATAGGACCGTGAAGAGGACATCGTGAGCGCACCGACAACGCGACCGCCAGCCCGGTCGGGAACCGCGCCTGCCAACGGCGCAACCAAGGCCAAGTCAGATTCGGCACAGCCCAATCGGGTTGCCCCCCAGCAGCTCACCGGCGCCCAAGCGGTCGTCCGGTCGCTGGAAGAGCTCGGTGTCGACGTCGTGTTCGGTATCCCCGGCGGCGCGGTCTTGCCGGTCTACGATCCGCTGTTCGACTCGCAGAAGCTACGGCACGTGCTGGTTCGCCATGAGCAGGGCGCAGGCCACGCCGCCAGCGGTTATGCCCACGCCACCGGCAAGGTCGGCGTGATGATGGCGACCTCGGGTCCGGGCGCGACCAACCTGATCACGCCCCTGGCCGACGCCCAGATGGACTCCATCCCGGTGGTGGCCATCACCGGGCAGGTGGGGCGCAGCCTGATCGGCACCGACGCCTTCCAGGAAGCCGACATCACCGGCATGACCATGCCGATCACCAAGCACAACTTCCTGGTGCGCAACGGTGACGACATCGCCCAGGTGATGGCCGAGGCCTTCCACATCGCCAGGAGCGGACGTCCCGGAGCTGTGCTCGTCGACGTTCCCAAGGACATCCTGCAGGGCCAGTGCACCTTCTCCTGGCCTCCGCAGATGGACCTGCCCGGCTACAAGCCGAACACCAAGCCGCACAGCCGTCAGGTGCGTGAGGCCGCCAAGCTGATCGCCGCGGCCGCCAAGCCGGTGCTCTATGTCGGCGGTGGTGTCATCCGCGGTGAGGCCAGTGCCGAACTGCTCGAACTGGCCGAGCTCACCGGCATCCCGGTCGTCACCACGTTGATGGCCCGCGGTGCGTTCCCCGACAGCCACCCGCAGCACCTGGGTATGCCGGGCATGCACGGCACCGTGGCCGCCGTGGGTGCGCTGCAGCGCAGCGATCTGCTGATCGCGCTGGGTACCCGGTTCGACGACCGGGTCACCGGTCAGCTGTCCACGTTCGCCCCGGACGCCAAGGTGATCCACGCCGACATCGACCCCGCCGAGATCGGCAAGAACCGGCACGCCGATGTGCCGATCGTGGGGGACGTGAAGGCCGTCATCACCGATCTGACCGAGGTGCTGCGCCGCGACGGAACCACAAGCGCCGCACTGAAACTCGACAGCTGGTGGGAGTACCTGTCCGGCCTCAAGGAGACCTACCCGCTGAGCTACGGCCCGCAGAGTGACGGCAGCCTGAGCCCTGAGTACGTCATCGAGAAGCTCGGCCAGATCGCCGGACCCGAGGCGGTGTACGTGGCCGGTGTGGGCCAGCACCAGATGTGGGCGGCGCAGTTCGTCAAATACGAGAATCCCAAAACCTGGCTGAACTCGGGCGGCCTGGGCACCATGGGCTACGCCGTCCCGGCGGCGATGGGCGCCAAATTCGCCCGCCCCGAAGCCGAGGTGTGGGCCATCGACGGTGACGGCTGCTTCCAGATGACCAACCAGGAGCTGGCCACCTGCGCCATCGAAGGTGCGCCGATCAAGGTGGCGTTGATCAACAACGGCAATCTGGGCATGGTCCGGCAGTGGCAGACGCTGTTCTACGAAAAGCGCTACAGCCAGACCGATCTGGCGACGCACTCGCGCCGGATCCCGGACTTCGTCAAGCTGGCCGAGGCGCTCGGCTGTGTCGGTCTGCGCTGCGAGCGGGCCGAGGATGTCGAGGACGTCATCAACCAGGCCCGCGCCATCAACGACCGCCCGGTCGTGATCGACTTCATCGTCGGTGCCGACGCGCAGGTGTGGCCGATGGTCGCCGCCGGCACCAGCAACGACGAGATCATGGCGGCCCACGATATCCGTCCGCTGTTCGACGAAAACGACGCCGAGGGGCATGCCTGATGAGCAACACCACCCCCACTCACACCCTTTCGGTGCTGGTCGAGGACAAGCCCGGCGTTCTCGCCAGGGTGGCCTCGCTGTTCTCGCGCCGCGGCTACAACATCCAGTCCCTGGCTGTGGGCGCCACCGAGCAGAAGCACATGTCCCGGATGACGATCGTGGTCAGTGTCGAGGAATCGCCGCTGGAGCAGATCACCAAGCAGCTCAACAAGCTGATCAACGTGATCAAGATCGTCGAGCAGGAGGATGACAACTCCGTCTCCCGCGAGCTCGCCCTGATCAAGGTGCGCGCCGACGCGAGCAACCGTGGTCAGGTCATCGAAGCGGTGAACCTGTTCCGCGCCAAGGTCGTCGATGTCTCGACAGAGTCTCTGACGGTCGAGGCGACCGGTACCCCGGAGAAGCTGGAGGCCCTGCTGCGGGTCCTGGAGCCCTACGGTATCCGCGAGATCGCACAGTCCGGCATGGTGTCGGTCTCCCGCGGACCCCGTGGTATCAGCGCAGTGAAGTAAACACGTCAAGTAGCGTTAATCGGCTGTAGAGCTAGAAAGAGAAGGATAATTTCGCATGGCAGTTGAGATGTTTTATGACGCCGACGCGGACCTGTCGATCATCCAGGGTCGCAAGGTCGCCGTCATCGGCTACGGCAGCCAGGGGCACGCGCATTCGCTGTCGCTGCGCGACTCGGGCGTCCAGGTCAAGGTCGGTCTGAAAGAGGGCTCGAAGTCCCGCGTCAAGGTCGAGGAGCAGGGCCTCGAGGTCGACACCCCGGCCGAGGTGGCCAAGTGGGCCGACGTGATCATGGTGCTCGCGCCCGACACCGCGCAGGCGGAGATCTTCAAGAACGACATCGAGCCCAACCTTGAGGACGGCAACGCGCTGTTCTTCGGCCACGGCCTCAACATCCACTTCGACCTGATCACCCCGCCGGCCAACGTCACCGTCGGCATGGTTGCCCCGAAGGGCCCCGGCCACCTGGTGCGCCGCCAGTTCGTCGACGGCAAGGGTGTGCCCTGTCTGATCGCGGTCGACCAGGATCCCAAGGGTGAGGGCCAGGCCCTGGCGCTGTCGTATGCCGCCGCCATCGGCGGTGCCCGCGCCGGTGTCATCAAGACCACCTTCAAGGAAGAGACCGAGACCGACCTGTTCGGTGAGCAGGCCGTGTTGTGCGGTGGCACCGAGGAACTGGTGAAGACCGGTTTCGAGGTCATGGTCGAGGCGGGCTACGCCCCCGAGATGGCCTACTTCGAGGTGCTGCACGAGCTCAAGCTGATCGTCGACCTGATGTACGAGGGCGGCATCGCCCGCATGAACTACTCGGTGTCCGACACCGCGGAGTTCGGCGGCTATCTGTCCGGACCGCGGGTCATCGACGCCGGTACCAAAGAGCGGATGAAGGACATTCTCAAGGACATCCAGGACGGCACCTTCGTCAAGCGCCTGGTCGCCAACGTCGAGGGCGGCAACAAGGAGCTCGAGGGCCTGCGCAAGGCCAACGCCGAGCACCCCATCGAGGTCACCGGCAAGAAGCTGCGCGACCTGATGAGCTGGGTCGACCGGCCGATCACCGAAACGGCCTAAATTTCCGACGCCGACTGGCCAGTTGTTGCACGCGAACCACGAAAAAGCGTGCGATAACTGGCCTTTCGGCTTTCTAAATGATCGTGTAACCCATGGCGGCCAGCGTGCGGACCACACTTCGGCCGTCGGCGCTGCCCGGAAGCTTCTCGGTGCTGTCGATCTGCAGGCCTTCGCCGACCACGCCGTAGAGCTCGGTCGATACCGGGTCGTCGGGCTCGGGCGGTTCGATCCGGCCGTCGGGGTAGATGCACTGCGCGCGCATGGCCCACAGCTGCTGGGAAGCGGCGACGACGTTGTAGCCGTGCAGCGGCGGGCTCACGTGATAGAGATCCATGTCGCCCACCGCGAACAATTTCATGATCGGATCGGTGTGGGGGACCGAACCCACCAGCCGCGCGATGCCACTGTTCACCGCTCAAATCTAAGCGATCCGGGTAAGGCCGCAGCGCAGCAGTTTTCGTCAGATCGGGCGGCGCTGCCTATGCGCGCAGCCGTGCTGCCACACTGACCACTCGACGGGCCAGGTGATCCAGTGCGTCGTAGGTGGCGTCATCGAACTCGCCGATGTTGTCGTGGTTGGCGATCAGACTCGCGCCGTACGGGTTGCCGTCGACGAACTTGAGCGGGTCGGTGTAGCCCGGCGGCACGATGATCCCACCCCAGTGCATCAGCGTCACGTACAGCGTCAACAGCGTGGTCTCCTGCCCGCCGTGTGCGGTGTTGGTCGAGGTGAACCCCGCATAGACCTTGTCGGCGAGCTTGCCCTGCGACCACAGGCCGCCGAGTGAGTCCAGAAACGCACGCAATTGCGAAGCGACAGAACCGAACCGGGTGGGGGAGCCGAAGATCACCGCATCCGCCCACACGATGTCGTCACCGGTGGCGCTCGGTTGATCCTTGGTGGCTTGGTAATTGGCGGTCCAGGCCGGGTTGTGGGCGAAGGACTCCGGATCGGCGGTCTCGGCGACGGGCCGCAACCGCACCTCGGCGCCGGCCGCCTCGGCAGCGGCGGTGACCCGCTGAGCCATCGTGGTGCCGTGGCCGGTCGCGGAGTAGTAGATGACGGCGACCTTGGGTCCGGAGTTGCTCATGGCGCCAGCTTAGGCAGGTCCGTGATGCCGAACTCGCGTTTCAGTACGGTGCGAGCCGCGTAGAAGCCGGCCATACCGTGCACGCCGCCGCCGGGCGGGGTGGCCGACGAGCACAGGTAGGCCTTCGGCATCGGTGTGGTCCAGGGATCGAACCGGGGCGTGGGGCCCAGCAGCGCACTGGCCATGTTGTTGGCGCCGACGCCGATGTCGCCGCCCACCAGATTGGCGTTGTGCTCGTCCATCCGCGACGCGGGCACACTGCGTACGGCGACAACCAGATCGCGAAAGCCCGGCGCGAACCGTTCGAAGATCCCGGTCACGGTCTCGGCCAGGTCCAGCGTGGAGTTGTTGGGTACGTGGACGTAGGTCCACAGCGGGCGGCGACCGGCGTCGTCGATGCGCGACGGGTCGGCGATATGGGGGAGTGCGGCCAGCACCATGGGCCATTCGGCGTGGCGCCCCGCGGCGATCTCGGACTCGGCCGATGCCATCTGCGCCCGGCTGCCGCCCAGGTGCAATGTCGGCGCCTGCGCCAGACGCGGGTCACGCCATGGGATGTCGCCGCTCAACACGAAATCGACCTTCGCCACCCCCGGCCCGTACGTATAGCGGCTCAGCGCCCGGGCATAGCGCGCCGGCAGGGCCTTGCCGTAGATCGCCAGGAGGGCGGTGGGTGCGGTGTCGTAGATGACGACGCCGCCCGGTGGTTCGACGACCTCCTGTCCGACGATCAGTTCACCGCCGTGTGCGGTGAGGTCGGCGAGCAACGTGTCGGGGATGGCTTGGGAACCGCCGATGGGAATCGGCCATCCCACCGCATGTCCCAGAGTGGCCAGCATCAACCCCGCGCCTCCCGAAACCAGGGACGGCATGGTTGAAATCGTGTGCGCGGCAACACCACTGAACAGGGCTCGGGCGTCCTCGCCCGCCAGTGACCGCCACAGCGGCGTGCCCTGGGCCAGAAGCCGGGGGCCCAACTTCAAGGCGGCCGGGACCGACGGAGGCAGGGACCGTTTGTCGCCGAGAATGAGGCCCACCACGCCATCACAGTCGGCGGCCAGCGGTCCGAGCAGGCGTCGCCAGGAATCTCCGTGGTCCAATTCATCGCAGGTGCGCTCGATGTCGCGGTAGCCGACCGCGGCGGGCCGGTCGGTCAGCGGGCTCGCGTACGAGATTTCGGGGACGGCCAGCCGCACCCCGCGGGCCCGCAGGTCGTAGGCGGCGAAGAACGGCGAGGCCAGCGCCAGCGGATGCACGGCCGAACAGAGGTCGTGGCTGACCCCGGGAAACTCGGGGTCGGGCAGGGTGCGGGCGCCGCCACCCGGCGTCGGCTGGGCCTCGATCACGCGCACCGAAAGTCCGGCCCGGGCGCAGATGACAGCGGCGGACAGCCCGTTGGGGCCGCTGCCGACGATGGTGACGTCCACGCCCATCAGTACACCGCACGCGGTTCGGCTGTGGTAGAGCGCACACACTAGGCTGTCCGCGTGAGTCTTCCCGTTGTTTTGATTGCCGACAAGCTCGCGGAATCGACCGTCGCCGCGCTCGGTGACCAGGTAGAGGTCAGGTGGGTCGACGGTCCGGACCGCGAGAAGCTGCTCGCTGCCGTGCCGGAAGCCGATGCGCTTCTGGTGCGTTCCGCCACCACGGTCGACGCCGAGGTCATCGCCGCCGCCCCCAAACTCAAGATCGTCGCCCGCGCGGGCGTCGGCCTGGACAACGTCGATGTCGACGCCGCGACCGCGCGCGGGGTGCTGGTGGTCAACGCGCCCACGTCGAACATCCACAGCGCCGCAGAACATGCCATCGCCCTGCTGCTGTCCACGGCCCGCCAGATTCCCTCCGCCGACGCGACCCTGCGTGAGCACACCTGGAAGCGGTCGTCGTTCTCGGGCGTCGAGATCTTCGACAAGACCGTCGGCGTCGTCGGCCTGGGCCGCATCGGCCAGCTGGTCGCTCAGCGTCTTGCTGCCTTCGGCGCGCACATCGTCGCGTACGACCCCTATGTCTCGCAGGCCCGCGCCGCCCAGCTGGGTATCGAGCTGCTGCCGCTGGACGAGCTGCTCGGCCGCGCGGACTTCATCTCGGTGCACCTGCCCAAGACCAAGGAGACCGCGGGTCTGCTCGGCAAGGAGAACCTGGCCAAGACCAAGCCGGGCGTCATCATCGTCAACGCCGCCCGCGGCGGCCTGATCGACGAGCAGGCCCTGGCCGATGCGATCAACAGCGGCCACGTGCGCGCTGCCGGTCTCGACGTCTTCTCGACCGAACCGTGCACCGACAGCCCGCTGTTCGAGCTGCCTCAGGTCGTCGTGACACCGCACCTGGGTGCCTCGACCGCCGAGGCGCAGGACCGGGCCGGCACCGATGTGGCCGCCAGCGTGAAGCTCGCCCTGGCCGGCGAATTCGTGCCGGACGCCGTCAACGTCGGCGGCGGAGCCGTCGGCGAAGAGGTCGCGCCCTGGCTGGACCTGGTGCGCAAACTCGGTCTGCTCGTCGGCGCGCTGTCCGATGCGGCTCCGGTGTCGCTGTCCGTGCAGGTGCGCGGCGAGCTGGCTTCCGAGGACGTCGAGATCCTGAAGCTGTCAGCGCTGCGCGGATTGTTCTCCGCCGTGGTCGACGAACAGGTGACGTTCGTCAACGCCCCGACGCTGGCCACCGACCGGGGAGTGGCGTCTGAGATCAGCACCGCCACCGAGAGCCCCAACCACCGCAGCGTGGTCGACGTCCGCGCCGTGCACGCCGACGGCAGCTCACTGAATGTGGCCGGCACCCTGTCGGGCCCCCAGCTGGTCGAGAAGATCGTCCAGATCAACGGACGCAACTTCGACCTTCGGGCCGAGGGTTACAACCTCATCGTCAACTACAACGATCAGCCGGGAGCGCTCGGCAAGATCGGCACCCTGCTCGGCGGCGCGAACGTCAACATCCTGGCCGCACAGTTGAGCCAGGATGTCGACGGTGACAGCGCCATCGTGATGCTGCGCCTCGACACCGATGTGCCCGAAGACGTGCGCGCCGCGATCTCTGCCGCGGTCGACGCCACGACGCTGGAAGTGGTCGACCTGTCATGAAACTCGCTGTTATCGCCGGTGACGGCATCGGTCCGGAGGTCATCGCCGAGGCACTGAAAGTGCTCGACGCGGTCCTGCCCGGTGTGGACCGGACCGAATACGACCTGGGCGCGCGGCGCTACCACGCGACCGGCGAGACTCTGCCGGAAGGCTTCGTCGACGAGCTCAAGGGCTACGACGCAATCCTGTTGGGCGCCATCGGTGATCCCTCGGTGCCCAGCGGTGTGCTCGAGCGCGGACTGCTGCTGAACATGCGGTTCGCATTGGACCACCACGTGAACCTGCGGCCGTCGAAGTTGTTCGCCGGCGTTTCCAGCCCGCTGGCCGGCAACCCGGAGATCGACTTCGTGGTGGTGCGCGAAGGCACCGAAGGTCCCTACACCGGAACCGGTGGCGCGATCCGGGTGGACACTCCGCACGAGGTCGCCACCGAGGTGTCCACCAACACCCGCTTCGGTGTGGAACGAGTGGTGCGCTACGCCTTCGAGTTGGCGCAGCGCAGGCCTCGCCATCACCTCACCCTGGTGCACAAGAACAACGTGCTGGCGTTTGCCGGCTCGCTGTGGAAGCGCACCGTCGACGAGATCGGTGCGGATTACCCGGACGTCGAGACTGCCTACCAGCACATCGATGCCGCGACCATCCACATGGTCACCGACCCCGGCCGGTTCGACGTGATCGTCACCGACAATCTGTTCGGCGACATCATCACCGATTTGGCGGCCGCGGTGTCCGGCGGTATCGGCCTGGCCGCCTCGGGCAATATCGATGCGACGGGCACCAACCCGTCCATGTTCGAGCCCGTGCACGGCAGCGCACCCGACATTGCCGGGCAGGGGATCGCCGATCCGACCGCCGCCGTGATGAGCGTGGCGCTGCTGCTCAACCACATCGGCGAAACCGACGCCGCCGCGCGGGTCGACAAGGCCGTCAGCGAGCACCTGGCTACCCGCGGCGATGTCACGCTCTCGACCAGCGAGGTCGGCGAGCGGATCGTTTCGCTGCTGTAGGTTTTTCGCGTCGAGCGTGCGGTGAGAGCGGGATTTCTGGCATTCCGGTGCGCTCAGCGCACCCTCGACGGTTGTGGTGGGCGCGGCATCACATGGGGAACGAGGACTGTCCGACGAATCCGAAATCCGCTACGAGTGCGTGCCCGCTGATGGTCGCCGCGGCAGGTGAGGCGAGGAAAGTCAGGTAGCGGGCGATGTCCTCGGGCTCGTGGATCGGGTAACGGTCGCCGAGATCGGCGTCGTCGGGCAAGCCGATGTCGTTCTTGGGCATTCGAGTGTTCACCACACTGGGGCACACGCAATTCACCCGGATGCCGTCGGCCCGGAGGTCGACGGCCATGGCATTGACCATCATGATCAGCGCACCTTTGGAGGCGCAGTACGGTACGTGCAGCGGTGAGGCGACCAGTGCGGAATCCGAGGCGACGATGGTGACCGAAGCTTTCGAGCTGAGCCGCAGGAACGGGAGCGCGTGCTTGACCGGCAGCCATTGGCCCTTCACGTTGATATCGAACATCCGGTCCCAATCGCCGGTGCTGATCTCGTCGATCGATCTGCCGTAGAGCCCGGAGATGCCGGCACACAGCACCAGTGAGTCGAGGCTGCCGAGTTCGTGGGCGGTTGTCGCGATGGCATCGGCCACCGACTCCTCATCGCTCACATCTGCCTGTACGGCAACGGCTTCGGCGCCGTGTGCGGTCAGTTCGGCGACGGTGGCCCGGGCGGACTCGATGTGGATGTCGGCGACGGCGACGGCCGCGCCTTCGGCTGCGAGCGCCAGTGCCGTACAGCGTCCGATCCCGGTGCCTCCGCCGGTGACGAAGGCAACGGAGTCGCGCAGGCCGGTATCCATGTGAATTCCCTTCAGTTGTTGATCAGTTGTGGAGCCGGGCGCGCCAGTACTGCACGCTTTCGCGCAACTCGTCCAGAACGGTCTGGTCGGGATATTCATTCGAATGGATGATCTCGAAAAACAGGTGGACATCACCGTTCCAGCCGGACAACTTGGCCAGCACGGCATCTCGGTCGACGGTGCCTGCGGCATTGGCCGCCGCGGTGAACGGGCCGTGGTGGTCCGCACCGACGGGTGACTGCTGCAACTGCACCACCGGGGTGTTCACCCACTTCTCGTCCAGCCACGCGAGGGGGTCGGCACTGGGTGTGCCGGGCGTCAGCGACGACGGATGCCCCAGGTCCAGGCACAGCCGCCACGGCACAGCGGTACCGGCGAGTTCGGTCTCGATGGCGTGTGCCTCGTCGATGCTGTGGCCGTACTCCCTTGCGACAGCGAGATTTTCGAACTGCAGATGGTCGAGCCCGGCGTCGGCGGCGGACTCGGCGAGTTCCCGCATCAGGTCCAGCTCGGTGGCGATGAGAGTTTTCGACAGCGTGGGATCGGCGGCCGCCGATACCGACAGTGCACCGATGTGCCCGCCGAGTCCGGTTGCCCCGACCGCCGCGGTGAAGGCGATCATCTCCCGATACCAGTCGAAGGCCGCGGCGCGGTCGTACGGGTCCTCGGAGAGCAACAGAGGGGAGGAGTAGGCGGCCAGCCCGGTGAACACGCTGTGGATGGTGATACCGAATTCGTCGGCGGTGGTGCGGACCCGTTCGGCGTATCGGCGGATCGCGTCCTTGCTCAGGCCGAACGGCACCAGATCCAAGCTGAGCTGCACGGTGTCGAGGCCCAGCTCCTCGGTGACGATGCGGGCCCACGCCGCCGGTTGCGGCCAGCGTTTGACCGCGAAGCACGTGTTGATTCCGAGGATCAGGTCGGGTCCGCCGGCGGATGTGGTTGTCATCTCAGTTGATTCGCTTTCCGGTCGAATGATCGAAGAAGTGTCCGCTGTCGGGCCGGATCTGGAGGCTCACCGGTGCACCAGGGGTCACGCCACCGAGTCGGCTGACCTCGGTGACCGCCGTCAGCTCGACATCGCCTGCAGCGACGGTGACGATGGCGCGCGGCCCAAGCAGTTCCACCAGAGTCACGGTGGCGGTGGCGTCAGGCTCCGGGGTGAGCAGTAGATCGTCGGGACGCACGCCGAGGATGACCGGACCGGTACACGGTGCGGTGAGGTCGAGCTGCAGACCGGATTCGCTTCGGAATGAGCCGGTTTCATTGGCACCCGGGATCAGGTTCATTTTCGGTGAACCGACGAACGTGGCGACGAATGTGTCCGCCGGCTTCGAGTACACCTCCAACGGAGTGCCTGCCTGTGCCACGCCGCCCTCCCGCATCACCACCATGCGGTCCGACAGCGTCATCGCCTCTTCCTGGTCATGGGTGACATAGAACGAGGTGATGCCCAGCCGGCGCTGGATGTGTAGCAGTTCGGTGCGGGTCTCCACCCGCAGCTTGGCGTCCAGGTTGCTCAGTGGTTCGTCGAACAGGAACACCGAGGGTTCGCGGACGATGGCACGGGCGATGGCGACCCGCTGCTGCTGACCACCGCTGAGGTCCTTGGGTCGCCGGTTGAGCAGATTGCCGAGGCCGATCGATTCGGCGACCTCGGTGGCGCGGCGGTGCGCTTCGGCCTTCTTGACCTTCTTGGCCCGCAACGGGAAGGCGATGTTGTTCAGTACGTTCAGGTGTGGGTACAGCGCGTAGTTCTGGAACACCATCGCGATATCCCGGTCCCTGGTGTCCACGTGTGTGACATTGCGCTCGCCGATGAAGATGTCACCGGAACTGATCTGTTCCAGGCCCGCCAGCATGCGCAGGGATGTCGACTTCCCGCATCCCGACGGACCCACCAGGACCGTCATCGAGCCATCCGGCAGGTCGAGGTTGAGTTTGTCGACGATGCGTAGGTGACCGTAGTCCTTGCACACATCGCGAAAGGTGATAGTTGCCATGGGATCTCCAAATTGCCGAGGCGGCTAGAACTTGACGGCTCCGCCGCCCATGCCCTGGATCAGGCGTCGTTGCACGAAGAACGCCGCGATGATGACCGGAACGATCGAGATGATGATGGCGGCGCTCATCGAGCCGAGGTCGACTCCGCGGAACGTGTTGAACGACGAGATGGCCACCGGAAGAAGCTGATTGTTGTTGGGCGCCAGGATGAGCCCGTAGAACATGTCGTTCCAGGACAGGATGAAACCGAAGATCGCCGAGGCGCCGAGGCCCGGGTAGACCTGCGGGATCATCACCTTGCGGAACGCGGCGAACCGGGTGAGACCGTCGACGAGGGCTTGCTCTTCCAGAGACCGGGGAACCGCTTCCCACAGCCCGATCAGAAACCACGTGACGAAAGGCAGCACGAAACTGATGTGCGCGAAGATGACCGGGATCAGCGTCCCGCTCAGGTTCATCGCGTAGCCCGCGGTGAGGAACGGGAACACCAGGACCGCAGGCGGCAGGACCTGAGCGGCGAGCATGCCGAATCTGGTTGCCGACCCTCCGGTCTTGTAGCGGCTGATGGAGTAGGCGGCCATGCTGCCGACGGTGATGCTGATGCCCACGGTTGCGAATGCGACGATCGCGCTGCGGACGACGGCGCTGACGATCGTACTGTCGAGCACGTGTTTCCAGTTGTCCATCGACGGTGAGAATGCGACGAGCCATGGATCGTTGAGTTGTCCCGGGGTCTTGAAGCTGGCGAGCGTGATCCAGGCCAGCGGCAGGACCACAATGGCGACACCGGCGAGGAGAAACCCGATGCGCAGCGCGCTGAAAGATGTGCGCCGTAGGTCACTCATGCTGCGGACTTCTCCATTCGGCGATACACGACGACGATGACTGCGAGCACGAAAGCCAGCACGAGGCAAGCCATTGCGCTCGCCTCACCGAGCCGGAAGAACTGGATCCCGGTCTGGTACATCAGGTACTGGATCGTCTCCGTCTCGGTGCCCGGCCCGCCTCGCGTGGTGGCGTAGACGTACTCGAAGACTTTCAGCGCATCGAGGGCGCGGAGCATGACCGCGACGGTCAGCACCGGCGACAACAGCGGGAGGGTGACCCGGAACAGGGTGTACAGACCACTGGCCCCGTCGACTCTGGCAGCTTCGAGAGGTTGTTTGGGCATGGACTCCAGACCTGCCACCAACAGCAAGACCAGAAACGGTGTCCACTGCCAGACGTCGATGGCGACCAGGGTGAACAGCGCCGAACCGGAGCCGAAGAAGTCGTGATCGACGCCGACCTTGTGCAGTGCGTTGGGTATCACGCCCAGCTGGCTGTTGAGCAGGAACCGGAATACGAGTGCCACGGCGATCGGAGTGATGAACATCGGGATCAGCAGGACCGAACGGGTGAGGTCCTTCATCCAGCGTTGCCGCTGCAGTGCCAGTGCGATCAGGAGTGCGAGTACCAGTTCGGCAACCACCGCGATAACCACATATGTCGCGGTGACTCCGAGCGAGCCGACGAACTTCCCCTGAAACGCCTTGGTGTAGTTGTCGATTCCGACGAACTGTGCCGGCCGCTGTGAGGTCAGCTTCTTGTCGACGAAGCTGAGATACACGGCGTACACCAACGGGAAGCCGATGGCGACGGCGAACACCGCGGCGAACGGTGCCATCATGCCGTAGCGAAACTTTCTCATTGTGCTCTTCTCTAGGCGGTTTCCGCGGAGCGCGGAGGGGGAGCGCTCCGCGGAAACCGGGTCAGCGTCCCGTGATCTGGTCGGCCGCAGCCTGCGCGTCGGCCAGCGCCTGATCGATGGACTTCGCGCCGATCACTGCCTCATTGAGCTGAGTGCCGACCTCCTGCACCATCTGCTCGGCGTTGAGCCCCTGCGCGAACGGGACGTTGTTCTTCAGGATTTCGTCCACGGCGGCGAAGTAACTCTCACCGTTGCCCGTCTTGCGGACCTCGGGGTCGGCGACCGTGGAGATCCGAGTGGGTGCGCCGCCGTGCATGACCCGTTGCTTGTCGGTGTCCTTGTCGGTGACCCAGGAGATGAACGCCCAGGCGGCGTCGGAGTCCTTGGAGTTGGCCGGGATCGCCCACGACCAGACGCCGAGCGCACCGCGGCCACCGGGCATCGGTGCCAATTTGAACTTGCCGGACAGCTCACCGGATTCGGGCGAGTTGAGGCTGGAGGTCAGCCAGTTGTAGCCGACGATGGACGCCGACCCGCCGGAGGACAGTGACCGGATGGTCTCGTCCTGTGCCCAGTTCACACTGTTGGGCGGTGACGCCGACTTCAGGGTGTCGATGTAGATCTGCAGGGCCTTGTGGGCTTCCGGGGTGTCGATCGTCGGCTTGCCGTCCTTGTCGAACATCGAACCGCCGGCCGCGGCGTACCAGCTCGACCATTCCTCGAGAATCTTGTAGCCGCGTTGCGGGCTGTGTGCGATACCGGCGTGCTGGGGTGTGGTCAGCTTGTTGACCGTCGTCACCAGCTCGTCGAGGGTGCCCGGTACCGGTAGGCCCGCCTGCTGCAGCAGGTCATCGCGATAGATGTAGCCCTGGGCGTAGTTGTACATCGGGATGCCGTAGGTGGAGCCGTCGATCTCGTTGACCCCGCGCAGCGAAGGGTAGAAATCGTCGTAGTCCAGCTTGCTCGCCGACTCGATCCGGCTGTCCAACGGTGCCAGGAATCCGGCGTTGACGAAGTCGTCGGTCCAGGGATTGTCGATCATGATCAAGTCATACGTGCCCTGTGGGGCCTGAAACGACGCGACCAGCTTGTCGCGCATCGAGTCGTAGGCGAGCTTCTCGATGTCGACGTTGATGTTCGGGTACGCCGTCTTGAACCCGTCGAGCAGGGACTCGACGGCCTCGGTGTCGTGTTCGTCCTCCATGAGGATTTTCACCGTGCCGGTGTGGTCGGCGGGGATATCACCTGCGCCGCTTCCATTCTCGCTCGCCGGGCCGGAACTCGAACACCCGGCCAGCGCCAGGGTGCCCGCGCCCAACAATGCGGTGGCGGCGGACAACCACTTTTTTTGTGATGCCATATCCCTTCCAATCCTGTTGATTCGGTGGGTGATCAATCCATGAAGGCGCCGCCGTTGACGGCAAGTGCCTCGCCGGTGATGAACCGGGCGTCCTCGGAGAGCAGGAAAGTCAACGCTTTCGCGATGTCCTCCGGCCGTTCGACACGTCCGAGCGGAGTGTCGTCGATCCACATCTGTTTCACCGCTTCGGCAGTGGTGCCGCGCAGCGACGCTTCCCAGGCGAGTTCGCGCTCCTGCATCGGGGTAGCGACATAGCCGGGACAGATGCTGTTGACGGTGATGCCGTGCTCGGCCAGTTCGTAGGCCATCGACTGGGTCAGCCCGATCACCCCGAATTTCGATGCGATGTAGTCGCTGAGGAACGGAACCCGGCCCTGCTTGCCGCCCATCGAGGCGGTGTTGACGATCGTGCCCTTCGTGCGTGTGCGAACCATCGCGCGAGCTGCCGCCTGGCCGCAGATGAACACACCTTTGAGGTTGATGTCGAAGGTCTTCTCGACGCGGTCCAGCGGCATGTCCAGGAAGCGCTCCATGAAGGAGATGCCGGCGTTGCTCACCCACGCGTCGAGCCCGAGCCGGTCGGCGACGTCGTCGGCCACCCGGGCGGCCGCGGCCGGGTCGGTCACGTCAAGCCGCAGATGCTCGTGGTGCTGACCGGCCGCGGTATCGAGCTGCTCGGCACAGGCTTTGGCGGCCTGCTCGTCGACGTCGGTCACGACGATCTGCCAGCCTCGGCGGGCCAGTTCGGTCACCATGGCCTTGCCGATGCCGGATCCCGCACCCGTCACTACGACTGTCTTCGTCAATGTTCTTCCTTCTCTGCTGTTTTCATTGGGTGCGACGGCTGCGATCACTCGTGGGCGACCCGCACGTCGATGCCCTGCTGTCGGGCCGCCTCCAGTACCGGGTCGTCGTGAGAACCGTCGGTCACGATGGTGTTCACCGCGTTCAGTGGCGCGATGTTGACCAGTTGCACCCGGCCGAGCTTGCTCGAGTCGACAGCGAGGATCACGCGGTCGGCGGACTCCATGGCCGCGCGCTTCACGTCACTTTCCTCGCTGTGATAGTCGGTGAGTCCACGCTTGGCGTCGACTCCGGCGACGCCCATGATGTAGGTGTCGCAGTTGTACCGCCGGTAGGTCGCCTGGGCATCGGAGCCGATGAGGCTCAGCTCTCCGGGTCGCATTCGTCCGCCGGTGAGAAAGACCGTGGTGTTGGGTTCGTCGACCAGTTCAAGTGCGGCAAGCACACTCGGAGTGATCACGGTCAAACCCAGTCCACGGCCGCGGATCTGATGCGCCACGGCCAGCGCGGTGCTGCCGCTGTCGATGATGACGGTCTCGTGCTGTTCCAGCAACTCGACGGCAGCCGTTGCGATGTGGGCCTTCTCGGCGGTTGCCGACTCGACCCTGGTGCCGAACGCGGGCTCCTCGGCCTTGTGCGAGTAGGCGATCGCGCCGCCGCGCACCCGGCGTACCGCCCCTTGGGCTTCCAGGACATCGATGTCGCGCCGAATCGTCATCTCCGAGACCTCGAACATCGCGGCCAACGACGCGAAATCCACTTCGCCGTCAGACCGCAGCCGCTCTTCGATGAGGGCTCTTCGCTCTTCGACTGTCATCGGCACCCCTGTGACTATCTGTGAATGATTGACAGTTTTTACTGTGATCTTTCAACTCACGGACGAATGTCGTTAATGTTTAACATAACCGGGTGTGAGATGGGAAGAGGTAACAGAAATGGATTCTGAGCAGCTCGGCAGCCCATCAGCGCTGGCCGCTGAACTCGCTGACGTGGCGCTGGAGGCGGCGCGTGCGGGTGCGGCGGTATTGCGTTCCCGGCCGCGGGCGAGTGCCACTGTGACGGTCAAGGGGGATCGCGGCGACCTGGTCACCGATGTCGATGTCGCCGCCGAGCGCGCGGTGCGGGCCGTGTTGAGCAGTCGCAGGCCCGATGACCATGTCACCGGCGAGGAACTCCCGGGCACGGTCCCCGACGGTGCCAGGGTGCGCTGGTCGATCGATCCGCTGGACGGTACGACCAACTTCACCAGGGGGATTCCGTATTACGCCACCTCGGTGGGCGCGGTCTGTATCCGTACCGGGCTGTGGCTCGCCGGCGCGGTCGACGCTCCGGTGTTGGGCAAGACGTATTACGCCTACCGGGGTGGCGGAGCATGGCTGGCCGACGGCACGGGGGTATACCGGTTGACCGGGCCGGCCCTGGGCGACGACGGTGCCGCACGCCTGCTGGGGATGGGCTATGCCTATTCGGCTGATGTGCGCCGCGCGCAGTGCGGGATGACTGCCGAAATGATGGCCGGGTACACCGACGCTCGAGCCCTCGGGTCGGCGGCGCTGGCGATCTGTGCTGTCGCAGAAGGTGCGTTGGACGCCTACGTCGAGAGTCATCTCGGTGAGTACGACTGGGCGGCCGCGGCGCTGGTGGCCGAAGAGGCGGGGTTGACGGTGCGGCGACCGGCAACGGTGCCCGATGAGCTTCGGGTCACCGCTTCAGGATCCGATTTAACGTGAATTGTTAACAGGAGATTGATACTTCTTCACATTCTCGGCTAGTGTCAGCGACACGTTGCGCTGGCATCGTGAACTCTGGACAGGAGACAGTTCCTTGCGGGGCACCTATCTGATCGGTGTCGATATCGGCACCACCGGAACCAAAACGGTTCTGCTGCACGAAACGGCCGGCATCGTCGCGCAGGCGACGTTGAGCTCGCCGATCTTCTCGGACGGGCCGGCCTATGCCGAGGCGGATGCCTCGGCCTGGGTCACCAACGCGATAGAGGGAATCCGGCAGGTACTGGCCGAATCTCAGATCGACCCGGGGATGGTGGCGGCGGTCTCGGCGACCGGGATGGTCCCCGCTGTGGTATGCCTGGATGCCGGCCTGCGACCGGTGCGCCGGCCGATCCTGCAGAACGATGCCAGGGCCACCCGTGAAATCGACGAGCTAGCGACGGTGATCGACGGTGCGGATATGTTGTCCCGCACCGGCTCCGCGCTCACCCAGCAGTCGGTGGCACCCACAGTGCGCTGGCTGCAGCGCAACGAGCCCGAATGCTGGTCGGCCACGCGCTATCTGGTCGGGTCCTATGACTATGTCCTGATCGCGTTGGGGGCGGATCCACACGTCGAGCAGAACTGGGCGCTGGAGTCCGGCCTGTACACCCTCGACGGGAAGCACTTCGATCCGGCGCTCGAGGCAGTCGGTCTGCCGGGTTCGGCGCTGTGCGAGGTATTCCGGCCCGGCACCAGGGTGGGCACGATCAGCGCGTCGATGGCCGAAACCACCGGCCTGCCGGCCGATGTCGCATTGGTGGTGGGCGGCGCCGACCATGTGTTGTCCGCCTACGCCGCCGGGGTCGATACCGCCGGCGACTGGTTGATCAAGCTGGGCGGTGCCGGTGACATCCTCACTGCCTGCGCCGATCCCATTGTCGATGCACGCCTCTATCTCGACGCGCATCCGCGGCAGGGCACCTGGCTGCCCAACGGGTGTATGGCCACCAGTGGCAGTCTCATCCGCTGGTTCCAGACTCTCATCGGCGGAACGCCATTGGCCGATCTCGACGTCGAGGCCGCCGAGCGCCGTCCGGCGGCGGTGTTGTGCCTGCCGTACTTCCTCGGTGAGAAATCTCCGGTCCACGATCCGCAGTTGCGTGGCGCTTTCATCGGCCTCGAGCTGGCCCACACCGGCGCCGACATGTACCGCGCGGTGCTTGAGGCGATCGCGTTCGGTTTCCGGCACAACGCCGAAGTCATGAGATCGGCGGGAATCTCGTTGTCCCGGGCCAGGGTGACCAACGGTGGTAGCAAGTCCACCCTGTGGAAACAGATCCATGCCGACGTGCTCGGCACAGAGTTGGCGCCGGTGCGTGACCATCCCGGAGCCTCCCTGGGAGCCGCCATCCTGGCGGGTGTGGGAGCCGGTGCGCTCGGTCTCGACGATGCCGCGCGATTCCTCCAATTCGACGCACCGGTGGTACCCGACCGCGAGCGGACGGCGATCTATGAAGAGGCCTATCAGCTGTGGCGGCAGGCGGGCGATGCGCTGGTGCCCATTTCGCACGGACTGACGAGGAGGGCGCGATGAGGATCCGGCACGACCACAAGGTGGCGGTGGCCGACGGCGGCTGGCGGATGGTCGATCTCGGCCTCACCACGGGCCTGGATTCCGGCGACATCACGTTGTTCGACCGGGAGAACGACGTCGTGTACGCACTGCCGGCGCCGTCGGACCGGTTGCCGATCCGCAGCTGGAAGGATGTCCGTCCCGAAGACGTCGCGGTTGTCGACCCCGACGGCAACACCCTGCCGGAGTCGCTCACCGAGCCGACCGTGGAGCTGCCCATGCATCTAGCGATCTATGCGGCCCGGCCCGATGTCAACGCCATCGTGCACACCCATGCCGAGGATTCGCAGGTGTTCGCGGCCGCCGAGAAGGACATACCCACCGCGACCATCGACTCGTACACCCGTGTCGGCTTCGGCCCGATCCGGTGTGGGAAGTTCGGTGTCGTCGCGTCAAAAGAACTGGGCGACAACATGGTCGCGGTGCTTGCCGACGGCAGCAAGGCAGCTTTGATGGCACGGCACGGCGCGGTGGCGCTTGGCCCGGACCTGGCTGACGCGCTGTTCACCGCCACCGTCATCGAGAAAGCCGCGCGGCAGGCGATGAAGGTGGCGTCGCTGGGGGTCACTCCCGAACAGCTCAGCCTCTACCACATTTTCGAACACGATCTTGCGCGCGACATCGAGGAAGGACGCGTCCACCTCGACACCCAGACAGTCACGATCCAGAGCTTGGCCTGAGGGACAAGAAGAACAAGAGGAGATTAGGTAAACCATGCAATGGCTTGACGATGTCTTTGGGGTGCACAAACCGGTGATTGCGATGCTGCACCTGGATGCGCTGCCGGGCGATCCGTCCTTTGACACGGTGGCCGGGATGCGAGCGGTGGTGGACAACGCGCGTCGCGACCTCGATGCGCTTCAGTCCGGTGGGGTCGACGCGGTGATGTTCTCCAACGAGTTCAGCCTGCCGTACCTGACGAAGACCGAGCCGATCACCGCGATCGCCATGGCCCGCGTGGTCGGTGAACTCCTCGACGAGGTCCGCGTGCCGTTCGGCGTGAACGTGCTGTGGGACGGCGTGGCGTCGATCGACCTCGCCGCGGCGACCGGTGCGAAGTTCGTGCGGGAGATCTTCACCGGTGTCTACGGCAGTGATTTCGGGTTGTGGAACACCAATGTGGGCCAGGCGGCCCGGCACCGCCGCCGCGTCGATGCCGGCGGTGTCCGGCTGTTGTTCAATGTGGTCCCGGAGGCCACGGCGTATCTGGGCGAGCGGGATCTCGCCGACGTCACCCGGTCCACGGTGTTCAACGCCAAGCCCGACGCGCTGGTCGTCTCGGGGCTCACCGCCGGTGCGCCGACCGACACCTCGGCACTGTCGACGGTCAAGAACAATGCCGGCGACGTCCCGGTTTTCGTCAACACCGGGATGCGGGTGGAGACCGCCGAGGCGCAGCTGAGCATCGCCGACGGCGCTGTCGTCGGTACCGCGTTCAAGAAGGACGGGGTGTTCGAGAACCACGCGGATCGTGAACGAGTGGAGAAGCTGATGGCTGTGGTCAAGAACTTCCGGCAGAACTAACCGGCTGTAGGTCGAGTCGGTCCGTCGGCGATGAGTCTGCCGGTGCCCACAGGTCTACCTCTCTACCGAGACAACAAACTCAACTGGGAGTAACGCCATGGGGCTCATCGAGATCGAAATGTTCGCAACGCTGGATCTCGTCGCGCAGGCGCCCGGCGGCCCGGACGAGGACCCGCTGGGGTTCGCGTTCGGCGGTTGGCAGGCGCCGCTCATCGACGACGTCTCCGGGGCGCAGGTCGGCGCCGCCTACGAGGGCACCGACGCACTCCTGCTCGGCCGGCGGACATACGACATCTTCGCTGCCCACTGGCCACGCCAACAGGACGAATTCGGCACGCTGTTCAACAGCATCCCGAAGTACGTGGCCTCTCGTGGCAAGCCGGATCTGTCATGGGCGGGCTCGACCCAGCTCGGTCCGGATCTTGCCGGCGCGGTCCGCGAGATCCGGGACAGGCACGCGCACGTGAAGGTGGTCGGGAGCTTGAACCTGGTCCAGACACTCCTGCGCGAGAAGCTCTTCGACCGACTCGACCTGTGGGTGCATCCGATCATGCTGGGCAGCGGAAAGAAGGTGTTCGACGGTGGCGCGGTGCCCACCAATGTCACACTGCTGCAGCCGCCTGTGGCCAGTCCGAACGGCATCGTGTATCTGCGTTACGGCCTCGCCGACGGCAGCCCGGGAACGGGTGACATGGGCGAGCGCTCATGAATCGAGCGCCCACCGCCTACAGCTCTTCGCGTACCGGATCGGCCGGCACCAGGGGCACAGCCACCAGCGGCAGCAACGCACACACCGCGAACGCTACCGGGTAGCCGGCCACCCCGATCAGAGCGCCGAACAACGGTGCCCCGCTGGCAGTCGCCAGATGCTGTGCGGTGTTCTGTGTGCCCAGTGCGCGTCCGCTCCAGAAGGGGCCGGCGATCTCCGCGATGGCTGTGAACGCCAAACCGTTGTCGGACACCGTGATCACCGAGGCGACGACGATCAACGCCACGCTGATCGGGGAGTCCAGCCAATCGGTGAGCGCCAGCAGACCCATCGTCGCTGCCGCCGCCAGCGCGATCGTCCGAATGGGACGCAACCGCTGACCGACGACATCCGACCAGCGGCCGGCGGCGATCCGCCCTGCCGCGCCCAGCAATTGGGCCACCGTCACCAGCGTGCCCGCCGAGGCGGCCGACCAGCCTCTGTCGCTCATCAACCACACCAGTGTGAAGGTCCACACCATGCCCTGGGGCACGACCAGCAGCACCGACACCGCGTGGATGCGCCACAACACGTTCGAGCCACGATAGGGATTGGCCAGGTGCTCGGCAGGCGCCTCGTGACGTGGTGGCCGCGGCGGGTCGAGCACGCCCACTGCGCAGATCACCGCCGACAGCACGCAGACCACGGCGGGAAAGAGCAACGCGGTTGTGGCCCCATGTGATTCGGCCAATCGCGGAATGACCAACGCGCCCAAGCCGACACCCAAAGGTGTTGCCGTCTGCCGGATTCCCATCGCCAGCCCGCGCTGTTCGGGCGGGAACCAGCCGACCACAACCCGGCCGCTCGCCGAATTGCTGCTGGCCGCAGCCATTCCGCCCAGCAGCAGGAACATGCCGACAGTGATGAGTGAGTGAGACGAAGCCGCGCCGAAGGCTGCTGCCGCGGTCAGTGCCGAGCCCACGGTCAGCACGATCCGCTCCCCGACGCGGTCGACGATGTAGCCCCAGGCGATCAAGGTGATCACGAGCCCGAAGCTCGGCATCGACGACAGGAGACCGGCCTTGGCCAGATCCAGGCCGAGTTCGGCGTGCAGGGTGGGGATGAGGAACGCTGCGCCATTGATGAACACGTTGGCGCAGGTGGTCGCGGTCAGTGCGATCGCCAACATCGACCAGCGGCGGAACGTGCTGATCGATGAATTCGGCATATTCGCATGGTGCCACAGCCATCTCATCATCCTGAATTTCAATCTCAGGATATGGGACGATGATTACGTGTGTTGCGTCATACCGCCCGGGCTCAGTAGCCCCTGCGGATCCAGCGCGGATTTGACGGCGCGGTGTACGTCCAGCGCCGTCGGGTCCAATTCGCGGGTCAGCCAGTGGCTTTTGAGCCGGCCGATACCGTGCTCGCCGGCAATCGTGCCGCCCAGTTCGAGGGCGGTGGCGGTGATGGCGTTGAACGCATCCTGCGCTGCCTGGCGACTCGCCGGATCGGCGTCATCGAAGATGATGGTCGGATGCAGGTTGCCGTCGCCTGCGTGTCCGAACACGCCGATGGTGAGCTGATGCCGGCGGGCGATCTCCTCGATCGCCGCGATCAGAGCGGTGATCTCGGTCCGGGGTACACACACGTCGTCGAGCAGCCAGTCGCCGAGACTTTCGAGTGCCGGCAGCGCGAGTCGACGGGCCTCGAGCAGCATCAACCCTTCAGCAATGTCATCGGTGATCGCGACGTCTTCGGCGCCCGCGCCTGCACACAGATCGCCGATCGTGGCGATATCGGATGCATCGCTCTGGGCCAGCAGCAGAGCGGCCACGTCACCACCGAGATCCATCCGGGCCACGGCGTCGACTGCCCGCACCGTGGTCCGGTCGAGGATTTCGAGCATGCTCGGGGTGATTCCGGCTCGCACGATGTCGGAGACCGCGTGCCCGGCCGCACCGAGATCGGCGAACGCCGCCACCATGGTGTGAACCGGTGCCGGGGCGGGTAGCAGTTTCAGGGTGGCTTCGGTGACGATGCCGAGGGTGCCCTCCGATCCGACGAAGAGCCGGGTGAGGTCATAGCCGGCAACGCCTTTCACGGTGCGCCGGCCGGTCCTCATGACGCGCCCGTCGGCCAGCACCACTTCCAGGCCCAAGACGAAATCAGCCGTGACGCCGTAGCGCACACAGCACATTCCGCCCGCGTTGGTCGCGATGTTCCCACCGATCGTGCAGATCTCGACGCTGCCGGGGTCGGGCGGATAGAACAGCCCGGCCTCTCGTGCCGCGGCTGCCACACTGGCCGTGATCACTCCGGGTTGGACCACGGCCAGCCGATTTCCGGTGTCGATCTCCAGGATTCGGTCCATGCGGTGCATCGAGAGCACGATGGCGTCGGGCGTGGCGTTCGCCGCGCCGACCAACCCGCTTCCGGCGCCGCGGGCAATCACGGGCACACCGTGGCGCGACGCCGCCTGCAGGCACCGCGAGACGTGGTCGGTGGACCGTGGAAACACCACCGCAGCCGGGGAATGTGCAGTGGTGAAACGAGACTGGTCACGCGCATAGGCGGCGGTGATATCGGGGTCGGTGACCACCGCACCGGTCGGGAGCGCCTCGCCGAGCTCGGCGATCAGGGCTGCGACACTCACGACGCCACCGGCGGCCAGGAGCTCTCTTCGAGCGCGGACCGGATCGTTCGTTTGACGATCTTGCCGTACCCGGACTTGGGAATCTCGTCCCAGACGAAGATGTGCCGAGGCAATTTATAGCGTGCGACTCGCGTGCCGAGCCACCGAGTCAGCTCGGCGACGTCGATGTCGTTGCCCGCCGAGGGAACACACACCGCGACGCCCACTTCGCCCCACACCGCATCGGGCATGCCGAGTACCGCGCACTCCGAGACGGCCGGATGCTGCAGCAGTTTCTCCTCGATGTCACGCGGATAGACATTGGAACCACCGGAGATATACATGTCCGAGGCCCTGCCGGTGACGTAGAGGAATCCGTACTCGTCGAGCAGTCCGAGATCGCCTGTGCGGAACCAACCGTCGCGGAACGCGGAGCTGTTGGCCGCGTCGTTGTCGAGATATCCCGCACACACCGCAGGACCGGCAACGCAGATCTCACCCTGAGTGCCGGGCGGCAGTTCGGAACCGCCGTCATCCTGGATGCTCACCTGTATCCCGGTCCGGGGGACGCCGCAGGTGCCGATCTCGACGCCGGCGGGGCGCGGGTGGTTGTGCAGACGGGGCGGGAGGACCGTGATGTTTCCGGTGACCTCGCCGAGGCCGTAATACTGCACAAGCACATCGCCGAGAACCTCACGGGCGTGGCGCTGGTCTGCCTCGTACATCGGGGCGCCCGCGTAGATCACATATCGCAGCGACGAATGGTCGCGGGTGTGGACGTCCGGGTGTTCGGAAAGCAGCTTGAGGATGGTCGGCACCGTGAACATGTTCGTCACGCACTCTCGTTCGACGAGTTCCCAGATCTCGCCGCCGTCCAGCTTCGGCGATGTGGTCAGCACCGACGCGGCACCCGCCGCGACCTGAGGGAGCAGATGGATACCGGCGCCGTGCGACAACGGGGCCACCACGAGAGACACATCGCCTTCGGTGGTACCGGGCATGAGGTCGCACAGGTGGTTGGTGACCACGAAACCCATTTGATCGTGGGTCAGCACCGCCGCTTTCGGTGCTCCACTGGTACCTGAGGTGAAGAAGTACCAGGCGTGATCACCGTTGCGCACAGGCGCATTGGCGGTGTCGGTGACGACAGTCTGCGCGGCAACCGAATCCGGCTCTTCGGCAGGGGCGCCCAGCCACAGCACACCCGCAGGAAGGTCGATCTCGCTGCGTACAGCGTCGGCATATTCGCGATAGTCGTCGCCGCACAGCATCGCCACCGGCCGGCAGGTCCGGGCGATTCCGGCCACATCGGGCGCGGTCAGGCGGACGTTGGTCGGCGCGATCACCGCGCCGACGCGCCAGATGGCGAACAGCGACTGCACATATTCGAGGTGATTCACGCCGTGGATCAACACACAGTCACCCGAATCCACACCACGTTCGCGCAGGGCATGGGCCAATGCACTGACGCGTTCGTCGAGTTCGCGCCAGCTCCAACGGGTTGCGCCGTGGACCAAGGCGGTGCGCTCGGGCAGTCGCCGGGCCGTCTGGGTGAGGAACTGGGCCAGATTCATCGCGCGCTGCGTCACCGAACCGCCTCCAGAACCGTGGCGTAGTTGGCCACAGCCGCACCACCCATGTTGAACACCGCAGCCCGCGACGGGCCGGGCAGCTGCATGGCGCCCGCCTCACCGGTCAATTGCATTGCGGCCAGGACATGCTGGGAGACTCCCGTCGCACCGACCGGATGCCCCTTGGACTTCAGGCCGCCGGAAACGTTGACCGGCAGGCGGCCATCCCGCTCCGTGACGCCCTCCTCGATCACGAAACTGCCCTTGCCGGGCTCGGCCAGGCCGAACGCTTCGTACTCCATCAGCTCGGCCTGGGTGAAGCAGTCGTGGGTCTCGATGAGGTCCAGGTCGTCGAGGGTGATCCCGGCCTCGGCCAGGGCACCGCGAAACGCGTCGCGAGCGCCGTCGAAAAACAGCGGATCCCGGCGCCGGGCCAAGGGCAGGGGTTCGTTGGCCTGGGCGCGTCCGCCGACGCGGACAGACCGTCGCGCGGTGATGCCGGGCGCGGCGACAACCACCGCGGCGGCGCCGTCGGACACCATCGAGCAGTCGCTGCGCAGCAGTGGTCCGGCCACCACCGGGTTGCGCTCGGATTCGGTGGCGCAGAAGTCGAATCCGAGATCCTTGCGCAGATGGGCGAACGGATTGTGCACGCCGTTGCGGTGGTTCTTGGCGGCGATCCTGGCCAGCGCATCGTGCTGATTCCCGAACCGTTCGGCGTAGCCGGCGGCCAGCTCACCGAAGATGCCCGCGAAGCTCCCGGCGCCGGCCTCGGTCCGCCGGTGCGAAGCGCCCAGAAGGATGTCATTGACCTGATCGCCGGTCACCGCGGTCATCTTCTCCGCGCCGACCACCAGTGCTGTTCTACCGCGGCCGGATTCGACGAAGTCGAGTGCACCGAACAACGCCGCGCTGCCCGTGGCGCACGCGTTCTCCAAGCGCACCGCCGGAGTGCGGGCCAGTTCGGGACAACCCACGCCGACCAGCCCGGCCTCGAAGCTCTGCCGAGAGAAGCCGTTGTTGAACACACCCACGAAGATGCCGTCGATGTCGGATGGGGCCAGCTCGGCGTCGGCGACGGCCTGCATCGCCACCTCGGCGATGAGTGCTTCGACATCCGGCGTTTCGAGCTTGCCGAACCGACTGTGTGCCCAGCCGATGAGATTTGGGGTGGAAACCATGGTCCGAAGTTTCGCCGTCTGGGTGTGAGCCGTACCACCTACTACAGTCGGACGGATGCACGCCGCCTTGCTACAAAACGAGAAAGGCCCAGGAATTCCGCACAGATGATGGACCGGGGTAGGACTGAACTTGAGCGGTTGGTCGACGATCTGGCCGACCGTCTGCAGCGATCGGTGGTCGTCGACGACCCGACGATCAGACTGATCTACTCCAGTAGGCATTTCGGCGACGAGGACGACCAACGCGTGCGGGCCGTGCTCCAGCACGACGTGGGCGGCAGCGCGACGGCGCACATCCTCGGCTGCGGTGTCGAATCCTGGCAGGGCCCCGCCGAGATCCCGGCCCGCACGGACCTCGGGATGGCGCGGCGCTGGTGTGCTCCGCTGCGGTGGCACGGACATTTCCTCGGTGTGCTGATGGTGATCGACGCCGCAACCACGTTGACCGCGGCCGAGGCCGCCGATATCGAACTGTGTAGTGCCGATGTCGCCGCACTGCTGTACCGCGAGCGCGGTCGCCGGGTCGACGGTCGACTCGACCGGGAAGTGGCGGTCGCAGAATCGTTGTCGACCGACCCCACGCGCCGGGAACGGGGATTGGCGGCACTACGAACAGAGGAGACGTTCCGCTGCGACGGAGCCTCCAGCGTTTCGTCGGTCCGCGTCAGCGGTGGCGTCGACACCATGCGGGTCGAAGCCATGCTGCGGTCGGTGCTCGAGATCGTCACCCGTGACCGCGGCGCCCGGGTGGCCTTCACCGTCCGTGGCTCCGACGCGGCCATCGTGCAGACCTGGGCCACCGACGCCGACCCGGCCGTCGAACGACGGCTGGCCGAGGCCGTCATCGAGCGAATGTCGATCGTCGGCGGAGGAAACGTGCGAGCGGTGTGCGGCATAGGGACTCAACGGCCCGACATCGCGTCGGCTTGGGAATCATTGCGCCACAGCGAGGTGGCTGTCGAAGCGAGTATGCGGGTGCCCGCCGTGGGCGAGATCTCCCGCTACGACGAACTCGGCGCATACGCGGTGTTCATGCGCCTGCCCGAGGCGGCGCTGACCCCGGATATCCTGCCCGGCCCATTGCGCTCCCTTCTGGATGCCGACACCCACGGCACTCTCGTCGAGACCCTCGCGGCGTATCTCGATCACGCCGGAAACAGCCCGCGTACAGCCGAGGCCCTGCACATCCACCGAACATCCCTGTACTACCGGTTGGGCCGGGTGCGCGAGATCACCGGGGCTGACCTTGACGATGGTGCCACCCGCTTGGCGCTGCAGGTGGGGCTGGCGATCCTGCCGTTGCTCACCCTGGATGACAACCAGTTTTCGACAAAGTGAGAAATCGGTACCCGGCAATCCCTCTCGCTGTTGGTGGTGTGCGCCGTCACAACGGCTCGATACTCGCTGTGCTCGCCGTCACACTCGGACCGGCGGCCCACCACAGCCCACTGGGGCGCTGAGATGAATCGAAGGCATGCATGACCACACCGGCCACAGGCTCCGGGCAGGCGCGCAAGGTTGTCGCGGCGAGCTTGCTCGGTAACACCATCGAGTACTACGAATTCTTCATCTACGGGCTGTGCGCCTCGCTGATCTTCAACAAGCTGTTCTTTCCGTCGTTCGATCCCGTTGTCGGGACGCTTCTTTCACTGACGACGTTCGCAATCGCGTTCGTCGCCCGGCCGATCGGCGGCTGGGTGGCCGGCCATTTCGGCGACCGGCTGGGACGTCGCGCCATGCTGGTGCTCACCCTGTCGGGAATGGGATTGGCAACGACGCTGATCGGCCTGCTGCCGACCTACGACACGATCGGTGTCGCGGCGCCGATCATGTTGACCGTTCTGCGTTTCCTGCAAGGCTTCTCCCTCGGCGGTGAGGCCAGCGGGGGATTCCTGATGGCACTCGAACATGCCAGTGGAAGCAAGCGCGGACTGGTGACCGGCGTCGTCGGCACCGGCAACGTGTGTGGCCTGCTCCTGGCGAACGGCGTATTCCTGGCTGTCAGCCAGCTTCCGGAAGACCAGTTGATGTCGTGGGGCTGGCGGATCCCGTTCCTGTTGAGCGCTGTGCTGGTGGCAATCGGTCTCTACATCCGCCTGCACCTGGAGGAGAGCCCGGTGTTCCAGGCGGCCCAGGCCAGCGGCGTGGTCAGTGAGAGTCCGTCGAAGGAGTTGTTCCGTGGTCACTGGAAGCAGGTGATCGGAGTCGCGTTGGCGAACATGCCCACCAACGTCATCTTCTATCTCGGCTCGGTGTTCGCGCTGAGCTATGCGTCATCGGTCGGCGCCAACCGTTCGACCGTGCTGGCGGTGGTGATGGCCACTGCCGCGATTCTCATCGTGGCCATGCCGTATTTCGGCTCACTCGGTGACCGCATCGACCGCAAGAAGATCCTGCTGGCCGGCATCGCGCTGATGGCGGTGGCACCGTTCCTGTTCTTCCCACTCATCGCCACCGGAAACCCATGGTTGATGCTCATCGGCTTCCTCGTGCTGTTCTCCGGTTTCGCCGCCAACTACGGTGCGCTCAACGCTTTCCTCCCGCACCAGTTCCCGGCCAGGCTCCGTTACTCCGGCGTGGCCATCGGCACCAATGTCGGCGGCGTCTTCGGTGGCGCGCTGGCGCCGATCATCGCGACCGCACTGCTCGGCCGGTTCCACAGCTGGGTCCCGATCGCGCTCTACCTGTTGGTGATCATGGTCGCCGCGGCCGTCGCCACCGCGGCGTTGAGTGAGCGGCCCGACGCGTTGGACGATGCCGCCGACAGCGGCACGGTCGCCGAAGAACCCCGTATCGCGGCCCCGGCACAGGTGGCCGGCGCATGACGGGCACGGGCAGGAACGTCGTATTCGTCGGGGTCGGCGCGATCGGGCTGCCGATGGCACGCCAGGTGGCAGCCGCCGGACATGCGGTCCGGGCGGTCGAACCCTCGCCGGCTCGACGAGAAGCGGCCGCGCGCGCCGGGATCGCGATCGTCGACATGGCGGCGGTAGCCGATGCCGATCTGATCATCGCGATGGTGGCAACCGCCGACCAGCTCGACGCCGCGCTCGTAGGTGAGGGCGGTGCTCTGAAGCGGATGAAGCCCGAGTCGATCTGCGTGATCATGTCGACCGTGGGGCCGGTCGCGGTCCAGAAGGTGGCCGACACGGCGTCCGAATACGGTGTCGGGGTACTCGACGTACCGGTCACGGGCGGAGTGCGCGGTGCCGAGCAGGGGACATTGACGCTGCTGGCATCCGGTGCTCCCGAGACGCTGGTCGAAGTCGAGGCAGTACTGGAGTCCATGGGATCGATCCACCGGTGCGGCAACCGGATCGGCGATGGGCAGTCCTACAAGCTGGTCAACCAGCTGCTGTGCAGTGTGCATCTGGCCGCCGCGGCTGAAGCACTCACCCTGGCCGAGGGTTTGGGCCTCGATCCGGAGCGCGTGCTCGAAGCGGTGAGCTCAGGAGCGGGCGCGTCGTGGATGCTGTCGGACCGGGGACCCCGCATGCTCGCTGACGACGTCGAGATCACCACGACGGTGGACATCTTCGTCAAGGATTCCGGGCTGGTCGCCGACGCCGCGGGCGACATCGGTTTCCCGGCACCGTTGTTGACCGCTGCGCGCAACGCATTCCGGTTGGCCGCCGCACTGGGCCATGGTGGCGAGGATGACTCGCGGGTTCACCGGGCCTATCAGCTCAGCATTGGTGAACCGGAGATCCTGGTGCAATAGCCTGTGCCCGTGAACAAGTGGTTGGCGGCAACTGTTGTGTTGCTCTGTGGACTGGTAACGGCGCCCCAGGCGACGGCGGCCGCGCCGAACTGGTCGGGCCTGGATGCCCGTCACTACGACGCACCGATTCCGGTGGCCGGCACCCTGATCGAGACGGTGCCGCTGGATCCCGCGTTGTCGGTACCGGGCGCGGCCGGTGCCTATCGAATCCTGTATTCGACAGTCGATCAACACGATTCACCCGCACTCAGCACCACGGCGGTATTCATCCCACATGGTCGCGCGCCCGAAGGTGGCTGGCCGACCATCGCATGGGCACACGGAACCGTCGGACTCGGTGATGATTGCGCGCCGTCGGCGCAGCCGCGCAGCGCAAGGGATGTGGAGTACCTCACGCATTGGCTCGACGAGGGCTACGCCGTCGTCGGCTCCGATTACGCCGGGCTCGGCACGCCGGGGCTGATGAGCTACCTCAACAGCGTGGCCACCGCCCACAGCGTCGTCGACTCGGTCATCGCGATGCACCAGATGGAGCTGCCGTTGTCGCCGAAATGGGCCATCGTCGGCCAGTCGCAAGGCGGCGGAGCCGCGGTCAACAGTGCGCGCTGGGCCACCGAATTCAGTCGCGGGACCGGTCTGGACTATCGCGCCGTGGTGGCCACCGGCACGCCGTTCAACGTCGAGAGCATCGTCAAACAGTCAGGGCCCGACATGGCGCTGCCGCCGAATCTGGGGCCCGCGGCCAACAGCTACACGGGCTACATCCTGGCCGGTTTCCGGGAGGCCCGCCCCGACATCGACGTCAACAGCGTGCTGACGCCGGCCGGGCTGGCCGCGGTCGACAAGGCCGAGACGCTGTGCAAACCGGAACTGGACCAACAGCTCAGCGGCATCACGCCGGCCCGATTCTTCAGCGCCCCGCTGGCCGCCGTGCCCGGCGCAGCCGACGCTCTCGATGCCTACCTCGGCACGCCGACCAGCGGCTATGACCGGCCGATCTTCCTGGGGGTCGGGCTCCGGGACCGAGATGTCCCGCCGAGCATGTCGCAGCAGCTCGACGATCAGCTTCGGGCCAATGGGCAGAACGTCATCCTCAAGGTGTATCCCGACGAGGATCATTCCGGCACCGTGCTGGCCTCGATTCCGGATTCCACGCCGTTCCTGGCAGCGGCGTTCGCGGGCTGACGGAACCCGGACGGGAGGCGTCAGCGCTGGTGGTAGGACGCTGCGCACTACCCTGGTCAAAATGCGCTTAGGTCGAATCGCCAGTCCCGACGGCGTCGCTTTCGTCAGTGTCGAAGGCGACGGTGCCGATGCCGTCTGCAAAGAGATCGCCGAACATCCGTTCGGTAATCCCAACTTCACCGGGCGGAGCTGGCCGCTGGCCGACGTCCGCCTGCTCGCGCCCATCCTGGCCAGCAAGGTGATCTGCATGGGCAAGAACTACGAGGCCCACGCCGCGGAGATGGGCGCGGTAGCTCCCGAGGATCCGGTGATCTTCCTCAAGCCGAACACCGCGATCATCGGGCCCAACGTGCCGATCCAGTTGCCGGCCGACGCCAATCCCGTCCACCACGAGGGCGAATTGGCGATCGTCATCGGGCGGCCCTGCAAGGACGTGCCCGCCGCACGCGCAGCCGAGAACATCCTGGGCTACACCATCGCCAACGACGTCTCGGCGCGGGACCAACAGGCAAAGGACGGCCAGTGGATGCGGGCGAAGGGCCACGACACCTTCTGCCCCGTGGGTCCGTGGATCGTCACGGATCTCGACCCGTCGGACCTTGAGATCCGCACCGAGGTGACCAGTGGAATTGCCGGCGCCGCCGGCGGCGAAGTGCGCCAGCGCAGCCGGACCTCGTTGATGATCCACGACATCGGCGCCATCGTCGAGTGGGTCTCGGCGGTGATGACGCTGCTGCCGGGCGATCTGATCCTCACCGGAACACCCGAAGGCGTCGGCCCGATCGAAGACGGTGACACCGTGAGCGTCACTGTCGAAGGCATCGGCACCCTTACCAATCCCGTTGTGCGAAAAGGAAAGTGATGACGCGGATGCGAGGAGCAAGGAAATGACGGCGTCAAATGTCCGGGTGAGGTTCTGCCCGTCGCCTACCGGCACCCCGCACGTCGGGTTGGTCCGCACCGCGCTGTTCAACTGGGCCTACGCCCGGCACACCGGCGGGACCTTCGTCTTCCGCATCGAGGACACCGATGCCGCGCGTGACAGCGACGAGAGCTACGCGGCGATCCTCGACGCGCTGCGATGGTTGGGGCTCGACTGGGACGAAGGACCCGAGATCGGCGGCCCGTACGAGCCGTACCGGCAGTCGCAGCGCAGCGAGATCTATCAGGACGTGATCGCGCGTCTGCTTGAGGCAGGCGAGGTCTACGAGGCGTTTTCGACACCGGGGGAGGTCGAAGCCCGGCACATCGCCGCAGGCCGAAATCCCAAGCTGGGCTACGACAACTTCGACCGCACCCTCACCGACGAGCAGCGGGCGCGGTTCGCCGCCGAGGGCCGTCAGCCGGTGTTGCGGCTGAGCATGCCGGACGAAGACCTCGGCTGGACCGATCTGGTGCGCGGGCCGGTGAGCTTTCCGGCGGGCTCGGTGCCGGATTTCGCGATCACCCGCGCCAACGGAGATCCGTTGTACACCTTGGTCAACCCGGTCGACGACGCCCTGATGAAGATCACCCACGTGCTGCGCGGCGAGGACATCATGCCCTCGACGCCGCGCCAGATCGCGCTGTACCAGGCCCTGATGCGGATCGGTGTGGCCGAGCAGGTGCCTCAATTCGCCCACTTGCCAAGTGTTCTCGGCGAGGGCAACAAGAAGCTGTCCAAACGCGATCCGCAGTCGAACCTGTTCCTGCACCGGGACCGCGGTTTCCTGCCGGAGGGGCTGCTGAACTACCTGGCGCTGCTGGGCTGGGGCATCGCCGACGATCACGACGTGTTCAGCCTGGACGAGATGGTGGCCGCGTTCGACGTGGCAGACGTGAACTCCAACCCGGCGCGGTTCGACCAGAAGAAGGCCGATGCCATCAATGCCGAGCACATTCGGCAGCTCACGCCCGAGGATTTCACCGCCCGGTTACGCGCCTATCTCGATGCCCACGGTCACGACACCGGTTTGGACGAGGCCCCGTTCGCCGAGGCGGCCGCGTTGGTCCAGACCCGCATCGTCGTCCTCGGCGATGCGTGGGGCCTGCTGAAGTTCTTCGACGACAAGTCCTACGAGATCGAGGAGAAGGCCGCGGCCAAGGAGCTGCGCGAGGAGGCCGCACCGGTCCTGGACGCCGCGCTGAGCGCCTTGGAGGAGGTCGGCGAGTGGAACACCGCCAACATCGAGGCAGCGCTCAAGGCGGCGCTTCTGGACGGTCTGGAACTCAAGCCACGTAAGGCGTTCGGACCTATCCGCGTCGCAGTCACGGGCTCGACGATCAGCCCGCCGCTGTTCGAGTCGATGGAACTGCTCGGCGTCGACCGCAGCCTTGAGCGGTTGCGGGCCGCCCGGGCCACGCTGTGAACCCCCGGGAGTGACGGGGCTTGGTAAAGAGCGCCGAAAATCTTTGGTAGTCTGCTCGTCGGCCCGAAAAGCAAAACGGGGAGGCCCCCGCAGAGCCGATCGGATCGAAATTGCCTGTGACCTGCGGTGATGGGCAATTATTGGGGTATGGTGTAATTGGCAACACAGCGGTTTCTGGTACCGCCATTCTAGGTTCGAGTCCTGGTACCCCAGCCATCCGGACGGCATCAGAGCGATTAGGTGAGCACGACCGCCTAGGCTATGCTGACCATCCGGAAGTTCTAGCCCCCGTCGTCTAGCGGCCTAGGACGCCGCCCTCTCACGGCGGTAGCGTGGGTTCGAATCCCATCGGGGGTACAGCAGTAGAAGCGCCCAGTTCTCACGAACTGGGCGCTTTTGCGTTGCCGGGTTTGCGTGCTCTGGACAAGGGGTCCCGGACCGCCACGCCGGGCGCTCAACCGCGTGCTGAGATTCGCCTCACAGTCGTCGGGTGAGCGCATCGGCCGCGGCAAGTAGATCGGCGGCCCAGCGGGCCCCCGGCCGGCGGCCCATGCGGTCGATCGGTCCGGACACCGACACCGCGGCGATCACGGCGCCACGCCCGTCACGCACCGGTGCCGAGACGCTGGCCACACCTGGCTCACGCTCGGCGGCGCTCTGCGCCCAGCCACGTTTGCGAACTTCGGCCAGCGTCCGATCGGTGAATTTGGCGGCCGGCAGCACGGCCTGCTGGGTGGCCGGGTCGGCATAGGCGAGTAGCACTTTGGCGCCGGAACCGGCCGTCATCGGCAAGTGGGTACCCACCGGCACGGTGTCGCGCAGGCCGGCCGGAGGCTCCAATGCCACGACACAGACCCGTGATTGCCCCTCGCGCCGGTACAGCTGCACGCTCTCGCCCGTGATTTCGCGCAGGCGGGGCAGGACCGCGGCCCCGGCCGCCAGGAGCGGATCGTTGACGTGGGAGGCCAATTCGGTCAGTGCGGGGCCCAGGCGCCAGCGTCCGTCGCCGTCACGGGCCAGCAGGCGGTGGGTTTCGAGCCCCGCGGCCAGCCGGTGGGCGGTCGCGCGGGGCAGTCCGGTCCGCTCGCAGAGTTCGGCCAGCCCGCAAGGTGACTCGGCCACGGTATGCAGCACACCCACGGCTTTGTCGAGAACGCCGATGCCGCTATCATTTCTCACAGAGAGATACTAACGTCTCGCATTGTGAGATGACAGGCGAGATGGCGACAGTAGCTCCCAGCCCTGGCGGACTCTTGATGCAAGCCCGCATTGCCCGTTAATGGAATCGAGAAGTAGCGATGGATCAATCGACACAGACATCCGTAAAGCCGCGCACCCTGGCCGAAAAGGTCTGGGAAGACCACGTCGTGGCGCGCGGCGAGGGAGAGGGCGCCGCCAGGGAGCCCGACCTGATCTACATCGACCTGCATCTCGTCCACGAGGTCACCAGCCCGCAGGCGTTCGACGGCCTGCGATTGGCGGGGCGGCCGGTGCGACGGCCCGACCTGACGATCGCCACCGAGGACCACAACGTCCCCACGGTCGATATCGACAAGCCGATCGCGGATCCGATTTCGCGCACCCAGGTCGAGACATTGCGGCGCAACTGCGAGGAATTCGGCATTCGGCTGCACCCGATGGGCGATGTCGAACAGGGCATCGTGCACATCATCGGACCGCAGCTGGGACTGACGCAGCCGGGCATGACGGTCGTGTGTGGGGACAGCCACACCTCGACCCACGGCGCGTTCGGCGCCATCGCGATGGGCATCGGCACCTCCGAGGTGGAACACGTGATGGCCACGCAGACACTGCCGCTCAAGCCGTTCAAGACCATGGCGGTCAACGTCGACGGTGTGCTGCCGCCCGGGGTCAGCGCCAAGGACATCATCCTGGCGGTGATCGCCAAGATCGGAACCGGCGGCGGGCAGGGCCATGTCATCGAATACCGGGGCAGTGCCATCGAGGCGCTGTCCATGGAAGGCCGGATGACGATCTGCAACATGAGCATCGAGGCCGGGGCGCGCGCCGGCATGGTCGCCCCTGACGAGACCACCTTCGAATTCCTCAAGGGCCGCCCGAACGCTCCCAAGGGGGCTGACTGGGACGCCGCGATCACCGCGTGGAGCCAGTTGCGCACCGACGAGGGCGCCGAATTCGACACCGAGGTCTACCTGGATGCCTCCACGCTGAGCCCGTTCGTCACGTGGGGAACCAACCCGGGGCAGGGTGTCCCGCTGTCCGCGTCGGTGCCCGATCCGGAGCTGATCGGCGACGACGGCGAGCGTCAGTCGGCGGAGAAGGCTTTGGCCTACATGGATCTTCGACCCGGGATGGCGATGCGTGACATCGCCGTGGACACGGTTTTCGTCGGGTCCTGCACCAACGGCCGGATCGAGGATCTGCGCGTGGTGGCCGACGTGCTGCGCGATCGCAAGGTCGCCGACGGGGTTCGGATGCTGGTCGTGCCGGGCTCGATGCGCGTCCGTGCCCAGGCCGAATCGGAAGGTCTCGACCGGGTATTCACCGCGGCAGGCGCCGAATGGCGTCAGGCCGGTTGTTCGATGTGTCTGGGCATGAACCCCGATCAACTGTCTCCGGGTCAGCGCTGCGCCTCGACGTCCAACAGGAATTTCGAAGGCCGACAGGGTAAGGGCGGCCGCACCCACCTGGTGTCGCCGGCCGTGGCGGCAGCCACCGCGGTGCGCGGAAAACTGGCGTCCCCAGCCGATCTGCCAGCCGCAACCCGTTAAGCAAATCAGAAGGAGAAGCGTGATGGAGGCTTTTAGCACTCACACCGGTATCGGTGTGCCGCTGCGACGATCCAATGTCGACACCGACCAGATCATCCCCGCCGTCTATTTGAAGCGGGTAACCCGAACGGGTTTCGAGGACGGATTGTTCGCCGCCTGGCGCAATGATCCGTCGTTCATTCTGAATCTCCCGCCATTCGACAAAGGCTCGGTGTTGGTCGCCGGACCCGATTTCGGCACCGGATCCTCACGCGAACATGCCGTATGGGCGCTCATGGACTATGGCTTCCGGGTGGTTATCTCATCTCGATTCGCCGACATTTTCCGCGGCAACGCCGGCAAGGCCGGGCTATTGGCGGCCGAAGTCGCCCAAGACGATGTCGAGCTCTTGTGGAAGCTGATCGAGCAGAATCCGGGGTTGGAAATCACTGTGAATCTTCAAGATCGAAATATCGTCGCCGGAACGGTTGTGGTGCCGTTCAGAATTGACGACTACACGGCCTGGCGGCTGCTCTCCGGACTCGACGATATAGGCCTTACGCTGCGGAAACTCTCGTCGATCGAGGATTACGAGAAGCGCCGGCCGGCCTGGAAGCCGCGCACTCTGCCGGCCTGATCGGGGGCCTCGTACGGGTGCATCGGCACCCGAATTCGCCGCCTGCCAAACCGGTTCTGGACCCAGCCCAGGGGAGTCCAAGTGGGGCAAGCGGATTGCCGGAATGTTCGCTAGCTACGCCTGAAATTGCGCGTGGCTCTTGGAAATCAGTGGTCACAGGGTTTACCGTGTCCTCTAGTCGGTCCAAGGAGGACCACTGGTTTCGGAGGTTTTGGATGAACAAAGCGGAGCTCATCGACGTACTCACAACAAAACTGGGCACCGATCGTCGGCAGGCTACCGCCGCGGTGGAGAACGTTGTGGACACCATCGTCCGCGCGGTGCACAAGGGCGACAGCGTCACGATCACCGGCTTCGGTGTTTTCGAGCAGCGCCGGCGCGCTGCCCGTGTGGCGCGTAACCCGCGTACCGGCGAGACGGTGAAGGTCAAGCCCACCTCGGTGCCGGCTTTCCGTCCGGGCGCACAGTTCAAGGCGGTTGTCTCTGGGGCGCAGCGCCTCCCGTCTGAAGGTCCGGCCGTCAAGCGCGGCGTGACCGCAGGCCCGGCCAAGCGTGCCGCCAAGAAGGCGCCCGCCAAGAAGGCACCCGCCAAGAAGGTGGCTGCCAAGAAGGCACCGGCCAAGAAGGCCGCGACCAAGGCTCCCGCCAAGAAGGCCGCGACCAAGGCACC
>NZ_KE384491.1:0-398204 GCF_000426065.1 Mycobacterium sp. URHD0025 | reverse complement strand
CCCGCCAAGAAGGCCGCGACCAAGGCACCTGCCAAGAAGGCCGCGACCAAGGCTCCCGCCAAGAAGGTGGCTGCCAAGAAGGCACCGGCCAAGAAGGGCCGCAAGTAATTACGGTAAAGGCACGTCGTGAGTCGTAAGTGAACTCACGACGTGCCTTTCTCGTGTGGATCTAGCTGTCGGCGGGCAGAGGACTACCGAGGTGGTCCGCAGCGATCAGGCGGCCGTCCGCCAACGACAGCACCCAGGTACTGCCCTTGCGATTTCCGGTGGTCTGGGGGCGCACATCCGAACGCGCACACCACCACGAGATGAGGTCGGGAATCACCTTGCCCTGCGTGCAGATCACCGGGGTGCCCGCCCGGCTCGCCAGCTCGAGCACACGGTTGCGGCCGGCCTTGTGGTCGGAGCTGTACGCCTCTTCGGTCAGCACCAGCTCGTTGTGAATGTCCACCCCGAGCTCCTGGGCCAGTGGTTCCAGCGTCTGGTGGCAGCGCAATCGGTCGGCGGCGTAAAGCGTTGTGGCACCGAATGCCAGTAGTTGGGCGACCAGAGCCTCGGCCTGCGCCCGTCCTTTCTTGTCCAGCGGGCGCTTGCGATCGTCGCCCTTGAAACGCGATCGGCGGCCGGCCGTACCGTGCCGCACGATCAATACCGTTTTGGTATCCGACGGCTTTTTGGCAAAGCGGCGCAACACTTTTCGATCATGTGGGTAGACCAGCTGATCTATCGCAGAATCCACCGGAAGCCAGATCAGCTTGTCCACCTCGTCGTTGGGCGTGAAATCGCCGCCCGTCGCGCGGGCAGCCCAGTACCACACCCGTTTGGTTCCCTGCGGAATGTCATACGAGATCGAGCCGAGCCGTCGACCGAGCTGCGCGGTGTAGCCGGTCTCCTCGTGAACCTCGCGTACCGCGGCCACGGGATCGGTCTCCTCGACCTCGACCTTGCCCTTGGGCAGCGACCAGTCGTCGTATCGCGGACGGTGGATGACGGCCACCTCGGTCACGGCCGTACCTGCGGCATCCTCGCCGCCACGCCACAACACGGCGCCCGCCGCGGGCACGAGCTTGTTGCCCCGCTTGGCTGCTGTCGTGCTGTCGTTCGACACCTCTACTCCTGCAGGTCATTCACCGGCGCGGACCCGGTGGGGATCAGGGGTGCCGGTGACGTTCCATCAGCGACACCTGGTGGTCGCGGACTGTCTGCCCCGCCTGGGGCAGCGCCGTCCAGTGACCATCGTGTCGCAACTCCCAGCATCGGGTGGCCGGATCCATCGCGGAGTCGAACACCTCGTTGAGTTGCGCGGCCAACCTCGGATCCTTGACCTGAGCCATCACTTCGACACGGCGGTCGAGATTACGATGCATCATGTCGGCACTGCCGATCCAGAACTCATTCATGGCGCGGAAATGAATAATCCGCGAGTGCTCAAGGAAGCGCCCGAGGATCGAGCGCACCCTGATGTTGTCGGAGTACCCGGGCACACCGGGGCGCAGGGCGCAGATGCCCCGCACCACGATCTCGACCGGGATGCCGGCCTGCGACGCCCGGTACAGCGCGTCGATCACCTGCTCGTCGACCAGTGCATTGGCCTTCAACCGGATTCCGGTCGTGGCGCCGTCATGGTGAGCGGCGATCTCGCGGTCGATGCGCTCGATGATGCCCTTGCGCACACCTCGCGGAGCCACGAGCAGATTGCGGTAGGAATCCTTGCGCGAGTAGCCGGTCAGTGAATTGAACAGGTCGGTCAGGTCGGCGCCGATGTCGGGATCGGCGCTGAGCAACCCCACATCTTCATACAGCCGCGCGGTTTTCGGGTTGTAGTTGCCGGTGCCGATGTGGCAGTAACGCCGGATCGTGGACCCCTCACGCCGCACCACGAGACAGGTTTTGCAGTGCGTCTTGAGCCCGATCAGCCCGTAGACCACGTGCACGCCGGCCTGTTCGAGTGCCCTCGCCCATTTGATGTTGGCCTGTTCGTCGAAGCGGGCCTTGATCTCGACGAGCGCGACCACCTGCTTGCCGGCCTCGGCAGCGTCGATCAGCGCGTTGACAATCGGCGAGTCACCGGAGGTGCGGTAGAGCGTCTGTTTGATCGCCAGCACGTTGGGGTCGGCGGCGGCCTGCTCGATGAAGCGTTGCACGGTGGTCGAGAACGAGTCATAGGGATGGTGCACCAGCACGTCCCCGTCGCGCAGGGTGGAGAAGATGCTCTTGGGTGTCTCGCGTTCGCCGAAAGCCGGTGGGGTGGCGGGCACGAAGGGCCGGTCCTTGAGCGCAGGCCGGTCCACGGCGTAGATCTGCCAGAGCGCGGACAGATCGAGCAGGCCGGGCACTTCGATGACATCGCCGGGAGCCACATCGAGCTCGCGCAACAGCAGTTCGAGCATGCTCTCGGTCATGTCGTCGGACACTTCCAACCGCACCGGTGAGCCGAATCGCCGGCGCGCCAGTTCACGTTCGAGGGCCTGCAGCAGGTCCTCGTCGCGATCCTCCTCGACCTCGAAGTCGGCATTTCGGGTGATCCGGAACGCGTGGTGCTCGACGATCTCCAGGCCAGGGAACAGCACGGGCAGGAACGCCGCGATGAGTTCCTCCATCGGCAGGAAACGCACGACGGCCGATCCGTCGGCGGGCGGGCTCAGTTCCACGAAGCGGCCGACGTTGTCGGGCACCTTGATCCTGGCGAAGTGCTGTCCGCCGTCTTCGGGATGCTTGACGGTGATCGCCAGGTTCAGGCTCAGTCCGCTCACGAACGGGAACGGATGGGCCGGATCGACCGCGAGCGGGGTGAGGACCGGGAACACCTGCTCGTGGAAGTAGGTGGAGAGCTTGGCGCGTTCGGTTTCGTCGAGCTCCGCCCAGTTGACGATGACGATGCCCTCTTCGGCCAGCGCCGGGCGCACCGAGCTGAGGAACACCTTGGCGTGCCGGTTGGCGATCTGCTGGGTACGTTCGTTGATGCGGCGCAGCTGTTCGCGCGGGGACAGGCCGTCGGCCGAGCGCACCGAAAGTCCCATCTCATCGCGGCGTTTGAGCCCCGCCACCCGGACCATGTAGAACTCGTCGAGGTTGGACGCGAAGATCGCCAGGAACTTGGCCCGCTCGAGCAGGGGCAGCGACGGGTCGGCGGCCAGCGCCAGGACGCGGGCGTTGAAGTCCAGCCAGCTCAGCTCGCGGTTGAGGTAGCGATCCTCGGGCAGCGCGTCGTCCACCGCCGGCGACGTGGCCGCCGGTGGCGCTTCTGGTGTCGCCGACTCGATGGGCGCGCCCGATCCAGCCGAGGCGCTGCCCAGGTGGGAGTTGTCCGAACGGGTTCCTGGCGCGGCTTCGGTGGCTTCGCTCATCTGTCCGATCATTCCCTATCCCACGGGTGCGCGGCTACCTGCCGACGTGCCTGCCGAGGGTGCGTGTGGTGGCGGTACCGACCCCGAGTCGTCGCGCCGCCTGAAGGTCGTCGGGTGTATCGATGTCGCAGCGCAGGCCAGGCCACGCCCCGGTGAGTTCGATCGCGCCGGAGTGTCGATGGCGCGCAGCCGAATCGGATCCGAAGTGCGGGGCCAGCGAAGTCCCGAACGCGAACAGTGCGGACGTTCCCGTCCCGTGCCGGTCCCCGACGAAACTCCGTTGATGACCACGGGCCATCGCGAGGGCCTCGGCCAATTCCTGGGATTGCAGGGCGGGCAGATCCCCTTGGAGAACAACGATATTCGATGCGGTGGAGCGAAGTTCGGCCTCGGCCGCGGTGATGGCGTTGTTCAGTGGGTCACCATGGCCGGGCGGAGTCGGATCCTTCAATACACCGGCACCGAGTTGGCGGGCGGCGTCGGCCGCGGTGTCATCGGGGGTGACGACGGTCACCGGGGCGATCGCGGACGCGGCGTTGATGGTGTCGACGAGCATCGCCAGCACGACGGCCTCCCGCGTGGACGCGGAGAAGATGGGCGCCAGCCGGGTTTTGGCGGCCGACAGCCGCTTCACCGCGATGATGAGGGAGACGTCAGCGGCCTGCGTTGCTGCTGCGGCGTTGTCGCTTCTGGAGCCGCTCATGGGTTCATCCTGCCAGCCCGGCCGGTGTCGGCGGGTGGCGCGGCCGCCGGGTTAGGGTGATCGGGTGGTAGAGGCTGCGGTGATGGGTGCCGGTGCGTGGGGGACGGCGCTGGCCAAGGTGCTGGCGGACGCGGGTAATCCGGTGACGGTCTGGGCACGACGCCCCGAGGTTGCCGACGAGATCAACACCGATCATCGCAACAGTCGCTACCTCGGTGACGTCGTTCTGCCGTCGACGGTCAAGGCCACCACCGATCCGGCGGAGGCACTTACCGGCGCCTGCACGGTGCTGCTCGGTGTTCCGGCGCAGCAGCTGCGCGCCAACCTCGAGGGCTGGAAGCATCTGATCGGTGACGACGTGACATTGGTCAGCCTGGCCAAGGGAATCGAGCTCGGCTCGCTGATGCGGATGAGCCAGGTCATCGTCCAGGTGACCGGTGTCGATCCGTCCCGGGTCGCTGTCGTGACGGGACCGAACCTGGCCAGCGAGATCGCCGAGGAGCAGCCGGCGGCCACCGTCGTCGCCTGCAGCGACTCCGGACGCGCGGTCACCCTGCAGCGGGCCTTGGCCACCGGATACTTCCGGCCCTACACGAACGCCGACGTGGTGGGGGCCGAAGTCGGCGGGGCGTGCAAGAACGTCATCGCGCTGGCCTGTGGCATGGCGGTGGGTGTCGGGCTGGGGGAGAACACCGTTGCCGCCATCATCACTCGCGGCCTGGCCGAGGTCATGCGGCTGGGTATTGCGCTGGGTGCCACACCCGCCACGCTGGCGGGGCTGGCCGGCGTGGGAGATCTCGTGGCCACGTGTACCTCCGAGCACTCCCGTAACCGCACCTTCGGGGTGCGGCTGGGCAAGGGCGGCACCATGGAATCGGCGTTGGCTGCGGCGGGTGGACACGTGGCCGAGGGCGTCGCCTCGTGTGAATCAGTGCTCGCGCTGGCATCCAGTTATGGTGTCGAGATGCCGCTGGCCGACGCCGTTCATCGGGTGTGCCACAAGGGATTGTCGGTCCACGAGGCAGTCTCGGGGCTTTTGGGTCGCAGCACCAAACCGGAGTAGGGATCCTCCGGGACGAGGAGGAAAAACAGGTATGGACGGCTTGTACGGGGATTCCACCCGGAGCGTCAAAGCTGTTGGTCTGGAATCGGTTCCGGGACAGCCAGTGGCGCCCATGCCGGTGCCGGCGTCGGCATACCACCTCTCACCCGACGAGGCTGAGCCGCTGGACAGCTACGGACGCAGTTCCAACCCGTCGTGGCGGCAACTGGAATCGGCGCTCGCCGAACTGGAGGGGGCGGCCGCAGCGCTCACGTTCGGATCCGGGATGGCTGCGATCACCTCGGCGCTGCGGGTGCTCGCCAAACCGGGAACCACCCTTGTGGTCCCGGCCGACGGCTACTACCAGGTGCGCCGGTACGCATCTGAATACCTTGCGCCACAAGGCGTCACGGTGATCGAGGCCCGGGTTGCCGAGATGTGTGAGGCCGCTGCTCGTGCTGATGTGGTGCTCGCCGAGACGCCCGCCAACCCGGGGCTCGATGTCGTCGACCTGCACCGGCTGGCCATGACCTGCCGTAGTCGCGGAGCCACCCTTGTCGTCGACAACACCACTGCCACACCGCTTGGCCAGCAACCACTTTCGCTCGGCGCAGACCTCGTGGTGGCCAGTGCCACCAAATCACTGTCGGGGCACAGCGATCTGGTGGCCGGTTATGTCGCCGGCAGCCAGCCCGAGCTGATGGCCGCGATGGAGTCCGACCGACTGCTGGCCGGGCCGATCCTGGGCGCATTCGAGGCCTGGCTCGTGTTACGCAGCCTCGGCAGCGCCGGGCTGCGCTTCGAACGCCAGTGCCAGAACGCCGCAGCCCTGGCGATGATGCTGCGCAGCCATCCCGCGGTGCGCTCCGTGCGCTATCCCGGGCTGCCCGGCGATCCGGCACACGAGCTCGCGGCCACCCAGATGAAGCGGTTCGGCGGATTGGTGTCGATCGAGCTGGCCGATGCCGCCGCCGTCCATGCGCTGGTGGAGCGCAGCACTCTGCTCATCGCCTCGACGAGCTTCGGAGGTATTCACACCTCGGTGGATCGCAGGGCCCGCTGGGGTGACCCGGTTCCGGCCGGCTTCGCCCGCATCTCGGCCGGGATCGAGGACACCGAAGATCTGATCGCCGACATGGAGCAGGCCCTTCGGGGGTGAAAGTCCAGGTCGGGATGCGCCGACAGGCAGGAACCGACCGGGGCGGTAGCCTCTCTAGGTTGTGACAGCCCGCAATCAGACCGGATCCCGCACCCGCGTCGCCGTCGTCTACGGCGGGCGTAGCTCCGAGCACGCGATCTCCTGCGTGTCGGCCGGCAGCATCCTGCGCAATCTCGATCCCGAGCGGTTCGAGGTGATCGCCGTCGGGATCACCCCGGATGGTTCCTGGATGTTGACGGACGGACGCCCCGAAACGCTGGCGATCACCGACGGCCGGCTGCCCGAGGTCACAGAGACTTCCGGAACCGAGCTGGCGCTGCCCGCCGCCCCGAACCGCAGCGGCCAGCTGCTGGCGCTGAGCAACGGCCCCGGTGAGCTGCTGGCCGCTGTCGACGTGGTTTTCCCGGTGCTGCACGGTCCCTACGGCGAGGACGGCACCATCCAGGGGCTGCTGGAGTTGGCCGGGATTCCTTATGTTGGCTCCGGCGTGCTGTCCAGCGCCGCCGGGATGGACAAGGAGTTCACCAAGAAGCTGTTGGTCGCCGAGGGCCTGCCGATCGGTGACTTCGTGGTGCTGCGCCCCAACCAGCCCACCATGGACCTGGAGCACCGCGAACGGCTCGGCCTGCCGGTGTTCGTCAAGCCCGCGCGGGGCGGCTCGTCGATCGGCGTCAGCCGGGTCGCGGCATGGGACGAACTGCCCGGGGCGATCGAACTGGCCCGCCGCCACGACCCGAAGGTCATCGTCGAGGCCGCGGTACCGGGCCGCGAACTGGAATGCGGTGTGCTCGAGTTCCCCGACGGCAGCGTCGAAGCCAGCACGGTTGGCGAGATCCGGGTGGCAGGAGTGCGCGGACGCGAGGACGGTTTCTACGACTTCGCCACCAAATACCTCGTCGACGCGGCCGAATTGGATGTGCCGGCCAAGATCGACGACGACGTTTCCGAGGAGGTCCGCCGGCTGGCGGTGCGCGCGTTCACCGCGATCGACTGCCAGGGGCTGGCCCGTGTCGACTTCTTCCTGACCGACGGTGGCCCGGTGATCAACGAGATCAACACCATGCCGGGGTTCACCACCATCTCGATGTTCCCGCGGATGTGGGCGGCCAGCGGCGTCGACTACCCGACATTGCTGACCGCGATGGTCGAGACCGCACTGGCGCGCGGCACCGGCCTTCGCTGATCCGCGGGCGACGTAACGGAGCGTTTCAGCGCGCCGGCGCCGGCGCCGGCGCCTGGGCCGGCATCGTGCGAGCGACCTGACCGGAGATCTGCTGGATGGGTGTCGGCCCGGAGCCGGCAGGCAGGGTCAACGCGACGTACACCGGGCGGTCCACCGCATACCAGGTGCTGCGGGCCTGATCGTCGGCGACGTCACCCGGGCCGGCCACGCCCGTGTCTCCCACCCGGAACCACTGCACCTCGTCGACCACCTGCAGTGGGGTGCCCACGACGAAATCGGCAGGGCGTTCCAGCCCGCAGCGCAGGACGACCGGCTCGGTGTCCGGCTCGGCGCGCCAGGCCGCGGTGGCCGGTGGCGTCGGATCGACGGTCGGGGCGCGCCGGAAATCGCCGAGTTGCTCGGGCAGCGCGTTGAGCAGGTCGTGACATTGTTGGCTGTCGGCCTGGGGCGCCGGGATCGCCGGGATGGCGACGGGCTGCTGGTCAGGGGACTGCTGTCGTGACGCCGCGATGCCGAGGACGGTGATCAGCACCGAGACCGCGACGACGACCGCCGCGATGAGTAAGGCGCGGGGAGGTCCGTCGACGGCATGCGAATCGGTCACACCACCAACTCTATGGCTGGCCCGTGTTGGCGATCGGGCAGGTCAACGTCCGGGTGATCCCGGGGACCTGCTGCACCGCGGGCACCACGTCGGACTGCAGCACGGTCAATGTGTCGGCACTGATGCGCAAGACCACGTCATAGGGCCCGGTCACGTATTCCGCGGACACCACGCCCGGCAGGCCGGCGAGTTGTTTTGCGACGACCTCGGCGCGGCCCACCTCGGTCTGGATCAGGACAAAAGCCTCCACCACCGGCTGTCTCCTCCATCTCGCTGCATAAACTGCTGGCCGCAGGCACCAAACGTACCGCAGGTCGGGTCCGGGTTCAGGACGCGGCAGCCGACCGGCAGGAGGCCATATGACGGGTGAGACCATCGGCGACGATCCCGGTGACGACAACGCCGACACCCTGGCGGGAGCCGGCGAATTCGTCGTCATCGACCGCTTGGTGGCCGGGCGCGCGCAAGCCGACGCCGTGACTCTCGGTCCGGGCGACGACGCGGCGGTGGTGACGGCCGCCGACGGCCGCATCGTGGTCTCCACCGATATGTTGGTGCAGGACCGTCATTTCCGGTTGGACTGGTCGTCGCCGCACGACATCGGGCGCAAGGCCATCGCCCAGAACGCCGCCGACATCGAAGCCATGGGCGGGCGGAGCACCGTATTCGTGGTGGCGTTCGGCGCACCGTCGGACACCCCCGTCGGCGCCGCGGCGGAACTGGCCGACGGTCTGTGGGACGAGGCGCGTCTGCTGGGCGCGAGCATCGCCGGCGGAGATCTGGTGAGTGCCCCGCAATGGGTGATATCGGTCACGGTCCTCGGTGATCTCGGTGGCCGGGAACCGGTGTGTCGCAGCGGTGCCCGGCCCGGCGACACCGTGGCTGTGGTGGGGGAGCTGGGTCGTTCGGCGGCCGGATACGCGCTCCTGCAGCGTGGAGTCGACGGATTCCCGGAACTGCGGCAGCGACACCTGACACCGCAGCCGCCCTACGGGCAGGGTGCGCACGCCGCCGCCGGCGGAGCCACCTCGATGACCGACGTGTCCGACGGCCTGCTCGCCGATCTGGGCCACATCGCCTCGGCGTCCGGGGTCGGCATCGACGTGGCTCGCGGTCTTCTCGACGGAGATCGAGAAGCGGTCGCCGAGGCTGCCGCGGCCGTGGGAGCCGATCCGTGGCAGTGGGTGCTGGGCGGCGGTGAGGACCACCCGCTGGCTGCCACATTCCCGGATGTGCTTCCCCCAGGCTGGCGGGCCATCGGACGGGTGATCGACAGCCCGGCCGAGGTGCTCGTCGACGGCGCGCCGTGGGGCGGCAGTGCGGGATGGCAATCGTTCGACTGATGGCACGCTAGGTTGGTTTGTCGTGATGCGGACGCGAGGGGCGAAACGATGACGACGGACGCGAGGAGCGAGACAGTTACGGCGGACGCGACGGGCGGTTCAACGGGTGCGCGTCCCCTCGACGAACTCGTCGACGCCGGCTGGGCGCGCGCCCTGGAGCCGGTCGGAGTGCAGGTCGCACAGATGGGGCAGTTCCTGCGCGACGAACTGACCGCAGGCAGGCGCTATCTGCCCGCGGGCCAGAATGTTCTGCGCGCCTTCACCTTTCCGTTCGAGAAGGTGCGCGTACTCATCGTCGGGCAGGACCCGTATCCCACACCGGGGCACGCCGTGGGTCTCAGTTTCTCGGTCGGTGCCGACGTGCGCCCGCTGCCGCGCAGCCTGTCGAACATCTTCACCGAGTACTCCGAGGATCTCGGCTATCCGCAGCCTGCCAACGGCGATCTCACCCCGTGGGCGGAACAAGGGGTGATGTTGCTCAACAGAGTGCTGACCGTGTCCCCGGGCACTCCGGCCTCGCACCGCGGCAAGGGCTGGGAAGCGGTGACCGAGTGTGCGATCCGGGCTTTGGTCGCGCGGGAGCAGCCGATGGTGGCGGTGCTGTGGGGCCGTGATGCGTCGACGCTGAAACCGATTCTGGCCGAAGGCGACTGCGCCACGATCGAATCACCGCATCCGTCACCGTTGTCGGCGTCGCGGGGATTCTTCGGATCACGCCCGTTCAGCCGGGCCAATGAACTGTTGCAGCAGAAGGGCGTCGATCCGATCGACTGGCGGTTGCCCTGACGCGGTCAGGGCATCGGAACCGCGGGCGGGGCGGGGATCGCAGGCGGCGCCGGGATCGGCGGGGGTGACGGGATGCCCGGTGAAGGAATCTGGACGGTGACGTCGCCGCCGCCCTCGGTCGGAGGACTGGGCATCTGAGCCGACGGCGATGCGGGTGCGGGCGACACCGGGGTTTCGATAACCGTGGTTTCGGTGCGAGTCGCCGGCCCCTCCGAGGTCACCGGAGCCTCGGTCGTCGTAGGCGTCTCCGAGGTGGTGGTGTCGTTGCCGGAGGTATTACCGCCACACGCGGTCAGCATCGAGCCGACCGCGAGTGCGGCAGCAAACACGTAGAGCGGTGTATGTGATGCACGACATGGGGTCATGACGGTAGTAAGTACCCGCCGTGACCTCAGATAAACAAGACTGCCGCGCACCGATCAGGCGCGCGACGTCAGCCGCGCGAGACCTTGCCGGCCTTGATGCAGGAGGTGCAGGCGTTCACGCGCTGCTTGTTGCCACCCGGACGTGACACGGTACGCACCGACTGGATGTTCGGATCCCAGCGCCGGCTGGTCCGCCGATGCGAGTGCGACACCGACTTGCCGAAGCCAGGCGCCTTTCCGCAGATATCGCACACGGCAGCCATATCAACAACTCCTCGAAATCAGTACTTGGGGGCTGGGCCCGCTCGCCGTAGAACGGCGGGGCTCGACCCGACAACCTGATCAGAATACCGGGAGCCCTGAGGATCGCCAAAACGGCTCGTGAACACCATTCCAGGTTGTCCACAGGCAGTGGTGCTCTGATCGGGTTTGTCGCCGGCAGTGGATAGGCTGGCGCCCACGGCGGTGACCGCGTCGCACACGGGTCGCACAGGGTTTCGGTGGGAATCTGATTCGGGGATTGGGAGGTCCGATGTCGGCACGGCGGCTGGATGCCCCTGCGCTGCGGGCGTGGGCCCACGCTGCCGTCGATGACCTGATCATCCACACCGACGAGATCAACCAGCTCAACGTTTTCCCGGTGGCCGATGCGGACACCGGGACAAACATGCTGTTCACCATGCGTTCGGCGTGGGCGCACGTCAAAGCCGAGCGCGACGATCAGGACATCCCCGCGGTGGCCAGCGCGTTGGCGGCCGGCGCTTTGCAGGGCGCCCGGGGCAACTCCGGGGTGATCCTGTCGCAGATTCTGCTCGGGCTGGCCGAGGTGATCACCAACGCGGCGGCCCAGCGCGACGGCGCCCTGCCCGCCGTCGATGGCGCGCTGTTCGCTGCGGCGCTTCGCCACGCCGCGGCGCTGGCCGGTACCTCGATGGGCGCGCCTGTGCCTGGCACGATCGTGTCGGTGCTGGAGGCCGCGGCAGAGGCTGCCGAGCATTGTGCGGCCGAGGGCGGCGATGTCGCCGATGCGGCGGCCGCAGCCGGTGACGCCGCGTCGGCAGCCCTCGATCGCACTCCGCAGCAACTCGACGTTCTGGCCAGGGCCGGTGTGGTCGATTCCGGGGGCCGCGGCCTGCTCGTTCTGCTCGACGCGATGACCGCGACGCTGGTGGGCCATGCGCCCCGCAGGCCGGTCTACGCCCCTGCCTCTCCGCAAGCGGTTTCGGCGGCCGCGGACCTCGCCGCCACCGAGGCGCCGCCGCAGTTCGAGGTCATGTACCTGCTGACCGGATGCGGCGCCTCCGCTGTCGAGGGATTGCGCGCGACGCTGGAGCAGATGGGTGAGTCGGTGGCCATCGCCGCCTCGGGAAGTGATCAGTATTCGGTGCACGTCCATGTGGACGACGCCGGCGCGGCGGTCGAGGCCGGGCTCGCGGTCGGGTCGCTGAACCGCATCCAGATCACGGCGCTGACCGGCGCTCCGGGCCTGAGGTCCGCCGGTGGCTGGGCCCGGGAACGGGCGGTGCTGGCCGTCGTCGACGGGGACGGCGGCGTCGAACTCTTCGCGGGGGAGGGTGCGCATGTGCTGCGGCCCGAGGAGGGTGAGCCGATCAGCGCCCAACAGTTGCTGCGTTCGTTGATCGACGTGGGCGCCGCCCAGGTGATGGTGTTGCCCAACGGATACGTCGCCGCCGAGGAGTTGGTGGCCGGCTGCACCGCCGCGATCGGCTGGGGCATCGACGTCGTACCGGTGCCTGCGGGTTCGATGGTGCAGGGACTGGCCGCGCTGGCTGTGCACGACGAGAGCCGGCAGGCGGTCGACGACGGATACACGATGGCTCGAGCCGCCGCGGGCGCGCGGCACGGCACGGTGCGGATCGCCACCGAAGAGGCCTTGACCTGGGCGGGCGGTTGTAAACCGGGCGACGGCCTCGGCATCGCCGGCGATGAGGTGTTGATCGTCGGGCCCGATATCACCGCGGCGGCCGCCGGGTTGATCGACCTGTTGATGGTGGCCGGTGGCGAGCTGATCACGGTGCTGACCGGTGAGGGTGTGGATGGCGCCGTGGGGGAGGCGTTGCAGGCGCATGTGCACCGCGAGCACCTCGGCGCCGAGCTGGTCACCTATCACACCGGTCACCGCGGCGACGCCTTGCTGATCGGGGTGGAGTAGTGGCCACCCTCGGCGACCGGCTGGACTTCATCCTCGGCAAGAAGGGCGCGGACAAGCTCTTCGACAATTTCGGTCTGCGGACTGTCAACGACCTGCTGCGCCACTATCCGCGCAAGTACAGCGAGGGCATGTCGGTACGTGGTGAGGACGACGCCCTCGACCTCGAGGAAGGTGAGCACGTCACGTTCGTCGACGTGGTGACCGACACCAAAGACGGTCTGATGCGCAGCCAACCCGGCAAGCGTGCCCGCAAATGGCTGCGCGTCACGTTGGGAGAACACCGGCCCAAGGTGACCGCCACGTTCTTCAACGCCGGCTGGATGATCGATCAACTGCCCACCGGTACCCGGATCATGCTGTCGGGGGAGGTTGGATTCTTCAAGGGCACAATGCAATTGACGCACCCGGCCTATCTGGTGCTGGATTCCCCGACCGGCAAGACCCCCGGTAGCAAGGCGATGAAGGCGATCGCCACCAGCTCAGGGGCGACTGGTGACGAATTGCTGTCGGCGTTCGAGCGGGACTTCTTCCCGATTTATCCGGCCAGCGCCAAGGTGCAGAGCTGGGACATCTACGCCTGCGTGCGTCAGGTGTTGGACGTGCTCGATCCCGTCCCGGATCCGCTTCCGGAATCCTTTGTGCGCGAGCGGGATCTGATGAGCGAGGACGAGGCGCTCCGGGCCATCCACCTGGCCGAGAACTCGGCCGACCGGGATCGGGCAATGGAGCGGTTGACCTACGACGAGGCGATCGGGCTGCAATGGGGTCTGGTGGCACGGCGTTACGGCGAGCTGAGCGAATCCGGGCCCGTTGCGGTGCGCAGGAACAACGGGCTTGCCGCCGAGATGGCGACCCGCCTGCCGTTTGCGCTCACGCAGGGCCAGGCCGAGGTGCTCGACGTGATCTCGGACGAACTGGCCGCGACGCGCCCGATGAACCGGATGCTGCAGGGCGAGGTCGGGTCGGGCAAGACGATCGTCTCGGTGTTGGCCATGTTGCAGATGGTCGACGCCGGCTACCAGTGTGCGCTGCTGGCGCCGACGGAAGTGCTTGCCGCCCAGCATGCCCGGTCGGTCCGCGATGTCCTGGGGCCGCTGGCCATGGCAGGCCAACTCGGTGGGGCCGAGCACGGTACCCGGGTTGCGTTGCTGACCGGTTCCATGACGCCGCAGCAGAAGCGGGAGGTTCGCGGCGAAGTGGCCTCCGGCGCGGCGGGCATCGTCATCGGTACCCACGCACTGCTGCAGGAGGCGGTCGAGTTCCACAACCTCGGGATGGTCGTGGTTGACGAGCAACACCGATTCGGGGTGGAACAGCGGGATACCCTGCGCGCCAAGGCACGTGACGGAGTGACCCCTCATCTGCTGGTGATGACCGCGACGCCGATTCCGCGCACCGTGGCACTGACCGTCTACGGTGACCTGGAAACCTCGACGCTGCGCGAGCTACCCCGGGGTCGCCAGCCCATCACCACCAACACCATCTTCGTCACGCAGAAGCCGACGTGGCTCGACCGGGCGTGGGCCCGGATCCGGGAGGAAGTCGGCGCCGGACGCCAGGCCTACGTGGTGGCCTCGCGCATCGACGAGTCGGACAAGTCCAAGGACAACAACGGTGGCGAGGGCGGCCCCCCACCGGTCACGGTCCTCGAACTGTTCGACCGACTCAGCGCGGGACCGTTGGCAGGGTTGCGGCTCGGCCTCATGCACGGCCGGCTGTCCGGGGAGGACAAGGACCTGGTCATGGGCGCGTTTCGCGCGGGAGAGATCGACGTTCTGGTGTGCACCACGGTGATCGAGGTCGGCGTCGACGTCCCCAATGCGACCGTCATGGTGGTGATGGATTCCGACCGTTTCGGGATCAGCCAGCTTCATCAGCTGCGCGGCAGGATCGGTCGCGGTCAGCACCCCAGCCTGTGTCTGCTCGCCACCCGGCTGCCGGAGACCTCGAAGGCCGGCGAACGGATCAAGGCCGTCGCCGCCACGCTCGACGGGTTCGCCCTGGCCGATCTCGATCTGCGGGAGCGCCGTGAGGGGGATGTGCTGGGGCTCAACCAGTCCGGGCGCACCATCAATCTGCGTTTTCTGTCGCTCGCCGATCACCTGGGTGTGATCACCGATGCCCGGGAGTTCTGCGAGTCGCTGTATGAGAAACGGCCTGACGATCCCGGGATGGCGCTTCTGGCGGCCCAGTTCGTCGACACCGACCGCGTCGAATACCTGGACAAGGCATGACCCGCAGCCGGGTGTGGTGGCTGGCTGCCGCCGTCGCACTCGCGGTGGTGGTCGCCATCCAGGTGAGCACCTCGGCTGACCGCTCCACGCGGTTCGCGGCGCAGGCGCAGCCGCCCACCGTCGCTGCAGGGTTCGATCTGTTGGCCGGAGTACCGGAGGTGCCGATCCGATTGCACGGCAACGACTATCGTCGTGCGGCATTCGGTGAGTCCTGGGACGACGACAACAGTGCGCCGGGCGGGCACAACGGCTGCGACACCCGCAACGACATCCTCAACCGCGATCTCGTCGAGAAGACCTTCGTCGCGATCAAGCGATGTCCGGCGGCTGTGGCGACGGGCACCCTGCACGACCCCTACACCAATGCGGTGGTGCCGTTCGTGCGCGGCAATCAGACCGGCGCCTCGGTCCAGATCGATCACATCGTCCCCCTTGCGTTGGCCTGGGATCTCGGAGCGCGTGACTGGCCGGACGATCTGCGGCTGCGCTTCGCCAACGACCCGGCCAACCTGCTGGCCGTCGCCGGCAAGCCGAATCAGGACAAGGGCGATCGGGAGCCCGCGCACTGGATGCCGCCCAACCAGGCGTTCTGGTGCCAGTACGCGGTGCAGTTCGTCGAGGTGCTGCGTGGCTACGCACTTCCGGTCGACACCGCGTCAGCCGGGGTCCTGCGTGACGCCGCGGGTACCTGTCCTACCGGCTGAGCGGCTGCGCGTCTACAGATCCACGATCCAGTTCTGGCCGTTGAGGTCGTGGCCGAAACTGTGGTGAGGCTCCTCGTCGACAAGGCGGAATCCAAAGGTTTGGTAGATCTTTCGAGCCGCCACGAGCACATCGTTGGTCCACAGGGTGACCTTGCGGTAACCGGCTTCGCGGGCGAACCTCAGGCACTCCTCGACCAAGCGGGTGCCCAGTCCGAGTCCGCGGGCGTCCGGGGTGACCAACAGAATCCGCAACTTCGCCACCGTCGGCTCGTCGCCCGCCATGCAGAAGATGCATCCGGCTCGCTTGCCGTCGACTTCCGCGATCCAGCCGGATTCGCGTGCCGGATCGTTGTTTTCGGCGAAGTCGGCCACGATCTTGGCGACGAGGGTCTCGAAGTCGGTATCCCAGCCGAATTGCCGGTCGTAGATTTCGCCGTGCGCCATGATCACCCAGCCGAGATCGCCGGGGTGATCCGCGCGGCGCAGAACGACCTGCCTTTCATCGACGGCCTGCGACATGGTGTGGACCTCCGCGTCAGACTACTGACACACTCGTTTCAGTAGCGGTAGGCTACCAACGTGCCAGCGGATACGACAACCCCGTCAGCCCGGCAGGTCGAACTCCTTGAGGCGTCCTACCAGTACGCACTCGCCCACGGCCTGGGTGACTTGTCGCTGCGGCCGCTGGCGGCCGCGATCGGATCCAGCCCGCGGGTGCTGCTGTTCCTGTTCGGCAGCAAGGACGGTTTGGTGCGCGCGCTTCTGGCGCGGGCGCGCACCGATGAGCTCGCGCTCCTGCAACGGCTTCGGGAAACTGTCGGCACCGACCGGGTCGGGCTGGCCGTGGCTGTCGAAGAGATCTGGAATTGGCTTGCCGCCGTTGAGCATCGGCCACTGTTGGCGCTGTGGGCCGAGGCCTACGCCCGCTCGCTCGTCGAACCCGACGGCGCATGGGCCGGGTTTGCGCGCGCGACCGTCGAGGACTGGCTCGACGTGCTGTCCGAATGTCAGCCGGCGCACGAGAAGGGCGGCAAAGACGGCGCCGCGGCCCGGACGCTGGCATTGGCGGTGTTGCGCGGCGGGCTGCTCGATCTGTTGGCCACCGGCGACACCGAACGGGTGGCCATGGCTATCCGCCTGCAGCGGGCGCTGCTGGTGAATAGCGGACAGCCGTCGGGAACTCAGCCCGTATAGGTTGCCGGGTCCGGCCGGAACCGGGTGCCGTCGTCGAGGCCGTTGAGGCTGTTCATCTGCTCGTCGGTCAGCTCGAACCCGAACACATCGAGGTTGGACGCGATCCGTTCCGGGTTGGTCGACCGGGAGATCACGATGTTGCCCAGCTGGATACTCCAGCGGATCAGCACCTGCGCGGGCGTCCTACCGTGCGCTTCGGCGATGGCCGTCACGGCCGGGTTGTCGAGCAGATTGCCGACCCCGAGCGGGCTGTAGGCCTCCGTCACGACGTTGTATTTGGCGTTGGCCTCGCGCCATGCGCTCTGATTGAGCAACGGGTGCAGCTCGATCTGGTTGACCGCGGGCGCCGTGAAGGTCAGGTCGACGATGGTCGAGAGGTTCTCGGGGCTGAAGTTGGACACACCGGTGGAGCGCGCCAGGCCTTCCTGCTTCAGCGCCATCAGGCCACCCCAGCTGTCGACGTACTTGCCGATGTCGCTGCCGGGCCAATGGATCAGGTAGAGGTCCACGTAGTCCAAGCCAAGCCGCTCCAGACTGGCCCGCCCGGCGTTCTGGGCGGACTGGAAACCGTGATCGGTCACGGCCAGCTTGGTGGTGACCGACAGTTCCTCGCGCGGGATACCCGATGCCGCGATGGCACGTCCCACGCCCGCCTCGTTGTCGTACGCGGCGGCCGTGTCGATCAACCGGTGGCCCGCCTCCAGCGCTGCGGACACCACGCCCTCTGCCTCGGAGTCCGAGAGTCCGCCGACGCCGAAGCCGACGACCGGCATCGTACGGTCGTCGTTGAGCGTGACGGTGGGAATCGCTGCCCCGTCCGAGGAGGTCATGTCACCTATCCTGTGAAGTTGAAGGTTCGGGGATCGGGCCCCAGGCGTGTGTCCGTCTCCAACGTGGCGATGGCCGCCATGTCCGTTTCGTCCAGATCGAAATCGAACACGTCGAAGTTACTCACAATCCGCTCGGGGTTGACCGACTTGGGGATGACGATATTACCCAGATGTATATGCCACCTAATCAGTACCTGTGCGGGGGTTTTGCCGTGCCGTTCGGCGATGCCGGCGATCACCGGATCGGTGAGCAGCGACCCCTGACCGAGCGGGCTCCACGCCTCGGTGGCGATGCCCAATCTGGCATGCACCTCGCGAAGCTCGTGTTGTGGTAGCAGCGGATGCAATTCGATCTGATTGACCGCGGGCACGATGCCGGTGGAGTCGATGAGCACGGTGAGGTGCTCGGGTTCGAAGTTGCTCACGCCGATGGAGCGCACCCGACCCTGATCGTGCAGGTGGGCAAAGGCCTTGAAGGTGTCCACGTAGTCGTTGTTGGCCGGCACCGGCCAATGGATCAGATACAGATCGAGGTAGTCGACACCGAGCCGGTCCAGGCTCGCGTCGAATGCGGCCAGCGCCGCGTCATACCCCTGATCGCTGTTCCACAGCTTGGTCACCAGGAACACGTCCTCGCGGGGCACCCCGGAGTTGACCAGGCCGCGGCCGGTCTCGGCCTCGTTGCGGTAGGCGGCGGCGGTGTCGATGTGCCGGTAACCCGCCTGCAGGGCCGCGGTCACCGCGCGCTCGGTCTCCTCGGCAGGGGTCTGCCAAACCCCCAACCCGACTTGCGGTATCGAATTACCGTCGTTGAGCGTGACACGAGGACTCGAAGAGGGAGCAGCCATGACTGAAAGTCTGCCAGGCGGACCGGCCCGAGGCGGATCTGACGGTCAGCGGCGGGACGCCGTCCGACAGATGCTGCTCGGACGGGCGACCGCGTTCACCTTGGCGGCGATTCCCCGGATTTCGGATCGGACCAAGCGTCTGCTGCTGGGCGGGCGTTCGGTCGTCGTCGACGGAAACACCCTGGACACCACCCTGCAATTCACCCTGGCCGCCGAGCACGCGGCCGGAGTGGGTGGTCTGGTCGCCGATTACCGCCCCGGTTCCGGCGTCGAGGTCTCGCGGGCCGCGCTGCGTGAGACGGCCGCAATGATGAAGGTCCGGATCCATGCGGACGTCACCGACATTTCGATTCCCGGGCCCGCCGGGCCGATCCCGGCGCGACGGTATGTCCCTGACGGCACCGGAGCCTCGCCGATCTCGGCGTTGCTGCTGTATTTCCACGGTGGTGGCTTCGTCCTCGGTGACCTCGACACCCACGACAGCCTGTGTCGCTTGATCTGCCGGGACGGCGGAGTCCAGGTGATCTCCGTCGGCTACCGGCTGGCGCCCGAGCACAAGGCGCCGGCCGCCACCGACGACGCCTACGCCGCCTACCGCTGGGCACTCGACCACGCCGCCGGCCTTGGAGCCAACCGAATCGTGGTCGGGGGAGACAGCGCGGGCGGCAACCTGGCCACCGTGGTGGCCCAGCAGGCTCGTGACTCCGAACTGCCGCTGCCCGCGCTGCAGTTGCTGCTCTACCCGGTGACCGACGTGTCGAGCGAGACGCGATCCAAGACGCTGTTCGCCGACGGCTACTTCCTGAGCAAGCGTGACATGGAGTGGTGCACCGCGCACTACCTCGACGGCGCCGAGGTGTCCGCCGAGGATCCGCTGGTGTCCCCGTTGCTCAGCGAGGATCTTTCCGGCCTGCCGCCGGCCCTGGTGGTCACCGCCGGGTTCGACCCGTTACGCGATGAGGGCAATCGGTATGCCAGGGCCATGCAGGACGCCGGGGTGGTGGTCGATCTCCGGGAGGAGCGGTCGATGATCCATGCGTTCGCCAACTTCTTCCCGCTGGGAGGCGGCAGCGCCACTGCCACAGGCGCACTGATCTCCGCGCTGCGCGCACATCTCAGCCACGCCGAAAGTTGACCTGACCACGCCGGTACGCTTGTCGACGTGGCCAAACCGAAGAAGACCGCGAAGTACGACCTCAAGGCAGCTGACCGCAAGCGCAACCTGTGGGTGCAGATCGGGCTGACAGCCGTGGTGGTGCTGTTCGCCGTCGGCCTGGTGCTCTACATCGTGACGACCGGCCACAAGCGGCCGGCCTCCGGGGAAGCCCGGGCGGTGCACGTCTCCGCGCCCAATGTGATCACCAAAGAGGGCACATCGGAGCCCAAGGTGACGCTGAGCCTCTTCGAGGATTTCCTGTGCCCGGCGTGCGGTCATCTGGAGCAGCAGTTCGGCCCGACCATCAACAAGCTCATCGACAGCGGTGCCATCGCCGTCGATTACCACATGGTGGCGATCCTGGACAAGGCCGGCAACGGTTACTCGTCGCGGGCCGGCGGCGCCGCGTACTGCATCGCCGATGAGTCCATCGACGCCTTCCGCCGCTTCCATTCCGCGCTCTACACGCCTGGAATCCAGCCGGAGGAAGGCGGCGGTGTCTACCCGGACAACGCCCGGATCATCGAGCTGGCCCGTCAGGCCGGCGCGGCCGGTGAGGTGCCCGACTGCATCACCAAGGGCCGCTACGTGGAGATGGTGCAGGGTATGGCCGCGGCCACCGGCATCAACTCGACACCGACGGTTCGTTTCAACGGCGAGGAATACAACCCGACCACTCCTGACGCGCTGATCGCGAAGGTCAAAGAGGTCGTCGGCGACCTGCCCGCGCTGAAGGGCCCGGCTCCCGGCCCCGCCGCACCCGCCCCCGGTGCGCCCGCTCCCGTAGCGCCCGCGCCGGCCGCACCCGCCCCCGCAGCGCCCGCACCCGCTCCGGCGCCGGCCAACCCATGAGTGACACCGCCGCCGAGCTCGACGAACTTGGGACCGAGGATTCCTCGGGAGTAGCCGTCGGCAAGCTCAGTGCCGTCTGGGTGCTGATCGCAGGTGTCGTCGGCCTGGCGGCGGCGATGGCGTTGACGGTCGAGAAGATCGAGCTGCTGATCGATCCGTCCTACGTGCCGTCCTGCAGCATCAACCCGGTGATCTCCTGCGGCTCGGTGATGACCACCCCGCAGGCATCGGTCTTCGGATTCCCCAACTCGCTCATCGGCGTGGTCGCATTCACGGTCACTCTGGTCACCGGAGTGTTGGCGGTCGCGGGTGTTCGGCTGCCCCGGTGGTACTGGGCCGGGCTCGCGGCCGGGAGCTTGCTGGGTGCCGTCATGGTGCACTGGCTGATCTTCCAGAGCCTCTACCGCATCGGCGCGCTGTGCCCGTACTGCATGGTGGTGTGGTCGGTGACCATCCCGCTGTTGGTGGTCGCCGGTTCGATCGCACTTCGGCCGCTGCACACCAACACGGTGGCCCGGGCGATCTACCAGTGGCGGTGGTCGCTCGTGGCGCTCTGGTTCACCTCACTTTTGCTGTTGATCTTGGTGCGTTTCTGGGAATACTGGTCAACGCTGCTGTAACACTTCCGAAACAACTTGTCGGTTAGGTCTACCCGTGATTTCCAAGCTGTTAGTCGCCAATCGTGGCGAGATCGCGATCCGCGCGTTTCGTGCTGCTTATGAGATGGGCATCGCGACGGTGGCCGTGTACCCGTATGAGGACCGCAATTCGTTGCATCGGCTGAAGGCTGATGAGTCCTACCAGATCGGTGAGATCGGCCATCCGGTACGGGCGTACCTGTCGGTGGACGAGATCATCAGGGTCGCCAAGCATTCGGGCGCGGATGCGGTGTATCCGGGTTACGGGTTCTTGTCGGAGAATCCGGAGTTGGCGTCGGCGTGCGCGGAGGCCGGGATCACCTTCGTGGGGCCTTCGGCGCAGGTTCTTGAGTTGACGGGCAACAAGTCGCGGGCGATCGATGCTGCCCGGGCTGCGGGGCTGCCGGTGCTGGCATCTTCTGCGCCGTCGTCGTCGGTGGATGAATTGGTCGCTGCGGCAAGGGATATGGCGTTCCCGGTGTTCGTCAAGGCGGTGTCCGGCGGTGGTGGGCGCGGGATGCGCCGGGTGAGCGATCCGGATGCGTTGGCCGAGGCGGTGGAAGCGGCTTCGCGTGAGGCGGAGTCGGCGTTCGGCGATCCCGCGGTGTACCTGGAGCAGGCGGTGATCAATCCGCGCCACATCGAGGTGCAGATCCTGGCCGATACGCAGGGCAACGTGATGCACCTGTTCGAGCGGGATTGCAGTGTGCAGCGGCGGCATCAGAAGGTGATCGAGCTGGCCCCGGCGCCGAATCTGGATCCTGAATTGCGGGAACGGATTTGCGCGGACGCGGTGGCCCTGGCCCGCCAGATCGGCTACAGCTGTGCTGGCACCATCGAGTTCTTGCTCGATGAGCGCGGTCATCACGTGTTCATCGAGTGCAATCCACGGATTCAGGTGGAACACACGGTGACCGAGGAGATCACCGATGTGGATCTGGTCGGCTCGCAGTTGCGGATCGCGGCGGGGGAGAGCCTGGCCGATCTGGGGTTGGACCAGGATTCGTTGGTCATTCGCGGGGCGGCGATGCAGTGCCGGATCACCACCGAGGACCCGGCCAACGGTTTCCGTCCGGACACCGGCCGGATCACCGCCTACCGCTCGCCCGGCGGTGCCGGGGTCCGGTTGGACGGTGGCACCAATGTCGGGGCCGAGGTGTTGGCGCATTTCGACTCGATGCTGGTCAAGCTGACCTGTCGCGGACGTGACTTCTCCACGGCGGTGGCCCGGGCGCGGCGCGCGCTGGCGGAGTTCCGCATCCGCGGAGTGTCGACGAATATCCCGTTCCTGCAAGCGGTCATCGATGATCCCGATTTCCGCGCCGGACGGGTCACCACGTCGTTCATCGACGAGCGCCCGCAGCTGCTGACCGCGCACACCCCGGCTGATCGCGGCACCAAGATCTTGAACTATCTGGCCGATGTCACGGTGAACAAGCCGAACGGGGAGCGCCCGACGGGGGTGTACCCGCAGGACAAGTTGCCGCTGCTGGATCTGTCGACGGTGCCGGCGGCGGGTTCGCGGCAGCGTCTGATCGAGTTGGGTCCGCAGGGTTTTGCGGCCTGGATGCGTGACAGTAAGGCACTCGGGGTCACCGACACCACGTTCCGTGATGCGCATCAGTCGCTGTTGGCGACCCGGTTGCGCTCGACCGGGCTGCTCAAGGTGGCGCCGTATGTGGCGCGGATGATGCCGCAGTTGCTGTCCATCGAGTGCTGGGGTGGAGCGACTTACGATGTGGCGCTTCGGTTTTTGAAGGAAGATCCGTGGGAGCGGCTGGCCGCGCTGCGCGAGGCGGTGCCCAACATCTGTCTGCAGATGCTGCTGCGGGGCCGCAACACGGTGGGCTATACGCCGTATCCGGAATTGGTGACCTCGGCGTTCGTTCAAGAAGCCACCGGAACTGGCATTGATATCTTCCGGATCTTCGACGCGTTGAACAATGTCGAGTCGATGCGCCCGGCGATCGATGCGGTCCGCGAGACCGGCACGGCGATCGCCGAGGTGGCGATGTCCTATACCGGAGACCTGTCGGATCCGGCGGAGAATCTGTACACGCTCGATTACTACCTGAAGCTGGCCGAGCAGATCGTCGACGCGGGTGCCCATGTGCTGGCGATCAAGGACATGGCCGGATTGTTGCGTCCGCATTCGGCGCATCTGTTGGTCAGTGCGTTGCGGTCGCGGTTCGACCTGCCGGTGCACGTACACACCCATGACACCCCGGGTGGGCAACTGGCCACCTATCTGGCGGCTTGGCAAGCCGGTGCGTCGGCGGTCGACGGGGCCGCGGCGCCGTTGGCCGGCACCACCAGCCAGCCCGCGTTGTCCTCGATCGTGGCCGCGGCCGCGCACACCGAGTTCGACACCGGGCTGTCACTGGACGCGGTGTGCGATCTGGAGCCGTACTGGGAAGCGCTGCGCAAGGTGTACGCACCCTTCGAATCTGGCCTGCCTGCTCCCACCGGACGGGTGTACACCCACGAGATCCCCGGCGGTCAGTTGTCCAATCTGCGCCAGCAGGCCATCGCGCTGGGGCTGGGGGACCGGTTCGAGGACATCGAGGCCAACTACGCCGCCGCCGATCGGGTGCTGGGCCGGTTGGTGAAGGTGACGCCGTCGAGCAAGGTGGTCGGCGATCTGGCGTTGGCGTTGGTGGGGGCCGGTGTCAGTGCCGAGGAGTTCGCCGCGGACCCGGCGCGGTTCGACATCCCCGACAGCGTGATCGGGTTTTTGCGGGGCGAGCTCGGTGACCCGCCGGGCGGGTGGCCGGAACCGTTGCGCACCAAGGCACTTGAGGGCCGGGGCCCGGCCAAGCCGATCCAGGAGCTCTCGGTTGAGGATGAGCAGTTGTTGGCGGCGCCGGGGCCCAAACGTCAGGCGGCGTTGAACCGGTTGTTGTTCCCGGGGCCGACCACGGAGTTCGAGGCACACCGCGAAACCTACGGTGACACCTCCAGCTTGAGCGCCAACCAGTTCTTCTACGGGCTGCGCTACGGCGAGGAGCATCGCGTGGAGCTCGAGCGCGGTGTGCAGCTGCTGATCGGTCTGGAGGCCATCTCCGATGCCGATGAGCGCGGGATGCGCACGGTGATGTGCATTCTCAACGGGCAGCTGCGCCCGGTACTGGTGCGCGATCGCAGCGTGGCCAGTGAGGTGCCCGCCGCGGAGAAGGCCGATCGCAACAATCCCGATCATGTCGCAGCCCCGTTCGCCGGTGTGGTCACCGTCGGTGTCAGCGCCGGTGACACCGTCGAGGCCGGCGCGACGATCGCCACCATCGAAGCGATGAAGATGGAAGCCGCGATCACCGCCCCCAAGGCCGGCACCGTGCAACGTGTCGCGGTGGCCACCACAGCACAGGTCGAAGGCGGTGACCTCCTGGTGGTGGTCGGTTCGGCGGGCAGGAGCGAAGCGACCGGGGGATCGGGTTCGGCGGGCAGGAGCGAAGCGACCGGGGAATCGATCTGACTCGCATCATCGCCGGTGCACTCGGCGGCCGCCGGATTCGGGTGCCCCAGCACGGGTCCGGGCTTGGCACCCGGCCGACCTCCGACCGGGTCAGAGAGGCCGTCTTCAACGCATTGGCGGCGCGACTCGATTTCGCCGGATTGTCGGTGCTTGACTTGTACGCGGGTTCGGGAGCGCTTGGCCTGGAAGCCCTTTCGCGTGGTGCGACCTCGGGGGTGTTTGTCGAGGCCGATCAGCGCGCGGCCGCTGTCATCGCCGAGAACATCGCGTCGCTGGGCGTCCGTACCGCGGCGGTGCGCCGGGGCAGTGTCGACAAAGTGTTGGCAGGCGGTGCCACGCGGCCGGTGGATCTGGTCTTCGCCGACCCGCCGTACGACCTCGACGACGCTTCGGTCGATGCGATGCTCACGGGGCTGGTCGATGGCGGGTGGGTGGCTGTCGGCAGCGTCGTCCTGGTGGAGCGGCGCGCATCGAGTGGGCCGGTCAACTGGCCGGAAGGCTGGGATGCGCTGAGTGCCCGGCGCTATGGCGATACTCGGGTGGAACTGGCCGAAGTGGGTTAGCGGTTCGGTCGATGCCCATACGGTGCCGGCCGGCCTGTAGCGTCGTCACCCATGAGTGGCGCGGTATGCCCCGGCTCCTTCGACCCGGTGACCCTTGGCCATGTCGACGTTTTCGAGCGTGCGGCGGCGCAGTTCGACGAAGTCGTGGTGGCGGTTCTGGTGAATCCCAACAAGAAGGGCATGTTCGATCTCGACGAGCGCATGGCGATGATCACCGAGTCGACCACGCACCTGCCGAATCTGCGGGTCGAGTCCGGTCAGGGCCTGGTGGTCGATTTCGTCAGGACGCGCGGGCTGACCGCGATCGTCAAGGGATTGCGTACCGGCACCGACTTCGAGTACGAGCTGCAGATGGCGCAGATGAACAAGCATGTGGCCGGTGTCGACACGTTCTTCGTGGCGACCACGCCGCAGTACTCGTTCGTGTCGTCGTCTTTGGCCAAGGAGGTCGCATCGTTGGGCGGCGACGTCTCGGCGTTGCTGCCCGAGGCGGTGAACCGCAGGTTGCAGGAAAAGCTGAGCGGTTAGCCCGCGACCGCGACGGGTATTGGTTCGGGTGGCGCTCAGCCCATGGCGCCCTACTTCGAAAACCGATTCCGCGGAGGTCCGTGCCGTGCCCAAGACATTCGTCCAATCCACCGAAGATGTCGTGAAGTTCCTCAAAGACCAGCATCACCTGATCGAGGATTTGTTCGAGGAGGTGTTCTCCGCCTCCACCGCCAAGGCGCGCGAAACGGCGTTTGTCGAACTGCGCCAACTCCTTGCTGTGCACGAGACCGCCGAGGAGATGGTGGTGCACCCGCGGGTTCGTCGGGTGGTCGCCGGCGGCGACGACATCGTCGACGCCCGCCTGCACGAGGAACACGCCGCCAAGGAACAGCTGTCCAAGCTCGAGGGCATGGATATCGATTCCGAGGAATTCATCGATGCGCTCGCCAGCTTCCGCGAGGCTGTGATCGATCATGCCGAGCACGAGGAGCATGAGGAGTTCGACAAACTGCATCGCAAGCTCGACGCAGATGAGCTCGAAGCGATGGTCAAGGCCGTGCAGGCGGCCGAGGCGATCGCACCCACCCGCCCGCATCCCGGGGTGGAATCGGCCGGGCTCAATTTCGCTGTCGGGCCGTTCGCGTCGATGCTCGACCGCGCGCGAGACCTCATCGGCGCGGCGATGCGCTGATGGTGCCGGTACTCACAGCCGGTGATGGCTCGGGCGACACACCGATTGTGCTCCCCAGTCACAGGCGTAACACCAGGCACACTAGTCACTAACAACGAGGCCTGGAGGGTTTTGCCGTGTACCGAGTTTTTGAAGCGCTCGACGAGCTCGGCGCGATTGTGGAAGAAGCGCGCGGTGTGCCGATGACCGCTGGTTGCGTGGTCCCGCGCGGGGATGTGCTGGAACTGATCGACGACATCAAGGACGCGATCCCCGGCGAGCTCGACGATGCCCAGGATGTGCTCGATGCACGTGATTCGCTGCTGCGCGAAGCCAAGGAGCACTGCGAGTCGGTGATGTCGAAGTCCAACGCCGATGCCGACGGCATGCTCAACCACGCCAGGGGTGAGGCTGATCGGCTGCTCGCAGACGCCAAGGCGCAGGCTGACCGGATGGTGGTCGAGGCCCGGCAGCACAGCGAACGCATGGTCGGGGAGGCACGCGAAGAGGCGGCCCGCCTGGCGGCCTCGGCAAAACGCGAATACGACGCGAGCACCGGCCGGGCCAAGGCGGAAGCCGATCGCCTGATCGAGAACGGGAACCTTTCCTACGAGAAAGCCGTGCAAGAGGGCATCAAGGAGCAACAGCGCCTGGTTTCGCAGACCGAGATCGTGTCGACGGCGACCGCCGAGGCCACCCGGCTCATCGATGCGGCTCACGCGGAAGCCGACCGGTTGCGCGGCGAGTGCGACATCTACGTCGACAGCAAACTGGCCGAGTTCGAGGACTTCCTCAACGGCACGTTGCGGTCCGTCGGCCGTGGACGTCACCAGCTGCGCACGACGGCCGGCACGCACGACTACGCCACCCGCTGACCCCCGCGTGCGGCATCGTCGCGCACTGCGTCGTGGTGCGATCTGACGTCGCCGTAGGATCGATGCATGGCGACGCATGCGAAATCAGGCAGGCATGGCGCGGGCCACAGAGGCCCCCGATCGCCCTTGGTGATCGATGTCTCCCGGCTAGGTCGGCGGCCGGGTTCGTTCCTGGCCCACCAGGAGACGGTGCCCAGTCCGGTCCGGATCGGGGCCGAACTGGTTGCCATCGAGAAGGGTGCACCACTCGAACTCGATCTGCAGCTGCAGGCGGTGTCGGAGGGCGTGCTGGTCAGCGGAACCGTCTCGGCTCCCACGGTCGGTGAATGTGCCCGCTGTCTGACCGCACTGACCGGTGACGTCGAGATCGACCTCACCGAGTTGTACGCGTACCCGGACAGCACCACCGACGAGACCACCGAGGCCGACGAGATGGGTCGGGTCGGCGCCTCTGGTCAGGCCGACACGGTCGATCTGGAACAGCCGATCATCGACGCTGTCGGATTGGCTCTGCCGTTCTCGCCGTTGTGCCGTCCGGACTGCCCGGGCCTGTGTCCTGACTGCGGGGTCGCGCTCGCCACCGCCGAGCCGGGCCACCACCACGACAAGATCGATCCGCGCTGGGCCAAGCTGAGTGCCATGCTGCCCGACGACGACCGGCCCAGGGGCGACGAGTGACCGACTCGCACGACGCGCTGCTGGGCGTACTCGGTGTCGACCTGCCAGACGACCTGCTCACCATTGCGTTGACCCATCGCAGCTACTCCTATGAGAACGGCGGCCTGCCGACCAACGAGCGGCTGGAGTTCCTCGGAGATGCGGTGCTCGGGTTGACCATCACCGAGGAGCTCTATCACCGCCATCCCGAACGCTCGGAAGGCGATCTGGCGAAGCTTCGGGCCAGCATCGTCAACACCCAGGCGCTGGCCGATGTCGGTCGCGGGCTTACCGACGGTGGCCTCGGCAGTCACCTGCTGCTCGGCAAGGGGGAGGAGAACTCCGGTGGTGCCGACAAATCCAGCATTCTCGCCGACGGTGTCGAATCCCTGCTCGGCGCAATCTATTTGCAGCACGGCCTGACCACTTCGCGGGAGGTGATCCTGCGGTTGTTCGGTGAGCTGCTCGACACGGCGCCGACGCTGGGCGCCGGACTGGACTGGAAGAGCAGCCTGCAGGAGCTGACGGCCTCCCGCGGGCTCGGTGCCCCGAGCTACGTGGTGACCTCCACCGGGCCCGACCACGACAAGGAATTCTCGGCCGTCGTGGTGGTGGCCGATGTCGAATACGGCAGGGGTGTGGGGCGTAACAAGAAAGAAGCCGAGCTCAAGGCCGCCGCGGCGGCCTGGAATGCGCTCGACGATGCGTGAGTATCGATGCCCGAGCTGCCCGAGGTAGAGGTAGTCCGCCGGGGTTTGCAGGAACATGTTGCGGGCAAATCGATTTCGGCGGTGCGCGTGCATCACCCGCGTGCGGTACGTCGTCATGAGGCCGGCCCGGGCGATCTGACGGCGCGGTTGCTCGGTGCCCGCATCACCGGAACCGGCCGACGCGGCAAGTACCTGTGGCTGACGTTGGGCGAAGACGGCGGCGACGACGAGACTGACGCCTTGGTGGTGCATCTGGGGATGAGTGGCCAGATGCTGCTGGGTCCCATCCGCGACGACCGGCATCTGCGGATTGCCGCGGTGCTCGACGACGGCACGGCCCTGAGTTTCGTCGACCAACGTACGTTCGGTGGCTGGCAATTGGCCGAGTTGGTGACGGTGGACGGCACCGCCGTGCCACAACCGGTGGCACACGTCGCCCGCGATCCGCTCGACCCGCTCTTTGACCGCGACCGCGTGGTTACGGTATTGCGCCGCAAGCATTCCGAGATCAAACGTCAGCTGCTCGATCAGACCGTGGTATCCGGTATCGGCAATATCTACGCCGACGAGGCGCTGTGGCGGACCAAGATCAACGGCGCCAGAACCGCTGCGCTGCTGCCGCGCCGCCGGCTGGCCGAGGTACTCGACGCGGCCGCCGAGGTGATGACCGACGCGCTGAGCCAGGGTGGTACGTCGTTCGATTCGCTGTATGTGAACGTCAACGGCGAATCCGGTTACTTCGAACGGTCTTTGGACGCCTACGGCCGTGAGGGTGAGCCGTGCCGGCGGTGCGGAGCGGTGATGCGCCGCGACAAATTCATGAACAGGTCATCGTTCTACTGCCCGAAATGTCAGCCCCGCCCCCGGGGCTGACCCCAAACCGATCAAGGCATGCTGGGCATGCCCGGCATGTCGGACATGCAGATCTTCCACGATCCGCTTTCCTTGCGCAGGTACAACTTGCCGGGGCCCGCGCTGCTGGAGATGTCGACGACCGCTTTGTTGCCGTTCACCGTGATCTTGGTGATCTCCGCCGTACCGCTGGAATCGGTGGTCTTCGGAATGTCGATGGCATCCAGCCCGCCGATCTTCTCGAAGAGGTCCTGATCGGCCTGGCAGAAATAGGGGAGCGCCTCGTTGAGGTCGCTGCTGCTCGACATCACCTCGTCGAGGAAATCCCGGACCTCCTGCTCGGCAGAGCTCTCGCCGGACTGTGAGGAGCCCGCGCTGTTGCGGCTGCCTGAATCCGAACCGCCACCGAACGCGAAGAAGGCGATGCCGCCGACCAACACCAGCACGGCCACAACCACACCGATGATCGCGAACAGTTTCCCGTTGCCTCCGCCGGGCGGCTTGGGGGTGGGGTAGCCGTACGGCTGTTGCGGTGCACCGTAGGGCTGGGCACCGTAGGGGGGGCCGTACGGCTGCTGGGGCGTTCCGTACGGCGAGCCGTACGGCGCCTGAGGCTGCTGCGGTGTCCCGTACGGCGAGCCGTACGGATCCTGAGGTTGCTGTGGCGCTCCATACGGTGACCCGTAGGGCTGCTCGGGTTGCTGTGGCGCTCCATACGGTGACCCGTAGGGCTGCTCAGGCTGTTGCGGTGATCCGTAGGGCTGAGCAGGGTTGGCACCGGTGTTCGGATATCCCTGAGGACCGCCCTGCTGATACGGCTGCTGCCACGGCCCGGGAGAACCCGATGGCGGGGTGGGCGGATTGCTCGGCGGATAGGTCACGGTGCTCCTTGGCGAAGTCGGTCTACCGAGTCTATCGTCGCTGCCTGCCTCACCGTCGTGGTGAACGGGGGCCGCTGGCGTGCTGGGCGGACCATCACCGCTGGAATAACCGGGTGTCGCGGCGTGTAGAAATACCGCATGACCGAACTTTGGGTTGACCGCACCGGCGTCCGCAGGTATGTAGGGCGCAGTTCACGGGGCGCAGAGGTACTCGTGGGCAGTGAGGATGTCGAGGGCGTGTTCACGCCGGGCGAATTGATGAAGATCGCCCTCGCGGCGTGCAGTGGTATGTCGAGCGATCAGCCGTTGCGTCGACGCCTGGGCGACGACTATCCGGCGACGATCCGGGTGTCCGGGCCGGCGGACCGTGAGCAGGAGCGCTACCCGCTGCTGGAGGAGAAACTCGAGATCGACGTGTCCGGTCTGTCCGAGAGCGATGTCGCCAGGCTGTTGACGGTGGTCGAGCGGGCGATCGATCAGGTCTGCACAGTCGGACGCACGCTGAAATCGGGCACCGAGGTGAAGTTCGAGGTCGCCACTCGATGACCGGACCGGGACTCCCCGCGGCAGGAACCGAGTCCGAGGTGCGCCTGAGCGCCTGGGTGCACGGTCATGTGCAGGGCGTGGGGTTCCGCTGGTGGACCCGGTCACGGGCTCTTGAACTGGGACTGACGGGGTTTGCCTCGAATCGGCCCGACGGCAGGGTCCATGTCGTGGCGCAGGGATCGCGGGCGAACTGTCAGCGATTGCTTGAGCTGTTGCGGAGCGGTCAGACCCCGGGGGTCGTGGATAACGTCGTCGCAGATTGGGCGGATTCCGACGCCCCGATGACGGGGTTTCACGAACGGTAGCCGAGTCGGCGGTAGGGTAAGACGCCGTGCACCTCAAGAGTCTGACGCTGAAGGGCTTCAAGTCCTTCGCCTCGCCGACGACTCTGCGCTTCGAACCCGGAATCACCTGCGTTGTCGGTCCCAACGGATCGGGCAAGTCCAACGTCGTGGACGCCCTGACCTGGGTGATGGGTGAGCAGGGCGCCAAGACTTTGCGCGGCGGCAAGATGGAGGACGTCATCTTCGCCGGCACGTCCTCGCGGGCGCCGCTGGGTCGCGCCGAGGTGACGCTGACCATCGACAACTCGGACAACGCGCTGCCCATCGAGTACTCGGAGGTGTCGATCACCCGCCGGGTGTTCCGTGACGGCGCAGGCGAATACGAGATCAACGGCAGCAGCTGCCGGTTGATGGACGTCCAGGAGCTGTTGAGCGATTCGGGCATCGGCCGCGAGATGCACGTCATCGTCGGCCAGGGCAAGCTCGCCGAGATCCTGGAGTCGCGTCCTGAGGACCGCCGCGCCTTCATCGAAGAGGCCGCCGGTGTCCTCAAGCACCGCAAGCGCAAGGAAAAGGCGGTCCGCAAGCTCGACTCGATGGCGGCGAACCTGGCCCGGCTGACCGACCTCACCACCGAATTGCGCCGCCAGCTCAAACCGCTGGGTCGCCAGGCCGAAATGGCGCGCCGTGCGGCGACCATCCAGGCCGACCTGCGTGACGCCCGCCTGCGACTGGCGGCCGACGACCTGGTGAGACGCCAAGTCGAGTTCCACAACACCAACCAGGCCGAGACCACCCTGCGCCGCGAGCATGACGAGGCGACCGTCCGGCTGGAAGCCTCGACCGTCGAACTGCAGGCGCACGAGGCCGCGGTGGCCGAACTGACCCGCCGCGCCGAGGCCGCCCAGCAGACCTGGTTCCGGGCCTCGGCCCTGGCCGAGCGGGTGAGTGCGACCGTGCGCATCGCGACCGATCGGGCCCAGTTGTTCGAGGCTGAGACCGAGTCGTCCACCGGGCAGGATCCCGAGGCGCTGGAAGCCGAAGCCGACGAGGTTGCCGAGCTCGAGATGGAGCTGCTCGGCGAGCTCGAGGAGTCGCGCATCGTCTTGGAAACCGCTCGCGCTGAGCTGGCCGAACGTGAGCGAATCGCCGCTGAGACCGAACGGGCGGCGCGTGAGGCCGCACGTGCGGAGGCCGACCGTCGTGAAGGGCTGGCCCGGTTGGCCGGTCAGGTCGACACGATGCGCATCCGGGTCGAGTCGATCGATGAGGGCGTCATGCGCCTGTCGGTCAACATCGAGGAAGCTGCCGCCAAAGCCCAACAGGCGCAGGCTGAATTCGAGACGGTGCAGAGTCGGGTCAGCGAACTCGATGCCGGCGAAGTCGGTTTGGACGAGCAGCACGATCGCTCGGTGACCGCGTTGCGACTTGCCGACGAGCGGGTGGCCGAACTGCAGACTGCCGAGCGTGCCGCGGAGCGACAGGTCGCCTCGTTGCGGGCCAGGATCGAGGCGCTTTCGGTCAGCCTGGACCGGCGGGACGGTGCCGCCTGGTTGCAGAAGAACCACAGTGGCGCAGGACTTTTCGGCAGCATCGGTGAGCATCTGAAGGTGCGGCCGGGGCATGAGGTGGCGGTGGCCACGGTGCTGGGTGCGGCAGCCGACGCGTTGGCGGCCGAGGATTTCGGGGTCGCCGCGGCCGCCGTCGCCGCGCTCAAGGAATCCGACGGCGGCCGGGCGGCGCTGTTGCTGGGGGACTGGAAGACCAACGGCTCGGCCCCTTCGGGTGTGCTTCCCGACGGTGCGATCTGGGCCAACGACGTGGTCTCCGTCCCGGATCGGTTGCGCGGTCCGATCACCGCGATGCTCGCCGGAGTGGCCGTGGTGGCCGATCTGCCGGCCGGTGTGCAACTGGTGTCGGCGCGACCGGACCTGCGTGCGGTGACGGCGGACGGTGACCTGGTCGGCGCCGGCTGGATCAGCGGCGGCTCCGACCGCAAGCCCTCCACCCTCGAGATCAGTGCCGAGATCGACAAGGCCCGAGCGGAATTGGAGGTCGCCGAGCGGCAGACCGGCGAGCTGGCGGCCGCCTTGTCGGGTGCGCTGGCCGAGCAGGCGGCGCGGCAGGAGTCAGCCGAAGAGGCGATGGCCGCGCTCAACGAATCCGACGCCGCGATCTCGGCGATCTATGAGCAACTGGGCCGCCTGGGGCAGGACGCCCGTGGTGCCGGTGACGAATGGCAGCGCCTGATCCGCCAACGCGACGAGCTGGAGGCCGGGCGTACCAAGACGGTCGAGGAACTCACCGAACTCGAATCCCGGCTGCACAACGCGGAACGGCTTCCGACATTCGAGGCCGAGCCTGTCGACCGTCAGGCTTCGGTGGCCGCCGCCGAGGCCGCGCGTTCGGTCGAGGTCGAGGCCCGATTGTCGGTGCGTACTGCCGAGGAACGCGCGAATGCGGTTCGCGGGCGCGCTGATTCACTGCGACGGGCCGCTGCGGCCGAGCGCGAGGCGCGAGTGCGGGCACAACGCGCCCGTGAGGCTCGTGAACACGCGGCGCGGGTGGCTGCAGCGGTGTCCGAGTCCGGGCGCATCGTCGCCCAGCGATTGAGCGCCGTGGTGTCGGTGGCCTCGCGGATGCGCGACGAGCTGGCCACCGAACGTCAGATGCGCGGCACGGCGCTGTCGCAGGCGCGGGAGGCGGTCACCGAACTCAACGCGAGGATCACCGCGCTCACCGACGCGCTGCACCGCGACGAGATGGCCAAAGCCCAAGCGTCGCTTCGTATCGAGCAGCTTGAGGCCCAGGTGCTCGAGCAGTTCGGAATGCCCGCCGCGGACCTGGTCGCCGAGTACGGTCCACAAGTCGCTCTGCCGCCCACCGAGCTGGAGATGGCGGAGTACGAGCAGGCACGGGAACGCGGCGAGCAGGTCATGGCACCCGCTCCGATGCCGTTCGACCGGCCGACCCAGGAGCGCCGGGCGAAGAAGGCCGAACGCGAACTCTCCGAGCTGGGACGGGTCAATCCGCTTGCGCTGGAAGAGTTCGCGGCGCTGGAGGAACGCTACAACTTCTTGTCGACCCAACTTGAGGACGTCAAGGCCGCGCGGACCGATCTGCTCGACGTCATCGCCGACGTCGACAACCGGATCCTGCAGGTGTTCACCGAGGCCTACGTCGACGTGGAGCGCGAGTTCGAGAAGGTGTTCGCCACCTTGTTCCCCGGCGGCGAGGGCCGGCTGCTGCTGACCAATCCTGCCGACATGCTGACCACCGGCATCGAGGTCGAGGCCAGGCCGCCCGGTAAGAAGATCAAACGACTGTCGCTGCTGTCCGGCGGTGAGAAGTCATTGACGGCGGTCGCCATGCTGGTCGCCATCTTCCGGGCCCGGCCGTCGCCGTTCTATGTGATGGACGAGGTCGAAGCCGCCCTCGACGATGTGAACCTGCGCCGACTGATCAGCTTGTTCGAGCAGCTGCGTGAGCGTTCCCAGCTGATCGTGATCACACACCAGAAGCCCACCATGGAAGTCGCCGACGCGCTCTACGGCGTGAGCATGCAAGGTGACGGCATCACCACGGTGATCTCGCAGCGCATGCGCGGGCAGGAACTGGCGGCGAGTTCAGGCTGAATACCGTTCGCTACGAACCTGTTCGATAGATCGACGGCGGTCCCCAGCCTGGCCCGGCAAAGCAACTGTCGGCAGCCTGAGCGGGGCAGGCATGCACCTGTGCCGGGGCCGGCGGGGGTGCCGTCGACGTGGTCGAGTCCGACTGGAATGTCACGTACGACGACTTCATGACCGGCACGGCAGCGGCGGTGCGCTCCTTGTAGTACGCCTTGATCTCGACATCCGACGGCATCTTCTGGTCGGCTTTGACAACCGCACTCCATTTGCCGTCCGAGACATTCGCGCCCGCGGACCAGGTCGGGTCGGCTGCGTCCGGCGGGGTGATCAGCACGCCGACCGCCTCGACGCGAGGTACCGCCGTCCCTGCGACGGTGACCTTGGTACCGGAATCGCTGAACTTCACCGAGTCAACCCAGACGTGGCCAGAGCCTTGGATCTCCGTGACGGGCGTCGACGAGACGTTGCTATCTCCGGGGCCGCCGATCTTGTCGAGAATCGACGGCATAGCCGCGATCAGCGCTCCACCGAGGGTGCCGATCAGACCGATGACGGCCGCGTTGGCCGCCGTCGGTTTCTTGCTGGTGGTGCTCGTGCGTCGCCGTCTGGGACGCGCCTGGTTCGCGGTACTGACGGCTGGGGTGTTCGTAGTCATGGCGGTGCGCCTTGTGTCTGGTGTTGTCCCCGCCGACGGGTTGCCGGCTGCGGTACCGAAATGATCACGCCATGATCAGGTACCGCGCATGCGTAGTGGACTACTCGAATGTGCCGGTGCACCGCGTTCTGGGATCTCACTTCGGGGACATGTCACGTCGGGAACATGCCACTTCGGGAACAGGGTGGCGAGCGTGGGGGTGAGGTCCGGATTCCCCCGCGGGTCCGGGCCCCACCCCCACGCTCGAGCCGGCCGCGGGTCTATGCCGCGTCGGAGTGCGCGGCGCGATGGCCACCGCGCGGCGTGGCCTGTGAACCGTTGCCTTTCGTTTCGGTGGTCGCGGATTTGGTTTGGGGCGAATCGCTTTCGTTCCGGTGATGGACCCTGTGGCTCGGCCGCGGGTCGTCTGAGCCCTGCGGCTTGGCGCTGTCCACCTCGGGGGAGAGGGCCTGGCGCACCGACTGCCGGATTCGCTCGGCCGTCGATCTGGGCGGCGTCTTGGTCTTGAGCTTGGCCTTGATGCCGGTTTCGGCTTTCTCGGAGGTATTTACGTCGGTATCGAGCTCAGGGTTGTTCGCCTCGACATCGGACTTCGGGGTGTCGGCCTCAGGCCTGGCGAGGGTGTCGTCATCCGTCGCGGGGTTCGTGTCGGTCGCGTGCTTCCGGGTGGATTCGGGCTGGGGCTCCCGCGGCGTCGACAGATCGGATGTCACCTTGTTCGGTGTCGAACTATCCAGTGTAGCAACGCGTTCCGTGCGGCGAAGAGTGTCATCGGCGGTGTCGAATCCCAAACCGGCGAGCGCATCGCGCACACCCTGCTTGGCTGCGGCGCTCAGATCCGACGCCAACTTGTCGAGATCGACGTGGGGTATGAGCCCAGCCCGCGTCGGGACCCCCATGTTCTCCGGAGTGCGGTCGTAGGCGAGATCGATGAGCACCCTCAGGGTGGGCTCGACCAGGTCGAGCACGGGCGACGGAACTCCGATGTCGCGCAACGGCTGAAGTAGCGGAAGGTGTTCGGTGTGCACCAGGTAGTAGGTGGTGTTGCCGGACGTGTGGGACTGGAATGTGCTCGGATCGTTCAGGTTGACCACAGAGGACCCATAGTTCGGATGCAGATAGAAGTACCCGAACAAGGCGTTGAGGTCGGCCAGCAGATTCAGTGGGTATTTGGGGAAGTCGGCGATCAGGTCGTACTCGCGGGCGACGTCGATCGTCTGGTATTCGTCGTCGGGTGTGGCGCCGTCGAAGCTGACGCCGAGGATCGGGACGAAAAGACCACCGAACCGGGCCAGGATGCCGCCGTTGGGGCGGTTGGGGTTGGCCACGAGCACAAACGACAGTTCGTCGGCAGAGGGCACGATGGCGCCCTGTGCTCGCAGATCGGCGAGATTGCGCTTCTCCCGGGTGGCGATGTTGGCGCTCTGCGAGTAGCCGACGACGACCTTCTCTCCCGGTGTGGCCGATATGGCGTTGTTCAGGCTGAGTACACCGCGGGCGACGGAGGTGTCGAAGCTGATGTCGGTCAGGCTGGTTGCGGGCCAGAACTGCTCGGGCGTCGACACCCAGTGCAGGTCGTCCTCGTCGAGGTGCCGGTCGGACAGATAGGTGTTGTTCACCTGGTCCACATACGTCCCGGTGCCCCATTGGTGCGGGGCTCCCAGCGCCTTCATCCCGGTCCCGCCCATGATGAGCGCCGTCGCCGCGAGCTGAACCAACGTGCTCATGCTCGCGGTCAGCACGAGCCCGACGGTCCCGACCAGGGCGACCAGCATCAGTGCCGGCACCCGAAGCACACGAATGCGCATCCTTGTCCTCCCTTTCGCGAAAATCCCAAGGGAAGGACCACATGCCGATCGACCGCTGAAGCCATTCCCGACCCATTTGGATGATGGACCATGTCAACGCCAGGCGTCAGCAATTTCACAAAAATGAGCTGATAAAACGAATATTGCAGTCCAGGGCGACAATTGGTCGCGAAATAGGCCAGTTCCAGCTAAGTCGTAGTGGGATTTACGGCTCGCTTGAGAATGTGGGATCACTCGCCTGGTGAGTAGAAGATACAACTGTGGTACGTCCATGTACCGAGGAATTGGGCAATTTGGTCTGCCGACAGTTCGGCCGGCATGGGCGTCCGCGGTGGCCGTCGGCGAGCGGGCGAGAAACGGGGGCGGTCGTTCCCGGGCGGCTGCCCTGAGACAATGGCGGCGTGTCAGAAGGTGCGTTGTTGGGTCTGTGGATCGCTATCGCGGTCGTCGCCGTTCTTGTCGTCGTTGCACTCACCGTGGGGCTGGTGCGTTACCGGCGGCGGCGGATCAGCCTCTCTGAGCGCGACACCACCAAACCGATCGACCGCTCCGGGGGCTACACGGCCTCCTCCGGGATCACGTTCAGCCAGGCGAAATCTCCGACGGCCGAGCCCATCGACACCAGTGGGCTGCCCGCGGTCGGCGATGACGCCACCATTCCGCGTGATGCACCCAGACGCACCATCTCTGATGTTCAGCTGCCGGAACCGCCGGCGGAACCGGCCGCACCGGCGAAGCCGGAAGTGGCCGCCGAGCCTGCCGAGCCTGCCGAACCGGAAACGGCCCCAGAGCCTGAACCTGTCGTGCCCACCGAGGCGCCCGATCCTGTCGCCGCAGCCGTCGAGGAAATCGCCCCGGCCGAAGGGCGGATGGACCGGCTGCGAGGCCGCCTGTCCAAGTCACAGAACGCTTTGGGGCGCAGCATGCTCGGATTGCTCGGCGGAGGCGATCTGGACGAGGACTCGTGGGAGGCGATCGAGGACACCCTGTTGATCGCCGACCTCGGCCCGGTGATCACGGAATCCGTTGTCGCGGCGCTGCGTGAGCGGATGGCCAGCAAGAGCGTGCGTAGCGAAGCGGATGCGCGCGCGGTGCTGCGCGAGGTGCTGATGTCGGAACTGCGACCGGAACTGGACCGGTCGATCAAGGCGCTGCCGCACGCTGACAAGCCTTCTGTGTTGTTGGTGGTCGGAGTGAACGGCACCGGCAAGACCACCACCGTGGGCAAGCTGGCCCGAGTGCTGGTCGCCGATGGCCGCCGCGTGGTGCTCGGCGCCGCCGACACGTTCCGCGCCGCGGCCGCCGACCAATTACAGACCTGGGCCGCGCGCGTCGGCGCAGAGGTGGTGCGGGGCGCCGAAGGCGCCGATCCCGCATCGGTGGCGTTCGACGCGGTCGACGAGGGCGTCAAGGCGGGGGCTGATGTCGTCGTCATCGACACCGCGGGACGCCTGCACACCAAGACCGGCCTGATGGATGAACTCGGCAAGGTCAAGCGGGTGGTGGAAAAGCGGGCCACTGTCGATGAGGTGCTGCTGGTGCTCGACGCCACCATCGGCCAGAACAGTCTCCCGCAGGCCAAGGTGTTCGCCGAGGTCGTCGACATCACCGGAGTGGTGCTGACCAAGCTCGACGGCACCGCCAAGGGCGGCATCGTCTTCCGTGTCCAGCAGGAACTCGGCGTCCCGGTCAAGCTCGTCGGGCTCGGCGAAGGCCCTGACGACCTCGCTCCGTTCGAGCCCGCGGCCTTCGTCGACGCCCTACTGGGGTGACCAAAAACCCAGGCAAACGCACGGTGTAACACCGGCGAAACGCAGCCTGCCTATCCGTTCACACGAGCGAAACGCAACGGCGCCGTGGCTGAAACATCCACTCAGCATTGTCTTGGACCAGGTCAATGGTCGTAAATCCTTGCGACCGTGGCGTGGTGAAGGAGGAAACTGCGAGTGGAGCAATTCCCGATATTGGGTGCGCCGGACACCGGGGACACAGCATGGATGCTGGCCAGCGCCGCACTTGTGCTGTTGATGACGCCGGGTCTGGCCTTCTTCTACGGCGGCATGGTGCGTGCCAAGGGCGTGCTCAACATGATCATGATGAGCGTCAGCGCGATGGGTGTCGTGACTGTGTTGTGGGCGCTGTACGGCTATTCGATCGCGTTCGGTGACAACACCGCCGGGGTGATCGGCGATCCGGCACAGTTCTTCGGCCTCAAAGGCCTGATCGGTGGGAACGGTTCGGCCGATGCGCCCATCGCGCTGGCCGGGACGATTCCGGCCACCGTGTTCGTGGGATTCCAGCTGATGTTCGCGATCATCACCGTCGCACTGATCTCCGGTGCTGTCGCCGACCGCATCAAGTTCGGCGGCTGGCTGCTGTTCGCCGCGCTGTGGGCCACCTTTGTCTACTTCCCGGTCGCCCACTGGGTCTTCGACTTCGATGTCAAGGGTTCCGATGGTGAGACGGTGATCCACCACGGGGGATGGATCGCCAACCAGCTCAAGGCGATTGACTTCGCGGGCGGCACCGCGGTGCACATCAACGCGGGCACCGCAGGCCTGGTCCTGGCCATCATCCTGGGCAAGCGGCTCGGATGGCCCGGTACGCCGATGCGCCCGCACAACCTTCCGTTCGTGATGCTGGGCGCCGGCCTGCTCTGGTTCGGCTGGTACGGGTTCAACGCCGGATCTGCCGTGTCGGCCAACGGAATTGCCGGTTCGACCTTTGTCACGACCACGGTGGCGACCGCGACGGCCATGCTGGCCTGGCTGCTCACCGAGCGACTCCGCGATGGACATGCCACGTCTCTGGGTGCGGCGTCGGGCATCGTCGCCGGGCTGGTGGCGATCACGCCGTCCTGCTCGTCGGTGAATGTCGTGGGCGCGCTGGTGATCGGTGCTGTCGCAGGTGTGCTGTGTGCGCTGGCGGTGGGCCTGAAGTTCAAGTTCGGCTTCGACGATTCGCTCGACGTCGTGGGCGTGCACTTGGTCGGCGGCATTGTCGGCACGTTGCTGGTGGGCCTGGTGGCGACCAAGGAAGCGCCTGCCGCGGTCGCCGGTCTGTTCTACGGCGGCGGGTTCGACCAGCTGTGGCGACAGGCGGTCGGGGCCGGTGCGGTTCTGCTCTATTCGGCGGTGGGTACCGCTATCTTGGCGTTGATTGTGAAATACACCGTGGGCCTGCGCCTGGACAAAGAAGAGGAGGCATCCGGTATCGATGAGGCCGAGCACGCCGAGAGTGCCTACGACTTCGTCGCTGTCGGAACCGGTTCTGTTCTTGGTCGTCACGGCGGGGAGGAATAAGGGAATATGAAGCTGATCACTGCGATCGTCAAGCCGTTCACGCTGGAGGATGTCAAGACCGGCCTGGAGCAGACGGGCATTCTGGGCATGACCGTCAGCGAGGTACAGGGCTACGGCCGTCAGAAGGGCCACACCGAGGTCTACCGAGGAGCCGAATACTCGGTTGACTTCGTGCCCAAGGTTCGGGTGGAGGTCGTAGTCGACGACTCTGCCGTCGACAAGGTCGTGGACGTCATCGTGCAGGCCGCACGTACCGGCAAGATCGGCGACGGGAAGGTCTGGGTCAGCCCCGTCGACACCGTGGTTCGGGTGCGTACCGGCGAGCGGGGGGCTGACGCCCTGTAGGCGGAGCGTCCATCGAGGCGTCCTCTCCCGGCTGGCAATCGCGTGAGCACTACCCGGCGATCGGCCGGGGAGGAGTCGAAATGACAGAGAACAACCGAGAATTCACCGGAGCCTCCCCAAAGGAGGCTCCGGTGCCTTCATCGCGTCCCGCCAACGATCTGGCGGCGGCCACCCGACAGTTGCTCGGCGGAGGGGCGCGTCAGCTGGATGCGGCGGCTCTGCGCAACGCACTACTCGATTTGCACGAATTCTGGCTCACGACAAAGGCCGCCGAGATAGGGATCACGGCCACCAGCGGATTCTCGATCGTGGCAACCGGCGGTCTCGGCCGCGGCGAGATGTTGCCGTACTCCGATCTGGACCTCACGTTGTTGCATGACAACATGCCGGTCGAGCTTGTCTCCGAGGTCGCCGAGAAACTCTGGTATCCCTTGTGGGACGCCAATATTCGTATCGATCACAGTGTGCGCACCGTGCCCGAGGCGCTGAAGGTGGCCGGTGAGGACATCTCGGTGGGCCTGGCGATGCTCGACGCGCGTCACATCGCCGGCGATGCCGATCTGTCGGCGCTGCTGGTCGGCGGCTCGCGCCGGCAGTGGCGGATCGGAATCGCCTCGCGTTTCGACGAGCTCGTCGAGCATGCGCGGGCGCGGTGGGAGCGCAGCGGCCAGATCGCGCACCGCGCCGAACCGGACCTCAAGTCGGGCCGGGGCGGCCTGCGCGATGTTCAACTGCTCAATGCGCTCGCCATAGCGCAGCTGGCTGACGTATATCCGAGTCGAGCCCTGGCTTCGCCGACCGGAACGCTGGGTGATGCCCATCTGGCGCTGCTCAATGTGCGCACCGAACTGCACCGGGTCTCCGGCCGCGGCCGGGAGCTCTTGCTGGCCCAGCATGCCGACGAGATCGGCGCGGCCTTGCGAATCGGGGACCGGTTCGATCTGGCCCGCATGCTCTCGGATGCGGCCCGCACCGTGAGCTACTACGTCGACTCGGGAATTCGCACGGCCGCCAATGCCTTGCCGCGCCGCGGGTTTGCGGCATTGCGCCGTCCGGTGCGCCGCCCACTCGACGAAGGGGTGATCGAGTTCGCGGGCGAGGTGATCCTGGCCCGCGATGCCCGACCGGAACGCGATCCGGGGTTGATTCTGCGGGTCGCGGCCGCATCGGCCAGCACCGGATTGCCCATGGCGGTGTCCACGCTGAGCAGGTTGGCCGAAACCGCGCCGGAACTGCGCACACCCTGGCCGCGTCAGGCGCTCAAGGACCTGCTGGTGCTGCTGGCGTCCGGTCCCGCCGCGGTGGCCACCATCGAGGCCCTGGACCGAACGGGCCTGTGGGGCCGACTGTTCCCGGAGTGGGGTGCGGTGCGCGACCTTCCGCCACGCGACGTGGTGCACATCTGGACGGTTGACCGCCACCTGGTTGAAACCGTCTCGCGGGCAGCCGCTTTCACCACACGGGTATCTCGGCCGGATCTGTTGCTGCTGGGGGCGCTGTGCCACGACATCGGCAAGGGCCGCGGTGGCGACCACAGCGTGATCGGCGCGGAGCTGGCCACCCAGATCGGCACCCGGCTCGGTCTGTGGCCGTCCGACATCGAGGTGCTGTCGAAGATCGTCCGGTACCACCTGCTGCTCCCCGACACGGCGACGCGCCGAGATCTGCAGGACCCCAAGATCATTGACGGGGTAACCGACGCTCTCGGTGGCGATATGGTGCTGCTGGAGCTGCTGCATGTACTGGCCGAGGCCGATTCGCTGGCAACGGGTCCGGGGGTGTGGGGTGACTGGAAGGCATCGCTGATCGGGGACCTCGTCAGACGGTGCCGGCTGGTGATGGCGGGCGAACCGCTGCCGCAGCCCGATCCGATCGAGCCTCGGTTCATGGAGCTGGCCGCGGACGCGGGGATCCATGTCGAACTCGCGCCGGGCGAGGGCCCGCACATCTACGACGTGACGATGATCGCCCCGGACCGGCGCGGGCTGCTGTCCAAGGCGGCCGGCGTGCTGGCATTGAATTCGCTGCGGGTCCATTCGGCATCGGTCAACAGTCACGAGGGCTCGGCGATCAACACCTTCGTGGTGTCCCCGCACTTCGGTGCTCCGCCGGCGGCCGAACTGCTGCGCCAGCAGTTCATTCTGGCGCTCGAAGGGGAACTGGACGTGATCGGCGCCCTGGAGCGGCGCGATCAGGAAGCCGCCCAGTATCCGACCACCCGGGCCGGCGAGATCCTCGCGTCGGTGCCGGCCAACCACGTGCCCGCCCCGCCGCGCATCCTGTGGTCGCCCGGCGCCGCACCTTCAGATCTGGTCGTCCAGATCCGCACGATCGACCGGGCCGGTCTGCTGGCGCGGCTGACCGCGGTCTTCGAGCGTGATGGTGTGGACGTCGCCTGGGCCAAGGTGACCACGCTGGGCTCGTCGGTGGTCGACGTGTTCTGCGTCACCGCACCGGCTTTGGCCGCCGACGAAGCGGCTCGGGCCGCATTCCGTGCGGAATTGGAACGTGACATGTTCGCGATCCTGCCCGCGCCGCCACCGGCCAAACCGGTGCAGCAGGCCGGCTGACGGGTAAGCGAAGATTGGCCGCATGACCAATTTCGCGGGCCCGCACTTCGGGCACGGTGTGCCGCCTGGCTATAGCCACAGCCCGCCGCAGCAGTACCCATACGGGGCTCCGTATGGGTACCCGGCCCCGATCCCGGCTCCGGAGCCCGAGCGGTTGTCGCCGGCCTTGCAGGCCCTCATCAGCGCCTTGCTGCTGTTGCCCACGATCCTGATCTTCTTCCTGCACTCGTCGCTCAGGCAGGCGCCCTGGGTGAAGGACTGGTCTGAACCGCTGCGCAATGCGTGGGCCTTGGGTTCCAACGCCGTGCTTTGGCTGTACTTCCTGGTTGTCATCGCTTTCTGGGCACGGCGTAACCGACGCGTTGCCGCCGTCAGCACCGTCATCGCGATGACGGTGCTCGACACGGCGGTGGTGGCTGCGTACCTGTGGTACCCGTCCCTGTATCGGATGACGGGCGGCTCAGATGCGCTGATGTGGGTGCTTGACGCGTGTCCCGTGCTGATCGCAGTGGGTCAGGTGAGCGCCTGGGGCATAGCGCGTCGACGCAACAAGATCTGGGCCGTCGGCCTGATCGCGACTGTGGTGCTCGCGACCATCGATCAGGTGGTTCGTCGAGCGCTGATCCGCGACGCGGTTCACAACCACGACTCTTTCGACGATGCGTGGTGGAACCAGTGGTGGGGCGCGGCGGCCACGAAGCATAGGTATCTTCGTGCTTTCCTGCCTGATCTGCTGGGCGGCGGACGCCATGAGCTCCGGCTCGCGGCGCACGGCCGCGCCACAATTCGGCGGCCCGCTAGGCTTACCACGTGTTTGAGAGCCTGTCTGACCGGTTGACCGGAGCCCTGCAGGGCCTACGCGGCAAGGGGCGGTTGACCGACGCCGATATCGACGCCACGGCGCGCGAGATCCGGTTGGCCCTGCTGGAGGCCGACGTCTCGCTGCCGGTGGTGCGTGCCTTCGTCGCGCGGATCAAGGATCGCGCCAAGGGCGCCGAGGTCTCGGCCGCGCTGAACCCCGCGCAGCAGGTGGTCAAGATCGTCAACGAGGAGCTGATCGGCATCCTCGGCGGCGAGACCCGTCAACTGGCCTTCGCCAAGAACCCGCCGACCGTGATCATGCTGGCCGGCCTGCAAGGCGCCGGTAAGACCACGCTGGCCGGCAAGCTGGCGAAATGGCTCAAGGGACTGGGTCATACCCCGCTGCTGGTGGCGTGTGACCTGCAGCGACCCGGCGCGGTCAACCAGCTGCAGATCGTCGGTGAACGTGCCGGCGTGGCAGTCTTCGCCCCGCACCCCGGCACGGCGCCCGGCGCGCACGAATCCGACGGCGCGGGGGATCCGGTGGCGGTGGCCGCGGCCGGCCTGGCCGAAGCCCGGGCCAAGCACTTCGATGTCGTCCTCGTCGATACCGCGGGCCGGCTCGGCATCGACGACGAACTGATGAGCCAGGCGGCCGCGATCCGTGACGCCGTGCGCCCGGACGAGACCCTGTTCGTCCTCGACGCCATGATCGGCCAGGACGCCGTCGCCACCGCCGAGGCGTTCCGCGAGGGCGTCGGATTCACCGGTGTGGTGCTGACCAAACTCGACGGCGATGCCCGCGGTGGTGCGGCCTTGTCGGTCCGCGAGATCACCGGCATGCCGATCCTGTTCGCGTCCGCGGGGGAGAAGCTCGAAGATTTCGATGTCTTCCACCCCGACCGGATGGCCAGCCGCATTCTGGGGATGGGCGACGTGCTCACCCTCATCGAGCAGGCCGAGCAGGTCTTCGACCAGCAGAAGGCCGAGGAGGCCGCCGCCAAGATCGGCTCGGGTGAGCTGACGCTCGAGGACTTTCTTGAGCAGATGCTGGCGATCCGCAAGATGGGCCCGATCGGCAACCTGCTCGGCATGCTGCCCGGGGCCGGTCAGATGAAGGACGCGCTGGCCGCGGTCGACGACAAGCAGCTGGACCGCGTGCAGGCCATCATCCGCGGCATGACTCCCGCCGAGCGGGCTGATCCCAAGATCATCAACGCGTCCCGGCGGCTGCGCATCGCCAATGGCTCCGGGGTGACCGTGTCCGAGGTCAATTCGCTGGTCGATCGGTTCTTCGACGCCCGCAAGATGATGTCGTCGATGGCCGGCCAGATGGGCATGCCGTTCGGTCGCAAGAACACGCCCCGTAAGGCCGCCAAGGGCAAGAACAAGCAGGCCGGTAAAAAGGGCCGTAAGGGCGCGGGCCCGACGCCACCCAAGGTGCGCAACCCGCTGGGTGCGGCCGGGCTTCCTGCCGGGTTCCCTGACCTGTCCAACATGCCCAAGGGCCTGGACGAATTGCCGCCCGGCCTGGCCGATTTCGACCTGTCCAAGCTGAAGTTCCCGGGCCAGAAGTAATTCGGTGCACGCGCTCCACCTCCGGGGACGCGGGCTCCCCGATGGTGAGCCCGTCCAGTGGTGGGTGGCTGGCGGCGTGCTGTCAGCGGAGCCGATTGCCAACGCCGACACGGTGTTTGACGGCGGCTGGATCATTCCTGGACTGGTCGACGCCCACTGCCACGTCGGCCTGGGCCCCGGTGGTGCCGTCGACCTCGACGAGGCGGTCACCCAGGCCGAGACCGAGCGTGGCGCCGGTGCGCTGCTGCTGCGCGACGCCGGTTCGCCGGTGGACACCCGCAGCTTCGACGACCGTGAGGACCTGCCGCGCATCATCCGGGCCGGCCGGCATCTGGCCCGGCCCAAGCGCTATTCACCCGGTTTGCCGATCGACATCGAGGACGAGTCGCAACTGCCGGCGGCCGTGGCCGAGCAGGCCCGCTTCGGTGACGGCTGGGTGAAGCTGGTCGGCGACTGGATCGACCGCGGCATCGGAGATCTGGCACCGCTGTGGTCCGACGAGATCCTGAAAGCCGCGATAGACGCTGCCCACGCGGAGGGGGCACGAGTCACGGCGCACGTGTTCGGCGAGGATGCCCTGCCGGGTCTGATCAAGGCCGGCATCGACTGCATCGAGCATGGGACCGGCATCACCGACGACACCATCGAATTGATGCTCGAGCACGGCACGGCGTTGGTGCCCACGCTGATCAATATCGAGAACTTTCCCGGCATCGCCGATGCGGCCGGCAAGTACCCGGCATATGCCGGGCACATGCGCGATCTCTATGCGTCCTGCCGCAGCCGGGTCGGCGCGGCCCACGAGGCGGGGATCCCGATCTACGCGGGCACCGATGCGGGAGGGATGATCGCCCACGGCCGCATCGCCGACGAGATCGAGGCGCTCAAGGGCATCGGGATGAGCCCGACCGCCGCGCTCGGCGCGGCCAGTTGGGATGCCCGGACCTGGCTCGGCCGACCCGCACTGGAGCACGGAGCGTCCGCCGACCTGGTGTGTTACACCGACGATCCGCGTGACGGTGGGGTCAGCCACCCGGATCTGGTGATCCTGCGCGGTCGCGTGTTCTGACCGGCGCACGCCGCCGCAGGTACCGGCGAGATCAGGCCGGCCGGGTTCCCAGAAAGATGGGATCCGTCTGCAGCAGCGTCAAGTTGCGGATCATGTGTTGAGTTTCGGTCTTGTACTTCAGGAAGTGCGGTGACTGGATATGCGAGTGGTAGGCGTCCATGTCGGCGTAGGTCTCGAAGATCCTGATGTGCGTCGGCTCGTCTTTGATCGAGACGGCGTTCAGGCTCAGCACGCCGGGTTCGACACTGATGGAGGCGTTGATCTCCTCGGTGAGCGCCGCCTTGTACTGCTCGATGTAGTAGGGATCGATCTGCAGCTCCGCGATGCGCACGATCGGAGTCTGGGTTTGGGATGGTTGGCCGGGGCTGGGTACGGGATCAGCGAGGGCGGTTCCCGATGACACCAGCATCCAGAGGCCAACGATGACTGTGCCCAGGCCGGACATGAGTCGATATTTCATCATGACCCTCCTGCCATTGCCGCGTCGGCGACTCTGTCCAGCAAGGCTCGCAAGCGTTTGGTGTTTGCGGGTCCGAGTTGCGTGCCGATTTCGTCCTCTACTTCGGCAACGATGGCATCGGCGCGGCGCAGGGCGTCCCGGCCTTCGTCGGTGAGGTGCAACTCCTGCACATGGCGGTGGCGTGGGTGCGGCCTGCGCTCCAGTTGGCCGCGTTTCTCCAGGCGGTCCACCAACGAGGCCACTGCTTGTGGAGTGACGTTCAGGCGCCGGGCCACCTCCGCGCCGGTCAAGCCCGGATCGGAATGAACCGAGATCAGGAGTGAATAGTGCGCCACGGGTATGCCCAGCGGCCGCAGTCGCTGCTCCTTGAGTGTCTGCACGGCGCCTTCCGCTTTACGCAGTGCCCAGGTGACGCGGTTTAGCGCATCGGGACCGACGGGTCCGTGGTCATCGCCCTTCACTCGTCGAGGGTACGACATTGGACGCGCTGTAGACGTTTGCTAAGAGTCAACCCACTGACAGCAACGTGATTCGGTCGTCAACGCCTAACTGTGGACTTCGCGTGCTGACCTGGGCGAACAATGCCCCGATTCCTTGTACGCAAGACCTTGTCTAGCATCAAACGTTTGATATAGATACGATGTTTTATAGTTGCCTTGGATGGTCGGCGCGGCTCAATCGGGAAGGCGTTGCCATGCGGTGTGGTCGACGTGTGCCGCTGACCTGGGTGACGTTGAGAAGCGTTTGACGGCCCGGCTCACGAAGAGGACTTGAGATGGAATTGACGGATAGGACCTGGCTCATCACAGGTGGTGCGACCGGTATCGGGCTTGCGTTGGCGAAAGCGGTCGGTGCGCGGGGCAATCGCGTCATCATCTGTGGGCGTAGTCAGGAGAAGCTGGACAGAGCGTGCAGCGAGGATCCTAATTTGATTGCACGCCAATGCGATGTTGCGAATACGGCGAGTAGGGACGCGCTGGTGAACTGGCTGGCTGCCGAGCACCCCGACCTGAGCGTGCTGGTAAACAACGCGGGGATACAGATTCCGCGGGACTTCAGTGGCGATGATGCGGCTCACGATCTGGATGCCGAGATCGCGATCAACCTTGCCGCACCGGTACATCTGATCGACGACTTGTTGCCGAAGCTGCGCCGGCAACCTGAAGCGACGATCATCAACGTGACGTCGGGATTGGCCTTTGCGCCGCTGGCCGTCTTTCCCGTCTACTGCGCGACGAAAGCGGCGCTGCACTCGTTCACTCTGAGTCTTCGCCACCAGCTTCGCGGCAGCCATGTCGAGGTCATAGAAATGGCACCGCCGATTGTTGCGTCGGGTCTTCGGTCGCAATCCAGCGCAGAACGTAATCCCGCTGCGAGTGCGGCGGTGACGGCTGAAGAGTTCGTCGCAGAAGCCTTGCCGCTGCTGGAGCGTGGCGACGCGGAGGTGTTGGTCGGCCAGTCGGTCGGCACCCGCCGCGATGGTGAGGCGTTGTTCGACCGGATGAACCCGTGAGGAGCGTGCGGTGAAGGTATTGATGGTGGGCGCGACCGGGCTGCACGGTGGCTTGGTGTTGGGGGAATTGGTTCGTCGCGGGGTGTCGGTGCGTGCGCTGGTGCGCAACCCGGAGCGGGCGGAGTTGGCGCGGAACAACGGTGCCGATGAGGCCGTGATCGGTGACCTCGCACGCGAGGCCAGCCTTCGTGACGCAGTTGCCGGTATGGATGGTGTCTTTCATCTCGGTCCCGCATTCGTGCCCGGCGAGACGGAGATGGGCGTGGCGATGGTGCGTGCTGCACAAGACGCCGGCGTACGAAAGTTCGTTTTTTCCGGTGTGATTCACCCATCGATCTCCTCGCTGACCAACCACACCGCAAAGCTGCCGGTCGAAGAGGCGCTGTGCGAGTCGGGCATGGAGTTCACCATCCTGCAGCCGGCCCGGTTCATGCAGAATCTGAGGTGGTCGTTACCCGAGGTCCTCACCGACGGCAAGATCACGGTGCCGTACTCGGTGACATCGAAGATGTGCTGGGTGGACTATCGGGATGTCGCAGAGGTGGCCGCGCGTGGGCTGACGGGAGATGAACTCGCATATGGCACGTTCGAGCTGTCTGCACCGGGCCTTCTCGACAGCAACGAGACCGCCGAACTTGTCGGCACCCTCGTGAACCGACGTGTTGTGGCCGCACAGATCCCGCGGGAAGTCTTCGCATCACGCATCTTCGATGGTCCGATGCGGGAGGGCATGTTGCGCATGCTGACCTACTATGACGAGCACGGCCTGTCCGGCGGCAACGGCCTGGTACTGCGAGCAATCCTGGGCCGCGAACCCCGCACACTAACCGACTACATTCGCGAGTGCTTCGCCGACGTTGACGGGAAATGACGGCACCTGCTGTCGTCCGGATCACTCCGCAGCAGGCGGGCTGGCTACCTATGGCCGCCGACGTGTCCCCGGCCTGCGGCGCGAAGAGGTTGCCATGTTGGCCGGCGTCAGCACCGACTACTACCGAAGCCGGACGCAACCCATACGACCGTAGTCTGACCGATCTCATCGGCGAACTGGTCACGCGGAGTGAAACATTCAGAACCCGGTGGGCCGCCCATAACGTGCGGATGCATCGTTTCGGAACGGAGAGGTTCAATCACCCCGCCGTGGGCCAACTGAGCCTGACGTTCGAGGCCATGGCGTTGTCAGCAGACGACGGACTCACATTGGCCGTCTACACCGCTGAACCGGAAAGCTCGTCGGCCGACGGATTGAGACTGCTCGCCACCTGGGCGGCGAGTCGCGACGTTACGGTTCCCGATCGACTCAGTAGACATCGCGCAGATAGCGATGGGTCTTAATGAGGTCGTTGACGTACGCATGCGCGGAGTCGGCGTCCATACCGCCGCTCTCGGCGACGATCTCGTGCAGGGCGGCATCGACATCCTTGGCCATGCGGTCGGCGTCGCCACATACGTAGAGGTACGCGCCGTCCTGCAACCAGGCGAACAACTCGGCTGAGTTCTCCCGCATGCGTTGCTGCACATACACTTTCGCATCCTGATCGCGGGAGAAGGCCATGTCCAGTCGCGTGAGAGTGCCCGACTCGACGAATGCCGTCAGCTCCTCGCCGTAGAGGAAGTCCGTGGCCCGGCGCCGGTCGCCGAAGAACAGCCAGGACCGACCCGTCGCAGCGGCAGCCTGCCGCTCCTGCAGGAACGCCCGGAACGGCGCGATGCCCGTGCCCGGCCCGATCATGATGATCGGTACGTCGCCGGTCGGCAGCCGGAAATGGTGGTTGGGACGCAGGTGAATCCGGACGGTCTGGGTGCGCTCGGCCAGATAGGTCGATGCCACCCCGCCGTGCCGGCGGTCGGCGCCAGGGTAGCGCACCGTGGCCACGGTCAAGTGCACGTGATCGGGATGTACCAGCGGGCTTGAAGCGATCGAGTAATCGCGGAACTGCAACGGGCGCAACGTATCGATGACCTCTTCGACCGTCAGCTCGGTCCGTCTGATGAGGTCGAGCACGTCCTCGCCGTAGGCGGCGGTCCCGGCCAACTCCTGTAGCGCGCGCGAGGGCGTCCGGATCTCGAGCTGATCGGTGAGCAGAACTCCCAACGTCTCATCCGCATCGGCGACGCGATATTCGGGACCGATGTTGAGTTCGGTCAGGATCGCTGCGACCAGTTCAGGGTCGTTGGTCGGGTGGACGGCCAGCGAGTCGCCGGCCTGATAGGTGATTCCAGACCCGGTCAGGTCGAGCTCGTAGTGCCGCACCTCTTTGTCGGATTCTGATGAGGTGAGTAGACGATTGACTCTCAGCGGTGCGGCGAAGGGCCGGTTGCGCTCCTGGCCGCGGGGTGAGGGCGCGGCGACGGCGACGGGTGGGGCGGTGGGACCGGCCTGTGCTGCGGTGAGCTGCTTGACGAGGTCGGTGGTCCAGGCGGCAGCGGCTTCTTCGTAGCGGCCGTCGATGTCGACCCGCTCGGCCAGGCGGGTCGCACCGAGCTCTTCGAGCCGGGTGTCCAGGAGTTTCCCTGCGTTGCAGAACAATTCGTAGGATGTGTCGCCGAGGGCAAGCACCGCGAAGCTCATGTGCTCGAGCCGCTCGGTCGAGGTGCTGATCGCCTCCCAGAACAACGTGGCGGTGTCAGGGAACTCGCCGTCACCGAATGTCGACGTCACCACGATGAAATGCGTTGTGGTACTGAGAAGGCCGATTTCCACCTGATTGAGTTCGACGGCCTCGGCCGGGATTCCGGCGGCAGTGGTGGCTTCGGCGAACGACATGGCGGCGTCTTCGGCGTTGCCCATGTCGGTGCCATAGGCGACGACCAACGAGAACTCACGGTCCGACACATCGGCTCCCCTCGTCGCGCGCGGGTACTCCACGCGAATTTAGGGTCACCTTAGTTTGGCGCCAGTCTCGCTGGGGCCCTACCTTTTACCGCAGGCGGGCACGGTCAGTGGGAGAACCCGTAGTCGAACAACTCGATCGCCTGACCATAGAGATCGCCCGTGCCGTACATCTGGACCACAACCAGGCGCCGGTTGCCGCGTTGGGCGGCACCCACATACGTCTTGCGGGCGAGATCGGTGTACCCGGTCTTGCCTGCGATATCGCCGGGGTAGCGCTGGAGCAGCTCGTTCTGATTGGTCAGAGTCTTACCGGGGAACTGCGTCGAGGGTTGGCGCATGATCTGGGCGATCAACGGATACCGCAGCGCCGCCCGCAGGATCACCGCGAGATCGTGCGGAGTGGTGACGGTCTCCCAGCCGGGACCGTCGAGGCCCGACGGGGACGAAGCCCGGGTATTGCGGGCGCCGACACTGGCGGCCTTGCGGGTCATCGCCGCGACCGTGGCGGGCCGTCCACCCAGCATGTCGGCGAGCATGTTCGCCGCATCGTTGCCTGACACCATGAGCAGGGCTTCGAGCAGTTGGCGGGTGGTGTAGGGCTGTCCCGGCGTGAGACCCACGCATGAGCACTCGACCTTGGTGTGGGACTCGTTGGCCCTGGCGAAATTGTCGGGCCGAAGGTGGTCGAGCACGACCATCGCCAACAGTGGCTTGATGGTGCTGGCCGGGGCGTACGAACCGTTGGGATCTTTGGACGCCAGCACCTGGCCGGTGTCCAGATCGGCGACCAGCCAGGCCTTGGCCGGTCCATCGGGAATCTGGGCGCCGGCGGGCTGACCACTTGGCTGCGCGACGACCGGCGGAGCCCCGATGGCCGCGGCCGTCATCGCCGTGCCGAGGCCGAGCGCGAGCGTCACGAACAGTCTTCGCACGAGCGCCGACGCTACGCAGCGTTGGACTCTTTCAGCGCGCGGTCAGGTTTCCTTCAGGTATCGGACTGGCCGGAAAATCTAGAGCGCGCCGATGCCGGCCGAGCGGTCTTGCGCGAAACCCCAGTCCAACAGGCTGGTGGCCTGGTCCCAGTAGGTCGGTCCGCCTTCTTTCACCAGCCCGTACATCATCGCGATCACCAACCGCCGGCCGTCGCGTTGTGCCGCGCCGACGAATGTCTTTCGCGCCACATCGGTGAAACCGGTCTTACCGCCGAGCATCCCCGGATAGCGGCCCAGCATCTCGTCCTGGTTGACCAACGTGACGGGCCCCGCGGCACCGGGGAACGACGCCGACGGCGACGATGTGATCGCGGCGAACACCGGATTGGCCAGTGCGGCGCGGAAGATGACGGCCAGGTCCCGCGGCGTGGTGGCCCCGTCGATGCCGGGCCCGTTCAGTCCCGACGGCGATCCGGCATGGGTGGCGTTCGCGCCGAGCGCCACGGCCTTGGCATTCATCTTGTCGACAGCGGCGCCCTTTCCGCCGAGCATGTGCGCCAAGGTGTCGGCGGCGTCGTTCCCGGAGACGAGCAGCAGGGCGTCCAGCAGCTGTCGCGTGGTGTAGGTACGGCCGGCTTTGATCCCGACGCAGGTGCACTCGACTTTCCCGTCGGCTTCGTCGGCGACGACGGTGGCGTCCAGCGGAAGTTCGTCGAGAGCGACCAGCGCCAGCAGTGTTTTGATGGTGCTGGCGGGTGCGTGCGGGACGTTCTGGTCCCGACCGGCCAGGATCTGGCCGGTATCCATGTCGGCGACGATCCAGGCCGGGGCGGGCCCGTCGGGGATCGGCGCCGCGCCGACCTGCTGCACACCGGCGTCGGCCGAGGCGGTGGGCGAGCCGGCCACCGCGCCGACTACAACTGTGGGAAGGAGTGCTGCGAGACAGAGGGCGACTATTCCGACGAGCCTGACCATGTGCACTGACCCTAAAGCGTGCACGTACTCGCGCATAGGCGCGCACGAAGATTCGACGAATTCGAGGGGAGACACCGTGGCAGAACCCGCCACCATGCCCGAGGCGGAACGCAAGTGGATGGTCGACACCTTGCTGGCGTTGCTGCAGACGCCGAGCCCGTCGGGACGCACCGACGCGGTGATGCAGTTGATCGGCGACATACTCAACGATGTCGGCGTGCCGTTCACGTTGACCCGGCGCGGCGCGTTGACCGCCGAGCTGCCAGGTGAGTCGGCCACCATCGACCGGGCGCTGGTGGTGCACTCCGACACCATCGGATGCATGGTCCGGAATCTGAAGGACAACGGCCGTCTCGAATTGGTCCCGGTCGGGACGTTCTCCGCGCGGTTCGCTGCGGGCGCCCGGGTGCGGATCTTCTCCGACGACCCCGACGAGTTCTTCACGGGCACGATCATGCCGCTCAAGGCCAGCGGCCACGCCTACGGCGACGAGATCGACACCCAGCCCACCGACTGGGACCACGTCGAGGTCCGGGTGGACCGCAACGTGTCGACGCGTGCGGATCTGGAGCGTCTGGGTCTCAACGTGGGCGACTTCGTCGCGCTGATCGCCAGCCCGGAACTGACCGAGGACGGATTCGTGGTTTCCCGGCATCTCGACGGGAAAGCGGGGGTGGCGGTCGCGTTGGCCCTGGCCAAGTCCATCGCCGAGCAGAAGATCGTGCTGCCGCACCGCGCGACTCTCATGGTGACCATCACCGAGGAGGTGGGGCACGGCGCCAGTCACGGCCTTCCGCCGGATGTGGCCGAGTTGGTCTCGGTGGACAACGCGGTCTGCGCCCCCGGGCAGCACTCGATCGAGCACGGTGTGACGATCCCGATGGCCGATCTGCACGGCCCGTTCGACTATCACCTGACCCGCAAGCTCTGCCGCCTGGCCAAGGGACAGGGCATCCCGTTCGCGCGTGACGTGTTCCGTTACTACCGGTCCGACGCGGCAGCCGCCATCGAGGCGGGCGCAGGTACGCGGGCGGCGTTGGTGGGGTTCGGTCTGGACGGCAGCCACGGCTGGGAACGGACCCACCTGGACTCGCTGGAGGCCACCTATCTACTGCTGAATGCCTGGCTGCAGACCCCGTTGACGTTCGAGGCGTGGGATTCCAGCCCGACCGGTGCGCTGCGTGATTTCCCGTCCTCGAAACAGCCGGCGCCCAGTGAGCAGTGGGTGCCGCTGTCCCGCGGCGACTACACCGAGCCGGGCGACGCCTCGCCGGGGGAGCATTGGCCGCCTTCGGAGGGCCCGCAATCCTGACGCGGACGTGAGGAGCAATCTGGGTCGGCGCACGCGAGGAGCAATCGGGGCCGGTGGTGTTGAATCGAATGGTGCTGAGCCTGGAAGAGATTTCGGACCGCCTGGAGATCCAGCAGTTGTTGATCGACTACTCCACGGCGATCGACCGACGACTGTTCGACGACCTGGATGCGGTCTTCACCCCCGACGCCTATATCGACTACCGGGCGATGGGCGGCATCGACGGTCACTATCCGGAGGTCAAGGCCTGGCTGGCCGAAGTCTTGCCGAACTTTCCGGCCTACGCCCACATGCTCGGCAACTTCGATGTCCGCATCGAATACGACCCGGCGGGTGACACCGCCTCGTCCCGCACCATCTGCTTCAACCCGATGGTGCTGCCCGGCCTGGAGCAACAGGTGTTGTTCTGCGGGCTCTGGTACGAGGACGAGTTCGTCCGCACCGCGGACGGTTGGCGGATGAGCCGCCGTGTCGAGACCAAGTGCTTCGACAAGGTCGTCTGAGTCGCCCCCGGCGACGTGTCGTCTGAGTCGCCTCCGGCCTGGCGCAATTTTGGTCCGTACTGCCTGCTCTGGCACAATTGGCGGCTGTCTGCCGCGCGACTCGTTCAATGCGCTGCGCGGCGGTCACACACGTAAGGCAAAACCGGATCGGGCAATTCCGCCCGCATCGCCGAATTGCAGCGTGACATTCGAGGAGAAGTGCTTAACCATGGCTGTCAAGATCAAGCTCACCCGGCTTGGCAAGATCCGCAATCCCCAGTACCGCATCGCTGTCGCCGACGCGCGCACCCGCCGCGAAGGTCGCGCCATCGAGGTCATCGGCCGTTACCACCCCAAGGAAGAGCCGAGCCTGATCGAGATCGATTCGGAGCGCGCGCAGTACTGGCTGGGTGTCGGTGCTCAGCCCACCGAGCCGGTTCTGGCCCTGCTGAAGATCACCGGTGACTGGCAGAAGTTCAAAGGCCTGCCGGGCGCCGAGGGCACGCTGAAGGTCAAGGAGCCCAAGCCGTCCAAGCTGGACCTGTTCAACGCGGCGCTTGCCGAGGCCGACAGCGGCGCCGGTGCCGCGGCTGTGACGCCCAAGAAGAAGAAGGCGCCGAAGAAGGATCAGCAGGACGAGGCCGCTACCGAGGCGACCGGCAGCGAAGCTGAGGCACCCGCGGCCGCTGCCGACGAAGCCGCAAGCGAGAGCTGAGCATCGCAGTGAGTTCTGTCGTGGTCGACGCCGTCGAGCACCTGGTCCGCGGCATCGTGGACAATCCCGACGACGTACGTGTCGACATGGTCACCAGCCGCCGTGGGCGGACTGTCGAGGTGCATGTGCACCCCGATGATCTGGGCAAGGTCATCGGGCGCGGCGGCCGCACGGCCACTGCGCTGCGGACCCTGGTCGCAGGCATCGGTGGGCGCGGTATTCGCGTCGACGTGGTGGACACCGACCAGTAGCGTCGGATTCATGGACCTGGTTGTCGGGCGGGTTGTCAAAGCTCACGGCATTACCGGCGAGCTTGTCGTCGAGATCCGCACCGACGACCCCGACGCCCGGTTCTTCCCTGGCGTGGCCCTTCGTGGCCGCGCCAAGGGAGGGGCCGAGCGTAATTTTTCGGTTGAGTCGGTGCGTGATCACGCGGGTCGGTTGCTGATTCGTCTGGCCGGCATCGCCGACCGCAATGCGGCTGACGCGTTGCGTGGCACGGTGTTCGTCGTCGACACCGCCGAATTGCCTGCGATCGACGATCCCGACGAGTTCTATGACCATGAACTCGAAGGGCTGCGGGTCGTCACGGTCGACGGCACCGCCGTCGGGGTGGTCCGCGAGGTACTGCACACCGCGGCGGGAGAACTGTTGTCGGTCAAGGCCGACGCCGATGGCCGCGAGATACTCGTCCCGTTCGTGAGCGCCATCGTCACCTCGGTGTCACGGGACACCGGCACTGTTGTCATCGATCCTCCGGATGGTCTGCTGAATCTGGACCTGGTCTGACGGGCCGCACTGTGCACATTGATGTCCTGACGATCTTCCCGGCCTATCTCGATCCGATCCGGCAGTCGTTGCCGGGCAAGGCGATCGAGGCCGGAATCCTCTCCGTGGCCGTGCACGACCTGCGGAACTGGACCCGTGACGTGCACCGGTCGGTCGATGATTCGCCGTACGGTGGCGGTCCGGGAATGGTCATGAAGGCGCCCGTATGGGGCGAAGCGCTCGATGAAATCTGTTCTGAAGAAACACTTCTGGTTGTACCTACTCCCGCGGGGCGACCGTTCACCCAAGCCGTGGCCGAGCGTTGGAGTACCGAGTCGCATCTGGTGTTCGCCTGCGGCCGGTACGAGGGGATTGACCAGCGCGTGGTCGAGGACGCCGCTCGCCGGATGCGGGTCGAAGAGATTTCCATCGGCGATTACGTGCTCAACGGCGGCGAATCCGCGGCCCTGGTGATGATCGAGGCAGTGGTCCGGCTGATGCCCGACGTGTTGGGCAATCCAGCATCGCACCAACAGGATTCGCACTCTGACGGCCTGCTTGAGGGGCCGAGCTACACCCGTCCGCAGAGCTGGCGTGGGCTCGACGTGCCCGATGTGCTGCTGTCCGGGGATCATGCCAAGGTCGCGGCCTGGCGTCATGAACAATCGTTGCAACGCACCCGCGAGCGCCGGCCGGATCTTCTCGACGAATCCTAGATCCGGCCGCCGGGGAACATCGTCTTGACGGCGTCGGTGATGGTGTCGCGTGCGGTGGCGGCGTTGGTGGGCTGCAGTGAGCCGATCACCATGATGAAGCGACGGTCGGGCCCGATCACGCCGGTCGACAGGTGCATCCAGTCCGAACCGATACAGCACATCCAGCCCTGTTTGACCGCGACCGGTTCGGAGTAGAGGCCTTCGGGGATGCCGAATCGTTGGGGGTAGATCCCGCCCGGTTGCGTGCCGTCGATGGCGTTCGGGGTGGACTGGGCCAGGTTGGACAGGATGACGTTGGCCTGTTCGGCGGGCAGGCTGCCGCTGCCGTTCATCAACATGTCGTAGTAGCGCACCAGATCGGCGGCGGTACTGATGGTGTTCCACCACCGGCCGTCATTCGGTGGCCGCGTCGAGCTCAAGCCATAGCGGGCGGTTACCCGGTTGATGATCGCGCTGCCGCCGCTGCGGTTCCAGAAGACCTCGGCGGCACTGTCGTCGGAAGACCGCAGCATGACGTCGAGGTTCTTGCGGTCCTCGGGACTGAGGACAGTCTGGCCCTTCGCTTCCTGTAGCAGCAGATCGTCGGCGATGAACAACTTGACCACCGACGCGATGGCGATGGTCGTCCCGTTTCCGTTTGACACCAGCTGGCCGGTGTTGCGGTCGAGCACCAGCACGGTGATCTCGGCGCCCGCGTCGGCGGCGTCCTCGGTGGCTTGTTGCGTGCGGTCTTCGAGCCCGGTGAAGCTGGCGGCGGGTTCACCGGGCGACGCCTCGGGCAGCGGAGCCATGCCGCCCTGGGGGACGACGACGGTCAGCTGAGGTGCGTCGGGGGCGACCGGGGGAGTTCCGTAGACCCGGGCTTCGCAACCGACGGTTACGACGGCCGCGGCGACCACCGCTGTCATGCTGACCGCGCTCGCCATCATCCGCTTCGACGGCCGCCCTGGCATGGTCCTCCTTGAACCGTCAACAAATCCGATGGGCTCTGCGGGACCGGCCCATCGGGTGGGTGAAGCCTAACTGTTCGCCGTGCGGCGCGCGTCGTTAGTCGTGCTCGAAGTATGCTGCCGGAGTCGATGCGGATGGGTGCCGTGACTCACCGGATTTCACGGTATGGGGACCCGTCTGGCACAATTGAGCAGTTGTCTGCGCAGGGCTGGGCCGGCTTGTCCGCGTTCCGCTGCGAGATACACCCCGATACACCCGAAAATAGCTTCGGCTGCGCACGAGTTCCGCGCAGATCCGGAGCCGCGAACAACAAGGAAGTGTCACCGATGAACACGCTGGACTTCGTCGATCAGGCGTCGCTGCGCGACGACATCCCGACCTTCAGCCCCGGCGACACCGTCAATGTGCATGTGAAGGTGATCGAGGGCTCGAAGGAGCGCATCCAGGTCTTCAAGGGTGTCGTGATTCGTCGCCAGGGTGGCGGCATCCGCGAGACCTTCACCGTGCGGAAGGAGAGCTACGGCGTCGGCGTCGAGCGGACCTTCCCGGTGCATTCGCCCAACATCGATCACCTCGATGTCGTGACCCGCGGTGACGTGCGTCGCGCCAAGCTCTACTACCTGCGCGAACTGCGTGGCAAGAAGGCGAAGATCAAGGAAAAGCGCTGAGCCCGCTGCTCCGCCTGACGAAGCTCTCGTCGCGGGACCGGTCACGACGCTCGCTACTGTGGTGCCTGTGACCGGACCCACCGACTCTGCCGACGCGCGCTCGGAGGGCAACCTCGAAGCCGACTCTGATTCAGATTCCGCCTCCGCTTCAGATGCGACGGAGTCTGCCACCGGTGAAGCGCCGGACGAGTCACCCGAACGCAAGCACTCCACGGCGCGTGAGATCGCCATTCTGGCCGCCATCGCCCTGGTGCTCTACTACGTCACGCTGACGTTCATCGCGCGGCCCTACCTGATTCCCTCGGAATCCATGGAGCCCACCCTGCACGGCTGTGCCGGCTGCGTGGGTGATCGCATCATGGTCGACAAGGTCACCTACCGGTTCTCCAAGCCGGAGCCCGGCGATGTGGTGGTGTTCAAGGGCCCGCCGTCGTGGAACGTCGGCTACAAGTCGATCCGCTCGGACAACACCGCGATCCGCTGGGTGCAGAATGCCCTCTCGTTTGTCGGGTTTGTGCCGCCGGACGAGAATGACCTGGTCAAGCGGGTGATCGCGGTGGGTGGTCAGACGGTGCAATGCCGTGCTGACAGCGGGCTGACGGTCGACGGCAAGCGCCTGAACGAGCCGTACCTGGATCCGGCGACCATGATGGCCGACCCGGGGATCTATCCGTGCCTGGGCCCTGAGTTCGGGCCCGTCACCGTCCCGCAGGACCGGTTGTGGGTGTTGGGTGACAACCGAACCCACTCGGCCGATTCGCGGTTCCACTGCACCAATCTGACCGAGGACACGCGTCCCGACGCACGGGAACGTGTGTTGTGCACCGGCGATCCGATGGCCGGCACCGTTCCCGTGGAGAATGTAATCGGAAAGGCACGGTTCATCGCCTGGCCACCGTCCCGCTGGGGCGGTATCAATGGCGTGAACCCGCAGACCAACTCTTAGGAGCTGCCCTGTGCCGCCAGTGGTGAAGGCGTCGTGGCCGCCGCGAACGGTGATCCGAAGGTCGTCGGGTCTGCGCACCCTGGAATCCGCGCTCTATCGCAACGGTCTCGGCCCGGTCGCCGGGGTGGACGAGGTGGGACGCGGAGCCTGTGCGGGACCGCTGGTGGTCGCAGCCTGCGTGCTGGGCCCGAATCGAATGGACAGCCTGGCCGCCCTCGATGATTCGAAGAAGCTCGGTGAGCGCGAACGCGAGCGGTTGTTCCCTCTGATCCGCCGGTATGCCCTGGCGTATCACGTGGTGTTCATTCCGTCCGATGAGGTGGACCGCCGCGGCGTCCACGTCGCCAATATCGAAGGCATGCGGCGTGCGGTGGCGGGGTTGTCCCTACGCCCCGGTTACGTGCTGTCCGACGGGTTCCGGGTTCCTGGCCTGGCGGTGCCGTCTCTGCCGGTGATCGGTGGAGATGGCGCGGCTGCCTGCATCGCTGCGGCCAGTGTGCTGGCGAAGGTCAGCCGGGACCGGCTGATGGTCGAGATGGAACGCGACCATCCGGGCTACGGGTTCGCCGAGCACAAGGGCTACAGCACCCCGGCGCACTCCGCGGCGTTGGCGGAGTTGGGGCCGTGTGCGGAGCATCGCTACTCGTATGTGAACGTGCGGCGGGCCGCAGAGATGACGGACGTGCGGCGGGCCGCAGAGATGACGGACGTGCGGCGTGCCACAGAGATGACGGACGTGCGGCGGGCCGCAGAGATAACTGGAGTGCGACGGGAAATGGCACCAATGCGGCATGCTGAAAAGGCGTACGCAAAGATGGGCGACAAGGCATCAGCACAACGAGAAGGACAGCACACCAGATGAGCGCCGAGGATCTCGAGAAGTACGAAACCGAGATGGAGCTCTCGCTGTACCGCGAATACAAGGACATCGTCGGGCAGTTCAGCTACGTCGTCGAGACCGAGCGCCGGTTCTACCTGGCCAACAGCGTGGAGCTGATTCCGCGCAACTCCGAGGGCGAGGTGTACTTCGAGTTGAGGCTCGCCGATGCCTGGGTCTGGGACATGTACCGCCCGGCCCGGTTCGTCAAGCAGGTGCGGGTGATCACGTTCAAGGACGTGAACATCGAAGAGGTCGAGAAGCCCGAGCTGCGGTTGCCGGAGTAACAGCGAACGGAGGGCGAGGCGATGGCGAATGTCAGTGGTGGACCCGACGATATTCGCGGCCGTGCCGACGCGGTGCTGGCGCACTTGCCCGACGTACGTACGTGGCAGGAGCCGCTCTACCGCGACTTGCACGAGCATCCCGAACTCTCACATCAGGAGCGGCGCACCGCTGATGTGGTGGCCGCGCGGCTGCGGGATTCAGGGTTGACCGTCCATGAAGGTGTCGGTGGCACCGGCGTGGTCGGCGTGCTGGGTAACGGTGACGGCCCTCGGGTGTTGATGCGTGCGGATATCGATGCGCTGCCGGTGACGGAGGCGACCGGGCTGCCGTACGCGAGCTCTCACGAGGGCGTCATGCATGCGTGTGGGCACGACGTCCATGTGACCTGCCTGTTGGGAGCGGCCGAACTGTTCTCTCGCGCAACAGAACACTGGACGGGCACGTTGATCGCGCTGTTCCAGCCCGCCGAAGAAGTTGGCGACGGAGCCCGCACGATGATCGATGACGGTCTGGCCGAGCTCGTCGGCCAGGTGGATGTGGCGTTGGCCCAGCACGTTTTTCCGGCGCCGGCCGGGCAGGTGCGCACTCGCAGCGGTCCGGTGTTGTCCGCGGCCGACAGCATGCGCATCACGGTCTACGGTCGCGGCGGGCACGGCTCGATGCCACAGGCGACGGTGGACCCGGTGGTGTTGGCGTCGATGATCGTCATCCGGCTGCAGACGATCGTGTCGCGCGAGGTCGATCCGACCCAGACGGTCGTGCTGACCGTCGGCAGTATCCGGTCGGGGACCAAGAGCAACGTCATCGGGGACCACGCGGTACTCGAACTGAACCTGCGCACGTTCGACGAATCGGTGCGCGCCGCGGTGCTCGCCGCGATCCGACGTGTGGTCGTCGCCGAGTGCCAGGCTTCCGACTCACCGCGCGACCCGGAATTCGAGCTGTACGACAGCTTTCCGCTGACCGTGAACGACGCGGAGGTGACGGCCCGGGTCGTGTCTGCTTTCGGCGAATACTTCGGCGACCGGGCACAGTCCATGCCGGCCGCGTCTGCCAGCGAGGATTTCAGCGAGATTCCTGTGGCGCTGGGGGCGCCGTACACCTACTGGGGGTTCGGCGGCGCCGACGAGCAGGCCTACCGCGACGCGGTGGCCGCGGGTCGGGTGAGCGCGGACATCCCAGTGAACCACTCACCGCGGTTCGCCCCGGTGCTTCAGCCGACGCTGGACACCGGTACCCAGGCGCTCGTGGTGGCGGGGCTCAGTTGGCTTTAGCCGTGAGGTGCTGGTCGAAGAAGGCGAACACCCGCGACCAGGCATCAGCGGTGGCGGCCTCGTTGTAGCCGAAGCCGGCGATTCGCAGAAAGGACTGTCCCGGTAGCTGATTGGCGAAGCTGTGCCCGGCCTCGGGGTAGACCTTGATATCGGCCGGGATGTTCTTGGTGTCGACGATGCGTCGTAACCGGTCCGGTGCACCGACGCCCATCGGGTCGCGGCGGCCGAAGCTGGCCACCACCGGGCATGAAGCGTCCAGTGTCTCGTCGAGCCGCCGTGGCAGTGGAGTGCCATAGAACGGTGCTGAGGCACCAAAACCCTTGGGGCCCAGGATGAGGGCGAACTGTCCGCCCATGCAGAACCCGGCGATTCCGATGGTTCCGGTGCATTGCGGGTGCGTTTGCAGGTGGTCGCGGGCGGCCAGGATGTCGTCGAGCGCCCGGCCGCGCTGGGTGAGCAGCTCACGGAACACCCGGGTGATGCACCGGGCCCGGCCACCGCGGGAGTAGAGATTCGGCGTGAGCGCGAGATAGCCGGCGGCCGCGACGCGTTCCGAGATCGACTGATTGTCCGGTCCATAGCCGATCGCGTCATGGATGATGACGACCCCGGGCCACGGCCCTTCACCACCAGGAACGTCCAGCAGCGCATCGATCGGACCGGCTGGGGTGTCCACGGTGATCGTCGTCACCAGACCCAGGGTAGCGGGCGACCGTCAGGTTCCGCAGAACGTGCGGTAGGCGCCGAAGTCGGCGGGCGCGGGCTGGGCATACCGTTCGAGCCCGGGACGCTCGTCGTAGGGTGCCGCGACGGCGTGCATGAGGTGTTGGACGGGTTCCAGGTCACCTTCGGTCGCGGCATTCAGGGCCTCTTCGACCAGATGGTTGCGCGGAATGTAAACGGGGTTCACCCGGTCCATCGTGTCGGCATCGGGCTCATGGGCACGCCACCGCGCCAGCCACTCGTCGAATTCGCCGGCGATCGTGTTCTCTCCGCGGGCGGCACGGCCGAGGTCGCGGAAGAACGACGTGTAGTCAATTCGGTTCTGCTGCAACAGGGCAAGCAGGTCGTCGATCAGTGCGCGGGCCGCCTCGCCGTCGATATCTGCGGGCAGTCCGAGCTTGGCGCGCATCCCGGACGACCATGCCGAGTCGAACTGCTGCCCGAAGCCGTGCAGCGCTTGGGTGGCGAGTTCGACGGCCTGCTCACCGTCCTCGGCGAGCAGGGGGAGCAGGGTCTCGGCAAATCGGGCGAGGTTCCATGCCGCCACCGTGGGTTGGTTGCCGAAGGCGTAGCGGCCGCCGTGGTCGATCGAGCTGAATACCGTTGCGGGATCGAAGGTGTCCATGAAGGCACACGGCCCGTAGTCGATGGTCTCGCCGGAGATGGTCATGTTGTCGGTGTTCATCACGCCGTGTACGAACCCGACCATCATCCACTGGGCGATCAGCTTGGCTTGCGCGGAGATCACTGCCTCGTAGAGCGCCAGGTACGGATTGGCGGCGTCCGCCGCGCCGGGGTGGTGGCGTGCGATGGCGTGGTCGGCCAGCCGGCGCAGGAGCCCGATGTCCCCGGCGGCCTGGCTGTACGCGACGGCGTACTGGAAGCTGCCCACCCGCAGATGGCTGCCGGCCACCCGGGCCAGCACGGCCCCGGGCAGCAGGGTCTCTCGCCGGACCTGTCGTCCGGTGGCCGCGACCGCCAGCGCGCGGGTGGTCGGAATGCCCATGGCGTGCATCGCCTCGCTGACGATGTACTCGCGCAGCATGGGCCCGACGACGGCGAGACCGTCGCCACCCCGGGCGAACGGGGTCCGTCCCGATCCTTTGAGGTGCAGGTCACGGGGATTGCCACCGGTGCCGACGAACTCGCCGAGCAGCAGCGCACGGCCATCGCCCAGGCGCGGGACGTAGCCGCCGAACTGATGACCGGCGTAGGCCTGCGCGACGGGTGTCGCTCCGGCGGGGACCACGGTGCCCAGCAACAGGCCGAGGCCGTCGGGGCTGCGCAGCCAGACGGGGTCGAGGCCGAGTTCGGCCGCCAGCGGTTCGTTGAGCACGAGCAACCGCGGCGCCGGAGCCGCCTCGGCCTGCCACGCGACGGCCATCTCGGGCAGGGCCCGGGCGAATCGATTGTCCAGGATGACAGCCGGATCGGATGTGACGCTCACGTCTCGAGCCTACGGAGCTTCAGAGGCTGCCCAGGTCGTCGGGGACATCGACGGCGTACTGCCGGAGAATGTCGAGCGGTACGACATCGAGGGTGCGTTCGTGGGTGGCGGCCAGCACCACCGGTGCGGCATTACCGTCGTTGTGCGCACGCAGCCAGTTGACCGCGGTGACACACCAGCGGTCACCCGGCGTCAGGCCGGGAAATCGGAACTGCGGTGCCGGTGTCGACAGGTCGTTGCCGATCGACCGCTGATGTTCGAGGAACTCGGCGGTGACCACGGCGCAGATGGTGTGCCGGCCCGCGTCGGCGTCTCCGGTCGAGCAGCACCCGTCGCGGTAGAAGCCGGTGAGCGGGTCGGTGCCGCACTCTTCGAGCGTGCCGCCCAGTACGTTGCGGTCAGCCATTCAGGTATCGCCCCTTCGCCACTTCGCGCTGCTTCACAGTGCCGCCGAGATTCGATGTGCGGTCTCGCGCACCGCACTTCCGAACCTGGCGAACTTGTCGGCCGTAATTCTGCTGCTCGGTCCCGATATCGAGACCGAGCCGATGGGTTCGCGTTGGGCATTGACGATACTGGCGCCGAGCGCGGTGATGCCGGTATTCAGGCCCTGTTCGTTCACCGAGTATCCACGGGTGCGCACCAACTCGATGGTCTCGCTCAACCGGTCCGGATCGGTGATGGTGTGTTCGGTCTGCGGGTCCAGCGGCTGCGAAAGATATCGCGTGACAAAATCGTCGGTGCTGGCGGCGAGAAATGCGATTCCGGTTGCGGAGGCGTGCAACGGAATTCGTGATCCCAGCGGCATGAAGGCACGTAGTGGGTGCGGGGTGTCCAGGCGCTCGATCAGGACCAGCTCTGGTCCGTCCGGTGCGGCGAGGTGGATGGTCTCGGTGGTATCCAGCTGCAACTCGTTGAGGAACGGGAGCGCGGTTTCGCGCATCGGCTGATGATCGCCGGCCCGGCTGCCGACGGAGAATGCGCGGTAGGTCAGGTTCCACCGGGTGGGTTGCGTGGAAGTCGGTCGCAACCAGCCGATCTCGTGCAGCGTGAGCAAACACCGCTGCACGGTGCTCTTGGGGAGGCCGACCGTACGGGTGAGCTCGGACAGTCCGACCGGCTGCAGCTTTGCGACGGTTTCCAGCACCTGAAACGCGGACACCACGCTGTTCGTCGACATGTGCCTCCTCGGCGATCCACATTGACCGGCGACGCGGATGTGAGCTAGCTTACCCGGACCGGTTCATACAGTAGACCACTGTGCCACATAGTGGACCAGTTGGGAAGCGGGTCCAACGTTTCGAAAGGCGATGGAATGACAATTCAGCTGCTGGCGCTGGCGATCTTTGTCGGCGTATTCGCGGTGTCGGCATGGCGCAACGCCCATTTGGGTGTGTTGATGTTCGCGGCGGCCTCGGCGGTGGGGCTCGGGCTGGCGGGCATGCCGATCGACGACATCATCGACGGCTTCCCGATCGACATCCTCGTGCTACTGGTCGGGGTGACCTACTTCTTCGGCATCGCACACGCCAACGGCACCATCGACCGGATCATCGAGGTGACCCTGGCCAAGGTCGGGCACCGCACAGTGCTGTTGCCCGTGGTCTTCTTCCTGCTGACCGCGGCGATCTCGGCGATGGGCTCCCCGCTGGGCGGGTTGGTGATGGCGCCGATCGGGATGATGGTGGCGGACAAGCGGGCGATCGATCCGATGCTGATGGCACTGTCGATCGGTACCGGTCTGAGCGCCGGGGCGTTCGCACCCACCAGCCTGTTCGGCATCGTCACCTACGGCACCGCACACCAGGCCGGCATCGATCTCAACCCGTTCGTGCTGTTCGTCGTCGCCCTTGTGGTCAACCTCGTGTTGCTTGCCGCGGCTTACGTGCTGTTCGGAGGGCTGAAACTGCGGCACCGCAACACGGTCGCCGAGCCGGCGGTGGCGCTCGCAGCCGAGGACCGGCTCGTCACAGTCGGCGGCGGAGGTGGGCTCCCTGCGGCTCACGGTGGCGCGTCGAGTGCGGACCTGCCCTCTGATACCGAACGTAAACCCTTCGCGCCCAATCAGATTGCCACCGTGGCCGCCATGGTCGGCCTGATCGGCGCGGTCATCGGAATGTCGCTGGCAGGCATGGATCCCGACATCGGCGTATTGGCGTTCGCTCTTGGAGCCGTCCTGACCCTCGTGGATCCACGATCGGGCAACAAGGCGATTCCGCGGATCGACTGGTCGACAGTTCTGCTGGTGGGCGGCATCATCACGTTCGTCGGCGTACTCGACAAACTCGGCTCGGTCGACCTGCTCGGTGAGTTCGCCGGCCATATCGGCGTTCCGCTGCTGGCCGCGTTGTTCATCTGCCTTGTGGCCGGGCTGGTCTCGGCGTTCGCCTCGACCACCGGAATGCTGGCGGCACTTGTTCCGCTCGCGTTGCCCCTGGTGGCCGCCGGAGGCATCCCCGGCTGGGCTCTGATGTGTGCGCTGGGCGTGTGTGCATCCATCGTCGACGTGTCGCCCTTCTCCACCGTGGGCGCGACATTGGTGGCGACCACGGTCGACGAAGCTCAGAGGCCGCGCATGACCAGGCTGTTGATGCGCTGGGGGCTGTCGATGGTGGTGATCGGCCCGGTTCTGCTGGTCGGCGCCCTCGTTCTCCCGGGCACGGTGTTGTAAGTGTCCGTCAACGATGAAAGGACTTGTCCGCCGATGCTTTTGACGTCCCTCGACCCTGCCGGGATCGACTCGGTCGACACCGCTGCCGCCGTCTCGGTGGGCGCACGGAGCATGTCGCGGGGGCAGCTGTTCGATGCCGCCTGCGCGCTTGCCGGCGCCCTGCCCGACGGGGGACCGGTTGCGGTGTGTGCCCAACCGACGCTGGAGACGGTCGTCGCCGTCGTCGGCTGCCTGTTGTCCGGGGTGCCGGTGGTGCCGGTTCCGCCTGACTCCGGCCCCGCCGAGCTGCGGCACATGCTCACCGATGCCCGGGTCACGTGTTGGGCGGGACCGCCTCATCGGGACTCGGAACTCCCGGCGATACCGGCGACTGTCCTGGGTCGCGGGAGCGGGGAGCTGCCGGCCGCACCGTCGCCCGAGGCGCTCGCGATGATCCTGTACACGTCCGGTACCACCGGGGCTCCCAAGGGTGTCAACCTCAGCCATCGGGCCCTGGCGGCAGGTATCGACGCCGTGGCCGACGCGTGGCGATGGACAGCCGACGACACGGTGGTGCACGGTCTGCCGCTGTTCCATCTGCACGGACTGATGCTCGGCGTGCTCGCCTCGCTGCGCATCGGCTCCCGGGTGATCCATACCGTCAAACCACGACCGGAGCGATATGCCGCCGCGACCGGCACGATGTACTTCGGGGTGCCGACCGTGTGGTCGCGCATCGCGGCCGACGAAGTATCGGCTCGGGCGTTGCGTGGTGCGCGGTTGTTGGTGTCGGGCAGCGCACCGTTGGTCACCCCGGTTTTCCACCGCATCGCCGAGCTCACCGGTTGCACTCCGATCGAGCGCTACGGGATGAGCGAAACGATGATCACCTTGTCCACCCGCGCCGACGGTGAACGCCGGCCCGGCTCGGTCGGCCAGCCGGTCCTCGGCGTCGAAACGCGCTTGCGCACAGAGGATGACGAGGTTGTTCCGCACGACGGCGCCAGTATCGGACGGCTCGAGGTGCGCGGACCCATGCTGTTCGACGGCTATCTCAACCGGCCCGAGGCTACGGCGGATGCATGGACCGGCGACGGCTGGTTCACGACCGGAGATGTCGCCACCCGCGACGGGGACGGGTTCCACCGGATCGTCGGTCGGGAATCGGTGGATCTGATCAAGTCGGGCGGCTATCGAATCGGTGCGGGTGAGGTCGAAACTGCGTTGCTCGCACATCCGTCGGTGCGTGAGGCGGCCGTTGTCGGGCGCACCGACGCCGACTTGGGGCAGCGGGTGGTGGCGTATGTCGTGACCGATGACGGCAACCGGCCCGCACTCGCGGACGGCCTCATCGAGTTCGTGGCCGACACGCTGTCGCAGCACAAGCGACCGCGCGAAGTCGTGTTCGTCGGCGAGCTACCGCGAAACGCCATGGGCAAGGTGCAGAAGAAGCTCCTGGCCGATTGAGCGGATCACGGTGCCGGTTGCGGGCTGGCGCTGCGCTGCGCGTCGAGAATGAGCAGCGCGACGTGCAATGACGTCATCGATTCGCCGTCGTCGAGGTTGACGCCGAGCCGGCGCTCGATGGAGGCCAGTCGGCTGTAGAGCGCCGGCCGGCTCATGTGCAGGCGTTTGGCCAGCGCGGACTTGTTGCCTGCGAGTTCCAGGTAACCCCGCAGCACCGCCACGTCGTCGCTGCCCTGTTCGGCGTCGTGGATGAGCAGGTTCTTGAGTTCGGTCTCGGCGAACATCTGGACTCGCGGATCGTCGAGGAGCAGGGTGATCAGCCCGCGCAGCCGGACATCAGAGGCCCGGACGAACGGGCGGGCCAGATCTGACATCGATGCGGCGACCTCGGCGACATGGGCGGCTTCACGCAAGCCATGGACGGCGTCGGCGAACGCGCCCGCGCTCGCGCCGACAGCGATGACCACCTTGTCGGTGTCGCCGCCGCGGGCGATCGCCTCGCGCCAGCCTTCGGCCAGACGGCTGAGCGCGGCATCGACGCTCAGCCCGCGTCGGGGATTCAGTGCGAGCACTAGGCCGATCTCGCCGTCCCGCCGGATCGAGCAGATCGCGCTGTGGCCTTGAGCTTTGACACTGTGGACGACCGCGTCGAGGATTCGGATGTTGCGGCGTTGGGTGCCGACCGGGTCGAGTCGGTCCGGCGGCGCACCGACCCGGATGGTGGTCGGTAGGTGGGGCCCACCGGCCCGCAGGCCCAGCGCCAGGGCGCGGGCGTCGGCCTCACGGTCGTCGGCGATCCGTCCACCCAGGACGTCGTCGATCAGCCCGCTCTGAGCCTGATGTTCGAGGCCGGACCGGCCGCGCTCGGCCATCCTGTGCAAGGCCAGCGCTTGTGCGGCACGTTCCAGCACCATCGTGGTTTTCGCCGGTGCGGACGGGGCGTGCGGAACGATGAGCCGTCCCCACTCCTCGGCGCGAGGGCCCACGGCGGTCGTGGCCCACGGTTCTGCCATCGTCCGGGACCGCCGTTGCCAGTCGGACAGCACGGTGGTGGCGGGCTCATTGCGCGGTGAGATCGCCAGCACCTGGTGCGACAGGTCCTCCAGCACCACCGATTCGTCGAGCATCTCGGCGGCTGCGCGCACGATGTCAGCCATGGTGGGCCGCTTCATGCTCAGCTCGGTGAAGGTCTTGTGGGTCCGGTGGGCGAACTCGAGTTCTTCGTATTGGTCGGCGACGATGAGCCGGTGCACCGCTTCGGTGACTTCGACGAACTTGGTCTCCCGGTGCAACACCACGAGTGCCAGACCGAGAGTTTGGGCCATGCCGCCGACGCTGTCGGGCAGCGATTCGATGCGGGTGCCCAGTTCGACCACCACGCCGACGACGCCGGCGCGCTGCATGCGCCGTAGGTAGTCCCTTGGCGCGTCACGCAATGCGGCTCCGGTGGTGAGCACCAGCTCGCCGCCCTGCAGCAGGCCGGCAAGGTCGGGCATGTCGCTGACATGGACCCAGCGCACCGGTCGATCGAGCTGTTGGGCGCTGAGTACCTCAGGCTCCCCGGCCTGCACCACGGGGAGCGTGATGATGTCGCGCACTGTCGGGATCATTTACAAAGTGTAATGAACAAGTCCATCGGGCTTACAGGATGACGGTTCTGACGCATCCGATGTTGGCCCAGAGTAATACCCGTACCCCAAGCTACAGAGAGGTTCGGACCCCATGAGCAATGTCATCCAGCACTGGCGCGACGGCAAGATCTTTGCCGGCACCTCGACTGCCACCGCCCCGGTCACCAATCCGGCCACGGGCGCGGTCACCGGTGAGGTCGCCCTGGCCAGTGTGGATGACGCACGTGCGGTGATCGACGCCGCCGCGGCCGCCTTCCCGGCCTGGCGTGACACGTCGCTGGCCAAGCGCACCTCGGTCCTGTTCGCGTTCCGCGAATTGCTCAACGCTCGCAAGGAGGAGGTGGCCGCGCTCATCACCGCCGAGCACGGCAAGGTGCTCTCCGATGCCCTCGGCGAGGTCAGCCGTGGCCTCGAGGTCGTCGAGTTCGCCTGCGGCATCCCGAATCTGCTCAAGGGTGGATTCACCGAGAACGCCTCGACCAACGTGGATGTGCACTCCGTGCTGCAGCCGCTGGGACCCGTCGGCATCATCTCGCCGTTCAACTTCCCGGCCATGGTGCCCATGTGGTTCTTCCCGATCGCGATCGCCGCGGGCAACACCGTGGTGCTCAAGCCCTCGGAGAAGGATCCGTCGGCAGCGCTGTGGATGGCCCGGCTGTGGGCCGAGGCCGGCCTGCCCGAGGGCGTGTTCAACGTGCTGCAGGGTGACAAGACCGCGGTCGACGAGCTGCTGACCAACCCGAAGGTCAAGGCCATCTCCTTCGTGGGCTCCACTCCCATCGCGCAGTACGTGTACGCGACCGCCACCGCGGCAGGTAAGCGTGTGCAGGCCCTCGGCGGGGCCAAGAACCACGCGGTGATCCTGCCCGACGCCGATCTGGACCTGGCCGCCGACGCGATGGTCAACGCCGGTTTCGGTTCCGCCGGTGAGCGCTGCATGGCGATCTCGGCCGCCGTCGCCGTCGGCCCGATCGCAGACGAGCTGGTGGCCAAGATCGCCGAGCGCGCCGCCACCATCAAAACCGGTGACGGAACCAAAGATTCGGACATGGGTCCGCTGGTCACCAAGGTTCACCGCGACAAGGTGGCCTCCTACATCGATGCCGGCGAGGCTGACGGCGCCAAGGTGGTGCTCGACGGTCGCACCGTGCTGGACGGGGCGGGCGAACGGTCCGAAGGCGGCTTCTGGCTGGGACCGACCCTGCTCGACAACGTCACCCCCGAGATGAGCGTCTACACCGACGAGATCTTCGGACCGGTGCTGTCGGTGCTGCGCGTCGAGACCTACGACGAGGCCATGGAATTGATCAACAACAACCCCTACGGCAACGGCACCGCCATCTTCACCAACGACGGTGGCGCAGCCCGGCGTTTCCAGAACGAGGTCGAGGTCGGCATGGTCGGCATCAATGTGCCGATCCCGGTTCCCATGTCGTACTACAGCTTTGGCGGCTGGAAGGCGTCGCTGTTCGGTGACAGCCATGCCCACGGCGCCGAAGGTGTGCACTTCTTCACCCGGACCAAGGCCATCACCACCCGCTGGCTGGACCCCAGCCACGGCGGCATCAACCTCGGCTTCCCCGAGAACAAGTGAGAGAATTCCACTCATGACTGTGACTCAAGAGTCCTCCGTGCTGCCCAACGGGTTGACCGTCGAGGCGGCCAAGGCCGAGGCCGCGCGGGCCTACGAACTCGACCGCGCACACGTGTTCCACTCCTGGTCGGCGCAGGAGGAGATCTCGCCGATGACCATCACCGCCGCCGAGGGTTCCTACGTGTGGGACGGTGACGGTAACCGGTTGCTGGACTTCTCCTGCCAGCTGGTCAACACCAACATCGGCCACCAGCACCCCAAAGTTGTTGCCGCCATTGCCGAACAGGCCGCCAAGCTGTGCACGGTGGCTCCGCAGTACGCCAACGCGGCACGCTCGGAGGCGGCCCGGCTGATCGCCGAGCGCACCCCCGGTGACCTGAACAAGGTGTTCTTCACCAACGGCGGTGCCGACGCCGTCGAGCACGCGGTGCGGATGGCGCGACTGCACACCGGCCGCTACAAGGTGCTGTCCCGCTACCGCGCGTACCACGGCGGTACCGACACGGCGATCAACCTGACCGGTGACCCGCGGCGCTGGCCCAACGATCGCGGCAACGCCGGCATCGTGCACTTCAATGGACCGTTTCTGTATCGCTCGTCGTTCTACGCCGAGACCGAGGAACAGGAATCCCAGCGCGCGCTGGAGTACCTCGACAAGCTGATTCAGATGGAGGGCCCGTCCACCATCGCCGCGATCATCCTGGAGTCGATTCCGGGCACCGCCGGCATCATGGTGCCGCCGCCCGGATACATGGCCGGGGTGCGGGAGATCTGCGACCGGCACGGCATCGTGTTCATCGCCGACGAGGTGATGGCGGGATTCGGGCGCAGCGGAAAGTGGTTCTCGATCGACCATTTCGATGTGGTGCCCGATCTGCTCACCTTCGCCAAGGGCGTGAACTCCGGATACGTGCCGCTCGGTGGTGTGGCGATCAGCCCGCAGATCTACGAGACGTTCGCGCATCGGGCCTACCCGGGTGGGCTGACCTACTCCGGGCATCCGCTGGCCACCGCGGCCGCCGTGGCCACCATCAACGCGATGGCCGACGAAGGCATGGTCGAGAACGCGGCCACGATCGGCGCCGAGGTTCTGGCCCCGGGGCTGGCCGAGCTGGCTGCCAAGCACCGCAGCGTCGGTGAAGTCCGCGGTGCCGGTGTGTTCTGGGCCGTCGAACTGGTCGCCGACCAGCAGACCCGGGAGCCGCTGGCGCCCTACGGCGGCTCGAGCCCGGCGATGAACGCCGTCGTCGGTGCGTGCAAGGCCAACGGCCTGCTGCCGTTCGCCAACTTCAACCGCATCCACGTGGTGCCGCCGTGCAACGTCACCGCAGAAGAGGCGCGCGAAGGTCTGGCGATCCTGGACAAGGCACTCGACGTCGCGGATCAGCACGCGGTTTAGCGTCTTTCTCCATCGAAATTGCGCTCAGGGACGAATTTCTCGTGATTCTTGTTCCTGAGCGCAATTTCGTTATGCGGTACCGAGTCTCATGCTCATGACTGCGCTCTCATGATCAGGAGGCGCAATGCGCGATCTCACCGGGGGTCTTCTCAGTGCCGTCAATGTTCGCTGTTGCCATCGACGATCGCTTGACCGGCTCAGATGTATATGCCGCCGTCGACCCCGATGGCGTGTCCCGGTGATGTAGCACGTGGCAACGGCGCCGGCCCATGGCCGACGTTCAGCGCGCCTGTCGTCATCGAGATTGCCCTCAGGGACAAGAATCGCGAGAAATCTGTCCCTCAGTTCAATCTCGGTGTACGGACTTGACGCCCGTCCTTGCATCGGGTTGAGACACTGGACGGGTGCGTTCACCTGCCCAGTGCTGGCTAACCGACATGGACGGCGTCCTGGTGCGCGAAGAACACGCGCTCCCGGGAGCCGCTGAATTCCTGCAGACCCTGGCCGACAAGGAACGGCCATTCCTGGTGCTGACCAACAACTCGATCTTCACGCCGCGCGATCTGGCCGCCCGGCTGGCGCGTTCGGGATTGCTGGTACCCGAGGCGTCGATCTGGACGTCGGCCCTGGCCACGGCGGCGTTCCTGCGCGATCAGCAGCCGGGCGGTTCGGCGTATGTGATCGGTGAGGCCGGGCTCACCACCGCGCTGCACGAGGCCGGCTACACATTGACCGACATCGATCCGGATTACGTGGTGCTGGGGGAGACCCGCACCTATTCATTCGAGGCGATCACCAAAGCCGTCCGGCTGATCCTCCGCGGAGCACGGTTCATCGCCACCAACCCCGACGTGTCGGGACCGTCGGCGGAAGGCCCTCTGCCGGCGACCGGATCGGTGGCCGCGATGATCACGAAGGCCACCGGACGTGACCCGTATTTCGTCGGCAAACCCAATCCGATGATGTTCCGCAGCGCGCTCAATCGCATCCAGGCACACTCGGAGACCACCGTGATGGTCGGGGACCGGATGGACACCGATGTGGTGGCGGGGATCGAGGCCGGGTTGGACACCATCCTGGTGCTCACCGGGTCGACATCGGTCGACGACATCGAGCGATATCCGTTCCGGCCGAGCCGGGTGCTGCCGTCGATCGCCGAAGCCATCGAATTGATCTGAGGCACTGAGGGCGGCGCGCCGGCATCTCACCCCGAATCTGGCATTGCGACGCGCTGATCGCATAGAGTATCCAATATTAGCGAAAGCGAGACCCGATGCCACCGCGAACAGTCACCCGGCGTGCAGCCGCAGCGTCCGACGCCGCCACGAGCACGCGGTCGGATTTCGTCCGGCCCAAAACCGCTCAGCAGGCGGTGGCGGAAGCACTCCGACGTGACATCACCAGCGGCAAACTCGCGCCCGGCAGCTGGATCGTCCAGGAGAGCCTGGCCGAGCAATTCGGCATGTCGCGCATTCCGGTTCGCGAGGCCCTGAAAACGCTTGAGGCCGAGGAATACATCACCTATGTGCCACACAGCGGGTACCGCGTCGCCCAACTCGGGCTGGACGAACTCGTCGAGGTGTTCCGGATTCGCGACATCCTCGAGGCCGAGCTCATCCGCGATGCGATGCCTGCGGTCACCGATGAGCTGATCGATGCCATGCGCGAGCAGATGTCCGTGATGGACCGGGCTGCCGCGGACGGTGACCTGATCGAGGTCGGGCTGGCCAACCGTAGGTTTCACTTCCTGTCCTTCGAGGCCAGTCGGATGGCGCGCACCAAGCGCATCGTCACCCAGCTGTGGAACACCGCCGATGCGTATCGCCCGATGTACGCGCATCTGATGGATTTGGAGCAAGTCAACAGCGAGCATGTGCTGTTGGTCGAAGCAATGGCGGCGCGCGACCTCGAACGCGTGGTCGCCTTGAACCACCAGCATCGCGTTCATGCCATCGACCATCTGCGCACCGTGTTCGGTAACCGGGACTCCGGAGAGTGACGCCCTGGGAACGCTTGGCTGCCTTGGGAATCGAGCTTCCGGCTGCGGTGGAGCCCAAAGGTGCCTACTTTCCGAGCCGTCGGTGTGGAAACCAACTGTGGATTTCGGGAACCACCGCACGGCGTCCGGACGACCCGGGCGCGGTCGGCGTGGTGGGTGACGGCGTGACTTCCGCGCAGGCAACGGCGCAGGCGCGCTTGGCTGCCCTGAATCTCGTGTCGGCACTGGATGCGGCCGCGGGACTGGATTCGATCGCCGGTCTGGTGCATCTGCGTGGATATGTGCGCGCCGCTTCTGATTTCGATTCCCACCCCCGCGTGATCGATGGAGCGTCCGAACTGTTGCTCGATGTGTTCGGTGAAGAGCGTGGTGCGCACGCCCGCACGGCCATCGGAGTCGCATCGTTACCCGGCGGCGCGTGTGTGGAACTCGAGCTCGTCGCCACCGTGCGCGACTGATCAGGCCGGTCGCTGAGCCATGCGTCCGATCGCCAGGCCCAGCGCGATCCCGGCCAATGTGGTCAACAAGATTGAAAGCCAGTCATTTTCGGTGGACTCGGCTGGTTGTCGTGCCACGATCGCCTCGGCAACCTGCGCATCTTGGGCACCGTCTGGCCCGACGATCATCGTGTTGAGCTTGCGGACGAACTGCCCGATGATGCGGTTGCTGACCTGAGAGATGACACCGCTGCCGAACTGTGCGATGCGGCCGCCGAGTTCGAGGTCGGTGCGTACCGTGACTTCGGTCTGTGCGCCCCGTTCGCAGGCCGACATGGTGACGGTGGCCTCGGCCGAGCCATTGCCCTTCCGGTCGCGGGCCCGCCCGCGGACCACCATCTCGTGCGCGCTGTCGTCGCGGCGGATCACGGTCGCCGTGCCGGAGAGCGTGAGTCCGACCGGCCCCACCTTGACGGCGACGTTGGCGCGGTAATCGTTGCCGCCGTCGTGGCTTTCGAGTGCTGCACCGGGGATGCACTCGACCACACGGGGTACGTCGGTCAGCACCGCCCAGGCGATGTCCAATGGGGCATCGACGGAGAACTCGTTGATCAGCTGCATGGGGTTCTGTCTCCTCAATTCCGCGTTGCGGTTGTGCCTCCCGGAGGCCCGACCTACGATTGGATACGATATCCAACGTCGCCCAGGAGGTCGATAGTGCTGAGTAAGGGAGTCGGTCTGTTTCCGACCGAACCGGTGGGCACGATGTGCGAATACGTGCGATTGAGTGAATCGCTCGGCTACGACAACGTGTGGTTCGGGGATTCGCAGAACATCTGGCGGGAGTCCTCCACCGTCATGGGGGCCGCGGCCGTCGGAACCGAACGCATCATCTTCGGCACCGGTGTCACCAACGCGGTGACACGTCACCAATCTCTGCTGGCCTCGACGTGGGCAACGCTGGCCGAGTACACCGGCGGCCGGGTGGCATTGGGCATCGGCACCGGCGACTCATCTTTGCGGACAATGGGTCTCAAGCCGCTCAAGCTGGCGGAACTCGAAGAGTCGATCCGCGAGCTTCGCGCGTTGTTCAGGGGAGAGAAGGTGGTGGAGCCGTCCAGCGGTGCCGAATACCACCTCAACTACCTGACCAAGCCGATGGACGTTCCGATCTACATCGCGGCTTCCGCCCCGAAGATCCTGCGAATGTCGGGCCGCATTGCCGATGGCGTCATCGTGCTGGTCGGCACTGCCCCCCACTTCATCGAGGCGGCGTTGCGGACGATCGAAGCCGGCGCGGCCGAGAGTGGTCGTTCCCTCGATGACATCCATATCGTGCTGTGGACACCGACCGCCATCGACGACGATCGGACCAAGGCACGGGATCTGGTGCGTGCGCACGTGTCGCGCGTGGCGATCCGGCCGCTTCCTGCCAAGGTGGAGCCCGCTCTGGAGAAGGCCATCGATCGGATCCGCGACTCCTACGACTACTACCAGCACATGAACCCCGAGGCCTCGCACGCCGACCTGGTGCCCGACGAACTGGTGGACCTGTTTGCGCTGGCCGGGACCGCGGACGAATGCGCGCAGCGTCTCAAAGAGATCGAAGCTCTTGGTGTCGACCAGGTTTCGATCGTGCCGTTCGTGGCCCCGGGGGAGAGCCGGGCGCCGACCATTCGTACCTTCGCGGACATCGTCGACGGCCGTGGCTGAGCGCCCCGTCGGTGAGTTTCCCGCGCCGGGAAGTGCGGTGCCGGGCGCTCCGCCACCGCTGAACCGGAAACTGACTGCGGCCGACGGCATTTCGGTTGCGGCCGTCCAAAGTGGGGAGCCGGTCCTCGTGGGCACGGTGGCCCCAGCGGTACCTCGACCTTCGGGGACGAGGTTCACCACGGCGGCGGCGCTGATCGGGGTGGCTGTCGGCCTCGAACTGTCCCGGTTCTGGACGAGTGGCGGCGCCGCTCACAATGGTCCAAAATGTTGACCTAGATCACAGTGATTCGTATAGTGTATCCAATATTCAACCCTCCGGAGGTTTGCGTCCATGGCCTGGTTTCGTAAAGTGTTCGCCGCGGCGGGTACCGCGGTGGCACTCGTCGCGGCAGTGTCCGCATGTGCCGACGAATCGACAGGCCCGGAAGGTGGCGGAGCGGACAAGCTGAGCATCTCGGCCACCGGCGTCGACAGCTTGCCGTTCATGGCGATACTGCAGGTCGGTATCGACAAGGGCTGGTTCAAGGAACAAGGTCTCAACGTCGACCTCTATTCCGGTGGCGGTGGCGGCAACACTCTGCGGGTGGTCACCAGCGGTGACGCCGATATGGCGATCGCGGGCAACAGTTCGGTGATTCTCGCGGCGCAGCAACCGAATTCGAACCTCAAGGTGGTCGCTCCCTGGTTCCAGGTCAACGACTTCTCATGGATCTCGCCTCCCGGCCGGAAACTGGAGAACGCCACCCTCGGTTTCAGCTCCGCGGGCTCTTCCACCGAACTGATCGTCAAGGGACTTGAGCGCAAGCTCGGTGTGAAGTCGCAAGCGGTCGGCCCGATGGGTGACAACTGGACTGCCGCCAAAGCCGGCCAGATCACCGGGGGCTGGGCCATGCAGCCGTTCATCGCCGACAAACAGGCTTCGGAACATGCTGAGGTGCTTGTCGATTCGAGGGATGTGGTGGGTGACCTGCCGGCCGACCTCGTGGCCGTGAACGCCGACTACGCTCAGCAGAATCCCGACAACGTGCGTGCGTTCTTCACCGTCGCCGACCGACTGAACGATTGGCTGGTGGCCAATCCCGATGAGGCCGCCGACCAGATCGCGCCCCTGGTGGGGGTGACTCCCCAGGTGATGAGGTCCGCGTTCGCCAGTAATCCGGATCTGGCGAAGGGTTATTCGCTGAAGGTCGACGCGGACGGTCTCAAGAACCTCTCCGAGTTGATGGTCGGCGCCGGTCAGATTCCGGCGCAGATCGACTGGGCCGCAACGCTGGATCAGCAGTACCTGCCCGACGACGCGCAGACCGACATCTGAGCTTGACCAGGGTCAGTACCTCTGAAAGGCGTACCTATGGATCGTGACGGTATCCGCATCGACGACGTCTCGGTGGTCTTCGATACACCGGCCGGCAAGGTGACGGCAGTGGCCGATATCAAACAGCATGTGCCGCATTCCAGTTTCGTGTCCATCGTCGGACCGAGCGGATGCGGTAAGTCGACCCTGCTGGCGGTGATCTCCGGGTTGCAGGAGGCGTCGACGGGACTGGTGCGCGTCGCCGGGCGGCCGGTCAACGGGCCTGACCCCTCGATCGGTGTGGTGTTCCAGGAGGATTCCACGTTGCCGTGGCGCACGGTCGAAGAGAACGTGGCGTTCGCGATGGAGATGATCGGCACGGACAAGGCCGATCGCCGGAAACGGACCAGGGAGACGATCGAACTCGTCGGTCTCGGTGGTTTCGAAAAGTCCTACCCCTCCATGCTTTCCGGTGGGATGCGGCAACGCGTCGCGCTGGCGCGCACCTTGGCGGTTCAGCCGGAGGTGGTGCTGATGGACGAGCCGTTCGCGGCGCTCGACCAGCAGACCCGGCTGTTTCTCGGCGCCGAGGTGAGACAGATCTGGGCCAGGACCAATCAGACCATCGTGTTCGTCACCCACGACATCGCCGAGGCGATTCTGCTCTCACAACAGGTTTGGGTGATGTCGTACCGGCCGGGTTCGATCATCGATGTCGTCGACATCGACCTGCCCGACGAGCGTGACGCGAGCATGGTCTCCACCCCGCGGTTCAATGAACTCCAGAACCGGATCTGGACATCGCTGCAGGCCGAATCCATGCGTGGATTCCGACAGCAGGAAGCCCAGAAGAAGGTGGCTACGTGACGACCTCATATGTCGCGAAGGACGACCTGCCCACCGAGAGCATGAGTACCGGCGCCGGTCGCCCGGAGCCGGAGCGGCGCAGGAGGCGGTTGAGCAACTCGGCCATCAGCATGCTCTCGACGCTCGTGCTCATCCTTGTCTTCGTGCTGGCGGCCGAACTGGGTGCCCGGACCGGGATGTGGAGCGACCGTATTCTGCCCGCCCCATCGGTGATCCTGTCCGAACTGGGGCATCTGCTCGGCGAAGGGCAGTTTTGGAACGACGCGGCCAGAACCGGTGTGGAGGTGGCGTTCTCGATTCTGTTCGGCAGTCTTTTGGGTTTCGTGGCCGGGCTGACGTTCTGGAAACTGCCTGCCATCGGGCGCGTCTTCGAGCCGTACCTGGTGTCGTTCTATGCGGTGCCGCTCGTGCTCTTCTATCCAGTGATGATCGTGATCGTCGGGATCAACGCGTTGTCCGTGATCATCCTAGCGACCGTCATGGCAGCCATCCCCATGGCGCTGAACACAGCGGTCGGGCTCAACACCATGCCGCCGGTGTACATGAAACTGGCCCGATCGCTGAAGGCCTCGCCCCGACAGACCTTGTTCGCGATCGCGATCCCAGCGGCCGGACCGTACATCGTCGCGGGCCTGCGCTTGGCCGTCGTGTACGCCCTGATCGGCACCATCGCGATGGAATTCACCACTGCGCAGGCAGGTCTGGGCTACCGCATCCGGTACCTCTACGAGATTTTCAACAACGACGAGATGTTCGCCTACATCGCGGTTGTGCTGGTCCTGTCGTGCGTTCTCACCGCGGCGCTGGCGACGGTCGAACGCATTCTGCTGCGCGGGAGGAACCGATGACCTCGACCCTGCGGTCACCTGCCGGACAACCTCCACTGGACGCGACGCGACCCACGTCGCAGCGGTTGCGCGCAATCCTGGGTAATCAGGCCGTCGGAGCGACACTGCTGGCACTCGTGGTGGCGATCGTCTGGGAGGTCTTCTCCGCTCTGACCTTCGTGATTCCCTCCCCGGTGGAGACTTTCCGCGTGCTGGCCCGCAACCTTGCCGATCCCGGGTACCTGTTCGATCTGCGGGTCACCGCGCAAGCGGTGTTCCTGGCGTTCGTGATCGGCACTGCGGTCGGCGGGGCACTGGGGCTCATACTCGGTCTCTCGCAACGGTTGCGCGTGCTGTTCGAACCGATGCTGATCGTGCTGAACGGAATACCGAAGATCGTGCTGTACCCGGTGCTGCTGCCGATCTTCAGCCTGTCCGGTTCCAAGATCGTCATGGGAGTGCTTTTCGCACTGTTTCCGGTATTGATCAACGTGACCACCGGGGTGCAGGAAATCCCGCGGGTGTATTGGAAATTGGCCCGGTCGGTCCGGGCCAACCCCTGGCAGATGCTGGTGCACATCATCATTCCCGCGATCCGGCGGCCGCTGCTGACCGGGATCCGGCTGGCGGTGAGCCTCGCGGTGGTCGGGGTGGTGCTCTCGGAGTTCTTCGCAACCAGGCGGGGTCTGGGCCGCGTGGTACTGCAGTCCTACAGCCATGGCGACTATCCCTCCATGGTGGCCACCATCATGCTGTTGATCACCATTTCGTTCGGCATCTCGATTGCGCTGTGGCAGTGGGAGAAACGACTTCATTGACCGCGAACGAATCGGCGCAGGGACACATCGGAAGTTCGGTCCGGCGCCGCGAAGACGAGCGCCTGCTCGGCGGCCACGGTCGATTCGTGGCGGATTGCGCAGCGGGTGCCCACCACGCCGTGTTCCTGCGGTCAGCCCAGCCGCACGCCAGGATCGTCGGGCTCGACACATCGGCTGCCGAGCAGATGCCTGGTGTGATCGGCATCTACACCGCCGATGATCTGGGGCTGCACGGTGTCCCCATCCCGTCGCTGACCACTCCGGATCCGCATTTCGCGGCGGCAACGTCATGTGTGCTGGCCGAGCAGCGTCTGCCGATTCTGGCCCACGACCGCGTGCACTACGCCGGGCAACCGGTGGCTGTGGTGGTCGCCGAGGACAGATACCGGGCCGAGGATGCACTGGAGGCCATCGAGGTCGACTACGAGCCGCTCGCCGCTGTGACCGATCCGTTCAGTGCGCTCGATCCCGGGTGCACGCCGCTGTTCGAGCACCTCGACAGCAACGAAGCGGCGCGGCTGCACTATTCGTTCGGTGACGTCGAGCGCGAGTTCGCTTCGGCTGCAGCGGTGGTCAGCGGTACCTACCGGATGAACCGGCACGGCGCGGTCCCGCTGGAATGCCGAGGCGTGCTGGCGCAGTTCGACGCCCGGCGGCAGCGGGTCGAGGTGACCACGTCGACCCAGGTTCCGCACATGGTGCGTAACGCGATCTGCGCGGTGACCGGATGGTCTCGCCAGGACGTCAAGGTCGAGGTTCCCGACGTGGGCGGCGGCTTCGGTACGAAGGCCAACGTGTACGGAGAAGAGATCCTGCTGGCGCTGCTCGCGCGGCACACCGGCCGCCGGCTGATCTGGGTCGAGGATCGTCAGGAGCACCTGCTGGCCAGCGCGCAGGGCCGAGACCAGGTGCACCGCACCAGACTCGCGGTCGATCGCGAAGGCCACATCCTGGCCTGGGCGGACGATTTCGTGGTCGACATCGGCGCCGGAAGCCTGTGGGTGGCCGGCATCATCGCCAACACCGCGATCCATCTGCTCGGCCCGTACCGGATACCGGCCGCACAGATTTCGGGCCGCGCGGCGCTGACCAACAAGACGCTGGTCGCGCAGTACCGCGGTGCCGGCAGGCCCGAGGCGACGTTCGCCCTGGAACGCAGCCTCGACGCCGCGGCCCGCGAGATCGGCCTGAGCACCGACGAGATCCGGCGGCGCAACCTGCTCACCGAGGCCGACATGCCGTACCCACGGCCGATTCCCTACCGTGACGGGGTACCGATCCGCTATGACGGGCGCGATTACCGGGCCTGTCTGGAATCGGTGCTCGACGCGCTCCCACGTGATGAGTTGGCCGGCTGCGCAGCTGAATTCCCGCAGTACCACGTCGGCTACGGGCTGTCGTCCTACTTGGAGGCCACCGGCCGGGGCCCGCACGAGACCGCGCGGATGCGTCTGCTGCCCGACGGGCACTTCGAGGTCACCGCCGGAGCGGCGTCGGCAGGTCAGGGGCACGAGACCGTGTTCGCACAGGTGGCCGCCGAGGCATTGGCGGTGCCGTTCGATCAGGTCCACTACGTGCCCGGCGACACCGAGCGGCTACCCGACGGGGTGGGCACGTTCGCCAGCCGCTCGGCGATCCTCGCCGGCTCGGCGGTGCACAAAGCCGCAGGCGCACTGATCGAGCTGGCCACCGAACGGGTGACAACCCTGTCGAACGCCGAACCCGGGGACGTCCAGTACGCCGAGGGCCGGTTTCACATCGCCAGGGACCACTCGATCAGCTGGTCCGAACTCGCCCGCGCGGCCGCGGTGGGCGGGGAACACGAGAGTGGCGGTGCCCTCGACGTCACTGCCGTGCACCGTGTTTCGACCGTGACCTGGACGATGGGTGTGCACGCTGCGATCGTCGGTGTGCACCGGCGGACCGGAATCGTGAAGGTGCTGCGCTATGCGGTTTCGCACGAGGGTGGACGCGAGATCAATCCGAAAATCGTCGAGGGGCAGATCATCGGTGGTGTCGCGCAGGGGGTCGGCGGCGCGCTGTTCGAACAATGGAAGTACTCCGAAACCGGTCAGCCCCAATCGACCACGTTTGCCGCCTACCACCTGCCGTTGACCACCGACATGCCGATGGTGCGGGTGCGTCATCTCCATGTCGATACCCCGGCGAACCCGATCGGGGTGCGCGGGGCGGGGGAGAGCGGGACCATCGCCGTGTACGCCGTGCTCGCCGGTGCCGTCGACGATGCACTCGGCGGGCGGATCCAGATCGACAGCACCCCGATCTCCACCGGACAATTGTTCCGGGCGCTCGATCGGCAAGCATCATGAAACCAGCGCCCTTCCACTACTTCCGGCCGGATTCGGTCGGCGAGGCCCTCGAGCAGTTGGCGCGCTATCCAGATGCCAAGGTGATGGCCGGCGGACAGTCCTTGATGGCGTTGATGAACCTGCGGCTGGCCCGGCCCAGTGTGGTCATCGACATCGGCCGTCTCGACGAACTCAAGCGGCTCTTCGACGACACCGACGCCCTGATCCTCGGGGCGCTGGTGACCCACCGCACCGTTGAGGTCGATCCGCTGATCGGCGCTCGCACACCACTGCTGGCCGCTGCTGCCGGCCATATCGGGCACATCGGTATCCGGAACCGTGGAACTCTCGGCGGATCGGTGGCTCACGCCGACCCGGCAGCCGAGATGCCCGTGGCCACCTTGGTTCTCGGCGCGACATTTCACACCGAATCCGCGCGCGGCGGCCGACGAGAGGTCGCGGCCGAGGACATGTTCGTGTCGTTCTACACCAACGCGCTCGAACCGGACGAGATGATCACGTGGGTATCGGTACCGGCCATCCGGCGGGGCCAGGGTTGGGGATTCGTCGAATACGCCCGGCAGCACGGTGATTACGGTCTGGCCGGCGCCGGTTGCCTGCTGAGTGTCGACGGGGACGGCCGAGTCGAGTCGTTGCGCGCCGGAGTGCTCAGCGCGGCGGATCGGCCGCTGTTGTTCGTGGGCGACGATGTGGTCGGCGAGCGCCCCTCGGCACGACTGTGGCGAACGTTGGCGCAGCGCTGGGCAGGTACCACCCAACCGTCCTCCGACGATCCGGACTACTCCCGGCGGTTGTGCGCCGAGGCGCTGGCGCAATCGCTCGCAGAGGCTCAACGGCGCATCGAAGAGGGACAGGAGGCCGTCCATGCAGGCAATTGAGACGTCTGCGACGGATATGTCGAAACCCCCGGCGGGAGTGCCGATATCAGCCGTCGTCAACGGCAGGCTGATACAGCGGACGGTGGCGCCCCGGTTGACGCTGGCCGACTTTCTGCGCGACGAACTGGCCTTGACCGGAACGCATCTGGGTTGCGAGCACGGTGTGTGCGGCGCGTGTTCGGTATTCCTCGACGGCCGGAGTGTGCGCACCTGCCTCATGCTGGCAGTACAGATCGACGGCATGCGGGTGACAACGGTCGAGGGTCTCGAGGAGTTCGAGGAGACCAGGAAACTCCGGCAGGCCTTCTCCGAACGGGGCGGCCTGCAGTGCGGCTTCTGTACACCGGGATTTCTGGTCACTGCCGTCGAACTGTTGCGCGATCCCGACACCGAGAAGCCACTGACCGAGGGTTCGGTACGAGAGGCGTTGTCGGGCAACATCTGCCGTTGTACCGGGTATCAGGGCATCGTGCAGGCGGTGCTGGACGCCGCCGACCAATCCGGGTGATGACGCCGCGGCCGGGATCGGCGGGCGACGCCGTGGGCGTCGGCCGGATCCGCACTCCCGAGTTGCTGCGCCCGGTCGGCAACAGCCGGTGGGGCATGGCCGCCGCGTTGGCCATCGCCCTGGGTGCCGTCCTTTCGGCTACCGCGCTGTTGGGGCGGGCCGAGTGGGGATCTGCGGTGGGGCTGGGGTTCGTGCTGACCGCCGTTCCCGAAATACCCACGGCCTGGCGGGCTGCCGTGCGCACCATGGGTGTGCGGGCGGTGACGGTGATGGCCGGTGGGGCACTCGTGGTCGCCAGTGCGCACAACGCCGCTGTGCTGGCGGCGCTCACCGTGGTGGCGGCGATCGCGGGTGCTCTGATACCCGGTGTCGGGGCGACGGCCGGCCTCGCGGTGGTACTGATATCGATCGATCTGGGTTACGGCACCGAGAGTTCGGCCGCACTGTGGCCATATCTCGTCGGTATCGCCATCGTGTTCGCGGCCTGGGTGACGTGGTTCGGGGTATCCCGGCTGCGGCACCGCGGCGAGGACGAGGCCACCGGGACGGGTGTGTCGGCCGGTATGGCTCACGCGGTTCGTGTCGGGGTCGCCGTGGCACTGGCCGTGTCGATGGCGGCGCTGTTGCCCGCGGACTTGGTGGGCGGCCATTGGCTGGTCACCAGCGTGCTGCTGACCATTCAGCCGAGCCAGTCGCAGACCGGCCAGCGGTTGGCTCAACGGCTTTCGGGTAACGCGGTCGGTGCGGTGATCGCCGCGGTGCTGCTGGGGACACGCCCGCCGGCGCCCGTGATGATCGGACTGACCGTGGTGTTGTTTCTGCTCGCGATGGCACTGCGGCCGGTCAACTACACGTGGTGGGCGATCACCGGCCCGCCGGTGCTGCTGGTGATCAGCGAGTACCCGGAATTGTTCCCGTGGTACGAGGGGGCCGTGCGGCTGGCGATGAATTTCGCCGGCGCGCTCATCGTGGTCCTCGTCGTGTTCGTCGCGCCTCTGTTGGCTCCGATGTGGTTGCGGCAGCGTTGAATTCGATCCGTGGCGCACCGTTCGGTGCCGAGGCCGTGTTCCCGGGACATCCCCGTTGCACTATGCCGAATCGAAGGCATCGGATAGTGTATACAAAATCCAATGGTGGGAGGATTTGTGACCACACTGCTCGTGGAGGACATCGGTCTGCTGGTGTCCGGCGATGTGTCGACGCCGCCGCTGCGTGACACCACGCTGCTGATCGAAGACGGACGCATCGCAGGTATCGGTGTCGACCATTCCGGCCCTGACCACGTGATGTCCGCCGGCGGACTGACGGTGATGCCGGGCCTCGTCGACGGGCACGTGCATCCGACGTTCGGCGAGTGGACACCGGCGCAGAACTCGATCGGCTGGATCGGCAATTACCTTCAGGGCGGGACCACTTCGATGGTGTCGGCGGGCGAATTGCACATTCCGGGCCTGGACTTCGGTGCGCTGACGCCGGAACTGGTGCTGAGCATCGCGATCACGTCCAAGCACACCACCGGGCGTGCGCGTCCGTCCGGAGTGAAGGTCAACGCGGGCACGGTGCTCCTGGTACCGGGCATGACCGAGGAGCACTTCGACCGGGCGCACCGCGAAGGCATCGAGCACCTCAAGTTCATCTTCTACGACTGGAACCGGCTGGGAGACGGCGAAGCTCAGCGCTATGTCCACTGGGCGCATGAGCGCGGCATGACGGTCAAGATGCACTCCGGCGGCGTGTCACGGTCGGGGTCGAGCCGGGTGGCAGGACGTGACGTCGTGGTGACCGTCAAGCCGGACATCGTGGGCCACATCTCGGGTGGGCCGATACCGCCACCCGACCAGGACATCGTGGCGATCATCGCGGACCTGCCTTCGGCTCATGTCGAGGTGTGCAGCTCGATGAACTACCGGGCGACCAAACTGGTCGTCGATCAACTGTCCGCCCGCGGTGAACTCGGCCGGCTCACGCTCGGCACGGACACTCCCGGCGGCACGGGCGTGATCCCGCGGGGAATGCTGCGCAACGTCTGCTTCCTGGCGTCGATCTGCGGCGTCGATCCGCTGCGCGCCGTTGCGGCTGCCACCGGCCAGACCGCGCGGGCCCACGGCCTCGACACCGGGGTGCTCGCGGAAGGGCGACCGGCCGACCTGCTGGTTCTCGGGCCGGTCACCGGATCGACCGCCGACGACGCCCTGGAATGCTTTGCCCTCGGTGATCTGCCCGGCATCGCGACCGTAATCGTCGACGGTGTTCCGCTGGTCAAGACCCGCAGCGAACAGACCCCACCGCCGAGCCGCGCGGTGAGATGGCGCGGCGAGCCCGTGCCGGCCGCACAATCCACGCCGCGCCGCATCGGGTGCTGCTGAACCGACAATCACCAGGAGTCCAGAAACATGGCTGAAGCCGCTGTGGCCCAACGCAGTTCCGACACCGTCCGCGCCGACGCGATGTTCGGTGTCGATGCGCTGCTCACGGCCGAAGAACGCGAGATCCGCGACACCGTGCGCTCGGTCGTGCGACGGAGAATCAGTCCGTACATCGCGGGCTGGTACGAGAGCGGCGAACTGCCGGCCCGTGAGTTGGCCGGTGAGCTCGGCGAGCTGGGGCTGCTCGGTATGCATCTGCAGGGTTACGGGTGCGCGGGCACCAGCGCGGTGGCCTACGGTCTGGCCTGCATGGAACTGGAGGCCGGCGATTCGGGGATCCGATCGCTGGTCAGCGTGCAGGGCTCGCTGGCGATGTTCGCCATTCATGCGTTTGGCAGCGATGAACAGAAGAACCACTGGCTTCCGGAGATGGCCGCGGGTCGTGACATCGGGTGCTTCGGCCTCACCGAACCCGACCACGGTTCCAATCCGGCGGGGATGCGAACCCGAGCCGAGCGGGCCGGCGGCGATTGGGTGCTGACCGGCACCAAGATGTGGATCACCAACGGGTCGGTGGCTGACGTCGCGGTCATCTGGGCCCGCACCGACGAGGGTGTCCGCGGCTTCGTCGTCCCCACGGACACACCGGGTTTCACCGCCAACACGATCAAGTCGAAGATGTCGCTGCGGGCGTCGGTGACCAGCGAGCTGGTGCTCGAAGGCGTCCGGCTGCCCGACAGCGCGCGCCTACCCGGGGCGACCAGTCTCGGCGCCCCACTGCGCTGTCTGAACGAAGCCCGCTTCGGCATCGTGTTCGGTGCTCTCGGTGCGGCGCGGGACTGCCTGCAGACCGCGCTGGACTATGCGCGCTCGCGAGAACAGTTCGGCCGGCCGATCGCCGGCTTCCAGCTCACCCAGCAGAAGCTCGCGGACATGACGCTGGAGTACGGAAAGGGACTCCTGCTGGCACTGCACCTCGGCAGGCGCAAGGACGCCGGCGACCTGGTCCCGGATCAGGTCAGCCTCGGCAAGCTCAACAATGTCAGGGAAGCCCTGGAGATCGCCCGCACCGCCCGCACCATCCTGGGTGCCAGCGGTATCACCGCCGAATATCCGGTGATGCGGCACGCCAACAACCTGGAATCGGTGTTGACCTACGAAGGCACCAGCGAAATGCATAGTCTGATCATCGGGCAGGCGCTCACCGGAATTCCGGCGTTCCGCTGACGAGTCGGCGTTGCGTATCGTCCACCCACCGCGAGCTCAGGAGGCCAGGTGGCCAGTCGTCACCACGAAGCCATCGACGAATACTTCTGCACCACCGTCTCGGCGCTGACCGGACCTGGTGACCAGCCGTGGCCTGTCGGGTCGGCGTTGACCGAACCGGATGCGTTGGCTCTCTTCGATGCCCAGCTGGGCAGTCGGCACCTCGATCTGGCCGCGCGCTGGCTGCGGGCGCAGGGCAAGGGTTTCTACACCATCGGGTCATCCGGGCACGAGGGCAATGCGGCGGTCGCCGCGGCGCTGCGCGCCGACGATCCGGCGCTGTTGCACTACCGCTCGGGGGGCTTCTACCTGGCCCGCGCCGCTCAGGTGGCCGGCAGTGATCCGGTGCGCGATGTGCTGCTGGGTCTGGTCGCCGCAACCGACGAACCGATTTCGGGCGGCAGGCACAAGGTGTTCGGCCGCCACGACCTCGGGGTCATTCCGCAGACCTCGACCATCGCGTCGCATCTACCGCGTGCGCTGGGGGTCGCCTTCTCGATCGCCAGGGCCCGCAAGCTCGATGTCGCGTGCCCATGGCCGGATGATGCCGTCACGGTGTGCAGCTTCGGAGACGCCTCGGCCAACCACTCGACGGCCGTCGGCGCGATCAATGCCGCGCTGCACGCCTCCTACCAGGGGCTGCCCATGCCGTTGCTGTTCGTCTGTGAGGACAACGGCATCGGGATCAGCACCAAGACGCCGCGCGGATGGGTGGCCCGGACCTATGCCCACCGCGAGGGACTCCAGTACTTCGCCGCCGACGGCTCCGACCTGATCGCGGCCTTCGAGACCGCGCTGGCCGCCGCGCAGTGGGTACGCAACCATCGCAAGCCCGCTTTCCTGCACCTCGGCACGGTTCGGTTGATGGGCCACGCCGGGTCCGACTACGAACCGGCGTATCGCAGGCCAGACGAAATCCTGGCCGACTACGACCGTGACCCCGTCCTCAATACGGCGAGAATCCTTGTGACACACGGCGTACTCACGCCAGAACAAGCCGTCGAGCGCTATGAGGCCAAGCGCACCGAGGTGATCGGGCTGGCGGGGGAGCTCAGCCGGTCCGCACAGCTCGACAGCGCGCCGGCGGTGATGAAACCGCTGCGTGACACTCTCGACGAAGCCCGGGCGGTCTCCGTCACCGGCCCGGGGGCCCCGGACGGTGCGCCGCTGACCCTGGCCCTGGCGATCAACCGGGCCCTCAAGGATGTGCTGCAGGCGCACCCGGAGACGATCGTGTTCGGGGAGGACATCGCCCGTAAGGGCGGGGTTTACGGGGTGACCCGTGGCCTGCAGGCGGCTGCCGGGCCCGCGCGGGTGTTCGACACGCTGCTCGACGAACAGACGATTCTCGGCCTGGCCCTGGGCGCCGGTGTCTCGGGCCTGCTACCGATCCCGGAGATCCAGTATCTCGCCTACCTGCACAACGCGGCCGATCAGATCCGCGGTGAGGGAGCCACCCTGCAGTTCTTCTCCAACCGTCAGTACCGCAACCCTATGGTGGTACGGATTGCGGGCTACGGCTACCAGAAGGGGTTCGGCGGACACTTCCACAACGACGACTCGATCGCGGCAATCCGTGACATTCCAGGGGTGGTGATCGCGTCACCGGCCCGGCCCGATGACGCGGCAGCGATGCTGCACACCTGCGTGGCTGCCGCGAAAGCCGCTGGCGCGGTGTGTATTTACCTCGAACCGATCGCTTTGTACCACACCAAGGACCTGTACGACGACGGCGATCAGCAGTGGCTGGCGAGCTATCCGGCCCAGCCGGTGCGCATCGGTGCGGCCCGCACCTACGGCGACGGTGCCGACCTGACCATCCTCACCTTCGGGAACGGACTGTGGATGAGCCTGCGGGTGGCCCGTCGCCTCGAACAGGCCGGGATCGCGGCCCGCGTGGTCGACCTGCGTTGGCTGTCGCCGTTGCCGGTCGAGGACATGCTGCGGGAGGCGGATGCGACCGGCCGCGTGCTCATCGTGGACGAGACCCGCCGCACCGGGGGTGTGGGGGAAGGTGTGCTGGCCGAACTCACCGACCACGGCTTCTCCGGCCCGTTACGGCGCGTGGCCAGTGCCGACAGCTTCATCCCGCTGGGCGATGCCGCGCTGGAGGTGCTGCTGTCGGAAGACACCATCGAGGCCGCCGCGGTGAAACTGGTCGGCGAACGGCCTTGATAGCTTGACCTGATGGCAGAACCTGCAGTGCCGGATCAGACCCGTCCGCTGGCCGGAATGCGCATCATCGAGATCTCCAGCTTCGTCGCGGTGCCGCTGGCCGGCATGACCTTGGCCCAGTTGGGCGCCGAGGTGGTGCGCGTGGACCCCATCGGGGGTGCTGCCGATTATCACCGCTGGCCGCTCACCGACGGCGGCGACAGCATCTACTGGGCCGGGCTGAACAAGGGCAAGCGCTCTCTGGCCGCCGATATGCGCTCACCCGAGGGGCAGCAGCTGGTACAACGGTTGATCGCCGAAGCCGGCGTGCTCATCACGAATGTAGCCGGGCGGCAATGGCATTCGTACGACGTGCTGGCGGCGCTGCGGCCCGACCTGATCCACGTCGAGGTGTCGGGGCGCGCCGACGGTGGCACCGGGGTGGATTACACGGTCAACGCCGGGCTGGGCTTCCCCATGGTCACCGGGCCTGCGCAGTTGGCCACCCCGATCAACCATGTGCTTCCCGCCTGGGATGTCAGCTGCGGTCTTTACGTGGCGCTGGCAGTCAGTGCCGCGCTGCGTCACCGCGATTCGACCGGTGAGGGTGCGCGGATCAGCATTCCCTTGGAGAACGTCGCCCTCGCCACGGCAGGCAATCTCGGATTCCTGACCGAGGTGATGATCAACGGTACGGGGCGCGAGCGACTCGGCAATACCCTGTACGGCACCTACGGACAGAACTTCACCAGCAGCGACGGGGTCGGTTTCATGCTCGTGGCGCTGACCGGTCGGCATTTCCGCGACCTCACCGAAGTCACCGGGACCACGAAAGCCGTTGCCGCCCTGGCTGAGGCGTTCGGGGCGGACTTCACCGACGAAGGTCAGCGCTACATCCACCGCGACGCCCTGACGGGACTTTTCACGTTGTGGTTCAGCCAGCACACCGCCGACGAGATCAGTGCGGCGCTCTCGGGCACCTCGGTGCTCTGGGAGCGGTACCGCAGCTTCGCCGAGGTCGCCGTCGACCAACGGGTGGTCGCCAACCCGCTTTTCACCCCGCTGGAGCAACCGCGTATCGGCACCTACCTGGCGCCGGGCCTGCCGGTGTCGATCGGCGGCCTGTATCCGCCCGCCGTCGCTGCCCCCGCGCTCGGTGACGACACCACCGCCGTGCTCGCCGAACACCTCGGACTCGGTGCCGACGAGATCGTGGCACTGACCGAATCCGGCACCGTCGCAACGGGTGCCGCTCAGTGAGCACCCTGCTGAAGCTATTGAACGTGCGCGCCGACACCGCCGCCGACGGCGAGGTGTTCACCGGACAGGCCAGCGGCCCGGCCGGCAAGCGGGCCTACGGCGGCCTGCTGGCCGCACAGAGCCTGGCGGCTGCCTGCCGGACAGTGGGCGATGACCGTGCGCCCACCAACATGCACCTGCAGTTCCTGCGCGGTGGGGACGCAGGGGAGGCGGTCGAGCACCGCGTGCGGCGCGTGTACGACGGGCGCACCGCCTCGGCCCGCAGCGTCGAATCGTATGAGCACAACCGCATGCTCACCACGGCCACGGTGTCGTTCGCGACGGCGCTCGCCGGACCCGAACACGGGCTGGGCGCGATGCCGCACGATCCAGAGGTGCTGCCGTGCACCGGCCCGCCCGGCCCGGCCCCCTCTCTGCCGCTCGACGAGTTCGACATCCGCATCGCCGACGACGGGTCAGGTGAGGGGTTCGTGCGCAGGATGTGGTGGCGGGTCACCACCGACTTGCCCGAGGATCCGTTGGTGCACATGCTCATCGCCGTGTACATCACCGACCTGTACGGCATCGACCCGGCTTTGGCTGTACACGGGCACAGCATGCGGTCGCGCAGTCACCGCAGTGGCACCACCGATTCGTCGATCTGGTTTCACCGTCCGGTGCGCGCCGGAGAGTGGAACCTGTTGGAGTCGCGCTCGCCGGCCGCCGCGCGGGGCCGCGGGCTGATCACGTCGAGCCTGCTGCGCGCCGACGGTGCGGTCGCCGCCACCCTGGTGCAGGAGGGGCTGGTCGCGGAGCGCCCGGCGGACTGACCGGCGCGACGGTGGCCCGGGCGCGCTTCCCGGGGCGGAAACTCCGGACTCGACCACGGTCAGAGTCCACGGGCCAAGCGGAACGGCTCCATCGCCATGTCGAGAATCTCCGGGGTGAGCAGGCCGTCAGCGTATTCCACCCAGCACCAGCTGCGGGCCGGCACGCAGCCCGACGAGCTGGCGGTGAGGCGGCCGAAGTAATGGATGTAGCTTCCCGACCTGTCGAACGTGAAAGTGTATGATTCCGAGCCGATTCCGGCTTCGAGACGGATCAGCTTGCCGGCATCGTCGAAAGTCGGCGTTGCCGTGACGTCATCGTGCGCCGTCGTGACGCCGTCGATGACGTGGTAGCCCGGGCCGAATGTGACTCCGTCGCGTCCTTGCCAGAAGCAGCCACCGCCCCATTGTCCGTCCTGGTCTTCGTGAAGCCATGACACCCACATACCCTGCAGGCCGCGGACGATCGGCAGCTCCGGATACACCGCTCCGCCAGGCCCGTACGCATAGTCCTGATGCAGGTAGCCGGAGACCGGTACTCCCTGGATGGTCCCGGCGGCGGCCATCAGCTCGTGCCGGTAGTAGACCTGTTCGGCGTCACCGTCGCGGACCGAGACGTGAACCGTGAACACATCGGTGACGTTGGTGCCGTGCATCTCCCAGCGGCCTGCGGCGTCATACCAGTGCAGCCCGCCGGTATCGCGTTCGATACGACCGCTCGGGTAGCTCAGAGTCACCTTCTCGTCGATATCGGTGTAGGTCATGGGTTCGAACCAGTCGATCGTCGAGTATTCGGCGAACAGGTGCGGCGGATCCGGGTCGAATGATGCAGGCAGCCGCTTGAAGCCGGTGATCGGCGACACCACGTGCGTCATGCCGGGAACGAAGTCATCGGCCCCGCGTAGCCCCCAGTATGTGTGCCCCGCGGCATCGCTGACCACCGCGCCGATCCACATACCGGCCAGCCCGACACCGGACCCCGGTGTCCAGTCCCGACGGTAATGATCCAGTGTGGGCGATTGCGTCGCCACGGTGAACCGAACGCTGTCCTCCTGTTGGCTGCCGGCTGCTTCGGTCATGGTCAAGCCCCCCTGTGTGAAGTAGATGGCATCCCTGATTCAGCTGTTCTCACGCAGATCCTTTGTGGCAGTGAAGATTGTTCGAACACCTTCGGCGGCGCGGACCAGTTCGACAACAGATTCGGCGTCCAGGATTACATTTAAATCTCTAGAGATATCCTTGTAAAGGATGTGCTTGCGCCACGGACTCTCGGCCACTGGCGGTTTTCGGGCCATCGGACAGCTTCATCTTTGGTCCAGATCGATTGGACGGTAGGGAGACAAGTGGCCAAGCCGAATACAGACAAGGGCGGGGCGTCTGGCGGCTCCGCGTCTGGAAAACCCAAGCAGATAGCCGACGAACTGCGTGACTTGATCATCTCCGGCGCGCTCGACGAGGGTGACCTCCTCGGCACCGAGGCCGAGTTACTGGAACGCTTCAAGGTGTCCCGCCCGTCGCTGCGCGAGTCGTTGCGCATTCTCGAGGCCGAAGGCCTGATTTCGGTGTTGCGCGGCGCCTTGGGCGGCGTGGTCGTCCACCGGCCCGATCAACGGATGACCGCGCGGGCTGCGGCACTCGTGATGCAGGCCCGCAGCATTTCGCTGGTCGACGTCTTCGAAGCGAGTGCCGTGATCGAACCCGCCATGGCGCGGATGGTGGCCATGTCCCGCGGACGCGAACGTGGCGCTGCGCGTTTGCGCGAGTTCGTGATCGAGATGAAGCGCACCGTTCAGGATCCGGTCGGCTGCACCACCGCAATGGTCGGATTCCACAGCGAGATGGTGCAGTTGGCGGGAAATCAGACCCTGATCGTCATCTGCGAGATGATCAATGAGGTCATCACCCGCGCCGCGGTGGCTGACATCTTGACGCGAAGCCAGGGTGAGCCGGTCGCTTCGCGGCGTCGCACCATCCGCGAATTCGAACAACTCGTCGACCTGATCGCCGCGGGGGACGGAGACGCCGCGCAGGCCCACTGTGCCGCACATATGGCCCGGCTGCGCCGGGGCTTGCTCGGGGAACGTGGCAGTTCGACCATCGAGGTGAACCGCCATCGGTGACGATGGCCATCATGTCCCACTCATGACCTGACGGGGCTTTCTCTGGACTCCGGCCCGGTGCTGGGTTAGTTTTGGAGCCGTTCGAATTGTCAGATGTTTCGCCGGATAGTGCTGTCGGCGCTCGACATGCTGGAGGCGCACATGGCTGACGTCACCCCGGCCCGCATCGGATTGCTCATCGACTACCTGGATGAGGATGGCGGCTACGACGAGAACATCCTTCCGGCACTGCAACTGGTCGCCGGCGAGTATCCGGAACGTGGAATCCTGGAGCGGCCGGTCGAATTCGTCGTCCGCGCGGTACAGGGCCTTCCACAAGGATCGTTCCGGGCGGTGCGCGCCGCCTTCGACGAGTTGATCGAGCAGGATGTGCTGGTGATCTTCGGGCCGTGGGTTTCGGAGAACGGTGTCGCTCTGCGTCGCTACGTAGAGGATCTGGCCGAAATCCCGATCATCACGATGGCTGCTTCCGAAAGCATGCTCGGCGAATGGGTTTTCGGTCTCCCGGCAGGTTCCATGGAAGAGGAGCCGATCATCATGGCCACCGTCGCGGCGCTCGACGGTTGCCGACGCGTGGGCCTGGCCTTCGAGGACAGCCTCATCGGCCGCGAGTATTTGCGAACCACGCGCGAAGCCTGCCGTGACGCCGGCTTGACGATCACGGCCGAGGTGGCGATTCCTCAGCTCGAGCGCGAGAAGCGGACGGCGGTAGCCGTGCTGGCCGCCGACAAGCCCGACGCCATCATGCACGTCGGCTTCGGACTCGGGATCATCGGCATGAACGCGGCCTTGTCCGACGTGGGCTGGATGCCGCCGCGCTACACCACGACAGCATTTGAGTTCGCCGCGACCGGGCAGTGGTGGCGTGAGCAGCTCGCAGGGTGGATCGGGCTCGATCAGTACGACGAACGTAACCCGACCGGGCAGGCGTTTCTCGACCGATTCGAGCAGGCCTACGGCCGCCGTCCGGAGTACTTCTTCCCGCTCTACACCTACGACGTGGGTCGGCTGATGATGACCGCACTTGCCACGGCCCGGCCGTTGACGGGTCCGGCCGTCAAGGAGGCGCTGGAGCGCATCAAGATGCTGCCTGCGGCGACAGGCGCACCCGGAACACGTATGAGGTTCGGAAAATTCATCCGCCACGGCTGGGTGGGCAGTGAGTTTCTCGTCGCCCGGCGCGTGCTACCCGACGCCAGCGCCACGGTGCTGCACGCGACGATCGAAGGTCGCGTCGTCAGCTGAGCCGCGCACTGACGATGAAGTAAATATCTACATAGATATAGACGTCGATGCCAGCCGGTGGTCCTGGACCTGTTGGCCGCGATATGCCGCTGGCGCCCTCGATATTGACGTCGATCACCGAATCTTTGAGGCGGAAAACCACTCGTCATTCTCAGCATCGTGCGGTATACATCTAGATGTATCGATGATCGTCGCCAGTTGACGTACCGGTCGTTTCCGGTGACGGGCCCTGGCCGGTGTCAGACGCTGCAACGCTCGGCTTGGGGAGGATCGTGGGGCGACACAACGGTATTCGGCACGGGATCATGCCGGTGCCGGCACTGAGGCCGCTTGCCGGGCTGTTCACAGTGGTGGCAATCGGGCTGATCGTGGCGCTGGTGGCCGTGCTCTTCCAGGGTGGATTGACTCCGACCGTGCCGGTGACGGTGTTCGCTTCGCGGGCCGGTCTGGTGATGAATCCCGACGCGAAAGTCGAGCTACGGGGTGTGCAGGTCGGTACCGTGTCGTCGTTGGAAACGCTGTCCGACGGCCGGGCGATCTTGCACCTGGCGATGGACCCGGCGCAGCTGCCCTCCATTCCGGACAACGTGAGCGTCAACATCGCCTCGACCACCGTGTTCGGCGCCAAATACGTTCAACTTCTCGATCCGGCAGAACCGTCGGCGCAGGCGCTGCATCCCGGGCAGGTCATCGACACCCGTCAGGTCACCGTCGAGATCAACACCGTCTTCGAACAATTGACCCAGGTGTTGTCCGCCATCGAACCGGCGAAGCTGAACGAGACCCTCGGTGCCATCGCGGCAGCGGTGAATGGACGAGGCCGCGAAATCGGTCAGATGTTGGTCGATCTGGACGCCTATCTGGCGGCGCTCGAGCCGAGTCTGCCCGCGCTGAGTCATGTCCTTGCCGCCATGCCGACGGTCGCCGGCGCCTACGCCGACTCCGCGCCCGATCTGTTGGCGGTGGCAGGACATTCCAGCAAGATCAGTCAGGGCATCATCGACGAGCAACACAACCTGGATGCGCTGTTGCTCAGCGTGATCGGGCTGGCAGACAACGGAAATGACGTGTTGTCGGCCAACCGTGCACCGCTGACCGACGTGGTCCATCTGTTGGCACCCACCACCGACCTGACCAACGAATACAACCAGGCCCTGTATTGCCTGATGGGCGGATTGGTGCAGGGCGCGTACCTCAAGCAACCGCAGGTCCCCGGGGCACTGGTGAACGCCGGCTTCACGATGGGGCGTGAACGTTACCGCTACCCAACGGATCTGCCCAAGGTCGCCGCGACAGGCGGCCCCCAATGTGTCGGGGGCTTGCCGAACGTCCCCTTCGAGGCCAGACCGCCGTATGTGGTGGCCGACGTCGGCATCAACCCGTCCCGCTATGGCAACCAGGGAATCCTGCTCAACACCGATGCTCTCAAACAATGGTTGTTCGGACCGCTCGCCGGACCGCCGCGCAACAGTGCCCAGATCGGTCAACCGGGATGAGGGCCACCCGGGCGCCCCTGCTGAAATTCGGCACATTCGCCGTGGTGATGGTCATGGTGACCGCACTGCTCTTCGCGATCTTCGGCCAGTACCGGCCGGGGCCGGCCAACGGGTACTCGGCGGTGTTCGCCGATGCCTCACGGCTCAAAGTCGGAGATTCGGTCCGGGTGGCGGGCATTCGTGTCGGCACCGTCAACAGCGTTTCTCTGCAACCCGACATGACCGCATTGGTCGGGTTCGACGCCGACCGCACCGCGGTACTGACGTCCGGGACGAAAGCGGTCGTGCGCTACCTCAACCTCGTGGGGGACCGCTATCTCGAACTCACCACCGGGCCAGGGGAGAGCAGAATTCTCAAGGCGGGATCCCGGATTCCCATCGAACGCACTGCACCCGCTCTGGATCTCGACCTGCTGCTCGGCGGGCTGCGACCGGTGACCCAGGGGCTCAATCCGCGTGACGTCAACGCGCTGACCCAGTCACTGCTGCAGGTGCTGCAAGGCCAGAGCGGTGCCCTGCAATCCCTGTTCTCGCACACGTCGTCGTTTTCCAACGAGTTGGGAAACAACGATCACGTGGTTCAACAGTTGATCGACAATCTCAACTCGGCGGTCGGCACGCTCACGAAGAACGGCGACGACTTCGCGGCGACAGTCGACCGTCTGCATCAGTTCATCGGACAGCTGGCATCCCATCGCGATCCGGTCGGTGAGGCGATCGAGGCGCTCGACAACGGAACCGCGACACTTGCCGACCTGCTGACCCAGGCACGTCCGCCGCTGGCCGGCACGGTCAACGAACTGAATCGGTTGGCCCCCAACATCGAAGCACTCAAGGACCACCTCGACGTCGGTCTACAGAAGGCGCCCGGGAACTACCGCAAGCTCAAGCGCCTGGGTGCCTACGGCAGCTTCTTCAACTACTACCTGTGCGGGATTTCCGTCCGCGTCACCGACCTGCAGGGCCGGACGGCGGTATTCCCCTGGGTCAGACAGGAAACGGGGAGGTGCTCGGACAACTGATGCTGAAATACCGCGGATCCCAACTCATCCGACGCGGAGTCGTCGGAGTCGTCCTGGTACTGCTGGCCGTGGCAGTCGGACTGCAACCCCAGCAATTGCTGTCCCGGGCCACGCACCTGCACTACCAGGCGCTGTTCGACCAGGCCGGTGGCCTGACCGAGGGAAACGACGTCACCATCTCCGGTATCAACGTCGGGTCGGTGTCCGATGTGGAGCTCCGCGACGGGCAGGCACTGGTCATGTTCGCCGTGGAAGCACGCATTCCGCTGGGCAACCAGACGCGTGCCCACATTCGCACCGGCTCACTGCTGGGACAGCGGGTGCTGACGGTAGAACCCGTGGGCCCGGGCAGGTTGCGGCAGACCGACGTCATCCCGTCCAGCCGGACTTCGTCCCCCTATTCACTGACCGAGGCGGTCGGGGACCTCACCACCGACGTCGCAGGCACCGACACCGCCACTCTCAATCAGTCTCTGGATGCGCTGTCGACGACCATCGACGCTGTCGCTCCCGAGTTGGGGTCGACTTTCGATGGAGTGACACGTCTGTCACGGGCCCTCAACGCCCGCAACCAGACCCTGGGCGAATTGTTCAAGAACGTCAGTGATGTGAGTGCCATCCTGTCGACCCGCAGCCAGCAGGTGAACTCACTGATCCTCAATGCGAACGATCTCCTGGATGTACTGGTCCGGCAGCGGCGCGCGATCGTCGACCTGTTGGCGAACACCTCGGCCGTGGCTCAGCAGTTGTCGGGAATGGTGCACGACAATCAGGCCAAACTCGCCCCGACCCTCGACAAGCTCAACACGGTGACGGCCGTACTGCAGAAAAATCGGGACAACATCGCCAAGGCGATTCCCGGCCTGGCGCAATACGAGCTCACCACCGGTGAACTGGTCGCGAGCGGGCCGTATTACCAAGCCATGATCGCCAACCTCGCCATTCCGCAGATGCTGCAACCGTTCCTCGACTACGCCTTCGGCTTCCGCAGAGGCGCCGGCGCCGGGCAGCCGCCGGACAATGCCGGTCCCCGGGCGGAATTCCCCATACCGCGCAACGGCATTCCACAGACGCCAGAAGGGTCCGGGCCGCCATGACCCACCACCGTGCGACCGCGATTCTCGCGAGTGTGCTGATCGCACTGATCGGTGCCGCCACGTTCCTGATCCAGCAGGGAATTCCACGGACCATCATCGCGTATTTCACCTCCGCGACGTCGATCTACCCCAAAGACGAGGTGCGGGTGGCCGGGGTGAAAGTCGGTACGATCACCGGCATTACACCGGAAGGTGGCCGCGTCAGGCTGGAGCTGCAGGTTGACCAGGGTGTGCCGATTCCGGCCGACGCCAAGGCGGTCATCGTCGCACCGAACCTGATATCGGCCCGGTACGTCGAACTCACCCCCGCCTACCGCTCCACGGATCCCGCGGCCAACGGCCCCACGATGGCCGACGACGCGGTGATCCCCATCGATCGCACCGCGGTACCGGTCGAGTGGGACGAGGTCAAGAACCAACTCATGCGGTTGGCCACCGAACTCGGTCCCAACAGCCAAGTTTCGACGCCGGCGATCGCGCGCTTCATCGAAACCACCGCCAACGCACTCGACGGAAACGGTCAGAAGCTGCGCCAGACGCTGTCTCAATTATCAAGCGTGGGAAGGATCTTGGCCGACGGTAGCGGGAACATCGCCACCACGATCAAGAATCTGCAGACCCTCGTCTCGGCCCTGCGTGACAGCGCCCCGCAAGTCGTCGAATTCCAAGGGCGGTTCGCCACCCTCACCAGCGTTCTCGACGACAACCGGTCGGATCTCGACGCAGCGTTGAAGAACCTCTCCTCGGCCATCGACGACGTGCGGGGGTTCCTGGCCGAGACCCGCGACCGGACCAGCGAACAAGTGCAGCGCCTCGGCGAAGTGACCGGCAATCTCGTCGAGCATCGCAAGGATCTCGAACAACTGCTCCATGTCGCAGGCAATGCCATCGCCAACGGATATGCCGATTACAACCCCGATACCGGAACGATCCTGGGCTCGGTATCGTTCAACAACTTCTCGAACCCACTCCAGTTCATCTGTGGGGCAATCGGTGCCGTGAAGAACACCACCTCGACGGAGACGGCGAAGCTGTGTGCACAGTATCTGGGGCCCGCGCTGGAGTCGCTGAATTTCAACAACGTGCCGTTTCCGGTCAATCCGATCCTCGCTCCCGCGCCCACCAACGTCATCTACACCGACCCCAGCCTGGCGCCGGGCGGGACGCCGGACCCGGGCGTACCTGAACCGCCCCCGGCAATTTCGGCCTTCACGGGCGCTGACGGCGATGTCGCACCACCGCCAGGCTGGAATCAGCCCACCGGTCCTCCCGGCGTACTCGGCCCGCTACCGGCCGCACCGTCTCCGGCGATCTACCCGGGGGCGCCTGCGCCCACACCGCCGAGCACGGAGAACCTGTTGCTGCCGTCTGATCGACCACTGCCGCCGGCACCCGGTGAAGGGGTACCACCATCGTGACGAGACGCCGTATCTTTCACACCGTTCTGGTTCTCTCCGTCACGGCGACCTTGAGCGGATGCGGATTCGGCGGGCTGAACTCGCTTCCGCTGCCGGGTACCGAGGGGCGCGGGAGCGGCGCGGCCGTGTACCACGTTGAGATTGCCAATGTCGGTACCCTGGAGTCCAATTCACCGGTCATGGTCGACGACGTCGTGGTCGGCAGCGTCGGCAAGATGACCTTGCGGGGACAGCACGCCGATGTCGAGGTGCACGTGAAAGAGGGCACCGTTGTCCCTTCGAATGTCGTTGCCACCATTGGTCAGACGAGTCTGCTGGGGTCGATGCACCTGCAGCTCAATCCACCTCCCGGCAAACCCCCGACGGGCCGCCTGGCGGTCGGTGCCACCATCGGGCTCGACAAGTCGTCGACCTACCCGTCGACCGAACAAACCCTCGCGTCGTTGTCGGCGGTGGTCAACTCCGGCGGTCTGGGCCAGATCGGCGATATCACCCATAACTTCAACGCCGCCCTCTCCGGTCGTGAGGACACGGTTCGCGACCTCATCGCGAGGCTGGACACCTTCGTCGGCGTCCTCGATCAGCAGCGTGGCGACATGGTCTCGTCGATCCAGCAGCTCAATCGGTTCTCGGGCACCCTGGCCGGGCAGCGCGTGGTCATCGCACAGGCGATGCAGGCCCTGCCGCCGGCGCTTGACGTGCTCATCGCCGAAGAACCTCGATTCGTCGCCGCGCTGACGAAGCTGCGGGCCTTCAGCGAAACCGCGACCGGCCTCATCAACGACACACAGGACGACCTGGTGCGTAATCTGCACAACCTGGAACCCACGCTTCGCGCCCTGGCCGACGTCGGTCCCGGTCTCGTCGACGGGCTGATGTTCGCGACGGTGTTCCCGTACGGGCAGAACATCGTCGATCGCGGCCTCAAGGGCGACTATCTGAACCTGTTCGCCGTCGCGGACATCACCGTCCCGCGCCTGAAGCGGACCGCGTTCCTCGGTACGCGATGGGGGATGCCCGGAGCCGAACTCGTCCCCGCACCGGGCGATCCCGGCTACGACTGGTATTACACCAAGAACCCACTCGGGCAGCCGGTTGCAGTACCGCCCGGCGGCAGTGAGGTCCCGGCGCCGGCTCCTCCCGTGGGGCCGCCGGTCATGCTTCCGGGTGGGTTGCCGCAGTCGGCACCCCCGCCGTCGACTGCGCCGGTGCCGGCCGCGGGTGAGGGTGGGCGCTGAATGTTGACCCGATTCGTCCGCATGCAACTGACGATCTTCGCCATCGCGTCACTCATCGGAATGGTGGCCATGGCGGTGGTCTACATGCGTGCGCCCACGATGCTGGGCATCGGCCGCATCACCGTCACCGTGGAGCTGCCCGCCACCGGCGGGCTCTACCGGTTCTCCAATGTCACCTACCGGGGTGTGCAGGTCGGCAAGGTGACCGCTGTCGGGCTGCACGGTCGCGGCGCCAAAGCGACCTTGTCGCTGGACAACTCACCGAAGATCCCGCAAGATCTGACGGCTCAGGTCCGCAGCGTCTCGGCGGTCGGTGAGCAGTACCTCGACCTTCTCCCGCGAAGCGACGCCCCGCCCTACCTGCATGACGGTTCGGTCATCGCGATGGCACACACCACCGTCCCGCAGCAGGTCGGTCCGCTGCTCGATCAGACCAGCGCACTGCTCACGAGCATCCCCAAGGACAAGCTCGCCGCGCTGCTCGACGAGTCGTTCCAGGCGTTCAACGGTGCCGGTTACGATCTCGCCTCCCTGATCGATTCGTCGGCGAAACTGTCGGGCAGTCTCAACGGCGTCCGCGAGCCCAACCGTGCTCTGGTGGAAGATGCGGTGCCCCTGATGGATTCACAGGTTGCGGGCGTCGAGGACTTGCGCGCCTGGACTCACGCCCTGGCGGGGGTGACCGGCCAACTGGCCGATTCCGATCAGGATGTGCGTTCGTTGTTGAGAAACGGACCGGCCACGGCCGACGAGGCGTCACGGCTGCTGCAACAACTCAGGCCCACTCTTCCGGTGCTACTCGCCAACATGACATCGCTCGGCCAGGTGGCGCTGACCTACCGGCCGAGCCTCGAACAGATCCTCGTGCTGCTGCCGCCGTTCATGGCCAATCTGTTGTCCGAGGGCCCTGACCACAATCCGACCGGCCTGGGGCAAGGAGATTTCACTCTCACGGTCGGTGACCCACCGACGTGCACGGTGGGGTTTCTCCCGCCGAGCGCGTGGCGCTCACCGGAGGACACCACCGAGGTGGACACCCCCGACGGCATGTACTGCAAACTGCCCCAGGACTCTCCGCTGGCAGTACGGGGCGCGCGCAACTACCCATGTATGGGCAAGCCCGGCAAAAGGGCACCGACCGTCGAGATCTGCGACAGCGACGAGCCGTTTCAGCCGCTTGCGATGCGTGAGCACATGCTCGGTCCCTATCCGCTGGACCCGAACCTGATCTCGCAAGGCATCCCGCCCGACGATCGTGTTGAGCGGGACCGGCATCTCGAGGGGCCGGTCGGTGGGACCCCGCCGCCGGCTCCCGGTGCGGCCCCCGCCGAAACACCCGTGACTCCAGGGGAATCCGCGCCTGCGCCGCCACCCGTCGACCCGGGTGCGATCCCCGTGGCGCCCAGTGCCTACGGCGGGGCCGGCGAAACGGGACCGTCTGTCGCATTCGCCCGCTATGACCCGGCCTCCGGCCGTTACGTGGATCCTGACGGCCGGACCTTCACCCAGACCAACCTGGTGGCCTCAGCCAGGGCGGAGACATGGAAGGACCTCATCATGGCGGAACACGCATGAGATCGATGACGGCGGTGATGACATGTGTCGCAGCCGTCGTCGTAGCCCTCGGGTGGGCGCCGCAGGCCGGTGCTGACTTCTGCGATCCCTTGCCGAACGGACGCTTCACCGCGACGTCGGACGGTGTGTGGGCCAAAACCAACGATGTCTTTCGCGATGAAGCCACTGTGACGAGCACGTGGACCATCACCTCGTCGTGTACCGGCGAGCCGCTCGACTGCGCCGGACATGTCGCCAGCAGCCAGGGATGGGACGCCCCGATCCACTGTGAATCCGCCGGCCTCTGGAATATGCGGCGTAATCACGACAATTGGCAGATCTGCCCGGACGGCACCGCGGTTCCCGGTCGGCAGCTTCTGTATTTCTCGGCCGATCTGACCGGTGCACCGAGCTTTTCCGCTGTGCGGAAGTACTCCGGTTGGGATCGCACTGTCGGTGTCAGCGGCGGGTGCGGGCTCAACCAACCCTTGGTCATCGAGATGCCGTTCCGGTTGGAGTCATCTCCGTAGTGCTGGCGCGAGCCGCAGCCATTCATCAAAGCGCTTCGGCCGCAACGGCAGTCGGCAAACCCGCGCATGGCGTGCGCGTCGGCGCGTGCGAAAAATGTGTAGAGGTATACGACTCGGGTCTGGCCATCCGGATCAGGCCCACTGTGTTAACGTCGATAAATACTTCAGAATATGAAATAAACCTGGTGTCAACGGAGGTCTGGGATGGGGCGCGCACGGGTGAGCAAAGATTCGGCCGGCCTGGGGACGGCAGACTACGTGGTGGTGGGCTCGGGTAGTTCCGGCGCGATCGTGGCCAGGCGGCTGGCCGACACCGGCGCCATGGTCACGCTGATCGAGTCGGGGCTGCGCCGCCGCGGCCCGCTGGTCACGGTTCCCGGCATGTGCGGGGCCATTCACGCCGCCACCGCGCTGCAGCGGTTGGTCACCTGGCCGGCCTACAGCGTCCCGCAACGGCACATGTTGGGCCGCAGGCTTCCTCAATCGCACGGCCGCGTACTGGGTGGGGGCAGCGTGATAAACGGGATGGCGTTTGTCCGCGGAAACCGGCAGAACTACGACGACTGGGCGGCCGTCGGAGCCACCGGTTGGGGGTTTGGCGATGTGCTTCCGTCGTTTCGTCGGCTGGAGAGTTTCGAGGACGGCCCGAGCGAACTGCGCGGCGGTGACGGACCGATTGCGGTGGAACGGGCCACGGGCCTGGCGACGATCACCGAACGCTATATGGTCGCGTTGGGGGCGACTGCCGGTGTTGGGCAGAATGACGACTACAACGGTGTGCGGCAGGCTGGGGTGGCGCCACTGCAACAGAGTGTCGGGGCCGGCCGCAGAGCGGGCACCGATCGCGGCTATCTGCGGGACGCCCCACCAAATCTGCGGATCCTCACCGGTGTGACCGCGACGCGCGTGGTGGTCCGGAATGGCCGCGCCGTGGGGGTGGAGCTGGTCGCGGACCGCAATCGACGCGAGATCGGTTGCGTGCGCGCGAGCCGCGAGGTGATCGTCAGCGCGGGCGCGCTCGGGTCGCCGCGGCTCCTGATGCTCTCCGGCATCGGCCCGGCGGCCCACCTGCGCGAGCATGGGATCACGGTGACGGCCGACCTGCCGGTCGGCGACAATCTGCACGATCATCTGTTTGTCCCGATGTCGTACAAGGCGACTGGCGGCCGGAGCGCGTCGCCATTGAGTTTCGGCCGAGCGGCGGTCCGTGAATGTGTACGGCCACGATCGACCTATCTGGCGCATACCTTGTTCGAGGCAGTGGCATTCGTAGACAGCGGAATACGAACGGGCACCGACGTTCCGGACTTGCAGATGTTCATCCTTCCGATGAGTTATCCGGCGAACCAAGACGCGCCGGGCCTGCACTTGGCCGCCGACTCGGCGCCGTCGTTGACCTTGATGCCGACGATGATCTACCCCGACAGCCGGGGCACCCTACGGTTGGCCTCGACCGATCCGTTCACCGCTCCTCTCATCGATCCCAATTACCTGGCCGAGCCCCGCGATGTGGAGACCCTGGTGGCGGGGATGGAACTGGTGAGACAGACCTTGGCGCATTCGGAAATCGCCGGGGTCGTCGGACGCGAAGTGTTGCCCGGTTCCGATCGGACAGGCGCCGAACTCGCGGAGTTCGTCCGGAACAATGCTTCGGGTGTGTACCACCCCGTCGGAACCTGCCGGATGGGTACGGACGAACGCGCCGTCGTCGACCCAACACTGCGCGTCCGGGGCATATCGGGGCTGCGCGTGGCCGATGCGTCGATCATGCCGAACATCGTGGGCGGCAACACGAACGCCGCGGCGATGATGATCGGAGAGCGGGCCGCCGAGCTGATAGCAGGTGCCTGAGCTTCGCATGGCTCACGCCGGCGGGCAGCACACGCTCGCACGTGCGCTGCCGGCCGGCGGGAGTGATCCGGCGACCCGGAGGCTACCGGGGCTTGCAGCGGTCGGACTCCACGACGATGTCCGTCGGGCGGCCTGCGGGCTGTCCGATCTGCCACGTGCTGGCGGCGCCTGCGGTGAACGGTCCGGGGGCTCCTTGCGATTCGTAGTATCCGCGCGGGTCCCAGGTCTTGGCCTGCGGGTAGGGCCAGGGGCAGGCGACGGCGGACGCCGCGCCGGTTGCACGTACCAGCCAGAACGCGGAGCTGAAACTGATCATCGCAATGTTCAGGACAATCGCCATGATCAGAAAACTGGCCAACTTGGGGCGGCGCGCGGCAAGCGGCACGCGCAGGACGATCTTGTCTGCCAGCGACTTTCCGCTGTCGTCGCGGTAGAGCAGTACCGACGCCGGGATCATGATGATGGTGATGAGCACGCTGGCCATCAGCAGCGGGAACTGACTGTTCTTACCCACGTCGATCGATCCGAAATCGACGACATGGGTATAGGTGAGGAACTGGGTCCGGGTGAGCAGGATTTCCTGGGCCGCATCCCAGATGACGCCGATGACGAACGTCAGCATGGCTATGGAGATCAGCGGATGGCGCCACACGAAGGCGTCGGCGCCGCGGCGTCGTTGTGCGGCCCGCAGGATCGGCATCGCCAGGAAGTAGGGGAGCAGGACGTAGGGGGCGTAGATGACCGAGGTCAGCGGTTCGATGACCGGAGAAATGTTGAGCCACGGCCATTCTCGCGGAAAGTGCCAGAGGTTCGGGTTGTAGACCAACCCGATTGCCCAGTTGTTGATCGGATCCCACCAGAACAGCGTGGTGGAGGCGAGGATCATGAGGATCACCGGGTGCCCGGGATTGCGCCTCCAGACCACCACCGAGACGACGATGGTGACCACGAGCAGCAGTGCGCCCAATATCTGGCCCCACAGGACGAAGTCGATGGCAGGCCACAGGGGTTCCACCGGTGGCGGTTTGCCGATGCCGCCCGGATTCACGTTCTCCGGGGAGGCGGCGCCGTGCTTTTCCGCGGTGAGCAGAACGAAGACCGCCAGGGCGGCGACGACAGCCCAACAGCCGAGGGCCTTCCAGGACAGTGTGGTGCGTGCGTGGTCGGTGACCGTTGACGGCTCGACACGAACTGATGGCTTCATTGCACTCCGCGCTGTTCTTCCGCGCACTGTGGTGACGCGTCAGGCGAATCTCACCCTGTGATCGAGCGTAACCCATATTGTTCAGATTCTGAACTAACTCTCGGAAGCCGCTGGCAGGGAAAGCGGCCGGGTATCCTATGGCATCGTGACCGAGACCATTGGGGCTGCCGACGACGGGGACATCATCGACTTCCTCGGCGCCGCCACCGATGTCCGGCGGATGATCTCGATGCTCACCCTGCCCGTGGCGCGCGAGTACGGAATCTCTGAACGAGCACTGGGCATCATCTTTCTGGTGTATGCGGGGCTCGACCGGCCCGGCCTACTGATCGACTATCTCAACGTGCTGCCCAGCACGATCACCTCCGACATCGACAAATTGGTCGCCGCGGACATGCTGCGACGCACATCGTCGACCGATGACCGGCGGGTCACCCGCATCGAGGTGACCCCGCGAGGTCTTGCCGCACAACAGAAGTCATTGCGTCAGCTGCACGAGTTCTTCCGCGCCAAGGCGGCCGGCGTGGCCCTCGACGAGCTTCAGGCGTGCATCGCCACGCTGCGCAAGCTCAGCGGGTTCGCGCAGTCGGCGGTTCCCAATCCACTGCGCAAGGCCGACGACGACAAGTGACGCTGCCGCGTCGCGGGTGGGCGATGTCCGTCCGGGCTCGCGTTCCACAGTCGTAGCCTGTGGATGAAATCGGCGCTGGGGATAACCAGCCGTGACCGGACGGTTCTGTCGGACCTGTTCTGCACGGTGGGGCCATGAGTTCTCTGACACGGGCCGAGATCGGCGCACTGGGTGAACAGTTGGCGTCCGAGCACCTGGCGGCACAAGGGTTTCGGACGTTGGCCCGGAACTGGCGGTGCCGTTACGGCGAGCTCGACGTCATCGCGGAGGAGGTGACCACCAATACGGTGGTCTTCGTCGAGGTGAAGACCCGCACCGGGGACGGGTTCGGCGGGCTCGCCGAGGCGGTCACGGAGCAGAAGGTACGCCGCATCCGGCGATTGGCGGCGCTGTGGCTGGCTGAGCAGGAAAGTCGGTACGCGGCGCTGCGCATCGATGTGATCCGGGTGCGCCTCGGACGCCGCCGGGAGCCGGAGCTCACGCACCTCAAGGGGGTGGGCTGAAATGGGTTTGGGTAGAGCATATTCGGTGGCTGTGCGGGCCGTGGACGGCGTCATCGTGGAGATCGAGGCAGACATCAGCTCGGGGCTACCCAGCGTGAACCTGGTGGGCCTGCCGGACACCGCGCTGCAGGAATCACGAGATCGGGTGCGAGCGGCGATCACCAACTGCGGCAACGAATGGCCGATGTCGCGCCTGACGTTGGCATTGTCGCCGGCCACATTGCGCAAGGTCGGTTCAGTGTACGACCTGGCACTGGCCGCGGCGGTGCTCTCGGCGCACACCAAGACGGCCTGGGCACGATTGGAGAAGTCGGTGCTGCTCGGTGAACTCGCGCTGGACGGCCGGGTCCGTCCGGTGCACGGTGTGTTGCCCGCGGTACTGGCCGCCAAGCAGGAGGGCTGGCCCATGGTCGTGGTTCCCGTCGAGAACTTGGCTGAAGCCAGCCTGGTGGACGGGATCGAAGTGTGCGGTGTGCGCACGCTGCGGCACCTGCAGGCGTGGCTCGACGGCAAAGAAGATCTGCAACCGCGGGTCGCGGCGCCAGGATGCGCACCGCAGCCCATGGCGGATCTCGCCGATGTGGTGGGGCAGGGTCAAGCACGCTACGCCGTCGAGGTTGCCGCCGCGGGTGCCCACCACCTGATGCTCACCGGGCCGCCGGGCATCGGGAAAACAATGTTGGCCCAGCGGCTTCCGGGGCTGTTGCCGTCATTGTCGTCCACTGAATCGCTTGAGGTCACCGCCATCCATTCCGTGGCGGGCTTGTTGGCGGGAGACACACCGCTGATCACGCGACCTCCGTTCGTGGCACCGCATCACACGTCGAGCGTTGCGTCCTTGGTCGGCGGCGGAAGTGGGTTCGCCCGGCCTGGAGCGGTCAGTCGGGCCCACCGGGGGGTGTTGTTTCTCGACGAGTTCGCCGAAATGGGTTCAAGTGCTCTCGAAGCGTTGCGAACTCCATTGGAAGACGGCGAGATCCGGCTGGCTCGCCGTGACGGGGTGGCATGTTATCCGGCGCGGTTCCAACTGGTCCTGGCGGCCAACCCGTGCCCGTGCGCCCCGCCTAATTCGGCCGACTGCGTCTGTTCGGCCCAAGCCAAGCTGCGCTACCGCGGCAAGTTGTCGGGGCCACTGGTGGACCGGGTCGACTTGCGTGTGGAGCTGTACCCGGTCACCGCGGGGGCGTTCATGCCGCAATCCGGTGAAGCCAGTGATGTGGTCCGTGAGCGTGTCGCCGCGGCGCGGCTCGCCGCCCAGGAACGGTGGAAACCCTATGGGATCGGCACCAATGCCGAAGTCGGCGGCTCGTTGCTGCGGCGCGAATTCCGGTTGGCGAAAGCTGCGATGGAACCATTGCGGTCCGGGCTCGACCGCGGCGTGATCAGCATGCGCGGTGCCGACCGGTGTTTGAGAGTCGCCTGGACTTTGGCGGACCTGGGCGGACGCAGCATGCCCACCCTGGACGACGTCGCCACGGCACTGAGCTTCCGGCAGGCCGGGGGTATGCCATGACCGACGAAACGCGGCGGGCATGGGCCTATCTGTCGCGGGTCGCCGAGTCGCCGTGTCCCGAGTTGGCCTCCCTGGTCGAGCAGGTAGGTCCCGTAGAGGCGGCCGGCCGCGTCAAGGCCGGCGATATCGACCGGGAGGTGTTGTCCCGGGTCGAGGCACGCCGAGAGTTCGATTGTGCGGCAGATGACCTGGCGGTACTCGACAGAATGGGTGGGCGGTTGATCACGCCCGATGACGATGAGTGGCCGCTGCTGCGATTCCGGGCCTTTCGGGGAGATGGGGTGGCCAAGCGCCGCAACGGTCATCCGCCGTTGGCGCTGTGGGCGGTCGGGCCCGTGCGCCTGGATGAGGCAACCGAGCGCGCCGCGGCCATCGTCGGCACCCGTGCGGCCACGGCCTACGGCGAGCACGTGGCCGCCGAGTTGTCCGCCGGACTGATCGAACGGAATGTGACGGTGGTGTCCGGCGGGGCCTATGGCATCGACGGCGCAGCGCATCGCGCCGCGCTGGCCTGTGAAGGCGTGACGATCGCGATAGTGGCCGGCGGCATCGACAATCCTTATCCGGCCGGACACAGTGCACTGTTTCACCGGATTCGCAAGGAATGCCTGCTGGTCAGCGAATATCCGCCGGGGACAGCGCCGGGCCGGCTGCGATTCCTGACCCGCAACCGTCTGGTGGCTGCCCTGTCCGGGGCGACAGTGGTGGTGGAGGCGGGGCTGCGCAGCGGTGCGGCCAGTACGGCGGCGTGGGCCCGAGCGCTGGGCCGCGAGGTGTGCGCGGTACCGGGTCCGGTGACCTCGGCCGCATCGGCCGGTTGTCATGCGCTGCTGCGGGACGGCGCCGTCCTGGTGGACCGGGCCGAGCAGATCGTCGAAATCGTCGGTCGGATAGGCGAACTGGCGCCGGAAGAGCCACATCCGTGCGGGCCGCTCGACGGACTCACGCCGGTCGAGAAACAGGTGTACGACGCGCTGCCTGCGCGCGGCGCGCACACGGTGGACGACATCGCGATGCTTGCCGCCCTCGCCACGCACCAGGTACTGGCGCCGTTGACGATGCTCGAGTTGGCCGGGCTCGTCGAAAGCGTCGACGGCTGCTGGCGGATCGTGCGTCGGCGTCGGCAGTCCGTGCGTAAATGACGCATACGTAGACCTCGATGGATTGGCCCCGATTAGCTGTCGTGAACGCCGGCCCGGTGTTAATTTGCCTTCATCGAGTGAGCTCACAGACCCAGGCGTACCGGGACTACGTCGGCCGTACGCCGGGCATGGGGGAGGGTGTGACATGAGCACAGCCGCTGACCGCGCTGCCCAGTTGGCATTGGTCGCTCGCCTGCGATCGGCATATCCGGAGTTGCCCGATGCGCCGACACCGGATCTGCTCGACCATGACCGCTTCACCGCATACATGAAGCCGGTGCACGACGTCGGCGGGGAGCCGGACGCGCCCATCAAGTACGAGAACAAGGATTACGAGTACTGGGAGCACATGACCTATGTCATCTGCGAAGTTCTTGCCTGGCGGGGCATCTGGCTCTCGGAGGAACGGCGACGGATGGGCAACGTCGACGTCGGGCGGGCGGTCTATCTGGGCTTCCCCTACTACGGCCGCTGGCTCTTGTCCGTGGCGCGGGTTCTCGTCGAGAAACACCACATCGGACTGACCGAACTGTCGGAACGGATGGCCGAAGTCCAGGAACGCTACGCCGGCGGGCTGGCCGGTAGACGTCTTGAAGCCCGGCCGAGATTCGAAGGCGACGGCTCGAACGTCAAGCGCAACAGCCATATTGTGCACGCCAAGGGCAAGGGAGATCCGCAGGTGTACGCCGGCCGGGCGGGGGAGCCGAAGTTCAAGGTCGGCGATCCGGTGCTGGTGCGCGAGCTCCCGGTGCTGTTCTACACCCGCACTCCCGAATATGTCCGCGGTGCCCGCGGTGAGATCGCCGCGGTGGCATACGAAAGCCCGGCGGCCGAGGACGAAACCTGGGACCGTACCGACGCCACCCCTGAGTGGTTCTACGTCGTGAGTTTCACCATGGCTCAGTTGTGGGACGGCTACACCGGAACGGCCGCCGACACGTTGAGAACCGAGATTCCCGAGCACTGGCTGCAGGCAGCCGGCTGACCTCTACCGCCGATCAGCTTCCTCACGAAGGGCGCACCATGGCAGAGCACGATCACGATCACGATCACGAGCGCACCGTCAAGCCGATGGTCGACGAGATCACCGATTTCGAGGTACTCGAGATCGCGCTGCGCGAATTGTGTATCGAGAAAGGCATTTTCACCGCGGAGGAGCACCGGCTGTTCACCGAGTTCGCCGAACAGATCGGACCGACTCCGGCCGCCCGGCTGGTCGCCCGGGCATGGCTGAACCCCGACTTCAAACGGCTGGCGGTGGCCGAACCGATGACCGCCAGCAAGGAGGTGGGCGTCGACTGGCTGGAACCCACCGGTTTCGGTACACCAAGCGACTTCACGGCATTTCAGATTCTCGAAGACACCCCGACCGTGCATCACGTGATCGTCTGTGCGTTGTGTTCCTGCTATCCGCGCCCGATTCTCGGCAACTCACCTGAGTGGTACCGGACACCGAACTACCGGCGCCGTCTGGTGCGCTGGCCCCGGCAGGTCTTGTCCGAGTTCGGGCTGTGTCTGCCCGACACAGTCGAAGTGCGGGTGCAGGATTCGAATCAGAAGCACCGCTTCATGGTGATGCCGATGCGCCCGGAGGGTACCGACGGCTGGACCGAGGACCAGCTCACCGAGATCATCACCCGCGACTGCCTCATCGGTGTCGCACTGCCCAAGCCCGGGGTGACCACCAATGTCGTCACCGACACCCGGCCTGCGATGCACCCCGCCGGTGAGTGAGGAGGGCACGGTGACTGAGGAGGGCACGGTGAGTGCGCCGAACGAATCGGGACCGCTCGGAGACGGCCCTGTACCGACCCTCGCGCGGATCGTGGAACGCAATCAGGTCTGGCCGCTGATGGCCGCCAAATACGGCGTCGAAAATCTGGTTCCGCCGTGGAAGACGAGCCTCGACGGTTTCTGCGATGCCCTCGACCAGGCCTCATGCGAGGCCAAGGTGCCGGATTTCAAACAGCGTCGCGATGAGGAGGACCTGCTGTCGGCGACGGTCTATGCCGAGCTGCCGTATCCCGAGAACCAACTCGTCGCCCTCGCGCATTCGCTGCTGGCCCGCGGCGTGATCACCGAGGCCGAGCTGCAAGAACGGCTCGCTGTGGTCAGGAGAAGGCTAGAGGCCTGATTCACGTAGCCCCCGGGCCGGCCGGTGACCTCCGTATAGTCGATGAGGTCGGCTAACAACCGAGCAGCGGATGATTTTGGAGGCGCCATGGCAGGACGGCCCGTGCACACGTTTCAGGTGGTGCATCGCGAACAGCTGACCGACCATTTGGTCAGACTGGTGCTGGGCGGATCAGGTGAGGGCACAGGCTTCGACACGTTCTCGCCCAACGACTTCAGCGATGCCTACGTCAAATTCGTCATCGTTCCCGAGAATGTGGACGTATCAGTGCTGCCGAAACCGTTGACACTGGACAGTTTTCAGGATTTGCCCGCCGAACTGAGACCGACTGTGCGTACCTACACGGTGCGCAAGTTCGACACGGAGCGTGGCGAGATCACGGTCGATTTCGTCGTGCACGGTGAGCAGGGTGTGGCCGCACCCTGGGCGGCCGCGGCGGTGCCCGGACAACCCGCCTACCTGATGGGGCCCAGCGGGGCCTTCACCCCGGACCCGGCTGCCGACTGGTACCTGCTGGCCGGCGACGAGGCTGCTCTACCGGCCATCGCCGCAGCGCTGGAAGCCTTGCCGGACAACGCGATCGGCAAAGTCTTCATCGAGGTGGGCGGCCCCGACGACGAGGTCGAGCTCACCGCCCCCGCCGGCGTGGAGGTCAACTGGGTCTACCGAGGGGGACGCGCCGACCTCGTCGGCGACGACCGGGCCGGGGACAACGCGCCACTGATCGCCGCGGTCAAGGACGCGCCCTGGCTGCCGGGCCAGGTGCAGGTGTTCATCCACGGCGAGGCCCAGGCCGTCATGCACAACCTGCGCCCCTACATCCGCAAGGAACGGGGTGTCGCCGCGAAGTGGGCCGCGTCGATCTCGGGATACTGGCGCCGCGGGCGCACCGAGGAAACCTTCCGGCAGTGGAAGGCCGAGCTGGCAAAAGTCGAGGCCGACACCGCCGGCTGAGCGCAGGCTGCCACCCCGGATGGCTCCGGAGTGGCAAGGTAGCCGTCATGGCATACGGCGATTACCAACTCGAGATCTACCTGCAGGGGCTGTCGGGCGTGCTGCCGAGCATGCCGATGGACTATGCGGGGCTGGAGGCCAAAGCCCAAGCCGCCATGCCGGCGTCGATCTGGTCCTACGTGGCCGGCGGTGCCGGCGATGAACGCACGCAGCAGGTCAACCGCACCGCCTTCGACCGGTGGGGGTTGATGCCGCGGATGTTCAACGCCCACCGGGAACGGGATCTGTCCGTCGACCTGTTCGGGCTGACGCTGCCCTCCCCGTTGTTCATGGCGCCGATCGGGGTGCTGGGCATCTGCGGGCAGGACGGCCACGGCGATCTGGCCGGTGCACGCGCCGCCGCTCGGACCGGAGTGCCGATGGTGGTGTCGACTCTGACCGAGGACCCGATGGAAGACGTCGCCGCCGAATTCGGTGACACCCCGGGCTTTTTCCAGCTGTACACCCCGACCGACAAAGAGCTGGCGGCCAGCCTGGTGCGGCGCGCGGAGAAAGCCGGGTTCAAGGGCATCGTCGTCACGCTCGACACCTGGGTGCCGGGTTGGCGTCCGCGGGACCTGACCACCTCGAACTTCCCGCAACTGCGGGGCAAGTGCCTGGCCAACTACACCAGCGACCCGGTGTTCCGGGCCGGTCTGTCCCAGCCGCCCGAGGAGAATCCGCAGGCGACCGTGCTGCGCTGGGTGAGCTTGTTCGGTAACCCGCTCACCTGGGACGATCTGCCGTGGCTGAGGTCGTTGACCGAGTTGCCCCTCATTCTCAAGGGCATCTGCCACCCCGACGACGTGCGGCGCGCCAGGGATGGCGGTGTCGACGGCATCTACTGCTCCAATCACGGTGGGCGCCAAGCCAATGGCGGCCTGCCCGCGATCGACTGCCTGCCCGGCGTGGTTGAGGCAGCCGACGGACTGCCGGTGTTGTTCGACTCGGGGATCCGCAACGGAGCCGACATCGTCAAAGCACTTGCGCTGGGCGCCACCGCCGTCGGCATCGGCCGCCCGTACACGTACGGACTGGCATTGGGCGGGGTGGACGGCATCGTGCACGTGCTGCGTTCGCTGCTCGCCGAGGCCGACCTGATCATGGGAGTCGACGGATATCCGACGCTGGCAGATCTCACGCCTGAGGCGCTGCGCCGGGTGGACTGACCTTCAACGGCGGGGACCGGTTCACGGTAAAAGCCGCAGGTAAAGCTGCAGATGTAAAGGCAGCAGACGATTGCTGGCCAATGATTATTCATAGGTGTAGCATTTTCCTCCATGAGTGTAGAAACCGTCCGCGAGCGGGCTGCCCACCTGGGGCCCGAGCGGCGGCGCCCGCAGGTGCTGGATGCGGCCCTCGCAATTGCGGTGACCGACGGGGTCGCGGCTGTCACCATCGGCGCGGTGGCGCAGCGACTCAAGGTCACCCGTCCGGTGGTGTACTCGTGTTTTCCCGACCGGGTCCAATTGCTGAGGGCATTGCTCGAACGGGAGTTGGCGCTGCTGGTCCAGGGGGCGATCGATGCGCTGCCCCATGGCCGGGCCGACGCCGACGCAATGGTGTTCGTCGAGGGCTTCCAGGCCCTGCTTGAGACGGTCGCCGGCAGGCCTGATTCCTGGCGGCTCGTGATGAGCGCCGACCCGGACCCGGCCGTAGCGAAACACTTCCGCGACGGTCGCGCCCTGATGGTGGGCAAGGTCTCCCGACGGCTGGCGCCCACGCTGGAACGTTGGGGCACCACCGACGCCGGCAAAAAGCTGCCGGTGCTGGTCGAGCAGTTCGTGTCCACCTGTGAAGGCGCGGTGCGGACGTTGTTGCAAGACGACGGAAAAGACTGGACCCCAACCACATTGGGTGAATTCATCGGATCGGCCACCTACCGGGCGTTTCGCGCCGCCTGATCCAGAACAGAGGAGTTGTCACATGTCTGATCTCCAGCCGATGGCTGACTACGGGTTCTTCGGGCCGGATTCGGTGACCTGGAAGGTCTGGGGCCATGCCACCACGCCGATCATCGGACTGCAACGCGCCGTGGTGGTCGAGGAACTCGACCCCGCCCTGATCGCCGCGGTCGACACCACCGGCGCCAATTACGACCGACCACGTACCCGTTACGACCGGACGGTGCGTTACTTCGCCATGGTGGCCTTCGCCGACACCGAATCGGTGCTCAAAGCCGCCGATGTGCTGGTGAAGGTGCATTCGAAAGCTATTGGTACCGAACCCGTGAGCGGCAACAGGTACGACGCCAATGACCCGCAGTCGCAGCTGTGGATCCTGCTCACCGGCTGGCACTCGGTGCTCAAAGCCTACGAGCTCTACGGCGGCGGAAAGCTGACGGTCGAGGAGGAGGCGCGCTACTGGCAGGACTGTGCCCGGGCCGCCGAGTTCCAGACCTGCGATCCGGCCGACGTCCCGCGGACCCGCGATGGCATCAACGACTACTTCGAGCAGATGCGGCCGCGCCTCGCCGTCAGTGAGGCGGCCCGCGCGATGATGGACCACCTGCTCGATGCCAAGGTGGTGTTACCGCCCGCGCCGCGTGCCGCGAGACCGGCAGTCGAGGTACTCAACTGGTTCCTGCGTGCGGGCACCATCGCCACGATGCCACGGTGGATGCGCCGGCTCAGTGGATTCGACCAGCCACGGATCGTCGATTGGGCCGTGCGGCCGGTGCTCAAGCTCGGTTTCGGCGTGGTCGACCGTGTTCCGCGGCTCAAGCTGTTGGTGGCCAAGATCATTGCACCGTCGGTGGTGCCTATCGCAGGCCCTTACATCATGGGCATCCCGCCACGGTCGGCTGAGGTGCTCAGCCCCGCGGAGGGCCGCTCGCGCTACGGCTACGTCAAACCCGCCGACGCGCACAAGGAGCTGCGGGCCCGGCAGCACGAGCGGGTTTTCGGACAGGGACAACTGCCCAGCGACGAAGGCCTCATCGAATCTCAGTCCTACCTGGGGAGTTTGGCGTGACCGCACGATCCGATGTCCTCTTCGACCCGAACCGGACCGATTTCGGCCAGTTCGACACCAGGACTCGGGAGCTCTTCCGGGCCACCGTCGATTTCTTCGAGTCCCACGGCAAGCGGTGGCTCAAGCAGCAGGACCGGGATCGGGTCTGGTACAGCGATTTTCTCGACCTGGTCAAGCGGGAGGGCATCTTCGCGACGTTCCTGACGCCGGCGTCGGAGGCCGGCGGCGATCCCGACAAGCGCTGGGACACCGCCCGCAATGCCATGTACAGCCAGATCCTCGGGTTCTATGGCATGCAGTACTGGTATGTCTGGCAGGTCACGATCCTCGGACTCGGCCCGATCTGGCAGTCGGAGAACACGGTGGCGCGGAAGAAGGCTGCCGCCCTGCTGGATTCGGGCGAGATCTTCGCGTTCGGACTGTCCGAGCAGGCCCACGGTGCCGACGTCTATTCGACTGACATGGTGCTGACGCCCGACGCCGGCAACGCGGCAGACGGGTCCTATACCGCGACCGGCGGCAAGTACTACATCGGCAACGGAAACCTGGCCGGCATGGTCTCGGTGTTCGGCCGTCGCTCCGACAAGCCCATCATCGACAGTTCCGATCTCGACCGGCGCCGTCCCGAGCAGGACTTCGAGGGATACCTTTTCTTCGCCGCCGACAGCCAACATTCGAAGTACCACCTCCGCAAGAACGTGGTCGACGGCCAGATGTACGTCGCCGCGTTCGATCTGGAGGACTATCCGGTCAGTGCCGACGACATCCTCCATGCGGGCAAGTCCGCCTTCAACGCCGCGATCAACACCGTCAACATCGGCAAGTTCAACCTCGGCTTCGGGGCGATCGGTGCCTGCGAACACGCCATGTACGAGGCCGTCACCCACGCGGAGAACCGCGTGCTGTTCGGCCATCGGGTCACCGAGTTCCCCCAGATCCGACGAATGCTCGCCGACGGCTACGTCCGCCTGATCGGGATGAAGCTTTACAGCGAGCGGGCCATCGACTACCTGCGCAGCGCAAGTCCGGATGACCGGCGCTACCTGTTGTTCAACGCGATCGAGAAGATGAACGTCACCCGCGAGGGTGAGAAGATCGTCACGCTGCTCGCCGACACCATCGCGGCCCGCGCCTTCGAATCCGACATGTACTTCACCATGGCGCTGCTGGGGCTCACCGGCCTGCCGCGACTGGAGGGCACGGTGCACGTCAACATGGCCCTGTCGCTGAAGTTCATGCAGAACTACATGTTCGGGGCAGCGGATGCCGCGCTCGCCGCGCTGTCGGTTCTGCCTGTCGGCCGCGCCCCGGCGCCGCTGGTGAGCGCGCTCGCCGGAGGTTTGCGTGCGGCCGGCGGTGCCATCGCGGGGTCACCTGTGGCGCAACGTATTCCGCAACTCAAGCCGCTGCTGGCCGACGTGCCGCAGATTCCGACGCGCAGAGATGCGGCCAATGACGACTTCTTGTTCCGGCAGGGGCCGAGCAGCGGGTTGGCGAAGATCCGGTTCGGGGACTGGCAGTCAGTGCTGCGCAGGTTCTCGTCGACACCGAATGTCGCGGTCTTCCTCGACCAGGCCCTGGCGCTGCAGACCCTGCTCGTGGTGGCCACACCCACCACCGATCAACAACGCAACGTCGACTTCCTGTTCGCGATCGGAGAGATGTTCACCCTCGTCCCATACGCCCAGCTGATCCTGGAGCAGGCGGAGATCGAAGCGATCGACACCGATCTGATCGACCAGCTGTTCGAGGTGCTCGTCACCGACATGTCCACGCACGCGACCAAGCTCCATTGCCATCCCGACGCCACCGCCGTTCAGAAGCAGCGTGCCCTCGACATCGTCGAGCAGCCTGTCGCCGATGCTGCGCGACGCGATCGCGTGGTGGCAGGCGCGCGAGCACTGGCCGGCCGCTACGAGATGAACCCGTGATGGTCACGCGACGGTAGCGGCCCGGCGCGTCGGATGCAGCGCGGGCGTACTTCTGCCACCGTGGCACGGTGCCCGCAGTCCAGGATGTGCTCGCCGAGTTCGATGAATACCTGGCGTTGCAGTGCGGGCGGTCCGAGCACACCCGACGGGCCTACCGGGGAGACCTGAGAGCACTGTTCGACTACACCGGCGGTGGTCTGGAGACCTTGGCGCTGCCGACGCTGCGTTCCTGGCTGGCTAACCAGGCCGCGGCCGGAACCGCGAGAACCACCCTGGCTCGGCGCACCTCGACGGTCAAGACCTTCTGCACATGGGCGGCCCGGCGGGGCCTTCTCGCGGAAGACGCCGCGGCCCGGTTGCAGGTACCCAAGGCCCACCGCACCCTACCTTCGGTGCTGCGCCGCGATCAGGCGATCGACGCCATGGAGGCCATCAATTCCGCTGCGCGCGAAGGCGACCCAATGGCACTGCGGGATCGGCTGATCGTGGAGATGCTCTACGCCACGGGTATTCGCGTCAGCGAGTTGTGTGGGCTCGACATCGACGACGTCGACACCTCACGCCGGGTGCTGCAGGTGCTGGGCAAGGGCAACAAGCAGCGCACGGTCCCGTTCGGCGAACCGGCGCGCATCGCCTTGACGGCCTGGCTCGCCGAGGGCCGGCCCTCATTGGCCACTGACGATTCCGGTCCCGCGTTACTGCTCGGGGCGCGCGGCAAACGGCTCGACCCGCGCCAGGCCCGCACCGTGGTGCACCAGACCATCTCGGCCGTGGACGGCGCACCCGACATCGGCCCGCACGGACTGCGCCACAGCGCGGCCACCCACCTGCTCGAAGGGGGCGCCGATCTGCGCATCGTGCAGGAACTGCTGGGTCACACCTCATTGGCCACCACGCAGCTCTATACCCATGTCACCGTCGAACGTCTGCGCGCTGTGCACGACCAAGCCCACCCGCGGGCCTGAACAGGGGGACAGTGCGCGACATTCTCGAGCCGACCCGAAGAACCGTCGAGTTGTCGTCGGGGCCGGTGTCCTACCTCACCTGGGTTCCCGAGCGGCAGGCGGCCGCGGTCGTGTTGCTGCACGGCGGCGGTGTGGACAACGCATCGCTGTCATGGGGTGGTATCGGTCCTCGACTGGCTGAAGCGGGTTACCGCGTGATCGCCCCGGACCATCCGGGCTACGGTCACAGTCCGCCGGCGCGGCTGCCGATGACGCAGGAACGCCTTGTCGCCTACGTGGGGCAGTTCATCGACGCGATGGAGTTGGACCGCTATGCGATCGGCGGTTTGTCGCTGGGCGGCGGCATGACCATCGGCCACCTGCTGGACCGCCCGGACCGCGTGACGGGAGCTGTCCTGCTGGGCACCTACGGCGTCATGCCCCGGTTGTCCGACGGGCCGCTGTCGGGCGTGCGTCAACTCATCACCTGGGCGATGGTGCGGACGGGTGTGCTCGGTGCGGTGACCCGTTGGGCCGGCACCAGCCGGTCTGCGATGACCCGCAGCATGCACGCCTTGATCAGAAACCCAGGTCAGTTGTCCGACGCGTTGATGGACGAGATCATGGCTGCGGCAGGGCAACCCGACGGATTCGACGCATTCGAACAATGGCAACGCGATCAGGTGCGGTGGAACTCGCTTCGCACCGAATACACACCGCGGCTGGGCGAGGTGAGATGCCCGGTACTCGTGATCCACGGCGACCGTGACTCCGGCGTGCCCCTGGCTCGGGTCCGCGCCGCTGTTCGTTTCATGCCGGACGCGCACCTGAAAATCATTGGTGGCGCCGGACATTGGGTTCAGCGCGACCAGCCGGATCTCGTGCTCGACGCCCTCATCGGATTCCTTGAGCGCATCAACGCAGAAGCTTGAGCACCTCGGCGATGTGCGGCAGGGCTGATTCGCGGCCGGGCCATTCGTCGAACACCGTCCAGTAGCTGATGCCGAATCGGTTTTGACGGTCGGCCAATGCCTCGGCCATCTGCTGATGGGTGCCCAGCAGCACGAAGGGGGAGTCCAGCAGCAGCTCGGGATCTGCGCCGAGCGGCGCGGCGATTTCGGCGGCAGCCTCCGCAGGGTTGTCGGTGTGCACCACGAACTGGATGAGCGCGTTCAGTTCGATGTCCTCGAAGCGATCGCCTGCCGCATCGCGCAACACCGAGATGCGGTCCTGTAGGCCCGCCGCGTCGAAGTGGGTCAACCGGACTTCGGTGGCGTCGTGGTTGTGACTGAAACCCGCCAGTCCGGCGATATCGGCCACCCGCCCGGCCAGCCGCAACACCCGGGTGCCGTTGCCCCCGACCAGCAGTGGAACGGCCACGTCCGGAGCCGCGACCAGCTCACCGCCAGCGGCGCGCACACAGTAGTGCGCGCCGTCGACGTTGATCGCCTCACCCGCCAGTAGTGCGCGGATCACCTCGACCGACTCGACCAGGCGGTCCACGCGCGTGCCGGCGGAATCGAACCTGAGACCGGCGGCGTCGTACTCGGACTTCATGTGGCCCGCGCCAAGACCCAGCTCGAAGCGACCTCCCGACAACGCCGCTGCTGTCGCCACTTCGCGCGCGACGTCGACCGGGTGACGTAGGTCGTTGTTGAGCACCAGAGTTCCGGTGTGAAGTCGACTCGTCACCGCGCACGCGGTGGCCGCGCCGGTGAACGGTGACAGCGACGCCATCAGGTGGTCGGGGATGGTCAGGACGTCGAATCCGGATTGTTCGACAGTGACGGCGAATTCGGCGAAGTCCCCGCCTCGGGGCAGCGCGGTGTGCAGGCCGAATCGCATGGGGCGGTTGCGGTGGGCTTGTGACGCCACGGTCATGTTTTCGACAGTAGGCCGCTCTGACTGCGGTGTGAGGGTGTGCGGACTGCTAGTCGGTGGTCGTTGTGCTGCCCGCGGCTTCGCGCTTGAAGTGCAGGTGCGAAACAACCAACCCGAATACCAACAGCACACCGGCGAACAAGAGGATGCCGCCGAAGCTCAGCAGATGGAAGCCCTCATCCCGATTTCGCGATCGTTGCTCTTCGTAGTCATAGAGCCACGATGAGTGCCGAATGAGATTGCGGCACTGATCCCCCTGGTGCATCACCCAATTACCGCAGGTGACATCAGTGCCGAAGGCCAGTTCAAAACCGGGGATGGCCAATGCCAGACCGACGCCGAAGCACACGACTGTGAATATCGACAGGAAGATCCATCGCGCCTTGCTCACATTGGGCACCTTTCGTGTCCGAGGCCAGGAATGAAACTAGCGGCACCATCAGCGCCGCATCAGCACCAAATTCCAGATAGCGCGCTGCCAGAATGGCCGGCTGCCGCCGGAGATTGCAGGTGCTATGTGTCCTTCAACCGCCCAGCGGCTTGAGCCGGATCGGGGTTTCGGCCAGGAGCCCCAGCGGATCGACGTAATCGGCCCGGGCGGCCGCGCCCCACATCGCTCCCCAGTGCAGGCAGGCCCGCGCCGGACAACCGGGGTGACCTGCCAGCAGAGTGCCGAGCAGCTGCCCGGCCGTCACCGTCTGACCGGGGCGTACCGCGGCCTGCACCGGCTCATAGCTGGTCCGCAGGCCGCCCGGATGCGCGATGGAGACCACCGGACGTGCTGCCAGCACGCCGGCGAACACCACCGTGCCGGGCCCGGCCGCATACACGGGTTGCTGCGGTGCGCCCGCCAGGTCGACACCCCGATGGCCGCGTTTCCAGTTGGGGGAGGGAGCATCGAAATACCTGGTCACGGCGGGTGGAGGGGTCAGCGGCCAATGTAGTCGCGAGCCCGTGGCGTGGGCGTGTGCCGGCCAGAGCGATGCCGCACCCAGCATCAGCACGGCGACGGCAAACCTCACGCCCTCAGTTCAGCGCCACGCCGGGTTGTGCGGAAGCCCCAACATCCAGGGCTGTGGATAAATCCGTGCGGCTTCGCCACCTGGTAAAAGCACCCCTGTTCAGCGTGTAAACTTCTACCCGCAGCTCGCTAGCGGGCTGACTTCGCGTGTCTGCGCATTCGGCTGCCTCAACGGGGTCGTACCTGGATGCCGACGGTCCTGAACTGGGATTTCCAGATCAGGTTCGGCAGCCAGCGGGCACCAGGGCTTGGCATCACCCGACGCCGGGCGACAACCGACAGATAAAGGAACCATCTACTCATGGCTGTTGTAACCATGAAGCAGCTGCTTGACAGCGGCGCCCACTTCGGGCATCAGACCCGACGCTGGAATCCCAAGATGAAGCGGTTCATCTTCACCGACCGCAACGGCATCTACATCATCGATCTGCAGCAGACGCTGACCTACATCGACAAGGCCTACGAGTTCGTCAAGGAGACGGTGGCCCACGGCGGCACCGTCCTGTTCGTCGGCACCAAGAAGCAGGCGCAGGAGTCCATCGCCGCAGAGGCCACCCGCGTCGGCATGCCCTACGTGAACCAGCGCTGGCTGGGCGGCATGCTCACCAACTTCTCCACCGTGCACAAGCGCCTTCAGCGTATGAAGGAGCTCGAGGCCATGGAGCAGACCGGTGGCTTCGAGGGTCGCACCAAGAAGGAAATCCTCATGCTCACGCGTGAGAAGAACAAGCTTGAGCGCAGCCTCGGCGGTATCCGTGACATGCAGAAGGTGCCCTCGGCCATCTGGGTCGTCGACACCAACAAGGAGCACCTGGCGGTCAACGAGGCCATCAAGCTCGGCATCCCGGTCATCGCGATCCTGGACACCAACTGCGACCCCGATCAGGTCAACTACCCGATCCCGGGCAACGATGACGCCATTCGTTCCGCTGCACTGCTGACCAAGGTCGTGGCCTCCGCGGTCGCCGAGGGCCTGCAGGCCCGCGCCGGCCAGGGCGCCGGTGAGAAGCAGGCCACCGAGGGTGTCGAGCCGCTCGCCGAGTGGGAGCAGGAGCTGCTGGCCGGTGCGACGGCAGGTGCCGCCGAGGGTGAGGCCGCTGCTGCACCCGAAACATCCACTGACGCTTAGTAATTCCAGGAGAAGTCTTAAATGGCTAACTACACCGCTGCCGACGTCAAGCGACTGCGGGAGCTGACCGGCGCCGGCATGCTCGCCTCGAAGAATGCTCTGGTCGAGGCCGGCGGCGACTTCGACAAGGCTGTCGAGCTGCTCCGTATCAAGGGCGCCAAGGACGTCGGCAAGCGCGCTGAGCGCGCCACCGCCGAGGGTCTGGTCGCGGCCAAGGACGGCGCACTGATCGAGCTGAACTCCGAGACGGACTTCGTCGCCAAGAACGCCGAATTCCAGGAGCTGGCCGACCAGGTCGTCGCGGCTGCCGCCGCTGCGAATGCCGGCGACGTGGATGCACTCAAGGCTGCCAAGGTGGGAGACACCACGGTCGATCAGGCCATCGCCGACCTGAGCGCAAAGATCGGCGAGAAGCTCGAGCTGCGTCGTGCCGCCTACTTCGACGGCACGGTCGAGACCTACCTGCACAAGCGTGCCGCGGACCTGCCGCCGGCCGTCGGTGTGCTGGTCGAGTACCAGGCCGGCGACGCGGCGAAGGGCAAGGAGGCCGCGCACGCGGTCGCCCTCCAGATCGCCGCGCTCAAGGCCAAGTACCTCACCCGTGAGGACGTGCCCGAGGACATCGTCGCCAACGAGCGCCGGATCGCCGAGGAGACCGCGAAGTCAGAGGGCAAGCCTGAGCAGGCGCTGCCCAAGATCGTCGAAGGTCGCGTCACGGGCTACTACAAGGACGTCGTGCTGCTCGACCAGCCGTCGGTGTCCGACAACAAGAAGACCGTCAAGGCTCTGCTGGACGAGGCCGGAGTCACCGTGACCCGCTTCGTGCGGTTCGAGGTCGGCCAGGCCTGACACCAGAAGACCCGGGCGGCATATTCACACCCGATTGACGGCTAGGCCGCACACCGATTGACGGCTCGGCCGTCAGCCGCCCGCCGCAAAACCCCGCACTCATTCCGGCGATCCCGGAAAGTGCGGGGTTTTGTTCATTCGTGATGTGGTCGGTGCCGGGTAGTTGCCCACGCTGGGGCGGGGAGCTTTGCCGATGTGGGAGTGTGGCAGGTACCAATGGTGTTGGAGGTGACATGCGCATAGGTGTGGTTTTTCCGCAGACGGAACTCGGCGGAGATCCGGGAGCCGTGCGCGCATACGGCCAGCGTGTGGAGGAATTGGGCTTCACGCATATCGTGGCCTACGACCACGTCGTCGGCGCCGATCCGGCCGTTCACCGCGACTGGGCGGGTCCCTACGATCTGTACACCACATTCCACGAGCCCATGGTGATGTTCGGTTACCTGGCCGCCGTCACGTCGTTGGAGCTGGTGACCGGGGTGGTGATCCTGCCGCAGCGCCAGGCCGTACTGGTGGCCAAACAGGCGGCCGAGGTGGACCTGCTCACCGGCGGGCGGCTGCGGCTCGGCGTCGGGCTCGGCTGGAACGCGGTCGAGTACGAGGCACTGGGCCAGGATTTCGGGAACCGTGGCAAGCGCTCCGAGGAGCAGGTCGAGCTGATGCGCAGGCTGTGGACCGAATCGTCGGTCACCTTCGAGGGCCGTTACCACCGGGTGACCGGTGCCGGACTGGCACCGTTGCCCGTGCAGCGTCCGATCCCGGTGTGGTTCGGAGCCGCCTCAGCCCGGGCGTTCGAGCGTGCCGGACGTCTGGGGGACGGCTGGTTTCCCATGGTTGGCCCCGGCCCCGAGCTCGAGGACGCCAGGGCCAGGGTGGAACGTGCTGCTGTCGCCGCCGAGCGCGATCCGGCGACCATCGGGATGGAGGGGCGCGTGTCCTGGTCCGGTGATCCGGAGCAGACCGTGGCCGACATCGCGGCATGGGCCGACGCCGGGGCCACCCACGTCGCCGTGAACACGATGGGGGCTGGACTGCGGACAGTCGACGAGCATCTGGCCGCGCTGCAGAGCGTGGCTCGGACGCAGTGACGTCGGCTGCTAGCGTCGCAGCGTGACTAGCGGTCCGCGCGCGGCGCGAAAAGCAGCGACCCGTTGTAACGCCTTCGGCGACGACGCGCTCGGTGAGCACGATGCCGTCGGCCTGGTAGAGGAACTGCGGTCGGGTCGGGTATCGGCAGCCGACCTGATCGAAGCCGCCATCGCCCGGGTCGAGGCGGTCAATCCGACTCTCAACGGTCTGGCGTTCGAAGCCTACGACCGGGCCCACGCCCGCGGCGCCGCACCCAGCCCTTACGGCGGGTACTTCGACGGCATACCCACCTTCGTCAAGGACAACGCCGCGGTCGAGGGCATGCCGACCATGCGCGGTACCGACGCGTGGGAACCCCGGCCCGAGACGGCCAACGGCGACTTCGCCCGTGCCTTCCTCGCCACGGGCCTGGTGCCGCTGGGCAAGACCCGGCTCTCGGAGTTCGGCTTCAGCGCGTCGTGCGAGCATCCGCGACTCGGGCCGGTCCGCAATCCGTGGAATCCTGCCTACACCGCGGGCGCCTCCTCGTCGGGTTCCGGCGCGTTCGTCGCGGCGGGAGCGGTTCCCATCGCCCACGCCAACGACGGCGGCGGCTCGATCCGGATTCCCGCGGCGTGTAACGGGCTGGTCGGGCTCAAGCCGACTCGGGGCCGCCTGCCGCAGGACAAGGATCTGCGCCAGATGCCGCTGCGGATCGTGTCCGATGGCGTGCTGACCCGGTCGGTGCGTGACACGGCGGCGCTGTTCCGGGAGATGGAACGCGTGTACCGCAATCCCAAGTTGCCGCCGATCGGCGACGTCAGCCGTCCTGGCAAGCAGCGCCTGCGCATCGCGGTGTGCACGCAGTCCGTCGTGCATGATGCCGGCCCGGAGATGACCGAGCTGACCCACAAGACCGCGGCGCTCCTCGAGGAACTCGGGCATCGGATCACGGTGATCGGCAACCCGGTCCAAGCGCGTTTCAAGGACGACTTCTTGTTGTACTGGGCGTTTCTGGCGTATGCGTTGGTGCGCGGCGGGAAGCGGTCGTTCGGCCCGAGTTTCGACCGAGACAAGCTGGACCACCTCACGCTGGGACTGGAACGGCACGCATCGCGCAATCTGTATCGTGTGCCGGCGGCGATAGCCCGGCTGGCACGGTCACGGCGGATCACCGAGCGGCTGTCCGCCAGCTACGACGCGGTGCTCATGCCGACCCTGGCTGAGCCAACCCTGGAGATCGGGCGCCTCGATCCGACGGCGGATTACGAGCAGATCATCGACCGGTTGCTCGGCTGGGTGGCGTTCACGCCGCTGCAGAACGCGACCGGAGACCCGGCGATCTCGCTGCCGCTGACCCAGACCGCAGCCGGTCTTCCGGCGGGCATGATGCTGTCGGCCACTCGCGGCCGCGAAGCCCTGCTGTTGGAGCTGGCCTACGAGCTCGAGGAGGCCCGGCCCTGGGCGCGGATTCAGGATGCGGTCGAGGCCCCACTTAAACGGGTGCGAAAAGCAGTGAAATAGGCTCGTTTTGAGCTCGACGCCGTAGGTTGACGACGAAATCCGTTGTGTCGGCGACATCATGACGTAACGCCGATCAGTGGGTGTTAACTCGCGTGACACCGCGATCTGCTCCAGGTGAAACACGCGGCTCGCAGCATTCCCCACTGTGGAGACCGTAGCTTCGATACCGTCGTCTCAAGCATCCACAGCCCGTCGATCGCCGGAGATCGCGACGACTGTGGGGCGGACCGGGGGTACCTTCGGGTGCCTGATTCGATTCGCACTGGCGAACATTCGTCGCCGGCCCGAACGGTTCGTGCTGTCGGTGCTCGGGATCGCACTGGCGATCGCCTGCGTCACCGTGGTGCGCACCATCTCATCGAGTTTTGCGATCACGGGAGCTGATTCGGTCACCGACGTGCTCGGTGGCGCCCAGCTGTGGGTGGTGCCGGCCGCCGGTGTGCACTACGACAACGAGGTCCGCGCCCTGGTGGCCGATGGGCCGCCGCCGGCGCTCGACCTGCCCGACGGCTGGCATGGCCGAATGACGATCTCCGGGGTGACGATGATCGACGGTGCTGCGGTGTCGCTGCGCAGCGGTGACGAAATATCTTCTGGACAAGCGGTTTTGGGCTCCGGTTTGGCTGATCGTTTGGGTGTCGCGTCGGGAGACGTGATCGATGTGGGCGCACTGCCGCTGACCGCGAAGGTCTCAGGCCCGGGGGAGTCGATGATCGTGGCACCCGCGTTGGCGCGGCTGCTGGTCGGCGACAACGGCTGGTGGACGATCAACGCGCCGCCGGGCGACGAACATCGCCGGGACCTGGCCGAAACCTTCGGCGCCGCCGTCGGATTGCCGTCCACGGCGGATCCGTCGGTGCGGCCGGAACCCGGTGGGAGCGGCCTGATCTACGACACGGTCGGCGGATCGGGTCCACTGAGCTTCGAACAGAAGTTCTCGGCGTTGTTCTCGGGGCAGGTGACCGGCTCGACCCTCGGCCTGATCTCGACCATCGGGCTGGCTCTGGGCTTCGTCATCGCGGTCTCTTCGTTTCTCGCCGCGGTCGCCGAACGCAAGCGCGAATTCGGCATCATGAGCAGTATCGGACTGGCCGACGAAGTGCTCTATTTCTTCCTGGTCGAATCGGCGATCGTCTTCGTGGTGGCCTATGTTGCCGGTGTGCTCGGCGCGGGAGTCGCTGTGGCACTGGTTATCCCAGAAATCGCCACACCGACCGCGTGGGCACAGGCGGCCGGCATGGTGGCCGCGTTCCTGCCTGCCATGGCCATCGTCGGCGCCCTGGTGCCTGTGCACCGGCTTCTGCAGCAACGTCCGGTCGATCTTCTGGGGGCAAGGTGACGAACGCTCGCGTGAGGAACAGACGGCAGGGGATCGCAAAGGGTCTGGCCTACGGCTGGTTGGCGGCACTTCGGCGTATCCGCGAAATGGTCCTGCCCGTGGTGACCACCGCCACCGGCTCCTTCTTGGTGGTGCTGGTGTTCGGGATGTCGGCCGGAATTCGCGCGCAGTCAGCGACACTCGGACACGCCGAGGAGATCGACCGGGCGGTGATCCTGATCGCGGTCACCGTGCTGCTCGTCGGGGTGGTCGAAGTTGCGGTGGCCACCACCCGAACCGTGGCGCACCGGACCCGTGAGCTCGGGGTGCTCGGAGCCAACGGCATACCCCGCGCCCCCGTGATCGCCGCTCTTCTCGTCGAACCGGTGGTGGCGGCGGTCCTGGGCGCGCTGCTGGGTGCGGTCTCCGCAGGTGTCACCGGCATCGTGGTGGAGCTGGTGGGTCTGGCGCCGACCGGGGTGTCCTACGCCGGGTTGGCAGTCGGCGCGGCGATCGCCCTCGGGGTCAGCGTCGCTGCCGCGGTCGCAACGAGTTTCGTGCCGACCTTCAACGCCGCATCACGTCCGCCCATTCGATCCCTTACCGCGGGAGGTTAACCCGATCATGACCGCACTCGACGATGCCGTAACCACCGCTGCACCTGACACCGGGCCCGTCACCAAGCCTGTCATCGAGGTCAGCAATGTATGGAAACTGCACAAGCTCGGCGACGAGGTGGTCAAGGCCCTCGTCGCCGCTGAACTCCAGGTGATGCCGGGGGAGTTCGTCTGCCTGATGGGACCGAGCGGCAGCGGAAAATCCACCCTGCTCAATATCATCGGCGGGCTGGATCGTCCGACGAAGGGCACTGTCTCGATCAGCGGTCAGGACACCGCGCAACTGACCGAGAGCCAGTTCGCGGCATTGCGTCACGACACCATCGGGTTCATCTTTCAGAGTTACAACCTGATCCCGTTCCTGTCGGCGGTCGAGAACGTCGAACTTCCCCTGATGTTCGAACCCTATGACCGGAAGTCGTTGCGCAAGCGTGCAACCGAACTGCTGGAGCTGGTGGGGCTGGGGCATCGCATCCACCATCAGCCCACCAAGATGTCTGGTGGTGAACAGCAGCGCACCGCGATAGCCCGGTCGCTGATCAGTAACCCGACGCTGGTACTGGCCGACGAGCCGACAGCCAACCTCGACCACCGCACGGGGGAGACGGTGGTGCGCATGCTGCGCGACCTGTGCTCGACATTGGGCGTCACGGTCGTCGCAAGCACCCACGATCCCACGGTGGCCGATGAAGCGAGCCGTGTCGTCCGGATGCGAGACGGACAAATCGTCAGCTGAATCAACGGTATTGGGAGACGACACACATGACACAAGAACTGACCGCGCACGCGAGGAGCAATCCAACCGAGGCCGCGGCGCCGTCAGAGCGTGACAAGCTGATGACGACCGAGCTGGTCCCTGAACAGATCCTGCCCAAGGTGATGAGCACGTTCGGCCTCACTGCGGCCTACGTGTTCATCATCTGCTGGGTGACCGGCTCCTCGGTGATGGCCGCAGGAGGATGGACTGCGATCCCGATGTGGGTGCTGGGCATCCTGACGTTCCTGATCCCTGCCGGAATGGCCGTGGTGGAGCTGGGCAACCTCTGGCCGGGGCAGGGCGGGGTCTACATCTGGGCCACCCGCACGATGGGGGAGACCTGGGGATTCATCGGCGGGTACCTGTCGTGGGTGCCGGTGATCCTCAACGCCGCATCATCGCCCGCGGTGGTGTTGCAATTTCTGCTACTGGCTTTCCACACCGAACTCGGCCTGACCACCAGCATCATCCTGCAATTGGTGATTCTGTGGACGGTCATCGGGCTGGCGCTGGCGAAACTCGCCGCCAATCAACGGATCATGAACGTCGTCTTCGTGGTCTACGCGATCTTGACGCTCACGATCTTCATCTGCGGCGTGCTCTTCGCCACCAAGAACGGCTCGGCCACCCCGTTCAGCTGGTCCGACGCGACGATTCCGAACTTCGCAGTCGCGGGCTTCCTGTACGGCACGGTGCTGCTGTATCTGCTCGGTGTCGAGACCCCGTACAACATGGGCGCGGAGTTCCTGTCGGTGCGCAAGAGCGGGCCGAAGATGATCTTGTGGGGTTCGGCCGCGCTGGTGGCGATCTACCTGATGACCACGCTCGGCACGATGATGGCTCTTCCCGGCGACCAGATCAATCCGGTGACCGGTGTCATCGGCATGCTGGATGTCGCCGGCTTCCCGGGTCTGATGGAGATCTGCGCCGTCGTGTTGGCCTTCATCATCATCGTGGCGCTGATGACCTACCAGGTCGCGTACTCGCGGTTGATCTTTGTCTCCGGGCTGGAACGTCACCTGCCGCGCATCTTCACCCACCTCAATCCGCGCACCCGCAATCCGGTGACCGCGATTCTGATCCAGGGCGTCATCTCGTCGCTGATACTGGTCGGGCTCTACTCGCAGTCCAGCATGGCCAACGTCACCATCTACCTGCAGGGCGGCCTGTCCACGGTGTGGCTGTTGTCCGGGTTCTTCTTCTTGATCCCGGTGCTGGTGGCGCGCAAGAAGTACGCCGATCGCTATGAGACCGAACAGTTCTGGCGTATCCCCGGCGGAATGGTCGGGGTATGGATCACCGTCGTGGTGGGCACGCTGGCCACCATCGGTGGCGTCTACTACTCGTTCGTGACGCCGTGGATCAAGGGAGTCTCCACCGCCAACTGGATGACCTGGGTGGGCAGCATCAGCCTGGGCATGTTCGCCCTCGGTCTGGTGGTGTACGTCTTCGGCCGCCGCTCGGCACACAAGGTATCGCAGGAAGATGCCCTGGCCCATCTCGCCGTATTCGACCTCGACAAGACTGAAGCGGAGGACACACCCAAATGACCATGGACAGCACCCTGGTGCCGACCGAATCGACCGACGCCGCCGGCCGCTATCCGCTCGATCCGCTGACCGGCGCCGAGATCGAGGCGGCCGCGGCCGTCATCACCGAATCGGACTACGCCACACCGACCTTGAAGTTCGTCATGATCCAGCTGGCCGAGCCGGCCAAGACTGCCGCGCTGTCCTTCACAGCGGTGACCGAGGTCCCGCGTCAGGCGTTCGTGACGATGTATGACGGTGCCGCCAAGCTGATCTACGAGGCCGTCGTCGACCTCGATGCGCGGGTGATCGATTCGTGGACCCCGATTCCCGGCCGGTTCCCGTCCTATCTCGTCGAACACATGACGGGGGTGGAGGAGAAGGTGCGGGAGGACCCGCGATGGCAGGAGGCCATGCGCAAACGGGGTGTCACCGATTTCAGCCTGGCGATGATCGACCCGTGGCCTGCCGGCTATTACGGCGCACAGGACCACTACGAGAACTCGCCGCTGATCTGTCGGCCGCTGACCTTCATGCGCGCGGCACCGTCGGAGAACGGCTACGCGCGGCCCGTCGAAGGCCTGATCGTCACGTTCGACCTCGACAATATGGAGATCGTCGACATCGAGGACCACGGTGCGGTCCCACTACCGTCCAAGAGCGGCAACTACTCCGGGCAGTTCATGTTCACGCCCGACAACCGGCCTGCATTCACGCAGTTTCGTGACGACGTCAAGACAATCGACATCGCCCAACCCCACGGGCCCAGCTTCACCGTCGACGGATGGAACGTCACCTGGCAGAAATGGTCATTGCGGGTCGGGTTCAACCCCCGTGAGGGCCTGGTGCTGCATGAGGTGACCTACACCGACCGTGGCGAGGTCCGGCCCATCATGTATCGCGCCGCACTGTCGGAAATGGTGGTGCCATACGGCGATTCGTCGCCGACACACTGGAACAAGAACGTCTTCGACATGGGTGAGGTGGGGATGGGCTTCTCAGCCAATCCGTTGACCCTGGGTTGTGACTGTCTCGGTGAGATCTTCTACTTCGACGGTACGGTCAACGACTCCAGCGGCAACGCCGTCACCATCCCCAACGCGATCTGTATGCACGAGGAGGACTACGGGATCTCCTGGAAGCACACCGATTTCCGCACCGGCGAGGTTGAGGTGCGGCGGTCCCGGCGGTTGGTGATCTCGATGATCTGCACGGTGGGCAACTATGAGTACGGCTTCTTCTGGTACTTCTACAACGATGCGTCCATCGAGATGGAGGTCAAACTCACCGGCGTGCTGACCACCGGCGCGATTCCCGACGGCGAGACCCCGCGCTGGGGCAAGATGGTGGCACCCGGGATGTACGGACCCAACCACCAGCACTTCTTCAACTTCCGCATGGATATGAGCATCGACGGTCCGGGAAACAGTGTGTACGAGGTGGATTCGATCCCCGAGCCAAACCCGGAACTGAACCCGCACCACAACGCCTGGATAACCCGGGACACCCTGGTGGCCTCGGAGTCCGAGGGCGCCCGCGACTGGGAGCATTCGACCGGTCGGTACTGGAAAGTGGTCAACCCGTCCAAGCTCAACGAATTCGGCGCACCGGTCGGCTACAAGCTGATGCCCAAGGACATCGTCCCGGTGATGGTGCAGGAAGGCTCGGTGATCTATGACCGGGCCAGATTTGTCCAGCACAATTTGTGGGTCACCCGTTATGACGCGAGGGAACTCTACGCCGCGGGGGACTACATGTATCAGAGCGCCGAGGCCCAGGGGCTACCGCAGTATGTGGCCGACGACGCGCCGCTCGCGGACACCGACGTCGTGCTCTGGTACACCGTGGGTGCCCACCACGTGGTGTGCCCGGAGGACTGGCCGGTGATGCCGTGCCACTACACCGGCTTCAAGCTCAAACCGGTGGGATTCTTCGATGGCAACCCGGCACTGGACGTTCCCCCCTCACCGCCGGCGGCCTGCCATCACCACTGAGATGGCGTCAACCGATAGGGCTCACGCGCGTTCGATCTCAGATTGCGCTGCCGCCGCCATCGGCGTGCAGCGTCGAACCGGTGATGAAACTCGAGCGTGGTGAGGCGAGGAACAGCACTGCGTGGGCGATTTCCTCAGGATCGGCGGTGCGTCCCAACGGCAGTGAGCGGCCGAGCTCTTCGTTGGTCTCGCCCCACTCCGCCGCGACGCCCTCGGTTCTGGTGGGGCCCGGCGCGACGCTGTTGACCCGGACGCCACCCGCTCCGAACTCGGCAGCCCAGGTGCGGGTGAGCGATTCCACGGCCGCCTTCGAGGCACTGTAGGCGGATGCACCCGGGACTCCCTTGGAGGCGACCATGGTCGTGACGTTGATGATGCTGCCGCGTCCCCGTTCCAACATGCCCGGCACCAGCCCGGCGGCAAGGAAGTAGACCCCGCGAACATTGGTGTCGAACGTCTTCTCGAATGCGCCGAGTTCCTGGTCCACGGTCAGCGCTGCGGGGAAGCTGGCGGCGTTGTTGACCAGGATGTCGACGTTACCGGCCTGCTGGATAAGTGTTTTCACCGAATCCATGTCGGACAGGTCGGCCCGCACAAAGCGAACGTTGCCGTCGACAGCGGCAGCGGCGGCCTGTCCGCGGCCTGGGTCCCTGCCGGTGATGATCACTGATGCGCCCGCGCCGGCAAGCAGCCGGGCGGACGCCAGGCCGATGCCTGCGGTGCCGCCGGTGACCAATGCGGTCTGGTCTGACAGTTCCACTGTCCACTCCTTCATGCGATGTGTTGTGAGATGTCGGAATACCGATCGGGGGCGAGGGGAGCCAGGGAAGCCCGGAGTCGCTGCCGACTCCGCGACACCCGGGACATCACCGTGCCGACAGGGACGTTCATGATCGCCGCTGTCTCTGCGTAGGTGTATCCCTGGACCTCGGCGTAGTACAGCGCCGTGGTGAACCCTTCGGGCAACGCGGCAAGCGCCTCTCGAAGTTCGTTGTGCGGCAGGTTGTTCAGGACCTGTGCCTCGGCCGACTGCAACCCGATCGCGGAATGCGCCGCCGCCTGGATAAGGTCGTGGTCGGTGATCTCGTCGACCGCGACTTCCGCCGGCCGCCGTTGAGCGCGGCGGTGGGCACTTACCCAGCGGTTGTAGAGGATCCGGAACATCCAGGCCTTGAGGTTGGTGCCCTCCTTGAAAGTCCGAAATCCTGCGTAGGCGTGCAGCAGGGTGTCCTGCAGCAAGTCTTCGGCGTCGGCTTCGGTGCGGGCCAGGCGCCGCGCGCCGCGCGCCAGTGCGTCGAACAGCGGCACCGCCTCTTGGGCGAATCGTGCCGCGAGGTCTGGGTCGGGATCGGACCCGCCGGCGAGCTTCATGTTGGACCTCCAGGTGCTGCGATGGTGGGGTGAAAGCCCGCTCGGACTGTCGAATCAAGACTGCTGGTTGTGCGAGCGGAGCGGACCCCTGGAAGTCCGTAGTCCGTGGTCAGTAGTGGCCGACGGTGTCGGTGCGCGCCGGCGTGGTGCAGGCCGGTTTTACCTCGGGGCAAAGGAGGGTTACTCCGGCGTCAGGACGGTTTCCATCCTGACGCCGGAGAACCCACCCCGGACGCCTCAACCCGCGCCGCCGTCTACAACGGCATGACGCGCACCATCCCGTTCGGCTTTCGCCTCACACGAGGTCAGTAATCCCAGACTGCGGGCACGCACCGGAATACGTCGCCTGTGACTGCCACTCGGCAGACGGACGGGAACGGAAGGTGAGTTGCCACCAGCGACTCGCCCGTCGCTGCCAGCTCCCGCAGCAGACGGATGCGGACGCGGGCCGCTTCCTCGGGGTCGTGTTCGAATCCGTTCTGCCACTCGGGATTGTCAAATCCGGGGGCGAACACGGCGTCGCCGGCGAATGTCAGCTTCTCGCCGCGGGACTCCAGGCGGACGACGCTGTGCCCCGGGGTGTGACCACCGGTACGAGTGATGAGGACCCCCGGTGCGACCTCGTACTCCGTCTCGAACGTCTGCAGTTGGCCCCGGTATTCGTCCAAGAATTGCGTGGCGACCCTCCGAAGCACGTCCGGTATCGGCTGCGGCATGACGGTGCGGGAGAAATCGGGTGCCTCCCAGAACTCGGCCTCCGCGGTGGCCGCGTGAACCCGCAGGTCTGGACGCAGGCGCGCCTTCAGCCCGTCGGTGAGCAGCCCACCCACGTGGTCCATGTGCATGTGGGTGAGGACCACGTCGGTCACGGATGCGAGATCGACACCGGCGGCCTCCAGTCGCTGGACCGTCTGGCCGGCCCGGGGGAAATCCGGGAACTCGAGCCCGAGACCGGCGTCGACCAGGATGGTCTGGTCGCCGCTGCGCACGACGACCACGTTCAGCGGCCAGTCGACGACCTCCGGCGGCAGGAAATTGTCACCCAACCAGCTCGCCAGTTCGGCAGGCTCGGTCTTGGTTGCCAAGGTCGAGGCGGTGATCGGCAGCACTCCGTCGCTGATGACCAGCACTTCGATGTCACCGACTTGCTGCGCGTAGCGCGACGGAACCAACTCGTCGAGACCCGAACTGCCGAGCCGCGAAATGTTGTCCAAGCTCATGTTTCTCCTCCTGATGGCGTGACCGAAGAAATCTTCGAAATGGGTGTTCTGTCTGTGGAACGCCCTCCGGTGGCGCGAACTATCCAGGCGATCAGACACCGGTCACGCCTGGCAATCGCGTCGATGAGTGCTTCGAGAACCGGTCCGCGAGGAGTGGATGTCGAGTGGGCTTCGCAGTCCCGGGTAACTGGCGGCCGCCGGTGCGATGATCGGGCCCTATGCTTTCCTGCAAGTGGAGGAACCGAACGCGGGTTGTCCTCCTATGATGACCGGCAGGTATCACTGTTGCGGGGGGTGTGAATGACGTCTGGGCCGAATGACCCGAACCACTCGATGAGCTATGACCCGCCAGGGGAGGATCGAGGATCGATTCGCTGGCAGGATCCGGCCACCGCCACGCCGCGACCTCCGACCGTGGCCGAGGCGCGCCAGCGAGACAAGGCACAGAAGGCCCGTGAGGCCGCCGAGCGATTCGCGGCCGTGCAGGAGCAGAAGGCCCAGGAGCGCAAAGCCAGGAACGGCAAGATCCTGATGGGCTCGGCTGCCGTGGTCGGTGTGGTGGGCGTGGTCGCGTTGGGCTACCACCTGCTGCACAAAGAGGAAGTCGCGGCGTCGTGCGTCAAGGACGGCACCAACGAGGTGGTGCCCGACTCATATTGCTCCAGTGGCCACAGCAGCTCCGGCGGCACCTTCATCTACCTCGGCTCGCCGTACCGGTACTACTACGGCGGCAACAACGGCGGAGTAGGCACCATCGCCCGTGGCGGAACGCTGGAGATGCCCAAGGGCGCCACCGCCAAGACGAAGTCGGGCACCTCCATCTCGCGGGGCGGATTCGGCTCGTCATCCAGCTACGGCGGAAGCTCGGGCAGCTGAATGCGCCGTGAACGCAGTTCCCCGCGAGCCGGCTGGGAACAGATCGTCGCCGACCAGGGCATGTGCTTCGGAACTCCGGCGCGCGACGCGACCGGTGCCGACCGCCCGTACTGGGACGAATCGGTTCACTATGTCTTCGACATGGACGAGGTGCTGTCGATCGAGGCCTCGGTGGAAGTGCTGCACTCGATGTGCCTGGAGGCGGTCGAACACGTCGTACTGACCGAGCGCTACCGCGACTTCGGGTTGCCCGAATGGAGCTGGGAACACATCGAGAAGTCCTGGCGGCGCAGTGACCCGCACCTCTACGGCCGGTTCGACCTGCGCTACGACGGCCGCAGGCCCCCGGTGCTGCTGGAGTACAACGCCGACACCCCGACCACATTGTTGGAAGCAGCGATCCTGCAATGGCACTGGAAGACCGACGTGTACCCGGCCGATGATCAGTGGAACTCGTTGCACGAGAAGCTGGTTGAGCGCTGGACTGAGATCCGGGACCGCCTCCCTGGGCCGGAGACCTACTTCACCTGGTCGGGTGCCGAGGTCAGCGGCGAGGATCACGTGACCGTGGCCTATCTGCAGGAGTGTGCGGCCGAGGCGGGCCTGCGCACGGTGGGTCTGGCCATCGAGGACATCGGCTTCGACGCAGACCTCGACAGGTTCGTCGACCTGGAGGAAGCACCCATGTCGTCGATCTTCAAGCTCTACCCGTGGGAGTGGATGCTGGACGACGATTTCGGCCGCCGGGCCGTCGAACAGATGCCTGCCACCATGTGGGTGGAACCGTTGTGGAAGACGCTGCTGAGCAACAAGGCGATCCTGGCGGTGCTGTGGGAGATGTACCCCGGGCATCCGAACCTGTTGCCCGCCTACGTCGACGATCCGCATGAGCTGACCGACTATGTGCGCAAACCCAAACTGGGACGCGAGGGCGCCAACATCACCATCGTGGGCGCCGGCTTCGAGACCGAGACGGGTGGTGTGTACGGCGAAGAGGGCTACGTGTACCAGTTGCTCGATCCGCTACCGCAATTCGACGACATGCGGCCCGCTTTGGGTGCGTGGATCGTCGGCGACGAATCCGCCGGCCTCGGCATCCGCGAGACGTCTGGTCTCGTCACCGACAACGGCGCTGCCTTTGTGCCGCACCGCATCCCGCTGTGACCTGGAAGGAATAACCCTATGACAACCACTCTGGTTGCGCTCGACTCCGATTACTGGTCGGTTCTCGGCCACGGGGTCTCGGCGATCGTGTTGTACACGATTGTCGGTGTGGCACTGATGGTCCTGGGTTTCTACGTGATCGACTGGACCACGCCAGGGCCACTGCGTACCTTGGTGCGAGCCGGCCGGCCCAATGCCGCCGCGGTGACGGCCTCCGGCGTGGTGTCGATGGCGTTCATCATCGTTCTCGCCATCTACTCCTCGTCGGGCGACCTCATCCACGGTCTCATCATGACTTTGGTGTTCGGGCTCTTGGGAATTGCGGCCCAGGCATTCTCGGTCCGGCTCATCGGCGCGATCAAAGGTATCGACATCGGCATGGTGCTGGCTTCCGAGCGGTTCACTCCCCAGGTCCTGGTCGTGACAGCCTCCTACCTGGCGTTCGGGCTGATCGTCGCCGCCGCGATCCTCTAGTCCGCGCTACAAGGCGCGGCAGACTTCGGCGGCCGCACTCGTCAACGCGGCCGGGCCGTCACGCAAAGCCTGTTCCAGTGGGGTGCCCGGCGCGGTGATGGGGACCAGTTTCTCGACTCCGTTGGCCAGCAATACGTCCGCGTCGGCCGCCACGCGGCCCGCGAAGATCACCACCCGTGCACCGGCATGTGCGGCCAGCTGGGCGACACCGAACGGTGTCTTGCCCAACATGGTCTGGGCGTCGACACTGCCTTCACCGGTGAACACCCAGTCCGCACCGGCCAGCGACTGCTCCAAGCCCACAGTCTGGGCGACCACTTCGACACCCGGAGCGCATTCGGCCGCAAGGAATTCCATCAGGCCGAAGCCCAGTCCGCCGGCAGCGCCGGCACCCGGGCGGTCGGGCAGGGCGTGGCCGAGCGCGGCGCGGGTCACCTCCACCAACCGGGCCAGCGCGGCGTCGAGCACCTCGACATCTGCCGGCGTAGCTCCCTTTTGCGGGCCGAAAACCGCACTGGCGCCGGCGTTTCCGAGCAGCGGTGCGCTCACGTCGGAGGCGATCCGGACATTGACATCGGCCAGCCGGGGGTCCAAACCCGAGACGTCGATGTGCTGCAACCGGGCGAGTGCGGCGCCGCCGGGTGGCAGTGCGGCACCGTCGCCATCGGTGAACACCACACCGAGACCGGCGAGCATACCGGCCCCGCCGTCGTTCGTCGCCGAACCGCCGATCCCGATCAGCAACTCGGCCGCACCGTGATCCAGAGCCGAGGTGATCAGCTGCCCGACGCCGAATGTGCTGGCGCGCAGAATATCCCGATCCGCAGGGGCCACCAGCTCCAGACCGGAGGCGCCGGCCATCTCGATCACGGCCAGGCGGCGCCCGGGGACGTAGCCGTATGTGGCGCGTGCGGGCCGGCCCAGCGGATCGCTGACGTCGACCGTGATGCGGTCGCCGCCGAGCGCGTCGACGACGGCGTCCACCGTCCCTTCGCCACCGTCGGCCATCGGCACGCCGATGCACTCGGCACCGGGCAGGACCGACCGGACACCGTCGCGCATCGCTGCCACCGCGCGCGACGCGGTCATCGACTCCTTGAAAGAGTCCGGGGCCAGAACGATCTTCATCGGAACTGGGACACTACCGACTGCGGCGCCACGGGGCGCGGCGGAGCGAGTCCCTCAGATCACGGCTTGGGCCAGGAGTCGCTTGAGTTCGCGCCGCTGGCCCGAGTCGAGTCGGTCGAGGACCTCATCCTCAGAGGCGAGGACCGCCACTTCGGCCCGTTTGAGCAACTCGGCTCCTTCGGCGGTCAGTTCGGCCGGAAGTGCTCGTCCCGAATCGACGGTGGCGGGTCTGCGAACCGCACCGCGCTCCTGCAATCCGCGCACCACGTTGTTCATCGCCTGCGGTGAGACGTTGGTGTGGCGGGCGAGTTCGGCGTTGGACTGACCGGGGGCCATGGACAGTATTCGCAGGCAGACGAATTCCGGCAGCGTGAGTCCGAGCGGTTGCAGCTGCATGGTGACCTTCGGCTGCAGCACCGCAACCACGCGGTAGATCAGGTATCCGAGGGGCTGCTCCTCGAGGCCGCTCGCCAGGTCGGAATTCATATCAAGCATATTGACACATATCAACCAGGTTGATATACCGGACGCATGACCACACCAAGCGAGATGTCAGACGCAATGTTCGAATCGGCTTACCGCGGTGAGGCTCCCGAGTTCGCCGGGGCGCGCCCGCCGTGGAGCATCGGCGAACCGCAGCCGGAGATCGCGGCACTCATCGCCGAAGGCAAGTTCCACGGCGACGTGCTCGATGCCGGCTGTGGTGAAGCCGCCACGGCGCTCTATCTGGCCGAGCAAGGATTCACCACGGTCGGGCTCGACCAGTCGGCCACCGCCATCGAGCTGGCCCGGGCCGAGGCCGCAAAGCGGGGGCTGGAGAACGCCAGCTTCGAGGTTGCCGACATCAGCGCGTTCACCGGTTATGACGGCCGCTTCGGGACCATCGTCGATTCAACGTTGTTCCACTCCATGCCGGTGGAACTTCGTGACGGCTACCAGCGGTCGATCGTGCGGGCCGCGGCGCCCGGCGCCTCGTACTTCGTGCTGGTGTTCGACAAGGGGGCGATGGGCGACACCGGGCCTGCAAACCCGGTCAGCGAGGACGAATTGCGGGAGGTCGTCGGCAAGTACTGGGTGATCGATGAGGTCCGCCCGGCCCGTATCCACGCCCACGTGCCACCGGAATTCGCCAACTTTGCCGGCTTCGCCGGTGCGGACCTCCGCGACGAGGCCAACGGCCGCAAGTCGATGGCGGCCTGGCTGCTTCAGGCACACCTGGGGTAGGTGCAGGCCGGCGCGCCCGCCGGCGACACTCGGTCCGCGAACGCTCCCCGAGCTAGGTGTGCTGCCCGCCATAGGGCAGGATGGAGAGGCCGTCCAGGGTGAACCCGGGTGGCTCTCTACATGCGAGGAGTGCCGAGGAGACCGATGGCGGATCCGAATATCGCCGGCGAGGGCGCAGCACCCATTCGTCCCTTCTATACAAGGGTTCTGCTGAAGCTTGGCGGAGAGATGTTCGGCGGTGGCCAGGTCGGCCTCGACCCCGATGTCGTGCACCAGGTGGCCCGCCAGATCGCCGCAGTGGTGCGCAGCGGCGTCCAGGTCGCGGTCGTGATCGGCGGCGGCAACTTCTTCCGCGGCGCCCAACTGCAACAGCGCGGCATGGAACGCACGCGCAGCGACTACATGGGCATGCTCGGAACTGTGATGAACAGCCTTGCGCTGCAGGACTTCCTGCAGAAGGAAGGCATCGACACCCGCGTGCAGACCGCCATCACCATGGGCCAGGTGGCCGAGCCGTACATCCCGCTGCGCGCCGTGCGTCACCTGGAAAAAGGTCGCGTCGTCATCTTCGGGGCAGGCATGGGCCTCCCGTACTTCTCCACCGACACCACCGCCGCGCAGCGGGCCCTGGAAATCGGGGCCGACGTTGTGCTGATGGCCAAGGCCGTCGACGGTGTCTACACCGCCGACCCGCGGGAGGACCCGACCGCCGAGCTGCTCACCGAGGTAAGCCATCGCGAGGTCATCGATCGCGGCCTGCGCGTGGCCGACGCCACCGCCTTCAGTTTGTGCATGGACAACGGGATGCCGATGCTGGTCTTCAACCTGCTCACCGAAGGCAATATCGCCCGCGCGGTGGCGGGTGAGAAGATCGGAACACTGGTCACCACCTGAACGGGAAACGGGAGAAGCCGACGTGATCGACGAAACTCTCTTCGACGCCGAAGAGAAGATGGAAAAGGCCGTAAGTGTGGCCCGTGACGACCTGGCCACCATTCGGACCGGCCGGGCCAATCCGGGCATGTTCTCCCGTATCAACATCGACTACTACGGGGCGATGACGCCGATCACGCAGATGGCGAGCATCAACGTCCCCGAGGCGCGCATGGTCGTCATCAAGCCCTACGAGGCGGCCCAGCTCAAGCCGATCGAGGACGCGATCCGCCACTCCGACCTCGGGGTCAACCCGACCAACGATGGCAGCATCATCCGTATCTCCATTCCGCAGCTCACCGAGGAACGCCGCCGCGAGCTGGTCAAACAGGCCAAATCAAAGGGCGAGGACGCCAAGGTTTCGGTGCGCAACATCCGCCGTAAGGCGATGGAAGAGCTCAGCCGTATCAAGAAGGACGGCGAGGCCGGCGAGGACGAGGTCGGGCGCGCGGAGAAGGACCTCGACAAGTCCACCCACACCTACACCAGCCAGATCGACGAGCTGGTCAAGCACAAGGAAGGCGAACTGCTGGAGGTCTAGTGGCCGATCAGCAAGTACCTTTCGTGGCAAAGACACCGGTCGGAGAACCGAAGAAGAAGCAGTCCCGGGCCGGCCGTAACCTTCCGGCCGCCATCGCCGTCGGCGTCGTTCTCGGCGCCATGGCGATCGGCACCCTCCTGTTCGCGCCGATATGGTGGCTGCCGTTGCTCGCGGTGGCCATCGCCATCGCCACCCACGAGGTGATCCGGCGGCTGCGTGAGCACGGATATGTGCTGCCCGCCGTGCCGTTGCTGCTCGGCGGCCAGGCGATGATCTGGCTGACCTGGCCTTTCGGAGCGGTCGGGCTGCTGGGCGCGTACGGCGGGACGATCGTCGTCTGCATGGTGTGGCGTCTGGTCGGCCAGGGTCTGAATCAACAACCGGTCAATTACCTGCGCGACATCGCCGCCACGGTTCTGCTGGCCACGTGGGTGCCGATGTTCGCCGCCTTCACCGCCCTGCTCATCTTCGCCGACCACGGCGGTGCCCGGGTTTTCACCATCATCGTGACGGTGGTCTTCGCCGACATCGGCGGTTATGTCGCGGGCGTCCTGTTCGGCAAGCACCTGCTGGCCCCGGCGATCAGCCCCAAGAAGTCCTGGGAGGGTCTCGGCGGTTCGCTGGTGTTCGGCATCGCCGCGGCGGTCCTCTCGGTCGCATTCCTGCTCGACAAGCCCGCGTGGGTGGGCGCGCCGCTCGGCTTGCTTCTGGTCATCACCGGCGTGCTCGGCGACCTCGTCGAATCACAGATCAAGCGCGACCTCGCCATCAAGGACATGGGCACGCTGCTACCCGGTCACGGCGGGATCATGGACCGTATCGACGCGATGCTGCCCTCGGCCGTCGTCGGCTGGATCGTCCTGACGCTGCTGGCGTAGGCCGCGTTGACCGCGCGCGCCGGATGCGTTCAGCCAGCACGCCATCGCGCCCAGGACCAGACCGGCGGCGATGCCGATGTCCATCCGTTCCCCGAGCATCAACCAGGACAGCACCCCCGCGACCGCGGGGATCACGCAGAACAACATCGCGACCGCCGAAGCGCCGTGCAGATTGATGGCCCGCACGTACAGCGACACCCCGAGTATGGCGTTGAGCAGTACCACGCCGGTCACCGCCAGCACTGCTTTGGTGGCGTCATGCACCTCGACCGGCGTGCTGAGCGCGAGCGCCAACGCCGGCACGAATGCGACCGCGTTCTGCACGGAGGTCGAGGCCCGAAAGTCGACGTCTGAGCAGAACCGTTGCTGGTAAACACCGCCTGCCGCCAGTCCGAGCAATGCCACCAGAAGCAATCCGACCACCGGGTCGATCCCGCCCGAGCCGATCAGTCGCGTCGCGCACGCTGCCAGCACGGCGGCCACCCCGAGCACCAAGGCGACCACACGCCGTGGCGTCAACCGGTCGCGCAAGAACATCGCGGCCAGCAGTGCGGTCGCAACCGGATTCATCGCTATGACAACCGCGCACAACACCGCCGGTGCCCCATGCTCGATCGCGAGGTAGAGCGCGCAGAACTGCACGGCCTGCATGAGCAGACCCGCCACGGCGACGTGGAAAAGCTTGCGGCCGGTGGGGAAGCCGACCCGGGCCACGCCTGCCCAGGCGCCGAGGACCAGCCCCGCGAGCCCGAACCGAACAGCCAGTACCGCCATCGGGGAGAGGGCGTGCACGGCCAGGTTTCCGATCGGGTACCCGAGGGCGTAGAAGAACGTCACGGTCGTCGCCGTGCTCGTCGGCATCGGCTGAATTGCCCCTCGCGTGCGCAGCGCAGTGGTCGCCATGATGCCCATGGTGGTTGAGCCCCGTGCCGCCGGTCCAACGATTATCGCCAATCGCGATCGATCGCTGATGCTGATCAATTACCAGGAATAACACGGCGAATACCACTAACTTCCTCGTTTTTGATCGTAAGCACTGATCGGAGTACCTTTGCGGCATGGGACAGGTGCTGGACATCGCACCGCTGCGCAGCCTGGTCGCGGTGGCGGACTGTGGCGGGTTTCACCGCGCAGCGGCGGTGTTGCACATGACTCAGTCCGCGGTCAGTCAGCACGTACGGCGTATCGAGGCCGTCGCGGGGGGTCCCGTCGTCGAACGGTCCGGACGCGGTGTGGCGTTCACCGAACTTGGGCATCGCGTTCTCGGTCACGCTCGGGCAATCCTCGCCGCGCACGACGCGGCGCTGGCCGATCTCGGTGCGGCCGAGGAGCAGGTGCTGCTGATCGGCGCCACCGAACACGGCGCCGATGTCATGTTGCCCGCCCTCACCGCGGCGCTGGGCGAGCGGTTGCCCAACTGGCGTCTACGGTTTCGTCTCGACCGCAATGTCACGCTCGCCGAGGCCATCGAACACGGGCTGGTCGATCTTGCCGTGATGCTCGACGGTTCCGGACTGGATCCCGCTCACGCCTCCGGAACGGTTGCGCTGAAGTGGGTTTCGGGCCGCACGTTCGCTGCGGTGAACCAGCCATTGCCGGTGGTGATGTTCTCCGAACCCTGCACGCTGCGCGAACCCACATTCGCCACGCTCGACCGGTGCGGGATCGACTACCGCATCGCCGCCGAATCCGCGAACCTGGCCGGCCTGTTCGCAGCGGTGCGCTCTGGCCTGGGCGTCGCGCTGCTGCCGATGATCGGCCGACTTCCCGACGGGCTGTGTCTGGCCGAGGGGCTGCCCCCGGCCAGCCGCGCATCGGTGTTCGTCCGCGGTCGCGCCGGAGTGGACGCCGAGGTACTGAACACCGTCGAGCAGACAGTTCACGACGTTCTCGCCGCACAAGCCTGATACTGGAAAAGACATGAAGCAGGAATTGGTCTTCGAAGCACCCCGACGCGGCATGCCGCCGCGGCACCTTGCCGACCTCGACGAGGACGGCCGTTCCGCCGCGGTCGCCGAGCTGGGATTGCCGAAATTCCGGGCCAAACAGCTGGCCAATCAGTACTACGGCCGGCTGATCGCCGACCCGCAGCAGATGACCGACCTGCCCGCGGCCGTGCGCGATCAGGTGGCCGACGCGCTGTTCCCGACATTGATCACGCCGGCACGGGAAATCCAGTGCGACGCGGGGGAGACCCGCAAGACGCTGTGGCGCGCGGGCGACGGCACGACCTTCGAGTCCGTCCTCATGCGTTACCCGCAGCGCAACACCGTGTGCATCTCCTCGCAGGCCGGCTGCGGCATGGCCTGTCCGTTCTGCGCGACCGGACAGGGCGGCCTGCAACGCAATCTGTCCACCGCCGAGATCCTCGAGCAGGTCCGGGCGGCCTCCTCGGCCATGCGTTTGGAACATGACGGGCGGCTGTCGAACATCGTGTTCATGGGCATGGGCGAGCCGCTGGCCAACTACAACCGGGTGCTGGCCGCCGTGAAGCGGATCATCGCGCCGCCGCCCAACGGGTTCGGGATCAGTGCGCGATCGGTGACGGTGTCGACGGTGGGGTTGGCGCCGGCGATCCGGAAACTGGCCGACGAGCGTCTCGGTGTCACGCTGGCCGTGTCGTTGCACACTCCCGACGATGAACTGCGCGACACGTTGGTGCCGGTGAACAACCGGTGGAGTGTCGACGAAGTTCTCGACGCCGCGCGCTACTACGCCGACGTCACGGGCCGGCGGGTGTCCATCGAGTACGCGCTGATCCGCGATATCAACGACCAGCCTTGGCGCGCAGACCTTTTGGGCAAGAAGCTACACAGCAAGCTGGGGCCGCTGGTGCACGTGAACCTCATCCCGCTCAACCCCACACCGGGTAGCAAGTGGGACGCCAGTCCCAAACCCGTCGAACGGGAGTTCGTCAAACGTGTTCAGGCCAAGGGCGTGTCGTGCACAGTGCGCGATACCCGGGGGCGTGAGATCGCCGCGGCATGCGGCCAGTTGGCCGCCGAGGGCTGAGCCCTCAATTCAGCACGAGGGCTGAGCCCTCAATTCAGCACCGAGGGCTAGTGTCTCTGCGTTGACTCTGCGGGTACGGCGCCCTCTACTCGCGTTTTGTCGCCATAGTTGCAGGATCGATGGGCTTTGGTGGACTCCGCCCGCCCCCGACTCTCCCGAGATTGAACGCAGGGACGATTCCGACGCGGATATGGTCCCTGAGTTCAATCTCGGCGAGGAGCCGTCACGTGGTCGGCGGGTTGGTGAACCAGAGGTTTTCCTCGCGCAGGCTGCGACTGCGCCAGCCGTCGGGCGTGCGCACCAGTTCGTGGTGGTAGTACCCGCCGCACGCGCTCATCTCCGTCATGCCCGGTAACTGCATGGGGTTGTAGAACATCGCGCGCACGGTCGCGTTGTCGCCGTCGCTCTCGAGGATCTCGACGTTGGTGATGTAGTGCATGCTCCACGGGATGACACCGAAGTTCGCGGCGAACCAGTCGACGACGTCGTCGCGGCTGCCCACGACGGCGCCCGCCGACGAGTAGTCGATCTGGGCGTCCTCGGTGAACACCGACCGGTACAGCTCCCAGTCCTTGGAGTCGACTGCCCGGGCGTATCGGTACAGCAGGGCTGCGATATCGGAATGTCGACTCACCCGGGCATGCCGATGGTCTTGGACTCGAAGTACTCCTTGAAACCTTCCTCGCCGTTGCGCCGTCCCAGTCCGCTCTGCTTGGAGCCGCCGAACGGGCTGTTGATGCCGAAGTGGCTGCGGCTGTTGATCGTGACGTTGCCGGTCCGGATACGCCGCGCGATCGCGAACGCGCGGTCCACGTCGCCGGACGAAACCTCCCCGGACAGGCCGTAGATGGAGTTGTTGGCGATGGCGACCGCCTCGTCGTCGGAGTCGTACGGCGTGACCGTCAGCACCGGTCCGAAGATCTCCTCCTGGGCCACCTGCGAATCGGGGTCGACGTCGGCCAGCAGCGTGGGCTGGGTGTAGTAGCCCGTGGGCAGGTTCTCCGGAACGCCGCCGCCGGTGACCAGCCTTGCACCCGAGTCGATGCCGGATTTGATCAGCCCGAGGACCTTTTCGCGCTGGGTCTGGCTGATCTGCGGACCCTGCATGATGCCCGGGGTCCACGGGTCGCCGACCGGGAAGTTCTCCATCGCGCCCTTGAGCATCTCTACGCCCTCGTCGTAGCGGCTGCGGGGGAGCAGGATCCGGCTCGGCAGGATGCATGACTGCCCGCTCATGACGCAGGCCATCATCGCCGCGATGGGCAACGCCGAGTTGAAGTCGGCGTCGTCGAGGACGATGTGGGCAGACTTGCCGCCCAGCTCGAGCATGGTCTTCTTGACGGTGGACGCGCCGGCGGCCAGGATGGCGCGCCCCGTGGCCGTCGACCCGGTGAAGGTGATCATGTCGACCCGCGGGTCGGCGGACAGGGCGGCGCCCACCTCATTGGCATTGGATACGACGACGTTGAACACGCCGGCCGGGATGTCGGTGTGCTCGGCGACGATGCGGCCCAACTCGGTCCCCGACCACGGCGTGAGCTGCGCCGGCTTGAGCACCACCGTGTTGCCCGCCATCAGCGCCGGAACCGTCTCGGCGATGTTGAGGTAGAACGGCACGTTCCAGGGGGTGATCGCCCCGACCACGCCGACGGGCTCGTAGGCGATCTTGCGCCGCGCCGGCCCCAGCTGGGTTTGGTGCACCCCGTTGTCGACGACGTACTCGAAATTCCTACCGTGCTCTGCCCAGTGCTTGACCTCGCCGATCGGATCCTCGATCTGCGAGCCGGTGACGGTGATCGGACAGCCGACCTCGGTGACCAGCACCCGCCGCAGCCGCTCCTTCTCGGCCTCCAGCGCATCGTGCAGCTGCATCAGGCAGTGGTAACGGAATTCGACGTCACGGCTCCAGTCCGTTTCGTCGAAGGCACGCCGGGCAGCGGCCACCGCACGCTCGACGTCGGCCACCGTGCCATCGGTCGCCTGGCCGGCCACCTGCTCGCTGGCCGGATGGATCACGTCGAATTTCGCACCGCTGCCGGTGTATTGGAGCTCACCGTCGATGAGCATCCGTTCGTCACCGGCGAGCACGCCGGTGTCGCTCTGCACCTGAGTCATACCGACAGCTTTACAAAAATTGCGTCTCGTGTCACCCCTTTGGAGAAACGGTTGACCGATCGGCAAGTCTCTGCGATCGTAGAGTCTCGCTCAGGACGACGGAGTGGAGGTGCCCAAGGGCCAATGCACAAGACCGGTCAGTTCGCGTCGGGCTGTTTGATGCCGACGGCGTGGCGCAGCTGCGCGAGGAACTGATCGCCGTCATCGCTGCGCACGATGTAGTGCGAGACCGCGACCCGGATCGCGGTGGCAGCCTTTACCGGGGCGTTGGCGCCCGACAAGAGTTTGAGCAGCCGCGCCCGCATCAGTGGTATGACGTTGGCCAGCTGGGCGATCACCACTTCGGGTTCGATGTCGACCAGCCGGACACCGGAATACGACTGCTGATATTGCACGATGAAACGCAGTGCGGCGTCGAGCTTCTCGGTGCCCCGAAGGCCGACGGTGGCGCGGCTCATGCCATGGTCGAACATCTCGCGCTCGTAGGTGCCGAACGCGTCGAGAAGTTCCTGCTTGTCGGCGAACCAGCGGTACAGCGTGGGGCGGGAGACACCCGCCTGCAGCGCCACTTCCGAAAGGCTCAGCTTGGTCTGGCCGCTGCGGGCCAGCACCTCGGCCGTCGCGACGAGTATCCGGTGTCGCGTCGAGGTGTCTTCGACTGATACGTCCCGCTGCGCGGGTACAGGTTCATTCACGTCCAGGCCTTGGTTCATGGTGGTTCACCAAATGGTAGGACCATCAGAGCAACTTCTTGAGTATTGCCACAGTCTCCAGGTCGGCCAAAGCTGCCACACCCCGCCTGGCGCCTTCCAGAGCGATGCCTTCGTCCTGCATCCCGCCGAGGCCGGCAGTGATCACCGGGGCGGCGTACGCGTAGATCGCGCCCAGCCGGTACCGCTCCCACAGGTCGTCGCGATCCAGCGTCGGACCGCCCGCCGCGGCCAGCGCGCGGCGGTACTCGTCGAGCAGGTCACGTTCGGCGGCTTGCCGGTCGAGCGTGGTCATGCAGGTGGCGAGGGTGTACGCCAGCTCACGGCCGGGATGGCCGCGGCGTACGGCCTGCCAGTCGAGCAGTCCGGCCGCACCGTCGCGGAAGAACAAATTGCCCGGGTGCGCGTCACCGTGCATCACGGTGTGCGGCGGACGGTCGAGGAGTTGGGCCGCCGCCCGATAGTTCTCATCGATGAACCGGCCGTCGGCCACGGGGATGTCGGTGGTCTCGGCGAGTCGCTTGGTCGCGAGCTTGAGCAGTGCGCCGGTCATCAGCGAGGTGTGGTCACCCGATGCCGAGTAGAGCCATCCGAGCGGCCCGCTGCCGCTGCGCGCCGGCAGCCGATTCCAGAACGCCGCATGCACGCGGGCCAGCAGCTCGACGGTCTGTGCCGCTCGGTCCTTGTCCAGTGGGTGCAGGGTGTCGGGGAATTCGCAGGGACTCGACGCCAGGTCCTCCAGCACCACCACGTACCGCCCGGTGAGGCCGTCGAAGGCCGCGCCGTAGGCACGCGGAACTCCGGGCAGCCCGCCGGCCAGCTGTTGGTAGAAACGAACCTCGGTGTGGCCCAGCCTGCCGAGCTCGCCCATCATGCGCGTGGCCGCGGTTTCGGCCGGCATCTTCACGAACACCGATTCGGGCACCCCGGAACCTGTCAGCGCCAGCCGGGCGCGCGACGACGTACCCGCATCGCCGCCGATGACCGACACCGATTCGACCCTGCGTCCGGTCAGTTCCGACAGGTATGCCGGATCCAGGTCGGCGATCCGGCGTGGCAGTGCCCGCATGCGCCCGATGACCGCATCGGTTGCGATACGTTGCACGCCGTGGCCGATATGTCCGGCCAGACCGGCGACAGGGACGAGACGGCGGGCCGGTGTAAGCATTCGCCAAGTTTACAAATGCGCGGCAAATTGTAAAGCGTTTTCGGAAAGGAACGGCGATGGCGGGTCCGTTGGAGGGGTTTCGGGTCATCGAGTTGGGTGTGTGGGTGGCCGCCCCGGCCGCCGGAGCAATCTTGGCCGACTGGGGCGCGGACGTCGTCAAGATCGAGCCGCCGTCGGGCGACCCGGCGAGAACGTTCGGGCGGATGCTCGGCCTGGATCCGGACCTGGGTGTGGCGGCCAATCCGCCTTTCGAGATGGACAACCGGTCCAAACGAAGCATCGTGCTCGACCTCGGTACCGCCCAGGGGCGTGACATCGCAGGCGAATTACTTTCCAGCGCGGACGTTTTCCTGACAAACGTGCGGCCTGCCGCGTTGCGGCGGCTGCAACTCGACTTCGACACCGTCGCAGCGCGCAATCCACGCCTGGTGTACGGACTTGTCACCGGATACGGATTGACCGGACCCGAGGCCGACCGGGCGGCCTACGATGTCGCCGCTTTCTGGGCCCGCGCGGGCTTGGCCGACCTGCTCACCCGCCCGGGGGACACCCCACCGTTCCAGCGCGGCGGCATGGGGGACCACTCCGCGGGAATGACGCTGGCCGCAGCGGTGTGCGCCGCGCTGCTGGCCCGAAATCGCACGGGCACAGGTCAATTGGTCAGCACCTCACTCTACCGCCAGGGCGCCTACACTGTCAGCTTCGACCTCAACACGCTGCTGATGAGTGGTCAGCAGATCGCGATCGGACAGCGCGAGGCGATGGCCAACCCCTGCATGAACAACTACACCGCAGGTGACGGGAAGCGGTTCTGGATCGTCGGACTGCAAACCGACCGGCACTGGCCCGCGCTGTGTCGGGTGGTGGATCGCAAAGAGTGGCTGACCGACGAGCGTTTCGCCACGGCGCGGGACCGATACATCAACGCCCGCAGGTTGATCAGCGATCTGGACGCCATCTTCGCGGGCCATCCGATGGATCACTGGGCTGCCCGCTTCGACGAGGAACCCGATTTCTTCTGGTCACCGATCAACAGCCTCGACGACGTCATCGCCGACGAACAGTTCCATGCGGCGGGCGGCATCGTCGAAGTCCCCGATGGGATTTCGACCGTACCGATGGTGGCCAGCCCGGCGGACTTCTCCGACACCCCATGGCAACCGCGCATGGTCGCCCCGGCACTCGGCGCGCACACCGACGAAATTCTTGCCGAGCTGCAGGCGGTCAGGGTCGCTGAGCGTTGATGCCCGCGAGCAGTTCGTCGAGCTGCTCAACTGTGACCTTGCCCGCCGAGAATCCGGCCAACCGCCCGATCGGTACGGATTCCAGCATCCGCAGCAGGTTCATGCCGAGTGCGGAATCGTCCGTGCCGAACGGGGAAGCGCTGCTCAGCACCGTCGCGATCGTTTGTGCGGCTACCGGGTCGGCGAGCAGCTCACCCAGGGTTGATTCGCGGGTGAACGGCCGCATCGGCTCGTCACCCTCCACTGTCACCGACGCACTCAACCGCAGGTCGCGGCTCGACGCGCCGACCGACACCAGATACTCGCCGGATTCGACCACCCAGCGCTCGGCATCGATGCTCCAATACGCGAGATCTGTTCGGCCGACCGGAATCTCGACGGCACGTCGCTCGCCCGGTGCGAGCGTGACCGAAGTGAAGCCGGCCAACCATCGGACCGGCCTGCCGACAGCGGAACCGGGCAGCCCGGCGTAGACCTGCACCACCTCACGACCCGTCCGGGTTCCGATGTTGGTCACGGCCAGGCGCACGGACAGCCCGTCGCCGGTGTCGGCCACCTCAAGGCCGGAGTAGTCGAACCGGGTGTAGGACAAGCCGTGTCCGAACGGGAAGGTCACCGGCATGTCCCGGGCGTCGTACCAGCGGTAGCCCACGAATATCCGTTCGCCGTAGACGGTATGGCCCGCTTCGGACGGAAAGTTGAGATACGCCGGGGAATCCTGCAGCCGGACAGGCACCGTCTCGGTCAGCCGGCCCGACGGGTTCACGATTCCGAACAGCACGTCGGCCAGTGCGCCGCCTCCGGCTTGTCCGAGCAGCGCTCCGTCGACGATGGCCGGGGCCAGTCCCGCGACAGCGTCCAGCCGCACCACGCCGCCATGGGCCAGCACCACCACGGTGCGCGGCTGGGCCCCGACCACGGCGCGCAGAAGTTCGATCTGGGCGGCGGGCAGGTCGATATGGTCGCGGTCGTAACCCTCGGATTCCGCTTCGGCGGTGAGACCCAGGAATACGATTGCGGCACCGGCGGATTCGGCGGCGGTGACCGCGGCGGCGACGTCGGTTTCCGGGCAGTAGGTCACCGCGTGATCGCCTGCCAGCCTCCGGATTTCGTCCAGGGGAATGTCGAGACGGGTCGGATTCACATGAGAGCTTCCACCACCTTGGTATCTAGGCTCTTGGGCGAATCCGCCGATGACCGCCAGCGGTGACGGCGTCAACGGGAGCAGATCGCCCTCGTTCTTCAGCAACACGACCGCCCGCTGCGCGGCCTCGCGCGCCAGCATGTGATGTGCATCGACATCGAAAGATGCCGCTGTGCTTACTGTTTCAGTGGCCTTCGAAGCCAGGCGGCTCACGCGGGCCGCGGCGCGCTCGACGATATCGGCGTCCAGGGCGCCCGAACGTACCGCGTCCACCACCTCGGTGTCGGAGACGCCGCCGGTGGCCGGCATCTCCAGATCCAGGCCCGCGGCCACGGCGGCCACCCGGTCCGCCACCGCGCCCCAGTCGCTGACCACCACGCCGTCGAAACCCCATTCGTCGCGCAGCACCGTGGTCAGGAGCCAGGCGTTCTCCGAGGCGTAGACCCCGTTGATCCGGTTGTAGGAACACATCACCGTCCACGGCCGGGCCTGGCGCACCACGATCTCGAAGGTTCGCAGATAGATTTCGCGCAGCGTTCGGAGATCGACGTCGGAACTGGCGCGCATGCGGTCGTGTTCGGCGTTGTTGGCCGCGAAGTGTTTGACCGATGCGCCGACACCTCGGCTCTGCACCCCGCGCACCCACGCGGCGCCCAGCGTCCCCGACAGCAGTGGATCCTCCGAGTAGTACTCGAAGTTGCGCCCGCAGCGTGGATCGCGCTTGATGTTGACGCCGGGGCCCAGCAGCACATGGACACCGAGTGCACGGCTTTCGTCGCCCAGTGCCTGACCGATGCGTTCGACCAGATCGGGGTCCCAGGTCTGGCTGAGGCCCACCGCGGGCGGAAAACAGGTGGCCGGTTCACTTCCGGACAGGCCCAGATGATCTGTGGCGCTGCCGGATTGCCTGCGCACACCGTGCGGGCCGTCGGTCAGCACGATTGCCGGCACGGGTCCGACGGCCTTGGTGGTCCAGAAGCTCGCGCCGCTGCCCAGCGCGGCCTGTTCGGCCAGGCCGAGCCCGGCGTTGGAGTCAGCTGATTCGGTCACCGAGCCCAGGGTAGCGTCGCGCGGATAAATCCCTGGTCAATGCTGGTTCTTGGCCCTGGCAGCATGACGGAGCTGGGCGAGAAAATCGTCGGCGTCATCGCTGCGCACCAGGTAGTGGCAGACCGCCACCCGCACCGCGGTGGCCGCGGCGACGTCGGCATCCGGTCCGTTTGTCAGGCGTTGCAGGCGTTCCCGCATCAGCGGGATCACCTGGGTGAGTCGTTTGATGACGTGTTCGGGTTCGATGTCGACCATCCGCAGACCCGGATAGGACTGCTGATATTCGACGACCGTACGCAGCGCCGCGTCCAGATGTTCGTTCTCTGGCAGATCGGCCGACGCCTGCGCCACAGCCTGTTCGTAGGTCTTTCGCTCCCACACCACGAACGCGTCGAGCAACTCCTGTTTGGAGCCGAACCAGCGGTAGAGCGTGGGCCGGGAAACCCCGGCCTGCAGGGCGACCTCGGACAGGCTGAGTTTCGTCATCCCGTTGGCCCCGAGGACCTCGGCGGTGGCAGCCAGGATCCGTGCTCGGGTGCTGCTGTCGTCGTCCGTCGACGATATTTCCGCCATGCCCACAGCTTTACAAATTATTGGCCAACTGTCACGCTAATTCGTGGCGCGACATCGTCGTCGGACGCCCGTGCAGGAGGGAATCCCAGTGACAGTTGCCAGCTCACCGCAGGCGCGCGAGTACAGCCCATTCGACATCACGTCGCACGACTTCTGGAGTCGGCCCTTTGCCGAACGTGACGAGACGTTCGCGCAGTTGCGGTCCGGTGACGGCCTGAGTTGGCACCAGCCGCTGCCGACACTCTTCGACGTCGAGGAGCCCGGGTTCTGGGCGGTGACCCGGCGCGCCGACATCCAATTCGTGAGCCAGCATCCTGAGCTGTTCACCTCCACCAAGGGCGTGGCGCTGGATCCGATGCCGGCCGACGTACAGAAATTCGCGACCTTCTTTCTCATGATGGATCCTCCCGAGCACACCACCTACCGGCGCCTGATCAGTTCGGCGTTCACCCCACGCAACGTGCGACGGATCGAGGAGCAGATCCACGCAAACGCGGTCGCTGTCGTCGACGACCTGATCGGTGCCGGGGACGTCGACTTCGTCGAGGCATGTTCGGCGCAGCTGCCGATGCGGACCATCTCCGACATGCTCGGCGTGCCGACCGCAGATCAGCCGGCTCTGGCCAAGGCCGCCGAGAAGTTGTTCAGCATGAGCGACGACGAGTACTCGTCGCTCGAAGAACGCGCGATGGCCACCATCAACGAGATCATGCTGATCTCGAACACGGGCGTGGAGCTGGCCAAGTTCCGGCGCGCCAATCCCGGTGACGACTTGATGACCAGCATCGTCAACGCCGAGGTCGACGGTCACCGGCTGACCGACGAGGAGATCGGGGCCTTCCTCATCCTGCTGGCCTCGGCCGGCAACGACACCACCAAGCAGACCACCACCCACGCGATGATGGCCTTGGCGGCCAATCCTGATCAAAAGGATTGGCTGCTGGAAGATTTTGACAACCGGATCGGCTTGGCCACCGAGGAGTTCGTGCGGTGGGCCACCCCGGTGATCCAGTTCGCCCGCCATGCCACCGAAGATGTCGAGCTGGCCGGCCAGCAGATCGCCGCCGGCGACAAGGTGGGTTTGTTCTACTGCTCGGGCAACCGGGACGAATCGGTGTTCACCGAGCCGCAGCGGTTCGATCTGAGCCGGTCACCCAACCCGCAGGTCGGGTTCGGCGGCGGCGGGCCACATTTCTGCCTGGGCAACCAGCTGGCCAAGACCGAGCTACGACACCTGTTCCGCGAATTGCTGACCCGGCTCAAGACCGTCGAATTCGGCGAGCCCGAAATGCTCTACAGCAGCTTCGTGCACGGCATCAAGCGCGTCCCGACGCGCATCGCGTAGATCGGTACACGATGCGTGTCGAAGTCGATCTCGGCAAGTGCACCGGGCACGGCATCTGTGAATCGATCGCCGAGGACGTGTTCGAGGTTTCCGACGGGGGCATGGTGCACATTCACGGTGACGATCACCCGGAGAATGATCGAGAACGGTTGCAGACGGCGGTAACTCAGTGCCCGGCCGGGGCGTTGCGGCTGCAGGGCTGAACCACCCTGTGCTGACCGGGTTTCAGTCCAGGGCCACCAGCACCCGGCTTGGGCCGCGCACTGTGTAGTTGGTGCCATAGTCCAAGGGACCGGCCAGCTGCCAGTCGCGGACCTCCTCGACCAACTCCTCGACAAAGATCTGGGCCTCCAGGCGGGCCAGATTCATCCCGAGGCAACTGTGCAGACCGAAGGCGAATCCCAGATGCGACAACTTGCGGCGGGTGATGTCGAGTTCGTCGGGGCGCTCCCAGCGTCGTGGATCGCGGTTGGCCGCTCCCAGTAAGAGGGTGATGCGCTCGCCACTGCCGAGCACTGCGTTTCCGACGGTGGCAGACTGGCCCACCACGTCGCGGAAGATGGAGTGCGTCACCGTTTCCAGGCGGTGGACCTCTTCGACTGTGTCGAGGGCCAAGGTGCGATCGGCGTGCAGAAGGCGGCGCTGATCCGGGTGGACGGCCAGTGTCGCCACGATCTGTGCGAGAAGCTTGGCGGTGGTCTCGTTGCCGGCGAACACCAATTGCGTATTGCTGGCAACGATTTCCTGCTCGGTCATGTGCTCACACGCATACTGGTGGCCGACCATGGTCCCGATCAGATCCCAGTTGTCTTCGGCGGGGCAGCCACGGCGGGGCAACTGCTCGCGAATGTAGGAATTCAATTGAGCTGTCGCGTGTTTCCCGGCGGCGATCAACTCGGCGCCGTGCTCGCCGGGCATGCTGTAGCCCTCCGCGGAGGCGCCCATCGCGTCACTCCACGCCGTGAACTGGCCGACCATCTCCGGCTCGACTCCGAGCATGTGCGCGATCACCTCGGTCGGGATGCCGCGGGTGAGTTCGGAGACCACCTCGACGGTCTCGCCGTCGCGCAGTCTGGCGGCGACCGGCAACATCCTGGACCGCACGATGTCGGTGATCACCGGCCGCAGCCGCGCCAAGGTCCTCGGCCGGAAATCACTCGACCAGATCGCTCTGATCCGGTCATGGTGCGGGCCGTCGTAGAACTCCATCGTCGGCCCGCCGAACACCGCCGCGTGTTCGATCTGGCCGCGTTCGGAGCCGAACCGTGAAGGTGCGCTGAGGATCTCCTTGGCGAGGTCGAATTCGCCGACCATCCATCGGTTTATCCGCTCGTTGAAGACCACGCCGCCCAGTTCCCGGATCTCGCGGTAGCGCGCCCACGGGTCGGCGACGAAGGCCGCGTCGGTGGTGTCGAACGACAGCAGCGGGAAATGGGTGGCGGCCATGGCTGTCATGTTGACAATTTTGTGCAATTCTGTAAAGCGTGAGTTTCAAGGACCTGGGCCGCGAACTGTCCAACTGGGGCCGATGGGGGCCCGACGACCAGATCGGTACCCTCAACCTCGTCGAGCCCCGTCACGTGCGGGCCGCGGCGCGCGAGGTGCGGACGGGCAAGGTGTTTCAGCTCAGTATCCCGGTCGGAAAGGATGGACCGCAAAGCGGTATCGGCGGTCGCCTCAACCCCGTCCACCTGATGTCGATGCAGCCCGGGGACTGGGAACCGCACGGATTGCAGGTCGCTGACGACTGGATCATCATGCCGCTGCAGTCCGGCACCCAGTGGGACGCGCTATCGCACGTGGCCTACGACGACAAGCTCTACAACGGGTACTCCACGGACGAGGTCCGCACCCGGGCCGGCGCCCGTCAGCTGGCCGTCGACGCCTTCACCGACCGGATCGCCGGCCGCGGCGTGCTGCTGGATATCGCCCGGCTGCATGGGGTGAGCTGGCTCGAAGGCGGCACACCCATCACGCCGGCCGACCTCGAGGCCGCCGAACGGGAACAAGGCGTGACCGTCGGGGAGGCGGATTTCCTCTTGGTGCGTACGGGCTGGCGGGCTCGGCTGTTGGCGCAGGGACGCGAGGACTGGATGTCCACCGAGCCGGGTCTTGGCATCGATTGCGCGCGCTGGCTGCGTGACCGCGGCGTGGCAGCGGTGGGCAGTGACAACTGGGCCATCGAGGTGATCCCCAGCGAGTCAGGGGAGACGCTGCCGCTGCACTGCATCCTGATCCGCGACATGGGCATGCCGCTGGCCGAGATCCTCGACCTCGATGCCCTGGCCGCCGAGTGCGCGGGTGACGGGGTGTGGAGTTTCATGTTCGTGGCGCCGCCGTTGCACATCAGCAATGCCGTGGGTTCACCGGTCACGCCAATCGCGATCAAATGAGTTCGGCGTTTCAGTACCGTCTGCGTACCCGGGCTCCGCTGGTGAGTGTCGACGACTACCGGCGCGCGGCGCGCCGGGCGCTGCCCGCGATGGTGTGGGCCTATCTCGACGGCGGGGCCGAAGATGAGCGCACGCTACGCGCAAACCGTGCCGCCTTCACGAATTGGATGGTGCGGCAACGGGTTCTGGCGGGACATTCCAGCCCGGACCTGTGCGTCACGATCGACGGACAGAATCTTGAGCTGCCGGTGATCCTGGCGCCTACCGGGCTCACCGGCCTCGCCCATTGGTCCGGTGAGTTGGCAGCCGCGCAGGCAGCCGAACGCGCCGGGACCCGGTTGACGTTGTCCACGGCGTCGTCGTACTCGATCGAAGAAGTCGCGGCGGGCACCTCGGCCGACCACTGGTTCCAGCTCTATCCATGGGGCGACGGTCCGTTCTCCGACTCCATACTCAGCCGGTCCCGTGATGCGGGTTATCGGACCTTGGTGGTGACCGTCGATGTCCCGGTGCAGGGAAACCGCACCGGGGAGCGGCGCACCGGTATGGGGTATCCGCCGATCCTGACTCCGCGGCGCATCGCCGATGCCGCCATCCGCCCGCGGTGGTGGTACGGGCTGCTGCGACATCAGCGGATGACGATGCGCAGCCTGACCCACGCCGCGGGGGCCAAGGGCGCCGTGGAGTCCGTCGGCATCCAGAACCGCCGGATCCGGCCCGATCTGAGCTGGCCCGACGTGGCCGCTTTACGCGAGCGGTGGGACGGCCCGTTCGTGGTCAAGGGCGTGCTGGAACCCGAGGATGCGGTGCGCGCGGTCGACGATGTGGGAGCTACCGGGGTGGTGGTGTCCAATCACGGTGGGCGCCAACTCAATGGCGCGATGGCTTCGTTGGATGCGTTGCCCGACATCGCCGACGCGATCGGCGGGCGCGCCACCGTGTTCCTGGACAGCGGCGTGCGATGCGGCAGCGATGTGGTCACCGCGCTGGCCCTCGGTGCCGACGCGGTCATGATCGGCCGGCCCTACATCTACGGCCTGGCCGTGGCGGGTGGCACCGGTGTGGGCGCGGTGCTCGATATCCTGGCCGCAGAGATCCGCTCGACGCTCACCCTGATGGGAGTGGCGAGTGTGGCCGACCTGAGCCCCGCGCATATCCGCCGAGCAGACACAAAACTGCCCGAAAACCCTTGAAAAAGGGCAGTTTTACGTCTGCTCGCGCTAGGAATTCTTGGGTGGGCGGGGCCGCACCAGTACCGACTGCTGGATCGCGCCGACAGCGCCCGTCTGGTCGAACAATGTCCCGACCGTGGTGCCGATGCCATCGGGCCCGTAGTTGGTGTCGGCGCGAATGCCGATCCACTCCCCATCGGGCACCCGGTGAATGTGCACCACCAGGTCGGTGTTGAGGAATGTCCACTTGCGGATGTCGATCTTGGAACCGATGCCGTTGGCGTCGTCGGCCACCGCGAACAGCCGCTGAAGCGGCGTCATCGATTCACCCTTGACCACGTCGACCGTCGGTTTGAGCCAGGATTCACCCGGGCCGGGCGACTGGGGCACTGTCAGCCAGCGCCAGTCCACGCTGTGCACGTAGTTGGGCTCCCAGTTCTTGGCCATGTCGCGGCTGCGCGCGCGCTCCAGCGGCGGCAGTGGCTCGACGCCGGTGTGCGCGATCGCGCTGGTGTCCAGTTGCAACATCCGCCATCCGCTGGCCCGTGCCACTGTCCGGGCTGCTCCATCTGGCCCGGGGGCCAGCATTTCGGCGCTGACCAGTTCGATCTGCTTGCCCGGCCGTTCCAGCTGCGCACGGACCCACAGATCGCCCTCCGACGGCACCCCGCCCATCAGGTCGATGGCCACCCGGCTCAACCGGGTGTCGGTGCGGTGGTCGCAGCGTTCCAGTGCACGCACCAGCAAGGCCGACACCGGGGCGCCGTGCTGGATGGAAGCCGACCAGGTGCCGCGGGCCATGTCGGTGGCAGCGAATTTCTCGCCGATCGGGTCGTTCTCGTCGATCAGCTCGTAGTAAGAGTCGGACATATCTACCGTTCGAGTGGTGGTGGTCGTCAATGATGGTGAAGCAGGTCGTGATCGCCCGGTGCGGGCGTTTCCACGATGAGCGCGTCGACCCGCGACAACTTGGTGCCGATCAGGCGCTCTGGATAGGCGTCGGTGGTGGTGACCATGAACAGGGTGCGCCCCTCAACGCCACCCAGTGCACACGCGATCGCGGTACGCCCGTCGGTGCCGATCCGGTGCGTGACGCCGGATCCGTCCGGGGCGATGCGCTGGAACTCCTGGGCCAGGGTCAGTGCCGTCCACACCCCGCCTTCGGCGTCGATGGCGAGACCGTCGGGCGGGCCGTCGAGACCGTCAGCGAACACCCGCCGGTCGGTGAGGCTGCCGTCGTTGCGGATAGTGAAGGCGCTCAATCGCCGCGCGGTGGACTCCGCGACGATCAGGGTGCTGCCGTCTGGGGTGATCACCAAGCCGTTCGGGAAGTCGAGATCCTCGGCCACCACCGTCACCCGGTCATCGGGGTCGATACGCACGATCACCCCGCCCGTTCGAGCCTGGGATCCGACATAGGCGCGGCCGTGCTCGTCCACCACCATGTCGCCGAGGGCTGCTGGGACCAGATCGCTGAGGTCCACCAGCAGTTCGACGGTGTCGCCGTCGTAGCGCAGCACCTGTCGGCGCTCGGTCGACACGATGAGCAGGGTTCCGTCGGGCCGAAAGCCCAAACCCGACGGGGCATGTCCGGGTACGGGCAGGGTGGTCATGGAACCTGACAACGTGACCGTGTGTACGGCCTCGCCCAGCATGTCGGAAAACCACAGCAGGCCTTCGAACCACCGCGGCCCCTCACCGAAACAGAAACCATGCGCCAGTTCGGTTGTCCCGGTCTGTTCCGTTCCTGCCGTCATGTCCGCGCACCTTTACAAAACACGCCCCAAGTGTCACGCTCGCATGGTGTCACTGTCAACCACCGGAGTGCGGTAGATGAAGAAGTTCTACGGCCACACGCTGCTGTATCTGCACGAGACCATCGACCTGGGGTCGGGGCGCCCCGACCGGTTCGTGGAGACGTTCGGTGAGATCTACCAGCCGATGATGGAGGATCTCGGCGCCCGGTTGTTCGCGATCTGGGAAACCACGCCCTACAACGGACACTGGCCGCAGGTGACGATCATCTGGGAGATCGACGCATTCGCCGATTACGCACGGATCGGCAAGGCGCAAGCGGCCGGTGGCAGTCACGAGAAGCCCGCATTGCAGTGGGCGGCATACCTGTCCGAGCTCGGCGCACGTGGCGAGGGCCGAATCATGTACGCGGGCAAGTACAACAGGACGCTCGCTCAGCTGAAAGAGGCGAGTTTCGGGGCCGGACTGGTGATCCAGGAGATCATGCAGACCAAACCCGGGCGTCAAGACGATTACATTCGGGAACTGGAGCGGCTGTACGTGCCGTGGTCGGAAAGCACCGGCAAACGCTGGCTGGGCTCCTTCATCACCACCTTCCGATTCAACGAGGTGATCCACTACTGGGCCCTCGACGACGACTGGGATTGTTTCGAGAACCACTACCCGTCGTGGAAGGGCAACCCGCCCGCGGAGATCGTCACCTGGATGAGCGTGGCCCCCGCCCTTCGTGACGGCTGGGAGGACTCCATCCTCTCGGCCTTGCCACCCTCGCCGCTGAAGTAGGTCATGCCGTGAATCAACCTGTGCTGCAGGACTTCACCTACGATCCGTTCGATCCCGATGTGATGGCCGACCCGCTGCCGTACTACCGGATCCTGCGCGACGAGTACCCGGTGTACTACATCGACAAATGGGACACCTACGCGCTGTCCCGGTTCGGCGACATCTGGGACGTGCTCGGGGTCAACGACGGAACCTTCGTGGCGTCCGAGGGCACGCTGCCCGCCGCGAACGTGCTGGCGCAACGCAACGACGGCGCGGTGCCCGACCCTTCGCTCCACCCGATGCCCTTCCACGCCAACTTCGATTCGCCGATCTACGAGGACGTGCGGCGCTGCACCTCGGCACAGTTCCGGCCGCGATCGGCGGCCAAGCTGGCCGATCGGATCAGGACGCTGGCCAACGAGCGCCTCGACGAACTCCTGCCGCGCGGGACCTTCGACCTGACCCAGGATTACGGCGGCATCGTCGCGGCCGCGATGGTCTGTGAATTCGTAGGTTTACCAGTCGATCTGGCGCCGGAAGTGCTGGCCACCGTCAACGCGGGCAGTCTCGCGCAGCCCGGGGAAGGGGTCGAAGTCGGCAACGCCCGCCCCGGCTACCTGTCCTACCTCACCCCGATCATCGAGCGCCGGCGCGCAGAAGGCCACGACGGCAGCGTGCCGATCGCCGACGCACTGATCGATTACCGGTTGCCCGACGGCTCGGCGTTCGGCGACATGGAAGCCGCCGTGCAGATGCTGGGTGTCTTCATCGGCGGTACGGAAACCGTCCCGAAGATCACCGCCGCCGGTCTGTGGGAGCTGCTCCGCCACCCTGACCAATTGGCCGCGGTACGTTCAGATCTCGACGGCAACGTGCCCGTCGCCCGCGAAGAGATCATCCGGTACAGCGCTCCAGCGCAGTGGTTCGCCCGGACCGTGCGACGGCCGTACACCGTGCGCGGCACCACGATCGAACCGGGTCAACGCGTCATCACCCTGCTGGCCTCCGCCGCACGCGACGAACGGGAGTACGACAATCCTGACGCATTCGTGTGGAACCGGCCCATCGAACGGCTGCTGTCGTTCGGTCACGGGCAGCATTTCTGTCTCGGTGTGCACGTGGCCCGGCTGGAGATCACGATCATGATCCAGGAGTTCCTCAAACGTGTGCCCGACTACCGCATCGACGAGGCCGCGGCACTGCGGCCACCGTCGAGTTTCCAGTGGGGCTGGAACAACATTCCGGTGGAGGTCTGACGTGTGGTCGTATCGGCTCGTCGCTCCCTACGCGTTTGAGCGGAGCGAGGTTTCGGAGCCCTCACCGGAATCGTTGACGGACGGTCAGGTGCTGCTCGACTTCCTGGCCGCCGGAATTTGCGGCAGCGATCTGCCCGGATTCCGTGGCACCCAGGGCAAGCTGCCGGGTGACACCGGATGCTGCGCGGCAGAGATGAACGGCTTCCCGATCCACGAGATCGCGGGCGAGGTACTGGCCAGCCGGCACCCGGATCACCGGCCGGGGGAACGCGTGGTGGGCTGGGCGTCGGGCTTCGACGGTCTGATGGGCCGCGTGATCGCCGACGGAGCCGGGCTGGTGTCCTACGACCCGGTGCTGGCTCCGGAACTGGCCGTCGGCCTGCAACCGTTGGCCTGTGTCCTCTATGCCGTCGAGCAATTGCCGGATCTTCGCGGCCGCCATGTAGCCGTCATCGGGCAGGGCTCGATCGGGTTGCTGTTCTCCTATGTGGCAAAGACTTTCGGTGCGTCTCGCATCACCGGTGTGGATCCGGTGGACCGCTCGTCGGTGAGTGCCTGCTTCGGGGTCGATAACCCCGTCCGGGCCACCAGCGACCGTTGGGTGAGGCACCTGGGGTCGACCGGCAAGCCCGACGTCGTCATCGAGGCTGTCGGGCATCAGGTCGCCACACTCAACCACGCGTTGGAAGCCAGTGCATTCGGGGGCACGGTGTTCTATTTCGGAGTACCCGACGACGACAGCTATCCCATCAGTATGCGCACCATGCTCCGCAACAATCTGACCCTGAAATCCGGTGTCACACTGGACCGTCAGCGGGTACTGCGCCGCGCCGGCGAATTCGCCCGGGAGCATCCCGACCTGCTACCGAACTACGTGACCCACACCTTCGGCTCCGACGATGTGCAGGCGGCATTCGAACTCGCCTGCCGTCCGGTGCCAGAACGCGTCAAGATCGCGATCACCCGATGAACCCCAGCAGGCTGCAGGAAGCTCTGGCGGCTCATGCCCAGGTATGGGGTGGATGGGTCGTCGGTCCGACCATCCTGGGTCCCGAGGAGTTCGCGGCGGCCGGCTACCACTACGTCGGATTCGACGTGCAGCACGGCTATCTCGACGACGCCGACGTGGCGCTGCTGCTTCGCCGCCTCGAGCATGTCCCGATCGCCACCGCGGTACGGCTGCCCTCGGCTGATCCCGCTCCGATCGGCCGGGTGCTCGACGCGGGTGCCGACGCGGTGATCATCGCCATGGTCGAATCCGCCGAGCAGGCCGCCGCGGCGGTCGCGGCCACCAGGTACGCCCCGGCCGGCGTGCGCAGCTTCGGGCCGCTGCGAGCCAGCCTCGGACACGACACCGCCGAGTTGGAACGCCGAGTGAGTGTGTTCGCGATGATCGAGACGGCGCGCGGTCTGGCCGCGGTCCACGAGATCTGCGCGGTACCGGGACTGACCGGGATCTACGTCGGCCCGGCGGATTTGGCGATCTCCATGGGATACCAGCTCGCCGACGCCTGGACGCACCCCGAAGTACGTGCCGCGATGGCCGGCATCCACACCGCCGCTCACGGCGCCGGGTTGATCGCCGGAATCCACGCCGGGGCAGGGAAGCTCGGAAAGACCGTGGCCGACTTGGGGTTCCAGATGGTCACGCTGGCCTCGGAATCTCAAGCGCTGCGCCGCGGTGCCGCCGAGCACCTCGCCGAGGCAACAGGACATGCCGGCGGTGCGACCGTATCCGGGAGCACCGCAACCGGCACAGAACGAGGTGGCTACAACTGAACGCAGCAGCAGGGCATGGCAGCCGCGTCGCGCTGGTGACCGGTGCTGCCCGTGGCCAGGGCGCGGCCATCGTGCGCAAACTGGTGACCGACGGCTACCGGGTTACCGCCGGGGATCATCTGATCGACGAACTCACCCCTACCACAACCGAGTTCGGCGACAACGTGTTGGCAGTCGAACTGGACGTGACATCGCCAGAGCACTGGCAGGCCGCGGTAGCAGCCACTGTGGCCCGATTCGGCGGGCTCAACGCACTGGTCAACAATGCCGGCGTATTGCACCGAGCCCCGATCGCAGAGGAAACGCCGGCCGGGTTCGAAGGGGCCTGGCGCGTCAACTGTCTGGGCCCGTTCCTGGGATTGCAGGCAGCCCTTGAACCGCTGCGTCGCGCAGAAGGCGCCGCTGTGGTGAACACCTGCAGCACCGGCGCGATCCGCCCGTTTCCGCACCACGCGGCCTACGGTTCGTCGAAGTGGGCGCTGCGCGGGTTCACCCAGGTGGCCGCCGCCGAACTGGGCCGTGACGGGATCCGGGTCAACGCGATCTTTCCCGGACCCGTCGAGACGCCGATGCTCGACGCGTCCACCCAGGCCAGGCTGGCCGAGCGGGCTACGTTGGGGCGGCTGGGCAAGCCGGGCGAGATGGCGGACGCTGTGGCGTTCCTGTTGTCGGACCAGGCGGCGTTCATCACCGGCTCGGAGCTCGTCATCGACGGCGGCCAATGTCTGCAGATCGGATAGCGCGGATGTCCCGTTCACCCACTGTCGGGATCATCGGCGCCGGTCCGGGTGGCCTGGCACTCGGAATCTTCTTGAAAAAGGCGGGTTTCGGAGACTTCACCATCTTCGACCGCGAAGACGGGGTCGGTGGAACCTGGCGGATCAACACGTATCCGGGGCTGGCCTGCGACGTGAAATCGCACCTCTACTCGTATTCGTTCGATCTCAACGCCGACTGGAGCCGGCTGTGGGCCGGGCAACCGGAGATCTTGGCGTACTTCGAACGGTGCGCCGAGCGCTATCGGTTGGATCCCCATCTGCGGCTGAACACCGAGATCACCGCGGCGCGGTGGGATGCCGGTGCCAACAGTTGGTTGTTGACCACCGGATCGGGGGAGCAGCACCGGTTCGACATCGTGGTGTCGGCCATCGGCCTGTTCACCCAACCGTTACGGCCGAATCTGGTGACCGAAGAGCCGTTCACCGGCACCCTCATGCACACCGCCGAATGGGATCACGATGTCGCACTCGAGGGTGCACGGGTGGCCGTGCTCGGAACCGGATCGACTGCCTCGCAAGTGGTTCCGGAGCTGGCGAAGGTGGCCGAGAAGGTGTACTCGGTGCAGCGCTCGGCGACCTGGGTACTGCCGAAACCCGACCGCCCGTACACCGAGCGGGAACGCTGGCTGTTCGCCCACGTGCCGTTCGCGAAGAAGATCTACCGAACTCGGCTCTGGCTGCGCAGTGAGTCCAACATCGCCGTCATCGAGAACGGCAGCGACAAGACACAGGAGTTCAAGGCACTCGCGCTCAACCTGCTCGAATCGACCGTGGCCGATGAGGAACTGCGAGCCCAGCTGACCCCGGACCATCCACTGGGCTGCAAACGGCTGGTGTTCTCCCCGGATTTCATCGCGACCCTGACCAGGCCCAACGTCGAGGTGGTGTCCAGCCCGGCCCGCGCGCTACGGGCCCGGTCGTTGGTCACCGAGGATGGTCGGGAACTCGAGGTCGACGTGGTGGTGTGCGCCACCGGGTACGCGGCCGCGGACTACCTGGGGCAGATCGAGGTGACCGGTGAAGGCGGGTTGTCGCTGCACGACACCTGGAGTGACGGGGCATTCGCCTACCTCGGGATGACGGTGCCGGGGTTCCCGAATTTCTTCATGCTCTACGGGCCGAATACGAATGTCGGATCCAACAGCGTCATCTTCATCCTGGAGGCACAGGCCCGTTATGTCGTGCGAGCGCTGAAATATCTTCGGCGCAAACGTAAGTCATACCTCGCGGTGCGTCCCGCGGCGATGGCGGCGTTTCTCGCCGACATCGACAAGTGGATGCAGGGCACAGTGTGGCTGACCCGGTGCAGCAGCTATTTTCGGGCCCCAAGTGGCCGGGTGGTCACCCAGTGGCCACGCAGTGCGCGGGCTTTCTGGTCGATGACCCGCCGGTTCCGGTCGGCGGACTACACTTTCGAACCGCCCACCAACTACCCGGCCCCGGTGACCGCGGCCGCCGATCGGACGGACGGCTGAGCCATGGCCTGGCTGGACCGCCTCGACACCGCCCTTCACGGGTTTGCCGAGGCCCGCACGGACCTGACCACTGACCAATTGGGTGTGGTGCGTGCCTCGCTGGATCAACGCCGCCGCGATGCCGCGCAGGTGCTGGACACGCCAGGCGTGGAGATCGTCGGGGCGCGCGTCGCGCTCGGACGACGCAGTATCGCGGTGCGGATCTACCGTGGCGGGCCGTCGCCGTCACCCGCGGTGGTCTACTGCCACTCGGGCGCCTTCGTCCTCGGCAACCTCGACACCGACCAGATCCAATGTGTGGAGTTGGCCCGGCGGGCCCGCTGCACGGTGATCGCGATGGACTACCGGCTGGCGCCCGAGTATCCCTATCCGGCTGCCTTCGACGACGCGATGATGGTGCTCAATTGGACGGCCACGTTGGCCGGCGAGCTCGACATCGACGCCGGACGCGTCGCGGTGGCCGGAAGCAGCGCCGGTGGCGCGCTCGCCGCACTGCTGGCGCAGCACTCCGCGGCCGGTTCCGCACCGCCGATCGTGTTCCAGGCACTGCATCAGCCGGTGCTCGACGACCGGCCCACGCGGTCGAAGGAGGAGTTCGCCGACACCCCGGGCTTCGACGGTCCGGCGACGGTGGCGATGTGGCGCCACTACGCCGGCGGCCGGGATGTGCCGGAGTCCGCCGTGCCCGTCCGGGCGGCCGCCCTGACCGGTGTGGCGCCGGCGCTGATCACCTGTTCGGAGCTGGATCCGCTGCGCGACGAAGCGCTCGACTATGCGCGCCGGCTGTTGGCCGCGGGGGTGGCCACCGAGCTCCACCTTTTTCCCGGTACGTGCCACGGCTTCGATTCGCTGCTGCCGGACTGGGAGCTCAGCCAACAGCTTTTCGCGCTGCAGGGCGCGGCGCTGCGCCGTGCGCTGCATGGTTGAGCCGGTAGCTGGGGCACCCCGGCCCACGCTCGGCTGTGGTTGTGATCGACGTTGTGGGCAATAATGCAGGTCTGTTGCAAGTGAAACTCGCGCGGACAGTCGAGGCGGCCGGTGCGACGATGGCCTCGGTGGTACGGCGGCACAACCGAACGGTCAATCGGGTGTGCCGAAGCGAGTGAGCGATTGAGAGGTAAATATGTCGGCCGACGACGACCGGCTTATGTACTCCGGAGACGCCAAACACGCCAGGGACCCGCTGGGCTACGGCGGGCTTGATGCCCTGCTGGGCGGCCCGGTGGCAGCGCTGCCCAACGGGCGATCCCGGCACGGCGACGCCAGGGTGTCGACCCCACCGGTCGTGCTGACCTCGAATTTCGCCGCTCCACGCGAAGCGGAGATCACCACCAAGCTCCCGGTGGTGCCCGGCCGTCCGATCAGCGGGTCGTCCTCGGCCGGTAGCTGGATCCTGGAACAGCCGATTCCCGCGGCCGCACCGGGCGAGGCACGTGCCATCGACAATCTGTCCCGTGTCGGCGTGCGCTCCTCGGTCAAGATGCAGCCACGGCGCGGCTGGCGGCGGGCGGTCTATGTCACCACCCGGCTCAATCTCGGGCTTTCCCGTGACGAACACTACGAACTGGATCTGTACGCCAGGGTGCGCCGCACGGCTCGTGAGTCCCACCAGATCGGCGTCTTCGGTCTCAAGGGCGGCGTGGGCAAAACAGCCGTCACCGTGGCGCTCGGATCCGTGCTGGCCGCGGTGCGCGGCGACCGGATCCTCGCTGTCGACGCCGACCCCGCCGGCGGCAACCTGGCCGACCGGGTCGGACGGCAGTCCGCGGCGACCGTACGCGACCTCCTGGCCGCGGGCGACCTGTCGCGCTACAACGATGTCCGGGCGTTCACCAGCATGAACGAGTCCAAGCTCGAGGTGCTGTCCGGCGACGAGTACAGCGGCGCGAGCCGGGCCTTCAACGATGCGGACTGGAACGCCGCGACCGCCGCCGTCTCCAAGCACTACAACCTGGTGCTGGCCGATTGCGCGGCGGACATGTTCGCCCCCGCCGGCCGCGGCGTCCTGGCGACGGTGTCCGGCGCGGTCATCGTCGCGAGTGCCTCGATCGACGGTGCCCGGCAGGCCGCGGTGACCATGGACTGGCTGCGGCACAACGGCTATCAGGATCTGCTCAACCGCTCCTGCGTCGTCGTCAACCACGTCGGACCGCGCAAACCCAACGTGAACACCGGCGACCTGGTGCATCAGTTCCAGAAGCATGTGGCACCGGGCCGGGTGTTCGTACTGCCGTGGGACAAGCACATCGCGGCGGGCACCGAGATCCATTTCGACCTGCTGCGGCCGGTGTTCCGCCGCCGCACGCTGGAGTTGGCGGCCGCGCTTTCCGACGATTTCGACGGCGGGGCGGCGCTAGCTTGATTCTCGGCTCGCCGAGGTAGCTTGATTTCTCGGCTCAGCCGAGCGCCAACTCCCGGGCCACGGCGGCGTGATAGGCGTCGATGTTGGCCGGATTGACCACGCGGAACAATGCGTCAGGCAGCGGCGCGTCCTTGTAAGCCTCGATGGTCATCGTTCTGCTGAACAGCGTGATGTCGTTGCCGGGCCGGGTGAACTGGTACTGCACGGTGATGCGGCCTTCCATACCGCCGTTGCCGTCACTGTCGTGGCCGAGCCGGCCCACCGAGTTGAACACCCACATGCGCGGCCGCATGGCGATCGCCAGGTGCCAGGTATAGATGTGCGCCCCGTCCGGCCCGGCCTCGGTCCAGGTGTCACCGACCCGCAGCGGCAACCGCTCCGGTAGTCCGGCGATGTGGGCGCTGCCCGGGTAGGTCTTGACCCAGTTCGCCGGATTGGTGACGAAGTCGTAGATCTCCTCGGCGGGCTGGGTGAAAGCCGTCTCGGAGCTGGTGGTCACGATTCCCAATGGTGTTCGCCTTCCTCGGTTTTGCCGGTCAGAGTTCGCAACCGCAGGCGGCCGTCGTCCCGGACGAAGGGAGTTCGGCCAGCACGTCCACGCGTGTCGCGTCGAAGCTGAGGAACCCCTGGATGGGCAGGGACTCCGGTGGGGTGTCGGGGTAGCTCCACGCCACATCGGCGATGACGGTGTCCCCGACGACGGCTGACCAGTAGGTGGCCGTGCCCTTGTAGTTGCAGTACGACGTGGTCTGACTGGCCTGCAGGAGATCGGTGCGGACCCGGGAGGGTGCCACGTAGAGCCGCGGCTCCAGGGCCGTCTCGAAGACGATCACGGTGTCGTCGGTGTCGACCAGAACGCTGTCGCCTGCCGTGACCCGCAAGCTGCGGCGGGTGGGCAGGCAGTCGACGCGGTGGTACGGGTTCGGCGGATAGTGCACCAGCCTGCGGCCCTCTTCGAACCACTCGTCGACGGCATCCCAGGGCACCGAGACGTATCCCGGTGCCTCGACCACCGGCTCGTTCGGCAGGTTGCCGACCTGATCGCTGGGAAACGCGTAACTCAGCGGGTGACCGGCCCGGTGGACCATCAGGGCGTGCTCGGTGTCGAGCTGTGCGGCACCGCCGCGGAATGCCTGAATACGGCGCGGGTGCGGCTCGATGTAGACCGTGCTTTTTGCCAACGGAGGGGTGAACCAACCGGCCGGTTGTGTACTCAATGGTCCCCGCCCCGCAACGAGACTCATTGCAGCACCTCCATTTTGACTGATCGAACTGCGCGGACAGCTTTGTCGGGCGCATCGGCGCCCGTACCTGCGGCCGGTCGACGCGTCAGGATAGAAGCTTTACAGATTCTCTTGAGAATGTCACGCTGTTGGGTGAGGCGGACCGCACCGCAACAACCTGTCGAGAGTGCCGGCCGATCAGGCCTTGGACCCGGATTGGATGCCCTATGTCCCTACAGCCAGGAATGTCCGCGCAGTTGTCCGAAATTCGTGGCGGCAACACGGTCGCAGTCCCGTTCACCCGGCCGCGGGTACGCCCTGAAAAGGCGCTGCAGTACGAGTTGCACGTGGTGGCTGCCGATGTCGCCGGCACGGTGTCGGGAATCGGGGGATGGTTGTTCGACAGGGCGATGGCAGGTTGGCGGGTCGGCGTCGTCGTCGACGACGACGGAGACGAACGCGCACTGCGCGTCCTTGGCCTGAATGCCGTTGGCCTGAACGACTTGTGGCGGTCGGCAGAGGCCGACTCGGCGGCCGTGACGGCGATCGGCACGTCCTGCTTCGAATCCGGCCGGCACGGGCTCACGCCGAGCGATTACACGGGTGACGTCGTCTTCTTCGGGTCATACGCGCCGGACGGCGTGGGCGAACAGACCCGGCGGGTCGAGTACCGTCCCAGCGCAGCGGCGCTGGCGTTCAAGGCTCACGCGTGGGCCATCGCCGGGGGAGACCCCGGGTCGGTGGGCAGTGTCGAGACCCTGTTCCGGTGCGGCCGGTCGGCGGGCCTGCCCGACGCCGACCTGGCTCCGGTGTGTTGATTCCGGCGCAGGCGTCGGTCGAGGGCCTGCTCGAGGTGTTCGACGTGTCGGCCGCCGGAGCGGATCGATTCGTCGGCGTGACGGGACCGGCCGGAAATGACGGCAGGCGGGTGGCCAAAGGGGCGCAGGCGCTGGGTCAGGCCATTGTCGCGACGGCAAAGCGATTCCCCGGCAAGACGATTCGGTCGGCGCATGCGGTCTTCGCCAGGCCGGTCGACATCGATTCCACTGTCGAGTTGTCCCTCGGTGTCGTGCACGAGGGCCGTTCTGCGGCGACAGCTGTCGTCACGGTCGGCCAGGATTCGCGGGTGTGCGCAACGGTGACCGTGTTGTCGGATGTGCCCACGCTCGATGTGGTCAGCCACCATGCCTTGCGGCCCGACGTCGAGACTCCTGACGATGCCCACCCCGGCGGGCCGGCCATGGCAGGCCATGAGCTTCGCCTCGTCGACGTGGTCGATGTCAACAGCCCCGACGAGGTGGGGCCGCCGGAACTCTATGCCTGGCTGCGCTGTGACCCGATACCCGAACGGGACGACCTCGCGAAGGCGCTGCTGGCGTATTTCACCGGGCAGCTTGGTATTTCGACCACCATGCGGCCGCACCGGGGGATCGGCACAGCGCAGGCGCACGCGACGCTGTCGACCGCCCTGATATCGACGTCGATCAGTTTCCACGAGCCCGTGGAGTGGGATGGTTGGCTGCTCTACAGCCATGAGAGCACCGCGGCCGGACGCGGCATGTCGTATGTCCGCGGTCAGGTGCACACCGAGGACGGTGAGCTGCTGGCCTCATTCGCCCAGGAGGGGATGATCCGGCCGATGCGACCGGTGGACACCGCGATCGACATGCCGGCCCGATTGTAGGCCCGGCGTGCGCGGTGGGCGGCTAGCGAATCCAGCCGCGGCGACGCAACCAGATGTTGCGGAACACGGCCAGCAGGATGAGTACCGCGAACGTGATGAGGAACCAGTTCTCGACGTGTCCGATGTGGTTGCCGTGCATCATGACCAGCAGGAAGATCGCGGAGAGAATCCCGCCGAGGTGGATCACCTTGATGTTCAGCTCCGACCAGCCCCACGCTGCGGACGGCACTTCCTCGACGTCGACGCCGTTGTTGCGCTCCACTTCGGTGCTGGCCACGGTTGCTCCTCCGGATCGAACTGGCTTCAGGCTTGGCTTGCGGACATTCTGACATACGACGCTGCGTCGTATGCCGGCCCTGGGGGGTCAACCCAGGTGTCGGTATCTGCGCAATGCCTCGAGCCGCTCCTCGCTGTGGTCGACGATCGGTTCCGGATAGGACACCGGCCGGTCGACACCGAGTTTGTGTACGTCGACGACATCGGCCAACTCGGGTACCCAGCGTCGGATGTAGGCGCCGTCGGGGTCGAACTTCGACCCCTGCAGGGTCGGGTTGAAAACGCGGAAGTAGGGCGCGGCGTCGGTGCCGCAGCCGGCCGCCCACTGCCACCCGTGTTGGTTGTTGGCCATATCGCCGTCGATCAGCTGGTCGAGAAACCAGCGTGCTCCCCATTGCCAGGGCAGGTGCAGGTCTTTGACCAGAAACGACGCCACGATCATGCGCACACGGTTGTGCATGAATCCGGTCGAGGCCAGCTGGCGCATCCCGGCATCGACGATCGGGAATCCGGTCCGGCCCGCCTTCCACGCCTCGAAGGCCTGTCGAGCCGGCTCGTCGTCGTCCACCTCGATCGCATCGAAATCGCGGTTCCAGTTTCGCCAGGCGCTGTCGGGCCAGTGGTACAGGACCGTCGCATAGAAATCGCGGAAGGCCAGCTCCCGCAGGTAGGCGTTGTCGCCGGAGTCGAGGTCGACTGCCAGGGTCCGTGGGTGGATGGCGCCGAACTTGAGGTGCGCCGACATGCGGCTGGTGGCGTCGAGGTCTGGGCGATCGCGCTGGCTGGGGTAGTCGGCCAATCCCTGCTCCACGAATTCCCGCCACTCCGACCTTGCTGCCCGCTCACCCGCATCGAACGTGAGAGGGTCTGTGGCAGAAGGAATTTCGACGCAGTCGCAGATCTCGGCGGGTATTCGCGCGGGGTCGATCCAGCGTGCCGACGCGGCCCCGGAGGCCGCGGGAGCACGCCAGCCGTGAGTGCGCCAGGCGCGGAAGAAGGGCGTGAACACCCGGTAGGGCGCGCCGTCGGCTTTGGTTATTCGACCGGGCGACACCAGATGGCCCGATCCCGTCGCGCACAGGGCGGTCTCGCCGAGGGCCGCCTGGACCGCGAGGTCGCGACGTCGGCCGAACGGCGAGTAGTCCTCCGAGATGTGCACCGAGGTAGCGCCGACGGCACGGGCGAGCGCCGGAATCCGTTGTTCGGGACGGCCGCGGGTGACCAGCAGATTCCCGTCGAGGCTGTCGGACAATTCGCGCAGCGCCCGGTACAGATACTGCAGACGGCGCGCGCCCGACGAGGCCTCCAGTCGGGGATCGAGCACGTAACAGGCCAGTACCTCATCGCCGTGCTCGGCGGCCTCGAGCAGGGCTGGATGATCGGAGCAGCGCAGGTCTCGCCGAAACCAGAGCACGGTGGGCATGCACTACATGCTGCCCACGAACACACCGGAAAACACGGAAGGTCTTCAGATGCAGTTTTGGAGCGGTACGGCGTTCATGGACACCACCGAGGCGCTGACGGTGGCGCCGTTGCTCGACGAAGCCGGCTACCACGGCATCGTGTGCTCCGACCACATGATCTACCCGCGCGAATTGTCTTCGCCCTACCCGGATTCTCCGACCGGCAAGCCGCCGTGGTCACCGGAGACCGGTTGGCCGGACTCCTGGGTCCTGATCGGCGCGATGGCCGCCCTCACCCGCCGGCTGCGCTTCTCCAACGCCGTGTACGTGGCACCGGCGCGTCCGTTGCTCGAGGTGGCCAAGCAGGTGGCGACGGCCGCGGTGATCTCCGGCGGTCGGGTGTCCCTCGGTGTGGGCGTCGGCTGGATGCGGGAGGAGTTCGAACTCATGGGCCAGGATTTCGACACCCGCGGTAAGCGCCTCGACGAGATGATCCCGGCGCTGCGCGAGATCTGGCGCGGCGGCTGGGTGTCCTATGAAGGGCACTACTACCGGGTTCCCGAGATGATGATCGAACCTCACCCGCCCGCGCCGGTCCCCATCTTGTGCGGTGGCGAATCCGAGGCGGCACTGCGCCGTGCGGCCCGATCGTGTGACGGCTGGATCGGTTACGCCTACACCCTGGAACAGGCCGCCGGTTACACCACTCGACTGGCTGAACTGCGCCGTCGCTACGGCCGGGAGCACGAGCCGTTCGACGTCATCCTGGCCCTGCTGGATCCGCCGTCGACGGACCTCTACAAGCGCGCCGAGGATCTCGGCATCACCGCCGTGATGTGTGCGCCGTGGCTGGCGATGCCCAACGGTGCCACGGGCGTCGACCGGTTCCGCGGTCCCATCGAGCAGTTCGCGGAGGACATCATCGCGAAGGCGGGATAGCGCCGCGGCGTCGGCCCGCTGTCAAAGTGACAGTTGCAATGACATCACTATGATGTCACCATGACAGCATGGATTTGCAGCCGTATGTAGACGCCGTCCGGCATGAACTCGGAGTCGCCGCCGCGGCAGGTGGCGCCGAGGCCGAGGCGCTGGCCCAGCGGCTGACGGCTCCGCTGGAATCCGCGTTACGGCTCGCGCTGCTGGAAGCCCTGTCCGAGGCGGCCGAGCAGATCACGCGCGAACTCGCGCCCGGATCCGTGCATGTCCGGCTCGACGGCCGCGATCCTGAGTTCGCCGTCGAGACCGCCGAGCCCGACGGTCCTGTGGCGCCGTCGGGCGTGGACGTTCCTGACGACGACGGCGGCGGGACCTGGCGGGTGTCCCTGCGACTCCCGGAGAGCCTGCGTGCCGGCGTGGAGGGCGCCGCTCGCCGTGACGGCGTGTCGGTGAACGCGTGGCTCGTCCGTTCCGCTGCCGCCGCCCTCGGCGGAACCGGGCGCCCGAGCCGTGGCGGCGACAAGACGTTCAGCGGCTGGGTCCGCTGAACCCGACAGAGCTGAACCCGACGGATAGGAGATTCCGATGCCCACTTTCCGCACACCCGAACCGATCACCGCTGTCGTCGAAATCGTGGCCGGTGCGGTGCACCTGGCATCCACCGACCGCAACGACACCGTCGTCGACATCACGCCGCGCGATCCCGACCGCGCCTCTGATGTGCGCGCGGCCGAGCAGGCCCGCGTCGATTTTCACAACGGCACCCTTGTGGTGACCGCAGGCAGAAAGGTCTTGTCGTTCGGACGCGGGGGAGCGGTCCGCATAGACATCGCCTTGCCGAAAGGCTCCCGGCTCAAACTCTCCTCGGCATCGGCAGACATCGATGCGGACGGTGTCTATTCGGATTGCCGCTGCGCCTCGGCCAGTGGCGCGATGCGGGTCGCGGCAGTCACCGGAAACATCAAGGCGGACAGTGCATCCGGAGATATTGCGATCGGTGATGTCGTGGGTAACGCACGGGTCGCCACGGCTTCGGGCGACGCGACAATCGATCGGATCGACGGAGACATCAATTTCCAGGCGGCCAGCGGCAGCCTGTCGATCGGAACTCTGCGCGGCAACGTCAAACACCAGGCAGCATCGGGCTCTGTCACCGTCGCAGTCGGGGTCAGCGGTGCCCTGAGCGCCCAGACCGGCAGCGGTGAGGTCGAAGTCGGCATTCCGGAGGGCACTGCCGCACGACTAGAACTCAAGAGCCACTCCGGCACCGTCGACAACGGCCTGCAGGCTTCGGAAGGCCCACTAGACGGCGACGAGAGGTTCATCGTGCAGGCCAGGACCGGCTCGGGTGACATCTCGATCCGCCGCGCCGTCGCATCGGCGGCCACCTCCTAAGCGGGGTCGAACCGGAACACCGTCAAACGGCCGGCCAGTGCCTCGAATTCGTCAGGCGTGCCGTCGACGACGAGGCCGCTGCGCTTGGCGAACCCGACGCCGACGGGCACTTTGACCGCGAACGCACGCAGCACCGGGCGCGACTGGTCAGGCGTGAGCTCGACGATCCTGACCGGCCGCGACCGGCGGCCACGCGTCAGCGTCCCGGTGCCGGCGGCACGGGCGTTGGCCGCCCAGTCGGAGCCCGGATAGCCCGCGACCGTATAGAGCCCACCGTCGAGATCGAATGGCGTCATGGGCGTGCTGCGCGGCGCTCCGGTCTTGCGGCCGGGAACCGTCAGCACCATCGCCGGGCCGGTTGGGATGCCGAGGCGTTGCACCGCCATCATCAGTTTGTTCATCGGCTTGAGCCACCGTGGCGGCCGCAGGTCGGTCTTTCGTTCAGACATGTTTTGCGCCCCTTAACTATTGGCGAAGAACTCGCGATGGCCGGCCACCCAGTCGGCGAACGTGGTCGCCGGCCGGCCGAGAATCTTGTCCACCTCATGAGTGACGAGTGCGGGCCGTTCGACGGTGTCGGCAAGCAGGCCCATGTACGCGTCGGCGAACGCGGCGCCGAAGCCGAGATCCACGAACCGCTGCCGCACCACATCGGTTGGCGCCTCGTGGTAGCGCAGCGGCCGGCGCAGTACCCGCCCGAGCGTCTCCACCAGTTCGGTGTTGGTCAGCGCCTGCGGGCCGGTCAGTGGAATGCGCTGCCCCACAAGATCGTCGGTGAGCAGAGCCACCGCGGCCACGGCCGAGATGTCGGCGTCGACGATGACCGCGGTAGAGGCTGCGGCGTACGGGCCGCTCACCACATCGCCGGCCCGGATCTGTGCCGACCACATACCGGCGAAATTGGAGGCGAAAACCGTGGGGCGCAGGCTGACCCATTCCAGTCCGGAGGAAACGGCCAGCTGCTCTACTTCGCGGTTGCGGTCCCCGCGCACGCGCGACGGCTGCCGGGAATCGTCGTCATCGGCGTTGATCGCCGACAGCGCGACAAGGCGTTGCACCCCCGCCGCGCGGGCGAGGTCGACGGTCGCGGCCAGTTCCTGCCCCAACGCCCGGGAGTTGAGGAAGACCGCCGACGCGCCGGCCACGCCCTCGGCGGCCGATCGCACCACCTCGACGCCGGGCGGAAACCCGGTCGTTTCGGGACTGCGGCTGACCGCCCGCACGTGGGCACCGGCACGGAGAAGTTCGGCGACGAGCGGGCGGCCGACGTTACCGGTTGCGCCCGTGACGAGAATTGTGTTCATGCCATCAAGGACGGGGCGGTCGTCCGAAAAGTTACAGCGGAAGCCGATCGGACATCCGGTAACTTTCCGGCCCCCGGATTCGTCGTAATCACATGAACGAATCCGCGGCCCTCGAAGCGGCGTGGCGCGACCATCACCCGTATCTGGTCAACCTCGCCTACCGGATGCTGGGCGACATCGGCGACGCCGAAGATGTCGCACAAGAGGCATTTCTGCGGCTGGCCCGGACCGACCCGGACCACCTCGACGATGTCCGGGCCTGGTTGACCGTGGTGGCCGGCCGGCTGTCCCTGGACATCCTGCGGTCCGCACGCGCTCGATTCGAACGCCCGGACGGCTCGGCCGCGCTCGAGGTGACCGCGGCCCACGGTTCCGACCCCGCCGACCGCGTCACGCTCGACGATCGGGTCGGCTCGGCGCTTTTGGCGGTGCTCGCCCGCCTCAGCCCCGGTGAGCGCGTCGCGTTCGTGCTCCACGACATCTTCCGGATCCCGTTCGACGAGATCGCCGACACGGTAGGACGGCCGATCGGGACGTGTCGGCAGTTGGCGCGCCGGGCCCGAATGAAGGTGACCGGCGCCGCGCCGGCGCTGGCCGAGGTCAATGCCGATGAACACCGGCATGTCACCGATGCGTTCATCGCAGCATGCGCCAACGGCGATCTGGAGGCACTGGCCTCGGTTCTCGACCCGAGCGTCTGGGGTGTCGGCACGGTGCTCACCGACCCGGCGCTACGTCAGGTCAACCACGGCCGCCGCGACGTCGCGACGAATCTGCTGCGCTACCTCGGCCCTGGGGCGACGGTGGTGTGCGCGGCTGAGCCGGTGTTGCTGGCCTACGACCGACGCCGGCTGTTCGCCGTCGTGGTGCTGACCATCCGCGACGGCCTGGTGCACAAGATCGAGGCCACCGCCGACCCTTCCGCACGGCAGGCTCCGGACTCGGGTCAGGCCTGAGCCCGTCGGGACGGTTGGCACGCGATGAGCGCACATTAGGGAACGCCCGTCACAGCGCGGCACAATGGACTGGTGAGCGACAGAATGCGCGTGCTGATACTCGGAAGCACCGGATCGATCGGCACCCAGGCGCTCGAGGTCATCGCGGCCAACCCCGACCGGTTCGAGGTCGTCGGTCTGGCCGCCGGCGGCGGAAATCCCGAGCTGCTCGCGGCCCAGCGCGCCGCCACCGGCGTCGGGAACGTCGCCGTCGCCGACAAGGCCGCGGCAGACCAGATCGGCGACGTGACGTACGCCGGGCCCGACGCGGCGACCCGTCTGGTCGAGAACACCGCCGCCGACGTGGTGCTCAACGCGCTGGTCGGAGCATTGGGCCTGGCGCCGACACTCGCCGCCCTGGGCACCGGCGCGCGCCTGGCCCTGGCCAACAAGGAATCGCTGGTCGCGGGCGGCCCGCTGGTGCTCAAGGCGGCCGCGCCGGGGCAGATCGTTCCCGTGGACTCCGAGCATTCCGCGATGGCGCAGTGCCTGCGCGGTGGCACCGCCGACGAGGTCGCCAAGATCGTGCTCACCGCCTCGGGCGGGCCGTTCCTGGGATGGTCGGCCGCCGATCTGGAGTCGGTCACCCCGGAACAGGCCGGCAAGCACCCGACCTGGTCGATGGGCCCGATGAACACACTGAATTCGGCGACCCTGGTCAACAAGGGTCTGGAGCTCATCGAGACGCATCTGCTATTCGGCATCGACTACGAGCGGATCGAGGTGGTTGTCCATCCGCAGTCGATCGTGCACTCGATGGCCACCTTCACCGACGGTTCGACACTGGCCCAGGCCAGCCCGCCGGACATGAAACTGCCGATCGCACTGGCGCTGGGCTGGCCGGAACGGGTTCCCGGCGCAGCCCTGGCCTGTGACTTCACCACCGCCTCCACCTGGGAATTCCTGCCGCTGGACAACGAGGTGTTCCCCGCGGTGCAGCTTGCCGCCCACGCCGGAACCCGTGGTGGCTGCCTGACCGCCGTGTACAACGCCGCCAACGAAGAGGCGGCAGCGGCCTTCCTCTCCGGCGGCATCCCGTTCCCGGCGATCGTGCAAACCGTCGGTGACGTGTTGCACGCTGCCGACCAGTGGGCTGCCGAACCCGCTACCGTGGAAGACGTACTCGATGCGCAGCGGTGGGCCAGAGAAAAGGCACGGCAGGCCATCGAGACGCGCCTTGAGCAGAAATCCGTCAGAAAAGGGCTCGTCACCAAATGATGTTCGTCATCGGCATCGCGCTTTTCGCGCTGGCCATCCTGGTATCGGTGGCTCTGCACGAATGCGGGCACATGTGGGTGGCGCGCGCCACCGGGATGAAGGTCCGTCGCTACTTCGTCGGTTTCGGCCCGACGCTGTGGTCGACGCGGCGCCCCAATGCGCTGGGCGAGACCGAATACGGCATCAAGGCCATCCCGCTGGGCGGCTTCTGCGACATCGCGGGCATGACGTCGGTCGATGAAATCGCTCCGGAAGACCGGCCCTACGCGATGTACAAGCAGAAGGTCTGGAAGCGCGTCGCGGTGCTGTTCGCCGGGCCCGCGATGAACTTCATCATCGGCCTGGTGCTCCTGTACGCCATTGCGATCATGTGGGGCCTGCCCAACATCAAGCAGCCCACCACCGCGATCGTCGGCGAAACCGGCTGTGTCGCAGCACAACTGAGCCTCGACAAAATGGGTGAGTGCACGGGGCCCGGCCCCGCGGCCCAGGCCGGTATCCGGGCAGGCGACGAGATCGTCAAGGTCGGCGACACCAAGGTCTCCGATTTCAGCCAGATGGCCGCCGCGGTGCGCAAGCTCAACGGCCCGGTGCCCATCGAGCTCAAGCGTGACGGCCAGACCATCAACACCGTTGTCGACGTGACCCAGACGCAGCGCTTCACGAGTGCGGACGCGAAGACGCCCGCCACCGTCGGCGCGATCGGCGTCAGCGCGGTCGCGGTCGCGCCGCCCACCCCGTACAACCCGATCGAGGCGGTGCCGGCGACGGTGTCGTTCACCGGCGACATGATCGTCGAGTTGGGCAAGTCCCTGGCCAAGATCCCCACCAAGATCGGCGCCCTGGTGCATGCCATCGGCGGCGGTGAGCGGGACAAGGAAACCCCGATCAGCGTGGTCGGCGCGAGCATCATCGGCGGCGAGACCGTCGAGGCCGGCCTGTGGGTGGCGTTCTGGTTCTTCCTGGCGCAGTTGAACTTTGTGCTCGGCGCGATCAACCTCGTGCCGCTGCTGCCGTTCGACGGGGGCCACATCGCGGTGGCGACGTACGAGAAGATCCGCAACATGATCCGTGCCGCCTTCGGCAAAGTCGCCGCGGGCCCGGTCAACTACCTCAAACTCATGCCGGCCACGTACGTGGTGTTGGTGGTCGTGCTGGGCTACACGTTGCTGACCGTCACGGCCGACCTGGTCAACCCACTCAGCATCTTCCAGTAGGAGATCCCACATGACAGCGTCCATCGGTTTGGGAATGCCCGCACCCCCGGCGCCCACACTGGCGCCACGGCGTAAGACCCGGCAGCTCGACGTGGGTGGCGTCGGCATCGGCAGCGAGCACCCGATCGCGGTGCAATCCATGTGCACCACAAAGACTCACGACGTCAACTCGACGCTGCAGCAGATCGCCGAGCTGACCGCCTCGGGTTGCGACATCGTGCGGGTGGCCTGCCCCCGCCAGGAGGACGCCGACGCGCTCGCCGAGATCGCCCGGCACAGCCAGATCCCGGTGATCGCCGACATCCACTTCCAGCCCAAGTACATCTTCGCCGCGATCGACGCCGGCTGCGCCGCCGTGCGCGTCAACCCCGGCAACATCAAGGAGTTCGACGGCCGGGTCAAAGAGGTGGCCAAGGCCGCCGGGGAAGCCGGCATCCCCATCCGGATCGGTGTCAATGCCGGTTCGCTGGACCCGCGGTTGATGAAGAAATACGGCAAGGCCACACCCGAGGCGCTCGTCGAGTCCGCGCTGTGGGAAGCCTCGCTGTTCGAGGAGCACGGCTTCGGCGACATCAAGATCAGCGTCAAGCACAACGACCCGGTGATCATGGTCGAGGCCTACACCCAGCTGGCCGCCCAGTGCGACTACCCCCTGCACCTCGGTGTCACCGAAGCGGGCCCGGCATTCCAGGGCACCATCAAGTCCGCCGTGGCATTCGGCGCGCTGCTGTCGAAGGGCATCGGCGACACCATCCGGGTGTCCCTGTCGGCGCCGCCGGCCGAAGAGGTCAAGGTCGGAAACCAGATCCTGGAGTCGCTGAACCTGCGGCCCCGCGGCCTGGAGATCGTGTCGTGCCCGTCCTGCGGACGGGCCCAGGTCGACGTGTACACCCTGGCCAACGCGGTGAGCGCGGGCCTGGATGGTCTCGACGTGCCGCTGCGTGTCGCGGTGATGGGATGCGTCGTCAACGGCCCCGGCGAGGCCCGTGAAGCTGATCTCGGGGTCGCCTCCGGCAACGGCAAGGGTCAGATCTTCGTCAAGGGTGAGGTCATCAAGACCGTCCCGGAAGCGCAGATCGTGGAGACGCTGATCGAAGAGGCGATGCGGTTGGCCGAACAGGCGGGTACAGATGATGCCAGCGGTTCGCCAGTGGTGACCGTAAGCTGATAACGACCCTGTGAGCGGGGTCACCCAGCCTCGGCTTCAACAGAGAGAATCGTCCATGTCGGCTCCGCCACTGTTCCGCCTCGTCGACGAGCGCCGAGTTTCGGTGGTGCGTGACGCCGCCGCGTGTCTGCAGGTGTTCGACGACGATCCGGTGGGTTCCTGCATGGTGGCCGCCCGCGTCGCCGAGTTCGGTGTCGAACCGGGCGCCATCGGCGGGGAACTGTGGACCAGGCGGGGTGTCACCGAGTCGCTGTGTTACGCCGGGCCCAATCTGATCCCGTTGCGCGGGGATGCCGAGGATCTCAAGGCATTCTCGGACAAGGCGATGAGCACCGCTCGTCGCTGTTCATCCCTGGTCGGTCGGGCCGAGCTGGTGCTGCCGATGTGGCGGCGGCTGGAGTCGGTGTGGGGCACCGCGCGTGACGTCCGCGAGCAACAGCCGTTGATGGCGCTGGACTCGATGCCGCAGTCCGTGATCGACCCGGCGGTCCGTCCGGTGCGCATGGACGAGCTCGACGCCTACCTGGTGGCGGCCGTCGACATGTTCATAGGCGAGGTCGGTGTCGACCCACGGCTGGGCGACGGCGGCCGCGGCTACCGCCGCCGCATCGCCGGCCTGATCGCCGCGGGACGGGCATGGGCCCGGTTCGAGCGGGGTGAGGTGGTGTTCAAGGCCGAGGTCGGTTCGCAGTCGCCGTCAGTCGGTCAAATCCAGGGAGTGTGGGTGCACCCGGAGTGGCGCGGTCACGGGATGGGCACTGCCGGCACAGCGGCGCTCGCGGCAGCTGTGGTGAGTTCGGGCCGCATCGCGAGCCTGTACGTCAACAGCTACAACACCGTGGCGCGAGCAACGTACGCCCGCATCGGATTCGAACAGATCGGCACGTTCGCGACGGTGTTGCTGGACTGAGCGCCAGGCTGAATCGCCCCGCTACGACCGGGATTTGGCTGTCTTGTATTCGGCCGCGTACTGCTCGGCCGCCGCGATCATCGCCTTTCCGATCTCCTCGTACTGGACGTCACGAAGGTTCGCCAGTGAGACGCGTATCGACCACTCCGGCCCTTCGAAACCGCCGCCGTTCAACAACACCACGCCGGTCTGCTCGGCCAGCCGGAACAGAATGTCGGTCGGCTCGTAGTTCGCCTTCACGAAATCGATCAACCCGGGGTCGCCGCGCTCGGCGGCCCAGTTCAGGAAGTCCAGTTCGACGTAGTACGCGACGCGGTTGGGATCCTTCGCGAGCTGGATCTGCATACCGCCCTGCAGCGAAGTGAACCGCCTGGCGATCAGCTCCTGCGCCTGATGCTTGTAGTGGTCCGCCTGGTCCAGCAGGCAGTAGGCGCTGAACAGCAGCATCTGGCACTGCTGGGGCAGAGACAGCCCCGCGGTGTGGTTGAGCGCGACGTTGCGGCTGTCGGCGACCAGCCGGTCGATGAATCTGATCTCGCGAGGCTGCAATGTCAGCGGGTTGTACCGCCTGTCGAGGACAACCTTGTCCTCTTCCGGGAGATCGGCGAGCATCTCGTCGAACACGTTGTCCCGCGCGATACCGATGGTGCCCAGGCGCCAGCCGGTCGCTCCGAAGTACTTGGAGAACGAGTAGACCGTGATCGTGTTGCGTGGTGCGACACCCATGAGCGACCGGAATCCGTCGATGAACGTGCTGTACACGTCATCGGTGATGACGATCAGATCCTGCCGCTTGGTCTTGACGATCTCGGCGATCCGGTCGAGCGTGTCCGGAGCGATGCGCACCGACGGCGGATTTGTGGGGTTCACGCAGTAGAGCACCTTGATATCGGGATCCAGGAGCTTGTCGATCTCGGAGTCCGGGAACTGCCAGTTGTGCCGTCCGTCTTCGTACGTGCCGGACGCCTGGATGAAGACCTGCTCGAAGCTGAACTCGTCGAGTTCGGTGATCTCGAGGTAGGGGGTGAAGATCGGTGTCATCAGCGCGACCTTGTCACCGCGGTGGACCAGCCGGTTGACCATGAGTGAATTGAAGATGTAGCACATCGCGGCGGTTCCGCCTTCGACGGCGAACAGGTCGTACTGGCCGAGGTCTGTGTCCGGAGCCAGTTCCTGCATGAGATACCGCTTGGTGATTTCCTCGTTGTGCACGAGCATCCGGTCCGGCGAGGGGTAGTGGTCACCGATGATCGAGTCGGCCAACTCCCACACGAAGGAGTCGGGGTTGAAGTCACATTGCTCGATCCCGTATTTGAGGACGCCACTGAGCAATTCGATGCCCGGTTCACCTTGGTGCTTGTCCAGCCAGACGCGGAACCGATCGGCGATGCCGTTCTTCTGCGGTACGCCGACGAGTTCGGGATCCCACTCCCGGTTGGCCCGAGATTCCTCCAGGGCGAATCCCCCCAGCGCGAAGAACGCCTCCCTGGGTGTCGGGGCGATGAAGTTCGGATTGCCGCGTCCGGCGTTGAGCATCTGGAACGTGGTGCGTTGCTCGTGCTCACCGGCGAGCTCGATGAGCTTGGATTTGAGTTCGAACGGCGAGAGATGTTGCAGCTCGGCGATTTCCTCGCGAGAGATGTGCTTGATGGTCACGTGCGGTCCTTCCGGTCTGTTCGAGTAGGGGCTGAGCCGGTGCTATGCCATGAAGGCGACGACGATTGCGCCGCCGACGGACAAGAAGATGTTGCCGATCGCGTAGGGGACGGTGAATCCCAGAAGCGGCACACTCGATTTCGCCGCTTCACGGACCGATCCGACCGCCGCGGTCGTGGTTTGCGCACCGGTGAGCATGCCCAGTGTCAACACCGGATCGAACTTGAACACGTAGCGGGCCAGGTAGGTCATCACCACCAACGGGACCATCGTGACCACCACGCCCGCCACGAACAGCGACAGGCCGTAGCTCTGTAGGCCCTTCACGAAGCCTGGGCCGGAGGTGATGCCGACCACCGCGATGAAGGCAGTCAGCCCGACTCCTTCGAAAAACCACTGGGCGCCCGGCGGGATCCGGCCGAACGTAGGAGATTTGGCCCTGCGCCAGCCGATGAGCAGACCCATCAGCAGCGCGCCCACACTGGTCGTCAGCGACATCGGGATGTTGTGGATCATCACGGTCGGCAGGCCGATGATCGCGCCGGCCGCGATACCCAGCCCGATGGTGACCATGTCGGTCTCGGGGGTGGTTCGCTCCGGATAGCCGATGGCTTTGATGGCGCTCTCGATGAGCGCACGTTCGCCGACGAGCCGAACCTCGTCGCCCCGTTGCACTTTCATCTCCGACGCGACGGGGATCTCCTGGCCCGCGCGCAAGATGCGTTTGAGGTACACACCGCGGAATGCGGGGTCGACATAGGCGTCCCGGACGGTGATCCCGTCGATGTTGTCGCTTGTGACGACGACGTCGAGCTCCTCGAGCGGGTACGAGAGCAATTCGGGGTCATCGGTTTCGACGCAGAGTTCGGTAACCGGGCCGGCGATCACCCACTCCCGGCGGCCGTTGACCGCGACGTGATCACCCGGGGTCACCAGGAGGTCGGGTTCGGCGGGTACCAAGGTGTCCCCGTGCCGCACCCGGGAGATGAACACCCGGCCGCCGGTCTCGTCGAACAGGTACTGCTCGATCTCTGCGACCGTCATGCCCTGGCCGTGCCGGTCCGGTCTGCCGCGAACGATCGCGTAAGACCGCCGCACGATCTGGTCGTAGGCCGGTACGACATTGGCGACTTCTTCCTCAAAACCCAGGCGTCGTTCCAGATCTCGCGCCGCAGCCGGAAGGTTCTTGATGCCCAGCAGTCGGGGAGCGATGTTGCCGCAGTAGATCGCCGCGCCGATGGTGCCGAAGATGTAAGTGACGGCGTACCCGACCGACACCAGATCTTGCCATTGCGCAATCGTTTCGGCGCTCTCGCCGAGGCCGGCGATAGAGGTCTGCGCGACGCCGATGATGGCCGACTGGGTGAGCGCGCCCGCGGCCAGGCCCGCTGCCAGACCGGGGTCGTACTTCAGCACCTTGGCCAGCGCGATCACCGCTCCCAGCCCGACAACGATGAGCACCACGGTGAAAACCGCCTGAGGCAGGCCGTCGCCCTTCAAACCCGCGAAGAACTGAGGGCCGAGCTTGTAGCCGAGGGCGAACAGGAACAGTAGGAAGAACACCTGTTTGATCACGCCGTCGATGTGGATTGTGTGGCCGCCGGTCTGCAACACGGCGCCGATGAGGACGCCGCACAACAACGTTGCCGTGACGGCTCCCAAGCCCAGCCCTTTGTATTGGAATTTCCCGAAGTAATATCCGCCGGCGAGCGCCAAAAAGATGGCTATTTCGGGATGATCGATAAAAACCTGGGCAATCGTATGCAACGGCGAACTCCCGTCGGGCGGGTGGATTTCGATGCAGTGCGGTCCAGCAGATAGTGGCACAAATCAGTCGGAATGCGGGGCGCATTGCCCGGGTGATGTTCGGCGACGGTGAGAACGGGAATTTGCTGTATGTCGCTGTGGGTGCGTGAAAATGCCGTAATTGCCGGACAATTGAGTAGTCAGTGCGCCTGACTCGCCCGACAAGGGTGAGCCGCTCGAAATTGGCCCCGGACGCCCCGGGTAGGAATGGGCGGCTGTGATCCAGCCGGGTGGTCGCCGGTACCCGTCATCGCGGGGCGCTGCGGAGGTCGGGTTGGGGTAGATCTCGCGAGAGTCTCGGTTCGGTATCGGTGCGCCTCCGACGAATCGGGCGTCGAGGTTTCTAACATCAGCCTCAATGGCAACTCAAACATCACCAGTCACACGGACCACAGGCCTGTTCGCTGTCCTCGTGGTTCTGGGGGCAACCGCGCTGAGCGCCTGCACCCCGCGGCCCGACGGGCCCGAGCCCACTGCCGAGCAGTTCTTCGCGGCACTGGCCACTGGTGACACCGCGGCTGCCGCGGCACTGGCCGACCGGCCCGAGGATGCCAAGACCGCCCTCAGCGAGGCGTGGAACGGCTTGCAGGCCACCCGGCTGGACGCACAGATCATCGGGTCGAAGTACGCCCAGGACACGGGCAGCGTCACCTACCGCTACACCTGGCACCTGCCGAAGGACCGCACCTGGACCTACGACGGCCAGCTCAACATGATCCGCGACGAGGGCCGCTGGGAGGTGCGCTGGAGCGCGACCGGGCTGCACCCGAAACTGGGCGAGCACCAGACCTTTGCCCTGCGGGCCGACGCGCCGCGACGGGCCTCGGTCAACGAGCGCGGCGGAACCGATGTGCTGGTGCCCGGCTACATCTATCACTTCGCGTTGGACGCCAGGGCGGCCGGTGCCGCACTGATGCCGACGGCCCGGGCGGTGGCCGACGCGCTGCGGGGCTTCGACCCAGTCCTGGGCGACCCCCAGCGACTTGCCGAACAGGCCAGCGCGTCAGCACAGCCGATGAGCCTGATCACGCTGAAGCAAGCGGACAACGACCGCGTCGCGCCTGCGATCGGCCGGCTGCCGGGCGTCGTCGTCACCCCGCAGCCCGAAATGTTGCCCACCGACGAGTCTTTCGCCCCGGCGATCGTCAACGAGGTCAAGCGGTCGGTGGCCGACCAACTCGACGGTCAGCCGGGCTGGCGGGTGGTGTCGGTCAACCAGAACGGCGTCGACGTCGATGTGCTCAACGAGGTCGCGGGCGATCCGGCCCCGTCGATCACGATCAGCCTCGACCGCGCCGTGCAAGAAGCCGCGCAGAACGCCGTCAACACCACGGGCAAGCAGGCGATGATCGTCGCGATCAAACCGTCCACCGGTGAGATCCTGGCGGTGGCGCAGAACGCGGCCGCCGACGCCGTCGGGCCGCTTGCGACCATGGGACAGTTCCCACCCGGCTCGACCTTCAAGATGATCACCGCGGGCGCCGCCATCGAGCGCGATATGGCAACGCCCAACACACTTTTGGGCTGCCCCGGCACACTCGACATCGGGCACCGGACCGTCACCAACTATGACGCGTTCGACCTCGGCACGGTGCCGCTGTCACGGGCATTCGCCAATTCGTGCAACACCACCTTCGGCGAACTCGCCAGCCGGATGCCGCCGCGCGGTCTCACCCAGGCCGCGGCACGCTACGGCATCGGCACCGACTATCAGGTGGACGGCATCTCCACGCTGACCGGTTCGGTGCCGCCGACGGTCGATCTGGCCGAGCGCACCGAGGACGGCTTCGGCCAGGGCAAGGTTCTGGTCAGCCCGTTCGGTATGGCCTTGGCCGCCGCCACAGTGGCCGCGGGCAAGACGCCGGTGCCGCAACTCATCGTGGGACGCCAGACGATGGTCGACCGCGCCGGGGCCCCGATCAGCCCGAAGATGGTCGACGGGCTGCGACCGATGATGCGACTGGTGGTGACCAACGGCACGGCCAAGGACCTCAACGGGCTAGGTGATGTGCGCGGCAAGACCGGTGAGGCCGAATTCCTGGGCGGCTCGCATTCCTGGTTCGCCGGCTACCGCGGGGACATGGCCTTTGCGGCGCTCATCGTCGGCGGCGGTAGTTCGGAATACGCGGTGCGGATGTGCAAGACCATGTTCGACGGGTTGCCCCCGGCCTACCTGGCCTGAACGGCGGTACCGTTGAACCTGCCATGACAGGGATCAATGACCAATCCGTGGATCTGCGCGTCTCAGATGCCGATCGCAACGGCACATTGCGGCGACTGCACAATGCCGTCGCACTCGGACTGATCGACATCGCCGAGTTCGAGGAGCGCTCGGCGATGGTGTCGCACGCCCGCCTGCATGCTGACCTCGATGCGTTGGTGGGGGACCTGCCGGGGCCCGGAGCGATCGTCACCACCGCCACCGACCGGGTCGAGTTGCGGGGCGTGCTCGGCTCGCTGAAACGCCAGGGGGAATGGACCGTGCCGACCCGGCTGGCGCTGGTGCGCCGGATGGGCTCGGTCGAGCTGGATCTGACCAGGGCCCGGTTCGCCGGTCCGATGGTGGTCATCGAGCTGGACATGAAATTCGGGTCCGTGGAGCTGCGGCTGCCCGAAGGCGCCAGTGCGTCGATCGATGACGTCGAGGTGATCGTGGGCAGCGCCGACGATCACCGCCGCGACGCGCCGGCCGAGGGAACCCCTCACATCATCCTCACCGGCAAGGTGGTGTGCGGTTCGGTGGATATCCGGGGGCCGCGCCGGAATTGGAAGCTGATGCTGCGCCGGTCCTGATCCGGCAGTATCGGCGCGCGGCGCGCGTCACCGCGGTTCGAGCACGGCGAACGTCAGCGTCGCGCGGGCGGCGAGCCGTTCGCGGGTGATGTCGGTGACATCGACCGAGGTCACGATCAGTCGTCTGCCCGCCCGCACCACCTTCGCCTCGGCGCGGGCCGTGCCCATGATCGGCGCCAGGAAGTGAATGTTGAGATCGGCGGTCGTCACGTCGTAACCGACACCGCTGGCATTGCCGGCCAGCATGCCCGCGGCGATGTCGATCAGGGTGGCCACGAGCCCGCCCTGCATGGCGCCGCGGACGTTGGCGAGGTCGGGCCGGTTGTCCATCTCCAAGACCAGCCGGTCAGCGGTCGACTCCACCTCGCGGTAGTCGAGCAGGTCCAGCACATGAGCGGTTTCGGTCATCGCCGCGCCTCGATCATCCCCGTACGGTAACACCATTACCGGTTGCCGAGAGGGGCGCTCTCCCTGGATGTCACCGCAGCGCTCTCGGCAGGTAAGCGGACGATTAAGCTGTCCACATGCCTGTTCGTACCGCCCTGCGCCCCGGCGTGGTCACGCCAACGCTGCCGGTTCCCAAGTCGATCCCGCGCCCGGAGTATGCCTGGCAGCCCACCGTGCGCGAAGGTAGCGAACCCTGGGTGCAGACCCCTGAGGTGATCGAGAAGATGCGCGTCGCGGGACGCATCGCGGCCGCAGCGCTGGCCGAGGCCGGCAAGGCCGTGGCGCCGGGCGTCACCACCGACGAGCTGGACCGCATCGCGCACGACTACATGACCGACCACGGTGCCTATCCATCGACGTTGGGCTACAAGGGCTTTCCCAAATCCTGCTGCACCTCGCTGAACGAGGTCATCTGCCACGGCATCCCTGACTCGACCGTGATCGAGGACGGTGACATCGTGAACATCGATGTCACCGCCTACATCGACGGGGTCCACGGCGACACCAACGCCACCTTCCTGGCCGGCGACGTTTCGGAGGAACACCGCCTGCTCGTCGAGCGCACTCACGAAGCGACCATGCGGGCCATCAAGGCGGTCAAGCCGGGAAGGGCCCTGTCCATCGTCGGCCGCGTCATCGAGGCTTACGCAAACCGGTTCGGCTACAACGTGGTTCGCGATTTCACCGGCCACGGCATCGGCACCACGTTCCACAACGGACTGGTGGTGCTGCACTATGACCAGCCGTCGGTCGAGACCGTGCTCGAGCCGGGGATGACCTTCACCATCGAGCCCATGATCAACCTCGGCTCACTGGACTACGAGATCTGGGACGACGAGTGGACCGTGGTGACCAAGGACCGCAAGTGGACCGCTCAGTTCGAGCACACCCTGGTGGTCACCGAGGACGGCGCCGAGATCCTGACCCTGCCGTGAAAACCCCCTCAAATCGCCATTTTTGGGGGTGTTCACTGGGGGCACCTCCCGCTTGCGGGGGACTGGTCGTACAAGGAACGCACGGAAAATGAGCGGGGCGCTGCTTGTCGCGGGGACCACCTCCGACGCCGGCAAGTCGATGGTCGTGGCGGCCCTCTGCCGGCTCCTGGCCCGCAAGGGCCTGTCCGTGGCGCCGTTCAAGGCACAGAACATGTCGAACAACTCGGCGGTCACCGTCGAGGGCGGCGAGATCGGCCGTGCCCAGGCCATGCAGGCCCGTGCGGCCGGGCTGGCGCCGAGCACCCGGTTCAACCCGATCCTGCTCAAGCCCGGCGGGGACCGCACGTCGCAGTTGGTGATCCGGGGACAGGTGGCCGGAACCGTGGCCGCGGGCGACTACTTCACCCACCGGGACCGGCTGGCCACGGTCGTCGCCGAGGAACTGGCCTCGCTGCGATCCGAATACGACGTGGTCATCTGTGAAGGTGCGGGCTCGCCGGCCGAGATCAACCTGCGCGCCACCGACCTGGCCAACATGGGGCTGGCCCGCGCCGCGGACCTGCCGGTGGTCGTGGTGGGCGACATCGACCGTGGCGGCCTGCTGGCCCACCTGCACGGCACCGTGGCCGTCCTGGAGCCCGAGGATCAGGCGCTCATCGCCGGTTTCATCGTCAACAAGTTCCGCGGTGATCCGGCCCTACTGGAACCCGGGTTGCGCCGGCTGCAGGAGCTGACCGGGCGCCCCACCTACGGGGTGATCCCGTTCGACGACGGAATTTGGCTGGACACCGAGGATTCCGTGTCGGTCCGGCCGGGCGGCATGGTGGGGACACCGCAAGCGCCCCAGGGCACGCAGACGCTCACCGTCGCCGCCATCCGACTGCCCCGCATCTCCAACTCCACCGACATCGAGGCGCTGGCCTGCGAGCCGGGTGTCGTGGTGCGGTGGGTCGCCGACGCCGCCGATCTCGCAGGCGCACACCTTGTGGTGATCCCCGGGAGTAAGGCCACCGTGAGCGATCTGGCCTGGCTGCGTCAACGCGGGCTGGCCGAGGCCATCGGCGCGCACGCCGCACAGGGCAGGCCCGTGCTCGGGGTGTGCGGCGGATTCCAGATGCTGTGCCGTCGCATCGACGACGCCGTGGAAGCGGGAGCGTCCGCGGCGGTCTGCGTCGAGGGGCTGGGTCTGCTCGACGCCGACATCGAGTTCGCCGCCGAGAAGACCCTGCGGCATTGGGAAGAACCCCTGTGGGGCTACGAAATTCATCATGGTCAGGTGACCCGTGCGGGCGCCGATGACTGGCTCGGCGTCGGGCTGCGCCGTGGCGCGGTCTACGGCACCCATTGGCACGGTCTGCTCGACAACGACCGGTTGCGCCGGGCCTGGCTGACCGAGATCGCCGACAGTGCCGGGCGGGACGGATTCGTGGTTGCCGACGACACCGACGTGCGGGGCCGCCGCGATGCGCAGCTGGACCTGATGGCTGACCTGCTGGCCGCCCATCTCGACATCGACGCGGTGATCGACCTCGTGCGGCACGGGTCGCCACCGCGGCCCACGATGCGCACTGCGCTGCTCGCTTCACCCCGGTAACCTGGGCAGATGATTCGGTGCCATCGATCGGTGGCAGCTTTGGCGGGACTGGCCGCACTCCTCGTCTCCGGCTGCGCGCCGGTGATCGCCGGTACGCCCACCTGGCCGGGCGCCACCTTGGAGAAGGTGTTGCTGACGCCCGCCGACTTCCCGCCCGGCGTGCAGATCGATCGGGTCACCGACGACGGCGCCGGCCCAGGCGAGCCAACCGGTCCGCCGCCGATGCTGTCCACACCGGCCGGGTGCAGTGACGGGCTGACCAGAGTGATCGCCGGCTCCGCGGAGCGGGGTCCGGGCAGCGCCGCGCAGATCATCGCCGCATACGACGGGGCGCGCATGGTGCTGACCGTGATGACCTCGCCGCTACCGCTGGACCAGTTGGCGGCCACGGCGGAGCGCTGCGCGAAGTTCTCCACCTATTTCGATCCGGCGGACAAAGGCATCCCGTTGACCACCACCAAGTTGCCTGCACCGCGTGCCTCGGCGCTGGCCTATCAGCAGACCATGCGGCTGGGCGGTAGTGAGCAGAGCATCTTCTTCGCCTTCGAAAACGTCGGCAACTGGGCGGTTTTCGGCATTGCGTTCCCCGCGCAGAATCCGTCGATCGTCGCCAAAGGTGTATTGCCGCAGACATTTCTGGATGTTTTCGGTGCCCAGGCCGAGCGTCTGGCCGGCCGCTGACGCAGGCGTCAGGACAATGGTGATTCCGGCCCGCACGCCGCTACTGGACGGTAGTTTGTCCGAATGCTTACGACCGTCGCGACGATCGACGGATACACCACACCCGTCGACGTCTCGGGGCCCGAGAAGGGTTCCACCGTGGTGGTGCTGAGCGCAGGCCATCACGGCCCGGCCGCGTACGAGCCGATCTGCCGGCGCCTGCACACCGCTTCACTGCGCACTGTGATCATCGGTCCCGACCCCCGCCTCACCGCCAAGTCGGTGGTCGGCATTCTCGATTCACTCAACATCAAATGGGCGCTGCTGGTCGGCGACCGGCTCGGGGGAGAACTCGCCTGGGAGCTCGCCGCGACCCGGCTGGACAAGTTCATCGGTCTGGTGGTGGTGGATCGCGGCCACCCTCGCGTCGCCGACGCCACCGGCGCGGTCCGCGACGACGAATGCCCGCCGGTGGAGATGAACACCACGGTGCTCGTCAGCACACCCGCGGCCCGCGCCGTCGCCAAGGCCAGCCAACGCTACGTGTACGGCGACTTCCGGCTTGTGGAGATAGCCGGTCGCCGCAGCGCCGGCGACTCGACCGCGCAACTGGCCGCCGAGATCGTGCTGCGCACCAGTAGTTGGTGACCAGCGCTCAGTCCCCACCTCGCGCAAGCGCTCAGTCAGCCGCCACTGGGCTCGATACTCGGCGGCCTGCCTTCGCGCAAGCGCTCAGTCAGCCGCCTCGGAAGGCGTCCAGGCTTGCGGCAACCCCGGCTGCTGCGGAAACAGAAAGTCCACGAACGCCGCGGCCGTCGGCTGCGGCTCGTGATTGGCCAGCCCCGGGCGTTCATTGGCTTCGATGAAGACGTACTCCCGGCCCGTGACATCGGGCACCAGTAGATCGATCCCCGTCACGGGGATACCGATGGCCGCTGCCGCGGTCACGGCAACTCGGCACAGCTCGGGGTTCACCTCCGCGGTGACGTCGTGAATCGTCCCGCCCTGATGCAGATTCGCCGTCCGGCGCACCCGTAGGCGCTCGCCCTCGGGCAGTACGTCGTCGAACGACCAACCGGCATCGGCGACCGTTCCCACGGTGACGTCGTCGATCGGGATGCGTGATTCCCCGCCGGTGGCCGCCGACCGGCGCCGTGACTGGGCCTCGATCAGCTCGCCCACGGTGTGCTTTCCGGTGCCGACGACCTCGGCGGGCCTGCGGATCGCCGCGGCCACCACCTTGCCGTCGATCACCACCAGACGAAGATCGTCGCCGGCGGCCCGCTGCTCGATCAGCACCTCGGGATACTGCTCGCGAGCCCGGTGCAACGCCGCGTCCAGCTCTTCGCTGCCGTCCACCCCGACGGTGATGCCCTTACCCTGCTCGCCGCGGGTGGGCTTGACCACCACATCGCTGACTTCGGACAAAAAGTCGTGGTCTTCGTGGTCGAAAGTCGCCAGCCGGCCCTTGGGCACCGAGATGCCCGCTTCGGAGACGATCCGACGGGTCTGGCGCTTGTCGTCGCATCGGGCCATCGCCACCGCGGAAGTGAACTCCGACAGCGACTCTCGGGTGATGACCGTGCGGCCGCCGTGGGACAGCCGCATCTCGCCCGCACCCGCGTCGAGCACCTCGACCCGGATGCCGCGACGCATCGCCTCGTCGGCGATGATGCGTGCATACGGATTCAGATCGTCGACCGTTTCGGGCGGGTGGGTGAACAACGGCTCGTTGATCGCGTTCTTGCGCTTGACGGCCAGCACCGGGACGCGCTGGAAACCCAACTTCTCGTACAGCCCGATCGCCGCGGAATTGTCATGTGCCACTGACAGATCCAGGTACGCCCGGCCCCGCTCCCGGAAGATTCCGGCCAGCGTGCGGGTCAGCGCATCTCCGACGCCGGGCAGGCCGGCCGCGGGGTCCACGGCCAGGCTCCACAGGCTCGACCCGTCCTCGGGGTCGGCGAACAGGCGCTTGTGGTCGACGCCGGTGACCGTGCCCACCACGGTGCCGTCATCGTCGCGCACCGCGACCAGGTAGACCACGGCCGGGGTCAGGGTGTGGTTGTGCCAGATGACATCGACGGGCGCGGGCACCATCCCGCACCGCACGTACACGCGGTTCATCGCGTCCGCGTCGCTCGGCGTCTGCAGGGTGCGCACGGTGAACCCGAGGGGCTCGGCGGCCGTGAACTCGTCGGTGAACCGCAACCGGTACGTGTGACTCGGGTCGATGAACAGCTCGGCGGGGGAGCGGGCGATCAGCACGTGCGATTCACGGGCGTAGATGCAGATGTCGCGCCGGCCCGGGCCTTCCTGCTGCAACACCTCGGCAAGTTGCTCGGGGTCGGCGAAGGTCTGCCCGAAGATGAGGCGGCCCCAACCCAGTTCGAGCACCACGTCATCGGCCATGGCGTCGACCAGGTGTTGCGGCGAGGCATCGTGCAGCCCCAGCGTTATCGCCTCGGTGTGATCATCAGATCCAAACGAGGCAGCCGACGCGTCATGGTCAGTTGCGGTCACGCCGCGGCCCCCGTCACACCGTGGCGCTGCAGCCACAACTCGAGCAGCGCGATCTGCCACAACTCGTTACCCCGCAGCGGGGTGAGCCTGCCGTTCGGGTCGGCCAGCAACCGGTCGACGGCGTCGGGCCGAAACAGGCCGCGCTCCTTGGCTTCTGGCGCATACAGCGCATCGCGGACCATATCCAGGTACGGCCCCTCGAGGTGGGTCAGCGCCGGGACCGGGAAGTAGCCCTTCGGACGATCGATCACCGCTGACGGAATCACCCGGCGCGCAGCCTGTTTGAGCACACCTTTGCCCCCGTACGCCGTCTTCAGGCCCGGCGGGCAGGTGGCGGCCAATTCGACGAGTTCGTGATCGAGGAACGGCACGCGGCCTTCCAGGCCCCATGCCATGGTCATGTTGTCGACCCGCTTGACCGGATCGTCGACCAGCATCACGGTCGTGTCCAGACGCAACGCCCGGTCCACACCCGTCTGCGCTCCCGGCGCGGCGAAATGCTCGGTGACGAACACCCCGCTGGGATCGCCGTCGGTCCGGTATGCCTCGCTGATCAGCGCGCTCACGCCCGTGCTGTCACGGTCGAAGAACGCGCCGCGGTAACTGGCCACGGAGCCGTCGAGGCCGGCTGCGCCCGGCTCGGCCATCGGCGGATACCAGTGGTAACCGGCGAAGACCTCGTCGGCGCCCTGCCCCGACTGCACCACCTTGACGTGTTTGGCGACTTCCTGGCTCAGCAGATAGAAGGCCACGCAGTCGTGGCTGACCATCGGCTCGCTCATCGCGGCGATGGCGCCGTCGAGAGCGGGCAGCATGCGGTCGGTGCCGATGCGGATCTGGTGATGGTCGGTCTCGAAATGCTCGGCGATGATGTCGGAGTACTTGAACTCGTCACCGGCCACCCCGCCGACCGACTCGAAGCCGATCGAGAAGGTGGACAGACCGTGCTGGCCGGCCTCGGCGAGCAGTCCGACGATCAGGCTGGAATCGACGCCGCCGGACAGCAGACATCCGACGGGCACGTCGGCCACGAGCCGTCGCTCGACCGCGCGCCGCAGCGACTCAAGGACCGCGTCTTCCCAATCCCGTTCCGACCAGTCGGCCCGGTCGGCGTGCCGGGTGAAGTCCGGCGACCAGTACACCGTGGTGTGCCGGCTGCCGTCGGGTTCGATCGCGACCACCGAGGCGGGCGGCACCTTCTTGATGCCCTGCAGGATCGTCAGCGGGGGCGGCACCACCGAATGGAACGTGAGGTAGTGGTGCAGCGCGATCGGATCGATCCGGGTGTCGACGCCACCGCCCGCCAAAAGGGCGGGCAGCGAGGACGCGAACCGGATCCGGTGCGTGTCCTCGGTGATGTACAGCGGCTTGATGCCCAGCCGATCGCGGCCCAGGAGCACGCGGCCGGTGTCACGCTCGACGATCGCGAACGCGAACATCCCCATCAGGTGCTCGACGAACCGGTCACCCCAGTGGTGATAGGCCTTGAGCAGCACTTCGGTGTCGCTGTGCGAGAAAAAGCGGTACCCGTGCCCCGACAGTTCGCGGCGCAGCTCCTGATAGTTGTAGATGCAGCCGTTCCAGCAAACGGTCAACCCGAGTTCGGGATCAACCATGGGCTGGGCGCCCGCTTCGGTCAGGTCAATGATTTTCAGGCGGCGGTGACCCAGCGCGACCCGGCCTTGCGACCACACACCGGCCGCGTCCGGACCTCTGGGTGCCATCGCGTCAGCCATGGCCGACACCGCGGAAATATCCGGTGTCCGGCCATCGAGACGCACCTCCCCGGCGGCTCCACACATCGATATCGACCCTACAAGGATCTCGCTGCGGTGTCGCACCCAAGGTGGGTCGGCCCGTCGCGACGGTGTGTCCCGGTCTTGTCGGCAGTCAGCCGTATTCTCCTCGCATGAGGCCTGGATTCGGCTTCCGGATAGCTCGTGACGAGCTGATTCGCGATTTCGGCGCGCAGGCGACCGTGCGGGGTGAGCGCTATGCCGCCGAGGGCCGCGTGCGTGACATCGAGTTCGATGACGCCGAGCGCCTGCTGCGTGGACGGTGCGTGGGGTCGCATGGTCAGCTCTATGTCCTTGAGGTCGGGCTGTCACCGGGCAGCCGGGCTGTCGTCGAATGGGCTCTGTGTTCATGCCCGGTCGGCTCGTTCTGCAAACACGCGGTCGCCCTGGTGACGGCGGCCTCACCCGCCGACCCGGCCGCCCCGCCGGTCGAGCGCTGGCGCTACCTGCTCGACAAGGTGCTCGACGAGGTGGCGGTTCCCGCGGGTGGTGGCAAACCGATCGCGCTGGAGTTCTCCGTGGGTGCCCCGACGCGTTACCGCCCGGGGACATTGCTGACGCTGCGTCCGCTGACGCTGGGGAAGCGGGGCACCTGGATCACCCGGGCATTGACGTGGCGGCGCGTCATGGATCATCCCGAGCCGGGCGAGTTCGACCGTGACCAGTACCGGGCGGTGCGGGCGCTGGTGTCGGAGATGGAGCGGTACTACCCATCGCACGGCAGCGACGGGATGCTGCTCAACGGAATGCCTGCGACGCTGTGGCCCCGGCTCGACGAGGTGCTGGATGCGGGGGTGACGGTTCTGGCCGACGCCGCGAGCGGGATCCGTGCGGTCGAATTGGTCAAGAACGTCCACCTGCGGTTGGACTTCGCCGCCGAGAGCGGTGGCGGGGCGGTGATGTCGGTGGCACTGATCGTCGACGGAGAGGACAGCGAGCCCGACGGCGTCGGACTGATCGGGATGCCCGCTCCGCACGGGATGTTCCAGGTCGTCGATTCGGTACTGCGCCTGGGCGCCTTCGACCCGGTGCCGGGTCGCACCATGGCCGAGTTGCTGGGCCACCACGAGGAGGTGCACATCCCGGCCGATATGGCGCGCGAACTCGCCGTCGACATCCTGCCGCGCCTGGCCGGCACCGTGGACACGGAAGTCGCCGACGGTCTGTTCGTCCCGCCGACCATCACGGGTCCGATGCCCGCTCTGACGGTCAAGGTGGCCGACGGCGGCGCACGGGCGTTCTGGAGTACGCGCTACCAAGTCAACGATCAGCATCACGACTTCGACCCGATGTCGTCGGCGGGATTGATCGGTTACCGGGATGCCGCCGCCGAAGAGGTGCTCTGGCAGCGGGTGACGCCCGCGTTGCAGGCGGTCGCAGCGGCCGCGCAGGACTGGAAACGGCAAGCGACACAGCATGTGAACCGCCGGATCACCACGACACTGGACACCGAGGCCGTCCACGAGATGCGCGCCATCGTCAACGCCGCGAGCGCCCGGGATGCGGTGGCGGTGGCGTCCCGGCAGACACTCCTGGGCGGGGTGAACCTCACCCTGGTGGAGGCCGCGGTGCTGTGCGATCAAACCTTGCCCGAGCTGGACTGTTTCGCCGATCTGACGCTCGACGCCGATGAGCGGTACCGCGCCGCCGGGGCCGATCCGGTCCTGTCGTTCTCCGGGGACACCTCGCTTCCGGGGGATTGGTTCAGCCTGAACGTCACCGTGAGCGTTGACGGCGAGACGGTTGCCCTGGCCGACGTGATTCGCGAATTGTCCTCCGGGGCAACACACATGTTGCTTCCGTCCGGCATCTACTTCCGGCTGGACACGCCCGAGCTGGTCCGGTTGAGAGCCTTGCTCGACGAGGCGCGTGCCCTCGGCGAGATCGACGGGGACCGGGTCAATGCCGCGTCGATGAACATCACCCTGTGGGACGAACTGCTCGAGCTCGGTGTCGTCGACGAGCAACTGGGCCGGTGGCGGGCCAACCTGGCGCGGCTGGCCGCGGCCCGTCCTCCGGTCCCCGTCGACCTCCCCGCGGGCCTCGATGCCGAACTGCGCGACTACCAGCGTGACGGGCTGGATTGGCTGTCGTTTCTGTGGGACAACGGGATCGGCGGAGTCCTCGCCGATGACATGGGCCTGGGAAAGACCGTGCAGACCTTGGCGCTCATCGCCCGCGCGGTGACGGGCGGGGCAGGCAAGTTCCTGGTGGTGGCGCCGACGAGTGTGGCGCGCAACTGGGTGGCCGAGTGCCGCAAGTTCACTCCGGGGCTGAACGCGGTGGTGGTGACGGCCACCGATGCGCGGGCAGCCATGGGATTGGCCGAGCAGGTGGCCGAGGCGGATATCGTCGTCACCTCCTACACGCTGCTACGCATGGATGTCGCCGCCTATTCACAGATCACTTGGGCCGGAATGGTTCTCGACGAAGCGCAGTTCGTGAAAAACCACCACAGCAAGACCCATCAGGCCGCACGGCTGCTCGATGTGCCGTTCAAGCTGGCGATCACCGGCACCCCGATGGAGAACAACCTGATGGAGTTGTGGTCGCTGCTGTCGATCACGGTGCCCGGGCTGTTTCCGTCGCCGAAGGTGTTCGAGACGTATTTCCGCAAGCCGATCGAATCGGGTCAGGCCGGCGACCTGCTCCCGGTACTGCGCCGGCGGATCAAGCCGGTGCTGCTGCGTCGGACCAAAAGCCAGGTGGTCCGCGAGCTTCCGCCGAAGAGCGAGCAGGTCCTCACCATCGGGCTGAGCGCCAAACATCGCAAGATCTACGACACCCGGCTGGCCAGGGAACGGCAGAAGGTGCTGGGACTGCTGGGGGACTGGGAGAAGAACCGATTCCAGATCTTCCGGTCGCTGACCCTGCTGCGGCAGTTGAGTCTGCATCCGGGGTTGGTCGACGACTCCGCACGCTCGGTGGGCTCGGCCAAGATCGACTTCCTGGTCGAACAACTCGATCAGTTGGTCGCCGAGGGACACAGCGCATTGGTGTTCAGCCAATTCACCGGATTCCTCGCCATCGTGCGGGCCCACCTGGACTCGGCGGGTATCGCCTACAGCTACCTCGACGGCTCCGTCGATTCGGACGGAAGGGCCAGAGCCATCGAGGAATTCGGCGACGGTACCAAGCAGGTGTTTCTGATCAGCCTGAAGGCGGGCGGCTTCGGGCTCAACCTCACCGCCGCCGACTACTGCTTCCTGTGCGACCCGTGGTGGAGCCCGGCCGCCGAGGCGCAGGCCGTCGACCGGGCCCACCGCATCGGGCAGACCCGGCCGGTCAGCGTCTACCGTCTGGTCGCGGAGAACACCATCGAGGAGAAGGTGGTCGCCCTGCAGGACCGCAAGCGGGCCCTGTTCGCCGCCGTCGTCGATGACGGAGATCTGTTCGGCTCCACCATCTCCGCCTCCGACATCCGCGAACTGCTGGGGTGATCAGCCGGGCAGTTCAGCCGTCGGGGCGTCCACCTGCTTGATCGGACCGGTGAACCAGTGCTTCACCGACACGTGCCAGTAGACGAACAGCAACACCAGCACGCCGCCGACCAGCAGCGGGGTGTAGTTCACGAACTTCCATTGGAAGCTCGGGTCCCACGGCATGCCGCCCAGCGAGGTCGGGAACATCGCGATGATGGAAGTCACGATGATCTCGATGATCGCCACCGGTGCCATCCACTTGTACCTGTTGCCGACGTTCCAGCGGCCCTGCTCGAAGGAGCCACCGGCCTTCCACCGGTAGTAGATCGGCACTGCGAAGCACAGGTAGAGCCCGACCACTCCGATCGAGACGACCGCATAGAACGCCACCGGTGAGGGCACCTCCACACCGTTGACCGGAATCTTCACCGGCACGATGGCAGGCAGTGTGATGATCGCCGCGATCACCGCGGTGATCATGACGGCATTGGCCGGCACACGCGTCGCGTTGACCTTCGACCACAGTTGGTGCCCGGGCACTGCGCGGTCCCGGCTGAATGCGAACAGCATGCGCGATGCACTGGTCTGGCAGGCGGTGGTGCAGAACAGCTGACCCGCGGTGGCGATCAGCAGCACCACGCCGGCCCATTTCGATGTCAGCGCCTGGGTGAAGATGGTCGCGACCGCTCCGCCGTTGGCCGACACCTCGTCAGAGTTCTGCACGGCAAACAGGAACGAGAGCAACAGGATCCAGCCGCCGATCGCCGAGTAGAAGATCGACTGCCAAATCCCCTTCGCGGCGGCATTTGCCGCGCTCTTCGTCTCTTCGGACAGATGCGCGGACGCGTCATATCCCGTGATGGTGTATTGGGTCAGGATGGCCGAGATCGGCAGCACGAAAAGCAGGAAGCCCCAACCATTGGTGGAGCCGGAAAAGATCCCGGAGTTGTTGATGGTCTTGGCGAAAACATCGGAGACGCTTGCGTGTTGGTCCGGGAGCAGCCAGAGAATGGCGATCACCGCGGTGGCGCCCGCGACATGCCACCACACCGAGACATTGTTGATGACCGCCAGCAGGTGCGACGAGAAGATGTTGATCACGGCCGAGGCCGCCAGAATGATCAGGAACATGATGAACACCCGGGTCAGGCTGTAACCGGCCAGCCAGGTTTCACTGAAGGTGCCCAGGGTCAGGTCAAGGAATGTCGCGCTGCCGTAGGACACCGACGCCAGAATCGCGATCAGCCCGATGAGGTTGAGCCAGCCGGTGTAGAAGCCGGCCTTGGGACCGCCCAGTTTGGATGCCCACCAATAGATTCCGCCCGAGGTGGGATAGGCGGAGACGAGTTCGGCCAGGCAGAACCCGATGATGAGGATGAACACCGAGAGGATCGGCCAGCCCCAGGCGATGGCGGCCGGTCCGCCGTTGTTCCAGCCGAGCCCGAACGAGGTGAAGCAGCCCGCCAGGATCGAGATGATCGAGAACGAGATGGCGAAGTTGGAGAATCCGGACCAGGACCGTTGAAGTTCCTGGACGTAGCCGAGCTTGGCGAGATGTTGTTCGTCGTCACTGAGATGAGCGATGGGTTCTTCGTGCCCCTCGGGCATGGCGGCTCCTCGTGTGCAGGGCGGTGGGCGATCTGAACACGGAGAATAGAGCGTTATTGGTCTGCTGTCCTACCTTTTGGGCGTGACAATCATGCTAAATCGGGGCACGATCGTCAGGTCATAGGCGAGACAATGGTCGGCTTGAGGGCGAGTTGGCCGGCGAGCCCCACACGGGCAGGAGGGTGCGCAATGAGCCAGAACCCCGGCATGCTGGCACAGGCCGACCTGGAGCAAATGGTGGCCGCCGGTGAGATCGACACCGTGATCGTCGCGTTCTGCGATATGCAGGGCCGGCTCACGGGCAAGCGGGTTTCCGGCCGGCTGTTCGTCGAGGAGGTCGCCGCGCACGGCGCCGAGTGCTGTAACTATCTGCTCTCGGTGGATGTGGACATGAACACCGTGGGCGGTTACTCGATGTCGAGTTGGGACACCGGGTACGGCGACATGGTGATGACCGCCGACTTCACCACCCTGCGGCTGATCCCGTGGCTACCCGGCACCGCGCTGGTGATGGCCGATCTGTCGTGGCTCGACGGACGTCCTGTCGAGCAGGCGCCGCGCAGCATCCTCAATCGCCAGATCGACCGCCTGGCCGAGCGCACGCTGATTCCGTACGTCGGTACCGAGCTCGAATTCATGGTGTTCGACAACACGTTCCGTGAGGCCTGGGCCGCGGGTTACCGCGATCTGACACCGGCCACCGACTACAACGTCGACTACGCCGTGATGGCATCCACCCGGATGGAGCCGCTCCTGCGCGACATCCGGCGCGGCATGGAGGGTGCCGGGTTGTATTGCGAGGGCGTCAAGGGCGAGTGCAACCTGGGCCAGCAGGAGATCGCGTTCCGCTACGACCACGCCCGCACCACGTGTGACAACCACACCATCTACAAGAACGGTGCCAAGGAGATCGCCGAGCAGCACGGCAAGAGCCTGACGTTCATGGCGAAATTCGATGAGCGCGAGGGCAACAGCTGCCACATCCACATCTCGCTGCGCGGCGAGGACGGCAGTACGGTGTTCGCCGACCCCGACGACGCGCACGGGATGTCGCCGTTGTTCCGCAGCTTCGTGGCCGGCCAGTTGGCCACGTTGCGCGAACTGACGCTCATGTACGCGCCGAACATCAACTCCTACAAGAGGTTCGCCGACGGAAGCTTCGCGCCCACGGCTGTCGCCTGGGGGCTGGACAACCGCACCTGCGCGCTGCGTGTGGTCGGCCACGGCTCCGGCATGCGCGTCGAATGCCGGGCGCCCGGCGGTGACGTCAATCAGTACCTGGCGGTCTCGGCGCTGATCGCCGGTGGCCTGTACGGCATCGATCACGAGTTGACGCTGACCGATCCGTTACCGGGCAACGCCTATGCCAGTGAGGCGCAACGGTTGCCCACCACACTGGCCGCGGCGGCCGAGCTGTTCGAGAAATCCGAGGTGGCGCGCACCGCGTTCGGTGACGACGTCGTCGAGCACTACCTCAACAACGCGCGGGTCGAACTGGTGGCTTTCAACTCGTCGGTGACCGACTGGGAAAGGGTGCGTGGCTTTGAGCGGCTCTGAGACGGGTGCACGCCCGGTGCGCCCGGTCATCGGCATGACCACCTATCTGCAGCGGGCGCAGACCGGTGTGTGGGACGTGCAGGCGAGCTTCCTACCCCAGATCTACTTCGAAGGTGTCACCCGTGCCGGCGGCGTTGCGCTGCTGCTGGCGCCGCAGCCGGTGGACCACGACATCGCCGACCGGGTGCTCGACAGCATCGACGGTCTGGTGCTCACCGGGGGCCCGGACGTCGATCCGGCGCGCTACGGACAGAAGCCGCATCCGACCACCAACGAGCCGGCCACCGCGCGTGACGACTGGGAGTTCGCGCTTCTGGAAGCGGCACTGCGGCGCGGTATTCCGGTGCTCGGGGTGTGCCGGGGCGCGCAGGTGCTCAACACCGCTCTGGGCGGCACCCTGCACCAGCACCTGCCCGACGTGATCGGGCACACCCACCATCAGAAGGGCGATGCGGTATTCGGCACCTCGGCGGTGCACACCGTGCCCGGCACCCGGCTGGCCGATCTGATCGGCGAGACATCCGACGCGCAGTGCTATCACCACCAGGCCATCGACGAGCTGGGTGACGGCCTGGTGGTCAGCGCACGTGACACCGACGGCGTGGTCGAGGCGGTCGAGCTGCTCGGCGACGCCTTCGTCGTCGGCGTGCAATGGCATCCGGAGGAAACCCTCGACGATCTGCGGCTGTTCGCCGCGGTGGTCGAAGCGGCCAGAACCTATGCGACAGAAAGGGTCTCATGACATCCAGTCAGGTCGTCAACCCCGCCACCGAGCAGGTGCTGACCACCGTCGATCACCTGGACGTGGATGGCGTCGACGATGCGGTGGCCCGTGCCGCCGTGGCACAACGGTCGTGGGCCCGGCTGGCGCCCGCCGACCGGGCCGCGGCGCTGCGTGCGTTCGCCGCCGTCGTCGACGCCCACATCGACGAGCTGGCCGCCCTGGAGGTGGCCAACTCCGGGCACCCGATCGGTCAGGCCGAGTGGGAGGCCGGGCACGTCCGTGATGTCCTGCAGTTCTATTCGGCCGCCCCGGAACGGTTGAGCGGCAAACAGATCCCGGTGGCCGGCGGGCTCGATGTCACGTTCAACGAGCCGCTGGGCGTCGTCGGGATCATCACGCCGTGGAATTTCCCGATGACCATCGCCGCGTGGGGTTTTGCCCCGGCGTTGGCGGCCGGGAACGCGGTCGTGCTCAAGCCCGCTGAGTGGACCCCGCTCACCTCCATCCGGCTCGGGGAGCTCGCCATCGAATCGGGGCTGCCGGCGGGGCTCTTCCAGGTGCTGCCGGGCCGGGGCGCGGTGGTGGGAGAGCGCTTCGTCACGCATCCCGGTGTGCGCAAGGTGGTGTTCACCGGATCCACCGAGGTGGGCATGCGGGTGATGGCCGGGGCCGCGGCTCAGGTCAAGCGCGTGACACTGGAACTGGGCGGCAAGAGCGCCAACATCGTGTTCGACGATTGCGACCTGGAGAAGGCTGCGGCCACCGCGCCGTACGGGGTGTTCGACAACGCCGGGCAGGATTGCTGTGCGCGTAGCCGGATCTTGGTGCAGCGCAGCGTCTACGACCGATTCATGGAACTGCTGGAACCGGCGGTCAAAGGTGTTGCCGTCGGGGACCCCACGGTGCGCGACACCGAGATGGGGCCTCTGGTCTCACGTCCGCATTGGGAGTCGGTGTCGGCCTATGTGCCCGACGGCGCCCCGGTGGCATTCCGGGGCAGCGCCCCCGACGGCCCAGGGTTCTGGTTCCCTCCAACGGTTTTGACGCCGGAGCGCACCGACCGGACGGTGACCGACGAGATCTTCGGCCCGGTGGTGACGGTGCTCGCCTTCGACGACGAGGCCGATGCGATCGCACTGGCCAACGACACTCCCTACGGATTGTCGGGCTCGATCTGGACCGATAATCTCTCGCGTGCCCTCCGGGTGTCGCGGGCGGTGGAAGCGGGCAATCTCAGCGTCAATTCGCACTCGTCGGTGCGCTACAACACACCGTTCGGCGGTTTCAAGCAGTCCGGGCTGGGACGCGAGTTGGGGCCCGACGCGCCACTGTCGTTCACCGAGACAAAGAACGTCTTCATCGCCGTCCAAGACTCACAGTAGAGATTCGCAGCAGAGGAGCAACAGATGGATCTGACCCAACGCCTGGCCGGCAAGGTCGCCGTCATCACCGGCGGCGCCAGCGGTATCGGCCTGGCCACCGGCAAGCGGCTGCGGGCCGAAGGGGCCACGATCGTGGTGGGTGACATCGACCCCACCACCGGAAAAGCCGCGGCCGACGATCTCGGCGGATTGTTCGTCGAGGTCGATGTCGCAGACGAGGCCGCAGTGGACAACCTCTTCGACACTGCCGCAACCACATTCGGCTCGGTCGACATCGCATTCAACAATGCCGGTATCTCCCCGCCAGAGGACGACCTGATCGAGAACACCGAATTGCCGGCCTGGCAGCGGGTGCAGGACATCAATCTGAAATCGGTGTACCTGTCCTGCCGGGCGGCGCTGCGGCACATGGTTCCGGCCGGCAAGGGCTCGATCATCAACACCGCGTCGTTCGTGGCCGTGATGGGTTCGGCCACCTCCCAGATCTCCTACACCGCCTCCAAGGGTGGCGTCCTGGCGATGTCGCGCGAGCTCGGCGTGCAGTACGCGCGGCAGGGGATCCGCGTCAACGCCCTGTGCCCGGGACCGGTGAACACCCCGCTGCTGCAGGAGCTTTTCGCCAAGGATCCGGAGCGGGCCGCGCGCCGCCTGGTGCACATACCGCTGGGGCGCTTCGCCGAGCCCGAGGAACTGGCCGCCGCGGTGGCGTTCCTGGCCAGTGACGACGCATCGTTCATCACCGGCTCGACATTCCTGGTCGACGGCGGCATCAGCTCCGCGTACGTGACGCCGCTGTGACACCCTGGTAACTCACCATGACAGCCGAACCGGATCCACAGCAGCTCGCCGCGTCAGCTGATTCGCGGCTCGCCGCGGAAGCGGCCGCGGGTGCACTTCTGCGCCCGGTCCGGCTCGGCAACGCCTTCGAGGACACCGTCGGCCGGCTGTTGGAGACCATTCGGCTCGGGGTGCTCGGTCCGGGGGAGTCGTTGCCGCCCGAGCGTGAACTCGCCGCACGCCTCGGCGTCAGCCGCGACACGGTTCGCGATGCCATCAAGTCGCTGGCCGACGCCGGCTACCTGGTGTCCAAGCGGGGGCGCTACGGGGGCACGTTCCTGGCCGCCGAGTTGCCCCGGCACACCGCCGACGGGCCGCGCCCGACCCGCGCGGAGATCGACGATGCGTTGCGGTTGCGCGAGATCCTGGAAGTCGGGGCGGCCCGCATGGCGGCCGGACGGACCTTGAGCGCGCTCGAGCGGGATGGGTTGTGGTCGAGGCTGGCCGATGTCCGCGCTGCCGAACCCGACGACTACCGCCGGCTGGACTCACGTCTGCACCTGGCCATCGCCGAGGCGGCGGGGTCCCCGTCGCTGGTGCCGCTGGTGGCCGAGAACCGGATGAGGCTCAACGCCCTGCTGGACCAGATCCCGCTGTTGTCCCGCAACATCGCCCACTCCGACGAGCAGCACGAGGCGATCGTCATGGCGATCCTGGCCGGTGACAGCGAGCGGGCCGCGGCGGCCATGCTGGCCCATGTCGGCGGATCGTCGGCCCTGCTGCACGGCTTCCTGGACTAGATTCGAACGGTGGACCAGCCCGGGAACGAGGTCCAGGTCGAGCGCGCGTCCTCGGCCCTGGCCGACGTCGACACCTCAGGGTGGGCGCAGCGCTTCGACCTGCTGTCCGACCCGCACCGGCTTGCGATCCTGCTCGGTCTGCACCGGGCGCCCGGTATCTGTGTCGGCGATCTGGCCACGGCCCTGGGTCGATCGGAGAACGCGGTGTCCCAGGCGTTGCGGGTACTTCGGGACCAGGGCTGGGTCACCTCCAGCCGGGCCGGCCGCACCGTGAACTACCGGCTGGCGGACGAGACCGTGCACGACCTGCTGCACTGGATCGGGGCACGGCACGGCTGAAACCGTGTTCATCTGTTCATCTGGACAGATATCCGGTGCCGTCTTAGGCTCGACAAATGACCATTGGCGCGGCTCCCGAGCTGACCACGAGCAAGCCGCAGCCATTCGACCGCGCAGATTGGGCTTCGATCGCGATGGTCACCGCGGTGGTGTTATTGCTGCACGTATTCGGCTGGGGTGTACTGATTTTCGGGGTTGCGCCGCAACACATCACGCTGGGATCGGCCGGAGTGTTCGGAGTCGGGCTCGGTGTCACCGCCTATTTGCTGGGTGTGCGGCACGCTTTCGATGCCGACCACATCGCCGTCATCGACAACACCACCAGGAAGTTCGTCGGTGAGGGCACACGATCGCTCTCGGCGGGATTCTGGTTCTCGCTGGGCCATTCCAGTGTGGTGTTCGGTCTGGCCCTGTTGTTGGCGTTCGGAGTCCATGCGCTGGCCGGGCCGGTGCAGAACGAGGATTCGCCGATGTTGCAGACCCTGGGATTGATCGGGTCGTTGGTGGCCGGGACGTTCCTCATTCTCATCGGCCTGACGAACCTGTTCGCCGCCGTCGGCATCGCCAAGATCTTCCGCGCCATGCGCAGCGGGCAGTTCGACGAGGCCGAACTCGAACGCCAACTTCAACAGCGAGGATTCCTGGCCCGTCTGCTCGGCAGGGTCATGCGACGGGTGAGCAAACCGTGGCACCTGTACCCGGTCGGTTTTCTGATGGGCCTGGGCTTCGACACCGCCACCCAGGTGGCGCTGCTGGTGCTGGCGGCGGGTGCGGCCGCATTCACGTTGCCCTGGTACGCCATCCTTGTACTGCCGGTGCTCTTCGCGGCCGGGATGAGTCTGTTCGACAGCCTAGACGGAATCTTCATGTCGCGGGCCTACGGCTGGGCGTTCCTGCAGCCGGTGCGCAAGGTCTATTACAACCTGACGGTCACCGTGTTGTCGGTCATCGTGGCGCTGGTGATCGGCGTCATCGTTCTGGCCGGTCTGCTGGTCGAGCGTCTCGGCATCACGACGGGTCCGCTGGCATTCATCGGTTCGGCCGACCTGGAGTTCGTCGGATTCGCGATTGTCGGGCTCTTCGTATTGAGCTGGCTTGTGGCCCTGGGGATCTGGCGATTCGGCCGGATCGAGGAGCGCTGGGCCGCGCGGGCCTAGTGCGCACAGCATTCCCTGTTGGCTCCGCCTGGTCCTTCGGTGTGTGATCGGAGCGGCGGTCGAGGGCGGGATCCGAAGGCGGCGTGATGGAGCGCTTCCGGATGCGGCAGGCGAGGTGCCGATCTAGTTTCACTTGATGGACCTCCACTCCGTCGAGGCGGTCAGCAGGCCGACCCAACGCTCTGAGCTGTGGCCGCTGGGTCGCGGCGACGCGGTCCTCGCCGGCGGGACTTGGCTGTTCAGCCAACCGCAATGGCGGCTGCGCCGCCTCGTCGACCTGACCAGCCTGGGCTGGCCCCCGGTCACCCTGAGCGACAACGGCTTCGAGCTGTCCGCCACCTGCACGCTCGCCGAGCTGTCCGAACTGTCGGGGCGGCTTCCGGGGTTTCGTCCGGAGTGGACTGCTGCACCGTTGCTACACCAGTGTTGTACTGCTCTGCTGGCATCTCACAAGATCTGGCGCACCGCCACCGTCGGCGGCAACATCTGCCTGTCGCTACCGGCCGGTGCGATGATCTCGCTCGCTGCCACGCTCGACGGACATGCCACCGTGTGGCGGGCCGACGGCAGCGAGTATCGGCTGCCGGTAGCCGAATTCGTCACTGGCGCGGGTGTCAACGCACTGGCCCAGGACGACGTGCTGCGCTCGGTGCACCTGCCCGCCGCCGCGCTGCGGGCCACCACCGCCTTCCGCAGGCTGGCGCCGTCGCCGCTGGGTCGCTCCAGTGCCGTGGTGATCGGTCGCCGGGACCGGGCAACCGACGGCGGCGGGTTTGTGCTCTCGGTGACGGCGGCGACGGTGCGGCCGTACGTGTTCTCCTTCCCGGCGGTGCCTGACCACGACACGCTGCGGACCGCGCACGCGTCGATCGCTGGTGGCGATTGGTTGCACGACCCGCACGGCGATCCGGAATGGCGCGCAGCGGTCACCCTCGTGCTGGCCGAGCAGATTCGTGCGGAGCTCGCATGAACGTCACCGTCAACGGGGCAGAACTGCGCGCCGACCCGAGTCCGGGGCAGTGCCTCCGGTCCTTTCTGCGCGAACACGGGCACGTGGAGGTCAAAACCGGATGCGACGCGGGGGACTGCGGTGCCTGTTCGGTGCTGCTCGACGGGGCGCCGGTGCATTCGTGCGTGATCCCGGCCTTCCGGGCGGAGGGGCGGCAGGTGACCACCGTGGCGGGCCTGGGCACCCCCGAGGATCTGCACCCAGTGCAGCGCCGGTTCCTCGAGGCGGCCGGGTTTCAGTGCGGGTACTGCACGGCAGGCATGATCACGACGGCATCGACGCTGACGGCCGGCCAACTCGACGATCTGCCGCGCCACCTCAAAGGAAACCTGTGCCGGTGCACCGGCTACCGGGCCATCACCGATGCTGTCGCCGGCAGCGTCAACATCGAGAAGTCAGGCGGTGCCCGATGTTCGATCGGGGCGCCGGCGAGCCTGCGGATCGTCACCGGGACCGAGCAGTTCACGATGGACAGCACGCCACCGGGACTACTGCATCTGGCGGTGTTGTCCAGTCCGCTGGCGCACGCCCGCATCACATCGATCGACACGACGGCCGCCGAAGCGCTACCCGGTGTACGGCTGGTCCTGACCCACCGGGACAGCCCGGCCGTGGCGTTCTCCACCGCCCGCCACGAAAATCGCGACGACGACCCCGACGACACCTACGTGCTCGACAACACGGTGCGGTTTGTCGGGCAGCGCGTGGCCGCCGTGGTCGCAGACAGCCTGGGGGCGGCCGAAAAGGCCTGCCGGGCGATCACTGTCGAGTACGAGGAACTGCCGGCGGTGTTCGATCCCGACGAGGCGCGATCGCCCGGAGCGCCGCTGCTGCACGCCGACAAAGGGCCGCGGGCCCGTATCGCAGACCCGTCGCGCAACATCGTCGCCGAACGTCACGGCGGCACAGGTGACATCGACTCCGGGCTGGCGGCCGCCCACGCCGCCGGCGGCGCGGTGGTGACCGCGCGCTACGCCACGCAGCGCGTCCAGCACGCACATCTGGAGATGCACGGCTCCACCGGCTGGATGGACGACACCGGGCGACTGGTGCTTCGCACCAGTTCACAGGTGCCGTTCCTGGTGCGCGACGAACTCTGTCACGTGTTCGGCCTGGAGCGGGACGCGGTGCAGGTCTTCGCGGCCCGAGTGGGCGGTGGCTTCGGCGCCAAGCAGGAATTGCTCACCGAAGATCTGGTGGCACTGGCGGTGCTTCGTCTGCGCCGCCCGGTGCGATACGAATTCAGCCGCTCCGACGAGTTCACCAGGGCGCCCTGCCGGCACCCGTTCCGGGTCGATGTGACCGCCGCCGCCGGTGCCGACGGGGTGCTGACCGCATTGGCGATCGACGTGCTGACGGATGCCGGCGCCTACGGCAATCACAGCCCGGGTGTGCTGTTCCACGGCTGTGGTGAGTCGATATCGCTGTATCGCTGCGCGAACAAACACGTGGACGCGCAAGCGGTCTACACGAACAACCTGCCCTCGGGTGCGTTTCGCGGATACGGCCTGGGACAGGTCACCTTCGCCGTCGAGTCTGCGCTGGACGAGCTGGCCCAGCGGCTCGCGATAGGTCCGTTCGACCTTCGCCGCCGCAATGTCGTGGTGCCGGGGAACGCGCTGGTCGATGCCGAGCCGGCCGAGGATCTGACGTTCGGCAGTTACGGTCTCGATCAATGCCTCGACGCCGTGCAGGACGCGTTGGCCAAGGGCAACGGTGTGCCGGCTCCGGACGGCTGGGCCGTCGGCGAGGGCATGGCCGTCGCGATGATTGCCACCATCCCGCCTCGCGGCCACCGAGCCGAGGCATCGGTCACCGTCGACACCGACGGCGGTTACACGCTGTCGGTGGGCACCGCGGAATTCGGTAACGGGACCTCCACCGTGCACACCCAGTTGGCCGCCACTGAGCTGAACACCTCCGCCGACCGGATCCGGTTGCGCCAATCCGATACCGACGCAGTCGATCACGACACAGGTGCGTTCGGTTCGGCGGGGACCGTGGTGGCCGGTCAGGCCGTGCTGTCGGCCTGTCGTGAGCTGCGGTCGGCGATAGTTGCCGCGGCCGCGCAGAGCGCCGGCGTGCCACCGGAGTCCTGCACGCTCGATCCGCACGGTGTGGACTGTGGTGCGGGCCGCCTGGTGCCGTTCGCGGAGCTGCCGGCGCCCCTGACCGGGCGCGGCCGCCACGGCGGGACGCCCCGTTCGCTGGCGTTCAACGTGCACGGCGTTCGAGTCGCGGTCAACACCGAAACCGGCGAGCTGCGGATCCTGCAGTCGGTACAGGCGGCCGACGCCGGCGTGGTGCTCAACCCCGAACAATGCCGGGGTCAGGTGGAAGGCGGTGTCGCGCAGGCCATCGGCTCCGCGTTGTACGAGGAGATACAGATCGGCTCAGACGGCACGGTCATCACCCAGACGCTGCGCGATTACCACATCCCGCAGCTGGCCGACGTACCGGTCACCGAGGTCCACTTCGCCGTCACTTTCGACACGCTCGGCCCCCTGGGCGCCAAGTCGATGGGCGAATCCCCGTACAACCCGGTGGCGCCTGCGCTGGCCAATGCCGTCGCCCGAGCGTGCGGTGCGCGTCTGCGCCGGCTGCCGATGACCCCGGCCCGGATCTGGCGGGGACTTCGTGGCTGACGGCCGCCCGCTCGGCTCGACGTGCGAACTATCCGTCTCTGCAGGATCCTGAACCGATGACAGTCGCCGTGACGTCGGAAAAGCTCGGCAAGGACGCCAAACGGCAGCACCCCGTGGACCAGGTGCTGCCGCTGCCCGCACTGGTCACCTACGGCTTCCAGCATGTCGTGGCTTTCTATGCGGGCGCGGTGCTGGTGCCGATTCTGATCGCCAGCGCCATCGGCCTGCCCAACGATGACCTGGTCAAGCTGATCACCGCGGATTTGTTCACCTGCGGGATCGCCTCGATCATCCAGGCGGTCGGGATCTGGAAGATCGGCATCCGGCTGCCGCTGTTGCAGGGCGTCACATTCACCGGAGTGGCGCCGATCATCGCGATCAGCCTCGCGCACGGCGGCGGTCCGGCCAGCTTGCTCTACGTCTATGGTGCTGTCATCGTGGCGGGCGTCTTCACGATCGTGATCGCCCCGATCTTCGTGAAGTTGTTGCGGTTCTTCCCGCCGGTGGTCACCGGCACGCTGATCACCATCATCGGGTTGTGTCTGGTCCCGGTGGGTGCCGGGGACGCCGTCACCAACCCGCACACCGGTCAGCACGATCCGGCGAACCTGCGCTGGCTGCTGTACGCACTCGGCACCATCGTGGTCATCGCGGCCATCCAACGGCTGCTGCGCGGTTTCCTGGCCACCATCGCGGTACTGCTCGGCCTGGTTGTCGGCTGCGCGGTGGCATTTGCGTTGGGCGACATGAATTTTGACAAAGTCGGCGCCGCTCCGGTCGTCGGCTTCACCGAGCCGTTCCTGTTCGGGCTTCCCAAGTTCGACCTGGTGGCGTGTCTGACCATGATCATCGTGCTGCTCATCACCGCGGTGGAGTCCACCGGCAGTGCCTACGCCACCGGTGAGATCGTGGGCAAGCGCATCAAGGCCTCCGACATCGGCAATGCGCTGCGTGCCGACGGGGTGGCCACCACGATCGGCGGCATCTTCAACTCGTTTCCCTACACGGCCTTCTCGGAGAATGTCGGGCTGGTCCGGCTCACCGGGGTGAAGAGTCGCTGGGTGGTCGCGGCGGCGGGCGTCATCATGATCCTGCTCGGCTTCCTGCCCAAGGTTGCCGCGGTGGTGTCCTCGATTCCGCAGCCGGTACTCGGCGGTGCGGCGCTGACGCTGTTCGCCACCGTGGCCGTGGTGGGCATCCAGACTCTGGGCAAGGTCGACTTCACCGACCACCGCAACCTGATCATCGTGGCCACAAGCTTGGCGCTTGCGTTCTGGGTGACCGCCTATCCTCAAGTGGCACAGGCCCTTCCGGTAGGAGTCGACCTACTTTTCGGCAGCGGCATCAGTATCGGCGCTGTCGCCGCGATCGTGCTCAACGTGGTGTTCTTCCATATGCCGTTCCTGCCGGGCGGGCAGAGTCCACGGGTGGCCGGCGGCGGAACGATTACCTTGGACGAAGTGAACGCAATGGACAAGCAGCGCTTCACCGAGGCGTTCGGCGGTGTGGTGCAAAACGTTCCGTGGGCCGTCGAGCGGGCTTTCGAGCAGCGCCCCTTCGTCGACGTGCGGGCGTTGCGTGAGGCGTTCCAGGACGCCCTGCTCACCGGTTCGTCCGAACAGCAGCTCGAACTCATCCGGGCGTTTCCGGATCTCGGTGCCGAGGACGACGGGGGACATGTGCTGGCCGTCGACCATGTCGCGCTGTCGAGCCTCGACGACGACGACCACAACGATGTCGTCCAGCTGGCCACCGCCTACCGCGAGCATTTCGGCTTTCCGCTGGTGATCTGCGCCCGCGAGACCGAACATTTCGACCGGGTGCTGCAGAACGGTTGGTCGCGCATCGACAATTCGCCCCCAGCCGAGACGGCGTTCGCACTGATCGAGATCGCCAAGATTGCCAACCACCGGTTCGAAGATCTGGTGGCCGATGCCAATCCGATTGCCTCCGCTCGGTTTGGGCGGCTGCGCGAGCTGACGTAATGCCCAATCCCACCGCATTCGGACTGGCGGAGTTCAACCGGCTGTCTGAACGGCAGCGCATGCACATGCTGTTCGAGGTGTGCTCGTCGCCGATCTGGGCCCGCCGGGTACTGGCGGGTGGGCCGTTCCGCGACACCGAGGCAGTGCTGGACCGTGCCGACCGGGTCCTCGCCGAGTTGCCCGACACCGAGATCGACGCGGCCCTGGACGGCCATCCGCGCATCGGCGGACGAGTGGATAACGCATCGTCGGCACGAGAGCAGGCCGGCATGACGACTGCCGGTGATGATGTGCGTGCCGAACTCGCCGCGAAAAACCATGCTTACGAAGACAGGTTCGGTTACGTGTATCTGGTGTGCGCCAGCGGACGATCGGCCGGTGAGCTGCTGGACATTCTCACCGAGCGGCTGGACAACGATCCGGAGACCGAGCGGCGGGTGATGCGCAACGAACTCGCGAAGATAAACAGATTGCGGTTGCAGCGATTGCTGGCCGAACGTGAGGAGGAGTGATGACGCACGTCAGCACGCATGTGCTGGACGCGGTCAGCGGGCGTCCGGCCGCTGGGTTGCCGGTGTCGCTGGCCGATGCCGCCGGTGTCGTGCTCGCTGATGCGAACACCGACGCCGACGGGAGGGTCGGCGAGCTCTTCGCCGGCGAGATGGCAGGGGTCTACAGACTGCGTTTCGACACGGCGGGGTATTTCGCGGAGAAGGGGCTCACCGCGTTCTACCCCGAGGTCGTCATCGCCTTCGAGGTAACCGAAACCGGCGACACCACAGCCAGATACCACGTGCCCTTGCTGCTGTCGCCATACGCCTATTCGACGTACCGAGGGAGTTGAAGACGTGTCCGACATCATTCTGGGCAAACACCAGTACGGCAAGGCTGAGAACCGGGTGGTGCGAATCTACCGCGATTCTCCGCGTCACGAGATTCGCGATGTCAACGTATCTACCTGTTTACGAGGCGATTTCAGCGACGCCCATCTCATCGGTGACCAGTCGGCCGTGCTTCCCACCGACACCCAGAAACAAACCGCCTACGCGTACGCCAAAGAAAAGGGACTGACCGCGATCGAGGAGTACGGACTGGCGTTGGCCCGGCACTTCGTCGCCGACGTTGTCCCGGTACAGGCGGCGCGCATCGAGATCGACGAATACGCCTGGGAGCGTGCGGTTGTCGATGGTGCAGAGCACGACCACACTTGGGTGCGCAGCGGGCAGGAGGTGCGCACCGCCGCCGTCACCGTGGACGGCGCGGGCGAGTGGGTGATCGGTGGATTGAAGGATCTGGTGCTGCTGAAGTCCACGGGCTCGGAGTTCGCCGGCTTCCTCAGCGACGAGTACACGCTGCTCGAACCCACGCACGACCGGGTGATGGCCACCTCGTTGGTGGCGCAGTGGCGGTTTACCGCCACCACGGGAATCCCGTGGAACGAGGTGTACGCGGGCGTCAAGGCACTGTTGGTGAAGCGATTCGCCGTGGTGCATTCGCGGGCTTTACAGCAGACGCTCTACGAGATGGGCAAAGCCGTGCTCGAGCACTATCCGGTGCTCACCGAGGTCCGGCTGTCGGCGCCCAACAAGCACCATTTCGTCTACGACCTGGCGCCGTTCGGCCTGGAGAACAACAACGAGGTGTTCAACGCCGACGACCGTCCCTACGGACTGATCCAGGCCACCGTCACCCGCGACGACGCGCCGCCTGCCGGATCCGCATGGGACCTGCAGCAGGGCTGGTTGGGCTGACGGATGCCGGCGCTGGTTGTCGAGGGAGCCGCTATCGCGACGGTCGATGCCGCCGACCGCGAGTATCGAGACGGCCATATCGTCGTCGAGAACGGGATCATCACGGCGGTCGGCGAGGGTGCGGCGCCCGACCTTCCTGGTGCCGAAACCGTCGACGCAGCGGGGTGCCTCGCAACGCCGGGTCTGGTCAACACCCATCACCACCTCTACCAGTGGATCACCCGCGGCTATGCCCAGGACGGCACGCTGTTCGAGTGGCTGACCGAGCTATACCCTGTGTGGGGCCGGCTGGACGCCGAACTCGAGTTCGCCGCCGCCAGTGCGGCGCTGGGCATGCTGGCGCTGACCGGCTGCACGACGACGATGGACCATCACTACGTCTTCCCGCGGGGCGGGGGAGACATGCTGGGCGCGGAAATAGCTGCGGCACAGCGCGTCGGCCTCCGGTTTCACCCCACTCGGGGCTCTATGGACCTCGGTGCGTCGTCGGGCGGTCTGCCACCCGATCACGTGGTAGAGGACATCGACACAATTCTCGCGTCCTGTCAGGATGCGGTCAGCAGATATCACGATCCCGGTTTCGGTTCGATGTTGCGGATCGCATTGGCGCCGTGCTCACCGTTCTCGGTGACCGCGGAGTTGATGCGGCAGTCCGCCCTGCTTGCCCGTGAGCTCGGGGTACGGCTGCACACCCACCTGGCGGAGACCGCCGACGAGGACGACTACTGCCGGCAGCACTTCGGCATGCGGCCGGTCGACTACGTCGACTCGCTCGGGTGGCTGGGTGACGACGTGTGGCTGGCGCACTGCGTCCACTTGGACGCCGGTGACATCGGCAAGCTCGCCGCCACGTCGACGGGAGTGGCGCACTGCCCGAGTTCCAACGGGCGGCTGGGCTCGGGTATCGCGGCGATCCCCGAACTGCTGACCGCAGGGGTTCCGGTCGGTCTGGGTGTCGACGGTGTCGCGTCGAACGAGAACGGTGGGCTGGCCACCGAACTGCGGGAGGCGATGCTGGCGGCGAGGTTTCGGCGCGGGCCCCGCGCCCTGACCGCGCGCCAGGTGCTGCAGATGGCCACCATGGGTGGAGCCCGTTGCCTGGGGCGCGCTCAAGAGCTGGGGTCCCTGGAGGTCGGCAAGGTGGCCGATATCGCGCTGTGGCAGCTCGACGGGCTCGGCCACGCCGACATCGATGACCCGGTGTGCGCGTTGGTGTTCGGGCCTGCCGCACCGGTGCGTCTTTTGCTGGTGGGAGGTGAGCCGGTGGTCGTCGACGGTCAGTTGCAGACCGCCGACGTCACCGTCCTGGCACGCGAGGCCCGGCATGCTGCCCGGGTGTTGCGCGGGCGAGCCGGGTGAGTCAGCCCGCGAAATTCGCAGAGATACGTTGCTGCAGATACTCTTTCGCGCTTATATCCGGATACTTGCGGCGCGGTCCTGAGATCGTGGTTTCGCTGTTGGCTTGCGCGAAGAAGGCGATGCTGTAACGCGCCCCCCGGTGCTCATCGGGCCTCGGGCTTCGCACCCGATGAAAGTTCGATGGCAACAGGTCGTCGCTCCAACGCATCAGCATGTCGCCGATGTTGCATGTGATCGCCTCGTCGGAGGGCTCGATCGACGTCCATTGCTGCGCTTCTTGCTCCTTGCCCGGGCAGACCTGCAATCCGCCCTGCCCGTTGCGCTGGAACAGCAAGGTGAGGCAGTCGAAGTCGGTATGTGCTCCGGCTCGCCACATTCCGGTCAGGTCGGCGTCGGCGGGTAGTGGGAAGTAGTGCAATAACCGCAGAGTGCTCTGGTAGGTAGCGGACGCAGGGTCGTGTGCCCGGGTGAAGAAGTCGCGGTCGAAACCGAGCTTGTCGGCGAACAACGACAGCAGATCCATCGCCACCGTCCAGCACCGATGCTCGAAATCCAGCATGGTCGACCGAAATCCGGCCAACTCGTCCTCGGTCGGCCACAGCCCGTCCATGTCCGAGAGGGTGATCTGATAGGACTCCTTCTGGTCGGGGGTGCCGACCGAGGGCCGGATCTGAGTCAGGCTCTCCCAGCCTGAGTTGAACCGCTTGGGCCGGCGCGACTTGACCTCCGCCGGGAGCGCGAAGAAGGCCTCCGCCGCATCGAACACGCGCCGCACTGCATCGATGTCGATGCCGTGGTCGACAATCTGGAAGAAGCCGATATCGGTTGCGGCCGACCAGAGCTCGTCGGCAACCTGGGCCCGGCGTGAGCCCAGTCCGGCCAGTGAGATGCGGCGTATCTCGCGGTCGCGTTCGGTGCCCACGTGGCCCATCCGGCGTTCGCGGTTCAGTTCGGTCAGATCGTAGGTCATGCTTTCTCTTTCGAATCGATCGGCAGGGTCAGGAGATCTTGATGGATGGGTCGACGAATCGGTTGGTGAAGAGTTGCTCGTTCGTCGTGGCCGGCGGCACCCGATTGCCGGTCTCTGCCAGCACCGTACGAAGGTCGTCGAGATTGCGCTGGGTCCGAGTCTCGTCATAGACCCCGAATGTGCCGGCCAGTGAACCGTGATCCTCGTTGGCGAACAGGCCCTTCTGGGAGAGCAATGTGGCGCTGTAGTCGGCCTCGGCCTTCGTGTACGGCGAGTATGTACTGTCCTGCTCGACGATGTCGACGATCGTGTCGTTGACTCGTTCGGGGGAGGCGGCATAGTCGACACCAGCCCGCTGGATGATCGGTACCAGCTTCTCCAGACATGGTGCCAGCTGGTCCACCTTGTCCGCCCGCACCACCATGTTGGATGCGTAGATGTCGTAACCCGCATCCTTTATCAGGCCGTAGGACACCGGTTTGTTCCACGCCGGGGTGTCGTGTTGATAGGTGAAGGGCTCGGAGTTGGCGAAGCCCTGCTGCGCGATCTGCGGGTCGCCGACGAACCGCGACGGTGCGCCGTCGTAATTGGTGTCGATCTGGTCGGCCTTCAGCAGGCCTTTACCGACCATCCACTGTGGAAAAATCTGGTCCTTCGACACCACGACCGTGGCGTCGGACTTGCCGATGTCGGTGACTGTCCGCCAATCCGGATGGCTGTTCGGATCCCACATGAGAATTGCCGGGCTGTACTTCAACAGAGGCGTCACGCCAACCATCGGCTGTTTGGCGGCCGCCGCGACCAGTTGATCGCCGTGCACGACGCCGAGCATCGATGAGTCGTCCACGTAGAGCTGTGAGGTGACCGACTGGAAGCCTATCGCGGGGCCACCCGACTTCAACGTGAGTTTCACGCCGGTGTCTTTGCCGCCTGCGACCAGCGGACCGGTGACCGATTTCGCAGACGTGTCAACGTGATACCCGGATCCGAGCATCGCGAAGAGGGCACCCATATCGGACTGCGGCTGCCACTGCAGTTGAATTCCGACGTCGTGGGGGCACACGTCGGCCAGGCTCTGGTTCTCGGGCGCGGGGTCGAGCGATGTGGCCTGGTCGGCTTCTGGTGATCCGTACGCACAGCCCGACAGGACCAGAGCGGTGGCGGCGACGGCGGCCGTGCAGAGACTGCGAAGCAATGAGATTGAGGACCCGGGGGACTGCGAGAGATGGGGGAACTGCACGGTTCTCCTTGCTGACTGGTTGAGTGGTCTGGGATGTAGCGACGATGTGCCGGCCAGGTTCACTGGCCGTGATTACATGCAGTCGTCTCGTCGATTACGTTCCTGTTACCTGTCTCCAGATCGCCGAATCGGAATCGAAATGACCTGGAATCGAGGTAGTTTGGCGGAGTTGCTTACGTTCCTGTAACCGAGGGCAATCACCACGTCATACATGTAATCGATGCTGAATCGCGACAGCCAACCCCTGTTACATGCACCGAGACGTTTGGGAGTGCCGATGGACCTGGCCGATCGCATGCGCGATGGGAATCCGCGCCGGCTGACTGAGAACCCCCGCATCGTGTTCGACGAGGTCGTCAAGTCCTTCGCGAACGGCACGGTGGCGGTCGAACACGTCGACCTCGGGGTCGAGAAGGGTGATTTCGTCGCAGTGGTCGGACCGTCGGGTTGCGGTAAGTCGACGCTCTTGCGGATGGCGGCCGGTCTCGAACCGCCGACGTCCGGTTCGGTCGTCCTGGACACCGACTCGGTGGGTTTCATCTTCCAGGAGCCGACGCTGTTGCCCTGGCGTACGGTGCGGGCAAACGTCGAGTTGTGCGCCGAACTCGGCGACATGAGCAAGGCTCAGACCAAACAGCGTGCGGCCGAAGCGATTTCCGCAGTGGGGTTGGCGCAGTTCGCCGATCAGCTGCCGAATGCCCTGTCCGGTGGCATGAAGATGCGGGCATCGTTGGCGCGCGCTCTCACGCTCTCTCCGGAAGTGATGCTGCTCGACGAGCCGTTCGGCGCACTCGATGAGATGACACGATTGGACATGCAAGTCGAGTTGCAGCGGCTCTATACCGAACGCGGCTTCACCGCTGTGTTGGTCACTCACTCGGTGTCAGAAGCGGTGTACCTGGCCAATCGCGTGGTGGTGATGACGCCTCGGCCCGGCCGCATCGCCCGCATCGCGGATGTGGATTTCCGCTACCCGCGCACTCCGGATCTTCGTTTCGATGCCAGGTTCACCGACTACGTCGCAGAGGTTTCGGCGACCCTGCACGGGTGCATGTCATGACCACGGCGGGTATGACAGTTGGGGCGGTGCCGCGGCGCGGAGTACACGGACAGACCTCGGCGACAACAACAGTCAGACGCAAGAGCGCGCGCGCCGGCCATTTTGCGGGCGTGGTGGGATACCCGCTGCTGTCGTTGGGGATCGCTCTGGGTTTGTGGTCGGCGGTCAGTTATTGGGTGCTGCCACCACAACGACGGTTTCTGCTGCCACCGCCGGCTGACGTGCTGCGCAACTCACTGATGGATTGGAACCATCTGCGCCCGATGCTCGCTGCGCTGTCGGTGACGGCACAGGTGACACTGGTCGGCTTCCTGGTCGCGGTGGTGGTCGGTGTCGGCACCGGAGTGCTGATGAGCCAAGCACGATGGATCGAACGCACCGTCTATCCGTACGCGGTTGTGATCCAGGTGATTCCGATCCTGGCCATCGTGCCGCTGATCGGGCTGTGGTTCGGCTACGGCATGGCAGCTCGCACACTGGTATGTGTGTTGATCGCGGTGTTCCCGATCATCACCAACACACATTTCGGCCTCCGTTCGGTGGACCGCGGAATGCAGGAACTGTTCACGCTGTCGGGCGCATCGCGATGGGACAGACTGGTCAAACTTGAGCTGCGATCGGCCCTTCCGTCCATTCTGACGGGCATCACCACGGCCGCCGGGCTCGTCGTGGTCGGAGCGATCATCGGTGACATGTTCTTCGCCAAGGGCCAGGCGGGCATCGGCACTTTGCTCGACGTTTATCGCGGCCGGCTGCAGTCCGATGACCTCATTGCCGCGATCGTGCTCGCATCGCTGTTCGGCGTGCTCGTCTTCGGCGCCATGCGCGTCGTCACGCTGGCGGCGGTCGGGAGTTGGCATGAGTCCGGGCGGCGGAACCGATGAGCGCTTGCGCGAACAGCATCCGGCAATACCGAAGGGAGAATTCGTAGATGAGCACACCGGTGTTCAATGTTCCGGTTATCGATGTCGCGCCGTATGTGCGCGGCGGTGACGCACGATCCGACGTCGACTGCGCCCGGGTGGCGCGCGATCTCGACGCTGCCTGCTGTGAACCCGGATTCATGCAGATCGTCGGCCACGGTATCGACGGGCATGTGCTGGATGGGCTTGCCGCAGCGCTCGACGAGTTCTTCGCGCTTCCGCTGGCGGACAAGTCCCAGTATCGCCGTGAGCCGGCGGCGAATCGCGGCTACTCCCCACCCAAGAGCGAATCGCTGAGCATGAGCCTGGGAATAGCGAATGCGAATGAGATGAAGGACTACTACGAGGCCTTCACGGTGGGTACCGAGGCGTCCTGGTTCCCGGAGCTGGGATTGCCGGAAAACGGCTACGCTCACAACAACTGGCCCATCGGAGCGCCGGACTTTCGGGCAGGTGTCGAACGGTACTTCACCGCGGCGCAACACTTGGCCCGAATCATGCTGCGGGCATTCACCGACGCACTCGGCTTGGTACCTGGTTACTTCGACTCGATGACCGACCATTCCATCGAGGTGCTGAAGATGAACAACTTCGCGCTGCCCGAGGGCGACATCGAGATCAGCGGTGAGCTCACCGGGATGGGTGCCCATTCTGACTTCGGCATCCTCACCGTGCTGTGGGCCGACCAGGTTCCGGGTCTGCAGGTTCTGGGACGCGACGGAGTGTGGCATGACGTCGCGCCAGCGGACGGCGCGTTGTTGATCAATCTGGGTGACGCGATGGCGCGGTGGACCAATGACCGCTGGATGTCGACGGTCCACCGGGTAGACCCGCCGATACGCAACGGCCGCATTCAGCGGCGTCGTTCGGCAGCGTTCTTCTTCGACGGCAACCACGATGCCGTGGTCGAACCTCTGCCCGGCGCTCTCGCCGACGGTGTGCCCGGCTACGAGCCGATCACCATCGCGGACCATATCGCGATGAAGGTCGCGGGCCTGCGCGCCGGGGTGGCACCGCGCGGCGATTTGCGTGAGGCAGCGCGAGTCTCGGCGGCCAAGGGGAGCGCGTGACCACGAGTGAACGGGCGCTGCTCAATGACTCCGTGCACGACGCGCTGCAGGAGATGATCTTCAGCGGTGCCCTGGCACCGGGCAGTCCGCTGAGTGTCCCGGCGCTGGCGGCCCGGCTCAACGTCAGCCGCACACCGGTACGGGAGGCGGTGCAGCAGCTGATCTACGAGGGGTTGGCCGACCACACCCGCAACGCCGGAGCGCGGGTGGCGGCACTGGATGCCGACGCGGTCAGGGCGGTGTTCGATGTTCGTGAGGTCCTCGACGGCCTCGCGGCACACGGCGCCACCCTGCTGGCCACCCATGCCACGGTGGAACAGCTGCGTAAGATGCTGCGGGTGCAGCGGGATCTCCTCGACGAACCCGCCGATCAGCACCGCGACGCCGCGCTGGACCTGCAGTTCCACACCCTGATCCGGGAGACGTCGCGAAACCGCGCCCTGTGTGACGCGTTGAAGCGCCTCGACGGTCAGGCTCACCTTTTCCGGTCCGACATGTGGAGCAGCGAGCTGAATCGCCAACTGGCAGTGCATGAACATGACCGCATCGTGTCCGCCATCGAAGCGGGGGACGCCGACGCGGCGCGGGCCGCTGCTTGCGCGCACGTCGCCGGTCTCTACGTACGTACCCGCCGGTCATGACGGCGGTGATCGACTCGATGGTGAAACATCAGCTGCCGCAGAAGATTTCAAAAATCGCCGGTGCGCGGCTGGCTGACGGTTCCCTCGTCGACGTCGAGCTGGGACCCGAAGGCGATCACGTTGTCGTGACGAGCGTGAGACCCGCTGCCGAGCCCGGCCCGCCTGCTGATGGGACGCTGAATCTACGCGGATATGTATTGATCACTGCGGCCGCCGAACCGCACGCTCATCTCGACAAGGCGCTGTCCTGGGATGTGCTGCGTCCGGCACTGGGCGATCTGCCGGGTGCCATCGCGGCGTGGAAGGAGGGCTCGGCGCGATTCGACGAGGACTCGTTTCGGGAACGGGCGGCCAGCGCCGCGCTCGCCTTGGTGCGCAACGGAACCACAGCGGTACGCACTCATGTAGATGTGCTGCCCAGCGGTGATCCCCTGCGTGGCATCCGGGCGGTGGCGGCGGTGCGTGAGCAGCTTCGTGACCTGATCGACATCGAGATCGTCGCTCTGATCAAGGACTATTCGGCCGTCGAGTTGTTGCATGGTGCACTCGATGCCGGCGCTGACCTGGTCGGCGGCTCACCGCACAGCACTGCCGACCCGGTGGCAGAGCTCAACCGGCTTCTCGACGTCGCCGAGGAGCGTTGCGTCGGTACGGATTTGCACACCGACGAATTCCTGGTCGGCGATCACCACACTATTGCCGACTACGCGGCACGAGTGCGCAGCTGGCCGAAGAATCGCATCCGTACGGCCAGTCATTGCACCCGTCTGGGCACGCTACCCCGAAGCGAACTCGATGAGCTCGTTCCACAGATCGCGGACGCCGGGCTGGGAGTGGTGACCAACCCGATCACGAACCTCTACCTGCAGGGTCGTGACCATCAGGTGGCCACGCCGCGCGGGATCACCGCAATCGAGCCACTGCGCCGCGCAGGCATTCCCGTCGCTGCCGGAGCCGACAACGTCCGTGATCCGTTTAACCCGCTTGGCCGCAGCGATGCGCTGGAGACCGCGGCACTGACCGTCATCGCGGGCCACGTCCCTCCCGATGTCGCCGTCGAGATGGTCACCGACGAGGCGCGTCGGGTAATGGGACTGCCACCGGCCGGGCCCCGGGTCGGGGCCCGGGCCGAACTGTTGGCAGTGCGTGGTGTGAGCTTGCTCGACGTCCTCGCCAACGCGCCCGCGGATCGGTTGGTGATCCATCACGGTGCAGTCGTCTCGGTCAGCGAAACCACGACATGGACGGCGCAGGTCGAGAGAAACCGGTGACCGCCAGGGCCGGAGACCGGTGCCAGTTCCTCAGTCCGTCAGACCCAGCAGCGCGTTCTCGATCACCTCGGGCAGTGCCGGGTGAATCCAGTACTGGCCCCGGGCGATCTCCTCGGCGGTCTGCCCGAAGCTCATCGCCTGGATCAGCGGCTGGATGATCGAGGATGCCTGATAGCCCATGATGTGTGCGCCCAGGATCTTGCCGGTGTCACGGTCGGCGATCAGTTTGGCGATGCCGGTGGTGTCCTCCATCGCCCAGCCGTATGCGGTGTCGCCGTAGGCCTGCACCTTGGTGACGTAGTCGTAACCCTCGTCGCGGGCCTGTGCCTCGGTCAGTCCGACCATGGCGATCTGCGGTTCGGTGAACACCGCCGAGGGCACGAACCGGTGATCGCTGCGCACCATCGTCTCGGTGGCATCCCAGTCGTGCAGCAGGTTCTCCTTGACCACGCGTGATTCGTGGTTGGCCACATGTTTGAGCTGATACTCCGAGGACACGTCACCGAGTGCGAAAATGCCACGCGCCGTAGTGCGTTGGTAGCCGTCGACGATGACCAGGCCGTCCTCGTCGACCTCCACCCCGGCCAGTTCGGCGTCGAGCAGATCACCGTTGGGAACGCGGCCGGTGGCCACCAGCAGCATGTCGGCGGGAATTGTCTTGCCGTCGTCGAGTTCCAGCACGATGCGGTCGCCGTCGTGGTGCGAGCCGATCACGTTCTCGTGCGTCCGCAGATCCCACTTCTCGGCGGCCAGCACGCTGAACCGGTGGCAGATCGTCTCGTCGCAATGACTGAGAACGCAGTCACCACGCACCACGATGGTCACCCGCACGCCCAATGCCGAGAACACATGGGCGAATTCGGCAGCGACGAACCCGCCGCCGACGATCACCAGGTGTTCGGGCAGTTCGGGGATCCGCATGATGTCGTCGCTGGTGTAGTACGTGACACCGCAGTCCACGATGGCCGGCGGGACGTAGGCGCGGGATCCGGCCGCGATGACCACCTGATCGCTGCTGAATTCGTCGCCCGCCTCGGTGCGCAGCGTGTAGCGCCCGTCAGCGGTCTTCGGGCCGAACCGGGTGTGGCTGGCGTAGACCGTGATGTGCGGGTCGTTGCGGCGGTAGTCTGCCCCGCCGGCTGCGATCGGGTCGATGCGACCGAACACCCGCGAGACGATATCGGGCCAGCGCACCTTGTCGACGTGGGAATCGACGCCGTACCGGGCGGCGTCGGTCACCGTGCTCGCGACATCGGCGGCGTAGACGAACATCTTGGTGGGTATGCAGCCGACGTTCAGGCAGGTGCCGCCGAACGTGCCCTGCTCGCAGATCGCCACCTTCTTGCCGGCGTAGCGCTCGTCGAGAATGCTGTTGCCCGAGCCCGTGCCGATGATCGTCAGGTCGTAATGCTCCATGTGCGCTCCCTATCCGGAAGGTGTTGTGCTCGGCAGGCTTTGCAGGCTCAGGTAGAAATCGAGCCAGCGGTCGAGCTCGCGGTAGGCCGCCGCCCGGGCGTCGGCCGTCGACAGGAAGACGTCGTGCTTGGCATCGGTGATCGGGGCCACCGTGGTGTGGTTACCCACGCAACCGGACCATCGCGCGATCTGACGGACGTCGAGCACGGCATCGCCGCGCTGCATCGCTGCCGGATCGGACGATTCGGTGACACTGCGGTCCGAACGCAGGATCAGATTCGGTACGCCGACGTCCAGCCCTCGATGCAGCCGCGCCTGCCCGCGACGGATGGCGTTGATCCAGCCGAGGGTGATGGGGAAGCCGCCCAACGGTTTCCAATCGAGGTTGTAGTCGAACTCGCCGTCGTAGTCGCGGTGCAGCGTGGTGCCGTAGCCGCCTTCGGTGGGTTTACGGATCACCGACAGCTTGCGCAGCCGGGACAGGGCGATCAGAGCGGCCGACGTGGGTGCGGTGCGCAGGACGGCCGGCCCGTGCAGATCGAAGAAGGGGCTGTTGAGGACCAACCCGCCGACGTGGTGGGCGGCCAGCCTTCCGCTGCGGCGCAATCGGTCGGCGAACAAGGTGAGAATCAGCCCGCCCGCCGAATGCCCGTACAGACACACCCTGGCGTTGCCGGTGTCGGCGGCGATGGCGGCCAGGGCACGCTCCAGTTCGGTGTCGTAGCGCGCCAGATCGGTGGTGAAATGCGGGGTCTGTCCCTCGTGGCGGGAGCGTCCGCACTTGGGTAGATCCAGCGCGTAGAACGCGAACCCGCGGTCGGCGAAGCGATCCGCGAGCTCGGTGTGGAAGAAGTAATCCGTGTAGCCGTGCAAAGCCAGCACGGCGTGGGCCTGAGGCGCCCCTTCGCCGTCGGCACCGCGGCGCACCAGAGTGGCGACCAGGTTGCCCTCGCCGTCGGGATCGGGCCCTGCGTCAATGGTCTGCTGCCAGTACCCCGGCAATACATCCGGCTCCCATGCGGGCTCCCGTGACGTCACGGCTCCACCCTAGCCGCGCGCCGAAACTCAGAGCCGCAACGAGTGCTGGAATTCGGCGGTCCCCGTCATGGCCACGGCGCACCGCCCAGAGGCCGACTTTTTCCGTCGAGGCGCGCACCCGAAAGATGTGGACACTGTCTCCGTTTGGCGGGGGCAATCCGGGGGAATCGATACAGATGCCCCCCGGGGCACCTCGTCGACGGGTTGCGGGTGACGGACAGCACTACCATGCCCGGCCAACTGCGATTCGTCGCGCGATAACCTGGGCATAACAGCAAGCCGTCGACGTCGACGGGCAGCGCGATACGAAGGACGAGCGATCAGGGTGTCTGAGGCAAACGTGGGTACGACCGTGAAGACAGACGTCGTGCTGGTTGGCGCCGGCATCATGAGCGCCACCCTGGGCGCCCTGATCCGGCTGCTGGAGCCAGACTGGTCCATCACCATGATCGAGCGGCTCGACGGTGCCGCGGCCGAGAGCAGTGACCCGTGGAACAACGCGGGCACCGGTCACTCGGCGCTGTGTGAGCTGAACTACACCCCCGAGCTGTCCGATGGCACGATCGACACCGCCAAGGCCATCAACGTCAACGAGCAGTTCCAGGTGTCGCGCCAGTTTTGGGCCTACGCGGCCGAGAACGGCGTGCTGCCCGACGTGCGCGGCTTCCTCAACCCGATCCCGCACGTCAGTTTCGTGCACGGCGCCGCCAACGTCGACTACCTCAAGCGTCGCCACCAGGCGCTCGTCGGCAATCCGCTGTTCGCCTCCATGGAATTCATCGACGACAAGGACGAATTCGCCCGCCGCCTGCCGTTCATGGCGGCCAAGCGGGACTTCTCCGATCCGGTCGGGCTGAACTGGTCGCAAAACGGCACTGACGTCGACTTCGGCGCGCTCTCTCGCCAGTTGATCGGCTTCACCGCGCAGCGCGGTATGGAGACACTGTTCGGCCACGAGGTACGCAACCTGCGCAAGGAATCGGACGGCACCTGGACGCTCAAGGTGACCAACCGGCGGACCGGACTCAAGCGCAAGTTCAACGCCAAGTTCGTGTTCGTCGGGGCCGGTGGCGGTGCGCTGCCGTTGCTGCAGAAGTCCGGCATCCCGGAGGCCAAGGGCTTCGGCGGATTCCCGGTGGGCGGCGCATTCCTGCGGACCAACAACCAGGCGCTGACGGCAGGCCACCAGGCCAAGGTGTACGGGCTCCCGCCGTTGGGCGCCCCGCCGATGTCGGTGCCGCACCTGGACACCCGCGTGATCAACGGCAAATCCTGGCTGCTGTTCGGTCCGTTCGCGGGCTGGACACCGAAGTTCCTCAAGCAGGGCAAGTTCACCGACCTGCCGTTGTCGGTCAAGCCCAACAACATCATGTCCATGCTCGGCGTCGGCGTCACCGAGATGGGCCTGGTCAACTACCTGGTCGGCCAGCTGCTGCTCAGTGAAGCCGCGCGGGTCGACACGTTGCGCGAATTCGCGCCCAGCGCAGTCGATTCCGATTGGGAGCTGGACATCGCCGGCCAGCGTGTGCAGGTGATCCGCCGCAAGGGCGCCGGTGGTGTGCTCGAGTTCGGTACCACCGTGCTCACGGCGGCCGACGGCAGCATTGCCGGCCTGTTGGGCGCCTCGCCCGGCGCGTCCACCGCGGTGCCCGCCATGCTCGACGTGCTGGAGCGCTGCTTCACCGATCGGTACCAGAGCTGGCTGCCCAAGCTGAAGGAGATGGTGCCGTCGCTGGGCACCAAGTTGTCCGACGAGCCGGGCTTGTTCGAGGAGGTCTGGGCGTGGGGTAGTAAGGCGCTCCTACTGGACGCCCCTGTGACTGCGTGACCGGGGCGGGCGCATGACGGTCGCACTACGCCGCAGCTGGGCCAAAGACCTCGACGTACCAACGCTTTACGAGCTGCTCAAGCTGCGTGTCGAGGTGTTCGTGGTCGAGCAGGCGACTCCATATCCGGAGCTCGACGGCCGCGACCTGCTCGCCGAGACCCGCCACTTCTGGTTGGAAAGCCCCGATGGGGAAGTCATTTCGACGTTGCGGCTGATGGAGGAGCACCCCGGCGGTGAGAAGGCGTTCCGGATCGGCAGGGTGTGTACCAAACGCAGCGCCCGGGGGAGCGGACACACCACCCGGCTCATGCAGGCCGCGCTGGCCGAGGTCGGCGACTACCCGTGTCACATCAATGCCCAGACCTACCTGATCGATATGTACGGCCGGCACGGATTCGTGCGCGACGGCGACGAATTCCTTGATGACGGGATCCCGCATGTGCCGATGGTGCGCCCTGGAGTCGATGTGACGCGAGAGCGAGTCTGATGACGGCGGAGACCTATACCTACCCCTTCAGCGCACTGGTGGGGCAGGACCGGCTGCGGCTGGCCTTGCTGCTGTGCGCGGTCCACCCGGAGATCGGCGGCGTGCTGATCCGCGGTGAGAAGGGGACGGCGAAATCGACGGCGGTACGCGGCTTGGCCGCGGTGCTGACCGCGGTCGACGACGATGCCCGCTTGGTCGAACTGCCGATCGGGGCGACCGAGGACCGGGTGGTCGGTTCACTGGACCTGCAGAAGGTGCTCCGAGACGGCGAACACGCCTTCTCTCCGGGTCTGCTGGCCCGCGCCCACGGTGGTGTGCTCTACGTCGACGAGGTCAACCTGTTGCACGACCATCTGGTCGACGTACTGCTCGATGCGGCCGCCATGGGCCGGGTGCATGTTGAGCGCGAGGGGATTTCGCACTCGCACGAGTCCCGGTTCGTCCTGATCGGCACCATGAACCCCGAGGAAGGCGAATTGCGTCCGCAGCTGCTCGACCGATTCGGGCTGACGGTGGACGTGGCTGCCTCCCGCGATGTCGACGTACGCGTCGAGGTGATCCGGGCCCGCATGGCCTACGAGGCCGACCCGCAGGCGTTCGTCGATCGCCATGCGGCCGCCGACGCCGAGCTGGCCGGCCGTATCACCGCGGCCCGGGCAGCGATCGGCTCGGTGGTACTGCCCGACATCGAATTGCGCCGGATCGCCGCCCTGTGCGCGGCATTCGACGTCGACGGGATGCGGGCCGATCTGGTGGTCGCACGCACCGCTGTCGCTCATGCGGCCTGGCGCGGCGTCACCACGGTCGCCGAAGACGACATCCGGGTGGCGGCCGAACTGGCACTGCCGCACCGGCGGCGCCGTGATCCGTTCGACGATCCGGGGCTGGACCCCGAGCGTCTCGAAGAGGCCATGCAGCAGGCGGGGGAGTCCGCGGCGCAGTCTGAGCCGGAGACGGGATCCGAGCCCGATCCAGACTTCGATCCCGATTTCGACCCACCCGGTGGCGGGGCCGAAGCGAATTCGGAAAGCCAGGCCCCGCAGGGCAATTCGAAGCAATCCGCTACGCGTCCCAGTGCCCCGCCTGCCGCGGTGTTCCGGACCAGGGCGCTGGTGGTACCCGGTGTCGGGGAGGGCGCCCCAGGGCGTCGTTCACGGGCCCGCAACCGCACCGGCACGCCGATCGCGGCGACCGCCGAACCCGGCAGCGGGTACGGACTGCACATGTTCGCCACGCTGCTCGCCACCGTCGGTCGCCAACAGGGTGCGGGTCTTCCCCGGCCCCGGCCCGAGGACATCCGGCGTGCGGTTCGTGAAGGCCGCGAAGGCAATCTGGTGATCTTCGTCGTCGACGCCTCTGGCTCCATGGCGGCCCGCGACCGGATGTCGGCCGTCACCGGTGCGACGCTGTCGCTGCTGCGCGATGCTTACCAGCGCCGGGACAAGGTCGCGGTGATCACGTTCCGCAGGCAGGACGCCCAGGTGCTGCTTCCGCCCACCACGTCGGTGCACATCGCCGGCCGGCGGCTGGCTCGGTTCGACACCGGGGGCAAGACCCCGTTGGCCCAGGGCCTGATGGCGGCCCGCGATCTCGTCATCCGCGAGAAGGCCCGCGACCGCGCCCGGCGCAGCCTGGTGGTGGTCCTGACCGACGGCCGCGCCACCGGTGGCCCGGATCCGCTGGGCCGCACCAGGCAGGCCGCGGCCGCGTTGGTGGCCGAGGGTGCCGCCGCCGTGGTGGTCGACTGCGAAACATCGTTTGTGCGACTGGGATTGGCCGGACAACTGGCCGAACAGCTGGGGGCGCCGGCGGTACGGCTCGAGCAGCTGCGCGCGGCCGAGCTGACCCGGCTGGTCCAGCACCAGACCGCCGCTTGACCGGCCCGCAGAATCCGCGCAGGAAGGACCGCCCATGCCACAGGGACAGCCGCTGACCGTTCCCGACGACGGCCTGACCACCAAGGCCCGCCGCAACGCGCCGCTGCTCGCCGTGCACACCGGGCCGGGGAAGGGGAAGTCGACCGCGGCCTTCGGGATGGCGCTGCGGGCGTGGAACCAGGGCTTCTCGGTGGCGGTGTTCCAGTTCGTCAAGAGCGCGAAGTGGAAGGTCGGGGAGGAGGCCGTGTTCGGTCAGCTCGGTCGACTGCACGACGAGCACGGGGCCGGCGGACCGGTGGAGTGGCACAAGATGGGGTCGGGCTGGTCCTGGACCCGCAAGCACGGCAGTGACGTCGACCATGCGGCGGCCGCCGCCGACGGCTGGGCCGAGATCCGCCGCCGCCTGGCCGAGGAGCGCCACGACTTTTACGTGCTCGACGAGTTCACCTACCCGCTCAAGTGGGGCTGGGTCTCCGTAGACGAGGTTGTCGACGTGCTCAGCACGCGTCCCGGCACGCAGCACGTGGTGATCACCGGCCGCGACGCCCCGCAAGGCTTGATCGACGCCGCGGATCTGGTGACGGAGATGACCAAGATCAAGCACCCGATGGATGCCGGCCGCAAAGGCCAGAAGGGCATCGAATGGTAGGCGGGGCGTGGTGAGCGCGGTGCGCGGGTGACCACTCCGGCGGTGGTGATCGCCGCACCGGCCTCGGGCAGCGGGAAGACCACGGTGGCAACGGGTCTCATCGGTGCACTGCGCCAGGCCGGTCATGCGGTGGCGCCGTTCAAGGTCGGGCCGGACTTCATCGACCCCGGCTACCACGCCCTGGCCGCGGGCCGTCCGGGCCGCAACCTCGACCCGGTACTCGTCGGTGAGGATCTGATCGGTCCGCTCTACCGGCACGGCTGCACCGGCGCCGACATCGCGGTCGTCGAGGGCGTCATGGGCCTGTTCGACGGTCGGATCGAGGGGCAGATGACCGGTATCCCGCGGGGTTCGGCGGCCCAGGTCGCCGGTCTGCTGGGGGCTCCGGTGGTATTGGTGGTCGACGCCCGCGGGCAGAGCCACAGCATCGCCGCGCTGCTACACGGGTTCGTCACGTTCGACCCCTCGGTGCGGATCGCCGGGGTGATCCTCAACCGGGTGGGTTCGGACCGGCACGAGGCGGTGTTGCGCCAAGCCTGTGAGCATGCCGGGGTCGCGGTATTCGGCTCGATCCCGCGGGCCGATGAATTGTCTGTTCCCTCACGGCATCTCGGGCTCATCACCGCGGTCGAACACGGCCGTCAGGCGCGCGATGCGGTGGCTGCCATGACCGCGCTGGTGGCCCGTCACGTCGACCTGAACGCCGTTGTCGCCGCATCGTCTGCCCACGTGACCGCCGAGCCGTGGAGTCCGGCGGCGGAGTCGGTGACCAATGTCACGGTCGCCCTCGCGGCGGGCAAGGCGTTCAGCTTCAGCTACGCCGAGCACGCCGAACTGTTGCGTGGGGCCGGCGCGCAGGTGGCGGAGTTCGACCCGCTGACCGGCGCACTGCCCGCCGGTGTGGACGCGCTGGTGCTGCCCGGCGGGTTCCCCGAACAGTTCACCGCCGAACTGTCGGCCAACGACATTGTGCGCCAGCAGATCAGGGACCTGGCCGCCCGCGGCGCCCCCGTGCATGCCGAGTGCGCCGGTCTGACCTATCTGGTCGACGACCTCGACGGGGTACCGATGTGCGGTGTGGTGGCCGGCTCGGCACGGTTCACCGAGCGCCTGACCCTGGGGTACCGCGACGCGGTCGCCGTCGTCGACTCGTGCCTGCATGCCGCCGGTGACCGCGTCACGGGACATGAATTCCACCGAACCGCAGTGGAATTCGCCGGCGACGTGCCACCTGCGTGGGCCTTCGCCGGCCCCGGACAGGCGGTTCGGCGCGACGGCACGGTCCGGGGCGGCGTGCACGCCGGGTACCTGCACACCCACCCTGCGGCGCATCCCGCGGCGATCACCCGGTTCGTCACGACAGCGGCACGAACTAAGCTCGGCGGGTGACTTCGGAGAATGCCTACCTCGTCGGCCTGCGGTTGTCCGGCAAGAAGGTCGTCGTCGTCGGTGGCGGGACCGTCGCGCAACGCCGGCTGCCCCTGCTGATCGCCCACGGTGCCGACGTGCACGTGATCGCCCGGGCGGCGAGCCCCGCGGTCGAGGCGCTGTCGCACGACGAACCGGGGATCACGCTGCAACTGCGCGACTTCCGGGCCGGCGATCTCGACGGCGCCTGGTATGTGCTCGCGGCGACCGACGACTCCGAGGTCAATGCCGCCATCGCGGCCGAAGCCGACGAACGGCGGATCTTCTGTGTCCGGGCCGACGTGGCTCGCGAGGGCTCCGCGGTGACCCCCGCGACATTCGACTCCGACGGTCTCTCGGTGGGTGTCCTCGCGGGCGGTGAGCATCGCCGCTCGGCTGCCATCCGCACCGCCATCCACGAAGCGCTGCAGCGCGGTCTGCTCACCGCCGATTCCGGTGAAGAGCCGGGCGAGGCACCCAAGGGTGTGGCCCTCGTCGGTGGCGGTCCGGGCGACCCCGAGCTGATCACCGTGCGGGGACGGCGCCTGCTGGCGCGCGCCGATGTCGTCGTCGCCGACCGGCTGGCACCCCAGGAGCTGTTGGCCGAACTCGGACCCCATGTCGAGGTGATCGACGCGGCCAAGATCCCTTATGGCCGGGCGATGGCGCAGGAGGCGATCAACCAGCTCCTTGTCGACCGGGCCCGCGCCGGAAAGTTCGTGGTCCGCCTCAAGGGCGGCGATCCGTTCGTCTTCGCCCGCGGTTATGAAGAGGTTCTGGCCTGCACCGAGGCCGGTATCCCGGTCACCGTCGTCCCGGGTGTGACCAGCGCCATATCGGTACCGGCGCTGGCCGGGGTTCCGGTCACCCACCGGGGCATGACCCATGAGTTCGTGGTGGTGAGCGGCCATGTCGCGCCCGGTCACCCCGAATCGTTAGTCAATTGGAATGCGCTGGCCGCGATGACCGGCACGATCGTGCTGCTGATGGCGGTCGAACGCATCGAGCTGTTCACCAAGGTGCTGCTGGATGGTGGCCGACCTGCGGATACGCCGGTGCTGGTGGTGCAACACGGCACGACCGTCGCGCAGCGCACCATGCGGGCCACCCTGGCCGACGCCCCCGAGAGGATTCGTGCGGACGGCATTCGACCTCCGGCGATCATCGTGATCGGACCCGTGGCAGCCTTCGCCGGTTAAAGGATTCTTAAGATTCCGGTAAGGTGGCGCGGTATGACGGCACTCAACGACGCCGAGCGCCAGGGCCTCGCTGCCCGCCTCCCGTCCTGGTTCCCGTCCTGGGGCTTCCTTTCCGCAGTCATCGCGATCGGCGGTATGCAACTGCTGGCCACGATGGACAGCACGGTCGCGATCGTGGCACTGCCGAGGATCCAGGACGAGTTGGGCCTTTCCGACGCCGGGCGCAGCTGGGTGATCACCGCGTACGTCCTCACCTTCGGCGGCTTGATGCTGCTGGGCGGGCGGCTCGGCGACACGATCGGGCGCAAACGGACCTTCATCGTCGGCGTCGCGTTGTTCACCATCGCCTCGATCCTGTGCGGCATCGCCTGGAACGAGACGACCCTGGTCACTGCCCGGCTGTTGCAGGGCGTCGGCGCCGCCATCGCATCTCCGACAGGTTTGGCGCTGGTCGCCACCACATTCCCCAAGGGGCCGGCACGTAACGCCGCCACCGCGGTGTTCGGCGCCATGACCGCCATCGGCTCGGTGATGGGCCTGGTGGTCGGCGGCGCCCTCACCGAGGTGTCCTGGCGGTTGGCGTTCCTGGTCAACGTGCCGATCGGCCTGGTGATGCTCTACCTGGCCCGCACCGCGCTGCGCGAGACCAACCGCGAGCGGATGAAGCTCGACGCGGCCGGCGCCATGCTGGCGACCCTGGCCTGCACGGCCGCGGTGTTCGCCTTCACCCAGGGGCCCGAGAGCGGCTGGTTGGCGCCGATCACGCTGGGCTCAGGTGCTGCCGCGGCGGTCTTCGGCATCGCCTTCCTCATAGCCGAACGCAGCGCCGAGAACCCGGTGGTGCCGTTCGACCTGTTCCACGAGCGCAACCGGGTCGCCACGTTCGCGGCGATCTTCCTGGCCGGCGGCGTGCTGTTCACCCTCACCGTGCTGATCGGCCTCTACGTGCAGGACATCCTCGGTTACAGCGCCCTGCACGCCGGCGTGGGCTTCATCCCCTTCGTGATCGGCATGGGCATCGGCCTGGGGACCTCGTCGCAGGTCGTGCGGTTCTTCCAGCCGCGCATCGTGGTCATCGCGGGCGGCGTCCTGGTGCTGGGCGCGATGCTCTACGGCTCGACGCTGCACGCCGGCATCCCTTATTTCCCGAACCTGGTACTTCCGATCACCGTCGGCGGCATCGGCATCGGCATGATCGTGGTGCCGCTGACCCTCGCGGCGATCGCCGGAGTCGGCTTCGACCGCATCGGCCCCGCCTCGGCCATCGCGCTGATGCTGCAGAACCTCGGCGGCCCGCTCGTGCTGGCCATCATCCAGGCGGTCATCACCTCGCGGACTCTGTTCCTCGGTGGGGTCACCGGCCCGGTGAAGGACATGAACGGTCCGCAACTGGCCGCACTCGACGCGGGCTATACCTACGGGCTGCTGTGGGTGGCCGCGGTCGCGGTCCTGGTCGGCGTCGCCGCGTTGTTCATCGGCTACACCTCCGAACAGGTGGCGCATGCCCAAGAGGTCAAGGACGCCATCGATGCGGGAGAGCTCGAGGTCGACTGACACCCCTGAGAGGTCGACACCGATGAATCGCCGGGAGATCTCCGAAGCCGTCGGCCCGCTGGGCTGGCGTCTGGTGTTGGGCGCGCTCTACACCGAGGTGCTCTCGCCTTCGATGGCCGATGCCGTTGCCGCGGCCTCTCATGCTGTGCACGCGGCCGGTTCCGATGCGTCCGGCCATCTTTCGATCGACATCCGGTCGGACCGGGCCATACTGCGTCTGCGCACTCAGGACGCCCATGCGGTGACCGAGCGGGACCTGGCGCTGGCCGCCGCGGTGTCACAGGTGTTGGCGGCGCATGGCTTCGAACTGTCTACCGGGCCGGGTGCCATCCAGGCATTCGAGATCGCGATCGACGCGCTCGACATCGGCGCCATACGCCCCTTCTGGAAGGCCGCCACAGGATATGTCGACGAGCCGGGCAACCTCGACCTCAATGCCGGACTCGTCGATCCGTTCGGCCGCGGCCCCGCCATCTGGTTCCAGCAGATGGATGCGCCCCGCTCGCAACGCAATCGGATCCACCTCGACATCGATGTCACCCACGATGCGGCGCAGGCCCGCGTCGACGCGGCACTGGCCGCCGGCGGCAGATTGGTCAGTGACCGGGTGGCGCCACGCTTCTGGGTGCTCGCCGACGCGGAGGGCAACGAGGCCTGCATCTGTACCTGGCAGGGCCGTGACTGAAGACACGCCTTAAGGTTGTCGCCTGTGATCACCCGCATGTCCGAGCTGTTCCTGCGAACTCTGCGCGACGACCCCGCTGATGCCGAAGTACCCAGCCACAAGCTGCTGATCCGGGCCGGCTACGTCCGACCGGTCGGCCCCGGCATCTATAGCTGGCTGCCGCTGGGTCTGCGGGTGCTGCGCCGCATCGAGGGCATTGTGCGGGAAGAGATGAACGCGATCGGCGGCCAGGAGATCCTGCTGCCCGCGCTGCTGCCCCGTGGTCCGTATGAGACCACCAACAGGTGGACCGAGTACGGCGACACCTTGTTCCGGCTGCAGGACCGGCGTGGCAACGACTATCTGCTCGGGCCGACGCACGAGGAGATCTTCACGCTGACCGTCAAGGGGGAGTACTCCTCCTACAAGGATTTCCCGGCGATCCTGTATCAGATCCAGACCAAGTACCGCGACGAGGCGCGGCCGCGCGCAGGCATCCTGCGTGGCCGCGAGTTCGTGATGAAGGACTCGTACTCGTTCGACGTGGACGAGGACGGTCTCAAGAACGCCTACCACGCCCACCGCGAGGCGTACCAGAAGATCTTCGGCCGCCTGGGCGTGCGCTACGTGATCGTGTCGGCGGTCTCCGGCGCGATGGGCGGCAGTGCCTCGGAGGAGTTCCTGGCCGAGAGCGAGGTCGGTGAGGACACGTTCGTGCGCTGCCTGGATTCCGGGTATGCCGCCAATGTCGAAGCGGTGATCACCCGGGCGCCTGCGCCGCTGCCGATCGAAGGTCTGCCCGAGGCCCAGGTACACCAGACCCCGGACACCCCGACCATCGCGACCCTGGTCGATTGGGCGAATTCGGCTGAGCTGGAACAGTTCTCGGGGCGTGCGGTCACCGCCGCCGACACCTTGAAGAACGTCCTGCTCAAGACCCGCGTGCCGGGTGGCGAGTGGGAGCTGCTGGCGGTGGGCATACCCGGCGACCGTGAGGTCGACGAGAAGCGCCTCGGTGCTGCGCTGGAGCCGGCCGAGTTCGCGCTGCTCGACGACGGCGACTTCGCCAAGAACCCGTTCCTGGTGAAGGGCTACGTCGGACCGAAGGCGTTGTTGGACAACGGCGTTCGTTACCTCGTAGATCCGCGCGTGGTGGACGGTACCTCGTGGATCACCGGTGCCGATGCGCCCAACCAGCACGTGGTCGGCCTCGTCGCGGGCCGCGACTTCACCCCTGACGGCACCATCGAGGCCGCCGAGGTCCGCGACGGCGACCTGTCGCCGGACGGCGCCGGTGTGCTGACCTCGGCCCGTGGCATCGAGATCGGCCACATCTTCCAGCTGGGCCGCAAGTACGCCGATGCCTTCACCGCCGACGTGCTCGGCGAGGACGGCAAGCCGGTGCGGCTCACGATGGGCTCGTACGGGATCGGTGTGTCCCGCATGGTCGCGGTGATCGCCGAGCAGCAGCACGACGAGTTGGGCCTGCGCTGGCCGAGCGCCGTCGCGCCCTTTGACGTGCACGTGGTGGTGGCCAACAAGGACGACGCCGCACGGGCCGGAGCGACCGAACTCGTCGCCGCCCTGGACCGGCTGGGCCATGAGGTGCTGTTCGACGACCGCAAGGCCTCACCCGGCGTGAAGTTCAAGGACGCCGAGTTGCTGGGGATGCCGTGGATCGTGGTGGTCGGGCGCGGATTCTCCGACGGTGTGGTGGAGCTGCGCAACCGGTTCACCGGCGAGAACCGCGAGATCGCCGTCGACGACGCGGCCACCGAGATCTCGGCCGCACTCACCGGTTAGCCCGCAGCGTCGTCGCTTTCCACACCGGGGTCGCCGCCTCCCACGCGCTGTGACCCTCAGGTGGAAAGCGGCGAACGGCTGTTCGCCTATTCGCCGCCGCCGGGGAAGGCGACCGTCACCGGCCAGGTATTCACGATCGCGCGCCACTTGGCGGCGGTGACGGCTGTCTGCGTCAGCGCGGTCATCGCGAACGCGCGGTCCTCGGGGCTGGTGGCCTGCTCGAGCACTGCCCGCCAGGCCACCGAGGTGTCCTCTTCCATGCGTATCGCCAGGTTGGCGGCGTCGGACGGGTCCGCCACAGGTGAGGGCAGCTGATAGCCGGCCGCGGGCAGCGGCGGAGTCACCGAGCGCGCTTGGAGCATCGTGATGGCGGATTCACGCCGTGACCGGTGGTCGGCCATCGCCGTCGCCACCAGGGCGTTTTCCTCGGGCGTCGAATGGGCCGATACCAGCCCGTAGCCGTAGATGGCCCCGTGCTCGACGGCCACGGCGTCGAACAGGGCGGCATCGGCCGCGGTGGTCGGGCGGGTCGGTGACGTGGTCGATCGGGGTCCCGGTGAGGTCACTGTCCGCCTCCCAGTGCGACGGTGTAGGCGGCCGTGCACGAGGCCGCGATGGATCCGAGTAGGCCGGCGCGGTAGCCGGAGAGCGTGCGGGCCAGGCCCGCGGCGCTGTCGGCGGACTGCTTGAGTGCGTTGACGACGTCGTCGACACCGGGTGCGGACGGATCGGCACCGGTGCTCGGGGTGGACGTGGTCGTGGTGCCGGCGGGGTCGTCCGCGGGGGCGGTTCCCGTCATCCGGGTCAACTCGTCGGACAGTGCCTTGGCGTGCGCGGTGCGGTCATTCGCCACCGCCGTCAACGCCCGCGTCGCCGCTGACTGGGCGGACTGGGCGGCCGCCGCATCTGCGGCCAGTGCACTGTCGGCACGCGCCCGGTCCCACTGCTCGGTCAGGTCGTCCACTTCGGGCTGAGGGGTCGTCGTACCGCAGGCGGCGGCGGTGGCGCCCAACAGGGCAAGGGCCGCGGCCGAGAGCAGTACGCGCCGTCGGCTGATGTCTGCATGGGCGCTCGGCACGTGAACATCCTGCCATTGCCCGAGCACCGGTCTGACGCGGCGCTGACCGGCCGGCGGGCTTCGGGGCGACGACATTCGCCACGCACCAGCCGTCGATTGGCGGTTGCTGCGGCGGGCCTGGCGTATCGTGAATAGGCGATTCCGGGGCCGCCCAGGTGGCTGGCCCTGGCATTTGTGTCGGAGACAATTCAAGATGAGGAGCTCGCCGTGGCACCGGATCCAAAGTTGCGGTCTGCGGATTTGCCGTCGCAGACGCAGGTGATCGAGCTACTTGACGGCGAGTTCGCGCGCGCCGGTTATGAAATCGACGATGTCGTGATCGACGCCTCGGTCCGCCCTCCCCGCATCACCGTGATCGCCGATGGCGAAGAAGGCCTCGATCTCGATTCGCTGGCAGGGCTGTCGCGGAGGGCCTCGGAGCTGCTCGATCAGGTAGCGCAGGGCGACACGCCGTATGTGCTCGACGTCACCTCGCCGGGTGTGGACCGGCCGCTGACCCAGGCCAAGCACTTTCGCCGCGCCCGCGGGCGCAAGGCTGAGCTGACGCTGACCGATGGTTCGGTTCTCACCGGCAGGCTGGGTGAAACCGACGGCACGGTGCTGAAAGTCGTGGTCCCAGAAGGACGTGATCTGGCCGTCCGTGAGCTGGCCCTTGAAGATATCGCCAAAGCCGTTGTCCAAGTGGAGTTTTCACCTCCGAACCGACGTGAACTGGAACTGTCGGGAGAAACCGGGAAGGGGGCCGGCGAATGAACATCGACATGGCGGCGCTGCATGCCATCGAAGCGGACAAAGGCATCACCGTCGATGTGGTTGTCGAGACCATCAAATCGGCATTGCTCACCGCATATCGCCACACCGAAGGGCACGAGCCCGACGCGTACATCGACATCGACCGCAAGACCGGTGTGGTCAAGGTGATCGCTCGTCAGACCGATGCCGACGGCAACGTGCTGCATGAATGGGATGACACGCCTGAGGGATTCGGCCGGATCGCGGCCACCACGGCACGGCAGGTGATCTTGCAGCGGCTGCGTGACGCGGAGAACGAGAAGACCTACGGCGAGTTCGCGGCTCATGAGGGCGACATCGTCGCCGGCGTGATCCAGCGCGACGCGCGAGCCAACGCCCGCGGGCTGGTCGTCGTACGGATCGGCAGCGAGACCAAGGGCTCCGAAGGGGTGATCCCCAGCGCCGAGCAGGTGCCGGGGGAGCGCTACGAGCACGGTGACCGCCTGCGGTGCTACGTCGTCGGCGTCACCCGAGGCGCGCGTGAGCCGTTGATCACCTTGTCACGCACCCATCCGAACCTGGTCCGCAAGCTGTTCTCGCTGGAGGTACCCGAGATCGCCGACGGATCGGTGGAGATCGTGGCCGTGGCCCGCGAGGCGGGACACCGGTCCAAGATCGCGGTGGCCTCCCGGGTCCCGGGCCTCAATGCCAAGGGCGCATGTATCGGCCCGATGGGCCAGCGCGTGCGCAATGTGATGAGTGAATTGTCCGGCGAGAAGATCGACATCATCGACTACGACGAGGACCCGGCCCGTTTCGTCGCCAATGCCCTGTCGCCGGCCAAAGTGGTGTCGGTATCGGTGATCGACGAGGCGGCGCGGGCCGCACGAGTGATCGTGCCCGATTTCCAGCTCTCCCTGGCGATCGGCAAGGAGGGGCAGAACGCCAGGTTGGCGGCCCGCCTCACCGGTTGGCGCATCGATATCCGCAGCGACGCGGCGCCGCAACCGGACAATGATGTCCGGCCCGGGGCGGTACACGATTGACAGAAGTGCCGGGCGTTTCGGAGCACAGCGCCCGGGGCGGTAGACTCAGCCGTGATCCAGCGCGAGACTCCGGCTCTGACGCATCGAAGCACCTCCGACACCTCTGTCGGACCAGTGCGGACCTGCATCGGGTGCCGGAAGCGAGAGTTGGCCGCCGAGTTGCTCCGAGTGGTCGCGGTGACCGACGGGAACGGGACGAGTTCCGTAACCGTTGACCCCACGGCAAGCCTGCCAGGGCGTGGTGCGTGGCTGCACCCCGACCAGCAGTGCGCACAGATGGCAGTGCGGCGACGAGCTTTCGTCCGAGCGTTGCGACTCACCGGTTCACCGGATTCATCCGCGGTGATCGAGTACGTCGAGAGGATCGCTGAAGATCTCGACAGCTCGGTGCCCCGGCAACAGAACAGGTAGCGAAGAACATGAGCACACCGTGAAGTCCCGATGACCATGCGTCATAGCTAAACCCGAGGCGCGGCGCCTACCACCGCTGTTGCCTCCAGACGAGGAGATGTAGTGGCAGCAGGTAAGGCCCGCGTGCACGAGTTGGCGAAGGAACTCGGTGTCACCAGCAAGGAACTCTTGGCCAAGCTCAAGGAGCAGGGCGAGTTCGTGAAGTCGGCGTCCTCCACAGTGGAGGCGCCAGTCGCGCGTCGATTGCGCGAATCGTTCGGCGCAAAAGCCGGCGGTAAGAAGCCCGAAGACAAGCCGCGTCCGCAGGCTGGGTCCGCGTCCGCGGCACCCAAGCCCGGCGCTCCCAGCCCGGCGACCGCAGCCAAGCCGGCTCCGGCCAAGCCCGCGGCTCCGGCGCCCGAACCCGAGGCTCCGGCCGCTGAGGCCGCCCCGGCCTCGCCGCGGCCCGCAGCACCCAAGCCCGCGGCTCCGCAGCCTCCGGCCGCACCGAGTGCACCGGCTGCCGCTGCACCCAGTGCCCCGGAAGCACCGGCACCAGGCGCAACGCCCGGTCCCCGGCCGAGCCCCGGTGCCACCCCCGGCCCCCGTCCGGGCCCGGCATCGGGTGCGCCGAAGCCGGCCCCCCGTGCACCGCGCGTCGGCAACAATCCGTTCTCATCACAGCAGCCCGTCGAACGGCCCATTCCGCGTCCGCAGCCGCGGCCGGGTGCGCCGCGTCCCGGCGGCGGCCCGCGTCCCTCGCCCGGCAACATGCCCCCGCGTCCGGCAGGTGCCGGCGCTCCGGGCCGTGGCGGCCCACGCCCCGGACCCCGTCCGGGCGGTGGACCCCGTCCCGGTGGCGGCGGTCAGGGAGCTCGTCCCGGCGGTGGCGGCGGCGGTAACTACCGCGGCGGCGGCGCCGGCGGCGGTGGCGGCGCTGGAGCAGGCGCGGCCGCTGGTGGCTTCAGGGGCCGTCCCGGTGGTGGCGGCGGTCGTCCCGGTCAGCGCGGTGGCGCGGCGGGTGCGTTCGGTCGTCCCGGCGGCGCGCCCAAGCGCGGCCGCAAGTCGAAGCGCGCGAAACGCGCCGAATACGAGAACATGCAGGCACCGGTCGTCGGTGGCGTGCGGTTGCCGAAGGGCAACGGCGAGACCATCCGGCTGGCCCGCGGTGCATCGCTGAGCGACTTCGCCGAGAAGATCGACGCCAACCCGGCCGCACTGGTCCAGGCGCTGTTCAACCTCGGTGAGATGGTCACCGCGACCCAGTCGGTCGGTGACGACACCCTCGAGCTGCTCGGCAGCGAGATGAACTTCAAGGTGCAGGTTGTCTCGCCCGAGGACGAGGACCGCGAACTGCTGCAGTCCTTCGACCTCACCTACGGCGAGGACGAGGGCGACGAGGACGATCTCGAGTTCCGCCCGCCTGTGGTCACCGTCATGGGTCACGTCGACCACGGCAAGACCCGACTGCTGGACACCATCCGCAACGCCACCGTCCGCGAGGGCGAGGCCGGCGGTATCACCCAGCACATCGGTGCCTACCAGGTCGAGGTCGATCTGGACGGCAACGTCCGGCCGATCACCTTCATCGACACCCCGGGTCACGAGGCGTTCACCGCCATGCGTGCCCGTGGTGCCAAGGCCACCGACATCGCGATCCTGGTGGTCGCCGCCGACGACGGTGTCATGCCGCAGACGGTGGAGGCCATCAACCACGCGCAGGCAGCTGACGTGCCGATCGTGGTGGCGGTCAACAAGATCGACAAGGAAGGCGCTGATCCGGCAAAGATCCGGGCGCAGCTCACCGAGTACAACCTGGTGGCCGAGGAGTACGGCGGCGAGACCATGTTCGTCGATATCTCCGCCAAGCAGGGCACCAACATCGAGGCGCTGCTGGAAGCGGTCATCCTGACCGCCGATGCATCCCTGGACCTGCGGGCCAACCCCGACATGGAGGCCCAGGGTGTGGCCATCGAGGCACACCTGGACCGCGGTCGCGGTCCGGTGGCCACGGTGCTCATCCAGCGCGGCACGCTGCGCGTCGGCGACTCGGTGGTGGCCGGCGATGCCTATGGCCGCGTCCGCCGCATGGTCGACGAGCACGGCGAGGACGTCGAAGAGGCGCTGCCCTCGCGTCCGGTCCAGGTCATCGGCTTCACGTCGGTGCCCGGTGCCGGTGACAACTTCCTGGTTGTCGACGAGGACCGCATCGCCCGGCAGATCGCCGACCGGCGCAGCGCGCGCAAGCGCAACGCGCTGGCCGCACGCAGCCGCAAGCGGATCAGCCTGGAAGACCTGGATTCGGCGCTGAAGGAAACCAGTCAGCTGAACCTGATCCTCAAGGGCGACAACGCCGGTACGGTCGAAGCCCTCGAGGAAGCCTTGATGGGCATCCAGATCGACGACGAAGTGGAGCTGCGGGTCATCGACCGCGGTGTCGGTGGTGTCACCGAGACCAACGTCAACCTGGCATCGGCCTCGGACGCGATCATCATCGGGTTCAACGTCCGTGCCGAGGGCAAGGCGACCGAGCTGGCCAACCGCGAGGGTGTGGAGATCCGGTACTACTCGGTGATCTACCAGGCCATCGACGAGATCGAGAAGGCCCTCAAGGGCATGCTCAAGCCGGTGTACGAGGAGAAGGAACTCGGCCGCGCCGAGATCCGGGCTATCTTCCGGTCGTCCAAGGTCGGCAACATCGCCGGCTGCCTCGTCACCTCGGGCATCATGCGCCGCAACGCCAAGGCCCGCCTGCTGCGGGACAACACGGTGGTGGCGCAGAACCTCACGGTGTCCTCGCTCAAGCGGGAGAAGGACGATGCCACCGAGGTCCGCGAAGGTTACGAGTGTGGTCTGACTCTGACCTACAACGACATCAAGGAAGGCGACGTCATCGAGACGTACGAGCTGGTGGAAAAGCAGCGTGTGTAGGGGCGGCGAAGTAAATGGCTGATCCCGCACGGGCCAAGCGGCTTGCCAAACGGATCTCCACCATCGTCGCCTCGGCGATCGAGTACGAGATCAAGGATCCGCGGCTGAACGGCGTGACGATCACCGATGCCAAGATGACCGGTGATCTGCACGACGCCACGCTGTACTACACCGTCATCGGCACCAGTCTCGATGAGGAACCGGATTATGCCGGTGTGGCGGCGGCGCTGGAGAGCGCCAAGGGCGTATTGCGGACCAAGGTGGGCGCCGGGACCGGGGTGCGATTCACCCCGACCCTGGCGTTCGTCCGGGACACCGTGCCCGACGCGGCGCACCGGATGGAGGAGCTGCTGGCCCGCGCACGGGCCGCCGACGAGGATTTGGCGAGAGTTCGGGAGGGCGCCAAGCACGCCGGTGACGCGGACCCGTACCGTGTGAGCGGGGCGGAAGACATGGACGGGCTTGCCGACGGGGCAGACACAGAGGATGCCGGTGACCGCGATCGAACGGATGACTGATACTGCTCATTCAGGGGTTCCCAACGGGTGCCCTCCCGGTCAGCGTGTCGATGCGCGTGCGGCCGCCGACCTCCTGTCGGATGCCGCCAGCATCAGCGTGGTGTGTCACGTCTATCCCGATGCCGACACCATCGGTGCCGGCCTGGCGCTGGCCCAGGTGCTCGACGACGCGGGCAAGCAGGTCGAGGTAGCCTTCGCGGCTCCCGACCAGCTGCCCGAATCCCTGCAGACCCTGCCGGGCGGGCACCTCATGGTTGCGCCGAACGCGATCCGCGATGATGCGGATCTGGTTGTCACAGTGGACATTCCGAGCGTCAACCGACTCGGCGCGTTGCGGGCGCTGGCCGAGGACGGACGCCAGGTGCTGGTCATCGACCACCATGCGTCCAACCAGTTGTTCGGCACGGCCAACTACGTCGATCCCACGGCGGACTCCACCACCATGCTGGTGGCCGAACTCCTCGACGCCTGGGACAAACCCATCGACAAGTGGGTGGCGCACTGTCTGTACGCCGGGCTGACCACCGACACCGGTTCGTTCCGCTGGGCGACCGCGCGGGCGCACCGGTTGGCGGCCCGACTGGTCGAACTCGGGGTGGACAACGCCTCGATCAGTCGTACCCTGCTCGACACACACCCATTCGCGTGGCTGCCGATGCTGTCACGGGTATTGGCGTCGGCACGGTTGCTGCCGGAGGCGGTCGGTGGCCGCGGACTGGTGTATGCCGTTGTGCCGCATGACGAATGGTCCAGCGCCCGGCCCGAGGAAGTGGAGAGCATCGTCGACATCGTGCGGACCACCCAGCAGGCAGAGGTGGCGGCGGTGTTCAAAGAGATCGAGCCGCAACACTGGTCGGTGTCGATGCGGGCGAAGTCGCTCAATCTGGCCGCGGTCGCCAGTTCTTTCGGTGGCGGTGGCCATCCGCACGCCGCCGGATACTCCGCGGCCGGGCCCGCCGACGACGTCGTTCAGGCGCTTGCCCAGGCTCTTGCCTGACCCGTCAGAGGGCATCTTGCTTCACTGCATCAATGGCGCCGCGCCTGGTGAGTCCCATGGTTGAGCCCGAAGGCGACGTTCCGGTCGCCCCGGCCACCACCCGTCGTATCGCCGGCCTGGCACTTCCCGCGCTGGGCGTGCTGGCGGCCGAGCCCATCTACTTGTTGTTCGACATCGCGATCGTCGGACGTCTGGGCGCCCTGAGCCTGGCCGGTTTGGCCATCGGCGGCCTGATCCTCGGCCTGGTCAACTCGCAGGGGACATTCCTGTCCTACGGGACCACCTCACGCTCGGCCCGTCTGTTCGGGGCAGGCGACCGGAAGTCGGCGGTCGGCGAAGGCGTGCAGGCCACCTGGCTGGCTCTGGGGTTGGGACTGCTCATCATCACGGTGGTGCAGGCTGCGGCGGTGCCGCTGCTGGCGGCGATCGCCGGCCGTTCAGACATCGCGGATGCCGCGCTGCCCTGGCTGAAGATCGCGATCCTGGCCGCCCCGGCGATTCTGGTGTCTCTGGCCGGTAACGGCTGGATGCGCGGAGTGCAGGACACCGCCCGTCCGCTGCGCTACGTGGTGTTCGGGTTCGCGGTGTCGGCAGTGTTGTGCCCGCTGTTGGTATACGGCTGGCTGGGCCTGCCGCGACTGGAGCTGGCCGGTTCGGCGGTGGCGAACCTGGTCGGGCAATGGCTGGCAGCGCTGCTGTTTCTCCGCGCCCTGGTGATCGAGAAGGTGGCGCTGCGGGTACAGCCCGCGGTGCTGCGGGCCCAGCTGACCATGGGCCGCGATCTGTTGCTGCGCTCGATGGCCTTCCAAGCCTGCTTCCTGTCCGCAGGGGCGGTGGCAGCGCGATTCGGTGCGGCAGCCGTGGCAGCGCATCAGGTGGTTCTGCAGGTGTGGAGTTTCCTTGCGCTGGTGCTGGATTCGCTGGCCATCGCCGCGCAGTCACTGGTGGGCGCGGCGCTCGGTGCGGGTCAACTCGCGCATGCCAAGAGCGTGGCCTGGCGGGTCACGCTGTTCTCCACGATGGCAGGGCTGGCGCTGGCCGTGATTTTCGCCGTCGGCTCCTCGGTCCTGCCGTCTGTCTTCACCGACGACGAATCGGTGCTGGCCGCCATCGACGTGCCGTGGTGGTTCATGGTGGCCCAATTGCCGGTGGCCGGCATCGTCTTCGCGCTCGACGGCGTGCTACTGGGTGCGGGCGACGCGAAGTTCATGCGCAACGCCACCCTGACCAGCGCGCTGGTCGGCTTCCTGCCGCTGATCTGGTTGTCGCTGATCTACGGCTGGGGTCTGTTCGGCATCTGGTCTGGGCTCAGCACGTTCATGGTGCTGCGACTCATCTTCGTGGGCTGGCGGGCGTCCTCAGGTCGTTGGCTCGTGCCCGGTACGGGTTGAGCCTTCTCGGCGCCTTCCGCACACCACCCACACCGCGTCCCGTCCGCGGCCGCGCGCTGCCACGGAAACGTCGTCGAATCCGGTGTCGCGACACACCTCGCCGAAGGCCTCGGCCTGCTGGTCGGTCCAGCCGTGGCTGGCCAGTCCGGTGGCATCGGCGGGTGATTGCCGCTCGATCGCGATCAACCGCCCATCCGGCGCCAGCACCCGGTGTGCTTCAGCAACCGCTGCATCGACGTTCTGCCAGTGGTGCACGGTGGCCAGCGCCCACACCACTGTCGCGGAGCCGTCCCGCACCGGGAGGGCCTCAGCGGTGCCCTCACTCCAGGTGATGGGCGCGCGCCTCGGGGTGACCAGGCGGGCGATTCGCAGCATGGTCGACGCGGGGTCGACGCCTGTCACTCGGGCACCTCGGCGGACTGCCACCCGGGCGGCTGTGCCCGGTCCGCAACCCACATCGACCACATGGTCTGCGGCCGAGACCTGCGCGATATCGGAGGCCAGCCGGGCCTTGGCCCGGCCCACCATCAAGAAGAGCAGCCCGCACAGCACCCCGCCGACACCCGCGAACCCGGGGTGGTCGGCATGGTGATTGATCGCACGCCCGGCGTTCATGGGGTAGACCTTGCCGGTTCAAGGTGGGTTGAAGTCAAATGGCGGGATGGACGTGATCCCGATCGGCGAGGCCGCCGCGCGGTTGCAGATGAGCCCGTCGGCGTTGCGGTACTACGACGAACGCGGACTGGTCTCCCCGCGGGCGCGGCGCGCCGGCGTGCGTATGTACGGACCCGAGGAGCTTCGCCGGCTCGCGTTGCTCAAGATCGTGAACCGGTTGGGTCTTCCGCTGGACACCGCGGCCGCGGTGCTCGACGCGCCGAGCGAGCAGTGGCGCGAGACGGTGCGCGAACAGATCGCCGCGCTGGATCGGGTGATCGCGCAAGCGCAAGGGGCGCAACAGTTTCTGACACATGCGCTGAGTTGTCCGAAAGACCACCCGGCCCGTGAGTGCGCCACGATGATCGGCGCGCTGGACCGGCTCATCGACGGGATGAGTGTCGAGGAACTGGCCACCGATCAGACCGGAAACGGCTGGCTCGTCGACTGATCAGCCTGTCAGCGCACCTGCGAACGCCCCCGCTCGATCACGGCACTGCGGCTGGCCGCGATGTCGTCACCGCTCGCCGTCGCCATCCACTCGCGCGCCGAGGCCGCCTCGATCCACAGCCCCTGATTGGTCTGGGACTCGTCGATGCGGTGATACGAGGCGAGCAGGGCGCGGACGGCGGCCTGATTGTTGGCAACGATCGAAGCGGCCACCTTGCGCGCGGCGGGCATCAGTTCGTCGTGAGGGACCACCTCGGTGACCAGCCCGGCGCGCAGCGCCTCGGTGGCCGAGAGGTAGTCGCCGGTGAGGCTCATCCGCCGGGCCAGGCCCACGCCGACCTTCTGCGGCAGGCGCACGCTCAGACCCCAGGTCGGCAGCAACCCGACCCGGGCGTGGGTGTCGGCGAATTTGGCCTGCTCGGAGGCGATCAGGATGTCGCAATACAGCGCCAGTTCCAGGCCTCCGGTGACGGCGGCGCCGTTGATCGCGCCGATCACCGGCTTGGTCATGGCCGGCCACTTGGGGGAGATGTCGGGCAACTCCGTGGTGTCGCCCAGTTCCTTGAGGTCCAGGCCCGCACAGAACACCGGATCGGCGCCGGTGAGGATGACGACGTCGACATCGTCGTCGGCTTGTGCTGCGCGCAGCGCGCCGTAGAACTCGGCCCGCAGTCGCGCCGAGAGCGCATTGCGTGCCTGGGGCCGGTTCAGCGTCAAGGTGCGGACCCGATCGGTGGTCTCGACGAGCAGTACGGAATCGGTCATGCGCTCACCGTATCCGCGGCGCTCATCGCGCCTATGGTGGGTCTCATGTGCCGCAACATCACCGAGCTGCGGGGGCTGGAACCCGCTGCTACCGACGAAGAGATCGAGGCCGCGGCGCGCCAGTACGTGCGCAAGGTCAGCGGCCTCACCCGTCCCACCGGCGCCAATGTCGAGGCGTTCGAGGCCGCCGTCGCCGAGGTCACCGCCACCACCACCCGGCTGCTCGACGGGCTGGCGCCGCGCCGTCAGCCGCCGAAGACCATTCCGCCACTGCGTCGTCCGGAGGTCCGCGCGCGGCTGGCCGCGCAGTGAGCGAAAGCTTCGCGACTCAGCCCGCGCTCAAGGAGTGGAGCGCGGCGGTGCACGCGCTGCTCGACGGCCGGCAGACCGTGCTGCTGCGCAAGGGCGGCATCCATGAGAAGCGGTTCTCGGTGGCGGCACCCGAGTTCGTCCTGTTCCCGACGATCGCGCACAGCCATGCCGAACGGGTGCGGCCACAACACGCAGACCTGCTCGACGCCGCGGCGCCAGACAGCACCGACGATGCGGTGACCATTCGAGCCGGAGCGAAAGTTGTTGCGGCAGTGGAGGTCAACCGGCCCGACGCGATCGACGAGCTGGCGTCGTTACATATCTGGACCGCCGAGTCCGTGCGGGCGGACCGGCTCGATTTTCGTCCCAAACATCGACTGACCGTCGTGGTCGTCCAGGTGAACCCGCTACGCGCGCCGATCACGCTGGCCCGCACGCCCGAGTTCGCCGGGTGCAAGAGCTGGGTCGACCTGCCGGTGCGGGCGGACTGGGGCACACCGGTGCACGACGACGCGGTACTGCGTGACGTCGCTGAGCGGGTGCGCCGAGCAGTGGGCTGACAGCGACAGTGCTGCGGATTGGAGTCACCACGTGACCGCAACCTTCAGCACTGTTCGCGCTCATCCGAACGGGTGCGCGCCTCAGCCGGCTGACGGCGGGACGGGGCCTGCCGGCAGCACCACCCTGGACACGCCATCGCGACCGTGATGCACCGTATGAGTGGCCCGCACCAACTGAGAACCGGAGACCGGTGGCTCGGCGGTTCCCAGGTTGCGGGCGAATCGCGGATGTGAGCCGCCGGCGATCATCACCCGGATCCGCGAACCGGCCCGGAACCGATGGGCGACGGCATCGAGCTCGAGCCGAACCGGCCCGGTGTGCCCGTTCAACCGGCGGAATCCGTCGGTTACGTTGCGGGACCGGCCTTTTGCGTCCACCTCGCTGATCCGGACGAAGATGTCGTGATAGGGGTTGTCGCAGCTGTGGGCAAGCTCGACGACAGGGCTGCCCGCCACGTACAGGTCGGTCGCAAGCGAGTCGCCGGTGAACGTCAGCACATCGCTGCGCCGGGCGAGGCGGGTGTCGTCGCGGTAGCCGCCGGTAGCTGCCAGCAACCGGCCGCCGACCGTGGGAGTGGGGTCGGCGGGGTGATAGACAAATGACGAGCCGGGTGCGGTTTCCGGGGGCGCGGGGGGACCCAGCCGTCCCATCGGCTGCAAGAACAGCTCGTGCTCCGGCATGGCAGGCGGCCAGTCCGGCAGGTCCACCCAGCCGTGCCCGTTGATGTGAACGCGGACCGGGCTGCGGGTCGTCTCGCCCTGGCCGGCCAGATGGGCCCCCAGCCAGTCGAGCGATTCGCCGACCACGGTGGCGACTCCCTTGGTCATCAACTGCGTGTGGGTCCACGGGCCGACGGTCAACGCCACCGGGACACCGCGCCGGTGGAGTTGCTCGTACTGCTTCAGGCTCTGGTCCAGGAACAGGTCCTGCCATCCACTGAGCAACAGGATGGGTATCTCGGCCCGCTCCAATGCCTCGTCGAACCGCAGCTGGTCCCAGAACGGATCGTCGAGTTCGGGATGTTCCAGCCAGGATTCGAACCACGGTGCACCGCTGCCCAGCAACTGGCGGGCGGCTGTACCCATCGGCAGTCCGGCGGTCGCTTTGGCGAGCTCGGCGGGCCCGCGCAGCTGCCGGGAGAGGGCTTGCATCACGCCGGGCTCCTCCTGGCGGGCCACCATCGCGCTCCAGCCCAGGAAGTCGCTGAGGCTGAAGGCTCCGGTGCCCCAGGATGATGTGCTGAAATCGTGCGGGCCGACCGTGATGACGGCGGCCTTCATCTCCGGCGGCGGGTCGGCCAGCAGGGCCCACTGGGTGAACCCGAGATAGGACAGGCCCACCGTGGCGAACGAGCCGGTGAACCAGGGCTGCTCGCGCAGCCAGGCCACGGTGTCGGCGCCGTCGGCCATCTCGTGGACCATCGGCGTGAACTTCCCGCCAGAGCCGAACGTGCCGCGCACACTCTGCAACACCACGTGATAGCCGCGCGCCGCGTACACCTGAGCGAACAAGGGTGAGAAGGGAAACCGCCGGCCGTACGGTCCGCGGACCAGCAGTGTCCCCGCGGGCGAGTCGGTGACTGGTGCGTAATGGTCCGCGACCAGTTGGACACCGTCGCGCATCGGCACCCGCAACCCGTGGTGCACGGTGAAGTCGGTCTGGTGCGGGGGGAGCCCCAGGACCCTGCTGGCGGCCTTACCGGCGTACCGGTGGAATCTGCTCACGCGACCAGGCTACGGATCGGTCCCCGCCGTTCTCAGAACTTGTAGTACGGCGCCAGTTCATGGGCCCGCTGCAGGTTGGTCTGTAGGCAGTCCGGCCGGTCCGGGGAGTGGACGGGCGAGTAGAACAGCGACTGCTGGATGACGCCGTAGCTGGTGTCGAACGAGATCATGCAGGTGATCCACCAGCGGTCGTTCCAGTCGGTGGGCTTCATGATCCAGTACTGGGCGGCCCGGTGCCCGTCGATGTCCAGTTCGACCGCGTCGGGCGGGATGGTCTGCTCATAGGTGCGCCAGACGAATGCCTCGACCGCCATCTGGTAGTTACCCGCGTCGTAGTGGCACCGCAGGCTGTCCTCGGGCTCCGGCGGGGTGACGGCCAGGCCGATCCGCTGGACCACGTCGAACGGGATGTCGTTGCACGGATCGAACGGGGACGGGTCCGTGGTTTCGATGACCGGCCATTTGATCGTCGTGGACACATTGGTCATCGGAAGATCCGTGACATCGAGGTGTAGCGGGCCGGCGCCGGCGCCGTCGGAGGGACTCGACTGGCACACCACTATCACCGCCGACACCAGCGCCGTCACCGCCGACAACAGGCGCAACTTGGCGGCCATCACACTCCCTCGCAGATTGGTGGCAACAACGTTCCCCGGCTTGCGGGGAGTGTAGCGGTCAGCCGCAACGGACTCGACCATAAACGAGAACTTGTTCTAGTTGTCAACGGCCCATGGTGACGGCGCCCGGTTAGGCTGGTCCGTTGTGGTGGTGCAACTGTGATGGATCATGAGGCGAGGGACCGGCAGCCGATTCTCTGGGCGATCAGCGATCTGCATACCGGCCACAACGGGAACAAGCCCGTCACCGAGTCGCTCTATCCGGCCTCGCCGGACGATTGGCTGATCGTCGCGGGCGATGTCGGCGAGCGCACCGACGAGATCCGGTGGGCGCTGGACCTGCTGCGCAAACGGTTCGCGAAGGTCATCTGGGTGCCGGGCAACCACGAGCTGTGGACCACCAACAAGGACCCGATGCAGATCTTCGGCCGGGCCCGCTACGACTACCTGGTCGACATGTGCGATCAGATGGGCGTCGTCACCCCCGAGCACCCGTTCCCCGTGTGGACCGAACAGGGTGGCCCGGCCACCATCGTGCCGATGTTCCTGCTGTACGACTACACCTTCCTGCCCGAGGGGGCTTCGACGAAAGCCGAGGGCCTGGCCATCGCGCGGGAACGCAACATCGTCGGCACCGACGAGTTCCTGCTGTCCTGCGAGCCCTATGCGACGCGCGACGCCTGGTGCCGCGACAGGGTGGCGGCCACCCGCAAGCGGCTCGAGGACCTGGACTGGATGAATCCGACGGTTCTGGTCAACCACTTCCCGCTGGTCCGCGAACCCTGCGATGCGATGTTCTATCCCGAGTTCTCGCTGTGGTGCGGAACGACGGCCACCAAGGACTGGCACACCCGTTACAACGCGATCTGCTCCGTGTACGGCCACCTGCACATTCCGCGCACCACCTGGTATGACGACGTGCGCTTCGAAGAGGTTTCCGTCGGCTATCCACGAGAGTGGCGACGCCGCAAGCCTTTCCGCTGGTTGCGCCAAATTCTGCCCGATCCCAATTACGCCCCCGGTTACCTCAACGAGTTCGGTGGACACTTTCAGATCACCGCGGAGATGCGTGCCCACGCCCAGCAGATGCAGGAGCGGATCAAGGCGAAGCGCTCATGAGTACCTTGCTGGGGCAGGTGCTGCCCGACATGCCGGACAAACTCGCGGCCGCCGAGATGTACGACGACCCGCCTGGCTTGACGGCGCTGCCCGAGGAGGCGGCACTGGTGGCCCGCGCGGTGGCCAAGCGCCGCAACGAGTTCACCACGGTCCGCTATTGCGCTCGCCAGGCGCTGGGCGAACTCGGTGTGGGTCCGGTGCCGATCCTCAAGGGGGACAAGGGCGAACCGTGCTGGCCTGACGGCATCGTCGGCAGCCTGACCCACTGTCAGGGCTTTCGCGGTGCCGTCGTCGGGCGCGTCGGCGGCGTACGTTCGGTCGGCATCGACGCCGAGCCGCACGATGTGTTGCCCGACGGGGTGCTGGGCGCCATCTCGCTGCCATTGGAGCGTTCCGAGCTCGGCGGGCTGCCGGACGGCCTGCATTGGGACCGGATCCTGTTCTGCGCCAAGGAAGCCACGTACAAGGCGTGGTACCCGCTGACGCACCGTTGGCTCGGGTTCGAGGACGCTCACATCACTTTCGGCGTGGACCAAACAGGTGCGGCCGGAACGTTCCGGTCCCAGATCCTGATCGATCCGGCCGCCGAACACGGGCCGCCACTGACGGCGCTGGACGGCCGGTGGTCGGTGCGAGACGGTGTGACGCTGACGGCGATCGTGCTGTGAGCCGACCAATTCCGGAGCCCGGCCTGGTGATCGTCGACAAGCCGGCCGGGATGACCAGCCATGATGTCGTGGGCCGGTGCCGGCGACTGTTCGGCACTCGCAAGGTCGGCCACGCCGGAACGCTCGACCCGATGGCGACCGGGGTGCTGGTGATCGGCATCGAGCGCGCCACCAAGATCCTCGGCCTGCTCACCGCCACCGACAAGTCCTATGCCGCGACCATTCGGCTGGGGCAGACGACCACCACCGACGACGCCGAAGGCGAAGTGTTGCAGACGGTCTCGGCTGTGGGCGTCAGCGATACGCAGATCGAGTCGGCGGTCGCGGCGCTGCGCGGTGACATCGAGCAGGTGCCGTCAGCGGTCAGCGCCATCAAGGTCGCCGGGCAGCGGGCCTACAAGCTGGCCCGTGAGGGGCAGACCGTCGAGCTGGCCGCGCGGCCGGTGCGCATCGAGCGGTTCGAGGTGCTCGCCGTCCGGCGAGTGGACGAATTCGTCGATGTGGATGTCGATGTGGACTGTTCGTCGGGCACCTACATCCGCGCCCTGGCTCGCGACGTGGGTGTGGCACTCGGTGTCGGCGGCCATCTGACGGCGTTGCGCCGCACCAGGGTTGGTCGATACGGCCTCGACGAGGCCCGCACTCTCGATGAGCTTGCCGAGGAGGCACGGCTGAGCTATTCGCTCGACGAGGCCTGCCTGCTCGGGTTTCCGCGCCGTGACCTGACCTCCGAGGAAACCGAGGACACCCGGCACGGCAGGCCGCTCAAACCGGCCGGGATCGACGGGGTCTATGCCGCCACCGCGCCTGACGGCCGGGTCATCGCACTGCTCGAAGACGGGCCGAAGCGCACCAAGAACGTGGTCGTGTTGCGCCCGGCGACGTTGTAGTCCCGAATCCTCAAAGTTGGCCGTGGCGAGGCGGTTTCGTCCCCGAGAGGGTGTAGTTGCCGATGTGGCGGATCTTCCACCGGGTGGCGTCGTGCAGCGTGTGAGTGCGGGCGTCACGCCAGTAGCGCGACAGGTTGCCCGACGCCGACGCGCTGCGGGTGCCGCCGAACTCGAACAGTGCGCTGCCGGCTTCCACCGCGGCCCGTGCCGCGGAGACCTTCGCGACCGCCACCGCGATCGAGGCGGCCGCGGTGCTGTCCTCGGTGAGATCGGCGCGGGCCGCGTCGACCTGGCGGGCGGCGTCGGCGAGTAACGCCTGGGCGGCGCGCACCGTCACGGTCAGTTCGCCGGCCACCTGTACCAGTGTCGGATCCTCGACGGCGCTGGACACCGATGCCTCAAAATGTGGCCGTGCCTTGGCGGCCTGACGCACCCCTTCCTCCAGTGCCGCCGTTGCGATCCCCACGTCGAGCGCCGCATGGAGCAGCTGAGCGCGCGCCCCGTACACCGTGGGACGCGTGAAGATCGGACTGAAGTCGATGACGTGGGCGCCCGGCACCTCGACGTCGGAAAGCGTGACGGTGCCCGACGCCGTGGTCCGCTGGCCCATACCGTCCCAGTCGTCGACGATCTCGACGCCGCGGGCGTCGCGCGGGACGAATGCGATGGCCTTCGGTGTGGCAGCCGTCGGCACCTGGCCGGAACCGTCTGCGCGCGAGGCCCGCACGATCAGCCAATCGGCGAACAACGCTCCGGTCGAGTAGTACTTGCGGCCGTCGAGCACGTAGCCCGAACCGGCCGCCGCGAGCGTGGTGGTGTCCACGTCGACGGGATGCGGTCCGCGTTCGGACTGGGCATTGGCGAACAACGCCCCGTCCAGCACCAGCCCATAGAAGTACGCCTGCTGCGCCGGCGTGCCCTGCAACCGCAGAGCCTCCAAGAACGTGAAATGCGAATGCGGGATCTGGCCGATGGACGGATCGCCGTGCGCGATCAATCGCAGCACCTCGGCGAGGACGCCTACGGACACGTCGAGCCCACCGTGCTCGGCCGGCACGCTCAGGGCCAACAGCCCCGACTCCTTGAGTGCCTGAACCTGCTCGTGCGGCAGTAGCCGGTGCGCGTCGCGCGCACCGGCGCCCTCGGCGAACGATCTCGACAGCTGTGCCGCGGTGGTCAGCGCCGCCCCCGCGGACGCGATACGGGCGGCGCCGGCCAGGTCGGTCATCGCGGCGTGCCGACGAACGGAATCGAGGCCGGTGTGCCGGATTGCGTGCCGCCGCCAATTAGGCCGCGCTCGCGCAAGATCGGCACCACGCCCTCGCCGAACCAGAACAACTCCTCCAGATGCGGATAGCCGGAGAAGATGAACTCGTCGATACCGATCTCGGCGTACTCGGCGATCCGGTCGGCCACCTCGGTGTGGCTGCCCACCAGCGCGGTGCCCGCGCCGCCGCGCACCAGTCCGACGCCCGACCACAGGTTCGGGGCGATCTCCAGGCTTCGCGCATCACTCCAGGTGCCGTTGCGCCGGTTGTTCTCGTGCAGCGCCAGCATGCGCTTCTGGCCCTCGGACTGGCTTCGGGCCAGCCCGGCCTGTGCCGCGGCGACCGTCTCCTCGTCGAGCGCGGCGACCAGTCGGTCGGCCTGGGCCCACGCCTCCTCGGAGGTGTCGCGCGAGATGGTGTGCAGGCGGATGCCGAAGCGCAGCTTGCGTCCCTGCTCCTCGCCGAGCGCCCGGATCCACTCGATCTTCTCGCGCACCGCGGCAGGCGGCTCGCCCCAGGTCAGGTAGACGTCGGAATGCCGGGCCGCCACCGGGCCCGCCGCCTGCGAGCTGCCGCCGAAGTAGAGCGGCGGCACCGGAGTGGGCGGGAGCGCCAGCGAGGCCTCTTCGACGTCGATGTACTGACCCTTGTGCGTGACGGTCTCGCCGGCCCACAGCCGGCGGACCACGTCGAGAAACTCGTCGCAACGCGCATACCGCGCGTCCTTGTCCAAGTGGTCGCCGAAGGCCCGCTGTTCGTGTGCCTCCCCGCCGACGACGACGTTGAGCAGGATCCGCCCCGGCGCATGCCGGGCGAACGTCGCCGCCATCTGTGCCGACAGGGTCGGGCTGACCAGACCCGGGCGGAAGGCCACCAGGAAGGCCAGCGACGTGGTCTCGCGGGCCAGCAGCGCCGCGGTGATGAAGGCGTCCTCGCACCAGGCCCCGGTCGGGATGAGCGCGCCGGTGAAGCCGAACCGCTCGGCCGAGCGCACGATCGACGCCAGATAGTCGATCGACGCCTCACGGTCACCACCCGCGGAGCCGGCGGGAGTGCCGTGGCCGCCGCCGACGATGAGCCGGCTGTCGCCGTAGGTGGGCAGGAACCAGTGCAGGGAAACAGTCACGAACAGGACATCTTGGTGGCGGATCGGCTTTTCCGCACGGGTAAAAATCGTCGTGATCCCGGGGCCCACGGATTTCGACCGCAGGGTCGTTGACCGGCAACTTCTACAGCCCAGGGGTCGAAAACGGCGCACGGCAGCCGCGAGAAACCTAGCTGGCGACGACCCAGATCGCCTCGGCCGCCGGATTGCCGAGTTCGACCATCACGCTGGCGTCGTCTCCCACTGAAGCGCCGGTCCGACCGGGTTTCTGGACGGCCACGGAGATCACGCCGGCGAAATCGCGGCGCGCGAGCACGCGTACCCGTGAATCGAGGCTGATGCCGACGCTGTCGAAGTACCTCAGCATCTCCGGATCAGCATCGGAGATGCGGGCCACCGTGCCGGCATCTCCGTCCTGGCATGCCGAGAGCTGCCGGGCCGGCGGGGTGGGCACCTGGCCGTCGGCGGCCGGGATCGGATCACCGTGTGGATCGCGCGTGGGGTGGCCCAGCTTGGCATCGATCCGGTCGAGCATCCGGTCGGAGACCGCGTGCTCGAGAATCTCGGCCTCGTCGTGCACCTCGTCCCAGCTGTAGCCGAGCTCCTGAACGAGGAAAGTCTCCATCAGCCGGTGCCGACGGACCATCGCCAGCGCGGCGTGGCGGCCCGCATCGGTCAGCGTCACGGCGCCGTACTTCTCGTGGTGGACCAGGCCCTGGTCGGCGAGTTTGCGAATCGACTCCGACGCGGTGGACGCCGACACGCCGATCCGCTCGGCCAGCAGTTTCGTGCTGACCTTGTCGCGAGACCATTCCTGGGCTGTCCAGATGACTTTCAGGTAGTCCTGGGCAACCGTGGACAGGTCTTGATGGTTACCGTCGGGACTCACAGTAGGAAAGTTTAGGCAATCATCACCTGATCGGGGGATCTAGAGCAGACCGCGCCGCCTTCGGGTCGTAGGCTGATTGCGTGCAGCGCTGGCGTGGGCAGGACGAGATCCCCACGGACTGGGGCAGGTGTGTAGTCACCATCGGGGTGTTCGACGGGGTTCACCGTGGACACGCGGAGCTGATCAGCCACGCGGTGAAAGCGGGCCGATCACGCGGAGTGCCGGTGGTTCTCATGACCTTCGACCCACATCCGATGGAGGTGGTGTTTCCGGGGAGTCATCCGGCTCAGTTGACCACGCTCACCCGGCGTGCCGAGCTGGTCGAGGAACTCGGCGTCGACGTGTTCCTGGTGATGCCGTTCACCTCCGATTTCATGAAACTCACCCCCGAGCGCTACATCCACGAGTTGTTGGTGGAAGACCTGCACGTGGTGGAGGTCGTGGTGGGGGAGAACTTCACCTTCGGCAAGAAGGCGGCAGGCAACGTCGCGATGCTTCGTGCGGCCGGGGAGCGCTTCGGGTTCGCCGTAGAGAGCATGTCTCTGGTGACCGAAACGCTCGACGCCGAGCATCGCGACGAGCGGGTCACCTTCTCTTCGACTTACATCCGGTCCTGCGTCGACGCCGGCGACGTGGTGGCTGCCACCGAAGCGCTGGGGCGTCCGCATCGCGTCGAAGGCGTGGTGGTGCGCGGCGACGGGCGCGGCCGGGTGTTGGGGTTCCCGACTGCCAACGTGGCGCCGCCGATGTTCTCGGCGATTCCGGCCGACGGGGTCTATGCCGCCTGGTTCACGGTGTTGGGACACGGCCCGGTGATGGGAACGGTGATTCCCGGCGAGCGGTACGAGGCCGCGGTGTCGGTGGGCACCAACCCGACCTTCTCTGGGCGAACCCGCACGGTCGAGGCGTTCGTGCTCGACACCAACGCCGACCTCTACGGACAGCACGTCGCGGTCGATTTCGTGGCCCGGATCCGCGGACAGGAGAAGTTCGAATCCGTGAAGGATCTGGTGGTCGCCATGGAAGGCGATACCGATCGGGCCCGCGCGATTCTGGCTGCGCAGACGCAGGGTTGAATTCGCGGGCTCACCCACGGTCCTGATTTCGGCGGTTAGCTGGGGTGCTGCTAGACTTTGCCCCGATCCGGCGCATGCTGCAGTCCGCGGTGGCTGTGCCGAGAATATGTTCGCGGGACTGATTGATGGAGTTATTTCGTGGCGCTTACCGCCGAGCAGAAAAAAGAAATCCTGAGCAGCTACGGTCTGCACGAGACCGACACCGGTTCGCCGGAGGCCCAGGTCGCCCTGCTGACCAAGCGGATCTCGGATCTGACCGAGCACCTCAAGCAGCACAAGCATGACCACCACTCGCGTCGCGGCCTGCTGCTGCTGGTCGGCCGTCGTCGCCGGTTGCTGAAGTACGTCGCCCAGGTCGACGTGGCGCGTTACCGCTCGCTGATCGAGCGCCTCGGGCTGCGTCGCTGACGCGGCGTCGATGCCACAACTTTCCGCGGCTGCCCCTCTCGGGGCAGCCGCGATACTTTTCGTCGGAGGATTGACCGCGTGCTCGTCGGCGGCGGCCGCGGACATGAAGGCAGGGGACTGCCTGAAGATGAGCGGCACGTACGAGCGTCCGGACGCCGGTCCGGCCCAGTGCGGCAGCGACGCGTCCAATTACAAGGTGATCTCCACGGTCACCGACAGCGACCAGTGCCCCGGTGACGTCGACACCTATTACTCCGTGCGCAGCGCATTCAGTGAGGAGACCCAGACGCTCTGTCTGGACATCGACTGGACCACCGGCGGCTGCATGAGCATCGATCCGGAGAACGACAAAGACCCGTACCGGGTGGACTGCGCGGATTCGTCTGCGCCGCACCGCCAACGGGCCACCGAGGTCCTCCGCGGGGTGTCGAACGTCGACCAGTGCGCCAGCGGAGTGGGCTACGCGTACCCGGAACGCCAGTTCACCGTATGTGTGGAGGACGTGTCATAAGCAGGTCTGCAATAGCGGTCGTGCTGTTGCTGCCGTGTAACATAAGGTCGTTCGCCGGCTGAAAGCTGCGCTGAACGAGGTGCAACGCCCGCATTCCGCGGGGGTTGTTCCTGCGAGTCATATCGGGCCCGCCTGGTCGGGCGGTCTTCGGTAGTGGCTGCCGGAACCCCGGTCACAGGGTTTTCCCTGGGGGTTCATCCGGCCGCTTCGATCGACGGCCGTAGCCGTATCCAGGCCCCGTGGCCTAGCGCCATCGTGACGCCGCGAAACAGTTGAAGATTTCGAAAGAGGCCAACGGACTCTATGTCTGTAGTTGAACTTGAAAACGGTGTGTTCGAATCCACCGCAACCCTCGACAACGGGAGCTTCGGCACCCGCACCATCCGTTTCGAGGCCGGGCGGCTCGCGCAGCAGGCCGCCGGCTCCGTCGTCGCCTACCTCGACGACGAGACCATGCTGCTGAGCGCCACCACCGCCAGCAAGACGCCGAAGGATCACTTCGACTTTTTCCCGCTGACCATCGACGTCGAGGAGCGGATGTACGCCGCGGGCCGGATCCCCGGCTCGTTCTTCCGGCGTGAGGGCCGGCCGTCGACCGATGCGATCCTGACCTGTCGCCTGATCGACCGGCCGCTGCGCCCGTCGTTCGTCAGTGGCCTGCGTAACGAGATCCAGGTCGTGGTGACCGTGCTGAGCCTGGATCCCAAGGACCTGTACGACGTGCTGGCCATCAACGCCGCGTCGGCATCCACCCAGATTTCGGGCCTCCCGTTCTCGGGTCCGGTCGGCGGCGTGCGCGTCGCCCTGATCGATGGCCAGTGGGTCGCCTTCCCGACCGTCGAGCAGCTCGAGAAGGCTGTGTTCGACATGGTCGTCGCCGGCCGCAAGGTGGGCGACGACGTCGCGATCATGATGGTCGAGGCCGAAGCCACCGAGAACGTGATCGAGTTGGTCGCCGGCGGCGCCCAGGCTCCCACTGAAGCCGTCGTCGCCGAAGGCCTGGAGGCGGCCAAACCGTTCATCGCGACGCTGTGCGACGCCCAGGCCGCGCTGGCCGAGAAGGCCGCCAAGGAGATCGCCGATTACCCACTGTTCCCGGATTACGCCGACGACGTCTACGACGCCGTGGCCGCGGTGGCGACTGAGGCGCTCGGGGAGGCACTGACCATCGCGGGCAAGCACGAACGTGATGACCGCACCAACGAGATCAAGGTCGAGGTGCTCGAGCGCCTGGCCGATCAGTTCGCCGGCCGGGAGAAGGAGATCGGTGCGGCTTACCGATCGCTGACCAAAAAGCTTGTGCGCCAGCGCATCCTGACCGACCACTTCCGTATCGACGGCCGTGGCGTGACCGACATCCGCGCTCTGAGCGCCGAGGTGGCCATCATCCCGCGGGCGCACGGCAGCGCGCTGTTCGAGCGTGGCGAGACCCAGATCATGGGTGTCACCACACTGGACATGGTCAAGATGGCCCAGCAGATCGACTCGCTCGGGCCCGAGACTTCCAAGCGCTACATGCACCACTACAACTTCCCGCCGTTCTCGACCGGTGAGACCGGTCGCGTCGGGTCGCCCAAGCGTCGCGAGATCGGCCACGGCGCGCTCGCCGAGCGTGCGCTGGTGCCGGTGCTGCCGAGCGTCGAGGAGTTCCCGTACGCCATCCGTCAGGTGTCAGAGGCGTTGGGCTCCAACGGTTCCACCTCGATGGGCTCGGTGTGTGCCTCGACGCTGTCACTGCTGAACGCCGGTGTGCCGCTCAAGGCGCCGGTGGCCGGCATCGCCATGGGCCTGGTCTCCGACGAGGTAAACGGTGAGACCCGCTACGTGACGCTGACCGACATCCTCGGCGCCGAGGATGCCTTCGGCGACATGGACTTCAAGTGCGCAGGCACCAAGGACTTCGTCACCGCGCTGCAGCTGGACACCAAGCTGGACGGCATTCCGTCCAAGGTGCTGGCCGGTGCGCTGGCGCAGGCCAAGGACGCACGCCTGACCATTCTGGATGTCATGGCCGAGGCCATCGACGCTCCTGACGAGATGAGCCCGTTCGCACCGCGGATCACCACCATCAAGGTGCCGGTCGACAAGATCGGCGAGGTCATCGGGCCCAAGGGCAAGATGATCAACTCGATCACCGAGGAGACCGGCGCGTCGATCTCGATCGAGGATGACGGCACCGTGTTCGTCGGCGCCTCCAACGGCGAGGCGGCGCAGGCCGCGATCGACAAGATCAACGCCATCGCCAACCCGCAGCTGCCCAAGATCGGTGAGCGGTTCCTCGGAACCGTGGTCAAGACCACCGATTTCGGCGCGTTCGTGTCGCTGCTGCCCGGCCGTGACGGCCTGGTCCACATCTCCAAGCTGGGCCGCGGCAAGCGGATCAACAAGGTCGAGGATGTGGTGAAGGTCGGCGACAAGCTGCGCGTCGAGATCGCCGATATCGACAACCGCGGCAAGATCTCGCTGGTGCTCGTCGACGAAGACCAAGCGGAGCAGGCCACCGACGCCGCGCAGGCGCCGGCTGAACCCGCATCCGCTGTCGAGTCCTGATCACCTCGGCTCGGTAAGGCGTTTGCGCTGAACACCACACATGTCCGCCGGACAGTTCTGCCCGGCGGACTCCGGGTGGTCACTGAGTACCTCCCTTCGGTGCGTTCTGCATCGGTCGGGGTCTGGGTGGGAGTCGGTTCCCGCGACGAGGGGCGAAGCGTCGCGGGTGCCGCCCACTTCCTGGAACACCTGTTGTTCAAGGCGACCCCGACCCGTAGCGCCGTCGACATAGCGCAGGCTGTCGACGCGGTCGGTGGTGAGCTGAATGCGTTCACCGCACGAGAGCACACCTGTTACTACGCGCATGTGCTCGACTCGGACCTGGAGCTCGCGGTCGACCTGGTGGCCGATGTCGTGCTGCGGGGTCGTTGCGCCACCGAGGATGTCGAGGTGGAACGCGACGTCGTCCTCGAAGAGATCGCCATGCGCGACGACGATCCCGAGGACAGTCTCGGCGATGTCTTCCTGTCGGCGATGTTCGGCGATCACCCGGTCGGACGTCCGGTGATCGGCAGTGTCGAGTCGATCGAGACGATGACGCGCGCACAACTGCATTCGTTCCACGTCCGTCGCTACACACCCGAACGGATGATCGTGGCGGTGGCGGGCAACGTCGACCATGACGTGGTCGTGTCGTTGGTCCGGCAGCATTTCGGTCCACGCCTGGAAGCGGGGCGTACCGCGCTGGCCCCGCGCAAGGGCTCGGGACGTATCGGTGGCAAGCCGTCTCTGCTCGTGGTCGACCGCGATGGGGAGCAGACCCACGTATCGCTGGGCGTCCGTACGCCCGGCCGGCACTGGGAACACCGGTGGGCGCTGTCGGTGCTGAACACCGCACTCGGCGGTGGGCTGAGTTCCCGCCTGTTCCAACAGATTCGGGAATCGCGCGGTCTTGCCTACTCGGTGTACTCCACGGTGGACACCTTCTCCGACAGCGGTGCGCTCTCGGTGTACGCCGGCTGCCAGCCAGAGCGGTTCGACGAGGTGGTCCGGGTGACCACCGATGTTCTCGAAGGTGTTGCCCGAGACGGGATCACCGCCGACGAATGTCGGATCGCCAAGGGCTCGCTGCGCGGTGGGCTGGTGCTCGGCTTGGAGGATTCCGGGTCACGCATGCACCGGATCGGGCGAAGCGAGCTCAACTATGGTGAGCACCGGACGATCGACCACACCCTGGCCCAGATCGAGGCGGTTACTCTCGATGAGGTCAACGCGGTCGCGCGCCAGTTGCTGTCCCACGATTACGGTGCGGCGGTGCTTGGACCGTACCGTTCGAAAAAGTCTCTGCCGCAGCAACTTCAAGCGATCGCCGGCTGACACGCTAGGCTGGGCGCGATGACGGGACTCTCGCGACGCAATGTTCTGATCGGTTCGCTCGTGGCGGCGGCTGCCGTCGGCACCGGTGTGGGTAACGCCGCGCCGGCACTCGCGGCCCCGATCGATGGCCAGATCGCGGAACTGGAACGACGTGACAACGCCCTGATCGGGTTGTACGCGGCGAACCTGGATTCCGGCCGGACCATCACGCATCGGCCCGATGAGATGTTCGCGATGTGCTCGACGTTCAAGGGCTATGCCGCCGCGCGGGTACTGCAGATGGTCGGACGCGGGCAGCTGTCACTGGACAACCGCGTTTTCGTCGATCGGAACGCGATCGTGCCGAACTCGCCGGTCACCGAGACTCACGCCGGCGCGGAGATGACGCTGGCGCAGTTGTGTCAGGCAGCGCTGCAGCGCAGTGACAACACTGCGGGCAACCTGCTGCTGAAAACCATTGACGGGCCTGGAGGAATCACCGCGTTCGCCCGCAGCGTCGGCGACGAGCGCACCCGGTTGGACCGGTGGGAAGTCGAGTTGAACTCGGCGATACCGGGGGACCCGAGGGATACCTCCACCCCGGCCGCGCTGGCCGTCGGATACCGCGCGGTGCTGGCCGGCGACGCGTTGAGCCCGCCGCAGCGCCGCCAGCTGGAGGACTGGATGCGGGCCAATCAGACATCGAGCGTGCGCGCCGGACTTCCCGAGGGCTGGACCACGGCCGACAAGACGGGCAGCGGCGATTACGGCAGCACCAACGATGTCGGGATCGCCTACGGGCCCGACGGTCAACGGCTGTTGTTGGCGGTGATGACGCGGTCGCAGGCCGACGACCCGAAGGCCGACAACCTGCGTCCGCTCATCGGTGAGCTGACGGGGCTCGTTGTGCCGTCGTTACTCTGAGTGCTCCACGGATCCGATTGCGGCCGAGCCGTTCTCGGTGCCCTGGATCTCGATCTGGCGGGCTCCGGCGGGATTCTGCGACAACGGCACGCGCACGGTCAGGATGCCGCGCTCGTAGCCGGCTGTGATGTTGTCCTCGTCAGCCTCGGCCGGCAGCGTCACGGTGCGCAGGAACGAGCCGTAGGAGAACTCCGACCGTGCCGTGGTGTCGGCGCGTTCTGAACGCTCGGCCTTCACGGTCAGTTGGCCATCGGCCACGGTGATCTGAACATCCGCGGCCGGATCGATGCCGGGGATCTCGGCGCGCAGCTCGTAATGATCCTCGGTGACCTCGTCCTCGATGCGCATGAGGTTGCGCTCGAAGATGGGGCGCAAGCTGGCGAACGGCGTGATCCCGGCGAAGAACTCCGAAAGCTCGGGCAGCAATGGGCGGGGCTGGTGTGCGACGGGCAGGTTGACCATGGGTGACTCCTCAGTCCTGGAACGTAGATCGGAGGAAAAGGCCTTGTAACGCTTGCCCTTTCGATCCAAGCACTGGCGTGGAGCCGTCGGTCGAATGCGGGGTGAACAGCGTGGGTACGTGCGGCTGCTAGGTCACCTGCAGAGAGTCGTCGCGGCGCAGCACGAAGAAGTACGGCTTGGGAGAGTTCCGCAGGTCCATCGCGCCGATCACTGCGTCGGGGGACAGGCGCCGGAACACGTCGTTGATCGGCAGCTGGTCGTAGACCATCGTCGCCGTGTCGATGCCGCGGTAGCGGGTGGTGCGCAACCTGGCCTTGGGCGCGCGGGTTTGCAACACCGGCCGCAACGCCGCGATCGGGCCCACCATCGACCGGCCCCGAAGTAGTGGGAGCTTGGCCGATACCGCGAGGCCGCCGAACGCCAGCGCCGGGTTGAGGGCCCACAGCGATGCGCCGTCGGTTCCGGGGAACAGCAGCGGGTGCACTGTCTCGGCGTCGACGAACTGCTTGCCCCACCAGCCGCTGGCTGCCAGCAGGCCGTCCATCGGATGTCCGGTTGGCAGTTCGGCGCCGTGCCAGGTGCCGACCATGAACTCCGGTTCGACCGCCTCGGCCGCGTCGAACACGTCGAGCGCCTCGGTTGTGGTCGACGGGACGGTGGAAAACAGCTGCTGCAACATGGACGCCACCATACTTGACACGTGTCAAGAATGGCTACGGGGCGGAATGCGCGATCGCCCGGCCGGAGCCAACTCCAGCCGGGCGATCATGGGGGTATCAGGCCAGGAAGGCGGCCGGATCGGTGAACGGCATGTCGAGGTCGGAGGCGACCTGCTCGGACAGCAGCGCGCCCTCGTGCGTGGAGAGGCCCTTGGCGAGTGCCTGGTCAGCCGCGCAGGCGGCCTTCCAGCCCTTGTCGGCCAACTTGAGCACGTACGGCATCGTGGCGTTGGTCAGCCCGAATGTCGACGTGCGCGGGACGGAGCCGGGCATGTTGGCCACGCAGTAGAACACCGTGTCGTGGACGGCGAACGTCGGGTCGTCGTGGGTGGTGGGCCGCGAATCCTCGAAGCAGCCACCCTGATCGATGGCGATGTCGACCAGGACCGCACCGGCCTTCATGTGAGAAACGGTCGCGTTGGTGACGAGCTTTGGCGCCTTCGCGCCCGGGATGAGCACCGCCCCGATCACCAGGTCGGCCTTCTTGACGGCCTCCTCGAGCTCCAGGCTCGACGAGTAACGGGTCTCGATGCTGCCGTTGTTCTCGTTGTCGATCTTGCGCAGCGTGTTCACGTTCAGGTCGAACACCGTGACGTGGGCGCCCATGCCCTTGGCGATGCGGGCGGCGTTGTAGCCGGCCACGCCACCGCCGATGACGACGACCTCGGCCGGTGCGACGCCGGGGACGCCACCCATGAGGACACCGCGGCCGCCCTGGGTCCGCATGAGGTGGTAGGAGCCGACCTGTGCGGAAAGCCGGCCGGCGACCTCGCTCATCGGGGCGAGGAGGGGAAGCGCGCCGTCGGTGGTCTGCACGGTCTCGTAGGCGATCGAGGTGGTACCCGAGGCCAGTAGGGCGTCAGTGCATTCCTTGGACGCCGCCAGGTGCAGGTAGGTGAACAGCGTCTGGCCCTTGCGCATGCGCGAGTACTCGGCTGCGATGGGTTCTTTGACCTTGAGGAGCAGTTCGGCCTCGGCCCACACCTGGTCGGCCGAAGTCACGATCTCGGCGCCGGCGGCTTTGAAGTCGTTGTCGGTGATGGCCGAGCCCTCGCCCGCGCCGGCCTGGATGATCACGTCGTGGCCGCGCCGGGTCAGCTCCGCCACACCCGCCGGGGTGATCGCCACTCGGTACTCGTTGTTCTTGATCTCGGTCGGGATGCCGACGAGCATGCTCGCTCCTTCAAAGTTGATGTGCTGAAATAATTGTGAAGAACCTTCGATTAATGAGCAATATCTCGGACGAAGATTCGCTACGCTTGGCGCATGGCAGAAGAATCATCAATCTCGGCCGTGCGTGCGGCCCGTTCGCCGAAGGATGTTCGGCCTGAGCTCGATGACGTCGACCGGCGCATCCTGCTCGCGTTGCACGCCGACGCCCGCATCTCCAACAGCGCGTTGGCCGACGCGGTAGGGATCGCGGCGTCGACCTGCCACGGTCGCGTGCGCAGGCTCCAGGACATCGGGGTGATCCGGGGCTTCTACACAGACATCGATCCCACCGCCGTGGGGCTCAGCCTGCAGGCCATGATCTCGGTGAGTCTGCAATCGAACGCCCGGGGCAAGATCCGCAATTTCATCGCCCACATCCGCACCAGGCCACAGGTGATGGACGTGTATTTCCTGGCCGGAGGCGACGACTTCATCCTGCACGTGGCCGCGCGTGACACCGACGATCTGCGGGCGTTCGTGGTCGAGAACCTCAATGCCGACGCCGACGTGGCGGGTACCCAGACCTCGCTGATCTTCGAGCATCTGCGCGGAGCGTCACCGCTCTGAGTTCACGGCTCTGAATTCACTTCGCGCGCAACACCAATCCATTGCCGTCGGCGCCGGAGAGCGTCAATTCGTCGGAGTCGACAGCGGTCTGGACCGTGCCCTTGAGGACCCGTAGGACGGCTTGCTCGATTTCGGCGACCTCGGGTGCGCAGGCCATTCTGGTGGTGGCCAGCGGCCCGAACTCGATGATTGCCGGTGACCCGGAAACCGTGGCGTGTCCGGTGATCCGGTTGCAGCCCGTCGAACCGGTCACCGCGCCGTCGTCGCCGATGGTCAAGGTGGGCTTGGACTGTTCGAGAGCGACCGACGTGCTGACCGCCTGCGCCGAGACCAGGCTGGTGACCTGCCAGGTGGTGCCGGTGAGCGGCCGATCGGGATCGGCCACCTTCTTGTCGCGCAACGTGACGGTCGCGGCGTCGGTGCGCAACGTGAGCGTGTCGCCGGAGAGCGCCCAGGTGGGCTTGGCGTCGAAAAACTTCGATACCCAGGCATCCGAATCACCGACGGGCGGCGCGCAGGCCATCATCGTCATGGCCAGTTGTGTGCTGATCCGGCCCTCGGCCACATCGACGGTGCCAGAACCGTGGTTGCAGCCGGCGAAGGTGCTGATCTGACTCCCGTCGAAACCGATGGTCAGTGGCCCACCGCCGGGGATCTGCTCGCCTTCCACCCGATCCGAGACGAACGTTCGGCCGGTGAGGTCTGCATCGTCGGCGGCTGCGTTGTCGGAACACCCCATGAACGCGAGAACAGCAACGGCGAACGGCACCGCATGGATCAGACGCATGGCTCCACCCTAGAGACCGGTTGTCCGTGTGGCCCCTGGTGTGCGCAATCATGTTGGTTGGCAGTCGGTTTCGTCATCGCTTTGGTTGTTGTCAGTGAGGTAGCGCTGAGGGTGGTGGTGCGTGTTGGTGCGGGCCTGGCCGGTGTCCAGCAGGCGGGGTGGAATCCATTCACACTTGCCGTGGGCGTTGATGCGAGTGGTCCATTTGCCAGGGCCTACCAGGCGTTGGTCGGGCCCGCAGCCCAGGGTCAGTTCATCCACATTGGTGTGCCCGCCTTTGGCCCAGTCGCGGTGGGCGTGGTGGACCTGTGACCGGTTGGCCGGAGCGGTGCAGCCCGGGCGGGTGCAGCCGCGTTCCCTGCCGAACAGCATCAACCGTTGTGCCGGGGTGGCAATGCGTCGGGTGCGTCCCAGATACAGCGGCATGCTGGTGTGTTTGTCGTAGATGGCCAGGTAGTGCCAGGCGTGGGCAGCCAACCGGATCACGTCGGAGATGGGCAGCTTCGATCCGCTGGTGGTCACTGCGACGCCGGCCCCGGCCGCGATTTCCTGCAGGGTGGTGGTGACCACGATCGACACCGGTAGCCCGTTGTGTTGGCCGAGTTCCCCGGACATCAGTGCGTTGCGGGTCAGTGCCAGCAGGGCGTCGTGGGTGCGTTGAGGTGGGGTGCGGGTGTCAGCCTGAACCTGTTCTTCGGACGGGGAGCCGCTGGTGCAGGGGTTCTCGTCGTCGGGGTTGCACATGCCTGGGGCCGCCGTTTTGGCGTTGACCGCCTCCAGGCCGGCGCGCAGTTCGGGGTTGATCCAGCCGCGAATCTGGGACATCCCGTCGGGTTCCTGCGGCCCGAGCACGATGCCGCGGCGTCGGGCGCACCGTTTGTCGGAGGGTTCGGGGCCGTCCTGATCGAGCAAGTACAGCGCCTCGCTGGCCGCTTGCTGCAGAGTCTCGGGGGCGTTGGTGGCGGCGACGGCGACCAGTTTCTCCTCGAACCGCGCCCGGCCGACCGCGTCAACCCAGGGCGGGCATTTGCGGAAGAACGATTCCAGGATCTCGATGTGTTCGGCGTTGATCCAGCCGCCGGCCTGGGCGGCGCCGGTCGCGGCCCGCAGCGGCGGCAAGGACTCTCCCGTTGTCGAGATGCGCGGCGCGAAGTTCAGCGCGTCGCGGTAGCGCCGGCGGGCCTCGGTCCCAGAGATCCGCAACCGGATGCGCAGTGCTTCGGGCCAGGACTTGGCGCCGATCCTGGCCGCGGCGCCTTGCTCGGCCAGTGCGGCGACCGCCGGGTGTTCGATCGTCGGGATCAGATTGCGGGCCTGCTGCATCCCCGAGCACACGTCCAGCAACTGCGCGGTGGACAGGGCGGTGAACGGCAGGGACTGCAGGTCGGCTACCGCGGCGGTCAACGCGGCGAGCTTGGCAGCGACCCCGTCGTTCATGATTCGAACACTAGTTCGATACCCTGACAGGTCTGCACGATTTGGGGCAGCAGTGACGAACGAGGCCAAAGTTTCCTTTTGCACCGGACCGAATACCCGAATAAGCCCGGGCAGTAGGCTCCCAGACATGCGAGTTGGTGTTCTCGGAGCTAAGGGCAAAGTCGGCGCGACCATGGTGCACGCGGTCGAATCCGCGGAGGATCTGACATTTTCGACCGGGGTCGATGTGGGCGATCCGCTGACCTTGCTGACCGATACCAAGACCGATGTGGTCATCGACTTCACCCATCCCGACGTGGTGATGGACAACCTGAAGTTCCTCATCGACAACGGTATTCACGCTGTCGTCGGGACCACCGGATTCACCTGGGACCGCATCGAACAGGTAGAGGCCTGGCTCAAGGCAAAGCCGGATGCCGCGGTGCTGATCGCGCCGAACTTCGCCATCGGCGCCGTGCTGTCCATGCACTTCGCCCAGCAGGCGGCGCGTTATTTCGAGTCCGTCGAAATCATCGAACTGCATCACCCACACAAGGCCGACGCACCGTCGGGCACCGCCGCACGCACCGCGAAGCTCATCGCCGAGGCGCGAAAAGGCATGCCCCCCAATCCCGATGCCACGAGTACGGGCCTCGAAGGCGCCCGTGGCGCCGATGTCGACGGCGTTCCGGTGCACTCGGTGCGGCTGGCCGGTCTGATTGCCCATCAGGAGGTGCTGTTCGGAACCCAGGGGGAGACGCTGACCATCCGGCACGACAGCCTGGACCGGTCCTCATTCGTGCCGGGCGTGCTGCTGGCGGTGCGCAAGGTCGGCGAGCGGCCGGGTTTGACCATCGGCATTGAACCGCTGCTCGATCTGTCGTGAGTGACGGCGCGCGGTCGCTGCGCATCCAACTGGTGATCGGCTTCATGTGCCTGGCGCTGATCGCCTACTTCCTGATGCTGGGTCGTACCGCGTTCGTCTTCATCACCTCGGGTGAGCCGGCTGCGATCGGCCTGGGCCTGGCGCTTCTGGCGTTCCCGCTCATCGGTATCTGGGTGCTGGTCACCACGCTGCGCGCCGGCCTGACGCACCAACGGCTGGCCCGCCTCGCCCGGGAACAGGACATGGAACTCGACGTCAGCGAGCTGCCGACGCGCCCGTCCGGGCGTATCGAACGCGACGCGGCCGATGGGCTTTTCGCGACGGTCAAGGCCGAACTGGAAGCAGATCCGGACAATTGGGTTCGCTGGTACCGCCTGGCCCGCGCCTACGACTTCGCCGGTGACCGTGGCCGTGCGCGCGAGACCATGCGCACGGCAGTGCGGATGCAGGAACAGCACTCGTCATGACCAAAACCCTGCTGGTGGTGCATCACACGCCGTCCCCGGCAACGCGGGAGCTCCTGGAAGCGGTGCTGGCCGGAACGCACGATCCGGACATCTCCGGAGTCACAGTCGAACTCAAGCCGGCGTTAGCTGCGACCGTGACGGACATGCTCGCCGCCGACGGCTATTTGTTCGGAACCACAGCCAATTTCGGCTACATGAGCGGTGCGCTGAAGCACTTTTTCGATACGGTGTACTACCCGAGCCTCGACCATGTGGCCGGGCGTCCGTACGGGCTGTGGGTGCACGGCAACAACGACACCGTGGGCGCGGCGAATGCGGTCGACAAGATCGTGACGGGACTGGCGTTGGTCAAGGCAGCGGACGTGCTCGAAGTTGCGGGCGCCGTCGATGCCGGGATTCGGGAACGGGCCTACGAGCTGGGCGGCACCCTGGCCGCAACGCTGATGGAGTGATGGAGGGACGTAATGCCAGGAATCGCCGAACTTGCGCTGGGGGCGGCGCCCATTGCCGGTGGTGCCCTGCTCGGAGCGGCTGCAGGCAACCTCAAGCCACCAGACGTACGCGGTCTGATCACCAAGGATCTCGATCTGCTCGCGCGTATTCCGGAGGACCAGGTCGAACGCCGGGCCAGAATGCAGGCCAGCATCGATCGGCGGATCGACGAATTGATCGATGCGGGCGAGCGCACCCGCGAACTCCGCGAAGCCGCGTTGTCCTATCGCGGCAATTGGCGCGACATCCTGGTGTTCGTCTGCGCGTTGCTGTTCACGTTCATCTGGTGGAACGTCAGCCACAGCAGGCCCAACTGGACGCTGACTTTTGGTTTGATGATCGTGGTGTCGGTGGCCGCGGGTATCTACGCGGGCCGCGGAATCGCCCGCGCGATCAGCAGCTTCATCCACCGCCACGACGACAAACCGCAGGCCTGAACCGGCGTCAGTAGTGGTACGTGTCGGACGGGGCCGGCACGTGGTCCGGATCGTCGCTGTACTCGGGCTCGTGGATGCCGTACGTCCGCGCCAGATCGAGGATCTTGTTGGCCCGGGCGATACGGGGCAGGTCTGAGCCGTTGCGGATCTCCCCGCCGTCGCGCTGAAATTCCGCGAAAAACTCTTTGGCCCAGCTGATCTCATCCTGCGACGGGGCCAGCCCCTCGTTGACCGTCGGGCATTGATCGGGTGTCAGGCAGATCTTGCCGGTCATGCCGAACTCGGCCGAGACCGCCGTTGCCTCCGACAGGCGCAGTGCGCTGGACCCCACTGTGGGCCCGTCGATGGCGCCGGGCAGCCCGGCGGCCTTGGCGGCGATGGTGAACCGTGACCGCGCGTATGCCAGCGTTGCCGGGTTGTCGCCGAATCCGGTGTCGCGCCGGAAGTCGCCGATGCCGAACGCGAGCCGGAATGCGCCCTTGGCCGAGGCGATCTCGGTGATCCGCTCGAGGCCACGTGCGGTCTCGACCAATGCGACGATCGGCACGCCGGGCAGCCGCCGGGCGGTCTCGGTGACGTGATCCACCGATTCGACCATGGCCAGCATGACGCCGCCCACCGCGGTGCCGGCCAGCATCTCCAGATCATCGGCCCACCACGGGGTGCCGAAGCCGTTGATCCGGACCCAGTCGCTGTTGCCGTCGGCCAGCCACCGGGTCACCTTCTCGCGCGCGGACACCTTGTCTTTGGGAGCAACCGCATCCTCGATGTCGAGGACGACGATGTCGGCGCGGGAGCGGGCCGCGGGGGCGAACCGCTCGAACTGTGCGCCGTTTACCAGCAACCAGCTCCGGGCCAGTACCGGGTCGATCCGGAATCCGGGTTCGGTGGGATGGGACTCGTCGGAGAAGGGCTGGTCATACACGCCGACAATCGTCGCTTACCGCCTATGCCGGGGCCAAAGCGGCCCCGAACACCCGCTCCGTGTTCTCCCAATGCCGCTTTGCGGCCGCCTCGTCGTACACCGCCGCGTGATCGGGTACCGCGAAGCCGTGCGCCGCCGGGTAGAACTCGATGGTGTGGTCGACGGCGGCGCCGGACAGCGCATCCTCCAACCTCTTGGCGTCGTCCTCGGTGAAGGAGGCATCGTTCTCGGCGGCGGCCACGTACACCGTCGCCTGGATCTTGTCGGCCAGAAGGTGAGGACTGTCGGGATCGTCCTCCACGGCCAGCCTGCCGCCGTGGAACGAGAGAGCGGCAGCAACCCGCTCCGGCACTCGCGTTGCGACGATGAGAGACGCCCGCCCGCCCATGCAGTAGCCGGTGGTGCCGAATTTCTCACCGGTGACATCCGTCCGGGCGGCGAGGTAGTCGAAGAACGCCTCGGCGTCGGAGGCGATGATCTCAGGGGTGAGTGTGCCCATCAGCTCGAAGAGCTGCCTGCGCTGCTCCTGGTCGGTGAACACGGTGTTGAGGTCGAACGGTCCCCAGCCCGGCGTGCGGTAGTAGACGTCGGGTACCAGTACGACGTAACCGAATCCGGCCAGCTTGGCCGCCATCTGTTCCATGGTGGGGCGCAGGCCGCCGGCGTCGGGGAACAGCACGACACCGGGCCATGGGCCGTCACCCTCCGGCGTGGCGACGGTGACGGGGCAGGTGCCATCAGATGTGGTGATTGTGTCTGTGGTGGTCGGCATGGCTACCGTTTTACTCCCTGGGCCGGCACGTAAGCTGAGTGCGTGCAGATCCAGACGCCCTACGAGGACCTGTTGCGGAAGGTATCCGAGCACGGGGTGCAGAAGTCGGACCGCACCGGCACCGGCACCCGCAGTCTGTTCGGCCACCAGATGCGCTACGACCTGGCCGCCGGCTTTCCGCTCATCACCACCAAGAAGGTGCACACCAAATCGGTGATCTACGAGCTGCTGTGGTTCTTGCGCGGTGATTCGAACGTGCGGTGGCTGCAGGATCACGGCGTGACCATCTGGGATGAATGGGCTAGTGAGACAGGCGATCTCGGCCCGGTGTACGGCGTGCAGTGGCGGTCGTGGCCCACACCGTCCGGTGAGCACGTCGACCAGATCTCGGGTGCCCTCGACCTGCTCAAGCGTGACCCCGACTCGCGGCGCAACATCGTCTCGGCGTGGAACGTCGGTGAGATCCCTCAGATGGCGCTGCCGCCCTGCCACGCCTTCTTCCAGTTCTATGTGGCCGACGGCAAGCTGTCCTGCCAGCTGTATCAGCGCAGCGCGGACCTCTTTCTGGGTGTCCCGTTCAACATCGCCAGCTACGCTCTGCTGACCCACATGATGGCGGCGCAGGCGGGCTTGGGTGTCGGTGAGTTCGTTTGGACCGGCGGCGATTGTCACATCTACGACAACCATGTCGACCAGGTGGCGCTGCAGCTGAGCCGTGAACCCCGGCCATATCCGGAACTTGTTCTGGCGCATCGTGATTCAATCTTCGACTACATCTATGAAGACGTCGCGATCCTGAATTACGCTCCACATCCGGCGATCAAGGCGCCCGTCGCTGTATGACCGACAAGCATGTGACAGGTGACCTCCGACGCCTGGCGCTGATCTGGGCGCAGTCGAGTAGCGGCATCATCGGCCGCGACAACGGCATCCCGTGGCGTCTGCCCGAGGACCAGGCCCGGTTCAAACAACTCACCCTCGGCCAGACCGTGGCGATGGGTCGGCTCACCTGGGAGTCGCTGCCGGCCAAGGTGCGGCCGCTGCCGGGCCGGCGCAACGTCGTCATCACCCGCAATGCCCGATACGTGGCGGATGGTGCCGAGGTGGTCACCGAACTCGGTGACGTCTTCCGGGGCTGGGTGATCGGTGGTGCGCAGATCTATGTGCAGGCCCTCCCGTTCGCGGACCGCTGTGAGGTCACCGAGATCGACCTGGACCTGCCACCCGCCGAGGGCGACGCGATGGCACCGGTGCTCGACGATTCCTGGAGCAAGACCACGGGTGAGTGGCTGACCAGCAGCTCGGGACTGCGGTACCGATTCTGCAGCTACGTGCGAGCGCGGTAGCCGGCCAGCCTGCGTACTTCGCTGTCCGGGTCTGCAGCGGCAAGCTCGTCGATCCGCTTCTCCAGCGCCGCGACGTCGTCGCTGTCGAGATCGCTCGGGCCCATGGGCCCGATCAGATCACCGATGACGATCACCGCGTGGCGACGGATCACCGGCTCGGGATGCTCGAGGCCGGACCGGACACCCGGGAGATCGCCGGCGTCGAGCGTGCAGAATCCGCGCCCCGGTTTCAGGTCCTCGGCCAGGAGCGCCGCGACGGCCGGATCTGCGAGCCCGGCGGCCAGCAGCGTGTAATCCAGCGGCGGATGCCCGCGTCCGTGATCGCGAAACGAAAGGTACGGCGCGGCGACCGCGGCCGATCTGCTGTCGGCCGGTAGGTCACGGCGTGCCAGCACCTCCAGCCCGGCGCCGAGGCGGCCCAGGGCCGTCGCCACCCAATCGTGGGCGTTGCCGCGCAGCGGTAGTGCAGCCCACAATGCGCCCAACACCTCGGGCGTCGCGATGTTGAGGTCGGCGAGGAGTTTGGCGCCGGTCCAGGCGTTCTCGGAGTGCCCGAGCGCCGCGATTCCGACCGGTACCGCGGCCGCACCGGTATCGAGCAGAAGCTCGATCGCCCGTTCTCTGCCGAGTGCGTTGTCCGGTCCGGCGGCCAGACCCGCCGCTACGGCGAGGGCTGCCACACGCTGCTCGACCGGCATGGCCAGGAGCTGTCGTTCGGCTTCCGCCACGGCGACGTAGTAGGGGAAGTGACGGCGCAGCTCCTCCTCGGTCACCGACCGAACCAGAAGATCCGCGTCCTCGTCGTCGAGGTAGACCACAACGTCGGCAGGCAGCGTGCCATCAGCGACGAGCGCGGTGCGCGTGCGCGCGGCGATGTCCAGCATCGACTGTGCGAACCGGTCCCATTCTTGCTCCCACTCCGCGCGGGGCAGACCCGTGACCGCCTTGCCGAGCCGCTCACCCCACCGCGCATCGGTGTCGCCCCACTCGTAGTCCTGGTACGGCCAATCGGGTGGGCTGAACCGGCAGTCCGGGTCCTCGACTGATTCCTCGGTGGCCAGCGCGAGATTGGGCAGGTAGATCACGCCGGTGGTCTCGGCGTAGAACTCGCTGAACGCCACGGCGTACGGCGTTTGCGAACCGGCCGTCTCGACCATCGCGCGGACGGCATCCGCTGCGGCCACGGTCAACTCTGCCTCGAACGCATCCCACTCGAACGCCACGCGGACCAGTATCGCCGACGCGCCTCTTGCTCCAATCCGCTTCGCTCCTTGTCGGTGCCGTAGGGGACGATGGCCATCGTGGCCACCCTCACCAGCGCACAGGCCCGCCGCATTGCCGTCGCCGCTCAGGGGTTTCACGAACCCAAGCCCCGCGGCGCGGTGACCCGTGCGCATCTGCGCAGGCTCATCTCCCGGATCCAGGTGCTGCAGTTGGATTCGGTGTCGGTGGCCGTGCGCGCGCACTACGCTCCGGTGTTCAGTCGGCTGGGGCCGTATGACCGGGAGACGCTGGACCGGGCCGCATGGTCGCACAGCGCGCGCTCACCCCGGCTGTTGGTGGAGTACTGGGCGCACGAGGCCGCGCTGATGGCGGTCGAGGACTGGCCGCTGCTGCGGTGGCGGATGCGTGAGTACACGCACGGCCGGTGGGGTACCGAGATCGTCCGGAAGAACCCCAAGCTCGCCGAGGACATCGTCGCGGCCGTTGCCGAGCTCGGCCCGTCGACCGCCGGCCAGATCGAGGCGCACCTGGAAGCCGAGCCGCGCGGCCGCAAGGGGCCGTGGTGGGACCGCAGCGAGACGAAATGGGTGGCCGAGGCGCTGTGGTCCGCAGGGGTTTTGACGACGGCGACCCGGGTCGGGTTCGCCCGGCATTACGACCTCACCGAACGGGTGCTACCACCGGAGGTTCTGGCCCGGCAGGTCGGTGACGAGGAGGCGATCCGCGAGCTGGCATTGCGGGCGGCCACCGCGCTGGGGGTGGGCACCGAGGCCGATATCCGCGACTATTTCCGGTTGGCGGCCAGGCAGATCAAGCCGGCGATCGCGAAGCTGGTGGCCGACGGTGAGCTGGAGCCCGTCGACATAGAAGGCGTTCCGGCCTACCTGCGGGCGGGGCAGACCGTGCCGCGTAATGACCGCGGGACGGCGCTGCTGTGCCCGTTCGATCCGTTGATCTTCTTCCGGCCCCGGGTCGAGCGGTTGTTCGACTTCCACTACCGGATCGAGATCTACACACCAGCGGCAAAACGCCAATTCGGTTACTACGTATGGCCGTTCATGCTGGACGGGGAGCTGGTCGCACGCGTCGACCTCAAACGCACCGATGCCGCGCTACAGGTTCCCGGTGCGTTCATGGAGGACGGCCAGGGCCCCGCGCGGGTGGCGGAGGCCCTGGCCGTCGAGCTGAGGACGATGGCGTCGTGGCTGGGGGTGGGCGAGGTCGAGGTGGGGGGCCGTGGCGACCTCGCCGAGCCGTTACGTCGCCGTGTCCTCAGCTAGCTCGGGAACCCCACGCCCACGGATCATGTTGGTGGCGAAGATGATTCCGCCGATGATCAGCCACACGAGGCCACCGATCTTGGCCAGCGCGTCGGCGTTGATCAACACATAGCCGATGATCAGGAAGCCCACGATCGGCACCACGAGATGCAGCAGATAGTTCTTCGACTTCTTGCGCACCGTGTAGTACCAGATCACCGAGGCATGCAACAGGCAGAAGCCGAACAGCGCGCCGAAATTCACCAACGATGAGATCAGGCCGATCTGACCGACGAAGAACAGCACCAGCACCAGGCTCAGGGCGCTGACCACCAGGATGGCCGCGATCGGCACCTTGCGGGAGCTGATCGTGGACAGAAACGCGGGCAGCTGGCGGTCGCGGCTCATCGAGAACAGCAGGCGGCTGGTGGCGGCTTGGGCGGCCATGGCGTTGGCGAAGCCGACCGCGAGCACGTTGACGACGAAGAACGCGTTCATCCACCCGGTGCTCGACGCGGCCTGCACCAGTAGGAAGAACGCGTTACCCACCTCGTCGTCGCTGAACGATTCGCGGCCTCCGGCCAGCAGACTGGCCAGCCAGGTCTGGGTGATGAACAGGAAGGCGACCACGAACAGGGCGACGATCATCGCGCGGCCGGCCGGATTCTTCTTGCCGGTCGATTCCTCGGCAAGCGTGGAGATACCGTCGAAGCCGAGGAAGCTCAGCACGGCGATCGACAGAGCGGCCGCAATGAGTGGCGCGGTCACCACCTCGGAGTTCCAGATCGGCAGCGCACTCCACCCGACGTCGGGCAGTGACTGCCCGTTGATGGCGCGCACCGCGATGATGACGAACAGCACGACGAAAACCAGCTCGACGGCGAGGAATACGCGGTTGACGAGCTTGAGCGAACCCACGCCGAGCAGGTTGATGATCGTGTTCACCACCACGAAGACGATCGCCCACACCCAGCGCGGAGTACCGGGAAAGAGCCCGACCATGGATTCGGCGGCGAAGACGTACAGCAGGGTGGGGATCAGCAGGTAATCGAGCAGGATGGCCCAGCCGGCGAAGAACCCCAAACCGGGGTGGATGCCGCGGCCCACGTAGGCGTAAACCGATCCGGCGAGCGGGAACGACTTGGCCATCTGCGAGTAGGCCAGGGCGGTGAACACCATGGCGATCAGGCCGATCAGATAGACCAGCGGCACCATGCCCGATGCGCTGTTGTAGACCGTGCCGAAGATGGTCCAGGGTGCGATCGGCACCATGAAGACCAGGCCGTAGACGATGAGGTCGGCCGTCGAGACCGACCGGCTGAGTTCCTGTTTGTAGCCGAATGATTCGAGATCGCGTTGCCCTTCACCGGTGGTGAGATGGGCGGCGGCCGCTTCGGTTGCCATGGCGTTCCTGTCGAGTCGAGAGGGAGAGGGGTCAGACCCGGGCGGCAGCGGCCAGATCGTGCTGATTGAGGAACTCGGCGATCACCGAGCGGAACTCCTCGGGCTTCTCCAGGTGAGTGCAGTGGCTGGTGTCGGGAAACACGTGACTGCGGGCGTCGGGAATGAGGTCGACATAGGGCTGCCAGGTTGCCGGGGTCGCCTCGTCGAACTCTCCGGCGATGACGAGCGTCGGGGCGTTGACCGACGGCAGCCGGTCGATGATGCTCCAGCCGCGCAGAGTTCCGATCACGTGAAACTCGTTGGGGCCGTTCATGGTGTGGTACACCGTCGGCTCGGCCTCCATCTGGGCCACGGTGTCGGCGAAGTCCTTCGGCATCGGCTCGACCCGGCAGACATGGCGACGGTAGAACTCCTCGGTGGCGGCCAGGTAGGCGGGATCGGTGACGGTGCCATCGGCCTCATGGCGGTCCAGTGCGGCCCGGGCTTCCGACGGAAGTTGAGCGCGCAGTTCAGCGGCGCCTTCGACCCACAGTTGCATCGAGGCGGGGGAGTTGCAGATCGACAGGGAGGCCAGTCCTGCCGGTGCACGGACGGCGATCTCGGCGCCGAGCATGCCGCCCCACGATTGGCCGAGCACGTGATAGCGGTCGACCCCGAGGGCCTCTCGGACGGTGTGGAACTCGTCGACGAACAGCTGTGGCGTCCAGAAGTCGGCGGGGGCGTCGGGCAGGTGTGTGCTGTTGCCGCAGCCCAGTTGGTCGTAGTGGATGACGGTGCGGCCGGTCTCGTCGGCGAGGGCGGCGATATTGGCGACGTAGTTGTGGGCCATGCCGGGCCCGCCATGCAGGACGAAGAGGGGAAGGGTGTCGGGCCTGGCGGTTTCGGGGGTGGTGACCTGGACCCAGGTCTCGTGACCGCGGAAGGGCACCGTGCGGGTGGTACGAGGCATGGCGGTCAGCATGAACCAATAATGGTCTTGTGACAAGACCATTAATCAGGATTTAATGTGAGACGTCGATATTGTGTGCCCATGGGGAATCCCGAGCCGCAGCCGACAGAGCCCGCGGGCGCCACGCCTGGGCTGCTGGAGCGTGAACTCGAGCCCTCGTCACGGGTGGACGAAATCACCGATCGTCTCGTCACCGCAGTCGCGATCGGCGAATACCTGCCCGGGTCCCGTCTGCCCTCCGAGCGTGAACTCGCAGCGTCGCTGCGGGTCGGGCGGATGACCGTGCGCGCGGCCCTGGCCAGGTTGGTCGACCTGGGCCTGGTGGAAACCAGACGCAGCGGCCGCAGCGGTGGAACCTACGTGCTGCAGCAATGGCCGGAATCGTCGACCGCGGCCGTCGGGCGCACCCTGACCATGCGAATCGACGAACTGCGGGACCGCTGCGATGCCATCTGCCGGATCCACGGCGCGGTATGCCGGGCGGCGGCCGAAGCCCGCACTGATCACGACGTCGCGGTGCTGCGCGAACGGCTTGAGGCATACCGACAGGCCGAGAGCGGACTGGCGGCTCAGCAGGCCGACAGCGCGCTGCACCTGGCGATCATGGACGCCTCCCGCAACACCGTGCTCAAAGGCCTGCTGCTCGAGCTGGAAGCCTCGGTGAGCATCGCCGCGCCGGCGCATCTGTGGGGTGAGCCGGCGACGATGCGACAGATGGAACTGCGGGCACTGCGCGAGCATGAACAGTTGATCGACGCGATCGCCCAGCGGCGCGGAGACGACGCCGAAGCGCTGGCGCGGGCCCACCTGGCGATCGACTTCGAACACATCTCGGCCGCGATGCGCCGCGTCGGTGCACTCGCCGACTGACGGCCGGCCGGATCGTAGCCTGTACGCTCCAACGCCCCGGTGGGCACACCGAGGCGCTGGAGACCATTGTTGAGCTGAGATCAGCTGTGGTGCAGCTCGATTCATTCCTCCGCTGGCGCCAGAAACCGCTCCCGGTACTCGCGGAATCGTTCCGCCAGGGCGGCGGGATCGAGCTGAAGGTTCGCCGCGTCATAGATGACGCCTCCGTAGCGTCCTCGCGGGTGTTCCGTGAGGAAGCTGGTCATCGCCGCGCGTACGTCCTCGCCGAACGGCTGATCGGCGAGTCGGTAGAGGTCGGCCAGGGTGCCTCGCTCGTCGGCCATGAAGTCCTCGAACCGGATGTCGATGGACTGCCCGGCGGGCAGCGCACCGCGATCGCGGACGCAACCGGCGAGCAGATCGTCGATGCGGTTCAGCCAGTGCCCGGTCACCTTGACCACATCGGGCCGCGTCACCGCCATCCGCATGGCGTAGCAGATCATGGTCATCATCGACAACGTCACGTCTACCGGATCACGATGTGTGACAACGAATATCGCATCCGGGAAGGTGGCGGCGAGGGTCGGGAACTGTTCCAGATGCTGGGGCGATTTCAGTACCCACCGGGTGCCGCCGCGCAACCACTGCATCGCCTGCAGGCTGCGTTTGAGATAGCCGTAGGACGCTGACTGATCGTGCGCCTTGTAGTGAGCGGCGAAACTCGGTACGTAGTAAGTGGTTTCGAAGAGCATGCCGGAAATGTCGTTGGCCAGGAGCTGGATCTCCTCGTGGGCATGCTCAACGGTCATGTCATGCATGCGCCGGAACTCCGGCATCGAGGTATTCACCATTTCCAGCCCGGCTCCGCACCGCTCCCGCCGCGGTTCTGGCGTGTCCTCACCCGGGGCGGGCACCGGCTCGAGGCTCTCCCAGTAGGGCAGGTAGCGCAGTGCCGGGTCCGCGGCGAGCAGATTGTGCAGATGCGTGGTGCCGGTACGGGGGAGACCACAGATGACGATCGGCCGCTCGATCGTGACGTCCTCGATCTCGGGATGCTCGGCGATCAGCGCCTCCAATCGCAGCCGGTTGACCAGGTTGCCCACCAGTTGCTCGAACGCGATCGCCAGTCCGGTATCGGACAGACCCGCCTCGTCCCGGAGCGCGGTACAGAGTACGTCGAGACGTTCCCGGAAGGCGGGGTCGCCGAAATCGTCCAGCCCGGTGCGTTCGACTGCGGCCGTCAGCAGCGCCTCAGGGTTGAGGTCCAGGGTGGTGCCGTACGCGGCGAGTCCATCGCGAATCGGTTGGGCCGCCGGCGGATACACCGGGTTGGTGAGATCGTCGAACCTGATCGGTGCCGGACGTTGGGTGCTTGTGGTCACAGGGCCGCTACCTCGGCCACGTCGACCACCCGGCACTTCGGATGTTCCGGTGTCTCGTCGGGCAGGAACCAGCGCAGCCAGATGAGGCCCTTGGACCGGCCGGCCGTCGAGACCCAGTTCGGGTGGCCGGGATCCTTGTCGCTGATGACGATGCGCCACGACCCGTCCGGTTCGTAGCTGACGTGGGCGCCGTTGATCGTCACGCGTTCGTGGGTGTAGTCGTAGGTATGGAGGAACGGGTTCCACAGGCACAGGTTCCAGAACACGCAGTCCGGTGAGGTGCCTTCGATGACCAGGGCCTGATCCGGTGCGAGATCGTAAGCGCCCATCGCATAGGCGGCGTCGGCAGCCGACCAGCCGTAGGCGTTCTGCGGGACCGGGAACGGCGGGTGCAGCTGATTGGCCGGTTCCACCTTGGTCGGCAGGAACGAAACCTGTTCGTGCAGCCATCTTCTGGCGTACTCGAAGCGTCGGGCCAGCTCGGCGGCACTGTCAGAGCGTCGGGCCGGCGGGTCGAGCGTCTCGATCCGCCACTCCGGCCGGCGCCCCGTGGTGGGATCGTTCAGATAATCACGGGTCAAGGAGAATTCGGCGTCAGGGTCGAGCTTCAGCCATGCGCCGGTCTGAGGGTCGGGGCTCATCACGAACTCGAAGTTCCCGTCCTCGTCGAAATCCAGGTCGCGGTTGTTGATCGTGCCGACAATGCGATCGCTGTAGCGGCCTTCACCCGGTCCGCCGTAGACCGTCATCGACAGGTACACCGCATCGCCGCGGTTGCCGATGACCCGGTAGGTGCGGGAGGGGTCCAGCGGTGCCAGCTTGTAGAAGGCGTCCGCGTTGTCACCGCCCCATTTGAGGTAGGGGCTGATGACGTCGACCAGGATCGGCTTGTCCCGGTCGCCCCACACGTACGCGTCGACGGTGACGCGCAGCAGACTGAACGCCAGCCGGTAGCCGTCGAGCAGGTCGGGTTCGCTGAGCGCGGGGTCGGCATCGAGCAGCTTCTGCTCGATGCCGCGCACCTCGTCGAGCAGCCCGTTGAATGCCGCGGACAACTCGGTCGTGTCGGTCATGGGTGGTCCTTCCTTTGGGGGTGGGTACGTCCGGCTCCTTCGATCAGCAAGGAGCACAGTCGATCTGCGGTGTCATCGACGTCGACACCCGGTTCCATATGGGCGGTGTAGAACGCGGTGCCGATCAACGACTGGTAGGCCATGTCGACGTCGACTTCGGGATGGACCCTGCGCTGCTCGATGCCGGACTGGACCAGCGACTTGAACGCGTCCTTGGTCCGCTCATCGAGCAGTTGTTGGGTCCTGATGTGCAGCTCCGGATCGCGACGGCGTTCGGTGAGGATGCCCAGCGCGGCGGCCTCGACCACGGGATCAAGCCAGAAGGTGAGCACCGCACGGGCGAAGGCGCGTAAGTCGTGGTCGAAATCGCCTGTGAGCGACAGTAGTTCGCCCCCGGGCGGCTGGCCGAATGCGGCGTCGAACACCAGGTGCGCCTTCGAGGGCCACCGCCGGTAGATGGTGGGCCGGCTGACGCCGGCCTCGCGGGCGATGGCCTCGATGGACAGTTGGTCATAGCCGTCTCGGGCAAGCAGGTGCCGGGTGGCGCTCATGATGTCGTGCTGGGTTCGGGGGTCACGGGGCCGTCCGGGGCCTGTGATCGGGGACACACGATTACGTTACGATACGTCACGTAATTAGGCAATAGGCGAGTTTGGTGCTCGCCGCTTCGACACCTGGGTCGTGGTCGTCGTCGATCGACGGCCGTGGGGTCGAAAACGACGTGGCAGGGGAAGTTGTGCGGTCAGGTGCCTCGGTCGATCAGGTCGAACACCATCACAGCGTGTGAAAAGCGTTGTGGGGTAACGCCGATCGGGCCGTACGGATGGTCCAGCATGAAAACCAGGTACAGCAACAAGGCAAGCAGGACGGTCACCGAGCTCACCAAGACCATGTGAGCGCGGTTGTTCTCGAGCCGCATGAAGCTCGCGAGGCTGATCAGTACCACGCTGCCGAAGACCAGGCTGAACCACAACAGCGTGGGTATCCGGGGGCTCGAGTTGAGGATCCGCGCGCTGCGGTCCGAGGTCAGCACAGCCAACTGGCTGAGGAACTGACTGTTGATGGCGCTCGCGGTACCGTCCGATTTCGACGTGCCGACGATGCGATACATCTCGGTGAGTGCGCTGCGGCCATTGTTACTGATGGTGCCGAACTCTTCCCGGCCCCATTCGGGGCCCTGCACTGCGGCCGCGTACCTGCGAAGTTGTTCGCGCACCTGCGTCTGCTGCGGCTGGGGCATCGCCACGGTCTGGCGGTACAGAGTTACCAAGGTCGAGGCCTCGTTGGACACGTTGGTCTCGGCCGAGAGGTATTGCTGCCATCCGACGACGACGGTGAACCCGAGGAGCGCACCGTAGACGAGGCCGACGACAGTGAGAAACGGTGACAATACCGAATTGTGTTCTGGACGCGTGTCACGCGCGATGACGCGGCTGGCCAACAGCACGGTCCCGACGGCCAACAACACTGCGCCGACCACCACCACGACGAGCATGACCCACGCACCGACCGTCCCGAAGTCGCCCATAGCTGATCAGGATGGCAGCAAACTTCTCGCCACTGAGGCGGATCGCTCGGATTTCGCCGTGTGGTTTGGCGATCAGATCATCGCGAGCGCCGCGAGATAGATATCGGTCGATGCGAATGCTGTGGTGGGCTTGACGCGTTTGTGGGCGATACCGCCTCTGCGCCGCTCGGAAAAGACGATGCGGCCGTCGGGGCTGAAGCCGATCTCCAACTCGGTCGCCACACCTGTTGAGCTGAGCACCGGATGCTCCCACACCATCGTGCGGTACTCCGCCTGTGGGCCGCTGTCGAAGATCAAGTCCCAGTCTTTCTCGTTGGCGCGTTCGCGGACCAGATCCAACATTTCGTATTGCACGGCCGCTCCTTTCATGATCGGACTGTGTGACTGCAATCTTCGGTCGACCCGACTTCGGTGTCTGTCCACCGATCGGCCTGCTGGGAGTACCAACTCCGGATCGGCCGATCAGGGGACGTGACGCGCGACGAGATGGTCGTGTCGCTCGGGGCCGTGCAGTCCCGGGCTCGTCAGGAAATCTGAGCGCGCTCGTACTCGGCCGCGCTGGACACGGCGATCGCGACCGCACCGCCCACCGCCGCGATGAAGGCGATGACCACCAGCCAGCCGTAGCCGGGGCGTGAAACGTCACCCAGCAGAACCACACCCACGATCCCTGGGATGACGGTTTCGCCGACCACCAACGCCGCCGCGACCCCGTTCACCGACCCGACCTGCAAGGCCACGGTGAACAGATAGAACCCGCCCAGACCAGCGACCAGAATGGCCCACAACGCCGGGTCCGCGATCAGCACACCCACGTCGAGGGGCTCGAGACCGTCGACGACGCGAACAGCGACGGCCATAGCCCCGTAGAGCACCCCGGCGATGAGGCCGGCCGGCACGGCGGCATTCCTGCCGAGCAGCCGGACCAGCGCGGCACCCAGGCCCAGGATGATCGCGGACACCACGAGGACGCCCCAATGCATCACCGCACCCGGGTCCCGGTCGCCGAGGCGGCCGGCGGTAGCGCCCAGGATGCACAGCGCCACAAGTACTATGGCGATCGCTGTCCAGTCACGCCGATGCAGCCGGGCGTGGAGCACGAAGATGCTCAACACCGCGGTCACCACCAGATTGGCGCTGATGATGGTCTGTGACAGGAACAGCGGAATCAGCCGCGCCGATACCAGGCTGCCCCCGAAACCGAGAAGGTCGAGCGCCATGCCCGCGATGAAGATCGGAGCCAGCATCGCAGTGATAGTCGACCGCAGCGTGGGGCCGTTCTCGGCGGTCTGCGGAGGAGCTCCGGAATGTCCCGCGGCAAACGACTGCAGAACCGAGGCTGTGCCGTAACCGAGGCACGCGAGGAGTGCGGCGGCCACACCGATCAGCACTGCGAACCGCGCTGGCGTATCGGTGCGAACGGGACGGCGCTGAGCATCAGGCGATTGTAGGAGCGTGACTTCTGCGGTTCGGGTAAATGGTGGCCGATTTCTGCAGCAGGGTTGTCGTCTCGGCCGAGCAACAGCCCGGAGGTAGAAACCGGTGCGTCAGCGATGCTCAGGTCAGATCGGAAGTTGCTTCAGCGTCGCTGCCATGACATCGGAGACGATTGGGGTGCTGTCGCCGTTGATCTCCACGACGGGGACAAGTCGACCGACGCGGCCCGCGTCGACACCGTCGAACTCGTCACCCACGATCGCCCCGGCAAAAGTCGTCTCCTCGTGCACCTTGCGGTAGCCGTCGTAGTTCGCGAATTTCGTCGGATCTGCCCCGGTGCTGACGAGTTCGCGTGCCTGGTAGGCGAATGTCAGCAAGATGTCGACTCCGTCGACAGTGAAGAAGCACGAAGTGAGGGACTGGTCCTTCCAGTCAAAAGCCACCTTCCGGAACTTCTGCAGCTCAGGCACCACCGCGCACGGCGAAGCGTCGGTGAGGACGGTGACGGTCGTGTTCGGGGAACTGCCCTGCCGGGGCTGATCGGGCCACTCGGAGATCACGGCACGCGCCAGCGGTTCGGCGGTTGCGCACGCGTCGCGATCCCGCTCCATCGACACTCGCATCCGCACGGCGATCTCGTTCTCGAACGCCACGTCGTAAGTGCAAGCGCTTTCGACGAGCTGGTTCCGCATGTCGGGTGCGAAGGCCGATGCAGGATCTGCTCGCCGGGCCTTGCGACCGTCGATGTCTTCGAGCGTGCCGACCGACGAGGTGAGGAAATCGTTCGGGCTGAAGGCGATCGACCAACTGACGTCGATGCCACGTGGGGTGCCGTCGTCGACAAGCGCCTCGCACGACGTCGAATTCGACGATGTGCCGACCGCTTTGACGGTGCCGAGCGACGCCAGCCGGTCGGGGCCGATCAACGCACACGGGTCGATGCCACGAGCCCACGCGATGGCTTTCTCGCGGGACAGCGCCGCCGGCACTGACGTGGTGGTCGACGGTGCTGTGGTTGGACCCGTCGCAGTCGAGCAACCCGCGGCCAGCAATGTCACTGCGGACAGCGCCGCCCACCCCCGGTTCACATGGGCAAGCCTAGGTCGGCGTCGAGTAGGCCGATTGCGGCAATTCTGTCCGCCGCGAGTCTGAAGCGCGGATGCCTGGAAGGCCGACAGTAAGGTGAGTCCGTGGCCGAGATCGCGCCGCTGCGCGTGCAGCTGATCGCCAAGACCGAGTTCCAGGCACCGCCTGATGTGCCGTGGAGCACCGATGCCGACGGGGGACCTGCGCTCACCGAGTTCGCCGGCCGGGCCTGCTACCAGAGCTGGTCGAAGCCCAACCCCAAGACGGCGACCAATGCGGGCTACATCCGCCACATCATCGACGTCGGACACTTCTCAGTGCTCGAACACGCCTCGGTGTCCTTCTACATCAGCGGCATCTCCCGATCGGCGACCCATGAGCTGATCCGGCACCGGCACTTCTCCTACTCACAGCTGTCGCAGCGCTACGTACCCGAGAACGACGCCGAGGTGGTGGTTCCGCCGGGGTTCGAAGACGACCCGGAGCTGGTGGAGATCTTCACCGCCGCTGCCGACGCCAGCCGCGCCACCTACATCGAGTTGCTGGCTCGTCTGGAGGCCAAGTTCGCCGACCAGCCCAATGCGGTTCTGCGGCGTAAGCAGGCCCGACAGGCTGCCCGCGCGGTGCTGCCCAATGCCACCGAGACGCGAATCGTGGTCACGGGCAACTACCGCGCCTGGCGCCATTTCATCGCGATGCGGGCCAGCGAACACGCCGATGTGGAGATCCGCAGGCTGGCGATCGCCTGCCTTCGTGAGCTCGTCGAGGCGGCTCCGGCGGTGTTCTCTGATTTCGAGATTTCGACGCTGGCGGATGGTAGTGAGGTGGCTACGTCGCCTTTGGCCACGGAGGCTTGACGGAGTGGCCGGTCAACACCGCGACGGAGGCTTGAGACCACCGGGTAATCTTGGCGCGTGAGTACGAGCGGAATCGATGTAACAGCGCAGTTGGGCACGGTGTTGACCGCAATGGCAACTCCGTTCAAGCCCGACGGCTCGCTTGACCTCGACGCTGCCGCTCGCTTGGCGAATCGCCTGGTCGACGCCGGATGTGACGGCTTGGTGCTCTCGGGCACCACCGGTGAGTCGCCGACCACCACGGACGACGAGAAGCTCGCGCTGCTGCGCACGGTGCTGGAGGCCGTGGGAGACCGGGCCCGCATCGTCGCCGGCGCGGGCAGCTACGACACCGCCCACAGCGTGCACCTGGCCAAGGCCTGTGCCGCCGCGGGTGCCCACGCTCTGCTCGTGGTGACGCCGTACTACTCGCGTCCCGCACAGGCCGGTCTGGTCGCGCACTTCACCGCCGTCGCCGACGCCACGGATCTGCCCAACCTGCTCTATGACATTCCGGGCCGGTCGTCGATTCCGATCGCCTGGGAGACCATCCGCACCTTGGCCGCTCACCCGAACATCGTGGGCGTCAAGGACGCCAAGGGCGATCTGCACGGTGGCGGTCAGATCATCGCCGAGACCGGTCTGGCGTATTACTCCGGCGACGACGCCCTGAACCTACCCTGGTTGGCCATGGGCGCCGTCGGCTTCGTCAGTGTGTGGGGTCATCTGGCCGCCGGCCAGTTGCGAGACATGTTGACCGCGTTCAATTCCGGCGACATCGCCACGGCCCGCAAGATCAACGTCTCGCTGGGCCCGCTGGCTGCCGCCCAGATACGTCTCGGTGGGGTGACGATGTCCAAAGAAGGCCTGAGGTTGCAGGGATTCGACGCCGGTCAACCACGGTTGCCGCAGATTCCGGCATCCGCGGACGAGATCGAGGCGCTGGCCGTCGATATGCGTGCGGCTGCGGTGTTGCGATAGTGAGCACCGAACTCGCGCCCCCCAAGCCACTGGCCCCCGGCGGTCTGCGAGTCACCGCGCTGGGCGGAATCAGCGAAATCGGCCGCAACATGACGGTCTTCGAGCACCTCGGCAGGTTGCTCATCGTGGACTGCGGGGTGCTCTTCCCCGGACATGACGAACCCGGGGTCGATCTGATCCTGCCGGACCTGCGCCACGTCGAGCACCGGCTCGACGATGTCGAAGCGCTCGTCGTCACCCACGCCCATGAAGACCACATCGGCGCGATTCCGTTCCTGCTCAAGCTGCGCCCCGACATCCCGGTGGTCGGCTCGAAGTTCACCATCGCACTGATTCGGGAGAAGTGCCGGGAGCACCGCATCAAGCCGGTGTTCGTCGAGGTCGCCGAACGGCAGAGCAGCCAGCACGGCGTCTTCGAATGCGAGTACTTCGCAGTCAACCACTCGATCCCGGGCTGCCTGGCCGTGGCGATTCACACCGGTGCCGGCACCGTGCTGCACACCGGCGACATCAAGCTCGACCAGCAGCCGCTCGACGGACGCCCGACCGACCTGCCGGGTATGTCGCGGCTCGGTGACGCCGGCGTCGACCTGTTCCTGTGTGACTCGACCAATTCCGAACACCCCGGCGTCAGTCCGTCGGAGACCGAGGTCGGCCCGACGCTGCACCGGCTGATCCGTGGGGCCGAGGGCCGGGTGATCGTCGCCTGTTTCGCGTCGAATGTCGATCGCGTACAACAGATCGTGGACGCCGCGGTGGCGCTGGGCCGGCGGGTGTCGTTCGTCGGACGCTCGATGGTGCGCAACATGGGCATCGCCCGCGAGTTGGGCTACCTGCGGGTGGCCGATTCCGACATCCTCGACATCGGCGCGGCCGAGATGATGCCGGCCGAGAAGGTCGTGCTGATCACCACCGGCACGCAGGGCGAGCCGATGGCAGCGCTGTCGCGGATGTCGCGCGGCGAACATCGCAGCATCACGCTGACCGCTGGCGATCTGATCATCCTGTCCTCCTCACTGATCCCGGGCAATGAGGAGGCGGTCTACGGTGTCATCGACGCGCTGGCCAAGATCGGTGCCCGTGTGGTCACCAATGCTCAAGCGCGCGTACACGTTTCCGGCCACGCCTACGCGGGGGAGCTGCTGTTCCTCTACAACGGGGTGCGCCCGCGCAACGTGATGCCGGTGCACGGCACCTGGCGTCACATGCGCGCCAACGCGGCACTGGCCGCGAGCACCGGGGTGCCGCCGGAGAACATCGTGCTTGCCGAGAACGGCGTGAGTGTCGACCTGGTGGCAGGTAAGGCTTCGATCGCCGGTGCGGTGACCGTCGGCAAGATGTTCGTGGACGGGTTGATCACGGGCGATGTCGGTGATGCCACCCTCGGCGAACGCCTGATCCTGACTTCGGGATTCGTGGCGGTGACGGTGGTGGTGCACCGTGAGACCGGAAAGCCCGCCGCGCCGGCCCACCTGTATTCCCGCGGATTCTCCGAAGATCCCAAGGCGCTGGAACCGGTGGCCCGCAACGTTGAGCGGGAGCTGGAAAGCCTTGCCGCGGATAACATCACGGATCCGGCCCGGATCGCCCAAGCGGTCCGGCGCACCGTCGGCAAGTGGGTGGGCGAGACCTACCGGCGCCAGCCGATGATCGTTCCGACCGTCATCGAGATCTAGCCGGATTGGTGCACTGGCCGACTCGGCGGTGCCGAGTCTGGAGTCAGCCGGCAAGTAGCAGGACCCCGCCGGTCAGCAGGGCCACGACTTTGATGAGCTCGAACGCGACGTAGACGTAGTGCGCCTGCGACCGCCCCTCTGCTTCCTGTCCCGGAGCGGTGGCCAGCACGGCGTTCGAGCGCTGAGTCAGCTTGGGCCGCACGGCGATCAGTTGTACGGCCAGTGCCACGACGGCAATCGCGAAGGCGGCGATCGTTGCCCCCGACGGGCGGTGCAGGGCGAGAGCCACGATGATGACGACGGCGAACGCGGTTTCCACGGTGTTGAGCGCACGAAAAACCCTGCGCCCGATGCCGAGTCCTATCTGCAACGTCACACCCGGCGCGCGGAACTTCAGTGGCGCTTCGATGAACGATATCGCCAGCACCATGCCCAGCCAGCAGAAGGCGACGGCGATCGCGACAGCCAGACCGACATTCATCATGAATCTCCCCTCGGGCCCAAGCGGGCCACGCACAGGTCCGGTTCGACGAACGCGTCGAGCCGCTCGACTGCGACGGGTGCCTGCCAGCTTTCCAACGCTCCCTGCATCAACCCCAGGTGGATGGGACACACGACGGAGGCACGGGTCTGGGCGAGTTCGAGAAACGGGCAGTGGCGCAAACGGAGTTGGTCGTCGTCGGGTGGCTCCGGCGCGAAGCCGATCTCATCGAGCGTCTGCACGAGGGCGTCAACAGGGGAGTCGGCAGCCGGGCGCGGCAGCGTGCGTCCCCAGGCGCGCCCCATCTCCCGTGCCCTGGCGGCGGGATCGTCGTCGGCGGCCAATCCACTGGCGAGGATCTCTGCCAGCATCCGGTACTGGGCCGGCCCGGTCGGGTCCATCCGGCGCACCGCCCGGTACCGCTGCGGAGGACGCCCGGGGCCGCGGTGGTGAGGTTGGACACGCTCCACCTGACCGCCGGCCTCGAGGTGTTCGAGGTGAAACCGCACGGTGTTGGCGTGGACCGCGAGTTCGGCGGCGATCTGCGCGATGGTCATCGGCGTCGCCGAGGCCTTCAACGTGCCGAGCACGTCAACTCGGCGCTTCCCGATCGCGGCGATCATGGCTAGAGTTTATACAACTCCAAGTTGTAGAAACTAGGGGCGGCGCCAACTCGGAAAGGGGCCTGTCCATGGCTGACGACCTATCTGGGCACGACGATGTCGAGCTGCTGCTGTGGCGCTTCTACAGCAAGGCGCTGACCGATCCGGTACTCGCCGAACCGTTCTCCGAACTGCGCGCCAAAGGCCTGCGATCCCATCTGCCCGTCATGTGCGACTTCTGGGAGACCGTGCTGTTCCGTGCCGGGCTCTATCAGCGCAGCGCACTGACCGTGCACCGCGAACTACATGCCCGCCATCAATTGTCGGCAGAGCATTTCGTGCGGTGGCTGACGTTGTGGACCGGCACCGTCGATGAGCTGTTCGAAGGTCCGCACGCGGAGCGGGCCAAGCTACAGGCGGGGCGCATCGCCAAGGCCATGCACCGTCGACTGGTCGGTGCCGATGCCGCCGAACTCGACGCGCTGGTCGCCTGCTAGCGCTTTTCGGCGAAAGCCGACCATTCCACCTGGGAGGCGGTCAGATTCCGGCCGGACGGCGAAATGTAGTGCTCGGTAAGGTAATCGGGCCCGGCCTGCTCGATCAACTGCCAGCCGTACGGCTCGATGAACGGAGCAACCTGGTCCGGGTCCAGGCCGAACTGCCAGATCTGGCTCCGAACGCGGAACCGTCGATACAGGGATTCGGCTCCGTACCGGTTGGTGCCGTCGATGAAATCCCTGCGGACGTACGTGAACGCCAGCCGGCTACCCGGTGCCGCCGAGCGAAGAAACGTGAACGTCGATGCGACGCCGTCGGCGCTGAGGTACTGCGTCACGCCTTCCCAGACGAAAAAGGTGCGATGAGCATCTACGTGGCCGTGCCGCGCGAGTTCGGTGGCCAGGTCATCGTGCTCGAAATCCACCGGCACCAGGTGCACCGAGTCCGGCACGGTTCCCAGGGCGCGGCGCACCACCGAACGTTTGCGCTCGATGTTGACCGGCAGGTCCACTTCGAACACCGGAATCGCGCTGTGCCGGGCAAGCCGGTAGCCCTTGGTGTCCAGACCGGCACCGAGAATCACCACGGCGTCGATGTTGGGCAACGCCTGCGTGAGCTTGTCGCCGATATAACGCTTGCGGCAGGTCAGATTCGCCCACAGCCCCGGACCCGAGCGCTCGGTGGCCTGGATCAGAAGCCTGCGGGCAACCGACCACCGTGTGGTCCGGGTGAACGCGCGTAGCCCCGCCGGCAGAAAGGACAACGCCATGTCGTCGTCGACTAGCCGTTGCCGCACCGGTTCGTATTGCTCGACGGCGGCCAGCACCATCGGGCCGATTGCGGTTGCGGCGACGGGATTGCTCATCGTTTGTTGACGATGCCAGCATCCACGGGAAGTGTCACGCCGGTGACGTAGCGCGCCTGATCGGAGACCAGCCAGGCCACCGCGTTGGCGATGTCCTCGACCTGCACCACCTGCACCGGCAGCGCGTTGCCGAAATCGGTTGGAGCGTTGAGCTCCTCGGCGACGTGTTTGAGCCATGACCGGGTGAACTCGTTGTTGATCATCGGGGTGTCCACGCCGGTGGGGTGGATCGAGTTGACCCGAATGCTGCGCGGCGCGAGGAAATTGGCGTACGCCCGCATCAATCCCACCACGCCGTGCTTGGCGGCGGTGTAGCCGAGTGATCCGCGATCGCCGCCGCCCACGCCGATCAGGCCGGCTGCCGAGCTGATCAAGACGATCGACCCGCCGTCACCCTGCTCGACCATGATCGGCATCGCCGCCTCGACGGTGTGGTGTACGCCCGTGAGGTTCACATCGATGACGTCGCGCCAGCCGTCGGGGCCCGACTGCATCGGGGCGATGCCGGCATTGGCGACGACGATGTCGAGCCGGCCGAGCTGTTCCACTCCGGCCCGCAGCGCCGATCGCAGAGCCTCCTCGTCGCGCACATCGACTTGCGCGGCGACGATGCGCGCCCCCGACTCCTCGACGAGCTTGACCGTGGCCGCCAGATCGTCGGGGGTGGCCAGGGGATAGGGCACCGACTCGATCTGGGCGCACAGATCGATCGCGATGATGTCAGCCCCGTCGGCGGCCAGCCGCAGGGCCTCGGCCCGCCCCTGGCCGCGTGCCGCGCCGGTGATGAAGGCGACCTTTCCGGCCAGGGGAGCCTCGTTGCTCATCTCTGCCATCTCCTCTTCGCGCAAGCGCTCATCAGCCCCGCAGCTGGCCCTTGGCCGGGTCTCCGGCGACCACCGGTTGCAACATCTTGATATCGGGAGCGCCGTCGAGCAGCTCGCCGATGGAGCCGAACAGGGCTCCGATGGCCGGGGCGGTGCTGTGTGCCTTCAGTGCATCGGCGTCGGCCCACTGCTCGACGAACACGAAGGTGCCGTCGGACTCGTGCAACGAATACAGCTGGCATCCCGGCTCGTCGTGCACGGCCGCGACCGCGTTTGTGCAGGCCTCGCGCACGGCTTCGACGGACTCGGGCTTGGCCTTCATGGTGGCGACGACGACAACAGGCATAGGGGAGTGCTCCTCGATGAGTGCCAGAACTGGACGAGTGTCCACCCTAGGCGATAACCGGCCAGATTCGGTTCGTATAGCTAAGTGTCATTCGATACCGTCTTGTGACCCGTGTGGCAGATGGTGGTTGTGGGGCATATGCGACTAGGCTTGCGGTCATGGCTAACAAGACCGCCGGCCGATCCGCAGCGCGTTCGAGCAGGTCAAACGCCAGCTCGAGAAGCGGTTCGCGGCGTCCGGCGCAGGCCCGCCAGGGCCGCGCGGCCGCGCCACGGCGCAAGCCCGCGCGCAAGCCGCAGGCCTCGCCCGTATCGGTCGCCGGCCAGAAGCTCGGCCAAGGCGCCCGGGCGGGCTGGTTGATGCTCGCCAAGGGGGCCGGATCGACCGCCCGCTCCGTGGGCCGCGCCCGCGAAATCGAGCCCGGCCACCGACGTGACGGACTGGCGCTCGCGCTGCTCGGCATCGCCGTCGTCGTCGCCGCCAGCTCGTGGTTCCACGCGGCCGGCCCGGTGGGGCAGTGGATCGACACGGCGCTGCGGACCCTGATCGGCGGTCCGGTGGTCCTGGTGCCCGTCGTCCTCGGCGCCATCGCCGTCGTCCTGATGCGTACCGAGCCGGATCCGGAGGCACGCCCCAGGCTGATCCTGGGATCGGCCATGATCGCGTTGCCGATGCTGGGCCTGTGGCACCTGTGGTCCGGCTCGCCGCAGGATCCCATCGCCCGTCAGCACGCCGCCGGATTCGTCGGCTTCGCCATCGGCGGGCCGCTGTCGGATGGGCTCACCGAGTGGATCGCCGCGCCGCTGCTGTTCATGGGTGTGCTGTTCGGCGTGCTGCTGATCACCGGGACGACGATTCGCGAGGTGCCTTCGACCCTGCGGACCATGTTCAGCACCCGTGCCTTCCGGGACGACTACGACGACGAGTACGACGAATACGACGACGAGTACGGGGCCGAACCCGACGATTTCTCCGACGGCTACTACGACGACGACACGGCGGGCAGCGACGCCGCGGCCCAGGCCTGGCCCACGGCCGCGATCGAGGCGCCCAAGGCACCGACCGGTTCGCCGATGGACAACTACCCGCTGTCCGACGACACGGACGCACCCACCGTTCCCGAACCCGCGGTCAAGGCTCGCCGCAAGAAGCCCGAGATCAAGCCCAAGCCCGACGACACCCTGGTGATGGACCGGGTCATCGAAGGGCCGTACACGCTGCCCCCGCTGGATCTGCTGATCGCCGGCGACCCGCCCAAACTGCGCACCGCCGCCAACGACCAGATGGAAGCCGCCATCACCTCGGTGCTGGAACAGTTCAAGGTCGACGCGGCCGTCACCGGCTGCACCCGCGGCCCGACGGTGACCCGCTACGAAGTCGAGCTCGGCCCGGGCGTGAAGGTCGAGAAGATCACCGCCCTGCACCGCAACATCGCCTATGCGGTCGCCACCGAGAGCGTCCGCATGTTGGCCCCGATCCCCGGCAAGTCCGCCGTCGGCATCGAGGTGCCGAACACCGACCGTGAGATGGTCCGGCTCGCCGACGTGCTCACCGCGCCGTCGACCCGGCGCGACCATCACCCGTTGGTGATCGGCCTGGGCAAGGACATCGAAGGCGACTTCGTCTCGGCCAACCTGGCCAAGATGCCGCACCTGTTGGTCGCCGGTTCCACCGGTTCCGGTAAGTCCAGCTTCGTCAACTCGATGCTGGTGTCGCTGCTGGCGCGGGCCACGCCGGAAGAGGTCAGGATGATCCTGATCGACCCGAAGATGGTGGAACTGACGCCGTACGAAGGCATTCCGCACCTCATCACGCCCATCATCACCGAGCCGAAGAAGGCCGCCGCAGCGCTGGCCTGGTTGGTCGAGGAGATGGAACAGCGCTACCAGGACATGAAGTCCTCCCGGGTGCGCCACATCGACGTGTTCAACGAGAAGGTGCGCAGCGGTGAGATCAGCACGCCGCTGGGCAGCGAGCGGGTCTACAAGCCGTACCCCTACATCCTGGCCATCGTCGACGAGCTCGCGGACCTGATGATGACCGCGCCCCGTGACGTCGAAGACGCCATCGTGCGCATCACTCAGAAGGCCCGCGCCGCCGGTATCCACCTGGTGCTGGCCACGCAGAGGCCGTCGGTGGACGTCGTCACCGGTCTCATCAAGACCAACGTGCCGTCCCGGCTGGCGTTCGCCACCTCGTCGCTCACGGACAGCCGCGTCATCCTGGACCAGCCCGGCGCCGAGAAGCTGATCGGTATGGGCGACGGCCTGTTCCTCCCGATGGGTGCCAACAAACCCTTGCGTATGCAGGGCGCGTTCATCACCGACGAGGAGATCCACGCCGTCGTCGAGGCCACCAAGACCCAGGCCGAGCCGGAGTTCATCGAGGGCGTCACCGCGGTCAAGGCGGGCGAGCGCAAGGACGTCGACCCCGACATCGGCGACGACATGGACGTCCTGCTGCAGGCCGTCGAACTCGTGGTGTCTTCACAGTTCGGGTCGACCTCGATGCTGCAGCGCAAGCTGCGCGTCGGTTTCGCCAAGGCCGGCCGGCTGATGGACCTGATGGAGACCCGCGGCATCGTCGGGCCGTCCGAGGGCTCCAAGGCGCGTGAGGTGTTGGTCAAGCCCGACGAACTCGCCGGGACGCTGGCGTTGATCCGTGGTGGGGCCGACGCCAATGGTGCCGACGCTGACGACGATCCGGACGAGTTCTAGCCCGCGACTTGTGGAGTCTCAACCGTGACCGGTACGGGTGAGACTCCACAAATCGCCTAGAGCGTCAACAACATCCGGGTGTTGCCCAACGTGTTGGGCTTGACGTAGGACAGGTCGAGGAATTCCGCCACACCGGTGTCATACGACCGGCACATCTCCTCGTACACCTCGGCGGTGACCGGCGTGCCGTCGATCTCCTCGAAACCGTGCTTGGCGAAGAATTCGACCTCGAAGGTCAGCACGAAGATCCGTCCCAGGTGAAGCTCGCGGGCCACGTCGAGCAACTGCTCGACCAGCACGTGGCCGACACCCGTACCGCGGACCTTGGGGTGCACCGCCACTGTGCGCACCTCGCCGAGATCGGCCCACAGCACGTGGAGCGCGCCGCATCCGACGAGTTCGCCGTCCAGTTCGGCCACCCAGAATTCCTGGACCGCCTCGTAGAGCGTCACCAGGTTTTTCTCCAGCAAGATCTTGCCCGCGTAGACATCGACGAGGTTCTTGATTGCCGGTACATCGGACGTGCGGGCGCGCCGCACCACAGGGTGTTTGCGCTCCTCGACACTGCCTGGGTTCACAGGCGCAAGAGTATCGGTTACGGCAACGGATATTCTGTTGCGGTGCCGGGCCAACCTTCTACCGATCCGGTGGTCCCGCGTGCGCGCGTGGCCAACCTCGCCAACGTGCTCACCGGTGTGCGAATGGTGCTTGTTCCGGTCTTCCTCGTCTTCTTGTTCGTCGGTGACGGTCATGAAAGCTTCTGGCGGATCGCCGCTTTCGCGGTGTTCGCGGTAGCCGTGATCACCGATCATTTCGACGGGGCGTTGGCCCGCAGTTACGGAATGATCACCGAGTTCGGCACTCTGGCCGATCCGATCGCCGACAAGGCGCTGATCGGGGCGGCGCTGATCGGCCTGTCGATGCTCGGGGATCTGCCGTGGTGGATCACCGCGGTGGTGCTGACCCGTGAGATCGGAATCACGGTGCTGCGGTTCGCGGTGCTGCGTCACGGTGTCATCCCCGCGAGCCGCGGCGGCAAGCTCAAGACCCTGGTGCAGGCCGTCGCCATCGGACTGTTCATCCTGCCACTGCATGCCTGGCCCGACATCTGGCTGAACGTCGCGTGGGTGATCATGTGGGCCGCAGTGGTGCTGACCGTGCTCACCGGCGCCGATTACGTCATATCCGCGATCAGGGACAGCCGTGGACGATCCGCTGCTCACTGACGACGCCAGGGCACTGGTCGCGGACCTGACGGTGCGCGCACAGAGCGTGGCCACCGCTGAGTCGCTCACCGGTGGGCTGCTCGCGGCGACGATTGCCGGGGTCTCCGGGGCCAGTGCGGTTCTGCAGGGTGGCCTGGTCACCTACAACGAGGACACCAAGATCTGGCTCGCCGGTGTGGCCCCTCAGGTGCTCGACGCGGTCGGCCCGGTTTCCGCTCCCACGGCGCGGGCGCTGGCTGTCGGAGCCCGGCAGCGCTGCGCAGCGACCTGGGGCGTCGGCCTGACCGGCGTGGCCGGCCCGGAACCGCACGGCGGACACCCGGTGGGCACGGTATTCATCGGGCTGGCCGGTCCTGTCGACACCGATGTCGTCGAGTTGTCGTTGTCCGGCTCACGCTGGGATATCCGCCGCGCCGCCGTCGACGAGGCGATCGCCCGGTTGCGTGCCCTGGTCCAGAACCAATAACCGAAAACCGTCGCCGCGGTTGCCCCGGGAACCATGCGGTGGCCCGCGGCGTTGGTCTGATAGCGAACCTGTGACAGGCGAGGCGAAGGAGAGCGCGATGACGACATTGCTGCGTGAGGTGATTGGCGACGTGCTGCGTAACGCCCGCACCGAACAGGGGCGCACGTTGCGCGAGGTCTCCGACGCGGCGCGCGTGAGCCTCGGGTACCTCTCTGAGGTGGAGCGGGGCCGCAAGGAAGCATCCAGCGAACTGCTCGGGGCCATCTGCGATGCCCTGGACGTCCCGCTGTCACGGGTACTCACCGATGCCGGCGAGAACATGGCCGAACGTGAGCACGCCGGCGCAGCGGTCCAGGTGCCGGACCGCACCGATGTCACTGCCAACGTCGCCCACATCGATGCGGCCATCAAGGTCGTCATTCCGCAGCCCGTGTCGATGGCCGTCGCCTGACATGAGCACGGTTCTGACTGCGGCCTGATTGCCCTGCTCGTGCCTGGGTCGCGAATTTTCGCAAAACGCCCATACGAACCGCGTGCGGGGCTGTGGCTGCATGTCCGGAACCGATAAGTTGGCAGCAGAGGAATTGCGGCAACCTGAATGACAAGGCCCGATGAGGGCCTGGCAGACAAGCCCGACAGATAAGGCGGAACGAACCAATGGCCAATCCGTTCGTCAAGGCGTGGAAGTACCTGATGGCGCTGTTCAGCTCCAAGGTGGACGAATACGCGGATCCGAAGGTGCAGATCCAGCAGGCCATCGAGGACGCGCAGCGTCAGCACCAGGCCCTCACCCAGCAGGCCGCCCAGGTCATCGGCAACCAGCGCCAGCTGGAGATGCGGCTCAGCCGTCAGCTTGCCGACATCGAGAAGCTGCAGGTCAACGTCCGTCAGGCATTGACGCTGGCTGATCAGGCCACGGCTGCCGGCGACGCAGCCAAGGCCACCGAGTACAACAACGCCGCCGAGGCGTTCGCGGCGCAACTGGTGACCTCCGAGCAGAGCGTCGAGGACCTCAAGGCTCTGCACGATCAGGCTCTGCAGGCTGCCGGGCAGGCCAAGAAGGCCGTCGAGCAGAACGCGATGATGCTGCAGCAGAAGATCGCCGAACGCACCAAGCTGCTGTCGCAGCTCGAGCAGGCCAAGATGCAGGAGCAGGTCAGTTCCTCGCTCCGGTCCATGAGTGAGGTCGCCGCGCCGGGTAACACCCCGAGCCTCGATGAGGTGCGCCAGAAGATCGAACGCCGCTACGCCAACGCCATGGGCGAGGCCGAGCTGGCCCAGAACTCCGTGCAGGGCCGCATGATGGAGGTCCAGCAGGCGAGCGTTCAGATGGCAGGCCACTCTCGGCTGGAGCAGATCCGCGCCTCGATGCGCGGCGACGCCCTGCCCAGCGGTGGTGCCACCCCGGCCACGCCTGCCTCTCCGGCAACCAATCAAACTTCGCCCACCCCCGAAAACCCGCTCGGGCAATAACGATTCGAGTGTTTTAGATCATGGCTACCAAGACCGGTCGACCGGACGCGTGGAGATCGCTGGCGCAGCGGGCTGTCGACACCGCGGCCGATCTGTCCGGTGCGCTGACCGAAAAGCTCAGCGCCGCCGCCGATCCGCGCGCAAAGCTGTTGCGCAAGCGGCGGTGGGCACTGCGGTTCAGTGTGTTCTTCACCCTGTCCAGTGCGTTCTGGGTCTTGGTGACGGCGTTGCTGGCGTCGTGGAGCACACCGGTCTGGGGCCTGATCATCAGCGGAGCGATCGCGGCAGGCGCGGCGTTCCCGGCCACGTTGTTCTGGCTGCGCTACCGGTGGCTGCGCGCGGAACCTCTTCCGGTGCAGCGGCCGGTTTCCGGGCGCCGGTTACCGCCATGGGGTTCGGCGGCCCGGCAACCGATGGCAGCGCTGATGGCCTCCGAGCGGGGCATGTTCTCGCTGCTCGGGGTGTTGGAGCGCGGCCGGATGCTCCCGCCCGACGAACTGCGGGAACTGACCGCGGTGGCCAATCACACAGCACTGACCATGGCAGCCACCGCCACCGAGGTGGTGTCGATGGAGCGGGCGATCACCAACGCCCCGCAGTCGCGCCAGCATCTGGTACCGACCATCAACGCGTTCACCGCGCAGCTTGGTGAGGGCGTGCGGCAGTACAACGAGATGGTCACTGCCGCAGCACAACTCGTGTCCACGGTGAACGGCGGGCAGGGCGCGGTGTCGCCGTTGTCGCAGCAGCGCTACCGCAGCGAGTTGACCGGCGCCACCGATCGCCTGATCGGCTGGGCGCAGGCATTCGACGAGCTGGGCCGGCTGCGTCGGGCCTGAGCCGCCGCTACAGCGATGTACGGAGTGAGGGCACGACCACCCCGACAAGGCCGCGTGCCGTTGCCTTGAGCATGTCCAGCATGTCGAAGTAGTCCCGCCACAGGGTGATTCGGCCTTCGTGCACCTCGAACACGCCGCAGACCCAGAACTGCAGGCGCAGCGGCCCGAACACCAGCGCATCGGTGCGCTCGGTGAGCACGGCGGCGCCATCGGCGGCGATCCGGTGGATCTTCACCTCGAAGCCCATGCGGCCCGGCATCGACCGGAACAGCTTCATCGCGCGGTTGCGTCCATAGATGGTCGGAAAACCGACGTTCTGGTACACCAGGTTCTGCGCCAGCGCGTTCTCGGCTGTGTCGAAGTCCTGCTCCTGCAGTGCGTTGAGGAAGGTCTCGACCGTGCTGGTCTGGGACGCAGCCGCGGTGGTGGATTGGTCAGCCATGCCCGCAGCCTAGTGCGGACAGCTGTGGCAGGGTAGGCCGGTGCGCGTAGCTGTAGTCGCCGGACCTGATCCCGGACATGCCTTCCCGGCCCTTGCCCTGTGCCTGAAGTTCCTGGCCGCGGGGGATGTCCCGACATTGCTCACGGGGGTGGAATGGCTCGACACCGCGCGGGCCGCCGGTGTCGACGCGGTCGAACTCGTCGGTCTCGATGCGACCGACGCCGACGACGACGCGGATGCCGGGTCCAAGATCCATCGGCGGGCCGGGAGGATGGCGCAGCTCAACCTGCCGGGGCTGGGGGAGTTGCAGCCGGATCTCGTGGTCTCCGACGTGATCACCGCCTGTGGCGGGTTGGCCGCGGAGTTACTCGGATTGCCGTGGGTCGAGCTCAATCCGCACCCGCTGTACCTGCCGTCGAAGGGCTTGCCGCCGCTCGGCAGCGGATTGGCCCCGGGTGTCGGGCTGCGCGGACGCCTGCGCGACAACCTCATGCGTGCCTTGACCGCGAGATCCATCCGGGCCGGTCTGGCAGAGCGGGCTTCCGTACGGGCCGACATCGGTCTTCCCTCCGTCGACCCCGGCCCATTGCGGCGCCTGATCGCCACTCTGCCCGCGCTGGAGGTACCACGCCCGGACTGGCCGGATGAGGCCGTGGTGGTGGGTCCGCTGCACTTCGAGCCCACCGACGCGGTGCTGACCGTGCCGCCGGGGTCGGGGCCCGTCGTGATGGTCGCGCCCTCCACCGCGACCACCGGGACACAGGGCATGACCGAGCTGGTCCTGGAGTCGCTGCGCCCGGGCGAGACGCTGCCCGATGGGGCTCGTGTGGTGGTGTCGCGACTGGGCGGTGCCGACGTCGCGGTACCCCCGTGGGCGGCGGTCGGGCTCGGCCGTCAGGACGAGTTGTTGTCGCACGCCGATCTGGTGGTGTGCGGTGGTGGGCACGGCCTGGTGTCCAAGGCGATGCTGGCCGGTGTGCCGATGGTGGTGGTCCCGGGCGGTGGTGACCAATGGGAGATCGCCAATCGTGTTGTGCGCCAGGGCAGTGGACAGCTGGTGCGGCCACTGTCGGCGGATTCGCTGACCGCCGCGGTCGGCACCGTGCTGGCGTCGTCGTCCTATCGCGCGGCCGCGCAGCGGGCCGGCGCGTCCGTGGAAGGGGTGGCGGATCCGGTACGGGTGTGCCATGACGCCCTCGCACACACTGGGTAGGTTGGGGCCGTGCGGTTGACGGAATTCAATGAACTCGTGGACGGCCAATTCGGTCCGGTACGGGGTCGCTCACTGCTCGTCGATCACGTGCTCGGCGCTCTCGGCGGCCGCACGGCCGCACAGGCCATCGAGGACGGCGTGGAGCCGCGCACCGTGTGGCGGGCGCTGTGCGCCGACTTCGACGTCCCGCGCGACGTGTGGTGAACCGCGCTGCTTCCCCTGTGCCTGTTTTCGGCGTATACCGGAGGCATGGGTCTCGGTGACCATCCGATGCGGACGCCTCTCTACGGTGTTCTGCTGGTGATCGCGGCGGTTCTGCTGTGCTGGTTGGTCGCGTCCACCCTCGACGGGTGGCAGGCCGCTCTCGGGTATTTCCTGGCAGTCGCCGTCGGCGCGTTCGGTTTCGTGATGACGCTGCGGGATCTCGACAACTTTCCGAACTGGCGTCGCTGATCCCGTATCGCTAGCGCCGCAGCAACAGCTGCGCGGTTTCTCGATGCAACCTGCCGAAGTTGTAGTAGGCCGCGCAAGCGCCCTCGGGGGACACCATGCAGGTACCGATCGGAGTTTCCGGTGTGCAGGCCGTCCCGAACACCTTGCACTCCCACGGTTTGATGACGCCCTTCAGCACCTCACCGCATTGGCAGGCCTTGGGGTCGGCCACCCGCACCCCGGGCATGTCGAACTTCAGCTCGGCGTCGTATTCGGAGTAGTCGGCATGGACCTTCAGTGCGCTCTGCGAGATGAATCCCAGGCCGCGCCATTCGAAATGCGGACGCAATTCGAACGTCTCCGCCATCAGCTTGAGCGCCGCGGTGTTGCCTTCGGGCCGCACCACGCGGGTGTACTGGTTCTCCACCTCGCAGCGGCCATCCCGGATCTGCCGCAGCAGCATGTGTACCGACGCCAGGATGTCGAGCGGCTCGAAGCCGGCGACCACGATCGGTTTCCCATAGACGGCGGGGACGAACCGGTACGGGCGCAAACCCACCACGGTCGAGACGTGCCCCGGCCCGAGGAACCCGGAAAGGCGCAGGTCAGGCGACTCGAGTATGGCCTTTATGGGCGGGACGATGGTGACGTGGTTACAAAACACACTGAAGTTGCGGACACCGAGCGCGCGAGCCCGGACCAGCGTGACCGCAGTCGACGGTGCCGTTGTCTCGAACCCCACGGCGAAGAACACCACGTGGCGGTCAGGGTTGTCCCTGGCGATCTTGAGCGCGTCGAGTGGGGAGTACACGAACCGTACGTCGGCGCCACGGGCCTTGGCCTCGATCAGGTTCCCGTTGGAGCCGGGGACACGCATCATGTCGCCGAATGTCGTGAAGATGACGCCCGACTGCTCGGCGAGCCACATCGCATCGTCCACCCGGCCCATCGGGATCACGCACACCGGGCATCCGGGGCCGTGGACCAGTTCGATCGATTCCGGTAGGAGATGCTCGATACCGTGCCGATAGATGGTGTGGGTATGGCCGCCGCACACCTCCATGAACTTGAACTCGTCACCGGATGAGAGTTCGGTGATGGCTTTGACCAGGGCGCGGGCGGCGGCCGGGTCCCGGAATTCGTCGACGAACTTCATGCGGGGAACCTTCTTCTGTCTCAAGCGATTTCAGAGGAATTGAAGGCGTCGATCTCGGTTGTGTAATCGGCACCCATTTTCTGCACCTGATCGAGGGTCAGCTTCGCCTCGCGCTCGTCGATCTTGGCCATCGCGAAACCGACGTGCACGAGTACCCAGTCACCGATCCGCAGGTTGTCGTCGGCGAGCAGACGCACGCTGATGATGCGGCGCACCCCATTGACATCGACCTTGGCGAGGTGGGCCTCGGCATCGACGATGTCGACCACCTGGCCCGGTATTCCAAGACACATATCTTGCTCCTTACCGTACCTAGCAGATCCGCGGCAGCGGGTCGCCGACGAGCATGTCGACAATCCGGCTGCCGCCGAATGATGTTCGCAGCGCGACGATTCCCGGCGGTTCGGGCACGATCTCGCCGACGACGGCTGCCTGTGCCCCCTGTGGGTGCGCGCGCAACGCAGCCACTGCGGCATCGGCCTCGTCGCACGCGACGATTGCCAGGAACTTGCCTTCGTTGGCGACATAGAGCGGATCGATGCCCAGCATGTCGCACGCTCCGAGCACCTGCGGTTCGATCGGCAGTCGGTCCTCGTCGAGGATCACCGCGAACGGCGAGTCCTTGGCGAGCTCGTTGCACACCGTGCCGACACCGCCGCGGGTGGCGTCACGCATCCATCGGGTGGACGGTGCGGCCTCCAACAGGATCTCGACGAGTTCGTGCACGGGCGCGGTGTCGGAGACGATGTCGGCGTCGATCGCCAGGTCACCGCGCGCAAGCATGACCGCCATACCGTGTTCGCCGATCGTGCCCGACAGCAGCACCTTGTCGCCGGCCTGCACCTTCTCGCGTGACAATCGCCTGCCCGCGGGAATCACGCCGACACCGGCGGTGCAGATGAACATCCCGTCGGCGGCGCCCTTTCCGACCACCTTGGTGTCGCCGGTGACGATCTGGACCCCGGCGCGAGCAGCGGCTTCACTCATGTCGGCGACGATCTCGCGCAACTCGGAGATCGGGAAACCTTCCTCGATGACGAAGCCCGCCGACAGCCACTGAGGACGTGCACCGGACACCGCGAGGTCGTTGATCGTTCCGTGCACCGCGACATGGCCGATCGAACCGCCCGGGAATCGATGTGGGGCAACCACATACGAGTCGGTGGAGAACGCCAGCGTGTCACCGGACGGGGTGTGAAGGACAGCGGCGTCACCGAGCTGCTCGAGTTCGGGGTTGCGGAATGCTTCGAGGAAGACCGCATCGACCAGCGCTGCCGACGATTTGCCGCCGGCCCCGTGCGCGAGCGTCACCACCTCATCGAGTAGGCGCGGGCGCCGGTGCCGGAACTTGTCGATCCGTTCCAGAACCCGGTCTTCACGTTGCGCTGCTGTCGTCATGACGTGCGTACCTCGTCTCGGGTGCGGGACATCTTCTCCTGGGTCACGGTCCAGAGCCGGTAGCCGAGCATGGCGTGGGACTCCTGGATGCGATGGATGCTCTGGCTGTGCACGGTGAAGCAGAAATCCAGGTCCTCGGTGAGAGCCATGCGGCCGCCGTCGTGCCCGGAGAATCCGATGGTGAGCACGCCTCGCTGCTTGGCTTCGGTGATCGCCGTCATCAGATCCTCGGAGTTGCCCGACGTGGACAGTGAGATGGCGATGTCACGATCACGGGCGTGGGCGATGATCTGGCGTTTGAAGATCAGCTCGAAGCCCACGTCGTTGCCGAGCGCGGTGACCACCGCCTCGTCGGCGGCCAGTGACCAGGCCGCAACGGGCCGGCCCAGTGCGGGGCGGCTGAACAGCGACGCCAGGGTCGCCGCATCGGTGGAACTGCCGCCGTTGCCGAGTGTGTAGAGGCGGCCGCCACGCAGGAACCTCTCGGCCATGGCGGTGCCCGCCGCCGTCAGCGCGGGAGCGTACTCCTCCAACGATTCCTGTTGCAGCCGAGCGCTTTCAGTCGCTTTACCGCGTGCGGAGGCAGCCAGGTCATCGAGCAGCGCGTGGGTGTCGGTCTCCTCGGAATCGATGAAAGGGTAGAGGAAGCCGGTGGCTTCGCCTCCGGTGATGTTCGATGTCATCAGTTCACCTCGTTCAGTCGCGCCATGGCCGCGCCCGCGTGCACCAGAACCAGATCGTTGGTCGCGACGTCGCCGAGCATCCCGATGTCCACCCATTCCTCACCACCGGCGGTGCGGACCAGTGCTTGACCACTTGAGTCGGTGGGCGCCAGGATCACCTCGGCGAGGCGTCCCTCGTCGCTGCACGTGACGCAGGCCTGCTCGGTGTCCTGCGCGCCAGGGGATTTCAGCAGGCCCGGATGTTCGAAGCAGACGTGGGTGAGTTCCCACAGCAGGTGATACATCAAGACGAACCGCCCGGTGGCCGGCACCATCGGGTTGTCTGAGTCGACCCACAGGACGTGGTGCGCGGCGCCCGCGGGGGGCCTCGGTCCGGACCCGATCCATACCGTCGACACTCCCCAGGCGGCCGCCCGCCGCATGGCGTCGATCACCGCGGGCTCGTCGGCCGAGGCCACCGCCAGCAGGAGGTCACCGGGCTGACTGGCCACCCTGGCCTGGGCCACCGGATCAGGTTCGACCAGCGCGACCGAAGGCAGCGCCCGCTTGCCCACGATCACCGGATGGACGAACTCGACGGCCACGTGGTGCGCATGCGGTTCCCATTGGGGTGCAATCACCCAGAGGGTTGCGCCATCGTGGAACTTGCGGGCGACATCCAGTGCCGCGGCGGCCAGATCGGCGGCCAGATCGGTGTCGACGAATGGTGCGCCCGGTGGTGTGGTGACAGTCATTGTCGACCTCCCTTCGATTCTCGTTGCCTGCCGACGCCTGACCGGATCGTGTTCACCAGGTGGAGCGTGGTCCGTGTCGCTTCGGCCAGCGCGGCGCCCTCGGCGGGGGTCAGGGTGTCGCACACCCAGTCCCAGTGCGCTGACACGGTGTCACCGGGTGCCGGCGGGGCAGTCAGCGAGGAGCCGTCCCGGCTCCACCGCGTCCGTTCGGTGACCGCTGCGCCGAGTCGGATGTCGCCGCGGTCCACGACCAGTGGGCAGGAGTCGAGCAGCACGTGCTCGCCGTCGATGGCAGTGACTGTGCCCCAACGTATCCGGCAGTTCTGCAGCACCCGCAGCGCGGTCTGCGGATCCCGCTCCAGGAAGCGGACCCATGGATAGACGACGAACACGTGGAAGCTGTGGTGTGCCAGCGCGGAGCCGGCCCCGTGCACGTCGTCGAGCAGCCCGGTCACCTGACCCTTGAACGCCCCCTGGAGCTCGGCGAGTAATGCGACCGGGTCGACCCGATCCAGCAGCGGTCCGCCGACCCAATAGCCGCGTACGACGTCGGGAGCCAGCGGATCCGAGCCGGCTGCCCTTGCGATGGCATCCAGATACGGCCACGCGCCGTCGAACTCCCTGGCGTGTGTGCCCAATTCGGCCGGCTCGTGAAGCAGTTCAGTGGACCCGGTGGGCCCGCAGTACCCGAGCTCGTTCGGCGGATACGCGTAGCGGGCGAACAACCCGTATCCGGAGGGCAGACGGTGCGTCGATTGCACGCTCATCGAGCTACCCCGCATTCCCCACGAGTAGTTGTCCCAACGCGATGCCACCATCGTTCGGGGGCACCTGTCGGTGGGTGATCACGCGGAAACCGTTCATCCGCAATCCGGCCAGGGCCAGTCGCAGCAGCAGGGCATTCTGGAACACCCCGCCGGACAATGCCACCGGTTGGTCCACGGCCCCATCCTCGGCCGCCAGTTCGACGATCAGGTCGGCGACCGCACGGTGGAATCGCGCACCGATCACGGCTGCCGCGACACCGGCGCGCAGGTCCTCGACCACCGCGGCCAGCACGGGTCCGGGATCGACCAGCATCGGCTGTTGAGCGGTATCGAGTGCGAAGGCGTACCGCGACGTGCCTGCTGGAGTGTTCCGTGACAACCCCTCCAACTCGACCGCGGCCTGAGCCTCGTAGGCGACCACCTGACGCACACCGATCAGCGCGGACACCGCGTCGAACAGCCGACCCATGCTGGACGTCGGAACGCAGCCGGTCCCGGTTCTCAGCTGATGTGCCAGCGCCCGGCGTTCGTCATCCGGGCATGCCTGAACCGGCGGCAGGTCGGCATCCCAGGGGATCCCGGCGGCCCACAGGTGTGACAGTGCCATCCGGTAGGGCCGCAGCACACTCACATCGCCGCCCGCCAGCGGCGCATACCTGAGGTGGGCGACCCGCTGGAAGCCCTTGTAGTCGGCGAGCAGCACCTCACCGCCCCATACGGCGCCGTCGGATCCGTAGCCGGTTCCGTCGAAAGCGAAACCGAGCACCTGCCGGGAGCCGTCCAGACCGTGCTCGGCCATGACAGCGGCGATGTGGGCGTGATGATGCTGTACGGCTCGCACCGGCCTGCTCCGGGCATTCCGATGTGCCCAGTCAGCCGACCGGTAGCCGGGATGTGCGTCGGTGACAAGTGTTTCCGGTGTGACGCCGGTCAACGACCCGAGGTGGGTGGCCGCTTTCCCGAACGCCGACAGCGTGGCCAGATCGTCCATGTCGCCGATGTAGGCGCTCAACCAGGCGTACTTGTGTTCGGCGATGGCCAGCGTGTTCTTCAGGTCGGCCCCCACCGCGAGCGTCGGCGGAACGGATACCGGCAGGGCGACAGGTAACGGCGCATAGCCACGGGATCGACGGATCGCCAACTCGTCCCCGTCGACGACCCGCAGCACGGAATCGTCACAGGGGACCAGGATCTCCCGGTCATGCCACAACCAGCCGTCGGCAAGCGATGAAAGCCGTTCCAGCGCATCGTCATCGATGAAGCAGATCGGCTCGCCGGTGCGGTTGGCCGATGTCATGACCAGCACGGGCGGCACCGGGGCGTCACCGGGCAGTCCGAACACCAACGTGTGCACCGGGCTGTACGCGAGCATGACCCCGAGGTCGGGGTTGGACGGCGCTACGGCGGTCGAGACCCTGACACCTCGCACGGCTGGAAGGCGGGGCATGAGAACGATCGGACGCTGCGGGCCGCACAACAACCGCGCGGCCGCGGCGTCGACCTCGGCGATGGCTCGCGCTGTCGTCAGGTCGGGCACCATCACCGCGAACGGCTTGTCACCGCGCCGCTTGCGCCGCCGCAGCTCGGCGACCGCGGTGTCGCTCCCGGCATCGCAGGCGAGGTGGTATCCGCCGATCCCCTTGACTGCGAGGATCTTTCCGTCGACCAGCAGTTGCCGGGCGCGCTGCAGCCCTGATTCGCCCACCAGGTCGCCGTGGCCGTCCCGGAACCGCAACGTGGGGCCGCAGTTGGGACAGCACACGGGCTGAGCGTGGAAGCGCCGGTCGGTGGGATCTCCGTACTCATGAGCGCAGGTCGCACACATGGCGAAGGCCGCCATGGTGGTGGAGCCGCGGTCGTAGGGCAGTGACGCGATGATCGTGAACCGCGGGCCGCAGTTCGTGCAGTTCACGAATGCGTGCCGATAGCGGCGATTGGCCGGGTCGCGTTGCTCGGCAGCGCATTCCGTGCACATTGCGACGTCGGGCGAAGCCAGCGTGCGGCCGCCGCCGGCCCTGGACGTGTCGGCGATCGTGAATCCGGTGCCGCCGGCAACCGGGACGGGCTGTGTGTCGACCGATTCGATGACCGCCAGCGGGGGAGGGGCGGTGCGCAGCCGGTGCAGGAATCGGTCGAGGTCGGCGACCCTGCCTTCGATTTCGATGATCGCGCCGGAAGGGTCGTTGCGCACGCTGCCGCTCAGCCCGAGTGCCGCCGCGGTGGTGTAGACGAACGGCCGGAAGCCCACGCCCTGGACGACTCCGTGCACTCCGACACGTAGGCGGCGGCGCCCGGTCATGGTGGCGCCTCGGCATCTCGTCCCCGGCCCATCAGCTCCAGGCCCTGCAAGGCTGCCTCGGCACCGGCGCTGTCGGTTTTCTCGACGACGAAACCCATGTGAATGATCACCCAGTCGCCGGGAGCGAACGTCTCGTCCGGCAGCATGCCGATGTTGACCTTGCGGTGTTCGCCCGCGACGTCGACGAGTGCGAGCTGGTTGCCGTAGCCCTCCAGCATCCGGACGACCTGCCCCGGGATTCCCAGGCACATGATTCAGCCCTCCCGTACCGGTGTGGACAGTTGGGCCACGGCAGCTTCCACGGCGGCTACGGCGTCGGGAACGGCTGCTGCGACAGCCTCGGACAACCCGATGCCCTCGGCGACGTTGTCGACTTCACAACCGATCACGATCGTGTACGGGGCAGTGCCGCCGAGCGCGTTCAGACTCGCGAACACCGCGGCCGGGTCCATGGCGTGTGCGTCCAGACCTGAGGTTGCAGACAGGCTTTCGCGATCGGCCTCGAACACGTGCAGCGCGCCGGGCCGTTGTCGGCAGGGCACCGCGTCGACCAGCACGAGTGCGTCCCAGCCGTCGAGGAGGTCGTAGGCCAGGTGCATACCCCGGATGCCGTAGTCGCACAGGCGAACACGCGGGCCTGCCAGTTGCCGCGGCACGTGGCGCATCACCTCGGGACCGAATCCGTCGTCACCGAGGAAGATATTGCCGATGCCGGCTACCAGAACAGAAGACGTGATCGCACCTGCTACATGCGTCGCATCTTCAGGTAACGCCGGGCGTCGGGAATCGACCGAACCCCTACCAGCACTCCGGCGATCACGACTACCGCGACCGCCGTAACGGCTATCCAACCCACGACTTCCATCTCGAATTCCTCTCACTGCTGCAATGGCTCGACTTCGTCAGGTGCGAAGTACAGATAGCGGCCGTACCACTCGTGCAGGTCGGCAGCGGGGTCGTCGTCGATGACGACACCGACGTGTCGCTCGCCCTCGACGTCCTCGTGGACCGAGGCCACCCGTGCGACCCGGTCGGCGAAGAAGAGATCCTGAGCGTCGGCACGGCGGGAGGGGTGCAGCCGCACCCGGCTGCCGCGACTGACCCGAACCCCGTTGATCAGCACGGCGTCGACGGAAGGATCGACAGCGTTGTCTGCCATTGGGTCCCACCAGCCGATACCGTCGGGAACCTCTGGGATCAGGCTGGGTGAATCGGCCCTGCCGTGGGGATCTCGCAGCACTCCATGCAGATTGAGCATCGCGTCAGGCGACATCGAGTCACACCGATCGATGATCGCCGCCGCCAGCGGGTCAGTGGCCCGGGCGTGTGCCTTCTCCTCGTCCGTCATCGTCATGATCCTCAGGGTCAGGATCTCGTCGATCTCGGTCGAGTCGTAGAGGGCGCCTTCGCTCTGGTCGGCGATCTCCGGGTGGTCATAGAGGATGATCGGTGACACCAGCATCAGGCCATGGTCGCCGGGCGGCCCGGCCAGCACTGGGAAGCAGCGGTGGCGCGTGCAGCGTGACACCGCTGCGGCGGCGGATTCGTCCGGCTCCAGGAGCGAGACGAACTCGCCCTCGGTGACCTCGGTGACCAGGTGGGTGCCGATGAACGACAACGCAATGGCTTCCTCTTTGTCTACGGCGGCTTGGGCGCAATTGCGTACCGCCACCGTCAACCGCACCAGACCGTCGTCGGGTTCCGCCGCGATTGTCAGCTCGCCGCGCAGTTCCCGTCGTGAACGAACGAGCCGGCCGCCCTCGACGATTTCGATGTCGGTTCCGGCCGCGACGACAATGGGATGTGTCTGCGGTGCCACCAGGTCGGCGGTGTCGAACGGGCCGAAGGCGAGTTGGTGTTCCACCGCCTCGTCCCAGCTCAGCCAGGACCGTGCACCGGCGGTGAATTCACCGACCGGCTCAAAGGTGTCGTCGTCACGGCGACGTTCCGCGGATCGGCGCTGCAGCTGCAGGAACCGGACCAGGATCGTGATCTGCGGGCGGTCCTGCGGACGCACGACGAGCTGCGCCGACAGAGAGCTGTCCTCTCCGACGCCGGCGCGCTCGGCGCCGGTCGGGCCCAGCACTCCGAACTGCCAGCGGCATTGATTCTTGGCTGAATTCGCTCGGTACGGGTAGAGCAGATAGCCCTCGTAGAGGACGGCGTCCGCCACCGCGAGGGCTTGTTCCCAACGGCCGCTCATCGGATTTCCTCGCACGCCATCAGTGAGGCGATCGCTTCGTCGTAGGACAGCAATGCGCGCTGCGTCTTGTAGGCGGTGAGTTGGCCGAGGGTGTCGCGTCGCAGCCGCAACCAACCGGTGTTCGGGAAGTGTTGTGCCATGAGGTTCTGCCACACCGAGACCGGAAGTTCGAAATGGTCCTCGCGATCCCACGGCACCTGCTGCACCGCGAAGCCGCGGGTGCCTCGGGTGAAAACGGTTCCACTGAAAAGGAATTGCAGCGGTATCGTTCCTTCGCGAAGCGCGTGCAGATACTTCGAGGCCGCGACCTCGAAGTCGTAGGTGCAATCCAGCGCGAGGTCGACCTGGGTGGTGTCGACGAAACCGGGCACCATCGCGGCGCCATGCTGCCAGAGAAAATTGCGCTGTGTCGAGCTCCAACGTTCGCGCGGCCCGAAAAGGTCCAGCAGTCCGGCCGCTTCCGGATCGGTGTAGTCGCGCCGCAGTGGCTCGATGCGGACCTGGCAGCGCAGTGCGATGGCGTGCACCGGATCGTCTCCGATGGCGGCCACCCCGATCCGAGCGGTCAGGATCGGAGTCACGGCATACGGTTCCGGTGCGATCTCCAGGACGGCGAAGGTGACCGCGGTGGCCGGTTCGGTGTCAGGGCTGGTCATCGCGGCACCACTGAGCTGCGTTCTTCGAGGGTGCCGAAGAATTCGTCGATGTAATTGCGCACGTCCTGGCCGCCGTCGAATCCGCGCCACAGCATCCGCAGCCTTCCGACGAACTCGTAACAAGCGTCGATGGGCACCAAATGGCATACCGGCGGCTGGTTTTCGTCGTCCGGTATCAGGACGATCAACGCCTCGGTGTCCTCGGCCAGCAGGTCCACCCTCGGGTCGGCGGCCCTGACGGTTTCCCAGGTGACCAGGTCGAGTTCGGATTCGGTGGCACCGGCGGGGCCGGGATAGAACGCCACCATGCGGTTCAGCGCGGAGTTCAGGAAGAAGAATGCGAGGCCGACCGGAATCTGGAGCGACTCCCATTCGCGCCTGCCGAGGGCGAGGTCGGGGAACATCACGTAACGGTCGGGAACTGCGCGGTAACGCAGCCCGGCGTTACTGTCGGTGAACAGCAGATAACAGCCGCGGCATACGCACATCAGCTGGCGGCCTTCGACATTCACCACATGCTGGTGCTGGTCGGCGATCGGTTCTGAGCACATTTCACAGCGCTCACCGACCGGCTCGGGCATGCCCCGGTTGGCGCGAATGCGGGCGATGACGTCCAACGGACCGGTCACGACGCGAACTCCTCGGCCAGCGCCATCGTGGGCACCCCGTCGCGCACCAGAACCGGAATCGGCTCCAGGTGCGGGCCGCCCGGGTCGTGCGCGCCGGCCCCCGCGTGGACGACATCGAAATCGGTGCCGCACTGTGGGCAGCGCAGCATTGCCCCGGTCAGCGTCGCCCCCGCGAACGGTTGGGCGCAGTTGGCACAGTGATCGTGGTAGGCGAAGAACTCGTCACCGATCCGACAGGCCAGCACGGCAGTGCCCGCGACCGCGAAGCCACCGACCTCTCCGGGTGCGAGCCCGGTCAGCGCCGCGACCGGCTGCCAGGAGGCATGCCGGTGCCCGTTGGCGTGCACCCGGCTCAGCAGTGACTGCGCGGGTATCACATTCGGCGTCGAGTCGGCCGGCGCCTCCACCACCTCGATCGACGAGATTTCCGGTGCCGCGGCCCGGACCGCATCTTCGATCGCGAGCTCCAGGGTCACCGCCGAAGACGGGCAGCTCTTGCAGCTTCCGGCGAAACTCAGCCGGACCACCTCGCCGTCGACCTCGAGGAGGTGGACGTCACCGCCGTGGGAGCCGAGGTACGGCCGGACCCCGTCGAGAGCGTCGGCGATGCGCCGCTCGACGGGATGCGGATGCAATCCGTGCACCAACAGCAGGCTGGCGATCAGATCGTCACCGGCGAACGCCTCTGCCAGGCCGGGATCGGCGGTAGTTGCCGTGCGCAGCATCCGGTCCAGACCGGCACCGTAGAGATCGGTGACCTCGCGCACCAGTTGCTCAGCCCGATCGCGCGCCGCGGTACCGCCTGCGGCGCTGGCATCGAGCAGGGTCTGTATCCGTTCGCCCGCCACGCGCCATCGTGTGTCGTCTTCGGGACAGTCCGGGACTGGCGATGCGGCGGGCGGCATATGTCATTCCCCGGTTGCGGATTGGGTGGGGGAGTGCAGCAGGTCCAATGTCTTGCCGTCGCCCAGGTACATGTGCACGCCGCACGGGAGACATGGGTCGAAACTGCGCACCGTGCGCATGATGTCGATGCCCTTGAAGTGCTCCCGGTCGTTCTCCTCGAAGATCGGCTGGCCCTGCACCGCATCTTCGTACGGGCCCGGGGTGCCGTAGCTGTCCCGCGGATTGGCGTTCCACGGTGTCGGCGGATATGGGTGGTAGTTGGCGATCTTGCCGTCCCGAATGACCATGTGGTGGCTGAGCACGCCGCGCACCGCTTCGGTGAATCCGCAGCCGATGCCCTCGTCCGGCACCTCGAATTTCTCCCAGGTTTTCGTCCGGCCTGCACGGATCTCGGTGAGCGCCTGCTCGGCGAAATGCAAGGCGCAGGCAGCGGCGTAGGCCTGGAAGTACGTGCGGGCGCGATTGCGTTCGATGGTGTTGCTGCCCTTGGCAGGGATCTTCCACTCGAACTCGACCGGACCCTTCAGCGCGGTCTTCGGCAGGTTGATCCGCACACTGCTGCCGGTGGCCTTGACGTAACCGATGTCTACGAGCCCGGCCAGGGCGGTCGACCAGAGCCGGGCCAGCGGACCCCCACCGGTGTCGAGAGCCAGATGGTCCTTGCCGTCATACCAGCGCGGCGACATCACCCAGCTGTACTTGTCGTCCATGTCCCGCTTCTGCGGGTGGGGGTTGGTGTGCTGGTTCCACGGGTGGCGGCGGTCGATCGGATTGCCCAGCGGATCGTTCTTGACGAACATCTCCTGATCGGTCCAGTCGTCGTAATACGAACTGCCCAAAAGGATTCGGATGCCCAGGTTGATGTCCAGCAGCGACGTGGTGACCAACTTTCCGTCCACCACCACGCCCGGCGTGACGAACATCGCCCGGCCCCAGTCCTCCATGTCCTTGTAGGCGAAGTTGCACACCTCAGGATCCTGGAACGAACCCCAGCACCCCAGCAGGGTGCGCCGCAAGCCGACCTTTTCGTAGCCGGGCAGCGCCTCGTAGAAGAAGTCGAACAGGTCGTCGTGCATCGGAACGACCTTCTTCATGAACTCGACGTACCGCATGAGCCGGGTCACGTAGTCGGTCATCAGCTGCACGGTGGCCGTCGTACCGATCCCGCCGGGATAGAGCGTGGACGGATGCACGTGCCGGCCCTCCATCAGACAGAACATCTCCCGGGTCCAGCGACTGACCTGGAGCGCCTCGCGGTAGAAGTCGCCGGTGAACGGGTTGAGCGCGCGCATGATGTCGGCGATCGTGCGGTATCCGTGGGCGTCGGCGTGCGGGGACTGAGCGTTCTCAGCCTTGGCCAGCACGCTCGGATTGGTCTCGGACACCATCTTCTCGCAGTAATCCACGCCGACCAGGTTTTCCTGGAAGATGTTGTGGTCGAACATGTATTCCGCGGCCTCGCCGAGATTCACCAGCCACTCACCGAGATGCGGCGGCTTGACTCCATACGCCATGTTCTGGCAATAGCAGGAGCAGGTGGCGTGGTTGTCACCGCAGATGCCGCAGATCCGGCTCGTGATGAAGTGCGCGTCGCGGGGATCCTTGCCCTTCATGAAGATCGAGTAGCCGCGGAAGATCGACGACGTGCTGTGGCACTCGACAACCTCCCGGTTCTCGAAGTCGATCTTGGTGTAGATACCGAGGCTGCCGACGATGCGGGTGATCGGATCCCACGCCATCTCCACCAGTTGGCCCGGTTCGCGTTTCACCTGTGACGGCTCGGGGATGATGGTTGTCATCGAACTTCTTCTTCCCTATGGATCACTGCGGTGCAATCAATTTCGACGACCTGTCGTCGATACGTGTGGTGACTGCAAACGGGTGGCTGACCCACCCGCGCTACCAGGTGCGAGCGGCTCCGGTCTCGAGCTTGGTGCCGCGATGGCGCCACTTCGGTTCTTTGTCGACGGTTCGGGCCGTCACATGGCGCAGGCTGCGAATCACCGAGCCGTACAACCCGGATGCCGTTGTCGAGACCTTGCCGCCGGGCGGCTCATCCATGAACGGCATGAACTTGTCCGGGAATCCCGGCATCGTGCACCCGATGCAGATGCCACCGACGTTCGGGCAACCGCCGATTCCATTGATCCAGCCGCGCTTGGGCACGTTGCATTTGACTACCGGTCCCCAACAGCCAAGTTTCACAATGCATTTCGGTGAACCGTACTCGGTGGCGAAATCACCTTGCTCGTAGTAACCGGCCCGGTCGCATCCTTCGTGCACGGTGTTGCCGAACAACCACTTCGGTCGCAGTGCCTCGTCCAACGGGATCATCGGCGCCTGGTCTGTGGCCATGTACAACAGGTACGTCAGGGTCTCGGACAGATTGTCGGGCTGGATGGGACATCCCGGGACACACACGATCGGGATCCCGGCCTTGCTCTTCCAGTCCCAGCCGAGATAGTCGGGTACGCCCATCGCGCCGGTCGGATTGCCCGCCATCGCGTGGATTCCGCCGTAGGTCGCGCAGGTGCCCACCGCCACCACGGCGGTGGCCTTCGGCGTCAACCGATCGAGCCACTCGCTGGTGGTCATCGGCTGGTTGGTCGCCGGATCGTTCCCGAACCCGCACCAATAGCCTTCGCTCTTGAGTTCCTCGTTCGGGATGGATCCCTCGACGACCAGGACGAAAGGATCCAGTTCGCCGCGGTCGGCTTTGAAGAACCAGGCGAGAAAATCGTCGGCACCTCCACTTGGCCCGCATTCGAAGTCGATGAGGGGCCAATGGACAGCGATCTTGGGCAGGCCGGGGAGCGCCCCAAGGGCGATTTCCTCGATGCTCGGTTGGGTGGCCGCAGTCAACGCCACCGAATCGCCGTCACAACTCAAACCGGCATTGATCCACAGCACGTGGATCAATGCCTCTTCCGCTTTGACTGCTGCCTCGGTTGGCATACGTCACAGCTTTCCGGGGCCCGGGCTGAGAGCCCCAACGTCTTGTGTTCAGACGCAAGCGCCGGCGTCTTTCCAGCGCTGATCTCGGTCTACTCCCGGCGCTATGTCTTGTCAACGACAGAGGGTGAGTTTGCCAGATCGCCGATCTCGGTGCGGATCCAGTCGTACCATGCTTCTACGCCATCTCCCCGAGTCGCGGAGACGGGCAATACTCGGACGCCGGGGTTCACCAATCGCACATTGCCCATAAATGTTTCAAGATCAAAGGTTACGTAGGGAACAAGATCCATCTTGTTGATCACGACCAGCCCCGCCGCGGCAAACATGTGTGGGTACTTCAGGGGTTTGTCCTGACCCTCCGTCACTGATATGACGACAACTTTGCTGTGCTCGCCGAGATCGAAGAGGGCGGGACAGACGAGATTGCCCACGTTCTCGATCAGTAGTAGTGACTCCGACTCCGGACCCAGCGCGTGAAGTGCGCGATGAATCATGTCGGCGTCGAGGTGGCAGCCGGCGCCTGTGTTGACCTGGACCGCGCGTGCCCCCGCCGCCCGTATCCGCTCAGCGTCGAGCAAGGTTTCCTGGTCGCCCTCTATGACGGTGACCGGGCGAATGCCCCCGAGCTCTCGGATGGTCCGTTCGAGAAGCGTCGTCTTCCCCGCGCCGGGTGAACTCGTCACGTTGAGGGCCAGGATGGCCCGCTCGGCCAGCCACGTGCGGTTGTGCTCGGCGATGAGGTCGTTCTTCGCCAGCACCTTCTGCTCCAGGGAAATGGTTTCGGTAGGTCCCGTTTCGGTATGAACATGGGGGTGGTCGTGGTGGTGTGCGTGATCGTGCGGATGGTCGTGCTGTTGATCGCCGGCCAGGGTGATCACCGCTGAGTCTTCGCCGCATCCGCATGTTGCGCACATATCAGCTCACTTCCATCGAAAGGATCTTCAATTCCCGGCCTGCGAGCACTTCGACGTCGGCACTCCCGCAGGGGCACAACAGGATCGGGTCACGTAGCTCGAACTCGTCGGCGCAGGTGCGGCAACGGGCGATGCCGGGATGCACGTTGAGTTCGAGCTGCGCACCGTCGGCCGCGGTGCCCTCGGTCGCCAATTCGAAGCAGAACCGCATCGAATCGGGGACCACGGCGCACAGCGCACCGATCTCAAGCTTGACGCTGTGCACACGCCGGCCTGCGGCGTGTTCGCACACCGCCTCGACAACGCTCTGGGTGATCGCCATCTCGTGCATCGCTTACCCCGTTATCGGCCGGGTCGGCCGGATGTTCCCACGATAGGCCTGATTCACCGTGAGCACGGCGTGTCTACTTGAGTCGAACAGGTGTTCGCTTTACTGTGGGCGGTGTTCGGCTGGAAAACCGGGGTTGTCGGTGTCTTGCTCTAGCGTCACGGCCAACCGATCGGAACACCGGTCAGCACGACTACTCGGAGAGGCACCATCATGGCGCAACAGGCCCCTGATCGCGAAAAAGCGCTCGAACTGGCGATGGCCCAGATCGACAAGAACTTCGGTAAAGGCTCGGTGATGCGCCTCGGCGAGGAGGTGCGCCAGCCGATCTCGGTGATCCCCACCGGTTCGATAGCCCTGGATGTGGCCCTCGGCATCGGCGGCCTGCCGCGCGGCAGGGTGGTCGAGATCTACGGCCCGGAATCCTCGGGTAAGACCACCGTGGCGTTGCATGCCGTGGCCAATGCCCAGGCCGCCGGCGGTATCGCGGCGTTCATCGACGCCGAGCATGCGCTGGATCCCGAGTACGCCAAGAAGCTCGGTGTGGACACCGATTCGCTGCTGGTGAGCCAGCCGGATACCGGTGAGCAGGCGCTGGAGATCGCCGACATGCTGGTGCGCTCGGGCGCTCTGGACATCTTGGTCATCGACTCCGTGGCGGCCCTTGTGCCCCGCGCCGAGATCGAGGGTGAGATGGGTGACAGCCACGTCGGACTGCAGGCCCGCCTGATGAGCCAGGCGCTGCGCAAGATGACCGGTGCGCTGAACAACTCGGGCACCACCGCGATCTTCATCAACCAGCTCCGCGAGAAGATCGGTGTGATGTTCGGCTCACCCGAAACCACTACGGGCGGTAAGGCTTTGAAGTTCTACGCCTCGGTCCGTCTGGACGTCCGCCGCATCGAGACGCTCAAGGACGGCACCGACGCGGTCGGTAACCGGACCCGCGTCAAGGTGGTCAAGAACAAGGTCTCCCCGCCGTTCAAGCAGGCTGAGTTCGACATCCTGTACGGCCATGGCATCAGCCGTGAAGGGTCGCTCATCGACATGGGTGTCGAGCACGGCTTCATCCGCAAGTCCGGCTCCTGGTTCACCTATGAGGGCGAGCAGTTGGGGCAGGGCAAGGAGAACGCCCGCAAGTTCCTGTTGGAGAACGGCGACGTCGCCAACGAGATCGAGAAGAAGATCAAGGAAAAGCTCGGCATCGGTGCTGTCGTGACCGCCGAGGCGAAGGCTGATGACGTCCTTCCCGCCCCGGTTGACTTCTGAGTCGTCGGGTAAGCCCGAGGGGGAGCAGGCGCACGATCCTCGCAAACGCGAGGAGCAGGCCAAGAACGTCTGCCTGCGCCTGCTCACCGTACGGGCCCGCACCCGCGCCGAGTTGATCGAACAGCTCACCAAACGGGGCTACGAAGAAGACCTCAGTGCCAGAGTGCTCGACCGGCTCGCCGAGGTGGGCCTGATCGATGACCAGGACTTCGCCGAGCAGTGGGTGCGGTCCCGGCATGCCAACGCGGGAAAAGGCAAGCGCGCCTTGGCTGTCGAGCTTCGCAAGAAGGGTGTCGACAACGACGTCATCGACGCGGCGCTCGCCGACCTGGATCCGGCCACCGAACGGCAACGGGCAGAGCAGTTGGTCCGTGACAAGCTGCGTCGCGAACGACTCGATGACGACGACGGCGACGTGAAGGTCACCCGTCGGCTGGTCGGCATGCTGGCCCGCCGCGGCTACAACCAGTCGATGGCCTTCGACGTGGTCAGCGGGGGGTTGGCGGCCGAAAGGGAACGGCGCTCGGTCTGACAACGGCGCAGACGCCGGAGGTGTAGTTTGCGGACATGCTGGTATCGGTGAAGCTCGCGCCCACGTTCGACTATCCCGTGCTGGAGGAGTTCTGGTGCACCGCCGACAAACTGGGATTCCACGGCATCTGGGATTACGACCACTTTTACGGGCTCGTCGATCCTGAACAGCTGACCTTCGAAGGTTGGACGATGTTGGCAGGCATGGCCGCGTTGACCCACAATTCGCGGATCGGTTGCCTGGTCAGTTCGGTCACCTACCGCAACCCGGCGATGCTCGCCAAGATGGCAGTCACCGTCGATCACATGTCCGGCGGCCGACTCGAGTTCGGGATCGGCGCGGGCTGGCATGAGAACGAGCACCAGGGCTATGGCATCGAATTCCCCAGTCCGGGAGCACGTGTCGAGATGCTCGATGAAGCGCTGACCGTCGTCCGCCGACTCTGGACCGAGGAGCGCGTCAGCTTCGACGGCAAGTTCTTCACATTGGACGCGGCCCTGGGCAATCCGAAGCCACTGCAGAAACCCCACCCGCCGATCGTCATCGGCGGTGTCAAGCCGAAAATGCTGCGCGTGGTGGCCCGGCACGCGGACGAGTGGAATGCCCCTGGCCAGGGGCCGCAGGACTGGGCGCAGGCCAGCGCAAACCTCGACACGGCCTGCGCCGAAGTAGGTCGCGACCCGCGGGAGATCCGCCGCTCGGTGCAAGTGTTCCTACATCCACAGCAGCCGGACCAGGTTGACGGACAACTGAACTCATTGGCTGCCTATGCAGACGCCGGCTGCGAGCACGCGGTGCTGTCGTTCTATCAACCGCCGGACGCCGCGCTGCTGGAGCGCTGTGCGACGTTGTGACGAACGCCGCGATAGGCGTCGCGAACGTCGACGCCTGCGCTATGTGGCGAATGCGGCGTGATGCGGATCCGGTCAGTCGCGCTGGGCCTGCAGCACCTGCGCGCCCGGGGCACCTTCTTGTTCGATGGCCTCGGCCTCCAGCGGCGCCGGCCCGCGTTTGGACCGGCGCAGCCGCCGTTCCAGCCACGTCGCGAACCAGGACAGCGTGAAGTTCACCGTGATCATCAAGATGGCGATCACGATCAGCGCGGGCAGGTAATTGCCGTACGCCGACCCGATATTGGTGCCTTGGCGCACCATCTCCACAAAGGTGATCTGATAGCCGATCGCGGTGTCCTTGAGTACCACCACCAGTTGGGACACCAGTACCGGCAGCATGGCGGTGATCGCCTGCGGCACCAGAATCAAGCGCATCGTCTGGGACCACGACATGCCGAGTGACGCGGCCGCCTCGCGCTGCCCGCGGGGCAGGGAGTTGATACCGGCCCGCACGATTTCGGCGATCACCGCGCTGTTGTACAGCGTGAGGCCGGTGATCACACCGGCCAGCGCGAGTTGGTTGGAGGGGAACACGTCGTACAGCGCGTAGAGGAAGTACGCGAAGATCATCATGATCAGGACAGGAACCGCGCGGAAGAACTCCACGATCACCGCGCTGACCCAGCGGACCGGCCTGATCGGCGCCAGTCGGGCCACCCCGAGCAACATGCCGAGAATCCCCGCCAACACGATGGAGACCGCGGCGGCGGTCAACGTTCCCTCCACACCCGGAAGGACATACGTCCGCCACAGGTCGGGGGTCAGGAACGGTTCCCACTTCTGGCCGGTGAGTTGGTCTTTGGCGGCCATCCGCGAGATCACGAGACCGAACAGCACCACGGCGACCGCCACCGTCAGCAGCGTGAGAAGGCGGTTGCGGATCCGCGCCCGCGGACCCGGCGCGTCGAAGAGAACAGATGCGCCCATTACCGTGCCACCGCCAGTCGCTTACCCAGCCACCCGAACAGCAGTCCCAGTGGCAATGTCAGAATCACGAACCCGGTCGCGAAGATGGTACCGACGGTCAACAGTGCCGCGGTGCTCTCGATCATCTCCTTCATCAACAGCGCGGCCTCGGCAACCCCGATCGCCGAGGCGATGGTGGTGTTCTTGGCCAGTGCGATCAGTACCGATCCCAGTGGGATGATCACTGCCCGAAAAGCCTGAGGCAGCAGGATGATCCGCAGGTTCTGGCCGAAGCTCAGACCCAGCGAGCGGGCCGCCTCGGCTTGGCCCATCGGCACCGTATTGACTCCCGAACGCACCGTCTCGCAGACGAAAGACGCTGTATAGACGGTCAACCCGAGCACCGCGAGCCGGAAATTGCTGTCCGCGATCGATGTTGGCGACGTGGGGTCGACGAGGGTGATGCCCATGGTCTGGCCGACACCGAACGAGCAGAACAGGATGATCAGCGTCAACGGCGTGTTGCGCACGATGTTCACGTAAGCCGCGCCCAACCAGTTCATCACCGGCGTCGGTGCCAGTCGCATCGCGGCCAGCACCGTGCCCAGGACCAGCGCACCGATCGCGGAGTACACCGTCAGCTGGATCGTGGTCCAGAACGCCGCGAAAATCTGGTCGCGGTACTCATTGAAAATGTCCACGGTCGGTGCGCTGCCCCGGAACTCAGTTGCGGTCGACGGCAGGCGGTTCCGGCGTCTTGATGCCGGCCGGACCCAGATTGCGCTCGAACGCTTCCTTCCAGGCGCCGCTCGATTCCATCTTCTCGATGGCGGCGTTGATCTTCGTGCGCAGTTCGCTGTCGCCCTTCTTCAGACCGATGCCATAGCGCTCCTCGGAGAACGTGTCACCGACGATCTTGAAGGTGCCGGGGCTCTGCGCGGCGAAGCCGGCCAGGATCACCTCATCGGTGGTCACCGCGTCGATGACACCGTTCTTGAGCGCGTCCACGCATGCCGAGTAGGTGTCGAACTGCTGCAGTTGCACCTTCGGGTACTTGGTCTTGATGTTCTGCGCCGGCGTCGAACCCGACACGGAGCACAGCTTCTTGTTGTTCTCCAGCGAGGCGGCCCCGGTGATGTCGTTGTTGTCGGCACGAACCAGAAGACTCTGCCCGGTGAGCAGGTACGGGCCGGCGAAGTCCACCTTCTCCTTGCGGGCGTCGGTGATGGAGTAGGTCCCGACGATGTACTCCACCTGACCGTTCTGGATCAGCGTCTCGCGCTGGGGCGAGGGTGCTTCTTTCCACTCGATCTTGTCCTCGGGGTAGCCGAGTTCGTTGGCCACATACTTGGCCACATCGACGTCGAACCCGGACATGGTGCCGTCGGGCTTCTTCTGGCCCAGCCCGGGCTGGTCGTACTTGGTACCGATGACGATCTTGCCGGAATCTCCACCGCCGCCACACGCGGTCGCGGCGAACGGCAGTGCGATCGCCAGAGCGAGGGCACCGACCAACTTGAACGGCACAGAGGGCATGTTCGGGGTTCCTTTCGGCGGAGCGTCAGTGATGTCAGTGATGCAGGATCTTGCCGAGAAAATCTTTGGCGCGGTCCGATTTCGGATTGTCGAAGAACTCGGCAGGCTGAGCGTCCTCGACGATCGCGCCGTCGGCCATGAACACCACGCGGTCGGACGCCCGCCGGGCGAAGCCCATCTCGTGGGTGACCACGACCATCGTCATGCCCTCGCCGGCCAGTGAGGTCATCACTGCCAGCACCTCGTTGATCATCTCGGGATCCAGGGCGCTGGTGGGCTCGTCGAACAGCATGACCTTCGGGTTCATCGCCAGCGAACGGGCAATCGCGACGCGCTGCTGCTGACCACCCGACAGTTGGGCGGGGTACTTGTCGGCCTGGTTGGCCACCCCGACCCGCTCCAGCAGCGCCATCGCCTTGTCCCGGGCCTCGGACTTGGATTTCCTGCGCACCTTCACCGGACCGAGCGTGACGTTGTCCAGGATGGTCTTGTGGGCGAAGAGGTTGAACGACTGGAACACCATGCCCACATCCGAACGCAGCTGCGCGAGCTTGCGACCCTCTGCGGGCAGTGCCTGGCCATCGATCGAGATGCTGCCGGAGTCGATGGTCTCCAGTCGATTGATGGTGCGGCACAACGTGGATTTACCCGAGCCCGAAGGCCCGAGCACCACCACCACCTCGCCGCGACCCACGTCGAGGTTGATGTCGTTGAGCACATGAAGCGGTCCGAAGTGCTTGTTGACTGCCTGGAGTGAGATCATCGGCACTTCTGGCGGTGCCGTCTCGTCGACCTGCGGCTGCTCGCCGGGGCTACCCATGGCAGGTGACCTTACCCAGGGAACGTCCAGCCTGCCCGGATCTCGTGAATCCGCCGCGTTAACGTTTCGGGCGGCTCCGTACCATTGAGTCCGTGACGACGATGGAGACCAGGGACGCGGCGGCCGCCCCGGCCAAGCAGCGCAACCTCGGCTCCGCCCGTACCTATCAGGTCCGCACCTACGGCTGCCAGATGAACGTGCATGACTCCGAGCGGCTGTCGGGGCTGCTGGAGGACGCCGGATACCGGCGGGCCGAGGACGGTGCCGATGCCGACATCGTGGTGTTCAACACCTGCGCGGTCCGCGAGAACGCCGACAACAAGCTCTACGGCAATCTCAGCCACCTGGCCCCGCGCAAGCAGGCCGACCCGAACATGCAGATCGCCGTCGGCGGCTGTCTGGCGCAGAAGGACCGTGACTCGGTACTGCGTCGGGCCCCGTGGGTCGACGTGGTCTTCGGCACCCACAACATCGGATCCCTGCCCACGCTGCTGGAACGTGCCCGCCACAACCGGGTCGCCCAGGTGGAGATCGTCGAGTCCCTGCAGGAATTTCCGTCCACCCTGCCCGCGACACGGGAGTCCGCCTACGCGGCCTGGGTGTCCATCTCGGTGGGCTGCAACAACACCTGCACGTTCTGCATCGTGCCGTCGCTGCGCGGCAAAGAGGTCGACCGCAGGCCCGGCGACATTCTGGCCGAGGTGCAGGCATTGGCCGACCAGGGAGTGCTTGAGATCACCCTGCTGGGGCAGAACGTGAACGCCTACGGCGTGTCGTTTGCTGCGGACGAGCAATTGCGCGAGGACCCGATGAACTGGTCGGAGGTATCCCGCGACCGCAGCGCCTTCGCGAAGCTGCTTCGTGCCTGCGGTGATGTGGACGGGTTGGAGCGGGTCCGGTTCACCTCGCCGCACCCGGCCGAGTTCACCGACGACGTGATCGAGGCGATGGCGCAGACGCCCAACGTGTGCCCGACGCTGCACATGCCGTTGCAGTCCGGTTCGGACCGCATCCTCAAGGCGATGCGCCGCTCGTACCGGGCCGAGCGCTATCTGGGCATCATCGACAAGGTCCGGGCCGCGATCCCGGACGCCGCGATCACCACCGACCTCATCGTCGGTTTCCCCGGCGAGACCGAGGAAGATTTCCAGGCCACCCTCGACGTCGTCGAACAGGCCCGGTTCGCCAGCGCCTTCACCTTCCAATACTCCATCCGGCCCGGCACCCCGGCCGCCGAGATGCCCGACCAGTTGCCGAAAGCGGTTGTGTCCGAACGCTATCAGCGGCTGATCGACCTTCAGGAGCGAATTTCCCTGCAGGAGAACCAGGCCCAGGTCGGCCGGACCGTCGAGCTGCTGGTCGCCACCGGCGAGGGCCGCAAGGATGCCAGCACTGCCCGTATGTCGGGCCGGGCCCGCGATGGGCGCCTGGTCCATTTCGCGCCAGGACTCAACGACATTCGGCCCGGCGACATCGTCACCACCGCCGTGACCGGCGCGGCGCCCCATCATCTGATCGCCGACGCTCCGCTGGTCACCCATCGGCGCACCCGCGCCGGTGATGCGCATGCCGCTGGGCAGCGCCCCCGCACCGGCGTCGGTCTCGGGCTACCACGGATCGGCGCGCCGACGACGCCGCCGGCATCAGAAGGATGTGGCTGTTGAGCAACGAGAGCGACTTCGACCGGTTCAAGGACGACCTCGCCGCAGTCGAACGCAAGGTCACCCGGGAATTCGACACGGGTCCACGGGCGATGGTGGTCGCGATCCTGGTGTTCGTGGTGCTGCTGTCGTTCGTCCTGCCGCACACCGGCTCCAGTAAGGGCTTCGACGTCCTGGTCGGTGATGCCACAGCCCTGGCCGACGGCATCTCGCTGCCGTCGCGGGTGTTCACCTGGCTGGCGCTGGTGTTCTCGGTCGGTTTCTCGACGTTGGCGCTGATCACCCGCCGCTGGGCGTTGGCCTGGGTGGCACTGGCCGGTTCGGCGGTGGCCAGCGCGCTCGGCATGCTCGCGGTGTGGTCACGTCAGACCGCCGCAGGCTATCCCGGCCCGGGCATCGGTCTGATCATCGGCTGGCTCGCGGTGATCGTGCTGACGTTCCACTGGGCCCGGGTGGTGTGGTCGCGCACCGCGCTGCAGCTGGCGGCCGAGGCGGAGCGCCGTCGCGACGTCGCGGAGCATCAGCAGCACGGGGTGCTCGGCTTCCCCACGGCAGCCCCGGAGAACGACTCGACCAAGCGCGACCCCGGCAAGAAGCCGGACCAGCCCGACCAGACCTAGACGCGTCGACCGAGCCGCTCCGGCTCTACTTGCGCTCTCCGAGCGCGGCTGCCGCCGCGTCGGCCCACTGACGCCACTGCTCAGCGCTCGCCCTGGCCTCGGCCGCATCCTTGGCCCGGCCGGCCGCCTCGGCCTTCTCGGCCTGCCGCTCGAACTGTTCGGCGCGTGAGCGGAATTGATCGGCACGGGCCTTGGCCTCGGGATCGACTCCACCGGAGGGCGCGTCGCGGACCTTCTTCTCCACGGCGCGCAGTCGTCGTTCCAGATCGGCGGCGCGTTCGCGGGGGACCTTGCCGATCGCATCCCACTTGTCGCCGATGGTGCGCAGTGCCGCGCGGGCCGCGTCCAGATCGGTCGTGTCGATCTTCTCGGCCTCGGCCAGGAGCGCCTCCTTGGCGGCGGCGTTGGCCTTGAACTCGGCGTCACGTTCGGCGTGTGCGGCGTTACGGGCGCCGAAGAACGTGTCCTGGGCAGCCTTGAACCGGTGCCACAGTGCGTCGTCGACGTCTTTGGCGGCGCGGCCGGCGGACTTCCACTCGGTCAGCAGGTCGCGGAAGGCGGCCGCGGTGGCACCCCAGTCGGTCGAGCCGGAGAGCTGTTCGGCCTGCTCACACAGCGCCTCCTTGACCTGGCGGGCGCCGACGCGGCCGCGGTCGAGTTCGGCGAAGTGCGAGCCGCGACGGCGATTGAAGGTCTCCCGGGCGGTCGAATACCGCTTCCACAGGGCATCGTCGACCTTGCGGTCCAGCCCGGTGATGGTGCGCCACTCATCGAGGATCTCGCGCAGCCGGTCACCGGCGGACTTCCACTGGGTGGAGTTCGCGGCCAGATCCTCGGCCTCGGCGGCGAGCGCCTCCTTGCGGGCGGTCTGCGCCGCGCGGTGCTCGTCACGCTGGGCCCGCTCGGTCTTGGCGGCCTCGTCGGCGTGCTCCAGGATCGCTGTCAGGCGGGTGTTCAACGCATCAACGTCGCCGAGAACCGCTGCCGTGGGCAGACTTTCGGCCAGCGCGGCGGCTGCGGACTTGATCTTGCGGGCGTCGCCGGTGCCGGTGGACAGCCGACGCTCCAGCAGTGCCACCTCGGTGTGCAGATCATCGAAGCGCCGGCCGAAGTGAGCGAACGCCGCTTCGGTGTCGCCGGCCTGCCACGAACCGATGACGCGCTCACCGGATCCGTTGACCAACCACACCGTGCCGTCGTCGTCCACCCGCCCGAAGCGGTGCGGATCGCTGGTGGGCGCCACCGCAACCACCGGGGCGACCCGGCTGGGACGGGGAACGGGGCGAGGCGGTCCCGGCCTCGGGGCAGGCGAAGGAGTGGGCCTGGGTGTGGGCTCGGACGTCGGCTGGGGGGTGGCTCCGCCTGGCTCACTGGTTGTCATATCCGCTCCTCGTACTCCGCGCGGTTTGCCCGCGCATCTGCCGCGCGACGCGGCGCCTGATGCTGTCGCTTTGTCCGCTATTGAAGCAGGTCGCGCTGTGCCATGCCCATGGCTTTCGGCTCAATGTCCCCACAAAGCCCGATGGGCCGGGGTGGATCGGGCTGATCCGGCGGGCTCGTGGGGGTCATGGCGAGGTCGTTTCCGAGGGTCTCACCGGCACTCGGCGCAGCGCAGCACGGGCCGCGCATTAGTTTGGTGACGTGCTCAGCGCCATCGCGATCGTCCCCGCCACACCGGTCCTCGTGCCCGAATTGGTGGGTGCGGCCGCGGGGGAGGTGGCTGGGTTACGCGACGCGGTGATCGCCACGGCAACGGCGCTACCGCCGCGCTGGCTGGCTGTGGGCGTCGGCCCCGCCGACGCGGTGTACGGACCCGGAAGCGCCGGGACCTTCGCCGGCTATGGCGTCGACATCCCGGTGGCCCTGGGGCCCGGCCCGGTGGCCGAGGCGACCGAGCTGCCGCTGTGTGCGCTGATTGCCGGGTGGATCCGCGGCCAGGCCGCACCCCACGCGAGTGTCGACGTGCACACCTTCGCCGCCTCGCACCCGGCCGGGGAGGCCCTGGCCCACGGGCGCGCCCTGCGGGCCCGAATCGACGAATCCCCGGACCCCGTGGGCGTCCTCGTGGTCGCCGACGGGCTGAACACCCTCACTCCGGCGGCCCCCGGCGGTCACCTGCCGGCGTCGGTGGCCGATCAGCAGGATCTCGACGACGCACTGGCCACCGGCGACCTGGCGGCGCTGGTGGAGCTGCCCGAGCCCGTCCTCGGCAGGGTGGCCTTTCAGGTGCTGGCAGGCCTGACCGTATCGTCGCCCGGCTCGGCACGTGAGCTCTACCGCGGGGCGCCCTACGGCGTCGGCTACTTCGTCGGCGCATGGCTGCCGTGACCCGGCCCATCGCGATCATCGGGCCGACCGGCACCGGGAAATCGGCACTCGGGTTGGCGATCGCCGAGGCACTGGGCGGCGAAATCGTGAACGCCGACGCGATGCAGCTCTACCGCGGCATGGACATCGGCACCGCGAAGCTGCCCGTCGCCGAGCGGCGCGGTATCCCGCACCACCAGCTCGATGTCCTGGAAGTCACCGAGACCGCGACGGTGGCCCGCTATCAACAGGACGCCGCGGACGATGTCGAGGCCATCGCGGCCCGTGGCGCGGTCCCGGTGATCGTGGGCGGGTCGATGCTCTACATCCAGTCGCTGCTCGACGAATGGACGTTTCCGGCCACCGACCCGGCCGTGCGGGCGCGGTGGGAGGCCCGGCTGGCGGAGGTGGGTGTGGCCGCACTCCATGCTGAGCTGACCCGGGTGGATCCCGCCGCCGGGGCTTCGATCCTGCCCACCGATGGTCGGCGGATCGTGCGGGCCTTGGAGGTCGTCGAGCTCACCGGTCAACCGTTCGCCGCGTCGGCGCCGAAGATCGGTGCGCCCCGATGGGACACCGCGATCATCGGATTAGATTGGGAAACAACAGTTCTCGATGAGCGCCTGGAGCAACGCACCGACCTGATGTTTGCCGGCGGGTTGGTGGACGAGGTCCGGACACTGATCGGCCGGGGGCTGCGGGACGGGGTGACCGCTGCGCGGGCCCTGGGTTATTCGCAGGTGCTGGCCGACCTCGATGCCGGGGGAGATGGCACCGCGGCGCGGGAACCCACGTTCATCGGCACCCGCCGCTATGTGCGACGGCAGCGGTCCTGGTTCCGCCGCGACCATCGGGTGGTGTGGCTGGACGGCGCCGCCGGCGGGCTGGTGCAGGAGGCCCTGCGGGTGTGGCGGCACGTATCCTGAACAGGTGATCTCCGGCAGCGTGGGCTTTGTGAAAGGGCACGGCACCCAGAACGACTTCGTGGTGCTGCCCGACCTTGATGCCGCCTTGTCGCTGACGCCTGCCGCCGTGGCCGCACTGTGCGACCGCCGCCGCGGCCTCGGCGCCGACGGCGTGCTCCGGGTGACGACGGCCGCCGCTGCGCAGGCCGCAGGCGTTTTCGAGCGGCTGCCCGACGGGGTGGCGGCCTCCGACTGGTACATGGACTACCGCAACGCCGACGGCTCGATCGCCCAGATGTGCGGCAACGGGGTGCGGGTGTTCGCGCATTACCTGCGTGCCTCAGGCCTGGAAACCGCCGACGAGTTCGTGGTGGGCTCGCTGGCCGGCCCACGTCCCGTGGTGCTGCACAGGGTCGACGCGACCTCCGCCGAGGTCACCGTGGAGATGGGCAAGGCCAACCGGTTCGGCACGGGAACCGCGGTGGTCGGCGGCCGCAGCCTCAGCGGTGTGGCCGTCGATGTGGGTAATCCGCATCTGGCGTGTGTCGGGCTGACCGAGGGCGAGTTGGCTGTGCTCGACGTCGCGGCGCCGGTGTCGTTCGATCAGCAACTGTTCCCCGAGGGCGTCAACGTCGAAGTGCTGACTGCTCCGGTCGATGGCGCGGTGTCGATGCGTGTGCACGAGCGGGGCGTCGGCGAGACCCGCTCCTGCGGCACCGGAACTGTCGCGGCCGCCCTCGCGGCCCTGGCCCATCAGGGCGCCGACACGGGCTCGCTGCAGGTGCGCATCCCCGGCGGTGAGGTCACCGTGACGATCACCGAATCCACGAGCTACCTGCGTGGACCGTCGGTGCTGGTGGCCCGCGGTGACCTGTCCGAGCAGTGGTGGAATGCTGCGCACGCCTAATTGGAGTGCGGGCGGCACGATCCACGTGACAACCTGTAAGTACATATGACTGAACCAGAACATCCCGTCACCCCCAGCACCGGTGAGCTGGCCCTCGAAGACCGCGCCTCGCTGCGCCGCGTCGCCGGGTTGTCCACCGAGCTCACCGACGTCACCGAAGTCGAATACCGCCAGCTGAGGCTGGAGCGCGTAGTCCTGGTCGGCGTGTGGACCGAGGGCAGTGCGGCCGACGCCGACGCGAGTCTTGCCGAGCTGGCGGCCCTGGCCGAGACCGCGGGCTCGGAAGTGCTCGAGGGGCTCATCCAGCGCCGGGACAAGCCCGACCCGTCCACCTACATCGGCTCGGGCAAGGCCATCGAGCTGCGCGAGGTGGTCCTCGCGACCGGGGCGGACACTGTCATCTGTGACGGCGAGCTCTCACCCGCACAGCTCAACTCGCTGGAGAAAGTGGTCAAGGTCAAGGTCATCGACCGCACGGCGCTGATCCTCGACATCTTCGCCCAGCACGCCACCAGCCGGGAGGGCAAGGCCCAGGTGTCGCTGGCCCAGATGGAGTACATGCTGCCGCGGCTGCGCGGCTGGGGTGAGTCGATGTCGCGTCAGGCCGGCGGTCGCGCCGGTGGTGCCGGGGGCGGAGTGGGCACCCGCGGGCCGGGTGAGACCAAGATCGAAACCGACCGCAGGCGCATCCGTGAGCGGATGGCCAAGCTGCGCCGCGAGATTCGCGACATGAAGAAGATCCGCGACACCCAGCGCAGCCGCAGGCTGGGCTCCGACGCCGCGTCAGTCGCCATCGTCGGCTACACCAACGCCGGCAAGTCCAGCCTGCTGAACGCACTGACCGGGGCGGGTGTGCTGGTGGAGAACGCCCTGTTCGCCACCCTCGAACCCACAACGCGCCGTGGGGAATTCGATGACGGGCGGCCATTCGTGCTGACCGACACCGTCGGCTTCGTCCGGCATCTGCCCACCCAGCTGGTCGAGGCGTTCCGCTCCACCCTCGAGGAAGTGGTCGACGCGGATCTGCTGGTGCACGTGGTGGACGGTTCCGACGAGCACCCGCTGGCACAGATCAATGCGGTCCGTCAGGTGGTCAACGACGTGGTGGCCGAGTACGACATCGCCCCTCCGCCGGAATTGTTGGTGGTCAACAAGATCGACGCGGCCACCGGCCTCGGGTTGGCGGCACTGCGGCGCGCGCTGCCCGACGCCGTGTTCGTCTCAGCGCGCACCGGCGACGGGCTGGACCGGCTGCGGGCCCGCATGGCGGAGATGATTCCTCCCACCGATGCCACGGTGGACGTGACGATTCCCTACGACCGTGGGGATCTGGTGGCGCGGGTGCACACCGACGGTCGGGTGGACGCGACCGAGCACACCGCCGACGGCACCCGCATCAAGGCACGGGTGCCCATGGCGCTGGCCGCGAGCCTGAGCGAGTTCGACACCTTCTGACGTGCGATGCGGGCGTCAGGCCGCGGGCTTCTTCTCGGTGGCGCCGGTCTGCTTCGCCTTGGCCGTGTCCTTGGCCTTGTCCATGTCCTTGCCGACGCTGTGGCCGCCGATCGCTTTGCGCACGGTGCTGCGGATCGACTTCGCCACCTCACGGGCCGGATGTCCCTTGACGCCCTGGGCTTTCGGCGACGACGGACGCTCCTGCCGGGTAACTGTGGCCGGCTCGGTGTCGGGTGTGGTGACCGCCGTCGCGGCCTCGGCGGCCCGATTCAGTCGCGAGAGCGGTCGGCGTTCGGTCTGCTCGGCGATCTTCGTGGTGGTGAGGACGGCGTCGTCAGGGGTGTCCTGGACTGCGACGGTGTCGCCTGGCTCGGTCGGATCGGTCCACCCGGGCAGTGGATCGAGGCCTGGGTTGAGCGCTGCCCGGATGCCTTCGGGGATGTCGTTGACGAGGTCGGTCGCCACTGTCACGGGGTTGAACCGGGGCAGCAGCCGGAACGGCGTGGGGGTGCTGTAGTCGGTTCTGGTGTAACCGGTTTCGATCAGGGTCTGCGCCATCGGTGACACCAGGTCGACGAGCGGAACCACCAGGGCCGAGGTGCCGGTCGCCGCGCCCAGATCGAGGAACGGCTGCATGATCGGCAGGGTCTTCGCCGGCAGGGTGATGTAGTAGGTGTCGCTGCCGTCGACCTTCTGGCAGTGGGTTTCGGTGCTGCAGTTCTCCTTGGCGTTCTCGATCGCGGCCTGTACCTGCTCGGGCGTATATCCGTAGGGCGTGGCCGTGGCCGGATCGTCGCCCCGGGGATCCAGGTACGTGCCGTGCACGTACTGGAAGCCGGCCAGCGCGTTCGCCAGGGCAAGCGGGTTGAGCACCCAGGACGGAGCGTCGGCGACCCCGTCGTACTGCAGCGCGATGTCGTAGGTCTCGATGCCCGTGTCGGTCGGGGTCGGTTGGCCGAACGTCGCATCGAGGACGGGAACGGTGCCAAGGATCGCGAGCCGTTCGAAGAGCCCACCGTCCGGGCGGTTCGGATTGCCGATCAGGACGAAGCTGAGATTCTCCTTCTGCTCGTCGGTGAGGTCGGCCAGATTGCCTTTGACAATGCTGGCCACGGTGGCACCCTGCGAATAACCGAAGACGACTACGGGGTGCGCGGCACTGGGATTGTTCTCACCGACCAGCTCACTCGTCAGCCGGGTGACTCCGCTGGCCACCGACACGTTCCACTTGGCCCCCTCCAGCCCACCCCAGCCCGGCAGCGGAATCGGCCAGAACTGGGCGATGTAGGGGATTGCCACCGGCTCCGCACAGTCCGCGGCGCCGCAACTGCCACTCGGCTGTACGTAGTACGCGACCGCGTTGGCCATGTAGTTGTTGGAGTCCTGCGGGTTCGGAGTCCCGGTGCCGGGCACCACCAGCGGTGTCACCGCCACCACCAAGCCGAGCGCTGCCGTGCCCACGGGCGTCAGACCGATGGCTACCGAACCGGACAGGGCCACGGCGCCGACCAGCAGCGATCTGGCAGCAGAACGGGGTGAGAGTCGCATCGGCCCGGATCTCCTTCTGCTGACGGCCTCGTCAGCGCTGAGGGGATCTTTGCACCGGCACGTATGGGTTACCGGGCAAACGGCGAAACTGCCTGCCGCCCAACGATTTCAGCGTGCCCGGATCACCGGCGGCTCGTGTGCCCGCACCGGGGGCGGTGCTGCGTCGAACTTCTCCACCTGCACCAGCACATGGGCGCCCGTGCAGCCGCGCGCCAACGAGGAGGTGCCGACATCGGCGGTGAGCACGTTGGGATTGCCGTGCACACACATCGAGTCGGGGTCGGCCGGATCGGCCGGGTCGAACCAGGCCCCGGTCGACAGTTGCACCACCGCCGGTCGCAGCCGGTCGTCGATCACCACGCCGGCCAGGCAGGCGCCGCGGTCGTTGAACACCCGCACCACGTCACCGCCGGCGAGTCCACGTGCCGTGGCGTCGTCCGGATGGAGCCGGATCGGTTCGCGCCCTTGCACCTTCGACGCCTGGCTGGTGGCGCCGCCGTCGAGTTGGCTGTGCAGGCGGGTCGCGGGCTGATTGGCGACCAGGTGTAGCGGATAGCGGGCGGCCCGCGCGCCGCCCAGCCATTCCGTGGGCTCGTACCACTTGGGATGGCCGGCGCAGTCGTCGTAGCCGAACCGGTCGATGTCGGCCGAGAAGATCTCGATGCGGCCGCTCGGGGTGGCCAGCCGGCGCCCGACCGGGTCGGCCCGGAACTCGGCGAGAAGCGTCAGCCCCGGTTCGGTGGGTAGCCGTAGGCTCCCGGCCGCCCAGAAATCGTCGAATCCCGGCACGTCGAAATCGAGCCCGGCAGACCACTTTTCGTACATGTGGATCAACCACTCTCGCGCCGTACGGCCCTCGGTGAACTTCAGGCCGAAGCCGAGCCGCTCGGCCAGCGCCGAAAACGTGGTGTAGTCGTCACGGGAGTCGGCATACGGTTGCGCCAGCGCGGGCATGGCCACGAGCAGCGGATCGTTGCGCGAGCCCGAGTAGTCCTCGCGCTCATAGGCGGTGGTCGAGGGCACAACGATGTCGGCGTGCTTGGCCATCGCCGTCCAGTACGGGTCGTGCACCACGACGGTCTCCATCCGGGACAGGGCCCGGCGGAACCTCGGAATGTTCTGGTGGTGGTGGAACGGGTTCCCGCCGGCCCAGTACACGCACTTGATGTCGGGATAGGTCAGTCGCATGCCGTTGTAATCGAACGGCTGACCCGGGTGCAGCAGCATGTCGGTGACCGCCGCGACCGGGATGAACGTCCGCACCGGGTTGAGCCCCTGTGGTAGGGCGGGCAGACCGCACCGCAGCGGCGGCAACCCCGGTTCGTTCATCGACCCGTAGCCGTGCCCGAAACCTCCTCCGGGAACTCCGATCTGGCCGAGCATGGCAGCCAGGGTCAGCCCCATCCACGGTGCCTGCTCGCCGTGCCTGATGCGCTGCAGCGACCAACTGACGGTGACCAGGGTGCGTGAGGCGGCCATCCGGCGGGCCAGCGCGGTGAGCTCGCCCGCAGGCAGGCCGCTGAGCGCCGATGCCCACTGCGGGGTCTTGGCGACGCCGTCGTCGTGGCCCAGCAGGTAACGCTCGAAGCGGGGATATCCGGTGCAGTGCGTGCCGAGGAAATCGCGATCGGCCAGACCTTCGGTGGCCAGTACGTAGGCCAGCGCGAGCATCACCGCCACGTCGGTGCCGGGAATCGGCGCCAGCCACTGGCAGTCGCCGTCGACGTCGTCGCGCAGCGGGCTGAACGAAACGATCTGTCCGCCGCGGTCACGCAACCGGCGCAGCGCGTCACGGGCCGGATGTGCGGTGGTGCCACCGTGATTGATACCGGTGTTCTTCAGCGCGACACCGCCGAAGCACACCAGCAGGTCGGTGTGCTCGGCGATGACGTCCCAGTCCGTGGAGCGTTTGAACAGATCGTCGTGGGTACCGACCACCCGGGGCATGATCACCCCGGTCGCCCCCAGGCTGTAGGAATGGCGGGAAAAGGTATAGCCGCCAAGCATTTTCAGAAAGCGGTGCACCTGGCTCTGGGCATGGTGGAAGCGGCCGGCGCTGGCCCAGCCGTAGGAGCCGCCGTAGATCGCCTCGTTGCCGTGGGTGTCGACGACTCGGCGCAACTCGGCGGCGAGCAGTTCGGTGAGCTCGTCCCAGGACACCGCGACGTACTCGTCGGCACCGCGCTCGGTGCTCGGGCCGGGGCCGTCGCGCAGCCAGCCGCGCCGCACTGCGGGCCCCGCGATGCGGGAGCGGTGCCGCAGTGAGCCCGCCAGGTTGCCGAGCAACGGTGAGGGGTCGGTGTCGCCGGCCGCCGGGGCGACGGCGGCGATGTCACCGTCGGCGAGATCGGCGGTGAAGGCCCCCCAGTGCGCGAGGGTCGCGGGGGACTGAGGCATGGCCCGAGTTTACGGGCGGTACCGACCCTCCCCGGGGCTGACCAACCACCCGGTTGGTATAGGTTGGCCCCAAATCCGTAACCAGTACCGGAGGTCACACCATGGGCAGTGTCGTGAAGTACGACCGCACGTTGTTCGAGCCTGAGCACGAATTGTTCCGCGAGTCGTACCGGGCATTCCTGGACAAGCATGTCGCGCCGTTCCACGACCAGTGGGAGAAGGACAAGATCGTCGACCGCGGGGTCTGGCTGGAGGCGGGTAAGCAGGGCTTTCTCGGAATGGCGGTGCCCGAGGAGTACGGCGGCGGCGGTAACGACGACTTCCGGTACAACACGATCGTCTGCGAGGAGACCGTGGCCGGCCGGTACAGCGGCATCGGCTTCAGCCTGCACAACGACGTCGTCGCGCCCTATCTTCTCCGCCTGGCCAACGAGGAGCAGAAGCAGCGCTGGCTGCCCAAGTTCTGTACCGGTGAATTGATCACGGCGATCGCAATGACCGAGCCGGGCACCGGCAGCGACCTCCAGGGCATCAAGACCCGCGCGGTCCGCGACGGCGACCACTATGTGCTCAACGGGTCGAAGACCTTCATCACCAACGGCATCCACTCCGACCTGGTGATCGTGGTCGCGCAGACCGATCCGGAGAAGGGCGCCCTTGGCTTCTCCCTGTTGGTGGTGGAGCGCGGCATGGAGGGCTTCGAGCGCGGCCGTCACCTCGACAAGATCGGCCTGGAGGCCCAGGACACCGCCGAACTGTCGTTCACCGACGTGCGCGTGCCGGTCGAGAATCTGCTCGGCGAGGAGGGCCAGGGATTCGTCTATCTCATGCAGAACCTGCCGCAGGAACGCATCTCGATCGCCATCATGGCCGCCGCGGCGATGGAGGCGGTACTGGAGCAGACGGTGCAGTACACCAAGGAGCGCAAGGCCTTCGGGAAGCCCATCGGCAGCTTCCAGAACAGCCGGTTCCTGTTGGCCGAACTGGCGACCGAGGCCACCGTGGTGCGGATGATGGTCGACGAGTTCATCCGCCTGCACCTCGAGGAGAAGCTCACCGTGGAACAGGCCGCGATGGCCAAGTGGTACTCGACCGAGAAGCAGGTGGAGCTCATCGACCGCTGCCTGCAGCTGCACGGCGGTTACGGCTACATGCGGGAGTACCCGGTCGCGCGGGCCTACCTGGATGCGCGGGTGCAGACCATTTACGGCGGAACCACCGAGATCATGAAGGAGATCATCGGACGCGGTCTGGGCGTCTGATGAGCCCGAAATACCCCGGATGAGAGCCCGAGAAGCCCAAATCTGGGTCCTCAGGCCCGGATATTGCGGCTTTTTTGGTCATGATCGGCCACGTTCCTTGGTTATCGTCACCTGCTGAAGCAAAGTTGTCGGGGCGGGACAATTCTGAGGAAACTTTGCCGAACGAGCGGGGAGGGCGCATGACTAGGCCTGGAGCGAGGCTGAACGCGGCCGTGTGGCGGTTGGCGGTCGGCCTGCTCGCCCTCGCGGTCGCTGCTTTGATGGGTCCGGCGGTGGCTTCGGCCACCCCGGAGTCCGATGCCGACGCAGCGGTCACCGCCGCCTGGGATGCCAGCGGCGGCGAAGGCGGGCCGCTGGGGCCGCGCCAAGGCGACGTCTACGCGGTGGGTTCGGGCTTCGCGCAGAACTTCGCCGGCGGCAAGATGTTCTTCACGCCGGCGACGGGCGCGCACTTCATGCAAGGCGCGATTCTGGAGAAGTACGAGTCGCTGGGCGGTGCCGCCGACGGCGACCTGGGTTTCCCCACCATCGACGAAGGCGCCGGGCGGGCCGCCGACAGCCGAAACTCGACGCTGAGCGCGCCGGATCACCCCGTCATCTTCTGGACGCCGTCGACCGGCGCCCGGGTGGTCCGGGGTGCGGTCAACGCCGCGTGGGACAAGCTCGGTGGTTCCGCTGGAGTACTGGGCGTCCCGACCGAGGACGAGTCGTTCGACGGCGACGTGAGCTCCCAAGCCTTCACCGGCGGAGAGATCTCCTGGAACCGCAAGACCAAGGTGTTCACCACCGTGCCGCCGGAGCTGGCCGATCAACTCGCCGGCCTGGACGTCCCGTCGGATCCCGCGGCGGCGATCGCGGCGGCCCGCAGGGCGGCAGGCGGGCCGATGGGTCCGCTGGGAGCCAAGGACGGCGATCAGTATCCGATCGGCGACGGCGGGCTGGGCCAGAACTACGCGGGCGGCAAGATCTTCTACAGCCCGGCCACGGGCGCCAACGCCGTGACCGGCCAGCTGCTGGAGAAGTACGAGAGCGTAGGTGGTCCCGAAGGCGATCTCGGCTTCCCGACCGCAGGCGAGTCGGAAGGCGGGCTGGGACCCAACAGCCGGATCAGCACCTTCGCCGCGGCCGACAACCCCGTCATCTTCTGGACGCCCGACTACGGCGCGGTGATAGTCCGGGGCGCGATGAAGGCGGCCTGGGACAAGCTGGGCGGGGCCAAGGGCGCGCTGGGTGCTCCGATGGCCGACCAGACCGAAGACGGCTCGGTCATCAGCCAGCGATTCAGCGGGGGCGCGGTCTCCTGGGATCGCGAGGCCAACAAGTTCACCACCGAGCCGTCCAAGCTCGCCTCCGAGTTGAGTGGCCTGCAGGTTCCGGGGCTCGAGCAGCCTCACGCCGCCGGTCCGCAGCAATCCGGCACCGATACCAAGAAGCCCTTCGCCTGGCATTGGAGCTGGTGGTGGCTGATCGCCGTGGTGCCCGTGTTGCTGCTCGCCGGCCTGATCGTGGGTGCGGCGCTGTGGCACCGACGCCGGGCTGGTGGCGACGACGACTTCGACCACGACCCGTTCGACGACGACTACGACGGCGGACCCGGCGAACCGCACTATGACGACGGTGGCTATTCCGACGCGCACTACGAATCGCGTGGATACGACCACGACGAATATGTCGACGACCGGGACGCCGACGTGCCGAGCGGTTACCGACCGGGCCCCGCATACGGTCCCGCTGAAGCCGCGACCGCGCGATTCGCCGGGCCGGCCGAGGATTCGGCAAGCGGCGCGGCGTCGCCGTACGACGATCCCACCGATATCGCGATGCCGGTCAGTCAGTGGGCCGCTCCTCATCAAGGGCCGGCCGGTGAATACGGAGCACCGGGCGAGGACGACGAACCGCCCGAGGATTCCTCGCGGCTGGCGGGCCCGGAGCCGGGACAGGGCTTCGACAGGTTCCAAGACGATGGCTACCAGGACGGTGGCTACCGGGACGACGACGACTACGAGGACGACGACTTCGAAGAGGACGACTTCGACGACGACTACGACGAGGACGAGGACCTCGACACGCCTATCGACGCGGAGTTCGAGGAGGTCGCCGAAGGTGAGGACACCGACGGAGAGATCGAAGCCGAACTCGCGGACGACGTGACCGTGACCGGGGGACTCGCTGGTGCGGCCGGCAGCATGCGGGAGGCGCAGGGTTTCGCGGCGCTGAGCGGCCTGGTCAGGCCCAGCGAGCGGGGCGGCGATCAGGACAGCGACCAGGACAATGTCGACACCGCTCCGACCCGTGTCATCACCGAAGCCGAGGCATACAACAGTGAGGCCCACAGCGGGCGTCATGCCGCCATCGAACTCGACGAGATTCCCAGTGCCACGGCCATTCACCTACCGCTGGACGACCCGAACCGCGCACCGGAGGGCTACCCCATCAAGGCGGACACGAAGTCCGGCCGGTACTGGGCACCCGACAGCAGCCAATACGACGACGCCGTGGCCGAGATCTGGTTCGCCAGTGAGGAATTCGCCCGCACCAACGGATTCGTGCGGACGGACTGAGTCTGCAGGGCCCGGCCACGGTTCGACGTGGCCGGGCTACGGCACGTCAGATCTTGCGGATGACAGTGACGACCTTGCCGAGCACTGCTGCGTCGTTACCCGGAATCGGGTCGTATGCCGGATTGTGCGGCATGAGCCAGACCTGACCGCGGGTCCGCTTGAACGTCTTCACAGTGGCTTCGCCGTCGATCATCGCGGCCACGATTTCCCCGTTGTCGGCCACGCTCTGCTGGCGCACGACCACCCAGTCGCCGTCGCAGATGGCGGCATCCACCATCGAATCCCCGACGACCTTGAGCAGGAACAGCGAGCCCTCGCCGACCAATTCGCGGGGCAGCGGGAAGACGTCCTCGACAGCCTGCTCGGCGAGGATGGGTCCGCCCGCCGCGATCCGTCCGAGCACCGGGACGAAGGTCGGCTCCGGTAGCGCGTCCGAGCCGGCCACATCGGTGGACACCACCGCGGCCGCGTGATCGTCGGCACCCCGCACGTCGACCGCGCGCGGCCGGTTGGGGTCGCGCCGCAGATAGCCCTTGCGTTCCAGGGTGCGCAGCTGATGGGCGACCGATGAAGTGGACGTCAAGCCGACCGCATCGCCGATCTCGCGGATGCTGGGCGGGTAGCCGCGGCTGGTCACCGACGCGCGGATCACGTCGAGAATGGTCCGTTGCCGGTCGGTGAGGCCGCCCTCGGCCCGGCGGGGGCCTGCGCCGTCCGATCCGGCCGGGCTTTCGGTGCTGCCGTCCCTGCTGCGGTCGTCGCTCATGGGGCCGAATGTAGTCGCTGGTCGAACATTAATCAAACATGTGTTCGACGCGTGTTGCGGCGTGTTCCCAGGTGGAGTGCGCGAGCGGGCCGCCGGGCCGCCGAGCGGGCGGCCGACCCTGTGGCCGATGTGCTTCGCCGCCGGAACTTGTCGGTGCCCTGTTCTATCGTTTGGCAACAGTTCGATCACATGTTCTATCCATCGAACACTTGAGCGACTATGTTCGAACACAAGAGCGAATCAGTCTCACCGAAAGGCAGTCAGATGGCGATCATCGATATCCCCGCCGATAGCCGTTCCCGCGCTGTTCGGGCCATGCCGCAGTCGCCCCGCGCCCAATTCGGCACCGGGGCGCCGCGGCCGGTGCGCCGGGTGCGGCGTCCGGCGCCCTCCCGGCCCGCCGGTGGCGCGGTCCGCTACCACGGGACCGGAGTGCTGATGTCGCGGGCATCTCATCGCAGCCGTCCCATCACGCCGATGACGACGGTCTTGCTGGCGCTGGTGGCGGCCGGCATCACCGTGTGGCTGGGTTTGGTGGCACAGCTCGGCGGCGTGATGGGCAACGAGCCGGCGGCGCCGGCGGAACTCGCCGTGGTTCAGGTGAAGTCGGGGGAGACGCTGCAGCAGGTGGCCCGCCGCGTCGCCCCGGATGCGCCGGTCGCGCGTGTCGTCGAGCAGATCCGCGATCTCAACCAGCTCGAGTCCGCGGCCGTCGACCCAGGGCAGACGCTGCTCGCCCCGGTTGGCTGAGCAGTGCGATGTCCGCTGAATCGTCCTGGCTGCCAGCCACACTGGCCGGCGTCCGCCTGAGCGCGTATGCGCGACTGGACCCGGCGGTGAGTCTGCCGCGGGCAGCACGGGTACGCTCAAGGGCGCTCGAGCTAGTTGTCCGGCGGCATGACGAAGGAGCGGTGATGCACTGTCCGTTCTGCCGTCATCCCGATTCGCGTGTCGTCGATTCGCGCGAGACCGATGAAGGGCAGGCCATCCGACGCCGGCGGTCATGCCCTGAGTGCGGGCGGCGATTCACCACCGTGGAGACAGCTGTGCTGGCCGTGGTGAAGCGCAGCGGGGTGACCGAGCCGTTCAGTCGTGAGAAGGTGATCCGCGGCGTGCGCCGGTCCTGTCAGGGCAGGCAGGTCGATGACGATGCCCTCAACGTGTTGGCGCAAAAGGTCGAGGATGCCGTCCGCGGACTCGGCACTCCGGAGATTCCCAGTCACGAAGTCGGCTTGGCGATTCTCGGACCGCTCCGTGAACTGGACGAGGTCGCCTATCTGCGGTTCGCTTCGGTATACCGGTCGTTTTCGTCGGCCGAGGACTTCGAGCGTGAGATCGAGGCGCTCCGGGCCCACCGCGCCGAGGCGTAGACCGGTCCGGACTCAGTCCAGCCGGGTGGGGCCGTCGTTGACCACGCGACCGGCCACGCGAACCCAGCCCTCCGGGCTCCAGCGGGTCTCGATCACCGAACCCTTGCCCTGCACGATCGTGAGATCCTGGCTGAGATAGTCCGTCATCCGCACCGCTGCCGAGCCGGTCGCCTCGTCTTCGGGGATCCCCAGTTGTGGGGCGAAGGACCTGGCGCGCACCGTGCCGTTCGCCTTGTCGATCCAGGCCCACAGGTAGTTCTGGTCGGCGTCGTCGAAATCGTTGGGATCGGCGGCGAGCAACTCCTCAGCCGAAGTCAGGTCATAGATGGCGAACTCCGGTGCCCATTCGGACCGCGCGTTGACGACGGCAAGATCTCCGTCGTACTCGACCTGGAGTATCCCGGCGGGCACCCGCAGGGTACGGACCGGCATCCCGATCTCGCGCAGCCACCACGACGCTCCGACGGTCGGGTGCCCCGCGAACGGCAATTCGGTTGCCGGCGTGAAGATGTGCGCGCCGGCCGAGTTGCCGCCCGGCTGCGGTAGATCGATGAATACCGTTTCGCTATAGCCCAATTCGGCGGCGATCCGTTGCCGGTCGGCAGGCGCGACGGTGCTGTTGTCGACCACTCCGAGCGGATTGCCGTACTTGCCCTCGGAGTCGGTGAACACGCGTAACACGGTGACATCGATGGCCATAGACCGATGCTACGTCGCAGTGGACTCTCGTCGTGGTGACCCGGCTACCCCGCGCGGGTCAGGTGGCGCTGCGCTCGTCGGCGTCCATCGCGTCGAGCACGGCGGTCTGGGTGTCGAACGATCCGCTGATCGCCTCTTCGCTCCGCCCGCTGCGCAGCAGGCTGCGGAGCCGATCCTGGTCGTAGACCGAAGGTTCGGTCGTGTCGATGAAGCGCTCGACCACCTCGACGAAGCGGTCGGGATCGTCGTGGAACGGAAAATGCCCGGACCCGGAGAAAACCTCCAGTCGGGAACCGGGCATCGCAGAGTGCGCCATCCGGGCGTGGCTGACGGGGATCACCGAGTCGGAGTCGCCCCAGATCAGTTGCACGGGAACGGATTCAGTCAAATAACAGCGGTCCAGCATGGTGACGACCTGGCCGCGCCAGTCCACGACGGCGCGCAGGGTCCGGGCAAATGCCGACGATGCCGTCGGCTCCGGCAGATCGGCCAGGATGCGCAGCATGTCCGGGATGTCATGCCCGAGTCCGGCGGAGCCCAACACGGCGCCGGCGGCCCGGCCGGCCAGCTGCAATGCCGGCAGTACCAGTGGTAGCCGCAGCAGCGCCAGCGCCTCGCTGCCCATCGGCAGTGAGGCGACCCGCAGCGCCATGTTGACGTCCTTGGTGACCCCACCGGCGCCGACCAGGATGAGCCGGTCCACCAACTGCGGGAACTGGTAGGCGAATTGCATGGCCACGCCGCCGCCCAGGGAATGGCCGACGACGGTCACCCGGTCGATGTCGAGCACGCTGAGCAGGTCACGCATGCCGTTGGCGTAGGCCGCCACCGAATAGTCCGCACGCGGCTTGTCGGAGCTGCCATGGCCGAGCAGGTCCGGGGCGATCACCGTGAACCGCTGCGCCAGAGCCGATTGCACGGTGTGCCAGGTGGTGGAGTTGTCGCCGATACCGTGAATCAGCAGGATCGTCGGCCCGGATCCGGCCACCCGGAAGGCACGCCGGTATCCGTGGATGGTGCGGTATTCGAGCGTCGGAGTGAGCTCGCGTACGGTCCGCAGGTGGGATTTGCGCTCGGTCATGCTGGTCAACCTCGCTCTCGGCCCGGCATCGGGCTGCTATGAGTGGTTGTCGCCGTTCGGGAATCCGTCGCCGAAGCCATCCCGTCCGTCTCGGTACTTGTCGTCTTTGTACTTGTCACCGGCCTGCTGGGCGAGGAACCGTTCGAACTCGGCGCCCAACTCGTCGCCGCTGGGCAGTTCCTCGTCGCGCGCCAGCAGAGACCGATTTTCCTGTGCGGCAACGAACGCATCGTACTGGCGCTCCAACCCTGTCACCACTTGGGCGACCTCGGTGCTGGCCTCTACCTGCTCGTTGATCTTGCTGTACACCTCGGCGCCGGCCTCGGACAGTTTCTCCAACGGCAGTTTTAGCGAACCGGTGCGGGCCACCTCTGCCAGGAGCGCCTCGGCAGCCGGCGGATAGGCCGTCTGGGCCAGGTAGTGGGGGACGTGCACGGTGTAACCCACCACCTCGTGGCCGTGCTGGGCCATCCGGAACTCGAGCAGGTTGGAGACGCTCGCCGGCACCTGGACCTCGCCGACCCAGGGTGTGTGGTCGGCGATCAGCTCCTTGTCATTGGAGTGTGCGGTGAGCATGACGGGCCGGGTGTGCGGCACGGCCATCGGAATGGTGCCCAGGCCGATCACCCGCCGCACCCCGAGTTGCTCGGAGAGCAGCCGCACCGCGGTGATGAAACGTTCCCACCTCAGGTCCGGCTCAAGTCCGGCCAGCAGCAGAAACGGCGTGCCCACGTCGTCATGCAGCGCGTACAGGTTCAGCTCGGGTTCTTCGTAGCTGGTGAAGTGGTCGGTCTTGAACGTCATCAGCGGCCGCCGCGACCGATAGTCCAGCAGTTCGTCGATGGCGAAGGAAGCCACCAGCTCGGTGTCGAGCGTGTCCTTGAGGTGCTCCGCGGCGAGCCGGATCGCGTGACCGGCGTCGGAGTAGCCCTCCAGGGCGTGGATCAGCACCGGGCCGCGGCCGTCCGAGGACGACAACTGCGGCGCCGGGAACTCAAGCTCGTACATGCCGCTCTGATCGGGCTGGTAGTGCTGATCGGGGGTGTCGCTGCTGTCGGTCATATCGCTTCGTCTCCTCGCTGCGGTAGGACGCTGTGACGGCCTACCACCGTGCCATCCAGTGTCCCGCATACCCGCGCCGCGGGTTCGTTCCGCCCCGCTTGTGGGTGCCAACGCACCGGCCCCGGGCCGGCATTCCGGCGGCGATGCCCGCGATCAGGCAAAATCGTCATGATGCAGGTGACCCGGATGGTGAAGCTCACAATCGCGGCGGCGGTGATGACCGCGCTGGCCGCGGCGTGCAGCGGGCCGGGCACCCGGACCGCGGCGGGCGGGTCTGCCGACCCTGCGACGGCCGCGCCGAGTGAACCACCGGTGGTGGCCAGCCCGTTGTCCCAGGCAGGGGCCGAGTCGGTGATGCCGGACCGGCGGGTGGGAGCGTTGTTCCTCGGCGACACCACGACGCATACGTGTAGTGGATCGGTGCTGTCCAGCACGTCCGGTGATCTCATCCTGACGGCCGCGCACTGCCTTCTCGACGGCGTCGACACGGCCTTCGTCCCCGGCTTCGGCGAAGGCGGCGGCGCCACCTGGCACGTCGGCGCGGTGTATTTGGACCCGCGCTGGATCGCCGAGCAGGATCCGCAGGCCGACTACGCCATCGTGCGGGTCACCGGCGGTTCCGGCGCCGGCCTGCTCGCGGCTGCCGACGGCGGCTTGAGCCTGGGTGCGGCGCCCGCGCCGGGAAGTCCGGTGACGGTGACCGGCTACCCGATGGGCGAAGGCGGCAGCCCGCTGGCCTGCCGGGGCGCGACCGAACGTTCACCAGAGGGGTTTCCGTCGCTGACCTGCGCGGGCCTCACAGACGGTTTCAGCGGCGCCCCGTGGGTTTCGGGGTCCACGGTGACCGGCTTGGTGGGTGGCCTCGACGGCGGCGGATGCGACGACGACGTGTCCTACTCGCCGCACTTCGATGACCGCATCGTCCGGTTGCTGGCCCGAGCCGAGGCAGGCGGCCCGGGCGACGCGGCGCCCGCCGCGCTCGAATCCGACTGCGAGTGATCGCTAATAGCGGAACTGGTTCAGCGCGCGCAGTTTGTTCATCACGTCCAGCGCCGCCACCTTGTACGCCTCGGAGAACGTCGGATAGTTGAACACCGCGTCGACGAGGTATTCGACTGTGCCGCCGCACCCCATCACGGCCTGCCCGATGTGGACCATCTCGGTGGCGTTCGTTCCGAAGATGTGCACGCCGAGCACCCGGAGATCTTCGGTGGACACCAGTAGCTTGAGCATCCCGTAGGAGTCACCGGCGATCTGGCCGCGAGCCAACTCGCGGTACCGGGATACCCCGACCTCATAGGGGATGGAGTCCTTGGTCAGATCGACCTCGGTGGCGCCGACGAAGGAAACCTCCGGGATCGAGTAGATGCCGATCGGCTGCAGGCTCATCATGCCTTTGGTGGGCTCGCCGAACGCGTGGTAGGCGGCCAGCCGGCCCTGCTCCATCGACGTGGCGGCCAGCGCCGGGAATCCGATCACATCGCCCACCGCATAGATGTGGTCCACCTTGGTGGTGAAGTTGTCATCGACGTAGATGCGGCCGCGCGCATCGGATTCCAGGCCTGCGTTGGACAGGTCGAGATGATCGGTCTGGCCCTGGCGCCCAGCCGAATACATCACCGTCTCGGCGGGGATCTGCTTGCCGCTGGCCAGTGTGGTCACGGTGCCGGACGGGCCGACGTCGACGCCGGTCACCTCTTCACCGAACCGGAAGGTCACCGCGAGGTCGCGCAGGTGGAAGCGCAGTGACTCGATGATCTCGGGGTCGCAGAACTCGAGCATGTCGTCGCGCTTCTCCACCACGGTGACCTTGGTGCCGAGCGCGGCGAACATCGAGGCGTACTCGATGCCGATCACGCCCGCTCCGACCACCACCATCGACGTGGGCAGAGCCTTGAGGTCGAGGATGCCGTCGGAATCGAGCACGCGCGCATCGTCGAACGTGACTCCGGCGGGTCGGGCCGGTTTGGTCCCGGTCGCGATCACGATGAAACGGCCACGGACGGTGACCAATTCGGCGCGGTTGGGGTCCTCGACGATGATCGTGTGTTCGTCGGAGAAACGGCCGTGCCCGGTGTAGAGCTCGATGCGGTTGCGCATCAGCTGGGACCGCACGACGTCGATCTCCCTGCCGATGACGTGCTGGGTACGCGACAGCAGATCGGCAGGGGTGATCTTCTCCTTGACGCGGTAGCTCGCGCCGTAGAGTTCGCGCTGACTCATGCCGGTCAGGTAGACGACGGCCTCGCGCAGTGTCTTGGACGGGATGGTCCCGGTGTTGACGCACACGCCGCCGAGCATCATGCCCCGTTCGATCACCGCAACGGACTTGCCGAGCTTCGCTGCGGCGATGGCGGCGCGCTGGCCACCGGGGCCGGAACCGATGACGACGAGGTCATACTCCTGCATCGAACCCATGGAAGAACTGTTTACGCCGGTTGCCGTTGTCTCGCATGTCGGCGAGACCGAATACCGGATGAACAAATGCCTCGGGGGTTATCCCCAACGCGGAGTCCATCCCCAGCCACCCGCTACCGACGGGTTCTGGCGAGGTCCGTGACGGCGCCGGTTGGCACGGTCTGGGCATGACAACACCATCGCCGTCCTCGTCGGAATTCGACTTCCACCTCAACCGTCCCGGTGCGCTGATCGCCGCACTGCCCGCGGTGCTCGGATTCGTCCCACACAGGAGCCTCGTGCTGGTCACGGTCGACCGCGGCGCGTTGGGCTGCGTCATGCGCGCCGATCTGGCCGATGACATGACCGAGCGCATCGATCACCTGGTCGGACTCGCGGCCAGTGCAGGCGCGGACGCGGTGATCGCCGTGGTGGTGGACGACCAGAGCACCGACTGCCGGGCGTGTGACGACCGGTACCGCGACCTGGCGGCGGTTCTGGACCAGGCGCTTGCCGCCGACGGTATCGAGCTCTACGCCGCGCACGTGGTGGACAGAGTCGCCGCGGGCGGACTCTGGCACTGCGCCGACGGTTGCGGCGAAGAGGGGTTCGTGGACGATCCGGGTGCGTCGCCGCTGGCGGCGGCTGCGGTGCTGGACGGTCGGCGGCTCTACGCCAGCCGCGAGGAACTGCTGCAGGTGATCCGGCCGGATCCGGTCGCAGGCGACTCGATGAAAAAGCCGTTGGCGCTCGTGGCCCAACGGCCCGGGTGTCCGGAGGCCCGGCCCGACGCCGAGGTGCGCACCGATGTCGAGGGCGCGATGACGGTGGCCCTGCAGCTGGCCGAGGGGGACGCGCCCGGGGCCGCCGAGCTGGCGCGGCTCGCCGTGGGGTTGGCCGACCCGCGGGTCCGCGACACGCTGTATGCGCTGGCGGTGGGGGAGTGCGCGGAGCAGGCGGAAGCCCTGTGGGCTCTGTTGGCCCGTAATCTGCCCGACCCATGGCGGGTGGAAGCGCTTGTACTGCTGGCTTTTTCGGCGTACGCGCGCGGCGACGGCCCGCTGGCGGGGGTGTCGCTGGATGCCGCGTTGCAGGCGCGGCCGACGCACCGGATGGCCGGCATGCTCGACACCGCGCTGCAATCAGGAATGCACCCGGAACGGGTCAGGGAGCTGGCGGCCACCGGCTATCGGCTGGCCGAACAGCTCGGCGTGCGGTTACCGCGGCGCAGGCAGTGGGGACGCAGAGCCGGGTGACCGGTCAGACCTTCTCGACGCGTACGGCATGTGCCATGTGATGGGGCAGCTCGACCTGCTCGTGCCCGGGGATCACGATCATCACGCCGCCATGGTCGGTGGCCTCGACGGTGACCCTGGCGTTCGGCACCACGCCGGCATCCTTGAGCCGGCCGATGAGCTCGGTGTCGCCCTGAACGTGCTCGGTGAGCTGGCGCACCACCACGGCCACCGGCAATCCGACCGGCAGCTCGGTGAGCCGGACCAGGCTGACGTCGTCGAAGCCGGTCGAGCCGACGCCGAGGTCCGACAGCCCCGGGATCGGATTACCGAACGGGGAGGTGGTGGGGTTGTCGAGCACCTGGACCAGACGGCGCTCCACATCCTCGCTCATCACGTGTTCCCAGCGGCACGCCTCGGCGTGGACGTCCTCCCACGGCAGCCCGATCACGTCGACGAGCAGCCGTTCGGCCAGCCGGTGCTTGCGCATCACGGCCACCGCCAGAGCGCGGCCCTTGTCGGTGAGCTCCAGGTGGCGGTCACCGGCGACATGCAGCAGGCCGTCGCGTTCCATGCGTGACACCGTCTGGCTGACCGTCGGACCGCTCTGGTCGAGGCGTTCGGCGATGCGGGCACGCAGCGGCACCACGCCCTCTTCCTCGAGGTCGTAGATCGTCCGCAGGTACATCTCGGTGGTATCGACCAGATCGTTCATGCGCGCCTTCCCAGCCCAAACGTCACGGCACAGTCTACCGTTTCCGGCGTTTGAACTGCGTCGCAACATCGGGTCGTCGAGCAGGTCACATCGTGGCCGAAAAGCCCAGGACAGGCCGGGTGAAACGCCGTGAAACACCCAGGATGGCCATGTGCCCCGCCGGCGGAACCGGCGGGGCACATGGGCTGGACGGACTAGCTGGCGTAGGAGCGGAGCCGATCGGCACGCTCGCCGTTGCGGAGCTTGGCCATCACCTCGCGCTCGATCTGGCGCACCCGCTCGCGGGACAGACCGAACAGCTTGCCGATCTGGTCCAGGGTGCGCGGCTGGCCGTCGTCGAGGCCGAACCGCAACCGGATCACCTGCTGCTCGCGCTCGTCGAGCGTGGCCAGCACGTGGCGGATGTCGGTGTGCAGGAGCTCGGAGATGACGGCGTTCTCGGCCGACATCGCCTCGGAGTCCTCGATGAAGTCGCCCAGCGGGGCTTCCTCGTCGGTGCCCACCGGCATGTCCAGGCTCACCGGATCCCGGCTGTGCTCCAGCAGATCGTTGATCTTCTCGACCGGGATGCCCGACTCTTCGGCCAGTTCCTCGTCGGTGGCCTCGCGGCCCAGGTTCTGGTGCATCTCGCGCTTGATGCGGGCCAGCTTGTTGACCTGCTCGACCAGGTGGACGGGCAGGCGGATGGTGCGGCTCTGGTCCGCCATGCCGCGGGTGATGGCCTGGCGGATCCACCACGTGGCGTACGTGGAGAACTTGAAGCCCTTGGTGTAGTCGAACTTCTCCATCGCGCGGATCAGACCGAGGTTGCCCTCCTGGATCAGATCCAGCAGCGGCATGCCGCGACCGGTGTAGCGCTTGGCCAGCGACACCACCAGACGCAGGTTGGCCTCCAGCAGATGGCGGCGGGCCGCCTCGCCGTCGCGGACGACGGTCGCCAGGTCGCGCTTCCGGTTCTCGCCCAGACGCTTCTTGGTGTCCAGCACGTGCTGGGCGTACAAGCCTGCCTCGATGCGCTTTGCGAGTTCTACCTCATCGGCGGCGTTGAGCAACGCCGTTTTGCCGATGCCGTTCAGATACACGCGCACGAGGTCGGCGGCAGGGCTCTGGGCGTCCAGATCACTGTCGACGCGGCTTGTGGTGGCATTTGCCATGACGGCCTCCTGATCGGCTCGAACTGTCATGATCTACAACGTCGTAGACGCCATCAGAGTTCCCGCCGATCTCCGGATTCATGCCCGTTGAGCTGCAGTTTTTCCGGACCGACCTGAGAATGTCCTAAGAATGGCTAAAGAAGCCGCTCAGCTGGGGGCATCGTCGCCGGTGCGCGCCGCGTCGGGTTGCGGTGGCATAAAAGGGTCCTTCTGTAACGCCGGCCGCTCCGCGGTGGGGAACAGTGGAATCCGCTCGCTACGGCCGGCGTAACGCCGCGGCTCCTCCGCGCTGCGAGGCGGACGATCGTTGGCGATCAGGACCGCCATCCAGGGCAGTGGAATGGACACCACGATGATCGCGAGGGAGATGAGTCCGTTCTGCCAGATGTTGTAGGCGACGGCAGCCAGGATGAGCGCAGGGATGCGGAAGGCCATCAACATCAGGTACTTCCGGACGCGCTGGCGGTGCTGCACTTCGTAGGCAGGTGCGGCTTTGGTGATGAGAACCGGGCGGGCTTCCTTGCCGAAATCGTCGCCGAAATCGCCGTCGAAACTCAGCTCGTGGCTTTGTTTCATGCCTCTACTGTTCCACATCTGCCGCGGGCCGTGACATACGGATTTCCGTGCGGCCCGCACCCAGGCACAATGGATGCCGCGTGCACGTGAGGAGCAGAATAAGACCATGCAGACCCAGACCATCGAGCGCCCGGACACCGACGAACGCGTCGACGACGGGACCGACGACGACACCCCCAAGTTCTTCCATTACGTCAAGAAGGACAAGATCGCCGAAAGTGCTGTCATGGGCACGCATGTGGTCGCGCTGTGCGGCGAGGTGTTCCCCGTGACCAAATCGGCCAAGCCAGGCTCTCCGGTGTGCCCGGACTGCAAGAAGATCTACGAGTCACTCAAGAAGTAGGCGGCGGGTCGACGGGCTCGGGCATACGGGTTTCGCCCGGTGCCTGGGCCCCACCGTTGAGGGCTCGGTCGCCCAGCCACTCCCGCAGTCTCCTGGCGTGGGTGTCCGATGCCGGCCATTCTTCTTGGACAGCCGCGTTGAGTTCGGCGCCGAGCATGATGGCGAACCCCAGGAAGAACGCGAACAGCAGGAACGCGATCGGAGTGGCCAGCGCGCCATAGGTGTACCCGGTGCTCGTGATCCAGGTGAGGTAGATCCTCAGCCCGAACGTGGCGACCAGGAACACCACTGTGGCCAGGACGGCTCCGAGCACCAGCCGATGCGTCGGGATCGGTGCGGGCAGCGAGACGCGGTACAGCACGGTCACCCCCACCAGCACCGCCAGGAACAACGCGGGGTAGTAGCCGTAGCGCAGCACGTTGTCCCAGCTGTCCGGGATATGTTCGGACACCGCCCGCGGCCCCAGCGCCAGCAGCGGTGCCACCCCGATCGCGGACACCAGCATGATCACGTAGAGGCCCAGCGCGTAGAACCGCTGCCGCACCGGATGACGTAACGGTGTTTGATCGTGGGCTTCCACGATGGAGTCGACGAACGCCGACACCGCCGACGAGCCGGCCCACAGCGAGATCACGAATCCCACCGACACCACCTCGCCGCGGGCGCCCTTCACGATGTCGCGGATCGTCGGTTCGATGATCTCGTTGACCACGTTGGGGGAGAAGAAGCTGTTCGCCGCGTTGATCAATTGATCCTGGATCGTCGGCAGGGTGTCCGGCCCGAACCACGGTGCGATGTAGGCCAGGCTGCCGAGCATCCCCAGCAGGAGGGGAGGCAATGACAACGCACACCAGAACGCCGCCTGGGCCGACTCCGAGAAGATGGAGTTGTCCCAACTCTTCGACAGTGTGCGTCGAGTGATGTGCCAGATGTGGCGGCGTGATGGTGGTACTGGAAGCGGCTGGCCAGTCATGACCAGTCAAGCATTACTGACGAAACGTGCTCCTGCCCAGGCGGGTGGTGTCGGCGGTGCCGTCCTGAGGGGATCAGGCGTCTGCCGTGCTGATCTCCAGCACCGCAGCCAGCTCGACCAGCTTGGCTTCGTGCTCGTTGGCATGGTGCTGGCAGAAGAGGAGCTCAGCTCCTGAAGGCAGCTTCGCGCGCACGCGTGCGGCCGCGCCGCAACGATCGCAACGGTCCGCTCTGGTTAGCTCCGGGCTTGTCAGAGTTGCGTTCATGGCTCCTCCGTCTTCTGCTCTGCGCATCTCGGCAAAGGCGCCGCGATTGCGTATGTCCACTCTGTCAGACGTTTTGGATTCCGGCCTTGTTCCCCAGGGGTTCACCGGTGTGTCGTGTCTCACTTGGCCGTCGTGTTGCTGCCGGGCAAGCTGTCGGTATGCATCCATCGCCGCGTGTCCTGGTTCACCTGTGCAGCGCCGACGAATGGCAGACGGCCCAGCGTAGTGGTGAACATCGTCCCGACTCGCTGAGCGTCCAGGGCTTCGTCCACCTTTCGGCTCCCGAGCAGGTACACCTGCCGGCCAACCGGCTCTACGCCGGACGTGGTGACCTGGTGCTGCTGCACATCGACCCGGCCAAACTGCCGGATCCGGTGCGGTGGGAACCAGGTGTCCCAACGGATCCCGAGGCGATGTTGTTCCCGCACCTGTACGGTCCGCTTCCGGTGAACGCTGTGATGACCACCACGGACTACCCGCCCGACGCCCAGGGCCGGTTCGCGCCGCTCGCCGACACGCCGTCGGGGTAGAGCGCAGCTCAGCAGCCGGCACAGTGCGTGCCATGCTCGTCAGGTGTCCGGCGCAGCCCAGAATCGGCAGGGCGCGGCCACCCGGCTGCGCCTGGTGAAGGCCGCGGAACGCTTGTTCGCCGCCCACGGGGTGGATGCGGTGTCGGTGCGGGCGGTCAACGCGGCCGCGGGCCTCGGCGCGGCCTCGGTGCATTACCACTTCGGATCCAAGGACGACCTGCTGCGCGCGGTGCTCACCGATGTGGGTGCGGCGGTGCGTGACGAGATCGCGGCCAACGTGGCGCTGCTCGAGGCCGATCCGGTGGCGCCGAGCGCCGATGCTCTCGTCCGTGCGGTCACCGAGCCGTATCTGAAACTGTTGCTGCGCCACCGGGTCCGGGGCATGCGGTGGATCAAGATCATCGCCCAGATCTCCCAGGAGAACAATCCGGTGCTGCTCGACACCGAACAGCATCTGCCCGACGAACTGTTCGCCCAGGTGCGGCGGGCGTTTCCGGATTCCGATCCGGCGCGCCTGGAACTGCGTTGGGCCATCTCGATCATGAACTTCATCCAAGCGCTGAGCCGAGCCGACGAGTGGCGCCGCAACGGCAGCCGGCTGGACGAGGAAGAACTGCGGGACTTCTACGACGACCTGGTGTGTTTCGTCGTCGGCGGGGTCGATCGTCTACTCGGCTCCTGACTGATCCGTCACGTCACCGGCCGGCGTTCGACGGCGAATTTTATGGATCACTTGATCCAATCATATGATCCAGATAGCGTGCCGGGCATGTGGAATTCGAGCTCGATCAAGTTCGGGGCGTTCCTGGCGCCCTATCACCCCCTCGACGCCGACCCGGCACTGCAGCTGCGCCGGGACATCGACCTGATGGAACATCTGGACCATCTGGGTTTCGACGAGGCGTGGATGGGTGAGCACCACTCCACGGGATCCGAAATCGTCCCAGCGCCAGACATGTTCATCGCGGCAGCGGCCGAGCGCACGGAGCGGATCCGATTCGGCACCGGCGTGATGTCGCTGCCGTACCACCATCCGCTGATCACCGCGGACCGCATCACCCAGCTCGATCTGCAGACGCGCGGCCGGCTGATCGTCGGCACCGGGCCGGGCAAGATCCCGCTGGACGCGCACATGATGGGCATCAACCCGATCGACCAGCGCCGCATGCAGGGGGAGGCGCTCGACGCGGTGCTGCGGCTGCTGCGCGGCGAGGTCGTCGACATGGAGACCGATTGGTTCACGCTGCGCGATGCGCGGGCCCAGCTGCCCACCTACGATCCCGCAGGCATCGAGGTGGCCACCGCGTCGACCATCTCTCCGAACGGGTCGGTGCTCGCCGGCACGCACGGGTTGTCCCTGCTGTCGCTGGCCGCCAGCTCGCCGAGCGGATTCGACGTTCTCGACCGCAACTGGGGTGTGTACGAAAAGGTTTCAGCCGAGAACGGCCATCACGCGGACCGTTCCACCTGGCGCCTGGTCAATCCGATGTTCATCGCCGAGACCCGCGCCGATGCCGAGCGGGCGGTCGCCCGACGGATCCATGCCATTGCCGAGTACGTCAACCGGCAGCAGGGCATCAACCCCGACTGGGCGCAGTCACCCGAGGGCATCATCAACCAGTGGCGCACCGACAATCTCGGCGAGTTCGGCCAGGCGATCATCGGTACGCCAGAGGATGCGATCGCCCAGATCGAGCGTCTCGTCGAGAAGACCGGCGGATTCGGCACTCTGCTGATCATGCATGTGGACATGGCCGGCTGGGAGGAGACCAAGCGCAGCTACGAGCTCTTCGCTTCCGAGGTCGTCCCGCATTTCAAGAACCGCAACGTGGGCCGGCAGGCCAGCCTTCAGTTCGCCGAGGACAACAGCGAATACCTGCTCGGCGGACTCATCGGCGCAATCACCAAGGCGCACACCGATTATTACGGCCGGCCTGCCGAGCAGCTCGCCGGACAGGGGGCATGATGCGCGCGGCGCAGTACTTCGACGGCCGGTTCACCGTCACCGATGTCACCGACCCGCCCGCCACCGGGCCCGGACAGTTGCGCATCAAGGTCGCCGCTTGTGGCATCTGCGGCAGCGATCTGAGCATGTCCAAGGATCCGTGCCGGTTCGTCGAGGTGGCCGCCGGTGCGGGCTACCCGTTCGCGGTGTTCGACGCCACCCGTCCGGTGGTGCTCGGTCACGAGTGGGCCGGCACCGTCGTCGAAACCGGTCCGGGCGTAGAGGATTTCACCGAGGGCGACCGGGTCACCGGGCTCGGCATCACCGCGGAGGTCGGCAACGGGATGCCGACGATCATCGGCTACTCGAACGAATACCACGGCGCCTTCGGCGAATTCATCGTCGTTGACGCCTTCTGGGCCCGGCACGTGCCGGACAGCCTGTCACTGGAGCACGCCGCCCTGGCCGAGCCGCTGCACGTCGGCGAGATGCACATGCAGCAGTCCGGTCTGACACCGGCGGACACCGCCTTGGTGATCGGTTGCGGATCGATCGGTCTGGGCACGATCCTGGCCGCCAAGGCCGCCGGCGCGCACACCGTCATCGCCTCGGAGCCGTCACCCAAGCGCCGGGAGCTGGCCGCCAAGATGGGCGCCGACTTCGTCGTCGACCCCAATGAGCAGGATCCGATTGCGCTCTACGACGAGTTGAGAAGCAATGGGAAGACCGACCCGGCCGATCCGCAGGGCCTGTTGATCGCCTATGAGTGCAGCGGACGGGCGGGCACCCTCAACTCGCTGACCCACACGCTGCCGTGGGGTTCGCGCATCCAGGTGGTGGCGTCGCCGTTCGCCGAGGAGACCATCATCCCGGTGGTCGCGCAGATGCGGCAGATCGCGATCAACTTCGGGCACGGCCCCTACGACCGGGCCTACGAGTTGGTGCTGGCACGGCTGGCCGACGGCGAGATCGACGCGGAGGCGATCATCACCGGGCGGGTCGGTCTGGACGGTCTGGACGACGCGTTCGAGGCCCTGCGCGACCCCGACGCGCACGTCAAGATCCTGGTGCTGCCGGGGGTGTGACGTCGTGGCGGGCGGCCGGGGTCACGGGGATCCGGCCCGCACTGGCGCCGCCGTCGACGGTCAGATCGGCGCCGGTCATGTACGACGACGCGTCCGAGGCGAGGAACGCCACGACTTCGGCGACCTCGTCGGGAGTGCCGACGCGGGTGAGCGGCGCGCCGGGATGGCCGCCCAGCCCGCGTTCCACCCCGAGGTGGGCGATCATCGGCGTGTCGATCATGCCGGGATAGACCGTGTTGACCCGAATGCCCAACGGGCCCAGCTCGATTGCCGCGACCTTCGACATGCCGCGCAAGCCCCACTTGGACGCTCCGTATGCGGTGTAGCCGGCGAGTCCCTGTACACCGGCCTGCGACGAGATGTTGACGATCGAGCCGCCACCGGCCGCCTTCATCGGTTCGGTGACGGCCTGGATGCCGAGGAAGGCGCCGATGAGATTCACCCGCAGCATCCGCTCGAATCCGTCCGTGTCTTGCTCGGCCAGCGGCACCACCTTGCAGATCGCGGCGTTGTTGACCAACACGTCGACACGTCCGAAGTCGGCCATCGCGATGTCGACCGTCGCGTGCCAGTCGGTTTCGCTGCCGACATCGTGGCGGACGAAACGTGCTGCGGGACCGATGGATTCGGCCACTCTCTCACCCTCTTCGTCGAGGACGTCGGTCATCACCACCTTGGCGCCGAGCGCGGCGAACAGCCGCGCCTCGGCTTCACCCTGGCCGCGGGCGGCGCCGGTGACGATCGCGACCTTGCCGGACAGATCCATGAGCTTCGCGCCGGTCATCGCTACCTCTCGTTCTGGTCGATGCCGGTCAGCAGGATCTCTGACATGCGGCGCGGGAACTCGGTGACCTTGGCCATCGCCACGATCTGGCGCGGCATGACGACGTGTCGCTTGTTGCGTTCGATGGCGTCGGCGATCGCGGTGGCCACCACCTCTGGCTCCAGCGGCGACGAGGGCAACATGCGCAGCCGCTCGAACCGCTCGATGGTCTTGCGGGCGGGCGTGAATTCCCTGATGTGATCGATCATGTCGGTCCGCACCTCACCGAGCTGGACGAGTGTGGTGCCCACGGGCTGACCGCGCAGCTCGGCGCGGATGCCTGCGGTGAAGTGGCTCAGGCCGGCCTTGGAGGTGCCGTACAACGTCACTCCGGGACCCTGCGCGATCGCCCCGTAGGACGACACGTTGACGATGTGACCGCGGCCCCGTCGCACCATCCGCGGCATGGCCTGGCGGCACAGCTCCAAGGGTGCGGCGAGATTGACCTGCAGGAGGTTCTGCACGTCGGCGGCACTGGCATCGGGAAACAAGCCGACCCGGTCGATTCCGGCATTGTTGACCAGGATGTCGACCGGACCGTCGGCCTCGACCTGGTCCAGCAGCGCCTCGACGGCGGCCGGATCGGTGAGATCGGTCGGGTAGGCCTTGCCGTCGATCTCCTTGGCGAGCAGGTTCAGGGACTCCGCGTCGCGCGCCACCACCGCGACGTCGACGCCGCGCGCGGCCAGCACCTCGGCGATGCTCTTGCCCAGCCCGCGGCTCGCGCCGGTGACCAGCGCGCGGGTGTTCCGAAGCTTCATGGGTTGCCTTTCACTGGGTTTGAGGTGTGGTCGTGTGTGTTCAGGGCGCTGTGGACGACAGCGCAGACATCGTCGGTGGCCTCGGCTGCGGCCGGAAGATGGTCGGCGAGGTTGAAGAATCCGTGGAAGCCGCGCTCGTAGCGCCGGACACTGACTTTCGCGCCACCGGCGGCGAGCATGCGGGCGTACTCCTCGCCTTCCTCGCACAGCGGATCAAGGGCACCGGTCAGCACGTGCCCGTCCGGAAGCCCGGTCATGTCACCGAGAATCGGCGACGCCGAGACGTCGGTCTGTGCGCCGCTGTCGCCGAGGTACTGCGCGGTGAACCACTGCATGTGCTCGGCGGTCAGCACCCCGCTGCGGGTGTGCGGGCTCGACAGCGACGATTTGCGGCGCTGGTCGACAACCGGGTAGATCAGCACCTGGAATGCGATGGGTGGCCCCCCGCGGTCGCGCGCCGTCATCGCCACCACCGCCGCCAGATTGCCACCCGCGCTGTCGCCCGCCACCACGAGCCGGTGCGGATCACCGCCGAGTTCGCCGGCATTGGCGGCCGCCCATTCGGTTGCGGCCCAGGCATCTTCGACCGCGGCGGGATACGGGTGTTCCGGCGCCAGGCGGTAGTCGACCGAGACCACTATCGCACCGATGCCGTTGGCGAGCCTGCGGCAGCACGAGTCGTGCGAGTCGAGGTCGCACAGTACGAATCCGCCACCGTGGAAATACACGAGCACGGGCAGCCCGGCGGTGGACTCGGCGGGATCGAGCGGATGGTAGATCCGCACCGGAATGTCACCGGCCGGCCCGGGGATGGTCTGGTTCGCAACGTCGGCCACCGGCACGGGTTTGGCGGGCCTGCGGCTGGCCTTGAGCCGGGCCCGTACCTCGGCCGCGGCGGCGATGGGGTCGAGTTCACCGGAGAGGATCGGCGCGAACGCATCGCCCATCCGGCCGGCGACCTCCCGTTTCATGGTGTCTTCCTGGATGTTCGAGCCACTCATTTGACGCCGCCGGTGAGCTCGCCGCGCAGTACCTTGCCGGTCGCGTTGCGGGGTAGCCGGCTCACGAACTCGACGTCCCGGGGGATCTTGTACCGGGCCAGGTTCGCCCGCACGTAGTCCTTGATGTCTTCGGCGGCCAGGGTGGCGCCGTCGACCGGCACCACATAGGCATTGAGCCGCTGGCCGAAATCGTCGTCGCTGACGCCGATCACCGCGACCTCGTCCACCTCGGGATGGCTGGTGATCAGGTTCTCGACCTCCAGCGGATAGACGTTCTCACCACCGCAGATCACCATGTCGTCGTCACGGCCGTCGATGTAGAGCCTGCCGGTGTCGTCGAAGTGGCCGACATCGCCGCTGCTCTGCAACCCGTCGATCGATTCCTTGGTGCGCCCGTCGGTGTAACCGGCGAAACTCACGTCGCTGCCGGCGAAGACCCGGCCGATCACGCCCGGTTCGGTGATCTCGTTGCCCGCATCGTCATACAGGCGTACGGCGCACCCGACGGGCGGCCTGCCCGCGGTGCGCGGATCGTGCAGCAGGTCCTCGGGCATCGCCACGGTCATCACCGCGAGTTCGGTTGAGCCGTAGAGGTTGTAGAGCACGGGACCGAATTCGGCGAGGGTGCGCTCGACCAGGTCCGGTGGCATGGCCGAGCCCGAGACGAAGATGATCTTGAGCGACGTGATGTCGAATTTCTCCCGAATGTCCTTGGACAGGGCCAGGATCCGCTGCAGCATGGTGGGCACCACGACCAGCACGTCGCACGCGTGGTTCTGGACCGCGCGCAGGGTCTCCTCGGGGTTGAACTTGCGCCGCAGCACCAGCCGGTTGCCCAGCGCCAGCGACAGGACCGCCTGGCCCAGCCCGGTGCCGTGGAACATCGGCGCGGCCAGCATGCAGGTCTGACCGCGGCGGCGCGGCACCCGATCCAACAGCTGCGCCGAGAACAGGGGAGAGGTCTTGCCACGCGGTGCGCCCTTGGGCGTGCCGGTGGTGCCGCTGGTCAGCAGGGTCATGCCGCCGGGTTTGGCGGGCGCGGCAACCGGGGCGGGTGAGGTCGCGGCGATCAGGCCCTCCAGCGAGCCTTCGATGTCGGTGCCCGAGCGCTCATCGGTCCACGCCAGGAAGCGCCGTACGCCGGGATCGATGGCGCTGACCAGGTCGGTGAACTCCTCGTCGTGGATCAGCACGTCGACCTTCTCGCGGGTCGCGACATCGGCCAACTGCGGTTTGGCGAATCCGGTGTTCATCAGCAGCAGCTGGGCCCCCACCTTGCCTGCCGCGGCCAGGATGGTGACCAGCCCCCGATGGTCCCGGCACAGCGCCGCGATGACAGAGCCCGCTCCGATACCCCGGGTGTTCCAGGCCCGGGCGAGTGCGTTGACGCGGTCGTCGAGTTGGGCGAACGTCACGTCGCCCCATTCGTCGGTGATGGCGATGGCGTTGGGATCGCGGGTGGCGGCGCTCTCGATGACGGCGGCGAAACCGCCGAACTGGCGGACCCGCTTCGCCTGCCGGATGCCGTCGGCAGCTCCACCGGACAGCCCGGACTCGCGCAGCACGGCGATGCTGCGGGCGATCACCCGCAACCGGTTGACCCTGGCGGCGAGGCTGGCAGGGCGCGGAATGGCTCGCTTCATGGCGCAAACCGTAGGTGTCGGCGAGCCGGGTGGGGGCGGTCGAGTCTCGCTGGGCGGGACAGCTTGTCTCCTGCGACACACGATTCGATAAGAGTGATGGCAGCCACAGACAGTGCCGTATCGGCGGCGGACAAGCGAGGTTGAAAATGCGGCGTTTGAAGGGCGAGGACAACAGCTTCCTGGCGTGGGAGAGCTCGGTTCAACCGCAGCACACGATGAAGGCCGTCGTACTGGACCCGAATCAGATGTCCGAGCCGCTGACGTTCGATCGGCTCAAGGCCGCGGTGCAGGGCTGGGTCGACACCGTGGAGCCTCTGCAGTGGCAGTTGCTGTCCCCCCGGGTGGGATTCGGTCGGCCCTGGTGGGTTTCGCGGCCGCAGCTCGACATCGACCACCACGTGCAGCGGACCACCGCGCCGGCCCCCGGCGGCGATGAGGAGCTTGCCGCGACGATCGGCGAGATCTTCGAGGTGGCCCTCGACCGCGACCGGCCCGCCTGGCAACTCTGGTTGGTCGAAGGCCTAGCTGACGGCCGCATCGCACTGGTGCTCAAGATCCACCACGCTGTCGCCGATGGCACCGCATCGCTGCGGCTGCTGGAGACCCTCTACAGCACCGATCCGAAAACCCCGTTGCCGAAGCCCCGATCGACGCCGTTGCCGAACGAACGGCGCCCGGCACCGTGGGTGTGGTGGCCGCTGGTCATCCGCCACCAGATCGCGGCGCTCGCGCGTTTTCCCGGCATCATCGCCCGCACCGCGGCCGTGACAGGCGTGATCCGCCGGCGGCAGAAGGCCGGAAAGCCCGGCTACGCAGAGGCATTCGCCGCACCGGCGATGTCGTTCAACGAACCGTTCTCGGCCGCCCGCCGATTCGCCTACCGGCGCGCTGACGTGACAGAGATCAAGCGGGTGTCAAAGGCTTTCGGCGTCACCATCAACGACGTCTTCCTCAGCATCTGCGGCGGGGCCCTGCGCGAGTACCTCGCCGAGAACGGAAAGCTCAGCGACGAAAGCATGACCGCGGTGGTGCCCGTCTCGATGCGCCCGGCCGAAACCGAAGCCGAGTGGGGCAACAAGGTGGCGCGGTGGAACGTCGACCTGGCGACACACATCGCCGATCCGGTGGAACGATTGACGGCGATCGCCGCGGCGACCCGCATCGCCCGCGAGGTGCAGGCCGAGCGTGACGCCTGGCTGCAGCACGACTGGATGGAGTACTGGCCGCTGTTCTGGTTGTACTCACGGGTGCTGCCCATCCTCGGGGCCAAGATGAAGCGGCGCCCGATGTTCAGCTTGATCGCATCCAACGTGCGCGGTCCGCAGAACACGCTGTACTGGGGTGGCGCGCCCATCGAGCAGCTCATCTCGTCGGGGCCGATCGTGTTCCCGATGGGATTGAACTTCACCGGGTGGAGCTATCGCGACGAGATGGCGATCTGCGTACTGACCTGCGGAGATCAGGTGCCGGACCCGTACGGCATCGCCGACCGGGTGCCGCAGGCGCTGGCCGAGCTCGCGGCGCGGGTGGATTCAGTCGACGGTGGGCTGCTGGACGCTTCGGATCGTCAGGCGGTATCCGGCTAGGACGTCGAACCACAGCCGGGCCACCGGATCCGTCGCATCCAGCGCGTGGCGGCTGCCGCTGCTCAGGAGCTGGTCGGCGGCGTTGCGGGCACGAGTGACGGCCTGGCACAGCGCTGTCGTGGCGGCGGGCGTATCGGCGCTCAGCGACGTGACGAGTTGCAGCCGCGCGGCGTCGATGTCCGATTCCGCCTTGGCGACCAGGACCGCCGACGAGGTCAGTTCGGTGGTGTCCTCGCTGCCGTACGAGGTGGCCAGGCGTTGGCGGACCTGACCGACGTGTGCCCGCCACACGCCGGCTGCGGCGCCGACCACGGCAGCGGCCTGCCCGGCACCGGCCAGAACCCGGTACGAGATCGGGGATTCACCGAATTCGCTTTTTTCAGAGGGGCTTTCGTCGGGGTGCGAGAACACGGCATCGACGATCACGTCGGACACCGTGACATCCCCGATTCCCGCCGCGTCCAGTCCGCGCCGGTGGGCGTGCCGGTCGATCTGCACGGCATCGCGGGGGAGAAGGACGTAGCGGACCGAACCCCGGTCATCCTCGTCCAGGGCGCTCAGGAGCATCCAGTCCGCGAACACGGCTCCGGTCACCGACTCCCACCGCCCGGTCAGCCGGCGCTTCCCGCGGCCGGTGGTCAACCGCCCCGCCGGTTCCGCGCACGCGGTGACCAGCGCGGCGGTGTCGGCGCCCCACACCCGTTCGGCGGCAGCGTCGTCCAGGCCGGCGACCGCGTACGCAGCGGCATTCAGCGCTCCGGCCAGCCACCCACCGGAACCGTCGCGCTCGGCGAGACCGGCCACCGCGACGACGAAATCGGCTGCTTCCGAGGCCGATCGGGACGCCGCACGACCGCCGTGACGGACAGGTTGCAGCAACCTGGACGACGTCGAATCGCGCAGGACGGCAATCGATTCAGTATCCGAGACGCCGGGATCGACTCCGGGTGCACCGGGCGGCTCGGCCATATGACCTCCTGGGAGGGGCGACGAATGGTATCCACGATGGTGACATACCCGACGGGCAGGATAGGGCGGCACTGATGACGCAGAACGTGCGCGCCGCGGTGCGCCAGGCATTGCCGGCGATCGCCGATGCCGCCGCCGATGTCGACAGCACCGGTGCCGTCGAGCCCTCGGTGATCGGTGGCCTGCACGATGCGGGGTTCTTTGCGATGCTGCGACCCAAGGCGTTCGGCGGGATGGAGGCCGATCCGGCCGAGTACCTGGCGGCCACCCGCGACCTGTCAGCGGCATGTACCTCCACCGGGTGGCTGGCGGGATGGTTGGGCGTCAACACCTGGCATCTGTCGCTGTTCGACGAGCGCGCCCAGCGCGACGTCTGGGGGCGGGATCAGCGGACGCTGGTCTGTGAGTCGTACGCCCCGACGGGCCGCCTGGAACGGGTCGGTGACGACTTCCGGTTGTCCGGCAGATGGAGCCGGTGCACCGGAATCCTGCACTCGTCGTGGCTCATGGCCGCAGCGGTACTCGTCGGTGAGGACGGTGCCGCCCAGGATTTCCTGGTGGCCCTGGTGCCACGAGCTGACTATGTCGTCGAATCCACCTGGAACAGCGTGGGATTGAGAGGCATCGGCGCTCACGATGTCGTCGTCTCGGGTGCGCTGGTGCCGCGGTACCGCACGTTCGGCTGGGTCAGCGGCGAGCAGCTCGGCACGCTGGCTCCGCTGTATCGACTGCCGCAACCGACCATGTACACCCACACCGGCACGGTCCCTCTGCTGGGCGCCGCCGAGAACATTCTCTCGGCGTTGCAGCCCCGGGCCGGCTCGCCGGTTGATCCGGTGGCCATGGCGGGCAGCGACCTCGAGTTGTCGGTCAGGCAGATCGAACGCAACCTCGGCGATCTCATGGACTGTGTGCGTGCCGGCACCGCCCCGGACACCGATCTGGTGCTGCGGTCGCGCCGGGACCAGGTGCTGGCCTCCGAACGCGCTGTCGCGGCGATCCGGACGTTCATCGCCCACTCAGGTGGCCGCGACAGCGAGGACCCACTGGTGGAACGGGTGTGGCGCGACGTCCAGACCGCGCAGACCCACGTGGCCAGCAATGTGGACCAGGTATTGGCCCTCGTCGGCCGCCACTCGTTCGGCATGGAGGTCGACGAAATCCTCTGGTAGCCGGCGCTGGAAGCCTGCGCTCTCAGACCCAGGCGTCGGAGGTCAGGGTCCGCAATACCCGGGACAGCAGGTTGTCGGTGGCCTGCGCTTGGGAGGGGGCAATCGATGCGGAATCCCGGGCGCCGGTTTCTTGGGAGCCCAGCTGCCGCGATATGTGCCGCGCGGCCCGGATCACGAACGGGGCGGTGCGCTGCAAACGGTGCAACGGCACGGCACCGGTCAGGGACAGGCCTGCCACCTCGCCGTCGGCCGAGCGCAACGGTGCCGCGACGCTGGTCAGTCCGATCGCCAGTTCCTCGTTGTCGTAGGCGAGCCCGTGCCGGGAGCGGATCCTGGCCAGTTCGCGGTGCAGGGTTTCCAGATCGCCGATGGTCGACCGGGTGGACCGGATCAGCCGCGGGCCCAGGACGGCGTCCACCTCCTCGGCGGGAAGCTGGGCCAGCATGGTCTTGCCCAGTGCGCTGGCGTGCGCGGGCGTGTGTCCGGCGACGCGGGTGGGCACTACGGCGCTGTTGCGCCCGGCCACCTTGTCGAGGTAGACCACATCACCGCCGAAGAGCACCCCGAGGTGCACCACCAGTCCGGTGTCGGCATGCAGTCGCGACAGGGTCGGAGAGGCCACACTGCGCAATTGCGAGTGATCGACCATTCTGGTGACCGGCAGCGGCGACGCGGCCAGTGCGTAGCCGTCCGGCCGGTGTTTCAGGAGGCCGGCGCTGTGCAACTGTTTGAGAATCCGGTGCACCGAGGATCTGGGCAGCCCTGTGCGGCTGGCGATCTGGTCCAGCCGCAGATGCTTGCCGGGTTCGTCGAAGGCGTTGAGGATCAGCGCGACGCGATCCACCATCGACACGGCCGTGTCGCGTTGTTCGGCACGTGGCCGTGATGTCGCGTTGCTGGTGGATCCCGGCACCTGCGCCCCCTAGGACGTCGAACAGTGAATCACTCACGATCTCACTGAGCGGGATCATGCCGCAAGCACTGTTTGCCGTGCCCGACCATGGTGGTCAGCCCGCGATGCGTGCGACAAGGGAGTTTTGGATGCGTGGTGTGGAAATGACCAGGGACGTTCTGGACGGCATCAGTGACAATGCCGACCGGATACAGGCGCTCGGGCCCGTCAACGAGTCGCTGGGCCGGCTCGACACTCGCACGGTCGACGCGCTGCGCGAGTCCGGGGTGATGCACATGTTGCAGCCCGTGGAGTTCGGCGGTATCGAGACCCATCCGGGCGACTTCGCCGAGGCTGTCCTCGAGATCGCCCGGCTGGACGGTTCGGCGGGGTGGGTCGCCGGCTCGGTCGGGGTGCCGCCGTGGGCACTGGCCTCGGCCGACCGGCGCCTGCGTGACGAGGTGTGGGAGGCCGACCCCGACGTCTGGATCGCCTCGGCGCACACGCCTGCCGGAGTGCTCCTGCCCGTCGACGGCGGTTATCGCCTCACAGGCGAGTGGCGTTCGGTCGCGGCGATCGATCACTGTGAGTGGGTCGTCGTCGGGGCGCGTGCGGTCGGCGCAGGCGATACCGACGGATTGGGCTATTCGCTTGTGCCGCAAGCCGATCTGCGCGTGGTGGAGGGTTCCTGGGACGCGATCGGGTTGATCGGCACCGGAAGCAAGAGTATCGCGATCGAGGACGTGTTCATTCCCGCGCATCGGTTGCTGAACCACAACCGCATCGTCGACGGCACCGCGGCGGGACACGCCGGCCTGCGCAACCCGATCTACCACATTCCGCTGAGCACCATTGCGCCGCTGGGGATCACGGCCGCGGTGATCGGCATGGCCGAGGGCGTCCTGGCCCACCATGTCGAGACGGCGGGCGCCGACGGCCCGGTCGAGGAACACGCGGCCGCCGAGATCCGGGCTTCGCGGCTGGTGCTGCTCGACACGCTCACGGCGTCGTTCAACCGGGTGCTGGACGGGCCGATCGACCCGGGCATGCGGGCACGCGCGCGCCGGGATCAGATCGCCGCGGCCCGCCGTGCCGTGCGTGCGATCGACGAGATCGTCTGTCATTCAGGCGTTGACGCGCTGCGCCGCACCAGCGCGGTGCAGCGGTTGTGGCGCGATGCTCACGTCGGCCTTGCGACGGTGGTCGGCGAGTCGAAGGCCGTTTCCCCGTAGGTCATTACGAGACACGACGGGCGGCGCCGATGTCAGCGCCGCCCGTCGTCGTCTGGACGCGATTACGCGTGGGTTCCGCCGTCGATACGGATCTCGGTGCCGCTGATGAACGCACCGTCGTCGGAGACCAGCATCGCGATCACGCCGGCCACCGCGGACGGTGCACCCATCCCGGCGCCACCGGAATCCAGGTCGGTCGGCATGATGGGCGACAATTTGGCGAACAATGACCAATCGGTGTCGGCCGGAACGAGTCCCGGTGTGGCGTCGGTGATTCCGGACTTGATGCTGCCCGGCGCCACGCTGACCGCACGGAGCCCCTGCTTGCCGTATTCGAGGGCGAGGGCATGGGTCATCGCCTGGATGCCGCCCTTGCTGGCCGCATAGGCCGCCATGTACGGGTGGGCGAACGCCGCCGAGGTGGAACTGAAGTTCACGATCGCACTCTGCGAATTGTCCAGCAGTGCCGGCAAGGTCTCGCGGATCACCAGGAACGTCCCCGTGAGGTTGACGCCGATGATCTGGTTCCATTCCTGCAGACTCATCTGATGGGTGTGCACCGCGCGCAGCATGCCCGCGGCGTTGACCACGGAGTCGAGGCCGCCGAGCGTCTCGACCGCGGTGCGGACGCCGGCGATCACCGATGCCTCGTCGCCGATGTCCATCGTCAGCGCGGTGAGGCGGTCGGCGGCACCGGCCTGCTGCGCGCTCTGCCGGGCGATCTCCAGGCCGTCGGCGGAGATGTCGGCGCCGACCACCGCGGCACCTTCGTCGAGCAGTCGCAGCGCGGTGGCCTGTCCGATGCCAGATCCTGCGCCGGTCACCAGGATCCGGCGGCCCTCAAGTCGTTTCATGCTGTTCACTGTCCCATCACGTACTTCACGGTCGGACCGGCGGTCCAACCGCCGTCGACGGCGATCTCGGCGCCGGTGACGTAGGTGGAGGCATCGGACAGCAGATAACCGACGGCGCCGGCGATCTCGTCGGCCTCGCCCACGCGGCCCATCGGGGTGTTGGGATAGTTGCCCTCACCCTGTTGGATGCCGATCTGGGCGGTCATCGGTGTGTAGGTCATGCCTGGATGCACGGAGTTCACCCGGATACGGTCCGGCCCCAGTTCCACCGCGGCGATCTTGCTCAGCCCGCGCACGCCCCATTTGGACGCGCCGTAGCCGGCGGTCAGTGCCAGACCCATCAGGCCGGCCGCCGACGAGATGTTGACGATCGAACCGCCACCCGCGGTCCGCATCGGCGCGATGACCGCCTGAAGGCCGTTGAAGACGCCGACCAGGTTGATCTCGAGGACGGTGCGGAAGTGATCGAGCGGCTCATGCTCGATGAACTGTCCGGTCGAGATTCCCGCGTTGTTGACCAGGCCGTTGAGCTTGCCGAATTCGGTCACCGTGAGCTCTACCGCGGATTGCCACTGCGCCGCATCGGTCACGTCGAGGTGGACGTAGCGCGCGGCCTCGCCCAGCTCGGCGGCCAGCGCGGCGCCGTCGTCGTCGAGCACGTCGGAGACCACCACCTTGCCGCCCCGCGCGACGATGTGCCGGGCGAACGACGCGCCAAGGCCGCGTGCGCCGCCGGTGACGATCGCTACGACATCCGACAAGCTATCCGAATCTTTTTGCATCCCAACAACTTCCTTTCAGGGGTGAATCTCGCCCGGTTTCGGTGTCGATCCTGGCCGCAGCGTCGGCGAAGTATGGGAGCAACGATATTCGTCGTCCTGAAGGCGCGGCGGAAAGTCTCGTTCAACGGGAACGGATTGAACAGTGCCGGGGCCTCCATCCCCCGGGCAGCCCAGGTACCGGTGAGTGGGACAACGGCTGTCCGGCGCACCCGGTGGTTCGTAACGTGACGATCCGAACCATGAAGCGAAAGGCAACACAGTGACAGCCCAGCCAGCTCCGTCAGGTACCGCCGAACGAACCGCTCCAGCGGTGGATGTGGTGGTGGTGGGAGCCGGTTTCGCCGGGCTGTACGCGCTGCATCGCCTTCGCTCCCAAGGTCTTTCGGTGCGGGTGTTCGAGGCGGCCGACGGCGTGGGCGGCGTCTGGTACTGGAACCGCTATCCGGGGGCCCGCTGCGACGTCGAGAGTGTCGACTATTCCTACTCGTTCGACCCCGACCTTGAGCAGGAGTGGAACTGGACGGAGAAGTACGCCACCCAGCCGGAGATCTTGGCCTATCTCAACCACGTGGCCGACCGGTTCGACCTGCGGCGCGACATCTCCTTCGGGACCCGGGTGACCGACATGGTGCTCGACGAGAAGACGCTGCGCTGGGAGGTCCGCACCGATCGCGGTGACACGGTATCCGCGCGGTTCTGCATCCTGGCCGTCGGACCGCTGTCGAACGCGAACATCCCGGCGATCGCGGGCCTCGACTCGTTCGCGGGCGAGGTCTACCACACCGCGCACTGGCCGCACGACGGCGTTGATTTCACCGGCAAGCGGGTCGGCGTGATCGGCACGGGATCCTCGGGTATCCAGGCGATCCCGTGCATCGCCAAAGAGGCCGCACAGCTCTACGTCTTCCAGCGGACCCCGAACTACAGCGTGCCGGCCGGCAACATTCCGCTCGATGACCAGACGCGCGCCGCGCAGAAAGCCGGTTATGCCGAGCGGCGCAGGCTCTCGATGCTCAGCGGCGGTGGCTCACCGCACCAGCCCCATCCCAAGTCCGCCCTGGAGGTCTCCGCCGAGGAGCTGCGGCAGACCTACGAGCGGCGCTGGGAGCTGGGTGGAGTGTTGTTCTCCAAGGCATTCCCGGACCAGTTGGTGACCATCGAGGCCAATGACACCGCGCGGTTGTTCTGGGAAGAGAAGGTGCGGTCCGTGATCGACGATCCCGCGGTCGCCGACGTGCTGATTCCCAAGGACCATCCGATCGGGGCCAAGCGAATCTGCACCGACGACAACTACTTCCAGACCTACAACCGGGACAATGTCTCATTGGTGAATCTGCGGGCCACGCCCATCGAGCGCATCGACCCATCCGGTCTCGACACCACCGATGCGCACTACGAACTGGATGCCCTGGTACTGGCCACCGGGTTCGACGCGATGACGGGATCGGTCCAGAAGCTCAACGTGGTGGGCCGCGACGGACGGACTCTCAACGAGGCGTGGGCAGAAGGGCCGGCAACCTACCTCGGCCTCGGTGTCCCGGGCTTTCCGAACCTGTTCAACATCGCGGGCCCCGGCGCCCCTTCGGTGCTGGCCAACATGGTGCTGCATTCGGAGTTGCACGTGAACTGGGTGGCCGATGCGATCGGCTACCTCGACGCCCAGGGCGCCCCGGCGATCGAGGCGCGTGCGGAAGCTGCCGCCGAATGGGTGGCCGAATGCAGCCGACGCGCCGCTGAAACACTTATGCCGCAGGCCAATTCATGGTATCTCGGGGCGAACATCCCGGGTAAGCCGCGTGTGTTCATGCCGTTCGTGGGCGGTTTCGGCGTGTACGGCGAGATCATCGCCGAGGTGGCCGCGGCCGGCTACAAGGGCTTCGACATCCACCAGGATCTGAGCGACTGACACGCCGCGCGGGGCGGTCGGGCTTCGCGTTGCGGGACCGCTCGGACATCGGCGCACCACCGGAACACCCTGGGCGGCAGCGGCTTCGGCGTAGCTGACACCTTCGGCCTGTGTGCGAAACGGGCCGGACCCTTCGTCTCTACCGGATCACACGGACCCTCGCGGGTCCGTGTGTTGCGCGCAGTGAGACCAGCTGAATTCGGCACTCGTGGAGCGCAATTGACGTGTGAACGAGCACGAGCCTCACCCTTCCAACTGCCACACGGCCAGAAGTCTTGTACCGCTGAGCGAGACCACGTCTCCCTGCCCCTCCTCGAGTGCGCACCATCACATGGCCCGGCGTGGTGAGGTGGCCGACACACCGAAACCGTGAAGTCCGAACGTCGCCGGCAGGAACAACTTGATAGAGGAAGAGGAAATGGACCGACACAGCAACTTCGACAACGGCGCCGTACCCGCTGTACGGCGCCGGTCGAGAACGACATGGAGAGCCGTTGGCATCGTGCTCACTGCCATCGGGTTTTTCGTGATGTCCGTGCTGCCGGCATGGGCCGCCGAGAACATGCGGGTCACGTTCGTGCGGCACGCTCAGTCCGCGGGCAACACGTCAGGGAACATCGACACCTCGACACCCGGTCCGTCGCTCACCCCGCTGGGGCGCGAGCAGGCCCAGGCGGTGGTCGACAAGCTGGGCGACAACAACTACGACGCGATCTACGCGTCGCAGATGATCCGAACCCAGCAGACCGCGGAACCCATGTCGGCCTATCTGGGTCTGCCGATCCAGGTGCTGCCCGGGTTGCAGGAGATCGAGGCGGGCGACTACGAGGGCACGCCCGAGAGCGGTGCGCTCGGTGGCTATCTCCAGGCCCCGATCGCCTGGGCGTTCGGTGGCCAACTCGGCGTGCGGATCCCGGGGTCGATCGACGGCAACGAGTTCGACGCGCGCGTCGACGGCGCGTTGAAGACCATGTACGACAAGGGCGACCGCAACGTGATCGTGTTCTCCCACGGCGGCACCATCATGTTCTGGACGATGATGAACGCCAAGAATCTCACCCTGGCGGAGAAGGGCATGCTGCTGAGCCAGCATGCCCTGGGCAACACCGACTACGTGGTCATCGAAGGCAACCCCGAGGACGGCTGGACAGTGACGGACTGGAACGGCCAACGGTTCAGCCCCGAGCCGACTTTCGGGCACGAGGTCGGCCTGCAGGTGCGGACGCTCAACCGCCAGCTCGGAGCGGCCATGAAGCAGGTCACCGACTCGTTCGCCACCGGTGACGTGACCAAGGTTGCGACGACGATCAACCGCAGTGTGGCCGATGCCTCGTTCTCGGTGGCCAAGTTCAACCGGGCGATCAATGCCGAGGTCATCAAGCGGGTCGGCAAGGCGATCGACGGGGTGCGCGATCCGGATTCCGATCCGGTTTCGGAGCGCACCGACACGGTGTCGGACACGGCCAAGACCGTTGTCCCGGGCACGGGTTCGGCCACGGACATGCTGAAGCCGCTGGATGCCCCGGTGGCAGTCCCGAAGCGAGCGTCGAATTCGGCCGGTTCCGATCGCACCGGCGCGTCCCGGAAGGTCGCCTCGGCCGTGCGGGGCAACGGCGGGACCAATCTGACCAGCGGCAACATGGTCAGGCCCGGCAAGGCTTTTGCCGATGCCAAGCGCGCCGGTGACCAGGTTCGTACCGCGGTGTCCGATGCCGCCGACCAGCTGAGGTCGACGGTGAAGTCCTCGGTCGGCAGTCTCACCGAAGCCTCCGAGAAGGTGTCCGAAAGTGTGGGCGCGCCAAGTGCTTCGCGCGAGGACGCGGGTTCCGGCAAGGCTTCCCGCAAGGCTGCCGCAGCTTCGGACAGCCGATGAACGGACGCGGGCCGGCATAGTTTCCGGTCCGCAGTGAGAAATCGGCCCCCTCCGTCTGACGGAGGGGGCCGATCTCGTCGGGTCTGTTCCAGCGGACTAGTCCAGGTAGTCCCGCAGCACCTGTGAGCGGCTCGGGTGGCGCAGCTTGCTCATGGTCTTGGACTCGATCTGGCGGATGCGCTCACGCGTCACCCCGTAGACCTGGCCGATCTCGTCGAGCGTGCGGGGCTGGCCGTCGGTCAGGCCGAACCGCAGCCGGACCACACCGGCCTCACGCTCGGACAGCGTCTCCAGCACCGACTGCAGCTGATCCTGCAGCAGCGTGAAGCTCACCGCGTCCACGGCCACTACCGCTTCACTGTCCTCGATGAAGTCACCGAGCTGGCTGTCGCCCTCGTCGCCGATGGTCTGGTCCAGCGAGATGGGCTCACGCGCGTACTGCTGGATCTCCAGCACCTTCTCCGGCGTGATGTCCATTTCCTTGGCCAGCTCTTCGGGCGTGGGCTCGCGACCCAGGTCCTGCAACAGCTCGCGCTGGATCCGGCCCAGCTTGTTGATCACCTCGACCATGTGCACCGGGATACGGATGGTGCGGGCCTGGTCGGCCATGGCGCGGGTGATGGCCTGGCGGATCCACCAGGTGGCGTACGTGGAGAACTTGTAGCCCTTGGTGTAGTCGAACTTCTCGACCGCGCGGATGAGGCCCAGGTTGCCTTCCTGGATCAGGTCCAGGAACGCCATGCCGCGGCCGGTGTAGCGCTTGGCGAGCGACACCACCAGACGCAGGTTGGCTTCCAGCAGATGGTTTTTCGCGCGGTCGCCGTCGCGGCAGATCCACTGGTAGTCGCGGCGCACCTGAGTGGTGAGCTTTTCGCCCTTCTCGGCGAATTCGGCCATCTTCTGGGTCGCGAACAGCCCGGCTTCGATGCGCTTGGCGAGCTCGACCTCTTCCTCCGCGTTGAGGAGGGCGACCTTGCCGATCTGCTTGAGGTAGGCGCGGACGGAGTCGGCCGAGGCCGTCAGCTCCGCGTCCTTGCGGGCCTGCCGCAGCGCCTCGGACTCTTCCTCATCCCACACGAAGTCGCCGGAAGCCTTGTCCTTCTCGGACGGCTCGGGGTGGTCCTCGTCGGCCTTGGCCGCCTTGACCGCGGCCGGCGCGGCGGCCTTGGCGTCCTTGCCCTCTTCGGCGTCGTCGTCCTCGTCGTCGGCGGCATCCTCGACGTCCTCGTCCGTGTCGAGTTCCTCGTCGAGCACGAGTTCGGTGTCGTCGACCTCGAGATCCTCGGGACCTGCTTCGAGGTCGTCGGTGGTCTCGAGTTCGTCGGCGACGTCGTCGGGCTTGCCCGCCACGGCCTTCGCGGCCTTCTTGGCGGGCGCCTTCTTGGCAGGAGCGCGCTTGGTGGCGGTGCCGCCCTCGGCTTTGGCCGCGGTGCTCTTGACTGCCCGCTTGGCCGGGGCCTTCTTGGCGGGAGTCTTGGTAGCGGTGCGCTTCACCGGCTCGTCGGTCGCCGGGCTTGCTTTTGTCGCTGCCACGTACACCCTTTCGGTCTCACAAAATTTCTCGGCGGGCATGGGCATACTCCACCGAAAGCGTCTGCTATCGAATGTTGGCGTTCTTATCGGCTGGGATATTCACCGCTATTCGGTAGGCGGCCGCCGAGGACCATTGTAACGACAGTGTGGGTGTTCACCGTGCCGAGCGGCAAATTTCGGCACGTCGCCGACCGAAAGCGGCAAAGTTACCCGGCGGTAGCCTGCGTGCCGGTGGTCACCAGACTCTCGCTGGCCATGGCCGCACCGACGATACCGGCGCTGTTGAGCAAAGCGGCCGGGACGATCGGGGTGCGGATTTTCAGCAGTGGCAGCCACTTGTCGGATTTACGGCTGATGCCGCCGCCCGCGATGAACAGGTCCGGCCAGATCGCGTTCTCGATGGTCACCAGAACCTTGTTCACCTCTTCGCTCCACCGCGCGTAACTCCACTCCTTGCGTTCCTTGACCGAGGACGCGGCGCGGTGTTCAGCCTCCTTGCCGTCCACCTCGAGGTGACCAAATTCGGTGTTGGGCAACAACACCCCGTTGTGGATCACGGCGGAGCCGATGCCGGTGCCGAAGGTGAGCAGCACCACGACACCGGAGTTGTCCTTGCCCGCCCCGTAGCGCTCCTCGGCGAGGCCGGCGGCGTCGGCGTCGTTCAGCACCCGCACCGGCTGGCCGCCGAGCGCGGCGCTGATCACCTCGGCGGCGTTCACACCGATCCAGCCCTTGTCGACATTGGCCGCCGTGCGCACCATGCCCTCGGTGACGACACCCGGGTAGGTGACGCCCACGCTGCCGGTCCAGCCGAACTCGGCCACCACCGCAGCCACCGTCTTGGCCACCGATTCGGGCGTCGACGGCTGCGGCGTGTCGAGCTTGAACCGCTCGCCGATGAGCTGCCCGGTATCGAGGTCGACGATGCCGCCCTTGATCCCGCTACCGCCGACGTCGACGCCGAATCCGCGGCGTTGGGCTTCGACGGCGGGAACCGGATCTGCCGCGGGTGCGTCGGCTGCGGTCATGGGTGCTCCTTTGTGGGACAGGCGGTGAGCAGGCTGTCGGACATGGTGAGGGACAAACCAAGGCGCGTCCCCACCCTAGTCGCTCGACCTCACACCCGCGGGTGGTCCGGCGCCCACCGCGAAGCGACTTTTCGGGCGGAAGATGTTGCGATAGGGCCGTGACCGACAACAGTTTCGATGCTCCCGCCCTGCGAGTGGTGGCCGAGCAACTCGCCGCCGAAGCCGCCGAGTTCGTCGCCCGCCGCCGCGCCGAGGTGTTCGGCTCCGGTGGCGCAGCGGTACGTGACGACGTGCGCACCGTCAGATCCAAGAGCACCCCGACCGACCCCGTCACGATCGTCGACACCGAAACCGAACGGCGGTTGCGTGAGCGGCTGGCGGTGTTGCGGCCCGGGGAACCGGTCTTGGGGGAGGAGGAAGGCGGCCAGCAGGACGGCCGCCGGGGACTGAGCTGGGTGCTCGACCCGATCGACGGCACGGTCAACTTCGTCTACGGGATCCCCGCCTACGCGGTGTCGGTGGCCGTGCAGTACGACGGGCGGTCGGTGGCCGGAGCCGTCGCGAACGTGCCTGACGGCGAGGTGTACTCGGCCGCGCTGGGCCACGGCGCCGAGGTGGTGCGGGACGGGGTCAGGACCGCGCTGCGGTGCAGCGGCGTGGAGGACCTGTCCATGGCGCTGGTGGGTACCGGGTTCGCCTACGATGCCGGCCGGCGTGGCCGGCAGGCCGGAGTGCTGGCCCAGATGCTGCCCTCGGTGCGTGACGTGCGCCGTATCGGCTCGTGTGCGCTCGATCTGTGCATGGTCGCCGCGGGCCGCTTGGACGCGTACTACGAAGAGGGCGTCCAGGTCTGGGACTGGGCCGCGGCGGCGCTCGTCGCGGCGGAGGCCGGGGCGACGGTGTGGTTGCCGTCCGCCGCCGGTTGCGAGCAGGTGGCCGCGTCCGCGCCGGGCATCGCCGGCGCCCTGCACGGCGCGCTAGCAGGCGCCGGTATGGATCTTTGACAGCAGCGCGGAATCCGACGGCGCTGTGGCGTCCGGCCGCAGGCTGGCCAGCACTGCCTTGATGTCATCGTTGCTGGCGAGCTCGCTGAACTCGGTTCCGAGCGCCAGATCGACTGTGGCGTCGGGCCTTTCGTCCTGGAACAGCTCGGTGCACGGAGCCACCAGCCACACCGCGGCGGCGGCGGTGCGGCCCGACGGGCCGAACCGGATCTGACCCTGGCACTCCAGCCGGGTGTTGGCGTAGATCGGGTCGTTGGCGGCCTCGGGCTGGGCAAAGCCCAGATCGCGAAGCGCACCGGCCACCTCGCCTGCCTGACCGCCCTGGCCGCTCGCATTGAGCACCCGGATCCTGGTCTCGGCAAGCGGTGCGGGTGTGACCTCGGTCATGGCCGAGCGGGCCACTTGTTCGCCGAGCTTGGGCGCCGCCGGATCGGCGGCGGGCGGCGGGTTGTTGCAGACCGTTGCCTCGTGCACATCGGCGGGCTGGCTGAGCGCGATGATCCACACGATCATCGTCACCACCGCAAGCGCGACGAAGAGCACGATGCCGGGAACGAAACTGCGCCGACGGAACGGTCGACCGTGTCGGTCGAATGCTGTGCCATCGGTGATTTGCGCGACCACACATGCACTCTAAGGGCAACGGTGTTCGCTGGCGCAGCAGTGCTCAGACGGTAGTGTGACGTAAATCACACTGAAACGTGTGGCAATACGGGCACGAATAATTTGGGGAATGCGTTCGACGCTGGTACAAAGCTCTGCTGCAAGGTAAGGGAGGGGACACGGACGATGGCTACCGACTACGACGCTCCACGGCGTTCCGAAGCAGACGAGGTTTCTGAGGATTCGCTGGAGGAGCTCAAGGCACGGCGCAACGAGGCGCAATCCGCTGTTGTGGATGTCGATGAAACAGAAACGGCCGAGTCGTTCGAGCTGCCGGGCGCAGACCTCTCCGGCGAGGAACTGTCGGTGCGGGTGGTCCCGAAGCAGGCCGACGAGTTCACGTGCTCCAGCTGCTTCTTGGTGCATCACAGGAGCCGGCTGGCGAGCGAGAAGAACGGCGTGATGATCTGCACGGACTGCGCCGCCTGAGGCGGCTCAGCCGCCCGGGCTGGATTCGCGGCTCAGCCTCCCCAGCTGGATTCGCGGCTCAGCCGCCCCAGCTGGATTCGCGGCTCAGCCGCGGAGCACAGCGAGGACGCGATCCGGATGGCGCGAACTGACCAGCCAATACGGGGTGGGGTCATCCGGATCATCGAGTACCACCAGGACCATCGGGCCAACCCAGGCCCGGTGCACGACGAAGGCGGCAGGATCGAGCTGACGGCCCAGTGCGGCCGACTTGGCGGACCGCGGCACCTCTGCGGTCCGCGAGATGACACTCGTCGGCAGGTGTGCGTCACCGATCCACAACTCGGTGTCGCCGGCGCCGTCGCGCACCACCTTCAATTCGGTCTTGCTGAACCACATCAGCACGGCCCCCGCCACGCCGAACAGCAACAGGTAGGGCAACCACGCCGGAATGGCCGGCGCGGCCAGGCCGATCTCGAACGCGATCACCCCTGCCAGCAGCGCAGCCGGCAGCGACCACCACCACGGCACCCACAAACGTTCGCGGTACTGAACGCTTTGGGTGGTTGCGCGCGTGTCTGACACGCGGCTCAGAGTAATCTGTGACGTCGTGTCCACCTCTCTGGCGGTCGTCCGATTGGACCGCGAACTACCGATGCCCAGCCGGGCGCACGATGGGGACGCGGGCGTAGACCTCTACAGCGCGCGCGATGTCGAGCTGGCCCCCGGGCAACGCGAGCTCGTTCCCACCGGGATTGCCGTGGCCATTCCGCACGGAATGGTGGGACTGATCCATCCGCGTTCGGGTTTGGCTGCCCGCGTGGGTCTTTCGATCGTCAACAGTCCGGGCACGGTAGATGCCGGTTATCGGGGCGAGATCAAGGTTTCGCTGATCAACCTGGATCCCGACACGCCGATCGTGGTCAACCGCGGTGACCGGATTGCCCAGCTGCTGGTGCAGCGGGTAGAACTGCCCGAGTTGGTCGAGGTGACCTCGTTCGACGAGGCCGGCCTGGCCGACACCTCCCGTGGCGACGGCGGTCACGGTTCCTCCGGCGGACATGCGAGTTTGTGATGGCATTCGGAAAACGCAAGAACGACGATTCGGCTGACGACTCCGCTCGTCAGGACGGCGACGAGCAGGTTGTCGAGCAGGCGGTCCCGGCCGACCCGGCCGACGATCTCGACGAGGGTCAGGTGGATGACGGCCCCTTCGACATCGAGGACTTCGACGATCCAGAGGTCGCGGTGCAGGGCAGGCTCGACCTCGGCTCGGTGCTGATCCCCATGCCCGACGGTGGGCAGGTCCAGGTCGAGCTCAACGAGGCCGGGGCGCCCAGCGCGGTGTGGGTGGTCACGCCGAACGGGCGGTTCACCATCGCCGCCTACGCCGCACCCAAGAGCGCGGGTCTGTGGCGTGAGGTGGCAGGCGAACTCGCCGAGTCGTTGCGCAAGGACGCCAGCTCGGTCAACATCCAGGACGGCCCTTGGGGTCGCGAGGTGGTCGGCGCCGGCAATGGCGGCGTGGTGCGCTTCATCGGCGTCGACGGCTACCGGTGGATGGTGCGCTGCGTGGTCAACGGTGCTCCGGAGACCATCGACGCGCTCGTCGACGAGGCGCGAGCGTCATTGGCGGACAGTGTGGTTCGTCGCGGCGATACGCCGATGCCGGTCCGCACGCCGCTGCAGGTGCAGCTGCCGGAGCCGATGGCTGAGCAGCTGAGGTCCGCGGCGCAGCAGGCCGCGATGCAGCAGGCCGCCCAGCAGCTCGCCGCCGCACAGGGTGCGCCGCAGGATCAGCCGCCGGCCGAGCCGGTGGCGCGCCGCAGTGTGCAGGGCTCGGCGATGCAGCAGCTGCGCACCATCACCGGCGGGTAAGTCCCCCCGGTCTCAACCTGCCACGGTGTCGCTGGCGGCCTCCCGCAGCGCCGCCAGACACGCGACGCCAAGTACGCCGGTGTCGAACCCCATCTGTTCGAGGGTGACGGAACGCAGCGCCGCCCGCGGCGCGGCGGCCACCCACTCATAGCCCACCTCGGCCGGATGCACGGGATCGTCGGTGGCCACCGCGACACCCATCGGTACCCGGAGTTGTTCGAGTTCGGCACTGCCGGGCGCACGGTAACCGGCGGCTTCCTCCATCGCCTCGGGCAGAGTCGGCCACTGGCCCACCCAGGAGCGCGCCAGTTCGTCGGCGAGCCACGGCGGGCTGGAGGCACGCATCTGCGCGACCGTGGCGGCCAGTCCGTCCCGGCGCAACAGTTCCGCGGACTGCCGGGCCAGCAGAGCGGCGGGGGCGTGCTGGGATGAACCCGTCCAGGGCGGCAGGGCGGCCAGCACCGCCACGGTGTGGCCCGGGTGGTCCAACGCCCACCGCGCCGCCACGACCGCGCCGATGGACACTCCGCCCACCGCGATGGGACCCGAGCGGGCCGCGTCGTCCAAGGCGTGCAGGTAGCCCTCGACAAGCCGGTCCGGAATCGGTGGCGGCGTCACCACCAGTGCCCCTTCGGCGTGCAGCGCGGCAGAAAAAGCCCGGTAGACGTAGTTGTCGTCGGACCCGGTACCGGGCAGCAGAACCGTTGGGACACCGTGGAGGATGACGCTCATCACACGATCGTGCCTGCCCCGTCAAATCGTCGGCGTGCCGACCCGCACCCCACGTGGCATTCCCTCAACAAGAGGTCTACCGTGGCCTTGGTTGGGCGGATTCACAGAGGATCCGCAGAAGGTCAGGAGAGGCCATGGCTACGGCCGAAGGGTATCTGCGCCGGCTTACGCGACGCCTGACGGAAGACCCCGAACAGCTTGATGTCGAAGAGCTCAGCGACGAAGCCGCCAACACCGGCGCGCTCAAGGCGATCGACGCCCAGCGCGGCCAGGAAGTGACGATGGTCGGCACTCTGCGCAGCGTCGAATGTAATGGCAAGGGGTGTTCCGGCGGCATCAAAGCCGAGCTGTTCGACGGTACCGACACTGTGTTGTTGGTCTGGCTCGGGCAGCGCCGCATCCCCGGTATCGAGTCCGGCTGCACCCTGCGGGTGCACGGCCGGGTCGGCAAGCTGGAGAACGGCACCAAGGCGATTTACAACCCCCGCTACGAAATCCAGAAGTGAGCCAGGCCGAAAAGAACACAGGCAACGCATCTCAACCCCCCGAGAGTGAGCCGGGGCCGGATCCTGCCCATGGCGGCGGACGGGCCGTGCTCGACCAGATGGGTGGCATCAGCGGCCTGATCTATTCGTCGCTGCCGGTGGTGGTGTTCGTACCGGTTTCCACAGCATTCGGGCTGATGCCCGCGATCGCCGCGGCGCTCGGCGTGGCGACCCTGATCCTGATCTGGCGGTTGATCCGCCGCGAATCCGTACAGCCCGCGGTGTCGGGCTTCTTCGCCGTCGGCGTCAGCGCACTCATCGCCTACCTGGTGGGGGAGTCGAAAGGCTATTTCCTGCTTGGCATCTGGAGCTCGCTGCTGTATGCCGTCGCATTCGGGGTGTCGGTGGTGATCAGGCGCCCGGTGGTCGGTTACATCTGGGGCTGGGTGAATTCGCACGACCGGGCCTGGCGGGACGTCCGCCGGGCGGTGGTGGCCTTCGATATCGCCACGCTCACCTGGGTCGCGGTGTTCGCGTCACGGTTCCTGGTGCAGCAGTACCTCTACGACTCCGACCAGACCGGTTGGCTGGGCTTCGCGCGTATCGCGATGGGCTGGCCGCTGACGGCCATCGCCGCGTTGGTGACCTATCTGGCCATCCGGGCCGCACAGCGCGCTGTGCATGCGCAGGACACCGCTCAAAACACCGACTGAGCGCGATCCGCCGGTTAGCGCGGCGCGGGACGCAGCAGCAGTTCGCGCAGTTGGTCCTCGGACTCGGTGACGGCCACGAACAGCAGCTCGTCGCCACCCTCCAGTGGCTCATCGGATTCGGGCACGATCACCCTGGACCCGCGCAGGATGGTCACCAGTGCGGTGTCGCGGGGCAGGTCGAGGCGCTTGACGGGACGGCCGCCCCACGGGGTGTCGTCGGGCAGCGTGATCTCGACCAGGTTGGCCTGGCCTTTACGGAACTCCATCAGCCGCACCAGGTCACCGACGGCGACGGCCTCCTCGACGAGCGAGGCGAGCATGCGTGGGGTGGACACCGCCACGTCCACGCCCCAGTTCTCGTCGAACAGCCACTCGTTGCGGGGATCGTTGACGCGGGCCACCACCCGCGGCACCGCGAACTCGGTCTTGGCGAGCAGGCTGACCACGACGTTCACCTTGTCGTCGCCCGTCGCCGCGATCACCACGTCGAATTCTTCGAGCTTGACCGACTCCATCACGGTGAGCTCGCAGGCATCACCGAGCCGCCAGTGGGCGGCCGGGATGGCATCGACGTCAATATGTTCGGGATTGCGCTCCAGCAGCGTCACGTCGTGGTTGCTGTCGAGCAGTTCGCGGGCGATGGAGCGGCCGACGGCTCCGGCCCCGGCGATGGCAACTTTCATCGGCGCCACTCCTCGCGCTCGTCGTTGACAGGCTTCACGGCAGCGATCATGCGGATCCGAGGTCCTCGCTCGGCGGCAGCGCCGCGATGGCCAGCGCCTCGGCGATGTGCCCGGACACCGCGGCCACGTACACCTGATCGCCGGCCTGGATCACGGTCTTCGGTTCGGGCAGGTAGCCGTTGCCGAACCGGATCATGAAGGCCACGCGGCCGCCCGTGGCCGATTCCAGCTCGGTGACCAGGTGCCCGGCCCAATCCTGGTGCAGCGGAAGTTCGGCCACCCCCACATTGCCCGACGGATCCCGCCACTTGGTGGTCTCGGTTTCCCGGGTCAGCACGTTGAGCAGACGGTCGGTGGTCCACGGCACCGTGGCCACTGTCGGGATGCCCAGCCGCTCGTAGACCGCCGCACGCTTGGCGTCGTAGATACGCGCCACCACGCGCTCGACACCGAACGTTTCCCGGGCCACTCGCGCCGAGATGATGTTCGAGTTGTCGCCCGAGGACACCGCGGCGAACGCGCCGGCCTCCTCGATACCGGCACGCAGCAGCACGTCGCGGTCGAAGCCCATGCCGAGCACCCGTTCGCCGGCGAAATCCGGCGACAGCCGGTGGAACGCGGTGCTGTCGCGGTCGATGACCGCGACCTCGTGGCCGATGCGGGCCAGGCTGTCTGAGAGGGAGGCGCCCACCCGGCCGCACCCCATGACCACTACACGCACCCGATGGTCCTTTCCGGTGGCAGAAACACGCTGTTGCGCTATCCGTGCACCCGGAACGCTACAGCTTTGTCCCGTCTTTTCGTGTTCGGGCTTAGTCTTGGCTCTCGTGTCCAAGCTTTCGACGGCAACGCGCCGATTGGTTCTGGGGCGGCCGTTTCGCAGCGACAAGCTCTCTCACACCCTCCTGCCCAAACGGATAGCCCTGCCGGTGTTCGCTTCCGACGCCTTGTCGTCGGTGGCCTACGCACCCGAAGAAGTGTTTCTGGTGCTCTCCGTGGCCGGGCTCACGGCGTATTCGCTGACGCCGTGGATCGGCCTCGCGGTGGCGGGCGTGATGCTGATCGTGATCGCGAGCTATCGGCAGAACGTGCACGCCTATCCGTCCGGTGGTGGCGACTACGAGGTGGTCACCACCAACCTCGGGCCGACCGCGGGGCTCACGGTGGCCAGCGCCTTGATGGTGGATTACGTGCTGACCGTTGCGGTGTCGATGTCGTCGGCGATGTCCAACATCGGCTCGGCGGTGCCGTTCGTCGGTCAGCACAAGGTGATCTTCGCGGTGGTGGCGATCCTGCTGCTGGCCTCGATGAACCTGCGCGGGCTGCGAGAATCGGGTACCGCGTTCGCGATTCCCACCTACGCGTTCATGATCGGCATGTACATCATGCTGGGCTGGGGACTGTTCCAGATCTACGTTCTGGATCACCCGCTGCGCGCGGAATCCGCCGGTTTCGAGATGCATCCCGAACACGGTGAGGTACTCGGCTTCGCACTCGTGTTCCTCGTGGCCCGCGCGTTCTCGTCGGGTTCGGCGGCACTGACCGGTGTCGAGGCGATCAGCAACGGTGTGCCGGCGTTCCGGAAACCCAAGTCGCGTAACGCGGCAACCACTCTGCTGTTGCTCGGTGTGATCTCGGTGACACTGCTGATGGGCATCATCCTGCTGGCCAAGGCCACCGGCGTGAAGATGGCCGAACGCCCGCACGAGCAGTTGATCGGTGCTCCGCCGGGCTATGACCAGAAGACACTGATCGCCCAGCTCGCGGATGCGGTGTTCCACAACTTCCCGGTGGGCCTGTACCTGATCGCCGGTGTCACGGCCCTGATCCTGATGCTGGCGGCCAACACCGCTTTCAACGGATTCCCGGTGCTCGGGTCGATCCTGGCCCAGGACCGGTTCCTGCCGCGCCAGCTGCACACCCGCGGTGACCGGCTGGCGTTCTCCAACGGCATCCTGTTCCTGGCCTTCGCCGCGATGGCGTTCGTGGTGGCGTTCCGGGCCGAGGTGACCGCGCTGATCCAGCTCTACATCGTCGGCGTGTTCGTATCGTTCACGCTCAGCCAGATCGGCATGGTCCGGCACTGGACTCGGTTGCTGCGCACCGAAACCGATCCTGCCGTGCGGCGGCACATGATGCGCTCGCGCGTCATCAACGCGATCGGCCTGACGGCCACCGGCACGGTGCTGGTAGTCGTCGTGGTGACCAAGTTCCTCGCCGGGGCCTGGATCGCGATCCTCGCGATGAGCGCACTGTTCGTGATCATGAAGCTCATCCACAAGCATTACGACACGGTGGCCCATGAGCTCGAGGGCCAGGACGAAAGCGAAGGCGGCGACATCGTGCTGCCCAGCCGCAACCACGCGGTGGTGCTGGTGTCGAAACTGCACCTGCCGACCAAGCGGGCGCTGGCCTATGCGCGTGCCACCCGGCCGGATGTGCTGGAGGCCATCACGGTCAGCGTCGACGACGCCGAGACGCGTGCACTGGTACATCAGTGGGAAGACAGCGATATCAGTGTGCCGCTGAAGGTGATCGCTTCCCCCTATCGTGAAATCACCCGTCCGGTATTGGATTACGTCAAGCGGGTGACCAAGGAATCGCCGCGGACCGTGGTGACGGTTTTCATCCCGGAATACGTCGTGGGTCACTGGTGGGAACAGGTGCTGCACAACCAGAGCGCGTTGCGCCTGAAGGGCCGGCTGCTGTTCATTCCGAACGTCATGGTGACATCGGTTCCGTGGCAACTGAATTCGTCGGAGCGCTTGAGGGCCTTGCAGCCGCGTGTCACTCCGGGTGACGCGCGCCGGGGATTCCTGGAATGACAGAACTGACGCTGACGACGGGACCCGCGGCCAACGGCGGCAGTTGCGTGGCCCGTCACGACGGGCGAGTGGTCTTCGTCCGGTACGCCCTGCCCGGCGAGACCGTACGGGTCAACGTGTTCGACGAACGCGGTTCCTATTGGCATGCAGAGGTTGTGGAGGTCCTGGAGGCTTCGCCGGACCGGGTGCCCTCGTTGTGCCCGATCGCCGGGGTGGACGGTGCCGGGTGCTGCGATCTGGCGTTCGCCGAACCCGGTGCGGCACGGCGGCTCAAGGGCGCGGTGGTGGCCAACCAGCTGTCGCGGCTGGGCGGATTCAGCTGGCACGACGAGCTGCGCGACGAGCCGCCCGCCGCCGAACCGGTCGATGCCGGTGAGGTCCGCGGCTGGCGGACCCGCGTACGGCTGGACACCACAGCCGACGGCCGGGCGGGATTCCATCGCTATCACAGCGCCGAACTGGTCACCGATCTCGACTGCGGACAACTGCCCGCCGAGCTGACCGACGGCCTGAGCGAGATGCGTTGGACACCGGGCGCGCACGTGCATGTGGTGCTGGACTCCGACGGTCGCAGGCACATCGTGCAATCCGGGCCCAAGGCCACCGGGAGTAAAGGAGCCCGCACCGCCGGCTCCAAGAACGCCACCCGCGTCATCGAGGGTGACTACGAGGCGGTGCAGCGCGTCGGCGGACGGCAGTGGATGTTGCCGGTGACGGCGTTCTGGCAGGCCCATCGTGGTGCGGCCGCGCTCTACAGCGGGCTGGTGGCCGGCTGGTCCGGGCTGCAGCCGGGCATGACGGCGTGGGACCTGTACGGCGGCGCCGGGGTTTTCGCCGCAGCACTGGCCGAGCAGGTCGGGCCGGACGGCCGCGTGCTGACTGTCGACACCTCCCGTGGGGCGTCGCGGGCGGCCCGCAGCGCGCTGGCCGACCTGCCGTGGGTCTCGGTCGTCACCGACTCGGTGCGGCGCGCGCTGTCGGCAGAGAAGGGCCGCCCCGATGTCGCGGTGCTCGATCCGCCGCGCACCGGCGCCGGCCGCGAGGTGATCGACGCTCTGGCCGCCACCGAGGTGCCGAGGATCATCCACATCGGCTGTGAGGCGGCATCGTTCGCCCGCGATGTCGGGCTGTATCTGCGGCAGGGTTATGCGGTGGAGGAACTGCGGGTGTTCGATTCTTTCCCGCTCACCCATCATGTGGAGTGCGTCGCGGTACTGACCCGCTGACCCGGACGAACGGTCCCGTTCACTCCTGGGTGTCGGGGCCCATCGTCGGAGTGGGGAAGTGCGCATAGGTGGCCCGGTTGCCGCCCTCGGCCTTCGATTGGTTCATCGCGGTATCGGCGAGTGCCACGAGGGCGTCGACGACCTGCTCGGTGGGCAGTTCGGTCAGCGGGCGCAACTGGCTGCAGGCCGTGCCGATGCTGGCCGTCAGACGCATGGGCGTGGTGGTGATTGCCATGCGGATCCGGTTGACCAGCGGTGAGGGATCGTTGGTCTTGAACACATCGGCGATCAGGAATTCGCTGTCGGAGACATGGGCCAGCGGCACCTTGTGGCGCACGGTCTCGCGGATGGCCTGAGCCACGGCGACCCGGGCGTGAAGTGTGCTGTGGCTGCCGTCCATGTCGCTGAGCAGTGCCATGTCATCGATGCCGACCGCCACGATCACCAGGTACTGATCGTCGTGGCGGCTGTGGGAGCCCAGCATCGTGGCGGTGTGCATGTCGAAGGCGTCGCGGTTGAGCAGCCCGGTCAGCGGGTCGATCTCGCCCGGGTGCTGGACGCGGTCGGGTTCGATCAACTCGACGGCCATCCGGCAGAGTGACGATGTCCCGAGGATCACCAGAACCGCGACCAACGCGCCGGCGACGCCCAGCCAGGCGTCGGCCAGCGCCACCCGGACCCCGAGAAAGCCCACCACCACACCGGAGGCCAGCCAGGTCAGGTGCAGCACCCGGCGACTGTGCAGGAACGCCGTATAGGCGGTGATCAGGCTCAAGGAACTGGAACCCATGAGGCCGACGACCGGGTCCACCAGCAGGATGCAGGTGGCCGCGATACACGCGGTGCCGATCGACACGACGATCCAGGATTGAGTGCGGCTGGGCCACTGCCGCCGCCACCACCACTGCGCCAGGATCAAGCCGCCGACGCTGACGCCCACCGCCACATACTGAAGGCCGCCGTGCGGACCTTTCGGGCTGGTCAACACCAACAGCGGGATGAGGCTCAACCCGACGATCGTGGCACCGATCGTGCGTTGCATCCGGGTGCGCTTGCCCTGCGCAGCAAGCAGGGCGGTACGCGCGTAATAGTGATCGAATGGACTCAACCCGCACCCCGGACTAATCGACTTCGTCTACACCTTACGTAATCATGGGGGGCGCAGTTTTGTCGCCGGTTTGAGGCGCTGCCACGTACTTCGTCGATATTTGCTCGCGCGCCTCACCTGTTAGCGTGAACCGCAGGTGTGCCGGGAAGTCTGGTCGGCGTTCGATGCATGCTGACCCCAGGAGCCCGATGAGCAATCGCCGCGAAAACAGTCGACGTCTGCTGGCACGTGGGTCATGGCCCGAGTGGCAGCGGGTCTCGGAGCTGCTGCGCACCGAGACGGTCGGCGGGGCATTGCTGTTGGCGGCTGCCGCGGCGGCCCTGGTATGGGCCAATTCACCGTGGTCAGCCGGTTATCACCGGCTCTCGGAGTTCGCCGTCGGCCCGCAGTCCCTGCATCTTGATCTGAGTCTGTCGGCCTGGGCGGCCGACGGCCTGCTCGCGGTGTTCTTCTTCGTCGTCGGCGTGGAGCTCAAGCGTGAGTTCGTCGCCGGTGACCTCCGTGATCCGGCCCGTGCCGCACTGCCCATTGCGGCGGCCGTGGGCGGCATGGTGGTGCCTGCGGCCATCTTCGTCGGGATCAATCTGCTGTCCGGGCACCCGGAGAACATCGACGGATGGGCGGTGCCGATCGCCACCGACATCGCGTTCGCGTTGGCGGTGCTGGCTGTGGTGTCCACGCACCTGCCCGCAGCGCTGCGGATCTTCCTGCTCACGTTGGCCGTCGTCGACGATCTGCTGGCCATCACGGTCATCGCCGTCTTCTTCACCGACCACGTCGCACTCGGGCCGTTGATCGCGGCGCTGATCCCCATCGGAATCTATGCGTTCGCGGTGCAGCGCGGTATGCGGCAGTGGTGGATCCTGATGCCTCTGGCCATCCTGGCCTGGGCACTCGTCCATGCCAGTGGCGTGCACGCCACGGTGGCCGGCGTGGTGCTCGGTTTCACTGTCCCGGTGCTGGGCCGCCATGCCTCGGCCGAACACTTCGAACACCTGGTGCGGCCGCTCTCGGCGGGCTTCGCCGTGCCGGTGTTCGCGTTCTTCGCCGCGGGCGTGACGGTCGGTGGCTGGTCGGGCTTCGCCGATGCGCTCTCGCATCCGGTGACCATCGGGGTGATCGCAGGTTTGGTGCTCGGCAAGCCGATCGGCGTGCTGACAACCACGTATCTGTTGGCCCGGTTCACCCATGCCACCCTGGACGAAGATCTGGCCTGGCGCGATGTGCTCGGTGTCGCGATGCTGGCCGGGATCGGGTTCACCGTGTCGCTGCTGATCGGTGAACTCGCGTTCGGTCACGCCACCGTTGCCGACGACGATGTGAAGATCGCGGTGGTCACCGGATCGGTGGTGGCGGGCCTGCTGGCGGCGGTGGTCCTGGTGTCGCGCAACGCCGCATATCGCCGTATCCACCAGTTGGAAACCCTCGACGCAGACCACGATGGAGTGCCCGATGTCTATCAGCCTCGACAGGACTGAGCCGGGGATGCGTGCGTACACTGGCGGAATGCTTGAACAGGTCCGCGGTCCCGCTGATCTGCAGCACCTGACACAGTCTCAGCTGACTGATCTGGCGCGGGAAATCCGCCAGTTCCTGATCCACAAGGTCGCTGCAACCGGTGGACATCTCGGCCCCAACCTGGGGGTCGTCGAACTCACCTTGGCGCTGCACCGCGTGTTCGATTCGCCGCACGATCCGATCGTCTTCGACACGGGCCATCAGGCTTACGTGCACAAGATGCTGACCGGACGCGCGCAGGATTTCGACACCCTGCGGTGCAAAGACGGTCTGTCCGGATATCCGTCGCGCAGCGAGAGCGAGCACGACTGGGTGGAGTCCAGCCACGCCAGCACGGCACTGTCCTACGCCGACGGCCTGTCGAAGGCCTTCGAGCTGACCGGGCACCGCAATCGCCATGTCGTGGCCGTCGTCGGTGACGGCGCCCTGACCGGTGGCATGTGCTGGGAGGCGCTGAACAACATCGCCACGGGTGGCCGCCCGGTGGTGATCGTGGTCAACGACAACGGTCGCAGCTACGCGCCCACCATCGGCGGGTTCGCGGACCACCTCGCGGGCCTGCGCCTACAACCGGCCTATGAACGCATCCTGGAGGAGGGCCGCAAGGCCGTGCGCGGGCTGCCTGTCGTGGGCGAGTTCTGCTATCAGTGCATGCACAGCATCAAGGCCGGCATCAAGGATGCGGTGGCCCCGCAGGTGATGTTCACCGATCTGGGGATCAAGTACGTCGGTCCGATCGACGGCCATGACGAGCACGCGGTGGAAAACGCGCTGCGCCACGCCCGTGGCTTCAACGCCCCGGTCATCGTGCACGTCGTGACCCGTAAGGGCATGGGCTATGCACATGCGGAGAACGACGAAGCCGAGCTGATGCACCAATGCGGCGTCATCGATCCGGAGACCGGGCTGCCGACGAAGGCCTCGGCACCTGGTTGGACGTCGGTGTTCTCCGATGAGCTGGTCGAGATCGGTGCCAAACGCCGGGACGTGGTGGCGATCACCGCGGCCATGCCGGGCTCTACGGGACTGAGCTCGTTCGGGAAGCGGTTTCCGGATCGTTTCTTCGACGTCGGTATCGCCGAGCAGCATGCGATGACCTCGGCGGCCGGTCTGGCCATGGGTGGCCTGCATCCGGTGGTGGCGATCTATTCGACTTTCCTCAATCGGGCATTCGATCAGCTGATGATGGACGTCGCGCTGCACAAGCTGCCGGTAACCCTGGTGCTGGACCGGGCCGGTGTCACGGGCCCGGACGGCGCCAGCCACAACGGGGTCTGGGACCTTTCGATCCTGGGTGTCGTCCCGGGCATCCGGGTCGCCGCCCCCCGCGACGGTGCGCGGCTGCGCGAGGAACTGGGCGAGGCGTTGGCGGTCAACGATGGTCCGACCGCCCTTCGGTTTCCGAGGGGCGGTGTGGGCGAAGATATTCCGGCGATCCGGCGGCGCGGCGACATCGATGTGCTCGCGGTCCCGGCAGCCGGCCTGACCGACGACGTACTCCTGGTGGCGGTGGGCTCGTTCGCGTCGATGGGCCTTGCGGTCGCCGAGCGGCTGCGCAATCAGGGCATCGGTGTCACGGTGGTGGATCCGCGCTGGGTGCTGCCGGTCCCCGCAGTCCTCGGCGAGCTGGCCCGTGGACACAAACTCGTCGTCACCGTCGAGGACAACGGCGTTCACGGCGGCATCGGCTCGTCGGTGTCCGCAGCGCTGCGGCGCGCCGAGATCGACGTGCCGTGCCGGGATCTCGGTGTCCCGCAGGTCTTCCAGGAACATGCCTCGCGTGGCGAGGTGCTCGCCGAGGTGGGACTGACCGACCGGCACATCGCCCGTCAGATCACGGGGTGGATCGCCGCGATCGGTGCGCCGATGGGCGAGGAAGTCTCGCACCAGGTCGACTAGGGCCTGTCCGGGCGGTGTTCGGCTAGGTTGCAGGCATGGACGCCGAATTGCAGAGTTGGAAGGACGCCGGGCAGTTCTTCGACTACCTGGGCTTCGACATCTTCTACCGGGTCGCAGGAAGCGGACCGAATCTCCTTCTGATCCACGGCTATCCGTTCAATTCGTGGGACTGGTCGCTGATCTGGCCCACGTTGACCGAGCGGTTCACCGTCATCGCGCCCGACATGATCGGCATGGGATTCTCCGACAAACCGGTCGCCTACGGGTATTCGGTGCCCGACCACGCCGATATGCACGAGGCGCTGCTGGATCACCTCGGGGTCGGCAGCGCCCACATCCTGGCCCATGATCTGGGTGTGTCGGTCGGGCAGGAGTTGCTGGCCCGCCACGAGTTCGGCGGACGCGCCTACGGCGCACTGGACATCGAATCGATCACCTGGCTCAACGGCGGACTCTTCAACGAGGCCTACACGCCGCGGCTGATGCAGAAGGTGATGTCACGAACCCCGATGGGCGACATCATGAGTCCGCTGCAGGGCAGCCGATTCTCGCGCCGGCTCGTCGAGCCCACCATCAACGAAATGTTCGGGGTGAACACCAAACCGTCACCGCAACTGATGGACAAGTTCCACCAGATCCTCGAACACAACGACGGAAAGCGGGTCCTGCACAAGGTCGGACGGTTCGTCAACGACCGCTACACCCACCGCAATCGCTGGGTGCGGGCCATGCGGGAGACCGCGGTGTCGATGCGGCTCATCGACGGGCCGTCGGACCCGAATTCGGGACGGCACATGGCGCAGCGCTACCTCGAGGTGATTCCCGAACCCGACGTGATCATGCTCGCGGACGACATCGCGCACTGGCCGCAGATCGAGGATCCGCAGGCGGTGCTCACGCATTTCCTGGCCCACATCGACCGGGTGGGCGGGTGAGTGTCAGTCGTCGGAGCTGAGTGCCTCGGTCAGCACCGGCACCGTCAGCTCCCGCTGCCACGGCCGCACGTTGGACTCGACCAGGAACTCCGACACCGCGGTGGCCACGTCGCCGACGGGATGCCAGTCCCAGCACAGTCGGCGTACCACCTCGGGCGTGATGAGATTCTCCGCGGGTACCGAAACGCGTTCGGACAGTTCGGCCAGCCCGGCGCGCGCAGCTTCGAGCCGGGCCGCTGCCTCGGGCTTGCGCCTGGCCCAGCGGGCCGCCGGGGGCGGGCCGCTCTGGGCGTCGTTGGCGTCGGGCGGGTCGGTGTTCTCCCTGGCCCGGTTCAGTGCGTCCAGCCAGACCTTGGCGCTCTTGCGCTGTTTGGAGCCGCCGAAGACCGGTAGTGCGATGAGTTCGTCGACCGTCTTGGGATCGGCCGTGGCGGCGTTGATGATCGCGGCGTCGGGCAGGATCCGTCCGGGTGCGATGTCGCGGCCGCGGGCGATGGTGTCGCGCGTCGTCCACAGCTCGCGCACGGCCGCCAGCGCCTGCGGGTTGCGTACCTTGTGGATGCCGGAGGTACGCCGCCAGCGGTCGCGCCGGGTGGGTTGTGCCACATAGGTGCGCAGGTACTCGAATTCCTGTGCCGCCCAATCGGATTTGCCCTGCTCCTCCAGAACCGAGGCGATCGCGTCGCGCAGTTCGAGAAGCACCTCGACGTCCAGGGCGGCGTAGTTGAGCCATTCGGCCGGCAGTGGCCGTTTGGACCAGTCCGCCGCGCCGTGTCCCTTCATCAATTGCAGACCGAGCAGCCGCTGCACCATGGCGGCCAGGTTGACTCGCTCGAAACCGGCCAGCCGGCCGGCCAATTCGGTGTCGTAGAGCTTGCCCGGGCGCAGGCCGATCTCGGCCAGGCACGGCAGATCCTGGTCGGCGGCGTGCAGCACCCATTCGTCTCCTGCCAGGGCCTCGGCCACCGGAGCCATCGCGTCGATGGGGGAGCCGCCGTGGTTGACCGGGTCGATCAGCGCGGTACCGGAGCCGGCGCGCCGGATCTGCACCAGGTAGGCGCGATTGGAGTAGCGGAAACCGGAGGCACGCTCGGCATCGATCGCGAACGGGCCGGTGCCTTTCGCGAGAGATTCTGCGGCGGAAGAGATCTCACCTGCGGTGACGCAGAGCTCGGGCACCCCTTCGGCGGGTGTGAGCAGTGGGACGGATTCGTCCTCGGTCTCGGTCTCGACGGTGTCGTCCTCGACAGCGTCGGCGTCGTCAGGGTCCTCTGCACTCATTGTTATGCGCGGGTACGGGAACTGAGGTCGGTGACACCGGTCGGGGGCAAGCCGGCCGCGTGCTCGAGAACTTCGCAGAACGCCTCCACGTGCGGGCCGAGTTCCAGATTGGTGGCGGTCCAGGAAGCCCGCAGCTCGAGCTGGTGGGCCCGCGGCGGGCCGGAGATGTCGCCGTAGCGCACCGAGGTGGTGGCGGTGACCGTCCCGCCCAGCGCGGTGACGTGCTCGGCGCGTGCTTCCAGGGCGTCCACCAGCCAGCTCCAGGCCACCTCGGGCAGCAGCGGGTCGACGGCTTCGGTGGAATCCAGGTCGGCCTGGATATAGGCGACCAGGCGCATGGTGCCGTCCCAGGCCTCGGCCCCGTCGGGGTCGTGCAAGAGGATCAGCCTTCCGAAGGCGTCGCCCTCCGAGCGCTCCGGGATGATCGCCGTTTCGGGATGCCTGACCTCGGCGCCCAGCGCGTAGCTGAAAGGCGCCAGCCGCTGTGGCGGACGTATCGGACCCAGTTCGATTTCGGGCCGTACGGTGGTGGCGTTCATCGCCGCCACCGCCGTCCGGAACTGGGCCGGTTCGGCAGAGGTCACGGCGTTTGACGCTAGCGGATACCGCCAGGACAGGACGCAGGCGCGCCGAAGTCGGGCCGTCACGAACCGGCAACGGTCTGCGCCCGGCGGCACGTGGCACCATAGGAGCCGATGAATACCCGCCGGGAGCTGCCCGATTCCCCTTATCTTGCCGCTGCGAGCGGCCGCACCCCGCACCGTCTGCCGGTGTGGTTCATGCGGCAGGCCGGCCGCTCGTTGCCGGAGTACCGCGCGCTGCGTGCCCAGCACCGCATGCTGGAGGCCTGCTTCGATCCTGATCTGGTCTGCGAGATCACCCTGCAGCCGGTGCGCAGGCACGGCGTGGACGCCGCGATCTTGTTCTCCGACATCGTGGTGCCGCTGAAAGCCGCCGGGATCGGTCTGGACATCGTCCCCGATGTGGGTCCGGTGATCGAGCAGCCGATCCGGTCGGTGGCCGACGTGGAAGGCATGAAACCGCTTGATCCGGCCCAGGTTTCACCGGTCACCGAGGCCGTGTCGATGCTGGTGCGGGAGCTGGGCGAGGTTCCGCTGATCGGTTTCGCGGGCGCGCCGTTCACGCTGGCCTCCTATCTGGTGGAGGGCGGCCCGAGCCGTCACCATGAGCGCACCAAGGCCATGATGCTGGGGGAGCCGGCCACCTGGCATGCGCTGATGAGCGCGCTGACCGATCTGACCATCGCCTTCCTGCAGGCCCAGGTCGACGCCGGTGTCGATGCCCTGCAGGTGTTCGACTCCTGGGCCGGGACGCTGTCGCTGGCCGACTACCGCACCTACGTGCTTCCGCACACCACCCGCGTCTTCGCCACCATGGCCGCCGCAGGCGTGCCGATGACACATTTCGGCGTCGGCACCGCAGAGCTGCTGGGCGCGATGTCAGAGGCGTTGGGGCCTGCGCCGGCCACCGTGGTCGGGGTGGACTGGCGCACGTCGCTGGTCGACGCCGCGGCCCGGGTCAAACCGGGCAGTGCCCTGCAGGGCAACCTCGATCCGGTGGTGTTGCTGGCGGGCTGGCCGGTGGTCGAGTCGGCGGTGCGCCGCGTGGTCGACGACGGGCGTGCCGCGGTGGCGGCCGGAGCGGCCGGTCACGTCTTCAATCTGGGCCACGGTGTGCTGCCGGCGACCGATCCCCGCATCATCACCGAGGCGGTGACGCTGGTGCACTCGCTGTGAGTGCGTCCTATTGCGTTGTCGGCGGCGGTATTTCAGGGCTCGTCGCCGCATACCGGTTGCGCCTGGCGGCCGGGCCGCGGGCGGCGATCACGCTGCTGGATCCGGCCGACCGGCTCGGCGGGGTGCTGCGCACCGAACGGGTCGGCGGGCAGCCGTTCGATGTCGGGGCAGAGGCGTTCGTGGTGCGCCGGCCCGAGATGCTGGACCTGCTCGGTGAGCTCGGCCTTGCGGGCCGTCGGCTCAGCCCCACCGGTGCCCGACCGCTGATCTACAGCGGGGCGCGGCTGCATCAGCTTCCGCAGGGGACCCTGCAGGGCATTCCGGCGCAGGCGTCGTCGCTGCTCGGCCTCGTCGACGACGAGACCGTGGCACGCATCCTCGACGAGCGCTCCCGGCCCCTGCGCTGGACACGGGGTGCCGATCCGTCCGTCGCGGAGCTGGTGGGCGACCGGTTCGGCCAGCAGGTGGTCACGCGGTCCGTCGACCCGTTACTGACCGGCGTGTACGCGGGGTCCTCGGCCACGATCGGGCTGCGTTCGGCAGTGCCGTCCCTGGCGGCCGCACTGGACCGCGGTGCCCGCAGCCTCACCGAGGCCGTGCGTGAGGCGCTGCCGCCACCGTCCGACGCGCCGGTGTTCGGTGCGGTCGACGGCGGCTACACCGTGCTGTTGGAGGAGCTGCGTCGCCGCGCCGACGTGCGGTGGGCCCAGGTGGCCGCGGTGCGAGTGGACCGTCGCAGTCGCGGCTGGTCTGTGCTCGACGACGAGGGCACGAGTTGGTACGCCGACGCGGTGATGCTGGCGGTGCCGGCGCCGCACCTGCCCTCGCTGGTCGAACACATCGCTCCGCGCGCGGCGGCCGCGGCAGGCCGCATCCGGGTGGCCTCGGCGGCGGTGGTGGCCCTGGCGCTGCCGGGCGGGACACCGTTGCCGCAGCAGTCGGGTGTGCTGGTGGCAGCGGGTGAACGCCTCAACGCCAAGGCGGTCACCATGTCGTCGCGCAAATGGGGCAGGCGCGGCAATGTCGAGTTGGTGCGCTTGTCGTTCGGCCGCTACGGCGATGACATCGCTCGGAGCACCGGTGACGAGGACCTACTGGCGTGGTCGGCCCGCGATCTGAACACGCTGTTCGGGGTCACCGTGGATCCGGTGGACAGCCACGTGCACCGCTGGATCGACGCGATGCCGCAGTACGGTCCCGGCCACGCCGAGCTGGTGGCCGAACTACGTGCGGGTCTGCCCCCGACGCTGGCGGTGGCCGGCGGATATCTCGACGGGATCGGGGTGCCGGCATGTGTGGGGACCGCCACCCGGGCGGCCGCGGAATTGGTGTACAGCGGCGTGGCACGATAAGCGCATGGCCAAGCTGGACTACGACGAACTGAACTCCACCATCCGCTACCTGATGTTCTCGGTTTTCGCGGTGCAGCCCGGGGAACTGGGTGAGGAGCGCACCCAGATCACCGAGGAGGCCGCGGCCTTCTTCAAGACCCAGGAAGAGCGCGGCGTGGTTGTGCGTGGCCTGTATGACGTGGCCGGGCTGCGGGCCGACGCCGACTTCATGGTGTGGACCCACGCCGACAACATCGAGGCGCTGCAGGCGACTTACTCGGACTTCCGCCGCGCCACTGCGCTGGGCCGCATCAGCGACCCGGTGTGGAGCAGTGTCGCGCTGCACCGGCCCGCCGAGTTCAACAAGAGCCACGTGCCGGCCTTCATCGCCGGTGAGGAAGCGGGCAACTACATCTGCGTGTATCCGTTCGTGCGCTCCTACGAGTGGTACCTGCTGCCCGACGAGGAGCGCCGCCGCATGCTCTCCGAGCACGGCATGGCCGCCCGCGGCTACAAGGATGTGCGGGCCAACACGGTGCCGGCGTTCGCCCTCGGCGATTACGAGTGGATCCTGGCCTTCGAAGCGCCCGAGCTGCACCGCATCGTCGACCTCATGCGCGACCTGCGGGCCACCGACGCCCGCCGGCACACCCGTGAGGAGACACCGTTCTTCACCGGCCCGCGGATCAGCGTCGAGGATTTGGTCGCCAAGCTTCCGTAGCTTTTTCCTTGCGCGAGCAGACGTAAAACTGCCCATTTCTTGAAGTGCTCCCCGGAAGTTGGACTGAGAAATTCAGTTTCTTCTTCTGGGGAGTACTTTTTTGCATCCTTCTAGTTCGTTGAGTGAGGCTCAACGTGGTGCGGCGGTAGCGTTGTTCGAGCAGGGTCGGGGCTATGGCGCCACGGCGAGGTATCTGGGAGTGAGCCGGGGGCCGGTTCGCGAAATATATCGCCGTTGGGTCCTGCATGGCAGGAAGGTACTGGTGGCAAAACCGACCAAAACGCAGTACTCGTTCGAGTTCAAGCTCGAAGTGGTGGGCAAGGTGATCGACGAGGGTGCGTGTGCGCAGCAGGTAGCTCAGGA
>NZ_AUEQ01000001.1 GCF_000426065.1 Mycobacterium sp. URHD0025 | reverse complement strand
AACTGTTTTCAATGTGCGAAATGTCAAGTTGCCCAAGGCTTCTCGGGCAACTGTCATCGTCGGTGCGCTGGCGGTGGTAGCCGCCCTGGTACTGGGCTACTTCGGGATGAACCTGTACAAGAAGCTGACCACCACCACGGTCACCGCGTACTTCCCCGAAGTGCTTGCGCTGTACCCCGGTGACAAGGTCCTCATCATGGGCGTCAAGGTCGGCGCGATCGACAGCATCGAGACCGACGGCGACAAGATGAAGGTCGTCTTCCACGTCAACAACAAGTACAAGATGCCCGAGAACGCCACGGCATCCGTGCTGAACCCCAGCCTGGTCGCGTCCCGCGTCATCCAGTTGTCCCCGCCGTACACCGGTGGGCCGCAGATGAAGAACAACGCGGTGATCCCGATCGAGAACACCCAGATCCCGGTCGAGTACGACGAGCTGCGCAACCAGATCACCCGCCTGCTCGACGAACTGGGGCCGACCGCCGAACAGCCCAAGGGCCCGTTCGGCGACATCATCGAGTCCTTCGCCGACGGCTTCCAGGGCAAGGGCGATCAGCTCAACCGCACACTCAACGGATTGTCGGAGGCGCTGACCACGCTGAACCAGGGCCGCGGCGACTTTTTCCAGGTGGTCAAGAGCCTGGCGTTATTCGTCAACGCCCTGCACAAGAGCGATCAGCAGTTCGTGGCGCTCAACAACGACCTGGCGCAGTTCACCAACTCGTTCACCAACACCGATCAGGAGTTGGCCACGGCCCTGCAGGATCTCAACCGGGTACTCAAGACCACCCGGGAGTTCCTCGACAAGAACGGCGGGGTGCTGGCTCACGACGTCAACAACTTGTCGGAGGCGACGACGGCGATCCTGCAGCCGGAACCGCGCAACGGTCTGGAGACGGGTCTGCACGCCTACCCGAACCTCGCCGCGAACGTGCTCAACATCGTCTCGCCCAACCAGGGTGGCATCGTGGGCCTTCCGGTTCTGCCGGGCCTGACCAACTTCTCCAACCCGCTGCAGTTCGTCTGCAGCTCCATCCAGGCGGGCAGCCGGTTGGGGTACCAGGATTCGGCCGAGCTGTGTGCGCAGTACCTGGCGCCGATCCTCGACGCGATCAAGTTCAACTTCCTGCCGTTCGGCCAGAACCTGGCCAACACCGCGATGACGCTGCCGAAGCAGATCTCCTACTCGGATCCGCGCCTTCAGCCGCCGGGCGGATATAAGGACACCACCGTGCCGGGCATCTGGTCGCGCGACACCTTGTTCTCGCACGGCAACCATGAGCCGGGCTGGACGGTGGCCCCGGGTATGCAGGGCGTGCAGGTGCAGCCGGCCACTCAGCAGATGCTGACACCGGAATCGTTGTCGGAGTTGATGGGTGGGCCGGACATCGCGGCGCCGCCTGCCCCGCCGGCATTCGGTGCTCCCCCGGGAGGCAACCTGCCCGGACCGCCGAACTCGTACGACGAGCGCAATCCGTTGCCGCCGCCGTGGTACCCGCAGCCCGGACCGCCGCCGGCGCCCGCGCCGGGTGTGATCCCGGGTGACCCGATGTCGGGTCCCGCACCCGCAGCAGCTCCTGCGCCTGGCCCGGCCCCCGCCGGACCGGCGTTGCCTGCCGAGGTCGGAGGACAACCGTGATGAGCCGCTTGCGCGAAGAACCGACGGGTCTGATGAAGACACGCAAGTTGCGTCGCATCGGACGACGTGTCGCGGTGTTGTCGGCGTCCGCGCTGATCCTCACCTCGTGTGGTCAGTGGCGCGGTGTGGCCAACGTGCCACTGCCGGGTGGGCCGGGAACCGAGTCCGGCCGCACGACGCTCTACGTGCAGATGCCAGAGACGTTGGCGCTCAACGCCAACAGCCGGGTGCGGGTGCGTGACGTGTTCGTCGGCCGCGTCCGCAAGATCGAACTGATCAACTGGGTGCCCACGCTGACGGTCGATCTGGAGCCGGGCATCGAACTGCCCAAGAACACCTTGGCCAAGATCGGCCAGACCAGCTTGCTGGGTTCGCAGCACATCGAGCTCAATCCGCCGGACAAGGACGCGTCCAAGGAGATGCTGCGCAACGGGGACACCATCCCGTTGGCACAGTCATCGGCCTATCCGACGATCGAGCGGACCCTGGCCGGTATCTCGGGCATCCTGACCGGCGGCGGTATCCCCAACATCGAGACCATCCAGACCGAGGTGTTCAACATCCTCAACGGTCGCGCCGATCAGATCCGGGACTTCCTGGGCCGGCTCGACACGTTCACCGATGAGCTCAATCAGCAGCGCAACGACATCACCCGCGCGATCGATTCGACGGATCGGTTGCTGAACATCGTCGCGGCGCGCAACGACACGTTGGATCGGGTACTCACCGAGTTCCCGCCGCTGATCCAGCATTTCGCCGAGACGCGCGATTTGTTCGCCGACGCGGTGACCTCGCTGGGTCGGCTGTCCAAAGCTGCCGACGACACGTTGTCGAACAGCAACGCGAACCTGCACACCAACCTGCAGAACCTGCAGCGTCCGCTGAAGCAGCTGGCGCGCTCGGCCCCGTACCTGGTCGAGGCGCTCAAGCTGATCCTGACGGTGCCGTTCAACATCGAGAACATCCCGAAGGCCGTGCGTGGCGACTACATCAACGTGTCGCTGACGATCGACCTGACGTTGAGCTCGGTGGACAACGCGTTCCTGTCCGGCACCGGCGTCTCGGGCATGCTCCGTGCGCTGGAGCAGGCGTGGGGCCGCGATCCGGCGACGATGATCCCGGATGTCCGGTTCACGCCGAACCCGCACGATGCACCTGGTGGCCCGCTTGTGGAAAGGGGGGAGTGAGACATGTTGCTGACCCGCTTCATCAAGATGCAGCTCGTTCTGTTCACGGTGCTGACGGTGATCGCGCTGGTTGTGTTGGCGCTGATTTATCTGCGGCTGCCGACATGGGCCGGCGTCGGGATGTACAACCTGAACGCCAACCTCCCGAATTCGGGTGGGTTATACGCCACGGCCAACGTCACCTATCGCGGAACGACGATCGGCAAGGTCACCTCCGTCGAGCCCACCGAGCAGGGCGCCCGGGTCGAGATGAACATCTACGACCGGTACCGGGTGCCGCTGGACGCCAGTGCCAATGTGCACTCGGTGTCGGCGGTCGGTGAGCAGTTCATCGACCTGGTGTCCAAGGGCGGCTCGAAGGAGTACTTCCGCGACGGCGACACCATCGAGAAGGGCACGGTGCCCGCCGAGGTGGGCCCGTCGCTCGACGCCGCGCAGCGGGGTCTGGCGGCGTTGCCGAAGGAGAAGATCGCGGTCCTGCTCGACGAGACGGCCCAGGCCGTCGGTGGCCTCGGCCCGTCACTGCAGCGCCTGGTCGATTCGACGCAGGCGATTGCCGGTGACTTCAAGGACAACCTCGGTCCGGTCAACGACATCGTCGAGAACTCCGGGCCGATCATCGACAGCCAGGTCAACTCGGGCGACGCGATCTCGCGTTGGGCCAAGAACCTGAACACGCTGGCGGCGCAGAGCGCTCAGAACGACGCGGCGTTGCGCAGCGGCATCCAGCAGGCGGCGCCGACGGCCGATCAGCTGAACTCGGTGTTCGGTGATGTCCGGGAATCGCTGCCGCAGACGTTGGCGAACCTCGAGATCGTCATCGACATGCTCAAGCGCTACAACAAGAACGTCGAGCAGGTGTTGGTGGCGCTGCCTCAGGGTGGCGCGGTGGCCCAGACCGCGACGATCTTCGCGCCCAAGGGCCTGCTGCACTTCGGCCTCGGTATCAACATGCCGCCGCCGTGCCTGACCGGGTTCCTGCCTGCTTCGCAGTGGCGTTCGCCCGCGGATACCTCGCTGGCGCCGCTGCCGTCGGGCCTCTACTGCAAGATCCCGAAGGATGCACCCAACGCGGTGCGCGGTGCCCGTAACTATCCGTGCGCCGACGTGCCGGGTAAGCGGGCCGCCTCGCCGGCGGAGTGCCACAGCGACGAGCCCTATCAGCCGCTCGGCACCAACCCGTGGTACGGCGACCCGAATCAGATCCGCAACTGCCCGGCTCCGGCCGCGCGCTGCGATCAGCCCGTCGATCCGGGCCGGGTCATCCCCGCGCCTTCGGTGAATAATGGGATGAACCCGTTGCCGGCAAGTCAGCTTCCACCACCGGAATCAACGGCGCCACGCAGCGATCCGCTGACCGCGCCGCGGGGTGGCAATGTGAGTTGTAGTGGACAGCAGCCGAACCCCTGCATCTACACTCCGGCAGCAGGTTCGACCGCCACCTATAGTCCGTCCAGCGGTGAGGTGGTCGGTCCCGGCGGTGTGAAGTACTCCGTCACCAACTCGAATAAACCAGGAGATGACGGATGGAAGGAGATGCTGGCACCAGCCAGCTGAACCTCGCCGACCAGCAGGACCCCCACACCACCGATCCGCAAGCGGAGGCTGTCACCGAGATCGCTGATCCGACGTCAGCCCCCGACGCCGAGAACGTCACGTCACGTCCTTCTCGGCTGGGCCGGGGTTGGATGGCAGCCATCCTTGCCGGGTTGCTCGTGCTGGCGGCGGCCGTCGGTGTCGGCGGCTATCTGGCATTGCGCGCACATCAGGACAGTGAACGGATCGCCGGCGACGAGGCCGAGGCCCTGGCCGCGGCCAAGGACTGTGTGACCGCGACCCAGGCACCTGATACGCAGGCGATGATCGCGGCTCAGACCAAGATCATCGAATGCGCGACTGGCGATTTCGGGGCGCAGGCAGGCCTGTACAGCGGCATGCTGCTCGACGCGTACCAGGCGGCCAACGTCCAGGTGAAGGTCTCGGACCTGCGAGCCGCGGTGGAGAAGCACAACGACGACGGGTCGATGGACCTGCTGGTCGCGGTGCGCGTACTGGTCACCAACAGCGAGAAGTCCGATGAAGAGCAGGGCTACCGGTTGCGGGTGAAGATGGCCCGTGCCGAGGACGGCATCTACAAGGTGGCACGGCTCGACCAGGTCACGTCGTGACCGCTGTTCTCGACAACGCTGACACGGTCTCGACAGCGGGAGCCGGGTCGGGCCAGCCCCGGTTGGCGTCATGGCCGGCTCGGGCCGGGGCTTTCGGCATCGATGTGCTGGCGCCTGCCGGGTTGATCGTGACGCTGGCGCTGCTGGCCTGGTCGGCCCCGTTGTACGGCTGGTTCTGGTGGGTCTGCACAGTGGCCGCCGCCGCGGTGGGCGTCGCGATGCTGATCAACAGGATCGGGTTGCCCGCATTCACCGGCTGGTCACTGGGCCGGTCCGTGTTCGGTATCCGGGTGGTCTCGTCGGCCGGAGACGCCGGTCTGCTGCGCCTGTTGCTGCGTGACGTGGCACATCTGCTGGATACCGCGGCGTTGTTCCTTGGCTGGCTCTGGCCGCTGTGGGAGTCGCGCAACCGGACGTTCGCCGATCTGCTGACCCGCACCGAGGTCCGTCGTATCGATCGGCCGGAACCCGACGTTCGCCGTCGCGCAGGCGCGGTGCTGCTGACGCTCGCGCTGCTCAGCGGAATCGCGGGCGGGCTGGGAGATCTCGTGGTGTACCGCGAGGACCGATCCGTCGACCAGGCGCGCGAGCAGCTCACCGAACAAGGTCCTCGGATGGTCGAGCAGCTGCTCAGCTACGGGGTGGATTCCCTCGATGCGGATTTCTCCAGGGCGCAATCGCTGACGACCGACAACTACCGCCAGCAGCTGGTCGACCAACAGGACGCGGTGCGGAAGGCCGGGCCGACCACCAACGACTACTCGGCGGTGAGAAGTGCGGTGCTGCCCGGTATGACCAAGAACTCCGCGGCGATGCTGGTCGCGTTGCAGGGTATGCGGGGCACCAATCCGCAGGAACTGAAGTTCATCACGGCGACGGTGCGGGTGGAGTTCCAGAGGTCGGGTGACCACTGGCTGGTCGACAACCTCACGGTGCTCAAGCGGCCGGTCCTGGGCGGGGGCGGACAGTGAGCCCGCGTCGCCGGATCGACCCCGAAGAGCGCGACTACTTCGCGGTCGAGCCCAAGGAACCGATCCGTTGGGGCCTGCCGATCGTCGGGATCATCTCGGCGCTGCTCATCGCGGCCGCCATCGCGGGCAGCACCCTGATCCTGGTCCGGCACGAATCCGATCACCGGGCGGAGATCAAGACCGCCGGCGCTTTGGACTACGTGCGTGAGTTCATGACGGTGTACACGACGCTGGATCCGTTCCACGCCAACGACTATGCGGACCGCATCGCGGCACAGGCGACCGGCGATTTCCGAAAGATGTTCCAGGAGAAGCAGAACGAGATCGTCGTTCAGGTGGCGCGGTCCGAGCCGACCGAAGGTTCCGTCTTGGATGCCGGTATCGAGCGCTGGAACGACAACGGCAGTGCCGATGTGCTGGTCGCCACCAAGACCAGCACGCGTACGCCGGACGGGAAGTCCGTGATCGAAAGCGGCAGCCGTTGGATTGCGACGACGATTTGGGAAGGACAGCAGTGGAAGATCAGCCAGCTGATTCAGGTGATCTGACCACCGGCGAGCCTGACAAGCCGCGCCGCAGACTGCGTTTCGGGCGGCGTCGCCGTGCCGAGGACGTGGTTGCGGCTCCGGCCGACGAAGGTGACTCGGAATCCGTCTCGGAATCCGATGATGCCCAAGCCACTACGGAACGTCGCACGCCTGTGGGCAAGACCCGCCGCAAGGCGGTGACCGAACCCGAAGGTGAGGCCGCGCCCGAAGCGAACGCCGAGTCCGAATCGGAACCGGAATCCGCGTCGGAGCCGGAAACCGAGGTCGCTACCGACGTCGCCACCGAGATCGACGCCGCAGGCGACGGCGAAACTGAGGCGACGGACACTGAGGTGGCGGATGCCGACGCCGAGGCGACGGATGCGGAGGCCGAGGCGACGGAGGCGGAGGCCGAGTCGGCCGAGGACGTCGTCCTGGTTCCGCACCGCGAGGCCGGCAAGCGATTGACGTACGTCGCCGCCGGTACCGCTGCATTGTTCGTGGTGGCGGGAGCATTCGGAGGTGCGATGGTGCAGCCGTACCTGGCGGATCGGGCCTTGGTCGCGACCAAACTGCAAGTTGCGCGTACTTCTGCAGATGCCATCACCACGTTGTGGACCTACAACCCGGACAACATCGAAAGCCTGCCGGACCGGGCGTCGAAGTACCTCTCGAGCGACTTCGCCAAGCAGTACCGGCAGTTGATCGATTCCATCGTGCCGACCAACAAGCAGGCGCAGGTCACGAACAACACCGAGGTGATGGGCACCGCGGTGGAGACCATCAGCCGCGATGAGGCCACTGCCATCGTCTACACCAACACGGTTTCGACGAGTCCGGTGACCAAGAACGTCCCATCGCTGCGGTACATGTCGTATCGGTTGAGCTTGCAGCGCAGTGATGGGGATTGGCGTATCACCCAGATGCCGGCGTTGACGCAATTGGACTTGTCTCCGCAGTTGTAGCGGCGAGGATGTAGGCATGGCCATCGCCTCTCCGGTGACGCAGCGGTCGACCGTTGTGGCGCTTCTGTTGTTGACGTGCGCCACGGGGATCGTCGACGCGGTCAGTGTGTTGGTGCTGGGTCATGTGTTCGTCGCCAACATGACCGGAAACGTGATCTTCCTGGGGTTCTGGTTCGTTCCCGGCTCCGGCGTCGACGTGACCGGGGCACTGGTGGCGTTCATCGGGTTCGTGCTGGGCACTGTGGTCGGTGGTCGCCTGCGGCGCCATCTCGACAGTCATGTCCGCAACTGGCTGGTCACCGCGCTGGGTGTGGAAGTCGTTCTGCTGACCGTGCTTTCGATTCTCGCCGGCACCGGTGTGCTGGACTATCACGACAACCGCAAGTTCATGCTCATCGTTCTGGCGATGACATTTGGTATCCAGAACGCGACCGCACGCCAATTCGGCATTCAGGAGTTGAGCACGACGGTGCTGACGCAGACGATCGTCGGCATCGGATTCGACAGCAGACTGGCCGGTGGTACGGGGGACCGCGAAAAGCTGCGCTACAGCGTGGTGTTGACGATGTGTGGCGGTGCGGTGTTCGGTGCCACGGTGTCGCGGTTCACCGTCGCACCGGTGATCGGGTTGGCTGCCGTGGTGGTGGGGATCAGTGCATTGATCTTCAAGTTCGGGTCGGCGTCTGAGCCGGTGTCTGCGGGGAATGCTCGCTGATCCACGCCGCACCCTCGTCCGCAGCGTGTCGCAGGGCGGTGAACTCACCGAAGTAGTCGACGACGGCGCCGACCCCGGGCAACATGCCGAGGTAGCGGTAAACCTTTTGCGGTTGGGGCCTTTTCGTGAATTCACCTCCGACCGCACGTAGGGTGCCGGCGAACTCCCAGAGCCTCACAGGTAGCGATTGCTGCGCTGTGTCGGCATCCTCGGCGTCACCGGCCGCAGTGTCGGGAAGTTGACGGTCGCACAGAACCGCGCCGAGCAACTGCACCTGATCGTCGTGGTCGGTGACGCCGTCCTCGCGGGCCACGGCGCACAGCACGAGGGCCTGGTTGGTGAAGCCCAGGAAGTCCTGGACGCCGAGCCGGTCGGCGATGACCCCGAAGGCACCGGGAAAGGCGACGAGGATGGTGGTCACCGCCCCGGCGCGGTGCACCCACCACTTCACGTGGCCGTCCTGATCCATCTCGGCCCAGGCTTTGGTGCCCGGCAGTTCGGCGAAATTGAGCAAAGCCGCCGCGATATCGAGAGACTTCCCGACAGGGCCCCCGGCGGGCTCCTCGCGATGGGTACGCCGTCTCAACCCGAGCGGATCGAATCGGCTGAACACATCGAGTACCGGGTTGATCACGGACACCGCGTGATCAAGTGCGCCGGCGACGTCAGCGTCCGACAGGCGAGTGAAAGGCAACAGGTTTATCCCCACCCCAGCTATCTTGCCCGATGGTCGCTCGGACGTCAGGGACAGCCACCGGGTCGAGGGGCCGTAACTTGTCGGTGGCCTCTGCGATGATGATCTTATGTCTTCGGCCGCAGCGGCTTTCACCGCGCAGGGGTGAGTCCTGTGCGGCGGATCGAGGTGTTGTTCGGGGAGTTGGAGCAGTTGTGCGGTCAGCGCAACGCGATCGACGGCCGGATCGTGGAAATCGTCGCCGAACTGGACCGCGACGAGTTGTGCGGGAACACCGGTGCCCGCTCGATGAAAGCGTTGGTGGCCTGGAAAACCGGGGTCAGCCCCCGCAACGCCGAAACCACCGTGGCCATCGCCCGCCGCATCGACGAATTTCCCCGCTGCACCCAAGCCCTACGCGACGGACGCCTGTCGCTGGATCAGGTCGGGGTGATCGCCGAGAAAGCCGCCGACGGCTCCGATGCGCACTACGCCCAGTTGGCCGGCGTGTCAGAAACCACCGTGGCCATCGCCCGCCGCATCGACGAATTTCCCCGCTGCACCCAAGCCCTACGCGAAGGACGCCTGTCGCTGGATCAGGTCGGGGTGATCGCCGAGAAAGCCGCCGACGGCTCAGATGCCCACTACGCCCAGTTGGCCAGCGTCGCCACCGTCAACCAACTGCGCACCGCGGTCAAACTCGAACCCCGCCCCGACTCCACACCACAACCGGAACCGCCCCGGTCGTTCACCCGCACCGAAACCGACGACTACACCATCTACACGATTCGGCTACCCCGGCTGGAAGCGGCCAAGTTCGACGCCGGCCTGCGCTCACATCACGACGGGCTGGTCGCCGACTGGAAACACCACCACGACGCCGGCGCTGAGGGTCCCGACGGGCAGGCGCCCCCGTTTCCCAATAATGTCGACGCGTTCATGAGTCTCATCGAAGCCGGCTGGGACGCTGAGGCGGCACGTCGCCCGCACGGCCAGCACACCACCGTCATCGTGCACCTCAACCTGGACACCGACACCCCGGTCGCCTCGCTGCATCTGGGTCCGCTGCTCACCGACGAAGAACGCCAATACCTGCTCTGCGAGGCCACCTTCGAAGCCTGGTTCCAGCGTCACGGCCAACCCCTCGGCGCTGCTCGCACCACCCGCCAGATCAGCCGTCGGCTGCGCCGTGCGCTGGAGCACCGCGACCACTGCTGCGTGGTCCCCGGCTGCGGGGCGACCCGCGGACTGCACGCCCATCATCTGGTGCACTGGGAAAACGGTGGCCCCACCGAACTCCACAACCTGGTGCTGGTGTGCCCGTATCACCACCGGCTGCACCACCACGGCGGCATCACCCTCACCGGACCCGCCGACCACCTCGTCGTCACCGACCCCGCCGGAAAACCACTGCACAACGGGTCCCTGGCCCAACCACCGACCACACCCCCACCCGACGTCCCACCCTGTCGCGGCCCCACCGGCGAACGCGCCGACTGGTGGTGGTACCCACCCTTCGAACCCCAACCAACACCACCATCGACGAACTAGCCGCGGGCGCGACACGCGTCACGGTTCGTCGGACACCACTTCACGGAGGAACCGGCCGCCGTGGATAGCAGCCAGCAGTGAATTCTCCGAGGTGCGGTTGGCGGTGAAGAGCAACTCGTCTCCGGCCTCGAGTACGTCGTCGGGGCTGGGCAGCCTGACCTTGTTGCCGCGGACAACGGTGACCAGCGCGGTGTCCACCGGCAGCTCCAGCCGGTCGACCCGCTGCCCCACCACCGGATTGTCCTCAGGCAGTGTGAGTTTGGTCAGCTCCACCCGTCCGCCGCGTAGCGCCATCAACCGCACCAGGTGCCCGACGTCGATGGCACCTTCGATACCGGCAACCAGGGAACCCGGCGTCGACACCGCGACATCGATGCCCCAGTCCTGACCGAACAACCATTGGTTGCGGATGTCGTTGATGCGGGCCACCACCCGAGGCACCCCGAACTCCGACTTGGCCAGCAACCCGACCACCAGATTGGACTTGTCGTCGCCGGTGGCCGCGATCAGCACGTCGCAGGTTTCGATCCCGGCATCTTCCATCGCCGAGAGTTCGCAGGCGTCCGCCAGCAGCCAGTCCGCGCCCGGCACGGTATGTGGCTCGTATCGCCGGTGCAGCTGTTCGATCAGCAAGACCTTGTGGCCGTTCTCAAGCAACTCCCGCGCAACAGAACGGCCCACATTGCCCGCTCCGGCAACCACTACTCGCATATTCCGGTCCGCCACTCAGCCATTTTCGCCTATTCGCACGGGCCACTCACGGCCCTTCGCCCTGATTAACTAATCCCCGATGAGTCTGAACCAGCTGTACCTGACCTTGCTCACCGGCGGCGTTGTCCTGCTGGCGAGCATCATCGGCACGCGGGTGGCGACCCGGATCGGGTTCCCCAGCCTGCTGTTCTTCCTGCTGGTCGGCATGGTGCTGGGCGTCGATGGGATCGGGCTGGAGTTCGACAATGTCGAGTTGGCCCGCAACGTGTGTACCACCGCACTGGCGATCGTTCTTGTCGAAGGCGGTTTGACCACCCGGTTCTCCGATATCCGGGGGGTACTGGCACCCGCAGGCGTACTGGCCACCCTCGGTGTTGTGATCAGCACCGCGATCACCGCCGTCGGTGCACACCTGCTGCTGGGCATGGACTGGCAACTCGCCCTGCTGCTCGGCGCGATCGTCTCCTCCACCGATGCGGCCGCGGTGTTCTCGGTGCTGCGGATACTGCCGCTGCCCCGCCGCCTGGCCGGGCTGCTAGAGGCCGAGTCCGGTTTCAACGATGCGCCCGCGGTCATCCTCGTGCTGACGTTCAGCGTGGTGCCGTTCGTGTTCCACCCCGAAGGGGCCGTCACCGATCTGCTCTACGAACTGATCACCGGTGCCCTGCTGGGTCTGGCCGTCGGGTTCGCCGGGGCGTTTGCGCTGCGCCGTATCGCGCTGCCCGCCTCTGGTCTCTACCCCATCGCCACCTTCGGGCTGGGTTTCATCGCATTCGCTGCCGCAGGCAGTGCCCACGCGAGCGGTTTCATCGCTGCCTATCTGTCCGCGGTGGTCCTCGCAAACTCGGGGCTGCCCCACAAGTCGGCCACCCGTTCCTTCGCCGAAGGCGTGGGCTGGCTGGCCCAGATCGGCCTGTTCGTGCTCCTCGGGTTACTGGTGAACCCGCACGATTTGGAGGGCGACATCGTCCCGGCAATCGTCATCGGGCTGGTGCTGCTGCTGATCGCCCGGCCGGTGTCGGTGGTCCTGTCGCTGGCCGGATTCCGTATCCCGTTCCGCGAACAACTCTTCCTGTCGTGGTCGGGGCTCCGCGGTGCGGTGCCCATCGTGCTGGCGACGTTCCCGATCGTCGCGGGCGTGCCCGACAGCTACCGGTTGCTGAACATCGTGTTCGTCCTGGTGGTGATCTTCACCTTGATACAGGCGCCCAGTATCCGATTCGTGGCGAACAGGCTGGGGTTGATCACCCGCGACATCACCCGCGAGATCCAGGTCGAGGCCGCACCGCTGGATGTGCTCGACGCCGAGTTGCTCACGATGACGGTGCAGCCCCACTCCCGTCTGCACAACGTGACGATCCTCGAACTGCGGCTTCCCGATCCGGCCGTCATCACGCTGATCATCCGCAACGGCCGCACCTTCGTCCCGCTACCGGACACCCGCATCGCCGTCGGCGACGAACTGCTCATCGTCACCACCAGCAAAACCCGGCACGCCGCCGAGGCCCGGATGCGCGCGGTGAGCCGGCGCGGCAAACTCGCCTACTGGTTCGACGAATACGGGCTCGAGGACTGAGCGCTGCTCGGCGTACACGCACTGTGGCATCGGGCACATCCGCGCTCGGCGATTTGAAACACAACCCTCCCCCAAGGGTAGAGTTCAGCAACGGCGCCGAACGTGGCGGTCCGCGCGCGTGATCTCACGAGCCAGCGGCCCGATCAATTGCATGTTCTGGCAATACTTTTCACGCAATGAGGCGTGACTGTGCCCATTTCTTGCCTTTGCCGCGCTGAACTCACGGCGCTGAAACGGAGTTGTGTTGAAACCGTCGACCGACGCGATGACGCCGCGCGAGCAGCAATCGGTGCTGGCCGCGCTTCGTTCACCCCGGCGGCTGCGCACCGAGGTGCTCGCGGGTCTGGTGGTGGCATTGGCCTTGATCCCCGAAGCGATCTCGTTCTCGATCATCGCCGGCGTGGACCCGCGCATCGGCCTCTTTGCCTCGTTCACGATGGCGGTCACGATCGCGCTCGTCGGTGGGCGCCCGGCGATGATCTCTGCCGCCACCGGAGCCGTCGCTCTGGTGGTGGCCCCGTTGGTGCGCAGTCACGGTCTGGACTATCTGATCGCGACGGTCATCTTGGCCGGTGTGCTGCAGTTGGCACTCGGCGGGCTGGGAGTCGCCAAGCTGATGCGGTTCGTGCCACGCAGCGTGATGGTCGGCTTCGTGAACGCTTTGGCGATCCTGATCTTCCTGGCTCAGCTGCCTCACCTACTCGGCGTGCCGTGGCTGGTATATCCGATGGTCGCGGTCGCCATCGCCGTCATCGTGGCCCTCCCGAAACTGAGTACCGCGATCCCCGCTCCGCTGGTGGCCATCGTGGTGCTCACTGCCGCGACAGTTGGATTCGGCTGGTCGATTCCCAACGTCGGCGACGAGGGGCAGCTGCCATCGAGCCTGCCGTCGCTGCTGATTCCGAACGTCCCGTTCACTCTGGAGACACTCGGCGTCATCGCGCCTTACGCACTGGCGATGGCCGTGGTCGGCCTGCTGGAATCGTTGATGACGGCCAAGCTGGTCGACGACATCACCGATACCCATTCCAACAAGTCCCGCGAGTCGCTGGGTCAGGGTGTGGCCAACATCGTCACCGGATTCTTCGGCGGCATGGGCGGCTGCGCGATGATCGGGCAGACGATGATCAACGTGAAGGCCTGCGGTGCCCGTACCCGGATTTCGACGTTCCTGGCCGGTGCGTTCCTGCTCGGTCTGGTTGTCGGACTTGGTGACATCGTGGCCCAAATCCCCATGGCCGCACTGGTCGCCGTGATGGTGATGGTGTCCGTTGGCACCTTCGACTGGCACAGCATCAACCCGAAAACGTTGCGGCGCATGCCCAAGAGCGAAACCGCGGTCATGCTCGCGACGGTGGCGGTCACTGTGGCGACCAGCAACCTGGCCTACGGAGTCGCGGTCGGCACGCTCACGGCGATGGTGCTCTTCGCCCGGCGCGTCGCTCACTTCACCGAGGTGGTCGACATCGACCATCCCGATGACGACACCCGCGTGTACGCGGTCAGGGGCGAACTCTTCTTCGCCTCCAGCAATGACCTGGTCTACCAGTTCGACTACGTCGGCGACCCCGCCAACATCATCATCGACATGAGCCAGACCCACATCTGGGATGCATCGACCGTATCCACGCTCGACGCCATCACCACCAAATACGCCGCCAAGGGCAAGACCGTCACCATCGTCGGGATGAACGAGAACAGCGCCGAGCGTCACGCGCGGCTCAGCGGCCAATTAGCCGCCGCGCACTGAGCCGTCGGGACACGCGTTGAGCAATCAGGACCATCTGCAGATCGGCGAAGTCGCCACACGAACCGAACTGTCCATCAAGACAATTCGGCACTACGACGAGGTCGGCGTGGTCATGCCATCGGCCCGGTCCGCGGGCGGCTTCCGCCTTTACACCGCCGACGACGTCGATCGCCTACTCGCGATTCGCCGGATGAAACCCTTGGGCTTCAGCCTCGACGAAATGCGGCAACTCCTCGAGGCCCTCGACACGCTCAACTCACCTACCGCGACCATCGCGCAGCGCGCCGAGGCCATCACCTACGTAGCCGAATGCCACACCCGCGCACAGGATGCTTGCGCCAAACTCAGCCGACAGCTGGCCTATGCGCAGGAACTGACCGAGCAACTCGCGGACTACCGCAATTGAGCACCGCCGTTTGACCTCCGGGCAGCCGGGTATACCGCGCGCATGCCGATGTCGACACCGCTTGCGGTTCTGTTCGATGTCGACGGAACACTCGTCGACTCGAACTACCTCCACGTCCATACGTGGGCGTGCGCGTTCCACGAGGAGAACATCGACGTCGCGGCGTGGCAGATTCACCGCAGCATCGGCATGGACGGCAGCAGCCTGGTGGCCAGCCTGTCCGGAGACGCCAGTGACGCTGTGCAGCAGCGACTCAAAGACCGCCACAGCAGCCTCTACAAAGACAGCTCAGACCTGATCGTGCGCTTGCCCGGCGCCCGCGAACTGCTGCACCATCTCGCGGACGACGGCATTCGGGTGGTGCTCGCGAGTTCCGCGCCCGAAGACGAACTCGCGATCACCCGAAAGATTCTCGACAGCGACGACGTGATCTTCGCCGCTACGTCCTCGAAGGACGTCGACACGGCCAAGCCAGACCCGGGCATCGTCCAGGTGGCGCTCGAGCGGGCCGGCGTTTCCGCCGATCGGGCGGTCTTTGTCGGCGACGCGGTGTGGGATGGCGAAGCTGCCACCCGCGTCGATGTGCCCTTCATCGGTCTGCGCTGCGGCGGCGTCGCTGACTGCGAACTCGAAAAAGCCGGTGCGCAAGCGGTTTTCGACGACCCTTACGAACTCCTCCAACGCCTGGAGAGCACCGTCATCGCCGCCCGGATCGCCGAGGACGCCCACCGGCCAACCTGAGCGCGGCGGGCGCGTCAACTTGACCACAGACGTCGAACGTGTGTTCTAATGTCTCCGACCGCCAGACCGCCCAGCGTAAGCGATGTTCGAAAAGGAGTTCGCCGTGACGATGACTGTAGACGCCCTGGCCCCAGAAACTTTGACCACCGAAGCCGACACTCCGGACGCCTTGGTTGCGCCGACCGACAGCGCCGCACCCGCCGCTGAAGCCCAGGCCGACGAGAAACCCAAGAAGGCGCCGGCCAAGAAGGCAGCCGGCAAGAAGGCCAAGACCATCGAGCTGACCCTCACCGTCACCGGTACCGCCGACGGTGAATGGCATGCCGAGCTCAAGCAGGGCACCACCTACCTGGCTCGCAACGTCGCAGTCGCCGCTGCCGCCGTCTCCCGCGCGGCCAAGGAACTACACGTGGACCTTTCCACCCCGATCGACGAGGTCATCGAGGCGGCCCGCTCCGAACAGGCTGCAAAAGTGGCCGCCTTGGAGGCAGAACTCGAAGCTGCGCGAAAAGCCTTGTCCGACTTGGAATAATGTCCAGACCCGGAGTGTCGGGTCAAAGTCGCCTACCCGTAGGCGGGATAGCGATTTTCCCAGATCGCGAGTTGCTTCGCGCGGTGCCGGCGGACGATTCGGGTCTCGGGGCCGAGCAGCATCGTGGGCCCGCCGGCCCCGTCGTACTGCTCCCAGGGCTCTCCCCCACGAACGAACTCCAGCCACAGTTGCTGAACTGCATCCGACATCTGGCGGGCCGCGTCGTCGGCACCGGCCAGAGCGGGTGCGGCGTCCAGGGTGCCGAACAGCAAGGGCAGACACGAATCGTGGCAGGCCCCGAGCCCGGCACGCGGAGAAGGCCACTGCAGTTCGTAGCGAAACACCGGGTTGCCGCGCTCAGCGTGGGTTCTGATGAACTGCTCGGTAGGCGCGGTGAAGTGGTAGTCGGTGACCATCGCGCTGGCGACATCGCGAAGCGCGTGCTGCTCGGCGCGGTAGGTAGCCACCACTGCGCCCGGGTCGTGACTGTCCCCGGCGAGTGCCCGCGCCCTGTCGTGCACGTACTGCTCGGTGAAGACCCCCTCATCCAGCGCTGCGTCGAAGATCCGCCATTCGTCGCGCGTCGATCCGGCGAGGATGGGAGTCGCCGGCATGGCGCGGGTGCGCGCGACCACCAACGGGTGATCGGCGATGACGTCGCCGTCGATGCAGGGATGGAACGGGCCCTGCGGCGGCACGAATCCGGTGTCGATGCGCCGCTGCGCGGCGAGGATCTCCTCAACGTCCGGTTCTCGGCCGACCGAGGAGATGACCTTCTCAGCCACGGCCGCGGCGGCTGCGGTCGAGCGGAAGCGTTCCAAACCGCCGCTTTGCAGAATCGCGCGGTCGAAGAGGCGGCATCCGCCGGCGAGCAAGGCCGATATCGCGATCGCGCCCGAGGACTGCCCAGCCACCGTGACGGCGTCGGGGTCGCCGCCGAAAGCACCGATCTGCTCGCGCACCCACCGCAGCGCGTGCCGTTGGTCGCGCAGTGTCAGGTTGGTGGAGTCGGCCCCGTGCCAGTCCGGCGCGTAGAGCGAGCCCAGCACCCCGAGCCGGAAATTCACTGTCACCACTACGATGTCGCCGTGACGGGCCAGTCGCGCACCGTCGAGCAGCGGTGCGGATCCGTGGCCCTGGGCCTGCCCGCCGCCGTGCAGGAAGACCAGCACGGGCCGCCGGTTGTCGTCGACCGCGGGTGTCCAGATGTTGAGCGTGAGACAGTCCTCGCTCATGGTCAGGCCGCGCTTGGCCAACCGCTCGGGCGCGATGTCCTGCGGGGCGATCGCGCCGAACGCTGTCGCCTCCCGTACGCCGGCCCAGCAGGGTACGGGTTGTGGTGGGCGCCAACGACGTTCACCTGTAGGCACCGCCGCGTACGGCACACCGCGGAAAACGATGACGTCGCCACGCGCGTCGCCGCGCAGCGCTCCGTACGAGGTGTGCGCGACGGCGGTCACGGGCGCTCGGTCAGCGGATAGTTCTGCGCCATCTCACCGTCGAGTATCCGGGTCAGAAAGTCGCGGCCCTTGAAGCTCACCACCTCGACGCGCAGCCCGCTGCGGGGGTCGCGCAGGAACGCCACTCCGGCACCGGTGCGCTCCAACTCCCAACCGTCGGCCTGCAGCCGGGCGACGTCGTCGCGCCAGCGCTCCGCGTAGTAGCCGAGGTGGTGCATGCCGCCGCCCTTCGGTTCGGCGAAGATCGAATCTTTGTCAGCGACAACCTCGATCAGTTCCAAGTACGGCGGGCCGGACACGGAGAACGCGATGCGTACTGTCTGGTCGTCTGCGGACCCGTCCGGCCGGGTGAAGCCGCTGCGCATCTCGAACGGTGGCGCCCAGGTGATCTGCATGGCTGCCGACACAGAGTCCATGGCTGTCGCCAGATCGGGTACGAGGTGGCCCACGTGGTAGACGTTGTCGAAGGTCGACGCGGCGAGCGTCTGGAGTCTGGCGTCCATCTCAGATCCTGTACCTGCGGCGGATGGCGTCGAAGCGGGCGTGCAGTTGCGCGGCGCGTTCGTCGGCCGTGACGCGCCGGGTTTCGGCCGGCAGCAGGGTGTCCAGCTCGGTCAACGGCACGACGGTGGTGCTGACGTCGGGCACCTGTCGGCTGCCGATGACCCGCATGGTGAGATAGCCCGCACTGAAACGTTGACTGTCGATCCAGTTGTGCACGCCGGGATCGTTGTGGGCCAGCACCATTCGCACGCGGCCGTCGGAGTCGATCGCCGATCTGCTCGGGGTGTAGCTCACCGGCCGGTACAGGTAGTCCATGCTGTTCCAGAATGCCCCCATGTTGGTCAGCATCCAGAACTCCCCGTCGTCGGCGAACTCGAAGATCAGCGCTTCGTCCGGCCCGAGGCGCCATGGCGTGGTGACGATGAGCCGGCCCCGGCGCGCATCGCGTTGCTCGGCCGTGCCGGCGAAGCGCGCGCCGGGAAAGACGTTTGGCTCGGGCTCGCCGAACAGCGAGCCGATCTGCAATTCACGATCGGGCCAGTCCGTCATCGCCCCGGTGAGGAAGTCCCCGGCCCACTGCATCGACGCGATGAGATCCTGCGGGGTCGGAACGGGACGTGGCTCGTCCATGTCGATGCGTTCGATGCTGAATTGCGCCGAGCGCTCCGCCCAGGAGTCGAAGCCCTGCCGCATGAAGAGCTTGCGTGAACCCGCCGTGGTGGGCAGCCAATTCGGTTCTCGCCGTTCCCCTCCGACGTAGAGCACGAAGCTGCCGTCGGGCTCGGTGACAAGCTCATCACCGGTGATGTTCGCCTCAGGGGTATCGCCGAAAGGCTCATGCAGATTGGGGTGATCGGCGCCGTAGTAAACGTCCTTTTCCGGACGCGGCCCCTGCACGGTGAAGTTGATGAAACGCGCAGTACCCCGGTCACCTTCGATGCGATACGTCGATGCGCCGTCGATCCAGGCCTGCAGATACACGAAGTCAGCGTTATCGCCGCCGAGCTTGCGGCTCGGCCCGCAGAACGGATGGATCATCGGATAGCGGCTGTTCTTGGTCTCCAGGGCGAGATCGTAAGCCTGCCCGAGATTCTGCGTGAGGTAGCGGAGAGCGTCGGCGCGCTGCAGCGCATTCGGCGGCGAAGTGTCCTTGAACGCCAGATCTCCGGCGGCCTTGAGCCGGTCGCAGAATTCGTGCCAGGCCGCACGCAGCGCCGCGTCGTCCGAAGTGTCGCCGAACGCCATCAGTGCCTCGTCTCGATGTCGATGCCGAATCGCTCGCGGTATCCGGCGAATTCGTCGTGCAGCTGCTGTACGGGGACCGGTAGGACGTCGGTGGAGTAGGTGAACTTGCCGTACCGGTCGCTGCGGTTGGTGACGAGGTAGTCGCGCATCGCCTTTTCAGCGGCGGCGGACAACGGAAGTCCGGCGAAGTCGTAGAAACCCCCGATCGCGGCGACCGGATCGGCGACGAAGTCGCGGTAGCGGACGTGGTGGATACGCGGGTCGTCCACCAGCGGGTCGGTGAGGTAGGCATGGAAGTTCGCCCGCGACCCTTCGATGGTGTCCTTGGCGTACTGCGTCCAATCCAGCGCCCCGGCAAGGCTCTCGTTGATCTGCCCGAAGGCCACGATCTGGGAGGCGAGCACCTGCACCGGGTCACGGTGTACCCAGACGATGCGGGCGTCGGGGTAGGTGTCGAAGAGCGCGCGCAGGCGCCGACCGTGAAACCCCTTGAGCACCCAGCGTTTCGACGGGCGCGAGTGTTGGATGTGTTGCAGCATCATGCGGTGCAGGTTGTACTGCGCGTGATGGTCTTGGTCGAAATTCTGGATCGTGAGCGGCACCCGCCACCAGGCGCTCGGATTCGTCGCACGGAAATCGAAGGCCCACGTACGTTCACACTCGGGCAGTCCGGCGCCGAGCAGATCGTTGTAGGGGTGGCTGACGATCCACGGCGGGATGCGGTCGAGGATCTCTCGCCAGTCGGCGTCGGCCTGCGCCCGGCGCGGGTCGTCGATGGTGGCCGGGCCCGGTGGCGGCGAGGGGTACATCACCTCCCAGAACCGCAGCGCGCGCGAATCCTCGTCCTCGGCGAGCAGGGCATGCAGCAGCGTCGTACCTGACCGCGGCTCGCCGGTGGCGAAGAGCGGGGCGGTGATCGGTTCTGCCTGCAGCGGCAGGCGGGCATGGTCTGCGATGAACCGCAGGCGGCTTGTGAGCAGCCCGTCGATCGTGAATGCAGCTGCCTGCAAGCAGGTTTCATCGAGTTGGGCGCTGTTCAGCCTGTCGACGACAAGTGCCACGCGGGCGGGGAGGGTTTCGTCGCCGAAGTCGGTGAGCCCGGTCGATTTCTGCGTGGCGGCGATGAGGACACCGGTGTCCAAGGTTGTCATGGTGTGCCTCCTGTGAGCTGCAGCAATTCGTCTTCGACCTCGCGAACTTTGCGTGCCGACTCGGCGGCGTAGTCCTGCCCGGCCATTCCGCTGTAGTCGAGCACCGAGACGACTTGGGCGCCCGCCTCGGCGAATTCGGCGATCTGCGCGGCGACCTGTTTCGGCGTGCCGTGCGGAACGACGGACAGGACCGCGGCCGGGTCGACCTGTTCGAAGAGCCGGAGCAGCCTGTCGCGGGTCAGCACGCGCGGGTCGATGTCCTGGATGCCGCGCCAGTGCTCCCCCATCGGATGGCGGTGACCGGTGGTACGCAGCACGTCGGCCGTCAGTTGCAGCACCAGCGACTTCACCAGCGGGCGTTGCACAATCGCGCCCAGTTCGTCGGGCTCACCGATGAGGCAGACCACCATCTTCGCGGGCGTGACCGCCTCCGGGTCGCGCCCGGCCTGTTCGGCCGCCTCCCGGATGCTGGCCAGCTGGTTGGCATAGCTCTCCGGCCCGGCGCTGCCCGTCGGCCACCAGCCGTCACCGAATTCCCCGACCAGCCGCAGCATGCGGGGTCCGTTGGCACCGATCCAGATGGGTGGCGGGCCGGTGTGGTGCAGCTCGGTGTCCAGCCGGGCATGCTCCAGCGTGAAGTACTGCCCGGCGAAGTCGATCGGTCCATCGGTGCTCCACAGCAGCCGGATCAGCCGGAGTGCCTCGGCGAATCGACTCACCGCGCGCCGGTGGTCGAAGCCGTACGGCGCCAGGTTCTCGCGCTCACCGGCGCCCAGTCCCAGAATGAACCGGCCGTCCGAGAGATGGCTGAGGGTCAGTGCCGACTGGGCCAGCATCACCGGGTGGCGTCGAACGGTGTCGAGAACGCTGGTGGCAAGCCGGGTGCGGGTGGTGCGTGCCGCGACCGCACCGGCGAGACTGAGGGTGTCCAGGTAGCGGTGCGGTGACGGCGACAGCTCCGCGAGGTCGGTGAACTCGGCCGTCCAGATCGAGTCCGGCCAGAAGCTCACGAGGTGATCGGGCAGCCAAAGGGAGTGGTAGCGGCCATCATCGAGGGCGCTCAGCCCGCTGAGATCGAGCGGCAGAGTTGTCCGAAAGAACGAGGCCAGCTCTAAGGGCATGCAGGCAAGCTACCGGAGGATGACGGCTACGTCACCGATTTGCTGGGCATATGCTCAGCGTCGCCTGTTCCGCAAACCAAAAAAGCCCGCCCCGACCGCGGACAGCCCGCGGTGCGTTGGCCTTCAAACGACGGCCGCAGTAGCCCAGGGGCGTCCGCTACTTTGCGTGGCGGAAATAAGGTTCAACCGTGCCGCTGAGCTTGACGACCATCGGATTGCCGCGGCGATCCTTGGCGGTGGGGACTTCAACACGCACCCAACCCTCGGCCACGTCGTATTCGTGAACATTGGATTTCTCGACGCCATTGAAGCGAATACCCACGTCGCGGAGGAGCACCTCTTCGTCATAGAAGGCGCTGCGGGGATCGACGGAGAGATGATTCGGTGGAACGTCTGCGTTCTGGTCCTCGGGCATGATGGCTTTCGTTGAATGCTGCGTTTGGCACTTGGATTTGGTTCCCTACGAACCTACGCGACCTGTTGTGGCGGGTTCCGGGTAGGCCTTGGCGGACCGCCCTCAGCGGGATTACGAAACACCGGCGCGGCCGATCAGCTCATGCGGCCGAGTGATCGCCACCGCTGGGTTACCTCGTGATCGAGTTCAGCATCACCAAGCCGCACACAGCAAAGAAACCGGAGTCATCTGACTTCGGGTTCTCAAACGTGGACCCAGGGGGATTTGACCCCATTCTGACCTGGCGTTTTGCATGGCCGCCGCAGCCCTATACCCCCAAACGCGTGAGCAAACTCACTCCAGAAGTATCGAAAGCTTGAACTCAGCGACGACAACGATTGCTAGCTTCAGGCTCAACAGGCCCGAACAATCTTTGCCGACCCGGAAAACAACCCCGAGCCAGCGCTGCAGCGCGGGGAATACAGCCAGGTAGTTGACGAGTTAACGAAAGTCGATCTAGAGTCCCGGAATCGCTCGGGAGTGGATAGCCATCACCTCCTGACATGTTGCTGATCGGGGGATCACATGCGGGACGATCGAGGCTTTCCAACTAGTTCAGCAAATTTTCTCGTCAGACGTCAGCAAAGCATTTGGCTAAGTTGGCCCGCACGATGGCTAGCTAGCTTGTGCGCGGTGGCAGTCACCCTCGGCGGGCTGCACCCGACCGCACCCACGGCGCAGCAGGCCAGCAACGGTGTGGCGGCGACTGCGGCGTCGGCGGCTGAGGGGTTCGCCAACGCCGCAGTCGCCGCGTTCGACAACTCGGCGGTGGGTACCGATCCGTTGTTGTCGCCCCAACAGCGCCGCGCGGGCTTGCCCGCCGATCCAGTGGCCGGGCTGACCTCACCAACAACGGCCGGCCCCGTACAGGTGGTGCTGCCCGGCGGACTCGGACCCGCGCAGCACACCGCCGGTGGCCAGGTGAGCTACCCGAATGCCGGTGCAGGCTTTGACTTCCTGGCCGAAAACACCGCCAACGGCACCCGCACCGTCGCACGAATCAACGATCCGGCTGGGCCGCGGATGGTAACCACATTCGTGCGTACCCCCGCCGACACCGTGATGCTGGCCCACACTAACGGCTACCTGACGATCAACCAGGCCACCCCGGCGGCCGAAACCATCGGCATGTTCTCCCCAGCCGAAACCCGCGACGCCACCGGCAAATTGGTGCCCAGTTCGTATGTGGTCAAACAACTCGCTCCCCAGTTATACGCGCTGGCCGAGGTGTTCGATCCTCAACCGTCCACCACCTGGCCGGTCTATGTGGACCCGCCGCTACATCTCGCGCGACCCGGCGGGGCCGCACTTCCCGAAGGACTATTCGATTCGGTCACCAACGCGGTCAACTCGGTCGCAAACACAGTGACCTCAGCGGCCTCCAGCGCGATGTCGGCCACCGTCTCCGGCGCGAAATCAGTGGGTTCGTTCGTCAAGGAAAACCCGCTCGAATCGGCCATGCTCGTCGGTGGAGTCGCCCTGGCGTTGACTGGCGTCGGCGGACCCGCCAGCGCGGCGATGATCGCCTCGGCCACAGTCAACCTCGCCAGCGCGTCCGTCGATATTGCCGCCGCCGCCCTACCTGACAACCAAGCGCTGGGCATCGCCTCCAACGTGCTCGGTGCCGCGTCCATGGTCACCCCACAAGGCGCAGCCAAAAAGGTCATCAAAGGAGGCGTTGAGGAAGCGGCCGAACAGCTCGCCAAACACGCCGACGACGTTGTCGACGTCGCCAAAGCCGCGCCCACCCCACCAGCACAACTCGCCGACGAGGTGGCGGCAGCCGGTGCAGCGAAACCGCCCACCCCGCCGGGGTTGTCGCCGAAGGCACCCAACGCGCCACCGGCCGGGGCGAGAACACCGGAAATGCCCTGTGCGGGACAGTCGTTCAGCCCCGATACGTTGGTGCTGCTGGCAGATGGCACGAGTCGCCCCATCTCCGCAATCAATATCGGCGAGTTGGTGTGGTCAACCGACCCTGCCACCGGCCGGTCAGGACCTCAAACGGTTCAGGCAGTGCTCGTCAATCACGACACCGACCTGCTCAACCTCACCATCGTCAACGCCGTCGGAAAATCTGCGGTCGTCAACACCACCGAACGCCACCCGTTCTACAGCCCCAGTCGCTCGCAGAACCCGGTTCGCAGCCTGGCAGCCGCCACCACGCCGAGTCAGGCCAACGGACCCGGCTGGACCGACGCGGCCGATCTTCGTTCCGGTGACGGCCTCTACACGCCCAACGGTCATGCCGCACAGGTCAAGTCAGCTACACCCCTGGACGGTGACGCCCACATGTGGGACCTCACCATCGAGAACACCCACACCTTCTACGTCACGACCACGGCAGCACCGGTCCTCGTCCACAACTGCCCGATGCCGGCCGACTACGGACCTAAGAGCCTGCCCGCCTGCACAAAACTCGATTGCGGACACACCACCGAGGTGCCGTCGGCCGTCTACAACGAGAGCGTCGTGCCGGGACACTACAACCACAACCTCGACGCAATCGAAAATGGACGCCCCAGCACGCTCACGAAAGGTGACCCCAAAGACACTGATCGACGCCGTCGACAGGCAACCGGACATTTACCACCCGCTGGCGAGGGGAAGGTCAAACACGAGTACCCCTATGCCTCATCGGAAGAGGGCGGCAAGGGTGCCCACGTCACCTCCCAGCTGCGCAGCGAATCGGATATCGAGGGCGACTTGGTGCGGTCCCTCAATCGTGATCAGAAGGTACGTCCAGGTGATCAGTTCACGACGACCTATCGGGGCACTGACGGGAAGACGCGCTGCCCAGAGTGTGCGAACAAGCAGCGCTACAATCCGCAGGACGCAAGCCGTCAAGGCGTCATCCAACCCTCCGTTCGCCAGCAGGGATCACAAGGCGGCACTCGTCAAGGCCACAGCACGAACCCAACAAAGGCCAAATCCAACAAAAAGCCGGACCGCAAGAAGGTGAAGCAGCAACGCAAACAAAAGCACCAGGACAAGAAAAAGCAGAAGAAAAAGAACAAGAAGAGTAAGCAAAACCACAAGAAACCAAAAAGGTAAATTCAATGTCGGCTCCACAGAACTCGCTGATTCTCGAAACGGAAGTATTTCCCGACTACCACCGTGTCTATATCGAGGACTTCGACACTTCCGACGGTGCGGAGTCCGGCGAGTCGGCGTGCAGTTACACGGACCATTCTGTGCTGGTGAAGACTATAACCTCGGATGAAGCCATTGACAGCGACACCGACATTCGCGTGAGGGTATACAAGGGAACTTCCGAACAGTCTCTAGGTGAGCGCATCTATTCGGGCGAATTGACCCTTGATAGCGGATATCTAGCGGTAGGAAATTCGGAGGACACTATCGCGAAATGCCCCTTTGAGGTCGGTGAAACGATCCACCTCCAGATTTTTGCAGACAGGCCGTCAGCGGCGCGTGAGGTTAATGTTCTGATAGATCCCACATGATCACGGCCAGCTGTGCCGTGCGTCATTGCAAATAGTCGACATAAAGTGTGGCTTCATCCCTCATGAACGAAACGATTCCCTGCCAGCGACGCAACAGATATCAGCTTCCTGCTCGACGATGAGGCCGAGTGATCCGATGAGCGTCGCCCCCAGCCTTCACCGACTGGGGGCGCCCTTGTAGCCGGCCGTCTGCCCTGAGGGCATCAACGTCAGGGGTGTCGTGATTGGAGGGGTCAGAATAATGGTGCGTCAGACGTCGTGACCGTTGCCGCAAAATGAGATGGTGACCTACGACGACGCCGGCTGGCACTACGACACGGTGGGTGAGCACGGTCTCCCGCTGGACAACGCAGCGACTCATATTGGGATGTTCTTCGCATGGCTCGCGCACAATCGGATGGTTGATCCCGGCTACGAGGACGTGGCGCCTTTGTTGAACAGATCCGTGACACCTGGACGGTTCGTTCTTCAGCACTGTTGCGGAGAGATCAATGAATCCATGCTGACGCCGCCGGGCGCCGCGTTCACCGAAGCTGCATATAGCGCATATCTCAAGGCCTACGACTACATTCCAACGATCGCCGCCTACGACGTGAGCTACGCCGCTCCCGACTCATGGGACGTTTACGACGCGGTAGCACCCGAGCTCGACGAGGCCTACCGAATCTTCGCAAGCACCCGGTGATTCCGCCCTTCGCCGGGATGCAGGCAACGTACTGCGTGGATCGTCTGAGCCGATCGTGACCTCGCTTGGCATTGTGGCCCAAACCCGACGGGCGCTGACAAAATTCCAGCGTGGAGGTCGACGTTGCTCAAAACGCCCGCATTCACAGATATGCGGGATCACGACCGAGCATTTTGCCGGGGCACGCGTTGCCACTACTGGTCGTCGACAACCGAGGCGGCGAGGGCGCCGACGATGTTCATGAAATTGGCCTGCGGTAGTTCGCTATCGGCGATATGTTCCCCCTGTTCAGTGCGTCGAATCGGGGGGCAAAATGTATGTCGGAGTGAAGGAATCGTTAACGGCGGGTGCGGCGATACTGACCGCGAGTGTTGTTGCTCTCAGTCCGCTGACCGACTCCGCGCCGCACCCGGTGCCGGCAGTACAGACCGCCTACCTGGATCTCACCGCTGTGACCGATCCACTGGAGGCCGCGGCCATCGTGGGTGACGGCATCTCCTCGTCGCTGGACCTGTTGGCCTACTACGCCGTCGACGCAGCGGCTGCGGTGCTGGTCGGCGCCTACGATTTGGGTCGGCAAGACAACAGGAGCTTCTACAACACAGTCCGCCAATTAGTCTCCGCACCAGCGATAATCGCCTCTCCAACTTTCGAAGCCCTGGCCCAGGTCCTTCCGCCACCGGCCGGTGGTACCGACGGCGCCCCATGGAACAACACTGCGGCCGACGGTGCGATGGTGGACTTCGTAGACCACGTCCTGCGGCCCACCGCGGATGCCATCAACGCCCAGATCGCCCAGGCCCTCCATGTCTATCCGGACACAGGTACCCCGTTGCCGGATCCAAGCCAGGCCGGACCACCCGCGAACCTGTTCCAGGGCGCGATCACGCTGGGCTTTGGTGTCGGCGGGACGGCGGTGCGCGCGCTCCAAGCGGTTGCGGTATCACCGTTGGCGGTAGCGCGGCTCGCTGTCGGCGCCGCTGCGGCGTTGACGACGGGCGACAACAAGTCGCTGTATCTGGCTGTGCGCGACATCGTCGATGCCCCATTGTGGGCGGCCGATCCGGCCATCGACGCGCTGGCCAAGGTGCTGCCCAGGCCGGTCGGCGGGACGGACGGAAAGCATGAGGTCTCATCGTTGCAGGACGGACGGATCATTCAGTTCCGCGACAAGGTGCTGTGGGGCGCCACCAACGCTGTGCGCAACGGCGTCGCGAAGGTGCTGAAGGTAGATCCCAACTACGGCGATCCACTGCCTGCCCTGAAGGCCCCCAGCGTTGACACCGACCTGGGCTCGGTTGCGAATCTCAAAGCCGGCGAGAGCGTCGAGCGGGCCGGTGCGGTGTCGGTGCCGGCTGCCTCCATGATCCGCGCCAAGGCGCGCGTCCCGGTCACCGGCAATGTCAGCGTCGATGAGGTCGTCGAGAATCCGGGCACGCCTGAGCATGCGGCCACGACCGGCGCTCAGACCGCCGTGAAGTCGCGCCGGGTTGCGGGCAGGGATCAGGTCACGGATCCTGCTGGTCAACTCAAGGCGGGCGCCAAGCGTGTGCACCAGCGGCTTCGAGGCGACGCCAAAAAGACTGCGGCCCAGAAGGACACCACGAAAAGGCCTTCGGCCGGCACTACCGACTAGCCGTGTCATCCCATCATGGTGGTGATGCCATAGCGCTGCGGAGCGCTATCTGAAGCGACCCAACCAGATACCGGTTTGATCGCCGCCATCACCACACGCGGGACACAGTTCGCGAACATGCGGCTGCAATCGGCAGGCCCCAACGCTGAGGGTCTCGCTACAAGGATCGCCCAACCTTCTGGGCGCTGAATTCGAAAATGAGGGGAACGTAAGTGAGTATCGGTATCAACCAGAGCAACCTGTGCCAGTTGTCGTCCACCAATCTGGCCACCACACTGGACGGGATTGCTGCCATGGGCTTTCAAACGGTGCGGTTCGCGGTCGACTGGGGCTACCTGAGCAATTTCCTGGGCCAGACCAACTACGCCCCCGTCACGGCGGTGAAGAACGCATTGACCGCTCGCGGCCTGACCCCGATGCCGTGCCTGGGCATCCACTATCCGTTCAACCACAGCGCCACCGGGTTCGGCAACTTCGTGGGCAAGTGCACCGAAATCTTCGGCAACATCCCGTACTACGAGGTGTGGAACGAACCCAACCTCATCGCGTTCACCATCGGTAGCCCGGCCACCTACGTCTCGTACCTCAAAGCCGCAGCACCCAAAATCAGAGCGGTTGGCTCACAAGTCATCTCGGGAGGAATGGCGGCCTACCCGACCTTCGGGTCGAACAAATCTCCGGTGGACTGGCTCAACGGAATGTACGCGGCCGGCGAGAATGGCGACTACGACCTGCTGGGCTACCACCCGTACAGCATCAAAGACGACCAGAACGCCACCTTTGTCGATCCGCGGACAAACCCGTTCGGCATCGCGCAGATCAACGCACTCAAGGCAGTACAGGCGACCAAAGGCGATACCCGGCCGATGGCCTTCACCGAGGTCGGCTATATCACGCCGGGCAAGGTGAGCTTGGCTGACGCGTCCGACTGGCTGACATGGCAACTGGCGAACGAGGACCCAAGCTTCCCGCTCACCTGGTTCTTCTGCTATCAGGACACCGCAGGCGACGGTGGCGGGTACGGCATCAGAGACAGCGCAGGCGCTAACAAGGGCGTGTACTTCGACACGGTCGCCGCCCTGGTGTAGCGCCCGCCCTCGGGTGAGTGAGAATGTCGACTTTATTCGGGTTCAGGCGGGCGGTTTGATCGGGACCACTGTGGGGAGGGATCGGGTGCGAAACCCGCGGCTGACGGGCACAGGGTTCTTGTCGCAAATCCGATGCGTGGTGTTCGATGTCGGCGAGACGTTGGTCGATGAGACTCGGATGTGGAGTGAACTTGCCCAGCGTTTGGGGGTGACGCCATTGACCTTGAGCGGCGTACTGGGAGCATTGATTGCCACCGGTAGAGACCATCGCGATCTGTGGGGCGTTCTCGGTGTCGATCGGCCCGCGATGGGCGTCGACCCGGCCCAGGGCGATCTATATCCGGATGCTCTGGAGTGCCTGGCAGCTGTGCGCCGGGCGGGTTTGATCGTCGGCGTCGCCGGTAACCAGCCGGCGACTGTCAACCAGGTACTCGCAGCGGCCGGACTGGAGGCCGACTTCGTGGCCTCCTCGGCTGAATATGGTGTGGCCAAGCCAGATTCCGCGTTTTTCCTCCGCGTGATCGCCGAGGCCAACGTTCCTGCCGACAGCATCTTGTATGTGGGTGATCGCGTCGACAACGACGTGCTGCCGGCTCGTGCGGTCGGGATGCGCACGGTGTTCATCCGGCGCGGTCCGTGGGGCTATATTCACGCACTCAAAGATGAGGCGGCGCTTGCCGATCTGCGGTTGGACTCGCTTCAAGAACTAGCGAGCTTGTTCGGCCCACAATGCGGCTGACGGCGCCGAGATCTAAGTGGGCGGTGTTGGTGGTGTGACATGAGAGTGTTCGATTGCCAGCACAACGAAACGAGGCCCCCTTGCGGGAGCCTCGGAACGCGCACAACTTCGTTATTTTTACTCTCGATCAGCTCTTTCCCTTGCCGACATCCTTTCGGGCGTCGGTTCGAATAAGGACTCTTGGGTGGAGCTAAGGGGATTCGAACCCCTGACCCCCACACTGCCAGTACCGGGAGCTGCCGTGACCAGGCGCGATAGGGCGCGAGTGGTTGTATAGGCGACGTGGTTGAGGGAGCAACTGTCGTCACCATTGTCGTCAAGACTGTCGTCACCTAACGATGAGAACCGGCGTCTCCACTCTGTTGCTTCCCGATGCCGACGACCGCACGTGCTGCAGCAGCGTCGCCGTTAGCTCCAGCCGAACCCGACCCGGGTCTGAAATTCTTGCATCTCTATCAATCGGCCCTACGCGGCCGATTCCCCGTCATATCCGATGGATGACTGCGATGTGTGTCGTGAAGGGGCCACGCTGTACTCGGCTCTCAGCGCGACGGACCTTGTGCCCGCGAAGGCGGGTGCCGCAACCGACGTCAGATCGTTACTCCTGACTAAGGGCCTGCGGTGCAGTTCGACCGAGCTCATCAGGGCACCTAGTCAGCCAGTTTGCCAAGTTCGGCCCTCTAGAAGAGGGCTTCGGCTCGGGGTTGGCGCCCGTTTCGATGCCACGTCAGCGACAGCCAAAGCAAACGTCCCAGGCGCGACAGACGTGCTAATGGCCCACCGCACCGGGGCACCATTTGCGGGCGAGTCGGTGCGGAGTTGACAAGGCGTACCAGTAGGATGCGATCGCACGGCAACCGCACCGCTTGGGGGAATAGATGCCCGATAACCCTCTAATACAAGAGGTTGATGAACTGCGTTTGGCGTTGCTACAAGATCCGGATTTGCGCGATCTCGTCGCCTCTATCCCGACAATTCAGGAGGCCGTCGAGAAAATCTGGCGAACGCCTCACCACTCTTGGTTCACTGATCATGGACCGGACCACAGTCGACGAGTCGCCTCGTACGCTATGCAGTTGGCCTTGCTACCGAGACTCCACCCATCTTATCGTTTGTCTCCTCTGGAAGTCTTCATTCTTTGGTCAGCTGCTTGGCTTCATGACGTTGGAATGCAGGACCTACGGGCGACGGGGCAGCCGATAGGCGAGATGTCACCAGACGCATATACCCTTGTGCGACACCAACATCCGGATCGCAGTTCCGAGAACATATTGAGAGACTGGCGACAGTTCGGCTTACCTGAGCACGATCCGCCATTGGCTGAATTGGTGGCGAGTGTAGCGCGGGCGCACGGCACGAAATACTATCGAGAGACTGTACGACATCGCCTTCCGAATTCCGCAAACGTTCGTAATCTCCCCGTAAGGGCAAGGCTGTTAGCGGCGTTACTGCTTTTTGCCGATGAACTTGATCTGCATTACCAGAGAGCGGTGCCGCCAAGCGGGTGGAGGGACGACAACCCCATTTCGGAGGCTCACTCATTCAAACATAAATGTGTGGTAGCTGTGAAGCCAGTGTGTCAAACCGATGGGCGAATTGCCGTGGAACTTGAGCTTAAATTTCCGGCGGAACTGTCCGAGGAACATCGCGATATCGTCAGACACTGGATCGAGGTAAAACTGTTGAAGCAAATGGGGATGATCGAGCCCGAAATTATCGCCGGATTTAGTTCCCAAGCAAGCTTTGATCGAATTATCCGCACAACCGTCGGAACGTCATTGGCTCACGCACCGACATTGTCTGAGGCTGCTCTTGCGGTGATACGCGCGGACACGACGCGCGATCAATTGATAAATCACCAAACTAATTTTGAGTTGGTGCAGCAAGAGGTCGACAATAACGGCATTGTCGTCATTTTGCCGGGCCCGAAGGGCAGTCTTGCGCCTCAGGACGACGGTCAGACGGACCTGCTCGAGGCGATCATCGCAGCTGCGGAAGCGGCTGGGCGCCGTGTGTGCGTTAGTCGCCGCGGCGAGTTGGTACTGGGCGCCACCGCGCGCGACATCATTAAGGAGTGGACACTCTGCCTCGCCCCTGAGTCAGCTGACAACCACCATGCTTCTGACGGGGGGAACAATGAGAATGATCTGGATCGTCTCGTGAGCGCTATCACAGCGGCAGGGGAAGACAAGGCGTATCTGTTTGCGATAGTAGGAGGTGAGTATGTCGACGTGGACGACCTCGCGTGGATCGCTAACACGTTGGCCCCTAAGCTACGTGAGAGCTGTGGATCTGTCGCATTCGCCCTCACGCTTGGCTTGGACAGCACATTCACGGCGATGGGGGCTGCGCAACTAGCCGTTCCCATGTCAGACTTGTCTTCCGACGACATTGCTGACTATCTCCGACGTTTCGTTAAGGAGGACGTGGCGCTCGCAGAAAGCCAGGCCCATGACTCTTACACGAAGGTGAAGCTACAGGGCCAACGGCATTTGATGACACAAAGAAGGTGAGGTGGACATGGACTTGCTCGAGGCGCAAGCCTCGGTTCTAAGCGTCGCACCCGCCTTCGATAACCACGTGGCAGCGGGCATCTTGGGGAGCTCCGAAGACTGGCTGACGCGCTTTGGCGGCGGCGACAAGACTGACCCAATCACCAGTCTGCGACTCGCTGGTCTCCTCGTCGAGTGGTCGGGAGTGATGCGGATCGCAGATCCGCTGAAGTCTGAATTGGCCTCCCGACTGGCTGCTGAGAGCCCCGCGACGTATCGCGCCTGCGCCCACACCTTCTCAGCGCATGCGCGCAACGGTTTCCACACACGCCTGGCGCAGGTACTCGGCGATCGAGGCGCGGCAGTCAGCGTCGCCGTCCTCGATGTTGCAGGGGCTGATCCAGATTCCGAGTCGTCATCGATTAGGTCTCTAATCGCCACGTTGCAGACAAGTTCGAGCCGGCCAGTTGACACGGCTGCGGCGATCCGCCAACTTAGTCAGTCGCCAGCGCGGAGAACAACAACAGATCGACTGGCTGCTTTCCTCACAGGGCTTCATGATTGGCGCTTAGGTCGACACGACGAAGCTTCCCACCAACTGGAGCTAGTCCTGGCTAGCAGGAGAGACGATCAAATCGAGGCAATTGCGCGTCACCTTGTCGGTGTTTACCGCGCAGAACAGCGGGATTTCGATTCTTCCCTGTTGTACCTCGAAACAGCGTCAGACCTGTTAAGACGGCTCGGCGACCGTCGGGGACTTACGCAGGCTCTAACGTCGTTTGGCCGCGTCCTCGCTGGAAGTGCAATGAGTCACGTTGCTTTCCCCAACAAGCCAGACTTCGAAACTGAGCAACTTGTCCGTGCCGCAAAGATACTCGACGAGGCCATCGCAATGGGTCAAGATCTCCATGACAATGTGCTGGCAGGTCGAGCAATCCTTGAGCTAGCACGTGTCGAATACGCATCCGAACGAATAGATGCTGCAATAGATTTAGCGGAGGACGCCGCACGCGTTCTTTCACATCATCAGCCAGATCTGGTCAATGTTTATACGTACATGGGCACTTGGTATCGGGAAGCCGGGCGAACAGATGAGGCGCGCGAGGTACTTCGAAAGGCCGCCGAAATTGCAGAGAAATCCGGCAGCTCCGACGCGGCGCTTGGGCGAATCTTGAATGTCCAAGCTAGTGCTGATCGACGAGCTGGACTGACGGATGAGGCAATTCGAAACGCCCGCGACAGTGTCGAAATTGGGCGGCGGCTAGGAGATAATAGACACACAGCCCATGCACTTCACACCCTCGCCGCGTCATTACTTGATCTCAACACCCAGGAAGCCCAGAAGGAGGCTATCTTGCTTCTTAACGAGGCACGAGCACTTCTTGAGCACCTGGGTGATTCCAAAGGCGTCGGGATGGTAGACACGACACTTGCTCGTACCCTCGGGCCTCATCGAGCATAAGTTCGCCGAGGCAACACATCGTCAATGCGTGGCGGGAATTGTGGATGGCGGGCCCGGTTGTTCCCGCCCGTACATTGAGCAGCAACAGGTCAGTCGAGAGTTCGGCCAAGTAATGCCTTCGATGCCCATGGAATCGGTTTGCGTTCCCATCCCCCTTTCTGACGTAAGGCTGTACTGGCCCGCGCCGGGTGGGGCGGCAAACACTGGCGGCCGTGTCGCTGGCCCGAGGCCGCCACGATGAAACTTTGCGTGATCCGCCCTGCATAAGACAGCGTTAACTTCCGGAAACTGACGAGGTTAAACCTCCTGCCCGCCTCATCGCCGCATTCCGAATGCTTTGAACTGCTCTGTGTCTCTCATCAGCCGGGGCTCAACGATTGCCCGGAGAGCCGCGCCGATCGGCGTTATCGACTCGTTGATACCAGTAGAGAAACTCCTCACGGGTTCGTGCTGCTGAGGTTTGTCCTATTCGACGTGCGGCTGAGATTTGCGGTGGCGCTAACCGAGTGTTCTTACATCTCGATCCCACAGTCGAGGCTCTGGTTGCGGCTGCGGCCGATGTGGTGCTCTCGTGCGGTGGTCATATCCCGGGCAAAGCTCTGCGTGTCTGCTTGCCAGGCTCGGTAGGTTGCCCGCCGGCGCTGCACCGTCGCTGCGCGCCGTTCGCGGATGCGGCGCACGCGTTCAGGCAGTGCGGCGCTGGGTGTTTGGGCAGCGATCTCGTTTGCGGTGATGGGCTGGTCGTGGTGGCCGATGATGGCGCGTGCCAGACGGCCGGCGTGCTGAGCGGTGCCGCGGGCCACGACATGCGCGCCGGGCAGCCGGTCGCCGCCATACTCTGCTTCGGTGGCCCGTTCGTAGATGTAGACGTTGTTAGTTTCGCGGCCATCGCCACGTAGAGCATCGAGCGGCTGGTGTTCTCGCCGAGCACGGCCTTGGTGGTGTCGGCGGTGACCCCTTGGGCGCCGTGCACGGTGACCGCGTAGCCGTGGGTGATGTGCTCGCGTACGTAGTCGCCGTCGAAGGCGACGCGGGTGCGGTCATCGAGGCGTTCGGCGGCGACCCGGTTGGTCGTCGCGTCAATCCCGGCGACGCGCCAGCGGTTGCCGTTGCGTACCGGGTCTGGTTGCGCCGCTTGGTCGATGGCGCTGTGTACCGCGATGGTGGTGTCGTTTCGGCGGCTGATGATGAGGTCGCCGACGGCGATTCGATGCCCACGGGCCGCCGACCGTGGGCGCGTCGGCGGCGATGGTGTCGCGGTGGATGCGCTGGTTGAGCGCGTCGGCGATTTCGGTGGTGTCGCAGATCAGTAGGGCGTCCTTGCCCGCCGCGGTGTCGGCCCGATAGGCGGCCAGCGCGTCGGCGGCCATCATGATCTGATCCCCGCAATTAAGACGGCCGTGGGTGCGGTACCAGCCGACCGCTTTGCGCACCGATGCAGGACCGCCGTTGCGCAGCGCCAGTGAGGCGGTGCGTTCCTCTGGGTCGTTCATGCGCCATACCCGCGAAAGGTGTTGTGTCCAGGGCAGGTCGGCGCACGGCTCTCTGGTTGTCAGCGCGCCGCCGCCTGCATGACTCGATGTCTCATTTCAGCGTCCAGATCCATCAACTGCTCACAATGGGCTTGTGTGCCGATCCGCGATCCCGTCCGAGCCGGTTGCCGTGGGTCAAATGACTACTCCCGGGACTAAGCAGCATCTCTCACGGCAGGCGAATGCGCCTAGCCGCCGAGCAGCGCGCTTATTGCCGTGACGTAGTGGCGACTCCGGCAGACCGAGGACAAGATGACGGCGCTAACCGGGTCCACCGTAGACGTGTGGGAATAGTGCCCCGGCCTGGGATCCTGCCAAGATCCGTAATCGACCCGGGGTTGCGGCCAGACGTCTGTGCCGCCTCGTCGCCAACCCGCTTTCGATTCATCAGCTGCGGTGATCGTGGGCACGATTCGTAGCGCCTCGAAATTGGCGCGGACGGCTTCGTACAAGTCTTGAGCACCCACAACGAATACTAGATCCAAAAGTACTGTCGCGACGTAACTTTGGAGTCGCGAGGATAGTGTGGTGCCGGCAAGTGTGCCGCCGAGTAGGCGCTCGATTGATACTTCTTCGTTCTCCTGTAGGTCGGCAAGACCGAGACCGCTTTTCTGGGGGTCGTGGCGATCAAGAACCCAGTTGGAAACCGTCCGCAGAAAGGCGGTCGCGGTGTCTCTATCTAGTCTGGCTAACACCACAGTCGGTGCGATCAGTGAGGCGGCGAACTGATCGGCGATGGGCCGATGGGAACCAGGATGATCCGAGCAGAGACGCCGGACCGCTTCCCCGGCCCGGGCAGCTAGATCGCCATCGACCACTAGCGCAAGGAGTCCGAATATCTCGATCATCCGACTGCACGCCGCAGGGTAGGTGACTATGGCGAGCGGTTCGATGAGTGCGTTGACAAGCGCCTTCGGATCATCGAGGAAGGGCTCAACTTGTTCCAGCAACTCCGCAGCGTAGGCGGTGAAGAGCCGCAGTGCCGAAGTCGACACGACGTTGGGAAGTGAAGGCGATGCCGCTCGGTAAAGATGCAGCGACATGAGCGCGGCCAGATCGAGACGCTGTGTGTTGCGCAAAAGGTTACAGATGATCGAGGCTTCAATCGACGCTTGGCGGAGCCGAACCCCGTCCAAATCTCCATCTAGCCATCGCCGCGAGAACCGCTCCAGCATGGGTTCTGTCACGTTCAAACTGTTGATAGCGCTAACCAGCGCGATGAGGTCGTTCTGGACGGCCGTTGCGGTCAGGCCGAGCGAGGGATCGTTGCACAGCCAGGTCAGGAGGTCTTGATCGTCCCAGACTTCGAAGCCGGCAAGTCCTCGCGCCTTGCAGCTTTTCTTGAACTGCTGAGCGTCAGGTGCGGCGGCACCTTTGAGATGGCCAGTGGTGACTAGGACTGCCACGCGCGGCAAAGCTTCGTCGAACGACGGGTGGCTGAGAGTGTTGTACTCGCACTCCTCAAGCTGAGAGCGAACGGCGCGCCACTCAGGCATACCGATGTCTCCGGCCTTTGACTGAATCGAATACTGGCGGAGAGTCAGCCCATTCCCGCGTGAGCATCCCCGGCGCAGACGTGCAAGGATGCCGCCCTTGGCCTCCGCCTTCTTGGCAATGACGTCTTTGCCGAACTCGAACCCACCGTGGGTGAAGTGGATATCGGTAAAGCCTCGGCTCGACAAGATCGCCAACAATGGACCGTCGAACTCGCGTTCTGTCAGGGATTTAAGGAAGTTCTCGACGACTGCGCGCAGCATTCCATTCCTCCCGCTTCCGATCGATCACTGCCTTCAGCCTTGCTTCTTGCTCGGCGGTCGGCGGCTCCTTCGGGAGGTTGTCGGGGTGAAGGAGGATTTGCTGCCGAAGCTTGCCTTCGTCGTCGAATGCCAGATCCATGTTCTCGGAGACTTCGATGATGGCGTCATAGAAGTTGCTCCCGCTGGCGTCTACTACGTTGCCTGTCCGGTCGCATATTGCGCTGATGTGTTCGGCCATCGCCCGGACAAGTTGACCACCCATGTCGTCCGCGGCCTGCGCGATGCTGCTCAGTAGGGAATCAGTGTCGTAGGACAGGATTTCGTCAACGCTGGTGGTCCATTCGTGCTGCAGATGGATGTCGCGGTACAGCGGCGAACGTAGACCGGCTTCGGGCGCCGGCTTACTGTCAGGTTGCACGAATTAACCCTGTCATTCGCTAGATTGGGCTGGATCAGCCTCAGGGAGGTCACGGACGACCATGTAGCTGGTCTCGCTGAGTATTGGATGCAACGCACGCGACAGATCGTGTATCGCCCGCGTCATCCATTGGTGTGCGGCAAGGCGGTATTCGCGGGGAGCAAGCCATACAGGCGAAACTCCGGATTCCTCACCTTCATTGTCCACCGACAAGAGCCTACTTTGCATCGACGGCATCGAGGCCGACCTGTCCGGAGGGTCGCGCGCCTAATTCCGTCCGTTGCCGCGTGGCCCATGCCGCAGCTCAGGGCAGAGTCGTATCGCTCATCCACGCGCATATTTCAGCGCGCGTGCGGAAGCGCATGGGCCTTCGGCTTGGGCCTGAGTGTCGTCAACTTTCGGGCGTTCGAGTGTGATGCGCATTTTCGAACGACAACTGTCGTCAACTCTGTAGTCAATCTGCGGCGGACTGGCCCTATCCGCGCCGCATTACGGGCATACGTCCTGGTCAAATGGGTGGAGCTAAGGGGATTCGAACCCCTGACCCCCACACTGCCAGTGTGGTGCGCTACCAACTGCGCCATAGCCCCGTTTGTCGTGCCCCACGAAGTTACACCACGGCTACCCGCCATTCAAAATCGCTGGTCAGGGAACCTCTCCACCGGCCTCGGGCCCCAATGCTCGGGTCGGAGTGTGCTCAGCGGAGGGCCGTCCGCGCGTCTCGGGAGCGAAGATCCAGCCCACCGCGGCAACGAGCAGGATGACCCCGCTGACCACGAAGGCCCAGGAGAACGACAGGTACTGCGCGATCAGCCCGACCAGTAGCGAGCCGCCGACCGAACCGACGTCGGCCATCATCTGGAACGTCGCCACCGCGGTGCCGCCACGAGCCTTGTTGCCGATGATGTCGGCCACCGCGGCCTGCTGCGGCGCGGTGAAGATCCCGGTCGAGAAACCCGCGACGTAGGCGCTCACCAGAAACAGCGTCAGGCCGTCGGTGAAGCCCACCATCACCGTCGAGATCCCGGCCGCCGTGAGCCCGACGATCAGCAGCAGGCGCCGGCCCACCCGGTCCGACAGATACCCGCTGGGGATCACCGCCGACACATTGCCGACGGCGAAGGTGGCCAAGGCCAGCCCCGCCATTCCGGGACCGCGATGCAGCACGTCGACGATGAACAACGGCACCAAGGCAATTCGTAGTCCGAAGGCCGACCATCCGGTCGCGAAGTTCGACAACAACGCCGCCCGGTAGGCGGGGTTGGCCAGCGCCGCGCGGACAGTGACCTTGGCACCTTCGTCCGGCGCGGGCGCGGCCAGTGACGAGTGCCGCAGGCTTATGAACACCACGGCGGCGGCAACCGTCAACGCCGCACCGTAGATCACGAACGGGGCATTCAGGCCGAGCCCGGCGGTCAGACTGCCCAGCACCGGCCCGCCGACCGAGCCGACCAGAAACGCCGAGGAGAACAGGCCGGCCACCCGTCCGCGGGCATCCTCCGGGCTGACCCGGATCATCAGTCCCAATGCCGACACGAAGAACATCGTCGAACCGATTCCGCCCAGCGACCGGAACAGCAGCAGCTGCCAATACGTCTGCGCGAACGCACATGCGCCGGTGGTGACAGCGACGATCAGCAGACCCCACACGTAGATCCGGCGCTCCCCCAGCCGCTGGATCAACACCCCGGTGGCCGGCGCGAAACACAGCCTCATCAGCGCGAACGCGGTGATGACGAACGTCGCGGCGCTGATGCTGACCCCGAAGTGGCGGGCGTAGGCCGGCAGCACCGGCGCCACCACGCCGTAGCCGAGCGCGATGACCGCGTTGGCGACGATCAGGACCCAGACTTCACCGGGCAGCTTCGGCTTGGCGTCGCTCTGACAGTCACCCTCCTTAACGCTCACCCGATGACTGTATTAACCACGTCCTTGGCGGCCTCCTGCACCTCCGCCAGATGGTCGGGACCGAGGAAGGACTCGGCGTAGATCTTGTAGACGTCCTCGGTGCCCGACGGCCGTGCGGCGAACCAGGCGTTCTGCGTCGTGACCTTCAATCCGCCCAGCGCTGCGCCGTTGCCGGGCGCGGCGGTCAGCTTCGCGGTGATCGGCTCGCCGGCCAGTTCGGTGGCGCTGACCTGCTCGGGCGAGAGCTTGGCCAGCCGTGCCTTCTGCTCGCGGTCGGCCGGCGCATCGATGCGGGCGTAGGTCGGCGAACCGTAGCGTTCGGCCAGTTCTGCATAGCGCTGCGACGGCGTCGTTCCGGTGATGGCCAGGATCTCCGAGGCCAGCAGCGCCAGGATGATGCCGTCCTTGTCGGTGGTCCAGGTCGAACCGTCGGTGCGCAGGAACGAGGCCCCCGCACTTTCCTCACCGCCGAAGCCGATCCCGCCACCGATCAACCCGTCGACGAACCACTTGAACCCGACGGGCACCTCGACCAGCTTGCGATCCAGCCCGGCCACCACACGATCGATGATCGAACTGCTCACCGCGGTCTTGCCCACCGCGGTGGCAACCGGCCAGTTCGGGCGATGGGTGTAGAGATAGTCGATCGCCACAGCGAGATAGTGGTTGGGATTCATCAGCCCGCCGTCAGGGGTGACGATGCCGTGCCGGTCGGAGTCCGCGTCGTTGCCGGTGGCGATCTGGTAGGAATCCCGATTGGCAATGAGCCCAGCCATGGCATTCGGCGAGCTGCAATCCATCCGGATCTTGCCGTCGGTGTCCAGGGTCATGAACCGCCATGTCGCGTCCACCAGCGGGTTCACCACGGTCAGGTCCAGGTTGTACCGGTCGGCGATGGCGCCCCAGTAATCGACGCTGGCCCCGCCCAGCGGGTCGGCACCGATGCGGATCCCCTCGGCCCGGATCGCGTGCAGGTCCACCACATTGGCGAGATCCGCGACATAGGCATCGAGATAGTCGTGACGCTGGGCCATCTGCAGCGCCCTCGAGAGCGGCATGCGGTTGACCGACTTGAACCCCTCGCGCAGGATCTCGTTGGCGCGCTTGGCAATCCAACCGGTGGCATCGGTGTCGGCGGGTCCGCCGTTGGGCGGGTTGTACTTGAAGCCGCCGTCGCGCGGCGGGTTGTGCGAAGGGGTGACGACGATACCGTCGGCCAAATCCGAATCGCGGCCCCGGTTGAACGTCAGGATGGCGTGGCTGACCGCGGGTGTCGGGGTGTAGCGGTCGGCCGAATCGATCATCGCTACCACATCATTGGCGGCCAGCACCTCAAGAGCGGACGCCCAGGCCGGTTCCGACAGGGCGTGGGTGTCGCGGCCGATGAACAACGGTCCGGTGGTGCCCTGTGCCGCCCGGTACTCGACGATGGCCTGAGTGGTGGCCAGGATGTGGCCTTCGTTGAACGCGGTGTCCAGACTGGAGCCGCGGTGCCCGGATGTGCCGAACACCACCTGCTGCGCGATGTCGTCGGGGTCGGGTCGTCGGGTGTAGTACGCGGTCACCACCGCCGCGACGTCGATCAGATCCTCGGGTTGAGCCGGTTGCCCGGCGCGGGGATTGGCAGCCATGGTTCCCGATTTCCCTCCGACAACTAGCGTTCGACGGTCAGAGCAAGCCTTACACAAGTCGGTTACAAGTGTGGCCCTGCAACGTGGCTGCCGTGAACACTCCGATGCAACCCACACGACTCGTCAACGTCACCGCGCGGCGTCCCGGCGATCCCGAGCCCGACCTCCTCGGTATCAGCCTTGCGCACCGCGCCATGGTCACCGACGTCGGCCGCGTCGCAACTTTGACCTCGGCTTTCGCAGATGGAGGGATGACGTGCACGCCCCGGCGTGCACGCGCTGTCGCCCGGTACGTGAACCTGCTGTGCGACTCGGTTCATCACCACCACACGACGGAGGACCAGATCCTGTGGCCGGTGATCGAAGCCTCTGCCGGCGGGAGTGTCGACCTGACCGAGCTGACCGAGGACCACGCGGCACTCGACCCGCGGTTGGACCGGTTGCGCGCGCTGGCGGCGGGGTTCCGGGTGAATGTCGGCGATAAGGAGTCAGCGGCACCGCTGGCCGCCGGCCTCACCGAACTGCACGGGCTGCTGCATGAACACATTGCCGACGAAGAACGGGAGATCTTCCCGGTGATCCGGCAGTACGTGTCTGTCGACGACTGGGCCGCCGTCGAAAAGGCTGCCCAACGGAGCGGGCGGATGTCGTTCGACGGACCACGCACCGTGGCGGTGATGACCGAGCAAGAACGCGTCGCACTGTCCGAAACCGTAAGTCCGATACTGCTCGCGCTGATCACCGTGTTGTCGGTGCGCCACCGGCGATTCGACCGTCGGGTGTTCGGCTGAGCACCCGGGCGGCGTCCGCCCCGAGACGCTGACGGAGCGCAGCGGCATCGGCACGGTAACGGCGAGCCTGCTCAGCGTCGCCGGTCAGTTCGGCGACGGCGGCCAGCGCCTCGTCGACGGGTCCGGTGAGCAGGGTGCCGTTGTCCAGCCCAGCCATCCGACCGGAGTAGGGCAGCAGCTCCTCGGCAGTCGCCTTCGCGACCGCCTCGTCACCGATCGCCGCCGACGCGTGTGCGCGCAGCGTGGTCATCGCCAGCCAGTAATAGGACCGCTCCACCGGCTCTCGCTGGGCCCAGACCTGTTGTGCTTCATCGGTTCTTCCTGAGGCCAGCAACGCCAGGACCACAGCGTCGGTGACCGTCCTCGACACCATGTTGTGAACGGCGAGCAACTCGTCTGCCAGCGGAGCGAGGTCGTTGCGGAACAGAGCGCCCGTCAACCGTCCGACTACTGCCATCAACGCGCCGTTGGGCGCGCCGTGTTCGGACAACTGAACGGCCGCCGCAGCGTAGCGGCGCTCCCCCTCGTCGGGTCGGCCCGCCAGCACCGTCAACTGCGCCTCGAACACGTCGAGCACACCCATCAGGTAACCCAACTGGCCGGTACCTGCCCGTGCCACAGCGAGATCGACACGGTCCAAGGCGGCAGCCAGGTCCGAGCGGCCCGCCGCAGACAGGAACAACAGCCACTGAGCGACCGCCTCGTAGTCGACCGCGCCGCACTCCTGTGCCACCGCGAGCAGTTCGGCGGCCGCCGCTTCCCGTTCGGCGGCAAGGTCGGGGCCCAGTGCTGCGAAGGCACGGGCATTGAGCGCCGCACACAACAACCGGCCGTAGACGTCGGGGGCCTCGGCGTGGGCCGCACGCGCCAACTCCAGTGCCTCCGAATTCGCCTGCAATGCGGCGGGCGTATCCGCACCTTCCAACTCGGCGAACAACGTCGATAGCAGTCGCGCCCGCACGGGCCCCGGATGATCACTGGCCAGCACCCGACGAAGCGGCACCACGATGTCCTCGTCGGCTGCGTCGGTGGTCCGGAGCCGCCACACCAGCGGGGCATCCCACAGGGTGAGCGCGCCGACTGTCAACGCGTCGTTGCCCGTTGTCAGTGCCAACGTCCGCTTCTGTTCGTCGCGTGCCGAAACGACATCGCCGGCCCGGGCCAGCGCCGCGACCAGACCACAGCGCGCGAGAACCGCCCGCTCCAGCGCGTTCGGCTGCGGGCCCACGGGCCGGACTCCGGCGAGATCCAGCATCCGAACGGTCGCCCGCCACTGCCGCACCGATTCGGCCGGTGCGCCGACGGTATCGGCCTCGCGGGCAGCGGCCATCGCGAAATCAGCTGCTGCACTTGCCGTGTCGGGAGTCGCTGCGGCCACGGCGTGATAGGCGAGCGAGGAGGCATCCGCTGAACTTCCCGGTCGGCGCAGTAGGCCGAGGGCCGCAGCGTGCAGCCGGGTCCGGCGCAGGATGGACATGTCGTCGTAGATCGTGTCGCGGATCAGGGCGTGGGCAAATCTCGCCCGGCCCGGCGCCGGCTCGTCGAGAAGCCCGGCCAGCACAGCCGGTTCGAGCGCGTCGAGCAGATCTTCTGAGTTGCCTTGCGCGAGATCGCCGAGTAGGTCGAGATCCACATCGCGGCCGAGTACCGCAGCCTGACGCAGTGCGGTGGCGGTCGGCGCTGGCAGCCGGGCAAGTCTGCGCCGCAACACATCACGCACCCCGACCGGCACGCCGCCCTTGCCGGCTTCCACGCCCTCGGCAACCATCAACCGGGCCAGTTCCCGGATGAACAGCGGATTGCCGCCGGTCCGCTCACGCAGGAGCCGTAGCGTCTCGCCGGAGAGCGCCGAAAGTCCGTACTCGGCAGCCAGTTCCGCCGTGGCCGGCTCGTCGAGGCCCGCCAGTTCGAGGTGGACGGCGGCGTGGTTGGCCAGCGCCGCGCGGGCCGCCTCCAGCTCTGGCCCCAATTCGGAAGACCGGTAGGTTCCGATGATCAGCACGCGATGACCACCGAGTCGATCGGTCACGAAACGCAGCAATTCCAGCGTCAGGCCATCGGTACGGTGCAGGTCATCCAGCACAACGACCAGCGGTCGACGGGCCGATACCTGCCCTAGGAGGCCGGCAAGCGCCTGGGCCAACCAGAACGTGCCGCCGCTGTCGGCACTGGCTGTGCCGCCGTCGTGCAACAACGGGCCCAACGCCGCGACCTGATCGGGTTCGCACGAGGCCACGAATTCACGGATGACCTCCGTCCACGCCCAACCTGGCGGTGCACCGTCCACCTCCGGGCAGCGTCCCGAGGCCACCGCCCAGCCGGTCGCGCGTAGCCGCTCGGCGGCGGTATCGACAAGTGTGGTCTTGCCGAGGCCCACCTCGCCACAGACCCACAGCACGCGACCACCTTCGCGCTCAACCGTTTCCGCGGTCCGTGCGATCGCCGCCAGTTCAGCGGTCCGCCCACACGACCGTGGCGGCTTTCGCCCGAACCGCGGAATCGCGACCGGCCTCTCCGCCAGTGGGATCGGCTCAAGGTGATCGGCCTGCTGCAGGATGTCGCGTTCCAGCTCCCGCAGCGGACGCGCCGGTTCGAGCCCTAGGTCATCGAGGAGGTGTTCACGGGTACGGCGTAAGACGTCCAGTGCTGCCGACTGATGTCCGGTCCGGTACAGCGCGGTCGCGAGCAATCCGGCGGCAACTTCCCGGCCCGGGTGATCGCGGGCGTGGCGCTCCAGAACCCGAACGACGACTGCGTCGCGACCCAGCACCGACTGCGTCTGTGCATACGATTCGGTGGTGGCCAACCGCAATTCGGTCAGACGGGCCACTTCAGGGACCGCCCACAGCGCGTCGGCCACCTCCGCGTAGGGCTCACCTGACCAGCCCTCGAGCGCACCTTCGAGCAGTCGCGCCCGCTCGGCAGGGTCCGCTTCCTGCTCTGCCGCAGAAACCTTCGACTCGAAACGCCACACGTCGACGGCCTCGACCGGCAGCCGCAGAGAGTATCCCGGGGCCGCGCTGACGATGACGCCGGCCACGGTACGCGGCTCGCGCCACGGCTCGAGCACGCGACGCAGATGCGAGATGTAGGCCTGTAGCGATGCCAACACTTTCGGTGGCGGCTCCCCCTCCCACAGGTCGTCGATGAGCCTGTCGACCGAGACCACTTCGCCGTGTGCGGATACCAACCGCGCCAACACCGATCGCTGCCTGCGACCGCCGAGTTCCACCGGCTCGCCGGCCACCCACGCCCGGATCGGCCCCAGCGCAGCCACCCGCACCGCGGAAACTGCGGAATTATCCGGGGCCGTCATAGTGAGCCGACGATAGCCGTCGGGCCGGCGACCGACATACTTTGCATCATGACCCGTCACGACGGCCGCGAACTCGCCGCAGTGTTCGTCGGCGGCGCGCTGGGCACCCTCGCCCGCGCAGGACTGGCGGTGCTCGCGGCACCCGAACCCGGACATTGGCCGTGGCCGACGTTCATCGCGAACATTCTCGGCGCGTTTCTGCTCGGCTACTTCACCACGCGACTGCTGGAGCGGCTGCCGGTGTCCAGTTACCGCAGGCCGCTGTTGGGTACCGGCGTATGCGGCGGGCTGACCACCTTTTCCACGATGCAGGTCGAGACGGTCACGATGCTCGAACACGGCAACTTGGCGTTGGCCGCGGGATACACCACCGCCAGCATCGCCGCCGGTCTGCTGGCAGTGGCGATCGCGACCGCGATGGTGCGTCGGGCGGCGGTGCGCCGATGACGACCGTCATGGTGTGGACCGGCGTGATGCTCCTAGGCGGCGTCGGCGCGGTGTGCCGGTTTCTTCTCGACCGTGCGGTGTCCGCGCGCCACACCCGCGGCTTCCCGTTCGGCACCTTGGCGGTCAACCTCAGCGGCGCCTTTCTGCTCGGCTTCCTCGGCGGGCTGGCCCTGGACCGGCACGCGGCGCTGCTGGCGGGCACCGCATTCGTCGGCTCCTATACGACGTTCTCCACCTGGATGCTGGAAACCCAGCGGCTCGGCGAGGAACGCCGGGTCTGGCCCGCAGTGGGCAACATCGGTATCAGCGTGGCGCTCGGCCTGACCGCGGCGTGGCTGGGCATGTCGCTCGGGAGCCAACTGTGACCACCACCGACTACCTCAAGCTGACCGCGTATTTCGCCGAACGGTCGCGTCACGAACACCGCTTCGTCGCCGACGCGCTCTTGGATCTGTACGGCGGCAGCGACATCGCGGTCAGCGTGATGCTGCGCGGGATCTCCAGCTTCGGTCCGCACCATCACCTGCGTACTGACGAGACGTTGACGGCCTCGGAGGATCCGCCGATCGCCATCGCTGCTGTCGATGCCGCCGACAAGATCTCCGCACTGGCCGAGCAGACCGTCGATCTCATTCCCCGCGGTCTGATCACCCTCGAACGGGCCCAGCTGATCCGTCGCGAGTCCCCCGCGCCGACCGTGACCGATACCTGCAAGCTGACTGTGTACGTCGGCCGTCATCACCGGGTCGGCGGAGTTCCGGCCTACCGTGCGGTGTGCGCTCTGCTGCACGGGCACGGCTTCGCCGCGACCACAGTGCTTCTCGGGGTGGACGGGACGGTACACGGCGACCGTCGGCGCGCCGCATTCTTCAGCCGCAACACCGAGGTGCCGCTCATGATCGTCGGGCTGGGGACCGGTGCCCAGGTGAACGCGGTACTGGGCGAGCTGACCGACGTGCTCGAGAATCCCCTGCTCACCGTCGAGCGGGCGCAACTGTGCAAGCGGGGCGGACAACTGCTGACCCGCCCGGCCGAGCTGCCCGCGACGGACGCCGAAGGCCGGCCGCTGTGGCAGAAGCTGATGATCCACACCTCGGAAACCGCTCACCACGACGGTGTCCCGATCCACCGGGCCATCGTCCGCTCGCTACTGGAGTCCAACGTGGCCGGCGGCGCGACTGTGCTGCGTGGCATCTGGGGGTACAGCGATGACGGTAAGCCTCACGGGGACAAGCTGTTCCAATTGGGACGGCAGGTGCCGGTGACGACGATCGTGGTCGACACCCCCGCACGCATCTCCGCGTCCTTCGACATCATCGACGAAATCACCCGCGAGCACGGCGTGGTCAGCGCCGAGATGGTGCCCTGGGCAACGGTTGTCGACGACGGTCAGCGCTTCGGCGGGACCGATCTGGCCGGTTTCTGAGCGTTGCCGGCACCCGCCTGCGCCGAGCGAGGCCGATGAGCCGTTGCTAGGGTGAAGGGGATAGCGCCTAGGGTTCCGGTGCGCCAGTCATGGTGTACGTCTGGTCCGAGCGGCGCCACCGTAGTCCTGGACGGGGTGCGGTCATCTGAACGGATAAAAGCCTGGAGGATCTCCGTCGGCGTGCCCCACGCCGACGAGAAGGTCCTGCGATGTTGACTCTCGTCTTGGTTTTCATTCTCGCGCTGGGCGCCGGAGCACTCGGCGGTCTGGTGGGCACCGGATCGTCGCTCGTACTGCTTCCGGTGCTGGTGCTGCTGTATGGACCGCGCGCGGCGGTGCCGATGATGGCGATAGCAGCCGTGATGGCCAACGTCGGCCGCGTGGCCGCCTGGTGGCGACAGATCAGGTGGCGCCCCGTGTTCGCCTACTCGGCAACAGGCGCACCCGCCGCAGTGCTCGGCGCGCACACACTGCTGACGATCTCTCCGAAGATCGTCGATGGGCTCTTGGGTGGGTTCTTTCTGGCGATGATTCCGGTCCGCAGGGCAATCGCGAAGCGAGGGTGGCGGGTGCGATTGTGGCAGCTCGGTGTCGCGGGCGCTGTTGTGGGCTTCTTGACCGGCCTGGTCTTGTCGACCGGACCGTTGAGCGTCCCGATGTTCACCGGATATGGGCTCAGCGGAGGCGCCTTCCTGGGTTCCGAAGCAGCCAGCGCCTTGCTGCTTTACACGGCCAAGCTCGCCACCTTTGGTCAAGGCGGCTCCCTCACAACGGGTGTCATCATTGACGGGGTCGCGATCGGGACCGCGTTGATGATCGGCCCATTCTTGATCCGCCGGATCGTGCAACGGCTTCAACCGCACACCTACGCTCGGCTGATCGACATGGTCCTGATCGCCGCCGCCACCGGCATGTTCATCGCCGTCGGCACCGTCTGAACGCACCCTGGCCGCAGGCTTAGTTATCGACCTCACAACGGCCTTTGTAAGGCTAGCCTATCTTTCCTCCGACGTGTACCGTGCCACCCCATGCAGTCGACAACACCCGAAGCGGTCAGCGCCGCCCTCACCGAGATCCTTCGCGACGACATGAACGTCGATGTCCGCCGGGTGACCAGGGACTCCCGGCTCATCGACGACGCCGGCCTGGACTCCGTGGCGTTCGCCGTCGGCATGGTGGCGATCGAGGACAAGCTCGGGGTCGTCCTGTCCGAAGAGGACCTGCTCAGCTGCGACACCGTGGGCGATCTCGAAGCGGCCATCCTGGCGAAAGTGCCTGCCGCGCAGAGCAACCAGTGAGCGTGCTCGCCACGGCGCTCGCCTCGTCGCTGACCACCACCGACGCCGACCTCGTGGTGTACGACCAGGCGACCAGCACCTGGATCCGCCACCCCTGGGGCGAGGTATACGCCCGCGCCGAGAACATCGCCGAACAGATCGGCGAGGACGGTTCGACAGCTGTCGGGATGGTCGGTGAGCCCACGGTCGAGGGCATCGCGACCATCCTCGGCGCGCTTCTGGCCGGTACGGCGCTGTCCGTACTGCCCGGCCCGATCCGGGGCGCCGACGTGGACACCTGGGCGCAGGCCACGATCAATCGGTTCGCGGACATCGGAGTGGGCACCGTGTTCAGCCACAGCGGCTACCTGGATCTGCTGCGAACAGCTGAGACTCCGGTGGCGATCCACGACTACGCCGTCATCGCACACACCCAACGCTCCACCACCCTGCCGCTGGGCACCGGCCCGTTCGCGGTCCTGCAGGGCACCGCTGGTTCCACCGGCACGCCCCGTACCGCGCAGCTGACGCCGTCAGCCGTGCTGGCCAATCTGCGTGGACTCAGTGAGCGGATCAGCTTGTCCCCCAGCGACATCGGCTGCTCGTGGCTGCCGCTGTACCACGACATGGGCCTGACGTTCCTGCTGGCCGGAGCGCTCGGTGGCATCGAGGTATGGCAAGCCTCGACCATGGCATTCGCGGCCTCACCGTTCAGCTGGGTGCGCTGGCTCACCGAGAGCCGCGCCACCCTGACCGCCGCTCCCAACATGGCCTACGGCCTGATCGGCAAGTACTCCAAGCGACTGACCGATCTTGACCTGTCGGCCGTGCGGTTCGCGCTCAACGGCGGCGAGCCCGTCGACTGCGAGGCCACCAGCCGCTTCGGCACCGAATTGTCCCGCTTCGGCTTCAACCCCGGAGCCCTTTCACCGTCCTACGGGATGGCCGAATCATCCTGTGCCGTCACAGTTCCCGTTCCGGGACTCGGCGTCGTCCTCGACGAGATCACCGTCGCCACGGACGCAGGCTCCAACCGGCAGCAGCTCGCCGTCCTCGGTGATGCCATCGGGGGCATGGAAGTGCGGCTGCGCCCCAGCGAAGACAACGCGGGCATCGTCGACCGCGAGGTCGGTGAGGTGGAGATCCGTGGCACCTCGATGATGTCGGGCTACCTGGGCCAGACTCCCCTGAACCCCGGCGAATGGTTCGCCACCGGAGATTTGGGCTACTTCGTCGACGGCGGCCTTGTGGTCTGCGGACGCACCAAAGAACTGATCACCGTGGCCGGACGCAACATCTTCCCCACCGAGATCGAACGGGTTGCCGCTCAGGTCAAGGGTGTTCGTGAAGGTGCGGTGGTAGCTGTGGGCGCCGGTGAGAAATCGGTCCGCGCCGGGCTGGTGATCGCGGCCGAGTTCCGTGGCGCCGATGAGGCGAGTGCCCGCAGCCAGGTTATTCAGCAGGTGGCATCCGAGTGCGGCATCGTGCCCGCCGACGTGGTGTTCCTGACGCCGGGGTCACTGCCCCGCACCTCCTCGGGCAAGCTGCGCCGCCTTGAGGTCAAACGACAATTGGAGACAGCGAAATCATGACCGCGCTCACGCCAACCCTGGCGCCGGCCACCACGACGCTCGACGAGTACCGCGACCTGCTGGATCGGGCGTTCGACGACCGGGTCAAGCAGTGGACCACCGAAGCGGAAGAGACCGAGAGCTTTCCGCGCCCCCTCATCGAGCACCTGGGCCGCTCCGGGGTGTTCAGCGAGAAGTGGGGCGACGGTCAACAGCCCGACGTGGCCAAGCTGATCGAACTCGCCTTCGCGCTGGGCCGCAACGGTTCCTCGGGCATCGGCGTGGGCGTCAGCCTGCACGATTCGGCCATCGCCCTGCTGCGGCGCTTCGGAAAATCCGACCACTTGCGCACGATCTGTGAACAGGCAGTCCGCGGCGAGGCTGTGCTCTGCATCGCGGCGTCCGAGGAATCCGGAGGTTCGGACCTGCAGATCGTGGAGACCGAAGTACGTACGGCCCGTGACGGATTCGAGATCAAGGGCATCAAGAAGTTCGTCTCCCTGTCCACGATCGCCGATCACATCATGGTGGTGGCCCGCAACGTCGACCAGGATCCGACCAGCAGGCACGGCAACGTCGTCGTCATCGCGGTGCCGACCTCTCAGGTCGAGATCCAGACGCCCTATCGCAAGGTCGGCAACGGGCCCCTGGCCACCGCCGCGGTGCACATCGACACGTGGGTGCCCGCCGATCATCTGGTGGCCCGCGCCGGCACCGGCCTGGCGGCCATCTCCTGGGGATTGGCACACGAACGCATGTCGATCGCCGGGCAGGTCGCCTCCGGATCCCAGCGGATTCTCGGAATCACGTTGGCGCGCATGATGAAACGGCGGCAGTTCGGCCAAACCCTCTATGAGCACCAAGCGTTGCGGATGCGCATCGCCGATCTGCAGGCCCGCGTCGATCTGCTGCGTTACGCCCTGGCCGGGGCAGCCGCGCAGGGCAAGCTCGATCTCAGAGCCGCCGCCGCTTTCAAGGTGACCGCCGCACGGCTCGGCGAGGAGGTCGCATCGGAGTGCATGCACATCTTCGGCGGCTCCGGCTATCTCGTCGACGAGACGCCGCTGGGCAAGTGGTGGCGCGACATGAAACTCGCCCGCGTCGGAGGCGGCACCGACGAAGTGCTGTGGGAGCTGGTGGCCGCGGCAATGAAGCCCGATTACGAGGGTTACGCCGAGTTCGCCGGAGCCTGAACCGGTGGCTCCACGTCAGCCGGCGGCGCCCAGGGCGTCGCCGGGTGTGCGCGGTAGCGCATAAAGGGCCATCCGCCGGTTGGACATCTGGTGCTCGCCCAGGAACTCGCATCCGGCCCATTCACACACGCGGCGGGCACCGGCATTGCGATGGTCCGGATCGAACATGATCCGCCGGCAGTTCGGCTCGAGTTCGAATACGTTGGCCACGATGCGCGGCAACAAGATCGGGCCCATGCCCCTGTTGACGAATCTCAGATCGGCGATCGCGGCGTGCATGCCGATGTCATATGGATCGGCGGCGTAGCGCGGAGCGATCGAATCCTTGGCCGCCCGATACAACTCGACGTACCCGACCGGCTTTCCGCGGAAGCTCGCGATGAACGGCCGTGAGTATTCGCCGTCGAGCTGCGCCTGCAGGTACCGGCGCCAGCGCTGCGGTTCCCAGTCGTACTCCCAGGCTTCCACCAGGTGCGGGCGATTCATCCACTCCGATACCAGCTCGGCGTCGGCGGCGGCGTCGGCGACCCGGATGTCGTACGGCTCGGCCAGGACAGGGGTGGGTGGGGCGTCGACGGCGCGCACCTCGTCGGTGATGTCGGTCAGCTCGCGTTTGAGGACGGGGGCTCCCGGCACGTCCGTCACGTCGGTATCGATATCGCTCATTTGAGCGCCGAGCCTACCGCAGCGACTGAGGGTAGGTTTACCTTCCTCCCTACGGTGAGACTCAGGTCAACAGCCCCGCCAGGACACTGAGGTGGCTGAGTTCGAGCTCACGGGTGGCCGTGACCAACGTGACAGGCCCCTTGCCGCCCTTGCCGACCAACGCCCGCAACTCGTCGAGCGCGGCGGCCTCCTCACCGGACTCCAGCTCCTGGGTGTAGCGCGCGGCGAACTCGTCGTAGCGCTCCGGCTTGTGGTCGTACCAGTGCCGCAACTCGGTGGACGGGGCGACCGCGGGCAGCCAGTGCCCCACCCGTGGATCGGTCTTCTTCACGCCCCTGGGCCACAGTCGATCGACCAGGACCCGCTGACCCTCATCGGGTTCGGGCTCGGTAAACACCCGGGCCAGCCGCACACGGTTCTTATCGGCCATCACATGCCATCGTAGGAGGCATGAGCGTCGACCGGGTGGCAGATCTACAGCGCTGGGAGGATTCCGGCGCGCATTGGCGCGTCCTCACCCGCACCACGCACAGCCTCACGATCGCGCTGCTGCGGTGCGACGGCGGCGAGGAGGTGGACCGGTTCACCTCCGGCGATCCGCGCCTGATCGCGTTCGTCGGTGCACGTCTGTCCAGTGAGGAACCCGAGCCGACATAGGGCTCACCGGGATAGGGCTCACCGGGCCCGGCGATAGCGCACCAGCCGGGCCAGATGCGATCGGTCCTCGACACCGACCTTGGCGAACACGCGGTACAGATGCCCGTCGACGGTACGTACCGACAGGCACAACAGATCGGCGATCTGCCGATTACTCAGCCCGGCATCGACCAGGTCGGCGATCTCCCACTCACGCTCGGTGAGCGGCAGCGGCTCCCCTGCACAGCGCAGTGCCGGAGACCGCGCTCCACCCTGGGCGCACAGCCATCGCGCCCTCGCGGCGGATTCCAATTCGGCACCCCGGCAGCCGGCCCGGGCATACTCCCGGGCCGCGTGCGCGGCAGCGTCGCCGGCCAGCGCGAACGCGCCGATCGTCTCGAATGTGTCTGCCGCGGCGACGAGTTGGGCGGGATCATGCTGCGCCAGTCCGCGACTGTGGGCGCCGATCGCCTCGGCCATCCGGCCACCGTGCAGGCGCACCAATTGCCGGATGCGCCCGTGGCCCGACGTTGCGCCGAATCGCAGCGCGGTGTGTAGGGCGGTGAGTTCGACCGCATCCATCCCGGCGCCCTTGGCACTGCGTGCGGCCTGGGCTGCCTGCTCCACCGACACCGCGGTGTCACCCGCCGCGGCGGCCGCCCAGCCTCGGGCCAGCTCCCACTCCGGGCGGAACACCTGCAGCAACGGTCCGACTGCCGCAGCCTCGGCCCGCACCAGTGCAGCGGTTGCCGCGATGCCGTTGCCGCGCATGCCCTCGGCCTGCGCCAGCCACGCGGCGACCACCATCAGCCAACCGGGCGGAAGACCCTGCGGCGCGGCCCATACCGCGGCCCGAAGCGCTTCACAGGCCGAATGCACGCAGCCGCGGGCCAGCTCCACCCGCCCTGACAACGCGCTGACGATGGCCTCGGCCTGCGGGGAACCGGCCGCCAGGACGGCATAGCGGTCACACACCCGGCGTGCCGCCGCCACTTCGCCGTCGGCCACATGCGCCGACACCTGCGCGAAGGCCAACCAGTACCGCTGCAGTCCGGACTCGCATTCCTCGGCCGCCCGTTCACCGGCGCGTACCACCGCGGCGACGTCGTCTTGTCGACCGGACAGGGCCAGTGCGCCCGAAACGCCCAGCGCCGCCCACATACCGGCCGCCGGCGACACCTCGTTGTCGAGTGCCGCGGTGCCCAGCGCGATCGCGCCGGCCATGTCACCGGCGAAGAATGCGAAGACCGCTTCCATCGCCACCACCAGACTCAACATCTGCGGGAGTTGTATCTGCTGACGGAGCATCGTCAGCACCGCATGCGCCGCCTCGGGACGGGCGCAGCCGAAGAACAGATTCGACGCCCGCAGACAACCCCAGCGGGCCAGCGCGGGCTCGTCGTCTGCGGCCGGTACGTTGCGGGCCAAAAGCTCCTCGGCCTGCTCGCCACGCCCCTGCCAGCTCATCGCATCAGCCAGCACGATGGCCGCGGATATCCCGGCGCCGTGGTCCAGGGCGTAGCGCGCAAGTTCTTCTCCGAGAACCAGATTGGACATGGTGACCGCACTGGCCGCAGCCTCGGCGATGACCCCGGGATTGGCCGGGACATCGCCTCCCACCATGAATCGGGCCAACTGAATGCGTCCCCGCACATCTGAAAGGGAGCCGCCACCAGACTGCATGTGAGCCTGCAGCAGCACGGCCAATTGCGTATTGATCTGCCGGGAACGGCTTTTCGAGCATCGCTTGCGGGCCACCTCACCGACGATCGGATGGCCGGGCTGCACGAGGGTACACGCCGCATCGTTGAGAACCTGAATCGCTCCCCTGCGCTCGACACGCGCGATGGCGTCCGTGTCGCAGGCCCGGACCAGCACATCCCAGTCGAGCACCTCGGCGGTCGAAATCACCTCCACCACATCGCGTTCGTCCGGAGTCAGCGTGTCGAGCCGGGAAGCGATGAGCGCGTACAGGTCAGCGCTCGCGCGCAGCTGGCCATGTAACCGCCAGCGCCCCTGATCGCGGACCAGCACCGCGTCGGCCAGCGCCGCGTTGAGCGCGCCACGAAGATAGAGCGGGCTACCGGCGGAGAACCGGTGCAGCTCGCCCACCGCATGCTCGTCGATCTCGCCGCCCAGTACCGCCGCGGCCAATTCACCGGTCTGGTCCCTGGTGAAGGGTTCGAGGTCCATCCGCAGCAGCAGGTGTTCCTTCCACAACGCGGTGACCGCGTCGGAGGTGGTCGCGCCGTTCTGCATGGTGACGATCAGCTTCGGCGAGCCGGCCACCGCCAGTTGCTGGACCAGCAGCGCCGACAACGGATCCAGATGCTGGACGTCGTCGACCACGATGAGCAGTGCGGGTTCGGAGGCCAGCGCCTCGTGTGCCGCCGCCAGCATCACTGTGGGTTCACGCGCGTCGGTCAGGGTGAGTGCATGGCGAAACGCCCCCAGCGGCACCGCTTGAGCCGTCTCGGTACCCAAAACGAATCGCACCGGATAACCGTCGGCCTCGAGTTCGTCGGCAAGAACCCGAGCCAACGCCGATTTGCCGACTCCGGCGGCGCCCGCCAGAACCACGCCCCGCGAACCGTCCCGCAACGCCTGTGCGGCCTCGCGCCGTTCGGCATCCCGTGCCACAAATGGCCAGTCCGACAAAACGCCCCCAGATGCATTCCTTGAGCCGGGTGCTACCCGGACCCGACGCTACGCCGGTGCAAGAAACCGTAACGGCCAATCAGCACCGCCGCAGCGCGGATCTTTGCCTCAGAAAGCACTTTTCGGACTGTCAGGGCGCATGCGTCAGGCGGCCTATACCGTGGGTTGCGGCTCCCACACGCCTCGGCGCAACACTGCGCCGACTGTCAGATCCCGGTCCAGGACCACGAGATCGGCTGCAGCGCCCGGCGTCAGGCCGCCGCCGGGCAGACCCAACGCTCGCGCCGGGTTGAGCGACGCCTGCCGGACGGCGAGCATCAAGGCCTCATCGCCTTCCAAACCGCAATGGGCCACGGCGAATCGGACCACGTGGTCCATCGTGGCGGTGCTCCCGGCGATTGTGTCGGTGCCGCCGACGAACGCCACCCCGTCGGACACATCGACCTCGACCGGCCCGAGGTGATAGCGACCGTCAGCCATGCCGGTGGCCGCCATCGCGTCGGTGATCAGCGAAACCCGATCCGGCCCGACGGCGCACGTGACGTGCCGGTATATGGCCGGAGCGACGTGCACCCCGTCGGTGATGAGTTCGACTGTGACAGAGCTGTCTTCGAGCAGCGCGATCACCGGTCCCGGCTCACGCCGGTCGATCGGACGCATGGCGTTGAACAGGTGGGTGCCGACGGTGGCACCGGCCGCAAGCGCAGCGCGGGTCTGCTCGTATGTCGCCTCGGTATGACCGACGGCCACCACCACGCCCGCGTCGACGAACTGCTCGATGGCCGCCAGCGCACCGGGACGTTCGGGGGCGATCGTCACCATCCGGATCGCGCCCGCGGCGGCCGCGAGTACTTGCTCGATCTCGGCGGGACCCGGGTCGCGCATGAGCGCGGGTTGATGCGCCCCGCACCGCACGGTCGACAGCCAGGGGCCTTCGAGGTGGATCCCGTCGATCCGGCCGACGCGGACGTCCTCGGCCAGCACACCGACCTGGCGCAGCAGATCGTCCGGGCTCGTGGTGACCAGGGAGGCGATCAAGGTCGTGGTGCCGTACCGACGGTGCAGCGCCACGGCGGCCGACGTGTCGGCCTCCGATGCGACGGAGAAGCTGCCGCCGCCCCCGCCGTGGTTGTGGGTGTCGACGAAGCCCGGCACGATCGTCACCGGGCCGAGGTCACGGTCGGCGGGCCGAGGAGCAGCGCCTGCCCCCACTGCCGTCACCCGCCCGTCGGACACCTCGATCCACCCCGGCCGCAACAGTTCTGCTCCGGTGATCACGGTGTCGGCGGTCAGTAGCACTCAGATACCCTGCCAATCCGGCTTCGAGCGGTAGGTCTCACGGTAGTAGTCGATGAGCTGAAGCCGTTGAGCCGCAGAGTCGTCGAGCAGCACCGTGACATGCGGGTGGTGCTGCAGGATGGTCGCCGGCCACATGGCGCTCACGGCACCCTCGACGAGACGGTGCACGGCTTCGGCCTTGCTGCGCCCGAGCGCCACCAGGATCACGTGCCGGGCCGCCATGATGGTGGCCAGCCCCTGGGTCAGGCAGTGCGTCGGCACGGCGTCGAGATCGTCCCCGAAGAACCGGGCATTGTCGAGGCGGGTCTGCCGCGTGAGCGTCTTGATGCGGGTACGCGACGCCAGCGAGGACCCCGGCTCGTTGAAGGCGATGTGTCCGTCGGTGCCGATGCCGACGATCTGAAGATCGACGCCGCCGGCGTCGCGAATGGCGTCCTCGTATGCTGCGCAGGCCGCCGGAATGTCGGCCGCCAGACCATCGGGCCCCTGCACCGCATCCGGCGCGAAGTCGACGCGGGAGACGAATACGGTGTCGATCACGTTGCGGTAGCGCTCAGGATGATCGGCGGGCAGCCCGACGTATTCGTCCAGAGTGAATCCCCGCGCCTGCCGGAATGAGATCCGCCCGGCGGTACACCGCGCGACGAGTTCGTCATAGATCGCCAGCGGCGACGAGCCGGTGGCCAGGCCGAGGACCGCGTCGGGCTTGCGGCCGAGCAGCGCGCCGATCGCATCGGCAGCCACGCCGCCGATCGACGCGGCATCGGCCAAGATGACGACCTCCATCTACCGTTCCCGTTTGTGCGCCGTGAAAAGCTCTGTGCCCGAATCGATGTCGGCACCGGCGACGACCGGCCCCGCCACGGTCACGTTGCCGGCCTCCCGCTCATCCATGACCACAACAGGGACGATCGGATTGAGGCCCTTGGCCTCCACGGCGGGCACGTCGTAGGTGATCACCACCTGGCCGGCGGTCACCTGATCCCCCTGGCTCACATGGGTGGTGAATCCTTCGCCGTTGAGCGCGACGGTGTCCAGACCGAGGTGCACCAGCACACCCACGTTGTCCGACGTCATGATGACGTACGCGTGCGGCATCAGCTTCAGCAACGTGCCGCTGACCGGGGCAATCGCGTCGATCACGCCACGCGGCGGGTCCACCGCGGCGCCATAACCCACCATGCCCGCCGAAAACACGGGATCGGGGACATCCTGAAGTGCCACCGCTCGCCCGGCAACCGGGGCGAGTACTTGCGTCCTGCTCACTGTGCGGCTCCTTTGTGGCGCGGTGTGCTCGTGGCACAAACAATACGAGCGTGCCCGTAAGCGGGCCTCGAGTTCACGGGTTCTCGTCTAAGCTTCCGCACAGCCTCGCGGCGGGTCGCGCCGGTGGCCAGGAGGGCGGTAGGGCGATGAGCAGTACGACGAATTCCGCAGGTGCACAGTCGAAATCAGGCTTGCGCATACCCGCTTTCGCGCAACTGCAACGACTCGGCAAGAGCCTCATGTTGCCCATCGCCGTTTTGCCCGCGGCAGGCATCCTGCTGCGGCTGGGCCAACCCGACCTGCTGGGCCGGATCGACTCCCCCGTGATCGGCCCGTTCTTCAAGGCGATGAGCGCGGCCGGCGACGCCCTGTTCAGCAACCTGCCACTGCTCTTCGCGGTCGGCGTCGCGATCGGCTTCGCCCGCAAGGCCGACGGTTCGACGGCACTGGCCGCGGTGGTCGGCTATCTGGTGATGTCAGCGGTTTTCAAGACCATGTCCCCGATCGTGTTGGCCGGCGAGGTGGACAAAGCCGGCGATCAGGCACAGATCAACTACAGCGTGTTCGCCGGAATCGTGGTGGGCCTGCTCACGGCATGGCTGTTCGACCGCTACCACACCATCCAATTGCCGTCCTATCTGGGCTTTTTCGGCGGACGCCGATTCGTGCCGATCGTGGTGTCCCTGGCGAGTTTGTTCATCGCCTTCTTGATGAGCTACTTCTATCCGATCTTCGACACGGGTCTGACCGGACTCGGCCGGTTCATCGGCGGCAGCGGCGCACTGGGCGCATTCGTCTACGGCTTCGCCAACCGCATGCTGATTCCCCTGGGCCTGCACCACATCCCGAACTCGTACGTGTGGTTCATCTACGGCGACTATCAAACCCCGGACGGCAACGTGGTCACCGGTGAGCTCACGCGCTTCGCGGCCGGCGACCCGACCGCAGGAGTCCTCACCTCGGGGTTCTACCCGGTCCTGATGTTCGGCTTGCCCGCCGCGGCGCTGGCGATGATCCTGGCGGCGAACAAGAAGCAACGAAAGGTCGCGGTCGGCATCCTCTCCGCTGCGGCCCTGACCGCGTTCCTGACCGGCGTGACCGAGCCGCTGGAGTTCGCGTTCATGTTCGTGGCGTTCCCGCTCTACGTCATCCACGCGGTCCTGACCGGGCTGTCCCTGGCGATCGCCTACCTGCTCGACATCCACTTGGGGTTCTCGTTCTCGGCCGGACTCCTCGATTTGCTGCTCTACGGCGGTGCGCCCGCGGCGAAGAACATCTGGCTGCTCATCGCGATGGGGGCGGTGTTCTCGGTCATCTACTTCGTGTTGTTCTACGTGGCGATCACGAAGTGGAACATGCGGACACCGGGACGGGAACCCGAGGCCGAGTTCGAGGCGGAGGAGCAGGCGAACCTCGGCGAGGGCACCGAGTCTGCGACGGCGGTTGCCCCAGGTGGCGCCGGCATTCTGACCGCGCCCGCGCGTGCCGACACCCAGACCGAACAGATCATCGCGGCGTTCGGCGGCCGGGAGAACCTGGTCAACGTCGACGCCTGCATCACGCGGCTCCGAATGGAGGTCGCGGACAAGTCGAAGGTCGATCAGGACCGGCTGAAGGCGCTCGGCGCCGCCGGTGTGATCGAAGTAGGCAACAGCGTCCAGGCGGTGTTCGGCACCAATTCCGAAGCGCTGAAGAACGCCATCATGGACAGTCTGTAGGCCCCGCGACGGCCCCGGGCCGCCTCACACCGACAGCAGCCGCTGGAAGAAATCCCGGTACCGCGTGAGAGCCACACGGAGATCTTCGGTGGATGCCTCCTCGCCACGGGACCATTGCGCCTCAAGCCGCGAACGGGTGTCGGCGAAGCTCGCGGTGAGCTCTTCGACCACTTCGGCGACCAGATTGTCCGCTCTCTGTACGCAGTCCCTCGGATCGTCGACGAACGCCGCCTGAATGTCATTCCAGCGCGAGTGCAATCCCGACCGGTGCTCATCGGCGAACAACAACGTGTTGTCATCCGTCACGCCCTCGGCCGGCGCTGCTGAACCCGTATCGGGAGCCGGTAGGTCCCCACTTCGGGTCTCTTGCACATCACTGAAGTCCGGTCGAGCAGTCGATGTCTGCTCGTCATGGGTCGTCATGCTCGCGCCTCCTTCGGCGAATCCGTACCCGCGTCGTTCGTACGGGCCTCATGTTTCCCGGCGTCGCGCTCAGACCCGGTTTCGTGTTCAGGCTGGGTCTCGTGTTCAGCCTGGGTTTCCTGTTCGTCCCGCGCCCCGTGCCCGGCCCCGACCAACTGCTCGAAGAGCGCGCGATAGTGCACTATCGCCTCACGCTGGGCCTCCGTGCCGATCTCGCCCTGCTCCTGAGCAAGGTGCAGGATGTGCGCGGCACGGTAGTGCTCGACCACCTTGGGATGGTCGACCGAGATGTCCGCCGCGCGTTGCTCGAAATCGTCTACCGGGTAACCGCGTTCGCGCATCACCTCGGTGACCAGACGATCGGCTTCGCTGACCGACTTCGCCGGGTTGTCGACGAATCCGGCCTGAGTCACTCCCCACGCCTCGACGTATCGCGCCCGGGATCCCGGCGTCAACTCGGCGATGTCCAGCTTGTCGTGCTTCCGTTTGCGCGCGATGAGCTCCCGCTCCGCCGCACGCTGGTCACCTGCGGATTCGACGGCGTGCTCATACTCCGGGCCGAACTGTTCCCTGAGCCGTTCACTGCGCTTCTGACGCATCATCGACGCGCCCACGATCACCGCGAGCAGCACGATGACCACGACAACCACAGCGATGACGATCCAACTCCATGTAGGCATTTCCGAACCTCCTGGCGCCAGGAGTACCCGCGGTGTGTCTACAGAAACGTCAATACCGCGGCGCTGCCGCGCTCAACGGCAGTAGGACCTGGTGGCGTAGTCCAGCGCCCGGCGGTACAGCGGGTCCAGATCTCGCGCCGTGGCCACCGCTTCGACGGCGTTCGCCCGGTCAGCCTGACAGGCCTGCGAGTGCAAGGCGGGCCATCGGTCGGCGATCTCGTTCACGATCGTGTGGTTGAGCTGGTCTATCGTCGACCTGGATGCGGCGAGGTCTGGCGCCGTCACCGGAGCGGTCGCGGGATCCAGCTTCCATTGCGAAAACAGGCCGTACTCCACGGCGACGGTCGCGTCGATCTGATCACGGAACACGTCGCTCACATAGGCCGGGTCGATCTGGCGGCCGACGGCTTCCGCCCTGGTGGCATCGATGACCTGTTGCTCGCGGCGCGGATCCTCGATCGGCCCACCGGTGCGGAACTTGTTGGCGGCCACCGGGTCCGCGGTCTGCAGGCGCTGCGCGGCGGCATCGACCAGCGGTAGCAACGAGCTGGGAGGCTCGGCCTGTGCGATCGGCACCATGGTCAGTGCCGCGAGGATGAGCGCGGCTGCCGCCGCGGTTCGGCTCATGCTCACAGCTTGGAGAAGCAGGCGTCGTCGGATTCGTCATTGGGAATGGACGCGTTCTGGCTGGAGAACTTGCCCACCACGCCGGTGTCGGTCACGGCGACGCTGTCGGCGTGGATGCCCAGCGGGTAGGCGTCGTTCAGCTTCGCGGTGAGTCCGTCGAGCGCGGCCTGCACGGTGTCTTTCTCGAACGGGCCGCTGACGTCGGTGACCTGCAGATCCAGATTTCCGTTGTCCACCACCGGCTTCGCCGTCACCTTGGTGTCCCCTACGGCCTGCAGGGTGATGGTGCCCGCGGCTGGATCGGTACTCACGTCGGAGACCAGCGCGCCGACCCCGGGCAGGTTCTCGGCCACGGTGTCCTTGATACCGGCCGATGTCCAGCTCAGTGTCGCGCTCAGTGATCCGATGGTGCCTTTGGAATCGTCGGTGCCCTGGAGCCGGATGTCGGACAGCGCCACATCCGCCGTCATCCCCTTCGCGGCCTGCACCTGCTTGCCGCCGGTCTTCACCGAGATGTTGGTGTAGTGGCCGTTGACGTGCTGCCACAGGAACGGTGGATTGACCCCGAACGAGACCGAGGCACTGTCCTCCACAACGCATTCGGCGACCGCCACGAGTACCGAGCCGGCCTTGTGCCGGGCGTACAGTTCGGCGCCGGTCAAGCCGATCACCACAACTGCCACGGCCACGACGGCGATGAGGATGATCGCCTGCGGACTGCGCCACCGTGACGGCGGCTTGGCCGGCTCGGGAGCGGTGGCCCTGGGGCCGGCGGGCGGTTGCTGCGGCGGCGGTCCCGCCGCCCGAGGAGCCACGGGTGGGGGCGGCCGCATGATCTTCTGAGTTGCCGCCTCGGGAGGCTGTTGGCGGGCCCGGATCTGCTCGGTGGGCGCCTCGGGTCGTCCCGGGCGGGGCAGCCGCCGAGTGGCCGGGTCAGGAGGCGGCACGGGACCGCGGCCTTGCCGGCCGGGGTCGCCGGGGCGTTGCGGCGGTGTCGGCACCTCCGCATTCTGCCTCATCGCCCGGGCGCTCAGCGGTGCGCCGCGCCTGTGGGTTCGCTCCTCATTCCTGGTTGCCTGCGGCACCCGAAGGCACCGATTCGGGCTGTTGTTGCAGGTCGGCGGGATTCACGGTGGCCGCCGCGGCAATCGACAGTCCGGCGATCACCACGCAGATCACGGTGTAGAGCAGGCTGCCGGTGGGATCGCCATCGGCGGTGACTCCGTCGACCGCCCCGAAGTAGGCCGGCAGCGCCGTGAGCCACAGGACGGTCATGACCGCCAGGTAGACCGTGGCGTAGCGCAGGATGAGCGGGTTCGCGTAGCGCACGGTCGCCGGGTCGCGGTCTTTGCGCAGGCTCGACCATTGGCCGAACAGCACCGGAATCGCCACGAGGGTGAGCACCACGAGTTCGGCGGCGTACACGACGCCCCCGACGGTCGTGCTGCCCGAGATCGACGTGGCCAGTGTGGCGGGCAGGGGCAGGATCGCGGTTCCGATCGACGCCAATACACCGACGACGATGGTGCGGCCCACGAGCTGCGGCCCGCTGAACGTCTTGCCGTCCTGCACGTGGCGTCCGACGAACAGCTGCACACAGAAGGCCAACGACATCGGCCACAGCGCGGCGAACACCACCACGCTCGGCAGGGGCACCGAATCGAAGAACGGTTGGTTCATCGGATGGTCGAGTGTCCACTCCCACCACCGCAGCTGTGGCCCGAGGTGATCGAAGATCTCGTAGAACGCGTGGTGGACGAAGCCGACACAGATCGCGCCCACCAGGACACCGCGCCGGCGGAACACCCCCAGCATGCGGACGATCTCGTAGGCGACCGTGGCCATCATCGGGTAGATCGCCACGATGTAGAGCGGCAGCCGGCCCCACAGGAAGTCGACGGTGAACACGTTGTGCGCGAACATCGTGTCGACGTGTTCGCTGATCCCGAACGCGCCGGGGAAATACAGCGGCGGCTCGATGATCAGCAGGTAGGCGATGGCGCCGAACCACAGCACCAGGTTGGTGGGATCGTTGTGCCGACGCAGCCGCACGATCGCGTACACCAGGGCCAGCACCGCGCCGACGATCACGGTGATCTCGAGCACCGGCAACGTCCAGTTCTCCAGCCCGAACGGGTTACGGAACTCGACAAGCCCGCCGGCGGTGTCACACGAAAAGCCCAGGCGCTGAGCCAAACCCGAGAATGTCGGGGTACACAGATCAGACATCGGCGGTATCCACCCTCTGGGTCGGGGCCTTGTCGGCGGTGTACCACTGGGTGACCTCGTAGCCGTCCTCGTAACGCTGGAACCACTCGTCGGCCAATGCCGGCAGCTTCTCGTGGGCCGGATTGTGGCCCGGGACCTGACTGCGCACCACACCGGACAGGGCGGTCAGCATCTCGCGCACCGGCAGGTGGGCAAAGGCGTTGGCCACCGGCCCGTCGTACGGCGTCTTGGTGAACGGAAGCTTTTGCAGCAGAGCCTTTTTACGCGCCTGCATGCCGAACATCGACATCGCGTCGATCTGGCGTTCCTCCAGCGGAACATGCTTGTTGAAGCCTTCGCAGGCCACCTTGAGCACGGCCCACACGTGTTTGAAGATCGACGGCGCGACGCGCATGCGGTACCACGGGTCGTCCGCCACGGCGTCGTAGATGATCAGGGCCGAGCTGCGGTGCTCGACCTCTTCGACGAAGTGCCACAGGAACAGTGACGCCACCCGGTCATCGCCGGGAGCGAACAGCGTGTCGTCATGGTCGAGCATCAGCTTGAACACCGGAGTGAACGTCGCCTCCAGATCGGCGGTGTAGGCCAGCCGGTACTTCAGCGGCGTCTCGGCCGTCAGATCGTCGAACGCCTTGACCACCTCGTCGAGGGTTTCCTTGAGGCCGGGGTATGTCTTGATCAGGCCCTTGGCGTGCTGGCGGTGGGCCATCGCGTGCTGGCCTTCCTGCCGGACGAAGGCCTGCGCCTCCTCGGCCACAGCCGGATCGGTGATGAACGGCATGGCCTCGGTGATCATGTGGCCGATCATCTTCTCGAATGCGATGGCGAGGAACGACACCGCGTTGGCCATCGACGAGAACGCCGGGTTGGCCTCGTTCCACAAGAACGGGACGCGGTGGTCCGCGAACGCGAACCTCATCTTGCGCACGATCAGATCCGTCATCGATGCCACCTCGCTTGTCCGAGCAATCATACAAAGAACGCCTTAGTTGTATGATTACTACACGCGGACGCGGCCCGTCAACGCTGGGGGCGATATCCTGCATGGATGTCGGTGGCCAGGAGTCGGGACCATGGCGCGTAGGCGCGGGTGGGACGGGCGGCCGCCCAGCAGCGACGACGAAGCCTCCGAACGTATCGTCGCCGCGGCCGTGCAGTTGATCGCCGAGACGGGCACCAGCATCAGCATCGCCGACGTCGCGGCTTCGCTCGGCGTCATCCGCCAGACCGTGTACCGCTACTTCCCCACCGCCGAATCGCTGATGCACGCGGCGGCCATCGCCACGGTCGACGGATTTCTCGATCGGCTCGCCGAGAGCGTGCGCGGCATCACCGATCCGGCCGAGGCGATGACCGAAGGCGTCATGTTCACCCTGGAGGAGGTCGCCCGCACGCCGCACCTGCGCATCATGCTGTCCGGGCCGCATGCCGCCGCCAGCTCGGTCAATGTCGCCTCGGACGAGGGGCAGGCCTTCGGCATGCGGATGATCACGCGCTTCGACGTCGACTGGGAGAAGTACGGATACGACGAATCATCGCTGCGGGACCTGGTCGAGTTCACGTTGCGCACCATGCTGTCGTTCTTCGTCGCGCCGAACGAACCAACGCGTGGTCCCGAGGAGCTGCGGCGCTTCGTCAGACGCTGGCTGGGCGGGTCGATCCTTGCTCAGCCCGCCGATGATTCGCGATGACATCGCCGAACACCGCCGGGACCAGCCGGTTGAAGATGTCGGCGCGCTCCCACTGCAGGAAGTGACCGGCACCCGGAACCACCAGTGGCCCAATCCGATTGAGAAACGCCCGCTCGGTGCGGGGAACGAAATCCTCGCCGACCACATGATCGTCGGGGCCGTACAGCACCAACGTCGGCACCTCGACCGCATCCATCAGCGGTATCTCGGACATGGCGCGGCCGTAGGCGAGTTGGTAGGACGCCCAGCCCGCGCGTAGCCGTGCCTCGTCAGCGAACGGCTCGGTCATGAAATCCACGTCGGATTGCGTGAATGCGTAGGCCGAACCCCACAACCGATTGGAGTACATCGCCGCGACCCACTGCCTGCGCGCTTCGGGTGTGGGCAGCATCGCGGCGAGGTCGTCGGGGAACGCGCCCTGCATCCAGCGGTAATCGGCGGTGGGATCGGCCGCACCTCTTACCGAAGCCGGGTGCTGCGTGCCGATTCCCGAATAGTCGACGGCCATGGGCGGCACGGTGTTGAAAACACAGAAACCCGTGACGAATCCGGGAAACCGGTGAATCAGATCGGTGCTGACGACCGCCCCGACATCACTCGCGGCGATCAGGCACGACTCGTGCCCCAGTTGGTCATGCACCAACGCATACAGATCGCGGGAGTAGGTGACGATGTCGTGCTGGTCATCGGACGGAATCGCGCTGTCCCCCATACCGCGCAGGTCCGGGACGATGACCTCGAAACCGGCCGCGGCCAGGGACTCGATGTTGCGCCACCAGATTCGCTTGGTCTCGGGATAGCCGTGCACCAGCAGAAGTGGTACACCGCCGACACCCTCGCGGACGAATGCCAGCGAAACACCCTGGGCGACAACGGCAGTGTGGATGGTGAAAGCGTCAGCAGCCGGCGCCTGAGGTTGCGCCGGACGCTGACGCGGATCGTATCGGAAATCCGCCATGACGAAATATTCTGCCGATCAGCGGGTCCCGCGCACCAGCCGGCCCGGACGGGCCCCGGTGTCGACACCGTGACGGCGGGTCACCGTCCCGCTGACAATCGTCGCATCGTAACCACTTGCGCCCTGCACCAACCGCTTTCCGCCCGCGGGCAGGTCGTAGGCCATCCTGGGCGCATGCAAGGTCAGGGCGTCGAGGTCGATGACGTTGACGTCGGCCTTCTTGCCCACGCTGATCACGCCGCGGTCCGACATCCCGTAGAGCTGAGCGGTGTCGTGCGACTGCTTGCGGATGACGTACTCCAACGGCAGCTTCTCGCCGCGGTGACGGTCACGGGCCCAGTGCGTCAGCAGGAACGTGGGGTATGAGGCATCGCAGATCATGCTGCAGTGCGCACCGCCGTCGGACAGGCCGAGCACGCCGGCCGGATGGGTGAGCATCTCGCGGATCGCATCGTGATTGCCGTCGGAGTAGTTGAACATCGGGTACATCAGCATGGCACCGGCATTCGCTTCGAGCATCAGGTCGTACATCGCCGCCAACGGGTCCACGCCGCGCTGCTCGGCGATCGCCGCGACGGTGCGCTCGACGGTCGGCTCGTAGTCCGGCGGTTCCCCGATGTGGTACAGCCGATTTGCCGCATGCTGCGCCAGCATGAACATGCCGTCGAACAGCTTGTTCGGGTCGATCGGCAGGTCTTCCTCGGCCAGGATCGAGGCACGCACCTTCGGTTCCGCGAGCCGCTCGGCGAGCTCCTCACGGGTGCATTCCGCTTGCAGGCGCCGATAAGTCGGACGGTGGGTGAAGGCGTGGTGGCCGGGGAAGCCCAGCAACATGCCGAACGGCCGGGCCGCCACCTGCGGGTACAACCGGCTGCCTGCCTGGTGCGCGGCCGCCGACAGATCGAGCTGCTCACGCCACAAATTGGGGTCGGCGTCGACCTGGATCAGCGCGAAACTCAGGGCACAGTCGATCTCCTCGCCGAGACGGCGCATCCAGTCGAGTTCCTTCTTGGGGGCGACGATGTCCTCGCCCGCCGCGCCCTGCGGAGCGAGCTCGAACACCGCTGCTCCACCGGCCGCCGCGGCCCGGCCCAAAGCGAACAACTCGTCCTCGGCGGCATAGGTCCCGGGCACCGGCTCGCCGTCCATCGCGGTGTGCGCAATGGTGCGCGACGACGAAAAACCAAGCGCCCCAGCCTCGATGGCCTCCTGCACGAGTTTCGCCATGGCCTTGATGTCGTCAGGGTCCGCCGGTTGGTTGCGGGCACCGCGCTCCCCCATCGCGTACGCCCGAACCGCACCATGGGCAATCTGGGTTCCCATGTCGACGGCGAGCTCGCGCTGTCCGATCACGTCCAGATACTCGCCGAAGGTTTCCCAGCCCCAGGTGATGCCCTCGGTCAGAGCCGTGCCGGGGATGTCCTCGACGCCCTCCATCAAGGAGATCAACCACTCCTCCTGGCCGGGCCGCACCGGCGCGAATCCGACGCCACAGTTACCCGCCACCACGGTCGTCACGCCGTGATTGCTGGACGGTTCGAGCACGGCGTCCCAGCTCACCTGTCCGTCGTAGTGGGTATGGATGTCGACGAATCCGGGTGCCACGATTCTGCCGGTGGCATCGATGGTTTCGGCCGCATCACCGGCCAGTGCGGGGTCGCTCGGACCACGCCGATGTACCTCGACGATCTTGCCGTCCTTGATCGCGACATCGGCGGTGAACCGGTCCGCACCGGTGCCGTCGACGACAGTGCCGCCGGTGATTTTCAGATCGAACACGTTTTGCTCCCTTGAGGCGTGCAGGCCGCTACGGTGGCAATGTAACACCGTTACAGAACTGCCGTGCCGAGTTTTTCGATCTTCACAGCGGGAGGCATCCATGGCTCTGAGTTCGACGCACACCGAGAACCCGCGAAGGGTCGACGCGATCGGCGACCCGCCGGCGGGTCCCACCCTGGTACCGGCCGAGCGCTACATCTCACCGACGTTCGCCCGGCTGGAAATGGAACGTATGTGGCCGCGCGTGTGGCAGGCGGCGTGCACGGTGGATCACGTGGCCGAGCCCGGCGACTACTTCGAATACCGTTGCGGCCCCTACTCGGTGCTGATCGTCCGTGCCGACGACGGCGCGTTGCGCGCCTTCCAGAATGCCTGCCGCCATCGGGGCAACGCGCTGTGCACCGGCGCCGGATCTGCGCTGCGGGAGCTGAAATGTGGCTACCACGGCTGGACCTGGGATCTGGCCGGAGCGCTCAAGCGGATCCCGAACCGCAAAGGCTTCGGCACCGTGCGCATGTCCGAGTTCCCACTGGCGCCGGTCCAGGTCGACACCTGGGAGCGGCTGGTCTTCGTCAACCTCGACATGTCGGCCATGCCGCTGGCCGACTACCTGGAGGCCGTCCCCGACGACATCGGCTGGTGCGGGCTCGGCGACTTCCGGTGCTACGCCACGATGACCATCGACGTCGACGCCAACTGGAAGACCATCGCCGACGGCTACAGCGAGACCTATCACGTCCAGACCCTGCATCCCGAACTACACCGGTGCATGGATGACGTGTACGCACCACAGAAGATCTGGGGCCACACAGGAAAATCCGAATCCCTATACGGAGTTCCGAGCCCGCGACTGGCCGGCGCGCTGAGCGACGAAGAGGTATGGGACGCCTACGTATGCACGCAGGGCCCATTGATGGGCGTCGCCGAAGGCACACCATTTCCCGGCGACCGGCAGTCTCCCGGCCAGACGGTGGCCGACGTGATCGCCACGCAGATCAAGGAATTCGCGGCCGGACGCGGGGTCGACATCGGCTGGGCCGACACCGATCAGGTGATGCGCCTGCACCAGTACAACATCTTCCCCAACCTCACCCTGCTGACCAGTGCCGACCATCTGACGGTGATGACGTCGCTGCCCGCGCCCGATCCTGACCGAGGGCAACTGGTGATGACACTGATGACCCGCATGCCGCCGCAAGCACCGCGCCTCAGCCCGACCGACGTCCGGATGCGTGCCGAGGAGGCCCACCCGGGCGTGGTGATGAGCCAGGACATCGCCGTGCTCACCGGACTGCAGCGGGGAATGCACCAGCCCGGGTTCACCCATCTGGTCCTGTCCGGCGAGGAGCGCAGAATCATCAACATGCACCGCAACCTTGAGCGCTATCTCGACCTCCCCGAATCCGAGCGCATGTCCGAAGCCGAAGTCGGCGGATGACGCCGAAGTCCAAAGCGGTCAACGCCGACGTCATTCTCGACGCGGCGGCCTGCCTCATCGAAACCGATGGGGTGGAAGCATTCTCGATGCGGGTACTCGCCGAGCGCATCGGCGTGGCCGTGACGTCGATCTACTGGCACATCGGTGGCCGTGACGCGCTCTTCGACAGTTTGGTCGACCGCCTGCTGACCGAGATGGCCGGACTGCCGATGGAGGGCGACACCCCTTTGGATCGGATCGCCTCGCTCGCCCGCAACCAGCGCAGCCTGCTGATCCGCCGCCAGCACCTGCTGGCGATCGCCCATGAGCGGGACCGCACGCCGATGTTGTTCCTGCCGGTCCAGCAGAAGCTTGCCGCCGAGCTCGCCGAGGCGGGCGTCACCGGCACGCACGCCGCACTGGTGTTACGAGCCGTCCAGGTACACGTGACCGCCTCTGCGGTCATGCTGTTCTCGGCTGTGCGCGGCCCTCAACACCAAGAGGAGGACCCGTCACTGTGGACTGCCGACTGGCCCGATCAGGCGCTGGTAGCGGCACTGCAGTCCCCCACCGACTACGACGCGGTGTTCGAATACGGCCTCGACGCGATGCTGGCTCCGCTGGCGCGGGCCGACGACCGGGTCAGGGCAGCACGGTCTTCATCAACATGACGTTGTAGGCCGACCACAGCGACAGGTTGTAATACAGCTCCTTGCCCGTCGACCACGGATGCAGATACGGCGCGTAGATGCCGCCGGGGATCTGCGACGAGGGCGCGATCAACTGCTCGGGCCCCCACGGGCCCTGCGGGGCTGGGGCGGTCCGCATCACCACGTCGTTGGCCCCGTTGCCGTACAGCACCAGATACTGCTTGAGATACGTGTTGTACTGAGCCGACATCTCGCTCACCGGTCCCGGGATCACCGGGGTCGCGGCGCCGGGATTGGCCGGCACCCAGGCGTTGTTGTCGGCATTCCAGTATTCGTATTTCGTCAGATCCGGGATGAGACCCGGAGCCACCCGTGCCAGGTACGCCGAGCCGCCGCGTCCGTTGGGGGTGCCGAAGGTGTAGATGTAGGGATCACCGGGGCCGGGCTTGAGGAATGCGCCCATCTGGAAGTTCTCGTTGCCTCCGCCGGGCGGGCGGATCGTCCCCGGGTAGACACCCCAGTTCTCGCCGTTGTCCGGCGACATCGCGATCGCCGAGAAATTGGTCGACCATGCCCCCGGGCTGTCCCAGTTCCGGATCGACATGAAGTTCAGATACTGGTTGCGCCCGACCGAGATTCCCGCTGTCGGGATGATCCCGGTCTCCTCCGGGGCCCGGCCGATGCTGTTGATGATCTGCTTGGAGATACCCTGGCGCCACACCGGCGAACCCGAATACTTGTTGGCGACCACGCCGTCGGGCACGGCGACGGTGCGCGAAAGCGAACCGTCGGTGCTGCGGAACAACGCGTTGTACCGCCACTGCTTGCCGGGAATGCCGCAGTATCCGTTGGTGTCGCCGAAGGCCATCAGTACCTGGCGGTTCACCGGATCTCCGTTGTCCCACATGATTCCGAGGTCGGTTCCGGTGATGGCGAAGCGCTTGATCGTCTGATTGGGACTGTCCGGACCGGTCACCCATCCGACGATCGACGTGCCGGGCGGCGGCCCCGGCGCCGGTTGCGCCGCGGGAGCCGGAGCAGGGTCGACGGGCGCCGGAGCAGGCTGCGCCACATTCGGGACAGGTTGGGCGCCACCCGGATTGGGTGCGGGCACAACTGCCGCCTTCTGCCTGACCTGCCCGGTGTTCGGGATCAGCGCCTTGAGGATGGCGAGTGGCAACTGCCCGATTTTGGGCAGCGGCGCCCGGTCATTCGCGCCCACGGGCATGTGCCCGATCGGGCGGTTGAGCGGGGCCAGCCTGGAGGGTTTCGGGATCTGGAAGGCTTGGTTCGGGAGTGGTTGGGCGGCCGCGGCGGCGCCTTCGCAGGGTTCGGCCGATGCCGAGGGCGCCACGCCGACGGCGACGACGAGTCCGATTGCGGCGGCCGCTGCCATCGTCGAAGTACCTCGAGGACGTCGCGACATGTCACACCTTCCCAATGCAGGGACGTCGACATGACGTCACAGTTGGCTGATGTGACGTTAGTGATCAATGTTGCCGATGTGACCGCTGATGCACTGAAAGGTACCGTCCCGTGACCGTGTCGCAACCGATGCGGCGTGTCGTTTTCCCATCCGTCACCGCGGTGGCCTGTCCTGGTCGGCTAACTTCTGCTCATCCTGATTCTCGTGGGCCTCGTCGCTGCGATCCGACGCGAAAGCCATGGGCACCTGCGTGGTTCACACGGAACTCTCAGCTGTTCATCGCCGTTCGCCACGCCGGGCCTTGCCATCGTGGTTACGGTGGACAGTGGTGGAACTATCGAAACGAGCGAGAGGGATCACCATGGCAGGAACATTCGATCCGAAAAAGGGCGGCAAATTCGAGCCGACCACGAAAGCCAAGCCGCCGCCACCTCCGCGGCCTGGGGGCAACAAGAAGTAGTTGAACGAAACTGCCCATGTGTGAGCGCTTTCAGCTCACACATGGGCAGTTTCCGTTTGCCGGTCAGCTACATACCTGCACCAGCCGGAACGGCCCGGTGGCACAGATCGACGGCGGACCATAGCCGCCATAGCCCCAACCTGCTCCATACGCGGGAGGCGGCGGGGGCGGCGGGACCCACGGGCCGGGGCCGTGGCCCCACCCGGGGTGCTCGGCCCAACCGACTCCCGACCCGGCGACCGGCGCGGGGGCGGCATTGGCCACACCCGTGCCGATTCCGAGCGCGGCCAGGCCCAGTGCGCCAGCCGCTGCGGCGCTGATGGCGATGGACTTGAACATCTTCGAAACCCCTCTGACTAGCAGAACCCAGACTGTGGATCGCCCCGTCGGTCCAGAGTCAGCGGAAGCCGATCTTTCCCGACTTCCGCCAATTAGGTTAGTCCTGCTTATTAAGTCAGAGCTGTGCAGAAGCTTTGTATGTGCGCTCCCCCCGGAGCGCATCCAGGCGCCGCTTGGACGCCGCCGACTGGATCGCCTGCGGCCACCAGAACCAGCGCCCGAGCATCGCGGCGATGGCGGGGGTCATGAACGACCGCACGATGAGAGTGTCGAACAGCAGGCCGAGCGCGATGGTGGTACCGACCTGCGCCATGACCTTGAGATCGCTGAACGCGAAGGACGCCATGGTGAACGCGAACACCAGACCCGCCGAGGTCACCACCGAACCGGTTCCCGCCATCGCCCGGATGATGCCGGTTTTCAGGCCACCGGACAGTTCTTCCTTGAAGCGCGACACCAGCAACAGGTTGTAGTCGGAACCGACCGCCAACAGCAGGATCACCGACATCGCCAACACCATCCAGTGCAATTCGAGGCCGAGGAGGTGCTGCCAGACGAGCACGGACAATCCGAATGACGCGCCGAGGGACAACAGGACCGTACCGACGATCACCGCTGCCGCGACCACACTGCGTGTGATGAGCAGCATGATGATGAAAATCAGTGACACCGCGGCGATTCCGGCGATCAGCAGATCGTAGAAGGACCCGTCCCGCATGTCCTTGTAGGTGGCCGCGGTGCCGGCCAGGTAGATCTTGGAACCTTCCAGCGGGGTGCCCTTGAGGGCTTCCTTGGCCGCCAACTTGATGGGGTCGACATGGTTGACCCCCTCGGGCGTCGCGGGATCGCCCTCGTGACTGATGATGAACCGCACCGACTTTCCGTCGGGTGAGATGAAGTTCTTCATGCCCCGCTTGAAGTCCTTGTTGTCGAAGGCTTCCGGCGGAAGGTAGAACGTATCGTCATTGCGGGCCTCGTCGAAGGCCTTGCCCATGGCCGTCGAATTCTCCTGCATGGCGGCCATCTGATCCTGTTGACCGGCCTGCGTCGCCTGCTGCGTCAGCATCATCGTCTTCATGGTTTTCATGGACTCGATCTGCTGCGGCATCAAGGCGACCAACTGCGGCATCAGCGTGTCCAACCGCTCCAGCTCCGGCACCAGTTCCTGGACATCATCGGTCAGCGCGTCGATCCCGTCGAGGGTGTCGAAGATCGACCGGAGCGACCAGCACACCGGGATGTCGGCGCAGTGCGGCTCCCAGTAGAAGTAATTGCGCAGTGGACGCAGCCAATCGTCGAAATCACCGATGTTGTTGCGCAATTCGGCGATGTCGAGGGTCATGACCTTGGTCTTGGCCACCATCGAGTGCGTGGTGTCGGCCATCTGCTGGGTCAGGCGCGACATCTGTTCCATCGTGTCGATGGTCTTCTGCATCTCGTCGGCCTGGACCAGCATGTCGGCCATCCGGTCCTGCTGGTACTTCCGGTTCATCGTGTTGGTGGTGCCCTGCCGACTGAGCAGGAACGGAATGCTGGTGTGCTCGATGGGGCGACCGTTGGGCCGGGTGATGGCCTGCACCCGGGAGATGCCGGGTACCCGGACCACGCCCTTTGCGATCCTGTCGATGATCAGAAAGTCCGCGGGGTTCCGCAGGTCGTGGTCGGCCTCGATCATCAGCAGTTCGGGGTTCATCCGGGCAGCGCTGAAATGCCTTTCAGCAGCGGCATATCCGAGATTGGCCGGCAGATCTGACGGCAGATATTTCCGGGCGTCGTAATTGGTCTTGTAACCCGGCAGCGTGAGCAGGCCGACGAGCGCCAGGCCCAGTGTCGCAGCCAGGATCGGGCCGGGCCACCGCACCACCGCGATGCCGACGCGGCGCCAGCCCCGCGACCGGATGCTGCGCTTGGGCTCGAAACGTCCGAACCGGCTGCCGATCACGATGACCGCGGGGCCCATCGTCAACGCAGCGATGACCGCGACGAACGTGCCCACCGCACACGGCACACCCATGGTCTGGAAATACGGCAGGCGGGTGAAGCTCAGGCACAGCATCGCGCCGGCAATCGTCATACCGGAACCGAGCACCACATGCGAGGTGCCGCGGAACATCGTGTAATACGCGGTTTCCCGGTCTTCGCCGGCGCCCCGTGCTTCTTGATAGCGACCGATCGCGAATATCGCATAGTCGGTCCCCGCCGCGATGACCATCAACGTCAGGAGGTTGACCGCGAAGGTGGACAGGCCGATCACTCCGGTGTGGGCCAGGAACGCCACGATGCCGCGAGCCGCGCCGAGCTCCATGAACACCATGAGCAGCACCAGGATCATGGTGGCGATCGACCGGTAGACGATCAGCAGCATCACCGCGATCACCACAAGCGTGATGGCGGTGACACGGGCGACGCTCTTGTCGCCGGCATGGTGCTGATCGGAAACCAGCGGTGCCCCGCCGGTCACGTACACCTTGATGCCGGCCGGAGGCGACGACTGCCCGACGATGTCACGTACCGCGGCCACCGATTCGTTCGCCAGCGTTTCGCCCTGGTTCCCGCGCAGGTACACCTGGACGTAAGCGGACTTGCCGTCGTTGCTCTGTGCGCCCGAGGCCGTCAGCGGGTCGCCCCAGAAGTCGGCAACGTGCTGCACGTGGGCGGTGTCGGCTTCGAGCTTGTCGACGATGCCGTCGTAATAATGGTGCGCGTCGTCGCCCAGGGGCGCCTCGCCCTCCAGCACCACCATGGCGGTGCTGTCCGAATCGAACTCCTGGAAGTCGCTGCCGATCTTGCGCATGGCGATCATCGCGGGCGCGTCTCTGGCGCTCAGCCCGACGGTGTTCTCCTCGCCGACCTTCTCAAGCGGTGGGACCAGCGTGTTCGTCAGGATGGTCAAGGCCACCCAGCCGAGCACGATGGGCACGGCCAGCCTGCGGATGAACCGGGCGAGGCCCGACCCGTTGCGCGTGCCGTCGCCGTGACGGCTCATCGCGCGCCTGCGCACATAGGTGATGCCTTGGTCTGCACAACCCGCCCCTTCGATAAGGCCACTGTCGCCCGGTGGGACAGGTCGCAAGCGATACACATTCGCGAACGCGCGTAATATACCTAGCCCGTCAAAGTGTCCGTGTCAATAATCACTTTGCCCGTCAACTGACAGCAATTTCACAGTTCCCGCGCGGCGGCGGTCACGTGGCGCCGCGCCCGTTCCCACGGCCAGGTCATCAGCGCCCACACGATGAGCACGATGGCCACCTCCGCCAGCAGATACACGGGCCACGGGCCCAACACGTCCAGCAGCGACGCGGTGGGAGGCTTCCGGTTGAGATAGCCGTAGTTGGTTCCCGTGACCACGTTGAAGGTGAAGGTGGCTGCCGCCCAAGCCAGGGTCGCGACGACCGCCAAGCGGTAGTCGCGCCACCGCGGTCGCATGCCACGCCCCCACGTGAGATAGATGGCCGCCAGCACCACGAGCACGTGAAGTGTGAAGAAGGTGACGAACAGGTGGTGGGGAAAGTCCGGAGCACCGTCCTTCGGCGTACCGATGTCCGGTGTGATCAATGCCTGTGAGCTCAGGACCAGGCCCCAGTAGTAGGTGAGCACGAAGGCCCAATGCCGTTGCGACCACAAGGCATACGCGGCGGCCAGTTCGGCGAGGTCACACAGCTGCAGTGGTACCGATGTGTCGATCGTGGGGTCTACGAGTTTGTACGTCAGGGCCACGACGAATGCCGCGATCAGCAGAACGGCCAGGACACGGCTCACGATGCGGGCCTGCTGCTCGGTCTGCCGACGGCCGATCATGACCAGAAGCACGGCAGCGGTGACGAACACCGCCAACACGACCAGGTGCGACGGGCCGTATGCCGAAAACTCGCGCTGCGCAGAGAACACGTCGATCAACTCCCCCGTTTCGTCGCAGGGACCGCTATCCATGATCGCAGGCCGGGTGGGGAAACTCATCAACCCGCCTCAGGACACGATCGAATCGCCCTATACTCCTGCCGAACCCTGCTGTTGGCGGGAGTCGAGAATGGTCAGGCGCGCGGCGGCAACGGCTTTGGAGCGACGCTCCCAGGGCGCGGCTTTTCGCGGGCTGCTGCTGCAATTCGCCCTGCGGGTCCTGTTGGCGGCATTCATCTTCTTCGCGTTGTTCCTGCAACCGCCCGAAACGTACCGCTGGCCCTACGGGCTGGTCTGGATCGGCTACATCGCAGCGATCGCAGGTTGGGGCTTGTGGGCGTTGCGGCTGTCCGATCAGGCCGGGATCGAGGCCCGGCGCTCGGTCGCGCTGCTCATGTTGTTCGCGGATGTCGCTGTGGTGTCGATACTTTCGGTGGAATCAGGCCTCAGCTCGCCGAACACCTGGACCTCCGATGTGCTCCACTACGGACTGTTTCTGATCCCACTGATCGCGGCCGCTCAGCTCGATCCGTTCGTGAGTACGGTGATCGCCGTCCCCACCGTCGCCGCATACGTCGTTGTCCTGTGGGTGAACCAGACGGCCAACGGAGATGAGCCGTGGGGTTCGATTCTCACGACAACCGGCATCTTGTTCGGGTTGGCCGCGGGGTCGGTCACGCTGTCGTGGATCCAGCAGGCAAAAGAGCGAACGATCGCGGGGTTGGCGCAGGAACGTAGTCACCTTCTCGAGGAGATCGTCATCCTCGAGAAGCGCGAAAGACAGACGCTGTCCGAACGGCTGCACGACGGAGCGCTGCAGTATGTCCTGGCATCACGCCGGGAGATGGAAGAGGTACGAGAAGGATCCGCCGAATCGATGGACCGGGTCGATATGGCGCTCGGCGAGTGCTCCAGACTGCTACGCGACGTGGTCCGTGAACTGCATCCCGAAGTGCTTGCCCGCGCCGGGCTCAGGGCCGCCATCGCCGCACTGGCCGACGGCATCGCGGCGCGCACCGACCTTGCCGTCCACCTGGACTTCTACGATTGGCCCGACGACTTGCGCACCGACGCCGACCACCTGCTCTACAGCGCGGCGCGGGAGTTCTCGACGAACGCGATCAAACATGCCAAGGCCGACAACCTGCGGTTCACCCTGCAACGATCGAACGGCCGCGCCACGCTGTGCGTCGCCGACGACGGCGTGGGCATCGAACCGGAGCGTCTCGCGCTGAGCGTCGAAACCGGGCACATCGGGTTCGCGTCGATTCGCGCCAAGGTGCTGGCCCTCGGTGGCGTATTGGACGTTCACGATGCCCGCGGCACCGAGATCGCGATCTCGCTTCCGTCGCAGTCAGCGGTCTGAAACCGCTCAGACCCATCCGATTTCGGAGGGCGACGAGGTCGGACCGGGTGTCGCCGGGCCAGAACCGGGTGGCTGCTGTCCGTATCCGGGTGTCTCGGGGCTGTACGCAGGCGCGTCGGGGCCATACCCCGGTTGCGGACCGTGCAGGGAAGTGTTGGGGTCATACCCCGGAGTGGGCCCATAACCCGGCGGCGTCGGACCGTAGCCGGGTGATGTCGGGCCGTAGCCCGGGACCGCGGGGCCATACCCGTAATCCGGCAGGGCCGGCCCGTACCCCGGCACCGCCTCACCGGACCCCGCGAGCAGCTTGGATGCGGCGAAAGCCGCCGCCTGGGTGGTGTACACGGGGACGTAGCCCTCGGTGTGTCCACTCCATTCGTTGCCCTGGCCCTCGTGACAAATCGGATCCATCGGGTTACACAGGTCGATCGCCTTCGAGCCGAACAGTGCGCTCTGGGTTGATATCGATTGCTTGGTGCGGGTGCCCACGTCGCCGAAGGTGGTGATCGCCACGACGTTGTCCGCGTACTGAGGCGGGAGCGAATCGCCCCAGGTGATGCCACCGAGCGGGTTACCGGCGACGATGTTGATCACGCTCGCACCCTGCGAGTAGCCACCCAGCACGATCTTGGTGTCCGGGCACGACGACAGCGTGGACTTGATGTGGGAGATCGCGTCCTTGGCGCCGTCACCACCGTGTAGCTGCAGCTTGCTGGCCTTGTAGTTCACCCCATAGCTGGTGATGTTCATGCCGGCCGCCTGCTTACGCAGCGAGTCGACGAAGGCATCGCCGACCCGACCCATACCGGCCGGCTCATCGGTGCCACGGGCGAAAACTACCTCGGCGTCCGCGCAATCGGCGGCAGACGCCACCGGCGGCGCCGTGAGCCCCACGAGCGGGATGCCAGAGGTGAGAAGTGCAGCAGCGCCAAGCCCGACCCAGCGACCACCTGACCGCGCACTGCCCTTCCCAGGGCTGTGTATGCGGCGAGAGAACATGCCTCAACCTAACCCGTATCTAGGGAGAATGAACATCCTCGCCGGGGCGGACTACCGAGCCTCGCAGGACGCCGGGTAACGGCAAAAGAAAACAGGCCAGGGATTAGATCCCTGACCTGCATCTTTTGGTGGAGCTGCCGGGAATTGAACCCGGGTCCTACGGCACTTCCTCGAGGCTTCTCCGTGCGCAGTTCGCTTTGTCTCTACTCGGATCTCTCAGTCACGCGAACAAGCCGAGATGACGATCCCAGTCGCTGTTTGATGTCCCCATGGATTCCGCGACCGAACCCATGGGTGGGTCCCTCTAGCTGATGCCAGGGTCCGGGCCGAGGGCGCTCCCGGTCTGACAGACACGCAGTCGCTTAGGCAGCGAGTGCGTAGTCGCGCTGATTGGAATCGGCGCTTAATTGGTTGCAACGACGCTTACGGTGGTCTCTTGCCTGCACCGGCACGCTTCCCTTGATTCGATGCGCGAAGTCGAAACCGATCAGCCCCTCGCATCCCTGCCGACTTTCGGCAGGACAGTCAATGGTACGTCAGACCCAACTACCGATGCCAAGTCATTATTCCGCGGCGTTTTCGAGTCGCTCGCGACCGCCGAACGTGCTCAGGACATGCCCTTGGCGCGGCGGCCCAGCTCGCGGGTGATCTCGCGGTCGGCATCCCGTTTGGCCAGGTCCTGACGTTTGTCATGGGCCTGCTTACCGCGGGCCAGCGCCAGTTCGACCTTGACCTTGCCGTCGGAGAAGTACATCGACAGCGGCACCAGCGTCAGGTTGCCGTCGCGGATCTTGCCGATCAGGTTGTCGATCTCCCTGCGGTGCAACAGCAGCTTGCGGTTACGCCGTGGCGCGTGGTTGGTCCAGGTGCCGTGGTGATACTCCGCGATGTGCACGTTGCGCAGCCAGATCTCGCCGTCGTCGACGGTGGCGAACGCGTCGGCCAATGACGCCTGGCCTTCGCGCAGACTCTTGACCTCGGTGCCCATCAGCGCGATGCCGGCCTCATAGGTATCGAGAATCGAGTAGTTGTGCCGTGCCTTGCGATTGCTGGCCACAATCTGCTTATTGCCGGCAGGGCTGGACTTCTTGGTCACGGCGATTTCACAACTACCTTCGTATGTAGAGCCGCAGCGTCACGTACGCGGTGATGCCGGACATCGCCAGGCCGAGGAACAGCATCCACGGTGCGCTGAAGTAGAGCACGTCAGCGTAGTCGACCCTGGCGATCAAATTCGACTGATAAAACTGGTCGAGCGCCTTCTCCAGGAACACCGCTCGCACCACGATGAGCCCGACGATCGCGATCACCACACCGATCAGGGCCGCGATCATGGCTTCCACCAGGAACGGCAGCTGGGTGTACCAGCGGGTTGCGCCGACCAGACGCATGATGCCGATCTCGGTGCGCCGCGTGTACGCGGCGACCTGGACCATGTTGGCGATCAACAGCACCGCACCGATCGCCTGCACCAGGGCCACCGCGAACGCGACGCTACTGAGCCCGTCGAGCACGGCGAACAATCGGTCGATGAGGTCCTTCTGGTTCAGCACGTTCAGCACACCGGGCTGGCCCTGCATCGCCTTGTCGAACGCCTCGTGCTGCTCGGGGTCGTTGAGCTTGACGATGAACGACGCCGGGAACGCATCCTTGCCCGCGACATCCTTGTACTGCGGGAACTTCTTGATCGCGTCGTCGTAGGCCTGGTCGCGGTTGAGGAAGCTCAGCGAACGCACGTCATCGCGGTCGTCGATCATGCGATACAGCGCCTTGCACGCATCTGCGTCGCAGGTCGGATCGTTGGCGGAGATGTCGTCGGTCAGGAACACCTGGCTCTCGACACGGTCCAGATAGATGTCACGGGACTGGTCGGCCAGCCGCACCACCAACAGACCGCCACCGAACAACCCGATCGAGATCGCGGTGGTCAGGATCATCGCCACCGTCATCGTGACGTTGCGACGAAGCCCGGTCAGAACTTCATTGACAAGAAAGCCGAAGCGCACTTAGCGATCCATTCCGTAGACGCCGCGCTGCTCATCACGGATCAGCCGGCCGAGTTCGAGTTCGACGACCCGCTGGCGCATGGAGTCGACGATGTGATGGTCGTGGGTGGCCATCAGCACCGTGGTTCCGGTGCGGTTGATCCGTTCCAGCAGATCCATGATGTCCTTGCTGGTCTCGGGATCCAAGTTGCCGGTTGGCTCGTCGGCGATCAGGACCAGCGGGCGGTTGACGAAGGCCCGCGCGATGGCGACACGCTGCTGCTCGCCACCGGAGAGTTCGCTCGGCAACCGGTTGGCCTTGCCGGACAGCCCGACCATCTCCAGCACATCCGGGACCACCCGGTTGATCACCTCGCCGCGCTTGCCGATCACCTCGAGGGCGAACGCCACGTTCTCGAACACGGACTTCTGCTGCAGCAGCCGGAAGTCCTGGAAGACGCAACCGATGACCTGACGCAGGTTCGGCACGTGCCGGCCGGCCAGCTTGTTGACGTGGAACTTGGAGACCCGGATGTCACCGGAGGTGGGCGTCTCGGCCGCCAGAAGCAGCCGCATGAACGTCGACTTGCCCGAACCCGACGGGCCGATCAGGAAGACGAACTCACCCTTGTCGATTTTCAACGAGACGTCGTCGAGCGCTGGACGCGCCGAAGACTTGTAGTGCTTCGTCACGTGGTCGAGGGTGATCATCACGGCACGCCAGTGTAGCGGGGCGACAGCATCCGGCTGGTCAGGCTATCGCGGCAATGTCGGTGCGACCGGCTCCGGGCCGGGTTGCTGCTGCTCGACCGGCGGGGCAGGGGCAGGTGCGGGGAACACCGGCAACGTGATCGGCGGAAGCAGTCCGGGACCGTCCGGATCGATCACCGTCGTGCGCGGAGCCCCCGACGGCGGCGTCGTCGTGGCAGGACTGCTGGTGGTCTCGGTCGTCTCCGGCACCTCGGTCGGCGTCGTGGTGGTCGGAGTCGTGGTCTCGGTCGTCTCCGGCGTCTCGGTCGGCGTCGTCGTGCGTGGCGTCTGCAGCTTCGTACGCGGCACCCACGTGTACTCGGGATCGGGCACGAACCCGGGCGGCACCACCTGGGTGTCGGGCGACTGCGGCGCGGCCTGCTTGGGCCGGTACTCCTGTTGCACCCACGACAGCGCGATGAACGCGACGAGCAGCACCACGGTCGACGTGCGGAGCCGGCCCACCCGGCTGCGCCACAATTTCTCCGCGGCGTCGACCACCCGGCTGAAGTCGAGTTTCACTTCTTCGGCTCCTGCGTCGATGCCGGGGGCGCCGCGACCGTCTCGGCGACGGCAGCCGGATGCATGACGTCGCCGGCCGCGGCGATCGACCCGTCCGACGATGTCACCACCCCGGCACGCCGGAGTGCGCGCACCACCCGAACCCGCAGCCGCCTGCCCACGTCGAACTGTTTGCCCGGCAGGGTGCGTGCCACCATCCGCAGGTTGACGGTGTCGACTCCGATGCTCTCCACACCCATCAGCTGCGGCTTGTCGAGCAGCAGCTTGGACAACTCCCCATCTTCGGCGGCCTTCTCGGCGACATCGTTGAGGACATCGTTGACCACGTTGAGGTCGGCACTCACCGATACGGGAATGTCGACGACGGCGCGCGCCCAGTCCTTGGACAGGTTCAGCGATTTGACGATCTGTCCGTTGGGCACGGTGAACATCTCACCTTCGGAGGACCGCAGCTTGGTGACCCGGAGCGTGACGTCCTCGACCGTGCCCTCCGCCTCGTTGGCCGCGGCGATCGTCAACCTGACGAGATCCCCGAAGCCGTACTGCTTCTCGGTGATGATGAAGAAGCCGGCAAGCAGGTCCTGCACGATGCGCTGGGCGCCGAAACCGAGGGCGGCACCGAGCACTGCGGCCGGGGCGACCAGAGACGCGATGGGCACCGCGAGCGCATCGGTGACCTCGACCAGCACGATGATGAACAGCACCGCCACCGACACCCAGGAGATGACCGAGGCGACGGCCTGGCGGTGCTTGGCGCTCTCGGAGCGCACCAGCTGGTCGCTCTCCTGGTATTCAGCGTCGATCCGGCGCACCACGCGTTGTGCGGCCCAGTTGATGAACCGGGCCGCCAACAGGCCGCCGATCAGCAGCAGGGCGATGTGCAGTCCGGTGGTCAGGATCCACACGCCGATCTCGCCGTGCCAGAAGTCGTGCCAGCGGTCGGCGAGGGGGAAGGCGAGCACGGTATCAGTCATCGTCTATCAGTCGTCATCGTCTTTTCTGTTGCGCCATCTGATCCCCGCTTCCAGGAATCCGTCGATGTCCCCGTCCAGCACGGTGGCCGGGTTGCCGACCTCGTACTCGGTGCGCAGGTCCTTCACCATCTGGTAGGGGTGCAAAACGTAGGACCGCATCTGGTTACCCCAGGAGCTGCCACCATCGCCCTTGAGCGCGTCCATCTCGGCCCGCTCCTCCAGGCGCTTGCGTTCGAGGAGCCGTGCCTGCAGGACCCGCATCGCCGCGACCTTGTTCTGCAGCTGCGACTTCTCGTTCTGACAGGTCACCACGATGCCGGTCGGGATGTGCGTGAGTCGGACGGCCGAGTCGGTGGTGTTCACCGACTGCCCGCCGGGACCGCTGGAGCGGTATACGTCGACGCGCAGATCCCCTTCGGGAATCTCGATGTGGTCGGTGGTTTCCACGACGGGGAGCACCTCGACGTCGGCGAACGACGTCTGACGCCGGCTCTGGTTGTCGAACGGGCTGATGCGCACCAGCCGGTGAGTGCCCTGCTCGACCGAGAGCGTGCCGTAGGCGAACGGGGCGTGCACGGCGAAGGTCGCGCTCTTGATCCCGGCTTCCTCGGCATATGACGTGTCGAACACCTCGACCGGGTAATCGTGCTTCTCAGCCCACCGGACATACATCCGCATCAGCATCTCGGCCCAGTCCGCGGCGTCGACGCCTCCGGCGCCGGAGCGGATCGTGACGACGGCTTCGCGCTCGTCGTACTCACCCGAGAGCAGGGTGCGGACCTCAAGGGTCTCGATCTCTTCGCGAAGCTTCGCGAGCTCGGCGTCGGCCTCGGCGAGGGCGTCGGAACCTTCTGCCCCCTCCTCCTCGGCGGCGAGTTCGAACAGCACCGGCAGGTCCTCGACACGCTGGCGGAGTTCCTGAACCCGGCGCAGCTCGCTCTGCGCATGCGAGAGCTCACTGGTGACTTTCTGCGCCCGCGACTGGTCGTCCCAGAGCTTCGGATCGGAGGCCTGCTGCTCGAGCATGTCGATCCGCTGGCGCAGGCCATCGATGTCGAGCACTCGCTCCACGGTCGTCAGGGTGGTGTCGAGTGCGGCTACGGCGGCTTGGCGGTCTGGATCCACGAATGTTCAGGGTACCCGGCGGCATTTCGGCGGCAGTTCTCTCCGACTCGCGGCAGCACGGACGTTCTGTGTTTAAAGTCGGTTGGTACCCGTCCCGGCAGCCCTGGGCGGGTACGTGACGGCTTTTCGAGCTCGTAAGAAGGCAGGCGTATGCGCCCATATCATGTAGCGATCGTCGGCTCCGGCCCCTCCGGATTCTTTGCTGCCGCATCGTTACTGAAGTTCGCCGATTCACCCGACTCCGATCGCGACGTGCGCGTCGACATGCTCGAGATGCTGCCCACTCCGTGGGGTCTGGTGCGTTCGGGCGTGGCGCCGGACCATCCGAAGATCAAGTCCATCAGCGCGCAGTTCGACAAGACCGCCGCCGATGCCCGGTTCCGGTTCTTCGGCAACATCAAGGTGGGCGAGCACGTCACGCCGGCCGAATTGGCGGAACGTTACGACGCGGTGGTCTATGCCGTCGGCGCGCAATCCGACCGGGCGCTGCACATTCCCGGTGAAGAATTGCCCGGCAGCGTGGCCGCGGTGGATTTCGTCGGCTGGTACAACGCCCATCCCCACTTCGACGGCATGGCACCCAACCTCGCCGGCGGACGGGCCGTGGTCGTCGGCAACGGCAACGTCGCGCTGGACGTGGCGCGCATCCTGGTCAGCGACCCAGAGGCGCTGGCCAACACCGATATCGCCGACCACGCGCTGGCCTCGTTGGACACCCGAGGGGTGGAAGAGGTGGTCGTGATCGGACGCCGCGGACCGCTGCAGGCGACGTTCACCACCCTGGAATTGCGCGAGCTCGGCGATCTCGAGGCGTTGGGCGATGTGGATGTCATTCTCGACCCGGCCGACTTCGACGGAATCACGGACGCCGACCTGGAGACCGCGAGCAAGACCGTCAAGCAGAACATCAAGGTGCTCCGGAAATATGTCGACGAGCAACCACGAGAAGCCAAGCGGCGCATCGTGTTCCGCTTCTGCACCTCGCCCGTCGAATTGCGGGGCGAGGATCGGGTCGAGTCGATCGTGTTGGGCCGCAACGAACTTGTCCGCGATGCCGACGGGCGCGTGGTGGCGAAGGACACCGGCGAACGCGAGGAGCTTCCGGTCCAGCTGGTGGTGCGGGCGGTCGGGTACCGCGGCGTGCCGACGCCAGGACTGCCGTTCGACGATCGTTCCGGAACGATTCCGCACACCGACGGACGTATCGAGGGCAGCCGCAACGAGTACGTGGTCGGTTGGATCAAACGGGGCCCGTCCGGTGTCATCGGCAGCAACAAGAAGGACTCCCAGGACACCGTCGACACGTTGCTGGAGGATCTTCGGGCCGCCGGAGTGAACGAGCGGGGCTCCGAGTACAGCATCGAGCTGGCCGAATGGCTGGTGGAACATCAGCCGAAGCTGGTCACCGGCGAACACTGGCAGCTGATCGACGCGCATGAGCGCACCGCCGGGCAGTCGGTCGGCCGGCCTCGCGTCAAGCTGGCCAGCGTGGCCGAATTGCTCCGGATCGCACACGCCTGATCAGGCCGACGGCCCTCAGGTAGTCCAGGGTCCCGCCGGTGCTTGCGGCCCCGGCGGCTCCGGCCTTCCCGGCGGCCCGCCCGGAGCGAAGGCCCACTTGTCCGGGTTTCCCGGCGAATAGACGACGGGGAACAGTGCGCCCATCGTCGGCCAGTCGTTCACGTCGACCGCCATGCGCTGGTACACGACGTGCTCACTGACCGTCGGCCCGGTGATGACGCCGGTGATGGTGACGTACTGCTCCCCCGTCGCATCCGGACGCGGACTCACCCCCGTCACCAGCAACGTGCCGTGGGCCAGCTCGCCGCGAATTCCGCGGCGGCGCATGATCCGTGGCGCCAGCAGCAGCACGAGAGCGCCGACCAGCAGGAGCAGTATCCCGAGTTCCCACACCAGGCCATGGTAGGACTTCAGCCATGAGCACCATCGCAGATGACCTCACACTGGCTCTCGAACTGGCCGATCAGGCCGACGCACTGACCATGGATCGCTTCGGCGCACTGGATCTGCGCGTAGAGACCAAACCCGACCTGACGCCGGTCACCGATGCAGACCGCGGAGCCGAGGAAGCACTGCGCGCATCGCTGGCCGCGGCGCGCCCCGGTGACACGGTGTTCGGCGAGGAATTCGGTGGCACAACGACATTGACCGGGCGCCAGTGGGTGATCGATCCGATCGACGGGACCAAGAACTTCGTCCGGGGCGTGCCGGTGTGGTGCACGCTGATCGCGTTGCTCGACGACGGCATCCCCACCGTCGGCGTGGTGAGTGCGCCCGCACTCTCGCGACGGTGGTGGGCCGGGCTGGGCCAGGGCGCATTCGGCTCGTTCGCGGGGACGACCCGCAAACTGTCGGTCTCGGGTGTCAGCGATCTTGCCTCGGCAAGCCTGTCGTACTCGGATCTGACAACCGGGTGGGAAGACCGTCGGGACCGATTCGTCGAACTTACCGACGCGGTGTGGCGCGTGCGGGCCTACGGCGACTTCTGGTCGTATTGCATGGTCGCCGAGGGTGCGGTCGACATCGCCTGCGAGCCCGAGGTGAAGCTGTGGGACATCGCCCCGCTGGACATCCTCATTCGCGAGGCCGGCGGCACGTTCACCAGCATCGATGGCGCCCCCGGACCGCACGGAGGTAGCGCGTTGGCCACCAACGGGCCACTCCACGACGCAGTCCTGACGAGGTTGTCGGCGGGCTGAGTCCACGGCTGGTTCGCCCGCCGCTGCGCTGTGAGGTTGGTAACAGATGCCGTACCTTACTCCGGAGTAAGATACGGTCAGATGCGTCGCCACGACCAACAGAGGCAGCTGACATGACCAACACCCTGCCGTCCAAGAACGGCACTCCCACACGTCCCTCCAGCTCCGGCCGGCAAAGCGCCGTCGGGCTGCAAAAGCACAAGCGGACAGCGACCGACATCGGTTTGGCGCTGATCACCCCGATCGTCGGTCAGGAATTCCTGGACCGCTACGGACTGCGGGATCCGCTGAACCGCAGTCTGAAATACGGTGTGAAACAAGTGTTTTCCGCCGCAGGTGCCGCCACCCGGCAGTTCCAGCGCGTCCAGGGCCTGGGCAAGGCGCCGACCCGGCTGAAGGCCAGCGGGGCCGACTACTTCGATCTCACCCCGGACGAAGACCAGCAGATGATCGTCGAAACGGTCGGGGAATTCGCCGCGGAGATCCTGCGGCCCGCCGCCCACGACGCCGACGAGGCCGCCACCTATCCCGCGGATCTGATCGCCAGGGCCGCTGAACTGGGCATCACCGCGGTCAACGTGCCCGAGGACTTCGACGGCATCGCCGAGCACCGCAGCACCGTCACCAATGCGCTCGTCGCCGAGGCACTGGCCTACGGAGACATGGGTCTGGCCCTGCCGATCCTGGCGCCCGGTGGCGTCGCCTCGGCACTGACCCACTGGGGCAGCGCCGATCAGCAGGCCACCTACCTCAAGGAATTCGCCGGCGACAACGTGCCGCAGGCCTGCGTCGCGATCGCCGAACCCCACGCGCTGTTCGACCCCACCGCACTGAGGACCACCGCGGTGCGGACCCCCAGCGGCTACCGCCTGTCCGGGGTCAAGTCGCTGGTGCCGGCCGCCGCCGATGCCGAGTTGTTCATCGTGGCAGCACAATTGAATGGCAAGCCGGCATTGTTCATCGTCGAGGCCTCGTCACCGGGTCTCACAGTCAAGGCCGATCCCAGCATGGGCATCCGGGCCGCGGCGCTCGGCCAGATCGAACTCGACAACGTGGCAGTGCCGCTGGGCAACCTGCTCGGTGAAGACGATGCGACCGATCAGGATTATTCCGAGGCGATCGCGCTGTCCCGGCTGGGCTGGGCCGCACTGGCGGTCGGCACCTCGCATGCGGTACTCGACTACGTGATTCCCTACATCAAGGAACGTCAGGCGTTCGGTGAGCCGATCGCCCACCGCCAGTCGGTGGCCTTCATGACCGCCAACATCGCCATCGAACTCGATGGCCTGCGGCTGATCACCTGGCGCGGCGCCGCTCGCGCCGAGCAGGGGCTGCCGTTCGCCCGCGAGGCGGCGCTGGCACGCAAGCTCGGTACCGACAAGGGCATGCAGATCGGCCTGGACGGCGTGCAACTGCTGGGCGGCCACGGCTACACCAAGGAACACCCGGTCGAGCGCTGGTACCGCGATCTGCGGGCCATCGGCGTCGCCGAAGGCGTCGTTGTCCTGTAACCGCAGCGTCCTCCAAACGGTTATCCAAGCGAAAGATTAATCATGGCAATCAATCTGGAAATGCCTCGCAAACTGCAGGCGGTCATCGAGAAGGGCCACCAGGGCGCCGCCGAGATGCTTCGCCCGATCTCGCGCAAGTACGACCTCGCCGAGCACGCCTACCCGGTCGAGCTCGACACCCTGGCCACCCTGTTCGAGGGCATCTCGAGCGCGAAGACGATCTCGTTCGCAGGCGCAGAGGCGTTCCGCGACGACGCCAACGGCAAGGGCGAGAAAGTCACCGTCAACGGTGCCAATATGTCCGCGCTGCTCAACGCGCTCGAAATCAGTTGGGGCGACGTCGCCCTGCTGCTCTCGGTGCCGCGCCAGGGCCTCGGTAACGCCGCCATCTCCTCGGTGGCCACCCCCGAGCAGCTCGAGAGCCTCGGCAAGGACGTGTGGGCCGCGATGGCCATCACCGAGCCCGGCTTCGGCTCCGACTCGGCGGCCGTCACCACCACCGCGGTGCTCGACGGCGACGAGTACGTGATCAACGGCGAGAAGATCTTCGTCACCGCCGGTTCGCGTGCCACCCACATCGTGGTGTGGGCGACACTCGACAAATCGTTGGGCCGCGCGGCGATCAAGTCGTTCATCGTGCCGCGCGAGCACCCCGGCGTCACCGTCGAGCGCCTGGAGCACAAGCTGGGCATCAAGGCGTCCGACACCGCGGTGATCCGCTTCGAGAATGCCCGCATCCCCAAGGCCAACCTCCTGGGCGATCCGGAGATCCACGTGGACAAGGGTTTTGCCGGGGTCATGGAGACCTTCGACAACACCCGGCCCATCGTGGCGGCCATGGCGGTCGGCATCGCCCGCGCCGCTCTGGAGGACCTGCGGGCGATCCTGACCGACGCCGGCATCGAGATCTCCTATGACAAGCCGGCCCATGCGCAGAGCGCGCCCGCCGCGGAGTTCCTGCGGATGGAGGCCGACTGGGAGGCCGGGTACCTGTTGACCGTCCGCTCGGCATGGCAGGCCGACAACAGCATCCCCAACTCCAAGGAAGCCTCCATGGGGAAGGCCAAGGCCGCCCGGGTGGCCAGCGACATCACCCTCAAGGCCGTCGAAATGGCAGGCACCACCGGCTATTCCGAGCAGACCCTGCTGGAGAAGTGGGCGCGGGACTCGAAGATCCTCGACATCTTCGAAGGCACGCAACAGATCCAGCAGCTCGTGGTGGCCCGCCGCCTGCTCGGCCTGTCCTCCGCCGAACTGAAGTAGCTTTCTTCTGCGCGAGCGGACGCAAACTGCCCAAAACCCATGCGGTTTTGGGCAGTTTTGCGTCTGCTCGGCCAACTAGGGTGGGGCCGGCGGCTTCTGACCAGCAGACGCAAAACCCCCCGAATCTCGCCGGATTCGGGGGGTTTCACGTCTGCTCGCGCTAAGAGGGCGAGCGGGAAGGACTAGCCGAGCACCCGCTGCAGGTCCGGAACCATGGCCTGCAACTGCTGACCCCAGTAGGCCCAGTTGTGGGTACCGGCATCAGGGAAGTTGAACACACCGTTGGTGCCGCCTGCGGCGATGTAGTTGTCCTGGAACGTGCGGTTGGTCTTGATGGTCAGACCTTCGAGGAAGGTGGCAGGAAGGTCGCCGCCGCCCAGTTCGTTCGGCTGGCCGTTACCGCAGTAGATCCAGAGCCGCGTGTTGTTGGCCACCAGCGTGGGGATCTGCACCATCGGGTCGTTGCGCTTCCAGCCGCTGTTCGGATCCTCGGTCGGACCCCACATGTCATTGGCCTTGTAGCCGCCGGCGTCACCCATGGAGATGTTGATCAGGAACGGCCACCAGCCCTCCGAGGGGTTCAGGAAGCCCGACATCGAACCGGCGTAGATGAACCGGTCAGGGTGGTACGTCGCCAGGATGAGCGCGGCGGAGCCTGCCATGGACAGACCGACCGCAGCGTTACCGTTCGCCGCGACGTCGCGGTTGGCGGCCAGCCACGCGGGCAGCTCGCTGGTCAGGAAGGTCTCCCACTTGTACGTGGTGCAACCGGCCTTACCGCAGGCCTGGTTGTACCAGTCGGCGTAGAAGCTGGACTGACCACCGACGGGCATGACCACCGACAGGCCGCTGTTGAGGAACATCTCGAACGCGTTGGTGTTGATGTCCCAACCGTTGAAGTCGTCCTGAGCGCGCAGGCCGTCGAGCAGGTACACCGCGTGCGAACCCGGTCCGCCACTCTGGAACTGAATCTTGATGTCGCGGCCCATCGACGGCGACGGGACCATCAGGTACTCCACCGGCAGGCCCGGCCGGGAGAATGCCCCCGCGGTCGCCGATCCGCCGGTAACGCCGATCAAGCCAGGCAGCAACAGCGCCGCCACAGCCGCCACCGTCATGCGGCGTGCCCAATGGCCACGAATCTTGTCAATGAAGGTCATACTGCGAATCCATCCGTCTTCCGGTCATTACGCCATTTGCGCGATCAGCGATCAGCATCGCCAAGCGACACCGCAGCGATCGACTCGCTGCACTGTCACGCCCGCTCGCCGTCGCCGGACGCCTTATCAGGCGCAGCAGAGCGGACCGAAGAATTCAGTTGTTGCGCCATGAGTAAAGCACGCGCCCATGACGGGGGAAAAGCCGCGCCGCGCCGCGCAACGGCATATCCAGGGATTCAAAAAAGGGAATTCGGTTCCGTCGACCTCCCGCCGGCGGCCCGTCTACCTGGGAAAACAGCACAATCCCGCCGTTGGAGCCAGTAGCACTCGATGAACGCCGATGCCTATCCGTTCACAACTGGTGTCCAGAGGGTTATCTGATCGTCGCCAACCAGTATTCGAAATGCCTGCCCGGCGCCCCGGAGGCCATCCAATCGCAGGACATACTAAAAAGTATGGTAGCTTTCGGGCCATGACCTCGCCCCCCACCACGGACCGCGGCATCACGACCGAATTCGTCTCGCGACTGGCCGAACGGGCCGCTGAAGCCGAGCAGCTGCGCCGGCTTCCCGACGCGACGGTGAGCGACCTCGTCGAGTCCGGCTTCACCGAACTCCTGGTCCCCGCCCGTTACGGCGGTCAAGAGGCGGATTTCCCGCAGATCCTGGATCCCGTGCGCCGGATGGCCCACGGCTGTACGTCGAGCGCGTGGACCATCGGCTTCCTGGCCCTGCACAACTGGATGCTGTCGCTGTTCGGCGAGCAGGCCCAGGACGAGGCCTTCGCGAGCCGGCCGTTCCTGGCCCCGGCCCCGCTCGCGCCGACCGGACGTGGACTGCCGGTCGAGCGCGGCATCCGCCTGACCGGCAGATGGTCCTGGGCCACCGGCATCATGCATGGGAACTGGATCATCGTGGCCGCGCTGTGCGGGCCTGACGATGCGTTGTATCCCGCGCTGGCCCTGCTGCCCATCAGCGATGTGACCGTGGCCGATGTGTGGCACACCGACGGCATGCGGGCCACCGGCTCCAACGACGCCATCGCCACCGATGTCTTCGTGCCGGAACACCGGTTGGTGAAAGTGCTCGACATCTATTCCGGTACCGCCCCGGGCGCCGGATTGCATGACGGCACCGCCTACCGCTGGCCGATGGTGCCCGCACTGGCCCTGCTGGCGGCGATGCCCGCGCTCGGAAGCGCCGAGCGGGTCACCGAGATCTACGCACAGCGCCTCGGCGAACGGGTGCTGCCGTACGAAGGCGTCATACAGAAGGACAAACCGATCGCTCAGGCCCACCTGGCCGGGGCTCAGGTCCGGGTTCGCGCCCTGCGGGCCCTGCTCGCCGACACCGTCGGAGAGATCGAGGCAATCGTGGCGGCCGGCGACCCGGTGGACAAGCCGGTGCGCGCGCAGGCCCGTCTGTCGGCCGCGCACATCGTCAGCGAATCAAAGGCGGTGATCGCCGACCTGTTGGGCGCAGGTGGCGCGAGCATCCATTTCCTGGCCAGCCCGCTGCAGCGGTTCAAGCGCGACGTCGACGTCCTGGCCGGACATGTGGTGTTCGACTACGACACCAGCCGGGAGTTGGCCGGAGCGCTGGCGCTGGGCATGCGGATCCCCCGAACGTCCATGATCTGAGGCGCACCGTCAGCGGCGCGGCGGACGCGGCCTGCCCCGCGGCGGTGCCCCTGCCCGCGGGCGAAACGGTCGGGTGGGCGGTTCCATCGGCGGCCCAGCCGCCGGGGTGCGCATCCTGGTGGTCGGTGGTTCGACGACCGGCCTGCGCGACGGCCCCAACTTCATCGGCCGGGTCTCGTCCTGCGCCGGATCCCGCTCCATCAGGACACCGCGCGCGAGGCGGTCGAGCGCACCCTGCACCTGCAGGCGGTCCGGCCGGCCTTCGAATTCCGGTGACTGCGCGAGAGATTCGGTGAGCCAGCCCGAGATGATGTTTCGAGCCGAACTGATTTCCGCCGCACCCGCCGGGGTGAGGGAGAACTCGCGTCCGCTCCGTGCCGCCAGACCCGAGGCGACCAACCGGTCGAACGTCGGCTCCAGGATCTGCCGCGGCACCCGGCGCTCGTCGGCGATGTCGTACAGGTTGGCGGCCCCGGTCGCGGCGGCATGCCGGTAGATCTGGATCAGCGCCCACAGCTGCGCGGCGTCCAGCCGGCTGCGGGGTGACTGGGCCAGGGCCTCGAGATCGATACCGTGACTACGTTGCAGCAGCCGGCCGATCGCCATTTCGAGGAGCTTCTCCGGCGACTCGGTGGTCGGCATGCCGAAGCCCTCACCCATGTCGGTACTGCCGCTCGCCGCGGTGTCGCGCAACGGAACCTGTTTGAGGAAGAGCGCCAGCACGAAGCCGACGACGGCGAACGGGGCCGCGAACAGGAACACGCGGGTCAGCGAATCGGCATAGGCGCCGACGATCGGCGCCGCGATCTCATGCGGCAGTCCGTGCAGCACCTGGGGCGATGTCGCGGCTTCCGGGGGCGCGCCGCTGCTTGCCATCGCCGGCGGAAGCCGGTCGCCGAGGAAGTTGGCGAACAGCGAACCGAAAATCGCCGCGCCGAAAGAACTGCCGATCGCCCGGAAGAACGTCACGCCCGATGTGGCGACACCGAGATCGGTGAAGTCGACGGTGTTCTGCACCACCAGGATCAGCACCTGCATGCTGAGGCCGATGCCGCAGCCCAGCACCAGAAGGTAAAGGGACTGAGTCAGTGTCGAGGTGTCGGCGTCCATCCGCGACAACAGCATGAATCCGATTGCCATGACGGCGGTGCCGGCAATCGGGAAGATCCGGTACTTCCCGGTCCGCCCGACGAGTACGCCGCTGCCCAACGAGGTCACCAGCAGCCCGGCGACCATCGGCAGGGTGCGCAGCCCCGATGCGGTGGCCGAGACACCGTCGACGAACTGCATGTAGGTCGGCAGGAAGGTCAGCGCACCCAACATCGCGAAGCCCACCACGAACGACAACACGCAGCACACCGTGAAGACCGGATTGGCGAACAACCGGATGGGCAGAACCGGTTCGGTGGCAAGGCGTTCGACGAAGACGAAGGCCACCAGAGCGGCCACCGATGCGACGAACAGCCCGATGATCGTCGCCGAACCCCATGGATAGGTGGTGCCACCCCAACTGGTAGCCAGGGTCAGACCGGCCGCACCGAGCCCGACCAGGACGATGCCGGCGTAATCGAGTACCGGCCTGGCGGTGCGGGTGAACTCGGGTATGGCCACCGCGGCGATCGCGATGACCACCACCGCCACCGGCACGTTGATCCAGAAGGCCCACCGCCAGCTCAGGTGGTCGGTGAACAATCCGCCGAGCAGCGGACCGATGACGGTGGTGACGCCGAAGACCGCGCCCAGCGCGCCCTGATAGCGGCCACGGTCGCGCAACGGGATGACCTCGCCGATCACCGCGACCGCGGTCACCGTGATGGCACCACCGCCGAGCCCCTGCAGCGCCCTCGACGCGACGAGCATCCCCATCGATCCGGCCGACCCGCACAACACCGATCCGACGAGGAACAGCAGGATCGCCACCTGGAAGACCTTCTTACGGCCGAAGGTGTCCCCCAGCTTGCCCACGACGGCGGTCACGATGGTCGAGGCGAGCAGATAGCTCGTCACCACCCAGGCCTGGTGTCCCGCTCCGCCCAGATCAGCGACGACGGTGGGCAGCGCGGTCGCCACGATCGTCTGGTCGAGGGCGGCCAGCAGCATGCCGAGCACCACCGCCAGGAAGACGAAGTTGCGCTGCCGATTGGTGGATCGCTCAGCGACCGGCTCAGGACCGGCCGCGTCGACCGTGGCGCGAGTAGTCATGGCTCGGCCCGCGCTCAGGTCTGGGCCGGGCTACTCGCCAATACCTCGGTGACGGCCTCACAGAACGCCGGCAGATCGTCCGGCGCGCGGCTGGTGATCAGGTTGCCGTCGATACAGACCTGTTGATCCACCACGGTGGCACCGGCGTTGCGAAGGTCGGTGCGGATACTCGGATAGCTGGTCAACGTGCGGTCGCGTACCACGTCGGCTTCCACCAGGGTCCATGGCCCGTGACAGATCGCGGCGACGGGCTTGCCGGATCGGACGAAATCGCGGACGAACGCCACCGCGGCCTTGTCGAGCCTCAGCTTGTCCGGGTTCACGGTCCCACCGGGCAGGATCAGCGCGTCGAACTGGTCGACCTTCGCCTCGGCGACTGTGCGGTCCACCGAAAAGGTGCCTGCGGGTTCCAGATCGTGATCGCGGGCCTGGATCTCGCCGGTCTTGAGTGACAGCAGCTCGACGTGACCGCCCTCGTTCTCGACGGCCGTGCGCGGTTGTTCGAGTTCGATGCGCTCCACACCGTCGGCGGCAAGGATCCCGACCCTGCGGCCTTCCAATTCCTTTCGCATGCGAGTCCTTTCGTTGACACCGGCGGGCAGCAGCGGGCGCGTGCGCCCGTCAAGGGCTACCCGGGCAGGCGGCGCCCGAAACGCGGTAAAGCGCCCTGTAGACACCCTTGCCATCGACCTGAACAAAAAGTAAAGTCACTTTCAGTTTTTCGCCCGCACCGTTCAGGAGTCGAGCATGGAATCCTTCGTTCACCTGCGTAAAGGCAAGACACCGAAGCGGGTGCATGCCGACCTCGATGGCCTCAAGGACGACGAATTGGGCCGCGGCGGGTTCGTCGGCCGCACCGCCAACATGTACCGGCGCAACGACCCGACCGCCTATCGCACCGTCGGCCCCCTGCGCCCCACCGACGTGTTGTCCAGCGAGCTCAAGCCCAGCGACGCCACCGACGCCCACGGCGGCCCGCTGCTGATGTTCTCCAACGCCGATTGCCAGGTGCTGTTGAGCCGGCGGACCGAGGAGATGCCGTTCTTCGTCCGCTACGTCGACGGCGACCTGTTGTTGTTCGTACACAAGGGATCGGGTCTGCTGGAGACCGAATTCGGTCCCCTGCGCTACCGCGAGGGCGACTGGGTCTACATCCCGAAGGCCTGCACGTTCCGTCAGGTGCCGGACAGCGATGACGGGGCGAGCACGTTCCTCATGATCCAGGCCACCGATGACTTCCGGGTTCCGCCGGCCGGCACTCTGGGCCGCCACTTCCCCTTCGACCCGGCTCAGATCACCATTCCCGAGCCGCAACCGATCGACGACGGCGTCGGGCCGCAGGCCGCCGGAGAATATGAAGTCCGCCTCATCCATGAAGGCGGTCCGACTTCGCTGTTCTATCAACACAATCCGCTCGACGTGGAAGGCTGGCGGGGCGACAACTTCCCGTTCACCTTCAACATCGAGGACTACACCGTCATCACCTCCGAGAGCGTGCACCTTCCGCCGACCGTGCACCTCTTCATGCAGGCCACCGGCGTGTACGTGATGAACTTCCTGCCCAAGCCGGCCGAGAGCGTGCCGGGCACCGAGCGCACCCCGTGGTATCACCGCAACGTCGACTACGACGAGATCGCGTTCTTCCACGGCGGCACGCTGTACGGCATCCCGATGCCGCCCGGCCTGGTTTCCCATGCACCACAGGGCGTTCACCACGGGGCGCCCGAGAAGGCACGGGAACGCGCCCGCCGCAAGTTCGACGACTACGACCGGGTCGACTGGTCGGTGATCGCGATCGACACCCGTCGTCGTCTCGTTCCGTCCGCCGAAATCCTCGCCAACGATCTGGGGCAGCACTAGCGATGACCGCAACCACCGAAGCACCCGTGAAGCACGAGTACGACCGCATCCCGTATCTGGTTGCCTACCAGAACAACTCCTCCGTCCGCGACGTCTACGGCGGCGTCGCCGAGCTGGTCGTGCTGGAGAGCTATCTGTTGCGGCCCAAATCGAAGCCCTCAGACACCGTCCTGGTGTTCATGCACCCGATCGGTGGCGGTGCGTATCTGCCGATGATCAACGCGCTGGCCCGGGCCGGGCACCATGTCATCTACTGCAACAGCCGGTTTCGCGGCACGGACTCGGCGCTGCTCATGGAGAAGGTGGTCGAGGACCTCGGCGAGTGCATCAAGGACGCCAAGAACCGGCTGGGCTACGACAAGGTGGTGTTGGCCGGATGGAGCGGCGGCGGATCGCTGTCGGTGTTCTACCAGCAGCAGGCGCAGAACCCGACAGTGACGGCCAGCCCATCCGGAGACGGGCCCGACCTCACCAAGCTGGGGCTGATCCCGGCCGACGGAATCATGTTGCTGGCGGCGCACATCAGCCGCCACGGCACCATGACCGAATGGATGGACGCGTCCATCCTCGACGAGAACGACCCCTCGAAGCGGGACCCGGAACTCGACCTCTACAACCCGGAGAACCCGAACCAGCCGCCATACACCCCTGAGTTCCTCGAGCGGTACCACCAGGCTCAAATCGCGCGGAATCGGCGCATCACCAAGTGGGTCAAGGAAAAGCTGGCGGATCTCAAGGCCGCCGGACGTCCCGATGATGAGTACGCCTTCGTCGTGCACGGCACCATGGCCGATCCTCGCTGGCTCGACCCGAGCGTCGATCCCAACGAGCGCACCCCCGGCACCTGCTACCTGGGCGATCCGCAGGTGGTCAACATGAGCCCGGTCGGCCTGGCTCGGTTCTGTACCTTGCGCAGCTGGCTGTCCCAGTGGAGCTACGACGACGCCAACGGTGACGCGGTCAAGGCCGGGCCGGACATCGCGGTGCCCGCCCTGGTGATCGGCAATCTGGCCGACGACGCCTGCACGCCCAGCCACACCCGCCGGCTGTACGAGGCGATCGGTCATTCCGACAAGGAGATGCACGAGATCCCCGGGGCCAATCACTACTATTCGGGCCCGGACCAGCGCGGCACGCTGCGCCAAGCCGTCGGGATCTGCACGGATTGGCTTCACCGGCATGGGTTCTCATTGGATCCGTCATGACAACAGGAGCTTTAGACGGGGTCCGGGTGATCGAGCTCGGCACGCTGATCTCGGGCCCCTTCGCGGGCCGGCTGCTGGGCGACATGGGCGCCGAGGTCATCAAGATCGAGCTGCCGTCCACCCCCGATCCGCTGCGCACCTGGGGACAGGCCGAACTCGACGGATACCACTTCTTCTGGACCGTGCACGCCCGTAACAAGAAGGCCGTCACCCTGGACCTGCGGAAGGAAGCCGGCCGGGATCTTTTCCTGGAGTTGGTCGAACAGTCCGACATCATCGTGGAGAACTTCCGCCCGGGCACCCTGGAGAAGTGGGACCTCGGCTATGACGTTCTACGCGAACGGAACAAGGGCATCATCCTGGTGCGAGTGTCCGGGTACGGGCAGACCGGGCCCGACGCCGGCAAGGCCGGCTACGCCTCGGTGGCCGAGGCTTCCAGTGGACTGCGACACATGAACGGGTTCCCGGGCGGTCCCCCGCCCAGGCTGGCCCTGTCGCTGGGCGACAGCCTGGCCGGCATGTTCGCCGCCCAGGGCGCACTGGCGGCCCTGTACCGGCGGACGGTCACCGGCGAGGGGCAGATCGTCGACACCGCACTGACCGAAAGTTGTCTGGCCATACAGGAATCCACCATCCCCGATTACGACGTCGGCGGCGTGGTGCGGGGGCCATCAGGTACGCGGCTGGAAGGTATCGCGCCGTCGAACATCTACCAGAGCGCCAACGGCAGCTGGGTGGTGATCGCGGCCAACCAGGACACCGTGTTCCGCCGGCTGTGCGCGGCGATGGGTAGCCCCGAGCTGGCGACCGACGATCGATTCGCCAATCATGTTGCCCGCGGCCGTAATCAGGACGAGTTGGACAAGATCATCGGTGACTGGGCCGCCGTGCGGCAGCCCACCGAGATCATCGAGACCTTGTCGCAAGCCGGTGTGATCAGCGGACCGATCAACACCGTGGCCGAGGTGGTACAGGACGCCCAACTCCAGGCCCGCGGCATGATCGCCGATCACTTCGATGAGCGGGTGCAACGCAACGTCAAGGGCCCCGGCGTCGTCCCGGTGCTCTCCGAGTCACCCGGCACCATCCGCAACGCCGGCTCGGCACACCCCGGTCAGCACAACGACGAGGTGTACGGGGGTCTGCTGGGACGCAGTGCACACGACCTGGAGAACCTGCGTTCGGAGGGGGTGCTGTGACATGAGCCTGCCCACCAAGGTCGACATCCGCGAGGTGTGTCTGCGCGACGGCCTGCAGATCGAGACGCCGATTCCGTTGTCCGCCAAGCTGGCCATCCTCGAGGCCATCGTGGCCACCGGGGTGCGGGAGGTGGAAGCCACGGCGTTCGTGTCCCCCTCGAAGGTGCCGGCCCTGGCCGACGCGGCCGGACTGGCCGAAGAGCTACACCGGTTTCCCGACGTCGAATTCTCCGCGCTGGTCGCCAGCCCCAACGGCGCCAAACGGGCCATTGCCGCCGGGCTGCGATCGATCGAGTACGTGGTGTCCGCCTCGGATGCCCACTCCCACGCCAACGTCGGCCGCACCTCGGCCGAGGCCACCGCGCAGATCGCAGACATCGTGGCCATCGCGGGTGACAGCGATACTTCGGTGGAGGTGATCATCGCGACCGCATGGGACTGCCCGTTCGACGGACCGACCGATCCGCAGCGGGTGCTCGACATCGCTTCGGCTGCCGTCGGTTTCGGAGTGGACCGGCTGGCGATCGCCGACACCATCGGCACGACCACCCCGCGGCGGGTCAGCACATTGGTCGCGAAGGTGCGGCCGCTGATCGACGACCTGCCGCTGGGCGCCCACTTCCACAACACCCGCGGCGCGGGTCTGGCCAGTGCCTACGCCGCCGTGCAGGCCGGCGTGACCCGGCTGGACGCCTCGGTCGGCGGATTGGGCGGCTGCCCCTTCGCCCCGGGAGCCAGCGGCAACATCGCCACCGAGGACCTCGTCTACATGTTGCGCGACAGCGACATCGCCGTCGATGTCGAACTGACCGCCGCCATCGACGCCGCCCGCATCGCGCAAGAGGCCGTGGGCCACGAGCTTCCCAGCGCACTGCTGCGCGCCGGCGACCGGATCCTGGGCTGAGGCGTCGATGACCGCCGCCGAGTTGGGCACCAAGGGCCGCCAGACCCGGTCGGCCATCGAGCTCGCTGCGCGGAAACTGTTCGCCGAGCGCGGCTTTCACGGCACCACCCTGGCAGACATCACCTCGGCGGCCGGCAAGAGTTCCGCGGTGTTCTACCGGTATTTCACCGACAAGGAAGACCTACTGGCGGCGCTGGCCGAATCGTTCCTGCACGACGTCGTCGAACCGTCCGGGCTCAACCTGCACCTGCCGGACTCCCCCGACGACACCGAGTTCTTCACCACAGTGGTCACCGGCTACTGGAACATCTTCAAACAGAACATCGGCATCATGATCGCCGTCGACCAGTTGGCCGCCACCCAGCAGCGCTTCGCCGACGTGCAGAACCAGTTCCGCCGCTTCGGCATCGACATCGTCATCGCCTCGGTACGCCACGCCCAGGACCAGGGCCATGCCCGCGGGCTGGAACCGGAACACGTCGGCGCAGCCATCGCCTTGCTGTTCGAGAACTTCACCACCGTCTTCGTCGGCCATTCCGGGCTCGGCATCGAGATCAGCGATGCCGACGCCATTGCCACCCTGTCCACAATCTGGAAGCGAACCCTGTACGGCTTCTGACCCGAGGAAGAGAGATCAACGTGGATTTCGCTTTACCCGAACATCTTTCAAAAGTGCTGGCCGAGATGGACGCGTTCATCGAGGCGGAGATCAAGCCACTTGAGCGCGAGCACATGCAGTACTTCGACCAACGCCGTGAATACGCCCGCACCGACTGGGAGAACGGCGGTGTGCCTGCCCGTGCCTGGGAGGATCTGCTCGACGAGATGCGCCGTCGTGCCGACGCCGCCGGCTGGCTGCGCTACGGGCTGCCTGCCCGGTTCGGCGGACGTGACGGCAGCAACCTCGACATGGCCGTGATCCGGGAACACCTGGCGCACAAGGGCCTCGGATTGCACAACGACCTACAGGACGAGTCCTCGATCGTGGGCAACTTCCCGCAGGTGATCATGATGGACCGGTTCGGCACCGAGGGTCAGAAGGCCGAATGGGTCGAGGCGATGCTCACCGGCAAGCGTTCGATGGCGTTCGGATTGACCGAACCCGACCACGGATCCGACGCCACCTGGCTGGAAACCACGGCGGTATCCGATGGGGAAGGCTGGATCATCAACGGCCGCAAGCGGTGGAACACCGGCGTGCATCGTGCCACCCACGATCTGATCTTCGCCAGAACGTCGGGCGATCCGGGTCAGGCCCGCGGCATCACCGCATTTCTGGTGCCCACCGACGCGCCGGGATTCACCGTCCCGTTCTACTGGTGGACGTTCAACATGCCCACCGATCACGGTGAGGTCGAGCTGAACGACGTGAGAGTGCCGGCTGATGCGGTGCTCGGTGAGGTCGACCGCGGCCTTGAGGTCGGCCAGACGTTCCTGCACGAGAACCGGATTCGCCAGGCCGCCAGCAGCCTCGGCGCCGCCCAGTTCTGTATCGACCGCGCAGTGGACTATGCCAACCGGCGAAAGGTGTTCGGCAAGCCGCTGGCGGTGAATCAGGCCGTCCAGTGGCCATTGGTGGAGTTGCAGACCGAGGCCCAGATGGTGCGGTTGCTTGTCCGCTATGCCGCAACGCAATTGGACCAGAACCACCACATGGAGGTTTCCGACAAGGTCTCGATGGCCAATTACCGCGCCAACCGTCTGGTGTGTGAAGCGGCCGACCGAGCCATGCAGGTGCACGGCGGCATCGGCTACAGCCGTCACGAGCCGTTCGAGCACATCTATCGCCACCACCGGCGTTACCGCATCACCGAAGGTGCCGAGGAGATCCAGATGCGCCGGGTGGCCCAGCGCCTGTTCGGGTTCGGCAAGGCCAAGCAGTGACTGCGGCTCTGGCCACCGGTCTGACCAGCGTCCTCGCGCCGGCGCTTGGCGCCGGGGTCGCCATCGAGAACCTGCGCGAGCTGACCGGCGGGGCCAGCCGCACCACCTGGTCGTTCGACGCCGTCGCCGACTCGGCCCGGCGCCCGCTGATCCTGCGCACCGGCGCACCCGACGAGGTCCATGCCGGGATGGAACTGGAGGCCGCTGCTCAACGGGCTGCGGCACTGGCCGGGGCGCCCGTCCCCCATGTGCTGGTCGCCGACGATTCCGCTGCCGCCCTGGGCGATCCATTCCTGATCTGTGACTTCATCGGTGGTGAGACCATCGTGCGCCGCATTCAACGCAGCCTCGATGAGGCCGGCCGGAGCCGGCTGCTCACCCAGTGCGCGCAGGCCCTGGCGGCCATCCACCGGGCCGAACCGCCGGCGCTGTCCGGCCTCGTCGAGCAGGACCAGCTGGCTCAGTGGCGCGAGCAACTCGACGAGATGGGTGACACCACAGCCACTTTCGAGTGGGTGTTCCGCTGGCTGGCCGCCAACCGGCCACCACCGTCCCCGACGCGGCTGGTGCACGGCGACTTCCGGATGGGCAACGTGATCGTCGACGACTCGGGACTGGCCGCAGTGTTGGACTGGGAGCTGGTGCACCTCGGCGAGGTGTACGAGGACCTGGCCTGGTTCTGTATCCGGGCCTGGAGGTTCGGGGCACCGGCCGACCTCGGGGCGGGCGGTCTGGGCAGCATCGAGAATTTCCTGAATGCCTACGAAGAGGCCGGCGGCGCGACCCTGGACCGGTCGGCGATCCGGTGGTGGCTCGTGCTCGCCACGCTGCGCTGGGGCGTCATCTGCCGCTATCAGGCGGAGCGGCACCTGAGCGGTCAGAGCCGCTCGGTGGAGCTGGCGACGATCGGCCGTCGTGTCTGCGAAACCGAATGGGACCTGTTGTGTCTGCTGGACGGGAGCAGCTGGTGAACAACCTGTACGGGCGGCCGACCGCAGCCGAGCTCGTGGCCGCGGTCGCCGAGTTCCTGGACAGCCAGGTGCGCGACGGTGAGACGGTGGCAGCCTCGGTGAGGTTTCAGGCCCGGGTGGCCGCCAATGCCCTACGGATGGTCGAACGCGAGTTGCTCGCCGAGGACGCTGCCCCGGCAGCCGAAGCCGCGCTGGCCAAACTCGGGTTCACCGACGAGGCCGCGCTGGCGGCCGCGATCCGGGCCGGCGAACTCGACGACCACGCCGACGACGTCACGGCCTGCTTGCGCGTCCTGGTGAAACAGCGGCTCGCTGCCGCGCATCCGGGGTACGACGCACCGTGAGCCCCTCAGAGCCTGCGGATGCGGGCCAGCCAGGCCGGCTCGTCGACCCGGGCTCCGACCTGCTCGCCGAGCGCTTCGGCATGTGCCGCACTCACCACTCCGCGGTACGTCGTGGTGTCCAACGCCTCCAGCTCCCAGCCCTGCGCGAAGGCGCGGCGGATCACATCGGCGCTGACCTGGGGTCCGAACCCGCGGCCCGCGTCGGACAGCGCCAGTACGTGCACCGTCGCGCCAGGCCGGGTCGCCCGGTGCAGGCTGGCCACATAGCGGGGCCGGTCGGCATCTCCGAAGACATGGAACAGCGCACTGTCGATGACGGTGTCATAAGGCGGCTCCTGCGACTCGCCGAGACGGGTCGCGTCCGCGACGGCGAAGTGCGCGTCGATGCCCTGTCTTGCCGCGTTCTCGCGGGCTTGCGCGATGGCGTGTTCGGAAAAGTCGATGCCGAGCACGTCATACCCGAGCCGCGTCAGCAGCATGGTGTGCTCACCAGCGCCGCAGCCCGCGTCGAGCACCTTGCCGGCCAGCCGGCCGGTGCGTTCCAGCTCGACGATGGCCGGTTGCGGCTCGCCGATGACCCACGGCGCGGTCCGGGACTCGTAGGCTTCGTCGAAGAGCGAATGTGAGGGCGTGGAGTTCATGATCCGAGTCTGAAACCTCAATGACGATTGAGGTCAAGCCCCTACCCCCGGGAGTCGATGATGTCCCTTGCCGAGGTCCGAGGCGTCGAGGACGTCGCGCACCGACTGTTCGGCGCGATCGAGCGCGGCGACAGGGCCGGTGTCGCTCGACTATGGGCAGATGACGTCGCCGTTTGGCACGCCGGCGATGCCAAGGACAACGACCGGACCCGCGCGCTGAAGGTCATCGACTGGTTCATCGGGGTGACCTCCGCCCGCCGCTACGAGGTACTGGATCGGCAGTTCTTCGATGGCGGATTCGTCCAGCAGCACGTCCTCCACGCCAGCGGGCGTGACGGCGCGGTGATCGCACTGCGCGTGTGCATCGTGATCAAAGTGGGTACGGACGGTCTCATCCACCGCGTCGATGAGTACTTCGATCCGAAAGGCATCGCGCCCTTGTTCACCTGAACCGTTCACCTGAACCTGGCCGACGACATTGGAGGTGGCATGGCAACGATCAGCGACATCCTGACCGAGAGCGCCGGAAACTGGACACTGGTCCCGGATCGGTCCCAGGTGGTGTTCCGGAACAAGACGCTGTGGGGCCTGGCAACCGTCACGGGACGGTTCACCGAGTTCACCGGTGAAGGCTCCGCCGGCGCCGGGATCAACGGGCAGGTGGTGATCGCGGCGGCGTCCGTGCAGACCGGGATCGCCAAGCGGGACAATCATCTGCGGTCCCCTGATTTCTTCGACGTCGATGCGCACCCCGATATCACTTTGCAGGTGACCGGTGTCGTTCCGTCCGAAGCGGGCGCCACGAGGTTGACGGCGGTCCTGACGGTGCGGGGCGTGTCGAAATCCGTCGAGATACCGGTCGATGTGCAGGCCGTCGGCGACAACACCTTGCGGCTGACGGGTCAGTTCGAGGTCCAACGAGACGATTTCGGAGTGTCGGGCGACCTGCTCGGGATGGTGGGGCCGAAAACGGTGCTGTCCGGTGAACTTGTGTTCACCCGAGAATGATGCGGCGCAACAGAATTCGTTGAGTTGTCCGGCCGACGGCGCGCGGCGCAGTAGCATCGGCACCATGGCCGGCCCCGCGCCGCTGCGCATCCTGGTGTACAGCGACAATCCGCGCACCCGCGAACAGGTACGTCTCGCACTGGGCAAACGGGTGCACCCGGAACTTCCGGAGCTGGACTATGTGGAGGTCGCCACCGCACCGACGGTGATCTCGCGGATGGATGCCGGGGGTATCGACCTGGCCATCCTCGATGGGGAAGCAACCCCGGCCGGGGGCATGGGCGTGGCCAAACAGCTCAAAGACGAGATCACGAATTGCCCACCCGTCCTGGTGCTCACCGGGCGGCCGGACGATGCCTGGCTGGCTAGCTGGTCACAGGCCGAGGCGGCCGTGCCGCACCCGATCGACCCGATCCGGTTGGGCGACGCGGTGGTGTCCCTGCTGCGCAGCCCGGCCCGGTAACTTTTTTTCGAATTGCCATGCTGCCGTTGATTGTTCGCGGCATGGATGTGGCCGCAGCGACACGCTGCCCCGATATGAAACGATACTAACCAAAATGCGTGGCACAGGCCGCAAACCTCGCTAGGCTGTGGGTTAGCTCACATCGACAGCCCACCGAGGGAGCGATAAGTGGCATGAATCTGTACACGCCCATCCTGGTTCTCGGAGTGATCGCGGCGGCGTTCGCGGTGGTCTCCGTGGGGATCGCGCTCGTCATCGGCCCGCGCCGCTACAACCGGTCCAAATTCGAGGCCTACGAGTGCGGCATCGAGCCGATGCAGCCCGGCGCGGCCGGGGTGACCGGCCAGCGCATGCCCATCCGGTACTACCTGACGGCGATGTTGTTCATCGTGTTCGACATCGAGATCGTCTTCCTCTATCCGTGGGCGGTGGCCTTCGACAACCTCGGGTTGTTCGCGCTGGTGGAGATGTTGCTGTTCATGCTCACGGTGTTCGTGGCATACGCCTATGTCTGGCGGCGAGGGGGCCTGAATTGGGACTAGAGGAACGTCTGCCGGGAGGAATCCTGCTGTCGACGGTGGAAGCCGTCGCAGGTTACGTGCGCAAGGGGTCGTTGTGGCCTGCCACGTTCGGCCTGGCCTGCTGCGCAATCGAGATGATGTCGACCGCCGGTCCGCGTTTCGACATCGCCCGGTTCGGGATGGAACGCTTCTCCGCGACCCCGCGGCAGGCCGATCTGATGATCGTGGCGGGCCGGGTGAGCCAGAAGATGGCGCCGGTGCTCCGGCAGATCTACGACCAGATGGCAGAGCCGAAATGGGTGTTGGCCATGGGGGTTTGCGCCTCGTCGGGCGGCATGTTCAACAACTATGCGGTGGTGCAGGGCGTCGATCATGTGGTGCCCGTCGACATCTACTTGCCCGGCTGCCCACCACGACCCGAGATGCTGCTGCACGCAATCCTGAAGCTGCACGACAAGATTCAGCAGATGCCGCTCGGAGTGAACCGCGAGGAGGCCATCCGGGAAGCCGAAAAAGCGGCGCTGGCCGTCACACCCACCATCGAGCTCAAGGGGCTGCTGCGGTGAGCACGGCCGACGGAAGCGGCGAAGGCACCGGCCAGGCCACCGGTCAAGGTCCCGAGGTGATCGGGACGCGCCGCGGCATGTTCGGCGCCGCCGGCACCGGCGACACGTCGGGATATGGCCGGCTGGTGCGTTCGGTGGCATTGCCCGGAAGCTCCCCGCGGCCCTACGGCCAGTACTTCGACGCGGTCGTCGACCGGCTCGCCGAAATCCTCGGTGAGGAGCGCTATGCCGTGTCGATCGAACGCGTGGTGGTTCATCGGGACGAGTTGACGCTCGAGGTCAGCCCGGTGCAACTGCCTGCTGTGGCCAGCGTGTTGCGCGACGACCCGCAGTTGCGGTTCGAGCTGTGTCTGGGTGTGAGCGGAGTGCACTATCCCGACGACACCGACCGCGAACTACATGCGGTCTACCCGTTGATGTCGATAACCCACAACCGCAGGATCCGGTTGGAAGTCGCGGCGCCCGACGCCGATCCGCACATTCCGTCGCTTTTCGCGGTCTATCCGACCACCGACTGGCACGAGCGTGAGACCTACGACTTCTTCGGCATCGTGTTCGACGGACATCCGGCACTGACCCGCATCGAGATGCCCGACGACTGGGTCGGCCATCCCCAGCGCAAGGACTATCCGCTGGGCGGTATTCCGGTCGAATACCACGGCGCGCAGATTCCGCCACCCGATCAGCGGAGGTCGTACAACTGATGAGCACCGAATCCCCTGTCGTGGTGGTCGGCGGGCAGGACTGGGACGACGTGGTCTCCGCCGCTCGTGAGCACGCCGGCGAACGCATCGTGGTCAACATGGGCCCGCAACATCCGTCGACCCACGGCGTGCTGAGGCTGATCCTGGAGATCGAGGGCGAGATCATCACCGAAGCCCGTTGCGGCATCGGCTATCTGCACACCGGCATCGAGAAGAACCTCGAATACCGCAACTGGACGCAGGGCGTCACATTCGTCACCCGGATGGACTACCTGGCGCCGTTCTTCAACGAAACGGCGTACTGCCTGGGTGTGGAGAAGCTGCTGGGTGTCACCGACGACATTCCGGCGCGCGCAAGCGTGATCCGGGTGATGCTCATGGAACTCAACCGGATCTCCTCGCATCTGGTGGCGCTGGCCACCGGTGGGATGGAGTTGGGCGCAATGTCGGCCATGTTCTACGGGTTCCGGGAACGCGAAGAGATCCTGCGGGTCTTCGAGTCGATCACCGGCCTGCGGATGAACCATGCCTACATCCGGCCGGGCGGCCTGGCCGCCGACCTGCCCGACGATGCGGTGAGTCAGGTGCGCGCGCTGCTGGACCTGCTGCCGAATCGCTTGCAGGACTTGGAGGACCTGCTCAACGAGAACTACATCTGGAAGGCTCGGACGGTCGGTGTCGGGTATCTGGACCTCACCGGATGTATCGCGCTGGGGATCACCGGACCGGTGTTGCGCTCCACCGGCCTGCCTCACGATCTGCGCCGCACCCAACCGTACTGTGGTTACGAGGACTACGAATTCGACGTCATCACCGATGACCGCTGCGACTCCTACGGCCGGTACATCATCCGGGTCAAGGAGATGCGGGAGTCGCTCAAGATCGTCGAGCAGTGTGTCGACCGACTTGAGAGACTCGGGCCGGGTCCGGTGATGATCAGCGACAAGAAGCTGGCCTGGCCCGCCGATCTCACGCTCGGCCCGGACGGGTTGGGCAACTCCCCCGAGCACATCGCCAAGATCATGGGCCACTCCATGGAGGGCCTGATCCACCACTTCAAACTCGTCACCGAGGGCATCCGCGTACCGGCCGGTCAGGTGTACGTCGCGGTGGAGTCCCCACGCGGCGAGCTGGGGGTCCACATGGTGTCCGACGGTGGCACCCGGCCCTACCGCGTGCATTACCGCGACCCCTCGTTCACGAATCTGCAAGCGGTGGCGGCGATGTGTGAGGGCGGCATGGTGGCCGATGCGATTGCCGCGGTGGCGTCGATTGATCCGGTCATGGGGGGTGTTGATAGGTGAGTGAAGTGTTCCTGGAACTGGGGCAGCGCCCCGATGAAGCGGGCCCGCCGATCAACGGGCCCGCGGTGTATCCGGAGGAGGTGACGGCCCGGCTCGCCGCAGACGCCGAGCAGATCACCGCCCGCTATCCCGACGCCCGCTCGGCCCTGCTGCCCCTGCTGCATCTGGTGCAGGCCGAGGACGGGTGCCTCACCCCTGCCGGAATCGGTTTCTGCGCTGCGTTATTGGGCCTGACCGACGCCGAGGTCACCGCCGTGGCGACGTTCTACTCGATGTACCGCCGCACCCCGACCGGCGATTACCTGGTCGGTGTGTGTACCAACACGTTGTGCGCGATCATGGGCGGCGACGCGATCCTGGACGCGCTGCAGGACCACCTGGGTATCCACGCCGGGGAAACCACCGACGCCGCTGATGGTGAGGCCAGAGTCACCCTGGAGCACATCGAGTGCAACGCGGCGTGTGATTACGCGCCCGTGCTGATGGTCAACTGGGAGTTCTACGACAACCAGACTCCCTCGTCGGCACGGGATCTGGTCGACGGACTCCGCAGTGGGACACCCCCGGTCCCGACCCGGGGTGCCCCACTGTGCACGTTCCGGGAAACGGCGCGCACCTTAGCCGGCCTGACCGATCCGCACTCCCCCGGCGGCGCGCCCGGAGCTGCCACCCTGGCCGGTTTGCGCGAGGCCCGCGATCGCGGAATGTCCACTCCCGAGACGGCAGGTCCGATCGCATGACGCCGCTGACACCGGTCCTGAGCCGGTTCTGGGACGAACCGGAACCGTGGACGCTGGACACCTACCGCCGCCACGACGGGTACCGCGGGTTGCAGCGGGCCCTGGAGATGGGGCCCGACGACGTCATCGCGCTGGTGAAGGATTCCGGACTGCGCGGACGCGGCGGCGCCGGTTTCCCGACCGGGACCAAGTGGTCGTTCATCCCACAGGGCGACGACGGCGCCGGGGCCAAGCCGCACTATCTCGTGGTCAACGCCGATGAATCGGAACCCGGTACCTGCAAGGACATTCCGCTCCTGCTGACCACGCCGCACTTCCTGGTCGAGGGGGTGATCATCGCGGCCTACGCGATCCGGGCGCGCCACGCGTTCATCTACGTCCGCGGTGAGGTGGTGCCGGTGTTGCGGCGTCTGCAGGCCGCTGTCGCCGAAGCCTATGCGGCGGGCTATCTGGGCACCGACATCCTGGGTTCGGGGTTCGATCTGGAGTTGACCGTGCACGCCGGGGCGGGTGCCTACATCTGCGGCGAGGAGACCGCACTGCTGGACTCCCTGGAGGGCCGGCGCGGCCAACCCCGTTTGCGCCCACCGTTTCCCGCCGTCGCCGGCCTGTACGCCTGCCCGACGGTGGTCAACAACGTCGAGTCCATCGCCAGTGTCCCGCCGATCCTGGTCAAGGGAGTGGACTGGTTCAGGTCGATGGGGTCGGAGAAATCTCCCGGCTTCACGCTGTATTCGCTGTCGGGTCACGTCACGAGGCCCGGACAGTACGAGGCACCGCTGGGCATCACGTTGCGTGAACTGCTCGACTATGCCGGCGGTGTCCGCGGTGGACACACCCTGAAGTTCTGGACGCCGGGCGGTTCGTCGACTCCGCTGCTCACGGCCGAACACATCGATGTACCGCTGGACTACGAGGGCATGGCTTCCGTCGGGTCGATGCTGGGCACCAAGGCACTGCAGATCTTCGATGAGACCACCTGTGTGGTGCGGGCGGTGCGGCGCTGGACCGAGTTCTACGCGCACGAGTCCTGCGGCAAATGCACCCCGTGCCGGGAGGGCACCTACTGGCTGGCCCAGATCTACGCCCGGCTGGAAACCGGTAGCGGCACGCAGGCCGACATCGACAAGCTGCTCGACATCGCCGACAACATCTTCGGAAAGTCGTTCTGCGCGTTGGGCGACGGGGCGGCCAGCCCCATCGTGTCCTCGATCAAGTATTTCCGGGACGAGTACGTGGCACACCTCGACGGCGGCTGCCCGTTCGACCCGCATGCCTCGACATTGATGGCGACCGAAGGGGCGGGTGCGTAGATGTTTCTCACCGCGAGCAGACATAGAACTGCCCTTCTCCCGGCTGAAATGGGCAGTTTTGCGTCTGCTCGCGCAAGGAAAGGGGGCCGTGCATGACGCTGGCCGAGCCGACCAAGGACACCCCGCCGGTGGAGATGGTGTCGCTGACCATCGACGATGAGCAGATCAGTGTTCCCAAGGGCACCTTGGTGATCCGCGCCGCCGAACTGATGGGCGTGCAGATCCCGCGGTTCTGCGACCATCCGCTGCTCGATCCGGTCGGAGCCTGCCGGCAGTGCCTGGTCGAGGTCGAAGGCCAGCGTAAGCCGATGGCCTCGTGCACGACCACGGTCATGCCGGACATGGTGGTGCGCACGCAGTTCAGCTCCGAGGCAGCCGACAAGGCGCAGCGCGGCGTCATGGAGTTGCTGCTGATCAACCATCCGCTGGACTGCCCGATCTGTGACAAGGGCGGCGAATGCCCGCTCCAGAATCAGGCGATGTCCAACGGGCGCCCGGAAACCCGGTTCGAGGATGTCAAGCGAACCTTCCCGAAGCCGATCAACATCTCGTCACAGGTGCTGCTGGACCGCGAGCGCTGCGTCCTGTGTGCGCGCTGCACCCGCTTCTCCGCACAGATCGCGGGTGATCCGTTCATCGAGCTGCTGGAACGCGGTGCGCTCCAACAGGTGGGCATCGCTCCCGGCGAACCGTTCCAGTCCTACTTCTCCGGCAACACGGTGCAGATCTGCCCGGTGGGTGCCCTCACCGGAACGGCGTACCGGTTCCGGGCCCGGCCCTTCGACCTCGTCTCCAGCCCCAGCGTCTGTGAACACTGCGCGTCGGGCTGTGCCCAGCGCACCGACCACAGGCGCGGAAAGGTGCTGCGCCGCTTGGCCGGCGACGACCCCGAGGTCAACGAGGAGTGGAACTGCGACAAGGGCCGGTGGGCGTTCGCCTATGCGACGGTCGGTGACCGCATCACCACTCCGTTGCTCCGTGAAGACGGTGCATTGCGTCCGGCGTCGTGGTCGGAGGCGCTGACGGTGGCCGGGGCCGGCCTGTTGGCAGCCGGCGCGGACACCGGCGTGCTGGTGGGTGGGCGCTGTACCGTGCAGGATGCTTACGCCTACTCGAAGTTCGCTCGAATGGTGCTGGGCACCAACGATATCGACTTTCGCGCCCGGCCCCACTCCGGCGAGGAGGCAGATTTCCTCGCGGCACGTATCGCCGGGCAACCCATGACATTGCGGTACGCCGAACTGGAAAACGCCCCGACCGTGCTGCTCGCCGGGCTGGAACCGGAAGAGGAATCGCCGATCGTCTTCCTCCGGCTGCGCAAAGCTGCCCGCAAGAACGGCCTGCAGGTGCTCGCGGTGGCGCCTTTTGCCAGCCGCGGCTTGACCAAGATGGCAGGCACATTGATCCCGACCGTGCCGGGCGCCGAAGCCGCCGCACTGGAAGCACTCGAAACCGATGACCGGCTGCGGCGCCCGGGCGCGGCGATCCTGGTCGGTGAACGCCTGGCCACCTCACCCGGTGCGCTGTCGGCCGCGCTGCGGCTCGCCTCGGCCACCGGCGCCCGCCTGGCCTGGATACCCCGCCGGGCCGGCGAACGCGGCGCACTGGAGGCCGGTGCCCTGCCGAACCTGCTTCCCGGCGGGCGTCCCGCCGCGGACGCCGATGCCCGGGCCCAGACCGCCGCGGTATGGAATACGGCCGACCTGCCCCGTGTCACCGGCCGCGACACCAGCGCCATCCTGGGCGCGGCCGCCGACGGAACGCTGTCGGCCCTGATCGTCGGCGGTGTCGAGGTGACCGACCTGCCCGATCCGGCCCTGGCACTGACCGCGCTACGGTCCACTCCCTTCGTGGTCAGCCTCGAACTGCGCGAGAGCGAGGTCACCGAACTGGCCGACGTGGTCTTCCCGGTGGCACCGGTGGTGGAAAAGGCCGGCGCATACCTCAACTGGGAGGGCCGGATTCGCCCGTTCACACCGGCATTGCACACCAACGCCATCCCGGATCTGCGCGTGCTGCACTACCTGGCCGACGAGATCGGCATCGACCTCGGCCTGTCCGGACCCGACGCCGCCGACAACGAACTGGCCCGGCTCGGCGCCTGGACGGGTCCCCGCACCGCCGCCCCATCGACGGCGCCCGCACCGCCGGCCGTCCCGGGTGCCGGCCAGGCCGTGCTGGCCAGCTGGCGCCTGCTGCTGGACGCCGGGCGTCTGCAAGACGGCGAACCGTACCTGGCCGGGACCGCCGTCAGCCCCGTGGTACGCCTGTCTCCGGCCACAGCGGCCGAACTCGATGCGGCAGCCGGAGATCCGGTAACCGTGAGCACCGAGCGCGGATCGATCACCTTGCCGCTGGCGGTCACCGAGATGCCCGACCGCGTGGTGTGGCTGCCCGCCAATTCGCCGGGGTCGGCGATCCATCGTCAGCTCGGGGTGACCGCCGGTGCCCTGGTTTCGATCGGGCGGGCCGACTCATGACGTACCCCGATCCCACCCTCTTCGGCCATGACCCGTGGTGGCTGATCCTGGCCAAGGCGCTCGGGGTGTTCGTCTTCCTGCTGTTGACCGTCCTCACGGCGATTTTGATCGAACGTAAAGTGCTGGGCCGCATGCAGATGCGGCCCGGCCCCAACCGGGTGGGCCCGTGGGGACTGCTGCAGTCGTTGGCCGACGGCGTGAAGCTCGCGCTCAAGGAAGGCCTCACCCCGGCGGGCATAGACAAGCCCATCTACCTTCTGGCGCCCATCATCTCGGTGATCCCGGCGTTCATGGCGTTCGCGGTGATCCCGATGGGCGGCGAGGTCTCGGTGTTCGGTCACCGCACCGCACTGCAATTGACCGACCTGCCCGTGGCCGTGCTCTACATCCTCGCCGTCACCTCGATCGGGGTGTACGGCATCGTATTGGCCGGCTGGGCGTCCGGATCCACCTACCCGCTGCTGGGCGGCCTGCGCTCCAGCGCCCAGGTGATCTCCTACGAGGTCGCGATGGGGTTGTCGTTCGTCGCCGTGTTCCTCTACGCCGGCACCATGTCCACCTCCGGCATCGTCGCCGCCCAGGACGGCACCTGGTTCGTCTTTCTGCTCGTGCCGTCATTCTTGGTGTACGTGACCTCGATGGTGGGTGAAACCAACCGGGCGCCTTTCGATCTGCCCGAGGCCGAAGGCGAGTTGGTCGGAGGATTCCACACCGAGTACTCATCGCTGAAGTTCGCGATGTTCATGCTCGCCGAGTACGTCAACATGACCACCGTCTCCGCCCTGGCCACCACCATGTTCCTCGGCGGCTGGCACGCGCCGTTCCCGTTCAACCTGATCGACGGCGCCAACAGCGGCTGGTGGCCGCTGCTGTGGTTCACCGCCAAGGTGTGGACGTTCATGTTCATGTACTTCTGGCTACGGGCCACCCTCCCCCGGCTCCGCTACGACCAGTTCATGGCGTTGGGCTGGAAGGTGCTGATCCCCGTGTCGCTGGTGTGGATCATGGTCGTCGCCGTCACCCACAGCTTGCGCGAGCACGGTTATCACAACTGGGCGACCGGGCTGGTGACCACCGCGGTCGTGGTCGTGGCCGTACTGGCCGTCGCCCTGTGGAAAGCCCTGCGCGGCAGAATCATTCAGCCGAACCCCGAGCAAAGTGTCGGCGCCTATCCGGTGCCGCCGCTGCCGCACGTCAGCAAGGAGGCTCTCGATGTCTAAGATGCCCAAGTTTCTCGACGCCCTGGCAGGATTCGGGGTCACCTTCAGCTCGATGTTCAAAAAGACACTCACCGAGCAATATCCGGAGAAGCCGGGGCCCGTCGCACCGCGCTATCACGGCCGGCACCAACTCAACCGGTACCCCGACGGCCTGGAGAAGTGCATCGGATGCGAACTGTGCGCCTGGGCCTGCCCCGCCGACGCCATCTTCGTCGAGGGGGCCGACAACACCGAGGCAGAACGCTTCTCCCCGGGTGAGCGCTACGGCAGGGTCTACCAGATCAACTACCTGCGCTGCATCGGCTGCGGATTGTGCATCGAGGCCTGCCCGACCCGCGCCCTGACCATGACCAACGAGTACGAGATGGCCGACGACAACCGGGCGGATCTGATCTGGGGCAAGGACAAACTGCTCGCCCCACTGCAACCCGGCATGCAGGCGCCCCCGCATGACATGGCGCCCGGCAGCACCGACGACGACTACTACCTCGGCCGGGTCAACCCGCTCACCCAGGACGTCCCGTGAGTCCCGGCGTCATACTGCTCGCCGAGGTCGGCGGCACCCATACGTCCACACCAGAAGCCGCGATGTTCTGGATACTCGGGACCGTCGCGGTGCTCGGCGCCATCGGGGTGGTGGCCGCACCGAAAGCGGTGTACTCCGCGGTGTTTCTGGCCTGCACCATGATCGCGCTTGCGGTGCTCTACATCGCCCAGGACGCACTGTTCCTCGGCGTGGTGCAGGTGGTGGTCTACACCGGCGCCGTGATGATGCTGTTCCTGTTCGTGCTGATGCTGATCGGTGTCGACCTGTCCGAATCGTTCACCGAAACGCTACGGGGACAACGTCTAGCCGCCCTGGCCGCGGGAACCGGGTTCGGCATCCTGCTGATCGCCGGGATCGGAAGCGTATCGGTGCACGGGTTCACCGGTCTGACCCAGGCCAACAGCGGCGGCAATGTGGAAGGCCTGGCCGCACTGATCTTCACCCGCTACCTGTGGGCGTTCGAGTTGACCAGCACACTGCTCATCACCGCCGCCCTGGGCGCGATGGTGCTGGCGCACCGGGAACGCTTCGAGCACCGCAAGACCCAACGCGAGCTGTCGGTCGAGCGGTTCCAGGCCGGGGGGCATCCGACCCCGCTCCCCAATCCCGGTGTCTATGCGCGGCACAACGCCGTCGACGTCCCGGCTCGGCTGCCCGATGGCTCCGATTCGGCGTTGTCGGTCAGTGCCATCCTGCCGCAACGCACCATGAGCAACTCGGGGAGCGAGGTCGAGTGAATGAATCCAGATAACTACCTCTACCTGTCGGCACTGTTGTTCACCATCGGCGCCTCGGGAGTGCTGTTGCGGCGCAACGCCATCGTGATGTTCATGTGCGTCGAGCTCATGCTCAACGCCGCGAACCTGGCCTTCGTGGCGTTCTCCCGCATGCACGGTCAGCTCGACGGCCAGGTGGTGGCGTTCTTCACCATGGTGGTCGCCGCCTGCGAGGTGGTGGTGGGACTGGCGATCATCATGACCATCTTCCGCACCCGCCGTTCGGCCTCGGTCGACGATGCCAGCCTGCTGAAGCACTAAGGGTGACATGACGATTCCTATCTGGCTCGTGATCGCTCTGCCCGCCGCCGGAGCCCTGGTGCTGCTGTTGAGCGGCCGACGCTCCGACCGGTGGGGCCATCTGCTGGGTTGTGCGACCGCGCTGGCCGCCTTCGCCGTCGGAGCCGTGCTGTTCATCCAGATGCTGGGTCGCGACGGCGAGCAGCGCGCAGTCGGGGAATCCCTGTTCTCGTGGGTTCCGGTGGCCGGTCTGCAGGTGGATTTCGGGCTGCAACTTGACCAGTTGTCGGTGTGTTTCGTGCTGCTGATCACCGGGGTCGGGTCGCTGATCCACATCTATTCGATCGGCTATCTGGCGCACGACACTGACCGGAGAAGGTTCTTCGCGTACCTGAATTTGTTCTTGGCGGCCATGCTTCTGCTCGTCCTCGCGGACAACTACCTCGGTCTGTACGCCGGGTGGGAAGGCGTGGGCCTGGCGTCGTATCTGCTGATCGGATTCTGGTCGCACAAACCCTCAGCTGCCGCCGCGGCCAAGAAGGCGTTCGTCGTCAACCGGGTGGGTGACATGGGTCTGGCCATCGCGCTGATGATCATGTTCGCCACCGTCGGATCCATCTCGTTCGCCGGAGTCTTCAGCGCCGCACCGGCACTGAGCGAGGCGACGCTCACCGCGATCGGCCTGCTGCTGCTGTTGGGCGCGTGCGGTAAGTCCGCCCAGGTGCCGTTGCAGTCCTGGCTCGGGGACGCGATGGAGGGCCCGACCCCGGTGTCGGCGTTGATCCACGCCGCAACCATGGTCACCGCCGGCGTCTATCTGATCGTGCGGTCCGGCCCGATCTTCGATCTCGCCCCGGGCGCGCAGACCGGTGTCGTCATCGTCGGCGCGGTCACCCTGCTGTTCGGTGCGATCATCGGCTGCGCCAAGGACGACATCAAGAAGGCGCTTGCCGCGTCGACCATGTCGCAGATCGGCTATATGGTGCTGGCCGCCGGGCTCGGGCCCGCCGGTTACGCGTTCGCGATCATGCACCTGCTCACCCACGGCTTCTTCAAGGCCGGGCTGTTCCTCGGAGCCGGGTCCGTGATGCACGCGATGAACGACGAGGTGAACATGCGCCGCTACGGCGCGTTGCGCAAGGTCCTGCCCGTCACGTTCGCCACCTTCGGGCTCGGCTATCTCGCCATCATCGGGGTACCGCCCCTGGCCGGCTTCTTCTCGAAAGACAGCATCATCGAGGCGGCGCTGGGCGCCGGCGGAGTGCGCGGCGTGATCCTCGGCAGCGCAGCCGTCCTGGGCGCCGGGATCACCGCGTTCTATATGACACGCGTGATGCTGATGACGTTCTTCGGGGAAAAGCGTTGGGCAGCTGAAACGCATCCGCACGAGGCACCGGCCGTGATGACATGGCCCATGATCCTGCTGGCGGTCGGTTCGGTGGTCTCCGGTGGCGCGCTGGCCATCGGCGGCACGCTGTCGCACTGGCTCGAGCCGGTGGTCGGCGCCCACGAGGCGCACCATGCGATTCCGGCGTGGGTGGTCACGGTGGTGGTACTCGCCGTCGTCGCAATCGGCATCGCGATCGCCTACCGCATGTATGCACAGCGACCCGTGCCGGCCGAGGTGCCGGGCGGATCGGCCCTGACCGTGGCCGCCCGCCGCGACCTGTACGGCGACGCATTCAACGAGGCGGTGTTCATGCGAGGGGGACAGACCCTGACCGCGGCCCTGGTGGTCGTCGACGACAAGGTGGTCGACGGCACCGCCGGTGGGTTGGCCGCACTCGTGAGCCGAACATCGGATGGTTTGCGCCAGTTGCAAACCGGCTTCGCCCGGTCCTATGCGCTGTCCATGCTCGGTGGGGCGGCCCTGGTGGTGGCGGCGATCCTGGCGGTGCGACTGTGGTGAGCTCATTTCCGTGGCTGACGGCGCTGTGGGCCCTCCCGACAGTGGGCGCCGCAGTGGTGATGCTGCTCCCGGCCGCACAACGGACACTGGCGAAATGGCTGGCACTGGCGATTTCGTTGGCGGCCCTCGGAGTCGCTGCAGTGATCGCCGTCGGCTTCGATCCGGCGGGCGAGCAGTATCAGTTCGTCGAATCGCACCGCTGGATCCCGTCATTCGGCACCGGCTACATCCTCGGGGTCGACGGCATCGCGCTGGCCCTGGTGGTTCTCACCGCTGTGCTGCTGCCGCTGCTCATCGTCGCGGGCTGGCACGACGCGAGCCACCAGACCGGACTCGGCGGCCGCGGCGTGCAGGCCTACCTGGCGTTGACGCTGGCCGTCGAGGGCATGGTGTTCATGTCCTTGGTGGCCCTCGACATCCTGCTGTTCTACGTGTTCTTCGAAGCGATGCTGATCCCGATGTACTTCTTGATCGGGGGATTTGGAGGAAACCGGGCTCACGCTTCGAAAGCGGCGGTGAAGTTCCTGCTGTACAACCTCTTCGGCGGTCTGGTCATGCTGGCCGCGGTGATCGGCCTGTACGTCGTCACCGCTAGCAGCGACGCGTTTACAGCCGGCACTTTCGACTTCCGGGCCATCGTCGCCGCTGTCTCCTCCGGTGAGTTCGTGATCAACCCGGCGGTGGCCAACTTCCTGTTCCTGGGGTTCATGTTCGCGTTCGCGGTCAAGGCACCGCTGTGGCCGTTCCATCGCTGGCTGCCGGACGCCGCGGTGCAGGCCACCCCGGCCAGCGCGGTGCTGATGATGGCCATCATGGACAAGGTCGGCACCTTCGGTATGCTGCGCTATTGCCTGCCGCTGTTCCCCGATGCGTCAACGTATTTCCGCCCGCTGGTCATCACGCTGGCGGTGATCGGCATCGTCTACGGCGCCGTCCTGGCGATCGGTCAGACCGATGTGATGCGCTTGATCGCCTACACCTCGATATCGCACTTCGGTTTCATCATCCTGGGCATCTTCGTGATGACCAGCCAAGGTCAGGCTGGTTCGACGCTGTACATGATCAATCACGGGATCTCGACGGCCGCACTGTTCCTGATCGCCGGATTCCTGGTGTCGCGGCGCGGCTCCCGGCTGATCGACGCCTACGGCGGCGTGCAGAAGGTGGCCCCGGTGCTCGCCGGCACCTTCCTGGTGGCCGGCCTGGCTACGCTGTCCTTGCCCGGTCTGGCGCCGTTCATCAGTGAATTCCTGGTCCTCATCGGCACATTCACGCGCTATCCGGTGGTCGCGGTGTTCGCCGCCACCGCATTGGTGCTGTCGGCGGTGTACATCCTGTGGATGTATCAGCGGATGATGACCGGACCCGTCCGCGACGGGCTGGTCGGGGACGACGACGGTGTGCGCGGCTTACCTGATTTGGTGCCACGCGAACTCGTGGTGGTAACACCGCTGATCGCGCTGCTGCTGGTGTTGGGCATTTATCCCAAACCCGCACTGGACGTGATCAATCCGGCGGTGCAGCACACCTTGACCACCATCGGACAGACCGATCCGGCACCGAGCGCACCGCCGACCATTGCCGAGGGGGGCCGCTGATCATGGTGACGCCGAGCATCGAGTACGGCCTGCTCTCCCCCATGCTGATCGTGTTCGGGGTGGCGGTGGCCGGAGTCCTGGTCGAGGCCTTCCTGCCGCGGCCGGCCCGTTACGGCGTGCAGGTGATTCTCGCGCTGGGTGGTTTGGTGGCCGCTGTGACGGCAGTCGTGCTACTGGCACGGGACCTGCACGGCACCGCGGGCCGACCCGCGGTACTGGGCTCGGTGGTACTCGATGCCCCGGCGCTGTTCCTGCAGGGCACCATCGCTCTGGTCGGTATCCTGGGCATCCTGCTCATCGCCGAACGCCAGTCCGTGGCAGAAACTTCCGGCGGAGCCCGCGGTCTGGACGGCTTCACGCCGCAGGCATCGGCGGTACCGGGCAACGTGGCCGAACAGCTGGCCACGAAGGCCGGTGTGATGCAGACCGAGGTGTTCCCGCTGACCATGTTCGCCATCGGCGGCATGCTGCTGTTTCCGGCCGCGGGCGATCTGCTGACCATGTTCATCGCGCTGGAAGTGCTCTCGCTGCCGCTGTATCTGCTGTGCGGGCTGGCCCGCCGCCGGCGGTTGCTGTCGCAGGAAGCCTCGCTGAAATACTTTCTGCTGGGCGCGTTCTCTTCGGCATTCTTCCTCTACGGCGCGGCGATGCTGTACGGCTATGCGGGCACACTGGATCTCAGCGGGATCGCGGATGCCGTTGCCACCAAGGCGCCCAACACCCCGCTGGCGCTCATCGGAATCGCTCTGCTGCTGGTCGGGGTGCTGTTCAAAGTCGGTGCCGTGCCATTTCATTCGTGGATTCCGGACGTGTACCAGGGAGCGCCCACCGCGATCACCGCATTCATGGCGGCGGCCACCAAGATCGCCGCATTCGGCGCGATGCTGCGCATCTTCTACGTCGCGCTGCCGCAGTTGCGTGACGATTGGCGGCCGATCCTGTGGGCCATCGCGATCCTCACCATGGTGGTCGGCACCGTCACCGCCGTCACCCAGACCGATGTCAAACGCATGCTGGCCTACTCCGCGGTGGCACATTCAGGGTTCCTCCTCACCGGTGTGATCGCCGCCAATCCCGCCGGGGTGTCCTCGACGCTGTTCTATCTGTTCGCCTACGGATTCAGCACGCTCGGCGCGTTCGCGGTCGTCGGCCTGGTCCGCGACGCCACGGGCGAAGAGGCCACCGGAATGGCGCAGTGGGCCGGGCTGGGCCGGCGCTATCCGCTTGTCGGCGTGGTGTTTTCGCTGTTCCTGCTGGCGTTCGCCGGGATTCCGCTGACCAGCGGGTTCGTCAGCAAGTTCGCGGTGTTCAAGGCCGCGGGTGAGGGCGGCGCGATCCCGCTCGTCATCGTCGGCGTCGTCGCCAGTGCCGTTGCGGCGTACTTCTATGTGCGCGTGATCGTGCTGATGTTCTTCACCGAACCACCCGAGAACGCACCCGAGGTCGTCGTGCCCAGTGGACTGACCACCGCCGTCATCACCGTCACCGCGGCCATCACGTTCGCTCTCGGCGCCCTGCCTCAACCGCTGCTGGACCTGGCCAACAATGCCGAGACCTTCCTGCGCTGAGGCAGGCTAGATTGATCCCATGACGACCGTCCTCACCGCTGACCACGGCGCCGTTCGCGTGCTCACGCTGAACCGCCCGCAGTCACGCAACGCCCTGGGTCGTCAGTTGATCGAAGAACTTTACGGCGCACTGGACGCCGCCGATGCCGACGAGGCAGTGCGGGCCATCGTGCTCACCGGGTCGGACCCCGCGTTCTGCGCCGGTGTCGACCTCAAGGAGGCACAGACACTCGGCATGGAGTATTTCGCCGAGTTCGAGTCCCACAACTGCATCACCAAGACCGGCGAACTCCGCACGCCGATCATCGGGGCGATCAACGGAGCAACGTTCACCGGCGGGTTGGAGATGGCGCTGGGCTGCGACTTCCTGATCGCTTCCGAGCACGCGGTCTTCGCCGACACCCACGCGCGGGTGGGAATCCTGCCGGGCGGCGGGATGACAGCGCGACTCCCCCACGTGGTCGGCGCCGCGATGGCACGCAGGCTGTCGATGACCGGCGAAGTCGTCGACGCCGCCCACGCCGAACGCCTGGGCCTGGTCACCGAAGTGGTCGCTCACGAGCGCCTGTTGGGCCGGGCGTTGGAGCTGGCCGGGCACATCGCCGAAGTACCGGGCCCGATCATGGCCGGGCTCAAGGAGATCTACACCCGCGGTAGCGAGCCGGTGATCGGCCCGGCGCTGGCCGCCGAGCAGGCGATCGCCGGCACGCAGGCACGTGATTTCGACGGCCTGGGTGACCGCTATCAGGCTGTGGCACAACGGAATCGTGGGCAGATCGACGGCTAGCCGTTGTGGGCAGGCTCGATGATCGTCATCCCGGGTCCGATGGGAGCGTCCATGATGGAGATCGCAGCACCCGCCTCGTCGAGGCTCACCCGCCGGGCCACCAGCAACTCCGGTTGCAGCGCGCCGGATGCGAGGAGGCCGAGCATCGCGGGATAGTCGACGGCCGGCATGCCATGCGATCCCAGGATCGAAAGTTCCTGCGCTATCACCCGGTCCATCGGGAAGGCGGTCAGCGCCGCATCACCGAGCAGAAGACCCACTTGAATGTGGCGCCCCCGGCGACACAGCGAGGCGACCGAGGCCGCTGCCACCGACGGCTGTCCGATGGCGTCGACCCCGATGTGCGCGCCGCCGCCGGTCCGATCCATGACTTCGGTTGCGATATCGGCCATCTCGGCACCGTTGACAACCTCATCGGCGCCCAGCCGAGCGGCCGTCGCCAGTGCCTCGTCGTTCACATCGACCGCAACGACCCTGGCACCGAACGCTTTCGCGATCATCACGGCCGATAGCCCAACTCCGCCGCAGCCATGGACAGCCACCCATTGACCCGGCCGCACCCCGCCATGGGTGACGACGGCGCGAAACGATGTGGCGAATCGGCAGCCCAACGACGCCGCCGCCACGAACGACACCGGATCGGGTAGGCGCACAAGGTTGGCCTGGGCCCGTGGTATCGCCACCTGTTGCGCGAATGAGCCGGGCAGGGTGAACCCGGGCTGCAACTGATCGGGACAGACTTGGGCGTCACCGGCCAGGCAGAACTCGCAGTGCCCGCACCCGAGCACGAACGGTGCGGTCACCCGCTCGCCCACTCGCCAGCCAGATACCGCGGCACCGACAGCCACGACGGTGCCGGCGAACTCATGCCCAGGAATGATCGGCAAGTCCACCGGGTCGTGCCCCCGCCACGCGTGCCAGTCGGACCGGCACACACCGGTGGCCGCAACTTCGACCACCACCCCGTCGTCGGGACATTCGGGATCGGGCACGTCAACCACCGCGGGCAGCACGCCGACCTCGGAATACATCACAGCACGCACAGTTGCGATCGTAGGCCGACTCCCGCGCCGGCAGCGACGCTGCGTGCGCCCCTCAGCCCCAGCCCTGCGGTCGAAAGGCAGCACCCGGGTGCTCAGGAGCCAGTAACGGTCCGGCGCCGCCGAGCCGCTCCCGTAGGGTGGCCGGTTCACTGTGGCCGGGCACTCTGCCGCGCCGACGTAACTCGGGCACGACATGGCGAGCGAAGTCGACAAAGGTGCCCGGCGTCGTGACATAGGCCAGGTTGAACCCGTCGACACCGGCCTCGTCGACCCAACGCTCGAGTTCATCGGCGACCTCGGTCGGTGAGCCCACCACCACCGGGCCACGACCACCCAGACCGACCTCGTGAGCCAGTTCGCCCGCCGTCCAGTTGCGGTCGGACGTGGTAAACGATGCCAGGGCAGAACGATTGGCTTCGGTCTGGACATACCTCAGAGGTTCGTCCGCCGCGAGTTCGGCCAGATCGACACCGGTCCAGCCACCGAACAGCGCCAGTGCGCCCTCCGCGCTGACGAACTGCCGGTATTCGTGCAGCTTGGCGACGGCCAGCTCGTGGGTCTCGGCCACGATCGGCGTGAGCATCGTGAACACCTTGATCGACCGAGGGTCTCGTCCTTGATCAGCGGCAGCGGCACGCAGTGCCTTGACCGGCTTGGCCACGATCTCGGGCGTCGGGCCCGATACGAACACCGCCTCGGCGTGAGCCGCGGCGAACCGGACTCCCCGCGGCGAAGCACCGGCCTGAAACAGCATCGGGGTGCGTTGCGGGGACGGTTCACACAGGAACGGCCCGGGGACGCTGAAGTAGTGGCCCTTGTGTTCGATGTCGTGGACTTTCGCCGGATCGGTGAACACGCCTCGCTCCCGGTCGCGGACGACGGCGCCGGGTTCCCACGATGCCTCCCACAGTTTGTAGCAGACCTCGAGATACTCCTCGGCGATCTCGTAGCGCTCGTCGTGCGGAATCTGGTTGCCCAGCCCCAGATTACGGGCGGCACTGTCGAGATAGGAGGTGACGATGTTCCATGCCACCCGGCCATTGGTCAGGTGGTCCAGCGTGGAGAGCCGGCGCGCCAACGCATAGGGCTGCTCGTAGGTCAACGACACCGTGACACCGAATCCCAGGGTCTCGGTGACCGCCGCCATGGCCGACACCGCCAGGGTCGGATCGTTGACGGGTACCTGTGCGGCATCGGCCACCGCCGCATCCCGTGAACCGCCGTAGACGTCGTAGACACCGAGCACGTCGGCGAGGAACAGCGCGTCGAAGCCACCGGCCTCCAGGGTGCGGGCCAATTCCGTCCAGTAGCCCAGTTCGCGGTAGCGATACCCCTGATCCTCGGGATGGCGCCACAAACCCGCGGATTGGTGTCCCACGCAAGCCATGTCGAAGGCGTTGAGATAGATCCTGCTCATCGCTCATCCCCGATCTCATCCCGATGCGTTTCCCGCGCGAAGTAGGCCGCGGTGAAAGTGATGGCGGTCAGCACCGCGAAGTATCCGACGATCAGCCACGGGCTGCCACCGCCCGCGACCAGCAGCGCCGCCGCGATCAACGGAGCGAACCCGCCCGAGAGCACCGCACCGATCTGGTAGCCCAACGAAGCACCGCTGTAGCGCACCCGGGTATCGAAAAGTTCCCCGAACCAGGCGGCCTGTGGTCCGTACATGGCGTCGTGAGCGATGTTGACCCCGAACACGATCGACAACACGATCGCGATGTGGGACCCGGTGCCCGCCGCGACGAAGAACAGGACCAGCGCCAGCACACCGGCCACCGCACCGAACAGATACGGAGGCCGCCTGCCGTAACGGTCCGACACCATTGCCCATGCCGGCGTACTGATCAGACCGATGGCCGATGCGATGAGAACCGCCGTCAGGCCGACCTGACTGCCCGCCCCCGATGAATCCTGCAGGTAGGTCAACGAATACGTGGTCAGCAACACGAACAGGGCGATCTGCGAGAATCGCAGACCGGTGGTGATCAGCACATTTCGCGGCTGGGTGCGCAGCACCTCCAGAACGGGCAGCCGCGCCACCTCACCACGGTCTCTGATCTCGGTGAACACCTCGGCATCGGTGAGCCTGAGCCGGATGACGAGGCCCACGACGACCAGAACGGCACTGAGCAGGAACGGAATTCGCCAGCCGTAGGCCAGGAACGCATCAGGACCGGTGACTGTTCTCGTCACGTAGAAGATGGCCGTCGACAGCAACATGCCGGCCGGTGAACCCAGTTGGGTGAAGCTGCCGAACAAACCTCGACGCCCAGGTGGCGCGTGCTCCACCGAAAGCAAAGCCGCACCGCCCCATTCAGCGCCCACCGCCAGGCCTTGCAGCAACCGCAGTCCGACCAGCAATACGGGGGCGAGCAGTCCGACCTGGGCGTAGATCGGCAGCAGTCCGATCGCGAAGGTGCTCAGGCCCATGCCCACCAGCGCGGCGACCAGAACGGCCTTGCGGCCCAGTCGATCTCCGTAGTGACCCGATATCAAGGCGCCCAACGGCCGGGCTCCGAACCCCGCGGCATAGGTCGCGAACGATGCCAGCGTGCCCGCCGTCGACGAGATGTTCGGGAAGAAAAGCGGTTTGAAGACCAGGGCCGCGGCGGTGGCATACAGATAGAAGTCGTACCACTCGATCGTGGTGCCGACCGCACTGCCCAACGCGACGGTGCGCGCACTCGGCTGAGCAGTGGCCACTGAACGTGGATCGGTAACAGTCACGTGGCCGTAGGTTATGCGGGGTCGTCATCACGCGGAAGATTTGTCCTCAGCCTGACGCAAAGGCGTCAGCCGCTACTTGCCGACGGTGGCCCCGTGCACCAGGATCGCCGCGGTCTGCGCCACCCATTCGTCGTCGAGTTCGCGTTCGGGCCACAGCAGCATCCGCAGCATGGTCGACCCACCGATGAGCTCCACCAGGCGGTCCGGGTCGACGTCCGGTTGGACCTCGCCCCGCACGATGCCGTCGACGATCCTGGCGCGCACCGTGACGAAGGTCCCGGCGAACCGCTGCATCACCCGGGCGTTCAAGTCGGTGTCGGCGACGACATCGGCCACCAGTCCGGGCAGCGCCGCCCGCATCACCGGACTGGTGAACACGTCGCGGGCGGCACCGATCATCGCCCGGATATCTGCGGCGATGTCACCGGCCGGCGCCGTCAGTGCGGTCGCGGCCGCGGGGAACACCGCCTCGTGCACCAACTCCGCTTTGCTCGACCACCGCCGGTACAGCGCGGTTTTCGTGGTCTGCGCCCGCTCGGCGACCGCCGCCATGGTCAGGTTCGCATAACCGATTTCGACAAGCAGGTCCGTGGTCGCCTGCAATATGGCAGCGTCGATGCGCGGGTCACGGGGGCGTCCCGCCCCGACGGTCTTGCCAAGTGGTGATGGCTCTGCTTTCATAACGCTACTAACAGTATCGTAATTGTGGCCGTAAGGAACAGTTGAATGGCAAACGAGGCCGTGGACGCTCCTGTGGAGAACGTCGACCACCTGCAACGCTCCAGCCGTGACGTCACCACCCTGCCATCGGTGCTGTCGAAATGGCTGTCCACCGTGATGCCGGGCGGCACCGCCCCTGAGATCACCGTGGAAAGCGGGGTCGACTCGAACGGAATGTCGTCCGAGACGATCATGCTGACCGGCCGCTGGGAAGAGGACGGCGAGCCCAAGGAACAGAAGTGGGTGGCCCGTGTCGCCCCCACCCAGGACGACGTTCCGGTGTTCTCCTCATACCGGCTTGATCACCAGTTCGAGGTGATGCGGCAGGTAGGCGAACTCACCGATGTGCCGGTCCCCAACGTGCGCTGGATCGACGCCACCGGCGAGGTGCTCGGCACTCCGTTCTTCCTGATGGACCGCGTCGACGGTCTGGTGCCGCCGGACGTCATGCCATACACGTTCGGCGACAACTGGTTCGCCGACGCCCCCGCGGAACGCCGCCGCGCGTTGCAGGACAGCACCGTGGCCGTCCTGGCGAAACTGCACGCGATCCCTGATGCCGCACAACGATTCGCGTTTCTTTCCGAGGTCGATCCGCCAGGTGATACACCACTGGACCGCCGCTTCGGCTGGCTCAAGGACTGGTACGAGTTCTCGGTACCCGACATCGGCCGTTCCCCGCTGGTCGAGCAGGCGCTGCAATGGCTCGAGGACAACTTCCCCGCCGATGTCGCCGCCTCGGAAAGCGTTTTGACCTGGGGCGATTCCCGCATCGGCAACGTGCTGTACGACGACTTCCGCCCCGCCGCCGTACTCGACTGGGAAATGGCCACCATCGGCCCGCGCGAACTCGACGTCTCCTGGATCATCTTTGCCCACATGGTGTTTCAGGAACTGTCCGGCATGGCCGGCTTGCCGGGCCTGCCCGATGTGATGCGCGAAGAGGATGTCCGGGCCACCTATCGCGAGTTGACCGGGGCGGAGCTCGGCGACCTTCGGTGGTTCTACATCTACTCGGGCGTCATCTGGTGCTGCGTGTTCATGCGTACCGGCGCCCGGCGCGTGCATTTCGGCGAGGCCGAGAAGCCCGACAACGTCGAGACCATGTTCTACCATGCGCCGTTGCTGCGGCGTCTCATTGAGGAGTCTTAAATGCTCGGCCCGATGGACGAATTCCCGGTACATCAAACCCCACAACCGATCGCCTGGCCCGGATCGTCGGACCGGAACTTCTACGACCGTTCGTATTTCAACGCCCACGATCGCACCGGCGACATCTTTGTCATCACCGGACTCGGCTACTACCCCAACCTCGGGGTGAAGGACGCCTATTTCCTTGTGCGCCGCGGAAATGAACAGACAGCCGTGCATCTGTCCGATGCGATCGATCAGGACCGGCTCAACCAGCATGTCGGCGGCTATCGGGTCGAGGTGCCCGAGCCGCTGCACAAGGTTCGCATCGTGCTGGAGGAAACCGAGGGCATCGCCGCGGATCTCACCTGGAACGGGCTGTTCGACGTCGTCCAAGAGCAGCCGCACCTGATGCGTCAAGGCAACCGGGTCACCCTCGATGCCCAACGCTTCGCCCAATTGGGTTCCTGGAGTGGCTATCTGGAGATCGATGGCCAGCGCATCGACGTCGACCCGGACACCTGGATCGGCTCGCGCGACCGGTCCTGGGGTATCCGGCCGATCGGTGAGGCCGAGCCCGCCGGACGCCCGGCCGACCCGCCGTTCGAGGGCATGTGGTGGCTGTACGTGCCGATGGCGTTCGACGACTTCGCGCTCGTCCTCATCATCCAGGAAGAGCCCAACGGGTTCCGCTCACTCAACGACTGCACGCGGGTCTGGAAGGACGGCCGCGTCGAGCAACTCGGCTGGCCGCGGATCAAGATCCACTACCGCTCGGGCACCCGGATCCCGACGGGCGCCACCATCGAGGCCACCGCGCTCGACGGCACCCCCGTGCGGTTCGACGTGGAATCCAAACTGCCCGTGCCGATTCACGTCGGTGGCGGCTACGGCGGCGACGTCGACTGGATCCACGGCGTGTGGAAGGGCGAGAAGTTCACCGAACGGCGCACCTACGACATGACCGATCCGGCCGTCGTCGGCCGGGCCGCCTTCGGCGTGATCGACCACGTCGGGCGGGCGGTGTGCACCGAGGGCAATCGCGCGCCTGTCGAGGGCTGGGGCCTGTTCGAGCACGGTGCGCTCGGGCGTCACGATCCGTCCGGCTTCGCCGACTGGCTCACCGTCGCCCCCTGAATCACTCCCGCCGCGAGCGGTCTCTCCAAGCGGGGACTGCTCGCGGAGGAAACTCAGGCGGCCAAGAACAGCGCGCCCGCGCCGATCGCTTCGACCAAGCAGTAGAACCAATTGGGATAGAACGACGTTCGGTCGCCGAGCACCCCGGACACGATGCGGCCGAAGGCCATCCCGGCCAGCGCCACGCCGACCGTGACCACGATCCCGGTGCGTAGGCCAGGCGTCGCGATCGCGTAACCCAGCACGCCGGCGATCGCCACACCGAACCCGCCGTACACAGCCCGCACTTCGGCGCGGGTCGGCGCGCTGTCGATACGGAACCCGAACGGCCGCAGAATCGCGGCGGGAGCCGCCAGGGCGTACACACCCATGCCCGCGAAGAACACGCCGACGACGGCGATCACGGCGGTGTTCAGGAGACGGCCTCGCTAGCCTCCGCGACGACCGGGGCCCGGCCGAAGACCATCGACTCCTCGATGCGGTCGAAGCGGTGGTCGATGGCATCGAGCACATAGTTGTGCCGGACGTGCCACGGCCGCTTGGTGCCCGAACGCGGCAGCGCATGCTCTGAACGCTGGATGTAGCCGGCCTCCAGGTCCCACGTCCGCTTCTCCGGCATCGGCGCCGCACCCTTGTGCGGATAGGCGTGGGTGTAGCCGTGAGAGCCCATGTAGGCCAACAGGTTCGCGAATGCCCGCGCGGTCATGTCCGCCCGCAGCGTCCACGAGGCGTTGGTGTAACCGATGCACCACGCCAGGTTCGGGACATCCTCCAGCAGAAATTCCTTGTAGACGAACCGCTCGGTGGGCTTGACCTCGTGACCGTCGATCGCGAGCCTGATCCCGCCGAGCGCCTGAAGTTGCAGACCGGTCGCGGTGACGATCACGTCGGCGTCAACGCGCGCGCCGGATTTCAGCACGATCCCTGTGCCGTCGACGTGGTCGATGTGATCGGTGATGACGTCCACGTGGCCGTGGCCGATGTGCTGGAACAGGTCTCGGTCGAGCACCAGGCACAACCGCTGGTCCCACGGGTTGTACCGCGGCTTGAAGTGCACGTCGACGGGGTAACCCTCGGGCAATGCGGCGATGGTCCGGTTGCGGATCAGCCACCGCCCGAACTTGGGCGCCTTGCGGAACACGAAATACATCAGCACGTGGATCATCGCATTGCGGAACCGCACCACCTGGTGGGATACCCTGCGCGGCAGGATCTTCCGGATGGCTTGCACCATCGGATCGATGCGCGGCATCGACATCATGTAGGTGGGCGAGCGCTGCAGCATCGTCACATGGGAGGCCTGTTCGGCCAACGCGGGCACCAGGCTGATCGCCGTGGCACCGCTGCCGATCACCACGACGCGCTTGCCCGAGTAGTCCAGCGACTCGGGCCAGAACTGCGGGTGGACCACGTCGCCGGCGAAGGTCTCGATGCCGGAAAACTCGGGAGTGTACGGCTCGTCGTAGTTGTAGTAGCCGGTGCCGCAGAACAGGTACCGGCACCGGTAGGTCCCCGGCCGGCCGTCCTCTTCGGTCCGCACGGTCCAGGTGTCGGTGCCCGAATCCCAATCCGCCGACAGCACATGGGTGTTGAACCGGATATTGCGGTCGATACCGTGCACCCGAGCCGTCTCGGTGAGGTAGTCCCGGATGTCGTCGCCGTCGGCCACGTTCTCGGGTTTGGTCCACGGTTGGTACGGGAAGCTCAGCGTGAAGATGTCGCTGTCCGAGCGGATCCCGGGATAGCGGAACAGGTCCCAGGTGCCACCGATCCGCTCCCGGCGTTCCAGGATGGTGTAGGTCAGCGCGGGGTTCTTCTCGTGGACCCGGTAGGCCGCCCCCAACCCTGAGATGCCGGCCCCGATGATGAGCACATCCGAATAGTCCGGATCCGCAGCCCGACGCGCGTCGTCCATGGCGAACCTCCTTTGGTCCCGCTCAGTACCACCCTATGCGCTCAGTCGCGCAGCGCGTCGACGATCTGGGCAAGCGAATTCACCTCGATCGGACCCGGTTGATACAGGCAGATCCGGTCGGACACGCCGGCCACGCGGTCCCGGATGTGGGCGGCGATGTCGGCGGGGCTGCCGCACGCCGCGATGGTGTGCAGCACCTCGTCATTGATCAGCGAACCCATCTCCTGCCAGCGGCCCTGTTTGGACAGCGCATTGAGCTCGGGCTGCAAATCACCCCAGCCGTGCACCTCCAACACCGGCCGGTAGGACGGGGTTGAGCCGTAGAAGGCGAGCAGGCGTCGCGCCGCGTCGTGGTTCGGGTCCTTCTCGGACTCCGCCGACACGATGATCTCCGGGACGATGGTCAACTCCCCCTCGGCACGTCCGGCGGCGGCGAGCCCGTCACGCACCGCGGGCATCGTGGCCTGGTGCAGGAACCGCTTGGACCCGAACGGCATGACCAGCAGACCGTCGGCGAACTGCGCGGTGGCCCGGGTGAGCCGCGGCCCCAGCGCACCGACATAGATCGGCGGCGAACCGTACGGGTTGTCCCGCGGCGTGAACGTCGGAGTCATCAAGGTGTGCCGGTAGTACCGGCCTCTGAAGTCCAGCCGCTCGCCGGTGTCCCAGGCCGCGAAGATCGCCCGCAACGCGGCGACCAACTCGGACATCCGGTCCACCGGGTGATCGAACTCCGCGCCGAACCGCTTCTCGATCTGAGTGCGGATCTGCGTGCCGAGCCCCAGCGTGAATCGGCCGCCGGACAGGATCTGGTGGTCGATGGCCTGGTGTGCGAGATGAATCGGGTTGCGGGGAAAGGCAATTGCCACATTGGTCATCAGATCGAGGCCGCCGACCGTGGAAGCCAGCGTCAATGGGGTGAACACATCGTGGGGACCCTCGAAGGTGAACACCCCACTGGCACCTGCCTCACGCAGGGCCGTGGCCCGCTCGATGGCGTCTTGCGGGCCGAACAACGCTGTCATGACCTTCACGCGTGAGAGCCTAGACAGGTGAGCATCCCAACGAACACCGACGTCGTCGTGGTCGGCGCCGGTTTCGCCGGCTTGACCGCCGCCCGGGCGCTCGTCGGGCTCGGACATCAGGTGGTGGTGCTGGAGGGCCGCGACCGCGTCGGTGGACGCTCGTCGACCGCCCTGATCGCCGACGTGCCGGTGGACCTGGGCGGGACGTTCGTCGGCCCTACCCAGGATGCGGTGCTGGCGCTGGCCAACGAACTCGGGTGCCGCACGGTGCCCACCTACGACCGCGGCAAGAATCTGATCCTGTGGCACGGGCGGGTGCGCTCCTACCGGAGCACCATCCCGCGGCTGTCGATGATGGAACTGTTCGACGTCTCCCGCATCCAGTGGCGCTTCGAACGGCTCTGCCGGCTGATCCGGACCAACGAGCCGTGGAAAAGCTCCAACGCCCAGAAACTCGACGAGCTCACCCTGGAGCAATGGCTGCGCTCGGCCGGTGCCAACGCCTCGACCCGGAACCTCATGGCGATCATGTCCCGGGTCACCTGGGGTGCCGAACCCGACGAGGTGTCGATGCTGCACGCCGCCCGCTACGTCAAGGCCGCGGGCGGGCTGGACCGCATGCTCGATGTCCGCGGCGGCGCGCAACAGGATCGTTTTCCCGGCGGAAGCCAGCAGATCGCCGTGAAGATGGCCGAGCAACTCGGAGATCGAGTCCTGCTCAACGCTCCTGTCGCCGCCATCGAGCGCCGCCCCGACGGCAGTGTGGCGGTGAGCGGCCCGGCCGGCGAAGTACACGCACGCGCGGTGATCGTGGCCATCCCGCCCCAACACCGGACCGGTATCGAATTCAACCCGCCACTGCCCCAGCCCTACACCGAACTGGCCGAGAACTGGCCGCAGGGCAATCTCAGCAAGGCCTACGCCGCCTACGAACGACCGTTCTGGCGCGCCAACGGCTGTTCGGGTGAGGCATTGTCCGACGAGGGGCCGGTGTTCATCACCTTCGACGTCAGCCCGGGCGACGGCGGCCCCGGGATCCTGCTCGGGTTCACCGATGCCCGCACCTTCGACCGGCTCACACCGGATCAACGGCGCGAGCAAGCACTGTCCGGGTTCGCCACCCTGTTCGGCGACGCGGCGCTGAAGCCGATCGACTACATCGACCAGTGTTGGAGCGCAGAACAATTCGCACCGGGCGGCCCGACGGCGGCGGTACCGCCGGGATCGTGGACTCAGTACGGTCGGTGGCTGCGCGAACCGGTGGACTGCATCCACTGGGCGGGCACCGAAACCGCCGACGAGTGGACCGGATTCCTCGACGGAGCGGTCCGGTCCGGCCGGCGCGCGGCCGCCGAAGTCGCGGGCCGGCTTACTGGCTGACCGCTCGATCCGCCGCCCGCGGCGACACGACTGATTCGGCCAGCGCCCGCAATTGGGCATTCACCTGTGCCGGGCATTCCAGGATGGCGCAGTGCCCGCCGGGCATCTCGACGAAGGCGCTCAAGTTCGGAGCGTCGGCGGCGATGCGGCGGGCGGCGCCGATGGGCAGCAGGCGGTCCTTGGCGCTACCGACCACCAGGGTCGGTACCGACAGGTTCTTCAGTGAGATATGTTGCGGCCCAACGCTGTTGACCAGTGCCCGGGCCCAGCCGCCGCGTCCGGCGGCCGGCGTCTCGGCGAACAGTCGATAGACGAACTCCGAGACCCATGGGTCGGCGTCGTGGCCCACTGCCAGACGCGCGACCAGCCGCTTGTTGGGACGCTCGGTGATCCGGGGCATCCGTGCCCCGCCCAAGGTCCTGATCGCGGTACCGGCAGCCCGGATGCGGGTCGCCGCCAACGGCGCGGGCACCCGCAGCAGTTCCACGTCCCGCACCAGGTCCCCGGTGGTGGTGTTGATCAGCGCGACGGCGTCGGCGCGGGCAGCCACTTGGGCCGGATAGCGCTGCGACCACGAGGTGATCGCGATGCCGCCCATCGAGTGGCCGGCGATGAGCGCCCGTTCACCCGGCTTGAGCGTGGCGTCGAGTACCGCGTCGAGGTCGGCGGCGAGGTGGTTGAGGCTGTAGCGATCGCGCCCGCGGGGAGCGTCGCTGCGACCGTGCCCGCGGTGGTCGTAGGCGATGACGCGGTAGTCGGTGGCGAGATCGGCGATCTGATGGGCCCAGACCCCGATGGCACAGGTGATGCCGTGGGCCAGCACGATCGGACGGCCGTCCTCGGGCCCGAACACCTCGGCGTGCAACCGCACACCGTCGACGGCGCGAACCTGCACAGGGCGCCCCGGTGGTAGCTGGGGAAGGGTCATGATGCTCCGATCGTTGGCGTCGTTGCCGATTGAAACTGAGATTTACGAGCCTACCGCCGCGGTGATCAACACCGGTTTGACGACGTCAGCGGCCTTGGCGGCGGCCCAGGCCCGGTCGAAGTCGTCGAACGGGTAGCGGGTCACGAATGTGTCGAGCGGAAGTTCGCCACGACGGTGCAGATCGACCAGTCGCGGGATGAATGTCTGCGGTTCGCTGTCGCCCTCCACGACACCGCGCACGGTCAGGCCTTTGCCCATGATCGCCGCGACGGGCAGCTCGGCCGTCAACGCGCCCAGACCCAGCAGCGCCAGTGTGCCGCGCTCGCGCAACACGCCGACCGCGGCGGCCAGGACGTCGGGCCGCGCGGTGGTGTCTACGACAGCTGCCGCTCCCCCGATCAGGTCGAGCACCGCCGCGGCGGCATCGGAGGCGACGGGGTCGATGGTCGCGGTGGCACCCAATTCGGTTGCCAGCGTGCGCCGCTGGGCGATCGGGTCGACCGCGATGACGGTGCGGCAGCCCGCGATGCGAGCGCCCATCACCGCCGAGAGTCCGACGGCGCCCGCACCGAACACCACGAGCGCGTCCGTGGGTTGCGGCGCAATCACATTGAGCACCGCACCCACACCGGTCTGCACGCTGCAACCCAGCGGGGCGGCCAGCGCGGGATCGATCGGCTCCGGCAGCACCACGGCATTGCGGCTACCGGCGATCGCGTAGGTACAGAAGCTGGACTGGCCGAAAAAGCCGCCGCCGATCGGGGCGCCGTCGCGGTGCAGCGCGCTGGACTCGTCGGGACGGCTGCCGCGCATGTTGAGGTCGGTGGATCGCTCGCAGTAGGCCGGGGCGTCGGCCCGGCAGTTGGGGCACGTGCCGCAACTGGCGAAGGTGAGCACCACTTGGTCGCCGATCCGGGCTACGGCGTCCGGCCCGGCCTGGACCACGGTCCCCGCACCTTCGTGACCGAACACCATCGGCAACCTGCGAAACCGCGCCGCCACGCTCACATCGGTGTGGCAGATGCCCACCGCGTCGATACGGACGAGCACTTCGTCACCCACTGGCTCACGCACCTGGACGTCGGTGAGCTGCGGATCGGCTCCGACATCGAGCACCACGGCAGCGCGGGCGTTGCGCATCCGGTGATGCTAACCACCGACTTGACACCTGTCACAATTGGCTGGCGACCCACCAGAAGGAGACACCGATGCGTGCAGCACAGATCACCGCCCTCGACGGTCCCGATGCGGTGCGGGTGACCGAGGTGGAGGAACCGAACGGTGACTCCGGCGACACCGTGCTGATCGACGTCCACGCCGCCGGAGTCGCCTTTCCCGACGCCCTTCTCACCCGCGGGCTCTACCAGTACAAGCCCGATGTGCCGTTCACCCCGGGCGCCGAGATCGCCGGCGTGGTCCGCAGCGCTCCGGCCGGTGCGCATGTCCGCGCCGGTGACCGGGTGCTGGGCCTGACCATGTTGTCCGGCGGTATGGCCGAAGTGGTGGCGCTGCCCGCCGAGCGGGTGTTCGCGCTGCCGGACACGGTCTCGTTCGAGGCCGGCGCGGGCATCCTGTTCAACGACCTGACCGTGCAGTTCGCATTGCGGACCCGGGGCCGGCTGGCCGAGGGCGAGACCGTCCTGGTGCACGGCGCGGCAGGAGGCATCGGCACCTCCGCACTGCGACTGGCTCCGGCGCTGGGCGCCTCGCGCACCATAGCGGTGGTGTCGACCGAGGAGAAGGCCGAGATCGCCAGGGCCGCAGGAGCGTCGGATGTGGTGCTGGCCGACGGATTCCGGGAGGCGGTAAAGGAACTCACCGACGGCCGCGGAGTGGATGTCGTCCTCGACCCCGTCGGCGGCGACCGCTTCACCGACTCGCTGCGGTCGCTGGCCGTGGGTGGCCGCCTGTTGGTCGTCGGATTCACCGGCGGTGAGATTCCCACGGTCAAGGTCAACCGCCTGTTGCTCAACAATGTCGACGTGATCGGCGCGGGCTGGGGCGCCTGGACGTTCTCCCACCCCGGCTACCTGCAGGAGCAGTGGGCCGAACTGCACCCGCTGCTGGCGTCCGGGGCGGTGCCCGCACCGCAACCGCAGGTGTACCCGCTCGAGCAGGCGGCGCAGGCCATCGCGTCGCTGGAGAACCGCAGCGCGAAGGGCAAAGTGGTGCTGAAGCTGCGTTGAACGGGGAATATCTTCGCGGTCGCCGGTGTTGCGGGGTGCGTGACTGAACATGCCGAACTGAGCCCGACCGACTGGGTACGTGACCAGACCCAACGCATCCTGGAACAAGGCACCACCGACGGCATCGAGGTGCTGGACCGCCCGATCGTGCTGTTCACGACGACGGGTGCGAAGTCCGGCAAGAAGCGGTACGTGCCGCTGATGCGCGTCGAGGAGAACGGCCGCTACGCGATGGTGGCATCCAAGGGCGGTGACCCGGAGCACCCGTCCTGGTACTTCAACGTCAAGGCCAACCCGGCCGTCACGGTGCAGGACGGCGACAAGACCGCTTCCCTGACCGCGCGCGAACTGGCCGGCGAGGAGCGCGAGCATTGGTGGAAGCTGGCAGTCGAGGCCTACCCGCCGTACGCGGAGTACCAGACCAAGACCACCCGGCAGATCCCCGTCTTCATCGTCGAGTAAGCGATCGTCGAGTAAGCGCTACCACCATCCGAGGGCGTCGGACATCTGCCGCGCCAACTCGGTGGTGAGCGTGCGCACGTAGGCCGCCGACAGGTGGTGGGCATCGTGATACACCAGCACGTTGCCTTCTACGGCGCGGCAGATGGTGGGCCTGCACACCGCATCTGTGAGGTCGAGGGCCTTCATCAGCGGATAGTCGGTCAGGTGATCGAGGGTCGGATTGCGCTGGGCCAGCGCTTCGTCGCGCGGCAACCCGCAGGAGTCGGCGTCTCCGCCTTTCGACAGACAGTCGACGGGTGAGAAGAACCAGCCGTCCCGGATCATCCACGGGGTATCACGTATGCCGAGCATCGGGATCCCGTTGGCGGACAACGCATCCCAGATCCCAAGGTAGTAGTCGGGCACGTAGTCGCCCGGGCTGTTGAGGATCGGGCGCGTCGACGTGAAGAACACATAATCCGGGCGGTCGGCGATGATCCGCGCCAGCGCATTGTCGGACCACGTCCGGCAGGAGGGATAGGTGTCCGACGATCCCGCGATGACCGGCACGCGTTTGGTGGTCAGCGGGCAGCCGAACTTCAGGTAGGTGGTCACCTTGAAACCGTGTTGACGCCCGATCTGGTTCAACGCGGTCAGCCAGTGCTCCGAATGCGACCCACCGGCCAGCGCAATGGTGTGGGCACCTTTGGGGTCGCCGTATACACACGTCATGACGTCATCACCGGTGAACCCCGTGACGCAATGGTCGACCGATGACGGCGGGATATCGTCATCGGCCTCCAGTGCACTCGGGCGGACCGGCAACTTCGCGACCCGACGACTCTCGATGAGCGCCTGCGCGCCCGGGTAGTCGCGAATCGGGAGCATGCCGAGTTCCGCACCGCTCGTGCGAGCCAATGCGACATGGCCCTGCCACATCAGCGACGTCGCTACGAGGAGTACCGCGACCAGCAGCACAACCGCGCCCGACACCATCCGCATACCGGGACCGCGACGCCACGGCAGCTGGGCACACCGCGCGGTCAGAACCGCCAGCAGCCCCGCAACCAGCATGATCACGATGCCGCCGGCCAAGCCGACGGAATCGTCGTCGATGGTGGCCAGCCAGAAGATCAGCAACGGCCAATGCCACAGGTACAGCGGATAGGCCACTGCCCCGATGGCGATGAGCGGGCGTGCGCGCAGGAATTCCGTCGTCCTCGGCGACGTCCCCGTGGCCGCGCTCAGAATGATGAGCACCGTCGCCGCCGCCGGAATCACCGTCCAGATGCCCGGGGACTGCACGGTCCGGTCGGTGAGCACGCCGCACACCAGGATCGACCCGAGCCCGGCCATCGCCGCACCCGCCCGCAACCAGCCGGGCCACCCGATCCTTCGCGCCGGTCCGGAGACCACAGCCGCGGCGAGCACTCCCACCAGCGGCTCCCAGGCCCGGGCGGTGGTGCTGTAGTAGGCCAGCATCGGGTTGTCCGACTGCGTGGTGAGCGCGTAGAACAGCGATGCCGCCGCCCCGATCCCGGCCGCGGCCACCAGGATCCTGCGGCGCGCACCATGACCTCGACGCAGCGTCAGCACGATGACCGCACCGGCGAGCAGGAAGAACGCGAGCGTGAACTGACCCAGGACCGATATGGCCCACAGGTGGTGCAGCGGCGTCACCGCTTCACCGGCCTGCACATAGTCGTCGGCCGACTGCAGCAACTGCCAGTTCTGGTAAAAGCCCAGGCCGGCCAATGTCTGATCGGCGAATGCCTCCCACCGGGTCTGCGGCTGGACGAGCACGGTGCCCACCGCACTCACCACCACCACGAGCACCAACGGAGGCAGCAGCCAGCGCGCGACCCGTCCCGATTCGGCCACCAGCGCCGCCGGGCCCGCCGTGCCGACGCCGCGGAGTACGCGACCGCCGATGAAGAAGCCGGACAGGACCAGTAGGACGTCCAGTCCGCCGGGCGCCCGACCGAACCAGATGTGGCAGACCACCACCATCACGATGGCGACGCCGCTCAGTCCGATCAGGTCGTCACGAACCCGACGCGTCGCAGCGGGTACGCGGACCCGATCGCCAACAATCGCCTGCACGCTGAACTTCCCCTGGGCCGTGTTCGCCGGTCAATGACGGACGAGAACACCCTGGGGCCACGCCGTTCGCCGCACCGAGCATAGGCCACCCCACCAGGCGGTAATTCCCCGCATCGAGGCGGCCAGAACGCCATATCGGACAACCATGCCCACAGCGTTGTACGAACCGGCCATAGGCATATTTACCCGGCAAATCTAGCCTTGACCCATGACCGCCACCGCCGCACCGGCTGCCAAGAAGTCCATCTACCGGCCGCTGGAGTTGTTCGACACCGACCGGCTGCTCGATCAGGACGAGCGCGATATCGCCGCGACGGTGCGGCAGTTCGTCGATACCCGGCTGCGGCCGAATGTGGGTGAGTGGTTTGAAGAGGCCACGTTGCCGCGGGAATTGGCCAAGGAGTTCGGCAAGCTCGGCGTGCTCGGCATGCACCTGCAGGGTTACGGCTGTGCGGGCACCAATGCCGTCAGCTACGGCCTGGCGTGCATGGAGCTGGAAGCCGGCGACAGTGGGTTTCGCAGCTTCGTCTCCGTGCAGGGCTCGCTGTCGATGTTCTCGATCTACCGCTACGGCTCCGAGGAACAGAAGAACGAATGGCTGCCCCGACTGGCCGCCGGTGACGCGATCGGCTGCTTCGGCCTGACCGAGCCCGACTTCGGCTCCAACCCAGCCGGGATGCGCACCCGGGCCCGCCGCGACGGGACCGATTGGGTGCTCAACGGCACCAAGATGTGGATCACCAACGGCAACCTGGCCGATGTGGCCACGGTGTGGGCCCAGACCGATGACGGCATTCGGGGATTCCTGGTACCCACCGACACGCCGGGCTTCACCGCCAACGAGATTCATCGCAAGCTCTCGCTGCGGGCCTCGGTGACCTCCGAGCTCGTCCTTGACAACGTGCGGCTGCCGGCCTCAGCGCAACTGCCGCTGGCCGAGGGCCTGTCCGCGCCGCTGTCGTGCCTCAACGAGGCCCGGTTCGGCATCGTGTTCGGTTCGCTGGGCGCGGCCCGCGACAGCCTGGAGACCGCGATCGACTACGCCGGCTCGCGGGAGGTGTTCGACAAGCCGCTGACCAGCTACCAGCTCACCCAGGAAAAGCTGGCCAACATGACCGTCGAGCTCGGCAAGGGAATGCTGCTGGCGATCCACCTCGGCCGGATCAAGGATGCCGAGGGAACCAGGCCCGAGCAGATCAGCCTGGGCAAGCTCAACAACGTCCGCGAAGCCCTGGCCATCGCTCGCGAATGCCGGACCCTGTTGGGCGGCAGCGGGATCACCCTCGAATACTCACCGCTGCGCCATGCCAACAACCTGGAATCCGTGCTCACCTACGAGGGCACCTCCGAGATGCACCTGCTGTCGATCGGCAAGGCACTCACGGGTCAGGCGGCGTTCCGCTGATGAGCGCTTGCGCGAAGAAGAGAACGCACTGATGAGCGCTTGCGTGAAGAAGAGAACGCACTGATGAGCGCTTGCGCGAAGAAGAGAACGCGCTGATGAGCGCTTGCGTGAAGAAGAGAAGGCACTGATGAGCGCCCTGGACGGTGTGGTCGTCGTCGATTTCAGCCGGGTACTGGCCGGACCGTACGCGACGATGATGCTCGGCGACTTCGGGGCCGAGGTGATCAAGGTCGAACGACCGGGAACCGGCGACGACACCCGCGCCTGGGGACCGCCCTACGACTCATCCGGCGTGGCAACGTATTTCAACGCCGTCAACCGCAACAAGCGGTCGGTCGTGCTGGATTTGACCGATCAGGGCGACCGTGACCGGGCCAGATCGCTGGTGGCCGGCGCCGACATCGTGGTGGAGAACTTCCGGCCGGGCACCATGGAGAAACTGGGACTGGGCTACGAGGACCTGCGCGCGATCCGTCCCGACCTGATCTACTGCTCGATCACGGGATTCGGTCGCGACGGAGGCGCCGAGTTGCCAGGCTATGACCTCCTGGTCCAGGCGGTCGGCGGCCTGATGAGCGTCACCGGAACCGAACCCGGCGATCCGACCAAGGCCGGCGTGGCCCTGGTCGACGTGCTGGCCGGCCTGCACGCGCTGAGCGGAATCCTGGCGGCGCTGGCGCATCGCGATCGCACCGGAGTCGGCCAGCGGGTCGACACCAACCTGTTCTCGGTTTTGTTGTCCTCCATGGTGAACCAGGCCTCCGGGTATCTGGGCGCGGGTGCGGTGCCGCAGATGATGGGCAATAGGCATCCGAGCATCACCCCGTATCAGACGTTCGATACCGCCGACCGTCCGATCGCGGTCGCCGTCGGCAACGACAAGCAGTTCCGCGCCTTCGTCGCCGCCATCGGCGAACCACGGCTGGCCGACGACCCGCGGTTCGGTACCAACCCGCAGCGGGTAGCTCATCGGGATGTGTTGTGCCCCATCATCGAAACAGCACTGAAGGACCATGGTGCCGACCATTGGTATTCGGTGCTGACCGCCGCCGGTGTGCCCGCCGGGCCGATCAACGATCTGGCGGAGGCCTTCGATTTCGCTCGGCAGCTCGGAATCGAGGCGACTGTCTCGGTGCCCGGAACCTCCACACCCCAAGTGGCCAACCCGATCACGTTGTCGGCGACACCGGTCACCTATCGCAGCGCGCCGCCTCGACTCGGCGGCGACGACCTCAGCCCGGTCGCCGAGACGCCAGCAGCTGCCACGCCTTGAGGGCCAGCCACAGCTGAGCCCGGGTGTCGGCCGATTCCAGGTCGTCGCCGAGCAACTGACCGATGCGCCGCATCCGGTTGCGCATGGTGTGGCGATGGACCGCGAGCTGGGCGGCGGCGGCCTCCATCTGACCGTTGCGTGCGAGGAAGGCGGCCAGGGTGGGAATCAACTCGTCCGCGCCGGTCAACGAGTCCAATGGCGCTGCCAACAGACGTAATTCGGCGGAGCTGCGGCCGTCGAGCAGCACACCCATCGGCGTGAGTTCCTCGAATTCGCTGAACCGCCCGGCGCTGGAATGCGCTGCTATGCGGGCCTGCTCCACGGCCGTGTGCAGATCCGCCAGACGGGCAGGTCGGCTCATTCCCCCGCTGACCGTCACGCCCGGCTGCTGTTCGAGTTCGTCGACGACGGCGCGAATGCGCCGTCGGCTCCCGGCGGCGGGAACCACGATCACGATCTCGTCACCCGTCGGGGCCATCAGAAATGTGGTCAGCACACGGCCCAGTACGTGCTCGGCTGCCAGCACCGGCCCTGTCCCGGTGAACGATGCCACGACCACGTCACCGTCGGGCTCGAAACCGAAGTAGCGCAACACCGCATTGTCGGCAGCTCCGGAACCGGTGAGCATTTCTCGGGTGACCGCGATCCGCAGAAGCTGCTCGGCGTCGATGACCCGCGCCGGCTTCTCGATCGCAATGGAGATGAGCGACACCGCATGAGCGACCAGCAGACGGTCGGCATTCGACATCGGGCCGGGCGTACGCACCGCGAGCTGACCGCGGACCGGCTGGGCGGCCCGAAGATTCTGGATCGTGACATAGGCATCCCCGTCGACGGTGACGTGAGCGCCGTGGCGACGCGTCGAACCCGCCCGCTCACCGATCACAGCGATCAACCGCTCCTGCGCGCTGCCCGCGGCCGCCAAGACGGTGCTGCCGGTGTCGACCACCACGACGGTGGCCGACAGGCACTCGGCCAGCGCGCCGACCACGCCCTGGATTCCGCCGCGCAACGTCGCCCGGGCAAGCACCTCCTGCGCGTCCACCACGTGCTGTACCGAACGCAACTCGTCGGCCTTGAGCGCGTCGACCACCACCCGGGCGATCGCGATGAAGGGCGTCGACGCCGGCACCTCCAGCACCGGCAGCCCGAATTCGTCGCCGGCGGCCCGCACGGCAGGCGGTACATCGGCGATGGTGGTGCCGGTGTCGACGGCCAGCGCCGCCGTCCCGGCCGCGGCGAGGCGCGCAACATAGTCAGATTGCGCGACGGCGTCGGCACCGATGTTGATGCCCGTCGTCATGACCAACTCACCGCCGGCCAGATACGGGGTCGGATCGGGCAGCTCGATCGCATGCGCCCACGAGATGTCGCGGTCGGCGCCTCGCCCTCCGGCCACCAACACCAGACCGAGACTGTCGACCTCGGCCAGATCTCGCACGGTGAGCCCCACAGAAGCAGTCTTACTCCCCGGGACAGCCACGTGGCCACACCCGCGGTCCGGCGTTTCTGCGGTCATCGGCATCACCCCCGGGACCCACTGTGACCGCGAGCACGCCTTCGCAGCCAAACAGATTGCGCTGTAGCCAAACTCACACTCTAAGAATTGGTTTTAATCCGCGCTGACAGCGAGCATGGAGGAGTCCCATTTTTCTTCGGGCGACCCCCGATGTGTGGATGTCAACAACAAGTCGAGTGCCCGCGATCCGGGCGCTCAAAGGAGTGAGAAGGATGTCGTTCGCACAGTTTCGTGCAAACCAGAAGCGGGCCAACATGCGGCGCCGCCTCTACGCGCGGATCAACCAACTGCCCGACTCGTCGGTTCGCGAAGAGTTGATCGCAGTCGCCCAGCGGTACGAGCTTCAGGATTCAGTTCACTGACATAGCGATTCCGCTGTCCAGAGCCGGTGGCCCGAAGGCCTCCGGCTCTGTTGTTCTTACGGGGTGGAACCGTCAGCCGCGGCCGAAGTACGGCATGGCCCGGGCCATCACGGTCAGCGACGGCACCGACACCTCCAGCGGCAGCTCGACGAGATGCGCGATGGCGCGGGCCACATGCTCGACGTCGAATGTCGGCTCGGCCGCGAGACTTCCATCGGCCTGCAAGGTCTGGTGACTGAAACCGGCAGTCATGTCGGTGGCGGCATTGCCGATGTCGATCTGCGTGACACAGATGTCGATATCGCGCAGATCCAACAACATTGACGCGGTCAAGCCACTCATCGCGTGTTTGGTGACGGTGTAGGCCAGGCTGTTGGGGCGGGGCCGGTGAGCGGAGATCGACCCGTTGTTGATGATCCGTCCGCCCCTGGGCAACTGGGCGGCCATGACACGGGCGGCCTCGCGGGCACAGAACACCGCGCCGTCGATATTGGTGCGCCAGGTGGAGTGCCACCGCTCGTCGTCGATGTCGGCGATCGAAGCCGATGGCCCGAACACACCTGCGTTGTTGAACAGCACATCGACACGTCCGAAGCTGGAGACCGTATCGGCGAACAGCGCCTGCACCGAGGCTGAATCCGTGACGTCGGTCGGCACGACCCGCGCGTTCGGGTTCCCGTCGGCGACGGCCCTCAGCGGTTCGGGACGACGTCCCGCCAGCACCACCCGGTGACCGGCGGCCAGCAGCGCCTGGGCGGTCGCGCGGCCGATGCCGCTGCCCGCGCCGGTGATGATCACGACTTTCTGCACGGGTTCGATTGTGCCGCACCTCGCCTCAACGCATCCGGGATCGCCGGTTGCGCTGAGGCGAGGGAGTTCAGGTGAGCAGGTAAAGGCCCACCGTGCCACCGTCGTTCACCGCGTACACGGCCTCACCCGGGCCGGCGCCGACAGCGTTGGCGGCGGCGACCGCCGACGGGGCGTCAGCATGATTGCCGGTCCAGTGCCACGCGCGTCCACCCGTTCCGGTGTGGTTGTCGAAGATGTAGAGGCCGACGGTGCCGCCGTCGTTGACCTCGAAGATCGCCTCGCCGGGGCCCGCTCCCGATGCGGTCGCCGCGGCTGCCGCAGACGGTGCGTCCCCGTGATTGCCAGTCCATCTCCAGCTCATGTCGAACTCCTGTGTCGCGTGCCGATGTCCCCGGTTGACGGGACACATCCACTGTCAGCCGCGTCACGGCATCACGCACGAGTAATGCACTACTCGATTACGGCCGCACGTCGTGAGGAACGTTTGAGGCCGACGTCAGTGCGTCGGCGTACCGCCCGCGGGACTCGGACGCGGCGCCGTGAAGAACGACGTGACCACCGCGATCAGACTGATCAACGCCGCCACGGTGAACGCCGCGTGCACACCCGGCAGATCCGGAGCCCCACCGGATTGCGAGGCCTTGGTCATGACCGTCACGAACAGGGCCGTGCCCGCCGCCCCCGCAACCTGTTGCAGCGTCGTCAAGATGGCACTGCCATGCGAATAGAGCCGGTCGGGCAGGACACCGAGCGCGTCGGTCATCAACGGGGTGAACATCATCGACAAGCCCAGCATCATGATCGTCTGCAGCCCAACCAGTTCCCATACCGGCGACGCCGCCGACAACAGCGTGAATCCGCACAACGACACACACAACAGCACCGAACCGGGCACGACGAGCACCCGGGCGCCGTGCCGGTCATATGCCCGACCGACCAGCGGACCGGCCAACCCCATCAGCAGGCCGCCCGGCAGCGTCGCCAGCCCGGCCACCAACGCGCTCTGCTTCAACACGTCCTGGACGTACAGCGGCACCATGATGATCGCGCCGAACAACCCCATGAAGCCGAGAACCACCAGGCCGAGCGACACGGAGAAACGACGGTAGGTGAACGGCCGCAGATCCAGGAACGCGCGGTCACGCCGCTGCAGCTGTATCTGACGCGCACCGAATGCCACCATCGCCACCGCACCGACCGTCATCGGCACCCACGCGGGCATCGACTGCCGGCCGTGAGCGGACTCACCCATGAGCGACAGCCCGAACACCAAGCCCGCGAACGCAATCGCCGACAGGGGTACCGAGATGGGATCGATCGGGGTCGGTTCTTCGCGCTCATCGCCGACCCGCAGCCATGCCAGTCCGGCGCTGACCGCCGCCAACGCGATGGGCAGCACGATCCAGAACATCCACCGCCAGTCGAGCGAGCCCAGGATGAACCCCGACAGCGTGGGCCCGATGGCCGGCGCGACGGCGATGACGATCGAGATGGTGCCCATCATCTGGCCGCGCCGATCGGCCGGGATCAACGTCATGACCGTCGTCATCAACAACGGCATCATGACCGCGGTGCCGCAGGCCTGCACGATCCGTCCGATCAGCAGGACCGCGAATCCGGGCGCCAACGCGGCGACCAGCGTGCCGGTACAGAACAAGGCCATCGACGCCAGGTAGATGCTGCGCACCGGGAAGCGCTGCAACAGCGAGCCCGACATCGGGATGACCACAGCCATGGTCAACAGGAAGCCACTGGTCAGCCATTGCGCCGTGCTCGCGGAGATGTCGAGATCGACGATCAAAGCCGGAAGCGCGACGCTCATGATCGTCTCGTTGAGGATCATCACGAACGCTGACCCCACCAACAGCGCGATGATGACATTTGCGCTCGCCAGGGCGCGCGGCTGCGTCGCGGTCTCCCCCGTGCTCGGGCCCGTCGTCATTACCTCTCCCTGTCTCCCCCGAGACTTCGTCTTCGCAGCCACCCAGGGTAGGTGGGGCACCCGACATGAGGGAAACCAGTTTTCGGGCTGCGTGCCACCACAAAAATTGACGCCGGCAGAAATTGAGTAGTGCACTACTGCATACATCGCGCCGGCGGGACGAAAGCATCAGGCAATGACGATCACCGACGCGGCACCGCTCCATGACCGCACCATCGCCTCATTCCCTATGTCTGCCAACGGGATGCCGCATCCGCTTGCGCTCACCGCGGCCAGTTTCAAGGCGGCCATGACGGCCGTGGACAGACTGATCATCGACGGTCGTGCCACGAACGATGAAGTGCAATCACGAGTGACCTCCGCCTGCAATGCGCTGTCCGATCAGATTCACATCCACTTGCGGACGGGTACGCCCGGCACGGACGAGATGGGCGCCTTCGTACACCGGGAGACGTACCCGTATTTGGGGTTGAGCACCCTCATCGACCGGTCATACACCAAGCCCCGCGGCTATGCCGGTGACTACCTGACCTTGCAGATGGTCTACGACGACCAACCGGACGGAGTACGCAGACTCGGCCCCTACGTCGACCGCTGGTTCCTCGATATTCCCGCCTCCCGCGCGGTCAAGAATCGCCGAAAGCTACTGCGGGACATCATCGTCGATGCCGCGCGGGCCCGCCACGGCAGGCCAACCGCCATCACCAGCCTGGCCTGCGGACCGGCCCGCGAGATCTTCGACGTCTTCAGCGAGCCGGACCACCCCGACATCATCGCCACCTGCCTGGACATCGACGAGCAGGCACTGGCCTACGCCGAGAGCATCGCCCACAGCGTGGGTGTGACCGGACGGGTCTCGTTCCTGCAAGCCAACGTCGTCAAAGTCGCGCTGGGCCGCCAGACGCTCGAGTTGGCCGAGCAGGATCTCGTGTATTCGATCGGCCTCATCGACTACCTGGCCGATCATCTCGTCATCAAGCTGCTCGACTGGATATTCCACTGCCTGCGGCCCGGTGGCACAGCCATCGTCGGCAACTTCGACATCGGCAACCCCGACCGAGCCTTCATGGACCATCTGCTCGACTGGAAACTGATCCACCGTTCACCACAAGACTTGTTGAATCTCTACGCGCAATCGGAGTTCGGCGACGCACCAGTGGAGGTGCGGCGCGAAGCGACCGGGATCAACCTGTTCGCCTCGGCGAGCCGGCCGATGTGACCGCCCATGCAATAGAGAATGGCCCCCGGAGTTTCCTCCGGGGGCCATTCTCGTTGGTAGCGGGGACAGGATTCGAACCTGCGACCTCTGGGTTATGAGCCCAGCGAGCTACCGAGCTGCTCCACCCCGCGTTGCAAATACAAGATTACCGGGGTCTTAACCAGAGCTCCAAATCGGGTGATCAGAGGTGGTTTTCGGTACGAAAACCACCGGAAGTCAGCCCTCGGAACGCACCACCTGGCCGCAGCGGAACACGCCCGCCGGATCGTGCCGCTCAGCCAGGGCGGCCAGCCAGTGCCGGGTCTCCTCGTCGTAGACCCGAACAGCCCGCCCCGCGTCCTCAGAGGGCGCGAAATTGGCCAACTGGCCGCCGCTGGACCATTGCGACAGCGCCACCATCAGTGCGCCGGCCTGAGGCCCCACGGCATCGGCCATCGGAGGCGCCAGGACACCGACGGTGGACACCGCGAAAGCCGCGTCACGGTGGCAGAAAGCGCTGCGATGTCGCCCCTCACGCGTCAACGCCCCGCCGAGCATGCGGACTTCGACGATGGTCTGCACCGAACCCGAATCCGGCCCGGCCGCATCCAGCAGTACCTCGACGGTCTCCGCGGTCAATTCCCGCAGCAGCGTGTGCTGTTCGTACATCGGCATCGGGTCGGTGGGATCGGCATGCACCGCGCCGATCGCGGCGTACGGCATCACCGCCACGGTGTCGAGCACCGGCGTGGCGATCGCCCGCATCGGCGCCAGGCGTCGTTCGGCCTCGGCAAAGTCGCCGAGTGCGGCGTAGCGTACCGCGACCGTGAAGCGGCCGGCCAGCGGCTCGGGAAGTGTGGGCAGCTGCGGAAGCTGTTGCAGCGCGATCGAAGTCGAGACGGACTCGGGCAGATCAGCACACCAGCGGGCCCACTCACGGAGCACCACCGCGGCATCGGTACCGTCGAAATAGACTGCACCACCGTAGAACTCGGTAATCGGCAGTAGATGGATCTCGACGGCCGTGACGATGCCCAACGTCGACTTCCCGCCGCGCAGCCCCCAGAACAGCTCCGCATTCTCCTCCGGCGTCGCGCGCAGCAACTTCCCTGCGCCGGTGACCAACTCGAAGGCCCGCACGTAATCCGACGAGAGCCCGACGGTGCGTACCAACGGACCGATGCCCGCGCCGGTCAGGAATCCCACGACGCCGACCCCGGGCGCTGAGCCACCCAACCCGGCCAGGCCGTGCGGCGTTGCCGCGTCGAGCACGTGCTGCCACGTCGCCCCGGCCGCCACCCGCGCGGTGCGGGCGACCGGATCGACAGTGACCTCGGTCATGTCTGAGGTCACCACCAGGATCGTGTCGGAGGCGACCGACAGTGCGCCGTGGCCGGTGGCCTGGACGCTCACGCGGTATCCCTTTGCGGCCGCAAAGCCCACGGTGTTGGCAATGTCGTAGGCCGAGGACGCCAATACCACCGCCGCGGGCTTTACGGTGGCCGCCACATTCCACGGGGAGGCACGCTCATAACCGTCTTCCCCGGGCAGTGCCACAGGCGCGGCGACATGGGCGCGTAACCCTTCCAGGGCGTCGTCCAGGCCCTCGTGCGGAAGGTCGGTCAGGGTCATTCGGGGTCCTCCCAGGAATCGTGTTCAGCGGCCGATGCGAATTCTCGGCGCACAGCATCGCCGCGACCACTTGTCATCTACTTGGTGTCCAGCTCAGTGAGGCACAGGGCCGACGCCGCATCACTTCTCTTGCGGCGTGCACACACCTTCGAACTCCTTGCCCTCTTTCTGGTCGACACCCGCGGGGTCGAGCCAGCCCACGCCATCGAAGAGGAAGGTATCGGCCGGGTGACTGTCCGATCCGGCGATGATATCGCCCATCCGGGAAGTCGCGGGGTATCCCCCGGGCGTGGACTGCACATCGAGAAACAGATACTCGACTGCGCGCCAATCGAAGTCAGGCGGCGGCGCTTCCGTCACGGTCAGACCCGGATAGGGTCCACCTACGGTGAACCGGTCGAGCGTCGCCGTACCGGAGGTATCGGTCAACACGAGCTTCGGGCCAAATCCAAACCCGACCTCCACCGACCGCACCCCGACGCAGCCCGGCGGCACCCATATCTCCAGCTTGCCGTCGGTGACCCGCGCGCCGAACGCCGGCCGCATCGGGGCGGCGAACGGCGCATCCGACCACGGGCGGTCTCCGGTCCGGCAAGCGGTGAGCCCCGCCGCCACCAGCAGCGTCAACAGCACGGCCAGCCAGGACCTCACGAATAACCCCCCGGCCCCGGGACGCACCAATATTCGGCGGAGAAGCTACTTCGACGAATCGAACTTCTTCATCGCATCGTTCAACCGCTGCAACGCCTGCCCGTACTTGCCGAAGTCACCGCTGCGCTGCGCATCCTGCGCCTCCGTCAGGGCCGACTCGACGTCCTTGAGCGCGGCGGCCTTGGCCGGCGACAACTGCACCGGTTCACCGGGCGGGATCGCCCCAGCCGGCGGCGAAACGACCTGTGGCGCCTGACCGTCCGGACCGGCCGGCGGCTGGGCGGCCGGTGGCGCCTCCGGAGTACCGGCGGCCTGCGGCTTGCTGTCAGTGGGAGCCACATTGGTGGCGGTGGCTCCCGCACCCGGGCCGAACAACTCGGTCAAGGCGTCACTGACGGTCGGGCCGTACCCCACCTTGTCCCCGTAAAGCATGGCCACCCGGATCAGGCGCGGGTAGGTAGATGCCGCATCGCTCGTGCCCGGAGACGCGTAAACCGGTGCCACGTACAGCAATCCGCCATCGGCGACCGGCAGGGTCAACAGGTTGCCCCACCGGATCCGGTTCAGGTTGTCGCGTCCGATCACACCGAGGTCCTGTGTCACGGCGGTGTCGGTACTGATCGCGTTGAACGCCTGCTTCGGGCCCTTGACCTCACCCGGGATGGTCAGCACCGTGATCTTGCCGTAGCTCGACGGATCCGAGCTGGCACTGACATAGGCGGCGAGGAACTCGCGCTGCAGCCAGTTCAGCGCGCTGGTCAACTGGAACGACGATGAATTGTCGTTGTTGGCCAGATCCCGGGCCACGATGTAGTACGGCGGCTGATAGCTGCTCGCGTTGGGGTTGGGATCCAGCGGCACATTCCAGAAATCGGCGTTGGTGAAGAACTTCACCGGATCGTCGACGTGGTACTTGGTCAGCAACGACCGCTGCACCTTGAACAGGTCCTCCGGGTAACGCAGGTGTGCCTGCAACTCCGGTGAGATGTCGGCCTTCGGGTGGACGGTGCCCGGGAACACGCTCATCCAGGCCTTGAGCACCGGATCCTGTTCGTCCTGGGCGTACAGCGTCACCGTGCCGTCGTAGGCGTCGACCGTGGCCTTGACGGAGTTACGGATGTAGGACACCTGCTTGTCGGGTGCCAGCCGGTTGACCGCGACCTCATTGGAATCGGCTGTCGCACTCGACAGCGTGGTCAGCTCCGAATACGGGTAGTTGTCGAGCGTCGTATAGCCGTCGACGATCCACACCATGCGCTTGTTGACGATCGCCGGGTACACGCTGGTGTCGGTGGTCAGCCACGGCGCCACCGCCTCCACCCGCTCGGCCGGGTCACGGTTGAACAGGATCTTGCTGTTCTCGCCGATCACGTTGGACAGCAGGAAGTTTCGTTCGGCGAACTTGGCGGCGAACACAGACCGCGCCAGCCAGTTGCCGATCGGTACACCACCGGTGCCCGAGTAGCTGTAGTTCTTGGTGTCGGTGTTGGTCTCGTAGTCGTACTCGCGGTCGACATCACCGTTCTTGCCGACGATCGCATAGTCGGCAGAGGTGTCCGAGATCACCGGCCCGAAGTAGACGCGCGGCTGGTCCAGCGGTGCCGGCCCGGGCGAGACGACCTTGCCGTTGGCACCGACGACGCTGGCGAGGAACTCCGGGTAACCGCCGTTCTGGTTGGGATCGTTGGCGATCCCGCGCACCGTGTTGGCCGGCGAGGCGATGAACCCGTTGCCGTGCGTGTAGACGGTGTGCCGGTTGATCCAGTCGCGCTGGTTCTCGATCAACCGGTCCGGATTGAGTTCGCGTGCCGCGACGACGAAGTCGCGCAGGTTGCCGTCAGGACCGGCATAGCGGTCGATGGCCAGCTGATCCGGGAAGAAGTAGAAGTTCTTGCCCTGCTGGAACTGCGTGAACGCGGGGCTCACGATCGTCGGATCGAGCAGCCGGATGTTCGACGTGGTCGCCCGGTCCGCGGCGACCTGCGCGGCGGTGGTCTGACCGTTGCTCTCGTAATTGCGGTACGTCACCGTGTCGTCGGTGAGCCCGTAGGCCTGCCGCGTCGCGGTGATGCTCCGTTTGATGTACTCGCCTTCCTTCTGCGCGGCGTTGGGCTTGACGCTGAACTGCTCGACGATCAGCGGCCACCCAGCCCCGACCACCATCGAGCTCAGCAGCAACAGCACCACACCGATGGCCGGAATCCGCAAGTCGCGCAGCACGATCGCCGAGAACACCGCCACCGCACAGATCACAGCGATGGCCAGCAGGATCAGCTTGGCCGGCAGCACGGCGTTGATGTCGGTGTAGCCGGCACCGGTGAACGGTTTGCCGCTGCGGGTGTTGCTCAGTAACTCGTAGCGGTCCAGCCAGTACGCGAGTGCCTTGAGCACGATCAGGAAGCCGACCAGGCTGATCAGTTGGATGCGGGCGGCCCGGCTCAGCGCTCCACTGCGGCCGGTCAGCCGGATTCCGCCAAACACATAGTGCCCCAGCAGATTCGCGACGAACGCCAGGAACGTCGCGACGAACAGGTAGGTCAGCACCAACCGGTAGAACGGCAGATCGAACGCGTAGAAGCCCAGATCGCGGCCGAACTGCGGATCGGTGATGCCGAAGTCACTGCCGTGCAGGAACAGCTGCACCCGGACCCAGTAGCTCTGCGCGATCACGCCCGCCAGCAGGCCGATGAAGACCGGTACCCCGATCCCGAACAGCCGCAACCGGGCCAGCACGGTGGTGCGGTAACGCGCCACCGGATCGTTCGGGCCCGCGGCCGGGACGAACACGGGACGGTTGCGGTAGGCCAAGGCCAGCCCGGCGAACACCACCGCTCCGATGAGCAACCCCACCACGACGAACACGATGAGCCGGGTGGCCAACACGGTGGTGAACACCGAGCGGTATCCCAACTCGCCGAACCACAACCAGTCGACGTAGGCGTCGACCACCCGCGGTCCGATCAGCAGGGCCAGCACCACAACCAGTGCCAGCGCGATCAGGACCCGACTACGTCGCGTCAGCTTCGGCATCCTCGCCGCGGGCCGCATCCCCACTCGTGAACTCCCGTTTCAGCCTCGGTGGACTCGTGACATGCCCGACGGGGCCGCCCGATTTTCTACAACTCTAGCCATCCACCGGCCGGGTGCGGTCTAGCAGCGAGGCGGTTCGCCACCGGCAGAAATCGTGTGCAGTGCATCGACCGCCTGGGTCAGCGTCTCCACCTTCACCAGATCCATGCCGTCCTGAGGCGCCGACCGTGCCTCGGTGCAGTTGTCCGCGGGCACCAGGAACACCGAGGCGCCGGCCTCCTTGGCGGCGAGCATCTTGTGGGTGATGCCGCCGATGGATCCGACCTTGCCCTCGCCGGTGATGGTCCCCGTGCCGGCGATGAACTTGCCGTCGTTCAGGTCACCGGTGGTCAGCTTGTCGACGACAGCGAGGCTGAACATCAGCCCCGCGGACGGACCACCGATGTTGGCCAGGTTGAAGTCGATGTCGAACGGCGCCCATGGGGCATCCAGCACACCGACCCCGAGGAACCCGTAGTCGCGGTCGGGATTGTCGCCGAGCGTGATGGTCGCGACCCCGGGCGGCGCATTCTTGCGGCGGTAGTCGATCACCAGCTGCTCACCCGGCTTGGTCTTCTTCAAGATGGCCTGGAACTCGTCGAGGTTGGCGACCGGCGCGCCGTTCACCCCGTCGATCGCGTCGCCGTCGCGCAGCTTGCCCGCCGACGGTCCCGGATCGGTGACGCTCTGCACCGTCACCGCCACCGGGTACTTCAGGAAGGACAGTGCCGCGTACGCCGCGCTGTCCTCCGACTTCTTGAAATCGGAGTTGTTGGCCTCGTCGATCTCGTTCTTGGACTTGTCCGGCGGATACACCAGGTCACGCGGGACCAGCTGCTCACGTCCGGACATCCACAACGCCAGCGCCTGCCCCAGGGTCAGGCCGTCGCGCTGGGACACCGTGGTCATGTTCAGATGCCCCGAGGTGGGATGGATGTGCGCGTCAGGTCCCTCGATGTCGACGACCTGTTTGCCCTCGATCTCGCCGAGCGTGTTGAAGGTCGGACCCGGCCCCAACGAGACGAAGGGCACCGTCACCACCGACAGCAGTACGCCGAACGCCACGATCGGCACCAACGCAACCAGCAGCGTCAAAATCCGCCTGTTCACGCCGCCCACAGTAAAGCCTGCGCCGACGTGTTCACCCACAGCGTGACCCACAGCCGCACCTGGACACCCGGTCATGAGTACCGTTGTGGGTATGGCTGACCTGCCCTTCGGCTTCTCCGCCGGGGATGACCCTGACCGAGACAAAGACAAGAAGGACCCCGCTTCGGGGTCCGGCTCCGGCAACTCCGGACCAGGTCCGGGCTCTGATCCGTTCGGTTTCGGCATGGGCGGAGCCAACTTCGACATGGGCGATCTCGGCCAGATCTTCACGAAACTCGGCGAAATGTTCAGCGGCGCAGGCAGCTCGATGGCCGGCGGCAAACAGTCCGGTCCGGTCAACTACGACCTGGCCAGGCAGTTGGCATCCAACTCGATCGGGTTCGTCGCACCTGTTCCGGAGAAGACCACCGGCGCGGTCGCCGACGCGGTGCGATTGGCCGAGACGTGGCTCGACGGGGTCACCCCGCTGCCGGCGGGCACCACCCGGTCGGTGGCGTGGACTCCGAGCGACTGGCTGGACAACACCCTCGACACCTGGAAGCGGTTGTGCGACCCGGTGGCCGAACAGATTTCGTCGGTGTGGGCCTCGGCACTGCCCGAAGAGGCCAAGAGCATGGCCGGTCCGCTGCTGGCGATGATGTCGCAGATGGGCGGTATGGCGTTCGGTTCCCAACTCGGCCAGGCGCTGGGCAAGCTGTCCCGCGAGGTGCTGACCTCCACCGACGTCGGCCTGCCGTTGGGCCCCAAGGGTGTCGCGGCGCTCATGCCCGACGCCATCGAATCGCTGAGCGAGGGGCTCGAACGTCCGCGCAGCGAGATCCTCACCTTCCTGGCCGCCCGTGAGGCCGCCCACCACCGGCTGTTCAGCCACGTGCCGTGGCTGTCGAGTCAGCTGCTCGGCGCCGTCGAAGCCTTCGCCAAGGGCATGAAGGTCGACATGACCGGGATCGAAGACTTCGCCCGCGGCTTCAACCCCGCCTCTCTCGGCGACCCGTCGGAGATGGAGCAGCTGCTCAACCAGGGGATCTTCGAGCCGAAAGCCACACCCGAGCAGGAAGCCGCGCTGGAGCGGTTGGAAACCCTGCTCGCATTGATCGAAGGCTGGGTACAGACCGTCGTCACCGCAGCACTGGGCGATCGCATCCCGGGCGCCTCGGCACTGGCCGAGACGCTGCGCCGCCGTCGCGCGACCGGTGGCCCGGCCGAACAGACCTTCGCCACGCTCGTGGGCCTGGAACTGCGCCCCCGCAAGATGCGTGAGGCCGCGGCGCTGTGGGAACGGCTGACCCAGGCGGTCGGCACCGACGCCCGCGACAGTGTGTGGCAGCACCCCGACCTGCTGCCGAGTGCGGCCGACCTCGACGAGCCGGCCGGCTTCATCGACCGGATGGTCGGCGGCGACACCACGGGCCTCGACGACGCCTTCGAGCAGGCCATCGCCGACCTGGAGAAAGAACAGGGCGAGGGCCGCGACAAAGGTGACGACGGCGCCAACTGACGCCCGCACGGCCTGTGGATAACTGAAACGGCCGTCCCCGCAGTCATGGCAGAGTCATCGCATGACGCGCTACGTGCTCGCCTCGGGCAGGCCGATCCTGCTGCGTCCCGACGACGCGGTTCAGCTGGGCTGGGACCCGAGGCGCGCGGTGCTGATCCGTCCACCCGCCGGGATGACGCAGACACGACTGGCCGAACTGCTGCACGCGTTGCAGGCGGGCGCCACCCGCGACGAATTGATCACGGAAGCAGCATTATTCGACGATCCCGAACCGATCGATGAGTTGATCGACGGGCTCACCGAGATCGGGATCCTCACTGCGCTGAACGCCCGACCGTCCCGACCGACCCGCTCGGCATCCATCCGCGTCCACGGCCGCGGTCCCCTGTCGGACCTGCTGGCCAACGGCCTACGCTGCTCGGGCGCGAGGGTCAGGCACAGCACGCACCCGCACACCGGAAACGTGGCAGCATCCACCGACCTGGTGGTGCTGGCCGACGATCAGATCGCCGATCCGCGGCTCCTGCAGGACCTGCACAACGACGGTATCGCCCACCTGCCGGTGCGGGTCCGCGACGGCGCTGGGATGGTGGGGCCGCTGGTGATCCCCGGGCTGACCAGCTGCCTGCATTGCGCCGACCTGCACCGCACCGACCGCGACGCGGCATGGCCGGCCGTGGCAACCCAACTCCGAGGCGCCGTCGGCAGCGCCAGCCGGGCCACCATCCTGGCCACCGCGGCATTGGCGATGCATCAGGTGGACCTGGTGATCCGGGCCGTCGGACACACCGGTGACGACCAGCCGGCGCCGGTCGCGCCGCCGACGCTGAACACCACCCTCGAACTCGACCCCGACGGGTACTCGATCGTCGCGCGGCGCTGGTCCAGGCACCCCGACTGCCCATGTTGAAAACGTTTGTTGCCAGTTGGTTGTGGGCGGTTCAGCCGAGTCGTGGATGATGGTCTGGTGACCGACATCAAACGGGGAAGCGTCGCACGGAATGCGAAGCTCGCCGGCCTGGCCGGCGGCATGGCGGGACGGGCCGCGCTCGGCTTCGGCAAGCGTCTGACCGGCAAGTCCAGGGACGAAGTCACTGCCGAATTGATGGACAAGGCCGCCCAACAACTGTTCACCGTCCTCGGTGAGCTCAAGGGCGGCGCGATGAAGGTGGGCCAGGCGCTGTCCGTGATGGAGGCAGCCATCCCCGAGCAGTACGGCAAGCCGTACCGCGAGGCGCTCACCAAACTGCAGCGGGAGGCTCCGCCGCTGCCCGCCCCCAAGGTGCACCGGATGCTCGACTCCCAGCTGGGCACCAAGTGGCGCGACCGGTTCAGCTCATTCGACGACACCCCGGTGGCCTCGGCCAGCATCGGCCAGGTGCACAAGGCGGTGTGGTCGGACGGACGTGAGGTGGCCGTCAAGATCCAGTACCCGGGCGCCGACGAAGCTCTGCGTGCCGACCTCAAGACCATCCAGCGCCTGGTCGGGGTGTTCAAGCAGCTGGCGCCGGGCGCAGACATCCAGGGCGTGGTCGACGAGCTGATCGAACGCACCGAGATGGAACTGGACTACCGGCTGGAAGCCGACAATCAGCGGGCGTTCGCGAAGGCCTACGAGAACGACCCGCATTTCGCGATTCCCCACATCGTGGCCAGCGCGCCCAAGGTGGTGATCGCGGAATGGATGGAGGGCATCCCGATGTCGGCGATCATCCGCGACGGCACGCCCGAACAGCGCGATCTGATGGGTACCCGGCTCACCGAGCTGACCTTCGGCTCACCCAAACGCCTCGAGATGATGCACGGCGACGCGCATCCCGGAAACTTCATGCTGCTGCCCGACGGCCGGATGGGCGTCATCGACTTCGGCGCGGTGGCACCGCTGCCCGGCGGGCTGCCCTACGCGCTGGGCGAGATGATCCGCCTGGCCCGCGACAGGAACTACGACGAGCTGCTCCCCGTGATGGAGGCAGCGGGCTTCATCCAGAAGGGTGAACAGGTCTCGATCGAGGAAGTCAACGACATGCTGCGCCAGTACGTCGAACCCATCGAGGTCGACGTCTTCCACTACACGCGACGGTGGTTGCAGCGCATGGCGGCCGGGCAGATGGACAATTCCGTGGCGCAGATCAAGATGGCCCGCCAACTCGATCTCCCGGCGAACCTGGCGATCCCGGCCCGTGTGATCGCCTCGATAACGGCGATCTGTTGTCAGCTCGACGCCCACGTACCTGTGAAAGCGATTGCCACGCAATTCGTTCCGGGCTTCATCGAGGAAGCCGCCTGAGCATCGACTCTGCGGTCAGGGTGCAAGAGTTCGAGAACAACTCGCCCTGACCGCAGAGTCGATGGCTGCTAAGCGGCGACCACGTTCTTACGCGGACGCCCCCGCGGCCGCTTGCGGGCCACGATGCTTCCGCGGTCGAGGATCTCTCCGCCCCAAACGCCCCACGGCTCTTGCCGTTCCAGCGCGGCGGCCAGACATTCGCGACGGATCGGGCAATCCGCGCACAGCGCCTTGGCCTGCTCCAGATCGACTGGGCTCTCGGCGAACCACAGATCGGGATTCCCGATGTGGCACGGCACCGCCGGCAGACGCTCCTCGCATGTCAACGGCGCGACGCTCACCTCCGGAGCGGTCATCGCAATGGACATGTGCTTATCCCCCTACTTCCTGGTCGTAGTTGTCGGCGATCTGTCTCTTCGATGGATCTGCGACCAGGTTTCTCGGGGTGGAACAACTCCCAAAAAATTTGGCCACGGATCCGGTTGACTGCGGGTCCGTGGCCATTTGGCGGTGATGGGAGCTCTACCTAGTAGGGGCTCCGATCCACGGACGCGCCAGTCGCGGCGGCCGGACGGCGCTTGTGCTGCGGTGCAATAGCAGCGGCGGCCAGCCATGCGGCGGCGGGGGCAGCGGGCGCGGCATGCCGACGTCCCCCCGGGGAAACCGGGGAAACGGCGACGGCGAGCACGGACGACGGCATGCCTGCGACCGCTACACCACTGAAATCGATGTTGCTATCCATTGCGGGCACCCTCCTTCCGTCTCGTCACCAGAGCTGTGTTACGAGGCTAAAGCCTAACAGCCAAATCGCACAACCTATTTTCTACCTGCGGTTTTGGCGCAATCTTTACGAACTGTGGCGGCTCCGCACCAACTCGAGTACGTCAGGGCCGTACTGCTCCAGCTTGCGGGCACCGATTCCGGGCAGCGCGACCAGCGCGGCCTCGTCGGACGGAAGCGACTCGGCGATGGCGATCAGGGTGTTGTCGGTGAACACCACGTACGCGGGCACTTTCATCTCCTTGGAGACGCGCAGCCGCCACTCCTTGAGCTCGCCGAGCAGCTCCTCATCCAGGTCCGACGGACAGGTTTCGCAGCGGCGCAACATGATCGCCGGAGGCGTCGTCAATGCGGCATTGCATACGCGGCACCGCGGCGCCGGACCACGTTGACGACGCGTCCGGTCCGGTCCCGGGCCGGACGAATTCTGCAATTGCGGCGCGATGCCGTTGAGGAACCGCGACGGCCGACGACCCTGACGCCCGCCGGGCGTGCGGGCCAGCGCCCAACTCAGCCCGAGATGCACCCGGGCCCGGGTGACGCCGACGTAGAGCAACCGACGCTCCTCCTCCACCGGCTCGCTGTCGGGACCGTGCGCGAGCGCATGCGAGATCGGCAGCGTGTTGTCGGCCAGGCCGACCAGGAACACCGCGTCCCACTCCAGCCCTTTGGCGGCGTGCAGCGAGGCCAGCGTCACGCCCTGCACCACCGGTGGGTGACGCGCGTCGGCCCGCTGACGCAGCTCGGCGACCAGTGCCCGCAGGTCCAACTCCGGGCGCAGCGCCACCTCCTCGTCGACCAATTCGGCCAACGCCGTCAACGCTTCCCAGCGTTCGCGCGCTTTGGTGCCGGCCGGCGGTTCGGCGGTCAGGCCCAGGGGCTCGAGCAATTCGCGCACCATCGCGGGCAGATTGTCTTCGGGGATGTCACGGTCGGCAAAGCGCTGCATGGCCACCAGTGCCTGGCGGATCTCCTGACGGCTGAAGAAGCCCTCACCGCCACGGACCTGAAAGGCGACGCCCGCCTCGGTGAGCGCCTCCTCATACACCTCGGACTGCGCATTGATCCGGTAGAGCACCGCGATTTCGGCCGGCTCCGTTCCGTTTTCGATCAGCTTCTTGATGGACCGGGCGACGGCGTTGGCCTCGGCCACCTCGTCGGGATACTCCGAGAACGTCGGCTCGGGACCCGGGTCACGCTGCCCCACCAGATGCAGCTTGCTGCCTGCCATGCGCCCGCGTGCGGCCGCGATGACCCGGTTGGCCAAGGACACCACTTGCGGCGTGGAACGGTAGTCCCGTTCCAGCCGCACCACCGCCGCATCCGGGAAGCGCCGCGAGAAGTCCAACAGGAATCGCGGGGTGGCCCCGGTGAACGAATAGATCGTCTGGTTCGCATCACCGACCACGGTGAGATCGTCGCGCTCCCCCAGCCAGGCATCGAGCACCCGCTGCTGCAGGGGCGTGACGTCCTGGTACTCGTCGACGACGAAGCAGCGGTAGCGATCGCGAAACTCCTGCGCGACAGCGGCATCGTTCTCGATGGCCGCCGCGGTGTGCAACAGCAGATCGTCGAAATCCAGCAGTGCCGAGCCGTCCCGCCGAGCCTTGAGCGCCTCGTAACCCGAATAGACGGCCGCGACCTTGGCCGCATCGAACGGGATGTCGCGGCCGACCTTGGCCACTGCGGTGCTGTAACCCTCGGGGGTGATCAAAGATGCTTTGGCCCACTCGATTTCACCGGCAAGGTCACGCACGTCGTCGGTGCTGGTCTGCATCCCGGCGCGGTTCGCGGCCTGCGCGACAACGGAGAACTTGCTGTCGAGCAGCTCCCACCCGGTATCGCCGACCAGGCGCGGCCAGAAGTACTGCAGCTGCCTGCGCGCCGCGGCGTGAAACGTCACCGCCTGCACCGCTGCGGTGTTGACTCCCGATTCCTGCCCCAGTACCCGCAACCGGCTCCGCATCTCGCCGGCGGCCCGCGCGGTGAACGTCACCGCCAGGACCTGACTGGGTGCCACGTGACCGCCCGCCACCAGATGCGCGATCCGGCGGGTGATGGTGCGCGTCTTGCCCGTGCCCGCGCCGGCCAGCACGCAGACCGGGCCGCGGGCGGCCAGCACTGCCTCCCGCTGCTCATCGTCCAGGTCGCCCAGCGCGGGCGAGGGAGCCTCCAACGGCATGCGCTCCATGGTGTCAGAGACCGGTGACAGTCTTCGGTCCGGCGTGGCCGGGGACTACCGCTGCCGGCTCAGCCACTGGTCGAAGGTGGTGGGCGCGATACGCGCGTCGGGGCCTGGCAGCAGTGCATCCCCGGCCATCTCCACCCCGAAGATGGACGACCAGGTCGGCACCAGGGTCACCTCGCGGCCGCGTACCGCCAGTGTCCGCCGCGCCATGTCCACCAGATCTTGCGTCTGTGGGCCGGCCACATCGGAGTAGCGGCGCTGCGGGTCACCCACGACGATTTCGGCGAGCACGGCGGCGATGTCGTCGGGATCGATGGGCTGAACCAGAAGTGGGGCGATCTCCGCACGGCCGTGCTGCTCGGTCCAGCTCACCACCGTCTCGGCGAAATCGTGGAACTGCGTGGCCGGCACAATCGTCCACGGCACCAGCCCGGCCTCGATCAGCTCCTCCTGCCGGCGTTTTCCGGCGTAGTGCGGATTGCCGTCGATGCCGTGGATGCCCACGATGGACAGCAGCACGTGGTGCGCCACGCCGGCACGCTGCTCGGCGGCGAGCAGGTTGGCGGTGGCAGTGCCCAGGTAGTCCACGGTGCGATCCCGATCGGCGGGCGGGGCGCTCATCGCGTCGACGACCGCCTGGACCCCGGCCAGAGCCGCGTCGAGGCCCTCCCCGGTGGTCAGGTCGACCCCGGCCGAGCGGCTGATCGCCACCACCTCGTGTCCTGCGCCCTGCAGGGCGGCGACCACGCGCGCCCCGATGTTTCCCGTCGCGCCTGCCACTGCGATTCGCATGATCACTCCCGTTCCGCTCGATGAAAGCTATCTCGGACTATATAGGTCCGCAATATCTGTAATAAAGTACGAGTGTGAAACTTCCCGTGGCCACCGAGTGGGCGCTGCATTGCGCGACATCGCTGGCGCAGCTGGAGCCCGGAACCACGGCCTCGGCCACCGATCTCGCGGAGTACTTCGACCTGCCTGCCGCGTATCTGGCCAAGCAACTGCAGGCGTTGACGCGTGCGGGTGTGCTTTCCGCGACAACCGGTCCGCGCGGCGGCTTCCGGCTCGGCCGGGCTCCGGCAGACATCACTTTGCTACAGATCGTCGAGGCCGTAGACGGCGCGTCCCCGCCCTACGAATGCCGCGAGATCCGCAGGCAGGGCCGCGGCGCCCTGCCTGCCAGTTGGTGCCGCCACGAGTGCATCCTGGCCGTCAAAATGGCTGAGGCACACCAGGCCTGGCGGGCCAGCCTCGACGGTGTCACGCTTGCCGACATCCTCGCCGACATTCCGGCCGCAGCGCCGGCACGCACCCGGGGATTGTTGGGTAGGCACGGGTCCTAGGCGAATCAGCCGTCGGTGGTAGTGATCAACGCCCACAACCCGCCCGCGCCCGCCGCGGTGCCGTAGTCGGTGAGCTTGTCGTCCCAGTGCGCGACCGAGCCGTACTCCGAACGCCAGGACAGCGCGGGCATGGTGAACTCGTGCAGTCGGTGTTCCATCGTGGTTCCGATCGCACCGTGCACCTGATGAGCGTTGCGTACCACCACGGAGGCAGCATGCCCGACACATGAACGTGCCACCGCGACAAGGAAATCCAGGTGTGGCGAGGACCAGTCCGATCGCAGCGCCTCGGCGAGCGCACCGTCGGTGGCAGCCCGGGCCAGCGCCGACTCGGCGGCGATGTCTGCCACGAGATTCTGCACAGCCTGAAACTTGGCCAGCGGCCTGCCGAACTGCGTGCGTTCGCGGGTATGCGTCACCGACAGCGCCAGGATCCGGTCCAGTGCGGCACACACCTGAGCGGCACGCACCAGGGCAGCCTGCCGCGTGAACTGTGCAACCACCTCCTCGGACACCGGCGTTCCGGTCAAGGCCGCCAGGTCCGCCCTGACATCGTCGCGGGGTTCCCCCGCATTGTTGTGGCCCGCAGTGATCGACAACGATGAGGCTTCCACATCTGCCACTTGATAACCGGTGGCGTCCCGCCACAGCAGCACCACCCTCTCGGAGTCGGCCGCCCATGGCACATCGCGCGCGGCGCCGTCTCCGTCGAGCAGGCAGGCGGTGCGCCGGGCATCGTTCACCGGCAGGCCAACCGTGTCCAACAGCCAGCAGGCCAGCAGATCATGCTCGGCCAGAGGGATTTTCACTCCATTCCAGACAGCGGCGCGCAGCAACTCGACGGCCTCGGCCCAGCCCGCACCACTGCCGCCGGACTCCTCGGATCCGGTGAGCCGGACCAGACCGAGTTCATCGAGCCGGCCCCATAAGTCGGCGACGCCCTCACCGGGTTGATGCCGCTCGCGGTGCGCGGCGAAGACCGCCGACATCATCTCGACCAGTTCAGGATCGACGGCACTCATGGGCGCAACCCCAGTCCCCTCGCAATGACCCCACGCAACACCTCATTGGTGCCGCCACGCAGCGTGAACCCCGGGCGTTGCACCACGGCATCGGCCAGCATGGTCCGGTAACCCTCGTCGTCCGTCTCACCGAGAACATCGGCGAAGTCAGCGATATCGCCCTCGGTGGATGTTCCGAGCACCTTGACCACGGCAGCCGCGGTGTCGGCCGGTTCGTGGCGCTCCAGCGCGCCGGCCACTGCCATGGACATCTGGTGCAGCCCGGCGATGCGGGCCAGGTAGCGGCCCAGATCGGTGTGCCGGGGCAGAGATCCGTCACGCATGTGACCGGCCATGTCCGCCAGTAGCGGGAACGTCGACAGGAAACGTTCGGGACCACTGCGTTCGAAGCTCAGCTCCGAGGTCACCTGCTGCCAGCCCTGGCCGATGGTGCCGAACACCATGGCATCGGGCACGAACACCTCATCGAGGATCACCTCGTTGAAATGGTGTTTTCCGTTCATCGAGATGATGGGCCGGATGTCGACGCCGGGGGCGTGCAGATCGACGATGAACTGGCTCAGACCGTCGTGGCGATGCGCGGGGTCCACCGGCGCACTACGGGCCAGGCAGATGAAGGCATGGGCCAAGTGCGCCCCGGACGTCCACACCTTGGCACCGGTGATCGCCCAGCCGCCGTCAACCTGGACAGCCTTGGTGCGCACGCTGGCCAGATCCGACCCGGAATCCGGCTCGCTCATCCCGATTCCGAAGTAGCACTCGCCTTTGGCTATGGCGGGCAAGAACTTTCGTCGTTGTTCCTCGGTGCCGTACTTGAGCAACGAGGGAACGATCTGGCGGTCAGCGATCCAGTGCGCCCCGACCGGGGCACCGGCGGCCAGCAATTCCTCGGTGACCACGAACCGTTCCTGATGGCTGCGTCCCTGCCCGCCGTATTCGACCGGCACCGTCATGCCCAACCAGCCGCGGGCGGCCAACGCCCGGCTGAAGTCCTCGTCCCAACCGGTCAGCCAGCTGTCGGCGTACCTGCCGATCCTGCCGGTCCGCTGCTGCTCGGCGACGAACTGGCGCACCTGCATCCGCAACTCATCGAGCACATGCGGGTCACCGGCCACCGGCGGCACCAATCGGGTCATGTTCAGCTCCGTCCACTGCGGATTAGCAACTTACCGGTGAGCACCGGAGACCTGCGTCACCGCGGGGCATGAGACGACGGGTCGGCTACGTTATGTGCACTATGACTGCTACACCGGCTTTGACCATGTACACCACCACCTGGTGCGGCTACTGCTCGCGACTCAAGATGGCACTGAAGTCAGAGGGCATCGCGTGGGCCGAGGTCGACATCGAGCAGGATCCGGCAGCAGCCGAGTTCGTCGGTTCGGTGAACGGGGGCAACCACGTCGTACCGACCGTGAAGTTCGCCGACGGGTCGACGCTGACCAACCCCACCATCAAGCAGGTCAAGGCCAAGCTGGCCTGACCGTCAGTCAGTCCAGGGCGGCCCAGGACTCGATGATCTCGCGCGCAATCGAGATGGATCCGGGCAGCAGCAGCCTCGAACGTGACTCGCCTTCGGCCGAGTTCCAGTCACCCTGATCCAGCGCCTCGCGGATCTCGGCACGGGTGAACCAGTCGGCCTCGACGATCTCGCCGTCGTTGAACGAGAACGGCTGCTCCGGGTCGCCGATGGCATGGAAGCCCACCATCAGCGACCTCGGGAACGGCCACGGCTGACTGCCGAGGTACTGCACGTCGGTGACCGTGAGGCCGACCTCTTCGGCGATCTCACGCACCACACACGCCTCGAAGGATTCACCGGCCTCGACGAAACCGGCCAGGATTGAGAACAACCGCTCCGGCCACGCGGTCTGCCGGGCCAGGACCGCACGGTCATGGCCGTCGTGGACCAGACAGATGACCGCAGGATCGATACGCGGGAACTCTTCGTGGCCGCTCACCGGGTCCACCCGTGACCAGCCGCCCTTCGCCGGCTTCGTCGCCGCACCGTCCACCGCACTGAACCGGGCCCTGTCATGCCAGTTCAGCAATGCGGTCGCAGTCGCCACCAACTGGGCACTGGTGTCATCGAACACTTCGCCGGCCCGGCGCAGGTCGAGGACCTCGACGGGTACACCGGGGTCCTCGGGCCCCTCCAGCGCGCTGCGGATACCCCAGACATGCCGGCCGTCACCCAACCGGCCCAGGAACACCGCATGCTCCGGCGGCTTGTCGGTGCCCAGGCTCGACGCCTTGCCGAGCACCACCTGGCCGTTGGAGATCAGCACCTGGTTGCGTCGGTCGACCCGCAGCAGCAGCGCGTCCTGCCAGCCGCCGATCGCGGCGTCGATGTCGGTGCGCAGCGCGTCGGCCCGATCTGCGCCGACGCGCGAGAGCAACGGAACATTGCGCAGGCCGAACGTTCTGGTGGGCGTCATCGCTCGGCATCCGCGCTGCGGATGTAGAGCAGCCTGTCACCGGCCTCAAGCGCATCCACTTCCGGCGCGTCGACACGCACCAACCGGCCATCCCGCACCACACCCAGCACGATGTCGTGCAGATGCCGCGGCGAGCCGCCCTCCTCCTTGGGAGTCACCTCGCGTTCGGCGATGGCGAAGCCCGCGTCGGGGGTCAGCAGATCCTCCATCATCTCCACCACGCTCGGCGTCTGCGTCGCGATCCCGAGCAACCGTCCGGCAGTCTCGGAGGACACCACCGTGGAGTCCGCGCCGGACTGTTTGAGCAGATGCAGGTTGTCGGATTCGCGTACGGCCGCGATGATCTTGGCCTTGGGTGCCAGTTCGCGGGCCGTCAACGTCACCAGCACCGCGCTGGCGTCGTTGTCCGCCGCGACGATGATCGACTTGGCGTGCTGGGCCCCGGCCAGCCGCAGCACACCGGAATTGGTGGCGTCGCCGTGCACGGTCACCAGCCCCGCGCCCTTGGCGCGTTCCAACGCGGCCGCGCTCTCGTCGACGACCACGATGTCGGCGGGAGAGACCTCGTCGCCGACCATCGCGGCAACCGCCGTTCGGCCCTTGGTGCCGTATCCGACGACGACGGTGTGGTTGCGCACTTTGTTCCTCCATCGCTGAATCTTCAGCGCCTGCCGCGATTGGGTGGTCAGGGTTTCCACGGTGGTACCGATGAGAACGATCAGGAAGGCCACCCGCAGTGGCGTGATGACCAGAACGTTGACCAGACGTGCCGACGGCGTATAGGGCGTGATGTCGCCGTAGCCCGTCGTCGACAGCGAGACCGTCGCGTAGTACAGGCAGTCCAAGAACGACAGCGGGCTGTCCTGCACATCCCGGTACCCATCGCGATCGAAGTAGACGATGAACACCGCGGCGAACAGTGCCAGCATCGCGTAGATGACCCGTCGGAAGATGCGTTGCCCGGGGCTGACGAACGGCTCGGGGATACGCAGAACGTCGACGAGCGCGGCGTCCGGGCGCGAGGTCAGGTTCGAGTCGATCGCGGCGAGTCGGCGCCGCAGCCTGCCTTTAGCCACGCGACCCCGTCATCGAGCGAAGCGCCCCGGGACGCGCCGGGATCAATCTGATCAGACGCACGCCACAATGTAACCATGACCGCACCCGAGCCTCAGCGGATCTCCTCCGCCCCAGCCCAACGCATGGCAGCCCTGCTGCTGGGCATGGGCACACTGCACTTCGTCGCGCCCAAACCCTTCGACACGATCATCCCGGCCGAACTGCCCGGCAGCGCCCGGTTCTACACCTACGCCTCCGGGGTGGGCGAGATGGCCACCGGTGCCCTGCTCGCTGTGCCGCGCACCCGGCGCATCGGTGCGTTGGCCGCAGTGGCGCTGTTCATCGCCGTGTTCCCCGGGAATGTGAACATGGTCCGGCTTTGGTGGGACAAGCCGTGGCCCATGCGGATCGTCGCCATCGCCCGGCTGCCGCTGCAGATCCCGATGATTACCGCGGCACTGCGGGTGTACCGAAACTCGTAGGGCGCGCCGGCTGGCCAGAACGCTTGGGCAGCAGCCTTTCTCGTCGCGCCGGGCGCCGCCCTGAGCCCCGCCGGACATAGTTTGGCAAGGCTATCGTTGCTGGTGGCGCACGGTTTTCACCGATACCGTCGGATCGTGATGAATCCCAGCCATCCGTCCGAGCCGCACGTAGGTTCACTGTCGTCGAAGCTGAACTGGCTTCGCGCCGGAGTTTTGGGCGCCAACGACGGCATCGTCTCCACGGCCGGCATCGTCGTCGGCGTCGCGGCCGCCACGGTGGACAAGGCACCCATCCTGACTGCCGGCATCGCCGGCCTGGCCGCGGGAGCGGTCTCGATGGCGTTGGGCGAATACGTCTCTGTGAGCACACAGCGCGACACCGAGCGCGCGTTGCTGCGCAAGGAACGCCGCGAGCTGCGCGACGACCCGGCTGCCGAACTGGACGAGTTGGCGGCGCTGTACGAGGCGAAGGGCCTGTCGACGGTCACCGCGCGCACCGTGGCCGAGGAACTGACCGATCACGACGCCTTCGCCGCGCACGCCGAGGTCGAATTGGGTATCGACCCCAAGGATCTGACCAATCCGTGGCAGGCTGCCGGGTCTTCGGCGCTGGCCTTCACCATCGGCGCGCTGCTGCCGCTGATCGCGATCCTCGTTCCGCCGACGACATGGCGAATCCCCGTGACCGTCGTGGCCGTGCTGCTGGCGCTGATGCTCACCGGGGCGGTGTCGGCCGGACTGGGTGGGGCACCGAAGGGACGAGCGGTGTTGCGCAACGTGATCGGCGGTGGCCTGGCCCTGGCGATCACGTATCTGATCGGCCTCCTGGTAGGGACCGCGATCACCTGACCTCGTCGCTTCATCCCGCCCAGTCAAAGGAGTTCCGTGACAGTCTTCAACGGTCTGCCCGCCCACGTCCTACTCGTCCACGCACTGGTCGTGCTCGTCCCGCTGACCGCGGTACTCGAGATGCTGTGCGCGTTGTGGCCCAGGGTTCGCCGAGGCCACTTGCTGTGGCTCACGCTCGTCCTGGCCGTGGTGACAACGGTTTTGACGCCGCTCACGACATACGCCGGTGAATGGCTCTACGACCTGCGCCCTGCCGCCGATGCCGTGCTGCAAGAGCACGCCGAGCGCGGTGACACCATGATCTACTTCTCGCTCGCGCTGCTTGTCGTCGCGCTGGCATTGGTGGGATTGCATTTCGCCGAACGCCGCGACGACCGTCGGCGGGTGATCTACAACAGCGTTGTCGCGGTAGTCGCCGTCCTGGTGGGAGTGTCCTCGATAGTGCAGATCTACCGCATCGGCGATCTCGGAGCACGGTCGGTCTGGGGATCCGAGATCGCCAAACTGACGTCGGCCGGCGACGGTTAGGACTCCGGTGCGATTTCCGGCGGGGCGGTCGTGGCGTCGGTCAGCAAGGCTACGAGTTCGTCCTCCCCGGGAAGCGACTCGGGGCTGACCGTCTGGCCTGAACGCACGTAATGGAACGCGGCGCGCACCGATTCCGGCGGACAGCCGCGCAGTGATGCCCAGGCCAGGCGGTACACCGCGAGCTGAACAGCGGCCTGCGCCATGGCTTCGGGCGTGGCCGGTGGTTCGCCGGTCTTCCAGTCGACCACGGTGGTGGTGCCGTCCTCCTGGGCGAATACCGCGTCGATCCGGCCGCGCACCACGGTGGTCCGGGCCCGCCCGATCGCCATGTCGAACGGCACCTCGACCTCGATCGGGGTGCGCGAGGCCCACGGCGACATGACGAAGGCATCCTGCAGTTCGGACAATTCGGCAGCACTGACGCGCCCACTGTCGCTGTCCACCGCACCGGGCAGGTCGTCGAGATCGAACAAGCGCTCGGAATGGAAGAAGCGCTGCACCCACTCGTGGAACGCGGTGCCCAGCAACGCATGCGGATCCGGGCGCTGCGGCAGCCTGCGGTGCAGGCGCCGCAACGCAGCCTGCCGATCACGGCTGAGCTCCACCAGTGTGCTGACCGACAGCTGGCCGGGCAGTTCCACCGGGGCGGGCCGCGGCCCGCGATCACGTTCGGCCAGTAGGGCATCGACGTCGGCGGCCCAGCCCTCGCCATCGACTGTGTCGGCGGGTTCGTCCTTCCCGCCGGTCTCATTCCCACCACCGCGGGCAAGCGTGAGCGCCCGCGCGACGAGCGCCGCGCCCCGGTCGACATCATCGACTCTGGCCGGCGCCGCCGGCCAGATCGCCTCGACAGCCTTGTCGCGCAGAGGGTTCACCTCTCCGGCCGAAGGATCGGGAGCCCATTGTTCGATCACGCCGCAGGGACGGCCCTGGGCATCGGCATCTTCGACGATGGCCTTGATCTCGCACAGGAACTCCGATGGCCCGCGCGCCTTGCTCTCGGTGGCACCCCAGTGATGCCCGGAGATCAGCAAGGTGTCCTCGGACCGGGTGATCGCCACGTAGAGCAGTCGACGTTCCTCGTCGACGCGGCGCTGCTCGAGGCTGCGTTTGTGATCAGAGATCTTGTCCGACAAGATCTTCCGGTCGTTGATGTCGGTCGTGTCCAATACCGGTACACCCAGCTCCGATTCGGTCGCACGGTCGCCGCGCAGCAGCGGAGGCAGATCCGACGGATCCGTGAGCCAGGTGCGTGCCGAGGCCGTCGACGGGAACACCCGGCCGCTGAGATGCGGAACGGCCACCACCTGCCATTCCAGCCCCTTTGCGGCGTGCACGGTGAGAATTTGCACCCGGTCGTGCGACACCGTCAGTTCAGCAGGGGCCAGGCCGTTTTCCACGTCGGTGGCCACGTCCAGGTAGGCCAGCAGGGCGAGGACCGAGCCGCCCGGCCGCCCGGCGAAATCGGCCACCAGATCGCAAAATGTGTCAAGGTTCTCGGTCCCCGTCCAGCCCGCGGTCACCGGGCGGGCCGCGCGCGCCTCGGCGTCCAGTCCGGCGACGCGCCGCACCTCGGCCACCAACTCCGGCAGCGGGTGACTCAAGTGCGCACGCAGCATGGTCAGCTCGCGCCCGAGAGCCTCGATCCGCCGATAGCCGGCCGGTGAATAGTGTTCGGCGGCACCGGGATCGCAGATCGCGTCGGCCAGACATGCCGAATCGGCGTCCGGTGCGGCCTGTGCCACGATCTCGGCGGGGCTCGGCTCCCCCACCGACCGATCGTCGAGTTCCCTGGCTCGCCGCCACAACGCCGCGATGTCGCGAGCACCGAACCGCCAGCGCGGTCCGGTCAGGACCCGCATCACCGCCGAGCCCGCGGCGGGATCGGCCACCAGCCGCAGCATCGCGACCAGATCGGCGACCTCGGGCACAGCGAGCAACCCGGCCACCCCGACCACCTCGACCGGCACCCCGCGAGCACTCAGCGCCTCGGCCATCGGCGCGGCGTCGGCGTTGCGACGTACCAGTACCGCCGCGGTCGGCGTGGCCGCGCCCTCGGCCACCGCCCCGTGGTAGATCCGGGCCAGATGGTCTGCCACCCAATCACGTTCGGTCTCGACGTCGGACAGCAGTGCGCATCGGATGGTGCCGGGCTCGGCATCTGGCCGGGGTCGCAGCTCATGCACCGTGACCGAGCGACGGCGTGCCTCCGCCGACACGGCGTTGGCCAGATGCAGGGCGCTCGGCGGATTGCGCCAGCTGGTCCGCAATTCCAGCGTCGGGGCCGGGGTGCCGTCGGCGAGCGGAAAATCGGTGGTGAACCGGGGCAAATTCGTGGCCGACGCGCCGCGCCAGCCGTAGATCGACTGGATCGGATCACCCACCGCGGTCAAAGCCAGGCCTTCGTCGACCCCGGCGCCGAACAGCGACGACAACGCCACCCGCTGCGCATGCCCGGTGTCCTGGTACTCGTCGAGCAGCACCACCCGGAAGCGTTGGCGCAGTTGCTCACCGACCTGAGGAAAATTGGAGGCCAGCCGCGCCGCCGCGGACATCTGCATACCGAAATCCATCACTTTGTCGGCACGCATCCGCTGGTGCAGCGCATCGATCAACGGCACCAGTTCGGTGCGTTCGGTCTGGGTGGCCAGCATTTTGAGCAGCCACTGACTGGGTCCGCGATCGCGCTGATAAGGGCCGGCCGGCAACGTGTGCACCAGCCGCTCCAGCTCCACGTGGGTGTCGCGCAGCTGGTCCGTGTCCACCAGGTGCTCGGCGAGGGCACCGGACAGACGCAGCACCATGTCGGTGACGACGGCCGGCGTCTTCTCGATGGCCAGCTCACCCGGATGGGCGCAGACCACCTCGAACGCCAACTGCCACAGCTCCGTCTCGCTGAGCAGCCGGGTGTCCGGTTCGACCGGGAGCAGCAAGCCGTACTCGCGCAGCAGGGTGCCGGCGAACGCGTGATAGGTGCTGACGGTGACCGATTCGGCGGCTCCGTCCATCGGCCCCTGCACCGGCGCGAGCCCGGCGCCGGCCAGCCGCGCCAACCTGGTCCGCACCCGGCGCAGCAACTGGCCGGCGGCCTTACGCGTGAAGGTCAGGCCGAGCACCTGCGATGGAGTGGCGTAGCCGTTGGCCACCAACCAGACCACCCGGGCCGCCATCGTCTCGGTCTTGCCCGCGCCCGCACCGGCGATCACCACGACCGGTCCGGGCGGCGCGGCGATCACCGCAGCCTGCTCTTCGGTCGGCGGGAAAAGACCCAGAGCCGTAGACAAGTCGGCCGGGCTGTACCGAACACCGGCCGGCATGATGTCCGTCATGACCGATCCCCGAGCGTCTGGGCCGGGCACGACGAACGCACCGGGCAGTTGGCGCAGCCGTCGTTGACTCGAGCGACGAAGTGCGGCCCGGCGGTGGCGGCCGCCGCGGCGCTGACGGTGCCCAGCCAGTCGGCACGGGTCTCTGGCGTCATCGGATCCTGTTCGCGTTCGGTGGCGCCGGCGGCTCCGGGCTTGCCCAGGTATACCAACCGCCCGCCGCCGGGCTCGTCCCCATGTGGCAACAAGCCCGCAGCCACCGCGAGCTGATAGGTGGCCAGCTGGGCGTGCTTCTGCGCATCGTCCTTGGTCACGGGGCTCTTGCCGGTCTTGAGGTCGACCACGACAAGCCGATCGGCCTGATCCCGCTCGAGTCGGTCCAACCGGCCCCGCACCCGAACGCCGGGCCCGGCGGAACTCGCTTCGACGATCACGCCGTCGACATCGATCTCGGTGGCGACCTCGGTCAGCCGGTCCCGGGAGTCCGCGCGCCACCGCGTGAAGGTCTCCAACATCGCCCGGTGCCGCGTCAGCTCGTTGTCCGAATACCACTTCGCCTCGAAAGGCAGGTCTTCCCACACCTTTTCCAGGTCGTTGATCAGCTGGCTCTCGCTCTTACCGGAGTCGGAAACCAACGCGTGCAACAACGACCCGACCGTCGAGCGCACGTCGCGTCCGTCACTGCCACCGTGCCGCTCCAGCAGCCAGCGCAGCGGGCAGTCGGTGAGCATCTGCAACGTCGACGGCGACAAGACCACCTCAGGCAGCACGCCCTCAACCTCTGACCAGAGCGGCTCCTCGGTGGACAACGCTGTCATCGTGTGCCATTGCGAGGGCTCGGCACCTGGTACCCCCGCGGCGGCCAGTCTGGCCAATTGAGTGGCGGCACAAGCTCGCGACTCATCGTCGACGGCGCCCTCCGGCGCGCACACGACGGCCCGGAGGCGACCGACCACCGCCGAAGGCAGCAGCAGCCGCGGGGCGGCCAGCGGCGGCAGCGGTACGGATTCGGTTGCCACCTCGGCCAACTCGGCGCAAAACGGTGAGGGCAGCAGCGATTCGTCGCCGCCGTCGCTGTCCACCGCGGTCACCAGCAGCCGCGTCCTTGCCCGTCCCATGGCCGCCATCAACAGCCGCCGCTCCTCGGCAAGCAGCGGCGCGCGGGTCGAGATCGCCCGATCGTCAGCAGCGGCCACCCCGTCGAGCACATCCACCAGGTTCTGCGTCCCCAGGATCCCACCGCGTGGAACGATGTTGGGCCACAACCCTTCTTGAACACCGGCGATCACAACGAAATCCCACTCCCGGCCGAGCGCTGCGTGTGCGCTGAGCACCGCCACCGCGTCGGTCTGCGAGTTCGACTCCGATGCCGACAGCGAAGTCCCCAACGCAGCCACATTGTCGACCAGCCCGCGCAGCGACGCTCCCGCCGTGCGGCTCACATACTGATCGGCCACATCGAACAGCGCCGTCACCGCGTCGAGGTCCCGATCTGCTTGCGCCCCGATGGTGCCGCCCCGCTCGCTGGCGGCCAGCCAGCGCGGCTGCAACCGGCAGGCGTTCCATGCCTGCCACAGGGTGTAGCGCGGATCGGCACCGTCGCGCTCGCTGCGGTGGGCGGCGGCCAGGACCGAACGGAGGCGGCGCAGTGGCTTGACGTGTTCGGCGGACAATCCGGCAGGCTCCGCGGCGATCGCGGCGACCAGTAGGTCGGTGAAATCGCGTGGCGGCGTGGATCCGTCGGCGCGGCGCAGCGCCCGGCGCAACTGCCGCAAGGTCACCGGATCGACGCGGCCGATCGGCCCCGTGAGCAGACTGATCGCGCTGTCACCGTCCAGCTGTCCGGACGCGGTCACCTCGAGCACCGTCAGCAGGGCCGCAACCGCGGGCTGCTGGGCCAGCCCCAGATCGGGGCCGGTGGCCTGCACCGGCACGCCGGCACCGCTCAGTGCCCGCGCCAGAGCCGCCCCCACCCGAGGGACCGAGCGGACCACGACAGCCATCTCGGACCACGGCACGCCGTCCACCAGATGGGCGCGACGCAGGGCATCGGCGATGAAGGCGTTCTCGGCGTGCGGCGTGGCCGCCAGCCGCATGGTCACCTCGCCGTGCCCGCGCTCCGGATTGCCCTCCAGCACACGGCAGGCCCCGACGCCGGGCAGCCGGCGCGCGATGCCCGAGATCGCGGTGGCGACCGCGGGGGCGCAGCGGTGCGACTGGGTGAGAGTGATGGCCGGGGAGTCATCCCCACCACGATCGCGCAGCAACACCGGCTCCGCGCCGCGGTAACCGAACACCGCCTGGTCCGGATCGCCCGCGATGACGGTCAGACCCGCCCGGGCGGCCAGCACCCGGACCAACAGGGCAGCCTGCGGGTCGAGGTGTTGCGCATCGTCGACCAGCAGCAGGCTGATCCGCGCGCGTTCGGCGGCCAGTAGATCGGCGTCGGTCCCGAGGGCCTCCAAGGCCGCGCCGACGAGTTCGGCCGCACCCAGCGCCGGCACCGTGGCCTGCGGGGCAGCCATACCGACCGCCGAGCGCAACAGCATGATCTGTTCGTAGGCCTGCGCAAACCGGCCCGCTGCCAACCATTCCGGACGCCCCGCCGAGCGGCCGAGCCGCTGCAGGGCACGCGGGTCCACACCACGCTCGGTGCAGCGGGCCAGCAGATCCCGCAGCTCGGTCGCGAAACCCGCGGTGCTCAGCGCCGGCCACAGCTGCTCGGGCCAACCCACGGGCGAGTCGGCGCCGTCCTCCATGTCGCCGGCCAACAACTCACGGATGATGCCGTCCTGTTCGGCGGTGGTGATCAGGCGCGGCGGCGGATCACCGTTGCGCTGGGCGGCCAGCCGCAACAGTGCAAACGCATAGGAGTGCACGGTGCGAACCATCGGTTCGCGTACCACGGCATGGGTGCCCGCGCCCAGCAATCGCGCGGTGATGGCGGCCCTCGCTTCCGAGCGCAACCGGGCCGAACCGGTCAGCAACAACACCGATTCGGGGTCGGTGCCCGCCGCGATGTGCTCGACCGCGGTGCTGATCAACAGCGAGCTCTTGCCGGTGCCCGGCCCACCCAAGACCCGCACCACCCCGCCACGTCCTGGCCCCAGCAGCTCGGTGCCTTCCAGGGTGGGCTGGACGTGTTGTGCGGTCATGGAATGCATGACACCAGAAGGGACCGACAAGTAGCGGAGCGGATTGGCGCGAACAGCCCGACAAGTAGCGGAGCGGATTGGAGCGAACGGCCCGACAAGTAGCGGAGCGGATTGGCGCGAACAGCCCGACAAGTAGCGGAGCGCGAGCTCTGGCAGCATCTAGGGAATGTCAGCCGAGAAGTTGCACGTCCACCGGTACGGCCCCGACCGGGCGCCCCAGCTGTTGCTCATCCACGGTTTGACCGGGCACGGCCAACGGTGGAAGACGCTGGCCGAGCAGCACCTGCCCGACGTGGCGGTGCTCGCGCCGGATCTGCTCGGGCATGGCCGTTCATCGTGGGCCGCCCCGTGGACGCTGGACGCCAACGTCGAGGCCCTGGCCTCGCTGCTGGAGGGACCGACCCTGGTGGTCGGGCATTCGTTCGGCGGCGCGGTGGCACTCAATCTCGCTGCCGCACAGCCGGATCTGGTCAGCGGGCTGGTGTTGCTGGACCCCGCGGTGGAACTCGACGGCGAATGGATGCGTGAGATCGCCGATGCCATGTTGGCATCACCGGACTATCCCGACCGTGCTGAGGCGCGGGCCGAGAAAGCCAACGGTTCGTGGGGCGAGGTGGCGCCGGCCGAGTTGGACCGTGACCTCGACGAGCATCTCATCGAACTGCCCGGCGGCCGCTACGGGTGGCGGATCAGCATCCCGGCCATGCTGTCCTACTGGAGCGAACTGGCCCGTCCGGTTGCCTTGCCGCGCAAGGGCACTCCCACTGTCCTGGTCCGCGCCACCCGCACCAGCCCGCCGTATGCGCGTGACGGTCTCATCGCGGCGCTCAGCGGGCACCTGGGTCCGGATTTCACTCTGCTGGATTGGGACTGCGATCACATGGTGGCTCAGGCCAAGCCCGCTGAGACCGCGAAGCTGATCCTCGAACAACTGGGCTGACGATGGCGGCGGTGACCGAGGAGCAGGTGGAGCTGGTGCGGACACTGGTGGCCGCGATCCCATCGGGAAAGGTGTCGACGTATGGCGACATCGCCGACGCCGCAGCGCTTTCCAGTCCACGGATCGTCGGCTGGATCATGCGCACCGATTCCTCGGACCTGCCGTGGCACCGCGTGATCCCGGCCTCTGGGCGCCCGGCCCCGCACCTGGCAACCCGGCAGCTGGAACGGCTACGCGCCGAAGGGGTGTTGGCCGTCGACGGGCGGGTGCCACTGCGCGAGTACCGGCACCAGTTCTGACCCCGAGCACACGAGCTACAGGATCAGCCGGACGAGCGAGGCGGTGCGCGCCAGACCCGGGAACGCCGCAGCGGTGGACCGCGGGTGCAGTGCATGCACGGCGAGCCGGAACATCAACGCGCGCAACAACATCTGTGGCCATTCCGGAAGCGATGACCACCGCTCGACCAGTCCGTCGTCGGCGTCGCCCCAGGACAACGCGTCGACCACCACCACCCCGGCGGCCCACGGTGCCGGGCGCCAGTACGGGGTGATGTCGGTGATTCCCGGTGCCGCCGTTCCGGCGAAAAGCACTGTGCCGTAGAGATCGCCGTGCACCAGTTGACTGGCGCTCCTGGTCGGCCTGCGCAGGCCGGCCAACTGATTGATCAATTCCACGGAGCGCTGCCCATCCGACGAGCCGGGCGAGACCCTGGCGCCCGGCGGCAGGGAGTGCAACGGCCGGTCCTCCCAGGCAGCCCGGTCGGCGGCGATGAACACGTCGACGTCGGCCCATGGCGCGACAGGCGGTTGAGTGAGGAAGCGCGGCCGCTCCAGCTTGGCGGTGGCCTCGTGCAATCGCACCGCCGCCGACACCACCTCGTCGTGACGGGGTTCGGGCGTGCCGGCGACGTAGGTGTCGGCCCGCCATCCGGCCACCACGTAACGGCCGTCTGTCGAGCGGACCGGGCGGGCGAGCCGCACCCCGTCGATGAACAACGATTCCCGAACCTTGGCCGACCACGCCGCACGGGCGTGCTCGGGCACCATCGACATCACCACTTCGCCGCAGCGCCAGCCACCCTCCCAGCTCGAGCCGAGCGGTACCGGGCGCACCCCGGACAGGCCGAACGCCGCCAGCACATGTTCCGGCGGCCGTTCCACACTCACAGCCTCAGCCTAAGCTGTTGACCGGCAAACCAGCGCTCAGTACATCACCATGTCGGGCTCGAGTTGCTTGGCCCAGGCCACAATTCCACCCTGCAGGTGCACCGCATCGGAGAATCCGGCCTTCTTGACGATGGCGAGTACCTCGGCCGAACGGATCCCGGTCTTGCAGTACAGCACCGGTGTCCGGTCCACCGGGAGCTTCGCCAACGCGTCACCGGACTCGAACGACGGCTTCGGGATGAGTTCGGCGCCCTCGATGTGATTGATATCCCACTCGACGGGTTCGCGGACATCGATCAGCGCCAACGGTTTCCCGGAGTCGATGAGATCCTTCAGCTCGCGCGGAGTGACGGTGGAGCCGGCCGCGGCATCCGCAGCGGCTTCCGAAACGACACCGCAGAACGCCTCATAGTCGATCAGCTCGGTGATCTTCGGGGTGGCCGGATCCTTGCGGATTCGGATGGTCCGGTACGACATCTCGAGTGCGTCGTACACCATGAGACGGCCCAGCAGCGGTTCACCGATGCCGGTGATCAGCTTGATCGCCTCGGTACCCATCACCGACGCGATCGAGGCGCACAGGATGCCCAGCACGCCACCTTCGGCACACGAGGGCACCATCCCCGGTGGCGGCGGCTCGGGATACAGATCGCGGTAGTTGAGGCCGAGGCCGTCGGGGGCGTCCTCCCAGAACACCGACACCTGGCCTTCGAACCGGTAGATCGAGCCCCACACATAGGGCTTGCCGGCCAACACCGCGGCGTCGTTGACCAGATACCGGGTGGCGAAGTTGTCGGTGCCGTCCAGGATCAGGTCGTACTGGCTGAACAGTTCCACCGCATTGTCCGGCTCCAGCCGGAATTCGTGCAGATTCACCGTCACCAGAGGGTTGATCTCCAGAACCGACTCCTTGGCGCTCTGCGCCTTGGAGCGGCCGATGTCGGACTGCCCGTGGATGATCTGCCGCTGCAGGTTGGACTCGTCGACCACGTCGAACTCGACGATGCCGATGGTGCCCACCCCCGCCGCTGCCAGGTAGAGCAAGGTCGGCGAGCCCAGCCCGCCGGCGCCGATCACCAGCACCTTCGCGTTCTTCAGTCTTTTCTGCCCGATCACGCCGACGTCCGGAATGATCAGGTGCCGGCTGTAACGCGTCACCTCTTCACGCGTCAGCTCGGCGGCCGGCTCAACCAACGGCGGTAACGACACGTCCAAATTCGCGGACACCGTATGTCTCCTCAGTTTTTCGGTCAGTTCATCGTCCGAGCTGCTCGTACCCACAACGGTAATCCGGCGCTGATGCTTCCCACCGTCCGGCCACCACGACCGCTCGCACGCCACGCCTGGTTCCCGGCGTCGGCACGGGGTGCAGCGGGTTACCGCGGCGGTAGTGGTCAGGCGATCGGGTACGGCCAGGGATTGAACTTGCAGGTCAAGCCGTCGGCCTTGACCGTTTCGGGGTCGAACTTGGCTGCGTCGTCGTTCGAGGTGGAGAACGTCTGCTGCATCATGATCGGCGCCAGCTGCCCGTTGGCCTCGCAGCCCTCGTGCCGCTGATAGCCGATGGCGTGACCAACCTCATGGTTGATCAGGTATTGCCGGTACGAGCCGATGTCGCCCTGGAACGGCACCGCGCCACGCACCCACCGGGCCTCGTTGACGAACACCCGGGGCTGATGCCCGTCGAACGACGGGTTGTAGCAGGACGCTTCCAGCTGGATGTCGTAGCCGCAGCCCTCGCGCACGGTCATCGGCGACGTCAGCGATACCCGGAAATCGGGTTCGATGCCGCTGCTCTCATCTACCCGGGTGAACGCGAACAGCCCGTTGTGCGTCCAGCTCTTCGGATTGGCCAGCGTCTCGCTGACCATCCGGGCGAAACCGTCGTCACCGCCGAAGGCGGTGGTGTCCACGCCATCCTCGACCTCGACGGTGTAGTGGAACGCTTTCGTCGTGCCTTCACCGATCTTGGGCGTGGTGCCCGGCACGATCCGCCAGGCCCGGGCGCCGGCCTCGGTGAACTGACCACCCGCGGGCAGGATTCCGGTGGGCAGATTCGCGTCGAACTGGGTCAGGCCTTTGGGCGGCGCACCGATGATCGCCGTGCTGGCCACGTCGATGGTGGGCGGGCCCTGCACCGGACCGTCGTCCTCCTGCGCCGAGTGCGGTGCGCTGGTGCCGGTGATGGTCTGGTAGACCACCACGACGGTCAGCACGATCAGCACCGGCAGCGCATACGCGCGCCAGCCGTAGGTGGACACAAAGCGGCCGATCCACGTCTGCTTACGCCACTGTTGGTGGTCGTCCCGATTCGATCTGGCTCGTCCTGAATCAGCCGCGATCGGATCTCGCTGTGCGCGGAGCGGCTCCCGCCACTCGTTTCGCAGCGCCGGGACACGGCCACCCCCGCGACGTCCCGGGTCGTAGGTCACGGGAACCAGAATGGCACAGACTCCTGTGGATCGGTTCTCAGCGCAGCTAGGCCGTGACCACGCTGGTGTCATTTCGAAACCCATCCCCGTTTCGCGACGACCGCGCGGACGAAAGAGCGCGCCACGGTAGTAGTGTCGGTGCGATCAGCGGCTCGGATGAACATGTCCAAGTGCGCCAGAGCAATACAGATTGAGGACCTGATGAGCGATCTCGCCAACACCGCCGAGAGGAGAGGTGACAAGCCTGCGTCCGCTGGTCGACGTGGCAATCGCCTGCCTCGTGATGAGCGGCGCGGACAGCTGTTGGCGGCCGCCAGCGAGGTATTCGTCGAGCGCGGCTACCACGCCGCGGGCATGGATGAGATCGCCGACCGTGCGGGTGTGAGCAAACCCGTTCTGTATCAACACTTTTCGTCAAAGCTCGAGCTCTACCTGGCAGTGTTGCAGCGCCACGTCGACAATCTGGTGTCAGGTGTGCGCCAGGCCCTGCGCACCACGACCGACAACCGGCAACGGTTGCGCGCGGCGGTCGAGGCGTTCTTCGATTTCATCGAGCACGACAGCCAGGGTTACCGGCTGATCTTCGAGAACGACTATGTCAGCGAGCCGCAGGTGGCCGCACAGGTGAAGGTCGCCACCGAAGCGTGTACCGATGCGGTGTTCGATCTGATCAGCCGCGACTCCGGGCTCGAGGCGCACCGCGCCAGGATGATCGCGGTCGGATTGGTGGCCATCAGCGTCGACTCGGCGCGGTACTGGCTGACCAATGACCGGCCGATCGACCGGAATACCGCCGTGGACGGCACGGTGCAGTTCGCCTGGGGCGGACTGTCACACGTGCCACTCACGCGGTCCTAGACCGCTGGGGCGGATGCTCCGGCAGATTCCACGCCAATCCCGAACCCAACCCGGCGCACGTCTGCGGCGCCGATCTCGACGTAGGCGATCCGGCTGTTCTGCACCAGGAATCGCCGGCCCTTCTCATCGGTCAACGCCAGCACCCCTGATTCCTTGGCGAGTGCGTCGGTGACCTGCTGCTCCACTTCGGTGGGTGTCTGCGCGCTGTTGAAGGCGAGCTCGCGCGGGCTGTCCGTGACACCGATCTTGACCTCCACGCTGGACCCTTCTTTCTTTCTCACGTCCGTTTGTCGACTTCCCTGAGCAGGCTAGTAGACAGCCGGGCCCGCCCGCCGCCAGCGGGTGGGCACCGGGGCTACGCCCTGCGCGAAACACGGATACCGAACCGAGTCCGGACCGTGACCGACACGCACCGAGCTCGACCTCATCTGTCACTTCTGTCTCGATAGCATCAGTTTCGATATTGGACGAGACGACTGGGGCAGCCGCATGACCAGGCACTATTCGCCGTACGACACCACCTCGACCGAGCGCTTCGGGGACCGGCCGTATGAGCCGACCGGATACTCCGGCTACACCCCTGAGCACACGACGGACTACTCGGCCGACTACGACAACTACGACGCGGATTACGACGCGGACTACGACGACGAGGTCACCTTCTACGAGGACCCCATCGACCGTCGCTGGATCTGGGTGGCCGGCGTGGCAGGCGCGATCCTGCTGGTCGCGGTCATCTGCACCGTGGTGATCCTGGGCGGCGGGGACAGCGGGTCGGTCTCGGCCACCCTGACGTCACCGTCGGCCCAGCCGACCCAGACCACCCAGCCCGCACAGGACGCCACTTCCAAACCGGCGCCGCCGCGCGCAGCACCGACCGCGCCGCTGTCACCCGAGACCGTCACCACGCTGACTCCGGCACCTAGTGCGACCGCGACACCCGCGCCCGTCGCACCACCCGTAGCCGCCCCGCCCGCCGGCGTCGCCACCCCGAACGCCGTCACCTACCGGGTGACCGGCAACCGGCAACTCATCGACCTGGTGACCATCGTCTACACCGATGAGCAGGGCGCCCTGCAGACCGACATCAACGTCGCGCTGCCGTGGGCCAAAACCGTGGTTCTCAACCCGGGTGTGACACTCAAGTCCGTGACGGCGACCAGCGTCGCCGGTCAGCTCAACTGCTCGATCACCGACGCGTCTGGGGCCGTGCTCGTCGCGCAGGCCAACAACACGATGATCACCACCTGCACGCAGTAGCGACCGAACGGAGCACTACGGACTGGGTCTGGCGGTTACGCCAGGCCCAGTTCCTGCATCCGGGACTGATGGGTGTTCTGCAACCGGCCGAAGAACTCGGCCAACTGCGTCAGACCCTCACCGCTGGACATCACCAGATCGACGAGTTCGTCATGATCGGCCAGGACGAACTGCGCCTGGGTGACCGCCTCTCCGAGCAGACGACGCGCCCACAACGCCAACCGGTGCCGCTGCCGATCGCTGGCCGTCACCGCCGCACGTACCTCGGCGACCACGAACTGTGAATGTCCCGTTTCGGACAGCACCGCACGCACCACCGTCGACACCGCCTCGGGCAGGGCATCGGCGATCTCCAGATAGAAATCCGCGGCGAGCGCGTCGCCGATGTAGGTCTTGACCAAGGCCTCCAGCCACGTGCTCGGAGTGGTCATCCGGTGGTAGTTCTCCAACGCCGACGCGTACTTCGACATCGCCGGAACGACGTCAACTCCCCTGTGCTCCAACGCATCCCGCAACAGCTCGTAATGGCCCATCTCGGCAGCCGCCATACTCGCCATGTTGATCCGGCCCCGCAGACTCGGCGCCATGCGGGCCTCTTCGGTGAGCCGGTAGAACGCGGCGACCTCGCCGTAGGCGAGCACCGCGAACAGTTCATTGACTCCCGGATGATCCGCAGTCACGCCCGAATCGACCGGTTTGACGATCTGTTCCGTGGCAGGCTGAGGGGAATTCATGAGGCCAACTCTAGACGCCGCCGGGACACCGTGATCGGCTGGCAAATCGGCCCAGATCCCGCGACCAGCTACAATGACAATTGGTAACGGCTTCGAGCCGACAATTCAGCGCCCGAACCGCTACCAGGAAATGTGCGTGCACGCAGTTGGCCCGCCCCTGTGGGAGCTGGGCCCAACGGATCGGCAGCGCTGAGGATACGAACCTTATCCGGGCGAACCCGACCGTTTCACCGTCAAACTCCGTGTGCGCTGGATGCCCGTGAGGTTTGACAGTGAAAGGCCACCTCCACCAACCATGACGCATGTAAATAAAACGTTTGCCGAACTCGGCGTCCGCGACGAAATCGTCCGCGCCCTGAGTGAAGAAGGCATCGAACACCCCTTTGCCATTCAAGAACTGACCCTGCCGCTGGCGCTGGCCGGCGACGATCTGATCGGTCAGGCCCGCACCGGTATGGGCAAGACCTACGCCTTCGGTGTCCCCCTGCTTCATCGCATCTCCACCGATGAGACGCGTCCGCTCAACGGCACGCCGCGGGCCCTGATCGTGGTGCCCACCCGGGAACTCTGCATTCAGGTCTACGGCGACCTCGCCGGAGCGGCCAAGTACCTGAGGGTCGACACCGAAGCGGGCAAGGACCGCAAGTTCTCCGTGACCTCGATCTACGGCGGCCGTCCCTACGAGTCCCAGATCGAGGCACTGCGCAAGGGCGTCGACGTCGTCGTCGGCACCCCGGGCCGGCTGCTCGATCTGGCCCAGCAGGGTCACCTGCAGCTCGGCGGCCTGTCCGTGCTGGTGCTCGACGAAGCCGACGAGATGCTCGACCTGGGCTTCCTGCCCGACATCGAGCGCATCCTGCGGCTGACCCCGGACGACCGGCAGTCGATGCTGTTCTCGGCCACCATGCCCGACCCGATCATCACGCTGGCTCGCACCTTCATGAACCAGCCGACCCACATCCGGGCCGAGGCCCCCCATTCGGCGGCCACCCACGACACCACCGAACAGTTCGCCTACCGGGCCCATGCTCTGGACAAGTCCGAGCTGGTGAGCCGGATCCTGCAGGCCGAGGGCCGCGGCGCCACGATGATCTTCACCCGCACCAAGCGCACCGCACAGAAGGTGTCCGACGAACTCGGCGAACGCGGGTTCAAGGTCGACGCCGTACACGGCGACCTCGGGCAGGGCGCCCGCGAGAAGGCCCTCAAATCGTTCCGCAGCGGAGCCGTCGACGTGCTGGTCGCGACGGACGTGGCGGCACGGGGTATCGACATCGACGACGTCACCCACGTCATCAACTACCAGTGCCCCGAGGACGAGCAGGCCTACGTGCACCGCATCGGCCGCACCGGCCGCGCCGGCAAGACCGGTGTCGCGATCACCCTGGTCGACTGGGATGAACTGCCCCGCTGGGAGATGATCGACAAGGCGCTGAACCTGGGTTGCCCCGCACCCGCGGAAACCTATTCCAGCTCGCCGCACATCTACGAAGAGCTCGGTATCCCGAGTGACGCCACCGGCCGGATCGGCGAAGCGCGCAAGCCCGCGGCCAAGCGCAGTCCCGACGAGAAGCGCATCTCCTCGGCGGATTCCGAGGACCGGCCCGCAAAGACCAGGAACCGCAGCCGTCGGCGTACCCGCGGCGGCCAGGCGGCCACTGGGCATCCCCAGGGCACCTCTGCGCCGGCACCGAAAGACGGCGATGCCGCTCCGGTGACCGATGCGGACGCCTCGGACGAAACGTCCTCCAACGGACGTCGCCGTCGGCGCCGCCGTCCCCGCAAGACCGAGACCGCGACGGCCGGCTGACCGGCGCCCGCAGACAAACCTGCAGTGGTCAAACCCGAACGCCGCACTCGCGGCGACATGGCGGCCGCCGCGGCAATCGTCGCGGTCGTCGCGGTGGTAGCCGGGCTGATCTGGTGGACCAGTGACGCCCGGGCCACCATCAGCAGGCCCGCCGCGGCACCGGTTCCCTACCTGACTCCGGCCCGCGAGGTGCCGGCAGGCCTGCAAGAGCTGTGGGTCGCAAACAGCCCGAAGACCACCGAACCCGTGCTCGCGGGTGGATCGGTGGTCACCGCGGACGGCTCCACCGTCGAAGGTCGCGACCCGGTCAGCGGTGCGGTGTTGTGGAGCTATGCCCGCGACCTCGAATTGTGCGGCGTGACGTCGGTGTACCAGTACGCGGTCGCGGTGTACCCGGACGTCCGCGGCTGCGGACAGGTCAGCACCGTCGACGGCAAGACCGGCAGACGTGGGCCGGCCCGCACCGCCTACGCCGACCCCGAGGTCCGGCTGTCGTCCGACGGGTCCACCGTGCTCTCGGCCGGCGACAGTCGCCTCGAACTGTGGCGTTCGGACATGGTCCGAATGCTGTCCTACGGCGCGCTCGACGCCCGCATCAAGCCGGACGTACCGGCTTCACCGGTGTGCCGCCAGCTGTCGGCGGCGGCGAGTTCCTCGGCGGTGTCGGTGCTGGAGTCCTGTCCGAAGAGCAAGTTCGTCCGGCTGACGCTGCTGCGCCCGGCCGACGAAGAGGACTCCCCCGACGTGCGCTACGTCGAACTGCAGGACATCACCGATGAGTCCGGGGCGCAGGTGGTCACGGTGTCGGGCACCACGACCGCGGTGTACCTTCCCACGCCGAAGCCGATGGTCAACGTCATCGACGAGACCGGGAAGACGCTGGCCAGCCTGCCGCTGGCCAAGCCTGCCGCACCGCAGTCGACGACCACCCGCACCGGGGACCTGATCAGCTGGTGGACCGGTGACTCGGTGCTGGTCTTCAGTACCACCGGAACAGGCGGCCTGCAGTACAAGTACACCGTGACGCCGGCGGGACCGCACTTTCCCGTCGGACCCGCCACGGTGATGGCGGGCGTGCTCCTGGTTCCGGTCAACGATGGTTACGACGTCTTCGACCAGCAGACCGGCGCCGGGCAGCGCCACATCGCGCTGCCGCGCACGCCCAGCGTGTCGCCGGTGATACCGGTGGTGGCCGGAAACACCCTGCTCGAGCAGCGGGGCACGCAACTGGTGGCGCTCGGCCCCGCATGAGTTCCGGCCTGCCCCGGGCTCAACCGATGTCGATCACGATCACGGTGGTGTTGTCGCTGCCGCCGGCATCATTGGCCACCTGAACCAGCCGCTGCGCCGCGATCTCGGGTGCCTGATCCGTTGCGGCGACGGCGATCTCGGCCACATCCGCGCCGGCGAACAAGCCATCGCTGCTGATCAACAGCCGGTCACCGGGACGGCAGTCGAGATCGAACAGGTCCGGCCGGATGATGGGGCCGATGCCCAGCGCCCGGGTGAGCAGATGGCGGTGCGGGTGGAAACGGGCCTCTTCCCGGGTGATCTCGCCGGCACGCACCAGTTCCCCCGAGACGCTGTGATCGTCGGTGAGCTGAGACATGACCCCATCGCGAATCCGGTTCAGCGGCGAATCCCCGATGTTGATGGCCATGGGACCGCCCTGCTCGTCACCGAACATCGCCACCACCGTCAGAGTGGCCCCCGAACTGGTCCCGGATGCGGTGACATGCGCGAAGACCTGGTCATTGGCCTGCTGCACCGCGCCGACCAGGCCGTCACGGTCAGGCGCCGCGGCGAATCCGGCGGCCAGCACATCGACCGCGATCCGGCTCGCTTGTTCACCGCCTGGCCCGAAACCATCCGAGATCGCGTACAGGATGCCGTCGGCGAGCAGTGAATCCTGATTGCTCTCACGCACCGGCCCCTGATCGGTCGCCGTCGCGGCCTGCAACACCGAAGCCATGGCCCGCCTACACCACCTCGGGCGTGAAGGTCGGCAGCTTCTTGCCCGATTTCCAGTGTTTGAGCAGGGCCTGGGCCAGCTCCCGGTACGCCAGCCCACCCTTGCTCTTGCGGCCCGCCAACACCGACGATCCCGACGCGCTGGCCTCGGCGAACCGGACGGTGCGCGGAATCGGCGGGGCCAACACCGGCAGCTGGTACCGATCGGCGACATCCAGCAGGACGTCGCGGCTGTGGGTGGTGCGCGAATCGTAGAGCGTGGGCAACGCGCCCAGCAGCGCGAGATCGGGATTGGTGATCTGCTGCACGTCGGAGATCGTCCGCAGGAACTGGCCGACGCCGCGGTGCGCCAGGGTTTCACACTGCAACGGCACGATCACCTCGCCCGCAGCGGTCAGACCGTTGAGCGTCAAGACACCCAGCGACGGCGGACAATCGATGATCACCACATCGAAATCCGATTCGACCTTGGCCAGAGCTCGTTTCAGCGCATATTCGCGCCCGGCCCGCATCAACAGCATGGCCTCGGAGCCCGCCAGGTCGATGTTGGCCGGCAGCAGCGTCATCCCCTCGGCCGTCTCGACCAGCGCCGCCCCCGGCTCGACGTCGCCGAGCAGCACTTCGTGCACCGACACCGGCAGCTTGTCCGGATCGTGGCCCAATGAAAACGTCAGACAGCCTTGCGGATCCAGGTCGACCAGCAGTACGCGCTTCCCCTGCTCGGCCATCGCCGCGCCCAGCGACGCCACCGTCGTCGTCTTGGCTACCCCACCCTTTTGATTGGCGACCGCTAATACTCGCGTCACACCTTCATCCAAGCACGCTCTCGGCGGCATTGCCGGAACGTGGGGCAGAATCGCCGGTGTGAGCGACCGCCTGCACCGCCTGATCCTGCTCCGCCATGGCGAGACCGAGTGGTCGGCGAGCGGCAGGCACACCGGGCGCACCGAGTTGGATCTCACCGAGACCGGACGTGAGCAGGCGGAACTGGCCCGCCCGGCACTGGCCGAACTGCAGCTGACCAACCCGCTGGTGATCAGCAGCCCACGGCGCCGCGCGCTGGTCACCGCCGAGCTGGCCGGCCTGCACGTCGATGAGGTCGACGCCGTGCTGTCCGAGTGGGATTACGGCGACTACGAGGGGCTGACGACCCCGCAGATCCGCGAGACCGTGCCCGATTGGCTGGTGTGGACTCACGGTTGTCCGGGAGGTGAGTCCGTGGAGCAGGTGAGCATCCGTGCCGATCGGGCTGTCGCGTTGGCGCTGGAACATGTGCCCACCAGAGATGTGGTGTTCGTCGGGCACGGGCATTTCTCCCGCGCGATGTTGACCCGCTGGACCGAACTGCCGGTGGCAGAAGGAATCCGGGTGTCGATGGTGCCCGCATCTCTGGCGGTATGCGGTTTCGAGCACGGCGTGCGCCAGATCACCGCGCTCGGTCTGACCGGTCACCCCAACCCCTGCCTGTCGCAGTGAACCCCTCGTTCGTGCTGGCCGGTCCGACCGGCGCCGTCCTTGCCGAGGGCATCCGCGCCGGATTCGCCGATATCGCCGACGCTCAGGCAGCGCTGCGCTCCGCAACACCAATTGTGCTGGGCGCGTTGCCATTCGACTTGACGGCACCGGCTGCCCTATACGCGCCGCAGGCGGTTCAGTTCAGCGATGCACTGCCGGGATGGGACGCGGGCGCACCCCCGGCCGTGCTGGACCGAGAAACGCTGCCGCCCGGGCCGGTGCACCGCGCAAGGGTGGCCGAGGCGATCCGGCGACTGCGGGATCCGGAGATCCCGATCGACAAGGTGGTTTTGGCACGCGCGTTGCGGCTCTCCGCGGATTCCGCATGGGACGTGCGCAGTGTTCTTCGCAGGCTGGCCGACGCCGACCCGGCCGCCACGGTGTACCTGGCGGATCTGTCCGCGGCGGGAGCAGCCCACGCCGGCACGGTGCTGGTGGGCGCGAGCCCTGAATTGCTGGTGGCGCGCGAGGGCGAGATGGTGATCTGCCAGCCGTTCGCCGGGTCGGCACCACGCTCGCTCGATCCGGAGGTCGACGCGGCCAACGCGACCGCGCTGGCCGCCTCGGCGAAGAACCGGCACGAGCATCAACTGGTGGTCGACATGATGCGTCAGGCGCTGGACCCACTGTGCGTGGACCTGCAGATCGCCGACGAGCCCGAGCTGCACGGCACCGACGCGCTGTGGCACCTGAGTACCCCGGTTGTGGGAAGGTTGCGCGAAAAGCGCACCACAGCAATCGATCTGGCGCTCGCGCTGCATCCCACCCCGGCCGTCGGCGGAGTTCCGACCGACCGGGCAGCCGCGCTGATCTCCGAGTTGGAGGGCGACCGCGGGTTCTACGCGGGCGCTGTCGGCTGGTGCGACAGCAACGGTGACGGACGGTGGGTGGTCTCGATCCGCTGTGCGGTGTTGTCCGCCGACCGTCGCACGGCCCTGGCCAGTGCCGGCGGCGGTATTGTCGCCGAATCCGATCCAGATGACGAAGTCGACGAGACCACCACCAAATTCAGAACCATTCTGACGGGACTAGGGGCGACATGAGCGAGCTGATCCGCCGGGCACGGCCCGGCGACGAAGTCGAGATCACCGCGATGGTTCGGGAGCTGGCCGAGTTCGAACAAGCCTCCGATGAGTGCACCGTGACCGAAAAGCAAATGCACACAGCACTTTTCGGTGACCAGCCGGTGGCGTACGCCCACATGGTGGAGGTTGACGGGCACGTCGCCGCGACCGCGGTGTGGTTCCTCAACTTCTCCACCTGGGACGGTGTCGCCGGACTCTATCTGGAGGACATCTACGTGCGCCCGGCGTTCCGGCGCCGCGGCCTGGCCCGGAAGCTGTTGTCCACGTTGGCCGCCGAATGCGTCGAACACGGCTACACCCGGATGACCTGGGCGGTGCTGAACTGGAATGTCAATGCCATCGCGCTCTACGACGCCGTCGGCGGCAAGCCGCAAACGGAATGGACCACCTACCGGGTATCGGGTCAGGAGCTCGCGGCGCTGGCCGACGAGCGCCGTGGCTAGCTGCGCCGGGTGATCCAGTCCACCGATGACGGGCTGAACAGCAGACCCAGCGTCACCAGGGCGAGCAATCCGACCAGCACGCCGTACACGACGTGGTGCGAGGTGATCACGTACCAGGCCACGGGCAGCAGCAGCAGGTTGGTCATCACGGCGATCCCCCGGCCCCAACGCCGCGCGGTGATCAGCGCCCAACCACCGGCGAGCACCCCGCCACCGATGAGCACGAACCAGACCGCGGTGCCGTAACCGCTGACGATGTGCTGGTCTGCACCGGCCGCCGCGCGCACCAGGAGCACGACCGCCACGATCAGGGCAGCCACTCCTTCGGCGGCGGTGATAAAACCTGCGTACCGGATGGACGGAGGCTGGATCGACGGCTCGGTCACTTCGACTGCCGCTCCGCGAGGTAGCGCACCGCGTACTCGTATCCGGCCGGGCCCGCTCCGGCGATCACCACCTCGGCGACGGCCGACACATACGAGTGGTGCCGGAACGATTCCCGGGTGTGGATATTGCTCAGATGCACCTCGACCACCGGCAATTCGGCGGCGCTGAGCGCGTCACGGATCGCCACCGACGTGTGGCTGTAGGCCGCCGGATTGATGATGATGCCCGTGCAGTCACCGCGGGCGGCCTGGATCGCGTCGACCAGCACGCCCTCGTGGTTGCTCTGCACGGCGCGGACCTCGAAGCCGAAACCGGCGGCCACCTCGGCCACCCGCTGCTCGATCTGAGCCAGGGTGGTGGATCCGTAGATCTCGGGCTGACGGGTGCCGAGCATGTTGAGATTCGGCCCGTTGACGAGCAGTAAACAGGGCTTGTCCGGGCGTTCGGTCACCCCTAGTACGGTACCGACGCTCGCGCAGCTGACAGCAAGGCACACCGGAGCACCGGCCGTGCCGTTGACGCTGGCTCACGACGCCGAGATCGACGCCAGGGTTGTGGTTGGGCAAAATCCACAGCCCTCACGTCGATTTCGGCGTACGGGACGGGTGGACATGGCGTACGGGACGGGTGGACATGTGGAGATACTGGACCGCGTGTCGAGCGTCAACCTCTGCCCGTGCGGTACCGGCCGCACCTACACCGAGTGCTGCGGGCCGCTGCACGCCGGCGCCCGCCCGGCCCCCACAGCCGTCGCGCTGATGCGATCGCGGTTCAGCGCCTTCGCCGTCGGCGATGTCTCCTACCTGCTGAGGTCCTGGCATCCAGACACCCGCCCCGCCGAGCTGGAGCTCGACGAGACGATCGCCTGGCGCCGGTTGCAGATCGTCGACTCCGACGCGGGCGGAGAAGACGATGCCGTCGGAATCGTCGAATTCCGTGCCCAGTACGTCCAGGACGGCAGCCGGCACATCCTTCATGAACGAAGCCGTTTCGAGCGGGTGAAGGGCGAGTGGCGCTACCTCGACGGGGAGCTCGCCGGAGACAGCGCTGGATAACGTCCGTACACCTTGCCCGGTTAGGCTCATGCCCCGTGCGTGCCGTGCTGATCGTCAACCCGAACGCCACCTCAACCACCCCTGCGGGTCGTGACCTGCTCGCCCATGCGCTGGAAAGCCGGGTGACGCTGACCGTCGAACACACCAACCACCGTGGTCACGCCATCGAGATCGCCCGCGATGCCGCCCGTGACGGGGTGGACGTGTTGATCGTCCACGGCGGCGACGGCACGGTGAACGAGGTCGTCAACGGTGTGCTCGGCCATTGCGGCACCCGTCCCGATGCCGGCATGGCACCTGCGGTGGCCGTCGTCCCGGGAGGATCGGCCAACGTCTTCGCCCGCGCGCTGGGCATCAGCCCCGACCCCACCGAGGCCACCAACCAGCTCGTCGACCTGCTCGGCGGTTACCGGATGGGACGCCCGTGGCGCCGGATCGGCCTGATGGACTGCGGTGAGCGCTGGGGAGTGTTCACCGCCGGGATGGGCGTTGACGGCGACGTGGTGGCGGCCGTGGAGGCTCAGCGCGCCAAGGGACGCAAGGTCACCGCATCGCGCTATATCCGGGTGGCGGTGCGCGAGATGCTGGCCAGCGCGCGCAAGGAACCGATCCTGACGCTGCATCTGCCGGGCGCCGACCCGGTTGACGGGGTGCATTTCGCGTTCGTGTCGAACTCCAGTCCATGGACGTACGCGAACGCCCGCCCGGTGTGGACGAACCCCGAGACCACGTTCGACACCGGCCTTGGCGTGTTCGCCATCACGAGCATGAACATATGGGCGAATCTGAGGCTGGTCCGGCAGATGGTGGCGCGCAAACCACGCCTTGCCGCCAAGCATCTGATCCGTGACGACGACGTGTCATCGGTCACCGTGACGAGCACCACGCCCGTCGCCTGCCAGATTGACGGAGATTACATCGGCGCGCGCGAAACCATGACGTTCACGTCGGTGCCCGAGGCGCTGAGCGTCGTTGCCCCGACGAACAAAATTGATTGACCTGCGCAAACACACCGCTTAAGGTGGAATTAGGGCGCAGCTGAATCCAGAGTGTAGTACACAGGAGTGAGGCGTCCGGTCACCGCCCCACCCAGTGACTTTGCCCACGTGTTAACTCAATGCTATTGACATCTGTTCAGCCTGTGAAAGCATCGATGCAACAGTGCAGAAACATTCGTGTGCACGCGTTAACAGCCGAAGAAAATCTAGTGCGCTTTGCCGCGCACGCATGACATGTCTAACGAGGAGTTTGATCTTATGGATTGGCGCCACAAGGCCGTCTGTCGCGACGAAGATCCGGAGCTGTTCTTCCCCGTGGGAAACAGTGGCCCGGCGCTCGCTCAGATCGCTGACGCGAAGCTGGTGTGCAACCGGTGCCCCGTGACCACCGAGTGCCTCACCTGGGCCTTGGACTCGGGCCAGGACGCCGGCGTGTGGGGCGGGATGAGCGAGGACGAGCGTCGCGCTCTCAAGCGCCGCAACGCCCGCACCAAGGCCCGCACCGGCGTCTGACCTTCGGTCCGGTTCTCCGGCATAAGCTACGGCCCCGACGAATGTCGGGGCCGTAGCTTATTTTTGCGGCATTTTCCGTAGCAAATTGCGTAATTGTCGTCACATTTCGCAATGAGGCGGCGACGCAATTACTTCATTGGTACTGATGTCCCACTGTGGACGTCCTGTGAATCGTCGACCCGGTCTCACTGGACTCCGCGGCCGCGGCGACCGATGGGCACCCGCAGCACCACGTCGGTGCCGCCCGAGGCGACCTCGTGCATGCCCAGCGACCCGTCCAGTTCGGCCGTGACCAGCGTCCGGACGATCTGTAGGCCCAACCGGTCGGACTTCTCCAGGCTGAACCCGTCGGGCATCCCCCGCCCGTCGTCGTGCACCACGACATCGAGCCACCGGGCCGACCGCTCGGACCGGATGGTCACGCAGCCCTGAGCCGTGTTCGCGTCGAAGGCGTGCTCGATCGCGTTCTGCACCAATTCGGTGATCACCATGATCAGCGCCGTCGCACGATCCGCGTCTAGCACACCGAGCGCACCGTCCCGGTTGATGCGGATCGGGGTGTCCACCGAGGCGACGTCGTTCATGATCGGCAGGATCCGGTCGATCACCTCGTCGAGGTTGACCTCCTCATCGACCGACATCGACAGCGCATCGTGCACCAGCGCGATCGAGGACACCCGTCGCACCGATTCGATCAGCGCCTCGCGGGCCTCCACATTGTTGGTGCGGCGCGCCTGCAGTCGCAACAGGGCCGCCACGGTCTGCAGATTGTTCTTCACCCGGTGATGGATCTCCCGGATGGTCGCATCCTTGCTGAGCAACGCGCGGTCGCGTCGTTTGACCTCGGTGACGTCGCGGATCAGAACGGCCGCGCCGACCGCGGCTCCGTGCACCACCAGCGGCAGGGTGCGCAACAGCACCGCCGCACCGCCGGCGTCGACCTCCATACGCATACTCGAGCCGCCGGCCAGCGAGTCGCGCACATGGTTGGCCAATTCCTGGGCCTCGAACGGGTCGGAGATCAACGGCCGCGTGACGGTGACCAGATTGTGCCCGTCGAGCTCGGAGGCCAGCCCCATGCGGTGATAGGCCGAGATGGCGTTGGGGCTGGCGAACACCACGTCGCCGACCTCGTCGAGGCGGATGAACCCGTCACCCACGCGCGGGCTGGAACGCGACATGGCCAGATCACCGACATTGGGAAAAGTGCCCTCGGACAGCATGTGCAGCAGATCGCTCGCACAGTCCAGGTAGGCGCCCTCGAGCGGACTGGCCATCCGGCGGGCCGCCAAGGCGGTCTGGTGTGTCAGGACCGCGACCACGTGATCGCGGTGCCGCACCGGCACCGCCTCGACGTTCAGGCCGGGCAGATCCGGCGAATGCCGTTGTGTACCACCGTTTCCCCGCCCGATCGCACCGGACTCGAACGCCGTTGCGACGACGGGAAGGTCGGCAGCCGCCGCCAGCGAGCCGACCGAATCGGCCAGCAACACCGTCGGGGCGGTGTTGGGCCGCACCTGGGCGACACACACCAGCACGCCGTCGTCGCGGCGCACCCACATCAGGTAGTCCGCGAAGGACAGGTCGGCCAGCAGCTGCCACTCGCCTACCACCGCGTGCAGGTGGTCCACCGCGCTGCCGGGCAGCACGGTGTGCTCAGCGAGCAGGTCCCCGAGGGTGGACATCAGCCAGCGCTTCGCAAGGGTCAGTCGATTACCGCGATCAGATGGCCCGCCTGGATGACGTCGCCCTCGGCGACATTGACCTTGGTCACAGTCCCCGCGACCTCTGAGAGGACCGGGATCTCCATCTTCATCGACTCGAGCAGCACCAGGGTGTCCCCCGCGCCGATCTGATCGCCCTCGTGAACCACGACCTCAAGCACACTGGCCACGATTTCGGCGCGAACGTCCTCGGCCATCTTCACCCCACTTCACTCCGGCTGCTACCCGACTACTTGTGCGGCCTATATCGAACCACAACACCGGGTGGTCAGCGGCGCCGCCGGGTCATGAGACACTAGGGGGCAAGCTCTTACACCATCTGGAGGATCATCATGGCCAAGCGTGGCCGCAAGAAGCGGGACCGCAAGCACTCGAAGGCGAACCACGGCAAGCGCCCCAACGCCGGTTCGAAGTCAGTGCGCTAGCCATTTCGGCTTGACTTGACCGCCCGACTCCCTTCGGAGATCGGGCGGTTTGTCGTCGGGCCACCTGGGGATATGCGGCGCGTCAGCCCTGGATGATCGTGGTCCGGCTGATCTGGATTCGCAGCCGCTCCCGCAGGCCTTCCGGCGCCTTTTCACCGCTGCACTTGGCCGCGATCAGCCGCTTGACTCGCTCCTCGACGCCGTAGTGGCGCAGGCAGGCCGGGCATTCTTCGAGGTGGTGCTTGAGCTTGTCGCGGCTTTCGGCCGTGCATTCCCCATCGAGCAGCGTCCATACCTCGGCGATCACCGCAGCACAATCGGGGTGCTCGGGATCAACGGGACCGATCGGCGGAGTCCAGCGCTCGTCCTCATCGTGCTTGTCACTCATGACGAGACCTCCTCCGGCTCACCAAGCTGCTGACCTCGAATGAAGCCACGCTCCCTGGCCACATCCGCCAGCAGCTCGCGCAGCTGCTTGCGACCGCGGTGCAAACGGGACATCACGGTCCCGATGGGAGTATCCATGATCTCGGCGATCTCCTTGTAGGGGAAACCCTCGACGTCGGCGTAATACACCGCCATCCGGAATTCCTCGGGCAGTGCCTGCAGCGCTGCCTTGATCTCGGTGTCGGGCAGCGCCTCCAGCGCCTCCACCTCCGCCGAGCGCAGACCGGTCGAGGAATGCTCGGCATTGGCTGCCAGCTGCCAGTCGGTGATCTCATCGGTGGGATATTCAGCGGGCTGGCGCTGCTTCTTGCGGTAGCTGTTGATGTAGGTGTTGGTCAGGATGCGGTACAGCCACGCCTTGAGGTTGGTGCCCTCGCGGAATGACCGGAAGCCGGCATAGGCCTTGACCATGGTTTCCTGCAGCAGGTCCTCGGCATCGGCGGGGTTGCGCGTCATCCGCAGCGCGCCGCCGTACAGCTGGTCCAGCAGCGGAATGGCATCACGTTCGAACCGCGCTGTCAGCTCGGCATCGGTTTCGGCAGGAGGCTGCGGCGCGTCAGGCTCGGCCTGCTCGACGTCAGTCATCGTGGGAAACACCTTCCCTTCTGTCGCGGCGCCACCAACAGGTGCGGAATACCACTGGGTATCCGCCGGCCGTTCCAGGCATACGGTTGGCACCAGAATCCTCCTTAGATCCTAGAGCGTGCTACCGACAAGTAGCGCTGAGCAGGTGTCGAGAGCAATAACAGCATGTAGGGGCCCCTATGTTCCCCGACGTGCCCGGCGGGCCCCGGCTACCCTGTGCCGATGGCACGCGCAGCGACCCCGGCCATTGCCGCCCTGGTGGCAGCGGGTATCGACCATCAAGTGCTGCAGTACCACCACGATCCGCGCAACGAAGCCTTCGGCGCGGAGGCGGTGGCCGAGCTCGCCGTAGCCGGTTTCGCCGCCGAACAGGTTTTCAAGACACTCGTCATCGCCCTGCCCAAGGGCCTGGCAGTGGCGGTGCTACCGGTGCCGACCAAGCTCTCTCTCAAGGCCGCGGCCTCGGCGCTCGGAGTTCCCAAGGCGGAGATGGCCGACCCCGCCGCAGCACAGCGCTCCAGCGGATACGTGGTCGGCGGCATATCCCCGCTGGGCCAACGCAAGCCGCTGCCCACCGTGGTCGACTCCTCGGCGCTCGCCTTCGACAAGGTGCTGTGCAGCGCGGGTAAGCGCGGCTGGGACGTTGCGCTGGCACCCGAGGATCTGATCAGTGCGACTTCGGCGATCACAGCTGATATCGCCGTCACCGCCTGAATCCCACTGTCATGCGGCACCGGCATGTCGCGATCGGAAACCTGCCGATGTGCGAATGCGTGATTTACACCACCGCGCATGCCAGATTGCATGTACCCGAGACGGAAGGCGGGTGCACATGACGATCAGCGTGGCCGAACGAGCGGAACTGGCCGCCGCGGTCTCCGGGCTATTGCGCGACGAATGCACCGAACACGACGTGCGCCGGGTGATGGCCACAGACGAGGCGTTCGACCGCGAGTTGTGGCGCAAGCTCGCCGCCCAGGGGGTCACCGGCCTACTGGTCGACAGCGAGTTCGGGGGCGTCGGACTCGGCGCTCTCGAGCTCGAGGCCGTCGCCGAAGCGACCGGGGCCGCGCTGCTGCCGGCACCGTTCCTGTCCAGCGCGGTGCTGGCGTCCGCGCTGATCGGGGCCGCCGGCACGGAAGCCGACAAGCGGCGCCTGCTTCCGGGCCTGGTCGAGGGAACCTCGGTGGCGACCGTCGCGGTGACCGGCTCCCGGGGCACCTGGGCACCGGAGGGCGTGGCGGTCCGCGCCTCCTCCGAAACAGGCCCGGATTACACCCTCACCGGCAATGCGCACTATGTGATCCACGGTCAGGTCGCCGACGTGATCCTGGTCGTGGCCCGCATCGACGGCGGCTTCGGCATTTTCCAGACAGCACCGGACGCCGACGGGTTCGAGCGCACGGCCACAACGGTTTTCGATCCGACAGTGCCTCTGTCGACGTACACGTTCGACGCCACACCGGCGCGGCGGATCGGCACCGCCGGGTGGGAGGCGGTACAGCAGGCCCTGGACCTCGCGTCGATCGCGCTGGCCGGCGAGCAGGTCGGCGGGGCGCGGCGGATCTTCGACATCACCGTGGACTACCTCAAGACCCGGATTCAGTTCGGCCGGCCCATCGGCAGTTTCCAGGCCCTCAAACACATGGCCGCCGACCTGCTGCTGCAGGTGGAATCAGCCATCTCGGCCGCGCAGCACGCCGCGGCCGAGCAGGCCTGCGGTAGCGAAAAAGCCAGCGGAGCAATAGCTCTGGCCGGCTTCGTGTGCGCTGACGCCTACCACACGACCGCCATGTCGGCGATCCAGATGCACGGCGGCATCGCATTCACCTGGGAACACCCGGCACATCTGTTCCTGCGCCGGGCCCGTACCGGCCTGCACCTGCTCGGCAGCTCCGAACTGCACCGCGAGCGCTACCTCACGTCGAAAGGCGCGTGAAGATGACCGCCGACAACCTGCCCAGCGCCGATCAACTGCGCGACGAGGTGCGCGATTGGCTCGCCCAGAACTGGTCCGGGCTACCGAAATCCACCAATCCATGGGTCAGTTCGCCCGAGCGAGTGGCATGGCTGCAGAAGGTGCTCGACGCGGGCTACGCCGTGCCCACATATCCCAGCCAATGGTTCGGACGGGAGTATCCGAACGGGCTCGCCGCGGTCATTGAGCAGGAGTTCCGGGCCGTCAAGGCGCCCGGCGCGCGCCAGGACAAATACAGCATCCCGGCCAACACCGCGCTCACGTTCGGCACCGAGCAACTCAAGAACGATCTGCTGCGCGACTTCCTGACCGAACAGGCCCGCACGTGTCTGCTCTACAGCGAACCAGGAGCCGGATCCGATCTGGCCGCGGTGCGCACAACCGCGGTGCGCGACGGTGACGAGTGGGTGGTCAACGGCCAGAAGGTGTGGACATCGGGCGCCACCACAGCCGAATACGCCCTGCTGATCGCCCGCACCGACTGGGATGTACCCAAGCACAAAGGCTTGAGCTTCTTCATGATTCCGATGCGCCAGCCCGGTATCGATGTCCGGCCACTGGTCCAGATCACCGGCGAATCGCATTTCAACGAGGTGTTCATCACCGACGCGCGCGTGCCCGAGGCGTATCTGCTGGGCGGCGAGGGCAACGGGTGGCGGGTGCTGCAGACCGCCCTGGCCTACGAGCGGTCGCTCATGGGCGACGCCGGACGTGGCTCCCGCAACCGGACCCGGGCCGACGATCTCATCGGCCTGGCCCGCGACCACGGTCGCCTGGAGGATCCGGCGGTGCGCCGGGAACTCGCCGAGGTGCTGGCGTTGCGCGAACTCAATTCGCTCAACAACGCCCGCGCCAAAGCCGCTGCGACACAAGGAACATCAAGCTCGATCATGTCGCTGGGCAAGCTGGCGATGTCGCACATCCTGCACGCCGAGGCACGGCTCAAAACTGAGATCATCGGCGCGGAAGCGCTTTTGGCCGGGCCCGACAACCCCGAGGCCGACGACATCAACTTCCTCACGCTCAACGCGTTCTTCACGTCGATCGGCGGCGGCACCGACCAGATCCAGCGCAACATCATCGGCGAGCGGGTGCTCGGTCTGGCCAAGGAACCCGAGGTCGATCGCGACATCCCGTTCCGCCAGGCCCGTCGGAGCTGACCACCATGCCCAACCCCGACGACTACGACCCCCCGCTGGCCGGGGTTCGTGTTCTCGACCTGTCGCGCGGCCCGATGACGGCGGTGGGCCGGCTGCTCGCCGACCTCGGCGCCTCGGTGACCGAGGTGCACCTGCACGGTGTCACCGAGGAACCCGCTGGTCCCATCGTCGAGAGTGGAGTCGAGGGCGGAGCCGATCCCGACACCGTGAGCATCGCGATCAACCGGCACGGAATGGACACGGTCGTCGTCGATCCGTCGATCCCCGACGACCAACGTCGCTGGGTTCAGCTCGTGGCCGGGGCCGACATCCTGATCGAGGACACCGCGCCCGGCTCGCCCGCTGAAAAAGCCTTGGCAGCACACAACATTCACGCTGAACATCCGAGTCTGGTGATCTTGTCCATCAGCGATTTCGGCCGGGACACCAGCTATCGCGGCTGGCATGCCACCACCCCGGTGCTACACGCGCTGACCAGCGAGCTGTCCCGCTCGGGCATTCCGGGGCGCGAGCCCCTGGTGCCACCCGCCGCGCAGCTGCCCTACCACGTGGCGGCGGCGCAGGCCGCCGTGATGACCGTCAGCGTGTACCTCGACCGATTACGCACAGGCGAAGGCGATCTCACCGATTTCTCTGTCCTCGACGGGGCCATGCAGACTCTCGATCCTCCGTACGGGACAGCGGGCACCGCCTCGGCCGGCATCGCGTTGAGCGCACAACGGCGCGACTGGAACGCCGAACGGCTGCGGTACCCGATCATCGCGTGCAAGGACGGTCACGTGCGGATCTGCCTGCTGGCAAAACGCCAGTGGCACGGCATGTTCGAATGGATGGGCCGTCCGGAACAGTTCGCCGATCCGTCGTTCGACCGGCTGCGGACGCGGCTCAGCTCACCGGAACTGATGGCCGCGATCGGTCGGTTCTGCACCGGGCAGACCCGGGCCGAGTTGGAAGTCGCCGGCCAGCGCCACGGGGTCCCCACCGCGGCGGTACTGAGCCTGGCCGAAACGCTCGGCGCCGAACAGGTTGAGAGCCGCGGGTTCTTCCGCGAAGTCGAACTGGCCCCCGGCATGCCGGCACCGGTGCCGGCGGGTGTCCTCGAGGTCGACGGGCGCCGTGCCGTCGCACCGCCGAGCCCCGCACCGGCCCGCCACATCGATGTCGCCCCGATTCTGGGCGCTCGCGAGCGCCGCAATGAGGGCCTTCCGCTGGAAGGCGTGCGCGTACTCGATCTCGGCGTCATCGTCGTCGGATCCGACACCGGGCGCCTGTTCGGCGATCTCGGTGCCGACGTCATCAAGATCGAGAACTCTGCGTTCCCGGATGGCCTGCGCGGCAACCTGACCTCGATGTCACAGACCTACGGCGCGGGGCACCGCAACAAGCGCTCGATAGGCATCGATCTGCGGACACCGCGGGGTCGCGCCCTGGCGCACAAACTGGTCATGCGCTCCGATGTCGTGCTCACCAACTTCAAACCGGGCGTGGCCGAGACGCTGGGGATGGACTTCCAGAGCTTGCGGGAGCTGAATCCGGGCATCGTGGTGGTGGACAGTTCGGCGTTCGGCCCCACCGGTCCGTGGGCGAAGCGGATGGGCTACGGCCCACTCGTGCGGGCGGCCGCCGGGTTCACCGACCTGTGGGTGTACCCCGACGAGCCGGAATCGTTCTGCGACACGGTCACCGTCTACCCCGACCACGTGGCAGCCCGGATCGGTGTGCTCGGAGCGCTGTCCCTGTTGTTGCGCCGGGAACGCACGGGCACCGGTGGCTCGGTCAGCGTCGCGCAATCGGAGGTCATGCTGAGCCACCTGGCCGGTGAGATCGCTGCCGATGTGCTGGTGCGGCGCGGGCATCACACCTCGGTCCAGCCGGTCCACGACGCTCCCTGGGGGCTGTTCCCGGCCGCCGGCGACGATCGCTGGATCGCCGTGACCGTCCGCGACGACGCCGACTGGTACGCACTGTGCCGGGTGATCGATCGTGCGGACCTCGGAGGCGACGAGCAGCTGCGCACCGCACGCGGCCGCGACGCCCACCGCACGCGCATCGACGAGGCCGTACGGGCATGGACGTCACAACGCGCGGCGCCTGAGGCGATGGATCTACTACAGGCGGCCGGTGTTCCGGCCGGCGCCGTGCTGCGTGCCGTGGAAGTCGCGGGCTGGGACTACTACGTGCAGCGCCGGGCTTTCCGCGAAGAACTCCATCCCTACGCGGATGAGCCGTTCACCATGGAGAACGTGCAGATCCACTCGGATCGCGTCGCTGACCCCCCACTGCTGCAGGCGCCCCTGCTCGGCGAGCAGACCCGGGAGATCGCCGCCGAATTGCTCGACATGGACGAGGCCCACATCGATGAGCTGATCGCCGCCGGCGTCTTCGAAGTACCGCAGCGCGCGCAACCGGCGGGACGCTGATCGCCCGTCTCGTACGATTCGTGGGCACACCTGCTCGAACAGCCCTCGAATCGCCGGAAATGACCGCATGGACTTCACCAGACTCTCCTACTTCGTCGCGGTTGCCGAGGAACTGCACTTCAAGCGGGCCGCCGACCGGTTGATGATCACGCCGCCACCGCTGAGCAAGCAGATCAAGCTGTTGGAGAAGGAGCTGGGCGGGCAGCTGTTCGAACGCAATTACCACGAGGTTCGCCTCACCCCGCTGGGCGCCAAGCTGCTCGGTCCCGCCCGCGAGATCCTGCGTCAGGTCGATGAGTTGAGGGCCACCGCGGTACGGCTGGCCGATGAAGCCACGACGGTCCGCGTGGGTGCAACCGCTTACGCGCCATCGGATTTCGTCGCGCATGTGCAGCGCGCGGTCACCGACCTGCCGGTCCCGACCGAGTTCAGCGTTCCCGGATCGGCCGCCGAGGTCACGGCCAAACTGGTGTCCGGCCACCTCGACCTCGGACTGATCCATCTGCCCACCTCGGACAAACGGCTGCAGTACCGCGTGGTGGCCACCTTCGGCGGCGCGGTGGCCGTGCGGTTCGACGATCCGCTGGCGAGCAAGGACCTGGTGACGATCGAGGAACTGCGTGATCGCGACGTGGTCATCGATTTCGCCCGGCCCAATCCCGTCATGCTGGCCGGCCTGACCCGCGCACTCAACGCACGCGGGGTAAGCCGCATCGTGCGCACCACCAACCAGTTCGGCGGCGAACTGGAGATGGCAGCCCAGGTGTTCAACCGCCACCTCGTCGCGGTCGTGCCCTACGCACCCGAATCGCTGATCGGCAAGATCTTCTCGCCGCCGGAGTTCACGCTGGTGCCCATCGACGAGAGCACCTGGGCACCGGCACGGATCGCGTTGGCCTGGGTGCCCGATCGCCTGAAAGACCCGGCAGAAATGGAGGCACTGGTGGCTCAGCTCGCGCCGGTATTGGTCCGCGGGCGGCCGCAGTAATGTGTTCACAGTGATGCCGATGATGGTGGGCGCAACAACCGTGGCCTCAAGCGTCGCCGCCCTGGCGGCGCTCCTGGGGACGTCCGCGCCCGCACCGCAGATCCACCTGGTCGACGACACCATCCCGATGACCCAGGGTGACGGCTCACTGGCCGACGGACAGGTCCTGACGCCGTTCGACGTGCAGAACCCCGCCATCGGCCGGCTGGATCCGCGGCTGCTGGCCGCCATTCAGAACGCCGCCAACGCCGCGGCCGCCGAGGGGGTGACCATGACGATCAACTCGGGGTGGCGGTCGCCCGAGTTCCAGCAGTCGCTGCTCGATCAGGCGGTGCAGACGTACGGCAGCGTCGCGGCCGCACGGCAATACGTGCAGACCCCGACCGCGTCCCGGCATGTCACCGGCGAGGCCGTCGACGTCGGTGGTCCCCAGGCCGATCACTGGTTGATCGCCAACGGCGCGCGATTCGGGCTGTGCCGGATCTACGCCAACGAGCTGTGGCATTTCGAACTGGTCGCCGACCCGGCGGGCAACTGTCCCGCGCTGCAGCCCAACGCCGCGGGCTGACCTAGTCGGTGACCGGCACCATATCGGCGCCGCAGGTGCACTTGTAGCTGGTTTCGGGGCCTTCGCAATGGCATTCGGACTCGACGCGGATCCGGCACCCACAGCCCTCGTGAGCACAGGTCAGCACGGTGCCGGTCGGGACAACGCTCATGTCTCCTCCAATTTCGTCTGCACGGTGGACCGGTTCCCATCGTCCCCCTTGCACCAGCGCTGAACCGCCGAAATCAATACAAATCGGTCGGCCTATCGTGTCTCTATGACTCTGTCCGGGAAGACCATGTTCATCTCCGGCGCCAGCCGGGGCATCGGCCTGGCGATCGCCAAGAAGGCCGCTGCTGACGGCGCCAACATCGCATTGGTCGCCAAGACCGCCGAGCCGCATCCCAAGCTCGAGGGAACGGTCTACACCGCTGCCAAGGAGATCGAGGAGGCCGGCGGGCAGGCTCTGCCGATCGTCGGTGATGTTCGCGACGGCGACTCCGTGGCAGCAGCGGTCGCCAAGGCCGTCGAGCAGTTCGGCGGCATCGACATCTGCGTGAACAACGCCTCGGCGATCAATCTCGGCTCGATCGAGGAAGTCCCGCTCAAGCGCTTCGACCTGATGAACGGCATCCAGATCCGCGGCACCTACGCCGTGTCACAGGCCTGCATCCCGCATATGAAGGGCCGGGAGAATCCGCACATCCTCACGCTGTCCCCGCCGATCCGGCTGGAGTCCGAATGGCTCAAGCCGACCGCGTACATGATGGCGAAGTTCGGAATGACATTGTGCGCCTTGGGTATCGCCGAGGAGATGCGGGAAGCGGGCATCGCTTCCAATACGCTGTGGCCGCGCACCCTGGTGGCGACCGCCGCGGTGCAGAACCTGCTCGGCGGTGACGAGGCGATGGGCCGCGCCCGCAAGCCAGACATCTACGCCGACGCGGCATACACGGTCTTCAACAAGCCCGCGCGGGAGTACACCGGGCAGAGCCTGCTGTGCGAGGACGTCCTGCTGGACAACGGTGTCACCGACCTTTCGGTGTACGACTGCGTGCCCGGCTCGGACCTGGGCGTGGACCTGTGGGTGGACACCCCCAACCCGCCCGGATACACGGGTCCGTAGACGGTCCCGGAATCGCGCTCGCCGGGCGTTTGCCCGCCTGGCGAGCGACAATTCAGCGACAACCTGAAAATCGTTGCTGGGCTGGCCATACACGAGTAGACTCGAACACGTGTTCGAATTGCTGGACCAGCCGACGCTCGGTGAGCTCACTGACAACGCGCTGATCGATGTCCTCGAGCACCGCACTCGCTCGGAAGCAGCCGCAGGCGCGCAGCGCCTGGCCATCATCGCCGAGATCGTGGCCCGCCACTGCGACGACGAAGACGACATCTCCGCCCGCCGCGCGATCGACGGCTGGGAACTCGCCACCGCCGCCGTCAGTGCCGCCTGCAACCTCGGCCGCAGCGCCGCCTCCGCCCAAATGCGCATCGCCCAAGCTTTACGCGAACGACTCCCCAAGGTCGCCGCCGTATTCGCCCGCGGCGAGATTTCGGCCAACGTCGTCTCCACCATCACCTGGCGCACCCAACTCATCGTCGATGAGGACGCGCTCGGGTTGGTCGACACCGCCCTGGCCGGTGCCGCCACCACATACGGAGCGCTCTCCTCGGCCAAGGCCCAACAAGCCATCGATGTGTGGGTCGAAAAATTCGACCCCGCTGCCGTCCGGAGAAGCCGCACAGCAGCCCGAGAACGCCACATCCACTTCGGCGACCCCGACGACCCCAACGGCACCGTCTCCATCTGGGGACGCCTACTGGCCACCGATGCGGCGTTGATCAAAAAGCTCCTCAACGCCATGGCCCGCGGAGTCTGCGACGACGATCCGCGCACCATCGGACAACGCCGCTCCGATGCCCTCGGCGCCATCGGCGCCGGAGCCGACCAATTGACATGCCAATGCGGCAACCCCGGTTGCGAAGCCACCGGCATCGACCCCCGGTCCCGTGCCGTGGTGATCCACCTGCTCGCACAGGGACTGCCCCGATGGGCCACCAACAGCGCCGAGGGCGGGGCTTTTTGGGGTCGGAACCGCCCCGGTCGTTCACCCGCACCGAAACCGACGACTACACCATCTACACGATTCGGCTACCCCGCCTGGAAGCGGCCAAGTTCGACGCCGGCCTGCGCGCGCATCACGACGGGCTGGCCGCCGACTGGAAACACCACCACGACACCGGCGCTGAGGTTGAAGACGGGCAGGCGCCACCGTTTCCCAATAATGTCGATGCGTTCATGAGTCTCATCGAAGCCGGCTGGGACGCTGAGGCGGCACGTCGCCCGCACGGCCAGCACACCACCGTCATCGTGCACCTCAACCTCGACACCGACACCCCGGTGGCCTCGCTGCATCTGGGTCCGCTGCTCACCGACGAAGAACGCCAATACCTGCTCTGCGAGGCCACCGTCGAAGCCTGGTTCCAACGCCACGGCCAACCCCTCGGCGCCGCCCGCACCACCCGCCAGATCAGCCGTCGGCTGCGCCGTGCGCTGGAGCACCGCGATCACTGCTGCGTGGTCCCCGGTTGCGGGGCCACCCGCGGACTGCACGCCCATCATCTGGTGCACTGGGAAAACGGTGGCCCCACCGAACTGCACAACCTGGTGCTGGTGTGCCCCTATCACCATCGGCTGCACCACCAGGGCGGCATCACCCTCACCGGACCCGCTGATCGGCTGGTCGTCACGGACCCCACTGGAACACCATTGGACGGCGGATCCCTGGCCCGACCACCGACCACACCCCCACCCGACGTCCCACCGTGTCGCGGCCCCACCGGCGAACGCGCCGACTGGTGGTGGTACCCACCCTTCCAACCCCAACCACCACCGAAAGTCGCGTAGTTCCTGGGGTTAGCGTCGTGGATCCGGCATAGCCGTCCACGCATGTGCCGGTAACCTGACCGGTATGTCCGATGCCGCGGACCGGTCCGACGTCTTCGTCAAACACAGCGCGTCGGCTCCGGCAGGCTTCTTCGCGGCCGAGGCGGCGGGTCTGAAATGGCTGGCCGTGGACGGCGGTGTGCCGTGTGTCGACGTAATCGATTATGACGCAACCTCATTGACGCTGCAGCGGATGTATCCGGTGGCACCGACGGCGCACGAAGCCCGTGTCTTCGGGGAGCGCTTGGCGCATACCCACGATGCGGGCGCGAAGGCCTACGGCGCCGGGCCAGACGGTCACCAAGGGAACGGGTTCTTCGGCCCGATGTCGCAGCCGTTGCCAATGTCCTTGACTGGCAATGATTCTTGGGGCGCCTTCTATGCCGACGATCGTCTGATACCGATGGCGCGGCTGGCGCAACCGCAGCTCAGCGCCGCCGCGCAGCGCGCTGTCGCATCAGTGATAGACCTCTGCCGCACAGGCATTTTCGACGACGACGATGTGCCTGCCAGGCTGCACGGCGACCTCTGGAACGGCAATGTGCTGTGGACCGCCGACGGCGCCGTCCTGATCGATCCGGCTGCGCATGGCGGGCATCGGGAGACGGACCTGGCGATGTTGGCGCTGTTCGGTTTTCCGTACCTCGATGAGGTGATGGCCGGGTACTGCTCGGTGCGGCCACTGCGCGGCGGCTGGCGGTATCGGATCGACCTGCACCAGCTCTACCCGCTGCTGGCCCACGTCGTGCTGTTCGGTGGCGGTTACGTAGCCCAGGTCGAGGCGACCGCGCACCGGATCCTGACGAATGACAGCAAACTACGGATCGAGTAGTTTCAGCGGTTCTCTACACCTCCGCGGCAACGTCTGGCGCAGGTCGACGCGGTTTCGTCGGTGATCGGAATCAATTGACATATCGGCGGATGTTTGACAACGGCAATCCGCGCCCTCGCGGCATTTAGCAACATGACGCTGATCGACGCATGACGAATTCGACGATTGCCTGTCGCAAGCGTAAATTGATTTAACTGCAGGGCATCACTGGTCCAGTCGGTTGCAACTAGTTTGCGACAAGCCGTTGACGCGAGGGTGGAATTCTTTTCAGCAATGTAGTGATGCCGGTCACATTAGTGCTACGTTGCCTGAGATCAACCTGAGAACACGGCCGAAGGGACTGGTCAGATGGCGGTCAAACACCGTAGGCAGCGGCGGCGCATCAAGAGGGTGGCGACCCTCGGCGCGGCAACCGCAACAGTCACCGCGCTCACGGTGGGCGTTGCTCCTCCGCCGGCGCAGGCGGCCACAGTGCAACGCGACCTTCGGCTGCAATCCGGCGTCCAGATCTTCCCGCCGCCCGACCAGATCCCGGACCTCACGGGTGGCCTCGGAATCCAGGTTTACAACCAGTTCCAAACCGTCGGCGCGCAGGTCGAGACGGCGTTCGTCAATACCTTCAACCTGGCCGCGCTCCTGCAGGCGGCGGGCATCGATCCGACCGCCGCGATCAAGGACCCGCTCAACGATGCGCTGGGCGGTGCGCTCGGTGGCGCCCTTGGCGGGCTGCCCGTCGGTGACCTGGCCGAACTGCTCGGGATCAACGTCGAGGACCCGCTGTCATCGCTCGGGATCAACCTGATCACCACCGGCGGGCCGTTCACTCTGCTGCGGTTGCTCGGAGTCGACCTCGGGTGGGTACCGTCGTTCCCGAATTCGGTGGCCGACGAGATCAACAACACCCCCTACCTCGATGTCAGCCTGGAGTCGATCTTTGACGCGCTCGGTCTACCCACATCTGGCGCTGGGCTTTTGGCGATCCGCGTTGCGCTCCGCGCAATCGGCATCGAACTGCCGGACCTCAGCACGAACGCCGCCGATGTGCGCATCCCGATCGTGGCGGGCTGGGGATTCGGTGCATTCGCGGCCGGGGCGGCGTACCAGCAGGTGGTCGACGATTTGCCGAATCAGCCTGGCGGCGCGAACTACACCGGTACCAACCCGCTGCTGGGCAGTTTCACGATCCTGCCGATGATCCTGATCGACAATCCGGGCCGTGCCAACGGTGGCATCCTGGCTCGCGCCTATCCGTTGTTCGGACTGTTGGGCATCGACACCGTGACACCCGATACCCAGGTGCAGAGCAGCGGGACCAGCATCCTGGCCGGCATCCCCGTCGTCGGTGACATCCCATTGCTCGGACTCACCCCGGGCGGGGCCAACCTGATCCCGATCAAGATCGACGCCACGGCGGAGTACCTTCCACTGTCGGACTTCGCGGCGTGGCCCAACCCGTTCACCATGGCGAATAATGTTGCGGCAGGTCTGTTCCCGACCTACATTCTGCGAAACCAGTCGCTGGACACGCTGAGCACGGTGCTGGTCGACCAAATCGTGTCGCAGCTCGGCGCGGACATCACCGACTATCTGGCCAACCCGGGGGACGATCCTCAGCTCGGCCCCAAACTCAACATCTACGTGACGATCCCGGCGCAGAGTCTGCCGCTGTTGGAGCCGACATACCTCGCTGTCGACGTCGTCAACCTGTTGACGGGGGCGAACTTCAACAACCCGATCGGCACGGCGCTGAGCCCGGTGCTCACGAGTCTGGTGAATCTCGGGTACACCGATGTGGAGTACAACGCCACCACCGGCGTGTACGAACGGACGCTCGACGAAGCCGACATCCCAACCGCTTTCGGCACGCTCCCGGCAGATGTCGACTGGGCGCAGGTGCCTGGGCATCTGGTCGACAACCTTGTCACGGGTATCCAGAAGGCGATCGACGATGGATTGGTGAGCCAGACTCCCGTTTCCAATCCCATCAAGACCCTGCTCGGCCTCCTGGGCCTGGGCAACACGCTGACGAGCGGTGGGTCCGGGCTGGATCTCTCCAGTCTTACCGATGCGCTGACCGGCCTCACGCAGGTCGCACCCGACAGCGTTGGGACACAGAGCATCGCGAAGACGAGCTTCGAGCCCCAGGGCGTCACGCAGACCAAGGTCGGCACCGCCACCGTGGAGCTGAAATCTGTTGTGGACGAGCCTGTGGACGGCCCGGTCGACGACCCCAAGGCGAACGTCGAGGTCGGCGCCGACAAGCTCGCCGCCGCCTCGGACGCCCGCAAAGAGGTCGAGAAATCGGTTACCGAGGCCGGCGCGCGTGCGAAGGCCTCGGCTGAAAAGGCACGTGAACGGACAGCCAAGGCGGTCAAGGACGCCCAGGAGCGGGTGAACAAGATCGCCGAGGATGGTCGCAAGGAGATCAAGGCGGCCGCCGAGGGTATCCAGAAAGGTGCCGAGAAGGCGGTCAACGACGTGAAGGACAACGTCAAGAAGGCCGGCGATTCGGTGAAGCCCGCCAAGAAGACCGAGAAGAAGGACGCCAAGGACGCCGCCTGACGCCTGGGCCGCCTGACCTCTAGGCGGCCTGGTGCACCGACTCCACGGTGTAGACATGCGGCTCGAAGCTGATCGCGATGTCCGCGCACCGGCCCATGTGTTCCCGTGCGGTGGGATCGGTGAGCATGGCTTGGAAGTCCTCGACGCTGCGCCATTGGGCGTAGTTGGTGACACGGGTGCCGTCGGTGCTCAGGTGGATGTTGGCGGAGATGAATCCGGGCACGTGCCGCATCACGTCCTCGGTTGCCGTCCGCAGTAGGTCGACCAGTTCTGTCGCTCGCTGCGGCTCCACGGTGAACACGTTGATGAGGGTCGCGTGCGGGCTGTGTGCCTCGATGGTGGTCATCGTCATCTCCTTTGTCAGGTTCCTTACATGAACGACGGTAGCACTGATGTAAGGTTCCTGTCATGCCCCAGGACGTGGAAAGTGGCGCCGGCTACCTCGTCAAGCGCGTGCAGCAGAGCCTGCGTCGCAATTGCGATGCGGCACTGCGGCCTACGGGCTTGTCGATGGCGCAGTACACCGCCTTGCGCGCGTTGGCCGACCACCCGCAAGCCTCGGCCGCGGAGCTGGCGCGGCTGTGCTTCGTCACCCGCCAGTCCCTCCAAGACGTCCTGGCCGGCCTGCGAGCCGCCGCTCTGGTGCAGGACTCGTCCGGTCCGCAAAAGGGCCGTGCCCGGGCACTGCAGTTGACGGCCGCAGGCACACGTCGGCTGGCTGAGGCGCACGCGGCGGTGATCCATGTCGAGCAGGACATGCTGAACGGAATCCCCGGCAAAGCCCGGAAGGAACTCGCATCATTGTTGCTGCGCTGTGCGGAGAACCTCGAAGGATCCGCGGCGGAAACTGCAGCCCTGCCGGACTAGTTGGGCGCCAAAGCGCTTTCTGCCAGGCGCGCCATCACCGGCGTCAGCAGTTGGGCGTATTCGGCGGTGATGTGGTTGTCATCGCGGAACACGAGCGTGTTGCCGACGATCACCGGACAGCGCCGGTCGGTGCAGAAATACTGGTCCAGCCGCGCGTACTGCCCGCCACCGGCCTGCACCGCCGCGGCCTCGGCGGCAATGCCCTTGTCGTTCACGGCGATCGAACGGTCGGGCGCGCACGCCGTGGCGTCGTCCATGTGCGCCGACAGGCAAGCGGGCACCGTCGTGTGAGGATCGGGAACCGGGCCGAGCACCAGTACCCGCGCCCCGGTTCCACGCAGCTGCGCCACCAGCCGCGTCAACCCGTCCAGCCAGGCGGGGTCGTAGCTGGTGAAGCCGAAATCCGCGCCGTAGCGGCGCACCATGTCCAGCACGATCATCGCCGGACGTTCCTTGGCGACGCGGGCCAGCACCTCGGCTCGCCATTGCTTGCATTCGGTGAACTCGCGGCCGAGGTAGGGGCTGAGAATCGGCAGCTTCATCGGTGGGCAGGTGACTTTCGCATAGGTCTGCAGCCGCCAGCCTCGTTGCTGCGCTGTGGCTTCCAGAGCTGGATGCCACATGCCTGCGTGTGAATCGCCGATCAGGGCGACCTTGGTGGCCGAGGCGGCATCCCCGGAGACGCAGTCCGGCACGGCGGTGTCTTGCCAGGACAGCACGCAGCCGTTGACGAACGCCTCTGGTTTGGTGATGTCGTCCAGCGGTGGTGACAGATTCGACGGCACCGCGCGCAGTTCAGCCGAGGCGGCGACGGCGGCCTGCACCCGCTGTTCGGGCGTCATCGTAGGCGCAGGAGCGGCCGCGCTGGGTGGCCCGATCAGGGCGACCGGAACCGCTGCGGGCCCGGATCCCGTAGGGACGGGACGCACCGCCAGCAGAACGAGCCCAGCACAGACGGCGACTCCGGTGGCTGTGGCGCCGACGGCCAGGCTGCGCCAGGAGGAGGATCGCAGCGTCGCGGCGAACCGGGCCGGGTTCTCGACCAGGTGCAAGGTGAGGATCGCCAGGCCCAGCGACATCACGATCATCGCCAGCCGCCCCGGCAATCCCAGGTCGTGGCCGAGCAACGCGGGCGCCAGCAGCAAGACCGGCCAGTGCCACAGGTACCACGAGTAGGACAGCCGGCCGATGCCCCGCATCACCGGTTTCGAAAGCAGCCGCCCCACACCGAGATCGGGTATCGCGCAACCCGCCCCGACCACCAGCGCGGTTCCCATCACCGGAAGCACCGCCGCCGAGCCCGGGTACGGCGTGGCCGTGCCGAGTTGTGTGCAGGTGGCCAGGATCAGTGCCAGACCGCCCCAGCCGACCAATGCCGCGCAGACCGGCGGAAGGTTGCGCCAGTACGCCGCGGTCAACGCGACCAGCCCGCCGGCGGCCAGCTCCCAGGCACGGGTCGGTAGGGAGAAGAACGCCCACGGCGGCATCGTCGCGGTCCACGAAAGCGACAGCATCAGCGAGGCGCCGGCCACCGCCGCCAGCAGGCACGCGTACGGAACCGCCGACCGCGTGCTCCGGCCGCTGCGTCCCAAGAGCCAGGCGGCGCCCAGGATCAGCGCCGGCCACAACAGATAGAACTGTTCCTCCACACCGAGCGACCAGTAGTGCTGCAGTGGGGAGGCCGCTGTCTCGGCTGCCAGATAGTCGGTCCCTTGGGCAGCGAAGCGGTAGTTTCCGGCATAGAGAGCGCTCGCGATCGCGTCGGCCAGCACCGAGCGGGCGCGCAAGGGCGGAAGTAGGACAGTCGCCGCTAGCGAGGTGACGACCAGGACCAGAGCAGCAGCCGGCAGCAGGCGCCGAGCCCGCCCGGCGTAGAACCGCGCGAGCCGGACGGTGCCGCTGTCGGCGGCTTCGCGCCACAGCAGCCCGGTGATCAGGAATCCCGACACGACGAAGAACACGTCGACGCCGATGAACCCTCCGCCGAAACCGGGCACCCCGGCGTGAAACAGGACCACGGCCAGCACCGCGACCGCCCGCAGCCCTTCGATATCGGGGCGAAACTGCTTGTTCGACAGAGCTTTTCGCCCGCTCGCGGTGCTGCCGCGGCGGGCTGTGGGCTCCGCGAGGGTGGTCACTCTGTTCACTCGAGTAACGATCGTCGCACGGCTGGCGCCGTTGACCCTGGATTTGCGGGGCTTGTTGTGAGCCGGTTGCTAGCCTCATGCCGATGGGACGATCACGCATTGCGGTACTGGCAGTGCTGTGCGGGCTGCTCCCGGGCTGCTGCGCACCGACTCAGCCCACGTCCTCTCCGGCGCCACCGGCATCGGCATCACCGTCACCGACGAAGTCAGCGGCAGCGGACGGCACGTGCGCTCTGAGCGGCCTTCCTCCGGAGGCGGACAAGACCGTCGAGCTCATCCAATCCGGCGGGCCGTTTCCGTACCCGCGCAACGACGGCGTCATCTTCGGCAACTTCGAAGGCCGGCTGCCCAAACATGAGCGGGGCTATTACCACGAGTACACGGTCCCGACGCCCGGCAACAAGCACCGCGGCAAGCGGCGCATCGTCACCGGGGGAGCGCCGCGGAACGATCCGCCCGAGTACTACTACACCGGCGACCACTACGAATCGTTCTGCCTGATCGGAGGCATGTGAAGACGTATCGGATCGAGGGGGCCAACGTGGCTTCCAAAGCGGACTTCTTCACCGAGATCGGCCGTGCGGTCAACGGCGACGGAGGCTACTTCGGCTCGAATCTGGATGCGCTGGCCGACTGCCTGCGCGGCGGGTTCGGCACTCCGGAGAACCGCAAGTTCCGGTTCGTCATGACGTCGTACCGGAAGATCAAAGAGGCGCTCGGGCAAGACACCTGGACCACCGTGCTGTCGATCTTCGTCTCCGAGGGCGTCGACCTCTGGCTGGAGAACTGACGGCCAACCTGTCCAGCAAACTCTGACGGTAGCCGCTTACGCGCGTCCCACGGGGGCAACAGCGCCGGGGTCGCGGGCTGGCAACCCGGTTGTGCGGCAACGGTGTTGACTGTCGATACACCACTTTCGGAAAGTGGTTACGCTGGCGTTCTGCGTGCCATCAGGCGCGGGGTTTCGGGGAAGAACTGGCAGGAGCAACGCGCGCGTGACCGAAGATCTGTCGACCGAGACGACGTGGCTGATGGCCCGCACCGAGGGATCCGCGCGCCTGTGGCAAACGCAACTCGCGGACATGGCCGCCGCGCTGCCGTACTTGCGAGCCACCGTGAGCCATTTGGTGCCGCTCCATGGCGGCACCCTGTCGGCGAAGCAGCCGGCGTGCGACGGTTTCACGGCCACTTTCGGCCGTGCCTCGGACGCGGTGTCATGCGCGCTGTACCTGCAACTGATGCAGTTGGATCCGTTCGAACTGTGTATCGGCGTGCACAGCACCCGCACCGGTACAGAGCGGCTGCGCGACGTCGCCCATGCCGGGCAGACGTTGATCTCGGGCACCACAGCGTCATCGGTTGCCGGTGATCTACCGTCCGGAGCGACCGTGAAATACCTCGGCGACCAACGCATGGGCGACACCGAACCGCAGGAACGGCTCATGCAGCTGTGCCACCCGGGATTGCGGAAGTACCTGCAGCCCGTGGGGATGCCGAATGCTGTTCTCGCCGAAATCCTGGTGAACTAGCGGCACTGCTCAGCTGAAGGCAAGCCAACTGGGCAGGGCCCGCTCGCGTGAATCGCACAGCACTTGACGGGTATCGCAGTTCCCGCGCGGTGACCCGGCACCGCTCCACATCCCGCCGGTGTCGCGGCGCAACACGATCGCCGACGAGCCGCCGCCGTCGAGCAGCAGGGCGTTGTCGGCGCCAAGGCCACGGAAAAGGTCCTGGATGTTGTCCGGGGTGTAACTGCCGCCCTGGAAGACGTAGAGCTGGTCGGTCGCCCTGTTGTAGCCGACGGCGGTCCGTGCCGCGCTGGGGCCGTTGTCGTTGAGCTGACCGGTTTCCCCGGGGGCGAGGAGGCCGATACCCGCCACCGCGACGAACCGGGCGTTCTGGTCGAGCAGTCGCTGGATCACCGGGGTGGCCGAGTCGTAATCGTCGGGGCCCTTGGGCATCACCACATAGGGCGCGCCGCCCATCGGAAGGATCATGGTGGCCAGTGCCGCCCAGCGTTCGTCACCGCCGGACAGGCCCTGCTTGCCCGCATAGGCCAGCGTGCCGGTGACCGCGGCGTTCGCCCGGCCCTGACCTCTGGTGTTGTCCACATATGCGCCCAGCGGCGACGAGCACTTGGTGTCACGCCAGGAGCCACCCTTCTGGCCGCGCACGTCGAAGAAATTGGCGTTCACCGCGATGGTCGGCTGGCCCAGCACCTGCCAAGCGGCCAGAGGTGCATAGGTTTCGGAGGCCTGCCAGAGCCCTTCGCCGGTTCGGGCGCCGGGGGTGCGCTCGCAGCGGGACTGGTATCCCTGATGGCTGTCGACGAGCAGACGAGGGTTGAGCCGGCCTGACGCGTTCTTCATGGCCATCAGATGGCCGCCGTTGTTCAGCGTGTAGGCACGCCCGTCGGCGGCCAGGAACGGCGCGGCGAACTGGCCGCCGAAGTTGTAGACGAGGTAGGCGCCCTTGGTGTTGGCGATCGCCCCGAGCAGTAGCGCCCTGGCGTCCTCGGCGCGTGCGACGGGTGAGCCGGTGGTGGCCAGTGCCGCGCATACGGCAACCGCGGACGCCGTGGCGACCGCTCGCTGGAGGAGTTTTGCCAGGACTGGCACGAACTACACAATAATCACACAGATAACTCTGTCAACATGCGTAACGGCCTGGTCACGGTTGGATCAAGACGGGATCGCACCCGGCTGATCAGAATTTGCTGGTGCGGCCGCATCCGGCTTACGCATGACTGCCGGCCGCAAACGTGTGGGGAGTGCCCGCAGGCACGCTGCGCACAGCGCTGTCACCGCAATCGCGCCCGCAGTGGTGAGCAGCACCGGGGCGGCCGGGAAGGCGGCCTCGAGCAGCATCGCGACACCGAAGATGACGAACAGGGCCGCCGCCCCGAGCTGGATCGTGCGCTCGGGCAGGTGCTTGCCCGCGATCGCGCCGACCACGATGGCCAGCGCGTCGGCGGCCACCATGCCGATGGTCGAGCCGATCCACACCCCGACCCAGTCGTTGTCGGCGGCCAGCGTGATCGTCGCCAGCATCGTCTTGTCGCCGAGTTCGGCGAGAAGAAAAGCCGAGGTGACGGTCAGGAACGCCGGTGCGGTCGAGCGCTGCGCCTTGGTCGCCTCATCGTCGGACAGCTTGTCGCCGCGCAGCGTCCACAGCCCGAAGCACACGAAGGCCACGCCGGCGAGGATGCCGAGCAGGTGGGTGGGAAGCGCCGCGCCCAGGTAGTGGCCGACGGCGACGGAGATCAGGTGCACGCCGGTGGTGGCTGCGGTGATACCGCCGAGGACGACCCACCAGCGATAGCGCAGGGCGAAGGTCATGGCCATCAACTGCGACTTGTCGCCGAGCTCGGCGACGAAGATGACAGCGAAACTCAAGGCCAGCGCAGCGAGCACGCAACAACTCCTCGGTCGTTGGCTGCCTTGGGGGCTGAAACAGATGCCTCCGGCCGGCAACCAAATGGTCTACGGCCGAAGGTCTCGCCCACCGGTTGATCGCCGGTTCGGATAACCGGGCCGTTGACGCATCGCTGCGGGGCCAGTATGTCGAATATCCGATTGGGGGCTACTCCCCTTCGTTGTCCTCCACCATACGCACCGCGGACGGGACGGCGCAAACCGTCCCGTCCGAAAGTGCTTATTCGACAATAAGTTTGGGGATCGACACGAGAAAGTTCGGGTGCCCTGACTGCGGCGGTTCAGTGACCCACATATTCGGCGAGGTGCTGGCCGGTCAGCGTGGCACGCTGGGCGACCAGATCTGCCGGGGTGCCCTCGAAGACGACGCGACCGCCGTCGTGGCCCGCGCCGGGCCCCAGGTCGATGATCCAGTCGGCATGCGCCATCACCGCCTGATGGTGCTCGATCACGATCACCGACTTTCCCGAATCCACCAGCCGGTCCAGTAGGCCGAGCAACTGCTCGACATCGGCCAGATGCAGGCCCGTGGTCGGCTCGTCGAGGACGAACGCGTCGGCCTTCTCGGCGCCGGTATCGCCGAGCCGGGCGGCGAGCTTCAGCCGCTGCCGCTCACCGCCGGACAGGGTGGTCAACGGCTGCCCGAGCGTCAGGTAGCCCAGGCCCACATCGGCCATCCTAGACAGGATCTTCTGTGCGGCAGGGACTTTCGCCTCACCCTCGGCGAAGTACCGCTCAGCCTCGCTGACCGGCATCGCCAACACCTCGGCGATATCGCGTCCGGCCAGCGTGTACTGCAGCACCGAAGCGCCGAACCGCTTGCCCTCGCACTCTTCGCACGTGGTCTCGACGGTGGCCATCACCCCGAGATCGGTGTAGATCACCCCGGCGCCGTTGCAGGCCGGACAGGCGCCTTCCGAATTGGAACTGAACAGGGCGGGTTTGACGCCGTTGGCCTTCGCGAACGCCTTACGGATCGGGTCGAGCAGCCCGGTGTAGGTCGCCGGGTTGCTGCGCCGCGACCCGCGGATCGGGCTCTGGTCGACCACCACGACTCCGTCCCGGCCGGCTACCGAGCCGTCGATCAACGAACTCTTGCCCGAGCCTGCGACACCGGTGATGACCACCAGCGCACCGAGCGGGATGTCGACGTCCACATCGCGAAGATTGTGCGTGTCGGCGCCGCGGATCTTCATGGCGCCGTTGGATTTCCGCACCGTATCCTTCAACGCGGCGCGGTAACCGAGGTGACGGCCGGTGACGGTGTCGCCGGCCCGCAGATCTTCCACGCTTCCTTCGAACACCACCTCGCCGCCTGCCGAGCCGGCGCCCGGACCCAGGTCCACGACATGGTCGGCGATCGAGATCGTCTCCGGCTTGTGCTCGACGACCAGCACGGTGTTGCCCTTGTCGCGCAGGGCCAGCAGCAGGTTGTTCATCCGGGCGATGTCGTGCGGGTGCAGACCGATCGTCGGCTCGTCGAACACGTAGGTGACGTCGGTGAGCGAGGAGCCCAGATGCCGGATCATCTTGACCCGCTGGGCTTCTCCACCGGACAGGGTGCCGGCGGGGCGGTCCAGTGACAGATAACCCAGCCCGATCTCGACGAACGAGTCCAAGGTGTGCTGCAACGCCGCCAACAGCGGGGTCACCGACTTGGCCTCGGACTTCTTCGCGAGGCCGCCCAGCCACGCGGCCAGATCGGTGATCTGCATCGCGCAGGCCTCGGCGATGTTGAGGCCGTCGACCTTCACCGACCGCGCGGTCTCCGACAGCCGGGTGCCCTCGCACTCCGGGCAGGTGGTGAACGTGACCGCGCGCTCGACGAACGACCGGATGTGCGGCTGCATGGCCTCGACGTCCTTGGACAGGAACGACTTCTGGATCTGCGGAATCAGCCCCAGGTAGGTCAGGTTGACGCCGTCGACCTTGAGCTTCGTCGCCTCCTTGTGCAGCAGCGCGTCGAGCTCCTTCTTGGTGAACTTGTTGATCGGCTTGTCCGGATCGAAGAAGCCGCAGCCCCGGAAGATGCGGCCGTACCAGCCGTCCATGCTGAAGCCGGGGATGGTCAGTGCGCCCTCGTTGAGCGACTTGGTGTCGTCGTAGAGCGCGGTCAGGTCGATGTCGTTGACCGCTCCGCGCCCTTCGCACCGCGGGCACATCCCACCCACGATGTTGAAGTCCCGGCGCTCCTTGACGGTGCGCCCACCCTTCTCGAGCGTCACCGCACCGGCCCCGCTGATCGACGCCACGTTGAACGAAAAGGCTTGCGGGGAACCGATATGCGGCTTGCCCAGCCGGCTGTAGAGGATGCGGACCATCGCCCCGGTGTCGGTGGCGGTGCCGACGGTGGAGCGCGGATCGGCACCCATCCGCTGCTGGTCGACGATGATCGCCGTGGTCAGCCCCTCCAGAACGTCGACCTCAGGGCGCGCCAGGTTCGGCATGAAACCCTGAACGAAGGCGCTGTAGGTCTCGTTGATCAGACGCTGGGATTCCGCGGCGATCGTGTCGAACACCAATGAGCTCTTGCCCGAGCCCGAGACGCCGGTGAACACCGTCAACCGGCGCTTGGGCAGCTCGATGTCGACGTCCTTGAGGTTGTTCTCCCGGGCACCGGTGACGCGGATCAGATCGTGGCTGTCGGCGGGATGCATCGGCTAGCGCGACTCCTGGATACGGACCATGTTGCCTGCGGGATCACGCAGGGCGCAGTCCCGCACACCGTATGGCTGCTCAGTGGGTTCCTGGACTACCTCGACGTCGCCGGCCTGCACTTTTTCAAAGGTACCGTCGAGATCTTTGGTGGCGAGCAGGAGCGTGCCGAAGGTGCCCTTGGCCATCATCTCGGTGATCACCCGACGCTCGTCATCGGTGAGACCGGGGGTGGCTGTGGGCGGGTACAGCACCACCGAGGTGTCGGGCTGGTTCGGCGGCCCGACCGTGATCCACCGCATCTTGTCCTTGCCGACGTCGAGGCGAACCTCGAAGCCGAGGACGTCGCGGTAGAACGCGAGGGATTCTTCGGGATCGTCGAGCGGCAGCATGCTGGAGTGGATGGTGATGTCTGCGTTTTCCATGACGGTCACGTTATGTGCAGGCCGACGGCGGGCGCTTCTCGATTCCTGATCGGTTTGGTGACCTGCTTCTCCACACAGGACGGCATGCCTTCCGTCACCCCGGCTGTCTGTTGCCGGTACGCGCTGGGCGGGATGCCGACGAGTTCGGTGAACCGGGTGCTGAATGTGCCGAGCGACGAACAACCCACCGCGAAACAGACCTCAGTGACGGACATGTCGCCGCGGCGCAGCAGCGCCATCGCGCGCTCGATACGACGCGTCATCAGATACGAATACGGTGACTCGCCGTAGGCGATCTTGAACTGCCTGCTGAGGTGTCCGGCCGACATGTTGACGCCGCGGGCAAGCGCTTCGACGTTCAGCGGCTGCGCGTACTCGCGGTCGATCCGGTCCCGCACGCGGCGCAGCAGCTTGAGATCGCTCAGCTGTTGGTCGGCCACATGGGCGATGGTACGGCTCGGTCAAGTTCAAGGCGCCAGCCGATACACCGCGCCGGCATAGTCGTCGGTGACGTACAGCGCTCCGTCCGGTCCGGCGACCGCGTCAACCGGACGGCCCCAGCGGGCGCCGTCGTCCCCCTGGAAACCTCCGGCCAGGGTCTGCTGCGGGCCCAATGTGCCGTCGCGCCAACCGAAGAACGAGACCTCTGGCGCCTGCGGTGTCTGCCGGTTCCATGAGCCGTGTACCCCGACGAGCGCTCCCGTCCCGTAGGGCTGAGGCAATTCGGCGAAGCTCATGCCCAGCGGCGCCGAATGCGCGCCCACCGTCTGCTCGACCGGTGCCAGCGCCGCACAATCCATCTTGCTGCCGTCGCCGTTGGTCTGCATGTCCCGGATGAACCCGGCGGGCGGCGCTCCGTCGGGATTGCAGTACGGCCAACCCAATTCGCGTCCCGGCATCAACTTGGCCACCGACTCGGGCGGATGGTCGTCGACATAGTCCTGCCGCACCCGGCCCTGAGGATCGGCCACGTTGTCGCGGTTGTTCACCGCCGTCCACAGTGCACCGTCCGGCGCGACGGCCAGGCCGGTGCCATTGCGCACACCTGTGGCGAACGGTGTCGCCGGACCTCCACCGGGCGGCACCCGCATGATGGTGGCCCGCGGTGGGGTGGCGCTGCGATCCTCGGCCGAGGCATTTCCGGTTGAGCCGATCGAAAAGTACACCGCGCCATCGGGTCCCACGACCACACTCTTGAGTGCGTGGGAATAGGCGCCGTGCAGTTCGGGACTCTTCGCGTCGGGCAGGCCACCGGCGACGGTGCGGCGGTTGACCGCCCGGCCGTCGACATAGTCGTAGGCGTCGACGCGGTTGCTCTCGGCCACGTACAACGTCGACCCGGCGAAGAAGAGGCCGTGCGGCTGCTCCAGCCCGTCGAGCAGCGTGCGCCGAGCGGGGCGCACCGTCAGCACCTCACCGGTGGCAGGCACCGACACCAGCAACGCCCCGTCCGGAGCGAATGCGGCCATCCTGGCCTTGGGGACCCGGGCGATCACCTCGATCGTCCAGCCGGCCGGGATCAGGGCCCGGCGAGGTTGATCGAGTGGGGACTGGGCGAGCTCGTCGGGTACGCGAAGCGGTGCGGATACCAGCCCCGTCTGCGGCGCGCTCGATGACGGCTGCGGCGTGGTGACGGAGTCTGCGCCACACGCGGCCACAGCGGCCGCGACGATTACGGCCGTTGCGCTACGCGCCGCCCAGACCCGCATTCATCTCCCAGACCAGGATCTCGGCTTCGGTGCCGGCTGTTACCTGTCCGCCTGAATCGGCGAGCCGGGCGGCGTCACCCTCGCCGAGCGGGCCGAAGCCGTCCAGCGTGACCGTGCCGCGCGCGACGAACAGGTGGAGGTAACGGGCCTGCGGTAACTCGACCGACTCACCCGTCCGCAGGCGCGCGCCGTACAGGGTGGCATTGCGGTTGTGCAGGCTCACGGCCGCGTCGAGGACGCCGGAGGCGATCGGCGTCAGCGTGGCGGCCAGCTCGATCTCCTGCTGCTGATAGCTCGGTGTCACCCCGGCAGTGTCGGGCAGCACCCACATCTGCACGAAATGCACGGGCTCAGTGTCGGATCCGTTCTTCTCGGAATGCCGCACACCGGTGCCCGCCGACATCCGCTGGGCCAGACCCGGGTAGATCACCCCGGAGTTACCCATCGAATCCTCGTGTGCCAACTGACCCGACAGCACCCACGTGACGATCTCCATGTCCCGGTGCGGGTGGGTGTCAAAGCCAGCGCCCGGCGCGACGATGTCGTCGTTGTTCACCAGCAACAGTCCGTGATGGGTGTTATCCGGGTCGTAGTAATCGGCGAAGGAGAACGAGTGCCGCGACTGCAGCCAGTCGGTCGTGCTGACGCCACGATCGGCCGCGCGCCGGATATCGACCTTGGACGTCTCCGAAGCCATGGCGCCAGCCTACCGACGGCGTCAGCTGACCAACCGGTGGATCGGGCCGGGCCGGGGCTTAGTGTGTTGGGCGTGGAACTCAACGGAGCAAGCGCCATCGTCACCGGTGGCGCATCAGGTATCGGCGCGGCGACCGCCCGCCAGTTGGCCGCCAAGGGAGCCCGCGTCGTCGTGGCTGACCTGCAGGCAGACAAGGGCGAGGCCCTCGCGCACGAGATCGGCGGCGTCTTCGTCACCGTCGACGTCACCAAGACCGAGCAGATCGAGGATGCGGTCAACACGGCCGCGGATCTCGGCCCGCTGCGTGCCCTGGTGAACTCGGCCGGCATCGGCTGGGCTCAGCGCACCATCGGCAAGGACGGCGAATTCGCCTCCGCGCACAACCTGGACGCCTACAAGAAGGTGCTGGCGATCAACCTGGTCGGCACCTTCGACTGCATCCGGCTGGCCGCCACCGCGATGAGCCGCAACGAGCTCACCGACACCGGCGAGCGCGGCGCGATCGTCAACATGACCAGCGTCGCGGCCTTCGACGGCCAGATCGGCCAGGCGGCCTACTCGTCGTCCAAGGGCGGCGTGGTCGGTCTGACCCTGCCGGTGGCCCGGGATTTGTCGGCAGTGGGTATTCGGGTGAACACCGTCGCTCCCGGACTCATCGATACCCCGATCTACGGGGAAGGCGAGGCGTCGGAGGCGTTCAAGGCCAAGCTCGGTGAGTCGGTGCTGTTCCCGCACCGCCTCGGCAAGCCCGACGAGCTGGCCTCCATGGTCGTCGAGCTGCTGACCAACTCGTACATGAACGCCGAGGTGGTCCGCGTCGACGGCGGCATCCGGATGCCACCCAAGTAATTCTCGCGAACAGACACAAAACTGCCCCTTTTCAAGCGAAAAGGGGCAGTTTTGTGTCTGCTGGGCAAGCGCTGCTCGGCAGAGAAGCGTTACCAATCAGCCTCGTCGAACTTGATGACACCGCGAATGTTGTTGCCGTCCAACATGTCCTGGTAGCCCTGGTTGATGTCTTCGAGCTTGTAGGTCCGCGTGATCATGTCGTCGATGTTGAGCAGACCCGACTTGTACAGCGCCGTCAGCCGCGGCGTCTCGACGTGCGAGCTGCCGCCACCGAAGATGTTGCCCTTCAACGTCTTCTGCAACATGGTGAACAGGAACAGGTTGAGCTTGACGTCGGCGTCCATCATCGAGCCCATACCCGTCACCACGCAGGTGCCGGTCTTGGCGGTGAGGATCATCGCCTCTTCGATGTACTCGCCCTTCATCTCGCCCACCGCGATGATGACCTTGTCGCCCATCAGGCCATGGGTGACGTCGATGACGGGCGCGATGGCCTCGGCCATCGACGGGTAGACGTGCGTGGCGCCGAACTTGATGGCCTGCTCACGCTTCCACTCGTTCGGGTCGATCGCGATGACGTGCTTGGCGCCCGAGATCACCGCACCCTGCAGGGCGCTCATGCCGATACCGCCCACGCCGACGATGACGACGGTCTCGCCGGGCTTGACGTCGGCGACGTTGGTGGCCGAACCGAAGCCCGTCGGCACCGCGCAACCCATGATGGCCGCGGACTCGAACGGGATGTCCTTGTCGATCTTGACGACAGAATCCTTGTGCACCGTCATGTACGGCGCGAAGGTGCCGAGCAGGTTCATCGGCGACACCTCACGCCCGCCGGCGTGGATCCGGTTGGTGCCGTCGGCGATGGCCTTGCCGCCGAGCAGGACCGCACCGCGGTCACACAGCGAGCGGAAGCCCTTCAGACACGGCGGACATTCACCACAGGCCGGGATGAACGCGAGGATGACGTGGTCGCCCTCCTCGATGCCGGTCACGTTCTTGCCGACCTTGGTGACCACACCCGCGCCCTCGTGGCCGCCGAGTGCGGGCAGCGCCATCGGGGTGGCTCCGGTGGTCAGGTGGTAGTCCGAGTGGCACATGCCCGCGGCGTGCATGCGGATCTGTACTTCGTCGGCGACAGGATCGCCGAGGTCGATCTCGTCGACCTGGAATGGCGAGTTGAGTTCCCACAGCAGGGCGCCTTTGGTCTTCATGAGAGGCGATAATAGAACAGGTTGCAATACCGTCGAGTAACTGGCCTTTGACCTGCGGTGATCGAGGCTTGATTTCGTTGTCCAGCGGCTAGTTGTGACACGCGTCGAGTGGAATCGTGTGCCTCAAGTGGCCACTCGACGGGTGCGTATCCACAGGTCGCGTTGATCCACAGTGGGTCCGTCATCGCTGCGGGGTTGATCGTGCGCGTCGGGTCGCGCCGTGACGGTGCATGCATGGCCAGACCATTTGTGGGGACCGAGGCATTGCGCGCGGGCAGGGTGACCAGGCGAACGTTGGTGAGCCGCTACGACGCCGTCTACCGCAACGTCTACGTCTGCAAGGGCACTGAGATGACGGCATCCACTCGAGCGGTCGCGGCCTGGCTGTGGTCGGGGCGGCAGGCAACCATGGCCGGACTGTCCGCCGCTGCCCTGTACGGCACCCGGTGGATCGAAACTGGTGAACCCGCCGAGTTGTATCGGCGCAACGGTAAGCCGGTCGACGGCATTCTCATCCACCGCGACGAGTTGGCCGGCGACGAGACGCGTCTCGTCGCCGGAATCGCGACGACAACTCCGGCGCGTACCGCTTTTGATCTGGGGCGCCGCGGTGACAGGGCTCAAGCCGTCACCAGGTTGGACGCCCTCGCTCAAGCGACGGATGTATGTGCGGCCGACGTCCTTCCGCTGGTCGAGCGACATCGCGGCGTGAGAGGGTTGGTCCAGTTGCGTGAGGTGCTCGATCTGATGGATGACGGCGCCGAATCTCCGCAAGAAACGCGCACTCGGCTGCTTCTGGTCGACGCCGGATTGCCCAGGCCGAAGTCGCAGATCGTCGTTGTCGGGGACTTCGTCGGCCGCAAACATGCGCGAATCGACATGGGATACGACGAGTTCAAGGTGGGCGTGGAGTACGAGGGCGCCCAGCACTGGACCGACCCAGCCGTGCGGGCCAATGACATCGACCGCTACGCCGAACTGGCTGCGCAGGGATGGATCATCATCCGAGTCAGCTCGGACATGCTGCGGTATCGGCCGCACACCATCGTCGCCCGTACATGCGAGGCTTTGCGGATTCGTGGTGCCCAATGGCCAGTTATCGCACGCGTTTTGGGTGATCGTGTGGCATAAGTGGCCACTCGGCGATGAGTTTCTGGCCCACTGCGGGTCTGCACACCATGACCCACATCACCGCAAGCATCGTCCCGAACCTCTGGTTCGACCGAGAGGCCGAGCAGGCCGCACAGCACTACATCGCCGCGTTCGGCGGCAACGGCCGCATCGTCAACACCATCGCCTCGCATCCCGAGTCACCATCTCCGCAGGATGTCCCGGTGGTGGTCGAATTCGAGCTGGCCGGCCAGCACTTCGTCGGCATCAACGGCGGCCCTCAGTTCACCTTCACCGAGGCCGTCTCCCTTGAAGTGCGTGTCACCGGTCAGGAGCAGCTCGATCAGATCTGGGCCGCGCTGGTCGAGGGCGGCGAAGAACTGCCCTGCGGCTGGCTCAAGGACAAATACGGGCTGGCCTGGCAGATCACCCCGACCGAGTATTACGACCTGCTGGCCAAGGGAAACCCCGCCGGCGACGCCCGCCTGATGTCGGCAGTGCTGAGCACCGTGGGCAAATTCGATATCGCCGCACTGCAGGCGGCCTACCACGGGGCATAGGCCACGGCCGCGGGCTCAGCGGAGGCCGAGCGGTCCGGCCAGCTCGGCAAGTGCAGGAACCAACTTGTCAGGTCCGGTCAGGACCTGCACGGCCACGTGGTTCGCCCCGGCGGCCAGATGCTCCTTGAGCCTGGCCGCGACGGCATCGGTGCTGCCGTACGCGACGAGGGCGTCGATCAGCGCGTCGCTTCCGGGCGCGGCGACGTCGGTGTCGGTGAACCCCAACCGCTTCCAGTTGTTCACGTAGTTGGTCCCTTTGAGGTAAACCTCGAGGTGGTCCCGCCCGACCGCCCGTGCCTGCGCGGCGTCGGTGGTCAGTACCACCTTGTGTTCCGGCGCGATGAACGCATCCGGTCCGACGAGATCACGCGCCCGGGCAGTGTGCTCCGGGGTGGTCAGATAGGGATGGGCTCCCGCGCTCCGGCGTGCGGCCATTTTGAGCACCTGTGGGCCGAGTGCGGCGACCACGCGCCGATCCTTGGGCACCCCGTACTCGTCGAGCTTGTCCAGGTATTCGGTGAGCGCGTGGTAGGGCTTCTTGTACTCGGCAACCAGCTCGGGGTGCCCGGCTCCGATCCCGAGCAGGAACCGCCCGGGATGGGCCGCGTCGATGCGGTGGAACGACTCCGCGACCGGACCGGCTGCGGACGCCCAGATGTTGACGATGCCCGTTGCCACCTTCAGATTTTCCGTCGCTTCCAAGACCGACTCGACCCAGTCGAGGTCGGCCGGCGGCGAGCCGCCTCCCCAGATCGCGCCGTAGCCGAGCGCTTCGATGTCCCTCAGTTGCGCGGCGGTCGTGTGTTTCCACTGCTCGAACAGCCCGAAAACACCGAAGGTGCCGAGAGTCGGGTTCGTCATGGCTCGGTCAACCTGCCTTGCTGCAGTTTGGTGTGGTGGGCACGCCGTTGAAGCGGTCGGCGATCCAGGCCATGCTCCGCTCGCCGTCGACGAAGGCGGTCAGGAGTGCGTTCATATCCGTCTTGTTCAGGAACGGTGGTTGCTCGTTGGTCCACAACGTCACGTCGGCTCCGAGCGCGCACCAATCTCTCGCGGTTGCCACGACCGACTCATACGGCGCGAAGGAGTCCCACCGATTGTGTGAAAGATACACCGGTCCAGTGGGTTTCACGTTCCCGATTCGCTGCATCGCCAGAATCGAGCTGAGCGGCTCCTCCCGCACCGATTGATAGAGGTCCTTCTTGAACCATGGCTGCAGATGCCGGAACGCGTAGTTGACGCCGGTCTGGATCATGCACTGCCGGCTGGTGTTGGCCAGCATCTCCAGACCGCGCGGGGTGAGCGAATCGGCAATCGGTTGGGTCATATCGGGATACGCCTCTTGAATCCCTCGTAGCACCCACCCGAGGGATCCGGCGAGCTGGTTCCCGTCGAGGGGCGGCAGCATGCTGGGCAGATCGGTCGTCGCGCCGTTGGCATAGGTTCCGACGACGTTGAGCTCGGGTGCGTACGCGCCGGCCACCTCGGCCGCTGCCAACGCGGAATGTCCGCCGCCGGCCAACCAGCCCCAGAAGGCCACGGGCCCATGCGGATCCAGCGTGGTGTCGGGCAGTTTCATCGCTGCCCGCGCGGCGTCGTTGAGTGCCGCCCCGCCTGCCACCCGGTTCAGGAACTGTGGCGCCATCTGACCGTGCACTCCGAGTCCGACACCGTCGGTGACGACTATGGCGAAGCCCCGCGCCAGCAGAGTCGCGATGAACCCTTCCTCGAGATTGAACATCAGGTCGAAACCCGTGTCCAAAGAGGCGTGGATGCCTTGGTCGAACAGGCGAGAGGGAGCGCACTGCTCTCCCATTCCGTACGGGGCTGTGGCGTAGGCGAGCAACGGGCGCGGTCCACTGCCGGGCCAGGGCACGTGAGGTTCGATATAGGTGCCCGTGACCGCCACGGGGTGCCCCTGAGCGTCGGTGCTGCGATACATGATTCGCGTTCCGGTACCCACGAATGAGCCCAGTTGTCCGGAAGGCTCGAGAACCAGCCTGGAAGGCTCAGTTCGGATGAGATCACCCGGTACGCCCGCGGGTAGGGGATCCGGCGGAGTGTAGAACGCCAGATACCGCGATTCGTCAGCCCGAGCAACCGGCGCATCCACCGAAAACGGTGCTGACGCAATGACACACAGGGCGAGGATCACCGCCCTCGTCCAGATTCGCGGACAGGGAATCATCGTTGGTTTCCTTTGGTTGGACTGGTGGCACGACGGATGGTTGGTGCGGTCGGGCGTGCACGCCCTCGCGTCGACTAACCGAGCAACGCGGCGAGTTCCCTCGCGAATATGGTGATGGCGTGATCGCCGGCGTCGAGTACTCCCGCCAGCAATGGGAAGCTGTGCGGCATGCCCTCGTACTCGTGGGCGCGAACTTTGACGCCGGCCACAGCAAGCCTTTCCCCGTAGCGGTCTGCATCGCCGGCAACGGGATCGACCTGGGCACTGACGATCACAGCCGGCGGGGCGCCTGCGAGATCCTGCGTCAGCAGCGGTGAGGCGAGGCTCGAACGACGGTCGCCGATATCGGGTACGTACATGTCGTAAGCCCATTCGAGCGCGGCCCGCGTGAGAAATGGACCATCCCTGTACCGTTCGACCGAGTCGCTGCTCATGGTGGCATCGAGTGCGGGACACAGCAGTCCTTGCGCCCTGACCGAAGGACCTTGGTCGCGAGAGGAAAGCGCAACGCTTGCCGCAAGCGCGCCGCCGGAGGAATCGCCGGCGACTGCCAGAGCCTCGGCGTCGATACCCAGACGTTCGGAATGCTCACTCACCCAGGAGAATGCATCGGCGGCGTCGTGGTGAGCGCAGGGAAACCGGTCTTCCGGTGCCAGGCGGTATGCGACGGAGATGACGACGAGTTCACCCCGCGCACAGAGCTTTCGACAGAGCCGATCGTGGGTGTCCAGGCTTCCGCGTACGAATGCCCCGCCGTGCAGATAGACAACGGCCGGTAGTGCGACGCCGGCAACTGGAGGGTGGTAGCTGCGTGCCGCGATCGACCCATGACGGACTGGGATCATGAAATCAGCTACAGTACAGCCTGTTTCGATGTCACCCGCCAACGAGATCAGTTTCTCGCCGGCCTCCCGGTAGGCGGCGATCGGCATCTCCCATGGCTGTGTAGCAGGACGATCTGACAGGGCCTGCAACAGCTGCTGGACCTGCGCGTGCAGCACACTCATGCGGCGACTCGGAAGACTTGGAATTCGACGGTGGGTCCGGGTTGGATGCGGCCTTGGCCGACGAAGATGGTTTGGTTCACCCAGGTGTATCTGGGGTCTCCGGATTCCAGGCGTGGGGTGGTGATGAAGTAGTGGTCGCCGAAGTCGGTGCCGGTGGTGGCGCCGCCGAGTGCGGTTGCGGCGGCTTCGGTGACTTCGACCAGGCCTTGGTAGCTCATGTAGATGACGGCGCCGTCGTCGGTGTAGAACTGGGCGCGTACATCGAGGCGGCCGTAGCCGTCTTCGCCGGCCAGTAGCCAGTCTCCGCCGCCGGGGGCGGCGGTTCCGCTGAATCGGTTTCCGGTGACTTTGCCGCCGGTGACGGCGAGGACCTGGCGTAGTCCGTAGGGTCCCGGTCCGACGATCTGGGGTTCGGCGAGTTCTGCGGTGTAAGTGAACTCCGGCTCCAATTTCATTGATGGACCTCCATTTTCGAGCGGGCCGGCTTCCAGGCCCGCGGTCGATCCGAGCGTGCACTATGCGTTGGTGATAGTCAACACATTGTCGAATTTCCGTTGACGGTGATACGGGAGCAATCGGTCGCACAAAGTGGACACACTGTTGACTAGTATCGACTGTGAGTCTAATCTCAATCTCGCCAAGGCCGTGACCCCGAACACCGGCGCACGGCGTCACAACCACAAACAGAGGATTGACATGGCCACGAGATCGGACGTCGACCAGATCCAACCGTCGACTTCACGCGATGGAGAGAGCTACGTCTCCCACCGTGAGGACATCCACTTCAACATGACCGGTGACTTCATGACGGGCGTGGATTTCTGGATCCACGCGACCGGTGAGACCACCAGCGGCCAGCTGATCGTCATCGAGACCAATTGGGTGCGCGGCACCGAACCGGTCTGGCACATCCATCATCGGGAAGAAGAGGGCTTCTTCGTGATGGACGGTGAAATCAAGATTCACACCGAGGCCGGTTCGTACAACGCCAAAAAGGGCCAGTTCGTCTGGGGGCGCAAGGATCAGCGGCACACCTATGAGGTGGTCGGTGACGAAGCCCGGATTCTCGTGGTGTTCGTGCCCGGGCCCGACAGTAAGGGTTTCGAGCCCAACGGCGGTATCGACAAGTACTTCTACGAAGCGCGAGATCGTGAGCTCCGGACGCCCGAGCAGCTGCAGGCCGAGGTCGAGAACCTGAAGGTCAACTACGGCCTGGAGATGTTCCCCGAAATTCCGCATCCCCGCGAGAACGCGTGAGCGTGGTTGTCGTTTCGGATATTTGGCTCTACTGACCATTGGAGTTGCTGTGACCATCGATGTATCTCTTGACACCGTGCCGCATTGGATCGGCGGCGCGGCCGTCTCCTCGACGGAGAGGCCGCGAGCCGAGATCCATGACCCCGCTACGGGGAGCGTGATCGGGGCAGTCGTGTTGGGCGGTGCCGATGCCGTCGACGAAGCGGTGGCCAGTGCGCGAGCAGCGGCGGTGGCCTGGGCCGATACGCCCAGCCCCGCCCGCGCGGCGGTACTGCATCGCTTCCGGGTGTTGCTGCACGAGCAGGTGGACGACTTGGCGTCGATCATCACCGCCGAACAGGGCAAGACGCTTGCAGATGCCCGAGGAGAATTGGCGCGCTCGATCGAAGCCGTCGACGTCTCCCTTTCGGTGGTGCAGCAACTCAAGGGCGAGTACGCCGAGCAGGTTGCCAATGGGGTCGATACGTACTCCTTCCGGCAACCGCTCGGTGTGTGCGCCGGCATCACCCCGTTCAACTTTCCGGCCATGGTGCCGGTGTCGATGTTCGCCGCCGCCATTGCGTGCGGGAACGCGTTCGTGCTCAAGCCAAGTGAACAGGTGCCGTCGGCATCGGTGCGGTTGGCGCAGATCGCGAGCGAGGCGGGATTGCCCGACGGCGTGCTCAACGTCGTGCACGGCGGTGTCGAGGCGGCCGAGGCGCTCATCGACCACCCCGACGTCGCGGCGGTGTCCTTCGTCGGGTCTACCCCGGTCGCACGCGCGATCTACCGGCGCTCGGCCGAGGCCGGCAAGAAGGTGCAGGCCCTCGGGGGCGCCAAGAACCACCTGGTGGTGATGCCCGACGCAGACCTCGATGCCGCGGCCGATGCGCTGGTGTCGGCGGCCTACGGGGCCGCGGGTCAGCGCTGCATGGCCGTGACGGTCGCGGTAGCGGTCGGTTCGGCAGCAGATGCGTTGGTGGACAAGGTTGCCGAGCGTGCCAACGCGTTCACGGTGGGCCCGGGCGCGGTGTCGGGTACCGACATGGGGCCGTTGATCTCAGAGGGCGCACTCGATCGGGTCCGTGGGGCGCTGGAACGCTCCGTCGAGCAAGGCGGCCGCCTGGTCGTCGACGGCCGTGAACGGACAGCTCCGGGAGCCGGTTACTTCATCGGCCCCAGCCTCGTCGACCGCGTCAGCGTTGAGAGCGATCTCTACCGCGACGAAGTGTTCGGTCCGGTCTTGAGCGTGCTGCGGGCCGAGGATCTCGAGGAGGCGCTGCAGATCGTCAACGACAATCCCTATGGGAACGGCGCAATCATCTTCACCGGCAGCGGCACAGCTGCGCGTCGATTCAGCCGGGGTGTACTGGCCGGCAGCGTAGGGATCAACGTGCCCATCCCCGTGCCGATCTCCTGGTTCGGCTTCGGCGGATGGGGAGACTCGCGCTTCGGGGACGACGGGCTCAACTACGACGGCTATCGCTTCTACACCAGGTCCAAAGTCATCACTCAGCGTTGGACCGAGCCCCGGCCCGGTCTGGCTCCGCACTTCGTCGCGGCGGGCAGCCAGTGACCTCGGCACCCGCCGCCGGCCTCCCTCGACTTGACCATGTCGGCATCCTGGTGCGCGATCTGGACTCGGCACTCACGCACTGGTCCAATCGGTTTGGGATCGAGGTCGCTCGCGCGGTCGACGTTCCGGCCATGAGCATCAGCGCGGCGTTCCTCAACGTCGGCGGCGCAGAGGTCGAGCTGTACACCCTGCACGACCTGGACGCGCTTGACGTAGCCCTCGACGGAGCACCGGCGAAACTCGACCACGTAGCACTACGGCTACACCGCGCCGACGGTCCCGAACTCGCGGGCTGCGCCATCCGCGGGCCTGGGCGCGCGGAGCCGATCGACGCACCGATTCTGATGGGAGACGCCACCCATGTCTGGACCGAGCCCCCCGGCATCGATGTTCTTCTCCAGCTGATCCGGCCGAGCGAGTGAGGTCGCGATCTATATCCGGTGCACCACAGGCGGTCTCGCCAGCAGGCCGGCCGTAAACGAATCACCTTAGAAAAGGAGTGAACATGGGACGCATGGAAGGAAAGGTCGCGCTGGTCACCGGCGCGGCCCGAGGCCAGGGCCGCGCACACGCCATCCGCCTTGCCCAGGAAGGTGCGGACATCCTCGCCTTCGACTGCCCGGCGAATGGAGGGGTTCCCTATCCCGTCGGCACGGCGGCTGACCTCGAGATCACGGTCAAGGAAGTCGAGGCGCTGGGCCGGCGAATCATCGCGCACCAAGGCGACGTTCGCGAACAGGCCGCGCTGGACAAGCTGGTCGCCGAGGGCGTGCAGGCCTTTGGCGGACTCGATGTCGCTGTGGCCAACGCCGGCATCTGGACTGTGCACCCGTTCGCGGACATTCCCGAGGACGAGTTCCTGGATGTGCTCAACGTCAACATCATGGGGCCCTGGCGCACGCTGAAAGCGGTAACTCCCGCCATGAAGGCGCGCGGAGGCGGCTCGGTGATCATCACCTCGTCCGGCAATGGCGTCGAGGGGTCTCCCCATTACGTCCACTACGTCGCGTCGAAGCATGGCGTACTCGGCTTGGCGAAGAGCGCAGCACTCGAGTTCGGCCAGTACGGCATCCGAGTCAACTCGCTGCTTCCCGGGCCGACCGATACTCCCGCCCTGGATTGGCAAGGCGGCTACGACCTTTGCGCGGGCAAGGGGCCGGGTAACGGCGTCAAAGAGGACCTACAGGGCGCGAAGTACTGGGCAGTTCTCCGGGATGTGGGCCTCCTGCCGCCGCAGGCCATGAGCGAGGCGGTGCTGTGGCTGGCATCCGACGAATCACGATGGACGACAGGCCTCGAGATGTTGGTGGAGGGCGGTCACATGCTCATGCCAGGGCTGAACATGACGAAAATGGCCCTGGACAACCAATAGCGTCCGAGCGGCCCTGGAAGCCAGGTGAGCCCTCTGTGAAGGCGTCGATCACGCCTTTGCAGAGGGCTTGCGGCGTCGAGCGGGTTTCTTGGCGGGCTTCCACTCAAGGCCATAGACCGTCCGCAGCCAGATCGTGGTCACCGTTTCGGCCATGTCTTCCAACGGGATTGCGTTCTCACTGCGCAGGCTCATCAAGGCGAGGTTGCGTTCGCCCATCCACATCAACGCGGCGGCCAAAGATCTGGCCGGTGGCCCGGCGATGGCGACGCCGGCGGCTCTGTCGCGCTCGATGCTGGCAGCCGATGCGTCGATGAACCGGCCGAGGATCGTGTCCCATTGCGTCTGCAAGTCCGGCTCGGCCGCAGCGGCGTCGCCTACTTCACGAAGAACGTGACCATGCTGTTCCCAGACCTGAATGACTTCCTTGACCGCGTGCTCGATGGCCGCCTCCGGTGGCATGCCCGCCGGCCGCTCGAAAATCAGTTGCGACGCCTGAAACACGTCCGCTGTGACCCGCGAGAGCAGCGCAGACAGTAGCTGCCACTTGGACTCGAAGTAGAAGTAGAACGACGACCGCGAGAGTCCGGCGCGCTTGGTGAGATCGTCGATGGAGATGTTGCGCAGAGGCACCGTGCGCAGCATGTCGTAAGCACCTTCGAGGATGGCCTGCTCGCGCCTGTCACCTTTGATGTTCCGTCGGCCCACCCGTGTTTCCGCGGTGCTCGAGCTGAAAGGTGAAGTGGACGCCATGTCAAACATGATAGGTCAGACCTACCACGAAGCCGTGGCGCCGCGGGTGGATGCGTCGGCAAAGTCTCGACGATATGTTGATAATACTCAACGCATGGTGCATACTGAGTCGGTTGCACCGGTCTCGCCTTTTGAAGGCCGGGCCGGCGCCGGCCTCCTGCGCGGATTTTGCCGCTGATCTCCTTGCGCTCAAACGGGATTCGCGCGCCGGCCGCGGAATGAAATGCTCTCTACTCGAAGCGGGAGTCAACCGTGTCCAACCTCGCCGACAATCTCGTCGCAACCGCTCACGTATACGGAGACCGTCCGGCCGTGAAGCTTGACGGGTACGTCGTGTCCTATCGGCAGCTCTATCACCACGCCTCGGCTGTCGCCGGGGACCTGCGAGCCCGGGGTGTGCTCCCTGGCGACCGGGTGGGCCTGGTACTTCCAAACATCCCCGCGTACCCAGTGTTGTTCTACGGCGCTCTACTGGCCGGCGCGGTTGCGGTGCCGATGAATCCACTGCTCAATGCGCGCGAGGTCGAGTACTACCTCACCGACTCGGGTATGTCACTGGTGTATGGATTGGACGGGAGCGATGCCGTCGTGTCGGCCGCGGCGGAGAAAGTCGGGATTCCTTCGGAACTGGTGCCCGTCACGGGACCAATGAGCCTGTCCGGCAGCCCAATCTACGAAGCAACCAGTCGAACCGACAGCGACACCGCCGTCATTCTCTACACCTCCGGCACCACCGGGAAGCCCAAGGGGGCAGAACTCACCCACGGGAACCTGTCGACCAACGCCGCGACGACAGTGGACACATTGATCGAAGTGGGGCCGGAAGACGTGATCCTCGGTTGCCTGCCGTTGTTTCACGTCTTCGGCCTCACCTGCGGGCTCAATGCAGCGGTCAAAGCCGCGTCCCTGCTCACCCTTGTCCCTCGCTTCGAGGCCACCAAGGTTCTGCAGGTCCTGGCCCGCGATCGGGTGACGGTTCTCGAGGGTGTGCCGACCATGTACGCCGCGATGTTGCACTCTCCCGATGCGGACAACACGGACATGTCCTCGCTGCGCACGTGCATCACCGGCGGCGCGGCCATGCCCGTCGAGATTCTCAAGGCGTTCGAGAAGAAGTTCGACTGCGAGATCTACGAAGGGTACGGGCTCTCGGAGACGGCGCCCATCGCCTGCTTCAACCAGCCAGGGCACCAACGCAGACCGGGCACCATCGGAATACCCGTACGGGGCTGCGCGCTGCGGATCGTCGGCGACGACGGCGAGGACATTCCCGACGGCGTGCCAGGCGAGATCGCCATCCAGGGCGAGAACCTCATGAAGGGATACTGGAACCGGCCTGAGGCAACCGCCGAAGCCATCCCCGACGGGTGGTTTCGTACCGGAGACATCGCCGTTCGCGATCGCGACGGGTACTACACCATCGTCGACCGGAAGAAGGATCTGATCATCCGGGGCGGGTACAACGTCTATCCCCGCGAGGTCGAGGAAGTCCTCTACGAACACCCTTGCGTCGCCGAAGCGGCGGTGATCGGGATCAAACACGCAGACCTCGGAGAGGAGATCGGCGCGGCCGTGGCACTCAAACACGGGGCATCTGCGGAAGCCGAAGAATTGAAGACCTTCGTCCGGGGTCGACTCGCCGCGTACAAATACCCCCGCGAAATCTGGTTCGTCGACTCGTTGCCCAAGGGTCCGACCGGGAAGATCCTCAGGCGTGAAGTGCAGCCTCCCAAACCAGCCGAAACCTGCTGATTTACAGGTGCTTTCAGCCAGCGTGGCGAGGCTCGACACGGCTGCCGAGCCTCGCCACGCCTCGTCAATCGACGTGCGCAGGGGCGGGCGCGACCTGGATGACCGCTTTTCCTCGAGTGCCGCCCGACAGTGCCTGATTGAGGGTTTCCCGAGCGTTCTCCAGTCCGTCGACGATGGTCTCGTCGTACGCCAACGAGCCCTCGCCCAGTGCCGCAGCGAGCTTGCCGATGATCTCGCCGTAGCGTTCGACGTGGTCGGTAACGATGAAGCCCCGCAGGGTGGCTCGCTGCATCAGCAGCTGATTTGCGTTACGCAGGCCGGGTTGGTCGCTGTCTTCGTTGTACGTGTCGTACTCCGAGATCAGGCCACACAGCGACACTCGTGCGCCGATGTTCAGCCGGCCCAGGACATGGTCCATTATCGGGCCGCCGACGTTCTCGAAGTCGACGTCGACGCCGTCGGGAGTCGCGTCGTCGAATAGCTCGCGCCAGTTGTCCGCGTGTCGGTCGACGCATGCGTCAAAGCCCAGTTCCTCCACCAGGTGTCGGCACTTTTCGGCACCGCCCGCGATGCCGACCACGCGAGCGCCACGCTGCTTCGCCAGCTGGCCGGCGATGGAACCGACCGCCCCGGCAGCGGCGGAAACAACAACAGTCTCCCCTGGCTGGGGATCGGCCAACTCGACACCGATGAACGCTGAAATGCCGGTGTGGCCAAGGACTCCGAGGAACGCGGGAAGCGGCGCCGGCAACGGTTCGGGAAGAACGGTGAACGGAAATTCCAGAACGGAATCGTCTGCGACGCAATAGTCTTGCCAGCCGGTGAAGCCGAGCACGTACGCTCCGACCGGCAGATCGTCTCGCCGACTTTCGACGACCTGACCGACGCCGAGGCCTCGCATCACCGCACCCAACTCAACCGGTGGGATGTAGGAACGCAACTGACTCATCCAGACGCGGTTCGTGGGGTCAAGCGACAGGTACAGGGTGCGGACCAGCGCCTGTCCTTCGTCAATTTCCGGAATGGACTCCTCGACCCACTCGAGATCCCTTTCGGTGACCTGGCCTTGCGGTCGGTTCTGCAGGCGAAAGAGCCGGTTGATGGGTGTCGTCATAGCGGAACCTCGTTGGTCGCAGGGGTACTGGGGTAGTGGTCATCCTGCGGCGCACAGCGCCGCAGCCAGGGGATGGCGCTGAGGCCACTGGCCAGATTAGACCCGCCGTCGGTAGTAATCAACACTATGTTGAGAAAATGTCGACCCTTCACTGGTTGCCACCGAGCGCGCCTGGGCCCCATGACATGTGGAGAATGTCGACAGAGTGTTGACTATTAACGACGCGTAGTGCAATGTCGGATTTGAGCATCCGACTGAGACAGCAGTCGACCGAAAGATGGAGGCGGGCAAATGAGCGTACAAACGGACAACCGCGCGACGGTTGAGCGATTCTGGAAGGCCCTTGACGACGGGCCGCCGCGCGGCGCGGCTCTGGAGGCGTGGAAGGACCACTTTGCCGAGGACGGGGTCTGGGAGATGCCTTTCGCTCCCGAGCCGCTCGCCGATACCGTCCCCGGCCGACACCTGATCGGTCATTTCATCGACTGGTTCTTCGACTCCGTGCCCGACCTCCGGATCGATTCGCTGACCGTGCACGATACGACCGACCCGGAACTCTTCATTCTGGAACTGCACGGGAAGGCGACGGTCACTCAGACCGGCAAGATCTACGCCAACACCTATTGCACCCACATGCGAATCCGGGACGGCAAAGTTGTGTTGATCCGCGAGTACTTCAATCCGAACGTCGTGCTCGAGGCTTTTGGGCAAGACGTGATCGCCGAGGGCATGTCGGCTGTGATGGCGGCCGCCGGAGTGGGGGTTGGTCAGTGAAGCTGGAGCCGGAGTTCACTTACACCGCAGAACTCGCCGAACCCCAGATCGTCGGACCGGGACCCTACGGACTACGCCAGGTCCTCGCCGTCACCGGCGGCAAAGTCACCGGAAACCGATTCAGCGGAACCGCCGCCCCCGGCGGCGGAGACTGGCTACTGGCCGGCGAAGACGGCTACGGCCGCCTCGATGTGCGCGCCCAGTTCTACACCGACGACGGCGCCGTCATCTACATGAGCTACCAAGGCCTGGTCGAAGTCACCGAAGCCGCTGCAACCGCACTCGGCGGCGGCACCACCGGCACCGACTTCGGAGACCACTACTTCGTCACCACCCCACGCCTGGAATCCGGAGACCCCAGATACTCCTGGGTCAACCAAACCATCTTCGTCGGCCAAGGGCGCGTCCAACCCGGACCCGTCGTCGAATTCCAAGTCTTCCGAGTCGCCGCCTAGATGTACTCGGGCAGCCCGAACTTCTCGAACAGCTCCAGTTCCATGAATGCCACCACGTGGGAAATGCCCTCGGGGCGCACCTCGAGGACGTGCAGCTGAAACGCCTCGTGCCGGCCCGTCTCGCGGTTCAGCATGTACATCCCCGCGGCGGGCTGGCCGTTGGCACTCGTGGCGATGAAGCGCATGTCCCCGGGCTGCTCGGCCGGGCACTTGTACCGGGACAGGTCGCCGATGGCCCGCGGGCCCTGGTACCAGCTGTCGAAGGGCGGCATCTCCCAGATCGCCTCGGCGGTGAACAGCTCGACCAGCTTGTCGATGTCGTAGGCCTCGAAGGCGGCCATGTAATTGCGCAGCAGATTCTGGGCGTGCGGGGAGTCCGGCGGGGCGATCTCGTCGTCCTGGTTGGGGCCGACGGCATCCAGTTGGGCCCGGGCCCGCTGCAGGAGGCTGTTGACCGCGGCTGTGGATGCCCCGATCGCCTCACCGACTTCCGCGGCTTTCCACTGCAGCACCTCACGCATCACCAGCACCGCACGCTGGCGCGCCGACAGGTGCTGCAGCGCCGCGACGAACGCGAGCCGGACCGAATCACGGGTCCCGACGATCGTGCTGGGATCCGCCGGATCCTCGGTCGAATCCGGCAGGGGCTGCAGCCAGGGGATCTCGTGGTGCTCGGCGATCTCGTCGGTGGGCGATGAACTCGGATTGCCCAGGCCCGACGGCAGCGGGCGGCGTTGCCTGCCCTCCAACGCCGTCAGACACGTATTGGTCGCTATGCGATACAGCCAGGTGCGCACCGAGGACTTGCCCTGAAAACCCTCGTAGGACTTCCAGGCACGCAGGTAGGTCTCCTGCACCAGATCTTCGGCATCGTGGAGCGAGCCGGTCATCCGGTAGCAGTGCGCCAGCAGCTCACGGCGGTAGCGCTGGGCATCGGCCAGGAACGCATCGGCCGGGCTGTCGTCATCGAGGCGATGAGCGAGGACCGTCACATTCGCGAGCTTACGCAGCACCCCCGACAAGTTCGATCGAATACGCTCGCCAGGGTGACCAGCACGCGCAGTGAACAGACATTCGACGGCGTCGGCGGGGTCCGCATCGTCTACGACGTATGGACGCCCGACATCGCACCGGTAGGCGTCGTCGTCCTCTCCCACGGCCTCGGCGAACATGCCGGGCGCTATCACCACGTCGCGCAACGGTTCGGGCAGGCCGGGCTGATCGTCTACGCACTGGACCACAGAGGTCACGGCCGCTCCGGCGGCAAGCGGGTGTACGTGCGCGACATGGCGGAGTACGTCGGCGACTTTCACACGCTGGTCGGCATCGCCGCCGTCGAGTACCCCAAGCTGCCGCGCCTCGTGCTGGGGCACAGCATGGGCGGCGGCATCGTGTTCAGCTACGGCGTCGAATATCCCGACGAATACAGCGCGATGGTGCTGTCCGGGCCCGCGGTGGCCGCACAGGCGGCGGTGTCCCCGATTCTCGCGGTGGTGGCCAAGGCGCTCGGCAAGATCGCCCCCGGGCTGCCGGTGGAGAACCTCGACGCCAACGCGGTATCGCGAGATCCGGCGGTGGTGGCGGCATACAACGCCGACCCCTTGGTGTGGCACGGCAAGGTCCCCGCGGGCATCGCCCGGGCGCTGATCATCGTGGGCGAGACCATGCCACAGCGCGCCTCGGCACTGACCGCGCCGCTGCTGGTGGTGCACGGCGAGAAGGACCGCCTGGTGTCCGCGGACGGCAGCCGCCACCTCGTGGAATGCGTGGGGTCACCGGACGTGCATCTCAAGGTGTATCCGGGCCTGTTCCACGAGGTGTTCAACGAACCCGAGAAGGAGCTTGTCCTCGACGACGTGACGGCCTGGATCGAGACGCACCTGTGAGAAAGCTTGTGGCAGGCCTCCTTTCGGTGCTGCTGGTGGCCGGTTGCGGTTCGCCGGAGGCGACGAAGGAGCGCGGGCAACCGTCGTGGACCGACACCGACGTCACGTTCGACGCCGACGGGCTCACCATCCACGGCACCTACCGGCACGCAGAGGCGAAGGGCCCGGCCGCACTCTTGATCTCCGAGAGCGGGCCCACCGACCGCAACGGCGACAACAAGGTCGTCGGTCCGATAGGCAACATGCGTCAGCTCGCGGAAACGTTGTCGGACAAGGGTGTTGCCAGCCTGCGCTACGACAAGATCGGCACCGGCGCGACCAAGCTCGGCCCCTACGAGAAGAAACCCGCCGATGTGGTCAGCGGCGTCTACACCAGCGGCGCGGCCGCCGCGCTGCGGTTCCTGGCCGGCCGGCCGGATACCGACGCCGCCGAGGTGTCGATCTACGCGGTCGGCGAAGGCGCCATCCACGCCATGACCCTGGCCGGTGCGGGCGACCCGAAGGTGCACTCGCTGGCGCTGTTCCAACCACTGTCCGGTCGCTACCTCGACATCATCACCAACCGCGTACGGTCCGGCGCCACTCCCGAGGTGCTCACCGCCTGGCTGGGTGCCGTCGACCAGATCCGCACCAAGGGCACCGTGCCCGCCAACCTTCCCGAGGGCCTGAGCGCGATCGTCAACAAGGACAACCTCAACGCCATCGTCGAGGCCGACAAGATCGACCCGTTGAAGCTGGCCGCCGCGCTGCCCGACGGCATGCCGGTGCTGCTCACCTGCTCGGACGCCGACTCGCAGGCCAGCTGCCAGATCGAGCGCCCGCTGATCGACGCGCTCAGGCACACCGCGCTGACGCTCGTCGAGCTCAAGGGCGTCAACCACGTGCTGCGCGACGATCCCACCGACAGCATCGCCAACTACGGCAAGCCCGGATCGTTGTCACCGCAGGTGGTGGACGCGATCGGCAAGTTTGTCGGTGCCGATGGCTAGGTTTGTCGCGTGAGCGACGACAAGATGCTGGCGCGGATCGCCGCACTGTTGCGTCAGGCCGAGGGCACCGACAACATGCACGAGGCCGAGGCGTTCATGGCGGCCGCCCAGCGGCTGGCCACCGCCACCTCGATCGATCTGGCGTTGGCCCGCGCACATTCGGCCGAGCGGACCAAGGCGCAGATGCCGGTGCAGCGCACCATCACCATCGGTGCGGCCGGGACCAAGGGTTTGCGCACCTATGTGCAGCTGTTCGTGATGATCGGGCAGGCCAACGACGTGAAATGCGATGTGGCGTCCAACTCGACGTTCGTCTACGCCTACGGGTTCGCCGAGGACATCGACGCCACCCACGCGCTGTACACCAGCCTGCTGATGCAGATGGTCAAGGCATCGGAGGCCTACATCGCCTCGGGTGCTCACCGTCCGACGCCGACCATCACCGCCCGGCTCAACTTTCAGCTGGCGTTCGGTGCCCGCATCGGCCAGCGCCTGACCCAGGCCCGCGAGGAGGCGCAACGCGAGGCCGATGAGGCCGACCGGCCGGGTACGGCTATCGCCTTGCGGGACAAGGATATCGAGCTGCGCAGCTTCTACCGCGAGGCATCGCAGGCCCGTGGGACGTGGCGGGCGACGAATGCGTCGGCCGGTTACTCGTCGGCAGCTCGCCGGGCCGGGGATCGTGCCGGTCGCCATGCCCGGCTCGGGCTGAACCAGGAAATCTCCGGCGCGCGCGGCGCCCTGGAGAAGTGAGCGCCAAGGACACCCAGCGTGCCCGGGTGTATGCCGCCGAGCAGTTCGTGCGCACCATGTTCGACCGTGCGGCCCAACACAGTTCGCGCGCCATCGACTTCTTCGGCACCTCGCTGACCTTGCCGCCGGAGGCGAAATTCGGGTCCGTCGAATCGGTGCAGCGCTACGTCGACGACGTGGTCGCCCGGGTCGGTGCGCGGCCACTGGCGGTTCGGCGCCGTCGTGGAGTGACCGCGGCCCACTACGAGCTGATCGATGGCAAGGCCGTCATCGCCGTGCCCGAGCGCGACACCTGGGCATTGCGAGAGCTGGTGGTTCTGCACGAACTCGCCCACCACCTCAGCGATGCGGACCCGCCCCATGGACCGGCGTTCGTCGCCGCGTATTGCGAACTGTGCACGGAGATCATGGGTCCGGAGGTCGGGCTGGTGCTGCGGATGGTGTACGCCAAGGAGGGTGTGCTCTGATCCGGGTCTAGCCTGGCGCTTGTGACCGAACCCCGCGATGTCGATGTCATGTTCAACGAGGTGCTGCGCACAGAGGACGCGGCGCTCACCGCGGCCCGTCAGTCCGCGCAGGATGCCGATATGCCGGCCATCGAGGTGTCAGCTCAACACGGCAAGCTGCTGTCGCTGCTCGCGACCATCTCCGGTGCGCGCCGGGTGCTGGAGATCGGCACGCTCGCCGGCTACAGCACCATCAATCTGGCGCGTGGCGTGGGCCCGGACGGCAGCGTCGTCACCCTCGAATACGAGCCTCGTCATGCGGAAGTGGCGCGCGCCAATTTTCAGCGAGCCGGTGTCGCCGACCGCGTCGAGGTGATCGTCGGCGCCGCGCTGGACACGCTGCCCCGGCTGGCCGAGCGTGGGGACGTGTTCGACCTCGCCTTCATCGACGCAGACAAGGAGAACAACGTCGGCTACGTCGAGTGGGCGATCAAGCTGGGCCGGCCGGGCTCGATCATCGTGGTGGACAACGTCACCCGGATGGGGCGGGTGCTGGCGCCGGCCGCGGACGACGCACAGGCGCGTGGCGTGCGCGACATGCTGGAGATGATGGGTGACCATCCGCAGCTTGACGTCGCCGCGATCCAGACCGTGGGCACCAAGGGCTGGGACGGTTTCGCCGTCGCGCTCGTCAGATGACCCGCTAGGTGACCGCGTCCTGCGGCTCGCGCTGGATCGGCTTGGGCCAGGGCTCCGGCTTCGGCCGCTGCCGCACCATCTGCGGCCACCAGAACCACTTGCCCAGGAGCGCCGCGATGGACGGAGTCATGAAGGCCCGGATCACCAGGGTGTCGAACAGCAGGCCCAGGCCGATCGTGGTGCCGACCTGACCGATCACCGCCAGCTCGCTGACGGCCATCGACATCATCGTGAATGCGAACACCAGACCGGCAGCCGTCACCACCGACCCGCTGCCACCCATCGCGCGGATGATGCCGGTGTTCAATCCCGCGTGTATCTCCTCTTTGAGTCGGGAGACCAGTAGCAGGTTGTAGTCGGCACCCACGGCCAACAGGATGATCACCGACATCGCCAGCACCATCCAGTGCAGCTCCAGCCCGATCAGGTGCTGCCAGATCAGCACCGACAGACCGAAGGCGCTGCCGAGCGAGATCACCACGGTGCCGACGATGACCGCGGCGGCCACCACACTGCGCGTGATGATCAGCATGATGATGAAGATCAGGCAGAGCGAGGCGATACCGGCGATCAGCAGGTCGTAGTTGGCGCCTTCCTGCATGTCCTTGAAGGTGGCCGCGGTGCCGCCGAGGTAGATCTTGGATCCCTCCAGCGGAGTGCCCTTGATGGCCTCCTTGGCGGCCAGCTTGATGGCGTCGATGTGCTTGATGCCCTCGGGGCTCATCGGGTCGCCCTCGTGGCTGATGATGAACCGCACCGCATGTCCGTCGGGGGACAGGAACATCTTCATGCCGCGCTTGAAATCCGGATTGTCGAAGGTCTCCGGCGGCAGATAGAACGAGTCGTCATTCTTGGCGGCATCGAACGCCTGACCCATGGCGGTGGAGTTGTCCTGCATGGCCGCCATCTGATCCTGCAAACCGCCGTTGGTGGCCTGCATGGTCAGCATCATCGTCTTCATCGTCTTCATGGTCGCGATCATCGGTTGCATGTTCGCGATCATCACCGGGATGAGTGCGTTCATCTTGTCCATGTCCGGCACGATCTGCTCGAAATCGGCTGTCATGGTGTCGATTCCGTCGAGGGTGTCGAACACCGATCGGATCGACCAGCACATCGGGATGTCGTAGCAGTGCGGTTCCCAGTACAGGTAGTTGCGGATCGGCCGGAAGAAATCGTCGAAATCCGAGATGTGGTCGCGCAGTTCCTTCACGTCGTCGACCATGATGTGCATCTTGCCGACCATGCTGTTCATCACGTCGCGCATCTGTTCCATGAGCGCGATCATCTTGGTCATCGTGTCGATCGTGACCTGCATTTCATCGGCCTGCTTGAGCATGTCGTCCATGCGGTCCTGCATGTACTTCTGATTCATGGTCTGGGTCGTGCCCTGCATGCTGATGTTGAACGGGATCGAGGTGTGCTCGATCGGCGTTCCCTGCGGGCGCGTGATGGCCTGGACGCGAGAGATGCCGGGGACACCGAAGATTCGCTTGGCGATCCGCTCGATCACCAGGAAGTCCGCGGAGTTGCGCAGATCGTGGTCGCTCTCGACCAGCAGCAGCTCGGGGTTCATCCGAGCGGGGGAGAAGTGGCGGTCGGCCGCGGCGTATCCGGTGTTGGCCGGCAGATCGGCCGGCATGTAGTCGCGGTCGTTGTAGTTGGTGCGGTAGCCGGGCAGGGTCAGCAGGCCGACCATGGAGATCGCGATGGTGGCGATCAGGATCGGTCCGGGCCAACGCACCACGGCCGCACCGAGTTTGCGCCAGCCGCGCGTGCGCGAGGCCCTCTTGGGTTCCAGGGTCTTACCGAACTTGCTGGCCACGGTGATGATGGCCGGTCCGATGGTCAGCGCGGCGGCGACCACCGTGACCATGCCGATGGCCAGCGGGATGCCCAGTGACTGGAAGTAGGGCAGGCGGGTGAAGTGCAGGCACAGCGTGGCGCCGGCGATGGTCAGACCCGAGCCCAGCACCACGTGCGCGGTGCCGTGGAACATCGTGTAGTAGGACTGTTCGCGGTCTTCGCCGACACTGCGGGCTTCTTGATATCGGCCTATCAGGAAGATCGCGTAGTCGGTGGCCGCCGCGATCGCCAGTGTCACCAGCAGGTTGGTGGCGAATGTCGAGAGCCCGATGATGTTGTAGTAGCCCAGGAATGCGATCACGCCGCGGGCGGCCGTCAGGGACAACACGACCATGACCAGGGTGAGGATCACCGTGACGATGGACCGGTAGACCATCAGCAGCATGATGATGATGACCGTGAAGGTCAGCGCCTCGATCATCTGCATGCTGCGGTCGCCGGCGATGTTCTGGTCCGCTGACAACGCGGCCGGGCCGGTCACATAGGCCTTGACGCCTTGGGGAGCCTGGACGCTGTCGACGATCTGCTGGACGGCCTCGACTGATTCGTTGGCCAGCGCCTCGCCCTGGTTACCGGCGGTGTAGACCTGTACGTAAGCGGACTTGCCATCCGAACTCTGTGCGCCCGAGGCGGTCAGCGGATCGCCCCAGAAATCCTGGATGTGCTCGATGTGCTTGGTGTCGGCCTTGAGCTTGGCGATGATCTGGTCGTAGTACTTGTGCGAATCGTCGCCGAGCGACTGTTCGCCTTCGAGCACGACCATGACCGAGCTGTTGGACTTGAACTCCTGGAACACCTCGCCGACGCGCTTCATCGCGATCATCGACGGCGCGTCGTCCGGTGTCATGGACACCGAGCGCATCTTCCCGACCTCTTCGAGCTGGGGCACGATGACGTTCAGGACACCGATGACGGCGATCCAGCCGATGATGATCGGAACCGACAGCCGCCGGATCCACTTGGCGATCCCGCCGTGATTGTTGTGCTTCGGTGCGGAGGCGACCGGGATCGATTCGGTAGGCGTGTCGTAATTGCTCATGCAGATTTCACCAAGCAGAAGGTCTGGGCGTTGACGCCGTTGGAGGTTCTCTCGTCCTTGAGTTCGTCATCGACGGTGATGCGGCAGCTGATCATGTCGCCGTTGCCCTGGGCCACGATGTTGGGGAACACCGACGGCGCGGTGGACTCCAAGCGCAGTGTCCACGGCAGGCTGACCCCGTCGATCCGCTGCGGCTGCGCGTCGAGGTCGAGGTAGTTCACGTCCGCGGTGGCGCCGGGCTCACCGTAGATCTCGTAGACCACGACCTTGGGGTCGAAGGGCTTGGTGTCATCGACCTTGGCGCTGGCGAAACCGGAGCCGTCGCCTGCGCCGAAGAACGTGCGCACCCGCATCACCGTGAATCCGCCGACCACCACCACCGCGATGATGATCAACGGAATCCAGAACCGTCTCAACAGCTTCATATTCGCTGGTCGGCCTTTCGGAGGTCAGGTACGCGGTGACGTACCGGCTAGCTGTGAAGCTCCATTGCCACTTCGTGATCATCTCGGCGTCGGCGGCTTCCCGCCAACATCGTTCTACGTCGACATCTGACGCGACGTCCCCGTCGGATTCGTCCCGGAACGGACTCACCGAGATCTCCGAGACCAACCTGCTGCCCGGTGCGCTCATGACGGTGATGTCGGCGACGAGCCGACGTTGCTCGTCCAATGGGATGAAGGGTAATACGCCTTCCACGCTCCACAGGGTCGGCCGGTCGGCGTCGAATCCGGCGTGGACGAGACCGGCGGCCCAGTTGTCGCTGATCGCGGCAGGCACACCGCACACCTCGGCGGTGGGCGTGATACCGGTCACGGCGTCGGTCTTGACGTCGAGGATCGCCGGATCGTCGACGACGTAGACGGTGATGCCCGTCGGCCAGGGCAGTTGGTACGGCCGCGGATCCAGGTCGGAGGCCAGGAACACCACCTGTGCGACGCCGGACTCGACGGCGGTCAGAAGATAGGTGTCGAGAAGGTCTGATCGAAGCGCAAGGCACGAGCTCGGCATCAGCACTCCTCCTCGCGATTTCCTTGCCGGATGTAAAGTGAAACCTATACAGTCGGCTAACTTCAATCAAGTTAGTTCGACTATTGACACTGTGATCTAGCCCGCGTCTGGGTACGCTCGGCGCGACGAAGGGACGGGGTGTGGCGAAGGCTGTTGCGCCGCGTGGCTTTGCGCGCGAGCGGGTGCTGGAAGCGGCGCTGAGCCTGTTCGCCGAGCACGGTGTGAACGGAACGTCGCTGCAGATGATCGCCGACCGCCTCGGCGTCAGCAAGGCCGCCGTCTACTACCAGTTCCATTCCAAGGACGACATCGCGCTGGCGGTGATCCAGCCGGTCTTCGACGACATGATCCGGTTGGTTCGCATCGCCGAGGCGATGTCCACGCCCGAGGCCCGGCGGGAGGCCGCCATCAGCGGCATGGTGGAGATGGCGGTGCGGCATCGCCGCGTCACCGCGGTGTTCCACGGAGATCCCGTCATCGACAGCCTGGTGCACAGCCGGCCCGAACTTCAGGACACCATCGAACGACTGACCGGGATCCTGCTTGGCCCCGAACCGGGAGCCGCCGATCGGATCTGCATGTCGGTGCTGGCCTCGGGTATCTACGGCAGCGCCACCGATCCCACCCTCAACGATGTCACCGACGAGGAGCTGCACCGCGTGTTGCTCGAGTGCGCACAGCGGTTGCTACGCGCGCCGATGCCCGTCCATCCCGGTTGAGGGCCGGCCGCACAATCTGTCAGCCGTCGGCAGTCAGGGGTGCCGCCAGTTCCTCGTGCAGCGCCTGCAACGCCTCGACGTCGTCTTCACTGCCGGTATGCGGACCGGTGAACCAGTCCACATATTCGGTGATCTCACTGAGCCGCCAATCAAGGGCGAACAACTCGACCATCAGCTGATCTGCGTTCAGTTGGCCGGCGCAACCCGCCGCCAGCAGATCGGAATAGTCCCGCTCACGCGGAGCCAGTCGAACGGTCTCCCAGTCGACGAATTTCAGGCTGCGGCCGTGCACCACCTGGTTGTCCTCATGTGGCTCACCATGGGTCGGCACCCAGGTGTGCCGCTGCGCGCGGGCGTGCTGCGTGAGGTCGTGATAGCGCCGCGTCCAGCGTTCGATGTCCGCGCCGTGTGCGACGAGCGCATTCCGGGCCTCCTCGCCGAACGGGCCCGAGAGCCACGGGCGGTCAGTGAGCATCCGAACCTTGTCGGCGAAGTCGATGCCGACCCGCGGCGCCCAATCCCGCAGCGGTGCCGGTGGTGTCATCGCGTGCAGCGCATCCAGGGCGGCCATGACCGTCGCGAGATGCGCGGGCGCTCGATACTCCGCTTCCGTGGGACTGTGGCCGTCCAGCCAGGGCGTCGCGCTGAGCATGCCGAAGCCGACGTCGACCGTGAATCGTCCGTGCCGGCCGCGCAACGGCGCACACACTACGTCCAGACGGGCCGCCTCGAGACATGCGGCCGTGGCGTACGCATCCTCCAAAGAACCTGTGGAGTGCCGCGTACCGAGCTCGTCGAGGGTGACAAAAATTGCGCACCGGGTTCCGATTGCGCGCCAGTGGTGAGCACCGCCCCCGACCGGCAGGTAGTCGACCCGCTCGACGTCCAGCGACCAGTGGTCGGCGACCGCGCGCCTGATCAGTTCATCGGTCACCGAAGGCGGGCGGGTACGCACGCCCACCGATCCTATTCGCCGAAGGCAGGTGCCTAACCCCGCAGCGCCGACGCGAAGATCGCGGGCAGCTTGCCCCATCCGGGATTGCCGGCGAAGTCCACCAGCAGGCGGCCCGTCGTCGCCGCGGTGCGGTTGTTGACGAACCACGGCGGCTTCGGCGACAACGACCACTCGCCACGGAACACCGAACGCGGCGCCGGGCGGAACGGACCGCGGACCACTGTGCGTTCCGGGCGATCGAGCAGAAAAGCGTTGTGCACCACGCCCGTTCCGCTCTGGATGTCATTGCGCTTGTGTCCGGGAAACGCTCCCCAGGTTGCGGTGGGCGTCAGGTAGCCGACGCCGGTCCAGGCGTTGATCGCGACGGTGCCGTAGCGCAGTTGCTCGACAAGGTGGTCGAACGTGTCGCCGAGGCCCGCCAACGTGTCCGGGTGGGCGATGATGTTGACGCCCAGAGTGCCGACGAACTCGTCGTTGGCGACCCGCACGGCCTCGCTGAAGAATCCTTCGCCGGAACTGTCGTCTTCTGTGTCGAGTTCGATCACGCCGAGCACCGGACCGAAGTACTCCGTGCACAACAGGGCTTTCCGGTCAGCCGGATCGACCACCAGGACCCGGGCACCCCTCGAGCCCAGGTGCTGCGCGTCCGGATACGACGTGTCCGCGGCGGCCACCCTGACGTCGGAGCCGGGGTAGTACGCTGCCCGCGCCGGGGCCTCGTTGACGGCCTTGCGGAGGGCGGCGATGAACTCGTCGCGTTGCGCCCAGCGCTTGGGCAGTACGACCACCTGCGCGGCCACGCAGTTGTAGCCGTTGTTGTGCAGTCGTTGTGTGGCAACGTGATTGGCCTGGAACTCGATGTCAGCCTTGCTCCAGGAGCCGGGCAGCACGATGGTTGGCGACACCCCGCCGAGCTCGGCGGTCATCTCCTTTTCCAGCACCGGCTCGTCAGCCGCCTTGCGTCGGGCACCTTCTTCCCCGGTGCCGAACACGATCGCGTCGTACGTCAGCGCGCTGCCGGTCATGTGCACGTGGTCGACGCGCTTGTGCCGCACCAGGTATGTGCCGGCCTCGGCTCCGCCGGTCAGGATGCGGACCGCGCCGATGGCGATGAATGGCGCCAGCACCTTGGTCAGGACAGGCAGCAGCGGATCTGTGATCGGATTGAGCTTGAGGGCCACCACGCGGTTGTTGGCGTACAGCTCATAGATGGTGTCGAGCGGCGCGATCGAGAAGATGTTGCCCGCGCCCAATACCGCGCCCACGCCATTGGTGCGGGACGGGTCGCGTTGGGCCAGCCCGGCCGACCGTATTGCCTCGGCCTTCTCGATACCGGGTTCCAGCCACACCTCGGCGCTGAACCCTGACAGCAGTAGCTGGTCGAAGGTGTTGAGCGGCAGGGCCTTTACCGTGGTCCGGCCACCGGGGGCGTAACCGAACTCGGCGCCGTCGAGTGGGCTGCGGCCCGATTCGAGCTTGGCCAGGCTCTCCGACAATGCGCCCAGTCCGGCAGCCAGCGAGTACGGGCCCGACATCCATTCCTCGCCCACCAGCGGCGAGGACGGATCGAGTTGTTTGATGCCGACGGCAGCGTCGACCCACTCGGCGGCGTGGCGCACGGTCAGCGCCCGCACCTCGTCGAGCAACCCGCGGCGGGCCGCCAATGAGAGGGAAGCCCAAGTCTTTTCGCCCTCGCCGAGTTCTTCGAGGGCCTCGTCGATCTGCGTTTCGGTCATATCAGCTCGCGCTCTTGTCGAATTGCACCAGTGCGTCGTGGTGGTTGTGGGCATAGGGTGTGGGACCGTCGCCCGCCTCCCGTTTGGCCACGATGGCAGCGTACTGCTCGAACGGAGTGGTCCGGTCCCATTTCACCCTGGCCTCGGCCGGGGTGTAGGTCACGGTGTTCTTGGCCGGGATGCCAAGCAGTGTCGGGCCGACGATCGCCGTGGTGTGCGGGGTGGTCAGGTCCAGGAATGCCAGTTCGAGACGCGGATTGGTGGCCATGGCCTTGAGGAGGGGGCGGACCACCGCTCGGGCCGCGACGTCGGCGAATCGGCGCTGCGGGATACCACCCAGCATCCGCATCCAGCGGGGCATGGTGGCGATGATCGCGGCCCGCATCGGGATGTTGAACAGCTTGCGCAGCCAGTGCGGCATCCGCTCCGGCAGGATGTGATAGCCCAGGTCGACCAGGTAATCCATCATCTTCTGCGCCACTTCCGAGCCTACGAGGTCGGGTCGGAAGCTCTCGAAGTACTCGCGAATGCCTTCGCGGGTGCGCGGGACATCGTCAGGGTTGATGGTCTGGAATTCCGCGGCCCGCGCGCACTCCTCCCAGTACTGGTTCTCCTCGGCCGGCGACAGCTTGCCGGGGCCGTACATCTCGTAGCTGTAGAGGATCGAGTGCCACGCGGTCAGATGGATCCACAACTGCGAGTGCGGATCATTGGCGTCGAAGGGACGCTTGGTGATCGGCTCGGTACCGATCGCCTTGGCGTGGATCTTGACCAGGATCTCGGAGGCATCCAGGACGGACTTGGCGTCGCCGAAGGCCACCAGCGCGAAGTACTGCATGGTCCTGTCGTAGCGCAGCCGGGTGCGGGCGTAGACCTGCCCGGTCGCGTCCACCGCGGCGGCCAGGAACGGGTCGAGGTGCTCGATGGTCACCGCCCGGGAGAAGCCGATCAGCAGCGAGGTGGGGTAGCTCCACACCTTCCAGGTGACGGAATCCGGGCCGAAGAAGCCGTAGTCCTCGACAGGCTCCGACGGTTCGGCGACGGCCGGCAGGCCCGCCGCTTTGCGAAGTGCGATCAGCGCGTCCATCTGCGTCTTTCCCTTCGGAATCTAGTGGTACGTGACGTACCAGTTGCCAAATGGTACGTCACGTACCATGTGATTGGCTAGGGTGTGTCTGTGGAGAGCGGCACTACCGGGAGATGGGCCGGGCAGCGGGAACGCCGGCGGGTCGAGTTCGTCGACGCCGCGCTGTCCGCGATCGCCGAACACGGTCCGCAGACCTCGACCGAGCAGATCGCCGCTCACGTCGGTGTCACCCGCACCAAGCTCTATCGGCACTTCGCCGGAGCCGCCGACCTACAGCGGGCGATCGCGCAGCGTGCCGCCGAAATGCTCAACACCGAACTCGCGCCGCTGTGGACACCGCACGGTTCGATGGCCCAGATCATCGAGGCCAGCGTCGGCGCTCACGTGCGGTTCCTCGTCGAGCACCGCAACCTCTACCGCTACCTGGCCCGCTGCTCACTGGGCGAGGACGCCTCGACGCCTGATGCCATCGCGGACATCAGGCTGACCATCGGTACCCAGCTCGGTGCGCTGTTCACGGTGTACCTCAACGCTTTTGGGGTGGAGACCGATCCGCAGCCGTTGGCCTTCGCCATCGTCGGGCTGGTCGAATCGACGACCGGCCGGTGGCTCGACCAGCCGGGCTCGACCGCGCAGGACCGATTGGTGGCCGACCTTGTCAGGTGGATCTGGCTGCTTGTCGACGACACGCTGCGCGAGGGCGGGGTGTACCTCGACAGCGCCGAGCCGCTGCCCACGCCCGACGAGATCGCCGCACAGGCGCAGACCTATCGCTTACCAGGCCGGATCGGCATCGCCTGAAGGTCGCGAGCGTAATGCTGCCGCGGACCGCCGTGACGCGTCACCAGCGGCAGACGTCGGCCCCCGAACCCGAGTCGACCGCGCGGAAGGCGAGCAGGTGGCGTTGCCACCACGGCAGTGGCGCAGCGAGGACGGGATCGTGCGTCGCATCGTCGACCACGTGCGGCGGTCCGTCGCGCTGGTAGGCGATACGGACGCCGGTCAGGCCGGCGTCGCGCCACAGCAGTACCGTCCGCCGTAGCTCCAGCCAGGGGATGCGGACCGGAGGGTCCTCGGACATCCAGCGGACTTGCCGCCGCAGAAAGGCCTTGTCACCCGCCGATGGCTCGGGCAACTCCAGCCCGACGATGGTGACGGTGTCGCGCTGGTAGCCCGCAAGCTCGACAACCGTGACGCCGGGCAGCAGGTGGTTGGTGTGGCCCTCCTCGGTATGCAGGTTGCTGAACATCGAGAAGTTCGCCACGGTCTTGAGCCCCAGATACGGCGTGGCCCCGTTGGCGAGCGCCAGGAGTGGCGCGATGAGCAGCACCAGGGGACGCAAGTGCCAGTCCGGGGCCCGGACGCCGGCCACCTGCGCCGAGCGGTAGCCGCGCAGCAGCGCGACCATGAACGGGAACACGGCGATGAACCAGGTGAGTACGAGCAGGGTGTGCCACGGCAGGCCGATCGGGCTGGCCGGCGACTCGGCCGAACTCGACACCACGCTCAGCAGCACATGGGCCGCGAAGCCCCCGAGCGCGGCCGATCGCAACGCGGTGGTTCGGGTCGCCGGGGTGGCGAACACCTCGGTCGGGACCAGCAGCACGTACACCGCGAAGACGACGGTGGCGAAGTCATAGAACGAGGCCAACGCCAGTATCGAATGGAAGGCCACACCGAGCAGCACGCCCCAGAAACGCAGCCGCGGCACCGCCAGCAACGCGAGAATGACGGCCTCGATCAACACCGCGGCAATGGCGACGACCTGGCCGAGAGTCGCGCCCGGCGCCACATCGGCAAAGCCGTTGAGCCAGATGAGCTGGCCGAACAGGTCGCTGCCGCAGGAGGTTTCCGGGGTGAAGTACGCGGTGTTCAGCTTGTCGAACACCGTGAACAGATAGACCACCAGCAACACGAGACCGACTGGGCTGCGCGCGGCATCCAGCCAGCGTTCGACAAAACTATCCGGCAGACCCCCGCGCTTCCGGACGGTCGATGCCCACAGTGCCGCGGAACCGAGTGCGACGGCGATCAGCAGGCTCAGCATCAGATGGTTCGACGCCGCAGGCAGGTTCAGCACCGCCACGGTGGCGCCTGCCGCCACGGCCAGAGCGGCCGCGGCCACCGAGCCGGGAAAAACCAGGGCGGGCAGGCCGGCGAGCAAGGCAGGCGCCACCGCAAGGGGCTGGCTGTCGGAGTAGTGGAAAACCAACGCCATCGCGAACAGTGTTGCGAACCAGCCGAGTTGCTGTCGTGCGCCGGTGGGATCATCCGTTCGGGCGTTGCTGCGCCACCGCATTGAGAAGACTGTACTTGCCTGCAGGCACGAACCGGCTTCGACCGCCGCCGTCGTGCCCGTCACGGCGTAATCTGAGAAGCGATGGATGGGGGCGGTGAGGCCCAAACGCCTTGCCGTGTAACGGAAAGGATGAGAAATGAGTACAGTCCATTCATCGATCGACCTACACCCGGACATCCTGGCCCTGCGGGCCGGCTATGACCGTGTCGCAGAGTCGATGGCTGCGCAGGTCACCTTCGGCCTGACATTGCTGACGGCGATGTACGTCGCGCTGTCACCATGGATCGTCGGCTTCGACGCCTTCAACAGGCTCACGGTCAACGACCTGATCGTCGGAGGGGCGATCGCGTTCCTGTCAATGTGTTTCAGCTTCGCGCTGGACCGCGCGCACGGCATGACCTGGACACTGCCGATCTTCGGTGTGTGGCTGATCATCTCGCCGTGGGTGTTTGTCAGTGGGCCGACCGCAGGCATGATCTGGTCGCACGTGATCAGCGGTGCGCTCGTGATGGTGCTGGGCTTCAACGCGATGTACTTCGGGATGCGGGTGCGCAATTCCGAAGCGCGGCACGCCTGACCGGTAGGCCGATCCGGTAAACCAGCCGTGCCCCGGCCCGGCTGGTGGGGAGATCTGCGTCAATCTGTGTCCCGTGGCCGGCTGAACGCCATATCCTGGGCAATCGCAGGACTCCGATGACGGCGATGGCGGGTACGAACTGCTCAGATGAAGCTGGCGGGGCGGGAAGAAGAACTGGCGGCGATCCGTCGCTCCCTTGGTGGGCCCGGAACCCACCACGGCGTGGTGATCGTCGGTAGTGCCGGCGTCGGCAAAACCCGGCTGGCCCGCGAGGCCCTCGGTCACGCGGCGGCGTCCGGGCACAGGACCAATTGGTTCGTCGGCACGGAATCCGCACGGGCCATCCCGCTCGGAGCATTCACCGGCTCGATCAGCCAGAGCATGTGCGACCCGCTTCCCGACGTGCGACGGGTCATCGATTCGTTCGTTGCCCAACAGCGGAAGGGCCGGGTCGTCATCGGCATGGACGACGCCCACCTTCTCGATCCGCTCTCGGCGCACGTCGTACACCAACTGGCGCAGACGCAGGGCGTGCGCATGGTCGTCACCGCACGTTCCGGCGGCCCCGAACCCGACGCGGTGACAGCCCTGTGGAAAGACGGCCTGCTCGAGCGGATCGACCTCGAGCCGCTGTCCGCCACCGCAGCCGCGACCCTCATCGAATCGGCCGCCGCCGGACCCGTCGACAGTCGCAGCACGCGACGGTTCTGGAAACTCACCGGAGGCAACGCGCTGTATCTGCTGCAGTTGGTGAAGGATCAGATCGCCGCCGGGCGGATGCACAAGTCCGCCGGAGTGTGGATGTGGGACGGCGATGTGGCCGTGTCCCAGAGCATCACCGACATGGTCGGGCGGCGTCTGGGCGAACTCGATCCCGGCATGGCGCTGGTGCTCGACACTCTCTCGCAGTGCGAGCCACTGAGCGTCGACGTCCTGGGCGATCTCGTCGACCACGCCGACCTGGAGGCGGCCGAGCAGATGCACCTGGTCACGGTCGAACGCGCCGGCCGCGGCCTGGTGGCCACCCTCGCGCATCCGTTGTACGGCGAATTACGCAGGGCGACAGCCGGTGAGATGCACCTGTCGAGTATCCGCGGAAAGCTGGCGCGGCGGCTGGCGTGCGAGCCCGACGGAGACATGCGTGCGACCGTCCGCCGGGCGCTGCTGGCCCTGAACTCCGACCTCCCACCCGATCCAGAGCTGTATCTGACGGCGGCGCGGTGCGCGGCTGTCCTGCTCGATCCTCACGCGGCCGACCGATTCGCCTGCGCCGCCGCCGAATGCGGTGCGCCCGATGCGGCTCCGATGCGGGCGATGACGCTCGTCCTGCTGAGCCGGGGTGACGAAGCCGAGGCGATCCTGCGTGACATCAGCACCGACGGTAGACCGGACGGACACCATTGGGCCACGGTGCGGGCGGCCAACCTGACCTGGATGCTCGGCCGACCCCGCGATGCTCGCGCGATTCTGGAAAAGCTTTCCGAGACAGCAGAATCCGATGGTCAGCGCATGGAGCGCCTGGCGGTCGAGTCCTGCGTCGATGCCGTGCTCGGCCATTGCGTGCGTGCAGAGGAAAACGCCAGGACTGCATTGGATTACGACGGGCTGCCCGACATCCACGCCATGATGGCCTCGATCGCGCTGGTGATGGCACTCGGTGCCCTCGGCCACGTTGACGACATCGACAGCGTCGCCGAGCAGGCAATCGAGCGGGCCACCACATCGTTCGAATCGTCTCCCATGCGGTTCTGGTTCGGCGCGGTCCACGGCAGGGCCTGCCGGCTGGCGGGACGTATCGACGAAGTGACTGCGATGGCGGCCCGGCTGGACGAGTCGGCGCGCGATGTTCCCGGTATCGCGTATGCCAACCTCGCCTACCTGCTCGGTCATGCCGAGTTGGCCCGAGCCGATCTGACCGGCGCGGTCAAGCACCTGCACGAGGCCTACGCCGGGGTCGAAACACATGACATAACAACAGGTTTGCGGGTTGCCAGCTGTTTCTCTCTGGCCGAGGCGCATGCCAAGCTCGGCCATGCCGCCGCAGCCCAGGAAGCTCTGGCCCGCGCGGGCGAGCGGGTGCCCGAGGATTACGTCTTCGTACACACCGCGATGTCTCTGGCCACAGGTTGGACACTGGCCGCAGGCGGGGCGCTGACCGATGCCGTGGCCGTCGTGCGTGCAGCCGGCCGTGACGCCGCCCGGCGGGAACAACCGACGCATGAACTGGCGTGCCTGCAGGCCGCCGTGCAATGGGGCGACACCGCCGGGTCTGCGCGCGTACGGGAACTCGCCGGCATGCTGAAACTGCCCCTGGCTGACATCGTCGCCCGCCACACTCAAGCTTTGGCCGCCGACGACGGGGCCGGCCTGCTGAAGGTCGGCGAGGAATACCGGGCGATGGGTGACCGGGCCACCGCCGCCGATGCCACGGCGCAGGCCGCGGTCGCGTTCGGGCGCCAGGGTCAGGCCAAGCGCAGTGCCTACGCGGCCGCCATCGCGCAGGCGATCGCCGCCGAATGCGGTGGGTTGTGCACTCCGGCACTGCGTAACCCGGCTGGTCAGCCGCTGACCAGCAGGCAGCGGGAGATCGTCGAACTCGTCACCGCCGGGTTGACCAACAAGCAGATCGCCGACCGGTTGGTGATGTCGGTGCGCAGCGTGGAAGGCCACCTGTACCGGGCCTGCCAGCGCGTCGGCGCCAGCACCCGCGAGGAGCTGGCGGCCATCATCCGTCGCGGTCCGACCGGGTCGGCATGACGTGCCGGCGCAGCAGTTCCGCGGCCTCGGCCTGGTAGGCGTGCTCGGCCCAGGCCAGGGGAGTCGTGCCGAAGCGGCGATCCGTGACGGTGGCGTCGGCCCCTGCGTCGAGGAGGCGGCGGATCAGCTCGAGGTCGCCGGTCCAGGCGGCGTGGTGCAGCGGGGTCGCACCTTCGTCGTCGAGGACGTTCGGGTCGTCAGGGAACGCGGGGGCGACCACTTCCACTCCGGATACATCGATGCCGTGCCGGGCAAGCAGGTCGAGCCGCGCGGTGAACCCGTGCTGGGCAGCCCAATCCACCTGGCGCCGCCACATCTCGTCCCGGGATTCCATTGCCTCGCCGAGGCGCAGTTCCCACGGGCTCGCCCCGGCTTCGGCCAGTCCGTGCGCGAACAGCAGCTCGAGGTGTGAATCGTCGGGTCGAAACATCCGGTTGTACAGGGTCTGCTGATCGACCGGATGCGCGCCCCGTTTCAACAGCAACGTGGCGAGTTCGGGGGCGAACGGATGTCGGGGCTGGCGCCGCGGCCCCTGTTCTCCCTCGCCGAACACCCCCGTCAGCACCGTGAAGGGCGTCGACAGTCCGCACCACAGGTATCCCGAGTTGGGGTCGGCGCCCGCGTCGAGCAGCTGCGTGGCGGACATCAGCACATCATTGGCATTGCAGCCCAACGGAACCCGCGAATAGGTGAGGTACATCAGCGGTACCCAGCCGAACGGTCCGCCGGTGGTATCGGCCAGCGCCGGCCGGCTCGTCAGATGACGGGCCAATGCCACCGGATCGGCGGCCGATGCGGCGGCCCAGATGTGTCGGTCGACGAGGTCGGGCTCGGCGGCCAGCAGGGCCGCGGCTGCGTCTCTGCGCGGTGGTGCGTCGGACTCGTTGTAGTGCAACGATGCCCACGAGCAAAACCGGTCAGCGGAATCCAGGACATCGTCGTTCAGCGCACCTGGATCGATGCTGAGCTGGGCAGCGTCGCGCAGGTAGTGCACCAGCCTGGGCCAGCTGCTGAAACCGTAGTTGCGGGCAACGGTGAACTGAGCTTCGTGCAGCGGGATGCGATTCGCACGTTGCAGCCTGCGAGCTTCCACACGCAGCCGGTCCAGCGAAGGATTATTGGGCAGACAACTGGCCATGACGGCCTCCTCTCACAAGCCCGCGTCCGCGAATCGGGCCGAGAAGAGGTCGGTCACAAGGGAACTCGACATGCAGGGAGGCTGAGCCCCTTCGAGCGGACGTCGGGCGGCCTGCGCGCCCGACGCCACTCTAGCGTCCATGAGGGTGCTGGGGGAGTCCCTCAGGTGCAGACTGCGCCGACGGCGGCGGACTGGACCAGCTTGGTGTACTTGGCGAGCACACCCTTGGTGTAGACGGGCGGCAGCGGCTCGAAACCGACCTTGCGAGCTTCGAGCTCGGCCTCGTCGACGAGGAGGTCCAGCGTTCCGTTCGCCACATCGAGGCGGATCCGGTCACCGTCCTTGACGAAGGCGATGGGACCGCCGTCCACTGCTTCCGGGGCGATGTGCCCGACGCACAGGCCCGTCGTCCCGCCGGAGAACCGGCCGTCGGTCATCAGCAGCACGTCCTTGCCCAGCCCGGCACCCTTGATGGCGCCGGTGATGGCCAGCATCTCGCGCATGCCCGGGCCACCCTTGGGGCCCTCGTAGCGGATGACCACGACGTCACCGTGGGTGATGGTGCCGTCCTCCAGAGCGTCCAGCGCTGCCCGCTCGCGCTCGAAAACCCGTGCGGTGCCCTCGAACACGTCGGAGTCGAAGCCCGCGGACTTCACCACGGCACCCTCCGGGGCGAGCGAGCCGTGCAGGATCGTGATGCCGCCGGTCGGGTGGATCGGGTTGTTCATCGCCCGCAATACCTTGCCGTCGGGGTCCGGCGGCGCGATGTGGGCCAGGTTCTCGGCCATGGTCTCACCGGTGACGGTCAGGCAATCACCGTGCAGCAGACCGGCATCCAGCAATGCCCGCATGACCACCGGCACGCCGCCGATCTCGTCGACGTCCTTCATCACGTGGCGGCCAAAGGGTTTGACGTCGGCAAGGTGCGGCACCTTGTTGCCCACGCGGGTGAAATCGGCCAGCGTCAGCTCGACTTCGGCCTCACGGGCGATCGCCAGCAGGTGCAGCACGGCGTTGGTGGACCCGCCGAACGCCATCACGACGGCGATGGCGTTTTCGAAGGCTTCCTTGGTGAGGATGTCCCGTGCGGTGATGCCACGGCGCAGCAGTTCGACGACGGCCTCACCCGACTTGCGGGCGTATTCGCCGCGGCGCTTGTCGATGGCCACGGGTGAGGCGCTGCCGGGCAGTGACAGCCCGAGTGCCTCGGCGGCGCTGGCCATGGTGTTGGCCGTGTACATACCGCCACACGCACCCTCGCCCGGACAGATCGCCCGTTCGATGATGTCGACGTCCTCGCGCGACATCAGCCCGCGCGCACACGCCCCGACCGCCTCGAAGGCGTCGATGATCGTGACTTCCTTCTCGGTGCCGTCGGTCAGCTTGGCGACGCCCGGCATGATCGAGCCGTTGTAGAAGAACACGCTCGCGAGATCCAGGCGCGCGGCCGCCATCAGCATGCCGGGGATGGACTTGTCACAGCCCGCCAGCAGCACGGTGCCGTCCAGGCGTTCGGCCTGCACCACGGTCTCGACGCTGTCGGCGATCACCTCGCGGGACACCAGCGAGAAGTGCATGCCTTCATGGCCCATCGAGATGCCGTCGGACACCGAGATGGTCCCGAACTCCAGCGGGTAGCCGCCGGCCTCGTGCACGCCCGCCTTGACGTCCTGGGCGAGCCGCTGCAGCGACATGTTGCACGGCGTGATCTCGTTCCACGACGATCCGACGCCGATCTGCGGTTTCACCCAGTCGTCATCGCCCATCCCTACCGCGCGGAGCATCCCCCGGGCTGCGGTTTTCTCCAGGCCATCGGTGACGTCGCGGCTGCGGGGTTTGATATCGACCGACTTATCGGCGGGCGTTGTGCTCATCGTTCAAGTATGCGCAGTGCGTCTAATCGGATTTAGTCAAGGTCCCTCTGTCAGCCGCGGCCCGTGAACACCGACTGCAGGTAGGGCACCAGTTGGGCGTTCGGATGATCGGCGGTCATCACCAGTCGGTCTTTCTTCCGCCCGGTGGGCGGGATGAGAACGACCATGCCGTTGTCCACGACGATCTGGGTGTCGGCCCATGGAAAAAACCAGTTCTTGTGCGGATAGTGCAGCCCGCTCGCGTCGACTGCATAGATGTTGCCCATGCTGACCCGTTCGCCGGCCCGCATGCGGCTGACGATGGTCTCCCGCAACCGCGGCTCGAGATGTTGGCGGCACAGTGCGACGAGGCCCTGCCAATGCGCTCTGTCCTGTTCGCGGCCGGTGAACTTGAGAAGAATCTGATTGGGGCCCGGAATGCGGGTGCGCTGGCCTCGGCCGACGGAAAAGATCAGGTCGCTGCCGATGTCCTGCGGCTTGCCCACCTTGATCCCCAGCATGAAGTAGTCCTGATAGAAGAGGTTGGTGATGGAGTATCCGTACCACTCGGCCTCCGCCCACCGCAGCGTCGTCGAGTTGCAGGTGACGCTGTCGGCGTCGGCGCGGATCTCCTCGTTCAGCAGGCTCTTGCGGCGGTAGACGGCCCCGGGGCCACCGGGCTGCTGATAAGCCGCGGGTTGGGCAGACTGCGGTGGTGGGGTCGGTGCGGCCGGCGGCAAGGGCCGGACCATCGAGGTCCAGCGGTTCCCGTCCCACCATCGCACCATGGTCGGGTCCGCTGGGTCGGCATACCACCCCTGCGCAGGTGTGTACGGCTGCATGTGATCCCCCTCGCCCGGCCGACGCCCTCGAACTCACATCATCGCAATGAGTGGGTCCTCCGTGCGCCCCGTGGCAGGATGCGGCTGTGGCGGGGGTTGACGACGAGGGGACGGGCTTCGGCCGATACCGGCTGGGGCGCCTGCTGGGGCGTGGTGGCTTCGGCGAGGTGTACGAGGCTGTCGACACCCGGATGGGTCGCCGCGTCGCACTCAAAGTGATCAATGCGGCGTACTCGCAGGATGAATCGTTCCGGCAACGGTTGTTCCGCGAAGCGCAGACAGCGGGCCGGCTCCACGAGCCTCACGTGGTGCCCGTGCACAGCTGCGGTGAGATCGACGGCCGGCTGTTCATCGACATGCGGTTGATCGAGGGCACCGACGTGAGGGCGCTGCTGGCGGACGCGGGCGCGATGGATCCTGCCCGCGCCGTCGACGTGGTGTCACAAGTCGCGGCGGCACTCGACGCCGCGCACGCGCAGTCGATCGTGCACCGGGATGTCAAGCCTGCCAACATCTTGCTGACAGACGGCGACTTCGCTTATCTGGTCGATTTCGGCTTGGCCAATGCCGATGGTGACACGCGGCTCACGCAGAGCGGCACGGCGGTCGGCACCCTGGCGTACATGGCGCCAGAGCGCTTCTCCGGGGAAGACGCGGGGGTGGCCGGGGACGTATACGCATTGGCGTGTGTCCTTTTCGAGTGCGTGACCGGATCGCCCCCGTTCGCCGGCAATGCGCCGTCGGTCATCAACGGACATCTGTCATCGCCGGTCCCGGCGGCCAGCGGGCGTCGGCCCGGTGTCCCGAAGGCTCTTGATTCCGTGGTCGCCAAGGGGATGGCCAAAGATCCGCGCGCCCGGTACCCGAGCGCCGGGGCGCTGGCGGCGGAGGCGCGGGATGTGTTGAGCCGCCGTGACTTTCACCAGGCCGAGACGGTGATGGCTGATCCTGTAGCGCAGGTTGACTGGTCACCACCGCGGACGCCGCGAATCGAACTCCCGCCCCCGTACGTCGATCAGCCCACCACGACGAAGAGGCGGCGGTCCCGACGCCGTCGGGTCGTCCTCGGCGGATTGGGTGTGGCGGTGACCGTCGTGGTCGCTCTGGCCGCGTGGGGTGTCGCGACGGATTCCGGGATCCGCGACATGTTGTCATTCGACAGTCATGGCGAGTTGTTGCCGTTCACCGGATTACAGAACCCCTGGGGCATTGCGGTCGCCCGGGGTGGCGACGTGTACATCACCGACCGCCGGAGCGGCCTCAACCAGGATGTGGTGCTGAAGTTGGCATCCGGCGCCGACGCGGCGACCGAATTGCCGTTCGGTGATGTTTTCGAGTCATTCGGTATCGCAGTGGACGATTCGGACAACGTTTACGTCACGTCGTGGGCGCCGGGGCGGGTGATGAAACTGGCTGCCGGGCAGAGTGCCCCGACCGTTCTGCCGTTTCCGGACCTTGGCGAACCGACCGCATCCATCGCTGTGGACTCGGCAGGAAATGTGTACGCCTTCAACGATCGCGATGAACTGTTGAAGCTGGCCCCGGGTGGCGCGGCCCCGACGCCGGTGCCGTTGGGGCCGCTCGATGATCCGGACGGCGTGGCGGTTGACAGTGTGGGCAACGTGTTCGTGACCGACGGTGGTAATCGGCTGCTGAAGCTGGCTCCCGGGGCTTCCAGCCCGACGCAGGTCGCCGGCGTCGAATATCCCACGGCAATCGCGGTCGATGAGTCCGACAACGTCTACGTCGATTCGACGTCATCGACCGGACTGCTGAAGTGGGGCGCGGGTGCCACCACTCCGGTCCAATTGCCGTTCCTGGGGGTGTTCTCCGGAATGGCGTTCGACGACGCGGGCAGCCTCTACGCGACGATGGGTTCGGGTTTGAAAGAGGTGCGAAAGTTCTCGCCCGACGACTTGACCCCGTAATTCATGCATACCCCCGTAGGGTACCTATACACTGGGGTCATGGCTGACGAGTCGGCGGTGCATGGTTATTCACCGCAGAAAGAGAACTACGCGAAGCGGCTGCGCCGTATCGAGGGGCAGGTCCGCGGCATCGCCAAGATGATCGACGAGGACAAGTACTGCATCGACGTGCTCACCCAGATCAGCGCCGTCAACAGCGCGCTGCAGTCGGTCGCGCTCGGCCTGCTCGACGAGCACCTCGGACATTGCGTGACACAGGCTGTCTCCGAAGGCGGTGATGAGGCCGAGGCCAAGCTGGCCGAGGCATCGGCGGCCATCGCCCGCCTGGTCCGTTCCTGAGCTTGCCGAACCAGTGAGCGTCGCCGAGATCTACGTCAGGGTTGTTCCGCCGCGTTCGTGACGACCATGGTGTCGATTTCGGCGAAGCGACGCCTGACCATTCGCGCTACTCGCCCAGAGCCTGTTCGATCCGCTCGACCTTCGCGGTCAGCTGTCCGGTGTAGCCGGGCCGGATGTCGGCCTTCAGGACCAGGCTGACGCGTGGGGATACCGCCGCCACCACTTCCACGGCCTGCTTGACCACGGCCATCACCTCATCCCATTCACCCTCGATGTTGGTGAACATGGCGTTGGTCTCGTTGGGTAGGCCCGAGGCCCGAACCACTCGCACGGCTTCGGCCACCGCGGCACTGACACTCCCGGATTCATCCCCACCGGACGGGCTGATGCTGAAGGCGACGATCACGACAACGATTGTGCGCCCCCGGACGCTGTTTCAGGCCGCGTCGTCGGGCCGATCGAGACGTCATGGCACTACCGTGGCATTCCAGCATGACCTTCAGCGTCACCGGCGAATCGAGCACCGCCCACACCAGTCCGTGGACACCGCGCGTCGCCACGCAACTCGCCGTACTCGCGGCGGCGGCGTTCATCTACGTCACCGCCGAGATGCTCCCCGTGGGTGCACTGCCGGCGATCGCCACCGATCTTCAGGTCAGCGAGGGCCTGGTCGCCACCCTGATGGCCAGCTATGCCCTGGTCGCGGCCTTGACCACCGTCGCTCTGGTACGCCTTACCGCGCGCTGGCCGCGACGCCGGACCCTGGTCGCCACCCTGGTGTGCCTGACCGTGTCCCAGGTGATCTCGGCGCTCGCGCCCAACTTCGCGGTGCTGGCCGGCGGCCGGGTGCTGTGCGCGCTGGCCCATGGGCTGATGTGGTCGGTGATCGCACCGATTGGGGCGCGATTGGTCCCGGCCAGTCACGCAGGCAGGGCTACCGCCGCGGTCTATGTGGGCACCGGTCTGGCCCTGGTGGTGGGCAATCCGCTCGCCGCGGCGCTCAGCGCGGTGTGGGGCTGGCGGCCTGCCGTGGCGGTCATCGCCGTGGCAGCGGCGGTGGTCGCCGTGACCGCGTGGGCGACACTGCCTCCGCTCGCGCCCGCGTCCGGCGTCACCCAGGCCGACGGGGTGCCGCACGGCCATCGGCACAACCGTCGCCTGCTCACCCTGTCGGTACTCACCCTGATCGGAGTCACCGGGCATTTCATCGCCTTCACCTTCATCGTGGTGATCATCCGGGACGTGGTCGGGATACACGGCCCGCATCTGGCCTGGCTGCTGGCGGGGTTCGGCGTCGCAGGGCTGGCCGGGATGGCGGTCATGGCCCCGCCCCTGGACCGGTGGCCCAAGGCCTCCGTGGTGGGCTGTCTGGCCACACTGGCCGCGGCGCTGCTGGCCCTGTCGGTGCTGGCCCTCGAATCGTGGTCCGGGACGGTTGTGGTGGTGCTCGGTGTGGTGGCGGTCGTGGTCTGGGGTGCGGCGTCGACGGCGTTGCCGCCCATGCTGCAGGCGTCGGCGATGCGCACCGCTCCAGAAGACCCCGACGGCGCCTCCGGCCGGTACGTCGCGGCCTTCCAGGTCGGCATCATGGGCGGTGCGCTGATCGGCGGTGCGGTCTACGACCACGGCGGGGCGGCTCCCACCATCAGCGTCGCCGCCGCGCTGATCATCGTCGCCATGACTGGTGTCGCGCTGTCTCGTGGCGTTTTCACAGTTTCCTGCGCTACCACCGAGAAGTAACGCGAGCACGCTCACAGTCGATAAACACCGCAGTTCAGCGCCGTGGCATCGGTCGCTGTCGGGGGATGGCAGGCTCTCGCGGCAGTAGCTGGTCATTGCGTTGTGAGACACTGGAGCCAGTTGTGCTGTCTGGAGGTTACTCATGCCGAAATCGGCAAAACGTCGACTGATCACTGCTTTCATGGCCGCGGGAGTGGTCGGCGGGATGGTGCTCAGCCCATCCGCCTACGCAGATCCGGAGGTGCCGCCGGCACCCGTCGATCCTGCGATCCCGGGCCCCCCGCCGGGTGCGTACATCCCCCCGCTGCCGGCCGACCCGGCCGACCCGGCGGCTCCGGCCGCCGCCGCTCCGGCGACACCCGCGCCGATCATCAACTACGGCTCGCCGACCGTCCCGTTCACAGAGGGCAACGCACCCGGGCAGAACTCCACGCCGTTCACCGGTGAGGCGCCGTTCCTGCCGCCGTCGTTCAACCCGGTCAACGGGTCGATGGTGGGTGTCGCCAAGCCCATCTACATCAACTTCCAGCGGCCGATCGCCAACCGCCAGTTGGCCCAGGATGCCATCCGGATCACGTCGAACCCGCCCGTGGCCGGCCGGTTCTACTGGGTCACCGACACGCAGCTGCGCTGGCGCCCGCAGGACTTCTGGCCGTCCAACACCGTGGTGAACATCGACGCGGCCGGCACCAAGTCGAGCTTCAGGGTGGGCGACTACCTGGTGGCCACGGTCGATGACAAGGCCCACCAGATGGAGATCTTGCGCAACGGGAAGCTGGAGAAGACCTTCCCGGTGTCGATGGGCAAGCCCGACGGCAAGCATGAGACCAAGAACGGCACCTACTACGTGCTGGAGAAGTTCCCCGACATCGTGATGGATTCCTCCACCTACGGTGTGCCGGTGGACTCCAAAGAGGGCTACAAGCTCAAGGTCAAGGATGCGGTCCGCATCGACAACAGCGGCGTCTTCGTGCACAGCGCCCCGTGGTCGGTCGCCCAGCAGGGCAGGAGCAACAGCAGTCACGGCTGTATCAACCTCAGCCCGGAAAACGCCAAGTGGTTCTACGACAACTTCGGCAGCGGCGACCCGGTGGTGATCAAGAACACCGGTGGTGGCTGGTACAACACGCCTGACGGTGCATCCGACTGGCAGATGTTCTAGCAGAACGTCGATACCAAAAACCCCGTAGCCTCGCTGCGGGGTTTTTGGTATCGGGGCTAGATCACGTCCAGCGGCTCCCCGAACCGGTGAAAGTAGACCTCGTAAGCCAGCCCACCAAGGTTGGCTGGATCACCGAGGTCCGGACCCTCGTCGTGACGAACATCGTCAAACACGGGCGGTCCCAATCTTCTGGACGAACAGGCGCTAGTTCCAGATCCGGACGCGCTGAGCCGGCTCGAGGAACAGCTCGTCCGTTTCGGCCACGTCGAACGCCTCGTAAAACGAGTCGATGTTGCGGATGACGCCGTTGCAGCGGAACTCCGGAGGTGAGTGAGGATCCACCGCCAGGCGCCGGATCGCTTCGGCGTCACGGGATTTGGTCCGCCACACCTGCGCCCAGCCGAAGTAGACGCGCTGCACACCGGTCAGCCCGTCGATCACCGGGGCTTCCTTGCCTTTCAGCGAGAGGTGGTAGGCCAGCAGCGCGATGGACAGCCCGCCGAGGTCGCCGATGTTCTCCCCGACCGTGAACGCGCCGTTCACATGGTGCGAGCCGTCCAGTCCACGCGGCGTGAACTGTTCGTACTGATCGATCAGAGCCTTTGTGCGAGCGCCGAATTCGGCGCGGTCGGCATCGGTCCACCAGTCCACGAGGTTGCCGTCACCGTCGTACTTTGCGCCCTGATCGTCGAAACCATGACCGATCTCGTGCCCGATCACGGCCCCGATACCGCCGTAGTTGGCCGCGTCGTCGGCCTCGGCGTCGAAGAACGGTGGCTGCAGAATGGCTGCGGGAAAGACGATTTCGTTCATCCCCGGGTTGTAGTAGGCGTTGACCGTCTGCGGCGTCATGAACCATTCGTCGCGGTCCACCGGGCCGCCGAGCTTGGCCAGCTCGCGGTCGGAGTTCACCACGTGGCCACGCCGGTAATTGCCGTAGAGGTCATCGCGCTCGACCACCAGCGCCGAGTAGTCGCGCCAGCGGGCCGGATAGCCGATCTTGGGGGTGAACTTGTCCAGCTTCACCAGCGCCTTGGCCCGGGTTTCGGGCGTCATCCAGTCCAGGTCGTTGATGCTGACGCGGTACGCCTCGCGCAGGTTGGCCACCAGTTCGTCCATCCGGGCCTTGGCCTCCGGCGGGAAATGCCGCTCGACGTACAGCTTGCCCAGGGAATCGCCCATCAGGCCCTCCACCAGGGAGACGCCGCGCTTCCAGCGGTCGCGGTTCTGCTCGGTGCCCGAGAGGGTGCGGCCGTAGAAGTCGAAGTTCTCGGCCACCAGCTCGTCGGTCAGCAAACCGGCACGCGAATGGATGACCCGCCAGCGGGTCCAGGCCTTCCAGTCCTCCAGATCCTCGCCGGCCCACAGAGCGGCGAACGCGGTCACGTAATCGGGCTGGCGGAGCACCAGCTCCGACACCTGCTCGGGCGTGCTGCCGAGCGCACCCAGCCAGCCGGTCCAATCGAATCCGGGCGCATCGGCCGACAGGTCGGCGAACCGGCGCAGGTTGTAGGTCAGATCCGCGTCGCGGCGCTTGACCACATCCCAGTGCGCGGCGGCCAGCTTGGATTCCAGCGCCACGATCCGTGCCGCGGTCTCGCGCTGGGCGTCCGCCGTCTCCGCTCCATAGACGAGCGTGAACATCCGGGCGATATGGGCCGGATAGGCGGACAGGATCTCGGCGTGCTGCTCTTCGCGGTAGTAGGACTCGTCGGGCAGGCCCAGGCCGGACTGACTCATGTGCAGCAGGTAGCGCGTCGAGTCCTTCGAATCGGTGTCCACGTAAACACCGGCACCGCCGGACACTCCGGTGCGCTCCAGCCCGCCGAGCACGGCGGCCAGCGCAGTGCTGTCGGCCGCGCCGTCGACCAGGGCCAGCTCCGCGAGCAGCGGCGCCAGGCCGCGGGCAGCGATGGCCTGCTCGTCCATGAAGCTGGCGTACAAGTCACCGATGCGCTGCTCGTCGGTGCCTGCCGGCGCACCCGAGGCAGCTGCCTGGGTGATCAGATCGCGGATCTGTTCCTCGGCGCGGTCGTACAGGAGCCGGAAGGCGCCGTCGGTGGCGCGGTCGGCGGGAATCTCATAGTCGGTCAACCAGCGGCCGTTGACGTGGCCGAACAGATCGTCTTGCGGGCGGGCCTGCGGGTCGACATGGCTCAGGTCGATACCTGACTTGATCGCTTCTACCGTCACCCCGACATTCTTCCAGAAGGCTGCGGGTGCGCTGGGGCGGTTTCGCTGCCGGTACCCTCACGGCCATGCCCGAGGCGCCAAGCAAGGACAGCACCAGCGATCACTCCGGCGGTGCGGTCACCGGCTTCGGCTTCGCCTCGGCGGTCGCCGGACTGATCGGAATCGTGGCGGTGGTCCTGGCCGCCATGGTGTGGACCGGACACCGCAGCGAGGCCGACGAGCGGACATACCAGACCCGGGTCCTGCGAACGGCTGCCGACTGGACCAATGTCCTGATCAACATCAACAAGGACTCCGTCGAGGCCGGCATGCAGAAGCTGCGCGAGGGCACCGTCGGTCAGCTCAACTCCGACTTCGATGCCGCCGTGCAGCCGTACCGCGATCTGGTGCAGCGGTTGCAGGCGCGCACCACCGGCCAGATCGACTCGGTGGCCATCGAATCGCTCTACCACCCGCCACCGGGACCGGACGGGCGTCCGGTGCCTGCACCCAAGGCCGAGCTGGCCGGGATGGTTTCTCGCACCGACACCGTGCTGGTGGTGGCCACGTCCGTCAGCGAGAACGCGGGCACCGACAAGCCGCAGACCGTGCGCTGGACGTTGCGGCTGGACGTCTCCGACGTCGACGGCACGCTGATGGTCTCGCGGTTGGAGCCGATCCGATGAGAAACCGGTTGCGCGTCCTCGCATTCGACATCGTGGCCCCGCTGGCCGCGATCGCGGCGTTGCTCTACCTCGGTCTGGCGTTGGCCTGGCCGCTGTGGTGGGTGTCGCTGTGCTCGGTGCTGTGCCTGCTGATCGTGCAGGGCGTCATCGTCAACATCGTGCTGGCCCGCCGCGACGGCGTGACGCTGGGCACCGACGACGACGCGCCCGGACTGCGGCTCGCGGTCGCCGGTGTGGCCGCCGCCGCGGTGGTGGCCGCGGTGACGGTGGGGTACCTGCGCTGGACCGTGCCCGACCGCACGTTCAACAACGACCGTGACGAGGTGGTGCGCATCGCCAGCAGCGTCTCGGAGGCCACTGCCACCTTCAGCCCGCAGAGCCCGACCGCATCGATCGACCGCGCCACCGCGATGATGTCGCCGCAGCAGGCCGAGCAGTTCAAGAACGAATTCGCCAACGTGGCAAAAGAATTGGCCAGCAAGAACGTATCGGCCACCGCCACCACCATCTCGGCAGGGGTGGAGGCACTCGGTCCGCAGGTGGCCAGTGTGTCCGTCGTCCTACGCGGCACCCAGAGCGCGCCGGGCAAACCCACCGACAACGCGGTGATGGCACTGCGGGTCGCGCTGAGCAAGACCGACGGACGCTGGCTCGTCGACAACGTCAGCCCGTCGCACTCGCGTTAGGCCCTTCGGGCTTCGACGCGACGCCGGCGCAGCGCCGGCGATGGGGTGCGGGACTACTTCGCGGAACGCTGCGCGGACAGTTTCGCGAACCGGTCCGAGAGCCGTTGCATGCGCAGCAGCAGCGAGGCCGGCGGGCTGACGGTGCCCTCCAGATAATCGGCGAAGGACTCGTTGGACACCCCGACGCGCGACGCGAATTCGGGTGCCTGCAGCTCGGAGCGGCGCAGCATGGCCTGGATCTGGCGGGCCACCTCGGCGCGCTCGGTGGCCTCGAGGTGCTCACGGGTGCGCACCAGGACCTCTGAGAGCGCCTTCGAAACCCCATAGGGGCGAGCGGTCTGCAGGACTTCCTCGACCTGCCGGGCGGTCCGGCCGTAGGGGTCCCGCTTGATGGCGGCGACGATGCGCTGCCAGACCGCCATGTCGTCGGTCTCCAATGCGGCGCGAATGGCCGCGGTCGGCCAGTACTCGACCGGCCGGTCGTCGAATGCGGGTTGACGCTGCGGCGGTGCGGCCTTCGCCTGACGTGGCTGTCGTGGCTGTGCCGGCTGCTGCGAGCGCGGTACCGGTGTGCGTGGTGTCTGCGTGCCCTGCCCCTGTGTGCGCTGTCCCTTGGTGTCCTGCCCAGGAGCGCGTTGCTCCTGTGTCCGTTGTACCTGGGCGGGCGCTTTCTGGGGGCGTTGTGCGGAACTGCGCTGCGTGGAATTGCTTTCGCCCGCGGTGCGCGGTGTCGCCGCGCGCGGCGTGGTCGCGGTCCGCTGGGCGGCCGTCCGTGGGGCTGCGGCAGTGCGAGCGGCCCCGGTCCGCGGGGCTGAGGTGCGTTGCGCCTGGGGTCCTTGGACACGTTGTCCGGCAGGACGTCGAGCGGACGATTGAACCGGCTGATTCTCGTCGCGACGCGCGACTCGCGCATCCCTCGGTTCCCGGACGTCGGGGGCCAACGTCACTTCGCCTCCTCCAGCATCGCTACCGCAACTGACAGGCAGCGCTGCCTGACTTTCTCCCACTCGGCAGCCGCATCCGGGTCCGACATCACGAAGTCGTGTTCATCGGACGGTTGCGGGTCGGCCAGCCGACGCACCAATTGCGTGGCGACCCATCTGCTCTTCGGGTTCTGCCCACAGTAATACCGGTCCATGCCCGACAACACCAGAGCTGCTGTCTCCGTTTCGACCGAATCGACAAGATCAGCAAACTCTTCAAAGTCTTTGGTGCTGTTACGGCACATGATCAGATAACTTTTCAGCCGCAGAGTTTCGGCGCCCGTCGGGATCTGCAGCCGATCACCGGTCGGCAGTTGGACATTGGTGGTCTCCACCGGGCCGAGGCGTTCCATCGGTGCCCGGTCCGCGTCGGCCTCGGTCTCCAGGGCATCCACGGCCACCGAGAGCCTGCCCCGCCACATCGTCACGGGATGCACTCCGGGACACCGCTTGGGGCCGCCGGGGCGCCGCGCGGCCAGCCGGGAGGACGGTTTGCTGCAGCCGCTGAACGCCAGTGGATCCGTGACGATGATGGTTTGCGGGGCAAGGGTTTTCATTCGCGCGGCAGTGCGCACCATCGTGCGCAGATCGGATCCGCTGGGACCCAGCGCCGAGATGTCGTCGGGAATGATCACCAAGTCGGTGACCTCGACCTTCGGCAGAGGCTTCTCGAAATCGACCTCGGGCAACAACCGGTCCAGCCACCGCGGCAGCCACCAGTTCCACTCGTCGAACATGGCCATCAGGGCGGGCACCAAGATGAGGCGGACCACGGTCGCGTCGACCGCGATGGCGACCGCGCACGCCACGCCGAGCTGCGCCACCAACGGCATGCCGGCAAAGGCGAAGCCGATGAACACGGCGATCATGATCAGCGCGGCGCTGGTGATGGTCCGCGCGCTGGTGCTGACCCCGTAGGCGACCGCGTCGCGAGTGTTGTTGGTCTGCAGGAACCGTTCCCGGATCCGGGTGAGCAGAAAGATCTCGTAGTCCATCGACAGACCGAACGTCATCGCCAGGACGAGCGGCGGCACCGTGCTGTCGAGCGAACTGATCTTCTCGAAGCCCAGCCCTTCGAACCAGCCCCATTGGAAGACCACCACCAGGCTGCCGTACGCCGCGGCCACCGACAGCACCGTCATCAGCACACCCTTGAGTGCCAAGAACACCGATCGGATCGACACCAGCAGCATCACGAACGCGATCGTCGCGACGAACAGGAACACCAGCGGCTGGGTGCTGGAAACCCGATCGTCGAAGTCTTTGATCAACGCGGTCGGACCGCCCACGTCGACGCGCGCGTTCGGCCCCGCGGCCTGCTGTAGTCTGTCCCGCATCCAGTCGACCGATTCACGGGCGGCCAGGTCCTCGGGATCCACCGACAGCACAGCCGACAGCAGCGCGCTGGTGTTGTTGTCGGCGAAGGCGGGCGGCTGCACGGCCTGGACGTTGGGGGCCCGGGTCATCTCCTGGCGGACCGCGTCGATCGTGGCGGTGCCCTTGGGGCTATCGGCCGAGCCCTCCGGAAAGGTCACCAGCACCCGCACCGGGCCCAGCGCCCCGGGACCCAACGCGTCGGCGGCGGCGTTCACCCCGCCGCGGATCTCGTGGGTGGGTTCGAACTGGCGCTGCATGCTGTTGCCCAGCACCATGCCGAATGCCGGGGCCGCCAGGGTGAGCAACAGGATCGCCGCGCAGATGGCCGAGGCCCACGGCCTGCGCATCACCGCTCCCGTCCACCGGGTCCAGAACCGTGACTGCGTCGCCTCGGCGCGGCGGGACCAGTGCAGGTACGACGAGCGCTTGGCCGCGGCCTTGCCGAACGTCGCCAGCACCGCCGGGGTCAAGGTGGTGGACGTCAGCACCGCGACCGCGACCGCGAGGATCGCGCCGGTGGCCATCGACACCAGCACCGGGGTGTTGATGAGGTAGATGCCCGTGACCGAGGCGATGACGGTGAGCCCGGACAGCGTCACCGCCAGGCCCGAGGTGGCCATCGCAGCGTCGACCGCATCCGCCGGATCACGGCCGGCTCGCAACTCCTCGCGGTACCGCATCAGGATGAACAGGGAGTAGTCGATGGCCAGGGCGATGCCGAACATCGACACCGTCGAGGTGACGAACACGCTCATCTGCGTGTACATCGACAGCAGATAGACCAGCCCCATGGTCACCACGACCGTGCAGATGCCGAGCACGAGCGGCAGCGCCGCGGCAGCCAGCGAGCCGAACACCGCCAGCAGCACGATCAGCACGATCGGCAGGTTCCACTTCTCGGCCGCGGCGATGTCGTGCTTGGTCGCCTGTGTCGCGGCCGCGCCGAGTGCACCCTGGCCGATGACGTAGAACTTGACCTTGCCGTTCTCGCTCTCGCCCGGCTCCTCGCCGTGCACACCGACCTTCTGGCGCAGCTGTTTGGCCACGTCCACCGCACCGGTGTTGTTGAAGTCCAGTTGCAGCGTGATGACGTAGGGCCGGTCGGGCTGCGGGGCCGGCTGTTGCGGGTTCGGCACGATCTTGACGCTGGGAACCTGCCCCGCGAGCTTCTCCAGCCACACCACCGCGGCGTTCATGTCCTGGAACGAGGCGTCGGCGCGGGGAGCCGCGATCAGGGCAAGCGGGGACGCGCCCTGGTCCGGGAAATGTTCCTCGAGTTGCCGCTGGACGTGGAGCGACTGTGAACCTTCGACGTCGAACCCGCCGCCGGTCAGATTGGACGACTGGTTGATCGCGAGGTAGATCGAGGGCACCAGAAGCAGTAACCACGTCGCGAAAACCGCCCAGCGGAATCTGCGCAGATAGCTGCTCAAGCGCATCATGAACTGCTGGATGCGAGGTCCCCGCTTTCTCCCCCCACCGTGGCTGGGCGTGTCCTGGCTCGTGTCAGCGAGAGCGTACCTCCACCGGTGTACTGTGGCTCGCTCTCTTCCGGTTCTGAGATCGCCCTGAGACATCTCACAGCTGACGTCCGTAGCGTTGTGACGGAGTCGTCGGCCCGGCGGTGCTAACAGAGTGGCCCCGTCCGGCGACATTGCCTAGGACGACCCCGGGACGGCGTGTGCGCCGGGGCCCACGCTGAAGGAGTACTCCATGCAACCGACCGACCGTGGTTTGCGCCGCAGTCTGGCCGTCGCCTTCGCGGTGACCGCGGCCGGCGGCGCGGCAGTGGCCGCACTCATGGTTCCGTCCGCCACGGCTGCCACCGATCCGTGCGCAGCCAGCGAGGTGGCTCGCACCGCGGGCAGCGTGGCGACCAACATCGGCAACTACCTGGACACGCATCCGCAGACCAATCAGGCTCTGACCACCATCAGCCAGCAGCAGGGCGGAACCCAGTCGATCGCGGCCCTCAAGAACTACTTCGATGCGAACCCGCAAGCCGCCAAGGACATCCAGCAGCTGCAGCAGCCCCTGGCCAACCTGGGGACGCGGTGCAAGTTGCCGGTGACCCTGCCGCAACTGATGGGCTTGGCGCAGGCCACCCAGCAGGGCGGCACGTCCACCGGTGGTTTGCCGGGTGGCCTGCCGTCGGCGCAGAACGTCGGAGTGCCCAGCCTCGCGGTGCCTGCGCAACGCGCACCGGTCTCGGCGACCACTGCGGGCTCCGGTCCGCTTCCGGGCCCCGGCACCGCCTCCACCCGCTGATCCGGCCGCCGCCGCGTCGCCGATACCGACGCCGCTGAGCTGCGGGTTCACCAACCTGGGCAGCGGTTTGCGCGCAAGGCAAGAAAGTCGTCACGGATTCTGCTTAGCTTTCCTGAGCCGATAACCGTTTGGGGTTACGGCCTTCCCCATCCGATGAAGGAGCTTGACCATGTTGCTCTCGGCCCGAAATGCGCGGCGCGTGGTAGCTGGCGTGGCCGGCACCGGCGCTGTAGCTGGTGCGATGCTGTTCGGCGCCATCCCGTCGGCGCTGGCCGACGACCCGGCGAACAACCCTCCCAACTGCAGCGCAGCCGATCTTGCCGGCGTTGCTTCGGGTGTGTCGGCATCGACGTCCGGCTACCTGTTCACCCATCCCGATGTGAACAACTTCTTCACCAGCCTGGAAGGCCTGCCGCGTGAAGAGGTGAAGACCAAGGTGCACGACTACCTGGAAGCGAACCCCCAGACGAAGGCCGAACTGACCGGTATCCGCCAGCCGCTGGTAGACCTGAAGAACCGCTGCGGCGAAGCTCCGGCTCCTTCCATCCCGTAACCGAGTGCGGGTGGAAGCAACCCCCGCCAGCGGCGAAGGACACGTGACGCCCGAGAGTGTGAACCGCACGGTGCTGATGGTCGACGACGACCCGGATGTGCGTACCTCGGTTGCCCGCGGATTGCGGCATTCGGGGTTCGACGTCCGGGTCGCGGCGTCCGGCAAAGAGGCTCTGCGCCTTTTGTCGAACGAGTCGCACGACGCGCTCGTTCTCGACGTCCAGATGCCGGAACTCGACGGTGTCGCCGTGGTCACGGCGCTGCGGGCGTTGGGGAACGAGATCCCGATCTGCGTGCTCTCGGCGCGCGACACGGTCAACGACCGCATCGCGGGACTGGAAGCCGGCGCCGACGACTACCTGACGAAACCGTTCGACCTCGGCGAGCTCGTGGCGCGGCTCAACGCGCTGCTGCGCCGGGCCAGCCATGCCGACCGGCCGTCGGACACCATGACCGTCGGTGCCTTGACCATCGACACGGCCCGCCGGCTCGTGTTCGTGGGCGGGGATCGTGTCGACCTGACCAAGCGGGAATTCGACCTGCTGGCCGTGCTGGCGGAGAACACCGGCGTGGTGCTGTCCCGCCAGCGGCTGCTCGAGCTGGTCTGGGGATACGACTTCGACGTGGACACCAACGTGGCCGACGTCTTCATCTCGTACCTGCGGCGCAAGCTCGAGGGGCCCGACGTGCCGCGCGTGATCCACACAGTTCGCGGAATCGGGTACGTGCTCCGGGAGGACGCGTGAGCGATTCCGTGAGGAATACGCGATAGGTGCGGGTCTTCGGCTTCATCCGGTCGGCGTCGCTACGTACCAGGGTCGCGGTGGCCTCGGCGCTGGCCGCCGCGGCGGTGGTCGCGGTGTTCACCATCCTGACCTCGGTGGCGCTGGCCAACAACGATTCCGCACAGCTGGACCGCAGGCTCGATTCGATCGTCGATGCCAGCATCAGCCCCGAGCATCTGCAGGATCCCACGCGCGGAGTGCTGACCACCGGCCGGTCGCGATCGACGGGGCAGGTGGTGTTCCAGCGTGGCTTCCAGTTGCCGGCGCTGCCGCCGGGCACCGAAACCGTCGAGGTCAACGGGGTCGATTACCGGGTTCGCACCGTTGCGGTGGACCAGCACGGCGGCGTGCTGATGTCCATCGGCATTCGTGCGGACAGTATCTTGTTGACTCCCAACAGGATTCCGCTGTACACCGGATTCGGTGTGGCCACGGTGCTGGTGGCGGCCGGGCTGGGCTGGCTACTGGCAGGGCCCGCCATCCGGCCGCTGCGCAAGCTCACCGAGCACACCTCCAAACTGGACAGCGGCACCGACACGATGCCGAAGGTGCGCGGTGTTCGGGAGGCCGAGGACCTCTCCGAAGCCATGGCCGGCATGCTGACCCGTTTGGCCGCTGCCCAACGCGCCACCACCAATTCCCTTCAGGCGGCGCAGGATTTCGCCGCCAATGCCGCACATGAGCTGCGCACGCCGCTCACCGCGATGCGCGCTGACCTGGACACGCTGCGCATCCACAATCTGCCGGAATCCGAACGCGACGAGGTGGTGGCCGACCTGTCCCGGGCGCAACGCCGGGTCGAGGCCATCATCACCGCGCTCGGTCAACTCGCCTCGGGGCACCTGGCCCAGGTCGAGGACCGTGAACTGATCGACATCGCCGATCTGCTCGACCGGGTGGTGAGGGAAAACGTCCGTGGCAGTGAGCATGTCGGGGTGGACGTGCAGGTGGCCGACGACATCGGCCTGGTGATGGGCTGGCCCGGTGGCCTGCGTATCGCGGTGGACAACCTCGTGCGCAACGCGATCATCCATGGTGAGGCCACCAGGATCGTGCTGACCGCCCATCGCAGCGACGAGCACCTCGTCATCACCGTCGACGACAACGGCCGCGGGCTACCGGTCGAGGAACACGAGACCGTGCTTGGCCGATTCCGCCGGGGCAGCACCGCGATGGCGGGAGGTTCCGGGCTGGGCCTGGCCCTCGTGGCGCAGCAGGCTCACCTGCACGGCGGCGAGATCAAATTGTCGGACGGGCCGCTCGGCGGTCTGCGTGCCACCCTGACGATATTGATCTCGCCGGCGGGGGATGCGGCTCAGGCGGATTGACGCCGGCGCACGGTCGCCAGCGTGCGCCAGCCCAACAACAACAGACCCGTCACCAGCGTGGCGACGATGACGAAGCTGACCGCCACACCCGCCGAGGTCAGTTTGCGCAGCACCATGCCGATCACCACGGTGCTCACCCACACCACGACCCCGGTGGGCGCCAACGACGTGGGCCGCTGCCATCCGCGGGAGATCAACCAGCCCACCACCGTTCCGGTGAGAAACGGCCACGCCGTCTCGGCCACCCCGGCCAGTGTGATGCCCTCGGCGTGGCTGCGCCGGCCGATCGTGCAGAACACCACCACGCAGATCAGGTCCGCCAGGAAGGCAACGGCGCCGTTAGCTCGTCGCATAGGTCATCACATCCAATACCAGTGGGCTGACGTCGGTTTGGTCGCGCTCGGCGAAGCCCGGTTGCCGTGCGGCCGGCTTGCCGTCGAACAGCGCATCTGCGGCGGCCAGGGAGGTGAGCCGCGAATCGAGCCGGAACGATTTGAAGGTAAATGGTAAACCATTGGACGCCAAGGGATCCGGGCCGTCCATCACGTGGAAGTGCAGATGCGGGGCATCGGAGTTGCCGGAGTTGCCCAGCGCGCCGATCACCTGCCCGGCGCTGAGTTTGTCACCGGGCTTGACCTTGAGGCTGTTCGGTTGCAGGTGGGCGTAGAAGGCGTAGTTGCCATCTCCGATGTCCTGCACGATGTGGTTGCCGCCGTACTGGCCGAGCGTGAGACCGTTCGGCGTCACACCGGGCACCTGCTCGTTCAGTCCGTCGAGCACCGCCACCACCGGCCCGTCGGCCACCGCGTGGACCTCGGCGCCGAAATACGGGTAGCTCGCGACCTTGGCCCGGTCCCCGGAGAACAGCCGCCCGTCGCGGCCGAGCTGTACGTAGTCGATGGCGAATCGTTCTGCAGCCCAGACTTTTCCGTTGATCGGGTTGAGCGCCATGCGGTGGGGCGTCATATCGCAGCAACTGTTGGCGTCCACCCAGTTGTCCCCGGTCAGCGGTGGGGTGATGGACACCGGCTTGCGGGTCTGCACCGACACCGGTGCCACGGGCTCGGTCAGCGTCGGCGGCACCAGCGGCGGCATCGGCTTGGCCACGGTGATCCCGAGTTCGTGGGTGAGTTGGGCGGGCACCTGTGCCGGGTCGTCGGCGACGACGTCCAGCCACACGTATGCGCTCTGGCCGGGGCCGAGCACGTTGGTTCCCACAGCCGAGTTACCCACGGCCCTGGTCCAATACTTGAGGGCGTCGCCGGACAGGGTGAGCAATTTGCGGTCGGCCGCCGAGGCGCTCAGCGAGTTGAGGGTGACGTTGGACGGCGAGGTGTTGGTCAGCATCAGCTCGTAGGCCAGGTGTGTGCGGCCGTCGGTGGCTGCTACCGGAACCGGTTCTGCCAGAACGGATCCCACCACCGGCGTGACCACCGGCGGCGGGGTGGTGGTTGTGGTCGACTCTGACTGGGGAGCTTGCGCCGACGAACACCCTGCCACGGTCAGGGCGAGCACAGCGATCGGATACCGGATTCGCATGGATGTCTCCTAGTGCTCGGATTCGGGTTTCGGGGAGTCGGTTGCCGGGTTCGTGCCCGCATCGGGGTCGATGTCCTTCTCGGTGCGGAACATGAAGAAGAACACCACCCAGCCGATCGTGGAAATGAAGATCCAGCTGACCAGCCGGTAGATGAGCATCGCGGAGATGGCGGCGGCCAGCGTCAGTCCGGAGGAGACCAGCCCGGGCACCAGCACGGCCTCCACCACCAGCAGACCGCCCGGCATCAACGGGATGGATCCCACCGCACGGGCCGCGGCGTAGGCGACGGTGACGCCTGCCAGAGAAGGGTGACCACCAGCGGCATAGCAGGCGAACGCCAGGCAGGCCACATCGGCGATCCAGTTGAACATCGACCAGCTGAACGCCACCGCGAGGTCGCGACGGCCCAGGTTGACCGACTCGAGTTGCCGCAGGATCTCGCGCCACTTGGCCAGCCCGACGTCCGACGGCCTGCCGCGCAGCGAGTTGACCCATGCCAGGACCTTGGCCCCGATGCCGTCGATCAGCTCGGGTCGGGTGGCCACGGCTTGGGCCAGCAGGACGATCGCCAGAAACGCGCCGAGCGAGAAGATCAGCGACAGCGGGTTCTTGCTGGCACCGAGCATGAGTGCGCCGCCGAGGCCGAGCAGGGCCAGGCCGACGATCTGCAGAACCCCGGACATCACCAGCTGCCACGACGCCACGAGCGGAGAGGCACCCCAGATGCGTTGCTGGCGGTAGACAAATGTTGCCGAGAGCACCGGCCCGCCGGGCATTGTGGTCGACAACGCGTTGCCGGCGTAGAACGCGGCCTCCGAACGCCACTGCTTGACGGGCACACCCGCCGAGCGCAGCAGCGTCCGCTGGATCTGGGCGAAGCTGTGCATCGAGGCCATGGCGGCGCCCACCGCCGCCAGTACCCACCATCCGTTCGCGGTCAGCAGGCTGCGCCATGCTTTTGCCAGCTGATCCCAGACCAGGGTGACCTCGAGTGCCAGCACGGTGACCGCGACTGCGATGACCACCCATCGCGCCCACCAATACCTGCCGCGCCTGGAGCCGGCCCGTTCCCGGGCCGTGTCGGCCGGCGCGTCATGTGACACGCACTACAGGGTAGCCGCGCAGGTCGTGACGACATCGCCGGTTGTGGCGGCGCGCCGCATTAGGCTACCGACATGTCACCGGATCCTGTTGCCGACGAGGCCGTCACACCGTTCGTCCGCAAGGTCGCGGCCTGGTCGTGGCGTCTACTGGTCATCTTGGCGACCGTCGTGGCGTTGCTATGGCTGGTCAAGCGCCTTGAGGTGATCGTGGTGCCGGTGGCTCTGGCCACCATGGTGGCGGCTTTGCTGCTGCCCGCCGTGGACTTCATGGACCGCCGCGGTGCACCACGCGGAGCTGCCGTGGCCCTCGTGTTGTTGGCCAGCTTCGCGGTGGTGGGCGGCATCCTGAGCTTCGTCATCTCCCAATTCATCGAGGGCGCACCCCAACTCGTCGAACAGGTGACCCGAAGCATCGACGGTGCACGCAACTGGTTGATCAACGGCCCGCTCCAGTTGAGCAAGGAGCAGATCGACCAAGCCGGCAACACCGCGATCGAGGCGTTGCAGCGCAACCAGGAGAAGCTCACCACCGGGGCGTTGTCCACCGCGGGCACCCTCACCGAGCTGCTCACCGGCGCGCTGCTGGTGTTGTTCACGCTGATCTTTCTGCTGCAGGGCGGCCGCAACATCTTCACGTTCGTCACCAAGGCGTTCCCGACCCATGTGCGTGAACGCGTCCGCGACGCCGGCCGCGCCGGCTTCCACTCGCTGGGCGGCTACATGCGAGCGACGTTCCTGGTCGCCCTGGTCGACGCGGTCGGCATCGGTACCGGCCTGGCGATCATGGGCATTCCGCTCGCGCTGCCGCTGGCCTCGCTGGTGTTCATGGGCGCGTTCATCCCGCTGGTCGGTGCCGTCGTCGCCGGATTCCTGGCCGTCGTGGTCGCGCTGCTGGCCAAGGGTTTCGTCTACGCCCTGATCACCCTCGGGCTGATCATCGCGGTGCAGCAGCTTGAGGGCCACGTGCTGCAGCCGCTGGTGATGGGCCGTGCGGTGTCGATTCACCCGCTCGCGGTGGTGCTGGCCATCGCGGGCGGCGGCGTGCTGGCCGGCATCGTCGGTGCGCTGCTCGCGGTGCCCACGGTGGCGTTCATCAACAGCGCCACCCGGATCCTGTTGTCCTCGGACCCGGATGCCGAGGAAGCCCGACAGCAAACCACTGAGGGCGTCCTGATCGACGCGAAACCGGACCAGCCGGACGAATAGCGCTCAGCGCGCTGTTACAGCCGGCCTTCGCGCCGCAGCAGGTCCTGTGCGCTCATCCCGCCGCCGCGACGCGGTGGCTCATCCTCAGGGGACCTGAACTTCTGGGTCGACGGATCCTGTTCGCGCTGGCGTGGATTCGGACCCGGAGCCGGTGCCGGGCCCGGTGCCGGACGTTGCGCGTTGAACGCCGTCGTCGGCGCGTTCTCGACACCGGCGGGCGGCCGCTGCTGTTGAGGCATCGCACGAGTGGCATCGGCCGACGGACGCGGGGGCGGTGTCGGTGCCGGAGGTGGCGGCGGGGGCGGGGTGCCGTTGGACGGGCCGCCCTTGGCCGGACCACCACGCAGCGCACCCAGCCACGATTCGATCTCGCGGTCCTCACGCTGTGGGGGAGCCGCCGGACCCGAGGTGGGCCGAGCGGGCGGCTGCGGGGTGCGCTCGGTGTTGGCGCTGGTGTTGCCGGTCGCGGTGTTGACGGTGTTGACGGCCGTGTTCACCGCGTTGCGCACGGCGTTGCGAGCCGCGGCGAACCGCGTGGTGGCCGGCTCTTGATTGGCTTGCTGCCGAGTCTGGGCCTGGGGCGGGGTGATCCGCGCCGTGCCCGCGGCCGAGGGAGCGTTGGTCCGCGGTACCTGCGGACGCATGGGCTCGGCGGCCGGATGGGTCGGATCATGCGGCCGCGGTGCGGGCAGGGCGCCGACACCGGCCAGGGCGCGGGGGTCCTCACTGGACTCCTGCCCCATCGGGCGCTTGCGCTCGTCGGGCAGCTCGGTTTCCCCGAGGCCGAGCTTCTGCTGGACACGCTTCATCCACACCGGAGCCCACCAGCAATCGTCGCCGAGCAGCTTCATGATCGCGGGCACCAGGAACATTCGGATGACCGTGGCATCGAGCAGCAGGGCGATCAGCAGACCGAACGCCAGGTACTTCATCATCACCAGGTCGGAGAAGGCGAACGCACCGGCCACCACCGCCAGGACCAGGGCGGCACCGGTGATGAGGCGACCCGTTGTGGCAGTACCGATACGGATGGCCTCGGCGGTGGACATACCGCGTTCGCGGGCCTCCACCATGCGGGAGACCAGGAACACCTCGTAGTCGGTGGACAGACCCCAGATCACCGCGATGATCAGACCGATCATCGGTGCCATCAGCGGCTGTGGGGTGTAGTTCAGCAGCCCCGACCCGTGGCCGTCGACGAACATCCAGGTCAAGATGCCCATCGTCGAGCCGAGTGTCAGCGCACTCATCAACGCGGCCTTGACGGGCAGCACGATCGATCCGAACGCCAGGAACATCAGCACCGTGGTGGTGATGACCAGGATCGTCACCATCAGCGGCAGCCTGGAGAACAGGCTGTGAATCGAATCCTGTTCCAGAGCAGGAGTGCCGCCGACGAACACGTCGATGCCGTGTGGAGGCTGCAAAGCCCGTAGATCCGCGATGTTCTGCGCCGCGTCACCGCGGTTGACCAGGCCGTTCTGGATCACCCGGACAGACTTGTCCTTCGACCCGCTGTCGTTGGCCGGGCGCTCCTTCCACATGGCATCGGGATCGTTGTCCGGATCGGTGAAACCGGCGACGGTCATCGCCTTGGCGCGCATGTCGGCAATCTGGGCATCGGTGATCGGCTCACCGTCTTCACGCTGCATCACCAGCGTGATCTGCTCGGTCCGGAAACCGGGGAAGAGCTTGTCGAAATGCTCCTGGGACTGGCGTACCGCGTTGTCCGGGGGTAGGTACTTCTCGCTGATACCGGCGAGCGTGAGCGAGCCGATCGGAAGGACCAGCAGGGTCATGACGATCAGGATCGGTGTCGCGAAGGCGATGGGCCGCTTCATCACGACGTTGACCAGCCGGCCCCAGAAACCCTTCTCCACTTCTTCGCGGGTCTTGGTCTTCTGGGTCTTCTCGGCGAACCAGTCGATGATCTTCCGGGAGAACGGCCAATTGGCCAGGAACGGCACTTTCAGCAGGGTGGTCACGCCGAGCGCGTCGACCCGGGGTCCCAGGATGGCCAGCACAGCCGGCAGCACGGTGATGGACAGGAAGGCCGCCAACATGACCGAGGCGATGATCGCGTAGGTGATCGACTTCAGGAATCCGAGTGGGATCAACAGCAGCGGCAAGGACGACGCCACGATGATCACGGCGGAGAACGCCACGGTCCGGCCGGAGGTCATCACCGATCTTCGTACCGCGGCTTCGGTGTCGTAACCCTCGGCGAGTTCTTCTCGGAACCGGCTCACGATGAACAGGCCGTAGTCGATGGCGATACCGAAGCCCATCATCGTCACGACCGGCTGGGCGAAGAAGTGCACCGGGCCGAACTCCGCGGTGAACCGCAGAATGCCCAGGGCGCCGCCGATGGTCAGGCCACCGATGATCGCGGGCAGGGCCGCGGCGACGGCACCGCCGAACACGAAGAACAACACCACGGCCACGAGCGGCACGATCGCCAGCTCGGCACGTTTCTGGTCGGTGCCGATGGTGCCGGTGAGCTCGCTGGCCAGCGGGTTGAGGCCGGCGAGCTCGATGTTGCCGCCGTTGACGTTTTGCAGATCGGGCGCGGCGGCCTGGTAGTTCTTGAGGATCGCGTCGTCGTCGTCACCCTTGAGGGGCACGCTGATGAAGGTGTGGCGCAGGTCCTGCGTCTTCATCTGGCTGACAGTGGGGTCCGTGGTGTCGGGGGCCTTGAGCCAACCGACCCACCCGACGACGGTGTCCTCGTGGTCCTTGACGACCTTGTCGAGTTCGTCGGTGACCTTCTTCTGCCACGCCTTGTCGGTGACCTTCTTGTCGTCCGGCGGTGTCAGGATGGCGACCACGTGACTCGTTCGGTCGCGGCCGTAGACCTCGTCGCCCAACAGCGACGCCTGGACAGACTGGCTGCCCTCGTCGTAGAAGCCACTCTGTGTGACGTGCTGTCCGAGACTGGCCCCATAGACGCCGCCACCTAGGCACAGCGCCACCATGACACCGATGACGATGTACCTGAACTGGTACACCGTTCGACCCCACCAGGCGAACACTTAGGCTCCTAACGCTTTAATACTTCGCTTTAAAACTTGTGGTGACCCGCGCTTGTTGTTACACACGCGCGGTCAGTAGCGATGACAGCGGCCGGAATGGCTGCAACCATGCCCCCTGCTCGGGTAGCGAGTCCAGGCCGATCCGTGGCAGCGGTTCCCGGAACACACCGGGAATGTCCTCCAGATCGACAAACTCCAAGGTATCCGACGCTAGCGCCCAGCTCGCATGTTCGCGAAATCCGAGCACGTGCACGGGAGTGCCCTCACGAGCGATTTCTTCCAGCGGTAACCGGAAGGCCTGTCCGTCCGCCGAGGCCACCAGAACCGCCGCCAGCCCCTCCCTGCGACGTAGGGCGATGTGCTCGAGCATGTCGCTGTCGACATCGCTGTCATCGTCGATCTTCGGCTTGGCGAAGACGGCGAAACCCACGTTACGCAACGCCTCCACCCATGGGCGCACCACATCGGCGCTACCTGGGGCGATGTTGGTGAAGACGGTGGCTTCGGGTTCCAGCGAGACGGCTGTTCCGTCGCTGTCGTCATCGCCGGCCTCGGCCGACAGATCGGCGGTGTAGCCCAACAGCCAGCGGCCGAGAGCGTCGAAGCGGGGACGGTGTGCGGCGGTCGGGCGTCCGCCCAGGATCGCTCCCAGACCCATGTCCAGATTGGGGGCGTCCCAGACGAGAAGCACCCGCCGCGCGGGGATGATCTCGGGTGTCTCGGGGGAGAGCTCGGATCGGGCGTCTGCCTGCGCCGATTCGTTCTGAATGTCTTCGGTCACACTCACGGCCTTTTCTCCCAGACCAACTCGGTGACGTCGGGGCCCGCCAGGGCTTTGCGCTCGTACTTGGTGACGGGGCGCTCGACCGATATGGGGAGATCCGCACTCATGTCGACCCGGCGCAACTGCGGTTCGGCATCGCCGACCTCGGCCATGTGCTCGGCATAGCCGGCGTGGTCGGTGGCGGCGTGCAGGATGCCGCCGGGCCGCAGCCGGTCGGCGATCAGCGCGACTGTGGCGGGCTGCAGCAGACGGCGCTTGTGGTGGCGGGCCTTCGGCCATGGATCCGGGAAGAAGACCCGCACGCCGGTCAGGGTCGCGGTGCCGAACATGTGCTCCAGCACATCGACGCCGTCTCCGCGGACCAGGCGGATATTGGTGACGGGGGATCCGGTCTGCGCGGTGCGGTCGATGGCGCTGAGCAGCTGGGCCAGACCCTTGCGGTAGACCTCCACGGCGATCACGTCGAGATCGGGTTCGGCCTGGGCCATCGCCAGGGTGGAGGTGCCGGTGCCCGAGCCGATCTCCAGGATCAGTGGGGCCGAACGCCCGAACCACGCCGCGGTGTCGAGGCCGACGACGGGTTCCGAATTCTCGTCACGGGCCTGAATGCCCAGCTCCGGCCACAGCCGGTTCCAGGTCTGTTGCTGTGCCGCGGACAGCGTCGACCGCCGGGTACGGAAGCTGGTCACCCGGGGAAAACGGTGCGGATGGGCGGGCGGCACGTCGGCCGCTTCATCAGCCGGCGCCGGCCCACCGACATCGGACCTGGACGGGTGCATCCGTCCATGGTCTCTCATCTGCGGCGTGGTGCCCGCATCGTGGTAGAGATTGATACCCAACAGTTGCCTCTAGCTGTCAGGACTTAAACCTCTGTTCGCGAGTACGCCCGGGCCGTGTCACGATTTTTCGTGGGCCACCGGCGCGCCCGCTACCACGCAGGGAAGGCTGCCAGATTTTCGCAGACGAGCTCACACGCTTTGCCGACCGTGACGGTGACGCGCGGTTGGCGGAGATCAGTGCGCGGGTGTCGGCTCCGCTGTCCGTAGATGTGCGCGGGCGTCGCGGCGTGGGGGTGAGCACCGTGGCCCGTGCTCTGGCCGGTGCGGGCCTGGAGATTTCCGAGGCCGGTGCCGTCACGGTGCTGGTGACCGCCGAGGTGCTGAAACCCGAGGATGAGGCGCTGCTCGTGGAGCTGAGCCGGGCGGGCCATCCGACGATCGTGGTGCTCAACAAGGCGGATCTGGCCGGCTCCGGGCCCGATGGTCCGGTCGGGACCGCCCATCGGCGGGCGCGCAGCCTGCGGCAGCAGGCCGGAGTGCCGGTGGTGCCCATGGTGGCCCTGCTGGCGGTGGCCCGGCCGCTACCGCCGCTCCTGCTGGACGCGCTGCGACTGCTGACCGTCCAGCCTGCCGACCTGACCTCGGCGGACGCCTTCGTCGACGGTTCGCACCGGGTGCCGCACGCGGTGCGTGGCGAGCTCCTCGAACGTCTCGACCGGTTCGGGATCGCCCACACCACGCTGGCCTTGAGCCGCGGCGCGGGGCTTGAGACCCTGCCGGCGTTGTGGCGACGGCTCAGCGAGGTGGACCGGGCGATCGCGGCCATCGATGCGGCGGCGGCGCCGGTGCGTTACGGGCGGGTGCGATGGGCTCTGTCCGAGCTGCGTGCGGTCGGCGGCTCGGCAGTGGGACGCTTCCTGGCCGCCGATGACACGGTGATCGCGGTGATGGCCGCGGCCGTGGATGTCGTGCAGGCCGAAGGGCTGACAGTGGATCCCGGTGACGATCGCCAGGCGCATCTGTGTCGCGCCCGGCGCTGGCGGCAATACCGCGACGGTCCGGTCAATGCCCTGCATCGCCGGTGCGGTGACGACATCGTGCGCGGGTCACTGCGGCTGCTGGGCGCGGCGGGGAGCCGACGATGACCGACGTGACGGCCCGGGATCCGGCAGCGGCGCGGACGCGAGAAGCGAAAATCGCGGCGCGGACGCGAGAGAAAATCGCAGAAGCCGACGCCGTGGTGGCCGCGATCGATCCCGGGCTCAACTCGCCCGGAGTGGACACCCGCGATGCGGTACTGGTCGCCGGGCCGTGGCTGGCCGGATCGACGAGCGTGATGGCGGCGCTGCGGGAACGGATGCCGCAGACCACCTTCGTGGAATCCACCGAACTGGTGGCAGGCGAGGCGCCCGCGGCGGTGGTGTTCGTGGTCTCGGCGGCCGCCCCGGTGACTGAATCAGATTGCGCCCTGGTCGATTTGGCGTCGCGCTACACCGATCTGGTGATCGGCGTGGTGTCCAAGATCGATGCCTACCGGGACTGGCGCGATGTGCGTGACGCCGATGCGAAGATCCTGGGTGAGCGTGATGCGCGGTACGAGCGCATGCCCTGGGTCGGGGTGGCGGCCGCGCCCGATCTGGGTGAGCCGCAGCTCGACGAGCTCGTCGAACTGCTCACCGAGCAGCTGGCCGATCCGGATATTGCCCGACGGAACAGGTTGCGCGCGTGGGAAACTCGCTTGGAAGCCGTGATCACGCGGTACGAGGCCGACGGGTCCGGCGCCGACCGTCAGGCACGCGTGGACGTGTTGCGGGAGCGGCGGGCGGAGCTGGCCAGAGCCCGCAGGCTGACCCGCACCGAGCGCAGCATCGCGTTGCGCAGCCAGTTGCAGCAGGCCCGGGTTCAACTCGGCTATTTCGCCCGCAACCGGTGCAACTCGGTGCGCACCGAGCTGCAGGAGGACATCGCGGGTATCAGCCGCCGGCGGATCGAGACCTTCGAGGGCTACGTCAGGCATCGTGCAGATGAGGTCGTCGGTGAGGTGGACGAGGGTGTTACCGCACACCTGCGCGGCATGGCGGCCGAACTCGAATTGACGGCGCCTGACCCGCCCGCTCCGGCGCGCGTACCGGACCTGCCGTCACCGCAGCTGAAATCCCGGACTCTGGAGACGCGGCTGATGTTGGTGCTTGGCGCCGGCTTCGGTCTCGGGGTCGCGGTGGCGGTCAGCCGGGTGCTCGCCGGTGCGGCGCCGCGACTGGCCGTCGCCGGCCTGGTGGTCGGCGCGGTGGTGGGCCTGCTCCTGGCCATCTGGGTGGTCGGCACCCGGGGGTTGTTACATGACCGCGCGGTGCTCGATCGCTGGGTCGGCGAGGTCACCGCCACCCTGCGAGTGGCGGTCGAAGAACTCGTCGCCAAACGGGTGGTGGCCGCGGAGGCGACGCTCACCACGGAACTGGTGGCCCGTGAGGAAACTGAGGCCGCTGTGGCGGCCGAGAAGATCGCCGCGATGGATGCCGAGCTGCGCGAACATGCCATCGCGACCGCTCGGGCGGCCGCCCAGAGGGATCGGCGAATCCCGCCCTTACAGCGGGCGCTGGACGCAGTTCGGGCGGATTTGTACGGCAACGGCGCCGCTACTGGTGAGTAACCTTCCGATAACGTCCATCTGAATCGTTCCTGTGAGTGATCGGACATACCACTGGTTCACAGTGGGTATGTCACCCGCGTTAACCTCTACCCAAGGGGTAGCCGTGATCGCGTAGAACGCGGGTTGGGTTACACAAACCTACGCAGGAGAATTTGATGACCTCAGCGACCATTCCGGGTCTGGACACCGCACCGACGAAACATCAGGGACTGCTGGCCTGGGTTCAGGAGGTCGCAGAGCTGACTCAGCCCGACCGGGTGGTTTTCGCCGACGGGTCCGCCGAGGAGTACGACCGTCTGGCCGCCCATCTTGTCGAGGCGGGCACTTTCCAGAAGCTGAACGACGAGAAGCAGCCCAATTCCTACCTGGCGCTCTCGGATCCCTCGGACGTCGCGCGGGTTGAGTCGCGCACCTTCATCTGCTCGCAGCGCGAGATCGACGCCGGCCCGACCAACAACTGGATGGACCCCGCCGAGATGCGCGGGATCATGACCGACCTGTACCGCGGCTCGATGCGCGGCCGCACCATGTGGGTGGTGCCGTTCTGCATGGGTCCGCTGGACGCCGAGGATCCCAAGCTGGGTGTGGAGATCACCGACTCCGAGTACGTCGTCGTCTCGATGCGCACCATGACCCGGATGGGTCGCGCCGCGCTGGAGAAGCTCGGCGACGACGGCTTCTTCGTGAAGGCGCTGCACTCGATCGGTGCGCCGCTGGAGCCCGGTCAGAGGGACGTTCCCTGGCCGTGCAACGACACCAAGTACATCACCCACTTCCCCGAGACCCGCGAGATCTGGAGCTTCGGCTCCGGCTACGGCGGTAACGCGCTGCTGGGTAAGAAGTGCTACTCGCTGCGTATCGCCTCGGCCATGGCCCACGACGAGGGCTGGCTCGCCGAGCACATGCTGATCGTCAAGCTGATCTCCCCGGAGAACAAGTCCTACTTCATCGCCGCGGCGTTCCCGTCCGCGTGCGGCAAGACCAACCTCGCGATGCTGCAGCCCACCATCCCCGGCTGGCGTGCCGAGACTGTCGGTGACGACATCGCGTGGATGAGGTTCGGCAAGGACGGCCGGCTCTATGCGGTGAACCCCGAGTTCGGTTTCTTCGGTGTCGCGCCCGGCACCAACTGGGACTCCAACCCCAACGCGATGAAGACCATCGCCGCGGGCAACACCGTCTTCACCAACGTGGCCAAGACCGATGACAACGACGTGTGGTGGGAAGGCCTGGAGGGCGACCCCGACCACCTGATCGACTGGAAGGGTCAGGACTGGTACCGCGAGTCGGAAGACAAAGCAGCACACCCGAATTCGCGTTACTGCACTCCGATCGCGCAATGCCCGACGCTGGCACCGGAGTGGGATGACCCGCAGGGCGTGCCGATCTCGGCGATCCTGTTCGGCGGCCGCCGCAAGACCACGGTCCCGCTGGTGACCCAGGCCCGCGACTGGCAGCACGGTGTGTTCATCGGCGCCACCCTCGGTTCCGAGCAGACGGCCGCCGCCGAGGGCAAGGTCGGCACCGTGCGACGCGACCCGATGGCCATGCTGCCGTTCCTGGGCTACAACGTCGGTGATTACTTCCAGCACTGGATCAACATCGGCAAGAACGCTGACGAGTCGAAGCTGCCCGCGGTGTTCTTCGTCAACTGGTTCCGCCGTGGCGACGACGGCCGCTTCCTGTGGCCGGGCTTCGGTGAGAACAGCCGCGTGCTGAAGTGGGCCATCGAGCGCATCGAGCACAAGGCCGACGGCAAGAGCACCCCCATCGGCATCGTGCCCACCGCAGCCGACCTGGACCTGTCCGGGCTCGATGTGGATCCGGCCGACGTGGACGAGGCGCTCGTGGTGCGTGCCGAGGAGTGGCGCGAAGAGCTTCCGCTGATCGAAGAGTGGTTCGAGTTCGTCGGCGAGAAGCTGCCCACCGGCATCAAGGACGAGTTCGACGCTCTCAAGCACCGGCTGGCCGAAGAGGCCTAGCAGGGCACCTCACGCAACAGCAGGACGCGCACCCTCGTGACTCACGAGGGTGCGCGTTTGCGTTGGAGGCCAAACGGTTACGCGTGTGCCGCCTCGCGGGAGGGCCACCACATGCGCTCGCCCAGCAGACTCATCGCGGCGGGAACCAGGTACGTGCGCACGACGGTGATATCGAGCAGCAACCCGATGCCGACCGTCGATCCGATCTGCACCAGATTGAGCACCGTCCCACTTGTCAACGCGAACATGGTGATCGCGAAAACCACTCCGGCGGTGGTGATCACGCTGCCGGTGCTGCCGAATCCCCGGATGATGCCGCTGATCACCCCGCTGTGGGATTCCTCGCGGATGCGGGCGGCGAACAACATGCTGTAGTCGGCGCCGACTGCGACCAAGGCCATGAACGACACCGGGAACACCGACCAGTCCAGACTGATACCGATCAGGTGTTGCCAGATCAACGTCGACATTCCCGCCGCCGCGCCGAAGGACAGCACGACCGCGGCGATCATCAGCAGCGGGGCCACCAGGCTCCGCAGCATCACGATGAGTACCAGAAGCACCGCCGCCACCGCGACGACACCGAAAAGTGCGAAATCACGCCAGGTTTGGTCGACATGACGTTGGGACAGCGAGGCCAGACCGGTCGATTCGATCTGGGCGTGCTCCAGCACGGTACCGGTCGCGGCATTGTTCGCCGCGGCGATGACGTCGGGTACCGCACCCATCGCCTCGGCACCGTACGGGTTCACCGCCCAGACCACCATCATGCGCGCGCTGCGCCCGTCGGGGGAGATCAGCAATTGCTCTCCTGCGGTGAGGCGGCGGTCGGTGCGGCCCTCCTCTGGTAGATAGAAGCCCCGCCCCGCGCCGGTGCTGGTGTCAGCGGACATCCGGTGCAGGAAGTCCGAGGCGCGCGAGAGCCCCGCACTCAGTTCGGTGGTCAGAGTGACCATGGTGTCGGTACCGGTCTTGACCTGGCCAAGGCCCGAGGTGAGACGGCCCAGACCGGTTGTGAGTTCATTGATTCCGGACAGCAGCCGGCTCAGTTCCTGACGCGTCTGTTCGGGGGTGCGGGTGCCGAGTTGATCGAGCATGGCCCGCAGCTTCTTGATGGCCGTGCGTAGGTCGGGCAGCGTGTCCAACGCCGTGGTCACGGGTCCTTCGGGGACCAGCGGCGCGGCGAGCGTCAATCCGTCGATCGCCAGCTGCGCGCGCCCGCCGGTGGCCGCGTTGAGGTCGGCGAAGGCCTGCCTGGCGCGGAGGCACGAGCTGTCCGCCGCGCAGGCGGCCGACGGCTCTGGCCCGGTGAGCGGATCGAACACGGCGTGTAATGCGGCAGTGGGAGCTGCCAATCGCTCTCGGGCGGAATCGATTTCGTTGACCACCTGGTCCAGGGAATCGGTGGCGTTGGAGATGCTGCGCACCGCGCTCACAACGTCCAGTGACCCGCCGGAGAGCGTACCCACGACCCGATCGGCGGATTCGAGCGTGCCGAGCAGATTGCGCGCCAAGTCGACGAGAGACCGGGCGCCGTCGGTGAGTTCGGGGAGCCTGGCAGCCGCATCAGCCGAGCCGTCGTGAAGTTGGGTCACGCCGGAGGCGAGACGCTTCAGCTGCGGGATGGCCTCTTCGACCCGGTCGTGGGCGTCGGCCAGACCTGCGCCGACTTGGGCGGTCTGCGAGCCGATGGCGGTCTCGGGCAGGGGTTTTCCCTCGGGCCGCGTGATCGACCGGACGTAGGCAACCTGGGGAAGGTTGCCGATCGACATGGCGATCAGGTCCAGTGCCGCCAGGTCGTTGGTGTTGCGCATGTCGTGGTCGGCCCGGATGGTGATGAATTCCGGAGCCGCCTCGTTGACGCCCCAATGGCGATAGACGGCCTCATATCCCCGCTTGCTGTCGGTGGCGCGCAGCTGCATCGCGTTCTCGTCGATGTTGGGTTCGAAGGTGAACAGCACCGAACTCATGGCGATGAGAAACGCCAAGGATGCTGCGACGAGCGCGGGTGCGCGACGGATGATGGCCGCGCCGCGCTTGCGCCAGCGCCGTTCGTCGAGCGGGCGAGGTTCGGCGTACCCGCGCCGCCCCCAGAGCGCCATGATCGCGGGGGTCAGCGTCAGGCTGACTGCCATGGTTATCGCGATCGACAGAGCGATCGGAGGTCCTGCGGTGCGGAACATCCCGATCTTGGTGAATATCATGGCCATTCCGGCGCCGGCGATGGTCAGCGCGGAGGCGATGACGATACCCGCGGTGCGCGCACCTGACCGCGCAACCGCATCGTCGACAGCCAGCCCGCGGCGTCTGCCCTCGTGATAGTTGGCCAGCAGGAAGATGCCGTAGTCGGTCCCCGCACCCAGCACCATCGCGGTGACCAGGGCGATGGTGAAGTTCGATACGGTCAGCAGGTCATGGCCGCCCAGCAACGATATGACCGGTCGTGCGACTGCGAGCGAAATGCCCACGGTGAGAAGCGGAATCATCGAAGTGATCAGCGACCGGTAGACGGCGAGCAGCAGCAGCGTGATCAGCACCACCGAGACCACGGTGATGATGGCCAGCGAGGTATCGATGGCGGAGAACAGATCCGACAGGGTCGGTGCGGCCCCGGTGAAATGGACGTCGAGCCCGGCTGGGCGGGGTATCGCGTCGACCGCGGCGCGGACGTTCTCGGTGGACCGATGCGCACGGGTGGAGCCGACGTCACCGGTGGTGGCGACGATCAGGTGGATGGCCTTCCCGTCTGGGCTCAGGCCGATTCCCTCGAGTCCCGGGGTGCCGTACGTATCGAGCACATAGGCGACGTCGTCCTTGTCTGCCACCAATCGCGATACCACGTCGCGGTAGTACGCGGTGTCGGCCTCATTGAGGATTCTGTCGCTGGACACGACGATGCTGCCGACAGCGGTGGTATCGGGGACGCCGAAGTCGCGCGACATCTGTCGGAGGGTCTCGGTGGTCGGGCTTTCGGGGGTGAACGGCGCGGAGTGCTCGGCCACCGTGCGTTCCAGCTGAGGGATGGCCAGGTTGAGAACGCCGGCCAGCGCCAGCCACACCCCGAGAATCAACCACGCGTGCTTCGCGCAAGCTCTGCTGAGTTTGCCGAAGGCTGCCAGATTGTGCATTCGGGCATCGTAGACCAATTGGTCTATGGATGGTCGACTAGGATGGACCAACTGGTCTATTTCGATGATGGAAAGGGTGGCGGCAGTGGCGGGCCCGCGCGAGCGCCTCATTCGGAGCGCCATTGAGCTGATGCGTGAGTACGGCGTGCACGCGACGGGGTTGAGCGATCTGCTCGAACGCAGCAACACCGCTCGCGGGTCGATCTACCAGCACTTTCCCGCCGGGAAAACTGAGCTGATGGAGCAGGCGACGTTGGAGGCCGGGCGCATCATCACCTCGCGGATCCAGCAGTTGGCGCAGGCCTTGCCCGCTGCGGACGTCATCGGTGCCTTTGTCGCCGGATGGAAGCAAAATCTCGTCGACAGCTCTTTCGCCGCGGGTTGTCCCATCATGGCGGCCGCCCAGGCTGGGCCGGACGCACTCGTGCTGCGGGAAGCGTCGGCAGCGGTGTTTGCTGACTGGTCCAGGGTGATCGCGGAGTCGGTCGGATCCAAGGGTGTTGACGCCGCCACCGCGGCCTCACTCGGCAGCTTCATCGTCAGCTCGCTGGAAGGTGCCATCATCCAGTGCCGCAGCGCCAGGTCGCTGCAGCCCCTCGACGACGCCAGCACGAGCCTGATGCTGCTGCTGCGTGGGGTCGGCGCCGACTGATCGCCGCTGGTGGTGTGGATTCGTAGGGGCCGTCGAGTCGCCGCGTCACCCGCCACTTGACACCTGTCAAGTGGCGCCGGTTACAGTGCCCTCATGCAGATCCGCGAGCATGCCGAGGCCAACCCCGAGAAGCCGGCGATCATCCTCCACCCTTCGGGCACCGTCGTCACGTTCGGTGAACTCGAAGCCCGCGCGAACCGGTTGGCGCACTACTTCCGCCGGCAGGGCCTGCAAGAGGGCGGCGTGGTGGCCATCCTCATGGAGAACAACGAGCACATTCACGCCGTGATGTGGGCGGCGCGGCGCAGCGGTCTGTACTACGTGCCGATCAACACGCACCTGACCCCGGCCGAGGCTGCGTACATCATCGACAACAGCGGGGCCAAGGCCATCGTGGGGTCCGCGGCGCTGAAGGACATCTTGATCGGGCTCGACAAGGAGCTGCCTGGCGGCCTGCCCGCCACCCTGCTGATCGCCGACGGAGCCGAATCGTCGGCGACAAGCGCCTCCAGTGAATTGGACGGCTGGCAGCGTTACCCGGAAGCTGTCGCCGACCTGCCGGCCACCCCGATCGATGACGAGCTGGACGGCGATCTGCTGCAGTACTCGTCGGGCACCACGGGCCGGCCCAAGGGGATCAAGCGTGAGCTGCCGCATGTGCCGCCGTCGGAAACCCCGGGCATGATGTCGGCGCTGGTGGGGTTCTGGATGCAGCCGGATTCGGTGTATCTGAGCCCCGCGCCGCTGTATCACACCGCTCCGTCGGTGTGGTCGATGCAAACCCAGGCGGCCGGCATCACCACGGTGGTGCTGGAGAAGTTCGACCCTGAAGGCGCACTCGACGCCATCCAGAAACACCGCGTCACCCAGGGCCAGTTCGTGCCGGTGATGTTCACCCGGATGCTGAAACTGCCTGACAGCGTGCGGAATTCGTACGATGTGTCGAGCCTGCGTCGGGTGATGCACGCCGCGGCCCCGTGCCCGGTCGAGATCAAGAAGCAGATGATCGACTGGTGGGGGCCGATTGTCGACGAGTACTACGCGTCCTCGGAAGCCATCGGTGCGACAGTGATCTTCGCCGAGGACTGGCTGACGCACCCGGGTTCGGTCGGCAAGCCGATGAACGGTGCCGTGCACATTCTCGACGAGGACGGCAAGGAACTGCCGCCCGGTGAGGCCGGCGAGATCTTCTTCGAGGGCGGCGCCGATTTCGAGTACCTCAACGATTCCGAGAAGACCGCCTCCTCGCGTGACTCGCACGGTTGGAAGACGGTGGGGGACATCGGCTATGTCGATGAGGACGGCTACCTCTACCTCACCGATCGGCGCCACCACATGATCATCTCGGGCGGGGTGAACATCTATCCGCAGGAAGCCGAGAACATGCTCGTCGTCCACCCGAAGGTGATGGACGCCGCGGTGTTCGGCATTCCCGACGACGAGATGGGGCAGAGCGTCAAGGGTGTGGTGCAGACCGTGGATCCGGCCGACGCCACGCCGGAATTCGCCGAAGAGCTCCTCGGTTGGCTGCGCGAGCGTCTGACGCACTACAAGTGCCCCCGCACGATCTCGTTCGAGGCCGAGCTGCCCCGCACCGACACCGGCAAGCTCTACAAGCAGGGGCTGATAAACAAGTACTCGTGACCGTCCTCGAGCTGCCCGCGGGAGTCCGCGTCGGGATCGACATCCCGACGGATGACGCGACGTTCACGCTGACCGAACGGCCCTGCGAGGACCGGCGTGCGGTCACCGTGGGCTCGGTGGAGCAGGCGGTGAACCAACTCACCGAGCGGTGCCGGACATGGCCGCAGGCCGCAGCGGTGTGTGACGACGTGCTGAATTCGTTCGACCCGGCCGGTTCGACCCGAGCCGGGGTGATCACCGAATCGCTGGCGTATTCGACGCTGCAGTCGGGACCGGAGTTCGCTCGGTGGCTGGCGGAGCGGGGCCCGGCCACCGCACCGCAGCTGCCCGACCCGGTGCAGGCCCGACGCGACGGGAACACCCTGCACGTCCGGTTCAACCGGCCGCTGCGACACAACGCGTTCTCCACCGATGCCCGGGGCGCACTGCTGGAGGCACTTGAGGTGGCCCGGCTGGATCCGTCGGTCGACGAGGTGGTCCTCGCCGGCAACGGCCGATCATTCTGTAGCGGCGGTGATCTGGCCGAATTCGGCTCGTTCGCCGATCCGGCCAGCGCCCACCTGGCCCGCACCCGGCACAGTCCGGCCCTGGTATTGGATGAGCTCACCGAGAGGCTGGGGCGACGTTGCCGCGCGCAGGTGCACGGCCAGGTGCTGGGCAGCGGTCTGGAGATGGCGTCCTACTGCGGCTGGGTCAGCTGCCATCCGGACGCCACGATCGGCCTGCCGGAACTGGCACTGGGATTGATCCCGGGGGCGGGCGGCACGGTGAGCATCACGCGACGCATCGGCCGGTGGCGCACCGCCTACCTCGTCCTCTCCGGGCGCACGGTCGACGCGGCGACGGCACTGGCGTGGGGCCTGGTCGATGAAGTCGCCCCGTGACGGTGCCTACCCCGCCCTAGCCGCGGAATCGATGGTGGTGAATGGCATAGTGCGAGATGTGAAACAGGGTGGCCCGTATTTCGATGATCTGGCGGTTGGCCAGGTATTCGACACCGCGCCGTCGATGACGCTGACCGCCGGTGCGGCTGCCGCGCATCAGGCGATCCTCGGTGACCGGGTGCGGTTGGCTCTCGACGCCGAACTCGCCACCGCGGTGACCGGTGAGCCGGGTCCGCTGGCACATCCCGCGCTGGTCTGCGACGTGGCGATCGGGCAGAGCACGTTGGTGACGCAGCGGGTGAAGGCGAACCTGTTCTACCGCGGGCTGGCGTTCCACCGCTGCCCGGTGATCGGCGACACCCTGTATACCCGCACCGAAGTGGTTGGGCTCAAACAGAATTCGATCAAATCCGGACGCGCGGCCACCGGGCTCGCGGCGCTGAGGATGACCACCGTCGACCAGTTGGACCGCAAGGTCCTCGACTTCTACCGCTGCGCGATGCTGCCGTTGTCCGCAGATGACGTCGACACGGGACACGCCGACGATCTGTCGACCATCGGTACCGACGCCGCCGCGCCCAACCCCACGGCCGGGTGGGATGCGGAGGCTTTCCGGACCCGGGTGCCCGGCCCCCACTTCGATGCCGCCCTGGCCGGCACGGTCCTGCACAGTACCGCCGATGTGGTCGGCAGCGCCCCCGAACTCGCCCGGCTGACGCTGAACATCGCTGCCACCCATCATGATTGGCGTGTCGGTGGCCGGCGTCTGGTGTACGGCGGGCACACCATCGGGCTGGCCCTGGCCCAAGCGAGCCGGTTGCTACCGAACCTGGTCACCGTGTTGGGCTGGGAATCCTGCGACCACACCGGCCCGGTACACGAGGGCGACACCCTGTTCAGTGAGCTACATGTGGAATCGGCCGACGCCGGAGTGCTGCAACTGCGTTCGTTGGTGTACGCCGCCGGCGGACCCGACGGTGGCGATGACCGCCAGGTGCTCGACTGGCGGTTCAGCGCGCTGCAGTTCTGATGACCACGTTGGCGATGCCGAGGGAACTGCTGCGGCAGGCCCAGACGGTCGCCGACGGCTTCACGGCCCACACCGGCGTCGGGGTCGACGCCACCGAACTGCTCACCGGCCGCGCTGACCAGTTGGGCATCGCCCCGCAGGGGCAGATTTCGGCGGGCGGGGCGACGCGGCTGCTGCCCACCCGCGACGGATGGTGTGCTCTGACGTTGTCGCGCCCGGATGACATCGCGTCGATTCCCGCACTCTTGCAAGATGTCTCGGTTGATCCCGACCCGTGGCCGGCGATCGGGGCGTGGGCCGCGCGGCATTCTGCCGAGGACGTGGCCGCACGTGCCCGCCTCCTCGGCCTGCCGGCGGGTGTGCTCGGTGAAACCGTGCCCGCCCCGCCGATGGTGAGCCCACTCGGTCCGGCCCAGGCCGGCTCGCTGGCCGGGGTGTTGGTGGCCGACCTGTCCTCGATGTGGGCGGGGCCGCTGTGTGGACAGCTGCTGTCCCGGGCCGGTGCCACCGTGGTCAAGGTGGAAAGTCCGAACCGTCCGGACGGAACCCGTGCCGGCGCGCGCGAGTTCTTCGACTGGATGAACGGTGGAAAACTCTCGTACGCGGTCGATTTCGACGATTCTCGTGACCTGGCGGCGCTGCTCGGGGTGGCCGACGTGGTGATCGAGGCCTCACGGCCTGCCGCTCTGGTCAGGCGCGGGCTCGGACCCGTCGGCGTGGCGCCAAGGCCCGGCCGGATCTGGTTGCGCATCACCGGACACGGCACCGTCGGGGAGAAGGCAGACTGGGTGGCGTTCGGCGACGACGCCGCGGTGTCCGGTGGCCTGGTCGGATATCGCCGCGGTGCACCGGTATTCATCGGCGATGCCATCGCCGATCCGCTCACCGGGCTTCATGCCGCAGCTGCGGTGGCCGATTCCCGGGGCCGTGGCGGTGGTGAGCTGATCGAGTTCTCGATGGCGGCGGTGGCGGCCGGATACGCTTCCCGAAGCGGCGATGAGACCGATGTGATCGGGGTACGTCCCGCCGCGGGGCTGCCCGGCCGGGAACTCGGCTCCGACAACGATGTGGTGCGTCGGCTGGTGGCGGAACGGAACGATGCCCCATGCTGATTCGTCGTGCGACGCTGCTCGACGGGGCCGTGGTCGACCTCCGTGTCGGTGACACCATCGAAGCGGTCGGCCAGGCACTACCGCCCCAGCCCGGCGAACACGTACTCGACGCCGCATTCGGCACGGTGATACCCGGCCTGCACGATCACCATCTTCACGTGTACTCGGCTGCAGCCGAGCAGGATTCGCTGCGCGTCGGGCCCGCCGAGGTGGCCGGCGAGGCCGAGCTGGCCAGGATCCTGAGGACCGCGGTCGTGGCTGACGACGGCTGGATCCGCGCCGTCGGCTACCACGAGGCGGTGGCAGGTCCGCTGGACCGGTATTCGCTGGATCGGTTGGTTCCCGATGTCCCGGTGCGCGTGCAACATCGCACTGGTGTGCTGTGGACGGTGAACTCCCCGGGGCTCGTGCTGTTGGGGCGCAGTGATCATCCCGACGGGCGTCTGCGCAGCGCGGACCCGACCTGGTCGGAGGCGCTGGAGCGCAGGCCCGCGGCGGTCGGGGAGTTCAGTGCCCGGCTCGCCCGATACGGCGTCACCGGCGTCACGGATGCCACGCCCGACCTGCGGGCCGCCGATCGCCCCACGGATTTGCGGCAGCGTGTGCACTTCCTGGCGCCGGGCAAGCGAATCCTGCATGACGACGGACTGGATCTGGACGATCTGACGGCTTGGATCGCCGAACGGCACCGGGCCGGTGAGCCGGTGGCCGTGCATTGCGTGACGGCGGCCCAGCTGGTCGTCACGATCGCCGCGCTGCAGGCCGCGGGTGGTCATCCCGCCGACCGGATCGAGCACGCCGCGATGGTGCCGCTGGACTGCATCGACGACCTGGTCGCGCTCGGGATCACGGTGGTCACCCAACCCAACTTCGTGGCCGAGCGGGGTGATCAGTACCGCACGGATGTACCTCCCGCCGAACAGGATCAACTCTGGCGGCTGGCCACCCTGCTGGCTGCCGGAGTACCGGTGGCGCTGTCCACCGATGCGCCGTTCGGCGCGCCCGACCCGTGGGCCGCCATGCGTGCGGCGGTACACCGCCGCACGCCGCGCGGTGTGGTGCTCAATCCGGTCGAACGGATATCGGGGCGGCGTGCGCTGACGCTATTTCTGGGCAGCGCCCGGAATCCGGCCCTGCCACGGCGTATCGCGTCCGGCGAGCCCGGCGACCTGTGCCTGCTCACCGACTCCCCGCAGCGGGTGGTCGACACCCTCGATGCCGATCTGGTGGCCGCCACCATCGTCGGCGGTGTGGTGGTGTTCGAACGGTGACCGTTTGGCGGGTGCCGGGCATGCCGGCGTTGTTGGCATGTGCTGCATTGGGATTCGCCGGGTTTGCCCTGCTGTTGCCGGCAGCGCCGATGTGGGCGGTGCGCATCGGTGCCGACAACCTGGGTGCCGGTGCGGTCAACAGCGTGCTCATGTTGTTCACCGTCATCGCGCAGCTGCTGGTCGGGTGGCTGTTGCGACGGGTCGGCTGGGCCGCCACGCAGACCCTCGGGCTTGTGCTGCTCGGGGCACCGGCAGTGCTGCACCTGCTGACCGGATCGCTGTGGCAGGTGTTGCTTCTGGCGGCGTTGCGGGGTTTGGGCTTCGGGATCCTGACAGTCTGCAGTGTCAGAGGTGTCGCCGCGCTGATCCCGCAGGAGCGCCGCGGTCGCGCCATCGGCGCGTACGGACTGGCCATCGCGGCACCGCAATTCGTGCTGACCCCGTTGGCCCCCTGGCTGGCCGAGAACGTCGGGTACCCATTGGTGTTCGGGTTGGCAGCGGCACCTCTGCTCGCGGTGCCGCTGGCGTTCATCCGCCCGGCACCGGCCGTGGCGGATGAGCCGCGTTCGGATCGGCTCGGCGGTGTGGGCCGCGCGCTGGCCGGTCCGATCGCCGCGCTCGTGGTGATCACGGCGGCCGGTGGCGGGATCCTCACGTTCGCTCCTCAACTGGGTGGTGCCACGACGGCGCTCGGGGCGTTGTTGGCCTTGACCGGTACGGCAGCACTGGGCCGGTGGCTGATCGGAGGCGTGGCCGATCATCACGGCCCCGCGGGGTTCATCGCCCCGACGCTGGGCGTGGGCGCGGCCGGGTTGGCGGTGATCGCCGTGGGCATCGGAGTGGGCGGATCCGTGGTGATCCTGGGCTGTGCACTGCTCGGCACGGCCTATGGCGCGCTGCAGAACCTCACCCTGTTGCAGGCATTCGCCGCTACCGGCGAGCATGCGCGCGGCGCGGTCAGCGTCGCCTGGAACGTCGGGTTCGACGCGGGCACCGGCCTGGGTTCTCTCGCGGTAGGCGCGCTGGCCACCGCGTTCTCCTTTCCGACGGCGTTCGCCGTGATGACGGCCACGTGTGTGGGAGTCGGGTTGATGTGGGTACTCACCTGCCATGACGGGCAATCAGGGCGCGGCACCGCTGCTTGACGCGCTGCACCAGTACCACCAGTCCAACCGGTACGGGTTCTCGCCGCCAGGGCATCGCCAAGGGCGAGGTGTGGACCAGCGAGTACTGAAGGTCTTGGGGCGTGAGCCGTTCCTGAGCGACGTGCTGGCCAGCGGCGGGCTGGATGACCGGCGGATGAGCAACGGCTACCTGAGGCGGGCCGAGGACCTGATGGCCGAGGCGGTCGGGGCGAGAGTGGCGTGGTTCTCCACCTGCGGCAGTTCGCTGTCGGTCAAGGCCGCGATGATGGCCGTGGCCGGGTGCGACGGCAGCCTGCTGCTCAGCCGGGACAGCCACAAGTCGGTGGTGGCCGGCTTGATCTTCTCGGGACTGACACCACGCTGGATCACACCGCAGTGGGACGCCGAGCGTCACCTGTCGCATCCGCCGTCGCCGCAACAGGTCGAGCAGGCCTGGCAGCGTCACCCCGACGCCGCGGCCGCGCTGATCGTCAGCCCCAGCCCGTATGGCACCTGTGCCGACATCGAAGGCATCGCGAACGTCTGCCATCGCCGGGGCAAGCCGCTGATCGTCGACGAGGCGTGGGGTGCGCACCTGCCCTTCCACGAGGATCTGCCGACGTGGGCGATGAACGCCGGCGCGGACGTGTGTGTGGTGAGCGTCCACAAGATGGGCGCCGGATTCGAGCAGGGCTCGGTGTTCCACCTGCAGGGCGATCTGGTGGACCACAACCGGCTGTCCGCCTGTGCTGACCTGCTGATGACGACGAGCCCGAATGTCCTGGTGTACAGCGCGATCGACGGCTGGCGACGGCACATGGTGGAACACGGGCACGAGTTGATGGGGGCGGCACTGGATCTGGCGAACGAAACCCGCCGTGAGATCGAGGAGATCGACGACATCGAGGTGCTCGACGAGGAACTGCTGGGCAAGGAGGCCTCCCATGATCTGGACCGGCTGCAGGTGTTGATCGACGTCGCGGCGACAGGCACCTCGGGTTATCAGGCCGCCGACTGGTTGCGGGAGAACTGCCAGCTCGATCTGGGGATGACGGACCATCGCCGGGTCCTGGCCACCATGTCGCTGGCGGACGGCTCGGACACCGCGGGTCGGTTGGTCGAGGCGCTCCGGTTGTGGCGCAAGGCCGCACACGATTTCGACCCGCCACCGCGCGTCGACCTGCCCACGCCCGACGAGCTGGAACTGGAGACCGTGGTGTCGCCTCGCGACGCGTTCTTCGGCCCGGTCGAGGACGTGCCGGTGGAGAATGCTGCGGGCCGGATCTCCGCCGAGCAGATCACGCCGTACCCGCCGGGCATTCCGGCAGTGGTTCCGGGCGAACGCATCAACCAGGCCGTGCTGGACTATCTGCGGAGTGGGCTCGCGGCGGGGATGAATGTCCCCGATCCCGCCGATCCGGCCTTGCGTACCGTCCGGGTCACCGCATAGGCGGTGCGCAGGTCGGCGACCAGTCCGTCGAAGGCCTCGTCGCGGGCGTCCGACGGTCCCCGCAGCACCGCCGAGGGGTGAATCGTGGCGACCAGTGCCCGGTCTTCGCTATCTTCGGGCCCCGTGGTGTGGATGACTTCGCCACGGTGACGCGTGAGACGAAAGTCATTGCCCAGCAAGGATCTGGCGGCGGTTGCGCCCAGCAGTACGACCACTTCCGGGGAGATGGTGTCCAGCTCGGCGAGCAGCCAGGGCCGGCATGCCACCACCTCGGTCCGGCTGGGGGTCTTGTGGATCCGGCGTTTGCCGCGTTCAGCGGGTGTGAACTTGAAATGCTTGACGGCGTTGGTCAGATAGAGCTCTGAGCGGTCGATTTCGGCTGATGCCAACGCTTTGTCCAAGATGCGACCGGCCGGTCCGACGAAGGGCGCCCCCGCCCGATCCTCCCGGTCACCCGGCTGTTCACCGACCAGCATCATCCTGGCAGATCGCGGTCCGGACCCGAACACGGTTTGGGTCGCATCCTGATACAACGGACAGCCCTGGCAATCCCGGGATGCCGCAGCCAGTTTCTTCAGGTCGTGAGTCGCGGGTACGAACTCTTCGGCTCCGCCCATGTCGACTGCATACCCACCGAGGTGTTTTATCACGCTTCTGGCGGGTATGCGATTTGTGTCATTACAACGGGAGATGGTTGAGATGGCCGAGGTAGAGGTCACGTGCAAGCGGGTGCTTCACCGCAGGAGGAGCCTGGAGGCAGCGGCACTGGGAACCGGCTGCCGGGTGGCAGTGAAGAATGTCGTCCGCGCGTGGGCATTGCAGCCGAATCTGGCCTGGCCCTTGGGTTCGATCGATCGAATCGTCGGCCTGGTCCCGGCCCGGCGGTCGATGGCATCGGTCCGCCCGGTGGCCCTGCCGAACTGCCCGGCCGAAGTCGTCAGGGCCCAGGGAACTTCGGCCCGCAACGCCATCCTGTATCTGCACGGGGGCGCCTTTCTCACGTGCGGGCTGAATACGCATCGTGCGTTGGCGGCCCGTTTGTCGGCTGCCGCCGATGCGATGGTGCTCAACGTCGGGTACCGGATGCTGCCCACGTGCGGGCTGGCAGACGCGGTCGACGACGCTTTGGCCGGACTGTCCTGGCTGCGCCACAACGGATATGGCCCGAATCGTGTGGTGATCGCGGGTGATTCAGCAGGTGGGTATCTGGCCTTCGCCGCCACGCTCAAGGCGTTGTCGCGCGGTGTGACCCCGGCCGCAGGGCTGGCGGCCATCTCGCCCCTGATCGATCTGGACCCGGCCCGCAAACTGGCGCACCCCAACATCGGCCGGTGTTCCATGTTCACCGCCGCGGCCTTCTCGGCATTCGCTCGGTTTGTCCGGCGTGGGCAGTGCCGGGGAAACGCAAAGCTGATCGATCCGGTCACGGCTGATCTGTCAGATATGCCGCCGGTGATGATTCACGTGAGCGCGGACGAATCACTGCTGGTCGATTCGGAAGTGGTGGCGCAACGGTTGGCCGAGGCTCAGTCGCCGTGCGAACTGCACGTCTGGCGGGGGCAGGTGCATGATTTTCCGTTGGCCGCTGACATTCTGCCGGAGGGCCGACGCGCGATCGGCTACCTCGGCGACTTTGTGAAGGACGTCACCGAGCGGGCCGACGCGCGTCAGCAGCCAAGTTTCCGACCTCTCGGGCTCGGGTATCCAGCGACCGACGTCAGTTGACGGCGGACGCGATCGCATCGCCCGGGATCGCGAAACCGACGCCGTCCCAGTCTGATCCGGAGGTTTCGATGAGTGACACCGATATGGGACCCGACGACACGTTGTCGCCGAGTGAGTCGACTGATTCCGACGAAATCGCCAACGACGACGGTGACGAGGTCGTCGACCCACCCGACGATTGGCACGCCGCGGATCGACCCGAGCCGACGGAAGGTCTCGACAGCAGGCTCGCGGCGGAGATCCCGGATACCTCAGCGGCTCAGCCGGCTCCGCCGGACATCGAGGAAGACGTCGACGAACCCGAGGAGGTCGACGTGGTGCATCCCGATGACGTCCCCGAAGACGTGCAGCTGAGCGGACCGCAGGACGAGGGCGATTCGTTCTTTTCGGTGGAGTGAGATCGGCAGTTCAGCCGGCCTGACGTTGCAGCGTGACCGAGGCGGTATTGGCGTCTTCGTGGGTGGCGATGCCGCTGCCCTTGGCGGTCACGGCCAGCGCCGTACGGTCGCCGCGGAACAAGTCGCGCGAGAACTCGCACGGAGAACCGTTCTGGTCGTAGGTGACTCGGGTGATCAACAGCAGTGCCGCCTTGGGCTTGATGCCGAGAAGGGTGGCTTCACTGCTGGTGGCGCTCACCGCCTCGATGCGCTCGTCGGCCCGCCCGGTGACCAGACCGTATCGGGATTCCAGGATTTCGTAGAGCGAGCCGCCCAGTTGCTGTTCGAGCAGGCCGGGAAAGGCATCGGCCGGGAACTGCGCGTGTTCGAGCGAGATGGGGGACCCGTCGGCCAGGCGGACGCGTTGGATCTCGATGACGTAGTCGCCGGGGCCGAGGCGCAGGGCGGTTCTGGTGGCATCGTCGGGGGTGGTGATCCGCGTCGAGAGCACCCGCGTACCCGCGACATATCCCTGATTGGCCAGGAAGGCGGGCACGCCCACCACATCGGACAGGTGCCGCTCCACCTGCCCGTGGCTGATGAAGATGCCGCCTGCCCGGCCGATCACCCGGTGCACCAGCCCGGCTTCCTCCAACGCGGCCAGCACCTGACGCAGGCTGGAGCGGCTGGTGCCGTAGCGTTCGGCCAGGTCGCGTTCACTGCCGAGTTTGGCGCCGGGGGTGCCCGCGTTGATGTCGGCGACGATGCGCCTGCGTAACTCTTCGCTGTGAACTGCCACCCCGGCCCCCTGCCCCGCGTATTGGTCCAGCCAATTCTATCCAGGTTGAACTAGAGTTCAGCGATCGCCATGTGAGATTCGGGAAGAATCTGTCCGCCGTCGACGACCAGCGACTGTCCGGTGATGTACGCGGCTTCATCGGTGGCGAAGAACAGCGCCGCGTTGCCGATGTCGGCGACCGACCCGAGCCGGCCGGAAGGTACCGCCGACGCCATTTGGTCCATGTAGTCCTGGCCCATTTCGACCAGACCCTCGGTGATGATGTTGCCGGGCAGCACGGCGTTGACGGTGATCTTCTTGGACGCCAGTTCCATTGCGGCGGTGCGCAGGAAGCCGAGCTGAGCGGCTTTGGAGGCACCGTAGTGCGACCAGCCGGGGTAGCCGGTGATGGGTCCGGTGATCGACGACGTGATGACGACCCGACCGTGGCCGCTGGCGGTCAGCGCCGCGAGCGCGGCCTGCACGATGTAGACGGTGCCCTTGAAATTCACGGCAAGGACTTGGTCGATGTCGTCGGGAGTGAGGTCTTCCAACCGCCCGGAGGGAAAAATGCCGGCATTGGCGCACACGATGTCCAGGCCGCCGTGCCGCTCGACGGCGGCACCGACCACCTGGCGGGCGTCTTCGGGGCTGGTCACATCCGCGCGCAGGGCGCTGACCCGTCCCGGCGCGTCTGCGAGCGCTGCGACCGCCTCATCGAGATCGCCCTGGTTGCGACCGGTGATGAGGACGTCCACGCCGGCATCGGCGAACGTCTGGGCGATGCCGCGGCCGATGCCCTTGCTGCCGCCGGTGACGATGGCCGAGCGGCCCTGAAGCGATACGAACATATTTGGGGTCCTTTGAGAGTCAGATCAAGGTGAGGCCGTTGGAGCGCAGGTAGCGCTCGGCGAGTTCACAGCTGCCCGCTGCGTAGCTGATGGCCTTGGTGGCCGATTCCCTGGAGTGGCTGTGGCTGCCCATCCAGGCCAGCAACAGCAGCCTGCGCAACAGCACGAACGATGCCAGCATGTCCTCGTCGGAGGATGCCAGCTCGCGTCTGGTGCGGTAGCCGCTCACCCAGGCGTCCTGCCATTCCGGCAGTGCCGGGTCATCTTCGATGAATGACACTGCCGTGCCGAAATCGTAGAAATACCAGCCGAATCCACAGTCGTCGAAGTCGATGACGGTAATCTTCGAAGCCCCCGACGGGTCCGGGTCCACCAGTAGATTGGCCAGTCGCAGGTCGGCGTGGATCAGTCCGTAGACCTCGGATCCGGTGCCGTAGGCGTGCAGCCGGTCGTGCAGCAACTGCTGGGCCCGTTCGAGCACCTGCTGCTCGGCCGGACCGACGCCTTCGGCGTCGTGCCAGCGGCCCCATCTGGGAGCGCCGCCCAGGCTGTGCTCCCAGTCCCAGGAGAACCTGCCGAATCCGGCCGGACGTTCCCACCGCCGCGAATGGTCGTGCAGCGCAGCGGTGATCCGGCCCAGCGTGTGGAAGTCGTCGAGTGTCAACGTGTCCTCGTCGGGCTCGGCCCCGGCGACCATGCCGAAGTGCACGACGTGGCGCGCGATCCCGCCGGTTTCCCTACCACCGAGGGTCACCACCCGCCGGCCGTCCCTGGCAGGCAGCACTGTGGGCACCGTGACGTCGCTGTCGGTCCGCAACGCCTGCAGCCAGTCCAGTTCGGATTCGATCTCGTGAGGCTGGTGGTAGTCCTGCCGGTGGACCCGCAAAATGGACTGGGTGCCGGCGTCCTCGACGAGATAGGTCGCATTCTCGGACAGGTTCAGCAACCGCAGGGTCGCATCCGCCCCGATGTCGTATTGGCTCAATGCCAGTTGGGCGACATCGATCTCGTCGGTGATAACCATCGGTCCTATCTCCTCTTCACGCAAGCGCTCATTGGTGGCTCCGCCCTTCGATGCCATCGAGCACCACCGTGATCCGGTCCCGTGCCACCGTGACGTCATCGGTGCTGCCGCCGATGTAGAGCCTTCCAGCGGCGCCGATCATCTGCACGTCAACCACAGTAAGCCCAGGTGCCGCGCGCTCCGCCTCGTTGGCCGCGACCGCCGCGAACAGCGCCGGGGTCATCTCGTACACCAGCAGAGACTGCCCGGGCAGGATCATCGACGCCTGCCGATTGCGGTTGAGGATCACCGCGTGCTGGTCGGTGATGTTCTCGATGATGTCGTGGTAGAGCACCTGTGGCCGCAGCTGGTCGGAGGCCTTGTTGCCGGTGCCGGACAGGATCGCCTCGCCGGCTCGCCGGACATCCTCCAGATTGGCCGAGTGGATCTCCAGCACGCCGAATTGCCGTTCCACGTACAGGATTCCGGGCTGGATGCCGGGAACCTCACGCAGGGCCAGGTCGATCACCCGCTCGATCGCCAAGGCGGGGGACACCTCGACGATCAGTGCGTGCTCGCCCTCATACGGTGGGTAACCCCGGGCCCTGGTGGGTGTTCCGAGGTAGGCGGCGAACTGGCGCTGCAGGTCCTCCACCAACAGGTAGACGCGGATCTGGGTGCGAATCCGCGTGCTCTCCTCTGCTTGGGGCGGCATGGCTACTTGCCGGCGACCGCGAAGTGCGCGCCGAGCTCGTTGTGCGGACGCGGGATGACGTGCACGCTCACCAGTTCGCCCACCTGCGAGGCGGTCTCGGCGCCGGCTTCGGTGGCAGCCTTGACGGCGCCCACCTCGCCGGTGACGATCACGGCGACCAGCCCGTCGCCGACCTGCTGGCGGTCGGTGATGGTGACGTTGGCAGCCTTCACCATGGCGTCGGCGGCGGCCAGCGCAGCCACGTAGCCCTTGGTCTCGATCAGTCCGATTGCGTTGCTGGACATGGGTCTTTCTCCTTATTTGTTGGAATTGCCGGTTGGGTTGGTGTCTGTGCTCGTATCGATGGACCCGATGATGAGTGCGTCGACCGGAGGCGGGGTGCCGGTGAACCAGCCCGAGGCGACCGAGCCCTGGGCGACGAGGACCCGTTCGCCCACGCCGCTGCCGAGGACGTCGAAGGCGATCAGCTTCGATCCGCTGCCGTCGACCTCGACCTCGAGGAATGCTCCGGCGGGGATGCCGTCGATCCGACGGGTCGACCACACGTTGCCGGTGACAACCGCTGAAATCATGTGCGCTCCTTCGTCGCTGGGGCGATCATTTGCGCTCCTTCTCAATCGTGATGCCCAAGGTCCGGGCCTTCTCGCGGGCCAGCGGGGTCAGCACCGCCTTGCGGCCGAGCACGAGCGTGCCTCCGGCCATGTCGGCGATGTGGCGTTCGGTTACCGCACCGGTTTCGATGCGATGGACGGCTCCGCTGCCGGTCGATCGGGCCGGTCCTGCCAGACGGAAGCTGAGCCGGCCGGCTTTGAGGTCCGCACGGGTCTTCGGGCTTTCGAAGAGCCGCAACAGCTTCCGGACGAAATTGTCGAGGTCTCGGTCGTTGGCCAATTGCACGGCCTCGGTGCGCTTCTTGTCGTCGACGGCACGGGGTCCGGTGGGTTCCACACCGAACTGCTCGGCTGCCGTCGGCGGAGCCGACAATCCGGCTCGCGTCGGCGGAGCCGACAATCCGGCTCGCGTCGGCGGAGCCGGGGCCGGTGGTGGGGGGACGGCCACCGGCCCCGGGGTCTTGGCGGCGGCCCGGGCGTCCCGGACCGCCTCCCGAACCACCTCGCGCACGAGGGCGCGTAGCTCGTCACGACTTATGCTCATGCGCGATCCGCCTTCGCTTCTCGCTGGCCGTTCACGCCGTGGCCCTCGCCAGCGCATCACGCGCCGCCTCGGCCGCCGTACGAACATCGGCTTCGGTTCCGGACAGGTACACGCGGCCGGTGGCGCCGATCATCCTGAAGTCGACCACCTTGATGTCCGCGGCCTTCTCGGCCTCGTTGGTCGCCAGGATCGCATAGGACGCGGGGGCGACCTCGAGCACGAACAGGGATTCGCCTGCCAGCACCATGGACCCGATCTTGTTGCGGTTGATCAGGAATGCGTGCTGGTGGTCGATGCTGGAGATGATGCGGGAGGCCAGCACATTCGGCTGCACCGCACTTCCGGTGTCGCCACCCAGCTCATCCAGTGCCGCGTCGGCGGCGGCCTTGACCGCACCGGTCTCGCCGTGGAATTCCAGGTAACCGAATTGGCGCTCTACCACCAGGATTCCGGCCTTGACCTCGGCATGCTTGAGCGCCACGTCGGTGACGCCCTCGATGTCCAGGCCCGGGGCCACCTCGATGATCTGGGCGGCCTGGCCGGCCCGGGGTAGAGCGCCCTTGATCCAGGTGCCCAGGTACGACATGGTCTGCGGTTGCAGCCGGTCGATGAAGATGAAAGAACGAAGTTCAGCCACAGCCCTACCTCTTGATCAGTTGTGCGAGTTCTTCGGCCACCAGCGCGCGCAACTCGGCACGCAGTGCGTCCAGGCCCAGGTCGGTCGAATGGTTCGGGGTGGCCCGGCGAGGTGCCGTTCTCATGTGGGATGGCGCACCGTGACGGTCATTGGAGGCGCGTGGATACTCCGGCACCGGTCCCGTCGGCGAGTGCCACGGGCTGATGCCCGCGAAGTTGGCCATGGGCACGCCGGAATCGCTGTTGTAGGCGATGCGGGCCCAGTTGATCAGGTTCTGCGGCTGCAGGTTCTCACCGATGGAGCTGCGTCCGACGAACCCGGTACCGATCGTCATCGACGGTGCCAGGTTGGTGTCCAGTCCGGAGCTGCCGGTGCTGTTGCCGACGTTGACCGACACGCGCAGTACCGGTACCTGAGCCGCGAAATCGGTGATCACCGATGGGTTTTCGCTGTGGATGGCGGCCGAATGGCCGGCGCCGCCGATCCTCACCACTGCCCGGGCCGCTCGGATTCCGCGTGCGGCGTCCGCGGCGGTCGTCATGCCGAGCACCGGGGACAACTTCTCGTGGGCCAGCATCTCCTCGCTGATCACGTCGTTGAACGGCGCGATCAGCACTCGGGTCTTGGGGGTGACCCGCAGGCCCGCCTGCCCGGCGATCCACGCGGCGTCACGGCCCACCACGTCGGTATTGAGATGCCCGTCGGCGAACATGTAGGCGCGCAGCCGCCGTGCGCCGTCCTCGTCGAGGATGTGCGCGCCGGCGCGGGTCAGCGCACCGCCGAGCTTGCCGGCGATCACATCTTCGGCGATCAGGACGGATTCGTTGGTGCACAGCACCGAATTGTCGAAGGCCTTGCTGTCCACGATGCGCTTGGCCGCGGCATTGATGTCGGCGCTGGCCTCGACGAGAACCGGGACGTTGCCCGGACCGACGCCCAGTGCGGGGTTGCCCGACGAATACGCCGCCCGCACGACACCGGTGCCCCCGGTCGCCACGATGACATCGGTGCGCTCGTCGGCCATCAGTGCCTGCACCAGAGGGATGGACGGTTCGTCGACCACCTGGACGATGCCGTCTGGCGCGCCTGCCGCCACCGCGGCCTCGGCGAGCACGCGGGCCGCATCGGCCGAGCACTGCCTGGCTCGGGGATGCGGGGCGACGACGACGGCGTTGCGCGTCATCAGTGCCAGGATCACCTTGAAGTACACCGTGGCAACGGGATTGGTGGTCGGCGTCAGTGCCAGCACCACCCCGGCGGGCCGCGGGAGTTCGACGATCTTGCGCGCCTCGTCGACCCGGGGCGACACATAGTCTCCTGCGAACTCGCCCCGAGCGTAGTAGTCGACGATGCCGCGCGAGCACGCCCGGTTCTTGGTGACCTTGTCGGCCACCACACCCATCCCGGTCTCGGCGACCGCTTCGGCGGCGAACCGTTCAGCCGCGGTGTAGGCGGCGTCGGCTGCGGCGTTGACGATGTTGTTCACCGCCGTCGCGTCGTAATCGGCGTACGCCGCCGCGGCCCAACGGGCGCGTTCCAGCATGTGGCCGGCCTGTGCGGTACTGGTCATGATGCTTTACGTCCCTTCGGGTTCGACCGGCCTCGGGGCCCTCTCGCGGCCTCGCAAGCTCGGCCGACGGCGACGGCGAGGCGGTCCAGGACGTCCTCGCACAGCTCACGCGAGAGCAACAGGCCTGGTTTGAACTGCAGCACACGGGGATCCAGTGTCGAGAAGATCGCCCACACGCCGTTCTCGTAGAGCTCACGCATGATGAACTTGGCACCCTCGGGGTGATCGAACTCCAGGCCGATCACCACGCCGTTCTGCCGGATCCCGACGAACCAGTCCGGATGGTCGGCTTGGATGCGTTGCAGCCCGTGTTCGAAGAGGTCGGAGATGTAGTGCACCATCGAGCGCACTTCGGGTCGTGTGCAGATCTCCAAGGTCTTGATGGCGGCGACGCATCCGAGCTCGGCACCACCGAATGTCGAGATGTGACCGAATCCGTCCTGGTCGAGCCATTGGGCGGCGCGGTCGCCCAACAGGGCCGCGGTGATCGGATACATGCCGCCGGACAGGCCCTTGCCGGTGACGAGGATGTCGGGCTCGATGCCGTGCTTGGTGATGGCCCACAGTTCACCGGTGCGCATCAGCCCGGTCTGCACCTCGTCGGCGATGTAGAGCGTGCCGTGCTTCTCGGTCGCGGCCTTGACCGCTTCGAGGTAACCCGGTGCGGGGAGCGGGAATCCGTACGTCGCCGGGATGGTCTCCATGATCACCGCGGCGATATCGCCTGAGGCCAGCACCCGCTCCATGGCCTCGATGTCGTTGAACGGCACCTGGAGGAACTCGTCGGGCTGGTCGGCCAGGAAGAACTTGGCGAACCGGTCGTCGCCCGTGGCGACCGCCAGACCGGTGTGGCCGTGGTAGGCCTTGACGATCGAGACGATCTTGCGGCGTTGGGTGGCGTGACGGGCACTCTTGAGCGCGATGTCGATCGCCTCGCCGCCGCCGGAGCCGAACGCGACCTTTTTGATCGACGCCGGCGCGGTCTCGACCAGCCGCTGCGCCAGTGCCGTGCGGGCCACCGACGGGAAGTGGTGGTTACCGACGTCGAAGTGTTCCATACCTTCGGTAATCGCCTGCATCACTTCGGGATTGCGATGACCCAGGTTGTAGGTGCCCCCGTTGAGGTGCATGTCGATCAGGCGGCGTCCGCCCATGTCCCACAAGAAATAACCCTCGCGGCGGTCGATCACCAGATCGACACCCGAGTCCGTCCAGAACTGCGTCTTGTCTGGATTCCAGAACGTCTTGGCTCGCTCCAGCACTTGGGCTTTGGAATCGAACGCGAACGTGCCGTAGTCGTACATGCGGCTCCCTCTTCAGCTATGCGGTAGCTGTGATGGGCCTCACCGTAAACGGTCGCAACCATTTATGTCAATGGTTGAAAGAAGTGCTTGCCAACCGATTTTGGTAGTGCCAATATACGTAGGTCCCAACTGTGGCACAGGCCACATCGGGTGTCCCATTGTTACCTGGAAGGTACCCCCTAGATGACCGATCAAGCTGTCGCTGGGAGTGAAGACGCAGCTCAAGACGTCCAACGACTGAAACGCAACGCCGTCGGCACCGTCGGCGTCATATTCATGGCGGTGGCGACCGCCGCTCCGATCACGGCAATGGTCGGCAACGTGCCGATTGCCGTCGGCTTCGGAAATGGTTCGCACGCACCGGCCGGCTACATCGTGGCGACCGTCGTCCTCGGCCTTTTCGCCGTCGGCTACGCGACCATGGCCAAGCACATCACCACCACCGGAGCCTTCTACGGCTACATCTCCCACGGCCTCGGCCGCGTCGTCGGGATGGCCAGCGGCGGTCTGATCACCATGGCCTATGTGGTGTTCGAGGCCTCCCTGATCGGTATCTTCTCGTTCTTCTTCCAGAACTTGATGCAATCGCAGCTCGGCATGCACATCCACTGGATAATTCCGGCGCTGCTGATGCTGACGGTCAACGCGGTGCTCACCTACTTCGACGTCAACCTGACCGCCAAGGTCCTCGGAGTGTTCTTGGTGACCGAGATCGTCATGCTTGCGCTCGGTGCGCTGGCGGTGCTGGTCAAGGGCGGCGGGCCGCAGGGCTTCGCGGTCGCCGAGACCATCAATCCCATCGGCGCGTTTTCCCCCGCCGCCGGAATCGCCGGTGCCAGTGCGGGATTGGGTCTGTTCTTCGCGTTCTGGTCGTGGGTGGGTTTCGAATCGACCGCGATGTACGGCGAGGAGTCGCGTAACCCGAAGAAGATCATCCCCCGCGCCACCATGCTGAGTGTGCTTGGCGTCGGCGCGTTCTACGTGTTCGTGTCCTGGATGGCGATCGCCGGAACGGGCCCGCAGCAGGCTGTGGAACTCGCGCAGGATTCCGCCACGTCATCGGAGATCTTCTTCGGCCCGGTGCGCAGCACCTACGGCGAGTGGGCGATCACGGTGTTCAACATCTTGCTGGTCACCGGATCGTTCGCCTGCGGCATGGCGTTCCACAACTGTGCTTCGCGCTACCTGTACGCCCTGGGGCGTGAAGGGCTGTCGAAAGGCCTGCAGAAGACCATCGGCGCAACACATCCGACGCACGGCTCGCCACACATCGCCTCGTTCGTGCAGAGTGCGATCACTCTGGTGATCATCCTGGCCTTCCTGTTCGCCGGGATGGATCCCTATGTGCACATGTACACGCTGCTGGCGATCCTGGGCACCATGGCGATCCTGATCGTGCAGTCGCTGTGCGCCTTCTCGGTGATCAGCTACTTCCACATCCGCAAGAACCATCCGGTGTCCAAGCATTGGTTCAAGACGCTGGTCGCCCCGGGTCTGGGCGGAATCGGCATGCTCTACGTGGTGTACCTGCTGTGGGAGCACAAAGACGCGGCGGCGGGCACCGCATCCGGCAGCTTGCTGTTCAAGCTGACGCCGTGGATCGTGGTGGGAATCTTCATCCTGGGCGCCGGTATGGCCATCTACTTCAAGCTGCGCGATCCGCGCCGCTACGACTTGATCGGCCGGATCGTGTTCGAGGACAACGTTGTTCGAGACTGAAACCGCTCGAGATCGAAGCCATCGGCGACCGATCACCGACCAGGCCGGTAGATGGACACCTTCGAGCGTGTGCTGCTGAAGTTCGTCCTCGCGTGGGCTCCCTACGGGGGTCCACGCGAGGACGACGTCTGGCTCGAATTCGGTATGACCGCCGAGCAGTTGCGTGTCAGGTTCGCCAGGACCGTCGCCGGTCACGTGCCCAGGATCAGGGCCTTGTCGGCCGCCGACCGTTGTCTGCTGGGACAGGCCTGCCGGTACCTGCGGCAGCAGCGCGAATCAGGCGAACGCCACCCGTAAACTCGCGCACTGACTGGCCATGAAGGCTTGGGCCACAGGTGTTTTCGCCGCGATCTGATCGAACCCGTGGAACGCCCCGTACACCTCTTCCACCTGGCATTCGACGCCGGCGTCGCGTAGCCGCTCGGCGTAGGCCATGTCCTCGTCGTGGAACAGGTCCAGCGTCCCGACACCGATCCAGGCCGGCGGCAGCCCGGCAAGATCAAGACGTCGGCCCGGTACCGCGACGGCCGGATCGGCTCCGCCGAGGTAAGCCGACCAGCCGAACTTGTTGCTGCCCTGCGTCCACAGCCGGTGGCCGGGATTCTCCAACTCCGGGCCCACCGACCGGTCGTCGAGCATCGGGTAGACCAGAATCTGCGCGGCCAGGGAAACCTCGCCGCGATCGCGCGCAAGCAGGGCAAGCGCGGCGGCCAACCCACCGCCCGCGCTGGCGCCGGCCACCGCGACCCGCGACGAATCGACCGCGGGAAGTGCCGCCAGCCATTTCACCGCGTCGTAGCAGTCCTCCAGCCCGGCCGGGTAGGGATTCTGCGGTGCCAGCCGGTACTTGACCGCGGCCACCGTGGCGCCCAGTTCCCTGGCGAAGCGCCGGCACAGGGCGTCGTCCTGCGCGGGGCTGCCCAGCACGTAGCCGCCGCCGTGGATCCACAACAGGGCCGGCGTCGGCTCGGTGACACCGGTCGGCCGGAACAACCGCACTCCGACGCCGGAGCTCAAGGTCAGTACCTCGACGTCAGCGGGTGTCTGCCGGTTCTGCAACATCGTCAGCCGCTGGAGCAGCGGCAACGTCCGCCTGCTCACCAGTTGGCGCGGGATGAAGCGGGCGATGCGTTCGAGATCCGGGTGGAAGCCGGTGGGGGTGGCGGTCGTCACCCCCACAGTTCTACCCGGTGATCTCGGCGGTGTGGAAAAAGGCCGCGTCAGGACTTGTTGAACACGATGAACAACGCGGCGATCAAGTCGTCGCGGGTCACGATGTAGTTGGTGAGGATCAACTCCTCGGGCAGATTCGTCTTGTCGTAGTCGCCGTCATAACGGGCTCGCAGCACCGTTACCCCGGACCGCTCCACCACCTCGATGACCTGCATGGTGACTCGATCACCGACGATCTCGTCGCGCACCCAGGTGCGGATGGCGTCTGGAGTGGTGAACTCGCGCTGGTTGTCGTGGACCAGCGCGTCAGGAGTGAGAGCGGCCAGGACCGCTTCGACATCGAGGGAATTGACAGCGTCGACGTAGCGGCGCGCCGCGGCGGGTATTTCACACATCTGTTCAATGGACATGCTGACAGCGTCGACCCGTCGGTGAGCGGAGGGTCAAGGCCGACATCGAACCTTGAGTCTCCCCTTGGGGGAGCCTTCACACTGACCTCATGACGCTCGATCTGTCCATCGGAGATTTCTCCCGAATGACGCAGCTGTCGGTCAAGACGCTGCGGCACTATCACGAGGTCGGCCTGCTCGAGCCTGACCGTATCGATTCGAGCACCGGGTACCGGTACTACGTCGCCGACCAGGTGCCGACGGCCCAGGTGGTGCGCCGGCTTCGTCAGCTGGGAATGCCCATCGCCGATGTACGAGCGGTGCTGACGTCCGCCCCAGCCGACCGCAACAGGCTGATCAGCGGTCATCTGCAACGGTTGGAGGACCAACTCGCCGAGACCCGCAGCGCCGTCGAATCCCTGCGTGCGATCCTCGAGCGTCCCGCGGGGAATTCAGCAGCTGCGGCTATCGAGCACATCAGCATCGCGGCGACCTCCGCCGCCGCGATCACCGCGACCGTGGACCGTGACGATCTGTTGCCCTGGTGGCATGGCGCTATGGGCGAACTGCGGGCAACGGTCGCCGCAAATGCGAACTCGGGGGCCGCCGGGGCGCCCGCGGCGCTGTTCGACTTCGACATCTTCGCCCACGATCACGGCACCGCAACGGTGTTCATTCCTGTCGAACGCGGTGTGCGGCCGGCTGGGCGCGTGCGGGACGTCGTCATTCCGGCGGCCGAGCTCGCGGTCATGCGTCACCGCGGGCCGCATGACGATGTCGACCTGGCCTACAGCGCTCTCGGCGAGTACGCGAACCGCCACGAAATCAGTGTGGAGGGCCCGCTGCGTGAGTACTACGAGAGATTCGCTTGGGACACAGACGATTCCACGGAGTGGTCCACCACATTGTGCTGGCCGGTCTTTCGGGCCGACGCGTGAGCGGGCTCGAAGGGCGGCGCGCGGTGGTGACCGGTGGCACCAAGGGCGCGGGCGCCGCGATTGTCGCTCGGCTGCGGGATGCCGGTGCACACGTGACGGCAGTGGCGCGTCACCGCGGTGAAGGTTCCGTGGCAGCAGACGATTTCGTCGCCGCGGACCTGACCTCGGTGACCGATGTCGCCGATCTGGCGTCTCATGTCCGCCGGAATGGCGGTGCCCAGATCTTGGTGCACACGGCGGGCGGCTCCGCGGCGCCATCCGGAGGATTCGCGGCGCTCAGCGATCAGGATTGGGCCGATGAGCTCAGCCTGAACCTGTTGGCGGCGGTGCGGCTCGACCGGGCGCTGCTGCCCATGATGATCGAAGCGGGTTCGGGCGCGGTGGTGCACATCGGGTCGATTCAGAGTCGGATGCCGCTGTACGACGCCACCCTGGGGTACGCGGCGGCCAAGGCGGGGCTGCGGGCCTACAGCAAGGGCCTGGCGAATGAGATGGCGCCCAAGGGCATTCGGGTCAACACCGTATCCCCGGGTTTCATCCAGACCACGGCAGCCGAGGCGTTGATCGATCGCATCGCCGCAGCCGCCGAGACCTCCCGCGCGGACGCGCTCGAATCGGTGATGTCCGCGCTCGGCGGCATCCCGCTGGGGCGGCCGGCCCAGCCTGCCGAAGTCGCCGAGGTGGTCGCGTTCCTGGTGTCCGACGCCGCATCCTCCATCGTGGGCGCCGAGGTGGTGGTCGACGGCGGCACCGTGCCGACGGTGTAGGCCGGCGGCTACTTCAGCAGCGGGTCGCGGGGCAGGCCCAGGATGCGCTCGGCGATGGTGTTGCGGGTGATCTCGGATGTCCCGCCGGCGATGGTCATGGCGCGGTTGCCGAGATAAGCCCGGGTCAGCTTCGGCGTCTGGCCGGTGACTGCGGCCGAGCCCACGAGGTCCATGCCCAGCTCGGTCAGATGCTGGGAGTGCTCAGCCACCAGCAGCTTGGTGACGTTGCCCTCGGGGCCCGGCTCGGCGCCGGCGATGGCGCGGCTGACCCGGCGCAGATTCAGCAGGCGCAGCGTGTGTCCGACGGCGATCACCTCGCCGGCGCGGCGCACGTAGCGGGCCCCGTCGGGATCGGCATCGATCAGGGACACCAGCTCGTCGGCGTCGAAACCGGTCGGTGCCGCGGAACCGCCGCCGATCGAGATGCGCTCGTTGCCCAGGGTGGCGCGCGCCACCAGCCAGCCTTTGTTCACGTCGCCCACCACATCGGCGTCGGGGACAAACACGTCATCGAAGAACACCTCGTTGAAGTGCGCGTCGCCGGTCAGGCCGCGTAGCGGATTCACCGTCACCCCAGGGGCTTTCATGTCGATCGCCATCATGGTCACGCCGGCGTGCTTGGGCGCGTCGGGGTCGGTGCGCACGGTGGCCAGGCCCCACTGACAGTGCTGAGCCAGGCTGGTCCACACCTTCTGACCGGTGACCCGCCAACCGCCGTCGACCTTCTTGGCCGCGGTGCGCACCGCCGCGGCATCCGAACCCGCGCCCGGTTCAGAGAACAGCTGGCACCACATGACCTGGCCGCGCAGCACCGGCTCCACCCAGCGCTGCCGCTGATCTTCGGTGCCGGCTTGTGCGATGGTGAGGGTCACCCAGCCGGTGATGCCCATGTCCGCCCGCTCGATCTGTGCCGATTCCCCGGTGGCTTCGCTCCTGCCCGCCGGACCAAATTCTTCCTCGATCACCAACTGCTCCAACACATCAGCGGCGCGGCCGTACGGCTTCGGCCAGTGCGGCACCAGGTAGCCCGAGTCCACCAGGTAGTCGCGGCGCTTGTCCTCGGGCAGCGCGCGGACAGCTTCCGCGGCGTCGCGCGCGTCCTTCCGGTAACGCTCGGCCTCTTCGGGTAGTGCGAAGGAGGCCCCGTGTGCCTGCCCGCTGCGTTGCCCGTCGACGACGTCGATCAGGGGATCGGCACCGTCACCGAGCACCGCGGCCAGGGTTCGGGCGCGGCGCAGGTAGAGGTGTGCGTCGTGCTCCCAGGTGAAACCGATGCCACCGTGCAATTGAATGTTGTTCTCGGCGTTGAAGATCACCGCACGGATCGCGTGAGACGCGGCCACCGCGGCGGCGAACCAGGCGCCCTCGAGGTCTTCGGCACGGGCGGCGTCCCACACCGCGGCGGTCGTCTGTTCGGCGTCGACGAGCATGTTGGCCGCGTGGTGTTTGACGGCCTGGAATGTGCCGATGGTGCGGCCGAACTGCTCGCGTACCTTCGCGTACTCGACGGCCATGTCGAGTGCGGCCCATGACACTCCTACCGCTTCCGCGGAGCCGAGGATCCGGAACACCGTGCGGGCGGCCCGCGCGACACCGCGCAGGATCCGGTTCTCGTCGACGGCCACCCCGCGTAGGTCCACCGCGCCGATGCTGCGTGTCGTGTCGAGGGAATCTTGTGCGGTGACGGTGATCCCGTCTGCTGTGGCATCCACGATGACGACGTCGTCCCCGGCCGCCAGCACGAGCACCTGTGCGTCGGGTGCGCCCAGCACGGCGCGGACCTGTCCGCCGACCAGACCGTCAGCACCGATGCTCACCGAGCCGGCGAGCCCGAGCGCTGCCACGGTGGTGCCGTCGGCCAGGCCAGGAAGTAGTTCGGCGCGAACACCATCCGGGGCGTAGCGGTCGATGACCACCGAGGCCGACACGGTCGGCAGGAACGGGCCGGGGGACAGTTCGCGGCCGGCCACCTCGGCGACGACCGCAAGTTCAGGCAGACCGAACCCGGAACCGCCGTACTCCTCGGAGATGGCCAGTCCGTTCCACCCAAGTTCGGCGCCGGCGGACCAGATCTCGACGGGGTGGGTGCTCGGATTCTCAAGTGTGGCGCGGGCAGCTGCGCGGCTGCCGAGCCGGTTGAACTGCCCGAGCGCCGCATCGGCGAGGTCCTGGTGCTCTTCGGTGATGGCCAGCGCAGACTTAGTCATGGTTAGCGAAGCTAACGGGGATCCCGCGGCCGCGTCGACGTGATGCAGGTCACATTTTGACGCCGGGTGAACAACTCGGCGAAGTTGTCCCGTCCGCCAATCCGCTGCGGGGTACGCTCGCGCAATGACGGCACGACCGGATAACCGGTACCCCGCACCGACGCTCGCTGATCGAGCGCGATGGTTGCTACATGCCACTCCCGCCGACCATATGCTGGCACTGAGCGTGGCGGCGGCTTCGCTGCCAATGGTGGGCAAGCGCCTGGAACCGCTCGGCGCTCTTACCGCCATGAGTGTGTGGGGATTCCGCCACTTGCCCGGATTCGTCACCTCGTCGGCGAAGTCCTGGCTCGCGCCGGACAACGGCGAGCTGCGCAAGACGGAGCGGGAGCAAACCAACGCCATCGTCCAGGAGGCACTGCGGGGGGTCGTCTCGCCCGCTGACCTGGCCATCGACTGGCCGCACCCGGACAGCGTGCCGCCGTTGTGGCACAGCCTGGAGTACCGGCGCGACGTGTATCGGACCTCGGTGCGCTACGGCGACGACCCCGCCCAGTTGCTCGATGTGTGGCGGCCCAAGCATCTGCCGGCCGAACCCGCGCCGGTGCTGCTGTTCGTACCGGGCGGCGCCTGGGTGCACGGCGGCCGGATCCTGCAGGGCTACGCACTGTTGTCGCATCTGGCCCAACAGGGCTGGGTGTGTCTGTCGATCGACTATCGCGTGGCCCCGCACCATCGCTGGCCGCGGCACGTCACCGACGTCAAGGCGGCAATCGCCTGGGCGCGGGCCAATGTCGACAAGTTCGGCGGCGACCGCAACTTCGTCGCCGTGGCGGGCTGCTCGGCCGGTGGTCACCTGGCCGCACTGGCCGGGCTCACCCCGAACGATCCCGATCTGCAGGGCAACCTTCCGGACGGGGCCGACACCTCGGTCGATGCCGTGGTGGGCATCTACGGGCGTTACGACTGGGAGGACCGGTCGACCGAGGAGCGGGTCCGGTTCGTCGACTTCCTGGAACGGATCGTGGTGGGCCGCAAGATCGATCGCCATCCGGAAATCTTCCGGAAGGCCTCGCCGATCGCCCAGATCCATCCCGATGCCCCGCCGTTTCTCGTCATCCACGGCACCGGCGACAGTGTCATCCCGGTGGCGCAGGCACGCGGTTTCGTCGACAAGCTCAAAGCCGTGTCACGCGCCGTGGTCAGTTACATCGAATTGCCCGGTGCCGGCCACGCCTTCGACATGACCGACGGCGCCAGAACCGGGGCGATGGCGACCGCAATCGGCTTGTTCCTCAACCAGGTTCACCGAAACAGGGCGATTGACCAGGCTCAAGCGGTCATATAGACGCCTCCACCACAGGGGAGGGACACCGTGAAACGGTTGAGTGGGTGGGACGCGTTCCTGCTGTATACCGAGACGCCCAATGTGCACATGCACACGTTGAAGATCGCGGTCATCGCGCTCGACGACATGGGGGGCCGGACTTTCGGGATCGATGAGTTCCGGGAGGTGATCCGCGGACGGCTGCACAAGCTGGACCCGTTCCGCTATCAGCTTGTCGACATCCCGTTCAAGTTCCACCACCCGATGTGGCGGGAGAACTGCGATGTCGACCTGGAGTACCACGTCCGGCCGTGGCGGGTACGCGCGCCGGGCGGGCGCCGCGAGCTCGACGAGGCCATCGGCGAGATCGGCAGTACCGCCCTGGACCGCAGCCGGCCCCTGTGGGAGATGTATTTCGTCGAAGGTCTGGCGAATGGGCGCATCGCGGTGGTCGGCAAGATCCACCACGCGCTGGCCGACGGGGTCGCCTCGGCGAACCTGCTGGCCCGCGGGATGGACCTGAGTGACGGCCCGCAGCGCGACGACGACTCGTATGCCACCGACCCCGCGCCCACCAAGACCGAGTTGGTGCGCTCGGCGTTCGTCGACCACATGCGTCAGCTCGGCCGGTTGCCCGGGACTGTCCGCTACACGGCCAAGGGCTTCGGGCGGGTACGGCGCAGCAGCCGCAAGCTGTCACCCGAGCTGACCCGGCCCTTCACCCCGCCGCCCAGCTTCATGAACCACATCCTCGACGAGAAACGCCTGTTCGCCACGGCCACACTGGCATTGGCCGACGTCAAGGAAACCAGCAAGGCACTCGGCATCACCATCAACGACGTCGTGCTGGCCATGTCGTCGGGGGCATTGCGCAAGTTGTCCCTCAAGTACGACGGCAAGGCCGACCATCCGTTGCTGGCCTCGGTGCCGATGAGTTTCGACTTCTCGCCGGACCGCATCTCGGGGAACCGGTTCAGCGGTGTGCTGGTGGCGCTGCCGGTCGATGTCGCCGACACGGCCGAGCGGGTGCGCCAGGCCCATGATGCGGCCGCTCTGGCCAAGGAGAGCCATCAACTGATCGGCCCGGAACTGATCGCGCGCTGGGCCGCGTACATGCCGCCGGCCCCGGTGGAGGCGATGTTCAAATGGCTGTCCCATCAGGACGGTCAGAACAAGGTGCTCAACCTCAACATCTCCAACGTGCCCGGCCCTCGGGAACGCGGCAAGGTGGGCGGCGCCACGGTCACCGAGATCTACTCGGTGGGCCCGATCACCACTGGCAGTGGACTCAACATCACCGTGTGGAGCTATGTCGACCAACTCAACATCTCGGTGCTCTCCGATGACGCCACGGTCGAAGATCCTCATGAGCTCACCGACTGCATGATCGAGGAGTTCCGGGAAATCCGAAGGGTGGCAGGGCTTTCGGAGAAGCTGACGGTCGTCGAGTCCGCGATGCCGCAGTAGTGTGGCCTCGTGTGACGCCGCGCTAGCGTGACTTCGCGTGCCGATGAGGGGGTGCGGAGGCGAGCAGGAATTCTGCCAGCTTGGCGCTGGCGGGTCCTAGCCTCGACTGTTCGGCCGAAGCGAGGTAGATCTGCCACACGATCGCCGGTCGTATCTCGATGGCGCGAAGGTCTGGATAGTGGGCTGCCTCGCTGGCCGGCATGACGATCGTGCCCAACCCGTGTCGGACCAGGCGCCCGGCGATCGAATATTCGAGGGCCACTTCGTGAGAGACGCGTGCCGTAACGCCTGCGGCAGTGAATGCGGCGTCGACGAGGCGCCTGAGCCCGAACTCGGGCGGGAAGCCGATCAGGTCCTCATCGCAGAGTTCGGTGACCCCGACGGCGTCACGCTGTGCGAGAGGGTGATCGGTGCTGCAGACGAAAACCATCGGCTCTTCGCACAGCAGCTGCATCTCAACACGATTGGGGAACCGGTCGGGGGCTGATATGAGAGCCAGGTCGAGTGATCCGTCGGCGATCGCCGAAAGATAAGCTATTGAACCAGTTTGGCTTTGTCGCAATCTGATGCGTACGAACGGATAGTCGCGGTGAAAGTCGCCGAGCACCTTCGGTACGTCGAGGGTGCCGAACGAGATGAGCGACCCGAGATCGACTGTGCCCGTGAGCTCGCCGTGGTATGCGCTTACCGCGTCCTTGGCCAGCCGCGCGGTCTGGACCACTTGGCGGGCGTGGTCGCGGAACAACTCTCCCGCAGGCGTGATTCTGATCTGATGTTTGGAGCGGTCGAACAAGTCGACTCCGAGTTCCTTCTCCAGTTTTGCGACTGCCGTCGAGAGGGCTGACTGAACAACATGTGTCTGGGTCGCGGCCCGGGAGAAACTCATCTCGCCGGCGACGGCGATGAAGTATTCAAGCTGACGAAGTTCCATGGTCGCAGTATCGCGTTTCGCGATAGAGATGATCAACATTGTTCGTTGGACTTGATGGAGCCGCGTTGGTCTGATGGAGGTGCGACGGTTCGAGCGAAGGAGATGACCGATGCTGGCTGCAGGCAATGTCACGATCACGGATCTGCTGTGTGTCACGCCGCCATGGATCCCTGAGGGCGCACATGCCATGACGCAGGTCGTCGAGATCCCGCCGGCAGACGAGGGGGTGCAACCGCACCGCCACTCCGGACCCGTCTTCGGTTACGTTCTGGAGGGTTCGATCCTGTTCGAACTGGAGGGTGAGGCTCCCAGGAAGATCATTGCCGGCGAGGCGTTCTGGGAACCAGGCGGCGATGTGGTCCACTACCAGGTCGCGAATCCGGATCCGCACCACCGCAGCGTGTTCCTCGCGGTATGCATCTGCGCGCCAGGCGTCGACATGATCACCATGCTGGACCCCGACGAGATCGAGGCTCGCGACCACTTGCGTCATCCGAGTGTGCGCCAGATCTAGATCGGCTGATGGAGAAGCGAGGAAACAACGGTGAAAGCAGTCATCACCGGCGACCGTGCAGCGGGCGTCGCCGGACTGTCGCTGTCGGAGATGCCGTACCCGCATGCGGCAGAGAACGACGTCATAGTCCAGGTGCACGCGGCCGCGTTCACCCCTGGCGAGCTGGACTGGCCGGGAACGTGGACTGATCGCGCGGGGCGGGACCGGACGCCTACCGTGCCGGGGCACGAAGTCTCCGGAAACGTCGTCGAACTTGGCTATGGCACAACGGGTCTGACTGTCGGCCAGCGGGTGTTCGGGGTCACGGACTGGGCCCGCAACGGTACGCTCGCCGAGTATGTCGCGGTCGAGGCGCGCAATCTTGCCCCGCTGTCGGCCGATGTCGACCACACGGTGGCGGCAGCGCTTCCGATCTCGGGACTGACAGCCTGGCAGGCATTGTTCGACCACGGAAAGCTTGCGATCGGGCAGACCGTGTTGGTCCATGGTGTGGTGGGCGCTGTCGGATCGATCGCTGCGCAACTGGCGCAGGCGTGCGGAGCGCGGGTGATCGGCAGTGGTCGAGCCGCGCAGCGGGACACTGCCCTCGCTCTCGGTATCGATGCGTTCATCGATCTCGAGCGGGGGTGGCCAGAGGTCGTCGGCCACGTCGACGTGGTCTTGGACGTGATCGGCGGTGAGATTCTGGATCGCTCGGTGCAGGTGGTGCGTCCGGGCGGCACCCTGGTCACCATCGCCGAACCCCCGCGCGTCCAGCCGGCCGACGCTCGAGCGGTGTTCTTCGTCGTCGAGCCGGACCGGCGCCAGCTCGGCATGCTCGAGCGCAAACTCCGCAAGGGTGAGCTGCGGCCGCCCATCGGGGCGGTTCTTCCGCTCTCGGATGCGGTGTCGGCATTCGACCCGGCGCAGCGCGTCGCAGGCAAGACGATTATCAGGGTTGTCGACGACAGCTGACGGATCGGACGCCGCGCACCGGTTACTGAATCGGTTCGTCCCCCAGCACCGTGGTGCGCAGCATGTGCCGCGGTGAGTTGGGCTCATACGGCGCCGCCCGGTGCAGGACGCCCTGGTTGTCCCAGATGACGGTGTCACCGACCGACCACTTGTGGCGGTACACCTTGTCCGGCGTGGTGGCGCGGGCGAGGAGTTCGGCGAGCAGAGCGCGCCCCTCATCGAGATCCATGCCGGCGATGTAATCGGCTGAAGCGCCCAGTACCAAGGACTTCCGGCCATTACGGTGCGTCCAGACCAGCGGGTTCTCGTGCGTCGGACGGGCCGCCCACCGCTGCCGCTGCTCCGGCGTCGGGTCCGGGTAGACGCGCCGCTGCGACGCTTCCAGGGAATGCACCACCCGCAGCGAGCCGAAGCGTTCCTTCTCGGCTTCGGTCAGGGAGTCATAGGCGGCGTACGCGTTGGCGAACTCCGTCTCCCCGCCCCGGGCGGCGACCTCGACGGCCGACAGCACCGTCGCCTTCTGCGGGCATTCGTCGTGCACGGGTGTGCAGCCGTCGATATGCCAGTCGAACGTGGCCTTGAGATATTCGGCGGCCTTGTTCTTCGTCTTGTCCAGCGTGATCGGGTAGATGCCCGAGACGGGGTGGTGGCCGTCCGCGGAGCGGTCGATCTCGCCGAGCCGCTGCGAGAACGCCACCTGGGCTTCGGGATTCAGGTGTAGGTCGTGGAACACCAGGACGCCGTTGTCTTCCAGGGCATCCAGGACGGCAGCTCCGAGGCTGTCGTCGGTGCCCAGGCGTTCGGCGTCGACACCGACAACCTCGGCACCCACCGACGTGGTCAGCTTGTTGATGGTCAACACACTCATCGGTGTGTCCTTTCGTGTTCGGTGCCGGTTATGGCCGTGGGTCTCCGGTGCGGATCATGACTGCGTCGGCGGCGTCGATCGGGGCCGGGTGATGCATGATCTCCACCGACATCGAGACCATGATCAGCGAATAGATCATGTGCAGCAGATTGAGCGCATCGTCGGGAATGTCGTCGAGCGGAAACTTGTCGCAGTACTCGATCGCCTCTTCGAGCCGCGGGAAGAAGGCGTCGTAGAACTGGTGCATTTCGGGCATGGTGCTCGCCAGGCGACGGTCCCAGCGTTCGGTCTCCGATGGCAGGCACCAGATCTCGGCGTAGGGCTCCAGCTCTTCGAAAGCGCTCGGCAGTCGGGCAGACGTCATCGTGACGCTCCTGCCGGTGTGCGTTCGCGCTGATAGGCGTCGACCCAGTCGACGGCGACCTTGTGCAGGTGGCGCACCAAGATCTCCTGATCGTTGAGCGGAAAGTCGTCGATCACGTCGTACTCGAGCGCGGCCTGCGTGCCACCGAGCATGCCGGCGTCCTGGAGGGCGAACTCTTTGAGCACCACAGCGGCCACTTCGTGTTCGATGCGCTCTCGCACCGTGCGGGCCGGGTGAAAATAGGTGAACGCCTCGAACCGGTGGGTGTTGTGCGAGGTCGGCCAGTAGCGGTACAGCAGATACCAGCCGCCGTAGATCAGGATCTCCAGGTTGGGAAAGATCTGGAAATTGCTGATGCCCCACGGCTCGATGTTTCCCGGGTTGAGTCCTTGCATCGGTAGGTCACCGATGTCCGGGGTCCGCCACGGACCCACGAGCCCGCTCTGGGTGGCCCGCTCGATCGGGTACATGTACTCGGGTGCGAGTAGCCAGCGTCGGGTGCCGGCTGTCGAGACCAGCCGGTGCGGTCCGTCGAGCTGGAAATGTCCACACGTGAAGCCCGCGTTGGGATCCCGGACTTCCGGAGGAACCTGCTGGGTGTGCAGCGAAGGCACGTGGTAGTACTCCTGGAAGGCGTCGGCGAAGATCTTCCAGTTGCTGTTGTTGTGGGCCACCCAGTCGTATCGCTCGGTGAGTTTGCCGAACGGGTAGTCATCGAGTGCGGTGACCATCGGACCCAGGAAGTCGCGCAGGGTTTGGCGTGGCTCGCTGTCGAAGTTGACGAACACGAAGCCGGCCCAGACATCGCAGTGCACCGGGACGAGGCCGTACTCGGCGGCATCCAGGTCGCTGAAGGTCTCGGTGTCAGGCTGTGAGAGCAGCTTCCCGTCGAGACCGTAACGCCATCCGCAGTGCCGGCATTCGAATTCGCCGTCGGTGCGGCGCAATTCGGTGGCCCGGAAGTCTGCCGGTACCAGCGGGTGCCCACGTCTACGGCACATGTTGTGGTAGGCCCGGATACCGCCGTCGTGGTCTTTGACCAGGAGCAGCGATGCATCGGCGGCCTCGATCTGGCGGGTGATGAAACTCCCGACCTCGGGAGTCTCCTCCACCCGGCTGATGTTGAGCCAGGCCCGCTTGAAGACCGCCTCTCGCTCCATGGCGTAGAACTCGGGAGAGATCGAATCCCGAAACGGTATCGGCCCGGTACCCAGATCCGGATAGTGCTCGGTCCAGGACCCCTCGGCCGGCTTGGGCCACTTGGTTGCCATGCGAACCTCCGTGTGACTAGTGGGTTTTGGGACTGCTGGGCGGCACCCGTCGCTACATCACCGAGCCGCCGTTCACGCCGAGGGTCTGACCGGTGATGAACCCGGCCTCCTCGGAGCACAGGAATCCCACGGCGGCAGCGATATCCGCACCGGTTCCCAGCCGGCCGAGGGGAATGTTGGCGGCGATGGTCTCATTGGACGGCAGATGGCCTGCCGCCTGCGACTGGTGTTGCATCGGCGTCTCGATCCCGGACGGCGGGATGTTGTTGACCGTGATGCCGTGCGCGGCATATTCGCGGGCCAGCGATTTGGTCAACGTCAACAGCGCGCCTTTGGACGCGGCGTAGTGCGCCGCGAACGGTGTGCCGCGCTGGGCGCTCGACGAGGAGATCATCACGATGCGGCCCCAACCGGCGTCGACCATGTCGGGAAGGGCGACCTGACAACACCGGAAGGTTCCGCTCAGGTTCACGTCGATCATCTGGGCCCAGGACTGCTCGGTGATCTCGGCGAACGACGCGTACCCGAACATGCCCGCGCTGGTGACCAGGATGCCCACGGCTCCCAGCTCACTGCGGACCTTGCCGAATGCCTCTTCCACGGCGGCGCGGTCGGTGATGTCGGCGCCGACCGCGAATGCGGTGACACCGGCCGACCGCAGATCATCGGTGACACGTTGGGCGGCATCGGCATTCACGTCGAGCACCGCGACCTTGTGGCCACGCCGGCCCAACTCGTGGCATGTCGCTTCGCCCATGCCGGAAGCCCCGCCGGTCACCACGGCCACCCTGTTCGTCATTTCAGCCACCTGTTCTCACTCGTAGACCACTGTCACTGTGCGACTGGTGGGGATCGTCTGACACGTCACCACCCACCCATCGGCGACCTCGTCGTCATCGAGGGCGTCGTTGTTGAGCATTCGGGCCGTGCCCTGTACCACCTGAGCCATACATGTTCCGCACGAACCGGTTTCGCATGACGACGGGGCTTTCAGGCCGGCCAGCCGAGCGGTCTGCAGCAAGGTGTTGCCCGCGCGGTAGGGCGCGGTGACGGTGCTGCGACCCAATTCGATGGTCACCTCTTCGGTGACCACGGGTTCGGCCGGGTCGGGAGGCGGAATCGCCGCGACAGTGAAGCGCTCGAGATGCACCCGCTGTTTGGGGATCCCGGCATCGAGCAGGACGCGTTCGACGGTGTCCATGAACGGGGCCGGACCGCAGACGTAGTAGTCGGTATCCGCGCGGTCGTGTCCCGGCTCCGCACTGCCGATGAAGTCGGCGATGTGTCGTGGTGAGACGACGCCGTCGAGGTCGTCGAGATGGTGATGCACCTCGAGGCGCTCGCTGTGGGAGTCGGTCAGGCCCGCCAGCGCATCGCGGAAGATCACCGATTCGAGGTTGCGGTTGGCGTAGAACAGACGGGCTTTGCGGGTGGTGGCGGCCAGCGCCGAATGCACCAAGGAGAACACCGGAGTGATGCCGCTGCCGCCGGCGAAGGTGACGACATCACCGTCGGTGGAGGTGAGCACGAAGCGCCCCTCGGGTGGGGCGACATGCACTTCGTCGCCGACGCGCACCGTGTCGTTGATCCAATTGGAGACCAGGCCGTCTCGATCGCGCTTGACGGTGATCCGCAGATCAGACTCGACGGCCGGGGACGAGGACATCGAATAACACCGACGCTGATCGGCACCATCGATCGTCACCCTAAGGGTGACGAATTGGCCGGCCAGATAACGGAATCGGTCTTTGTGCACCTCTGGGACGTCGAAAACCAGTGACACGGCGTCGGTGGTTTCCGGGATCACCTGCTTGATGCGCAGGGGTGCGAACCCGTCGGCGTCTGTCACGTCGGTGGGTTCTGCGCGGGGCGTCGTCGATGTCTCCATCGCGACCAACAATATCAAGTACTTGTCATTAATCTCAAGTGGTAGATATGGACGCCCCGACGCACCTCGATTACCAATCGTCGAGCCGGAGCCTCTACGCTGCGGTTTGGCCCTCGCGGTGGCCCGGACTGCACCGCTCCAACGCTGCACCCACCCGAGGACACCTTGATGGCGATCACCGATGTCTCCACCTACCTGCATCTCAGCAGCGAGGACGTCGAAGAGATCGGCTATGAACTCGACGTGATCCGCCGTGACGTCGAGGAGTCGCTCGGGGCGCAGGACGCGGCCTATATCCGGCGGGTGATCCTTTTCCAGCGGGCGCTCGATGTCGGGGCGCGACTGATGATCGCCGGCAGTCGGTCGAAGACCGGCTGGTTGGTGGGAACGTGCGCGCTGGCCTACGCGAAGTCCGTCGAGAACATGGAACTCGGCCACAACATCTCCCATGGCCAGTGGGATTGGATGAACGACCCCGAGATCCACTCCAATACCTGGGAGTGGGACATGGTCGGGCATTCCGCGCAGTGGCGGTACTCGCACAACTACCGGCATCACGTCTACAGCAATGTGCTCGGCATGGACGAGGACATCGGCTACCGCTTACTGCGGGTGACCCCCGACCAGCCGTGGCGCGCGTGGTACCTCGCGACACCACTGCGAAACCTCTTGCTGGCAGCCACCTTCGAGTGGGGTATCGGTCTGCATGGGCTGCACTCGGAGCGTCTGCGGCTGGACTCGCAGGACGCCGTTGCGGTCGAGAAGCGGAAGTTCTTCGGCAAGGCGGCCCGCCAGTTGGCCAAGGACTACGTGTTCATGCCCGCGGTCAGTCTGCGCCGGTGGCGTCGGACTCTGGCGGCCAATGTCACCGCGAATGTGCTGCGGAACCTGTGGGTGTACGTGAACATCATCTGCGGGCACATCCCCGACGGCGCCGAGACGTTCGACCCGGCGGTGGTCGAGGACGAGACCAAAGGCGAATGGTATCTGCGGCAGATGCTCGGGACGGCCAACTTCGAAGTGAGCCCGCTGCTGGCGATCTCGGGCGGTCACCTGTGCTACCAGATCGAGCATCACCTGTTCCCCGACCTGCCGAGCAACCGCCTCTCGCAGGTCAGCGTTCGCGTACGGGAACTGTGCGAGAAGTACGACCTGCCCTACAACACGGCATCGCTTCCGCGCCAGTACTTCCGGACGCAACGGATAATCCACGGGCTGGCGTTTCCCGACTGGCTGTCGAGAATCGGCCGCCGACGCCGCGACTAGGCCTGGCTGCTCGCCTCATCGGGAGACGGAGATCTCACGGGTCGATGTGATCGGAATGCGGGGTGTGGCCCGTTCCCTGCTCGATCACCCGGCGCAGGAGTGCCTTCAGTTGCTCCTGCTCGTCAGTGCTGAGTACACCGAACACCCGCTCATGGGCGGCGACAGCGTCGGCCACCACCGCCGAGGCCACGGCGCGGCCCTCATCGGTCAGGAACACCTGCAAGATGCGCCCGTGCTGCGGGTCCTGTTTGCGTTCGACCAGGCCGCGCTTCTCCAGGGCGGTCAGCGCAAGCTGAACTCCCTGAGGAGTGATCAGCAGGCGCCGGGCCAACTCGGCCCCCGACAGGCCCGGTTGATTGGTCAACTGGCGTAGGACACCGATCTGGGCGGTGGTGACGCCGTGCTCCTTGACCGACTCGTTCACCTCGGTGAGCGAGAAATAGAACGCCTGCTTGAGCCACCACAAGGTGTTCTCGGTGAGGTCCATCGTCTCGTCTCCTGCCGTGCCCGTCACCTCGACGCTAGCGCACCGTGGCCTCCGCGTTTTTGTAGATCGCGCCGTCCTTCATCACGAACCGGACGTCGAGTGTCGTCGCGATGTCCACGCTGGGATCGCCCGCGACGGCGATGACGTCGGCCAGATAGCCCGGTGCCAGCTGCCCGAGCTCGTCGGCGGCATCGACCAACTCGGAGGCCACCGCGGTGGCGGCCTGTATCGCCTGCATCGGCGTCATGCCGCGCTCCACGAGCGCACACAACTCCTTGGCGTTCTCGCCGTGCGGGACGGCCGGGGCGTCGGTGCCGCAGGCGATGCGAACTCCGGCGGCAATGGCCTTGGGCAGCATGGCTTTCGCCCGCGGAAACACCTCGAGCGCCTTCTTGCGCAGTTCCGGTGCGATCCGGTCGATGGCCATCGCGTCGGTCAGATAGGTGGTGGACACCAGGAAGGTGCCATGGTCGACCATCATCTGGATCGTCTCGTCGCTGGCCAGGAATCCGTGTTCGATGCAGTCGATGCCGGCCCGGATACAGGCCTGGATGGCGGTGTCCCCGACAGCGTGGGCGGCGACTTTGACTCCGGCGCGGTGGGCCTCGTCGGCGATGGCCTCGAATTCGGCATCGGAGTACTGCTGGGCGCCCGGTGCGGTGCTGTGGGACATCACGCCGCCGGAGGCCGAGACCTTGATCAGCTTTGCCCCGTGGCGGATCTGATAGCGCACGCACGCGATGACGTCCGGCACGCCGTTCGCGATGCCCTCGGCGACCGACAGCGGCATGACGCCCGGTGCCAGTCGCTGGAACACCGTGGGATCGAGGTGCCCGCCGTAGGGTGTGACGGCGTGGCCGGCCGGATAGATGCGGGGGCCTTGGTGCCAGCCCTGATCGATCGCCCGCTGCAGTGCGACGTCGAGCAGGTAACCGCCCGTCTTGACCATCAGGCCCAGGTTGCGGACTGTGGTGAACCCGGCATCCAGGGTGGTGCGGGCGTTGACCGCGCCCCGCAGCGTCCGGTACGCCGGGTCGTCCTGCACACCGTGCATCGGTGTCGGCAGTCCGCCGGGATTGCCCGGTCCGCCGATCAGCAGGTTGAGTTCCATGTCCATCAGCCCGGGCAGCAGGGTGGTGTCGCCGAGGTCGACGACGGTGGCCGAATCCGGCAGCGGCCCTTCGGGATTGATCGACGCGATGCGGTTGCCCTCGACGACGATGACCGCCGGGGACCGGACCTGCCCGGCGGCCACGTCCACCCAGCGGGCCGCGCGCAGAACCGTCGTCTGAGTACCGGCGCCGGAATCCGCGGAGTTCACGGCACGGGCTCGACGACGCAGTCCAGGGACGTCGCACCGGAGTCCGGCACGCGTGGCTGCTTCCAGCACTCCACCGGGAAGGACACCGTGATCATCGAATACAGCAGGTGCATCAGGTTGAGCACATCCTCTGGCAGGTCGTCGAGGCTGAACTTGTCGCAGTAGCTCATCGCCTCCTCGGCCCGCGGCGTGATCGCGTCGTAGAAGGCCTGCATCTCGGTCATGGTGCTGGCCAGCCGTTTGGCGTAGCGCTGCGGCTCACTGGACAGGCACCAGTCCGAAAACTGTTCAAGCTCGGCGAATTCGGCCGGCAGTCTGCTCATCGGGTCACACTCCTGCGGTCTTGCGCTGGTAGTCCTCGATCCATGCCGCGGTCTCCTTGTGCAGGTGCCGGAGCAGGATTTCCTGATCGCACAGCAGGAACTCGTCGACCACCCGGGTTTCGATCGAAGTCTGAGTGGCTTCCAGGGTGTTGGCGTCCTGCAGGCCGTATTCCTTGAAGGACACGGCAGCCAGCTCCTGTGCCACCCGCTCCCGCGGGGTGCGGGGCTCCGGAAAATACAACGTGCATTCGAAGGTGTGCGTGTTGAACGAGGTCGGCCAGTAGTGGTAGGTGAGATACCAGCCCTGACCCCAGAACAAGATCACGAAATTGGGGAACAACTGGAACGAGTCCAACCCCCACGGATCGCACTTGGCGGGGTTGAGGCCGGCCGGCATCTCGCCGATGTCCTGTTTGTCCCACGGGCCGAAAAGGCCGCTCTGGCAGATGTCTTCGATGGGCTTGCGCATCTCGTCGGCCATCTCCCAGGCGCGCACGCCGGACGTGCTCACCAGCCGGTGCGGCCCTTCGATCCGGTAGTGCGGTGCCTCGAAACCGGCCTGCGCGGCCGCCTTCGAGTAGGCGGTGGGGGATTGGTTCGCATGCAGGATGGGTGCGTGGTAGAACTCCTGGAAGGCGTCCATGTACAGCTTCCAATTCGCCTTCACCTCAGAGCGATAGGTGAACTTGGAGGTCAACTTGCCGAACGGGTAGCCCTCCAGATTGGTGATCATGGGGCCGAGGAAGTCGCGCAGCGATTGCTCGGGGGTCTTGGCGAAGTTGACGAAGATGAACCCCTCCCACACCTCGCAGTGCACGCCCACCAGGGGATAGCGGCTCTTGTCGAGGTCGAAGAACTCGCCTTCCTGCTGGACGAACGTCAGCTCGCCGTCCAGGTCGTAACGCCAGGCGTGGTACTTGCAGGTGAACTGCCGGCAGACGCCGCTGGTCTCCTCCAACGGCATGTCATCCCACACCAGCTTGTTGCCGCGGTGGCGGCAGACATTGTGGAAGGCCTTGATATCCCCGGTCTTCCCGCGCACTACGATGATCGAGGTGTTGGCCGCCTTCATCTCTCTGGTGAAGTAGCTGCCCTTGCGCGGAAGCTGTTCTACCCGGCCGACATTCAGCCAGGCGCGTTTGAAGATCGCCTTACGTTCAAGTTCGTAGATCTCCGGGCTGATCGAGTCTTCGTATGACACCGGGCCGGTACCCAGGTCGGGGTAGTGCTGAGTCCAGCTGCCTTCAGCCGGCTTGGGAAACCGAGCCATGCCCGCTCCTCTGCGATGTGATTCGACCGACGATGCCGACATGGGGCTGCGGACGCCGGCCAGGGCTTCAGGCTTGACGGTAGACGGCAGTTCCACCAATGACAAGTAGTTGATACTCTGGGGGTACTGAGGCGGAAGGATCCGAATGGATCAGCATCTTGGGGAGTATCTCGGCGTCGAGGCCGACTGGTCGCTGGACGGCGATCCCGGCGACACGATCGAGGTGATCTCGCCGCACACCGAGCAGCCCATTGCCCGCGTGCCGGCCGGCCGGCCGGCCGATGTGGACACCGCGGTGGCGGCCGCGCGTGCGGCGTTCGACCAGGGGCCGTGGCCACGGCTCGACCCGGCGGAGCGGATCGCCGCGGTGCGGCGCCTGGCAGACGTCTACGCACAGAGACGCGGTGAGATGGCGCGGCTGATCTCCGCCGAGATGGGCGCGCCGATCAGTTTCGCCCAACGCGCACAGGTCGGCCTGCCGGCCATGATGATGCCGGCGTTCTGCGACCTCGCCGAGTCGTACCCGTGGGACGAGTCCCGCGCAGGTTTCTTCGGATCCGACGTCCGCATCAGGCGGAATCCTGTGGGCGTCGTCGCAGCCGTCGTGCCGTGGAACATGCCGCAGTTCCTGATCATCACCAAGCTGGTGCCCGCGTTGCTGGCCGGCTGCACGGTGGTACTCAAACCCGCCCCCGAATCTCCTTTGGACGCGCTGTTTCTGGCGGAGATGCTCAAGGAGATCGGCCTGCCCGACGGTGTCGTCACGGTAGTGCCGGGTGATGCCGCGGTGGGCGCCCACCTGGTCGGCCATCCCGGCGTCGACAAGATCTCGTTCACCGGTTCCAGTGCCGCGGGCCGGGCCGTCGCGGCGGCCGCGGCCGCCAACCTCACCAAGGTGAGCCTCGAACTCGGCGGTAAGTCGGCGGCCGTCGTGCTCGACGACGCCGACCCCGAAAGTGTTGCGGCGGGTGTCCGGTCGGCCAGCCTGTCCAACAGCGGCCAGATCTGTAATGCGCTGACCCGCATTCTGGTTCCCGCGGCGCGTGAGCAGGAGTTCGTCGACGCCCTGGCCGCCAGGATGACTGCACTCGTCGTGGGTGACCCCGCCGATCCCGCCACGGAGCTGGGGCCGCTGGTCTCGCGACGGCAGCAACAACGGGTACGCGACTACATCGACCTCGGGCAGCGCGAGGGGGCCCGGCTGGTCTGCGGCGGGACCGACCTTCCCGACGGCGTCGACACCGGTTGGTATGTGCGCCCCACCCTGTTCGCCGGGGCGAACAACGCGATGCGCATCGCCCGCGAGGAGATCTTCGGGCCGGTCCTCACGGTGATCCCCTACTCCGACGAGCGCGACGCTGTCGCGATCGCCAATGACTCCGATTACGGATTGGCCGGTTCGGTGTGGACGGCGGACACCGACCGCGGCGTCAGCATCGCCGAACGTGTACAAACGGGCACTTTCGGGGTAAACCAGGGGTACACGATGGATCCGTTCGCACCGTTCGGCGGCGTCAAGGACAGCGGATACGGCCGGGAACTCGGTCGTGAAGGGCTCGACGGATATCTCGAGACCAAGTCCATCGCCGTCGCGGCCGGCCGGTGATCGAGAGGGAATGATGACTGACACATTGTCTGCGCAGACCACACCGCAGAGGGTTCCCGCCGCCGAGCGCATCGCGGTGCGCTGTGTCGACTCCGATGTGCATCCGGTGCCCCGCAGCGGTGAGCTGGGTCAGTACATCCCCGAGCCGTGGCGCAGCAAGTACTTCGGGACCCACGATGTCGGCGACCTGATCTACTACGACGCCCCCGACTACGCGCACGCCTACGCGATGCGCACCGATTCCTTTCCCGCCGATGGCGAATTCGCCGGTAGCGACCCGGATCTCGCGTTCCGGCAACTGATCATGGAGGCCGGCGCCGACATCGCGGTCCTCGAACCGGCGGCGTACTCGGCCCATATCCCTGAGGCCAACCACGCGATGAACTGCGCGTTGAACGACTGGCAGGCCAACCACTGGCTGGACTCCCACAACAACTGGCACCAGCGCTGGCGGGGGTCGATCTGCCTGGCCGTCGAAGCGCCGGAGTTGGGCGCTCAGGAAATCGAGCGGTGGGCCGGCCACCCCTATATGGCGCAGGTACTGATCAAGGCCGAGCCGCGGCCGGCGTGGGGTGATCCGAAGTACGACCCGATCTGGGCCGCGGCCACCAAGCACGACATCACGGTGAGCTGTCACCTGTCCCGCGGTGAGTACGACGAGTTGCCGCTGCCGCCGGTCGGATTGCCCAGCTACAACCACGATTTCATGGTCACTTACTCGTTGCTGGCGGCCAACCAGGTGATGAGCCTGATCTTCGACGGGGTCTTCGACCGGTTCCCGACACTGCGCATCGTGTTCGTCGAGCACGCCTTCACCTGGATCCTGCCGTTGATGTGGCGGATGGATGCCGTCTATGAGAAGCGCAAGAGCTGGATGGACATCAAGCGCAAGCCGAGCGAGTACGTCAAGGACCACATCAAGTTCACCACCCAGCCGCTGGACTACCCCGAGGACAAGACCGAACTGTCCCGGGCCCTCGAGTGGATGGAGTGCGACAAGATCCTGCTGTTCTCGTCCGATTATCCGCACTGGACGTTCGACGATCCGCGCTGGCTGGTCAAGCATCTACCTGAGTACGCTCGCGAAAACGTGATGTTCCGCAACGGGATTGAGACCTACAAGCTGCCCGAGACCGTCCCGGTGCTGGAAGGTCAGGTCCGGGTCTTCTGAGTCGGCGTCAGGGAAGCTTGATGGCTGACACGTACATTTCCACAATCGGCCGGTAGAGGTCGACATCATCGAGCTCGCTGCCCAGGACGACACCCTCGCTGGTGGCGATGAGGACCTGGGCCAGAGTGGCTGCCGGGATCCGCAGGCTGCCGCCGAGATGCTCGACGCCCGCGACGATGAACTTGCTCAGCGCCTCGACGGCTTCGGCTCGCTTGGCGGCCACCCGTTCCCGCACTTCGGGATTGCGGCGCAGATACAGCGTGAATTCATGGCCCAGCGCGGCATGCTCGGCGCCGCGGTCACGGCTCAGCTCCCGCCAACGTTTGGCGATCTCATCGAGTTCGGCCGCCCCGACCTGCTTCGCCGACGACATCACCTCGGCGAAATTGTCGAAATACCGGTGCCAATACCTGTCGCTGACTGCCAGGAAGAGGTCTTCCTTCGTGGCGAAGTGGTTGTAGATCGCACCTTTGGTGTACCCGGCGACATGGGCGATGTCGTCGAGAGATGCTGCGGTGAAACCTTTTTCGGCGAACACCGCCTCGGCGGCGTCCAAGAGTAGCGAGCGGGTGCGCTCCAGGCGCCGCTCCCGTGTCCACCGCTCGACCATGGACGAGATTCTGCCACAGACCTGAAAAACTTCTTGGTATTTGACATACCGGGCGGTATATTCGGGCGGGGCGCATGACAATCCCTGCTACAAGGGGTCTTTCGCGATTCGACTTCACGGTTCGGTACGCGTGCGCTGATACGGCAACCAAGAAGGAGGCAGTGTCGTGAGCGACCTGTCCGACAAGACCAAGTCCGCGGTATCCGAGCCGCTCGGCGGGGCGGCATCGATCGGCGCCGAGGTGCAGCCGACGGTCAAACCGATCCAGATCTGGGCCGTCATCGGCGGGGCCCTGTTGGCCCTGCAGGTGTACGTGTGGATCAGCTGGATCACCGGCCCCTACTTCGAGCGGGTGCCGGGCGGCATTCACGAGCCGCCGCTGTACATGAAGATCCCGCTGATCGCGAACGCCGTTGTGCTGTGGGTGGGCCTGCCGTTCGCCATCTGGTGGTTCTTCATCCGGCCCTGGCGCCGCGAACGGCGAATCACCCTGGACGGCATGCTGTTTGCGTCGATGGGCCTGATGTTCTTCCAGGATCCGCTGCTGAACTACTTCAACACCTGGTGTACCTACAACACCTGGCTGTTCAACCGGGGCTCCTGGTCCTCGAACATCCCCGGCTGGGTCTCGCCCGAGGAGCCCGGCCGTCAGGTGGCCGAACCGCTGCTGACCAACGTGCCCGGCTATGCCTACGGCGTCCTGCTGATCACCATCGCCGGGTGTTGGCTGATGCGCAAGATCAAGAACCGCTGGCCGAACATCAGCAATCTGCGGCTGATCCTCGTCACCTACGCGATGGCATTCGTCTTCGATTTCGTGATGGAAGCCCTGGTCATGCTACCGATCGGCTTCTACACGTATCCCGGTTCCATCCGATCGGTGTCGGTATTCGCCGGCACGTACCACCAGTGGCCGGTTTACGAGGGCCTGATGTGGGGCGGTGTCCAGGCGGCCCTGTGCTGCCTGCGTTTCTTCACCGACGACCGCGGCCGCACCATCGTCGAACGTGGAATCGACCGTGTCCGAGGCGGATTCGCCAAGCAGCAGTCGGTGCGATTCCTGGCCATCTTCGCCGGCGTCAGCGCGTGCTTCTTCTTCTTCTACAACCTTCCCGCACAGTGGATCGGCATGCACTCGGACCCCTGGCCCGAAGATCACATGAAGAGGTCGTATCTCACCGGCGGCATCTGCGGTGCCGGCACCGACGTTCCCTGCCCGGACCCCGTTCTGCCGATCCCGACCAAACGGTCCGGCTTCATCAACACCGACGGTGAACTGGTCCTGCCCGAGGGTGCGCAGCTCCCGACGGTCGTGCCGTTCATGCCGGTGAAGTGAACATGCTGACCAACCACCAGCCCGCGTTGGACCGCACAGTCGAGCCCACCGACGTGTCGGCGCCGTTCTACCGGCCGGTGGGCGATGAGGTCGACGTGTTCCGGGCCGCGGCCCGGCGAGGCCTTCCGGTACTGCTCAAGGGGCCGACCGGATGCGGCAAGACCCGCTTCGTCGAGGCCATGGCCCATGAACTCGGTCGCAACCTGATCACCGTGGCCGGCCACGAGGACATGACGTCGGCGGATCTCGTCGGCCGCTTCCTGCTCAAGGGCGGCGAAACCGTATGGGTGGACGGGCCGTTGACGCGGGCCGTACGCGAGGGCGCCATCTGCTATCTCGACGAGATCGTCGAAGCGCGTCAAGACACCACCGTCGTCATCCATCCGCTGGCTGATCACCGTCGTGAACTGCCGATCGATCGGCTCGGCACCACCCTGCCCGCGGCTCCGGGCTTCCAGCTCGTCATCTCCTACAACCCCGGCTACCAGAGTGTCCTGAAGAACATCAAGGAATCCACGCGCCAGCGGTTCGTGGCGATCGAACTCGACTTCCCGCCAGCCGACATCGAAGTCGACGTGGTCGCGCACGAGGCCGGGATCGACACGGGGACAGCACATGCCCTGGTGCGGCTGGGCAACGCCATCCGTGGCCTGCAGGGTTCGCCGCTGCGCGAGGGCTCCTCCACCAGGATGCTGATCCTGGCCGGTGGGCTTGTCGCCGAAGGCCTTCCGTTGCGCAGTGCTGTGCAGGCCGCAATCGTGCGGGCGCTGTCGGACGATCCGGAGATCGTGCGGGCCCTCGGTGAGCTGGCCGACGGCGTGCTGAACGTGCCGTGACCCAGGCCGAATCCGAAGGCCTGCAGCGGTTTCGGTTGCTGGCGACCTTCATCGCCGGTCGCGCCGTGGAGGTGGCACCGCTTCCCGCGGGCCGGCCGGCGCACACCGACGGCCGGATCGTCTTCGTCTCCGGGGACGAATCCGATGCCGTGCAGCGCCGCGAGCTGCTGGTGCAGTGTGCCTTGCTGGCGGCCGGAAGTCTGGACCGGCAGATCGTCAAGGCGTTGCGTGGCAGGCCCGGACTGGCCCAGCGCTATCTCGCGGCAGAGGGGCACCGGGCCCTGGCCGAGTTGGCTCCGCGAATCCCGCTGGCCGGCACGCTGTGCGCCGGGGACCGGCCGTCCAGTGCCGGGCCCGCCGAGTCGCTCGCGCTGGCGAAAAGCCGGGCCGCGATGGCCGAGCCTCCGGAATGGTTCGGTGTCATCAAACCGTCGCTGCTGTTGAGATCAGATGCCGTCGCGACGGATTCTGGACGGGCTCAGAACGCTCAGCTGTCCTTCGATGCGACGGTGCCCGCCGAATCCGACGACGAGGATGACGACGACGAGTCGGGCCCGTCCGAGGACAGCAAGATCCTGAAACTGTTCGAGGCGCCGGCGTTCACGTCCCGGGCCCTCTCGGAGTTCCTCCGCAAGATGTTCGGCGGATCCCGCTCGTTCGGAGACGACGACGCCGGGGCCGAATTACCCACGGGTTCGGTCAGACGGCGTCGCGGGCCCAGCTCGTCGGCCAAGCCGCTGCCCACCCCGATCCGGTTCACCACCGACGACAGGCCCGGCGCCGCTGTCGGGGCCGGCGGCGCCTACTACCCGGAATGGGATGTCCACAACAATCGCTACCGGGCCCAGTGGTGTCGGGTCCTCGACCACCCGCTCAGCGGTGCTGCCGACCTTTCCGGGGGTGGTGTGGTGTCCGATCCGGTTCTTCGCCAACGGTTGTCACGCGTCGGACTGGGTCCCAAGGTGCTGCGTGGCCGCCCCGACGGCGACGAACTGGATACCGAAGCCCTCGTCGACCTGGTGGTCGACCTGCGATCGGGTCATGCGCCGCCCGAACACATCTACACCGAACGCCGTAACCTCTCCCGCAATCTCGGGGCGCTGATCCTTCTCGACTCCTCCGGCTCGGCCACCGATACCGACCCCGAGGGCCTGGCAGTCCACGAGCATCAGCTGCAGGCCGCCGCCACCCTTGCCGCGACCCTCGAAGAACTCGGAGATCGGGTGGCCGTCTACGGCTTTCGCTCCCAAGGACGGCATACCGTCCACCTGCCTGCCGTCAAGACGTTCGATCAGCGGTTCGGTGCCGTCGAACGGTCCCGGCTCGGTCAACTGCAACCGTTCGGCTATACCCGGTTGGGTGCCGGCATCCGGGGGGCCGGCGAGATACTGAAAACCCAAGCGGGAACGCCACACCGGCTATTGATCGTTCTGTCCGACGGCTATCCGTATGACGACGGTTACGAGGGTCGCTACGCGCAGGCTGACACCGCCAAGGCCCTCGAGGAACTGCGAGCCGACGGTGTGGCCTGCTTGTGCCTGTCCGTCGGCTCGGATGCCGATACCGAGGCACGCGATCAGGTTTTCGGTTCGGCCAGTTCGGCCAGCGCCGCGACGTTGTCCGAGCTCAGCCCCCGGATGGATGAGCTGTTCTTGTCGGCGCTGCGTGAACTCGCCGCCCCGAAACCGCGGTGACCCCGCGAGACGTCACCATGAGCATCATCCGTTGACCGGCCCGCACGCGGTGTCGTCGCTTCCGGCTTTGCGCAACAACGCTTTGAGTTGCCGTTGTTCGGCGGGCGTGAGGCGGTCCAGTACCCGCTGATCGGCGATGTGGACAGCGTCTTCGGCACGGGTGAGCAACGTCCGGCCGGTCGCGGTGAGTTCGGCAGGCAGCGCTTTCCCCGCCGCCGCTGTATCGGGGCGGCGCACCGCGCCCGCCGCTTCCAGCCGGTGCAGCAGCTGGTTGGTCGCCTGCGCACTGACGTTGGTGATGCGGGCCAGTTCGGCGCTGGTCAGCCCGGGGTTCAGCGAGATGATCCGCAGACAGACGAACTCGGGCAGTCCGAGACCGAGGGGAGCGAGGACCGTGGCCACCTCGGGCCGCAGTGTTGCAGCCACCCGGTGCAGGAGGTATCCCAGCGGCTCGCTGTCGGGGGCAGTCATAGCTGGCATCCTCACATGCGCCGCCGTCGTCGACCATCAGGTTGGATCGCGCCGTTTCGCCCACAGCTCAACCAGTTCTCAGCCAGATCTCATTGAATTGGCTCCGATAGGGGCGTATCAAGGAACTTGATACACCTGTCGGGCCGCGCTCCGCCGGTCCGGCTGAAATCTGGAAAAAGGATGTGTGACATGGGTTTTGGAGGATTTTCTGGCGGTTGGGGTCCGGCGGGATTCGGCGGCGGGAACTGCGGTCCCGAGGGGCAGGGCGGGTTCGGTCCGGGGGCGTTCGGCGCATCCGGATTCGGCGGTGGCCCCGGTTTCGGTAAGGGCTTCGGGCCCGGTTTCGCGCTCAAGCGTGCGGCGGTAGGCACGGCGGCACTGCTGCTCGACGGGCCTGCCACGGCGGAACAAATCGTCGAGCGCACCACAGAGGCGACCGGCGGTGCCTTCACGCCGCCGCTGGACATCGTCGAGTTGGCCATCGCCGCAGTGGCCGGCCGTGGCGTGGTCACCGTCTCCGACGGGGTCGCCACGCTGACCGAATTCGGTACGCAGCTGTTGGCCTGGCGCGGTGTCACCAGCGAGACCGCGCACGCGTTCTTGGGCAAGGCGGGCAAGTTCGCCGACGTCTTCAAGATCCGCACCGGCCTGCACGAGGTGGCGGGCCTGGCCCGCACCATCGCGTTCACCGGCACGGACGAACAGAAGGCCAAGCTCGGTGAGGTGCGGACGAATCTGCTCGCCGCGATCACCGAGGCGAAGAAGGCCCTCCACGGGGTGCTGGCCCAGTAGATACTCGCGCCGAGGCCACGGTTTCTGACGAGAATCCGGCGACCGTCAAAACCATGGTCTCGGCGTGATCAGCGCAGGACCGCGCCCGGGTTGAGGATGCCGTGCGGGTCCACGGCATCTTTGATGCGACGGGTCAACGCCATCACGTCATCGCCGAGTTGCAGTGGCAGCCAGTCTCTTTTGAGCCGGCCGACCCCGTGCTCGCCGGTGATGGTTCCGCCGAGGGCGATCGCCAGCTCCATCACCCGGGCGAACGCCTGGCGGGCCCGCTCGCTCATGTCCGGATCGTCGGCGTCGAATACCACGACCGGATGGGTGTTTCCATCGCCGGCATGCGCCACCACGCAGATCAGCACGTCGCAGTCGTCGGCGATGTGGCGGATTCCGGCCACCAACGTGGGCAGCTCGGGTATCGGCACCGTGACGTCCTCGAGGAGCAATGTGCCCAACTGCATCAGGGCCAGGCCCACCAGCCGCCTGGCGGCGGTGAAGCCCGCGCCTTCCTCTGGATCGTCGGTCGCGAAAACCTCGGTCGCACCGGCTGTTTCACATGCCCCGACGATGCACGCGATTTCCTCGTCCGCGGCGCCCGGCGCGTCCGACTGGATCAGCAGCAGTGCCTGCGCGGAACGGTTCAGGCCCATCCGGCTGTAATCCTCGACCGCGTTGATGCTGGCATGGTCCATCAACTCCAACATCGCGGGCCGGACCTTCGCGGTGATCGACACCACCGCGTCGGCGGCGTCCTGCACCGTGGCGAACACCGCGACCACAGTCGAGGCCGGAGGCTGCGACGGGATGAGCCGCAGGGTGACCTCGGTGATCACCCCGAGAATGCCTTCAGAACCGACGAACAGCTGGGTCAAAGACAGACCGGCGACGTCTTTCAATCGCGGGCCACCCAGCCGGACGGCGGTGCCGTCGGCCAACACCACCTCCAGTCCCAGCACGTAGTCGCCGGTGACCCCGTACTTCACACAACACAAGCCGCCCGCGTTGGTCGCGGCGTTCCCGCCGATCGACGAGATCTCCACCGAGGCGGGATCGGGCGGGTACCACAGCCCGTGCTCGGCGGCGGCCCGCTTCACCTCGGAGTTCAGCAGACCGGGTTGCACCACCGCGGTGCGGTTCGCGGTGTCGATGCGGATGCCGCGCATCCGTTCGGTGCTGAGGACGATGCAGCCGTCGAGCGCGCCGGCACCCCCGGACAGCCCGGACCCGGCACCTCTGGGCACCACCGCGACCCGGTGGGTACTCGCCCATCGCAGCACGGTCTGCACGTCCCCGGTGCTGGAGGCCCGCACGACGGCACGCGGTAGGCCCACGTGTGGGTCGGCGGCGGCGTCGCGCCGATACCCCTCGATCACGGCGGGGTCGGTGAGCACCGCGCCGTCCGGCAGTTCGGCGGCAAGCGCGGCGACCTCGGCGTCCGGGGCGTCCGGGGCGGACATCTCCGGAAGTCTAGTAACCGGAAGCGACGTCCGTGGTGTTCTCAGCGTCGGCCCGGGCCCTGGCCCGGGCCCAGGTCAGAAACTCCGCGACCGCATCGGCCGTGTAGTGCCCGCGGGGCGAGCCGAAGAAGTCGAACGCGTGCTGGGCATGCGGGATCTCGGCGTAGATCACCGGCGAATTCGACACCTCACGCAGCGCCTCGACGAACTCGCGGCCTTCGCGCACCGGGATGAGCGAGTCGTTGGTGCCGTGCAGGACGAAGAAGGGCGGGGCATCGGGATGGATCCGGGCGATCGGTGAGGCGTCCCGGTACACCTGTCCGTGGGTGGCCAGCGGCAACTTGACGATCAGCCGCTCCAGGATCTGCATGAACTCGGCCCGTCCCGTGCCCGTGGTGCTGAACCAGTCGTAGCGGCCGTAAACCGGCACCGCGGCGGCCACCGACGTGTCGGCGTCCTCGAAACCGGGTTGCCACTGGGGATCGTTGGCAGTGAGCGCCGCCAATGCGGTCAGGTGCCCACCCGCCGATCCACCGGTGATGCACACCGCGTCCGGATCGCCGCCGTACTCGGCGATGTTGGCCTTCACCCAGGCCAAGGCCTGCTTCACGTCGATGATGTGGTTGGGCCACGGGTGCCGTGGGCTGATCCGGTAGCCGATCGACACACAGATCCAGCCCTGCTCGGCCAGGTGGCTCATCAGCGGATAGGACTGCGGCCGGCGCATCCCGATCATCCATGCGCCACCCGGGACCTGCAGCAGCACCGGGGCCTTGCCGTCGCGCGGCAGGTCGGGGCGCATCCAGATGTCGGCCAGGTTGGCCCGGTGCGGGCCGTAGTGCACCGTCGTGCGGGCGTAGCGCCGCCTGCTCATCGACGTGGAGTACACCTCGCCGCGACGCAAGGGCCGCAGGGCGGACGGGTACTCGTCGGCCAGGGCCTCGTGCACCGGGTCCTCGAAGTACGGCCGGGACTGGACGCCGCGACGGTGCACCAGCACCAGCAGGGCCCACGAAATCGCCTTGAACAGCAAGGAGATTCGACCGCCGGTCGAGCGATAGTCGCCGCGGATCCCGCGGCGCAGCGCATCGAGGGCCGACACGGTGATCACCAGCGGGGCGTTCTCCGAGGTCGGCCAGCCGAATGCGAAGGACTGGATGGTGCTGTAACCCCTGCGTCCGAGCGGTTTCACCGCATTGGCAGCGTTGAGCAACTCGGCGGCCGCGGTCAGCAGTCGTCGGCGGTCAGCCATTCACCTTCTCCTGGAGCTGGCGCCGGTCGATCTTGCCCGTGCTGTTGCGCGGCAACTCGTCGAGCACGGCGATCTCCCGGGGCACTTTGTAATTGGCGAGATTCTCTCGAACATACGCCTTGAGGTCATCGGCGCCTGCGGCACCGGAGAGCACCACGAACGCCGCCAGACGTTGTCCGAACTGTTCGTCGTCGACGCCGATCACCGCGGCCTCGGTGACGTCGGGATGGCCGGCCAGCACCTTCTCCACCTCGATCGGGTACACATTCTCGCCGCCGGAGACGATCATCTCGTCGTCGCGGCCCACCACGAACAGCCGGCCCGCCTCATCCAGGTAGCCCACATCGCCGGAGGACATGAAGCCCTCGTGGAAATCTTTCGTGGTACCGGAGGTGTAGCCGTCGAACTGGGTCGAGTTGCGGACGTAGATGGTGCCGACCTCGCCGGTGGGCACCTCCCGCAAGTCGGCGTCGAGGATGCGGATCTCGGTGCCCTCGGCGGGTTTACCGGCTGTGTCGGGGGCGGCGCGCAGATCGGCCGGTGTCGCGGTGGCGATCATGCCGGCCTCGGTCGCGTTGTAGTTGTTGTAGATGATGTCGCCGAACCGGTCCATGAACGCGGTGACGACATCGGGACGCATGCGCGAGCCGGACGCCGCGGCGAACCTCAGGCTGCGTCCGTCGTAGCGACGCAGCGCGTCCTCGGGCAGCTCCATGATCCGGTCGAACATCACGGGCACCACGCACAGCCCCTTGGCGCGGTGCCGGTCGACCAGCTCGAGAGTGGCCTCGGGATCGAACTTGCGCCGCGTGACGATGGTGCAGGCCATCGACGCGGCGAAGGCCAGCTGCGAGAAACCCCAGGCGTGGAACATCGGTGCCACGATCACCACGCGTTCCTCTGTGTGCCACGGGGTGCGATCGAGGATGGCCTTGAGCACCTCGGGGCCGCCACCGGAGTGCTTGGCGCCCTTGGGACTTCCGGTGGTTCCCGAGGTCAGCAGGATCACCTTGTTTTTGCCGGTAGCTCGCCTCGGCTCCTCACCGCGGTGTTCCTCGACGAGTTTGGCCACGGTGACACCGTGGGCGTGGGTGTCGGTCCATGCGACGATCCGGGCGGCATCCGGGCGCTCGGCAAGCGCCCGTTCGACGGTGTCGGTGAACTCCTCGTCGTAGATGACCGCACTGGTATTGCCGTCCGCTTCACGCATCCATACCTCGGCCATCGCCGGAGCGGCGAACGACGTGTTGAGCAGCAGCACATCGGCGCCGATGCGGCCGGCGGCGATCAACGACAGCACGAAGCCGCGGTGGTTGCGAGCCATGATGCCGAGGACTTTCGGCGCACCGCCGGGCAGCGCCTGCAGGCCTGCGGCCAGGGCGTCGGCCTGTTGGTCGACCTGCTGCCAGGTGAGCGTGCCGAGTTCGTCGACCAGGCCCGGCCGGTTCGGACAGCGCTGCGCCGAGGCCGCGAAACCTGAAGTGATGCTCATGTTTTCGCGCGCCATGGCGGCGGCGATGCGCAGGTACTTGTCCGGGCGCATCACCGTGATGATTCCGGCCCGGCGCATGGTGGTGACCAAGCCGGCGGTGTCGGTGACTCGGTCCAGGGGTCCTGTCAGTAGGTCAAGCGGATTCACCGGTGCTCAGCCGATCACCGGGAAGCGGCGCTCTTCGGCCAGCTCGTCCAGCGCGCGCTGCATCACCCGGCGGACGTGAGCGTCGACCTCGTCGATGTCAGGGTCTTCACCGAACTCGGCGGCAATGTCGATCGGCTCCAGCGTTGTCATCACGATCTTGGATGGCAACGGCACATTGAGCGGCAGCACCGCGGACAGGCCGAACGGGAAGCCGAAGGACACCGGCACGATCTTGGTGCGGGCCATTCGCGCGATCGGCCCGAGTGCCTTGGCGATTCCGGTACCGCGGGACAGGAAGAGGTGCGTTTCCTGGCCGCCGATGCCGACCATCGGCACGATCGGGACGCCGGCATTGATGGCGGCCTTGATGTAGCCCGTGCGTCCGCCGAAGTCGATCTTGTTGGCCGACAGCGTGGGCCGGTACACGTCGTAGTCGCCACCGGGGAACACCACGACGACGCCGCCCGAGCGCAGCGCCTCGTCGGCGTTCTCGTGGCTGGCCCGGATGAAGCCGGTCTTCTTGAAGAAGGCCGCGGTCGGTCCGACCATGAGCATGTCGTGGCTGAGGGTGTAGACGGGCCGTTCGTAGCCGAACTTCTCGTAGAAGCCCGTCGCGAACACCGGCACGTCCAGGGGGAACAGGCCACCGGAGTGGTTCGACACCACGAGCGCGCCGCCCTTGGGGAAGCTGTCCAGCCCGCGTACCTCGGCCCGGTGGTAGCCCTTGATGAGCGGCCGCAGCAGGCCCATGACCTTTTCGGTCAGGCCCGGATCCCATTTGGTGATTTCGGACGGGTCGATGTCGGTCGCAGCCACAGGGTCCCCCTGATGTGGATTGGAACGTGTTCTAGTTTTGCCAGTGTACCCAGGTAGCGGGCAAAAAACCCATTTGCTTGCTGGGTTGGTCTACCTACCGGTGAGTAGCTGCGGTCGATCCTCTCAAAATCGCGGGTCCGGCATGGTCAGCTCGGTGATCTCGTCGGTGATATTGCGCCGGGCCTGCTCCTCCCAGCGCTCCCGGCCGGGAGCGGTGTGAAAGATCGGGCCGTCGAGCAGCGCCGCGAGCACCCGGGCCCGCGCCGGGCGGAAAACATCGTCGGGTACCGCCGCGTACTCGTCACGTACAGCGTCGGCGTACTGCCGATAACGCACCGCGGGTGCGCCCAGCACCGACAGGTCGGCGTCACTGAGTACCGCGGCGTTGATGTCGTCGCCGTCGACCTTGTGGGACTTGGTTGCCAGCACGAGCCGAGCCACCTCGTCGCGGTCCGCCGCTCCCTCCAGTAGTTGGCGGGCCAGCATCGCCGAACGGTCTTCGTTGTCGTCGCGGCCGATGTCGTAGATCGCGTCGTGGAACCACGCCGCCAGTTCGACGGCTTCCCGGTCGAAATGCAGTCCGTCATCGGCAAGGGTGCCGATCGCGTCGAGCACTTCATGCAGGTGCGCGACGTTGTGGTGCTTGCGGTGGGATTCCGACCAGCGGGCCAGCAGATCCTCCCGCAGGGTCTCGGTGAGATGGGCAGCCATGGGTCCAGTGTGCGCCGCGGTTGACCTCAACCGTCGTTGAGGCAGCATCATTGAACGTCATGGGATTAGACCTCGCCGCCTACTTCGACCGGATCGGCTATCACGGTCCGGCGTCAGCCGATGTGGACACGCTGCGCGACATCGTCGCCGCGCACGGCCGGTCGATCCCGTTCGAGAACCTCGACCCATTGCTGGGTGTCCCGGTGTCCGACCTCAGTGCGCAAGCTTTGGGCGACAAGCTCATCACGCGTCGGCGCGGTGGCTACTGCTACGAGCACAACGGACTTCTGGGCTACGCCCTGGACGAACTGGGGTACGGCGTCGACCGGCTGGCCGGTCGGGTGGTGTGGATGAAAGAGCCCGACGCGCCTCTGCCTGCGCTCACCCACAACGTGCTGGCGGTTACCGTTCCCGACGAGGCCGGTCGCTTCCTCGTCGACGTCGGTTTCGGTGGGCAGACGCTGTCCTCACCGATCCGGCTGCACGCCGGCGCCGTGCAGCAGACCCGTCACGAGCCGTACCGGTTGCTCGAGCTGCCCACCCGCCACGAGCCGGAGTACGAACTCGCCGCCCAGGTGCGCGGGCAGTGGCAGCCGCTGTACCGGTTCACCACCGCGCCGCAACCGCGCATCGATCTGGAGGTCGGAAGCTGGTATGTGTCAACGCATCCCGGCGGGGTATTCGTCGTCGGTCTGACCGCGGCGCTGGTCACCGACGACGCCAGGATCAACCTCCGCGGCCGGAACCTCGCCATTCACCGGCGCGGTGAGACCGAACGGATCCGATTCGACACGGCCGCACAGGTTCTCGATGCACTCACCGAGAGGTTCGGGGTCAACGTGTCTGATCTGGACGGCGTCGACGTCGAAGCCCGGGTGGCCCAGGTCCTGGACAGCTGAGCCGGCCGGGGCAACCACAGCAGGAAATGTCATGTTCCCGAGGCGGGCGGCCGACCATACTCGGTGACCGTGGAGGTTCAACCGAACAGACGCGACCGGCTGCGTGAACTGCTCGACGCCGTCGTCGATGGCGAGAACTCGGGTGTGGGCGACATGGCGCGCAGCAGCTACGCCTCGGAGTTCCACTTCTCCCGGGAAGTACGCCGGCTCACCGGAGAGCCGCCTGCGGCGCTGCGCCGACGGGTCATGCTGGAGCGGGCGGCCTGGCGGTTGCAGCGGGGAGCCGCGGTGTCGGAGGTGGCCGAAACCGAGGGGTGGTCGTCGGCGGAGGTGTTCTCCCGGGCGTTCCGCCGGGCGTTCGGGGTACCACCGTCGCGCGCCGGCGACGTCGGCTTCCGGCTGACTGCGCCCAACGGCGTCCATTTCCACCCGCCCCAGTCGTTGTGGTGCGATGCCGATCCGGGCGAGGCGTCCGGGCCGGATATCGCCCAGTTCATGCTCGTGCACGATGTCGCCGACACCGAATACCTCATCGGTGCCGCGGGCAGACTCTCTGAACAGCAATGGGCCCAGGATGTTTCGCCGGGGCAGGTGGTCTTGGACTGGGACGGTCCGGAGCCCAGCGTCGCTGCGGTGCTCGGAGCGATCGTGTGGACCAAAGAGGTCTGGCTGGCGACCATCGAGGGCCGGGATTTCCCGTCGCGTGACGCGACCGGCAAGGCCACGGCCGAGCAACTCGCGGCTCACCACGACGTCATCGGAAAGCGCTGGACCACATTGATATCGGAGTACTCAGCGGCAGGGCGTCTGGGCGACACCGTGATCGATGCACTGTGCGATCCGCCGGAATCCTTTCAGCTGTACGGGATCATCGCGCATGTGCTGACCTACTCGGCGCACCGGCGCGCACTGGTGCGCGGCATGTTGGCCCGCCATGGTCTCGAAGTGGACCGTGGCGACCCACTGGAATGGATGAGGAGGGACTGACCGGTGAAGACCGTGTACTACACCGCGTCGAGCTTGGACGGGTTCATCGTCGACACCGACGACAGCCTGGACTGGCTGATCACCCGCAACATCGATCAGCAGGGCCCATTCGGCTACGACCAATTCATCACGACGATCGGGGCGCTGGTGATGGGTTCGGCGACCTATGAGTGGATCGTGAAGAACCAGCCCGGCGAATGGATGTACGAGCAGCCGGCGTGGGTGTTGACGCACCGGCCGCAGATCGTCGCCGCCGGGCATCCGGTGCAGGTGTTCTCCGGGGGCATCGCCGAACTGCACCCGGACCTGGTCGAGGCGGCGGCGGGTAAGGATGTCTGGGTGGTCGGGGGAGGCGACGTTGCCGCACAGTACGTCAGGGCCGGGTTGATCGATGAGATGATCGTCAGCTATGCGCCGTGCACCTTGGGCGCGGGATCGCCGGTCTTGCCGGTCCGTTCCGAGTGGGTGCTCGCCGAATCGGCGCCCAACGGTGAGTTCGTGTGTGCCCGATGGGTCAGGACGACGGCCGGCTGAACCGGGGCACACCGTTACGGCGGACGAATTCCCGTGATTTGATCAGGAATTCGAGTTGCCGGGCGACATCGTGCAACGGCTCGACCGATTTTGACGAGCGGCACAGCACCACGACGCCCTCGAGGGTGGCTATGCACATCACCGCAAGTGACGACGCGTCGGATTCGTCGAAACCGTCGGCGGTGAAGGCTCCGGTCAGGGCCATGCGCCAGCGGTCGAAGATCGCGGCTGCGGCCGCGGCGAGATCGGGCTCGTCGTCCGGTGCGGCGATCGCCACCGCGACCACCGGGCAGCCTGCGCTGAAATTGCTTCCGGTGAGTACCCGTTCCCAGAACCCGACGAATCGGTGCACCAGATCCCATGCGCTGTCGGATGTTTCGGCGCCGATCACGCCACCGATCGTGTCCGCGGCGTATTGCAGCGCCTCGATCAGGATCTGCCGGCGCCCGCCGGGGAAATGGTGATACACCGATCCGCGCGGCGCACCGCTGCGGGCGAGCACCTCGTCGATCGTGACGCCGGCAGCGCCCCGCTCACGCAACACCTCGACCGCGCTGCCGAGCATCCGGGCGCGGGTCGAGCCACGCTTGTTACGCGGCTTCGTGGCGGTGTCAGGCAACCCGGTCATGGAGGAACTGCGTGGAACAGCGAAGAAGCATCCGGGGGGTGATGGTGCGCACCGGGGTGTGCGGCGTGCGAACCCGACGGCTGAACCGGTGACCGGCGAGATTGAGTTCGACGACCCACATCGCGCACCGCCCTTCTATGTCATCCACCATAGAAATGATGGAATCCTCGCATGATGTCGAGTATCCGACGTACATGCTGGTGTGCAAAAGACTAGCAGGTTAACTGCTTCTGAACAGGTTCTCCCTCAGCCGGGGGGCTGCACCAAAAATATGGTGTCTTGCATAATTCTGTGTGTCGGCGTTGACTGCGTTCATGAACACCGACCCGGCCCTCCAAACCCTCACGCTGGAGCGGGACGGCCACGTCCTGCTGATCGGCCTGAACCGCCCGGACAAACGCAACGCGTTCAACGTCGCGATGCTCACCGACCTCGCCCTCGCCTACGGACTGCTCGAATCCGATGACGACCTGCGCGTCGGTGTGTTGTTCGCGCACGGGGCGCACTTCACCGCCGGCCTCGATCTCGTCGACGTGGCGCCGTATGTGGCCAGTGGCGATCTACCGATGCCCGAAGGCGGACGTGACCCATGGCGCCTCGACGGCGACTGGACCAAACCGGTGGTCGCCGCGGCCCAGGGCCGATGCCTGACCCTCGGCATCGAACTGCTCCTGGCCGCCGATGTCCGTGTCGCGGCGCAGGACACCCGGTTCGCGCAGATCGAGGTGCTGCGCGGCATCTATCCGTTCGGCGGCGCGACCCTGCGGCTACCGCGCCAGACCGGCTGGGGAAATGCCATGCGGTGGCTGCTCACCGGTGATGAGTTCGACGCTGCCGAGGCGTATCGGATCGGGCTGGTCCAGGAGGTCACGCCGGATGCCGACGCGGCCGTCGCCCGGGCGACCGAGATCGCCCACACGATCGCCGACCGGGCCGCGCCGCTCGGCGTCCGCGCCACTCTCGCGTCGGCACATCGTGCGCACAACGAAGGGGACGCCGCCGCGATCGCCCGGCTGCGGCCCGTGGTCGCCGAGCTGTTCGCGACCGCCGACGCCGCCGAAGGCGTGCAGTCCTTCATCGAACGCCGGGCCGCCAACTTCGTGGGCCGCTGAGTCCCCTGCGCGAGTGAGTCCCCTGCGCGAGCAGACACAAACCTGCCCCAGAAAGCCGGTTTCGCGACAGTTTTGTGTCTGCTCGGCGAAAGAAATCAGCCCGCGGTGTCGAGCGCGACCAGGGCCGCGGCCACCGCGAAGAATTTGTTGGACCCGAGCTGGCGCACGGTCTTGATGTTGAAGGCCGCAGCCAGATGCTCGGCGTCGGAGTCGGTGACCCCGGCCAGCGCCGCCGGTGAAGCGTCCAGGATCTCCTTGAGCGACTTGTCTTCGTAGGCCTTGTCGAGCGACTTGGCCAGATCGACGGAAACTGCCACGGTGCCTCCTCGTTGTTGGGGCGCCCACCTTAGCTGCCCAGCCTGAATTCCGGCTGTCCGTTTCCTGGGGCCGCCAGACGCGAATGTCCCGGAAAACCGTGGTCTTCCGGGACATTCGCGGTTGTTCGAAAAGTTTTACTCCGGCGTGTACCCAAACGGCAGCAGCACGCTCTTGGCCTGGGTGTAGGCGTCGATGCCCTCCGGGCCGTTCTCGCGTCCGATGCCCGAGTTCTTGTAACCGCCGAACGGTGCGCCCGGATCGAAGGCGTACATGTTCACCGCGTAGGTGCCCGTGCGGATCTTCGAGGCGATCTCGACGGCCTTGGCGAAGTCCGTCGTGTACACGCTGCCGGCCAGGCCGTACGGCGAGTCGTTGGCGATGCGGACCGCGTCTTCCTCGGTGTCGAAGGGGATCACCACGAGCACCGGCCCGAAGATCTCCTCCTGCGCGATGGTCATCGAGTTGTCGACGTCGGCGAACACGGTGGGCTGCACGAACCAGCCGGAATCCAGACCCTCGGGACGGCCACCGCCGGTGACGATGCGTGCCCCCTCCTCGAGGCCCTTCTTGATGTAGCCCTCGACCCGGTCGCGCTGCTTCTCTGAGATCAGCGGGCCGATCATCGAGGCCGCGTCGTCGGGCAGGCCGACGGGCATGGCGGCGACGGCTGCCGAGAGCTTTTCGACGATCTCGTTGTAGCGCGACCGCGGCGCCAGAATGCGGGTCTGGCCCACGCAGGCCTGCCCACAGTTCATCAGGCCGGAGAACACCAGCATCGGGAGCGTGGAATCCACGTCGGCGTCCTCGAGGATGATCGCCGCGGACTTGCCGCCGAGTTCCAGCGTGCAGGGCTTGAGCTTCTCGGCGGCGATCTTGCCGATCTCCTTGCCGACGCCGCTGGAGCCGGTGAAGGTGAACTTGTCCAGCTCGGGGTTGGCGGTCAGCGCGCGGCCGGTCTCCGGGCCACCGGGCACCACGGAGAGCACACCCTCGGGCAGGCCGGCGTCGGCGAGCACCTCGGCGAACAGGTTGGTGGTGAGCGGTGTCTCGCCGGCCGGCTTCAGCACCACTGTGCAGCCGGCGAGCAGAGCCGGGCCCAGCTTGTTGCAGGCCAGGAAGAAGGGCACGTTCCAGGCGATGACGGCGCCGACGACGCCGATGGGCTCCTTGATGACCAGGGTCTGGCCGTAGATGCCGTCGCGGATGTCTTTCCAGTCGTACTTGTCGGCCGCGCCGGCGTAGTACTGCAGGCTCGACACACCCGCGCCGAACTGCATCATGTCGACGATGGTCGGCGGCTGGCCGGTCTCCAGCTTCAGCAGGTGCTTGAACTCTTCGGCCCGCTCGTTGATGAGCTCGACGGCCTTGGCCAGCACGCCCTGGCGTTCCTCGGGCGACATCTGGGGCCACGGGCCCTCGTCGAACGCCTTGCGGGCCGCGGCGCACGCGGCGTTGACATCGGCTTCGGCGGCCAGCGGTACCTGGCCGACCTTCTCCCCGGTGGCGGGAGAGAAGACCTCGATCACCTCGGAAGTCGAAGGCTCCACCCAGTGGCCGCCGATGAACAGTTTGTCGAATTCCGTCCTTATGGCGGCTGCGCTTTGTGTCATGGGCGTCACATTACCTAGGTTTCCCAAAAACGAGAACCTGTTCCAGTTGACTGTTTCAGGACGGTCGCAGGACCAGCACCAGATTGCTCACCAGGAACTCCCGTAACCCGGGAACCGACGTCATCCACCATGCCCATCGCGGGTGGTAGCGCGGGAAACTGGCGATCAACGAGCCGGTTGAGCGGCCCCACTGCAGACCGTCGGCCGCCGACACCGCGAACAACGACGAGCCGTAGTCGTTCTTGGGTCGGTGACCGTGCTTACGGGTGTAGCGCTCGGCGGCCCGGGCCCCGCCCAGATAGTGCGTCAACCCCATCTCGTGCCCGCCGAACGGGCCGAGCCACACCGTGTACGACAACACCGCAAGCCCGCCTGGTTTGGTCACCCGCAGCATCTCGTTGCCAAGCCGCCACGGGTGCGGCACATGCTCGGCGACGTTCGAGGACAGGCAGACGTCGACACTGTCGTCGGCGAAGGGCAGGGCCATCCCCGAGGCGCGGACGAACGTGCCCTCTGCGGCGTCGGCGTCCGCACCCACGCCGGATGTTGCCCCGGACGTCGCCGCCCTGGCGGCTCCGGCGTGCGCCTCCCGAGGATCCGGCTCCACCCCGATGTAACGCATGCCCGCTTGTTCGAACGCCGACGCGAAGTAGCCGGGCCCGCCACCGACGTCGAGCACCGTGCGTCCGGCGGCGGATTCGCCGGTAGCCGCCGTCCACAGATCGGTGGTCATCGCGACGGTGTCGGCGGCCAGCGCGCCGTAGAAGCGGGCCGGTTCGCTCTGCTCGAACCGGAACTGCGCCAGCAGACGCACCGATCGGCTCAGGGTTGCCCGCCTGGCAAAGCGCGCCGAGATATCGCTGGGCTGCACCCGCCCAACCTACTCACCGGTACTCTCAACACGATGTCTGCCCGTCCTGCCCCACGCCTGCGGAGCGTCCTGCTCCTGTGCTGGCGTGACACCGGACACCCTCAGGGCGGCGGCAGCGAGGCCTATCTGCAGCGGATCGGTGCCTGTCTGGCCGACGACGGCGTCGACGTCACGTTGCGCACCGCGCGCTACCCCGGAGCGGCTCGCCGCGAGGTGGTCGACGGGGTGCAGATCAATCGGGCCGGCGGGCCCTACAGCGTCTACATCTGGGCCGGGCTGGCCATGGTGGCGGCCCGCGTCGGCCTCGGGCCTTTGCGAAGGGTCCGGCCCGACGTGGTCGTCGACACCCAGAACGGGCTGCCGTTTCTTGCGCGGCTGGCGTTCGGCCGCCGGGTCGCGGTGCTGGTGCACCACTGTCACCGGGAACTGTGGCCGGTGGCCGGCCCGATGAAGGGCCGCATCGGCTGGTTCGTCGAGTCCAAGCTCTCCCCGCGGCTGCACCGTCGCAACCAGTACGTCACCGTGTCACTGCCCTCGGCCCGCGATCTCAACGAGCTCGGGGTGGATTCCGGGCGAATTGCTGTGGTGCGCAACGGACTTGACGAGGCTCCCGGCCGCACGCTGGAGCTGCCTCGCTCGACCAGTCCGCGGCTCGTGGTGCTCTCGCGGCTGGTGCCGCACAAGCAGATCGAGGATGCGCTCGAGGCGGTCGCGGCACTGCGTGACGAGGTGCCCGGACTGCACCTGGACATCCTCGGTGGCGGCTGGTGGCAGCAGCGGTTGGTCGAGCACGCCGAACTGCTGGGCATCTCGGAATCGGTGACGTTCCACGGTCATGTCGACGAAGAGACCAAACACCGTGTCTTGCAGCAGAGTTGGGTGCATGTGCTGCCGTCGCGAAAAGAAGGCTGGGGGCTTGCCGTCACCGAGGCGGCCCAACACGGAGTGCCCACCATCGGCTATCGCGCCTCTGGCGGGCTGACCGATTCGATCGTCGACGGCGTGACCGGGCTACTGGTGGAGGATCGCGACGGCCTGGTCGCGGGCATCCGTCAGCTCTTGGGTGACCCGGTCATGCGCGTGCAGCTGGGCAGCAAGGCGCAGACCCGGAGCGAGGAATTCTCCTGGAGGCTGAGCGCGGACGCGATGCGCGCCGTGCTGGGATGCGTGCACGAGGGCCAGTACGTCAGCGGGCTGGTGTAGTCCGCCGCTGACGCGAGCGTGGCGTGCGGGTACCGCTGATCACAGCAGTCACAACTTTCGAAGCGATATCCGATGTGCCCGGCTGTGCGCGACAATCGAGCGACAAGCGCCACATAGGAAACGCAGACCTCACGGACCCCATTGTCGCTCGGGGTTTTTGCTGCTTGTTCACCACTGGCCTCGTGAGCCTCAGAGGTCCAGTGCCCGGCTATCAGCGACTCTGTCGCGCATAGCTGGACAATCCGAAATTCGTTACCTACGCGCCTGTTGGGGCGTCAGTGACGTGAGTAGTGATCGCCCGTGTAACGAACGGTGTTCATGGTGCTCGTGCGGCGATTGTCGCTGAAAAGTCGCGCGCAGCCGGGCAACTCGGCACTTGCTTCCCCGCCGCGACACGCCGCCGACAGGCACGCCGCAGCTAACCGAGTCGGCCTGATCGTCCCTGTACTCGCCAGAAGCAGACAGCCATCCCGACCGCCCCGCCGACGAGGGTCAGCAGCCACACCAGATGTGCGGCGATCAACAGGGCTCGGTGGGGCGAGGCAGCTTGATCTCCGCCTATCCGGTATACGGCGATATCGCCATCTCGATAGGCCACCGGCAGATCGAGTTCTGCCGGCGCACCGTTGGTTTCGACCACCAACCAGCCGACGCCGGCGTCGGCCACCGCCTGACGGTCTGCGCCTGACCGCAGCAGGTCCTGCACCGCGTGGGCCCGCGTTCCCTCTCCGGGGATGACCTGACCACCGATCAACAGATCACCGGTCGACAGCACCTCGGCACGCAGCCACCGGGGGAGCGGATCGAGCACGGGAGCGCTTCCGGCCCAGTAGAACAACCGCATACTGTCCGGTGGCAGCGCGACCACCGGACGAGGGTCGGCGTTGATCTGCGCCGCCGCGGCGGCCCACCCGGGCGGGTACTGCACCGCGCGCATCTGATTGCCCACACCCCAGGCCAGATCGGGCAACACCGCGATCAGTGCGGCACACACCACCGCAGCCGAAGCGACCACGGGCACCCGGGCCCGGCGCAAGGTGACGGGCGCGGCGGCAGCGGCCAGCACATAGCCGGGCATGGCCAGCGCCACCCATTTCTGGCCGTCGCGCACCACGCCGAGACCGGGCACCGCCCGAATCGTCGCATCGACGAACTGCAGCCCCGGACCGGTCGCCATCGCGGCAGGGATCAGCACCGCCGCCACGGCCAGGATCAGCAGCGGTACCGCGCAGCGGTTACGGATCACGACGGGCAGGCCGAGGCCGACGATGCCGAGCAGCACCACAGTGGCGACCACCGCGAAAAGTGTTGTGCGTGAGCCGGGTACCGCGTCACCGTTCCAGATGCCGCCGAGACCGGCCAGACTTCCGAGGGTGGCCAGGCCGGGCTCGGCCCTGGCCGCGAACGCATGGACTCCGGCCGCCGATACCGGGGATGACACCGTTCCACCGACCGCCGCGGCCACCAGCCACGGCGTCGCGGCAAGCACGGCGGTGCCCAGCGCGAGCGCGGCGACCCGTGCGCGCCGCCAGCCGGGGCCGGGCGCCGCGACACACACCAGCGCGACCGTCGCGGCCAGCATCAGACCCGTCGGCGTCACACCGGCCAGCGCGGTCCAGAACAGCAGGCCCCAAGCCGAGGCGCAACGCGGCTCGGTGCGCAGCCGCAGCACGCAGACCGCGACCCAGGGCAGGCAGCCGTAACCGACCAGCAGGCTCCAGTGCCCCTGCAGCAACCGCTCGGCCACGTACGGACTCCAGACGGCCAGCGTCGCCGCGATGAACTGGCCCGGCAAACCCGATCCGAGCACGGTCGAGGCCAGTCGCGCGGCTCCCCAACCGGCCAACCACAGACCGGCCACCAGCAAGACCTTGACCACCACCCCGCCGTCGAGCACGGCCGAGGTGACAGCCACGAAGAAATCCTGGGGCAGCGCGCGCGGTGCGGCCTCGCCGAGCCCCAGCGCCGCATCGGTCAGATACGACTGCGGCGTGGAAACCGCGTCGCGTAAAAGCAGATAACCGGGCCCCAGCAGTGGCCCGGTTATCAGCAGAGACAGTGCCAGCGCATAGGCCGGCAGCACAGCAGAGCGCAAGCTCAGATCGGCCGGTCCGGTGGTAGGTCGGACGGTCGTTGAGCCGGCAGTTTCTCGGTCTTGGCCTCGGCACCGGGAACTTGGAAGCCCTGGGTGTCGAAGAATCCGTGATCGGCGGTGTCGAGTCCGGGATCGATCAGAGTGGACTCGGCGCGCACCGCGAACGAACCCACCACGGCGCCACCGACCAGGGCCAGCAGGCCGAGCGCGGCGAACGTGATCGGCAGGACACGCGTCCACAGTGACACCCGGTCACGCTCGTCCTGAGCGGCCGCGACCTGGGATTCGACGGTTTCGTCGTTGGAGGTGACCTTGTAGTCGACGTAGGTCACCTCTGGCTTGAGCGCGTCACGTGCGTAGTACTGGTAGCCGTGGTCCTGCTTCTTGACGATGGTGCCCGAGACCGGATCGACCCAGAAGGTGCGCTGCGCGGCGTAGAAGCGGTCCATCGTGATCCGCTCGTCGGGTTCCCCGGGCACACCCCACATCTCGGGGCTGGCGGTGACCGAACTGTCGGCGTCGTCTTCGTAGAGCGAGGAGTACTTCACCGGCTCGGCCAACTTGCCGTCGGAGTCGTAGCCCACGTTCTGGATGAACCGATAGGTGGTCAACCCGTTGACGTCTTCTTCACCGTCGTAGTTCGCGTCGAACGGCTTCTGCGCGATCGGGTCGAAAACCGGGTAGGTCTTCTTCTCGGTGTCGAACGGGAACCGGTAGGTCAGGCCCTCGTGCGGCAGCGCGACGTTCGTCGGAGGCTTCTCTTCGTCGATGGCCCGCGGCTTCTGCAGTGCCCCGCCGGGGTTGTTGTCGCTGGACACGGCCAGCGCCGTGCCGCGGTTCATGGTGACGGTGTCCACCAGCGCCAGCAGGAGGCCGGCGTCCTTCTGCCGGTCGGTGCGCCGCAGTGTGCTGCCCACCTGCAGGGTCACCACCTCGGCGTTGGACGGAGACTCCACGCTGACCTGTTGCTGCAATGCGACCGGCACGTTGCGGTCGACAGAGAATTTCGGGGCCACCAGCGATTCCGGATCGAAAGCGGTCGCGGTCCCATCGCTGACAAGGCTCGCATCCAGGTTGAGCGGGATCTTGGCGATCTTGCCCTTGGTGTACGTGGTCAGCAACAGTGCGGCAATCAGCAGGGCTGCACCCAGCCCCATCAGTCCGCATGCCGCGATACGCAGCGCCACTGCGCGGTTCAAACCGGGCCTCCTTCAGTGTGGGCCAACTCGTCGTGAGGCAAACCCGTTCGACCCTAACAGCACTATTTAAGGCCATCACTTACTCCGGTGACATCCCCCGGGGTGCGTTGACCCGCAGTTTGGCGGGGTTGCCGTGGCGCGGCACACTGGTCGCCGTGGCGACCGGAGTATCGGACCCGGAAACCGGTCAGGATTCGGGGTCGGATTCGGGGGTCGGCGGGACACGCAGCTTCCTGCCGGCCGTCGAAGGCATGCGCGCGTGCGCGGCCATGGGTGTGGTGCTCACCCACGTCGCCTTCCAGACCGGCCACACCACCGGGGTGAGCGGCCGGTTCTTCGGCCGGTTCGACCTCGCGGTCGCCGTGTTCTTCGCGCTCTCGGGTTTCTTGCTGTGGCGAGGTCATGCCGCGGCCGCCCGGGGCCTGCGCCCCCGTCCCCGCACCGGCCACTACCTGCGATCACGCATCGTGCGCATCATGCCGGGCTATGTGGTTGCCGTGGTGGTGATCATCCTGCTGCTTCCGGAGGCCAAGGCGGATCTGACGGTGTGGCTGGCGAACCTGACCCTGACCCAGATCTATGTGCCGCTGACGCTGACCGCGGGGCTGACCCAGATGTGGAGTCTGTCGGTCGAGGTCAGTTTCTATCTGGCGCTACCCTTGCTGGCGCTCTTGGCGCGGCGGTTACCCGTGCGGGCCCGGATCGGCGTCATCATCGCGCTGGCGGCGCTGAGCCTGCTGTGGGTGCGCATTCCGTTCTCCGGCACCACTGGGCTCAACCCGTGGAACTGGCCGCCGGCGTTCTTCTCGTGGTTCGCCGCGGGGATGGTGCTGGCTGAACTCACGGTGAGCCCATTCGGCTGGGTGCACCGGCTGGCCCGGCGGCGGGTGCTGATGGGTGTCATCGCCGCGGTGGCGTTCGGGATCGCGGCTTCGCCGCTGGCCGGCCTGGAAGGGCTGCGCCCGGGCTCGGTCGGTCAGGTGACGCTGAAGACCGCGATGGGCGCGATCGTCGCAGGCGCGCTGCTGGCACCGCTGGTGCTCGACCACCCGGACACCCGGCACCCGATCCTGGGCAACCGGGTGATGGTCACGCTGGGCCGCTGGTCCTACGGGCTGTTCGTCTGGCACTTGGCGGCGTTGGCCATGGTGTTCCCGATGATCGGCGAATTCCTGTTCAACGGCCAGATGCTGGTGGTGTTGGTGCTGACGCTGGTGTTCGGCTTCGCGCTGGCCGCCGTGAGCTACGCGCTGGTGGAATCACCGTGCCGGGAGGCGTTGCGGCGCTGGGAGTACCGGAACGAGCGGCCGGTGCCGCCGTTGGACAGTTCCATCACCGACCAGCCCGAGCCCGCTCCGGTCGCGCGATGACTTCGTCACGGTTCAGGGGTGCGTCGCACGGTCCCGAATGAGCTCAGTATCCGCCCTTGTGGTCGAAGATCCGGCGCGGGTTGTCGACGAGCATCGTGTTGATCTGTTCCTCGGTGACCCCACGTTCGCGCAGTGCGGGCAGCACGTCGTTGTGGATGTGCAGGTAATGGCTGTTCGGTAGCGCCGCGGAGGTCATCTCGTCGGGCAGCGCGTCGAAATAGCACCAAGTGTCGTGGGAGAGCACCATCTTCGCGGCGTGGCCGCGCTCGCACATCGTGGCCACGGTTGCCACCCGATCTTCGAACGGCAGGTAGACGTCGACGCCGAAGCGGTCCATACCGAGGTAGGAACCGTTGGCGATCAACTCTTCGAGATAGCCGATGTCGGTGGTGTCGCCCGAGTGCCCGATCACCACCCGCGACAGATCGACTCCCTCCGCGGCGAAGATGCGCTGCTGCTCGAGGCCGCGCCTGGTGGCCGCGTGGGTATGGGTGGTGATCGGCGCGCCCGTCTGCCGGTGTGCCTGGGCGACAGCCCGTAGAACGCGCTCGACACCGGGGGTGATGCCCGGTTCATCGGTGGCGCACTTGAGGATTGCCGCCTTTATCCCCGTGTCTGCGATGCCATGCTCGATGTCGCGGACGAACATCTCGGTCATCGGGTCGGTCTGTCCCGGTGCGGGCCCGTTGAAATGCAGCGCCAGCGGCAGGTCGTTGTACGTGTAGAAGCCCGTGGCGACGACGATGTTGAGGTCGGTGGCCTCGGCGATCCGGGCGATGCGCGGAATGTAGCGGCCCAATCCGATCACCGTGAGGTCGACGATGGTGTCGACGCCGCGGGATTTGAGTTCGGTGAGCCGCGCGATGGCATCGGCTTCCCGGCTGGCGTCGTCGCCCCATGACTCCGGGTAGTTCTGGACCAGCTCGGTCGTCATGATGAAGACATGCTCGTGCATGAGCGTGACGCCGAGGTCAGAGGTATCGATGGTTCCGTGGGCGGTGTTGACTGTCGGCATCAGCCCGATGCTAGGTGGATCAGTCGGCTGTGTGCGGGGATTCAGCCCAGTCCCTGGCAGTGGTGCCCGCGCCGTCGAGTCCCCAGCTGATGATCCGGTGCGGCGCGATCCGGATGATGTCGCCGCTCAGCCCGCCGCCGGTGGTGCCCGCTCCGGGCAGTACCTTTGCCGTGCCGCGGATTTCGATTCCGCGAGCGTCGGGCGGGTGGACCGAGAGCACCGTGTCGACGATGAACGCCACCTGCGGATTGCGAACCGCGTTGCGCCACTTCTGTGTCGAGGCCAGGGCGTGGCCGACGATGTCGATGCCGGCCTGGTCAGGACTCAGGTGGACACCGACGGGGCGGATCTGTGGGTCGCCGTGGCGGCCCACGGTGGCGAGCCGCCCGATCGGTTGGTCGCATAGATAGGCGAGCTCGGCAGCGGTGAAGGTCACGATGTCTGCTCCCGGTCGTGGTCTTCCAGATATCGGTGGATCCGGTCGAATACCGTTTCGACACAGTCGAGTTCGTCGGCGCGGATGTGGTCGAAGAACAGCTCGCGTACCGATTGGGTGTGCAATGGCACCGCCTGGCGCAGTGTGTCCATGCCGCTGGCGGTGAGTACGGCCCGGTGGCCCCGGCGATCTTCGGGAACAGGTTCGCGCAGAACCAGCCCCCGCTTGGTCATCGAGGTGATCTGGTAGGTGATGCGGCTGCGGGAGAACACCATCTTGTCGGCGAGTTCGCTCATCCGCAGCCGGTGCTGCGGGGCTTCCGACAGCAGCATCAGCACGTGGTAGTCCATCAGGGTCAGACCGGTCGCCTCGCGTAGCCGTTCGTCGAGTTTGGTCTCCAGCCGCAGGCTGGCCTCGATGTAGGGCCGCCAGGCTCGTTCCTGCGCGGTGGACAGCTTGCGCGCCATCGTCCTCCAATCGGCCTACCAGTTCAGGTTTGAACAGTGTGAAGCATCGGCTTGTCATGCGTCATATCTCGACCTATCGTCAATGTAGTACAAATTTGAATTACATGAAGGGGCGACGACATGACTCACGGGATCGATTGGGACGACGCCTACCGGCAGCAGCAGCCTCCCGCGTGGAGTATCGGTGCGCCGCAGCCGGAATACGCCGCGGTCTTCGACGCCGACGGTGCCGTACACGGTGAAGTGCTCGACGCCGGCTGCGGTCACGCCGCGCTGGCGCTGGCACTGGCTGAGCGTGGCCACACCGTGGTCGGCATCGACCTGAGCCCGACGGCCGTGGCCGCCGCAGCCGCGGGCGCCGAGGAACGCGGGCTGACGAATGCGACGTTCGCGGCGGCCGACATCTCGTCGCTCACCGGGTACGACGGGCGGTTCGGCACGATCTTCGACAGCGGGTTGCTGCATGCTCTGCCGAATGAGCTACGTGAGGGTTACCTGCGCTCGATGCACCGCGCGGCCGCCCCCGGTGCGCGGTTCTACATTCTGGCGTTCGGCACAGGCGCATTCGCCGAGCACGACGGTCCTGGTCCGACTCAGTTCACCGAAGACCAATTGCGCGAGGAGGTTTCGAAGTACTGGCAGGTGGACGACATCCGTCCGGCCCAGCTACACGCCGCCCTGCCCGAAGGCCGCACGCAGATGCCCGGCTTCCTGGTGTCCGCGACCAAGGCTTAGTTGGCGGCTTCGACCACGGCCAGCGCCTCAGGGGTGACCGGGTCGAGGATGTCATCGAAGTCGTGGTGTTTCTGCACGTACTTGGCGACGTACGGGCAGACCGCGACGATGCGCTTGCCGGCGGCGCGGGCATCGGTCAGCGCGGCGTCGACCAGTTCTCCTGCCAGACCGCGGCCGCCGAACGCGTCGTCGATCTCGGTGTGATAGAAGATGCGCTGATCGCCGGAGTCGGCATAGGCCGCGAGGCCGGCATGTTCGCCGTCGACAGTGATCTCGTAATGGCGTGCTTCGGGATTGTTGCGGACTTCAGCCATGTCCTCACTATGCCGCAACGGCACTGGCACGATCAGTGAGATGGCGGACCGAGCAACGTCGACCTGGGCGCCGTTGGCGTCGCCGATCTACCGGGCACTGTGGATCGCACAGTTCGTCTCCAATCTGGGGACGTGGATGCAGACGGTGGGCGCCCAATGGATGCTGGTCGGCGATCCGCGTGCCCCGGTGCTGGTGCCGTTGGTGCAGACCGCCACCACGCTGCCGGTGATGCTGCTGGCCCTGCCGTCTGGCGTGCTCGCGGATCTGATCGACCGACGCCGGTTGCTGCTGGCCACCCAGGGTGCCATGGCCGCCGGGGTGGCGGCGCTCGCGATGCTGACCGGTGCCGGGCTGGCCACTCCGACGGTGCTGCTGACCCTGCTGTTCCTGATCGGCTGTGGGCAGGCACTGACCGCGCCCGCCTGGCAGGCGATCCAACCGGATCTCGTTCCCCGCGAGCAGATTCCAGCGGCTGCCGCATTGGGCAGCATGAGCATGAACGGCGCTCGGGCCATCGGCCCGGCGATCGCCGGCGCACTGGTGTCCTTGTCGGGGCCGACGCTGGTGTTCGCGCTCAACGCGGTGTCGTTCGCCGGGATCGTGGTGGTGCTGCTGCTCTGGCGCCGTCCCGCCATCGAGCACCTGCTACCGACCGAGCGACCGTTGGCCGCCCTCAGTGCCGGCGGCCGATTCATCCGGCGCTCGCCGATCATCCGGCGGATTCTGCTGCGGGCGGTGTTGTTCATCGCCCCGGGCAGCGCGTTGTGGGGCCTGCTCGCGGTCGTCGCCGAGCGGCAACTGGGATTGTCGTCATCCGGCTACGGGCTGCTCCTTGGTGCGCTGGGGGTGGGGGCCGTACTCGGGGCCCTCGGATTGGGCCGGCTGCAGTCGGCCTTCGGGCTCAACAGCTTGCTGATCGTCGCGGCGCTCGGATTTGCCGGTGCCACTGCGGTTCTGGCGTTGGTCCACAACTTCGGGGTTGTCCTGGTGGCGCTCGTCGTCGGCGGCACATCCTGGCTGCTGGCGCTGTCCACTCTCAACGCCTCCATGCAGTTGAGTCTGCCCGCGTGGGTACGGGCCCGCGGACTGTCGGTGTACCAGTTGACCTTCATGGGCGGCCAGGCCATCGGCTCTCTGGTGTGGGGGCTGGTCGCCGGTGCCGCGGGCACCGTCACCGCCCTGCTGATCAGCTCGGCCCTGCTGGTGTTCTGCGCGGTATCGGACTGGTGGTGGCCGTTGCACCCACGCACGGGTGATCTGGATCTGACCCCGTCTGCCCACTGGCCCGAACCTGCCCTGGTGTTCGAGCCGGAGCCGCCCGACGGCCCGGTTCTGGTGTTGACCTCCTACCGGGTGGAGCCCGAGCACGAGACCGAGTTCTTCGCGGCGATGGGCGTGCTGGGCAGGTCCCGGCAGCGCACCGGGGCCACGCAATGGCAGTTGTTCCGCAGCGGGGAACGCGACGGCACGTTCGTCGAGGCGTTCGTGGTGCGGTCCTGGGATGAGCATGTGCGCCAGCACCGCACCCGGCTGACGGGAAACGACCTGCTCATCGAGCAGGCGGTCGAGCGTTGGGTGCAGGGCGAGCCGGTCTCGCACCATCTGATCGCGGTGAAGAAGACTTCTTGACTGTGAGGCGGCTCACAGTAGTATGACCAGTGGTCATACAGGCTGGAGAGTCAGATGCCGACAGTCACCTGGGCACGTTTGGATCCCGCTCGCAGAGCTGCGGTGGTGGATGCCGCCGAGGCGGAATTCGGGGCGCACGGGTACTCCCGCGGCAGCCTGAACGTCATCGCGCGTAAAGCCGGTGTCGCGAAAGGCAGCCTGTTCCAATATTTTGCGGACAAGCGCGATCTGTACGCCTTCATCGCCGACATCGGTAGCCAGCGCGTGCGGGCGTACATGGAGGAACGCATCCGTGCCCTCGACCCGAGCCGCCCGTTCTTCGAGTTCCTCACCGACCTGCTCGACGACTGGGTGGCCTACTTCGCCGACCACCCGCAGGACCGCTCGCTGCACGCCGCGGCGAGCTTCGAGGTGGACACGGATGCCCGCATCAGCGTGCGTACGGTGATCCACCGTCACTATCTCGAGGTGCTGCGCCCGCTGGTCCGGGACGCGCAGAACCGTGGTGACCTGCGGGCGGACGCCGATACGGACGCGTTGTTATCGCTGCTGCTGATGATCATTCCGCACCTGGCGCTGGCGCCCTATGTGCGCGGCGTGGATCCGGTTCTCGGCCTCGATGAGCCGACCCCGGAACAGCCGGCACTGGCCGTACGCCGCCTCGTCGGGGTGTTGTCGGCCGCATTCTCCGGCTCTCATCAACCAGCTCACCAGACCTGAGGAGGTCAATTCCCATGTCGCACACAAAGTTCGGATCCCTGGCCAAGGGCGGTCTCAACTGGGACAGTGTCCCCTTGAAGTTGTTCGCCGGCGGGAATGCCAAGTTCTGGAACCCGGCCGATATCGACTTTTCCCGTGACCGGGCGGACTGGGAGGCGCTGACGGACCGGGAACGTGAGTACGCCACCCGGCTCTGCGCCGAGTTCATCGCGGGCGAGGAGGCCGTCACCAAGGACATCCAGCCTTTCATGACCGCGATGCGGGCCGAGGGCCGCCTGGGCGACGAGATGTACCTGACGCAGTTCGCCTTCGAGGAGGCCAAACACACCCAGGTGTTCCGCATGTGGCTCGACGCCGTCGGGATCACCGACGATCTGCACAACTACTTCGACGAGCTACCCGCCTACCGGCAGGTGTTCTACGAGGAGCTGCCCGCGTCACTCGAAGCGTTGTACACCGACCCGTCGCCGGCCGCCCAGGTGCGGGCATCGGTGACCTACAACCACATCGTCGAAGGCATGCTGGCGCTCACGGGATACTATGCGTGGCACAAGATTTGCGTCGACCGAGGGATCCTGCCCGGGATGCAGGAGCTGGTCCGGCGGATCGGGGACGACGAACGTCGTCACATGGCATGGGGCACCTTCACCTGTCGGCGCCACGTCGCCGCCGATGACGCCAACTGGGCGGTGTTCGAGGAGCGGATGAACGAGCTGATCCCGCTGGCACTGCGGCTCACCGAAGAGGGGTTCGCCCTCTACGCACCCGACATCCCGTTCGGCCTGGTGCAGGACGAGTTCATGCAGTACTCCGCGGACAAGGGTATGCGCCGGTTCGGCACCATCAGCAGCGCCCGAGGCCGGCCGCTCGAGGAGATCGACCTCGACTACTCGCCGCTGACACTGGAGGACACGTTCGCCGACGAGGACGCGAGAGCGCTGGCGGCCACGGCCTGATCATGCCGCGGCGACCACGGGCAGTGCGGTGTCGGCGAACCCCTCAGCCGCCGACACCGCAGCCCTGCGCGCCAATAAGTGCGCAACCACGCGAACACAGCTAAGCCAGGCGAGCCAGCCGTCAACTGACTGCCTAGTTACTGCATCCAATCGGGCGCGATCCTGGTCCGCTTCCTGCGTTCCCCCATGCAGCAAAGCGATCTCCGGGACTGCGCCCCGCGTGCCGGTACCGTAAGTACCGCATACCCGGCTTGTCAACCGCTTGACCGAAGGTTTCGGCGCAGGGCCAGGTCAGCCGGGGTCGGGCGAAGGCTCGGAAGTTTGCTGAGGCGTGATCGTCGATGCCGCGACAAAGGTGACCGACAGCAGCGCGAGAAGCTGCACCCACGGCGAGTGCCCGACATAACCGTCGACCGACCGCCACGGGTATTGACTCAGCGTCGCCCCTGCCAGGATGAGCCCGCCGGCCGCCACGGTCACGGTCAGCCGCTCGCGCCAGATGTCGCGATCGCGCAGAAGGTAGCGCAGCCCGACCGCGGCACCGGCGACCAGTAATCCCGGAAGGCCGGATATGGCTGTCCCCACTGCGAGTACCGCTGCGCCGGCGAGCATCGGCGCCGGCTGCCACGGTCGCACCGGATCGAGATCCGGGCTACGGCGCCGGGCCGGCCACAGCGCCAGCAGGGCCAGCACCGGCAGCAGTGCGAGGCCACCGATCAATCCGATTCGGTAGGGCCGGTTTGAGGGGAAGGTCAGCGTCACGGGACCGTCCGACCCGGCCGGGACAACCCAGCCCTGCTGCCATCCATTGATCTTCACCGGGGTCAGCACGTCCCCGTCGGCGTTGCGGGCGATCCACCCCGGGTTCACGCTTTCGGGCACCACCAACACCCGGGCGCCGGCGGATGACGGCATTTGTATCTCGCGACGATCCGCTGACCATACCGGGGTCTGGACGGGAGTTGTTGTCGCCGTGCGCAGTTGAGCAGCGGCCGGGGTATTGAGCACGACACCGTCGACGACGAATGCCGAACCCGGGCTGACCAGGAGTTCCTGCTGGCCAGCAGGAAGGGTGATCGGACCGGTGTGGCATGGACGCGCAGGAATCGGAGCGCTGTCGAGCAGTGCTCCGACCGTGGTCTGCACCGAGGTCTGGACGAACTGCCCGGCGACACCGATGATCGGGCCCTGGCCGCACGGAAGTGACACTGTCCGTTTGCGATTGGCGGCGGAGTCGGCTGCGGCGATCGGCTTGCCGCGGACGTCGAGGGCCGTGAGTTCGGCCAGGCCGGGTGGCTTGAGCTGGTCGAAGCCCAGCGAGGTGCGGTCGATGATGTCGTTCCAGCCCAACAACGACACGGTGATGGTGTCCGTCATCCGCGGTTTGAGCTCCGCGGTCTGGACGTCACCGTTGCCGGTGAGCTTGCGCACCTGCGGACCGTCGCCGAGGTCGATCGCCACCAGCGTCGGGTGGGCGGGCGGTTCGTTGGCACCGGGGTCGATCCGCAGCGCGCCGACCTCGGTCGGAGCCGGCAATTTCAGCGTCAGCGTGGGCGGTGCCTTGAACTGAACAACGCGTTGCGGAGCAGTCCATGATGTTCGTGGGTCGCCGTCGGTGGCGGCGAATGACGAGCCGAGCACATCGATCGGGTCGGCGTCACCGGAGGCGCGGGTGGTCCCCGGTTGGGCGACCAGATCGGCCAGCTTGGGTCCCTGCCGGGATCGGATCCACACCGTCGGCTCGACTTCGGTGGGGGCGGGCACCGCGAGCGTACGGCTCATGTTGACGGGCTCCTCCGAGGCCAACGCCAGCGCCGCCGCGCACCGCACCCCGGCCGGACTGTCGGCGCAGCCAGACCGGCCCAGCAATTCTGTGCCCAGGTCCCATTGTGCGACCACGGAATCCGCTGGGGGCGTGGGGACCTCGACGGTGTGCCGGAGGTTGATGGGGTGCGCGAAACCCGACGCGTCGTACTGGGTGACGGACAGGTCCGTGATGCCGAACTGGACTCCGGCGGAGCCATCGTCTGTGGCGACCGCGGTGACCCGTACCCACGGGGTCTCGCCGACCGGCAGCGGCACGGTCAACTGCTGGCCGGCGGTGTCGAAACGCAGGCTGCTGGTGCCGGTCGCGGTGGCCACCTCGATGCGGCGCACCTGAGCACCGACCGCCGTGGCGCTCGGGGTGATGGTCAGCGTGGCATTGGTGACCGGGTGATCGAAATCGACCTGCAGCCATTGGCCGACGGCGGCCTGCAGGGCGTTGGACACCCACGATGTCGAACCGTCGCTGTCGACGGCCGCAGCGGGTCCGGTGGCCGGCGCGACGTTGGGCAGGGCGGTGGAGTCCGCCGCGGAACTCGACACCGATATCCGTCCGCCGTTCCACTCGCCGTACACCGGCGCGGCCCCGTCGGAGGGATAGTCCGGGACCCGATTGTGCGTGTGGCGCGCGTCGTCGGGCGCGCGGATCGCCGACGCGTGGTCGTCGACGCGGCCGTAGTCGATCTCGCGCGCCGTCGGGGTGTCGGTGACGATCACTCCGGCGGATCCGTCCGGTTGTACGGGCAGCCCGGCCCGTTCGGCGTCGGCGGTCAGCAGCATCGGTCCGAGCGGGGCCTTGCCGGCCAGACGCCGGCGCTCGTCCAGGCGCAGCAGGGCCTCGGGCGCACCGGCCACCCGGGTCATCGCATCGGCGTCGACGAGGTAGGGCGCGGCCGGGTTGGTTCCGCCCGTTTCGACGCGGAAGATCTCGACGGCGGGATATCGGGGACGCAGGCCGCTGTCGGCGACGAAGCCCTCCAGCATCCCCGGTCCGACCGGGTCGCCGAACTCCGCCACCTTCGTCAGTCCGGGAGAACCCTCGATCGACCGGTGGACCAGCACCGGGCGGGCCGACCGGGACACGTCGGGATCCAGGTCGTTGCGCACCACGACATAGGAAATGCCTTGCCGGGCAAGGCTGTCGGCCAGTCCGGCAGAGGGCCGGCCGGCGGCGAACAACCGCTGCACCGAATCCAGGGCGCGAATCGTCTCCGGTGGTGTCAGCGGAATCGAATCCCGCACGCCCCACGGGCTGGATCCGAGCACCTGCAACGGTTCGTCGTGGCTGTTGCCCCAGGTCTGGGTGGCGAACGGGGCGCCGGGAGCGACCAGCACCCTTCCCCGCTGGGTGTTGTGCGCATCGAGCCAGTCCGCGGTGTCGTGCCAGTACTGCGGGATGGCGGTGAATGTTCCGGCCGGAGCGATCCGCCCCGTCCAGGCGATCGAGGTCCCGGCTGCCATGGCTGCGAGCACCACGATGGCCACCGCGATCCGCTTGTCGCGCTCGGGCCGGGAGAACGCTCTGACCCAGACCGGTAGAGGTGCGCTGCCCGGCAACGGAATACGGCCGAGCAGATGCGCCAGCCCGAGCGCCAACGGCAGTCGCAGTATCGGGTCGAGCTTGGACAGGTTGCGCAACGGCGTGCCGGTTCCGTCCAGGAACTCCTGGACGGCGGTCCCGATCGGGGATCCCAGCCCGCCGGAGTAGCCCAGCGCCAGCAGCACCACACCGATCAACAGCATGGTGATCAGTCGGCCCCGCGCGGGCATCGAGCGCAGCGCCAGCCCGGCCAGGCCGGCGGCGGCCAGCAGGGCGGTGGCCAGCACCGCGACCGTGCTCGTCACAAGGGAGGCGGCCGCCGTCGCGGTGGACGCCACGAACGGAGTCCAGGTGTGGGTGCCGCGCAGCATCTCGGTCAGCGACATCCACTGGGTGGTGACGCCGGAGGATTCGATGAAGTCCAGGAACGGTGGGCTGATCCGGCCCAGCAGCAGCAGCGGCACCACCCACCACGTGACGGCCAGCACGCCGCACAACGCCCACCAGGCGGTGAATCGCCACCACAGCCGGTTCGGCCGGTGGCAGGTCCACCAGATGATCGCCGCCAGGCAACCGGTCAGGGTGGCGACCGCGTTCACCGCACCCATGAGCGCGACCGCGCCCGCGGACCGGGCGGCCATGAGCCGCAGATTCCGGTCTCCGCGGAACGCCAGGATGATCGGCAGCAGCACCCACGGCGCCAGCATCACCGGCAGCGTCTCCGACGAGATCGCGCCGAGGGTGGTCAGCACACGCGGTGACAGCGTGAACGCGAGCGCGCCGAGCACCCGGGAACTGGTACTGCCAATGCCGTGCCCATCGTTCAAGGCCTCGGCGACCCGCAGAAAACCCCAGAAGCCGACGGTGAGCAGCAGCGCCCACCACAGCCGCTGGGTCACCCAGCCGGGAATTCCGAGCAGGTCACCGGCCAGGAAGAAGGTGCCGTGCGGAAAGAGGTAGCCGTAGGCCTGGTTCTGCGCCTGCCCGAACGGCAGATCGCTGTTCCACAGATTGAACGCACGTGCCAAGAACCTCAGCGGATTCGCGGTGAGGTCGAGCTTCGTGTCGGGCGATATCTCTCCGGGCGACTGGGCGAAAGTCAGGAGCAGTGTCGCAGCGGCGACCACCCACAACCAGCGCCGCGACAGTGGCGGGTCAAGTGCCCGCCGCGTTGGCGGCACATCCAAGCTAGGACCGGTCGCCGTACTCGACCCGGTTGAGCACAGATGACGCCGGGTCGCCCGCTTGCAGCGGAGGCTTCGTGTCCTGCTGCACCATCAGCGTCACTCCGAAAACGGCAGCCGCGCCCAACAGCAGGCCGACGACGATGCTGGCCGCGGAGGGTACGACGAACCGGTTCACCCGGCCAACTTAACATGACGACACCCTGAATCCGCTCGAGGCGGACATGGGTCGACACGCGGAGAATCGATTACCGGTTCCTCAGCGGCTAAGGTCGGGGCCCATGGCTTCACCGCGCCTCGTCGCTACTTTCGCAGCGCTGTCCGGACTGTTGCTGGCCTGCTCCCCGAGCACTCCGGCGCCCGAGTCCCAGTCCTCGGACACGAAGCCGATGTCCACCCACGCGCCGATGCCGGCGGCGCCGGTCTGCGACCTTGCCAGTCTGTCGCCCCGTGACAAGCTCGCGCAGTTGCTGACCGTCGGTATCAAGGATGCGGCTGACGCCCGTTCGGTGGTGTCCGAGCAGCACGTCGGCGGCATCATGATCGGCAGCTGGACCGACCTGTCGATGCTCACCGATGGATCCCTGCCCGATATCTCGGCCGCAGGCCCGCTGCCGCTCGCGGTCACCGTGGACGAGGAGGGCGGCCGGGTGTCACGGTTGTCCTCGTTGATCGGCGAGCAACCGTCGGCGCGGGTGCTGGCCCAGACCAAATCCGTCGACGAGGTGTACGGGATCGCCCGGGAGCGCGGACAGAAGATGCGCGACCTCGGGATCACCGTCGACTTCGCGCCCGTCGTCGACGTCACCTCGGACGCCGATGACACCGTCATCGGCGACCGGTCCTTCGGGGACGATCCGGCCAAGGTCACCGACTACGCCGGCGCCTACGCCCGCGGCCTTCGGGATGCCGGCGTGCTTCCGGTGCTCAAGCACTTCCCGGGACACGGCCACGGCTCGGGTGACTCGCACACCGCCGGCGCCGTCACCACACCGCCGCTGTCCGAGCTGCAGAACAACGATCTCGTGCCGTACCGCACGCTGACCACGCAGCCGCCGGTCGCGGTGATGGTCGGACACCTCGAGGTCCCTGGCCTGACCGGGGCCGATCCCGCGAGCCTCAGCCCCGCTGCCTATGACCTGCTGCGCTCGGGCAACTACGGTGGGCCCGGTTTCAACGGCCTCATCTACACCGACGACCTGTCCAGCATGGCCGCGATCAACCAGCGCTACGGCGTGGCCGCGGCGGTCCTCAAGGCGTTGCAGGCCGGGGCCGACAATGCGTTGTGGATCACCACTGATGAGGTGCCCGCAGTGCTGGATGGGCTGGAGAAGGCGCTGGCCGACGGCCAGCTGAACCAGGCCGCCGTGGACGCCGCGGTGCAGCGCAACGCCGACGCCAAGGGCGGGGTGCACTGCTGATCGTCACCGCACCGCGGTCACGACGCCGAGTCCAGGGTCCGACGCGCTGATCGGGTTACCGGCCGCACGGAGTGCCCGCAACAGCGCGATGACGTCGGCGGTGAGCCTTTCACCCGGCATCACCAGGGGAATGCCCGGCGGATAGGGCGTGATGGCCTCGGCCGCGACGCGGTTGGTGGCCTGCTCCAGCGGCACCATCTCGGTGTCGGCGAAGAACGCCTCCCTCGGCGTCAGCACGGCCTGGGCGCGGTGTGCGAGCAGATCGGCGATGAGATCCTCATCCTCATCGTTGGGGTCGGCGCCGGCCCCCGCAGTCCCGGCCCACGCGGCCACCTCCGCGAATCCCCGGGCCAGCCGGTCCATGTCGGCATCGGTGTTGCCGATGGTGCTGATGCACAACACGTGTCCGGCGCCGCTGAGTTCGGGCTGTACGCCATGCACCTTGTTGAGGCGAGCGACGATGGCGCGGGCATCGACAGCCAGGTCTCGTGTTCCGATCAACAGCTTGGTCTCGTCGAGTCGATGGAATCCGGTCCCGGCTCCGGTGGATTCCGTAGGTCGCAACACCTGCAGGCCCTTGACGGTTTCCAGCCTGTCCGCCACCCGGCGAGCCCGGTCCAGGGCAGCACTGAGGAGTTCGTGTCCCCGGTCCATCATCTGTCTGCGGGCCAGGTCGATCGAGGCCATGATCGCGAAATGCGGACTCGTGGTCTGGATGAGCTGCAGGGACCGCCGCACCGTCACCGGATCCAGTGCCTCCGGATCGATGTGCAGGACGGCGGCCTGGCTGAGGCCTGACAAGACCTTGTGGACCGATTGCACGGTGGCCACCGCACCGGCCCGTTCGGCGGGCAATGGCAGCTCCGGGTGGAACGCGAAATGGGGAGAGTGCGCGCCGTCGACCAGCAGTCGGGTGCCGGTGCGCCGGCACACGTCGGCCAGCGCAGCGATGTCGGCGGTGGTGCCGTAGTAGGTGGGATGAAGTACCCACAGGGCTTCGGCTTGGTTTGCGGCCAAGGCCTTTTCGACCACGTCGGCGTCCAGTCCGTGCGCGATCCCGAAGCGTGGATCCCATCGGGGTTCGAGCCAGATGGGCCGTGCCCCGACCTGCACCAGCCCGGCGAGCACGGACTTGTGCGCGTTGCGCTGCACCAGCACGGGTTCCCCGGGCCGCAGCGCCGAGAGTGCCACCGCGATGTTTCCGGTGGTCGATCCCTGTACCAGGATGAAGCTCTGACCGACGCCCCACGCATCGGCGATCAACTTTTCGGCAGCCAGGATCGGGCCTTCGGGACAGTGCAGGGTGTCGGTGTCGGGCAGGTTGTTGAGGTCGACGGCGGCGAGGTGATCGCGCAGCCAGGGGTCGAGCGTGCGCCCGCCTTTGTGGCCGGGACTGTAGAACGGTGCCTGGTCACGTTCGACGAAGGAGCGCAGCGCCTCCAGAAGCGGTGCGCCGTCATGGTTCACAGCGGGTAGACCCGATTGGCGTTGTGTACGGCGATCATGTCGACGATGCGGATCGCGTCGGACTCGCTGCAGTCCCCGGTGCGCACCCACTCGCCGAGCGTCAGGCCCATCGTGCGCCGCCACAACACCGACCCCAGCAGGTGTAGTTCGGGTGGGCCGAACGCGTCCGACGAATACAGCTGTTTGGCGAACGGCGCCGTCTCCAGCGCCTCGGCGACGACGGCGCCCGATCGTGCCCCCAGGTAGTTGATGGCAAGGCCCACATCGAAATTCACGTGGTCGAAGGCCTGGGCCAGATAACCGGCCTGGCGGTGGAACGGGTAGCAGTGCAGCAGCAGCACCGGGACCGGCGCCATGGTGCGCAGCAAGGGCAGCAACAACATCGGGTCCGTGCGGTGCAGGTCGAGATCTCGGTCGCCGAACCCGACGTGCACCTGAATGGGCAGCCCGTGGTCGGCGGCTTCGTGTACCCCGAACGCGATCAGCACCGGGCTGTCCACCCGTCGCGAATCCCGCGCCGCGAGCTCCCGGGCGTGCTCGATCACCAGTTGATCGGTGGGCCGGGACCAGTCGATGTCGAATGACGTGCGATAGGCCGCAATGGTCTTGGTGCCCACGGTTTCCGGTGAGGCTGCGGCCTCCGACAGCGCCGCCCGGAAGGTGTCGGGGAACGCCTCGGGGCTGGTGCCGGACTCCAGAAGGTTCTGGGCCAGCTGCTCCAGTCGCAGGATCTCCGACGACGGCCGGCCGCTGAGTTCGGTGAGGCGCTGCGGCGTGGTGATCAGATCACCCTGGAATCCGGTGTCGACGATCCAGCGGTCGACGCCGGCCAGCGGCAACATGAGTGCGGCCAACTCGTCCGGAGTGTGGTCGCTGCGGCGGTTCCAGTACTCGTCGGCGCCGGCGCGGGCGGGCAGCCCCAGAACCGGTGCGCACCAACGCCGGATCGACAAGCCGAGCGGTGAGTCGAACTGCGTCATGAAATCAGGTATCGGGTCGGTGGACCCCTCGTTGATCGCGGCCTCGAAGCCGGCCCGGTCGACGAGTTTGTCGAACGTCCCGTGCACATGATGGTCGATCAACCTGACGGTGCGCAGATGCTCGGCGAGCGCTTCGGGTACCGCGTCGTGCACTCCGTCGAACACGTCGATCGTCGGGCCGGTGACGTCACCATCCGGCATAACGTGCGACCTCCTTCTCATCGACTTTTCCTGCGGCGGTGTCGGCGATCGCCGCGCCCAGAATTTCTGCGGCGCGGGCGGCTTGCTCCTCGGACAGCACCAATGGCGGGGTGATCTCCAGAACGTTGCCGCCGACGTAGTACACCACCGCACCGAGCTCCCACGCCCGGTAGCTCACCTGTGCCGCGGTGCGCGGATCGGGCTCGCCGGTTGCCGGATCGACCAGCTCCAGACCGATCGCCAGCCCGCGCCCGCGTACGTCGCCGATCTGTTCCGCGTCCAACGCCCGCAGCGCATCACGCAGCACGGCACCGACTTTCGCAGCCCGCTCGGGCAGTTGTTCGCCGACGATCGTCGCCAGCACGGCACGGCCCGCGGCGGTGCAGACCGGATTGCCCGCGGTGGTCAGCAGGGCCGAGGCCGCCGGTTCGTCGAGCAGTTCTGCCGGTCCGACCGCCGCCGACAGCGGCAGGCCGCCGCCCAGCACCTTGCCGAAGGTGACGATGTCGGGCACCACGCCGTCATGCTCGAACGCGTGCATGGTGCCGGGGCGGCCGAGTCCCATCTTGACCTCGTCGCAGATCATCGGCACACCATGGCGGCGACACAGCTGGTGCAATTGCGCCAGGAATCCGTCGGGCGGGACGACGAGGCCGCCGTCGGACAGGATCGGTTCGACGATCAGGCACGCGATCGTTCCGGTGCCCAGATGCTGATCGGCCAGTTCGAGGCAGGCGGCCACGTCGACGCCGACATCGCCGGCAGACGGCCGAAAAGGGTTGGGGTACGGCAGGAAAACCGCGTCGGGGTCCGGTGGGCTGCCGGCGTCGACGTGTACTCCGGACACGCCCATCGCGACACCGACGCCGCCGTGATAGCTGTGCTCGAACGCCAGCACGGTGCGCCGTCCGGTGGCATGACGGCAGGCGCGCAGCGCGACATCGTTGGCGTCGGAACCGGCATGGCCGAGGTAGACCCGGCGGTCACCCGATCCGGGAACAAGGGCCAGCAGGTCTTCGGCCAACCCCACCGAATCGGGGTGTACGGCCGAGAGCCCGCCTGCCCCGGGCGCGCTGCGGATCGCCCGGCTGACGGCCTCGGCGACAGCCGGATGCCCGTGGCCGAGGCCTGATGCGGTCCAGGTCGCGGACAGGTCGAGCAACTCCCGCCCGTCGGGGGTGACCAGTGTGCAGCCGCTGCCCGAGACCACTTCCAGCGGAAAGAACCGTAATTTCTCGATCCCGGCGATGGCGGCTTCGTCGCGGGCGTAGAGCGTGCTCACCGGACCTCCACAGGGGGTGTCAGCGCCAGCTCGGCAGTCAGCGATTCACCGACCCGTTTGGCGATACCCGAGGCGGCCAGTGCGATCACCAGACCGACCGCGCACCAGTACAGGCCCAACAATGGTGCGGCAGTCCAGGTTTCGGCGTCCTTGATGTTGAACCAGAGCACCACGGCGATCACCACGGCGCCCACCAGCGGCAGGGTGAGCCCCAGTACTTTGCCCTGTCCACCGTGTACCCCGACGAACTTGGGCGCGCCCACGAACCACGCCGCCGCGATCTCGACCAGCAGGTAGCACACCATGAGACACACCGAACCCGCCACCGCGAACAGGAAGTACGTGTCGATCGCGTCGTTGCCGGTGCCCATGTCGGGCCAGTCGAGCAGGCCGCAGATCACGTCGACGACGAGGGCCAGTGCGACCACGAGCCACGTGGCGCGGCGCGGACCGCCGGTCGCCTCGTGGATGTGCGCCAATGACTTCGGGCCGAAGCCGTCCCGGCCGAACGCGAACAGCATGCGGCCCGAGGTCGCCGCGGTCGCCATGTGGCAGCCGAACGCCGCGACGGTGGCGGTGAAGATGATGAGGAGGGAGAACCACTGGCCGACGTAGCTGCTGCCCAAGTCTCCCAACGTGTTTCCTGAACTTTGGAAGGCGGCCAGGCCGGCCTCGTCGGTGCCGAAGCCGATCACCTGGGCGAACATCACGACGACGAACAGCACGCCGGTGAGCATCAATGTTCCGCCCAGCGCCCGAGGAATGTTGCGCCCTGGGTTGTCGGTCTCCTCGCCCATCGATGCGCAGGCCTCGAATCCGGCCCAGGACAGGAACGCTGCCACCACACCGCTGAGCACCGCCGACGGCGATACGCCACTGCCGGAGAAGGAGAACACGCTGAAGTCGAATCCCGTGGTCGGGGCGCCGCCTTTCGCGAAGATCGCGACGACCAGCACGATCATCGCGACGATGCCGATGCCTTCGATGCCGAGCAGGATCTTGGCCAGTACCTTGATGTCGCGACCCGCCAGTGCGAACGAGATGGCAGCGCCGATCACCACGATGACCAACCACGGCACCTGGTAGGGATTGTCGTTCCCCGGTTGCAGTTGGGCGATGAACGCGTTGGTGAAAGCCGCTGTCAGCGCGAGGGTTCCGATCGAGAACCCGACATAGGCGCCCAGCATCGCGAAGCCGGAGAAGAACCCGGCGCGTGGCCCCACGGTGCCGCCGACCAGCGCGTAGGCGGAACCGGCGTGGTTGAGATGGCGGGTGAGCCGGACGAAGCTGTAACCGACCAGCGAGACGCCGACCAGGCCGATCAGAAAGACCAGCGGGAGTGCCTTACCCACAGTGGCGATCAGGCCCTGCCCGTTCCCGGACATCGCCAGGGTGGGACCGACCGTCGCGACCGACAACGCCAGCGCCACCCAGAACGGTAGGCGTCGGTGGGGTAGTTGATCGGGGTCGCCAGCGGCACTGGTTGTCATCGATGCTCCCTTCGGGGAATGAGCGGTCAGCAACTCCACGCCAGGCGCAACGCCTGGCAGGTCTGGGCGAGCGGGCGGTCGCCATAGGTGGTGAGCTCGTGCCGGCGGACGGCGACGAGCCCGTCGATGACTGCCGGTGTCAGCAGATCCGCGGCCGGCGCCGAGGACTCCAGCATGTCGATCACCTCGCGGTGGTCGGCCGGCAGTGGTTGCGATGAGGTGGCGGCCGGGTCGTCGGTGACCTCGGCCGGCAACGACAGGGTCTTGTCGATCCCGCGCAACGCACTGCCGAGTAGTGCCGCGGTGGCAAGGTACGGATTGGCGCTCGGGTCGATGATCTTCAGTTCGACGTTGGCGCCGTGCGGGTTTCCCGGCGTCGCCGCGATGAAACGTACTGCCGCTTCGCGATTCTCCAGGCCCCAGCATTTGGTGGCACCTGCCCAGTTGCCGGGCTTGAGGCGGGCCGCCGACAGGGTCGAGCCGGCGTACACCCCGAGCAGGTCCGGCAGACCGTCCAGCACTCCGGCGATCGCGGACTGCCCGGCGTCGCGCAGACCGTGCGGACCCGGGCCGCCGGACAGCAACGGCCCGTCGGCATCGGCGAGCGAGAGGTGCAGATGCGCACCGTTACCGGCTTCGCCCTCGAAGGGCACCGGTGAGAACGAGACCTTCATATCGTGGCGGGCGGCCACCCGGCCGATCACGATCCGCGCCAGGATGACAGCGTCTGCCACGGCCACCGGTGTGGCCGGAGCCAGCGACACCTCGACCTGGTCATGGCCGTATTCGGTGTGTAGCTGTTCGACGTCCAGCCCGGCCTTTTCGGCCGCGACTGCGAGGTCGACCAGGAAACCCGAGCGGTCGAGCGACGTGCGTATGCCGTATGGCGACCAGGGTTCGGCGCTGGCGTGGTCACCGCCCGCCGAGAGCAGGGTGAACTCCAGCTCCGCGCCGGCCAACACACTGAGGCCGCGGTCTGTGGCGCTGTGTTCGATCCCGGCCAGCAGCGCCCGGGTGCACAGCGGCGCGGGGTTGCCGTGCTGGTCGTACAGGCTTGCGGGGGCCCAGGCCACGCCATCGCCGATCAGGCGCAGGTCGTCGGGGTCGATACGGATCCGCAGGTCGCCGACCACGCCGATCTCGGGAGTGAAGGCGATACCGCTGTCCACGCAGAACACGCTCCACGACGGCGATACACCCATGCCGGACTTCTCGAATGCGGAAAGCCGCTGCAGCGGAACATATTTTGCCCGGGTCACGCCGGCCAGATCGGTCAGTGACCCCGCCACGATCTCGACGCCCCGGGCACGCAGATCCTCGGTACGTGACGTGATGGCTGCCGGCATAAGTCCCTCCTGAGGTACTGAACTCTCCGCGTACGCTATGTCATGAATGTTTCAGAAACTTTAATATCGTCGATCTAAGATTGATTTGTTAGATTTTGGGGGACTGAGGGTCCTGTGACGGAGGGGCGGAATCCATGTGCCGACTGCTGGGTGTGGTGTCAGCGCAGCCGATATCCGTCTGCGACGCCGTCGGGGCGCACGTGCTCAAGGATTTCGTGGTGTTGACCAAGGTGCACGGCGACGGCTGGGGCGTCGCCCGCATCGAGCAGTCCGGACAGGCCCCGAGCACCGAGGTGTCGCCCGGCAGCGCGCTCGACGACCCGGCGTTCGCCGCGGCGGTGGCCGGGCCGGCCGCCGTGGCCAGCGTGGTCCACCTGCGTTGGGCCACGAACGGTCTGGCGGTCCGGCCGGAGAACTCACACCCGTTCGTGGCGGATGGAATTGCCATGGCGCACAACGGTTCCATCAAACCCGCCGGTCTGCTCGACGAGCTGTTGGAGCGCGATGTCGCGGCATCGTTGCACGGCACCACGGACAGTGAGCGCTATTTCGGCGTCATCCGTCAGCACCGCCGCACCGCGCCTGATCTCGCGGAGGCGGTCCGTCGGGCGGTGGCGCAACTGCGGCCGCTGTATCCCGAGGCCAGCCTCAACGCCCTCGTACTCGGGGAGGGCCAGATGATCGCCGTGCATGCGCACGCCCACAGCTATCTGCCGGCCGAGGACGTCGAGGAGATCACCGCGGCCGACCTGCCCACCGAGCACCTCGAGGACTACTTCGCCCTGCGATGGGCCAGGCCGGCCGACGGCACGCTCGTCGTCGGTTCGACGGGGTTCGGCGATCTGGACTGGCAGGCGCTACCACCGGAAAGCGTCACCGCGATCTCGATGAGCGATCTGTCGATGGTCTCGGTGCCGGTCATGGCAGATTGACCGTCGTGGCCCCCGAATCGCCTCCGGAACCGACGCCTGCTGCAGAAGCGATGGTGGCCGCGTCGACTGTGGAGGCGCGCACCACCGCAGCCCTCCCGTCGCTGAGCAAAGCCGAGCGACGGGTCGGGAGGGCATTGCTCGCCGACTATCCGAGCGCCGGGCTGGCCAGCGCGGCCAGGCTCGCAGAGCGGGCCGAGGTCAGCCCGCCGACCGTACTTAGGTTTGCGCAGTCGCTGGGGTACGAGGGCTTCGCCGATCTTCAGGTCACCTTGCGGGCCGAACTGTCGACCAGATCGAGCGGACCGATCACCCGACTTCCGGATGCCCCGCCGGCCGGCGGCCTGCTCGAGCGCCTCCTACAGCAGGCCCGCGGACAGAACGACCGGGCAGCGCAGACACTCGCGATGCTTCCCGAATCCGCGGTCGAGGGTGCCGTCGGACTGCTGGCCGACACCAACCGGACCGTCTACCTGCACGGCGGGCGCTTCTCGCACCTGTTGGCCCTGCATCTGGCCGCACATCTCGAACAACTGCGGCCCGGGGTGCGGGCGCTCGCCGATCCCACCGGAAGCGATCTCGGCGCGCTGCTGGAACTGTCTCGCAACGACGTGGTGGTGTTGTTCGACTACCACCGCTACCAGCGCAGTGCGGCCGATCTGGCCCGGCGGGTACACCGGGCCGGGGCCACCGTGCTGCTCATTACCGACGATCTGGCCTGTCCCGTCGCACCGGAGGCCGAGGTGGTGCTCGCCGCGTCGAGCACCGTGGGTACCACCTACCAGAGCATGGCGGCCGGATTCCTGCTCACCGAACTTCTCATTCCACTGGTGATGGACGCGATCGGAGAACCCGCGCGGACCCGGATGGCGTTGTGGGAGGAGCAGCGGCGCACTGAGCTGCTGCCCTGACCGTCAATCGGGCGCTTATCCTGTTCGGATGGCAGGTGGAACGAAGCGGCTGCCGAGGGCCGTGCGTGAACAGCAGATGCTCGACGCCGCGGTGCAGATTTTCTCGGTCAACGGATATCACGAGACCTCGATGGACGCGATCGCCGCGGAGGCCGAGATCTCGAAGCCGATGCTGTATCTCTATTACGGCTCCAAGGAGGAGTTGTTCGGCGCCTGTCTGGATCGCGAACTGACCCGTTTCGTGGACGTGGTGCGCGGGGAGATCGACTTCACCCAGAGCCCCAAGGACCTGTTGCGCAGCGCCGTGCTGGCGTTCCTCACCTACATCGACGCCAATCGCGCTTCGTGGATGGTCCTCTACACCCAGGCCACCAGCTCGCAGGCCTTCGCGCACACCGTCCGTGAGGGCCGTGAGCGGATCATCGACCTGGTGGCCCGACTGCTCAGCACTGGCACGCGTAATCCTCAGCCCGACAGTGACTTCGAGATGATGGCGGTGGCGCTGGTGGGTGCCGGCGAGGCCATTGCCAGCCGGGTCAGCACGGGCGATGCCGACGTCAACGAGGCCGCCGAGTTGATGATCAATCTGTTCTGGCGCGGCCTGAAGGGCACCCCGTCCGACGCGGGTACGCAGTCGGTCTCCACGGGCTAGGTGCCGCCGGAATTGCTGTCCTGAGCCCCCTCACGGTGGCATTACGCTTCCAACATGGGTTCTGAGCTGAAGGTAGACCCGGCCGGGCTGCGGTCGGCTGCCGCGGCCGAGACGGCAGTGGGCGCGGCTGTCGCAGCACTCGGGATCGGGCAACCGCTGACCGCCGCGGCCGGTGCCATGCCCGGGCTGCGCAGTGGTGCCGCCTGCGGTGAGGTCTCGCCCGTCGTGGATGCTGCGGCCAAAGCCGTCGGCGACGAACTCGGTGCACATGCCGCCAAGCTGGTCGAGGCCGCCGCCGTGTTCGAGCGTGTCGATGACGCGTCCGCACGTCAGCTGACCAACTCGGCCCGCGCAATGGATTGACATGCCGGTTTCGATCTCTCAGGTGGAAGCCTCCAACCCTGAGGCACTGGTGCACAGCGGCGCCGCCGTCGGCGGCCGGGCCTCCGCGTTGGCCGCTCAGATGGATCAGCAGCGCGCCATCATCGACAAGCTGCGCGCCGGGTGGACCGGTAGCTCGGCAGATGCGGCCATCGCAAGTGCCACAGCGTCATTGGAACGTATGCAGCGGCTCCACGCTGCGCTCGGCGCGTTGAGTTCGGCGTTGCAGGACGGCGGTGGGGATCTGGTGCAGCAGCGCAGCCGCATCATGAGCACCGTCGGCCGGCTTCAAGGGCAGGGGTGGCAGGTCGCCGACGACGGAACGGTGTCGGTCCGTCCCGGCAGCTCACTCGACATCTTCGCCAGGTTGAGCCCGGTGAACCGGATGCTGCTGCAAGCGCTGGCCGCGAACGCATCGCTGGATCTGCAGACCATGCTGGCGCAGTTCGAAAGCACCGACGACAAGGTCGGGCAACAGGTGCGCGATGCCGCGGCGGCGCTCAATGGACCGGGCACCAAGGAGCCGCCCGCGCCGAGCGGTCCCAAGTCACTGGTCGACCGGCTGGCCGGGATGACGCCCGATGAACGGGCCGCGTTTCTCGCCGGACTCAGCCCGGAAGCGTTGCACGAGATGGTCCTCGCCGATCCGCAGGTGATGGGCAACACCGATGGCGTTCCGTTCGACACCAGGATCGAAGCCAACAACATCAACATCCGCAACGCACTGGCGGAGGAGCAGAAGAAGCAGCCCCCGGATGATGCCCGGGTCAAGCAGCTGCAGGCCATGCTCACCCCGATCAAGGATCCCAACAACAGCGGGCAGTTGGTGCCGCGCAAGTTCGTCGCGTTCTCCACCGAGGGCAACGGCCGGATGATCGAGATGATCGGTGACATCAAACCCGGTATCAAGGGCGTCGGCGTGGTGGTGCCCGGCACCAACACCAACCTGAACGGCAGCGGCTCGAATCACGCATCGGCGGTCGAATTGGCCGCCCAGAGCGGTTCGCCGGTCTTTCTGTACATGGGTGACGACTTCCCGCAGGGCCTGGACAAGGCGGCGGACCCGTCCTATGCCGCGTCGATGGCACCCAAGCTGGTGTCGTTCGGGCACGAGATCGATCGCGCCGTGGGTGAGGGGGCGCCGGGTACACCCGTCACCTATATCGGTCATTCCTACGGCGGTGCCATCGTCGGGACAGCCGAGCAGATGGGGTTGCGCGCCGACCGCATCCTGCACGCGTCCTCGGCCGGCACCGGAATCCTCACCGGGGAGTACACCAACCCGAACCCGAATGTGCAGCGCTATTCGATGACCGCGCCCGGAGATCCGATCTCGGTGGTGCAGTCGTTGCCGCGAGATGTCCCGATACCGAGCGGGATCCCCGGGATTCCGCACACCGTCGACGGGCAGGTCGGCAATCCGCTCGGTGGTCTGCCGTCGGCAACCGACCCGGACCGGATTCCCGGCGTCACTCGTCTGGACACCGGGTACTACGGCCGGGAAGGTGAGCACGCCAACCAGGTGATCGTGGGGCAGGACGCGCACGGAAAGTATTGGGACGATTACGAATCCGATGCGTTCCGGAACATGGTCGCCGTCATCCAGGGCGGTGAGGCCACCGGCTATGTGGAACGTGGCATCGAGAGCAACTACGTCGATATCGATCTCGGCGATGACGGTGACTTCCGGGCCGAAGCCTCCGATCAGGGCCGGGCCCAAGCCGGACCGAAGATCCCCGAACTTCCCTGGGATGACGACGGATCCTACGAAAGACGGCAACATCCGTGGGACAATCCGCGGGTGACCGACAATGCGGATCGCGGGCCACGAATACAGGTCAAATGAGACTTCTCACAGTACTTTTCATGGCGGTGACGGTGATGTTCACCAGTTCCTGCGGGCCTTCGTCCCAGGACCGGCCGCCCACCGACGACGAGGCGACGATGCAACCCACTTCATTGACCGTCACCGAGGCCGCACGCATCGCGGCCGGCTACGTATCGACGATCCTCGACAAGCCGGTCGATCCCAACCCCGCCCTGGCACGGAAAATCGGGTGCCGCACAGACGAGGCGTTGATGTCGGTGGGCCCGCCCTGGAAGGTGCAGGTCTACGAGTGGATACGAGATCCGGCCCCGGAGCTCGTGGAAGCCGTGTTCGATCGCATCCACGCCCTTGTGGGTGAGGGCTTCGAACCTGTGCCCTGGACACGGCCGGACCCAGAACCTCCCAACGACAAGACCTACCGTGATGCCCGCGGCTACGTCGTTTTCGCCAAAGCTGAAAACCGAGGCAGCGACGGCTATGTGCTGACGGTCCGAGCCACTTCACCCTGCGCGAACGACGATTAGACCGCCACACCCTCCACCACGCTGAACGGAGAGGCCGTCTCGACCACACGGGTGAGCCGAAACCCGGCCTGCTCATACAGGCTTCGGTAGTCGGCCTCTTTGCGTTCCCGGGCGGCGACGCCCACCAGCATCTCCATGTCGATCCATTTGCCCAGGAACTCGCGGTCGTGGTCGGGGATGACCGCCTCGACGAGGAGCAGATGGGCACCGGGCGTGGCGGCCGCACGCACATTGCGCAGGATCGCGATCGACTCGTCGTCCGGCCAGTCGTGAATGATGTTCTTCAGCAGGTAGGCGTCCGCGCCGGGCGGAACACCGTCGAAGAACGAACCGGGGACCACCTCGACGCGCTCGGCCATGCCGTATCTGCCCAGAAGTTCCGGTGCTCCCTCGACCACCGCCGGCAGGTCGTAGAGCACGCCGCGGGCGGCGGGGGCCGCGGTCAGTACGGCGGCCAGCAGCCGGCCGTGGCCACCGCCGACATCAGCGACGGTGCCGAAGCGGGTGAAGTCGTAGGCCGCCACCACAGGCGCGATCGCCAACTCGGAGATGCTGGTCATGGCGTCATTGAAGATCGCCGACAGTTCCGGATCGGAGGCGATGTAGTCGAACGGCTGCTGACCCCGCAGCTTGGGAATGACGGCCTCACCGGTTCGGACCGCGTCGTCGAGATGGCTCCAGTGTTCGCGATGCTGCACCGAGCCCACGAACCGCGCCATCGCGCCCACAGACACCGGCGCGTCCGTGCGCAAGGTGTCGGCCAGCGGGTTCAGCGCGTAGCGCCCGTCGCGGGTGCGACGGAAGATGCCTTCGCTGACCAGTGCGCGCATCAGCCTGTCCAGGGTGTCGGGATTTGCGTCGACGCGGCGGGCCAGCTCATCGGGGCGCAGAGGGCCGTCGGCGAGCGCATCGGCCACCCCGAGCTGCGCGGCCGCCGCGATGCCCTGGGCGACCCATGCGCCCAGGATCATCTCCAGCATCGCCGCGGGCGGCGGTACCGCCCGTTGATGCAGGCGGCGCAGATGGTGGCGGACGCGTTCGACCGCGCGGACCAGGCCGGCGGGTGGCACCTTGGCGGGAGTCACCGGATGACTGTAGGGCAGGTTGGTTGAGGTGTCGGTCACAATGGCCCATCGCGATGGTGAACAGCAAACGGAACTGGCGTCGGAAGCGGTTGCGTCAGCCGCCTAAAGTGGTGCCGATGTCCACTGCGAAACGAACGGCCGGTCATGGCTGACGGCGGTGCCGGCGATCGGGCTTCGGCCGAACAGTCACTGGACCAGCTGTACCAGCTCAACCGCGAGGTGGCCGATTCCCGCTCGTCGCGGCTGCTGGCGACGAACAACCTGGCCACCTACCTCACGCTGATGGAACGCCACCTGGACCGCGGCGCCAAGCTCACGGAGATCGACCTGGTGGTCCGGCTGGAACGCGATCTGGCGGACCTCGGCTCCGAGACCGATCAGTCGGGCCTGTCGCTGATCAAGTACTGGGCCGGCCAGGGTTGGCTGCACCGGATCACCGAGCAGTTCGGCGACACCGAACGCAATGTCTGCTACCTCACCTACGAAGCGCGGGCCGTGCTGGATTTCGCGCGCCGCATGCGCCGCGAGGACACTCTCGCCACCGGCGGATCGATCACGGGGATCGCGGCCGGGCTGCGCCGCGTGGCCGGACAGGTCAGCAACGACCCGGACCGCATCCGCGCCGACATCGAAGCCGAGATCGCCAAGCTGCGTGATGAATTGGATGCCCTCGAGCAGGGGCAGCGGCCAGAACCCGACCTGGTGGACGTCGAAGACGAGGCCCGCGCCATCGCGTTGCAGATGGAGCAGATCATCTCCGACATCGGGCAGTACGGCAGCATGTTGAATCGCATCACCACCCGGCTGCTGGATACCTCCGCCGACACCGATCTCGGTTACCGGGAACGTCAGCGTCAACTGTTCGACGATTACGAGTCACTGTTCGCCTCCCGCGAGAGCGCGTCCTACACCGCCTTCACGCGGATGATCCAGGATCCCGAGCAGCGGGCCGCGCTGGTGGCCGACATCGAAGAGGTGACCCGTGAGCTCCCGCACCTCGACCCGGGCCTGCGTGAGGTGATGACGGGTTTCTTCAGCCTGGTGTCGGCGCAGACGGCCGAGGTGGGCCGGACCCGGCAGCGCTGTGCCCGCCGGATCAAACGCTTCGTCGCTTCCGGCACGCTGGAGCAGAGCCGCGGTGTCACCCGGCAGCTCAACGATGCGCTGGCCGGCGCGCACGAACTGCTCGCCGTCTCGCTCGCCGACAGCCGGATCGGCACCGAGGTGCCGTTGGTTCGTACCGACTTCAATTCGATTGGCGCCGTGGCCTTCAAGATCCGTGACGCCATCCCGCCGTCGCAGGCCGAGACATCGGAAGGCGAGGTGAACCTGTCGGCGTTCTCGGCCTTGGCCTCCCAGGTGGATGCCGCCGAGCTGGCCGAGCTGATCAACGGCGCGGTCGCGACCGGCCCGCTGTCTCTGCCCGACGCGATCGGCATGCTGGACTCGGCCTATCTGGGACATGTGATCGTGCTGTGGTCCTGGGCGCTCAAACAACACACCGAGGACGGCGCCGAAGCCGCTCCTTCAGCCCGGGTGCGGTTTCGGTCGCTGGAGGGCACCGATCGCGAAATCGAGATTCCCCGACTGGTTTTCACCGAACCGATCCCTACTGTCAGCGAGACCATGCTATGACCGATATCCCGGACACCTCTCCGATCTCAGATCAGGCGATCGACTTCGACGCGCTGCCGAGCATCGACTCCGTCGAACGGTCCACCGATCAACGTCGTGCGCCCCGCTTCGACGGGGACGTCAGCGAGTTGCCCGACCGGGCCTGCTGGGCACTGCAGCACCTGCTGTCGCGTCGATACGTCAGCAAGGACAACCACTCCGAGTTGTGGTCGTGGGTCACCCGCTATCGCACCGAGCTCACCGTGCGATTGTCGGAACTCGATATGCGGCTGTGCATCTCGGATGATCACGACATCGCCTACGTCGAGCAGGCCGACTACGAGTCGCAGTGGCGACGCCGGTTGCTGCGCCGCGAGACCCTGAACACCTACGATTCGATCCTGGCCCTTCACCTGGCCAAGCTGATGCGGGCCGCGGCGCGCGACGAGAATGTCCTGATCAGCCGCGACGAGATCCACGAGCTGTTCGCCGGCGTGAACAACGACACCGACCGCGACGTCGCATCCTTCGACAAACGGATCGACAACGCGATCGAGCGGCTCACCGACATCGAGATGCTCGCCCGCAACCGCGAGGACGAGGACAGCTTCACCATCAGCCCTGTGGTCAACGCGATCATGACGGCCTCGATGATCACCGAACTGCAGCAGCAGTTCGAGCAGCTCAAGCGGACCGCCGACGGCACCGGCAACGATGCCGACGAAACCGATGACGCACGACTTGACGACGAAGTGGACGCTCATGGCTGACCCGACCAACCAGTTCTCCCTGTCACGCCTGCAGGTGATCAACTGGGGTGTGTTCGACGGGTACCACTCGATCCCGTTCAGCCGGCACGGCACGCTGATCACCGGATCCTCCGGCAGCGGCAAATCATCACTGCTGGATGCGATTTCGCTGGCCTTCCTGCCGTCGCACCGCCGGAACTTCAACGCCTCCGGCGATACCACCGCCGCCGGTTCGGGAACCGGCAAGCGCACCGTCGACAAGTACGTGCGCGGTGCGTGGGGCGAGCGGCGCGAGGGCACCAGCCGCCAGATCATGTACCTGCGCGGAACCGGTCCGGCCTGGTCGGCTGTCGCGGTCACCTACAGCGACCTCACCGGGCGCTCGGTCACCGGTTTGGTGCTCAAATGGCTGGCCGCGGAGAAGACCTCGGATCCGGGCAGTCGCTACTACCTGATCGACGACGATCGGGACATCTTCGGCCTGTGCAACCGATGGGCGGCCAATAGCTATGACGCCGCGGTGTTTCGCGACGACGGGTGGACCGGCGGACGCAGTGAGAGCCAGTACCTGGCCCAGTTGTACTCCAGCATCGGCATCCGGGCGTCGGAGGCCGCCCAGCAGCTGCTCGGCAAGGCCAAATCGCTGAAAAGTGTTGGTGGCCTTGAACAATTCGTCCGCGAATTCATGCTCGACGAGCCGGCCAGCCTCAGCGGTGTCGAAGAGGCGCTGGAGCAGATCAACCCGCTGGTCGAGGCCCGCGGCCTGCTCGATGTGGCACGCCGCAAGCGCAATACTCTGGGCAATATTGCTGCGGTACAGGCCCGTTACGCCGAAGAGGCGGCCAAGTTCGGGGTGATCGACACCATCGACAACGCGATGATCCGGGATTACGTCGACCATGTCCGGCTGGCGCAGGCCGGCCCGGAGATCGACAATCTCGACGATCAGATCACTCAGCTCGGCGCCCAGCGTGACGAGTTCGGTTCGCAGCAGCGGCAGTTCAAGAACGAGCACAACTCGTTGATGGCGCAGATCAACACCGTCACGGTGGATCTCGTGCCGCTGCAGCAACGGTTGACCGAGGCCGAGCGGATCAGCGAGGAGGTGTCGCGCCGGCGCTCCACCTACGAGGACAAGGTCACCTCACTGGGGTTGACTCCGCCGGACAACGGCGAGGAATTCTGGTCGCTGCGTGAGACATTGATGGAAGAGGCCGACCGGCTGCACCGGGAGTTGTTCACCGGTAACCAGCCTTACGTCGAGGCATCGGCGAAAGAAGTGAGGGCTCGCGAGGCACGCGAGAGTATTGAGTCTGAGTTGGAGCGGGTGCAGCGGCTGGGCTCCCCCCTGCCCAGGACCGAGTACGAGATGCGGGCACGCATCGCCCGGGCGCTCGACATCTCCGAGCGCGATCTGGTCTACGTCGCCGAGCTCATGGAGCTCAAACCGGAGGAGTCGCGCTGGCGGCTGGCCGTCGAAAAGGTGTTGCGCGGGGCGGGATTACGCCTGCTGGTTCCCGATGCCCACATGGAACGCGCGTTGCGGTTCGTCAACGAGAACGACATGCGCGGCCGGATCCAGCTGCAGCACGTCCAGCACGGCTCACAACTACGGACCCCGCCTGCGGGCACGCTGGCCACCAAACTGCAGCTCGCCGACCCGACGCACGACAGCGCCGTTGAGGCGCTCAACGTGATCGCGGCGGTCGGTGACTACGTGTGTGTCGACGGGCCGGGGGAGTTCACCGAGCAGTCCCGTGCCGTCACCGACCAGGGCCTGCGCAAGGACAGCGGGCGGCTCTCGATCAAGGACGACCGGTCACGGCTACGGCCCTCGGATTACATCTTCCTGGGCGGTACCGCGGCCAAAATCGAAGCACTGCAGGATGATCTGGCCGCCGCGCAGGACGTGTACCAGGTGGCGCGGACCGCACGTGAGCGTCTCGACGAGCACCGCGGCCAGCTGCAATCCCGGGAGCGGGCCTGCCGGGCACTGTGCGACCAGTTCATGCAGTGGAGCGATATCGACACCGATTCGGTGGACGAGATGCTGGAGCGCCTGCAGGACGAACACGATCTGCTGGTCTCCGACAACCCCGACGCCGAACGGCTGCAACACCGGGCCGACGAATGCTGGGAGCGGGTCGAGAAGGTCATCCAGCAGATCGGTTCGCTCAACGAACGCGAGACCACGCTGGACCGCAGGCGGACCGCACTTCTGGAGCTGAGCGAGGTCCTGACGGCGCGGTTGGGGTCCAGCGAATTCCCGTCGCATGCCCGCGACACCATCGACGGCTACGCCGCCGACATCGCCCTGACCCTCGAGCTTCTCGACTCCGAGCCGTACCGGGCCGAGCTGACCCGCGTCATCAGCCGCGAGCGGGACCGGCTACGCGCGGACCGTAATCGCTCTCACGATGAGCTCGCAGGCATCATGGCCGCCTACGACAGCTCGTTCCCCGATGCCATTCCCAACGACAGCGATGTCTTCGACGAGCGGGTGCACGACTATGTGGCGCTGTGCCGTCGGATCGACGAGCGCGAGCTGCCCGACGCCTACGAGCGCATGCAGCGGTTGATCACCGAACAGGCACCGGGTGCGATCCTGAACCTGCACATGATCGCCGACAACGAGGCGCGGCGGATCACCGAGCAGATCGCCCGGGTGAACACCGGTCTGGGGGCGGTGGAGTTCAACCGCGGTACGCGATTGACGCTGCATGCCGGCACCCGGCATCTGGCGGCGGTCGACGAACTCAACGAGAAGGCGCAGCGCATCTCGTCGCGGGTGTCACTGGTGAGCTTCGGCGACGAGACCGCGATGTTCGAGCAGTACACCGACATCCTTCAACTACGAAAATTGTTGGCCGGCAATACACCCGAGGACCGGCAGTGGACCCGTGATGCGCTGGATGTGCGCAACCGGTTCGTGCTGTACTGCGAGGAGCGCGACGCCGCAACCGGCGAGGTGATCCGGACCTACAGCAACTCCGGCGACAACTCCGGTGGTGAGCAGGAGAAGCTCATGGCGTTCTGCCTGGCCGGCGCCCTGAGCTTCAACCTGGCCAGCCCCGACAGCGATGACACCAGGCCGTTGTTCGCCCAGCTCATGCTCGACGAGGCGTTTTCCAAGTCGGATCCGCAGTTCGCCCAGCAGGCGTTGTCGGCGTTCCGCAAGTTCGGTTTCCAGTTGGTGATCGTGTCGACCGTGCAGAACAGCACGACGATCCAGCCCTACATCGACAACGTCGTGATGGTGTCCAAGTCCGACGCGTCGGCGCCCAATGCCCGGCCGGTCGCGTCGGTGACCTCGGCCTCGATCTCCGAATTCGCCGATCTGCGACGGACTTCCGGGGACGCCGTACCGAGCGTGTGAGAAACGCCGGGCGTGCAACCAGATCGCGACCGAGCGTGAAAACGCGGTCTGAGTGCACGCCCGGCGACCACGCTCAGTGCAGCGGGCTCACCGTCGCCGACAGGTGCGGGTAACCCTTCTTCAGGTTGCGCAGGGTCAGCTCCCAGCCGTCGGCGTCGCGCTCTACGTAGAGCCCGGCCTTGGCGGGCAGTACCACGGGCTTGGCGAACCGCACCGAGTACTTGACCGCATCGGGGAGCTGCCCCTCGATGTTGGCCAGAACTGCCGCAGCGCTGAACATTCCATGCGCGATCACGGTCGGGAAGCCGAACAGTTTGGCGGCCAGCCCGTTGGTGTGGATGGGGTTGTGGTCCCCGCCGATCGACGCGTAGCTCCGGATCTGGCCCGGGCTGATGTTCAGAACGGCGTTGGGCGGCGGCAGCTTCGGCTGCTTCTGCGGTTCCGGCTTGGGCTCACCGGACAGGCTGGTCTTCTGCTGGTGCAGGAATGTCGTCACCTGGTGCCACGCCGTGTCATTGCCGACCTTGAGCTCGGTCACAATGTCCACCAGCAGGCCCTTGCGGTGCTCGCGCAGGTTCTCCGCGTGCACCGCCGCGCTGACGGTGTCGGTCACCTTGATCGGCCGGTACTGGGTGATGTGGTTCTCCAGATGCACCGAACCCATTGCGGCGAACGGGAAATCGAATCCGGTGACCAGCGACATCACTGTCGGGAAGGTCAGCGCGAACGGGTAGGTCAGCGGCAGGGTGTCACCGAACCGCAGCCCGGTCACCTGGGCGTAGGCGGCGACGTTGGCGGGGTCGATGGGGAGGTTGTCGACCGTGACGGTGCGGGCCGGCAACGTATCGTCGCGCGGTACGAACGGCAACGCCCCGACGACGGCCCGGAGCATGTTGTTCACGCTGTCACGCCCCCAACATGGCCTGGCCGCAGACCCGGATGGTGTTTCCGGTGACCGCATTCGACGCCGGGCTGGCGAAGTAGGCGATCAGCTCGGCCACGTCCACCGGCTTGCCGCCCTGGAACAGCGAGTTCAGCCGGCGGCCGACCTCACGGGTGGCCAGTGGGATCGCGTCGGTCATCTTGGTCTCGATGAATCCCGGGGCCACGGCGTTGATGGTGATGTCCTTCTCGGCCAGCACCGGGGCCAGCGCCTCGGCGAGCCCGATCATGCCGGCCTTGGTGGTGGCGTAGTTGGTCTGCCCGCGGTTACCGGCGATGCCGGCCATCGACGACAGTCCGATCACCCGGCCGCCCTCGCCCAGCACTCCGGCCTCCACCAAACCCTCGGTGAGTCGTTGCGGGGCAAGCAGGTTCACCGCCACCACGGAGTCCCAGCGGCTCTCGTCCATGTTGGCCAGCAGCTTGTCGCGGGTGATACCGGCGTTGTTCACCAGCACATCGACCTTGCCGTCGTGCTGTGCGGTGACGTGCGCGACGATCTGTTCGACTGCATCGTCGGCGGTGACGTCGAGCGTCAGCGCGCTGCCACCCACCTTCTCCGCGACCTTGCCGAGATCCTCGGCGGCCTGCGGCACGTCGACGGCCACCACGGTGGCGCCGTCCCGCGCGAACACCTCCGCGATCGTCGCGCCGATCCCGCGGGCCGCACCGGTCACCACGGCCACCTTGCCGGCCAGTGGCTTGTCCCAGTCCGCCGGCGGCGTCGAGTCGGCGGCACCGACCCGGTACACCTGCCCGTCGACGTAGGCCGACTTGGCCGAGAGGATGAAGCGCAGGGTTGACTCCAGGCCGGTGGCGGCGGGCTTGGCGTCGGCGGCCAGGTACACGAGCGACGCCGTGGCGCCGCGCTGCAGCTCCTTGCCCAGCGATCGGGTGAAGCCTTCCAGGGCGCGCTGCGCGATCTGGGCGTGGACGCTGCCGGCCTGCTCCGGTGTGGTGCCGATGACGACCACGCGTGCGCACGACGCGAGGTTGCGCAGAACCGGGGTGAAGAACTGGTAGAGCTCCTTGAGCCCGGCCGGGTCGTCGATGCCGGTGGCGTCGAGCACCACACCGCCGAACGAATCGGCCCAGCGGCCGCCGATGTTGTTGGAGACGACGTCATAGTCGTCGGCCAGGGCTGCGCGCAGGGGTTCGACGACGCGTCCCTCCCCGCCGATCAGCAGGGAGCCGGGCAGCGGCGGCTGCCCGGGGCGGTAGCGGCGCAGGGTCTCGGGCTGCGGCACGCCCAGCTGTTTGGCCAGGAACGATCCCGGCCCGGAGTTGACCACTTGGGAGAACAGGTCGGAAGCCACTTCAGCTGCCTTTCGCTTCGCAGTACTGCGTTGTCCATACCGAACTTACTCCAGAGTAAGAACAGTGGGTAATATGGCCCCGGACAACCCGACAGTGGAGGGCAAACAGATGGCCAACAACACGACCCGGCGACGCGTTGCCGTTTTGGGTGGCAACAGGATTCCGTTCGCACGGTCCGACGGCGCGTATGCCAACGCCTCCAACCAGGACATGTTCACCGCCGCCCTGGACGGGCTGATCGAGCGATTCGATCTGACCGGTGAACGCCTCGGCGCGGTGATCGGCGGAGCGGTACTCAAGCACAGCCGCGACTTCAACCTCATGCGTGAATGCGTGCTGGGCAGCGCATTGTCGCCCTACACGCCCGCTTACGACATCCAGCAGGCGTGCGGCACCGGCCTACAGGCCGCCACCGCGGCTGCCAACGCCATCGCGCTGGGCCAGTACGAATCGGCCGCGGCCGGCGGCGTGGACACCGCCTCGGATGCGCCCATCGCGTTCGGCAACGACCTGCGCCAGGTGCTGCTGGGCCTGCGCCGCGCCAAGTCCAACATCGACCGGCTCAAGCTGGTGGGCAAGCTGCCTGCCGCGCTGGGGGTGGAGATCCCCGTCAACAGCGAGCCCCGCACCGGCATGTCGATGGGTGAGCACGCCGCCGTCACCGCCAAGAAGATGGGCGTCAAGCGCGTCGACCAGGACGAACTGGCCGCCGCGAGCCACCGCAACATGGCTGCCGCCTACGACAGCGGCTTCTTCGATGACCTGGTCACCCCGTTCCTGGGGCTGTACCGGGACAACAACCTGCGGGCAGATTCCAGCCCGGAGAAGTTGGCAAAGCTCAAGCCGGTGTTCGGCGTCAAGGCCGGCGACGCGACCATGACTGCGGGCAACTCGACCCCATTGACCGACGGTGCCTCGGTGGCCCTGCTGGCCAGCGAGGACTGGGCCGAGGCGCACGGCCACGAGCCGCTGGCCTACTTCGTCGACTCCGAGACCGCCGCCGTCGACTACGTCAACGGGCCCGACGGCCTGCTGATGGCACCCACGTACGCGGTGCCCCGGCTGCTCGCCCGCAACGGCCTGACGTTGCAGGATTTCGACTTCTACGAGATCCACGAGGCGTTCGCCTCGGTCGTGCTGGCCACGCTGGCGGCCTGGGATTCCGACGAGTACTGCAAGGAGCGGCTGGGGCTGGACAAAGCACTCGGCTCCATCGATCGGTCCAAGCTCAACGTCAACGGCTCCTCTCTGGCGGCGGGCCACCCGTTCGCGGCCACCGGCGGCCGGATCGTCGCCCAGCTGGCCAAGCAGCTGGCGGAGAAGAAGAAGCAAACCGGTCAGCCCGTGCGCGGCCTGATCTCGATTTGTGCGGCGGGTGGGCAGGGCGTCACCGCCATTTTGGAGGCGTAGCTTGCGGGCCCGAAAACATCCGAAAAGTTTCTTTTGGAGATGTGTAACGGGCGCGGCATAGAGGTCGATACACGGGTAGCTCCGTGTTGCCGTCTGACCCCCCGACCCGACGGCAACACGGGGCACCTAACTTTCTGATTCCCGGCTAGATTCGGCCGTACTTTTCTCTGGTCTGAGGGGTACCCGAGGCGTACGATCGAGCCTACGACGGGTTCGGGAGTGACAAATCCAAAGAGTCGGTACAGGGGTGAAACACCGGCTGCGTGAGACGAATTGGAACGCCCCCAAGTGTCCTCCCGAACCCGCCCTTATTTTTCTGATCGACTTCTCTGATTAGCGACCCTTCCGGTCCCATGCGACCCGCCCTCCGCATAGCGTGTGGTCATGCAGATCAGCATCCTCGCCTCACTGAGTGAAACCGCCGGCCGCTCCCCGATCGACGCCACTGTCGAAAATCTCGCGCAGCTGCGCGACGAGGGATTCCGGCGGGTCTGGATGACCCAGATGCCGTCTGAGCCCGATCTGCTGACGGTGCTGGCGGTGGCGTTGCGTGAGGTCGACGGGATCGAGGTGGGCTCCGGTGTCATCCCGATCCAGAACCAGCACCCGATGCTGCTGGCCCAGCGAGCCCTCACCCTCAGCCTGATCAGCGGCGGCCGGTTCCTGCTCGGGCTCGGCATGACGCACGCGGCGGTCACCGAGGGCATGTGGGGCATCCCGTGGGACAAGCCGGTCCGCCGCCTCCGTGAGTACCTCGACGGACTGCAGCCACTGCTTGCCGGTGAGCCCGCCGATGCGCCGGGGGAGACGGTCACCACTCGCGGCGCCCTGCAGATCCCGGGCGCTTCGGCGCCCGACGTGTACATCGCCGCCCTGGGGCCGCAGCTGCTCAAGCTCGCCGGCCGCCGGACCGCGGGCACTGTCACCTGGATGACGGGGCCGACCACGTTGGCCGAACATGTCGGCCCGACGTTGCGCGAGGCGGCCGGGGACCGTCCGGTCCGCGTTGTCGCAGCACTTCCGGTCAGCGTCACCGACGATGTCGACGGGGCCCGCGCCCAGGCCGCCAAACAGTTCGCGATGTACGGACACCTGCCGTCTTATCGGGCCATGCTCGACCGGGAGGGTTACGCCGGCCCCGAGGACGCTGTCATCATCGGGGATGAAAGCACCGTGGCAGAACGTATTCGGTCCCTCGGAGCGGCCGGTGTCGACGAATATGTCGGCGTGGTGTTCGACGCGTCACCCGAAAACAGAGCCCGCACAAGGGCACTGCTGCGGTCCCTCGACAGCTGACGGTGTGGCCAGCCACACCCCATATTGGCCGGACAGCACCATCGCTCGGTACCAACATGCCGGGCAACGATGATGACCGTGACCACCACTGCAATCACCTCGGCCTCCGCGCCTGAAGACCGGCGCCGAACCCTGACGACACCGTTCACCGCGGCAGCTTGTCGTGGCTATCTGTATTTCCTGCTGGTCAGCGTCCTTGCCCTGGTCGGCGTGGTCTACCTGTTCGTGACCGGGCTGACGTCGGGGCTGCTGCTCGTCACCTTGGTAGGCATCCCGCTGCTGGCGCTGGTGGTGCTGTCGGGTCGACTGTGGAGCGCGCTGTACCGGTCGCTGGCTCGGCTGATCGGCGTCACCATCGACCCGCCGACACCGTTCGTCCGACGGGCAAGTTGGCCGCATACTCTGGCCGCTGCACTGACCGATGGCGTCGGTTGGCGCGGTCTCGGGTTCCTGCTCCTGCAGAGCGTCGTGATGACGCCCCTCGGTTACGGCGTCGTGCTGGCTGTCGCGATATCGGCGATCCTGGTGGTCTCTCCGCTGATCTGGGCGCTCACGGGAGAATCGATTGTCAGCTTCGGCGAACCCGTGGACTCTCTCGGCGCATACCTGCTGCTGGCGATGGGCGGACTTCTCGGGCTGTATGTGCTGGCGTGGATCATGCTCGGCATCGGGCGCGCCCATGTCTGGCTGGCCGGATCGCTGCTCGCGCCCACCGACCGCGAACGCCGGGTCGGCGAGCTGGAGCGGGCCCGCGCCGACGTGGTCGACGATTCGGCCGCGACGCTGCGCCGCGTGGAGCGCGACCTGCACGACGGGACCCAGGCACGGCTGATCGCCGTGGCGATGACGCTGGCCCGTGCGGAGGAACAGTTGGCCGATCCAGAGAAGGCTGAGCGCGCCCGGCAACTGGTCTCCGACGCGTTGGCGAACACCAAGGACACGCTGACCGAGCTTCGTGATCTGGTGCGCGGAATCCGTCCTCCCGCACTGGATCTCGGCCTCGTACCGGCCGTGCAGACATTGGTGGCGCGCAATCCCGTTCCCGTCGAGCTGGTCGACGACCTCACGGTGCGGCCCTCGCTGGGCGTGGAGACGCTGGCGTATTTCTGCGTGGCCGAGTTGCTGGCCAACGTGTCCAGGCATTCCGGGGCCACACAGGCCACGGTGCACCTCCACAGCGCCGTTGAGGAGCTGCGGATCACCGTGACCGACAACGGTTCCGGAGGGATTCAGCCGGCCAATGGCTCCGGCCTCACGGGTTTGGCCGACCGGCTCCGGATGGTCGACGGTCGTCTCGACATCGACAGTCCCCTTGGCGGGCCCACCACGGTGACCGCGGTCGTTCCGTCGGGAGCACCGCGGTGACCCGGTTGGCCATCGCCGAGGACAACGCGATCCTGCGTGACGGCCTGACCCAGTTGCTCGTCGAACGCGGGCATGAAGTTGTGGCCAAGGTGGGCACGGCCGATCAGGTGCGCGAGATCGCCGAGACCCTGCGTCCGGAAGTGTTCGTCATCGACATCCGCATGCCACCGACGTTCACCGACGAGGGACTGATCGCGGCAGTCTCACTCCGGCACTCATGCCCGGACGTCGGCGTGCTCGTGTTCTCGCAGTGGGTGGAAACCCGCTATGCCGCTGAGTTGCTGGCCGGGAACCCCGAAGGCGTCGGCTATCTGCTCAAGGACCGGGTGGCCGACATCGGCGAGTTCGATGCCGCGGTGCGGCGCATTGCCTCGGGAGGTACCGCGCTCGATCCGGAGGTGGTGCGCCAGCTGATGGGGACGCGCCGTAGCGGCGACGCGCTGGCCCGGCTGACACCGCGGGAACGCGAGGTGCTCGCGTTGATGGCCGAGGGCCATTCGAACAGTGCTTTGGCCGAACAGCTTTCGGTGTCCGAACGTGCGGTGGAGAAACACATCGGCAGCATCTTCACCAAACTCGACCTGCCGCCGTCGTCGGCGCATCACCGGCGCGTACTGGCGGTTGTCACCTACCTGAATTCCTAGCCACGGCCGGGCTTCAGGTGACTGCCCCCGCTCCAGGCTCCGGCTCTTTGTCGAGCAGTTCGCGCACCGAGTTCCGAGAACCGTAGGGCCGCAACATCCGGCTGGCCGGGCGGGGCCGGACGATCTGCGGCCACCAGAACCACCGGCCGAGCAGCGCCGCGATGGACGGTGTCATGAACGACCGCACGATCAACGTGTCGAACAGCAGGCCGAGGCCGATCGTGGTGCCGATCTGGCCGAGGACGATGAGATCGCTGAAGATGAACGAGGACATGGTGGCCGCGAACACCAGCCCGGCCGCGGTCACCACTCGGCCGGTGCCTGCCATGGCGCGGATGACACCGGTCTTGAGCCCTGCCCCGATCTCCTCCTGGAATCGGGATATCAACAGCAGGTTGTAGTCGGCGCCCACCGCCAGCAACAGGATGATGGCCAGTGCCAGCACGATCCAGTACAGCTGGATGCCGAAGATGTACTGCCACACCAGGACCGACAGGCCGAACGACGCTCCCAGCGACAGCACCACGGTGCCGACGATGACCATTGCGGCAACGATGCTTCGGGTGATGAACATCATGATGAGCAGGATGAGGCTGATCGCGGCCAATGCGGCGATGAGCAGGTCGTATTTGGCGCCGTCCTGAATATCCTTGTAGGCCGAGGCGGTTCCGGCCACGTAGATCTTGGCGTCCGACAGGGGAGTGGCCTTGATCGCGTCGAACGCGGAGTCCTTGAGCGCGTCGATGTGTGAAATACCTTCGGGCGTGGCGGGAGTGCCCTCATGCGTGATGATCATGCGGGCGGCTTTGCCGTCGGGCGACATGAACAGTTTCAGGCCGCGCTTGAAGTCGGGATTGTCGAAGGCTTCGGGAGGCAGGTAGAACGAGTCGTCGTTCTTGGCGGAGTCGAAGGCCTGTCCCATCGCGGTCGAGTTCTGCAGGGCCTCCTCCGACTGCGAGTTGGTCCCGGCCGTGGTGGCGTAATTCGACAGAGTCAGGTCACGGTTTCGCTCCTGGATGGCGATCTGGGGCGGGAGCAGCGCCACCAGTTTCGGCTGAAGCGCATCAAGCTTGTCCAAGCTCGCAGTGATCTGCCCGAACTGGTCGCTGAGCTTGTCGATCCCGTCGAGTGCGTCGAACACCGATCGCAACGCCGCACACATGGGGATGTCGAAACAGTGTGGCTCCCAGTAGAAGTAATTGCGCAGGGGCCGGAACTGATCGTCGAAATTGGCGATCTTGTCGCGAAGGTCGTTCACGATCGCCACGGTGTCGTGGAACGCCTGAGTCTGCTCATGGGTCGCCGCGGCACTGGCCTGCTGCAGCGTGACCTGCTGTTTGAGGATGTTGATCGTGTTCGACAGCTCGTTGGCCTGCTTGAGCAGATCGGCGGCGCGATCCTGCTGGTAGCCCAAATTCATGATCTGACTGGCGCTTTGGGCGCTGATCTGAAAGGGGATGGAGCTGTGCTTGATCGGCGTGCCCAGGGGCCGGGTGATCGACTGGACCAGGGCGATGCCGCGGGTGTGCAGAACGGCTTTGGCCACGCGTTCGAGGACCAGCATGTCCGAGGGGTTGCGCATGTCGTGATCGGTTTCGATCATCAGCAGCTCGGGGTTCAGCCGGGCCTCCGAGAAGTGGCGGGTGGCGGCGGTATAGCCGATGTTGGCCGGTGCCGATTCCGGGAGGTAAGGGCGACCGTCGTAGCTGGTCTTGTACCCCGGCAGGGCGAGGAGGCCGATCAGCGCGATCAGGCATGACACCACCAGGATGGGGCCGGGCCAACGCACGATCGCGGTACCGATGCGGCGCCATCGCGGTGCTCGCGGGTTGCGTTTCGGCTCGAAGAGTCCGAACTGGCTGGCGATGGTCAATACGGCGGGCCCCAGGGTCAGCGCCGCCGCCAGTGTCACGAGCACGCCGATGGCGGCGGGGACGCCCAAGGTCTGGAAGTAGGGCAGACGGGTGAAGTACAAGCACGCCACTGCTCCTGCGATGGTCAGTCCGGAGCCGACGATGACGTGCACGGTGCCGCGAAACATGTCGTAATAGGCGGCTTCTCGGTCCATGGCACGACTACGTGCTTCGTGATAGCGGCCGACGATGAAGATGCCGTAGTCCGTGCCCGCGGCGATTGCCAGGAGCGTCAGCAGGTTGGTCGAATAGGTGGACAGGCCGATGATCCCGGTGTGAGCGAGCGCGGCGACGACACCTCGCGCGGCCGACAGCTCTATGAGGACCGTGACGAGCATGAGGAACATCGTGACGAAGGACCGGTAGACGACCAGCAGCATCACGGCGATGACCAAAAACGTGAGGAGCGTGACCTTTTCGGTACCCTCACTGCCCACTTCGAAGTTGTCGGTGATCAGCGGCGCGGCGCCGGTGACATAGGCCTTGACCCCGGGCGGTGGCGGGGTGGTTGCCACGATTTCGCGGATGGCGTCGACGGATTGATTGGACAGCGCCTCGCCCTGGTTGCCGGCGAGGTATACCTGCACGAGAGCGGCTTTGCCGTCCTTGCTCTGAGAGCCACCCGCGGTGAGCGGATCGCCCCAGAAGTCCTGGATGTGCTCGACGTGTGTGGTGTCCTCGGCCAGTTTTTTCACCAAGGTGTCGTAGAAGCGGTGAGCCTCATCGCCGAGGGGCTGGTCGCCTTCGAGCACGATCATGGCCGCGCTGTCGGAATTGAACTCGTCGAAGACCTGTCCGATATGGCGCATCGCCATGGTCGACGGCGCATCGGGGGCGTTGAGTCCCACCGAGCGAGCGGCGCCGACGACTTCCAGTTGTGGCACAAGGATATTCGTCAGCGCAGCGATGGCGACCCACACCAGCACGATGGGCACCGCGAGCAGGCGAATGGTCCGCGCCGTCCTGGAATGCTCGGTGGCACCCTCGACGTGCTGGCCGCTCATGCCGATTTGTCCAAGCAGGCGATGTAACCGTTCACGTTGCTCGTGGACCTTTCGTCCTTGACGACCCCGTTGACGGTGATGCGGCACCCGATGGTCCCGCCGTCACCTTGAGCGCGGAGATCGGCGAACATGGTCGGGTCATCCGTGACCAGGGTTTGCGACCACGGCAGGGTCACATCATCGACCCGCTGGGGTTGTGCGTCGATGTCCAGGTAATTGATGGTGGCGACCGAACCCGGTGATCCGAACACCTCGAAGAGAACCCTCTTGGGGTTGTACCCGGTGTTCTCCAGGGCGTCGGCGCTCGGCCGTGACACCTCGTTGTCGGAGCCGAATATCCCGTGCAGGCGACTGACGGTGAACGCGACGACGGCCACCACCAGCACGGCCACGATCACCGTCCAGCGTCGCCTGATCAGGCCTCCTACCGAGATCCCCGCCATCTCAGTGCCTTTCGACAACGGCCGCCCTACGCATCGTGAGTCGAGAGTCTGTGGCCGTCCAAAGCTTCTGAACGGTACCGTACGGTACTATCCTGGACGGGGCAAGACCTACGGACTGCTAGGCCCACCGCTCCGGAAAGGTTTCCCCGCGTGGCTCCTTCTTCTACGCATCACGTCTCACCGCCGGCAACGGCGGCGCAGTGGACTGAGCGTGAGTCGGAGTTGTTGGCAGTCACCCTGCGGCTGTTGCAGCAGCACGGATACGACCGGCTGACCGTGGAAGCCGTGGCGACCGAAGCGAAATCGAGCAAGGCCACGATCTACCGGCGGTGGCCGTCGAAGACTGAGCTGGTGCTGGCCGCCTTCATCGAGGGCACTCGGATTCAGTTGATACCGCCCCGCACCGGCTCGTTGCGCGCCGACCTCTTGAGCATCGGCGCGTCGGTGTGTACCCAGGCACGCGAGCACGGCAGCACGATGAGCGCCATCATGAGCGAGGTCGCGCACAGTCCGGAACTCAGTGCGGCCCTTCAGAATCAGTTCGTGCTCGCGCGCAAGAAGCTGATGGCCGAGGTCTTGGCCGACGCGGTCGACCGCGGTGAGATCGACGCTGGAGCGATCCATGACGAACTGTGGGATGTGATGCCGGGCTATCTCGTGTTCCGGTCCTTGATTCCCGGACGTCCGCCCACCGAAGAGACGGTCCGCGCGCTGGTGGACGACGTGTTGATGCCGAGCCTGACCCGGCTCTGAGAGCCGGCCCGGGTCAGCGGCGCCGCCGCCACACCAGCAGGCCGACCACCGCAACGAGCGCGATCACCACGGCTGCCGGCACCGCAGGCTTGGAACGCGCGGCCTCGGTTGCGGCGTGGGTCCGGTCCACGACGGCGTGCTTGGTTTCGGCCGCCTTGTCCTGCGCGCGGCCCTTGACGTCGAACTTGTCCGACAGTGCGGCCACCGTCTCGCCCAGCTCGCCGCGGGTCTTGTCGATGTCGGACTGCAGTTCGTCGATGTCGGCGTCCGGCCCCGGTTCGGGGGGAAGGCGGTCAGCGGTTGCCATGTCGTGCCTCCTTGATCTGGTCGAGGTCGTGTTTGACGCTGCCGACTGATTCGGTCGCCGGCGGTGGAACCTTCCGGGCTTGGCTGCGGCTGATCAGAGCGGCCACCCCGGCTCCGAGGAACAGCACGGCGGCGACGATGATCGCGGCGGCCCAGACCGGGAGGACCAGTGCGATCGCGGCCACCGCTGCGGCGACCGCTGTCATGAGGCCCAACACCGCCAGCAGGCCGGCGGCACTGATCAGCCCGGCGCCGAGGCCGGCATGGCGGGCGGATTCCTGGAACTCCCGCTGCGCCAACCGCAGCTCGTCACGTACCAGTCGCGTCGTCTGCTCCTGGAGCTGCCCGAGGAGTTGAACCGTGGACGGTTCGTTGATGGTTTTCGATTCGGTCGTCATCGGTGTGCCTTTCACCAGACGTACTACTTCTCTGAAGAGCAGTGCCCGACGCACGGGCGGGCAAAACCTCGAACCGGCAGCTGCGCCGTTAAAACAGTCAGGTTGGGGGTATCCGCATTCGCAACCCGTGAGCCGGTGCGTTCCGGGCCCGTTGCCGATGTGAGGAGGATCCGTGAGCCGACTCTCGAAGATGCTGTACATGCCGCTGTCGATGGCCACGAGTGTGGGCGGAGGTCTGCTGGCCGGCGCGGTGTTCACCCAGATCTGGAAACGCATCGACGAGCCGAATCTGGAACCGCCCGACCCCAAGGATCTCGACCGGTCGGCCGCCAAGGCGCTGACGGCAGCGGCCATCCAAGGTCTGGTGTTCGGTTTGGTGCGTGCCGCCGTCGACCGTGCGGGGGCGAAGGGATACCGGGCGTTGGCCCACGAATCGCCGGTCTAGGGGGAGTGCCGCGCGGACTTGGGCCGGCTATTTCTCCGGTGCCGGAATGATCCTGCGAAGCAGGGTCCCGGTTGGATAGTTGAGCACCATGGGATCGCTGCCGGCGTGCGGCTGAGACGTCAGGATTACCCTCGGCTGCTCGCCGGTGATGAGTTCGTTTCTGATGTCCACGTTGGCCACTCGAAAAATGTGCGAGCGGGGATCGCTGTCGCCCGACATCGACAAGACGTCCCCGACGCGGACCTGTTCTACCGCAACATGCTCGACGTCTGGTGGCCTGGGGTCGGCAGGTTCGATCATGGGGCTCCCGGGCAGATCTGGTCGGATCAGGTCGACTCTATGACTCGGCCGTCCGCCAAGCCAGGCCGTCAACCGGCCCAGGTGCGCCGACTGGTGGCGCGCACCCTGCTGGTCGCCACGTTGTGTGGCCCGGCGCAGTGCACAGCGGGTGCGAGTTCGTCGTGTCGACGGCGGTCATCACGGTTCATGCGCCGGTTGAGTACCCGCGCGTCACGTCTGGACAGTGATTGGTTTCGACGGATCAGTAGATCCAGTTGTTGCCAGCTCAGGCCGTCGAGTTCGCCGCCGGAGTCGTGGGTCGCGACGACGACACAGCCGCGTAGCAAAGGGACCGACTTGGCGCTGAATGTTGTTGTAGCCAGCAAGAGTTCAGTGGCCGGCCGGTTGACGCGGCGCTGGCACCAATGGGTTGACGGGCTGAACCAGAAATCGAACTGCCGGTCGGTGGAAGTCAGGGATTGCAGCCCTTGGTCGTGCACGAGTTGGTCGATGTCGGCGGTCGTGTATGCCCGGGTCTCATAAATGTCGCCGGTGATACTGAAGTACAGGACGGTATGCATGGTGATGGTCCATTCGCCTCTTTCTCTTTGTGCGGGCCACAGACGCCACCCGCTGTTACTGAAGTTACCCATGTGGCAAATGGGATAAACCTTGATAACGATCAGAACACTATGTGCGCAATCCGCGCAGCGCCCAGATCGTCAGATAGGCCAGACCGAAGAACGCCGCAACCGCTATCGCCACGCCCGTCGACTGGACGTAGGACAGCGGTGAGCGCACCCAGTCGAGCGTCGCCGTGACCACCGCATCGGGACGGGTCACCAGGTCCCAGGAGTTCCATCGCTGGAAGCGGCCGATGACCACGCCGACGGCGCACAGCGCAACGGACAGCACGACGGCCAACCAGCCCCAGAAGGAGCCGAACTCGTCGTTCAGGCGTTGATGCACCAGCAGCAACGACACCACGCCCAACAGGATCCCGGTCCATGCGGCGAACCCGTACTGCAGCACGTGACGCCACAGTTCGTAACCCTCGGCGAGATGGACCAGGTCGGTCACCAGATAGGGGGCGTTGGGCAGGAAGGCCAACCAGGCCACGCCCAGCGGCAGCAGCCACAAACGGCGCTCGACCAGATCGAAGGCGACGGCGAAGATCATCGGGGTCCAGGCCAGCACCAGGTTCCAGATCAGGAACTTGGTCGGGTAGGACATGGGCGCCGCCGGATCGGTGATCCCAAGAGCGAGGGTCAGCGCGGTCGTCGCCATCAGTGAGACGACCAGCAGGATGCCACGGGCTTCGGTCATGGGGATCAGTGTGCCTGTTCGGCGCAGATGCCCCGAGACACAGATCCGCTAGAGGTCGAGGGCGTCGATGTTGTTTCCGGGATTCGGGCCCAGCAGTGCGGCGAGCCGCGGGCTGAGATCCCGGCACGCGGCCGTCAGCGGACCGGCGAGACGGCCCAGATGCTCGGGTGTCAGGCGTTCACACGGACCGGCAATGGTCATGGAGCCCAGCACGATCGGCACGGTTTCCGGGTTTTCGGCCTCGGCGAGCAGCGGCACGGAGATGCCGTTGATGCCGGGATGGTTCTCGCCGTAGGACATCTCGTAGCCACGTGCTCGGATCGCGGCCAGCTGTTGTGCCGTGACACCGTTGAGATCGATATCCGCAAGCTCGGTCTCGGGTAGATAGGCGAGGATGATCCGGCCGCTGGCCCCGGAAGCCAGCGGCGACCGCTCTCCGAGGATGCCGGCCGGGTCGAGGATCGGACCCGACCGGGCGGGCACCCCCAGCACGAGCACCCGGAAGCGGCCGGCTCGCAGGTGGATCACCGCCGCTTCGCCACTGATCGCGGCCAGTCGGGCCACCACCGGATACAACAGGCGCAGCATCGCCGGTCGCGGCCCGATGACGGTGGCCAGCGCGAGTGACCGGCTGGCCAATCGGTAGCCCGAGCGACCGAGGTGGTGAAGGTAGCCCTCCTGCTCGAGAGCCTGCAGTATCCGGAAGGCGTTGGACTGCGAGATTCCGGCCCGGTCGGCGACATCGCGCAACGTCGCCGGCTGACGCATCCCGGCGAGCGTTTCCAGCATCTGCAGTCCCCGCAGCGCTGTCGTGGCCACGTCGAAATTCTACTTGCGGATCCTGCAAGTTAACTGGTGTGTGGTCGGCGGTCTGCCTGGAATGGAGCAGGTGACCATTTCAGACATCGAACCCCGAGTAGCGGAAACCAACGCACCGAGCGCGCCTGACGGACCGACAGGCCGACTGGTGGACTGGGTGCACGCCCTCGACTGGGCAGAGATCCCGGAACCGGTGCGCCGACGCGCAGTGCACCTGTTGTTGGACGGTGTCGGGTGCGCCTTGGTCGGTGCCCAGCTGCCGTGGTCACGGACCGCCACCGCAGCTGTGCTCGGCATTGAAGGGCCCGGCGCCGTTCCGGTGATCGGTACCGGACGGACGACGACGCCGGTGGGGGCGGTGCTGCTCAACAGCACCTTCATTCAGGGGTTTGAGCTCGACGATTTTCATCCTCTGGCACCGCTGCACTCGGCATCGTTGCTGGTGCCGTCCCTGCTCTCGACAGCGGCCCAGCTGGATCGGGTGGTGAGCGGCCAGGAGCTGCTGGTCGCAGCGATTGCTGGGTTCGAGACCGGACCACGGATCGGTAACGCGCTGGGTGGCACCGAAATGCTTTCTCGCGGATGGCATTCGGGACCGGTGTTCGGTGGTATCGCGAGTGCCCTGGCGTGCGGCAAGCTGCGTGGCCTGGACGGGGCGCAGCTCGAGGATGCCGTCGGCTTCGCCGCCACCCAGTCCGCCGGACTGATGTCCGCGCAGTACGAGGCCATGGGCAAGCGGATGCAACATGGGTTCGCCGCGCGCAACGGATTCTATTCCGCCGCACTGGCACACACCGGCTACACCGGCATCGACCAGGTGCTGGAGCGTCCCTACGGTGGCTTTCTCGCGGTCTATGGCGAAGGGCACGATCCCGACGCCGACGCGCTCACCCGCGGGTTGGGGGAGAACTGGGAGACGACGTTCATCATGGTCAAGCCCTGGGCGGTGATGGGTGGACTGCAGGGAGTGGTCGAGGCCGCGCGCACGCTGCGGGAACGCTTGGCCGGCCGCATCATCGACCGGATCGACATCCGGGTCGGCGATGTCATCTACCACCACGGTTGGTGGCCGCCGCGGCGGCCGTTGACTGCCATCGGCGGGCAGATGAACATCGGCTACGCCGCGGCCGTCACGCTGCTCGACGGTGTCGCACTGCCTGAACAGTTCACCGCCGAACGCCTTGACGCGGACGACGTGTGGCAACTGGTGGACCGCACGCGCGTCGAACTCGACCGCAGCATCGATGAGCTGCCGCTGACCGAGCGGTTCCAGACGCATCTGACCCTGACGTTCGGCGACGGCAGCCAGGAGACGGCGACAGTCATTGCGCCCCATGGCTATCCGATGGACCCGGTGACCAATGACGAAGTGATCGCCAAGTTCCACAGCCTGGTATCGCGGGTCATGCCCGCCGACCGGGCCGAGGCGATCGAGCGTGCGGTGCTCGGCCTGGCCGAGGCCGACGACATATCGCCACTGGTGCAGCTTCTGGCCGGTGAAGTGGGAAGGGCGCTGGACTGATGGCCACCACGACCACTCCCGCCGGAGCCACCGCGACCCTGGCCGACTTCGTCGTGCACACCGCGCTGGACGATGTGCCCGAGCAGGCACGCAACCGGCTGGCCCAGTGCTTGCTCGACTTCATCGGTGTGGCCGCGGCCGGGTCGCGCTACGCCGAATCCAGCGCCGCGATCCGCGCCACGCTGCGCGGGCTGGTCAGCGGGGGAGACACCACGGTGGTCGCCGATCCGGAACCGTGGCCGGAACCGTATGCCGCACTGCTCAACGGGATCTACGCCCACAGCCTGGATTTCGACGACACCAACATCGCCAGTGGCCTGCACCCCGGCGCCGCGGTGATCCCTGCCGCCCTGGCGGCCGCCGAACGCGCCGATGTGACCGGCGCCGAGCTTCTGGTTGCGCTCGCGGTCGGATACGAAGTGTGCTGCCGGGTCGGCGTGGCGCTGGGACGGGGTGCCTATCAACGAGGCTTTCACCCGACCGCGATCGCCGGGCTGATCGGTGCGACGGCCGCTGCGTCCCGGTTGCGGGGTCTGGATGTTGACGGGGTGGCGCAGGCCATCGGCCTGGCGGGGTCGATGGCGTCCGGGTCGATGCAGTATCTGGCCAACGGTGCCGAGAACAAGCGCCTTCATCCTGGACTGGCCGCCCAGAATGCCGTTCTGGCAATGACATTCGCAGAGGCCGGACTGCGCGGTGCGGCAGCAGCCCTCGAAGGCGACTACGGCCTGCTGCACGCGTACAGCGATCAACCGCACCCGGATAGGCTTGTCGAAGACCTGGGCCGAACCTGGCTGTTGGAGGGCACCGGCATCAAGCCGTACCCGGCGTGCCGGCTCACCCACGGCGCCATTGATGCGGCCCTGCAGGCGCGACGCGAGTTGGGCATGAACCCGGCGCCCGACGCCACTGTTCGGCTGGCGATCTCACCTACCGCGGATCAGATTGTCGGCGGGACGGATCCGCGCAAGCGTGCCCCGCAGAACTCCGTCGACGGCCAATTCAGCGCGGTGTTCCAGACGGCGGTCGCGCTGCTCGACGGCCACGTCGACTGGGACAGCTATCAGCGCATCGCCGACCCTGATCTGCGGGCGCTGACCGCGCGCATCGAACTGGCCGTTGATCCGACCCTGCCGGAAGCCGGCGCCGAACTCCGCGTCACCTCCGGGCATGACACTCATACTGTGCGCGTCGAAGCGCCCTCCGGTGAACCCGGCACCGGTCTGTCCTGGGATCTGGTGCGGACCAAATACCAAGGCCTGACCAGAAATGCATTGCCCGACACCGTCGCTGCGACCATCGTCGACCTCGCATCCTGCCGCTCTGCACGGACCCTTGTCCAGCAACTGCGCACCCCGATTCCCGACCCTCAGGACAACTCATGACAACAACAGCACGGGCACGGCTGCGTGAACTGCTCGACCGTAAAGAGCTGATCGTGGCTCCCGGTGTGTACGACGGCATCTCGGCGCAACTGACCAAGCGCACGGGCCACACCGCGGCCTACCTCACCGGTGCCGGTGTCGCCGCCTCCGGATTCGGGCTACCTGACATCGGACTGGTCACCCAGACCGAGATGGTCGAGCGTGCCCGGATGGCAGTGCGCGCACTTGGCGACGTGCCGCTGCTGGCCGACGCCGACACGGGTTACGGCGCACCGATCAATGTCATCCGGACCGTGCGGGAATACGAAGACGCCGGTGTGGCCGCCATTCAACTGGAGGATCAGGCATTTCCGAAGCGCTGCGGTCATCTTCCCGACAAGGAGTTGGTGAGTGCCGACGACTTCGCCCGGACTCTGGGGGCCGCTTTGGAGGCACGGACCGATGAGGGAATGCTGCTGATCGCCCGAACCGACGCCCGTGGCCCGGTCGGTCTCGACGAGGCGATCCGACGCGCCAACCGGTACGCCGCCGAAGGTGCGGACATCCTCTTTGTCGAAGCACCGCAAAGCGATTCGGAGATCGAGCAGATCGCCGCCGAGGTCAACGCGCCGTTGCTACTCAACCTCGTCATCGGCGGCCTGACGCCCGAGCAGTCCGCCGAGCGTCTGCAACAACTGGGCTTCGCCGTTGCCATCCACCCGTCCGCGGCCCTTCTACCGTCGACGCTCGGTGCGCTCACCGCCTTGTGCCAGTTGCGCGGCATCGGCGTCGAGAAATTCCTGCCGATCAAGCCAGAGGACTTCTTCAATCTGGTCGGCATGGCCGAGTGGTTCGCCCTCGGCGAGACGTTCCAGCCCGCCCGACAGGAGGTGTGACATGGGCATGACCATGATCGAGCGGATCCTGGCCCGCAAGGCCGGCATCCCCGAAGTGCATGCCGGTGACATCGTCACCGTAGACGTCGACATGACTGTCCTGATCGACCTGCAGTTCGCCACCATGTGGATCCAGCCGCTGAAGATCAACGACCCGAACAAGGTTGCGATCGTGATGGATCACGCCGTACCGGCCCCCACCATCAAGGACGCGGCGGGCGGACCCAAGGCGCGACAGTTCGCCGCCGAGTTCGGCATTCAGCGCTTCTATGACGTCGGCCGCCACGGCATCTGCCACCAGGTGATCGCCGAGAACGGGCTGGCCCGCCCCGGTGAGATCCTGGCCTGCACCGACAGCCACACCTGCGCCGGCGGCGCCTACAACACCGCGGCCCGGGGACTGGGGCCCGCCGAGGTGTATTCGATTCTGTGCACCGGCCGCACCTGGTTCCAGGTCTCCCCGACCATCCGCTACGAGCTCACCGGCAGCCTGCCGGCCGGGGTCAGCGGCAAAGACCTATTCCTGTACATCGCCGACGAATACGGCGACACCCCGAACGTCAACCTGGAGTACGGCGGGCCTGGACTTGCCTCCATACCGCTCAACGACCGGCGCACCATGGCCACCCAGGGCGCGGAGGTCTCTGCTGACTTCTCCACCTTCGCCTACGACGACGTGCTCGCCGCGCACTTCCACGAGCTCACCGTCAGCGGGTATGAGCCTGCCTACGCCGACCCCGACGCCAGCTACATCGCAGTGCGTGAGATCGACCTGTCGTGTCTTGTGCCCTACGTGGCCCGGCCTGGCACCGTGTCCCGAAACGGTTTGCCCGTCAGTGAGATCGAGCAGCGCAAGATCGACCAAGCTTTCATCGGGTCCTGCGCGAACGGTCAACTCGACGATCTGCGTATCGCCGCCGAGATTCTCCGTGGCCGTCAGGTGGCGCCGGGTGTGCGGCTGATCGTCACCCCGGCCAGCCAACAGGTCTACCGTGACGCCATGCGGCTGGGGTACCTACAAGACATCGCCGACTCCGGTGCCGTAGTCACCAACGCCACCTGCGGGGCGTGCTTCGGGTACCACATGGGAGTCGTTGGGCCGGGCGAGGTGTGCCTGACCTCGTCCACCCGCAACTTCACCGGCCGGATGGGCTCGACCGAGGCCGAAATCTACATGGCATCCCCGGCCACGGTCGCTGCATCAGCCGTGACCGGCCACATCACCGACGCGAGGGAGGTCGCCGCCCGATGAGCACGAATCTGACAGTGACCGGTCGTGTCTGGGTGTTCGGAGACAGCCTCAACACCGACGCGATGTATCCACCCGATGCGATGAAACTCGACATTCCTGAGGCCGCGAGAATGGTCTTCTACGACGTTCGTCCCGGTTGGACCGACCAGGTGGAGTCAGGCGATATCGTCATCGCGGGCACGAACTTCGGCGTTGGATCGTCGCGCCCGGTCGCCGCGTTGTTCAACCAACTCGGGGTTGCGGCGCTAGTGGCCGAAGAGTTCAACTCGTTGTTCTTCCGCAATGCGGTCAACGCCGGCCTGCCTGCCGTGACCATCCCCGGCGTGACATCGGCATTCTCGGACGGCGATATCGGCACGTTCGATCTGCGCACCGGCGCATGGCGCAACGACACCACCGGCGTCGGCGGAACCGTAGGCAAGCTGCCCGACCTCATCCTCGACATCCTCGCCAGCGGTGGCACCCTGCCGCGACTGGCCGAACAAGGCTACATACCAGCCGAACTCGCCGATACGCTGCGCTCACCGAAAGTGTCGATGGTAGGGCAGGGCAGCGGCGCGTGACTGCCCTTCCCGAACTCATCGGCAAAGCCCTCCGGCCTGTACGCGCCGGCCGGGACCGGAGCCGGCTGGCCGCGCTGACACCGGTCCGGACCATCGAGCTGTCCAGCCCCGCTTTCAACGACGGTGGCGCCCTACCCGTGCGGTTTGCCGGAAAAGGAGTGGGCGACAACGTTTCGCCTCCGTTGCGGTGGGCCGGCGTGCCTGAGCGTACTGCGGCTCTGGTGCTCATCATCGAAGATGAGGATGTGCCGTTGCCGCGCCCACTGATGCACACCGTTGCGGTGCTCGATCCCTCTCTCGACCATCTCGACGAAGGTTCACTGCAACCCGGGACGACTGGGCTGCGGTTCATCAAAACGATGCTCGGATATGGATATTCTGGACCGCGCCCCATCCCGGGCCACGGCGTGCATCACTACCGCTTCTACCTTTTCGCAGTCGGCAGCCCCGTGCCCGACGCGGTGACCACCATAGGTGGCGTGACCAGTGTCATCCGCGACAGCGTCACCGCACGCGGCGTGCTGACTGGCAGCTACCAGCAGTAGTAGGCTGACTGGTCTCACCTAAACGAATTCCGGGATCGTTTGGGTCTCTTCCTTTTCGCCGCTCGTTCCTCGCGGCTCATCGTCAGTGACCGCGCGCGACCCACTCGTCGTAATGCACAATCTCGTCGCCGATGGTGGTGGTGTCGCCGTGCCCGGTGTAGACCACGGTCTCGCCGGGCAGCATGCCGAGCCGTTTGGAGATCGACTCCAGGATCGTGGGGAAGTCGGAGAACGACCGTCCGGTGGCTCCGGGCCCACCTTGGAACAGGGTGTCTCCCGAGATCACCGCATTGAGCTCCGGGATGGACCAGCAGACCGATCCGGGGGAGTGCCCTGGGGTGTGCAGCGCGTGCAGTTCGATGCCGCCGACGCGCAACACGTGGTCGTCCTCGACGGTGCGGAAGTCGTTGTCGGGGTGGACGGCTCGCCACAGCATCTCGTCGGCCGGGTGCAGCAGTATCGGCGCGTCCAGTGCCTTGCTGAGTTCGGGGGCGACGGTGATGTGGTCGTTGTGGCCGTGGGTGCAGACCACCGCGATGACGTTGCGCCCGCCGACCGCCTCGATGATCGGGGCAGCGGTGTGGGCGGCGTCGAACACCACGACATCGTTGTTGTCACCGACGATCCAGATGTTGTTGTCGACATCCCAACTGCCGCCGTCGAGTTCGAACTTGCCGCTGGTAACTACACGGGTGATGCCGCGCTGTCCGCTCATCGGTGCTGATCTCCTCTTCGCGCAAGCGCTCATCGGTCCAACACCACCACCGAGCGCAGCACCTCACCGGCGTGCATCTTGTGGAACGCGTCTTCGATCGCGTCCAGCTCGATGCGCTCGGAGACGAACTTCTCCAGCGGTAGCCGGCCCTGCAGGTACAGCGAGATCAGGGTGGGGAAGTCGCGTTCGGGCAGGCAGTCGCCGTACCACGAGGACTTCAACGACCCACCGCGGGAGAAGAAGTCGACCAGCGGCATCTCCAGGGTCATGTCCGGGGTGGGCACACCGACGAGCACCACGGTGCCGGCCAGATCGCGCGCGTAGAACGCCTGCTCGTAGGTCGCCGGCCGACCGACAGAATCGATCACCACATCCGCGCCGTTGCCCTCGGTGAGAGCTTGAATCGACCTCACCACATCCGCATGGGCCGCGTTGATGGTGTGGGTGGCACCGAACTGCCGTGCCCACTGCAATTTTCGGTCATCCAGATCCACGGCAATGATCTTCTTGGCGCCCACCAGCGCGGCACCGGCGATCGCGGCATCACCCACACCGCCGCAGCCGATCACCGCCACCGTGTCGTCGCGGGTCACCGCACCGGTGTTGATCGCCGCGCCGATGCCGGCCATCACCCCGCAGCCCAGCAGCCCGGCCACCGCCGGGTCAGCCGCCGAATCGACCTTGGTGCACTGGCCTTCATGCACCAGGGTCTTGTCGGCGAACGCCCCGATGCCCAACGCGGGGGTCAACTCGGTGCCGTCGGTCAGCGTCATCTTCTGGGCCGCGTTATGGGTGTCGAAACACAAATGCGGGCGGCCGCGCTTGCAGGCGCGGCACTGTCCGCACACCGCGCGCCAGTTCAAGATGACGAAGTCGCCCGGTTCGACGTTGGTCACGCCCTCGCCGACCGATTCCACGGTGCCTGCGGCCTCATGTCCCAGCAGGAACGGATATTCGTCGTTGATGCCGCCTTCGCGGTAGGTCAGGTCGGTGTGGCACACCCCGCAGGCGATGATGTCGACCACCACCTCACCGGGACCCGGATCCGGGATGACAATGTCGACCAACTCGACGGGCTGCTTCTTACTCCGGGAAATCACACCACGCACAGTCTGGCTACTCAATGTGGATACCTTCTTTCGGCTTGGAATTGGCCTCGGGATGACGTTGTTGCGCTTGCGGTTTCCAACACCAGAAGCCGTGACGCATGATCCATTGCCCGCCGTCAGACGAAAGGCCCACGTCGCGCGCCCGCGGTTTACTGCTTGTCGGCGGAACGAGCTCGCGAGCGCGGGCAAGTAGGCGGCGTTGGCGATGGTTCAGCGACGCGCCGTCACGCAGCGAGAGTTCGGTGATCAGTTCGACGAACCGGGCATTGAGGCGTTGTGCGTCCATACCGAATCTCGGCAGGATGTCTTCTTCGTCCGGCCCGCCGTACGGCGCCCAACTGACGACGTAACGGACAATATCCCAATCGAATTCGTCGATCTGGCGTGCCATTGGCCCAGTGTCAAGCGGCTAGGTGGCTGTGGTGCTGAAGAAGACGTTCTTCACTTCGGTGTAGGCGTCAAGCGCATCGGGTCCGAGTTCACGGCCCAGCCCTGATTGCTTGAAACCGCCGAACGGCGTGGTGATCCGCACGGAGGTATAGGAATTCACCGCCAGTGCGCCCGCTGCGACGCCTCGCGCGACACGCATGGAACGGGCGGCGTTCGACGTCCAGATCGAGCCGGCCAAACCGTAGACGGTGTCGTTGGCCCGGGCAACCGCCTCGTCCTCGCTGTCGAACGCCAGAATCGATACAACGGGCCCGAAGATCTCCTCACGGACCGAACGGTGATCATCCTCGATGGGGTGCAGCACCGTGGGGGCAAACCAGTAGCCGCGCCCGGTGGGGGCGGAACCGCGAAACAGCACCGGTGCATCGTCGACGTAGCTTTGGACTGTCTCGGCATGTGCGGCGGAGATCAGTGGGCCCATCTGCGTGTTCTCGGCAAGCGGATCACCGACGACGATGTTGGCGACGACTTTCTCGAGTTTTTCGAGAAATGGTTCCAGAGCTGAGCGTTCGACGAACACGCGAGACCGCGCGCAGCAGTCCTGCCCTGAATTGCCGAAAACAGCGCCGGTCAAGCCCTCGGCGGCCGCGTCGAGGTCGGCGTCGGCGAAGACCAGGGCTGCCGACTTACCGCCAAGCTCCAGGGTCACGCGCTTGATGCCCTCGGCGGCCCGACGGGCGATGTCCTTACCGACACTGGTCGAACCGGTGAAGGCCACCTTGCCGACACTGGGATGCTCGACCAACTGGCTTCCGATCGTCCGGCCGGGGCCGACGATGACGTTCAACAGGTCTGGGGGCAGCCCGGCCCGAACGGCGAGTTCGCCGAGTTTCAGCGAGGTCAGTGGCGTGAGCTCGGCGGGCTTGAGTACCACTGCGTTTCCCGCGGCCAGGGCCGGAGCGACTTTCCAGGCGGCGATCGACAGGGGGTAGTTCCACGGCGTGATCAGACCTACTACGCCGATGGGCTCGCGGAAGGTCATGTCGACTCCGTCCGCTACCGGAATGGTCTGTCCGAGAAGGCGTTCCGGTGCAGCTGCGTAATAGCGGAACGTCGCCGCGACGCCTGAGACGGCGCCTCGCGCATCGCTGATGGGCATTCCGACGTTGCGTGACTCAAGTTGGGCCAGGGTTTCGCGGTTGCGATCGATCGCCGAGGCGACGGACAGCAGCACCTCGCCGCGGAACTGTGGAGACTGCGCAGCCCATTGCCGCTGCGCGACGGATGCGCGGGCGATCACGTCATCCAGTTCCGCGGCCGTGATCTGTTCGAGCGATTCGAGGACCTGTTCGGTCGCAGGTTCGATGATGTTGATGACAGCCATATCAGTGGTTTCCTCCAAGAGCGTGTGCTGCGCTGGCGATGAAATCGGTAAGGGCGTGTTGCAGTTCGGCTGCTTCCGGGTGCCACTGCACACCGAGCGCGTACCGGTGGTCGGGCCATTCGATTGCTTCGGGAAGTTGGTCGGGGAGCGATCGGGCGGTGACCACAGCGCCGTGGCCCAGCTGATCCACACCTTGGTGGTGGTGCGAGTTCACGGTCTGAATTCCGCTGCCGCACAACATGGCGGCGTGGGTATCGCAATCCACCTCGACCTCGTGGAACGTTGCGTCATCGAGCCGTCCGGGGCTCGGGCGGTGTTCGGCGTAACCGACGTCGAGCAGGTGCTGATGTAGCGTGCCTCCGGCCGCGACGTTGAGTACCTGCATGCCTCGACACACGCCGAGCACGGGGATGTCCCGCCGCATCGCTGCCCGCGTCACGACGAGTTCGAATTCATCGCGCAGCGGCTCCGTAGCTTCGGTACGGCCGTTGTCGGCGGCGCCATACGATGACGGCTCGACGTCGACCCCGCCGATCAACAGCAACCCGTCGATGCGGTCGACGAGCAGGCCAGGATTTTGGACCGCGTAGGTGTCGGGTATCAAACCCAGCGGAACTCCGCCTGCGGCATGGATTTTGGCGAGATAGGTAGCTGGCACGATGGCAGCCTGCTGATTCCAGAAGCCCCAGCTGGCCGTTTCGAACGCGGCGCAGACCCCAATGACGGGTGCAGGCACGACAACTCAGCCGATCTCGGCGGCGAACTTCGCCTCTGCCTCGGTGAGGCAGCGGTCGACGATCTCGATGGCACGCTCGGCTTCATCGCGGGTCAGCACGAACGGCGGCGCGAGGTGTAGAACGTCCCACACCCGGGTGACCAGGCCCTCTTCCTGCGTGCGCAGTGCGAGTTGCTTGATGAACGGATGCGATGTTCCCCAGGCCTCACGGGTCTCCTTGCTCTTGACGAAATCGATTGCACACAACAGCCCTTTGCCGCCGCGGACATCGCCGACGGTGGGGTGGCTGCGCAGCTGCTGGGCCAACTCGAACAGATAGGTGCCCATCTCCGCGGAGCGTTCGACCAGGTTCTCGCGTTCCAGGATCTCGATGTTCTTCAACGCGGCGGCAGCCGCCACGGCGTGGCCGCCGAACGTGATGAGGTGGCCCAGCGCATGGCCGTCGGGACGGAAATCGTCGAAGATCGACGATCGAACCGCGACGGCAGCCACAGGTGCGTAACCACTCGATAGGCCTTTTGCCATGGTCATGATGTCGGGGACGACGCCGTAATGTTCGGCAGCGAACAGCTTGCCGGTGCGTCCCCAGCCTGTGATGACCTCGTCCATGATGAGCAGAACGCCGTATTTGTCACAGATTTGACGCAGCATCTGCCAGTACACCGGGCTGGGCAGATGCGTGCCGTTGGCCACAGAGATCGGTTCGCCGATCACCGCGGCGACGTGCTCGGGGCCCTGGTTCAGGATCTCCTGCTCGACGTAGCGGGCGCACATGATGTCACCGGCTTCTCCCTCAAGGCCGAAGTCATTGCGGTAGTGGTTGGGGTTCGGCACCTTGCTCACCCCGGCCATGAACGGTCCGAAGTACTTTTCGCTTGCGCTGCCGGTCAGGCTGGCGGCGCCGAAGGTGGTGCCGTGGTAGGAGCCGCGGCGCGCAATGATCTTGTAGCGCTTGCCGAATCCGCGCATTACCTGGACCTGCTTGGCGATCTTCATCGCGCTCTCCACGGCTTCGGATCCGCCCGAGCACAGGAAGACCCGGTCGAGGTCACCAGGGGTGAGGGAGGCGATCTTGGCGGCCAGTTCGATCGCGGCCGGGTTGGCAGCGTTGGACGCGGCGGTGTAGGCGATCTTGCCGGCCTGTTCGGCCATGGCTTCGCCGATTTCGGTGCGGCCGTGGCCTGCTGCGACGACGAACAGACCGGCCAGACCGTCGATGTACTCCTTGCCGTTCACGTCGATCAACGTCGCGCCGCGACCCTCGACGAAGACCCGTAGACCGCCCTGAATCAGTTCGTTCCATTCCAGGTCGTTGCTGTGCAGCCAGAGGTGGTCCAGAGCTTGCGCTTCCAACGCGTGACGGTTCTGCAGTGACGTCATAATATGTTGCCTTTCTTGGTGTTTGAGTCGCACTACCAGCCGCGTTGCGCGAGCCGGTGTGAGACGGGAACGTCTTCGACGTTGATGCCGACCATGGCTTCGCCGAGCCCGCGCGACACCTTGGCCAGCACATCGGGATCGTCGTAGAACGTGGTGGCCTTCACGATCGCCGCGGCCCGCTGCGCCGGGTTGCCCGACTTGAAGATCCCCGAACCGACGAACACACCCTCAGCACCGAGCTGCATCATCATCGCCGCATCGGCCGGGGTGGCGATCCCACCCGCGGTGAACATCGTCACCGGCAGCTTGCCGGCCCGCGCCACCTCGACCACCAGGTCATAGGGCGCCTGCAGTTCCTTGGCCGCCACGTACAACTCGTCCTCGGACATCGAGGTCAGCCGACGAATCTCACCACCGATCTTGCGCATATGGGTGGTGGCGTTGGAAACATCGCCGGTACCGGCCTCACCCTTGGAGCGAATCATCGCCGCGCCCTCGGTAAGACGACGCAACGCCTCACCCAGGTTGGTCGCACCGCACACGAACGGCACCGTGAACTTCCACTTGTCGATGTGGTTGGCGTAATCGGCCGGGGTCAGCACCTCGGACTCGTCGATGTAATCCACACCCAACGACTGCAGGATCTGCGCCTCGACGAAATGCCCGATCCGCGCCTTGGCCATCACCGGGATGGTCACCGCCGAGATGATGCCCTCGATCATGTCGGGATCCGACATGCGCGACACCCCGCCCTGGGCCCGGATGTCGGCGGGAACCCGCTCCAGGGCCATCACCGCCACCGCACCCGCACCTTCGGCAATCTTGGCCTGTTCGGGGGTGACGACGTCCATGATCACGCCGCCCTTGAGCATCTCAGCCATCCCGCGCTTCACGCGCGCGGTACCCACGACTACCGGGGTAGGGCTTACCGTGAGTTGATTGGATTGCGACACGATCCATTTTCTACTCCGGATCGCACCCCTCGTCAAGGCGTGTGTCGGCGTATCGCCAATTACTGTCGTTACAAGAATGTTTCGCGTATCCGCCGTTGCCCAGCGGCTCGTCCAGGCATTGCCAAGCCGTCAATCATCTGATAAAAAGGCGCTCACTGAACTCCATTTAAGGATGTTGCGATGCCGATCCACACAGTCCTCGGCCCGATACAGCCATCTGAGCTGGGCGAGACCAGCATGCACGAGCACCTGCTGATCGACGGCCGTGTCTGGTTCGAACCAGCCCGCGAACCCGCGCCGGTCCCAGCCGCGGTCACCCTGGAGAACTTGGGATTCGTGCACTGGAACCTCGTCAGCCTCGAGGACAACCTGCTGATCGACGACGTCGATCTCGCTGTGCGGGAGCTCGATCATCTCTCCACCGTGCCGAATGCCGGCCTGGTCGATCTCACCAACATCGGCCTCGGTCGTCGGGTCGATGATCTCGCGACGATCTCCAGACGAGCTGGCGTACACGTGATGAGCGGATGCGGCTTTTACATCCACGACTCTCACCCTGAGTACGTCGAACGGTGGAGCGTGGACCAACTCGCGGAAATGTTGATCGGAGAACTGCGCGAGGGCGTCGAGGGCACCGGCATCAAGCCGGCCCTCATCGGTGAGATCGGCACGAGTTCGCCGGTCACCGAACGGGAGAAGAAGGTGCTCGCCGCGGCCGGAACAGCCGCGGTCGAGACACAGGCATCGGTCAGCATCCACCTGGAACCACGGGGCGCGGAAGCCCTGAACGTACTGGGAGTTCTATTGGCGCAGGGTATGTCAACGGATCGAGTGATCATGGGGCATCTCGATGAGCACCTCGACAAGGGGTATCACTCCGATGTCGCACAGACCGGTGTGGCGATGGCATTCGACACCTTCGGCTCGGATTTCTACTTCAGCGGACTGTTCAAAGACCCCACCGACCTCGAACGGATCGACCATCTTCTACCCCTGCTGCACGACGGCCACGCCGAGCAGATGGTGCTGGCATGCGACGTGTGGACGAAGGCGAACCTCAAGAGCTACGGCGGATTTGGCTACGACCACCTCCATCGCCGCATATTGCCGCTGTTGCGTGACGAACACGGGGTCGATGGCGACACGATCACCCAAATGATGATCGAGAACCCGCGTCGTCTGCTCGCGCGGCCCTGACTCCTTCGACCTAGAGGAAGATCACTTGTCCACCATGTATGTCGACACCGAAAAGACCGATGTACTCAATGGCATCCCCGTTGACGCGCATTCAGTCGTACCATTGTTCCCGGACATTCACGGGAATCTCCGCGGAAAACTCGTGGATCCCAAGGTAATCGGGTCCGACCGCGCGTTGAGCGAAGGTATCCCGACCACCGATCTGCTGCTGGCCGTCGACCCCGTGGACGAGCCGATCACCACGTTGTCCACCATGGGGCTCAAAGGCGGCGCGAAAGATCTGCTGCTGCGCCCCGATCTCGCGACGCTGCGGCCGATGCCATGGTTTCCCGCCGCGTATCTGCTGCTAGGCGACCTCTACGAAGCCAGCGGAGCGCCATGCCCGGTCAGCCCGCGCCAGGTGCTGCGCAAGGCGCTGGACGCGCTCGCCGATGACGGACTTCAGCTCAAAGCTGCCTTCGAGTTCGAGTTTCGGCTGTTCCGCGCGGGCACATGGGAGCCCGCGACTGCCGGCTTGAGCTACAGTCCACTGACCCTGTCCCATGTCACCGACTTCATCGGCACTCTCCGGCGTTATGCCGATGAGCTGCGGCTCGGCCTATCCGTGGTCCACAGCGAGGGAGCACCGGGTCTCATCGAGGTCAACGTCGACCCGCAGGACGGTTTGGCGGCCGCTGACACCGCGGCCCTGCTGCGGCTGGTCGCGACCGAGGCCGGTCGCCGGCACGGCCTGTCGGCCAACTTCATGGCCAAACCCGTTGCCCACGAGGAGGGTTCGAGTGCCCATGTGCACTTCTCGATGTGGGACGAGTCCGGCGGCAATAGGCTGTACGGGGCTGCCGGCGATCCGAATCATGAGTTCTACCGGCGCGCAGCCTGGGGAATGCTCACCCATCTGCCGGCCCTCAGCTTGATCTACAACCCCACCATCAACTCCTACAAGCGGTTGGTGCCCGGTTACTTCGCGCCGGTCAGTGCCGCCTGCGGGCCCGACGACCGCTCATTCGCGCTCCGTGCGCTGCTGAAGAGCGAGTCGGCAAGCCGGTTCGAACTGCGGCGGCCCGGCGCGGACTGTAACCCGTACCTGACCTTGGCCGCGATCGCGGCGTCAGTGCATCTCGGCTTGACGGACGAGGTAGTGCCCGACCGTGGGCATGTGGACCGACACGACGGCGCCCTGCCCACGAGTCTCGAAGGCGCGATCAACGAATTCCGGCGGCGGCACAGAGGTTTGGATGACGTGCTGGGAACCGAGTTCTGCTCCCACTACCTGCAGACGCGGGAATGGGAATTGCACGCCTGGCAGAACGCGGTCAGCGAATGGGAACGGCAGCGCTATGCCTGAATCGACCGAGTCGACCGATGTGTCGAAGGTGGAGCGCTACCAGCAGCAACTCAGCCGCAGCCTGGGGCTCTGGGGCAATGTGGCGTTGTGTGTCGCCGCGATCACCCCGGCAGTGGGAGTATTCGCCATCGCCCCGATCCTGCTCAACATGGCGGGCACCGGAGCGGTGTGGGCACTGGTCATCGCGGGTCTGCTCGGACTGTCCATCGCTGCCTGTTACGCAGAACTGGGCAGTGCGTATCCCATTGCCGGAGGTGACTATTCGGTTGTCTCACGGACCCTCGGCAAGGCGGCTGGTTTCGTATCCCTGGTGTTCACCGGACCGGTATGTGCGTTCCTGATCCCGGCCGTGGTCGCCCTGACGATCGCCACCTATCTCAACGTGGTCGTGCCACTCGATGCGCGGTGGGTCGGCGCAGCGGTGATCGCTGCCGGCAGCGTGATCGCCATTCTCGGTGTGCGGTTGAGCGCCCGGCTGGTGGGGCTACTGCTCGGGGTCGAGTTGCTGGTTGTCATGTTCGTGACGGCGCTCGGCTTCGTCAAGACACAACATTCACTGGCCGAGGTGCTCAAGCCTACGGTGTTCGGACCCGGGGGCCCGCAGGCCCTGGCTGTGGGTGCGTTGATGGCGGCGGTCGCCGTCGCTGCCTTCACATACAACGGTTTTCAAGGCGCCCTGCTGTTCTCCGAGGAAACGTCCGGCGGCGGACGCAACATCGCCCGCTCGGTGTTCATCTCACTGGCCGTCGCCGTGTCGTTCGGTGTCATTCCGGTACTCGGCGGGCTTCTGGGCGCCCGATCGCTCGAAGAATTCACCACGTCGCCCACACCGTGGCAGCAGTTTCTCACCGATACCGGAGGGGAGCTGTTCAACACGGTGGTCAGCCTCGGGATCGCTCTGGCAGTAGTGAACGGCGTCATGGCGCTGACCCCCTACTTCGCGCGGGTCATCTACAGCTCCGGGCGCGACATGATGTGGCCCGCGCCGATCAGCCGGGCGTTCGCACAGGTGCACCCGAGATTCGAGACACCCTGGGTGGCAACGGTTGTCATCGGTGTCGCCGGTGTAATCCTGATCCTCACTATGGACGTCGAGGCCATGGCGACGGTGATCGGGACGGTCATCGCGCTGGAGATGATCCTCGTCGCTCTGTCGGCGATCGTCAGTCGGGTCCGGTTCCCGGCCCTCGTCCGTCCCTATCGCATGCCGTTGTGGCCGGCGGCGCCACTGGCCGCAATCGCGCTGTGTCTCGTGGTCCTCGTTGAACAGACTCGCAAAGACCAGTTCACCGCGGTGGTCATCGTGGTGGTGTCCGTGCTGTATTACGTCGGCTATCTGCGGCCACGGCACGCGACGCACATGAGAATGCTCGACCCGGCCGAGTCGGAATGAGCACCTCACCGAGCGTGTCGAGCAGCATCGGCTGGGTAGCATTGGCCGATGAGCAGGACACTGGTTCGGCTGAACGGATGAGCGTGCTGATCAGCGGCATAGCAGCTGGGACGGTCTCGCTGCCGCCGTCCCATGTCGACGTCAACCGGTACGTGGCCGACCTCGTTCGCCGGGAGATCCGCCTCGGCCTCTTGCCGCCCGGGTCGGCGTTGCCATCGGAGCGTGAATTCGCCGAGATGCTGGGGGTCGGGCGGACCCCCGTTCAACTGGCGTTCCGTCAACTGCACTCGGAAGGTCTCATCGAGCGTCGGCGCGGCCGCAACGGCGGGGCCTTCGTCCGCGGCGCCGGAGAGGACGAGTCGCGCTTTCATGACGTGATCATGGAGGCCATCCAGAACCGCGACGAGATACGGCTGGCCATGGAGTATCGGTGCCTGGTCGAGCCGGCCGTCTCGCGGCTCGCCAGCGAGCGGCGCACCGCGACCGAACTCAACGACCTGGACGCCGCACATGCGTTGCTGCAGGAGGCGTCCGACGATGCCTCGTTCATGAGAAGTGACGCCGTCTTCCACCTCACGCTGGCTCACATCACCGCCAATCCGTTCTTGGTCCGCGGCATCGAGGAATCCCGCCAGTGCTGCCATCCGGCGCTGGCCCTGCTACCCGAGGGTGGGACCTTCCATGAAGCCACCATCGCCGAGCATCAAGAGGTTCTCGAGGCGGTAAGGGCCAGAAGGCCCGACGAAGCCGAGCGTGCGATGAGCGCCCACGTTCAACGCAGCATGTGGAGCGTCCAGAAGTTACTGGCCACGCTCAAGGATCGTCATGCGGAGGCTACGGCCGAGTGACCGAATGTGCCTCATTCGCCCGAGTAGCCGGCGAAGTAATCGGCGAGCATTCTTCTCGCCTCGGCGATCGTGGCGGGATCGCCATCCGGATCGTCGGTGAAGGCCAGCTGGAAGAGGCGTTCTGCCGTATGCATGCCGACACGGCACTGCAACTCGGTGAGCCCGTCGAACAGTGGTGTGTGCCTGCGGAATTCGGACAGCACCAGGGTCGCGAAGCCGTCGATCGCGAGGTGATCCAGTTGTCTGACCCGGTGGGTCAAGTTCTGCCGGACCCACAGCTCGCGGATCAACGGTATCCGGTGTTCGGTGGTGTAGAAGTCGATGACGACGTCGACGATCTCGATCCACCGGTCGCCAGGCCGGGAGCGCAGTGCCTTTTCGAAGGCGACGGCTGACTGTTGGATGCGCTGGTATGAGAGCTCATCGAGAACACGCTCCGGTGTTTCGAAGAAGGCGTAGAACGAACCGCGGCTGATTCCCGATTTGTCGAGCAGCAGGGTGGGCGATCCGACGACGGCCTCGTAGCCAACCTCTTCGACGAGCTCCGCCGCGGTGTCGAGGATGAGCTGGATCATCGCCCTGGAGCGTTCCTGAAGCGGTCGTTTGCGCAATCCGCCGGCAAGTTCGTGATGCCAGGCGGTGCTGACCGTCGGACTCGCCGTCTGTGTCACCAGTGCCCCCTAGTTCGTCACTCCGGCCACTCCTACACCGGCGCCGGCAATGTGAGTGTAACTGTGTCGCGATTTCAGTCGGGTTTTTGGTCAGTCGACAGGAAGCTCAACGCGGGTTCTTCGGCACGTAACCGCCGTGTAAATGCTGCTTGCACCTATAGACACCAGAAGCCAGCGAAACTATTCTTCTAAATACACGACTCAAGTCGCGTCTCTAGTCTAAATTCAGGTTCGACCACCGTTCGGCCACATTCCCGAGGTGAACCAATGTACGACTCCACGCTGGCAGCCAAACCAGTATCAGCATCGAATCCGCTGGCCCCGGCGATTGCCGTGGTCGGCAGCGGGCCCTCCGGTTGCTACGTCAGTCAATTCCTGGCGAAGCGGTGGCCTCATGCCGAGATCACGATCTTCGAATCCTTGCCTGCCCCGTACGGGCTCATCCGCTACGGCGTCGCCGCCGACCATCAGGGCGCGAAAGGGGTCACTCGCCAATTCGACCGAATGTTCACCAAGGGCGGGGTGCGGTTCGCCGGAAACGTGACGGTGGGCCGCGACATCGACTTCTGTCAGATGGCCGCCAGCTTCGACGTCGTGGTCCTGGCGACCGGGCTCCCGGTCGACCGGGCGTTGGGCATCCCGCAGGATCCGTCGGCGCGCGTGCTCGGCGCCGGCTCACTCCTGCGGGCGCTCAATGGTTTTCCCGCCAACGCCTTGCCGCGGGATGCGGCCGGAGCCGCGCTGCCACTGGGGCGGCGACTGGCGGTGGTCGGCATGGGCAACGTAGCCATGGACGTGGTGCGGTTGCTGTCCAAGGACCCTGACGGATTTGTCGGATCGGACGTCGACGACGAGCTTCTCGGCCAACTGCGTCCGGAAACTCCGATGACCGTGGACGTGATCAGTCGCTCGGCCGCCGGTGATGCCAAGTGTGACACGGCGATGTTGCGAGAGGTCGTGTCATTGAGCAATGTCGACGTCGAGGTAGCCGGACTGCACGACCACGATACCGGATCGGTGGCAGAGTTGTTGCGCCCCTTGAGTTCTTCGAGAGGCGACGCGCAACGCACGCGGCTGCGCATGCACTTCGGCGTCGTGCCCGAACGCGTCGAAGGCGGCGCTGGCCACACGCTTGTCCGCGGCCGGCGCCGGCACGGTGACCGCGCGCCCGTGCACTTCGCCGTCGACACGGTGATCACCGCAGTCGGGTTCACCTGCGGTCCATCCGACGATCGATGTTGCCCGTCCGAGGCCTGGTCGGGTGCACACGTCTACCGCGTGGGCTGGCTCAGGCGAGGCGCGAACGGGACCATTCCGGAGAATCGCAAAGACGCCCAGCAGGTCGTCGACGAGATAGTCGAGGACGTCGAATCCGGGCGAATACGACTGGGAAACCCAGGGTTCCGTGCAGTGGAAGAGGCCGTAGGTGACCGGATGGTCAGCTTCTCCGGTTGGCGGCGGATAGAAGCCTACGAGCGCCAGTCAGCACATCCTGGCCGATGTCGCCGCAAAGTAGCCGATCTCGACAAGATGATCGAGATCGCCACCGCGTCGGCGACCAACATCAATTGACCTCGAACAACAACAATTCCGACAGGAAGGCTGACGCATGGACAAGGTGACGATTCTCTTCGGTACCGAATCGGGAAACTCCGAGTTGGTGGCCGACGACATCGCCAAATCCCTGGAAGACAACGGAATCACGAGCGAAGTTTTCGACATGGAGAACTACGACGTCGGCGATCTCGGTACGCAGAAGATGGTCATCATCGTCTCCTCGACGTATGGCGAAGGTGACCTCCCGCGAACCGCGCAGCCGTTCTTCGACGCGCTCCGAGACGTCAAGCCCGACCTCTCGTCGACCCGTTTCGCCGCATTCGGCCTGGGCGACAGCACCTATGACACGTACAACCTCGGCGTCGCGGCCCTCATCTCGGCGTTCACCGATCTGGGCGCAGTGCAGGTCGGCGAGACGGGACGCCATGATGCCGACAGCGGACTCGACGCCTCCGACGTCGCCGTTCCCTGGGCCACCGGACTCTTCTCGGGCGCGCGGGCCTGACCCGTACCACCTCTCACCTCCCTCCACCTGACAAGAAAGACAACGCGAATGACGGAAAACCAGTTGGCGGCCGATCCGCCGGTAGCGCCGGCCGGCGGCGGAACTTCTCAAGCCAACCTCAGCGGGAACATGGGTGTGAGCTCCCTGATGCTCACGGTCCTGGCTTTCTCCGCTCCCATCGCTGCCGTCGCCGGCTTCATCCCGTTCAGCATCATGTTCGGTGGCGAGGGAGCGACTCTCGTGTTCGCCTTCGCGACGGTCAGCCTGCTGCTGTTCGCGGTGGGCTATGTGACGATGACGAAATGGTTGCCCAAACCGGGCTCCTTCTATGCCTTCATCAGCGCCGGGATCGGCAAGATCCCCGGACTCGGTGCCGCGTTCATGGCGGTGGTGTCCTACCTGCTGATACTGAGTGGATGCTTCGTCTTCATCGGCCTGACGGTCAAAGAACTGGTGGCCAGCACTGACGGCCCTGAGACGCCGTGGTGGCTGTGGGCGATCGTCTCCTGGGTCATCGTCAGCATCTTGTGTTACTTCCACATTGAGGTGTCGGCCAAAATCCTCAGTGTCGCCATGGTTTTCGAGATCGGGATCGTGATGGTGTTCAACGTGGCGGTCGTGCTACGCGGCGGGGGACCCGAGGGATATTCGGCCACGCCGCTCAATCCGGCAAGCCTGACGCACGGCGACTTCGGCATCGCGCTGCTGTTCGCCATCATGATCTTCCTCGGCTTCGAAGCCACGGCACTGTTCCGCGACGAGGTACGGACCCCCGGTAAGACGATTCCCAGGGCGACCTACGGCGCGGTGCTTTTCGTCGGCACGCTCTACACGGTGTCGTGCTACCTGCTGACCACCGCCTATGGAACGGACGCGGTGCAAGCTGCCACCGACGACCCCAAGATGATGTTCCCCAGCGCGATAGGACATTTCGCCGCCCCCGCATTCACACAGCTGACCTTCGCGTTCATCATCACATCCGAGTTGGCTGCGGCGATCTCGGTGCACAACGTGACTGCACGCTACATCTACAACCTCGGTGTCGACCGGGCTCTGCCCGCCGTCTTCGCGCAAGTGCATCCGCGTCACGGCTCGCCTGCCCGCGCATCCGTCGCCGTTGCGGTCGTGGTCGCGATACTCGTCGTGCCGCTCGGCTTGGCGAATCTCGCAGGCGAAGGATTGGACGCTCAACTGTTCGGGCTCGGAACCGTGGGTGTCCTGGTCCTGATGACTCTCGTCAGTGTCGCGGTGATCGCGTGGTTCAGCAGAAGAGGAGTTCCGCCGGGCGCCAACTGGTTCAAGTGCTTCATCGCCCCGGGCCTGGCCATCGCCGCCCTTGCCCCCACGATCGTGCTCGCGGTGCTGCACTTCGACCTCGTCGTGGGCGGCGCGCCGGGACAGAACCTCGGGCTTCTGACAGTGTTGGCCGCTTCGTTGGTCCTTGGTGGCGGGCTCGCCATCTACTTCCGTTCCGCCAAGCCGCACGTCTTCGTCGGGTTGGGCCGAGCTGACACCGGCGAGTTCGAAACGTCCGACGCTGTCGTGCCCACCCGCATGTGACATCGGAAACAACCACCGACACAGCATATTTGGAAAGGAATCTGCTATGAGTCTGACCCAGACGCGGTCAACAAGTGACTGCCCGGCTACCCGGGATTACCTGCCGTGGAAAGATCCGGAGCTTCGCGTCGACCCCTATCCCTTCTATGCCCGCGCACAAGCTGAGGCCCCGGTGTCGAGGGATGAGGACGGTACCTTCGTCCTGACCAAGTTCGAAGACCTCATGCACTACGGCCGACTCCCCTCGGTGGTGATCGCTCCGGAGTGGGAGAAAGCCGGGGCGTGGAGGATCCTCAAGGACATGGCTCTGGGGCACGACGAGCCCGGCCATACCCGGCTACGCCGAATGACCAGTAAATGGTTGACCCCCAAGCGGATCCAGGATTGGGTCAAGATCACAGCCGCGGTCACCGACGAGATTCTCGATCGTGTCGGCGAGGATGGGTTGGTCGACGGCTCCGACCTTGCGGTCGAGGCCACCCACATCACGGTGTGCCGGCTGCTGCAGGTTCCCGAGGACGAGATCGAATCGGTGCGGCGGGAGATGCGCAACGCCATGCCCGTGCTCAGCGCCGTACCCGATGCCAGTGACTTCGAAGCCTGTGAACGGGCGCACGAATATCTGCGGGCCCGCACGGCCTTCCTGATCGAAAACAGCCGGGCGAATCCGGGCGACGGGCTCATCGATTATCTGCTGGGCCTGCAGGATCGCGGTGAGATGACCGAGGCGGAAGTCTTTGCCACGACACTGTTCTTGTACTTCGTCGGCCACATGGACGCCAGTTACCTGATCTCATCGGGTCTTCACATGTTCACCCGACGGCAGGACATCTTCGACGCTTTTCGGGCGGAGCCGGAGGCTCGCCAGGCCATCGTGACAGAACTCGTCCGCTTCGACGCGCCCGAACCCGTCATCACCCGAACGACCACCGAGGACTTGGTCATCCGGGGTGTCCACGTTCCTGCCGGAAGCGTTCTGCGCTTGGTCATGGGTGCGGCCAACCGGGATCCGGACGTCTTCGACAATCCCCACGAGTTCGACTTCAGGCGACCTCCGGAGCAGTCACGCAACTTGACGTTCAGCTTCGGCAGCCACAGCTGCCAGGGTCGGCTACTGGCCGAAGCCGAGGTGCGGGCGGTGTGGGAGCGAATCGCCGCCCGGTACTCCCGCATCGAACTCGCCGCGCCGCCGGTCATCAAGAACACCGACGCCTCCCGGCATTACTACTCACTGCCACTTCGACTGTGCCCGTAGCAGATAAACCCACCAGAAAGGCAATACAATGCCCACGTCAAGCACTGAAACCCAGAGCGCAGTGATCGTCACCGATCCCAACGCTTACCAGCTGGAGGACTGGGGCACGCTGCCCGAGGCAACCGGCGCGCAGATGGCGACCGCCGGAAAGAAGCTGTGGACCGGCGACGGTATCCGTGAGGTCGGTCTGTGGCAGTGCGCCCCAGGCCCCTCGCGTTGGGTGTTCGAAACCAACGAGACCATCACCATGCTGTCCGGCCGGATGACCGTCACCGAAGAGGGCGGCGAACCCTACGAGGTGAAGGCGGGCGACAACGCCGTCTTCCCCAAAGGCTGGACCGGCACGTGGGACATCCACGACACCGTTCTAAAGGTGTACACGGTCTTCTGACCGCCGTCCAACAAATGAGGCCCCTGGGTTATCCCAGGGGCCTCATTTGTTCGAGCGATGTCGAGTTGCCTTAGAAGGCAGCCTCGTCGAGTTCCATCACCTCGTTGTCGATGGTCTCGATGACCTGACGGGTGCTGGTCAGCAGCGGCAGCATGTTCTTGGCGAAGAACGAGGCCGCGGCGATCTTGCCCTCGAGGTAGGTGCGCTCGTCACCGGTGGCGCCGGCGTCGAGCTTCTCGATCGCGACAGCGGCCTGGCGGGCCAGCAGCCAGCCGAGCAGCAGGTCGCCGACCGACATCAGGAAGCGGACAGAACCGAGACCCACCTTGTAGATGCTGGCGGCATCCTCCTGGGCGGCCATCAGGTACCCGGTGAGGGTGGCGGCCATGCCCTGGACATCGGCCAGCGCGGTGGACAGCAGCTCACGCTCGGTCTTCAACCGGCCGTTGCCCGTCTCGTTCTTGATGAACTGCTCGATCTCGCCGGCCACGAACGCCAGCGCCTGGCCCTTGTCGCGGACGATCTTGCGGAAGAAGAAGTCCTGCGCCTGGATGGCGGTGGTGCCCTCGTACAGCGAGTCGATCTTGGCGTCGCGGATGTACTGCTCGATCGGGTAGTCCTGCAGGAAGCCGGAACCGCCCAGGGTCTGCAGGCTCTCGGTCAGCTTCTCGTAGGCGCGCTCGGAGCCCACACCCTTGACGATCGGGAGCAGCAGGTCGTTGACCTTGTGCGCCAGCTCGCCTTCGATGCCGTGCACGGCCTTGGCAACCTCGACGTCTTGGAACGTCGCGGTGTAGATGTACAGCGCGCGCAGTGCCTCGGCGTAGGCCTTCTGCGTCATCAGGCTGCGGCGCACGTCGGGGTGATGGGTGATGGTCACGCGCGGGGCGGTCTTGTCCATCATCTGGGTCAGGTCGGCACCCTGCACGCGCTCCTTGGCGTACTCGAGAGCGTTCAGGTAACCGGTCGACAGGGTCGCGATGGCCTTGGTGCCCACCATCATTCGAGCCTGCTCGATGACGTCGAACATCTGCGCGATGCCGTTGTGCACCTCGCCGACCAGCCAGCCCTTGGCAGGCTTGTCGTGCTGACCGAAGGTCAGCTCACAGGTGGCCGAAACCTTCAGGCCCATCTTGTGTTCGACGTTGGTGACGTACACGCCGTTGCGCTCGCCCAGCTCGCCGGTCTCGAAGTCGAAGAGGAATTTCGGTACGAAGAACAGTGACAGGCCTTTGGTGCCCGGGCCTGCGCCCTCGGGGCGGGCCAGCACCAGGTGGAAGATGTTCTCGAACAGGTCATCGGAATCGGCGGAGGTGATGAACCGCTTCACGCCGTCGATGTGCCACGAGCCGTCGTCCTGCTTGACGGCCTTGGTCCGGCCGGCGCCCACGTCGGAACCGGCGTCGGGCTCGGTGAGCACCATGGTGGCGCCCCAGCCGCGCTCGGAGGCCAGGACGGCCCACTTCTTCTGCTCTTCAGTGGCGTTGTCGTAGAAGATCTGCGCGAATGCGGCACCGCCGGCGTACATCCACACGGCCGGGTTGGCGCCGAGGATGTGCTCGTTGAGCGCCCACAACAGAGCCTTGGGGGCGGGCACGCCACCGAGCTCTTCGTACAGGCCGACCTTGTCCCAGCCACCGTCGATCGCAGCGCGCACCGACTTCTTGAAGGACTCGGGCAGCGTGACGGTGTGGGTCTTGGGATCGAACACCGGCGGATTGCGGTCACCGTCGGTGAACGAATCGGCGATGGGGCCCTCTGCGAGGCGAGCCATTTCGCTGAGCATCTCGCGGGCCGTATCGGCATCCAGGTCGGCGTAGTCGCCTGCGCCGAGGGCCTTGTCCAGACCGAAGACGTCGAACAGGTTGAACACCTGGTCACGGACATTGCTCTTGTAGTGGCTCACTTTTCCTCCTTGTGAGAATGCCACCTGAGGTTGGGTACTTCGGATAAGTTACCCACCAGTAACTGTGGCCAACTATACCGTTCAGTAACTTCAACGCAAAGAAACTCTTAGCAATTTCTGGAAGCTAACCAACCCAGCGGTTGATCGACCTCTGTACCTCCCCCTCGAAATGGATTTGACCAGCTGTTTTGCCGCATTGTGACGATGCTCACGAATATCGCCACTAGAGTCAGCGGATGCTTCGAATCGCGGTGTGGGGTACAGGGAACATGGGTGCGACGGCCATCAGATCGGCCACGGCTTTCCCGGGCCTCGAACTGGCTGCAGTCATCACGTCGTCCGAGGACAAGGCTGGTCGTGACGCTGCGACGTTCGCCAAGCTCGACGCTCCGACCGGCGTCACCGCCACCACGGACGTCGACGCGGCCCTGGCGCGGTGCGATGCGGTTGCCTACATGTCCTCCGGCGACATCCGCCCCGAGGAGGCCATCGTCGAGATCGAGCGGTGCCTGCGAGCGGGCAAACAGGTGGTAACGCCGTCGCTGTACTCGCTCTATGACCCGGCCTCGGCTCCCACCGAGTGGGTCGACCGGCTGACCGAAGCCGCGGTGGCCGGCAACTCTGCACTTCTGGTCAGTGGCGTGGATCCGGGCTGGGGCAATGACGCGCTGGCGGTGATCGCAGCCGGGCTGTGTACCCGGATCCGCACCATCCGGTGCCAGGAGATCTTCGACTACTCCACCTACAACCAGCCCGAGGCCGTGCGGGTGCGGTGTGGTTTCGGCGGGTCGATGGACGAGACACCGATGATGTTGTGGCCGTCCATCCCCACCATGGTGTGGGGCGGCAACGTGCGGCTGATCGGCCGCGGGCTCGGCCTGGAGATCGACGACATCACCGAGACGGTCGAGCGGCTGCCGCTCACCGAGACCGTGGACAACGTCATGGGCCGGTTCGAGGCCGGCACCCAGGGGGCATTCCGGCTTCAGGTCATCGGATGGGCGAAGGGTGTCGAGCGGATCATCATCGAGCACATCACCCGCATCGACCCGGCCTGCGCGCCGGAATGGCCACAACCCGATGAGGGCGTCGGCGACCATCGCGTGATCATCGACGGTGATCCGCAGCTGAGCATGGTGGTGCGTGCCGATGTGCCGGGCGGGACCCGCGCCGACGGCGGCAACACCACCGCAGCCAACCGTCTACTCGGCGCGATCGACTGGCTGTCGACCCAGAAACCCGGCATCTACGACGGCCTCGACGTGCCGTTGCATCCGCCGCTGCCCGCCGAGGTCGAAGCGACCCGCTGGGTCTAGTTTCTCCCCCGCACTTTCTCTTGCCGAGCAGACGCAAACCTGCCCCAAATCAAGCGATTTGGGGCAGGTTTGCGTCTGCTCGCGGAGGTTAGTCCGCTGCCGCCTCCGCAGCGAGTGGCTCCTCGGCCTCCTGCTGTGACGCCTCCGGCGATTCCGCCGGCGCCTGAGGGGATGCCGGCGATTCCGCGTCGGGCAACTGACCCACCAGATACTCGGCGAGTCCGCCGATGGTCGGGTAGTCGAAGACCGCCGTCGCGTTGAGCGTGAACTTGCCGCCGAACTGACTGTGCAGCCGGTTGCGGAGCTCGATCGCCATCAGCGAGTCCGTGCCGAGATCCAGGAAGCGGCTGGTCGCTGCGGGCGGAGAGGCCAGGCGCAGGAAGTTCTGCACCTCCTTCTGCAGGAACTCCGTCACGAATCCGGCACGCTGTGGCACCGGGATCTCGAGCAGCTGCTTGAGGACCTCGCTGTCACCGACGACCTCACCGACGGCACTCGGCAACACCAGATCGAGGATCGGTGGCCGCTGGCTGCCCAGCACCTTCGCGGCCCGCTGCCAGTTCGCCTTGATGACGGTGGCCTGGCCGGTGCCGTTGGCGACCACCTCGGCAAGCGCGGAGAGTGCTGCCGAGGGATCCAGCGGAATCAGGCCCTGTGCACTGATATTCGCGGTCGCGGCCTCCGAGGACGCCATGCCGCCCTGTCCCCAGGGACCGAAGTTGATACCCGTGGCAGGCAGGCCCTGCGCCCGCCGCTGCGCGATCAGACCGTCGAGCAGCGCATTGGCCGTCGCGTAGTTGGCCTGACCGGGTGAACCGAACAGGCTCGACACCGAGGAGGAGACGATGAAGAAGTCCAGCTCGTCGTTCTTAGTCAGCCGGTCCAGGTAGTCGGCACCGAAGGCCTTGGGGGCCAACGTCGTCCGGAAACGCTCGACGCTCTGCTGACCGAGCAGCGCGTCATCGAGCACGCCCGCCAGATGTGCGACACCGGCAAGCGGTGGCAATTCCGCGCGGATCCGGTTCAGCAGCTGGGACACCTCGGATTCCTCACCGACATCGGCGGTGAATACGTGGATGCGGGTCTTGTAGCGCTCGGTGATCTCGTCGATCAGCCGTTGCGCATCCGCGTCGGGCGTGCGGCGGCTGGTCAGGACGATGTCCCCGGCACCCAGCTGCGCCAGATACGACGCGGTGTGCAGACCGATCGCACCGAGCCCGCCGGTGATCAGGTAGCTCCGATCGGTCTTCGGCTGCAGCGGACTCGGCATCTGGCACACGATCTTGCCGATATGCCTGGCCTGCTGCATGCGTCGGAACGCCGTCCTGGCCTCGGTCAGCGGGTAGATCTCGGCGGGTAAGGGCCTCCACTCGGCTACCGACGAGCGCTCGCGCGAGGAGTCGACGGCTACCGACGAGCGCTCGCTCGAGCGCTCGTGCGAGGAGTAGACACCTGCGGCCAACCCTTCCGATATCTCCGTGAGCAAGGTCCGGATGCGCTCGGGCTCAGTGAACATCACCGTGTCCAGCGCCACGATCTCGTAGGCGATGTCGGGTCGGGCCTCGGCCATCTGCTCCGCGGTCCAGATGTCGCGCTTGGCGATCTCGGCGAAGCGGCCGTTCTTGGCGGTGGCCCGCACGGTCGCTTCGACGAACCCTTCGCTGGTCAGCGAGTTGAGTACGACATCCACACCCGCGCCGCCGGTGTCCGCGAGGATCTGATCGGCGAAATCGGTTGTCCGCGAGTCGTACACATACTTGACGCCGAGCTTGCGCAGCGTTGCTCGTTTGAACGTGCTCGCCGTCGCGTAGACCTCGGCGCCGCATTGCTGCGCCATCTGGATGGCGGCCAATCCCACTCCACCACTGGCGGCGTGGACGAGCACCCGGTCGCCGGGCTTGAGTTGCGCCCAGTCGAACGCGAGCCGGACGGTCAGCGCCGCAGCGGGAATCGTGGCGGCCTCGACCGCGCTGATCCCGTCGGGAATCGGTGCCAGGAACTGTTCCGGCACGTTGAACCGGCTGCCGAAAGCGCCCTGCATGGAGCCGTAGACCCGCTGGCCCACCTTGACGCCGGTGACGCCCTCACCCAATTGCGTGACGACACCGGCGAAGTCGCCACCAATCGGTCCGGGATCACCCGGGTAGAGCCCCAGCACGTTGAGGACGTCCCGGAAGTTGAGGCCGGCGGCCTCGACCCGGACCTGTACATAGCCCTCGTCTGGTGCCGGCACCTCCTTCTCGGTGATCCGCAGGTTGTCGATCGCGCCGCGTTCGGTGGGGGCCAGGACGTAATCGCTCCCGCGCGGCACCGTGAGATGCCCGCTACGTGCCCACGGCAACAACCGCGAAGCCAGTAGCTTGCCTTGCCGCACCGCGATTTCCGGCTCTTCAACCGGCGTCACCAACAGGTTGGCCAATGCCTGCACGGCCTCGGGCGATCCGTCGCAATCGACGAGTTTGGCGCGCAGCGCCGGCTCCTCGTTGATCGTGGTGCGTCCGAATCCCCACAGCGCGGCCTGGACCGGATCGACCGGCTCACCCGATTCGGTGGCGACGGCGTGCTCGGTGACGATCAGAAGGCCGTTCGGAAGCTTCACGCCACCGCCCTGCACGGTGTGCACCGCACTGAGCAGGTTGGCGATCTCGCTCTCGAGTCGCGCCTGACTGTCAGCGCTCGACTCCTGTGGGCCCGGCGCGGTAGCGCGCCAGACGACACCGGAGAACGGCAGACCGCGCTCGAAGGCCTGTGCCAGTACCTGCCCGAGGAGTTCGGGGTCGGTGTTGCGATCGAACGGGATGCAGCCCGGAACCTTGGCGGCCAACTCGTCGAAACCAGCGATCAGCCAAGTACCGGTTGGGCTTTCGGAGGCCGCCGCGTCGTCGATGGACGGCACCGGGACCTCGTGCCAGCCGAGCGTGTACAGCAGCCGGGTGGCGTCACCACCGAGGCCACGGAGCAACGCCTCGCGGGGCGCGCGCTTGACCGTGAACTCCCGAACCCCGCCCAGGTAATGGCCATCCCGATCGAGGTAGTCGAGATCGAAGACCTGCGTTTCGCTGTCCAGGGCACTCTCATGCCACCGAGCACGGCAGTAGAACCGCCGGGGCATCTTCTCCTTCAACGTCACCTGCCCGTACCGCAGCGGCAGGAACAGGTCGTTGACGCCCTGCTCGGCCGCGAGGAGGGCCGGGAACGCAGGGAAGGCGACGCCCGTGCACAGGTCCATCAGCACCGGGTGCATCGGCTCGGTTCCCAGTTGTTCGGCGAGTTCTTCGCCGACCAGGATGTCGCCGATCGCCTCACCTTCGCCGAGCCACAACGACTTCAGAGATCCGGACCACGTCGGGCCCCATGCCAGTTCCAGGTCGGCGAACGTCTCGAACAACTCCTGCGGACGCATGCGTTCCAGGCGCTCGATCGCCTCGTCGACCGGATCGGACTGCTCGGTGGCCTGCTCGCTGTCGACATCGGGGACTCCGGACACCACGGTGCCTTCGGCATTCAGCGACCAGTCGGAGGTCCGGTCCCCGTAGGGACGGCTGTGCACCTGGAACTTCCATCCGCCGCCCTCGTCGAGCGGATGCAACGAGAGCTGCACCTCGCGAGAACTCTTCTCGGGCAAGATGATGGGCTCGTAGAAGAAGACGTCCTTGGCGTGGGCCGGAGTTCCGACCGCGGCCAGCGCCATCGCCGCATAGGTGGCGCCGGGGACGACCACGGTGCCGTAGATGACGTGATCGGAGAGCCATGGCTGCGATTTGACCGACAACCGGCTGGTGTAGACCGAATCGCCGGAGGCGAGGTCCTTACCGCTGCCGAGGATTCCTGATCCCACGGGCCCGTTGACATCGGTGGTGATCCCGGTCCCCTTGGGCCAGAAGCGACGTCGTTGGAACGGGTATGTCGGCAACTCGAGCCTGCGGTGGAGCCCGCGATGCAGTGCGGTGAAATCGGGTCCGTGACCGCCGACGTAGGCGGCGGCCAGCGCGTCGGCGATCTGACGACGATCGCTGACGCCCTTGCGCATCGAGACGATGGCTCGTGGCGCCGCCAGGTGTTCCGGCCAGACCTGCACCGCGGCACCGGTCAGGACCGGCTGCGGGCCGATCTCCATCAGAATCGAGCAGCCCAGCGCGGCCACGGTGCGCACACTCTCGGAGAACTGCACCGGCTGGCGGGAATGCTTGCGCCAGTACTGTGCGTCGAGCGGCGTCTGGGCGGTGAGCACGGCGCCGGTGCGGTTGCAGACCAGCGGCAGTGTCGGCCGCGCGAATTGGAACTGCGCTGCGTAGGACTCGAATTCGTCGAGTACCGGGTCCAGCAGTTCCGAGTGGAAGGCGTGGCTGGTCTCCAGCCAGGTGCAACGGATCGCCTCTTCGCCGAACTTCTCGACGATCTGCTCGAGATCCTCGCCCGGACCTGAGAGCACGGTGTTGGGTCCGTTGTAGGCGCCCACCGAGACCCGCGGGAACTGGCCGGCGATCTGCTCGACGTGCTTGGGGTCGGCGAACACCGCCACCATCCGCCCGCCTTCGGGCAGGCTGCCGAACAGCCGCCCGCGCTCGGCCATCAGCCGGGCGCCGTCCTCGAGGCTGAACACCCCGGCCACGCATGCCGCGGCGTACTGGCCGACGCTGTGACCGAGCACCACGTCGGGCTCGATGCCCCACGACTGCCACAGGCGCGCCAGGCCCATCTCGACTGCGAAGATCGCGGGCTGGGCAAATGAGGTGTGCCGCAACGTTTCTCCCGCCTTGCCGCCGGTTTCGCGATTGTCGGCGAACAACACCTCGAGCAACGGTTGCGCCAGCATGTCCTTCACCGCGTCCGCGCAACGGGTGACCGTTTCGGCGAAAACCGGTTCGGTGTCGAACAACTCACGCGCCATGCCGGCGTACTGGCTGCCCTGCCCGGTGAACAGCCACGCCGTCATCGGGTGGTGCGGACGCTCGCCACGGGTGACGCCGTGTCGCAGGCGGTTCTCGGCCAGTTCGGCCAGGCCGGCACGGGCATCGGCCACCGAATCAACCACGAGGGCTGCACGGTGTTCGAAGTGTGAACGGCCCATGCCCGCGGTGAGGCACAGGTCGGCGAGGTCGACATCGGGGTGCGTGCCCAGCCAGGCCTCGTAGCGCTGCGCCAAGGCCGCCAGTGCTTCCGGTGACCGTGCGGACAGTGTCAGCACCTCAACCTGTTCCGGCCGAGTTTCCGCAGTGGATTCCGTCAAGGCACCGTTCGCGAGATCTTCCTCGGCGGAGACAGGCTGTGGCGGCGCCTCCTCGACGAGAACGTGTGCGTTCGTACCGGTGAATCCGAAGGAACTCACGCCGGCCCGCCGGGGCCTGCCGTCGGCCAGCCACGGGATCGCCTTGTCCACGACCCGCACGGGCAGGGAGTCCCACGGGATGTGCGGTGACGGATTCTCGAAATGCAGGCTCTGCGGCAGGGTCTCGTGCTGCAGCGACAACACGACCTTGATCAGGCCGGCCGCGCCGGAGGCCGACTCGGTGTGGCCGATGTTGGTCTTCACCGAACCCATCAGCAGCGGCCGGTCGGCGTCACGTGAGACACCGTAGGCAGCGGCGGCGGCCTGTACCTCGATGGGATCACCCAGTGGGGTACCGGTTCCGTGCGCCTCCAGGTAGTCCACGTCTCCGCCGTTGAGGCCGGCCCGGCTCAACACCGTGCCGATAAGACGTTGCTGGGCACCACCATTGGGCACGGTCAGCCCGCTGGATGCACCGTCCTGGTTGACGGCGCTGGCGGGGATGACCGCGCAGATGTTGTCGCCGTCGCGCTGTGCGTCGCTCAGCCGCTTGAGGACGAGAATTCCGCAGCCCTCACTGCGGACGTAGCCGTCGGCGGATTCGTCGAAGGTCTTGCATCGTCCGACGGGCGACAGCATCCTGGCGCGGGATGCGGCGACCACTGTCACCGGACTCAGCAGGACATTCACACCGCCGGCCAAAGCCATGTCGCAATCGCCGGAGTGCAGGGCCTGGCAGGCCTGATGGACTGCCACCAACGCCGAGCTGCATGCGGTGTCGATCGCCACCGCCGGTCCCTCGAATCCGAGCGCGAAGGCGACGCGGCCGGAGATCGCGTTGAGCGCATTGCCGGTGATGAAGTGAGGTTCGATCTTCTCGATCGGTTCCGACGACAGCAGGTGCGCGTACTCGTTGGCCGCCACCCCCACGAACACGCCGGTTCGGCTGCCGCGCAGGGCCTCGGGCGAGTGGCCGGCCCTTTCGAGGCCTTCCCACACCGTTTCGAGCATGAGCCGCTGCTGCGGCTCGATCCAAACCGCCTCGCGCGGGGAGATCCCGAAGAACTCGGGGTCGAATCCGTCGATGCCGTCGAGGAATCCGCCGAACCGCGTGTAGGTCTTGCCGGGAGCATCCGGATCCGCGTCGAAGTACTCGTCGATGTCGAATCGATCCTCGGGGACTTCCCGGATGGCATCGACGCCGCCGGACAGCACCTCCCAGAAAGCCTCGGGGTTCGGGGCACCGGGGAACCGGCATGACACCGCGACGACGGCGATCGGCTCGTCGGTGCGTGCCGCCGCCACTGATGCCGGCGCCGGACCGGACTTCTGCTCACTGAGGCCGAGCACCTCGCCCAGCAGGTAGTCGGCCGCGTCGGACAGTCGCGGATGGTCCATCACCAGGGTGACCGGGATCTCCTTGCCCACGCCCTGCTCCATGCGGCGGCGCAGTTCCACGGCCATCAGCGAGTCCATGCCGAGATCGAAGAATCCGGCATCCTCGCGGATCTCCGCGGCGTCCACCCGCGTCACCTCCGCGACAGCGTTGCGCAGGTAGTCGGTCAGCAGCCTCTTGCGTTGCTGGACAGGGGCATTCGTCAACTGGTCGACCAGCTCGGTCTTGCCGGAGGCCGTGGCCGGTGAGGACACGTCCGTGAGGTGCGCCGGCAGCTCGCTCTCCAACTCGGCCAGGTAGCCCCGCCGGCCTGCCTGCTGGTACAGCGGCAGGAACCGGGACCAGTCGATCCGGGCGACGATTCCTTGGGCCGGCCCGGCTGCCGCGGACGACGCCACGGCGTCGGCCAGACCCGCGAGCGCATCGGCGGGGGACAGCGTCCGGACGCCGCGTTGGTCGAGCCGGGCCCGGGACTCCGCATCCGCCATGCCTGCGGACCAGGGGCCGAAGTTGACGCTCGCACCGGAGACACCCTGCTCACGCAGGCGCCACGCCATACCGTCGAGGAAGGCGTTCGCCGCGCTGTAGGCGGTTTGGCCGAAGCCACCCCATACCGAGGCGATGGACGAGGTGCTGATGAAGAAGTCGAGCTTGAGGTCGGCAGCTGCTTCGCTCAGATGCCAAGCGCCCCAAACCTTGCCGGCGAATACGCGGTCGATCTCGGCGTCGTCGAGGTTGCTCAGCGGAGTGGTGCCGATCTCGCCCGCCGCATGGACGATGCCGCCCAGCGGCGGCAGTTCGGCCTGTACTGCCGCCAACAGCCGTGCGACGCCGTGGGCGTCGGCGACATCTGCCGTCACGGCCCTGATGTCGCAGCCGTGTTGTGCGGCCAGGGCGTCGATGCGTTGTTGTACGCCATCGCTGGGCGCGCGACGGCTGGTCAGCACCAGATGTTTGGCGCCGTTCGCCGCCAGGTAACCGGCAATCTCCAGCCCGATCGAGCCGAGGCCGCCGGTCACGAGATAGGTTGCGTCATCGCGCAGTTGCAGCTGTGCACCGCTGGGCGCGTCAGCCCGTCGAACCAGCCTCGGAACGTAGACCGACTGGTCGCGCAGTGCGATCTGGTCTTCTCTGCTCGCGGATTCCGGCGCCGTCACGATCCGGTCGATGAACCGGGACCATTCGTCCGCGGTGCCTTCGGCGAGGTCTGCCAGCCCGCCCCAAACCTGTGGGACCTCCAGCGCTGCCGCGCGGCCGAATCCCCACAGGACGCTTTGATCCGGCGCCACGCTGTCCGCATCGGTGACCCGTTGTGCGCCATGGGTCACCAGCCAGATGGGCCTGCGCAATTCAGCTGTGGTCGCGGCTCGGAAGAGCCGCCGTGTCCCGCCGAGGATCTGGTGTTGCATCCGCAGCAGTGACCGCATCGACGTGGTGGTCGCGGAATTCGGGTCCGCTTCCAGCGCAGCGATGTGCACGATGCGAAGTGACGGGTCGTCGGCAGCCGCGGCGCGCAGGGTGTCGGCGAGCTTCTGCTCTTCGGCGTCGGACGCCGGCAACGCGACGAATCGATGGTGCTGCCCGCGGGCGGTGAGCGCATCGACCAGCGGACGGGCCGCCGGAGAGTCGGCACCGATGAGGAGCCAGGTGGACTGCCCGCCGGCCTCTGCGCCCGACAGGGGAGTCGGGGACTTCTGCCAGCGGATCTCATAGCGGTCGTCGGCGATGGAATGGCTTGTGCGCTGTTGATTGTGTTGCGCCGCAAGCTTGGTCAGCAACTGGAGGGTGTGCGGATCATCGCCCGAGCCGCCGAGCAGGCCGGCCAGTTCGTCGATCCGGCCGTCCTCGAGAAGCCGGACGGTCTGCGTGCGCGCGGCGACGTGCTGTTGCTGGTTCGGCTCTTCCCGGTTGTCCGAATACCAGTACTGGCGGTGCTCGAACGGATAGGTGGGCAGATCGAGCTTGCGCGCGTGTGTCTGTCGAAAGGCGCCGAACTCGGGCAGATGGCCGAGAACGTAGGCGTCGGCGACGGCTTCGGTGATCTGCCGTTGGTCGGAGGCGTTCCGGCGCAGGGAGGTGATGACCCGCGGTGCGGTGGCCGGGTCCGGCCATGCGCTCAGAGCCGCGGCGGTGAGCACCGGTCGCGGCCCGATCTCGAGCAACAGTTTGCAGTTCAGATCGGCCAGAGTGGCCACGCTCTTGGCGAACTCCACCGGTTGGCGCGCGTGTCGGCGCCAGTACGCACCGTCGAGCTTCACGCTCCGGCCGAGAGCGGTCCCGGTGCGATTGTCGATGAGGATGCGCTGTGGCGGGTTGAAGGTGAACCGCTGGGCGTATGCCTCGAACTCGTCGAGGATCGGCTCAAGCAGCGCCGAGTGGAAGGCGTGACTGGTCTCCAGCCAGTCACAGCGGACGTTGTCGGCGGTCAGCCGCGCGATTGCTTTCTCCAGATCCTCTGCGGGACCGGACAATACGGTGTTCGCGCCGTTGTAGGCGGCGACCGACAGGCTGGGGTACTCGTCGGTGAGGTTCTCGACCCGCTCGGCGGGGGCGAACACGGCGACCATGCGGCCGCCGGCAGGCAGGCTGCCGAAGAGACGACCGCGTTCGGCCATCAGCTGCGCGCCGTCTTCGAGGCTGAACACGCCCGCCACGCAGGCCGCCGAGTACTGGCCGACACTGTGACCGAGCACCACGTCGGGCTCGAAGCCCCATGACTGCCAAAGGTGTGCCAGGCCCATCTCCACCGCGAACAGAGCAGGCTGCGCGTAGGAGGTCTGCCGCAGCGTCTCTTCTGCATCCGGACTGTCGAGGTCGAAAATCACGTCCAGCAAGGGCTTTTCGAGAACATCCGCGACGGCGGCCGCGCAGCGCTTCACCGTGTCGGCGAACACCGGCTCTGCGTCGAACAATTCGCGGGCCATGCCGGGGTACTGGCTGCCCTGACCGGTGAACAGCCACGCGGTCTTCGGGGTGTCATGGGATTCTCCGCGGACCAGACCGGGAGCCGGGCGGTCGTCCGCCAGCGCGCCGAGCAGCTCGATGGCGGCTTCGCGCGAATTGACCACCAGCGCGGCGCGGTGCTCGAGGTGTGCTCGTCCGACTCCGGCCGTGAGGCACACATCGGCCAAGGTGGCCTCCGGATGCGCGGTCAACCAGCCGCGGTACTGGTCGGCGAGTTGCACCAGGGCGGTCGGGGTTCGTGCTGACAGCGGGAGCACGCTGAACTTCGCCGCATCCGGCGTGACATCCGGCTCGGTCTGGGGAAGCGGTGCTTCTTCGAGGATGACGTGTGCGTTGGTCCCGGCGAAGCCGAACGAGCTGATGCCCGCGATACGGGGCTGAGCATTGCGTGCCCAGGGGGTCGACTCCTTGACGACCTCCACTGCCAGCCGGTCCCACGGGATGTGGGGCGACGGGTTCTCGAAGTGCAGATGCTTGGGCAGAGTCTCGTGCTCGAGCGACAGGATGACCTTGATGACGCCCGCGATGCCCGCGGCTGCTTCCAGATGTCCGATGTTCGTCTTGGCCGAGCCGATCAGCAGCGGGCGGTCGGCGTCGCGTCCGGCGCCGAGGACCGCACCCGCGGCCTGCGCCTCGATGGGATCACCCAGCGAAGTTCCGGTGCCGTGTGCTTCCAGGTAGTCGACTTCGCTGGGTTTGACGCCTGCGCGTTTCAGGGCGGCGCTGATGACCCGTTGCTGCGCCACACCGTTCGGTACGGTCAGCCCGCCGGATGCACCGTCCTGGTTGATTGCGCTGCCGCGGATCACGGCCCGGATCCGGTCACCGTCGCGGAGCGCGTCCTCAAGGCGCTTGATGACGATGACGCCGCAGCCCTCGCCGCGGACGTAGCCGTCCGCGGCAGCGTCGAACGTCTTGCAACGGCCGTCGGGAGCGAGCATGTGAGCGCTGGAGAACGTGATCATCGTCGCCGGTGTGAGCAGGACATTCGCCCCTCCGGCCAGTGCGAGGTCGCACTCTCCGAGGGTCAACGCCTGGCATGCCTGATGGATCGCCACCAGCGACGAGCTGCACGCTGTGTCGACGGCGACCGAGGGGCCCTGCAAACCCAACCGATAGCTGATCCGGCCGGCTGCCGCCGCGTTTGACGTCCCGATGGCCATGTAGGCCTCGATCTCGGGGTAAGTCAGCTCGTCGGAGGCCATTCCCAGGTAGTCGTGGGTCGCCAAACCGACGAAGACGCCGGTGTTGGTGTCAGCCAAAGCCGTTGGGGCAGTGCCTGAATGCTCCACTGCCCGCCATGCGGTCTCGAGCAGTAGCCGATGCTGAGGGTCCATCAACCGCACTTCGCGGGTGGACAGACCGAAGAACGGCGCGTCGAATCCGGTCACGTCGTCGACGAACCCCGCACGGCGGGTCACGACCTTGCCGGGTACGCCGGGATCGGGGTCGAAGAACTCGTCGACGTCCCAGCGGTCGGCGGGTATCTCCGACACCGCGTCGCGGCCATCGCGCAACACGTCCCAGAACGCGTCGGTGTCCTGCGCCCCAGGAAAACGCGCCGCGTAGCCGACTATGGCAAAGCGAGGGGTCGATTCGATCGGATGTTCAGCGGTCCCCATGCCGTTGTCCTCCTTGCATCGGCGGTCACACGTTGATTACGCGGGACATTTATCGCTCGCGAAAATTGTCCGCCCCCCGACGGCACTACGCATGATTACACGTGAACCTGTGACGCGTGAGGCGTAGGTATCGCTGTCAGGTGGGGTGGACGGTTGCCAGCAGACCGAGGGTATGTTGGGCAACCACGGGTGATCACGGCCACAGCCGGCCGGACTGGGAGGGTGAGCTTTGCGCATCGGCAAGATAACTGTTGGGGCACTTGAGGAATGGGCGTTGAGCCCGGGCTCGGTAACTTCGTGGCACCCGACGGCTGCGGCTCAGGAAACAGCGAAGCGCGCGCCTGTCAGCTCGGTGCCAGTTAGCTACATGCAGAGTCAACACCTTAGAAACTACTCCGAGAGAAACTCTGCCGGACTGAACTTCTCACGGCAGATCATCGCCAGTTGTGAAGTGCCCGGGCAGTGTGATATCGCGGCGATGGATCATGCGGTCAACTCCTACCTCCGTCGGCACGACACATTCCGCAGTTGGTTCGAACAGGGCGAAGACGGCAAATTTGTTAGGCGTGCGATCGAAGATCCGGCGGATATCGAGTTCATGCCCGTCGACCAGGGCCAGATGACCGTCGACGAAATTCGCGCCCATGTCGTCGGGATACCGAATCCCCTGGAATGGGCCTGCTTCACTTTCGGCATCATTCAGAGCGAGAATCATTTCACCTTCTTCGCCGCCATGGATCACGTACACGGGGACGCGACGTTGATCGGCACGACGATGATGGAAGCCAATGGCATGTATTCGGCGATGAGCGGGAGTGGGCAAGCACTTCAACTCCCCGAAGCCGGGAGCTTCGACGATTTCTGTGTCCGCGAACGCGAATACACGTCAACGCTGACCCTGGATTCGCCGGGTGTGCGCGCGTGGATCGACTTCGCCGAGAACAACCGCGACGGTTTCCCGGAATTCCCGCTGCCGCTTGGAAATCCGGACAAGTCGTTGAGCAGTGCGTGGAGTTCCCAGGTGCTCATGGACACCGCGCAGACGGAGCGATTCGATGCGGCATGCTCGGCGGCCGGCGCACGTTTCGTCGGCGGTTTGTTCGCCTGCCTGGGTCTGGTGGAGCATGAGTTCACGGGTGCGCTCACCTATTACGGACTCACGCCGAGGGATTCGCGCACAGCCGGCGACAATTTCATGACACAGGGCTGGTTCACCGGCCTGATCCCTATTGTCGTGCCGGTCGCAGCAACCTCTTTCAGTGACGCCGCGGGCGCGGCGCAGGCGTCATTCGATTCGGGCCTGGACATGGCGAGGGTGCCTTACTACCGCGTTTTGGAGTTGGCGCCGTGGTTGAACTGGCCGCAGCCGAACTTCCCTGTTTCGAATTTCCTGCACGGCGGCGCCGCTCCGCTCAACGCTATCCTCGCGGCAGGGGATCTGGGGCTCGCGAACAACATCGGGATGTATCCGGACAATCGGTTCTCGTACCAATTGACCATTTACATCTTCAGGTATGGCGAGGGCACCGTCATGGCGATCATGCATCCGGACAATGCCGTCGCGGAGAAGTCGGTCACGCGGTACATGGACGCCATGAGGTCGGTGTCGTCTCGGGTTGCTGACAGCGGGCACTGGGGGCGCGTCGCATAGCGGCGAGCAAATCGATGCGATGCGCAAATTGGGCGCGAGGGTGAGGGCGAGATGCGACGGCTGGCCGATTTCGTAGTCCGGTGGCCCTGGGCGGTGATCGGGATCTGGGTGGCGCTTCTGGTGGCCCTGCCACTGGCATGTCCGTCGCTGAGCGACATGGCCCAGAAGCATCCGCTCGCGATTCTGCCCAGCGATGCACCGTCGAGTGTCACCGCGGAAAAGATGACCCAGGCGTTCCACGAATCGGGCAACAACAACCTGTTGTTGGTGGCCCTGATCAACGAGGACGGGCTGGGCCCCTCCGACGAGGCGACCTATCGCAAGCTGGTGGACTCGCTGCGCGACGACGTGACCGACGTCGAGAGCGTGCAGGATTTCATCGCCACCCCACAGCTGAGACAGTTCCTGACCAGCAAGGACAAGACCACCTGGGTGCTTCCGGTGGGCCTGGTCGGTGAGCTGGGCACACCGCGCGCGATGGACTCGTTCAACCGGGTTTCCGACGTGGTCAAACTCAGCACGGCAGGCAGCCCGGTGGCAGTCCACCTCACCGGCCCCGCGGCCACCGCTGCCGATCTCACCGTCGCGGGAGAGAACGATCGGCTCCCGATCGAGATCGCCATCGCGGTCCTGGTCCTGGCGGTGTTGTTGGTGGTCTACCGAAGTCCGGTCACGATGCTGCTGCCGTTGGTGACCATCGGATCGTCCCTGCTCATCGCCCAGGCGCTGGTGGCGGGCTTCTCCGAATTGACGGGTGCAGGGGTCTCGAACCAGTCCGTGGTATTTCTGAGCGCGATCATGGCTGGCGCCGGCACGGATTACGCGGTGTTCCTGATCAGCCGCTATCACGACTATCTGCGGTCGGGTAGGGACTTCGACCAGGCGGTACGGGCGGCGATGATGTCGATCGGGAAGGTGATCACCGCGTCCGCGGCGACAGTCGGGCTCACCTTCCTGCTGCTGAGCTTCACCAAGATGGGAGTGTTCAAAACGGTCGGAGTGGCCGCGGCGATCGGTATCGCCGTCGCCTACCTGGCCGGGCTGACTCTGCTGCCGGCCATTCTGGTGCTGGTCGGGCCGCGCGGGTGGGTGAAACCGCGGCGTGAACTGACCGCCCGGTTCTGGCGGCGTTCGGGAATCCGCATCGTGCGCCGGCCGGTCCCGCATCTCGTGGCCAGTCTTCTCATCTTGGCCTTGCTGGCGGGCGCCGCGATCTTCGCGCGCTACAACTACGACGATCGCAAGGTGGTGGCGGCGTCGGCAGGGAGTTCGATCGGATACGCCGCGGTCGAACGCCATTTCCCGATCAGTCAGTCGATTCCCGAATACATCCTGATCCAGTCGCCGCACGACCTGCGCACGCCGAGGGGGATGGCGGACCTGGAGCAGATGGCCTCGCGGGTGGCCCAGTTGCCCGACGTCGGTCTGGTCAGCGGCATCTCCCGTCCCCTGGGCGAGGTGCCCGCGGAGTTCCGGGCCACGTTCCAGGCGGGCATCGTCGGTACGCGTCTGGCCGACGGTTCCACCCAGATCGATCAGCGCTCGGGCGATCTCAACCGACTGGCGGCCGGGGCCAACACGCTGGCCGGCAGCCTGGCTGACGTGCGCACGCAGATCAACCAGATCGCGCCAAGCCTGCAGGGCCTGGTCGACACGTTCTCGTCGGTGCGAACCGAGTACGGCGGCGACAAACTGGTGAAGGACGTCGCGACGGCGGCGAAACTCGTGCAGAGCATCAACGCACTGTCCAACGCCATGGGATACAACCTGTCGGCCGTCAAGAACATCTTCGCCTGGATCGATCCGGTCCTTGCTGCGCTGCAGAACAACGCGGTCTGCGATTCGAACCCGTCCTGCGCCGAAACCCGCGTCCAGTTTCAGCGGCTCGTCGACGCGAACAACGACGGCAGCCTCGACCAGATCAACGATCTGGCTCATCAGCTGAACGGCGCAGGCGATGACAAGCAATCTCTCAACGCCACGGTCACCAAGTTGAACGCCGCGCTCGCCAGCGTCAACAAGGCCGTCAAGGCCATGGGGCTGAACAAGCCGGGTGGTCCGCAGTCGGGCCTGAAAGATCTGCAGGTGGGCGCCAACCGCCTGGCCGGCGGAAGCCGGGAAGTGGCGGGCGGCGTGGACGAACTCGTCAAGCAGATCAAGGTCATCTCGGCCGGGCTGGACCAGGCCTCGTCGTTCCTGTTGACGATGCGAAACGACGCCTCGGATCCGGCGCAGGCGGGGTTCAACATTCCGCCCGAGGTGCTGAACATGCCGGAGTTCAAGAAGGCCTCCGCGGCATACGTCTCGTCGGACGGCCGCTCGGTGCGGTATCTGGTCCAGACCAAGCTGAACCCGTTCAGCTCCGAGGCGATGGATCAGGTCAATCAGATCCAGGACATCGCCCGGGGCGCCCAACCCAACACCACGCTGGCCGACGCCTCGATATCGATGGGCGGATTCCCGGCCGCACTACGGGATACGCGTGATTACTACCAGCAGGACATCCGCTTCATTATGACCGCGACCCTGATCGTGGTGCTTCTGATCCTGATGTTGCTGCTGCGTTCGATCGTCGCACCGCTCTACCTCGTCGCGTCGGTGTTGATCTCGTACTTCGCGGCACTCGGGATCAGCGTCCTGGTGTTCCAGACCCTGCTCGGTCAGCAATTGCACTGGAGCGTGCCGCCATTGGCCTTCGTGGTGCTCATCGCCGTGGGCGCGGACTACAACATGCTGCTGGTATCGCGAATGCGCGACGAATCTCAGCGCAGTACGCGGTACAGCGTCATCCGGACCCTGAGTTCGACCGGCGGCGTGATCACCGCGGCGGGCCTGATCTTCGCCGCGTCCGTGGCCGGTCTGATGTTCTCCTCCATCGGCATAGTGGTGCAGGGCGGCTTCATGATCGGTGTGGGCATCCTGCTGGACACCTTCGTGGTGCGCACCATCACGGTGCCGGCCGTCGCCGCGCTCGTCGGTAAGGCGAACTGGTGGCCGTCGAAAGCCGCCGGTGGGAGGTTGCGCACGTGAGGAGCAGTTCGGAACCAGCGCACGTGAGGAGCAGTTCGGCACCAGCGGACGTGAGTGCTCAGGAACTTGCGCGCGTAAGTACGGGTGAGCGCGCACGCGTGATGTGTGTGAGACTACGAAACGAAGCGGGGCGATCGGGTGTGGAGATGAAGAAACTCCTTGCAGGACTTGCAGTGTTGGTGACCACCACTGTCACCGGATCCTTCGGCGTCCTCGGGAATGCATGGGCCGATGACACGCCGGCCCCTACGCCGCCGCCGGGCGGGCCCGCCGCCGGGACGCCGTCAAACCCAGGAACCGCGTACGCCTTGGGCGGCGCCCACGTTCTCGGGATTCCGTACGACGAGTACATCCGGATGACCGGTGAGCACTGGTTCCCCGGGATGAAGCGGACGAAGGTCGACTACCCGGCGGGTCAGGTTCAGGGTCACACTCTGGAACGTTTCTTCCCCGGGATCGGTGCGCTCGGTGAAAAGGCCTATCCCGGAATCGGTCTCGACGGGCCGAGCATCGGTGAGTCTGTCGACGAGGGCGAAGGAAACCTCGAAACGGCGATCCGTAACGGTGGCAAGGGAACAGCGATGGGGCTGTCCGAGGGAGCGCTCGTGCTCAATGCCGTGAAGTCGCGGCTGGCCAATGACCCGACTGCTCCGCCGCCAGACCAGCTGAGCTTTGCGACGTTCGGTGACCCGATTGCCAAGCATGCCTTCGGTGAGAGTTTTCTGACCCAGAACTTCCCCGTCGGCAGCGTCGTGCCGTTCATGGACTACCGCATACCGGCTCCTGTGGAGAGTCAGTACCACACCGACCAGTTCGTCTCCGCTTATGACAGCATCGCCGACTGGCCGGATCGGCCCGACAACTGGATGAGCGTGATGAACGCGATCGCGGGCCTGGCGACCGGCCACACCGCGATTGCCTTCACCAATCCGAGCAACGTTCCGGCGCAGAACATCAGAACGACGGTCAACTCCAAGGGTGCGACAACGACGACGTACCTGGTTCCCGAAGAGCACCTCCCCCTGGTGTTGCCCTTCAAGTACCTCGGATATGACCAGAACACGCTCAATCAGCTGGACGGGATCCTGCTTCCGATGGTTGATGCTGGTTATTCGCGGAACGACGATCCCGCGACCGCTCCGATCACGGTCGATCCGGTACACGGTTTCGACCCGGCGGAGGTCACCGCACCGGCCAACGAGGCGACCTTCGGCGGCGGCACCGATCCGATGTCGGAGCTGGCCAACGCTGCGTTGTCTGTGCTGAACCCGCACGGCTGACGCGGTCTCCGAACCGATGGATTCGACGAGTTATGGACGGATGTTGTGATGCCTAGCCCCCAGTCATCAATTCTGTCGATGCTGCATGGACGTGCCAGTCTGCGCCCCGACGACATTGCCTTCAGCTTCACCGACTATTCGGCTGATCCGGCGGGAGTGGTCGAGCGCCTGACGTGGTCGCAGCTGTCCCGCCGGACGGCGAATGTGGCGCGCGAGATCGGCCTTCACGGGTCGGTCGGTGATCGGGCGGTGATTCTGGCTCCGCAGGGCCTCGAGTACATCTTGGCGTTCCTGGGTTCCATGCAGGCCGGCTTGGTGGCGGTTCCGCTGCCCATGCCTCATCGCGGCTCGAGTCACGACCGCGTGAGTGCGGTCTTCGTCGACACCAAGCCTTCGGTGGTTCTGACGACGTCCGCGGCCGCCGAGGAGGTCGGGGACTACGTGGATCAGTCGCGCATGAACACCGCGCCGAAGATCGTCGTGATCGATTCGCTGAATCTGGACGCCGAAGAAACCCACAGTTCCCACAGCGGCACCGTCGAGTTCCCCAGCACGGCGTATTTGCAGTACAGCTCGGGTTCGACCCGGTTGCCCACCGGCGTGATGATCTCGCACCGCAACCTGCAGGCGAATTTCGAGCAGTTGATGCGCGGTTTGTTCGCCGATTCCAACGCCAAGATCCCGGCCAACATGACCATCGTTTCGTGGCTGCCCTTCTACCACGACATGGGTTTGGTACTGGGTGTCTGCGCCCCCATCCTGGGCGGCTACTCCGCGGCCCTGACGAGCCCGGTGGCGTTCCTGGAGAAACCGTCCCGATGGGTGCGAGCACTCGCCGAGAACCCCTGCGCCTTCTCTGCGGCGCCCAACTTCGCCTTCGACCTGGCCGCCCGCAAGACCAAGGACGCCGACCTCGCGGGGCTGGACCTCGGCGGGGTGGCGGGCATCATCAACGGCGCCGAGCGCGTCGAGCCGGCCACCTTGGAGCGTTTCGCAGACAGGTTCGCGCACTTCAACTTTCGCGAGGACATGCTGCGCCCCTCGTACGGGCTCGCCGAGGCAACGGTATTCGTGGCGACCGGCACCTGGAGTGACTCGTCGGAGGTCGCTCACTTCGATGTCGATGAGTTGGCAGCGGGCCGAGTTCGGCGGTGTGCGGCCGGAACCGGCTCCGCGCTGGTCGAATACAGGCTCCCGCAGTCGCCGGTGGTGCGCATCGTCGACGGGGAGACCAACACGGAATGCGCGCAGGACATGGTCGGGGAGATCTGGGTGCACGGCGACAACGTCGCGGCCGGCTACTGGAGCCGGTCCCCCGAGGAGAACCAATGCTTCGGCGCCACACTCGTCGACCCCTCGCCCGGCACGCCTGCGGGGCCCTGGCTGAAAACCGGTGACCTGGGCTTCATTTCGCACGGTGCGCTGTTCGTCGTCGGGCGCATCAAGGACCTGCTGATCATCCGCGGGCGCAATCACTATCCCGAGGACATCGAGGCGACGGTCCAAGAGATCACCGGTGGCCGGGTCGCGGCGATCTCGGTTCCGGTGAACAGCACCGAGAAGCTGGTGACCGTCATCGAGGTCAAGAAACGGGGCGAGTCCCCGGTCGAGGCGGTGCACTGGCTCAAGGAGATCAAGAGCGACGTCACCTCCGCGATATCCAACGCGCACGGTTTGAACGTCGGAGATCTCGTCCTCGTACCTCCGGGGTCGATTCCCACGACGACGAGCGGCAAGGTCCGCCGTGCCGCCTGCGTCGAGCAGTACCGGCTGGACGAATTCACGCGCTTGGACGCCTGAGCGCACGGGTTGGTCCTTCATCGTCAGTACCGTTGGGACGATGTCGGTAGTCAACTCGCAAATCACGCAGTTAGGTGGGGTGTCCGTTGGTCATTGGACCGATGAGTCGTCTCTGACCGGGTGTACGGCTGTTCTGCTTCCCCCCGGCGCCGTGGCGTCGCGGGAGGTCCGTGGTGGTGCACCGGCGACGCGGGATTTGGACGCATTGGCTCCGGACAAGGCGGTTACATCTATCGATGCCGTTCTTCTCACCGGAGGCTCGGCTTTTGGTTTGGCTTCTGCCGACGGGGTGATGAGGTTCCTCGAGGAACAACGACGCGGCGTACCCACTCCCGGTGGGCTCGTTCCCATCGTTCCGACGATGGCTCTATTTGACCTGGCAGTCGGCAACTCATCGGTCCGTCCGACGGCTGAGAACGGATACCAGGCCGCCTCGTCGGCGACCGGTCCCAGCTTCGCGGTGGGGCGGATCGGAGCGGGAGTCGGTGCCTTCACATCGCACTGGCGCGGCGAAGGAGACCGCAAGCCCGGTGGGATCCGGTACGCGGAAACCGTTTTGGGAGATCTGGTGGTCGGTGCGCTGTGCGCGGTGAACGCATATGGAGACGTCGACCGCGGGAACACCGCCGTGAGTCTGGATAGCGTCGCGGATCTGAAGCCACCGTTCACTTACTCGTCGGACCGTGTCCATACGACGATCGGTGTCGTGATATCCAATGCGCGACTGGATAAGACGGCATGCTTCGTGGTTGCTCAGGGTGCGCACGACGGACTTTCGCGTGCTCTCACGCCGCCCCACACCAGATATGACGGCGATGGGTTCGTGGCCGTGGCAACAGGTGAAGTGGAGGCCGATGTCGACACCGTCCGCCTCATGGCGCTGGACGCTGTTTGTCGTGCGATACGTTCAGCTCCGGAGCGGTAATCAGACTACGAACGACCGGGCGGCATCGCCGATCACACTCACAGGCCGACGAGCCCCACGACGACCAGCACCGCGCCGACCGTGGCCACCACGGCCGCTACCTTGCGGTGGCGTTGCGTCTGCAGCCAGGTGTGCAGCGCCGACAGGGCGGCGCGGGTGCGCTCGGGGGCCAGCAGGTAGGAGATCAGCGGAATCTCCACCAGGCCGAACGCCACCACGTTGAACAGCAGTAGGGCGCCCACCTGGGTCGCTGCCGCGGCGCCGGAGGCCACGATGAGGGCGAGCGCGGCGAGATAGTCGACCGACGGCAGTGCGATGCCCAAGCCCGCGGCGCTCGCCGTCCACAGTGAATGACCACCCAGCAGTCCCCGGACCCGTGCCATGAGCGGTCCGGGTTCCCGCTCGGGTCTCGGACCCAGCATGCCGGCCGGCCGGCCGATGGTCAGGACGGCCGCGGCCACCAGTGCTACCGCCCCCACCGCCAGCTGCACCCTGGGCAGGGTGAAATGGGCCGATCCGAGGGCCGGCCGCAAGATGAACAGCACGATGACGCCCACGGTGGTGCCCATCGCGAAACCGCCGATGAGGAACGCCAAGAGTTGCAGTAGTGGTCTCGGCCGGTTCAGCATCACGACCGTCATGCCGATGCGGAAGGGCTCCAGGCTGACGGCGGCGGCCATCACCAGAAGCGGAATCCACATGATGGGCGCCAACTTACCGCCCCGGCCCCGGGTTGTGTTCACCGCGATCGCGACCCTGGCCCGAGCCGCCGGTCACGACGATGATGGACCGAGTGACGTCTGTGCACACCGCCCTGCCGGTGGTCGATCTGAACGACGAGCCGAAGCGGCTCCGTCAGGTCGCCCATGATGTGGGCTTCTTCTACCTGACGGGCCACGGGGTTCCGACCGAACTGTCAGACCGCCTGCTGGCCGCCGCGCGTCGCTTGTTCGCGTTGCCCCAAGCGGCCAAGGACGCGGTGGCGATGACCAACAGCCCGCACTTCCGGGGCTACACGCGGCTGGGTGGTGAGCTGACCGGTGGTCACGTCGATTGGCGCGAACAGATCGACATCGGGCCCGAGCGCACCCCGCTGGCCGATCCCGACGAGGACTATCTGCGATTGCAGGGCCCCAACCAGTGGCCTGCGGGACTGCCGGAACTTCCCGAGGTCATCGCGCAATGGGATGCCGAACTGGCCCGAGTCGGCCGTGCGCTGTTGCGGCGGTGGGCGGTCGGCCTCGGCGCGGATCCCGGTGTGTTCGACGCCGCGTTCGCCGACGCCCCGGCCACCCTAGTCAAGATCGTGCGTTATCCGGCGCAGGCCGAGACTGATCAGGGGGTCGGCGCACATCGCGACGCCGGCGTGCTGACCCTGCTGCTGGCCGAGCCCGGAACTCGTGGCCTTCAGGTCCGTGGCAGTGACGGCGCGTTCGTCGACGTCGATCCGCTGCCGGGAGCCTTCATCGTCAACATCGGCGAGATGCTGGAGATCGCCAGCGGCGGCTATCTGCGGGCCACCGAACATCGGGTGCGGGTCAGTGCCGCCGAGCGCATATCGGTGCCGTACTTCTTCAATCCCCGGCTCGATGCCGCCCTGCCGGTGCTGACGCTGCCCGAAGACCTCGCGGCCGAAGCAAGGGGCGTGAGCACCGACCCGTCCGATGACCGCATCTATGCGGTGTACGGGCGCAATGCGTGGAAAAGCCGGGTGCGCGCGCACCCGGACGTGGCCGCCGCTCACGGCTACGGGCGTGCGGAGCCGGTGTGACTGGGGCTGTGTGAAGATGGAGATGTTATGAGTGCAACAGAACTGAGCCCGACATCGCTGCGTGAGGCGTTCGGCCACTTTCCGTCCGGTGTCATCGCGATTGCTGCCGAGGTAGAGGGCACCCTGGTCGGCTTGGCCGCCAGCACGTTCGTGCCGGTGTCGCTCGATCCGCCGCTGGTGTCGTTCTGCGTGCAGAACTCTTCGACCACCTGGCCGAAGCTCAAGGATCTGCCGTCACTGGGCATCAGCGTGCTCGGCGAATCCCATGACGCGGCGGCGCGCACCTTGGCGGCCAAGACCGGTGACCGGTTCGCCGGCCTGGAGACCGAGTCACGCGAGTCCGGCGCGGTGTTCATCCACGGAACCAGCGTGTGGCTGGAGAGCACCATCGAGCAACTGGTGGAGGCCGGCGATCACACCATCGTGGTGCTGCGCGTCAGCGATATCACCGTCAATGCCGATGTGGCGCCAATCGTGTTCCACCGCAGCACGTTCCGCAAGCTCGGCGCCTGACGTTCCCGGCGGACCGGCCGGCTCAGGGGCGCGCGGCGAGCTCGTCGCGATACTTGGCGATGCGCGCTTCGATCTCGCCCGCATCGCCCGGGCGGCCCTCTTTACGGGCCAGTTCGGCCCGCACCGACAGTTCCCGGATCGCGGTCCGGATCTCGTTGATGCTGTGAGTCTGTCCCATGCTCATGAAGCTGCCTTTCGACGCTGATTGGCTGCCTCTCCGAGCCTACGCCGCCGAGCCGACGCCGAGCGTGCGCTCAGATCGCATTCTCAAGCGAGATCGCGATCTGAACGCACGCTCGACGGACTACTTGCGGAACAGCTTGTTGCCCAACCACACAATCGGGTCGTACTTGCGGTCGGCGACGCGCTCCTTCATCGGGATCAGCGCGTTGTCGGTGATCTTGATGTTCTCCGGGCACACCTCGGTGCAGCACTTGGTGATGTTGCAGTAGCCCAGCCCGAACTCGTCCTGAGCCATGTCCTTGCGGTCGACCACGTCGAGCGGGTGCATGTCCAGCTCCGCGATGCGCATGTGGAACCGCGGGCCGGCGAAGGCTTCCTTGTTCTCCTCGTGGTCGCGCACCACGTGGCAGACGTTCTGGCACAGGAAGCACTCGATGCACTTCCGGAACTCCTGGCTGCGGTTCACATCCTCTTGCTGCATGCGGTACTCGCCGGGCTGCAGATCCTTCGGCGGGGTGAACGACGGGATCTGGCGCGCCTTTTCGTAGTTGAACGACACGTCGGTCACCAGGTCGCGCATCACCGGGAAGGTGCGCAGCGGCGTCACCGTCACGGTTTCGGCCGGGTCGAACGTCGACATCCGGGTCATGCACATCAGCCGCGGGCGGCCGTTGATCTCAGCCGAGCACGATCCGCACTTGCCGGCCTTGCAGTTCCACCGCACCGCCAGATCGCCGGCCTGGGTGGCCTGCAGGCGGTGGATTATGTCGAGCACCACCTCGCCGTCGTTCACCTCGACGGTGTAGTCCTGCAGCTCGCCTCCGGTGTCGTCGCCCCGCCAGACTCGCAGGTTCGCGTCATACGCCGCCATGTCAGCCCTTCCGATCGGGGTGTTCGGCCAGTTCTTGTTCGGTGTAATACTTTTCGAGTTCGGACACTTCGAACGTGGCCAGCAGGTCCTCCCGCATGGGCAGCTGGGACTCGGGCGTCACCGTCACGTCCGGAACCACCTGGTCTTCACCCGTCGCCCGGCACACCAGCAGGGTGTTGCGCCAGTTCGCGTCCATGTCCGGATAGTCATCGCGGGTGTGCCCACCCCGGCTCTCGGTCCGGGCCAGCGCGGCCTTGGCGACGCACTCGCTGACCAGCAGCATGTTGCGCATGTCGATGGCCAGGTGCCAGCCGGGATTGAAGACGCGCCCGCCCTCGACGCTGACGTTGTGAATGCGGGTGCGGAGCTCGGCCAGCTTGGCCAGTGCTTCCTCGATCTCGTCGGCCTTGCGGATGATGCCGACCAGATCGTTCATGCACTGCTGCAGCTCGGCGTGCAGGGTGTACGGATTCTCCGGAGTCGCATGGGATTCGAACGGCGACAACGCCAATTCGGTGGCCTCGACGATCGCGGCTTCCGAAACCGCGGGCCGCTCCGGCAGAGCCTGTACGTAGTCGGCCGCGCCCAGGCCTGCGCGGCGACCGAACACCAACAGGTCTGAAAGTGAGTTGCCGCCAAGCCGGTTCGAGCCGTGCATGCCGCCCGAACACTCGCCGGCGGCGAACAGTCCCGGAGTGGCCGCACCGCCGGTGTCGGGATCGACCTCGATGCCGCCCATCACGTAGTGGCACGTGGGGCCGACTTCCATCTCGTCCTTGGTGATGTCCACCTCGGCCAGCTCCATGAACTGGTGATACATCGACGGCAACCGGCGCTTGATCTCCTCGGTGGGCATCCGGGACGCGATGTCGAGGTACACGCCGCCGTGGGGCGAGCCGCGGCCCGCCTTCACCTCGGAGTTGATGGCGCGGGCCACCTCGTCGCGGGGCAGCAGGTCAGGAGTACGACGGGCCGAGTCGTTGTCCTTGAGCCACTGATCGGCTTCTTCCTCGGTCTCGGCGTACTGGCCCTTGAACACCGAGGGGATGTAGTCGAACATGAACCGCTTGCCCTCGGAGTTCTTGAGCACTCCACCGTCACCGCGGACACCCTCGGTGACCAGGATGCCTTTCACCGACAAGGGCCAGACCATGCCGGTGGGATGGAACTGGATGAACTCCATGTTGATCAGCCCGGACCCGGCGCGCAGGGCCAGTGCGTGGCCGTCGCCGGTGTACTCCCAGGAGTTCGACGAGACCTTGAACGACTTGCCGATACCGCCGGTGGCCAGCACGATCGCGGGGGCCTCGAACAGTACGAAATTGCCGGTCTCGCGGTAGTAGCCGAACGCGCCGGCGACTCTTTTGGCGCCACCTGAATCTTCCAAGATCAATTCGGTGATCGAGCATTCGTGGAAGACCCTGATGCGGGCCTCGTAATCGCCGAGCTCGGCCTTGTCCTCCTGCTGCAGCGAGACGATCTTCTGCTGCAGGGTGCGGATGATCTCCAGGCCGGTGCGGTCACCGACGTGCGCCAGGCGCGGATAGGTGTGGCCGCCGAAGTTGCGCTGGCTGATCCGGCCGTCCTTGGTCCGGTCGAACAGCGCGCCATAGGTTTCCAGCTCCCAGACCCGGTCGGGGGCCTCCTGCGCGTGCAGTTCGGCCATCCGCCAGTTGTTGAGGAACTTGCCGCCGCGCATGGTGTCACCGAAGTGCACCTGCCACGAGTCCTTGGTGTTGACGTTGCGCATGGCTGCCGCGCAGCCGCCCTCGGCCATCACGGTGTGGGCCTTGCCGAACAACGACTTGGTCACCACCGCCACTCGGAGGCCGCGTTCGCGTGCCTCGATCACTGCGCACAGACCCGCTCCACCGGCACCGATCACGACGACGTCGTAGGAGTGCCGTTCTAGCTGTGATGAGCCGCTTGCGCGAAGACCATCATCATCAGATGAGCCGCTTGCGCGAAGATCATCATCATCAGATGAGCCGCTTGCGCGAAGATCATCGTGCCCTGCCATGTATTCCACTCGCCTTCTACGTGTATGTACTTGTCGGCCAATGAGTTCAGCTGGGCTGACTCAGCCGATGAACCTGAGATCGGAGATGGTGCCGCTGGCCACCAACATGATGTAGAAGTCGGTGAGGACAAGGGTGCCCAGCGTGATCCAGGCGAAGAGCATGTGGCGGGTGTTGAGCTTGCTCACCTGCGTCCAGATCCAATACCGGACAGGGTGTTTCGAGAAATGCTTGAGCCGGCCACCGGTGACGTGCCGGCAGGAATGGCAGGACACCGTGTAGATCCACAGCAGGATCACGTTGACCGTCAAGATGACGTTGCCCAGGCCGAACCCGAATCCGGACGGCGAATGGAACGCGGTGATCGCGTCGTAGGTGTTGACCAGGGAGATGAGCACCGCGGCGTAGAAGAAGTACCGGTGCACGTTCTGCATGATCAGCGGAAGCCGGGTTTCCCCAGTGTATTTCGCGTGGGGCTCGGCCACGGCGCACGCGGTCGGTGACTGCCACACCGACCGGTAGTACGCCTTGCGGTAGTAGTAACAGGTCAGCCGGAAGGCCAGCAGGAACGGCAGTGAGATGAACGCCATCGGGATGAACCAGGGCAGATCGCCCACCCATTGACCGAAGTGGCTCGATCCGGGCGCGCACGCCGTGCTCACACAAGGCGAGTAGAACGGCGTCAGGTAGTGGTAGTCCGCTACCCAGTACGCGCTGCCCCAGAACGCCCGGACCGTCGCATAGATGACGAACGTCGCGAGCCCCAGATTGGTCAATAGTGGTGCCTGCCACCACCGGTCGGTCCGTAGGGTGCGCTGGGGGATCTGTGCTCGGGTGGACGAGAAGACCCCGGTCGCGCGACGGTCAGCGGTGGGTGCGCTCACGGTTCCCTTTCTTCAGTTCAGTTGTTTCTCGGGCGGCAAACGCCCGTGAGCTCAGCGGTATCCGCCGAGACCCTCGTCGGCGACGTCCTGCCAGAACTCGCCGCCGTATTGGGTGTCGGGGATCCCGATCTTCTCGCGGGCCGGTTGTTGGCGTGTCACGCCGTGACGCATCTCCAGCTCTTCGGCGTCAATGTCCAACCGCTCGATGTCGTTGAGGATCCGCTCGGCGTCGTTCGCCACGCGGCGCATGGCGGGGGAATCCCCGTACTTCGACGCCAACGTGGTGACACAGCGACGCATGTCGCCGATCAGGTTGTGGAGTTCGGAGAACTCGGTGGTGGTGGACAAGTGACCTCCTCGGGCTGAAGGTGTCAGGGCTCACAGTACGACAACCAATGCTAGCCACATCACGATCGTGACGTGATGCGCATCACGTCTCCGGGGGTGTTCTCGGCTGCCCCCGACGAGCCGCCGGAAGCCGGGTCGTAGTGTTGTTTTCCCGGGCTTCGCGTCTGGCGGAAAGACATCTGAGCAGGACATCCGAGCACCTGGAGGATCTATGAGTGAGACGGCTTTGCAGGAGCGGGCCGCGGCGCTGCTGGCACTGCACCGACCCGGTAACCCTGTCGTGTTGCCCACCGTGTGGGATGCGTGGTCGGCACGGCTGGCGGTCGGTGAGGGATTTTCCGGGCTCACCGTGGGGAGCCACCCGGTGGCCGAGTCCATCGGCAAGGCCGACGGCGAGGTGATGTCCTTCGATGACCTGCTGACCCGGGTGCGGCAAATCACCGACGCGGTCGACGTGCCGGTCTCGGTGGACATCGAGTCCGGGTACGGCGAGTCCCCGCAGCGGTTGATCGAGGGTTTGCTCGACGTCGGCGCGGTTGGGCTCAACATCGAGGACACCGTGCACAAGGAGGGCAAGCGGCTGCGCAGCTCTGCTGAGCACGCCGAGCTGGTGGGTCAGCTGCGGGCCGCCGCGGACGCCGCCGGTGTGCACGTGGTGATCAACGCGCGTACCGATCTGTTCCTTCGCAAAGACGGGGACGCCGCCGATCGGGTGGACCGGGGGATCGCCCGCCTGTCCGAGGCGGCCGCCGCCGGCGCCGATTCGCTGTTCCCGGCCGGCCTGGCCGACCCGGAAGGGTTGGGGCGCTTCGTTTCTGCCGTTCCGCTGCCGGTCAGCGTGACCGTTCCGGCCGATTCCGCCGACCTCGCCGCGTTGGCGGGCATCGGCGTGGGGCGGATTACCTTCGGGCCCTTCCTGCAGGGTGCACTGAGCGCACGGGCCAAGGACATCCTGGGGCGTTGGCGGTAGCCGTCCCCGGCCGACGGGGCTGATCTGCCGAGCCGATCAGAGATTTTGTGCGAACTGCCGCTTCTCGGCCTGCGATCTGTGCCAATAATTGCGCACTGATACGTCGAGCAGGCGGGATGCAGCGATGGGTTGGCGCATACGAAGTGTGGTGACACTGGCGGCGGCCGGCGGGCTGGCGCTCGGCGGGATCGGCGCGAGCCCCGCTGCGGCGGCCTCGCAGTTCTCGCCGTTCTCGAATCAGATCCGGAACTGTGATCACGTCAAGGCGCTGTTCCTCGACGGAATGGGGTCCGGCGCAGGCTCGGGGTGGGCCGACGTCAGCACTGGCGGCTCGAATCTCAGTGCCCAGGTCCACCTACAGTCGGCCTGGCCCGATTCCGACTACCACGTCCGGCTCATCCAGCTGCCCCGCTCGAGTGCCGCCCCGTGCAATGTGGGCGATCCGGGGGTGTCCGGCGGGGTGCTGCACACCGACGTCAGCGGCACCGCGACCATCACGGTGTCCGGGCCGACCATGGAGAACGCGAACGCGGCCTGGGTGATTGTCGAGGGTCCCCCACCGCCGGGCCGCATCCGCGGTGACGTCTATACCTCGGACTTCTTGGCGAAGTTCTGAAGCACCCGAGATCCGTTGGAATCCCTTGGTTTCCAACGGTGATCGTCGTCAATGCATCACCGAAGGCGGATCCGGACGGCCAGGGCGGCGCATGCGATGACCACGGCGCCGCCGAGCACTGTCGACCAGGCCAGTCGCTCGTGCAGTAACAGCGCCGCCCAGCCGATGGTGAGCACCGGCTGGATCAACTGCACCTGGCTCACCTGCGTCATGGGTCCGATGGCCAGGCCGCGGTACCAGGCGAAGAAGCCCAGATACATGCTGACCACGGCCAGGTAGCCGAACGCGGCCCATTGCACCGGGGTCGCGTGCGGCGGCTGTTGCACGACGGTCAGCGCCGTCAGCGCCAGCATCACGGGCGCGGCGACCACCAGAGCCCAGGACACCGTCTGCCAGGCGCCCAGTACCCGGGCCAGCAACCCGCCCTCGGCGTATCCGACCGCCGCGGCCAGCACCGCGCCGAACAGCAGCAGGTCCGGCCAGCTCAGATGGCCGAGTCCGGCGCCGTGCACCATGGCGAACACCACCGCGGCCAACGCGCCGGCCGCCGCCATCGCCCAGAACGCGGCCGGTGGACGTTCGTGCCCGCGCAACACCGCACACACCGCGGTGGCGGCGGGCAGCAGTGCGACCACGATGGCGCCGTGGCTGGCGGGCACCACGGTCAGTGCATAGGAGGTCAGTAGCGGAAATCCCGCCACGACGCCTGCGGCGACGACGGCGAGCCGGATCCACTGCCGGCCGGTGGGCAGCATCTGCCGGGTCAGTACCAGGGCGACCACCGCGATGGCGGCGGCGGCGACGGCCCGGCCGGCACCGATGAACAGCGGTGACAGTCCACCGGTGGCCACCTTGGTGAACACGATGGTGAACGAGAATGCCGTGACGCCCAGCAGCCCCCACCACAGACCCGGATGGGATAGCGCTGACGAGCTAATGCGAGTAGCGCTACTCTGTATCAACATGGATAACGATAGCACTGAGCGCATCGTGTCCGGTCTTCGCAAGTGGATCGCCACCGCGCCACCAGGCGCGCAGCTGCCGTCCAACCGGGCGCTGGTGGCTGAATATTCGGTCAGTCCGGTGACTGTCGCCAAGGCCATGCGGACGTTGCGCAGTCTCGGGTTGGTGGAGAGCCGGCCGGGGGTCGGGACGTTCGTGCGCGCTGTCCGCAGCGCACGCCTGCCCGACTATGGCTGGCAGACCGCCGCGCTACGGTCCCCACAGGCGCGCATCCCTGCCCTGTCGACGCCGCTGCGCAGTGTCGCTCCCGACGTGATCGCCTTGCACTCCGGCTATCCCATCCGCGAACTCCTCCCCGAGCGGTTGGTCCGCACCGCATTCACGCGGGCCGCCCGCGCGGATGCCGCGCTCAGACCCGCGCCCGCTGCCGGCCAGCCCGATCTGCAGGGCTGGTTCGCCCAGGAACTGGCCGAGGCGTTCGGTGCCGGTGTGACGGCGCCGACGGCGCGTGAGGTGATCGTGCTGCCGGGCAGTCAGAGCGGCTTGAGCTCGATCTTCCGCGCACTGGTCGGGTTCGGGCAGCCGATGTTGATCGAGTCGCCGAGCTACTGGGGGGCCATCCTGGCCGCGGCCCAGTGCGGTGTGCGGCTGGTACCGGTACCCAGCGGGCCGCGCGGCCCTGAGCCCGAAGAGCTTTCGCGGGCCTTCGCAGAGACCGGTGCCCGGGTGTTCTACGCGCAGCCAAATTATGCCAATCCGACTGGTGCCCAATGGGTTCCAGAAGTCGGGAGTCGAATTCTCGAGGTGGTGCGCAGTCACGGCGCCTTTCTGATCGAGGACGACTGGGCACACGATTTCGGCATCGACAGCACCCCGACACCGCTGGTGGCATCCGATGACGCCGGGCACATCATCTATCTGAGATCACTGACCAAGAGCGTGTCGCCGTCGATCCGCGTCGCCGCGATGGTGGCCCGCGGTCCCGCCCGCGACCGGATCCTGGCCGATCGCGGAGCGGAGTCCATGTATGTCAGTGGGTTGTTGCAGACCGCGGCGCTGGATGTGGTCACTCAGCCGGCCTGGCGCAGCCATCTGCGCGATCTGCGGCAGCAATTGCGGGTCCGCCGCGACCTGTTGATCGCAGCTCTGGCCGAGCATGCGCCCGGTGCACAGCTGGAGCACGTGCCGCGAGGCGGCCTGCATCTGTGGCTGCGGCTGCCCGATGCGACCAACCTGCAGCGGCTGGTTCGCGAGTGCGAATCCGACTCGGTGCTGGTGGCGGCGGGCAACGAGTGGTTTCCCGCCGAACCGTCGGGGCCCTATCTTCGGCTCAATTACTGCGGACCGGATCCGCAGCGATTCGCCGAGGCCGCCCGTGTCATCGGCCAGGCGCTGGCCCGTCAGCCGGGATAGCCGGCCCTCACGGCCGGGCAATCTCACATGTGCGACGCGCAGACCGTGAGCACACCGTGACGGGCGCTTCACACAGGGCGACATTTCGGCAACTTCAGGTTCCTAACCTCGCTGTATGTCGCCAACACAGAACGTCGTGGTCGTCGGACACGGCATGGTGGGCCACCGCTTCGTCGAGGCGTTGCGGTCGCGTGACGCCGCGGGCGCGTGGCGCGTCACCGTGCTGTCCGAGGAAGCTGACGCTGCCTATGACCGGGTCGGCCTGACCGGTTACACCGAGCACTGGGACCGCGCTCAGCTGGCCCTGCCGGGCAATGAATATGCCGGTGATGATCTGGTCGAGCTGCGCCTGGGGTGTGCGGTCGCCGAGATCGACCGGGAGGCCCGCACGGTGCGTACCAGCACTGGCGAGACCTTCGACTACGACGCGTTGGTGCTGGCCACCGGCTCGTACGCGTTCGTGCCGCCGGTGCCGGGGCGCGACCTGCCGGGCGTGCACGTCTACCGCACGCTCGACGATCTCGACGCGATCCGTGCCAGTGCCGAGGCGGCGCGCGACTCCAAGTCGCCTGTAGGTGTGGTGATCGGTGGCGGACTGCTCGGCCTGGAAGCCGCCAATGCGCTGCGGCAGTTCGGGCTGAAGACGCATGTCCTGGAGATGTCGCCGCACCTGATGTCGGCCCAGCTCGACGAGGCCGGTGGCACCCTGCTGAACCGGATGATGCGGGGCCTCGGTATCGAGGTGCACACCGCGGTCGGGACCGACAGTATTGCGCCGGTGCAGAGGCACAAGCCGCTGCGGAAGTCCGACGTGGACGATTCGATGCGGATATCGCTCAACGACGGCACCACGATCGACGCCGGCCTGGTCGTCTTCGCCGCCGGTGTGCGCCCGCGCGACGAGCTGGCCCGTGCCGCAGGCCTGGACATGGCGCAGCGCGGCGGTGTACTCACTGAACTATCGTGTGTCACAAGCGATCCCAATATCTACGCGGTCGGTGAGGTGGCCGCGATCGAAGGCCGCTGCTATGGCCTGGTGGCGCCGGGCTACACCACCGCCGAGGTGGTGGCCGACCGCCTGCTCGGCGGCGAGGCCGAGTTCCCCGGCGCCGACATGTCGACCAAGCTGAAGCTGCTCGGCGTCGACGTCGCGAGTTTCGGTGATGCCAAAGGAGTTACGCCCAACTGCTTGGAGGTCGTGGTCAACGACCCGGTCAAGCAGACGTACGCCAAGTTGGTGCTCTCCGATGACGCCAAGACGCTGCTGGGCGGCATCCTGGTCGGCGACGCATCGGCCTACGGGGTGCTGCGGCCGATGGTCGCCAGCGAACTCCCCGGCGACCCGCTGGCATTGATTGCGCCGGTCAGCGATGGCGATGCGCCCGCTCTGGGTGTGAGCGCGCTGCCCGACATCGCACAGATCTGCTCATGCAACAACGTCACCAAAGGTGATCTCAAGGAAGCGATCTGCGGCGGCTGCACCGATGTGCCAGAGCTGAAGAAGTGCACGTTGGCCGGCACCTCGTGCGGGTCCTGCGTGCCGTTGCTCAAGCAACTGCTCGAGTCCGAGGGCGTCGAGCAGTCCAAGGCGCTGTGCGAGCACTTCGGCCAGTCGCGCGCCGAGCTGTTCGAGATCATCAGCGCCACCGAGATCCGCACCTTCTCCGGTCTGATCGAGAAGTTCGGCACCGGAAAAGGTTGCGACATCTGCAAACCCACGGTCGCCTCGATCCTGGCGTCCACCAGCTCCGATCACATCCTGGATGGCGAGCAGGCCTCGTTGCAGGACTCCAACGACCACTTCCTGGCCAACATCCAGAAGAACGGCAGCTACTCGGTGGTGCCCAGGGTTCCCGGCGGTGACATCACGCCCGAGCAGCTGATCCTGATCGGCGAGATCGCCAGGGACTTCGATCTCTACACCAAGATCACCGGTGGTCAGCGCATCGACATGTTCGGTGCGCGGGTGGATCAGTTGCCCGAGATCTGGCGCCGGCTGGTCGAGGGCGGCATGGAATCCGGCCAGGCCTACGGCAAGTCGCTGCGCACCGTCAAGAGCTGCGTCGGAAGTGACTGGTGCCGTTACGGGCAACAGGATTCGGTACAGATGGCCATCAACCTCGAGCTGCGCTACCGCGGGCTGCGTTCCCCGCACAAGCTCAAGATGGGCGTCTCGGGCTGTGCGCGCGAATGTGCGGAGGCCCGCGGCAAGGACGTCGGTGTCATCGCCACCGAGACCGGCTGGAACCTCTATGTCTGTGGCAACGGCGGCATGACGCCCAAGCACGCCCAACTGCTGGCCGGCGATCTCGACGACGAGACGCTGGTCCGCTACATCGACCGCTTCCTCATGTTCTACATCCGCACCGCTGATCGTCTGCAAAGGACGGCGCCCTGGCTTGAAGCTCTTGATGGCGGCCTGGAGCACCTGCGCGAGGTGGTGTGCGACGACTCGCTCGGTTTGGCCCAGGAGTTCGAGGCGGCAGTCGCCCGGCACGTCGACGGCTACTCGTGCGAATGGAAGGGCGTGCTCGACGACCCCGACAAGTTGGCGCGGTTCGTCTCGTTCGTCAACGCCCCCGACATCGACGATCCCACCATCACGTTCACCGAACGCTCGGGCCGGAAGGTGCCGACAAGCCTCGGTATGCCCTCGATCATCCAGGAGGCGAAATGACAGTGCTCGACGATCGCAAAGACGTTTGTGGTTCGACTCTTTCAGAGTGGACGACGGCCTGCCGGTATGACTTCCTGATGCCGTGCCGCGGCGTCGCGGTGCTACTGCCCGACGGTTCACAGGCGGCGCTTTTCCGCCTCGATGACGGCTCTCTGCACGCGGTCGGCAACATCGACCCGTTCTCCGGTGCCGCAGTTCTGTCCCGCGGCATCGTGGGTGACCGCGGTGGGCGGTCGACCGTGCAGTCACCGATCAAGAAACAGGCGTTCGCGCTCGACGACGGCACTTGCCTCGATGAGCCCGCGGTGTCGATACCGGTCTACCGCACCCGGGTCACGCCGGACGGGCTCGTTCAGCTCGCCGCCTGATCGGTCGCCCGGCTCCAGCGGGCGTCGCGCCCCTGGAGCTTGCGGCGCTCCACGTCGCCGCGCCGTTCGAGCACCGTCAGGTTGCGGTACACGGACTCGATCACGACGGGTGAACGGTAGTGCTCGTGCAAGTCGTCACGTAGCTGGGCAGTGGTCATCGGCCGTGACGTGCGCTCCAGTGCGTTGAGCAGGTGCTGACGCAGACGTTCGGCCGAGACCCGGTCACCGGGTCGCACTGCCGCGTGCGTCGTTTCGACGGGCTGCGCCCACCGTTGTTGTCACCTGCACCTTTGCCACTACTCCTGCCGAATCGTCTGTCGAACGCGATAACGATAGCTGAGTTCTCGACCCGAATCTGACACCGCGATCCGTCGGCAAACGGCCGGAGCCTGGTTACCCAGGCAACTACCAGTACAGAGGCGGTTTCTGTCCGGAATTTGCCAGAACTGCACGGTCGGGAGATGTTCCAAAGCTGTGGTGCACATCGCTCTGGCTAACTAGAATAGTTCGCTGGGTGTGTTTAGACTCCCTCTCAATGAAGCGTCGTCAGAGGGGCTGACAAGGGATGTTTGGGCGTTCGGTGTTGAATTTGGTGGGGGCGGCAGCGGTGCTGGGCGCACTCGGGGCGACCCTTGTGCCCCTGGCCTTGAATGCCGTGGATCGCGCCGGTCAACCCATTCCGTGCGGTAACGGAGCGCGTCCCGATTACTCGGTTGCCGCCCAACAGGACCAGCTCAACCTGGACCAGCACACGCTTGCCGGACCGGTATTCATGGCCAGTGATTACGTCGAGCAATGTTCGGCGATGGTCGCTACCCGCCGAGCGGCCGCCTTCTCGGTGGCGGGCGCCGGAGGCGTACTCGTACTCGCCGCATGCGCCGGGCCGCTCGTCGCCCGGTCGATCGAGCTACGCCGCGGCAGGCAGGCTCAGTACCCCGGCGCGCCGGAACCGGTTCGCAATCAGCCGGACCATGCCGGAATGGGTGCCGAGTGGTTCGCTCACGAGATCGGCACCGGATTCACGCAGCCGGTCCTGGAAAAGCCCGTCGGCCAGCAGGTAGGACGCCACAGCTATGCGGCGATGGCTGCGGCGGCGCTGCGCGGCGACGGCTTCGGCCACACTCGGCGCGCCGGTGGCGGCGAAGGCCAGTTCTACGCGGTCGCCGGTCACCGCTGACAGCAGTGCGGCGGTGCGCCGAAGATCGGATTGTGCGCTTCTGTCGGACGTTCCGGCCGCCGCGAGAATCACTGAATCGCCTGGCCGCCAGCCTGATTCGACGAGTCGATCGGCCAGAACCCGGACCGTGCCCGGGCAGGGGCCCAGCGGTTGCGTGACGGTGACGGCCGGGTGCTCACTGGCCGCAACGTGGTCCGGCACATCGACCCGGACGTGATAGCCGGCGGCCAGGAACGCCGGTACCACGACCGCAGGGCAGTCGGTCGGCAGCGATGCGAGCACCTCGCTCGGGGTGGGGCCGACCACGTCCACAAACGAGACGTGTACGGGCCGGCCCAGCATGTCCGACACCCGCGCGGCGAGATCACCGATCATCGCGACGCCGCCGGGCTTGCGGGTTCCATGAGCCACCAGGACCAGACTCATTGCACTCGGGCCATCTCGGCTTCGTCGACGGCCAGCCGGTACCCCCGCTTGACGACCGTCGACACGATGTTCTTGTCGCCCAAGGCAGTACGAAGCCTCAGCACAGCGGTCTCCACCGCGTGCGTGTCGGTGCCCGAGCCCGGCAGGGCGCTGAGCAGATCGAACCGCGACACCACGGCACCCGGCCGGTGGGCCAGCGCGCGGATGGTCGCCATCCCGGCCGGGGACAGCGACTTCACCGCGCCGTCGACCAGGACACACGTGCCCCGGATCTCGAGCGTGTGCCCGGCGACCCGGACGGTCCGCGCCTGCAGCAGAGGCAGCTCGTCGGTGATGTGACGAGCCAAGGCGCCCAAGCGCATCCGTTCCGGTGCGGACGTCGGCACCCCGAGTCGCACCAGGGGCCGCGCGGTGACGGGCCCGACGCACATGGCGTGGACATCGGTGCGCAGAGCTGCCAACACGCGGTCGGCGATGTCCATCTCGGTGGCTCGCATCAGTACCGAGGCGACCGCCATCGCCGATGTGAAACTGACTGCGTCGAAACGATGTTCGGCGATCCCCGTGACCAACTGATCGAAATCGCCGTCCCGTGGAGCCGGATGCCAGCGATAGACCCGGATCGGCACCACCTCCGCGCCCGCGGCCCGAAGTTCATCGAGAAACTCGGGGAACGGGTCCCAGTCGTCGGTGGCCCCGTGCAGTTGCACGGCGATGCGTTGTCCCGCGATGTCCTTCTCGACGAGGTAGCGCAGCACCTCGCGGGAGGATTCCGAGTCCGGTGACCACTCCTCGGGCAGACCCGCTGCCCGCAACGCTCCCGTGGCTTTCGGACCACGGGAGACGATGCGGGCCTTGCTCAAGGAGTCGGTCAGCTCGGAGGCCAGCCCCCAGCCGTCCGCTGCGGCGAACCAGCCGCGGAAGCCGATTCCCGTGGTCGCCACCACGATGTCCGGCGGCACGTCGATCAGCGATGCGGTGTGGGCCCGCAGCTCCTCGTCGTCGGGGAGCGGAACCATCGTGATGGCGGCCGCACTGGTCACCGTCGCGCCCCGCCTGGACAGCAGCGCGCTCAGCTCGTCGGCACGTCGTGCGGAGGTCACCGCCACACGAAAACCTGTGAGCGGTGCCCAGTTGGGCTCGTTCATCGTTCCAGTGAAGGCATCTCGTGTTTCCAAATGATTACCCGACCATTGCCGAGGCATGTCGGTCTGTCGGGGCCGATGTGGCGGCCGGCGCTGCCGGCCGACGGACGTAGCGGAACCAGGTGCAGGCGGAGGCGACCACGTAAAACGCCAGGAAGATCCAGAACGCCGCGGTGGCCGATCCGCTCGACAGGTAGGACTGGCGCAGCGCCATGTTGATGCCGAATCCGCCTAAGGCCCCGATCGCGCCGGCGAAGCCGATCAGTGCCCCGGACATCGACCGCGACCAGTGCTGCCGCTCTTCCTCGCTCATGTCCAGAGAGTGGCTGCGGGCCTCGAAGATCGACGGGATCATCTTGTAGACCGAGCCGTTGCCCAGGCCGCTGAGCAGGAACAGGGCGACGAATCCGATGACGTAGCCGGCCATCATCAGGCCGTTGGCCGCCGCGGCGGTGTGGTCGTCGAACATGCTGATCGCGACCAGCATCCCGGCGGCCAGGATCATGCCGCCGAACACAGCAAGGGTCACCCGTCCGCCGCCGATCCGGTCGGACAGCTTGCCGCCGTACACCCGGGACAGCGAGCCGAGCAGCGGGCCGACGAATGCGATCTGCGCCGCATGCAGCGAAGCCTGCGCAGCGGTCTGCCCGCCGGCGGCGAAGTTGATCTGCAGGACCTGGCCGAAGGCGAACGAGAACCCGATGAACGATCCGAAGGTGCCGATGTAGAGCAGCGAGATCACCCAGGTATCACGTTCGGCCAGAATGGATTTCATCGCACCCAGGTCGATCTTGTGTTGTTCGAGGTTGTCCATGTACAACGCCGCGCCGATCCCGGCCACGGCCAGCGCCACGAGGTAGATGGCGCACACCCAGTACGGGGAACGGTTACCCGCGGTGGCGATGACGAGCAGGCCGACCAGCTGGATCATCGGTACGCCGATGTTGCCGCCACCCGCATTGAGCCCCAGCGCCCAGCCTTTGAGCCGCTGCGGGTAGAAGGCGTTGATGTTGGTCATGGACGAGGCGAAGTTGCCGCCGCCGAACCCGGCCAGGGCGGCGCAGATCAGGTAGGGCCACAGCGGCAGGCCCGGATTGGCCAGCAGCGCCATTGTGCCGACCGTGGGGATCAGCAGCACGAAGGCCGAGAACACCGTCCAGTTGCGGCCGCCGAAGGTGGCGGTGGCCAGCGTGTAGGGGATGCGCAGACAGGCGCCCACCAGGGTGGCGGTGGCACCCAGCAGGAACTTGTCGCCGGCAGAGAAGCCGTAGACGGCCTCGGGCATGAACAGGACCATCACCGACCAGATGGACCAGACGGAAAACCCGACGTGTTCGGCGAACACCGACCAGATCAGGTTGCGCCGCGCGATGTACTTGTTTCCGGCTTCCCAGGCCAACGTGTCCTCGGGATCCCAGTTGGTGATGCGATTCGACTTCAGCAGAGTGGGCATGGCGCAAAAGTAGAAAGCGATTATTGCGGAGGTGCTCCCCGCCGTGACCCGGCCGTGAAATTCCGCTCACCCGCTCACATCCTCGGGTGTGAGCCTGTGCGTTCTGGTGCCTACCAGACGTCCCCGTCACGCCAGTCACAGGTGATCTCCGCGGCGGTGTCGAGTTCCATGCCGGCAGGCAGGTCGATCGGCAGCACGAACACCGACCCGTCATCGTCGGGGGTGCGGGTCACGCCGGTCGGCTGCAATGCCGAGGTCGGGCCCTGCCAGGGCAGCCAGCCACGGGCGAGATACATCTCGGTGGCCGTGTCGGCTGAGCTCAGCGCGCCGAGTTGGTAGGCGCCGCGCAACACCTGTTCGACAGCGTCCATCACGGCGGTGGCCAGGCCCTGGCCGCGCCAATCCTCGCGGACCGCCACCGCTTCCACGTAGCCGCACCGCAGCGCGGTGTCGCGGTAGATCAGGCGCCGCTGGACGACGGCGGCATGTGCGATCAGGGCACCGTGATGGCAGATGAGCGCGTGCATGCCGCCGAGTGAGTGCTCCCAGTCGGCGTCACTGAAGTCGCCCTCGAACGCCTCGATGACCATGCGCCTGGCGCCCTCGCGGGTCTCGTGATCGAGATCGGAGGTGTGGACCAGACGAGCGGTGTGCAGGATTCCGCCTCGAACGGACGGCGCGCTGACATCCTGGTAGGGCACACCCATGTTCTACCAGCGCCGCGTGCCGGTGTCTCTACGTTGCTTGCCGTCCGGCGTATAGGCCAAACTCCCCTGGGGGCGTGTTCCCCAGGCACCGGTTTCTACACCTGGGTCGTTGATCGCCGGGATCGCAACCCTGATGTAGAAAACGACTACAGGAATGGTCCGGCCAGCTAGCCCTCGAACGGCTTGCGCGGATGCGACCAGTGCAGGCGCACGGTCTGCCCGGGCCGGACCTGGCCGAGCTTGTCGATGTCTTCGTCGGTCACCACGCCGATCACCGGGTAGCCGCCGGTCACGGGGTGGTCGGGGCCGAGGATCACCGGAAAACCGTTGGGCGGTATCTGAATTGCCCCGCGGGTCGCGCCCTCGCTGGGCAGCTGCCGGTCCGGCCGGCGGTATTCCAGGGGCATGCCGACCAGGCGCATGCCAACGCGGTCGCTGTGGGTGGTCACCAGCCAGTTGGTCCGGATGAGCACGTCGGGGTCGACGAACCAGTCGTCGCGCGGGCCGGGAACCACATTGAGTTCCAGCACGTCGTCGCTGATCGAGGCGACCGGGGCCTGGTCCGTTTCGGGTAGGTCGGCGGTGTGTTCACCGACCGGCAGGATGTCGCCGGGCTGCAGGGGCGCCGGCCCGATCGCTGACATCACGTCGTAGCTCCGCGAACCCAGTACCGGTTCGACGGCGATGCCGCCGCGTACCGCCAGATAGCTGCGCAGACCCGAATGCGGTGCACCCAGCGAGATCACTTCGCCGTCGCGAACATGGTGGATACTGTTGGTGCCGAACGGGATTCCGTTGACCGCCGGGTCGGTGTCGGCTCCGGTGACCGCGATGGAGACGTCCCCGCCGACCACCCGGGCAGAGAATCCGCCGAACATCACCTCGATGGTGGCGTGCTCACCCGGGTTGGCCACCAGGCGGTTGGCCAGCGTGTGGGCCCGGCGGTCGGCGGCACCCGAGCGGGTGACGCCCAGATGCGCCATTCCCGGACGGCCGAGATCCTCGACCAGGGCCAGCGGTCCTGTGCGCAGTATTTCGAGTCTCGGCAGGCCGGAGCGCAGTGACCCTGGGTTCGATGCTTTTGGCATGGTCGTCGTCATGGTGTTCTCCTCGCCGACTAGTCGATGGCCCGGAACTGCACCCACGTGCCCGGCGTGAGGAGCGCGGGTGGTTCGCGGTCTACGTCGAAAAGCACCGCGTCGGTGCGCCCGATCAGCTGCCAGCCGCCGGGCGACTGCCGCGGGTAGATGCCGCTGAACTCGCCGGCCAGCGCCACCGCGCCGGGTGGGACGCTGGTGCGGGGCTCGGCCCGGCGCGGCACCTGGAGCCGCGCATCGCCGCCGACGAGGTAGGCGAACCCGGGCGCGAAGCCCATGAAGCCGACCTGCCACGGCGTGCCGGTGTGCGCCGCGACCACCCGGTCCGGGGTCAGCCCGGTCAGGCTCGCGACCTCGTTCAGATCGGCGCCGTCGTAGACCACGTCGATGGTCACGTCGACCGGTCCGACGGGACGGACCGGCGCTGATCCGGGTTGCAGCCGCAAGCTGCCCAGGCGCTGTCGGGTCGGTGCCTGATAGCGGGGGTCGGCCAGCTTGATCAAGATCGTGCGGGACGCCGGCACGATGTCGATCACACCGAGTAGTTGGGCCGCCGTGAGAGTGGCGGTCCACGCCAAAACATCGGCAGTGCTGTCGAACTCGAGCAGCAGAGCCTGATCGCCATAGTCGCGGGCGGTGCCTGGGTTCAGGCTGGGTCCCGCCGCGTCCATCACCTCTGATGTCACACTCATGACCTGAAGCTACCCGTCGGTAGCTAAGAATGCTGCAGCTCTATGAACCTTGCCAGAGGTGCCTTACCGAAGCCTCAAACGGCGGCCTGATACGTGGGCTCGCGGCGCTTGATGGTGGCGATCACGCGGTAGGTGATGGGCAGCATGATCACCTCCACCGCGGTCTTGTACACCCAGCCCAGCGCCGTGTAGGTGACGAAGTCGCCGACGGTGCTGATGCCGATGGCGCTCGCTGCGATGCCGCAGAAGACCAGGGTGTCACCGAGCTGGCCGGCGAAGGTGGATCCGACCAGGCGGGCCCACAGGTGCTTCTCCTTGGTGCGCTCTTTGATGGCCACCACGACCCAGGCATTGATGGTCTGTCCGACGATGAACCCGGCCAGGCCCGCCACGATCAATTGCGTGTAGGCGTGGACGATGTTCTCGAAGTGTTCCTGATTGGTGTAGAAATCGGCCGCGGGAAGATAAATGGTGATCCAGAATGCCAGTGCGGCAAGCGCATTCATCGAGAATCCGAGGAAAATGGCGCGCCGCGCGGCCTTGAAGCCGTACACCTCGGACAGCACGTCGCCGATCACGTAGGTGAGCGGGAAGACGATGAACCCGCCGTCGGTGATGATCGACCAGTCGCCGATGATCGGTCCGAAGGCGACGCCCTTGGTGGCGGTGACGTTGGAGATGATCACCAGAGCTGTGAAGACCGCGACGAGCACCGGATAATAGGCCGAGCCGACGACGGCGGTGCCGCGGTGCTGATGATCCTGGGTGCTTGTCACCCGGTCATCTTGTCAGGTCAGCGCGCGATTGAGCAGCGGCGGGAGCTGGTCGGCCACCACCGGGTAGGACAGTGGCGAGGCGAATGCGATGGCTCCGGCCAGGTCTTTGGGTGTGAAAACGTGCCGATTGCGGGTGGTTGCCTTGAGGCCGGCGATGGCCGGATCCGCGAGCAGGGCATCGCGTTCCTGGTCGCTCTCGGTGGTCCAGATCAGCACGTCGGCGGCGTCGAGCACCGAGGGGATGTCGTCGCGGGGGATCAGTGCCGGTGTCGGCGGCACGGCGAATCCTATCTGGGTGAGAAATTCGGTGCGCCATCCGGTCTGGGTCTGCACGCTGTCACGGAACATGGTGCCGCCCAGCAGCATGGCCTTCTTCCCGGCGAATCGGGGGTTGTTGGTGGCCACCGCCTTGAACCTGTCGTCCACTCCGGCGATCAGGCCCGACATGGCGTCGTTCTGGAACAGCGCCTGGCCGATGAGGGTGGCTTGGTCGCGCCAGGGCTCGAAGAATGCGTCGGCTCCCGACTGCGCGATCGTGGGGGCGATCTCGGAGAGCTTGGCGTAGGTGTCGGCGTCGAGTCCGGCGTTGGTGGCCACGATCAGGTCCGGATTGAGTGCTTTGATCTCGTCGACCTGTATCCCGTCGGCCAGGCCGAGCACGGTGGGCTGGGCGCCCCCCAGTTTCGGTTGCGCCCAGGGCCACACCGCATACGGCTCACCTCCGAACCACTCCGTCGTCGCGACCGGGACCACCCCGAGGGCCAGCAGATCGTCCTGTTCGGTGAATCCTGCACTGACCACCCTTTGCGGCGGTCCCGGGATGTTGGTGTCTCCGAACAGATGGCGGACGGTCACCGAACCGTCTTTGGCGACTTCGCCGGGCTTTTGCGTGCTGCATGCGGCGACCATGGCCATCGCAGCGCTGACCGCGAAAAACCCTCGCCGTGACCAGGTTGTCGGCACTTAGCCAGGGTAACGGCTACCTAGCCGGTGGTGAAGCTCCCGAACAAACCGCCGAACAGCAGGGAGGCCAATCCGAGCGCCACCACGATGTTGACCACGGTGGCCGCGGCGAACAGCACCACGGGCCGCCACCCGGCCTCTTTGAGGCCGCGTAGTGAGAACTCCAGTCCGATCGCCACGAAAGCGAAGATCAGGAACCAGGTCCGGAGGTCGTTCACGGTGGCGATCGCCGCCTTGCCGTCGGCCGCGAACTGCAGATATAGCGTGCCGATGACCGAAGCGGCGATGAAACCGAGAACGAATTTGGGGAACCGGTCCCAGAATTCGCGCAGGGACGGGCGTGCCCGGGCTGGATCGGGGTTGTCGGACTGGCGCTCGACCTTGAGCGCGAAGTACGCGGTGAGGGCGATGGCGACGATGCCGATGAGCGCGTTCTGGGTGGTTTTGACGATCGTGGCGATCTGCAGGGCCTGCTCGCCGGCGATCGTGCCCGCGGCGGCCACGGCCGCAGTGGTGTCGATGTTGCCGCCGATCCAGGCTCCGGCGACTGCGTCGGACAGCCCGAATACATCGGCCAGCCAGGGCAGTAGGAAGATCGAGGGCAGGGCGAACACGATGACGAGCGAGGCGGCGTAGGCCAGTTGCTCTTTCCGTGCCTGCACCGCACCGGCGGCCGCGATGGCCGCGCTCACCCCGCAGATCGAGACGGCGGAGGCGAGCAGCGCCCGCAGTTTGTCGTCGAGGCCGAGTCGTCCGCCCAGCCACCAGGTGAACCCGAAGACGATCGAAATCAGAAGCAGGGCTTGGATGATCGCCGGACCGGCCGCGGTGGCGAGCACCTTGAGATTGATCGACGCGCCGAGAAGGACCAGGCCGGTCTTGATGAAGAACTCGGTGCGGAAACCCTGGGACAGGACATCGCGCAACGCGAGCCTGGCCAGGACCGCGTTGCCGATCAACCCGAGAGCGATTGCGTAGACCGGGAATTCGACCGATTTCGCGATCTTCGCGAACGGAGTTCCGGCGGCCCAGTGCGGAACCTCGGTCTCCAGGAATCGGGTCGCCGCGCCCAGCGCGATCACTACCAGGACACCGGCGACGGCGTAGCCGATCTTCGGTGAACGCTGGTCAGGGCGTTCCTCGGTGCGGGTCATGGGATCACGCTGCCGGGGATGGCACCGACAATCACGAGGATCAACAGAATGAGGCCGACGATCACGGCCAGCCAGTCTTCGTTCACGCGCGTGAGGTTAGGGCGCGCTGTATCTCACGACGAGCCTTGCAATCTCTGCGAATGCAACCGGTTACCAAAGAGGTGCGCCCCGGAATGGCACCGGTTATTGTCGATACCGCATATTCGGCATCCTCGGGAATTATTCTCGGCTCACGGGGACCTACTGAGGAGTGGACATGCGGAGCATGTGGGGGCCGGTGCTACTCGGCGTGGCCGGATTGACCGTACCGATCGCCATCGCCGTTGCACCGCCTGCTGCGGCTGATTGTGTCGACGCCGGCGGTTCTACGGTCTGCGCGCAGGGAAACGTCCGGGGTGGGGGACCGACGCCGCCGAAGGCCGGCCCGTACTACCCGTATTACTGCGCCAACGACTGGTACTGCGCCGGCGGGGGCTTAGAAATCAACATCGACCCCCGCCCGCCCGACAACGGTGGTGGTGGCGGCTGGCGGCCGGGGCGTCCGTGAGCCTCAGCCCAGTTATTCGAGTCGATTTAGGAGCCACGATGTTCACCCGTGTCATTGCCACCGGCGCAATCAGCCTGTCGCTCTTGGCCGTTGGGGCGCCCGTCGCTGCCGCGGACGAGCCGAACTGCACGGCTGCCGATCTGGCCGGTGTGATGGCCGGAGTCCGCGCGGCCACCTCGGCCTACTTGTTCACCCATCCCGACGTGAATGACTTCTTCACCAGCCTCAAGGGGCAGTCGAACGACCAGATGGCCGATTCGGTGCAGGTATACCTTGAGGACAAGCCGCAGATCCGGGCCGAACTGCAGGGCCTCCGGCAACCGGCGACTGATTTCCGTAACCGCTGCGGCGGGTAGCAGCGATTCGCGTCGTGGGCTGGGTCAGGTCCGGACCAGCCCGCGCAGCAGCACGGCCAGTCCGTATTCGAACGCATCGTCGGCGCGGGCCGGCTTGGGCGCGCCGGTGGCCAGCGCGGCGGTCAACTCCGGACCGACCTGGTCTCCGGACTCCCACGGTTTGTCCGGGGCGGTGAGGTCGAGGGCGGACCCCAATACGTAGTTGTCGACCAGGGTGATGGTCCGCAGTGTGTCGGTCGGGTTGTAGCCGGCCCTGCTCAGGGTGACAGCCAGCGCGTTGTACATCGTGAGGGCCTGGCTGCTGCTCACGGCATGGGCAGTGAGCAGGGGAATCAGGCGTGGGTAGCGGGCGAAGCTGCTGCGGTATGAGCGCATGATGTCGGCCAGGATCTCCGCCCACGGCCGGTCGGCGTCGACGTCGGGCAGTTGCACCTCTGACATTGCCCGTTCGCGCAGCAACTCGACGATTTGCTCCCGGCCGGAGACGTGGTTGTACAGCGACGACGGGCTGACCTTGAGCCTGCGTGCCAGTTCAGGGATCGTGAATCCGCCCGTGGTGTTGACGAGATCCATTGCCGCACTGGTGATCCGGTCTAGCGACAGGATCGGCTTCGAGGGTCGCCCCATGTCTCTTTCCCCCTGATTTCATCGCACGGCTTTACAAGCGGTGGTCTGGGTCACACAATAAACGAATTCCATTCGCTTTAGGAGTCACATGACCACGCTCAGTGCGACCGCCCGCGCGCAGCTGCCGTCCGGTGCTGCCTCTGGGCGGCTGCCCGACCAGGCTGCCACGCTCTTCCACGGTGGTGTGATCTGGACGCCGACGATGACCACCGATGCGCTGCTCGTCGCCGATGGGGTGGTGCGTGCGGTGGGTGCCGACGCGCTGGCGTCGGCAGCCGATCGGAAGATCGACCTGAACGGCGGCTTCTTGATGCCTTCGTTCGGTGACGGCCATGCCCACCCGCTCTTCGGAGGTTTGGAAGCGGCGGGCCCCGCGGTACGCCCCTGCCAATCGATCGACGAAATCGTGTCGGCGGTAAAGGAATTCGCCGACTCGGACCCGGACGAGGACTGGATCGTCGGGGCATCCTACGACGGCAGCCTGGCCCCCGACGGATTGTTCGACGCGCGATGGCTGGACGCCGCCGTCCCCGACCGGCCGGTCGTGTTGCGGGCCTGGGACTACCACACCCTGTGGGTGAACTCGGAGGCGTTGCGACGCGCAGGCATCACTGCCGACACACCCGAGCCGGTGCTCGGTGAGATTCCGCGCCGTGAGGACGGCTCACCGCTGGGCACGCTGCGGGAATGGGGGGCCACCGACCTGGTCACCGCGGTCATGCCGGTTCGTGACGAGGCGGTGCGGATCGCCGCGCTGAGCACGGCTGCCGACTACTACCTGGCGCGCGGTGTGACGTGGGTGCAGGACGCGTGGGTCGAGCCGGCTGAACTCGACACCTATCTCGCCTCGGCCCGGGCCGGTGCCCTACGGATGCGGTTCAACCTGGCGTTCTATGCCGATCCGCGCCACTTCGACTCGCAGGTGACGCACTACGCGGCCGCCCGGGACCGGGTGCGGGCGGCGGACTCGCCGCTGCTGACCGCGAACACGGTGAAGTTCTTCGCCGACGGGGTGGTGGAGAACGAGACCGGTGCGCTGCTGGAGCCGTACTGTTCGGGCCTGCATTCGCACGGCATGCAGCTGTGGGAGGGCGACGCGCTGGCCGAGGCCGCCAGGAAAGTCGATGACCTGGGGTTTCAGATCCACATCCACGCCATCGGCGATGCGGCTGTCCGCCAGGCGCTGGACGCCGTCGAATACGTGGCGCGCCACAACGGTCCGCGCGACCGGAGGCCGGTGATCGCGCACGCGCAATTGGTGGACGACGCGGATCTGGGCCGGTTCGCCGAGCTCGGGGTGATTCCCAACATGCAACCGCTGTGGGCGCAGATGGACGCCCTGATGACGGTGCTCACGATCCCGCGGCTGGGTGCGCAACGGGCAGATCGGCAGTACCGGATGCGGACTCTGGAGAACTCGGGCGCCGCGCTGGCGTTCGGCTCGGATTGGCCGGTGTCCTCGGGTGCCCCACTGGACGGGATCGCCGTCGCGGTTTCGCGGTGCACGTCCGAGGGTGAGCCCGCCGGCGGCTGGACTCCCGAAGAAGTACTGCCCATCGAGCCCGCGCTGGCCTCGTACACCGGCGCTGTCGCGTATCAGGCGTTTGCAGAAGCGGATTGGGGTCAGATCGCTCCCGGGGCGAGTGCTGATCTGGTGTGGTTGGACCGCGACCCGCGGTACGTCGATGCTTCGGAGCTTCCCACGGTGCAGGTTCGCGCCACCTATCTACAAGGCACACAGGTCTATTCGGCCGCGGAATGAGAGGAACTGTCATGGCCGATGTGGCTGAGGTTACCGAGGGCCGGCTACGGCGCGCGCTCGGGCTGCCGTCGTTGGTGCTGTTCGGTCTGGTGTACATGGTTCCGCTCACGGTGTTCACCACCTACGGCATCGTCACCCAAACCACCGGCGGCAGACTGTCGGTGGCCTATCTGGTGACATTGGCGGCCATGGTGTTCACCGCGCGTTCCTACGCCCGGATGGCGGTCGCCTACCCCGTCGCCGGCTCGGCATACACCTACACGCAGAAGTCTTTCGGTGCCCCGGCCGGATTCCTCGCCGGCTGGTCGCTTCTCTTGGACTACCTGTTCCTGCCGATGATCAACTATCTGGTGGTCGGCATCTATCTGCACGCCGCCGTACCGGCGATTCCGGCTTGGGTGTTCATCGTGTTGTCCATCGCCGGTGTCACGGCGCTCAACATCGTCGGCATCGTGTCGGTCGCCAGAGCGAACGTCGTCATCATCGCGGTGCAGGCCGTCTTCATCGTGACGTTCCTGGCGTTGGCCTGCTCCAAGGTGTTCAGCGTGGGCACGGTGGACCTGATGGCACCGTTCAACGGTGACGGCAGCGCCACCGGGTTCAGTCCCGTCTTGGCCGGTGCGGCCATCCTGTGCCTGTCGTTCCTGGGTTTCGACGCGGTGTCGACCTTGTCCGAGGAAGCCAAAGACCCCAAACGCGCTGTGCCGCGGGCCATCATGATCGCGACCGTGGTCGCGGGGCTGATCTTCGTGGTGCTGTCCTATCTCGGGCAGCTGGTGTTCCCGTCCAACCAGTTCGGCGACGTCGAGTCCGGATCTTTGGACCTGATGATGACCGCGGGCGGGCAGTTCCTGCAGACCTTCTTCACCGCGGCCTATGTGGCCGGCGCGCTCGGGTCGGCCATCGCATCGCAGGCTTCGGTGGCCCGCATCCTGTACGCGATGGGCCGCGACGGCATTCTGCCGCGCTCGATCTTCGGGTACGTCTCGCCACGGTTCGCCACCCCTGTGTATGCCATTCTCACGGTGTCGGTGGTGTCGTTGCTGGCCACGGTCATCAGCCTGAGCACTCTCGCGTCGGTCATCAGTTTCGGTGCGCTGGTGGCGTTCTCGGTGGTCAACCTATCGGTCATCAAACACTACTTCGTGGACCGACGGGAACGTGACGGCGCTCGGGTGGTCGCCAACCTGGTTCTGCCGTTGATCGGCTTCCTGCTCACCGTGTGGCTGTGGACCAGTTTGTCCGGACTCACGCTGGTCATCGGATTGTGTTGGCTGGCAGTTGGATTCGTGTGGCTGGCTGGGGTCACCCGGGGTTTCCGGCAGCCGACTCCGGTGCTGGACCTCAAGGAATAGTCACGTCCGCCGAGTGGCCACTTGTGACACGCGACTACGCGAAAAGCGTGTGACAAGTGGCCATTCGATGCGGTACTCGGGTCAGGCCACGCTGATGGTGACGTCGATGTTGCCGCGGGTCGCCTTCGAGTAGGGGCACACCTGGTGTGCGTCGTCGGCGATGGCCTGGGCGGTCTCCCGATCGACACCCGGGATGGCCACGTTCAGCCGTGCCCGCAATGAGAACGCCCCGTCGGTGTTGAGCAGGTCCACCTCGGCGTCCACCGCGGTGTCGGCGGGCAGCTTCACGTTGTGCTTGCCCGCGGTCAGGCCCATGGCACTGAGGAAACAGGCTGACCAGCCGGCCGCGAACAACTGCTCAGGGTTGGTGCCGGTGCCCTTGCCGCCCGGCGGGGTGAGCTGGATGTCAAGGTTGCCGTCGGAGCTGTAGGACTCGCCCTGGCGTCCGCCGGTGGTGTGGGTCTGCGCGGTGTAGAGCACGTTGCCGGTATCGGTGGTCATTGCGTTCTCCTTGGTGTGGATGGCCCGATGCGATCGGGTGCGTTATAGATGAACGCCGGGCACTCCAGATTCCATCCCATCCGATTAAATCGGATCCGATACAATGTAGATATGGCACCCAGGTCTCCGCAGCTCTCCGACTTTCTGTGCTTTGCCGTCTATTCGGCCAACCTCGCGTACGGCAAGGCGTACAAGCCGATCCTGGACCGGCACGGCATCACCTATACCCAGTACATCGCGATCGTCGCGCTCTCGGAGCAGGACCATCAAACGGTCGGAAGTCTGGGGGAGAAGCTGTTCCTCGAGTCCAACACCTTGACGCCGATCCTCAAGAAGCTCGAGGCACTCGGGTACCTGACACGGCAGCGTGATCCCAGCGACGAACGTCAGGTGATCGTCAGCCTCACCGACGCCGGCCGTGAACTGCGCACGCAGGCTTTCGAGACGGACCTCGTCGCGGCGACCGGTCTGTCACTGGACGAACTCAAGACCATGCAGCGCGGGGTCTCCACGCTGCGGGACAACCTGCGCGCCTATCTGGAGGCCGCCGACTCTGCGTCCACGGCGGGATAGTTCGAGGTATCCCCGCCCTCAGTGCAGGATGAACGCGCGCTCTCCGGGATGACCAGGACCGGCGTGGTGGAATGTGCCACGACGGCGCCGGCCACACTGCCCTCGAAGTGGCCCAGCAATCCGCTGCGCTGGTGCGGGCCGACCACGATGAGGCTGGCATTCTGCCGGCGAGCGGTCTCGACGATGCCCTTCCAGATGGGTGCTGCTTCGACCGCGAGGCTGCGGGCGTCGAAACCGGCCCGCGTGGCCAGCGACGCCCCGTGAGCAGCTGTCTGCTCGGCGGCCCGCCGCACCTCGGTGGCCTTGTCGGCGTCGAAATGTGTTGTCTGCACTGGGGTGAATCCCACGTCGACGGGTTGCCAGACGCAGACCACCAGGGCGTCGCGGGGCGTGGACAGCTCGGCGGCCGCCTGCTCGATGGCGGATGCGGCACGTGGTGACCCGTCGTAGGCGAACAGGACCGGTCCGGTGGACGCCGCAGCACTGTTATCGGCCCGCTCGACGGGACGGGCGTACTCGACCACCGGCAGCGGCGCAGGTAGCCCGGGCCGGAGCCGTGCGAGCAGAGGCGGCGAATACCAGGCCGGGGATTCTCCATCGAGAAACTGGTCCAAATCGGGCCGTTGGGGTCGCGCGCCGCTGAGTACGTAGACGGCCACCCCGAAGACGGCGCCGCCGACCGAGAGGCCGACCCCGATCCAGAGTGCGTCACCGGCGCCGGCGACCAGGCCGCCCGCGGCGTTGGCCGCGAAATGGGCGAAGATCGGCGCGACCATGAAAGCCGCGACTGCCCGCAGCAGTTCGATGATCGCGAAGACGCGCTGAAGGCTGTTGGACTGCAACGAGAATCCCGCGACGAACAGTGCGGGTGCCACGGTGGCGCCCAATGCCAGACCGGTCAGGGCGGACCCGAGCAGCGCCAGTGGCTGGTTGGCCGGGATGGCGAAGCGGAACACCACGATTCCGGCGGCCAGCAGGGCCATGCCCACCAAGGGCAGATAGTGCATCGCTCGCCTGGAGATGACGAAACCGAACACGAACGCCATCACGATGGCACCGCCGAGTTCGGGCAGGTACAACAGCCCCACTTGCACGGGGCTGTACGTCTCCATGAAGACCTGGGCCGTCAGTGCGGTCGCCGCCACCGAGGCGGCCGCCGCGAACAGGGCGAGGCCCACACCGGCGACCGGGATCGAACTGGTGAGCATCGTGCGGACGGTGAGCAACGGGCGACGCGACCTGAACTGGTAGACGATGAGCACCACGATCAGCGCCAGGCCGCCCAGCATCGGCACGATCGCCACCGGATCGGTGAATGCGTGACTGGTCAGCTGTGCGGCACCGATGAAGGCCGCGGCGCAACCGACCGATGCCAGTCCGATAGCCCGCAGGTCACGCGGCGCATCCAGATCGGCCGGCGGCGCGTCCTCGAATGTCAGGGCCGCCATGATCAGTGCGCCCACAGCCACCATGGCGACGATCCAGAACAGTGGGCGCCACGCCAGCGCCTCAGCCTGGGCTCCGCCGACGAACGGGCCGAGGGCGACGGCGCCGAACACGCACATGTTCATGATCACGGCGGTGTGCCGCAGTTTGTCCCTGGGAAAACCGATGGTCAGAGGTGGTGCGGCCGCGATCAGCAGCATGCTGGTGGCCAGCCCCTGCAGGATGTGGCCGGCAATGAACATCGCCCCGTTGAGCGCTGATGCCGCGAGCACCGAGCCCACCACGAGCACCACCGCGTAACCGAGCAGCATCCTGCGCTGCGGCAGATGCTGGGCGAACTGGACTGCCAGGACCGTACCGACGGCATAGGCCGCGTTACCCAAACCGAAGCCCAGGCTCATCGTCTGGGCAGAAATGTGCAGCTCTTGGGAGATGATCGGCACCAGCGGATCGACCGCTGCTGATAACGCCAGGTAGGGGATCAACGCCAGGGTGACCATGGTGGCCACCGCGGGATACCGACCGGCAAGTGGGCCCTGACGCATCAGCGCCGCCCGGCGAGGGCTGTTCGCGGGGTCTGACACGGTTGGACCGCGCTCGGACAGTCAGCTATCGGGTTCGGTTGGCGCACGTGTCCGTGGAACCATCCGTACTGCACGCTTTATTCCGTTGCCGGCGGAGAAATTCCGAACTGTGAAGCGACTCACGAAAATTTGCATAGAGCAACGATGTGTTGTACGGCGGCGCGATTGCGCTGGGAGCGAGATGCTTTCAGCGAGTCCACAGTGAACTGGCAGCGCACTCAGTGGAAAACTCGCGCGCATTCACGAAACGTGTTGGTAATCGGCGCTTCTGGTAGCTATGGCCGCGCTACGGCTTGAGCTGAACCTTGAGGTGCTCGCCTGAGCGGGAGAACGCCGCGGCGTAGCCCTCGGCGGCGTCGTCCAGCGACAGCGTCGTGGTGAAGATTCCGTCGACGTCGAGGCGGCCGGACTGCAGCAGCGGGACCAACTCCGGCCAGGTTTGCTGCACCGGGGCGGTGGTCAGCCGGATGGTCAGGCTGCGCAGGAGGCAGGCCAGTGCGGGCATCGGGTACGGCTGCAGATCGTGCACGCCGACGATGGACACCGTGCCACCGGCGCGGACCGCGTCGATGGCGTCGTTGATGGAGGCGTCCATGCCCACCGCGTCGATGACGGAGTCCACCCCGAGTCCGCCGGTGGCCTCCCGGATCGCCTGCGCGGAGGGCGGGGCGAACGTGATCGCGCCCGAAGCCGCCGCGCGCTCGCGTCTGGCCTCGACCGGGTCGACGGCGAAAACCTTTGCCGCACCGAGGGTGAGGGCACTGCGCAGCGCGCACATGCCGACCGCGCCCAAGCCGACCACCGCGACCGAACCGCCGATCGGGATGTCGGCGCGTTTGGCCGCCGCCCAGCCCGTCGCCAGGTTGTCGGTGAGCAGCAGAGCCTGCTCGGTGGTGATGCCCTCCGGCATCTTCAGCAGCTGGAAGTCGGCGGCCGGTACCGCGAGAAGTTCTGCCTGGGCGCCGCCGAGAAACCCGGTACCGAAGATCTGGGGTCCCTGCACACAGCGGATCGGGTCGTGGGTCGCGCAGCCGGCACAGTGCCCGCACCCGGCGACCGACGACACCAGCACCCGGTCGCCGACGGCGAAACCCGTGACCTCAGACCCGATTTCGATGACCGTGCCCACGGCCTCATGTCCGACGGACACGGGTTCGGCGATCGGGTAGTGGCCCTCGAGGAAGTGCAGGTCCGATCCGCAGATCGACGCGGCCTCGACCTTGACGATGGCGCCGTCGGGCCCCGGCAGGACCGGGTCCGGCCGGGATTCGACGCTGACCTGTCCGGAGGGTTCCACGACGACTGCGCGCATACTCACGCCTCCTGCACTGTGAAGTCTGACCAGATGGGTTCGTTGATGGCAGAGCGATATTCGCTCAACCGCCACGGGCTGACGGTGTGAATCTCACCGTCTGCGTTCTTGAAGTACGAGTGTTTGATCGACGGCTGCGCCCACACGGTTTGGCGGATCGCCTCCTGCGATCGGCGGTGCCAATCCTTCGTCGGTTCGGGCAGCGGCTCCATGGCCCGCAGGCCCTCGGTGATCAGATGCTCCAGGCATTTGTTGATGTAGCGCATCTGCAGTTCGGAGTTGAGGATGAGGCTGCCGCCGTGCGCCAGATGGGTGCCCGGGCCGTAGGTCATGAAGAAGTTGGGGAAGCCGGGCACAGTGATGCCGCGGTAGGCGTAGGGGCGCTGCCCCCAGGCGTCGCGAAGGTCGACGCCGTCACGGCCGGTGATGGTCATCGGGAACAGTACGTCGGTGGCCCGAAAACCGGTGGCGTACACGATGATATCGGCCTCGTATGTCTCGCCCTCGGTCGTGACGATCCCGCTCGGGGTGATGCGTTCGATCGGGGTGCGGATCAGGTCCACGTTGTCGCGTTTGAGGGTGCTCAGCCAGCTGCCGTTGTCCTGCAGCGTGCGCTTTCCGGTGGCCGGATAGTCGGGCAGGACCTTGGCGAGCAGGTCGGGGTTGTCGCCGACCTGGGTGGTGATCCAGTCGGTGAACATGATGCGGGCAATGGCATTGATCTCGCTGACCGCGTTGCCCTGATCGTCATAGTCCGGGTCCGCCCGCGCGGCGTCCAGGCCCTTGTCGGCTCCGGGCCACAGCAGCAGAAAGCGGTACCAGCGTCCGTAGTACGGAAGATGTTCCATCGCCCAGCGCACCCCGTCGGCGACGCGCTCGTGGTACATCGGGTTGGGGAACATCCACTGCGCCGTGCGCTGGAAAACGGTGAGGTGCTCGACCTTGTCGGCGATGGCCGGGGCGATCTGGAAACCGCTGGCACCGGCACCAATCAGGGCGACTCGCTTGCCAGTGACGTCGACGTCGTGGTTCCACGCCGCGGAGTGAAAGGCTGGTCCCGCAAAGGTTTCCGCGCCAGGGAAGTCGGGGATCTGAGGCCGGTTAAGCTGCCCGACGGCGGTGATGACGGCGTTGGCTTTGAGGGTCTCGGTTCCCGCCGCCGAGCGCACCGTGGCGTTCCATAGTTCACCGTCCCACGCCGCGGAGACCACCTCGGTGTTCCACCGGATGTGGGGTTCGAGGTTGTGGCGGTCCACCACGTCGCGGAAGTACTGACGCAACTCGGGCTGCTCGGCGAAGAAGTGGTCCCAGTGATTGCTGGGTTCGAAGCTGTAACAGTAGAAGTGGTTGGCGACATCGACGCGGGCGCCGGGATAGCTGTTCTCCCACCAGGTTCCGCCCGGGCCGGCGTTCTTCTCCACAATCGTGAAGTCGATGTCGGCCTGCTTGAGGCGAACCCCGGCCAGTACGCCCGACTCACCGCAACCGATCACGACGACGCGAAAACTGTCGGTGTCCTCCAGCGTGGTGGGCCTGCGCGGGTCCACGCCCTCGAGATCGAGCTCCTCGAGCATCAACGGCAGGTTGTCGTCGTCGACGGATTCGCAGGCCGCCCAGTCCAGCATCTCCCGGATCAGGTCGGCGGGTAGCGGGTCGGGGACCGGGCAGCCGCGGTCGCGGTAGTCGGCGATCACCGGCAGCGCGACCTCACGGACCCGCGCCTTGTCCTCCTCGCTCATGAAGCCCTGGACCTCGTTGAGGAACAGTCCGGCCTGTTTGAACTCGCGGATGTAGCGCGGGTCGCCGGTGATGTGCACGAGCGAGAGCAGCAGGGTGGGGATGCTGACCTGCTCCAATGCCGCCGCGATGTCGGCATCGGAGGTGGTGAACGGCTGGCCGACGTGGAAACTCCGGGTCACGCGGCGTTACGCTACTGGCCGTAGCGTTATGTGACAAGAGGTGTTGGCGGGGGTTGTTGGTTCTCAATCTGCGCCGCAACTTCTCATCTGGAATTTCGCAACTGTGCAATTTGCGACGTGAGTGCATCCGAACAACGGCGCCTCGACCATGAACACGACGAGGAATTCGACGAGCCCAGATGACCTCTGCGCAGGTCCAGTGATGACGGACTCGACCGAACTAGCTGCGGGCCGGGCCGCTGGTCAACTACTGTTCTTCGCAGTATGTCGGGCTGCCAATCCGGCTGCTCGAGTTCGGGGCGAAGCGGGGTCGCAATGGCAAGCAGCGAATCGTCATCCGAAAACACCAACCAAGTCGAGTCGGCGTTCGATCGACTCGAATCAGGCAGAGCAGGCTTGGTCGAGGCACTCACGAAGTACGGCACCGACGGCCCACAACTGACCAAGGCGACGTTAGAGCGCGTCCAGAAGCTAAACCAAGAGAAAGTGAGCAAAGCGCGCACTGATGCCGCCAGCGCCCTCAAGTACGAACTCGACCACTTTGACGAGCAGTGGGGGCCAGTCGCACGAAGCACCGGGAAGTTGCTCCTGGCTATGGAGTACGCCCTACTGGGCCTAGCAGAGCAGATAAGAAATACGGTGAAAGCTGAGGTTGAGGGCCCGAACAGCCCGGTCAACGTGCTCATCGAAGCGGTCCTGGCGATCGGGGCAGAGCTCGAAGGCCTAGGCGGCGCCACAACTGCACACGCGGACGCCGTCATTGATGCCGCCCTCGCACGAGGGCTTGAAGCCAAAAAGGTTATGGACGAGGGAAAACAGCGCCGCGATATCCTCATGACGAGCGCCCTTGTCGCCACCGAGGAAGTAGCCGAGACCGCACGAGAAGCCGCGAACCTCCTCATAGTCCGGCTGAACCTACTCGTGGCGTTCCTGTTCATTAGCGACACGACACTAAAGGAAGCCGACGCAAAGCCCGGTTGGATCAAAACAATCGGGAAATCGGCAGTCAACGAAATAGCCTTGAAGGCAACAGAAGAACTCCTCAAGGCCGTCGTTCCGGGTGTGAGCATCGCAATGTCAATCCTCTCGATAGGCAAAGACGTTCGCGAAAAGCGCGAGAAGATTCGCCAGCAGCGCGAACTTGTCGAACAGAAAGCAAGAGACTACACCGCACCAAATGCGACAGACGACATGTCGAACTTGGCGACGAACTTCGAGGAACAATATAAGCGAATCGCCGAATTCCTCGAGCTCATCGCCGTTTTCGCCGAGAAGCTACAGGCGGGACCGTCTGCTGCCTGAACGTTTTTGCCAGAATGGATGAGAAGAACCTACTTGCCAACTCGATGATAATCCCGCAAAACCCGAGGTAGTGGAGCTGCGGTTTGCCTCGCAGTTTGAGAAGTGACAGGGGGATTCGGTCGCAATTCTGGATGGCAACTGGATATGGCCCTATTGGTGCGCATAGTCCGGCCGAAGACAGTGCGCCAGTCTCCATCCCTACGGGCCGGGCCGGTCAATCGCTTTAACCGTGCCCCACTGCAGGGTGATAGGCGCGTCGCGGCCTACTCGCTCCCCGCCGCCCGGGTCCTGGACAATAATGCGGCCCCGGTCTTTTGGCTCCACTTCGATGTCTGGCCCTTTGTCTATCACTCCGGTCCACCCCGCGGTCTGCAGCTCCTTATAGGCATCTTCCCAATACAGTCCGACCAAGTTGGGAAGGACGATCTCTTCAGGCGATTCCTCCTTAGAACCGCAAGACGGCACGCAAAGCATCACCAGCACCAGTCCCACCAGCATCGTGACGTTCACCCATTGACTGGCCGTGACCGGTCGTTCCCGAAGTACCTTCAACACCGCTCGCATCGAACCCACCACCACCTAAGGAGTCACGTCGAGACGACAGACCCGGTCTTGGTCGCGTTCCCCGTTACGGTCACCGTGACAGTCGTTGCGCCCGGATCCGATGCGATGACGAGTTTGCCGTCGTTCGGTGCGGAGACGACGTGTCCACCGGTGACGACGACCTCATAGCCGTTCGGATACTGGATGGCCGGCGTCGAGATGGTGGTCTGCGAGCCCGCGGCGAAGGCGCCCGTACCGTCGACTCGCTCGGTGGAGTAGGTGAAACTGAACTTCCCGTCGTCGCTGACCGTCCACCCCTGCGGGGTTCCAGACACCACTTGCGGATACGGCTTCGAGAGCGCCTGGAGGTTGCTCGCGTTGACGTTGTCGCCGACGGGTGGCAATGACGGGTCGTAGACCAAAGACTGGTCACTCGGGCTGGCACTGCTGGTGATCTCGCCGATACCCGAGTACGCCCAATCCGCCCAACTGATCTGCTTCGCGTCGGCGGCCTGTGATTCGGCCGCGAGCACGTCCGGGTCACTGGTGGCTCCGAATTCACCCAGGAATGCGGGCATTTCGTGGCTGGCGGCGTAGGCAGCGGCGCGCCGCGCGAGGATCGGTCCGACGACGGAACTCAGATTGATGCCGGCCACGTTGCCGTAGCCGTGGTACTCCAGGACCGTGTTCGGATCCGAGATCGTGCCCAGTCGCACGGGCTGGCCGAAGAGTATGGCGCTGATCTCGTCGACCGCCGGGCTGGCAGGTGAGATGAACACCGGAGTGTTCGGGTCGACCGACCGGATGGCGGCGATGGTCTGGTTGTACATGGGCGTGAGTTGCTGGGTGCCGAAGAAGGAGCCGTTGAGAATCGTTGCGAGCCAACCGGACCCGACCCATGGCTCATTGATGATGTTGTAGCCGATGACGTCGGGATTGTCGCCGAAGTAGCTGGCGACGGCCTGCCAACTCTGCGCATAGTGGTTCTGGAGCCCCACCCCATCCGGAGCGTCGGGGTTGGCCCAGAACGCGTCCCAGGCGTGGTTCTGGGCGGGGCTCAGATAGTAGTTGAAGACGAATTGGCCCAGAAGTGCGCCCAGGTCGGGGTTGGGCAGCCCGCCGGTCTGGGTTGCCCAGCTTGGCGCACCTTCGCCATGGAGCTCGGTGCTGTACAGATCTTGGTGCATGTCGATGAAGGTGTAAATCCCGTGGTCACTCAGCGTCTGCACGGTTTGGTTGATCCCGGCCAAGTATTCCGTGTCGATGACTCCAGGCTCGGGTTCCACTGCTGCCCAATCGATTCCCAGCCGCACCACGTTGAATCCGTTGTCCGCCAGGAATTGTGCGTCGTCGTCGCTGAATCCCATCGCCGAAGGGTCGTACGGCGGAACCTTGTAGACCACGTTGACGCCGTGCATGATGACGACTTGCCCATCGCTGTTGGTGAACCAGGTGCCGGTGGTCGTCAGCTTGTCGGTGACGCCTGCGCTCGGCGGCGCTCCGGCGATGGTGCCGAACTTGCCGACGTCGCCGTGGGTACCGAAGATGCCGGCGATACCGCCCGCGCCGCCGAGGGCGACCAAACCGGACGCCGGGCCACCGACCGCGCTGTCGCCGGCATCTCCGCCGTTGCCGCCGATGCCGAAGAGCTTCGAGCCGTCACCGCCGTCGCCTCCGATACCACCAACCGCTCCGTCGCCTCCATCGCCGCCATCGCCGCCGAGACCGAAGAACAGTCCTCGCCCCTCACCGCCGAAACCTCCTGCGCCTCCGCGCGCCCCCGAGAGGCTCGTGCCGCCGTTCCCGCCGAGGCCACCGATGCCCATCAGCAGTCCGCCCGCGCCGCCGTCGCCACCGGCAGCGCCGGCGCCTCCCATACCGCCGGTTCCGCCGTTGCCGAGCAGTCCGGCAGCGCCGCCCGCTCCGCCGGCCTCACCGGCCTCGGTGCTGTGCCAGCCCGCGCCCCCGTCGCCCAACAACCAACCACCGTTGCCGCCATCCGGGTGTTCTGCGGTGCCCGTCGCGCCGTTGCCGATCACGTAGGACCCGGTCGCGGTGTTGATGAAACCATCGACCACTTCACCGATCGGACTGGCGATCCACGCTTGCGCCGCGTCATGGATGGGGTCGTACAAGGAGGCCCCGACCACGGCAGCAGGCGACGAAGTCTGCTGGACGCCGATCTTCGGCTCGGCCGCGACTGTTCTGCGGCTGGCCACGCCCAGCGCTGCCCATGCCAGCGGGTTCGAATCCTGCGGTGTGGTGGGGACTTTCATCGGCGACAGATCGCCCAGCCCCAACAACGCGCTGGTCGCTGCAACCGCATGCACGACGGGATCGGCCGGTGCCGTCGCCTGACGCGTCGTCGCAGGCAGGTTTGTCGACTCGGCGATTCCGGGTGTGACGGCAAATGTTCTTGTCGGCCGAGACGTTGGAGTCGGCCGGTCGGGCCGTTGAGACAGTGCCCAGGATCTGTGTGACAGGGCCGGTTTTGTTCGTTCTACCGATGGGGGTGACGCGTCGTCGTCGGCGGTCGTGGTCACGACGGGCTTGGTGTTGGACTTCTTGGCGGGAAGGACTTGATCCGGGCCCTCTCCGCGTCGTCGGGTGCCGTGCCGGGCCACGGAGCCAGCGGAACCACTCGTCGTCGCCGTGGTGCCTTCGGCGGTTCCAGTGGCTGGCCGCTTGTTGGATGTCGATGCTCGCGGCGCTCTGACCTTGCGGTTGGGGCCGACGTCCTTGGACGACGCGTGGGCACTCGCCTCACCCTTGGCTGGCCCACTCACGGGACCGGCGGAGGAGTCGCCGGTGTCCGCTGATGCCACCCAACTACCGGAAGCCAGTACGGCCCCGATCCCCAGCGCGACCGCCAGACCCCCGACACGACCCACATACGCCGATGCGTTCATGCGCTCATCAATACCCGACGCGCGCTACCCGCAGGGCCGAATTACGGGTAACCGGTGCGTACTTCGGGGCTCACACCACATCTCAGCTATTCGCTGCGGCCCGTTCGGTGGCGAGGTGGTCTTGGCTGGCCGCCCACGAGGCCAGCAACTTGAGGCCGTCAGCAGTCGGCGTGTCTGCGGCGGCGGTGTAGATGTTGAGCTGTAGCCCAGGCTCGGAGGGAATCGGCATCGCCTCGAAGTCCAGGTCGAGCTGGCCGACCACGGGGTGGCGCAACCGCTTCCGGCCGGATCGATGGAACCGGACATCCTGAGATGCCCACTGCTTGCGGAAAAGTTCACTGCGCGTGGACAATTCACCGACCAATGCGATCAGGTCCTCATCATGAGGATTCTGGCCGGCCTCCAGCCGGAGCATGGCGGCCGCGTCACGCACGATCTTGTCGTAGTCGACGAAGAACTGCTCGGCGGCATCGCGGTTGAGGTACACGAACCGCGCGGTGTTGGCCGGCCGTCGCGGGTCGGCAAGGACCGGCGCGTAGAGCGCGCGCGCCAGCTGATTCATCGCGAGCACATCATGGCGGCCGTTGCGGATCCAGGCGGGAGCATCGGTGATGGCATCGAGCCTCTGCTGTAATGCCGGTCTGATCGTGGCCGGCGTCTTTCGCTTACGGCGGTGGCCACCGGCGCTCGATTCCCGGGCCAGGGCGTAGAGGTGCTCGCGCTCCGCCTCGTCGAGTTGTAGCGCGGAGGCCAGACCGTCCAGCACGCTGTCCGACGCGCCGGCCAGACCGCCGCGCTCCATGCGGACGTAGTAGTCGACCGAGACCCCGGCCAACATCGCGACCTCTTCGCGCCGCAGTCCCTTGACGCGGCGGTTGCCGCCGTACGCCGGCAACCCCGCCTGCTCAGGGGATATGCGCGCACGTCGGGAACTCAAAAACTCGCGGACCTCCGTGCGCGGATTGATCGCGGTCATCCCTCCACCGTAGGCATCCGCGTCACGTCGAGGGAGGTACTCCCAGTACCCGGCCGATCAGGCACTCCCATGTGGCGACCCCTAGGCCTAACTTGAGGATATGAGCGTTCCCACCTTCACCTTGAATAACGGCGTCGCGATGCCGGTGCTCGGCTTCGGTGTCTTTCAGACACCGCCTGCCGAAACCATCAAGGCCGTCGAGGCCGCCCTGCAGACCGGCTACCGCCACATCGACACGGCGGCGGCCTACGGTAACGAGCGCGAGGTCGGTGAGGCGATCCGCCGATCCGGATTGGGCCGCGGCGAGGTCTTCATCGAGACCAAGATCTGGATCAGCGACTTCGGCTATGACCAGACCCTGCACGCCTTCGACAAGGGCGCCGGCAAGCTCGGCGTCGAGCAGATCGATCTGCTGATCTTGCACCAGGCGCTGCCTGGTGAGTTCGACCTGACCATCGGCGCCTACAAGGCACTGGAGAAGCTCTACGCCGACGGCAGAGTTCGTGCGATCGGCGTCTCCAACTTCATGCCTGCACACCTTGACTCGCTGCTGGCCGAGACCGAGGTGGTGCCCGCGGTCAACCAGATCGAGGTGCACCCGTACTTCCGGCAGTCCGAATTGCTGGCATACGACCAAGCGCACGGCATCCTCAACCAGGCCTGGGCACCGATCGGGGGTATCACGTTCTACCGCGAGGGCCCACACACCTCGACCTTGGAGAATCCGGTGATCGGCGACATCGCCGGCGCGCACTCCAAGACGCCGGCACAGGTGATGTTGCGCTGGCACATTCAGCAGGGCCGCCAGGTGATTCCAAAGTCGGTGACGCCCTCGCGGATCGCCGAGAACTTCGACGTCTTCGATTTCGACCTGAGCGCCGAACAACTGGCCGCCATCGATGCGCTCGACACCGGTGTCCGCGGCGGTCCGGAACCCGAGGCCATCACCCGGGAAACCTTCGCGATCGAGATCCCGGAAGCATAAGGAGGATTCATGCATACACGTACGTTGGGCCAGGAGCTTCAGGTTTCGGCCGTGGGTCTGGGCGCCATGGGGATGTCGCAGAGCTATGGCCCCAACCCCGGAGACCGCAACGACATGATCGGCGTGCTGCGCTACGCGGTGGAACACGCCGGGATCACGTTCTTCGACACCGCGGAGGTCTACGGACCGTATGTCAACGAGGAACTCGTCGGGGAGGCGCTGGCGCCACTGCGCGACCAGGTCGTGATCGCCACCAAGTTCGGATGGAACATCGTCGACGGCAAGATGGTCGGGACCGATTCGCGACCGGAGCAGATCAGGCGCGTCGCCGACGCATCGCTGCAGCGGCTGGGGACCGATGTGATCGACCTGTTCTACCAACACCGAGTCGACCCCAACGTGCCGATCGAGGACGTCGCCGGCACGGTCGGCGAACTCATCCAAGCCGGAAAGGTGCGGCACTTCGGGCTTTCGGAGGCGGGCGCCGAGACGATCAAGCGCGCCCACGCCGTCCAGCCCGTCACGGCGGTGCAGAGCGAGTACTCGCTGTGGACCCGCGACCCCGAGCCTGAGGTCCTGCCCACCTGTGGCGAGCTCGGCATCGGGTTCGTGCCGTTCAGCCCGTTGGGCAAAGGATTCCTGACCGGAACTGTCACGGACTCAACCGAATTCGCTTCCGGCGACATCCGGTCCACCATCCCGCGGTTTGCCGCTGACAACATCGGCGCCAACGAGGCATTGGTGCGCGAGGTGCGCAATCTCGCCGCCGTGAAGGATTGCACGCCCGGACAGATTGCGCTGGCCTGGTTGCTGGCTCAGCAGCCGTGGATCGTGCCCATCCCCGGTACCCGCCGCCGCAACCGGATCGACGAGAACGCCGGCGCCACCCAGGTCGCGCTCTCCGCCGACGAGGTCGCCGACCTCAACGCGCTGGCGGCACGTGTCGGCGTTCAGGGTGACCGCTACAACCCCGCCGGCATGGCGATGGTCGGACTGTGACGTCCTTACCCGCCGTCGACCCACTCCTCATAGAACGGCGGCATCTCGGACGCCCGGCCGGTGAAGTCCGGGGTGCGCTTGTCGAGAAACGCCCGCACTCCGTCGTGGCCGTCACCGATGCTCGTATAGAACATCGCCAACGAGTCCACCCGGTGTGCGTCGACCGGATGCGGCTCGGCCGAATTCCGGTAGAGCATCTGCCGCATGAGGGCGACCGAGACCGGTGAGCGGTCGCGCGTCCAGGCGTCGGCCAGGGCCCGTGCCTCGGTGATCAGAGCGTCCGGTTCGTGGACGGCTTGCGTCAGTCCCAGCTCGCGGGCAGCGTCAGCGGTGAGAATGTCGGATCGGTACACCAGGTCCAAAGCCGTTGGCATTCCGACGATCCGGGGCAGGAACCAGGTCGAACACGCCTCGGGAGTAATCCCGAGCTTTCCGAAGACCAGCCCGAACCGGGCCTTTGCCGACATCAGCCGGGCGTCCATGGCCAGCGTCATCGTCGCGCCGATCCCGACCGCGGCCCCGTTGATGGCGGCGATCACCGGCTTGCGGCAGGCATAGATCGCCAGCGTCACTCTGCCCCCGGTATCCCGGACCCGCCGAAGCTCGGGGTTGTCGAGGTCGGCCATGTCGGCCAGGCTCGGCGACTTGGACTCGTCGAGACCGAACACATTGCCTTCGCTCGACAGGTCCATGCCGGCGCAGAACGCGCGGCCCTCGCCGGTGACGATGACGGCGCGGACCGCGTCGTCATCGTTGACCGCCACGAAGGTCTGCTCCAACTCCTCTGCCATCTCGACGGTGAAGGCATTGAGGTTTTCCGGGCGATCGAGGACGACGGTGAGGATTCCGTCGTCGAGCTCGTGCCGGATCGTCGTGAAGTCCACGAATGCTCCTTCTCGGGTCGGTGGTACTCAGCTTGCCCAAGCCGGATTCCCCGGCAGCAACGACCCCCGCGTTGCTCGCCGGTGGTACACCACCGCGCACGGTCATCGGGGTCTACCTTCTTGGAATGGACTTCGACGAGTATCGTGCGCACGACGCCACCTCCTTGGCGAAACTGATTGCTGACAAGCAGGTTTCGGCGGCTGAGCTCCTCACCGCGGCCCAGGAGCGGGCCGCGGCGGTAAACCCGAAGATCAACGCCATCGTGCGTGACGTCCCCGCGTCGCCGTCGGACGATCTGACCGGCCCATTCGCCGGGGTCCCGTTCCTGATCAAGGACCTTGCCCAGGACTATGCGGGTTTGCCCACCTCGGCGGGTTCACGTGCGCTGATGTCGCTGAACGCCCCCGAGCACGCCACGGTGGTCCAGCGCTGGATCGACGCGGGCCTGGTCATCTTCGGGAAAACCAACATCCCTGAGTTCGGCGCGAAGGGGATCACCGAGCCGGAGGCCTGGGGCCCGGCCCGCAACCCCTGGGACCTCACGAGGTCGCCGGGTGGGAGCTCGGGTGGGTCCGCAGCCGCGGTCGCCGCCGGCATCGTGCCGTGTGCCGGCGCGAACGACGGCGGTGGATCGATTCGTATCCCGGCGGCCAGTTGTGGACTCGTCGGGCTGAAACCGGGCCGCGGACTGACGCCGTCGGGTCCGGCGACCGGCGAGTCCATGCACGGCGCAGCTGTTCAAGGCGTCGTCTCGCGGTCGGTGCGCGACACCGCGGCCATGCTCGACGTTCTCAGCGGCGGCGAACCCTGGGGGCCGTATGTGCCGGCGCTGCCCACTGAACCATTCGCGTCATGTGTGGGGGCCGATCCCGGCAAATTGCGGATCGGGCTGCGGGTGCCGACGGCGATCAACCCCTCGCCACACCCCGAGGCATTTGCCGCCGTCGAGAGGACGGCTGCCGCGTTGACCGAACTCGGACACCATGTCGAGGAGCTGCCACAAGCACCGTTCGACGACGCCGCGCTGGCCCGCGACTTCCTGCTGACCTGGTTCGTCTACAGCGCATGGGAGCTCGCCGAGGCCAAGCGGTTGACCGGGGCGGGCGACGACGCGTTCGAACGTGACACGCTCATCATGGCGGCGATCGGTCGCGCCACAAGCAGTGTCGACTATCTGGACGCGGTGCAGCGGCGCCACGAACACACGCGGCGCCTCGGCACGTTCTTCGAGTCGTACGACCTGCTCTTGACGCCCGCCCTGGCAACGCTGCCCCCGCGGATCGGCGAGTTCGATCTCCCGGTCGTGCTGCAGCATGCTGCTGACGCGTTGATCAAGACCCGTACCGCAAGCTTGTTGCGCTACACCAAGATTGTCGACGACATGGTGGACAAGAACCTTGGCTGGGTGCCCTACACGCAACTGGCGAACATCACCGGTCGCCCCGCGATCTCGCTACCTCTGCACTGGACGCCAGAAGGATTGCCGCTCGGCGTCCAGTTCGTGGCTCCGCTTGCCGGGGAAGCGCTGCTGCTCAAGCTGGCTGCTCAGCTCGAGCAGGCGATGCCCTGGGCCGGTCGCTTCGCGCCGGTCTGACATGTCTAGGTGAGCCGCGCGATGCGTTCGGTGAAAGCAGTGGGCGTGAGACCGAATTGGATCATGATGTCCTCTGCAGGTGGTCCGCCGTAGGGCTCCCATCGCCGCGCGAAGTCGAGGAGGCGCGCTGAATCGTGGATGACGGATCCGGCTGATCGCCGCAGCAGTGGGCGGACGTCGACGATCCGTGCCACTCCGGCTGCACGTGCGGCGTGGATGCCGTTATCGGTTGCTTCGTAGACCTGAACATCGGCCGCGGGGAGACCGAGCCGTCGGCATGCGAGCAAGTGGCCGTCCGGATACGGCGTGCCCCGGACAACGGCGTCACGTGTGATGACGACGCGCATGATGGTGTCGAGCTGGAAGGCGCGCATCGCGGTGCGAACGGCCGATCGGTCGGATCCTGTGACGACGCCGATGGGGAGCGATTCCTGATGCCGGTGGATCAGCCTGTGCAAGAGGCTATTCGGTCGCATCTTCGTGGCGAGTGTGTCGGCCAGACGATTGCGTTCGGCGATGATCATGTGGGGATCGGCCGCCACTGACGAGTGTTCGCAGGCGCGGGCCACCATCTCGACGATCGGCAGATGGTGGTGTTCGTCGAACCAGCGTTGATCGATGGTGGCACCGTAGGCCGCCAGAGCTCTGTGCAGGACGCTGTAGGTGAAGTCCGGTGTGCCGAAAAGCGTTCCTTCCCAGCCGAACAGCAGTGCGGAGACGTCTGAGTTCGGTTCCAGGTCGGATGGCCGGCAGGCCGTGGTGACGGTGGTCAAGGTCGACGTGTGCTCCGGGGCGGTATCGCGGGCGGTCGTGATGCGGACGGAATCTTCGTCAATGCGTCTTGTGTGCCGGTGCCGGCTCGGGGAAGAACACGTCGGTGACGTCGACTGACTTCTTCCGGACCAGCATCACGGAAGCGGCTGCGATCAGGCTGGCCGCAGCCAGTGCGTACAGGCCCCAGGTGACGGCACCGGTGGCTTGTTTGATCAGGCCGAATCCGAACGGTGCGACGAACCCGCCCAGGTTGCCCAGCGAGTTGATGATCGCGATCGCGGGTGCCAAGACCATTGGGTGCATTGAGGATTGGGGAATGGACCAGAACAGGGGACTGGCGCTCTTGAATCCCATCGCCGCGATGCAGAGGAAGAGCAGCGCCAGCAGAGGGGAGGTGATGGCGGCCAGGTAGGTACCGGCTGCCGCGGTGAGCAGGGCGAAGATCAGCAGGGGGCGGCGCAAGTCAGGTCTGCGGTCGCCGAGGCGCGAAGACAGGTACATCGCGATGACTGCGCTGATCCACGGCAGGCTCGACAGCAGGCCGACGGTGATGTCGTTGAGGCCGTGGATACGGCGCACGATCGATGGCAGCCAGAAAGTGTTGGCGTATATCGACAGTTGAATGGCGAAGTAGATCCAGCAGAACAACAGCAGCTTGGGGTCCGCCAACATCTTCCAGCGGTTGCCCTTACCCTCGACGCCGGACGCCTTGGATTTTTCGGCTTCCTCGACCTCGATGGTGTCGATGAGGGCGTCCTGCTCGGCGGGGGTCAGCCACTTGGCATCGCGGATCTTCGAATTGAGCATGAAGTAGGCGACGACTCCGACGAGTACCGACACCATGCCTTCGATCAGAAACAGCCACTGCCACCCCCGCAGACCGCCCTGGCCGTGCAATGAGAGCAGCGGGCCCGACAGCGGACCGGAGATCGCCGCGGCGATGGAGGATCCTGCGATGAACAGCGCCGTTGCCCGCCCGCGGTGGCTGTCGGGTAACCACTTGGCCATGTAGTAGATGACAGCCGGGAAGAAGCCGGCCTCGGCCATGCCGAGCAGGAATCGCAGGACGTAGAACATTTCGGCGCTTTGGACGAACATCATCGCGGCGGACACCAGGCCCCAGCTGATCATGATGCGCGTCAGCCAGATGCGGGCGCCGAACTTCTCCATCAGGATGTTGCTCGGGAGTTCGAAAATGGCGTAGGCCACGAAGAACACGCCTGCTCCGAAACCATAAGCGGCAGCACCGATGCCGACGTCCGCCTCCAGGTATTCCTGTGCATATCCGATGTTGGCGCGGTTGAGCTGATTGCAGATCAGCATGATGATCAGCAGCGGAACAACGCGGCGGAAGAATTTCGACACCGCCGACTGCAGGTCGGCGGACGCGGGTTGCGTGATCGGCACTTCCGCTCCATTCGGTCGACCCCACCGAGGTGCGGTGGCTCAGAGATGACGTCGGCGAGTGACCCGCCTCACAGAATGTAGGGCAGAATATTGATACACGTCCAAGTCCGTTTAGGTATGGGCTGATCCAGTCTTGGTATGAGTGGCCGCCTGGGCTCGGATGGCTGCTCAGCGCAGCGGTGTCATCTCTGAGGGAGATGTCCTGTATCAAAAGCAATCGTTGGACTTGATCACCGTGGGCGGGTCAGATGGTGACGTTGTCGCCCACATGAACTCGTCCCTAGGAGTGCCACCATGCCTGTCGTCCGCTTCCAGATGACCTCAGCGCTCGACCCCGCCGCTCTCATCGATGTGCTGACTGACTTCGGGCCGTCCCGTCCGCAGCAGTGGCCGACGATCGACGCGGACCATTTCGAAGTGCATGCCCTCGGAGACACCTGGGCCGAGGTGACTGAGGGAACAGCGTCGGCGTGGGAGCGCGCCCGCTATGACTGGGATGCCAAGCGCGGGCGCGTCACCGTCGCGACGCACGACTCGAAAGTCTTCGGCCCGGGCGGTGGCTGGACGTTCCAACTCGCGCCGCAGGCCACCGGCACCCGAGTGGACGTCGAATTGGTCCGCAACCCAACGGGACTCAAACGCAAGCTGCTCGCCGCCCTGCTGCCCGTTGTGGCGCCGCGAGCGCTCAAGAAGTCGTTCGCCGGGCCGCTGCGCGCTAAGTGATCGACCAGAACTCCAGCAGGGTGCGGATGGTCGCTACCAGCGGCAGGGGTTGATCCAGCATGGGGTGATGGCCAGCCTCCGCCAGTTCGACGAATGGCCCGCGTAGTTGCAGCATCGAGCGAATCTGGTCGGCCATCCGCGGTGGGACCACCCCGTCTTCGCAACGCAAATAGCCCACGCGGCAAGGGATCCGGGCGAAGGTGTTTTCCAGGATCTCCTCGTCGGCGGCCGTCTCGTCGAGCAGGTGCCCGCCGAAGATGTCGGGGTCGAACTTCCACACCCAGCCGTCGTCGGTTTTGCGTATCGATTCCACCGCGATGTGGTGACCGATGTAGGGCAGTGTCACGTCCTGCTTGGGCACCGCCCGAAAGCGGGCCAGGATCTCTTCCTCGGACTGGTATCCGGCGGTGTCCCGGCGACGTTTGCGCAGTCGAACTTCCTCGGGGGCGCGTTCGCGCAGCGGCGAATCGATGACCAGGATGCTGTCGATCTGTGCGCCGTAGCGGGTGGCGGCCGAGGCGCCGACCCAGCCGCCCATGCTGTGACCGACGATGGTGGGCCGCGCCGAGGATCCCGAGGCTTCTGATGCCGCGAGAACTTCCCGGGCCCAGATCGACAGGGCGTATTCGGTGCGGGTGCCGCTGTCGCCGTGCCCGCTCAGGTCGGGCGCGATGACGCGATGGGTGCGGGCGAAGAACGGCGCGATGTGGTCCCACCAGCCGGAGTGCGCTCCGCCGCCATGGACGAACGCGAGCGGAGGTTTGTCCGGGTCGCCCCACGAGCGCACGTGAATGGGGCATCCGTCGACGTCGATGGTGGAGTGCTCCGGCGTCTTTTCCAGGGCGGAGGTGAACCAGGCCGGGGCGTCCGCCATGGGATGCGGAGGCGGGGCCGGTTCACGGCGGAACATGGGACTCACCTGCTAAGTCTGTCTCATGCCGGGAGCCCGATCGACACGCGGCCGACGAATTCCGGCTGCGGCAAAGTAATGGTGACCGACGTCAGGACACCGCGAGGCTGACGCCCAGCGCGACCATCATCACCGCGATGACGCCGTCGAGGATGCGCCAGGTCATCGGGGTGGCGAACAGTCCGGCCAGCCGACGCGCGCCGAGGCCCAGACCGGTGAACCACAGTGCACTCGCGGCCACCGCGCCGGCGCCGAAGAGCCATCGTTGCTCGCGGTGTTCGTTGGCCAGGGAGCCGAGCAGCACCACGGTGTCCAGGTATACGTGTGGGTTCAGCCAGGTCAGCGCGAGGCAGGTGACCAGCACCTCGGCCAGGCGGGCCGGGGTGCGCTCGGACGGGTTGAGGGTTGCCGGCCGGAAGGCGCGGCGCGCGGCGAGCACGCCGTAGCCGATAAGGAAGGCGGCGCCTCCGAATTTCGCGACCGCCATGGCATCGGGGTGGGCGGTGATCACGGCACCGACGCCGGCGATGCCCGCGGCGATCAGGATCAGATCGGAGACCGTGCACAACGCGATCACGGCGACGATGTGCTCCCCACGGATGCCTTGGCGCAACACGAAGGCGTTCTGCGCGCCGATCGCGGCGATCAGCGCCATGGTGGTGAGGAATCCGATGAGGACAGGTGAAGCCATGGGGTCGAGGGTATGGAGGTGCGGTGATCAAGTACAGCTAATGATTCTTCATGTGGATTAGTTAAACTTATGAACGGGATTGGCCGGTGATCCGCCGGCAGCTTTGTTGTCGTTCCCAGTAGTCCGCCTGTGAGAACCGGCAAAGTCGGCTGGCGCCGGAATCGAATCGGCGGCGGGACCTGATTAGCAGGTCCGGCGTTGGGGGTGGTGAGACACAGGGAGGGTGGGGATGGCCGGACCAGGGAACGGGAGCCATCCGCCACCAGAATGGCCGGATCCTTGCGGTACTAGGCAGAATTGCCACTGTTCATGAGAGCTGCTGGTAGGTCAGTGTCAGTCAGTGATGGAGAAACAGCACCGTATTGCAGTTGTGGCCCTTGACGGTGTCACGGCATTGGACATTGCGATCCCGGTCGATGTATTCACAGTTGACTCTGATGTCCCGTATGACTTGAAAGTCTGCGGGATGTCGGATCGCGTCAGCACTGCATCGGGCCTGGCGTTGGTGGTCGGCCACGGACTTGATGCAGTGGGTGAGGCCGATACCGTGATCGTCCCGGGGTATCAGCCGGTGGATCGGCCCGTCCCTGCCCCAGTTCTGGACGTTCTAGTAGAGAGTGTGGCGCGAGGTGCCAGGGTGGCCTCAATTTGCACCGGGGCATTTGCTTTGGCGGCTGCTGGCGTCCTCGACGGTCAACGAGCCACCACGCATTGGCAGCATCTTGGGGAATTCGAGGCGTTGTTTCCGTCGGTGCAAATCGATCGGGATGTTCTCTATGTCGACAACGGTGATGTCCTTACTTCTGCCGGAATGTGTTGCGGGATCGACATGTGCTTGTACATGGTGATGCGGGATCTTGGTGCCGCGACCGCGAATCGGGTAGCGCGTGCATTGGTTGCCCCGCCTCATCGCGATGGGGGGCAGGCGCAATATGTTCCCGCTGCGGTTGCGATTATCGGGGACACGTCGTTGGCTGCCACTCGGGCCTGGGTATTGGGCCGTCTCGCCGAGACAATCACCGTCGCAGAGATGGCCCAGCACGCCAGGATGTCGGTGCGAACTTTCATGCGTCGTTTTACCGACGAAACAGGAACGACTCCGTTGCAGTGGCTGGTCAACGCGCGCGTTACCGCTGCACGCGAACTACTTGAAACCACCGACTATTCGATCGACCGGGTCGCTCAGGACTCGGGCTTGGGATCGGCTGCCAATCTGCGCCTCCATTTCCGCCGCAGCCTGGCCACGACGCCAACCGCCTACCGTCAAGCCTTCTCGTGTGACTACGCCACAGCGACTGCCGTCTGAACGGGCAAACCTAGTAATCGAACAGGCAATTCGACTGTGGGCTCGGAGAGGCGATTAGACACGATGCAATCGTCCGCCGACGCGACCGTTGGGTGCGCCGCGACAAACTCGAACAACGCGGACCACGGCGCGATCCATGGCGAATTCCTCAGCGAAACAGAGGGTTTCAGTCAGCTCCGCAGCGAGCAAGTCGGCCGTGCGTCTCGCTGAAACAACTGATCCGCATGAGTCACAACGAAAGGAATACGCAATGACAATCCACACTGTTGAGGTCCCCGAAAACTCTGAGATCTTCGGCCAGACCGTGGGCGCATTCGCGAGCTTTGGCTATTCCGCGGCAGTGCGCTCATACGGGCACTTATTCATTGCTGGCACCATCGGTCGGTGCCCCGACGGCACCATCCCTGAGGGCATCGAGGCGCAGACCGAGATCGCCATTGGGAAGCTGCGGGAAATTCTCCGCCTGGAAGGTCTAGACCTGTCCGCGCTCGTCGATGTCACCAGCTACCACGTCGACATCCACCAGCACCTACCGGGCTTTACTAGGGCGAAGGCGCGTCACATCAAGCCTCCTTACCCGGCTTGGTCGCTTATCGGCGTCAGCGGCCTCGCTAGCCCCGGACTGCTTGTCGAAATCCGCGCGACCGCAGCGTATCCCGGGGAATACTGAGCGTGCCTCCTTACGCTTGGACGTACACTCACTCGTGCTATACGCGAACTATCCACAACCGCTGACTATTCGACCGATTGTGGCCAAATCCTTTTGCAAATTGTCGATTACGACACTCGTGTGAGATTTGTCGGAAGGGAACGCTGATCAGAGAAACATCAGTCGTTCGAGAGGAACCAATGTGTCGGATCTGACGGGTAAGCGGGCTCTGGTCACCGGCGCCGCACGAGGCATCGGGGCGGCCATCGCCGTGGAACTGGCCGCTCGTGGCGCCGATGTGGCCATCACGTACCAGCGCTCGGCTGAGTGCGCGGAGACGGTCACTGACAAGGTTCGTTCGCTCGGGCGGAGGGCCGCGGCGATTCGAGCTGACAGTGCAGACGCAGCGGCCGTCACGTGGTCGGTCAATGAAACTGTCTCGCAACTAGGCGGATTGGACATTTTGGTCAACAACGCTGGTGTGTTGCATTCGGCGCCGCTGACCGAGACCACACTTGAGCAGATCGATCACATGATCGCAGTGAACATTCGCTCGGTCGTGCTCGCTTCACGGGCTGCGATTACTTATCTGCCCGATGGAGGCCGAATCGTCTCTCTGGGCTCCTGCCTGGCTGAGCGGGTCGCGATCGACTACGCAACGGTCTATTCGATGTCCAAATCTGCGTTGCTGTCCTTCACTCGTGGCCTGGCGCGCGAACTCGGACCGCGCCATATCACTGTCAACCTGGTTCATCCGGGACCGACGGATACCGATATGAATCCAGCAGACGGTGCGGGTGCCGATGGGTTAAAGGAACTCATGGCGCTCGGACGTTTTTCAAATGTGGTCGACATTGCATCGGCAGTTGGGTTTCTGGCTAGCCCGGCTGCCCGAAATATCACCGGCACTGGCATCACCGTTGATGGCGGCATGAACGCCTGAGCGCGCGGTCTATCTGTTGCACATGGGGCATGGTCCCTAGCCGCAGGAGCGACGCGCATGCCGCACTGCGGCCTCCGTTGTTCTAATGGCATGTGTTCTCAGACGGCTCATCTTGCAGGCGAGTGACCAGCTTCTTGGAGTTTGGTTCGGCACTCGTCTCAAGGGGCGACTGGTCAGCGTGGCAGCGAAACCACCTGCGCCACCTGTCCTTTTCTGAACTGAAATACTGGCCGGCTGCGTTGACCTCGTTCGGCTCGCCACCACCTTCGCCGCATGGACGCGTGGGCCGGTAGATGCTCGCGGCGGCATTGCAGGACGAGGTCGCCGCCTATGGCGACCGGTTCACCGAGTCTGGCGGATTTGCTGTGCGATTTCCTCCACCGCGCGGCATAGCAGCGCTGGTGGTGGCGATCGGTGACGGTGCGCTCGGATTCTGGAAAGTGTTGCGCGATATCTCTCCCGAGACGCGCAAGCAGAGCCGCCGGTTCGGCGAGTCTGCGAATAGTCTTTCCGCACTGCTTAAATCATCGAGCGCCGGTGCGATCGCGGTGATGAAAGACATCTACATGGGCCGACGGCATCCATGAGGCGCATCTCACGGTGAGGCATTCGACATCGGTTACGGCGCAAAACATCGTCGAGTATCAAAGGTCGAGGTTAGGTCCATGCGGTTGCGCGGAATGGTAGTGGGACGTAATCAATCTCCGCTCCGAGTTCGTGTGCCGCACGCAGAGCGAAGTGCGGGTCCCGAGTGAGCTCGCGCGCAAGGAAGATGGCGTCTGCGCGCCCTTCTGTCAGGATACTTTCTGCTTGATGTGGTGAGGTGATTTTGCCTACGGCGGAAGCGCGAACGCCGCCAAGTTCGCGGACACGCTCGGTGAGTGGGACTTGGTATCCGGGTGACACCGATATGAAGATGTCTCCGATCAGCCCGCCGCTGGAGATATCGAAGAAGTCGGCTCCGTGTTGCTGTGCCCACCCAGCGACGCGGGCGGTTTCGTCGACAGTCCAGCCACCGTCTACCCAGTCAGTACCGGAGAAGCGGACGAAGAGGGGGATTGTCTCGGGTATCACGTTGCGGATTTGGTCGACGACTTCGAGGAGCAGTCTGGCGCGGTTCTGAAGTGATCCGCCGTAGCCGTCAGTGCGTGCGTTGCTCAGTGGTGAGAGGAACTGGTGGAGGAGGTAGCCGTGGGCAGCGTGAATCTCGACGACGTCGAAGCCTGCATCCACGGCGCGCTGGGCGGCCGCGCCGAAGTCGTCGAGGACTTTGGCAATGCCGGCCGCGTCCAGTTCGATAGGGGCGTGCATACCCGTGAAGGGGATCGGTGATGGCGCTACTGTCATCCAGCCACCCTCGGCGGGTGGCTTGGTGCGGCCAGCCTGCGCGGTGAACCCGCGATAGTCCGACGCCTTTCGCCCCGCATGTGCCAGCTGTATGCCGGCTTGGGCGCCTTGGCTGTGAACGAAGTCGACGACACGACTCCAGCGGTCGCGTTGTGCGTCGTTCCAGATTCCAGTGCATTCGGCGGTGATGCGTGCCTCGGGACTGATGCCAGTCGCCTCCATCATTACGAGGCCGGCACCTCCTGCGGCGTAGGTGCCGGCGTTCACGAGGTGCCAGTCATGGGGCATGCCGTCGCCTTCGAGGCACATGTACTGGCACATCGGCGAGACCCAAATCCGGTTACGGAAGGAAACGCCCCTGATCGCCAACGGTTCGAAAAGACGTGGGGTCACGGTCGTAGTGGTCCCTTTTCTGGCTGCTGTTTGCTGCTGGACGACGCGGTATGCCGCGCGTCCTGTCAACCCTCCGCTGTTCGCCGATTCCTGGCGAGAGGCGAAGATGCCGAAATCCGTTAGGAAGCAGCCGATCCGCAACCGACAATCTCGAATCGCTACCGAGGACGCGAGGTCAGCCAAAAGCGCCAAAGCGCCCCCACCGATGCACTTCGTGGCGGGGGCGCTTCGTCCGGGCAGGTTCAGGGCAGGTCGACGACCTCGAACTCGAGCAGGTCGGCCCCGGTGGCCACTGGTTTGTGTCCATCGGTGACCGGCCCGTGGTCAGCCGTCTTGGCCCGCCAGGCATCAAAGGACTCCTGGCTCGCCCAGATCGTCATCACGAAGTACCGATCGTCACCTCTGACTGGGCGCAACAAGGTGAAACCTTCGAACCCGGGTTCGCCGTCGACCATGCGCGCCCGTGCAGCAAAGCGACCTTCCAATTCAGTGCCTTGGCCTGCCGGAACGTGCAGGGCATTGATCTTGACTACAGACATGGATCTCCTTGTGTCATGGACTATTGGTGGCGGTCACTGAGCGGTGAGTGCCACTGTTCTTCGGTGATGGACCGCACCCAGCTTGATGCTGTTCACCGACGACGTTCGATACTACTGAAGGATCAGTTCCCGGGCTTTGCGACGTTCTATGTTTTCCGATACGAAAAGCCCTGGCACACAGTAGATAACGCGGTGGCAGCAATCTGACGCAGCCTGGCATTATCACCACTGGCAACGCCCGGTCGCGCCGACGATGATGAAGTGGCCGGATTCTTCGCGAGGACAGGAAAGGTCAACGCTCTTGATCGCCATCGACCAATCGCTGGACAACTCATCGGTAATTATTCACCCGGTCAGCGCCTGTTATCTCGTTGTCGCAGCGACGAAATCGGACCTCGTCAATGGCAGTAGCTGGTAGCGATGTCAGCATCAACACATGACGCTTGACGGTGAGAGTGGTCCCTGCCGCACGTTGGACGGCAGGAACGTGACGGCGTCACAGCTGCGACAAGACGATTCGTCACCTGCTGGGCGGTCTCTGGAAGGTCGCCGGATCGGAGTGACAGCGGCTCGGAAAGCCCGAGAACAGATCGAGATGTTCCAGCGACGCGGCGCCGACATCATGTGGGCGCCCGGGCTTTCACTTGTCCCGTCGATGCTCGACGAGCGGGAGCTTCGCCGCATTACGCAGGCCGTGGTGTGCCGGCCTGTGGATCTGTTTCTGGCGACGACCGGCACCGGCATAAACTCCTGGTTCGAATCCGCAGACTCATTGGGGCTGGGCCACGATCTGGTCCGAGTCGTCTCCGGTGCCGAGGTGTTGGCTCGGGGACCGAAGTCGACCGGTGCACTGGTCGGGCGGGGACTACGCGTCGACTGGTCGCCGGAGAGTGAGTGCTTTGAGGATGTCCTGGCGTACCTTGGCCGCCGAGATCTGTCTGGTAAGCGAATCGTCCTGCAGGAGCATGGCCAGTCGCTGGATCGCGCAGCTCAGGTCCTGCGCGAGCGTGGTGCGGAGGTGGTTGTCGCCTCGATCTACCGCGTGGATGGACCTGAGTCGCCGGGGCGCCTTAATGAACTTCTTGATCTGGTTGCCAGTCATGCTCTCGACGCACTCACCTTCACCTCGGCGCCTGCCGTTGCCTCGATCATGCGCGCCGCCGAACTCACCGGTCGCGAATCTGCGATCGTTGATGCGCTACGCGGCGACATTGTGGTCGCGTGCGTGGGACCGATGGCTGCAGATGCATTCTCGCCCTGGAGTATTCCTGTTGTCGTGCCTCGCCGCTATCGTCTCGGCGCGCTCGTCAAACTCGTCGAGTCCCACCTAGCGCAACGCTGATCCGTGAACCAGAATCGATTGACACGCTCAGTCACGCCGCATTGCGGTGCGTGGCGGCACCCGGACCCGGCGGGCTCGATCACTAATCGAACAACAAATGCCGGCAGACCTTTTGTCGGTCTCTCTGATGGGAGTGGATGCCTCCGCATGGGGTGGATCGTTATGAGGCAAGCGCATTCTCGCCAGGTTCGTTTGATCGAGTTGATGCGCTCGCGAGTCTCGAGTGTTGCACTTTACGTGGGCTTGGGAGCCGTTTGGGCGGTAGTTGGCTCCGCCTGTGGGCCAACGATGACTCCGCGCACTGAAACCCCATGGCCTGCTTCGGCAGGTAGCTTTCACATAGCACGTGATGTTGTTGAGGAACTGAAACGCAGCGGATTACAGCCGGGGCGGCCCGTGGACACCAGCGCCGCGGACTGTCCGACGATTGGATGTGCGCAGTCGATCACCACCGAGCGCATGCAAGTTCTCTCATTTCGCACAACTGGTGCGGCTCAGGTATATGCAGCAGATCACGGCATGCGCCAGGTGATGACTGTAGTCGTCACTTTCGCCCCGACGGTGCACGTCGACGAGCGTCAGGCATACTGGGCCGCCATCACGCGTCTGATGAGTTAGGTGGTGCCGCAGGGCGAGTCGTGCTTGGGTTGCGGTGTAAGGGTTTTCGGTAGGTACCTCGATGCCGACACCCGACTGGGCAAGCAGGGGGTGTGAGAGTCGTATTCCGGTCAGTGACGTCACTGGATGCCCGAGTTGAGTGACGCCACCAACCTGCAGGGCATGTTATGACAGGCGTTCGAGAATCATAGCCATGCCTTGGCCACCCCCGACGCACATGGTTTCGAGCCCGAATTGCTTGTCATGGAACATCATCGAGTTGATCAGCGTGCTGGTGATCCGGGCCCCCGTCATACCGAAAGGATGGCCGAGTGCGATGGCGCCACCGTTGATGTTGACTTTGTCTTCGTCCACACCCAGCTCGCGCATGGAAGGGATGACTTGGGCAGCGAACGCCTCGTTGATCTCGACCAGGTCGATATCGCCGATGTCGAGGTTGGCCCGTCGCAATGCCTGCCTGCTCGCTTCAACAGGACCGAGTCCCATGATCTCTGGTGACAATCCGGTGACGCCTGTGCTGACAATGCGCGCAAGTGGAGTGATACCGAGTTCGGCTGCCTTGGAATCAGACATCACCACGAGTGCGGCTGCACCGTCATTGAGTGGGCAGCTGTTGCCCGCGGTTACAGTTCCGTCTGTCCTGAACACCGGTGGCAGTGCGGATACGGCTTCGAGAGTGACGTCGGTGCGTGGGCAATCGTCGGTGCTTACATAGCTGCCGTCGGGTAGACGTACAGGAGTGATGTCGCGGCCCCAAAAGCCGTACTGGATGGCCGCTTCGGCGCGGTTCTGGCTGCGCACCGCGAAGGCGTCCTGATCGGCACGGCTGACCTGCTTGAAGTCGGCCACGTTCTCCGCCGTCTGCCCCATCGCGATGTAGAGGTCTGGTAGCTGATCCCCGGCTCGGGGATCAGTCCAGCTGACGTTATCCTTTGCGCGGGCGGCGGTGCGGGACTGAGCATCGGCAAAGAGGGAATTCTGCCCTTCGGGGTTGTCCGAGGCGCCGTTGAAGTATCGACTGACAGTCTCTACACCGGCAGAGACGAATACGTCACCTTCGCCAGAACGTATGGCGTGCAGTGCCATACGAGTTGTCTGCAAACTGCTCGAGCAGTAGCGATTGACCGTGACACCGGGGAGTTGATCGAGGCCGGCCAAGACGGCTACGGCTCGGCCCAGGTTGTTTCCGGATTCGCCTGCCGGTTGGCCGACACCGAGCATCAGGTCGTCGATCTGAGTGGGATCGAGTTCGGGGATTTTGGCCAGTGCGGCGAGCACGGCGTGTGCGGCGAGGTCGTCGGCGCGAAGGTCTTTGAGGGATCCTTTGACGGCGCGGCCGATCGGGGTTCGGGCGGTGGAGACGATAACGGCTTCGGGCATGCGGGTACTCCTGTGGTGTTGGTGATGTGTGCGTCGGGATGAGGGTTCAGTTCGTGGCGCCGCTGAATCCCCCGTCTACCGGAAGTACGGCAGCGGTGACGAACGCACCGGCTGTTGAGGACAGGAATCTGACGGCGCCGACGATGTCGTCGGCTTGGCCGTAGCGGCCGAGGGGGACGGTGTTGAGTAGCTCGTCTTCCTGCGCGGGGTCGGCCGCGACGTGGCTGAGCATGTCGGTGAGGAACGGCCCGGGTGCGATGGCGTTGACCGTGATGCTGTCGGGTGCCAGCCGGCCGGCTAGATGGCGGGTGAGCATATGCAGGCCCGCTTTGCTGGCGCTGTAGGAATAGTTCTCCCACCGCGGTGCGACCAGCCCGTCGACGCTGCCGATATTGATGATTCTGGCGGGACGCTGCGCGTTGGCGCCTTTGCGCAGCAACGGGAGTAGTCCGACAGTGATGCTGAATGGGGAGACAAGGTTGGTGTTCAGGACCTTGCTCCAGCCGGCGATTGGGTAGTCCTCCAGGGGTGCTCCCCACGTGGTTCCGGCATTGTTGACCAGGATGTCGATGTGCTCGTGGCGATCGTTGACCGAGTTGACCAGATGTCCGATGCCGGTCGGCGTCGAGAGATCGGCACTGATGTAGCTACAGCGGCCTGAACCTCCGAGGGTCTCTGCCTCGCTATTGATCTGGTGGGCAGTGGCACGGCATTGTTCGACTTTACGGCTGGTGATGATCACATCGGCACCATCGGTGACCAGCCCGCGGGCGATCATGGCGCCGATTCCTCGGGATCCTCCGGTCACCACGGCTATGCGGCCGCTGACAGAGAACAGGGTGTCGTTATCGGCGAGAGGATGAGTTGTAGGTTCCATGCTGCGACGCTAAGAGATGGTTCGGGTTACTAGCTTGGAGCCTTGCGCACGTATGTTGTTGTGCGCGCAGTATTTAACGGATGCTGGCAGAGAAATTCAGTGAGATGTGCGGGTGTCTGACGGTCGTTCGCCGAAGCTGCGGTGGTAAGCGTTGCTGAAGGTGCTGAGGTCGCCGAATCCTGAGGAGAAGGCGATCTGGGTGATGCTCTGTGCCCGCCAACCGGGATCCTGCAGGCGAAGTCGCGCCAGCGCGAGCCGTTCCTCGCGGATCAGGTCCGAGGGTGTGGTGCCCACGCGTTGCAGTTGGTTCTGGATATGGCGCAGTGACCAGCCCAAGCCTGCGGCGATGCCTGCGCCGGTCAGCGCCGGATCGTGTGCGTTGCTGCGCACATAGCGGCGGATTGAATCGACTAATGCGTCGGTGGGAACATCGTCCAGCGGTGCGCTGAGATCGTTGTAGGCGATGGCGATGAGGTCGACGATCCGGTCCATGACTGCGTCGAACTGGAAGCCGTCCAGCTGATCGCGCTCGCCACGGATCGTGCGTAGCTGATCGACGACGATCCGGCCGAGCCCGCGCCTCGCATCAAGCGATATCGGACGATCATTGGTCGGCTGTGCCAGTCGACAGTCGAGGTGATCTCGCGGAATGACAAGGGCTACCGCCGAGACGTCGTCGCCATGTCGCATATCCATCGCAGCATCCAGCGAGGTGAGCGTCATCGTGTGTGGCACCGCCACGATGTCGCTGTCCCCTTGTGCAAGCTGCAGATGACCATGGACTGGGATGAGCAACTCGTAAGATCCGTGCGGAGATCGCCGGATCTGGGTGGAATCTCGAGTCAGTGCTTCAGCGTCACCCCACCAACGGACCAGTCGATAGCGACCCGACTGCTGGTATTCGATCCGCCCGGAGTAGTCATCGGCCAGCGCGAAGGACATCGGACAGTGGATCGCTGACACGCGGTCTCGCCACCAGTCGCTGCGTTCCTTGGCGCCCAGATCCTGGGTACTAAGGGTCTGCACGATGTAACTCATGTCGGAACGTCGCTTCCTCGTCGTGGGCACCTCTGCCTGTGGCCAATCGGGCTGCGCTGGGCAGGTTTGGCGGCGGCACACTCACTGTAGAAATGTGACCTAGAACACGTCTTGGCTATATGCGCAGCGTACCTTTCGCTGTGCGCATGGCAAACGTCGTATTGAACTGCATTCGCCCGATCCGGCGTGCGGCCACCGCGCGTTCAGGGGGAGCCCGCAACCGGACGGCGGCAAACGTCACATGTCAGGCCGGAGCCGGAATCTGTCCGCAGTTGGGCGCGCTGGGTATCCCATTGAACCGGTCGGCGATCCAACTCATACTTCGCTCTCCGTCGACAAAGACGGGCAGCATGGAATTGATGTCCAATTTGTTGAACAGCGGTGGCTGTTCATTCGTCCACAGCGTTACGTCGGCGTCCATTGCGCACCAGTCAGCTGCGGTTTGTTCTATGGCGGAGTACGGATCAAAGGGATCCCACCGGTTGTGCGTCAGATAGACCGGGCCGGTGGGTTTGACGTTGCCGATCCGCTGAGCCCACAGCAGGGACTTGAAGGGTTCTGCGGCGGCGGTAGCGAAGATGTCCTGCTTGAACCAAAACTGGATATGACGAAACATGTAGTCGACACCGGTCTGCAGCAGGCATTGACGGCCGGTGTTGGCCAGCATTTCCGCGCCCCGCGGGGTGAGCGCATCCCAGATGGGCTGCTCGGTCGCAGGGTAGGACGCCATGATCCCTCGCAGGACATAGCCGAGTACACCGGCCAAGAAGTTTCCGTCCATGGCGGGCAGCACTGCCGCGATATCTGTTGGTGCCGCGGCGGCGTAGGTGCCGACGACGTGCAGCTCGGGACCGTAGCTCGCGGCCAATTCAGCCGCTGACAGCGCCGTGTGTGCGCCTGCAAGCCACCCCCAAAAGGCAACAGGGCCGTGGGGGTCCAGGGAGGTGCCGCGCAACTTCATTGCAGCGCGGGCAGCGTCTATGAGTGCAGCTCCGCCAGCGTTGCGGTTGAGGAATTGCGGAGACCTAGAGTCATGGATACCCATCCCGACACCGTCAGTGATGACGATAGCGAAGCCACGCGCCAGCAGGGTCGCGACCCATCCCTCTTCCAGGTTGAACATCACATCAAAGCCGGTCTGCAAGGAAGCGTGGATGCCCTGATTGAACATGCGCGACGGTGCACACTGCTCGCCCATGCCAAAGCCCATGACCGCATACGCGAGAAGGGGGCGGGGGCCGCTGCCCGGCCAGGGGACGTCGGGTTCTATATAGGTGCCACTCACCGCCACGGGCTGTCCTTGGGCGTCGGTGCTGCGGTACATGATCCGTGTTCCGGTGCCGACAAACGCTCCGAGCTGTCCGGACGGTTCGAGCACGAGCCGCGACGGTTCGGTGCGGATGAGGTCGCCCGGCAGGCCGGGCGGGAGTGGACTAGGTGGCGTGTAGAACGGGAGATAGGCAGTTTCGTCTGCCCGCACGACCGGCGGCATTGCCGATCCGCAGACCGCGAGCACGATGACCGCGACGGCCAACCCGAGCATGCGCGCCAGGCAACTCGTCACGCGTGTGCGCTCGAAACCTGACACCACAACGGTTTGGGACCAGGACGGTGGTGTGGCAGTGCGTTCGGGCGTGAGATGAGTCATGTTGTTTGCTCCGACGATTGAGGTCTGGGTCATGGAATTCGGGAAGAAGCACAGCCTGCAGTCGGATCGCTCGGCCTGCTGTTAAGGCGTCTGCTGCGATGGCGGGCGTGAACCAGTGATGCGGCGCTCATCGCCGCGGTGCTGTGGTTCGGGCGCCGATGTGGAACCCCGGACAGGCGGTTCTGTCCGCCCGCCGAGTCTTGATGGCATTCAGGAAAAGCGCTGTGGCGCAGTGTTGTTAATCCGATGCCCGACTATGCGATGGCCGCGCTGCTCGCGTCTTTGAGCTGTTGTTTGAGGACCTTGCCTGTGGCGTTGAGCGGAAGCTCGTGGCAAAACTGAACTGTGCGTGGGCATTTGTACACGGCCAGGCGGTCACGGCACCACGCGATAACTTCAGATTCGGCAAGCGTCGTACCCGGTCGCGTGATCACGAAGGCTTTGATCTCTTCGCCGACGCGTTCATCCGCAATCCCCACCACCGCGGCGAGTGTGATGTCGGAATGAGTCATCAGCGTCTCCTCGACCTCGCGGGGGTAGACATTGAACCCGCCGCGCACGATGAGATCTTTGGCGCGATCGACGATGTAGAAGAAGTTGTCCTCGTCGCGAGTGGCGATATCGCCGGTGTGAAACCAGCCGGCAGAATCGATGGCCTCATCGGTCGCGTCAGGGCGGCCGATGTATCCCTTCATGACGTTGTGCCCGCGGACAACGAGTTCACCGCGTTCGCCAGGACCGCAGTGCTGGCCGTCGGGGCCGAGCAGCGCGAGTTCGACTCCCCACACCGGCATCCCGATGGAGCCGGGGCGGCTGGGTCGGTCGAGCCGATTGAAAGCCACCACCGGGCTTGTTTCGGACAAGCCGTATCCTTCGCGGATGCCTACGCCGAAGACGGTCTCGAATCGCTTGAGAAGCTCGACGGGTAGCGCGGCGCCACCGGACATGGCCACTTTGAGCTGCCTGCCGAGTGCTGTGATGTCGTCGCGGCTTGCGGCTGCGCCCAGCAGCGCCCAATACATGGTGGGTACGCCGGCGAACACCGTGATCTGATGATCGCGGATCAGGTTCAATGCGGTGCCGGCATCGAATCGGGGCAGCAGCACGAGCGTGCCACCCTGGCTGAAACCGGCGTTCAGCTGGACAGTTTGGGCGAACGAGTGAAACAGCGGCAGCGTCACCAACTGCGACTCACCGAGTATGTCGAAAAGGCGGTGACACGTCAGCGCGTTCAGGACAAGGTTAGCGTGTGTGAGCTCGGCGCCCTTGGGCTTTCCTGTGGTGCCGCTGGTGTACAGGATGACCGCAGTATCAGTCGCGTCGGTCGGGACCAACAGATCCTCGCCAGAGTGCTCGCCGAGGAGTTCGGCAAGGTCGCTGATGGCAATGGAGAATTCGCATGTGGCCACGTCGTCGAAGCCGCGCCACGCATCATCGGGCAGGTAGTCATCGGCAAAAAAGTAAGCACGCGCGCCAGAATCGCGAAGATGGTAGGCGACTTCGGCGCGTTTCAGCATGGTGTTCATCGGTACGACGACCGCGCCCGCCTTCAGGATCCCGTAATAGATGACGGGGAACTCGAGAACATTCGGGACACTCATCGCGACTCGATCACCGACGTTCACGCCACGGCGAATCAACAGCGCTGCGATCTGATTGGCCGCGGCGTTGACCTCACGGTAGGTCATCCGGCGGTTCCCTTCGAGCACCGCTGCCGTGGCGGGTCGTTCCCGGGCAGTATCAGTGAGCATTACAGAGAGATTGAGCACGAGTTTCTTTCTCTTTCTTATGATCTGATGGCTCGACACAGCACCTTGGTTACGTCCAGTCCCATAGATAGGGCGATCCCACCCGATCAGCAATTGGCTTGAGGACCTTCTCGTCGTAGTACTGAAGGGTGTCCATACCGTTGACCGGGCACTTGAACAGGATTTCGCCGAAAAGCTCTTCGGAGAGGTCGGGTTTCGCAATGCCGGCCGCCATCGCATAGCGCTGAAGGTGGTTGCTGAAGGAGTCCTGCACGGGCGGCATGCTGAAGTTCACCGGATGCTGCATAGCCTTCTCAAGGCTGACGAACTGCACACCTCGCTGCTTGTACGCCTTGATGATGCGTCCGATAGTGCGTGCGGCCAGGGGCGTGCCATGCACCATCCAGATGTGCGGAACGTCGGTGCCGAACATGGCGCGGGCAGATGCGGCATGCGTCTCCAGACCTTCGATAGCGCCCTGGACGTGGAGGTCTTCTAACCTGGCTTGTGCGTCAACATCTCCGGTGATGAGGGACCGCTGATACGGCACGATGTAGACGAAGTCACCGAACCAGCAGGTGATGGGTGCGTTTCGATATCCGTTGTCGCGCAGGAAGTCCTCGACTTGCCCGCGTTTGCTCTCCGATCCGGAAGACATATCCATCGGGTAGCGGAAGTAGCGCTCTGGGGCTAGGTCGACAAGCGGGCCGATGAGCTTCTCGGCCTGGTCAACGTCACGACAGAAGTCGTCCGCGCTCATCCAGCGCAGTGGAGCGTGTTGATGGGTGTGGTTGCCCAGGTGATGGCCGGCCTCCAGCCACGCGTTCCAGCACGCCAAGCTGGCCGGGTCCTTGGTGATGCTGTAGGTGTGTGCGAACCCGTAGACACCGTTCTGGCCGGCACCGGTCAGCGCCTCCGCGAGTGCGCGGGTCACGTCGAGCGAGCTATGTCCTTCGGGAAGCGGCGTACCGTCCCACAACACGAAGTCATCGACCGTAATGGCCACCTGGACGTTACTGAGCGAAGCCTGGCCAGTCATGGCGAAGTTCCTTCTGCTGACGATGTGGCGGTCCGGCTGAACGCCACGCGACATTGAACCTATGAATGTGATGGGGAGCACGTCTTGGGGTCAGGCGCACGCCCACTTTCATCCCGCGCACGGCGATGGACGTCATCCGCGTCGATATTTGATACAGCGCTGGAATCGAACTCCGTGCGCATGTAGCCAAGCCGCGCCGCTTCGTCGGTTTCTACCGTGGCATGGAAGGCCGCGCGAGCCGGCCATGAAAGGAAGATCGACGTGACGAAGACCGTGCAGTATGTGCTCGCCCGCCGACCGAGAGGGCCGGTCGCCGAGGAGGATTTCCGCCTCGTGGAGACCGTACTTCCAGATCTCGACGACGGCGATGTGGAGTTCGAAACCCTTTTTGTTTCAATAGATCCAGCGATTCGAGGTTGGCTCGACGACCGTCCAAGCTACCTGCCGCCTGTGCAGATCGGCGCTCCGGTGCGAGCGCTGGGAATCGCCCGTGTGAGCTCCACGCGCCATAAAGGTTTCTCGACAGGAGATTTAGTGCGGGGTTTTGTCGGCTGGCAAGAGCGTTTCGTGGTCACCGCTCCAGGACCTGAGTGGGAACGTATCCCTGAGCATTCGGACGTACCGCTGCAGCGCTGGCTCGGAATCCTTGGCATGACAGGGCTCACCGCCTGGGCGGGTATACGCGACATACTCAAACCTCAAGCCGGACAGACTGTCCTGGTCTCGGGAGCCTCAGGTGCTGTCGGCAGCATCGCAGTCCAGCTCGCCAAGCATGCAGGCGCCCGCGTTGTCGGCATCGCCGGCGGGCCAGAAAAGTGCCGCATGCTCGTGGAAGATCTCGGCGCGGATGACGTCGTCGACCGTAAAGCGAAGAACTGGGCAGCACAACTGGTCGAGGCTACCCCGGAGGGGATCGACCTCGTCTTTGAGAACACCGGGGGCCCAATGTTCGAAGCGACCATCGATCAACTCAACAACCACGCCCGCATAGCCCTATGCGGCTTGATCGATGGATACAACATGGATCAAAGGCCCGCAGGGCCCCGAAACTTCGGACTGCTGCTCAGTAAACGCACCCAGATACAGGGATTCATCGTCCTTGACTACTTCAACCGCGCGGCGAAGGCCCACCGGGAACTCTCACGGTTACTCCGAGAAGGGACTCTCAAAGAGATCGACACCGTGGTCCACGGTTTCCATGAGCTGCCACATGCTTTCATCCGATCGTTTGAATCTGGAACTCCAGGCAAGTTAGTAGTCGAGACGGTGCCCGTGTAGATACGTGAGTAATGATGATCACCTTGAGGCAGAACAGGTCTCGCACATGCTAGGCCATTCGCCCGAAATTCCGACTTATCGCGGTCCCTCAGCCGTTGGTGCGATACGCCGGGCGGTTTGAAGCCGACGCTCAAGAAGCGGTTTGCCTCGGGCGGTGACGGATTGCAAGACGTGTGGCGGCGCTGTTTCGGGTGTGCCGCTGGAGAACGGCGGCTGGGGTGCGTACTGGATAAAGAGTTGGATCGCTTGGGCTTCGTCGAGTCCGCGCAGTTCGGCCGCGACCATCAGGGCTGCGTCGATACCAGCGGTGACTCCCGCGGCAAACACGAAGCTACCGTCGGTGACTACGCGCTCAGTGACGGCGGTTGCACCGAAGATCGAAAGAACTTCGAGCGAACCCCAGTGCGTGGTTGCACGCCGCCCGCGCAACAACCCTGCGGCTCCCAGCAGCAGGGCGCCGGTACAGACCGACAAGACACATCGAGCTCCAGATGCCTGTCTTTGCAACCAATTCAAAACACGCTGGTCTTCCATGTGGGCCTGCTGCCCGGGACCACCGGGTACGTGTAGAACGTCCAGCTGGGGAGCATCCTCGAGCACCGCATCGGGTAGAAGTCTCAGTCCACGCCAATCACGGACAGGTTGTGGTGACACGCCGTATGTGGTGTAGGTGACGTTGCTCAGAGACGCGAGCACCTCGTACGGACCAGTGAAGTCGATCTGGTCCATGTCATCGAAGATGATGGATCCAATCTTCAGATTCCGCCGATGTTGTTTGGCCTCACCGTGATCGTTCATGCCTCCATTCTGGTTGCAGGTAGATTCCGTTGCGCCTCTCATTGCTGCCAGCTTCCGCATGACTGCAGCCATATCGCGGAGCGGTCGGCTGTTCGTGATCGCGGGCATACCGACGAACGCTACTGTCCGGTCACCGTCGTCGGGTGGTTCAACGTTGCCGGGTCAATCGCCGTGGGGCTCCCCTCCGGGCGAGTTCGTCGATCGCATCGGTGACCTCCGCCGAGCGTTCCTGGTGGACCCAGTGTCCGGCGTCCACTCCACGGATATCGAGATCGTCGCATAACTCGTGCATCGGGGATGCAAGTTCCGAGTAGGCGGCGTCGTTGACGTAGTCGTGTCGGCCGATCACCAGCAGAGCCGGGAATCCCACCCGATCTCGACCGGCCTGTTCGACAAATGCTCGGTTGTCGTCATCGTTCATGTACAACGAGTTCACGCCGAAAAACCCAGTACGCGAGTAATCCTCGACAAACCGTTCCAGGTCGCCGGCGCTGATCACCGTGGGATCGGGTTCCCTTGCCGGTGCCGGACCGCCATCGAACCAGCCTCCCCGTCTGCGTACCGTGGCCGTGGGCCACACGACGTGCTGTTGCCCCGGCTCGTCGCCGCGGAGGAGGTTGGCGAAGAACGCTGGGATGTCGGCCTCGAATTGCTTTAGTGCGGCATCAAACTGCTCGGCGTAGAACTGGTAGTAGTCCATCTGCCCGGCGGGGAACTCTTTTTCGGGGTAGACATCCCGACGGACGAACGAAGCGACCCGCTCGAACCCCTTCTCCAGGGTGTCGTATGGCGTACTCAGGGATCCACCCGCCGCGAACCTCTCGGGATGGTGCCGGGCGGCGCTCCACACTGCGGGAGCCCCCCAATCGTGGCCAACCCACGTGGCTCGATCGATTTCGAGCGCGTCCGCTAACGCGATGAGGTCGCCGACGTGGTGTCGCAGCGCGTAGTCATCGTGGTGTTTGAAAACCGTTGATCCGCCTGTCCCGCGCAGGTCCGGTGCGATTACTCGGTAGCCACGGGCTCCAAGTTCCGCGAGTTGGTGGCGCCAAGCCCATGATGTCTGCGGCCAACCGTGTACCAACACGACGGGCTGTCCATCTAATGGCCCAGATTCGCGGTACGCGATCACCTGCCCATCTATCTGAATCTGTTGCAGTGGCAAGTCTTCAATCATTGGCCTTCGCTTGCGGTCGTCGTTTTCAGTCGTCGGTTCACCGTCGGATCGCCGAATTCGGCTGCCGGAAAGGCTCAGCCGCGATATGCGATCGCCGGGATCTCCAGAACCTGTCCCGGCAACAAGAAGCCGGCGACCTGGACAATGGACATGTTGGGAGCGTGATCCCCGACCCACGGAACGTAAATCCGGGGGATGGCTTCCGCCAATGCGGGCAGGTCGGATGCATAGATCGTCAGGGACACAAGATTTGTGCGGTCTAAGCCTTCAGTTTTCAAGAGGTCTTCGATCACTCGCAGGATGAAATCCAACTGCCTGGCAGTGTCCTCGGGGTGAACGATCTGCAGATCCTCCAAGCCGCCGACATTCGCGACAACGCCGGCGAGATGGACGGTGTCGCCCGCACTCACGATCTGATTGAAGCCGAAGCCCTTGAAAACGCCAGGGGTGATGAAGTTGTTCACCTGCGGGGAGGTCCTGCGGATCATGATGTTCCTTTCAATGAGTGTGTCACAATCCAGCTGCAAGGGCGCCTGCAGCGGCTATGACCGGATCTATTGCGGTGCAATGCTTCCGCACTAGCGTGCGGTTGTCATTTGCTTGAGTCCGTCGGCGCGTGAGGTGTGGCCGACGTAGCCGAGTTCGGCACGGGCGGCACGATCGTCGGTAGTGAATTCTCGTCCGATCATGCGGACCATCGTTCGGGTCAGGGGTGGATCGGTCTGATTCGAGCGGAGGGGCGCGATGGTCTCCATGAACCATCCCAGGAAAACCGCCGCGGAGTAGGGAATTGATCGAAGTTTGTCGATGGAGAGGTCCTGGACATCTGCCAGCGACGAGATGAATTGGCGGAGGGAGATGGGTTCCCGGTCGTTCACGAAGTACGCGCGTCCACCCGGACCGCCGCCGAGTGCAAGTTGCACGGCCTCGACCACATTGTCGACGTGACAGGTGCTGAACGGATAGTCGCCGCGGTTGATGAATGCGAACTGCCCGGTTTCGATGCGGCCGGGAATCTCACGGCTGAACGAGTCGCCTGGGCCCCAGATCGCCGAGGGGCGCAGTGCGATGGTGCGAAACCCGATCATGTTCGCCGCCAGCACTTCAGCCTCACTGATCGACTTGGTTGCGATATAGCCCGAGAAGCTCTTCGGGTGGGTCTTCGCCGACTCGTTCACAGCGTGCATGGGTGAGCCATCGCCATCCATGACCACTCCAGCGGCACTCATGTACACGAATGTGGTCGCGCCGGCGTGCTTCGCAGCGTTGAGCAGCGCCCTTGTGCCTGCAACGTTGGAGCGGAAGTACGCCGCACGCGAGCCGGCGAAGCGGAAGTATGCCGCGGTGTCCACGACGGCATCGACCGCGGGTAGGGCGAGCTCGTCGGGGCGATCAAGATCGCCGGGTAGTGGTGTTGCCCCCAGCGCGCGGACCTTATTGACTGATGTGGCAGACCGAGCGAGGCCGAGTACGGTGTGCCCGTCCGCAGCCAGCCTCCTCACGAGGTGTTCGCCGACGAATCCGGAGCCCCCGGTGACGAGAACCTTCATGATCGCGGTCCTCTCGTTTCGGACAATTGCGCTGACTGTGTAGTAGGCGGCACGGACCGGCGCGATTGGTGTCGAAAGCCCTTGGGTGTGGCTGCTTTTGGCTTGTTGTGAACGAGATCTACTGAGGCAGAACATCCTCCGCGCTTTTGTACGGACCGCAACTGCGGGCGATGCACTGCAATCTCGGTTCAGTCAACAATGCGCCGCTGGTCGCCGCATCACTCGCCTATTCCCCTCAAAGCAGGGATATTGCCGTGGCGATTGCGACAGGGCTGTCCCGACGCTGCCTCGCGGCGAGACAGCCCTGTCGTAACGCGAACTATTTTCCGGCAGACCGGATCAGAGCCACAGCCTCGACCTCGATACGCATCTCGGGCAGACCCAGCGCTTTCACTCCGAGGGCAGTCCAGAGTGGCAGGTGTTCTCCCGCTCGCTTGCGGAACTGATCAACGACTGCTGTCAGGTGATCGTCGCCGATAGAACCCTCGCTGGTGGGCTTGTGATACGTATTGACTTTCACGACGTCATGCCACGTGGCACCTGCCGCCGCGAGGGTCTTTTCGACATTGTCAAAGGCCTTCTGGATCTCTGCTTCCAGAGAATCAGCCGAGAAGGTCAGGTCATCGTTCCATCCGCCCTGGCCGGAGATTTCCACGCGATCGCCGATCCGAACGGCCTGACCGTAGCTGTACTGCGTGCGAAAAATGTCTCCGTATCTGGGGGTGTCGAAGAACTCAGGTGTAGACATTCAGGTGCATCCTTTTCGTTGTCATTTCATATCCACTTCGGCAAGTCAGCCGTCACGGAGTCTCTGTTCGATGGGTGCGCTTCGGCGCTCAGTTGCCCCAGCGTGAACCGCCATCAGCGATGAGTTGCTCACCGTAGGTGACACCGAATTCGCGTCGCTCGCGCAGAACTTCGCCCGGAGGGCTGTAGCGCGGGGCGTTGTTCGGATCGCTTGCAGCATGATCGGCGACCGCGTCGATGACCGACGTAGCCATATTGAAACGAGGGTAGGCAGAGTGGATTACGGCTCCGATTTGTGCGGTTACCGCGTTCAGGTGTGCCGCCGGCAGACCAAGCACACCGCCGAAGTCGATGGCGACGCCTTGGTATGTCAGCGAAGTCAGGGCGCCCATCCGCTCGGGTATGACCGCCGTGTTGTGGAGGGCGATGGCTTCCCAGACAGCATCGACCTTCTGCGCCTCCAGACCATGGCCGCTAAGAAACTCGGCTGCGCGATCCGCACCGTCGACCTCGAAGCGCGTGTTTCGCTTGGCGAGCGGTGACAGTCCAACGTCATGCAGGACGCATGCAAAATAGAGAAGTTCATCGTCGAAATCTCGGCCAGGTGTCAGCCCAACGTGTGGAGCGAGCAGCCGAGCGAACAAATAGCTCCGCACGCTGTGATTGGCGATCGCCGGCGACTCTGCGCCTCGGACCAATTCGAGCGCGGCTAGCGCTAGTGGTGTGCTCGGCAACGTGACCAGGTCGGCGTCGGTGGAGGGCTGTTTCTTCTCGGAGGGTGAAGCGTCCGGCAATGTCATACGACGAGTCTGCGGTCACCTCATCGAGTCCAGCCAGAGGCAGAATTGCCGGTATCCACTAGATTGCTGCCAATTTCTGGCGGCGCGATCTCAGCGACCACTGCGGCGACTTCCGGGCAGGGTTGGATGCTTGGTATGACGCCTTGATGGGTGTTGGAACCGCAAGGGCAGCAATGGTTATAACGTCGGTGTCCGCTCCGTAAAGTCTCACTGGCGGTGGTGGGCTCTGAGCCGGAGACCCCTACCGATCGCGCTGAAGCTGTTTCCAACGGTTGGAAGTTCGGTCCGATCGACGGATGACCCTGCGGTTCCGCAGGTGCGCCTCCGTTGTATATCAACGTTCACGACCAATGAGCGATGGAGGTGACGCTTAACGTTGTCAGCAGTGCGAGCACGGTGGGCGTAACTTGCACAACCGTGCGGTTTCCGCTTTGCCATTCTCAGTTGGAAAAATCTGTTGACAGGATCAAATGGAACTCGCACTACCCCCAGGTCAGGGGAGTGTCATTGCCGGCGCAGTTCTGGAAACGACACACGGCCTGAGAGGTGACACGTGCGGCTGAGTTCGCGTTCAGGCCCGCAAGCGGCGGCAACACTACGATTCGGCGCACATAAAGTTGGTGCCCGCGGCGGAACCGAAGGCGTCTCGCACATATGCGTCGGCTTCGCTCGCTGTGATGTGGTAGCGCGCGATCAATTTGTTGGCGATGGTTAAGGCGTCTGTCTCACCGGAGTTGACCATGGCGCAGGCGTCGCGTCGGGCGCTGAGTGAGCGATCGTTTCCAGGATCCGGTATGTACGTTCCGCCTACGCCTGGGCAACCGGACTGGTCGTAGTTTTCCCCATCGCCGCAGTGCGGGTTCGGGATGGCGTTCACAGCCGGCGCAGCGAGGATGAAACCAGCCGTCAGCAGCCCTGCCACGATCGAGGTTACAGCGCCGATACCGCCACTCAATCTGACCTGTCGCACAGGAGCACCGTATCGTCCGCCGAGCGTGTTGACCGCCGAACGAGCGCCCAGACTTCGCGCGCAGGGCGCGAACGGCATCGCTCAACTCGGCCGCGACGTCCTCGCCCACGCCGACAACCCACTAGCCCCGGTCGAAGCACCATTGGCAACGTCCCCAGATGGCACCGTTCTAGGATTCGACATCCAGTATGCAAAAGCCTGTCCGTCAAACCTGATGCAATCGGACTAAAGCGCAGTTCAGAACGTCGCGATATGACACGGAGAATTGCCACCTACACAACCTGTCGGTTGCAATTCTGGATGGCGGATTGCCATTTGAGATGGCGGAACTTGGCGGATCCGCCAACTGAATGGCAAAAGATTTGATCGTTGTTCCGCTGTGTCTCAGTCGATTGGATGGCGGTGGTGCCAGTCCGTTACGTGTTGATAGGCGTTGGCGGCGGGGTGGCGACTATTCGTCGAAACAGGTTGCCATACGGTGAAACTCGACCGTCAGGTAGGCAATGATGATTGCGCTGGCCGCAGTGACGATCTTGACGGGGTCCAGGCGGATCCAGGGTGAGTCGAGCAGGGCGGCCGTTGAACTGGCAGCGACTAGGACGCCTCCGGCGGCGAGGTTGAGGTGCATTGCCGCCGACGAGGCGACGTCAACTAGAGCGAATGTTCGGACTCGGTGCTCAGGTTCGACGACATCGAAGGCGATGGCCGACATGACCAAGCCGAAGGCGTAACGCGAGACCTGAGACAGCACAACCAACACGGTGAAAGCGGCGATGCCCGGTGGGCGCTGGCCGACTGCGGGGAGCAGTGTCCACAGGACCATCTGAGCGGTCAATGCGACGCCGAGCACCCGAACTGAGGTGCTTGTGCCGATCCAGCTGATGAACCAGCCAGCCATCGGGGCCAGGGCGAACGATGCCGCCGAGCGCACAATGAGCATTACCCCGATGGCCGGCGCGGGGATGTCGAGCACGATGAGTGCGTAGACCGCCAACAGCGGCACGCCGATCACGAACTGTGCCGCTGACCCGAACACGATCAACCGGCAGCGGTGGTCGCGCAGGGCTTCGCGCCACCCGCCTTTGCCGAAGGTCGCAATCGGCTGGCGCACCGACGTTTCTGGCAGATGGCGGTACACAATGACCGATCCGAGCAAATAGATCAGGCAGTAGGTCAGAACGCCGCGGTAAAAGACTTCGGTGACCACGCCGTCGAAGCAAAACGTCTGCACCAGAAACGCCACGATGACGGTCCCTTGCGCGGCGAAGCTGAACATGGCCAAGAACAGTGGCCGGTCGGCCGGCTCGGCGAACTCGACGTACCACGCCGTCCAGGCGGCACCGAAGCAGATCGAGATCCCGACCCCGGCCAGAGTTGCTCCCGCAAATAGAAGCGCAGCGGCGGCGATCCGGGACTCATCGATGATCAGGCTTGCCGAGAACAGCAGTAGCAGTGCGGGAGCCAGCGTGAGTGAGCCCGCCACCATTACAGTGCGGTGTCCGAAACGGCTGACGATGCCCGGCGCCAATAACTGGACGGGGATGCTGACGATCATTCCGAGTGCGATAACGCTGACCAAGCTCGGACTGAAGCCCAGTGTGTCGATGACGTAGAGCTGAAAGATGTCGCCGTGCATTCCGCCGGTCGCCGAGCTGAGCAGCACCAGTCCTGAACCGGGAATCAACGCCTTCCGTGCAGCAGGCCCCAGACGTCTTCGACCGATCGTCCAGGCCCGCGCCATCCTCTAAGTCCCCCGCCTGTCGAGTCTCGACTGCGTGCCAATTCACCCTAATGCCGGATTCATCCCGTGGGTGCAATCCCCGGACCGTTTACGGACTATCGTCTGATTCTCGGATCCGCCATCTGGATGGCAAAACCGTGGCCGCCAGCGCCGTCACACAGCCAGAAAACGTGCAGTTCAGACCGGCGCTATCCGCCATCGAGAATGGCAACCAACAATTGTCACGGCGGCGGTGGCGGCGGTGTCGGTTGCCATTCTCGATGGCGCATTGCCATTTGAGATGGCGCAACTTGGCGCATGCGCCGTCTGGATGGCAAGAGGGACGACTGATGCACGGCTCCCGGCGGGTTAGTCGATTGCGGTTGATCGGGCGGAGTCGAGGTCGGCCTTCGTCAAGACAGCTCGAACGGTCAGTCCGACGTCGCGCAGGACAGCCGTGGGATCGGCACTTCTGTTGATCGCGCAGATGGCGGTCGCAACGGTGCCGTGTTCGCTGCGTAGCGCCTGGGCTGCGTCTCGGACGGCACCGCCGGTGGTGATCACGTCCTCGATGAGAGTGATAGTTTTTCCGGCGATGTCGGCGCCTTCAGCGAGCCGACAGGTGCCGTAGGTCTTGGCGGCCTTCCGGACGAACAGTGTTGGTATGCCGGTCAGCTGGCTCATGACGGTGGCCAGTGGAACGCCGCCGAGTTCGAGGCCGCCGAGCAGGTCGGTGTCGGCGGGAATGAGTGGAACCATGGCCTCGCACACGCGTCGCAGCAATTGTGGGTCTGACTCGAACAAGTACTTGTCGAAGTACTCATGAGAGATTTGGCCTGAGCGAAGCTGAAACTGCCCTTGTAGGCGGCAAGCTTGGTTCACATCGGCGGCGAGCAGTTCGCGGTCCATGCTGCTCATCGTGGCACTAACAGCCACGGGAAGACTTCAAGGGGCGCGTCAGCGGGCATTGCCGGCGTATGTGCCTCGCTGCGATGGCTTCTGACATTGATCAGACGATGGCACCGAGACGGCTGAGTGCTGGCAGGCCAGCGTGTAACGCCATGCGGGAAGAATGATTGTCATGGTCGGTGACGCAGCCGTCGGACAGGTCGTGTTACTCAACGGCGTCTCAAGCTCGGGTAAGTCCACGCTGGCCCGTCAGCTTCTCGCTGACGTCGATACGCCGTGGTTTCACATGGGTGTGGACATGTTCGGGGCAATGCGCGCCGAAGCGCAGACTCGCGATCTCGATGAAGCGCGTTTGACCGAGGTGTTGCGCCGCACCCGCGCCGGATTTCATCGCGCGGTGCGAGGAATGGCGTTGGCCGGGAACAACATCGTGATGGATCACGTCCTGAGCGAGCCGTGGAGGCTCACTGATCTGCTGACGGTAATGGCAGATGTCGACGTCGTCTTTGTGGGCGTGCACTGTGATGCCGCGGTCTTGATGGAGAGAGAAATCGCACGCGGCGATCGCGTAGTCGGCACGGCCGCCGGTCAGATGGAGCCCACCCACAACCACGGTCTCTACGACGTCGAGGTCGACACGAGCACCGATGATGTTCAAGCCTGCGCGACGCACATTCGCGAATATCTGGCGCACCATCCAGCCCCAACTCTCCGAACCTTTGACGCTCTGAGACGCAGTCGCAGCTAGCCATCCCGCATCCAACACCCGAAGCTTTTGCTGCCTGCTCTCGACCCGCAAACTCAACATCGACTCGGAGTCGTCGAGCACGCTGCTACCAGTAACGTCGAGGCAAATGGGCCGCCGCGAAAGGTGCATCAAGACAGAACCGAATCCTGCTGGAGGGCGGTCCAGAAGGGGGAAATCATGCACCCGACCGATCCGCCCGACAGCTTGGACGGTGGCCTTTTCTCGGGGACGGCCTGGCACTATGCGCGGTATCGACCAGGGTATCCGCGAGACGTTGTCGACGATCTGATCCAGCGTCTGGGTCTCGATGGCACCGGTCGATTGCTTGATCTGGGCTGCGGTACCGGTCAGCTGACGCTCCCGCTCGCCGACCATGTCGTCGAGGCGGTCGGGATGGACGACGAACCCGGCATGCTCGCCGAAGCCTCCCGGCAAGCACAGGATGCAGCTGTCACCAACGTGAGCTGGATCCACGGTAATTCAGCAGACCTCCCGGGCGATCTCGGGCACTTCACGCTGGTCACCATGGGTCGTTCATTTCACTGGATGGACCGCGAACACGTTCTGGCTGCTCTCGACGACATGGTCGACGGTGACGGCAGCCTGGTCATCGCCAACGACACCAACCTCTTGCTGCCGACCACACAGTGGCAGCGGGCCATCCAGGAGGTCCAACGTCGATTCCTGCCGCCGAACTACCGACACGGCCCGCCGCCGGCGACCAACACCGGCCACACGCATGAGCGAGTATTGGCGAATTCAGCTTTCCAACAGGTGAATCGGCGAGTCTACGAATTCTCACGGCACTGGACCACCAAACAAGTGATCGGTTACCTGTACTCAACATCAGTGCCACTACGCCGACTACTCGCTGACCGACAGACCGAGTTCGAGAACACCGTCACCGACTCTCTGCTCGCGATCGAACCCAGCGGTCAGTTCACCGAAGCCGTCGCCCTGGAAGTCTTGACCGCAACTCGCACAACATAATCCAAGCCTGAATGCGGCCCTCATTCAGATCTGACCCGCGGATAGCCTTGTCACCCAACGGTGTTCGTGGCGGTTTAAGGAAAGTCCTTGGAGGCGACGAAGTTGTTCGCGGCCAGCAGACCTCGGTGGTCGCCGATATCGAAGTACTGCCCGTCGGTCACGTACACAAGCGGCGGCACTTCAGCGTCCACCAGTTGCAACAGTGCATCGGTGATCCGTCGCTCTCCACTGAGTGGGTCCACGGGCACCGCGCGCACGAGATCGACAATCGTCGGCTGTAGGACGTAGCGGCTGATATTGACGAGTGGATCGCGGGTCGGATCGGCTGGCACCTCCTTCTCCTGAAGCCCGCTCAGATGCAGCCGGTCGGCCCGTTGGACTACGTCGAGGACTCCGTAGCGTCCCGCCTCTGCCCGGTCGCATGCGCGGGCGACGAGCCCGCTGCCTCCAACGTGTACCTGGTCGGCGAGGTTGCGCAACGTGGAGGTGGTCGGGTTGTCGATGAGGATGTCGTCGCCGGAGATGTAGAAGAACGGCTCGTCACCGACGAAGTCCGCGACGAGCAGCAACGGGACGGCGGTTCCATAGTCATCGACATCAAGCTGTTGGTGGAAGAACTGAAAGTCGATTCCACGGCCGATGTCGTTGAGTACCTCGCCTTTCGATTGCCAGGAGTGCCGAGCCAGCAGCGCTTCCAAGTCCGGGTCTGGTGTGTAGTAGTCCTGGACTTGTGACGTACCAGCCCGCACGACCACCGCGATCTGGTCGACACCCGCACCTTGGCATTCGCTGACTATCAGGTCGATTGCCGGGTGTGCACCGATAGGAAGCATCGCCTTGTCGATGGTCTTGGTGATGGGATACATGCGCGTCCCCAGACCCGCGGCCGCGATGACAGCCCTGCGAACCTTCATGTCCAGAAGACTAGGGAAAGAAACAGGCGATGGAGAGGCGGCACCTCCGGTGAGTTCGATTTCGGATCCGCCATCTCGATGGCATAACCGTGCCCGCCAACTCCGTGGCAACGTCGAGAAAGACGCGGTTGGTGTACGACAACAATTCCGGTGTCGGAATTCTCATTTTGGTGCCGCGTGGATGTCCAATTCGACATTGGGATGAGAACGGCACACAGTCCGCAGGGATGTCGACAATGCCGCCGCGCCGTGTATCCGACGCGGGTGTAGCAAGGCGCCGCATCAGGGGCGAGCGGCGCACTCGGGAGAGTCGCTCGCATCGGTCCCGGTGCTGTCCCGGTGGATATCTGGGTCTATTCGTCGGTTGGCACGGCGGACCGCCCAATACACGATCACCGACACCGCGCCGAGCAGTGGATAACCCATGGCGATCCGGGCAAGCGCCAGCCAGCCGCTGAAGCCACCGTCGTAAAGCCATTGCTGCACAACGAATCGCGCGGAGAACAACGCCACGAATGCCAGCGTGGCGATGTCGAACGCGCGCAGCGCTACGGTGTCGGCGCGCCATGACCGATCGGGTCCGGCGCTACGTAGCAGGTTCCATATCACTCCGACCAAGGGGCGCCGCACCAAGAGGGATACGGAGAACACGGCCGCCATCGCCAGACTGAGCCAGATTCCCGGCAGGAAGTAGTCTTCGGCGGATCCGGTGTAGTAGGCGATCAGCGCGGCGATGACGACCCCGAGCAGTCCCGATACCGCCGGCTGAATAGGCTGCTTGCGCAACAGCCGGAACACGATCAGACCCACGCTGACGCAAACGGATATCACGACTGCGGCGTTCAGGCCCGCTATCGCGTTCGCGATGACGTAGGCAAACGTGGGCAGGCTGGCGTACACCAGCCCGGATGCCCCGCCCATGCGTTCGAGCAATGTCGGTGAATGTTCTTGCTCCAGTTTGTCGGTCACGCTTTCCTTCCCTCGCCGAGATGCTCTGCGAGGAAGCGGTCGACGGTCTTGTGCATGTCGATCACGTTGTCCGGGTTGACGAATCCGTGCCCCTCGTCGTGCTTGATCATGTACTCCACCTTGACTCCGCGGCTGCGCAACGCCTCGACCAGGTTGTCGGATTCGGCCTGCACCACGCGAACATCGTTGGCGCCCTGGATGACCAGAAGCGGCGTGCGGATCTGGTCGACCTTCGTGATCGGCGAGCGGGACAGCATGTCGGCCAACTGATCCGGGTCGTCGGGGTTGCCGACGAACAGGTGCCAGTTGTTGGCCAGGTGCGGGCGGGCGATCTCGGGTAGTGTCCGCATGAAGTTGCTCAGGTCGGAGATACCGACGTAATCGACTGCGGCGGCGAACACATCGGGTGTGAAGGTGACGCCAACCAGCGTCGCGTATCCGCCGTAGGAGCCGCCGAAGATGGCGATCCGCTTCGGATCCGCATACCCCTGCTGGACGGCCCAGTCCACACTGTCGATCAGATCGTCGTGCATCTTGCCGGCGAACTCACCGACCGCGGCCTTGGTGAAGGCCTTGCCGAAGCCCGCCGACCCGCGGAAGTTGACCTGCAGCACCGCATATCCGCGGTTGGCCAGCAGCTGCACCGGCGGGTTGAACATCCAGCCGTCCCGCGTCCACGGCCCGCCGTGCACCAGCAGCACCATCGGCAGATTTTGCGGCGGCACCCCGACGGGCAGGGTCAGATACCCGTGCAGATCCAGCCCGTCGCGCGAGCGGATGGTGACTGGCTCCATCGCCGCCAGGACCTCTGGATCCAGTTGCGGATGCGACCCGAACAGCAGCCGGCTGTCCCCGGTGTCGTGGTCGTAGAGGTAGGTCATCCCCGCTTCGCGATCATGGGTGAAGTTGACCACCCAGCGTCGGCCGGTCAGGTCGGAGCTGAGGGCGTTCACGTCGCCATCGGACAGCTTCTCCAGGTTCTCCAGCACCGCCGCGAAGTGCGGGTCCAGCGGCTGAATCACCTGACGCTCCAACAGGTACCGCACCCCGAGCAGATCGCCGGTGCGCCGGTCCAGGATCAGCGGCTCGGCCAGCGTGGTGAACACGCTGGCCCGGGTGTCCACGTCGTAGACCGGATGGCTGTCGACGTGGGTCTGCTCGCCGGTGACGACGTCGACGCGCACGATGCGGGTCCGGTCGGTGCCGTCGTTGGAGCCGATCCAGATGCCGGTGCCGTCCGGGGTGATGGTGATCGGATACAGCCCCATCGTGTAGTCACGGCCGTCGAAGGTGACGATGGAGCGCAGCGTCTCCGTCCGCGGCTCCCACTGCAACAGCTCCACGTCACCGTCGGCAGTCAGTGCGGTGGAGAACAAGTCGCCGTTGCTGCTGGCTCGCCAGCCTGATCCCTTACCGGGGTTCTTCGCCACCATGGTGAGTTCACCGGTGGCGATGTCCAGTTCGTAGGCGTCCATCAGGGTTGGTGTGCGGTTGTTGGTGTACACCATCGCCTTCGCCGGATCGCCGAGCAGTTCGTGGGCGGCCATCGCTCCCGGGAACGGAGTCAGGTCGACGGCACCGGGCTCGGGGTCCTGCGGGTCGGCCCGGAAGACGTGCCAGTTCTCGTCGCCGCCGGTGTCCTGCAGGTAGAGCAGCCAGCGGGAGTCCTTGGTCCACTCGTAGTGAATGATGCTGCGGGTGCTGTCGGCGGTGACGCGCTGCGGCTCGCCGTCGAGGTTGTCCACGTCCTGGATCCAGATGTTGAGGCGGTCCCGCCACGGCGCCAGGTAGGCGATACGGGTGCCGTCGGGTGAGATCGATGCCTGCGCGCGGGCGGGCGGCGCGAACAGATCGTCGACGGAGAGCAACTCAGGTGTTGGCATGCCTCCATCGCACACTCGGACGTAACGGCACAGTCAAGTCCCGGGCACGGGTATGGGCATGATGGACAGGTGGCGTGGAGTACTCGGGAGATCGCCGAACTGGCCGGAACCAGTCTGCGAGCCGTCCGCCATTACCACCAGGTCGGCCTGCTCCCGGAGCCTGAACGCCGCTCAAACGGCTACAAGCAGTACGGCGTGGCGCACCTGGTCCGGTTGGTCCGCATCAAACGGCTCGTCGACCTGGGTTTCTCGCTCCCTCAGATCGCGGCGTTGGGTGATACCGACGAGCATCCCGAGCAGGCGTTGCGGGAACTGGACGCCGAGCTGGCGGCGACCATCGACCGGTTGCAACGGGCCCGCGAGGAACTCGGCGAGCTGCTGGAGAACTCCGCGCCCACGGACCTGCCACCCGAGTTCGCGCCCGCGGACGTCGTCGCCAAGATGACCGACGCGGATCGCAAACTGGTGGTGGTCCTGAGCCGGGTACTGGGCCCGCGCGGCCGACAGGTCTATGCCGACCTGATCAGGGACACCCGCGAGGATCCGGCCGCATCGGAGCTGGACACGTTGTCCGTCGACGCTGACGAGGCGACCCGCCAGGATCTCGCCGAGCGGCTGGTGCCCTACATCTGGTCGGTCCGGCAGGCTCATCCCGGGCTCACCGAGGCGCGCATCGATGCGCCGCGCGGTGCAAACTTCGCCGAGAAGGCCATCGATGACGCGATGGCCGATCTGTACAACCCGGCGCAGCTGGACGTGCTGCGCCGGGCAGGTCAGATCGTGCGGCGGCTGGCCACCTAGGTAATCCCATGTGCGCCGCAGGAAGTGGTGCTGGCTGTCGATCAGAATGTGCTCGGCCTGTCAGCCTGCATGTGGCGTCCGGATCATGCGCGATGGTGATGTTCCGAACTCGGCGGAGAAGGCGGCCGTGAACGCGGCCGGGCTTGCGTACCCGAGGCGGCCCGCCACCTCGGTAACAGTGGCGTGGCGTAGCAGTGGAACGGAGGCGAGCAGTCGCGCGCGCCGACGCCATGCGGCGGGGCTGACGCCCATTTCGGCGCGGAACCGGCGGCTGAATGCTCTCTCGCTGAGATTCACCCGGGCGGCCCACTGCGCGTTATCAATTCGAACGTCCGGTTCGGTGAGGTAGTCGCGACATAGTGTGCCTAGGTCGGCGGCGTTGGGCAGTGCGACGTGAAGTGCGACGGGGGTCAGCGCGGCGATCTCATGCAACAGCAACGTGATAACTGCGCCCTCGCGACCGGACGGATCGTAGTGGGCATCGAAATCTACTGCGACAAGCAGCAGTTCACGCAGCAGCGGGGTCACTTCCACCACCGTGCAGCGGTCGGGCCACCAGGGCGCAGCCTGGGGTTCTATGTAGAGGCTGCGAGTGCTCACCTCCTGGGTTCGCATCAGGTGCCGAACGCCCGGTGGGATCAGCACCGCGAGGTCGGTTGGAACTGTCCAGGTTCCGTCGCGCGTTTCGACCACCATCACTCCGGTCGCGCTGTGCAGGAATTGCGCACGCCGGTGCGAATGCCAGTCCAGTACGAAGCCGTCGGGATAGTCGGTTCCTACGGGCAATACGACCCTCGGTACCTCATCGAAGTCATCTGCCGCGACATTGCGCACCTGCCCATCCTATGGCCGAAACGCGAAGATAGTGGTCCGACTTTCGCTTGTCGGCAAATTGCCGGAGGCGGTTCCATAGGGGCGTGTCTTTCGAGATTCTGGTCGTGATTGGTGCGCTTTCGGGCGTCACGACGGTGTTGTTCGGTTTTGGGGGCGGGTTCGTCACCGTTCCGGTCATCGTGTGGGCGGATGCCGACCTCGGCGCTGAAGCGATGCGAACCGCAGTGGCCACATCGGCCGTCGTGGTGTTCGTCGCTTCAGCGATTGCCACCGCGTCGACCCGCCGGGAGGTTCTCTCGGGCCTGCGCGGGAGCGGTGTTCTGCTGGCGTTGCTGGCGGTGGGCGGAGCGGCGGGCGGCCTGGCCGCCCGACTCGCGCCGGCCGAACTCGGTCAGTGGGCCTTCGTGGCGTACCTCGGTGCAACCCTCGTCGATGCCGTCGCCCGACCGGGTTTCGTTCGCCCTGTCGGTGTGGCCGACCAACGCCGCACTATTCGAGCCGGATTCGGGTTTCCGGTCGGAGCCGTGGCAGCGTTCCTCGGGGTGGGCGGCAGTGTGCTTACCGTCCCGCTGCTGCGTCGAGCCGGACATTCCATGGAATCGGCGACTGCTCTTGCCAATCCGATGACACTCGCCATCACGGCACCAGCCGTTGTGTCGCTGATCGCATCGGTGGACGTCACCTCCGCGGCCGCGCTGCTGCTGGGTGCAACACCGGTGGTGGTTGTGCTGCGACGCTACGGGATGAAGATCCCCGACATCGTCCACGTCCGTGCCTATCTGGCGCTGATCGGCACAGTATGCGTCGCGATGACACTGGCCGCGCTGCACTAACTTAGCGGGTGGGCCACCGTCAAGGCGTTGATGGCGAGCCCGCCGGTGAGTCCGCTTCTTCCGGCTATGCTATTCGTTAACAACAGCTTTCGGTCTGAGGTGGCGCACCCGATGCGGGGTCCGGCGAGGTCTGATCTCACGGCGTGAGCAGTGCGCTGCCGGTGGTTCTGCGTGCTCCGATGTCCGCGTGGGCCTTTTGTACCTCTGGTCGAACCCAGGTAGGCGACGGCGACGAGTGACACGGGATCAGCACAGACTGTCCCGTCGCGGCCGGGGCAACCACGGCCTTGACTGTGCCGTTACGTCCTGCTGTTCCATTGTGGCTGTGAATCCCGATGCCACAGCGGCCCCCCACAAGACGACCTTGACTGCCGCCGACTACGCCCGCGCTGAACAGATGCTGGCCCCGTACCGGGCACGCCGCGTGCCCGGAGCAGCGATACAGCCGCAGTGGCTTCCGGACGGACACCGTTTCTGGTACCAGGTCGAGTCGCGCTTCGTAGTGGTGGATCCCCGCAACGGCAGCCGAGACGACGCGTTCGACCACGACCGGTTGGCCGCGGCGTTGTCCTTGGCTTCCGGTCATGCGGTCAGCGTGGACGATCTCCCGATCAGCGCCGTCGAGTTCGGCGACGACGGGACGGTCGGTTTCTCCGCGTTCGGGTCATGGTGGGTGTGGTCGCCCGACGCAGGCACCTGCGAACGGGGCGACCGCGGCGACCGCGCGCTGCCCTGGGAGGTGGAGTCGCCCGACAAGTCGTGGGTGGCGTTTCGCCGCGACGGCAACATCTGGGTCCGATCCCGCGACGGTAAGCGGGAATTCGCGCTCACCGAGGACGCCGAACCGCACTTCGAATACGGCGGGATGGCCGACGCGACCGGCGGGCGAGCGCTGATGCGGGTGCTTGGGCTGCCGCCCGTGTTCGCCGTGCAGTGGTCACCGGATTCGACCCGGATACTGGCCCAGCGCATCGACCAGCGTGCCCTGCCCGAGCTGGTGCTGGTCGAATCGTCGCCCCCCGACGGCGGCAGACCAGTCGAGCACCGCACCCGGTACACCATGCCGGGCGAGCAGGCGCAGGCGATGCTGACCTGGAATGTCCTCCACGTGGCAGAACGCACCGTGGTCCGGCAGGCCGAACCCACCGTTATCATGCACGGCACTGCCGTCATGTACGCCTGGTGGACCGGCACATCGGGGGACGGGGTGCACTTCCTGAACCATTCCCGCGACGCCCGCAGGCTGGAGCTGCGCCGCCTGGACCCGGCCACCGGAGCCGTCACCACCCTGATCAGCGAATCCGGTGAGACGCGGGTGGACCCGACGCCCCAGCTGGGAGAACCAACGATGACCCGGGTGCTGGACTCCGGTGAGATCGTGTGGTGGTCACAACGCGATGGCTGGGGCCATCTCTATCTTTATTCGCCCGACGGACAACAGGTCCGGCAGATCACCACCGGGCAGTGGCAGGTGCGAAAGGTGCTCTGGGTCGACGAACATCGCCGGCAGGTGTGGTTCGTCGCTGCCGGCCTCGTCGCCGACGATCCCTATGTACGCCAGATCTGCCGAATCGGGCTTGACGGCCAGGGATTTGTGCGCCTCACCGAGGACGACACCCTCGACCATGACGCGGTCAGTCCCGACGGCGGCGACTACTTCGTTCAACGGGCATCCTCACCCAACCGCCCTCCGCACACGGTGGTACGCGACGGGGATGGCCAACTACTGGTCGAACTCGAGGCGCCTACCGCCTCAGCGCTGGAGGAGCAGGGCTGGAGCGCGCCGGAGCGGTTCTGCACCATGGCTGCCGACGGCAGAACCCGCATCTACGGATTGCTTTGGCGTCCACACGGTTTCGACCCACAGCGCCGCTACCCTGTGATTGAGCACATTTATCCGGGCCCGCAGATATGGAACGCGGGGGCCGCATTCGACTCACCGCACGTCGGCCAACCCGAGGCGCTGGCAGCGCTGGGTTTCGCCGTAGTGGTAATCGACGGACGCGGAACTGCCGGACGCAGCAAAGCCTTTCACGACCACTCCTACCGGGACATGGGCAACGCAGGTGCCCTCGACGACCGCGTCGCCGCGATTCGCGAATTGGGCCGGCGGCACAGCTGGTTGGACACCGAGCGCGTCGGGATAACGGGTCTGTCGGCCGGTGCCTTCGCCGCCGCCAGGGCGTTGCTTACGTACCCGGACTTCTACCGGGTTGGGGTCGCAGTGTCTGGCAACCACGACAACACCGTCAACCTGGCCATGTGGGCCGAGCACTACCACGGCGACCTCAGTGACAACGGCAGGAAGGCGATCTCTAATACTCATCTGGCCGCCGAACTGCGGGGCAAGCTATTGCTGATCCACGGCGAGCTCGACGACAACGCCCATCCCTACCAGACAATGCGCCTGGCCCATGCACTCATCAAGGCAGACAAGGACTTCGATCTGATCCTCATTCCGGGCGGCGAGCACGCGCTGCTCGGCTACCAGCACTATGCCTACCGCCGCACCTGGGACTACTTTGTCGCCCACCTCCACGGGACCGAACCGCCTAGCTACCGCCTGGCTCCGTTGCCGCTTCCGCAGTGGTCGCTCGGATGATGTCGCGGCTACGGCGCAGCACGTCGAGCTGCGCTTCGTTGTAGAGCTCCGGCATGGCCTCGTTAATGGCCCTGCCGGCAAAGTGCGCCCCGCCGGGGCGTCGGCACGCGACTCCACGAGCCCAGGATCAGCCGCGTGCACCAGAGGGAGTCGACGACCACAGTAGGTGACATGTCCCGGAATAACGTGACATGTCACCTAGTTGTTGGATCTGAAACGCAACAAGCGTTTTCGACAACAGGAGGACGAGATGGCTCAGCTCGAAGGAAAAACAGCACTGATCACCGGCGGCACATCCGGCATCGGCTATGCGACGGCGCGCGCCTTCGCCGACGAGGGCGCCAAGGTGTTCATCACCGGGCGTACCCAACAGCGCGTCGACGCCGCCGCCGCGTCACTGGGTTCCGGTGTCGTCGGTGTTGGCAGCGATGTCACCAGCACCGAGGATCTGGACCGACTTGTCGGGGTCATCCGCGACGCAGGTGCCGGCCTCGACATCGTCTTCACCAACGCCGGCAGTGGCGAGTTCGCCACGCTGGAGGACGAGACGCCCGAACACCTCATCGACACCTTCAACCGCAACGTGGGCGGGACAGTGTTCACCGTGCAGAAGACGCTGCCACTACTGAATCCCGGTGCCTCGATCGTTCTGTCCGGCTCCACCGCGGCCACCAGGGGTACCCCGGCATTCGGCGCCTACGCCGCGGCAAAAGCTGCTGTCCGGTCCTTCGGCCGTACCTGGGCCACCGAGTTGGGCGACCGTGGCTTCCGGGTCAACACGGTCGTACCCGGTCCCATCCTGACCGAGGGACTCACCGAACTGGTGCCTGACAAAGACCAGCGGCAGGTGTTCTTCGACGGTCTGGCGACGAACCCGATGAAGCGGATAGGCGATCCTGCCGAACTGGCCGCCGTGGTGGTGTTCCTCGGCTCCGATGCGAGCAGCTTCATGACAGGTGCGGAGATCTTCGTCGACGGGGGCATGAACCAGGTGTAGTTGGTCTATCTGAGGTCGGGACGCGGCAAGGTGCCCTCGCGCAACAGACCCTCGTGCACAACGGCGAGGATGTCGGCGAGGGTGTCCTCCTGCTCGGGATCTAAATCGGCGAAGAACGCCCGGCGTACCCACTGTGCATGCACCGGGGCGGCGTCGGCGAGCCGGTCCCAGCCCTCGTCGGTCAGGACGACGACAGTGCCACGGCCGTCGGTGTCGCAGGTTGTGCGCTCGACCAGGCCGCGGCGTGCCATCCGCATAAGGTGGTGAGAAACCCGGCTGCGTTCCCACCCGATCACCGTGGCCAGTGTGGTCAGCTGCAGGCGGCGATCCGGTGCGCGCGAGAGCGTACTGAGCACCGTGTAGTCGTAGAGTGAAAGACCGCACTCGGTGCGCAGGTGACGGTTCACCTCATATTCGAGCCGGTGATAGACCCGCATGAAATTCAGCCAGGCCCGCTGCTGCCTCGGCGTCAGCGGGTACTCGCCGGAATCAGTCATCGCGCATCATGGACAAGCATGTCGCCTATCTAAGCAAAACTCAACCCCGATATGCGGTTTCGGTGACTATCCGTGTCGACGACGAAATCTCATTCTTCCACCACGACAGGGCATTTCGCCTTCACGCCCCACCCCGGACCGCTACCCAATCGGTGCATCGAGGCTAAAGCATCGAGAGCGGGGCGGCCATGGTGCAGTGTGTCGATCAGTGCCGCACCGAGGGCCTCTACTCCGACCGTGGAGCGAGATACCGTCCGGTGACGCTGACGCTGGATCGGGCGATCTGATCCGGGGTTCCCGTCGCAACGATGGTTCCGCCCGCGGCGCCGCCGCCGGGTCCCATGTCGATGACGAAGTCCGCGTTGGCGATCATGTCGAGGTCGTGCTCGATGACGACGACGGTGGCTCCCTTGGCGCCGAGGCGGTCGATGACGCCGAGCAGCACGCGAATGTCGAGGGGGTGTAGTCCGACACTGGGTTCGTCGAGGACGAACAGTGCATCGGATTGCTTGCGTCCGAGTTCTGTTGCGAGCTTGAGCCGTTGGGCTTCGCCGCCCGACAGCGCCGGTGTGTCCTCACCAAGAGTCAGGTAGCCCAGCCCGAGGTCGATGAGGGTTTGCAACTTGCGGTGCACCTTCGGCAGGTCTTCAGTGACCTCCAGCGCCTGCTTCACGGTGAGCGCGAGGAGTTCAGGCAGGGCGAGCCCACCGTCGACGGCGCGTCGGAACTCCAGTGCCGCAGGGGCATAACGGGTGCCGTCGCAGTCGGGGCAGGGGATGTCGACGTCGGGGAGGAACTGGACGTCGAGCGATATCTGTCCGGTTCCCTCGCAGCGCGGGCAGCGCAGGGATCCGGTGTTGTAGGAGAAGTCCGAGGCGGTCAGGCCCCGGCGGGTCGACTCGTCGAGTGCGGCGTAGGCGCGGCGTAAGTCGTCGAGAGTGCCGCTGTAGGTGGCGACGGTGGAGCGCACGTTGGTGCCGATCGGGGTGGCATCGACGACGTTGACGCGCTGGATGCCCGACGGCGCGACCGACGCGATATGCGGCGGCAGCGGATCGCGAGCCGCGGTGGCCTGCAAGGCCGGTACCAGGCTCTCCAGCACCAGTGTGGTCTTGCCGGAGCCGGACACTCCGGTCACCGCGGTGAGTCGGCCCTTCGGGATCTCGACGTCCAGGGCGTGCACGGTGTGCAGCGGGCGCGTCTCCAGGCCGATCCGGCCATGATCGAACAACTGCTCGGCGCTGACGGTGGCGCGTACGCGGACCGCCTCGGTGCCGTCGATGAATCCGGCGATCAGCGAGGCCGGGTTGGCCATCAGATCGTCGAGTGTTCCTTCGGCCAGGACTGTCCCGCCGTCGTTGCCGGATCCGGGGCCGATCTCGATGAACCAGTCCGCTTCCCGCAGCACCTGCACATCGTGATCGACCAGTACGACGGAATTCCCGTCGCGCAGCAGGTCGCGGATGACGCCGTTGAGGCCGTCGATGTTGGACGGATGCAGGCCGATGGACGGCTCGTCGAGGACGTAGAGCACGCCGGTGGTCTGATTGCGCACGGCGCGTGACAGCGCGACCCGTTGCCGCTCACCGGTGGACAGTGTGGAGCTGGGCCGGTCCAGGCCCAGATACCCGAGGCCCAGTTCGATGAGCCGCTGCGCCATTTCGAGCAGCTGCCCGATGATCGCGGTCGCCATCGCGCGCATGTCTGAGGGCAAGGTATCGACGATCGTTGGTGCCCAGGCGATCACGTCATCGAGTGTTTTCGCGGTCGCCTCGGCCAGATTGATCCCGGTGACCCTAGGGGCCAGGGCCCGCTCGCTGAGCCGGGCGCCGTGGCAGGTCGGGCATGTCCCGGTGTGGATGAACTTGTTGACCCGGTTGAGGCCACCCTCGCTGGCGGCCTTGTCGAGCGCCTCCTGCACGGCCAGCCGGGCGTTGCGGTAGGTGAAGTTGACCTCGAACAGCTTGCCGCTCTTGGACGGCACTGTGATGCGGTGCTTCTCCGCGGGCCCGCGCAGGACGACCTCGCGCTCGTCGTCGGTGAGATCGCGGTAGGGGACGTCGGTGCGCACACCGAGTTCTCCGACCATCTGCGGCATGACGGTGAGGCCCATCATCTTCCACGGTGCGACCGCGCCGTCGGCGATGGTGCGCGAGGGGTCGGGGACCAGCAGGGCGTCGTCGATCTCGCGCACGACCCCCAGTCCGCCGCAGGTCGGGCAGGCCCCGTCGGAATTGAAGGCCAGTGCCTCGGCGCCCGGCGGGGTGAACGTGACGCCGCAAACCGGGCAGGTGAGATCCAGGCCGGCGGCGACGTCGATTGTCGGTTCCTGACGATGCCCGTTGGGGCAGAGGTGTTCGGCCACCCGGGAGAACAGCAGGCGCAGGACGTTGAGGAGTTCGGTCGAGGTGCCGAAGGTGCTGCGCGCACCGGGGACGGTCGGCCGCTGCCGCAGAGCCAGTGCGGCCGGGACGTGGCGGACGCTGTCGACGGTGGCCTTGGTGGCGTGCGACATCCTGCGTCTGGTGTAGGTCGAGAGCGCCTCGATGTAGCGACGGGAGCCCTCCGCATACAGAACCCCCATCGCCAGGGATGACTTTCCGGAGCCGGAAACTCCGGCGATGGCTACCATTTGGTTCAACGGCACGTCGACGTCGATGTGTGCGAGGTTGTGCACACACGCGCCCCGTACCTCGATCCTGGTGGGGGCAACCGGCTTCTCGCCGGCGGCGCTTCTCGGGTCGGACACTGCGCGCCCCTCTCACGTCGGACGAACGAAGCCTATCGGCAACCCCGGACAAAACTTCTGAGCGCCGGGTGTTCTAGAGGTAAAACGGATCGCCTCCTGAAACGGATTTTGGTACACAGGATCTGGCCTGCCTGCGGCGGACGCCGCCACAGCCCTTGGTATGGGGCACCCCGCGCATCCCACCGATCTGGCGGATCCGCCATCGCTCCCGGGTTGCGTAACGGCAATTCGTTTGTCTTAGCCAGCAGTTGTTTTGAGCAGAGCCAGCTTTTCGCTGGTGGCGGTGCCTGGCTCGGGATGGTAGATCTGGAGGTGTTGGCCGTCGGAGTCTGGAATGGCAAATCGGTTGCGGCGGAACAATAATTCACCGACCTCGGGGTGGTGTAGGCGGCTGGTGCCTGCCGGACGATAGCCCACGTCGGCTTTGGCCCAGAATTCTGCGAAGGACGCGCTGTTCACGCAAAGTTCGTCGACGAGTTCGTCGAGACGAGGGTCGTGGGTTTCACCGGCAGTGGCTTCGCGCAGACCGCCGACAACTCCGGCGGCGGCGTCGTCCCAGTCGAGGTGGAGTTGACGCTCGGCTGGGTCGAGGAACAACGAGCGGAGAAGGTTTCGGCCGGGCGTGAAGTTGGGGGACAGCTTGCGTGCGAGCTGGTTTGAGGCCAGGCAGTCCAGGCACCGCCCGGCGACGAAGGCGGGCAGGCCGAGCTGATCGATCAAGCTGACGATGTCGTCGCTGACCTGTTCGACACCTGCTGGTGTGGGGCGGTGGTCGCGGGCGAGTTGGTGCAGGTGCGCGCTGGCGGCGGCGTCCATGCGCAGCGCCCGCGCGAGTGCATCGAGAATCTGCGCAGAGGGATGGGCGTTGCGGCCCTGCTCGATTCTCAGGTAGTAGTCGGCGCTGATGCCGGCCAGTGCTGCCAGTTCTTCGCGGCGTAGGCCGTTGACGCGGCGCCGCGGGCCTGCCACGAGGCCGACGTCATCGGGTCGGACTCGGCCGCGACGCAGCCTGAGGTAGTCGCCGAGCGCGTTGCCGCTGGTCATCGACATAGCGTAGCCAAGACTGGGACTGCCGGTACCCAGGATGAGCAGGGCCTACCCATGGCGCCGCCAACCCGCCAAGTCTTGGTGGTGAGCCCACCACTGATGTGGGCGCCCAGCAAGGAGGTAGGCCCCTGGCTCGTGGGCTGAGCCATCCCGCAACACGTCACGTCAAGGAGAAGCAGATGACCACCATCCTGATCACCGGCGCCAACAAGGGCCTCGGTTACGAAACCGCTCGGCAGTTGATTGCGGCGGGGCACACCATCTACCTCGGGTGCCGTGATGCACAGCGCGGCCAGGACGCCGCGCAGAAACTCGGTGCGCGGCTGGTCCAGCTCGACGTCACCGACGACGACTCGGTGTCCACCGCAGCGCAGCTCATCGAGGAGTTGGGCGGGCTCGACGTCCTGGTCAACAACGCTGGCGTCGAGGGTCGCGGTGCAGGCAACGCGATCGTCGCCGCCGAGGCGGTAACAGCGGAGACGATGCGAGAAGTGTTCGACACCAACGTCTTCGGGCTCATCCGAGCGACCCACGCGTTCCTGCCGTTGCTGCAGCGGTCATCGGCCCCGGTGATCGTCAACGTCAGCAGCAGTCTGGGTTCGATGAGCCTCGCTGAATCGCCGGAGAGCCCGACTTACTTCTATCCCGGTGTTGCCTACCCGGCGTCGAAATCGGCGGTCAACATGATCACCGTCCAGTTCGCCAAGCAGTTTCCGGCCATGCGCGTCAATGCGGTCGAGCCGGGCTACACCGACACCGACCTCAACGGGCACACCGGAACGCAGACTGTCGAAGAAGGCGCACGCATCATCGTCGAGATGGCCCAAACCGCACCCGACGGACCCACCGGCGGCTACTTCTCCGCCCACGGCCCCGTCCCCTGGTAAACCGTACACTCAAGGACGACAGACGTCGGCAAGGGCGTGGTTGTGCACCTGGCAGTGGGGCGTCGCGGCGTAAAAACCCTGCACCGCAGAGCGATCGAGACACTCACATGTCAATCGTCGCTGGGCGAGGTGAGTGCCTTGATCGCTGCGGTCGACATTGTCTTGACGATGGACTCGTGGTCCAGGCCCTTGTTGAGGGTCGCTACCGAATTGAGCATTGAGAACACCGTGTGGGTGAGTAGCCGGACCTCTGGTTCGGACAGGTCAGGGCGCAACTCTGCGACGATGGAAATCCATTCCTCGGCATAGAGATTCATCTCGCGCCGGATTCGCCGCCGGTCCTTCTCCGGTAAGGCGTGTTCGTTCTTCATGAACACCAGCGTCGTCGGAGCTGAGGTCACCACGCTCCTGATGTGGAAATCGACCAGGATCTCCAGTGCGGCCCGTGGATCGGGCTCCGCCTCCACGGTCTCCCTGGCGAACCGGTGCAGAGCCGCCAAAGGATTCTCCACCACGGCGATCAAGAGCGCCTGCTTGTTCTCGAAGTGGTTGTAGAGGCCGGGCCCGGAAATTCCGGCCGCTGTGCAGATCATGTCCACCGTCACTCCGTCGTAGGAGTTTCGCAAGAACAGGTCGGCGGCCACCTTGAGCAAGACATCCCGGCGTGAGGTGCCGGCGGACGGCTCGTGCGCGGCAGCGTCAGTGGTCATGGCAAACAACGATAGCCACGGTGCGAGGCGCCGCCGAGTCCGGGCGCGGTCGATGAGCGCGCACGAGGTCGAGGCCACGCTGAACTTCGTTGGCCGGACGGCTGGACGAGGCGACATTAATGAGCATTAATCTCTCGTAACTACCGCTGGCTAGGCGTTATGGGCCGACGGAATCGTGGATACATTGCTACTATGCGCCATATTCCCTGTTAAACCGGGTTGGAGCGGCGCCCTGAGGTGGGCTGGAAACTCGGTCGAAGCTCGGCGTTGACAACCGAGGTGGACGGTCTTACGTTAAGGAGCGTTCACCTAGTGGAAAGTGGTGTGAATATGCGGTTCATTTTCATGAGCGAAGGCGAGACAGTCCCGGGGCATACCCATGAGCACCGTTATCGCGAGCTCGTGGACGAAGTCCTACTTGCGGAGGAGGTGGGTTTCGACGCGTTCGGAACCTCGGAGCAGCACGTCGCGATCGGTACGGCGACCACCTCCGCACCTGAGGTCATCTATCCCTACCTGATGGCGCTGACCAAGCGCATCCGGTTCATGCACTTGGTCACCCTCTTGCCCACGCGCATCAACCATGCCCTTCGCGTTGCCGAGCGGTTGGCAACCGAGGACATCCTGTCCAGCGGCCGAGTGGAACTCGGAGTTGGGCGCGGGAATACGACACTTGCGCTGCGCGCCTTCGAAGTTGAACCAAGCGAGAACAAGGCTCAGCTCATAGAAGGCCTGGAGGTCATCCGCCGGGCTCTGCACAATGACGTGTTCTCCTACGTTGGCGAACACTACAAGATCCCGCCGCGAAGCTTGGTGCCCAAGGCAATTCAACGGCCATATCCCCCCATCTCGATGGCGGCCGGAAGTCCCGATTCGGTTCGCAAGGCCGCCGAGCTCGGCATCGGGGCTATCGTCGGTGGTTTTTACCTGGGCTTCGAGTTCGTCGAGAGCATGTTGCGCATCTACGACGATGCCCTCGACGGAGCCACGCATGCCTATCCGCTGCAAGCCCAGAAGCTCGTCGCCGTGGGCGGCGGAATGCACTGCGCCGAGACACGTGAGGAAGCGCTCAAGTGGGCGCGGAACCTGAAAGAGACGGTGGCGCTTTCGACCGACGCCTATGAGCGCCTGTCCAAGTTGTCGGCTGACTATCAGTACATGGGTGCCGTGCGGAACGTCGACTTCAACGATGAGCGATACATGTTCGAGGAATCGTCCGGATTCATCGTGGGCGATCCGGATGACTGTGCGGCACAAGTGCAGCGATTCGCCGACCTCGGCGCTGACGCCATCGTCATGAGAATCGATGGGCTCCCACACAGGGAGCTGATGAAGTCGATCGAGCTCTTCGGCAAGTACGTCATCCCCAGGTTCAAAAACCCACGGGCCGTGGTGCGGCCCGCCGACGCGATTCTGGCCGACATCCGCACGGCCCGGCCCGCTCATTATGCGGAGCTCGAAGCGTTCGAAGAGTCCAAATCCCAGTCGAATTCACACAAGAGTGTTGTCAAGGTAGGAGAGACACGATGAGCAAACTGGCCGCTGATGACATCTTCAGCCGCTACCCGGAGGAGATCCTGATCGAGCGCAGGCCCAATGGCGTGCTGCTCATCACGATGAACAGACCCGACCGGCTCAATGCGTTGACGATGCCGATGTTCGATCATCTGTCGGAAATCTGGGTGGACGTCGATCGAGACCCGGAAACGCGGGTTGCGGTCATCACCGGTGCAGGCCGCGGCTTCTGCACAGGCATGGATGTACGCCAGCCAGAGCCCACCCTGGACGAAGCGGTGGCGCTCATGGAGGGCGAGCGCAAGCGGATCACGGCCTTACTCAACATGGACAAGCCGCTCATCTCGGCGATCAACGGCCCTGCGGTCGGCTGGGGTTTGTCGATGGCGCTTCTGGCTGACATCAGCGTCGCTGCCGAGGATGCACTGCTTCGAGACGGGCACACCCGTGTCGGTGTGGTCGCCGGTGATCACGCCTCGCTCATCTGGCCGTTGCTCGTGGGCATGGCCAAAACGAAGTATTACCAGTTGACTTCGGCGAGTATGACGGGCATCGAAGCCGAACGCATCGGCTTGGTGAGTCTCGTCGCGCCGAGGGAGAATGTGCTGGACCGCGCGCTCGAGATCGCCGACGAACTTGCGCAGGGCTCGCAGCAGGCGATCCGCTGGACAAAGCGATCCCTGAACACTGGCTGGCTCACCAATGCGCTTCCGCAGCAAGAGCTTTCCGCGGCTTTGGAGGTCATCGGCTTCGCGGGCGCCGACTACTTCGAGGCCCGGCAGGCCTTCCGCGAAGGCCGTCCGCCGGAGTACCCGTCCGCACGCGGCGAAGGGCGCTCTGTCCTGGGACCGCAACCGGCGAACGTAGCCGGGTGACCTGTGAGCGCACCCGCGACCGGCCAGGCCGCCACCCTCGACACCGCTGACCACGATGGCGTTCTGGTGGTCTCGTTGGACAGGCCTCCGGCAAATGCGATGAACCGCCGGCTCATCCACGATCTTGCCAGCCTGTTCGAGCAGCTCCGCGCCAGACCAGACGCGCCACCGATCGTGCTCACCGGTAAGGGGGAGCGGTTCTTCAGTGCGGGAGGCGACATCAAGGAGCTGGAGGGTGCGCTCGCCGGCGACATCGAGATCCGCATGCGGGAATTCCACGCACTACTCGTGGCGATGGACCGCTACCCGCGTCCGGTGATCAGCGCGATCAATGGGCACTGTGTTGGCGGCGGTATGGAGGTCGCGCTCTTTTCGGACGGTGTGTTGGCCGTCAACTTGGCGCGGTTCGGGTTTCCGGAGATCAATCACGGACTGCTGCCTGCGGACAAGGGAATCCAACGAGCCAACCGGGTGCTCGGTGTGCGGATCACCCGGCGAATCATCTTGTCAGGTGAGCTTTTCGGCGCGCAGCACGCTCTCGACATCGGCATCATCGACCAACTCGTCACCGATCCCGAGGAGCTGATCCCCGCGGCCGTCGCGACGGCCCGCGCCGCCGGCTCGAAGGCTCCGGTGCTCTATGGTGCCTTGAAAGGCAGCGTCAACGATGCGGACGACGTGCGTGATGAGGCGTCTCTGCAACGCACGCTGAAGGCCGCTGCCGCGTACTTCGACGATCCGGCCGCACGAGAGTTGCGACAACGGTGGAGTGGCCGAAGGGGTTCCGCGGCCGAGGTGCAGTCGTGTTGACCGTCGTGGTCGCCGGACTGGTCAGCGGTGCCGTTCTGCTGCTCGCGACAGTGGGCTTCGAGCTCCTACGCCGCGTAGAGGGTTTCCTGAACATCGCGCATCCACAGCTCATCGTGCTCAGCGGGTTCAGCGCATACGGGTTCAACGTGTTGGTCGGGTTGCACTGGATCGTGTCGTGTGTGCTGGCCATCGTCGTCACGACGACGGTCGGAGTGGTGAGCGCGCGAGTGATCTTCTGGCCGATGCGAGAGCGCCCGCATTACATTCCGATGATCGCGTCCGTGGGTCTCGCGTTCTTCCTGCACGCGATGATCGAGCTTTTCACCGGGTTCGGCGTGAAGACGCTGGATGTGCCGTTGCAGAAGACGATCAGCATCGGCGGGGTCGCGGTTGCGGGCGCCGATCAGATCGCCGTCATCGGCACTGCGGCGTTGATCGTTGTGGCATTGCACTTTTGGCTCGCCCGGTCATACAGCGGCAGGGCGTTACGAGCCATGGCGAACAACCCGGCGCTTGCGCAGATTCGGGGGGTGAACACGTCGCATCTGCAGTACCTCACCTGGGCGGTGGCCAGCGCACTTGCGGCACTGGCGGGAACTCTGATCGCGCTCACGGCGCGGATTTATCCCGAGCTCGGCTGGGATCAAGTGCTCGTCATCTCCGCCGCTGCGATCATCGGTGGGCTCGGGAGTATTTACGGCGTGATGGTCGCGGCGGTCGTTGTCGGGCTCACATCGAGCCTGGCTACCTTGGCGATTCCATCCGAATACACCCAGATGGTGGTTTTCGCCGTCATAGCCCTGGTGGTCTTTGTCCGCCCTGAGGGTCTCTTCAGCGGTCCGAAGGAGCGTGTGGCGTGAGCACTCTGCTGATTGCCGGTGGACTGGCCATCCTGATGGGCATCTACGCCGTCGCGGCTCTGGCGTTGAACCTGCAGTTCGGTGTTGGCGGCATGGTCAATTTCGGTGTCGCAGCGTTTTTCGGAATCGGAGCGTACTCCTACGCACTCGCTGTGATGCCGGCCCAGTCCGGCTCGTACACCTACATCCTCGGGCTGGGCCTGCCGTGGTGGGCCGGCACCATCATAGGCGGCCTGACCGCGGCGCTCCTCGCTCTCGTAGTGGGCTGCGGCCTGCTGAGGGTCAGCGGAGAGTACCTGGCGGTGGTGGCGCTGGCGTTGGCCGAGGTGATACGTCAGCTCTTCATCAACCAACCGGCGATCGCCAATGGCGCGCGCGGCCTCCTGGACGCGCCGGTGCCGAATCTTGACGGCATCCCGGGACGAGCCCAGTCGTTGTATGTCGCGGCACTTGTGTTGGCGGTATTGGCAATTAGTTTCCTGGTCTTCCGTCGTGTGACGCGGTCGGCGTACGGCCGAAGTCTGCTTGCGGTGAACCAGAACGAGGCCGTGGCCCGCTCGCTTGGGATCAACGTCTACACGGTCAAACTCAAAGCCTTTGTGTTCGCGTCGTTCTTCATGGGCCTGGCTGGGGTCATGTACGTCTGGTATTTGTCGATATTGACTCCGTCCTTCTTCAACGTGAACATCACCTTCACCGTCTTCATCGCGTTGATCATCGGGGGGATCGGCAGCAATACGGGTGCGGTGCTCGGTGCGGTGGTGCTTCTCGGCCTACGGGAAGGACTCACCTATATCGAGGCGGACTTCCTCACCTCTGAAGTCATGGCCAGTCTGCAGGATGCCCTGCAGGGGCTCGTGTTGATCGTGATACTGCTGTTCTGGTCCGGGGGCCTGTTCCGGCCGCGATTGACCAGCTATCCGCGACCAGGCACGGCAAACCACTCCACTCCTGTGCTGGCCACGGTCGCGGCAGGAGATCGATGATGGCCCCGCAGCCGGCGCTCGAAGTAGTCGGGCTGGTAAAGGCTTTCGGCCAGTTACGGGCCCTCGACAGTGTCGCGATGAAGATCAGCCCGAATGCGGTTACCGGCCTGATCGGACCGAACGGTTCCGGGAAAACGACGCTGTTCAACGCGATTTCCGGGTTCCTCCGACCTGACACAGGGGCGGTGATGTTCCACGGCCGCGACATCACGGGCATGCCGACGCATCGGCTCGCGCGGATGGGACTCAAGCGGACTTTCCAGAACACTGCCGATTTCACCGACATGTCAGTAATACAGAATCTGCTGACGTCGGCCCGCTCGGCGCCCGGCGAGCGCCTCTGGCGCCTCTTCACGTCGCCACGTGACGTGGCTGTCGGGGAACGTGCTCTCATCGATCGCGCCTGGGAGCTGCTGGATCGGATGGCGCTGACTGAGTTGGCGAATACTCGCGCAGCAGATCTGTCGATCGGGCAAGGACGTTTGCTCCAGATCGCACGTCTGCTGATGGAGCCGCCGTCGTTGCTGATGCTGGATGAGCCATCGTCTGGGCTCAACCCTGAGGATCAGCATCGGCTGTCGTTGACAGTGCGGGATCTGTGCACCACAGAGAACATGACCGTCCTGGTGATCGAGCACAACATGTCGTTCATCAATGCGATCTCCGATGCGCTGTATGTCATGTACGACGGCCGAGTCATCGCGAATGGTCCACCGGCCCAGGTCATCAGCAATCCTGTCGTTGTCGAGACCTATCTGGGAGCGCACCATGCCACTGCTTGATGTCGACAATTTGACCAGTGGCTATGGTCGCAACAACATCATCCGAGGCGTCTCCCTCACCGCCGGGCACGGGTCCATCACCGCCATCATCGGCCCGAACGGGGCCGGTAAGACGACACTCGTCCAGACCATCGCCGGCGTAGTCAATGCACGTGGTGGGACGGTCAAACTTGACGGGGAGATGCTCGAACAGCTGTCGGCGCGCGACCGCGCGCGCCGGGGACTGGGCTATACACCGCAGTTGCGCAACGTCTTTGGGGCATTGTCAGTAGAGGACAATCTCGAGGTCGTCACCCGCGCGATGGGGCTGCCGCGCGAACGCCTCGACGAGGCCTTCGATACTTTTCCGATCCTTGCCGAGCGACGCAAGCAACGAGCGGGAACCCTTTCGGGTGGTCAGCGCCAGCAGCTCGCGATTGCCTCGTCCTTACTGATGAGACCAAAGCTGCTGATACTCGACGAGCCCACGACGGGTCTCGCTCCCCAGATCGTCGACTCGCTCATCGAACAGATCTGCCGCATCGAACGCGGGGGGACCGGGGTGCTCTGGGTCATCGAGGAGCACCCTAAGCAGATTCTTCCCTTGTGCGAGCGAGTGTTTCTGATGGGCTCGGGTCAGATACGACACGAGGCGAGCGGGCCGGAGCTGCTGGCCGACCCGGATTTCACCGAAATATTCTTGGGCGCCCGGATTCCGACCGCCTGAATTGGTTCTGGTACAGGAGATTTGAGAGATGGACAGAGTCGGCATTTCAGCGCGCAAGCTATCGGTGATGGCCGTCGTCGTGGTTTCCGGGACAGCCCTGATGGGCTGCGGCGACGGCGACGGGGCGGCTGTCATCGGTGTTGCCGCACCGTTGTCCGGAGAAGCCGCGGTATGGGGCGGCCCGGTCGATTCCATGACGCGCGCGGTTGTGGAGCACGTCAACAAGCTTGGCGGCATCGACGGAACCAGGCTCAAAGTGGTGAGCGAGGATGAGAAGTTCAACGCCGAGGACGGAGTCCGTGCGGTGACCAAGCTCATCAACAGCGACAACGCACAGTTCATCGTCGGTCCGACATCGGCGACCTTCATGGCGACGCTCAACCAGGCCGAGCGCAACGAAGTGGTGATCGCATCGCCGTACGCGGGCATGGTGGAATTCGACGCCCGGTCCAATCCCTACACCTTCCGCACGGTCGGGCCAGACACCTTCGACGGTTTGACGGTGGCGAAGAACCTCTGGGACCGGGGCTTCAAGACCGTGTCCATCTTGTACGAGAACGTGGACTCCGCGCGCAGTACGACCAATTGGGTCGACGAATTCTATACAAAGCTCGGCGGCAAGGTCGTGGCGAAGGTCGCGTTCAACGGTGGGCAAACGTCTTATCTCCCAGAGGTTCGCAGCGCCTTCGAGCCCGAGCCCGACATCGTTTTCCTCGCCGGCTCCGTTGAGCCGGCTGTGCCGATCTTGCGCGAGTGGGCACGATTGGGTCTGCCCGGCAAATGGTCTCTCATCGCCGAGCTGTCTTATCCGGTCTTGCTCAAGGAGGTTGGCGCTCAGTACCTCGAAGGCGCATTTGGTCAGTCCGCCATGGCTGCTGATTCCCCGGCCATCGCGGGCATGCGGAAGCTTCTGACCGATGCGTACGGAGAGCAGAAAGGCAATGAGATTGCTGAACAGCCCACCGCCGGCTTGAGCTACGACGCAATCGTCTCGGCTGTTCTGGCCATGGCGGCCGGGGGACAAGCGACCGGAGTCGCGATCGCCGAAAACTTGCACAAGGTAACAGATCCTGGCGGAAAGCCGGTCTACACGCTCGATGAAGGACTGGAGCTACTGGCCAAAGGTGAGAAAATCGACTACCAGGGAGCATCTGGTCCCGTCGACTACACGCAGACCAACACAGCGACGCCTGACTACGGCATCTTCCAGGTGGTCGGTGGCAAGTGGAAGGTCACGCAGCGTTACGCGGGGACCGAACTCTACGACTTGGCTGAGGAACTGGACTGACCATGAAGATGCGAAACACACGGGCAGCGACCTCGTCGTCGACGGGATGTACGGAGGTGCCGGTGTTGGAAACCCTGACGGAGTTCGACGCCGTGAATCGAACTTTCGCTCAGATGCTCTGCGACCGCGCTGAGCGTGAACCCGACGTGGTCGCGTATTGCAGCTGGGTGAACGGGGCAGCCCACCCGACCACATGGAGCGAATATCTCCAGCAGGTGCGGGAGGTTACGCTCGGTTTGCATGATCTGGGTGCCGTGCCAGGCGACCGGGTGGCCATCGTGTCGTCTACTCGCCACGAGTGGGTCGTGGCCGCACTGGCGATACTCAGTCTCGGCGGAGTCCCCGTGGGCGTGTACCCCACGAGCTCGGTCGCCGAAGTCAAACAGGCACTGGAGAGTTCCGAGGCCACAGTTGTTTTCGCGGAGAACGTGGCAGATGTCGCGAAGGTTGCCGCGGTATCGGGCGAGCTGCCAGGACTGCGCGCGACGATCGGGTTCGACACCAAACCGCAGGGCCTGGCGGAATCTGTGCGGGGGGTGCACTGGGGAGAACTGCGCCATCGCGGTCGATCCCTCGGGGTGACCGAACCCGAGCTGTTTGCGTCGCTGGTTGAGGCGGGCGATATCGATCAACCCGCGGCCCTGTTCTACACGTCGGGATCTACCGGTGCACCGAAAGGCGTGATCCACACGCACCGCACCTTGCAGTACTCGGTGCTCGCCTTCGCCATGTCGTACCCAGAGGTCGGTAGGACCAGGCACGACCTCGTTGCATTTCTGGGCCTCTCACATGTTGCACCCGCGCTGATCGGAGTATTCACCCCGATCATGACCCGCCTCGTCATCACCTACTGCACCATGGATCAACGTCTGGACGCGCTCGTCGGCGTGCGACCGACAGCGGTCCTGTGGCCACCGCGAATGCACGAGAAGTTGGCCGGCGAGGTATTGCAGCAGCTTTCGGAGTATGGCGCCGCCTTCCGACTGCGGTACGCGATAGCGATGCGGATTGCTCGCAGAGTAAGCGAGATGCGCTGGGCAGATCGGGACCTCCCTTGGTACTTCAACTATCTGTACAACGTGTGCCTCCGTCGGGTGTTCGTGCCCCTGCGCGCAAAGGTCGGCATGGACCGCATCAGGGTCGCCTGGACCGCGTCGGGCAGCATGTCCCCCGAGGTAGCAGCGTTGTGGCAGATGTGGGGACTCGACCTTCGTGAGCTCTTCGGAACGACAGAGACCTGCGGATCGGTTATTGCCCAGTGGGATCGAGCATTCCCGCCGCCCGGAACAATCGGGAAATCCATGCCCGATCCACGGTGGAAGGCGCGCGTATCTGGGGAGGGTGAACTGCAGCTGCGGAGCCCCTGCCTCTTCAGCGGTTACCTCGACGACCCTGAGGCGACGGCCGCTGCGATGGACCAGGGCTGGTATCGCACAGGCGATCTGGTGGAGATGGACCCCGATGGAGAAGTTCGGATCATCGGCAGAATCAAAGATGTCCTCAAGACCAGCGGCGGAAAAACTGTCAGCCCTCAGCCGATCGAGCTCCGGCTCAAGGCCAGCCCACTCATCGATGAGGCGATTGTCGTCGGTGAAGGACGCAAATATCTGACTGTGCTGGTGGGCGTGAGTGCGGAGGCGCGTGCGATGCCTACGGCTGACCGAGATGCCGCGCTTGCCACATGGATCAACGAAGTCAATTCCGAGCTCTCAAGGCCGTTGCAATTGAAGAAGTTCCGCGTACTGCCACGGATGCTCTCGACCGCAGACGGCGAGCTGACTCTCAAGGGCACCATACGGCGCTCGGCAATCCTCGCGTCGTTCCGCGACCTTGTCGATGAAATGTACGACGCCGGCGAGCAGGGGGAGATCGCCCGCCAGGCGCGCTTCGCCGGCGGCGATCTGAAGTAGGTGAATGGATGAACGAGGTTCGGATCGAGTTCATGACGAGCGCTGAGATCAGCGCGGCGATCTCGGAAGGAGCACGCACAGCAGTTCTGCCGTTGGGAGCCGTCGAACAGCACGGTGGGCATCTACCGCTGTCGATGGATGCCGATCACGCTGACGAGCTCGCGGTGCGGGTCGCGCGCCGACTCGGGGGCGCGCTGGTTCTGCCGACCGTCCGTGTGGGGTACTCACCGCACCACCTCGGATTCACCGGCACCCTGTCGCTTCGCGCGTCCACGCTGGAGTCGGTGTGCGAAGACTACTGTCGGCACCTCGCCAAGGATGGCTTCGAACGAATCGTCATGTTCTCCGGGCATATCGGGAACCATCCCGTGATGCGTGACTTCGAGGTGCGACTCACGGCGGCACTCGCGCCGCTGTCAGTCATCGTCTTCTCCGATACCGAATCCATCTTGGACGCGTGGCAATGGGCGGCGGAGAGCGTGGCATCTTTGGGCGCCAACGTGGGAGGGCACGCTGACATCGCAGAAACGTCGGTGATGCTGGCCCTTCACCCGCAGAAAGTCCGCATCGACCGGTTCGCCCGCGGCTACACGGGCAAGGTGGACCAGCCGCTGCTCGATCGGGCGTTTCGAGACGGAATCGGAGCAGTCTCCGCCAACGGCGTTCTGGGTGACCCAGAAGGCGCCTCGGAACGGATCGGGCAGGCGTGCCTCGACGCGGTCACCTCCCTTGTTGCCGACTACGCCCGCGCCCGGGGCGCGTGACATCCACGAGAACGGAGTGCAAGCGATGACTACCCTCGATCCCGTAACTTCGGGGAACTCTGACCGGGATATGGCGAAGCTGCGCAGGCTTTACGGTCGCTATCCAACCGGCGTCGCGGCGGTCTGCGCACTGCGTGGTGGACAGCCGGTCGGGATTGTCGCCACCTCGTTCACCCCGGTATCCATTGACCCGGCGTTGGTGTCGATCTGTGTGCAGCACACGTCGACGACTTGGCCGCATCTGGCTGACGGGCGCCATCTGGGCGTCTCCGTCCTGGCATCCCGGCATGAAGCCGCGTGTCGGCAGATTGCGGCGAAGAACGTGGATCGATTTGCCGGAGTGTCTTGGTTCGCCACTGAATCCGACGCGGTGCTGCTGTCGGACGCGGTGGCCCAACTCGACTGCGAGATTTCCACGACCGTTACCGCCGGTGACCATGATGTGGTCATTCTCGAAGTCAAGGCAGCTGCGGCGGATCTCCACGCATCGCCGCTTGTCTTCCACGACAGCAGATTTCGAACGTTTGCGGTCGGACACGACTCATGACGGCGCACACCTGTGTGTCTCGGGTGGCGATCGAGCGCGCCGTTGCGGCTCTGCGCGCTGGGACCCCGGTCCTGGTTGTCAACGGTACCGATGACCAGGTCGTCGCCGATGTAGTGATCGCGGCCGCTCATGCCACGCCGCAATGGACGGCATGGCTGGTGAGGTTCACCTCCGGGCTGATTTGTGCTGCGCTGCCCGCACGTCGAGCAGACGAGCTGGATCTGCCGACCATGGCCCGAGGCGATGACTCAAATGTGGAAGCGCCCACGTTCGCGGTTGCGGTTGACGCCGCGTCCGGGATCAGTACCGGCATCAGCGCGACCGACCGCGCGCGCACCGCGCGTGTTCTGGCAAGCGACAACTCCCGGCCGAGTGATCTGGTGCGGCCCGGTCATGTTCTCCCAGTGAGGGTTGCAGGCTGCGGGGTGCTCAAGCGCCGGGGAAGCGCAGAGGCGACGGTGGATCTTTGTGAGATGGCGGGGCTTCCACCTGTAGGGCTGACCGCAGCCCTCCTGGGGGAGAGCGGCGAACTGATGCAGGGACCCGCAGTCAGTGTGTTCGCTCGGAACCATCGCTTGCCGATGGTGCACATCGACAGCGTCGTACACCACCGCCTTTTCCACGGTGATGGACGTCGCAAACGGGTCGTGCCGGTTCAGAACCGGCTGGACCAGATGACAGGCCGGCCGCTCAGAGCAGTCGACTTCGAAGACCAGCTGACGGGCGCTCGGCATACCGTTTTCATGGGCGCCTCGGTACCTGATATCGATCCACCCGTCTATGTCGTCACGGAATGTGTCCATGGTGACCCACTTCTCGCCTCTGGCTGCGAATGCCGGGTCGAATTCGAGAGGTGTCACGAACGTGTCGCTGCACGCGGCGGAGTCATCGTGTACCTGCGGTCACCCATCACGTCGGCGCCGAGGTTCTCGGTGCCGCAGGCAGAGTTGGTAGAAGGTTGCATCACCGCGATGCTGACCGGGCTCGGTGTCACCGCAGTGACTTTGGCAGATTGCGTACAGGACGCATACCTGACGTCCATGTGCGATCTGGTCGTCTCTGGGTCCCCAGCGGCCTCGGAGCCTTGCAGGCTCTCCGCCGCTGCCCGCTGACACCTCACGCTTCTTGAGTGCGATAGACGATCGGAGAGACCACTTCCATGGGCATCCATGCCACCATGCAGAACGTACCGCTGACGCTCACCGCGATCCTTGACGGAATCGACGGCACGTTCGGCGATTCAGAGGTCCTCACCTATGCAGGTGTGAACACCGCCGTGCAAGCAACCACATTCTCTGAGATTGCCACGCGCGCAGCTCAACTGGCCAACGGATTGGCTTGCCTCGGAGTCGAAGCCGGTGACCGAGTGGCGACCTTCATGTGGAACAACCAGCGCCACCTCGAGGCATACCTCGCCGCGCCCTGTTCTGGCGCGGTCCTGCACACACTCAACATTCGCCTCACGCCACATCAACTCGGTTACATCGCCTCCCATGCCGGCGACAAGATCGTCATCGTCGATTCCAGTTTGCTCGACACGTTGATGCCGGCGTTGCCGCTGATGCCGGAGCTGGCGGCGCTGGTCATCGCCGGTGACCCGACCGAGGCTCAGCTGGCCGAGGTATCACGTCTGGTGCCCGACGTCGTCGCCTATGAGCAACTCGTCAGTAGCCAGCCGACCAGGTTCGCGTGGCCGGTGCTCGACGAACACAGCGCAGCCGCGATGTGCTACACCAGCGGAACCACTGGGGATCCCAAAGGCGTTGTCTACAGCCATCGGTCGATCTATCTGCACGCCCTTGCCGTCTGCACGGCCAACGTTGCCGGAATCTCCTCCCGTGACCGGGTGCTTCCCATAGTCCCGATGTTTCACGTCAACGCGTGGGGCATTCCGTATGCGTCGCTGATGGCCGGCGCAACACTGATACTGCCGGACCGCCACCTCAAGTCCGACACGCTCGTGGACATGATCGCCAAACACGGCGTCACGTTGTCTGGCGGTGTCCCTACGGTTTTCAACGACATGTTGCAGTGGCTGCGCGACAACCCCGACCATCGAATCGACTCGCTGCGTCGAGTGCTGTGCGGCGGTGCCGCGGTGCCGGCGTCCCTTGTCGCCGCGTATCGCGATGAATTCGCGGTGCCACTGGTCCAAGCGTGGGGCATGACCGAAACCAGTCCCATCGTGACCATCGCCGATGTTGCCGACAATGCGATCACCACCGATCAGCAGCGAAAGCTCAACAGCACGGGCCGATTCCTGTTCGGCGCCAAAGGACGCATCGTCGACGAGACGGGCGCTGTTCTGCCCCGCGACGGCCGATCGGTCGGCGAAGTACAGGTGTGTGGCCCCTGGATCACCGGCGGCTATTACGGCGGCATCGACGCCGAGAGCTTCTCCACCGACTCGGACGGGCAACTCTGGCTCCACACCGGCGACATCGGTCGCATCAGTGCAGACGGCTACCTGACGCTCACCGACCGAGCCAAAGACGTCATAAAGTCCGGTGGCGAATGGATCAGCTCCGTTCACCTTGAAACCACCCTGGTCGGTCATCCGGATGTGGTCGAAGCTGCCGTGATCGGCGTACCTGACACCCGTTGGGATGAGCGACCCCTCGCGTTGGTGACCTTGCGCCCCGGCTCTGCCCTCCAGGTCGAAGATCTGAAGGCTTGGCTTGAGGAGCGCGTACAGCGATGGTGGTTGCCCGAGCGGTGGGCCGTGGTCGGCTCTATCGCGCGCACAGGCGTCGGCAAGTACGACAAGAAGCTCATGCGGCAGCGATACCACTCCGGCGAGATTCCCGTCACCGTGTTGCCCCGCTAGATCGACATCGCCGATGCGGTGACATCAACAGACGGGATGGGATCAGAGTGCAGATCGAGAACAAAGTTGCTGTCGTCACCGGCGGTGGATCAGGAATCGGCCGGGCACTGGCCGTCGAACTAGCCAAGAACGGAGCGCAGGTCGTCATCGGCGACATCGACGAGCGTGACGCTGACGACGTGGCCAGGATCATCGGCGACGCGGCGACGAGCATTCGGGCGGATGCATCCACCGTTGACGGCATCACACGCTTGATCGCTGAAGCTGAACGGCACTTCGGCCCCGTGGACATCTTCGTCGCCAACGCCGGCATCATGGGAGCTGCAGGCCTCGGTGATTTCGCCGACTGGGACAAGGTACTTGCGATCAACCTGCGTGCTCACATCAATGCCGCCGGGCTGCTGCTACCGGGATGGCGAAGGCGCGGCAGCGGCTACTTCGTGTCGGTCGCATCCGCGGCCGGCCTGCTGACGCAACTCGGCGCCGCGGGGTACGCGGTCACCAAACACGCGGCGATCGGATTCGCTGAATGGCTCGCGATTACCCACGGCGAGGATGGAATAGGCGTGAGCTGTGTGTGCCCGCTCGGAGTCGATACGCCCCTCCTCGCCGCAGTGCGGTCCTCCCCAGGCCGGTCGAGCCGGATCGGTGCGCAGTCGATCATCAAGTCCGGCAGCGTCATCAGCGCAGCGGAGGTGGCGGCGGAGACGATCCGTGCCATACGCGCGGAGCGCTTCATGGTTCTACCCCACCCGAAGGTTCTGGACATGTTCCGCGGCAAAGGCGCGGACTATGACGGGTGGATTTCGCGGATGCGGCATCTGCAGCGGTCCCTGAGCGGCGGTGTCGCCGAACCCGAGTGACGGTTGGCGATAGCGAACACACAATGGTCGCGGGTATCGGATCGGCAAGGCGATGCCGGTCAGACATGTTGGTGTGCAAAGAAATCCGGCGCGTCTGCTTCCATGTACGGCGAAAACGAGACTGATCCGAAATAGTCGGACAGCCAATGACGTGCATCACGTTCTACGAGCAGTGTGGCTCCTATCACTATTACGTTGGATGGGAGAACACTATGGGAGCCAGCATTATTGGCCGCATTGCCGGAAGCGTCAAGGCGCTGTCAGCGGTGATGGGTGTGGCGGCAGCGGTAGCGATGAGCGTGATGTGCTTCAGTCATGGAAGTGCCGTCCCCGGCTTCAGTGTCGCGCGTAACGATGATCCGACGTTGGCTACGGTGACGCGGTCGACGGCGCCGAGGGAGCTGGCAACCTCATTTGCCCGGCCGACCCACACCGCTACACCATGTGCCCCGAGGGCCACCATGCCTTGCTGACAAGCTGTTTCAGGGTTCAGTGCGGTGGATTCTCGTTCTGGACGAGGCTACGCGCCGTCCGCCGGGCGATGCGAATGTACTCATCTCTGCGGTTCAGCAGTCGCTCCGTTGGCGCGCTGATCGATAACGCAGCAATCGGCCGGCGGTCACGTTGATGGATGCCTACGGCAATGCATGACTGGTCCGGGATCGTTTCACCGAGCTCTGTCGCGATGTCGTCGCGGCGAACGGAGAACAGCTGCGCACGAAGGGTATTCACGTCGGTCACAGAGTTCTCCGTGAGCCTTGGCAATCCGTTTCGGTCGATGAGTTCTTCTACCGCAGACCACGGTAGCTGCGCCATGAGCAGTTTCCCGAGTGCCGAAGTGTGACCGGAAATGTGAACTCCGCGAGTAACTATCGGATCCGTCCGATCTGCGGATGCGTTGGCGATGCAGACCACGCCTTGGCCATCCCAAGCGCCGACGGTCACCACAGCTGAGAGCTGGTGGGCGAGCGCTGCCATACGGCGATTTGTATGGGCGTTGAAACAGCTGGAACTCATGAGCCGACGACTGATGAGCAGAACGCGCCAGCCGAGGCGATAGCGGTCGCCTGAAGTCTGTTGCAGCAGGCCGATCGCTGCGAGACTGGACATGATGTCGAAGGTCGTCGACTTCGGTAGCTGCAGCCGAGCAGCTACCGAGGTCACGCCCCACTCCGGTGTCTCAGTCGTGAAGAGATCGAGCACCTTCCCGGTACGGTCGATCGTGTTCAGCACCATGCGGCCTCACATACAAGAGGGCATGCGGTCTCCGTGGTCAAGAGCTCGGCGGAGGACCGGCGGGACGAGTTTGATCGGAAAGGCCAAGAGCGGCGAGTTTCGCCAAACAGACCCCGATCACACGTTGTCGATCGGATTCGCCCATCGCCTGGGGTGGTGCTTCCTGAACGAGCGTCAGCACCCGACGATAAAAGGTCGACGGTGCTATGCCGAACTCCGGCAGAATGTACTCGTCGCCGTGGTCGAACGGTGCCCATCGAGCCACGAACGAGAGCATGCGACCATATTCAGTAATCTTGTGCGAGTTGATGGTTGAAGGTCGTGGCGCTGATCTCCTGGTATTTGCAGGTCTCTTGATCATCGAAGGTCCGCATCGTCGAAGCCACGCTCCAAGCGCTGGCGCACGGTGCCGAGATAGCGTGCGGCGTCGGCGCCGTCGATGATCCGATGGTCGTAGGACAGCGACAGGTAGGCCATCGAACTGGTCTTCACCACGAGGTTGCCAAGCTCGTCGCGTCCAGGGACCAGTCGTTCGACCACCGTGCCGACACCCAGAATGGCAGACTGGGGTTGATTGATGATCGGGGTGTCGAACAGCGCGCCGCGGCTTCCGGTGTTGGTGATCGTGAAAGTTCCTCCCGACAGATCGTCAGGCCGTACCGTCCCCGATCTCACCGCCAGGGCCGATGCCGCGATCGCTTCTGCCAAGCGTGCCAACGTCATTGACTCCGCGTTGCGGACGACCGGAACCATCAGACCCTTGTCACTGTCCACAGCAACGCCTAGGTGGACGGCACTGTGATAGGTGACCTCGGTGCAGTCGGCGTTCAATGAAGAGTTGATCACCGGGTGTGCGGCAAGGCCTTCCACAGCAGCACCGACGACAAACGGCAGGTAAGACAGCTTCTGGCCGGTCCGGCCCTCGAATTCCGCTTTGTTGCGGTTGCGCACCAGCGCGACGTTGGTCAGGTCGACTTCGACCACCGTCGTCAACTGTGCCGATGTCTGCAGTGATGACAGCATGCGCTGAGCAATTGTGCGCCGGATCCGCGAGAGCTTCTCGACTCGCGCCGTTGTTGTTTCAACTGGTTCGAGCGCCGGTTCCGGTTCCGGCTCGGCGGCCTTCGGAACGCTCTGTGGCTCATGGGCCGTATCCTCGGTGGGCGGCCCGTCGGCAGCGTTGATCACCGCGATGACCGCACCGATCTCGACCACGGCGTCCTCATGTTCAATGATCTGCGCCAGGATCCCGGCTGCGGGAGAGCAGACTTCGGTATCGACCTTGTCGGTGGCGACCTCGAGCAGGGGTTCGTCATGCTGGACTTCGTCGCCTACTGCCTTGAGCCACCGGGTGATGGTGGCCTCGGTGACCGCCTCACCAAGGGCGGGTAGTTCCACGTTGGTAATGCCTGTGGCAGAAGTCATTTCACGCCCCGTTCGGCCAGGTCGAGTGCTGCGCTGACAATGCTGTCGGTGTCGATGCCGTGATACCGGTAGACGTCGTCGAGTGAGCCGACCTGTCCGAATCGGCTCACTCCTAGAGCAGCTCCCGCCACGTTGTTGATGCCGGTGAGAAACGCCAACGTATGTGGGTGCCCGTCGAGCACGGTCACCATAGGGGCGGCGCGATCGGCCGGGAAGACCTGGTCGAGGATCCAGCTGGGGCTTTCGGAAAGCCCGCGGCGAGCTTGTAATGCGTCGAAGAGCAGGCCAGGGCTGGTCGCACAGATGACATCGGTATCGATGCCCTGATCGCTGAGCCGATCGGCCGCGCGCAGGGATTCGGTGATCATCGCTCCCATTCCGACGACGGTGACCTGCGGTACGCCACTGGCTCGTCGCAGTATGTACGCACCGGCGACCACTTGTTTTCTCCGGCGTTCTCGGGCGGCGGCGTCGTCGGGAACCGATGCCAAAGTCTGGTCCACAGGCCGCGTGGAAAGTCGCACATACGATGACGAGCCATCCGGCCGGCCCAATCGACTGATGCATGACAGCAACGTCCACTCGACATCGATGGCGAATGCCGGCTCGTAACTGATGCAACCAGGTTGCTCAAGGCCGATCGACGGCGTCTTGATGGACTGATGTGCGCCGCCCTCGGCCGCGAGAGACACACCCGAGGGGGTCCCGACCAGAATCGACTGTCCGCCTGCGTAAATGCCGTAGGACCACGGCTCCAAGGCACGTTCCACGAACGGGTCGTAGACCACACCGATCGGAAAGAGGGGTTCGCCCCACCGGCTCCACGTCGCGCCGAGTTCACCGATCAGGCCGACAAGATTGGTCTCGGCGATACCGAGTTCCATGTGCTGTCCGGTCGGTCTCTCGCGCCAGTGCATGATCGTCTCGGGGTCGTCGTCGAACCAATTCCGACGTTCGTTGGGAGACCACACACCAACCTTGTTGAGCCAACCGGCCAGGTTCGTCGTTGAGCTGACGTCGGGGCTCACCGTCACCACACGCTTGGCCGCGTCCGGAGCTTGACGGCTCAGGTCGAGCAGAACCCGGCCCAGGGCCGCCTGGGTAGACGATGTGCCCGAGGGAGTGCGACCAGTGTCAACCGGCACGGCGGGCGGAGTCGATAGTGTCGCCGGCTCGCGCCGCAGCCTCTCGGCAGTCGTGGCGCAGAGCGCTCCGGGTGCACTATCGGTGCCGAAACGCTGCCAAGGACTGCTCGGGTCCATACCGAGTTCCGTGGCGAACTGGTCGTACTGCTCGATGGTGAGTAGTGACGAGTGATTCTGGGGATGGCCCTGGGTGGGCAGCCGGTGACCTTTGATGGTGTAGGCGATGATCACCGTCGGACGGGTGTCATCGATTTGGGCGAAGGCGGCGCGCAATGCGCCGAGGTCGTGGCCGCCCAGATTGCGGATCGCGGCCAGCAACGTGCTCTCATCGAGGTCGCGGATCAGCGTCGAGATCTGATCGGCACCTATTCCGCTGCCGGGCAGCCTCTCCCGCAGCTCTTCGGCTGAGCAGCGCAGCAGACGCTGGTACTCGGGGTTGGGCATCTCGAGGATGCGGGTGCGCAGCGCGGCCCCACCGCTATGACCAAACAATGACTCAAGCTGGGCGCCGAACTTCACATTGATCACTTGCCATCCGGCGGCCGAGAACATTGCCTCCAATCGTCCAGCGGCGATGTTCGGCACCACGCGGTCGAGTGATTGGCGGTTGAGGTCGACGATCCAGACGATCTCGCCCAGCTCGCCGACGGAGTTGTCCAGGATGGCTTCCCACACCGCCCCCTCATCGAGTTCGGCGTCACCCACCAGCGAGTACTGGCGGCCTTTTCCTGCGGCGCCGATCTGCGTATCGACGTAGCGGCGCGCGATCGTGCCCCATATCGGCGCAGTCGCCCCAATCCCCACTGATCCTGTCGAATAGTCAACGGGATCAGGGTCTTTCGATCGGCTCGGATAGGACTGCAGACCACCGAACTCTCGCAACGTGGTCATGTACTTCTGATCGAGTTCGCCCAACAGGTAATTGATGCCGTGCAGCACAGGCGAGGCATGTGGCTTCACCGACACCCGATCGCCTGGTTGAAGCTGTTCGAACCACAGCGACGTCATGATCGAGGTCATGGAGGCGCACGACGCCTGATGGCCTCCCACTTTCAGACCGGTCGGGTTAGGTCGAACACGGTTGGCGTGGTGGATGATCGACGTCGATAGCCACAACACGCGGTCTTCGATTTCGCGGAGGGTGGCGTCTGCTGACGTGTCAGCGATACGAGGCCGGGCATCGACTGATTGCGAGCGGTCCATCAGTGGTTTCCTTGCATGCGAGTTCCAGATTGTGGGGTGACCGGCCTTCGCCGTGCTCAGGTCGTGAACACGGCGAAGGCGCGTCGCAGCAAGCGGGCTCGTGTGAGAGCGCAGGCGCTGCCGACCGCGGTGACACGGTCGTCGGAGCTCCGTTGGGGTGCAGAACTCACTGTCAAGTCGAGCATCGAACTACACTTTGAACAAGCTCAAGCGCATCGACTGAGCATTTTGCTGACGAGGATGCTGGGACATTCAGTTGGAGGTTGTCATTTTGACCACGCAAACCAGAGTCGACGGCTTGGATGCCCGGATCCTCAAGGCGCTCAACGACGATCCTCGGGCCACAGTGATCGCATTGGCCGACAAGACCCGGCTCTCGCGCAACACTGTCCAGGCACGCATCAACAAGTTGGAACGCTTGGGCGTCCTGCGCTCGTTCGAGAGACGCATCGATCCCGCCACGCTGGGTTACCCCTTGACCGCGTTCATCCTGACGCGCGTCACGCAGCGCAAGCTCGCTGCCATCGCCCGAGCGCTGGAGCAGATTCCCGAAGTGGTCGAAGTGCAGGGACTAGGCGGTGCTACCGATCTGTTGATTCACGTGGTCGCCCGTGAGGCAGACGATCTCTACCGGGTGGCCGGCCGGATACTCGACATCGACGGTGTCGAGCAGACCAACACCTCGCTGGTCATGCGCAAGCTCGTCGACTTCAGGCTGACACCGCTTCTGGACAAGCTGGTCGACGAAGCGAAATGATCGCCTGCCCATCGAGACAACGGCAACGACGGAGCCCTCGGCAGCGGAATGACGGCGGCGACTCCTGATTCTCTACGACGTGAAGAGTTCGTCGAGATGCTGCTCGATTGCGGCGAGGGCCTCCCCGGGATCGATGACCTCCAGGTCGAGAAGGGGCGTCAGGCCGGTCAACGCAAGGACGCGGTCGGTCTCTGTGTTCGCGTCGCGATCGCGAGCGATCTTTCCGTCAGCGATCGCTTGGGCGATGAGTACTTTGACCTGTTCCCGTCCCTGACGTAAGCCCTCGCGCGTTCGATCGCGAATTGTGTTGTCGTGCAGGGCCTCCAGAACGTAGGCGGCATTCATTCGGCTCGTCGCGCGCGCATCGTCGTGCAGCGGCAGCATTTCGACGAGCGTCAATCGGAGGACGTCTCGGGGGTGCGGCTCCGCGCCGAGCTCCTGCAGGCCACGTGCCACTCGCTGAGCAGTCTGTTCGGCAGCGAAGTCCATCGCGAACGAAAGCAGCTCCTGACGACTCGCGAAGTAATGCTGAAGCTGGCCGTGCGACATCCCGGCCTCCGTCGCGACCTCACGCAGACTCAGGCGCAAAACTCCGCGTTGATCCACCACGCGCCACAGTGCGCGAGCGATCGTTTCGCGACGCTCCTGGTGATCGACCTGTTTCGGCACTTGTTGCCTTTCGCCGTTCCAATACGGTTGTAATAATACATGTGGATGGTTAACGTCGAGGCGCATCGAACAGATGGGAGCAGGCATGCACGGACATCCGCGAGTGCGCACACAGCAGGGGATCGTTGAGGGTCGCCTACGGCGGGGCAACGCAGTCTTCCGTGGCGTCTCGTACGCCCAGCCCCCGGTCGGTGCGCTGCGTTTCGCGGCTCCCCTGCCTGTCGCCGCGTGGGAGGGCGTCCGGCCCGCGGTCGAATTCGGTCCGCCTCCACCGCAGTCGGGCCCAGGCCCGCAGGCGGACCCGTCGCCAGACACAGACTGGCTGACACTCAACGTGTGCACGCCGGACCCCGCCACGACGGGGTTGCCGGTGTTGGTGTGGCTGTGCTGCGGCGGCTACATGGCCGGCACCGCAGCCGATCCGATGACCGATCCCACAGCCCTGGCTGACGCCGGCATCGTCGTAGTCATCGTCCAATGTCGGATGGGCGCCGAAGGTTTCGCCCTACTCGACGGTGCCCCGTCGAATCGCGGCCTGCTCGATCAAATCGCGGCATTGGAATGGGTCCAGCACAACATCGCCAACTTCGGCGGAGACCCGAGCCGTGTCACCGTCGCGGGGGTATCCGGCGGAGCTGGGTCAGTTGCCGCACTTCTCGCGGTCCCCCGCGCGCGCTCGCTGTTTCAGCGGGCCATCACCCAGTCGGTTCCCGGATTGCACTGCACGCCAGCACTGGCCGAGGAGGTGACCGCTACGCTCGCCAATCGGCTGGGTGTCCCACCCACAGCGCAGGGGCTCTCTACCGTCGCTCCGCAGCGGCTGGCTGACGAGGTCACCGCGCTGTGCCTGGAAATGCCCTCCTATCGCGAACGCTGGGGCCGCCTGGCGCACCTGGGCATCGTCGTCTGCCCAGTGATCGATGGAGAACTCCTCGACGAGACCCCGTGGGCCGCCCTCACTCACGGTCGTGCCGAAGGGATCGATCTCCTCGTCGGCCATACTCGTGACGAATTCCGACTCTTCAGCGTCATGATGGGCGTCCGGGGCACCTTCACCGACGACGACGCGTGCACGGCGTTGGAAGTCTTCGCGCCGCCTCCGGACGGTCCAGACGCATACCGTTGCGCCTATCCCGACGCCGGCCCGGAGGAACTCGTGGAAATCGTGTACTCGGATGCCACCTTCCGCATGCCGTCGCTTCTGCTGGCGGAAGCAAACGCCGAGGCAGGTGGCAGCACCTTCCTCTTCGAACTCTGCTACGCCACAGAGCAGTTCGGCGCGTGTCACAGCATCGACGTCCCACTGGCCTTCTCCACCCTCGACAGTCCCACCGGCCGACTGTTCTTCGGAGACCACCCCACGGCCGATGCCCTTGCGGTGGCGGACGAACTTCACCAGGCATGGGTGCGATTCATCATCGAAGGCCAACCTGGATGGACCCGCTACAGCACAGACCAGCGACCGACCCGAGTCCTAGCGGCACCGTCCACCACCACTACCTATCCGGAGGAAAAGTCGCGGCATATCTGGCTTGGCCATCCACCGACTCCGTTCACACTCGTCTAGACGGTCCTCGGAGCACCTGCCGGTCAAACAGCCGGCCTATCAACGGGATCCGTGGCCGCAGGCCGGCCGATTGTCTTCGCACCATGAATGGAGACGATTGTTTGAGTACGTGCGCTACCCACGGTTCGGGTTCAGCCGCGCATCGCAGTACGGGATCCGACTGAGCATCGATGTCCCCCGACGACGCATTGATGGCGCTCAGCCTCGACTCCGATCAGCTGCCGAGCGGCACCGTCCGCTATGCCGCACCATTCGGGATATGACCAGATGAGTGCAAGGGGTGGGTGTTTGGCGAGAGGTCCAGTGCCGAAGCCAAAGTCGTCAATGCCGGCAGCGGTTCCGTGGCGCCGATGACCTGAATGGCGACGTGATCCGCGCCGGCGGCACTGTGCTGATGGAGGCGCTGGGCAATCCGATCGGCGGTGCCGTAAGCGATGACGGCATCAACCAGTGCATCGCTTCCTGGTTTGGCGACATCGTTGTCGGAGAAGCCGATTCGTTTCCAACTGTTGCGATAGTTCGCCAGACCGAGATAGAGGTCGAGTGCCGCGCGGCCCGATGCGCGGGCCTCTGTGATGTCTTCGGACACCACAATTTTTTGCTCCGGCGCCAGGAAGGCGGCCGGCCCCATAACCTCGCGCGCCCGCGCAGTGTGCTCAGGGGTGGTGAGGTATGGGTGCGCGCCGGCCGCGCGCCGTGCGGACAGCTTCAGGATTCCGTCGCCGAGTGCGGCAAGGACGCGGCGGTCTGCGGGCACGCCGTAGCGGTCCAGGTCGTCGAGGTAGGCGTTGAGTGCGTCGAAGGGCTTCTCCCACTGCGTGATGGCTTCACGGTGCCCTGCGCCGATGCCGAGCACGAACCGCCCGGGGTGATTGTGTTCGAGGCGGTGGAACGCCTCTGCGACGGGCCCGGCCGGAGATCTCCAGATGTTGATGATGCCGGTGGCGGCCTTCAACGTGCTGGTCCGATCGAAGATGGGATCCACCCAGGAAAGGTCGTCGGGTGCGCTGCTACTGACCCACACCGCCCCATAGCCCAGCTTTTCGATCTCAGCGGCGACCTCCGGGGAGACCGGATTGGTCGTCCACACGCCGAACTTCCCGAGGTCGGGTTTGCCGGCCGCATCGTGCGGTGCCGCGGTGCCTGAATCGTTGGAGTGCATGATTTTCCGTTCTGAGAGACGACTGCGACAGCGCTGCCGCACGCGGTTTCGCCACGCGGACCGGGGCTGTGCAGATGGAAAGGAAGTGCGAAGTTGCCGTCACATGTTGAGGACGCGATTCAGGCGAACGCCATAGTCGTCGTCCGGGTTGGTTCCGTCCGCGCCGAATCGTTCAGCGACGGCGGCCATGCCGATGTCGCGGCGTTTCGGGGATCTCGCAGCGTCGGCCCTCGCGAGCGCGGACGGCATCTCATCGCTGGTCAGGTCGGTGCAATAGGCGGGCGCTCCGGGCTGCTGGCGCCATGACTGGTCTAGCCCGCCGGCGTCGAACCCGTCGAAGCCCGTTTCCTCGACGAGGGCGATGCCCAGAGCCCGCGACGTGGCGTCATCGGCTGCGACGGGGATCGCTATGCGGCCCGGCGTCCCCGGCGGCGTGCTTTTGTTGGCGAACGATCCTGATCCGATGGCGTTCCATGCCTTGACCACTGGACGGCCGAGTTGTTCGGCAACCCAGAGGCTTTCGATCTGGCCGTCCTCGATGGCCCGGATCCGGGAGTCCCGCGCCGGGTAGTAGTTGGATGTGTCGATGACGACGGTGTCGGCTGACGCCCCATCCAAGACCGGCGCGATGCTGGGTATGCGGTTGAGGGGGACGGAGAGGATCACGACGTCGACGTCTTTTGCGGCGTCCGATGCCGGTACCGCCCGTGCTCCAGTCCGCAGCGCGTCGGCCTCAATAGTTTCCGGGCCGCGTGAGTTGGCCACCTTGACGTCGTGCCCTGCGCCGGCGAGCCTCTGGCTGAGCGTCTTGCCGATGTGGCCGACGCCGATGATTCCGATCTTCATAGTGATTCCCTTTGTGTGCCTGGTCTAGTCGACCGCAGGGTGTGCGAGTCCTTCGAGCGTGCGCCGGAGTTCGTCGATGCCCGTGTCGGTGAGCTGACAGGCTGATTTGATTTGATCAGTGACGCCTCGGATCTCGGGTTCGAGCGCGCGGCCATGGGCCGTCAGATCGACGAACACCCTCCGCTCGTCGGCTATGTCCCGTGTCCGCGTCACCATTCCGATGGCCTCCAGTCGCTTGACCAACGGCGTGATCGTGCCCGTGTCCATGTCCAGGCGCGCGCCCAAGGCGCCGACCGGAAGCGGTGCGCCATCCAGTAGCGCCAGTACCACGAGGTACTGAGGAAACGTCAAGCCCAGCGGTTCGAGGAACGGCTTGTGCTGGCGGATCATCCGGTTGGCGGCCCCGTACAGCGCAAACGAAAGCTGTTTACCCAAGTCGCCACGAGACGCCTGCGACACTGTCCACCACTTTTCTAGTAGGCCATTTGCTTACGCGCTAAAGACTAGCACGCTCGATATATTACGTCGCCCTCATCGCTGGGGCGGCGCCGGGCGATGAGCGGGCGAGTCGAGAAAGTGCAGATGCAACAGTTGCTTGATTTGATGCACCGTAAAGCGATATGTTGCATCCATGAGTGTTCCCGGTCACAGTGGCCCAGGACGCGATCACGCGGTCGCCGTCGCGCGCCGCCGGTTCCTTGAAGGGGACCGAATCGACATGCAGAAGCTCGCCGCCGAACTCGGTGTCGACCGGTCCACGCTGTTCCGCTGGGTTGGCAATCAGGATCAGTTGCTGGCGACCGTTCTGTGGTCGCTGGCCGAGCCGACATATCGGTCCGCTGTGGCCGCGACCAAGCGCCGTGGTGCTGCGCGGATCGCCGATGCGACGGGCGGGTTCGCCCAGGCGCTCGTCGATGCACCGTACTTTCGTGCGTTTCTGCGCCGCGAACCCCAACGGGCTCTGCGCGTCCTCACCACGAAGGCCAGCCCGGTGCAACACGAAACGATCGCTGCCACAGAGCGTCTGGTGCAGCAAGAGCTGGACCGTGGCAACCTCGTCCACCCGATGTCGGCGCACGACCTGGCGTACCTCATCGCGCGAATCGCCGAATCGTTCGTCTATGCCGACATCATCACCGGCGAACGCCCCGATGCAGCCAAGGCTGCTATCGCGGTAGCGGCCTTGCTCGGCGACGCGAGCTACCAACCGAAAGGGATTTCGTCATGACCGCGCATGGGTACTGTAGCCCCGACTTCGACTTGCTCCGAATGGAATTCGAGAAGAACCTCACCTCGGGCGAGGAACTGGGCGCGTCGATAGTTGTCGACGTGAATGGTGATGTCCTGGTCGATCTCTGGGGCGGATTCCGTGATGGTGAACGCACCCGGCCATGGGGCGCTGACACCATCACGAACGTGTGGTCGTCAACAAAGACGGTCACGAGTCTGGCGGTGCTGATGCTGGTGGACCGGGGCCTGCTCGATGTCTACGCGCCGGTGGCGAGGTACTGGCCCGAATTCGCAGCCAACGGTAAAGACCGCATCGAACTCCGCCATCTGCTTTCACACACTTCCGGTGTCGCCGGCTGGGACCAACCGTTCGACCTCGATGACCTCTATGACTGGGAGCTGGCGAGCTCACGTCTGGCCGCCCAGGCGCCGTGGTGGGAGCCGGGAACCGCATCCGGGTACCACGCGCAGAATTTCGGCCAGCTGCTCGGCGAAGTTGTTCGTCGAGTATCCGGCAAAACGCTCGCCCAGTTCGTCGCGGACGAGATCGCCGGGCCGCTGGGCGCTGATTTCCAGATCGGTGCTCGCGAATCGGACTGGCCGCGAATCGCCGATGTCGTTCCGCCGCCGCCGCTTCCGATAGATCTGACCGCGCTTCCCGAGGACAATCTGACCCGCAAGGCTTTGGGCACCCCGCCACTCGATGCGGCCGCAGCCAACACAGCAGCGTGGCGGCGCGCTGATCTCGGTGCTTACAACGGGCACGGTAATGCCCGATCGCTTGCGCGGATCATGTCGGTCATTGCGCGCGGCGGGACAGTCGACGACACGACGTTGCTGACACAAGACACGGTCGATCTGATCTTCGAGGAACAGAGCAACGGGCCCGACGGTGTGCTCGGAGTTCCGCTGCGGTTCGGCATGGGTTACGGACTTCCTCAGACCGCCACGGTCCCCTTCATCCCCGATGAGAGGATCTGCTTCTGGGGCGGTTGGGGCGGATCGATGGTCGTCATGGATCTCGACCGGCGGATGACGGTCACCTACGCGATGAACAGAATGGGCGGCGGCCTTCTCGGTTCTCCGCGCAGCGAGGCGTACCTGAACGCCGTCTACAAGGTGGTCCAAGCCTGACCGCCCCTGTGCACCCTGGTAAGACGCTCACTGTGAAATTTCATTGTGCTTTGGTCGGTGGAAAGCGCTCATTCGCAAGAAACGTCGTCAGCCCTACTGAATGGTGCTGCCAGACGGTGGTGTTCGGCCTACAGCGGGCGGCAGGTCCTGAGGTAACTGAGGAACGAGGCCTGTAGGCCGGTGAGGTGCGTTTCGTGCAGGATCTCGCTGGTGACCGCTTCGCGGCGTGCGGTGAGGCGGTGGAGGATGGTGGCCGTGTTCTTCGCGAGGCTTTGGTAGACGGCGAGGTCTCCGAGGAGCTCGCGGTCGTTGATGGTCACATGAAGCTTGGCGGCGCGATGGCTGTCACCCATCTCATCGAGCTGGGCGAAGACCCGACTGTCTTCAGCGACGACGCCTGGGCTGCCCGCTCCGATGCTCTCGAAGAGAGGGTTGCCGGTGAGCCAGGTGTACAGACTGAAAAGGCCCCCGTAGGAATAGCCGAAGAGGCCGTGACCGCTTGGGGCTGTGTCGTAGTCGGTTTCGATCCGCGGGTGCAGTTCCGCGGTAAGAAAACTCAGGAATACATCGGCGTGGGTGTCGCGTAGCTCGGCGAGGTAGGCGTCGGCTTCCTCGCGTGTCCTCATGCCCGCTTTCAGTCCCATCTCCACGGCATCGATGAGCTCCGTGGCGATGGGCTCGCCGGGTGGTACGAAGTCTCTGTTGCGCAACCGATCCCAGTCCTGTGCTTCCTCGCCCGCGTAGCCGACACTGACTTGGATGTAGGGCTGGATCCGTTGCATGGGGTCCAGCTGGCTGACGATGAGCGGAGCCGTCAGGCCCACGGCGAAGTTGCCGTCGAGCACGTACACGACAGGCGCTGGCTTCGTGGCGGGGTCGTAGCCGGGTGGCGTGGTGACCCAGACGCCGTAGTCATGCCCACCGCTGGAACGTATCTCGAAATAGTCGGTGCCGGCGAGACAGCCTTGCCACATGGCGCTCATCGAAGGTCCTCATCATTGGAAAAGCGTTATCCAATGGATAAACTGTGTGGCGTGGTCCTGTCAACCGCGGAACGCAAAGGCGACGCCCGCGAGCGTCTCCTGGCGCGGCTCCTCGACGCCTTCGAGGGGGCCCTTCCCTCGCCGGAGATGTCGCTGCGTGAGGTCGCCGCCCGGGCCGAGACCAGCCACGCCCTGCTGCGATACCACTTCGGGTCACTTTCTGGTGTCTTGGCGGCCATGCTCACGGTGCAGCGATCTCGTGACAACGAGGCGCTTTTCGAGATCGCTCAGCGGGGCAGCTTTGATGACCTCGTTATGGCGATCTGGCGGGCCTACACCCGTCCTGAGCAGCTGTCGCGTGCCCGCGGCTTCTTTCACGTCATAGGACTCGCCGCGTACAGCCCAGGGGACTTTCGTGAGTTCATCGACTCGCTCGATGACCTGACCTCGATGCTGACCTCGCTCGCGGAACGCGAAGGGCATGACACCCAGGAGGCGCGGACCATGGCCACCCTCGCCATTGCCGCAATTCGTGGCCTGCTCTTGCAAGAAGTTCTGACTCCGGCAGTCCACTCGCAGGACGCGGTCGCCTTGATCCTGCGCATGACCAAGGGCTGATGGGTTCCTTGTCCGCGTCCGGAGCGACGCCGAGGGCATCGAGGCGGCGCTGCACGAACAACTCTGGCAACTCGGAGCGCTATCGGCCCGATCGCGTGGAAGGCTCGGCGTGACGCTCGCCGTCATGCCAATTGGCCAAGAGTCGCAGCGAGGTCTCGGCGGGTGATCCGGGTTCGGTCGTGTAGACGATGAGCACCTGATCAGGGTCACCGGACGGGTTGAGCGCCTGGTACCCGACAGTGAGGTCGCCGACGATCGGATGGTGGTAGGCCTTGGTTCCGGTGGTGCGGCGTTCGACGTTGTGGTCCGACCACCATTTGCGGAACTCCACCGATCGGATTGAAAGTTCACCGACCAGGGCCGAGAGTTTCTCGTCGTCGGGGTAGCGGCCGGCGTCCAGGCGAAGCATCGCCACGGTGTCGGCAGCCACCTCCGCCCAGTCGGCATACAACTCCCGCGAGTGTGGGTCGAGAAAGACGAAGCGGGCCTGATTGCGCATTGGGGCGGGAAGTTCACGGAACTCGGTGATCAGCGCACCGGCCAAACGGTTGTGCGCCAGCACATCCAGTCGTCGGCCGAGTACGAACGCCGGCGAGGAGACTTGATCGAGAAGTTCCAGCAGACGCAGAGTCGCCGGGTGAACCGATTGCGGGCGGGGGCGCCGTTTGCGTTGCACTGCTAGGGGTTTGGCCAGCAGATGCAGGTGCTGGCGCTCGGCGTCGTTGAGGCGCAGCGCGGTCGCGAGCGCATCGAGCACATCGGCCGACGCACTGCGGCTGCGGCCCTGCTCCAGGCGGGTGTAGTAGTCGACGCTGACCCCGGCCAGCCTGGCCAGTTCCTCGCGGCGCAGGCCTGGAACCCGCCGGCGCGTGGCAGGTCCGTCCAGTCCCACATCCTGTGGAGAGAGGCGCGCGCGCCGCGCACTGAGGAATTCGGCCAGCTCGGTGGGCTTCCGATCACTCATAACGGCCAGTCTGCCGCCCGGCGGCGTGGTCGTCGACGCCTATGGTGGCCCAATTTGTCCCCTGATACTTCGGGCCAGCGTGCGTCCACAAATCCGGCCTTCGGACCTGTTGTCTCGAATGCACATATCCACGCAGTCTCGAAGGGAACAAGACGTATGTCCACCGTGATCTCCTCGGCCCCGTTGACGGGCCGCGTCGCTGTCATCACCGGAGCCTCCAGCGGCATCGGCGAAGCCACCGCATTCCGGCTGGCATCGTTGGGCGCCGGCGTCGCCATCGCGGCGCGCCGAACCGACAAGCTCGACGCGCTCGCACGACGGATCACCGCCGCGGGGGGCACCGCGCTTGCGCTGCCGCTCGATGTCACAGACAGGTCGGCCGTGAACGCGGCCGCCGAGCAGATTGCCTCGCGCTTGGGTCCGGTTGATCTGGTGTTCAACAACGCCGGGGTTCAATTGATCTCGCCGATCGACGACGTCCGATTCGCGGACTGGCAACAGCAGATCGACCTGAACATCACCGGCGTCATGAACGTCATCGGCGCGTTCGTGCCGCAGCTCATCGATTCGGCAGCTCACGGTAAAGCAGCCGACCTCATCACCACATCGTCGATCGCGGCGACCCGGGTACTGGAGAAGTTCTCGGTGTACTCGGGCACCAAGGCCTATATCAGCCAGCTGACCAGGCTGTTGCGCGTCGAACTGGGCCGAAAGATGGTGCGGGTATCGACCATCGAACCGGGAATGGTGGATACCGAATTACCCAGCCATGTCACCGATCCCGACGCGAGCCGGTTGATGGCCGACCTGATCAACGACATCGACGTGCTCACCGCAGCCGATGTCGCCGAAACCGTCGCTTTCATCGCCTCGGTCCCGCGCCACGTCAACCTCACCGAAATCACCATCCTGCCCACCCAGCAAGCCGTCTAGCCAGAAGGACCAACCACCATGACCACGAGCCCGAAGACCGTCCTGATCACCGGAGCCAGTAGCGGAATCGGCGAAGCCGCGGCACTGCGCCTGGCCGGCGACGGTCACCGACTGTTCCTCGGTGCCCGCCGCATCGAACGGCTGAAATCCCTGGCCGCGCGGATTGAGGCCTCTGGCGGCACCGCGTCGTTTCGCCGGCTTGATGTCACCGACGCCGCCGACGTCCGGCGGTTCGTCGCCGCCGCCGTCGACACCTACGGCAGCGTGGACGTCGTGATCAACAATGCGGGCGTCATGCCGCTGTCGGCGCTGGCCGAGAACAAGGTCGATGAATGGAATCGGATGATCGATGTGAACATCCGCGGTGTGCTGCATGGCATCAGTGCGGCGCTTCCCGTCATGCAATCGCAGGGAAGCGGGCACATCGTCAACGTGGCATCCATCGGCGCCCACGAAGTGGAGCCGACCGCGGCCGTGTACTCCGCCACCAAGTTCGCCGTCTGGGCCATTTCCGAAGGGCTGCGTAAAGAACAGTCCGGCGGCATCAGGGTGAGTGTGATCTCTCCGGGAGTCACTGAATCAGAACTCGCCGAATCGATCTCAGACCCGGCAGCCCGTGACGCCATGCGCACCTATCGCGCCCTGGCGATACCGGCTTCGGCGATCGCCGACGCCATCGCATTCGCCATCGGACAGCCCCCCACGGTGGACGTCAACGAGATCATCGTGCGACCGGCCGCCAGCACTCACTGATCTGCCGTCGCGCCGCACATTCAGATACGGCAGTGCGCCACTCCCTCTGGGGAGTGGCGCACTGTTACCGTGGCGGCCGATCCCGGCCTGCCGGTTGGGTGTGTCTTCAGGCGGTCGTCGGGCTGGGGATATGCGCTGCGATCGCCGGCTCGGCGACATGCCGTTCCCGCAGACCGAAGGTCGCGAGCAGCGCGATGAGGTTGAGCGCCGTGATGAAGATCGCCACCGCGGGCCAGTTGTTCGTCTTGCCGAGCAGTGCCGTGGCGATCAGCGGCGACAACCCGCTGCCGATGATGGTTCCCAGGCTGTAGCCCAGCGACATACCGGTGTAGCGGATCCGCGGCGGGAATACATGCGTGAAGTACGCCGGCATGGTGCCGTAGCTGGCGACTTGCGGCAGGAGCAACACGAGGAAGGCGAAGAAAATTGTCGTGTAGGACTTGGTATTCATCATGACGAACCAGATCCACGGTGTCACCAGCATGCCGGCTATCCCGAGTTGGTAGATCAGTTTCCGGTTCTTGAAGTCGGAGAGCCATCCGAAGTAGACGAGGCCGACGATGGCGATGGCGTTGGTGATACAGAGGATCGTGAGCATGACCGGACGTGAGAGGTCAAGCGTTTTGGTGCTGTAGGACAACGAGAAAACGGCCGCCAGGTAGAAGATCACGCCGGTGGGTAGGTAAGCCAGCGCCATCAGCACGATCTCTCGGCCATGGCTGGTCACGGCAGTGCGAATCGGCAGGCGCTCGATGGTGTTGGTGGCACGGACGGCGGTGAACTCGGGGCTCTCCGCAACCCGCAGGCGGATGAACAGGCCGAGGACGAGCAGAACGACGCTGAGCAGGAACGGGATTCGCCATCCCCAGGACATGAAGGCCGCGTCGGGAAGCAGCGACACCAGCCCGAAGACCGCGGTGGCCAGGATGAGGCCAAGGCTGGCTCCGCTGTTGATGATTCCGCCCGTGAGACCGCGCCGGTGAACCTTGGTGTGCTCGATACTCATCAACACCGCGCCGCCGTATTCACCGCCCAACGACAGCCCCTGGATCAGGCGCAGTGCCACCAGGATCACCGGTGCCGCGACACCGATGGCGGAATACGTTGGGAGAACACCAATCAGGAATGTCGCCCCACCCATCGATACCAGCGACACCACGAGTAGGGTCTTGCGGCCGAGGCGGTCACCGTAGTGGCCGAAGATCGCCGCACCGACGGGCCGCGCGACGAAGGCGATGGCAAACGTCGACAACGAGAGCAATGTACCCATGAACGAGTCGAACTTCGGGAAGAACAATTTGTCGAACACCAGCGCGGCGGCGGTGCCATAAATATAGAACTCATACCATTCGATCACCGTGCCGATCAGGCTCGATGCGACGACCCGGCCGGGCCGGCTGGCTTGGACAGTTGTCATGCTTGACTCCAATGGTCTGGGATTTCCTGATTCGGCCACCGCCACCACGTCGTGCGGGGACGTTTGTAGTGGCGGCCTGCCGAGCCGCCCGCCGTACCTTCAGAGGCCGGCACTCATTCGCTGCACCGCGTTGTACTCGTACACCCAATTGGCCTGTATTCCAACGGTGTTCCGGTCGAGCAGCTGGCGCAACTGGTAGACGCGATCGCGCTTGAACTGTGCCCACCTGCTCGGCAGATGGTAGGTGCGCCCACGCTCACGGGCTTCGAGCTGGACCCGGCTGGCTCGTGGAGCCCGTTCGTGTTCATAGGCTTTCAGCGCCAGCGCGATGTCGCCGCGGGATTGGGCCAACGCCTCCGCCAGCACGTAACCGTCCTCGATGGAGATCGCCGCTCCCTGGGACAGGAAGGGGAGCATCGGATGAGCAGCGTCACCGAGGAGGGCGACTCTCCCGTCGGTCCACGTAGAGATCGGATCACGGTCGAAGAGGCCCCATTTGAAGATGTTGTCCTCGTCGGCGCCCTGCAGCAACTCCTGGATGTTCGGGTGCCATCCGCGGAATGCGTCGAGCAGTTCTTGCTTGGAGCTGGGAATCGTCCATGATTCCTCCACCCAGTCGGGGTGCTCTTTCACCGCGACGATGTTGACCATGTCACCGCCGCGGACGTAGTAGGTGACGATGTGCGAATTCGGTCCCATCCAGAACGACGAGTCCGGGCTCACGTGCTTCAGCGGGAACTGTGCGACCGGAACCAGTGCGCGCCAGCACATGTGACCGGTGTAGCGGGCCTTCTCGTCGCCGAACTGTGTGGCGCGCACGATGGATCGGACGCCGTCACAACCCACGATGACGTCAGCTTCGAACTCACTGCCGTCCTCGAACAGGGCGGTCGCCGAAGTGTCGGTGGTACGTACCCCGACGCATGTGGTGCCAAGGGTGGTGCGTTCGGCCGGGATGCGGCGCGACAGCATCTCGTGCAGATCGGCACGGTGGATATGGATGAAACGCGCGCCGTAGAGGGATTCGCAGCTGTCCCTGAGCGGCGTGCGAAAGAGTTCGCGAGCGGTGCGCCAATTGCGGCCCACCATGGCCTCGGGAAGGAACCCAGCCCGGTCGAGGTCGGCGGTGTGGCCGAGTTCGTCGAGGACGTTCACAGCGTTTGGCGTCAATTGCACGCCCGCACCGACTTCGCCGAATTGCTTTGCCCGTTCGAAGATGTGGTAGTCGAAGCCGTGGCGATCGAGTGCGTTCGCAAGTGTCACGCCGCCGATTCCAGCGCCGATGATCGCCACGCGGGGTTGGTTGGTCATGGTTGTATCTCCAGGATTGTCGAGAGAACTGGGTGTCAGATATCGATGACGACGTTCCCGCGGCCACGGGAGCAGCAGATCATCATGCGATCGTTTTTGGCCTGCTCGGAGGCAGTGAGCACCGAGTCGCGGTGCTCGATGTCGCCTGCGATGACGGACACTTCGCAGGCTCCGCACACGCCCTCCTCGCAGGAGAAAGCGACGTCGAGTCCGGCCTCGATGCAGGCACCGAGAATGGTCTCCTCCGGGCCGATGTGCAGCCGTTTCCCGGCGCGCTGCAGGGTGACATCGAAGCCGGTCAAGTCGGTCTCCTCGACGGTTTTTGCAGTGAAGCGTTCTCTGTGCACACACTCGGGATCCCGCCCGGCAGTGATTCTTTCGAATTCGTCGATCATGGCTGTCGGGCCACAGCAGTACAGCTGTGCCGATGCCGGGATGTCGGCGACCACCTCTGCCAGGCGAGGTACGCCGGGGGACTCGGTGTGAATCACCTCCACGCCTGTTGCGCCTGCGAGTTCCTCGTGAAAGAGCGTCCGCGCGGGTGATCTGGTCCAGTAATGCAGCTGCGCCTTGCGTCCGTCGGCGGCCAGTTTGCGGTACATCGACACGATCGGGGTGATACCGATTCCGCCGGCGAACAGGTGAAACTCGCCGTCCTCGTCGGTAAGTCCAAAGTGGTTGCGCGGCTGCGATACCTGATACATCGCACCCACCACCGACTCGCGGTGCAGGTGCCGGGCGCTCGAGGTGTCACCGCCTGGGTAGTGCACCGCGATCTCGTACCGATCAGCTGTCCCCGGTGACCAGAGCAGTGAGTACTGCCGGGTCACTCCGGGCGCGACGTCGACATCGATGTGAGCGCCCGGTTCGAACGCGGGCAGCGGGATACGGTCCGGTGCGGCGAACCGGTAGAGATTGATGGCGTCCGCACCGTGCTCGACGGACACCAGACGTAAGGTCATCGTGTCCGTCATGCTCAGATGACCCCGTAGGTGATGCCTTTGCGGCGCAACCAGCTTCGGTAGCGCTGCCCCATCAGGTCAGTCCGGTGATGCAGCTCGTAGCGCAGTTCGACCGGAATACGTTCGGGTCGTTGTGTTTCCACGATATCGCGGTCTTGATGGTAGATGACGTCGTTGCGGGCGCGCACCGCGTCTGCGTCGGGTCGCGGCTGGACGTTGAGCGCCGAGCAGACCCGCACGATGCACGTCACGGCGTCGATCGGCTGGACCGTGAAAAGTGTGGCGAAAGTGTCGGACTGGCCGGAAATGACATTGCCGGCTTCGTCTGCGTCCTGTGTGCGCTTGGAGAAGTAGCCGACGAACGGTTTGAGCGTGTGATACGTGTAGTACGCCAATACCGGCTTGCCGCGCGCGTCTCCCTGCGGCTGAAACACCCGGACTTCGGATGATTTCAACGTGCCGTCGTCGAGCTCCTCCACCGTGTAGGGGTCGAGCGTGTCGGGATTGTCCTGAACACCGTTGAATCCGGCATGCACGAACGGGAAGTGGGAGGCGTCGACGAAATTCTCGACGGCGCGGAATCCGTTGCCGGCGTAGGGGTAAGGACCGCTGTGAACTTTCATGAAGCTGTCGTCGTCCCACTGCGAATAGGTCGGCACGTCCGACGACGGTTCGCCGAGGCACACCCAGACGAATCCGTAGACCTCCTGGACCGGGTAGGGGAATGCGCGGGCCTTCTTCATGGGTTTCTCGGTGGGCGCGGCAGGCATCAGCGTGCACGTACCCTGCTGGTCGTAGCGCCATCCGTGATAGGGGCACACCACGTTGTCACCGACCAGCCAGCCTTTCGACAACCGGGCGCCACGGTGGATGCACAGGTCTTCCCACACGTGAGCCTCGCCGTCGCTGCTTCGCCACACGATGAGGTCACGTTCGAGCAAGGTCACCTTGTGGATGTCGCCGGGCGGGAAGTCGGTGCTGAATCCGATGACGTGCCAGTCGTCGAGAAGAACCTTGTCCTGGCAGGCATCTCCGGCGGTGAGTGGGCGGTGCTCGGTGGTGACGGTCATTGCTTCTCCTTGTCTGGGTAGGCGGTCAGCGGGATGCCGGGACGGGAGCGAGGTTGTCGGTCAGGTTCCCGTTCTCGACGACGACGATGTCGTCGATCGAGATGGTGTGTCCGCGCTGGGCGATGTCGAGGTGGGCGTAGGAATCCCGCCCCAGGAACGGTTGCGGCCCGGTGGACCACAGGAAGTTGCCGGCATAGGCGCGGCCGTCCATGCCCATGATTTCGTTCTTGCCGTACATGTCGGTGGCGAACCAGTCGGCGGTGCGCATCAGACCCCAGCCCATGTGTGAGGTGTAGCGGGCCCACTTGTCCTGGGAGTCATCCATGTACATGTTGAGCAGATCCGCGTCAGCGCCCCCGGTGATGGCGGCGATGGCACCGTCGGTAACGTGAATCTCGGTGCGATCGCGGACGAATTGTTTGAAGGGAAACAGGATGTCGCCAGGGGCGAGCACGATGACACCGTCGGCGGTTTGCGGCCAGAACAGGCACATCTTGGATGGCCAGTGATCCCAGCGGCCCGGGTCGTCTGCGTAACCCACCTGGAACCCCGGATGGCAGTCGGTCAGATTGACGGTGAGGTTGGTGCCGTGTGGAGATGTCACCGTCATTGCGGTGCCGCTGCGCACGAGGTCGACGGCGGCGAGGACGTCATCCTTGTCGCGCTCGGTGGGCATGTTGCGCGTCAGCACATCCGGTGCGTCGCAGACGAAGATGATGCGGGTGCCCGCGTCGAGGATCGACTCTTGCAGCGGGGCGTGGATGAAGCCCTCCCTGGTGAGGTCGACAACCAGATCCGCACTGCGCAAAAGGGATTGCGCGGCGCCATCGGAGAGGACGGATTGCAGGCCGGGGCCCGCGCCGGTGTGGGTCGACGGCACCGGCGCGGGGCTCCCGCCGGGAACGACCGCGACGATGACGTGCGCGTCGAGACGCCGGGCCGCAGCGAACGCCGCTTCGACATAGTCGGTGCGGCTGGTGGGCTCGGCGAGAACGACCACATGCTCACCGGCGCTGACCTTGCACAGGGTCAGTTCCCTGGTGAATGCGTCGTGGAGATCGGCAGACCGAAGATCGAACATGGAATTCTCCCTATTTCGGCGAATGTGCGTTAATGGCAGGGTTTTTCGGCTCAGCCGTGACGGCAGACTCAAGTGCCGTGACGAACCCGGAGAGGTTGTCCCACGGCACCATGTGACCCGCGTCGGGGACTGCCGTGATGCGCACCCGGGTGTTGCGCTCGGCGAGCTCCGCTACGGCCTCGGCCGGCACGACCGGGCTGTTGGCGCCGTAGATGAGCGTGACGTCGCCGTCGAGGAGGTCCCAGATCGGGAAGAAGTCCTCGATCTCGAAGCCGTGATGCGTCGCGGCGACCGCCTGCGGATCGCAGGTCGGCAACACCGCGGCGCGCAGTTGCAATTCGGCCTCCGGCCACCGCGGGAAGTACTTGCGGACCTGCTCCGTGGTTGTGCCGGCGCGCGCCTCGTCGATTTGCGCGAGGAACGAGGCAGAACTCATCGGATATGGCGGCCGCCCGGGGCCCGACGTCGGGGGATCGACGAGGACGACCGGTGCGGTCGGGGAAGTCGCCAGCGCAACCGACGCGATGATGCGTGCTCCTAACGAATGGCCCACCAGCACTGGGTCGTTCAGGTCCAGCGCCGCGATGATTCCGACGGCGTCCGCGCGATAGTCGGTGAGCTGGTATCGGCATTCGGGGGACACGTCGGTGTGCCCGCGGCCACGAAGATCCGGGACGTGCAGACGCAGATGCGGCAGGGCGTCGGCGATGAAGCGTGCGGTCTCGGCCGGGCTGGTGATGCCCGGGATGAACAGCACGTCGCGCTCGGCTTGTGGGTTGAACGTCACCACGCGGTGCCGCAGGCCGTTGCTGTCCACATACCGGATACGTGCCCCGGCCAGCGCGCGGGCTACCACGTCGGTGGCTGTACGGGCGGTCACCGCGATGCTCCCTGAGTCAGGGAACGCAGCGCCGCACCGCCGGCTGGTGCGTCGACCGTAATCCGCAGCGCCTTGATGATTTCGCGGGTGGTCGCTGTGGCCGCGGTGATGACAGGCAGGCCGGTGATCCGTTCGACCTCGGCGACCGCAGGCAGCGAAGGCATCTGCACGCATGCCGAGAGCACGATGCCGTCGGCCCGTCCGAGATTCAGCCGCTCGACGTGGGCAGGCAGGGATGTGGAGTCGAGTCTTCCGACGTCGCAGTTGTCGGTGACTGCCAGCGTTACCCAGTCCGTCACCTCGATGCCGTAGCCCTGAAGGTAGTTGATGACCAACTCCGTCAAGGCCGGCATGTACGGTGCCACAATCGCCACGCGCGACATGCCGAGTTCGGTGGCAGTGCGCACCAGCGCACCGGCGCTGCTCACCACGGGACTGTCGACTCCGAGTCCGTGTAGAACGTCGGTCATCCGTGCCTCGATGCGTTCGTGTGCACCTGCGCCGGCCGCCATGACGGCTACCAGACATGCGTAGGCGAGCACGTCGACACGGGCGTCGCCGAGTTCGGCCGCACACCGGTCACTCTGATTCACCATGGCGGCAAGTGATTCCGCGTCCACGGTGTGGAGGGTGGCTCTGCTGGAGTGGAAGGTGATGGCGCTGGGGTGATCCGCGAGCAATTGCGGGATCTCGGTCTCCATTGTGGTGTTCGAACTGGGAACGACGAGCCCGACCCGCCGCGGTGACTGCGTGGCGAACGTGGGTGGCGCGATGTGTGCGCTGGTGGCTGGGTCGAGATCCGTTGCGCTGCTAGGCATTGGCTGCTTCTTTCGTCGACGGGTTGTCTTGTTTCAACGAATCGAGGTAGGCGACCACCTCGGAAGTGGGGAGAACGTCGGCGTATTTCGCCTGTAAGTCGAACAGTGCGGCGTCGTGTGGCGCCTGTGCGCGATCGCCCACTGCCTCCCTCGGGACCAGGATCGGAAAGCCGTGTGAGACACCGTCAACCGCGGTAGCTCGGACGCAGCCGCTTGTGGTAGCGCCGCACACCACGATCGAATCGACACCTTGTGCGCGTAGCTGCTCGGCCAGGTCGGTCCCGAAGAATGCTGAGGCGTGATGTTTGACCAGGATGCGGTCCGCCGGCCGAACATCGAGGCGTGCGTCGATGTCCACCAGAGGCGTGCCCTCCCGCAGGGCACGAAGACCTGGTGTCTTCGCCAACCAGGTGGCCGCCTGTTCGGGGCGGTTATAGCTGATGGTGGTGAAGATGACGGGTGCTCCGACACGTCGCGCCGCCGCGACGACGCGGATCGTGGCGGCGATCTCGTCACTCAGATCCGCGCCGGTAGGTACCGCGGGATCAGTGAACCCGTTGGTCAGGTCAACGACGACAACGGCGGGGTGGGTGCCTCGCTCGAACGAGAACCCAAAACCTGCCGCGGCATAGGCGCTGGTCAGATCACTTTGGGCAGCGCTCGAAGGCGATAGGTCCGGTGGTCCTACCTTTATGGTCACTAGCGATCCCTCTCTCACGTCGGGCTGATCAGGTTGTCAAGCGGTCGGTGCTCAGCAGCCGCAGCTGCTGACGTCCTCCAGGTGTTGGCGCATCTCCAGCGCGGCGCGTTGAGGATCCCCGGCGGTGATGGCCTCATAGATCAGGCGGTGGCCGCGGGCCTGACTGCTCGTCGGTTGATACGTGCGGGAGTCGAGCTGAACGCGCGATCCGCTCAACAGTGAATCCACCGCGTCGTAGACCGCGATAACGGTCGGATTGGCAGTCGCATGCGCGATCGTGCGATGGAAGGCGGCATCGGCGGCCTGTGCTTCCAGAATCGCCGCTGATGCCGCGTCGGCGGCGTCGACGCAGGATTCGAACCGGGTCAGCGCTTCGAGCAGGGTCTGTCGAGCATCATCGGTGATCACCTTGGCTGCGAGTGCCGCGACTCCCGGCTCGAAGGCGTGCCGAAACTCCATCACCGAATCCTCGGCAGCGCTGGACAATTCGATCACCGCACGAAACGGCGCTGCGACATCGGCCGGGGACGGCACCGCGACAAACGTGCCCTCGCCGTGACGGCTGGTGACCATGCCCAGCAACTCAAGTTCTCTGAGTGCTTCGCGCATCGTGTTCCGCCCCACCCCGAACATCGTCGAGAGCTCACGTTCGGGTGGCAACTTGTCGCCGGCCGTCAACTTGCCCATACGCATGTGCTCCTGGAACTGCTCGACGACCAACCGGGACATCCGCCCCAACTTCACCGAGACGAACTCGTCACCCGTCATTGCTGCTGATGGCAACTCGACGTTCTCCTTTGTGCAGACCACCTTCGAGGTGGTGTAGGTATTCGAACCCTGGTTTGTTACGGAACGCTGGTTCGTGTGTTGCGAGCCTGTAAAGGTCCTACCACCCGACCATGCCGACGCGCAGCGTTTTCACCGCAACTTGTTCGAGCCGGCGCAGGGGCAGTCTTGGTGCGCCGCCCTTCAAGGCCCGCCTCTTCTTGGGGTTGAGCGCACGCGAAAACCAGCGCCGCATCGATATCGGCGTAGCGGCTCAGGCCCTAAAACTCATGGCGATCGTTGTGACGTACCGGCGCTTCGTCAGGCAACCGGCGATGAACCGGATAGTGGTGTGGCAAAAGACCATTCACGTGGTCGGCTGCAGCGGGAGGCGACGCCAGGGACTGTCGGGACGAATGTGCATTGCGTTGACAGCGTCGGCCGCGGTTTGACCGTATGCGCCGGCGGTGGCGACGTCGGTGAGCGCCCGCCAATACGTGCGGCCGATGATCACACCCTGACCGAACTGGCGCCAGTTCGGGTAGTAACTGCGCGCCGCCGAGAGGTTGGCCCGCAGAATGGCCCAGCTCTCATCGTCGTCCAGGTAGCCGATGTGGCGGGCCACCCGCACGATGTAGACCAAACGGGCGAAGTCCCATGCGCGAATGTGGGTGGGCCAGTTGGGTGAGGTGAATCCGGAAAACGGCCTGGCGATCGTACGAAGCTGGTGGAGCGCATCGTAGGCCGCTATCCAATGGTCCACTGGCTCGTTGCGGCTGTAGGCGCGCAGAGCCAGGTATTCGCGGTGAAGATCGGGGGCATGACCGTCTGTCTTGTCGACAATGGCCGTGACCAGCGGGAACACCATTTCGTAGGTGGCGCTGTGCATGCCGTCAAGCAGCCGGCCCACCGTTTGACGGGCCTCGGTGGTGCTGGTGATACCCCACCCCTCCCGCAGCTGGGTGCGCATGTGCTCGCGGTCCTCAGCGATGTCGAGGGTGTCGCACGGCATGTTGTTCAGGCGCGAGCAGTGGTGGGCCCCTACGTTCAGTGCGCTTTGATCGCGCTCGTCGAGAGGCGTCGCGGATTTCCAGATGAACTCAGTGCGCGCCGGTGAGTTGTTCGGTAGGGGAAACATCCGGAGTGCGTGAGCATCGGTTGCCATGGCGGGATCCAGTTCGTCGGGGTGCGGTAGGAAGATCGGCGGACCGGCTGACGCTCAGTGGTCGGAGGCCGGGGGATCAGGCGAAGGAAACGGTGGCGATGACGCGGACTGCGCGCGCCCGAACAGCCGTGCTACCGCCAAGCGCATGGACTCGTCATCCAGGGCGCCCGTCGAATGCGCGCGACGCAGCGCCGCGAATTGCGAGAACTCTTCCAACACGTTGCCCGTATGAGCGGTCTCATACCCGGGCTGGGCGTTGGTGTGCACCCGCACCGCCCACCGAACAGCAGTGTTGACCGCCTCAATTGCCGCGCGGGTCTCGAACCACATGACGATGTTGCGTTCAAGGTCGACGAGAGTGCTCTTACGGTCACCGTGTTCATTTGTCGTGTCACTGTCGAGAAGCCACAGCATCGCCGAGATCGGCTGCGCGAACATGTCTTCAGATGCCGCACTGGGCACATACAGAACGCGGTCAGTAGTCACCGAAAGCAGCCCCCATCCTTGCGGACTCAGCCACGCGGCAGTGGCGACGAGGACAAGTTCGGTGTCACCGATCAACTGAATCAGGCGCTCCGCGGTCAACGCCCATTTGCCGGTGGGACCCCACATCAGCGCTGCGGCGATGTCGGGCCGCAACCGGTGGGCGGGTCCGCAGCTCGCCGGCACCTGCGGACCCTGCAGCGGTTCGTCCGCCCCCTCGGCGTGCGAAGCGGAGGTTCCATCGTGTGACGTACCAGGAGCCGCGCCGGCGGACTCGTCGAGCGGGCTGCTGTTCACCCAACCAAATATAGGTCTTGTCCCGTCATCGCGGCCTCGCCATTTTCGCACGGCCTGGCCAGAGCTGTCGTGTGCAATGGCGCAACCCCGGCGAGACGCCGTGCCCTGTGTGATATTGCATCCGTGCTACTGGGAAGACTGAGATCGGGCCGTGTCCTCGCCGCAGTCATGGCACTCGCGCTGGCAACCAGCGCGTGTCACGTGGGCGATCAGTCGTCGGGTCTATCCACCCAACCTGCCTCACCGGAGATTCAAGGCCCGCTGATCGCCTACACGGTTCCGAGAACCACCCCATGGTTCGACACCGGAGAGGTGGGATTCGTACTGACACAGGGAGCGCAGGCCCTTGCGAAGTGGACGGAACAGGTCGGTGCGTCGAGGTTCGTGGGTTTGGGCACACCGGGTTTCACCACCGATGGAAGGTACGCCTTCGCGGAGTACTCCGATGAGCAGGCCGGTCGATACCCCTACGACGGTGCCGACATTCACGCCAAGTTGGTGTGGATAGACGTGGCGAGCCGTCAGACACACGAGGTGGACATCCCAGCCGTATCGCGCACGGATTCACAACGGCCGAGTCGGCCCGGCGCCCCATATGCGTTGCAGGGCAGCACAGTCGTCTGGCAGGCCCCGGCTTCAGAGAACGCTCCCGACGGGCAGGTGACCCTGATGCAGCTGGATCTCAGCCAGCCCAAGGCGACACCGACCGCGTGGCACACAGTCTCGTTGCCGCCGCGAACGCCCGAGCAACAAGCGGCCCCGGCCCAGATGCAAGACTTCGCCGGAAATGTCATCGGCGCAGGCCATGGGCGCGTGGCCATCGTCAAGAAGTACGGCTCCGACAGATTCGCCCAGGCCGACCGTCTGTTCCTCGTCGACACCGACGGCGCGGTCCGCGACGTCGTGCACCAACCGACCACGCAGTGGATGTCAGCAGTCTTCAGCCCTGACGGAACCCGATTCGCATACGAGACCGGTAGCACCGCCAAGGCGGGTCCCTGCAATCAGCACCAAGTCACGGTGTTCGACTCGGCAACCGGTCAGCAGGCTGCCGGATTTCCGCACGGCCCCTTCGATGCGAGTCCGAGGGCCTACTTCTACGGCAACCAGAGCGGTGCCGTCTGGTGGACGCCCGACGGGAGGCTGAGGGCCACCGCCGGCGCCGAGCAGTGCCCGACGAATCCGTCCGAGCCCACACCCGATGGCGGCGTGTGGGAACTCAAAGGCAACCAGTGGATCCAGGCCGCCGGGGAGGGGACGTATAGCGACTATCCGCTGCCCAACGGCGACGCGGTGATTGTCGCCCGCGTTCCCCGGCCATCCGATGCGCAGCAGCCCGGCCAATCAACCAGCGTCACAAGCTTGTTCATACGCCAGGACGGTCACAGCGTCCATATCGCGGACGTGGACGTCGGTGCTGTCGCCGTTGCACCGAGTCGGCCCTGACCGCGTTCCAACTGAAGCCACTGGCGGGCGCGACTCGGTTTGGTCAGTTGGTCAGTCGTACGGTGACCGTGACGCGTCCTTTGTTGTCGCGCTTGGCGACCGCATGCCCGTGGTGATCGGTCTCGCCCAGACGCAACGTGAGGGGGCTCCCGTCGCCGAGAAAGTTGCGCCACCACGTCTTCGCGTCGGGCATGGCGACAGCGATCACGACCTCGTCACCGGTGCGGCGGTATGCCACCGGCATGCTGATGCTGCGTCCGGAACGACGACCGGTGTAGCTCAGTATGGCGATGTTGCGGTTCACCAGCCTGCTCAAGCGTGGCGAGGTGGCCACCGCGGCTACCGGCGCGTTGAACAGAGGCGCGGTGCGCATCAGTAGGCGTCCCAGTGTTGTTGGTTGTTCGGTCACGATCACTATCCCTTCAGGTGGTGGATGTTGCGGTGATCTATCGCCGGCCCTTTTGCGGTCAGACGATCAGCGTGAGGCACAGCGCGACGACGGCGAGACCCTGCAGGGCGGCTCGAGCGGTGATGATGCGGTTCCAGTTCGATTGCAGCGCACGTGCGTTCGCCGGGACCTGTTGGCTGGCGGCGGCTTGGGTGAGCTCGCGGTTGATCGGCGCGCTGATTCGCACGTAAAGCACGATCCAGGCCAGCAGTAGCACCACGGCGCAGAGTGCCGCAATGCTCTGGATCCATTGGCCGGCCACCGCGAACAGTGCGGCACTTGCGATGGCGGCAATGCCGCCAAGAGCGCCCGGTGCCGGCATGCGGCGATCCGCGTAGCGATGCATGTTGCCCATCACTGTCACCAGGGCGCGATCGTCAACGGCGGCCAGTGTGGGTCGCAGAACAACTGCGCAGAACACGTCGGTGCCGTAAACAACCGCGGTACCCAGAACCGAGATCAGCGCCAGCGTCTTGGCCAGTTCGATCACGTCGCACCTCCTTGATCAAGCCGTCGTGGTGCTAGCAACGCTAACCCTTGGTCCAAAGCGCGTCAATAGCAGCGCTAGAACTTCTAGCGATGCTATTGTCAAGTATGGCCACCAGTGAGCGTCGCGATCGTGAGCAAGCCGCGCGTCGTCGACTGATCATCAGTACGGCACGGGGATTGGCGGAGGCCGAGGGCTGGGAAGCGGTCACCACACGTCGGCTTTCCGAAGAAATCGAATACAGCCAGCCGGTGCTGTACAAGCACTTTTCGGGCATGGACAAGGTGGCCGAGGCCGTGGCGATCGACGGCTTCGGTGAACTGGCTGAGGTTTTGTCCGAAGCTCGCCGTGGGCGACGGACCGCCAAGGCGACGCTCAAGCGCGTGGCGCAAGCCTATCTCGACTTCGCCGCCAATAACCCGGCGCTCTATGACGCAATGTTCACCCGCGCAACCACATTGAGATTCGCCGACGCGGATACGCCCTCCGAATTGTCCGCGGGCTTCGCTGAGCTGCGTCAGGCAGTCGCACAAATTGCTGGTCGGCACGACGCCGACACCCTTACCGAGGTGCTATGGGCGGCGCTGCACGGGCTGGTGACGCTCAGCCGCGGGGCCCGGTTGCGTCCGGGGCAACAGGCTGCTCGAGTCGAGCTGCTGATCAATCAACTCTGCGATCAACCGTAATGCCGGCCCTACCGTCTGGGCTTGGCTCAGCGGGTTCTGGGGTCAGCACGAACATGGGGATATCACGGGCTGTCCGGGAGCGGTATTCGGGGAAGTCCGGCCAAATCGCCTCGCACACCGGCCAAAGACCGTCCTTCTCGTCTCCCGTCGCTTCCGCGGCGCGCATCGTGCGGATCAGTGAGCCGTCCTGAACATCGACCACCGGGTTGGCCATGAGGTTGTGGTACCACGCGGGGTTCGCCGGCGCCCCGCCGTATGAGGCCACCACAATGTACCCGGCATCGTGCGGGATGCGTATCAGCGGCGACTTGTGCAGCTTGCCGGTTTTGGCGCCGCGATGTGTGACGATGATCAGCCGTCGGCCCTCGAGTGTGCCACCCACGCGTCCATTCGATTCCTCGTAAAGGGTGACCTGCTCGCGAATCGAGTCAAAGCTGCTCGGCTGGTACTCGCCGCTGAGAGCCCTCATGCGCTGGCGACCTCGACCTTCACGGTTGGCCCAAGCAGCAGACCACCGGATGCGTCGATGAATTGTCCAGTGACCCACCGTGAGTCGGGGGACGCCAGGAATGCCACGACATCGGCGATGTCGTCGGGCGCACCGATTCGGTTGAATGCTGACCATGCCGCTGCCTGGGCGCTCATCTGTTCGTCTGCCAGCCACGGCGCGATGTCGGTTCGTACGATTCCCGGTTCGACGGAATTGACGGTGATTCCGCGCGGGGCGAGTTCGAGTGCCAGCGTGCGCGTCAGGGCATTGATCGCGCCCTTGGTCATCGAATAGGCGATCGTCAATGGGGAAGCGACACGCGAGGCACCGGAAGAGATATTGATGACGCGGCCACCGTCGCGCAGGCGTCCGGCGCCGTGCTTGACGATGAAGAACGGTGCTTTGGCGTTGACGGCGAAAACCAGATCGAAGTCATCTTCGCCGACGCTGTCGATGGTGCCGTAGATGACGGTTCCAGCGTTGTTGACCACAATGTCCACGCCTGTGGTGTCGGCATGGTTCCCGACAGCGGCGTCGAATGCCGCCCACAGCGCTTGCGCGTCGCCGGGCCGCCCCAGAGGTGCGCCGACGACGAAGGCGTGTCCGCCGTCGGCAGTGATCGACTCGGCTGTTGCGGCCGCGGCCTGCTCGTTGTTGCCGTAGTGCACCGCCACCAGTGCGCCATCGCGCCCCAAGCGTTCGGAGATTGCGCGCCCGATGCCTCGGCCACCGCCGGTGACCAGCGCGGTCTTGCCTGTCAAAGTCCCCATGTGCGGCTCTCCCAACATTCTATAAAGACCGTTACAGAATTCGATTGTCAGGACGCTAGCAGGTTTCTTTAGTGAGCGCTATAGAATTGCCGCGTGGAACGCGTTGCACGCCGGGGACGGCCCCCTCAGTTCGACCGAACGAACGCGCTCGAGCAGGCAACCGAGTTGTTCTGGGAGCGCGGGTACGAGGCGACGTCGATCGCCGACATCACCGCGAAGGTCGGCATCGGGGCGCCCAGCCTGTACGCGGCTTTTGGCGACAAACGCGAACTGTTCGGCAGGGTCGTCGAGTTCTATCTGCGCGAGTACCACGGATGGATGGGCGCCGCGTTACGTGAGGAGCCGACTTTGCGCGCGGGTATCGACCGGCTGCTGAGGGAGGCAGTCGTCGCGTACACCAGGACGGGGCACCCGCCTGGTTGTCTGGTGATCAGCTCGGCAATCAACTGTGCCTCGGTCGAAATTCGGGAAATGCTGCGCGCGGTGCGCAATACCAGCGTGTCTCAACTCGAAAGCGTCATTGCCGCGGCTGTGGAGGCGGGGGAACTTCGTGCTGACGCGAACCCGCGGGCGCTGGCGCTTTTCACTGCCTCCGTCATGCAAGGCATGGCTCAACTAGCCCGCGATGGGGCGGCGCGCCAAGAGCTTCACGAAGTCGCGGAACTCGCCGCCGCCGCATGGCCTTGGGTGCGCGCCAGCCCCGACACCGCGGACTGAGCGCGACCGTCGACGGACCGATTACCTCAGTGGCGACGGGACGTGATCGTTGCGCGGCAGCCGATATCGTCCGAGGCCGAGGCGTTGTACGACGAACCGGCTCATCGATCCCTGTGCGTGGTCGGGCTCTGGGTCGACTCCCACTTCGATTCCAATGACCGCGTGACAGGTGTGCCCGCGGTCAAGGTCAGTTGGAACGTATCCCCGTCATCGCCTTCGAAGGTGACCAGGAAACCGGATTCGGATGGTTCTTTGTGGACCACCTTGTAGCCCTGCTCGCCCGTACCGCGATCGAGACCGATGATGTCACCTGGAGCTACGTCGTCGATGCGACTGTCACTGGGAGATTGAGGCATGCCTCGTCGATAGCCGGTTTCTGCGAGCGCCAAACAAACAGGCTCGAATCCCGATGAAGTGATCGATCAGAGTCCATTCGGAAGACTGCAGCTGTGTAGAACCTGGCCGTCTTTCGGACGCATAGTGTTGGGTATGTCGGTTAGCGCGGACGGTCCGCCGGCGTGGGCCACAGAGCCTGTCTCTCTTGCCGATGCCGATCCTGCGTGGGCTCGGCGCGGAGAGCAAGAACGCGACCATCTGGAGGTGCTACTGGCACCATGGCTGATCGCTGACATCGAGCACGTCGGCTCCACGTCGATACCCGGCCTGTCTGCCAAACCGATCATCGACTTGCAGGCGCCTGTAGCGGATTTGACGGATCTGGAGCCGCTCGTCGCGGCACTGAAACCGCACAGCTGGCACTACGTGGATCCCGACCTGGATCAGCGCCCGTGGCGGCGATTCTTCGTCAAGGTCACCGAGGGGAGACGCAGTGCCCACCTGCATGTCATGACGCTCACCACTCCACGGTGGCAAGAACAGCTCATCTTCCGCGACGCGCTGCGCGCAAACCCCGTCCTGGTCGCGGAGTATGCCGCGCTGAAGCGGGCCCTGGCGTCCGAATACGCCGGCGATCGCGAGGCTTACTCGATCGCGAAAGCAGATTTCGTGGAGTCAGTCCTCAACTGCCATTCTTAGCTCGGTCGCATTGGGATACCGCAGGTAACTGCACCGTGACGCAGAGCCCACCGGCGGGACGGGGCGTGAGAGCGAGGGTGCCGTGGTGTGCCTGGACGATGCTGTTGACGATCGCCAGCCCCAGACCGACGCCCGCGTGGTGGGTGCGGATGCGTTCGGAGCCCCGCTGAAACGGCTCGACAAGGGTGGAAACCAGTTGTGGAGTGAGCTTTTCGCCGGTGTTCTCGACCGTGAGTACCACGCCCTCGGGACGGACGCAGGTTGTCACCCGCGCGGTGCCGTGGTCGGGCAGGTTGTGGACGATCGCGTTGTGCACGAGGTTCGTGGTCATCTGCAGCAGAAGCGCTGGCGAACCGACGGTGGGCGTGGTGTCACCGGAGGTCTCCAGGATGACGCCGTGTTGTTCCGCAAGGGCCAGAAGGGTTTCCGTGGCTTCCTCGGCGATGAGGGAGAGCTCGACAGGTTCTTGGGTGAAGGACCGTTGGTCGGTGCGGCTGAGCACGAGCAGCGCTTCGGTGAGGTCGATCGCTCGGGTGTTGACGACGTGAAGGCGCTCGATCAGCTCGGCGCAGTCGGTGTGGCGGTCCTGGCGGGCCACGTCGAGGAGGGTCTGTGTGATGGCCAACGGGGTTCGCAGTTCGTGTGAGGCATTGGCGGCGAATCGTTGTTGTTCGGCGACGTGGGCTTCGAGCCGTTCGAGCATGGTGTCGAAGGCGTCGGCGAGTTCGCGGAGCTCATCTCTGCGGCCCGGCAACCGGATTCGGTGCGACAGCGCGCCTTTCGAGGCCATCCGGGTGGCGGCGGTGATACGCGTCAGGGGCGCGAGCATCCGGCCGGCCAGCAGCCACCCTCCCGCGAGACCGAACACGAGCAGAAGGGCCATCACCGCGGCGGCTCGGGGAGCGAAGACGTGCAGGAGCCTGGACCGGATGGGAAAGACATCATTGGGGAAGGCGATGTCGGTGCTGCCCGGGATGATCATCATGCGGTCTGGGACATAACGCAGGAGGAATACCCACACGGCGGCGAGCAGCAGGGTACCGGCGAGCATGAGGAATCCGGCGTAGCTGAGGGTGAGTTTGAGGCGAAGGCTCAATCCCGGTGCTCTATCCATGGTTTCTCTCCTCACGTCCGGATCCCGCTGCGGTGTCGATGCGGTAGCCGACGCCGGGCACCGTGGTGATGATCCAGGGTTCGCCGAGGCGTTTGCGCAAGGCCGAGACGGTGATGCGCACGGCGTTGGTGAACGGATCGGCGTTCTCGTCCCATGCCCGCTCCAGAAGCTCCTCGGCGCTGACCACGCCCCCGTCCGCGGCGACAAGGACCTCGAGCACCGCGAACTGTTTTCGGGTGAGGGCCACGTAACGGCCGTCGCGGTAGACCTCGCGGCGGAACGGATCCAGCCGCAGGCCGGCGATCTCCCGCACCGGCGGTCGGTTCTGAGCGCGTCTGCGGTCGAGTGCCCGCAGACGCATAGCGAGCTCTCGCAGTTCGAAGGGCTTGGTCAGATAATCATCGGCGCCCAGCCCGAACCCCGAAGCCTTGTCGTCGAGCCGATCTGCCGCGGTCAACATCAGGATCGGGGTGCCGCTGCCCGATGCGACGATGTGTTCGGCGATCTCGTCGCCGGAGGGCCCGGGAATGTCACGGTCGAGGATGGCGATGTCGTAGGCGTTGATGCTCAACAACTCCAGCGCGGTGTCCCCGTCGCCGGCGATGTCGGCCGCGATCGCCTCCAGGCGCAGACCGTCGCGGATGGCCGTCGCCATGTAGGGCTCGTCCTCGACGACCAGCACTCGCATGCCGTCCACGCTACGAGCCGCCGCATATCGCCGGCGTATCGAAAATCGCATACGCGCTCACAACACCACCGCGCCTTGACTGGCTGCCATGACAAACCACAACACAACACACACCCGTCGACCGCTCCTCACTCTCGCCACGGCCGCCGTGATCGGCTCGGCCGGATTGGCCGGCGCCGCCCAGGCCGGCGCCGACCCGGCCGGTCAGGAGCGCGCGGTGAAGTACTCCGAGTGCATGCGGGCCAACGGTGTCGCGGACTTCCCAAACCCGAACGCCGACGGTCGGTTTCCCTACGGAGGCATCTCAGTGCCGAAGGCGACGTGGCGGAAGGCAGTCGGTGCGTGTGCGGGCCTGGAGCCGTCGGGCTGGTCAGCGGACGCGGGGCGCACTCCCGCGCAGCAGGAGGCCGCACTCAAGTTCGCCCAATGCGTACGTGAGCACGGGGTTCCGGACTTCCCCGACCCGGCTGCCTCCGGCGATCCCCTCATCGACACGTCGAAGATGCGCGGCGACGTCAGCGCGGGCAGCATTCCGGAGCTGAAGCCCGCGGTGGCAGCATGCAACAGCTTCTTCACCGCCGCGCTCCCGCCCCTCGGGACTGGCCGGCCAGGCTGACCGCCGCGTGGCTACCCGCCGCAGGTCTGTAATCGGGCGTTCTCCGACCTGAGGTGGGTGCCGGCCGCGCGAATAGGACAGACACCGAACGGGCATAGCTAAAGGCAGAGCCACAACGCACAAGGGACGAGGAAGCACCGATGACAATTTCGGCTGATGACATACGACGGCTGCTGGCCTCGGATATGGCCGACGCCGTGCTGGTCCTGATCCAAGGACATACCGATGTGGTGCCCGCCGGACAGCGCGATTCCGATGACTACCGTGGCGCGCTGCGGGTTATCTCGCGGTCCGACCTGATCGGCCGGACCCATGGAGCGCAGTTGTCCGAAGACCAGATGGCCGAGGAGGCGGCCAAGTTGGATTCTGCGATATCGAATCTCGGGGCGTAGTCTCCGTTTTCGCGGTCTCAGACTGTCCGGCGCGCCGCCGCCTTGTCGGCATCGTCGAGGTTCCCGTCCGACAAACTCACCGACGCCAGGACTTCGGCCATGTTGGCATAGGTCTCCGGTGGCATCGCACGTAGCGCGCGGGCCGCGTCCTCGCAGTCGTTTTTCATTGCCACATCTACGATTTGGTCCTTGTGCGCCGGGAAGTCGACATCGTAGAGGCAGTCCCGAAGACGGCTCTGGGCGATAGAGGCAACCATGATCGTGTCTCCGTATCGGTCTGTGAATGAACAACGCGCCTACTGGACATCCCCGCGGAATGCCGGCGGTAAACGTCGGAACACTGTTGGACGTACTGTCGGAAGGTGTCGGTCCGCGAGTTGGTCGTGCTCGGTACCTCCAGCCAGGTGCCCACCCGTCACCGCAATCACAACGGTTACCTGCTGCGCTGGGACGGTGAGGGCCTGTTGTTCGACCCGGGAGAGGGAACTCAGCGTCAGCTGCTGCTGGCCGGTGTTGCCGCCGGCTCGATCACACGGCTATGCCTCACCCACTTTCACGGCGACCACTGTCTCGGCGTTCCCGGAGTGCTGCAGCGCATGTCGCTGGACGGTGTGCCACATCCGCTGCGGGCCTACTTCCCGGCATCAGGGCAGGAGTACTTCAGCCGGCTCAGGCGTGCCAGCATCTTCCACGACACGCTCGAGATCGACGAACACCCGATAGACGCGGACGGGCCCGTCGTCGATGCCGCATTCGGACGGCTGGAGGCGCACCGGCTGGACCATCCGGTGCACTCGATCGGTTACCGGCTGGTCGAGCCGGACGGTCGGCGCATGGTGCCCGAACTGCTGGCACGTTTCGGCATCGCCGGACCGGTCGTCGGACAACTGCAGCGGTCGGGGGAAGTGAGCGTGGCCGGCCGCCGGGTCCGGCTCTCCGATGTCAGCGAGCCACGCCGCGGGCAGCGCTTTGCGTTCGTCATGGACACCCGGTTGTGCGACGCCGTCTACGCCTTGGCCGAGGACGTGGACCTCCTGGTGATCGAGGCGACCTTTCTCGATCGCGACGCTGGACTGGCCTCGCGCTACGGGCATCTGACCGCGCGGCAGGCTGCCGAGGTGGCCGCGTCGGCGAAGGCGCGGCGGCTTGTGCTCACCCATTTTTCCCAGCGTTACGAGGACGGGGAGCGCCACCGGGACGAGGCGGCGGAAGTCTTCGACGGCGAGGTGATCGTGGCCGAGGACCTGATGAGGATCCCAGTTCCAAGGCGGGCGTGAGGGCGGCCGCTCGCCGGGTTGCAGGGTGTCAACGATTCCACCAGATTCGATACATTTTGTAACCCTTGCCTGGTGGGCGGGCGACCTAAGGTCACAGCTGTGCGCGATCACCCATCAAGGTGACAGCACCGGAAGACCGTCGGTTCGTCTGTAGAGGTTGCTTCATGAGTGGTGTTTTCGAGCGGCTGGCAACTGCCATGTACATAGCGATGACGGCAGCGTTCTTAGGACTGGCGTTCTCGGCTCTCCTCGCGGTCCTTATCGCTACCGCCCCTCTCAAGCTCTTGAGCTCTTGGCGTTGATCGACGGGCATGCTCGATTACGGAGTGAGCAAGGCGGTCTGATCCGCCTCGGCTCCGATCCGCGGGTAGGTCGGGTACTCAATGCCTGACAGGTACTGCACCGTCCGCACCACCTGACTCGAATAGCCGAATTCGTTGTCGTACCAGACGTAGAGGATCACGTTGTCGTCGTCGACGATCGTCGCGTTCGCATCGATGATGCTCGCCGCACGGGAGCCGATGAAGTCGCTGGAGACGGCGTCGGTCGCCGCGGTGTAGTCGAGGTTGCGGCTCAACGGTCCGGACAGCGACGCCTGGCGCAGGTACTCCAGGGCCTCTTCCTTGGTGGTCGGGCGGTGCAGTTGCATGTTGAGGATCGCCACCGAGACGTCCGGTGTGGGAACGCGAATGGAGCTCCCGCTGATCTTGGCCTTCAGGTCCGGCATCGCCTTCGCCACCGCCGACGCTGCACCCGTTTCGGTGAGCACCAGGTTGAACGGCGCGGACCGGCCCCGGCGATCAGCCTTGTGGTAGTTGTCCAGCAGGTTCTGGTCGTTGGTGAACGAGTGCACGGTCTCCACGTGGCAGCGCGCGATGCCGTACTCGTCATCCATCGCCTTCAGCGGCGGGACGATCGCGTTGGTCGTGCACGACGCGCACGAGAAGATCTGCTGCTCGAGATCGAGCGTGCGGTGGTTCACCCCGTGCACGATGTTCGGCACATCGCCCTTGCCGGGCGCGGTCAGCAAAACCTTCGCGATGCCGGGGCGCAGGTGCTTGGACAGGCCCTCGCGGTCGCGCCACTTACCGGTGTTGTCGATAAGGATCGCGTTGTCGATGCCGTACTGCGTGTAGTCGACGGTCGACGGGTCGTCGCTGTGGATGAACTTGATGACATTGCCGTTGGCGATGAGGCAGTTGTTCTCGGTGTCGACCTTGATCGAGCCGTTGAACTGGCCGTGGACCGAGTCGCGGCGCAGCAGCGAGGCCCGCTTGGCCAGGTCGCCCTCGCCGTTGCTGCGGATCACGACGGCGCGCAGGTTGAGGCCGTTGCCGGATCCGGCCTTCTCGATGAGCAGCCGTGCGACGAGCCGGCCGATGCGGCCGAACCCGTAAAGCACCACGTCCCGGGGGCCTTGCGGTTCGCTCTTGTGTTCACCGGTCACGTCGCTGAGCACCTGCGCGGTGAATTCGGGTACGGACAGTCCGGCATCGCCGGCGCGGTAGGCCATGACCAGCAGGCCGAGGTCGATCTTCGACGGGCCCAGGTCCAGATCGGCCAGTGCCTGCAGGAAGGGGAAGGTCTCCTCGACGGACAGTTCGTCACCGCCCACCTGTCGCGCGAAGCGATGGGTTCGCAGGATGCTGATGACGGATTTGTTCACCAGCGACCGGCTGTGCAGCAGAACCGTCACGCCCTTCGCCCGGTGCAGGGTGCCGATGATCGGAATCATCGCCTCCGCGAGTGCTTCCTGAGCATTCCAATGGGCGAGTTCTGGCGAGTTCAAATCAATCGTCCTGTGGGTCGTGTGGGCTGGCCCCTCGGATGAGTAGCGCTTCGATGTTAACGATTGGCCGATCTCACAAATCGCCACGGTATGGCCGTGAGATGGGCAGTGGCCCAGGTCACAGGTGGAAAGATCAGATCCGGATGGGCCGAAAGGGGTTCTCATGCCAGTGCCGGAGCAACCTCCCGGGGTCGAAATCGGGGAACGTGGGGGCCATCCGATCACCGGCGTGACGACGATGTGCGCATTCGTCGGAGGCGCTGCGAGCGGGCCTGTCGGGGATCCGGTAGAGGTCGCGTCCTATGCCGAGTTCGAGAGCACATTCGGCGGATTGGCAGCTGACAGTGGCCTCGGATATGCCGTGCAGGATTTCTTCGCCAACGGCGGATCCGACGCCGTGATCGTGCGCCTGGTGGCCGCCGACGGCGCCGCGCTCTCCGAAACCGACTACATCGACCTGGGTTTCGAGGAGGCCGAAAAGGGCCTCTATGCCGTGGCCAAGGCCGAGCGGTTCGCCCTGCTGTGCCTGCCGCCACCGGTCCCTGACGGCGATCTGCCGCTGAACGTGTGGGCGGCGGCGCTCACGTTTTGTGCCCGACGCCGCGCGTTTCTGCTCGTGGACCCGCCCGCCGCGGCGACGCCGAACACCGTTCGTAGTTGGCCGGCGGCCCGTGGACTGACCGGGGACGCGGCCGGCAACGGCGCCATGTACTTCCCGCGGATTCGGCGCCCGGATCCGCTTCGGAACGGGGCGGCAGGCGACTTCGTGGCGTGCGGCGCGGTGGCCGGAGTGATCGGGCGCACCGACGCCGACCACGGAGTGTGGAAAGCACCGTCCAACGCCGGGCTGTCCGGGGTGACCGGCCTGACCGTGGCGCTCACCGACGCACAGAACGGCATTTTGAACTCGTCGGGAATCAACTGCCTTCGGACACTGCCCGGCAAGGGGACGGTGGTGTGGGGTGCCCGTACGCTGCGCGGCATCGACACCCTGACCGACGAGTTCAAGTACATCTCGGTGCGACGGCTCGCGCTCTACATCGAAGACTCCGTGTACCGCGGCACCCAGTGGGCGGTGTTCGAGCCCAACGACGAACCGCTGTGGGCGCAGCTGCGCCGGAGCGTCGGCGAATTCCTGCGAGTTCTGTTCCGGCAGGGCGCCTTTGAGGGACAAGCCGAAGACGAGGCCTACTTCGTGCAGTGCGGTCGCCACACCATGACGCAAGATGACATCGGCCAAGGCCTGGTCAACATCGTGGTGGGGTTCGCACCTGTGAGGCCGGCGGAGTTCGTCATGATCCGCATTCAGCAGAGGGCCGCGGCGCCGGCGGGATGACTGATCAGATGTGGCCGCTGCTGCTCGGGCCGTTGCGTGGCCCGTAGCGCTCGGCGTAGGCCTGATGGATGTGCGCGTTCTTCTTGCGCGACAGTTCGTCGATGAGGGCCGGGTTCAGGCCGTGCTTGACGAGCATGTGACGCCGCCACACCTTGTTCAGCGCGTGGGAGAAGTACACGAACGGGATGAAGATGGGCACAGTCATGCTGGCGTGCAGGTACAGCGACATCGGGATGAACCAGATCGGCGCCAGGACGAGGATCGCCGGGATCGCGACGCGGACCATCATCCGGATGGTGGCACCGGGGCCTGCCAGGTCGTTGGCCACCCACTCGCGCATCGAGTCGGGCAGCCGTTTGCCGTAGCAGTATCCGATGTACTGCAGCGGGCCCGGTTTTGTGCGGGGGGCTTGGCCGGTGGGCATTGCTGAAGGTTAACGCTCGCTATGATGGTTTGCGAATTTCTTCAATCCGTCAATCATTGGGGCAGCGGTGACCGACAGCGTCTTGGATGGTCCGGAGCGACCGCTGTACGAGATCAAGGCCAACCTCTTCAAAGCGCTGGCGCACCCTGCGCGGATCCGCGTGTTGGAAATCCTGTCGATGAATGCGGAGCCAACCCCGGTCAGTGCGATCCTGGCCGCCACCGATATCGAGCCGACCCTGCTGTCCCAGCACCTCGCGGTCCTCAAACGCCACCACGTGGTCAGCGGGCACCGGGTCGGCAACGCCGTGTACTACACGCTGGCTCATCCGAAGATCGCTGAACTGCTACTCATCGCCCGGACGTTCCTCGCCGACACCCTCGCTGCTCAGCACGGACAGCTCAAGGCCGTCGGCTCGCTGCCGCCGATCGGAACCCCTCGCTGATCACTGCGGAAGGTGAGGGCTCAGGTTCTGGCGTCAACCGCCTCGGGTACCGCAGTCAGGAGCTTGGCGTCGGCGGTGAGCAGGGCTAGCCGCTCCACACTGGCTTGAGCCACGAGGATCGCATCGAATGGATCCTTGTGGGGTAGCGCGGTGAGCTTCGAGGCGAGAGTGTGGCGACGCGTGATCGGCAGACCCTGCAAGCCGGATTGGCTGATTGCCTCGTCGAGATCATCGGGCAGCGTCAGCTTGCCGATCGCGGCCTTGATGGCCAGCTCCCAGGTGCTGGCCGCGGATGCGAATACCGCGGGACTCTGTGTGATGCGGTCACGCGCCTTGGTTCCCAGCCGCGGGTTGTCTTCGAGTAGCCAGAGCAGGACGTGAGTGTCCAGCAACAACCCGGTCATTCGATTCCGAACAAGCTGTTGAGGTCGCTATCGGTGTCGTCGAAGTGTTCTGTGTCGTAACCGAATTGGCCGGCGAGCCCGCCGAAGGCAATGTCGACACGGCTATGGGGAACGAGGTCTGCCACCGGTTTGCCTGCCCTCGCGATCGTGATCTTCTCGCCGTTCTCGACGCGAGTCAGCAGTTGCGACAGGTGTGTCTTCGCATCGTGGATATTGACCGTTGGCATGAGGCCAGCCTACTAGGCTTAGTCTAGTCGGACTAGGGCCGATCAACGGGGCAGACGGTCGAGCCAATCGGAGTTCCCATCGACCGATTCGCCGTCGATGACCACCATCGGCACCCCGGAGTCGGGGAGCTGCCGCAGCAGCGGCAGGTTGTTGGCGGCGATGGCGTGTCCGTCGAACGGGATGGGAAGTCCGAGCTTGATCATGTCCTGCGCCGACGGCGGCGCGCCGGCGCGATCGGCCAGGCCGGCGAGCTGATCGTTGCTCAGATCGGTTGGGCCCTTTTCCTTCGGCTGCTGGTCGGCGGCGAAGATCTCCTCGATGAACTGCCAGGTGATGTCGCTCGACTTGGAGTGATCGGCGACGATGAAGGCCGCATAGATCGCGCGGCTGTCGTACGTGCCGCTGGCTGAATACTTTTCGAGGAAATTCACGAGCCGCAGGTTGATGTGGAGCTTGCCGGTCTCGATGCGGCGGCCGATCTCGGCGCCCTGCTCGCGGACCATCTTTCCGCTGTAGGGGCACAGCGGATCCAGGTAGAGGTCGATCTGGCCCGGCGCTGCCGGGTCGCCGATGGAGAGCGCATCCCCGGCCGGAGATGCTTCCGCCGCGTACGCACGGCCGGCGCCTGGCCCCCACATCAGAACCGCTGCCATCAGGCTCAGCACCATCGCGATGGCAATCGAGGTACGTGTCGACCGGTTCGCAGATCGGGTTCGCGTGTGGCTCATGGGCTCCATCATGTCTGAACGCCTCAGCGTGACGGCCCGAGCCCGTTCTCGATGAGGTGCATGACCTCGCCGGCGACTTGGTCATGCGCCTTCTCGGAGTTGATGACGTTGTGCAGCACCGCGGTCATCATGATCGCGCCGAAGATGGTGATCGCCGCGCTCTGCGGGTCGGGGAGGCGCCGCAGCGAACCATCGTCTGCCCCGGCCCGGAGCACTCGTGCGATGGGATCGTAAAAAGCCTCTTGCACGGCCGTCGCGAGCTCAGGTAACCGGATCGCCCGACTCAGATCGCCGACAAGCGCCTGGGCGGTTGCCGGGCGGTCCATCGTGTGGGCGACCTGGACCTGGATCACCGAGGCCAATCGATCCCTACCCGGCCCCGGCGCATCGGCAGCCGAGGCGACGTCGCGGGCGAGCGCATCGAGCGAATCCCGGAAGAGGAAGGCCAGGATGTCGTCCTTGCCCTTGAAGTAGTAGTACAGCGTGGCCTTCGGGACGCCCGACGCCTTGGCGATGTCCTCGATCTTGGTTTTCTCCAGCCCACGGGCCGCGATGAGGTCGGTCGCGGTGTACAGCTTCTCGGCCACCGCGGCAGGCACGGTTCGCCCGGTCTGTTCAGCCACGAGCGCAGTCTACGAGCGTCCTTGCGCGGAGTTTGTACTTTGAGTACAAACTAGGAGTTCAAGATCGGGCGGCCGATCACATTCAGGGAGAGCCATGCCAAACGCGCACACAGTCGATGTTCTCGTGGTCGGATACGGAGCTGCGGGCGTCTGCGCTGCGTTAGAAGCACGCGCGCGAGGCGCCGATGTGCTGGCCATCGACCGGTTCAACGGCGGCGGTGCAACGCAGGTGTCCGGCGGGATCATCTATGCGGGCGGCGGCACCTGGGTGCAGCGCCAAGCCGGCGTGGACGACACTCCCGATGCGATGTACGCCTACCTGCAGGCCGAGATCGGCGATGCCGTCCGTCCCGAAACGCTTCGACGCTTCGTCGACGACAGCCCGGCGATGATCGACTGGCTCACCGCACACGGCGTGCCCTTCGAAGCGTCGGTGTGCCCGTACAAGACGTCCTACCCGAACAACAAGTACTACCTGTACTACTCGGGCAGCGAGAACTCCGGGCGCTTCCGCGCGATCACGCCGCCGGCGCAACGGGGTCACCGGGCGAAGGGGCCGGGTGCCTCGGGCAAGAAGATCTATCAACCCTTGGCCGAATCGGCAGCAGCCCTCGGAGTGCGCACTCAGTTCCACACTCGTGCTGCCGCGCTGCTGACCAACTCGGAAGGCCGCGTGGTCGGCGTGCGCGCCACGACACTCGCCGACGCCCCGGCCTGGGTCCAGCGCCGCTACCGCGCATACGCCGACCTGGCCATCAAGCCGGGCATCTACTACCCGCCGCTGCGGGCCGCGATGGAAAAGCTCCTGAACCGCCTGGAGCGCAGGTATGCCCGCACTGTCGATATTCATGTGCGCCAGGCGGTCATCCTCAGTGCGGGCGGCTACATCGCGAATCGTGAATGGATCGCCGAACACGCGCCGCAGTACCGCGATGGGCTTCAGCTCGGAACCAGCGCCGATGACGGCGGCGGAATCACTCTGGCAGCCGATGTCGGTGCCGCCGTCGATCGTCTGGACAACGTATCGGCCTGGCGATTCATCACCCCACCGAGCGCGTTCCTGGGTGCCCTCGTCGTCGACGAAGACGGACAACGCTTCATCGACGAGACCCGCTACGGAGCGGCCGTCGGTCACGCCATGATTCAAGAGCACGGCGGCCGCGGCTGGATTCTGGCCGATCACGGCCTGCTCAAGGAAGCGCGAGCACAGCTTCCCCAGCAGGCCATCTGGTTTCAGCGTCTGCAGATGGAAGCCATGTTGCGCACCGACCGGGTCGTCGGGGACACCTTGGAGGAGGTGGCCGCCAAGGCCGGGGTCGATCCGGCCGGTTTGCGTGCCACTGTCGAGGCCCACAACGCGGCCGCCGCGGCCGGGTTGCCGGATCCGCAGGGGAAGCCGGCCGAATTCGTGCACCCCGTCGGCGAGGGGCCGTTCTCGCTGATCGCGATCTCCATCAAGCGCAGCCTGATCAACCCGTGCCCCATGTTCACCCTCGGCGGCCTGGTCGTGGACGAAGACACCGGGTCAGTGAGAACGCCTGCAGGCCAGGCGATTCCAGGTCTGTATGCGGCCGGACGTACGGCGATAGGGATATGCGCGAACTCCTATGTCAGTGGGCTGTCGCTGTCCGATTGCGTCTTCTCGGGGCGGCGGGCCGCAAAGCACGCCGTGGAACTGGAAGCCGCACCGATGCCGTAGGAGTGGTGTGGCTCCTGGGGGAGCGACTGGCGCTTATCGCCTCGCGCCATTACTTTCCCTGAGGTGATGTCCTCAGCTGCTGGCGCAGTCGCTCGGTTGATCGCCCCTTTTCTGACAGTTGCCTCCGTGGTCGGCGCGGGTCTTGCCGCCGAGCCGGCGCCCATGGTGCGCCTGGCCAGTGACGGCAACCCGCTGGAGGGCCATTCGTTCTACGTCAATCCTTCGTCGAAGGCCATGCGTGCTGCCCAAGGCAACCCGAGTCCCGAGTTGCAGGTGATCGCCAACACGCCGACGGCCTACTGGATGGACAACGTCTCCAGCCCCGCGGTGGACGCCAAGTACATCGCTACGGCCCAGGCCGCCGGCACCATGCCCATCTTGGCGCTGTACGGCATCCCGCATCGTGACTGCGGAAGCTATGCCGCGGGTGGATTCGGGTCGGGTGCCGCCTATAAGGGCTGGATCGACGGGGTGGCGGCCGCCATCGGCGGTGGACCGGCCGCGGTCATCCTCGAACCCGATGCGCTTGCGATGGCCGACTGCCTGTCCGGTGACCAGCGCGAGGAGCGCTACAACCTGATGAGCTACGCCGTCGACACGCTGACCCGCAATCCGGGCACCGCGCTGTACGTCGACGCGGGTCACTCGCGGTGGGTCGCCGCCGACGAAATGGCGAACAGGCTCAACCGGGTCGGGGTGGCCAAGGCCCGCGGTTTCAGCCTGAACACCGCGAACTTCTTCACCACCGAAGAGGAAATCGGTTACGGCGACGCGATTTCGGGCCAGACCGGTGGCAAGCCCTACGTCATCGACACGTCGCGCAATGGCGCCGGACCGGCCGAAGGTGAGATGTACTGGTGCAACCCCAGCGGCCGGGCCCTCGGTGCAGCGCCGACCACGGCGACCGGAAACGGCAATGTCGACGCCTTCCTGTGGGTCAAGCGTCCCGGCGAGTCGGACGGCTCGTGCGGTACGGGTGAGGCTTCCGCAGGAACCTTCGTCAACCAGTACGCCATCGACCTGGTCCGCAAGGCTCACGGGTAACCGCCGGCTTACTGGGGCGGTGGAGCGACCTCGCACTCGGCGAGCATCGGTGTGGAGAAGTTGACCGATCCCACGCCGCCGAGTGTCATCCCGTTGTCGGCGAGCGTCATCGTCGTGGTGTAGCGACAGGTCTGGTTCACCGTCAGGCCGGTGAGGAATTCGACGTCGTAGGTGTACAGGAACGAACGCACGAGCTGGTTCGGATCCCATGGCACATCGAGGGCGAAACCCAACGACGACGCGGACAGGGCATTGAGCAGTCGCGGTCCGACCTCACCGATCCCGGGAGTCAGATAGAACGGGGCACCGTCGAGCTTGGTTCCGGACACGCTGACACTTCTGATGCGATAACCAGTGGTGCCCGACGGGATGAGTGGGCCGCGTCTGATGTTCGTGCTGAACAGGATTGAGTAATTCGTGCCGCCCACGATCGCTGTCGTGCTGAAACTCGTCGAGGTGAACTCCTGCGGCAGCTGAGCCGCGCAGTTGCCGACCTTGCCCGATGGGTCACCGCATTCCGGAGGTGCCGCAAGAGCAACCGGTGCGACGACCGCTGCTCCGATGATGGGTACCGTGACGGCCGCGCCGCGAATGAACGTGCGTCGGGAGAACGCACTTCCTGAACGATTGGTCATTGGTCTTCCTCCTTGTTGGCTCGTGCTTTTCATCGGCATCTTCGAACCTAACAAGGGTGACTTGCGGTGTGGTGGCGATTTCCGCTAGCGGAAAGTGCCCGCTCCGCCGTCGACGAGCAGGGTCTGCCCGGTCATGTGACAGGCGAGAGGTCGACCCCGGCCGGGGGTTGGAGCCGCCGCAACTTGCCGTCGAACGCCGTGACATACAGGGCATTGCCTTCGGGACCGGGCCCCACCCGCACCGACGTCGGTCCGTTGGGCGGCAGGGAGAGTTGGCTGAGTCCTCTGGCGATGGTGCACACCCGTCCGGTGCCGGTGTCCACGGCATACACCTCTCCTGAGGTGTCTCCGGCGACATACAGTGTCCCGTCGCGGGTGGCTTGCATGTCGTCGGAGCCGGCGATCAGGCCCGGCAATCGCGCCACGGTCGACGTCGTGTGGGGCTTGTCGAGCGGAATCCGGAGAATCGTTGACAGGGCCGAATTCTCGGTGAATATCGCGGTGCGATCAGGCGTCAATGCGAGACCGTTGGGAAGCGGTGTGGTTGACCAGGTTTGGGTGTGGAGTCCGGTGGCGGGGCGGTAGCGGTCGATGCCCTGGGGTGGGACGCTCAGTTGCGAGAAGATCAGATCCCCGTCCGGTAGGAACAGCAGCCCGTTCGGTGCGGACAGCCCGGTGAGCAAGGTGGTGGCTTGCCCGGTGGACAGGTCCAGACGTTGCAGCGTGCCGCGTGAGGTGCCGGGGTTGTTTCCGGTGAGGAAGTACAGGTCGTTTCCCGAAAGCCGCAGCCCCGCGGGGTGATCGAGGCCGGTCAGCACCGTGGTACTGGTCCCGTGGTCGTCGACGTGAAGCAGACGTCCATCCGTGATCGCGCTCAGGTAGAAGCCGCCGTGGCCGTCGGGCTCGAGATTCTCGAGCGCGCCGAGCCCGCCGGCCACCGTGGTCACCGGCCATGTGCGACACGCGCCCGCCGAGGTGTCGGAGCTGGGCGTCGCGCTCGCGGTCGGTGCGGCCGCCACGATCAGGGCCGCGAGGGCGCAGGCGCCGGCGCGAATTGTTTTCTGCAGCATCGAATCACCCCTCGGGAGGTCTGGAGCTCACGTTTGATACCTTTTGGTATCGGATGCCAAAAGGTATCATGAGTCCGTGGCGAAAGACGAGGGCGAACCGGTGCGGCCCATGACGCGGCGGCGCCTCGAGACCCGTCGCCGGCTGCTGGATGCGGCCTTCGCCGTGTTCGCTGCAAAGGGGTTCGGGCGCACCAGGATTGATGACATCTGTCAGGCTTCGGGGTACACCAAAGGCGCGTTCTATTCGAACTTCGGCACTTTGGACGAGTTGTTCCTGGCCCTGTATCGGGAACAGTCCCGCGAGTTCGCCGAGCACACCGTGAGATTCTTGGCAGCTGAACCGTTCGACACCGTCGAGGCGACGATCCAGGCGTGGGCGCAGGCCCTGCCCATCAACCGGGATTGGTTGCTGATCAACACCGACTTTGTCCTGTACGCGGCTCGTCGGCCGGATGTGCAATCGGAACTTGCGGCGGAACGTTCCCAGATGCGCGAGGATTTCACCCGCATGCTCGCCGACCACATCGGCGACCGCGGGACGGACCTTCCGGGGGTACTGCCCACGCCGGCCGACATGGCCCGGGCCCTGGTCACGGTCTATGACGGCGCCATCGCGCAGCTCATTCTCGACATGGACGAGCCCGCGGTGCGAAAGCACTTCGCAGACATCGCCAGTGCGCTTTTCCGGTAGTGCTCACACAGCAGTCGAGGCCTGTGTGAACAGCTCCTTACCAGACGGATACGGCCGGGAAACTGATTCGCCGGTGGATGGTGCCACCGTAGGGCGATGACGGCAGAACCTGTTGATCCATTCTGGCATCGGCCGGTGGCCGCGCCCGCTCCAGTGTTGAATCTGGCTCCCCGGGCGAGCGCCGATGTACGTCAGGCGCAGGCGTTCATCGCGCTTCTCGAAGCGGAAATGGCCGATGTTCAGTCACAGTTGGCGCGGATCGAGGAGCGGGTGAGGCTCGGCCGTCCGGGAGCGCATCATCATCAGATTGCGGTGCGGGCGCGGCTCAACGAGGTGCAGCGCCTACTCGACGCCCTCATTTTCCGCTTTCCTTCCGCCTGAGCTTCCAGTCGCCGATCGCGGCGAGACGTCGGCGTTGTTGGGCTGCGGCGGCGTTGTCCAGACCGTGCCCACGCTGTTCGAGGTTGTCGATCACGCGCTCACGGTGCTCGACCGGATTGGCATCGTCGTACTTGAACTTCGCTTCCACCCGCACCACCTCCAGGCGAATGCCGCGAATGCCGGGCAGCATGCGGCCGTACGGGTCTTCCCCGACCGCGACGGTGGCGTGGCGGCCTTCTGGCTGGAAGTCGGCGAGCTGGGCGGCGAGGATACGGGCCTTGTCTTCCGCGGCATCGAGAATCGTTGGGCGGCAGACGAACTGCACGGACGAGTAATAGCTCGTCGGTACCCCGTCCTCGTCGGGGCCGCCCGCCTTGGCGCGCCAGTAGGTGGGGATGAAGGCGTAGTCACCAATCACCGTCATGCGCACCTCGGTGGCAGCTTCCAGATGCGGCCAGACCGGGTTGGGCCGGGCCAGATGCAGCAGCAATTGCGCGCCGGCATTGGTGAAGTGGGTCGGCACCATCACCGGGGCGGCGGCCGGGTCGAGGTTGTTGACGCCCAAGATGCCGAATCGATCGGTGCCGGCCAGCCAGTTCTGCCATTCGGCCTCGTCAAGGGCGGCGTCCCACGGGTGGATCAGCATGTCATTCTCCTCGGGGTCGTTGGGCCGTGCCCACACCGGGTTCGAACACTGTCAGGGCGAAACGGGCGGGTACATCGTGCGGGTTGGCGTAACCGTGGTCGACGTCGCCGGGGAAGGCCAATGCGTCGCCGGCCTGCAGTGTGATCACCTCGTCGCCGACGTCGACACTGATCGCACCCTCGAGCACGTGAATCAGCTCCTCGGTGCCCGCGGCATGGGCTTCACTGGTGTGACGGTCGCCCGGACCGAGCGACCAGTCCCACAACTCGACAACATCCGGTGGCGTTGTGCCCGCCACCAGAACACCACGGCCACCCGCCGCGCCGCTCCACAGCTGTGCGCCCTCGCCGGCGCGGGTGACTTTCACCGGGCGGGCCTCCGGCGGCTCCACCAGCGCGGGAAGGCCAACCCCGAGCGCATCGCTGAGCCGCAGCAGTGTCCCGACACTGGGGTTGACCTCGCCGTGCTCCACGCTGACCACCATGCGCCGGCTCACCGACGCCGCGGCCGCGAGCTGATCGAGGGTCCAGCCACGCGACGCGCGTTCCTGTTTCACGCGCGCGCCGATCGCGGTGGCCAGTTTGGCCGCGGCCTCGTCCATGAGTGCAATATAACGCACTACAAGTGCAATCTCCCCCGGGTGCCGCCGGGTCGCCTTCATACAGCGGAAACGAGTAGTCGCCTACGCGTGTGCCGAAGAGGGGCGGGGAAAAGACTGGTTGCAGCGATATCCCGACGTAAATGAGGTAGCCGTCATGTCGAACGTCTTCATGGAACCCGACCACTGCCGGTTGGTTCGCCGCGTCGCCGCGATCACCGCCGGGGATCTGACCTCGACGCAGATCAGCAAGGTGGTCGGAGGCGACCTCGATCTGCTCAAGAACCTCCCGCAGTCCGGTAAGGACAAGGTGGCGGCTCTGGTCAAGCCGCAGATGAAGGGCGAACTCGAGAAGATCATCGGTCCGACGACCGACTTCGTGCCGATCTACTACGTCGAGATGGCCAGGCTGTCCGCGCAAGCGGTGGCGCGCGTCATCGACGGTAAGCGCCGGCCGCTGGGCACCGGCGTGATGGTGTCACCGCGGTTGTTCATGACCAACAACCACGTGATCGCAGATGGCCAGAGTGCCGCATCGGCTTCGATCCAGTTCAACTACCAACTCGACATCGACGACGTGCCTGCAGCGGTCACCGAGTTTCGGCTCGACCCGGCAACCTTCTTCTGGACCAGCGCGGAGAACGAACTCGACGTCTCGGTGATCGCCGTCGGCCCCCGGACGGCCGGCGAGGGCAAACTGGGCGAATTTGGTTGGAGTGCACTGTCATCGGCGCAGGACAAGCACGCCGAAGGCGACCACGTCACGATCATCGAGCATCCCGACGCCGATTACAAACAGATCGCCTTGCGGGAGAACCGGGTGATCGGTCGCGGCAAGAAAGGCATCACGCTGTACTACGCCGCCGACACTCTTCACGGCTCGAGCGGCAGCCCGGTCTTCAACGATCAATTCAACCTGGTTGCCTTGCACCACGCGGGTGGCGGCCACAATGACACCGAACTCGAAGACGGTCAACCTGTTCCGGAGGACTGTAATGAGGGCATCCGGATCAGCGCCATCGTCGACGCCCTTCGCATCCGCCATGACCAATTGCCTTCCGGTTTACGGGATTTACTGGCCGAGGCGCTCAACCCGCCGGCCTCCAGCACACCGCTGGAAGGGGCGGTGGTCGTGTCCGTTCCGGCCGGCGACCGTGACGGTGCCCCGGTAGTCACAACGTCGCCGTCGGTGGTGACCGCCGATCTGGTCCTCCCCCGGCTCGTCATCACCGGCAACGTGGCCGGTCTGGACACCGGCCCGCGGATCGGCATGATCGCCGAGGAAGAGTCGGGCTCAGGGCAGGCCTCGGTCCTCGAACGCAATGACGCACCCAATCCCGACTACAGCAATCGCTCGGGTTACGACCCGGAATTCCTCTCCAAAGCCGTTGCGATTCCGTCCATACCAGCGAAGCTACTGGCGCAGTGCGCCGTACCGAAGGGCCTCAAACGGTCGACGGCCAACGTCGTGTTGCGCTACCACCATTTCAGTCTGGTGATTCGTGCCGATCGGCGGATGCCGCTGTTCACCATCGTCAACATCGACGGTCGGCGATTGCGCCGGATCAACCGCTCGACGGGGGAGGTCGAGGCGGTGGAGACCTGGTACACCGATCCGCGGCTGCGGCCCGAGCAACAGCTCGACCAGGACGTGTTCGAACGGCAGAAGCCGCGACTGTTCGACCGCGGACACATGGTGCGTCGCCTCGATCCGGCGTGGGGCAGTCCGGTCGCCGCAAAACAGGCCGCGGACGATACTTTTCACTTCGCCAACTGCTGCACCCAGATCTCGGCCTTCAACCAGCACCTGTGGGCCGGCATCGAAAACTACGCCCTCGACAACGCAGGTGCGGAGAAGCGCCAGATCACCGTCATCACCGGGCCGGTGTTCGGTGACAAGGATCCGCTGTATCGGGGTGTCAATGTGCCGCGGCAGTTCTGGAAGATCGTCGTGCGGGTCAGCGCCGAGGACGGCGACCTTCGCGCCACGGCATTCCTGGCCGATCAGAACGCGGCTTTGGACGCGGCCTTCGGCTCCGACACCGAATCATTCAGCGACATCGACAAAGTCGTCATGTTCCAGAAATCCGTCGCCGATATCGAGCACCTCACCGGCCTGTCGTTCGGTGCGCTCCACGACCACGACACGATGACCGTGGGACTCGAGGCCATCGCGCCGCCTCTGGGCTCGTTGGATCAGGTCGGCTGGTGAGTATCACCACCGCGCCCGCCGATGCGCCCGGGCAGCAGCCGACCCGGCGCGGCGCAAAGCTCGCCGATGTCACCGGGCGCGGGATCACCGACCGATGGGGCGTCACCGCAACCGATCTCGGCGCATCGGTGCTGGCTCCGAACGGAACACTGGTGTCGGTGTTCGGCGACACCTTCTCCGGTACGCACGTCGGCGAAGGCTTATGGCGGGCTCCGGTGGTGCTCATCGGCTCCGGCGACGCGCAACGCCCGATCCGCTACGAACGCGCCGGCGGGCCCGACCCGGATTTCGCTCAACAACTCTGGTCCTATATCCACGACGACCCGGGCACCGGATGGACTCACGGCGGAATCAGCACGGTGCTGCCCTCGGACCTGCTGCGCGTCGATGACACCCTCTATCTGCACGCCATCGTCAACCGTGGCTTCCCGAACGTCATCTGGACCGAGATCTGGTCCTCGACCGACAACGGGATCACCTGGCGCCACATGGGAGACAAGGCGAAGTTCTCCGCCGGTCTGCACCACGGGCAGGCGCAGTGCTGGTCGTGGGATTACGAGCCCGACGACGGCTGGGTGTATGTGGTGTCCACGGGTTTTCAACGAGACAAAGGCATCATTCTGCGACGCGTACGCCCGGACGGTATCGGTGACAACGCCAGATACGTCGGATGGGGCTGGGATGGTCAGCGTTGGGGATGGGGCAATGAGCCGACGCCGATCACTCCCGGAGACGAGCATTGGGGGGAACTGACGCTGCGGCGCCTGGCGCCGGGGAAATGGGTGCTCGGCGGATTTCTGGCTTCGCAGTACGCCCTCGGCTATCGCGCCATCGCCTCCCCGACGGCCAACCTTCATCAGACCCCCGTTCAGACACCGGTGGTCGGCACGACGTGGGAACGCGAGGACCATGCAGTCGGCGAAGTAGCCCAGCTCTACGGCGGGTACATCATGCCGGGCGCACAGCTCGATGTCGTCGGTGGTACAGGTCTAGTTGTCTCGCAATGGAACACCACCACCGGACACCCCTATCGCGTGATGCAGTTCCGGGCCACCCTGGCGGACACCACCGCGGCGATCCACAACCCGGTCGACCCGAGAAACCTGTAAGGGGATGCGGCGCATCAGCGGTGTGGTGGTCATGCCGACAGATGCGCCCCGGGCCAACGGCCGCCTGACGGTCGAATTGCGTGACGTCACCTATCTCGATGCGCCGGCTCCGCTGATCGCGAGCTCCGAAACCGACGACATCGCAACGTCGCCCACGGCCACACATGATTTCGCGATGTTCGCGCCCGACCTCCCCCGCAGGGCTCTGGCGCTGCGCTGCCACATCGCCCTGTCAGCGGGTATGGGTGTGCAACCCGGCGATCTGCTCAGCACCCGATCCGTGCCAGTACCCGCGACCGGCGACGCCGATGGGCTTACCGTTCCTGTCGCGAGGATCTGACTGCCACACACCGGAATTCGGGTAGCGAACTACGCATTCGCGGAGGCCGTGAACCGGACGACGATAACGGCAGCGGTGCCCGTCCGGCGCGGCAGAACAGGAGTGGAGCTCATGACAATAGCCAAGGAAGCGGTCAACGCCGTGCCGCAGGACGATACCGGCGAATACCGATCCGGCACCAAGACGGGTCAGGCGGTGATAGAAACCCGAACCCTCGGGCAACGCGAGATCACCGTCTCCGAGGTAGACGGGCTGGCGGTGTTCGAGGGCGACATCGTGATCGGGCCCTGGGACAAGGTCGTGGAGCTGGAGGGCATCGGGATCACCGGCACACAATTCCGATGGCCCAACGCGGTCGTCCCCTTCGACGTCGACAGCGCACTTCCCAACGCGCAGCGCATAACCGATGCTGTCGCACACTGGACCGCCAACACCAACATCCGGTTCGTCCCGCGCACCGCGGCTGACACGGACTACGTCCACTTTGCCCGCAGCACGGCAACGCGATCGCCCGTCGGGCGGCAGGGAGGTCGCCAAGACATCGAGGTGGCGGACACCGCGCCGACAGGATCAGTGATCCACGAGATGGGTCATTCCATCGGGCTGTGGCACGAACAGAGCCGCGAAGACCGCGACAAGTTCATCACCGTGCATTTCGAGAACATGAATGCCGGCGACCAGCACAACTTCGACCAGCACATCACCGACGGTGACGATATCGGGACCTACGACTTCGGCTCGATCATGCACTACTCCGCGACCGGTTTCAGCACCAACGGGAAGGCCACGATCGTCCCGAAAGTGGCTCTGCCCGCGGGAGTCACCATGGGACAACGCAACGGCCTGTCAGCCGGCGACATCCAGGCGGTGTTCACGCTGTACCGGAGCTGGTTCCTGATTCATCCCGAGGTCAAGATGCAGCGTGGGGCTACCGTGACCGCTCTGACACCGCGCAAGGATCACATCGACCTGTTCTCGACGGGCACCGATGGTGCGGTGTGGTCGACGTTTTGGGAGCCGCGGACCGGTTGGGTGAATTGGTTCTTGATTCACCCGGAAGTGAAGATGCAGCCGGGTGCGACGGTGACGGCGTTGGTGCCCCGTGAGAATCACATCGATCTGTTCGTGACGGGTACCGATGGTGCGGTGTGGTCGACGTGGTGGGAGCCGGGGAAGCCGTGGCAGAACTGGTTTTTGATCCATCCGGAGGTGAAGATGCGCCCGGGTGCGACGGTGACGGCGTTGGTGCCCCGCAAGGATCACATCGATCTGTTCGTCACCGGTACGGACGGTGCGGTGTGGTCGACGTTCTGGGAGCCGGGAAAGCCTTGGCAGAACTGGTTCTTGATTCACCCGGAGGTGAAGATGCAGCCGGGTGCCACGGTGACGGCGTTGGTTCCGCGTGAGAATCACATCGACCTGTTCGTGACGGGTACCGATGGTGCGGTGTGGTCGACGTTCTGGGAGCCGGGGAAGCCTTGGCAGAACTGGTTCTTGATTCATCCGGAGGTGAAGATGCGCCCGGGTGCCACGGTGACGGCGTTGGTGCCCCGCAAGGATCACATCGATCTGTTCGTCACCGGTACGGACGGCGCGGTGTGGTCGACGTTCTGGGAGCCGGGGAAGCCTTGGCAGAACTGGTTCTTGATTCACCCGGAGGTCAAGATGCAGCCGGGTGCCACCGTGACAGCGTTGGTTCCGCGGACCAACCACATCGATCTGTTTGTCACCGGTACCGATGGTGCGGTGTGGTCGACGTGGTGGGAACCGGGAAAGCCATGGCAGAACTGGTTCCTCATCCATCCCGATATCCGGATGCAGCCGCGCGCCGAAGTCAGCGCACTTGTGCCGCGCACCAACCACATCGACCTGTTCGTCACGGGCACCGACGGTGCGGTGTGGTCGACGTGGTGGGAGCCGACAACCGGCTGGTTCTGAGGCGGGTGACCGCTATCAGCGGGTCGCGTCGAGCGCACCTTGCCAGACGGTGTCGAACGGCGCGTTACCGCTGATCCGGTCGACGATCCCGGCGGTGGTGAACTCCTTTGCCAGGCGCACCGCCTCCGGGACGCTGGACCCCTTGGCGAGCGCGGCGGTGATCGCGGCTGCCAGAGTGCATCCCGCGCCGGCGACGCGCGCGTGCCCTACTTTCGGTGCACGCAGGATGTCGGCGTCAGAGCCGTCGAAGAGGACGTCGACGGCGTCGTCACCGGGAAACTCCACCCCGCCCTTCACCACGACGTAGGACGGGCCGAGATCGGCGATGCGCCGGGCCGCTTCGACAAGATCGTCGATCGAGGAGAGGGTGTCCATTCCTGCCAGAGTGCGGGCCTCGAACAGGTTCGGGGTGACCACGGTGGCCAGCGGCAGGATCTGGCGGCGCAGAGCCGTGTCGGTGTCGAGCGCGGCACCGGGCTCCTGGCCTTTGCAGATCAGCACCGGGTCGACGACGATGTGCCGCCACGCTTGGCGGGCGAGGGCCTCTGCGACGACGTCGATGGTTGCGGGAGTCCCGAGCATGCCGATCTTGACGACGTCGAGGTTGTACGCCGACGTCGCGGCTTCAATCTGGTCGGCGATGACCTGTGGGTCGACGGGCACGAATCGGTGACCCCAGTTCGCCTTGGGATCGAACGAAACGATGCACGTCACCGTGCCCACACCATAGGTGCCGAACTCCTGAAAGGTGCGCAGGTCTGCCTGCAGGCCGGCGCCACCAGTGGCTTCGGATCCGGCGATGACATACGAGAGGTCCACCACGTGGGTGAGCGTACGCCTCGGTTGCTCGCCCTCGCGATCAGTGGCGGGTCAGGTGCTCACGGAAGAAGGTGGTCAACGTGTCGAACGGGATGAGGCCGACCCGATCGTAGAGATCGACGTGACCGGCGCCTGGGACGACGACGAGCCGCTTGGGTTCGGCGGCGAGCCGGTAGGCGTCCTCACTGAACTCGCGCGAGTGGGCTTGATCGCCGGTGATGAACAGCATCGGGCGCGGTGAGATCGTCTCGATGTCGGCGAACGGATAGAAATTCATGAACTTGACGTTGCTGGTGAGTGTCGGATGCGTGGTGGTGTCGGGGCTGAAACCCCTTGCCGTGCGGTAGAAGTCGTAGAATTCCCGATCGATCGGCGTCGACTGCGCGGTGAGCTCCTCGGGCGTGCCGGACGTGAATTCGGTCTTGCCGCCGGTGAATTCGACGTCACGTTGTTCGGCGGCGCGGGCGATGATCTGCTTGCGCTGGTCCGGGCTCAGACCGTTTCGCAGTCCGTCGCGGTTGGCCGCGCCCATGTCGTACATGCTCACGGTGGCGACAGCCTTGATGCGTGGATCGATCTTGGCTGCGCTGATCACAAAGCTGCCGCTGCCGCACACACCGATGGCGCCGACGCGTTCCCGGTCGACGAACGGTTGACTGCGCAGGTAGTCGACGGCGGCGCTGAAGTCTTCGGCGTAGATGTCCGGCGAGACCGCGTTGCGCGGTAGGCCTTCGCTTTCGCCCCAGAACGACAGATCCAGCGACATGGCGACGAAGCCTTGTTCGGCCATCTTGGTGGCGTAGAGGTTGGCGCTCTGTTCTTTGACCGCACCCATGGGATGTCCGACGACGATCGCGGCTGTCTTTCGAGTGCGGTCCAGATCCCTGGGCACGAACAGATTGCCGACCACATTCATCTGGTACTGGTTCTTGAACGAGATCTTCTGAACGTCGACCGCGTCGCTGACGTAGAAGTTGTCGGCACCGTGGGAGGTATCGCCCGTGGTGAGGCCAGGTGTGGGAGGCGGCGCTGCCGGCGTGGTGCTGGGCTGTGACGGCCCGCATCCCGTCGCGGTCAGGGCGGTCAGTGCGGAAAGGGTGCCGGCCAGCTTCAACACGCTGCGCCGGCCCACGGGAGTGATGGTCATCCGGATTCTCCTTGTCGGTTGAAAAGGTTTGTGCGGTAACGCGATAGCGTCAGACCCGCGATGGGCACCAGCGCGGTCCCGGTGACCGCCGCGCCGAGCACCGCCGGGCCGACCAGCCCCAGTGAGGTCGACAGCGTCGCTGCTGCCAGGGCCGAGCCGACGGCGGTGCCGAGGTTGAAGGCAGCGGTGGCCAGGGACGAGGCCAGGGTCGAACCCGCCCCGGCATACCGCAGGGTCTGCGCGATCAGGACGGGATTGGCGCCGAGGCCGGCGGCGCCGAGGAGCACCACCAGCGCCACCGTTATGGTCGGATGGCTGGACGTCGAGGCCAATACGAGCATCCCCACCGTGGACGACGACACCGCCACGACGATGGTGACCCAGGGGTACCGGTCACCGAAGCGTCCGCCGAGGACGGTGCCCACCAACGCGCCGATACCGAACCCGACCAGAACGACCGGCACCAGCGCCGTCGGAATCCCGGCCCGGTCGGTCAGCAGTGGGCTGATGAAGCTGTACATGCCGAGGAAACCGGCCTGGGCGAGCACGATCGCGGTCAGTACCACCCACATCCGCCATGACCGCATGGCCGAGATCTGGGTGCCGATCGATGCGTCCGAGGCTGACTCGCCGATGGTTGCCGGCGCAATCTGCCGCACGGCGACCGCGGTGACCAACGCCAGGGCGGCCAGCATCCAGAACGGGCCGCGCCACCCGGTGAACAGGCCCGCGAACGTACCGAGTGGCACCCCGGCGACGACCGCCAGGCTCAGCCCGCCCGACATCACGGCCAGCGCGCGGGCTCCGGCGCCGGGGCCCGCGACCGCACTGGCCACCACCGCCCCGATCGCCCAGAAAGTGCCGGTGGCCAGGGCGGTGACCACCCGTGACACCGCGACGACGGTGAACGAGTCGCTGAGCGCGGCGACGACGTGACCGGCGGCGAAGACGAGCAGGGCGCCGACGAGTGAGGCGCGGGCAGGCAGACGCAGGGTCGCCAGCGCCATGATCGGCGGGCCGATGATCATGCCGACGGCGAACGCGGTGATGAGCAATCCGGCACGGGTGACGTCGACGCCGAGGTCAGAGGCCACGTCGGGCAGAAGGCCGGCGAGCATGAACTCGGTCGTGCCCATCAGGAAGATCCCGGCGGCGACCACGTACACCAAGGCCGGGAGCCGGGTCCTGGTGCCGGTGTCCACGGGTTCGCGTTCGGTGGGAAGGAGCATGCCTCCAGGCAACCCCGTCAACCAGAATTGAGGGAGTCACTGACGAGAGGTGTACTGAAAGGGCATCCCACGGACCGGTTGCCGGTCGTACCGTCGAATGTGTGAACAACCGCGCCGAGGTTCGCGAGTTCCTGACCTCGCGGCGAGCCAAGATCACCCCGCAGCAGGCGGGTCTACCCGAGTCAGGTCAGCGCCGGGTCCCCGGACTGCGCCGCAGTGAGGTGGCCGCGCTGGCCGGTGTCAGCGTCGAGTACTACGCCAAGCTCGAACGTGGCTCACTCGGCGGAGTTTCCGCGTCGGTGCTCGACGCGCTGGCCCGGGCTCTGCAACTCGATGATGCCGAACGTGCGCATCTGTTCCATCTCGCCCATGCGGCCGACGGCACGAGTGCCGGCATGCGTCCGCGTCGACGCCCGAGCACCCGTTGGACACCTCGTCCGGCGCTGCAATGGGTGCTCGATGGTATCGGCCCGCCGGCCATCATCCGCAACGGACGCATGGACCTGTTGGCCACCAATCACCTTGGCCGCGCCATGCACGCCGACCTGTACGACCGGGAACCAGGCGGGGTGCCGAACTTCGCCCGGTACACCTTCCTCGATGACGACTCTCGCCGTTTCTATCCCGATTGGGACACGGCCGCCGACACCTGCGTCGCGATCCTGCGCACCGAAGCCGGACGCGACCCCCACGACAAGGCGATGCACGATCTCGTCGGCGAATTATCCACCCGTAGTGAACTTTTCAGGAAGCTCTGGAGTTCGCACAACGTGAGGCTGCACGGCGCAGGCACCAAGCACTTCCACCACACGGTGGTCGGAAACCTGGAACTGGCCTACGAGAGCGTGGACATGATCTCCGACCCGGGCCTCACCATGACGATCTACGTCGCCGAACCGTCGTCGCCGACGGCGCATGCCCTGGATCTGCTGGCCTCGTGGGCTGCCACCGTCGAAAACGTCTGACGCACAGGAAGTGAGGAGAAAAATGAGCAGCATGCAGGTTTCGCCCGGCGATTCGAGGGCCGCAATGGCCGGGCCTGCTGCCACATTCACCGGCGAGGTGAGTGTCAAGCCGTTGTTCGATCCCAACGATGACCGCCAGTTCAGTTCAGCGGAAGTCTCGTTCACCCCGTGCGCGCGGACCGCCTGGCATACCCACCCGGGCGGGCAGACGTTGATCGTCACCTCGGGTGCCGGCTGGGTCCAGGAATGGGGTGGCCAACGGCAGGACATCACAGCCGGTGACGTCATCTGGACGCCTCCCGGCGTCAAGCACTGGCACGGAGGCACTTCCGCAACAGCGATGACCCACATCGCGATTCAATCCGTTGTCGATGGTGAGGTCGTCGACTGGCTGGAACACGTCGCCGACGACCAATACCTCCACTAGGGGTGGACGGTGGCGTGCGCGGAAATCGCGGGCGCCACCCAGGCCCGTAGGTAGGTGCGCAGGCCGGAATCGTGGCGTGACGGTCCACCGGGGTCGATGATGAACGACTGCAGGGTCCGCAACATGAACTCGACCAGCTGGTCGAACACCTCGTCATCGAATCCGACTGCAGCCCAATCGATGTCGAAACGCCGCAGGATCGACTTGCCGAACCCGATCGCCAGGTCCGACGTCACGCCCGCGGTGAATGCGCTGGCCTTACCGGGTTGCAGCACCAGGCTCAGGTAGCGGTCGTGTGGAATCTGTTCAGCGGTGTAGGCGATGCCTTCGATGACGGCTTCGCTGGGGTCGGTGATCGAACCCAGCTCTGCGGCCAACCGGTCGAGGAAGCCGTCCACCGAGGACACGGCGGTGGCGACCATGAGGCTCTCTTGGGTGGGGAAGTAGCGGTACACCGTCTGCCGGGTCACGCCGAGGGCCTGCGCCACCTCGGACACGCTGACCGTGCTGCGCGCGTCGATGGCCCGGCGCGCCGCATCGATGATGCGGCGCTGGGCTTCGTCGTCGTCGGCGGGAATGTCTCCCGACCAGCCGTGCCTGCGCATCCGTTGATCGTCGCACGAATGGCCATCCGACCTTGACAATACAGTCGATAGCCATTGTATGGTCAGATCATGACCGTCACCCCAGTGAGCAGCACCGATGAGGAACTGACCCGACGCGCCCTGCGGCATGCCGTCGACGGGACGACGGATATGGCCGAGGCGGTGCTGAAGGTGCCGTTGCACTACTATCGCGATCCGAAGATCACCGAGATCGAGGAATCCCAGATCCTGCGTCGGGTCCCGCTGGCGATCGTGCCGTCGGCCCAGATCGCGCAGAAGAACGACTTCGTCGTCCGCTCGGTGCTCGGGGACTCGCTGCTGGTCACTCGCGACCGCACCGGCGCCTCCCACGTGTTCCTGAACTACTGCCGTCACCGCGGCGCCATGCCGGCCTGCGGGTCCGGCAATGCGTCACGGTTCGTCTGCCCGTATCACGCGTGGACCTATCGCAACACCGGTGAGCTGTTCATGGTCCCGGGCAAGGCCGGTTTCGACACGATGGACCCCGCGGCGTACGGCTTGGTGGAGTTGCCGTCGGAGGAGCGTTACGGTTTCGTCTGGGCTGTTCTGACCGCGGACGCGACGATCGAACTCGACACTCATCTGGGCGCGCTCGGACCCGAACTGGCGCAGTGGAACTACGAGACCTACGGTTACCACACCGATCGCGAGTTCTCCTCGAAAGTGTCGTGGAAGGGTGCACTCGAGGCGTTCGCGGAGGGCTATCACTTCCCATTCGTCCACGGCGAGAGCCTGATCGGGCAGAACACCCTGCCGAATACCGCGATCTACGACGAGTTCGGCAAGCATCACCGAATCGGGTTCCCGTTCAACTGGATCAAGAATCTCGCCGACGACCCAAGTGCTGCACTCGACCCGTCCGCCAACATGGGCGTCATCTACTGGGTCTACCCAAACCTGATTCTCGCGAACAGTCCTGTTGGCGTGGAGATCATCGACATGTTGCCCGAGGGTGAACCCACTCGCTGCACGGTGCGGCACAGTTGGATGGGGCGTATCCCGGCGACGAATGACGACATGCGGGCGGCCTACGACGCCGTCTACGAAGGCGTCCACGCTGCGGTTCGTGACGAAGATTTCGCGATGCTCCCGCAGTGTGGAGAAGGCGTCCGCCACGGTCAGCACGACCATATGATCATCGGCCGCAACGAGATCGCGGTTCAGCACATGATCAAGGTGTTCGCCCAGGAGCTCGGTGTCGCCTTGGGTTAGCCTGACGTGTCACTTGCCCGGTAACCGCCGCATCGCCTGCAAGGTGATGCCGGGCACCGAGTTCGCCAGGTCCGGACGCTGCTTGCCGAACGCCCGCATCGTGCGATAGAACGACCAGACCTGGCGTGGAGTGGGAACTTTCGGCACCCAGGCCAGCTCCCAGTGAATTCCGTTGATCGGATCGTCGAAGAAGACCGCGTAGTAGCCGGGCCAGTACTGCGGATAGTCCTTGGGCTCATCGGTGACCGGGATATCGCGGGGGATCAGGAAGTCGCGGTGAAAGCGGTCGATTTCCTTACGGTCTCGGGCCCATAGCGCGATGTGGTTGATCCCGACCGCCTGGTCGGTATGGGCGAGCTTGGCCCCGGTGCGCGCGGGTTGAATGCCGATGTAGCTGTGCGGGTTGAGGAATCGAGTCATGTAGTAGATCGACTGGTACTCCATGTTCAGCGAGGAGAAACTGCTGAACCCCAGCCAGCCGAACATTGCGTCGTAAAACGCGATCGATTCGTCGTAGTCCAATACCGCGAACTCGACATGATTCACTCCGCGCCACCGCATCGTTCCTCCAGGACTCGACTACTACAGAATGTAGTACGTATGAACCCGGGTTGTGAAGGTTCAGATCCGGGGGGCTGAGGTACGGCGGGTTGCCCGCCGCCGCGCGGCGTCGTGCGCCCCGCCGAGCAGCCTGACTGCCAATGCCAGAGTGTGCGTCCCCGGGTTGACGATCGAGATCCAGCCTTGTGTGCGATACACGGGATGCGGCAACACGGTGTCGACTGCAGTGAAGTCGACGGCGGTCGGGGCGACCCGCGGATCTGTGCCGACGACCTCGATGAAGGCGCTCCTCCCGACGTGGATGTTCAGCCGCCATCGGCCGGGCTGGTCGAGGTCACAGCAAGTGTCGTCGGGATAGTTCTTCGTGATGATGGTGGCGTACGGCTGTTCTCGTTGTGGCACTTGGCCATTGGGTGCGAAGTAGAAGAAGTGGTCGCCCCAGGCAATCTCCGGGAACGGGCTGTTCGCTGTCGGTGCCAATTCAAAGACGCCATCGAAGCGCCGGATCGTCTCCAATAGCTGGTCCATACTCATGCTTGAAGTGTGAGGTTGAAGTGCTTATGGAGGGTTTGTGCATGGCCGCGACCATCGTGCGGCGAACATGCTGACCGTCTCGGCGGTAGCGGCGGCCGCTGGGTACTCGGTCCAGCAGGTTCGGGACTTGGAGCGTCGCGGCGTCATCGCCTCAGCGGTGCGGGCTGACAACGGTTACCGACAGTTCTCGGCGTCTGCGATCCGTGACCTGCGTGCGTATCGGGATCTGGCTCACGCCGTGGGTCCGGCGGAGGCCCGCCGGACAATGCGCGCAACCCGGGCGTTGCCGACCGGGGATGCGGCGGCTTTGCTGTGCTCGTTGCACGACGGACTCAACCGCGAGCGCGAGCAGGCCCTCGCCGCGCGTCACGCGCTGGAGGCCATCCAGCACGAAGCCCAGACCGACGCTGCCCCGGTGGATGCCGACGCTATGACCATCACCGAACTGTCACGGGCGCTCGGCGTTCGTGCCTCCACGCTCCGGTTCTGGGAGAAGGAGGGGTTGGTGAAGCCGGAGCGGGTCATCAACCGAAGCGGATCGGCCAGGCGCTATCAGCTTGAGGCCGTCCGCGAGGCGCGCATCACGGCAGCCCTGCGCGCTGCCGGATACCGCATACCTGATGTCCGGAGTGCCATCGCGGCGATACGGGACCTCGATGATGTGAACCGCTCGCTCGAGGCGCTCGACAAGCGTTTGAACTCCATCACCGAACGCACCCTTTCGCTATTTCGTGCGGCGGCGACATTGGCTGAGATCATCCAGTCCGCATAGCGGTTGGTGGTGACGTCTGCCAAACGCCGCTCAATTTCTGCCAGTGGAATTAACCGCGTTGACCGGCATGTTGTGCAGCTCAGACCGGGTAGGAATCCCCCGAACCGGTGGACAGACGTCCGAACCGCGACACCCACGCCACGGCTCGAACGCCCAGAACGAAGGGCTTCGACATGAAGAAGATCGGTTTTGCGAGCATCATCGCCACTGGTTTCGCTGCAGCCATCGTCGGCCTGGCCGGCCCGGCGCAGGCCGACATCACCCATCACCAGTGGGTGCACGACATCCAGCAGCATGCCAGCACCGGCGTTGTGACCCCGACATTCGGTAACGGCCGCTGACACACGACCCGAGCGAGGGGCGCCCACACCGGGCGCCCCTCGCTCGTCGTTGGCGGTGAATCGCCGGAAAGTAGGGTGGCGGCATGACCACCACTCACCGATTGGCTGTGATCCCCGGCGACGGCATCGGCAAGGAAGTGGTGCCCGAGGGTCTCAAGGTGTTGGAGGCAGCGGCGGCGGCCTTCGGTTTCGCCATCGACTATGAGCAGTTCGATTACGCGAGCGCGGAGTACTACACCGACACCGGCGCCATGCTGCCCGACGGGTGGTTCGATGAGCTGGGCAGGTTCGATGCGCTCTTCTTCGGCGCCGTCGGCTGGCCGGACGTTGTGCCCGACCATATTTCGCTGTGGGGCAGCCTTCTGCAGTTCCGCCGGCATTACGACCAGTACGTCAACCTACGTCCGGTCAAACTGATGCCCGGAGTGAAATGTCCGCTGGCCGGCCGGAAGCCCGGAGACGTCGATTTCGTCGTCGTCCGGGAGAACACCGAAGGTGAGTACTCGAGTATCGGCGGCAAGATGTTCGAGGGCACGGACCGCGAGACGGTGATGCAGGAGACGGTGATGACCCGCGTCGGCGTCGACCGAATCCTCAAGTACGCCTTCGAACTTGCCCAACGTCGCCCCGACAGGCACCTGACCTCGGCGACCAAGAGCAACGGTATTTCCATCACGATGCCGTACTGGGACGAACGCGTCGAGCAGATGAGCGAACGGTTCCCCGACATCAAGGTGGACAAGTTCCACATCGACATCCTCGCGGCGAATTTCGTTCTACACCCCGACTGGTTCGACGTCGTTGTCGCGAGCAATCTCTTCGGCGACATCCTGTCTGACCTGGGTCCCGCGTGCACCGGCACCATCGGCATCGCACCCAGTGGAAACATCAACCCGGAGCGGCGGTTTCCGAGTCTGTTCGAACCGGTTCACGGCTCCGCGCCCGACATCGCGGGACGAGGACTCGCCAATCCCATCGGTCAAATCTGGAGCGCGTCGCTGATGCTCGACCATCTGGGTGAACCAGACGCCGCGGCAGCGATCGTGAAAGCTGTCGAGGATGTACTGGCCCGCGGCGGCGACATCCTGACGCCGGACATGGGTGGAACCGCGACGACGAGCGCACTGGGGACTGCTGTGCGCGAGCAGCTTCAGACGAATATTTCGGCTTCGTCGTAGGTGGCTAGGCCGACATCTGGCAGAGAAAGTCGGGTCCTCCGACATAGACGATTCCGGACGGGTACGGCGCGGACGCGGCGCGGGCGATCGTCGTCGCCAACTCCCGGTCGGACATCATCTCGCCGGACACGACGGTGAAATCGATTCCCCGCCGGTCGAATTCGGAACGCATGGCGTAGAGCGCGGTTTCACCGGCGCGCTTGCTCGCCGCGATCGGTCCGTAGCCCTTCGGCACGGCCTTGTTGGGGAAGAAGTGGGCCTGATGGCTGGTGACGAACACGATCTGGCCGCCCACCGGCATCAGTGGCAGGGCCAGCTTGACCAACCGGCGCTGCGCATCGCGGTTCAGCCGCATCGCGTAACCCGGATCAGCACCGAGATCCAGCCCTGTCGATGCATTGAGCACCAGCACGTCCAGCCGGCCGAACTCGCGGCCCACCCGTTCGATCATCGCGGCGGCGGCGGCCTCGTCGGAGATGTCGGCCCCGAGCGTGGAGGCGCGACCGCCCGCGCGGCGGATGGCGTCGACAACCGAGTCGGCACGTTTTGCCTTCTCGCGGTAGTTGACGACGACGTGGGTGTCCGGACCGGCGAGCTGTTGCGCGACGTCGGCGCCGATACCCCGCGAGGCGCCGGTGACAAGTGCGATCCGGGTGGCTGCTGCAGGTTGCATGTCGGGTTCCTTCCGTCACTGCTGAGGCGGTGGGTCCGAGTTGACCTGCGATAACACGTTGGTGTGCCCGTGCTCACAACCGCCCCGAGAACCCACCGTACACCAACTCTAAGAAAAATAAGGCTCTCTTAAGGTCACGGTAAGGGCAATGTCGTATCCCAAGTGTGTTGCCGAGCGACGCGGCCTAACCTGACCTCATGACTGGCCAACGTGTACCCGGTGGGGTGGTGCATAAGTTGCCCGCGGATATGCGCGAGGCCTTGATCGGCAATGACACGGCACTGGCCGCGTGGAAAGACATCACGCCGCTCGCGCGCAACGAGTTCATCTGCTGGGTCGAGGACGCCAAGCAGCAGGTGACGCGCGAGCGACGGATCCGCCGGACGCAGGAGGAACTGGAGGAAGGCCAGCGGCGACCGTGCTGTTGGCCCGGGTGCAAGCACCGCGAGCGCACCGGCAAGTAAGCCGCTCGGCCGCTACCGGATCGACAGACCGGTGAGCGCGCGGGAGATCACCAGGCGCTGGATTTCGCTGGTGCCCTCGAAGATCGTGAAGATCTTGGCGTCGCGGTGCATCCGCTCGACGGGGTAGTCACGGGTGTAGCCGTTGCCGCCCAGGATCTGGATCGCCTCATCGGTCACGTAGACCGCGGTCTCACTGGCCACGAGCTTGGCCATCGACCCCTCTGCGTTGTCGAACGCCTGGTTGTTGCGTGCCATCCAGCCGGCCCGCCACACCAGCAGCCGGGCCGCGTCGATACGGCTCTTCATGTCGGCGAGCTTGAAAGCGACGGCCTGGAACTCGCCGATCTTGCGGCCGAATTGCTCACGCTGGCAGGCATAGTCGAGGGCGTACTCGTAGGCGGCGCGGGCCACGCCGACCGCCATGGCGCCGACCGAGGGACGAGTGCGCTCGAAGGTCTTCATCGCAGCCTGACCGCCGGCCGAGGCGCCCGACTTCACCCGCGCGATGCGTGACTCGAACTTCTCCCGGCCGCCAAGGATCAGATCCTCGGACAGCCGGACGTTGTCCAGCACGACTTCTGCGGTGTGCGAGGCCCGGATGCCGTGCTTCTTGAACTTCTGGCCCTGGCTCAGGCCGTGGGTTCCGGGCGGGATGATGAACGTGGCCTGCCCGCGGGAGCCGAGTTCGGGATAGACCGAGGCGACGACGATGTGGACGTTGGCGATACCGCCGTTGGTGGCCCAGGTCTTCGTCCCGTTGAGCACCCACTCGTTGGTCGCCTCATCGAAACGCGCGCGGGTGCGGATGGCGCCGACGTCGGAACCGGCATCGGGCTCCGAGGAGCAGAAGGCGCCCAGCTGAGGCTCGCCCGGCGTGCCGAACATCGGTGCCAGCCATGTGCCGATCTGCTCGGGAGTTCCGTTGCCTGCCAGGGCTGCTGCGGCCAGACCGGTACCCAGGATCGACAGTGCGATACCCGCGTCGCCCCAGAACAGCTCTTCGAACACGGTCAGCATGCCGAGTCCGGAGGGCTCGGCGGTCTGCTGCGCGAACAACTCAGGGGAGTAGAGCCCCACCTTGGCGGCCTCCTGGATGACCGGCCAGGGCGTTTCCTCGCGCTCGTCCCATTCGGCGGCGGCGGGACGCACGACGTCGGCGGCGAACTGGTGCACCCAGTCGCGGACTTCGATCACGTCGTCGCTCAGTTGCATGGAGAACGTCACGGTTGGCTCCTGAAATATGTTGGTGGTCAGTGTTTTTGAGAGCGGTGTTGCTTGATCGTGCTGACGGTCTGGATGACCCAGGCCTCGAAGAAACGTTCGTGGTCAACGTTGCCCGGCAAGCGTCCGGTCAGCGCCTGCAGCGTCGCGGCATATGAGAGCCCGGCGATGGCAACCGCCGCGGTGGCCTCCGGGTCGGGGATCTGGGTCCGGCCAGAGCGGTTGGAGGCCGCCAATTCATCGGCGAACCGTTGATAGGCGTTGTCGGTGATGACCTGCCACGTTTTCTCGTCGAGCTCACCGAGCTCATCGGGTTCACGCAGCATGACGCGTAGCAGTTCCTCGCTTTGAGTGAGGTTTGTCCAGATCAACTGCCCGGCACTGCGGACGGCCTCTTCGACAGATTTGGGATTGCCGGCGTCGTACTGCTCCCTCGCGGTCACGATGGCGTCGATGCGGTGCGAGACCGCCGACTCGAGCAGTTCCCGTTTGGAGCCGAAGTGCTTGTAGAGCGCACCCGACCCGGGGGCCAGGCCGGCGGCCTGCTGGATGTGGGCCACCGATGTCGCCGCATACCCCTTGGCGGCAAACAGCTTGAGCGCTGTCGCCAAGAGCCGGTCCCTTCCGGATGACATGGTGAGAGAGTACTCACTCACCAATTTGCGGGCAAACAGCCCCCTCGCGTCCGCCGGAACGATAGGTTCACCTGGACTGTTTCGGTCCGACGGGGGAGGCGTGACGATGGCAATGCTCACACGAAACGACAAGATTTTGTGCGGCACCTATGGGGTGGTGGCGGTGGCAGCCCTGATCGCGACCTGGTGGAACAACATCGGCTTTTTCACCACCGAAAGCACGAGCTTGATCGACTTCTTCCGAAGCGGATACGCCAACTACGGGTCATCCTCACTTACCAACGACCTGCTGCTGATGGGCCTGGCGGCGTTCGTCTTCATGGTTGTCGAGGCGCGCCGGATCGGCATCCCGAAGGTGTGGATCTACATCGTGCTCAGTGCGGTCATCGCGGTGAGCGTGGCGTTTCCGTTGTTTCTGATCCGCCGGCAGTTGGTGTTGGCGAAGCGCCGGGAATCCCCTGCAGGTTCAGTGCCAGCTTGAAGCTCAGCCGCCTTCGTCTTTGTCATCGTCGGGTTCGGTGAGTTCCGGCGCGATCTCTCGCGTGGCCATCCCACCTTCGCGGCCGTGATCCGCGGGGCCCGGGGGTGGTTCCTTGGCGTCGCCGGTCGTCCCGTCATTCGGTTTGTCTGCGCTGGACATGGTCGTTGACTACCCGCGGACACTCATTCCGACCCACCCGACGACTGATTCGAGGGCCGGTTTCGGGGGAACGCTGAGCCGATGGCTATTTATCGAGTTCTCAATCCCAAAGGCGAAGTCGTCGACACCAAGGACATCGAGAGTGCCGACAACGCGCACGCCTGGTTCGTCGACCAGAAGGCCGAGCCCGAGTTGGGCTGGCGTATGGAGGTGCTCTCGGCCGACGGCGACTGGGCGTTCTTCGACGACAGCGAGGGCGACCGCAAATACTGACCGGCTGGTTGACGGTCGCCGCGTTGTCAGTCTGTGAGCCCCAGCATCCGGCGGGTCATCCGGTTCAGCTGGACCCGGAGCGTCTCCCCGTCGATGTCGGCGAGAAGCGGATGCATGACGGCGACGCTGATAGCACTTGAGAGCATCGCGGCGTGGAGCCGGGCCTCGACACCGGCTTCGGTGCCCAGGAGGGCTGCGAAGAGGCGTTCGATGAATCGCTGAAACGGCTCGTACTCGGCCTGCAGGCGAATGATGACTGGATCGAACATCGGGATGCTGAACGCGCCGCGGCGGTCGATGGCTTGCTCGATCATCCGGTCCAGCAGCGCCTCGCGGGCTTTTCTGGGAGAACCCTGGGCCTCAGCCTCCTCGAGCGCTTCCTCGAGGAAGCTCATCTCCCGTTCGGTGATTGCGATGACGATCTCTTCTTTGGTCTTGAACTGCCGGTACACGGCGGCCTTCGTGACACCCATTTCGTCGGCGATCATCTGCAGCGACGTACCGCTGACGCCCTGGTTGGCGATCAGTTTCAGAGCCGCGTCCATCACCCGTGTTTGAGCGGCGGTGCGCCTTATCGCGCCGAAGGTGCGGGCCTCCTGGGTGGACGTCACAGCGTCAACGGTAACCGACGATTGACCGGGCGGTTGCCGATCGGCTACCGTCCAAGTTGCCGATCGGCAACCAACGCCACGCATGAAGAGAGTCCGACCATGAGACGACCTGACGGTGAGCTGATCCTCTTAGGGACGTTGCCCGTGGTGGCGATCATCTGGATCGCCGCGTTTTTTCTGTTCCCCGGCTTCGTACATCCGATGTCCCCCAACATGTCTGCCGACCAGGTCGCGATTTTCTATCAGGACAACACCGCGCGGATCCGCTACAGCATGATCCTGTTCAACTGGTTCGGCGTCGGCCTCATCCCGATCGTGATCCTGTTGGCGATGCAGGTACGCCGAATGGCCCACCGCACGCCGATCCTGTCCTACAGCTTGATCGCCGCGGCCGGAGGCCCGCCGGCACTGTTCCTCATCGCCAACATGTTCTGGCTGCTCGGCTCGTTCCGGCCCGACCGCGCCCCCGAGTTGACCCAGGTGCTCAACGACCTCGCGTGGCTCACCTTCACGCTGTTGGTGCCCTACCTGATCGCGCAATGCCTGCTGCTGGCGCTGGCGATCTACTGGGATCAGCAGGAACGGCCGGTGTTCAAACCGTGGGTGGCTTACTTCAATCTTGGCGTCGCGGGAGCGCTGGTACCCGCTACATTCACCGCACTGTCGTTCGACGGGCCGTTCGCCTGGGACGGGGTGTTGTCCTTCTGGCTCAAGAACATTGCCATCGCGATCTGGATTCTGGTGATGGGAATCGTTCTCGCCCAAGCGATCCAGCAGCAGCGCGCGATGGACAAGGTCCCCGCGTGAGCGGCTCACGGTTGAGCAGGCTCAAGTGGAACCTCCGCCACCATCCCAAACGTGAACTGTGGTTCGCGTGGTACGTGATGGTGTTCTTCTACCAGCTCTACGGTGTGCTGTTCTTCTTCGTCACCCGCGTGCAGCCGCCGCCGAGCCCGGCCTGGGACACCCCGACGGTCGTGCATTGGGTTACCGACCATCGCTTCGGCGTTCTCGCCGGCTTCGGCGTCGTCTTTCTCATCACGGGATTGTGCGCGCCGATGAACGCCCTTCTCGCCTACTCAATGCGACGGATGTCGGTCAGTCCGGTCTTCGCATACTCGTATCTGATCATGTACTCGCTGAGCGCAATTCCGGGCATGCTAGTCATGGCCATCGCGATGACCGCTGCCGCGCTGCGGCCAAGCCGCGACCCCGAGATCATTCACTGGCTCTACGAATTCGCGTTCCTGTCGTTCAGCGGGACCATGGGTGTTTTCCTGATCGGCTCCCTGGTGTGGATGGCCGCGGTCCTGCTCGACAAGAACTCCGTTTTCCCGAAGTGGTTCGGCTACCTCAATCTTTGCAACGCGCTGACCGAGGTGGTCGTCGCTCCGGCATGGATCTTCCAGCGCGGCGCGTTCGCCTGGAACGGCGCGATCGCATGGTGGGTCAACATGGTCGTGTTCGTCACGTACACCGGCGTTTTCATCGTGCTGCTGCGCAGGATGATCGAACGTGAGGACTTCGGTACCGGTCCGCTGCCGGACGTTCCCGACGAAGATACCGGGGACCAGCTCGCGGATTCGGTGGAGGCGGTGCGATGACCGAACAAGTCGACGGTGGACGCGTGAAGTCCGTGCCCGGTCAGCCCGACATGTGGATGTTCGTGCTATTCGAATCCCTGCTGTTCACCGCGTACTTCTCGGTGTACCTGGTAACACGCACCCAGAATCCGGACCTCTTCCTGCAGTCCCAGTCCCATCTGGACCTGCGGATCGGTGTGGTCAATACCATTGCGCTGCTGCTGAGTTCGTGGGCCATTGCCCGCTGCGTCCAGGCCTCGCGTGAGGGAAACTACCGATCGGCGTTGACGAATGTGATCCTGACCATCTCGTTCGGTGTCATCTTCCTGGCAGGCAAGATCATCGAGTGGGTCACGCAGATCCGCATGGGAAACACGTTCACCAGCGACGAGTTCTTTCAGCACTACTTCTTCCTGACCTCGATCCACTGCATCCACGTCCTGATCGGCTTCGTGGTGTTGGGTGTCGTCGTCTACCAGTTGTGGAGTCCACAGCGGCGATCCCAACAGCTCGTCGAAACTGGTGCCACCTACTGGCACACCGTCGATTTCCTATGGGTCCTGATTTTCGCGTTGATCTACGTCGTGAGGTGAGCGGTGCGCACCAAAGTCAACACAAGACTGCTGATCGTCTGGGTGATCTTGACGGCGATGACACTCATCTACGTCTGGCTGGACGAAGCCGTCGACCATAACGGCGCGCTGAAGGCCAGTACGGTCGTCACCGTCGGCGCCATCGTCATCGCACTCATCAAGGTGCGCATCATTTTCCGGGAGTTCATGGAGGTGCGCGACGCGCCGGCGTTGCTCTGTCGCCTCACCGACGGGTGGGTCATTCTCATCGGTATCTGTCTGCTCGGCAGCTACTTCGTCGGCTCAGCGGTCTCCGGCTAGGTGCCGTAAAGGTGCAGCGCCCGAGCCGTCACCGTGGCGATGTCGCCGCTCAGCTTCGCGATCGGCGGGCCGCCGCGTTGATGGATGACGTTCGCCAGGACGGCGACATAGGTGTCTGATCCCGGATCCATCCACAGCGTCACGCCGGTGAACCCGGTGTGGCCGAAGCTCCCGACGGGAAAGACCAGCCCGCGCGGTCTCGAATGGGCGGTATCGATGTCCCAGCCGAAGCCGCGCAGATCCTGTCCGTCGATCGCCGGATAGTTCGGCGCCAGTAGGGGATCGGTGGTGTTGGGGGTGTTCTCGACGGCCTGGCGGGTGGCGTTGTCGGCCGCCTCGACCTGCGCGGCGGTGTGTCCGGGCTGCTGCGGTGTCGCCATCAACTCGGCGGTCGCTTGCTTCAGCGGAAACGTGCTGGGACGGCCGGCGAGACGATCGAGCAGGGCTTGGGCGAATCGGCCGACATCGTTGACGGTGGAGAACACCCCGGCGCTCCCGGCCACCCCGCCCATGCGGCGTGCCGTCGGATCGTGCACGGTCCCGCGCAGTGGACGTCCATAGTCGGGGTTGAGGCCCGGGGTGTCTTCGTCGAGCGCCGTCGGTGCGATGCGTGGCAAGAGGTCGGTGCTCCAGGTACCGTCCGGGCAGTCGGTCACCTTGGGGGCGTGGGGGTCGAAAGTGATCGCCGTTCCCCGGACCTCATGTGGGCCACAGGCTTTGGCTGCCGGAAGGTAGCGCGTTTCTGACAAGCCAAGCGGCGCAAAGACATTGTCCTGCACGTACTGATCCAAGGGCTGGCCGGTGATTCGCTCGATGATCGTGCCGACCAGGATGAAGTTGATGTCGGAGTAGTGGAAAAGCTGCCCGGGTTCGTACACCACCCACGCGCCGAGCGCCCGGTGAATGCCTTCTGCTTTGTCTGCTTTGTCGAGCCCCCACGGACCGTCCAGACTCAGATCTCCCGCTATGCCCGAGGTGTGGGTGAGCAACATGCGGACCGTCACCTGCGCGCGGCGTGGGTCGTTAGTGGGGTTGAAGTCCGGCAGGTAGGTCTGCACCGGGTCGTCGAACGTGACCTTGCCCTGCTCGTAGAGCTGCATGAAGGCCGTCGTCGTCGCGATGCTCTTCGACAACGAGGCCAGGTCGAAGATCGTGTCCTCGGTCATCGGCTCGGCGGGCGCGGGCGCCCCGTCCAGCCCCGGTTCGCCGTCGAGTTTGCGTGAGCCGTAGGCCTGGCGGAAGACGACGTTGCCTGCGTGCCCGACCTGGACCACCGCGCCGGGCAGCCGATTCGCCGCAATCGAATCGTTGACCAGTTTCGAGACCGGAGTGAAGTCACCCGTGGGAACGACGGCGGCCAAGGTCGGCACGGGGACGATGGGTGCCGGCGCGGTTGTGGTCTGCCTGGGGCTGCTGGCCACCGGTGGTGGTGCTGGTTGGGCGCATGACGTGATGGCGGCGAGTGTGGACACGACGATTCCGGCGACGCAGAGCCGGGTTGGAAGTGATCGCGACACTGTCACCAGATCGACGGTAGCCGTGGCGAATGCACCCACCGCCTTTGGACCTCGAACCGGCCGTTCCAGGCCGCGGCGCAGGTATAGGCTGCCAGACAATCGCAAGTAGTTGAGATTGCAGATGAGGGCAGGCGCAATGACCACGGTGCAGCATCCCGAGATCGACTTCGCGAGCCCATGGGCACCGCACCGGCTGCGGATCTACACAGGCACCGGTTTGTTCGTCGGCATCATGTTCGTCCTGCTGACCATCGCGGTCAGCGTTCACGTCATTCCGCCGACGTTCACCGTCGATGTCGTGGCCAACCTGGTCTTCGGCATCCCGGTGATGCTGCTGCCGTTCGTGATCCTGTGGGACGCGCCCGGGGAGCACCGCACCCGCGTCGGCAAGGCGGCTGAACTCACGCTTTTCTACATCCCGTTCACCGCGGGCAGCCAGATCGGGTACGAGCTGATGTTCTTGATCGGGCACCCACTGGGGCTGTGGGCACCGACCGATGACCCCGGCTGGAAGTGGCTCTGGTGGCAGTACGGTTTGGCCGACACCCGCTACGTCAGCGGCAACCCGTGGGTCTTCGCCCTGGAGATCGTGGGCGTGTGCACCGGGGCGACGGTGTTCGTGATGTGGACCAAGCTGATCCGGTCCAACTTGCCCACCGAGTCGAGGATCCGGTGTCTGTGGGTGGCGTTCGCCGGCATCGCGGTGCTGATGAGTAGTACCGCCGTCTACTTCTTGAGCGAGGTCGGGGCCGGGTTCGACGACATCGGACAGGGCGCGTTCGGGTTCTGGTTCAAATTCATCGGCGAGAACGTGCCGTTCATCGTCTTGCCGCCACTTGTCCTCTACGCGATCTACCTACAGATCGACTACCTCACCCGCCGCGCCGGTGTGGACGCCGGTGGGCGGACCACCGCCACGCTCTGACGGAAGACGACGTTGCTGCCGTGCCCGAGGGCGTTGTCGGTGGACGGGAGCAGCGTGCTGCAGAACACGTGGATCGGGCGAGCGACCACGATTGCGCCTAGGATTGTGGTCAATATCAAGCAGTAATCCTAGACCTAGTGCTCCGTCGCTTCGTGCGAAGGCGTCCGCGGCTCAAGGTGTTTCGCCCACCCCGATGCGCAGACCGCGGTGCAGATGACCGCCAACACGCCGACCGCGGTCAGCATCACCGGGTAACTGAACCAGTGCGCGAGCGCGGCCAGCGCCGCGGGCAACAGGAACCCGAGATAGGCAAGGGAGTAGTAGACCCCCGAGATTCCGGCGAGTTCGTCGGGCGGCGAAATGCGTTGGATTTCAAGCAGACCCGACACGATCGCGATGCCATAGGCACTGCCCAGCAGCATCGCCACCAGCGGGGCGACGAGCGCGGAGCGGGTGACCGCGGTGGCCACCGCGGCGAAGATGCCCAGCGCCATCAAGGCCATCGACACCACCACGGCCCGGGAGCTCGACACATCGTCGAGGCGTCGCGCGACCGGTTGGATCAACACCCCGCAACCCAGTGTCAGCACCGTCAGGCCGACGGTGTAGAGCAACGCCCACGATCCGAGTTGATCGGCGACCAACGACGGCACCACTGCGTAGGCAATCCCCGCCGAACCAAAGATCCACGGCGCCATGGGAACAACGACATGCAGGAACCGGCGGTGCCCGGCCGCGGGCACCCTGAGCCCATCCAAGAAGGGCCGGGAAGTCATGCGCTCACGCGTCTCGGCAGTCCGGTTCCACACCGCCCACAGCACCGGCACGCACAGGGCCGCGTGGACCAGATAGGTCAGCACCAACGGCAGCGGCGCGTACACGGTGAGCAGGCCCGCAGCCAACGGTCCGACCCCGAAGCCCAACGACAGGCAGATCGAGGCGCGTCGCGCACCGGCGCCGGCCGACGCGTCGTCGAAGGGCGGCCGGGACAGCTCGGCGATCCAGGCCGATCCGACTGCCATCGCGATACCGACGGCCACCCCGCTGAAGAGCCGGCCCGCGAACAGAGCTGGGAAGCCCCAGTAGTCGCCGATCGCCAGGACGAGACTGCCCAGCGCCGCACTGATCACACCGGCGGCCATGACGTTGCGCCGACCGTGGCGGTCGGACAGTGTCGAGGCGATCAGCAGGCCCGGGATCAGGCCGAGTACGTAGGCGCCCAACAGGATGTCGACGTCCACCCGGGTGTAATCGGAGTGCTGGGCGTAGGCGATCAGCAGTGGGGTGAATTGGTTGCCGCCCCAACCGATGAAGAAGACGGCGATGGCCACCGCGAGCCAGGGCTGTAGGCGGTGCCGGGCCTGATCCGGCGCCTCGCGGGAATCAAAGGCGACAGCGGTCATGCCAGCACCACCCGGTAGGTCGCTTCCAGATGTGCCAGGAGCGCGGCCTCAAAGCCGGCCACGTCGCGTCGGCCGATGGCGTCTGCCAGTTCGGCGTGCTCGCCGATCAACTCGGTCAGCCGGGCGGAGTCCGAGCGGGCCGCATCGGCCATCATGCGGCGCTGCCGATCACTGAGTGACCCGTAGAAGCGTCCGGCGATCGTGTTACCGGCGACCTCCACGATCCGGCGGTGAAAAGCGTCGTCGGCAGCGGCGAACTGATCGGCATCGCCGATCGCCGCGCCATGGCGCTGCCGCTCCACCAACTCGGTCAGTTCGCCGAACAGCGTGTCGATGGAATCGGCTGACCGGCACAGCCGGCGCACCGCCGCGGTCTCGAGCGCCAGGCGCATCTCCAGCAGATCGGTGGCCTCCTGCGCGGACACCGGGACGACGATGGCGCCGCGCCTCGGCACCAGATCCAGGAAGTCCTCCGCGGCCAAACGCAGAAACGCCTCGTGTACGGGCGTGCGGCTGACGCCGAGTTGCGTCGCCACTTCGACCTCGCTGAGCAGCTGCCCGCCGCGGAACTCACCGGAGAGGATCTGGTCCTTGGTCATCCGGTACACGCGTTGGCTGTTGCTCGCCTTCTCGTCCGTGTCCACGAAACACCACGATACCCCTTGCATGCAAGCTTGCATGCAAGGGGTCTAACCAGGGGATGTTCTAGAAGGGGCTGCTGTTGGACTGGTACTTGGACGATTCCGGACGCGGTCCGAACCGCCGGATGTAGTCTTCGTGCTTCTGCTGGTCCTTCTTGTACTGGATCTCGTCGACCAGGTTGGGATCCAGGCCGTGCTGTGCCAGCCGGTGCCGCCGCCAGATCTTGTTGAGCGCCAGCGCCATCAAAATGGCCCAGACGTAGATCGGCACGGTCATCTCGATGTGCACATACAGCGAGGCGGGCAGCAGCCACAGCGGCGCCAGCACGAACAACGGCGGGATCGCCATTCGGATCAGGTGCCGGCGCACGGCGCCGTGGTCGGCCAGGTCATGGGCGACCCAATCGCGCATCGAATCGGGCAGCCGCTTGCCGTAGCAGTAGGCAATGTACTGAAAGGGGTTGGGACGGTCTTTGGTTTTCTGGCCGGCCATGGCGGACTCCTCGGGTCAGTCGGTGAGTGAATTGGCCGCCAGCGCGGCCGAGTTGATTCGGGTGAGGACCCGGTGCAGCTCTTCGAGCTCGCCGATGTCGACCCCTAGCCGTTCGACCACCGCGGGTGGAATGGCCACCGCCCGCTCACGCAGCGCGATTCCGGCCTCGGTCAGTTCGACATCGGTCGCGCGCTCGTCGCCGGCACGGCGGCTGCGGGTGAGTAGGCCCAGGGCTTCCAGTCGTTTCAACATCGGCGAGAGTGTCGCCGAATCGAGTTGCAGGGCGGCGGCAATCTGCTTGACCGAGAGCGGAGGGATGCCGTCCGAACCGGACCGTTGGTGATCCCACAACGCCAGCATCACGAGGTACTGCGGATGGGTGAGGCCCAACGGCTCCAGCAGTGGTCGGTAGACGGCGAGCACAGCACGGTTGGTGACGGCCAGCGCGAAACAGACCTGCCGTTCCAGGGCCAATGGATCGGAACTGAGCTGAGGCGCTTCGGATACTGCGGACACAAAATAAACGTACCCTAATAGTTAGGGTACTAACAATGTTCCAGTGGTCACATGGCCGCACGTCAGTGCGCGCGTTTGGCCAATCGTTCGGCGTTGTCGATCAGGATGCTCCGGCCCTGTACACGGATCCAGCCGCGCTGGGCGAAGTCCGACAGCGCCTTGTTGACGGTCTCGCGAGACGAGCCCACAAGCTGGGCGATCTCTTCCTGGGTCAGCTCGTGATCGACGCGCAGTGCGGTGCCGTCGCGGCTGCCGAACCGTTGCGCCAGGTAGAGCAGCTGCTTGGCCACGCGGCCCGGCACATCGGTGAAGATCAGATCCGACAGATTGTCGTTGGTGCGGCGCAACCGCCTGGCCAGCACACGCAGGAGTTGTTCGGCGATCTCGGGCCGATCGGCGATCCAGCTCCGCAGCACGGTGCGGCTCATCACAACCGTTTTCAGCTCGGTCAGGGCGGTCACCGTCGAGGTCCGCGGACCCGGATCGAAGATGGCGAGTTCACCGAACATGTCTGACGGACCCATCAGGGTGATCAGGCTGTCCCGGCCGTCCACTGACTTGCGGCCGATTTTCACCTTGCCCGCAGTGATGATGAACAGTGTGTCGCCGGGCTCGCCCTCGGCGAAGACCACCTCGCCGCGGCGGAAGGTCACCGGCTCCAACTGCCGGACCAGTGCAGCCACGGCGTCGGGCGACACACCCTGGAAGATGCCGGCCCGCGCCAGCACTTCATTCATGTTTACCCCTTGATATGTGCCGAATTCGGCTGCTCGAAGCGTTTGCGCAGGTCACACAGAAAATGCGACTGCGCTTCCACTTTACAAGGAATGTGGGCTACGTCATGGCGGGCCCCGTGCGGACTCCGGGTACCGGATCGCTGTCTGGTGGCGATCCTGTCGACTCGATCGATCTCAAATGGTCGAGCAACAGATCCGCTGGGCTTCTCTGACGGAGTCGGCCAGGGCCTGGCGCGTATTGATCAAGTGGGCGTCGGGCCATTCTGCGCCGCCGGCGGCCAGTCCTTCGGCGATCTGTGGGGTGGCATCCGAGTTGGTGACCTTTCGTTGGGTGATGCGTTCCTTGGCGTCGTCGATAGGCACTGTGCACGCCAGTTCCACTGTGGGGCAGTGCTGTTCGGACGCCACATCCCGCGCGCGTTGCCGGAGGTGCGGATCGCGCCAGGTGCCGTCGAGGACCACCGAACTGCCTCCGGCCAGAGCCTGCCGGGCCCGCTGAAGTACCGCGTCATACACGGCGGCGACATTGGCACTGCTGTAGAGGCCCTCGTTCAAGATCCCCGCTGCGCCGCCGAGCCGGCCGTGGGCCTGCAACTCGCGGCGCACATCGTCGGTGGAGATGACCTGCGCGGACAGCTGTTGGGCGAGCGCGTGCGCGAGTGTCGTCTTGCCGGTGCCCGGACCGCCGCCGATCAGGATCAGCCGCACCGTTCCCTTGCGAAGGTGATCGAGGGCAATGTCGAGATGATGTCGCGCGTCGGCGGCGGCGCTCGGGCTGCCCTGATCGATCCTGATGCAGTCGACCTTGGCCCGGACCCCGGCGCGGTAGGCGATGTAGAAGTCGACCAGCGCGGTCGGTGCGGTATCCCCGGAGATGCGTTGGTATTCAGCGATGAAGAAGTCGGCCAGGTCTTTGCGGCCCAGGAACTCCAGGTCCATCGCCAGGAATGCCACATCGTCCGTGCAATCGACGTGGCGCAGTCCGTCATCGAACTCGAGACAGTCGAGGATCGCCGGACCGTCCGGCATGCAGAAGATGTCGCCGGTCAGCAGGTCGCCGTGGCCGTCGATGATTCGGTGATCGCTGATCCGAGCGGCGAACACTGCTTCGCGGCCTTCGATGAACTGGCCGGCCAGCCGGCTGACGTCAGCCAGCGATTCCGGGCTGAGCACAGTTCCTGCGTATCGGCGCAGTTCGGCGAGATTGTCCTGCCACCGGCGGGTAACAGCGGGAACTTTGGCGGCGGTATCGATGTCTTCTGACCGATCGGCCCGCGCATGGAAGCGCGCCAGCACGTCGGCGATCGCCGACAGATGCGGCAGCACCAGCTCGCCACCGACAACGATCGACGTCAGCCGGCGCGCGTCGGGGTATCTCCGCATCACGATCACCGGCTCGGGCGGGCCGCCCTGAGGGCCGCTGAGGTGGGCGACCCCGAGGTAGCTATCGGGCGCCAATCGCTGGTTCAGAAGGACCTCACGCCGGCACACCTCATCTCGGCGCTCGACCGAGCGGAAATCCAGAAAGTCCGTGACGACGGGTTTCTTGACCTTGTACGCCCTGTTGCCGACCAGAGCGACGATCCCGGTGTGTGTCTCGTGAATCTCCGCTGCGATGTTGCCCTCCGCGGACTCAGCGGTCTGCGACGAAGTCGGCGGTGCCGATGTGTCCATAGCCCCATGTTCGCTCAGCGCGGGCGTCTGACGGTAGTGCCCTTCGTCCGCTTTTTGGGGCCGAAAGTCCTTCTCCCCACGGCACAAAGGCTCTCTCGGGTGCACACCCCGGATTACTGGGGCGAGACGAGTCCGGTGTCGTACGCGTGGATGATCGCGGCGGCGCGGTCGCGAAGGTCGAGCTTGACGAAGATGTGGCCGATATGGCTCTTGACGGTGAGCCCCGAGATGCTGAGTTCATCGGCGATCTCGGCGTTGGAGTGGCCTTTGGCGATCAGCGTGAGCACATCGAGTTCCCGCGCGGTGAGGTCACCGACCGCGGCCGCGCGCCGCGGTTCGGCCGACTTGCGGTACGTGGTGAGCACTCTCGACGTCACCGCCGGATCGAGATAGCTGTCGCCCTGCGCCACCGCGCGCACCGCCCGGATCAGTTCCTCTGCCGAGGAATCCTTGAGCACGAATCCGCTGGCGCCGGCACGCAGCGCACCTGAGAGCAATTCGTCGTCGTTGAACGTCGTCAGCGCCAGCACCGGAGGCCCGTCGGCCTCCGTGACCCGGCGCGTGGCCTCGATCCCGTCGACCCGTTTCATCCGCAGATCCATCACCACCACGTCCGGGCGGGAGCGGGTGACGGCATCGGGAACCTCGTCGCCGTCGGCGCATTCGGCGACGATGGTGAAACCGTCCTTGCGGCGCAGAATGCGTCGCAGCCCGGAGCGCACCAGATCCTGATCGTCGACGAGGAGGACCGCGACCTCGGAGGCGGGATCCGTCATGACACCACGGGGCACCATCGGGGCGCCCGATCGGTGTCGTCCAGTGGGATGTTCGTGCGGACCGCCCATCCTTCGTCGGCGGGACCCACACTGATGATGCCGCCGAGCAACTCGACGCGTTGACGCATGCCGCGTACACCGTTGCCGTCGACGTTCTGGCTGTTGTGGCCGTTCTTGCCGTTGTGACCGTCGCACCGCGAATGAACGGCCACCGGCAGCCAGTTGGTCACGGTCAACGTCGCCGACGTACGTGAAATCCTCAGCAACACAGACGATTCTGCTTCGGGAGCGTGTTTCGCGATGTTGGCCAGGGACTCCTGGGCGATGCGATAGAGCGCCAGACCCACGGCCGCCGAGACCACATCGGTGCGGCCGGTGGCGTCGTAGTGGACGTTCAGGCCCGCACGCACGAAATCGACCACGAGACAATGGATGTCATCTACGCCGGGCTCGGGCGCCAGGCTCATCGGGGCACCGTCGAGCAATCCGACAGTGCGGCGGATATCGGCCATGGCCTGACGGCCCAGGTGTTCGGCCTGCTCCAGTGCCTCGACCGCGTCGTCGACGTCGCGGTCCTGCTGCAGGCCGCGCCGTGCCCCCGTCACGTGCAGCAGGGTCACGCTCAACGAATGCGCGATGACGTCGTGCACCTCGCGGGCGATCCGCCGCCGCTCGTCGGCCGCCGCATGCCGGGCCTGTGCGGCCTGCGCCTCCTGCTGCTGGCGCATCAGTTGTTGCTGCGTATGTACCAGATACCCGACCAGCCAGCCCATTCCGAGAATCCCCAGATACAGCGGCAATGCATCGAGGCGGTGCTGCGCGGCGGCGGTCAAGAGCAGCGCGGCCCCTGACAGGGCCGCCAAAAATCCACCCCACACCCCGGTCAGTGACGCGACCTCGCCGACCATCAGTACCGCGATCAGTGGAGCGAAGTCGTTGGCGATCGGTGTGCCCGTCGCGAACAACAACACGGCGGTCCCGGTGCACCAGGTGGCCCAGACGATCGGTGCCTTGAAATCGACGCCGGACAGATAGAACAACGCGAAAGGGGCGGTACAGACGACGAGTGCGAGCAGGCCCGCCGGAAGATCGGAGGAAGGGCGTTGCAACACGGCAACCGCGCCCGCGCCGATCACGGTGGCATCGAACGCCAGCACGATGGCCCAGTTGTAGCCCACCGGGAGGGCGTAGCCCCGCCGGCGCGCGTGCGCACGGATGCCGCGCGCGATGCCACCGAGCATGTTGTGATCGTAGAAGGTGAAGCCCGCGCTGCGCCTCCTACTACGGCAGGATTTTGCGGGACCGGACGTTGTCGGGGCGGATCTCAACAAGTCACAAGCGCCACATCTCGCGTGCCATCGCGGCGTCCTCGACAAATTTTTCACGCACCGGCGGGTAGTAGGGCTGCTTCAGGTCGGGCCGGGGAATGGCGGCCAGTGCGGTGCGAACCGCGGTGATGGCGCGCCGCCACAGACCGCCCTCTTGCTGGGCCGGGCGCGGTGGCGCCGGCGGAGCAATGGTCGGCGGCGTGGTGAGGGAGTCTCGCGCCGTCCATCCACGGGCGACGCCTGTCACTGAATTCGCTATCGAGATAGCTGGGGAACGCTGTGCTCGTGTCATGCCTCGACGCTATGAAGAATGCAGGTCAGCCCACATCGCGCTGGTGTCCGATCTTGACCTACGACCGTGGTAGGACAACCGCACCGACCGCAGGACGATCAGCGCGGGAGTGGCTAGGCTCATGCCGTGGTCTCGAGTTCGACCCGTAGACGCGGTCCCCGGCGTGATGTCGACACCCGAGCACTGATCATCGATACCGCCGAGCGCATGTTCGCCGAGACGTCGATCGGTGCGGTGGCCTCACGCGCGGTGGCCCGCGAGGCCGGCGTCGCGAGTCGTGCCGTGGCCTATCACTTCCCGGCCAAACGAGACCTGGTCTCGGAGGTGGCACGGCGGCGCGCCCCGACGGTGTTCGAGGCGGTCGTGCAGGAACTCGTGCGGGTGGCTCAGTCGGGGAACGAGATTGGTGTCTGCGATGTTGTCGAGGCGCTGATCGCGCCCTACGTCCGGCTGCTCGACGAGGATCCGGTCGGTGGATTGCGCTGGCTGAAGGTGATGAATCAGCTTGCCCTCGACGAAGACCAGATCTGGCTCGACCAGTTGGCCGGCACACCCAGCTTGCCCGAGTTGTTCTTCGCCGCGGCGGGGCGTGCGGTCCCGGACATTCAGACCAGAGAAGGACAGCAGCGCAGCACGATTGCCGTACTTTCCATGATCGGCGCGCTGGCCAGTTCTGACCTTGCGCTCTACGGACGGCCGTTGGGGCCAGGCGGCTTGGACCGTGGGTGGGTCGACCAGCTCGTCCGGTTCACCGGCAATGGTTTGCGCGGCAACGAGGGTTTGCCCGACTAGGATCGGTGCGTGCAGATCGACGGCCAGCAACTCGCTGCCTTCGCCGCGGTGGTCGAGCTCGGCAGCTTCGACGCGGCCGCGCAGCGTCTGCATGTGACTCCGTCGGCGATCAGCCAGCGCATCAAGGCACTCGAGCAACGTGTTGGCCAGGTACTAGTTGTCCGCGAAAAGCCGTGCACGGCAACGTCTGCCGGTGTCCCGCTGCGGAGGCTGGCGGCACAGACCGCATTGCTGGAGTCGGAGACCCTGGCGGAGATGGGTAGTGGCACCGCGCAGCGCACCAGGATCGCGGTGGCGGTGAACGCCGACTCGATGGCAACGTGGTTCACGGGTGTGTTCGCCCAGGCATCCGAGTTCCTGTTCGACATCAGGATCGAGGATCAGGACCTCTCGGCGCGGCTGTTGCGTGAGGGCGTGGTGATGGGAGTGGTCACCACCGAGCGCCGCCCGGTGCCGGGCTGCCGGGTACATCCGCTCGGGGCGATGCGTTACGTGCCGGTGGCCGGCGCGGGGTATGTGCAGCGTTATCTGCCCGATGGATTCACCCGAGATGCCGCCCAGGTGGCGCCGTCATTGGCCTGGAATCGCGACGATGCATTGCAGGATCAATTGGTGCGCAAGGTATTCCGCAAGGATGTCAGCCGGCCTACGCATTACATCCCCACCGCCGAGGGGTTCGGAGCCGCGGTGCGGGCCGGGCTGGGGTGGGGCATGTACCCCGAGGAACTGGTGGACGACGACTTCGTGCGGATCACCGATCAGTACCTGGACGTGCCGTTGTACTGGCAGTGCTGGAAACTCGACAGCCCCATGGTCGCCACCATCACGGCTGCGGTCACCGACGCCGCGGGGACCCTGCGGGGACGCGAGCAATGAGGCCGGCCGCGGCTATCGCACGAGCGGGGCGAGATGCCGGCGCGCATAGTCGCGGACCGCTTCGTCGTCGTTGACGTCCAAGATCGACGTCGGCATCTGGGCCAGCGAGCACGCCAGCCGGATGTGCAGTTCGGCCACGGCGAGCAGATCGTCGTCGGGCATGGTCGCGCCCGCCGCGCGCAGCGCCTTGGCCATGGCGGACGAGGCGTGGTGCAGGAAGGCCGGGGCCTGGTCGTAGGCGCCGGCGACCGCGGTGAAGTCGGTGTCCAGGCGCAGAAATCTGCGCATCACGGGCTCGGTGGTCAACAGCCGCACACCTTCGCAGAACGCCGCCACCGCGGCCTCGTTGGGGCCGGAATCGATTGCGACGGTATGCAGACGGTGCATCGCACTGTCGAAGGTGCGCCGTCCGAGTTCGGTGATGAGCGCGTCACGCGTCGGAAAGCGGCGGTAGAGCGTGCGGCGGCTGACACCGGCCTGCTTGGCTATCACATCCAGGCTGGCTCGGCCGAGCCCGACGAGCGCCACCTCCTCGGCAGTGGCCTTGAGGATGGCGTCTTCCTGTTCGGATTGGCTGGCGTTGCTACGTGGCATCGCTACCAGTGTCTCAGCCCGCTGCCGGGCACCCCAGCGGTGCGAACGAATCCAGCGCCACGGACCGGTGCAGGCGGACCAGCTTCTCGTACTGCAGCCGGTTGTAGGCCAGCGGCACCAGCAACAACCGGTCCGGCAACGTCCGCCACGCCAGCTGAAGCAACCGGGTGTACATGGCGAACTCGCGGTCGTGCCGGGATTGCCACCGGAACCCGGTCAGCTCCCGCACTCCGGGATGCATGATGCCGAACGAGCAGACCTTGATCACACGTCCGGCGACCGGTCGAACCACCAACCACGGCGGGGTCAGCGCCAACCGCACCGGACTGGGCAGCAACAGATTGGGCAGCGGCAGCCGGGTCAGGCCGGCCGTCACGCGGCTCAGGAACTCGTTGCCCCGCAACTCGTTTGCCACCATGTCGTCGTAGTAGCGGGACGCCTCGGCATACGTTTCGGGAAGTTTCGCCGACGCGCCCGGCAGCTCGATCGAACGGAAGGCCTCGAGTAGTTGTCCGTAGGCCGCCTCCTGCTCGGCGGCGTTCATCGTGAGCCCGGTCGCCGGGGTGAACGAGTGCAGGACGACGAAGATCCCACTGATGGCGATCCAGTTCCACAGCTGCGGGTTCAGCGCGCTGTAGCGGACCTCGGCGAAGTGATCCTTGCCGTGCCCGCGGACGTCGCGGTGCATGGTCTGCAGGCGGCGCCCCTCCGCCTCGCGGTCCGTGGCGTCACCCCAGATCGCCAGGAACGCCGAAAATCCGCTGCGCACGCCGCGATCGAGAAAGTTGCGTTCGAACCGGCCGGTGCGGTCGACGGCCGCGGCCACCGGGACCAGGGCCACTTCATCGAACGCCGCGGCCCCGAATGCGCCGCCCAGGATGCTGCCCGAGTGCCTGCGGAAATCCCGCAGCACTGCCGGCCGTACCGCGTTCTCATCCACCTTGCTGACAGTAGGCATGACACAAAGGCTAGCAATTTGTGCCAATGTGTCAATGGTGGCCGCGGCGCGGTCGGCGCCGATTGGTACGTTCGCGTGCATGGCCAACCGGACGCACCGATACGAGGTCGAGGTGACCTGGACCGGCAACACCGGCTCGGGTACCAGTGGTTACCGCGACTATGCGCGCGATCACGACGTGACCGCCGTCGATACGCCGGGCAAGCCGGTGATCCCAGGCAGCGCCGATCCCGCTTTCCGGGGCGATTCCCAGCGGTGGAACCCCGAGGAGCTGCTCGTCGTGAGCCTGTCCCAATGTCACATGCTCTGGTATCTGGCGTTGTGCGCCCGTGTGGGGATCACCGTCACTGCCTACACTGATCGGCCGGAAGGCACGATGAGCGAGAATGCCGAGGGCAGTGGCGTTTTCACCGACGTGACGTTACGGCCGCAGGTGACCATCGCCGAGCCGGGCCGGACCGGCGAGGCCACGGAACTGCATCACGAAGCCCACCGCATGTGCTTCATCGCCAACTCGGTCAACTTCCCGGTGAACGCTACGCCAACCGTGACAGCACCGAAGCAGGAATGAACGACGCCGCGACGGGGATGAATTGACCCAGTTCCCACGATGATTCGTCCCGCTGGGCACCGGAGTCGAGGACCACTGCGGTGGCGTTCCCGCGGTCGCCGTCGATGTCGATGGCATCACCCGGGTCGCCATAGATGCCGTTGCAGTCGGTCAGACACCGGCCGGTGGCGGGATCGATGTTGCCCTCGAACATGTCGTTGACCCACCCGGCCATCAGCCACTGCACGGCCGGGGGGTTCTGCGGCTGCGGAATGCCGGCGACCAGGTAGGCCGCGAATTGGATCAGCGGGTTCCCGCCGAGCATGGAATCCATGTGGACACCACCGTCGACGACGACTCCGTTGAACTTCCCGGGCCTGGCGGTCGCGAGATCGCCGTTGACCGTGCTCGTCGAATTGAACGCGTTCGCTGGAGCGCCGAGCTCATAGACCGGCACATAGTCGGCGGGGTCGTTGCCATTGCTGGCCTCCAGTTGTGCCAGCCGGTCCAGCGCACTGGTCAGGGTGCCCGACGGGGGAACACCGTCGAGCAGGATCACCCCGGCCAGTTCGTTGGGGGCGTCCTGACCGTCGGCGCGGCGGGCCACCAGGCCCTCGGCGTAATAGCCGGCCACCCCCGGGGCGAAGCCACCGCCGAGGGAGTGCCCGACGAGCACGAAACGCTGCGGAACGGCGAAGGTCTCCTGCCCCGCCTTGAGCGTCGCGGTAGACATGCTGGCATTCAAGGCTTCTCGGTCGGGATCGAGGAAAAGCTGTGCGACGGCCTTGTGCATGTTGTCCCCGCCGAGCCACATGCCGTCCTCGGCGTACGGGTTGGATGTCACGGTGGTGACCACGACCACGCTGTTGGTGCGCTCGGCCAGATAGGACGCGGTGTAGCTGTACATCGGACCGCTGGCCAAAAATCCGTGCTGCAGGTAGATCATTCGCTGCGGTTCGCCCTGCGTGGGAAAGTACCAGTCGGCGGGAACCTCGTTGCCCGGGGAGACGACCAGCGTCGAACTACTCACCCGGACCGAATCGCGAAGCCCGGGAGGCACAACCGGTGGGCCGTCGGCCGCCTGGATCAGTCCACCGATCGCATTGAAGACGGCCGAGCCGACCGCCCGGACCAACGGCGAACCCTCAGCGCCGAACTGTCCCAAAAGGGAACGCGTTTGCGGCGGTGTCTCACTCGCCGTCGCCTCGGTAGCCTCGCCCGCCGGCAACGCCTTCGTGGGGCGTGGAGTCACGGCCTTCGCGTGTGCAGTGTCGGCCAGAGGAGTCAGACGCTCGCGCACCTGCCGGCGCATCTCGCCCCGCAGCGTGGCCGAGCTGCGAGTCGGCACCGACCTCGTAGCGACACGTGGGGTGGCCACCGCGGTCTCGACCGCGCCGCGCAGACGAGCCACCGCAGAACGGTGTCGCGGATCAGCCTGCGCGAGGCTCGGTTTGGCTCGCCGCTGCGCGACAGGAGTCGAGCTTCGTGACTTCTCGCCGCCGGCTGATGCCGCCTTCGCCGGGCCGGGATCCGAGCCGCCGCCGGTCTCGGCATCGGCCACACCGGTACCGGCGAGCAAGGCCGCCGACACCCCGGCGGTAAGGAGGCCTGCGCCCACCCATCCTGACCACTGCACCATGCATTCCCCCGGGTAGCCGATCCGCGAATGGCTGGATGCTATCCCGCTGAATCGGCCGCCCGACGGGGTTTCGGCGCCTTGCCTCTAGCTCATCGATGCAGTCGGCGCAGCTGTGCGGTGGCCACCGACAACGCCGCCAAGTCAGGCTCGTCGGTGTCCAGGAACTCGCCCAATGTGCGCTTGGCCCGGTCCAGCCGCGGCCGGTTGTAGGCCTCGAAGTCGCTCACGCTGCAGGCCGCTTCGTCATCGGTGCCGAACTTGGTCACGTCGATCGTGAGATCGCGCAACGATCGGTACAGATCCTCGCGCAGTGCGAGCCTGGCCAGCGCATGCCAGCGGCCACCTCGCGGTAGTGAGGAGACGGCCAACAGCAACCGGTCGACCCCGAGCCGGTCGGACAACTCGAAGTAGATGTTCGCGAGCCGGCCGGCGTCCTCATCGTGAACGTGAGCCGCCTCGATGATGTCCAGAAGGCTGAACGCGTAGAGGGATTCGCTGACCCGTCCGGCGATGTTGCTCGGCACACTACGCGCGACCATGTCGTCGTGGGCCCCGGTGACGGTTTCCAGTTCCTGCCCACGCAGCATCGATCCCAGCTGTCCCCGCAACTTCGCCACTTGATTGCTGAACCGCATGATCTCCATGTCGACATCGAGAGGATGCGGCCGGTTGAGCACGAACCAACGGGCAGCCCGGTCGAGCAGTCGGCGCCCCTCGATGATCATGCCGTTGGTCAACGCGGGCGAGAGATCGGCGGCGTAGATGTCATCCCACAGGGTGTCCAGGTCGAATGCCTCGGACACCACGGCGTGAGCCCGGACGATATCGGTTGCGGTGGCACCGGTTTCCTCGGCCAGGCGGAACGCGAAGGTCAGCCCCGAGGTCGCGAGGACCCGGTTGACGATCGAGGTGGCGATGATCTCCCGGCGCAGCGGGTGTTCGGGCAGCGGCTCGCCGAGGCGGCGCCGCAACGTCGGCGGGAAGTAACGGGTCAACAGCGCAGCGAAATACGGATCGTCGAAGCTCTCACAGTCGAGCAGTTCCGCCTTCAGGTCGAGTTTGACGTGTGCCATCAGGGTCGCCAACTGTGGAGCGGTGAGGCCGCGACCATCCTTGGCCAGCTCGGCGAATTCCCCCGTGCTGGGCATGTTCTCGCGAACACGGTGCAACCCGCGTCGGGCCTCGAGATCGGTCGTCATCCGTGCGTGCACATCGACCATCTGGGCGGCGTTGGAGCGGGCGTCGGCGAGCAGACGGTTGTGCGACTGGTTGTTGGCCAGGACGAGTTGTGCCACCTCGTCGGTCATGTCGACCAGCAATCGATTGCGCGCGTTGCCGGTGATCAGGCCGGAGCGCGCGGCCGAGTCCAGCAGGATCTTGATGTTGACCTCGTGGTCCGAGCAGTCCACTCCAGCGGCGTTGTCGATGGCGTCGGTGTTCACCAAGCCGCCCCGGCGGGCATAGGCGATGCGGGCGCGTTGGGACAACCCGAGATTGCCGCCCTCCACGATCACCCGGGCCAGGACCTCCTCGGCGTTCACCCGCACCGGATCGTTCACCTTGTCGGCGATGTCGGAGTGCTGCTCGTCGGCCGCCTTGATGTAGGTGCCGATTCCGCCGTTGAACAACACGTCCACGGGAGCGCACAGGATGCGGCTGATCAGCTCGGTGGGAGTCAGCCGGGTCTCGTGGTCGTCGATGCCGAGTGCGGTGCGCATCTCCGGCGTGATGGCAATGGTTTTCGCGGTTCGGGGCCACACGCCCCCGCCCCGGCTGATCGAGGAACGGTCGTAGTCGTCCCACGACGACTGCGGTAGCTCGAACAGCCGTTGCCGCTCCCTTCGGGCCGGCACAGTGTCAGGCTGCGGGTCGACGAAGATGTGCCGGTGGTCGAATGCGGCCACCAGTCGCAGGCCGGGACGCAGCAGCATTCCATTGCCGAAGACATCCCCGCTCATGTCGCCGATGCCGACGGCGGAGAACTCGTCGGAGTCGGAATCGATGCCCAGTTCGGCGAGGTGGGTGTCGCCGCTGACCCAGGCGCCGCGGGCGGTGATGCCCATCGCCTTGTGGTCGTAACCCGCAGACCCTCCGGAAGCGAACGCGTCACCCATCCAGTAGCCCCGGTCGAGTGCCACCGCGTTGGCGGAATCCGAGAATGTGGCCGTGCCTTTGTCCGCGGCCACCACCAGGTAGGGGTCGGGTCCGTCGTGGCACACCACGCCGCCGAAGCGGGGCCGATCATCGGAACTCGAAGGGGCGGTCTTGTCCACGACATCGAGCAGCGCGGCGATGAACTGCCGGTAGCTCCGCAGACCCTGCACGCGGGGAGATTCGCCCGCCGCGGGCCGGGCCTTGACGACGAACACGCCCTTGGCGCCGACGGGCACGATCATCGCGTTCTTGACCGCCTGTGCTTTCACCAGTCCCAGGACTTCGGTGCGGTAGTCGTCGTGGCGGTCCGACCAGCGCAGCCCGCCGCGGGCCACCAGCCCGAAGCGGAGATGCAGGCCTTCGAATTGTGGTGAGTACACGAAGATTTCGGAAAGCGGACGGGGCTGCGGCAGCTCGTCGATGGATTGCGCGTCGAGCTTGTGAACCAGATAGGGCGCCCAGACCGTGAGGGCATCGGGCGCGAATGCGTTGGTGCGCAGGGTGGCATTGATCAGGTTGTGGTACGAGCGCAGAATCCGGTCGGCGTCGATGTGCAGCACGTGATCGATCTCGGCGGCGACTCGCTGCTCGGCCTCGGTGATACGGGCGACGCGATGGGGGCTGTCAGCGGGTTGCTCGGTGCGGTCGAACCGGGCCTCGAACAGATCGAGCAGTGCGCGGGCGGCCGCCGGATTGTCCAGCAGGACCCGTTGGATGCGCGTCTGGCCGTAGGGCAATGGCAGCTGCCGCAGGTAGCGGCTGTAGCTGCGCAACACCGTGACCTGGCGCCAATTCAACGAGGCCCGCAGGATCAGCGCGTTGAACCCGTCGGAGTCGGCCCGCCCCGTCCATATCGCCTGAAATGTCTCGCGGATGCGGTCGGCGGTGTCGTCCTGGGGCTGGGCCAGGGCGGCGATCACGTCGGGACCGGGCTGCAACAGCAGGTGATAGATGTGGCAGACCCGCCCGTCCGGTCTGGTCCAGGTCCCGGCCTGCTCCTCGAGGACTTCGAGGTCCATGCTCTGCAGCGCGGGCAGCATCCGGCGCAACGGAACCGGGTCGAGCGCGGCGAGTGCGAAGTTCAGCCGGCCGTTTCCGGCGCCGGCCCAGTCCAGGTTCACCGCGACCGCGTCGCCCATCAGATCGTTGAGCGCATTGGCGTCCAGCAGCCGACCGGGTACCACAACCCCGGCCTGCTGATCCTGCATTTCTGGCGCAATGGGGTTGGCGCGCAACGAATCCACGGTTGGGTCTCCTCAATCGTCGTTGATCGATGCCGTCGGTTGCGTCGACGGACGGACCAATCCTGTGGTGTGGAGCACGCCTTCGGGGGCTGCAAAGTGTCAGCGATCTGTCGATGACCATTACATTGTGTAGCCCGAGGTGTGGTGGCTGAGCGCAGCCACAGGAACGCCGATCGGATCGAGGAGTGCCTTCTAGCCCGTCGGCACCACTCCGCGCGGCAGGATCAGCGGGAGATCGTTGTAGGTGACGATGCCGGGTGCGGCGTTGATCACCGCGGGAATCGCGTTGATCGGGGGAGTGGCGGTCATGATGTGGCCCAGCACCATGAACTCCTCCAGGGTGGTGGCCTCGAAGTCCGGCGGCGGCAGGAAGCCGACCTTCATCGTCACGGTCGGACGGCCGGCCACCTCGATCACCCAGCCGTCCTGATCGATCTGCCAATCCGGTTGCAGTGTCTGGCCTTTGCGCCACCGCAAAGTGAGCTCCACCCGAGTGGTGTCACCGATGATGCCTTTCCAGCTGACGAACACCCCGGCCACGCAGCCGGCCGGGATGGTCCATGAGCCGAGATCGAGATCCTCTGTGGTCTGGGCGTATTCGGCGTCGCAGCGCACCTCGTCGAACTCGATACCGAGCGCGTCACCGATCATCCGGACTGCCTCGCCGAACACTCCGGTGCCGTGCGCGGTCATGGCCTGCAGGTCCGGATGATCGATGGGCTGGCCGAACCCGACCGGCTTCTCGGTTTCGGGCGAATCGTAGAACGTGGTGTCGGCGGCTTCGTTGACGGTGATCTTGTCCACCCGATCGCAGATGCCGGCCGCCACGACCGCCAACTGGTTCACGTAGCCGGGGCTGATGCCCGATCCGAACATGGTGGAGCCACCCTTGCGGCACGCCTCGGCGATGCGTGCGCGGCCCTCGCCCTGGTTGTGACCGGTGATGAATGACGCGGTCGCGACGACGTTGACTCCGGCGGAAAGGATTTCGACGAGTTCGTCGACGTCGATCCACATCGGGTTGTACACGACAACGTCCGGCTTGAGGGCCAGGAGCGCCTGCACGTCATTGGTGGCGGCGACGCCGAGCGGCTCGAGACCGACGAGTTCTCCCACATCCTTGCCGGCCTTGTCCGGCGACCAGGCATAGCAGCCGACCAATTCCAGCGTGGGGTTTCGGGCGATGGCCGCCACGGAACTTTTCCCGACGTTTCCCGTCGTCCATTGGACAACCCGGTATGGCGAAGTGTGTGACACCGCAGCGGCTCCCTTTCTCGGTTTCGCGCAGTTTTCCACGACCGTGAGAAAAAAGGAAGAGCGGCCCGACGGCGACGGTCTCAGCAACTAGAGTTGCGCGTGTGACCACCGGAAACGCGCCGCGCCGGGGGCGTGGACGCCCCCCGCGCATCGATCAGAAGCAGATCGTCGCCGCGGCGCGCGCGATCGCGCCGGGCGCGTTGACGATGCAGGCGGTGGCCGACGCTCTCGGGGTCGACCGCACGACGCTGCACTACTACGTCGGTGACCGTGACGGCCTGCTGGAGTTGGTGGTGGCCGATCTGTTCGACACCGAGCTGCGTTCGCTCGAGTTGCCCGAAAACGCGAGCTGGCAAGAGGTTCTGCGGGCCTACGGCAGCGCCATCCGCCAGGGCGTGCTCAAGCTCGGTGTGACGACGACGAGTTTCCGGTTGCGCGGGACGAGCGGGGCGGCCAGCCTCGCCCTGGCCGAGCAGGTCCTGCGGGCCCTGACCGCAGGCGGATTCGGCACCGACGACGCCGGGCGGGTGCTCACCCTGGTGTCGGGGCTGGCGATGTCGGCCGCCCACGATGTGCTGGGCTCGGCGGAGTCTCGGTTGCACCATCAGACGCCCGAGGTGGTGCGTGCTTTGGAAGACCTTCCGCCCAGTGATTTTCCACTGCTCAGCGGTGTGGTGGCCGACCGCGGCGTCGCGGCGACCGCCGCCGAGGACTTCGAATTCAACCTCGACATCGTGATCGCCGGCCTCGAACGGTTCCTGGCCGGATAGGTACCGGTCGTCGCAACAAGCCGGCTCGGGTACAGTACCCAGCATCCTCTTAGACGGAACTTGAGTTCCGTCTGGGTAAATTTTCGAGTGTCACAATCGGGGAGGCGCAACGGTGTTCAAGTTGCTCAAGAAGGCGTGGATACCGCTGCTTTTGGTGGTCGTCGTCGCGTTGGGCGCATACGCGATCCTTCGAATTCGCGGCTCTGACCGTCACGAACCGAATTTGGCCGAGGGCTCCGGAATTACCGAGAACTTCAACCCCAAGCACATCAAGTACGAGGTCACCGGGTCCGGGGGAACCGTGAACATCAACTATCTCGACGAGAACGGTCAGCCCAATCTCATCGAAAACGCCCCGCTGCCTTGGTCGTTCACCATCGTGACGACACTGCCGTCCATGTCGGCCAACATCATGGCCCAGGGTGATCGCGATGTCAGTGGCCTTGGCTGCCGGGTGACCGTCGACGACGAGGTGCGTGACGACCGGGCGAGCACCGACACGTTCAAACCGTTCATCTACTGCTTGGTGAAATCCGTATGAGCACTCACTCGAAGCCCCATCGACCGTTCATCGGTCACATGGTCCGGATCTTCTCGCTGCCGATCATCCTCTTCTGGGTGCTGGTGGTGGTCGCACTCGGTGCACTCGTTCCGTCACTCGACGAGGTCGCGGCATCCCGGTCGGTGCCGCTGAGTCCCACGAATGCGCCGTCGTATCAAGCGATGCTGAACATCGGCAAGGTGTTTCAGCAGTACGACTCTGACTCCACGGCGATGGTCGTTCTGGAAAGCGATGAGCCGGTCGGTGCGGAGGCGCACAAGTACTACGACGAGATCGTTGCCAAACTGAAGGCCGATCCAGAGCACGTCCAGAACGTCCAGGACTTCTGGAGCGATCCGATGACGGCGGCGGGATCTCAGAGTGTGGACGGGAAGTCCGCCTATGTGCAGATCTTCCTCGCCGGAGACCAGGGCACCAGTAAGAGTTACGCATCGGTGGCCGCCGTGCGTGACATCGTGGCCTCGGTACCCGCACCGCCGGGTATCCAGGCCCACGTCGCCGGAAACAGCGTGCTCAATGCCGACACCCAGGTGGCCGGGCATCAGAGCATGGCGACCATGGAGTTGGTGTCGGTCGGCGTCATCATCGTCATGCTGCTGGCCATCTACCGCTCCATAGTCACGATGCTCGTGTCGATGGTCATCATCGGCCTGGAACTCTTTGCCGCACAGGGCATCACCGCCGGTGCGGGACACGTGAACATCATCGGTCTCACCCCGTACGCGGTGAGCATGGTGACCATGCTGTCCCTGGCGGCCGGAACCGACTATGTGATCTTCCTCCTCGGCCGATATCACGAGGAGAGATCGAAAGGCGTGGATCGGGAAGACGCCTTCTATATCGCCTACAGCGGCGTATCGCACGTCATCCTGGGTTCCGGATTGACCATCGTCGGTGCGTGTCTGTGCCTGACCATGACCACGCTGCCCTACTTCCAGACCATGGGTCTGCCCTGCGCGATCGCCGTTCTGGTGATCATCATTGCGGCCCTGACGCTGGCGCCTGCGGTCCTGACGGTGGCGTCGAAGTTCGGCCTGCTCGACCCCAAACACAAGATCGCGTCGCCGGGTTGGCGCAAGGTCGGTACCTCGGTGGTTCGCTGGCCCATCCCGATCGTCTTCGTGACCTGTGTGATCGCTGTCATCGGCTTCGTCGCGCTGATGACCTATGTGCCGCAATACAACGACCAGAAGTTCACCCCCGCCGATATGCCTGCGAACCAGGCCATGGGTGTCGCGGACCGCCACTTCTCCCAGGCCCGGATGAACCCCGAACTGCTGATGCTCGAGGCCGATCACGACTTGCGTACGCCCTCGGACATGCTCGTCATCGAAAAGGTTGCCAAGAACGTCGCTCACATGCGGGGTATCGAACGGGTGCAGACCATCACCCGCCCGCTGGGCTCGCCGATCGAGCACAGCTCCATCCCGTTCCTGCTCGGCGCGAACAACGCCAGCACACTGCAGACCGCGAAGTTCAACAACGACAGCTCGGCTCAGATGCTCGAACAGGCCGATGAGCTGAGCAAAACCGTCGCCAGCATGGAACGCATGTACACCCTCATGACCGAGCTCACCGCCACCACACACAGCATGGTGGGCAACACTCACGAGATGGTGGATGCCACCAAGGAGATGCGCGACAATCTGGCCAATTTCGACGATTTCTTCCGGCCGCTGCGCAACTACCTGTACTGGGAGCCGCACTGCTTCGACATCCCGGTCTGCCAGTCGATGCGGTCCATCTTCGACACTCTGGACGGCATCGACACGCTCACCGACAAGATGCAGACGCTCACCACCGACATGGACCGCATGGACCAGTTGATGCCGCAGATGCTGCCGGAGTTGCGGTCGACCATCGACTCGATGAAGAGGATGCGCGACTTCATGATCGCGACCCACAGCACCCAGGCCGGCACCCAGGCGGCGCAGCAGGAAGCGGCCAAGGGCGCCACCGAGATCGGCCTGTACTTCGATCAGGCCAAGAACGACGACATGTTCTACCTGCCGCCGGATGTGTTCGAAAACCCGGACTTCAACCGTGCGGTCAAGATGTTCATGTCGCCCGATGGCAAGGCGGTCAGAATGATCGTCACCCACCAGGGGGACCCCGCCTCGGTGGACGGCATCGCACATGTCCAAGATCTCAAAGGTGTTGTCGCAGACGCACTCAAGGGCACCCCGTTGTCCAACGCGAAGGTTTCGCTCGCCGGCACGGCGTCGCTTTACAGCGATATGCAGAACGGCGTCAAAACCGACCTGATGATCGTGGTCATCGCCGCGATGATCCTGATTTTCGCGATCATGTTGTTGATCACGCGCAGTGTGGTGGCCGCCATGGTGATCGTCGGCACCGTGGCCGCATCCCTGGGCACCGCGTGTGGTTTGTCGGTGCTGCTGTGGCAGGACATCCTCGGCCTGGGCGTGCAGTGGATCGTCATCCCACTGTCGATGGTGATCCTGCTGGCAGTGGGTTCGGATTACAACCTTCTGGTGGTCTCACGCTTCAAAGAAGAGATACACGCGGGACTCAACACCGGCATCATCCGCGGAATCGGCGCCACCGGACGGGTGGTCACCGCGGCTGGGCTGGTGTTCGCCTTCACCATGATGTCGATGATCGTGTCGGACCTGCGGGTGGTCGGCCAGCTCGGTATGACGATCGGGATCGGCCTGGTCGTCGACACGTTGATTGTGCGGGCTTTCATGACGCCGTCGATCGCCGCGGCGCTGGGGCGCTGGTTCTGGTGGCCGCTCAACACCTTTGAGATCACCAGGCAGGGCCGTCTCGAGCGCGAACGCAAGAAGGCCGGCGAGGGCGACGACAGCACCGCGCCCATCCCGACGACGACGGCGTGAAAGTGATGAGCGGCCGGGACAATCCGCCGGATGCAGAGTCAAAGCTGCGCCGGCGCACCGACGGTCGCCTGGACCGGTCCCGTGATGCGGCCATCCTCAACGCGGCGTTGGCGGCGTTGTCCGAGAACGGCTATGTCAACACCAACATGAACGACATCGCCGCGCGAGCCGGCGTCGGCAAGGCGGCCATCTACCGTCGCTGGTCGTCGAAGGCGGCATTGATCACCGATGCGCTCGTGTACTGGCGGCCCGATCTGATGGACGAGGATGCGCCCGACACCGGCAGTCTGGAAGGTGATTTCGACGAGATCGTGCGCCGTGCAGAGCGTATCGATGATGAGCCGTTCTCGTACGCCCTTGTGCTGCAGGTCGCCGTCGAGTCCACCCACGATCCGCACCTCGCGTCGGCCCTCGACGATCTGATGCTGCTCAAGGGCAGACGGGTGATGACGGCGATCCTGCAGCAGGCTGCCGCCCGTGGCGAAGTGCCGGCCGACCGGGACTGGTCACTGATCGCCGATGTGATGACCGGGATGGGCCTGATGCGGGTGGTCAGCGGACAGAGTCTCGACGCGAAATTCATCCGCGAAGTCATCGACACATTGATCCTTCCCGCGGTGCGGGCCCGCTGACGCGCAACCGTCTTCCAGGTGCTCGACGTCGGGTCAGCGTTCATCGGGTGTAGATTTGTGATAGGCCGGACGCATTGGTAGTCCGTCAGCCGGGGATTAACCATCGCCCGGTTCCCATTACATGTGCGGTAGTCCCGCACCTCTCAAGGGCACTCTCATGGAATCGTCCGAACTTTTTTCACATCCTGAGCAGCAAGAACCCATGCCGGATGTCGACGGCTCGACGGAGCCGACTCCGGAGCTGATTTTCTCCGACCGGTCTTCGTCGCAGCCTCGTCGTTCAGATGCGCAGTCGTCGTGAATGGCCTCACCGGGGCACGGCGGCTGGCCAGTCCTGTCCGGCTGACCCTCGCCCGGCAGTTGGGCTCTGATATCGACGGCGCCTGGTGGCCGCACACCGCTTCGGTGGCGAGCGAACTGCCCGAACTCGTCGAGGTCCTACATCCGGCGCTGGGCGAAGTGGTTGACATCCGCGTCAACTGGTCCGCCGCACAGGGGCAGCTCGACCTGGACTCGATTGTGACGGGAACTCGTGGGCCGACCGGAATCAAGCTGAGTCGGCCTCGTCTGATGATGGTGGTGGGCAGACTGGAATCCGTGAAACTGCTTGTCGTGCCGTGCAGGACGTCGGTATCGCTCGGCTCGCTGGTGATGCGTTGTGCCGCTGCGATGGCCGTAGAGGACACGGAGCGTCGTACCTCCGCTTACGAGACCGCAGACCGTGTGCTGCGCGTTGCTCAGCTCGAATCTGCGCGCTGGTTGGGACGCCTACAAGACCCGACCGAAGCATCTGTGTGAAACACCAAAATGGGCTGGTACGGAAATAAATCCGTACCAGCCCATTTTCAGGTTTTAGAGCGGTTTAGACCGCAGTAACTCCTACTGCCTGGGGGCCCTTGGCTCCCTGGGTGATCTCGAACTCGACGCGCTGGTTCTCTTCGAGCGACCGGAAACCACCGCCGGTGATCTCGGAGTAGTGGACGAAGACGTCGGGTGCGCCGCCATCAGGGGCGATGAAGCCGAAGCCCTTTTCGCCGTTGAACCATTTCACAGTTCCCTGTGCCATATTTTTGCTTCTCTCATTGTTCAAACTGGACGTACGAAACGCGTCCGCGTCCAGTATGGCACGTCGAAACGGATTGGACCTAACAAGAATTTGCCCCGGGGTATTTTCCGACGCAAGCAGATTCGGATCTGCGGCAGCGGGCGCGCGCCCCCGGTGTCGGCTTGAGGGCCGCTCGTACGGTGAGTCTTCAAGCCTTGCAACAGAAGTCGGTGTGCAGCGAAGCCTCACGCAGAGGCTTCGTGCTCGTCCTTCTTGCCGAATGGCAGCACTTGGACGATCCCCACCACCACTGTGCCGACCACCAAACCGATGACGGCCGACGCGGCGGTGTTGGTCAGCCAGGCCAGCAATCCGCCGAACGTGGTGCCCACCGCGTGGCGTACGGCCTCCTCAGCATGGTGGACCAGGCCATACAGCGTGTGCCAGCCCAATGTGTCGGTACCGACCAGTAGAATGTGTCCACCGACCCAGAGCATCGCGACCGTGCCGATCGTCGAAAGCGCCGTGAGCAGCTTGGGCATCCCGGCGACCAAGCCGCGGCCGATCTTCTGCGCCGCCCGAGACGAGCGCTGGGTGAGCAGCAGGCCGATGTCGTCCATCTTCACGATGCCGGCCACCACGCCGTAGACCGCCGCGGTGATCACGAGCGCGACGATCACCAGGATGATCAGACGTGGCCAGAAAGACTGATCGGCCACCTCGTTCAGCGCGATCACCATGATCTCGGCCGAGAGGATGAAGTCGGTGCGGATGGCGCCGGTGATCATGTATTTCTCGGTGTCGCCGCCCACCGTCGTAGTCGGCTGGTCGGGCGCGCCGTGCCCGTCGTGGCCGAGGAACCGTCCCCACACCTTCTCGGCGCCCTCGAAACAGAGGTAGGTCGCACCCACCATCAGGATCGGCGTCAGCAAGAACGGGGCGAACTGACTGAGCAGCAACGCCGCGGGCAGGATGAACAGGATCTTGTTGCGCAGGGAGCCGATCGCGATGCGTTTGATGACCGGTAGCTCGCGGTCGGCGGTGATGCCGTGGACGTACTGCGGTGTCACCGCGGTGTCATCGATCACGACGCCTGCGGCTTTGGCCGTTGCCTTGCCGGTCGCCGCGCCGATGTCATCGATCGATGCCGCCGCCAGCCGTGCCAGCGCGGCGATGTCGTCGAGCAAACCGAAAAGGCCAGCGCTCACTGTTGTCTCTCTTCGCGCAAGCGGCTCATCGCTGCTTTCTCTCTTCGCGCAAGCGGCTCATCGGCACATTCGTCCCCATGCCCCAGAAGGCTACCGGCCCTCACATGCCGATGAGCGACTCGATCCAGCCGCGGGCGAAGTACAGGATGAAGCCGGCCGCCACAATCCACAGCAGGGGGCTGACCTCGCGAGCTTTACCTGCCGCCGACCGCAGTACCGCCCACGCCACGAAGCCGACACCGATCCCGTTCGCGATCGAATAGCTGAACGCCATGGTCGCCACGGTGAGCACCACGGGCAGGGCCACCGAGAACTCCGACAGGTCGATGTGGCGCAACTGCGACACCATCATGGCGCCGACGATCACCAGGGCCGCGGCCGCCACTTCGGTCGGCACGATCGAGGCCAGCGGGGCCACGAACATGGCCGCCAGGAACAGCGCGCCGGTGATGAGGTTGGCGAACCCCGTGCGCGACCCTTCCTCGATACCGGCGCCCGATTCGATGAAGACGGTGTTCGACGACGCCGACGAGGATCCGCCGACGACGGCACCGGCGCCCTCGACGATCAACGCTGACTTCAGCCGCGGGAAGTTGCCCTGGGAATCGGACAACCCCGCTTCCCGGGACAGCCCGGTCATCGTGCCCATGGCGTCGAAGAAGTTGGCGAACACCAACGTGAAGACCAGCATGATCGCGGCGAGCGCGCCGATCCGGCTGAAGCTGCCGAGGCTGACCTCGCCGACCAGGGACAGATCGGGCAGTGCGAAAGGTGAACCCGACAGCGTCGGCACCGACAGGCCCCAACCGCCGGACTTTTCCTGGGCGGATCCGAGGTGCCAGATCGCCTCGACGATCACGGCCACCACGGTGCCGGTGACCAGGCCGATCAGGATGCCGCCGCGGACTTTGCGGGCCACCAGCACGCCGGTGACCAACAACGTGAATACGAAGACCACGGTCGGCACGGTGTTGATCGAGCCGACGCCGCCCGTGCCGAGACCGACCGGGGGCGACGGCAGGCCGGTCGAGCCGACGAATCCGGCGTCGACCAGACCGATGAAGAGAATGAACAATCCGATGCCCGCGGTGATCGCGAGTTTGAGCTGCATGGGAACCGCGTCGAAAACCAGGCGACGGAATCCGCTGGCCGCCAGGGCGACGATGATGAGGCCGTCGATCACCACCAGGCCCATCGCCTCGGGCCAGGTGACCGTGCCCACCACCGTGGTGGCGAGAAATGAGTTGATGCCCAGCCCCGCGGCGAACGCGAACGGCAACCGGGCGATGATCCCGAACAGGATGGTCATCACGCCTGCCGCCAGACATGTGGTGGCAGAGACTTGTGCGAACTCGAGCTTGTTGCCCGCGACATCCGCGGAACCGGAGAGCACGACCGGGTTCAGCACGATGATGTAGGCCATCGCGATGAAGGTGACCACGCCTCCGCGGATCTCGGAGGAGACCGTCGAGCCACGGGTCGAGATCTCGAAGAAGCGATCGAGTCGATTCATAACCGATGAGCCTAGGGCGGGAACGGCCCAGTTTCCTGGCGTATTGCCCATGATCTGCGTCGGTTCATGGGGTGAAGGCCGGCACGCTCCGGTCGCGGGAGCAACCCCGCCGCACCATTCGGAGTCATGGCCGTCTGTCGTGTGGTCAATATCGAGATGCTGAACGGCAACAGGCGCAAAGAGTTTGGTGCCGGAAAATCGTTTGACCTCAACTTGGGTTGAGGTGTCATGCTGCCTACATGACAGTGCGGCGCGCCCGGTGTGGTGTGGAAAACCGCGCCGAACCTGGGGGTAATCCCCCTGGGGGTGGGGTGCGTCGCCAGATAGCTTCGAGTGGCGAAGTGTCTGAGGCCGAGATGAGCAGTGGCAGGAGCGGGGGCCGAGCCGATGAGCACAGATATGCACGTGAGCGTTGACGATCGCGCGGAACGATTCGAGCGCGATGCACTGCCGTTGGTGGACCAGCTCTATGCGGCCGCGCGTCGCTACACGCGCAATGCGGCCGACGCCGAAGACCTCGTTCAGGAGACAATGGTCAAGGCCTACAGCAGCTTTCACACCTACCGCGACGGCTCGAACATCCGCGCCTGGCTGTACCGGATTCTGACCAACACCTGGATCAACACGTATCGCACGGCGCAGCGCCGCCCGCAGGAGGTCTTCGCCGACGAACTCTCGGACGTGCAGCTGGCGGAGGTGGCGCAGCGATTCCCGCTCGGCGTGGTCTCGGCGGAACTGGCGGCCCTCGAGTCGATGGGTGACGACGACGTGCGCGAGGCCATGCGGGCATTGCCGGAGTCGCAGGGCGTCGTCGTGTACTACGCCGACGTTGCGGGGTTCCGGTACAAGGAGATTGCCGACATCCTGCAGATTCCGGTGGGGACAGTGATGTCGCGGTTGCATCGGGGGCGACGCGCGCTGCGTTCCCGGCTGGTCGAAATGGCAGTCGCCCGAGGCTATCTGGAATCGCCGTCGCGCAACGGCACGGCGGCTTAGTTTGATTGCCGAACGTCGGTCACTCAGTTCACCGCCCGGAATGTTTCGATGAACGCGGCAGCCGGGCGGGTGAGCTTGGTGCCCGCGGGCGTCACGGCATTGATCGCAAGTCCTGGATGGTCGCCTTGCAGTGGCCGCGTGATGAATCGGCGGCCCTCGTAGCTCATCGAGATCCTGGTGCGCTGGCTGAGGATGGAGTAGCCGAGGCGGCGAGCGACGAGTGAGCGGACGAGTTCAAAATTCGTGGCGCGGTATCGAACTCGTGGCTCCAGGCCTTCGGACTTGAACAAGGACAGGAAGTAGTCTCCTCCGGGAGGGAGGCTGAACAGGATCATCGGCTGATCGACCAGTTGTCGCAGTGCCACGGCGTCCTGCTCGCCCAGCGGATGATCTTCGGCCAGTAACACGTACGGCGGTGCGGCAACAACTGTTTCGGTCTCCAGGTCATCGCGGTGAGCCGACAGATCCGAGCCGTAGTCGTAGAGCAACGCCAGATCCAGGGTTCCGTTGCGCAGATTCTCGATCAGAACGTCGTGTGGGCCCTCGGTGAAGGTGAGGTCCACTCTGGGGAACCGCACAACGTACTCGCTGAGGACCGGCGGCAGCACCATCGGGGAAAGGGTGCTGTAGCAGCCCACCATCAGCTTTCCGGTCAGTCCGAACTGACTCTCGCGCGCGGAGGTCTGCAGGTCTACGAGATCGACCAGGAGCCGGCGTGCGTCTACCAGTACCTGTTCCCCGATCCTCGTCGGCCGCACGCCGCGGCGATGCCGAACAAGCACTTGCACGCCGAGGGCGCGCTCCAGCTCGCCGAGTGCCATCGACAGCGCCGATTGCGACAGGTGCAAGCGCTGTGCTGCTGCGGTGACCGAACCCTCCTCGACAGCTGCGATGAAGTACTCGAGCTGCCGGAGTGTGGCATCTGGCATCAGTAAAACCGATCACTAGCTTCAAATAGTTCGACTGTTCATGGTAGGTGACTGGCGTCATAGTCAGACGGACAAGTGGTCCAGATGGCAGGAGTTCCCATGAACCAGCACGGCGGAGCGGCGCCACAGTCGACACAGTCGACGGCGCCGGCCTCAGTGCCCGACGCAGACGAGGGCGCATCGTCGCAGAGCGGACTGCGGCGCAGCCTGGAGAACCGGCACATCGTGATGATCGCGCTGGGCGGGATCATCGGGGCCGGGCTGTTCGTCGGGAGCGGCGCGGTGATCAACCGGACCGGGCCTGCTGCGGTGTTGAGTTACGCACTGTCCGGCGTGCTGATGATCCTGGTCATCCGCGCGATCGGTGAAATGGCGGTGGCACGGCCGTCATCCGGTTCGGTGGCCAATTTCTCCCGCGATGGGCTGGGCAACTGGGCGGGGTTCAGCGTCGGCTGGCTGTATTGGTACTTCTGGGTGGTCGTCGCGGCGATCGAGGCGGTGGCCGGAGCGGGGATCCTGGCCAACTACCTACCGGGAGTGCCCGCATGGCTGTTGTGTCTCGGCCTGGTGCTCGTGCTGACGGCGATCAACCTGCTTTCGGTCAAGGCCTATGGCGAGGCCGAGTTCTGGTTCGCCTCCATCAAAGTCATCGCGATCATCTTCTTCGTCTGCGTCACCGGACTGTTCCTGCTCGGATTGGTGGGCAAGCCGGAAAGTCCGGGACTGACCAATCTCTTCTCTCACGGGGGCATGTTCCCGTACGGCGTCGTGGCGGCGCTCGTGGGCAGCGTGACGGTGCTGTTCTCGATGGGTGGCGCCGAGATCGCCACCATTGCGGCAGCCGAATCCAAGAAGCCTGTCGAGTACGCGGCCAAGGCGACCAAACAGGTGATGGCCCGGGTTTTCGTCTTCTACGTGCTCTCGATCCTGTTGATCGTCGCGGCGGTGCCGTGGGATACCCCGTTCACCGGCGAAAGTATCCGGAGCCCATTTGCCGTGGTGCTCGAACACATCGGTATCCCCGGCATGTCGGTGGTGATGGAAGCCATCGTCCTCACCGCTGTGCTCAGTTCATTGAACTCTTGTCTCTACATCACCTCGCGAATGTTGTTCGCGCTGGCCGAAAAAGGGGACGCCCCCAAGTCGTTGGTCAAGATCAACAGTCGGGGAGTGCCGGTGCGAGCCATCCTGGCCGGCACGTCGATGGGCTACGCCGCCGTGGTCGCGAACTACTTCTTCCCTGAACAGGTCTTCATCTTCCTGATCAATTCATCAGGGGCGATTCAGCTCATCTACTACATCATCCTCGTCGGTGCGGAAATCCGTTTACGGCGTCGGCTCGAAGCCACCGATCGCGGCGCGCTGCGCATGAAGATGTGGTGCTTCCCGTATCTGTCCTGGTTCTCGATTGCCTGGATGGTCGTCGTCCTCGGACTCATGGCGGTGATCGAGGAGACCCGGTCGCAGTTGTTGTTGAGCCTCATCGCTTTCGGGGTGATCCTGCTCGCCTACCGCATCCGCGCTGCCCGCGGTACCCAACCGGCCATCGGACCCACCATCGGCGCCTGAGCGGCGCTCACGAAGAGAAGGAACAGCAATGATCAGAACCGGAGAGGATTACCGGGAATCGATCCGTGACGGACGCAATGTCTGGATCGACGGGGAACGCGTCGACGACGTGACCACGCATCCCGCGTTCCAGCCGATCATCGACATCCGCGCCCGCATCTACGATCTCGGTCATGACGAGTTGACCAGGGACACCATGACATACGTCGACGACCAGAGCGGCGAGGTCTGCGCGATCGGATCCAAACCGCCGTTGACCAAGGAGGATTGGCACGCCAAGCGGCGAGGCGTCGACACGATCCTCGACCATGCCGGCGGGGTCGTAACTCGCGTGGGGGACGAAACCGTCGGGGAGATGTGGTCGCTGGCCGATGGCCAGGATGTGCTGAACAAGATCAACCCGGCGTTCTCCGAGAACATCGTCCGGCACGTCAGAAATGCCACGCTGACCGATCCGTTCCACGTGTCGGCGAACACCGACCCCAAGGGCGACCGGTCGAAGTGGCCGCAGGAACAGGATCCGGACGTCCTGCTGCGTGTCGTGAGCGAGAACGATCGTGGAATCGTAGTGCGCGGAGCGAAATTCGAGACCGCAGCAGCATACTCCAACCAGGCCTTTGTCAAGCCGACCATCGGTGACTGGAACAGCCAGACCCACTCGGAGTACGCCGTCGGCTTTCTCGCCGACATGGGGCATCCGAACATCAAACACATCTGCCGGTCCGGATTCCGGGGGATGCGATCGGCGGAGGACTACCCGCTCACCAATCGGGTGGACGAGATCGATACCATGATCGTCTTCGACGATGTGGAAATCCCTTGGGACGACGTGTTTTTCTACCGACACACGGAGGCGGCCAGCTTTATCCGCGCCACGTTGCACCGGTACAGCATCTTCCCGTTTGTGCAGCGTCACCTGCGTTGGGCGGATCTGCTCCTGGGCTTCGCGCACGCCAGTGCACGGCAGACGGGCGTCAAGATGCACCAGGGCGTGCGAGAGAAGATTGCGGAAGTGGCGGCCTACCGCGAGGGGATCAACGCATTCCTCACCGCTGCAATCGAACTCGCTGAGCCCAGCCCGAGCGGCCTGCTCATGCCGCATCAGGCGACGATGTATTCGGGTCGGGTTTTCGCGTGCAGCAACCTGCCGAGGATCGTGCATCTGGTTCGTGATCTCGCCGGCTGTCAGATCAGTCTGACCCCGAGTGCGGCCACCTTCGCAAACGAGGAGACGGCAGGCTGGCTGGCGAAGTACTTCGCGGTCGGGGACGTCGAGGCCGAAGAACGTCGCAGGCTATTGGCCTACGGGCGCGACTTGCTCAACTCCGACTACGCCAACCATCGGCTGACCTTCCAGCTGTTTGCGCAGTCTCCGCCCTTCTCGCACCTGCTCGCGGTCTACAACAACTATGACTTCGAACCGGCCACTGAACTCATGTGTCAATCGGCAGGCATCAAAACAATCGACGGGAGAAACCGATGACAGAATCCATTGTGGCGGGCGGACATCGCCGAATCCGGCCGTTCAACACCGCCGACACCTACCCCGAACAGAACCTGTCCAACGACCTCTGTCAAGCCGTGGTGGCTGGGAACACCGTCTACCTGCGCGGCCAAGTGGCCCAGGATCTCGACACTCGCGAATGCGTGGCGGTGGGTGATCCGGCCGGACAGGCGCACAAGACGGTCGACAACATCGAGCTGCTGCTCGCGGAGGCGGGTGCGTCACTCGAGCACATCGTCTCGTGCGACGTCTATCTGACCGACGTGCGCTACCGCGAAGACGTCTACCGGGTCCTCGGTGAGCGCCTCAAGGGCGTCTTCTATGCCTCGACCGGCCTGGTGGTGGACGCACTGGCACGCCCGGAATGGGTGGTCGAAGTGACTGCGACGGCGGTGATTCCGTGACGTTCTCGCTGGCCGGCCGATGCGCCCGTACCGGGATGTTCGGTGCGGTGGTCACCTCGTCGAGTCCCTCCGTGGCGTCCCGATGCGTGTGGGCGCGATCCGGTGTGGGAGTGGCCTGCACTCAGAATGTCACCGACCCCACGCTCGGCCCGAAGCTGTTGGACCGACTTGCGGACGGCCTGGCGGCGCAGGCCGCGATGGACCACGTAGTGGCCCATGCGGCGTACCCGGAGTACCGCCAGCTCACCGTCGTCGACGCGACTGGTGCCGTCGCATCCCATTCCGGCGTACGCACATTGGGTACCTACATCGTCGCTACTGGGGTCGACGCGGTCGCCGCCGGCAATCTGCTGAACTCGGAGAAGGTACCTCAGGCGATGGTCGAGGCATTCGTAGCCGACCCGGAGCGTCACCTCGCCGACCGGCTGCTTGCCGGGCTCCGCGCCGGCGAGGAGGCCGGAGGCGAGGAGGGGCCCGTGCATTCCTGCGGCTTGCTGGTGGTCGCCGATGCCGAATGGCCACTGACCGACCTGCGGGTGGATTGGGCCGATGACCCGATTTCCCGGCTCGAGGAGATCTGGCAGGTGTGGCAACCCCAAGCGGAGGACTACACACTGCGGGCCCGCAGACCTGACCTGGCGCCGTCATACGGAGTTCCGGGTGACGAATGACCACAGGGGCCTGGCGAAATCCGCAGTGGAGGAAGCGTTTCCGTCGCTGGTCGCGCTGTCGGAAAAGTTGCATGCCCATCCTGAGACAGCCTGGACCGAACATCAAGCCGCCGCGTGGGTGAGCGGGCGGCTGGCCGAAGACGGATTCGAGGTGACGGCGCCCTACTTGGGCTTGGACACTGCCTTCCATGCCCGGTACGGCAACGGGCCGGTGCGCGTAGGACTGTGCGCGGAGTACGACGCCTTACCGGGGCTCGGCCATGCCTGCGGGCATAATCTGATTGCGGCCATATCGGTCGGTGCCGCACTGGGGCTGGCCCGCGTTGCCCACGAGGTGGGGCTGACGGTGGAGGTGTTCGGTACCCCGGCCGAGGAGGGCGGCGGCGGCAAGATCGAGATGTTGGAGCGCGGCGCGTTTCGCGGCCTCGACCTGGTCATGATGGCCCACCCGGCGCCGGTCGATGTGGCAGAGGCGCAACCATTCGCCGTCTCGCACTCCGAGATCACCTTCACCGGCAAGGCCGCGCATGCCGCCGCCTATCCCGAACATGGCCGTAATGCCGCCGATGCCTTCACTATTGCGCAGGTTGCGCTCGGCCTGCTGCGTCAGCAGCTCCCAGCGACTGTGCGGGTGCACGGCGTGATGACCGACGGCGGGGAGGCACCCAATGCGATACCCGAGCGGACCCGCGGCAGATGGTATGTCCGAGCCGAATCTCTGGCCGAACTCGCCGACCTGGAGCCGCGGGTATGGCGCTGTTTCGAAGCAGGAGCACTGGCCAGCGGATGCGAACTGTCGGTGCGTCCGGAAAGCAAGCCATACGCCGAGTTCCGCACTGATGAAAAAGCTTTGGCGGCCTACCGACGCAACGCCGAGGCGCTGGGCCGCAGCTTCGCCTCCGACGAACAGGCCAGCCGGATGAACCGTGCATCCACGGACATGGGCAACGTCTCGCAGGTTGTCCCAGCGATCCACCCCTACATCGGGATCGGTTCGCTGCCGGCATTGAACCATCAGCGGGAATTCGCCGACCACTGCGTCGGACGGCAAGCCGAGCGCGCGATCAATGACGGTGCCGTCGCGCTGGCCTGGACCGCGCTCGATCTATTCGACGTACGGCCACATCGATGAAATCCGACGTGCGGACAGAGCACGATCTCCTGGGGGCGCGCAGTATTCCGGCCACAGCGTACTGGGGCGTGCATACGGCCCGCGCCGTCGAGAATTTTCAGGTCAGCGGCATCACGCTGGCGATCCACCGGCCGCTGATCGCGGCGTTGGGAGCGGTCAAGCAGGCGGCCGCACGCGCGAACCTCGACCTCGGGGTGCTCGACTCCGAACGGGCGGACGCCATCGACCGCGCTTGCCAGGACGTCATCGACGGGTGCCTCGACGATGAGTTCGTCGTCGACGTGGTGCAAGGTGGGGCCGGCACCTCGACGAACATGAACGCCAATGAGGTCATCGCCAACCGGGCGCTGGAACTGCTCGGATTTCCGCTGGGCAGTTACGACCATCTGCACCCCAATGATCATGTCAACCGGGGGCAATCGACCAACGATGTCTATCCGACGGCAGTCAAACTGGCTCTGGTGACGGAGCTCGATGGGCTGTCTGCGGCGGTCGAGGAATTGTCAGACGCATTCGGCGCCAAGGCCGCCGAGTTCGCCGGCGTCTCGAAGATCGGGCGGACGCAATTGCAGGACGCCGTACCGATGACCGTGGGGCAGGAATTCGGCGCCTGGCGATCGACCCTGGCCGAGGAGCTCGCGCGGATCGCCGATGCGCGGGAGCTGCTCTGTGAGACCAACTTGGGAGCAACAGCCATCGGAACGGGCATCGCGAGCGTACCCGGCTACCCGGAAGCCGTGGTCCGTCATCTGCGGTTGATCAGCGGTGTGCCGGTGAAGACAGCGACCGACCTCGTGGAGGCCACTTCGGATACCGGCTCGTTTCTCAATCTCTCCGGAGTGCTCAAACGCACTGCGGTCAAGGTATCCAAGATCTGCAATGACTTGCGGCTACTGGGGTCGGGGCCTCAGGCCGGCCTGGGCGAATTGCGTTTGCCGACAAGGCAAGCCGGATCCAGCCTTATGCCGGGAAAGGTCAACCCGGTGATCCCGGAGATGGTCAACCAGGTCGCGTTCGCGGTGATCGGCACCGACGTCACCGTCACCATGGCCGCTGAAGCGGGGCAGCTTCAGCTCAACGCGTTCGAGCCGGTGATCTGTCACGGTCTGCTGCAGTCGATCGGCTGGATGCGACGGGCTTTCGATACGCTACGCACTCATTGCGTTGACGGTATCGAGGTCAACCGGGAACACCTGCGGGCAGTCACAGCGCGTAATGCCGGCATCGTCACCGCACTGATTCCACTCCTGGGTTATCGCCGTGCCAGTGAGGTCGTGACGGCCGTTCTGGACGGCAGGGGCGACGTTCGGGAACTGGCATTGGCTACCGGGTCGATCACGGTCGAGGATTTGGACCGCCTGCTGGGGCACGCACGAGACCTCGATCCCTTGCCACATCATTGAGCAACTCCCGCAGGCGCTTTCGGCCACGGGCCAGCCGCGACATCACGGTGCCGATGGGAGTTCCCATGAGAGAAGCTATTTCGCGGTACGGGTAGCCCTCCACGTCGGCGAGGTACACCGTCACCCGGTTGACGGCGGGAATCGCCCGAAGGGCGTCGGCGATCTCGTCGTCGCGCATCGCTTCGAGTGCTTCCACTTCTGCCGAGCGAAGGCCGACCGAGGTGTGGCGCGCCTCGGCTGACAACTGCCAATCCGTGAAGTCTTCGCACAGTTGCTCGCTCACCCCGCGCTGGCGCGTGCGGTACATGTTGACCCAGTTGTTGTACATGATCCGGAACAGCCAGGCCCGGGCATTGGAGCCCGGCTCGAAGGTGTGAAAGCCGCTGAAGGCTTTGAGCAGTGTCTCCTGCATCAGGTCGTCCGCGTCGTACCTACTGGTGGTCAGCCGTTGTGCGCGACCCCGGATCTGCTCGATGCAGGGCAGTACGGTGTCGACGAACACGCTGTTGTCCCTGCGGTCGGACAGCGGTTCCACATCGATGCTCAACAGGTACCCGCCTCCCGACTTATGTATAGAAAACCTATGTATAATAATAGCGCAATGGACTGGGCGAGCGCCAATCGGCATGGCGGAGTGCGGCTCTCGCCAGTCTCGCGACGCCGTGGTCATCGGTCGCGGGAAAGCCGCAGTACAGCCCTCTCAGGTAATTCACAGGAATGCATCGCGACTGCGATGGGTTGTCAACGGGTGTAATGTTTCACCGCGCAATGCATAGTTATTCGAACTAATTCGCCGATCGGCGGCAATCGCGGTTGACGGGTTCGAATAATCGTCGGGAGGTATCGGTGAGTCCTGGTCGGGGTGCTCGGCTGATGAAGAATGCCTGGATTCCGTTGGTTCTGGTGGTCGTGCTCGCGGTGTCGGGACTGGTGGTCTCGCGCCTGCATCGGATGTTCGGTTCCGAAGATCTCAATGCGAACGCGGGCGCAGGCATCGAGATCGTCCAGTTCAATCCGAAGATCCTCGTCTACGACGTGTACGGGCCGCCGGGGGCATCCGCCCAGATCAGCTATTTCGACCCGGACGCGAAGGTGCATCAGATCACCGCCACGCTGCCCTGGTCGGTCAGCTTGTCGACAACGTTGCCCACGGTCAGCGCCAATCTCATGGCGCTGGGCGACGGCAGCGAAATCGGTTGCCGTGTCACCGTGAACGGCATTGTCCGTGAGGAGCAATCAGCCAATGGGATCAAACCCCAGACCTACTGCTTGGTGAAGTCCGCATGACGTCTTCCACAGCCGCCCACGCCAAGAACGATCGGGGCCACCGTCCCTACTTCGCGCACGCACTGCGAATCCTCTCGATTCCGGTCGTGCTGTTCTGGATCGCCTTTGCCGTCGTCGTGAACGTCATCGCACCGCAGCTAGAGGTGGTCGGCGAACTCCACTCGGCGCCGATGGCGCCCGAAGACGCGCCGTCGATGATCGCGATGAAGCGAATGGGCGCCAACTTCGGTGAGTTCGACTCCAACAGCACAGTGATGATCGTCGTCGAGGGGCAGCAAGCGCTGGGCCCTGACGCGCACAAGTACTACGACGAGATCATCCGCAAACTGCGCGAGGATCCCGAGCACATTCAGCACATCCAAGACTTCTGGGGTGACACGCTCACCGCGGCCGGCGCGCAGAGCGCCGATGGCAAAGCGTCCTACGTGATGCTGAACCTGGCCGGCGAGCAGGGCCAGACGCTCGCCAACGAAGGCGTGGAGAAGGTCCGCGACGTCATCAAGGAAACCCCGGCCCCGCCGGGCGTCCAGGCCTACGTCGCCGGTCCGGCCGCGCTGACCGACGACCTGCATGTCATAGGCAACGCGAGCTTGGCCACCATCACCCTGTACACGTTGATCGCCATCGCTGTGATGCTGCTGATCGTCTACCGGTCGATCCGTACCACGTTGGTGCAGCTGTTGTTAACCGGTGTGGGGCTGCTGTCGTCGCGCGGTTTGGTCTCGGTCCTGGCCACCCACGACGTGTTCGGGCTGACCACCTTCGCGGGCAACATCCTCACGATGCTGGCCATCGCCGCCGCGACCGACTACGGCATCTTCATCTTCGGCCGCTACCGCGAGGACCGAAGCCAGGGGCTGGACCGAGAAGACGCCTACTACGCCACGTTCAAGTCCGTCGCGCCGGTCATCATCGGATCGGGCCTGACGATCGCCGGCGCCACCTATTGCCTGAGCTTCGCCCGGCTTCCCTACTTCAGCACCATGGGTGCGCCCGTGGCGATCGGGATGATCGTGGTGGTCGCGTCCGCGGTCACGATGGGGCCCGCGGTCCTCTACCTGGGCGCCAAGATCGGTCTGTACGAGCCGAAAAAGACGGCGAAGGGCCGGTTCTGGTACAAGGTCGGCACCACGGTGGTCCGCTGGCCGGCACCGGTCCTGGTGGCCAGCGCGTTCGTGGTACTGATCGGTGTGGTGGCCGTGCCCGGCTATAAACCTGCTTACAACGACCGGTGGTACCTGCCGACCGATGCGCCAGTGAACGTCGGATTCGCCTCTGCCGACCGGCATTTCACCCAGGCCCGGATGAATCCGGACATCCTGATGGTCGAATCCACGCACGACATGCGCAACCCGGCCGACATGCTGGTGCTGGACCGGGTCGCCAAGAACGTGCTGCGTACCGAGGGCATCGCGATGGTGCAGAGCATCACGCGTCCATTGGGTATCCCGATCCAGCACAGCTCGATTCCGTTCCAGACCGCCATCCAAGGGCAGACCAGCAATCTGAACCTGCCCTTCCAGCGGGAGCAGTTGGCCAATCAGCTGAGAATGGTTGACGCCACCAATGTTTCGATCTCGATCCTGGAAGAGCAGTATCGACTCTCGCTGCGGCAGACCCAGCTCACGCAGGACTCGGCGGCCAAGTCGCAGGAGCTGCTCGAGGTCACCAAGAAGATGCGGGACAACATCGCCAACTTCGACGATCAATTCCGGCCGATGCGCAACTACTTCTACTGGGAACCGCACTGCTTCGACATCCCCATGTGCGCCGCGGTGAGATCCGTCTTCGACGCCTTGGACGGGATTGACGAACTGACCGACAAGACGAGTTCGGTGCAGGTCAACACCGACCAGCTGGCGGACCTGGCACCGAAGTTGACTGCGCTGCTGCCGCAGACCATCGCGTCGATGAAAACCAGCCGGGACCTGTCACTGGCCTCGTACAACTCGCAGAAGGCCCTGATCGACCAGATGCAGGCGATGAACGACACCGCCTTGGCGATGGGGCAGAGTTTCGACGACGCCAAGAACGACGACCTGTTCTATCTGCCGCCGGAGGCGTTCACCAACCCCGACTTCGAGCGCGGTCTGAAGATGTTCCTCTCGCCCGACGGGAAGTCGGCGCGGATGTTCATCACCCATCAGACCGATCCGGCGACGCCGGAGGGCATCGCACGGGTCAACGCCGAGCGCACCGCCGCGCAGGAGGGCCTGAAGATGTCCTCGTTGTCGGACGCCAAGATCTATCTCGGCGGCGTCGCGGCGACCTACAAGGACATGAGCGACGGCGCTCGCTACGACCTGATGATCGCGGTCGTGTCGGCTTTGACGTTGATCTTCATCATCATGCTGATCATCACCCGCAGCATGGTGGCGGCCGCTGTGATCGTCGGCACCGCCGCCAGTTCGATCGCGGCATCGTTCGGCATCTCGGTGTTGTTGTGGCAGGACCTGTTCGGCATCCACGTCCACTGGCTGGTGATGCTGATGTCGGTGATCATCCTGCTGGCGGTCGGATCGGACTACAACCTGCTGTTGGTCTCCCGGTTCAAGGAGGAGATCCACGCGGGCCTCAAGACCGGCATCATCCGCTCGATGGGCGGCACCGGCGGCGTGGTGACGTCGGCGGGCATGGTGTTCGCCGCGACCATGGCGGCCATGCTGGGCAGCGACCTCGTCGTGCTGGCCCAGATGGGGTCGACCATCGCGATCGGCCTGCTGCTGGACACGTTGATCGTGCGGTCACTGCTGATGCCGTCGATCGCGACCCTGCTGGGCCGGTGGTTCTGGTGGCCGCAAGTGGTTTATCCCCGCGGGGACAACCATTTTCGGAAGCCGGCGTCACGACGGGTACCGCGTGAGGGTGACGACGACACCGCGGCCCTGCCGGTGCCTACGGGTTAGTCCGCTTCCACCGCCGATAGGCATCGGGTAGGCAGACGGCGCAGGGTCGATAACCGGCCGATGCAGCTGTCTGCGTGTCGGCGAAGAACACCCGGTGGCTGACGTAGCCGCCGGCGGTGATGGCGCGCAGCGCCGAGGGGCAGTCGAGCCGGCCGTATATCTTGCTACGGCGGTGTCCCCCAATGGTTCCCGGGATGGTGCTGCGATGAGGTCGACCGTCGGCGCCGATCAGGACATAGCGCTTCACGCGGCGTCGTGGAAGACCAGGCCCAGGGTGAACCGGGTCCCGGAGCGGACGGTGGAGACACCGTGCCGGATGGGTGCCGCCGACCACCCCCGCACCGACTTGGCCGGGCGGTCGCGGGTGGTGAACACCAGCCCGTGCCCATGAGGGATGACGGTGGCGGTGCCGCGCGATTGCGCGCGAGGGCGCTGTTCGTAGAGCAGGAACTCGCCTCCGGTGTAGTCGACGTCCGGGTCGGTCAGATTGATCACGACCTGGAGCGGGAAGATCAACTCGCCGTAGAGGTCGCGGTGCAACGCATTCCAGTCCCCGGCACCGTATTTCAGCAGGATCGCCGTCGACTTGGTCTGACCGGCCGCGTGGCACATCTGGAGCCAGTCGTCGAAGTCATCGGGCCACGGTGCTTCCCGGCCGAGCCGATCCCACCAGGTGCGGGCGATCGGCAGCAGGTGTGGATACAGCGCTTTCTTCAGCGCTGTCACGGCCGGCGGGTAGGGCTGCCGGAAGTAGCGGTACTGACCTTCGCCGAATCGGTAGCGGGCCATGTCGATCGTCGAGCGGAACCGGGACACATCGGTATACAGCGCCACGATGTCGGTGGCATCCGCCGGAGTCAGCAAGGGTCCCGTCAACGCGCATCCCGTGTTGTCGAGTTCATCGCTGACAACGCTCCAGTCGGTGGCGTCCACCCGTTGCTGCCAGGAGGTCGTACTGCTCATGCCGCGGCCTCCAGGTCGAGCAGCAGGCGCTTGGCCTCCGTGCCACCGAGGTAGCCACCCATCGCGCCGTCACTGCGGACCACGCGGTGACAGGGAACCACCACGGGCAGCGGGTTTCTCGCGCAAGCGGTCCCCACGGCGCGCACCGCTTTGGGGCTGCCGGCCAGCGTCGCGACCGCGGCGTAGCTGGCGGTTTGCCCGTAGCTGATCTCGGCCAGGTGATGCAGCACTGTGCCGCGGAAGCCGGCAGCGAGCCGCCAGTCCAGCGGCAGGTCGAAGCTGCGCCGCGTCCCGGCGAAGTACTCGTCGAGTTCACGGGCTGCGGTGTCGAGGCGCGCCGGCGCGTTCAGGATGCGTGGGCTCACCGCATCGGCGAGGTGCTGCAGCACGGCGTCGTGGTCTTCGCGAGCGTAGGCAACACGGATCAGTCCCTGCTCGGTGGCCGCCAGCAACAGTGGGCCGACCGGGCTGTCGACGGTGCGGTAGGCGATGTCGAGGAGACCGTCGCGCTGGGCTGCGGCCGCCAGGCGGTTGTGCAGTTCGGTCAGCTTGCCATTGCCCGGCTGGGTGATTCGGGCCAGGTCGCCGACGATGCCGTCGTTACTCATGGGCCTCTCCTTTGAGATAGATGCGTCGTAGCGTGGCGATGCCGTCGCTGGAGGCGCGGCGTGCGGCCGCTGCGGTGCCGCCGAGAATCGCGGCGATTTCGTCGTAGGGCAGACCGGCCAGATAGTGATAGGCCACGGCGTGTTTCTGCTTGTGCGGAAGCTGGTCGACCGCGGCGGTCAGATCGTCGAAGCTCTCCCCGCTGCGGGGGCCGGGTGTTTCGGGGACGACGTCGGTCGGCATGGGTTGGCGCGTCCGGGTCCGGGTGAGGTCGATGGCTTTGCGATGCGCGACGGTCACCAGCCAGGCCTCGAAATTGGTGCCGTCGGGCAGATCGGGGTAAGCCTTCAGTGCCGCCAGGAACGTCTCCGACCAGGCGTCGTCGGCGTCGCCCGCGCCGACGATCGCGCAGCAGACCCGAAAGACGGTGGGGCCGTGGTCGCGAACCACGGTCTCAAACGGCGGTTTGGCTTTCACACCCTGTAGACGCTCCCAGTCCGAGTTTTGTGAGGTCTCCATGGTGAGTGAAATTCGCCCGCCGCGTCGAGGAAGGTTCCGACAGGGCCGTTACCTTTACAAATGAGTCCACAAGTGTCACGGTGTCCTGATGGACTTCTCCCATGTCGAGCTCTCCGAGGAGGACCTGGCTTTTCGCGACGAACTGCGGGCGTTCCTGGCCCGCATCGTCACCGATGAGGTGATCGAGCGCGATCGTCAGACCGGCGAGAACTTCGATGAGACAGTGCATCTGGCCCTGGGGGAGGCCGGATACCTGGCCGGTGACTACCAGGCAGAGGCCGACGGTGGATTCAGCGCGGTCCGGCGCCGGATCTGGGAGTTGGAGATCGGCCGGGCCCACACGCCATGGTTCCACTGGGGAACGACCGCGATGGTCGCGCACACGGTGGAGAAGTTCGCGTCGGCCGAGCTTATGGATGATGTGCTGCCAGGTGTCCTGGACGGAAGCCTGCGGCTGTGCCTGGGCTTCACCGAGCCCGAGGGCGGATCCGACGTCGCCACCTGCAAGACCCGTGCGGTACGGGAAGCGGATGGATCGAGCTGGGTTGTCAACGGCTCCAAGATGTTCACCTCGAATGCGCACAACGCCCGATACGTGTTCCTGTTGACCAACACCGACCCGGCCGCGCCCAAGCACAAGAGCCTGACCATGTTCCTGGTGCCGCTGGATTCACCCGGGGTCGAGATCCAGCCGATCCGCACCGTCGACGGCGACCGCACCAACATCACTTATTACAGCGATGTCCGGGTCAGCGATCGCTACCGCATCGGCGAGGTGAACGGTGGCTGGACGGTGCTGCGCGGTGCGCTCGAACTCGAACACGGCACGTTCGAACGCGAGACCCGCGGCCTGCAGAAGCTCGCCACCATGACCGAGCACATCAACTTGATGGCCGAAGCGGTGGACCGGGTGGCAGCGGTGGCTCCCGAGGACGCGGCAGCGCGCTACCGGCTGGGCCGTGGCATCGCCCGGTTGGAGGCCGCGTTGAGCAGCCCGGGCATGTACGGGCGGGTGGCCATTGCCCAGACCATGCGCGATGTCTCCCCGGATCTCATGGACATTCTCGGATCGGCGGGCGCGCTGCCGGTCGGCACGGCCGGGGCCGCCGACGACGGTGGCGCCGAGTACATCTTCCGGTTGGCCGGGCCGACCGGTATCTACGGCGGAACCCTCGAGGTGTTCCGCAACATGATCGCGCAGCAGGCGCTGGGGCTGGGTCGGCCCCGGACGCCTTCGCGGTGACATGGCCGTGGACAGAGGTCCCGCTGTGGAACACTCGGTCCACACAGTCCTGTCGCGACCTCTAGTCCGCCGAGCGTGAAAGTGGGGATGACGACGTGGGGACCGGTCCCCGTGCAGCCGATGACGGCGCCGGCGAGGCGCAGCCGGTCCACGATGCCCGCTGGTCTGAACACAATTCCGCCAGGCGTGCACGTCTTGTCGAGGCCGCTGCGGCGCTGTTGGACGAGCACCCGGTCGGCCGCGAGGCCAGCGTAGAGGAGATAGCCAATCGGGCAGGCCTGGCCAGGTCGGTGTTCTACCGGCAGTTTGACAGTCGGGAAGCTTTCGATCGTCGTGTCCGGACTTTCATCCTCGACGAGTGCTTCGAGATGTATGAGATGAACTTGGATTTCTCGACCGGATCGATCGACGAGATCGTCACCAGAACCGCTGGCTCCCTGCTTGGTTGGCGGGTCGACCACCCTGCGTGGTACGCCTTTCTCGGCACCGGCCCGACCGATGATGACACTGCGGACGTGGACGCGGTACAGCGCCTCAGCCGTCGCTTCGAGACGCTCATCGACGGCCTGCTGTCGGAGATCGCGGGGAAGGTCGGCGTCGATTACGAGCCGTTGCGGACGCTGCCCTGGGCGGTGGTGACGATGGTCGATGGCACCTTCACGCGGTGGTTGTCGGATCCGTCGCCGGTGCGCAGCAGTGCCCAGATCGTGCGTGACGTTGCCGACTACGCGTGGTACCTGCTCGAGGGTGCGGCTCGGCGCAGCGGATTGTGCGTGGGTCGAGACCAGACGGTCGGAGACGTGATCGAGGGCGTGGCCCGCCCGGCAGATCCTGCTCGGTGAGCCAACCCTTCGCGGTAGGTGCTTCGAGGTAGGACCGCCAACCCTTGACAATCGTATGGGACATGGAGTCCCATACGTAGGGGAGTGGGACTCGCGGTCCCGGTAGATAGAGCCCGAGACGCACAGGGGAGAGAGCGCCATGCCAGTGACGAAGGCGGTCCGTCGGTGGCGGGACCGGATGGAGGTCGGCGACGACGCGGATTACTGCGCGAGGCTGGAGACCCTGTCCGCGGGATCCGTGCACCGTAATTTCAACCCATACCTGGACATCCCGTGGGATTCGCCGGAGTTCACGGTGACCGCGAACGACCCGCGCTGGGTGCTGTCCAAAAGTGACCCCATGGGCGGGAACCCGTGGTACCAGGCGCAGCCGCTGGAAAAGCAGATCGCGATCGGCATGTGGCGTCAGGCGAATGTCGCGAGGGCCGGCCTGCAATTCGAGAGCATGCTGATCCGGGGCATCCTGAACTACACGTTCTGGGTTCCCAACGGCAGCCCCGAATACCGGTACTGCCTGCACGAGGCGGTGGAAGAGTGCAACCACACCCTGATGTTCCAGGAACTGGTGAACCACACAGGCGTGGACGCCCCGGGTTTGGTGCGATGGCTCAGATGGATCCACTGGCTGCCCCCGCTGTTCGCGAGTCCGATGCCGGTGTTCTTCTTCATGATGGTGTTGTGTGGCGAGGAGCCGATCGACCACCTGCAGAAATCCATCCTGCGCGAGGGCGGCAACGTCCACCCGATCATGGAGCGCGTGATGGCGATCCACGTCGCGGAGGAAGCTCGCCATATTTCATTCGCTCACGAGTTTCTGCGCAGGCGAATCCCGGAGATGCGGCGGTTCAACCGATTTGGGCTGTCGATCATGTATCCGCTGAGCTTCCGTCTGGCCGCCAAGCTCATCGCCAAACCTCCGCGCTCCTTCTGGCGTGAGTTCGACATTCCGCGGTCGGTCAAGAAGGACATCTACTGGCGGTCGCCCAATTCCAGGGCGCTGCTGCGCGAGATCTACGGCGATGTGAGGATGCTTGCCGAGGACACGGGTCTGATGAACCCGATCGCCAAGGTGCTGTGGCGGATTCTGCGAATCGACGGCCCCGCGTCGCGTTACCGCAGTGAACCGGTGCGCCAAGCGGTCAACGTGGCTTGAGCGGAGTGGCATTCGGCAGCGTGGGTACTGTGGCCGGGTGCATCCCTTCGACAAGGCCCTGGAACTCGAACCGTCCGGCGACGATCGCTGGCGCGGCCGCACAATCCCGGAGTGGGCCAACATGGTGGGCCCGTTCGGCGGCGTCACCGCGGCCACCATCGTGCGGGCGGTCGAGCTGCATCCGCAGTGCCATGGCCAGCCCATCGCGCTGACCGTCAACTACCTGGCCCCGATCTCCGACGGCGAGTTCGACATCGCGACCAGGGCCGTCAAGACCAACCGGTCCAATCAGCACTGGATCGTCGAGCTCAGCCAGGACGGCGACGCCAAGACCACCGCGACGGCCATCTTCGGATTGCGGCGCGACACCTGGGCTGACACCGAGGTGGCACCGCCGGCAGCCCCGGCACCCGAGGAGATCGTCCGGTCGGTCCCGCCGTTCGGCGTGGTGTGGTTCGACAACTACGACTTGCGTTTCGTCGACGGCGGCATGCCTGAGGAGGGTGCGGCATCCGGCTCGTCGACCACGACGTTGTGGGTGCGCAACAATCCGCCCAGGGCAATGGATTTCGCGGCGCTGGCCTCTGTGAGCGACATCTTCTACCCCCGGGTTTTCCTGCGGCAGGGCCAGTTCGTGCCCGCCGGTACGGTGTCGATCACGACGTACTTCCATGCCGACGACGAACAAATCGCGGCTCAGGGTGATGACTTCGTGCTCGCCACCGCACGGGCGCAACGATTTTCGCGCGGTTACTTCGACCAGACAGCGCACCTGTGGGGCCGTGACACGACTTTGCTGGCCACGAGCCACCAGATCGTCTACTTCAAGGGCTGAGTATTTTCCGGGGTCGACTGCAGAGCGATCCACGCGCTCACGCGAGTCTGCGGATCGTCGAGCTTGCCGGGCAGCGCGGCCTCGATGGCCGCGAGCCGGTTGCGCACGGTGTTGCGGTGCAGGCCGAGCTCTTCGGCCACCTTGAGCCGCGAACCGTGGTGGCGAAGAAAACACCGCAGCGTCTCGCGTTGCTCGGAATCGAGCCCGTGCAACCAGGATTCGGCGAATGCCGTGGCTTTCTCGGGGTCGATCAGGCCGAGGGGACCGTGGTCGATCACCCGATCCCACATCACCGGTCCCGACACCTCGGTGGCCTGGGCGAGCGCCAGCCCAGCGGTGCGGTAGCCGGCTGCCCCGTCGCCGGGCGACACCGTGTTGCCGACGCCGACCTGCAGCCCGTCGCCGGCCAGCAGGGCACCGGTCGCCTCTGTGCGTGAGGGTTCGGCGACCGCGCACAGCTCACCCGCGTAGATCCCGGCGAGGATGCCGCGCCGCTCCAGCATGGCTGCCGCGACTTCGATGGCGGAGTCGTCCCCCGCGGCCCGCAGGAAGCGGATACGCTTCGGCAGTTCGGAACCCGGCTGGTCGACCTCCAATACCAATTGCGCTGTGTGGTAATCACTTTCGGTGAGAAGCTCGAGCGCGCGGCTGCGCAGGTGCTGTCGGGTTGTCGCTCGGCTGCGGTGCTGCTCGTCGATGAGCCCCAGCAGGGCCACCGCCGTCGTCACGGCCTGGCGTTGTCCTTCCGATGCCCGAGCCGGCATCAGCGCGGCCAGGTAGGCCGACGCCCGGCCGCGCAGTCCGATGGGCTGGACCGACACGGAGTGCGTCGGATTGGACTGTGCCGCAGCCGAACGCAATCCGTGAGCCTGCAATCGCTTGACGTCATCGGCGACCTCGTCGAGCGGCAGCTCACCGCGACGGCTGCCGACCGGACCCGTCAGGACCCGGCCGTCGGGATTCATCAGGCACGTCGCCCCGTCGATGGCCGCGGCCAGGGCCGTGATGACGGCAACGGCGGGATCCGGTTTGGCCGCGGCCGAGATGAGCTTGCGCTGCGTCTTGAGCGAGTCGCGTGTCTCGGCCGATTCCTGCTCCTCCAGCAGGTGCGCGACGTGCCGGCTGACTGCGACGAACGTGGTGGGCCCAGGAACCTCCAACAGGTTGACCTGGTACCGGCGGCATGCGTCGGCGAGGGCAGTCGGAATTTCCTCGTGGGTGAGCCCCACGCCGAAGCCCACTGCAGCCACGCCGGCGTCGGCAAGCCTGCGCACGTAGCCGTCCCACTCGTCACGCCAGGCGCCGGTTTCCAGCCCAGTGGTCAGCAGGATCTCGCCGCCCTCCAGGAACGGGCCCGGGTCGGCGAGTTCACTCGTCGCGACCCAGCGGACCGCGGCCTCGGGACGGGACACCTCGACTGCGCGCAAGCCGAGCACGCGCACATCCAGGACGTCGCTGACCAGAACCATATGGCATTTTTGCACATCGCGTGAGTGGCGCAATGTGCATTTCAGACCTGCCTGGAACGTTCGTCGTTCCCTAGCGTGAGGGCAACTACCGCCAGCTGCAGGAGGAACACGTGACCATCGCTGAGATCGCGGGTGCGGCCGTCACCCAGGAACGCCGGCTCGTCACCGCCATTCCGGGCCCCATCTCGCAGGAGATGCAGGCACGGAAGACTGCCGCGGTCGCGGGCGGCGTCGGGACCACACTGCCCGTCTACGTGGTGGCCGCAGGCGGTGGAATCCTCGTGGACGCCGACGGCAACCAGCTGATCGACTTCGGTTCCGGCATCGCCGTGACCACCGTCGGCAACAGCGCGCCCGCCGTCGTCGACGCGGTCACCCAGCAGGTCGCCGCGTTCACCCACACATGCTTCATGGTCACGCCGTATGAGGGCTACGTGCGGGTGGCCGAGGAGCTGAACCGGCTCACGCCGGGCGACCACGAGAAGCGCAGCGTGCTGTTCAACTCCGGCGCTGAGGCCGTCGAGAACGCGGTGAAGATCGCCCGCGTCCACACCGGCAGGCAGGCCGTGGTGGTGTTCGACCACGCCTACCACGGCCGCACCAACCTCACCATGGCCATGACCGCCAAGAATCAGCCGTACAAGCACGGCTTCGGGCCGTTCGCCGGTGAGGTGTACCGGGTGCCCACGTCCTTCCCGTTCCGTGACGGCGAGACCGACGGTGCCGCTGCGGCCGCCCGCGCCCTGGACCTCATCGACAAGCAGGTCGGCGCCGACAACGTCGCCGCCGTGGTGATCGAACCCATTCAGGGCGAAGGCGGATTCATCGTTCCCGCACCGGGTTTCCTGCGCGCACTGCAGAACTGGTGTACCGACAACGGCGCTGTCTTCGTGGCCGACGAGGTGCAGTCGGGCTTCGCGCGTACCGGTGCGATGTTCGCCGTCGAGCACGACGACGTCGTGCCCGATCTGATCGTCACCGCCAAGGGCATCGCCGGCGGACTGCCGCTGTCGGCCGTCACCGGCCGCGCCGAGATCATGGACGCCCCGCAGCCCGGCGGCCTCGGCGGCACCTACGGCGGCAACCCGATCGCCTGTGCCGCTGCGCTCGCGGTCATCGACACCATCGAGCGTGACGGACTGCTCGCCCGTGCCCGGCAGATCGAGAAGACCATGGTCGGTCGCCTCGACGCGATCGCCGCCGAGGACTCGCGGATCGGCGAGGTCCGCGGTCGCGGCGCCATGATCGCCGTCGAGCTGGTCAAGGCGGGCACCACCGAGCCCGACGCCGACCTCGCCAAGCGGGTGTCGACTGCCGCCCACGCCCAGGGTCTGGTCGTGCTGACCTGCGGCACCTACGGCAACGTGCTGCGGTTCCTGCCGCCGCTGTCGATGCCCGATCACCTCCTCGCAGAGGGGCTGGACATCCTGGCCGCCATCTTCGCCGAGACCCGCTGACCGCCCGTCCGGCTCGATCCCTGGAGATGTAATGAACACGCAGAATGCCATCGCCGAGCTGGACACCAAGCACGGCATCCTCATCGACGGACAAGCCCGCGGTGCCGCCACGACGTTCGAGGTGCACGACCCGGCCACCGGCCAGGCCTTCGCCGAGGTCGCCGACGGCACGGTTGCGGACGCCCGCTCGGCGGTGGACGCCGCGCACCGGGCATTCGGTGCCTGGGCCAGGACCAGCCCGCGGCAACGCAGCGACATTCTGCGCCGCGTCTTCGATCTGATGGTCGCCGACACCGAGCGGCTGGCCGCCCTGATCTGTGCGGAGAACGGCAAGTCGCAGGCCGACGCGCGCGCCGAGGTGGGCTATGCGGCCGAGTTCTTCCGCTGGTTCTCCGAGGAGGCGGTGCGGACCGACGGCGCCTACGGCGTCAGCCCCGCGGGTGGAACCCGCACCCTCGTCACGCACAAGCCTGTCGGGGTCGCCGCATTGGTGACGCCGTGGAACTTCCCGGCGGCCATGGCGACCCGCAAGATCGCCCCGGCCCTGGCCGCGGGATGCACCGTCGTCCTCAAACCGGCGGCCGAGACGCCCCTGACGGCATTGGCGATAGCCGGAATCCTCGCGGCCGCAGGCGTTCCCGATGGCGTGGTGAACCTGGTGCCGACCACCGACGCGGCCGCCGTGGTCGAGCACTGGCTGAGCGATGACCGGGTCCGCAAGGTGTCGTTCACCGGGTCCACGGGCGTCGGCCGCGTGCTGCTCAAGCAGGCTGCCGACCGGATCGTCAACGCCAGCATGGAACTCGGCGGCAACGCCCCGTTCGTAGTGACTGCCGACGCCGACATCGAAGCGGCGATCGCGGGTGCGATGGTGGCCAAGTTCCGCGGTGGAGGTCAGGCCTGTACCGCGGCCAACCGGTTCTATGTGCACGCTTCGGTCGTCGACGAGTTCGTCGCCGGGTTGGGCGCCGAGGTCGCGGCCCTGCGGGTGGGGCCGGCGTCAGATCCGGCTTCGCAGGTCGGTCCACTGGTGAGCGAGCGCGCGGCTTCGCGAGTGGCCGCCGCGATCGATGCCGCGGTGGCCGGCGGTGCCGTGATCGCCGCGCAGGCCCAGACGCCGGCCGAGGGCTGGTTCGTCGCGCCGACGCTGCTGACCGGTGTCGCCCCGGATGCGGAGATCCTGGCCGACGAGATCTTCGGACCCGTTGCTCCTGTCGTGGTGTGGGAGCGCGAGGAGGATCTGCTGCGTTGGGCCAACGATACCGAATATGGTTTGGCTGCTTATGTTTACGCCGGGCGACTGCAGGACGCGCTGCGGCTCGCGGAATCGTTCGACGCGGGCATGGTCGGCATCAACCGGGGCATCGTGTCAGACCCGTCGACGCCGTTCGGCGGGATGAAGCAGAGCGGGCTCGGTCGTGAAGGTGCCCGTGAAGGTCTGTACGAGTTCCAGGAGACGCAGTACTTCAGCGTCGCGTTCGACTGAGCGCGCTCTCAGAACGGTGCCGAGTGCTGCATCAGGCTCAACATCAGCACGACCATGCACAGCAGTGAACCGAACATGATCAGCCCCATGACGACGACCACGAACCACGACACGCACCGCTGCTTGCCGCGTGCCAACTTCGCGATCCGCTCGTCCTTCATGAGTTCGTCTGCCACGAAGGCGAATTCGACACGTTCCAGTTCAGTGTCCGCGGCCGGCGCACCGCAGGAGATTTCGCGAAGCCGGGCCGCGGCGATACCCACGCCCACCCCGGCGAACCGGCGACTCATCTGACGCGCCTGTCTGCGGGTGAGACGGTGATCGAGCGCAGGCGCCGTATGCGGCCAATGTCCCCATGCGCCGCCATGCGCGTTAGACGGGGTCGTCATAACCCACTGATTCTACGAGCGTGCCCGGCTCTCAGGAAGCACTCCGAGGTGACTTGTTCACGTGCGCAAGTACTTTCTTCAACTGATGACACGGTGCACATCCTCGGCCACGTCGCCGCCCTCCTGGGCGATCCACGGCCCTTCGATCGACGGATCGATGATCCCGTCCTCCAGCCAGGTGTAGCGCCCGGCAAGCACGCCCCGTGCCACCGCGCGATCGGACTCGTCACTGTTGTCCCAGAGCTGGGTGAACAGCTGCTCGGCCCGTACGCGGGATTGGCGGCAGAACGCGTCGGCCAGCTCCGCAGCGGAGGTCGCCGGGTCGGCGTGCGCACGGACGCAGGCCGCCGTCATCGCGAACAGCTCCGCTCCGATATCGACGATCCGGCCGAGGAAGCGCTGCTTGTATTCCAGCTTGCCCTGCCATCGCGACATCGCGTAGAAGGTGCAGCGGGCGAGCTTGCGGCTGGCCCGTTCGACATAGCGCAGGTGCTCGGCCAGCGGTCCGAACTGGCCGAACGACGTTGGCAGCTGGCCCTTTCCGGTGACCAAGGTGGGTAACCAGCGCGCATAGAACTTGCCGGCCTGGGCGGCGGCTTGCGCTTTGTGTTTCAGATCGGTGTCGGGGTCGATGATGTCTCCGGCGACCGACAGATGCGCGTCCACCGCCTCGCGGGCCAGCATCAGGTGCATGATCTCGGTCGAACCCTCGAAGATGCGGTTGATGCGCATGTCTCGCAGGATCTGCTCGACGGGCACCCCGCGTTCACCACGGGCGGCCAGCGACTCGGCCGTCTCGAAGCCGCGGCCACCCCGGATCTGCACCAGCTCGTCGGCGATCAGCCATGTCATTTCCGACCCGTAGAGCTTGGCCAGGGCAGCCTCGATCCGGATGTCGGTGCGCCCGGCGTCGGCCAGCTCACCGGCGAGCTCGACCATCGACTCGATGCCGTAGGCCGTTGCGGCGATGAACGCGACCTTGCCCGCCACCGCGTCGTGCTCGCCGACGGGCCGGCCCCACTGCACGCGTTCCTTCGACCATTCCCTGGCGATCTTCAGACACCACTTCGCCGTCCCGGTACACACCGCCGGCAGCGAGAGCCGTCCCACGTTGAGGGTGGTCAGCGCGATCTTCAGCCCTTCGCCTTCGCGGCCGATGCGGTTGGCGGCCGGTACCCGCACGTCGGTCAGCTTCGTCAGACCGTTCTCGATTCCGCGCAGCCCCATGAACGCGTTGCGGTTGGTGACGACGATGCCGGGGCTGTCCGCCTCGACGACGAATGCGGTGATGCCGCCTTTGTGGCCTTCGCTTGCCGGCACCTGAGCCATCACCACCAGCAGATCGGCGATGACGCCGTTGGTGGTCCACAGTTTGACGCCGTTGAGCAGGTAGTCGTCGCCGTCCGGGGTGGCGGTGGCGTGCAGTCGCGCCGGGTCACTGCCCACATCCGGTTCGGTGAGCAGGAATGCGCTGATCTGCCGCGTGCACCGGGGCAACCAGGTGCGTTTCTGTTCCGGTGTCCCGAACATCGACACCGGCTGGGGTACGCCGATCGACTGGTGTGCCGAAAGCAGCGCACCCAGCGCGGGATGTACCGAGCCGACCAGGGCGAGCGCCTTGTTGTAGTACACCTGTGACAGGCCGAGCCCGTCGTATTCGGTGGAGATCTTCATGCCGAAGGCGCCGAGCTCTTTCAACCCCCGGATCACCTTGTCGGGGATCTGCGCGTCGCGTTCGATGACCGCTGCGTCGATCTGCGTCTCGCAGAACAGCCGCAACTTCGTCAGAAAGGACTCGCCACGCTCCGTCGTTTCGGCCGGACCGCGCGGATACGGATGGACCAGGTCCAGCCGCAACCTGCCGAGGAAGAGTTCCTTGCCGAAACTGGGTTGGCGCCACTGGGCTTCGCGCGCCTGCTCGGCGACCTGCCTGGCTTGTCGTTCGTTGACTTCTCCGGTGACAGTCATCGCCGACCTCCATACGTCGGGCCGTACCGGACGGTAGTTCCGGCCATCAAGGGGATACCCGCCGCCGGGTCAGGTCACGCGTGGTGCGCGGACGATAAAATGACGGGATGCCAGCAGATGTCGACAGCGGGTCGAGCAAGCACAAGCCGCTGCTGGTTCTCGGCAAGATCACCGAGATTCTGGACGCATTCTCACTCGCCAAACCGTCGATGACGTTGGGTGAGTTGCAGCAGGTGACCGGATTGCCCACCTCGACGGTCCAGAGGCTCGTCACCAACATGGCGGCGCAGGGGTTCTTGGACCGCGCGGGCGATCAGATCCGGATCGGGACGCGGATGGCGTTCTGGGCGTCGTCGGCGATGAAAGACATCGACATTTTGCAGGTTCTCAAGCCGGTGCTGGCGGAGATGCGCGACAAGACGGGTGAGACGGCGTGTTTCTTTCGCACCGAGCAGCGTTACCGGGTGTGCGTGGCGATCGCCGAGACGCACCATGCGTTGCGGCGAAGCATGTACGTAGGCAAGTTGATTCCACTGCATGCGGGCTCGGCGGGCCGCATCCTGCTGGCGTGGAATCCGATGCTGGCGGAGGAGATCCTGGCCGGCCCGCTGGAACCCATGACCGACGGCACGGTGACAAGTCCGGATGAGTTGCGGGCGTTGATCCACCAGGCCCGCGCCGACGGCTACGCGATCAGCACGGGTGAACGTGAGGACTCGGCGTCGGGTCTGTCGGCCCCGGTGTTCGATGCCTCCGGAGAGATCGTCGGCGCGTTGATGATCAGCGGCCCGACGCTACGGATGCCGCGTGAGCAATGCGAGGCGTGGGTCGATCTGCTGGTCGGGTATGCCGAGCAGGTGACACGGACGATCGGTGGACGAGCAGGGGTGTGAACGGGCCTGGCAGCCCTCAGTGATCGGGACGCCAGGCCTCCGGGTTGACCGGGTGAGGCGGCATCTCCCCGCGCGCCATCGCGACCGCGTTTGCGGCGCACAGCCGGGCCATGTCGGCGCGGACGGCGACGGTGGCGCTGCCGAGATGGGGTAGCAGCACAGTGTTGGGCAATGCCGCGAGCCCCTGGGCGAGAACCGGTTCTGCTTCATAGACATCGAGTCCGGCGCCCGCGATGACACCGTTGGCCAGGGCGCCGACGAGTGCTTGTTCGTCGACGACGGGTCCGCGTGCGGTGTTGACCAGGATGGCACTCGTTCTCATTCGGGCCAGTACGTCGGCGTTCACGAGGTGGTGGGTCGTGTCGGTCAGTGGGACGTGCAGGGAAAGGACGTCGCTTGCTTCCACCAGTTTCGGCCAGCTCAGGTGGGTGACCTTCCCGGCGAACTCGCCGAGCTCCTCGTCGGACACCGGCCGATCACCGGGTGGGCGAGGACAAAAGGCCACCTGCATGCCGAAGGCGAGGGCGCGGCGGGCAGTGGCCCGGGCGATCCGGCCAAAGCCCGCGAGGCCCAAGGTCTTTCCGGTGATGTCGTGGCCCAGTAGTAGTTCAGGTTGCCATCCGGTGAACTTGCCGGCCCGCACGAACTGGTCGGCCTCCACACACCGCCGGGCGACGCCGAGAATCAGCAACATCGCGAGGTCGGCTGTCGCGTCGGTGAGCACACCGGGGGTGTTGCCCACCAGGATCGAATGCCGGGTGGCGCTGGCGATGTCGATGTTGTTCACCCCGACGGCGTAGTTGCTGATCCCGCTGACCGCTGCGTCTTTGAGGAGTACGTCATCGAAGATGTCTCCCAATTGTGCGACGACAACCCGGAATTCGCCGGACTGACAAGCTTGCCCCAGCTCCGACGGCGACAACCGCGCAGCCGGCAGCTCCACACTGCCTGCCTCGTGAAGCATGGCCATGCCGGGATCGGGTAGCGCGGTGGTGACCAGGAAGTCGGTGGGCATCAGTGGGGCCCACCCGCGACCACCCATGGAAAAGCGTGAGCTTCCGATCGTGCACCCTGCGCGGTCTTGGACCGGTTGGGTTCACCGAGTTCGGCCAGCATCGTGTCGGTCAGACCGATCATCGATTCGAGGATGTCGGGGGTGAACCAGGAGGGTTGCGTGGCGAACAGCAGATCCTCGGTGGAGGTGTTTCCGCTCGCACCGGGCGCGAACGGGCAGCCGCCGAGGCCGCCCAGTGACCCGTCGACCATGGTGGCTCCGGCGTCGACGGCGGCCAGGGTGTTGGCCACGCCCAGACCCCACGTGTCATGGCCGTGGAACACCAAGCGCCGCTGCGGAGTCCGCTCTCGGGCGGCACGGAACAGGCGACTCACCTGGGCCGGGACAGCTTGTCCCAGGGTGTCGCACAGGACGAGGTCGGCCGCGCCGTCGGTCCGCGGATCGTCGGCGATCGCGATCACCCGATCCATCGGGACCTCGCCGTCGAACGGGCACGTGAAGGCCGTCGCGATGCACAACTCGATGGTGCCGCCGACTGCGCGGCTGATCTGTTCGGCGTCGGGAAACGCGGCCAGGCTCGCTTCGGTGCTCCGACCGATGTTGGCCTGGTTGTGTTTGTCGGACGCCGACAGGCAGTACTGGAAGTTGCGGGCCCCGGCTGCGGCGGCTTTCTCCACATGGCGGGGCGTGGCCACCCAGACCCAACAACGCCGGAGTTCCTCGGCGGTCAGTTCGGCGATGACGTCGAGGGTGTTGGCCATCGGCGGCACCAGATCACCGCGGGCCATGGACCCGACCTCCAGCTCCGGGACGCCGAAACTCAGTAGCTCGCGGGCGATGTGGATCTTGCGCTCGGTGGGCAGCAGTTTCCCGGTCAGTTGCAACCCGTCGCGCAGCGTGACGTCGCGCAGGATTGCTTGCGGAGCGTAGGGATAGGTCATCGAGGTCCTCCTGCGTCGGCGCCGAGGAGTTCGGACAGCACCTGTTCGGTGTGCTCGCCGAGGTCCGGTCCGACGTTGCGAATGGGCAGCGATGTTCCGCCGATCACCGGCACGATGCCGGGGAACCCCACCTTCGCGGGTCGGTCACCGCCGGTGTCGACGGCGAAATCCTGGATCATGTTTCGCGCCGCGTACTGTTCGTCGGCACAGATATCGGCGGCGGTATAGATGGGTCCCGAGGGCACCCCGGCCTCATCGAGCACAGCGAGCGCCTCATCGCGGGTGTGCCGCATGGTCCACTCGGCGATCGCGGCATCGAGTTCGTCGCGGCGCAGCCACCGCCCGGCGTTGGTCTGCAGATCAGGGTCGTCGGCCAGATCGGGCCGCCCGATGGTCTGCATGTAGCGGCCGTAGATGGCGTCCCCGTTGCCTGCGATGATGATGCTGGTGCCGTCCTTGCACGGATAGGCATTGCTCGGGGCGATGCCCTCCATGCGGCCGCCGACGCGTTCCCGCTTCACGCCGTAGGCCAGGTAGTCGGGCACCAGCGACTCCATCACCGACAGGATCGATTCGTTGAGCGCGACGTCGATGATGCGCTGTGCCAACGGAACTGGTGTTTGCGCGCGGTTGGCCTCACGCTGGAACAACGACATCACGGTGCCGAACGCGGCGTAGATGCCCGCGATCGAATCGCCGATCGAGACGCCGACGCGAACCGGCGCGCGGTCCGGGTCGCCCACCAGTTCGCGCATACCGCCGACCGCTTCGGCGACCGCGGCGAACCCGGGCCGGTCCGCGAGCGGACCGGTCTGCCCGAATGCCGAGATGCGGGTGATCACCAGGTCGGGGTTGGCCTCGTTGAGGACTTCTGGCCCCAGGCCCCATTTCTCCAGGGTGCCTGGCCGAAAGTTCTCCAGCAGCACGTCGCAGTGGCGCACCAGATCCAGGACGAGTTGGCGGCCCTCCGCCGACTTGAGATCCAACACGATCGATTTCTTGTTGCGGTTGATCGTGCGGTAGAGCATCGAGGTGTCACCGGCGTACAGCCGCCAGTTGCGCAATTCGTCGCCGGTGCCGGGCCGTTCCACTTTGATGACCTCGGCGCCGAAGTCGGCCAGCATGCGACCGGCGGTGGGGGCGGCGATGTAGTTGCCGAGCTCGAGGACCCTCACCCCGCTCAGCGGGCGGATGTCGTTGTCGGTCATGATGATTCCTATTTTTCGAGATCGGTCAGAACAGGGCGCTTGCGGGCAGGATCAACAGGATCGCCACCACCGAGGCGACCGAGACGCCGACTGTGCAGGTCTTGAGCGTCCCGCGAGTGGTCTGCCCGAGCAGGGACTGCAGCAACCAGAAGGTGTTGCTGGTGACGTGGACGGCGAACAGCGAGCCGGCGCCTGCGGCCAGCGCCAGCAGTACCGGGTCGAGGCCGAGAATGGGTGCGACGGGCGCGAGAATGCCCGCCGAGGTGATCGCCGAGATCGTCACCGACCCGACCGCGATGTGCAGGACCGCCGCGACCACCCACACCATGAGCAACGGCGCCGCATGGCTTGCGGTGAAGTACTCGCCGAGAATGTCGCCGAGCCCCGTCGCCTTGATGGTGGCCGCCAGCGATCCACCGACCCCGGTGAGGATGAGGATCTGACCGCTTTCTTTGAACCCGGTCGCGATCGCCCGCTCGACATACTCGGCGCCGAAGGCGTAGCGGCCGACCATGCTGGTGCCGATCAGGCCGAGCAGCAGTGCCACGATCGGTTCCGAGATGAAGGCGATGATCGGATTGTGAACTCCCGCGACGTCGAGGATGGCGCCGGTGGCGATGAGCAGCAGCGACCCGAGCAGCGGTCCGAGCAGGACCAGCAGCGGCGTCTGCTGGCGCACCGGAGCGGTTTTGGTGGCGACGGCAACTGAACCCGAACCGCCGTCTGCCACGTCGGAGTCGTCGGTCGCGGCGGCGGCGCCGCCGGTATCCGGTTCAGCGCCGAGGAAAGGTTGTTCGTCGCGCTCGGGATTCCACCAACCGCGGTTGAACAGGAAGCTCATGATGGCGACGGAGATCGCGACGGTGGGGATGACCAGGGCCACGCCGCACAGCAGCATCTTGCCGAGCGGTACCTGGAGTAGACCGGCCAGCGCGAGGGCTCCGACACCGGGAACCGTGAGCACGATGCCGCACTCGAGACCGATCGCCATCGCGGTGGCCATCCGGGCGGTGCCGTTCTTCCCGATCTTGGTGGCGAGATTGCGGGCCAGGGGCGCCGACATCACCAGCAGCACGTCGAGGAAGATCGACTGCAACGCCGTGGCGATGGTCAGTGACATCGCGTAGGGCATCCGGTTGGGCCCGAAGATCCGGAGCAGCGAGCCGACGAGGCGTTGGATCGCGCCCATCTCCTGCAGCATGGCGCCCATCAGCACGCCGAAGGCGATCAGGAGTCCGACCTCGGCCATGATGTCGCCGAAGCCGTCCGCGACGGTCTCGACGGTCTTCTCGACACCGAGTTTGGTGGCCAGCCCCAGGTAGAGAGATCCCAGGACCAGTGAGACCACGGGGTTGAACTTGAACCGCACGATCAACACCACGACGGCCAGGATGGCCACCGCCGTATTGATCATGATGGCGACGTCTGACATGCGCTTATCTCCATTGGGGCGCACTCGTGAAGTGCGGAGTATGGCCCAGGCCTCAGTGATGGCAGGGTATGACGCGAGTCACGTCATGCTTACTATATGAACATACGCTCACAATATAAGCAATGACCGGGTCGTGTTCGGGCGGTCGTCATCGTGGCCGTACGCCGGCGGGGATCGGCGGTCTCGCTACACTTACCGTAAGTCCGACGGTGAGGAGCCGCGTTGATCAAGGTCATGCAGGGCGTGCGAGTACTTGAGGTCGCTCAGTTCACGTTCGTACCGGCGGCGGGTGCCATCCTCGCCGATTGGGGTGCCGACGTCATCAAGGTGGAACATCCCGTGCGCGGCGACACCCAGCGCGGCTTCATCAACATGGGCGGGCATCAACTCGATCCGAACCGCCACCCGCTCATCGAGCATCCCAACCGGGGCAAGCGCAGCGTCGGCATCGACGTCTCCACCCCCGGCGGTCAGGAGATCCTCTACGAGATCGCCAAGACAGCCGACGTGTTCCTGACCAATTACCTGCCCGCCCAACGGCAGAAGAACAAGTTCGACGTCGAGCACATCCGGGCGGTGAACCCGGACATCATCTATGCCCGCGGCAGCGCGTACGGCGACAAGGGGCCGGAGCGCGACACCGGCGGCTTCGACGGCACCGCGTTCTGGACCCGCAGCGGCGTCGGGCACGCCCTCACCCCAGAAGCGATCAATGGTGCTCTGTCCCAGGGGATCCCGGCCTTCGGCGATTCGATCGGCGGGATGAACATCGCCGGTGGCATAGCCGCGGCCCTGTTCCATCGCGAGCGCACCGGAGAAACCGCCGAGATCGACGTCTCGCTGCTCAGCACCGCCTGGTGGGCGGCCGGTGCCAGCGTCACCCAGGGCATGGAGACCGGTGAGACCATGCGCTCGTTGATGCCGGACGACGCCACGTCGGTCAACCCCTTCATGGCCAACTACCGGACTTCCGACGGCGGCACCATCAACCTGTGCATCGTCAGTCCGACCGGCTACATCCGCGATGCCTTCGAACACCTCGGTCTGCCCGAGCTGGCCGACGATCCCCGGTTCTCCGACGTGCTGCCGCTGATCGAGAACGCCTCGGAAGGCGTCAAACTCATCGCCCAGGCGATCGGAAGCAAGCCCTTCGAATACTGGCGCCAGCACCTCAAGACCATGAAGGGCCAGTGGGCGCCGTTCCAGAGCCTGACCGACCTCGCCAGCGATGACCAGGCCGTCGCCAACGACATGATCGTCGAGGTCGAGGCCACCGACGGCGGCAAGCCGTTCAAGGTGGTGCGCGGGCCCGTGCAGTTCAATCACGAACCGCTGGAGACCACGCGCGCACCCCAGGCCTCCGAGCACACCGAGATCGTGTTGATGGAACTCGGAATCGACTGGGACCGCATCTCCGAACTCAAGGACTCCGGCGCGATCGCCTGAGTTCCCGGCTGCCCTGTCAGGGCTGAAATGCGCGCCGTTTTCCACAACGGGGCTGTGGCTCGACGCCGGCGACTGCCCCCAGGTGGAAACCGGCGCTGAGTTAGTTGCAGCCGCCCGCGTGCACCCACCGGCCGTTGTAGCCGATGCAGCCGCTGATGTTCGAGCCCGGCGGCGGTGGCGGCGGTGGGGGATCCTCAGGCAGCGGAGCGTAGTAGGCCGGTGGCGGAACGTACGGGGCGACGGCGTCGGCGACGTTGACGCACCCGCCGACCGAGATCCGGCGGCCGGCACTCGCACACACGTCGGCATTGGCCGTCCCGGCCGGGGCGGCCAGCACGATGACGCCGGGCAGTGCGGTCAGTGCGAGCGCGGCTGTGGCCGCGCGCAACCATGGTGAACGTGACGATGAGTTGAACATCGATGAGTTGAACATCATTGTCCTAAAGGCTGATCAGGTGGCTTGATCCCGCAGCGGTCGCGGAAGTCGGTGAGCGGCTGGCGGATGCCGACCAGGTCGGCATGGGCCTGTGGATTCGCGTCGAAGAAGGCCTTGGTGTCCTGGGGAACCTCGTCCTGCGGGCGGCCGTGCAGGTTGGTGTAGAAGTCGTTGACATCTGGGTGGGACCACAAATATGTGGATGTCGCGGCAGCGACCCCGGAAGCGATTCCGGCGAGATCGGCGGCCGTGCAATCGGGCGGGCGCGGTGGTGGCTCGGCAGTGGCGGTCATCGGGCTGAACAGACCGAGGACGACCCCCACGGTGCCGGCGGCGAAAGCCGGAACCATTCCGTAGCGCACGGTGGTCAATGTGCGGGACACAGCGGAACTCCTTCCCGAGATGGGCAGGTGCCGATTGCATCGCCCGGCGGGCCGAACACTAGCAGCTGGGCAGTGGTGCGCGCGACGAATCGTTCGCTCGGCAAGGAGGTTGTGATCTGTGAAAACTCCTGAGCGCCGTCCCCCGAATCTCGGTAGGCCCGGTTCACCTTGTCGCCCACCCAAATTCGCGCCCGGGCGAAACGATCGCGAGCAGTAAGGCTCCCGTCGGCGCATCGCTGTTGTTCGCCGCCAACAAAACGAAAATGGCTGCCAGACCAGGTCTGGCAGCCATTTCGGTATCTGTCGTGGATGCGGCGAACTAGATGTGCACCGTCCGGTGACGATGACGAAGCAGACGGTTCAACCAGCGGACATCGATCAACATTGCGTTGGCCTTTCTCTCAGGCGCTCTTGGTAAGCAAGGGGAGCAACCGGCGGCGTGCCATGTTGCCTTCGTCGAAGTGATGCAGGGCCTCGGGCACCGACGAGCTGAGCGGTACGCCCACCTCTTGGCGCCGGATTTCGGCGATTACCGACTGGCTGGCGATTACCGTCCAGTCCACACCGAGCGCGCCGCACCGTTCATCGATGTCGTAGAAAAGTGAAATTGCGTGCGGCGCAAAGTTGTTCACACCGCTGAGATCGAGTGCCAACGGCTTCTCCGGAAGGATGAGCCGGTTCACATGAGACGCGATCTGGTCGATATTGCTGTTGTCGACATCTCCCTTGATGGACACCACTGTCGCCAGCTGGCGGCAGTAAGCGCGCATCGAGGCGCCATCGAAGATGACTGCCGGATTCCCGTACCGAAAGTGTCGATCCATTGCCGGGGTGTTGTTCGTGAAAGTCATGATCAGCCTCCCGCCGTCTTTCCTGAGCTCTGGCTGAGCTCCGTCGCGTCAACCTGTCCATGACGCTATGCGGGCAACTTAAGGCGGCTGGGAGCTGCCGTTAATACTTTGCTAAGAACCGTTCGGGCCCTACTCCTCGGTAAGGTTCACACAATCAGTACGTCGAGCGTTCGGGGACCGTGGACGCCCTCGACCCGCTCTAGCTCGATGTCGCTGGTGGCGCTGGGACCGGAGATGAAGGTCAGCGGCCGCGTCGGCGACAGTCCGGCGAACGCCTGAGGCACGGTGTCGACGATCTGATCCACCCGCACCACACAGATGTGATGGTCGGGCACCAGGGTCAGTGCCCGCCGTCCCTGTCCGGCGCCGGCGTCGAGCACGATCGTCCCGGTGGCCGCGATCCCCAGCGCGCATCCGGTCAATACCGCGTCGGCCCGGTCGAGTTGCTCGACGCTCAACGCGGGCGCGTCGGTGATCGTCGTCAGCCCCGTCACCCACTCCGGCGGGAGATCGGCAGGGACGACCACCGAAGCTTTCGGCCCGACCAGTTCGAGGACAGTCGCCGCGATCGCGTCGGCCTCGATGCGATGCACCCGGGCCCGGTACTCGGCCACCGTCTCGGCGAACCGCCCGACGTTGCCCCCGCCGGTCAGCGGCTCACGGTGATAGTCCCGTGGCACCGCGACGGATTGCGGTGGGGCGGCCGCCAGCGCGGCGCGCACCCGGCCCAGGACGGCGGCCCTGGCCTCATCGTGCGCCCGGCCGGTCATCGTCGGCCTTCCTCATGGGTCCGCTTCCACCACTGCCGGAACGTCTCGGCGGGTGGCGCGGGGATGTCCCGGCTGGCCGTCCACTTCGAGGCCGGCCAGGGCAACGAGGAGATGCGGTGATCGCGTCCGGCAATCAGCCGCCCGGCTCCCAACGCCCTCTCCGCGAGCGAGAACCGGCCCGGACCCGCCATGGCCCAGCCCGCGGCCTTCATCGCGAGATCCTGGCCGCTGGGTAGTCCTCCTCTTTGCTGGTCTACCTGGTCGGCGCGCAGGTGTACCAGGATCGAGGGGATGTCGATACGTACCGGGCACGCTTCGAAGCACGCCCCGCACAAGGAGGAGGCGTACGGCAGGCTCGCGTTGGGGTCGTCGTGGCCGGTGGTCCCGGTGAGCTGTGGGCTCAGGATCGCCCCGATCGGGCCCGGGTAGACCGAGCCGTAGGCGTGGCCGCCGGTGCGCTCGTACACCGGGCAGACGTTCAGACATGCGCTGCAGCGGATGCAGTGCAGCGCGGCGCGGCCCACCTCGTCGGCCAGTACCCGGGTGCGGCCGTTGTCCAGCAGCACCAGGTGGAACTCCTGCGGTCCGTCGCCGGGATGCACGCCGGTCCACATCGAGGTGTAGGGATTCATGCGTTCGGCGGTCGACGAGCGCGGCAGCAACTGCATGAAGACTTCGAGATCGGTGAAGCTCGGAACGATCTTCTCGATGCCCATCACGGTGATCAGCGTCTGCGGCAATGTCAGGCACATCCGCCCGTTGCCTTCGGATTCCACCACCGCGAGCGTCCCGGTCTCGGCCACACCGAAATTCGCGCCGCTGACCGCCACTTTCGCGGTGAGGAACTTGCGCCGCAAATGGGCCCTGGCCGCCATGGCCAGCACCCGTGGGTCGTCGGTCAGGTCGCCGGCGTCGGGCATCTCGCGCGCGAAGATCTCGCGGATCTCGGCGCGGTTGCGGTGAATCGCCGGAACCAGGATGTGACTGGGTTTGTCGTGGCCGAGTTGAACGATGAGCTCGGCCAGGTCGGTTTCGAATGCCGCGATGCCCTGAGTTTCCAGATATTCGTTGAGCCCGATCTCCTGGGTGGCCATGGACTTGACCTTGACCACCTCGTCGGACCCCGTGGCGCGCACGAGGTCGGCGACGATGCGGTTGGCCTCGTCGCCGTCGCGAGCCCAGTGCACCACGCCGCCACGCTGGGTGACGTTGTCTTCGAGCTGCTCCAGCAGATCGGGAAGGCGCGCCATGACATCCTGTTTGAGGGCGCTGCCCGCGAAGCGCAACTGCTCCCAGTCGTCGCACTCGCGTATCGCGTTGAGACGCTTGGTGCGAATGGTCTGGGTGGCATGGCCGATGTTGCGGCGCAGCTGGGAATCGGCCAGCGCGGTGCGGGCGGCTTTCGGGAAGGCTTCGTCGCCCCGGAGGTTGCCGACGCCGGGAGTGCCGAGAAACGTCATGAGCCTGCCGCCAGGATCTCGGCCAGGTGCACGGTGCGTACCCCGGAGCGCAGACGGCTCAGCCCGCCGCCGATGTGCATCAGGCACGAGGAGTCACCGGCGCTGCACACCTCGGCGTCGGTTTCCAGGATGTGGGCCATCTTGTCGGCCAGCATGGCGGTGGACGTGTCGGAGTTCTTGATCGCGAAGGTTCCGCCGAAGCCGCAACACGATTCGGCTTCGGGCAACTCCACCAGGGTCAGCCCCTTCACGTTGCGCAGCAGCCGCAGCGGCTTGTCGCCCACCCCGAGCATGCGCAGCGAGTGGCAGGTCGGGTGATAGGTGACGCGGTGCGGGTAGTAGGCGCCGACGTCGTCGACACCGAGCACGTCGATCAAGAATTCCGACAACTCGTAGGTCTGGTGGGCTAGCGTCTCGGCGCGGGTGGCCAGGGCTTCGTCACCGGCCCGACGGGCCACCATCGCATGCTGGTGACGTACGGAACCGACACATGACCCGGACGGCGCGACGACGGCGTCGCAGTTCGCGGATTCGAAGGCTGCGACGTGGTTGCGCACCAGCGCGGTGGCCTCCCTCAGGTAGCCGGTGTTGACATGCATTTGGCCACAACAGGTTTGGTCCTGCGGGAACACCACCTGGTGGCCGAGGCGCTCGAGCAGCTGCACCGTGGCGATCGCCGCGGGTGGAAACATCGCATCCGCCAGGCAGGTCGCGAACAGGGCGATTCGCATACGAACTCCTAAAGCGTGATCTGACCACAGTATGCCGGGAATCCGGACACGTGAGCCGCTGTTGTCCGGCAAGTCCATGTCGAATCACCCGGGCGACTGGCGAATTGCTGCGGCACGTGTTCCGGGTCAAGACGCGGTGGGACGCAAGTCCAGTGCGTAGAACAACTTGTCGTAGCGCTTTTCACCCACCGCGACGAATCTCTCCAGCACGCCATACCTCTTGAAGCCCAAGGACTCATAGAGGCGGGCCGCGCGCACGTTGTCTGCCCGAAGGTCGAGGGTCAGCATCTCGACGTGTGATTCGGCAGCGGACCGGATCAGGCCCTGCATCAGGTGCCGACCGATGCCCAGGCCGTGCCACCGCAAATCGACGGCAACCTTCTCCACGTCCGCATGGGGCCGGTGTGTCGGACGCGTGTACCGGCGCCAATAGCCGAACCCGGCCGGCTCCTCGTCCACTTCCGCGACAATCAGCGCTGAGTCGCCTGCGGCCGTCCCTTGGACCACCTCTCCCAGAAGGTCGGCGACCTCGGCCGCGGAGGGCGGATCGACCCAACCCAACGCGGCGCCCCCGGCCACCAAGTGCTGCAAGAACACCGTGATGGATCCCGCTATTCGTGGCACGACATCCGGCGCGTCGACGGCGAATACGCGGACCCTTCCGGCGTCGACCACCACGGCAGTATCTCAGTCGTTTCGGCGGCAGAACTAGTGCCACTGCGCGCCGCGGTAGTGCTCCCACGGGTTGTAGTCGGCGAGCAACTCTTCCTGCGGCGGGCGCTCGGACTCGGGAACGTGCTGCAGGTTGATCCGTACCCGGTACCAGATCGAGCTCGGCCCGCGCATGCCGTCGAGCAGGATGTCGACGGGCTCCAGCCGCGCGGCCACGGCGGGATACCGCGTGCGCCATACGTCGAGTGCCGCCATCGCCTCGTCCTTGGTCTTGGTCTTGGCGATCTCGATCAGCGGCATCGAAGAAACGCGCCTGCCGTCTTTCGACGCGCCCTTGGGCGCCTTCTCGGCCGGGCCGAGTTCCTTGGCGAGTCCGAGCAGCGCGTCCAACTCGCCGACCGTGACGTCCATGCCCTCCCACGGGTCGCCGATCTCGGCGAACCGATCGGGCACGGTGGCGATCGTGAATGCCTCGGGCCGGCAACCGTCGACCTCGTCCCAGCGCAGCGGGGTCGACACCCGGGCATCGGCGGTGGCCCGCACGGAATAGGCCGATGCCACCGTGCGGTCCTTGGCGTTCTGGTTGAAGTCGACGAAGACCCGCGCGCCCCGTTCTTCCTTCCACCATCTCGCGGTCGCAATGTCCGGCGCCCTGAGCTCTACCGCCCGGGCCACCGTCTCGGCCGCCAGGCGCACCTTGGTGAACGGCCACTTCGGTTGGATGCGCGCATAGATGTGGAAGCCACGCGAGCCCGACGTCTTGGGCCACGCGGTCAGGCCGTGGTCCTCCAGCACCGCCCGGGCGACGTGGGCGACGTCGACGATCTGCGACCAGCCGACCCCGGGCATCGGGTCAAGGTCGACGCGGAGCTCATCGGGATGGTCGAGATCCTCGGCCCGCACGGGATGTGGGTTGAGGTCGACGCATCCCAGGTTCACCGCCCACGCCAGGCCGGCGGCATCGCGCAGGACCGCTTCCTTGGCCGACGTGCCCGACCGGTACTTGAGCTCGGCCACGTCCACATAGTCCGGCCGCTTCTCCGGTGCCCGTTTCTGGAAGATGGCCTCCTCGGCGATGCCCTTGACGAACCGCTTGAGGATCATCGGACGGCCGTACACCCCGCGCAACGCCCCGTCGGCCACTGATCGGTAGTAGTTGATCAGGTCCAGCTTGGTGACGTGCGCGTCAGGGAAAACCACCTTGTCGGGGTTGCTGACGGCCACCTCGAGGCCGTCGATCTCCAGCGACATTGCACCGGCCATGACCACATCGTAGTTACCACCCCTGGTGCGATAGATGTCACTTATTGTGGCGGCATGCCAAGTTTGTCTGATCTACCGGCGAACCTCACAGCGAAGGCCAAGCAGTACGCGGAGCGGGGCGCGGCCGAATTGCATTACGCGCGCAAGATGTTCGAGGCGGGCGCGCTGCGGCTGGAACCGCCACAGAACATCGTGGCCATGCTGGGGGACATCCGCACCTGGGGTGAGATCGGCATGATTCCGGCGCTCAACGCGCGCCGGCATCCCAACCGGGCCGCCGTCATCGACGACGAAGGCGAATTCACGTTCGGTGATCTCGACGCCGCCGCGCACGCGGTGGCCCACGAATTGCTCACCATGGGCGTCAGGGGCGGTGACGGGGTAGGAATCCTGGCCCGCAACCACCGCTGGTTCCTGGTCGCGCTGTACGGCGCGGCCCGGGTGGGGGCGCGGATCATCCTGCTCAACTCCGAGTTCTCGGGACCGCAGATCAAAGAGGTCTCCGAGCGCGAGGGCGCCAAGGTGATCATCTACGACGACGAGTACACCGCCGCCGTCGCCCACGCCGAACCGGAGCTGGGCAAACTGCGGGCGCTGGGAGTCAACCCGGACATTGCTGAATCTTCGGGCTCCGCCCGAGGCGATACTCCTTCCGGCAGCACCGACGAGACCCTGGCCGACGTCATCGCCCGCGGCAACGGACGGCCCGCTCCCAAAGCCACCAAGCATCCGTCGATCATCATCCTGACCAGCGGCACCACCGGAACACCCAAGGGCGCCAACCGAGCCGCCCCACCGTCGCTCGCCCCGATCGGGGGAGTGCTGTCGCACGTCCCGTTCAAGGCCGGCGAGGTGACCTCGCTTCCGGCCCCGATGTTCCATGCGCTCGGCTTCCTGCATGCCACCATCGCGATGATGTTGGGCACGACGCTGGTGCTGCGGCGCCGGTTCAAGCCCGCCACCCTGTTGGAAGACGTCGAGAAACACCACGTCACCGCCATGGTGGTGGTGCCGGTCATGCTCTCGCGGATGCTCGACCATCTCGAGCAGATGACGCCCAAGCCCAACTTGTCCTCACTGCGCATCGTCTTCGTCTCCGGATCCCAGCTGGGTGCCGAGCTGGCCTCGCGGGCCCTCAAGGAGCTCGGTCCGGTGATCTACAACCTTTACGGTTCGACCGAGATCGCGTTCGCGAGCATCGCGCGGCCCAAAGATCTCTCGATCAACCCGGCAACGGTGGGGCCGGTGGTCAAGGGCATCACCGTCAAGATCATCGACGACAACGGCAACGAAGTCCCGCAGGGCCAGGTCGGCCGCATCTTTGTGCGAAACACGTTCCCGTTCAAGGGATATACCGGCGGCGGCGGCAAACAGATCATCGACGGCATGCTGTCGTCGGGCGATGTCGGCTACTTCGACGAGCACGGTCTGCTCTACGTCAGCGGCCGCGACGACGAGATGATCGTCTCCGGCGGGGAGAACGTATTCCCGGCCGAGGTCGAGGATCTGATCAGCGGACACCCCGATGTCGTCGAGGCCACCGCACTCGGCGTCGAGGACAAGGAATGGGGTGCCCGGCTCAAGGCATTCGTGGTGAAGGCAGACGGGGCGGACCTCGACGAGGACACCGTCAAGTCCTACGTCAAGGAGCATCTGGCCCGCTACAAGGTGCCGCGGGAGGTGGTCTTCCTCGACGAGTTGCCGCGCAACCCGACGGGCAAGATCCTCAAGCGCGAACTGCGCGACTTGGAGTAGCGCGACTTGGAATAGTTTGTCGCCGGCGGTGGTAGTACACCCTTGTGAACATCGACCTCAGCGGAAAGACGGCACTGGTTACCGGTTCGACCCAGGGCATCGGGTTGGCCATTGCCGAGCATCTGGCCAGAAGCGGCGCCCGCGTGGTGGTCAACGGCCGTACGAGGCAACGCGTCGATGAAGCCGTCTCCAAGCTGACGGGGCTCGACGTGATCGGGATCGCCGCCGATGTCGCCTCGGAGGAGGGCACCGCCGACCTGCTGCGGCAGCTGCCCGCCGTCGACATCCTGATCAACAACCTCGGGATCTTCGGCGCAGTGCCACCGCTGGAGATCACCGACGAACAGTGGCGTACCTACTTCGACGTGAATGTCCTTGCCGCGGTGCGACTTATCCGTAGTTACCTACCCGGGATGACTGAGCGGGGCTGGGGCCGGGCGATCCAGATCGCCAGTGACTCGGCCATTGTGACGCCCGCCGAGATGATCCATTACGGGGTGTCCAAGACTGCGCTACTCGCGGTGTCGCGCGGTTTCGCCAAGGAGGCCGCGGGTACCGGCGTGACAGTCAACTCGGTGATCGCCGGTCCGACCCACACGGCCGGTGTCGAGGATTTCGTGTATCAGCTCGTCGACAAGTCGTTGCCATGGGATGAGGCGCAGCGGGAGTTCATGATCAAGCATCGGCCGCAGTCGTTGCTCCAGCGCCTGATCGAGCCCGAGGAGATCGCGAACATGGTCACGTACCTTGCCTCGCCGCTGGCCTCGGCCACCACCGGCGGCGCGCTAAGGGTCGACGGCGGCTACGTCGATTCGATCCTGCCGTAGGTTCGCGCGGTCAGGAGAGCATCGCCGAGCCCGGCACCGCCAGGCACAACAGCGAAAAGGCCAACAGGAACCAGCCCGCACCGTGCCAGATCGGCCATGTCCCCTCGGCCTTCCACACCTGGTAGGTGCGGACGAATGCGCCGACCCCTCCGACGAACAGAATCGTCGGGACCAGCGTTGCCGACAGCGTGGAATGGTCGAATGCGTAGAAGACCAAGGCGAGCCCGGCGACGGCGAGCACGGCCACGACGTAGCCCACCGCGGATCGGAACATCTGCGGATCGTGCCAACGCTTTTCGACGTCGTTCCTGTCGCTGTTCATGGCGTGCGCTCACATGGTGTTACGGCGGCCCGTTGACGTACCAGGAGAGGCATCCCGGCTTGTGACGGCACGCGATGATGGCTCCGGCGTCGGGTGCGGCCCCGCGAACCCGGGGTTGCCTGGGCGGCAGATTGCAGTTCACCACATACGGGTTCCACGGAATGACGCCGTTCACACATGGCTCGGCGTGGGTTTCGGTTGGCGCGGGGGAGACCTGGTGCCACACGGCGGTCGGCGCGATGACGACAGACAGGGCTGCGACACCCAGGAGCACTGGGCGCAGAATCCGTTGTCGTGACGTGCTCATCGTTGGGTACAACCGTTTCTGGTAGCCGTCTATTTCGACGGTACGCCTGATCCCACCCGCCGAGCAGACGTAAAACTGCCTCAAAACGGTGGTTTTCGGGCAGTTTTACGTCTGCTCGCGCGATGAAACGTCCGCGCCGGGCGAGACTTACGGATCGCGCGGCAGGCCCAGCAGACGTTCGGCGATGATGTTGAGCTGAACTTCGGTGGTGCCGCCGTAGATCGTCGTGGCACGACTGGCCAACAGGTACTCGGCCCAGCGACCGAATTCCGATTCGGGATCGCCGACGGCCCCGTCGGTGCCGAAGGAGGCCACCGCGAACTCCGCGTACCCCTGGCCGGTTTTCATCGACAAAAGCTTGGAGACGGCCGCGGCCGGCATGGCGTCGCCGCCGGCCAACGTCAGCAGCGTGGACCGCAGATTGAGCACCTTGGCTGCATGGCCCTCGGCGATCAACTGGCCCGCGCGGTTCTGATCGATCTGGTCGAACTGGCCCGCACCCAGGAACGCCACGAACTGCTCGAGGTTGGCCAGGAACGGTGGCTCACTGCTGCCGATCGACACCCGCTCGTTGGTCAGGGTGTTGCGGCTGACCTCCCAGCCCCGGTTGACCTCACCGAGCACCATGTCGTCGGGCACGAAGACATCGTCGATGAACACCGTGTTGAACATCGCGTTGCCCGTCAGCTCGCGCAGCGGCTTGACCTCGACGCCGGGCGCCTTCATGTCGAGCAGGAAGTACGTGATGCCATTGTGTTTCGGAGCGTCGGAGTCCGTCCGGGCCAACAGTGCACCCCACGCCGAGTACTGGGCGCCCGTCGTCCAGATCTTCTGCCCGGTGATCCGCCAGCCTCCGTCGACCTTGGTGGCCTTGGTGGTCAGGCTGGCCAGATCCGAACCCGCACCCGGCTCGGAAAACAGCTGGCACCAGATCATCTCGCCGCGGAACGTCGGCGGCAGGAAACGCTGCTTCTGCTCATCGGTTCCGAAAGCCACGATCGAAGGGATGATCCACGACGCGATGCCCATCTGCGGGCGCCGCACGCGGCCGCTGTTGAACTCCTGGGCGATGATGATCTGCTCGATCGGTTCCGACCCGCGTCCCCAGGGCCTGGGCAGATGCGGTTGCACCCATCCGCCCTCGGCGATCGCGATGTTGCGCTCCGTGCCACTCGGAATCGCTTTCAGCCCAGCCACTTCCGCGCGGATCTCGTCGCGCAGCTTCTCGGTGTCGGGATCGAGGTCGATGTCCACCGGGCGCATTCCGGTTGTGGTGGCGGTATCGACGAGCAACTGGGGGTAGTCCGAGGCCCGGCCGAAGCATGCGGCCAGCACGAGGGCCCGCCGGTAGTAGACGTTGGTGTCGTGCTCCCAGGTGAATCCGATACCGCCGTGCACCTGGATGCAGTCCTGCGCGGTGTGCTGCGCGGCGGCCGGAGCCAGGGTGGCTGCCACCGCGGCAGCGAACTCGAAATGGCTTGTCGCCGAATCGTCTTCTTGTGCCTCGTCCAGGGCGCGGGCGGCGTCCCAGACGGCGGCGGTGGCCCGCTCGGTGTCGGCGACCATCCCGGCGCACTTGTGTTTGATCGCCTGGAACTGGCCGATCGGCCTGCCGAACTGTTCGCGGATCTTGGCGTAGGCGGTAGCGGTGTCGGTGGCCCAGCGGGCGACGCCGATGGCCTCGGCCGACAGCAATGTGGTGATCAGTGCCCTGGCGCGGGTGCTGCTGAGGTTGGAGAGCACCCGATCGCCGGCCACCTCGGTGGCGTTGGCCCGCACGTGCGCGAGCGGGCGCAACGGATCGACACTGCGCACCGGCTCGATCTCCAGCTGGGCGGCGTCGAGGACAACCCACTGGACGCCGGACTCGATCGCGACCGGAAGCACCAGTACCGATGCCTGCGCGCCTGCGGGCACCGCCCGTGCCTCGCCGCGGATGACCAGTCCGTCGCCGTGCCGGGTGGCGGTCAGACCGGAGTCGATGGCGTAGGCGGCGATGGTCTCGCCCGAGGCCAGGCCGGTGAGCACCTTGGCTTCTGGATTGTCGGCCGAGATCAGCGCGGCGGCGATGGCCGAAGGGACGAAGGGACCAGGTACGGCGCCGTAGCCGAACTCGGCCAGGGTGATGGCCAGCTCGAGGATTCCGAAGCCTTGTCCGCCAACGGCTTCCGAGAGGTGGACGCCTTGCAGGCCCTGGTCGGCCGCGGCTTTCCAATATGGCGGTGGGTTGGAGATCGGGTTCTGCCAGTCCGCGTCCAGAGCTTCGTGCAGCACCTCCGACGGTGCCACCCGTGCTACCAGGGACCGAACCGAATCGGCCAGGTCGCTGTGCTCAGACGTGATCGCAAGGGGCATGCGGCACCTCCATCCGGGGCATGTCTCGATTAACCGGTCGGTTGGGCCCGAGGGTACCCCGGCGTGATGCGCGCCACTCCGGCGGCCTATCTGACTGCGTTTACTACGTGGGCCAGGCGTTCGCCGTCGCGAATGCGGCGGCAGTTGTCGACCGCCATGGTCATATAGCGCCGCATGGTGTCGACGGTGTACCAGGTGACGTGCGGGGTGAGCACCACATTCGGCAGCTCCAGCAGGGGGTTGCCGGGCGGCACCGGCTCCTCGGCGAAGACATCGAGCCCGGCCGCGGACAACTGCCCGGTACGCAGCGCCTCGACGAGGGCGGGCTCGTCGATGATCGGACCGCGCGCGGTGTTGACGACGACGGCACCCGGCTTCATCGACGCCAGGGCCTTGCCGTCGAGGAGGCCGCGGGTGGACTCGGTCAGCGGGAGGTGCAGCGAGACGATGTCGCTGGCCGCCAGTAGGTCTGGCAGGCTGCGCCATCCGGGATGGCCGGTATTGCGGGTACTGGTGTGGATGACCTGCGACGGCTCGGTGCCCATGGCGATGACGATCTTCTCGACCCGCTTGGCGACGTTCCCGTAGCCGAGCAGGCCCACCGTGCATCCACTGATGTCACGCACGGTTTCGTCCAGGCTGTGATCCGAGGGCCAGCCCGCACCTTCCCGGGTGGCGCGGTCCAGTTCGGGCAACCGGCGCAGCGCGGCGAGCATGAGGAGCACGGTGCCCTCTGCCACCGACGGTGCGTTGGCACCGGGCATGTTGGCCACCAGGATGCCCAGCCGGGTGGCGGTATCGACGTCGATGGTGTTCACCCCGGCGCCCAGTTTGTGCACCAGCCGCAGACGCAGCCCCCTCTCCAGGTCATCGCCGGAGACCGGCCGCAAGACATGCCAGAGCACCTCGGCGGAGGGCAGTTCCCGGTAGAACGTGACGTCATCGTCTTCGGCGCAGAACGTCACGTCGAGCCAGTCCTGTTGCGGTGCAAGAAAGTCCAGCACCCTGTCCCCGGGGGTGAAGTGCGCCAGGACCCTGATCCGCTCGGAGTTCACCGCCACCGCTTCGCGATCCACCCGGCGATGGTATCGGCCTGCTCACCGCGCGCACCCGAAGTGGCGAAGTAGTGATCTGTGTCGATCGAGCATTGGGCCTTGTCCGTGCTCGCCAACGCGTCGTAGATGCGTTTGGCGTCGGACGGATACACCCCGGTGTCCTGGTCGGCATTGATCACCAGCGCCGGGCACGTGATCCGGGCCAGGTGCGGCTCTGCCCGCGTCTGGGCGTGCCGCAGGCTCCACATGCCGATCCAGTTGCGCACGGTGGTGGCCGCGGCGATGCCGCGGGCCGATCGGTTGACCTTGATCGGAGTGCCTGCGTAGCACAGGTTGGGCTGTCGGTTGGTCGGTTCGACCGTCGGGTCGACCATCCTCGGGTCGGCCCAGGTGCGCATCACCGTGAACGGGCGGTCCGAATACCCGGCCGCCTGAATCCTTTTCAGCTCCCGCTCGGCCCAGTCGGTGATCTTCTCGTTGCGTGCCACCTGGGCGGCGCGGTACCGCGCCACGAACTCCGCCGAATACGGTGTCGGGTTGCGTTGGTCCCACAGGTCGAGTTCGGGATCGGCGGCGACGGCGTCGTTTTCGTCGACGACGGAGGCGTCCATCCACGCGGTCAGCACATCCGGGCGGCCAGGGTGGGCCGCGCTCGCCACGTACCCGTCGGCAGGCGGCAGTTCGGTCAGGCCGGCTGCCGGCCGCATGCCGTCCAGTGGCCGCACGTTGGGGTCGACGGCTTGGGACTGGTAGGCCGCCATCAGGGATCCGCCACCGGAGTTGCCCAGCAGGACAATGGTTTCGATCCCCTGCGCCTCCCGCAGCCATCGCACTCCGACTCCGATGTCGACCAGGGCATGATCCAGCAGGAAGCTGCTCTCGAATCCGCGGAATCGAGTGTTCCAGCCGAGGAACCCGATGCCTCTGGTGGCCAGGTGGTCCGCGAGATAGTGCTCGGAGAAGTCGATTTGGTAGTGCGTGGCGATCACGGCCACGGTGGGCTTGTGTCCGGCGCCACGGTGGTACAGACCCTGGCATGGGTGACCTCCCGCACCGGCGCGTTGGGCGGTCGGCGATTCCATCCCGACGAACTCGCGAACCACTTCCGGTGACGCTTTGCTCATGTACGCGGGTTCCCCTCGTGGTAGATGGTGCGGTAGAAGACGTTGGCCAGGGTGGTGATGCACGCGGTGTCGTCGGCGGCGGCATCGCGCCCGCCGGACAATTGGGTGTAGCAGAACTGGTTGAGCATCGACACCAATGCGACCGCGGTCAGGTGCGGGTCGTCGTCAGGGCAGAACCCTTGTTGCTGCGCGTGTTTGATCATTTCCGTGATCATGGCGATCGGCAGTTGGCAGATCTCGTCCCAGTATTCGGCGAAGTCGTCGTCGATCATCGCCATCTGGGACACGCTGATGATCTCGGCCAGGCGGTGCCGGTAGGTCATCCAGTGCGCGGAGGCCGCCTGGTGGCAGCGTTGCCAGTTGGTCAGATTCGGTGCGGTGGCGGGAAGCGCGCGTTCGCGTGCCTCGTTGCGGAAGCGCAGCGCCCATTCGCGGACCATGGCCTCCTTCGAGGCGTAGTAGTTGTAGAACGATGCGGCGGATCGGCCGGCCTCGGAGGCGATGTCGGAGATCGTGGTGGCCAGGATGCCTTTGCGGGCGATCACCGCGCGGGCGGCGCTGTCGATCGCGGCCTGGGTCTGGCGGCCGCGGGCGGTCGGCAGCGGAGTACGGGGGCTGACGGTCACGGATTTCCTCACTCCCACGGGCGCGGGATCGGCAGGGCCATTGATCACATCTGAATCTGATGTTAGATTCAGATTCGCAGTTATGCCAGCTTAGGTGTCCACCCCGGAGGAGTGTCGACGTGATCAAGCCCAACAATCCCAACCCGGAGTTCGAGTTCGGCGGCATCAATCACGTGGCGCTGGTGTCCGCGGACATGGCACGCACCGTCGACTTCTACACCAACGTGCTCGGCATGCCCTTGATCAAATCGCTGGACCTGCCCGGCGATATGGGCCAGCACTTCTTCTTCGACGCGGGGAACGGTGACTGCATCGCGTTCTTCTGGTTCCGTGAGGCGCCCGACGGTGTACCCGGGATTTCGGCGCCCGCGGCAATCCCCGGCATCGGCGAATTCGTCAGCGCCACCGGCTCGCTCAATCACATCGCCTTGCATGTGCCCGCCGAGAAGTTCGACGAGTACCGGCAAAAGCTCAAGGCCAAGGGCGTTCGGGTCGGTCCGGTACTCAACCACGACGACAGCCCGATGCAAGCGTCGGCGACGGTGCACCCCGGCGTCTACGTGCGGTCGTTCTACTTCCTGGATCCGGACGGAATCACTCTCGAATTCGCCTGTTGGACCAAGGAATTCACCGACGACGACGCACAGGCAGCGCCCAAGACGGCTGCCGATCGTCGGCCTCCGGTGCCTGCGGGATAGTCCGGCGCCCCGGGGTCAGGACTTGGTCGCCGTCACGAAGTAACCACGCGGCACCCCGGGCACGTCCATCGGCACCGCCGGCGCAAACCACCGGCCCCACTTGTTCCCCGGTTCCGCCACATCGGTGACGACAGCCGACCAGCCCAGTGGCTCGCACAGCTGCGCCGGGGCATCGGTGCCGAACAGCCACGGCGCCCCGTTTCGGGACATCTGTTCGCGGACCGCGGCCAGCATCACGCTGTCCAGCAGTACCTTGCCGACGATGTCGTAGAGCAGCACCGAACCGGGAGCCGACATCGCGTCGACTCGCCCAAATACCGTGCGCACGGCGCCCTCGTCCAGGTACTGCAGCAGCCCTTCCAGCAACCAGACCGCTGGTAAATCCGGGTCAAAGCCGTTGGACCGCAGGACATCGTTCCAGTCATGCGTGAGGTCGACACCCACCGCCACCCGTCGGCATCGTGGTTCGTCGCCGGCCAACGCCTCAGCCTTGGCCGCGATCACCGCGGGCTGATCGAGTTCGAACACCGTGGTGCCGTCGGGCCACGGCAGCCGGTAGGCCCGGGCGTCCAGGCCCGCAGCGAGGATCACCACCTGCCTGACGGGTGGCACCACGTCCAGCAGTGCCTCGTCCCAGAATCGGGTGCGCACCACGATCTGCAGCGTTGACTTGTCCCCGCTGGCGGCGACGGCTTCAGCGAGCATCCGCTGTCCGGACTCACCGGCCAGGCGCTCCGCGAACGGATCGGTGAAAAGCCGGTCGGGACGGCGGGTTTCCTCGGCACGGATCGCCGCCACCAGGACACCGGTGTCGGCGACGGCCCGGCCTGGAGTGTGTCCTGAGTTGGTCATGTCGCCATCATGGGCGTCGGGCAGCGGCGGGGGCTTGGATATTTTTGTCGCCGGTCGATTGGGACAGCAGTCGCAACGCGTCCGCCGAACTCGATCCATCCACCGTCGTCACGACGCACAGCGATTGCTCGACGTCCCGGGCAAGTATCAGATTCTGCATGGTCACCGTGAGCGGGCCGGCCAGCGGATGGTGCAGGTCATAGGAATCGGCCTCGCACGGTTTCACCCGGTGATCAGCCCACAACGCCACGAATTCCGGGCTCTTGACCGACAATTCACCCACCAGGGCGGACAACAGTGCGTCTTCGGGATGCCGGCCCGCCGCCAGGCGAAGACTGCCCACCACCGCTCGGGCCTTGCGGTCCCAGTCCAGATACAGGTCGCGGGTGTGCGGATCGAGAAACAGCAGCCGGGCCAGGTTGGGCCGGGTGGCCGGCTGGTCCACCGACGTGAAATCCAGGTGGCCGGCCAGCAGGGCATGGCCCAGCTCGTTCCAGGCCAGCACATCGGTGCGCCGGCCGATCACCAGCGCGGGCAGGTGATCCAGCGATCGCAACAGATCGCACGTCAGCGGGCTGACCCGCTCGACCGGAGGGCGCCGGGTGGGCTGCGCGCGCTGAGACGCCAGGTCCCGCAGATGCGCGTGCTCGTGAGTATCCAACTGCAGGGCGCGGGCCAGCGCGTCGAGGATCGCCTCGGAGGCATTCACCGACTGACCCTGTTCCAGCCGGGTGTAGTAGGAAACGCTCACGCCGGCCAGTTGAGCCACCTCTTCCCGTCGCAGACCCGCGACGCGTCGGCGTTCGCCGTACCGGGACAGTCCCACATCCTCCGGATGCAGCCGCCCGCGCCGGGCCCGCAGGAATTCGCCGAGTTGTCCGGTGGTCATCACCCCACTATGCCTCCGGCCTCAGGGCCTCTACCTATCCCTGCCAGTGGTAGGCACGGTCGTGCCTGGTTGACCGGTCGTCGCGCGGTCAGGCTGGGGTCATGAACGAAATCGTGCTGGGTGACGTCACGGTGACCCGGGTCATGGAGTACTACGGTTCGGTCCGGCTGTCGCCGCAGGAGTTCTTCCCGGAGAGCACCGACGAGGTGTGGCGGCGCAACCGGGATTGGCTGGCCCCGGATTTCTACGACCCGGGAGACGACGTCTGCATCTCGGCCATCCAGACCTGGCTGCTGCGCAGCGAGGGCAGAACCATCCTGGTTGACACCGGGGTGGGTAACCACAAGGACCGGCCGCATGCACCGGTGTGGCATCAGCTGGACACCGATTTCCTCGGGAACCTGGCCCGGGCCGGAGTCGCTCCGGAGGACGTCGACGTGGTGATCAACACCCATCTCCATGTCGACCATGTCGGCTGGAACACCTACCTCGATGACGGCGATTGGGTACCCACCTTCCCGAATGCCAGCTATCTGATGCCGCGACCCGACTTCGATTTCTGGAACCCGGCCAATCGGGGCGAGCCGGTCCCGGGCCGGGACAACGTCTTCCTCGACAGCGTCGCGCCGGTTCACCAGGCCGGGCAAACCACGTTGTGGGAAGGCGCCTTTCAGCTCGACGCCAACATCACGCTGGAACCGGCTCCTGGGCACACCCCCGGGTCCGCGGTGGTCAGACTGCAGTCGGGCCGCGACCGCGCCGTCTTCGTCGGCGACATGATGCACACCGCACTGCAGATCGTCGAACCCGACACCAACAGCTGCTACTGCGAGGACCCCGCACAGGCGCGGGAAACCCGGCGGCGGGTGCTGGGCCAAGCCGCCGATACCCACACCCTGGTGATCCCGGCACATTTCGGTGGGCACGGTGCGACCGAGGTGATGCGGGACGGCGATCGGTTCGCGGTGAAGGCGTGGGCACTGTTCGACCGGGTGACAAGGGGCGCGGAGAATGACTGACCCCATCGTCGACACCGTCGGCGGACCCGTCCGGGGGACGCGCACCCGAGACGCGCTGGCCTTCCTGGGAATTCCCTACGCCGCCCCGCCCATCGCCTCAGGTCGCTTCGCGGCTCCGGCGGCGCACGAGCCGTGGAGCGGCCTGCGCGATGTGACCCGGCCCGCGCCGACGGCGCCACAGCTACGCCGAAACGGCTTCGGGCGCCTGGACATGTCCGCATTCTTCGGACCGGGCTGGGTGCGCGACCCCGACTACCTCACGGTCAATGTCTGGGCCCCGACGAACGCGCGGCGCTGCCCGGTGATGGTGTTCGTCCACGGCGGTGGCTTCGTGGCCGGCTCCACCCGCTCGCCGCTGTACGACGGCACCGCCTTCGCCCGCGACGGCGTGGTTCTGGTGACGGTCACCTATCGGCTGGGCATCACGGGATTCCTTGACCTGCCCGGGGCGGTGGCCAACCGGGGGCTCCTCGACGTCCTGGCCGCGCTGAGCTGGGTTCAGGCCAATATCGAGGGATTCGGCGGTGATCCCGGCAATGTCACCCTGTTCGGCCAGTCCGCCGGCGCGACGATCACCGCGGGGGTCCTGGCCACCGCCGGTGTGCAGCGGTTGATCTGTCGCGCAATCATGCAGAGCGGCAATGGATTCGGTGCGTTCAGTCCAGACCAGGCAGCGCGGGTCACCAGGGCTGCGGCTGAGGCACTGGGTGTCGAGCCCACCGTCGCCGGATTCGACCGGCTCTCTGACGAACAGCTCGTCCAGGCGGTCCCCACGCTGGCCGGTTTGGATCTGCGCACCGGAGAACGCTTCGACCCACTGCTGGGTTTGAGCCCGTTCAGCCTGGTGCTGGAAGAACAGCCGGCGCGGCAGCTCAATCCCGAGGTGGGCCTGCTGATCGGGACCAACACGCAGGAGGGCAATCTCTACCTTGTCCCGCAGGGCCATTTCGACTCCTCGACCCTGGATGACGTCGAACGGCTTGCCGCCCAGGTCGACACCGACCCGGCCGCGTTGGTGCAGCGCTACCGCGCGCGCTTTCCATCGGCCGGCTGGGGTGAGCTGCGCTCGTCGATCCTCGGTGACGCGTTGTTCCGTACCGGGAGCGACCGGATGGCCCATCACCATGCCCAGCTGACGGGCGCCGCGACGCACCGCTACGAATTCTCTTGGCAGTCAACGGCGGTGGACGGCATGCTGGGTGCCGCTCACGCCGTCGACCTCCCCTTCGTGTTCGACGCCATCGGCCTGGAGTCGGTGCGCGGTCCCGGCGCCCTGCTCGGGCCCGGGGAACCTCCCGCCGCATTGGCCGCCGAGATGCACGGCGCCTGGGTTCGCTACGCCACCACCGGGGACCCGGGCTGGGCGCCGTCGATACCGCGCAGCTTCACCGGGTGACACCGACATGGCTGGGCAACCACGTACGGCGCTCGGTGTACTGCGTCGGCGTCATGGCGGTGAACGACCGGAACTCCCGGACGAAATGCGCCTGGTCGAAGTAGCCCAGATCGGCCGCGATCCGGGCACCTCGGACAGCACCGGCGTCGAGCATTCTCATCGCGGCCTGGAACCGGCGCACCCGCAGATAGGTTTTGGGCGTCAGGCCCACCTCGGAACGGAATGACGCGATCAGCCGCCTGGCCGACATCCCGGTCAGCGCGCAGGCGTCGGCCACCCGCAGCGAGGGCCGGCATTCGGCTGCGTGCAGGACCGCCTCCACGGCAGGATCACGAGACCGCATGCGCGCCAAGAGAAACGACTCGACCAGTGCGATGCGCGTCGGTACCGAGGGCGTATCGATCAGGCGGTCGCGGAGGGCCGATCCGGCCCGGCCCCAGATCGCTTCCAGGCCGGCGCAGCAGTCCTCGAGCTCGTGCAGCGGCGCGGGCAGGAACGCCGCGGCGCCACCGGGACGGAAATGGATGGTCAGCACGGTCTGAGACGGGTCGATCTGGGTGACGTACGAGGTGACCCCCGCCCCGGCGATGAACGCCGCGCCGACGTCGAGGCGAGTGGTGGCATCGGCAGCGTAGAAATCGACCTGCTCGCGGGCGTCGAGATCGATGATCACTGTTGCGGCGCCGCGGGGGAGCGCCCGGCTGCGATGGGTGGAGGCCTGGGTGTTCTGCCAGTATCCGAAGAATTGAATGTGGGCGGCCAGAGTCGCGGAGGGGCGGAGCAGGACCGGGCCCGGCACGTCAGCTCCCCGGCTGAGGCAAGCCGGCCACTGCGTCGAGCATCGAGCGCAACTGTTTGATGAGCTGCTCCGGGGTCAGTGCGACCTCGCCGGACAGCCACGCGCTGATCGTCTGTGTCACGCCGCCGACCGCGAAATATGATGTGGCCCTGAGGTAGTCGTTCTCCTGCAAGTGCAGGGTATCGCCCGCGTGCTGACCGAGCAGCGTGGCGAAGAGCGCCACGGATTCGACGCGTTTGCGGGTCAGCACCTCATTGGACAGTTTGACGCTGAACAACAGCCGGCCGATCCGCCGATCCTGGGCGATCAGGTGCACGATGTTGGCCATCCCGGCCATGGTCTGGTCGGAAAGCGGAACGGCGTCGACGGCGGCCTGGGTCGAGGTCGCGATGTCCGCGATCACCCAGTCGTAGACCGCGCCGACGAAGTCGTCCTTGTCGGCGAAGCTCTCGTAGAAGTACCGCGCGGCCAGCCCGGCCGTGCGGCACACCGCGCGAACCGTCACCTCGCCGTCCTCGGCCCCGAGTAGGTCGAGTCCCGCCTCGAGCAGTTGCCGACGCCGCTGCGCGAGGCGGTCTGCTGCCTCGATGCCGCGGTACGGACGGACCTGCTTCACCCGAACATCTTGACACCTGTCACGCGGTCGGGCCAATATCAGGAATCACACGTTCTCAGTTTTCGAAGGGGTGGCCATGACGGTCAGCGAACCGATCCCGCATGTCGAACGGGCCATGAGTGACTCGTCGCGCCCAGTGGCCGCGCCCAAACGCCGCCGGCGGGGCGCCGGCTTCGACGACGGGTTGATGGGTGTGGCACTGCTGGCCGGACCGGCCAACGTGATCATGCAGCTGGCCAATCCGGGCGTCGGCTACGGCGTCGTCGAGAGCCGCGTCGACAGCGGCCGCACAGACCTGCACCCGGTCAAGCGGGCCAGGACCACCTTCACCTACCTGGCTGTCGCCACCCGCGGCACCGACGCCCAGAAAGCCGCGTACCGGCGCGCCGTCAACAAAGCGCATGCGCAGGTGTACTCCACCGAGGACAGCCCGGTGAAGTACAACGCGTTCGACAAGAACCTGCAGCTGTGGGTGGCTGCCTGCCTCTACAAGGGCGGGGTCGACGTGTTCCGGATGTTCGTCGGCGAGCTGGACGACGAGACGGCCGATCAGCACTATCGCGACAGCGTCACGATGGGCACCACGCTGCAGGTGCCCGAGGACATGTGGCCGGCCGATCGGGCCGCGTTCGACCGGTATTGGGAGGAGTCGCTGGAGAAGCTGCACATCGACGACACGGTGCGGGGCTATCTGTATCCGATCGCGGCGGGCCGGCCCAAGAACCCGAAGCTGCCCCGTGTGGTGCAGAGCCGGCTCGACTCGGTCGCTCTACTGATCACCACGGGTTTTCTCCCGCAGCGGTTCCGCGACGAGATGCGGCTGCCGTGGGATGCCATGACTCAGAGGCGTTTCGACCGGCTGATCGCTGTCCTGCGGACGATCAACGATCTACTGCCGTCGTTCTTGCGGCAATTCCCGTTCAACCTGCTGCTCAAAGATCTCGACTGGCGGATCCGCACCGGTCGTCCGCTGGTCTGACTGTCAGATTCGCGGCGTACCCTCGCGCGGGTGCGCACTGATAATGACAACTGGGATATCACCACGAGCGTCGGGCAGACGGCGTTATTCGTAGCTGCCTCAAGGGCATTGGAGGCCAAGAAGGCTGATCCGATTGCCGTCGACCAACATGCCGAGGCGTTTTGCCGCGCGGTCGGGGGCGAGTGGACGGCCGCAGTCGAGGGCACCGACCCCGAGCATCCGCTGCACACCGAATTCGGCCAGAACTTCGTCAACTTCCAGGCTGCCCGCACCAAGTACTTCGACGAGTACTTCGCCAAAGCCATCGACGCCGGGGTCAAGCAGGTCGTGCTCTTGGCGGCGGGCCTGGACTCGCGGGCCTACCGGCTGCCGTGGGCCGACGGCACCGTGGTCTACGAGCTGGATCAGCCCCGCGTCCTGGAATTCAAACGCGACACCATGGACCGGCTCGGCGAGGCGCCGACGGCCGAACGGCGTGAGGTGGCGATCGATCTGCGGGAGGACTGGCCGGCGGCGCTGCGAGCGAGTGGTTTCGATCCGTCGCGTCCCTCGGCCTGGATCGCCGAGGGGCTGCTGATCTACCTTCCGGCCTCAGCACAGGAACAGCTGTTTGCTGGGATCGATGCGCTGGCGGCGCCCGGCAGTTTCGTCGGGATCGAGGAGGCGGCTCCGATGCCGGATGAGGCGTTCGAGGCCAAGCGGGCCGAAGCGCTGTCCTCCGGCGAGGAGAACGCCTTTTTCACGCTCGTGTACAACCAGCAACACGCGCCCGCGGAGCAGTGGTTCGAGGCGCGGGGCTGGGGCGCCTCGGCGACACCCCTGCACCGGCAGCTGGCCGACGTGGGCCGGCCCGTGCCGGCTCCTGACTCCGAGGCCGGACTCATGACGGGAACTATCACCTTGGTGGCCGCGACCAAAAGGTGAGGCAGTTCACGAGCCAGCGCGAGTAGGTGCCTCTCGACACTTAAGTTATGCAATGCTAACTTCAGCAAAAGTTAGCTTAGCCATACATAAGGGAGAGAATCGGGGGCTTCGTCGCTCCCGTGCACGCATATGGGTAGTGACACGCTTGCGGCTCCGCCTCAGGGAGCACCCCGGCTCGATCGCGATGTGATCAGCCGCTTCGCCACATGTTGTCGTGCGCTGGGCCTGACGGTGAACGACCGTCAACGGCCGGCCGATCTCGACGCGGCCCGGGCCGGCTTTGCTGGTCTGACCCGCATCGCGCACGACCACTGTGACGCCTGGGCCGGTCTGGCCGCGGCCGGCGATGGGTCCGGACCGGTCATCGACGCGGTGTGGCGCACCCGGGGCAGTGCCGGCCTGCTGCAGCGCGAAATCGATCTGGCTGCCGGTGCCCTCGGCTTCCTCTATGACAGTGGGCTCTATCTGCAGTTCCGGGCCTGCGAGGTGGACGACTTCCAGCTCGCCTACGCGGCGCGGCGTTACGCGACGGGTGCACGCGCCGAGGCCGACGCGCTGGTGGCCGAGCTACTCGATCGTCGTCCCGGCTGGCTGAACGCGACCTGGCTGCGGGTCGCGTTCAACCATCACGCCGAGCGCTGGTCCGACGTGGTGCGGCTACTCACCCCCGTGGTCACCAATCCATCGCTCGACGAGGTCACCGCGCACGCCGCGCGGATCACCCTCGGTATCGCGCTGGCGCGGCTCGGCATGCCGGCCCCCGCGTTGTCGTACCTGGAGGACCCGTCGGGCCCGATCGCGGTGGCGGCGCTCGACGGCGCACTGGCCAAGGCGCTGACCCTGCGCGCGCAGGGCGAGGACGAGGACGCCAACGAAGTACTGCAGGACCTCTTCGCGGCACACCCGGAGAACAAGCAGGTCGAAGAAGCCCTGTCGGATCCGTCTTTCGGGCTGATCACCACCAATGCCGCCCGAATCGACGCCCGCACCGACCCGTGGGATCCCGACACCGAACCGTCGGAGTCGGATTTCGTCGATCCCGGTGCCAAAGAGCGCAAGGCGCACCTGCTCGTCGAGGCCGAAGCCGAGCTGGCCGAGTTCATCGGTCTGGAAGAAGTGAAGTTCCAGGTCGCCCGGCTCAAGAGCTCGGTCGCGATGTCGATCCGCCGCCAGGAGCGCGGACTGGCCGTCGCACAGCGCACCAACCACCTGGTGTTCGCGGGCCCGCCCGGAACGGGTAAGACCACCATCGCCCGTGTCGTGGCCAAGATCTATTGCGGCCTGGGCCTTCTCAAGAAGGAGACGGTCCGCGAGGTGCACCGCGCCGACCTGATCGGCCAGCACATCGGTGAGACCGAGGCCAAGACCAACGCCATCATCGACAGCGCACTCGACGGCGTGCTGTTCCTCGACGAGGCCTACGCGCTGGTGTCCACCGGTGCCAAGAACGACTTCGGTCTGGTCGCCATCGACACGCTGCTGGCGCGCATGGAGAACGACCGTGACCGGCTCGTGGTGATCGTCGCCGGGTACCGCAAGGACCTCGACATGTTCCTCGACACCAACGAAGGCCTGCGCTCGCGCTTCACCCGCAGCATCGACTTCCCGTCGTACTCCTCGTCCGAGCTCGTCGAGATCGCCGAGCGGATGGCCGAAAAGCGCGACAGCACTTTCGAGAAGGCCGCCCACGACGACATGGAGAAGCTGTTCGGCTACCTCGCCGAAGCCACCATGCCGGACTCCAACGGGGTCCCGCGGCGCTGCCTCGACATCGCAGGCAACGGCCGCTTCGTGCGAAACCTGGTCGAGCGTTCCGAGGAGGAGCGCGAGTACCGCCTCGATCATTCCGAGCATGACGACTTCACCGACGAGGAGATGATGACGATCACCGCCGGTGACGTGAACAATTCGGCTGCCCCGCTGCTGCGCGGCCTGGGCTTGACGGTGCCCGAATGACCAGCCAAGGGCCTGACGAGCGCCGCTCCTTCTCTTCCCGCACGCCGTCCAACGACAATCCCGACCAGGTGGCCTACCGGCGCGGATTCGTCACCCGCCATCAGGTGTCGGGTTGGCGATTCGTCATGCGCCGCATCGCTTCCGGCGTGGCACTGCACGACACCCGCATGCTGGTCGAACCGCTGCGCACCCAGAGCCGGGCGGTGCTGACCGGCGCGCTCATCCTGGCCACCGGCCTGGTGGGCTGCTTCATCTTCTCGCTGATCCGCCCGGGCGGGGTGGCCGGTACCAACACCGTGCTGGCCGACCGGTCGACCGCCGCGCTGTACGTGCGGGTGGGCGAGCAGTTGCATCCGGTGCTCAACCTCACCTCGGCCCGGCTGATCGCCGGCAAGGCGGACAACCCGACCACCGTCAAGACCAGTGAGATCGACAAGTACCCGCGCGGCAACCTGCTCGGCATTCCGGGTGCACCCGAACGCATGGTGCAGAGCACCAGCGCCGACGCGGATTGGACTGTGTGCGACAGCAATTCGGGCGAGACCGCCGGAGTGACGCTGATCGCGGGAACACTCGCCTCCGGCGGCGAGCGCGCCCTGCCGCTGAGTGCCGGCCAAGCGGTGCTGGTGCACCACAGCGGTGGTCCCACCCCGGGTGACTGGCTGCTGTGGGACGGCAAGCGCAGCCCGATCGACCTCGGCAACCGTGCCGTCACCGATGCTCTCGGTTTCGGTGCCGACATCCCGGCCCCGCGGCCGATCGCGGCTGGCCTGTTCAACGCGATCCCCGAAGCACCCGCCCTGACCGCGCCGGCCATCGCCGGTGCGGGGGCACCCGCACAGTTCGAGCTGTCGACACCGGCGCCGGTGGGTGCGGTGGTCTCGGCCGCCGAAGCGGACAACACAGTCCGCTACTACGCGGTGCACCCCGACGGCCTGCAGCCGATCTCCCCGGTGCTGGCCTCCATCCTGCGCAACACCGATTCCTTTGGGCTGCAACAGCCTCCGCGTCTCGGCGCCGACGAGGTGGCCCGCACGCCGGTGGCCCGCGGTATCGACACCGCTGCCTACCCCGACCGGCCTCTCGAGTTGGTGTCCGCCTCGGGCGCCCCGGTGACCTGCGCCCAGTGGAGCAAGCCCGCCGGTGCGACCGAGAGCCGCCTGAGCGTGCTGTCGGGCGCCACCCTGCCGGTGCCGGACGGACTGCACAGCGTCGACCTGGTTGGCGCGGGCGCCAACGGCGCGGCCAGCCGGGTCGCGCTGACGCCAGGCACCGGATACCTCGTGCAGACCGTGGGCGCCGAACCGGGATCGCCCACCGCGGGCTCGCTGTTCTGGGTGAGCGACACCGGCGTGCGCTACGGCATCGACACCGCAGGCGATGACAAAACCCTTGCCGCGCTCGGCTTCACCTCGCCGGCGCTGCCCATCCCGTGGTCGATCCTGACGCAGTTCGCGGCCGGCCCGACCCTGTCCCGTGGCGATGCCCTGACCGCACATGATGCGTTGTCGCCCAATGCCAATGCTGCCCGCCTGGAGGCGACCCGCTAATGAGTAGGCTGATCTTCGAGCACCAGCGCAGGCTGGCTCCGCCCACCACCCGCAAGGGCACCATCACCATCGAACCGCCGCCGCAGCTGCCGCGGCTGGTTCCGCCGTCCTTGTTGCGCCGGGTGCTGCCCTTCCTGATCGTCATCCTGATCGTGGGCATGATCGTGGCGCTGGTGGCCACCGGCATGCGGATGATCTCGCCGACGACCCTGTTCTTCCCGTTCGTCCTGCTGCTAGCTGCCACGGCGCTCTACCGCGGCTCGGACAACAAGATGCGCACCGAAGAGGTCGACGCCGAGCGCGCCGACTACCTGCGTTACCTGTCGGTGGTGCGCGACAACGTCCGTGCCCACGCCGCCGAGCAGCGCGCGGCGCTGGAGTGGTCGCATCCCGAGCCCGAGGCGCTGGCCGTCATCCCGGGCACCCGCAGGCAGTGGGAGCGCGATCCGCGCGACCGGGACTTCCTGGTGCTGCGGGCCGGGTTGCACGACGTCCCGCTGGACGCCGCGCTGAAGGTCAAGGACATCGCCGACGAGATCGACCTGGAACCGGTGTCGCACAGCACCCTTCGCGGTCTGCTCGACGTGCAACGCACCGTGCGCGACGCCCCGACCGGAATCGACGTCACCAAGCTCGCCCGGATCACCGTGATCGGTGAGGCCGACGAGGTCCGCGACGCGTTGCGGGCCTGGATCGCCCAGGCCGTCACCTGGCACGACCCGACGATGCTGGGTGTGGCGCTGGCCTCTCCCGACGTCGATGCCGACGCCTGGTCGTGGCTGAAATGGCTGCCACACGTGGACATTCCGTCCCAGGCCGACGGTGTCGGTCCGGCGCGCTACCTGACCACCGGTGTCACCGAGCTACGTGGACAACTCGATTCCGCCCTGGCCGGCCGGCCGGCCTTCCCCGCCGAGGCGGACCAGGCATTCAAGCACATGCTCGTGGTGCTCGACGATCCCGAGGCCGATCCCGACGACATCGCGCGCAAGCCCGGGCTGACCGGCGTGACCGTGATCCACCGCAGCGACAAGCTGCCCAACCGCGAGCAGTACCCCGATCCCGAGCGACCCATCCTGCGGGTCATCGAGGGGCGGATCGAGCGGTGGCAGAGCAGCGGTTGGCAGCCCTACGTCGACAAGGCCGACGCGATGTCGGCCGCTGCGGCTGCCCACATCGCGCGTCGCTTGTCGCGGTGGGACTCCAACCCCGGCTACGTGCGGTCCACCGCCACCGGCGGTGCCACCTTCACCACGCTGCTCGACATCCCGGACGCCTCGTCGCTGGACGTCGCCAGCCTGTGGGCACCGCGTAACCGCGACGACGAACTGCGGGTGCCGATCGGCATCACCGCCACCGGTGAGCCGCTGTACTTCGACCTCAAGGACGAGGCCGAGGGTGGCATGGGCCCGCACGGCCTGATGATCGGTATGACCGGCTCGGGCAAGTCGCAGACCCTGATGTCGATCCTGTTGTCGCTGTTGACCACTCATTCCGCCGAGCGGCTGATCGTGATCTACGCCGACTTCAAGGGTGAGGCCGGCGCCGACATCTTCCGCCACTTCCCCCAGGTCGTCGCGGTCATCTCGAACATGGCCGAGAAGAAGTCGCTGGCCGACCGGTTCGCCGACACCCTGCGTGGTGAGGTGGCCCGCCGTGAGCAGATGCTCAAAGAGGCCGGTCGCCGTGTGCAGGGCAGCGCGTTCAACTCGGTCACCGAGTACGAGGCCGCGATCGCTGCCGGACATGACCTTCCGCCGATGCCGACGCTGTTCGTGGTCGCCGACGAGTTCACCCTCATGCTCGCCGAGCATCCCGAATACGCCGACCTGTTCGATTACGTCGCACGCAAGGGCCGCTCGTTCCGGATCCACATCCTGTTCGCGTCGCAGACGCTGGACGTGGGCCGGATCAAGGACATCGACAAGAACACCTCGTACCGGATCGGTCTGAAGGTGGCCAGCCCCAGCATCTCTCGTCAGATCATCGGGGTCGAGGACGCCTACCACATCGAGTCGGGCCGGGAGCACAAGGGCGAGGGCTTCCTGGTGCCCGCACCGGGTGCGGTGCCGGTCAAGTTCCGCAGCACCTACGTCGACGGCATCTACGACCCGCCGCGGGCCGAGAAGTCGATCGTGGTGCGGGCGTTGCCGCAGCCGCAGCTGTTCACGGCCTCCCGGGTCGAGCCCGAGCCGGACACTGTCATCGTCACCAACGACCCGGAGATCGATGTCGCACCGCCACGCAAGCTGATCGCCACCATCGGCGACCAGCTGGCCGCCTACGGTCCGCAGGCACCCAAGCTGTGGCTGCCGCCGCTGGACAACGTCATCGCACTGGACGACGTGCTGGCCGGCACCGACATCGAAGCCGGCCAATTGCGCTGGCCGCTGGGCGAGATCGACAAACCGTTCGAGATGCGCCGCGATGCCCTGGTGTTCGACGCCAACTCGTCGGCAGCCAATGTGCTGATCCACGGTGGACCTCGATCGGGTAAGTCGACCGCCGTACAGACGTTCGTCCTGTCGGCCGCCGCGTTGCACTCGCCGAGCGAGGTGAGCTTCTACGTCCTGGACTACGGCGGCGGGCAGCTCGCCGGCCTGACGGACCTGGCGCACGTCGGCAGTGTGGCGACCCCGCTGGAGCCCGAGCGCATCCGCCGTACCTTCGGTGAGCTCGAGCAGTTGCTGCGGGCGCGCCAGCGGCAGGGCGCGGTCAGCCGGGTGGGTAGTTATTCCGATGGCTACGGCGAGGTCTTCCTGATCATCGACAACCTGTATGCCTTCAGCCGGGACAACACCGACACCTTCAATACCCGTAACCCCTTGCTGGCCAAGGTCACCGAGCTGGCCAACACCGGGCTGTCCTACGGCATCCATGTCGTCATCACCACGCCGAACTGGCTGGAGGTGCCGCTGGCGATGCGCGACGGCCTGGGCCTGCGACTGGAGCTCAAGCTGCACGACAGCCACGACAGCATCGTGCGGGTGGTGGGCGCGTTGCGCCGGCCCGCGGAGTCCGTGCCTGCCGATCAGCCGGGCCGCGGTCTGACCATGGCGGCCGAACACTTCCTGTTCGCCCAGCCGGAACTCAGCGACATCGCCGTCATCAACGCCCGCTACCCGGGACAGAGCGCACCGCCGGTGCGCCTGCTGCCCACCGCGCTGGCCCCCGCCGCGCTGGCACCGCTGTACCCGGCTCCCGAGCAGGTGGTCATCGGCCAGCGCGAAGAGGACCTGGCGCCGGTGGTGCTCGACTTCAAGAACAACCCGCTGCTGGCGGTGTTCGGCGACGCGAAGTCAGGCAAGACCACGCTGCTGCGGCACATCATCCGGACCATCCGGGAGAACTCCCGGCCCGATGAAGTGGCCTTCACGGTCATCGACCGGCGACTGCACCTGGTGGAAGAGCCGTTGTTCCCCGACAACGAGTACACCGCCAACATCGACCGCGTGCTACCGGCGATGCTGGGCCTGTCGGCACTCATCGAGAAGCGCCGTCCGCCTGCCGGTTTGAGTGCACAGGAGCTCAGCGCCTGGAGCCAGCGGACGGGGTCCGACGGACACATCCACTACCTGATCATCGACGACGTCGACCAGATCCCCGATGGGCCCGCGATCAGTGGGCAGTTCGCCGGGCAACGGCCGTGGACCAACATCGTGGGCCTGTTGGCCGAGGCATCGGATCTGGGCCTACGCGTCATCGTCACGGCCCGGGCCACCGGATCGGCGCACGCCGTGATGACCGCGCCCCTGTTGCGTCGCCTCAACGACCTACAGGCGACCACGTTGATGCTGTCCGGCAATCCCGCCGACAGCGGCAAGCTCCGCGGACATCGGTTCGCCCGATTTCCCGCGGGACGCGGCATGTTGCTCGGCGACGGCGACGCGCCCGAGTTCGTTCAGCTCGTCAACCCACTCATCGATGACGCGGCACTGTCCGTGAACAACGGGAGAAAGGAATTCTGATGACATTGCGGGTAGTTCCAGAAGGATTGACCGCCGCCAGTGCGGCCGTCGAGGCGCTCACCGCGCGCCTGGCCGCAGCCCACGCGGCGGCCGCCCCCCTGGTTTCGGCGGTGATCCCGCCTGCCGCGGATCCGGTCTCGTTGCAGACCGCGACCGGCTTCAGCGCCCACGGCGCCCAGCACTCGACGCTGGCCGCTCAGGGTGTGGAGGAGCTCGGCCGTTCGGGTGTCGGTGTCGCCGAGTCCGGTGCCAGCTACATCACCGGTGACGCGATGGCCGCCTCGTCCTACATGATCGCGCGCGGCCTCTGACATGACCGCCCCCATCTGGATGGCCCTACCGCCCGAGGTGCACTCGACGCTGCTCTCCAGCGGTCCCGGCGCCGGGCCGTTGCTGGCCGCAGCGGGGGCCTGGCAGTCGCTGAGCACCGAATACGCCTCGGCGGCAGCGGAACTCACCAGTGTTCTGGGCGGGGTGCAAGCCGGGGCGTGGGAGGGGCCCAGTTCGGAGCAGTACGTCGCCGCCCACGGGCCGTACCTGACGTGGTTGGCGCAGCAGAGTGCCAACAGTGCCGCAGTGGCGGTACAGCACGAGACCGCAGCCGCGGCCTACACCACGGCAGTGGCCACCATGCCGACGCTGCCCGAGATCGCGCTGAACCACGTTGTACACGGCGTCCTGATCGCGACGAACTTCTTCGGTATCAACATGATCCCGATCGCGGTCAACGAGGCCGACTACGTCCGGATGTGGATCCAGGCGGCCACCACCATGGCCACCTACCAGGCTGTCGCGGGAGCCGCGGTCATGGCGGCGCCGACCAGTACACCGTCACCGATGTTGCTGAAACCCGGTGTGGGGGAGGCCGGCACCGCCTCGGCCGACGCGCAGCAGATGACGACGCAGGCCCAGGCCGGTGAATCCGGTTCGGCGATGGACAGTTCGAATTTCTTGTCCGACCTGCTCGAGCAGTACCTGAAGAACGTGCCCGGTGGCCAGGACATCATCGACTTCCTCAAAGACCCGCTCGGCAATTTGAGCAAGCTGCTCAACGACTTCATGACCGACCCGATCGGCGCGTGGGGTACCTGGGGACCGTTGTTGTCCGCTGTCGCCTACCAGGTCTTCACCAACCTGGTCGGATGGCCGACGTGGGGCATGATCCTGGCGGCACCGTTCCTGATCCCCGCGCTCGCGGCGCTGGGGATCACCGGGCTGGTGCTGCTGATCGACCATGTCACGCAACCGCCCGCGGAGCCGGCACCCGCGAACGCGCCCGCCGAGGTCGCGCCGCGGGTCGAGCAACAACATTCCTACCCGTTGGCAGGCCTGCCCGGCCCCGGTGGCACCGCGGTGGGTGCCGGTGCACCCGCAGGTGGCGGCGCCACCGCGGCAGGCGCCCCGGCGGCCCCCGCGGCAGCGGCGGCACCGTTGCCGATGTACGCGGTGGCCGGCCGCGATCCGGGCGAGGGGTTCACTCCGACGTTGCGGGACAAGGCCAGCGCGCAAGCGCCCGCCTCGGGGATTCCCGCCGCCGCGTCAGGAGTGGCCGCATCGCTGGCGGCACGCCGCAAGCGTCGGCGCAAACGGGGTGCGGTAGTGGAAGATCGCGCCTACGCCGATGCCTACATGGATTACGAGGCACCCGACCCGGATCCCGCGCCACAGCCGGAACCCCGGGTGCGAGCCTCTGAAAGTGGCGCGGGCACGATGGGATTCACCGGTACCGAAACGAAATCCGACGCGACCGCGGCCGGGCTGACGACGCTCGCCGGCGAGAGCTACGACGACAGTCCCGTGTCGCCGATGCTGCCCGGTTCCTGGGAACCAGGCGATTCGCAAGGGGGTACGCGCAGCTGACCAGATCACTTTCATCACGTTCGACGCACCGCCAAATGTCTACGACCCGAAAGGAAAATCCATGAGCCTGTTGGATGCTCACATTCCCCAGCTGATCGCCTCCGAGGCCGCCTTCGGCGCCAAGGCCGCACTGATGCGCAGCACCATCGCGCAGGCCGAGCAGGCCGCCATGTCCTCGCAGGCCTTCCACATGGGCGAGGCCTCTGCCGCGTTCCAGGCCGCACACGCCCGATTCGTCGAGGTGTCGGCCAAGGTCAACGCCCTGCTGGACATCGCTCAGCTCAACCTCGGTGACGCCGCGGGCACCTACGTCGCCCAGGACGCCGCCGCCGCCAGCACCTACACCTCGGTCTAGCCGAACAAGCAACGGATACAGGAGTTTTCATGTCCCAAATCATGTACAACTACCCGGCCATGCTGGCTCACGCCGGAGAGATGACGACCTACTCGGGTGCGCTGCACGCCGTCGGTGCCGACATCGCCGCCGAGCAGTCCGCGCTGAGCAGCGCCTGGCAGGGTGACACCGGTATGACCTACCAGGCCTGGCAGGCCCAGTGGAACCAGGCCATGGAGGAGCTGACCCGGGCCTACCGGGCGATGGCCTCCACTCACGAGATGAACACCATGTCGATGAGTGCGCGCGACGCGGCCGAAGGTGCCAAGTGGGGCTGATGCTTGGCCACATTGGGCACAGTGGGCGCTAATGCCGTCGAGCTGACCACCGATCAGGCCTGGTACCTCGCCGAGGTACTCGGCGCCGGGGCGTACCCGTGGGTGCTGGCGATCACGCCGCCCTACAGCGACCCGGCGCAGCGGTCCGGTTTTGTCGCCGAACAGACCGCTGAACTGACCAGGATGGGCGTGCTCGACGCCAGTGGTGGAGTCAATCCGCAAGTGGCGCAATGGGTCCGGCTGGCCTGCCGGGCAACCCAGTGGCTCGACTTGCGGTTTGTCTCCGGCCCGGGGGACCTGCTGCGCGGGATTGTGGCACGGCAGGACGGACGTACGGTCGTCGTGTTGCGCAATGCACAACTGGTGACGTTCACCGAGATGGACATCCACCACCCCCACGCGCTGGTTCCGGTGCTCACCGCCGGGCTGTCGCGTCGCGGGCCGGCGCGGTTCGAGGAATTCGCGCTACCGGCCGCGGCCGGTGCTCGTGCCGACGAGCAGATCCGCAACGGCACGCCGCTGATCGAAGTGCTGGGATTCCTGGGTGTTCCGGCCTCGGCCCGACCGATCGTGGAGTCGGTATTCGACGGACGCCGCACCTATGTGGAGATCGTGGCCGGAGAGCACCGCGACGGTCACCGGGTCACCACCCAGGTGGGCGTCAGCATCATCGACACCCCCGAAGGCCGGATCCTGGTCGCCCCGTCGAAAGCCTTCGACGGGGAGTGGATTTCGACCTTCTCGGCGGGTGATGCGGACTCGATCGCCATGGCGGTCGAACGTCTCACCGCCTCCCTACCCAGCGGCTCCTGGTTCCCCGACCAACCGCTGATCCGCGACTTCGACAGCGAAGCCGTCAACGACGCTCTATCCGACGATGTATCCCACCGAGATTCACGCTCCATGAGAAGAACCCAGAAAGCATAGGAATGTCCGACAACACTGTGATGCCGATCGTTCGGGTGGCCGTACTGGCCGCCGGAGACGATCGCGGCCGGCTGACCGAGATGGCCCTGCCGTCCGAGCTGCCGCTGCGCGAGATACTGCCCGCGGTCGAGCGCATCGTGCGCCCTGCCGGCGGGGACGACGGCGCGAGCGCCCCGGACCCGGTACGGCTGAGCCTCGCCCCCGTCGGGGGAGCGCCGTACAGCCTGGATGCCACGCTCGACACGGTCGGTGTGGTGGACGGGGACCTGCTTGCGCTGCAAGCGGTTCCGGCTGGTCCGGCCGCCCCGCGCATCGTGGAGGACATCGCCGACGCCGCCGTGATCTTCTCCGCGGCCCGCCAGCGCCCGTGGGGTGCTGCCCACATCGCGCGGTACGCATCGCTGGCCCTCATCGGGCTGATCCTGGTGGGCACGGGCCTGGCCGTCGCCCACCGAGTGTTGACCGGTGAACTGCTCGGACTTTTCGTCGTCGGCGGTATCGCCATCGCTACCGTGCTGGCCGCGCTGTCGACCCGAGGCCGGTCGCCGGTACTGGCGACCGCGCTGGCCGTCACCGCGTTGGTGCCTGTGGCCGCGGCGTTCGCACTCGGTGTGCCAGGCGATTTCGGTGCGCCCAGCATTCTGCTGGCCGCAGCCGGGGTGGCCGCATGGTCGTTGATCAGTATGGCCAGCTCGCGCGATGACCGCGGTATCGCGGTGTTCACCGCCACCACGGTGGCCGGTGCAGGCGTGCTCCTGGTCGCCGCGGCCGCCACGCTGTGGGAGATCTCCTCGACGGTGATCGGCTGCGCGCTGATCCTGATCGCCCTGGTGGTCACCGTTCAGGCCGCACAGCTTTCGGCCATGTGGGCGCGCTTCCCGCTGCCCGTCATCCCCGCGCCGGGCGATCCGTCGCCGTCGGCGCAGCCCCTGTCGGTGCTGGCCGATCTGCCTCGCCGGGTCCGGGTCAGCCAGTCGCACCAGACCGGTGTGATCGCTGCGGGTGTGCTGCTCGGTGTGGCCGGGTCGGTGACCCTGGTCGGCTCGCCGACCGCATCGCCGTGGGCCTGGTATGTCGTGGTGGCCGCTGCGCTCGGTGCCGCTCTGCGGGCCCGGGTGTGGGACTCGGTCTCGTGCAAGGCGTGGCTGCTGGGCCATCCGTACCTGCTGACTGTCGCGCTGCTGGTGGCTTTCGCGATCGACGGCCGCTATCAGGCCGCCTGGCTGGCGCTGGCCGTGCTCGCCGTTCTGGTCGTGGTGTGGGTCTTCGCCGCACTGAATCCGCGGGCGGCCTCGCCGGACACGTATTCGCTGCCGATGAGGCGTCTGGTGGGCTTCCTGGCCACCGGGCTCGACGCCTCGCTGATTCCGGTGATGGCCTTCCTCATCGGGCTGTTCAGCCTCGTTCTCGACAGGTGATGAATCGGTGATCCACAAGAGCCTGGGAGTTCTGGCCACAGCCGGTCTGGTGCTGTTGGTCGGCTCCCCGTCGGCGGGCGCCATCAGCCCGCCCGAGGTCGACCCGCAGGTCGCCCCGCCGGCAGGCAGTGCCGGTCCGGTGGAGGCGATGGCCAAACGCTCGGAATGCGCCGCCACCGGGGTCCTGCCGGGCAGCGATCCCGGCGCGGTCAATCCGAACCAGTTGGCGCTGAACCTCTCCGGTGCGTGGAAGCAGAGCCGCGGGCAGGGCCAGACCGTGGCGGTGATCGACACCGGAGTGCAGCCCGGGCCGCGGCTGCCCCATGTCGAGGGTGGCGGTGACTTCATCGAGTCCACCGACGGCCTGACCGACTGTGACGGCCATGGCACTTCGGTGGCAGGTCTCATCGCCGGCCAACCCGGAGCGGACGGCTTCTCCGGCGTGGCACCCGAGGCCCGGCTGATCTCGATCCGGCAGAACTCCACGCGGTTCGCCCCGCGCGCCGCCGGTGCCGACATCGTCGAGGCCCGTGCGGCGGCCGATGTGGCGAGCCTGGCCCGCGCCGTGGTGCGGGCGGCCGACATGGGCGCGCGCGTCATCAACATCTCGGTGGTCACCTGCATGCCCGCCGACAAGCCCATCGATCAAACCGAACTCGGTGCGGCACTTCGCTATGCGGCGGTCGAGAAGGACGCGGTGATCGTCGCCGCGGCCGGGAACACCCAGGGCGGTGTCACCACCGGATCGGCGTGCGGGTCAAACCCGTTGTCCGGCAGCCCGAGCGATCCCCGCAACTGGGGCGGCGTCTCCTCGGTGTCCATCCCGTCGTGGTGGCAGCCGTACGTGCTGTCCGTCGGGGCGCTGAACGCGACGGGCCAGCCCTCCGCGTTCACCATGGCAGGCCCGTGGGTGGGTATCGCGGCGCCCGGGGAGAACATCTCCTCGGTGAGCAATGCGCCCGGCGGAGGGCTGTCCAACGCCATGCCTTCCGAGCGGGACAAGCTGATCCCGCTCAACGGCACCAGCTATGCCGCGGCGTACGTGTCCGGCGTTGCGGCCTTGGTGCGCAGCAAGTTTCCCGACCTGAACGCACGTCAGGTGGTGCACCGGCTCACCACCACGGCCCAGGGTGCCTCCCGCTCGCCGTCGAACGTGATCGGCGCCGGTGGTGTCGATCCGGTGGCCGCGCTCACCTGGGACGTCGCCGACATGCCGCTGGACGGCCCGGCGGTTCCCGCAGGCAAACCCATTGCCGCACCGGCAGAACCGGCTCCGCGTGACAACACCGGGCGGATCGTCGCTTTCGCCGGCACCGGGGCACTTGCGCTGGCGGCCCTCGTTGTCGCGTTCGGCGCATATCGACGGAAGGACCATTCATGACCGCCCGACTCGCGTTGGCGTCCCTTTTCATCGTCGCGGCGGTCCTGGCCCGGCCCTGGCAGACCGACACCGAACGCTGGGTGCTCGGGATCTCCGTCGCCGCCGTGGTGCTGTTGCTGGCCTGGTGGGGTGGGTTGTTCCTGACCACCCGGATCGCCAGGCACCTCGCGGTGTGGCGGCGAAACCTCGCCAAGAAGCAGCCTGAGCAGCCGGTCGATTCAGAGACCGTGGTGCTGCGCGTCGACCCAGCGGACCCGGCCCAGCTACCGGCCGTCGTCAGCTACCTCGACCGCTATGGAGTCCGTTGTGACAAGGTCCGTGTGACCCATCGTGACGCCGGTGGTTCGCGCCGCAGCTGGATCAGCCTGACCGTGGCCGCCGTCGACAATCTCGATGCGCTGCGCGCCCGATCATCGCGAATCCCGTTGCGGGACACCACGGAGATCGTCGGGCGTCGGCTCGCCGATCATCTGCGCGAGCAGGGCTGGACGGTCACGATCGTCGACGGGGTCGATTCCCCGTTGCCCGACCCGGGCAAGGAGACCTGGCGCGGGGTCAAGGACGAGTCCGGTTACGTCGCGGCATATCGCGTCAAGGTCAATGACAAGCTGGAGGCCGCACTCGCCGGGATCGGTGCCCTGCCCGCCCAGGAAACCTGGACGGCGCTGGAGTTCACCGGATCTCCGGCGCAACCGCGGTTGACGGTGGGCGCCGCGATCCGCACGCAGGACCGGCCCTCACGCAAGGCTCCGCTGGCCGGTCTGACGCCGGCGCGTGGCCGGCACCGTCCGGTATTGGCTGCGCTGAATCCACTGTCGGTGCAGCGGGTGGAAGGTGCGCCCGCCGTGCCGCCGCAGTCGGTGCTGCGCCCGGTGTCAGTCGAACATGAAATCCCGCAGGAAGCGGGTCATCCGGCGTAGGTAGTCCGGCTGGCTCACATGCAGTAGGTGGTTGCCCGGGAACCAGTGGAACGCACAGCGACCCCAGTGTTCCCAGAGCATCTCGGCCTGCTGCGGTGGAGCCAGCCGGTCACCGAGCCCGGTGATGATCAGCCGTCGTTCCTTGGGCACCAGGGGGCGGTAGTTCAGCGGTGAGGCATACCGTGCGGCCGCTTCGGTCAGCGCCGGATCGGTCCGGGCCACGAGTCGCTGTAGCGCCACCAGCTTGTTGGCCGGAAACCACTCGTCGACCGTGCGATCGGGCGTCACCACAGGCACATTCGGGACCACGGCCTGAATCCGGACGTCCACACTGGCCAGCAGCGCCGAGGTGAAGCCGCCGAGCGATATTCCGGTCAGGGCGATCCGGTCGACACCGGTGGACTCCAAATAGTCGATCACCGAGCGGAAATCGTGCACTGCCTGGGCCATGGCCTCGGAGAAGCCCGCGTATCCGTGGGAGAAGAACCCGTAACCGCTGAACGGTGAGAACCGTTCGGCGCGGCGGCCGTGAAACGGCAGGGTGTACAGCAGCACGTCGTAGCCGGAGCGGTAGAACCACGGCAGCGACAGGAACAGGCCGTTGGCCAGATACGGCGAGCCCATGAAGCCGTGGATCACGCACAGGGTGGGATGTGGCCCGTCGTCGTGGCGCCAATGTTGTGCGCGGACAACGTTGTTATGCCTGAACCCGCCGCACATCTCACGCAGTGCGGGGTTGACGGCGGTGAACCCGCTGTCGAACCGGATGTTCTCCACCCGGCCGTGCGCGATCATCTCGGCCACCGGATTGGCGGGGCGAGTAGAGACCCGAGGTGGTCGGGTCGGCGCCGGGAACGACACCGCGGGATCTTGGGCCGCAGCCAGTTCCGCGTAGAACCGCATGTGGTCGTGCTCGGTTCGGGATTTCGACGGCTGCACAATCGATGCCAGGGTGGTCGGCACCATCGACGTGGCCACGATCGAGGCGACCCCGGTGCGCAACGCGATGTCGGCCGCCGCGGAGGCGTCGACGATGGCGCGCTGCCGCGAGGTCAGGTCAGAACGTCGGGGCAGTCCCCGGGCACCGGCATCGCCGCCGGGGACGTCCGGAACAGGAATCGGGGGCTCCACCGGATCTGCGCTGGACGGCTCCACGAGTCCCGATGCTAGCCAACAGCTCAGCTCAGTCCGAACAACTTCGCGGCGTTGTCGTGCAGAACATTGCGCCGCCAGGCGTCGTCGACCCCCGGCAGATCGATCAGGTGGTGCACGGCCTCGGCGTACCCGTAGGGGATGTTCGGAAAGTCGCTGCCGAACAGGATGCGCTCACCCAGGGCTTTCAGCCGGTTCATGTCGGTCCTGGGGAACGGCATCGTCTCTTCGACGAACGGGGTGAACGCCATCGTGGTGTCCAGCCGGACGTTGTCGTAGCGTTCGGCGAGATCGAGAAATGCCGAGTACTCGGGCATCCCCATGTGCGCGACGATGAGCGCCAAGCGCGGGTAGCGGCTCAGCAACCGGGCGATGGGCTGCGGGCCGGTGAAGTCGCCGGGGGCCGGGCCGGACCCACAGTGGATGACCACCGGGACGCCGGCGTCCTCGATGAGCCCCCACACGTCGTCGAGCAGGGCATCGTTGGGCTCATAGTTGCCGACCTGAATGTGGGCCTTGAACACCTGGGTACCTGCCGCGATCGCATCGGCGACGTAGCCCGTGGCCTCGGGCTCCGGGTAGAACGTGGCCGTGGCCAGGCAATCAGGGGTGTCCTTCGCGAAATCTCTCGCCCATTGGTTGAGCCACGCCGCCATGTCGGGCTTGTGTGGGTAGACCAGCGAGGAGAACCGTCTGATGCCGAACTCCCGCAGGGTGGCGACCCGCTGCTGCTCGTCGGCGCGGTAGGTGATCGGCCACGCGCGGCCGATCAGCGGGCCCTGGCTGTCGAAGTACTGCCACACCTTGTCCATCACGTTCTTGGGCATGAAGTGGGTGTGCACATCGACGATCCCGGGCAGGCCGAGATCGGTCCAGATCGTGCGGACTCTGTTCGCTTCATCCATCGTGTGCCGACCATATCGACCCGCATTGCCGCCCGGTCACGCGCCTCTTTCTACCTCTGGGTCGTCCGGAGCGGTTGTGCCCAGCCTCGGGGTGGAAACCGATGCGGGCATGATCGGGATATGTGGAATCCGGACACCTACCTCAACTTCGCTGACCATCGGGGCCGGCCGTTCTACGACCTGCTCTCCCGGGTGGCGGCAACGGAGCCGCGCCGCGTCGTCGATTTGGGATGCGGCCCGGGCAACCTGACCGAGACACTGGTGCAGCGCTGGCCCGGTGCCACGCTGGAAGCCTGGGACAGCTCGCCGGAGATGGTGGCCGCCGCCCACGCCCGCGGGCTTGAGGCACACGACGGTGCCATCGAGGAGTGGACACCGCGACCCGACACCGACGTCGTGGTCTCCAACGCCGCTCTGCAGTGGGTGCCCACTCACCGCGAGCTCGTGGTGCGCTGGGCCGGACAGCTTCCGGCCGGAGCCTGGATCGCCTTTCAGGTGCCGGGCAATTTCGATGCGCCCTCCCATCACGCGGTACGTGAGCTGGCGCGGCGTGAGCCGTTCCTCGAGCCGCTGCGGGACATGCCCTGGCGCGACGTGGGCCAGGTGGATACGCCCGCAGAATACGCCGGACTGCTGACCGATGCCGGTTGTGTGGTGGATGCCTGGGAAACCACCTATATCCACCAATTATCCGGAGAGACACCGGTTCTGGACTGGATCACCGGAACAGCCTTGACTCAGGTCAAAGGCAGGCTGACCGACGAGCTGTGGGAACGGTACCGGCAGGCCATCATCCCGATGTTGGCCGAGGCCTACCCCAGGCGGGATGACGGCGTCACGTTCTTCCCGTTCCGTCGCGTGTTCGTGGTCGCCCAAGTGCTGTGATTTGGGTGCGTCTGGTAACGCTGACCGTTACTGGATGCGCCCAAGTCAGGCGAAAACATTACCTACGACGTAATCGATTTCCCGACCACACTCCGTGACGATGAGGGTATGCCCACGGTAAAGACCTCCGACGGAACCGACATCCACTACACCGACACCGGATCCGGACCGGCCGTCGTGTTCACCCACTCGTGGGGACTCAACTCGGGCCAGTGGAACCAGGTGATCCAACGCCTGGTGGACAACGGCTTTCGGTGCATTGCCTATGACCGCCGCGGGCACGGACACTCCGGGGCCTACGACGGTGAGTGGACGGTGGATCTGCTGGCCGACGACCTGGCCGGGCTGATCGATCACCTCGATCTCGGCGATGTGACGCTGGTGGGGCATTCCCTGGGATGCGGCGAGATCGTGCGCTACCTCAGCCGGCATGGGACGGCGCGGGTGAACCGCGCGGTGTTGGTGGCGGGCCAACTGCCGCTGGTGGTCGAGACTGCGGACAACCCGGACGGTGTCCCCGAGGCGATGCTCGACGCCATGCTCGCCGAGCTGGAACGCGATGTGCGGCAATGGTGTATCGACAACGCGCCGCCGTTCTTCGGACCCCACACCGTGGCGCCCGAGATGGTCGACTGGACCGTGGACCAGATCGCTGCCGTGCCCGTCGAGACCCTGCTCGCGACCCAGCGGATGGGTTCCCACGCCGACTACCGAGCGGAGCTCGCCGAACTCGACCTTCCGGTGCTGCTGATCCACGGCGACGCCGACGCGTCGACGCCCATCGAGCTCACCGGGCGACGCACTGCCGCACTGCTGCCGCACGCAGAGCTCATCGAGATCCCCGGCGCCGCGCACGGGCTGTACCTCACCCACGCTGACCGTGTGATCGACGCGATTTCGGCGCATCCGGTAACGCTGACCGTTACTGAACGCGCCGAAATCACTGGTTAGCGGCGGGTGTTGAGCAGGTCGATCACCTGTCGGACCAGGTCGTCGATGGGAGCGCCGGTGGTATCGAGCACCAGATCGGGATTCTCCGGCGCCTCGTAGGGAGCGTCGACCCCGGTGAGACCTGTGAGCTCACCGGCCCGGGCCCGCGCATAGAGCCCCTTGGGGTCCCGGCGCTCGCACTCGGCCAGCGAGGTCGCGACGTGGACCTCGATGAACGGCAGCTTCGCGGCGTCGTTGAGGGCCCGCGCGGTGTCCCGGTCGGACTTCAGCGGTGACACCAGTGAGGCCAACGCCACCACGCCCGCATCGGCCAGCAGTCGGGTGAGATGCCCTACCCGGCGGATGTTCTCGGTGCGATCACCGGCTGAGAATCCGAGATCGTCGGACAGGCCGTGACGCAGGTTGTCCCCGTCGAGCAGGTAGGCCACCTGACCAGATTCGACCAAGGCCCGCTCGACGGCCACCGCCAGTGTGGACTTACCCGAGGCGGGCAGCCCGGTGAACCAGATCGTGGCACCACGTTGTCCGGTGCTGTTCCAGCGGTATTCGCGGTCCAATGACGATGGATGCCATTTGATGTCGGACCGGTTGTGCCCGCTCGCTTTGAGCTCGCGTGCCTGCAGGATGATCCCGGCGCCGACGGTGTCATTGGACACCTCGTCGATGAGGATGAAGGCCCCGTTGTCGCGGTTGTCGGCGTATTCGTCGGCCACCAGCACGGAGCTGGTGCGCAGGGTGACAGAGCCGATGTCGTTGAGCGCCAGCTCAACCGGGGAATCGACCTCGTCGAGGGTCTCGGGATCGAGCTTGGTGTGCAACTCCTGGATCGTGGCTCGCACCGTGCGGGTGCCCTGCTTGAGGGACAGTCGATCACCGGCGCGCAGCGGGTTGTCGAAGAACCAGCACACCGTCGCGTCGATCTCGCGGGCCAGCACGGGCGCAACCGCCTCGGAGGCGCCGCTGACCAGGACATCACCGCGGCCGACGTCGATATCGTCGGCCAACTCGATCGAAACCGACAGCGGCGCAACACCGACCGTGCGATCGTCGTCCAGCGTGTCCAGGGCCGTCACGGTCGAGCGAGTACCGGCCGGCAGGCTCACGACAGGATCACCGACCTGCAGCGTGCCCGCCGACAGGCGGCCGGTGTAGCGACGACGCTGCTCCGACGTCGGCCGGGACACCCACTGCACAGCCAGCCGCAGGCTCGCCGGATCGGCATGCGGCGCAGTCAGGTCGATGGCTTCGAGGTACTCGAGCAGGGTGGGCCCGGTGTACCAGGCGGTGTTCTGCGAGCGATGCACCACGTTGTCGCCGAGCTTGGCGGCGATCGGGATGACGGTGAGATCGAGCCCGCCGAGCCGGCCGGAAAGCTGCTGCAGCTCACTCTCGACCTCGGCGAACCGGGTGGCGTCGAAGTCGACCAGATCGATCTTGTTGACGGTGGCCACGAAGTGTTTGATGCCCAACAGGTTTGCGATGCGGGCGTGGCGCCGGGTCTGGCGCAGCACACCGGCCCGGGCATCGACCAACAGGATCGCCACGTGCGCGTTGGAGGCGCCGGTGAACATGTTGCGGGTGTAACGCTCATGCCCGGGAGTGTCGGCCAGGATGTAGCTGCGGGTGGCGGTGGAGAAGAACCGGTAGGCCACATCGATGGTGATGCCCTGCTCCCGTTCGGCCCGCAGCCCGTCGGACAGCGCCGCGAGATCGGCCACGCCGTCCGAATCGGTCACGGCCTCAAGGTGGTCCAGCGGCAGGCTGTCCGTGTCGTGCAGCAGGCGGCCGATCAGGGTGCTCTTGCCGTCATCGACCGAACCGGCGGTGGTGATGCGTAGCAGCTGACGAGTGCTCATCAGAAATACCCCTCGCGCTTCCGGTCTTCCATCGCCGCAACCGAAGTCCGGTCGTCGGCACGGGTCTCGCCGCGTTCTGAGACGGTGGCCGCCGAGATCTCGGTGATCACGCGGTCGATGGTGGTGGCTTCCGAGCGCACGGCTCCGGTGATGGTGAGGTCGCCGACGGTGCGGTAGCGCACCCACTCGACGTTCGCGGTCTCCCCGATACCGGGCTGTGCGTACTCCGACACCGCGAGCAGGATGCCGTCGCGTTCGAAGACCTCGCGTTCGTGGGCGAAGTAGATCGACGGCAGCTCAAGGTTTTCCAGCTCGATGTAGCGCCAGATGTCGAGCTCGGTCCAGTTCGACAGCGGGAACACCCGCACCTGCTCACCCTTGCGGATCCGGCCGTTGTACAGCGACCACGGTTCGGGGCGCTGGGCCCGCGGATCCCACTGACCGAACTCGTCACGGAAACTCAGGATGCGTTCCTTGGCGCGTGATCGCTCTTCGTCACGGCGGGCGCCGCCGAACGCCGCGTCGAATCCACCGGCCTCAAGTGCGTCGAGCAGGGTGCGGGTCTGTTGGCGGTTACGTGAGGCACCCGGGCCCGGATCGGCCACCCTCCCGCTGTCGATGGTCTCCTGCACCGAGCCGACGAGGAGCTTGTGCCCGACCCCGGTGGTGCGTCGGTCCCGGAACTCGATGACTTCCGGGAAGTTGTGCCCGGTGTCCACGTGTAGCACCGGGAACGGCAACGGTGAAGGGCGGAACGCCTTCTCGGCCAGGCGCAGCAGGACGATCGAGTCCTTGCCTGCGGAGAACAGCAGCACCGGGCGCTGTAGTTCGGCGACCACCTCGCGGATGATGTGCACCGCCTCGGCTTCCAACAGCCGTAGTTCGTCGACATGCAATAGGTCATCGGTGCTCGTCATACCGGCAACCCCTCCTTCTCGGCGTCCTTGCGGTAGCGATCCACCCACTCGTCGGACCGCTGGTCGGCCTGGCGTTCCAGCACCGGCTGCGGAGCCAGCCGCGGGTCAAGACCGAGCGCTTCGAGCACGGTGGCCACCACGGTGGTGAGGTTGCGCCACAGGTAGGGATACGAAACGTCGATGGGGGTGATGTTCTCCTCGGCGAACCAGGCGCGCCAACCCTCCTCCTGGGCCTGCAGCAGCTTGATCACATGGGCGATCGCGCCGGCGTGGTACTCGGCACGTGCGTCGCGCACCGGATCGGCGCGGCCCCGCCAGACCCTGGTCTGTACCGCTCGCCAGAACGAAACCGCCTGTGACACAACGTCAGGACGGTAGACGTGGATCAGCACCGGATCGCTGCCGATGACGTCTCGGATCGCGGCGAGCAGTCCGGGTCCGGAGCGCTCGGGCAGGCCCTCGGCGCGATCCAGCAGCAATGGGGTCTGGTTCCACATGAGCTTGCCGCCCCACACCCCGTTGGGGGTGCGGCCGACCGTGCGGATGTAGTCGCGCCAGATCTCTGAGGGCGCCAGGTCCGGCTTGCCCTCGACCAGCGGATCGAGCAGACGCAGGATCGACTCGTCTTCGACGCCGGCGAACCATTCCAGGGGCTGCGGCGACATGCTGGTGCTCGGCAGGTACTGGAAGAACTCCTGTGGCTCACCGGCCATGCCGGTGGCGCGCAGTGATTCCACCAGCAAGGTGCTGCCGCTGCGCTGGGAAGCGAGCACCAGGTAGGCGGTCGGATGATCTGACATGGGCGAGACTCTAACCATCATTGATTTGCGGCGCCTATTCAAAGAAGCGTCAAGAGTTTCAGCTCACCGAGAAGAAAACTATTGGCTGGTATCAATGATGCCGCGCTCGGCCGCGATGGCGGATCTGCTGGTGACCGCGCGCGCGTGGATACTCAGATATGTCTGCGTGAAACGCTCCGAAATGCGGGTTCCGGCGAATTCCGACGGTATGACGTCGAGAGTCTTCTGGCGCCAGTCGTTCAGCAACAGCGCGAGATCGTCGGCGATCGCCTCGGCCTTGTCGGTGGCGTCGGGTCCGAGCAGGTTGTGGCGTTCGGTCGGGTCCGCGACGAGGTCGTACAGTTCGCGGCCGGGCCGCGGGCTCAGTACCTTGTCGCCCAGTACACGTCCGGGTGGGCTGTCGGCGATATCCCACGGCAGGTCCAACAATGGCCGCGCCGCATAATTCTCGATATAGCTGTATTCCTTTGTGCGGACGGCGCGAATCGGGTCGAAAGAATCGTGATAGGTCTTCGTGGTGTAGACCTCCGACCGGATCTCGGCCGTTTCCGTTGTGCCTGCCGTGAGGTTGCTGGCGTGCGACAAACCCTCGACGTCGTCCGGGATGCCGACCCCGAGCAGTTCCAGGAGCGTGGGCAGCAGATCGACCCCGCTGAACAACTCGTCGTAGAGGTGCGGGGCCGCACCGGCCGGGCCCCGCGGCGGCCGCACGATCAACGCGATGCCCGTGCCCGCGTCGTACAGCGTCGACTTGGCCCGCGGCAGCGCCGGACCATGATCGGTCATGAACACGACCCAGGTGTTCTCGTCGAGTCCGGCGGCGGCCAGGGCGCCGAGCAGTTCACCGACTTTCGCGTCGGCTACGGCGATCGACCCGTAGAAGTCGGCGAGGTCCTCACGCACTTCTCCGGTGTCGGGCAGATAGTCGGGAACCTCGACGGATGCCGAGTCGGCCGGTTCGTACCGGTCACGGGGATAGGGCCGGTGCGTCTCGAAGAACCCGGCGGTCAGCAGGAACGGTTGACGCGGAGCATCGGCAAGCCACGCGGTGGCCTCCTCGACGACGTACTCGCAGAACGAATTGGACACGTCGAACTCGTCGTAACCCAGGTTGGCCGGATATGACGTCTCGTGCTGCATTCCGAACAGCGCTGTGTGCCAACCATTCTCGGCAAGGATGTGAGGCAGTGTGCGCACGCCGGCCCGGTACTCCCAGCCATGGTGGGTCAAACCCACCAGGCCGTTGCTCTGCGGGTAGCGCCCGGTGAACAGTGAACCTCGCGACGGTGAGCACAGCGGTGCGGTGGCGTGTGCGCGGGTGAACAGGATCCCCTCGGCGGCGAGCTGGTCGAGGTGCGGACTGGCCACGTCGGGGTGGCCGTACGCACCGAGATAGCGCCCCAGATCATGCCAGTGGACGATCAGCAGGTTCTGCCGTTGTGGCTCGCTCACGTCACTCCTTTCCCTCCACACCCTACGACCGAACAGCCCGAGCACTGCTCCCGCAACCGTTCGGCTCATCGAGAGCCGCTTATCCGACGCATCGTCCTCGGTAGGGTGGGGCCATGCCGACCGCCGCCGATCCCGCTGCGGTCAGCGGCTATGAGGCCCGCTGGGAGCAGCACAATGCCGAGCGACGGGCCCAGATCATGCGGGCCGCGGTCGCGCTGGTCGAGGAAAACCCACCCGGCGCCGAAATCTCCATGGCGCGGATCGCGGAACGCGCCGGGGTGGCGAAGTCTGTGGTGTACCGCCAGTTCGCCGGCAAAGAGGAACTTGAGCGACGCGTCCGGTCCTATGTGTTCGACGACTTCGCGGCGCTTCTGGACACGAAACTCGACGTCACGAACGGTTCGTTGCGCGACATCCTGACCCGCACCGTGGCGGCGGTGGCGGACTGGATGCTCGATCACCCGCGCCTCGACGAGTTCGTCCGGCGCGGACCGACGTTCGACGGCGATGGCTCGCTGGATGCGGTCAGTGAGCTCAAGCTGCGCATGACCAGGCAGTCCGAGGACATCATCGCCGCGATCGCGCAGACCATCGGGGTGGATGACAGCGCCTTCAAGACGGTTCCGTTCGCGGTCGTGACGATGGTGGAGGCCACGCTGTCGGCGTGGATTCGCGGTGCCGCGCCGGACCAGTCACGCGAGGAGATCATCACGCACCTGGCCGATTTCGGCTGGTATGTCCTGGACGGTGCGGCCCGCGCGAGCGGGTTGGACATCAACCGCGACGACGAGTTGACCTCGGTGATCGCCGCGCTGACCAACCGTTAGGCCAGCAGTCCGGTGTTGTAATCGGCGACCAGGCTACGCACTGTCTCCTGGGCACAGGACTTGTTGGTCCCGATGAAACCGGTCGGTCCGCGTTTGATCCAGCCGGTGACATATGCGCCGCGGACCCCGGGCACGCGACCCGCCTGATGCGGCACCGTCGCCGTGGCGTCGTCGAACGGCAACCCTGCGACCGGCCGGCCCCGGTAGCCGATCGACGTCAGCACCAGGCCCGCCTCGATGATCCGTTCGCGTCCCGTCGATTTCACCCGCGTCGAACCGTCCGGTGCGGCGACCAACTCGTTGTGGACGAATTCCACACCGGTGGCCGCGGTTTGGCCCAGGACCGCGGTCGGCGACAGCAGGTACTCGAGCACGATCCGGCGATTGCTCACCCCGCGTGGCCTGGCGCGCAGGATCGCCGCCCTGGGATCGGCGGCAGGCAGCATCCTGAGGTCCTCGTCACGGACGACGACCTCGATACCCGGTGTCGAGCACAGCCCGACCAGTTCGGGAACCGTGAACGCGGACTGCTCGATCCCGCGCCGGCCGACCACGACCACCTCTTCGATCGCGCTGTCGCGCAGGGCGTTCAGCGCATGCGGGGCGATCTCTGTGTCGGCGAGGAGGTCCGGGTCGATGGTGAGGATGCGTGCGACGTCGAGCGCGACGTTGCCGTTGCCGATCACGACGGCGCGGCGATGAGACAGGTCGAAGGACCGATCCGCGTGGTCGGGATGATTGTTGTACCAGGCGACGAACTCGGTGGCCGACGTGACGCCGGGCAGATCGATGCCGCCGATGTCGAGGCGGCGGTCCGCCGAGGCACCCACCGCGTAGATGACGGCGTGCTGCTCGGCGAGCAGATCGTCATGGGTGACCTGGCTGCCGACCTCGACGCCGAGGCGCATCTCCAGGCGGGGGTCAGCGGCGATGTCGTCGAACTGACGTGCCACCCCGCGCGTCCGCCGGTGATCGGGAGCCACCCCGAACCGGGCCAAACCGTATGGGCGGGTGAGGCGTTCGTAGACCCGGACCCGGGCACCGGGAATGGTCAGCACCTCCTCGGCGGCATACATCGCGGCCGGGCCCGACCCGACGATCGCGACGTGGAGCTCGCCGGTGCGTACCTGCAGCGGCGGCACCACCGGCGCGAGAATCGGCCTCGGCCGTGGTGTGGCGTAGAAATCCGCGTTGAGCTTGGTGAACACATCTTCGGCGCCGGTCAGCCTGGTGTGCGGTTTGATGGCGTCCACCGGGCATGCCGTCACGCACGCACCGCAATCGACGCATTCGACAGGGTCGACGTACAGCATCTGTGCGGTGTGGAAGTCGGGTTCGTCGGGTGTGGGGTGGATGCAGTTCACCGGGCAGGCGTACACGCACGATGCGTCGCTGCAGCAGGACTGCGTGATGACGTGGGGCATCAGGCGAGGGCAACCGCTTCGCGGTCCGGCACACCGCGGTAGCGGGCCGCCTCGCCGTCGATTCCGCAGCGTTGCCACACCCAGCGGCCGACCCGGTTCATCAACCCCAGTTCTTCGCTGAGGGCACGCATTTCACCGAAGTAGCCGGACAGGATCTTGCGTGAGTGCGGGCTGCGCCAGAACGCGTCCTTGATCACCTCGCGCGGAATCCCGAATTCCTCGCCGAACGACTTCGGGGGAGCCACGATCTCGTGCGCCAGCCAGCGCAACGTCAGCGGGAATGCGACGCACGCGAACGCCTTCATCCGCCACGACCGTTCCGGCAGATGGGTTTTGAGGAATTCGTGCGCCCAGGAGATGTGGCGTGCCTCTTCGGCGATGTGGATTTGCATGGTCCGCAGCACCGCGGGCGGAATATCGGCGCCCTCGCGGATCAACCCCTTCTGGAAATGATCGATCGGCTCCTCGCCGGCCAGGATGCCTGCCATGAACGCCGTCGGCGAGTATTGGCCCACCAGTCCGATGTAGGGCGACAACCGGCGGAACAGCGGCCGCATGCCGGGAACGTCCAGGCCGCTGCGATTCACCAGCTCCTGGAACATCTGGATGTGATTGCATTCCTCGGTCATCTCGTGCAATGCGTAGCGGAACTCGGGCGAGCCGTTGGGCAGCTTCATGATGAACGCCATCAACCCGCGGATGAGGATGCTCTCGAAGGCCGCGCCCACCTTGATCGAGTTGAGCGTGCGCCAGCGACCGATCTCGATCTGCCGGGCCAGCGGCTGGTTCTGGTACCACGCGGTGGCGCCGAGCGGATCGACGTTCGGTGACAGCACCCAGCGTGGATCGTCGAGGTCGATGGCCAATTCGGGGGAATCCCACGCGATGTCCAGGTAAGGGTCGAAGCGACGACGGACGGAACCCTCGGACAGTGTCTGCAACAGATTCTGGTAATCCGCATCCAACGGTGCGGTCTGAGGCGAGGTGGAAGCCATGGCGACAATTTACCGAGACTTCGCGTCCCGGTAAATAGCGGTCTTTGCGAACTGAGGACGGACTAGGGGTGGTAGGGCACCCCGACCACGCGAAATACGAATTCGGGCCCCACATCGAAGGCCAGCGAACGGCGGGGCAACTTGGTCAGGACCTCGTCCGGGATCGAGGTCTTGTAGTGCAGCGACAACTGGCCGTGGCAGCGCGGATCGATCTCGGCCACATCGGCCTGCAGGGTGAGCCCGTCGGCACTCAACTCGGCGTGCACCGCCCCGACCTGCGGCGCCGACCACGGCTGGTCGATGCTGCGCCCGGCAAGCTTGGGCAGGGTGGACATGGTGGCCAGCGCGCGGTAGTTGGTCAAGACCAGTGCACCGGCGTAGCTGGCGACGCTGCCCGCCGATCTCTTGCCCGGGATCGTTCCGGTGAAGCGCCTGGTCAGCGGGACGTATTCGGCGAGAAACAGGATGCCTTCGGCCTCGGCTTCCGTTCGTAAACCTTCCGGCAGTGCCCCGATGTGCATGAGCTTTCGCAGGATCAGTGCCATGTCTCCGACGGTAGCGCGCAAACATGGCAAATCAGTTGGAGCTGGTAGAGATGAGCTGGTGAAAATCGGGGCCCGATGGCTGAACGTGACCGCGGTGGCGGCGCTCGCGGTGTTTGCGACCATGTGGCTGGGTTCCGCGCTGCACTGGGGCTGGCTGGCCGCAGTCGATGACACCGCGTTGTCCGCGGCCTACTCCTACGGCATCGCCCGGCCGGGGTGGGTGACGGCGTGGGACGTCTTCTGCACGGTCCTGGGCCCGTTGGGGTTCCGCCTGGTCGGCCTGGCGATCATCGTGGCCGCGTTGGTGCGCAGGCAGTACCGCGTGGCGCTGTTCCTGGTGCTGACCGTGGAACTCAGCGGAATCGTCACCGAACTGGTCAAGGCCGTCGTCGACCGCCCGCGCCCCGACACGGCCATGGTCTACGCGTTGTCGTCCTCGTTCCCGTCCGGGCATGCGCTCGGCGTGATGGTCAGCGTGTTGGCGCTGCTCTATGTGGGGTGGCCCGCGCTGTCCGCGCGGGTGCGTGGCTGGCTGTGCGTGGTCGGCGCGGCGGTGATCGTCCTGATCGGCGTGGGCCGCGTGGTGCTCAACGTGCATCACCCGTCCGACGTGATGGCGGGCTGGGCGCTGGGCTACGCGTACTTCGTGCTGTGCGTCCTGCTGGCGCCGCCGTATCAGGCACCGGTCACGGCAGCGGACGAAACACCGGCAGCGCCCGGTAACGGGCGCTGAACGTCGCCTCGCTGCAGGACTCGCCGACCTCGCCGTCGTGCGCGAGCACCGTGGGCCCGTCGACGGTGGTGAACCGGAACTTGGGCACCTGCAACTCGTGATACAGCGGGCTGCGTTCCAGGCGGCCCAACGCGATGGCGGTCGCGATCCGAAGCCGGCTCAACCGCTTGCCGGTCTCCAGGATCCGCACATCGATCAGGCCGTCATCGAGACGCGGACGGTGCGACGGCGCGAAACCCGACGGGAAGTATGTCGAATTGCCAAGGAAGAACAGCGAAGTCTGCAGCGTCTTGTCGTCGTAGGTGATGCGCACCGGCTCGTCGCGACGCAGTACGTGATAGAGCGCGTAGGCGCCGGCCAGCTTCTTGCCGAGTCGGTGCTCGAGCTTCTCCCGCACCCGCACATACTTCGGATAGGCGCCGATGCTGGCCGTGTTGATCACCATGGTGTTCTGCCCGTCATCCTCGTTGAGGCTCACCAGGTCGACATACGCCGCACTACCGTCGCGAATGGCACCGACTGTCCGCGCCGCGCTGTCGCAGCCGATGTCCTTGGCGAAGTGGTTGAAGGTACCGCCGGGAAACACCGCGAGCGGCACCTCGGCCTGGACGGCGATGCCGGCCGCACACGCCACCGTGCCGTCACCACCGCCGACCGCGAGCACCTCGCAGCGCGCGGCCGCGGCGCGGAGTACCTCGACGACGTCGTCGCCTTCGCCCAACTCGATGATCTCGGTCTCCGGCAGCGCGTCGCGCACCTCGTCGACCACCCGGGCGCCCGTGCCACCGCCCGAGGCCGGGTTGATGACGAGCACGACGCCGGCGCCCTGGGGTCGGGCCGGCGTGTGGAAGCGCAGGGGTGCGGCCGTGGGCAGGCTTGCGGTGGGGATCGGTGGGATCACACGGCCGCCCAGGATGGCGATGCCTGCGCCGATGCCGAATCCGGCGAACACGTCGCCGGGGTAGTGGGCGCCCGTCGCAACACGGGAGAGCCCGACCAGGCCGGCCAGCAGCGCGAGACCCAGGCCGATGGGTGGGCTTTCGAGCCCGACCCCGACGGCGAAGGCGGCCGCGCTCGCGGAATGCCCCGACGGCAGGGAATGCGAGGTCGGCATGCGCCGCGAGCGGCGGACCTGCGGCACCAGCCGGTGATCCGGACGGGGCCTGCGCCACACCCGCTTGGCCACCTGATTGGTCAGCAGGCTGGTCACGGCCAGGCTCGCCACACCGCGGGCGCTGCCGCGGCGCGCGGCCGGTCCGCCCAACACTCCGAGGACGGCGCCGAGGGCGAGCCATAACTTCGAGTGGTCGGCGGCCGATGTCAGCTTCGGCATCACGGTGTCGAGCAGCGGACTGGGGGACTCCGCGACCGCCTCGAAAACCTCGCGATCCAACGTGCCAAGGCCGCGGCCGATCCGTCGAAGGTTCATGAGGCCAACCTAGCTGTGAACACGTTCGAAAGCCGCGACCCGATCGTGTCCGAACCTTGACGTCAGCGATAGCCCGCGCGTCCACGATGGACGAGTGCGTCGATTGCTGGTTGTGCTGTGTGCTGCGGTACTGGCACTGGCGTCAGCTCCGGCTGCGCATGCGGTGGATCCACCATGGTTCGCGTCATCGGTCGGCAATGCCACCCAGGTGATTTCGGTTGTCGGCGTTGGCGGTTCGAAGGCCAAGATGGATGTCTGGCAACGTGGCCCGGCCGGATGGCAGCCGATCGGTGCCGGGATTCCGGCCAATATCGGTGCCAACGGTATGGCGCCGCAGACCCATGACGGTGAAATGAAGACGCCCATGGGCGTTTTCAGCCTCGACTTCGCGTTCGGCACCGCACCCAATCCGGGCAGTGGACTGCAGTACGTCCAGGTGACCCCCGACCACTGGTGGGACGGCGACATGAAGAGCCCGACCTACAACACCATGCAGGTGTGTCAGAAGGCGCAGTGCCCGTTCAACACCGATCTGAGCAGTGGAACCGAGAACCTGAACATCTCGGCCTACAAGCACGCCATCGTGATGGGCGTCAACAAGGCCAGGGTGCCCGGCAACGGCGGCGCGTTCTTCGTCCACACCACCGACGGCGGGCCAACGGCCGGCTGCGTCGCGATCGATGACGCCACCCTGGTGAAGATCATGCAGTGGCTACGCCCGGGCGCCGTCATCGCCGTCGCGAAATAGCTCAGATATTAAGGGCCGCACCGGGTTCCAGTTTGAAGTTCAGCCCCTCCAGCGAGAGGGTGGCGTCGTAGGTGCGGTCGTATCCGGTTGCGCTGATCTTCCAGCCGTCGGCCGTCCGCCGGTAGCGGTCGTGATAGAAGGCCGAGCCGAACAGCATGAAGTTCATGCTCGGGACGATCACCCGGTCCTGTAGGTACCAGGTGGCGGTGGCCTCGTCGCCGTTCACCTCGATCTCCGGGTGCGCGACGCGATGCTCGGTGATCACCTCCGGCCCCAAGGAGCTCTTCATGTAGTCGACCAGCGAGTCGCGGTCGGTGAAGTGCAGCGTCTTGCCCATGGACTGCCCGTAATCGCCCGCGATGTCCTCGGTGAGGGTGTCGGCGAACTCGTCCCAGTGCTTGGTGTCCAGCGCTCGCAGGTACCGGTACTTGACTTGCTCGATGTCGTCGATGTCACCCATGCCCGACATTTGAGCACACCGGCCGGAGCCGGTGTGGCGCTATCCCGAACGGCTGAGGTCGCGGGTGGCCGGGCCCTCGATCAGCGTGCCGTCCGGAGCAAAGCGCGATCCGTGCAGCGGGCAGTCCCAGGACTTGTCGGCGTCGTTCCAATTCACGATCCCGCCCAGGTGAGGACACACCGGCGATACCGTCCGCGGGACTCCGTCGACCACACTGTGCGCCTCGAGACGCCACGGCAGCCCGCTGACGACCCCGCAGTCCTCGGCGGCCGGCGTGCCGATGCGGGTCACCGGAGCGATCCAGCCCTTGGCCATGTTCAACCCGACCTCGAGGTTGGCCTGCACCGCGGTGGCCAGCCCGGACAGCTCGTGTGGGCTCCAACTTGCGAAGGCTTCGGCCCAGTCCATTCGACCGCCCAGCATGCGTCCGGACAATGCCAGCGCGGCGGCAACCCCGTTGGTCATGCCCCATTTGTCGAAACCCGTTGCGACCAGGATCTCTTCATGACCCGGCAGGATCGGGCCGACATAGGGAAGCGCATCGACGGGGGCGTAGTCCTGCGCCGACCAGAAGTGGGTTCGGACGGCGCCGGGCCAGTGCATCGTGGTCCAGGACGCGAGCTCGTCGACCGATGCGGCAGGGTCCTTGCTGCGTCCAACGGGATGGCCGGCTCCGCCGACGATGAGCAGTTCTCCGTCGGCAGTCGGCACCGAACGTGTTGAGCGCGTGGGGGAATCGGTCGAGATGAACATGCCTCGAGTGATATTGCCCGGCACCCGGAACGCCATGCAGTAGGACCGGTTGGGCTTGAGCCGGGCGAAGAATCCGCCGCGGTCCAGAATCGGAATACCGGTGGCCAAAACGCACCGATTGGCGAGTACGTCCACTTCGGTGCCGGTCCCGGTCTGCACCCTCAGCTTGAGGCGGGCGCCGCCGTCGTGGCTGACACGTTGCACCCTGGCGCCCTCGACCAGGCGCCCGTCGCGCTCCCGCAGTTCGGCGATCAGGCTGTCCAGCAACGGCATGGGGTCGAACTGCGCCTGATTCTCCAACCGGACTGCGCCGTGGAACGGGAAGGGAACATCTGCCTCGTCGACCCAGTCGACATCCAGACCCGCTGTCCGGCAGGCCTCCAGCTCGGCCTTGGCCCGGGCGACGCCATGGGGCGACTGCGCGTACGTGTAAGCGGCGTGGCGCTGTAGGTCGATCCCGCGGGCCGCGCAGTAGTCGATCAACCACTGCTGCCCCTCCAGATTGCCCTCGGCGTACTGCCGAGCCACCTGCGGCGAGTGTTTGCTCACGATGTCGGTCATCCTGGTGCCCTGCAACAGGCTGATCTTGGCGGTGGTGTTGCCGGTGGCGCCGGCGCCCGCAGTCCGTCCCTCCAGGACCAGCACGTCCTGTCCGGCGCGTGCCAGCAGGACGGCTGTGACCAGACCGGTGATGCCGGCGCCGACCACGACGACGTCCGCGCTTCGCTCCGATTCTTCGGCGAGTGTGGGGGTAACCGGGTGGTGAGGGCGGTCGGCGAGCCATAGCGACGTCATGGTCGTGCTGTACCCGCGGTTTGTGCAGTCAAACGCTGGTTTGCCTGGTGTCACGGTTGCGTTCGTGTTTTCGGGGCGGCTCGGAACGGTGTCGCAATGTTCGACATCGACATACACGACGGTGCGCGTCGGCTCTGAATTCGTTGCCATGCTGTTGCGCATGGCCGGCATCGTCAGTGACCAACACTGTTCCTGTGTGCCGCATAAGCGTTGCTGAACAGTCCAAAACCGCACCGGCGGAACGTGCTTGGTGGCGGGCCTCACGGAGTGTCGAAAGGCCCCGGCGCCGCGCGGCGGCTATCGTGGCGTGCGTTATGAGCGGCCCGTTGGGGTTGTCGATCGGGACCACCAACTTGGTTGCGGCGCGCGTCGGCAATCAACCTGTCAGCCGGCGTTCGGTGTTGACCTTGTCGACGGACCGGACGCCGCAGGTCGGCATGCCCGAATCCGGACATGGTGTCACGTTGAGCGGATTCGTCGAGCGGGTCGGTGATCCCGTGCCGCTCGTGGCCCCCGACGGCGCGTCCTATCCCGCGGACACCCTGCTGGTCGAGGCTCTCGACGCCATGGTGGAGCTTGCCGGTGGGCCCTCCGATCAGTTGGCCATCGCCGTCCCCGCGCACTGGGGAGCCCCCACGCTGCGTGCCCTGCGCCATGCGCTGCGTACCAACCCGGCCTTCTCCCGTGACGGGAGGCCGCCGCGGCTGGTTCCCGATGCCGTCGCCTCCCTGGCGGCGCTGCGGGCCAATCCCGGACTGCCGTCCAACGGCGTGGTGGCCCTGCTGGACTTCGGCGGCGGCGGTACCAGCGTCACGCTGGCCGACGCCACGTCGGCCTTCGAGCCGATCGACGAGACCACCCGCTATCCCGATTTCTCCGGCGACCAGATCGATCAGGCGCTGCTCGCGCATGTGCTCGACGGCGTGGTCCAGGCCGGTGGCATCGATCCGGCGGCGACCGCGGCGGTCGGATCGCTGGCCCGGCTGCGTGAGGAGTGCCGTCAGGCCAAGGAACGGCTGTCGGCAGACACCGCGACCGATCTGGCGGTCGAACTGCCCGGTTATTCGGCCACCGTGCGCATCACTCGCACCGAGCTCGAGTCGCTGATGCAAGCCCCTCTCGCCGGCGTATTGGATGCGTTGGAAAAAGCGTTGGAGCGCAACGGGATCAGCTGGCCGGCGGTCTCGGCGGTGGTGACCATCGGTGGCGGCGCAAGCATCCCTCTTGTCACCCAACAGCTTTCGGAACACTCGCAAGCCGTGGTGGTGACCACGCCGCAGCCTGCACTCGACGCCGCGATCGGCGCGGCACTGTCCGCCGCGTACCTCTCCGACGCTGACGCGCAAACCGGTGTGGCCCCCACCCTGGGGGTCGCGGCTGTCGTGCCGACGGCCGGAATCCCTTCCGGCGCAGGAGGATCCGAAGGTTCCTCCACGTTCCGGGCGCTGGCCTGGTCCGAGGACGACGCCGGAGACGACGTGGTGCCCTACACCGGGCCCGACCTCGTCGACTCCTACGGCAGCGAGACCGCGGCGCGTCCGGCCGTGCAGTACGTGCCGCCGACGGGGCCGATCGAGCAGCCGAGCGGGGGCTGGCAGCGGTTGCCGCTGACGGTTTTCGCGGTTGCCGCGGCGCTGGTCGTGGTGGCCATCGGTGGCGTGACCTATGCGTTGACCAGCGCGACGGGCACGGCGCCGAGTTCAGAGGTCAAGCCGCCCGAGCCCAAGCCGTTGCCGCCGCAGGAGGTGGCGCCCAGCCCGGTCGAGGCCCCGCCGCCGGCGCCTGTCGAACCGCCGCCCGCGCCAGAACCGGTGACCCAAGCGCCGCCGCCGGTCACCGTGACGCAGGCGCCCCCGCCGCCGGTGACGGAAACCCACGTCGTCACGCAGACCACGACGCCGCCTCCCGTCACGACGACCACAACGACAACCACCACGACCACGACAACGACGCCGCCGACGACCACCACGACGACGCCGACACCGACCACCACGACGACGAATCCGATGACGACGACCTATGTCACCGTGCCGTTCGTCCCGGTGCCGATTCCGATCCAGGTGCCGAACCGCGGTGAGACACAGCAGCCTCAGTACCCGTACCAACAGCAGCCGCAATATCCGTATCAGCAGCAGCCGCAGTATCCGTATCAGCCGTACCCGTGACGCGAATTGCGTTGCTGTGGTTGTGCTGATCGGAGTTTGGCGCAGGTAATGTGCTGCCGAGCCGCCGGCCCGGATGTACCTTTCGATCAACAAACCGGGAGGTACCGTGAATCGCATTCATGCCGTCGTCGTCGGCGTACTGACCTTGTTCGTCGCGGGTGCGCTGTCCGCACCGGCCTCAGCCACGCCTGCCGAAGGTGACGTGGTGCGCACTGATCTCGGCAAAGGCACGACCACCGCACCGATCTGGGTGGTGACCGCGGGCCAGCCCACCACGTTGCATGTGCAGGGCCTGCTGCTGAAACCCGGCGCCGGCAGCGGTTGGCACAGTCATCCGGGATGGGAACAGTCGGTGATCAACGAGGGGGCGGTGGTGGTGCAAACCGCTGCCGACTGTGCGCCCGTGGAATACACCGCCGGCCAGGCGGTCGTCATTCCCGCCGGGGTGGCGCATCGAGTGACCAACGAGGGCTCCACCGACGCCGACGTCGTGGTGACCTACACATTGCCCGCCGACGCTCCGGTGCGTGATGACGCGGTTGCCGTGTGTTCCTAGCTGGGCAAACGCATCTGGTGCCGCGAAACTTTGGGCAGGGGTCAGAAATGTGGGTAAGAGTTCGGTTAAGGTTCTGCTGTGCCTGAGATGGATCGTCGCAGTGTGATGTTCATGATGGGTCTGGGGGTGGCAGCGGCTGCATTGCCTGCCGGGACGGCCAACGCCGACCCTGCTATTGGCGATAACCCGCCTGCGCCTGCCCCCGGAGCGCCCACCCCGCCGGCCGCTGCGGCGGCCTCACCGACCTTCGTGTTCCAAGATGAGTTCAACGGTCCGGCCGGCTCTCCGCCGGACCCGGCGTGGTGGCACCTGGTGCCCGAGCGCGAGACCATCAAGAACCCGGTCGAGTGGGACAAGCCGTTCAACATGGGCCGCTACGTCACCGATACCGACCACGCGTTCCAGGACGGCAAGGGCAACCTGGTGATCCGCGCGACACGCGGCCCGGGCACCACCATTCAGGAGAAGTACGCCGGCGCCAAGGTCGTCGGAAACTGGCGCGGTGGCATCGGCACCACGTGGGAGGCCCGGGTCAAGCTCAACTGCCTGACCGACGGCGCATGGCCCGCGTTCTGGCTCCTGAACGACGATCCGGTCCGCGGTGGCGAGGTCGACCTGGTGGAGTGGTACGGCAACCGCGACTGGCCGTCGGGCAGCACGGTGCACGCTCGGCTGGACGGTGAATCGTTCGCCACCGACCCGCACCCCATCGACAGCGGGTGGCACACCTGGCGGATGTCGTGGACTCCGACGGGCATGTACTTCTGGAAGGACTACGCCCCGGGCATGGAACCGTTCTTCGAGGTTCCGGCGAACTCGTTGGAGGACTGGCCTTTCAACGATCCGGGCTACACGTTGGTGCCGGTGTTCAACATCGCCGTCGGCGGCTCGGGTGGCCGTGATCCGAGTGGCGGCAACTACCCGGCCGAGATGCTGGTCGACTGGATCCGCGTTTTCCAGGGCTGATTTTCTTTCGGCGTTTAAGGGGTGACGGCCGTCCGCAACTTTCCGGGTGGCGGTGTGCGTAGGGCTTCCTCGATGTCCTCAAGCGACACCGGCGCGACGACGAGCGGTTCCCACGGATAGCGTTCGCGGGTTTCGTCAAGAAACTTGACGGCCCGATGCAGGTGCCGGGGTTCATAGTTGTGCACACCGGTGATGGTCAGCCATTGCCGCACAACGGTTTCCGGATCCACCGTCAACGGCGGCCCGGGAGTGACCGAACCGGCCAGCACCAGGGTGCCTCCGGTGTCGAGCCGGCCCAGAGCATCTGCGACGGCCACGGAGGACCCGGTGTAGTCGATCGCCACGTCAACCGGACCGCCATCGGAGGCGCGCCCACCGAACTCCGGGACCAATGCCAGACGGTCGGCATCGAGATCGACCACCTGCACGTCCGCCCCGGCCTCGGCGCACGCCGCGACCGCGGTGAGTCCGAGCATGCCTGCCCCGCCGATCAGGACCCGCCTACCCGTCAATTCGCCTGCGGCTTCGAGGGTGGCCATGACCGTCGCGGTCGCGCAGGCGGCGGGTGCGGCGACAGCGTCGGGCAGCGAGTCGGGGACCAAGGCGATCGTGGTGCCACGCGGTAGCAGCACATGTGCGGCATAGGAACCCGACAGCGGCCAGTCCCCATCGAACGCTTCGTGCCCGACTTTGCGCACCGACAGGCATTTGGCGCTCCGTCCGGACCGGCACCGCGGGCATTGCCCGCATGCCACTGTTACGGACCAGATGATGCGTTGCCCGGCTTGGGCGTCCGTGTCAGGACCGGTGGCGACGATGTCGCCGACGGCCTCATGGCCGAGGATGGACGGGCAGGCCGCGGGACGGCGACCGCAAACGGTGTGTAAATCGCTGCCGCACACCGTGGCCAGCCGGACCCGAACCAGGACCTCGCCGGTGCCGAGGGCGGGTATCGGGACGGCTTGCACGTCGACGCCTGTACCGGTCCACACCGCGGCCGCCGTCATACGAGGCGGGATCGGATCCATCCGGACAACCTTTCGATGGCGTAGACGATGACGAAGATGACGATGACGATCGCGCCTGCGATGTCGAAGTTCAGCGTGCGGATGGACTCGAACAGCAGGTAGCCGACGCCACCGGCGCCGACGATGCCGAGAATGGTCGAGGTCCGCACATTCACGTCGAACATGTACAAGCTGGACCCGACCATCGCGGGCATCGCCTGCGGAATCACCGCGGCGAACAATGTTTTCCACCATCCGCCGCCCACCGAGTGCACAGCCTCCAGCGGCCCGGGGTCGATCTCCTCGACCGCGTCCGCGACCAGTTTGCCCAGGAATCCGATCGAGCCGATGGCCAATGCACAGGTACCGGCGATGGGGCCCAGGCCCAATGCGGCGACGAACACCACGGCCAGGATGAGCTCAGGCACCGCCCGCACCAACAGAATCCACGCCCGGGCCACCCAGTAGACCGCCGGATGAGGAGTGACATTGCGGGCAGCCAGGATTCCGACCGGGATCGACAGCACCACACCGATGGCGGTGGACACCACGCCGATCGCCACGGTTTGCCAGGCGGCCGCGACCAATTCGCCTCCGAGCGCTCCGAAGTTGGGCGGGATCATCCGGGTGAACACCTCGATGGCCGGCCCGACCCATGTCACCAGGGACACCGGGTTGACCTTCAGCGCCACCAGGGCTGCGAGGCAGGTTGCGACCAGGGCACCGCTGAAGAGGAACCGGGCGGCACGTTCGCGAGCGGGATTCGACTGCGCCGAGTCCAGCAGCATCCGCCGGATCACGATGGACAGCAGTTCCATCGCCGCGATGATCGCCAGGATGACGCAGGCGATGCCGAGGGCGCGCGGATAGATCAAGCCGCGCAACGCATCCTGCAGCGCGAAGCCGATCCCGCCGGCACCGACGAAGCCCAGCACCACCGACATTCGCAGATTGATGTCGATGCGGTAGATGAACGTCGCGATCCAGGAGGGCACAACTTGAGGGACGACTGCGTTGAGCATCTCGCGGAAATAGCCGACGCCGGTGCTGCGCACCGCTTCCCGCGGACCGGGATCTGTCTGTTCGATGGCGTCGGCGAACACCTTGCCCAGCATGCCGATCGAATGGATGGCCAGCGCGAGAATACCTGGGAGCACACCGATTCCGAGGGCCCGGACGAACAGCACGGCGAACAACAGGTCCGGCATGGCGCGGCAGAACGTGATGATGGCCCGGGCCACGGCCTGCACCGCCGGGTGCGGTGTGGTGTTGCGGGCGGCCAGGAAAGCCAGGGGCACTGAGGCTATCGCGGCCAGCACCGTTCCCAGCACGGCCATCAGCAGGGTCTCGACGGCCAGGCCGCCGATGCGCCCCGGATCATCCAGGCGCGGCGGCATCATCCGCTCCAGCAGCGCCACAACCTCGTCGACGCCGTCCAGCAAGGTCCCCGGCGCGAAGTCGACATACCAGGCCGCGACGATGGTGGCCAGTAACGCGGCGACCGTGACGAGGTTCAGCAGCCCGGGCAGGGTTCTGTGCGGTGGGGTGGAGATGGCCGGGCGTTCGGCGAGTTCGGTGCTCACGAGGGACGGGCCGCCGACTGCGCCGCGGGGTCGACGCGTTGGTAGATCTCCATGACGTCCTCGCGGCTCATCCCGACCGCGGGCCGGTCGAGGATCTTCTGCCCGTTGCGCAGGCCGACCAGCCGATGCGCCCAGCCCAATGCGAGGTCCACCTGGTGCAGCGTGCACACCACGGTCAGCTTCTCCTCGATGCACACCCGGAACAGCAGATCCATGACCACACCGGCGTTTTCGGGATCCAACGAGGCCACGGGCTCGTCAGCGAGAAGCAGGCCGGGTTTCTGCATCAGGGTGCGGGCGATCGCGGCGCGCTGCTGTTGCCCGCCGGAGAGCGTGTCGGCCCGCCGGTCGGCGTAATCGGCCAGGCCGACCCGATCGAGATGGGCGAGGGCTTCGGCGCGCATGGCCTTGGGGTAGGTCAGCGCGCCGTAGCGGGGGAGCCGCAGCTGGCCCAGGCCACCGATGAGCACGTTCTCCAGGCAGCTCAACCGCCCGACCAGGTTGAAGTGCTGAAAGACGAACCCCACATTGCGGCGAAGGCCGCGTAGTTGCTTGGCTGAGGCGGATTCGACGTGGGTGCCGCCGACCTCGACGCTGCCGGAGGTGACCGGTTGCAGCCCGTTGAGGCAGCGCAGCAGGGTGGACTTGCCCGAGCCCGACAGTCCCAGCAGCACCAGCATCTCGCTGCGCCGGACGTCGAGGCTGACCTGGTCCAGAGCCAGGGTGTCACCGAAGCGTTTCGTGACGTCGCGGGCGATGACGACGAGATCGTCGCCCGCGACGGGGTGGTGGGGTCCGCTGGCGCTCATGGGTTTCAGCCCTTGCACTTCTCGGAACCGGTGACGTCGCAGACGTGGCGGACACCGCTGTAGTCCGAATCCTCGACCGGCACAAAGCCCCAGGCGCGTTCATCGGTGATCCGGCATGCGTCGCCCTGGCAGAAGCCTTCTGCTTCGAGGTTGGGCACGTTGACCTTGTCCGCGAAGAGGGTCTTGAGCTTGCCGATGGCCTCGCTGCCCAGCGAGTCGTTGGCGGCGAACACCGAACCGGCGATCATCTCCGACTTCCATACCGTCTTGAGCTGGCCGGGTTTGAGGTCGCCCTTGGCGATCATCGTCTTGTCCACCATGGTGTCGAACGCGAAGCCGGCGTCGCAGTCGCCGTTGGCGATCGCCAGGGCCGAGGAGTCATGGCCACCGGCGAAGATCGGGGACATCGCCTTTGACAGGTCGCCCTCGGAACCGGATTTGATCACTCCCGCCTCGATCAGCCCGGCGGTCGGATAGAGGAATCCCGACGTCGAACTGGGATCCACGAAGCAGACCTTCTTACCGGCAAAGTCCTTGAGGCCATTGATGTTCGCTTCATTCGCGCGGGCCAGACCATAGGACTGGTAGCCGGGCTTTGCGCCCTGCTCCTGGATTACGGCGCCGACAGGAGTCGTCTTTGCCCCGTTGACGCCGGCGACCACATAGGCGAAGGGGCCGAAGAAGGCCAGGTCGACGTTGTTGGCGATGATGCCCTCGACCACCCCGGCATAGTCGGAGGCCTGTACGAACTCGACCTTGGCGCCGGTCTCCTTCTCCAGCAGCTTGATCAGCGGCTGGTAACTAGCCTTGAGGTCGGTGGAGTTCTCGGCCGGAATGGCGGCCAGGGTCAGGGTTTCGGGGAAGCCCTGAGAGGTCTTGGCGTCGGAGTTGTCGGAACTGGAGCAGCCTGACAATAGGAGCGCGGTACAGGCGGCTGCCACGGTCGCGATCCGGGCTGACGTACGAGAGGTACGGAACTTCATGGTGCGCGGGACCTTTCGGGCGGGGACGTTTGGCGGGCAGTGCGCCTGCGGGAGCGGACAACTGCCCTGCCCCACACCCTGTGGGCTGGTCTATACCAACGGGTGCATCCAAGTTGGCGAGGAGGTTAACAACACGGCAAGTCTTGGTCTATACCAAGACTTGGTACTGTGAGCGGGTGTCCGCGAGTGCAGAGCCCAGGGTTCTCAAGCACCAGGTTGTCCGCGCGCAGCTGGAGCGACTGCTCGACGACCTTGAGGTCGGAGACTCGTTTCCGGCCGAGCGGGAGATCGCCGAGCGCTTCGACGTCGCTCGCGAGACCGTACGCCAGGCGATGCGAGAGTTGTTGTTGGCTGGACGTATCGAACGTCGGGGCCGGACCACCATCGTCGCGCGGCCCAAGATCCTGCAACCCTTGTCCATGGGTTCCTACACCGAGGCGGTCAAGGAACAGGGCCGCACCGGCGGACGCATCCTGGTCGGCTGGAGTGATCTGATCGCCGACGATGTCCTGGCAGCGCAACTCAACATCGAAATCGGCGCACCCATCCTGCAATTGGAGCGGGTCCTGACCACCGACGGCATCCGGGTGGGCCTGGAGACCACGAAGCTGCCGGCCGCGCGGTATCCGGGACTGCGAGAGACCTTCGACTACCGCGAGTCGCTCTACGCCGAGATCCGCAGCCGCGGAATTCGCTTCGAGCGGACTGTCGACACCATCGACACCGCGCTACCGGATGCCCGGGAATCGGCACTGCTGACCGTCGACAGCCGCACGCCGATGTTTCTGCTCAATCGAGTGTCCTACGACCAGAACGGAATTCCGATCGAGCAGCGGCGCTCCCTGTATCGGGGTGACCGGATGACGTTCACTGCGGTGATGACGGCTTCGTAGTTCGGAGGTAGCGGCAATCGACCCCCGCCCGGTCGCCGGGCGAGGGTCGATTGGGTCGGTGCTACTTGGCATCCCCCGATGTTCCAGCACCGGCGCGGTGCTTGCCCGAACCACTGGTGCCCGCATCGGATTTGGCGGTGTCCGCCTTGGTCGGCTTGTCGGGCTTGCTGAAGGCCTTTTTCACTCCCTCACCAATCTTGTTGACGGTGGCTGAGATCCCGTCGCGGACGTCTGACGCTGCCTTCGTGACTGGCTTGTTGGCAGAGCTGAGAGCATCGGCTCTATCTGGCGTCGCGACGAGGCTCTTGCGGACGAGCGGAACCGCTGCCTCCTTGCTGGGCTCAGGTGGTGCGGTTTCGGTTGTTGCGGAATCAGCCGGAGCTGTTACGACAGCGGTCGTCGGGGCCGCCTTGGCCTTCGGCTCGATGGGAGCCGGATTTGTCGACAGAGTTACTGCGGTGGCGGCGGCAGTGTCCGGAATGGTCGACGCTGACGCCAACGCGGGTGTTTCGGAAGTAGAGGCGAAAGGCGCTGACAGAATGCTGGGTGACGCGGGTTCTTGCCACCCGATCGCCTTGGCAATTGTGAGGCGGCTTTTCAGCAGAGTTGCGAAGAGTCCATCGCCGATTCCGGGCGTGTTGGGTGGCGAACCAGGTGGAGGCGGGCCGGCAACTGTGAAAAGCCCCGCGTAAGCGCCGCCGCCAATTGGATCTCTATATCCATTGAAGAGTGCATCCGCGACTGTTGCTGGCATGGCGACCAGCGCATTGACTGCACTCAAGGGATCGCCGGCGGTGATCGCATCCACGACCGCTTGCGCGCTGTTACCAGCTGCGTAGCTAGTCCCAGTCACGTTCATCAGAGCGCTGAGGCCTAGGTTGGCTATCACGCCCACAAAGGATGGGCCGAGAGACGCGACTGCGTTGGCCAGATTTTGGGTGATCTCGACCGGGATGCTGAAGACGTTCAGCATCGGGAACCCGGCGTTGAATGCCAGGGCGAATATCGCCGATCCGAATGTCTCTGCTGCACCGTACATATCGCCGGCCACCAGCTGATTGGAGAACTTCTGAAGGGATGTCGGCAGCGTGGTCGTCAGGAAGGTGCTGAGTCCGGCTCCCGCCGCTTGGAGGGACGTACTCAGCGTTTCGCCATAGCCCGACCAGTTGGCGACGATCTGCCCGAGGATCGGTGCTGGGTTATCGGCAACGAGGCCGCCGAGTGCCAACAAGCTCTCGGGCGTATGCGTGAACAACTGTGACCACGCCGCGATGGGGTCGACGGCGGCAGTGAGTTGGACTGCGGCCGAGGACGCCCGCGTTAAGGCTTCGTCTAGTTGAGCCGGTGGTGGGGCTAGAGGTGTTACGGCGAGGACGCCGGCAGTGGCGAGCGCTACGCCAGCGGCCGCGTAGGGGCTTAGAGCGCGTTGCAACGGGGTCTCCTTGTTGTTCGGACTGGGTATCGACGATGGGCCGACGGGCGAAATGTAGTCCGAGCGTGAAGCCGTTGTCTGCACTTTTTTGAAACACGTTTCAGTGTCGGATCGTGCAGTTGTGAATTATGTTTCGCCGTGTTGCTGGGAATCGCGCATAGCGGCCGTTGGTTGAGTTAAAAATGCAGTTGGTGTGGTTGGAAGGTGCCGCCTCACATGAGCTCCGGGCACTCGACTGGTTTGCCAGTTGGAATATTTTGAAGATTACTGCCCGTAGTGGCTGACTCTTAAAATTGGACGTCTGATTGTTCCGCGTGCGTTATGTCCGAAATGTCGGCTAACTATTTGGTCGGCGTGAGGAGGGCCGCTGCTGAGGCCCTCAGCGGCCGTCGCGGTACGCCCGGGGCGGCACCCCGACGCGACGGCGGAAGGCCGAGGAGAAATGGCTTGGGCTGGAGAAACCCACCATCACACTGATTGCGGCGACGGTATGCGACGTGTGTCGGAGCAGCGACTTGGCACGCTCGAACCGTAGATCGAGCAGGTGCTGATACGGCGTGGTGTGAAACGCGGCGCGGAAGGCTGTAATGAACACCGCCACCGGCATATTCGCCTGGCGGGCAAGTATTTCGAGGGTGATCGCCGAGTCGATGCTGTCCTCGAGGAACTCGACGATCTTGGAGCGGGTGGCGGCATCCAGCGTGTCGAGCCTGCGCTCGCCTTGCGGCGGAGGGTTCGCCGCGCACATGTTGGCGATCACCAATTTGAGGGTTTCGCCCACCGAGTCGGTGAGAAGCCGTGCGGCGGCGTCGTCACGATCGGCGACGGCGTAGATGCGCTCGACCATCTCATGGATGAGCGGATTGCGGTGTTTGATGCGCGGAATCAACGTCGTCGCACCGAGTAGGTGCTCCGGCACGGCGATCTCGCAGAATTCCGCGGTATCTCCTTCGACCAACGCCGCGCATTTGTTGCCGGCGGGCACCACCCACATGTCGCCGACCTTGGGCGGCGCGCGGCCCGAGGGACCCCAGTCCAGGTCGGTCTCCATGGAGCGCAGGCGGCCGGCCCGGTGCACGAACAGCAGGTGTGTCGTCGAAGCAGCACCACTCGGTCGTGGTGTGGATCTGTTCGGTGGCGAATTTGACTGACATGCCGCCGGTGGCGACTTCTCTCTCGCCCAACACGATGCGGCGGGCCTGTGGCCGGTCGTCATTCCAGGGCTTCATCGTCACATGCGGACCTCCTGAATAATCTACGTTTGCGTCAATCTGGGCAGCACAGTAGTGACAGGATCTGGTTGATGAGATACTTTCGATTCAAAAATCTGATCTGTCCATCGAGAAAATCACGAGTCTGAGCGTCTGGCTCCACATGGGAGCACTCCATGTGCATTCATTTCGCGCTATTGACTTTCGATAGGTTCAGTCGAAAACTCAATCCGAGCGGATGCTGGCTGGGGGATGGTTGTGTGTGGTGTGTCGATCCCGTTTGCTGTGGGAGGAGCTGTGCGCAAGAGATGAAGCCCTGGGATGGCGATCGGCCGTTGACGCCGCGCATCGTGTTGCAGCACAAGGCTGTTGCAGCGCGCGGTCTGGCATTCGCGTTCGCGACTGAGCGGATATCAGCTCCCACGGACTGGTGCAGTCACGACGACGTCCACCATCTGATGTACGTATATCGCGGTGGGACAATGCATTCGATGCAGACCGCACTCGATTGGGGGTCACCCGGCCAGGTGCCGAGGGTAGGTGACATCTGGTGGAAGCCCGCCGGTATCGCCTGCGCGGCACTGGTTCAAGGAGATACTGCCGGATACTGCGAGATCGTTGTCCCAGTCGGACTATTGGGCGATACCGGTCTGATTCCTCGTGTCAAGTACCGCGACCCTCTGATGCACCACCTCGTCGAGCAGCTCTACAGCGTCGCTGATCGCGATGATCCAATGGCGCGGTTGCTCACCGACTCTGCCGCCGAGACCATGCGGTTGCTGATCAAGGACAAGTGCTCCGAGGCTCCGGCTGTCCCCTGTGAACATCGTCGCTTGAACCCCGCAACTCGAAAGTTGTTGGTGGAATACCTCAATGACAGCCTGGACGCCGAGATTCGACTGGACACGATGGCGCGGTTGGCGGGGATGTCGGTCCAGGGATTCATCGGCGCGTTCCGCCGGGATTTTCATACCACGCCGCATCAGTACCTACTCGACCTGAGGATCGACCGCGCCAAGGCGCTACTGCTGGACACCACGGTCGGTATCGCCGAAATCGCCGCATCAGTTGGATTTTCGACGCCGGGCCATTTTGCCACGGCGTTCAAACACCGTGTTGGCATCTCGCCCAGCACATACCGGCGCCGTTTGTGATCAACGGTCGCGGTAAGCCCTCGGTGATACCCCGACCCGGTGACGAAACGCGGTGGCGAAGTGATTCGGCGTCGAAAATCCCACCATCGCACTGATTTCGGTGACGGTCCGCGACGTGTTCAGCAGCAAGGTCTTCGCGCGGTCGATCCGTCGGTCCATCAAGTACTGGTAGGGCGTGGTGTGGAACGCCGCCCGAAATGCCTTGATGAAGCTGCCGACCGACATCTTCGCCTGTTGCGCAAGCGTTTCGAGCCTGATCTCGGAGTCCAGGCTGTCTTCCAAGAACTCGATGATTCTCGATCTCGTGGCAGCATCCAGGGAGTCGGGCCTGCGCTGAGTCTTGGGAGGTGGCGCTACCGCGTAGTTGTCGCTGATCAGCAGACGCAGGGTTTCCCCGATCGAGTCCGTCAGCAGGCGTGCGAGCGCATCTTCGCGCTCGGCAACGTCGTGGATGCGCTCGACCATCTGGTGGATCAGCGGGTCGTGGTGTTTGACGCGCGGGATGAGCGTCGTCTCGCCGAGCAGGTGATCCGGGACCGCGATCTCGCAGTACTCGGCGGTGTCGCCCTCGACGAGTGATGAACACTTGTCGCCGGCCGGCACCACCCACACGTCGCCCACGCTCGGCAGTGAGCGGCCCGACGGCCCCCAGTCCAGATCCGTCTCCATCGAGCGCAGGCGGCCGGCCCGGTGCACGAAGATCAGGTGGCGGGTGTCATCAAAGCAACACCAGTCGGTCGTGGTGTCGATCTGCTCGGTGGCGAATCGCAGGGACAGGCCGCGGGTGGCCACGGCCGTCTCGCCCAACACGACGCGGCGGGTAAGGGGCCGATCCTCATTCCAGGGCTTCAGCGCCACACCAGACAACTTCCTGCACGATTTGCGGCTCCGTAAATCTCGACAGCAGCGTAGCGACGGTAGGCCCGGCGGGTGGATGTTTTTGAATTGAAGTGCCCGTCGGCGACGGAAAAGTACTTCTTAGAAAGCCGGCGGCTCCGTGACCAATTCGTGACCTTTGACCTGCGGGAACACGCCGCAAATGTGCTTGACAGTCATTTAAGGAAACTCTCAGAACAGGGTAGGGGTTGCTGCAACGGCAGATAAGTACCCGTATGGTGCCCGTGTGGGCCGACACGCATTAGCCAGCCCCAGTCAGCGCAAACTGCCGGCTGTCGCGGCTGCACTCATGGCGCCGGTCGCTGCATTCTTCGCAGGCGGCAGTGCTGTCTCTTCATCCCCCTTTTCCGAGGCCGCCAAACCTGTCGCCGCACCCGCGCCGACCCAGGACGCGCCATGCTGCATGGAAATCGTGGCCGCCCCTGGCGCGTCCGCATCGCCTGCCGTCGCGCAAACTGTGGGCCTCAGCGCCGACCAGGCGCCACCTGCGGCAGCCTCACGCTGGCGCGTCATCAACATCCCCCAGCTGTTGCCCGTCGGCATTGCGCCCGAGCGCGGCCTACAGGTCAAAACCATCCTGGCCGCCCGCAGCGTTCACGCCGACTTCCCGCAGATCCGCGAGATCGGCGGCGTCCGCCCGGATGCGCTCCGTTGGCACCCCAACGGCCTGGCGCTCGACGTGATGATCCCCAACCCCAGCAGTTCTGAAGGGATCGCGCTCGGCAACCGGATCGTCGCCTATGCCCTGAAGAACGCCGATCGGTTCGCGTTGCAGGACGCCATCTGGCGCGGCACCTATTACACGCCCGACGGCGGCGCGAAAGCAGGCGGCTACGGGCACTACGACCACGTGCACCTGACCACCAAGGGTGGCGGCTACCCGACCGGTGGCGAGCTCTACCTGCGCTGAGTCCGCGTTCGCCCAGCGTGTCCCGTGATCAGGACTGCACGCTCCGTTTAGATTCGCGTGGTGGCGCGCAGAATGTCGTTCCGCCGGGCCCGTTCTGTGATGAGCGCGGAGATCGCCGCCATCCGTCGCACCGATCCTGACCTCGACGCCGGTGACATCGCCGGATTCACCTTGCCGATCCTGGTACGCGCTCTGGGCGTGGTGGCCATCGGCGTGGTGCCGCTGCTCGTGGTGCGCAATGGGGAAACCGCGAACGAGCAGCTGGTCCCCGTCATCGGCTCTCTGGCACTGGTGATCATCTGTGCGGCAGTGGTCGCCTGGTTGATCTCGATCGTCATCTCCGGGCTGGTGGTGATGATCCTGTACCGGACCCGGCCGTCGTCGTCCTCACGCCTGGTGATGCGCATCCTGACCGACTCCTTCATGCGCATCGACGACTCCACCTCGGCACTGATGCTGCTCGCCCTGCTGGCCGGCCTGCTGTCCCTGGCGTTCGGACTGCCGACGCGCAGCGGCGATGAGTTGGCCAACTCGGTGCTCGACGATCTGCTGGCCGCCCAGATCGGCGTGCTGCTGGTGGCGTTGGGTTTCGCGTTCATCGCCGAATCGATCCGATCGGCCGCCGACATCGTCGACGACCAGTCGCTGCTGTTGGCCTGGCCGTGGGCGCTGATCATCGCGTGCGTGAGTTGGGTGCTGGCCACCATCGCCGGACCGTTCGAGGCGACGCGGATGCTCACCATCCTGTTGCACGAATGGCTGCCCGCGATCGTCGATGGTCAGCCGAGCTCGCAGGCCATCGCCGAACTGGTTCCGCCGTCCGCTCGGTGGTGGGTGGCCTTCGGCCCGCTGCCGATCATCGCCGCGATCTGGGCCTATGAGGCATACCGTCACGGCGGATTTGTCGCCATCCGGCGGTTTTTCGAAGACGATGAGCGTGCCGCAAGTTAAGCATTGAATTTCAGGCATAACGGCTTAACTGGCCCATGCCGCGGATGCCATCGTGGCTATGCATCATTTTTCGGGCATAGGGGTGGACATGGCTGTCCCAAGACGAACGAGACCGTCGATGGACGCACCTATGCCTGAAATTGCACGCATAGGGCGACTCTTCGCCGAGCGCCGCGTCACGCTGCGCCTCACACAACAAGCCGTCGCTGACTCGGCTGGCGAGACCCTATGGCGCTTCCCTCTTTGGTCTCGCCGACCGACTCTCTCGCGCTAACTTCTTCGATGCCGGCGAGCGCCTTGGTATCAGGGCACGTGCGACGACCAGATCGACGAACTTGTTGACGCTGCGCACGACTGGCCGGACAAGTGTGTTCAGATCGGTTACGACGACCGGCAGACAGAGCTTCTGGCGGACATGCTGCGGACGAGACTGGGCAGCTTGAAATAGGACTGGTCCTGGGGTGTGTCCGTGCCGAGTTTCGCGAATCGGACCTTGTCCGTGACAAATCAGGTATCTATGTGTCCCACAACACCATTCATTTTGATTAGAGGTGCTCTACGTCTAGGATTCAAGCCACATACTGGCAGTAATCCTCGGCGTAAGTGCTTCCGGGGTTGAATTGGCTGCGCCTGGGCCAGAGACCGCTGCGACGCACCATGGCCGGCGCCTTGGTTCTGCCCGATCTGTCAGACGCGACCTAGTCGTCCTCGGGTTCTGCTTCGGGTTCGGCGTCGGGCACGTCGCGTCGTCGCGCGAACATCAGCACGATGTCACGGATCGGCGCCTCGCGCCGGCCGCCCCATTCGGGGCCGACGGCGTAGTTGGCATCGGTGGCGACGAACCGGTATCCCGGCAGGTCCCGTTGCGGAGCGAACGGAAACTTCATGTGCCACAAGCGATCTGCGACGGCGACGGCGGCGTCTGGGGGCATCGGCCGGTCGATCCCGAGCGGGATGCAGATGTCCTGCGTGTGGATCAGGATGTCCAACAGCGGATCGACCTCTTTGGTCAGGGGCGGGCGTTTACGCGACCCCGCCATGGCGCGCAGTCGTGCAGTGATAGCGGCGGGGTCGGACGGGTCTTCCAGCGCCGCCCGGCGGACCATCGCGTCGAACCGGAAACCCGACTTGAGCGCCGCCGGCAACATCTCGCCGATGCCGGCATGGGACTGCGTGATGTGGATCGCGACCTCGCGCACAGTCCAGCCCGCACACAGTGAGGGTGTCGACCACTGGTCGGGTTGGAGGGTATCGAGGAGGTCGGCGAGGTGCCCACGCTGTTCATCGACGTTGCGCCAGATCGTGTCGGAGTCCATGGCCGCTCCTATCGTCAGGATTCTCCTGAACAAAGTAGTCGCGGTGGACAACACTCTGGCTCAGCACCGGGTGCTGGGCCAGAGAGTCGGCGTCCGTCAGTCGGTCGCGAACGCGGCCTGCGCCTCCCGGTTGAGGTCGATGTACTTCTCCTCGCTCACATCGACCGCGACGCCCTTGATGGTGCCGCCAGTGAATCGTCCCGGGTTCTGGTAGAGCGACGACACGTTGTCGCCGCTGTCGAACCCGACGCACAACCCGTCACCGGCGAGGGTGAACTTGCCGGACTGGGCCCGCATCGGTCCCTTCGCGGCCTCCTTGCCATCCACGTAAATGGTTGTGGTTCCTAGGGATTCGCCGTGTTCGCCCTTCTTCTCCCAGACGAACTCCATGCCCAGTGCATGCTTTCCTTCCGGCAGGGGGCCAGAGACGAAGACCTGCTCGGGTTTGATGCCCAGGAAGTTGTACACGTAGTGCAGCTTGTTGTCCTTGATGAACAGCGAATGCCCGCCGAAGCGAGAGCCGTGGGCGAACAGCACGCCCTGGGCGTCCTTGGTCATGTCCACATCGGCGATGATCTTGTAGGACCGGCCGCGGATGTTGACCGCCACCCCCTCGGGCACCGGCGCTGTGTCCGGGTAATAGAGGTAGCGGGTGCGGGGCGGCTCGAACTGCGGGCGCTCAATGGTGATCAATTCGACCGGGACGCGGTCGTCGAGGGGCAGGACATAGTTGTTCTTGGCCTCCTCGTTCCACGCGTCGATCAGATCCTTGAGCTTGTCCGGATTCTGATCAGCGACGTTCTTGGCCTCGGAGCGATCCTCATCGACGTGGAAGAGCTCCCATTTGTCCTGGTCGAAATGGCCCTTCCCGCTGATGGGCGCATGCAACGCCGACGCCTTCCAGCCGTCCTGCCAGATCCCGCGGGTGCCCAACATCGCGTAGTACTGCCGCTTCTTGCTGGTCGGCGCCTCCGCGCCGTCGAAGCTGTACCGCATCGACACCCCGTTGACCGGATACTGCTTGATGCCGCGGTACTCCTCCGGCATCTTGATTCCCGCGACGTCGAGGATCGTCGGGACGACGTCGGTGGCGTGGTGGTACTGATGACGCACCTCGCCCCTGGCCTTGATGCCCTTGGGCCAGTGGATCACCATCGGATCGCATGTCCCGCCGGAGAACTGGGAGTAGCGCTTGAACATCTGGAACGGTGTCGAGAACGCCACCGCCCAACCCGTCGGATAGTGGTTGTAGGTGTCGGGAGTGCCGAGCTTGTCGAGCATCTTCATGTTCTCGGCAAGGTCGTCCGGGTAGCCGTTGAAGAACTTGTTCTCGTTGACCGAGCCGTTCGGAGAACCCTCACCGGACGCACCGTTGTCGGCACAGTAGAAGATGACGGTGTTGTCCAACTGCCCGGTCTGTTCCAGGTAATCGACGACCCGGCCGACCTGGGCGTCGGTGTACTCGGAGAAGCCCGCGAACACCTCCGCCATGCGTGAGAACAGTTTCTTCTCGTCGGGGTTCAGGGAATCCCACGGCCGCACCGCATCGGCCTCCGAAGCCACGTCCCCGGGCAGTGGATTGATTGGGGTCAGTTCGGTGCCCTTGGGCATGATGCCTTTGTCGATCATCCGCTTGAGCACCCACTCGCGGTACGCCTCGTACCCGTCGTCGAACTTGCCCTTGTATTTCGCCGAGTACTCCTCGGGGCTGTGGTGCGGCGCGTGGTTCGCGCCCGGGCAGAACCACATGTACCAAGGCTTGGACGGGTTGCTGGAACGCTGATCGCGCAGCATCCGGATCGCCTGATCGGCAAGGTCTTTCGACAGATGGTAACCCTGCTCGGGGGCGTACGGCTGGTCGATGAACCGGTTGTCCTCCGTCAGATCCGGATACCACTGGTTGGTTTCCCCGCCGAGGAAGCCGTAGAACCGGTCAAAGCCCTTCTGCAGCGGCCACTCCGATTTGCTGCCACCGCTGGAGACATCCTCTTCCGGCACGTTGTGGTCCTTACCGACCCAGAACGTGCTATAGCCGTTGTCCTGCAACACTTGGCCGACGGTCGCGCATTGTGCCGGCAGTCGGGCCGCCGCTCCCGGGAAGCCGTCGGAACCCTCGGTGATGCTCGCGAACCGGTTCACATGGTGGTTGCGGCCGGTCAACAAGCATGACCGGGTGGGCGAGCACAACGCCGTGGTGTGCCACTGCGAATAGGTGAGTCCGTTGTCTGCCAGCTTTTGCAGGGTCGGCATGTTGATCCGGCCGCCATACGGCGACCAGGACGCCATCCCAGTGTCGTCGAAGAGCACCACCAGGACGTTCGGTGCGCCCTCCGGTGCATGCTTGAGCTCGAAGGGCTTCCAGTCGGGCTTCGAATCACGAACGTCGAGTTCGATCTTTCCGTCGAAGCCTTCGTTGATGCCGGTGCCATAGTCCGGCGGGCCGGCGTGTCCGCTGGCACTCGGCTTTCCGGCCTTGTCGGTGTCGTCACAGCCGGAGGCCAGCGCACCCACGGTGGCCGCACCTACTCCGGCGGCTGCGATGCCCCCGAGCATCGAACGTCTCGACAGTTTGCCGCGCTGAACTCGGCCGATCTCGGTCATGTCATCGTTGTTCGATTCCATGTTGGCCCACACTATTCCTGAACCGGCTCACCGTCCGGACAAATCGCGGAACAACGTCGGAGAAGTCCAGAACCGTTGCGCGCCAAGTCAAGTCAGGTGTCCGGAAATCACCCCTTTCGGGTGAGATCCCTACAGCGGCATCGGACGGTTCAGATCGTCGGCATTGTCGTCGGTGAGCAACTCATGGAAACTGCGCAAAGCCGACGCGCACGCGGCGCGCTCCGCAGGATCGAGACGGTCGAGCACTCTGCTCAGTTCCCGCCGGCGGCGGGTTGTGATCTGACGGACGAGCTTGCGACCGCGGTCGGTCAGCGACAGCGTGACGACACTGCGGTTGGTGGGATCGGAGCCGCGGACCAGATGGCCGGAAGCGTCCAAACGGTCGGCCAGGCGCGTCACCGTCGACCCGACGACGCCGAGCGCCTGGGCGCATTCCGTCGACGTCGACTTCCCGCGTTCCTGCAGTACGAGTAGCAGTCGGAACTGCGGAAGCGAGATCTCGAGTTGATCGACGCTGCGCAGGGCGACGCCCACCAGATCTCGGGTTGCCACCTCGAACGCAGACAACTCGTCGACGGGAGTTCGGGTCATATCGTGCTGCGCAGCGCTGCCCATCCAGCGAGTATCCCACGCAAAGCCGAAGTGGTGGCTGTGAACTTTCAGCGTGGTCGTGGAGCCGGGTCCGACGTCGTGCTGTGCGAGTGCGTAGCATCGTTGCCTTCGAAAGCGCTTTCCGCCAAAGGAATTCGTAACGCCCATCAGTCGGAGTGGTGCGCGAATGGATTCATTTGTTGAAGCGCAACGCTTTCGAATCGTCGGATCTGTCCAGCTCCCAGGCACATACTGAATGGCGTGCGGCTGAAGGCATGGCCTGGGGTGGTGTGGAGATACGTGCGCAGTGCCCCGCTGACCTATGCCTGGCTGGCGGTCCTGCTGGTCACGACGATCATCCAGCGCCAGACCCATGGGCGGGCGCTGCACGACCTTCTGGTCGAGAGCTCGACCAACATTCACCACCTGGAAACCGACCCGCTCTACGTTTTGTTCACGAGCTTGTTCTGGATCGATGGCAAGTTCTGGACGCCGTACCTGGTGCTGTTCACTCTCATTCTGGCCCCGGCCGAACGCTGGCTCGGCCAAATTCGTTGGTTGGCAGTCGGTTTGATTTCCCATGTGCTGGCCACCTACATCAGCGAGGGCGTGCTCTACCTGGCGATCCACGATCATCTGGCTCCCGAGCGGCTGGTCCACGTCCGCGATGTGGGAGTGAGCTACTTTCTCGCCGGAGTCGGTGCCGTGCTGGCATATCGCATGGTGCGGCCGTGGCGGTGGGTGTACCTGGCTGCGGCGTTTGTCTACTTCGGCTCCGCGCTGGTGAGCGCCATCAACTTCACCGCTATCGGCCACGTATCGGCGCTGCTGATCGGGCTGTGCTGTTATCCGCTCGCACGCCGACGGGTCGGAGGCTCGCCATCGTCGGTTTCTACCGCAGGGTCGTGACGGGCGGCGATCAACCGCCCGGGGGTAGAAACCCGCGCGCAGTCGTCGTCCCGCCTCACTGCCGCGGCTGGGACAGCAGTGCCACCACGGCATCGGTCAGTGCCGTGCGGGCGACCTCGAGGTCCGACGTGAAGCCCATCTGACGTTCGTTGCTCAGGCCCCGGATGGCAGCGGGGAGCAGGCACCGCACCCGGTACAGCTGATCCGGATCGAGGTCGAGGCCGTCCATCAGATAGTCGAAACCTTCGATCCAGTCATGTTCGCGCGCCGCGAAAGCGGCTGCCGTCCGCGGATATTCGGCCGCGATGTCGGAACGACGTGGCGGCAGCGAGGTGCGCAGTGCGGTCAGCGCCCGCCCTTCAGTCGTGTCCAGATATGTCCAGACAGAGTCGACGGCGACCACCACTCGCTCACGCAAGGTGCCCGTGCGCGGCGGCCTTTCGTTGGATGACCAACTGCGGGAATGGATCTCGGTGATCACCGCCACCCACAAGCCGTCCAGGTCGCCGAACTGGTGCTGCACCGTACCCCAGGTGACGCCCGCATCCTTGGCGATGCGATTGGCCGACACCGGCTCGCCACCGCTCTCGGCCAGACAGCGGATGGCGATGTCGAGCAAGCGGGCCCGGGTCTCGAGGCCGCGCTTGTTCAGCTTGGTGCCCGCGGCCGAGGTGACTGCGGTGGGAACCGCCGCGCGCCACTGCTCCCGAGCGCGGATGGCCTGCGGAGATTCGCGGGCGTTCAGGCGAATCGCCCGGGGTTCGCCGCCACGGCACGCCGCAGCGTCGGCCGATCGGCCCGGTACGCCCGCACGACGGGTTCGAGTTCCTGCGGACTCGCGCCGTGCATGATGACGGAATGCACACCCAGGTCGTACTGCCGGGCGATGGTTTTCGCGCAGTCCTGCGGTGATCCCTTGGCCACCGAGTCCAGCCACTCCGTGGGGATCAGCTCGGCGATGCGCTGCAGTGTCTCGAACGAGGCGCTCGCATCGATGGGCCCGGCAGTGGCCGCATCGGTGAACAGTGCTGACTGCCTGATCCGGTCCCACACCGCGCGATCCCAGCCATTGGCCCCGACGAGCACGTCCGGGTAGGCCTGCAGATAAGTGGCCAGCCGGCCGACGCCGCGGCGCAACCGGTCGTCCTCCGACAGCGCGTCCGGGACCGTCGCCAGGCACGCCCAGATGCGGACGCTGTCGGGATCCTTGCCCGCGCGTTCCGCGCCCCGGCGCACCGCCGCGACCGACGCCGTCGTCGCTTCATCGGAGAAAAAGGTATGGAGCACAACGAAATCGCAGATCTCCCCGGCGAGTTCCATCGTCTTGGGACCGACCGCCACCAGACCGATGGGTGGGCCGTCGGCAAGACCGCTCACGTGGCGCAACAGCGGCCACTTCCCGGCCGGCCCTTCGTGATTCACGATCATCTCGCCGGCCCAGAGCCGGCGCAGGATGCCGAAGAAGTCGCGAAGCCGGGCCTCGGTCACCACGGGCAGGCCGATCGCCTGCCAGTACGCCGCCATCCCGCGCCCGAACGCCATGGCGAAGCGACCCTCAGTGAGGGCGTGCATCGTCGATCCCACTGTGGCGGTGACCGTGGGGTGGCGGGTGTGGTAGTTGGTCGACGGCGCGATACCGAGGCTGGTGCTGCAGCCCGCCACCGCGCCCGAGAGCACCGCCGCGTCCTTCACGGTGAAACGTTCACCGATGTGGCACGACCCCAGGCCCAGCGACTCGGCCATACGCGCTTCGGGCAGGACCACCCGGACGTCCGCGGGGTGGCGCGTCACGGCGTAGTAGCCGAGTTCGTTGAGCTGGTCATCGGGGTGGTTCGTGCTCATTACTTGCCTCTCGTGCCGTGGACGCCTAGCACTGTCGACCACTGGGTCTCCAATTGTCAATGAGGGTTCTCAATGAATGGATTGTGGCGCCGTTCGAGTACGGAGTTCGGCTACGGGTGACGCCGCGGTGATCGACCATCCGCACAGTGTCGGTTCCAGCCCGACTGGGTCTGTAGACCTGCGAATGAACCGCCCGAAACGGCGATTAATCAGGCGTAGTGTCCGGCCCATCGGTTCACAAAGGAGCCAACATGACCGCGACCGATCAGGACTGGACCAAGCCCGCCGCCATGGCGATCCCGAAAGAGGGATATTTCGAAGAAGAGCGGGGGCGATACGGACCAGTTTTCCCGCGCACTCCGGCGTGCTACGGCTTCACGATCATCGCGAAGGTCATACCGGGTCGCGAAGAGGCGATCCGCGAACACGGGAGAACTATTCAGGCCGCAGTCGAGAAAGACCCCACGGTTCTGGATCCGCTGAAGCTGCATTACCTGCGGTGGCAGCTGTTCAATATCGGCGAGGACCTCTATTTCCAGTACCAGGGCATCTTCGACACCGACTTCGACAAGTACACCGAGGATGCCGTTCAGCTGTTCGGCCAGTCGGGTATCGCGACCACCTTTGAGAACCTTGAGGGTTTCCCCGAGGACTGGCGAGAGCGTCCCGAGGGGTTCGTGCAGTTCGTTCGGGAACACCACGTGCCCAGCTTTCTGGAGTACGGGGAGTATCCCTACGTCACTTCAATCGAGATCAAGAAGGCGCTGCGGCTGAAGGATGCGTTCTCCGACATGCTTGACCAGATGCAGTGAGCGCTCGGGGTGGCGAGTGCACGGGACCGATGCGGGACGCGCCTCCGAGCGAATCGACGTTCAGCAGCATTCGCCCGGTCATATATGGAGCCGATGACGGGAATCGAACCCGCGTATTCAGCTTGGGAAGCTGATGTTCTGCCATTGAACTACATCGGCATGGTGCTGACGAAGGATAGCAACTGAGCCCTGCTTCCGGGTAAGGCGGGCGGACATCCTCTCGGTGAGTCTAAGAAATTGACGCCGGCTCGACCCTCGGGTGGTGACCGCCGATTGGCGAAGCCTCCCGACGCGGCCGACGGATCGATGCCCAGCGGGGACCCGGAGCCTGGACCGGCGTGGCGAAACACAAGACCCCAGAACATGATTCCTGTGAACGCGCCACCCTGAGAGTCCTGTAAATCCTCGGGCCGCAGTTCTCAGGCGCGCTCTCTACCGTCGGTTGTCGTGGGCTCCATCCGGTGCTGCATGGAGCGAACAGGCCCGCACGTCGGGCCGAATCAATCGAGGGATCCAGACCCATGGAAGTTGTTATCGGTATTGCCATGACCTCGCGCGACGCCCGGCTCCTCCTGGTGGAGGGCACCCATGGCGACGGCGCGGTGATCGACCACGATTCGCTGGACGCAGACACCAACGCCGGCGTCGAGCACCTGGGCTTCCGCGAGCACGTCGTCAAAGCGGTGACCGATGCCCGCGCTGCCGCACCAGCCAACGGGTACACCGTTGTCCGTGTCGCTCTGACCTGGACCGATGAGGTGGCCGACGAGGCCAAGCTGGTCCTCGACGCCCTCGAGGAGCTGGGCGTCACCAACGTCGCGGTCATCGGCGGTACGGACGCACTCGAAGCGGCCGCCGAATACACCGTTCAGATCGCTGACTGCGACTCGATCGCCTTGTGCGTGGTCGAACCCGAGGAGACCATGCTGGCCGTGATCGGCGCCGAGGGTGAGGACGGCACCCGCCGGTTACGCAGCCGCCGTCTGGACGGAACCGACCAGGCGACTGCAGTGCTTGCTCTGCGCGGCGTCTGCGACAGCTTCCCCGAGCCGGTTGGCACCGTGGCCATTCCCGGGTCCGCCCCGGACGCGGAAAGCCTTGTCGAAGAGGTCAATTCGGTGATGTCGCGACCGGTTGCGCTCGGTGACGATGCCGCCTTGCTGCTGGCGCGCGGTGCGCTGATCGCCAGCGCCGACATGCGCGACGATGTCGCGCCACAAGCCAACCGCGACCACCTGATGCACACCTGGTCCATGGTTGTGGCGACTGCGCTGTTGATCGTGGCAGGTTCGGTGTTCCTGGCGATCACCGTGCACGGAGGCCCGCGGCCGCAGGCGTCGGCCCCGGCTGCCCACGCCTCGCCGGCGCAGCCCTTGCTGCCCGCGCCCGATGCCAGTCCGGTGCCGACGGGGCCGCCACCGAATCCGCTGATCGAGTCCCTCAACGGCCAGCAGATCCACACCGTCGCGCGCAAGGTGCCTGTGCGGACACCTCCGAAACCCGCGACGGTGCCGCCGTTGCCGCAGGTGGTCCGTCGGTAACCGATACGCTCGTCGGGTGCTGCTCTCCGATCGAGACATCCGGGCCGAGATCGCCGCGAAACGCCTTGCCATCGAGCCGTTCGACGATGCCCTGGTGCAGCCGTCGAGCGTCGATGTGCGGTTGGACAGCCTGTTCCGGGTCTTCAACAACACCCGCTACACCCATATCGACCCGGCCAAACAGCAGGACGAGCTGACCAGCCTGGTCGAGCCCACCGAGGGTGAACCCTTCGTGCTGCACCCGGGTGAGTTCGTGCTCGGCTCCACGCTGGAGGTGTGCACCCTGCCCGACGACCTGGCCGGACGCCTGGAAGGGAAGTCCTCGCTGGGCCGCCTCGGGTTGTTGACGCACTCGACGGCCGGGTTCATCGACCCTGGCTTCTCCGGGCACATCACGCTGGAGCTCTCCAACGTCGCCAACCTGCCCATCACGTTGTGGCCGGGGATGAAGATCGGCCAGCTGTGCCTGCTGCGGCTCACCAGTCCGGCCGAGCACCCATACGGCAGCGCCAAGGTCGGCTCGAAATACCAGGGTCAGCGTGGGCCGACCCCGTCACGGTCGCATCTGAACTTCATCAAGTCCTAGGCAGCGCCCGCGCGGGCGAGGTCGGCGTGCGCGTGTGCCGTTTTCTACCTGTGGGCTGTGGAAATTGCCGGTCGACGGCCCAGGTGTGGAAAACGGCGACGCCAGGGGACCGAGCACACCCTGTAGGCCGGCGAGCGCGTGCGCCGTTTCCCACGTGTGGGCTGTGGAGATCGCCGATCGACGGCTCAGGTGTGGAAAGCGGCGACGCCAGGGGACCGAGCACCCTGTAGGCCGGCGTGCGCGTGTGCCGTTTTCTACCTGTGGGCTGCGGAAATCGCCGATCGACGGCCCAGGTGTGGAAAACGGCGACGCCAGAAGCCAAGAGGCCCGCCCGTGAACTTTCAGTAACCACACCGCAACACGAAACACGGCTGAAACACGCTTGCCGCTTGGCTGAAACGCGCGCCCGACATTCTCGTCGAGACCAAAGGAGCTCGACGTGCCCGAAATCGATCCGGCCGCCACAGCGTGGCTTCTCGCCAGCACCGCGCTGGTCCTGCTGATGACCCCCGGCCTCGCCATCTTCTACGGCGGCATGGTCCGCACCACCGGCGTGCTCAACATGATCATGATGAGCTTCATCTCGATCCCGCTGGTCACGGTGGCCTGGCTGCTGGTCGGTTACACCCTGGCGTTCTCCGATGACGCCGGCGGCGGTCTGATCGGCGGTCTGCAGCACTTCGGCATGCTCGGCATCACTCCCAGCACGGCGCACGGCGCGGTTCCCGAGCTGCTGTTCGCCACCTTCCAGCTGACCTTCGCGATCATCACCGCCGCGCTGGTCAGCGGGGCCATCGCGGACCGCGCGAAGTTCGCCGCCTGGATGGTGTTCGTCCCGCTGTGGGCGGTCGCGGTGTACGCCGTCGTCGCCCACTGGGTCTGGGGCCCGGGCGGCTGGCTGGCCGGCCTCGGCGTTCTCGACTACGCCGGCGGGCTCGTCGTCGAGATCGTCTCCGGCTCCTCGGCCCTGGCGCTGGCGCTGCTGCTCGGTCCTCGCATCGGCTTCAAGCAGGACGCGATGCGCCCGCACAACCTGCCCTTCGTGCTGCTGGGCGTCGGTCTGCTGTGGTTCGGCTGGTTCGGCTTCAACGCGGGCTCGGCGCTGGCCGCCAACGGCACCGCCGCCGCGATCTTCCTCAACACCCTGGTCGCCGGCTGCCTGGGCATGCTGGGCTGGCTGACGGTCGAACAGATCCGCGACGGCAAGCCCACCACGTTCGGCGCGGCGTCCGGTGTGGTGGCAGGCCTGGTGGCGATCACCCCGTCCTGCGGCACGGTCAACACTCTCGGTGCGGTCGTCGTCGGCCTGGCGGCCGGAGTCGTCTGTTCGTTCGCGATCGGCCTGAAGTTCCGGTTCGGTTATGACGACTCGCTCGATGTGGTGGGCGTGCACTTCGTCGGCGGTGTGGTCGGCGTCCTGCTGATCGGATTCCTGGCCACCGAGGTGATGACCGCGGGTCCGCAGGGCCTCTTCTACGGCGGCGGTCTGACCCAGCTGGGTAAGCAGCTGCTGGCTGTGGTCGTCGTGGCGGCCTATGCGTTCACGATGTCCTACGCGATTGCCAAGGCGATCGACCGGTTCATGGGATTCCGGGTGAGCCCCGAGGACGAGACCACCGGCGTCGACTTCACCCAGCACGCCGAATCCGCCTACGCCGAGGGTGTGCACGGGCACCTGCCCGCCCGCCGGCCCGGGCTGTTCGGCGGGACGCTGGGGCAGATGGGACAGCCGGGTCAGATGGGCCAACTCGGGGACCGCGGACAGCGCCCCGATCCGGCCGAGGAAGACACTGCGGGATGAACCGGCCGGCGCTCTTTGTCGTAATGCCGAGTAGGGTCTAACTAACCGGCGCCGGCGCGCACCATGCCGTCGCGGTCCGACCGGAATCTGGCGCTGTAGCTAACGGGCGCAGGTGTAACGATGCAGCTGGTTACACCGATGAAGGTTCTAGTTGTCGGTTCGTGCGGAATGTGTGCGCAATGGCGACAAATGCAGTGCAGCAAACACATTGGAGGGCTCGGTGGACATCGTATTGGGTGTGGCGATGGCACCTACAACGGTCCGCATGGTGCTGGTCGAGGGGGAGAAGGCCGACGGAGTTACCGTCGATCACGACGTCTTCGACGTCACCGCCGGTGGGGATTCGGCAACCACCACGGCGGCGGATCAGGTGGTCGCCGCCATCCTCGGAACCCAGGAGAGCGCCACCTCGGGTGGGCATCATCTGAAGTCGATCGGCGTCACCTGGACCGACCATTCCGACGCCGCCGCACTGCGCGACACACTGTCTGCGCACGGCATCGACGACGTCATGTTGGTCTCCGAAAGTCATGCCGCCGCGGCGCTGGCCCAGGCGGTCGGCCGCGCGGTCGGGTACGACACCACGGCGCTGCTGTTCATCGACCGTGACGCCGCGACGCTGTCGGTGGTCAAGACCGACGACGGCTCGGTGGTCAAGGTGTTGAGCCGGTCTCTGCACAGCACCGACGCCATGGCCGTGCTCACCGATATGGCCGCCGCCGTGGCCGCCGCCGATTCCGCGCCGCAGGGCATGTTCGTCCTCGGCGCAGGCGTCGACGTCGCGTCGGTGAAGGCGCATCTGGAACCCCTGGTGTCGCTTCCGGTCAGCGCCCCGGACGAGCCCGAGATGGCACTCGCCCGCGGTGCCGCCCTCGCATCGGCCAACGCTCCGGCGTTCGAGGCCACCACGGTCGGTCTCGCCTACTCGCAAGACCCCGACGGCACCACCGCGGGCAGCGCCTACGCGCTGGCCGGCCTGGCCACCGAGATGGCCCCCGTCGGCGCCGATGCGATCGACGGGGTGGACCTCGTCGCCGACGAGATGCCACTCGACGAGGAACGCAAGCCGTTCCTGCTGGTGGGATCCGCGTTGACGTCGGTATTCGTGGTCGGCGTTGTGGCCCTGGTCATTTCGCTTGCGGTGAGCATCCGGCCGACAGTCGATCAGCGTCCCTCGCCCGCACAGGGTGCGGTCGCGCCCAGCGCTCCGGCCCAGCTTCCACCTGCTCCCGCACCGGAAGCCCAGCCCGCACAGCCGGCAGCCCCGCCACCGGCCCCGCCGCCGGAGACCATCAAGGCCCCGATACCGGTGGTGCAGGAAGCTCCGGCCCCGGCCCCGCAGGCGCCGCCGCGCACGGTCTACGTCGAGCAGCCCGCCGCGGCCCCGCCGCCTGCCCCCGAGGCGCCGGCTCCGGCTCCCGAGGCTCCGCCGCCTGCGCCGATCCCTGTGGCACCGCCTGCGCCGATCTACAACCCGCCGGCTCCGTACATCCCGCCGCTGGTCGTGCTCCCGCCCCCGCCGCGGCTGCCCGGCCTCTTCCGTCCGCCGTGGGAGCCGCCGCAGCGCCAAGAGCCGCAGCGCCCGTGGGATCCGCCGTCGCGTCACGAACCGGAGACCCCGCAGTGGCCGGGCTCGGGTTCGGATGACTGGGGCCCGGGATCGGGTTCGGGTCCGAGCTCGGGCTGGAACCCTGGCCGGTCCAGTGGCTCCGGCGACTGGAATCCCGGTCGGTCCAGTGGCTCGGGTGACTGGAATCCGGGTGGCTCAGGGTCCGGCGATTGGAATCCCGGTCGTTCCGGTGGTTCGCGCGGCTCGGGCAGTGACGGCGGGTCGATGTGGCCCTTCCCGTTCGGCGGCCACTAGCCCCCGCCACCAACCGTTACCTGACGTTGGTCTGCCGCTCAGTGTCGCGTAGCAGCTAGCTCATCATCGGCGCCTATTCAGGCAGTATGCGATGCACCGTTTTCGGCACCGGCTATCTGGGCGCGACACATGCTGCGGGCATGGCCGAGCTCGGCCACGAGGTGATCGGGGTCGACATCGACCCGGGCAAGGTGGCCAAACTCGCCGCCGGTGACATCCCGTTCTACGAGCCCGGCCTGCGCAAGGTGTTGAACGACAACCTGTCTGCCGGGCGGCTGCGGTTCACCACCGACTATGACGAGGCCGCCGATTTCGCCGACGTGCACTTCCTCGGCGTGGGCACCCCACAGAAGAAGGGCGAATACAGCGCCGATCTGCGCCACGTACACGCCGTGATCGACACACTGGTGCCGCGGCTGCGCCGGTCCGCCGTGATCGTCGGCAAGTCCACCGTCCCGGTCGGCACCGCGGCCGACCTGGCGGAGCGGGCCCGCACGCTGGCACCCGCGGACGTGGACGTCGAGGTGGCCTGGAACCCCGAGTTCCTTCGCGAGGGCTACGCCGTGCACGACACGCTGCACCCCGACCGCATCGTGGTTGGCGTCCAGCAGGATTCACTGCGCAGCGAGGCGGCGGTGCGCGAGCTCTACGCCCCGCTGATCGACGACGGGGTGCCGTTCCTGGTCACCGATCTGCAGACCGCGGAACTGGTCAAGGTTTCGGCCAACGCGTTCCTGGCCACCAAGATCTCGTTCATCAACGCGATCTCCGAAGTGTGCGAGGCCGTCGAAGCCGACGTGACCCTGCTGGCCGATGCGTTGGGCTACGACCCGCGGATCGGACGGCGATTCCTCAACGCCGGCCTCGGCTTTGGCGGTGGCTGCCTGCCCAAGGACATTCGCGCATTCATGGCCCGCGCCGGTGAGCTCGGCGCCAACCACGCGCTGACCTTCCTGCGCGAGGTCGACAGCATCAACATGCGTCGCCGCACGGCCATGGTGGAACTGACCACCCGGGCCTGCCGGGGATCGCTGTTGGGCGCCAACATCGCCGTCCTCGGCGCGGCGTTCAAACCCGAATCCGACGATGTGCGTGATTCGCCCGCACTCAACGTCGCGGGCATGCTGCAGCTGAACGGCGCCGCGGTCAACGTGTACGACCCCAAGGCGATGGACAACTCGCAGCGGGTGTTCCCCACGCTGAACTACTCCACCTCTGTCGTCGAAGCCTGCGACCGGGCCGACGCAGTGCTGGTGCTCACCGAGTGGGCCGAGTTCGTGGACCTGGACCCCGCCGAGCTGGCTGACACGGTGCGCGTGAAAGTCGTTGTGGACGGCCGCAATTGCCTGGACGCCCAGCGGTGGCGGGATGCCGGATGGCGGGTCTACGCATTGGGACGCCCGGTCGCCGCTGTTTGACGCTTGTAGAACAAATTCCGCGGTCGTAGGCTCGGGCCATGCGGGAACGAATCCGGTGGATGGCCCTGCACGGGGTGGTTCGAGGCATATCCGCGTTCGGGATGCGCCACGGTGATCCGCAGGCTCGGCTGATCGCCGACCCGGCGGTGCGGGCCGACCCGGCGCCCTTCGCCGACGAGATGCGCCGCCGCGGCCCGATCGTGCGCGGCCGCGCGCTCCTGATGACCTTCGACTACGACGTGGCCACCGAGCTGCTGCGCTCTGACGACTTCCGGGTGTCGCGGCTCGGCGGAAACCTGCCGAAACCGCTGCGCTGGGTCGCGGACAAGACCGACACCGGCTCGCTGCACCCGCTCCTACCACCGTCACTGCTGGCGGTGGAACCACCTGATCACACCCGCTACCGCAAGCTCGTCTCCTCGGTGTTCACCACCCGCGCCGTGGCCCGGCTGCGTGAACGCGTCCAGGAAACCGCCAACGAACTGCTGGACGCGATGGACGGCGACGGCGTGGTCGACATCGTCGGCCGGTACTGCGCGCAGCTGCCGGTCGCGGTGATCAGCGACATTCTGGGTGTGCCCGACGCCGACCGGCCCCAGATCCTGCGCTTCGGCGAGCTCGGCGCGCCCAGCCTGGACATCGGACTCACGTGGCGGCAGTACCAGGAGGTCAACTCGGGCATCCGAGGATTCGAGAGCTGGCTGACCGATCACCTGCGTCAACTGCGGCGCAACCCCGGTGAGGACCTGCTCAGCCAGATCATCCAGGCCTCTGACGCCGGCGCGGCCGGAGAACCGCTCAACGAGGCGGAACTGCGGGCGCTGGCCGGTCTGGTGCTTGCGGCCGGGTTCGAGACGACGGTCAACCTGCTGGGCAACGGGATCCGCATGCTGCTCGACCATCCCGAGCACCTGCAGACCCTGTCCGCCCGTCCCGAACTGTGGCCGAACACGGTGGAGGAGATCCTGCGGCTGGACTCACCGGTGCTGATGAGCGCCCGGGTGGCGCTCGTCGACACCGAAGTGGCCGGAACCCCGGTGCAGGCCGGGGAACTCGTCATCGTGCACCTCGCCGGTGCCAACCGGGACCCGGCGGTGTTCACCGACCCGCACCGCTTCGACATCGAACGGGAAAACGCCGGACGGCACCTGTCGTTCTCCGGCGGCCGGCACTTCTGCCTCGGCGCGGCCCTCGCCAGGGCCGAAGGTCAGGTGGGCCTGCAGACCTTCTTCGACCGGTTCCCGGACGCGCGGGCGGCCGGCGAAGGCAGCCGTCGCGAGACCCGCATCCTGCGCGGCTGGTCGACTCTGCCGAACACGCTCGGGAAGGCACGCACAGCGGTAAGTTCGTGACGTGGACTTCCGAGCTGCTCTGCTCGACCAGACCCGGAGCTTCGGGGAGCTGATCGCCTCCAGCGATCCCGAGACGCCGGTGCCGACCTGCCCGGACTGGACGCTCAAGCAACTGTTCCGCCATGTCGGGCGCGGAAACCGTTGGGCGGCACAGATTATCTCCGAGCGCCGGGTCTCGCCTCTCGACCCCCGCGAGGTCCACGACGGGAAGCCGCCCGACGATCCGGACGCCGCGATCGACTGGCTCAACGCGGGCGCGGCCCAGGTTCTCAAGTCGGTGGACCAGATCGGCACCGATGCGAGGGTGTGGACGTTCCTGGGTCCCAAACCCGCGGGTTGGTGGGTACGGCGACGCGTTCACGAGGCGGCGGTACACCACGCCGACGCCGCACTGGCCGTGGGAACCGAGTTCGTGCCACCGGCCGACCTCGCCGCCGACGCGGTCAGTGAATGGCTCGAGATCGCCACCGGTATGGCCAAGAAGCGGCACGGAGTACCCCTCGCGTTGGGCACCAGCATCCACCTGCATGCGACCGACGACGGTCTGGGGCCGACGGGGGAGTGGACGGTGGAGCACGACGAAGACGGGCTCGAGTGGTCTCACAGTCACGGCAAGGGCACGGTCGCGCTGAAGGGCCCGGCTCACAAGCTGCTGCTGGCGGTCACGCGCCGGGGCACGGCTGCCGACCTCGGGCTGGAAGTGTTCGGCGACACCGCAACCTGGGACGCCTGGCTCGACCGCACACCGTTCTGAGAGGCGTAGGTTTCGTTCATGACCACATCCGAGATCGCGACGGTTCTGGCCTGGCATGACGCGCTGGACGAGGACGACAACGACACCCTGATAGCGCTGTCCAGCGATGACATCGAGGTGGGCGACGCCAAAGGTGCCGCCCAAGGGCACGCCGCCCTGCGTGAGTGGGCCGCGTCCACCGGGGACACCGTGACGCCCGGGCGGATGTTCGTGCACGACGGCGTCGTGGTCGTCGAACAGACCATCATGGCGGCCGACGGCACCACCCGCACCGGCGCGACGGCGTTCCGGGTGGTGCACGACCACGTCACGTCGGCGTTCCGTCACGACACCCTGGCCGCCGCGCTCGCCGCCACCGAGCTCACCGAAAAGGACCTCGCGGGCTGACGCCACGTCAGGGCAGGGCGGCGAGCACCTTGTCGAGAGTGACCGGCAGATCCCGCACGCGTACCCCGGTCGCGTGGTAGACGGCGTTGACCACTGCCGCGGCTGCGCCGACGATGCCGATCTCGCCCGCGCCGCGGGAGCCCATCGGATTCAGGTGCTCCTCGACCTCGTCGAGCCAGATCGCGTCGACATCGGGAACATCCGCGTGCGCGCTGATGTGATACGACGCGAGATCCTGGGTGACGACGTGCCCGAAGCGCGGGTCGCGGACGCTCTCCTCGTGCAGCGCCATGGAAAGCCCCATGGACATGCCGCCGATCAGCTGGGAACGTAGCGTGCGCGCGTTGATGGCACGCCCCACCGAGAAAACTCCGAGCATCCGCGGAATCCGGATCTCCCCGGTGTCGCAGTTGACGTGCGCCTCGACGAAGTGGGCGCCGAACGACTGCACGGTGAATTTCTCGGCGTCGGGGTTCTGCGGTGCCTCAGCCTCGGCCGTCACACCGATATGAGGGTGCTCCCCGTGTTCGCGGCGAAACTGCTTGGCGGCAGCCACTATCGCCGAACCCCACGAGGTGATGCCGGACGAGCCGCCCGCCACCGAAGCCTGCGGTAGATCCGTGTCCCCGATGTGCAGGTCCACTGCCGCGACATCGCAGTCCAGGGCGTCGGCGGCGATCTGGGTCAACGCCGTCCACGTGCCGGTGCCGATGTCGGCCGCACCGATCTGCACCGTGTAGCGGCCCTGCTCGATGTGGGCGATGCGTGCCGTGTTGCCCTCCATCGCCATGCCCGGGTAGGTCGCGGCAGCCACCCCGGTGCCGATAAACCAGTGGCCGGCAAGATATTTCGCAGGCCGCGGGTCACGCGGAAACCAGTCGAAGCGCTGAGCCCCGACGCGTAGGCATTCGATGAGGCGACGTCCCGACCACGGTTTACCCGATTCGGGATCCACCTCTGGTTCATTGCGGGCGCGCAGCTCGATCGGGTCGAGATGGCAGGCCACCGCGAGCTCGTCCATCGCGACCTCGGCGGCGAACGTGCCCGGGCACTCACCCGGGGCCCGCATCCAGAACGGAACGGGAACGTCGAGCGTGGCCAGCCGATGCGACGTACGCCGATTCGGGCAGGCGTACATCTTGCGGGACGTCACGGCCGTCTGCTCGGCGAATTCCTTGACCGCCGAGGTCTGTTCGATCACCTCGTGCGCAAGGGCGACGAGCCGGCCGTCCCTGTCGGCGCCCAGCCGTACCCGCTCAATGGTCGGGGTTCGGTAGCCGACGAGCGAGAACATCTGCTGTCGGGTCAGAGCGAGTTTCACCGGGCGCCCGTCGGCGCGCTGAGCGGCCAGCACGGCCAGTACATCGTGGGCGTGGGGTGCCCCCTTGGACCCGAATCCGCCGCCCACATGCGGGGCGACCACGCGCAACCGTTCGGGCTGCAGGTCGAACAGTGGGGCCAGCGTCTTGCGCACGACGTGCACACCTTGGGTGGAGTCGTACAGAGTCACCGCGGGTTGACCGTCGCGTATCGCCCACTGCGCGATACAGGCGTGAGGCTCCATGGGATTGTTGTGCTCGATCGGCGTGCGGTAGGTCTGATCGACGGTCACCTCGGCGGTGGTCAGCGCCGTGTCCACGTCACCCTGATCGGTGTCGGGAGGAAACGACGGGTTGACCGACTCGGGTCTGTACAGGCTGGGGTGATCCGCCGACAGTTCCGTGTCGTGAGGCGCTTCGTCGTAGTCCACCCTTACCAGAGCGCTTGCCTCCCGGGCGATTTCGGCAGTCTCGGCGAGGACGCCACCGATGAGCTGCCCGCGGAAGTGCACCTCATCGTCTTGCAGGATCGCCAATTCGCCATCGGACGTATCGGCGAGCCGGGGAGCGTCGAACACGGTCAACACGTCGAGTACGCCGTCGAGAGCGAGGGCTCCGGTGGTGTCCATCGCCACCACGCGGCCACGTGCGATGGTGGCCTGGATGGGATGCAGGTAGGCCGGATGCTCGACCTGCTGCTCGAAGGCGTAGCGCGCGGTTCCGGTGACCTTGGCCCGGCCATCGGTGCGGGCCACAGGCTGACCGATGGCATGGGGTTCGACGAGGGTCATGGCCGCCTCCGCTCGGTCAGCATGCGTAACTGGGCGATCAAGGTACGGCGGGCCAGGGCAACCTTGAACTCGTTGCCCGGTAACGGCTCGGCCTGCTTGAGCTCCGCGTCGGCCGCCGCGGCGAACGTCTCCGCCGAGGGTTGATCGCCGGTGAGAACCTGCTCGGCGCGCCGCGCCCGCCACGGCTTGTGCGCCACACCTCCCAATGCGATGCGCGCCGAGCCGATCTGGAACGTCGAGGTGAAAGTCAGCTCGGCGGCGACCGACACCAGCGCGAATGCGTAGGACGCACGGTCACGGACCTTGCGGTAATCCGAGGCCGCTCCTTCCGGCGGAGCGGGCAGCTCGACCGCCGTGATCAGCTCGCCATGCCCCAACACGGTGTCGCGGTCTGGTTGGTCGCCCGGAAGGCGATAGAACTCGTCGACCGGTATCCGGCGTTCTCCGTCGCTGGTCTGCACCACCACCTGGGCATCCAGCGCACACATTGCCACCGCCATGTCCGACGGGTGCACGGCGATGCACTGCGGGGACGCCCCGAGAATGGCGTGGTAGCGGACGTAGCCGCCCAACGCCGAGCAGCCGCTGCCGGGAACCCGCTTGTTGCACGGTGTGGTGACATCCTGGAAGTAGGCACATCGGGTGCGCTGCAGCAGGTTTCCGGCCGTGGTGGCAGCGTTGCGCAGTTGACCTGACGCACCGGACAGCAGGGCCCGCGCCAGCATCGGATAGTGCGAGCGGATCACCGGGTTGGCGGCCAGATCGCTGTTGCGGACGTTCGCGCCGATGCGCACGCCGCCGTCAGGGATGGTGACCGTCTCGGCCAGGTCGAGCCGGCTGACATCGACCAGTAGGTCCGGTTCCGCAACGCCGAGCTTCATGTGATCGACCAGATTGGTGCCACCCGCGAGATACGCGGCATGTGGATGCTCCATCAGCATCGCCACCGCCTCGGCGGGGCTGGTGGCGCGGTGATAGTCGAACGGTTTCATTGCGTGGACGCCAGCCCGATCGCCGCGACGATGTTCGGATATGCCGCACACCGGCACAGGTTGCCGCTCATCCGTTCGCGGATCTCGTCATCGGTGAGCACGGGTGAGAGCTCGAGATCATCGGTGACGAAGCTGGGGGCACCCGCCTTGGCTTCGTCCAACATGCCTACCGCAGAACATATCTGGCCTGGTGTGCAATAGCCGCACTGGAACCCGTCTTCGTCGTAGAACGCCTGGGCCACCGGATGCAGTTCACCGTCGTGCTCGAGCCCGGCAGCTGTGGTGACCGACGCTCCGTCGGCGGCTGCCGCCAGAAGCAGGCACGTGGTCACCCGGCGACCGTCGAGCAAGACGGTGCACGAGCCGCACTGGCCGTGGTCGCAGCCCTTCTTCGGGGCTGTGACGCCGAGCCGCTCACGCAGGGCGTCCAGCAGCGTCATGCGGTTGTCGACGGTCAGACTGCGCCGGGTTCCGTCGACTTCGAGCGTGATCGCGGTGCTGTGGTGATCGGGCTGACTCACCGTCGCCGAATACCCCGGCCGGCGGTAGTCAAACGTGTCGGTTCAGTGCCTGCTGGTCTGCCTGCTTGTTTGCCGGCGTCGCCAGCACCGCGGCGATCCCCGTCGTCAACGGAACCGACAGCGCCAGGGCGATGCCGCCGACGGCTGAGCGGGCGATCTCGATCGCCACGCTCTCTCCCGTCAGCACGTCGGGGAGTGACCGATTGGCGACGCTGAACAACAGCAGCAGCGGCAACGCGCTACCGGCGTAGGCCAGCACCAGGGTGTAGACCGTGCTGGCGATGTGATCACTGCCCACTCGCATGGCGCCGGTAAAGATCGAGCGCCTGGTGCCGCCGTGCTCGGCGAGCTCGAACACCGCCGATGCCTGGGTGATGGTCACGTCGTTGAGCACACCGAGTGAGCCGATGATGAAACCCGCCAGCAGCAGACCGGTGATCGACACATTGCCCAGATAGGCAGCGACCTCGTTGTTCTGATCCTCGGACAGGCCGGTCAAATGAGCCAATTCGATTGCTGCCCAGGACAGAATGGCGGCCAACAACAGCGAGGTCAAAGTGCCCAGCAGGGCCGCGCTGGTGCGCAGGCTGACGCCGTGGGCCAGGTAGATCACCGCGTAGAGAATGGCTGCCGAGGCCACGAGTGACACCGGTATCGCGGGGGCGCCGTCGCGCAATGCGGGTAACAGGAAGATCATCAGCACCGCGAATGCGACCACGATGCCGATGATGGCGCGCAATCCGCGCCAGCGCGCCACGGCCACGATCACCACCGTGAACGCCACGGCCAGTGCGATCAGCGGCCAGGTGCGCTCGTAGTCGAAGAACGCGTAGCTCGTCGTGCCGGCCTGGTCGACCTGACGGCTCACTCGGATGCTGTCTCCGGCAACAAGATTCGGCTGTCCCGGCCCGGTGGTGAACTCCAGCAGCGTGTCGGCGCCCTTGTTCGGGCCGGAATCGATGGCCACCAGGTTCTGCACACACGTGCCGCCACCCGGCTCGGCGGGCTGCGGTTTGGCCGTCAGCACGCCGCCGGCCGACGGGCTGCCGCAGTCAGCGAGGCTGCTCGAAACAACGTGGCCCGCCTCGGTGGTGACAGCCCCGCCCGCGGCATTCTGGAAAGGCAGCGGGATGTCCACCTTCTGATGGCTGGGCCACAGCACGCCGGCGCCGACGATGACCGCCAGCCCGATGGCGACCAACAGGCCGACGACGATGCGGGCGGCCAACGGACCCAGCGGAGATGGGCCTGCCAGCGAATGCGAATGAGAATGCGTGTGCGCCACCCCGACAGACTAGAGCGGTCGGCTGCCTGGTTCCTGGCGCCTACTGCCGGTAGCCGACCAGGAAGTTGCCCAGCCGCTCGATAGCCTGGGCCAGGTCACGTGCCCACGGCAGAGTGACGATGCGCAGGTGATCCGGTGTGGGCCAGTTGAATCCCGTGCCCTGCGTCAGCAGGATCTTCTCCTGCAACAGCAAGTCGAGCACCAACTGCTCGTCGTCGTGGATGTCGTGCACCTCGGGATCCAGGCGCGGGAACGCGTACAGCGCACCCGCCGGTTTCACGCAGGACACTCCCGGGATCTCGTTGAGCTTGGTCCATGCGACGTCGCGTTGCTCGAGCAGCCGGCCACCGGGCAGTACGAGATCGTCGATGCTCTGATGCCCACCGAGCGCCACTTGAATCGCATGCTGCGCAGGCACATTCGGGCACAACCGCATATTGGACAACAGGCTGATGCCCTCGATGAAGCTGCTCGCGTGCTCCTTGGGGCCCGTGATCACCAACCAGCCGGCGCGGTAGCCGGCGACCCGGTAGGCCTTGGACAGTCCATTGAAAGTCAGGCACAGAAGGTCAGGCGCCAATGTCGCCAGGGAGATGTGCTTGGCGTCGTCGTAGAGGATCTTGTCGTAGATCTCGTCGGCCAACAGCAGGAGCTGATGCTTGCGCGCCAACTCGACCATCTGCTCCAGGGTTTCGCGGCTGTACACCGCGCCCGTGGGGTTGTTCGGGTTGATCACCACGAGCGCCTTGGTGCGCTCGGTGATCTTGGACTCGATGTCGGCGACGTCAGGATTCCAGCCCTGGGTCTCATCGCACATGTAGTGGACGGGCGTGCCGCCGGCCAGTGCGGTCGAGGCAGTCCACAGTGGATAGTCCGGCGCCGGGATGAGCACCTGATCCCCGTTGTCGAGCAGCGCCTGCAGGGTCATGGTGATGAGCTCGGAGACGCCATTGCCCAGATACACGTCGTCGATGTCGAACCGGGGGAAGCCCTCGACCAGTTCGTACCGGGTGAACACCGCGCGGCGCGCGCTGGCAATGCCCTTGGAGTCGGAATAGCCCTGCGCGTACGGCAGGGCCTGGATCATGTCGCGCATGATCACGTCGGGTGCCTCGAAGCCGAACGGTGCGGGGTTGCCGATGTTCAGCTTGAGGATGCGGTGACCTTCGGCTTCCAGCCGCGAGGCATGCTCGTGTACCGGTCCACGGATCTCGTACAGGACGTCCTGCAGCTTCGTGGACTGGGCAAACGTACGCGGCTTCGGGTGCTGACCGGTCTGCCACGGCAACTGGTGAGTAGTCACGCTCACCATGGTCTCATCACCGTCCACCGAATTTGGAATTTGCCGACGTTATCGGTGGTCACCGCCACAGTCTGCCGATTTCACGCTGCGGGTCTTCCTGTCATTCGGATGGCAACCCGCTGTGGATTCGCTTGGGCGGCCGCGCGCCGGGAACAAACCTGCGCAACCATGGCTGGAACACAAACCGTTGCCGATTTCCCCAGGTCAGAGGGTATTTGAGTCGGCAACAACTCGACACGATTGGCAATCCACATGGCACGAATCACCGGCATTTTCCGAGTCAACACGCTGGCCGCGGCACTCGGCGGCAGCGCCGTCGTCGCGATGGGTGTCCTCGCTGCGACCCTGGGCGGAGCACAGGAACAGGGCCCGGCGACCGTCGTTTCCGGCGGATCGATGACCCTCGGTGAAACCACGACAGTCACCTATACCGGCACCATCGCCCCGGCGGTCGCGGCGCCTCCGGTCAAAGCCAAGCCCTTCGGTGGTAGCGGAAGCTGATTCCCCGGATACGCCGAACGGCCACCTCCGTTGCGGAGATGGCCGTTCGGTGCGTTGACGACGTGCTCAGCGCTTACCGGGGCGCTTGGCGCCCGGCTTGATGCCCAGGCCCACGACCGGAGGCTCCGGTTTGGCGGGTTCGGCGGGCTTTTCGGCCTCGGCCGGCTTTTCAGCCTCCGGCTCCGGCGTCGGCTCGGCGGCAGGTGCCGCGGGAGCGGCCGGAGCAGCCGGTGTGGACTTCTTCGCGCCCGGACGACGCGCACCCGCCGCGATACCGAGGCCGACCACTGGAGGTTCCGGCTTGGCCGGCTCGGCCGCCGGAGCGGCAGACTCAGCCGGAGCGGCAGGCTCGGCTGGAGCCGCGGGAGCGGACGCCGCCGGAGCAGCCTTCTTGGCGCCCGGACGCTTCGCGCCGGCCGCCAGGCCCAGACCCTTCACCGGTGCCGCGGGAGCTGCCGGAGCTTCCGTCGCGGGAGCGGCAGATTCAGCCGGAGCCGACGCGGCGGGAGCCGCCTTCTTGGCGCCCGGCCGCTTGGCACCGCCGGCGATGCCCAGACCCTTGACGGGAGCAGCCGGTGCGGCGGGGGCCTCGGCTGCCGGAGCTGCCGATGCGGCCGGAGCGCCAGCCTTCTTGGCGCCCGGACGCTTCGCGCCACCGGCCATGCCCAGACCCGTGACCGGAGCCGGAGCTGCTGCCGGGGCCGCGGGAGCCTCCGCCGCAGGAGCTGCCTCGGCTGCCGGGGCCTCCTCGGTGACAACCGGTGCCGCGGCTTCGGCCTTGGCCTCCGCTGCGGCCCGAGCCTCGGCGCGCTTCTCGGATTCCTTTGCCGCGGTGCCCTTTTCCGGCAGCGTGACAGTGCTCTTGTCCAACGAGTTCAGCAGCAGCTGAGCCACGTCGAGCACTTCGGCCTTGTCGACGTTGCGGGCCGCGGCCACGTCGTCGACACCGTCGGTGATCATCACGCGGCAGAACGGGCAGCCGGTCGCGATGGTCGAGGCGGTGTCCATCGCCTCTTCCGTGCGCTCGACGTTGACGCGCTTGCCGATATGCTCTTCCATCCACATGCGCGCGCCACCGGCACCACAGCACAGGCCGCGGTCGGCATGGCGGGGCATTTCCTTCAGCGTCACACCGGAGGCCTCGACCAGCTCACGCGGCGCCTCGTAGACCTTGTTGTGGCGGCCAAGGAAGCACGGGTCGTGGTAGGTGACCTCGGGGCCGCCGGTGGACTTGACCGGCACCAGCTTCTTGTCCCGGACCAGCCGGTTGAGCAGCTGTGTGTGGTGCACCACGGTGTAGTTGGCGCCCAGCTGCGGATATTCGCGGCCGATGGTGTTGAAGCAGTGCGGGCAGGTGACCACGATCTTGCGGTCGACCGTCTCGACGCCCTCGAACAGCTCGTTGATGGTCTCGACGTTCTGCGCCGCCAGCTGCTGGAACAGGAACTCGTTGCCGGAGCGGCGAGCCGAGTCACCGGTACAGGTCTCACCGGTGCCCAGCACCAGGAACTTCACGCCCGAAGCGGCGAGCAGTTCGGCGACGGCCTTGGTGGTCTTCTTGGCGCGGTCCTCGTAGGCGCCGGCGCAACCGACCCAGAACAGGTACTCGAAGCCGTCGAAGCTCTCCACGTCCTCGCCGTAGACCGGCACGTCGAAGTCGACCTCGTCGATCCAGTTGGTGCGGTCCTTGGCGTTCTGGCCCCAGGGATTGCCCTTGGTCTCCAGGTTCTTGAACAGCACGCCGAGCTCACCGGGGAACTCCGACTCGACCATGACCTGGTAGCGGCGCATGTCGACGATGTGGTCGATGTGCTCGATGTCGACGGGGCACTGCTCGACGCAGGCACCGCAGTTGGTGCAGGACCACAGCACGTCCGGATCGATGACGCCGCCGGCCTCCGCCGTACCGACCAGCGGGCGCAGGGCCTGCTCGGGTCCGGAGCCCTCGATGCGGGCGAAGCCGTCTTCGGGCACACCGTGCCCGTGCAGGCTGTCGCCCAGCTTGGCGAAGTCGACCGAGCCCTCCTCGGGCATCGGCTTGCCCTCGATGATGTAGGGAGCCTTGGCGAACAGGTGGTCGCGCAGGTTCATGATGACGAGCTTGGGAGACAACGGCTTACCGGTGTTCCAGGCCGGGCACTGCGACTGGCAGCGACCGCACTCGGTGCAGGTGGCCATGTCGAGGTTGCCCTTCCAGGTGAAGTCCTCGATCCGGCCCTTACCGAACACCGCATCCTCGGCGGGGTCCTCGAAGTCGATCTGCTCGCCCTTGTACTCCATCGGCAGCAGCGGGCCGAGACCGTCGGGCAGACGCTTGAAGGTGACATTGATGGGCGCCAGGCCGATGTGCAGGTGCTTGGAGTGCAACACGATCAGCAGGAAGGCGAGCATGACGCCGAGGTGGGCCAGCAGTGCGATGCTCTCCAGCCACACGTTGGCGGTGTGCCCCAGCGGGGCCAGCAGCGCGGCCATGCCGTCGGAGAAGAATGCGCCCGACTGGTAGGGGAAGTCCTCGTCCAGCACGTTGACGGCCGCGCCGCGGAAGACCGCGTAGGTGGCGATGACCAGGAAGATCATGATCAGAATCGTCCAGGCGCCGCCGTTGTGCGAGCCGTAGAAGCGGGATTCGCGGCCGAGCTGCTCGGGATTCTTCCGGATACGGATGATCGCGAAGACGATGATGCCGGCCAGCACGGCGACGGCGAAGAAGTCCTGTAGGAAGCCCAGCACCGCCCAGCGGCCGACGAGCGGGATGTGGAATTCGGGGTCGAACAGCACGCCGTAGGCCTCGAGGTACACCGTGGCCAGGACGAAGAAGCCCCACATGGTGAAGAAGTGCGCGAGACCGGGGATGGACCACTTCAGGAGCTTCGACTGAGCGAAGACCTCCTTGTTCTGGTTCAGGAAACGCTGAACCAGATGGTCCTTACGGCCGCGTTCGTCGCCGACCTTCTGCCCCGAGCTGATGAGCTTGGTCAGCCACAGCACACGCTTGGCGGCGAACGCCAGCACGACGAGCGTGGCGAGCACACCGAGAATCAGCCGCGACACCACAAGGGTGTGTTCGAGACTCTCCACAGAAACGCCTCCATTCGCGAGTTACTCGCGGGTAACTTGGGCATAGTTACCCGTCGGTAACTTAGCTTCCTTCAGCTCATAGTGACATTTACTCGTTTCTTACCGCTACCGAGGCTTGCCTAACTTGGAGCTCACTGTGTTCGAGGTCTCAGCCTTGAGGCGCCAGCATCGCCCGCAACATCGACAGCATTTCCGTGCGCGATTCGGCGCCGAGGCGGCGCCGGATGCGGGCCACATGATGCTCGACGGTCTTCGCCGAGATGAACAGTTGGCTGCCGATATCGCGGTAGGGCATCCCGAGCAGTAGTAGTTCGGCCACCTCCCGCTCGCGGTCGGACAGCTTGGTCGACGACGGGGCCGGGGCGGCCTGAGCGGCGATGCCCGCCGGAGCCGCCGAAGATCCCGGCGCGGCCGCCACCTCGTCGGCCGCACTGCTCTGCTTGAGATCGCGGGCCAGTTGCAGCATCGCCTGCGATACCCGGGCATCCGGAGTCTGCAGTGCGGCCTGACTCGCCAGTCGGGTGCCGTCCCAGGTCAACCCGAACTGGGCCAGCGCTCGGGCGGCCGTCGTGACCTCATCGGTGTCGACGTGGTTGGCCAGCACCCGCAGCCAGGTGCGGCCGGCGTTCGCCAGGGCGCGGGCGAAGGCACTCTGCCCGGCCGCGGCGGTGAGTGCCTGACCGTGCGGGGCGACGGCGCCGGGCGAGTTGGCCAGAATCCCGGCGTGCACACCCGCCCAGTGCAGGGGCACCGACCACAACACCGGATCGCCGAGTGCTGTGAGCAGTTCCCACGCCCCGGACAGCGAGTGTTCCAGGCGGTCGATCTGGCGCATGCGGGCCCCGGCCACCCACAGCTCGCCCAGCGGCAACAGGGAGAACAGGTCGATCGAGTACTCGGCGAGCACCTCCACCGCCGCATACCAATACTTCTGGACCGCGCCGCTGTCCCCGCTGCGCCGCGCGATCGCGGTACGCAGCGCCGCCGCCCACAGGGCGTCGCGCCGGTGCAGCGCGTCACCGGCTTCGGCAGCGGCGGCATCCGCGCCGGCCGCGGCCAGCTGGCCGTCCTGCATCTTCACCCAACCCAACAGCAAGCGATGCCGCGCCGCGCTGAAGGCCTCCTCGCCCACGCCGTCCACTCCGCCGGCACGCACGGCCCGGCTGATCACACTGCGCGCCCGCACCGAGTCGCCACCGTGCAGTGCCGCCAGCGTCACCAGCGCGGCCGGGGTATCGGGTGCGACGCCGCCGGCTTGATAACCCGTGACGGCGTGATTCAGCCGGGCCACGGTCACGGCGAACGGCTGGTCCAGCGACAGCACCAGACCTTCGGCCAGGCTGCGTGCCGCCCGCGCCGTCGAGGTGGGCGGCCCCGCCGCCTCCGAGCTCGACGACGCGCGCGCGGCCTCGCGGTCACCGGCCGCGAGGAAGGCGGTGGTGCTCGCCGAACTCGTCAGGATGTCGGGATAACTCCCGAGCCACCGGAACAGGTCGGCGGCCTGGGCGGCGTTGCCGTCGTGCATGGCGACGCTGGCCGCGATCCGGACCGCGGTGGCGCGTTCGGCCGGATCGTCGGAACCCAGCAACTCGTCGGCCATCCGGGCCGCCGTGGTGCAGTCCCCGGCCAGGGCCAGGGCATCGGCCAGCCGGGTGCTCACCGCCGCCGCGCCGGCCGTGACCGCTGCGCGGTAGAGCCTGGCCGCCCGGGCCGGCTTGGCGCGATTGTGTGCGGCGTGCTCGGCGAGCGCCTCGGCCAGCCGATCATCGCGCAGGCCATGTTCGGCCAGGCGCATCGCGAGATCGGCGGACAGTGTGGACAGCTCGAGTTGTGAAGCGAGAAGGCAGGTTTCGATCTCGTGGTGGCGGGCCGCCCCGGCGATCTGGGCGAGTGACTCGTGAACCATCCGCACGAATCGCCGGTCGTGTGACGGCTCCACCAACCCGCCGGCGCGGGCCCGGTCGACAAGGATCGACGCCTGGGCGCCAGGCAACCGCAGGGCCGCCGCCACGTCGTCGGGGCCCAGATCCTGGCTCAACGACAGGATCAGCAGTGCGTCGCGGGTGTCGTCGTCAACCCGGCGTAACCGCTGCAGCAATGCGAACCGGGCGGCTTCCGCCGGCGCGTCGGCCGCAGCTGCCGCCGACAGCAGAAACGGCAACCCGGCCGTCGCGGCAAGCACCGATCGGACGGTTTCCTGCGTTGCCGGGGCGTTCGGCGCCGTCCCCAGTAGCCGGCCCACCTCGGCGGCGGTCAGCGGCCCGAGCCGCACCACCGGATTCTCCCGCTCCAGCGCGGTGTCCAATGTCTGCAGCGGCGGGCGATGCGTCAACGGCTCGCCGGCCACCACGACTGTCGCCGACGGGTCGGCGACTTTCTCTGTGAGACAGTCAATTTCGCTGTCACCGAGAAGATGTACGTCGTCGACGACGAATGCCGCCTCGGGCGCGTCATCCGGTCGGGGCGCCCGCGTCAGCACCATGCGGCCGGCGTCGCGCAGCGCCCCGCGGATCTCGGCCAGCACCGTGCTCTTCCCGGTTCCGATGCCACCGGACACCAGCCGCTTGACCGGTGCGGTGGGGTTGGCCGATACCGAATCGATTGCCGACCGGGCAGCCGGCGGAAGCTCCGAAACGGGCTCCGGCACGGTCATCAGCGCCGGCCTACGCGCCGCCGCCGGCCTCTGCCGCAGTGGTCGTGGCCGGCGGCTGGGTCGTGGTCGGCGGACGTGTCGTCGTCGGTGGCTGCGTGGTCGTGGTCGGCGGTTGCGTCGTGGTCGTTGTGGTGCGGGTGGTCGTGGTGGTCGACGGAGTTGTCGTCGTCGTTGTGGTCGTGGTGGTGGTCGGACTGGTGGTCGTGGTGGTTTCCGGTGCCGACGTCGTCGTCTCCGGCGGCGGGGGTGGCGGTGCGACGACCGTGGTGGTTTTGACCCCGTCGGGACCCTCGGTCACGGTGGTGACCGGCTCAGGCGGCGGCCCCTCCGGTGACGGCCCCATCGAATACGTGGTGCTGGTCTCGGTGACCGGAGACGAATCCCCTTCGGAACTGGTCAGAGTCACCGCGAGGCCACCCGCGGCGAGCAGCGCAGCGGCGGCTGCGGCCCCGAACAGGATCGTCGGGCGTTTGTACCAGGGCAGCGGCGCCGGACCGGCGTCGAACATCTCCTCGTCGTGGGCGAACTCGACGGGCGGGCGCGCCGCCGTGTTGCCCGCGGGCGTCTCGTATTCACCGCCCGCGTAGGGCACCGGCTCATTGCCGGGAGCGTCGTCCTGCGACCAGGCGAGGGCACCGAAGTTCTCCGAGTCGGCGCCGGCGGCCGGCCCCAGACTGGTCGGGGCCATGCCCGTCGGCAGGTCCGCGGCGGCGACCCCGGGAGCCAAACCCGTTGGGGCGTCGGCGGCGGCCACCTCGGGCGCCATCCCCGTCGGTGCACCCGCGTCGATGACGCGTTCGGCGATCAGCGTGGCACCGGCAGCGACATTGAACTGCGGGCCGGCGGTGGTGGCGACAGGTGCGCGCAAACGCTCTGAAAGCCGCTGGGTGACAAGGGGAATCGCCGCGCCGCCGCCAACAGTTGCCACCGCGTTCACGCTCGACAACGCAATGTTGTTGCGCTGCAACGTGTCTTCGATGGCATCCAACAGCCCGGCAAGCGGTGCGGACATGAGTTGGTCGAGCTCGGGGCGGGTCACCCGGACATCGGAGTTGAACCCCGGCAACTCGGTGTGAATCACCGTGGCGGTGTCGGCGGACAGTCGCTCCTTGGCCTGACGGCACTCGGCCCGCAGCCGTGCCAGCGAGCCGACCGCCGCGGTGCCCGCCGGATCGGCGTCGTTGGCGGCGGCGACACCGCTCAGCACATGGTTGAGCAAGGCCTGGTCGATCAGGTCACCGGAGAAATCGGCATAGCGCACGGTCGGGCCCAGGGTGGCGAACGCCGCACCGGCGTCGGCGAGTGTGACGCTGGTGCCGCTGCCGCCGAAATCGCACAGCACCACGACACCATCGGGAGGCAATCCCGGATCGGCCTGCAGCGCCGCCAGCGCGGTCAGGGAGTCCGGCACCAGCCCGGGCGGGGTGCCATCGGTGGCCAATGCGGGATAGCGGGGCAGCACGTCGCGCAATGCGCCGACGGTGCTCGGACCCCAGTGCGCCGGGACGGCGATCACCACCGGTGAACCACCACCGGCGAGGCGTGCCATCGCGGCCAACGCCTCGGCCAGCACCAGTTCACCGCGATGCTGCGAGCCGTCGGCGGCGACCAGCGGCACAGGATCGCCCACCCGCTCCACGAAGCCGGCCAGCGGCAGGCCGCTGCCGGTGTACTCGCCCACTTCCGGGGCACGGTCATTGTGGAGGGTGAGGATCGATCGGCGGATCACCGGTTGGCGGCCTTCGCGGGCTGCCACCAGGTTGGTCATCCCGATCGACAACCCCAGTGAGTCGGTCATCAGGCGTCACTCCTGTTGTCTCGGCCGAACGAACCACCACCCTAGCGGCTCGGACACCCCGGACCCGTGATTGAACCCCTAGTGGCGTCAATCCCCTAATGTCCACCCCCCTAATGGAGGGGCGGCAGGGGTGGGTTCGGCACCGATCCCAGCGCGCTCACAGCTGGCTAGCATTCAAATCGAACTGTTGAGGAGGTGGAGCATGGCGAACACATTGCTGGACTTTGTGATGTCGTTGGTACGCGATCCCGACGCCGCTGCCCACTATGCCGCCGACCCGGCGCAAGCCATTGCCGAAGCCAATCTGACCGATGTGACCAGCGTGGACGTCAACAACCTGATTCCGGTCGTGTCGGAGTCGCTGTCCATGACCGGGGCCAACGGCGGGTTGGGCGACGCGGGTGCCGCCGACCCGGGAGGCAACGTGTGGGCCAGCGGGGCGGCCACCGCGGCGTTCGACGCCTTCGGGGATCACGTGCCGCTCGATGCCCCCAACGACGCCTGGGACAGCACCGCCGGGCGGGTCATCGACCAGCCGGACTCCCTGGACCATTTCGCGTCGTCGGTCATCGACGATGGCGGTCTGGTGGACCAGCCACTCGACGACCTGTCGCTGCAGCTCAACGAGCCGGTCATCGAGGACGCCGCGGTCGTGGACCCGGCTCCGGAAGGCGATTGGGCCCACCCGGTGCTCGACGACCAACACCACACCGACAGCGGTGGCGGATTCGACATCTTCGACTGATCTACCCTCGCGTCCCGATAAGCGCACGACCCACGCGGTCGTGCGCTTATTGCGTTTACCAGCAGAAACGTCAATAGGCCCGGGGTGTCCACAGTTGCCCCTAGCCATCCCCTAACCCCCTATTGGGGCGTCCCCCTCCACCCCGAGTAGGGGCGATACGGGGAGGGGAGTCCACCCCGTTTCCGGGGCTGTTGCGTCGCCATAACGTTGTCTCCAGATCGCCGGAGAGCCCGGCGGGGGACTCACCAGAGACTCCCAGAAACATCCGAAAGGTTGGAGAAATGACCACTCTGATCGACTTCATCCTCGAGCTCTTCCGCAGCCCGGCAGCCGCGGCGGCCTACGTCGCCAACCCCGAGGGCGCACTGCGCGACGCGGGACTGCCCAACGTGTCGGCCGCCCAGCTGGCCTCCGTGGCGGCATCGGCTGCCCCGGCCGGCATCGCGCTGGGCAACGGCGACCCGGTCTACGGACTGCAGCGGGCGGTGGCCGACTACCACAGCATCGGTTCCCCGTTCTCCCCGCAGACGGCCTTCACCTCGCAGCCGACCTTCGCGCCGGAGACCAACACCGATTTCATGAGCGGTAACTCGACCGATCTGGCCAGCCACAACAACGTCCCGATCATGAGCCCCAACCAGGACGCGGGTGCCAACGCTCAGCAGGGCGCGTTCAACCTGGGATTCGGGGACATCACGTTGGGAGACAAGACCTCCAACACCGCCACCAACGGTGCGGTCGTCAACACCGGCCACGCCGACGGGCCCATCGTCACCGGCGACGGTGCGGTGCTGGGCCACGGCAACACCGTCAACAACGGTGATGTTTGGGCCGGCTCCGGCTCACACGTCAACGTGGGTGAAGGCAACGCCATCGAGGACAGCTCGCAGCACGCCGGCGGGAACGTCATCTCCGGCAACGACGGCCCGGTGATCAGCGATGTCGACATGAGCGGCGGCCACGGCGGTGGTGCCAGCGCCAGCGGTGGCGGCGGCCTGCTCGGCATCGGCGGCGGACACGCCAGCGGTGGCGACGGCGGCAACGCCGGAAGCATCGTGATCAGCGACAGCTCGAACCACGCGGTGGGCGGCAACCAGACCACCGCCGGTCACGACGTGGGCAGCGGCAACAGCAGCGTGATCGACTCGTCGGTGCACACCTCGACGTCGACCTCGACCACGCACAATGTCGAGGACAACTCGTCGAGCTACTCGTCGAACATCGCCTCGGGCAACGAGTCTCACACCGCGCTCGGGTCGGGCAACGAGTCTCACACCGCGCTCGGGTCGGGCAACGAGTCTCACACCGCGCTCGGGTCGGGCAACGAGACTCACACCGCGCTGGGCTCGGGCAACAGCTACGACTCGCACTCTCACACCGACGTGGCGTCCCACAACCCGATCGAAACCGGGTTCGACGCCTTCTGATCCACATCGCATCGCAACGGGCGGAGACCCCAACCTGGGGTCTCCGCCCCTTCATGCGCTTACGGTGGACTCCGCAGGAGGGAACGTTTTCATGACCCAACCGACGGCTCAGCCGACGCAACCGAATGACCCGCGCAAGGTCAGGGTGATCGTCGAGCTCATCGACCACTCCACCAAGATCGCCGCCGCGCGCGACCGGGCAGACCTGGTGGAACGGCTGGAAGTGGCCAACCGACGGATCAATGATCCGCAGATCCGGGTGGTCATCGCCGGCCAGCTCAAACAGGGCAAGAGTCAACTTCTCAACTCGCTGCTGAACGTTCCCGTGGCACGCGTCGGCGACGACGAGAGCACTGTGCTGGCCACGGTCGTCTCATATGGGGAACAGCCCACCGCGCGTCTGGTGGTGGCGCGGCCCGACGGCGCCGAACCCGAGCTGATTCCCATCTCTCCCTCGGACCTGACCAAGGATCTGCGCCGAGCACCCGAGGCCGGTGGCCGCGAGGTGCTTCGCGTCGAGGTGACCGCCCCCAGCCCGCTGCTCAAAGGCGGCCTGGCATTCATCGACACCCCAGGCGTGGGCGGGCTTGGGCAGCCGCACCTTTCGTCGACCCTCGGTCTGCTGCCCGATGCGGACGCGCTGCTCATGGTCAGCGACACCAGTCAGGAGTTCACCGAACCGGAGATGGTCTTCATCCGCCAAGCGGTCGAAATATGTCCGGTGGCCACGATTGTCGCGACCAAGACCGATTTGTACCCGCATTGGCGTGAAATCGTCGGAGCCAATATCGGCCACCTGCAGCGGGCCGGCGTGAGCATTCCCGTGACACCCGTTTCCAGCATCCTGCGCAGCCATGCGATCCAGCTCAACGATAAAGAGCTCAACGAGGAGTCGAACTTCCCGGCCATCGTGAAGTTCCTGTCCGAACACGTGCTGTCCCGAGAGAACGATCGCGTACGGGATGAGGTGGTAGCCGAAATCCATTCGGCCGCAGAACATCTGCTACTGGCAGTGGAATCCGAACTGGCATCCTTCAATGATCCGGGCGAACGGGAGCGGTTGACCGCGGACCTGGAGCGGCGCAAGGAGGAAGCCCAAGAAGCTCTGCAGCAGACGGCGCTGTGGCAGCAGGTGCTCAATGACGGCATCGCGGACCTGACCGCTGACGTCGATCACGATCTGCGTCACCGATTCCGCAACATCACCGCGCACACCGAGAAGGTCATCGACTCCGGCGACCCCACGCTGCATTGGGCCGAGATCGGCACCGAGTTGGAAGAAGCGGTGGCGACCGCTGTCGGCGACAATTTCGTCTGGGCCTACCAGCGTGCGGAGGCACTGGCGGCCGAGGTGGCCCGCACCTTCACCGAGGCGGGACTGGAGGCGGTGCAGCTGCCGCAGATCGACGCCAGGGACATGGGTGCCGGACTCGGTGAAATGAAATCGCTGGCCCGGCTGGAGGCCAAACCGATCAAGGCCGGGCACAAGGTCATCACCGGTATGCGCGGTTCGTACGGTGGCGTGCTGATGTTCGGCATGCTCACCTCCTTCGCCGGGCTGGGTATGTTCAACCCGCTCTCACTGGGCGCCGGTCTGGTGCTGGGCCGCAAGGCCTACAAGGAGGACATGGAGAATCGCATGCTCCGGGTGCGTGGTGAGGCCAAGGCCAACATTCGCAGATTCGTTGACGATGTCGCCTTCGTCGTCGGCAAGGAATCGCGGGACCGGCTCAAGGGCATCCAACGTCAACTGCGCGACCATTACCGGGGCATCGCCAACCAGACCACCCGCTCGCTCAACGAGTCTCTGCAGGCCACTCTTGCCGCGGCGAAGACCGAGGAGAACGAGCGCAACGCCAGGATCATGGAACTGGAACGTCAGCAGAACATCCTCACCCAGGTGGTCCAGCACGCCCAGAATCTGTCCAGGCAGGCACCACTAGGCTCCAACAGTTAGTTCCCGGGTGTTTTTGGATTCGTAAGAGGTGGATTCCGCAGCGTGAGCACGGCCGATCAGGTGCGCTCGATTCTGGGCGGCACCATCAAGGCGTACCGGGGCGACCCGGCCTACCGTAATCGGCCCGACGTGCACAACGAGCTCGACCGCATCGGGCGCAGGCTCAACCAGCCGATCCGCATCGCGCTGGCCGGGACACTCAAGGCCGGGAAGTCGACGCTCGTCAACGCCTTGGTCGGGGAGGACATCGCTCCCACCGACGCCACCGAGGCCACCCGCATCGTCACGTGGTTCCGGCACGGTCCCACGCCGAAGGTGACTGCCAACCACCGCGGCGGTCGCCGTTCCAATGTGCCGATCGCGCGTGATCCGCACGATCGGGGCCTCACGTTCAGCTTCGCCGGCCTCAATCCCGACGATGTGGTGGACCTCGACGTCGAGTGGCCCGCGGCCGAGTTGATCGACAGCACGATCATCGACACCCCGGGCACCTCGTCGCTCTCGCGTGACGTCTCGCAGCGCACCCACCGGCTGTTGGTGCCAGAGGACGGCGTGCCCCGCGTCGATGCGGTGGTGTTCCTGCTGCGCACCCTCAACGCCGCCGACATCGCGTTGCTCAAACAGATCGGCGAGCTGGTCGGCGGGTCGTCGGGGGCGCTCGGCGTCATCGGCGTGGCCTCGCGCGCCGACGAGATCGGCGCCGGCCGCATCGACGCGATGATGTCGGCCAAGGATGTGGCCAAACGGTTCACCGAAGAGATGGACAAGACCGGCATCTGCCAGGCCGTCGTCCCGGTGTCCGGGCTCCTCGCGCTGACCGCCCGCACGCTGCGCCAGAGCGAATTCGTGGCGCTGCAGAAGCTCGCCGGTGTCGAACCCGCACAGGTGACCAAGGCGATGCTCTCGGTTGACCGGTTCGTGCGCGAGGACAGCTCGCTCCCGGTGGACGCGTCGACCCGGGCGGCGCTGCTGGACCGGTTCGGCATGTTCGGCATCCGGATCTCGATCGCGGTGATGCACGCGGGGGTGTCCGACTCCGTGGCCCTGGCCGACGAACTGCTGGAACGCAGCGGTCTGGTCGCTCTGCGCGACGTCATCGACCAGCAGTTCGCCCAACGTTCCGAGCTGCTCAAAGCGCATACGGCGTTGCTGTCACTACGCCAGTTCGTCCAGCAGAACCCGATCTACGCGACGCCCTACATCCTCGCCGACATCGACCCGCTGCTGGCGGACACACATGCCTTCGAGGAGCTACGGCTGCTCAGCCTGCTGCGTTCGCGCCAGACGACGTTGAATGAGGACGAGATGGCCTCACTGCGCCGCATCATCGGCGGCTCCGGCACCGATGCGGCCAGCCGGCTGGGACTACAACCCGACGCGCCGTTCGATGGGCCCCGCGCCGCGTTCGCAGCCGCGCAACGCTGGCGGCGGCGGGCCGATCACCCGCTCAACGACCCGTTCACCACGCGAGCCTGCCGCGCGGCGGTGCGCAGTGCCGAGGCACTGGTCGCCGCGTACTCCTCGCGCCACTAACGAATCAAGCCTCTCCGTCGACATACAGGTATGCGTGATTGCCTGGGGTTGTCTGTGGGGGCGACCAATCTGGTGGCGATCGCCGATCATGCGCCTCTGGTGCGGCGGGCAGTGCTCACCGTCTCCGCACAGCGCGGGCCTGTGGTCGGCGCGCCGTCCGAGACCTTGCTGCCGGCCGGCGACGGGTTGTTGTTCACCGATTTCGTAGGGCGCGTGGGTGACCCGGTGCCCCTGGTCGCCGCCGACGGTTCGGTGCACCACGCCGAGCAGTTGTTGGCCGGCGCCGTCGAAGCGCTGACGCGGGAGACCAGCCCGGCGCATCGTCCCGACGTGTCGGTGCTCGCGGTGCCCGCACATTGGAGTGTGGGCACCCTCGAGGCGGTGCGCCGCACATTGCCCGGCGTCCGGGTGGTTTCTGATTCGGTCGCGGCATTGACCGCCATCCAGGCACACCCCGGCCTGCCCGCTCGCGGCGTCGTCGCCCTCTGCGATTTCGGCGGCTCCGGCACCAACCTGACCCTTGCCGATGCCGGGGCGGGATACGCGACCATCGGGCAGACGACGCGCTACGACGACTTCTCCGGGGACTTGATCGACCAGGAAGTGCTGCGACACGTCCTGAGCAATCTGGAGGCCGAGCCCGCCGGTACCGCGGCGGTGGCTGCACTGGGCCGGCTGCGCGACGAGTGCCGGGCCGCCAAGGAACGGCTGAGCGACGAGGGGGCGACGAGTCTCGCCGGTCCCGCCGGTGCGATCAGGCTCACCCGCGCCGAACTGGACGCGGTGGTCGACCAGCCGCTCGGTGGCGTGATCGAGGCTCTGCTGGACTTGCTGCGCCGCAACGGCATTCACCCGGCGCAACTGACGGCGCTGGTTACTGTCGGCGGCGGGGCACGAATACCGCTTGTCACCCAACGGCTTTCCGAGGCATTCCGCATGCCGGTCACGACCGTCCCGCAGGCTCAGGTGATCGCCGCGGTGGGAGCCGCGCTGCTGGGCCGCCGCGGTGCCGATGAGACCGCGACCCAGGTGGCATATGCGCCTGCGTCGGTTCCTGTTGTAGGGACCGGCACCCTCGCCGCGTCTGCACTGGCGTGGTCGGTGGAGGACTCGGTGGCTGAGGTGGCCGCGTTCGTACCCGAGTCGGTGACCGACGATTCGGCCCGGCCGGAGTTCGTGTTCACCGAACCGCCTCTGCCGCCCACAATTCCGCGAAAGCCGTGGTATCGGCGTGGAGGTGTGGTCGCCTACGCGGCCGTCTTCCTCGCTGTCGTCGGCACGGTAGGCACGGTGTTGTCTGTCCGGGCAGACCACCGCGACGCCGCCGCGACCAGCCTGTTGGCGCCGCAACCGGTTCCGGCCGAATCTCCGCTGGCCCAAACCGCATCCGCGCCCCCGACCCGCACTGTGGTGGTGCGTGATCCGTCCTGGCCCGGACCCGGTGCGCCCGCTCAAGCCGCGCCGCGGCCGGCCGCTGCACCGCGGTTGGTGCAGAGTCGCCAAAGTGCACCGCTGCCCCCGGCGCCGCAGCGGATGGCCCCGGCGCCGCAGGCGCCTCGCCCTCTGCCGGCTGCTCCTGCACCGGCCCCCGCGCCCGTGCCCGTGCCTGTGGGGATCCCGTCGATCCCGGTGCCGCCGTTGGTGTTTCCACCTGTGACGCTCCCGCAGCTGCCGATCCCGACGTTCAAGCCGCCGGTGCCTGAATCGCCAGCGCCGTCGCCGTCACCAGCGCCGTCGCCGTCGCCGTCGCCCAGTCCGACTCCCACGCCCGAGCCGACGGTTGAGCCCACACCTTCGCCAGAACCCACACATACGCCCGAGCCCACGCATACGCCGGAGCCCACTGCGGCACCTGAGCCCACGCCCACATCGACGGCACCGTCACCGTAAGCAGGACTTAAATCTAGGATCACTGCTTAATAGTGACCGCAATCCTCGGTGTTGATGGCTATGCGGCCCGGTCGAGTGGAGTGAACTCACACCCAGGCCCACATGGGTGGCCGGCTACCGCGATCCCGTGCCGCTGCAATACCTGAGCGATCTTGCCCGCGGTCTGACACGGCCGGTCGAAGACCTGCCCGTAGGAGAGCCTGACTGTCGAACGGCCGTCCACGGCCGCGTCGAGATCCCGCTCGAAATCGGCATCCCGGCGGGTCGATGAATCGTGGTACATCCGACCGTCAAGCTCGACGATGAGTTGTTCGCCGTACTCGGCATCGCGATAGCAGACACCGAGGGATGACGCGGCTCGCTTCTGCCGGGTGGCCTGGGGTAGACCGTGCGGACGCTCGACGCGAACCAGATAACCGTGCTCCAGAACTGAGCAGGTGCCGTCGGCGATGTCCACCAGCACCGCGCGTAACCAGCGGCGACGGCGGACCCGTGCCCGAGAATCGAGCACTTGCAGCAGCCGATGCGCGGTGGTTCGCCTCGATTGGCAGGCGTTCGCCAGTATGGCGATGGCATCGAGTTCGGACGCGGCGCGGCATGCGACATCGAGAGTGGCTTCGTCGTAGCGCATCCGCGGTGGGCTGACGTTCCACAGCACGCGCTGCTCAAGGTTCGCGAGGTGGTGAATGTGGACTCCCACCGGTTCAGCCAGTATTGCCCGGCGTTGCGCGACGGCGACATGGATGGGCAACGCCTCGGCGCCAAGAGCCGAATCGAAGCACAGCGCCGCCGGAGCCGCGTAAAGGACTGCGGCCCAAGCGTGTTGCGGCCAAGTGAGTGGTCCGGTGTGGTCGACGTACACGCCCGCATGGACACGAGCCCACTCATTGCGCCTGATCAGTCGCCGGATTTCGTGCGCCCGCAGGCCCGCGTCCAAAGCCTGCCGACGCGAGATCACCCCATCCTGTTGGCGAAGCACATTGTCGACGTCCACCAAGTCGATACTCGTGGACAGGCACGCCGGCGACCAGAATCATTTCGCGGACCTGTGGATAACCGGTCGGCGTCGAGCAGCTCAGGGGTTGCCGGCAGGCGGCGTCGTGGTCGTCACGGGTGCGGTCGTGGTGGTGGTCGGTGGCGTCGTCGTCGTGGTCGTGGTCTCGGTGGTTGTGGTGGGGGGTTCAGTCGTCGTGGTGGTCGGCTCGGTGGTTGTCGTGGTCGGTGCCACGGTTTCGGTGACGGTGTGAGTCGGCACGGGTACGACCGGGGCTGTGCTGACGCCCGACGTGGTGGTCGTCGTGGTCGACGTGGTGGTTGTCGTGGTCGTCGACGGAGAGTCGGACGAGAACAGCTGCACCAGGGCATAGATGACGAGCGCCGCGATGACAGCGCCCACCGCACCCATGCCGATCAGCGCGGCAGGCTTGCGGTACCAGGGAAGCGGCTCGGGCGCGGGTTGCTCCGAGTACTCGCCGTAGCCGGAGGCGTATTGAGTGGGCTCGTCGTCGTCGTAATAGTTCGACACGCGCCGATGGTAGGCGCGTTCAGCCGCCGGGCGCCGGATACAGCGTGCGTGTCACGTTGGTGCGGGGACGACGGTGCGTGGTGGTCGGCGCCTCGTAGCCGGCGCTGCCCGACTCGGTCGTCGTGGTGGTCGTGGTCGTCGACGTGGGTGAAGTCTCGGACGTGGTCGACGTTCCGGAAGTCTCCGAAGGTGACGTGCTTGACGTATCCGACTCGCCGGGCAAACCGAACTCCGTGGTCACCGGAATGCGGCTGGTCGTGGTCCGGGTGGTGGTGGACTTCGACGTCTTGACCGTCGTCGACGCGAAACTGGGCGGGACGAAATCTATCGGTGCGTCCTGCGGGCCGCCGGAGCCGGTGAGCGCGATCGCCGCCCACACCACCAGTCCGATCACGGCGAGGGCCGCCGCGCTGGCCCCCGCAACAGCCGGCGTCGAGTGATGCCAGGGCGCCTCGGCAGGCTGCCCTTCCTCGTCGTCACCGGTCACGGGCACCGATACTATGCCCGCTCCCGGGACGAGCCTCGGTCAGCTCAGCTGACGCACGACCTCACCGGCGAAAAGCTCGAGGTGTTCCAGATCGGACTGGTCGAGCAGTTGCAGGTAGACCCGCTGTACTCCGGCCTCCAAGAACGGGCCGAGCTTGTCGACGATCTCGGTGGGCGTACCAACCAGAGGGGAATTGCTGCGCAGTTCGTCCACCTCGCGGTTTATGGCGGCGGCCCGTTTGGCGATCTGCGCCTCATCGCGGCCCGCGCACACCACGAACGCTGCCGAGTAGGTCAGCGCGTCGGCTGGGCGACCGGCGTCGGCCACGGCTGCGGCGACCCGCGCGAACTGCGTCTTGAGGGTGTCCAGCGGTACGAACGGCACGTTGAATTCCGAGGCGAACTCCGCGGCCAGCGCCGGTGTGCGTTTGGCGCCCATGCCGCCGATGACGATCGGCGGGTGCGGGTCCTGCGCGGGTTTGGGCAGTGCCGGCGAATCGACGACGGTGTAGTGCTCGCCAGCGAAGTCGAACGTCTTCCCGACGGGCGTGTCCCAGAGTCCGGTCAGAATGCGTAGCTGCTCTTCGAGCCGGTCGAAACGCTCACCCAGCGGGGGGAACGGGATGGCGTAGGCCTGGTGTTCGGCTTCGAACCAACCCGCGCCCAGGCCCAATTCGACACGGCCACCGCTCATTTCGTCGACCTGTGCCACCGAGATGGCCAGCGGTCCCGGGTGGCGGAAGGTGGCCGAGGTGACCATGGTGCCCAGCCGGATCGTCGAGGTTTCGCGCGCGATGCCGGCCAACGTCACCCAGGAGTCGGTCGGCCCGGGCAGGCCGTCACCGCTCATCGCCAGGTAGTGGTCGGATCTGAAAAATGCGGAGTAACCCAGCGCTTCGGCGGCGCGAGCCACCGCGAGCTGATCGGAGTAGGTAGCGCCTTGCTGGGGTTCGACGAAAACACGGAAATCCACGAATGCCAGCCTATCGGCGATCTCAAGTGGTCGTGGCCGGGTGACCGAGCTCATCGAAGCGGGCGAGCGCGATATTGAGGTCTGCCTCGTCGAATAGTTCACAGCGGTTGGTGCCGTCGGCTGCGGTCATCAGAAGTTCGACTATCCGCCACTCGGCGACGAAGCCACCTCGCGATCTCCCATCGGCCGTATGAGTAACGACTGCTCCGAGGTTGCTGAGTCGGTGTACGGCCTCGATGTAGACCTTCACGTCCGGGGCGACATCCCACGCGGAGCGGATATACGCGGCGAGATCGTCTGCCTCGAACGTCTCACGAACGCGGTGGTCGATGGTGACCCAATCCGGTGTCGCCGCTGGTACTTCGTGTCTGTTGAGTGCGGCGTAGCCCTGCCTCATCACGGACCACATCTGCGAATGCGCGGCCGCTTCACCGGCAAGATAGCGCGCGTCGAGCTCCGCGAAGGCGGCATCGAGGTCGTCGGGTTCGAAGGTTATGACAGCGGCGATCTGCTCGTCGGTATCCAGTTCGACGACTTCGAGAAGGTTGACTTGATACGCACTGGTCTGTTCGTGGCCGACTGCGTACTGAGAGTGCCTGAGCGCCAGCCGCTCACCGCGTGTCGCAAGGACTGTTGTCGCTGTGATCCCGGCGCCGAGTCCGGCGATTACGCGGGCGTCTTCGAGAGCGGCATCCCGTCCGTGCCGGATGCCGGAATTTACGATGTGACGACGATCCTCACTGCAGATGTCGTCGGCCAACAGGTTCGCCATCGCATCCAGATCGGCTTCTGCCAAACACTTCTGGAAGCGGTCGAACACACGACTCGCTATGTTGCTCAGCTTGGCCGACCGACCGAGCTCGTCGAAGCGGGCCAGCGCGATATCGAGGTCGGCCTCGTCGAACACTTCGATGCGGCTGATCCAGTCACCATCGACCGTGAATAGCGCGATCTCCCGCCATTCGAAGTCGAATCCGTCGCTTGACGATCCGCGAGTGACCTGGCAGACGACCGCTCCGACATCACTCAGCCGATGCACGGCTTCGACCGAGACGGTGGCTTGCGGCGCGAGATCCCAGGTGGCGCGAATGTAAGGGGTCAGGTTCCCCGGTGCGAATGCCCGCGCTCGCCTGTGGTCGACGTTCACCCAGTCTGGCGTTGTCGACGGCATCTCGTGCCGGTTGAACGCGGAATAGCCGCCCGTGATCGCCGACCATGTATGCGCGTGTTCGCCGGCCTCGCCGGCGAGGTATCGCGCGTCGAGTTCCGCCAAGGCGGCGTCAAGGTCGTCGACGTCGAATGCCATGAACGCCGTGACCCGCCGTTCCGCATCGATCTCGATCATGTGGAGTACTTCGGTGTCGAATGCATCGGGCCGATTGTCGTCGCCCCAGAATCGGGAGTGCATCAGAGCGAGGCGCTCCGCTCGGGTCGCAACAACGGTCGATGTCGCGTTGATGACACCAAGTTCGGCAGTCACCTGCGCGTGGGCGATCACGGCATCCCGACCCTGCTGGCGCCCCAGTCCCACCAACCGACGACGATCGTCCGCGCAAAAGTCGTCGGATATTATGGCGCCCAATGCCTTCCAATCGCCGGTGACGTAGTACGCGTTGAAGCGCTCATATTCGCGAGTTGCCGCATTCTGGAGCCGTGGGGTCGGCGGAGTGACGTCATCGAACCGTGCGAGCGCAGTGTCGAGGTCCGATTCGTCGAACATCTCGCTTCGAGTGAAGAGGCCACCTTCGATCACCATGAGGTGGATCTCGCGCCACTCTGCTTCGAATCCTTGGCGCGAGGTTCCTCGCAGCGCGTGAGTGACGACAGCCCCACGGCCGGTCAACTGGCGGACTGCCGCGATGCGAAAGCTGATGTCCGGCATCTGGTTCCAAGCAAGTCGGGTGTAGTCCTTGATATCGCCGGGTGCGAACGAAGTTACCCGCCGATGGTCGATGCTCACGTGATCAGGGGCAGTCTCGGGAAACTCACGCCGGTTGAGTGCGGTGTATGCGCCTATGACCGCCGACCACGTGTCCCCGTACGGCGCAGCCTCGCCGGCAAGATAGCGGCCGTCGAGCTCCGCGAAGGCAGCGTCGAGATCCTCGGTGTCGAACGCGATACCTGCCGCGATCCGGCCGTCGACAGCGATCTCGATGATGCTGAGCAGCTCAAGGCCGAACGGCTCCGACCGCTGATCGCTACCCGACACGTGGGTACGAGTGAGTGCGAGACGCTCCCCCCGGGTAGCGATGGTGACTAACTCCATGTCCTTGACCCCGACGTCGACGACAGCCCGAAGGTTCGCGATCTGGGTATCCCGACCGCGTTGTATGCCGATGTTCACCACCCGTCGGCGATCGTCGTCGCAAACGTCCTCGGCGAGTAGTTCTGCCATGGCATTCCAGTCGCGAGCTCTGAGGTGGGCGTTGAAGCGCTCGTACACCCGACTCGCCGCGTTTTCCAGCCTCGGTGTTGGCTGACTGAGTTCATGGAATTTCGCGAGCGCAGCGTCGAGGTCCGACTCGTCGAAGACCTCGCAGCGGTCGATCGATTCCCCTGCGACTGTGAGCACTCCGATTATCCGCCACTCCGCGTCGAAGCCCTCTTGCGAGGTGCCATGGGCGACCTGTGTGATCACGCCTCCGAGATCGCTCAGCTCATGCACGTTCTCGATGTAACTCGAGAAGACTGGTGTCAGCTCCAACGCCGTGCGAAGCAGTGCCTCCATGCCGCCCGCGTCGATGTTTGCGGCTCGTCGGTGATCGACGTCGACGAAATTCGATGTGGTATTCGGTAGTTCGTGCCGATTGAGTGCAGCGGAAGCCGACGCGATCGCCGACCAAGTGCGCGGATGTGTAGCCGCTTCACCGGCGAGATACAGAGCGTCGAGCTCCGCGAAGGCGGCGTCGATGTCGTCGGGGTCGAACACAACCACCGCCACGGTCCGCCCGTCGGCGTCGACCTCGACGACGTTGAGGACATCGTTTTGAATGGCCTCGGGCCCAGTACCCGAGCCTCTAACCCGCACGAGGGCGAGTAACTCGCCCCGAATCGCGGTGACGCCTGACGTGCTGAGAGCGAAGCCGATGTCGGCGGTCGCCTGCAAATCTTGGACCGCGGTTTCGCGGCCATATCGGATGCCGACATTCACTATCCGCCGGCGATCGTCGATGGAGAGGTTGTCGGTCGCAGCTTCAGCGATGGCGTCCCAGTCTCGGGCGAAGAACGACGACTCGAACCGTCCGAATGCACGCGTTGCCGCATTTTCCAGCCGCCGCGCCGATTGGCTGAGTTCGTCGAAGCGCGCCAGCGCTGCGTCTAGATCTGCCTCATCGAACAGCTCGGAGCGGGCGAGCGAATCGCCTTTTACCGTCAGTACGTGGACATCTCGCCACTCGGCATTGAAGCCCTCCTGCGAGATCCCATGCGCCACATGGGTGACGACCGCTCCGAGGCCGCTGAGCCGATGCACCGCCTCGATGTAGATCTTGGTATCAGGCGAGTCGTCCCACGCGGCTTGCATATACGCGATCATTTCGCCGGGAGCGAAACCAGCACCGCGACGGTGGTCGATGTTCACCCAGTCCGGCGGCGTCGCGGCGAGCTCCCGCCGGTTGAATCCGGCGTAGGCATCCACAACCATCGACCAGGTGTGGTCATGAGCCGCCGCTTCACCGGCGAGGTACCGCGCGTCGAGTTCCTCGAAGGCGGCGTCGAGGTCGCCCGGGTCGAAGGTGACAGTGGCGACCATCCGCTCGTCGGCACCCGCCTGCCCGATGCGGAGTATCTCGGTGCGAAACGCGTCGGGTCGCTTGTCCCGACCAGTGAAGGTGACGCGACTGAGGACGAGGCGGTCCCCGCGGGTCGCAAGTACCTCTGACGTCGTGTTCTTGACCCCGAGGTCGGCGATCACGCGCATCTCCGTGATCAAGGTGGCGCGGCCGTTGCTCTCTCGGCGGATTGCTTGTCGCCTCTCCTCGACCACGATGTCGTCGCTGAGCATGGCGCCAATGTCGTCCCAGCGGCTTTCGGCAAAGAGTGCGTTCAGTCGTTGCTCGGCTCGGCTTGCGGTGTTCTCGAGCCGCAGGCGAGAAGATTGATCTTCCGATCGCGCATGGATGGCATCCAGTTCGGCAAGGGCCGCTTCGATGTCGTCGAGGTCGAACCAAATCTGCAGTGCGATTCGGCCTTCGTCGTCGACGCCGCACAGCTGGAGAAATTCGTCCTGCGGCGCGCCCGGGCTTTCATCGACAGTGCCTATGCTCACCCGTGCGAGGGCGAGACGCTTGCCGCGTACGGCAAGGATGACATGGGCCGCCCGCATGATCCCGTTCTCGAGATCGCTCCTGGTCTGGTGTATCACTTCCTGTTGTGAGAAGTCGGTCCGCTTGAAGCCGACGAGCTTGCGTCGGCTTTCCACGGAGCCGCTGGGTGTAAACAGCCGTTCGAACTCGTCCCACTCCCCGGCATCGACGGCCGCTGCGGCACGTTCGAACGCTTGGATGGCCGCGCTGTGAATCTCGACCGGCGCTTCGGGTTGAGCGGATGCAGCGGGCGGGGTCGGAAGGTCTTGTTTCCCAAGAAGGTCGCGCGCTTTCTCCGCAAGTGCCGCGGCGCCTTTCAGTTCATAGAGGCCGACCGCTTGCTCAGCGGCCGCCCGTGCCCTTGAAGCGTCTCCGGCGGCGCCCAACACCGTCGCGAGGGCAAGACACGCATCGCCATGGTCGACCAGCGCATCGGTGCGCGCGGCAATGGCCACGGCCTCCTCGGCCACCCGACGAGCCTCCTCATGAGCACCGGCACGCGCCAGCAGCTGCGCCCGGACCGTCCGCCACGTGATCGATGCCTTCAAATCGTGGCCGGCGAGACGCTCACTCTCGGTGCATAATTCGTCGGCGTCGTCGCCCCTGTCGAGTGCGAGACAAGCGCGGGCGAGCAAGGCGGCAGTCTCGGCTGTGTCGGCGTCCAGACCCATGCGACGGAATCCGTCACAGGCGCGTCGCAGATACGGCTCGGCGGCCGCAGGATCGTCGGCCACCAACTCGACGATGCCTGCGAATTGGTCGACCTCAAGTAGTGCGTGTCGCATGCCGAGTTCGGTGAGTGACCGTCGGGCGGAGTCGATCAGCTGCCGTCCCGCGGCAGCGCGGCCGCGAAACGCGTCCAGGACCCCTTGGCACCTCGTCGACGTCGCTTCCACGACTGGTGATCCCGTCGTGATCCGAAGCAGCCGTACGACATCGAGACATCGTCCGCCCGCGCGCGGTACGGGGTTCGGGCCCCACAGCGCGGCAAGTGGCGCCCCGGCCAGCACCGCGTTCACTTGGCGATGATCACCTGCGCGTCGCGCCGCCGTGAGCGCTTGGTCCAACGCGGACTCGCAATCGGCGACTCTCCCGAGGCGGCCGAGGCACGCGGCCCGGACAGTCTGGGCCTTGGCCTCACCCGCGGCGTCCTCAAGGCCGGCCAGCCGCTCGGCCGCAGACCCCAACGAGGCTTCGATCTCGTCGAGGCGCTCGGGATCGGTGAGCATCGAAAGCTGTCCGTCGAAACACGTGCCCCAGGCCGCCAGACGTGCGGAATTGCCTGCGGCTTCTTGCAGTTGCGACACCGCACCCGCCGCCGAAGCGACGTCACCCGCTGCCAGTAGCGCCTCGCAGCGTGCGACAAGCAGCTCGGCCTGCTGGTCGTCGCGGTCGGGCAGTTCCTCGTCGAGTTCCTCGAGCGCGTGCAGTGCCCTGTCGTAGAGCTCGGCCGCGCCCTCGTAGGCCAGGCGTGCCATCGCCTGGTCGGCGGCACGTCGGCAGTAGTCGACCGCCTTGGCCGCATTGCCCGCCCATGCGCATTCGAAATAGTGGTAGGCCAATTCGGCCAGCAGCTCGTCCTCGGCCTGCGGCTCGTTCTCGAGGGTCGCGGCGATGCGCTGATGCAGCCGCATGCGCCGTACCGATGCCAGCTCCGCGAGCAGCGACTGCCGGACGATGGCGTGGTTGAACCGGTACAGACCGCCCGGCTCCTCGATGATGATGCCCGCCTTGCACGCATCGTCGAATGCGTCGACAAGGTCATCACCGATGACGCGCTCAACCAGCTCGATCGCAAACCTGCTGCCCACCACCGCGGCAGCGGCAAGGGCCTTGTTGGTGTCTGCCGAAAGCCGGGAAAGCCTGCGGCTCACGGCTTCACGAACACCTTGGGGCAAGGTGCTCGGGTCCCAGCGGCCACCGCTTTCGTCGACGTGGCGCAGTGCCTCGATGAGAAAGAACGGATTGCCGCCCGTGACCGACGCCAAGGCCCGGGCCAGCTCTTCGTCGTCGTATCCGGCCCCGGCGACGTAGGCGGTCACGTCGTCCTCGTCGAGCCCGCCCAGCTGGAGGCGAGTGGCGGAGCCAGAACCAGCACTGCGGTGAAGGTCGGCGAGCATCGCCGCCAGTGGGTGAGAGCGGTCGAGGTCCGTGCTGCGGTAGGTGCCGACGATCTGGATGCGGGTGCCGTCGCCGAAGCGAAGGAGGTGGCGCAGCAGAAGCAGTGTCGGCTTGCCCGCCCAGTGAAGATCGTCGAGGACCAGGACGATGGGTGCGTTGGCGGCGGCGGTTCCGAACGCCTCGACGACGGCGTCGAAAAGCGCGTAGCGCTCGGTGTCCGGGTCGGCTCGAGTCGGTGCCGCGAGGTCCGGCATGAGGTCGGTGAGCCCGGGCACCAACGAAAGGAGCGCTTCGACGCCGCGAAGCGCACGTAATCGATTGGCACCGAGGCAGGGTACGAGCGACCGCAAGGCTTCCGCGAAGGGCTGATATGGCGCACCGAGGTCCTCGTCGCAGCGCCCGTAGAGCACGACGGCACCGTGCTCGTATGCCTGCCGGGACCATTCGCCGGCCAGGCGGGTTTTGCCCACACCGGGTTCGCCGGCGATCAACACCGCGGTTGTGCCACCGGCGAGCGTGTTCTGCCACGTGGAGAAGAGTCGCTCCAGCTCGCGGCCACGTCCGACGAACGGTCCGGGACCGGCCAGCACCGCGGGTGGGCCCGGGCGCTCCATCGGTGTGTCCGTCGTGGGAGGCCGGGAATCGCCGGAGGTTTCCAGGCGGAGTTCGAAAACGTGCTCCGGGCGTGCGAGGTTGCGTAGCTGCCGCATCCCCAGATCGGCCAGCACCACATCGTCCGCGAGTGAGTCGATGACCAGTTCGGCCGTCGCCCCCGAGCACAGGATCTGGTCACCCGCAGCCAGGGACCGCAGGCGGGCGGCGCGGTTGACCGCCCGGCCGAAGTAGTCGCCGTCGCGAAGTTCGACCTCGCCGGTGTGCAGTGCAACCCGGATGCGCAGCGGTTCCGACAGCGCCCAGGGCTCATGGCGGATCGCCTCCTGCAGTTCGATGGCCGCGGCGGCGCCCGCCGACGGCCGGTCGAAGACGGAGAACGTCGCGTCGCCCTCGCCCCGCGTCTTGATGAGCCGCCCTCCGCGTGACGTGACGAGCTGTTCGACGAGCTCGTCGTGTCGGGCCAGCGCCGCCGCCATGGCGTCGGCGTCTGCCTCCCAAGCGGCCGTGGACCCTTCGATGTCGGTCAGTAGAAAGGTCACCGCGCGAGTGACTACCGTAAGCTGTTGTGACACTGGAATTTCCAGCGCGACATCCTGCGCGACGATGGCGGCTTCGAGCCGGCGAAGCTCGGGTCCGGGGTCGACGCCGAGCTCGTCGGCGAGCAGCGATCGGGCGCGTTGAAAAGCGCCAAGGGATTCGCCTTGCCTGCCTGCGCGGTAGAGCGCGAGCATCAGCTGGCCCCAACGCCTTTCGCGCAGCGGCGCATCGGCGATCGCAGCCTCCAGATCACCGATGATCTCCGCGGCGCGACCCGTCGCGAGCAGCGCATCGGCCCGGTCCTCGACGAGCGCGGCGTGGCCCTCGATCCAGCGGGTCTTCTCGGAGACGCCGCGCGAGCTATCGGGAAGTTCAGGGCTGCCGCGCCAGAGAGTCAGCGCCTCGTCGAAGCGAGCCACTGCACCGCTGGTGTCGCCGGCGGCGATGGCGTCGCGGCCCATCCTGGCAGCCAGCTTGTAACGCGAGGCATCGATCTCGGTCGTGCTCAGCCGCCAGCCTGTGCCCTCGGTCAGCACGAAACCGTCGCCGAGGGCGTGACGCAGTGAGGAGATATGGGTCTGGAGCGCTTTGACCGCGGTGCGTGGCGGACTGCCACCCCAGAGCAGTTCCACGAGCACGTCGGCAGGCACGACCGAAGCGCCGTGCAGCCCGAGCAGCGTGAGGATGGCGCGGGGTTTGGCGCCCGGGATTGTGACCGGCAGGCCATACTGCCGGACCTGCAGAGGTCCCAAAACCCCCAGCTCCACCTGTTGAAGCGTACTCACGCAGCAATCGTCTGGTTGACGATTCAACACATGGTCAAGAACGAGTAAAGCTGCGCACTACCTGCAGTTCTACAGCCCGCGACGGGAGGCACGCAGCGCGGCCACGGCATCGTCGTCGCCGGAGAACTCCACCCGCGCCGGCTCGCGGCCGGCGGCGAACAACAGCAGCTCACCGGGCTCACCGGTCACCGTCACCTCCGGGCCGGAGCCGACAGTGGCCAGTGCCTTGCCCGCCGGTGTCGTCAGGGTCACCCGGGCGGGGGATTTACCCATCGTCATCCGGGCCATCGCACCGATTCCGCGGGACAGCGCGGATACCGTCGCATCATCGAGAGGTCTTGGCTCCCAGCCTGGTTGGGCGCGGCGCACGTCTTCGTTGTGGATGAACATCTCGGCCACGTTGACCAGTGGGTCGAGCAGTTTGAAGGGGGAGTACAGGGGAGGGCCCGCAGCGATCTGGTCAATCAGGTCGGCCCAGTCGCTTTCGGCCACCTTGCGCTGAACCCGCTCGGTGTAACCGGCGAGTTGAGGCACAAGGATCCCGGGTGCGGCATCGAGTCGACGCTCCCTCACCACCAGGTGGGCGGCCAGGTCACGGGTGTTCCAGCCCTCGCACAGGGTGGGCGCATCGGGACCTGCGGCACGCATGGACTCGACCAGTGCGGCACGTTCCCGCCGAGCGATACTCATGAAACGACTCTAGAAGGTTTTCACCCCTTCGACAGCGATGGTCATCCCGTGCCCGGTGCCGTCATTGCTGATGCGCGTGCCGTCCTCACCCGCATCGATGGTCCAGCCCACCGCACTGTATGTGCGGTAGTCGAGGGTGACCACCGGAATGTCGCCGAGATTGCCCAGCACCCATTTGATCTTGCCGTCGGGGGTGAGCCTGACCCCGTTCGCGTGGTCGCCATCGACCACCGGGGCGTCGGCGAAATCCGATTCGCACCCGACCTCCTGCTTGGACAGTTGGCAACGCGTCTTGCCGGACTTGGTCTCGATGAACACATACCCGTTCTGTGGCTGCAGCGGGCTGGCTCCGGACGGTGCATGGGAGGTGCTGGGTGGAGCCGCGGAGGTGGTGCTCGGCGAGGGCGGGGGGCTGGACCGCGTGGGCCGAGCGGTCGGAAAACTCGGCTCGGTCGGTGACTGCGGGCTGGTGCTCGGAGTGCCCTCGATGCTCGATTGGCAGCCCGACAACAGCACACCCGCGGCCAGCAGGGCGCTCAGTGACTGCCACGCCTTCACGGCGCCAAGGCTACGCATGGCTCGTGATGACGACGGGCTATGACGCGCCGAACAGCCCCGCGTAACCGTCGGCCAGCGTGCGCAACTGCCCGGCACCGTCGCCGTGGAACGACGCGCCGTGCATGATCGCCAAGGTGGTGGGGCTCAGCTCGGCGAGCTGCATCAACGTGGGCGTCAGATTCGTGGTCAGGCCGGTGGCGTGAAAGAGCCCTTCGGCCTCCAATGCCGGTGCCACGCAATCCGACTCGGTGAGGGACGGACACTGGCCGGTGTGGGTGAACAGGTCGCCGGCGAGCAGCGTCGACGTGGTCTCGTCGAACCACAGCCCTGCTTCCCAGTTGTGCGGCACGTGTGGGGTGGCGATGAACCGCAGGCGATGCCCACCGGTGTCGTGCACACCGTCCAAAGGCGCTGCTACCGGCGGACGGTCGCACATGTCGGTCAGCGACAGCATGATGGCCAGCGGTCCGTGGATCACCTGGGCGTCAGGTGCTGCCGCCAGGAACTGGTTGACCGCGCCACACTCGTCGGCTTCCAGATGTCCGAACGAAATCCAGCGCAACCGAGCCAGCGGCAGAACCCGCTCGATGGCCGTCGAGACCTGCGGGAACAGGAAGCGCTGTCCGGTGTGGAACAGGAACTGTTCATCCCCGGTCAGCAGGAACTGGTTGAAGGTGAAGCCGTGCTCGGTGATCCCGGGTACCCACGTGGACAGGCGGTAGACGTCCGCGGCGATCTCGTCGACGCGTGTTTCCAGGTCGAAGGCCATGACTACATGGTCCGCCCGTGGAGTTTCGTCGGATGGGTTTTGCCGTCTTGGGATTCTCCCAGTTGCGTTACTTACAGTCGTCGCGTGCTCGGCAAAGCGCTCGACGCGTTTCTGGACTCGCCCTTGTCCGGAATCCTGCCGTGGGCGCTGATGGCCATCCTCGCCGGTCCCGGCCGCTACGAGATCGCGGTGACGGGTGCCCTCGGCCTCTCGTTGCTGGTGCTGTTGCTGACCTGGCGCCGCAACATCCCTGTGCACGTGCTGGAGGGGCTCGGAGTGGGCTACTTCGTGCTGTTGGCACTCGTCGGGCTCTCGGCCTCCAGCGGTCAGAAAGCGTGGCTGGAAATGTGGTCGGGCGAGATCACCAACGCCTCGCTGGCGCTCTTCGCCCTTGCCGGCCTGATGATCGGCCGGCCCTACACAACGGCTTATGCCCGCGACGTCATTCCATCGGAGCGGTGGGATACGCCGCTGTTCAAGCGCACGAACATGGTGGTGACCGCTGTGTGGGCGGCGGCGTTCGGGTTCTCGGCCTCCGTCGGGTTCCTCGGGGATGTGGTCTACGGCAGTACCGACAACTTCTGGACCGGTTGGATCCTGCAGTTGGGTGCCCTGTTCTTCGCAGTTTCCGTCACCGAGTTCTATCCCGAGTACGCCCGCGCCAAAGACGTGGCACACCCGCACCACCCGCTGCCGTCTTGGTCACGGGTGTTCGAGTGGGTGCCCCCGTTCGTCCTGGCCACCGGTGTGGCCGGCTGGCTACTGGCGACGATCGGCAGCGGGTTGGCCGCCGACCTGGTGGTGATCGGAGCGATCGGGACGGCGCTGTTGCGGCGGCGCGACCGGCGAGCGCGGGCGCGGCCCGATCCCGCGCCCGCTCGGCCTCAGGACCTTCTGGATTCCGGCAGGAACTGATTGTCGAGGAACTTCGCGTAGTCGGGCAGTTGCGTGTCCGGAGCGATGGACTTCTGGGTCTTGGCCCAAGCGCCGAGTTCGGCCAGCTTGTCCGCGAGGTCAGGCTTGAGCTGCAGGGTGAAGTCGAACTCGCCGAGCACGGTGCCGAGCAGCTCGGGGTCCAGTTGGGTGGCTTTGGCCACCGCGTCGGTGGCGGCCTTGTCGTGCTGGGAAAGGGCAGTTCCGGCGTCACCGAGGGCGGCGAGGAAGGCGCTGATCGCCTTGCCCTTGGCCGTGACGGCCGACTCGGTGGCGACGAACAGGCTGTGCTGGTTGTAGGTTCCGCCGGTCAGCGCCACGGCGTCGTCGCCCAGGCTTTCGATGGTCTGCGCCTGATACGGCTGGAAGATCGACACGGCGTCGACATTGCGCTGGGTGGCTGCGGTGACGATCGCGGACGGGGCTACCTGGACCAGCTCGGCCTTGATGTTGTTCTGCGCCAGAGCATTCGACACGTAGTAGGCCGCACTCGTGCCCAGGGGAGTGCCGATCGACTTGCCTGCCAGATCCGCGACGGTGTTGATGCCCGCACTGCGCCGGGCGACGATGCGCGATCCTTCCCAACGGGAACCGTCGGCGATCACCCGCAGGGTGGGGGTGCGGGTCAGCGCGGCTGAGGTGGGTACATCGGCGGCGGTGGTGATGTCCACTTGGCCTGCGGCCGCGGCCTGCAATGCCTCGACACCGGACTGGAAGTTCACCACCTTGACGTTCACGTCGTGCTTGCTGAACAGCCCGGTGTCGGTCGCAACGGGGATCTGCGCCCAGGACGGGTCGACGACGAATCCGACGGTGAGCTGATCGGCGTTCGCGGTGCCCGTGTCGGTGCAGGCGGTACCGGCGACAGCGAGGGCGGTAGCGGCAACGGCAGCGGCGACGATGCGCCGAAGTGGGGTCTTCACAGATGGGTTCCTTTGTCCGGTGGGAGGTCAGTGCAGGGCGTGATCGATGCCGAGCTGGTGGTGCAGGGTCTTGCGCATCTCGCTGTAGCCAGGCTGATCTGCCAGTGCATCGGCCGGCCGGGGCCGGCTGAGCGGGTTGGTGATCTGATCGACGATCTGCCCGTCGCGCAGCACGCTGACGGTGTCACCGAGCCGGATCGCCTCGTCGATGTCGTGCGTGACGAAGACGATGGTGCGGTTCAGCCGCGTCCACAGATCGATCAGCAGATCTTGCATGCGCAGGCGAGTCAGGGCGTCCAGAGCCGCGAACGGTTCGTCCATCAACATCACGGTCGGCTCCCCGGCCAGCACCCGGGCGATGCTGACGCGCTGCCGCATGCCGCCGGACAGCTCGCCGGGCCGCTGTGCGGCCACCTCGTCGCGCAGGCCCACCAGATCGAGCAGTTCCTGAATCGTGGTGCGGCGCTCGGATTTTGGCAGCCGCCGCGCCGCAAGGGCGAAGTCGATGTTGTCGGCGACCGTCATCCAGGGGAACAGCACATCGCGCTGGAAGGCGACACCTCTGCGGGGATGCGGCGCGTTGACCGTCTCGCCGTTGTCGGTCACCGAGCCCGCGGTCGCGGTGATGAGACCCGCCAGGCAGTGCAGCAGTGTCGATTTCCCGCTGCCGGACGCGCCGACGAGGACGGAGAAGGACCCGTCAGGGATGGTCAGGGAAATGCCCTTGAGTGTCGGCTCCTGCTTGCCCGGGAACTTCACCACGAGATCATGGGTCTGGACAGCCATCTCAGCGCTCCTCTTGAGCCCAGCGGGTGAACGGGGACGTGACCGATGCGACCAGCAGGTCACACAGCGCGCCGACGATGCCCAGGACGATCAGGCAGAAGATCAGCCGGTCGGCCTGAGAGAACAGCTGTGCCTGCGAGATCCGGTATCCGATACCCGCCGTGGTTCCGGTCATCTCGGCCACCACGATGAGCACGAATGCCATCGCCGCGCCCACGCGCAGACCTGACGCGATGTCGGGGGCAGCTTCGGGCAACACCACTTTCGACAGCGTCTGCCACCGGCCGGCTCCCAGGCAGCGCGCAGCCTTCAGGTAGTCGACCGGCGTGCTGGCCAACCCGGTGTGGCTGTTGATCCACACCGGGACGAAGACGCCGAGCGCGATGACCAGCGTCTTGCTGTTCTCGCCCAAGCCGAGCCACAGGATCGCCAGCGGGACGAGACCGATCGTCGGGATGGGGGAGAACACCCGTAGCACCGGCTGCAGCAGATTGCGCCCGGCCGACGTGGTTGCGGTGAAGACCGCGACGACGATGCCGATCGCGGCACCGATCGCGAAACCGACTGCTGCCCTGCGCAAACTGGCGAGAACGTCATCGGCCAACAGGCCTTCGGTCCACAGGGTCTGCCCCGCGGCCAGGATCTCGGGCACGCTGGGGAACAGCTGCCGCGGGAACCGTCCGGTCGCCACCATCGCCGACCACAGCGCCGCGGCGATGCCCAGCCCCGCCAGCGTCCAACCGAGTACACGCAACCGGCCGAACACCGATCGCACCAGGGCGGGGCCCGGACGACAGGCCACGCTCGGTGCGGGTGCGCGGGCCGCCAAACCGGCTGTCATGGCACACGTTCCGGGTTGTGTCCTACTGGATGAAGTGAGGAGCGTGACGTGCCCTCGGGTACCCAATCGAACGGGACGGCCTGCGAGCGGTACACCAGCGCAGTCCGGGTGAGCCGGTCGACCCCGGGCACCCTCGTCTGCTTGACCTCGGGTTCGCCGGCGACACCGTAGCCTTCATACGGGCTGTGGTACTCCCACACCACGTCACCGTCGGGGGTGGTCTGGAACAACCGGCCCTGCATGCCCTCGGTGATCAAGGTGTTGCCATTGGGTAGCCGCTGGGCATTGCTGACGAAGGAACTGAAGAAGGTCCAAGAGGCGAGACCGGAATCTTCAGCGGTGTACTGCCATACGATTTCTTTTGTGACCGGGTCGATTTCGAGGATCCGCGAGCCGGCGTAGATGCCCAGCGGTGCGGCCGGGTACCCGGCGCCACCTTGGTTGTCGAACACCAGTATGTTGCCAGCGCCGGGAAGGCCCGGGGCGATCATGTGAGGGTTGTGCTGACCGGAGGTCTGATCGACCGGGCGCGGCACCTTGTGCACGTTGATCCGCTGATGCTGGGAACCGAACTCGGCCTCGTGGTAGGGGCCCAGTTTCCAGGCGATCCTTCCGGACGACTTGTCGATCAGCGCGACGATGTTGGCCTTACGGAAGCTGACCAGGATGTTGTCGGGGTGAAAGACGGAGTCCGGATCGTCGACGTACCACCGATTGGGCCCGAGGCTCTTGGCGCTGTTCATCTCCAGATAACCCCAGGGATCATCGGGGTCGCGAGCGACGGTCTGACGCAGGGCATCCCAACCGGCCTCGGAGAATCCGAACTCATCGAGATGATCGCCGGCCAGCCACTGCCAGACGATCTCGCCCCCCGGTGTGACTTCGTAGAGTCCCTGATCGCCGACTGTGTGCCGGCCGAGGGCGGGCACCACGCGGGGAACGGTCACCAAGATCAGGCGATTCCCGTTGGGCAGCAGTTCCCAGTCGTGGTTCTGCCGAGCTGCGCCGTCAGGTGCCTGCGTGCCCCATTCCCAGACGATCTCGCCGTCCCAGTCGAGCTGGCCGACGGTGCCGTTGGCGTAGATGCCGCCGCGGGCGTCATCGCTGTCGGACAGCTGTACCCCGACGTCGCCGACGCGCCCGTCGTTGAGCGCGGGATCCAGAATGCGGGGCGGCACACCGGCATACGGCCACTCGTGCACCACGGTGCCGTTGAGGTCGATCACCCGGGTGACTCCGTCGGCGCCGGTGAACAGGACATAGCTGTCATGGACAAGCTCGGGATCGAGGTAAGTGACTCCACTGAGACGTACAAATGCCATGTCAGTTACTCCACCAATTTCCGGTTACAGCCATGGGTCCTCCTCGTTACGGTTCTAATCGATTAGCGTAAGCAAGCGAAGCTGAGGCGGAACCGTCACAATCGGGGTGATTCAAACTCTTATGAGCGGTCGTCGACGAGCGGAGGGTCCACGCGTTGTGAGTGTGAAACGTCCGACCCTGGCAGACGTCGCCGGCCGCGCCGGCACCTCGACGGCGGTGGTGAGCTACGTGCTCAACAACGGGCCGCGGCCGGTATCAGATCTGTTGCGGGCCAAGGTGCTCCGCGCGATCGACGAGTTGAACTACCGGCCCGATGGTCGGGCCAGGGCACTGCGTCGGCCGCGTCGCTGGCGGCAGATCGGCCTGTTGGTTCCCGATCTCACACTTCCGTTGTTCGGTCAGTTCGTGGGACGCATCGAGGTCGAAGCCCGAGCGCGCGATCACCTGACCCTGATCGGCAACACCGGATACGACCCAGAGCGGGAACTCGAATTCGCCACCGCGTTCACCGAGGTCGGCGTCGACGGCCTACTGGTGGTCGGTGCGGCGAACGCACCGGAAACGGCGAAACTCTGCCGGCAGGAACGTATTCCGGTGGTGTGGATGCACAACATCCGCGGTGAGGTCGAGGCCGACATCGTCGGCGTGGATCACGTCCGTGCCGGCGAACTTCTCGCCCGGCACCTGCTCGACACCCACGGTTGCCGCGACGTGGCCTTCGTCGGCGGTTTCACCGAGGCCGACGTCCGTCTCGGCGATCGGGAAACGGTGCAGCAGCGTTTCGAGGGCGTCGTCTCCGTGGTCGGTGGCGACATTCCGCTCATCCGGACCGATCTCACGCCGGCCGGAGCCTATGCGGCGGTCGCGGAGTATCTGCTTGGCGGACAATCCACCCCGCGGGCGTTCGTGGTGGGCACCTACGGCCAGTCGGCGGCCACCATCCGGGCGATCGCCGATGCGGGCCTGCGGATCCCGCAGGACATTCGGGTGGTCGGCTTCGACGGTGCCGTGACCGACTACGGACGGCTCCGGCTCACCACCGTGCAGCAACCCGTCGATGCCCTGGCCCGTCAGGCGCTCGGCCGTCTGCTCGGAGATGCGCCGGCTGCCGAGATTCTGGACCCGTCGCTGCGGATCGGCGATACCTGCGGGTGCAGCGACCGGCCGCAACGCGTCCCAAGCGAGTAACATCCGTCACATAACTCAATACGTCGATGACGCATTGTGGGAGAACCTCCGTTCCGGAGGCGCCGTAGGAGCAAATCCTCCCCGGGAATCTCTCAGGCCCAATACCGCAGTGTCGAGGCAACTCTGGAGAACAGTGCGACCCGTGTACGTCGCGCTTACCGAAGGTGAAAGGCGCGCCGCGCCAAAACTCTCAGGTTTCAGGACAGAGCGGGGAGGTGTCACCACACGACGCATCCGTAACTGGATGCCCGGAGACTGGAGCGCCTCATGACCAGCGTGTTCGACCTGTTCTCGGTGGGTATCGGCCCGTCGAGCTCGCACACCGTGGGCCCCATGCGGGCGGCCGGCATGTTCGCCGACGAACTCGTCGGCCGCGGCGCGCTCGATGACGTCGTCGAGGTCAGGGTGGATCTGTTCGGCTCGCTCGCGGCGACCGGTGCGGGGCACGGCACGATGCCGGCGATTTTGTTGGGTCTCGAGGGCTGCCGGCCCGAGACGATCGAGACCGACGAGATGGAACGGCGCCTCGAGGCCATCCGAGCCGAGGCCGCGATCCGGTTGGCCGGCCGGGTCGCCATCGCGCTGACCGAGTCCGACATGCACCTGCAACCGGACCGCCGGCTGGCCCAGCACCCGAATGCCATGACGTTGACCGCGTTGTCGGCCGGTGGCGACATCGTCTACCGCGAGACCTATTTCTCGGTCGGCGGTGGATTCGTCGTCACCGAAACCGAACTGGCGCGGCACGCAGCGGCGGAATCGGAGTCGCCCGGATCCTTCCGTTCGGCCGCCGACCTGCTGGCACTCACCGAGCGGGAGGGGCTGTCGGTCAGCCAGGCGATGATGCGTCAGGAGTGTCTGTCTCGAGACGAAGCCGAGGTGCGCGAACGCCTCCTGCAGATCCGCGATGTCATGGTGGCTTGCCAGACCAACGGAATGTCGCGGGACGGATATCTGCCGGGCAACCTGAGGGTCCGGCGTCGCGCCAGGGACTGGTTCGTGCGCCTCGACGCCGAGGACCCGCAGCGCGATCCGGCTTTCGCCGAGGACTGGGTGAACCTGATCGCGCTCGCGGTCAACGAGGAGAACGCGTCGGGCGGCCGGATCGTGACCGCGCCGACCAACGGTGCGGCCGGGATCATCCCGGCGGTCCTGCACTACGCGTTGCATTACACGCCTGCCGGAAAGGCCGACCCGGACGACACCGCCATCCGCTTCCTGCTGACGGCCGGGGCCATCGGTTCGCTGTACAAGGAGCGGGCCTCCATCTCGGGTGCCGAGGTCGGCTGTCAGGGCGAGGTCGGCTCCGCCGCATCGATGGCCGCGGGTGCGCTGGCCGAAATCCTCGGCGGCACACCGCAACAGGTCGAGAACGCCGCCGAGATCGCCATGGAGCACAGCCTCGGCCTCACGTGCGATCCGATCGGCGGGCTGGTGCAGATTCCGTGCATCGAACGCAACGCGATCTCGGCGGGCAAGGCGATCAACGCGGCCCGGATGGCACTGCGGGGTGACGGCACCCACCGCGTGAGCCTCGATCAGGTCATCGAGACGATGCGGGCCACGGGCATGGACATGAGCGCCAAGTACAAGGAGACCTCAACCGGCGGGCTGGCGGTCAACGTCCCCGTCAACGTCGTCGAATGTTAGTGATGCAGCAGGGCGCGCAGCGCGACGGCCGCGGGTTCGTTGCCGAAGTGCTCGACGACCTGCACCTGGATTTCGCCGACGACGCCGCCGAGGATCGCGCCGACCGCGATCATGGTCGGTTCGTCGTCCTTGAAGACCGGCCGCAGGATCGACTCGTACTCCTCGTTGGTGAGTTGACCCATCTTGTCGATGATGGTCTGTTCGAGGTCCAGCGCATTCATGGCGTAGTCCTGGGCCTCGACCAGCGTGGTGGGAAGGCGCTCCAGCACTATCTTCACCATGTTGTCCTTGAGGGCGTTGTATCGCCGGGTTCCGACGGCGAACTTCACCAGCGGGGTGGCGATGCCGGTCTGCGCGTCGATGGCCGCAGCGACTTCCTTGCCGACCAACGCGAACAGCTTGTCGGAGCCCGGGCCTCGTAACACGCCGTCGAACAGGATCTCCGGTGAGAACAGATCCTCGGCCAGGATGCGCGCGTAGTCCTTGGTGATCTCCTCGCGTTCGGCGTGCAGCAATCCCTGGAACGGGATGAAACCGAGGTACTTCGTGGGCCTCACGGGCCGGAACAGCATGTTGAGCGCGATGTAGTCACTGATCAAACCGACCCCGAACCCGAAAGCCGGCATGATCCACGGGTTCTGGAACAGCGCCCACGCGACCATCTGGACCACGCCGATCACGAGTCCGAAGTAGATGCCGCTGCGACGGACGAAGGCCATCGCGTTGTCGCCGAGTCCGCGCATCAGCTTGTTGAGCTTGTCCTTGTTGCGGACCAGTGTCGTGACGGCCAGGTACTGGATGTCGACGAACCGGTTGAGGTCCGACCGCATCTCGGCGAGCATCTTCTCCACGACTATCGAGGTCTGGTCGTGGATACGCGACATGATCGCCTTGCGCGCGGCGTCGGGCAGCGAATCCCAGAGCCCGGGGCGGATCTGCTCGGCGATGTCGCGGGAAATCTCGTCGACTGCCTGGGTCAGAGGTTCGCGCAGGGCATCGACGGCCTCTCTGGCGTCGACCTTCTCCAGCAGCTCCTCAGGCCTCAGGAGCTTCTGAGTGAGCAGCTCGATGGTCTTGGACCCGACCTTGCCCGCACGGCGAGGCACGATGCCCTGCCAGCCGATCAGGCCGATGCCCTTGAACTCCATCGGCCGGTACAGCATCTCGAGCGCGACGATCTTGGTGCTCCACCCGACGAAGGCGGCGACGAACGGCATGGACAGATAGATCAGCCAATTGACGCCGAAATCCGCCTTGATCTCCTGCCAGGTCTGGATCGCGAGGAATGTCTCGGCTGTTGTCATGCGCGATCCGCCTTCGGCTTCTCGCTGCTGCCCATGCGGTTACGTACCGTCCCGCTGGACCGCAGCCTCCCACAGACCGCGACCCAGGCCCGACAGCGTGAGGGTCAGCTTCTCCACCCGGGCGGTGAGCGGCCCGCGCGAGGCGCTCTTGACGGCCTTCAAGACCATGGGCTCGGCCATGAGCACCTCGTAGTCCGCCTTCTGCGACGGATCCTCGGGGCCGGTCTCGACCAGTCCCAGGGACAGCAGATGACCGACGTACTGCGGGACCATGGCCGGCAACGCCACGTTGGCGGTGCGGCCGATCAGGCATGCGTTCTCCAGGACGGCCTGTCCCGGGGTCCGGGCGCGTGTCCAGGTGTAGACGTTGACCAGTGGCGAGGCCGCGCCCTCCGACAGCGCGCCGATGATCCGGGCTTCGTCGGCGACCAACTGATCGAGGAGGCGGTGGTAGAGCTCGACCTGGCTGCCGGTGGTGCTCTGGTCCAGGGCGCGGTCCAACAAGCGGTCCATCTTGGTGTTCAGTGAGTGGGCGGTCGGCTCCTCCGGCGTGGCCGTCGGTACCGGCCGCGGTGTCGATTCGATGGCCTCCAACCGGTTCTTCACCAGGGTGGCCAGTTGTTCCTCGCCCCAGGCGGCCAGCTTCATGCTCGTCTTCGCGGCGTCGAGTGCGCGATCGGCGATACCGAACGGGTCGTACCGCTTCGGCAGGAGCGGCCGGGGATTGCGCGGGGTGCGGATGGCGATGGCGATGTCGCCGACCGGGGTGGCCCATCGGAACGCCCGGCGCTGGTATCCGTGCTTGGCGGGCTTGTCCTCGGGCACGTTCGGTTCGGGCCTGGTTATCTCGTCTGCCATCGCCGGTCGATCCCCCTCAAGTGGCTGTTCGCGCCCCGGGGGCGACGGTGTGAGCCGATGTCGAGCCGTGGCCGAGCCCGGCCGGCGGCATCTGATTATGGGGCACGGTACCCGGCCTGGGCAGAGGCGAGTACCGACGGTGAAACCGTCCTCGAAGAAACCGCTGCGCCGGGAACAAATCCGCCGAAGCCCCCGTTGACCACATCGACAGCAAGTTGAGTGACAGTGACTCAAGTCTGGGTTGACAACCTATGCTCGCCCGGAGCAAGCTTGAGCGCAGTCCGCTCAGACCCCGATATCTATCAGGAGGCAACACCATGGCTCGTGCGGTCGGCATCGACCTCGGGACCACCAACTCATGCGTCGCGGTTCTGGAGGGTGGCGACCCCGTCGTCGTCGCGAACTCCGAGGGCTCCCGGACCACCCCGTCGGTTGTCGCATTCGCGCGCAACGGCGAGGTGCTGGTCGGCCAGCCCGCCAAGAACCAGGCCGTGACCAACGTCGACCGGACCATCCGTTCGGTCAAGCGTCACATCGGCAGCGACTGGACCGTCGAGATCGACGGCAAGAACTACACCGCGCAGGAGATCAGCGCGCGTGTGCTGCAGAAACTGAAGCGTGACGCCGAGGCCTACCTCGGTGAGGACATCACCGACGCGGTCATCACCGTGCCCGCGTACTTCAACGACGCCCAGCGTCAGGCCACCAAGGAAGCCGGTCAGATCGCCGGCCTCAACGTGCTGCGCATCGTCAACGAGCCGACCGCGGCCGCTCTGGCCTACGGCCTGGACAAGGGCAGCAAGGAACAGACCATCCTGGTCTTCGACCTCGGTGGCGGCACGTTCGACGTCTCGCTGCTGGAGATCGGCGACGGTGTCGTCGAGGTGCGTGCCACCTCCGGTGACAACCACCTCGGTGGCGACGACTGGGACGACCGGATCGTCGAGTGGCTGGTCGACAAGTTCAAGTCCACCAGCGGCATCGACCTGACCAAGGACAAGATGGCGATGCAGCGGCTGCGTGAAGCCGCCGAGAAGGCCAAGATCGAACTCTCGAGCTCGCAGAGCACCTCGATCAACCTGCCCTACATCACCGTCGACGCCGACAAGAACCCGCTGTTCCTCGACGAGCAGTTGACCCGCGCCGAGTTCCAGAAGATCACCCAGGACCTGCTGGACCGCACCCGTCAGCCGTTCCAGTCGGTGATCAAGGACGCCGGCATCTCGGTTTCCGAGATCGACCACGTCGTGCTGGTCGGCGGCTCGACCCGGATGCCCGCTGTCACCGAACTGGTCAAGGAACTGACCGGTGGCAAGGAGCCCAACAAGGGTGTCAACCCGGACGAGGTTGTCGCCGTGGGCGCCGCGCTGCAGGCCGGTGTGCTCAAGGGCGAGGTGAAAGACGTTCTGCTGCTTGACGTCACCCCGCTGTCCCTCGGAATCGAGACCAAGGGCGGCGTGATGACCAAGCTGATCGAACGCAACACCACCATCCCGACCAAGCGGTCGGAGACCTTCACCACCGCCGACGACAACCAGCCGTCGGTGCAGATCCAGGTCTTCCAGGGTGAGCGCGAAATCGCTTCGCACAACAAGCTGCTCGGCTCCTTCGAGCTGACCGGCATCCCGCCGGCCCCCCGCGGCGTGCCGCAGATCGAGGTCACCTTCGACATCGACGCCAACGGCATCGTGCACGTCACCGCCAAGGACAAGGGCACCGGCAAGGAAAACACGATCAAGATCCAGGAAGGCTCCGGCCTTTCCAAGGAAGAGATCGACCGGATGATCAAGGACGCCGAGGCGCACGCCGACGAGGACCGCAAGCGTCGCGAAGAGGCCGACGTTCGCAACCAGGCCGAGTCGCTGGTCTACCAGACGGAGAAGTTCGTCAAGGAGCAGCGCGAAGCCGAGGGCGGATCGAAGGTTCCCGAGGACACCTTGACCAAGGTCGACGCCGCGATCGCGACGGCCAAGTCGGCGCTGGAAGGCTCCGACATCTCAGCGATCAAGGACGCCATGGAGAAGCTCGGTGTCGAGTCGCAGGGCCTGGGCCAAGCGATCTACGAAGCCACCCAGGCTGAGCAGGCCGCCGGTGGATCCGACGGAGCTGCCGGCTCGTCCAGCGCGGACGACAATGTGGTGGACGCCGAGGTTGTCGACGATGACCAGGAGACCAAGTGAGCGAGAACGATACGCACGAGCCGGTGACCATCACCGACAAACGGCGCATCGATCCCGACACCGGTGAGGTTCGTGAGCAGGCGCCGGCCCCTGGTGGGCCGGCGTCGGCCGCCTCCGAAGCCGGAGAGTCGGCGAGCGATAGCGACGAGGTCGCCGAGCTCAAGGCCACGCTGCAACGCGTGAAGGCCGAATACGACAACTACCGCAAGCGGGCACTGCGCGATCAGCAGGTCACCGCCGAGCGGGCCAAGTCCGGCGTCATCACCCAGTTGCTGGGTGTGCTCGACGACCTGGACCGTGCTCGCAGCCACGGTGACCTGGAATCCGGACCGCTCAAGTCGGTTGCCGACAAGCTGGTCAGCGCCCTTGAAGGACAGGGCCTTTCCTCATTCGGCTCCGAGGGTGACGAGTTCGACCCGTCACTGCACGAGGCCGTGCAGCACGAGGGCGAGGGCACCCATCCCGTTGTCGGGACCGTGATGCGCCGTGGCTACAAAATTGGTGACCAGGTGGTCCGGCACGCCCTCGTCGGTGTGGTCGACACGGTGCCCGAGGCCGCAGACGGTACTGATTCCCCGTCGGGGACAGCGGATAACGCTGACGCCGCCGGTGATCAGGCCGCAGAATCAGACAACTAGACAATCCAACTAGAGAGAAGAGGTAAGGAGGTGGCGCATGGCCCAACGCGAGTGGGTCGAGAAGGACTTCTACAAGGAGCTCGGCGTCTCCTCTGACGCCAGCGCCGACGAGATCAAGAAGGCCTACCGGAAACTGGCCTCCGAACTGCATCCCGACCGCAATCCCGATGCGGGAGCGGCGGAGCGGTTCAAGGCCGTTTCCGAGGCCAACAGTGTTCTGTCGGACCCCGCGAAGCGCAAGGAGTATGACGAGACCCGCCGGCTGTTCGCCGGGGGTGGGCGTCGGTTCAACCCGGGCGGGAACTTCAGTGGCGGATTCGGTTCCGACGGAGCCGAATTCAACCTGGGTGACCTGTTCGACGCGGCCGGCCAGAGCGGCGGCGCAAACATCGGTGACCTCTTCGGAGGGCTGTTCGGGCGCGGTGCACAACCGCGTCCGAGCCGGCCACGCCGGGGCAATGACCTGGAAACCGAAACCGAGCTGTCCTTCTTGGAAGCCACCAAGGGCGTGGCCATGCCGCTGCGGCTGACCAGCCCGGCACCCTGCACCAACTGCCACGGCAGCGGTGCACGGCCGGGCACCAGCCCCAAGGTGTGCCCGAACTGCAATGGCTCGGGTGTGGTCAACCGCAACCAGGGCGCGTTCGGATTCTCCGAACCCTGCACCGAATGTCGGGGCAGCGGCTCGATCATCGAGCATCCCTGTGCCGAATGTCAGGGCACCGGCGTCACCACCCGGACCCGCACGATCAACGTGCGGATTCCACCCGGCGTCGAGGACGGTCAGCGCATCAGGCTGGCCGGCCAGGGCGAGGCCGGGCTACGGGGTGCGCCGTCGGGCGACCTCTACGTCACCGTGCATGTGCGTCCCGACAAGGTATTCGGGCGTGACGGCGACGACCTGACGGTCAGCGTTCCGGTCAGCTTCCACGAATTGGCCCTGGGAACAACGCTTTCCGTTCCCACCCTGGACGGTAAGGTCGGCGTGCGCGTGCCCAAGGGCACCTCCGACGGCCGGATCCTGAGGGTGCGCGGTCGCGGGGTGCCCAAACGCTCCGGCGGGCACGGTGACCTGCTGGTCACGGTGAAGGTCGCGGTGCCGCCGAACCTGGAAGGTGAAGCGGCAGAGGCGCTGGAGGCCTATGCGAAAGCCGAACGGGCCAGCGGTTTCGATCCGCGGGCCGGATGGGCAGGCAACATATGAGCCAGCGGAAAGAGGAAGCTCGCACGTTTTTGATCTCGGTGGCCGCCGAGCTGGCCGGTATGCACGCGCAGACCTTGCGTACATACGACCGGCTCGGCCTGGTCAGCCCGCAGCGCAGTTCCGGCGGCGGGCGCCGCTATTCCGAGCGCGACGTCGACCTGCTCCGCGAGGTGCAGAGGTTGTCGCAGGACGAGGGTGTCAACCTCGCCGGCATCAAGCGCATCATCGAACTGACCAATCAGGTCGACGCGCTGCGGGCTCGGGTCTCCGAATTGACCCAGCAGGTCGAACAACTCAGCACCAACCAGCGTCACGATGTGTCGGTGGCCTCCAAAGCGGTGGTGCTGTGGCAGCCCGCGGCCCGGCGGCGGCATTCACAATAAGTTGCGATGTGTCGGCAAATTTTAGGTAGCGGCTTACGCTAGTTGCCCCCTCCGGTGCGGTAAACGATCACGGTGCACAGCATTGGTGCTATGCACAGCAGATCGGAGGCACGTGCGATGGAGGAAAGCGACAGGCGGACAGGTATCCCCAAGGAAGCCTGGGCCGCCATTGGCGTAGTCGGGGCCGCCGCGGTCACCGGTCTCGTGACAATCATCGTCAATCACAGCAGTAGCCCCGGCGGTTCGGCGAGCAGCGCCTCGTCGTCGTCGACATCTTCGATGCGCTCGGATCCTGTCGCCGCGATGATGGGCCGGTGGGAGGGCACGGCCAACAGCGAAGAGGGACGCGCCTTCGACATCACGCTGACCATCGACCGCGGATGCCATCTTGGCGAACGTTGTGGATCCATAGGGATTCCGAGCGTCCCCTGCTACGGTCAGGTGTTCTTGAGCCAGGCCGATGGCGATGAAGTCGAGTTCCGGGTGGCCAACTTCGATGCGCACAGTGATCTTCAGAAGTGCCAGGAGGGCGCGGGTGAGCGCTTCCGGGTGCTTTCCGACGGCAAATTGGGATACCGAACGACGTATCCGCCTGTGGCTGAAGGCGTTCTTGACCGCTCCTAGAGTCAAGTGAGTACCACAGGTCATAAATTGAAGTAGTCGCCTACGCGTGCCTGCCCGTGCCGTCCCCGCAACGATTCACATAGCCGCCCGCGCACTGCACCGGCAGCTTGTGTGGAGGCGGCTCGAATGTGGGGGAGGACATCATGGGTCACAACATTTCCCGGATCGTCGGAGTCGGCGTTGCGTTAGGTACCGCGAGTGCGGTTCTGCTCGCCACTGCCGCACCGGCACTGGCGGATCCGTCACCGGCGATGCACTGGGGTTCGGACACCCGAGCCAAATCTCAACCGCAATGCATGACAGATGCGGATTTTGCGATCCGTGAGACCGGACTGAGAGTGACATCCAACGGCAACGGATCCGTTTCCGGCGCAGGAGAACTCAACGGCACGGGGGTGTCGGTGCTCGTCACGTGCTTGTCGCTCGGCCCCCGAACCTGGATTCAGGTAGTGGGCGTGAGCCAGGACAGCGAGGCGGCCGGTCAAGCCAGGAACCGCGTGCGCACCATCACCATGGGGTCACCGAGCTAGCCCTAGCCGACTTTGATCGAAAACGTGGCTGTCTCCGGCGTTCCGGGCACCGCGAAACGGTAGTTTCCCCGCCGCAACGCATCGGTGGGCGCGGCCATCGGCTCGATGCCCACCACGTTGTCGGAGAGCGGAGCGAACAGCTGCGCGGCGGGGTAACCCGCGTCGAAGGCGACCTCCACCCGGCGGCTTCCGCCCGACAGCGTGAACACCGCACCGACGTCGACGGCATCGAATCCGTCGTCGAGTTCGGTGGTACCCAGTTGTCTCGACCCACCCGGCCAGTCCTCGGATTCGCCGGTGGGCAGGCCGCGGTCATCCACGAACAGATGCCGCATATCGGGCGTCCGTAACTGCCAATCCTCGAGCGGCACATCAGGAATCGTCAGATATGGGTGGTAGCCGTAACACAGCGGCACCGGTTGCTCGGAGGTCGCCGCCACCGTGGTGGCGACGGTCAGGGTGCGGTCGGCCAGCGTCACCGCCATGGTCAAGCGATGCGGGAACGGAAACGTCACCAGCAGCCGCGGGTCGTTGTCCCAGCCCAGCGATGCCGTCAACGCGTTCTCGGTGTGTTCGATCACCTGCCAGTCCGGATTGGCGGCCAGCGCACCGTGCATCGGTGACCCGTACGCGTCGCCGCGCACCCCGTTGACCCCGGGTGCCACATTCACGATGGTGTCGCCCACGCGATACCCGTTGGCGCTCAGGCGATTTGCCCACGGGTAGAGGATCGGGATGCCCATCGTCTTGCCGTCGGTCAGGTAGGCCTGCAGTCCGCGGCGCTGGCCGAGGTATTCGACGACGTCGTCGGCCAGCGAGGTGCAGATCATTCCCGCAGTGGGGACGTAGGTGGCCGTCAGCGACGACGACGGATCATGCAGGGTGACTGGGTGAACCGCGGCCATGGCGCCAGTCTGGCATCCTCAGCGCGTCAGCGGGTCGTGCTGGATGCGTTCGGCCGGTGCTCCCCGCTCGACCAGCGCGGCTTTGGTGGCGGTGACCATGTCCGGGCCACCACAGATCAGGATCTGCCGATCGCCCCAGTTGCCGTACCTGGTCACGACTTCGGCCAGGGTGCCCTTTTGGCGTACGTGCAGGCCGCGCGGTGGCTGGACGTCGGGATACTGACCGGCCCAGGGCGGATCGGTGCTGTACTCGGACACCGGGGTGACCGACAGCCACGGGTTGGTCGAGGCGATGTGCCACAGCGTTTTCAGGTCGTACAGATCACAGGGGTAGCGGCCGCCGAAGAACAGGTGCACGCGCGGATTCTCACCGTGCAAGGTCATGTCCATGATGATGTTTCGCAGCGGGGCCAGACCCGTGCTGCCCGCCACCATCAGCACATCCTCACCGTCGCGGTCGACGTGCAACCCGCCGTGCGGGCTGGACATCCGCCAGCGGTCCCCGATCTTGGTCTCGGCGACGATGGCGGTGCTCACCATGCCGCCCGGCACCGATCGGACGTGGAATTCGATGCCCCCGGAGCGGTCGGACGGAACCGCCGGGCTCAGGTAGCGCCACCGGCGCGGCCATTGCGGCACCTGGACGGTGACGTACTGGCCGGGGTGGTAGAACAGCGCCTGGTCGAGTTGTAGCCGGATCACCGAGACGTCGCGGGTGACGCGGTGGTGTTCGATGACGGTGCCGTCGCAATAGGCCGGGGAATCCTCGGCGTCGGCCGCCCCCCGCATCACCCCGATGATCAGGGCCACTGCGTCACGGGTGGCCTCGGCCAACCGGTCGTCCCATTCAGACTCGAGGTGGCTGTGCAACGAGTTGTACAGGGCGTCCTGCATGGAGTCGTAATGGCTCTGCGTCACACCGTATTTGCGGTGGTCTCGGCCGAGCTGAGCCAGGAACGCCACCGGCTCCTCGGCGCGCTGCGCGATCAGCTCCCCGAACAGCCAGGTCAGAGCGCGGGCGAACACATCGCGCTGGCTGGTCATGTCGGGCGGGAAAAGATCGCGCGCCGAGAGGTCGGTGGCGAACCACTGGGTGTAGAAGTTGCGGATCAGCGTCGCGGAGCCCTGCTCGGGGTCGACGGCACTCTGCAGTGTCTGCAGCGCTTCACGGTCATCGAGTCCCACGGAGTCGCAGTCTAGGCGCGGGCCGTCCGGGCCGCCGCAAAGCCGCGATGATCACCAACGACAACCCGGCGAGGACCCAGCAACTGAGCACGATGAGCGCCAGGTCCGCGCCCGCGCCGCCGAAGTAGGCGGTGGATCGCAGCAGCGTGGCGGTGGCACCCTGCGGCAACAGTTGACCCAGCTGGCCCCAGCCGGCCGGCAACATCTCGGGTGCCGACGTCAAACCCGACAGCGGGTTGCCCAGCAGCAAGGCCAATGCGGCGCCCAGACCCAGGCCGGCCTTGCCGAACAGTGAGCCCAGGCCGAGCATGAACAGTCCCGCGGCGGCGATCCCCAGGGCCAGCCCTGCGGCGACGCCCCACAAGTTCGAGTCGATCGAGCCGAACACGTAGTAGAGCAGGGCCGCGACCGTAGTGCCGGCGAGTGCGGAGAACACGATGGTGGCGGTCAGGCGGGTCCACACCTCGCGTCGCAACAGCAGCACCAGTGCGACGGCCGGCAGCATCCCGGCCAGTGTGATCGGCAGGGCAGAAGCGGCGAGTCCGGTGCCGCGCGGATCTTGGCTGGTGGGTGGCGCGAGGTCTTCGGTGTGAAGGGCCATCCCGGAATGCGCGGCGATGCCGGTGCCGATCTGGGTGAGCAGTTGCGCGACGGCCGGGCTGCCTCCGGTGGCAGTCAGCAGGGTCGGCCCCTGCGGGCCGAACGCTATGCCGCCGTACACGTTTCGATTGAGGATCGCCTCACGCAGCGACTCCTCGCCGGGGTAGTAGGTCACGGCGAATGCGCCGGGGGCCTGCTGTTCGAGGCGTTCGGCGATCTGACTGGTGGCGGCCTGGGGTCCCGCGGCGCCGATCGGGACGTCGTGCGGTTTGGAGCGCGACGCGGGCAGGGCGAAGGCGATGGCCACGATGGCGATCGCGACGGTCAGCACGGTGACGATGCCCGCAGCGCGCAGAGCGGCGGGTGGTTGGTGTTCGGGCGCCGCGTGGTGGACGGGCGCGGGGGCTTGGGTCGAGAGCATCGTTCCCTCTTTTCATCCGACGTTGAATTAATCGGTTGATGTGAGGGTAACGCCGCTACGGGTATTTTTTCAACACCTATTGAAATGATAGTGTCGATGCATGGCTTCACCTGGGAAAACTGCCACGCGCCGCGGGCGCCGTCAGGGTGATCCGGTGTCCCGCGACGCAGTGCTGGCAGCGGCCAAGCAGCGCTTCGCGGCCGAGGGATATGAGAAGACGACGCTCCGCGCCATCGCCGCGGATGCGCACGTCGACGCGTCGATGGTGCTCTATCTGTTCGGCTCGAAAGCCGACCTGTTCCGCGAGTCGCTACGGCTGATTCTCGATCCCGATGTGTTGGTGGCGGCGCTGGAAGGGCCGCCCGAGGAGATCGGCGAACGCATGGTCCGCGTCTATCTGAAGATGTGGGAGTCTCCCGACACCGCAGCCAGCATGCGGGTCATGCTGCAGTCGGCAACATCGAATTCCGATGCGCACGTCGCATTTCGAACGTTCATGCAGGATTACGTGCTCGCCGCGGTGTCAGGCGTGCTGGGTGGTGGCGAGCAGGCCCGGTTGCGCGCCATGCTCGCCGCATCGAATCTGGTCGGTACCGCGATGCTGCGCTATGTCATGGCGGTGCCGCCGCTGGCGACACTCGACGGCGAAGAGGTGGTGCGGCTGCTGGCCCCGACGATCACCCGTTACCTCACCGCCGATGCGGCTGAGCTGGGCTTGCCCGAGTTGTAGGCGGTCAGTGCGCCCGGTCGGAGTGGCGGGCGATCAGTGCGAGCTCTGCCTCGCCGGCCTGCTCCGGGGTCGCGAACGGCATGTTTGTTCCGACGAAGTCTCGCGCTTCCTGGAAGTCCATCCCCTGCTCGACCATCATGTTGACCACGCCGACATGCACCACTGCCGTCGCCCGCTTGGCCGCGACGCCGGCCACGAACCGGATTTCGTCTGCCAACTGAGCCTCGGTCAGCCTGGTCACCTTCGGGTCCAGATCCACCTGGGCGACTGACCCGTTCAGGTACGCCGTGACGGTGACAGTGCCGGGCGGATTGATGGCCTGGACCACCGGGATCTGCTCTTCGTCTTCTTCGTCAGGCCGGCCGTCGAGGGCACCGAAGCCGTCGTCCTCGTGGTCCTCGACTTCGTCGTGATTGGCGTAGTCGTGGACCGCGTCCAAACCGGTGCCGTGGTCGTCGTGAACGTCCAGGCCGCCCTGGAAGTCCGGCAGCGCGTCGAGGTCGGACGCGTCTTCCTCGACCTGAGGTGCGCCGAAGTCGAACGCATCGAGGCCGTTGTCATCGGCGTCGTCCCAGTCGGAACCGTGAGGCGTCATGCGTTAGTCATACCTGTTCCGGCTCAGCCATCGAATAACTGGTCGGCATTGTCACCGTGGATGCATCTGCTTGCCGATGTCTGCTCCACCTTGAGTATCCGTCCGCTCATACTGTGTGGCGGAGATGTTCAGCTTCTCCGACATGTCCTGCGAGACGAATGCCATTGCTTCGCATGCCGCTGCGCGGGCATCGTTGGCAAAAGCCAGGGCCATGATGCTGGCAGTGCAGATCGTGCCGTGGTTCACCATCATGGAATCGGTGACGCCGTCGGTGATGGTCGCTCCGACCTTCATGTAGCCCGCCGCAGTGCGCTGTCGGTTGGACAGCTCGCGGACGTGGGGCGCAGTGACGCCGAGTGTGCCGTCAGACATCGATCGATCCCTCTCCAGTACCTGTCGACGTGCCACCGGAGGGGCTCCACGGGGCGGGAGTCGTGTTGCCGTCTGGTGGTGACATCGACCCTGGTGGCGCCCCGGCGGGCTTCGCGCCAGCGGCGGCCTCTCGGTAGGCGTTGGCGGCTTTCTGGAACTTCTGTGCATTGTCGGTCGCCAGGTATTGCATCGTCGCAATCGCGCCGAGCACCGGGGGCATCGCTATGCCGACCGCACTCACCTCGAACGCCATCTGTTGTGCCGGGCCGGTCGGTGGCGTCTTCCCGATCACAATCGCTATCGGGATGCAGACGGTGAGGTAGGTCGCCGCGACGTCGAGGACCATACGTGTCTTTTCAAGCTGACCCGCCTGGCCGGCGATGATGTCCTGTACTTCTGCGTCGATCTTGGCCATCTTCGCGGCGCGGTCCTGCTGCAGATCATTCTGGGCGGCGTAGGCATCCGATCCGCTGCCATGCCACTGCTCGGTGGGCGTCGCGCTCTTCAAAGTGTCCGCGATCGTGTTGAAGTGGTCGGCGCCCTTAGTGAACCGGTCGCCGGTCTCCGGATCGCCGATTCCGCACGTCAACTGGATCCCATTAAGGGCGAGGAGGGCTGCACTGAGGATCGGCGTCCCGAACCCTTTGATCGTTGGTTTCGGAGAACCGTAAGAGCTGAAGTTGGTGGGCGACTTCTTGAGCAAGTGTTCGGAGCCAAGCTCGCCGAACATGTGCAAGCCACCGATTAGGTCTGCGCCAAGACCGGCCTGGGCTACGGCCGCCTCGACCGGGTTCTCCTTATTCTTCGCTTCCCAGTGCTCAGAGGCACCCTTACCCGCGAACGCGACCTCGATGACCGATCGGGCGTGATCCAGCTTGCTCATTTGCCCCCTCTTCGTCTGCGACTTCGCAAGCCTAACAGCGGGTTTACGGGCTTCGGCGCATCAAATTGAGCACTTGCCACGGTGCCCGTCGATGCGACGTAGCTAGACTGCGGCAATGCTGGTTCCGGGGGAGATGTTCATCCCGCTGTCCGTACGCAGTTGGCCCGACACTCCAGAGGAAGCGTTGGCTCGCTTCGTCGCGATAGGCCTCTTGATGTCCGTGATTCTCGTGGCTGCGAGCGGGCTCTGGTGGTGGTTCTATACGAACCGGCCGAATGCCTACTGGCGGCGTTTGGAGCAGGAATCGGCACAGTTCCGTGCCCGCTGGCCCGCTGACCGGCTGGATAGCGCGCCCTACGGTGAGTTGGACAAGGAAGCGCAACGGTGTTGGCTGATGCTTCTCCTGCTCGAGGAGGGCAAACTGGTGGTTCCCAATAGCCAGGAGCGCGCCAAAGAGATTGCCGCCGTGCGACATTGGACAGGCGCAGTGGTGGCTGCGTTGAACGCAGCCATCGTGCGCGACCGGCAGGCAGCCATTGCTGAAGGGTTCAGATGACATGGGCACCGAATTCGACCTTGGCACCTTCATTGAGGGGTCCATTCCCTATGTGATTGTCGGGCTAGTAGCGACGATCGGAAGTGCGGCCGCGGTCCTTGCAGCCGATTGGAACGGCACAAAGGTGTGCTATCGGACCCTCGCACGGTTATATACGCACTCGTCGGCATTCTGGGCGCGCTGGCCGGGCGATCGCCTCTGGGTGGCGCCGTACGAGGAGCTGGCCGCTGAAGCGGACAGGTGCAATGAGCTCATCGGATATGTGGGCGAAAAGCGAATGAGACTGCCTGTGAGGCGGCATGCGAGGAAGCGGGCCGAATCCGTACATGCTGAGTTCCGTCAGCAGATCGAACGCGAAGAAGCCATGTACCAGACCATGCTCGTCACCGTCCACAGCGCGATGAACTACGCGATCTCTCAGGGCCGTGGCCCGCAGCAGCAGTCCTACCGCGCCTGAATTCAGTTTCCCTCGAAGTGATTGTGGCCCAAAGTATCCACGAAGGTCGGTCCCTGCTGACCCAGCTCACTCAGATATTCACCTGACCAGGTGCCGAAGGGCTTGTGCGCCAGGTATTCATTGCGGAACCGGTCATCTTCGGACACCTCGGAAACACAGAACGAGGGAATCGCCAGATCGACCACGGGTCCGCCACGCTCAACTTCGGAGAGCAACAGCGGTGCATTTCGCCCGAGGAACTGATCGATGATCCAGCCGTCCTCGCCCAGCCACATCGAATAGCGGACCTTGGCGATCACGAATTCGGACCGGCTCACGATCTGCGCCGCAATCAGTGGATCGAGCTCCCGTTCGGCTTCATAGCGGGTGCCCCCGATGGCGGGACCTTTGGCTGTCATAGTTCCCAACGATCCGTCGCCCAATGTCTCCACGAGCTGGGCGGGAGTCGCGTTCAATTCAGCGGGCGCCGGTCCCTGGACGCGGACGCGCACCGCGTAGCCATCGGAGGCGAACAGATATGCCTGGACGATCAGCGCTGGTGCAGGATCCGATGCTGCCACTGCGGGCAATTCGCGGACAAAGAACTTCCGCTCGAATTCGAAATCACCGAAACCGGATTCGGACATGCGCATACCGTAGCCCGATCTGTGCCGAAAAGCCTGACCTACAGGCCGTGAATTCCCTTGTAGAGCACGAGGAGACCGATCACCACGAGAATGGCCGCGACCAACACGGCATGCCGGCGTTCCATCCATTCCTTGAGCCGGGCGAGCATGGGATCGAGCCGATCACCCGACACTGCATACGCGAGGATCGGCAATGCGACCGTCGACGCGGCGGCGGCAACGAAGTAGAGCCCTGCCGCCCAGACCCCCGGCTGGCCGAGACCGGCGCTGCCGATCGCCAAACCTGCTGCCGCGCAGATGAACAGCACCTTGGGGTTGACCACGGTGAGCGCCAGGCCGGCGGCGCCTGCCCGGGCCGGCGAGAGGCTGCTCAGGCTGGCCATCCACTTGGGGCTGTGCTCGGATTTCGCCCGGGTGAGATAGCGGTACACGCCGAAGACGATCAATGCGGCACCGACCACGATGCGCAACCACGATGCCCACTTCGGAGGCTCGTCGAGGTGGCCGAACAAGCCGGACACGCCGACGAAGATCGCGGTCAGCGCGGTCAGGCCGATCAGCCATCCGGCGAGGAACGCCAGGCCGGCCGGCCGGGGGCGCGGCGTGTGCAGCACCAGCACCGCCGGAATGATCGACAGTGGCGACAGGGCCACCACCATGGCAAGCGGGATGAGGTCGGCAAGAACCGAACCCCAGCTCTCGGTCATCGGCGCCCTCTCGTTGCATTACTCAATGCGGTGTCCGAGCAAAACCTAGCAACGTTCACCACCGTCCGGAGGTGATGTCCTCGACAGCGTCGGCGGCATGTTGCGGCCCGCCGTGGGCGTGGATCTCCGCGCGGATGGTGTCGAGGTTCAACCGGACCCGTGGGTCGTTCGCGATCCCGAGTACCGCGTCGCGGATGTCTTCCACGCTGGGCAGGCGATCGGGCAGGTGACGGCCGACCCCGATGGTCTCCAGGCGTGCGGCATTGGCCGGCTGATCGACGGCCTGTGGGATCGCCACCATCGGGACGCCGAACCACAAGCCCTCGGTGCACGAACCCATGCCGGCGTGGGTGATGAAGCATTGGGCCTGTCGCAGCACGGCCGGCTGGGGAACGGACTTTCGCACCTGGACCCAGGACGGGACCGCGCCCACGTCGGCGCGCCCGCACGCCAACACCAGCCGCCAGCCCAGCCCGTCCAGTGCGTCGATCGCGTTGCGGTACACGTCGGCCCGTTCGGTATAGGCGGTGCCGAAGGCCAGCAGCGCCAGTGGGCCGCCGCCGGCCGGCGGGGTCCAGTCGCCGGCATCCTCGCGCCGCGGGTCGATGCACGGGCCGACGAACCGGTAGCGATCGCCGACCCGGTCGGAGTTGCGTTGCATGACCCGTGGGATCAGCACCAGACAGCGCGGCGGTACGCCGGTCACGCCGTCGAACGTCAACTCGGTCCCTGAATCGGTGAGCCACTCGTCGAACGCTTGGCGATAGGCCAGTCCGCCTGGGCTGTTGAGGATCGGGTCCAGGATCTCGGCCATGTCCTCGTGATAGCCCTCCCAGGCCACCTCGCTCGGGGAGAGTTGGGCCGACGGCACGCCCCAGCGCGCGGCGGCGACCGGGCCGGCCAAGCCGCCGATGTCGTAGAGAACGACGTCCGGGCGGTCGTTGTCCAGGGCGGCATGGACCTGAGGCAGGACGTGCACCGCTTCGTCGAGGAACATCCGCATGCCGGCCGCCGGGTCGGAGTCGTCGAACGTTTCCGGTGCGCCCGGTGCCCCCGGCAGCACCGAGGTGCAGGCGATCACGTCGGCCCCGGTCGCGGCCACCAGATCGGCCAGATGTCCACCCACCAGGTAGCTGACCCGGTGGCCGCGGCGTACCAGTTCGTGAACCACGGCCAGATGCGGGTACATATGGCTGGGAGCGGATGCGGCGACGACGGCGACGTGGGAGGGGGTGCGCACTCAGCCGATTGTGCCCGCAGGAAAATTTTCAAAGTTGAGCGGAACAGACTCAACCTTGACTACGTTGTACATCGGGACAAGCATTTTCTCTATCGGAAAAGGGAGGTGTCGTGGACTCGTTCAACCCGACGACCAAGACTCAGGCGGCGCTGACCTCAGCGTTGCAGGCGGCCAGTTCCGCAGGCAATCCGGAGATCCGGCCCGCCCACCTGTTGATGGCACTGCTCACTCAGAACGAGGGCATTGCCGTACCCCTGCTCGAGGCCGTCGGCGTGGACCCCGCGACGATCCGGACCGAGGCGCAGCGGTTGCTCGACCAGCTGCCCAGCGCCAGCGGCGCCAGCAGCCAACCCCAGCTGAGCCGGGAATCGCTCGCCGCGATCACCACGGCCCAGCATCTCGCCACCGAGATAGACGACGAGTACGTCTCGACCGAGCACCTGATGGTCGGCCTGGCCACCGGGGACTCCGAGGTGGCCAAACTGCTCACCGGGCATGGCGCATCCCCGCAGGCGTTGCGGGAGGCGTTCACCAAGGTGCGCGGCAGCGCCCGCGTCACCAGCCCCGACCCCGAGGGCAGCTACCAGGCGTTGGAGAAGTACTCCACCGACCTGACCGCGCGCGCCCGGGAAGGCAAGCTCGACCCGGTCATCGGGCGCGACAACGAGATTCGTCGCGTCGTGCAGGTGCTCTCGAGGCGTACCAAGAACAACCCGGTGCTCATCGGTGAGCCCGGCGTCGGCAAGACCGCGATCGTCGAGGGCCTGGCCCAGCGTATCGTCGCCGGCGACGTGCCAGAAAGTCTGCGGGACAAAACCGTCATCAGTCTCGACCTCGGTTCCATGGTGGCCGGTGCCAAGTACCGCGGTGAATTCGAGGAGCGTCTCAAGGCCGTCCTCGACGACATCAAGAACTCGGCCGGGCAGGTCATCACGTTCATCGACGAGCTGCACACCATCGTGGGCGCCGGTGCCACAGGCGAATCCGCGATGGACGCGGGCAACATGATCAAGCCCATGCTGGCCCGCGGTGAACTTCGCCTGGTCGGTGCGACCACGCTCGACGAGTACCGCAAGTACATCGAGAAGGACGCCGCTCTGGAACGCCGTTTCCAGCAGGTGCTGGTCGGCGAGCCGTCGGTCGAGGACACCGTCGGCATCCTGCGCGGTCTCAAGGATCGGTACGAGGTGCACCACGGTGTGCGCATCACCGACTCGGCTCTCGTTGCCGCCGCGACCCTTTCGGATCGCTACATCACCGCGCGGTTCCTGCCTGACAAGGCGATCGACCTGGTCGACGAGGCCGCGTCGCGGTTGCGCATGGAGATCGATTCGCGGCCCGTCGAGATCGACGAGGTCGAACGGCTGGTCCGTCGCCTCGAGATCGAGGAGATGGCGCTGGAGAAGGAAGAGGACGACGCATCCAAGGAGCGGCTGGACAAGCTGCGCGGCGAGTTGGCCGACTACAAGGAGAAGCTGGCGGAGCTGACGACTCGTTGGCAGAACGAGAAGAGCGCCATCGACATCGTTCGCGAGCTGAAAGAGCAGCTGGACACGCTGCGCGGTGAGGCCGACCGAGCTGAGCGCGACGGTGACCTGGCCAAGGCCGCCGAGCTGCGCTACGGGCGTATCCCCGAGGTCGAGAAGAAGCTCGACGCCGCACTGCCGGTGGCCGAGGCCCGCGAGAACGTCATGCTCAAGGAAGAAGTCGGTCCCGACGACATCGCCGAGGTGGTCGAGGCGTGGACCGGTATCCCGGCGGGCAGGATGCTCGAAGGCGAGACCGCCAAGCTGCTGCGCATGGAGGAGGAGCTGGGCAAGCGCGTCATCGGCCAGCGGGCCGCAGTCACAGCGGTTTCCGATGCGGTGCGCCGCAGTCGGGCCGGGGTGGCCGATCCCAATCGGCCGACGGGCTCGTTCATGTTCCTGGGCCCGACCGGTGTCGGTAAGACCGAGCTGGCGAAAGCGTTGGCGGAGTTCCTGTTCGACGACGAGCGTGCCATGGTCCGCATCGACATGAGCGAGTACGGCGAGAAGCACTCGGTGGCCAGGCTGGTCGGTGCACCTCCGGGATACATCGGCTACGACCAGGGTGGTCAGCTCACCGAGGCGGTGCGTCGGCGTCCGTACACCGTGGTGCTGTTCGACGAGATCGAAAAGGCCCACCCGGACGTATTCGACGTGCTGCTGCAGGTGCTCGACGAGGGTCGGTTGACCGACGGCCAGGGCCGCACGGTCGACTTCCGCAATACGATCCTGATCCTGACCTCGAACCTGGGTGCCGGCGGCACCGAGGAGCAGGTGATGGCGGCGGTGAGGTCGGCCTTCAAGCCCGAGTTCATCAACCGGCTGGACGACGTCATCATCTTCCACGGGCTCGAGCCCGGCGAGCTGGTGTCGATCGTGGACATCCAGTTGCAGCAGCTGCAGAAGCGGCTGGCCCAGCGTCGGCTCACCCTCGAGGTGTCGCTACCGGCCAAGCAGTGGCTGGCCCAGCGTGGCTTCGATCCGCTCTACGGTGCCCGCCCGCTGCGGCGGCTGGTGCAGCAGGCGATCGGTGACCAGCTGGCCAAGCTGTTGCTGGCCGGTGAGGTGCACGACGGCGACGTGGTGCCGGTGAACGTCAGCGCGGACGGTGAAGGCCTGGTCCTGGGCTGACGTTGCGCGAAGATGATTGGGTGATCACCAAGGTTGTCGGTACGCCCAAACTGCTCCTCGGCTCCTACGACCTGGCCATGCTGGGTTACGGGGCCGAGGAGTTTTTCGTCTCGGGGACGGCTCAGTCGTATGCGCCGGCGGGTTCGGCGGAGTACACGACGCGCATCGTCGTTGTCATGCCGACCGACTCCTCCACATTCAACGGCACCGTCCTCGTGGAATGGCTCAACGTCAGCGGCGGTATCGACGCTCCTGCAGTGTGGTTCATGGCACACCGCGAGATCGTCCGAAGCGGTTACGGGTATGTGGCGGTGTCGGCCCAACACGTCGGCGTGGAGGGCGGGGACAGCCTCGTCGGCGCCGACATGTCTCTGAAGGCGCAAGACCCCCAACGCTATTCGATGCTGCACCACCCGGGTGACGCGTTCGCCTACGACATCTTCACCCACGTCGGTCGTGTGGTACGTGATGGCGCTATCAATGGTCTCGAACCGGAAACCGTGCTGGCGGTCGGGGAGTCGCAATCAGCGATGTTCCTGACCACTTATGTCAACGACGTCGATCCCACCGTCTCGGTTTTCGATGGCTTTCTCGTCCATTCGCGGTTCGGGCCGGCCGCTCCACTTGAAGGGACCCGCGCGATACGGGCGTCGGATCCCGTGCCATTCCGCGACGATCCGCGGGTCCCCGTCCTCGTAATGCTCACCGAAACCGACGTGGTCGACGGCCATCTGCCCGGCTATCACAAAGCGCGACGGTCGGCTGGCGAGCGTTTCCGGGCCTGGGAGCTACCCGGCAGTGCGCACGCCGACAACTACACGATCCGTGTCGGGTTCATCGACAGCGGAGCCGTCCCGGTAGAACAAATCGCGGCGGCGTACGCGCCGACCGATCAGCTGATGGGGACGCAGCTGTCGTACTTCATCAATTTCGCCCCGCAACACCACTACGTGCTGCAAGCCGCAGTCGATGCCCTCAACGCCTGGGTGCGCACGGGTGCGCCGGCACCAGCGGCCGCGCCGATCGAACTATCTGACAGCGGCCAGCTGATCCTCGACGCCAACGGCCTTGCCAGGGGCGGAGTTCGGACGCCGTGGGTCGATGTGCCGATAGCGCGGACCTCGGGACTCGCGAACGATGAGAGCCCGATGTCGTTTCTTTTCGGATCGGGCGAACCCTTCGATGCGGACACGCTGCAGGCGCTGTACCCCGGCGGCTCGGCCGAATATCTGGCCCGTTTCACCGAGTCGTTGGACCGGACCGTCGAAGCGGGATTTCTTCTGCAAGAGGACCGTGCCGAAATCCTGGAGCTCGCCGCGGCATTATTTCCAGGGCTGAATTTGTCCGCCGAGCAGACGTAAAACTGCCCTTTTCCAAGTGGAATTGGGCAGTTTTGTGTCTGCTCGCCAGGGAAACGCTACAGGCTGAACCTCCCGGCGATCCCGCGCAGCGGCACGTCGGCACTCGTCAGGAGCCCGGGCGGCGCCTTGACAACGGATGCGATGGCGTTGAGTGCGGGGAGCCCGGTCACGGTCATGCCGATGGAGGCGAACGAGTCCGGATCGGAAAGGTCCACACCGGGTTTCGGGAAGATCATATGCTTGTTGTAGATGCACGGATCGCCCTTGATCTGGGTGATGTAGCAGCCCTTGATGTCCCAGCTGGGGTCGGTGTGCGGGGTCATCTGCCATTCCAGGTGGGTCTCGACGCGCGGCACGCCGTCGACCGTCCCGACGTACTTGATGTAGTTGCCGCCCAGCGATCCTTTGGGCAGGGTGTACCAGCCCAGGTCGACGTCCTTGGTGCAGGCGCCCAGTTCGTATTCGAACTTGACCTCGTCGAGTTCGAGGCCGAAGCAGTCGGCCATCATCAGCACACTGTCGGCGAAAACCCGGGTGTACTTCTCCAGCTTGCCCGGGATGGACGGGTCGTCTACGGGAAGTCCGTAGCCGACCTCGATCCAGGTGTCCTTGCTGTGATGGCATGACACGTCGACGGATTCGATGGTGGTGACGTTCTCGATCTCGGCGACATCGGCTGAACACACCACTCCGAGGATCTGGTTGACGCCGGGATTCATGCCGGTGCCGTAGAACGTAGAACCACCACGTGCGGCCGCTTCCGCCAGGACCTGGCTGACCGGTCTCCCCGACGGATGAGGGTGGTTGGTGTCGCGGTGCCAGCCGGTGATCCAGTCGGCGGTGGTGACGATGTTGATCCCGGCCTCAAGGACTTTCACGTAGAGATCCTCATCCGGAAAGACACCGTGGAACGTCAACACGTCAGGACGCGCCGCGATGATCTCGTCGATCGAACCCGTCGCCGTCACCCCGATCGGCCCGATCCCGGCGATCTCCCCGGCATCCCGGTCAACCTTTTCCGGTGTGTAGCAATGCAATCCGACCAGTTCCAGGTCGGGGCGCTTACCGATGCGTTTGATCATCTCGGTGCCGACGTTGCCGGTCGCCACCTGGAACACGCGGATCTTCTCTGTCATAGGGTGTCTACCTTTCGTACACGCGCCAGGTCTGCGGCACTGCCTCCGAGACCATCTGGATAGAACTGCATGGCCCACTTGCGGATTGCGGTGAAGCCCTCGTATTCGGAGCCGGCCAGTGCCGGGGGATCGGAGTAGCGCTGGTGTGACCAGATGTGGATGTCTTGCGTGAACTGGCGGATCACCTCGTCGCCGAACTCGGTGGCTCGCTGGGCGGCCCGGGGGGTGTCCTTGCCGGGCGTCCGGCCGATGTAGACCATGAACCGGACGTCGGAGGTCGACTCGTCGACGGGGGTGACCGCCGAGATGGTGCGGTTGTCGATCATTCCCCAGCTCTTGGTCACCGCGATGCCCAGACCGCCGTTGATCGCCTCGACACCGCTCTGCACATCGTCGATGGATTGTTGATCGCTGCCCTCGAAGGTGATGGTGAAGTCGACGTAGGAGACGGGTGCGGCGAAGTCGTGGCGGGTGAACACCGGCACGATGGGGGTCTGGTGCACGAACTTGAAGTGCGCGAAGTCGACGCCGTTCTCCAGCACGTACTGCGGATGCAGCTCGAGTCCTCCGCGGAACAGCCGCTGCTGGGGGTAGTAATCGGTGGCGCTGCTTCCGTCGGCGAACGACGCGAACACGTCCGGCGCCTCGAAGAACGGCTCGCGCCCTTCGGCGTCGTGCCAGATGTAGATGGCCTCGTTGCGTTCGGCGACGGGGTAGGTGCGCATGCGGCGGCCGCGGTTGGGCCGGTCCTCGTACGGGATGCAGACGTTGCGTCCCTCGGCGTTCCACTGCCAGCCGTGGAACGGGCACTGGATGACCTCGCCGACCACGTGGCCGCCGAATCCGAGATGCGCGCCCAGGTGCTCGCAGTAGGCGTTCATCACCGTCACCTGCCCGGATTCCGAGCGCCAGGCGACCATCTCCTCACCGAAGTACTTCATGGCGTGCACGGCCCCGACGCCGACCTGGTCCGACCAGGCGACTTGGAACCATCCCGTCGGTTTCATCGACAGCGGTGGTTTTGCCATGACGCGAATCGTAGGAGGTTCTGTGAAAGTTGTGAAGAGGTTTAGTAGAGGGTTCTGTGAAACGTGGCCCGACCGGCTAACCTCATGAAGATGACCGAGGTGAGCGGGCGCCGCACCAACCGGCGCGGCGAAGCCACCCGGGAGAGCATGCTGGAGGCCGCGCGCAAGGCGCTGGCCACCGGAGACCCGGGAGCGGTCTCGGCCAACCGGATCGCCAAAGACATCGGCGCAACCTGGGGCGCGGTGAAATACCAGTTCGGCGACATCGACGGCTTCTGGGCCGCGGTCCTGCAGCGCACCGCCGAACGTCGCGCGGGCATGCTGAGCCATCGCGACCGCGGTGCGCCGCTGCGTCAGCGCGTCGCCGGGATCATCGACCTGCTCTACGACGGATTGACCGCGAGCGATTCGCGGGCCATCGAGAACCTGCGTGCGGCGCTGCCGCGGGACCGGGCCGAACTCGAGCGGCTCTACCCGAAGACCGCGGCCGAGCTGTCCTCGTGGGGGCAGGGCTGGCTGCAAACCTGCCAGCAGGCTTTCGCCGACCTCGACGTGGATCCCGAGCGGGTCCGTGAGGTTGCCTCATTCATCCCGGGTGCGATGCGCGGCATCACCTCCGAGCGCCAACTCGGCACATATACGGACCTCGACGTGGCGCGGCGAGGACTCACGAACGCGATCGTCGCGTACCTCCGAGAGTCCGGTTCCCGGCCGTCTGATCACCAGTAATCGGGTTGTGACCTCCCAAGGTGGAGGCAATCGGGCCGTCAACAAGTAGGCTAGGCCCGATGGTCCCGCTCTGGTTCACGCTGTCCGCACTCTGTTTCGTGGGTGCGGCGGTGCTGCTGTATGTCGACATCGACCGTCGACGTGGGTTGGGACGGCGCCGCAAGTCGTGGGCGAAGTCGCATGGCTTCGATTACGAGCACGAGTCGCACGAGATCCTCAAGCGCTGGAAGCGCGGGGTGATGTCGACCGTCGGTGACGTCACGGCCAAGAATGTCGTGCTCGGCCAGATCCGTGGCGAGGCGGTGTTCATCTTTGACATCGAAGAGGTCGCGACCGTGATCGCGCTGCACCGCAAGGTCGGCACGAACGTCGTCGTCGATCTGCGGCTCAAGGGCATCAAGGAGCCTCGCGAGAGCGATATCTGGCTCCTCGGCGCGATCGGTCCGCGGATGGTGTACTCCACCAACCTCGACGCCGCTCGCCGCGCCTGCGACCGCCGGATGGTCACGTTCGCGCACACCGCTCCGGATTGCGCCGAGATCATGTGGAACGAGCAGAACTGGACGCTCGTCAGCATGCCGGTCACGAGCACCCGCGCCCAATGGGACGAGGGGCTGCGCACAGTGCGCCAGTTCAACGACCTGCTGCGGGTGCTGCCTCCGGCTCCGCAGAACGGTGTGGCACCGCAGTCGGGTCAGGGCAGCCAGGCTGCGCTGGCACGTCGCGCGGGCTCGCCCAGTCGCCCGTTGGCGCCGACTCCCGCTGGGCGTCGGGAGCTGCCGCCGGGCCGCGCTGATGCGGCACCCGGACGCAGCGACGTGAGCCGCTACACCCAGCCGCGCCAGGAGCCCGGCCGCCCCGATGTGGTCCGTCGGACCCCGCCGCCGGCGCGCAACGGGCGGCACGCACCGCACTACCAGCGCTAGCCGGCGCACCAGAACCGTTCAGTACCCTGTCGGCATGCCTCGTCCCGTCGCGCTGATCACCGGACCGACCTCGGGACTGGGCGCCGGGTTCGCCCGCCGGTATGCGCGCGACGGTTATGACCTGGTCCTCGTGGCACGAGACGGCGCGCGGTTGGAGCGGCTCGCCGCGGAACTGCACGACGAGGCCGGCACGAACGTCGAGGTCCTTCCCGCGGATCTGGCGTGCGCTCCCGATCGGGCCAAGGTCGCCGACCGGTTGCGAGCCGGGGTCCAGGTGTTGGTGAACAACGCCGGCTTCGGCACATCGGGTGAATTCTGGACTGCCGATCTCGCCCAGCTGCAGGCCCAACTGGATGTCAACGTCACTGCGGTGATGGAGCTGACCCACGCCGCGCTGCCGTCGATGGTCGATGCGGGCAGCGGGACCGTCATCAACGTGGCAAGTGTCGCCGGGCTGGTGCCCGGGCGCGGATCGACGTATTCGGCATCCAAGGCCTGGGTCGTATCGTTCAGCGAGGGGTTGTCGAATGGCCTGGGCGGCACCGGGGTCGGCGTGCATGCGCTGTGCCCGGGTTTCGTCCACACCGAGTTCCATGCCCGCGCGGGCATCGACATGGCGGGCACGCCGTCGTTCCTGTGGCTCCAGGTCGAGGACGTGGTGCGTGAATGCCTGGCCGACGCGGCCGCGGGCAAAGTGGTCATCGTGCCCGGCCTGCAGTACAAGGTGCTCACCACCGGGAGCCGGATGGTTCCGCGAAACCTGGTGCGCGCCATAACAAAAGCAGTGGGAAAAGGTCGTGGGAGAACTTAGAACAGAACTTTCGTGGCAGTGCGGGCGCTGATCGCGGGGGTGATGGCGATACTTCTCGCCGTCACCGCGGGCTGCAGCTCCGATCAGCCGGGACGTACCTATGAGGCGTCGACCGCTGCCCTCGGTGATTCGCTCGACATCCTCGGCTGGCATCTGAAGGTGTCGGATCTGCGGTTCGACTCCGAACACGTACTGGTCGACGTCGAGGGCTCCGCTTCGGGTGACGCCCACGCCAAGCCGGAGGACATCCGGTTCGGCCTGTACGGCGCACTGGCGCATCCGATCGAGGTCGACGGGCTGCACGGTTGCGATGACGTGTCCAACCTGGGGATCCGGGCACTGACGGCACCGGCGCCTGACAAGCTCAGCGGCACAGTCTGTCTCGGGCCGCTGAAGGACCAGAGCCAGGTGCGCGGGGTGTATGCGTACTCACCGCGCGAGCGCATTGCCGGGACCACCGTCGCCTATCCGGCGGCCTTCCCGGTCGGCGTGCTGCCCACCAACGTCAACGACACCGGGGTCACCGTCAAGTCGACCAGCGTGGACGCGTTCAGTGCCGACGGCGGCCAACTGGCCCCAGCCGCACTCGGTGACCCCAGCGCCTTCAACGGCAAGGGATACATGCTCATCGGCCTCGAAATCGATGGTGCGGCAAAGCGTTACGCAGATGATGCGGCGGCACGGGGTGGCCCGCTGATGGTGGTGGCCGGCCCCACCATGCCGCCACCGGGGCTCAGTCATGCCTGCTCGGTTTACGGCTCGTCGGTGCTGATCATGCCGGAGGCCTCACGCGAGGCCGTCAACGTGCGGGCCTCGCTGTGCACGCAGGGAGAGATGAACGCTGCGCTGCTGTACGCATCGGTTTCGGTGATCGGCACGCACGCCGCGCTGTGGACCACTCGTGACTGACGCCGTCGGCCCGACCGAGTGGGGCGAGTCCCCGGGAGTAGGTCCCTGGGAGGGGCCGTTGCCCACCGGGGATGACGCCGCGCACTACGACCCCCAGCTGCTGAGCGACGGTGACACGCGCAATGTCGTTGATGCCTACCGGTATTGGAGCCGGGAAGCGATCATCGCCGACATCGACCACCGGCGGCATCCGCTGCACATCGCGATCGAGAACTTCGGTAACGACGCCAACATCGGTGCGGTGGTGCGCACGGCCAACGCCTTCGCCGTGGACACCGTGCACATCGTCGGGCGGCGGCGGTGGAACAGGCGAGGCGCCATGGTGACCGACCGCTATCAGCGGCTGCACCACCATGACACCACCGCCGACTTGCTGTCCTTCGCCGCCGATGCCGGGTTGACCGTGGTCGCTGTCGACAACGTGCCCGGCGCGGCGCGGCTGGAACAGACCGAACTACCTCGCGACTGCCTGCTGATCTTCGGCCAGGAGGGCCCGGGCATCACTCCGGAGGCGCAGGCCGGAGCGGCAATCACGGTGTCCATCGCGCAGTTCGGTTCGACCCGCAGCATCAATGCCGGAGTTGCCGCCGGAATCGTCATGCACGCCTGGATCACCCGACATGCCGACATTTCGCGCGCTTGGTAAGGCAGGATCGTCAGTATGGATCAGCTATGGGCCAACCGTGCGGCCAGCGCCGAAGCTGCGATCACCCAACGTCACCTGACCAAGCTGTGGGGTCTGCCGGGCACCCAGCTCGGTGTGGTGGCCTGGCCGGCGACCAAGAAGTACCGCAGATTCGGAACCTGGCATTACTGGTGGCAGGCGCACCTCCTGGACACTCTGGTCGACGCGCAGGTGCGCGATCCGCAGCCCGAGCGGAAGACGCGCATCGAACGGCAGATCCGCACACATCACCTGCGCAACAACCTGTCCTGGACCAACAACTATTACGACGACATGGCCTGGTTGGCATTGGCCCTCGAACGGGCCGGCCGGCTGGTCGGCGTCGAGAAATCCCACGCGCTCAAGAAGCTGTGCGCGCAGTTCGTCGATGCCTGGGTGCCCGAGGACGGCGGTGGCATCCCGTGGCGTAAGCAGGACCAGTTCTTCAACGCCCCGGCCAACGGTCCGGCCGGCATCTTCCTGGCGCGCTACGACGATCGCCTGCGCCGGGCCCAGCAGATGGCCGACTGGATCGACGAAACCCTGATCGATCCGGAAACCCACCTGGTGTTCGACGGCATCAAGGCCGGCTCGATGGTGCGTGCTCAGTACACCTACTGCCAGGGCGTGGTGCTCGGGCTGGAGGTCGAACTCGCGGTGCGTACCGAGGATGCCCGGCACTCCGAACGGGTACGTCGGCTGGTGGCCGCGGTGGACAAGGAAATGGCCACCGACGGTGTCATCAAGGGCGCGGGCGGCGGTGACGGCGGGCTGTTCAACGGCGTCACGGCGCGATACCTGGCGCTGGTGGCCAGCACCCTGCCCGGCGATACGGCAGAGGACGATGCTGCCCGTGAGACGGCCCGGTCACTCGTGCTCAAGTCCGCGCAGGCTGCCTGGGACAATCGCCAGACCGTCGACGGGTTGCCGTTGTTCGGAGCGTTCTGGGACCGCGCCTCCGAAGTGCCCGGGACCGAAGGCCAGCAAGCACAGTTCGTCGACGGCGCGGTGAACGCGTCGGCGATCCCGGAACGTGATCTCTCAGTTCAGGTTTCGGGTTGGATGCTGATGGAAGCAGCGCACACTCTGTCCGAATAGCCGCGCTCTCGGCCCCGCAACTGAGCGGCTGCCCAACAGCGACTAGGTTGGGCATCGTGAGAGATGTGCTCGCCGAGCTGCTGGCCGTGTGGCGCGCCGGGGGCACCGCGGGTCTGGCGACGGTGGTGCGCACGTTCCGTTCCGCCCCACGACCGGCCGGGGCCTCGATGGTGGTGGCACCGGACGGCGCGGTCACCGGCTCGGTGTCCGGCGGATGCGTCGAGGGCGCGGTGTACGAACTCGCCGGGCAGGTGGTCGCCGACGGCACGCCGGTACTGCAGCGTTACGGCGTCAGCGACGACGACGCTTTCGCCGTGGGGCTGACCTGCGGCGGCGTGCTCGACGTGTATGTCGAGCCCGTGTCCGAGCGGACGTTCCCGGAACTGGAAGTGCTGGTCGGCGACATCGAAGCCCATCGACCTGCCGCGACCGCCACGGTGATCGCACATCCCGATCCTGTGTGGGTGGGCCGGCGACTGGTCATCCGCGCTGACGAGGTGACCGGCACCCTCGGCTCGGCCCGCGCCGATGGCGCGGTCACCGACGACGCCCGCGGGCTTCTCGACACCGGCCGCAGCGCGGTACTGACGTTCGGGCCGGACGGCGAACGGCGCGGTGAGGGCATGGACGTGTTTGTCGCGAGCTTCGCGCCCCGGCCTCGGATGCTGGTGTTCGGCGCGATCGATTTCGCGGCCGCGGTGGCGCGGCAGGGTTCGCTGCTCGGTTACCGCGTCACGGTGTGCGACGCGCGTCCCGTCTTCGCGACCGCTGCCCGCTTCCCGACCGCCGACGAGGTCGTCGTCGACTGGCCCGACCGCTACCTGTCCGCACAGGCTGCCGCCGGCGCGATCGACGGCCGGACCGTCGTCTGCCTGCTCACCCACGATCCGAAGTTCGACGTTCCACTGCTCGAGGTGGCCTTGCGCTTACCCGCGCTCGGCTACGTCGGCGCCATGGGGTCGCGGCGCACCCACGAAGACCGGCTGGCCAGGCTCCGGGAGATCGGGCTGACGGAGGCAGAACTCGCGAGGTTGTCCAGCCCGATCGGGCTGGACCTGGGAGCCAGGACACCCGAGGAGACCGCGGTGTCGATCGCGGCGGAGATCATCGCCCAACGCTGGGGCGGCACCGGCAAGCCGCTCACCGAGACCGGCGGCCGCATTCATCACGAACACAGTCATCACGAATACGACGAACCGAGTGAATTGAGGAGTGGTCAGTGACACGAGCCAGGATCGATTTCCCCAGCCGAGTCGGTGTGTGGTGGGCCAGCGACACCTGGTCGATGCCGGACGCGCAGCAGGTGGCGCGGGAGATCGAGAGCCTCGGATTCGGCTCGTTGTTCCTGCCGGAGGTGGTGGGCAAGGAGGCGCTCACCCAGTCGGCGGCGTTCCTGGCCGCCACCGAACGCCTCGTCGTGGGCACCGGCATCGCCAACATCCACGTCCGGGTGCCGTCGGCCGCCGAATCCGGAGCGCGGACCTTGACCGCGCTCTATCCGGGACGGTTCGTACTCGGGCTGGGCGTCAGCCACGGGCCGTTGGTGGAACACGGCCTGGGCGGCACGTACGCCAAGCCGCTGGCCACGATGCGCACCTACCTGGACCGCATGGCCGCGGTGCCCGAACAGATCGAACCCGGGGTCGGACGTCCGCCGCGGCTGGTGGCCGCGCTCGGCCCGAAGATGATCGAACTGTCGGGCACCCACGCCGACGGCGCCCACCCCTACCTGGTCACACCGGAGCACACCGCGGCGACGCGCGAGATCCTGGGCCCCGACCGTTGGGTGGTGTCCGAACAGGCCGTCGCCATCGGCGGAGACGACGCCGACCAACTGGCCCGGGCGCACAAGCACCTCGACGTCTACAGCGGTCTGCCGAACTACCGGAACTCGTGGCTGCGGCAGGGTTTCGACGACACCGACCTCGTTCGCGGCGGATCGGACCGACTGGCCCGCAGACTCGTCGGCATGGGCTCGGTCGAGCAGGCTGCCGCGGCGATCACCGCGCACCTGGATGCCGGCGCCGATCACGTCGTCGTGCAGGCACTGGGGGAGCACCCGACAGCCGATCCGCGTCCGGCATTACGCGAGCTCGCGGCCGCGCTGAATCTTGGGTAGCCGGCGCGGCTAGACCTGATCAGCGGCCTTTTTGGCGGCGCGGCGGCGCTTGAACCACTCGATGAACATCGGTGCCACCGACGCCACGACGATCAGGATGAAGATCGGCTCCAGCAGCTTCTGGATGATCTCGAACTGGCCCAGCCAGTAGCCGAGCAGGACGAGGCCGACGCCCCACACGACCGCGCCCAGCACGTTGAACGTCGTGAACACCGAATAGCGCATCTTCGCGGCGCCGGCGACGAGCGGGGCCAGCGTCCGCACGATCGGCACGAAGCGGGCGATGACGATCGCGAACGGGCCCCGTTGCTCGAAGAATCCGTGGGCCTCGTCGAGGTACTTCTGCTTGAGGATCCGGGCGTCGGGCTTGAACATCTCGACACCGATGAACCGGCCGATGACGTAACCGACCTGGCCGCCGAGAATCGCCGCCAACGGGATGAACACCAGCAGCTGCCAGAGTTCGAAGTTCGCGTCCACCGACGTTCCCTGGGCGGCGGTGCCCGCGGCGAGCATGCCCGCGACGAACAGCAACGAGTCGCCGGGGAGGACCGGGAACAGCACCCCGGACTCGACGAAGACGACGACGAGGATGCCCACCAGGGCCCAGGTGCCGAAGGATCCGATGAGGTGCAGCGGATCCATGAAATCCGGCATGAGCGCCAGATTGGTCGTAGCCTCAGGGAGGGCGATGTCGATCACGACTCCCTAGGGTACCTGGGCCCCACCACCGGTCTTCACCTGCGATAACCCGCGTCCAGATGGAAGGACAAGCTATGCCGATCGCCACGCCCGAGGTCTATGCCGAGATGCTGAGCCGGGCCAAGGAGCATTCCTTCGCCTTCCCGGCCATCAACTGCGTCGGCTCCGAGAGCCTCAACGCCGCCATCAAGGGTTTCGCCGACGCGGGCAGCGACGGCATCATCCAATTCTCGACCGGCGGGGCCGAATTCGCTTCGGGGCTCGGGGTCAAGGACATGGTGACCGGCGCTGTCGCGCTGGCCGAGTTCGCCCACGTGGTCGCAGAGAAATACCCGATCACGGTGGCCCTGCACACCGACCACTGTCCGAAGGACAAGCTGGACACCTATGTGCGGCCGCTGCTGGCGATTTCCGCCGAGCGGGTGGCCGCGGGCCGCAATCCGCTGTTCCAGTCGCACATGTGGGACGGCTCGGCAGTGCCGATCGACGAGAACCTGACCATCGCCCAGGAGCTGCTGAAGATCGCGGCTGCGGCCAAGATCGTTCTCGAGGTCGAGATCGGCGTGGTCGGCGGCGAAGAGGACGGTGTCGAGGCCGAGATCAACGAGAAGCTCTACACCTCGTCGGACGACTTCGAGAAGACCATCGACGCGCTGGGCGCCGGTGAACATGGCGCGTACCTGCTGGCCGCGACGTTCGGAAACGTGCACGGCGTCTACAAGCCCGGCAACGTGGTGCTCAAGCCCGAGGTGCTCGCCGAGGGGCAGCGGGTGGCCGCCGCCAAGCTCGGATTGCCCGGTGACGCAAAGCCTTTCGATTTCGTCTTCCACGGCGGATCGGGTTCGCTGAAGTCCGAGATCGAAGATTCTCTCAAGTACGGCGTAGTGAAGATGAACGTCGACACCGACACGCAGTACGCCTTCACCCGACCGCTGGCCGCGCACATGTTCACCAACTACGACGGTGTGCTCAAGATCGACGGCGAGGTCGGCAACAAGAAGGTGTACGACCCGCGGAGCTACCTCAAGAAGGCCGAGGCGTCGATGACCGAGCGCGTCATCGAGGCATGCAACGACCTGCACAGCGCCGGGCGCAGCGTCACCGGAGGTTAAGGCGCCAGCCTGCCGAATCCCAGGATCCCCGCGGTCTCGGCGTCATCGAGGGTATGCACCCGGATGCCGCCCTCCTCGTTGCCGCCGACCGTGGTGATCGCGTTGTCATCCACGACCGCAACGAAATTCGCATGCAACCCGAGCGGGCTGCCGTCGGCGTACATCACGACGTCACCGGTGTGCGGCTGGTACCCGTCGGGTGCGGCGAACCGGCCGGCACCCTGGTAGTACTCCTGCAGCGTGTACACACCCGGGATCCGCCAGCCTCCCGAATTGGGGTTGGCCAGAGGCCGGCCGGCCTCGTTGAGCACCCAGCTGACGAAATCGGCGCACCACGGCTCCTCGACGCCTTCGGAGAAATGGCTGCCGCCGGGCTGGGCGTCGTATTGCGCCTGCAGCACGTCGACGACGCGCGCCTGAGCCGGATCGAGTGCGGCACGGTCGATCTGAGGGAAGGCAACACGTTTGCCGGGCAGCGCGTCGAGGGCAGAGCCCGGATGCCGGATCAAAACCGCGGCCACACCGACGATGACGATCGCGCCGAGCGCGCACAGTGCCAACCAGAGCTTGGGTCCGCGCAAGGTCACCCGATCAGGTTAACCGGTGGGTGCCTGGCAGACCTTCCACTGATTGTCGCGGAACTGGAGGTCGAAGCTGCGGGTGGACCGGGTTTGCGGGGCAAACGCCATGAAGCTGGTGACGTTGGCCTCGGCGTGGTCGCCGTTGACGACGACCTGGTCGATGCTGGCAACCACTGGGTACTGCTTGGCGGCCTCCACTCGGGCGTGAGTTTCGTCCCACGCCTTCTGGTCGTACTTGACGTAGTTGTCGCGGGTGGTGCCGCAGGTGATCGACCGCAGGGCGGCCAGGTCGCCACGTTGGATGGCGGAGTCGAAGTTCTGGATCGTCGTGCGAACGTCGTCTTCCCGGGACACCGTCGCCGATGACTTACGGGTCAGCAGGACGGTGCCGAGCACGGCGATGGCCACCAGCGCCGCGATCACCAACACGACCGCGATCACCCAGCCCCAGCTCCGGCGGGTAGCGGGCTGCGGCGGTTGGGCCGACTCTTCGCGTGCTGGGATGACTTGTGGAGCAGCACCTTTCGGTACCTCGGCGGCGACGGTATCGCCCTCGGCCGGTGGCGCGAAGACCTCGGTCTCCGGGTCAGGGGGCGTGTCGATCTTCTGGGTGGACCCGTCGAATCCGGACGGCGCGGTGAACCGTCGTTCGTCGTTGAGGTGCACTTCCCCGGTGACTTCGTCGGCCGAACCGAAGATCTCGGTGGCAGGCTCGGTCGTCTCGGACATATTCGGCAACTCGACCTTCTCGGTCGGTGTGTCGCTTTGGTCGGCGCGGTTCTCGTCAGGTCCCGTTGGGTTCGACATCCCTGCTGCGGTCCTCCCGTACGTCGGTACCGGTGGAGCTTATCGGTCGGTGCACAATAGGCCCATGACACGGATGGGTGATTTGTTGGGGCCGGAGCCGGTCCTCCTTCCCGGGGACCCCGAGGCCGAGGACGAACTGGCTGCGGGTGAAAAGGCGGCCGTGGTGGCCGCCGCCCACCCGTCGGCATCGATCGCCTGGGCCGTACTGGCCGAGCAGGCGCTCGCGGACGACAAGGCCGTCACCGCATATGCCTACGCCCGCACCGGTTATCACCGCGGGCTGGATCAATTGCGGCGCAACGGCTGGAAGGGCTTCGGCCCGGTGCCGTTCGCCCATGAGCCGAACCAGGGGTTCCTGCGGTGTGTGGCCTCGCTGGCCCGAGCCGCCGGCGACATCGGCGAAACCGATGAATTCCAGCGCTGCCTGGATCTGCTCGACGACTGCGATCCGTCCGCGCGCCGCGAGCTCGGCCTGGGCTGAGTCTCAGTCCTTCGCCTCGCACGAGCAGTCCTCCGCGGCGTCGGGCGGTTCCACCTGCACGGTGGCGTGGGCCAGGCCGCGGGCATTCAGGACCGCCCGCGCGTCGTCGAGCACCCGGGCTGTGTCGGCGCTGCTCGTCAAGTGTGCGGTGACCATGTCCTTGCCGGGGACCAGCGTCCACACGTGCAGGTCATGCACGCCGGTCACACCGTCCACCGCGCCGAGCGCGCTGCGCAGTTCCTCGACGTCGATGTGGCTGGGGGAGGACTCGCTCAGAATCCGCAACGCTGCCCGGGCGAGGGCGAAGGCCCGGGGCAGCACCCACAGCGCGACCAGGACCGCGACCACCACATCGGCGTAGGGCCAGGCGGTGGTGACGGTGACGATGCCGGCGACCAGGACGCCGATGCTTCCGACGGTGTCGGCCACAACCTCCATGTAGGCGCCCTTGACGGCCAGGCTGTCCTTGGACTGCGAGCGCAGCAGCATCACGACGACGGCGTTGGCGGCCAGGCCGGCCAATGCCACCACGATCATCGGCACGCCGGGCACGTCGGGAGCATTGCCGAGGCGTTCGATGGCCTCGTACAGGATGAAACCGGCGACTCCGAGCAGTAGCGCGGCGTTGGCCACTGCGGTGAAGACCTCGGCCCGGTGCCAACCGTAGGTGCGGGCCGGGGAGGTACTGCCGCGTCGCGCCAGCAAAACGGCGGTCAACCCCATGAACATGGCTACCAGGTCGGTCAGCATGTGGCCGGCATCGGCCAGCAGGGCGATCGAGTTGATCATCAGCGCGGTGACCAGCTCGAGAACGAAGAACCCGCTGAGGATCGCCGCCGCTATGACCATCCTGCTGACGCGCGTATCGCTGCTGTGGCTGTGATCGTGGCCGGCACCCATGTCCCGAAATATATGCGGAAGTTCGCATATGTCGCAAGTGTCGTGGGCGCCGGCGTCACGCGTCAGAGCCAGGCGGACCAGAACCGGGTGAGTTGGCTGCCGATCGATACCAGCTGGCCAGGCACACCGGAGAGGTCGACGAACCAGAACACCACCGAGAAGAACCAGCGATTGAGTGTCGGCGTGAACAGCAGGATCAGCAGGATGAACAGGCCCCACTGCTTGGCCGGCGCGAGCGCTCGTTGCGTATCGGGGCTCAGGTGCGGTTCGAGGGCGCCGTACCCGTCGAGTCCCGGCACCGGCAGCAGGTTCAGCACAACGGCGGTGACCTGCAGGAACCCAAGGAATGCCAGCCCGGACCAGAACACGCTGTGGGCCGGATCGAAGAAAATCCGGGTGATGCCGAGCAGCAGGACAGCCAACACCAGATTGGCGGCCGGGCCGGCCAAGCTGACCAGGGTCTTCTGCCTGGCGGTCATCCAGGAGGTGCGGACATAGACCGCGCCACCGGGCAGGCCGATCCCGCCCAGGGCGATGACCAGGATGGGCAAACCCAGCGACAGCAGCGGATGGGAGTACTTGAACGGGTTCAGTGTCAGATAACCCTGGCCCGCCACTTCGCTTTTCATGGTGGCGTCGCCGAACCGCCATGCGGTGAAGGCGTGGCCGAACTCATGCAGGCACAGCGACACCAGCCAGCCCGCGATCACCAGGATGAACACGCCGACATAGGACAGCGGCTTGACGTTGTCGGCCGCGAGCCAGGCCACCACGCCGCCCGCGGCGGTGAGCGCGACGACGGCCAGGAATACCGGGCTCGGCCGTACCGACTGATGCAGCGGGCGAATGTTCACGATTCGACGCTACCTGCAGTGTTGGCAGATCAGCCGACTCTCAGCCAACCTTCGGTGTGCCGGTAGAACGTCGAGCGCCGGACCGTCCGGGGCGCGGGCACTCCGTCGCGGATCACCTGCGCACCCGGGGTGCCGAGCTGCGCGGCACGTCCGGCGACCCAGCGGCGCGGCCGGCCGCGGTCCGACAAGATGCCGGCGCGTAGTCCCGGCATGGTCAGCGTGGGCTCGACCCGGACGCCTGGCGCCTCGCCGTCGAACAGGACGACGTCGTCGACGATGGCCTCACCCTGCAATGGCGCACCGTCGACTCCGCGCCATTGCGCCGCGCTCACCAACACCGTTCCGGTCTCGTCGCGGATCAGCGGGACACGCCGGGCCGGGGCGCGCAGCGCTCGCCGGGCCGACCAGCTGCCGGTGGCCACGGCGACCTCGATGTCGAGTCGGTCGGCGCGCAGCAACCCGGTGAGCACGGCGGCCAACTCCGCTTCGCCGCCGCTCACAACCAGTCTGCGGTGTGCGCCGAGGTCATCGACGTCGACTCGGGGTAGGCCGCGAAGTGGGCGCGGAACACGCGCGGTGCCCACCACCGCAACCCCGTCTGAGGTGGTCAAAACTGTTCCTTGCGGTCAGACAAATGTGTTCCTGGCGTGAGCTGGGATATTGTGACCTACCGGCTGCATCACACTAGTGCGGAAGATTAGGCGGGAGATTACGCCATGCCGGCAATCGTCCTCATCGGCGCCCAATGGGGTGACGAGGGCAAAGGTAAAGCCACCGATCTACTCGGTGGTCGCGTGCAGTGGGTGGTTCGCTACCAGGGAGGCAACAACGCCGGTCATACCGTCGTGCTTCCCACGGGGGAGAACTTCGCACTGCACCTGATTCCCTCGGGCATCCTGACGCCAGGGGTCACCAACGTCATCGGTAACGGCGTGGTGGTCGATCCCGGTGTGCTGCTCACCGAGCTCCAGGGCCTGGAAGAGCGCGGCGTCGACACCTCGGGCCTACTGATCTCCGCCGATGCGCATCTGCTGATGCCCTATCACGTCGCCATCGACAAGGTGGTCGAGCGATATGCGGGCAGCAAGAAGATCGGCACCACCGGCCGCGGCATCGGTCCCTGCTACCAGGACAAGATCGCCCGCATCGGCATCCGGGTCGCCGACGTGCTCGACGAGCAATTGCTGGCCGAAAAGATCGAGGGCGCACTGGAATTCAAAAACCAGGTGCTGGTCAAGATCTACAACCGCAAGGCGCTCGAACCGGCCGAGGTGGTGGAAAACCTGCTCACCCAGGCCGAAGGCTTCAAGCACCGCATCGCCGATTCCCGGTTGCTGCTGAACCAGGCGCTGGAGAAGGGCGAGACCGTCCTGCTCGAGGGGTCGCAGGGCACCCTGCTCGACGTCGACCACGGCACCTACCCGTTCGTCACCTCGTCGAACCCGACGGCCGGCGGCGCCGCCGTCGGCTCCGGAATCGGACCGACGCGCATCACCACGGTGCTGGGAATCCTCAAGGCGTACACCACCCGCGTCGGCTCCGGCCCGTTCCCGACCGAACTGTTCGACGAGCACGGCGCGTACCTGGCCAAGACCGGCGGCGAAGTCGGCGTGACCACGGGCCGCGCCCGGCGCTGTGGCTGGTTCGACGCGGTGATCGCGCGGTACGCGACGCGGGTCAACGGCATCACCGACTACTTCCTGACCAAACTCGACGTGCTGTCCAGCTTGGAGACCGTACCGGTGTGCGTCGGCTACAAGGTCGACGGCAAGCGCACCAACGAGATGCCGATGACGCAGTCCGACATCCACCGTGCGGAGCCGATCTACGAAGAGCTGCCCGGTTGGTGGGAGGACATCTCCACTGCCCGCGAGTTCAGTGATCTTCCGGCGAAGGCGCAGGACTACGTGTTGCGGCTGGAAGAGCTTGCCGGCGCCCATGTTTCGTGCATCGGCGTGGGCCCGGGTCGTGAGCAGACGATCGTGCGCCGCGACATCCTGGCCGCTCCATGAGTGATGGGGCGGGTGACGGCTCGGTTTTCGATCAGCACGGCGGATTCCCAGTTTTCGAGCCGGCCGATCCGGGGCCGGGTTTCGAGCGGTTTCTGACGGCCATGCGCCGGGCTCAGGACCTGGCCGTCTCGGCCGACCCCGACAGCGACACCTGGGATGACGCGGCCGACCGCGTCGAGGAACTCGTCAAGCTTCTCGACCCGTACCAAGCCGCCGAGGGGGTGGGGCCGGCCAACCGGATGCCCTCGTTGCCGGGCGCGGGCAGCCTGCTGATGCCGCCGTGGACCATGTCGAAGTTCGAGCCCGATGGCGTCGAATTGCACGTGCAGTTCAGCCGGTTTCACGTCGGCGGCAACTATGCGGTGCACGGCGGTGTGCTGCCGCTGTTGTTCGATTCGGTGTTCGGCATGGTGATCCATGCTGCGGGCCGCCCGATCAGCCGGACCGCTTTCTTGCATGTGGACTATCGCAAGGTGACTCCCATCGACACCAAGCTCACAGCGCGCGGCTGGGTGCGGGAAACCGAGGGACGCAAGGCATTTGTGAACGCCGAACTCCGTGACCCCGACGAGAATCTGCTCGCCGAGGCCAACGGTCTGATGATCAGACTCTTGCCGGGACAGCCTTAGAGTCAGATCGCAGTGCGCCCGCCGTCGGCGGGCAGCACCGCGCCGTGGATGAAACTGGCGCTCTCTCCAACCAAAAACCCGATGGTTCTTGCGATTTCAGAGGGATCTGCGACGCGTCGCGCCGGGGCCTGGGCGGCGAGCGCGGCAAGGCGGTCGGTGCCGTACTGCGCGGTGGTGCCTTCGGTCAGCGTCGGTCCCGGAGCGACGGCGTTGATCCGGACTCCTTTGGGGCCGTATTCGGCCGCCCACGATTTGGTCAGCAGGTTCAGCGCGGCCTTGGAAGATGCGTACACCGCCGCGCCCGCTGTGCCGAACATCGACACCATGGTGCTGACGTTGACGATCGCGCCGTCTCCTCGCGCAGCCATGGCCGGAGCGATGGCCCCGACGAGGAAGAACGGAACCTTCACGTTGAGGGCGTAGCAGGCGTCGAAGTCCTGTTCGGCGATCGCCGCGGTAGGTCCGAAGACCGCGATGGCGGCATTGTTCACCAGAATGTCGATCTGGCCCGCGATATCGATTGCCCTTCCCGCCAATTCGTGTGCGCTGGCCGCATCGGTCAACGTGGCGCCCAGAAAATCGGCGGTGCCGCCGGCGTTGCGGATCGCGGTCACCACCTGAGCTCCGCGGTCCGCGTCTCGACCGCTCGCCAGGACATGAGCGCCTCGTTCAGCGAGATGGAGCGCGGTGGCATGACCGATGCCGCTCGTCGCTCCCGTGACCAATGCGGTTTTCCCACCGAGTGACATCCGGCCATCGTATGGGCCGCGAATATCGGACTCGATTGCGCATCGAATCGCGATCTTCCCGCACGTCGCGGCGACGAGTGTCACCATGACGCCGTGGTCCAACAACATTTGCACCGCTTGTCGACGCCCCGGGCAGCCGCATTGGCGGGCGTCCTGTTCGCTGTGCTGTTCGGGGCGGCGCTCGTACTGATCCGCACTTCGTTGCCCGAGGGTGCCGAGCCGGGTTCGCAATGGGTCGATGGCGCGACAACCCACCTGCGGGTCGCGTCGGTCTTGATGCCTTTCGCGGGCATCGCGTTCCTGTGGTTCATCGGCGTGGTGCGTGACGGCTTCGGTCGCTACGAGGACCGGTTCTTCTCTTCGGTGTTCCTGGGCAGCGGGATCCTGTTCCTGGCGATGATGTTCGTTTCCTCGGCGGTGGGTGCCGGGCTGATCGCCAGCCGGGCGGGCATTGCCGATGCCGCCGCCTACAGTCACGTCGCCACGTTCGGGCAAATGGTGTTGATGGCGTTGAGCAAGACCTACGGCGTGCGGATGGCGGCGGTGTTCATGATGTCGTTGGCGACGATCTGGTTGAAGACGGGCCTGATGCCGCGCCCGCTTGTGTACGCGACTTACCTTGTCGCCGTGGCGCTTCTGGTCGCCGGCAATGTCAGCATGTGGATCGTGCTGGCGTTCCCGCTCTGGGTGTTCGCGGTCAGTCTGCTGATCTTGATCAGGGCCGGGGTGATCGACCTGCCGGGCGAACGCGAGGAAACTGCGTAGCTCTTGGTGGCATCTGCCTGAACGTGTCGCCCTATCTCTGTTATCGGCGTCTCTGTCATTGGCGGTGATCACTGATCGAACAAGGTCACAAGTGTCACCAGACGTCACGGGATGTCATGGGAGATGACGCCGAAAATCGTGTCGGTTGTGATGTCTCAGGACATCGGTGACGGACGGTTCTGCATCAGGACATCGGTGACAGTTGGTCCCGCGGGGCGCATCATCAGGCCACTGCGAGATCGCAAGACGGACCCGAGGATCGATGGGTTCATTGACAGCCACCGCCCGAGCCTCGCGACAGAAGTGTCACCGATGTCCTGATGCAGAACTGTCACCGACGTCGTGAGAGATAACACGAATATCGTGTCGGTGGCTGGTGGCATAATCGAACACATGTTCGAGATGGACGCTGATGCCGATTCGGGTGCGGCGTTGATCGATGCGATCACTGCCGCGGCGCGGGCCGAGTCAGCAGCGATCGCGGCCCGATTGACCGCCATCGGGCAACTGGATACCCGCCGGGAACGCGAGTTGGCCGAGACCATCTTTTGGACCACCGATCCGTTCGAGGAAGTGGCCGCCGAAATTTCGGCGGCGATGCGGATCAGCCGCAACCGGGCCGGCACCCAGATCCACCACGCCAGGGTGTTGCGCGACAAACTGCCCCTGGTGGCGGCCCGATTCGCCGCCGGCGACATCGACTACCGGGTGGTGCGGATCATCATCGCCCGCACCGAAACCGTCCATTCCTCGGTGTGGGCACAGCTCGATGAGGCACTGGCGTCGCGGGCGCGGAGCTGGATGCGACTCTCGGAACGCAAGGTGCGCGAACGGGTGGATCAGCAGGTCGCCAAACTCGACCCCCACGGAGTACGAGTCCCACCGGATCTGACCGAAGACGCGTTCGTTCAGATCGACCCGGGCAGCCCCGGACGGGCCACACTATGGGCCAACGTCGATGCCACCGACGCGGCGGCACTGGATCAGCGCCTGGATGCGGTGGCCAACACGGTCTGTGACAACGACCCGCGTACGCATGCGCAGCGACGCGCTGCCGCGATCGGGCCGGTGGCCCGCATGCAAGCCCAGTTGCGCTGCCTGTGCGGGCTACCCGACTGCGCGGCCACGCAGAAACGCGCGGCCGCCAATGCCGCGGTCATCCATGTGCTGGCCGAGCAGGCCACTGTGGACGGCACCTCCAATGATCCGGGGTATCTACCTGGGCATGGCATTCTGCCCGCCCACCGTGTGCGGGAGTTGGTGGCCACCGCCAAACTCAAGCCGCTGCGCGTGCCGGCGGCTACAGCTAAGCGGACCCCACCAACCGAGACGGCCGAACCCAGCGAGCCCAGCGAGTCGGCCGAGACGACTGAGCCGACCGCATCTCCCGAACCGACTGAGCTCGGCCAGCCCGGGTACCGCCCGTCGGCGGGGCTCTCCGAGTTCATCCAGTGGCGCGATCTGACCTGCCGATTCCCCGGCTGCGACGCCCCCGCCCAACGCTGCGATGTTGACCACACCGTGCCCTACCCGGCCGGACCGACCCATCCGTCCAACAACAAGCTCTACTGCCGGGCCCATCACCTACTGAAAACCTTCAGCGCCGGCTGGTCGGATCGCCAATTGCCCGACGGCACCGTCGAATTCACCGCACCCACCGGCCACACCTACACCACCGAACCCCACGGCGCCGCCATGTTCCCGGCATTAGCCACACCGACCGGCAACCTGGAGCTACCCGAACCCGAGGCGCCCAGCCCCAACCGCGGCGCGAGGATGCCGACCCGCCGCAAAACCCGCGAACAAGACCGCCAAAACCGCATCACCGAAGAACGCTGCCTACGCGCTGAACTCAACAACAACCTCGAACACGAACACCAATTCCAAGCCTGGATCGCCGAACACTACGGACCACCCCCACCATTCTGAGTGCCGGCACTGGCGTTACCGCGAAATGCCGAGCAGGATTGGCGTATGAGCATGCCGTGGTGGGAGAGGTACATCGGTCTGCCGATGCTGATGCTGCACGACAAGGTCTACAAGGCCACAGACGGGCGGATCGGGCACCACATCCCCGGCGGTCCGACGACCCTGATCCTGCACACCGTCGGAGCCAAGACCGGTCAGCAGCGCGCCAATTCGCTCGCCTACGCCCGTGACGGCGACGACTATCTGGTTGTGGCGTCAAAGGGAGGCGAACCCACCGCGCCCGGGTGGTATCACAACGTGAAGGCCAATCCGAGGGTGGAGATCAACATCGGCCCGAAGCGGCTCAAAGCGACCGCCAAAGCCGTGCTTCCAGACGGTGCTGACTATCCGCGGCTGTGGCGGATCGTCAATGACATGCCAGGAAACAAGGACCGCTACATCGGATATCAGAAGCGAACGTCGCGGCCGATTCCGGTGATCGTGCTGACGCCCGACGTCACTCCCCGGTGAGCTTCAATGCCGATGCGGGGCACAGCTTGACGGCCTGCCGCGCCTTGTCGATCTGATCGTCGGGCACCTCGTCGACAAGCACTTCGACGACACCGTCGTCGTCCTGATCGAAGATGGCGTCGGAGATCATCACGCAGTTGCCCGATGCGATACAGGCGTCTTGATCTGCTTCTACCTTCATGGCATTCACCACGTTACCGCCAACGATTTCAGCCCGTAGATGAAGTGGAATGACCGGTAGGCGACGTCCTCGAACGGTTCGGCGAGCGCGAGGTCCGGGAACCGGCGCAGCAGGGCCGGGAAGGCGATGCGCATCTCCATGCGGGCCAGCGGGGCACCGAGGCAATGGTGCACGCCGTGGCCGAATGCCAGGTGGCCGGGCGCGCCGCGGCTGATGTCGAGCACATCAGGGTTGGCGATGAAGTGGGGATCCCGGTTGCCCGCGGGCAGTGAGGCAAAGACCAACTCGCCCGCCGGTATCCGCACGCCGGCGATCTCGACTTCTGTGGTGGTGAAGCGGGGGATCGCGTTCTGCACGATGGACAGCCAGCGCAGCAATTCCTCGATGGCGGGAGCGACGGTATCCGGGTCGTCGCGTACCGCGCTCAGCTGGTCGGGGTGGCGCAGCAGTGCCAGGACACCGAGGCCCAGCATGTTCGACGTCGTCTCGTGCCCGGCGAGCAGCAAGAGCCCGGCGATGCCGACGAGTTCGTCGTCGGACAGCTCATCCCCGTGCTCGCGTACCAGCATGCCGAGGATGTCCTCGCCCGGATCGCGGCGTGCCCGCCCCACCAGGCCGCGCATGTACTCGCGGCTCTGCTGTTGCAGCGCAAAGCGTTCGGCGATGGGCAGCGACAGGTCGAGTTGGTGGGCCGAGCGTTGCTGGAAGTCGTCGCGGTCCTCGTAGGGCACCCCGAGCAATTCGCAGATCACCAACGAGGGGATCGGCAGTGCAAAATCGGCCACGAGATCCGACGGCGGGCCGGCCGCTGCCATCGCATCGAGACGGGCGTCGACGATCTCGACGATCCGAGGTTCCAGACGTTTCATCCGGCGGATGGTGAACTCCGCCGTCAGCATGCGGCGCAGCCGCTGGTGTTCGGGCGGGTCAAGCCCCAGAAGGTTGCCTGCCCGTGCGCTGGCCAGCTCCTCGTCGGACATCGCCGGCGCGCCCGGCAGGGCGAAACCCGGTGGTCTGCTGTTGGAGAACCGTTCATGGTCACCCAGTACCGCCTTGACGTCCTCGTGGCGGGTGATCAGGTACACGGCGTTGCCGAGCGCACTGACGACAGTGCGCACTCCGGCGTTCTCGCGGATCTCGCCCAGGTCCGGCGTCGGGTCGAAGGCATTGCGCCGCATGTGCAATGGCGGCAGTGTCGTCGGCCCAGTCATGCCACGACGCTACTCGCGTGCCAGGAACTGCCTGATCAACGTGTTGACGAGGCGGGGATTCTCCAGCGCGGCCAGGTGCGCGACGCCGTCGAGCACCGTCACGTCGGCCCCCGGAATGGCGTCGGCCATCGCGATGGTCTCCCGCAGCGGGAACGTCGCGTCTTCGGCGCCGGCGACCACGAGCACCGGCGCCTTCACGCGGGAGAGCAACGTCCGCTGGTCCGGGCGCCGCGGTACCACGCTCTGCACCGCCCAGGCGGCGGAATCGACGTCGACGCGGTGCACGGCGTTCCGTACGAAGGCAACCACTTCGGGACGCGTGTGAAACGTCGTCGGGCCGAGGAACGCCGTGAGCACCGGTCGGGTGAGGGGACCGCGGATTCCCCTGAGCGTTTTGGCCATCCGCAGCAGCAAACCGTACTCCAACTTCTGCGCTCGCCCGGCGGGCGATGCCGTGCAGTTCATCAACACGGCACGGCCGATGCGGCTCGGGTGCAACGCCGCGAACGTTCCACCGATCATCCCACCCCACGAGTTGCCGACGAAGTGCGTGCGCTCGACGCCCACGCCGTCGAGAATGTCGGCGACGACATCGGCGCAGTCGGTGAAACTGAAGGGGGCGGTGAGCTTTTCGCTGCCGCCGTGACCGGGCGGGTCGACGACGATGACCCGGTGATCGGGCTCGAACTCCTGCACCTGCCCGGCCCACATGTCGCCGGTCATCAGCAGGCTCGGCCAAAACAGCAAGGCATCGCCGTCGCCGCGGACCTGGACGCGAAGGCGGCCGAGTTTCGTCGGCACTCGCAGCTCCTGCACACCTGCCAAGCTAGCGCTCGGCGTGCAACCCCGGCCACCAGATCCGCGGGCCGATCAACGTGAAGAGCGCCGGGATGATCACCGTGCGGACCACGAACGTGTCCAGCAGGATGCCCAGGCCGACGATGATGCCCAGCTGTGTCAGCACGATCAGCGGCAGCACGCCCAAAACGCAGAACACTGCGGCCAGCACCACACCGGCGCTGGTGATCACCGCACCGGTGGCCGACACCGCCCGCACGATGCCGTGGCGGGTGCCGTGTTCCGGTGTCTCCTCGCGGGCCCGGGTGACCAGGAAGATCGTGTAGTCGACGCCGAGGGCCACCAGGAACAGGAACGCGAACAGCGGAGTGCTGTTGTCCAGAGCCGGGAATCCGAATATGTGGACGCTGGCCCAGCCGCCCAGCCCGAGTGCGGCCAGCGCGCTGAGCACCGTCACCCCGACCAGCACCAGTGGCGCGAAGGCGGACCGCAGCAGCAGGTAGAGCACCGCCAGCACCACCGCCAGAATCGCCGGGATCACCACCATCCGGTCACGCTGCGCTGCTTTGGCGATGTCCCTCGCCTGGGCGTCGGACCCGCCGACCAACGCGGTACGGTCCGCCGAATGTACCGAATCGCGCAGGGCGTCAATCGTTTTGAATGCCTCGTCGGAGGCGGGTTCGGCCTTGAGCACCACCGACCACTGGCTGAGCCCGGTTGGTGACTGACCGACAGGTCCGGCGGAGACAACACCGGGGGTGTCGGTGATCGCGCGCTGCACCGCACCGGCTTTGGCGGTCGACGCGATGACGCGGGTGGGGTCGGTGAGACCGCTCGGGAAGTGGGCGGCCAGCGTCTGATAGCCGGTCACCGATTCGGCCTGTACCCGGAACTGCTCGGTCTGGGTCAGCCCGATCGGTGTGGCCAGCAGAGCGGTGCACAGCACAGCCAGGCCCGCCAATGAGACCACCGCGACGCGGGCGGGCTTGTGCGCCACGGAGTCTGCGATCCGGTGCCAGACACCGCTTTCGGTCAACGGCGTGGCGCCGACCTCGGGAATGAAGGGCCAGAACAGTCGCTTGCCGCACAGCGCGAGCAGCGGCGGCAGGACGACGAGAACGAAGATCGCGGCGACGATCAGACCCGAAGCGGCTTGCACGCCGAGGCTGCGGTTGCTCGGTGCCGAGGCGAACAGCAAGGTCAACAGGGCCAGCACCACGGTGGCGTTACTGGCCACGATCGCGGGGGCGGCGGCCCGCACCGCCGTCACGAGCGCCTCCCGATGCTGCTCGGTGCGCCCGAGTTCCTCCCGGTAGCGCGAAATCAACAGCAACGCATAGTTGGTTCCCGCGCCGAACACCAGCACGCTCGTGATGCCCGACGTCGACCCGTCCGGGCTCAGACCCAATCCGGACGCCACCGCGGTCCCGACGACGGCACCGACACGGTCGGCGAAGGCGATGACCAGCAGCGGTACCAGCCACAGCACCGGCGAGCGGTAGGTGACGATGAGCAGCAGCGCCACTACCGCCGCGGTTACCGCGAGCAGCGTGATGTTCGCTCCGGCAAACGAATTGGCGATGTCCGCACCGAAGGCCGGACCGCCGGTGATCTCTGCCCGAAGTCCGGCGGGCAAGCCGTTGGTGGCGGTTGCGCGCAGATCTTTGACGGCGTCGTTCAGCCCGAAACCGGACAGCCCGGCCTTCAACGGCACGGTGGCCACCGCGGCCTTGCCGTCGTCGGCGACCACCACGGGCGGCCCGGGCGCATCGGTCATCCGGTGGCGGGCGTCCGCGGTGGCGTCGACGTCGCCGCTGGTGAGCTCACCGCCGTCGGTGCGGGTCACGACGAGGATCGCCGGCACCTGATCGCCGCCGGGGAAATCGGCTCGCAGCGCGTCGGCCCGTGCCGATTCGGCATCGGCCGGGACGGCGACCGGCGATTGTGAGGCGGAGTCGCCGCCGCTGAGCAGGCCGAGCAGCCCGCCGGAGACCAGCACCACCAACACCGCGAGCCACGCCAGCCGCTTAATCACGATTCAGTGTCGCCTCTTCCAGATCGAGCCCATGCAGCACAGTACGCAGCACTTCGTCGTCGATGTGGCCGGCGTCGCGTTCGGCGATGAACGCGTCGCGTTCGGCGGCAAGCATTTCCAGTCGGAGCCGGCGGAACGCGGACGCCGGGCTCTCGCCGATGTCGTCTTCGCCGCGTCCGAGCCGCTCCCATGCGGCGTTGCGGCGCCGGGTGTTCCATGCCCGCAGCACGTCGGCGGCACGTTCGGGCACATCGCTGCCGGCCGGTTGTTCGGCCAGCAGCGAGTCGAGTCGTTCGGCCGCGGCCCGGGCCGCCTTGTCCTGCGCAGCGGCCGTGGCGATCGCGTCGCTGTGCGCCTCGTCGCCTCGCGCGTCGAGTACCCGGATGAACCACGGCAGCGTCAGGCCGTGCAGGAGCAGCGTTCCGACCACGACCACGAAGGTGAGGAACACCAATTGGGGTCGGCCGGGGAAGGGATCGCCGGCCAGTGTGGTGGCGGGAACGCCGAATGCCGCGGCCAGTGACACCACGCCGCGCATCCCGGCCCACGCGACCACGAACACCTGCCCGGCCGGCGGTGCGGGCTCGTGGGAGCAGAGCTGTTTGGACAGCATCCGGGGCACATAGGTGGACGCGAAGACCCAGACGATGCGCACCCCGATCACCGCGGCGAGGACCGCCGCCGACGAGATGGCCAGCGTGGCCGCCGAGATGCCGGACAGTTCGCTGATCACCTTGGGCAGTTGCAGGCCGATCAGCAGGAATGCGAACGACTCGAGGATCAGCTGCAGTGCCTTCCACACGGCCTTGTCCTGCAGTCGGGTGGCGTAGCCGGCCTGCGTTTCGCGCTGGCCCAGCAACAATGCCGCGACCACGACGGCGAGCACGCCGGAGCCGTGGATCTCCTCGGCCAGCAGGTAGATGAAGAACGGTGCGACCAGGCCGATCGCGCTCTCGACCAGTGGGTCGTCGAGCCGGGTGCGGATGAAGTGCACCACCATCCCGATCACGCCGCCCACCACGGTGCCGCCGACCGCGGCCAACGCGAACGTGGCCAATCCGCTGCTCCAGGTGGCGGCCGTGCCGATGGCGGCGCCGAGTGCCACCTTGTACGCGGTCAGCGCGGTGGCGTCGTTGAGCAGGCTTTCCCCGCCGAGCAGGGTCATGGTGCGCCGCGGCAGTCCCAGCCGGCGGCCGACCGCGGTGGCTGAGACGGCGTCGGGCGGGGCCACGATGGCGCCGAGGGTCAGGGCCGCGGCGACCGTCAGTTCGGGGACGGTCTGGTAGGCGACGATGCCGACGACGAACGTCGTGGCCAGCGGCAATCCGACGGCGAGCAGCCCGATCGGGCGGATGTTGCGGCGCAGCGCCACGTAGCTGCTCTCCAGGCCGGCCGACCACAGCAGCGGAGGCAGGATCACGAACAGCACCAGTTCGGGATCCAGGTGGACATCGTCGAATCCGGGCAGCGCGCTGCCCGCCAATCCGGCGACCACCAGCGCCAACGGCGCCGAGACGTCGAAACGGCGGGCGACGGCGGCCAGCAGGACTGCGGCGACCAGCGCCGCCAGGAGTGAGGCACCCACGTTGTCGTTCCTCCTTCGTGTGCCGTGCCTATCCTTGATCAACATGTTGAGGAGATCACGTCGGCGTGAGCACAATCCGGCGCCTCGCACCTGTGCCCATCTTGATGACGAGGTCGACGAGCCGCAGCCGGTGACCCCAGGGCATTGTCAGGAATGCGAGGAGCTCGGCGAGAGTAGCTGGGCGCATCTACGGATGTGCATGGCGTGCGGTCACGTCGGTTGCTGTGACTCCAGCCCGCATCAGCATGCCACCAAGCACTTTCAGCAGAGCGGTCATCCGGTGATGCGCTCGGCGGAACCCGGCGAGAGTTGGCGTTGGTGCTATATCGACCATCGGGTCGGGTGACGATCTGGCAGGGTGGAGCGTGCGATGAGTGAATCGATAGAGGACGCGCAGCCCACGGGGGAAATCCCTGACCTGGTCGAGGGTGCGGGAGACGAGCAAGCAGACAAACCCAGCGAGCCTGCCGCGACGGTGCTGCTGCTGGGTTCGGGTGACCTGAGCCGTGAGCTCGCGCTGGCGTTCCAGCGGCTGGGCGGTGTCGTGGTGGCTGCCGACCGGTACTACGCGCCGGCGCACGGTGTCGCCGATCGCTCGGCGGTGATCAAGATGAACGACGCCGAGGAACTCACCGCGCTGATCGAGCGGGAGAAGCCGCGCTACGTGGTCGCCGAGTCCGGCGTCATCGCCGCCGATGCGCTGGTCGCGGTGGCCGAGCGAGGCGACATCGAGGTGCTGCCCGCCCCGCGCAGCATCCGGCTCAGTCAGGACCGGGAGGGTCTGCGCCGGCTCGCGTCGGACGAGCTGGGCCTGCCGACCGTGCCGTTCTGGTTCGCCGGGTCGGCCGAGGAGCTGACCGCGGTGGCCGAGCACGCCGGCTTCCCGTTGGTGGTCAAGCCGGTGATGGGCGCGCAGCGCGACGGTGAGTCGGTGCTGCTGCGTCCCGACGACGTCGAACCGGCCTGGCAGCGCGCCACGACCGCCGGACACATCGCCCAGAGCCGGGTGCTGGCCGAGTCGGTCGTCGAGGTCGAATACGAGATCACGATGCTGACCGTGCGCACCACCGGACCGACCGGTCCCGGAGTGCAGTTCTGTGAGCCGATCGGGCATCGTCAGGTCGGGACGGACGTGCTGGAGTCCTGGCAGCCTCAGCCGCTGACGCCGGCGGCGCTGGATGCCGCGAAGTCGATCTCCGCGCGCATCGTCAACTCACTGGGCGGGCGCGGGGTCTTCGGTGTCGAGCTGCTGGTTCAGGGTGACGACGTGTACTTCTCCGACGTCCGCATCCGTCCGCACGACAGCGGATTGGTGACCCTGCGGTCGCAGCGGTTGTCGGAGTTCGAGATGCATGCCAGGGCCATCCTCGGTCTGGCGGTGGACACCATCATGATCTCGCCCGCGGCTGCCGAGGTCACCTACGGTGGGGCCGACGCCGGCGAGCCGTCGACCGACATCGCCGCGGTGCTGGCCGAAGCGCTGGCCACGTCGGAGAGCGATGTGCGGCTGTTCGGTCGCCCGGGCGAGTCCGACGCTCCGCGGCGTCTCGGGGTCGCGTTGGCCACTGCGCCCGACGTGATCATCGCCCGTGACCGTGCCAGACGGGTCGGCACCGCGCTGCGCAAGCTGTGGTAGGCCGTGATGGCTGACGAGGCTGACGAAACCGAAGATCGGCCCACGATGGCGCCGTTCCTGGGCGCGTTGGCCGTCATTGCGCTCGTGGTGATCGTTGTTGTCCTGCTCAACACCTTCGGCGCCGACGGGCGCAGCGCGGAGCAGAAGGTGAGCCTCGCGGCGGTGGGCCAGAATGACGCTCTGCAGCGGGAGAACTTCGGCGAATTCTCCGATCACACCTGCTCCGCCCAGCGCGGCACCGAGGCAGATTTCATTGCCCGCCAGCGTGATTGGGTGGCCAAGCAGGGCGCACGGTATGTCGACGACGTGACTGCGGTGCATGTCGAAGGGGAGCGGGCCACGGCAACGGTGGTCTACCACTTCGCCAATACCCCCGACGCCAAGGTGAACACCGAGACGGTGTTCGTGCGTGAGGACGGCCAATGGCGCGTCTGCTCGAGTATGGGAGACTCACGGCCGTGAGCTATGCGGGAGACATCACGCCTGAGGAGGCCTGGAAACTTCTGAGTGAGAACTCCGAGGCCGTGCTGGTGGACTGTCGGACCGACGCCGAATGGCGCTTCGTCGGTGTGCCGGATCTGTCCAGCCTTCAGCGTGACGTGGTGTACGTGGAATGGAACCGGAACGACGGCAGCCATAACGACGCGTTCGTCGACGATCTTCAAGCGTCGGGAGTGACTCCCGGCGAGCGGCCGGTGGTCTTCCTGTGTCGCTCCGGCAACCGTTCGATCGGCGCTGCCGAGGCCGCCACCGCGGCCGGTATCGCGCCGTCCTACAACGTGCTCGACGGTTTCGAGGGCAATCTCGACGAGAACCGCCACCGCGGCGGCGCGGGTTGGAAGGCCGTCGGCCTGCCTTGGAAACAGAGCTAGGGGCAGTCATGAGCGACGAGATTCCCTCGGTCCGGATTCCTGCTGCGCTGCCCGACGGGGTCAGCCAGGCCACCATCGGTGTGCGCGGGGGGCTCCTGCGGTCGGAGTTCGAGGAGACCGCCGAGGCGATGTACCTGACGTCGGGCTACGTCTACGAATCCGCAGCCGCGGCGGAGAAGGCGTTCACCGGCGAGATCGACCGCTTCGTGTACTCCCGCTACGGCAACCCGACCATCTCGATGTTCGAGGAACGGCTGCGGCTCATCGAAGACGCGCCGGCCTGCTTCGCCACCGCTACCGGCATGGCGGCGGTGTTCACCGCGCTCGGGGCGTTGTTGGGTGCCGGTGACCGCCTGGTGGCCGCCCGCAGCCTGTTCGGGTCGTGCTTCGTGGTGTGTAGCGAAATCCTGCCGCGCTGGGGCGTGGAGACGGTGTTCGTCGACGGCGACGACCTGTCGCAGTGGGAGCAGGCACTGTCGGTGCCGACCCAGGCGGTGTTTTTCGAGACGCCGTCCAACCCCATGCAGTCCCTGGTGGACATCGCCGCGGTGTCCGAGCTGGCTCATGCCGCCGGCGCAAAGGTGGTGCTGGACAACGTCTTTGCCACTCCGCTGTTGCAGCAGGGCATTCCGCTCGGCGCTGACGTGGTGGTGTACTCCGGCACCAAGCACATCGACGGACAGGGCCGCGTGCTCGGCGGGGCGATCCTGGGCGACAAGGAGTACATCGACGGCCCGGTGCAGAAGCTCATGCGCCACACGGGCCCGGCGATCAGTGCGTTCAATGCCTGGACGCTCCTGAAAGGCCTTGAGACGCTTGCGGTCCGGGTGGACTATTCGAACCGTTCGGCCCAGCGGATCGCTGAATTCCTGGAGGCCAAGCCCGGCGTGAACTGGGTGAAGTACCCATTCCTGGAATCGCATCCGCAATTCGACCTGGCCAAGCGGCAGATGCGCGGCGGCGGCACCGTGGTCACCTTCGAGTTGGATGGCGGCAAGGACCGTGCTTTCGAGGTGCTCGACAAGCTGCGCGTCGTCGACATCTCCAACAACCTGGGCGACGCCAAGACGCTGATCACTCACCCGGCCACCACCACGCACCGGGCGATGGGGCCGGAAGGCCGGGCCGCGATCGGGCTGGGTGACGGCGTCGTCCGCATCTCGATCGGCCTGGAAGGCACCGAGGATCTGATCGCCGATCTGGATCAGGCGCTGGGGTAGCAGTGTCCCGCGGATCCGACGCCAAGAAGGCCCGCCGCCGTAAGCGGCAGGCCGACCGGAGTGTGCACCGGGTGTCGGCGGAGTCGGTCGACGAACTGGCGGACATCCCCGATGCGGTCGTCGCCGATCTGGCCGAGTTCGATGAGCGAATCACCGCGCGCGGCTGGACTTTTGACGAGGAACAGTCAGGCGACGACTTCGCGGTGTGGTTCTACGAACCGTCCGGGGCTCAGGTGGAGGACGGCCTCGAGGTGACGTCGCTGTGGCTGGATGCGGCCGAGGACGGCGAGATCGTGCGGGTGGTTTTCGTCAGCAGCGTCGAGCGCTACGAGTTCACCCATGAGGAGTTGCTCGACGGTGCCCTCGACGTGATCGAGGGCTACCGCGCCGGTCAACCCCTGCCGAAGTTCTAGCTTTCGATGACTCCCTGAGCCGTCTGGGCCCGGTCCTCGTAGCTCTTGCGCTTGGCGGCGTCGAACTCCAGGAACACGTTGTCCAGGCCCAGCTTCTTGTTCATCCAGCGCCTGCCCTTCGGCGGCAGCATCTGCGCGGCCTGGGCGGTGAACCGCAGTGGCGGCGGCACCGACACATGCGTCTTGGGCTTGTTGAGGGTTTTGACGATGGCTGCTGCGATGTCCTCGGGCTCGACCGGCTTGATCGCTCCACCGGACTTGGTGCCCGCGATCAGGTCGGTGTTGGTGAAAGGCGGCATGATCACGGAGACGTCGACGCCGTGCGGGGCCATTTCATCGGCGAGCGCGGTGGTCAGCCCGACGACGGCGTACTTGGCGCCGACGTAGACCACCTGGCCCGGCAGCGGGATCAGGCCCGACAGCGAGGCGATGTTGATGACGTGGCCGCTGCGGCGCCTCACCATCTCCGGCAGTGCCAACTGGCAGCCGGTGAGCACGCCGTACACGTTGACCTCGATGTTGGACCGGATCGACTGTTCGCTCTGTTCGAGGAACGGGCCGACCGGCATGACACCGGCGTTGTTGATCAGCACGTCGATGTGTCCGCCGCCGTCGGTACGGGCCTTGTCCAGGAACGTCGCGAAGGACTCCCGGTCGGTGACGTCGAGCGGGTAGCCGGAGACCTGTCCGAGCTTGGTCAGCTCGACGACGGCCGACTCCTGAAGTGCCACGTCACGGTCGCCGATCACGACGCGGGCGCCATGTGCCAGCAGGGCCTTGGCGGTGGCGTAACCGATGCCGCGGGCTGCGCCGGTGATCGCGATGGTCTTGCCCCTGATGTTGTCCATGGCGGCGAACTTTACACGTGTCAAGTTTTGGGCGGAAGGGGGTCGTCGAAGCGGCGTAGTCTGAGCGGGCGTGATGGCGAACGGCACCGATCAGCAGGCAATTACCGAAACCGCAGAAGATTTCTTCGACCGGATCACCGCGGCGATCGACAGCGCAGGGTTGACGCTTTTGTTGAGTATCGGTCACCAGACCGGGCTGTTCGACGCGATGGCGAAGCTGCCGTCGGCGACCAGCGCCGAGATCGCCGAGGCGGCCGGCCTCGATGAGCGCTATGTCCGGGAATGGCTGGGCGGGATGGCTGCGGGGCAGGTGGTCGACTACGACACGGATGCCTCGACATATCGGTTGCCCGCCCACCGCGCCGCTGCGTTGACGCGCGAGTCCGGCCTGGGCAACCTGGCGCGGCTGGCCCAGTACGTCCCGCTGATGTGCGAGGTCGAACAGAAGATCCTCGGCTGCTTCCGCGACGGTGGCGGCTTGAGCTACGGCGACTATCCGCGCTTCCACACCGTGATGGCCGAGCGCAGTGGTGAGGTGTTCGACGCCGCCCTGATCAGCGACGTGCTGCCGTTGGTCAAGGACCTCCCGCGGCGGCTTGAGGCCGGGATCGACGTCGCAGACTTCGGTTGTGGCAGCGGGTACGCCATCGGTCTCATGGCCCGGGCCTATCCGGCCAGCCGATTCACCGGTATCGACTTCTCCGACGAGGCGACTGCCACCGGGGCCGCCGAGGCGGCCCGGCATGGGCTGACCAATGTCGCATTCCTGCCCGCCGACTTGGCGGATCTCGACGCGACCGCGGCATACGACCTCATCACGGCGTTCGATGCGATCCATGACCAGGCGCAGCCGGCTCAGGTGCTGGCGAACATCTACCGTGCGCTGCGGCCGGGTGGGGTGCTGCTGATGGCCGACATCAAGGCCTCCAGCCGGCTGGAGGACAACATCGGGGTGGCGATGAGCACGTATCGCTACGCCGTGTCGCTGACGCATTGCATGTCGGTCTCGCTGGGCTTGGGTGGCGCCGGGCTGGGGACGATGTGGGGCAGGCAGGTGGCCGTGTCGATGCTGGCCGATGCCGGATTCGCCGATGTGGAGGTTGCCGAGGTCGACCAGGACCCGTCGAATTACTACTACCTCGCCAGGAAATGACCGGCGCGGCAGGTTTTCGATCAGGCTGAGTCTGTGGGCATATCCCGCCCACGGCTGTGCGTTGAACTCGCCGTGGGTAACGAAGCGGTGGTTAAGTCAGCCCCCGTGAGTGGTGTGCAGTTTGTGGCGGCCGGCCTGGACGATCCGCTGGCCGGACCGCTGCTGGCAGAGTTGGCAGTGGAGTACTCGGAGCGCTATGGGGGGACTCCCGAGCTCATAACGAATTGGCTGGTCAGTGCGCCCGAGCAGTTCGCGCCGCCGGGCGGCGGCCTCTATGTCGGGTTGCTCGACGGCGTGCCGGTCACCGGCGGTGCCTTCACCCGATTCGACGCCGAGACCGCGGAGCTCAAACGCATCTGGACCGACAGCCGCTTCCGGCAGCGCGGATTCGGCAAGGCGCTGCTGGCCCACCTGGAGACCGAGATCGCCGCACGCGGGTATCGCCGGGTGTATCTGACGACGGGGCACCTGCAGCCCGAGGCCGAGGCGCTCTACGACTCGGCGGGCTATGCCCGGTTGATCGCGCCGTTGCCGCCGGAGGCTGACGGGGCGGTCTTCCCGATCGCGTTCGAGAAGAAGCTGCGCGAGGAGTCCACATGACCGTGCCGCTCTCGATCCTCGATCTGGCTCCGATCAGTGCGGGTAGTGACGTGGTGACCGCACTGCGGAACACCGTCGACTTGGCCCGTCATGCCGAACAGTTTGGCTACCAACGGTATTGGGTTGCCGAACACCACTTCGTATCGGTGGCGAGCTCGTCGCCCGCGGTCCTGGTGGGCCAGATCGCCGCGGCCACCGAACGGATCAGGGTCGGTACCGCAGCCGTGCAACTCGGCCACACCACGGCCATCGCGGTGGTGGAGAGTTTCGGCACGCTGGCCGCGTTCCATCCCGATCGGATCGATCTGGGAGTGGGCCGCTCGGGTCAGAAACGCGCCGAAGCGGTGCGGGCCAAGCCCCGGGAGCCCAGGCCGCCGCGTGAATGGCACGAGATCGACGGTGTGGTGATACCCACGCCCTACGACGTCAGTGCCCTGATGCGCGATCCGCGGTTGCGCTCCCGGATGGCGGTGTTGCAGCAACCCGAGGCTGTGGCACCGGATTTCGCCGAACAGGTCGACGACATCCTGGCGATGCTCGCCGGCCGCTATCCGGTGGGCACGGCCGTGCCCGGCGCGGGCGCCGGCCTGACGCCGTGGGTGTTCGGCAGCAGCAAGGGGCAGAGTGCCCGCGTGGCCGCTGCCCGCGGGCTACCGTTCGTCGCGAGCTATCACATCACCCCGGCCACCGCGCTGGAAGCAATTGAGGTGTACCGCAACGGATTCACCCCTTCGGAGCACTTGTCCGAGCCGTATGTGGCGGTATCGGCCGACGTGGTGGTGGCCGACGATGAAGCCACCGCGCGACACCTCGCCTCCAGCTACGGCCACTGGGTGTATTCGATCCGCGCGAACGGCGGCGCGATGCCGTACCCGGACCCGGACGAATGCGTCCCGCTGTCCGACGAGCAGCTGGAGGTGGTGCGGGACCGTACCGCAACACAATTCGTCGGCGACCCCGATCAGGTGGCCACGAGGCTTGAGGCCCTCCAGCGGGTCAGCGGGGCCGACGAACTCGTCATCACCTCGGTCACGCATCGGCACGAGGACCGGTTGCGGTCGCACCAGCTGATCGCGCAGCGGTGGGGCCATTAGCGGCTAGGCTGGCTCCCGAAGCTGTCGTAGCCGCTAGGGGGGTATTTGCCGAGTTCGCAGGTAATCGTGGGATCGCTGCTGCTGGCAGCGGCTGCGGTGGTGTTCGCGACCGGTGTGGCTTTGCGGCTGTTCATCGGCCGACGGGCTGAATCAGCGGAATCTCGGCGGCGGATGCACGCATTTCGCCGGACCAAATTTGCCCGGGTGTTGTTCGGGACGGTGTACGACGACGAGGAGTTCGATCCCGACGAACTCGACCAGATGGTCTTGATGCCGACGATCGTGCTGGCCTGCGGCTTGTGCCTGACAGGCTTCTTCCTGTTGGGCTACCGCATCCTGCAGCACTAGCCGGGGCGGGTGGTTCAGCTCTTGCCGAGCCCGGAGGCCATGAACCGGCCGATCGAGGTGAGCGCCTGCTTCCTCGACATCAGCCGGGTCTGGACGAACAGAAATGCGCGGCTGGCGAACCCGGGCACCACCGTCGGTTTGCGACCCAGGGCCGAAAGCACTTCCGGCACCACGGCTGCCGGCTCGGCCATCAGCCAGCGCGGGTACTTCGACAGCGTGTCGCCCTGGGTGTTCATCAGTCCGGCGATCATGACCAGTACGTCCACGCCGGTGCCGCGCAACTCGTACCACAGCGCCTGGCCGAACATGAGCTGGAAGGCCTTGTTGGCCGCATACGCCCCGGTGTACGGACCGGAGGTGAGCCCGACGCCCGAGGACACGATGATGATGGCGCCACGACCACGGCGACGCATCTCGGTGCCGAAGCGGTGAATGAGATTGGTGTAGCCGCGGGCATTGATGTCGATCATCCGGCTGTGTGTCTCCAGCGGCATGTCGAGGATGGGCGGCGTGTCGGTCGGAGTGAACATGTGGTTGCAGATCAGCACGTCGACGACGATGTCCGCTATCGCGGTCTCGATCGCGGCATAGGGGGCGGGGTCGCCGAGATCGCATGTGGCAGTGCGGACCTGGATGTCGAACTGATCGCGGAGTTCTCGCGCGCGCAGGCCCAGATCGTCGTCGAGCACGTCGACGAGGACGAGGTTGAGCCCTTCGGCCGCGAGCCGGCGCGCGAACGCGTATCCGAGGCCTTCCGCGCGCGCCGAGCCGGTGATCAGCGCCCAGCCCCCGGCGTAGTCGGAGATCTTCGATGTGCGCATCGCTCACCCGTGCCGGGCCGCGGCTGCGGAAGCGGCAGCGGCGATCGGGCCGCGCCACACCGGTCCGTGTCCGGGCAGCATCACGTCGGCGTCGACCGCGGCCAGCGCCTTCAGGCTCGACAGGCAGCCGGCCTCGTCGTGGTTGAACAGTGCCGGCAGCAGCTGCGGTCCGGGGCGGGGCGCCAGGGGATGCCCGGTGACCAGGGCGTCTCCGCTGATCAGGACCCCGTCGACGATGAACGAACAGTGCCCGCCGGTGTGACCCGGGGTAGGGACTGGTGACGGCTTGCCCGGGAGGTCGTCCTGGTCGGTCAGCGCCTGAGCGGTGGGAATGCCGGCGTGGTTCATGCCGCCCTTGGCGGTGATGGTGGCTGCCCACTTCAGCCAGCGGGGCTGCCAGATGTTGCGCACCACATCCGCGGGCGCTGCCTGCTCCAGATACTCGCGCTTGGTGTGGCCCAGCTCGGCGTCATGGCAAAACACCGGCGTGCCATGGGTTTTCGCCAGCCAGATGGCGGTTCCGAGGTGGTCGATGTGGGCGTGGGTCAACAGCACGGCGGCGATGTCGTCGACGGTGAACCCCAGCCGGCGGACCGAGCCGATGACGTCTTCGCGTTGCCCCGGGAACCCGGCGTCGATCAGCATGACGCGGTCCCCGTCGGTCACCAGCGTCCAGTTGACCAAGTCTGTTTGGGCGAAGTGCACATGCTCGGTGATAGCGCTCAGGGCTGCTGCCATGTCGCGAGTTTAGGCGGAGGAGTAGAAACGAACTCGTGGACTTGAAACTGGGATACAAGGCATCGGCGGAGCAGTTTGCTCCGCGTGAACTGGTGGAGTTGGCGGTCGCCGCGGAGGCGGCGGGCATGGACAGTGCGACCGTCAGCGACCACTTCCAGCCGTGGCGTCACGAGGGCGGGCATGCGCCGTTCTCCCTGGCCTGGATGACGGCGGTCGGTGAACGCACGGAACGGCTGGTGTTGGGCACCTCGGTACTGACGCCGACGTTCCGCTACAACCCCGCGGTGATCGCGCAGGCCTTCGCGACCATGGGTTGCCTGTACCCGGACCGGGTCTTCCTCGGCGTGGGTACGGGTGAGGCGCTCAACGAGATCGCCACCGGGTACGAAGGCGACTGGCCCGAGTTCAAGGAGCGCTACGCCCGGCTGCGCGAGTCGGTCAAGCTCATGCGCGAGTTGTGGCTCGGTGACCGGGTGGACTTCGAGGGTGAGTACTACAAGACGAAGGGCGCCTCGATCTACGACGTCCCCGAGGGCGGCATCCCCATCTACATCGCCGCCGGTGGGCCGCAGGTCGCCAAGTACGCGGGCCGGGCCGGTGACGGGTTCATCTGCACGTCGGGCAAGGGCGAGGAGCTCTACAAGGACAAGCTCATCCCCGCGGTGAAGGAAGGTGCGGAGGCCGCCGGGCGCAACGCCGAGGACATCGACCGGATGATCGAGATCAAGATCTCCTACGATCCAGACCCGCAGAAGGCGCTGGAGAACACCCGCTTCTGGGCGCCGCTGTCGCTGACCGCCGAGCAGAAACACAGCATCAACGACCCGATGGAGATGGAGAAGGCCGCCGACGAGCTGCCCATCGAACAGGTCGCCAAGCGCTGGATCGTCGCCTCTGATCCCGACGAGGCCGTCGAGATGGTCGGCCAGTACGTCAAGTGGGGGCTCAACCACCTGGTCTTCCACGACCCTCGCCACGATCAACGCCGCTTCCTCGAACTGTTCAAGAACGACCTGGAGCCCAGGCTGCGCAAGCTGGGTTAAGCGCTGTTCACGGAACGCTGAACTGCGCCGACCGCGCCATGGCTCGTTGCGGTGAGCCGGACCCGGTCGGCGCGGAACAGGTCGTAGGCGTACTCGAATGGCTCGCCGGTGTTGTCGCGCGCGACGCGTGTGATCGCCAAAAGTGGCTTGCGGTGGGCGATGTCGAGCCATTGCGCCTCACGCGGGCTGGCGCTGACCACTTCGATGGTCTCGGTCGTGACAGCTGGTGTCAGGTCGTACCGGACCCGCAACAACTCATAGAGTGAACCGCCGAGTGGTTGTTCCAGCAGGTCCTCCATGCGTTCGGCGACGAAGCAGGAAAGGTCTACCGACAGCGCCACCCCGTCGGCGAAGCGCAGCCTGCGGACGGTGATCACCTCTGCGTTGTCGGCGATTTCGAGGGCATGCGCTTCGACCTGGGTGGCCGGTCTGCGGTCGGTGGCCAGGACCCGGGTGGCGCTGCTGTGTCCGCCGCTGCGCAACCGGGCGGGAAGCCCGGCCAATTCGGCCGCGTTGCGTTCCACGACGTCGAAACGCACGAAGGTACCGCCGTTGCGCCCGGTGCGACGCTCCAGTACACCCGCCTGACTCAACGGCAGTAGCGCGCTGCGCAGCGTGGACCGCGACACCGCGAAGTTCTCGGCCATCTCACGCTCGGTGCCCAGCCGTGAGCCGGGGCCCAAGGTGCCCACGGCCAACATGGACAGGATGCGGCGACGCACGTCCTCGGCGACAGGGCCGCCGGATGTCGGGGACATGCCCCGAGTGTGAACCAAATCGACGCCACACGGCATACCAAAAGCCACCGTTAACATGACCGCAACAAACGGGTTGACCCGCAACAAGTTTCGAGTTGCCCGCTGGCCTGGGCGGGATGACAATGTGCTGCGTCGCACCACAATGCCGTCGGCGACGCCAAACAATCAGACCAAATAGTGGTCCGAAAGTCGTCCTCAGTAAGGACCCGCAATGAGTGAGATCATCGATCCGCCGGCACCGTCGAGTGCCGGAGTCCAGCGCCTCAAACCCAACGCCGTGGGACTGGTCGGCGTGCTGTTCATGGCGGTCGCCACGGCCGCCCCCATCACGGCAATGGTCGGCAACGTGCCGATCGCGGTCGGCTTCGGCAACGGTGCCTACGCGCCCGCGGGGTACTTCGTCGCCACCATCGTGCTGACCTTGTTCGCCATCGGCTACGCGGCGATGAGCAAGCACATCACCGCCACGGGAGCCTTCTACGGGTACATCTCCCACGGTCTGGGCCGTGTCGTCGGCCTGGGGGCGGGCTTTTTGACCGCACTGGCCTACATGGTGTTCGAGGCATCGCTGATCGGCATCTTCTCGTTCTTCGGCAACGATCTGTTCAAGTCGTTCTTCGGCATCGACGTGCCATGGGTCATCTTCGCCGTCGTGATGCTGGCGGTGAATGCCGTGCTGACCTACTTCGACATCAACCTGGCGGCCAAGGTGCTCGGGGTATTCCTGATCACCGAGATCATCATGCTGGCCATCATGGCTCTGTCGGTGGTGTTCACCGGTGGCGGCCCGCAGGGTTGGTCGCTCGGATCGCTCAACCCGCTCAACGGTTTTCAGAGCCTCTCGGGTGAGGTGGCCGGTGTCGACGGCAGCATGATCACCGTCGCCGGCTCGGCCGGCGTCGGCCTGTTCTTCGCGTTCTGGTCATGGGTGGGCTTCGAGTCCAGTGCCATGTACGGCGAGGAATCCCGGAACCCCAAGAAGATCATCCCGATCGCGGTGATCTGTTCGGTGGTCGGCATCGGCGCGTTCTACGTCCTGGTTTCGTGGTTGGCAATCGTGGGCACCGGACCGCAGAATGCGATTGCGCTGGCGCAGGATTCGACGACCGCGGGTGACATCTTCTTCAACCCGGTGCACCAGCATCTCGGTCAGTGGGCCGTCGACATGTTCAAGATCCTGTTGATGACGGGCTCGTTCGCCTGCGGCATGGCGTTCCACAACTGCGCCGCGCGCTACCTCTACGCCATCGGCCGGGAGAACGTCATCCCCGGCATGCGCAAGACGATCGGCGCCACCCATCCGGTGCACGGCTCACCGCACATCGCCGGATTCGTCCAGACCGGCTTCGCCACCCTGGTCGTGCTGTTCTTCGACCTGACCGGACGTGATCCCTACACGGGGCTCTACGGCCTGATGGCATTGCTGGGTACGACCGCCATCATGATCGTGCAGGCCCTGGCGGCGTTCTCGGTGATCTCGTACTTCCACGTGCAGAAGCGTCATCCGGAGACGGCGAACTGGTTCACCACGTTCCTGGCGCCGCTACTGGGTGGGACCGGGATGCTCTACGTCATCTACCTGCTCGCCAAGAATGCATCGTTTGCTGCGGGTTCAGCCGCGTCGGACTGGGTCTTCACGTCGATCCCGTATGTTGTCGGCATCGCCGGAATCGGTGGTGTGCTGTGGGCGCTGTTCCTGAAATTCCAGGATCCGCAACGCTATTCCGATCTGGGGCGCACAGTGTTGGAGGAAGCGCACGAACGTTAGGGGCCACGAATGTGAGGGGCAAGCGGCCATGAGTTTTTCCAACATCATGGATTCGAACAGCTACAGCGGTCTGTCGACCGATCCGCAGACCGCACAGCTGATCGAGACCCGCACCCGCCTGTTGGGCCCGGCGTACCGGCTGTTCTACGAACGGCCGGTACACCTGGTCCGGGGCAGCGGCAGCCATCTGTTCGACGCCGAGGGCGAGCGCTACCTCGATGCGTACAACAACGTCGTCAGCGTCGGGCACTGCCACCCGCGTGTGGTCGCCGCCATCACTCGTCAGGCCGAGACCCTCAACACGCACACCCGGTATCTGCACGAAGGCATCGTGGAGTACTCGCAGCGGCTGTTGGCCACGCTCCCAGCAGAAGTCGGCCAGGTGATGTACGCCTGCACCGGCTCGGAGGCCAATGACCTCGCCCTGCGGGTCGCCCAGATGTACACCGGGGCACGTGGGGTGATCGTCACCCGCGACGCGTACCACGGCAATACCGCAGCGGTGACGGCGATTTCGCCGTCGATCGGCGGGGCCACCGCCATCGGCCCGCACGTGCGCGCCGTGGCCGCACCGGACAGCTACCGCGCGGGTGAGGATGTGGCCGGCCGGTTCCTGACCGACGTCGACGCCGCGATCGCCGACCTGAAGGCGGCCGGTCACGGGCTGAGCTGCCTGATCGTCGACACCTTCTTCTCCTCCGACGGCATCTATCCCGATCCGTCGGTGCTGGCTCCGGCGGTGCGGGCGGTCCACGCGGCAGGCGGAGTGTTCATCGCCGACGAGGTACAACCCGGGTTCGGCCGTACCGGGGAATCGATGTGGGGCTTCAGCCGCCACGGTGTCGTCCCCGATCTGGTCACCATGGGCAAGCCGATGGCCAACGGCCTACCGGTGGCGGGGTTGGCCGGGCGCAGCGAGGTGCTCGAGGCGTTCGCTCGCGAGGTGCCGTACTTCAACACCTTCGGCGGCAATCCGGTGTCGATGGCCGCGGCGGCCGCGGTGCTCGATGTCATCGAGGACGAGCAGTTGATGGCCAACGCGGCCCGGGTGGGCACAGCGCTGCGCGACGAGCTGGCCCGGATCGCCACCGCGAATCCCCGCATCGGCGACGTTCGTGGCGCCGGGTTGTACGTGGGGATCGAGATGGTGACGGACGCCGAGCAGAAGATCCCCGACCGGGCCGGTGCGCACGACCTGGTCAATGCGATGCGCGATCGCAAAGTGCTGATCTCGGTCTGCGGGGCTGACGGCAATGTCCTCAAGGTGCGCCCACCGTTGGTGTTCTCGATGAGCGACGTGGACTGGTTCTGCACGGAATTTGCGGGGGCGGTGGCGGCGCTGCCCTGACCTAGGGAATGCTGGAGCGGTGCCGGATGGAGACATCGCGACCGCGATCTACGTAGCGTCGCCCGAAGGGGACACCGGTAAATCGACCATTGCGCTGGGAATTCTGCATCGCCTGGCCGCGACCGTGCCCAGAGTGGGCGTGTTCCGTCCCATCACCCGCCTGGGTGAGGACCGCGACTACATCCTGGAACTGTTGCTGGCCGGTACCACCGCCGGGCTGAGTTACGACGACTGCGTCGGTGTCAGCTATCAGCAGGTGCACGAGGACCCCGACGTCGCCATCGCCGACATCGTCGACCGGTTCCACCGCGTGGCCGAGAAGTGCGATGCCGTGCTGATCGTCGGCAGCGACTACACCGACGTCGCCACCCCCAGCGAGCTCAGCATGAACGCGCGCATCGCGGTCAACCTCGGTGCGCCCGTGGTGCTGGCGGTCAAGGCGGCCGACCGCACCCCCGACGAGGTCGCCCACGTGGTCGAGGTGTGCCTGGCCGAACTCAACCACCAGCACGCCCACGCCGCCGCCGTGGTCGCCAACCGGTGCGATCCGGCCCAGCTGACCGCGGTGGCCGAGGCGCTCAAACCGCTCGGGCCGCCCGCCTACGTGCTGCCCGAGGAGCCGCTGCTGGTCGCGCCGTCGGTGGCCGAACTGCAGGTGGCGGTCGACGGCACGATGATCGCCGGGGATCCGGAGTTGCTGTCCCGCGAGGCGATGGGTGTGCTGGTGGCGGGCATGACCGCCGAGCACGTGCTGGAGCGCCTGACCGAGGGCATCGCGGTGGTGACGCCGGGTGACCGGTCCGATGTGGTGCTGGCCGTGGTGAGCGCCCATGCCGCGGAAGGTTTTCCGTCACTGTCCTGCATCATTCTCAACGGCGGGCTCGAGCTGCATCCGGCCATCGCCTCGCTGGTCGAAGGGTTGGGGCTGCGGCTGCCCATCGTGGCCACCGAATACGGCACGTTCGAGACCGCGAGCCGGGTTGCCGGGGCCCGCGGCCGCGTCACCGCGAAATCGCAGCGCAAGATCGACACCGCGCTGGCGCTGATGGACAAGCACGTCGACGTCAACGATCTGCTCGCGCAGCTGAGCATCCCGATACCCGCGGTCACCACGCCGCAGATGTTCACCTACCAACTGCTCGACCAGGCCCGCTCGGACCGCAAGCGCATCGTATTGCCCGAAGGTACCGACGATCGCATCCTCAGGGCCGCGGGCCGGCTGCTGCAGCACCAGGTGGCCGAGCTGACCATCCTCGGTGAGGAAAGCCAGATCCGTTCCCGCGCAGCCGAACTCGGGGTGAACATCGATGCTGCCGTCGTCCTCGATCCGCGTACCAGTGAACTGTGTGACCAATTCGCCGAGCAGTACGCCGAATTGCGCCGCAAGAAGGGCGTCACCGTCGAGCAGGCCCGCGAGACCATCCACGACGTCTCGTACTTCGGCACCATGCTGGTCCACAACGCGATGGTCGACGGCATGGTCTCCGGTGCCGCGCACACCACCGCGCACACCGTGCGTCCGGCCTTCGAGATCATCCGCACGGCGCCCGGGATCTCCACGGTGTCGAGCATTTTCCTGATGTGCCTGGCCGACAGGGTGCTGGCCTACGGTGACTGCGCGATCGTTCCCGATCCGACCTCGGAGCAGCTTGCCGACATCGCGATCTCCTCGGCCCGCACCGCCGCGCAGTTCGGCATCGATCCGCGGGTGGCCATGCTGTCCTACTCGACAGGCACCTCGGGCACCGGGGCCGATGTCGACAAGGTCAGGGCCGCAACCGAATTGGTGCGACAACGGGAGCCGGACCTGCTGGTGGAAGGGCCGATCCAATACGACGCCGCGGTCGAGCCGTCGGTGGCGTTGACCAAGATGCCCGAATCGGCCGTGGCCGGGCGCGCCACCGTGCTGATCTTCCCCGACCTCAACACCGGCAACAACACGTACAAGGCCGTTCAGCGCAGTGCCGGCGCCATCGCGATCGGCCCGGTGCTGCAGGGTCTGAACAAGCCCGTCAATGACCTGTCCCGAGGTGCGCTCGTGGAGGACATCGTCAACACCGTAGCGATCACGGCGATTCAGGCGCAGGGACAGGGGCACAACGGATGACAGTCCTGGTGGTCAACTCCGGCTCGTCGTCGCTGAAATACGCGGTGGTGAATCCGGACACCGGTGAATTCCTGGCCGACGGCATCATCGAACAGATCGGCTCGGACCAGATACCCGATCATGACGCCGCGCTGCGCGCCGCCTTCGACAAGCTGGCCGCCGAAGGGCTGCACCTGGACACCCTCGGCCTGGTGGCCGTCGGACACCGGGTGGTGCACGGCGGCAAGACCTTCTACCGGCCCACATTGGTCGACGCTGAGCTGATCGCCAAGGTCGAAGAGCTGTCTCCGCTGGCCCCACTGCACAATCCGCCGGCCCTCCTCGGCATCGAAGTGGCGCGCAAGCTACTGCCCGATCTGCCGCACGTGGCAGTGTTCGACACCGCGTTCTTCCACAATCTCCCCGAGGCCGCGGCGACCTACGCCATCGATCGCGAGGTCGCCGAACGCTGGGGTATCCGGCGCTACGGGTTCCACGGCACCTCGCACGAGTACGTCAGTCAGCAGGCCGCCGCCTACCTCGGGCGGCCCTACGAATCGCTGAATCAGATTGTGCTGCACCTGGGCAACGGTGCGTCGGCGTCGGCGATCGCCGGGGGCAGGCCCGTGGACACGTCGATGGGCCTGACGCCGATGGAGGGCCTGGTGATGGGCACCCGCAGCGGTGACATCGATCCGGGCATCATCATGTACCTCCGGCGCAGTGCGGGTATGGGTGTCGAGGAGATCGACACCATGCTCAACCGGCAGTCGGGTGTGCGTGGTCTCGGCGGTGAGAACGACTTCCGCAAACTGCACGCCCGGATCGAATCCGGCGACCACAACGCGCAATTGGCCTACGACGTCTACATCCACCGGCTGCGTAAGTACGTCGGTGCCTACCTCGCGGTGCTGGGCCGCACCGACGTCATCAGCTTCACCGCGGGCGTGGGGGAGAACGACGCCGCGGTGCGCCGCGATGCGCTGGCCGGCCTGACCGGGCTGGGAATCGAGATCGACGAGGCACTCAACGCCGGAGGGTCACACGAAACCCGGACGATCTCGACACCGGACTCGCCGGTGACGGTGCTGGTGGTGCCGACCAATGAGGAGCTGGCGATCGCGCGGGCAAGCGCGGCGCTGGTCTGACTCAGAAAGTGCTCATCGGCCGCACACTGTTGGCCAGATCGACCAGGGCGTAGCGGTGCGCCTGCGTGGGCGCGACGCGGGCCAGTGCCCGCAGTGACGCCTCGACGCCCAGCTTGAGACCGTGCTCGGTGAACGGAAAGCCGAGGATGTGGTTGCTGCTCGCCGAGTTGTCGGCCAGCCAGTCCATCGCCGTACCCAGCACCAGTGCCCGGATCTGCAGCACGCGCGGCTCCGAATCGGGCAGTGCTTCCACCCGCCGCGCCGCATCGCGGATGTTCTGTTCGGTGATCTCACCGGTGGACCGGCCGGACAGGAGGGTGACCGCGCTCGTCAGCCGGGCTGTGGTGAAATGCCGTGACGTGGGCGGAACTTCGTCGAGCGTCTCGACCGCCTTGTCGCGTGCGCCGGCAACCGACTCGGCGCGGGCCAACCCGAAGCCGGCCGAGATCACGCCGTTGTCGGTGCTCCACACCGTGTTGTAGAACTTGAGCTCGTCGGCGGTGCCTGCCAGCTCAGCCGTCGCGGCCAGGGCCAGCTTGGGTGCCAGCTCCCCGGGCAACGTGTCCAGCACCTCGGTGAAATGCTTTGTGGCCGAGTCATAATCAGCCGAGAGCATCTCGGCCACGGCGCGGAACCACACCAGCCGCCAGCGCCAGCCGGCCCATGAGGCCAGCTCGTCGAGCTTGCGGGTGGCCTTGGCGACGTCACCCAGATCGAGTAGTGCGCGGGCCTCCATCAACGGCAGCTCCACCGACTCTGCGAGGTCCACGCCTTCGGAGTCGATGGCGCCGTGGCGCGCGGCGCGCAACTGGTCCAGTGTGTGCACGGGCTGGCTGAGCACACTGGCCACCAGCATCGGGGCCCCGACATCGGTGCGGTCCACCAGCGGCACGGGCAGCGCCCGCACGATCTCCTGCGCGGTCAGTTTCTCCGAATGCACCTGTCCGTCAACGTAAACATCGGTGTGGGCGACCAGCAGATCGACTCCGAACGTCGACCGGGACGGGCTGAACACCGTCGACAGACCGGGGCGGGGGATTCCCGTATCGGCCGCCACCACCTCACGCAGCACACCGAGCAGCTGCGACGACATCTCTTCGGCGCTGGTGAACCGGCGCCGAGGATCGGGATCGATGGCGCGGCGCAGGAATCGGCCGAAGGAATCGTAGGTGTCCAGGACCGGGTCCTCGGACGGCAGACCATCGACATAGCGGCCCCGCCGGGTCCGGAGGTTCAAGGTCAGCGCCGCCAGCGTGCGTCCCACGGTGTAGATGTCGGTGGCCACCGTCGGCCCGGTACGGACGATCTCGGGTGCCTGGAATCCTGGTGTGCCGTACAGGTAGCCGTACGAGTTGAGCCGTGACACCGCGCCGAGGTCGATCAGCTTGAGCTGTTCCTCGGTGATCATGATGTTCTCGGGCTTCAGATCGTTGTAGGCCAGCCCGATCGAGTGCAGATAGCCCAGGGCAGGCAGGATCTCGAGCATGTAGCCAATGGCCTCGGCCACCGGAAGTCTGGTGCCCCTGGCCTGTTTCAGCGACGTTCCGCCGACGTACTCCATCACGATGTAGCCGACCGGGTTGCCGTGCTTGTCATCGTGTTCGACGAAGTTGTAGATCTTCACGATTCCCGGATGCGTCACCTCGGCCAGGAACTGGCGTTCGGCCATGGCGATCGCCTGGGCCTCGGCGTCACCGGAATGAACCAGGCCTTTGAGCACCACGGGACGTTCGTTCACGTTGTGGTCGAAGGCCAGATATACCCAGCCCAAACCGCCGTGGGCGATGCAGCCCTTGATCTCGTACTGGTCGGCGACGATCTCACCCGGGGACAGCTGCGGCAGGAACGAGTACGCGCTGCCGCAGTGCGGGCACCACCCCTCCGACAGGGCGTGCCCATCGGACGAGGACCTGCCGACCGGCTTGCCGCAGTTCCAGCAGAACCGCTTCTGTTCGGCGACGACCGGGTTGGTCATCAACGCCGCCAACGGATCCCGCTCGGGTACGCGCGGGATCTCCACCAGACCGCCGCCGAGGCGGCGCATGGGCGACAGCATCCGGGTGGCGATCGTGGCAAGGTTCTGCGGTTCGGTGTCGCCGTTGCCGAACGGGCTGTCGTCGGAATCGTCGAACTCGGGACGGAACACCGCCTGGGTCGCCATGGGCCGCATGGTCGACTGCGAGTCCATGTCGAGGTCTTCCAGGCTCGCCGGTTGTGTCCCGGGACCTCCGCTCGTATCGGGGTCGGGGGTGGCCGGCAGATCGGCGTCGTCGGGCTTCTTCATCAGTCGACATACCTCGCGACCGGGGGAGAGGGCGCTGGGCCAAGGACCGTCAACCATTTGCGGTACAACGTATTCCAGGTGCCGTCGCGGCGGATCCGTTCCAGCGTCGCGTTGACGACCCGGACCAGCCCGGTGTTCTGCAGGTTCAATCCGATGCCGTAGGGCTCTTCGTTGAGACTCGGTCCGACGATGTGCAGATACGGGTCCTGGGCCACCAGCCCGGCCAGGATCGAATCGTCGGTGCTGACGGCGTCTGCCTGCCGCTGCTGCAGCGCCACCAGGCAGTCGGCCCAGGTCACCACCGAGACGATGATCGGCGACGGGCTGATCTGCTGGATCCGTTTGAGCGACGTGGTGCCGTCCACCACGCACACCCGCTTGCCCGAGAGATCGGACGCCTGCGAGATGTTCGAGTCACGTGCGGCCAGGATGCGTTGGTGGGCCATCAGGTACACCGTGGAGAAGTTCACCTGCTTGCGGCGCTCACAGGTGATCGTCATGGTCTTGACCACGATGTCGACCTGATTGTTCTGCAGCGCGGTGATGCGGTCGGCCGACGACAGGATGCGGTATTCGACCTGTGACGGCGTGCCGAAGATGTCGCGGGCCACCTCCCCGGCGATGTCGACGTCGAAGCCGTTGATCTGACCGGTGATCGGATCCCGGAACGAGAACAGATTGCTGCCGATGTCCAACCCGACGACCAACCGCCCGCGGTCGCGGATCTTGGCCACCGCCGCATCGGCCTCGGCTTTGTTGCTGAAGGGCCGCAGACTCGCGGTGCGGTTGCACTCGTCGGTCTCCGGCTCCGGCACCCGCACCGGTTGAGGCGCCAGCTCCTGCATGCCGGCCGGGCTCGGCGGGGGCAGGGTCATCGTCGGCAACGTCAACGCAGGCGCGCTCTGACTGCAGCCGGCCACCGCCAGGGCCGCGGTCAGCACGGCCAACGTCTTCCGCACGGTTCTCCTCATCGCCTGTACCCGATCACCTGTACTCGCTCAGTCGAGGCCACAACCCCAGCGCCACCGCCAGCGCGGCGGCCACGCTGAGCAGGGCCGCGCCCACGGTCGCACCGGACAACACCCGGCGGGCGTTGGCGATGTCGTTGCGCAGCTGGCTGCGGCTCTGTTCGATGCCCTTGGACAAGGCGTCGTCGAGCTTGTCGAAAGCCGACGTGGAATCGTCCTCGCCGGTGCCCAGCGCCACCTGTGTCGCGGCCTGGTAGTTGCCCACGGCGATGTAGGCGTTGATCCGGTCATCCGCCGCACGCCATTTGGTGAGCAGATCCTCTGCACCCGTCAGATCGCTCTTGTCGATGCCGGTGTCGCGGGCCAGATACTGCGCGAGCTGCTGCTGCATGGCCTCGATCCGCTGGTAATAGGACTGCTTGCGGAGGTTCTCGTCACCGCGCCGGATCAGGGCCAGAGTCTCGTCTGCCCGGGCCTGCTGCGCGGTGATGGCCAAATTCGTCACGGTCTTGAGAGATTCGGCGGCTGTGTCCTTGGCGCTGCGGCTGTCCGACGTCGAGATCACCAGCGATGTGGTCACCCAGATCAACATGATCAGCACCGCCATGCCGCCTGCCACGAAACCGATGTTCACCCGGCGCCGGGTGCGCCGTGCCAGCCAGCGGTTGGCGAACGCGCCGAACATCAATGTGGCCAGTACCACCAACATCACCGAGGCCGGGATCCGCGTCGAGGCCGTCGTCTCCGCGTCGACGCGCGCCGAGGTCTCCTCATACAGGCGCTGCGCGTCGGGCAGGATCTGCGACTGCATCAGCGCCGAGGCCTCCGACAGATACGACGAACCGACCGGATTGCCCGCCCGGTTGTTGGTGCGCGCCGTTTCCACCAGACCCGTGTACACGGCCAGCCGCGCGTTGATCCGGCCGAGCAGCTGAACCAGTGTCTCGTCGGTCAGCCCGCTGGACGCCCGCGTCACCGCCACCGAAGCGTCGGTGATCGCCTGCTCGTAGCGCTGGCGCACATCTCGGGGCTCGGCCCCGGCGATGAAGGCCGTGGCCGCAGCGGCGTCGGCGACCGACAAGGTGGTGTAGAGCTGGCCGGCCGCGAACGCCAGCGGTTCGGTGTGGTCGAGCACCGTGGTCAACGCCTGCTGGCGGTCGTTGATGGTGGTGGACGTGGCGAACGCACTGGCCAGAACAAGGGCCGACAGCACCAGTCCGATGGTGAGGATGCGTCCGGGCGTGGTCCACAGAAACCACCAACGCGGGTGGGCAGGAGTGGTCGGCGACCGGGACGCGAGCGGTTCGGTCGAGGGATGTGCCAACTCCACAGTCACCTGCGCGCGGACCTCATTTAGTTTCGGTGCATACGGGCTGTTCCAACACTATAAAAAAATTCTAAGAGCGCCGCGCTTAGGCTCGCGGGGAAATCACGCCCCACCGAAACCGGCGACGTTCCCTATCCTGTACGAGTGCGTGGCGACGGTGACGGCTGGGTGTTCTCCGACAACGGCGCCCGGTACTGGGGGCGCCACGGTGCCGCCGGGCTGTTGCTGCGGGCCCCGCGGCCGGGCGGATCGGCCGTCGTTCTGCTGCAGCACCGCGCCCCGTGGAGTCATCAAGGCGGAACCTGGGCCCTGCCCGGCGGTGCCCGCGACAGCCACGAGACCGCCGAGCAGGCCGCCGTCCGGGAAGCCCACGAGGAAGCCGGCGTGACGGCCGAACAGCTCACCGTGCGGACCACGGTGGTGACGGCGGAGGTGGCAGGCATCGGCGGGACGCACTGGTCCTACACGACCGTGATCGCCGACGTGCCCGAACCGCTGGAGACCATCCCCAACCGGGAGAGCTCGGAGCTGCGCTGGGTGGCCGAGGAGGACGTCGCGGAATTGCCGCTGCATCCGGGGTTCGCCGCCAGCTGGCAGCAGCTGCGGACGGTGACGGCGTCTCTCCCGCTCGAACTCAACCCGCCGCGCTGATCATTTCCTTGAGTTCGGCTGCCGCCGCCCGGGGGTCGTCGGCCGCGGTGATCGCGCGGACCACGACGATGCGCCGGGCTCCGGCGGCCAGCACCTCGGGTAGCCGCTGCTGATCGATCCCGCCGATCGCGAACCACGGCTTGGCCGGGTTCAGCGCGGCCGTCGAGCGCACCAGGTCCAGGCCCGGTGCGGACCGGCCGGGTTTGGTCGGCGTGGGCCAGCACGGTCCGACACAGAAATAGTCGACGGGTTCTGCGAGCGCCGCCGCCATCTGCTCGGCGTCATGCGTGGAGCGGCCGATCACCGGACGCTCGCCGATGATGCCGCGGGCGACGGGCAGCGGCAGATCGTCCTGGCCGAGGTGCAGTACGTCGGCTCCGGCTGCCAGCGCGATGTCGGCGCGGTCGTTGACCGCCAGCAACGCTGCGTGGCGCCGGGCGGCGTCGGCCAGGATATCGAGTGCCTCAAGCTCCTGACGTGCCTCGAGCGGGCCGAACTGCTTCTCCCCGGCCGAGCCCTTGTCCCGCAGCTGGATCAGATCCACGCCGCCGGCCAGCGCGGCGTCGGCGAATTCGACCAGGTCACCACGCTCGCGGCGGGCGTCGGTGCACAGGTACAGGGTGGCGCGCTGCAAACGGTCGACGGGTGATTCCACACCGCGACGGTAGCCGGTAGCGCCCGAGTACCCTGGACTGGCAATACGGGGGCCCCGGGGACGAGGGGCTGAGAGTGGGCATTCGGACCGGCCCTGACCGTCACACCTGATCCGGGTAATGCCGGCGAAGGGAGCGGGTATGGCGCGAACACTTGCCGTCATCGGCGGCGGTGTGATCGGGCTGTCTGTCGCACGCCGGGCTGCCCTGGACGGCTGGACCGTGCGGCTGCACTGCACGCGCGAGCACGGTGCCTCGTGGGTGGCCGGCGGCATGCTGGCTCCGCACAGTGAAGGCTGGCCCGGTGAGGAACAGATGCTCCAGATCGGCCTGGAATCCCTGAAGCTGTGGCACTCGGGTTTCCTCGACGGGCTGGCGCCCGAGGTCGTCACCGCGCGCGAGTCACTCGTCGTCGCCGTCGACCGGGCCGATGTGGCCGATCTGCGTACCGTCGCCGAATGGCTGTCGGCGCAGGGGCAGCCGGTCGAGCTGACCGCGGCCGCCCGTGAGGTGGAACCCCTGCTGGCCCAAGGCATTCGGCATGGGTTCCGGGCCACCACCGAGCTTGCCGTGGACAATCGCGCGGTGGTCGACGGGCTGGCCGCGCACTGCGAGCGCCTCGCGGTGCGGTGGGCCGGCCCTGTGGACCACCTGGCTGATGTCGAGGCGGACATGCGGGTGATCGCCAACGGGATCGACGCCCCGAAACTTCTGCCGGACCTGCCGGTGCGTCCGGTCAAGGGCGAGGTGCTGCGGCTGCGGTGGCGCAAGGGTTGTATGCCGGTGCCGCAGAGGGTGATCCGCGCCCGTGTGCACGGGCGTCCGGTGTATCTGGTGCCGCGTACGGACGGCGTTGTGGTCGGCGCCACCCAGTATGAGCACGGCCGCGACACCGCGCCCGTGGTCAGCGGCGTGCGGGATCTGCTCGAGGACGCCTGCGCGGTGATGCCGGCACTGGGCGAGTACGAGCTGGCCGAGACCGCGGCCGGGCTGCGGCCCATGACGCCCGACGGCCTGCCGATCGTCGAACGTGTCGACGCGCGCACCCTGGTGGCCGTCGGACACGGACGGAACGGATTTCTGTTGGCGCCGTGGACCGCTGAGCGGATCGCGGCTGAACTCGAGGTGAGCGTGGGAGCGAAATGATCACCATCACGGTCAACAACGAGACCTTCGAGGTGGACGAACAGACCACCATCGAGGGGCTGCTGGAAACCCGGGGCTTCCCGGACAAGGGCATCGCCGTGGCGCTGGACTGGACGGTGCTGCCCCGTTCGGAGTGGGACCGGACGCTGTCCGACGGCGCCCGGGTCGAGGTCGTGACGGCGGTGCAGGGTGGCTGACGCCAAGCAGGCGGCGGGCAGGAGCGCAGCGACCGGGGAATCAAGACTGAGCATCGGTGGCCGGGAATTCGGCTCCCGGTTGATCATGGGGACCGGCGGCGCGCCCAATCTGGCTGTGCTGGAAGAGGCTTTGGTGGCCTCGGGTACGGAGTTGACGACCGTGGCAATGCGACGGGTGGACGCCGAGACCGGCACCGGGGTGCTCGACCTGCTCAACCGGCTCGGTATCGCCGCGCTGCCCAACACCGCGGGCTGTCGCGGCGCGGCAGAGGCCGTGCTGACCGCTCAGCTGGCCCGTGAGGCGCTGGGCACCGACATGGTGAAACTCGAAGTCATCGCCGACGAGCGCACCCTGTTGCCCGACGCCATCGAATTGGTCAAGGCCGCAGAGCAATTGGTCGATGACGGGTTCATCGTGCTGCCCTACACCAACGACGACCCGGTGCTGGCCCGCCGGTTGGAGGACACCGGCTGTGCCGCGGTGATGCCGCTGGGCTCGCCCATCGGCACCGGCCTCGGCATCTCCAACCCCCACAACATCGAGATGATCGTCGAGCAGGCCGGGGTGCCCGTGGTGCTCGATGCCGGTATCGGCACGGCCTCGGATGCCGCGCTGGCGATGGAACTGGGTTGCGACGCGGTGCTGTTGGCCACGGCCGTCACCAGGGCATCCGATCCGCCGACCATGGCCGCCGCGATGGCGGCGGCGGTCACCGCCGGATACTTGGCGCGCCAGGCCGGTCGTATCCCGAAGCGGTTCTGGGCCCAGGCCTCGAGCCCGGCGTTATGAGCGGTAAACGCTATGTCGCGCTGGGCAGTTCGATGGCTGCCGGGCCCGGGATCAAGCCATCGGCACCCGGCGCGCCGTGGCGGGCGGGCCGCTCGGCACGCAATTACCCGCATCTGGTGGCCGACCGGCTCGGGCTCGATCTGGTGGACGTGACGTACTCCGGTGCGACCACCGCCCATGTGCTGCGGGACGCTCAGAACGGTGCGCCACCGCAGATCGACGCGCTCGACGGGTCCGAAGTCCTCGTCACCGTGACCATCGGTGGCAACGACGCGGGCTACGTGCCGCTGCTGATGGCGGCGGCGTTGCCGCGCTGTGCCCGGTCCCTTCCGGTGCTCGGGCCGCGGCTGCGCGGGCTGCTCGATCCCGGCGAGCGTGCGGCGGCGCTGACCGACGTGGCCGGTGCTCTGGTGACGCTTGGGCGCGAGATCCGGGAACGCGCTGCGGGCGCACGGGTGCTGTTCGTCGATTACCTGACGATGTTGCCGCCGGAAGGCGTCGCGGCCTCGCCGCTGTCGGAGGTCGATGCGGCGCTGGGGCGACACGTCGCGGCCACGCTGGAACGAGTCACCGGAGAGGCTGCCGCGCAAGCACAGTGCGATTGGGTTCGCGCCGCGCAGGCAAGCGCGTCGCATCATGCCTGGTCGGACGAGCCATGGACGACACGGCCCGGTCTGCCCTGGCCGGGCCGGCCGGCGCCGCTGCACCCGAACGCCGCAGGCATGCGGGCGGTCGCCGACCTGGTGGTGGCGAAGGTGGACCCCGACAGCGAACGCCGATAGCCGACACTGTTGCGCACGCTCCGTTGCGGACACCCGATAGCGAATTGACGTTGCAACTGCTGCGATTTGACGGTTCCCCGGACACCGCGACCGTCACCGCGCTCCCGCGCAAATCTTAGAGATCCCCGGGATGCTTGCGGACGTGGATAGGGTGGTGGCGCAGACAATCTCGATTCAGCTCTCGGAGGAGGTGGCACTGACACCATGGGAGCCATGATCGAACTGGCCGGGCTGACAAAGCTCTACGGGACCCACCGCGCCGTCGACGATCTGACGTTCACCGTCGAACCGGGCGTGGTGACCGGATTCCTCGGGCCCAACGGCGCGGGCAAGACCACCACGATGCGGCTGATCCTGGGTCTGGATCATCCCAACGCAGGTACCGCGACGATCGACGGCAAGCATTACCGGGAACTGAGGGACCCGCTACGCACGGTCGGCGCCCTGCTCGACGCGCGCCAGGCCCATCCGAACCGCTCGGCCCGCAACCATCTGCGCTGGATCGCGGCGGCCAACCGGATTTCGCCGACCCGGGTCGACGAGGTGCTCGAGATGGTCGGGCTGACGTCGGTGGCGGACCGCACGGCGGGAACGCTGTCGTTGGGCATGAGTCAGCGGCTGGGAATCGCCGCCGCGCTGCTGGGCGATCCGCCGGTGCTGCTGTTCGACGAACCGGTCAACGGCCTGGACCCCGAGGGCATCCACTGGGTCCGCACCCTCATGCGTAGCCTGGCCGCCGAGGGCCGCACGGTGTTCGTGTCCAGTCATCTGCTGGCCGAGATGGCCAACACCGCCGATCGGCTGGTGGTGATCGGGCAGGGCAAGCTCATCACGTCGACCACCGTGAGCGAGTTCGTCAGCGGTACGTCGGCCGACGCCGTGCGGGTGCGCAGCCCGCAGCTGGAGACGCTGCGCGAGGTTCTCACGGACGCCGGATTCGAGGTCGAGGCGGCTGCCGACGGCGATGCGCTGGGTGTGCACGGCGCTGCCATCGAGGTGATCGGCGACCTCGCCGGGCGCAACGCCATCACCCTGCACGAGTTGAGCCAACGGCAGGCCTCGCTGGAGGAGGCATATCTGAAACTCACCGACGACGCCGTCGACTACCGGGCTGCACAGGCATGAGCGCACTGGCCGCGCTCGACGCCGAGCGCATCAAGCTGTCCACCACCCGTTCACCGCTGTGGTCGACGGTCGGGGTGGCGGTGCTCAGCCTCGGCCTGGCGGCCATCCAGGGCATGACCGCGCACCACTACACCGGGCTGTCCCCGTCCACGGCCGCTCTCGGGGTCGCGGTGTTCGGGGTTCCGGTGCTGATGGTGCTGTCCTCGATGACCATGACCGGCGAATACCGCAGCGGGCTCATCCGCACCACGTTGCTGGCCACCCCGAACCGGACGCAGGTGATGACTGCGAAAGCGGTGGTGTGCGCGGCCTTCTCATCGGTGTGTGCGGTGGTCATGGTGCTGGCCTCGGTCCTGGTGGCCCGCATGGTGGCCGACCCGGTGGTCGGTACGCAGTTGTCGATGGCCAACCCGGCGACCTGGCGGGTAGCCGGCGGTTTCGCGTTGTATGCCGCACTGGCCGCCGTGATCGGAGTGGCCGTGGGTGCGCTGGTGCGATTCGCGGCCGGGGCGGTGGCGGTCCTGCTGCTGTGGCCGCTGGTGGCCGAGCCGTTGCTGGGCAACCTGCCCAACGCCGGCCAGCGGATGGGGCCGTGGTTGCCCTTCGGCAACATGTTCCGGTTCCTGCACGTGGACTGGCTCTTCCCGGCGTACTACGACATGCCGTGGGGTGAGTCGGGCTCGCTGATCTATTTCCTGCTGTGGGTGGCGGTGGCGTTCATCGCCGCCGCGGTGTTGTTGAACAGGCGTGACGCCTGACCCGGAATCACTCCGGGTCAGACGCCACATCCGCCGCACCGGTTGCGTCGGTGCCCAGGGCCAGGATCACCTTCGACCCGTACGGAACCCGCTGGACCAGCTGCAGCTGAGCCAGCGCCGGGTGAGCGTCCAGCAACTTGCCGGCATTGGCCAGTGCGCGCAGGGCCGCCGTCTCGGCGCGGGCCGCTTCCAGCTTCGCCGCACCGGTGGCCTTGGCCGTCACCAGCTGCATTGCCGCGGCCCGAATCTCGGCCGGGATGATCACGTCCTTGACGAACGCCTCGATCACCTCGACCCCGGTGCGGGCACCGGCCGCGCGGGCCGCCGCCGCGATCGCCCCGGCATCGATGCGGTTGCCGCGCTGCATCACCTCGTCGGTGGTCAGCGTGGCGGCAAGGTCGCGCAGCGCGATCTGCGCGGCCAGGTACACCGCGGCCATGGGGTCGGCCGCCGCCTCCACATAGGCGACGGCGTCGCTGACCCTGAACTGCAGCGCGACAGTGATACGCAGCGTCACCGCATCGGAGGTCAGCACCTCCTGCGGTGCCAGCGTCAGCACCTGCTCGCGCATCTCGACACGCACCACCGAGGCCGCCACATCAATGCGGTGACGGCCCGGGGGCAGGACACGACCCAGCGTGCCGTCCCGGTATTCCAGTGCGCACTGGCCTGCGGAAACAGTGATTCGGTTGAACGTGAAGATGCCCATGTCGTGTCCTCCTTCCGGTGTATGTGTCTGTGCGGCAAAGGGATACCGCCGCCGGACGCAACCGCGGGCGGGGCGTCACACCCCGGTACCGGCGGGTGCGGGCCACAAGGCCCCCGACTGCGTGATTCCGGCGACGGTATCGGGGTTGCAAGAGAGGATTCGAACCTCAGGCCCTTTACCTGTGCCATGACGCCGCCGGCAACACGCAGAAACGTTGCGGTACCCCGCTCGGTCTGCTTCCCTGTCGGCGCCGTGGAACACCTTGCCATCACAGCAAATCGCCAGGCAACCGATTTATTCTCCGAGCCGTTCAGCCGAGCAGCTACCGTGGGTGCAATGCGACGTACTTCGACGGGGGCGGTTCTTGGCGCGCTGGCGCTGATCGTGGGGCTGGCCGGCTGTGATGCAAAGACCGAACTGCAGACCGAAGGGCAGCAGTCCCAGGTGTCCTCACCGGCGGCGGTGCAGTTCGCCGACCAGTTACGCGAGCGGGTGTCGGCCGACGCCATGATGGGGCACCTGGGCAAGCTCCAGGACATTGCCAACGCCAACAAGGGCAACCGGGCGTTGGGCAGCTCCGGGTACGACGCGAGTGTGGATTACGTGGCCAACGCGCTGCGCGACAAAGGTTTTGACGTGGACACCCCGGAGTTCGAGGTGAAGCTGCCGTTCGCGGAGGACCCGCAGGTCACCGTCGGCGGCCAGGCCGTCAGCGCCAAGCCGCTGGAGTTCACCATCGGCACCGACCAGGTCGGGCTGTCCGCGCCATTGGTGCCCGCGAAGGTCGAGGACACCCCGGGATGCCAGGCCGCCGATTACGACGGGCTGCCGGTTGCCGGTGCGGTGGTGCTGGTCGACCGCGGCTCGTGCCCCTTCGCGGACAAGCAGGCCGCGGCCGCCGAGCGTGGCGCCGTCGCGATGATCGTCGTCAACACCAACAACGACGAGAAGATGGGCGGCACCCTCGGCCGCAATACCGACGTCAAGATACCGGTGGTCAGCGTGACCAAGGACGAGGGCACCCGGCTGCGCAACGCGCCCGGTCCCACCACCCTCAAACTGGTCGCGGGAGTACGCGTCGAGCACACCCGTAACGTCATCGCCCAGACCAAGACGGGCTCGACCTCGGACGTGGTGATGGTCGGCGCCCACCTCGACAGCGTCCCGGAAGGGCCCGGCATCAACGACAACGGTTCCGGAGTGGCCGCGGTGCTGGAAACCGCCTTGCAGCTCGGTGATTCACCGCAGGTGGCCAACGCGGTGCGGTTCGGGTTCTGGGGAGCGGAGGAAGAAGGTTTGCTCGGATCGACCAACTACGTCGAATCCCTGGACACCGAAGCGCTCAAAGACGTTGCCATGTATCTGAACTTCGACATGCTGGGTTCGCCCAACGCGGGCTACTTCACCTATGACGGCGACCAGTCGGCGCCACTGGACGAGCAGGGGCGTCCCCGGGTACCCGAGGGTTCGGCGGGAATCGAGCGCACCCTGGCCACGTACCTGGAAGATGCCGGAAAGACGCCGCGTGACACCAGTTTTGACGGCAGGTCCGACTACGACGGGTTCACCATGGCCGGCATTCCCGCCGGTGGACTGTTCTCCGGCGCCGAGGACAAGATGAACGGCGAAGAGGCCAAGTTGTGGGCCGGCGAGGTGGATCAACCGTTCGACCCGAACTATCACAAGAACACCGATACCCTTGACCACGTGAACCGGGACGCGTTGCAGATACATGGTGGGGGAGTCGCATTCGCTGTCGGGCTGTATGCCCAAGATCAGCGGGGCCGCAACGGTTTACCGGTTCGTTCGGACCGCACGCGGCACCAGATCACCGCGCAGTGACGGCGCCCCGGCTTGCGGTAATACTGCTCGGTGTCGCGCTGGCCGGCTGCTCGGCGCAGCCATCGCCCAAGGCTGTCGAGCCGCTGGAACTGGCGGGCAAGATCACCGTCGACAACATGTTCACCCACCTGCGCAAGCTGCAGGAGATCGCCGACAGTCATGACGGGAACCGGGCGGTGGGCAGCGCCGGGTATGACGCCAGTGTCGACTATGTGGCAGACCTGCTGCGTGGCAAAGGTTTTGACGTGCAGACACCGGAGTTCGAGCGCATGGGAGCGATGCGCGGAGGTAACCCCGAGCTGACTGTGTCCGGGACCAGATACCAGGTGGATCAGGCGTCGATGCTGGTGACGACGGCGCCCGGCGGGTTGAGCGCGCCGACGCTGCGCCCGGGCAAGCCGTCGGGATGTGCGGCCACCGACTACGGGTCGCTCGACATCTCCGGGGCCATCGCGGTCGTCGACGACACCGGCTGTTCGGTTGTGGCAAAACAGAACACCGCGCTGGCCAAGGGCGCGGTGGGTCTGTTGGTGGTCAACAGCGGGCACCAACCCGCTCCCGGCGGGTTGTTCAGCACCGGCTACTACCGCCAGCTCACCGTCCCGGTCGGCGTCATCGACGAGAACGCGGATGCCGCGCTGCGACGTACGAGCGCGCCGGTTCGGCTGGTCCTCGACGGCAAAGCCGAGATGGTCAAATCCCGTAACGTGACCGCGCAGACCAAGACCGGTTCGGCGTCCGACGTGGTGCTCGTGGGCGCGCATCTGGACAGCATCGCCCGGGGTCCGGGTATCAACGACAACGGATCCGGAGTGGCGGCGGTGCTGGAAACCGCGCTCCAGTTGGGCAGTTCGCCGCCGGTGGACAACGCGGTGCGGTTCGCGTTCTGGGGTGCCGAGGAATTGGGCTTGGACGGCTCGACGCAATATGTGCGCAACCTTGCGCTGGATCAGCTCGACGATCTGGCGCTGTATCTGAACTTCGACATGGTCGGCTCGCCCAACGCCGGTTTCTTCACCTACGACGGCGACCAGTCCGGCCAGGCAGGAGATCCCAAGCCGATACCCGAAGGATCGGCCGGCATCGAGAGGACCATGGCCGGTTACCTGAACCTGGCCGGGGCCCGGCCCGCGGACATGCCGATCGGCGGCAACACCGACTATCACCCGTTCCTTCAGGCCGGGGTGCCGATCGGCGGTGCGACCACGGGAGCATCGCAGCGCAAGACCGAGGTGCAGGCCCGGTTGTGGGGCGGACGGGCCGGGACGGCGTTCGATCCGAACTATCACACCCCGCGCGACACGATTGACAATGTGGATGCCCGCGCGCTCGGGATCATGGGATCGGCGATCGCTTTCACCGTCGGCACCTATGGCCGCTCGATCGAGGGACCCAACGGTGTGCCGGCGCGAGACAAGCGGCATCGCGGCTGAGATCTGATTCACAGGCGGATCGTTGAACCGTCCGAGGTAGGCCCCCGTAGTACGGATATGGGAATTAACGTCGCGAGAATGCCCAGCCACAGCACTATTGCCGGCGTCCACGCCGTCCTGCCGCCGCATCGATATACCCAGGATGAGGTGACCAGCACCCTGCTGAGCCTGCCGGGATACGCCGAGGCCGAGGACGTGGTGCGGGCCCTGCACAAGAGCGCGAAAGTGAACAGTAGATACCTGGTCTTGCCGCTCGAGGAGTACGCCCATCTCGATGATTTCGGTGAGAGCAACAGCCTGTTCATCGAGCACGCAACCGAACTGGGCTGCGCCGCACTGTCCGGGGCGCTGGACGAGGCGGGCCTGCGCCCCGAGGACGTCGACCTGATCGTCACCACCACTGTCACCGGCGCCGCGGTCCCGTCGCTGGATGCCCGCATCGCGGGGCGGCTCGGCCTGCGCCCCGACGTGCGGCGGATCCCGATCTTCGGACTCGGCTGTGTGGCAGGCGCCGCCGGCATCGCGCGGCTCAACGACTATCTTCGGGGCGCGCCAGACAAGGTGGCGGTCCTGGTGTCGGTCGAATTGTGTTCGCTGACGCGCAAACACAATCCCACGATGCCGACGCTGGTGGCCGGTGCGCTGTTCGGCGACGGGGCTGCCGCGGTGGTCGCGGTCGGTGAACAACGCGCCCGAAAGCTGAATCCGACCGGACCCGATGTGCTGGACTCACGCAGCCACCTCTACCCGGACTCGTTGCATGCCATGGGTTGGGACATCGGCGCCGAAGGCTTCGAGATCGTGCTCAGCGCCGAAGTTCCGAGCTTCGTGGGGCGCTACCTCGGTGACGACGTCACGGGGTTCCTCGGTGCACACGGCCTCACCACCGACGATGTATCCGCCTGGGTGAGCCATCCGGGCGGCCCGAAGGTGATCGAGGCGATCATCGAAACCCTCGGATTACCTGAGGATGCACTGGATCTCACCTGGCAGTCGCTGGCCGACGTCGGCAACCTGTCGTCATCCTCTGTGTTGCACGTGCTGCGTGACACCATCTGCAAACGACCGGAATCGAACACCCCCGGTGTGTTGATGGCCATGGGCCCAGGGTTCTGCTCCGAGCTCGTCCTGCTGCGTTGGCGCTGATGAAGGGCAAGAGTTTTATCGCGTTGATCGCACTCGTCGCCGCCGAGCGGGTCCTCGAACTGGTGGTGTCCAAACGGAACCTCAAGTGGAGTACCGCACAGGGCGGCAAGGAATTCGGGGCCGGCCACTATCCGGTGATGGTGGCGTTGCACAGCGCGCTGCTGATGGGTTCGGTGGTGGAGGCGCGCCGGCGCCGGCGCCGCCCGGTGCTCGGCCGGATCATGGTCGCGGTCGTGCTCGCCGCCCAGGGGCTGCGCTGGTGGTGCATCACCACGCTGGGCAGGCAGTGGAACACCAGGGTGGTGGTGGTGCCCGGTGCCGCGCGCGTCGTCGATGGCCCATACCGGTTGCTGCCGCATCCGAACTACGTTGCCGTGGTCACCGAGGGAGCGGCGTTGCCGCTGGCCGGAGGCGCCTGGCTCACCGCAGTAGTGTTCGCGGTGGCCAACGCCGCATTGTTGCGCACCCGCATCCGCGTGGAAAACGAAGCGCTGCAAGGCTTGACGTGATCGATCTGCTCGTCGCAGGTGGCGGCCCAGCCGGGCTGGCCACGGCGGTGCACGCGGCGCGTGCCGGGCTGGAGACCGTGGTGGTGGAACGCCGCCCCGGCCCGATCGACAAGGCCTGCGGCGAGGGGCTGATGCCGCACTCGGTCCGGCAATTGCAGCGGTTGGGTGTGGAGCTGAGCGGACACCCTCACCGACCCTTCTACGGCATTCGTTACCTCGACGGTCACCGCGTCGCGGAGGCCAGATTTCGCGACGGTGCCGGGCGCGGAGTACGCCGCACGGTTCTGCATGCCGCGCTGTCGGACGCCGCCTCAGACGCCGGCGTCCGGGTGGTCCATGCCGAGGTCGGCCCGGTGGCGCAGGACTCGACATCGGTGAGCGCGGCCGGCTTTCGGGCCCGCTACCTGGCGGCCGCCGATGGCCTGCATTCACCGATCCGTCGCTCGCTCGGACTGAGCGGCGGTGAGGGCAGGCGACGCCGTTGGGGCATTCGCCGTCACGTCCAGATCGCCCCGTGGTCGGATTGTGTCGAGGTGTACTGGGGCTCCGACTCCGAGGCGTATGTGACGCCGGTCGGCGACAACTGTGTCGGGGTGGCGATTCTGACGTCGGTGCGTGGCGGCTTCGACGATCACCTGGCGGCATTTCCGTTGCTGGCCGAGCGGATTCACGGCGTCGAGCACGGCCAGGACCGGGCCGCCGGGCCGCTGCGGCAGAAGGTGCGCGACCGGAGTGCGGGCCGGGTGCTGTTGGTCGGTGATGCGGCGGGCTACGTGGATGCGCTGACCGGGGAGGGGATGGGCCTGGCATTCGGTGCGGCCGAACTCCTCGTCGGTTGTGTGCGGGCCGACCGACCCGGCGAGTATGACCGCCAATGGCGCGCGATGACCCGCCGTTATCGGTTGCTCACCGCGGCCCTGTTGCACGGCAGCGGTTTTGGTCCCGTTCGGGCCTGCATCACCCCGGCGTCGGCGGCGCTGCCCTCGGTGTTCAGCCGTGTGGTCAACGCGCTGAGCGAGTAGGGCCGGGGACTGGCAATCCCGGCGCCCGCACCGAGATTGAGCTGAGGGACAAGATTTCCTCGGATCCTGTCCCTGGACGCAATCTCGGTGAGCGCACAGGCCTAGCGACGGCTGCCGAGGTACTCGAGCAACCGCATGCTGTGGAAGATCAGCAGCGCGGCGATGGACCCCAGCGCGATCCCGGTGAAGGTCAGTGAACCGAGATGCCAGGTGAAGTCGGCGATCCCGATGATCAGGGGGATGGCCGCGGTCATCTGATTGACCGGTTTGGAGAAGTCCACATGATTGGTCAGCCAGATCCGTACGCCGAGGATGCCGACCAGGCCGTAGAGCACGATGGTGGCCCCGCCCAGCACGCCCGGCGGAATGGCCGAGATGGCGGCTCCGATCTTGGGGCACAACGACAATGCGATCGCCACCGTGGCGGCGACCCAGTATGCCGCGGTCGAGTACACGCGCGTGGCCGCCATCACCCCGATGTTCTCGGCGTAGGTGGTGGTGGCCGAACCGCCCCCGGCACCGGCCAGTACGGTGGCCACGCCGTCGGCGGCCAGCGCCCGGCCGATCAACGGATCGAGGTCGGTGCCGGTCATCTGTCCCACCGACTTGACGTGCCCGATGTTCTCGGCGACAAGGGCGATCACCGCGGGCAGGAACAGCGGTAGTACCGCCAGGTTGAACGTCGGGGTGTGGAACTCGGGCAGCCCCAGCCACGGTGCGGCGGCGATCGCCGCAGTGTCGACGTCACCGAGAGCCAGCGCGAGCAGATATCCGATCACCACCGCCCCGAAGATGGCCAGCCTGCCGATCAAACCTTTGAAGAAGGCCAGCGTGCTGACCAGCAACACCAGCGTGACCAAGCCGACCAGAGGCCCCTTCTCGAAATTGGACTTGGCGGCCGGAGCGAGGTTGAAGCCGATCAGCGCGACGATGGCACCCGTCACCACCGGCGGCAGGGTCAGATCGATCCACCGCGTGCCGACCAGGTGCACCACGCCGCCGATGAGGATCAGCAACAGCCCGACGGCTATCAAACCGCCGAGGGCACTTCCGGTTCCATGCGATGCCACCGCCGCCGTCACCGGAGCGATCACCGAGAAGCTCGACCCCAGGTAGCTCGGCAGCCGGTTGCCGGTGATGAGCAAGAACAGGATGGTGCCGACGCCGGAGAACAGCAGCGTGGTCGCCGGCGGGAAGCCCGTGAGCACCGGGACCAGGAACGTGGCGCCGAACATGGCCACCACATGCTGGGCCCCGATGCCGATCGTGCTGGCCCAGTCGAGCCGCTCTCCGGGGTTGACGACGAAGTCGTCATCAGTGCGGGTCTCCACGTACTTCCAACTCAGCAGGCTCACGAGTGTTGACTGAACACCATGAGCGTTGGTCGCGCACGTCAAACGTGGGCCCCCGGGCTGGCGCAGTTCACCGGCTACCAGCGGTCCTGGCTGCGCGGCGATGTCCTTGCTGGGGTGACTGTCGCGGCGTACCTGGTGCCGCAGGTGATGGCCTACGCGACCGTAGCCGGCCTGCCACCCGTCGCAGGGTTGTGGGCCGCGCTGGTCCCGATGGCGGTCTATGCGGTGCTGGGCTCCTCGCGGCAACTGTCGGTCGGGCCGGAATCCACCACGGCCCTGATGACAGCCACGGCGCTGGCTCCGCTGGTGATCGGCGATCCGGTGCGCTATGCCGCGATGTCGGCGGTACTGGCCCTGCTGGTGGGGGCGATCTGCCTGGTGGCCGGGCTGTGCAGGCTGGGATTCCTGGCCGACCTGCTGTCACGCCCCGTTCTGGTCGGCTACATGACCGGGGTGGCCCTCATCATGATCAGCGGCCAGCTCGGCAAGATCACGGGTGTCGAGGTGACTGGGGACGAGTTCCTCGATCAGGTCCGCTCTTTCGTCACGGGCCTCGAATCGGTGCATACGCCGACGGTGGTGCTGTCGGCAACGGTGCTCGCGGTGCTGCTGGTGTTGTACCGGATCTCGCCGCGGTTCCCGGGGCCGCTGGTCGCGGTGCTGGCAGCGACGGCGATGGTGTGGCTGTTCTCCTTGGACGACAACGGAATCCGGGTGGTCGGTGGCATTCCGTCCGGGTTGCCGAAACCCGCTTTTCCACCGGTCCCGATGACGGAGCTGGTAGGTCTGGTGATCCCGGCGGTCGGTATCGCGGTTGTCGCGTTTTCGGACAACGCCCTGACGGCCCGCACCTTCGCGGCGCGTAAGGGAGAGACGATCGACGCCAACGCCGAACTGCGGGCATTAGGTCTGTGCAACCTGACAACCGGTGTCACACAGGGCTTTCCGGTCAGCTCCAGCGGTAGCCGTACTGCACTGGGCGATACCTTGGGCAGTCGCTCGCAGCTGTACTCGTTGGTGATGCTGGCGACGGTCTTGGTGGTCATGCTGGCGGGGCGTGATCTGCTGGAGAATTTCCCGATGGCCGCGTTGGGTGCACTCGTGGTCTACGCCGCCCTGCGGCTGATCGACGTCGCGGAGTTCCGGCGGTTGGCACGATTCCGGCGCAGCGAGCTGATCCTGGCGGTCGTCACCACCGTCGCAGTGCTGGGCTTCGGTGTGCTCTACGGCGTGCTGGTGGCGATCGCCCTGTCACTCATGGATGCACTGCGGCGGATCGCCCGCCCGCACGACAGTGTGCTCGGCTATGTCCCCGGCATTGCCGGGATGCATGACGTCGATGACTATCCGGAGGCGCAGCTGGTTCCGGGACTGGTCGTCTACCGTTACGACGCGCCGCTGTTCTTCGCCAACGCCGAGGATTTCCGGCAGCGTGCGCTGGCGGCTGTCGCGGACGCGCCGGAGAAGGTCGAATGGTTCGTCTACAACGCCGAGGCCAACGTCGATCCGGACCTGACCGCTGTGGATGCGCTGGAGCAGTTGCGTCGTGAACTGACCGCGCAGGGCATTGTGTTCGCGATGGCCCGGGTCAAGTCCGATCTGCGCGACGATCTGGTGGCGGCGGGCTTTCTCGACCGGATCGGCACCGACCGGATCTTTCCCACCCTGCCGACCGCCGTCGAGGCGTTCCGCAACCGTTCTGCCTAGTAGGGCGGCGGTTTGTCCAGCTCGGTGTTGAGCCGGCGTTCGGTGTTGATGCGTTGGGTGCGGGTTTGTTGCCGGGTGCGCGTGCGGACCGGCATTTTGATGTCCCGACCGATTGCGGTCGATGGGGCCGGTCCTGTCGGTGGGGCTGGGGTGTGGGTGGCCCAGTCGGGGAACAGGATTTGGCTGAAGGGTGTGGTGTGGTAGGTGTGGCCGGTGGGTGCGGTCCAGGTGTGGCTGCCGTCGGGATGTTGGACGTCTGTCCAGCCGTTTTCGGCGGTTTGAAACGTCTTGATGAGGTGATGGGTTCGGCATTTGGGACCGATGTTGCCGGGGTGGGTGGCTCCGGCCGGCCAGGGCTGGCAATGGTCGAGATCGCAGTGGTCGGCTGCTATTCCGCAACCTGGGAACATGCAGACGAGGTCGCGCATCTGTACGAATGCGGTCAATTTCTTTGAGGGCCGGTAACTTCCCTGGCTATTGAGGTCGTCGGGATCGGTGAGGGACTTGACTGTGGCTCCGGTGGCGATCAGTTCGGCGAGCAGAGGTGCGGGCACGATACCGCCGCCGAGAATGGCTGCGGGGCCGCCGGATACGGCCGGTGTCCGGTCGTCGGTGAGCTCGGTGCAGTG